>NZ_JBXAYV010000002.1:0-378124 GCF_056781655.1 Mesorhizobium bavaricum | reverse complement strand
CCTAGCGTCCGCTGGCACAAGGCATTCCTGATCGATGAATCGTCTAACCAATGACCTTCTGACGTGTACAACAATTTCATATCGACGTCAAAATCGCCGCAAGAATGAAAAAAACGGCGCTGCCTGTTGCAAGAATCCGATACTGATGTACACATCTATCGCGGATCATCAGCCGGCAGATGAGGGGTGCTGTGGCGAGAAGGAGACTTTTTACGGACAATGAATTCGCCCGCCGCGTATCCGAGACCAGGCTCCGGATGAAGGCCGCCGGGCTGGACCTGATCATCTGCCAGGATCCCGCCAATATGAATTGGATGACTGGTTACGACGGTTGGTCGTTCTATGTGCCGCAATGCGTGCTGCTGCATATCGACGAGGCCCTGCCAATCTGGTTCGGTCGTGCCCAGGACCGCAAGAGCGCGCTGTTGACCACCGGATTGCCAGATCGCAACGTTGTCGCCTTCTCGGAATATCTCATCCAGAACCCAGACGGGCACCCTTATGACGAGCTCTGCGACCTCGTGCGATCGCGTGGGTGGGGCCGGGTCCGCATTGGCGTCGAGATGGATGCGCATTACTATACGGCGCGATGCCACGCTCATCTCGTTGCCGGTCTGCCCGACGCGACTTTCTCCAACAACTGGGATCTCGTCAATTGGGCTCGGCTCGTCAAATCCGAACCGGAACTGGTGCTGATGCGCGAAGCGGGCCGCATCTGCTCCCATGCCATGGCGCGCGCCATCGACCGCATGGCGCCGGGAGTTCCGCAGAACGAAGTAATTGCTGAACTCTATCAAGCTCAAATCGAGGGAGTGGACAGCCTGGGCGGCGACTACGCGGCCATCTGCCCTTTGATGCCGGTCGGTGAAGGCACGGCGACGCCGCATCTCACCTGGAACGACGATCCGCTGCCGGATGACGGGCTCGCGATCCTCGAAATCGCTGGCGTCCGTTCGCGCTATCATGTGGCGCTGACGCGTACGGTGCATTTCGGCAAGCCGCCGCAGCGCTATCTCGATATCTCCAAGGTTATTGTGGACGCGGTGGATGCAGGGCTTGAAAAGGCAATGTCGGGCAGTACTGCCGAAGAGGTGGAGGCGGCCTGGCAGGCGGAGCTGCGGCGCAACGGGCTTAGCAAGGAAAGCCGGGTGGGTTATCCGATTGGCCTCGCCTACCCGCCCGATTGGGGCGAGCGCACGGCGAGCCTCCGGCCGGGCGACAAGACCGTGCTCGAGCCCGGGATGTGTTTCCACATGATGGCGGGCATCTGGCTCGAGGATTTCGGCCTGGCGATTTCCGAATCCTTCGTCGTCACGGACCGAGGCGGTGAGAAGCTCTGCGCATCGCCGCGGCAGCTGATTGTAATCAATTAAAACAGACTCTTATTTCACGAGGACACTTCGATGGACGGCAATCCCTTCAGCGCTGACGAACTATCGCGGCGACTCGACGCGGTACGGCGCGAACTCTCAAGCCGCGAGCTGGATGCGGCGATCTTCGCTTCTCCGGAAAATGTGTTCTATCTGACCGGCCTCGATCACTGGGGATATTTCGCGCCGCATCTGTTAATCGTCCCGCTGGAGGGCCGTGCGACGCTGGTGACCCGTGCCATGGAGCGTGTCACGATAGAGAGCCATGTTCGCTCCGCCGATTTCCGGGGTCACCCGGATAGCGAGACGGCCGCCGATCTGGCGGCGCGCATCCTGCTGGAGCAGGGACTTTCGTCCAAGCGGCTGGGACTGGAATTCTGGACCGCAGGCCTCAGCCACGGTCTCGCGCGTCGCCTGGAAGGGCTAGTCGCCACGGACTGGACGGATGTTTCCAATCTCATCGATCGGCTCCGGCTGGTGAAGAGTGCGGAGGAACAGGCGCTGATGCGCAAGGCCGCTGCGATCACCGACATCGCCGCGCAGGCCGCGATCGCGGCCGTCCATGATGGCGCCGCCGAGGTCGACGTGGCGGCCGAATGCATCGCTGCGATGACGCGGGCCGGTGGCTATGTTCCCGGCTTTGGGCCCTTCATCCGTCCGTCCGCCCGGCTCGGCGAGGAGCACACGACCTGGGGTTCCGGTCACTATCGCGCCGGCGAACCCGTATTCATTGAGCTGTCCGGCTGCATATCACGCTACCACGCGCCTCTCGGCAGGTTGATTCGGCTCGGCGGTATAAGTGACGCAGACGCGCGTATGGCCGAGATCACCGCCCAGGCCTTCGGCGCCATACTCGAGGCGCTCCGCCCGGGCGCGCGCGCCCGCGATGTCTATGCGGCCTGGCAGCGCGTGGTCGACGAAAAAGGGCTGTCGCACTATCGCCGGCACCATTGTGGCTATTGCGTCGGCGTCGGCCAGCCGCCGTCATGGACGGGCGGCAACACGGTGACCGGCCTACGGCACGATTCCGACCTCGAAATCTGTACCGGCATGAGCTTTCACATACTGTCTTGGCTGATGGGGACAGGGGAGGGCGATGACTTCATCTCGAACACCGTCCTGCTGACGGAGGCGGGCCCCGAAGTTCTGACGCGAACCCCCATGGGGCCGGTCATACGATAGGTCTGGCGAAATGGGCAAATTTTCAGCGCTTTCACTTCTGCGTCATGCCGTGACTGGCAACCGTCACTGGCAGCGCCATTGGCGCGCGGCCGAGCCGAAGCCAGCCTACGATGTGATCATCGTCGGTGGCGGCGGCCATGGGCTGGCGACCGCTTTCTATCTCGCCGAGAACCACGGCATCCGCAACGTTGCGGTGCTGGAGAAGGGTTTTATCGGCGGTGGCAATGTCGGCCGCAATACGACTGTCATCCGCTCCAACTATCTGCTCGACGGCAATACCCAGTTCTATGAATTCTCGATGAAGCTCTGGGAAGGCATGTCGGCGGCGCTGAACTTCAATGTCATGTTTTCCCAGCGCGGCCAGGTCGTCACCGCTCATTCGGCCGACCAGCTCGACGTCTTCAGCCATCGCGCGAACATCATGCGGCTGAATGGCATCGATGCGGAGATTCTCGATCGTGACGAGGTACGGCGATTGGTGCCCTATCTCGACTATTCCGAGACCGCCCGTTTCCCCATTCATGGCGCGATACTGCAGCGCCGGGCCGGTACCGCGCGACACGACGCGGTCGCCTGGGGCTACGCGCGGGCCGCAAGCGGCCATGGGGTTGATATCATCGAAAATTGTGAAGTGCTGGACTTCCAGCGAGAAGGAGGTCGCATCGTCGGCGTCGAGACGACGCGCGGCTGCATCGCCGCGGCCAAGGTCGGCCTCGCCGTGGCCGGTCACACGTCGGTTCTCGGGCGAAAAGCGGGGCTGGAACTGCCGATCGAAAGCCATGTGCTGCAGGCCTTCGTGACCGAGCCGGTGAAACCGCTGGTCGACCATGTCGTCGCCTATGGCGCCGATCATTTCTATGTCAGCCAGTCCGACAAGGGCGGGCTGGTCTTCGGCGGCAATCTCGATGGCTACAATTCCTACGCCCAGCGCGGCAATACCGGCGTGCTGCGCGAGGTGTGCGAAGCGGCGGTGGCGCTGATGCCCAACATTTCCCGACTCCGGCTGCTGCGCCATTGGGGCGGGATCATGGACATGACGCCGGATGCAAGCCCCATTATCTCGCTTACCCCCGTGGACGGCCTCTATCTCAACGGTGGCTGGTGCTATGGCGGCTTCAAGGCGACGCCGGCTTCCGGCTGGTGCTTCGCCCACATGCTGGCGACCGGCGAGCCGCATCCGCTCACGCATGGCTATGGGCTCGACCGTTTTCGCACCGGCCACATGATTGACGAGGCGGGGGCCGGCCCCTTTGCCTGGCAGCAATAGGAGCGCCCCATGCTGCGTATAGATTGCCCCTGCTGCGGCGCCCGCGACCATGACGAATTCCGCTACGGCGGTGATGCCTCGGTAACGCGCCCGGCGCATGACGATCCGGATCCGGAAGCCTGGTACTGCTATGTCTATGTGCGCGCCAATCCGAAGGGACTGCATCGCGAGCATTGGCAGCATGTCCATGGTTGCCGGCAATGGCTCCTCGTGGAGCGCGACACCACCACGCATACGGTCCATTCTGTCCGATTTTCGAGGCCGCAGGCATGACTGAGAACCGTCTTCCCTCCGGTGGGCGCATAAACCGATCCCAAACCATTGAATTCCGATTCGATGGCCAGTCCTACGCGGGCTTCAAAGGGGACACCCTGGCCTCCGCTCTCCTGGCCAACGGTGTCAGGCTTGTCGGGCGCAGCTTCAAGTATCATCGCCCGCGCGGCATCCTTTCGGCCGGCATGGAAGAGCCCAATGCACTGGTGACGCTTGGGGCTGGTGGTCGCCGCGAGCCGAACATACCGGCGACGATGGTGGAACTCGCCCCCGGTCTAATGGCCGAAAGCCAGAACCGTTGGCCGTCACTTCGTTTCGATCTCCAGAGTGTCAACGGCTTGTTCGCGCCGCTGCTTTCCTCCGGCTTCTACTACAAGACTTTTATGGGTCCGGGCCGGAAAGCCTGGATAGTCTACGAGCATTTCATCCGCAAGGCCGCGGGTCTGGGCAAGGGCTCTGCGGAAGCGGATCCGGACCGTTTTGAAACGCGGCAGGATTTTGCCGATGTCGCCATCGTCGGCGCCGGTGTGGCTGGACTTTCGGCGGCGCGCACAGCGGCGCGGGCCGGCGCGCGCGTCGTGCTGATCGAACAGGATTTCGAGCCCGGCGGCAGTATGCTCTCAGAGCCAGGGAATGCGGAATGGCTCGCCGAGATGCTCGCGGAACTCGCCGCGATGCCGAATCTGCGCCCGCTTGTGCGCACGATGGCCTTTGGCGTCTATGACGGAAACACGCTTGGCCTTCTCGGCCACGCGGACCCCTTTTCTGACATCGACACGCGGCAAACCTTCACGCTGCTGCATGCGCGCAGCATCGTTTTCGCCACCGGCGCACTGGAACGGCCGATGGTCTTCTCGAACAACGATCGGCCGGGCGTGATGCTGGCCTCGGCCATTCGCACCTATCTCAACCGGTTCGGCGTGCTGCCCGGCCGCGACATCGTGATCGGAACGGCTGCCGACGATGCCTATGCGACGGCCTTCGATCTCGCGGCAAAGGGTGCACGCGTAACGCTGGTCGACGCTCGTGCCGAGATCGACGCGCAACTGCTGGGCCGCTCGAGAAGTCTTGGCATCGAACTCCATGCCAACGCCAGGCTGCGAAAGGCGGAGGGGTGGCATGGTGTCCGCGCAGCCGTGATCGAGGGACGATCCGGCGAACTTCGCCTCTCCTGCGACCTGATCGGCATGGCGGGCGGCTGGACGCCGGTCGTGCATCTGACGTCGCATCTCGGCAGCAAGCCGCGCTACCGCCCCGAGATCGACGCCTTCGTGCCGGGTGACCTCCCAACGGGCCAATTCGCTGCGGGAGCGATGACAGGCGCTGCAACCGCTACAGATGCCGTGCGGCAAGGGCACGAGGCAGGCCGCGCCGCCTCAGCGGAAGCCGGTCACGCGGCGACGACTGTCGAGGCGCTCGCCCTAGCGCACGAGGAAACCAGAGGTTCCGGCCGCCTGGTCGAATTTTCCTTGGGTTTGCGCAAGGCCTTCGTCGATTTCCAAATGGATGTCAGCCTCGACGACATCGCGCTCGCGCAACGCGAGGGCTATGAATCCGTCGAACATCTAAAGCGCTATACGACGCTTGGGATGGGCACTGACCAGGGCAAGACGAGCAATGTGAACGCTACCCGGGCGATGGCGAAACTGCGTGGCCGCAGCCTGGAAGCGACCGGCACGACCACTTTCCGGCCGCCCTATGCTCCTGTTGCCATCGGCGCCCTCGCGGGCCGGGTCAAGGGGCATCATTTTCGCCCCTTCCGTCGTACGCCAATGCATCAGTGGCATGTCGCCAATGGCGCGGACATGCTGGAAGTGGGGCTCTGGATGCGTCCCTGGTACTTCAAGTCCTTCGGACGTGATGTCAACGAGGCCTATGTCAGCGAGATGCGCCATGTCCGCACGGCGGCCGGGCTAATGGACATTTCCACGCTTGGCAAGATCGCTATCGAGGGACCGGACGCCGCAACCTTGCTGGATCGGGTCTACGCAAACGGCTTCGCAAGCTTGAAAGTCGGTCGGGCGCGTTACGGCGTCATGTTGCGTGACGACGGGATCGTCATGGATGACGGCACAACGACCCGCGTCGGCGACAACAGCTATTTCATGACAACCTCGACCGCCAAAGCTGCGGATGTGATGTCCTGGCTGGAATATCTGCTGGATGTTGCCTGGCCGGACCTGCGTGTTTCGGTCACCTCCGCAACCGATGAATGGGCGGGAATGTCGGTCGCCGGGCCTAACAGCCGCGCCGTACTCAAGGCCGCCTTTCCCGACCTCGATCTGTCCAATAAGAGGCTGCCGCATATGGCATGCGTCGAGGGCAGCTTCGAGGAAAGCCGCCTGCGGATCATCAGGCTAAGCTATTCCGGCGAGCGCGCCTGCGAAATCTATATCGGGGCATCGCGAGGCCTCGCGCTCTGGGAACATCTGCTGGCGCGGGGCAAGGCGCATGACCTGCGGGCCTATGGCGTCGAGGCGCTCGGTGCCCTGCGCATCGAGAAGGGCCATGTCGCGGGACCGGAAATCGACGGACGGACGACACTGGCCGATCTCGGCATGGATCGGATGGTCGCCAAGCGTTCAGGCTATGTCGGTTCGGTCCTGAGCCGGCGCGCGGCCTTCCTGGCGGCGGACCGGCAGCGCGTTGTCGGCCTCGAATGCCTGGAGACCGGTAAGCGGTTGCGGGGCGGCGCGATCCTGTTCGCGCCCGGAGAGGCGCATCAAGGTCATGGCAGAGGCCGCATCACCTCGACAGCCTTCAGCCCCGAACTCGACCGATCGATCGGGCTTGGCCTCCTCGCGGCGAATTTCACCGGCGACGAGGTGTGCGCGGTCTATCCGATGAAGAACGAGGTGGTGCGGGCGCGCGTCGTCTCGCCGGTCTTCCTCGACCCCAAGGGAGAGCGAATGCATGGCTAATCGGGACGCGACGACAAGCATCATCCAGTCCGACTGCCCGCTGGTGCAGTGGGAAGCCTGGAACGAGGCATCTCCCGCATTCGCGGATTATGCGCGCGATCGGCTGGGCGGTTCGCTGCCGGCTGAGGTCGGCGGGATCGGGTTGCTGGGGGCGCTGACGGTAGTCAGGGCGGCGCCGCGGCGGCTCTGGCTCCTTGCCGATGCGCCGAACGACCTGCCGCGGGGTCTTCCGTCGGAGTTTGGCGCCGAAACCGAACTTCACGCCAGCCGCATACGCATCGTTGTCAGGACGCCTCGCCTGCGAGATGTTCTCGCGCAATGCCTGGCAGTCGACTGGGACGACACGATCGATCGCGCGTGCTTCGCACCGTTGCATCGAATCCCCGTGATGTTCAGCCGGCATTCGGCCGATGAGGGGGTATTCGTGGTGCCGCGTACCTTCGCGCAGAGCATCGTGGCTTGGCTGGAGGACTGCTGATGATCGGTTTGGATGGGATCGAAGCGGCGCGTGGCCGCATTGCTGGCCACGTACTGAGAACGCCGATGACGCAATCTGCGAGCCTGACCGAACGCGCGGGCGTGCCGGTGCATCTCAAGCTGGAAAGCCATCAACGGACTGGCGCTTTCAAGTTCAGGGGTGCCACCAACGCGATGCTGTCGCTCTGCGCAGATCAACGCGCGCGGGGCGTCGTAGCTGCCTCGACAGGCAATCACGGCCGGGCGCTGGCCCATGCCGCACGCGGGGTTGGGTCACTCGCCACGATCTGCATGTCGAGCCTGGTACCCGAGAACAAGGTTGCCGAAGTACGCCGGCTCGGTGCGACTGTGAGGATTGTGGGCCGGTCGCAGGACGAGGCACAGCGGGAAGTCGATCGTCTCGTCGCCGAGGAAGGTATGGTCATGGTGCCGCCCTTCGATGATGCGGCGGTGATTGCAGGCCAGGGTACGATTGGAATCGAGATTGTCGAGGATCTGCCCGACGTCGAAACCGTGCTCGTCCAGGTCTCCGGCGGCGGGCTCGCGTCAGGCATCGCGGCTGCGGTGAAGGCTCTGAGGCCCGGTGCGACGGTCATCGGCCTCACCATGGATCGTGGCGCGGCCATGAAGCTCAGCATCGATGCCGGGCGTCCTGTCGCGGTCGAGGAATATCCAAGTTTTGCGGATTCGCTCGGCGGCGGCATCGGCCTGGACAACAAGCTGACATTCGCAATGTGCTCGGCCCTGCTCGACGACATCGTGCTGGTGACGGAACTCGAGATCGCCGAAGGCATCCGCCACGCCTATACCGAGGAGCGTGAGATCCTCGAAGGCGCTGGCGCCATCGGCATCGCCGCCGTCCTTGCCGGCAAGATCCGGCCGACGGGTCCGACCGCCGTGCTGCTCTCAGGCCGCAACATCGACATGCGCCGCCACCGCCACATCATCAATGGCGGCGAACTGGAGGACGCGCCATGAACAAGATTTCCATCCTCACCGAAAAGGAACTGAAGAGTATAGTCCGGCTCGATGCCGATGCCGTGGCCTGCATCGAGGATGCCTTCCACGCGCTCGCCACCAAGCGTGTAGTGATGCCGCCGATTCTCCGCCTCGACATCGTCGAGGCGCGCGGCGAGGTCGACGTGAAAACGGCCTATGTGCCCGGCCTCGACGGTTTCGCGATCAAGATCAGCCCTGGCTTCTTCGACAATCCCAAGCTCGGGCTGGCTTCGACCAATGGCATGATGGTGCTGCTCTCGGCCAAGACCGGGCTCGTCCAGGCGTTGCTGCTGGACAACGGCTACCTCACCGATGTCCGTACCGCCGCTGCCGGTGCCGTTGCCGCCAAGCACTTGTCGCGCGAAAATGCCTCGGTTGCGGCGATCTTCGGTGCAGGCATGCAGGCCGCCATGCAGCTCGAAGCGCTGACGTTGGTGCGGCCGATCCGCCAGGCGCGCCTCTGGGCGCGGGATCTGGCCAAGGCCGAGGCCGCCGCGAAGGCTCTGGCCGGCCGGCTCGGGATCGAAGTCGTGGTTGAGACCGATCGGGAGAAGGCCATTGCTGGCGCCGACATTATCGTCACGACCACACCCTCGGATAAGCCGATTGTAAGGGCTGAATGGCTGGCGCCGGGCCAGCATCTCACCGCCATGGGTTCGGATGCCGATCACAAGAACGAGGTCGATCCACGCCTCGTGATCCACGCCGACACCTATGTCGCCGACCGCCTGTCGCAAACCCGCAAGCTGGGCGAGTTGCATCACGCGATCGCGGCCGGTCTGGTCGGGGCCGACCAGGAATTCGCCGAACTCGGCCAGGTCGTGGCAGGGCTCGCGCCAGGCCGCTCTTCTGAAAGCGAAATCACTTATGCCGACCTCACCGGCACCGGCATCCAGGACACGGCGATCGCGACGCTAGCGTATGCACGCGCCCGGGCCTCGGGCTCTGGCACGACATTCGAAATGTGAATGCGGGATACCTCACGCGAAGGCAGAAAATCACCGGCTTCGACCTTAGACCTGCGTTGAATGCTTGGCCAATGCCTCGCGCAAGCTGATTAACAAGGATTGACTATGACCATTGATACCCCCAAGTCCGATCTGCGACGGTCACCGATTTCATCCACCTTCGACCTGATGGACGTAGGTGTGAACCACGGTTTTCTCAAACTACCTTATAGCCGCGACGATTCCGCCTGGGGCTCGGTAATGATCCCGATTACGGTGATCCGCAACGGGGAGGGGCCTACGGCCCTTCTCACCGGCGGCAATCACGGTGATGAATATGAGGGGCCGATCGCGCTGTTCGACCTGGCCCGCTCGCTGAAGGCCGATGATGTGAGCGGCACGGTCATCGTCGTGCCGGCGATGAACTATCCCGCCTTCCTTGCTGGCACGCGGACCTCGCCGATCGACAAGGGCAATATGAATCGGTCATTTCCGGGTAGGCCTGATGGGACTGTGACGCAAAAGATCGCCGACTATTTCCAACGCTACCTCCTGCCCATTGCCGATATCGTCCTCGACTTTCATTCAGGCGGTCGCACGCTGGATTTCCTTCCTTATTGCGCGGCCCATCGCCTCCTGGACAAGGAGCAGGAGCGCAAAAGTTTTGAGCTCGTTAAGGCCTTTGCTGCTCCCTATTCGATGGCGATGCTGGAGATCGATGCAGTGGGAATGTATGACACGGCCGCCGAGGAAATGGGCAAGATCTTCGTCACGACTGAACTCGGCGGCGGAGGCTCCGCAACCGCGCGCACCGTAGGCATCGCCAAGCGCGGTGTCCACAACGTGCTTGTCAGGGCAGGCATTCTCAAAGGCACAGTGAAGAGCACTGAAACCACGTGGCTCGACATGCCCGACGGCGATTGCTTCTCCTTCGCCGAGGATAGCGGGCTTATCGAATTCGTGAGAGATCTTGGCGACGACCTGGGCAAGGGCGAGACGGTCGCTCTGATCTACCCGACAGGTCGTACCGGCGCCGCGCCGCAGGAGATCAGGGCCAAGAGGGGTGGCATCCTCGCCGCCCGCCATTATCCGGGGCTCGTTAAGCCCGGGGACTGTGTAAGCGTTTTGGCCGTAATCCCCACCTAAAGGGTGTGACTAATTCCCTTAGGGCATTGATTCAAAATCATATTCTCAATCCATACCCAAGGCTGGTGTGACAGGCAGATTGCGCAATTAAAATCGACGGATTGCGTTGTGGGCGGTGCGATGGATGATCTTGATAGGCGGCTGATTGCGCTCCTCAGGCTCGGTGGGCGAACGCCTATAGCGGCTCTTGCAGAGAAGCTGCAGGTCTCAAGAGGGACGATACAGAAGCGGCTTGACCGCTTGATGTCGTCCGGCGCGGTACGCGGGTTCACGGTGCGCACCCGACAAGACTTGGACGAGACGGTTTTACGCGCGGTGATGGGTGTAAGGACGTCAAGCAAGAAGCCCGCCGCGCTCATTAAAGCCCTCAACGGGGTTCCGGAAATTGTCTCGCTTTACACGACGAACGGCGTCTGGGATTACATCGCGGAACTTCGCGCTGAAAGCCTTGCGGATCTGGATCATGCACTGCGAGAAATCCGCAGTATTGACGGAGTTGCCTCGACTGAAACCAGTATTCTGCTTGGCGCCGTATGAAGGCGCTGTCGCAAACGCGGAATTGCGAGCCGCGTCCCTCCTTTCGCGCACGGATATCCGGCGGTGTGATCGACCTGGTATCACCAACTGCACTCAAGAAAGGATGATGAGTCCTTCCCCACGTTCAGTGAATTTCGCGTATGCCACACTTCGTGGAGTTAAGTCGGCTCAGCTACGTTCCTAGCGAAGCTCTGACCAATCAGCGCAAAGAAACCGGCGCCACAGATCACGGCTGCGCCCACGACGGTAGTGAATCTCGGCACTTCGTCAAAGAACAAAAATCCCCACAATGGAACCCACATGATGGCGCTGTACTCGAACACGGCGATGGTCCCTGCTGGGGCAAGTCGGTAGGCTTGGGCAAGCAATGTCATTCCGGCAGATGCGATTACGCCGCAGCCGGCCATCAGCAGCGTATCGTTGAGCGTTGGCCAGACCCATGAGCGCATAAGGAAAGCGAGACTTGGGTCCCCAGCATCTCCAAGGCCGCTTGAACTCACGAGAGCGGCCAACACGGGCGCGCAAACGAGGAAGGCCAAATTCTGATAGAATGTGATAACCGCAGCGGTTTCGGTGTCGCCAAGTTTCCTCGCCAGGATCTGGGCCAACGAGTACAGGACGGCAGCCGAGAGGGTTAACGCATATGCCCATTCGAAGGCCGCAAGACCCGGTCTTAACGTTATGATCACGCCGATAAAACCTACCGCCAGTGCCATAAAGGTGGTCTGGTGAGGTCGCTCTCCGAGGAAAAGAATTCCGAGTCCTGCAATGACGAGTGGAGCGACAAAAAAAAGCGCGATAGCATCGGCCAGGGGCAGTGCTGCGATCGAAAGATAGTAGCAAAGGTATGCGCCTAGGAGGATCACTGCACGAATTGTCAGCAGCCCGAAACGCTTTGAAAGAAGGGATCGAATACTCCCGGTCGCGCGCACCAACGCCAGCAGTATGGGCAATGCGACAATTGATCGAACCGTTATCGCCTGGGTGACCGAATACTTGTCCGAGAGCCCTTTCAAAATCGCGTCCTGCAGCGAAAAGATGAGAACGCCCAGGCAGAGAAAGCCTGTAGCTGCTAGGGAGTTCTTCTGCATGGAGTCCTCCGCGTGAGACGACGCAGTCAGCGCCGATTCGGTGTTGGAACTGCAAGTAGTCCACACGTTATCCCCGCCCCATGCCCAGACGCTATCATCTGCGACAGGCCCGACAACTCAAAATACTCATCTGCCGCATAACATTATTTCGACTATCGGCTGAACCTACCGGATAAAGCAGGTGGCACCCACGGCTTGAACTCGCAACATCGGAACGCAAGGACTTGCCACCTTCGCTCTCGGAAGGATAGCGCCGGTTGGCGCACGTTAGGATGGCCGCTTCTTGACCGAATCTGGCGGTTTTCCGCTTCGGCGTAGGCGTGAGGTCTCTCTCCAAATCGTGCCCGGGAGAATCGTTGATAAAGGCGACACCGTGCAGGGAAATGTCACGCCCCGGATACCAGCGCAGGGATGGCCAAAGCCTCATCCGCCTCGTCGAGGATCGAGAAGCTGTAACGGCCATCTGCGTCGAGATCGACGGAGTAACTCAGGCGGTCGAGTATGTGGTTGTCCTGGTCGAACGTGACAATCCGCGGCTTCAGTGAGGTAATATGCGCTTCGTCCAGATAGATGGAGTTGCAGACAATGATCTGGTCGTCGGGCTGGCAAGTGCGGGCAGCCGCTCCGTTGAGGATACAGCATCGTGAGCCGCGCTCGCCAAGGATGACATAGGTCGAAATCCGCGCACCGGAATTCTTGTTCCATATCTCCACGAATTCCATGGGCAGGATCCCTGCTTCCTCGCAGTGGTCAGGGTCGAGCGTTATCGACCCGTGGTAGTTGAGGTTCGCTTCGGTGACGTGGATGCCGTGCAGCTTGCCGGCGACTATTTTTCTCATTGGGCCCCGTTTCCTGTCGATCACGCGTGACTAATTTTACCGTCCCTCTGGGGTGGGCGGCCAGTATTCGGCTAGATTCCGACGACGAGGGCGCCGCCGCTGAGACCGGCGCCCGCTGCAGCCAGGAGGATTTTCTCGCCAAGCCGAAACGGCTCCGCCTGATTGGCCAGCGAGAGCGACAGTGGGATCGTTGCGGCGGAAGAGTTGCCGTAGTCGGCGATCGTCTTGACGATTACTTGATCTGCTATTCCAAGGTTCCTCCCGACCGCATCGAAAATGCGGGCATTGGCCTGGTGCGGCACGAACCGATCAATGTCCTGCGGCCGCAACTGGGCCGCAGCAAGCGCGCTTGTTGAGGAATCGGTCATCATCTCGACGGCCTTGGCAAACACTTCACGACCGTCGGTCATCGTCATTCGGGTTTGCCCAAGGTCGAGGTCGCCGTGAAACGGCTTGTTGCTTCCGCCCGCCGGGATCTGGATCAGGCCGTAACGCGAGCCGTCCGAATCCACCGAGGCACCGAGAATGCCTAGATCCGGGTCATCGCACGGACCAATCACCAGGGCGCCGGCGGCATCGGCGAAAAGGACCGAGCTGGCGCGCTCGGCCGGATTGATACGGCGGCTGAGGATGTTGGCGGCAATGACCAGCGCTGGTTTGCCGTACAGGCGGGTGAATCCATCGGCGAACATCAGCGCATAGATGAAGCCGGCGCAGGCGCCGGTGAGATCGATCGCGCCGGCCCGGCCGAGCCCCAGCCGGTGTGCGACCAGCGGCGCGCTGGGCGGCAGGAGGTGATCGGGCGTCGAGGTGGCGAGCAACAGCAGGCCGACCTTGCTGCGGTCGATACCGGCATTCACCAGCGCCATGTCACCGGCAGAGGCGGCAAGGCCCGACAGCGTGTCTTCGTCGGTTGCCCAGAAGCGCGAACGAATTCCGGTGCGCCGCTCGATCCAGCCGGGCTCAAGCCCGAGACGGTCTTCAATTTCCGGATTCTCGACCTTGCGCGCGGGCGCATGATGACCAAACCCGAGAAGGCGCGACGACCTGCTCACGGCTTCGCGCCGAAGCGTTCGCCGGCCTCCTCGACCGCGTCATAGACCCCGTCGAGTTCCTCGCCGGTGATGCAATAGGGCGGCAGAAGGTAGAGGACATTGCCGAGTGGGCGCACAAGCAGCCCCCGGTCGAGGAAGAAAGCGCGCAGCTTCGGGCCGATTTCGGCGAGATAACCCGCAGAACCGGTTCGGAGGTCGAGCGCTGCGATCGTTCCCTTGGCGCGGCAGTCGGTAAAATATGGATTGTCGCGAAAGCGTTGCACCCCGGAGGCCTGCATAGCGCTCAACGCCGCGACCCGCTCGGCCACCAGCTCGTCACGCCAGATCTCGACATTGGCGAGTGCCGCCGCGCAGGCCATCGGATTGGCCGTGTAGGAGCTCGAGTGGAAAAACGTCTTCTTGCGGTCCTCGGAATAGTGAGCTTCGAAGATGGCATTGGTGGCAAGCGTGGCCGCCAGCGGGATCACGCCGCCGGTCAGGCCCTTCGAGGTGCACAGGATGTCGGGAGAGATTGACGCCTGCTCGCAGGCGAACATGGTTCCGGTGCGGCCCCAGCCGGTCATTACTTCATCGGCGATCACCAGCGTGCCCGAGGCCTCGGCGATCTTCTTCAACTCGGCCAGAACCCAGGCTGGATACATCAGCATACCGCCGGCGCCAAGCACCAGCGGCTCGACGATCAGCGCGGCGGCGCGCTGGTCGCGTGAGACTGCCTCGAACCGATCCAGCGTCTCCTGCTCTCGCCCCGCGACCGGGAAGGGAATGGTGTCGACCTCGAACAGCAGCGGCTCGTAGGCGGCGTTGAACACGCTGCGGGCGCCAACGCTCATCGTGCCGACCGTGTCGCCATGATAGCTGTGCTCCATGACGACGATGCGCGAGCGCGGCGCGCCGATGTTGCGGAAATATCCGAGCGCCATCTTCAGTGCCACTTCGACTGAGGTCGAGCCGCTGTCGGAATAGAACACCCAGTCGAGACCGGAGGGAGCGAGGCCGACAAGTGCCTTGGCCAGGCGCTCTGCCGGCTCGTGCGTGAAGCCAGCAAAGATGATCTGGTCGAGGCTCGACGCGGTCGTCTCGATAGCATTCATGATGCGGGGGTGGCGGTGGCCATGGGTGACGACCCACCAGGAGGAGATGGCATCCAGGATACGCGTGCCGTCGGCCTTGTGGAGATAGGCTCCCTCCGTCAGGACGATTTCAGGGATCACGGGCTCAAGCGCGTGCTGCGTGAACGGATGCCACACACTGGACTGCGACATCATTCGCCTCCCGCAATCGAGGCGAAGGCAAAGCCGGCAATCATTGCGTCTCGCAGAGTTTTGTCCGTCAGCGGGTGGAGATAGGGCAGCCTGCCGAGCTGCGGTACACCGCCCATTTCCACGATTGTCCTTTGCGTATCGGCCATCTCATCGCCGATGAAGGCAATGCCGGCCAGCGGGATGGAGCGGGCGCGCAGGGCCTCGATCGACAGCAGGGTGTGGTTGATGGTGCCGAGCGTGGTGCGGGCGCACAAAATGACCGGCAGCCGCCACTCAGCGAAGATGTCGATGAAGCTTGTGCGCCGGTTGAGCGGCACCATCAGTCCGCCCGCGCCCTCGATGACCAGCGGCGTCGGCAGGACGGGAAAAGTAAGATCGGCAGCCTTGATCGCGACGCCATCGATCTCGGCTGAACGATGCGGCGACAGCGGGCTCCGCAAGCGGTAGGCTTCCGGCAGCACGCGCTCCGAGGGCAGGCCGGCAAGCCGCGCGACCACCTCGCTGTCGGTCTCGCCGTCGAGGCCTGATTGCACCGGCTTCCAGTAGAAACCGTCGAGCAGGCCGGCGAGCCCAGCCGCAAACACGGTCTTGCCAATTCCGGTGTCGGTTCCGGTAATGACGATGCGCTGGGTCATGCCGCCCCCGGTCATGTTTGGGCCAACACCTCAACGAGCGCCTCGACCATGGCGGAAATGTCGGCTTCGTCGACGTTGAGCGTCAGCGAAATGCGCAGCCGCGACGTGCCCTCGGGAACCGTCGGCGGGCGAATGCCGCGTATGTCGAAGCCGCGCGCCTGCAGCGCCGCCGCCACCGCCATGGTGCGCCTGTTGTCGCCGATGACAAAGGGCTGGATCTGCGAGCCGCTGGGTGCCACGCCGCAGCGCTCGGCCAATTGGCGGCCCGCGAAGGCAACACGCTCCTGCAACTGGACACGGCGGTGGGGCTCATCGGACAGCATCGCGATCGCTTCGCGCGCTGCCACTGCCATCAGCGGCGATGGCGCGGTGGAATAGATGAATGGCCGGCAGCGGTTGACGAGATAGTCGCACAGCAGTCCCGGCCCGGTGACGAGTGCGCCGGACGCGCCGAGCGCCTTGCCGCATGTGTGGAGCGCGACGATGTTGTCGCGACCCTCAAAGGCAGCGGCCAGCCCGCGGCCGTCCGGTCCCCACACGCCGGTGGCATGCGCTTCGTCGACGACGATGAATGCCTCGTGCCGATCGGCTAGCGCGACCAGGCTTTCCAGCGGCGCGCGGTCGCCGTCCATGCTGTAGAGGCTTTCGATCACGATCCAGACGCGCCCGGTGCCGCCTTCGGCGCGCCAGCGCATGATCGCATCCTCGACGGCACTGATGTCGTTATGTGCGGCGAGCTTGAACTCGGCGCGGCCAGCGCGGGCCCCCTCATGCATGCTGGCATGGGCGAGCTCGTCGAGGACCAGCAGGTCACCCTTTTGCGGCAGGGCGGTCAGGAGGGCGAAGTTGGCGATGTAGCCGCTGCCGAAGAACAGCGCGCGTTCGGCTCCGAAGAACGTCGCCGCGTCTGCCTCTAGTTGCTCATGTTCCGGCGCGTTGCCGCGTAACAGCCGCGATCCGGTCGCGCCGACCGGCGTGCCCTGCGCGATCGCCGCCGCAACCGCGTCGCCTAGCCTTCTCGAAGCGGCAAGCCCGAGATAGTCGTTAGACGAGAAATCGAGGCCGGCGCGCGGCGACAGCGTCCGCAGCCGGTCCTTGCGCGCCAGCCCCTGCAGGGTCGCGTCATAGCGGGCAAGCGGTGCCCCGTTCATTGCGCCTCGAGTTCCATTGGCTCGATGCCGAGGCGCCGGAACAGCAGAATATCCTTGTCTTCGCCCGGATTATCCGCCGTCAGCAGCGTGTCGCCGACGAAGATCGAGTTGGCGCCGGCAAAGAAGCACAGCGCCTGCATCTCGTCGGTCATGGCGGTGCGGCCGGCGGAAAGACGCACATGCGATTTCGGCATCATGATGCGCGCCAGCGCGATCACGCGCACGAATTCGATCGGCTCGATGGGCTTGGCGTCGGCAAGCGGGGTGCCGGCAATCGGGATCAGCATGTTGATCGGAACGCTTTGCGGATGCTCCGGCAGATTGGCCAGCGTCACCAGCATGTCGATCCGGTCCACCGGTTCTTCGCCCATGCCGACAATGCCGCCGGAACAGACCTTGATGCCGGCTTGGCGAACCTGCTCGAGCGTATCGAGCCGGTCAGCAAAGCTGCGCGTGCTGATGATCTCGCTGTAGTAGCGTTCCGACGTATCGATGTTGTGGTTGTAATAGTCGAGACCAGCCTGTTTCAGACGAGCGGTCTGCTCAAGATCGAGCATGCCAAGGGTCATGCAGGTCTCCATGCCCAGTGCCTTGACGCCTTCGACCATCGCCACCACTGCATCCATGTCGCGCGCCTTGGGATTTCGCCAGGCGGCACCCATGCAATAGCGGGTGGCGCCGGCGTCACGCGCCTTGGTCGCCTCGGCGATGACGCGCCTGACTTCCATCAGCTTCGACGCCTTCAGACCGGTTTCGTGATGCGCCGACTGGCTGCAATAGCCGCAATCTTCCGGACATCCGCCTGTCTTGATGCTGAGAAGCCGGCTGAGCTGGACCTTGTTGGGATCGAAATTCTGGCGGTGGACGGTCTGCGCCTGAAACAGCAGGTCGTTGAAGGGGAGTTCATAGAGTGCGCGGACTGCGGTTTGCGTCCACAAGGGCCGGGCATTCTCCGAGCTTATTTGCGGTGCACTCACTACCATCTTCTTCTCCCTCATGCCGAAGCCGCCCGTCTTTACGGCATCCTGCCCGGGTTTCCAGTGCTCAACGCGACGTCACCGGCCAACCATCGAATTTCGTTCTGCTCTATGTCGCTCAAAGATCGCATCGACTTCGATGGCGCTCTTGTGCTCGTCGGCCATTCGCAGGGCTACTGCAACCGAGGCTGCCCGCTCGGGCCATTCGAGGGCCGTGGCGGACCATTACAGTGTTACTGTCCGAGTATGGGCATGTCGCCGGATTACCGAAGGCTCGAAGACGAGGGTTTTCATTGATTGCGGCGCCTTCCTTCAAGCAGATCGACGACCGCACGTGCTGCGTCCAGGACGTGGGTTCCAGGGCCGAACACAGCGGCCACCCCGTGGTCCATCAGGAATTGATAATCCTGGCGCGGCACCACGCCACCGCACACAACGATGATGTTTTCGGCACCCTTTGCTTTCAACGCCGCGACGAGCTGCGGCAGTAATGTCTTGTGTCCGGCCGCCAGCGACGACGCGCCGACGACATGAACATGAGAAGCCACCGCCATGCTTGCTGCCTCCTCCGGCGTTTGGAAGAGCGGGCCGGCGACCACATCGAAGCCGAGATCGCCAAAGGCCGATGCGATCACTTTGGCGCCACGGTCATGGCCATCCTGGCCGAGCTTGGCCACCATCAGCTTCGGCCGGCCGCCAAGCGACAGGGAAACGCCCCTGATGCGGGACGTTAGGGTTTGGTATTCCGGCTCATTCTGGAAGGCGGCACCGTAAACCTCCGAGGTCACCTCAGGAACGGCCACGTGATCGCCGAAGGCGCTACGCAGAGTGTCGGAAATCTCCCCCACCGTCGCGCGAGCGCGCACCGCTTCGACGGCTGCTTGGAGTATATTGCCCTTGCTGCTGGCCGCGGTCTGACCAAGCGCGGCAAGGGCTGCGTCGACGCGCTTGGGGTCGCGCCGACGCTTTGTTTGTTCGAGACGACGGACCTGCGCCTCTCGCACCGCCGCATTGTCTATCTCAAGGACATCGATAGGGGCCTCGTTTTCCAACCGGTACTTGTTGACGCCGACGATCACCTCGTCACCGAGATCGATCATCGCCTGGCGGCGGGTGGCCGCCGTCTCGATCAGGCGTTTTGGCAGGCCCTCAATGACGGCCTTGGTCATGCCGCCGATTGCCTCGATTTCCTCGATGAGCGCCCACGCCTTGTCAGCAAGTTCGGCGGTCAGGCTTTCGACGTAGTAGGAGCCAGCCAGCGGGTCGACGACCTTGGTCACGCCGGTCTCGTGCTGAAGGATAAGCTGGGTGTTTCGCGCAATGCGCGCCGAAAACTCAGTCGGCAGTGCGATCGCCTCGTCGAAGGAGTTGGTGTGGAGTGACTGCGTGCCACCGAGCACCGCGGCGAGCGCCTCATAGGCGGTGCGCACGATGTTGTTGTAGGGGTCCTGCTCCTGCAGCGACACGCCCGATGTCTGGCAGTGCGTGCGCAGCATCAGCGATGAAGGCTTCTTCGGTACGAACTCTTCCATGATACGCGACCACAGAAGTCGCGCTGCCCGCAGCTTGGCGGCCTCCATGAAGAAATTCATGCCAATCGCAAAGAAAAACGAGAGCCGTCCGGCAAAATCGTCGACGTCGAGGCCCTTCTTCAACGCCGCGCGGACATATTCCCTCCCATCGGCCAGCGTGAAGGCGAGTTCCTGTACCAGCGTCGCACCCGCTTCCTGCATGTGATAGCCGGAGATGGAGATCGAGTTGAACTTCGGCATCTCCTTTGCGGTGTACTCGATGATGTCGGCGACGATCCGCATCGAGGGCTCGGGCGGGTAGATGTAGGTGTTGCGGACCATGAACTCCTTCAGGATGTCATTCTGGATGGTCCCGGAGAGCTCGCCGCGCGGACAACCTTGTTCCTCGCCGGCGACGATGAAGCAGGCAAGGATCGGAATGACCGCACCGTTCATGGTCATGGAGACGGAAATGTCCTTGAGCGGTATGCCGTCAAAAAGGACCTTCATGTCCTCCACGGAATCGATTGCTACACCCGCCTTGCCGACATCGCCCACGACACGGGGATGGTCGCTGTCATAGCCGCGATGCGTAGCGAGATCGAAGGCGACCGACACGCCCTGCTGGCCGGCCGCGAGCGCCTTGCGGTAGAAGGCATTCGACTCCTCCGCCGTCGAGAACCCGGCATACTGCCGGATCGTCCACGGCCTGCCGGCATACATTGTCGCGCGCGGGCCGCGGACGAAGGGTTGCAGCCCCGGTAAGGAATGAAGGTGGTCGACGGCCAGCAAGTCGTCCGCCGTGTAAAGCGGCTTGACGTCGATACCTTCGGGCGTGCGCCAGACCAGTGCGTCTGGTGAGGCCTTCAGTTCTCGTTCGGCAAGAGTGCGCCAGTCGGCGAGTTCGGCCATCATTCGAACTCCAGAATGGGTTCGTCAACGGCAAGGCTTGCTCCGGCCTTGGCGGCGATGCGTTTGACGACGGCCCGCCGTTCGGCGCGCAGGACGTTCTCCATCTTCATGGCCTCGACGGTGGCGAGCACCTGTCCAGCCTCGACCGCCTCGCCTTCGGAAACGGCAATCGCGGTGATGACCCCGGGCATCGGGCAAAGCAGCAGCTTTGAGGTGTCCGGCGGCTGCTTCTTCGGCATCAGTCGCGCCAACTCGGCGATCGCCGGGATGCGTACATGAGCGACGACATCCATTCCGCGCCAGCGCAGTCGGTAGCCGGTTCCTGACCGCGACGTTTTGATCGACGTGGTTTCGGCGCCAATCCGAAAGTGCGCCATGTGACGTCCGGGCAGCCACTCGCTTGAAACGGCCGAGACCGAACCGTCGTCGAATGCCACCGTGGTTCCGTCTTCCTGATCGCAGAGCGTGACCGGAAAGGCATGCTTGCCAAGCGTGACGATCCAGTCGCCGGAGACCTTGCGACGATGATTGTCCATCGCGCCGGAGATCTGGACATCGCGATGCTGGAGTTTCCAGTTGATGTGTGCCGCGACGGCCGCGAGTTTGCGCTCATCCGCATCGGTTGGGGAGGCACCTGCGAAGCCGTCCGGAAACTCCTCGGCGATAAAGGCTGTGCTCAGCCGCCCCTCGCGAAACCGGGGATGGTTCATGACGGCGGAGAGAAAAGGCAAATTGTGCCCGATGCCTTCCACTTCGAAATCATCAAGGGCGGCGCCCATGGCATCGATTGCGCCCAACCGGTCGGGCGCCCAGGTGCAAAGCTTGGCGATCATCGGGTCGTAGTGCACGGAGATTTCCGAGCCCTCGACCACACCGGTATCGTTGCGGATGAGAGAGCCGTCCGGACGCACGCCTTCGGCGGGCGGGCGGTAGCGTGACAGGCGGCCGATCGAGGGCAGAAAATTGCGATACGGGTCTTCCGCGTAGAGCCGGCTTTCGACCGCCCAGCCATTCAGCTTTACGTTCTCTTGGGCAAAACGCAGCTTCTCGCCGGCCGCGATGCGGATCATCTCCTCGACGAGGTCGATGCCGGTCACCAGTTCGGTGACCGGATGCTCGACCTGAAGCCGCGTATTCATCTCGAGGAAGTAGAAGTTGCGGTCGCGGTCGACGATGAACTCAACGGTACCGGCCGAGTGGTAGCCCACGGCCTTGGAAAGAGCGACGGCCTGCCTACCCATCGCCTGCCGGGTTGCTACGTCGAGGAACGATGATGGCGCTTCCTCGATGATCTTCTGGTTGCGGCGCTGGATCGAGCACTCCCGCTCGCCAAGATAGACAAGGTTGCCGTACTGATCGCCGAGCACCTGGATTTCGATGTGACGTGGCTCGGTGACGAATTTCTCGATGAAGATACGGTCGTCGCCAAAGGCGTTCTTGGCTTCGTTTCGCGAGGAATGAAAGCCTTCGCGCGCCTCGGCCTCGTTCCAGGCAATGCGCATGCCCTTGCCGCCACCGCCAGCGGATGCCTTGATCATGACCGGAAAGCCGATCTCTGCGGCGATACGCACCGCTTCCTCGGCATCCTCGATCAGGCCCATATGGCCAGGCACAGTGGAAACACCGGCGGATGCCGCGATCTTCTTCGAGGTGATCTTGTCGCCCATCGCCTCGATTGCGACGGGCGAGGGGCCGATGAAGGCCACGCCCTTGGTTTTGAGGGCGTCAGCGAAGTTCGAATTTTCTGACAGGAAACCATAGCCCGGATGAACCGCGTCAGCGCCAGTGGCGGCGACGGCATCCAGAATGTTGGCAATGCTAAGATAGGACTGGGGGGAGGCGGCCGGACCGATATAGACCGCTTCATCAGCCTGCCGGACGTGCAAGGCGTCGCGGTCAGCGTCGGAGTAGACGGCGACCGTTGCAATGCCGAGCCTCTGCGCCGTTTTGATCACCCGGCACGCGATCTCGCCACGATTGGCAATCAGGATCTTCTTGAACATTTTTTGCCTACTCAAAGCGGAATGGTGTCGTGCTTCTTCCAGCGAGTCTCGACGCTTTTTCCGCGCAGCGCGGCAAAGGCACGCGCGATCCGCTTGCGCGAGGAATGCGGCATGATCACCTCGTCGATGAAGCCACGCTCGGCGGCAATAAAGGGATTGGCGAAGCGCTGCTCATATTCCTTGGTGCGAGCCGCCAGCCGCTCTGGATCGGCGAGTTCGGACCGATAGAGGATCTCGGCAGCGCCCTTTGCGCCCATCACCGCGATCTCGGCGGTCGGCCAGGCGTAGTTGATGTCAGCGCCGATATGTTTTGACGCCATCACGTCATATGCGCCACCGTAGGCCTTGCGTGTGATCAACGTGACCATCGGCACGGTTGCCTGGGAATAGGCAAACAGCAGCTTGGCGCCATGCTTGATGACGCCGCCAAATTCTTGGGCGGTGCCCGGCAGGAAGCCCGGCACGTCGACAAGCGTCAGGATCGGAATGTCGAAGGCGTTGCAGAAGCGTACAAAACGCGCCGCCTTGCGGGAGGAATCAATGTCGAGGCATCCGGCCAGAACCATCGGCTGGTTGGCCACCACCCCCACCGTCCTGCCCTCGATGCGCACAAACCCGGTGATGATGTTGCGAGCGAAGGCGGCCTGAAGCTCGAAAAAGTCACCTTCATCGGCAATGGCGAGGATTAGTTCCTTCATGTCATAAGGCTTGTTGGAACTCTCCGGCACCAGCATGTCGAGGCGCAACTCAGTCCGCTCCGGATCGTCATGGAACGGCCGCACGGGGGACTTTTCCCTGTTGTTCAGGGGTAGGAAATCAAAGAGGCGCCGAACCTCTTCCAGAGCCTCAATGTCATTTTCGAAAGCCCCGTCCGCAACGGAGGATTTTTGCGTGTGCGTGGCCGCTCCGCCGAGTTCCTCCGCGCTCACGATCTCGTTTGTCACCGTCTTGACCACATCGGGGCCGGTCACGAACATGTAGGAGGAGTCCCGGACCATGAAGATGAAATCGGTCATGGCCGGGGAATAGACCGCGCCACCGGCGCACGGGCCCATGATCACGGAGATCTGCGGAATGACGCCAGAAGCATCGACATTGCGCTTGAAGACATCGGCGTAGCCGGCAAGCGATGCTACACCCTCCTGGATGCGCGCGCCGCCGGAATCATTGAGGCCGATCACCGGCGCCCCGTTGCGCACCGCCATGTCCATGATCTTGCAGATCTTCTGAGCGTGGGTCTCTGACAGCGATCCGCCAAGCACCGTGAAGTCCTGGGAGAAGACGTACACGAGCCGGCCGTTTATAGTACCCCAGCCTGTGACCACGCCATCGCCGGCGACTTTCTGTTCAGCCATGCCGAAGTCTGTGGCGCGATGCGTGACATACATGTCGTATTCTTCGAAGGAGCCTTCATCGAGAAGCACCAGGAGACGCTCGCGGGCAGTCAGTTTGCCTTTGGCATGCTGGGCGTCGACGCGCTTCTGCCCTCCGCCCATACGGGCCTGCGCACGCCGCAGCTCGAGTTGTTCAAGAACGGCCCGCATCAGCGCGAAGCCGGTTCTTCGAGCGTTTCCAAAGCCGTCTGCATTCGCCGTGCGGTGAGCCGGCTTTGCCTTGGACCTGGGTCTGCTTCGCTGCACAGTCGCATGAGAGCCTCCACTGAATTGCGCTTCGCATTAGTTCGTTGGCAAGGCACGGAAAAGGATTGACCGGGTGCGATTGCGAAATTTATAAAGTTGCAAACAGCAACATGCGAAATTGCAAATGGCTAATGGTAAGCTTTTCATAGGGCGCCGCGTCCGCGAGTTGCGGGACGCCAGCAAAGCCACCCAGGCGGCCTTTGCCGAGCGCCTGGGGATTTCGACGAGCTATCTGAATCAGATTGAGAACAACCAGCGACCGGTTTCAGCTGCGGTGCTTCTTGCGCTGGCGGAGAAATTCCAGGTGGATATCGCTTCGATCGGTGGCAGTGACGCAGACAGGCTGCTCTCGGCGTTGAGTGAGACCCTTGCAGACCCCGTCTTCAGCGGCGTTTCGGCCGGATTTCAGGAACTAAAGCTCGTTGCCCAAAACGCACCGTCTCTTGCTCATGCGCTGATTACATGTCACCAGGCATATCGCAGAAACAGCGAGCAGCTTGCCAGCTTCGACGACCAGCTGATCCGAACCAATGCTTTTGCCGAGCCGACACCCTACGAGGAAGTGCGGGATTTCTTTCATTTTGTTGACAACTACATCGACGAGCTCGATCGCGCAGCCGAACACCTGGCGACGGCCTTGGGCTTGCCGGATCGAGATGTCAGTACGGCTCTGGCAGATCATCTGGAACAGCATCATCGCGTTCGCATTGCGCGTGCCGGCAATGGCGAGCGGGCAATCAGGCGCTTCGACGCTTCCGCACGCGTGCTGTATCTGAACTCATACTCACCTGCGCCGACGCGCAGTTTTCAGATGGCATTCCAGGTCGGCGCTTTGGAGCAGCGGGCAGAAATCGATGCGATCATCGAGCGCGCGCGCTTCCGTACCTCCGAAGCGTCGGAGATATGCAGGATCGGCCTCCAGAATTACTTTGCAGGCGCGCTTGCGTTGCCATACCGTAGCTTCCTGGGTGCGGCAAAAGAACTTCGCCACGACCTGAACTTGCTCGCGATACGCTTCGCCGCCAGCTTCGAACAGGTCGCGCATCGCCTTTCGACTTTGCAAAGACCTCGCATGAAGGGCGTTCCGGTGTTCTTCGCGCGCATCGACCGGGCTGGTAACATCACGAAGCGCCACAGCGCCGCTAAGTTGCAGTTTGCTCGCTACGGCGCAGCTTGCCCGCTGTGGAACGCTCATCAGGCGTTCGAAACTCCCGGCCGCATGATCTGTCAGCTAGCCGAGACGCCGGACGGCGTGCGTTATCTCAGTATCGCCACAGAAATCGCCAAGACGGACGGTGGATTTGGTTCTCCTCATCGACGCTACGCAATTGCGCTCGGATGCGAGATCTCCGATGCTGGCGATTTCGTCTATGCGGACCGGCTGGATATTGGCAACAGCTCAGCCTTCGAGCCAATCGGCGTCTCCTGCCGCATTTGTGAGCGCATGGATTGCATTCAACGTGCCATTCCGCCGCTCAAGAGCACAATTATGATCGACCACGACCGACGAACAGAACTGCCATACACGATATCCTGATTTTGAGTGGGTTCACCCAAAGATGCCGCACCCCTTTAGACTGCAAATCCCAGAAGCGGGGCGCGGATTTGCAGTCCGTAACCTCGGTTCAACCGGCATCATTCGTTCGATAGCTCCATTGAAGCCACTATGTGGAATTTTGCGGCTCGTCGAGTTGGCTATGCCGTCCGGCGATGCGCGATGGTAGGGTGGTGCTGGCTACACCAAAGACCGGCGCGCGTTCGAGGTGATATCGTAACTGCCTGGATCGGGGATTCACCCGACTGTTGAAACATCAGAGGACGGGCCGAGATGAAGTCCTTCATAGCCCCAGGCCCTAGCTGCAGTGCACTGCCTGAGTTGTCACCCGACTGAGACCATAGGCGTACTTTCGATCTTTTCGAGATTGCATGCTGAGTACTACCGTGTTGCAAAATCCGGAGCTGAGAGGTCGTCAACACGTTGGTATCGACCAGCCGCCAATTCGATGAATTGATATAGAATGGCCGCTGTTGGTGCGTGCATGTAATGATCAAATATCGGAAAGCGTATAAGACGCGGACCGCCTTCTTCCTCACTGAAAAACTGTGCTGACCGCCCACCAGAGAGGTCGGAGAGTTTGATACGAAACACTTGATCTACTTCGTTTGGATTGAGACAGAGATCCTGTTCTTTTGCTGCAAAAATGACGGGTGCAATCGCATATCCAGATTGGGTTGGATATATGTCCAAAGTACCCAAGGCCTGATCTGGCGAAAGGTCCAGGCCGATTTCCTCTGAGCACTCCCGAATAACTGTGTCGAGTGCGGATTCCCCCAGATCACTCCGTCCTCCTGGTAAAGCGTATTGGCCTGCGTGTGAACGCAGCTTAGAGCTGCGCACCGTGAGCAAAAAGGCAGTCTCGCCTGACCCATCGTCGGCTGCAACCAGAATGATGCCAACCGCTGCTCGCTTCAAATTCTCTGCGTTTGTGGTTTTCGGAAGCGCAAACTGCGAGATCATGGAGCGGATATGTTCAATGATGGACGGCGAAAATGGATATGTCGGCATAGTCTCCAAGCCTCACTAATCGGACTCTTCTTTGAATTGGCTTGCACCTTCTAATGAGCTGTCGTGCTTCGGCCGTTTCCGTTGCGTCTGCCGTTTTTCAAAGCGACTACGACCGTTTCCGGGCCATCCTTACCGACGTCCTCATTGCGACGATACTCCTTCGCCTTCGCCCGACAGAGGCCTTCGGCGAACGCAGCGCAACCTCATGACATTAAGCTCCTTAGCCCAGGATGCACCCTCATGCGGCCCTTGCAGAATTCACGCTATCATGGGCCCTCCGGCGAGAGCCGACGAAAAAAAATCATGCGTCGCATGACTTCAATTCGACTGTTCGCCTGGAGAGGCTTGCCCGGATTTTAATAGGTGGGATAACCGTTTAATGTCTGGATCAACAGTGCCGCCGCTGCTGGGCGGGATACCAAGCGCGGCGACCCTGCCGTGGCCTCCTCACGGATTTCTTGATCCCAGCTTTCGCGATCTGCTAGACGACGCCTACGCTTGGCGCGGCGATGTAAGCGCTTCGCAACCAAAACTGCTACGCCAACTCCAATTGGCAGACCTTGCAAAGACGGCGTCATTTCTGGCAACCGTTGTATCGACAACGGCAGTCGCGCCAAAATCGAAAGGGTCAGCGAGCGTCGCCGCTTCACCGTCGTCCAGGGACCGCTTCCGGTCACGAGATTCTGAAACATCCCCTGAGCTTCTCGACCGCCACTATCCCACGCGAAACCAGTTCAAGGAGCTGCATATGATCGGATGGCCGCGCTCTGCAGCAGCTTCCAGTTCCCCTGCGGCGACGCTGGTGACGATGTTACGGCGCGGGAGCCGTCTCAGGATCGCATCGGCGATGGCGATGACGGCGCTAGTATCGATAACAGGCAGCTGGCTTTGGCAAGCCGATCAAAGAGGGGGTCCATTCGAAGTGGTGCCTCCTCCCGACCCTCGCTCTTGGAGAAGCTCACGGACTGCAATGCGGTCGAGAAGCAACAGTCTTGCGATTTGCCCTTCGCTCATAAGGCCCCTGTCCAGAGCTTGGGCTGCAAGGGAACCCAAGCGAAGCGAAGCCAGATTTGTTTTCTGCTGCCCGGTGTCCACCGCTCGATCGCCGAGCACCTGTCGCGCATGCTCGTCAGAAAAACCGTCGTTGTCGACGAACCAGTCCCAAGCGCCCGGCCTGACAAGTTCAAGTTCCTCTAGCCGCCGCACCAGAGCCTCGCGTGAGATGCCGAAAAAGTAGGCAAGGATGATGACATGACGGCGCAACAGAACCGATGCGCCGGCCGTCACATCCTCAAACTTCTGCATTACAGCCCGTGCCGGTGCCATGAACGCGCGCCCGAACGCGTCCGCGTACCGTTCATTGCGTGAATTAGGCAGCGGCGATTCGTGCAAAACCTCGGGCCTTCGTCGCGTAGCGGTAAAATGGCCAAGCCCATGCGCAATGCTCTGGGAGCGCCGATCCCGCCTGTGATTGGCGTTGATCAGCATGCAGGCGCCGACTGCGTCATCGAATCCAAACAGTCCGGAAATTTTTCCACCGAGCGGATACACATAGGCGCGGATGCCTAGCTGCAGCTCCACCAAGGTGAGCACGTCCTGAATTGGGCTTAAGCCCAGCCCCAGCCATTGGCGCAGTTCCTGCGCATCCTGTTCCGCCTGCGTCCGTACATTGCCGGGAAGGATCCGCTTTTCAGGCGGATAGTTCGGCTGAACCTTGATGCCGAGTATGTTCTCGAGCTCCACCTCGGCCCGCACGAAGTCATTGAGCGTGCGCGCCGCCGCTTCCACCGAAGAATCTTCATCGTGACTGAGTTTTCGAAACCTGGGAACAAGATCGACGTGAACCGCTTCCTGCCGAAGCATTGCATTCACCGACGTTCCGAAAAGCTTCGCGAGCTTCTGCAACTCTTCCAGTTTAATGCCGCGCCGACCCTGTTCGATGGCAATGAGCGTCGTCCGGGCTACACCTAAGTTGCTTGCCGCAGCCGCCTGCGTGAGTTTGGCAGTCTCCCGGGCACGCCGGAGGCGCTCTCCCAAGTCTTCGTCAGAAATTTTGGAGTTAGCCGAGTTCATTGGTATGCTGGAGATGACCCACCGAGGGTTCTTGAGGGCAGCCTGGCGATGTCGGAGTGCACTTCTTTGTTCCAATCCGCGGCGAGAGCAGGGACAGGGCCGCGAAGACATCGACGGCGGTATCGGCGGCATAGGCAAGCTTCCGTAAGGACCATCGCTCACTAGAGGCTCCGATGTCACAATCGCTACAAAATTTTCTGACATTGTCAAGCTCAAAACGGGGATAGTCGATTTGGATACGTCCTCCGCCTCACCAAATACGTCAATAGGGCGCGGTTACCGATCGTTAAGCGCCCAGCATCGCCTTTTCTTCAAGGGATTGATCCTGCTGGCGGCGGCCGGGGTGAAGATCCGCGAGGGAAAGCGGGCCGCTGCCTTGCGCCATGCCGCAAGGGCTGCAGCGCTCTTTCGTCAGGTGGCGCTTCTGCCGACCAGGCTCTTTGAGGCCGCAATCGGAATGAAACCCGCCGCGCTCGCGGTCGAAGCCGAAGCGGCCACAACTCTCCCGGTTGTTTTGCGGAAGCGGATGCCTGGCCTGCCTGAGCCCGTCTTTGATTTCATTCTCGCACCCAAATCTGATAGCGGCTGACCGGCAACACCTGCGGTACGGTTCAGCTTGCTATTTGGATGCGCTGTAGGATCCTGAGCAGTCTGACAGGACAGTTCGATCCTCGAGCGGTCGACCTACCGCTGGGCTCGGCTCTGGCGGAGCACCCAAGGCAGGCGCCGCTTCCATCGTTGACCTGGCGGCAAAGGAACATCTTTCTGCCACCTCTTTAACTTGCGGGTTCGTCTGCCTCCAGTCTGGGTGTTCGATGCTTCCGGCATCGGCGCTTCCTCAACCGTTGGCGGTTTGGGAACCGATCCATCGGGTACGATCACGCCCTTGGCGTCGGGTATTGCTTCACCGGTTGGCGGCGGATGACGACTTGCGCCTCTCAGCCACTAATAGGGGCGCGGATCTATATGATGTCGATCTGCTCAGGTCGACCATACTCGCTATGGCCGTTCCGATCCCGCAGGCAGTGCGGTATTAGCGTGGATGCCGAACACATCCCAAGATTGAGTGTGCTACGGAGTTCAGAAGGCGCTCGAGAATCTGCCGAGGAGTCCCGCAAGACTTTGGGCAATCACGGCATCTGAAAGCCAGATGACTCAAATCTACAAACAGAATTTGACGCCCGCAATACAGCCGATGATCGTGGCGGGTCGTCGCTCCAGCCAGGTCAGGAGCGAGAAGCCAGCGTGGGACGGTATGGGTACAAAAACTCTCAATTTCAGCTTGGACGAGTATGCGGAACGGTTGCGCAAAACCAGAACGGCCATGGAGAAACGTGGCATCGACACTCTAATCGTTAGCGATCCCGCCAACATGCATTGGTTGACCGGCTATGACGGCTGGTCATTCTATGTTCATCAGGCGGTCATCGTACCGCCTTCAGGTGATCCGATTTGGTTCGGTCGCGGCATCGACGCAGCCGGTGCGACAAGGACTTGTTACGTTGAAAGCGAAAACATCGCTTCCTATCCGGACCACTACGTTCACTCCTCTGAACGCCATCCCATGGAGTTGCTTGGCAAGCTCCTGGTTGAGCGGAAGCTAGACAAGGGCGTCGTAGGCGTCGAGAAGGATGCCTACTGGTTCTCGGCTGCGGCCTATGAGACGCTTATGGCCGGCCTGCCTAACGTCAAATTCACCGATGCGACCGTCCTCGTGAATTGGCAAAGGGTTGTCAAAAGCCCGGCGGAAATCCTTTTCATGCGAAAAGCCGCTCGCATCATTGAGCTGATGCACAAGCGCATCTACGAAAAGGTCGAGCCGGGTATGGGCAAGTGTGACTTGGCGGCCGAGATTTATGATGCAGCTATTCGCGGCACGCCTGAGTTCGGCGGAGATTACCCGGCGCTTGTGCCACTGCTCCCGTCGGGAGCCGACGCCGCTGCTTGCCATCTGACTTGGGACGACCGGCCGATGCGCAACAACGAGGGCACTTTTTTCGAGATCGCCGGCGTCTATCGGCGTTACCATTGTCCGATGTCGCGGACGGTCTATCTGGGCAAACCAAGCGAGACGTTCTTGAACGCCGAGAAGATGACGTTGGAGGGAATGGAGGCAGGTTTGGCTGTCGCCAAACCGGGGGCCGCCGCTGAGGACATCGCGATCGCGTTCTGCGACGTGCTTGAGCGCTACGACATCAAGAAGGAAAACCGCGTCGGCTATTCGGTCGGGTGCGCCTATCCGCCGGACTGGGGTGAGCACACGATGAGTTTGCGTCGTGGTGACAAGACCGAGCTTCAGCCCGGGATGACGTTCCATTTTATGACTGGTCTGTGGATGGAGGACTGGGGCTTCGAGATGACCGAAACGGTTCTCATTACAGAGACGGGAATGGAATGCTTGGCCAACGTACCACGGCAACTCTTCGTAAAAAACTAGTGCGGCGAGAGGACCGCGTAGCGTTGGTGCCTTTGCTTCGGCGGCTTTTGGGGGCACCCAGGCTTGCTATTAAGGGCGAACCCTCAATCCGCGCGTAAACCGCTGGAGAATAAAATGTCAGCCGCCTTGATCGAAGACGCAAAGCACATACTTGGAAACCTAGTCGCGTTCCCGACCGTCTCCCACGAGTCGAACCTCGCCATGGTCGACTATATGGCTGATTTCCTTCGCCAACTTGGGGCAAGGGTGTTTCTCCAGCACAATGAAGACGGGCAAAAGGCCAACCTGTTCGCCACGTTGGGTCCTCAGAGGGATGGGGGTGTCGTTCTATCCGGGCACTCGGATGTTGTCCCGGTGGAAGGGCAGGACTGGTCCAGCGATCCCTTTATGCTGCTGGAGAGCAACGGGCGGCTCTACGGCCGCGGAACATGCGATATGAAAGGCTTTCTCGCCTGCTGCCTCGTCACTGCTCGGGATGCAGCGGAACTCAATCTCGAGCGACCGCTGCATTTTGCGTTTACCTACGATGAAGAAGTAGGTTGCTTCGGCGCCCAGGCGCTGGTCAGGGAATTGGCTCGTCGCAATATCAAGCCCGCAGCCGCCCTCATAGGTGAGCCGACGATGATGCAGGTCATCGAGGGACACAAGGGATGCTACGAGTACACGACCAATTTTGTAGGACTTGAGGGCCACGGCTCCGGGCCTGATTTCGGTGTCAACGCGATTCAGTACGCAGCCAGGTTCATCACGCATCTGATGGACCTCGGCGAAGAGTTGAAGGGTCGGTCAATGGCAGGAAGTCGCTTTGACCCGCCTTGGGCGACAATTCAGGTCGGGCGAATTGCCGGTGGCGCGGGCCGTAACATTATTGCGGGGCATTGCTCGGTCGAATGGGAGATGCGCCCGGTTCAACCGTCCGACGCCGCGTTTGTGAAGAAGAGCCTTGAAACTTTCGTTCACAAGCAACTCTTGCCCTCAATGAAGGCGGTATCCCCGACGGCAGGCATCGAAACGATCATTGTTGGCGAAGTCGAAGGGCTCCAAGTCGTAGCACAGTCGGAAGCTCGCGATATTGCCTTTGAGATAGCCGGAGCGAATGGCGCCGACGTTGTTGCATTCGGAACCGAGGCGGGTCTTTTCCAGGAATCCGGCATTTCGGCTGTTATCTGTGGGCCAGGCTCAATCGAGCAAGCGCACAAGCCGAACGAATTCGTCGAGATCGACCAACTCAAGATTTGCCTGAAGATGCTCTCACGACTGCAGTCGAAACTCGCTTATCGGTAGCCCTTACGTTGCCAGGTCGGCCATATCGGCAAGACGAGGCGTGATCTGTTCTCATGCGTCTACGTATGCGGGCGGGGCTGGGTTGCGCAACCCGGGCGAGCGCGGATGGCCCTTGGCAGCTTGATTGCTGCCCAAGCACAATTCTAGAAGCGTTATGGTTCATCTACGGTCTCCATGGTTTCGCAGTAATGGTGAGGCGGTAGAACACCGCTGTCGTCATCTTGGCGTCGCCGAAGACTGCGCTTGTTCGCGCAATCCCCATTGAAAGAGGGCAGAAACCAACGCCGCTGTCTTTCGAGGCGGACGATCTGAATTCTAGATCATGCCCATCTACACATGGCATTTGACGCTTTGTTTGCGCAGGAATAGCGGGATAACGGTAGAGTCTTCGGGGGCGGTAGGGCACCCTGCGAGCCGTATGTCAGGAGGTGTCACATGCCCATCATCAATCGCGTGGCCGATTTCCATCCTGATATCAAAGATTGGCGGCGAGACCTGCATCAGCATCCCGAACTCCTTTATGATGTCCATCGAACCTCTGCGTTTGTCGCTGCTCGCCTCCGTGAGTTTGGCTGCGATGAAGTTGTCGAAGGCATCGGGCGTACAGGCGTTGTGGGCGTCATCAAGGGGCGGATTCAATCAGACTCAAGTCCAAGCGTATCCATTGGGTTAAGGGCGGATATGGACGCACTGCCCATTCTAGAGGCGACCGGCCTACCCTATGCGTCGCAGACTCCCGGTAAAATGCATGCGTGCGGCCATGACGGCCATACAGCCATGTTGCTGGGTGCTGCCCGCTACCTTGCAGAAACACGCAATTTCCGTGGCAGCGCCGTCTTGATTTTCCAGCCTGCTGAAGAAGAGGAAGCTGGCGCTGCTGCCATGATCAAGGACGGCTTGATGGAACGCTTCGATGTGTCGGAAGTGTTCGGCATGCACAATTGGCCGGGTCTCGCGTTGGGATCATTTAGCATTCGGCCAGGTCCCATGATGGCCGCTTACAATGTCGTGGAGATAAACATTGAGGGGCGAGGCGGTCACGCATCCGCGCCACACGACTGCATTGATCCGGTTCTAGTCGGCGCTCAGCTTATAGCAGCCGTCCAGCAAATTGTTTCTCGGAACGTGGATCCCTTGGAAGCAGCGGGAGTTTCGATCTCCGAATTTCACGCCGGCTCGACACCAGGCGTGATTCCACAATCAGCTGTTTTACGCGGAACGATACGCTCCCTTTCAGTTAAGGTGCACGACCTGATCAAGGCTCGATTGAGCGAGATTGTTGCCGGCACGGCGAAGATGAGCGGCGCCCATATCGAGCTTTCATTTATTGGTGGTGCGCCGCTGACGTTTAACCACTCTGATCAGACCGAGACAGCGCTAACAGTCGCGAAGGATTTGGTCGGCGAAGCCAATGTCCATTCTAATCGACCGATCATGGCGGCTGAAGACTTCGGTTACATGTTGGAAGCTCGTCCAGGAGCTTACATACTTTGCGGAAATGGCGATAGCGCCGGTTTGCATCATCCGGCCTATGACTTTAATGACGAGGCCATTCCGTACGGAACTTCCTACTGGATCAAACTTGTCGAGACGAAGCTCGCGCCTTGAAGCGATCACGCCACGTGCCGAAGCTTCGACTAGGAGTCTAGTGACCGATCTCGATGCTAGATGGGCGCTATATCGACACTGCATTTGACCGATCAAACGATGCCTACGCATATTCGTTCAGAGCCAGCGCGAACGCATGGGCAGTGATGGAATCCGGGGCAAATAGATGGTCCTTTATCCGCCTATGAGTGTGTTTGTACGAACCAAACCCAATCGCCTAAGGGCGGCCCTATGAATATTTCCACTCAAATCGGGGAATCCGGGATGAATCACTATGTCACGTCGGCTAGTCTTGAACATCAACGCCGGCTAAGCGCCGTCAAGCAGATTTGCCGGGACCGCAAAATTGACGTAGCCGTATTCACTAGCCCGGAGAATATCTGCTACCTTACGGGTCTTGATTATGAAGGCTATTTTGCCCTTCATGCTCTGCTGGTATCGCCCGATGGGGAATCAATTCAATTTGCTCGCTATATCGAGGCGCCTACGGTCGCTCGGCAGACGTCAGGCGTTGAATTTGCCGGATACACTGATACTGATGACGTTGCCGCACTGATAACCGCTAAAATAGTCTCACTCGCCGGGGAAGGCGCGCGCGTTGCGCTTCAGCGAAACAGCGCCGCTACGGTTAGGATCGACGCCTCTCTGCAGTCATATCTTCCTAAAGCCGATATCGTTGATGCGTCGGGTATAGTCGAGAGCTTGCGAGAGGTAAAATCGCCTTTCGAAATAGAGCAGATAAAGCGCGCTGCGGAAATTTCGGATCTCATGGTTTCCACCGGTCTGCGTGAAGCGGGTGAGGGGGTGGTGGAAAACATTGTTGCTGCCAAGATTTACGGTGCGATGATCGCGGCGGGAGGTCAATGTCCGGGCTTTCCACCATTCCTCAGATCGGGTGACAGGATATCCGAGCCACATACTTCGTGGACCGATCAGCCTCTAAAAAGTGGTGCTCCGCTTCTTCTGGAATTGTCGGGCTGTGTAAATCGCTATCATGCACCGATGGCTCGGTACGGGTACATTGGATCCGCATCCGCAGCAGCGAAGCGACTAAGCGAAGTGAGCCACCAAGCGCATTTGGCCGCGCTTGCAGCTCTTAAACCCGGATGTCTTGCTCGGGATGTCTATTCCGCTTGGAAGGCATGCCTTGACCCTGCGAATGTTCTGCCGAGAGCCCCTCACTGTGGCTATATGGTCGGTCTATCCTTCCCGCCCACCTGGACTGGCGGCCCCGGCGTTCAGAGCCTGCATGAGACGAGCTCGATGGAAATCCGTGAGTCCATGGTGTTCCATCTTTTGACCTGGGTAACCGATGGGCAGAATGACCACTTTCTTTCTGACTGCGTTGTCGTCGAAAAGGCCGGTGCCGTTTTTCTAACGAAAACGCCAAGAGAGATTTTCGAGATCTGACAGAAGTCGGTCGGCCGATATTTCGACTGGGCGCTGGGGCAGAGTTCCTGCCCTGCCATCGCGGGCTTAAGACAACGCAGTTTGTCAAGCAATCAGCTCTCCCTGGAGCCCAGCACGGCCGATCTCTTGCCGGGTATGGAGCTGGGCATCTAGTCTCGACCGCGCTTCGGCCATCTTAAAACGCGATGGCACCTTTCGAGACTCTATGTTGGTGCATCCAAAGCCTAGTGGCGCATACTCGGTAGCGGTCTTCCTAATCGATCTGCCTGTTCAACACGATGTCGAGCCCTGCGTCAGAAAGATCTAACCTTCTTGCGCCTGACCGGGGCGCGAATGTCTAGGTCACCATCGAGCGGGGCGCGGGAAAAACTCTGCATTTCTTTTCGTCTGCTGCTCATAAAATAGCGGGTTCGGCATGCACGGCTATTCGGTTTTCTCCATTCTGCGCAACGGCCTCTCGGGCCAAAAGCACTGGCCTCTCGCCTGGCGAGCGCCCAGTCCGAAGTCGAACTATGACGTGGTCATCGTGGGCGGCGGTGGACACGGGCTGGCGACCGCATTCTATCTCGCCGAGAACCATGGAATTCGCAATATAGCCGTTGTTGAGAAGGGTTATATTGGAGGTGGCAACGTTGGCCGGAATACGACGATCGTCCGATCCAACTATCTGCTCGATGGCAATACCCAGTTCTACGAATTTTCGTTGAAACTGTGGGAGGACCTGTCTCGGACACTTAACTACAACGTGATGTTCTCACAACGTGGCCAGCTGGTCGCTGCCCACTCGCCTGATCAGCTCGATGGCTTCAGCCACCGCGCCAACGTGATGCGGCTAAACGGGATCGACGCGGAAGTGCTTGACCGCGACGAAGTTCGACGAATGGTGCCTTATTTCGACTATTCGGAGACGGCGCGCTTTCCGATCTATGGCGCGCACTGGCAGAGCCGCGCTGGTACGGCGCGTCACGATGCGGTGGCCTGGGGATATGCGCGTGCCGCCGATGCCCATGGTGTCGACATCATCCAGAATTGCGAGGTGACGGGCTTCATCCGTCAAGGTGAGCGTATCGTTGGCGTTGAAACGACGAGGGGGCACATCGGCGCTGGGAGGGTTGGGCTTGCGGTGGCGGGGCACACCTCGACGTTAGGCCGCAAGGCCGGCCTTGAACTGCCGATCGAGAGCCATGTTCTGCAGGCTTTCGTGACCGAACCGATCAAGCCACTTGTTCATCAGACCGTTGCCTATGGTGCGGACCATTTTTATGTCAGTCAGTCTGACAAGGGCGGTCTCGTGTTTGGTGGCGCGCTCGACGGCTACAATTCATATGCTCAGCGCGGCAATCTTGGCATCGTGCGCGATGTGGCCGAGGCGGCGGTCGCTCTTATGCCGTGCATTTCGCGCCTACGCATTCTGCGCCACTGGGGTGGGGTGATGGACATGACGCCCGACGCCAGCCCGATCATGTGCCCAACGCCGATCGATGGGCTCTACCTTAATGGTGGATGGTGTTATGGCGGCTTCAAAGCTACTCCCGCCTCGGGTTGGTGCTTCGCCCATACCCTCGCCACAGACTCACCGCATCCGCTCATCGCCGCCTACGGTCTCGACCGCTTCCGCACCGGACGTACAATCGACGAAGCCGGCATCGGCCCATTCGCCTGGTTGCAATAATAGGACTGACCCCAAGTGCTGCAAATCAAATGCCCCTGCTGCGGTCCGCGCGATCACGATGAGTTTCGCTATGCCGGCGACGCGTCGGTTAGTCGTCCCGCTCACAATGATGCCGATTTCGACCGCTGGTACCGCTACGTCTTCGTGCGAGAGAACCTGGCAGGCGCCCACCGGGAATATTGGCAGCACGTGATGGGCTGCCGGCAGTGGCTAATCGTCGAGCGCAATACCGTCAATCATACGATCCTTTCAGTGAACTTCAGCAGGAGGGCACCGGCATGAAACGGCTGAACAAACACGGACGGATCGATCGTTCGCAGCCCGTCGCATTTACCTTCGACGGCAAGGCGATGACGGGCTTTCGTGGCGACAGCCTGGCGTCGGCCATGCTTGCCAACGGAGTTAAAATCGTTGGCCGGAGTTTCAAATATCATCGGCCGCGCGGAATATTTTCGGCTGGACCCGAGGAGCCGAATGCGCTCGTGACTCTAGGAACCGGCGGACGGCGAGAGCCCAACCTGCCGGCAACCACGGTGGAACTGGCGGACGGTCTGATGGCAGAAAGTCAGAATCGCTGGCCATCGCTCAAGTTCGACCTACAAAGCATCAACAGCTGGTTCTCACCGTTCTTAGCGGCCGGCTTCTACTACAAGACTTTTATGGGGCCAACTCGGCGGTCCTGGATGTTTTACGAGCACTTCATCCGCAAGGCGGCAGGGCTCGGCCGTGGAGGGGAACAGCCCGACCCTGACAAGTATGAAGTTCGTCATCTCTTCGCAGACGTGGTGGTGGTCGGGGCTGGACCGGCTGGACTGGCGGCCGCGCTGGCTGCCGCGGAAGCGGGTGCCAAGGTTGTGCTCGTCGAGCAGGATTTTCTGGCAGGAGGCTATCTTTTGTCAGAGCCTTCTGACGGCGAAGCGGGAGCTTGGCTTGCTGGGACGTTGGCACGGCTCGCGGGCATGCCAAATGTATCCCTGATGACGCGCACCAGCGCGTTCGGCACCTATGACGGCAATGTGCTGGGCCTTTTGGAGCGGCACGGTTCAAGTTCCGCTGACCCCAGACGAGGTGAAGCGCGCCAGACCCTGGGGATTTTGCGCGCGAAATCGATTGTCTACTGTACGGGGTCGATCGAACGTCCTCTGACCTTTGCGAACAACGACAGGCCCGGCATAATGCTCGCCTCGGCAGCGCGGACCTATCTTAATAGATACGGCGTGCTTGCGGGGAAGAGGGTGCTGGTTGCGGCTGACAACGACAGCGCCTACAGCGCGGCCTTCGATCTTGCCGTGGCCGGGGCGCAAGTCACGATAGCTGATAGCCGCACGCAGCCTGCGCCTCAACTTCTCGAGCAGGCGCGCCGCGCAGGCGTAGCCGTCCGCGCGAAATCGACGATCGCGAAGGCTCTTGGAGGTCAAAGTGTTCGTGCGGTCGTGCTTTTGGAACCCAGCGGCAGGGTTACGCTGGAATGCGATCTGGTCGCGGTTTCCGGCGGTTGGTCTCCGACGGTGCATTTGACCTCTCATCTCGGGATCAAACCGGTTTATCGTGAAGACATTCGCGCCTTCGTTCCTGGCAAGCTCGGAACGGGACAGTTCGTGGCCGGTGCTGTAACTGGAAACTTTGCTCCGAGAACTGCCGTCGACGAGGGGCATCGAGCAGGAAACGAGGCGTTCACGTTCTGCGGTGCAACGAGTTCATCACGGGCGCGGGTCCAGCGTGATCCTCCTCAGACCAATGCCGGACCTGGTGTTGTGGGAGACGAGAACCCGGGTTTGCGGGAAAAACCCCCGTTGTCTCCTCCGCCGGAGGATGGAAGGCTCTCAATGCAGGTTAGCGACGGGGTTGGCGGGAACATGACCCTTGCCAAAGGCAAGGCCTTTGTCGACCTGCAGATGGATGTAACCGTCAGTGACATCACGTTGGCGCATCAAGAGGGATACCGGTCGGTCGAGCATCTAAAGCGCTATACCACGCTGGGGATGGGTACCGACCAGGGCAAGACGAGCAATTTCTCCGCACTTTCCGCCATGGCTGGCCTGCGAGGGATGGCGATCCCGGAGGTTGGCACCACAACTTTCCGGCCTCCCTTTACGCCAGTAGCCGTCGGGACGCTGGCCGGGCTCAGCCATGGGCATCATTACAAGCCGTTTCGCCGAACGCCAATGCATGACTGGCATGTTTCCAATGACGCGGAGATGCTTGAAACCGGCCTCTGGATGCGGCCCTGGTTCTATCACGCTTCTGGCCGCGACGTGAACGAGGCCTATGTCGCGGAGATGCGAAATGCGCGCGAGGCGGCCGGGCTCATGGACATCTCCACACTCGGCAAAATAGTGGTCCAGGGGCCGGATGCGGCTGAATTCCTTGACCGGGTTTATGTTAACGGCTTTGCCAAGCTGCCGGTCGGTCGCGCGCGTTATGGCGTAATGTTGCGCGATGACGGCATCGTCTTCGACGACGGGACCACGACGCGGGTTGGCGACCAGCACTTTTTTATGACGACATCAACCGCTCGGGCCGCGGACGTGATGTCTCGGCTCGAATTTCTGCTCGATACCGCCTGGCCTGACCTGCGCGTTTCCGTAACTTCGGTGTCGGACGAGTGGGCGGCGATGTCGGTGGCCGGTCCTAACAGTCGCAAAATCCTCGCGACCGCCTTTCCCGATTTGGACGTGTCTAATGAGGCGTTGCCGCATATGGGTCTTCTTGAAGGACGGTATAGGGACAAGCCCCTTCGCATCATCCGTCTTAGCTTTTCCGGCGAGCGGGCCTACGAAGTCTACGTGGGGGCTACCCTGGGCAAGGAAGCATGGTGCCGTGTGATGGAGGCCGGCTCGCCCTTCGGCCTTAAGCCCTACGGCATTGAGGCTTTGGGGGCTTTGCGGGTCGAAAAAGGTCATGTCGCAGGGCCGGAGATCGACGGCAGGACAACGCTCGACGACCTCGGATTACGCCGCATGGCGGGCAAACGCAGCGGCTTCGTCGGCGAGGTGCTTGGTCGGCGCGAAGCATTCAGCGACCCTGATCGGCCACGGTTGGTCGGGCTACGTTGCGTTGAGGATGGCAAGCGGTTGCGCGGCGGCGCGATACTTTTCAGGCCCAACGACCCTGTTCAGGGCCATGGGCTCGGCCGTATTACTTCGACCACATACAGTCCCACACTTGAAGCTTGGTTAGGATTGGGGCTGCTAGCTTCCAGCGCAGCGCAGGAAGGCGCCGAGTTTATCGCTCATTATCCTCTGAAGGGCGAGGCGGTGCGGGCCCGCGTAGTCTCTCCTACATTCCTCGACCCTAAAGGAGATCGGCTCCATGGCTAGTGGGTCTGACCAAGCCGGTCTTGAAATAGCGTCTCAGGACTGCGGAATCGTTCAGTTCGACGGCTGGGACGACGCCATGGCCCGTTTTGAGGCGGACCTCGCGCCAAGGCTTGGAGGGCATCTGCCGACGAAGGTCGGTGAGACCACGTACCAAGACAGCAAGCATGTTATTCGCATTGCGCCGCGCCGCTTCTGGCTGCTCTCGGAGGGATCGCTACCTCCTATCGATATCGATCCTGAGCTGGGCTGCCTGCTCGAGCTCGGCGAAGGCAGGGTGCGACTGCGGCTTTCCGGCTCGAAAATCAAGCATGTGCTGGAGCGATGCGTCGTGGTTGATTGGGACTCCCTGCGGGAGGGCGAGGGAGTCCAAGTTGGTTTTCATCGCGTGCCCGTCCTGCTGCTGCGCACCGGGTCGTTCGAGTGCGACCTCTTCGTCCCGCGTAGTTTCGCGAGAAGCCTCGTTGAATGGATTTCAGACGTCGAAATTGGCTGCCGGCATACCGGCTCATGAAAAGAAGTCTATGCTGATCGCTGTGCCGCCAGCCAGACGCGAGGCGATTTTGCTGCTGCCACTGCGCAGGGCATTCGGCTGCCACGCGGGGATCGCCGTCACACCTCTCAGTGATACAGCATTGCGACCGGTCCGCGCGAGTCGCGAGGGATTGCGTCAGGCTTTCAGTTCACCAAGGTTTCATTAGAAAGCTCGGCGCGGCAACATAACCTGACCACGCTGAAGGTGACCCATCAAGCGGGCTTTGCCCACGACATTTCTTGACAGGGCGTGTTTCTCCTACTGCGGCAAGATTGAGGAACCAGGCCGCCCGGCGCAGTTGTTTTCGAACCCGCAAAGGGAATAACCAGCAGTTTCACCGCGCCGTAAAGGAAGCAGCCTGTTCAGGGGGCTACCCGATCCGAACGATTGACCCGGGCAAGCGGCCTTAAAGCGGCGGCAGGCATGCAATGGACTCCTGGCAAAACTAGGCGCCGCTGAACGCTGCTCACCGCAGATCCGTTTCACGCCACGCGGGACTATGCAGAGCTCATTTCAACAAACATCACCTTTTGGCGCGAATGTAGGCCTTCGTTAGCCTAAATTCGATCCAGCTGCTTCTCGACATCGATCGTGTCTGCCAGTTCGGCCGAAGCTACACAAGGCGTGCCGATCACCGAGGGCAAGCTACTGGAAGCTTTGGTAGCGCCACGTCTGTCTTTGATTATCAAGGAACCCGTTATGACACATGCCTTGACTCCGATCTCTTCTCCCAATTGGTCAATGCTGTCGCTGGCAAACGTAGACCCCTTCCCAAGCTATGACGAACTCAGGAAGCGTGGCCCCTTGGTGTGGGACCCCGGCATGAACTGTTGGCTGGCAGTAAGTTACGAGGCCTGCAAAATGATAGAGTCCGACGAGGACACCTTTCAGGTGATGTATGTCGGTGCAAGTGCCAAAACCATCGAAATCAATGGCGGCGAGACCGGCATTACGGTTTTGACTGGCGAGAAACACGCGGCCATGCGTCGGGTGTACCTCAAGCTGCTCAGTCCCAGTGCCATGACAAAGTATCGCGTTGATCACGTGCTTCCCGTTATCAACGATGCTATAGACCGCTTTCAGAAACGAGGGAGCGTCGAGCTCGTTACGGAGTATGCGCAGGCCATTCCGGAGCGGGTGATGGCCTCGATGTTTGGGCTCCCGTGGAAGGACGATGCGCTCGTCAAGCAGGTTGCGGAGTGGCACAAGGACATTGTGGCCTGGCTCGGCATGAAGCTTGCAAGCGGCGAACTGATGCAGAAAGCCCAGCATGCATCGGACAAGCTGAATGAGCTCTTTTTGCCCCTTGTGCTTGAGCGAAAAGACAAGCGCGGCGATGATTTCATAAGTTTGCTCTGGTCCCAGGGTGAGAAAGATTATCCTGGTTTCGGAGTAGAGGAAGTTCTGCACAACACGCGAGATGCTGCCGCTGGCTCAGGAGAAACGACGGCAAACGCCATTGCCAACGCGGCCTACCTCTATCTGACGAATCCCGAAGCTCGCCAGGCAATCACGAACGATCAGGGTGCAGCCCTTAATGCGTTTGTGGAGGAGACCCTGCGGCTTTTAGGATCTGTTCAGTGGCGCTTCCGGGTGGCGAACCGGGACGTGTCGGTCTTGGGCGTGTCAGTGAAGAAGGACGATGTTATTTGCAATCTGCACGCTGCCGCCAACCGAGATCCGGAACACTATAGTTGTCCCCACGCCCTGGACCTCACCAGAAAAGCGCCGAATGACCATCTGGCCCTGAACGTTGGACCACGGCTCTGCGCAGGCATGCACTTTGCCAGGCTTTTGATTCGTGAAGGCATGAAGGGTCTTATCGAACGGCTTCCTGAGCTACGGCTCGATCCTTCCATGGAGCCTCCACGCTTCAGGAACTATTCCCATCGCTCTTACGGGCCACTCAACGTTCTATTTTGAGGTAAATCAGGGTGAGAATAGTCGTATACGAGCAGGGCGGGGCAAGGGTCGAAATCGGAGAGGTTGCCGACCAAACGCTTATGAGCGCTATCCGCCACAAAGGCCTGAACATCACGGCCCAGTGTGGTGGCTGTGCCGCATGCGCTACGTGCCACGTATATGTGGACGACGAATGGGTCAGCAAGCTCAAGCCTGTCAGCGATGTTGAGGATGCCATGCTGGACATCGCCGAAGAGCGGCAGGAAAACTCTCGACTCTCCTGCCAGGTGAAGCTGACTGAAGATCTCGACGGTTTGACTGTAACCCTGGCACCCGGTTCCGGGTTCTAACGCAAGCCCGTCGCATTCCACGGCACTTTTGCAACAATTGAACGGCGGAAGCACGCCTATGCGAAAGAGACTATTGATTGTCGGCGGTTCATACGCCGCATCCGAGTTGGCGTGCCAGGCGCGAGAGAGCGGCTACGCGGAAGAGATCTTGATTGTTAGCGAGGAAAGTGACCTTCCGTATCATAGGCCGCCACTTTCCAAGTCCTATCTCAAGGACGCCAGCGAGGAGCTCATGCCCTTAAGGGCGGAAGCTTACTATAGGGACAAGGGCATTGAGGTAGAGCTGGGGGCGAGAATCGTCGAGATTGATGGGCGCGCGAATCGCGCCACGCTTTCCAACGACATCGTTCTACCATTCGACACACTAGCTCTTGCAACAGGCGCCCGCGCCCGAAGGCTTCCCGGCCTCGATTCCTGCCCGGGCAACGTGCACTACGTCCGGAGTGTTGCAGACGCCCAAAAACTCCGGTCAGCGATCTCTGGCGCGGAAAAGGTGGTGATCGTCGGAGCAGGATTCATCGGCCTCGAAGTCGCATCCGCCCTTGTTCGGCAAAACAAGCACGTCACGGTAGTGGAAGCTGCTGACCGTGTTCTGGCTCGCGCCGTGTCCCCCGAACTTTCGCGATTGCTGTCGACAATTCACGCCCAGAACGGGGTGAAACTAATCACTTCCCGGAAGGTGCGTCCGGTCATTGGCGCCAGCGGGCTTATCAATCTGATCGAATTGGATGACGGCTGTGTCCTCAAAGCGGACATTGTTGTTGTTGGGGTCGGCTCTCACCCCAATCTTGAGCTCGCGCAGCAGCTCGAGTTGAATGTGGGAAACGGAATTGTTGTCGACGATAGGTCGCGGACCTCCAGGAGCAATGTATTTGCAGCGGGCGACTGCGCCACGTTCACTGGTCAGTTCAACCGAGCGGGCATCCGCCTTGAATCGGTGCAGAACGCGATCGATCAGGCCCGTGTAGCCGGCAACGCGATAGCTGGAAGGGACAAGGTTTACCACGCGGTTCCTTGGTTCTGGTCCGATCAGTATGAGTCGAAAATCCAGATTGCGGGTCTATCGGTAGGGGCTACTGATTCTGAATCCCGGCATGGCGAGAAATCGGATGTTTCCGTCTTTCATTTCCGCGATGACGTCTGCGTCAGCGTTGAAAGTGTCAATCGTCCGCGTGACCACATGGCGGCGCGCCGACTTCTGGCGGGCAGTAAAGAAATTACCAGGCGGAGCCTTCAAGAGGTTGATTTCAATATATCGGCACTCCTAAAGGCTTAGGCTCGACAGGACAAAGGGCAGCATCATGACTACTTCAGCCAGGTTTGAGCTACATGATGAGATATTTTCTGTCGACAGCGTGGCGCAGGGCGTGCCCGTCTGCACTGAAACTGAGTGTCTGGCGTACGGCAATGGCCTTTGGGTTGAAGTCCATGGGACTGGCGACTGTATCCGCCACTGGTCGTCCGGTTTATCCGATCAGACCCAAATGGCCGTCTTGTATATTCACGGCGATCGCTTGTGGTTTGGAGAACCGGTCGGCTACGAGGACAACAGTGTTGCGAGGCAGCAAGCCTACGCGAATGCGGCAGCGTCTTCGCTCGGGATGCCGTTCATCAAGATCGCCCGGCCGGGACTGTACGGATCATCAGGCAAACACAGCTTGGCTCGTCAGATGCGCGAGATGGAGTTGGTTGAAGGGGCTATTCGGCAGCTGATCGCGCGCCACAATATCAAGCGTTACGGGTTTGCGGGACAGTCCGGCGGCGGTAGTGTAGCCAGTTATTTGCTGACACAATTCCCCGATGTGGAATGTGTCGCATTTTCAGCTGCTTGCCTGTCCCTGGATGGCCTTCGCAGGGGTAGCCCGGAGCGCAGTGGGTATGACGGCGCGGTGAATATTTACGACCCTGTGGCGCACCTGTCCAAGGTCGCAATCAATCCTCGCCGTCGTTTGTTTGTGATTGGCGACGAAAAGGACAAGTCAGCGCTTTTTTTGAACCTCGAGGACTACTATCAGGCTGCTCGGGCGCAAGGACACGATGTCACCCTCATCCGAACTGAAGGGCTCGGAAACAATCACGTTCTGGACGCCACAGGCCAGCACGCGGTGGCGTGGGCTTTGAAGGGTCTGTCCACGCAACAGATCGAAAAGAAAATCGCCAGCAAGGAGATCGTCGGTTAAACGGTGGCTGCCGGCGGGTGTATGAGGAGATACTCGCGACGGTCTGCTGGTATTGCAATGCCGGTTCCACGCCTGGCAGCTTTAGAAACGCCTCAAAGGTCCGATCGAAGCCGTTTTTGCGCTCTCCTGCGTTGCTCCAAGGGCCGGAAGCATGTCCGGCCCCCATACCAGAAAATCTCACACCGTTCCCGGGGGGCCGGTGCGAGACCAGGCCCGGTCGGTTGCTTGGTGCGATGGGGACTACCGGAGATACATCTGACAACGATGAAGCATTGGCCGCAGAGGCAATCGAGCTCGGGGGTTGGATGCTCAGGCGGCCAGACCCAGCAAACCACCGGGGCGCCTCGATATCGTCGGGTGAGAGACGCAAATCTGGCGGGCCATCAGGCACAATTGAAATAGCGTCTGCGCCTTCGGCGCGATTTTGAGATGTTTCGCGCACCGGGCGCCTTTAGGATGGTTCTGGAAGCCGGATAAACAGGGTTGCAGAATGGATCAGGAAGCCTCCTACGGCTTTGCGCCGACCGAGTTCGGAGAGCGTGTCGGCCGGGCTCAGCGTTTGATGGGTCAACATCGCCTGGACGGCTTGTTGCTCACTTCGATGGACAACATCCGGTATTTCATCGGTGTCGATTCCACATTCTGGGAGAGCTACACCCGACCTTGGTTCGTGTTAGTGCCTGCTATCGGGGCGCCCCTTGCGATCATTCCTGAGATCGGCAGGGCTATCATCGAGAAGACGTGGATCAAGGAAATCCGATCCTGGCCTTCGCCTCGGCCCGAGGACGAAGGCACATCTCTCGTTGTCGCTGCGATATCCGACCTGCCCCGACGACACGGACGGGTCGGCGCCGAGCTTGGTTTCGAACTGCGACTGGGGATGCCGGTAACCCAATTGAATGCGATTATCGGTGATCTGAAAAGCGTTGAGATTGTCGATGGCGCAAGCCTCATTTGGCAGCTCCGCATGATCAAGAGCGCGGCCGAGGTCAGTAAAATCAAAAAGGCTGTCGACATCGCGGGTGCCGTATACGCCCAGGTGCCCGATTTCGTTAAAATCGGCGATACTGAACGCACGGTCCTTCGCGAATTCCGCGGTCGCCTTAATATTGGAGGCGCCAGCTCTATCCCGACTCTCATTTGCAGATCCGACGTCGGTGGGCCGTTCGAGATTACAGGCGGGCCAAGGGAGCGGCCTATCGCCGATGGTGACCTGCTCTTCATCGACACGGGTACCACCTTCGACGGGTATTTCTGCGACTACGATCGCAACTACCAGGTTGGCAGGGCTACAGATGCCCTGCGGTACGCCCAAGAGAAGGTTTGGGAAGCGCACGAGATTGGGCTTCAAGCGGCAACAGCAGGGGTTACGGCCGGATTTGTGTTTGAACAGATGGCAAAGGCGCTCTCTTCCGGTGGGGCGGACCTCAATAGCAACGGGCGCATGGGGCATGGACTTGGTTTGCGGCTGACCGAACCGCCGTCAATTCGACTGGAGGACAATACAGTGTTGCAGCCCGGCATGGTGCTCTGCATTGAGCCTGCCCTGGAGTACGAACCCGGGAAAATCGTCCTGCACGAGGAAACTGTGGTGGTCACTGAGGGAAAGGCCCAACTGCTCACAGCTCGGGCGCCGAAGCAGCTAGCGCGGATACGCTGATGGGATTCCAGGCTTTCGCCAAAATTCCTTTGGCGGCGAGGGGAGTTAGCGACCGCCAGTCATATGATCGAAAGTTCCCCCGCTACCTCCGCAAACGCCTCGACCGCCCTGTCGATGTCGGCACTCGAATGCGCCGCCGACATCTGCGTGCGGATGCGCGCCTGGCCCTTCGGCACCACCGGGAAGGAGAAGCCTATGACATAGATGCCGCGCTTTAGCATGCGCGCCGCCATCTCCTGCGCCAGCGTCGCATCGCCCAGCATCACCGGGATGATCGGATGGTCGGCGCCGGCCAGCGTGAAGCCGAGCTTGCCCATCTCTGTCCGGAAGCGCGCGGCATTGTCGTATAGCCGCTTGCGCAAACCATCGCCGTCTTTGACAAGGTCGAACACCTTGATCGAAGCCCCGGCGAGTGCCGGCATCAGCGTGTTCGAGAAGAGATAGGGCCGCGAGCGCTGGCGCAGCCAGTCGACCACCTGCTTCTTGCCCGAGGTGTAGCCACCCGACGCGCCGCCCAGCGCCTTGCCGAGCGTGCCTGTGATGATGTCCACCCTGCCCTCGACGCCGCAATGTTCCGCCGAGCCGCGGCCATTGGTGCCGACGAAGCCGACCGCATGGCTGTCGTCGACCATCACCATCGCTTCGTATTTCTCGGCGAGATCGCAGACGCCCTTCAGATTGGCGATGATGCCGTCCATGGAAAACACGCCGTCAGTGGCGATCAGCCGAAAACGGCAATCCTTCGCCTCCTTCAGCCGCGCTTCCAGGTCGGCCATGTCGTTGTTGGCGTAGCGGAAGCGTTTTGCTTTCGACAGCCGCACGCCGTCGATGATCGAGGCGTGGTTCAGCGCATCGGAGATGATCGCATCCTCTTCGCCGAGCAACGTCTCGAACAGACCGCCATTGGCGTCGAAGCAGGAGCCGTAGAGGATGGTGTCGTCCATGCCGAGGAAAGAGGAAATCGTGGATTCGAGCTGCTTGTGTTCCTCCTGCGTGCCGCAGATGAAGCGCACCGAGGCCATGCCGTAGCCGTAGCGGTCGAGCGCCTGCTTGGCCGCATCGCGCAATTCGACGCTGTCGGCGAGGCCGAGGTAGTTGTTGGCGCAGAAATTCAGCACCTTTTCGCCGCCGACCTCGATCTCGGCCGACTGCGTCGAGGTGATCACTCGTTCGGACTTGTAGAGGCCGGCCGACTTCAGGCCTGCGAGTTCGTTCGAGAGATGAGAAATGAAGGCGTCGGTCATCGGCAGACTCACGGCAGCAAGCCCTACCCGCGCGGGGGAGGAACGGTCGACAATGTGTCGCGGTACTATGCGTACTTTATCGCGGTCGACCATGCCGGATCGGCATGCTTCTCCCAATACAGGTCTGTCAGCTGGCGAGTCAGAGCGCCAACCTTGCCGTCGCCTATGACGGTCTCGTCAACCTTGGACACCGGCATGATCCCGCCCGCTGTAGACGTGATGAAGACCTCATCGGCGCCCTTCAGCTCATTGCGATCAATATCGCCGGCGCTGACGGATAGGCTTAGTTCGTCGCATAGATCGAATACGGTCTGCCGGGTAATGCCAGCAAGGACGCCATAGGCCGGTGTCTTCAAGCAGCTGTCCTTGACGGTGAAAACGTTGAAGCCAGGCCCCTCGGCAACGTTGTCGTTTATGTCGACGATCAATGCAGTTTCGGCACCGTAGTCGTACGCGTCGAACAGGCCCTTCACCAGATCGAGCCAGTGATAGTTCTTGATGGTCGGATCGATCGACCTGGGCGGGATCCGGACGGTGTTGCTGATGGCGACATGCAGGCCGCGCTCCAGCTGTTCCTTGTTGGCAACCGATCCGAAAGGCACCGCGAACGCGATGAACCTGTTCTCCGACTGGCGCGGGTCGCGGCTAAAGGTGGGCGAACCGCCTCGCGTGCAGATCATTTCGACATAGGCCGACTTGTGCCCGGACAGCGCCACGCATGTCGACAGGATCTTTTCGATCTCAGTGCGGTCGTAGGGAAGCTTCATGCGCAGCTTTTCCATCCCGCGGAAGAACCGGTCCAGGTGCAGGTCCAGCCTGAAGAACCTCCCGTTCCAAACATGAACGGTGTCATAGGTGGCGTCGGAATGAAGAAAGCCCCAGTCCAGAACGGACAGCTTGGCTTCAGACATCGGCAGGTACTGACCGTCCATGAAGGCTACGCCATGTGGATACTGCCGTTGATCCCGGTGCCGTTGCTCGATGGCTGGAAGAGCCGTTGCAGGTTCGGCTGCAGCAAGTGTCATTCCTAAGTCCTCCAAATCTTGACGATCCAGGCGCTCGGCACACCCGTTTACGATTTGTCGCCGCAGAACCGCTCAGCGACCCCACATCTCGGCAATTCAAATGTTGGCGCACCACAGACCGCAGCCACGCCGCGCGTGCTAAATGTCGTCGGCGCGATCGATTACCAAATTCGCAGATCTCGATGCACTAATGGCGATCAAACTGGGCCTTAAGCCGCAACGCACGCTTCAAAAAGGGGACAGGAGTGGCGGAAACCCTCAGCCTTATAACAGCCTACAGCAGTGTCCGGGGCTCGAACTTCACACGGTCCAGCGCAATCATGCTCTTGAACTTGCGGACATTGGGATTTGTGTAGAGTTTCGTCTTTACAAAAACGTCGAAGGCCTCGACGTCCTCCACAGCGACAATCAGAACAAAGTCGGCATCGCCTGTGACCATATAGCATTGGGTGACTTCTTTTGCCGCCCTCATTGCTCGCTTGAAGTCATCGAGAAGATCTAAACGCTCACGATCAAGCTCCACCGTTACGACCACGGTCAGCGACTTCCCGACCGCTTTGGGGTCAACCAGGGAGATATCAGCGGTGATAACGCCGTCGGAACGTAACTTATTCACGCGACGCATGCATGAGGCAGCGGAGGATCCCACGAGGTCCGCCAGCTCAGCGAAAGACAGCCTGTTGTTTTTTTGCAGGGCGCCAAGGATCCGCCGGTCAAGGTCATCCATCATCTCAATACCCTAGAGGCGAAACCGCGATTGGCAAAGCGATCCGAAACGCTCGTGGCAGCATTGGACGCTCGATGAAACGCTACCCCGTTCAAAAGGTGCCAATATTGCAATCGTCGGGGAAATGCGACGTTTCGTTTCACCGGAATGCAAATTTCGCCCAAACCATTCCAAACGCTTAGGGCATTCTGCACATGGTGCCAACCACGGCCCCGAGATGGCCGCCAAACTTTGTTGAATGGAGCCAGCATGCACTCAGTCGACGAGTTTTGTCAGCTGGCCGACGAGGTCACGGCCTGGCGCCGGCACTTTCATCAAAACCCCGAACTCGACTTTGCCGTGCACGAGACGGCACGGTTTGTTGCAGACAAGCTGGCGTCCTTTGGAATCAACCACATTGAAACTGGCATAGCCGGCACCGGCGTAGTCGCCCTGATCCAGGGCGAGGGTGGCGAAGGGCCGACCATTGGCCTGCGTGCAGAAATGGACGCCTTGCCGATCCATGAAGCGACGGGAAAGGATTGGGCCTCGAAGATCCCCGGGAAGATGCACGCCTGCGGTCATGACGGCCATACCGCGATGCTACTTGGTGCTGCAAAGCACCTTGTCGGGCAGCGGAACTTCAGGGGCACCGTTGCCCTCATCTTCCAGCCGGCTGAGGAGGTTGAATTGCCGTCGGGTGGATTCAAGATGGTCGAAGACGGCTTCTTGGACCGCTTCGGCATCTCCCAGGTCTTTGGGATGCATAACTGGCCCGGTATCGATGTGGGCAACTTCGCCATCTGTGCGGGGCCAATGATGGCTTCTCAGGACGATTTTGACATCGTTGTAAAGGGCCGTGGAGGGCACGCAGCTGCTCCACACCTAACAGTCGATCCGGTTTTCATCGCCGCTCAAATAATCACTGGCCTGCAGGCGCTAGTGTCGCGCCGCACTGACCCAATTGAGTCACTGGTCATTTCGGTGACTAAGCTCCACGCTTCAAATGCGTATAACGTGATCGCTGACGAGGTCGAACTCGCGGGGACCGTCCGCGCTCTAGCAACTCCCCTGCGCGACTTCGCCGAGACGCACCTCGAGACGACCGCGAGAAGCATCGCGCAAGCCTTCGGCGGCGATATCACCTACCGTTATCGCCGATCGGTTCCGGCCACCATCAACGATGCCCAAGCCACTGCTCTTGCAGTTCGCGCCGCGAGCGGCGCCAGCGGTGCCGAAGGGGTCGACGAAAGCCTGAAGCCGGTTATGGGCGCCGAAGATTTCGCTTACATGCTGCAGGCGCGCCCAGGCGCTCTAATTTTCCTAGGGAACGGCGACTCCGCCGCGGTTCACAATGCCGCATACGACTTCGATGATGCGGCAATCCCGTTCGGAATTGCCTATTGGGCTAACATTGTGGAGGCAGCACTCGGTGTTGGCAATGAACGATAAGGCATTTCAAATATTGCCGATTTTTGCGCCAGACGTTTCACCCATCCAATGTTTTTGGCTGAATGCTATGCAGAGCGTGCTCCATGATGCCGAAAGGTTGAACACGCCACCGGCGTCGCATTTAACAACGTTGAGGCGGGATTCGGGAGCGTAGCGCATCTGGCGAGCGCCAGACGTTGCCACGCGGACAGCCCCCGGGGTTGGATGGAGTCGCACATCGGAAGCAGAGACTTGCGGCACCATCTCGCTTCGAGATGAAGAGAATATACAAACAGAATTTGACGGAGGCCGGTCCGCGAATGATGTTTAGAAGAAGGCATGTCCCACGTGTTCTACGTGCAGCTCAGCCTCGAACGAGATCTACGTGAAACACGGCAGGCACCTTGGCATGTGAGAAAAGCCCGCAATGGATTTCCAAGCGGGGTGGCCACTTCACCGATCGGTATCGCGGCGATGCTGAGCGGCGGCCACTCGGCTCCGAGGATAATAAGTCGCCGCAAATGTCAAAAACAACAATGTCAGAAAAGAGGGTGAATATAATGGGTAAGTTGAAACTCAGCACGTTGATTGCAGGTCTCGCGCTCTTGGTGGGTACGTGGACTGCCTACGCCGGTCCACTAACCGATCGTGTCAAGGCAGGACAAGCAATCAGAATAGGATTCTCCAATGTTCTGCCCTTTGCGTATCCCGACGATCAGGGCCACCCAAAGGGGTTCGCAAACGAGATTGCCCTCGGTGTCTTGAAGAAAATGGGATACACAAATGTGGAGACAACCGTCACCGACTGGGGAGGCCTAATCCCTGGGCTTCAGGCGAGCCGCTATGACATTATCACGGGCGGAATGTATATCTTGGGACCCCGATGCAAGAGCGTCGCTTTCTCCGAACCTATCGCGAAGCTCGGCGATGGCTTCATAGTGACGGCCGGCAATCCGAAACACGTGAATACTTACAAGGATATCGCTGAGAAAGGGGCGGTATTTGTGACGTATGCTGGATCCAGCACAATCGCAGCCGCCAAGAAAGAAGGGATTGCGGAGGATAAAATTATGGTTGTCCCCGGACCTTCGGAAGTGCTCGCCGCAATCAAATCAGGACGCGGCGATGCTGGAAGTATGACTTATTTGGAAGCCAAGCTCATGGCAGACCAATCGAATGGCGAAGTCCAAGCTACCGATCCTGCCGCTCTCCCGGAGTGGACCTATAATTGGGTCGGTCTCGGTTTCCGCTCCGAAGATGCAGACTTTCTGGCCAAATTCAATGAGGCTCTGAAGCAGTACCTCGGATCTGAAGAGATGCTGAACTCTGTTAAAGATTATGGAATTGTAGCTGCCAGCCTTCCAGGTGACGCGACAACCAAGTGGATTTGCTCAAATCGTTAGTTGTTTTGTTACGGTGGGCCCTTCGGGGCTCACCATTGCTCGTCACTTGGACGGAAGACAGAAGTTTGTAGTGAGCCCCGGAGAGGGCATCATGATAGCCGTCTTGGAGCTCCTGAGTTTCAAGGGAGTCGGGCCGCATCGAGCTGGCGAAACGTTCCGGCATGGCTTCGAGGGTGACGGAGGCGTGCCCCGGCGAGAAGAATGCCTCGCGAGGCTCTTGGTCTACGGCTACGGGCTGGATGTTTGCGTACCGGACTGGCTAGGACGACATCCAGCTGCCTTGGCTTCACTACCCAGAGGCACGGACATCGCCGAAGCACGTGGCGAAAATATCCAGACCCCCGAACGGACGGGCTACTTCGAAAACAAATGGTCCGCTTCGCCAAAGACATTCACTACGACACCGACATGACGCAAGAGGACACGGCGAGGGTCGCCGGCGCAGCCTACCACACCGTTGCCGCGATGGGGCAGGCGCTCCTTGCCGCGCTTGAGCCGGGTCGCGCTGACGCGGGCGCCGCACCTTGTGGCGCTGGCGAGGCCGACCAGAACATCGAGGGCGCAACCCCAGAGCGCACCATGCCGGCATAAAGATCTCTGCAGCGGGTTGGCACTTGGGGCCGCCCGATTGTACTATCATAGAGGGGATATCCCCAGTGTAGCGAGCCGATGTCCTATTTCGAATTTCTTGTCACCCATGGGAATCTGCTGCTAAGTGGCACGCTGGTTACGGCGATCCTGGCTGTGGTGTCGATCGCGCTGGCGATCGTGCTGGCGCTTACCGCAGGCCTGATGCGTCTGGCGCCAGCCGGCCCCGTTCGCTGGGTCGCCACCGTATATATCGAGTTTTTCCGCGGCACTTCGCTGCTGGTCCAGCTCTACTGGATTTTCTTCGTCCTGCCGTTGTTCGGGCTCTCGCTGGACAAGTTTACAGCGGGCTTTATCGGCGTTGGTATGAACCTGGGAGCATACGGGGCGGAGCTGGTTCGCGGCGCTATCCTCTCAGTCCCCAGGGGACAGTGGGAGGCAGCCTTGGCGATCAACATGTCGCCGCTGACGCGCATGCGACGCATCATTCTTCCCCAGGCTCTCGTCATCATGCTACCGCCGTGGGGCAATCTCATGATCGAGCTTCTTAAGGCAACCGCCTTGGTCTCATTGATTTCAGTCGCCGACCTAACGTTCCAAGCCAAGCAGATAAACGCGACGACTTTCATGTCCGCGAAGGCCTTCGGATCGGCCCTGATTATCTATTACGTGATGGCCCGTTTCATCATCACGCCTTTTATGCGTTGGCTTGAACGCTCTATGGCCCGCAAGCTGGGAAGGGCCTAGCGATGGTCGTGGACTGGGATTTTACCTGGGAAATTCTCCCCCGCCTGCTGGCGGCCACCGTAAATACGCTCTTGGCAGCCGGCATCGGTTACATCATCGCGATATTCCTGGGGCTCGCATTCGCGCTGGCGCAACGCACGCCGTCCAACACATTGACAATGATCGTGCGCGAGGCGGTCGAATTCATCCGCTCTACGCCGCTGGTGCTGCAGATATTCTTCGTCTTCTACGTCGGGCCGGAGTTCGGCGTTGTCCTTTCGCCGTGGGTGGCGGGCATGATAGCCATCGGGCTACACTATGCGGCTTACCTTTCAGAGGTGTACCGCGGGGGTCTAGAAAACGTGCCAAAGGGACAGTGGGAGGCGGCGACCTCGCTCAATTTGTCGACGGCCCGTACTTATTTCCGCATCATCATTCCCCAAGCGCTGCCGCCATCCATAGCGGGAATGGGAAATTACCTGGTAGGCATCTTTAAAGACACGCCCGTGCTGTCGGTCATCGGCGTTGCGGAATTGATGCAAACCGCGAACTCGATCGGCTCGGAAAACTATCGCTATCTTGAACCCTACACCATGGTCGGAATCATCTTCCTCTTGATCTCCCTGCCATCGGCCGCCCTTCTTCGCAGCTTCGACGCTTGGGTTCGCCGCAAACTCGGGATGAACTGATGGACCAAACAGAAGACCTTTCCCAATACCCGCTGGAGCTTACCGGTGAGAACGTTCCGATGGTGCGTTTCAAGAAAGTTGCCAAGCGGTACGGATCCCTGACTGTTATCGAAGACCTCGATCTCGATGTAGCAGAGGGGGAGATGGTCACAATCATCGGACCTTCTGGTTCGGGCAAGACCACGGTGCTGCGCACGCTGATGACACTGGAGGGCATCAACGACGGCGTAATCTACGTCGACGGCAAGCCGCTCACTCACATGGAAAAGGGCGGCAAGCTCGTGCCGGCTAGCCAGAAGCATCTAAGAGCAATGCGCTCGAAGATCGGCATGTGTTTCCAGCATTTCAATCTGTTCCCACACATGACGGCCCTTGAGAACTGCATGGAAGGACCGGTGCACGTACTGGGCATTCCGCGCAAGCAAGCGCGTGAGCGCTCGGAGGAACTGCTCGAGATGGTCGGCATGGCCGACAAGCGCGACCAGCATCCTTCACGTCTGTCCGGTGGGCAGCAGCAGCGCGTGGCGATCGCTCGAGCACTTGCGATGCGTCCCAAGGTCATGCTCTTCGACGAGGTGACTTCCGCGCTGGATCCTGAGGTCATCGGCGAAGTGACGAACGTCATTCGCCGGCTGGTGTCGGATTACAATCTGACCATGCTAATGGTCACGCATCAAATGGGATTTGCGCGCGATATTTCAGACCGTGTCTGCTTTTTCTACAGGGGTAGAATTGAAGAACAGGCGTCCCCGAGCGAATTGTTTGGTGATCCAAAGAGCGACCGCACCCGGCAGTTTCTTTCAGCCGTCAAGGAAGCGGTGTAGGAATCAAAGGCCGGCAGGTCGACGATTTCGGCTAGGCCATCTTAAAAAGTGATGGCTATGATCGGGCCATTATATTGGCAGCTTCAATTGCAGATGTTGCATACTTTGCGTGACGCAATTCGTTGACCTCGCCAGCCACTGATGAGCTGGCCAATCGCGGCGGCAAAAACGTGCGAATCAAAGACGTTCTTTTAACGCCCGGCAACGGCGCCTTTTTCTACGATGATCAAGCGGCCATCAGGGCAGGAGCCCGACAGGACGGTTTCATCTACGTTGGCGAACCGCTATTGCCCGGCTTCCGCTCCATCCGCATTCCCGCAGCATCTGTCAGCATTGGCCTGATCCTTGAAGATGATACGGTGGTCTGGGGCGATATGATGGGGGTCCAGTACTCCGGCGCCGGCGGACGCGACCCTTTGTTCGAAACCGCATCGATCATTGAGATCGCTTCAAAAGTCGTTGTTCCCCGACTGCGCGATGTTGATTCTTCGCGGTTTCTGGATGCCTGCAGCGAGGTTTTCGGTTTTGAAAAAGGCGAGCGGCTGCCCCTCTCAATCGAATACGGGGTGAGCCAGGCCCTTCTCGGCGCCGCCGCCCACGCTGCCCGCACAACCATGGCCGAAGTCGTATGTGCCGAACTTAGCCTGCCGCTCCCCAACCGAAGGGTGCCGATCTACGCCCAGAGCGGCGACGCCCGCGAAATCAACGTCGAGAAAATGATCTTGAAAGCCGTGGATGTACTCCCTCACGGCCTCATCAATTCGCGCAGCAAGTTTGGCGTTGGTGGGGAAACGTTTCTGGATTTCGTCAAATGGGTGGCCCACCGCATCAAGCAAATCGGCCAACCAGGATACCATCCGGTGCTGCATTTCGATGTGTACGGCTGGATCGGGATGGAGATCGGTCTCGACGTTCAGCGCATCGCCGACTTCATCAGCAAGGTGGCTGATGTGGTTCCGGAGTTCACGGTGAATATCGAATCGCCAGCCGACTTCGGGTCTACGCCGGCACAAGTCGATAACTACGCGCGGATCGTCAGCATCCTGGACGCGCGGGCCTCGCGTGCGCGCATCGTTGTCGATGAACGCTGCAACACGCTTGAGGATGTGCGTCTGTTTGCGGAGGCGAAGGCGACCCATCTCGTGCAGATCAAGACGCCGGACGTGGGCTCGATCGCCGACAGCGCTCGAGCGGTGCTTCTCTGCAAAGAAAACAACGTGGGCGCCTATGTGGGAGGCAGCTGTAGCGAGACGGATCTCTCCGCGCGGGCGACAGTTCACATTTCGGTGGCTACGCAGGCAGACATGATGCTCGCGAAACCAGGCATGGGCGTCGACGAAGGCCTTTCCATCGTTGGGAATGAGCAAAATCGGTTGCTCGCCATGCTTGATCGACGTCGGGCACAGAATCTGAACACCGCGTAGGAAGCGCCCCTGATGAAGAACAGTCTCAAGGACATCACGGTTGTGGCGGTAGAACAGGCCGTTGCAGCGCCCTACGCGTCGTCTCGCCTTGCGGATGCCGGCGCCCGGGTGATCAAGGTCGAAAGGCCCGAAGGGGACTTTGCCCGAAACTACGACAAGCTGGTGCGGGGACAGAGCGCTTACTTCGTCTGGCTCAACCGGGGCAAGGAGTCGGTCTGTCTGGACCTGAGGTTGGAGGCCGATCGCGCCGTCCTGGACACGCTCATTGCCAGTGCGGACGTCTTTATCCAGAATCTGAAGCCGGGCAGCATCGAAAAACTGGGTTTTGGATCTGCTGATCTCCGGCGACGATATCCGCGGCTGATCACCTGCGACATTTCTGGCTTCGGAGAGAAGGGGCCGTATTCCCATTTGAAGGCCTACGATCTGATCGTGCAGGCCGAAACAGGTCTATGCGCCATCACCGGCAACCAACAGGGGCCTGCGCGTGTAGGGGTCTCGGTTTGCGATATCTCGGCGGGCATGACAGCGCACAGCGCCATTCTTCAGGCGCTGTATCATCGCGAGGTCGCCGGAGAAGGGACAGGCATCCAGGTGTCACTGTTCGATGCCGTCGCCGACTGGATGAACGTGCCGGTTCTGCAAAACGACTACAGCGGCTACCACACGGTGCGCGCCGGTGTGAAACACCCGTCGCTCGCGCCGTATGGCGCCTATCGCTGTGCCGACGGCAAAGAGGTCATCTTTTCGGTTCAGAATGACCGTGAATGGGTGAATTTCTGCGAGAAGTTCCTGAAGCAGCCGGGGCTTACACGCACACCTGGTTTTGCTGACAATATGGAGCGCCTCGGTCACCGTGCGCAACTTGATGAGATCATTGAACGGCGGTTTTCCGAACTTTCCTGCCACGAAGCAATGCATGAGCTTGAGGCGGCCGGCCTGGCATATGGCCGACTGAACGAAGTGGTGGATGTTTCAAGGCATCCACACATTCGCAGGGTTGAGGTTGGCACACCCGAAGGAACCGTCGAGACGATAGCGCCGGCAGCGATTTTCAACTCGGAGCCCCCCGCGCTGCGCCCAGTTCCGGCTCTTGGTGCTCATACCGAGGCTGTCCGCGAGGAGGTTCTGGGGTTTTTGCGCGAAAGAGCCGCGTCAGCGTGAGCGCGCAACTCGCTACCCTGAGTGCGCTCGCGATTTACGCAAAGCCGGCAGACCCCGGAACATTTCAGCGCACCGGCGGCTCAGCAAGCTCGGAGTCAGTTCGATGATCAAGGACAATATTCCGGTCGTTGAAAGCGCGATGTCTGTACCCCGCTGGAGATCCCTGCTCTTCGTTCCTTCTCACGTTCCGCGCTTTGTGGAGATGGCCCATGAGCGCGGGGCAGATGGAGTCATTCTCGACCTGGAGGACTCCGTTCCGCAGGAACAGAAGGGTGAGGCACGCAAGCAGCTTCCTGAATCGGTGGCAAAGGTGGCCCGCAACGGCGCCTCTGTTTTGGTTCGCGTGAATCGTGGTTTGCGCGCTTTGGCGGCTGATCTCGATGCAGCGGTGATGGCGGGTGTTGACGCACTGGTTCTTCCGAAGACGGATTCGGCAGAGTGGGTTGTAGAAATCGCGAATGCGGTTTTAGAACTTGAACGGGAAAGAAATCTTGCGCCGGGGCGCATCCGGTTCCTCGCTCAGATCGAGACTCCGGGCGCCTTGCAAAGGCTTGCGACCATTGCGTCGGCGCATGCAAGGATGATCGCAATGGCGCTCGGTCCTGAAGATTTCAGTGCCGCTGTTGGCGGCACCCCGGAATTCGACCTTCTGTTGACGCCGAACCTTTCTGTTCTGTTTGCCGCCCGTGCGGCCGGCTTGCTCCCGCTTGGCTTCATAGGAAGCATCGGCGATTTCTCGGACATGCATAAACTTCGTGAAGCCGCGGTGCATGCGCGGCGGCTAGGCTTTGCCGGAGCCTTGGCGATCCATCCGACACAGGTGGCCATATTCAATGAGGCTTTCTCGCCAAACGCCCAGGAACTCGAGTGGGCCCATAAAGTCGTCGCGGCGGAAAATGATGCCACCACGCGTGGCCTCTCTGCATTCTCGTTGAATGGCAAAATGATCGATCCGCCAGTGGTGCGGCGCGCCCACGAGATCCTGGCTCTCTCCAGCAATAACTGAGCCTATAGTCGGCGGACGGACAGGCGGTTTTGAAACTAATGCGACAGTTTTGTGGCTTGCCTGCCATCTCGTTTCGAGATAGATAAGAGCACCGGGGAACGTGCTCCGGGTGGATTTCTTCATCGTGGACATCAGGCAGTTAAGATACTTTGTCGGCGTCGTCGAAGCCGGCAGTTTCACGAAGGCAGCTGCGACCCTCAACGTTGCTCAAAGCGCTCTAAGCCTGCATGTGCGTCAACTGGAGGAAGGATTCGGGACACAGCTGCTGGTTCGCGACAGGACCGGTGTTAGCGTCACGGCGTCCGGAGACAAGCTGCTTGAACGCGCGCGGGTTATCCTGAAGGAAATTCAGCTCACTGAGGCGGAACTGACCAATTCGGTGGCGGCTCCTTCCGGAGAGGTGACCATTGGCATTCCGTCCGGAGCCGCTCGCGTCCTTAGTGGTCCCCTGATTGAATCGGTAAGAAGCGAATTGCCGAGGATTTCGCTTAAGATGATCGAGGGCATGACCGGACCGCTAGAGGAGTGGATGGCTGCTGGCCGTTTCAATCTAGCTGTCCTGTACCGCACTGCCGAGAGCGTGGGGCAAATGACGGTGCTAGCCCGCGAAGAGTTTTGCCTGGTGGTGCCGCCGGGCGAACCGCCATTCGAAGATTCGGTACGGCTCGCAGACCTGCACGCGTTTCCGCTGGCGGTTCCCATGCGCAACAACAATGTCAGGCGTTCGGTGGCTGATGTCGTTGCCCAACACGGTTGTGTTTTGAACGTCAGATTCGAAGTCGACTCCCTTTCTACGATCATCAATATGGTCATGGAAGGAAAGGCGTATTCCATCCTTACCCCGTCGGCCATTCAGAGAGAGGCGTCTCTAGGCCAAGTCCGGACGGTTAAGATCATTGATCCAGTGATCACTCGTTCCGTTGTGCTTGCCGTCAACCCGAAAGATGAGCGCTCTCCAGCCGTGTCTGCGGTCCGCAAGCTGATCCCCAAGGTCGTAAAGACTTTGATCGAGGGCAACCACTGGTCAGCCACGGTTCCGGACCGGGTTTAGGAAATACCCAGCCAAGTTCTTCCCGCTCTTCGCGGCTGCTTGAGCGGTCTCAATCTGGATTCGAGATGATTTCGGCCCACATTCGATATTTGACCGCATGCGATTATCGCGATGAAATCGCAGAGGAGTGAAAAACGGTTCGGATATCGGCCGTTTTCGTACCTGGCCAAATTCACGAAAGCGGAGCATGCGATGTCCAACGCCACGACCTATCAGCTTTTCATCAACGGCAGTTGGCGAGACGGTAGCGGAACCCTGACGGTGACCAACCCGGCGACAGAAACGGTATTTGGCTCGGTGGCCGCAGCGTCGGCTTCGGATCTGGACGAGGCCCTTTCTTCTGCAGAGGCAAGCCGCCGGGCCTGGTCCTCGCGACCGTCGAAGGATCGCGGCGAAATCCTTGTTGCGGCCGCTAAAATCCTGGCAAGCAAGGTGGGGGACGCGGCCACGGATTTGTCGAGGGAACAGGGCAAGACGATCGCCGAAGCAACGGGCGAATACGCGCGCGCCGTCGAAACGCTGGAGTGGTACGGCACACACGCTGAAGAATTGTCTGCCCCAACTCCACATGGCCCGAACCGAATGATCGTCCCCGAGCCGCTCGGCGTGGTCGCTGCCTTCACGCCGTGGAACTATCCCGCAGTGCTTATCGCCCGCAAGCTTGCCCCCGCGTTGGCGGCAGGCTGTCCTGTGATCCTCAAAGGGGCTGAAGAGACCCCGAGTGCGGCCATTTACATTGTCGAAGCCCTGCGCCAGGCGGGTATCCCGGACGGCGTGGTCAATCTCGTCTTCGGCGTGCCGACGCAGATTTCTGAGCACCTGCTCAATTCGCCGATCGTGAAAGTCTTGACCTTTACGGGTTCCACCGCTGTTGGAAAACACTTGGCCAAGCTCGCCGCGAACAACTTGCAACGGTGTGTCCTTGAACTCGGTGGACACTCCCCGGTCGTTGTCTGCGAGGATGCGGATCTCACAACGGCTGTTCCGGCAATTTCGGAATACAAGTTCGAGTGCGCGGGCCAGAGCTGCAATGCGCCCAGCAGAATCCTCGTCGCGCGGCGACTCTATGAGGAGTTTCTATCTCGGATGACCGACGTCGCCCGCAATATCAAGATCGGCCCGCCCGACGACCCTTCGACCGAGATGGGACCGATGGCAAATGCGCGGCGAATAGAGGCCATGCAGCATCTGGTAAAGGACGCGGTCGATCGTGGCGCCCGCGTCGAGACCGGTGGCGCCCGCCTCGCCGGGCCGGGCTTTTACTGGCCGCCGACTATCCTGACAGGGGTGCCAAAGGATGCGAAAGTGCTTCATGACGAGCCGTTCGGGCCGATCCTGACCGTGGCGCCGTTCGACACGATCGAGGAGGCTATCGAAGAAGCCAATGCCACCGAGTATGGCCTGGCCGCCTACTTCTTCACCGGGGCCAGTGAGGTGAAACGGGCGCTGATCGGCGGTGTTTCGGCCGGCGCTGTCAGCGTAAACTACCTGAAAGGCGTTTCCGCGGATGCACCATATGGAGGCGTCAAACAGAGCGGCTATGGGTATGAAGGTGGCGAGCAGGGCCTGCGGAGCTTTCAAAGCCTGAAACTGGTCAATGGGCTCGGGTCATTCGGATAAGAACTGGTGAACAAAAGGACACGCACCATTGCCGGTGAAGACATCGCAACGAGCGTTGCCGATGCGCTTCAGTACATCTCGTACTACCATCCTCCAGACTATATCCGGTACCTCACCCAGGCATACGCGCGCGAGCAGAGCCCATCGGCAAAAAACGCCATCGGGCAGATCCTGCTGAATTCTCGCATGGCGGCATTTGGGCGGCGGCCGATCTGCCAGGACACTGGTCTCGTAGTGGTGTTCGCCAAGGTCGGAATGGGCGTTCGTATCAAGTCCGCGGCCAGCTTCGCAGACCTCGTGAATGAAGGCGTCCGTCGGGCATATCTCGACCCCGACAATCCCCTTCGACCATCGATCGTTTCGGATCCGCTTGGCCGACGATTGAACACCCGCGACAACACACCGGCGGTCGTCCACGTCGACCTTGTGCAAGGCGACCAGATTGAGATCACCATCGCCGCAAAAGGTGGCGGCTCAGAAAACAAGGCACGTTTCACCACTCTTAACCCCAGCGCGTCCGTTGCCGACTGGGTGGTCGACACCGTTTCGACCCTTGGCAGCGGATGGTGCCCGCCCGGGCTTATCTCGGTCGGCATTGGTGGTAGCGCCGAAAAGGCGATGCTGCTCGCCAAGGAGGCCATGAACGAACCTATCGACATGACCGATCTCATTGCCAAGGGGCCATCAAACGCTGAGGAGGCGCTGCGCATTGAGCTTTATGAACGCATCAACGCTCTCGGGATAGGAGCCCAAGGTCTCGGAGGTCTGACAACTGTCGTTGATGTCAAGGTTGCAACCTATCCGACCCATGCAGCGTCCAAGCCCGTGGCACTCATCCCGCAATGCGCAGCCAATCGGCACCTGACGTTCACATTGGACGGTAAAGGACCAGCGCAACTCCAACCGCCCGACCTTTCCCAATGGCCCCAGATCGGTCCCGAGGACTTGCAAACAACCGGCGTGCGCCGGGTCAACCTGGATGGGCTGACGAGAGAAGAGATAGCATCGTGGCGCTGCGGGGAAACTCTTCTTCTATCCGGAAAGATGCTGACCGGCCGTGATGCAGCCCATAAGCGAATGGTCGACTTGATCGATGCCGGTAAGCCGCTCCCGGTCGATCTGCGGGGACGCGTGATCTACTATGTCGGACCTGTCCGCGCGGTAAGGGATGAGGTCGTGGGGCCGGCTGGCCCGACGACCTCAAGCCGCATGGACGATTTTACGGAAAAACTGCTCGCGCAAACCGGGCTTTTGGCGATGGTTGGGAAGGCTGAGAGGGGCCCAACGGCTGTTGCATCCATTGCCAGACACAAGACGCCCTATCTGGTCGCAGTGGGTGGCGCTGCCTACCTGATCTCAAAATCGATCAAGGCCGCGCGGCTCGTTGCCTTTGAAGACCTGGGTATGGAAGGCATTTTTGAATTCGAGGTCCAGGACATGCCGGTGATCATGGCTGTCGATGTCGAGGGAAACTCGATTCACAATTCCGGGCCGATTGAATGGCGCAAGCGCATGGCTGCCGACAGCATCGCGCGGAACATCGGCGTTTGATAATTCCGTCAAACAATTGCCCTGCGTCGCTTATCCATAGGCGCTGAAGAGCAACGAGAAGGCTGCACGCTTGGTTTGGACAAGCTGCGAATAGTCCATGCCCAAGCCTCAACACCGGCGACGAACGCAACGTTAGTTGGTGCTCGGCACCATAGATGCAATTGGCACGGACCCATAAGCAGCCTAAACGTAAAGCCATAATTCAGCTCCGGCAGGCCATGAAGTCGAAACTCAACACCGTACGCTTGGACGCTTGGGACCTTCGGATTCTCTCCGAGGTGCAATCAGACGGTCGGATATCGAAAAGCGAGCTTGCCAAGCGCGTTCATCTGTCGGCATCGGCTTGCTCCGAAAGGCTTCGTATACTCGAAGCAGCAGGAGCGATTGAAGGCTATTACGCACGGCTCAGTCCGTCCCTCACTGGGGGCGTGATTTTCGTGATGGTGGAGGTGGTGCTGGATCGTCACCGCCTCGAAGACCAACGACACTTTGAGACCGAAATTCAAGGTATCCCCGATATTATGGACTGCTGGGCTATCGGGGGCCGTGTCGATTACCTGATGCGCGTTGCAGCTCCCTCTATGGCCGCCTATCAACAATTCATGGAGGGATTGCTGCAGCTAGGCCTCGGGATCGACCAATATTATAGCCTGGTCGTGACGAAATCCGTCAAATCCAATTCGCCGATACCCTTGTCCGCACTAAGAGAGCGGTGAGTTTCTAGAGCCCGTGTTTTCCACGGAGATTGGCGCAAGTTCCGTGGATTCGTCGGTCGCGGCCGCGCATTGCCGTGGAACGCGAGGCGCGTCCGGCGGTATGATCGCTCCTTGACGAGCGGCTGACCAAGTGTTCTCCGCCGTGCGATCAAAGGGAGAGCGGCAATGAGCCTGACCAATCTGGGAACCAAGCAAATCCAGGAGAAGGATCGGAGCTTCGTCTTTCATCCGTCCACTCACTTGGCAAAACACAGCCGCGGCGAGACGCCAAACCGGATTATGGCCGGCGCTGAAGGCGTCTACATCTGGGATACTGAAGGCCGAAAGAGCCTCGACGGTTTCGGCGGACTCTACTGCGTCAACATGGGATATGGCTGCACGGAGATCGCCGATGCCATTGCCAAGCAAGCACACGACCTGCCGTTCGCTCATGTCTATGCCAGCCAGGGCACGGAACCCGTCGCCCGTTTGGCAGAGGCTATCGTCGAATATTTCGGGCAGAACATGCGAAGGGTTTATTTTGGCCTGTCCGGTTCGGATGCCAACGAAACCAACATCAAGCTCGTCTGGTACTACAACAACATCCTTGGGCACCCTGAAAAGAAGAAGATCATCTCGCGAAATCGTGGTTATCACGGATCCGGGCTGGTCACCGGCAGCCTGACAGGGCTTCCGTTCTTTCACAAATTCTTCGATCTACCTTTGAACCTTGTGCGCCATACAACGACGCCACATTACTATCGCCAGGCGCATGAGGGCGAAACTGAGGAAGCCTTCTCCAAACGCTGCGCCGACGAACTAGAAGCCCTTATTCTTGCTGAGGGCCCAGATACGGTTGCAGCCTTTATCGGAGAACCGGCACTTGGGACCGGCGGAATCGTTCCGCCCCCAAAGGGGTACTGGACGGCCATTCAAGAGGTGCTGAACAAGTATGATATCCTGCTGATCGCCGATGAAGTGGTTTGCGGCTTCGCGCGAACCGGCGAGAAGTTTGGTTCCCACCTTTATGGCATGCGCCCGGATTTCGTCACCATCGCCAAGGGCGTCAGTTCCGCCTACCTCCCCATCTCCGGGTCAATTATCGGCGACCGCGTCTGGAAGGTCCTGGAAGAAGGAACGGAGAAGCACGGAGCTCTGGGCCATGGCTGGACATATTCCGGTCATACGCTTTGCGCGGCGGCCGCGCTCGCCAACATCAAAGTCCTTAAGGAAAGAAACATCCTGGAACATGTCCAGGATGTCGGGCCCTATTGGCTTTCCCGCATGAAAGCCGAACTGGAGGGACATCCCATTGTCGGTGAAGTTCGCGGCGTTGGAATCCTGTCTGGCGTCGAGATGATGCGGGATCCCAAAGCGCGCGTAGCTTTTGAGCCCGAACTGCAGGTTGGCGTGCGTGCCGCCGCTGCTTTGCTTGAGAACGGTGTCATCGGCCGGGCCATGCCGCATGGCGATATCCTCGGCTTTGCCCCGCCGCTGATCATTACCCGGGACGAAATCGACATCATTGTCGACGCGACCGCGAAATCGGTCGAAACGACTTACCGCGCGCTGAAGGCCGAGGGCGCGATATGATCCTGGCCGCGCATTGATGAGGAGGGGTACGAGGCAACTCTTGGTGCAGCCGCTGGCTAAAGTGATTGGCGATGAACCTTGAATGCCTTGCTCCACCATTTTTGCCGCTGCGTCCGGTCCTCCCATTGACCAAGCTCTGCGCGGCGCGCCCTGCCGGTTCACCTCCGATCGGCAGGGCACCTTTTTCTGGAATGCTGGATGTGTCACCGCATTCTGCAGGTTCTACGAAATGATCATGAATTCCCGCCGCCTGTAGTGCCGTCCCTGTTAGATGTTGGACTGGGTTCGGCGGCCATCGTGATGCGCGGCCTGGGCATTGGGTGGCTGACCCCAGATCGCTCTCTCGGCATCTATCGTCACAGATCTTCCGGCTGGGGAGGGGCAGACTTTCCAGCTACGGGAAGACACACTTGACATGGGCTCGGCCGACACCGTCGAGTTTGCAGGCGGCGAACGGGTGCTCCAAAGGTTTCAAATACAGGTAGCATGGTCAGGGAAGGGTCCGATTTCGCTTGAGGAGATCACTCCACCAGAAGCAAGGTGCCGGCAATTCAGGAAAGTGAACGTAAATGACGCACTACGTACTCACCGTTTCATGCAAATCGACTCGCGGTATCGTTGCTGCGATTTCAACTCTCCTGGCCGGCCAGGGCTGCAACATTGTCGACAGTTCGCAGTTCGACGATCTCGACACGGGCAGGTTTTTCATGCGCGTCTCCTTCCTCTCCGAGGAAGGTGTCGGCCAGGCCGACCTGGTGAAAGGCCTTCAGCCGATCGCCGAAAAGTTTGCAATGGATGCTGAGATCCACGATGCCACCAAGCGCATGAAGGTGCTGCTGATGGTGTCGCGCTTCGGCCATTGTCTGAACGACCTGCTCTACCGCTGGAAAATCGGCGCGCTACCCATAGACATCGTCGGCGTCGTCTCCAACCATTTCGATTACCAGAAGGTCGTCGTCAACCACGACATCCCCTTCCACCACATCAAGGTGACGAAGGAGAATAAGCCGCAGGCGGAGGCGCAGATCCTCGATCTGGCCGAGCAGACCGGCAGCGAGCTGATCGTACTTGCCCGCTACATGCAGGTCTTGTCCGACGCGATGTGCAACAAGATGTCCGGCCGCATCATCAACATCCACCATTCCTTCCTGCCGAGCTTCAAGGGGGCCAACCCCTACAAGCAAGCCTATGAGCGCGGCGTCAAGCTGATCGGGGCGACGGCACACTACGTCACTACCGATCTCGACGAAGGCCCGATCATCGAGCAGGACACGGTGCGCGTCACCCATGCGCAGTCAGCCGAGGACTACGTATCGATGGGCCGCGACGTCGAAAGCCAGGTGCTGGCACGCGCCATACACGCGCATATACACCACCGCATTTTCATCAACGGCAAACGAACCGTCGTCTTCCCGGCAAGCCCGGGGAGCTACGCTTCTGAGCGCATGGGCTGAGCGATGACGCACACCATCGACGGCAAACAGGTGGCGGCAACCAGTAAAGCCAGCGGAGCTAACAAGCGCGTGAAAGCAGGGCCTGCGGTGCGATTGCGCGACGATTCGGCCAGCCACGCCTTCTGGCTCATCAGTCTCTAGCTGATGGCCCGGCCGCGTGGTCCCTGGATGGCCACGGGGTGGTCGGGGTTCCTGAACGTTCGCGGCTGGCATGGAGTGCGTAGCGCATCCCGGCCTCCAAGGATGCGATCCAATCGCGCTCTCCGGTGATGGCTTCCTGGTCCGTCCCCGGACCTTTCCACGATCAACCTGCTAGGGGTCGGTTAGCAAGCTGCCGCCGCTCGGCTTCGTATCCGCCCTGATCGCGACGGGGCAGGACACTGACGAAGCCATACGCTTACCTTGGACCAACCGTTGTTGATCGCGCCTGCCACTACTGCCTCCTTATGATGTTGAGAATCGGTCGGCCCTCGAGGTTGTCCGGGCATCCGCGTCGCATTTGCAGTCGCCGCTCGGCGCCGACTCAAATCGGATGGATGCCCCGAGGGCATCTAACGCAAGCAGCAGACTCTCAGCAAATTGATCGCCCACCAGGAGCCTGAGCTCGCTGCCGGGCGCTGCGCCTTGGGAGGAGGCGTACCTGGGAAACCTTGCTACCTTCTATGATGGCGCCACAAATGTAGCGCGTTCAATGGACCGATCTACGCGAATGATGCTTCATCTACGCAGGAGTTCGGCGTTGAGGACGCCGCAGGTGCATAAGCGCAGATGGATGGGCCATTTTGCCTTTGCGCGACATCGTGGCGAATGCGGCTCCACGGTCTGATGACGAGGGCTCGGTCAAGGAGCTAGATGCGCAAGGCCCATGTCGCTTCAGAAACGAGCATCGACCAAATGCGCTAGCTGGGCTCCCATCCGATAATAATTCTCCTTCAGCGCACGGAAGGCCGGGATTTCCGGGGTAGTGACGGGAAGTGGCAGATCCGCGTTTGCAACATTTCCAAGAATATGGTCGGCCAGTACACGCCCAAAGACGGTAGCTGGCGAAATTCCGCGGCCATTATAGCCGCAGATGCTGACTACTTTGGGTGCGAAGCGGTGAAAGCGAGGCAGATGATTGCCAGTCGTCCCGATCATGCCATACCACTCGAACTCCAATTCGACGTCCAAAATTTGCGGGAAGAGCTTGCGAATGGCCCGCTTGGCCCATGATCGGTGAACCCCGGCACCCGTACCTCCGAGCGCGCCGATACTGCCGAAAATCAACCGCCCCTCGCGGTCAAGCCGAAACGAACTCAAGATCTTCTTTGTGTCCCAGCAGCCCTCGCGGTTGGGAAGAATGGACTTCTGTAGTTCGTCTGGAAGCGGCCGCGTTGCTACATTGAAATAAGGAATATGTATCTGCTCATGCCTCAGCTCTCGCCAGGGAGCTTTCGTATATGCATCCGTTGCAACTACGACCCAGTCGGCCTCGACCGACCCTCCTGCTGTACGCAATGTCCACTTGCCGTTTGACCGCTCGGCCCCGGTGACCCCACTTGAATTATATATTTTGGCTCCTGCGGAGATAGCCGCTCGAGCAAGTCCTCGTGCATAACCGAGTGGCTGGATGGTTCCGGCGCGCAAATCAAGAAGTGATCCGGAATAGGCGCTCGTACCAATGCGCGCCGATGTGTCTTGTGCGTTGAGGAGTTTCACGGGTGCGCCCCGCTCGCGCCACTGCCGCTCGCGTTCCCGCAGCTCATTTAGTCCCGTCTCGCCGACCGCGCAATGAAGCGTGCCGTTCCTCACAGGCTGGCAGTCGATGACATGCTTGTCGATCAGAGACCAGACCTCGGCAGGCCCGTCGCCGAGAAGTTGCAAGACCTGTTCACCGAAAGGTGCGCCCAAACTTGATTTCACATCCTCGGGCTTCATCCATAGGCCGGCATTGACTAAGCCAGCGTTGCGGCCCGAGGCGCCATAGCCGATTTCGACCGCCTCGAGCACGCTAACCTACGCCGGCTTGCGCCAGGTGCAATGCCGTCGAAAGGCCCGTGTACCCGCCGCCCACCACGGCTACATCCTGTTTGTGGGCGTATCTTAGGATGCTTGTCTGCGGGGCGTCTGGTGCGCTGCGCTCCCAAAGCCCATGGGAACGACTGTTGTTCAGCATTTTCGTCCTTTCCAACTCACAGATGAGGGTCGCCCTGGCGGCAAAAGGAAATTAGGTTCGTTTTCGGCGGCGGCAAATTCATGCATTTCTCAGAGAGGCGGGTACGCTCCAGGGGATGTCGAACACTAGGTGACCGGCATCAAGAAATTCCGGGCAGCGTCACAGAGGATGACAGCACCTATCGACAGCGCCTGTTCATCGACCCGAAATCGCGGATGGTGAAGCGGATAGACCGCACCGAGTTCCTGATTGCGGATGCCCAGGCGGAAATAGACCGAGGGGCATTTCTCGCTGTAGAAGGCAAAATCATCGGCAGCGGTCCAGCCCGGCGCGCTCAACATGTTATCCTGCCCTAGCAGGCCGGCACCGGTTCGGCGGATAATCTCGACCATGTCAGGGTCGTTGATAACCGGTGGTTCGCCACGCCTCAGGTCCACCTCGGCATTGGCGTTGTGGATTGAAGCCACGCCTTCGACGATTTGACGTAGCCTCTTCCACGCATGCTGGCGGGTTGCTTCATGCCCGCTGCGGATCGTGCCTTTCAGCCTTACCTCGGCGGCGATGACGTTGTAGGCGCCGCCGCCTTCGATGCCGGTGATGGAAACGACCAGCGGATCATACGGATCGATCTCGCGCGACACGATCTTCTGCAATTCCGTTACCATCGAGCAGGCGACGGCGATGGCGTCGACGCCTTCGGACGGTTTTGCGGCATGCGCGGAATTCCCGGTGACGGCAATGTCGAAGATATCGCAGGCAAGCGTGTACGGGCCCGCGCCGACCGCAATCTTTCCGGTCTCGGTATAGGGATCGACATGGATGCCGATTGCCCCGTCGATATCGTCGAGCAGCCCTTCATCGACGACCCGGCGGCCACCGAGCGGCTCCGCCTCCTCAGCGGGCTGGAAGATGATGCGGACGGTGCCGCTGAACGACTGCTTCTGGCGGTCGAGGAGAACGCTGGCGGCGTAACCCATCGCGGCGTGGGCGTCGTGGCCGCAGGCATGCATGACGCCCAAGCGCTCGGAGCTGAACGGCACGCCCGAGGTTTCCGTGATCGGCAGCGCGTCGATGTCGGCCCTGATGACGACCTTGCGGTTCGACGGGCCAGCCGTGCCGACCACGTCGACGGCGAGACCGAAGCCGGCCACGGGCCTGATCCCGCTCAATCCAGCTTCTTCCAGTACCCCTCGGAGATAGGCTTGAGTCTCTCGTTCTTCGTTCGAGAGTTCCGGATTGCGATGAAGATGGCGCCTGACCGCCGTCATCCGGCGTTCCAGCTCAGGATCCATCAATCCATTGCCGATTTCAGGGTTTGACATGTATCTCTCGCGGGAAGCTGGTCAGTGTCTCGCAGCCGTCGGCGGTGACGAGGATCGTTTCGCTCACTTCGATCCCCCAGCCATCCATCCACATGCCGAGGATCGAGTGCAGGACATTGCCCGGCTTCAGGATCGTCTTGTCGCCCTGGCGCAGGCTGATCGTGTGTTCCCCCCAATCGGGCGGATAGGCAGCGCCGATCGAATAGCCGATGCGGGATTCCTTTTTCAGGCCGTAGCGCTGGATGACGTTGCGCCAGCTTGCCTCGACCTGTTCCGCCGCAACGCCGGGCTTGATCGTGGACAGCACCGCCTCCATGCCTTCGAGCACGGCCTTGCCGGTGTCGCCGACCTTGAGTGGCATGGCGCCGAGCTGAAGCGTGCGCGCGAGGCCGGCGGCATAGCGGCGCACGACGCCGGCGAGTTCCAGCGCGACGGTTTCGTTATCGCCGAACCGGCGATCGCTCCACATGATATGCGGCGCCGACGCATTCTCGCCCCCCAGAATGGTAGGCGGCAGAGCGGTGATGTCGCCAGCGAAATCAGGCGAGCCCGCTATTTGCGCTGCTTGGATTCTCGCGATGGCGTCGCACTCGCGCACGCCCGGCGCAATCACCTCGTAGGCCGCCGTAACCGCCGCCTCGGCGAGGCGCGCGGCTTTGCGCAGATACTCGATCTCGGCACCCGACTTGACGCTGCGTATCCAGTTCACCAAGAGGTCGGCGTCGTGGAATGTTGCATTGGGCAGGCCGGCGGTCAGGCGGGCATGCGCCTTCGGCGAATAGTAGTAGGCCTCGAGCTCGATGCCGATGTTGCCACGCCCCCAGCCCTTCATCTCGATCCATGCGGCGATCCAGTCCATCGGATGGCGGTCGGGGCGCTGGACATGATCTTCCGGAAAACCGACGACGTTCTCCGGCTTCATCCATGCGGTCAGTAGCCCGCCCGCTGCGTCCATCGCGCGGCCGATCCAGACCGGTTCTTCGTCAGCCAGCGACACCAGGACCACCTGCGGTGTGTAGAACGACCAGCCGTCATAGCCGGTGATGTAGTGCTGGTTGGCGACGTCGTTAACAATCAAAAGATCCAGGTTGCGGCGCGCCATTTCAGCGCGGATGGCGGAAAGCCTGCCGCGGTACTCGCTGAGCGCAAAGGGCAATTGGATCATATCGAAATCTCCTATTCTATCGCGTCCAAGTGCCTTCCCTAGCGCCTGTGCTAATAAGCGGGCTGGGTCGACCAAATTTGTAACGGGACAATCGGCAAAGCTGATCGAAGCAGGACCTCTTCGAACCTCCGTTCCCGACTGGTATGCTGAGGCCATTAAGCAAAAGGAGGGCAATACCTGATCTTCTGAGAACAACACGGCGCTCATGCTAGTGGCAGTTAGGCATTCTTTCGTTACTGAGGCTCCGATCGGACTGCCGGGTTCTATTTTCCTCCGGCCGGTTCGATCTCATTTTTTTTCGGTTGTAGACTGGCAATCGTGACTGATGCGGCGCGCATCCATAGGCATCGCGGTAGGCTTTTGAGAAATGTGATGCAGAGACAAAGCCGCAAGCCATCGCGATTTCAACGACCGGCAGGCGCGAGCTGACGAGTAGCAGGTGCGCACGTTCCAGACGAAGATCCAGATAATAGCGACTCGGAGAACATCCAAGTTCCCTCCTGAACAGCCGCTCGATTTGTCGGCGGGATAGGCCGGCTGATCCCACTAAGTCATCCAGTAGCAATGGCTCCGTAAGATTTGCCTCCATCTCTTCAATTACCTTGATGACCGCCTGATGGTTGAGTTGCACTCGAGAATGAAGAGGCAGACGTTGGCGGTCACCCGCTGAACGGGTCCTGTACGCGATGGCTTTTTCGCAAATGCGATTGACGACTATTGTCCCATGATGGCGGTCAACCAAATCCAGAAACATATCGAAAGGGGCGTCCCCCCCTGCGCAAGTGTATAGGTCGCCGTCCCGTTCGAAGGCGGTTTGAGTGGCTACCACGCCGAGGAACCGCTCGGAGAACATAGGAAATTGCTCCCAGTGAACCGCGCATCGCCGCCCTTCTGCAAGCCCCGCCCGAGCAAGCACAATCGTACCGCAGCTTATCCCTACGAGGCTGCCGCGGCGGTTGCGACACTCTCGCAGCCAGGCATCAAGCTGTTTGTGCGGACTAGGAGCATTGCGGCCGCCGACGACCACGACAGCCGGTGCTGAGATCGATCGACGGATTCTTTCACGTTCGAAGGACAACGAAGAATCTGCGCAAACCAACAAGCCGCAACTCGAGGCCGCAGGCTGCCCATCGTCCGAAATCACCAGCCAGCTATATTCGTCCCGTCCCAACACTTCGTTGGCCAGCCTCAGTGCTTCTACTGCCGACGAAAAGGCCTGAAGCGAAAAGGCCGGCAGGAGGTAAAAGCAAAAATTTCGGCATGTGGACTGTAAGTCTAGCATCCCGGGGGTGCCCTTTCTCCTACTTTCGCCTGATGCTTCCAGGGCCGGTGCCCAACTGCGCGACCGACGTGCTTCGTTGGAGAGCCGCGCCGCTACACAACTCGAAGCTTTGCGGCTACCGAACCCGTATTCGGCAGCACCCGAGCGAAGGTGTGCTGGCTGCGCCGGAAGGCTCAATGCGTCGGTTTCCCAGGCCTGGCCCTTGGTAGACGTTTTGGTGCCGTCCCACCGCGGGTGACCGATGTCCTCCTGCAAGTCTCGTCCGATCCGTCCCCCTAGGGTACCCACATGACCCGCTCGATGCAGTGGGCCAAGACTCCAACTTTCGAACGTCGGAGAGACTCTCTAAGCGTCCTGATGCCCAGATGCGGCGGCCGCCCACCTCAGATTTTTAGCCCGTCTCGCGTGAGCTCATCCATAACGAAGCGCACTGCACTTTCAGCGATGCCAACGATTTCTTCCACTTCGGCCTTGGTTGTCACCAAGGGAGGAGCGAAGCCCAGAATGTCACCGTGCGGCATGGCGCGAGCGATAAGACCGCGTTCACGCGCTGCCTTGGAAATTCGTGCACCAACCTTGAGTGAGGGATCAAAACGCGTTTTCTTGTCGCGATCGGTCACGAACTCGATTGCGCCCATCAGGCCGACGCCGCGCACTTCACCGACGATCGGCAGCTGCGCGAATTTCGCCTTCAGCTGCGCTTGGAAAAATGCACCGACCTCGCGAGCGTTCCCCGGAAGATCTTCTCTCTCGACGATGTCAAGCACCGCGTTGGCCGCGGCAGCTCCAATCGGATGACCCGAATAGGTGTAACCGTGCGAAAAGGCGCCGACCCTGTCAGCCCCTTCTTCCAGCACCTTGTAGACCTTTTCACCAACGATTGCCGCCGAAAGCGGGAAATAGGCCGAAGTCAGACCCTTTGCGACCGTTATGAGGTCTGGCTCAATGCCGTAGTGATGCGAGCCGAACATGGAGCCAGTCCGACCAAAACCGGTTATGACTTCATCTGCAATGAGGAGCACATCGTGCTTTTTGAGCACGAGCTGGATTGCTTGCCAATAACCTTCCGGCGGAGGCGTGATGCCGCCGGTGCCGAGCACCGGCTCGCCGATGAAGGCGCCCACATTGTCCGGGCCCAGGCGTTCGATCAACTGATCAAGTTCCTTGGCCCGCCTCGCTGAAAATTCACGTTCGGACTCGCCTGGGTTCGCGCCCCAGTAGTGATGTGGAACACCGGTGTGAACGATCTGTGGGAGCGGCAGGTCCATGTGGTCGTGATAGAAGCTCATGCCAGTCATTGAGCCGGACACGACGCTGCACCCGTGATAGCCTCGTTCACGAGAGATGATCTTCTTCTTGTTCGGCTTGCCACGCAGATTGTTATAGTACCAAACAAGCTTGGCCTGGGTCTCGTTGGCGTCCGAGCCGGACATACCGTAGAACACTTTGCTCATCTTGCCAGGCGCCATCTTCACGAGGCGATCGGAGAGAATCGCGAGCTCGTCCGTCGTGTGCGCCGCATATGAGTGGTAATAAGCTAGCCGATAGGCCTGACGCGAGATCGCTTCTGCCACTTCAGTGCGGCCATAGCCGACATTGACGCAGTAGAGACCGGCAAAACCATCGATAAACTTGTTTCCATGCGCGTCTTGAATGCGGATTCCCTTGCCGGTCTCGACGATCGTTGGCTCGCCAAGCTTGCCGATGGCAAAGTCCTTGAGCTGCGTGAAAGGGTGTAGGACAGCGTTTCTGTCCTTCTCGCTGATATCCTTGATGTTGATAGTCATGGCGCACTTTCCTTTCAGGCTGCGATGCTGCCGATGCACACGTATTTGGGTTCGAGATATTCGACGAGACCGTGTCTCGATCCCTCGCGGCCCAGGCCGGATTGCTTCCATCCGCCGAAAGGTATGGGAGCCCCGGTAAATTTCGGGGTGTTGACAGCGACCATGCCGTACTCCAACCGGTCGGTCAGCCGCATGGCGCGGTTCAGATCGCTTGTGTAAACGTAAGCCGCGAGGCCCATTTCCGAGTTATTGGCCCGGGCGAGCACCTCCGCCTCGTCATCAAAAACCAAGATTGCCGCAACCGGACCGAAAGTTTCTTCCTTGGCAACCAGCATGTCGTCTGTGACGTCCGCGAGCACAGTCGGGGTGACGAAATTGCCTCCTAGTGGACTGTCCTGTCCGCCAACAACGATGCGGGCTCCAGCACAAAGAGCTTCGGAAACCTGTCGCCTGCACTTTTCGGCGACGGAAGGTTTGGTCATTGGGCCAATATCCACCCCAGACTCGAAGCCGTGCCCGACTTTCAGTTTACTGGTGGCCTTCGCGAATTCTTCCACAAATCGGTCATAGCTTCTCCTTTGGACATAAATCCTGTTGGCTGCCAGGCAGTCCTGACCGGATGTCGCGAATTTGGCTGCCACGCACCCTGTCACGGCAGCATCCAATGGAGCGTCCTCGAAAACTATGAAGGGAGCATTGCCACCGAGCTCAAGTGAAGCCTTCTTCATGGTCTTCGCGGACTGCTCAAGCAGGATCCGACCCACTTCGGTCGAGCCCGTGAAGGAGAATGCCCGCACATCGCTATGCTCGAGCAGCCGCTTCGCAAGCACGGGAGCGTCTCCCGTGATTACTTGAAACACGCCGGCGGGGAGTCCTGCGTCCTCGGCAAGACGGGCAAGGGCCAGAGCTGACAAGGGCGTTTCCGGGGCGGGCTTGACAATCATGGTGCAGCCGGCAGCCAGCGCGGCCCCTGCCTTCCTGGTGATCATCGCCGATGGAAAGTTCCAAGGAGTTATAGCGACCGTCACTCCGACCGGCTGCATCTGCACGGAGAGGCGGCTGCCCCTAAGATGACTCGGGATAGTCTCGCCATATGCCCGCTCGCCCTCGGCTGCAAACCAGTCAAGGAAACTAGCGGCATATGAAATCTCACCCCGCGCTTCGGTCAATGGTTTGCCTTGCTCGGCGCTCATGATGATGGCGAGATCTTCCGCGTTCTCGCGCATGCCTGCGGCCCATTTCCGCAGGTATGCACCCCGTTCCGAAGGAATAACATCGCGCCACTGTTGAAATGCGCTTCTCGCGAAGTTGACGGCAATGTCCACATCGGAAATCTCACAGGCTGCTACCTGAGCCAGTTCCTCGCCAGTAGCCGGGTCCATCACCGAGATTGTTTCGACCTTGGGGAGCCAAGCACCGTTCACATAGGCGCATTTTTGGAGGAGGTCTTGCCGTTTGAGCCTCTCTAATGCGACGATTGCTAAACCTCTCATCTTTAACTCCAAATCGACCATCCGTTTTCATCAAACTAGCTCGGTGGCTGCGATTATTGGCGTCGCGATGCGGGGCTGCCAGGGCGTTCTCCTGCGAATAATGCCGTTCTGCTGAGTTTTTCTCCGTCTGCTCTCTTCAGCTTTGTTACGGCGTCGTCGAGCAAAAAGGACCCTGTTTGGCGAGCTCGATATATAAGGCATCCTTTGAGCCGGCCTCGCCATAGCGAGTATGGACATGATCAAGATGAGGCCAGCCTCCTCAACATCGGGAGTCTCCTCCAGGTGGATGGCGGAATCGATCAGCGGCGTACGATGCGACAAGAATGTTGAGCTCATTCTCGTCAACAGCTTCGCCGGCACCCACCACTGCGCAGTTGCCGAGGCTATCCGCAAGGTCAGTGTCAACGTGCTATGCGGGTCCGAACTCGGGCGCCAGCTCCAGCAAGAATGCCTCATCCTCCCCAACCCTCGGCGAGGCGGTAATTGTCGCGAAGACATTCGCCGAAGATCAGTATTCGCGCCGAGCCGATCAACCGCTTGTCATGCTCAGAAAGCGCCGACTCTTCCAGGCCAGGAAGCTAAGCTGCGGGCAAAGTCACAAAAACGCAGGTTTTCTGCACACGAACAGCCTGGTCCTCGCGAAGCAGTGCCCTGAAGCATGCTAGGTTGTCGATTAGAACGGATAGGCATGGACGAACGCTTGGTCCGGAAACCACCCACTGCAGAGGACGATTACGAATGGACTTTGACAAACCCTTCCTGCCTGGGGAGTATCGACGCCGTGTTCATGACGTTAAGACACGGATGGAGGAAGCAGGACTTGACTTGCTAGTCTGCCAAGATCCCGCCAACATGTGCTGGCTGACCGGCTATGACGCCTGGTCCTTCTACACGCCTCAAGTGGTCCTGCTACACCTCCAATCGGAAACACCGGTGTGGATCGGACGGCTGGTGGACGTGAACGGTGCTCGAGCTACGACAGACCTGCCTCCTGAGAACATCATCAATTTCTCAGATGACCGACTCCATCATGTGGAACTGCATCCCTACGATGAAGTCGCCGAAATCATAAAATCGCGGGGGTGGGGATCTGATCGGATCGGGGTTGAGCTTGATGCGCATTTCTATACTGCGCGAGCACACCATCACCTTGTTAAAGGTCTTCCAAATGCAAAGTTTTCCGATAACCGTGGGCTCGTCAATTGGGCGAGACTCGTTAAATCTGACGCTGAACTCGTCTATATGAGGGAAGCCGGCCGGATTGTAAGCTACACTATGCGCATGGCGATCGAAAATCTGAAGCCGGGTGTGCCGGAGTACGAAATTGCGGCTCAGATTTACGCTTCTCAAACACGAGGTATTGACGGAAAATACGGGGACTATGCCAGCCTCTGTCCGTTGATTCAGGTTGGCGAAAAAACGAACGCTCCGCACCTCACGTGGTCGGATAAACCGTTGCCGTCAACGGGGCTGGTTCTCTTGGAGATTGGCGCAGCGAGACGTCATTATCATGCGCCGCTGACACGTACGATTTACATGGGAAAGCCACCTGAAGAAGTCAAGCAACTCGCCAATGCCATCGTGGAAGGTGGCGACGCTGTACTCGAAATAGCAAAGCCGGGAGTAGTCGTCGACGAGCTGAATGCCGTCTGGCATAGTGTCCTTAACCGGCACGGGTACATCAAAAAAGGCCGTTCCGGCTACTCAATCGGCATGAACTTTCCGCCGGACTGGGGCGAACGTACAGTGAGCATTCGCGCCGGTGAAAAGGCTGTGCTCCAGGCGGGCATGTGCTTCCATTTCCAATCCGGGGTGAGACCTGCTGCCTTCGGAGCCGCAATATCAGAGTCGTTTGTTGTTACCGAAAAGGGTGGTGAGCGGCTGGCCGATGTAGCCCGTGAGTTGATAGTCGTGGGCTAGCAGCAAGCTCCATTATTTACTCAGCCGGATTGGGAAGGTGTACCGAGTGATAGCTTCCCGATCCATGAGCTACCATTTTCACCCAAGTGATTCTGACAACCGAGCTTTAGCGAACGGCCCCAAGCAAATTGTTTCCATTGGTCGGTGATGTGATACCGAGAAATCAATGGAGGGCGACCACCTGGCGCGAAGCGTGGCCCTTGGGCGCCGTCGTCCTGTCTAGAAAGCACAGGGCATGACGGAACCTTACAAGCTGGCGCATTTTGTTGCTGAAAGACGATGCGCGTTGGGAGTCAACCACTTTCGCATCCATTGGTACATTGCTCGACCACTTCTTTCTCGCCTATCCCTTTCCTTGGTCCCGCAGGCCAGGATGCCAGAGCAGTTCGCGCCGACGTTAGGTTGATCGAAGGCGGGGTGTCTCGATGAAAAGCGCCAAGCCGAAGCGAGCGTCCTCGGTCGCAGCCTCAGAGAACGGCTCAGGTGAGCCGCCGGTTGGGCCATCAGCGGCCGCAGTTCCGCGATCGATGGGCATGACCCCTCACGGCGATCTGCCGTCGGCCAGCGCATAAGGACGTGCATCGAGAACGTTAGCCGCCAAGCAAATAGGCAGCCTCTGTTCGCAGCATCAAGGCCACACCGAGGGCCATCGATAATAGTCCACCCAGCACACCGCTGGGCACTTGGCGCACATATTCGGCGGAAGAACCGCGAAATACGCAGAACGAAACCATCCTGGTCCCCGATTAGCATGATTCCGCCCGCTCTCGTCCCCTAACCTGTTGGAAAATGACCGGCTCTGGAACGTTTGGCGGATACAGCGGAAGCGATTCACAAAGCTCAAGCTGTCCTGCCCGCGAGTGAAAACCGAACAGGGATACATATGACCATCAATCCGCCCTTCCGTCCTCGAGAAGTCCCCACTCGCCACCACGAGATTGTCATAGTTGGCGGAGGTATTGCGGGTGCGAGTGTCGCCTTTCATCTTGCGAAGAACGGCAAAAAAGACATTGCGCTTTTGGAGCGCAACACTCTTACGTCTGGCACAACTTGGCATGCTGCCGGTTTGATCATGCAGACGCGTGGTACTCATGCGCTGACAGAGATCGCAAAATATAATGCAGAACTCTACTCCACACTAGAGGCGCAAACTGGACAAGCGACAGGGTTCAAACGAAATGGCACGCTTGGTGTCGCCAGAACCAAAGAGCGCCTCCATGAAACCGCGCGCAATGCCTCAATCGCCAAGAGTTTCGGTCTTGAGGCCAACATGATTTCGCCGAGCGAGGCGAAGAGGCTCTATCCAGCCCTCAACGCGTCAATCATCGAAGGTGCAGTCTTTATCCCAGGAGACGGCCAAACCAACCCCGTCGACACATGCATGGCCCTGGCGATTGGCGCCAAGAAAAATGGGGTAAAGATCCTTGAGAACACTGGAGTCACGGACCTTTGGCGAACTGCAGACGGCCGATACCAGGTTCGAACTAATGCAGGTGTCATTGAAGCTGAGGTTCTCGTACTCGCGTGCGGGCTTTGGACCAGAGACCTGGCATCCAAGCTGGGCGCGCGGATCCCGATCTACGCGGCCGAGCACTTTTATGTGGTGACCGAAGCGCTGGATTTTGCGTCGCCCAACCTGCCTGTCCTGCGCGATACCGATGGCCATGTGTATCTGAAAGAAGATACCGGCAAGATCCTGGTGGGTGCCTTCGAGCCGTGGGGGAAGCCTTTGCCGATGGGGAAGCTCCCGAAGGAGACAGCCTTCATCGAACTCTGGGAAGACTGGGAGCACTTTGAACTTCCCATGACCAAGGCGATAGAAATTGTTCCTGACCTCGCCAACGCCGGCATCGCAAAGTTTTTTAACGGCCCAGAGAGCTTCACCCCCGACCTTCTGTTTATGATCGGTGAAGTTCCCGGATCGAAAAATCTCTACGTTTCGACCGGTTATAATTCGGAGGGTATTGAATACGGCGCGGGAGCAGGGCGGGCCCTGGCTGAGTGGATCATTGCCGGCGAGCCTCAGATGGATACCAGCTTCGTCGATGTGGCCCGATTTCATCCCTTCCAGATCAATAAGACATATTTGCATGATCGTACTGCCGAAGTGTTGGGGCTTCACTACAAGATGCACTGGCCGAGCTACCAACCCGAGACTGCACGCGGTGTGCGCAAAAGCGTACTACACGATCGGTGGGCTAAGCTTGGAGCTAGCTTTGGGGAGGGCATGGGCTGGGAGCGGCCCATGTGGTTCGCAGGCGAGGGAGCACGGACGGAGAACGTCTATTCCTATGACGAGCCGAATTGGTTCGAATATACCAGTCAGGAATGCCATGCCGCTCGAAATGATGCAATTCTGTTAGACCAGAGCTCGTTCGGAAAACATCTGGTTCAGGGGCGCGACGCCTGTCGGTTCCTCCAGTGGCTTTGCGCGGGAAATGTGGATGTGCCCGTAGGGAAGCTTGTGTATACACATATGCTTAATCAAAAAGGCGGGATTGAAACAGACATCACAGTAAATCGCCTGTCCACGACTGAATTCCTGATCATCTCGTCGGCCACAGTCCATCCGAGGGACAAAGCGTGGATTGAAAAACACATCACCAGTGAGTGGAACGTCACGATCACAGACGTCACGTCGGCCTACGCGGTTCTATCGCTGCAAGGGCCAAAGTCGCGCGAGATTCTGTCCCAGGTTACCGATACAAATCTTGCGAACGAAGCCTTTCCATTCGCGACCAGTCAGGAAATCGACATCGGGTACGCACGGGTCATAGCCAACAGGCTGACATATGTTGGAGAGCTTGGTTGGGAGCTTCATATTCCGACCGAAATGGCTCAGCATGTCTTTGATGTTGTGTGGGACGCGGGTCGAGGGCTTGGGCTTAAGCCTGCAGGCTACCACGCGCTCGAACATCTGCGGTCTGAACGCGCATATCGGGAATACCAGTTCGATCTTACTCCAGTGGACACGTTGCTCGAGGCGGGCCTGGGATTTACAGTCGATTGGGATAAAGAGTGTGGCTTTCTCGGTAGGGACGCCTTGAAAACCCAAAAGGACGCAATGCCCCTGAGAAAACGGCTGGTATCATTTAGACTTCGTGATCCCAAACCTGTTCTCTTTCACGAAGAGCTTATCCGCTGCGACGGCCGAATTGTCGGGTATATTTCGTCTGGCGTGAGGAGCTTTACGCTCGGAACGTCAATCGGAATGGGATATGTTAGCCATCCCGCCGGTGTCACGAAGGAGTTGATCGAAAACAGTCGGTGGGAAATCGAGATCGCCGGCAAGCTTTATGAATCCGATGCGTCGCTCCGGGCGTTTTTCGATCCAAATGGAGATCGGGCCAAGCAATAGGTTTTCGCCACTGTGGAGGCGGGACGGGATGGTTCTGTCCCGTTTATAAAACAGGTCTTGTCCGGGCTCAAACTCGCGCAATGCGCGTCAGTGACGTGCGGACGGGTGGGTCGAAATGCCGTTTCATCCTCTAGATGAGCGATCCACGAGAGATTCAACGCTGACACGGCGTCCACATTACAGCTGTGCTACCAAAAGCTTGGGGACATGGGGCTCAGTCATTAATCGATTTTGCCAAGCAGGCGAAGCCGGCGTGGTGAGGGCTTGCAATAATTCTTCGCGCCTGGTGCTACAGCCCCATATTAGTCTAGAACAAGAGCCACGGAAGCTCGACCCTGAGCCCCACTGTCTGGGTTAGGCGATGAGCTTCTGCCCAGCCGCCGCACACGGTGTGGATGATGGCTTCATGTCGTCAAAGACGCGGTCGGAAAGGCCAATCGGTGCGCAGATATTGCCAGACGTTCTGGCCGGCTGAGTCGGGGACTCGCGCCGGCAGCCGCCGCCGCGTGATGTTCCTCGGCACTCTCAGCTGCGCGGTCATATGTCAGCCCATCAGTCAAGCAGCAGAAGGCGTACGTGCCGCGCGCCACGTGGCCGCGCAATTAGAGGAGCCTGCATGGGCAGTCTGCTGCGCCAGCTTGATCTCTTGCTGTGCGTCGGTCAGTGGGCGTCGAGCTTGGTATGCTCTTTGATCCCGCATGGACGGGCTTGCCCTGGGCAGTTCAGTTGGGGGCGCCTAGCGTGCGCGGAAAGTCTTCTTTCGTCGGCGATCGAGTGCTTTGATGCACTGCGGATCGATCCCCGCCCGCCCGCTAGCGACCAACTGACAGGTCGACGATTGAGCCAGTTCAGCCCGGCTCGGGTACACAATGACACGGCATCCTTCAGTCCGTCAGACCCATCCTCGTTGAAGCAAATGCGCCCAGTCCCGCAGCCTTGCCAATAGTCGGTGGACTTTTCGCCGTTCCGCCGAACGCCCGGTTCGTTGATCGTCACCTTCAAGGCCCGGTGCTAATGCCGCCGCAGCACCATCCTTGTCGCCATCCGGTTTGATGATCAGCTGAAAGTGGGTCACCAGATAGGGCAGATCAACGTTATACTCATCAATGGGGATGCTAACGTCGCGGCCCTCGGCATTATTCGACACGATGCCTCTCATGCCAATGCGCCTTTCTTTGAGCTCGTTAATTAGAGTAACTATCGAACTTGGCGACGTCCTGCGGCAAGACTTCCTTGTCGCCTCCATCAGTCTCGTCCCAACATCTGACTATGTAACGTCGCCGCCGTGAAGAGCCGGGTCGCTACCGTTGGTAGAGTCATAGCCCAGGTGCTGCCCTCATGACTCGATGCCAACGTTATGCCGTCTCCCGGCGCGGTGGGACTGCCGCGGCGACTGAGGTCCGAGAGTGAAAAATGCCTATGATATGTCTGCCGGCTTAAAACAATGTAGGTCACTTGAGAGTGAGCAGAGGAAGAACACTTGAGAATTGGTCAGCATGCTCAATCTCAAGACACCTGTCAATAATCTTATCGACTTGCGACTCAGACAGCTTACCTTTTGCACAAAGCAGGAATTTCTTACGCAAGTCCTCATCTGTCATCGGATTGCTAGGATCTCCCTTCAAATCTTTGGGATCAATGCGTTGGTACAGCTCTCGTCCATCTCGCGTCCGGATTCGCACTTCGGCGGCCGGTAGATTGGCATCGAACTCAGGACCATGTACTAGTTCCACGCGATCGATCAAACTCCGCACGCTCGGATCGGTAAAGTTGCTCTCTTCGTAAATTCGCGGGGTGATATCTCCGTGCAGCACCGCCATCGCCGTAAGAAAGTAAGAACTATGGTCGGCAGACTCCTTATTTTTCGGATATTTTTTCACGAGATCCCCAGTGTGCACGACCGCGCGTCTATTGGTGCGAATGGTGATCTTCTCGATGTCGTCGGGGCTAAGATTATGATTGCGAACCAGGGTCGTCGTTGCTTCCAGGTGTCCTAGCGTGGTTGACTCCGCCGGCACGTTCTTGATCTCCACACGTGAAATAAACCACCGATCTCCCAACGATTTTGGCAAATAACCTTCTGAGTTGCCAAGGATTGTATGACCAAAGCCCTTGATCCCTTCAATAATTCGCTCTGGTCCTGTAAATCCCTTGGCGGCCAGTTGACACGCGAACAAACCCATTTCGGAAAGTACGCCGTCTGCGATGTTCTTCGTCATTACATATTCTTCCCCCGTGGCGTCCAGAATATCCAGTCCGACCGAGAGACTCCCCGCAATCCCCATAGCATTCGCTATTTGTTCGGCATTCAACCCCATGAGCCGCCCAGCAATTGCGGCCCCGACATAAGGGTGTAGCGAGCCATGATGAAAGCCCCGGGCTTCGAGCGAAATCGTGAGGGCCTCGAGCATGCAGCCGTAGACTTGATAGCCGGCGACCAGAGCTTCTAGGAATGCTTTGCCGGAAGCGCCAACTAGCTCGCTGACCGCGATGGCAGTCGGCAACGAACCGCTTGGATGCCCGCCGGCAACATCTCCCGCTACGAGGGATATTGCCACCGTATCGTTGTAGTCGAGAAAGCGCATCATTGCTTGATTGGCGAGTATGGCTCCCCGCAATGGCACACGCGTGTTCTCACCCAAAATCGTAGCTTGCGCGGGCCCTTGCATCTCATGGGCGAAACCACGGCATATACGTCCAGTGGGGCTGTTAAAGCCTCCGACAATACAAGCAAAAGCATCAATAAGCAGATGCTTCGAATGGCGTGCGATATCCTCGGGTAGTTTATTAAAATCCACCGCAAGCGCTACTTCGGCGAGATCACGCGCTACACTCATTTCCAGCTCCTTTTGGACATATTCATTTCTTGACTCATGTTAGTCGGGTAAGGGGCCACGAGCCTCCTGACGTGATAGGGCTGTCGTAATCGCCACCGAACCGCCGGGGTGGAAGCCGGCGCCAGGCTGGGACGAAGTGCCGATGTCGACGTTATCTCCAACGCACATTAGTCGATCTAGTAAACCTGGGTTATTTCATGCTTGCGACGTCGACAGTCGAGGCAATCCATAGTTACAGCATGGAGTCGCCGCCATCGACGTAGATTGTGTTGCCAGTGACGTACCCGCCCATCTCCGATACTAGGTACAAGCAGGCGTTGGCGATGTCTTCGACCGTACCGAGGCGGCGCGCCGGCAATGTTTCTCTTGCATGTCGATATATGTTTTGAAGGTCCGGATAGTTTTTCATATCTCTATCCGTATCGATCCAGCCGGGACATATGCAGTTGGCTGTTATCCCGTCAGGACCGAGCTCGAGCGCAATTGATTTTGCCAAGATGAGCATACCCGCCTTTGCCACGTTGACGTGGGCGCGGTTCGGCATTGGGATCACTCCTTCTGACCCCGAAAGATGGATAATTCGTCCAAATTGTTTCTTGCGCATGTGGGGCACAACGGCCTTCGCAAGGTAGAAAGCGGAGTTCAAATCAATATTGATGACCTTCTGCCAATCGTCGACAGATATATCTGTAAACGCTTGATGAGGCCTGATTCCCACATTAGAGACGGCAATGTCGACCGAACCGAAATGCTTGGCCGCTTCATCCACGACATGGGCAATTGCGTCTGGATCGGCCGCGTCTGCAAGGACGGCGTAGGATTCGACACCAAGCGCGCGGATCTCCGCGGCCACGGATTCAATCTTATCTTTATCTCGAAGTCCGTTGACAACGATATTCGCGCCAGCACGAGCCAGAGTTAGAGCTATTGCCTTTCCGATGTTTTGGCCTGATCCCGTGACGATCGCAGTTCGGCCCTTTAAATCCTGAGTCACGCTCTACCTCCTGCGCAATTGCCGACGCCGAGCGCCGTCACAAGGCTGTGAAATTCACCTACACTCACTTCCATCTCCTTTTTAACATACTCATCCCATGATCCATGCGGGGTATACATCACGCTTTCGGTCTTGGAACAGGCAAGCTTGCAATGGCTTTCAGAGCCTACCCAGTTAGCGAGTTTTTGGCATAGATGCCGGGACAATGAGCGCTCCTCGCAACCTATATGTCCCCCTAATGCTTTGACGATAATATTAAGATCAGTGGACCGCCTTGCGCGAATTACCGGGCATCGAACGCTGAAAATAAGCGCGTTTTCGTAGCGGACGCATATAATCGGCGATTGCTGGCTAGGAGTGGAGATTACTCGAACTTGGGTCAGAGACCGAGCTGGTCGCCATTGTCAAAGTCAGTGCATCTGACCTAAGGGTCTGACGCTCCTCCAGTTTTTGGCAGAGCCCGTCCCAGTCTAAGGAGACGGACGAATGAAGCACTCACGGTTCGCGGAAGAACAAGTCGTCGCGATCTTGAAGGGGCAGGAGGAGGGAATGAGGACCGCCGATGCCTGCCCCAAATCACGCGAATGCCTAAACGAAACCTGTTCTCCACCCTCTCGCAAGCGCGGATAGCAACTGAGAAGGAGGACTGCAACCGCGACAGAACAAACTCAACGCTGGGCAACGTCCCGCCCATGGAATTCGCTGTAAAAATGGCGCTGGGAACAGGCCGCTTGACGCCAGAAATGCAGCTCAGGCCTCTCCGTCGAAGTGGGAGGAACAGGGCCTCAGGTCAGGGCGCCACGATGCCCATCGCACCTATAGCATGCCTGCCAATACCCATCGAGTTTGACTGACACAGTTCGGCCCAGTTGAGCTGATTGACGAGGAGGCCGAGCCCAGCACCATTGCGGAATGGGCGCGACGCGCATCGCGGCTCTCAAGCGAAAAGTCGGCCAATGCGCCATGGAAATAGACTCTGCCGAGGAACACGGCGTCAGCGAAACGCGCCGGTGACAACCAGAGTTCGTTAGTCGCCATCGGCTCGGGGCCTGCTCCACCAGATGAGAGTCGATCTCCCAAGAAGCACTCCTACGTCGCGCTAGGACCAACTCTCAATAGGCTGGCCGAGAGCCGAAGCTATGAATACGACAGGGAACTAAGCGGATCCAGTAAAGCGTCAGATGGTACAATGTTGCCTAGTAGCTCAGCATGATCTTTTTGTAGATTTCGACGGCCTTGGTCAGCTGCTCTATCTCCACGTACTCGTCGGTTGTATGGGCCTGATCGATACTTCCAGGGCCGAGAACAACGCAGGGAATTCCGGCCAAAGAGAGCTGGCTAGCATCTGTACCATAAGGGACACCGACGTACTTACCAGTCCCGGCAACTTCAGCACACGCCTTGGCTGACACCGCGGCAATTTTATTCGCCTCCGCGCTGAGGGGAGCTGGATCTTCCAAAGCGGGCAGCAATGACCGGACTTTGATTTTGTCAGCACCCTGGCGCAACCCTTCCAAGATGTTTTCCACCTCTTGCAGAGCGTCTACCGGTCGTTCTCCCGGAATGAGGCGTCTGTCAATCCAGACACGGCATGACGGCGGTACGGTCGCCAGTTCTGCTCCACCTTCGATCAGAGTGATTGTGAGGGTGGGTGGGCCTACCAATGGGTGTACGCGTTGGGACAAGGTTTCATTGATTTTGTCGAGCGCCAAAATAACCTTGGCCATTCCTGTTATGGCGTTGACTCCGAGATGGGGCTTGGAGCTATGAGCGGGCACGCCCTCAACTTCAACCTGCCAGCGGACCGACCCTTTATGTGCGACGACAAGCTCCAGGTCCGTGGGCTCACCGACCACAGCTGCGTCGTATGAAACACCTGATTGAGCGATCGCTCGCGCTCCTTTCTTGCGGTACTCCTCGTCCACGCTTGCGGCCAAGACGATCGTGGCTCGGGGCTTTCGCTCTCCGAGGGTGCTGAGAGCGATCAACATCGCCGCCAATGGGCCCTTGTCGTCACAACTTCCTCGGCCATATATCCTTCCTTCCCTTTCCTCCGGAGAAAAAGGGTCTGCCGTCCAATTATCAACGGGCACTGTGTCCATATGGGATATGAACAAGACGCGCTTGGTGGGGTCCTGCCCTGGCACCCAGGTAAAGAAGTTCGAACGGCCGTCGGTTACCTCTTGATATTCATAAGGCAAATTTCGCTCTCGGCAAAAGGTCTCGAGAAATTCGGCAACCTTCTGTTCCCCGCTCCCTTGTGCTGACGCTGAAGGGTTGATGCTCTCAATTCTAATCAGTTGCTGGAGGAGCGTGACGGTCTGTGAGCTTATCGAGGACATAGATACTCCTATCTTCTAAGACGCAAATTTGCTGCTAGGACAACCAATCCTTGGTGAGGCGGACGACTTGATCGACCTCATCGGCGGTGTTGTACAGATGTAGCGAAAAGCGCAGCATGCCCCGGCGTATTGAGACGATCACTTGATTGTTCAACAAGTGCTCGTGAAGCAGCCGAATGCGGTTGTCGGCTGCGGGCGAGCCGCCGATGTTCCCCGGGTCCCCGAGAGCTACAATACTTCCAGTGTGTTCCCCTGGGATACCGCCGCAGACAGGCAGACCGAGTTCCAGGAGGCCTGACGCCAGCCTCTTGGCGACCGATGTGACGGCTTGCTCAATAGCCGGTGTGCCGATTTCCATCAACTGACCCATTGATGCGTAGGCCGCTATAACGCCTGGAAAGTTGTAATGACCAATTTCGAAGCGGGGCGCGCCGGCGCGCAACTTTACCGAATCGAATATCGGGGCCGATTCTGGTGCGTTCCCCATGTCGACGCTGAATCGTGCAAGGTAAACCGGGCTTAGTCGATCGGCCCATTCCTGGCGGCAGTACAAAAATCCCAACCCGTAGAGACCCATTAACCCCTTGTAGGTTGATGCCACCAAGCCATCTACTCCCAGCCGAGCGACTTCGGTGTGGAGGATACCAACCGATTGGGACGCGTCGGCCAAAAGAAAGGCGCCGACCCGCTTGCAAGCTTCGGCAATCGGCTCCAACACTGTCTTGAAGCCTGGGATCATTGTTACCGTTGACAGTGTGACAACACGGGTGCGAGCGTCGATGGCCTTAGTGACAGCGTCGCAGGGAATTGCACCGCTATCAGCGTCTACCACCCGAAGTTCAATTCGATGTTTGTCCCTGATTTGCAGCCAAGGTAAGATGTTGTTCGCGTGCTCCAATTCCCGGCACAGGACAACGTTGTCTCCGGGTTCCCAGGCAACCGCGTTTCCAATGATATTGATGCCTTCCGATGCGTTCTTCGTGACAGCGATTTCATCTTTTCCCGCGCCAATGAGTTGAGCGAATCTGGAACGTGTCCGCTCGACAAGATCCATCATTCCGTCTTCGTCATTCAGGCCATTCAGTCTATTATCGAGATGCTGATCCATAGAAGTGCGCGTCGTCCTGGATATAAGCCCCTGATTGGCAACATCCATGTAAACGGCGTTTTTGGTGGCTGGGAACTCCTGCTGGAGAAGGTCCAAGGGAAGAAAATGTTTCGTCATGCTCGTCATCAGACCCGTGTTCGCGTGGAGAGATTTGCTGAATCTACTCAGATCGCCCGATTTTTACATTCAAAAAGCAACGAAACTGGCTTTGAATTGAGAAGCCGTCGAGCCACCTTGCGGGCGACCATGCTTTGGTGGCCTGGTTCATTAAGGACAAGAGGGGTACCGCCGGAATGAGCAAAGGGCTACGCTGATCGGATCATATTATGGCTTGATCATTGTGGAAGTGAGGCTAATATGCGCGGAGATGAGCAGTTTTTCTGCGCAACTGACCCTCTTTTTGCAGTGAACGTAAAATGGATCTGGATCGAGTCGACCGGAAGCTCCTCAATGCAGTGCAGCGCGACAATCGGCTTACGACAGCCGAGCTGGGCGAACTCGCCGGCCTTTCTGCGACCGCTTGTCAGCGGCGGCTGAAGCGACTTCGGGACGATGGTGTGATTGAGGCTGACGTTGCCATAGTCTCACCGCAAGCCGTTGGTCGGCCCATGCTCATGCTGGCGTCTATCAGCCTAGAGCGCGAGCGGGTAGATATCATTGATCGCTTCAAGCAAGCGGTTCGGCGCACGCCTGAGATCATGAGTGCGTATTATGTGACGGGTGAGGCCGATTTCGTCCTTATGATTTCTGTGCGCGACATGGCTGAATATGAGGCATTTACCCGTCGATTTTTTCACGAGTCTGATATCAAGGCAGTTAAGACGATGGTCGTAATGGACCGCATTAAGGCATCGTTCGCTCTGCCTATCGAGGAATAACGACGGTACTCGCTAGCTTCGAGTGTTAGCGGCACTTTGCTTTCTCGAGCGCATCAACCTGGTACGAGGTGGTCGTCACGTGGACCTTGGATGGCGGTAAAGTTCGCCGGTGTTTTTCTTATCTCGAAGAGTTATGTTGCTCGCCGCACGAGTGCGGCCGCCGCCGGCAACATCGCCACCCACCTCCATCAGTGCTGGAGCACTACGGTGCCGAATGACACAGCCGAGATGACTGCCGCCGTGTCGACGATCTCCCCCTCTTTGGAAGTCTAGGTGGCGGACGAAACATCAAGAACGCAGTTTTCCTGCGTTGAAACAGATGTAATTGCGCAAAGCGTCTGCTAACGCGCCCTACGTTACAATGCTGACAGCTCCTCGTCGCATGGATGGGATCGCCCGAGACCGTCTCGAGGCGAAGTGTCGAGTCAAGCAGATCGACCTGCGCAAGGGCTTCAATCCGCATCGCTTGGAGGTTTGGCAATGGATGTTACGACGCGAATTATTCGGCACGTCCTCGATTCCGGCTTAGAGACGATACCTGAGAAAGCGATCGAACGAGCTAAGCTTTCCATTCTCGATACGATTGCCTGTGCGATCGGAGGATCGAATGATCAGATTGCTCACAGCGCGCGCCAACTGGGGGCGTTATCCGGTGGCAAGCCAGAATGCACAATTTGGGTTTCCGGAGAAAGGCTTCCATCGAGCATGGCGGCACTCGTCAACGCTACGACAGCTAGAGCCCTCGATTTTGATGATACCTACGAGATTGGCATTAATGGCTGCCATGCAAGTGCGTATAATGTCCCGCCGGCGCTGGCACTGGCTGAACGCGATCCTTCTATAACCGGAGGCGACTTGCTGTCGGCCCTTGCGACCGCTATCGACCTGCATATCCGTCTGGCGCGCAGCATCACCACCAATGCTATAGACACAGGGCGTGACAATATGGTCGCTGTCTGGGGCGCCACAGCGGTTAGTACCAAGTTGCTACGGCTGGACGAACAGAAAACGCGTAATGCGTTCGGAATTGCTTACGCCCACGCTGCAGGCGAATTCCAAATGTATGAAGAGAGTGCACATACGGTGGCGCTGCAGCAGGGATTAAGGGCCCGCTCAGGCCTTGAGTCCGCACTCTCAGCGATGGTGGGCTTCAGCGGTCCGCGCGAGCCATTCTTTGGTAAATCCGGATTCTACAAGGCTTTCGAACCAGACTACGAGCTAGCGATGCTTATGGACGGGCTTGGTTCCGACTATGTGAACGCTTCCATTAGCTTTAAGCCGTGGCCATCATGCAGGGCTACGCATCACGGGATCGATGGAATGCTTCAACTACGTGAGAGGCACAACTTCACGGGTGCCGATATTGTGTCAATTGAACTCGGAATGAACCGGCGCGCCAGGAGCGTTGTCGCACAGCCCCTTGACCAAAAGTGGGGCCCAAAGGAACCAGTTGTAGCGCGTTTCAGTCTGCCTTACGCCGTCGCTGTGGCGGCGCAGCGGGGAAGCGTCGCGATTGCCGATTTTCGCAAGGAAACGCTGATGGATCCGGCTGTGCGGGAGATCATGGCTGCCACGAAGGTGGAGATTGATCCTGAGATCGATCGCACAAACGGGCGCGACGGAAATTCGCCGACAACAGTTACTGTGAATCTAAGGTCTGGAGAAAAATGTTCCATTCGCGTGGACAAGCCGTTCGGGCATCCGGAGAACCCGGCTTCGCTCGCCGACGGTATGCGGAAGCTGGAGGCTTGTGCCGAAATGTCGATGGTGTCGTTCTCCGAAAAGCAACTAGGGTTGATCGGCGAGTTCATAGACGACCTCGATAAGCGGCCCACATTGGCCCCGTTGTTCGATCTCCTGGTTGGCAGCAAATAGGGTAGTGCCCGACGACTTCGCGACTTCGCGCGACGTTTGGCGCTTTTTCAGTCGGATATCAGAACAATGTCTGTGCTTTCCGCACATGACGGCCTGGAACTTGCGGACGTCGACCTACACGTGTTCGCAATCGTAATCAGCCGAAGTCACTGTGGCCTGCCCGAGCCCCGAAAACCCGCCCAATAGCGTTTACGGCGCAGACATGGCGGGCTCTCGCGTCTTCGCGTCGCGGCCGGGTCGTCGAATTCGTTGCTTGCGATCAAACAAGCAGTTGGCGTTTCACACCTTCTACAAACTCATCGCGGTGGAAATCTCGTAGTCTCACCATCAGCGCTGCCGTTTATGCGTATGGAGCAAAAAAACGCCGATTTGCTGCGTTCACAAGCAGGATTTGCATAAAGTTGGCCAGTTGCGCTGGCATACCATTCAGATCGTAAGAAGGAAGCCAAGCCGCATCGTTTGCGCTAGGGCGACACTTCACAAAAATGGGAGATATCTATGTCGCAGGAACTCGACTATCTCAGCCGCCGCGTCGCTGCAGGAGCGCTGAACCGACGCGAATTTCTCGGCCGCGCCACGGCGCTCGGCGTTAGCGCCACCTTCGCCAACTCACTGCTTGCCGGTGCTGCGTTTGCCGAGGGACCCGTTCGGGGAGGCATTATCAAAGGCGGTCTCAGTGGCGGTGAGGCGACCCAAGACCTTGATCCGGCGAACTTTATGATGGCGCCATTGACCTTCGGCAAATGTTGGGGGGAATATCTCGTTGCAGTTGATGCTGATGGCGGACTGGAGCACCGCCTCGCCGAGGAAATCGGCTCGTCGAAGGACGCTAAAGTTTGGACCTTCAAGATCCGTCAGGACGTGGAATTCCACAACGGCAAGACTGTTACTGCGGAAGACGTGAAGGCCACGATGGAACGTCACTCGGACGAGAAATCGAAGTCCGGGGCCCTTGGTGTCTTGAAGGGAATCGAGAGCTTCAAGGCTGACGGCCGAAATTTCGTCATAACACTCAAGGAGCCGAACGCCGATCTGCCCTACTTGATGACCGACTTTCATCTCGTCATTCAGCCCAACGGGGGCAAAGATGACCCAACCCAAGGCGTCGGCGCCGGACCGTACAAAGTGACCGTCAACGAACCCGGTGTTCGGCTGGGCGGCGAGCGCTTTGCTAATTTCTGGCAGTCAGACAAGATGGGCTTCGCCGATCAGATCGAGCTCATTATCATAAACGACGACACCGCCCGCATCTCCGCGCTACAGGGCGGCCAAGTCCACATTATCAACGCGGTCCAGCCCAAAGTCGTTGATCTCATTAAGCGCGTACCCACCTTGAAGATCGAGACCGGATCGGGCCCCGGCCACTACAATTTCGCCATGTTCTGCAATACGGCGCCCTTCGACAATAATGATGTCAGGATGGCGCTCAAGCTCGCCATCGACCGCGAGGAAATAGTGAACAAGATCCTGCGCGGCTACGGCACCGTCGGTAACGACTTTCCGATTAACGCCGCCTATCCGCTCTTCTCAAACGACATCGAGCAACGCGTTTTCGATCCGGACAAAGCCAAATTCCACTATAAGAAGTCGGGCCACAGCGGGCCGATCCTGCTGCGCACGTCGGACGTTGCTTTTTCCGGCGCCGTCGATGCCGCCCAGCTGTTTCAACAGAGTTGCGCCAAGGCAGGCATTACTCTTGAAGTCGGACGTGAGCCTGGCGATGGTTATTGGGCGGAGGTCTGGAACAAGAAGCCCTTCTTCGCGACCAACTGGCGAGGACGCCCGACGCAGGATCAAATGTACTCCACCACCTATCTTTCTACGGCGGAATGGAATGAATCGCGTTTCGTTAACGAAAAGTTCGACAAGCTTCTCATGGAGGCGCGCGGAGAACTCGACCAGGATAAGCGCAAGGCCCTCTATCGCGAGATGGGTATCATCGTAAGGGACGAGGGCGGCGAGATCATCCCCATGTTCAACCAATCCATCGACGCGACTTCGGACAAGATCGGTGGATTTGTCGGCGGCCGTGCTGAGTTGATGGACGGCTATGCGTTCGCCAAATGCTGGCTTAAGGCGTGATCCGCAGCGCGGCGCGTAGGCCCTTGTGAGACTCCTGGGCGTCAACGCGTCGCGTTCCGCCTGCTTTCCTCACTGTAGATCTTGCCGGCATGCGCGTCTGACCGACGACGTCGTCTAACCGGTCGGTATCAAGGGATGCTGATGTAGGTGATTGCCTTTTGGACTTATCCAACGCCTAGTCTTATGTACGGACTATGAAGTGGCCAAGGTTAAACAATGGAATTTGACTACATCGTCGTAGGTTCGGGCAGTGCGGGATGTCCAGTCGCCGCACGGCTCGTGGAGAAGGGAGCCCGCGTCTTGCTGCTCGAAGCTGGCAAGCGTGAAAAACTCCACGTAACGCGGATCCCGGCATCGTCGATGTATACCGTGGGCAACAAACGCTATGACTGGAATTATATAACGGAGCCGGATCCGACGCGTAACGGGCTCAAGGAATCATGGCCGCGTGGCCGCGTCCCGGGCGGCTCGTCCGCCATCAACGGTATGATCTTCGTTCGCGGCGCACAGAGTGACTTTGACGCTTGGGGGAAGCTCGGCAACAGCGGATGGGATTGGAATTCGGTACTTCCTTACTTTCGTAAGATGGAGACTGCGGATAAATATACAGACAATGACGCCTATCGCGGGGGTATGGGTCCACTGCACGTTTCGACGCTGCGTTGGCGCATTCCGGTTGCCGAGAAATTCATCGACAGTCTTGTGAAATTGGGCGTCCCACATAACCCTGACCTCAATGGAGCCTCACATGAGGGGGTTTCTTGGAACCAGGGCTCTACGAAGAACGGCATGCGCCATTCAGCATTCGACGCGTATATTGGCCCGCTGCAGAAAGACCCTAATTTGGTCGTCATGGACAACTCCTTAGTCAACAGTCTGATCATGGAGACGAACCGTGCGAAGGGCGTTGTTTTTACGCGCGGTGATCAGGTCATCCGCGCAAGTGCACGACGCGGCGTCGTTCTGTCTGCTGGTGCACTTAATTCGCCACACCTCTTAATGCTGTCCGGCATTGGCGATCCCGGCGAACTTTCGAAGCATGGGATAACGACCGTTGTGGCCAGCCCCGAGGTTGGCCAGAACCTTTTAGAGCATCCGTGCCTCCATGTCCTTGCGGAGATGAACATAAAGACCGGAAACGCTTACGCGTCGGGGCTTGGACGGATTCGGGCGTTCGCAGAATGGGCTTTTGCAAGGAAAGGGGTGCTCACTGAATCCCTGGCGCAAGTCATCGCCTTCCTTAAGTCTACTCCTGACCAAAAGGTGCCCGATCTCCAATTCCATCTGTTGGCCTTCGGGTTTTTATTAAGGAATGGGAGGCGGCACGTCCCACCTCGAAATCTTGTAACGATCTATGCCAATGTAAACCATTCAAAAAGCAAAGGCTATTTGGCGCTTCGATCGAATGATCCCCGGGACCCTATAGCTATCTATCCCCGCCTGCTCGATCACCCAGACGACCTAAAAGGCGTTTTGCTCGGCCTAGATTGGGTTCGGCGCCTGGCTTCCACACCGCCCTTCGGCAGTCATGTTCTCCAGCTTATCGACGTCCCTGCTCGTGAAGCGGGGCGTGAGGCCGACGAAGAATATGTGCGCAACTCGACTGGACCAGGCTTCCATCCGGTCGGCACCTGCCGCATGGGCATCGACGACCAGGCCGTCGTGACTCCCGACCTACGTGTGCGGGGGACTGAGGGCTTATGGGTTGCGGATGCGTCGATATTCCCATCGCATATTGCAGGCAACACCAACGCGACGTGTATTATGATTGGCGAGAGGGCGGCAGACCTTATCCACCCGAGCTGAACAAGGATAGTAGTTGCCCACGATAGATTGGTCGACTTAGCGGAAAACTCTGCCTTGAATCTGAGGCGTCTGCCAAGGGTCAGTATGTGAATTTGCATCGAATTCGCGAAAACTCGGCGTCATAAGAGAACTAGGCAAAGAGCTAATAGGAGCGAGAATTGCAGCACGAACGCGAACACTATGTGAATGGGGAGTGGGTCGAACCCTTGGAGTCAAATCTAATTGACGTGGTTGATCCCTCATCAGAAGAAGTATTCACGCGCATCGCTGGTGGCGGACCAAAGGATGTTGATCGAGCTGTGGCTGCCGCTCGGGCAGCGTTCCCTCACTTTTCTACAACTACCCCACGCGAAAGAGTGGAGATGCTAGAATCTATCCTTGCGGAATACGATAGGAGACAAGAAGACATTGCCTCGGTGCTTTGCACGGAATTAGGTGCACCGCTTACAATCGCCCGCGAGTGGCAACTGGCATCGGCTGACCTTAGAAGCGTTATTGGGGTTCTGGAAAACTATCAGTTCGAAGAATTGCAAGGAACGACCAAGATTATCCGAGAGCCGATCGGAGTAGTGGGATTGATAACACCTTGGAATTATCCGGTGCTTCAGATCATAATGAAGGTTGCTCCAGCGATTGCTGCGGGTTGCACGATGGTGCTCAAACCTTCCGAGGTGGCTCCGCTGAATGCAATTATCTGGTCCGAAATCATGCATGCTGCTGGTGTGCCCGCGGGCGTGTATAACATGGTCCAAGGGGAAGGCGCTATTGTGGGCGAAGCGATTTCAGCGCATCCCGGAATAGAAATGGTGTCTTTTACCGGTTCGACACGCGCAGGTATCTTGATCGCTCAGTCAGCCGCGAGAACCGTCAAGCGTGTAGCGCAGGAACTTGGAGGAAAATCGGCGAATATTCTGTTGCCTGATGTGGACTTTGAAAGTGCGGTGACGAAGGGTGTGTTCGGAGTAATGCGCAATAGCGGCCAAGCTTGTAGTGCACCCACCCGTATGTTTGTACCAGCAGATCGCCACGACGAGGTGAAGGGGATTGCGAAGGCGGTCGCAGAACGGCTGATCGTTGGGGATGTACGTGACGCGAAAACAAATATCGGTCCAGTAGTCAATAGAAGCCAATTCGACAAGATACAGGGCTTTATTCAGGCTGGCATCCATGAGGGGGCGGATCTTGTCACTGGTGGACTTGGTAGGCCGGAGCATCTGAACCGAGGCTATTTCGTCCGCCCCACAATATTTGCTAATGTCCACAGTGACATGACCATTGCGCGCGAAGAGATTTTCGGGCCGGTTCTATCGATTCTGCCGTACCGGGATGAGGACGAGGCGATCGACCTCGCGAACGATACAATCTTTGGCTTGGCTGCATATGTTCAATCGTCGAACCTTGCACGCGCCCGCAGGGTGGCAGCCCGTATGCGGGCAGGCACTGTGCATATAAACTATCCGGCATTCGACAGAGCCGCGCCCTTCGGTGGCTATAAACAATCGGGGAATGGACGCGAAAATGGCAAGTGGGGCTTAGAGGAGTTCCTCGAAGTGAAGGCGCTGCTTGGCTACGACGCCCCTATGGCCTAAACCGTCGCGGCAATGAGGCCGCGTGACTTCGTTTGCGCTTCGTTTAGTCGGGCCGAGCCCACATGCTCACTATGAGCGGAATTTTCCAGCCATAAAGCGTCATTGTGCGTCTTGGGCGAGAAGACGCCCAATTCATGCATCGATAGCCTAGACATTTGCTCACCGCCGCCCAGTGACGTTGTACCCTCATCAATGGCCCCGCAATGTCGGGGCCCAGTGGGAACAATCGGTAACAAGGAGTATCATCCCGATGTCGCAGGAAATCGACTATCTCAGCCGCTGCGTCGCTGCTGGTCGGTTGAACCGCCGCGAATTTCTCGGCCGCGCGACGGCTCTCGGTGTCAGCGCCGCCGTCGCTAATTCGCTTTTTGCCGGGGCCGCTAAGGCGCAGGTGCCCAAGAGGGGCGGTATCCTGAAAGCTGGCCTTCAAGGCGGTAGTGCCGCGGACAGTCTCGACCCAGCGCTTACAGCAGGCGCACCTCCAATCACCTTTGGCAGATGTTGGGGCGAGATGCTGATGGAGGTGACCCCCGATAACGGCCTTGAGTACCGAATCGCTCAGGAAATTGGCTCGTCGAAGGATGCCAAGACCTGGACTCTGAAAATTCGGAAAGGCATCCAGTTCCACAACGGCAAGGAAGTGACGCCTCAAGACGTTGTCGCCACGCTAGAGCGTCATTCCAACAAGGAGTCGAAATCCGGCGCCTTGGGCATCCTGCGCGGGATCGAAGCCATCAAGGCCGATGGGCCTGACGTGGTAATAACGCTCAAAGAACCCAACGTTGATCTGCCCTACCTAATGACTGACTATCACCTGATCATCCAGCCCAATGGCGGCAAGGACGATCCGGCCGCGGGCATCGGGGCCGGTCCCTACAAGGTCGCTGTCAACGAGCCGGGTGTGCGGCACGTTGGCGAAAAGTTCAGGGACTACTGGCAGGGCGACAAGATGGGTCACGCCGATCAGGTCGAAATCACCGTCATCAACGATGCCACTGCACGTATTGCTGCCCTGCAAGGCAATCAGGTGCACATGATCAACCGCGTCGAGCCGAAGGTCGTCGAAATGGTGAAGCGGGTCCCCGGCATCACCATCCAAAATGTGACCGGGCGCGGTTGCTACCTCTTCAATATGTTTTGCGACACCGCGCCGTTCGACAACAACGATGTCAGGATTGCCTTGAAGCTTGCCTTAGACCGCGAACAAATGCTGGACAAAATCCTGCGCGGCTACGGCACGGTCGGTAACGACTTTCCGATTAACCCCGCCTATCCGCTCTTCTCAGACGACATCGAGCAGCGCGCCTTCGATCCGGACAAAGCCAAGTTCCACTATAGGAAATCTGGCCACAGCGGGCCGATCCTACTTCGGACGTCGGACGTTGCCTTTCCTGGTGCCGTCGATGCCGCACAGCTCTATCAGCAGAGTTGCGCCAAGGCCGGCATCACCGTTGAGGTCAAGCGTGAGCCTGGCGATGGTTATTGGTCGGAGGTCTGGCAAAAGCAGCCCTTCTATGCCTCCTACTGGACCGGGCGCTCAACGCAAGACCAGATGTACTCGACGTCCTATCTGTCGACAGCTGAATTGAACGACACGCACTTCACCAACGAGAAGTTCGACAAGCTTCTCGTCAAGGCACGCGGAGAACTCGACCAGGAAAAGCGCAAGAACCTCTATCGAGAAATGTCTATGATCCTCCGCGACGAGGGCGGTGTTATGGTACCGTTCTTCAACCAGTTCATAGACGCAACGGGGCCGGATGTGAAAGGCTTCGTGAAGCATCCAGCGCGAGATATGTGCAACGGCTACGCACTGGCGCAATGCTGGCTTGAACCGTGAACAGCATGCCAATGGGTTCGCCTGTTCTGAGGCTGGTTGCCCAGCGCATCGCGCTTGGCATTCTTCTTCTCTTGGCCGTTTCGGTCCTGATCTTCGCCGGCACACAGATCCTGCCCGGCGACGTCGCGCAAGCTATCCTTGGACAGTCGGCTACGCCGGAGTCGCTTGCCAATCTGCGCGAGCAGCTGGGCTTAAATGCGCCATCCTATGTCAGGTATTTGCACTGGCTTGGCGGCGTGCTGACCGGCGATCTCGGCACGGCGATGTCGAGCGGCCAGGATATCGCGACCTCGATCAAGGGACGGCTGTGGAACACGCTCTTCCTGGCCTTCTGGGCGGCGATCGTGGCAATTCCGCTAGCTGTCATCCTCGGCCTGATCGCCGTGCGTTACCGCAACGGTTGGATCGACAAGCTGATCTCCGGACTGGCGCTCGCGTCCGCGTCATTGCCTGAGTTCTTCATCGGCTACGTGCTCGTCTATTTCTTTGCCGTGAAGTGGCAAATCTTCCCTGGCATCTCGACCGTATATGACAGCATGCCGTTCGGCGAGCGCATGCAGGCGATCGCCCTGCCGGCGACGGCGCTGACGCTGGTGGTGCTCGCCCATATGATGCGCATGACCCGCGCGGCGATCCTCAACGTCATGCAGTCGGCCTATGTCGAGACCGCGGAACTCAAGGGGCTTTCAGCCTTCAACGTCATCCGCAAGCACGCTTTCCCCAATGCCATCGCACCGATCATCAGCGTCGTCATGCTCAACCTCGCCTATCTCATCGTCGGCGTCGTCGTCGTCGAGGTGATCTTCGTCTATCCCGGCATGGGCCAGTATCTTGTCGACCACGTGACCAAGCGCGACGTGCCGGTAGTGCAGGCGGTGGGCCTGATCTTCGCCGCCGTATACATCAGCATCAATATCATAGCGGACATTGGGGCGATCGTCGCCAATCCGCGCCTCAGACATCCGAAGTAGGGGTGGGCATGCTCGACATCAAACGCGTCCCCATCCCGGCGCTGATCGGCATCGTGCTGACCTCACTGTTCGTGCTGGCGGCGATCTTCGCGCCCTGGGTCGCGCCACACGGCAATGGCGAGATCATCGGCGACGTCTGGGAACCGATGTCATCGGCACATTGGCTGGGCACCGACAATCTCGGCCGCGATCTCCTCTCGCGCATGATCTACGGCGCCCGAATCACCCTGTTCATCGCCGTGCTGGCCACCGCGCTGTCGTTCTCGCTCGGCGCCATCCTCGGCTTCTCGGCTGCGGTGTTCGGCGGCTGGTTCGACACGATCCTCTCGCGCCTCGTCGACCTTTTGATGTCGATCCCGACGCTGATCATGGGCCTCGTCGTCCTGTCCGTGCTGCCGACCAACCTTGTGACCCTGATCCTGGTGATGGGCATTCTCGAACTCGACCCGCGTCTACCGCTTGTCGCGCGCAGTCGCCGTCGACATCAACGTCATGGACTACGTCGAGGCGGCCAAGCTGCGCGGCGAAGGCAGCGGCTGGATCATCTTCCGCGAGATCCTGCCCAACGCGCTGTCGCCGCTGGTCTCGGAACTCGGCCTGCGCTTCATCTATGCCGTGCTGTTTCTGTCGACGCTGTCCTTCCTCGGCCTTGGCGTACAACCGCCGGATGCCGACTGGGGCGGCATGGTCAAGGAGAACAAGGACGGCATCGTATTCGGCATTCCGGCGGCACTCATCCCCGCGGGCGCGATCGCAGCGCTCTCCATCTCGGTCAATCTCGTCGCCGACTGGGTGTTAAACCGCACGACAAGCCTGAAGGGAGGACGCGGCTGATGGCTGGCACCAAAGCGAAGCCCGGGCAGCCCAAGCAAGGCCTGTTGCTCGACATCCGCAATCTGCGCATCGAGGCCACAGTGTACCCGCCCGGGGAGCCGCCGAAGAACATCGTGCTCGTCCATGACGTGTCGCTGACGCTTGAAAAGGGCAAGGTGCTCGGCCTCATCGGGGAGTCCGGCGCCGGCAAATCGACCATCGGCCTTTCGTCGATGGGCTATGGCCGCGGTGGCGTGCGCATCACCGGCGGTGAGGTCATCCTCAATGGCCGCGATGTCCTCAAGGGCGGCAAGGAAGGTTTTCGCAAGCTGCGCGGCCGCGAGGTCTGCTATGTCGCGCAGTCGGCAGCGGCGGCCTTCAACCCGGCGCACCGTCTGATGGACCAGGTGGTGGAAGCGACATTGCTGCACGGCCTTGCGAACAAGGCCGAGGCAGAAAAGCGCGCAGTTGGACTGTTCAAGAAACTCGGCCTGCCCAACCCCGAAACCATCGGCCGGCGTTTCCCGCACCAGGTGTCGGGCGGCCAATTGCAGCGCGTGATGACGGCGATGGCACTGTGCTCCGAGCCGGATTTGATCGTCTTCGACGAGCCGACCACGGCGCTCGACGTGACAACGCAGATCGACGTGCTGGCGGCGATCAAGGACGCCATCCGCGATACGCATGTGGCGGCGCTCTACATCACCCACGACCTTGCCGTCGTCGCCCAGGTCTCGGACGAGATCATGGTGCTGAGGGACGGTAAGAGGGTGGAGCACGCTGAAACCCGGCAGATCATCGAGGCGCCGCGCATGGACTACACTAAGGCGCTGGTCTCGGTGCGTTCGATCGAGCATAAGGAGAAGCGACCGACACCGACGCCTCTGTTGTCGGTTAGGGGCGCCACTGCTGCTTATGGAGGCGGTGTCGTGAAGGTTCTGCAGGAAGTCTCGGTTGACGTCCATCCCGGCCAAACCCTTGCTGTCGTCGGCGAATCGGGCTCTGGAAAATCCACCTTGGCCCGCGTCATCACGGGGCTGCTGCCGCCGCTCGCTGGCAGCATTACCTTCGCCGGCCGCGCGCTGACTGCGAGACTCGCCGACCGATCCAGAGATGATCTTCGCGAACTTCAGATGATCTATCAGATGGCCGACGTGGCGATGAACCCGCGCCAGACCGTCGGCACCATCATCGGTCGGCCGCTCGAATTCTATTTCGGCATACGCGGCCGCGAGCGCGACAAGCGTGTTGCCGAGCTGCTCGACGAGATCGAGATGAGCAAGGGCTTCATTGACCGCTATCCGGCTGAGCTTTCGGGTGGGCAAAAGCAGAGGGTCTGCATCGCTCGCGCGCTCGCCGCCAAGCCTAAGCTCATCATCTGTGACGAGGTGACCAGCGCGCTCGATCCGCTTGTCGCCGATGGCATCCTAAAGCTGTTGCTTCGCCTGCAGAAGTTTGAGGATGTGGCCTATTTGTTCATCACCCACGATCTTGCGACCGTGAAGGCGATCGCCGATTCCATAGCTGTCATGTATCGCGGCGAGGTCGCCCGCTACGGCTCCAAGACGTATGTGCTCGAGCCTCCCTTCGATGCTTATACCGATTTGCTCCTCTCCTCGGTTCCTGAGATGCAGGTTGGTTGGTTGGAAAGGGCCATCAAGGGACGCCGTATGGAGGGCGCGGGACACTGAGCCCCATCGGGACGCCAGCAGAGCCTACAAGCTGCATGGTAGCTTCACGAAGCCCTGGTGTGCCAAGACCGGATAGGCACGCCAGCGCTCGAGGGAGTTAGGCAGGAATTTGGTTGATTGCTTCTCTTGGCGTGGTCGGCATGCTGCGCACGATACACTGAGCCAGATCAGCATGTTCCTCATGACGGCGACATAATGCCCCCTTGGCGCCGAGAATCAAAATAGTCTCGCAATGCTATGCAACGTAAGCATCAACTTAGCGAAGGGGCTGGAACCGAACGGTCCGATTGAAGGGCATCCACGCTGTTGTTCCTTTCCGCCATTAAGGAAGCGGTCTGAGATCCGGATTGAGATTACAGGCGCGCCGCGGATGTGCCAATGTCTATCTGAAAACGCGAGTTCCATAAGATAGATTATGCGACTTTCTCCAGTAAATGTTCGTATTTCTTAGTAATTTCTAGTATTAATGTCGCTTTCTGCAAGTATTGTTGGCCCGCAGTCGAATGACAACCCTTAATTGTTGCAACGGTACGGCTTACTCTTCGACAGATCGGCGTTAATTAACACCACCTCATGGTCTGATTAAGACTCGGCGGGAGAGTCTGAACTCTTCTGAAACGCCGGGGCCGGCGCCCCAGGTGAGACGATATCGGCCTTCGCTCGCCTCCCCTCCCGGCGCACTCACTTGTGCGGCATGCAATAGACGCCCTCGGATTCCATGAGTACCGCGCCACCCTTCAACTCGCTCAGCGCGCCGACCCACGCTTGCGAATAAGTGCGGCTGGCATCCACGGCCGTCAGCCAAAGAACGCGATTGTCGGCCAATTCAACTTTAACTTCCTGCTGCAAGGGGCTCCCCTGCACGGTCTGTTGATAGTGGCGTTTGATCCTGACATTGCTGGCCGGAAACTCAGCTTCGTTGCTGCCGTAGTTCAGCACAAATCCAGTGTGATCCTCAGCCACCGAACAACTGCCATCGCGCTCGCACACGATTTTGGCTGCGGTCTTACAGTCCCATTTCAGTGAAGCCGGCCACATAGGGTTGTCCACGTTTGACCGCGGCTTGTCGCTCTGACCAGCCGCCGCCAACACTGCGCCTGTGTTCATAATCACAGTGGACAGGAGAAGCGCCTTGAACACTTCAAACCTCCCTGAATTGTCACCCTCATAGTACCTCGTCCTGCGTGATCGCCTGGCTCATGGCATGTTGAGATTGAACCAGCTTTTCCGGCGCACGCCGTTCGCGTCATCATACTCGATGAACCAGGGCTTTCCGCGCATCGGTCGAGGGATGGTGTAGTAGGTGGGGCCATTACCAAGGGAATGCCCTCGATCGTTTCCCGCAGTCTGGATTGTTGCCGCAACCACCTTACCGTCGATTTCGACTTGGACCGGACGTGATCGGTCTCCATGATGCCCGCCGAGGGCGTTGTTTTTGAAAACAGCGGGCAGAGAGAGCCTATCGGCCGCGATGCGGCAGATGTTCCGTTCTTGCCCTAAGCCCGGCCGATCGGATTCGGAGCTGCCAACTGCTTGCCAGCCAGACGGACAATCCTCATACTTCTCATATCTCGCCGCGCTGGAGTTGGCTTGCGGACAGGTCGGCCAATCAAAACCCGGCGCTTCCATCGCCGCAATCAACTTGTAAATTGGCGGGTGGCACGAGGGGGTGCCTTCCCAATCGCCGGAAAGACATAGGAGAACCTGACAGCCCCATTCCGACGCTTTTGATTGGGATGGAAGAGCTGCGGCGCCTGCGATGGCGACGGCACCCCCTAATAGGAATTTGAGTATGGTCATAGCCTTTTCCTCGCTGCAGATTTGACAGTTTACTATGGATGATCCGCGCGAAAAAGGACAGGTCGAAAAGGCAGGTTTGTGCGACTACATCGATTTATGAAACGAGACGACGGAGGCGTGGTCAACAACCCGTTGCGCGTCAACATTGCACTGACGCTAGAGCGGGAGAGAGCCAGGCGCGGCCTATCCCATATGCATATGGCCGAACTGTTTCGGACCGCCGAGGGCGAAAAACTGGCCTATCGAACCTACATTCAGACTGTGCGTCAGAAAAATAATGTCACATTGATGACGCTGCAGATCATGGCAAACGGCTTGCAACTGTCTTTTGCATCACTGCTCGCCGGCGGCAAGAAAATTCCGGAATGGGCGCATCGGTTGGACGACAATGCGATTCGCAAGCGGCTGGCGCACATCATCGATTTTGAGCGACAACGACGTACTTTGCACCGCTATGAGATGGCCGAACTAATCGGCGTGGCGGAGGCGACATTCACGAAACTGGAACGCGCGAGCGGCAATATCAGCGTGGACACGATTGCGGCGATCGCCAAGGCGTTGAAACTTGATCCAGCGACCTTCCTCTTTTCCGATAAGATCGCGCCAACAACTGACCACATGCTTCTGACGCCGCCGGAGGCGTAGAGACTCATTTCAGTGAGACATGAGCCTCCTGCACGACCATGCACGATCACGGTCTAGCACATTGACACACAATACTTTTTTAGGGAGATCGAAGCCGCTTTGACCACACTTGTCGGTGGCGAGGGCCACGGAACGGGCCGCCTGTTCTCGTGATAAAGCCAATGCCGACCCGCGTAACGGCGAGCTTGGATGGCCCAGCAATGGCGAGACCAAAGCGCCTCAAGAAAAAGCTTGGCTCCTATCCATCAGGGTCTCAGCCAGGCCCGCGAGATTTTCACGCGCGACTTCGCGGACATGACAGAGAAGGCGCGCCCAGACCGTTGCCGATCTATTCGAGGCTTACGTCGCATCGCTCAAAACAGATGAAAGCCTTCCTGGAAGGAGGCCGAAAAAAGGTTGAACAAGATCGCCGAGACTCTCGGCCGCAATCTCCCAGCCCGCGACAGCCCGGTGGCGCTATTTTGAGGGCCAGGCAGCGGCACGCTTTTTCACAAGGTTGCTGAGCCAATCGGGGTCCATTTCAGGCACCGAGGACAATAGCAGGTCTGTGTACGGATGATGCGGCGGCCGAAACATTTGTTCCTTAGGGCCCTGCTCGATGACTTGACCGTTTTGCATCACGACTACCTCATCGGCTATCGCACGCACTGTGGCAAGGTCATGGGTGATGAACATATAAGCCAGATCGAACTCACTCTGGAGCCGATCGAGCAGTTTGAGAATCTCCTCAGCGACGATTTGGTCCAGCGCTGAGGTGACCTCGTCGCAGATGATGACTTGCGGCTCAGCCGCGAGCGCGCGCGCGATGCCGACGCGCTGCTTCTGGCCGCCTGAAAGTTCGGAGGGAAGGCGGTGAATGAAGACGTCTGGCTCTAGTCCAATAAGGCTGAGAAGATCACGAATTCTAGCGGTTAACGCCTTGCCGCTTAACCCAAGATATATCTGTGCGGGCCGACCGATCAGCTCGTCGAGTCGCAGCTTTGGGTTAAGTGCGGTATCAGCCGACTGATAGATCATCTGCACCTGTCGGAGCTGGTCCCGGGTGCGTTTGCGATAATCAGCCGGCAACGGCTCGCCATCGACCAGCACCACTCCCTTGCGCGGGGGAAGAAGCCCAGTGATCACGCGCGCCACCGTGGACTTGCCAGAACCGCTTTCGCCCACCACGGCGACGGTACGACGCTTGTGGATGTCAATACTAACATCCTTGAGCACGTCGAGTGAGCTATAGCCGGCTACTACATTCCTCATCGAAACTATCGGAACGGCCACCTTCTCTACCGGGGGCTGCGAAGGCCGCGCATAAGAGCGCACCGCCCAAAGCGACTTGGTATAGTCCTGCTTGGGCTGTGACAGCATTGCGCGGGTCTCGGCTTCTTCAACTTCGTAGCCCCCGCGCAAAACCTTTATCCTGTCGGCCATCTGAGAAACCACTGCGAGGTCATGGGTTATGTAGATTGCCGCCGTATCGAATTGTGCCACGATGTCACGGATCGCCGACAAAACCTCAATCTGAGTTGTCACGTCCAGGGCCGTCGTAGGTTCATCGAATATGATGAGATCAGGACGGCAGGACATAGCCATCGCCGTCATCGCTCGCTGTAGCTGCCCTCCCGAGACCTGATGCGGATAGCGAAAACCAATCGTGTCCGGGTCCGGTAGTCGCATCCGGCGGTACAGCTCGACCGCGTCATGTTCCGCCTCCGCGCGTGTCATCACACCATGCTCTACCGGCGTCTCGCAATATTGATTGATCAGTCGATGCGCGGGATTGAAACTCGCCGCAGCCGACTGGGCGACATAGGCGATGCGTTTGCCACATAGGCGACGTCGTTCTTCCGCACTCGCCGCACGCAGGTCTATCCCGTCAAAATTTATTGCCCCGCGGGAGATCCGACAGCCATCTCGAGTAAATCCCATGGCTGCCAACCCAAGTGTCGACTTGCCGGCACCGCTCTCGCCGATCAATCCTAAAACCTCACCCCTGTGCAAGGTTAGGTCAACGCCCCTGACGATCGGAGTCCAAGTGTCCTCGGAACGCCCCTCGATTTCGATGTCACGGATCGTCAAAAGAATAGGCTGGCGAGTCATGTCTCTCATCGTCTCAATCCCGCAGAGCGCTCATGACGCGCAATCTCCAATCAACCACGAAGTTCACTGCCACTGTAAGCAAAGCAATTGCCCCAGCTGGGACAAGTGGGGTGATATCTCCATAGCCAATAAGGGCCGCGTTCTCCCGAACCATGGAGCCCCAATCCGCGTACGGCGGCTGGATACCGACCCCAAGAAAAGACAGTGCCGCAATCGATAGAAACACGTAACAAAATCGAACACCGAATTCGACTATCATGGGACCAGCCGCATTGGGTAACACCTCGCGGAAAATAAGGTAGAACACCCCCTCTCCTCGCAAACGTGCCGCTTCGATGAAGTCAAGTTGCACAATATCTATTGAAACCGCCCGAACAAGTCGGAATACACGGGTCGAATCGACGAACGCAATAATCAAAACAATGTTGAGAAAGGAAACACCGAAAGCCGCCAGGAGAAGTAATTGAAATATCAATGAAGGGATCGCCATGAATACGTCAACCACCCGGCTTATTACCTGATCGTAGAAAGGCCGCACAACAGCAGCAAGAATGCCAAATGCCGAGCCGATTATAAACGCAAGGACAGTGGTTATAACCGCTATTCCAACAGAGTTTCTCGCACCGAAGACGATCCGAGATAGCATGTCGCGCCCGATCGAATCCGTTCCAAAAATATTGCTGGCGCTCCATGGCAAGAACTCATCGCCAACCACTTCAGCTTGACCGTATGGTGCGATCAATGGCGCAAAAAGTGCGGTGAAGAAACACAAAACGATCACCACTAGACCGAACTTTGCGGTAATCGGTGCTTTTCTGAACGCAAAGGCACTCATGGCTAAGCGTTCCTCCTGGCATGGAAAATACGTGGATTGGAGACGGTCGAAATAATATCGGCCGCTAAATTTAGCAGCACGTAGGCACTTGCGAATATAATGGTGACGGATTGCACCACAGTTACGTCACGTCTGGTAACCGCGTCGACCATAAGTTGTCCAAGGCCTGGGTAACCAAACACCACCTCGACCACAACCACTCCCGTCAAAAGGTAGGCAAGGTTGAGCGCCACGACATTCACGATCGGTGAAATGGCATTTGGCACCGCATGCGCAACAATGATACGCCAAGGGCGAACACCCTTTAGCCGTGCCATCTCAATGTAAGGATAAGATAGGATATTGACGATCGCCGCACGAGTCATGCGCAACATGTGTGCAGTCACGGCGAACGTTAATGCGAGCGCAGGCAAAAATGCTACATATAGCCGCTCAGAAAAATTCATGTCCGGACGGATGCTTGCAAGCGCCGGAAACCATCCGAGGCCAGAGAAAATGACCACTAAGATATACGAGACGAAAAACTCCGGAAGTGAAATCGCAGTCAAAGCGGTCGCGTTTATTACCTTGTCACTCGCACTGTCTCGGTATAGAGCCGCAAATATACCAAATATCAATGACAGAGGGACGGCAATTGAAGCCGCATACATGCCAAGAAACAACGTATTTTTCAACCGTACCTGAATCAGACCTGATATTTCCTTTCCGTTAGCTAAGGAACGCCCAAGGTCACCGTGTAACATCCCATTTACCCACGACACATAGCGGGTAAACGCCGGCTGGTCTAAGCCAACCTCTTTACGAAACTCGGCTAGCGCTTCCGGCGTTGCAGATTGGCCAAGCGTCGCCTGTGCAAGGTCTCCCGGCAGGATCTCGACCGAAACGAACGTCAGAATTGAAACAAAGAAAAGGGTTGCAACCCCCATTCCTACCCGGCGTGCTATCATGCGAAGGATTTGGGTCATAAGCGCCTTCATAGCCGGCGACACCGGCGCCATTCTCGCTAAAAGTCACAGATCGTTCTTGGAGGCAGCGGATGCCACCTCCAACACCGCCCTTTGGCCTATAACGACCGTAGCGGGTAAACTCAGTGGCGGCGATCGACGAGTCCCGCCTCTATGCAAATGACCAGCGTTTTAGAAAGTAACCGCCATCCATCTCCCAGCTTGCAGAGATTTTCCATTTTCCGGAATCGTCGCGCGGCACCAACACCTTCTTGTTTACGGCCTGCACCAGGTTTGCATTGGCAGGGATCACGTGCCCGCCCTCATTGCTAATTATCAGCTGGGCCTCTCGATACATTTCTCGCCGCTTGGCTTCGTCGAGTTCCGCGCGCGCGCCGTTGATCAGCTCGTCAAGTCGCGGGCTTTTGAACTTCGCATCGTTCCACGGCGCCGTGCTAAGGAAAGTGAGTGACAGCATCAGATCTTCTGTGATCCGCGGCCCCCACCAACCCCACTGAAACGGCTCCTTCAACCACACATCCGTGAACCACCCGTCTGTCGGGCGGGTTTCGATCTTGATGTTGACGCCTGCCTTTTCTGCCTGCTGCTGATAGAGTTCGACTGCGTTGTTCATCCCTGGAAAGAGCTCACAGGTCAGAAGCTTTAGCTCTTCTTGTTTGTAGCCGGCCTTATTGAGATGGAATTTCGCCTTGTCGAGGTCATATTCCCTGGGAGCGATGTCTGCAGCATGCAAGAGGTACGCCGGCCCAATTGGATTATCATTCCCAATAGTGCCGTAACCTTTCAGAACCTTTTGCAGGTACTCTTTTCTGTCAATCGAGTACTTAAGCGCAAGCCGCAGATCGTTGTTGTCAAAGGGCGCGATGTCGGTTCGCATGATGCCGCAGTGCCAAATCCGTCCAGGCACGTCGACGATCTGAATATCTTTGTTCCGCTCGAGGAAACTAATTAGCTTGAGATCGGGCTTGCTGATCGCATCGACCTCCCCGTAGATCAATGCATTTTGCCTGGTAGCCGCGTCGTTGATCGCAACCAATTCGATGGAATCGAAGAAGCCAACCGCACTGTTCCAGTGCTCGGCGCTTCTCGACAATTTCGCGCTGACGCCCGGCTCGAAACTCTCCAGCTTGTAGGGTCCTGTACCCGCACCCGACTTCCAATCAACGGAACCAGCCGCACTGGGAAGGATGTTCAGGTGATAGTCCGTGAGGACGAACGGAAAATCGACGTCGGCGAACTTAAGCGTAAATTTGACAGCATCATCACCGACCGCGGAAATATCTTTCACGCGTTCCAAGAGGCTGGCTGCACCAGACTTCGACTTATCACCGCGATGATAGTTGATCGAGGTGATTACGTCATCCGTGGTGAGCGACTTGCCATTCGAAAAGTGAACGCCGCGTCTGATCTTGAACGTCCATTCAGTCGCATTTTTGTTGGCCTCCCAACTCTCCGCAAGTCCCGCCTCCAGACTGTTGTCCGCGCCAACAGCTACCAGGTTGTCGCGGATGGCAAAGGAGAGGGAGATCATGAAAGTGTCGGTGAAGGTACTGGGATCGAGGGAATCGCCCGTATTTGCACCACCAACTCCGGCACGGAAGTGCCCACCACGAGTAGGCGCGGCCGACGCTCCTGCCGCCCAACCGGCGCGCTCGAGAGCAAGCAACCCCCCGACTGCCAAACCAGTCTTGATAAGCGTTCTCCGGCTTACGCCAGATACTGCCTTACTGCCAGAGTTCTCATTCTTCATAACCGTTCCCCTAGATTCTTCTAGATTTTTGATCAGGCAGGCATAAGCCAACCGACAGTGTGTGTACACTCAGTTAGCGCTTATGTCAACGTCGGCACCCGATGGCGGCGGGGAACTATCCCGCGAATGACGCTTTTTGTGCGCATAAACAGCCATTTTTGTCGATATTCTAGCGATTTCTGCACTTTCAGGATGCTCTCTCATAGCGTTAAGAGTGTTGACGTCGTTTCGGACTGTGTATACTCTAATGGTAACGAACTCCGAGCGCGCGGCGATTCGAGGGGATTGAAAAAATGGCAAGGCAGGTCAAGGCGAGGATGAGAGCTGCCGACACGCAGGCGCAGAAGCGCCTCCATTTGATCCATGGCACGCTTCGCAATCGGATAATCATGCTCACCTATCCCCCGGGGATGCTGCTCAAGGAGGCCGAGATGGCGGCAGAGTTCGGCGTGAGCCGAACGCCGATACGACAAGCGCTCCAAAAGCTTCAATTCGAAGGCCTCGTCGAGACGATCAACGCCGTCGGAACCATCGTAACAAACTACCAGTCAGAAGAGATGAATGGGCTGGTGGCCCTTCGTGTCAGAATAGACGAGATCGTGGGCGACCTAGCGCAGCGTGATTATAGCAGTGCTGACATAGCGGACATGGAATCTCTGGTACAGAGGACCAAGGCACTGGAATTTGATCACGACCTTGAAGAATATCTGAGGATAATTAACGCGCATCACGAAATACTGCGCAGAATAATCGATACCGACGCTTTGCGCGATATATACGACAACCTTCATTTTCGAACCGCGCGCCAGTGGTGGGTGGCGGTCCCGAAACTGTGGCAACCCTGGATGTCGCTAACGATTTCGGAGCTCTGTGAAATGATCCGCTCTATGAAATCAAAAGACGCCAAAGGTGTCATGGCGGTGAGAAGGAATTACGTCAGACATTTCGCAGTTCTAATTGAAGGCCTCTTGTAGTTGGCAGGCATACCGCTTTTGAACGCGCTGTGCACCAAATGCATGAAATCGAAACTTATCTTGACGGGATAGAAACATGGACGCGCGCCAATATCAGGACATACTCGAAAGACACGACGCCGGAACCGGTATTACCTTCGACAAGGATGAATATGAGAGGCGCGCCAAACTCGTAAAATTGCAAATGGCCGCAAGGGGTATCGAGACATTGATACTCACGGACCCTAACAGCGTCTACTATCTGACGGGATACTATACATTTGGCAGCGGGAACTATGTCTCGCTAATAATCCCAGTTGATGGCAATCCGTTCATGCATGTGGCGGACCTTGAGATACCGTCTGCCATCGTAAATTCTAACGTAACCGAAGTCTACACGTCCGTCTGGCAGCAACAGTTCCGGTCCGGGCCAGGGGACGATTTGGTGAAAGTGCTCCAGTCTAAGGTGCAGGATAAGAAGCGAATTGGCCTAGAACTCGGCCGAAAAGGCCTGCTGGCGAGCGTTTTTCAAGCATTGGCCTCAAAGCTGCCGAATGCGACGTTTATCGACGCCTCAATGATTGTGGAAGAGGTGTCCTACGTCAAATCAGACGTGGAGATCGAATGCTTGAAGAAGTCCGGCTCCTACACTGCGGCAGGAGTCGAAGCATCCTATGCCATCACGAGGCCTGGCATCTACGACAATGATATTGCGAAAGCCGGATACGAGGCCATGGTTGGCGCCGGTAGCGAATTCATGTCCGTTCAACCCATCGTAACGTCGGGTGTCCGCACAAGTTATCCGCATCAAACTTTTAGAAGGGTTTTGATTGAGGATAACGACGTGATCTTTCTGGAGTATGGGGGGAACCACAACCGGTATACTGCCCCTTTGATGCGGACGATGGTTACTGGAAAACCGTCTGATGGCATGATGCGGTTTGCGGATGCAGCGGAAGCGACGCTGTCCGCTATGCTCGAGATGATGAAGCCTGGCGTCGAATTTAGGGATGTCGTCGCTCATGCCAAGAAGGCACACAAGTCGTTAGACGACGAGCTCTACTTTTTTGGGTCCTATGCCTACGGGCTTGGCGCTACGTTTCCGCCGACATGGGGAAACGGCCTCCATATATCGGAAGGAATTGACCTAGTCCTGAAGCCCGGGATGGCATTCCACGTCCCGATGAATTTCACCGCCCCCAGCAAGTTCGGGATCGCTTTCAGTGAGTCGGTTGTTATCACTGAAAAGGGCTATGAGCTTTTGGTCGATCATCCGAGAGAGCTCCATCAAATTTGACCTGAAGTATTCCCGTGGAATTGTCTCGGAATGCATCGACAAGATAGCTGGGTCATCTTGTCGATGTAGGATTCGTTTCATCCGTGCAACGGCGGGACCCAAGGAAACGCGGCCTTCCTCATGTATCCAATCGCAAAGGGCTCGGCTGTCAGTGAGTGGACCGTGGCCTGCTTTGACGGCGAAGTCCGGCTCACTCGCCCGCGGTGGAAGCCTCTTGAAGTTCCGGAGCGGGGCTCACCTCCAACGCAACAAGATGGCTCTTTCCGGCCACTTCCGGTTGGCTCGCGCTGCCGATCAATGCCGAAGCTGCAACCCGGCCAAACTGTCCGCAGGTGGCGCCGAACGCCCGTCGCCTGCCACGAGCAACCGTCCACCTGGAAACGTCGGGCCGATGCCGCCGGGTTTGGAGGGCCGAAATGTTGAGCGGCGATGACGATCTCCCCTTTGCTGTGTTCAATCCACAGGGCAAAGGCGACGTCCTGTTGGTGTGTGAACATGCCAGCGCGGCAATTCCAGGTGTCTTTGCAGACCTTGGTCTGCAGCGGCACGCTCTGTCCAGTCACATAGCCTGGGATCCCGGTGCCCTGGAGCTTTCTATGCAATTGGCGAAAATGCTCGACGCGAGCTTGTGTTACCAGCGCTATTCGAGGCTGCTTTACGATTGCAACCGTCCGCCCGAAAGCCCCTCAGCCATCCCCGAGAAGAGCGAAGTTTATGACATTCCGGGCAACAGAAACCTCTCCGCTCGCGAGCGAGACCAGCGCATCGAGACCTTCTATCGCCCTTTTGAACAGGGTCTTTCCGGATTGCTTGAAGCTCGCGGCAAGTCAGGTAGGCAGACCCTCCTGGTAACGGTTCATAGTTTCACACCCGTCTTTTTCGGCAGAGCACGCGAGGTCGAAGTCGGCATACTTCACGATGTCGACAGACGGCTTGCCGATGCGATGCTCGCTCAGGTCGAGAGCCTGGAAGGCCGATTTGTGACCCGCAGGAACGAGCCTTACGGCCCAAAGGACGGTGTCACGCACACGCTTGTGGAGCATGGCGTCAAAAATGGGCTCCTCAACGTCATGATCGAGGTTCGTAATGATCTTCTACGGTCGCAGGAGGAGATCAATGCGATGGCCGCGTATCTCGGCGGGCTGATCTGCAATGGTCCTACTCCGGATTGGGCTTGGCCACGAAAAACAAACCACACAGGACGTCGACCATGACCGTAATAAGATGCATATCGCCCGTTGACAGCAGTGTCTACGCTGAGCGCGAAGCCCTGGGCTTCGACACCGCAAAGGCATTGATTGGCCGTGCTCGAAAGGCGCAAAAGGCTTGGGCGAGACGCCCGCTGGAAGAGCGCGTGGAACTGGTGATGAAGGGTGTTGCCCGCCTAAACGAGATGGCAGCGGAGGTCGTTCCGGAAATCACCTGGCAAATGGGACGTCCGGTGCGCTACGGGGGCGAGTTTCGTGGCTTCAACGAGCGATCCAACTATGTGGCCTCCATCGCCGCCGACAGCCTCACGCCCTATGTCGTTGAGGAAAGTGCAGCCTTTGAACGCCGCATCGAGCGGGAGCCGCACGGCGTCGTCTTCGTAATCGCACCATGGAACTACCCCTACATGACGGCGATCAACACGGTTGCGCCGGCCTTGATGGCAGGCAACACAGTGGTAATCAAGCATGCCAGCCAGACCCTACTGGTCGGCGAGCGTATGGTGCGCGCCTTTGTCGAAGCGGGCGTTCCCGGTGACGTGTTTATCAATGTCTTCCTCGATCACGACACCACCTCGGCGCTGATTGCAGACAACAATTTCAACTTCATCAACTTCACTGGCTCGGTGGCCGGTGGCCGCGCCATCGAGCGGGCGGCAGCCGGCACGTTCAATGGCCTCGGCCTTGAACTGGGCGGCAAGGACCCGGGCTATGTTATGGAAGACGCCAATCTTGATGCCGCCGTCGACACTCTGATGGATGGCGCCTTCTTCAATTCCGGACAATGCTGCTGCGGCATCGAGCGCATCTATGTGCATGAAAGTCTGTTCAACAAGTTCGTAGAAAAATCGGTGGCCTTCGCCTCCGCCTACAAGCTCGGCAATCCGTTGGAACAGGAAACGACGCTAGGCCCAATGGCCAACAGGCGTTTTGCCGCTACGGTGCGTGCGCAGGTTTCCGATGCGATCGCCAAGGGCGCGAAGGGCCTGGTCGACCAGAGCCTGTTCCCCGCCGACGATGGCGGGGCCTATCTGGCCCCGCAGATCCTTATCAATGTTGATCACTCCATGACCGTGATGCGCGAGGAGAGCTTCGGCCCTGTCGTTGGCATCATGAAGGTGGCGAACGACGCCGAAGCTCTCGAACTGATGAACGACAGCCCCTATGGCCTGACCGCCTCGCTTTGGACGCAGGATACAGAGCGCGCTGCGCGCATCGGCCGCGACATCGAGACCGGCACGATCTTCATGAACCGCGCCGATTATCTCGATCCCGCCTTGTGCTGGACCGGCTGCAAGGAAACTGGCAAGGGCGGCTCGCTCTCGGTCCTGGGGTTCCAGAACCTGACCCGTCCCAAATCCTACCATCTCAAGAAGGCACTCTGATATGACGATTACCGCCAACTGGAGCTATCCGACCACTGTGAAAATGGGCGCCGGACGGATCAAGGAGCTGGCCGATGCCTGCAAGTCTTTGGGCATGAAGAAGCCACTCCTGATCACCGATCGCGGCCTTGCCACGATGCCGATCACGCGCGGTGCACTGGACGTGCTGGAACATGCCGGCCTTGGTCGCGCGATCTTCGCCGATGTCGATCCGAACCCAAACGAAATCAACCTCGAAGCCGGTATCAAGGCCTTCCGTGACGGCGGCCATGACGGCGTCGTAGCTTTCGGCGGCGGCTCAGGCCTCGACCTCGGCAAATGCGTGGCCTTTATGGCAGGCCAATCGCGGCCCGTCTGGGACTTCGAGGACGTTGGCGACTGGTGGACCCGCGCCTCGGTCGAAGGCATTGCGCCAATCGTCGCTGTGCCGACAACCGCCGGCACGGGCTCTGAAGTCGGGCGCGCCTCGGTGATTACCAATTCGAAGACGCATGTGAAGAAGATCATCTTCCATCCGAAATTCCTGCCCGGCGTCGTAATCTGCGATCCGGAACTGACGGTCGGCATGCCGAAGATCATCACTGCCGGCACCGGGATGGATGCCTTTGCGCACTGCCTCGAAGCCTATTCCTCGCCCTTCTACCATCCGATGAGCCAGGGCATTGCGCTCGAAGGCATGCGGTTAGTGAAGGAATATCTGCCGCGCGCCTATAAGGATGGCACCGATATCGAGGCCCGCACCAATATGATGTCTGCCGCTGCAATGGGCGCCGTCGCCTTCCAGAAGGGCCTCGGGGCCATCCACGCGTTGTCGCACCCGATCGGCGCTGTCTACAACACGCATCACGGCATGACCAACGCGGTCGTGATGCCCATGGTTTTGAAGTACAACCGTTCCGCCATCGAAGACAAGATCGTCCGCGCAGCCGCCTATCTCGACATTTCTGGCGGCTTTGACGGCTTCTATGACTATGTCCTTTCGCTGCGCTTCCAACTCGGCGTTCCCGAAAATCTGACAGCTTTCGGCGTTGGCGGCGACCGCATCGACGAACTCGCGGCCATGGCCATCGAGGATCCTAGCGCGGGCGGAAACCCGGTTGCCCTGACCTTACTGTCGGCAAGAAGGCTATATGCAGAGTGCGTGTAATCTAGGCCGAGCAAAGGCTTTCAGCCTCATGCGCCCCGTAACAATTTCACTTCGGCGTTCCGGCCCAACATGCATATCTCCCGCAATGGATTGCCGGGCGATCGGCAGTGACTTTTGCGTCATGGGCGGACGTGCGGCGATCCAGGTTCAGCACAGATCAGCGATCTCGTCCCATAGGCTCTGACCAAAGCCGCGCAGTACGACTAGTTCGAATCGGTCCACAGCGCGGCGGGTCATGTGCACTGGGATATGTCCCATCATCGTCATCGCGCACCGACCCACAGCCATACCCTCGCAATCGAGGGCCGTGCCCTTTGCCAGCACCGACGTGACCGCGTGGCCAGAGACTTCGATGCGAATGCGTCCATGGGTTTGATCGACCGCAAAGGCTCGTGAAGCGAGCTTTTCAAACTCTGCCTGGAGATCGACGTGAGACACCGGCTCATCCCTGACGACGAGCCATTGGCCGGGGCCGAAGGTGCGGATCCTGTTGGCCTCGCCGCCGAACAGACCTTGTAGCATTGCCGTGAGATCCTCGCCCCCGGGCTTGCCGAGTATGTGGATCAGGGTGCCCTCGGGCATCGCCTTCATGGCGAAGGCGTCGGAGCTCCGCACTGGTTTGGTGCTGATCGCCGGACGGTGGATGAGTTCGAAATCAGACATGGAGCTTCTCGTTTGCTAGATCGAAGAAGACCGGATTGCAGAGACGTGCGGCGGTGAATTCTTTGCTCAGGCCGTTCCACACCACCACCTCTTCGCCATGCCTGGCATGGCCTCGCTTCACCAGCGCCAACCCAATGGTCGAGCCGACATGCGGTGAAAAGGCACTCGACGAGACATAGCCCTGGTCGTTCTCGAGTGCCGGCGCGGCGTCCTTGGCGAGGATGTGCGAGCCGGTTCGGAATGTGTTCGCGGGATCGAGCGGCATGACGCCGACAAGGCTCGGGCGATCCTCCGCCACCAGTCCCTCGCGGCCGAGCATCGCCTTGCCGATGAAATCCGGCTTGGTTGTCGACACCATCTTTGCGAAGCCGAGATCGGACGGGATCACCGTGCCGTTGATCTCGTTGTGCGTCACATGGCCCTTCTCTATGCGCAGTACGCTGAGCGCCTCGACGCCATAGGGCTGGATGCCATGTTCCTTGCCTGACTGGAGAACAGCGTCGGCGACGCTCTCGCCATAACCGGCCGGCACGGCAAGCTCATAGGCCAGCTCGCCTGAGAAAGAGATACGGAACAGGCGGCCATGCAGCCGGCCGCCGAACAGCGAGACTTCTTTTGCCGCAAGAAAGGGGAAGGCAGCGTCGGAAATATCATCATCGACGATCGCCTGCAGCGTCGCGCGCGCCTTCGGCCCGACCACGGACATCTGTCCCCATTGGTCCGTCACCGAGGCGAGCCGCACGTCGAGCCCGGGCCACAACGCCTGGGCGCAGAATTCGAGATGCGTCATGACGCCGGCGGCATAGGCGGTGGTCGTCGTCATGAAGAAGCGATCGTCAGCCAGGCGGCTCGTCGTGCCGTCATCATAGATGAAACCATCCTCACGCAGCATCAGGCCATAGCGCGCCTTGCCGACCGGCAGTTTCAGGAAAGCGTTCGAATAGACCCGATTGAGGAACTCCGCCGCATCCTTGCCGCAGACCTCGATCTTGCCCAGCATCGACACATCGCAGATGCCGACATTCTTTCGAACGTTCAGGACCTCGCGATCGACGCTCTGTCGCCAGCTGGTTTCACCCGCGCGCGGGAACCAGGATGAGCGATACCAGAGGCCGGTCTCGACAAAGACCGCGCCCTGCTTCTTGGCCCAGTCATGCAGAGGCGACTTGCGCACCGGCTGGAAATGATGGCCGTGATGCGGGCCAGTCAGCGCACCGAAGCTGATCGGCGTGTAGAAGGGCCGGAAGGTCGTCGTGCCGACTTCGGCGGGGGAGACGCCACGCGCTTCGGCCAGCAAACCAATCGCGTTGACATTGGAAAGCTTGCCTTGGTCGGTGGCCATGCCCGATGTCGTATAGCGCTTGGCAAGTTCGACATCGCCATAGCCTTCCTGCACCGCAAGGCCGAGATCCTTTCGCCCGACATCGTTCTGGTAGTCGACGAAGGCCTTTCCCTTCACACCACGGATATTCCAGAGCGGGCGGGCCGGTGGAGCAACGACGTCGCCATCGACTGGACCGGCGTCGAATGGTTGGGCGGCGAACCCGAGGTCTTGGGCGACGGTCGCGCCGCGCGCGGCGCCCTCTGCGAAGCTTGCCGACAATCCGGTCGTGCCCGTGACGGCGCCTGCGAGCACGAGGCCCCTGGTCTGCGACGGGGCCATGAAGGCGCCATGCACATCCGACCATTGCGGCTTGCCGCCACGATGGCAGGCAAGGTGGATGATCGGGCTGAAGCCGCCGGACATAGCGAGCGCATCCACGGGGATGGCTTCGGTCGCACCGTTTGCGGTCGTGACGTTGACGCTGGAGAGCGCCTTGCCACCCTTGGCGTCTGAAACGACGGCACCCTTGAGAAGGCGAGCCTTGCCGGTATAGGCGAACTCGGCATCGGCGCGGCTGTCGATGATTGCGGCAAGCTGGACACCCGCCGCCTCGAGATCGCGGGCGAGTGCATAACCACTGTCACTGGTGGTGAAGATGGCGGTGCGCTGGCCCGGAGCCACGGCAAAGCGGTTGAGATAGCTGCGCATTGCACCGGCCATCATCACACCGGGAATATCGTTGCCGCCGAATACGAGCGGCCGCTCCTCGGCACCGGTGGCGAGCAGCGCCTTCGTGGCGATGATGCGCCACATGCGCTCGACCGGCTTGTTCGGATCGGGGTTGCGCACATGTTTCTGGGCGCGCTCCACAGCGCCAAAGACATTGCCGTCATACCAGCCGAAAGCGGTTGTGCGGGTCAGTACGCGTACATTCGGCAGCGTTTCCAGCTCGTCGGCGAGCCGCCTGGCAAATGCCGGCGCGCTTTCTCCGCCGATGGTCGCGGTCTCCGACAGCAACGATCCGCCCGCAACGCTGTGTTCGTCGAGGATGATGACACGTGCCCCCGCACGGCCGACGGTCAGCGCGGCGGCCAGCCCTGCGGGGCCGGCGCCGATCACCAGCAGGTCGCAATGCGCCCAGCTCTTCTCGTACCGGTCGGGATCGGCCTCGTACGTCGCCTTGCCGAGACCGGCGGCGCGGCGGATAAAGGGCTCGTAGAGACCTTCCCACAGCTTCGCCGGCCACATGAAGGTCTTGTAGTAGAAGCCCGCGGCGAGGAAGGGGGAGAGCAGGCCGTTCAGCGAACCGATATCGAAATCGAGCGAAGGCCAGCGGTTCTGGCTCCGGGCTTCAAGACCGTCGTAAAGGTCCTGCATCGTAGCACGGGTATTGGCCTCGGTGCGCCCCCCGGTGCCGATGGTCATCAATGCATTCGGTTCGGCGGCCCCCGCGGTCAGGATGCCGCGCGGCCGATGGTATTTGAAGCTCCGGCCCACCAGCTGGAGGCCGTTGGCGAGCAGGGCGGAAGCCAGCGTATCGCCGGCATGCCCAGTGAGGGGCTGGCCGTCGAAGCTGAAGCCGAGGCGTGACTGGCGATCGATCAGGCCACCCTTGGGCAGTCGATAGGAGGTCATCAGAGCGCCTCCGCCGATAGGTCGAGCACCGCGTCGCGGCAGCCCGAGATTTCATGCGTGGCCGTATTGCGGCTCACCACCAGCCAGCGCCGGCAGCCCGACGTATGATGCCAATATTCCTCATAGGCGCCGCGTGGGTTGTCGCGCAGATAGACATACTCGATCCACGCCCCCGGGGCGGCATCGGGTGCGGGCCGGGCGAGTGCTGCTCCCTTCACGGTGAATTCCTCTTTCGGTCGAGAGCCGCAATGAGGGCATGGGATAAGGCTTGCCATGTTCAGGTATCCTGGAAATCAGTGAAGGTTGGGCTGGGCGCCCTGGCCCTTTTCGTCGAGGATATGGCCACGCGCGAAACGGTCGAGCCGGAAGGCGCGAGCGGTCTCGTGGGGCGTGCCGCGTGCGATGAGATGCGCAAAGCAGAGGCCCGACGCGGGCGTCGCCTTGAAACCGCCATAGCACCAGCCGGCATTGAGGTAGAGATTGTCGATGTGGGTGCGGTCAATGATCGGCGAGCCGTCCATCGACATGTCCATGATCCCGCCCCAGGACCGCAGCACGCGGACGCGGGAAATGCCCGGGATCATCGCCTTACCCGCCTCAGCAACATGCTCGACGGTGGCAAGATTGCCGCGTTGGGCGTAGGAATTGTAGCCGTCGATGTCGCCGCCGAAGACGAGCCCTCCCTTGTCGGACTGCGAGACGTAGAAATGGCCCGCGCCGAAGGTCACGACGCAATCGATGAAGGGTTTCAGTCCCTCGGAGACGAAGGCCTGCAGCACATGGCTTTCGAGCGGCAGCTTGATATCGGCCATCTCGGCAACGCGCGAGGAATTGCCGGCAGCCGCGAGTGCCAGCTTGCCGCAGCCGATGAAGCCGCGCATGGTCTCGACGCCGACGATCTTGCCGTTTTCGCGGCGAATGCCGGTCACTTCGCAATGCTGGATGATGTCGACGCCGCGCATGTCGGCGCCGCGGGCATAGCCCCAGGCCACCGCGTCATGCCGCACCGTGCCACCGCGCCTCTGCAGCAGGCCGCCCTGGATCGGGAAGCGAGCATTGTCGAAATCGAGGAATGGCAGCTTGGCGCGGACCGCCTCGCGGTCGAGCAGTTCCGCATCGACGCCATGCAGCAGCATCGCATTGCCGCGCCGCGTATATGCGTCCCGCTGCGCGTCGGAATGGTAGAGATTGAGCACGCCGCGCTGAGAGACCATGGCGTTGAAATTGAAATCCTGCTCCAAGCCTTCCCAGAGCTTCATGGACAGTTCGTAGAAGGGATTGTTGCCCGGCAGCAGGTAGTTGGAGCGGATGATTGTTGTGTTTCGCCCGACGTTTCCGCCGCCGACATAGCCTTTTTCGAGCACTGCGACGTTGGTGATGCCGAATTCCTTGGCGAGATAATAGGCCGTGGATAGACCATGCCCACCACCGCCGACGATGATCACGTCGTAGTGGGACTTCGGTTCGGGCGCGCGCCAGGCGGGGCTCCAGCCGGTATTGCCGCGAAGGCCGTTAAGAAAAATCGAGAGAGCGGAGTATCGCATCGCTGTCCATGTCCAAGCTGGGAGTCGGGTCAACCTATACCCGACGACCGAATTTCAGTTCCACGTATGGGACGGTTTATTGTATAGATCGGCCATGACGATTGAATCGGATATACAAACTCAGCAGTTCGGTTTTCTGCTGCTGCCGAATTTCGCGCTCATGTCCTACGCATCGGCGGCCGAACCCTTACGTGCCGCCAACCTTCTCGCGGGGCGCAGCCTCTATGTCATCAGGCAGCTTTCACAGGGTGGCCGGCCGGTGCAGAGTTCCGGCGGCATCGACATCGCCTGCGATGATATTTCGTCCGTTGGAACGGAATTCCATACAGTGTTCGTCTGCGCGGGCGGCGATCCCGGCAACTGGGCGGAAGCGGACAGGCTGTTCAGCACGTTGCGACGGCTGTCGCGCCTCGGCGTCCGTCTTGGCGCAATTTCGAGCGGCGCCTATCTTTTGGCTGCCGCCGGCCTGCTCGACAACAGAGACTTCACCATTCATTGGGAGCATGCCCCCATACTGCGCGAGGCCTATCCGGCTTTAGCGCTCCGGCAGGCCCGCTACGTGATCGACGGCGATCGCATCACCTGCGGCGGAGGCGTGGCTCCGCTCGACATGATGCATGCGCTGATCGCCGAACGCATGGGCGCGCATTTCGCGAACCGCGTCAGCGACTGGTACCTTCATACCGCGATTGCCGACCCTTCCGACCCTCAACGCGGTTCTGCGGCCGAGCGATTTGGCACCCACAATCCGATCCTGCTGGCCGCGCTTGAGAAGATGGAAGCGACGATCGAAAATCCGCTCGATCGCGAAGCAATGGCGCATTTCCTCTCGATCAGCTCCCGTCATTTGGATCGCCTATTTACCCAGCATCTGAACGCCGGCTTCCTGCAAACTTACCGGCGGATCCGGCTGGATCACGCGCGGCGGCTGATCGAACAGAGCCCGCTTGCGATTGCAGAAATTGCCTTCGCCACCGGGTTCTCCAGCACCGGACACTTTTCCCAGGCATTCAAGTCCCAATACGGCAGACCCCCTAGCTCGTTGCGATCTGCTCATCCCAAGGCGACCTTTGCGCTTTAGAACGCTCACGCCATGTCTGCTGTCGATTCTGGGACCGGCAATCCGACGACCGTCTCTGGCGTGGTCTAGGGGTCCCGATTGTGCAGAAGAAAGCGGACGAACGTGCGTATACAGGATTTGCAGACGGCATACTCATAAAAATTTGATATTATTGAATATTCCGTCCAGTCCATCATTGCCATGAGTCGCCGTGGAGCCGGTTGCCGAAACTGGCCTATCGAACCTACATTCAGACTGTGCGTTAGATAAACAATGTCACATTGACGACGCTGCAGATCATGGCAAACGGCTTGCAACTGTCTTTTGCAGCGCTGCTCGCCGGCGGCAAGAAAGTTCCGGAGTGGGCGCATCGGTTGGATGACAATGCGATCCGCAAGCGGCTGGTGCACGTCATCGATTTTGAGCGACAGCGACGTACCTTGCACCGCTATGAGATGGCCGAACTCATCGGCGTGGCAGAGGCGACATTCACGAAACTGGAACGCGCGAGCGGCAATATCAGCGTGGACACGATTGCGGCGATCGCCAAGGCGTTGAAACTTGATCCAGCGACCTTCCTCTTTTCCGAAAAGATCCCGCCTGGCGGAGCCGACATCTAGCCGCCTGAGGAGCGTTCCTAAAGGGCCTGTAATACGCCCCCAGCGGCTACCGCTCCCATGCCCCTGCTCGTCAGGCCCGGCGGCCGACTTTAGACTAGCACCCCCGCCGCGGCTGTCGGGCCGCTGCTGTCATCGTCGGCTGCTAGCCTGTTGCAGCGGCGGGGATGATAAGGGACTTTGACATGGACGACTGTGCCGGCGTCGGGAATTCTGCTGATGAAGAGCTTCCCCTTGAGGGTCGAAACCATATGAGAACAAGCCGTCAAACCTAGCCCGGTGTAATTGCCGGCGCGTGTAGAGTAGAAGGGTGTGGTGACCTTTTCGACAACTGCCGGTGTCACGCCTGCGCCGTTGTCGGCCAATTCCAGGGGTCGGTTCGGGTAGGGGGCGACCCAGATTCATCACTTTCGTGTCGTGATGCCCCACCAGAGAATTTGCTGGTGAACTGACCGGCCAACGCCAAACTCATGCTCGCCGGGCAGACTTGTCAGCACACGACAGAAAACGCTTCAAACTCAAACCGGCCAACAAAATGTATGGCGGCATGGCGAGCGAATAATGACCACAGTTTAATTCCAAAATATTTGGCCTAGCTCCGGCGTCCTTCAGCCTCTGCATGAACCTCTCCGATAGCTCTGGCAACACCACTTTGTCTCTCTTAGCCAACACAACGTGAAGATCGAGATCAGGCCGTGCCAAACTACGTGCGTAATTCTCCAAGTTAAGGGGATCCCAAGCCCTTCTGAGATCGGTCAGCTTAATCTCAGGCTCGAGACTAGCACGTATCAATCGTGTCGCGCGACCCGTCCAAACCATATCCGCTAGACTCCCCGCCGTCAGAAACAACGAGGCTTTCGACACAGCCGAGTCGTGCGCCGCGAGAAGGCCCGCAACCCAGGAGCCTAAGCTCATACCGAGAACCGAAATCTCTCGATAGCCTTCGATCTTCAACCAACGTATGAGTTTTCGCCCATCCAACACTGCTTGCCTTACAGATTGGATCGTTCGACCGAGACTAGGGCTAAGCATATAGTCGGCGTGCACGGAGCCGGGACGGCTGCGTTCGAAGTGATAAGGCATAGCAATCTCGACAACCGTGGTGCCACGCTGGGAGAAGAAGTTGGCAATCTGACGATTCCGGGAGCTTGCATTCCAATGGTGAAAAATCACCATCGCCTGATCGAACGACCCGCTTTCTGTGATTTTCGCCGAGACGACGTTGTTCTGTTCGACATCAGTAGAAATGTCCGACGGAAATTTGAGCCACCCATCTAGCCTTTCAAACCCCTGATCACTCAGATTCGGGGCATCGAAAAAGGCTGGATCAGCCACGGCCTGGTCCGCAACGGCACAGAATTCCTCGATACTTGTTATCTTCTTCGCACCTGGAAAGGCGAGTTCCGCGTCAAGGGCGAAATCCGATGGTTTCTTACCTTCCTCACCGCGTCGCGCCCGCCGCTCATCCCAACGATCAAGCCAACTATGATACACTCTGATTGTTTCCTAACTTACTCGCTTGCCCTCGCCCCAACCCTGGATCAAACAGGCCGTATATCGCGAACAGCACTCCAACGCCCAGAAGGATCGAAAAGCCAGCAAATGCATCGATCAGCAAGTAGCCAGCCACGAGTAACGCTACGATCGCTGACATCCTCCACAAAGACATACAAAACCGACATTCGACACCTAAACGGATGGAGCCGTACACAAATACCACACAGGTCGAAATAGCGATAAGAAGGCTGCTGTAGTGCGTCGGCCTACGGTAGATGATCCCGGCGCTCACATCATTGCGCCCATAAAAGGCGGAAGACATATCGCCGGCCAACCAAGACACAATATTCTCTCCACGCGATGTCAGGTAAGCACTCTGGAGCTTCATGACTATGGCGATCAAAAGTCCCAAAACAGTACACCGAAAAATCGCACGCATAACCCTGATGCTGGCTCCATGTAGCTCGTGTTGATAGTCCACCTCCGGCCGATTACCCGCTGCTTCTCCAATACTCCAAAGATCATGGATCACCGTATAAAGCAAAATCAGGCCTACGAAGAACAGATAAAAACAGAGGCACATATACAGGTAAGCGAGCCCCGTGAACACGATCGCTTCCGGCACCGATATAACCTCAGGGCGCACAATCGCTAACGAGCCCCAATCCGTCGCATAGTTGCCACCCCCTTTGAGCAACGGGATTAAAGACACGCCGATCCACTGAAGAAGACCGGCGAACACCACGCAAATCAAAAAAACCGCCCAATATGAATACGAAGAAGCTTGTACGGTGCGTGCCCAGGCATCGTCGCTTTCCATCTTGTCGCCCTGCGCCACAAGCTTTGGGCGGCCTTCATCTTTCCAAAAGGTCACCAGCTCGGTCACGAAGGCAAAAAACAGTGGCAAAAATACCATGAAGACGAATGTCCAATTCGCTGTCCAAAGAAACCCAACCTGCTTGACGACGCCATCCGCCCGGCCATACGTCACGCTGTGAATCCCCGTAAGATACGACAAAAACCCAAGAGCGGTGACACCCGCAAACACCGACGCCGGTAGATTCAGGGGAGATCCGCGACTAAAAAACGCCTCCGATTCCCTTGCCAAACTAAAGCGCCGCCTCGGCCCCTTGGGGTCAGTATCCAGTATCAGCTCTACCGGGGAGTCTGTCGCGTCATCGATGGTCGCAGTCACTGCCGTATCTGGAATCTCCTGCGCAACGCTGCTTCCGGCTCTCTTCCATTCTCGTCTCTTGGCCGATAACCGCGATTGCGCCTCACCTAGCTCCATCTGCCATTCGCTAGTTGCGACCGCATCATCGCATCCAAAAATCCTCGCCAGCCAACGAATGTTGGCAGTGCTAATTCCCTTCTCGTTCTCTTGAAACCAAAGCTGCACCGTTCGCAGATCGACCCCAACCCGGTTGGAATCAATCAGTGAAATCGCCTCTGCAAGGAGTTCGGGCGTCCATGGGCCAGCAGGAAACCCGTCTTTGTCCAACAGGCGACCCGCACCCGCCGCCGCCAGTCGTTTGAATAATTCTTTGAAATCACTCCCGTCTCTCGGCGGAGGGAGAAATAACTTTCCGTTCTTAAACAACAACTTATAGGCTCTATTTTCGTTCCGTTTCGCTAGGCTTCGTATCCTATCGTGCCTTCGTCCTCAATCAACGTTTTTATCAACTCGATTTTGGCCGGCACGGGAGACGATCGATGACTGGTGACCCGCCGGAGAGCCTGAACACGGTTGTTGCGGGGGAGATGTTTCGCAAACCGCCGGCCAAGGCACTGAGCTGCGCGGATCGGTCGCGACCGCATGAGCGAAAAGTAGGGGAAGCCAGGGCTTCGGGAGCCTGAGAAGCAGAGGGATGAACCCATCCCTATTTTTCTCGCCTCCCCAGGTATCATTTACGAATTGTCATGAGCGTGGAGCCAATCGATGCCCATTCAAGTGGTCTGTAACAACGGAGTGGTGGAAGAGGCCGACGGGGTCCCGAATCTGATCGCGGCGCATCGTCAAGCAGTCGCCATGGTTGAACTTCTCGGCAAGCGATGGATGGGGGCCGAAGGGCCGGACGCGACCCTGACCGGCCGGCGATTGGATTCGGTCATGGCGGAAGAGGTTATCGCGCGTCGGCGCGCGGCCGCTGCGCCGGTGGCCGATGTCGTTGAGATGAAAATGAAGGCAGCTTATTTCTGTCGGCTGGTGGGGAACGACTGGTGCGAGATTGACGTCGACGATTTGCGCGCGTTGCTCGGTTCTTTCGCGAAACTACAGGCCTAGGAGAAGAGCGCTGAAATCCATGAGACCACGGTATTCCAGGCCGCATAGAGCCCCGCAGGCACCAATATGATCGCCAAGAATGCAGCGGCTCCGCCAATAGCGCCGTCACCGCGTCCTTCCACGGGATAGTAATATTTGTGAGCCTCATCGTCGTGCTTCATTGTTGTCTCTCCGGCCGCTTGTTTAGCAGCAACTGCACAGGATGCTGAAACGTCGTGCCCCACAAACCTGCACGTTTCATCTTAGCGTTGATTTCCGCGATGAGGTAGTTCTCATTGACGGCTTTGCCCTTTGCGGTCGTTGCGGCGAACGCGTATCCGGTCGCGATGAGCGCGGTGCCGACGTCGATTGTGTCGCCATTCAGCTGCGCACCGCAGACGACAAAGGCCGCCTTGTCGAGGGCGTAGCCGATTGGTTGGCATGTCACCGCCGCGCTATCGAACAGGGCGGCCAGGTGCGCCAGCGAGATGTTCCCGCAATCGAGTTTGTTCCCATTTGGCTGTTCAGCCGACGTGCCCCGAAGACATGACTGCACACCATAGAGGCGGAAAAGGTGGTCGCCGTCACGCCAGGTATCTCCGGTCAGCAGTTGAGCCGATTTCGATACCGCGAAGGGCGTTGGCGCGGCAGATTCGGATGCAACCTGGGCCTGTGCCGATGCGCACAAACCAAAAGCGGCCAGCACTGCAAAGCTCGCCTGTTTCATTCCTGGAACTGTCCACCGAGGTCGGCGGAGTGCTCCAGATCGGGGCGCAGCGACTTGCCGTCCTTGTTGCGTCCGATTGCGGCCATGTCGAAGAAAACCATTTCGTCATCGTCGTAGGCGACATTGTACGGGTCGTTCGTATTGCCCGCACCCACGAGAGAAAAACACGACACGGCGTCTGGTTCCCCCTTCCCGCTCCGCAGCACAAGCGTTTTGCAAAGCACGACAGAAGCACGACGGTTGTAGATTCCTTCTTCATAGTCCTGCGCGGCCTTCGTGCAGTCCCACTCCTGCGTCTTGTAGGTAATCTTTGGTTTTGGGCAGGCCGCGAGGCCGCGCAGTCGATAGGCCACGCCGTTGATGACGCGCTCGGTCGCCGACGGCACCTTAACCGGCGAACTGAGGGTCGCCGCGTCGCGCTGAAAGAGCGCGCCTTTCGCATCGTAGCGCTCATAGACGAACACCTTCTCGCCCGGCTTGGCAAACTGAAGCAAGTATCGCTCCGAAGGCTGCGCGAAGGCATTTGGGGCGTCGGCGCCGGCGGCATAGGCGACGGTGCCCTGGAGCAGCAAAGCCGAGCAAAGGGCAATCTGTTTCATCGAAATCCGTCCCTGCGGTGCATATGGTGTTGACACTTTACTAGGGCTGCGTGTAGCCATAGTAAAGTGTTAAATTTTGGCGACAGTATGAACACTCGAACAGCTCTTCTGCTCACTCTGTGTGCCGCTACAATGCCCTTGGAAGCGCACGCCCGGGATCTAGCATCAGACCGCGTCGCAGTCGCCTTTGCAACGCCGGGGCAAGCCCTACCCTCAGTCGGGCCGCAGAGGCCTGGGGCTTGCAAGACCGGAAACCGTACTGAAGTCGCCGAACTTGTGCGTTCTATCGCGCAGGACGAAGGGTTCGACGGCGATCTAGCCGAGGCGATCGCATGGGCTGAAAGCGATCTCGGCGCCAATCAGGGTCCTTCCAAGGCCGGAGCCCTTGGGATCATGCAGTTGATGCCGGGGACGGCGGCCGATCTCGGCGTGAGCGACCGTTGCGATACGCAGGCGAATGTTCGGGCTGGCCTGCGCTATCTGAAGTCACTCTATGACGAGTTCCAGGATCCGCTGCTGATGCTGGCGGCATATAACGCCGGGCCCAACAGCGTCTACAAGGCGCAGGGCATTCCGGTGAATCCGGAGACCGCAGAATACATCGTGAAAATCCTCAACCGCTGGAAGTTCGGCGGTGTCGCGAAGAAGCCCGTCCTGACCAAATCCGAAATGCTCGCGGCCGCTCCGCCAGCAAGCGAGGACGCTTGGCAGGAGGGTCATGTCATGGATTTCGGCAACTGAAAGGAGCCAAGGGTGGAATACAGGAAAGCAGGCAAATTTGCTCTGAAACTGGCCTTGGCCTCGGCGGTCGGAATAGCTCTGGCGCCAGCCACCGCATACGCCCAATCGGCGGCCCCAGTCGAAAACGTGCTGGAATGGTTCGTCGGCGTTCTGCAGGGCAACATAGCGCGCTCATTTGCCATCATCGCGGTCTGTTTTCTCGGCTTCCTCGCCATGACGGGGCGGCTGGCGTGGATGATGGCTTTTTCCATCATCATTGGCATCGCTCTTATCTTCGGCGCTGCCCAGCTGGTGGACGCGGTTCGCGCGACGGCAGGAGGCAGCTGAGCCATGGACGACGAGGAAGTCTATGTCGAGCCGGTCAGCCTGCCCCTAACACGCCCCCCGATGAAATGGGGGGTGCGCTATGAGGTTTTTGCACTGAATGGCATCCTGGCGGTGATCGGCTTTATCGCCACGAGCAGCTTCATGCTCGGTCTTGGCGTGTTCGGCGTGGTGCATCTGGTCAGCGCATATCTGTGCCAGCGCGATCCCTACATCTTTCATATTTTCGAGCGGCGCGTCTCCAAACGCGGAGCGGTGGCGAATCTCACTTTCTGGGGGGCGAGGAGCTATTCGCCATGAGCCTCGATGCAGAGCTGAAGTTTGGCCGTGAGCGCCGCCGCGAAAAGCCGGCTGCGATGCACATCCCCTACCTTCGCCATGTCGATGACAATCTGATCGTGACGAAGAGCGGCTTTCTGGTCGGCGCCATCCGGCTCAGCGGCCTGCCATTCCAGACGATGGACCAGGCCGAATTGAACAGCCGACTGTTCAACCGCAACACTACCTTCCGCAACCTGTCGACCTCTCGCTTTGCGGTCTACACAACGATCATCCGCCGTCACGTGACCCCGGAAATCGAAGGCGACTTTGACAATCCTTTCGTGGCCGAGCTCGACGCCCGCTACATGGACGAGCTTGGCTCGAAAAACCTCTTCGTCAACGAGGCGTATCTGACGGTCATACGGCGCCCGATGGTCGGCCGGGTCGGCTGGGTGGACAAGGCGCTCAATGCATTCCGTATCAGCACCGCTGGCGAAGAAACCCGCGAAGAGGCAATAGCCGAACTGCATGACATCGTTGACGGCATGGTCAAGGATTTCACGGCTTATGGTGCGCGTCTTCTCGGCGTCGTGAAGCGCCGCGACAGCTTCTTTTCCGAGCCGGCGGAATTTCTGGCGAAAATCCTCGCCGGTGGTGGCGACGTGGAAATGCCTTTGCCGCGCATGTCCCTTGGCGATGTGCTGGCGACGCGGCAGCTGTTTTTCGGCAAGTCGGCGCTGGAACTTCGCGGTCCGGACCAAGCCAAGCTCGGCGCCATGATGTCAATCAAGGAATATCCGCCGTTCACCGCGCCGGGCTCTTTGGACGGTCTGTTGCGACTGCCGCATGAGTTCGTCCTGACGCAAAGTTTCGCGATCGAAGACCGTGTCACGGCGATGCGCAGGATCAACACCATCGCCAACCAGGTCGAGGGTTCCGACGAGGCGGGCACGACGGTCGAGGTCTCCGTCCACGACGGTGCCGACAAGCTGGCCGGCGGCGAAGTCGTATTCGGACAACATCACATGAGCGTCATGGCCTTGGCGCCGGACATGAGCGGGCTCAACCGTGCGCTATCCGACATCACAGCCGAACTTTCGCGCATGTCGATCGTGCCGGTCCGCGAGACACTCAACACGGAACTGGCCTTCTGGGCGCAGTTGCCGGGAAATTTCAGCTACATCGCGCGACGTGCGTTGATCTCGTCGCTGAATTTCGCCGGCCTTTTCTCAGGACACAACTTTCCGTCCGGCCAACGTGAGCGGCTGCATTGGAAACGGCCCATCGCTTTGCTCGAAACAACCAGCCAGACGGCCTACTATTTCAATTTCCACGTTCACGATGTCGGGCACTTCACGGTGTTCGGCCCGACCGGCTCGGGCAAGACCGTGGTGCTGTCGTTCCTGATGGCGCAGGCCATGCGCATCATGCCGCGGCCGCGATGTGTCTATTTCGACTACATGCGCGGGGCCGAGATCTTCGTTCGGGCGCTCGGCGGTCGCTACGAGGTGATGGAACCCTCTCAGCCGACCGGGTTCGCGCCATTGCAGCTCGAGGACACGGCAGAAAACCGTTCTTTCCTGGAAGATCTGCTCCTCTACATTCTGACGCCGGAAGGCGGTGCGCTTGATGTGGCGGAGATGCGCGTCATCAATGCCGCCGTCGACATGATCTACAAGATCCCTCGCGAACAGCGGACCTTCGACCTGTTGCCCGAAGTGCTGCGAGGCTCGCTGATGCCTGGCATGAATGATCTGGCGGCGCGTATACAACCTTGGCTCGACCCGAAGGACAAGGGCTGGCTTTTCAACAATCCCGTCGATCTGGTCGATTTCTCGAAACCCGTTGTCGGGTTCGACATGACGAAGATCCTGGGCGACCGAAAGCTGCGCTCGGCGGCGTTGCTCTACATCTTCCAGCGTCTCGAGGACGTCATCGATGGCTCGCCGATCATGCTCTTCCTCGATGAAGGCTGGAAGCTGCTGGACGACGAGGTTTTTGCTGCTTTCATCAATGAGACGCTGAAGACCATTCGACGCCGCAACGGCGTGGTCGGCTTTGGCACGCAGACAGCGGAAGACGTCGTCAGCTCCTCCATCTCGTCGTCCCTGATCGAGCAAACGAAGACCAACATTTTCTTCCCCAACCCCAAGGCGAGCAAGGAGTCCTACATGGAGCGCTTCTCGCTGACAGCGAAAGAATTCGAATTCGTGCGCCGAACCGCGAAGGAAACACGCACCTTCCTCGTCAAGCACGACAGCGACTCCATCGTCGCGAAGCTCGATTTGTCGGCAATGCCCGATCTCATCAAGGTCCTGTCCTCGAACGAAGCCAACAGCAAGGAATGCGCACGGCTCCGGGAAACCTTCGGCGACGAGCCGGAGATGTGGTTGCCGTACTTCTGCGGATGGGAGCACGAGCATGACGAAGCGGCTTAGCAGCTTTTGTCTGGCCGTGGCTCTCGCGACAGCGGCAAGCATGACCGTGGCTGTCGCTCAGATCGCGGTCATCGACGGGCCGAACCTCGACAAGCGGCAAGAGGACGAGCAGCACAGCACGAAGTCAGATGAGTCTAAGAAGGACGAAACCGACAGGAAGAAAAGCGTCGTCTGCACCTATTCGAACAAATACCGCTCGCAGATGTTTCGCCGGTCACCTGCCGAAGCGTTGCAGCGCGACGCGGGCAACGTGAAGATGATCCGCTACTATGCGCAAAAATATGGCGTGCCCGAAGGCCTGGCGCTGTCCGTTGCCTATCAGGAATCGCGCTTTGACACATGCGCCGGGAGCCACACCGGCGTCAAAGGCGTGATGCAACTGACCAAGGGCACCGGCAAGTCCATGGGACTTGACCGCGACGTGAACGAGCAGAACGTCGAAGGCGGTGTCAAATATCTCGGAATGGGCGTGAAGCAATGCGGGGCGACGAATTACAGCTGTCTCGCCTCCTTCTACAACGGATCGAATGCTGCCGAGCAGAGAGGGTGGGCCGGCGGCGTCGGCCGCTGGAACAGCTACTTCAACGACTATGTATCGAGCGGCAAGGCTCCGGCCGCCGCGCCGCCACCATTCTCGATCGTCACCGCCGACGGCCCGGGCGGCACGGCTCAGGAAGCGGCCGTGGGCACGGTGAGGAAGGCGGCTGGCGGCCTTGATGCAAGCTCATCGCAGATGGGCGCCAACAATGCTGCAATCGACGCGCTGGCGGGCAACGTTGGCCAGGTTACCGAATACAAGGATGCGTGGGAGCTGAACTCGTCGGCTCGTGGGATCAACGCTGGCGTGACCAACCAGTACCTCGGCCAAGCGGGCGACTTCACGGCGTTGCTGGCCCAACTTCTATCACTTCAGAACGTTCAGGCATCGCAGTCGTCCAAGCTGGTGCAACAGCCGAACAGCGGCTCTCCAAACCCGTTCTCTTGTGATCCCGCCGAACTGGAGCGGTTGAAGATCGATCGCGGCCGTTGGCTGCCATGCGCGGTTGAGAACGCGGCGGCAAGCTCGGCCGACAGCCGCTCGCTAATCATCACCAGTGATCCTGCCGGCGCTGCCAGCGTGATCGATTCCCTACAGCAATAGGAGGCTGACATGAAGAAAATCGCGATTGCTGCCGGCATGGCGCTTTGGACGAGTGCTGCCCTTGCACAAATTGCCGTCATCGATGGCGCCAATCTCGATGTCGCCCGCAAGAATGCGGAGAACACCAACTCCATCATGGATTCCAACAAGGATATTTTGAAAAAGAGCCAGGAGATCCTGCAGGCTCTTAGCGGCAGTCGTGATGGTTCGCTCGGCATCGGACAAATGGGCCTCGGCGGCAATATGTCGATTGCCCAGGCGCCGTCCTTCGGATCGATCCTGAACGGCGGCGCGCTTTCGTTTGGTGGCCTGTCGCCCGAAATCCAGAAAATCGCCGGCGCCGTCATCAATGGGCTGCAGCTGGTGAAACAACTCCAGCAGATTGCCGGCAAGGAGACAAGCGCCGTCAACACAGCCTATGGCGGCAGCGTCAATGTGGCCTCGCTGCTAAGCGCGCTGACTTCGCAGGCCTCGCAGGGCGTCACCCAGCGCCAACAGTCTCTGCAATCCGCGAGTGGGCAGATCGGGCAGTCGCAGGACGTCAAGGGATCGGTGGACTAGAACACCCGAATGCAGCTGGAAAACGCGCGCGCCGTCAACGAACTGATCGGCGTCCAGAATGGCGCGGTCGCGGCCCTGAATGAGAAGCTGAAGGGAGATCTTCTTCGTCAGAGCCAGGTGCAGAAGATGATGACGCCGCGCGACGTCAATCCGTTCGCGGAATTTGGCAAGAGCGGAGGCTAGCGCTTGTCGAGGCGGGCGTTGCGCATATGCGCTGTGATTGGGCTCGGCGCAGTGCTGTTTGGATGCGCAAATCGCGAACGGAAAGCGCCGTGCGGGCCTTTGGCGTATGTCCACACCGACGAATGCGGCGCGCTAAAACCGGTCAATTCAACGCCGTTCGCCAGCATCATTGACGAGGATCCATGAACGGTCTCGCCGCAAGCATTCTGGGTGGCATTGACAACATTGGTGAGGACTTCGTCCGCACCGTCTATATGCAGTTGGGCAATGCGATGGGCAACGTCTTCACCCTCATGCTGACCCTCTATATCGTGTGGTGGGGCTATTCGATCCTGAGCGGGCGGGAGTCGATTTCGCCACTCGAAGCGGCCTATCGCCTGGGCCGAGCCGTCATCATCTATCTGCTGCTGACCGGATGGGGCACATTTTCGTCAACGATCTACCAGCTTGTCCAAAGCATTCCAGATGAGGTCGGCAAGGTGATCGTCGGCGCCGTGTCGCGGGCCACCGGCAATCAGCTCAACGACCAGGCGGCAATTCCAGCACTTATCGACAATCTCTACCAAGGGGCCCAGGACGTCGCCAATCAGGTCTATAGCGGATCCTTCTACGACATTTTTGGCGCGCTCTTGTCGCTGCTCGTCCTGCTGTCGGCCATCATCTTCGCAGCGCTGGCCATTGCCGCGATCATCGCCGCCAAGGTGATGTTGTTCATCACGCTCGCTCTGGCGCCGATATGGATCATTCTTTGGCTTTACCGCTGGTCCTCGCGCATGAGCGAAGGCTTCCTATCGCTGACAACCTTTCTGATGATCCAACAAGTCCTGATCTACGGCTTTCTCGGTTTCTACTTTTCGCTCGTCAATGCCGCGCTGAACACCGCCACATCAGGTGGAGCGACCATGGACAGCAAGATGTCGCTGGTGCTGCCCTTGGTGCTGGTGACGATCATCGGGATCTACGTTCTCATGCAGATACCCTCGATTGCTTCGATCCTGAATGGCGGCGGGTATCTCAGCACCGTGGGCGCATACAACCCTTATAGAAACTTCGGCAGAAACGCCCTGCGCTACTCCGGTGCCCGATGGGCCGCCGGCCGCGCCGCTCGGGGCGCCCGGCAGCTCGCGGCGAGCAGCTTCCGATCCCCGCGAGCAGCAAGGGCGGACGACGCAGCTCGGTCCGCCATCCAGCAAGGTGCGCGCGATAACGCCAGGCCTCTGGCCTAGAACACACGAACGATCATCGATCGCGGCCCTGGATCAGGATGCGTCACTCAAACGAGGCAATAGTAAGTGTCAACTCCATCGGAAACGGCTGCTAACAGCAGCAGCGAGCTCGTCGACAGACGCTATTACAGGGCGGGCGCGACCTGGGAAGACGACACGCACAGGTCAATGCGGCGATCGCGTACATTGGCCTGGATCGTCAGCGGCGTTTCCGGACTGGTGGCGGTGCTGTCGCTGCTGGCGCTCGTGCTGATCCTTCCGCTCCGGCAGTTCGAACCCTACGTTGTCGAGGTCGACAAATCGACGGGCTATCTCGAGATCATGCGCGCGCTAAAGCCTGGAGATTTGTCGCAGAACGAGGCCGTCACGGCGGCCAATCTGGTGCGCTACATCAGGGCCCGCGAAACCTACGATTCCCGTGAACTGAAACAGAATTACGATTTGGCGCAGCTCTACTCCACCGACGCGGCGTCCAAGGATTTGACATGGCTTTTCACGCCTGCAAATCCGCAGTCGCTCGACAAGATCTATGGCCGCAATGCCACCGTGGCGGTCGAGATTAAGTCGGTTTCCCTGCTCAATCGCAACACGGCCTCGGTGCGCTTTGCCACGACGACGCGTCGGGATAATTCGTCCACGGCCGACAATTGGGTGGCGGTGATAAAATTCCGCTACACCTCCACGCCGCTCAAGAACGAATGGCGTTTCGACAACCCGTTGGGATTTCAGGTTACGGATTACCGGCGCGACCAGGAATCGGCGCCGGCCGCGGGCAGCCTGCAATGAGACGGTGCGTGAAGCTAGCGCTGTGTGCCGCCCTTCTCTTCTGCGCAACCCACAGCGCGACGGCGCGCGATGGCCGCATCCGATATGTCACCTTCAACAATGACGACGTGACGTCGGTGCGCGCCGCTCTTGGCATTTCAACCATGGTCGAACTCAGTCCGACCGAAGTCATCGAAACTGTCTCCGCCGGCGACACTAAAGGCTGGTCAATCATCCCCAAGCGCGGATCGCGGTTCCTCTTCGTCAAGCCGCTGGAGCGCGATGCATGGACCAACGTCAACGTGGTCACCAACCGGCGCGTCTATTCCCTGCTGCTGCAGGCGACTGACAATAGCCGTGACCGAGCATCCTTCCAGGTCCGGTTCAAATACCCGGACGAGGATATCAATGCGCGCCTGCTTTCCCAGGCCAAGGAGAGCGCCGCGGATCCGGATTTGAAGGAGTTGAATTATGCCGACCTCAACTATGACTATGCCTACAAGGGCGACGACAGCATGAAGCCGCGCACCGTGTTCGACGACGGCACCAAGGTGTTTCTGGAGTTCAGGGGCGACATTCCGGCGATTTTCGTGGTCGACGACAAGCGCCATGAGTCGCTGGTCAACGTTCGCACTCAGGGCAAATACACCGTCATCGACAAGGTAGCACGGCAATTCACCTTACGGGCCGATGGCAAGACGCTTTGCCTGTACAACCGGGCTCGACCCAACGCTATCGATCCGGTCGAGCAGGTCTACGGTCCAACGAAACTGACACGCGGTTCTACCCTGTTCTGGTCCAGCGGGGGGCGATGATGACACAGATCGACTATAACCAACTGGACGGCAGCCCGACGGTCGCGCGCCGTGGTGCGGGTGTGGGTACCAAAATCGCCCTGGTCGGCCTCGGCGTGGTGCTCGTAGGCGCGTTGATATGGCTGAATTGGCCTCGAGAGCCGGTATCGCGCGATCTTCGCAGCGATGGCGAGGAAAACTTCAACCCGCCGGAGTTTCGCCCGCCGGCGTTGAACGAGCCGCCTCAACCTGCCGACGGCACGATCGACCAGATCGTGGTGCCGCCACCGGCTGAGGACCAGAAGGGCACGCAACAAGCCGACAACGTCGATCAGACCGTGCAGGAGGGCGCGGACCTTGATGCGCAGCGCCGCGCGCTGGAGGCACAAATGGCGGCCGAGGAAGCTCGCCGCAAGGCCGAGGAGGAAGAAGCCCGCCGCAAGGCCGCGGCTGAGGACGAGGCTCGCCGCAAGGCTGAGGCCGCCGAGCATGAAAAAGCCGTGTGGGAACGGCTGCGCTCGAACCAGATGGTGACGAATGGTGAAACCGGCTCGACGGACGCCGGCGCCCAGGCGGCACAGGTCGAAATCGCGCCCGACGGTCAGATCATCCCGGTCCCCGGCGCCGACAGTGATCCCAACAAGGTGTTCCTGGCGCAGTCCGAGGCAAGTTCTTCCGGCATCGTCAAGGCCAGGGTCTTCCGGCGTACCGACGCGTTGATCCCTGAAGGAACGATCCTTCGCGGCTATTTGGAAACCGCTGTTAACACCGACCTTCCCGGCGCGGTGCGTGCTGTCGTGCGTGAGGACGTGTTTTCGCTCGACGGCAGGCGGATCCTCATTCCGAAGGGGTCGCGCCTGACCGGAGAATATCGTTCAGGGCTCGCGCGCGGTCAAAAGCGTGTGTTCATCGTCTGGAACAGGGTCATTCGCTCGGACGGCATTTCCGTTGATATCAAGTCGCCTGGTGCAGACGCGCTCGGCCGCGGTGGCATGGGCGGCCGTGTCGACACGCACTGGGTTGAAAGGTACGGGAACGCCATCATGCTTTCCGTTGTTGGCGGTGTCTCCGAATATCTGTCCTCGCTTGGCGACAGCAGCCAGGATGGACAACAGCGCCAGGTGTCGACGATCGATCCCGTAACCGGTGAGACCACGACCGTAACTTATGGTGGCAATGGCTCGCAGCGCGACGCCCGGGGCATCGCGTTCGATAAGTCATCGACCGCCCTGCAGCAACTCGCGCAAGAGGCGTTTCGCGACACGCAGAACATTGGCCCGACAGTCTATGTCGACCAGGGCACATCGGTTGTCGTGCTGGTGCGGCGAGATCTCGATTTCTCGGATTTGTACGCCGATCCCGTTCAGGAAGAAGTTGCACGAATGAAGGCAGGTGGGCGGCCGAAGACCGCGATCGATCCGACGCCTCTTTACGCGACGCCAAAGGATCATTTTAATCCCGGCTATGGGAGGCCGGTGAAATGAACGCCGTGCATCCCCTCCCCGACCCTTGGGCAAGAGCCCCGGTGCTGCGCGCTCATCTGGAGCCAATATGGTCGTATTTGAACGAAGACTCGGTTTCCGAGATTGCGATCAACAGGCCAGGTGAATTGTTCATCGAACGCCTCGGCGCTAAGGAAATGGAGCACGTCGTCCAGCGCGAGGTCACGCCTGGCTGGATTAGGCATATCTCGACGGGCGTCGCCTCGGCGACAAATCAGGTCATCAACGAAGAAAAGCCGGTCCTGTCGGCTGCCCTACCCTCAGGTGAGCGCATCCAATGCATCTTGCCGCCCGCGGCTCCCGAAGGCGGGGCGATCTCTATCCGCAAGCAGGTCATCATGGATATGAGCCTTGATGCCTACAAGGATCTCGGCGCCTTCGAGAACACGGCGATGGGCGCCGGCTTGGCGCTTTCAACCGAAGAAAAGCGACTTGTCGAGATGTTGCAGGACACGTCGCCGATGGAGTTCCTGCAGTATGCAGTGCGCAACCGCGTCTCGATCGTCGTTTCCGGCGGCACGTCGACCGGCAAGACGACGTTCTTGAATGCACTCCTGAAGGAGATCCCGCCTCATGAACGGATCATCACGATCGAAGACACCCGCGAACTGAGGCTGCCGGCTCCCAACAACGTCACGCTGATAGCCTCGAAGGGCGACCAGGGCCTTGCCAAAGTCTCCGCGCAACAGCTTCTCGAAGCCTCGCTTCGCATGCGACCCGACCGTTTGTTGTTGGGCGAGTTACGCGGCGCCGAAACCTTCGCGTTCCTCCAGGCGATCAACACCGGCCATCCTGGTTCGCTCACCACCGTTCATGCCAATTCCGCCCGCTCCGCCTACGAGCGGCTGGCGCTCATGGTCATGCAGGGCAGCTCGGGCCTCTCACGGAGCGAAATCCTCGACTACCTGCGCGAGGTCATTCCGGTGGTCGTCCAGATGGTCCGTACCGAAGGCGGCCGGCGCGGCATCAGCGAGATCAAGTTCACCAAGGCGGAGACAATCTAACGGGGACACCTATGCAGAAAGTCGCAACAGCAATTTTCATGGTGCTCATGGCGATGGCCATGGGCGCCCTGCTCTTCACGGTCGCCTATGTCGCGACAGATTGGTACCGGACTGGCTCCCACGTCCTGTTTGACCAGCTGAACGCCAATCCCTTGCCGGTTGTTCGTCTGGCCTGGGCTGACGTGACTGCAAGAAATTTTGACCGGGTGCAATACGCCATTGCGGCGGGATTTGTTGGGTTTCTCTTGCCACTTGTCAGCTTGTTTCTCATGCGTCCGAGAAAGCGCAATGACTCTCGCTTCATGACTATGAGCGACATATCGAAAACCGGCCTTACGAAAGTGGGCGGCGTCTTCGTCGGTCGAGCTGGCGGCAAGCTCGCCGAAATTCTGTCGCCCAGGCGCGATCAGCGCTCCGGCAAAATCCACTTGACGCAGCGCAAGCTGATTGGTGGCAACAAATTGTGGATTGATGGCGATGATATCGGCGGCTTCGTCATAGGGCCGCCGCGCTCCGGTAAGGGTACGTCTCTCATCATCCCGAACGCCTTGATCTGGCCGCATTCGCTGGTGGTTCTCGACCTGCGGGGCGAGACCTATGCAGCGACCGCAGGCTACCGCTCGACCATGAGCCGCGTGGTGCGTTTTGCGCCGGCTGATCCGGACGGCAATATCGCATGCTACAATCCCATGGACTTCATCTCGCTGGATTCGGCGCAGCGCGACATCGACCTTCGCAACATCGCTGCGGCGCTGTTTCCGCGCCCCCCTTCGAACGCGGATCCCTATTGGGTTAATGATGCCCGCCTCCTCTTTACCGGTATTGCGTCCTTCGTCATGGAATCGCCCGCGATCCCGAACGAGAAGAAGACCTTTGCCACAATCCTTGAGATCATGAACGGCGCCGAGCAGCCGCTCCTCGAATTCATCGGCTCGCTGCGCGAGGAACGCCGCCGCGAATGTTCGCATTTTACGCTGCAAACCCTGTTGCCCTATTTTGAAATGTCTGAACGGCAGTTCTCCGGGATCTACGCCGGCGTACGCACCGGCATGGCCCCCTTTCTCAACGAGCGACTGATGCGAGCTACGTCGCACAGCACGTTCGATATTCGGACTCTCAAGCGCGATCGGATCTCCCTTTATCTCGACGTGCGGCGCGAGCAGATCACGTCGCTTGGACCGTTGTTCAACGTCCTGATCACGCAGATGATGAACTTCATGTCTGAAACCATGCCGCAGCCGGATGAGCATCCGGTGCTTGTGATGCTCGACGAGTTTCAGAACCTCGGCAAGCTCGAGAACGTGACCGAAATGGCGAGCGTGCTCGGCGGCAACGGCGTTTCGATGTGGTTTTTCGTGCAGTCGCTGAAGGCTGTAGACGAGATCTATCGCCAGGAAGGGCGCAAGACACTCATCAACGCTGCTCGCGTGCAGATCTTTTTCGGTGCGCAGGACGTTGACGATCTGCGCTACGTTTCCGAGCAGCTCGGCGAAACGTCGGACGTGCAAAAGGACGTGACGCGCACCAAGGCAACGTTGTTCGACACTTATTACACGCGCTCCGAACACCGCAAGGAAGTGCGGCGGCCCCTCATGCGGCCGGATGAAATCCGGACGCTAGACAAGAACAAGGTCATCATATTGCCGCGCGGCGAACTGCCGATCCTCGGCACCCGAAATTTCTATTTCGCCGACGGTCACCTCGCCAAACGCGCATACATGCCTCTGCCCTCCTCTAGGGATGTTTCGCGCACGAAAGGTCCTGCGTTGAACTCCGCTGCGGCGGTTCCATCTTCTGCGCTCCCGGCCATGGTGCCGACAGTGTCCGCGTACCGCTCAGGCCTCTTGCAGACCCGCCTGCGGCGCGGCGCGACATTTGCCGTAAAGGCAGGCCGGTTAGCTCCGCCGCCGGGCCGGCGCGCAAGCGTAAAAGAACGCCTGAAAGCAACCGACGCTGCGGCGATACCGGTCTATACCGCCGTAGATTTTTCTGCTTTGGCGGCCAAAGCGGTGACAACACGCATAGCGCCCGACAAGGAAGCAGCGGTTGCGGCGATCCTGAACAAGGTCCGGTCCCTGCGCGCAACCGCATCCGACACCGAGACTTTCGATCGAAATCTGAGCATCGTCGAAGACGCTTTGCCTGATCTTGTTGATTAGCCTAGCAGTCTACGGTGATCGCCGGCAACGAGCCTCCCTAACCACCGTAGAAGGCCGCATTTTGCATGCCTCGGCCACGCTATCTCCGTTTGACTGCATGAGGCGGGAGATTAAATAAGGCCGTCGAAGGGGTGGGCGGGAGCGCTCCAGGGTCGCTCGCCCCGCCTCTGCAGGACGCACCGAGCCCGGGGCATAAAACAGGTCGGCCATTTCTGCTCGGCGCGCTTTGACAGAAGCGTCGGCTAGGATAGCTCAATCGCCACAGCGATGCCTTGACCAACACCCATGCACATGGCGGCCAGCGCATAGCGGCCACCACGCTCGCGCAGCTCCAGCGCTGCCGTTCCCGCAATGCGGGCGCCCGACATGCCCAGGGGATGGCCGAGCGCGATCGCACCGCCATTGGGATTCACGTGCTCCGCGTCCTCTCTAACGTTGAGGGCGCGGAGCACGGCTATGCCTTGGGAGGCAAAGGCTTCATTGAGCTCGATGACATCGAACTGTTGCGGCGTCAGGCCAAGCCGCGCGCACAGTTTTTGTGTCGCCGGCGCGGGGCCGATGCCCATGATGCGCGGCGCAACGCCGGCGGCGGCTCCGCCGAGAATGCGGGCGATCGGCGTCAGGCCGTATTTCTTCACGGCCGCTTCCGAGGCGACGATCAGCGCCGCCGCGCCGTCATTGACGCCGGAGGCATTCCCGGCGGTCACTGTGCCGCCTTGCCGGAACGGCGTCGGCAGTTTGGCCAGCGCCTCGATCGTGGTGCCCGCGCGAGGATGTTCATCCTTGCTGACAACAACCGCATCGCCCTTGCGCTGCGGGATCGTCACCGGGATAATCTCGTTGGCCAACCTTCCATTGGCCTGTGCCGCGACCGCCTTGTCCTGGCTGCGCACCGCAAAGGCGTCTTGATCGGCGCGTGACACGGAAAAATCCTCGGCGACGTTCTCGCCGGTCTCCGGCATCGAATCGACGCCATACTGCTTCTTCATCAGCGGGTTGACGAAGCGCCAACCGATGGTGGTGTCGTAAATCTCGGCATTGCGCGAAAACGCCGCGTCGGCCTTGGGCATGACGAAGGGCGCCCGACTCATCAACTCGACGCCGCCCGCAATCATCAATTCCGCTTCCCCGGCCTTGATGGCGCGCGCGGCGATAGTCAGCGCGTCCATGCCGGAGCCGCACAGCCGGTTGACGGTCGAACCAGGAATCTCTTTCGGCAGGCCGGCCAGCAGCAGCGCCATGCGCGCCACGTTGCGATTGTCCTCGCCGGCTTGGTTGGCGCAGCCATAGACGACGTCGTCGATCGCCTGCCAGTCGATGCCGGCGTTGCGCTCGGCCAGTGCCTTCAGGGGTATCGCGCCGAGGTCGTCCGCGCGCACCGAAGACAGCAAGCCGCCGAAGCGACCGATCGGAGTGCGGATGTAGTCGCAGATATAGGCCTCGGCCATGTCATGCAGCCCTCTCGGTTTTATCCAGCAGAAGCGCTGTCACCGGCCCAACGTTGAAGCCAGGAGCGTGGCTTTGGGAGAGGGTCGCAAAAGCGGCGTCCAACGATGCGCGATCCTGATTTCGCGCCCAGAAGAGAACTCCCCCTTCATGCTTGGGGAACCCGTAACCATTGGTCAGCACCAGGTCGATATCGGACGGCGACTGAGTTACGCCTTCGGAAATAACCCATGCAGCCTCGCTTGCCATGGCGGCCATTGCGCGGTTGACGATCTCTGAAGCTGAGATCGAGCGACGAACGCGCCCCGCGTCGCTAGACGCCTTCATGATGAGGTCGGTGACGATGGGGTCAACTTCGCCGCGTCTTTCTGCAGCCGGGTACAGATAGTAACCGGCTCCTGTCTTGCGGCCGAACCTGCCGGCCTCGCACAAAAGGTCCGGGATTACGACATAGCGATCTGTTTGTTTGCGAAGTGACTCTGTCGCCTGGCGCATGCGCCAGCTGATGTCGAGGCCCGACAAATCAGCCACGGCGAACGGACCCATGGCAAATCCGAACGCTTCCAGCGCAGAGTCAATCTCCTGCGGTAGCGCACCCTCCTCCAGCATGAATTCGCACTGGCGGCGGTACGCCGCGAATATGCGGTTGCCGATAAATCCGAACGAGTCCTTGGAGAGTACAGGCAGCTTTCCCATTCTGAGCGCGAGGTCAAAGGCCGCGCCTGTCACATGCGGGGACGTACCCTCATGTCGAACGACCTCAATAAGGCGCATCACATCAGCCGGGCTGAAGAAATGCATTCCCGCCACGTCTTGGGGGCGGCCGGAAAACGCTGCGATCTCGGAGACCGACAAGTACGACGTATTCGTCAAAAGCACCGCGCCGAGTCGCGCTGCGCTCCCAAGGGCCTCAAATACCTGCTGCTTTGCGCTGATATCCTCAAAGACGGCTTCGATGACGGCATCGGCCTCCCCAACACGCCGGGCATCTGTGGTGACTGTAAGCCGGGATAGAAAATGGCCCAATTGTGCGGGATCAAGTCGACCGCGCTCGACGCGTCGCTGAAATCCTTTCTGGACGCGATCAAGTGCGCTGGCCCCGGCATCAGAAGTGGTTTCCACGATGATGACGGATTTTCCAGCCCCAAGCAGCGCAGCTGCAATCCCCGCCCCCATGGTGCCCCCGCCGATCACAGCAACCACATCGACCGGGTTGGCTCTGGACGCGGCGGCTTCAGCGGCTTTCAAAGCTTTGCGCTCTGCGAAGAACAGATGGCGGAGGGCCGAAGCCTCTCGCCCCTTTCTCAGCTTTTGAAACGCCGCCCGTTCGTCAGCTAGGCCTTGCTTGAACGGCAAGCGGCCGCATTGTTCGATTGCGTTGATCGCCGCCACGATGTGCGGCCGATGGCGGCCGGAACTAAGCGCTCGAGCCTTCGTGTCTGCGAATGAGGAAGGTTCGCATTCCGGAACCGGCTTGTCGGATACCTTGCGTTTGGCGGACTGAAGGCTGGTCAGGAAAGCAAGGGCTTCAGATTCCAGATCTCGCTCGGCCACCGCGTCGATCATGCCTAACTTGACGGCTTCGATTGCAGGTACGCGAGTGCCCGCGCAAATGAGCTCCACTGCTTTTTCCCGCCCAACCAGACGCGGAAGGCGCTGTGTACCCCCGGCCCCCGGAATAAGGCCGAGGGTGGTCTCCGGAAGGCCGACCACAGCGTCGGGACTGGCAACGCGGCCATCACAAGCTAGTACAAGCTCATACCCTCCGCCCAAAGCCGCGCCGGCAATTGCAGCCACGAACGGCTTGGTGCTCTCCTCGATGGCAGCTATGACCGATGGAAGTTGCGGGTCCTTCAGCGGGGCTCCAAATTCGCGGATGTCGGAGCCGGCCATGAACATCGTGGCAGCGCCGATCAGCAGGCCACCCGCCAATTCCTCATCAGAGTCTACGGAGAGTACCGCCTTCAGCAGCCCGTGACGAACCTCAAGTGAACCGGCATTGATTGGCGGGTTGTCGATAACGATGATGCCAATATCCCCCCGCCTCTCGAGCCTCACCACTTCCCGTGTTGCTGATCCTGACATCCGCTGATCCTTGCTGACGGCGTTGGCTGTTTGAAACGATGCTAGAGTAAAGCCGGAGCCCTGCTCCAAGACGGTTCTAGATCGATAGCGCGTGGAAGATTGGCCCGAGCCTCGCGCGTCACGCCACGTTGGCGTTGATGGCCGCCAACGCAGCCGAAGCTTCCGCGATGATCCTATCAATGAGTTCTGCGCAGCTGGGCACGTCATTGATCAAGCCGACAGCTTGTCCGCAGGACCATATCGCATCATCGAGTTTGCCCTCAAAGTAGACTGAGGGATTCCGGCTGCCGGTGATCAGGGGCAAGAGCTCCTCTAAGCCAGCGCCCGCGGTTTCCATTTGCACGACCCTGCTTGCGAGTGCGTTCTTGGCTACACGCATCGGCGAGCCGATCGATTTCTGTACGATTAAAGTATCCTCGGCTTTCGCAGCTACCATCCAGTCCTTGACGGCCTGGTGGGCGCCCGCCTCCTGCGTCGCCAGGAACCGCGTCCCCATGACGATCCCGTCGGCGCCTAGACTTAATGCAGCCAGCAACCCTTCGCCGTCGCCAAATCCTCCGCCGGCAATAAGGGGGATGTCGATCCGCGAAGCGGCCTGCCGCACCATGATCAGAGTGCTCACGTCGGTCATTCCAGGATGGCCGCCCGTTTCGTTTCCTACCACGGCGACGGCGTCGCACCCGATGCTCTGAGCCTTGAGGGCGTACTGGGCGGCAGGCACCTTGTGTATGATCTTCAGGCCCGCCTTCTTAATCCGTTCAATGTAGGCCTCTGGATTTTGGCCCGAAGTCTCAAGAACGGGTACGCCTTCATTGATACAAACCTCTAGGAAATCGGCGGGGGCGTACTGTCGTGCCGTGGGAAAGAGGTTGATGTTCACGCCAAAAGGCTTTCCGGTAAGCCTTCGTAACATCTTGATTTCTGACGAGAAGGTCTCGAGATCAGAGAAAGTTGCGGATGTAATGATGCCTAGCCCACCTGCATTGGATACAGCTGCGGCCAGTGGGGCACGCCCGATCCGGAACATGCCCCCGCAGATAATGGGGTGCTGAATGCCAAGAAGTCTGGTCAGTTTGGTCTGGAACATGTCCGTGCCTCTTGGACGTTTCGGGAAGTCGCCAACCGCGCAATTTCGCGCCGCTGATGCTAAACTGCCCATTTTTGTTGAGCTGCCTCGTGCCAAACCGTTTCCCGGTGGTGCCAGGGCGAACCGAGAAGCAGCTGCCGAGCACGGGCTCGCCGAAAGTAAAGCTGCACATCCGTTTCGAGCGTGTACCCCATACCTGCCCAAATCTGCTGCGCCGTGAAAGTGCATTTGCGGCTGCTCTCCCCGGCTTGGATCGAAGCCATGGCCACATAAACAGGAGTGGGAGAGATCGCTGCGTTTCCGACGAGCAGACGCGCGGCGAAGTTCTCCATATACGCCTCCGCAAGTCGCTGCTGGACGGCTTGGAACGAGCCAATGGCCACTCCGAACGCCTCTCGTTCCTTGGCATAGGCAACGGCTAGGTCCAGTGCCCCTCGGGAAAGACCAACGACCTGGGCTGCCAGGACCGCGCGCAGGACGTTGAGCGCTGCTTCCAAGTCCGCCCATCGGCAATCACCATTGCCAATGATAATGGTCTCGCCGTCGGCCACAGACACCCAATCCAGTGTTCGATAGCCATTGTTGGTGATATCCGGGTTCGCCGCTCCGCCCCATCCGGCAGTGGGCTTGTGCACCAGCGCCAACGCAACACCCACGTCCGCCTGTACGGGGATAAGGACCGCATCGGCACGCTCAAGGTGCTCGGCGACCCATGGCTTACCGCTTTCGTTATCGGCCAATGGTGTGATGGCGCAGTCTTCTGCGCTTGCTGGCAGCCCATTCGCCGGCATGGCAATCGCTATAAGCTTTTGGCCGGTGGTGACAGCTTCGATCAATTCGTAGAGGGATCCGTCGTTAAACTTTGCCAGAAGGGGAATGACAAAGGCTGCAGTTTCCGCGAAGGGCATCGGAAACGCCGCGGTGGCCAGCTCCTCTGCAATCATGGCGACAACGGGCAGCCCCTGGGCGCCGAACGCATCGGGAGCCAGCAGGCTAATCCAACCCAAGTCGGCGACCGCCTTCCAGAGCCCGTTTGCGGCGCTCCAGTCGCCATGTTCGGCTTGGCGGACGACTTTTGTGGTCAGCTCCTTCGCGACAAAGGCCTGAGCGACCTCCCGGATCATTTCGAAATCAGCCTGGTCGACAACGCTTTCACCGGCTTCGAGTGCACCCACACCTTGATTCATGTCACCGAACTCCGTTTGCTGATGTCTCTGCGGCCTGGCGGGCGGCGAGTTCCTCAAGAATTTCCTTGGTATGCTGCCCCAATGCGGGGGGTGGCCGATGGGATTTGGCGCGACCATCTGTGGCTATGCCCAAGCCCATGGTTCGAACTCGGCCGAACTCAGGCATGACGAAATCGACGAAGTAGCCCCCCGCCTCGACCTGCTGGTCAAACATCAAGTCGTCTGACATCTGCACAGGCGCGCAAGGGACGCCGCAAGCCTCGAACGCGGTAACCCATTCAGCGGTGCTGCGTTTGGTGAACTCGTGCTCAGCATATGCGGTGAGAGCTCGCCGACTAGTGTCCTCTTCGTCCGACTGCGGCAGTGCATCCGGATTTTCGAACCAAGGATCCTCTAAACCGACGATGGACATGAAATGCCGTCGCTGGGGGACATTCAGGCACCCTACCGTGACATAGCCGTCACTTGTTTCGTAGGTGCGGTAGTAGAGTTCACGCGCGACCAGGTCATGCATGTGCTTCGCGGATGCCCGCATGCGATCTCTGACCGTCCCTTGCGACTTCTGGGGGTTTTGCCCATCCACGGCTTCAATCGACACCAATTTTTGCCGCTGCAGGCTAAGGGCTGCTTCAATTAGCGTACTTTCGATCTTCTGCCCGACGCCAGTGCGCTGTCGCTGGATAAGCGCGGATAGCACTCCAATCGCCAGCGTCTGACCAGCGGTGAAGTCAATCAACGCGATACCGGCGTACCGCCGCGGGGCTTTCCCATCCGGATTTGGATTTGACGCGATCAAGCCGGAGACCGCCTGGATTACCAGATCATAGCCGGCGTGGAGGGCCCTCGGCCCTTTTTGTCCGTAGGCCGAATTCGAAGCATAGATCAGACGCGGGTTGAGGTCGCGGACCGCCTCGTATCCTATACCCAAGCGTTCAGCCACGCCCGGCCTATAGTTGTGGACCATTACGTCGGCCGATGCGATCAGGGCTTTCGCGGTGGTGAGGGCCTCGTCCGTCTTCAGGTCGAGCACGATGGATCGTTTGTTGCGATTGAGCGCAACAAAGCTTTTGCTGAACCCCGGCGAGAACGGATCTTGGCCTCGCCATTGCTCGCCGGCCGGTGGCTCAACCTTGATAATGTCGGCGCCCATATCACCCAGCAGTTGGGTGCAGAAGGGACCGGCAATATAGCCTGAAAAATCGACGACACGTATGCCGTCCAGAGAACCTGACGAGGTCATTTCGGTAAACCCAGGCCACGAGTGGCAATCACCCCACGCTGGATTTCGCTTGACCCCCCAGCCAAGGTAAGCGCCGGAGAGGCGCGGAAAACGGCTGGGAAGAGGCCGTCAAAGATTGCAAGATCGGAACCGTATTCGAACTGGGCCAGTGGACCGACAATGTCGACCGTTGCGTCCGCCAAGGCTTGGGTCAACAAGCCGACATAGAGTTTTCCAAAGGAGAACTCGGCGCTGATCCCCTTCCCGGCGTCTAAGTTACGAGCGATCATATACCCGAAACTGCGGGCAACCTGGAGCTTCGTCCGGAGCTCACCGATTTTGTCTTGGACCATGCTGACGTCGGCGAGACGGCCCCTGCCGCAGTCGCTTCCCTCGCGCCTAACGTATTCGACGAGCCGATCGAGGGAGAGCCGCGCGGCCCCGACCCTGTCCATACAGGATCGTTCCAGATCAAGACTGCGCATCGCCTGATGGAAGCCGCGGTTTTCCTCGCCGAGAAGGTTTTCGGCGGGAACGTGCACATCGCTCAGAAAGACTTCGTTCAGGACACCGCCGCCAAGTGTTGGGAAACTGTTAACAGTGACACCTGGCGTGTTCATGTCGAGGACGAAGAGGCTTATCCCACGATGCTTGACGGCTTTTGGATCGGTCCGCGCGGCGAGATACATATGCGTCGCGACCTCGGCAGAGGAGGTCCAGATTTTGTGGCCGTTGACGACGTACTTGTCGCCTGCGCGAACAGCCGCGGTCCGCAGGGATCCAAAATCGGACCCGGCCATGGGTTCCGAGAACCCTTGGCAAAACATCGCGTCGCCGGCAGTGATCATAGGAAGGTATTTGCTCTTCTGCTCGTTGGTGCCGAACAGCATCAGCGAGTTGCCGAAGACCTTGACGGAAAGGAGGTAGGCCGAAAGGGGAGCGCGCGCATAGCCGAGCGCCTCGTCGATGATGGCGGTCTCCAGATGGCTCGCGCTGCGCCCACCGTACTGTTCGGGCCAGTGGCGGCCGATCCAGCCCGCTTGGCCGAGCGCCTTAAAGAAGGCTGCAGAATCGCCGTCACTCATCGTGCCTTGGCGCTCCAACCCGCGTACGGTTAGGGGAATCGTCCTCTCGCAAAACTCAAGGACGCGACCACGCAATTCGGCAGCTTCGTCTTCTGTAGGAATGATACGCATTCGCCGGTCAAGCTCCTCTCGACGAGACTTCGTCAGCAGGCGGATTAGCCTGATGCCAACCCATACGCGGCTAACCGGACTCTCGAAATTGAAAAAAAAACAACGCCTTTGAATGGTTCTGAATCGGCAGTCCGCCAACAAGTGGCGAGACCTGAGAGGCGCATCCCGAGTAAATAAATAGCATGACTTCAAGGGGTTGCGGCACCAATGCGCTTCGGCATCAGACGCTTGATCAAGCATGGGCGGGCACGATGGCTTTGAGAGCAACCGGCTCGGCCACGTCCCTGAAACGCGCCTTGGACGATAGGCTCAGCAGTCGCCTGTCAGCTACGGTTTATCTGACGGGGGCGGTGAGCGCTGCATATTTGGGGTGCAGATATCCCTGTATGCCTTCTATGCCGTTTTCGCTGCCGAAACCGCTATCTTTGATGCCCCCGAAGGGTGCCTCCGGATAAGCCAGCCCGAAGCTGTTGAGTTGGACTATGCCGGCTTGCAGGCCGTTGATCAGCAGCTCTGCCGCTTCGCTGGAGTCAGTGAACGCGTAAGCGGCCAGCCCGAAGGGAAGGCTGTTTGCGATTGTCAGGGCCTCGTCGAGGTCGTCGTAGGTGCAGATTGCAGCGACCGGGCCGAACGGCTCTTCCTGCATGATGCGCGCCGAAGAAGGCACGTCACTCAGGATGGTGGGCGGATAGTGAAATCCAGCCTGTGGTCGCTTGTTTCCCCCATAGGCCAGCTTTGCTCCAGCCTTCACCGCTTGATCAACAAGCTCATCTACCGCTGCGACCCGCCGCGCATTGATCAACGGGCCGATGGCCTGCAGTTTTGTCGCTTCCACGAATGCGGTTGTAAACTCCTCGGCGATGGAATGATGCACGATAAAACGGCTGGCGGAGACACAGACTTGACCAGCATTCCGGAACTTGTGTGCTGCAGAGAGTTGGGCGGTAAGGACCGGATCGGCATCGGGACACACGATAACGGGCGCGTGCCCTCCCAGCTCCAAGGTGGCCTTCTTGAGCGCTTGTCCCGCTCTGGCACCTATCAGGCGCCCAATGGCAACGGATCCGGTGAAAGACACTTTGCGAATCCCAGGGGAGGCGATTAAGTAGCTCGAGATCTCGTCAGGGTTGCCAAACACCATGTTGATCGTCCCCGCCGGCAATCCTGCATCATGCAACGCCCTGGTCAACGCCGCAGCACCCGCCGGCGTTTCTTCGGCCGGTTTCACGATGACCGAGCATCCAGCGGCCAAGGCCGGGGCGATTTTCGCGACAGGTTGGTAGATTGGGAAATTCCAGGGCGTCAAAGCAAGAACGGGACCGACGGGCGTCGGGAGAACCATAAGTCGTTCCCCAAATTGACGCGACGGGATCACCCTACCGTAGATTCGCTCCGCCTCGCCGGCATTCCACCGCAATACCTCTGCAGAATAAAGGACCTCACCGACAGATTCGTGGACAGGCTTGCCTTGTTCCGCAGAGATTTGGCTCCCAATCAAATCTGCCCGGGCCTCGAGGATATCGGCGGCTCGCCTCAGAACCACGGCCCGATCGTGCGCGGGGGTGGCGGACCAATCCTGAAAGCCCCTTATCGAAGCCGCCACCGCGTCATCAAGATCTGAAATTGTCGCCTTAGCGCAGTATCCAATCACCTCTCCCGTCGAGGGACTAATGACGTCAATCTTGGATGTTCCAGATCGCCAACTGCCGCCAATGAAAAGTTGCGTGTCCGGATAGTCCGCGGCCATCTTAACCTGCGTCATCATTCTGCACCCTGGCATGAACCTTATGGAAGGGTTGATCCGCCATAGTCGGGGCAGCTTCAATTGAATAGAATCGCAGTCGGGTTTGATGTTTTTCCGTCGTACGGAGTTGCATCGTCGAGCTTTGCGCGCCAATGCGTGGCTTGCTAATATGCTAACACCACCAATGTGCCGGATAAGGCGCAAGGAGCGCTGACAGCCTGATGGGACGCAAGATTCCGCCTTTTGCCGCGATCCGGGCATTTGAAGCGCTAGCACGTCACGGCAATTTGCAGGCGGCTGGTGACGAGCTCGGCATATCGGCAAGCGCGATTAGCCACCAAGTGAAGTCTTTCGAAAGCCACGTCGGAACCAAACTACTGATCAAATCTGAGAACCGCCTCAGAATTACGAAGGCTGGATCACAGTTGGCATCGGAGCTGCGCGACATCCTCGATCAGCTGGAAGCAGCGATGATCAAAGTCTCCTTGGCGCGAAAGACCGGGCGAATTTCAATAAATTTGTTCCCCTCTCTCGCCGAGCTTTGGATGGTACCCCTGCTGGCCCGATTTGCCGAGCAATACCCGGAGATCTCCGTCACCCTAATCACCAGCCCCGAGAAGGTGGACCTGTCCGGCAGTGATATTGACCTTGCCTTTCAGTATGGGGCGGAGCCTTCTGGCGCATATAAGTCGATAGCCCTGATACAAGAGACCATCACTCCGGTCTGCTCACGGGCCTTCCTCGCACGGCGTGGGCCGATCACCCAGGCATCTGATCTCCTGGCCTACCCGCTTATCTATTGCGCGTCTTCGCCTGACGAATGGCGGATCTGGATGGAGCAAAACCAGGTTTCCCTTGGTGACGTTGGCCACTGGCTGGAGGTGGACACGCGATCGGCGGCGCTGCAGGCTGCCCAGCAGAACATGGGCATCGCCATTGGGCGCCGGCCTTTCGCCGATTTGGCGCTGGCTCAGGGCACACTGGTGCCGATTTTCAAGCAACCCACCCTGACGGGTATGACTTACTTTCTTGTGGCACCGGCCCGGTCTTGGAGCGCGCGAAACGTGCGCACTTTCAGCACATGGCTGACTGCAGCAGCCAAAGCGGAAAATCCTTTTTTGGCGACAGAGCCCGTAGACTGAGTCTTACCGTCCGCGCGGCCGCTAGTTTCCAGCGCTCTCCATCCGCCTCGACTTAATGGCCTCATCCAGCCATCCGACTTCTGCCTGCGGAACCGAGGCCAGCAGAAGTTCCGTATAAGGGTCGAAGGGTGGACTCAGCACCTGATCTTTGGGCCCGTAGCGGACGACTTCCCCACGATACATCACCAGCATTGCATCGGCGATTGATTTGACGGTTGCCAGATCATGAGTGATGAAGAGATAGGCGAGCGCCTCCTCTTGCTGCAGCTTCAAAAGAAGCTTCAAGATACCGTTGGCGACCAAGGGGTCGAGCGCCGATGTGACCTCGTCGCAGATTAGCAGTTTCGGCCTTGCCGCCAAAGCTCTGGCGATGCAGACACGCTGTTTTTGTCCTCCCGACAGTTCCCCCGGATAACGACCGGCGAGGGCCTGGCCAAGTTCCGTCGTCTCAAGCAACTCGGCGATCCGCTGATCACGCTCTGTGCCGCTCATCCCGAAATAGAATTGAAGCGGACGGCCGATGATTGTCGCGACAGTTTGGCGAGGGTTCATTGCGACATCCGCCATCTGATAGATCATCTGAAGCTGGCGGAGTTCTTCCTTAGACCTATCGGCAAGCCGTGACGGGAGTTCATGGCCGTCAAACTGGATCCGGCCTGCGAGCGGCGGCAGCAACCCTGTTATGACGCGTGCAAGCGTGGATTTGCCCGACCCTGATTCACCCACGACTGCCAGGGTCTGCCCGGGCCGGAGATCAAGCGAGACATTGCGCAGGATTTTCACCGCTCCGCTTCCGTAACCCGCTGTCACGCCATTGACGGTGAGAATGGGGGCTGATTGAGACCCTTTTTGGTCGTGGTTGATCTCATGCACAGACACCAGGGCGCGCGTGTAAGCCTCTTTGGGCGCTTTGATGATCTGTTGAGTCATCCCGTGCTCGACCAGTTTTCCATTGCGCAGGACAGCTATCTCATCGGCAACTTGCGCCACCACGGCCAGATCATGCGTGATATATAGCGCGGCGACGCCGGTATCATGGATTGCATCCCGGATGGCGGCCAGCACATCGATCTGTGTCGTGACGTCCAGTGCAGTCGTAGGCTCGTCGAAGACAATAAGATCAGGCTCGGAGCATAGAGCCATCGCCGTCATCACGCGTTGCAATTGCCCGCCTGACACCTGGTGGGGGAAGCGTCGCCCGATAGTGTCCGGCTCAGGTAGGCCAAGCTTCCTAAACAGGGCTACTGCCCTCTTTTCCGCCTCTGCTCGTGTCGTCGAGGTATGGAAAAGAGCGGCCTCCACGACCTGATCCATCAGCCGGTGTGCTGGATTGAACGCTGCGGCTGCAGATTGCGCCACATAGCAGACTTCTCGGCCCCGAAGCGCGCGCAACCCCGCCTTTCCGCCTTCAAGTATGTCACGTTTGTTGACCATGACTTGGCCGCCGGTGATCTTCACCCCCCCGCGCCCGTAGCCCATGCTTGCCAGGCCGATCGTTGACTTACCCGCGCCGGATTCGCCGATTAAGCCGAGGACCTTGCCACGGCGTAGCGACAACGATACGTCATCAACGAGTGTAATATCTCCATGCGCTCCCTCCTGGGAGTACACGGTCGCCTCGATCCTAAGGTTGCGTATCTCGAGCAGAAGATCGCGCTCGCAATTGTCGTGCTCCGCCGTGGCGTTGTGAGGTGCATTTAAACGTACGATGTTGCCAGACAATGCCGTTCCCTTCGTTTCTTATGTTTTTATTTTCTGAGCGTTACCGGGCATAGTTGCCCTCTCGCTCACGCAGAAAGTAAGCGGTTATAGCGTCAGCGGATTTGCACGGCGTGCGCCCACCACGCCTTGCGTTTGAGAGGCCGCCAATTTCAAAAACCGGCCGCTGGCTCAATCCTCCTTAAGCCCGCTAGCACGATGCAGAAACCAGTCCACGACAAGATTGATGGCCACTGACAGGAGCGCAATTGCGCCGGCGGGAAGGAGAGGCGTGATATCGCCGTAAGTGATCAAGGTCGCGCTATCTCGCACCATAGACCCCCAATCTGCAGTGGGTGGCTGGATACCGAGACCGAGGAACGAAAGGCCGCTGATCAGCAGGAAAACGAAGCAGAACCGAAGTCCAAATTCGGCTATTAGCGTAGGCGCGACATTAGGCAGAATCTCCCGGCTCATAATCCAGATCGGACCTTCCCCGCGAAGCCTCGCGGCCTCCACGTAGTCGAGAACGGCTACGTTTATTGCCACGGCCCTGGTGAGCCGAAACACACGGGTGGAATCCAGCACGGCAATAACGATTATGAGGGTGGGTATGGAGGTGCCGAAAATTGATAAGAGAAGAAGCGCAAAGATCAGTTGCGGGATCGACATCAGAACATCGACCAGTCGCGATAGGATCTGATCCGTCCACCTCCCGAAAGCGGCAGCTGCCAGGCCCGCTGTAGCACCCAAGGTAAAAGCCAGGATCGTTGTGATCAGAGCGATTCCGATGGTGTTCCGAGCGCCGAACACGAGCCGGGTAAACATATCACGCCCCAGGCTGTCGGTGCCAAGCCAGAACTGGCCTCCCCAAGGTTCGAAGGGCGTCGCTACTATTTCCGCTTCCCCATAGGGTGACAAATAGGGAGCAAAAATTGCCGTTAGCAAATAGAGCCCGATGATTGTCATCCCGATTTGGGCACTTAAAGGCACGGAAGCGAGTTTTCTAGCTCCAGATCTGAGTGCACCGTGCGGGTGTAGAATTGTCATGAGTGTTACTCGCCGCTGTCCCGATGGTCGGAATTATTTCGGATGCATGAGTCTTGGGTTGACGACGATTGATAGAACGTCGGCCGTAAGATTCAAAATAACGTAGGTGGCCGCAAATATAAGACTGCACGCTTGGACAACCGGAATGTCCCGTTTTTGTACAGAATCTACAATAAGTTGACCAAGGCCTGGGTATACAAAAACGACTTCAACGACAACAACCCCAGTTATGAGATATGCCAAGTTGAGAACGACGACGTTGGCTATTGGCGCTAGCGCATTAGGAAAGGCATGACTGACGAGGATTCGCCATTCGGGCAATCCTTTCAGGCGTGCTGTCTCAATATATTGATTTCCTAATAGGGTGACGATCGAAGTGCGCGTCATTCTCATCATATGGGCAATGACTACAAACGATAGCGTTAGTGCCGGAAGCGCAATGGTTTGAACGCGCCCCATAATACTAGTGTTGGGATCGACGTCGGAAAGGCTTGGAAGGACGCCCGCATGGACGGCGAGGATCAATATAAGGATGTAAGCCACGAAAAATTCTGGGAAAGAGATCCAGGTAAGAGTGATAACGTTGATCGCGCGGTCTATGAACGTATTTCTATAAAGCGCTGCGACAACTCCTCCGCACAGGGCCAAGGGAACAGAGATGGCTGCTGCGCTTGCCGCGAGAATCAAAGTGTTCACAAGCCTCGGTCGGATCGCTTCAGAAATGTCTCTGCCACTGGCTAGAGCATTTCCAAAATTGCCGTGCAACACGCCCCAAAACCAGTCAACGTAACGAATGTAGAATGGCAAATCGAGCCCTAGGCTCTTGCGGAACGCTGCGACCGTTTCGGGTGTCGCCGACTGCCCCAGAATCTCAGTGGCGGCGTCGCCGGGAAGGAATTGAATCCCAGCGAAGATGATGAGTGAGACAATCCACAAAGTCAGCGCGCCCAAGGCGACGCGCTGACCAATGACTTTCGAAATCGCCGTCATTCCTTCACAACTTTCTATACATCGGTGAACCACCACCGCTCTGCGCAACGGTAGCCGTCCCATTCCCAGTTCGATGCGATTTTGTTGTGACCGACTTTTACAGACAGTGCACTTACATAATTGGCGAAGAGCGGGATGACTGTGCCGCCGTCATCCCTGCAAAGAAGTTGCATCTCCGCGTACATTTCACGCCGTTTGGCGTCGTCAAGTTCACCTCTTGCCGCAACGAGAAGTTCGTTAAAGCGAGGGTTCTTCCAGTGCGTTTCGTTCCACACTGCATCTGCAGCGTAAACCTGGGAAAACATCCAGTCTGCGGTCGGCCGACCTGCCCAATAGGTTGTACACCAGGGCTTTTTCATCCAGACATTATCCCAGTAGCCGTCACTAGGTTCTCGGACGACATCGATAGTGATCCCCGCCTTGGCAGCATCTTGTTGATAAACGAGCGCGGCATCGACCGCCCCGGTGAAGACTGAATCAGCAGCCGACAGGCTCACTTTCAAGTCCGATACACCCGCCTTCTTCAGATGGAATTTGGCTTTGTCGGGATCGAACTCTCGCTGTGGGAGGTCTTTTGCGAAGAAGCGATTTGAGGGGGATATAGGATGGTCGTTGCCTAGTTGGCCATATCCATATAGCACCGTGTCGAGCAGTTGTTGCCGGTTAACGGCATGCTTCAGAGCCAAGCGCACATCGACGTTGTCGAACGGGGCAGCATCAACAAGCATTGGGAACTGGTAATGCTGGGTGCCAGTCAGCGACGATATTTTCAGGTTCTTGTTGCGCTCAAGGAGGTGGAGGGTCTTAAGCTCGCATTTGTCCATTGCATGGATCTGGCCTGTCGACAGAGCAGTTGTGCGGGCCGCAACGTCATGAATTGCGAGAATTTCAAAAGAGTCGAACCAGGCCGCGTTTGGCTTCCAATAGTTTGCAAAACGCTTAGACGATGCCTTGACGCCAAAGTCAGTGGCATCGAGCACATAGCCGCCGGCACCAACGCCGGAGGTGTCTGCACTTCCGTCCTTAGAAGGCATGATCGCTAAGTGATAATCCTCCAGAAGGTACGGAAAATCTGCATTGCCTTGTTTCAGAACTACGGTAACGGTCTGCGGGCCATCGGACCGAATGTCTTCGATTGGATCGACGATCGTCTTTGCCCCGGACTTGGATTGTTCGCCGCGGTGATGATTAATCGACGCGATGACATCTTCGGCGCTTAGGGTCTTGCCATTGTGGAACTCTACCCCTTTCCGAAGTTTGAAGGTCCACGTCTTTGCGTCCTTTGACGGTTCCCAAGCTTCGGCGAGTTCACCGACCAGATTCCCGTCGGGATCCAATTCGGTAAGATAGCCGTGCAAACTGTGGCCGAACGTTTCGGTAAACGAACTCGACCATGTGGCCGGATCGAGCGAGTCGGTCGTAGAACCATCTGCGACGCCGATCTTGAAGTGCCCACCTTTCTTAGCCGTAGCGCTTTGCGCGACTGCCGGAAATATGGACCCTGAGGAACTGACCGCAAGCGCTCCCACAGCTGCCGCAGATTTTAGAAAACGCCTACGGCTCACGCCCGAAGATGAGGTCAAACTTGTATCCCATTTGTCCATTTCAATCCCCTGTGTTTTGTTGGTCTGTGGTTGGGTAATTCGCTTCTAAGACCATGCGCAGTTCGACAGCCGGCAAGCGCTCGACGCTTGTCGACAAGTCGGAGGACGCCATCAGCGTCCCGTAGAGCCCGATTGCCCCGACTCAACCCGCAGCGGCATCAATTCCTCTCGAGTACGGCAACGGGTTCTCCGAGCAAGCTTTCGTCCACGTCGATGCCCAGCCCAGGACCGCAATCATCGGGAATACGTATGTCTCCCGCGGTAACGACCAACGGGTTCTTGACCAAAGGTATGAGGTTATCCCTGTCATAGTCGTACAGTGTCCAAATGAGGTTTCGCGGCAACGTATGTGCCATATGGGTTACGCAGGCCGCCAGAATGCCCGTTCCATGGAAATCTTCTATCCGGACTGGCACGCCCAAGATCTTTGCCAGACTCATAGCCTGACGAGCGGCCTCCAATCCGCCGACACAAGACATCTTGAGTGTCGCCGCGTCCAAAATGCCTTCTTGGGAAGCTTGCAAAAAACGTCGTGGGCTGTCGATGACCTCGTCAAGCATGAACGGAACTCCCGTTCTCTTGGCGACAATCCTGCATTCTTCGTAGGTATCGCAGGGGTTCTCGATCATGGGGGATAGATCTCGAACAGCAGAAATGATCCTGATAGCGTCGTCTACAAGCCATGCCCGATTAGAGTCATACCAGAACCGCTCATGAGGGAGCGCCATGTCCTGGACCATGCGAATGGTTTCAATGTCCTCATGGGCTTCGCCGGCTCCCACTTTAATTTGGAAGCGGTAAACACCCCGAGCACGCTCTTTTTCCAACACGGCCAGAGTCTGCTCGCGCGTACCGATCCGGACGAGAGTGTGAACGGGAAAACTGTTGGAGACTCGCCCACCCCAAAGGTCAACGAGAGACAAACCGTGAGACTTTGCCGCCAAATCCCAAAGTGCCATCTCCAGGGCCGCTTTGGCGTTTCCATGGCCCCTTAGTGCAAGAGCAACGTCATGAAAGATCGCTGCCACTTGGCGCGGATCCCGGCCCAGCACCACGGGTGCAACGTGCCGGATACCTTCACGGGCGCCGGCGGAAATTTCAGGAAGAAAGTATGGCGGTGCTGACACCACCTCACCCCACCCAACCAGGCCGTTATCCGTTTCTATCTTAACGACAAGGTCATCCAAAGCGGGGTCGAACGACTGGCTCGCAACGTATCGCGTCAGGTCCAAGCCGATAGTTACCGGAATCGAGTAAAGAGTAATTCGATCAATACGCATCTTATTCCCTTGCTTCCCATTCGAGGGCAGGCACATCCGCTTATCGGTGATGCTTCACGGCATTGTGCCGCGCTTAGAACTTTCCGATCGGACCGTACCGGACCCTGGGCCAAGAGAGCATCGGGTCCATCGGTAGTTAACCAGGCCTTGTCGTCGCATGACCCAGCACTGCTCGCACAAGTGGCTCAAGCCGCTCTCGGTGGTTACTTGTTCCCGTGGCAGTGGCGTACTGCAATTGAAATCCGCTCCGGCAGGCTTTAGTGGCCTTCAAGTTCTAAGCGGGCGCAGCGCAGGTGTTTCTCACCCGACGTGCCCAGTTAAACGTTTCCGTCTAGTCACATTTTTTTCGTTTGGGCTTGAATCTAATTGGATTGCTCGCAGGCCCGCAGCTTCGCAAATTGGTCACAATGGGGACCGTAGCGTCAGGCAGAACGCCTGCCGCGAATAAGGAGCTACCAATGGCCCGACTAGACGACAAGCTCTCGCGTGGCGCCACGCGCCGGGAAGTAATCAAAGGTGCGATGGCGGGCATGGGAGCCATCGCTCTCTCGTCCCTCCCGGCGCTTGAGGTGCAAGCTGCGCCGAACAAAGGCGGCACGCTACGCGTCGGCCTCGGCCACGGTAGCACCACTGATACGCTCGATCCTGGGCTTTTTGACAATGATTTCACGATCTTCACCGGCTACTGTTATCGCGGGCATCTGACCGAGATCGCGCCAGATGGAAAAGTGACTGGCGATCTTGCGGAGAGCGTCGAGCCTAGCTCAGATGCCAAGACCTGGAGATTCAAGCTACGCAAGGGTGTCCAGTTTCACAACGGGAAGACAGTGGACGCCACTGATGTTGTCGCCTCCTTCCGGCATCACATGGGTGAAAAGTCGACTTCAGCCGCCAAGGCGCTGTTGGAAGGGGTGAACATAAAGACAGATGGCAACGATGCGGTCATTTTTACCCTTAGTGGCGGCAACGTTGATTTTCCGTACATTGTGAGCGACTTCCACTTCGCGATCATGCCCGCCAACGCGGATGGCACCGCGGATTGGAAGTCCGGTATCGGTACGGGTGCCTACAAGATCGAAAACTTCGATCCGGGTGTGCGTGCGGAGTTCTCGCGCCAACCCAATTTTTACAAAGAGAACGCAGCATTCTTCGACGGTGTGTCGGTCCTATCGGTCCCTGACGCAACTGCTCGTCAAACGGCCCTGCGATCTGGCAGCTTCGACCTGATCGACCGGATTGATCTGAAAACGGCGCACCTGCTGGCAAGGGTGCCGAATCTCGCGATTTTCGAAACCAAGGGTACAGGGCACAACACCATCCCGATGGATGTACGAAAAGCGCCATTCAACAACGTTGATGTCCGCCTAGCGCTGAAATACTCCCTCGATCGCGAAAAGCTTTTAGAAACGATTCTGCTGGGTCATGGTGAGGTCGGCAACGACCATCCGATCAGCTCCAAGAACCGGTACCACAACGGTGAAATGCTCCAGAAGAAATTCGATCCGGACAAGGCCAAGTTCCACTTAAAGAAGGCGGGGGCGTCGGATCTTTCGGTCGATCTGTACGTTTCTGACGCAGCGTTTGCCGGCGCTGTGGACGCTGCGGTGCTCTATCAGCTGCATGCGAAGCAGTCCGGCATCAATATCAACGTCGTGCGCGAACCCAACGACGGCTACTGGTCGAATATCTGGATGAAGAAGCCGTGGTCCTTTTCCTACTGGGGCGGGCGGCCGACCGAAGACTGGGCTTTTGTGACAGCTTACGCTCCTGGAGGCAACTGGAACGAGACCTTCTGGGAAAACCCACGGTTTTCTGAACTCCTTTTAACGGCACGGTCCGAATTCGACGACAACAAGCGCAGGCAAATGTACTATGAGATGCAAGCCATTCTCAGTGATGATGGCGGCGCAATCGTGCCTCTGTTCAACAACTATGTGGACGGGGTGACAAGCAAACTGCACATTCCCGATGTCACGGCCTGGAACTGGCCTCACGACGGGCACAAATGCCACGAGCGGTGGTGGTTTAACGCATAGAACCGCCGTCTTGGACAACTCTTCACGGCGTCATCAGGCATTAAGTTGAAAGTAGATAGATGGTGAGCATGCACACTGAGGTACGCCGGAGGATCCAGGCTGAACTGCAGAAGGACGGGTCAGCGGCGTACCTAGCGATCACACCCGCCAATTTCTTTTACGCGTCCGGCTATCACAGCAGTTTTCTCGATCTAAGCTGGCGCATGACGGGCACCGACATGGTTTTGATCCCGGCCGATCCTGGCTTAGAGCCCGTCATGATCGTCAGCGACTTTCTATGCGGCGCCGCGGAACGGGCCACCGACATTCGAGATATCCGTGCGTACTCAATGTGGATCGAGGCGCGCGATCTAGATATCGTTGCGTCTCGGCCGAACGACGCCCGCCCCGATTTGCGCCCTGTGCGCCCGGAGCAATACAGGCATGCCGAGATTGCCGCCATTGTTGCCGGTGTCCTCGAAGAATGGAAATGTGCCGGCGGTCGTGTTGCGACTGATCTGGACTTCATGCAGGTCGAAACCCGGACACACTTGGCAAATGCCTGCAGCCGGGCCACGTTCGTCGACTGGGCCGATGCCATTTACAAGCTGCGCGCGATTAAACATCCCGAGGAAATCAGGCGGCTGCGCAACGCTGCCATTGTCTTTGATAAAATGCTCGAGCGTTCTTTCGGGGGCATCAAAGAGGGTTATTCCCTCGAAGAGATGCGCGTCGAGTGCGAGCTGGGCGCCATTGAAACCTTCAGAGCCAACCCGGCGATCGGGGAATATCAAGGTAGTTGGGCCTTCAACGCCATCGGCATAGGCGACACCAACAAAGTGAAGAATGGCGACGTCATCAAGGTCGACGCTGGCGTCCGCCTGAGTGGCTACTACAGCGATTGCGCGCGCGTCGCGATCTTTGGGCAACCATCGAAAGAGGCGCTGCTGGTTTATCAAGCCCTCAGCAAGGCATATGACGCAGCGGCCATGGAGCTGAAACCAGGCAATACCATGCGCATGGTTCACCAGGTTGCGGAGCAGACGGTCCGGGCGAACGGTCTGCCGAACTACACGCGCGGTCATTTTGGTCATTCGATTGGAATCGACAACCTGGTTGAAGAACGGCCGTTCATTGGGATGAATGATACCGTTCTTGAGCCCGGCATGGTGGTCTGCCTCGAGCTTCCCTACTACCCGCCTAGCGTCGGCGAGTTCAACATCGAGGATATGTGGCTGATTACGGACACCGGCGCTGAGTGCCTGAATTTCGCGTCACGGGACCTTCTTTTCGTCTGAAGTAGGCTGTAGGGCACCTGGCCGCGGCGAGCTCCTTGGGAAAGCTGCCTCGCCTCGGTGCCTGTTATGGGTGGCACGCAGCTACCACGCGATACCTCGGAATAGCGATGCAACGGGTCGACGGCTGGGACGGGCGTCGACCCGCGCGATCTGTTGCTAGGACGTAAGCTCTTTGCTGACAACAAGATTGGCAGGGGTTGTCATTTCCCCCGCTCTCAGCTGGCTGCAACCCGCAGCAATCCGTCGAATACCTTCGACGATGTTCGCATCAGACGTTGCTACCGACAGTCTTATGAACGGGTCCCCATAGAAGGCGGCCCCTGGCACTGTGACTACGCCCGCAGCCAACAAATGATCCGCAAAGTCAGTCGATGATGCGATGACCTCGCCGTTGGGTGCCTGTTTGCCAATGTACGCCCCGCATTCCACATACAAAAAGAATGCGCCCTGGGGCATTCGAGGCCTAAGGTCGGGTACCTTGGAGAGGGCGTCTACCGCGAGAGCGCAACGCCTGCGGTAGACCTCGCGCCATTCCGCTAAAAACTCTTGCGGACCGTCGAGGGCGGCGATGCCCGCAGCTTGGCTAATTGAACATGGCCCGCCGCTAGTCTGGGAAAACAAAACACGCAAACCGGTGGTCCACCAAGATGGTCCACCTGCATATCCGATGCGCCATCCGGTCATTGCGTAAGCCTTCGACAACCCGTTGACCGTCAACACCCTCTCAGCTAGGTCCGGAGCCACTTGTGCCAGCGTCGCGAAGGTCGCCGGCGCGAAGACGACATGCTCATAAAGATCATCTGAGATTACGTTGACGTGGGGATGACGACGCAGCACCTCCGCTATGGCACCGAGTTCCTCGGCGGACGCTACCGCACCCGTCGGATTGCCTGGCGAGCACAGAAGAAGGAGCTTCGTTTCAGCCGTGATCGCCCTTTCAAGCTTGCGGGCGTCAATCCTATATCCCTCGGATTCCGCAGTCTCCAGCAGCACGGGTGTTGCTGCACATACCTGCGCCATGCCTACGTGTGACGTCCATGCTGGGGTGGGGATAATAATCTTATCCCCTCGGTTCAGAACCACCTGCATTGCACTCGCAATCAGCGGCTTTGCGCCGGACGCGATTACGACCTGGGAGCGCTCAAAATTCAAACCATTGTCCCGCGCGAATTTTCGTCGTACCGCGTCCTTGAGAGCCACCGAACCGTCTGCAGCTGTATATCGTGTATACCCCGCATTGATCGCGTCGATCGCCGCCTGTCTGATGTGCTCAGGCGTTTCGAAGTCGGGCTCGCCCAGGGATAGATCGATGAGATCAGTACCACGCGATCGCAACTCGGTGGCACGGTCAAACATCGCACCGATTGGGGATCCCGGAACCTTGCGGATCGTGTCGGACAACATCACTCTCAAGCCTCCGCCAAAAAGTGGTTCGGGCCGAGACTCTTCGGTCCGACCAAAACGTGGATTACGGCGGCGCGGCCCGATGAAAGGGCGCGCTCGAGCGCGGGTTCAAAATCCTCGGTCAATTCAACCCGTTCACCATGTGCGCCATACCCCTCTGCGACCTTGGCAAAGTCGGGATTACGCAGATTGGTCCCGGAGACCCGTCCTGGGTAACGTGCCTCTTGGTTGCCACGAATCGTACCGTAGCTCTCATTGTCGATGATGATGAACAGTGGGTCCAGCTGGTACTGGATCGCAGTTGCAAGCTCCTGGCCGTTCATCAGAAAGTCGCCATCTCCGCCGATGTAAATGGAAGGCGAGTGTGGTCGCGCAAACTTGGCCGCAACGGCAGCTGGAACGCCCATACCCATCGCCCCGTTGATCGGAGCCGCCGCTCCCAAGAATTGCCGATAGCAGTAGTGGATATTGGCCCAATCAGTGGCGTTCCCGGCACCGGTGGTCATTGTCGTGTCGCGAGGAAGGCGCTCGTTGAGCACGCGCATGACCTCGGCCATGTCGACCGGCCCAGGTTGAGGCGGCAACGTCACATGGGCCGTGTAACCGGCCAAAGCGTCGGACGTTGCTGCGGTATGGAGACGCGTGGGCCGAAGTTCAGCGAGCGCCAAAGCGGCGAGGCTCGGGTCCGCCAGGATCGGCAAATCGGCCTGATAGAGCCTCCCCAGTTCTTCCGCCCCCGGGTGGATATGTACAAGCTGGCAGTCGGGTCGTGGCGCTGCAATGATCTTATGTTTCATCGTAGTCGGATCATTCAGGCGGGAGCCCAGAGCGATAACCAAATCGGCCTCGCGGGCGTATTGGTTCGGCTGCGGTATGCCGCCCCAAAGCCAACACTACCTACAAAGTTGGGATGATCATGGGGGAATAATCCTTGGCGCCGGAAGCCGATGGCGACGGGCAGGTCATGTGCCTCGGCAAACCGAATGACGGCCGCGTGCCCCTCTGGTGTCCAGATTGTTCCTCCCAACAGTAACAGGGGTCTTTTTGCCTGCTCAAGCATTTGGCCGACTGCATAGATGTCTGCGGGAGAAGGAGTGGCGGGCGTCGCTCGAGCCGCAGCTAGGTCGGGGGTATCGGTCAGCGAAAACAGCATATCTTCGGGCAGCGCAAGCGCAACCGGCCCTGGTCGTCCGGACACTGCGATCTTAAACGCTCGGTTGACGTACTCAGGCAGCCGGGCGGCGTCATCTACTTCCGCTACCCACTTCACGGTTTCACCGAGGAAGCGTCTGTAATCAATTTCTTGGAAAACTTCGCGGTCGCGGTAAGGCCGGCTAATTTGGCCAATCAGGAGGATCATCGGCGTCGAGCCCTGCATCGCGGTATGCAAGCCGATCGTGGCGGACGTCACGCCAGGTCCCCTCGTTACGAAACAGATGCCAGGGCGCCCCGTCAAATCCCCATAGGCTGCGGCGGCAAAGCTTGCGCCTCCTTCTTGCCTCATGGTGACATAGCGCAGGGCATTCCCCTGATCGTGAATGGCGTCCAGTGCGGCGAGGTAACTTTCTCCGGGCACACCAAAGATCACCTCGGCCCCGTTTATCCGTAATGCTTCAACTAGAACCTGCCCGCCGCTCCGCATGATGCCCTCACAATGGTTGCAAAAAGCCCCCGGGTGATCCTTGACCACCCGACTATGACGTTCTGCGGTTGAATTCGATGCGGTAGAGAAACCAGAAATCTGCGGCCATACCCAGCGAAAAAAATTCATTGGGTGCCAAAAATCCTCAAGGAAGTTCACCCTACGCGATACCGTGGGCGGACGAAAATCGGGGGGGAGCGCGAGTTCTGTCGGTGCAAGTCCTGCTGAAGCCACAAGGCGCAAAAAAGCCTGGACATCGCTGTCCCGGGTCGCAAAGTGGAAGGTCCAGTATTCGGCGGCTATCGAAACCGCCTCAGTCTTCTACTCTGGCGCTTTTAGCGCTGCAGACAGCCAGCCCCTGGCGTCAAGCTCCTTCTCGGCCTGCAACAACCCGCTCGGCCTTGGGGCGCGTTCTACGCTTTGGCTGCTCGCATCATGCTCGCGCGACGGTTGGGGAGATTTCCGACGCCCTGCGTAGCGCCTTCGGCGATCACGTGGCCGTTCCTGAGGTGACCTCGGAGGTTTACGGCGCCTCCGTCCAGAAATGAGCCCGAATACCAAACCCTAATGTCCCGCGTCAGAGACGTTGCCGTCTCGCTTGGCGGCCAACCGAAGCTGATGGTGGCCAAGCTCGGAAAGGATGGCCATGACCGCGGCGCCAAAGTGATTGCACCGGCGTTTGGCGATTTCGGCTTCCACGTGGTCGGTGGGCCACTGTTGCAAACCCCGGAAGAAACGGCAGGCATGGCCGTGGCTTCTCATGTGCATGTGATCGGAGCGTCCTCGCTCGCCCCCGAACACAAGACACTACTTCCCCACCTCGTCGAAGCGCTGAAAGCAAAAGGCGCTGAAAACATCATCGTCGTGTGCGGTGGCGTGGTGCCGCGTCAGGATTATCAGTTTGACCATGGAGTAGCCGCCGTGTTGGCCCTGGAAACCACGTCCTGGATGCAGCACGGGCGGTCGTCGATCTTCTGGAAGGAAAGCGCCGCGACCACTGACCAAAGAGGACGGTTGCCTCCATGCCTCCGTAGTCGCGCAATAATCAGGGTTAAGAAGCCGAGGTGGCCGAGCCCCTCGATTCAAAATGTCTATCGAACGCCTTCCCCTCGATTTTAAGCTACTTGCAAGTGGGCTTCGCTATACGACATAATGTCCACGTCATATTCGATGCGCCTTAAGCTGGCGTCGGCAGTCTCAGTTTCTCGCCTAAAAAACTGGCGTTTTGCTCGGACATTGTCAAACCTACGTCTGGCTTTCAAGAGCTCGGATGCGCCGCCTACAGGTTGAAAGGTTTTTCAGATTCGAGAGAGCACGAGCCTTAGGCCCGCATAGCCGAAACTGACCGCCAAAACACCCTCAATTCGCCGCCGCGCCCGCCGATACATCCGGACCATGGGTTGCGTGGAAAACACGACGGCATATCCGCAAAAAATCGTCGCGCTCAGCACTGCGCACCCTGCGAGGATGAGGATTACGTCCGTCGCCGAGGCATCGGGACCGAGCCCAAGTGTGACCAAGGCTATCCAGGCCAGAATCGACTTGGGATTGCTAAGATGCATCAGAAGACCACGCCTATAGAGTGCCAAGCCAGAAACAGGCCGGGTGGCCATAGCCGCAACACTGTCGGCCGTCTCGGGTGACAAAGCTCCCCTCGCCGCCTTGAACGCAAGAAACAGCAGATAGAAGCCCCCTAGAATTTTCAGGACGACAAGAGCCTGGGCATAGGTGGCTAGGAGAGCGGAAATGCCCGTTGCCGCCATGATGCCCCAGAAAACCGACCCGGTGACAACGCCGGCGGAGATAGCGAGGGCAGCCTGGCGGCCTTGTTGCATCGCCGTTCCCATGATCCGCATGGTGCTCGGGCCTGGGCTGCCGGCGGCGATAATATAGGCGGTATAGACCAGTAAGAAATGGCTGAGGTTATGGTCCATCACAGATCCTTCGGCAGACGAGGGCCCACTGGCTGCGCTTCATACGTTGAAAGTTGCGTTCAGGGCCTGCTTCAGGTCGTCAATGATGTCCTGAGGGTGCTCGAGCCCCACGGACATTCGCAGCAATCCGCCTGGCGCCTTAGACTTCGAACCCTCGACGGATGCGCGATGCTCGATCAGGGAGTGCGTCCCGCCGAGGCTTGTCGCCCGCACGACAAGCTTGAGGCGGCCGGCCACCGCCATCGCGGCATCGGTTCCACCTTCGACGATAAAGGAAAGCATCGCTCCGTAACCGCTCATTTGCCGCGTAGCCAGTTCGTGTCCAGGATCATCTTCCAGGCCTGGAAAGAGCACTTTCTCGACGCGGGGATGGGACGCCAAGGCCTCCGCAACCTTCTGGGCGCCTTCACAATGAGCGCCCATGCGGATCGGCAATGTCTGCAGCCCTCGCAGTGCCAACCAACAGTCGAAAGGTGCCGCGACGCAGCCCTTGTGTTTCTGGACCATCCGTAGCGGACGTCCGAATGGCGACGATTGCGGGACAACAACGACGCCCGCCATCAGATCCGAGTGGCCACCAATGTACTTTGTTGCCGAGTGCATGACCGCATCCGCGCCAAGCTCAAGCGGCCGCTGAAGCACGGGCGTGGCCCACGTATTGTCGACCACCGCCATGGCGCCGGCCTCATGGGCGATTTTGCAGATAGCCGAAATGTCGACAACGCGGATCATCGGGTTCGATGGGGTCTCGACCCAGACGAGGCCAGTCCGCTTTGAGGTGACCGCGGCGCGCACCGCATCCAGATCGCGCATGTCGACTGGGTGGAAGTCGAAGCGAGAGCCGATGTCGGTTTCGTCGATCAGCGAGCGGATGCCAAAATAGATATCGTCGGGAAGAACGATTCGCCCCGTCGAGGGATGGCTTTCAAAGACCGCAGCGATTGCAGCCATGCCGGACGCAAAGGCTATGCCTTCGTGTCCACGTTCGAGCGCGGCCATCGCCAACTCGAATACATTGCGCGTCGGATTTGCATCGCGAGTGTACTCGAACCCAAACGGAAACGAGCCGTCGGCACCGCGCTCGAACGTCGTGCTGGTATGAAGCGGTAAAGAAACCGCGCCCGTGGATGGATCGACAGCTCGACCGCTATGGATTGCCTTCGTTTCAAAGCGCACTGGCCAATTCCTGTTTAAGGCGCGGTTGCAATTTTGCGCCGGTCATTATATTGACCGTAAGCGAAGCGAGAGCCGAAGTCAATATAATGACCGACACCCCGACACCTCTGGAGACTGAGCAGGAGCTTGGCCAGGCGATCGCGATCCGGATCCAGAATCTGAGACGCGACCAAAACCTGACCCTCGATCGATTGGCCAAACTGGCCGGCCTGTCGAAAGGGACGGTTGTCGCGCTTGAACAGGGTAAGGCAAACCCGAGTATCGGCATCCTTTGCCGTCTGGCGGCGGCGTTTTCCCTATCGGTTGCCGATTTGCTGAACGAGGCGCCTTCCATGGCCCCCGACCTGCCGATCGAACGGAGCGTGACCAGGACGCTTTGGACAAGCGCTGAAGGCAGCAGGGCACAGCTTCACACCTCGACCTCGGGACGCACAATGTTCGAACTTTGGAGCTGGGTCCTCATGCCGGGTGATGTGTTTGCAGCCGATGCGCACAGTCCCGATACCCGCGAACTGCTCTCGGTTACCCAGGGCTCGCTCAAGGTCACGGTGGGCAGCCACGAGATCATCCTAAATGCAGCCGAGAGTGCGCGCCTCGTTACGGATCAACCCCACTCTTATGCCGCGGCATCCGACGTGCCCGCTCACTTCTCGATGGCGGTTCTCGAGCGCGGTGGACAGCGGGTTCCGGCCCCCTCTTCGCCGGCAGCGAGGTCGCCGCTGGCTGCTCGCCAAGACCTCGCTGACCACTGACAACTGCCCTTCAACAGGAGATTCCCCCTTGTACGTTCCTCCGCATTTCGCCGTACCCGATCAGAACGCCCTGTTCGATCTTATCGAAAAACACCCCTTTGGTATCCTGATCACCCAGAGCAATGGCTCCCTCGACGCCAACCATATCCCCTTCGAGCTCGACCGCTCAAAGGGCGACAAGGGCGTCCTCAATTGCCATGTCGCTCGTAAAAACCCGGTCTGGACGGAGGTTGCCAATGGCGATGAAGTGCTCGTCGTCTTCCGTGCGGCCGACGCCTACATCTCGCCAAACTGGTATCCCAGCAAACACGAATCCCATAAGCAGGTGCCGACCTGGAACTATCTCGTTGCCCACGCCCATGGTCGCATCACTGTCCGGGACGACGAGCGCTATGTGCGCCGCAACGTCGCGAAGCTCACTCACATGCACGAGGCCAATCAGCCGGCCCCGTGGAAGATGGGCGACGCGCCGAAGGATTTCATTGACACGATGGCCAAGGCGATCGTGGCCTTGGAGATCGAGATCACCAGCCTGGTTGGAAAATTCAAGCTCAGCCAAAACAAAGAGCTGCGCGACATCCAGAACGCCGGCGAGACGCTGACCGCACAAGGCGCTGTTGAGGTGGGACAGGCAATGCTCGCGGCCGCGGCGGCCAAATCCCAATAGCATCTAACTGTCCCGACGAAGCTGCCGAGGCTTGGATCCCAGCGGGTGACTCGAGAGACAAATGCTTCGGCTCGCCGGAAACTGGACCAGCATCTAACCCCCCGCGATGCGGCAGTTGGCAGATTCAATATAATGCCCCGCAACGACATACGTGGCCCCTGATCCTGAACCGCCGAGGCACCAACGAGCCTCGGCGACATTTTCGTTCCTTGCACTCTCCCGCGTTCCAGAGGGCCGGTAAGCGATCTTTGCTCAGCGCTCGTAATCGTTATCGTTTGAGCGCTGGGTCTTGCGGTCCTGCTCTTCCGACTGCCGTGCCTTCTGTTTGTTGGCGTCCTTCTGCTTGGCACTCACCTTCTCCTGTTCGGTGCCTGTGCGCGGCTCAACCGGCTGGCGGGGATCGTCCCGAGTTGGGAGGTCTCGCCCTCGCGCCTCGCGCTCGGGGATTGGCTCCTCACCGCCACCACCACGACGCTGTTGCTGCCGCTCGAATTGCAGCCGCGCGAGACGGTCGTGCATCTTGTCGTTCACCTCTTCACGAAACTGTTCGAACTGTCCCTGATGCGCCGGCGGCAGCGTCTCGCGCATGTTGTCCAGAGCCTGATTGACGCGGGCCATCTGACGCCGCATTTCCAAGGGGGTTTGCGCCATGTTCAAATCTCCTATCAGTGCATTCAATTCTCTCATACCGGGATGGGACAGGAAAGACTGCTGCCTAGATTGATCAGCTCCGCGATCCGCGGCAGGACCTGGTTGTCCCTCCCCTGTGCGGTCGCGACGCAACAGCAGCAAATTGTTGCCGATCAACTCCGCCGCCGAGAGAGCCTGACCGACTATGCCCGCGGTACGCATCGTCGTCACAGTCTTTTGCCATGCGGCAGCGATTGCATCGCCGTTCACGACAAGGGATTGTCCATCCAAACGGCGTTGCCGCTTGGCCTCCACCCGCTCGATCGTCTTGGCGCTGACCTGGTAGCGCGGATCGCTCTGGGCGCGGCTGTAGGCTCCGGCATGTTCCTTCGTGAAGGGCCGCGTCATCGCATGATCCATGCGCCGCGTCGCCACCATCGCAATGCCGTTCTCGCGTGCTTTTTCCGCAAAAGTCTCGCGCCAGGCGACCAGATCTGGCTTGTAGAACTTCAGGCGCTCACCTTCGGCAGAGCGCGCCTGCACCATCGCATGGATATGGACGTGCTTGGTGTCCTTGTGATGCGCCAGGACGAACTTGTATCCTGGCGCCCGCTCTTCCATCACGGCCCGCGCCGCGGCCATAACGGCGTTGGCATCGGTGCCGGCCTTTGCCGAGAAAAGCAGGTGATAGGCATTGCGGCGTTCACGCCCCGAAAACTGTGGGCGCCATTGCTCGTAGACCGAAGCCGCCGCCTTGGTGGCATTCTTCGCCCCGGGCACGGGCTCGCCATTTGCGTGGCGGACCTGGCTGTGGGTGCGGATAAACTTTTGCAAAAAGTATTTCGCTTTGGGTTCATGGTTGACGGCCGCCGTTACCTCTGCCTTGGCGACCACGCCAGCGGCGCCCATCGCTTCCGACAAGCGCGCCTCGATCTTGTCGAGCGCCTTGCTGCGCGAATTCTCCCGGCCGCCGGCAAGCACCTTGGCAAGCGGCCCCGCCCGCTCATCGGTGTGTGCGTAAACCTGCACCGTCTGGCCGTCCTGCGCATAGATGAACGGTTTTGCGCCGAAGGCCTTGTTCAAGGCCTCGCTCAATGCGGCATCGGTGACCTCGCCGGCGAGTTCGAAACGAACCTCGATAAAATTGGTGTTTTCCAGGGGCGGCTCGAACGTTTGGCAAAACGTCTCCAGGAACGCTTTTCGTGCGCCGCCTGTCGCAAGGATCTGCCCGTCCTCGTCAAAAATCTCGATGTCGTGTTTCTCGCCTTTTTCGTCTTCGCGCTTCCCGATGTAATTGAGCAGCCGAGCGGCGGCTTCCTTGGTCGAGGGCGGATTGGGCATAACCTTGAACACGGCAGGCTGCGCGCCCGCCGCATAGCCTGCCCGTGCAGCCACGGCCCGCGCCTGATAGGCGACGCGCGCCGCCCGTCCTGTACCGCTCGCGCGACCCGTAACACGGCCGCCGCCCCCGCGCCGTTTCCAGTCTTCCTCCTCCTCGTCCGGCCAGAAACCGGCGAGCGTAGCGCCATAGACCATGATCGGCGCGCTAGCGGCGTTGGGCGGGCTCGCAGCCACGGCGGACTTCGGTGACCTGCTGGAAACGGGGCTCCCCGCCACGCCTGTCCCGCCCGGCGACGAACGAGGCCCGTTCCTGGCACTTACCATCGAGCCGGCTTGTCCTTGCCCGACCCGTCCGCTGCCACCGGTCCGTTCATAACTCTTCATCGCCTGGGATTCGCTCGCCTCGCGCCCGGCGCCCGTCAGAGACTTCTCCTCGTCCAACTCCTCACGCTTCACGCCGGGAGCGCCCCGCAGATAGCGTTCAATTTCGGCCGCGTAGCCAGCAAGACGACCCCTCATGGCCGGGCCTCCCTCGCCTTGCGGGACCCGCCAGTCATCGCCTTCAGTTCGTCGCGGAACTGCCGCACGAGGTTGCCCACGGCAATCAATGCCTGCTCAAGATCCTCATCCTGGGCAACTCGACCGTCGTTCATGGCGCGCACGGCCTGATTGAAATTGATGCCGACGCGCCGCAGCTGATCGGTCATGTCCACGATCGCCGGCCGCAACACCTCTGACGCGATAGGCAGATGCCCGACCTCTGCCCGCACGAGACGCCGGACGACCTCGCTGACGGTAACGCCGTCCCGCTCCGCAATGGCTTTGAGGTTGGCCAGCTCGTCAGCCGAAAATCGGATGTGCGTCACCTCGCCGTAGCGTCGTGACGCGCTCTTCACCGCTGCTTTCTGGGCGTCTGCATCCATCTCTCAAGCCCGCTTGCGGGCGCTAAGGCCCGCCAGGGCCGCGCCGCCTATTTTGTGTGTATCACAAAATAGGCTATCCTGCCAATACGGGGAAAGCGAGGAAAGAAAATATAGTCGCTCTTCTCACCAGCCCAGTTGTCAGCGGCAGCAGCGCGGGCGAAATGTTCCCATCGTGATTTGATGCGATGTGTCTATGATGCGTTGGCGACTTGTATCCATGTTAACATGGATACATCGGGCCCTATGCGCAGCCGGCAAAGCTTAGAAATGCGCAGTCGATGGGCCACCGGACCTTCTTTTCTGACGAAAGCAGCTGCGCAAAAACTGCATCTTTAGCGAGCCCTTATCTGTGCGCGCCTGGGTTGCCAAACCAGGCTTCCCCGTCGACTATGTCATGATGTTTCGACCGTGATTTTGTTTCATGTGTCCATGATGACTTGTCTCCATGTTAACATCGAGACAAGGAGACAACGCCGGAAGGAGGCCCCATGATCATCTCCGCTGCGATCCCCAAGGGCGGCACCGGCAAATCGACAATGCTGCGCACCCTCGCATCCGTCGCGCTGCATCGCGGCTACTCGGTCACTCTTATCGATGGCGATCGGCGGCAGAATATGAACCGCTGGTTCCAGATGCTGGGTGACGCTGGCAATCGTCCTGACAGGCTCCAGCTGGTAAGCGCGATGACCCCGCAGGAAATCCTTGACGCTGCAGCCACTCACAACGGTGAGCGCTCCGTCGTATTGATCGATACGGAAGGCACCACAAATGACAACCTCATGGCCGGGCTCTTCGCCGCCGATATTGTGGTCGTGCCGGTGTATTTTGCCCTAGACGATGTAACCGCCGCTATCCAGATCACCGACCACTACATTCCGCTGGCGGTCGAGAGCCGGGGTAGACCGCTGCCTGCGATATTCGTGCTGACCAAGCAGACCATCATCGATGGCAGGGCGCGAGCCCTGACCGAACTGCGCGCCATCATCCAGGCCAACGGCACGCCCATTGCAGAACACGTCCTGCACAATCGCATTGCCTACCGCGACCTTCAGACCGGGCAGACCCTTTACAGCCCCGAGGTGCCTGACGCGAAGGCGGTTGCCGAGAGCGAAGGGGTCTTTGACGACCTTCTGCAAACCTTCATCGAAGCCACAAGGAACGCGGCATGAGTGAAGAAACCGCACCGAAACCCGGTGATGACAAGAAGGCCCGCATGATGAAGGCGATCTCCACGCAGCCGCCGGCGCTGCCGAGCATGTTCATCCCGCCGAAGGCCGAGCCGTCAGGGAACAAGGAGCAAGCTGCGCAACTGATGCAGGAATCGACAAAGCCGTCACCGGCAGTCGGGCCCGATTTCCGCAAGCTACTGCGGCAGGGCCAGAAAAAGGACCCCATCGCCGGAAAGAAGATTCGCGAGGAGGAGATGATCCGCTGCGGCTACTATCTGACGGCTGCGGAGCAGCGCCAGTTCAAGTTGCTGGCGATCAGCAACGGGCACAGCATGACCGAACTGCTGCGAAAGGCTGTCCAGGACTATATCGGCATTCATAAACACAAACTGCCGAAGGAATAATCGGCGGTTTGGAGTCGCTGTCTCTTGCTGTAGCGGGTGATGTTCGTGGCTCTTTTGCGACGCGCAAAAAAAGGGCCCGCGACGGAGTGTTCCGTCGCGGGCCCTGAGACGTGTTGCCTACTTGGGTTGGTTGAGGTGTTTCAGCACCTGCCGAGGATTGCGTTTTGCACCGGACGCCCGCTAGCTGCCGCTTTGTCGTCGGCCAGCTTTGCGGCCAGTTTGGGCGACAGCGGGATGAAGTCGTAGCCGTGTGAGATGGCTGCGCGGTGAAGATCCTCAAGCGTTTCGAACGCGCGATCGTGGGTGCCGAGCCAAAGACCGGGCTCGTCGGTTTCTTCGTGCGGGAACGCTTGCAGGAAGTAGGTCCGGAGTGGTGGATCGTAACCGATGACAGCGTCTGGATCCGAGCGGACTTTTCCGGTGGTACCAGTGACAGTGATGGTATAGCGGCTCATTGCAACCTCCTTTTTGCCGGTGGGGAGCCGGCCCCTTGCGGGGCCGGCCACCGATGCCTCACTGGGGGTTGTTCCAGAGGATGACCTTCTTGTTTTCCTCGCCACCGGGGGCGGGAGCGAGATTGCCGAAGATGACGCCGATCTCCGGGGCTTCCAGCTTGACCGAGAGGTATTCCTCGCCCGAACGCTGGGAGATGCGGTGCCAGCCGGCTCCGATCTCGAAGCCCGTGCGCTTGTTGACGATCCGGTAGTCGGGGGCGTCCTCGCGCGACTTGTTGGTGTTCGGAATGAGGGTGATCGGGGCATTGACCCGGAGCGTGGCAAAGACGCCTTCCATCGAGCCGTCGGCCTTGGTGGTGAGGTTTGCGATCGTGGTGGCCATGGTAGTTCTCCTTCGGTTGCATCGGGACCATTCCCGATGGCGCCAAAGGAGAGGGCCGTCCTGCTGCGGTCATCTCGGCGAAAATTCTGGAAAATTCTATTTGCCGAAAAATTGCGGGAAGGCCCTTCGCCTGCCCGCAGACCAAAAACAAAAATCGAATTTTCCTGAATATTCGCCGAGTGTACCCCCAACGGGGGTTGACCGCACAAAGCAGGCGGTCGTCTACAAAGGCGACATGAAACGGGAATGGCCCGGATGCGGCAGATGGACAAGAACTCAGGCCGCCATCGCTAGACCGCCGACGCAACGGTGCCGGATCGCAGGAACATGCTGCAGCCTCTCGGGTCATGTCGTCGGCATTGCCAACACATCGAACAGCAGCCCGGCGCGTGACCTCCTTGCGTGCTCGGAATGGCGGCATAGCGGTTTCGAGATCGGAGCCGGCTGGCAGCGAACTTCACGCCCCTCGGGACGATACGGCGCAGTCAGGTTGGATGACCCGGCAAGCCAGGATCTTGTTCGGCAGGCTTGCACCCGCTTCAGAGGCGAGACGGGTCAAGATGATCATCTGCACGACGCCCGGCGGCTCTGCGCGTGGAAAAGGGGCCGGCTCCGTCCGCTCATACAAGTGGATTAGGCGGCGAGGAGCCGGATGAACATAAGGAACCCGCCGGCCTGTCGGCTGGACCGCATCCATCATCCTGGCAACGCCAGACGCTCGTCCGGCATCATGCGGGCTTCGACCTGGCGGCGAATGTCCGGATCGACATGGCGGAGCATGGCGCACCAGTCCTCCACATTGTACGTCGTCGCCATCCGGCCCCTGGTCAGATCGTAAATGACGCACGGCTTGTTCGCGATGGCGAGCCGAAGCACGTTGACGGCCGTGCCGGGTGATGCGCCGTCCCAGACCATCATGCCAAAGTCGGCGCGCCGCGCCATCTCCCGGTCCTTGGCGGCGTCGTACCAATATCCATGAGTGCCTCCAGGTGACGGGACATGGTAGGCGGCCCAATCGCCCAGATTGTTGTAGGGTTCCTTGCCGGCATGGAAGACACCGACATGCTCGTACTTGTAGCCGGCGAGGAGGCCCTGCGCCTCGGCATCGGCTCCAGGCGCGTCGCCAATCAGCACGCCGTGCTCGGCAGCAACGATTGCGCCGATGCGAGCGATGGCAGGTTCCGGCAGCTCGAATATCTCGCGTGATCCGCCTATGAATATCATCGACATGGTGGCTTTCCCTTCTCTCCAGCGCCCCCGCCCCGCGCCGGCCGCCCTCTCCCCTGACCTTGCGCTAGGGATCGTCACCCGAAGGCCGAGACGGCAAAGCCGGCTCGCGGAGCGGCGGGACGCCGCGACGAGAGCCGGCCGGCCGCAGGCCGGCGCGCCCGGACCTTGCCGCTGCCGGAGGCGCTACGCGCATCTGGCTAGTGGCGCTTCGCGCTTGGAGCTAGTTGTCTTTGTCGGCCAGTCAGAGGCTCACGTCCTGGATCGAGCGCATGGCCGCGAAAAGAGAACGTCAATCCAGACGGCTGACGCGGCGGCCCTCGCTGCGCGCTTCGATAAAGGCGCCTGCGATCTTCATCATGAATGCCTTGCTGAACCGACCGAGGGGCTTGCCGTCGGCTTCGATGTACCAGGAGCGTTCGGCAATATCGTAGTTGTATTCGTCAACCACGATCCAGCAGCGTTTGAGATCGGTCAGACCGGCGCGGCGGCACTCGATAGCGGAGACTTCCAAACCGACCCGATCGCTGGTCGGTGGCTAAGTGGTTATCGCCAGGAGCGCGAGATGGGTCAGGCCATCTCTTGCGCCGCGGACAGCGATGACCACGCAGGTCGGCCGGCTCTTGCGGCCTTCCGTTTCGCCGCGCTCGTGTTGCCATGCCCAAAGATACGGGTAGGAGATCACCTGACCAGGCAGAAATCTACCGCTCATCATCGTATCCTTCCCCGCGCGCCAATCGGTCGATCTCGGCGGCGAAGAGTTCCCTGTGTTCCTCCGGCATGTCGGAGACATGGTATGCACGGCGGGGATCGCCGCCGATGCGCATCCGTTCGTAGTGCTCGTAGCTCATCAGCACGAACCGGGGTTTCCGGTGCTTGGTGAGAATAACGGGTTCGCGGCTGGCAACGTCGGTGACGTCGCCGACCTGCTTGTTGAGATCCCCCGTCGTGAACTGGCGCATGGCTGGACTCCTTGATCAGTCTCCATATTATCTGGATTTTCTGGATTTGCAAGAAAACGGCGCTCACGCGCCGCCCTCCGCGAACCGCCAGACGGGAATGCCCAACCGACGCGCCTTGTCGGCAAGGTTGTCGGTGATGCCGGAGCCGGGAAAGACGATCAGGCCGTAGGGCACCACCGAGAGAAGCTGGTCGTTGCGGCGGAACGGGGCCGCCTTGGCGTGCCTGCTCCAGTCCGGCTTGAAGGCGATCTGAGTGACCTTCCGGTTCTCGGCCCAGCAGGCTGCGATGCGCTCGGCGCCGCGCGGGCTGCCGCCGTGGAGCAGAACCATGTCGGGATGCTTCTCGCGAGCCTTGTCGAGCGCGTCCCAGATCCGGTCGTGATCATTGCAGTCGAGGCCGCCGGCGAAGGCGATCTTGGTCCCGGCTGGAACGAGCACCTCGGTTTCGGCGTGGCGACGGGCGGCGAGGAAGTCGCGGGAGTCGATCACCGCAGCGGTCATCGCCTGGTGGGAGATCTTGGAGCCGGTGCGCGGCCGCCATGCCGATCCGGTTTGTGCCTCGTAGAGGTCGGCGGCCTCATCGCGCATGATTTCGAGCACGTTGCGGCGCTCGATATAGGTGATGCCTTCGGCCGTGAGCCGTTCGAGATCGACCGACTTCACCTCGGAGCCGTCCTGCTCCTGCTGGCTCGAACGCTGCGCCTCCTCATTGCGGTCGAGGCTGCGGGCGACACGCTCGGCGGCACGGTGGAAGACGTTTGCGAAGGACCATAGCAGGTCGTCGAGATCGGGTTCGAGCCTCGTGTCGCCGAGCATGCCGGCGAAGGTTTCCACGATCCCGGCGAGGCCGGCCCGGATCACTTCGTCGTCGGGAAGTGGCCGAGGATCAGGTTCGTCCTGATGCCGGCGATGGCCGTACATCTGCAGTTCGAGGATGACGCGGTCGGTCGGCGAGGAGGCGTGGTAGGGCTCGTAGGCGTCGTCGAGGGGAAGCTTGTGGGTCATGGCGTGTCTCCGTCGGTTATGGCCGCGCCCTTCGCGGCCTGACAGCGCATCCCGGCCGCGCCCCGGGCACGGCCGCACCGAAGGCCGGAGCGCGAGCGAAGGACGGCGCAGCCGTTGCGGCCGTGACTGGGGGGTGGCAGGGGTCGCCTCTCAGGCAGGCCGCGGGCGCGGCCTCTCCGGCGGACCGCGCCATGCCTGCCAAGTCTTCCGCTCACGCCACCCTTGCCCGCCTGCCGGTCGGGGTCGTTCATCCGGCCGGCAGGAAGAGACGGGCATCCTCCGGGACGAGCTGGTCGCGGAGCCATGCCGCGAGACGGGCGGGCCCGAGATGACGCAGGTCGTCGTTGAAATCGCCGAGCTGCGGCCGCAACACCAGGGCGAGGATTCCGGCTTCGCCGGCTCGCTGGCTGAGACGCTCGATGCCGTGCCGGCCGGCGGCATCGGCATCGGCCGCGATGTAGAGGCGACGGCAGCCAGGCGGGAAGGTAAGGCCGGCGAGGTGATTGACCGAAGTGGCGGCGGCAACCGGCAGCGCCGGCATCACCACCTTAAGCGACGCCATCGTCTCGAACCCCTCGCCGGCGGCCATGACCGGGGCGAGCGCACCGGGCTCAAGGCCAAGCCAGATGGCGTTGCCCAGGAGATGACCCAGTGAGCGGCGTGGATCGGCGAGTTGCGCCTTGCCCTGACCCGAGGGACCAAGCCAGGTGCGTTGCAGGCCGGTGATCTTCCCGTCGAAGCTGGTGACAGCGGCAATCAGGGCAGGAAGGGTCCGCGTCTCGCCGGTCACGAAATCCCGGTAGTAGCAGCCGGGATGGAAGCGCAGCGCACGCTCATGCACGGAGAGCAGAATGCCGCGGCTGGCGAGGTATCGTTCGGCCAGCGTGCCGGCGATCGGTTGCGACATGGCGAACAGGCGACGCGCAGCGTCGGGGGAGCCGCGTGCCGCGGCAGGCTGGCGCTGCGCGCCAAGGGACTGGGGCGCAGGCTGGGGCGATGGCAGCGGCATGGAGAGGAAGCGACGTGCTTCGTCCGCGACCTCGCGGAAGTCGACCAGACCACAGCTCAGCTCGATGACGTCAAGCAGGTCGCCATGTTCCCCCGACAACTCGTCGACCCACTTTCCGGCTGCCTTGCCGCCCACCGCTTTGAGCCGCACATGCATGGAGCGGCCGCGCGTGTTGCGGACATCGCCGACCATCCAGTAATTGCCGGAGCGATGGCCGTTGGAGAGATATTCGAGGCACACCGCCTCGGCATGTTCGCCAAGGCGGCGTGCCAGCTCGGAGGCCGAGACGGTCATGATCGTCTCCCCTCACGCCACTGACGCGCGGTCGGTGACGCCGACCAGTGTGTGGCGGTCGAGGAGCGCGGCGAGGATGGACGGCCCTTGCTCGCTCGCCGGGATGAACAGCCGGAGCTTCCAGGAGATGATCTCGGAGATCAGGCCTAGCGCCTTCAGCCGCGGAACTAAAGCGTCGGTAAAGCCGATCAATTCGATACGGTAGTCGTTCATGATCCGACTGCGGCGCAGGATCAGTGCGTCGGCGAGTTGGAGTCCGACCCTGCCTTCCACGAGCCCGGTGGTCCAGGCATCTTGCGGGGCGAGCGCCGGTACATGATCGATACCCAGATTGCGCAACATGGTCGCCACAAGGGTCGGCGCGATGTGACGCCCGATGATACGCTCGCCAGCATCGGTCTGGATCCGGTAGACCTGACAATCATGATCCGGCAGCCGACGCCAGATTGGCAACAGCAGGCCCGTCACGATGTGAAAGGTGCTGGTGGTGAACTCCGGGACGGCAGTGACCTCTGCCTGCCACAGGTCGCAGAACAGATTCCGGTCGGCGGGCTGCCAGTGGGTCTCGGCAAGGGCGTCGAGCCCGAAGCGCTGTTCGTCCGTCGGCCGCAGCATGCGCACTCGGGGTTCGATGGTTCCGTCGTCGAGCATCAGGCTCGCAGTGGGCAGCCGGATCGCCGCACGGTTGGAACGGGCGTTCACCAGCAGAACCGCTTGCGGCTCGGCCCGGACGATGGCCAGCGCGTCGACGAGGCTGAGCGGCCGAATTCGGTCCTTGCGCGCGACGGTCAGCACATGCGACTGCGCGCCCGAGACTGGGTGCGCGTAGACGGTGCGGCGATCGGTGACGACGATACTCTCCGCCGTGATCGTTTCCAGGCCTTTGTCATAGGAGCCGGCAGCGACCGCGCCCTCGACCTTCGCCGTCATCAGTTGCTCGAACACCTCGAACAGCAGGTTTTGGGTTTCGATCCGCAACGCCAGCAGGCGATTGAGCCAGGTCGTGATCGGCGGCAGTTCGTCGCGCAGCCCGCCCTCATCGGTCGTCAGCGACAGCCCGGTCACCGTCTCGAAGGTGGTGAGCGAACAACCTTCGATCCTGCCCTGATGCAGCAGCATGTAAAATTGGCGAAGTGCGGCCCGCGCGTAGAGGCTTTCGAGATTGTCCTCGGCGCGGAACAACCCTGCCCCGCCGGTCTGGCGCTGGCCGCGCGTGATCGCACCTAGCGTGTCGAGCCGTCGTGCGATCGTCGACAGGAAGCGCTTGCCGGCTTTCACGTTCGCGGCCATGGGCCGGAACAGCGGCGGTTGCTTCTGATTTGTGCGGTGGGTCCGCCCGAGACCCTGGATGGCGTTGTCGGCGCGCCAGCCGGCCTCAAGCAGATAGTGCTTGCGCAGCCCCTGGTTCCTGACCCCGAGATCGGCGTGGTACGAGCGGCCCGTGCCGCCGGCATCGGAAAAAATCAGAACGCTCTTGTCGTCATCCATAAAACTCTGGGTCTCGGCGAGATTGGCCGAGCCAGGGCGGTTTTCCACGGCCAGCCGGTCGATGCCGTCGCGGCCGCTCTTCTTCACTATGCGGCGCGACCGGCCGGTCACCTCGGCGACGGTGTCGGTGCCAAAGTGGTGGATGATCTGGTCGAGTGCGCTGCCGACCGGCGGCAGCGATGCGAGTTTTTTGACCATCTCGTCGCGCCGGCGAACGGCCTCGCGGCATTGAACCGGATTGCCATCTTCGTCGTGGACAGGCCGCGAATAGGCGTTCCCTTCCGCGTCCGAATATTCCTCGAACAATTGGGTTGGGAAGGAGTGCATCAAGTAGCCGCCGACGTACTCGCGCGGCGTGACGTCGACATGCAGGTCCGACCATTCCTCGGTCGGGATTTCGGCAAGGCGTCGTTCCATCAGCGCCTCGCCGGTCGAGACGATCTGCACGACCGCCGAATGACCGTCGGCGCGGTCCTGCTCTATCGCCCCGATCAGGGTCGGCGTCATCATCGAGGTGATGAGATGACTGAAGAAGCGTTGCTTGGTGCTCTCGAAGGCCGAGCGCGCCGCCGATTTTGCGTCCCGGTTCAGCGTGCCGGACACACTGGTGATGTTGGTCGCCTCGAGTGCTGCCGTCAGGTTGTTGTGGATGACCTGGAATGCGTCGGCATAGGCGTTGTAGATACGGATCTGTTCCTCGGTCAGCGCGTGCTCGAGCAGGTCGTATTCGACGCCGTCATAGGAGAGCGAGCGCGACGTGTAGAGGCCGAGCGACTTAAGGTCACGGGCGAGCACTTCCATCGCCGCCACGCCGCCATCCTCGATCGCCGCGACGAATTCAGAGCGGTTGGCGAACGGGAAATCCTCGCTGCCCCAGATCCCGAGGCGTTGCGCATAGGCGAGGTTCTCGACCGCCGTGGCCCCGGTTGCCGAGACATAGACGATACGGGCGTCGGGAAGGGCGTGCTGCAGCCGCAGTCCCGCCCTTCCCTGCTGCGACGGCGCGACGTCGCCACGCTCGCTTTTGCCGCCAGCGGCGTTGGCCATGGCGTGGGCCTCGTCGAAGACGATGACGCCATCGAACGAGTTTTTCGCCGCCGACGGGTTTTCTCCAATTCCTGTCTGGCTTTCGGCCTTCCCTGCCGACTCTCCTCCGTTCCCTGTCGGGCCTTCGGCCCTCCCCGCCTCTTGGCCAACCCAGTCGAGGATCTGGGCTATCCGGGATTTCTTGCCTTCCCGTTCCTGCGAGCGCAGCGTCGCGTAGGTCGTGAACAGGATGCCCTCGGCAAGGCGGATCGGCGTGCCCTGCCGATAGCGCGACAGCGGCTGCACGAGAAGTTTTTCCTGGCCAAGTGCCGCCCAATCTCGCTGAGCGTCCTCAAGCAATTTGTCCGACTTGGAAATCCAGATCGCGCGGCGCCGCCCTTGCAGCCAATTGTCGAGGATGATGCCGGCGACCTGCCGTCCCTTGCCGCAGCCGGTTCCGTCACCCAAAAACCAACCACGACGGAAGCGGACCGCGTTCGCAGCCCCTTCTGGCGCGGCCGAGACGACATCGCAGGTCTCGTCAACCGTCCAGGTGCCGGCGAGATGGCCGCAATGGGCTTCGCCGGCATAGATGACGCTTTCGAGCTGGGCGTCCGACAGCAGGCCCTCGTCGATGATCGCATCAGGAAGAAGCGGCCGATACGAAGGTTTTGGCGGCGCGACGGCGGCCATTGCGGCCGACTGCACGAGCGGCGTCGGATGCGGCTTTGCGCGGGGAATGTCGATCGACTGGAGCGCGTAGGGTTCGTAGATCGTGTCGGTGAGGCGGCCGCCCTCTTCCGGCATCCAGTCGCGTAGCTCATAGGCGAGGGGGACCGCCGGCGTGCTGTTTGCCTTGACCTGGCGGTCGGGTTTGGCCCGCGCATTCGTACGGACCGATTGGACGGCCTGCGGAGCAGCCGTTGAGACAGCGAGGGGTGCGGCTCTCACCCCCGATCGGGCAGCCATGTGCATGGCGGCATTGCGCGCGATGACGTTGGACAGGGCACTGATCGAATCCGGAAAGCCGCCCGGTGTCCGGGGCGGCAGATCCGTGATCCAGGAGAGCAACGTTTCGACATCAGTTGCCTTGCCCGGAGGCCGGACGAACCCGGTCGGGTCGGCCTCCGGTACCTTGTCGATAATTGTCAGGCGGGTCTCAGTGGTGGTGCCATGGCGGGCGTAGACACGGCCATCGATCGCCGCGGTGAAAATGACGGTGCCCTGCTGCTGCAGGCGCTCGAAGGCCGGCCGCCATTTGGGGTTTTCCGGAGACAGCCCGGTGCCGCTAATGGCGACCAAGCGCCCGCCAGCGCGCAGGCGTGCGAATGCGGAGGAAAGATGCCGCCATGCCGCGTCAGTGACGTGGCCGTCGACATAGGCGCCGACGCTGAACGGTGGATTGATCAGCACGACGGACGGCTCGATGGCCGCGTCGAGATGATCGTCGATATGGGCCGCGTCGTGCCGCGAGACGGGGACCCTTGGAAACAGCAGTCCGAGGAGATCGGCCCGCGTCGCGGCAAACTCATTGAGGGCGATCGAAGCGCGCGCCATCTCGGCATGGACAGCGAGCAGACCGGTGCCGGCCGAAGGTTCGAGAACCAGGTCGCAAGATGCGATCGCCGCAGCGTGCGCCGTGACGAAGGCGAGCGGCAAGGGCGTGGAGAGCTGCTGCATGGCCTGGCTCTCGTCGGAGCGCCGCGTGTGGGTGGGAAGAAGGTCCGCGATGCGCGTCATCATCGCCAGCATTGCCTGGGGCGTGCTCGACCGGGACAGGATCGCCGGACCGAACCGGCGCAGAAACAGCACCTGGGAGACTTCGAGCGCCTCATAGGCGTCCTTCCAAAGCCAGAACCCTTGCGCATCGCTGCCGCCAAAACTGGTCGTCATGGCGGTGCGCAGTGCGGCGGTGGTGACGGGCTTGCCCTGCTCGAGGAAAGGCAGAAGCAGCGTTGCCGCTTGATGAATCGCCTGGGCGGTGTCGATGGAGGCCGGCGTCGGCGCGCCGATTGGAGTAGCCGTCCGGGCAACGGCAGGTGTGGTCGAAACGATGTTCATGGAAATGTCCTTCGCGAGAGGGGAATGGCGCCCGCGCCGACACTCTCTCCGCGCCAGCCGGGCCACGCTCCTCCCGGCTCCCCTCTGCCTCTGGCGCCGATGCCCCAAAGGGGTTGCGCTCTTTGCAAACCCATGACTTGAATGCGCGCACAGGAATGCGGCGGCGACCTGGAGCTGTGGAGGTGATGCGACGGTTCAGAATTGGCAGTGCGGTCTACGAGGAGGGAGCGCCCGACCTGCAGTCGGCGCTGGCGAACGCCTATGCCCGCAGCGAGCGCCCGCTATGCCTGTGCCGCGAGCCGGGCTGCCCGATGTACATCGCCCGCATCGGCGACCTTCATCTGATCAAGCGCATGCCGCTGAGCGGCGGCGGGCATGATCCGTCCTGCGATTCGTATGAATCGCCTTACGAACTGTCCGGGCTGGGCGCCCTGATGGGCAGCGCGATACAGCTCGATCCGCAAAACGGCTTGGCCGCCCTCAAGTTGGACTTCAGCCTGTCGAAGACGGGGAGCCGTGCGGCATCGGTGCCTGCGGGGCAAAGTTCCGCCAGCGTAACGGCCGATCCCAGGAGGATGTCGCTGCGTGGCCTGCTTCATTATCTCTGGCACGAGGCCGAACTGACGGTCTGGACATCGAGGTGGGCCGGCAAACGGCATTGGTGGAATGTCCGCTGGCATCTGCTCGAGGCTGCCGGGCAAATGACGGTGAGGGGCGGCCCACTCGCGGATATCCTGTTCGTGCCCGAGCCGTTTCGCGCCGAGAACAAGCAAGCCATCGAGCATCGTCGCAACGCGGTTCTCGGCACGGCCCTCCCGCCTAAATCAGGTCCCCGAAAGTTGCTCGTCTTGGTCGGCGAAGTGAAGGAGATCGTCCCCGCCCGCTCCGGTCAGAAACTCGTCATCAGGCACTTGCCCGGCTTTCCCTTCATTATCGAAGATGCATTGCACCGCCGTTTGCAGGCACGTTTCGAGAGAGAATTGTCGCTGTGGGCAGCGGATCCGAACTCACATCTGATGGTGATCGCGACCTTCGGACTGAACCCGGCCGGCCTCGCCATTGTCGAGGAGGTCGCGTTGATGGTGGTCTCCGAGAACTGGATTCCCTACGAGACGGTCCCGGAGAAAAGGCTCGTCGATGGGCTCGCCCGCCTTCGCGAGAAGAGCGTCAAGGGGTTGCGCTTTGACCTGCAACCCGACCAGCCGATCGCCAATGCGTTGCTTCAGAACAAGGACGAGCCGATCGCGCTCTTTGTCGTTCCGGCCGGAGCGGACCAGAACTACGAAGCGTCGCTCGACGAAATGATCGCCGCGCGACCGGAGATCGGCTCCTGGGTGTGGCGGGTCGGCGAAGGCGATATGCCGCCGCTACCGCCTTAAGTGTCGGCGGAATTTCCAGCGATGCTCACGATGCCTTAGGCCAGGCCCAGCTTCTTCTTGAGCTCGGCATTTTCCTTGCGCAGACGCTCGGCAAGCAGGTTCTTGAGGCGCTTGTTTTCTTCTTCGAGGGCGACAAGATCACGGAGATCGCCGCTGTCTGAGGAAGGTGCGGCAGCCCTCTTCCAATAATAGTAGGTCTGCTCCGATATGCCGGCCTGGCCGACCGCAATCTTGCTGGTCGCGCCGGCAGCGATCGATTTCTCGATCTGGGCAAGCTTCTGGGCGCGTTCCTTCTCGGAATATGTCTTGCGGGCGGTCTTCGCTGCCACGGGAGCTTCTGCGGCCGCGGGCGCAGGTTTCGCTCCGTTCTTGCGGGAAGGCTTTACGAGCTCTGCCTTCGATTTCTTTGCTCGCGGAACTTTCTTCTTCGATTCAGGCACTTCCACTTTGGCTGGCGCTACTGTTGTCTGAACAGTCTGAGCGTCCTGAAAATCGGCCATGATATACTCCGCTTGTGGTTTTTCCCCTTCTTCAGCATCAAGGGGTCTTATACTGAAGTCAATGACCTCCGAATTTGGGAGCGGAGCAGCATGAGCCGGCTGCGTCATCTCCGCGGCAATCTTGGACAGGTCGAGATCGCCCCAGATCGAACGGCTTGGCTTCTGCTTACCGCGCCTCTGTTTCACTTCCACGATGAATGGCCGGATCTGGCGCTTCATAGTCTGTTCCTTGATGTGAGCATGACTTGCTAGCCAAGTCGCAGTTCGTGTTAGCGAGTACCCGACGTATCATATCGCTTTCGCCGTGCTTTATCGGAGAAGCCCCGCAACGAGCAAGCGGTGTGTCATGGGCCTGGGCAATCGGTTCAATCAACGGGGGCAAACATGCCTACCGAGAGAGAGCTGCCTCATACACGCGATGCTCAGGCGTCTAGCCGGCGGAGTGCGATGACTGTGCACAATCCGGCTGGACCGATTGCAATCCTTATATTCTTGGGAACTAATCTTCTCATGGCGGCGGATGAGCTGGACGCGCTTGTTTTCGGGATGGCAGTCGATAGCGTTCGTGCGCTTTCTGTTCCTTTCGCGGAAAAAGTCGCGGAAATCGCCCATAGAAGCCACGGCGTCCTGCTTTTCAATTTGCGCATCGATGGCGACATGGAACTTCAGCGCGTCGCCGCCATCCGGTATCCAAGCAATCAGACAGGGGTTCTGGTGCTGGATAAGCAGGGCTTGTTGACCAGCCATTGCATGGTCAATGGCACTTTCTCCAACTTTATCGCTCCGTTGGAGGACTGGAACACGCTGCCGCTCGCAACGCAGGCCAGGACGAGTATCGCAGGCCCGGCCAGCCTGTTCATCGGCGCTTTACGCAATGCCGGGTACTTCCCGCGTCGCAGGCACTGAAGTTTTGCTGAAGGCCGGATGCTTGTATCCTCGTTGCAGTTGGCCATACGGTCTCGCATGTCTCAACAGCTTGAAGATGGGCCGTACGCGGTGCATCCATTGAGCGAAAGTCGGTCACCGTGATGGAGACGCTTTGCCGCCGAAGCGCGGTTCTTATAGATGCCCATCGTCGTCTTCCTTCGTCAACTCCGACGCAATCGCACTTTGGACAGGTACTCGGCGATCTCGAGATCCGACAGATCATCGAGCAGCCTGAAGGCAGCATCATGCCTTCCGGCGTTAACGAGAATCGTGCGTTTGCCGCGATGTTCGGCCCACCCGGTCTCGGGGTCTGCATTGCGGGCGGTCCCCCTGAGCTCGACAGGGGTTATGTTCCAGATCGCCTCGAGCTTTTCCTCGAGCGTCATGCTGTCGCTCGCGCCGGGCAATGCTGGCGGCGTCGCGACATTCGGACTGAACCTGGCCGACCTCGCCATTGTCGAGGAGATTGCGTTGATGGTGGTGTCCGCGAACTGGATGCCTTCCGAGACGGTCCAGAAAAGCGGCTTGTCGATGCCCTTGCTCGTCTGCGCGAGTGAGTATGAAGGGATTGCGCTACGACCTGCGAACCGACCAGCCGATCGCCAACGCTTCGCTCCAGAACAGGCCGCAGCCGATCGCGCTCTTTGTCGTCCCGGCCGGTGCGGACGAAGCGTTCGAGGCCTCGTTGCAGGATATGATCGCGAACCGGCCGGAGATGAGCGCGTGGACCTGGCGGGTCGGTGATGGGGAGATGCCGGCCCTTCCATAGGCTGGGAACGGCATCTCAAATTTCCATCAATGTCTTGAATCGGTTGGCGGCCATCGATTCAGACAATGCGTTGGACAGCAAGCCGCTATCTGAGAGGTGACCAGCGATAGTCTTTTTCGGTGAGCATGCTGCGGGTGCGACGATCCGCGGCGTAAACGCAGTCGCATGTCGGTGTTGCATCTTCACGCCGCCCGAAACGACGATCATGGCGCAGTCTTGGAGCGCTTTGGTCAATCCGGCCGTCCGCTCTAGCCAACAGTGAAGAGGCGGCGGTCAACGTCGGCGAGACGTTCACCGCCCTTATCTGTAACCACGAACGACTCCGATATCGCAATTCCAAAGTCTTCAAGCCAGACTCCGGATTGGAAGTGGAAACACATCCCTTGCTGAAGGACGGTTTTTTCGCCCTTTCGCAGGCTCACCGTCTTCTCGCCCCAATCCGGTGGGTAATTCAGGCCGATAGAATAGCCGACACGGCTGTCTTTGCGATAACCATACTTTCGCAACACGTTTTGCCAGACCGCTTCGACTTCTTCGGTGACTACTCCTGACTTGGCTTCTGCAAGGGCGGCGTCTCCGCCCTCAATGATTGCATCAGCTAGTTTCTTAGCTGCGTCGGAAGGTCTACCGACCGAAATCGTGCGACTGAGCGGCGCATGGTAGTGTCGCCTAACACCCGCCAGCTCCATCACTACCAGACCGCTGTTCGGCAGCGGGGCGCTTGTCCAAGTGAGATGAGGCGTGCTCGTCCCCTCACCGACTTGAATTAATGGACAGGCACTGGAGTAATCGCCGTGCTTCGCGTCAATACCCAGAATTTGGGACCTATAGACTTCGGCAATGATCTCGTTTTCCGGAACGCCTGGCTTGGTAAGTGTGATGGCCTCGTTCATCACTTTAGTGATCAGACGACCGGCTTGACGCATATACACAAGTTCCGCGTCTGATTTCACGAGCCTCGCCCAGTTGACCAGTTCGCGGCTGTCGACAATTTGCGCCGCAGGAAGGCCTTGGACGATATGCCGATGCGCCCGTGCGGTGTAGTAGAGAGCGTCAAGCTCAACACCAATGCGCGCTGTTTCCCAGCCGCGGGCCTTAATCAAATCGCAAAGCTCATCGAAAGGATGGTCCTCAGGCTGGTGAACCAGCCTCTCGGAAAACGGGACGATGTTGTCAGGCGTTAGGTCGGTGGTGATTGCTGCGGACCTCGCATCCTGCGCACGGCCAAACCATATCGGTTGTTCCTGGTCTAGATGCACGACCACTGCCTGCGGCGTGTAAAAGGACCATCCGTCGAACCCAGTGAGCCAACCCATGTTGGCTGGATCTTGGCATATGAGAAGGTCAAGTCCGGCAAGCTCCATCCGGGTTTTGACGTCCGTGAGGCGTCTCTGAAACTCGGCAGGAGCGAAAGGTTTCTCGAATGCCATAAAAACGTTCCTGTGATTAGAATTGTCGACTCGCGGACGATCGTCATAACCCCGGGCTGACCGCTGACCAGATGGTCTTCGTCTGCTGATATTGCTGCATGGCTTCGAGTCCTTTGTCCCTGGCAGCGGACCCGGACAGCTTGTAGCCACCGAAGGGCGTAGTGACGTCGCCTTCTGAAAACGAGTTTATCGAAACCGTCCCACACGGGATACGTCGGGCCAAGGCAAAACCTTTCGCAAAGTCTTTCGTGAATATTGAGGCATGCAACCCATATTTGGTATCGCGTGCAATGCGCAAAGCTTCTTCAGGGCTTGAGGTGGCGATGACACCAAGGACCGGGCCGAAGATCTCCTCGCGCGCAATCGTCATGTCAGGCGTGACGTCGGTAAAAAGGACTGGCGGGATGTAAAAGCCCTTGGATGGGACATCGGCGCCCTGTACGGTCGTTGCTCCTTCGTCCCGTCCGATTTTGATGAAATTTTGAACGCGGTCTCTATGGGTTCCTGTGATCATTGGCCCGACTTCCGTCGATGGATCAAGCGGATTCCCAATCTTGAGAGAGCGAATTTTGACCAAAAGTCTCTCGATGAACTCGTCTTTTCTGGAGATATCTACTAGTTGGCGCATGTTTGCCGAACAATTCTGACCGGCGTTCCAGTAAGCGGCTAAAGCGGCATGGTTGATCAGATCGTCGGTAATATCCGCGTCCGACAAGATGATCATGGGACTTTTGCCGCCCATTTCGAGGGCTACACGCTTCAGATTGCTATCGGATGCGTACCTGAGGAATAAGGCGCCCACCTCTGATGAACCCGTGAAAGACACCGCATCGACGTCGCCGTGGAGGCCGAGAGCTTTGCCGGCGATTTCGCCCGTTCCGGGGACGACGTTGAATACGCCATCCGGCAATCCGGCCTCGAGAGCCAGTTCAGCGAGCCTAATCGAAGTCAGAGGCGATTGCTCGGCGGGTTTCAAAACAACGGAGCACCCCGACGCTAACGCCGGGGCCACCTTCCACGCTGTTATGAGGAGCGGGAAGTTCCAGGGCAGCACCAGCCCGACAACACCGATCGGTTCTTCAACGACCAAAGCGAGTACATCATTCTCAGTGGGAGCGACTTTGCCATAGCTCTTGTCCAGCAGTTCAGCATACCACTGAAAAAACTTTGGAACCTCGTTTCCGATTTCATTAAGACAATCTGTGATCGGCTTGCCAGTATCCAACGACTCGATGACGGCGAGCTGTTCCGCATCCCTACGGACCAAACTGGCCAGTTTGAGAAGAACATCCTTGCGTCTAGCAATGCCCGCCCTGCTCCAAATCCCACTTTCAAATGCTTTTCGAGCGGCCACAACGGCCTGATCGACATCGGATGCGTCACAACTGGTGACCACGGCGATTGTCGTCTCGGTTGCGGGATTGACTGTCTCGAACGTACGGCCGGACTTCGCCTGGACTAGTTTACCGTCAATCAGCGCATTCGATGGAAGGGCGAGGCCGGCGGCCAAGACTTCGTAGTCAACTGCGGTTTTTGACATTCGTTCCCCATAAAGAGCTTGCTGCCCGTCTGTGCTTTGAGCTGGCAGTCGTGGAAGAGGTTCTGCTAAAGCTACCGAAACTCCGCCCATTTGTTGGGGCGCAATAAGAAAATCTGCATCGAAATTGAGCTCCATACAGAACGTTTGGCCGCAGAGTGGTTTACGCTCGCGTAAATACGCGGCGGAGCCATAGCTACTGGCTGATCATCATTGAGAGAGGTACGGGCATTCCATGAGCCCTGGATGTCGAACCAGCAATATGTGAGCTGTCGTTTACGGAGATGTAACCGCCGGTTGGGCGGCCGTGCTAATACCTATAACCGCCCGACACCGGAACCAGAGCGCCTGTCATGTAGCTCGACTCCGATCCCAGCAGAAACTTGACGACGGAAGCCACTTCGTCGGCAGATCCTGGCCTCTTTAGGGGAATTTCCGCTATACCCGCCTGAATGTCAGCATCGGTCAGGAAAGCGCGCCCCATAGGATTGTCGATCCAGCCGGGGCAAATAGAGTTTATCCTGATGGATAGGGGCCCAAGCTCCGCAGCCAAGTGGCGTACAAGACCATTAAGAGCCCATTTGCTGACCGTGTAATGAGGCCCGCCGACCGGGCTGTGATCGAGGCCAGCTGTCGACGATATGACCACGATGCTGGCACCAGCTTTAAGTTTGGGGACGACAGTGTGAAGGATCGCGTAACTACTATTGAGATTGACATTAAGATGACTGCGCCACTCCGATGGTGAAACACGACTGAGGGGACCGGGTTGCAGCATGCCGTGAGCAAGCACGACCCCGTCGAGAGGAAGCGTAATTCTATTTACGGCATCCACCAAAGACGCGTCGTCCTGGAAGTCGGCTTCCAAGTCCCCTTTCGACATACCGATATGGCTCAAGGTTATCACGGATTTCCCGGCCATTTGCAGAGAGGCTATGATCGCCGTTCCAATACTGCCGCCCACCCCGGTTATAAGTGTGCTGGGCTGATGGTGTTGCGTTGAGGTCATGCTTTCTATCCTTGATTTCGTATGATGGGGTGCGGCGAAACATGGGCCCGCCGAGGAAGATCCGACAGGACCTGGGCGCCGTCGGCCTGCAGGATCACGATCTCTTCAAGCCTCACCCCAAATCGGCCGGGCAAATACACGCCAGGCTCGATCGAAAAGACCATCCCTTCCTGAAGGAGGGTGTCTGACGTCCCTGTAATATAAGGGGGTTCGTGAAGGTCAATGCCGAGCCCGTGACCAGTCCTATGGGTGAAGAATTCGCCGTACCCAGCCTCCGCAATTACGCCCCGGACGGCTGCATCTACATCGCGCGCAAAGACACCCGGCCGCGCCGCCTGGAGCCCCGCCTTAACAGCACTTTCAACCACCCAATGAATATGTGCGTAGCCTTGGGGAGGGCCACCGACAATTGCCATTCGTGAAATGTCGCTTAAGAAACCTTGGTAGCGACCTCCAAAGTCGATCAGGACCGCGTCACCCTCCTCGAATTGGCGAGACCCCGTCTCATGGTATGGAATGGCGCCGTTGGCACCGGAGGCCACGATACAAAATTCAAGGGACGCCCCATCCTTTGCAAGCTGCGCTCGAATGACCGAGGCAAGCTCTTTCTCACACATCCCGGGGCAGATCGCGGCATAAGCTGCGGTCATCGCGCGGTCCGCGATAGTGGCATTAGCCTTCAGGAGCCGACGTTCCGCGCTATCCTTCCGCATCCTGAGAAAACCTAGAGCCTCATTCACCAATGAAGTTCTCGCAATAGGCAATGCATCTAATACCAGAAAGGCGAAATCCGCACGCATGGTTTCGTCAAGCACGATATGCTTCGCATTGGCCGAGCCTACAAACGAGATCGCCTCGACCAAGGTTTTGGTGGGTCCGATATCGTCCTCCCAAACGTGGAAGGCCACGTCAGTCCGCGTGCGGGTGCCGTCGGCATTGAGCGCCGCTAAGACCAGGGTTTCCGTAGCTGGGCCAATCAGCAGTAAGCATAGTCGCTCGTCAGAGTGAGGGTGGAAACCGATCAACCAATCCATGTGGGAACTCGGTCCAATGGCTGCCAAGTCGATCGAGGCCGTGGCCATCGCGCTCCGAAATGCAGCGATCCTGTTGGTATAGTCAAGCTTCATTGGCCGCTTCACTCGTACTGCCGCATAGCTGAGTCATGGTGCACGGCTGGGGTCAAAGGAGAGAGGTGCGGAGCCACGGTCGATCCGCCTAAACGTTTGGGAAATAACTGAGCGCATTGCCGCGCATGATCCTTTCGATGAGTGCAGGCGCCTCATCGCGGCCAATCCAGCCCTCATCAAGTAGTTCAGAAATAACAATCGAGATTCCTTGTCGGGCTACGCAGGAATGACCATATACAGATTCCACAGCAACACAGTCGCCCCCGAACGTAAAAATGTTGCTAGCTGGTACCGCGAGCAGAAATTCCTTAAGGAAGCGAACACTTGCTATCGGGCTCAAAATCCACGCCCAACACATATCGATGGCAATATTCGGATAATGCTTTGCCAGAGCAATGTATTCATCACCGTAAGGATATCCAATATGCATCAATACGAATCGCGCGTTCGGAAATTCGCGCGCTAGACGTGCAACGTCTGAACCGTTATCGCGCACGCGGCCGAGTTGCATCCAAGAGTGACCTGCGAGATAGCCCGTGTGCAGTTTCACCGGCAGACCGTATTGCGTCGCCTTATCCACACAGTATCGAAACAAGAAGCTTTGCAGTGAATTCACTTCTTCTTGGTCGGCAGGATGCCCACTTTTAATCCCAACGTGCTTTGAAAACACTTGCGCCGCATAATCCTCGGCGACGGGAGCGAAATTCAGCGTGCGCGAGTAGGCGATTTGGCACTTCACGGCGACTGCTCTACCGGCAAATGTGAAAAAATAATAATCGATGATGTCGAGCCAACCCTGGAGCGTACTGGGTTCCTTCCCTGTCTCAGCATGAATACGAGCTACATCGGCCGGGCTGCAGCGAGAAAAATTGAGGATGCTGATGTCCTGTTTTAGAAGGTTCGGTTGCTCTGTCAGCATGAAAATTCGGCTCACCGAGTTGACATGACAGCTTTCGATGTTTGCACGTCGGAATACGGCCGAATAAAACCCAGGCTGGCGCGTTTCATAGTATTTAGCAGCAATCCTCGGCTCGCTTTCGGCAGTTAGGTCATCCTCGCCATATAGTCCGCGGAACGTGTGCCGTAGAGACTGTGCATAACCAGTATGCCGTATGCGGTCCCAATGTGGCGCGACAAGTTGGAATTTTGCCGTACCGGCAAGGGTTGGGCTGAGAAAGTCTCTGAGTTTGGCAAGTGGCATTCCCGCAACGACCAGGTCGTCAACTACGTAGTCCGTGAATAGATACGACCAATCGTCGCAAGGTAGGTACTGACCAAGATCTCCACTAAGACGCTGGCTTTCCTCGATCAAATGCTCGTGCGTATCTATAAATGAGGTTTCTTCGACCAGCTGTTGAATTTGTCTGTCGGCATTTGCCACCACATTCTCCCAATGCGTGTAACTGAAGGAACGGCTGGGCTCGATTCTATACCTTGCGCATAGCCTATCCCAACTGCGACGCGTTCCGCCAGACCGTGTTTGCCCGTTTACGACCCATCCAACGAGCTCACTCGACTTTTCGGCGCGGCACGCAGCACGAAGTTTCACCTGTTCTCGCGAAAGCTCTGCCTGTTGGAGCCCTCGATATCCGAAAAAGCCACTGGATTTAGGGTCCAATGCAGAATGTCTGCAGCGCATCGGTTTGCGACTGTCAACGCCAACTGCTTGTTGAGTCCAATCGCGGTTCGTTGATTTCTAGAGACCGGAAGTTCAGCGACGGGCGCCATGGAGGCAACCCCTGGGACCTTTGATAAACATATTGATAGGTGCAAGATGGATTTTCGGAGCGATAATATCGCGGGTATCTCTCATGCAATTATCGATGAGATCATACTGGCGAATCGCGGTACCGGGTCTTCCTACAGTGAGGATGAGCAAACTAGAGAGGTCGAAGACACGCTCAAAGCAGTCTTCGAATGTAACTTGCGGTTTTTCCCTGTTTTAACTGGGACTGCAGCAAATGCACTGGCTCTGGCTTGCCTAACACCTCCGTATGGAAGCATCTTCTGCAGCGATCAGGCGCATGTGTTTTATGACGAATGTGCGGCGCCAGAGTTTTTTACAGGTGGAGCCAAGTTGATTGGGTTGAAAAGCACAGACGGACGGTTGGAAGCGACTGTGCTCGACAAGACAGTGGAAAGGGCGTTCGAAAGTGGCGTCCACCATTCGAAACCTACCACCGTGAGTATCTCCCAGGCAACAGAGGTTGGAACCGTATACCGCCCTGACAAAATCGAGGAAATCAGCGAAGTATGCAAAAAGTTCGGTCTGCGCTTACATATGGACGGGGCTCGCTTTGCCAACGCGCTCACCTTTCTGGGTGTAACGCCCGCTGAGCTAACGTGGAAGGCTGGCGTCGATGTCCTTTGTTTCGGTGGGACGAAAAATGGGGCCTTTTCGGCGGAGTCTGTGGTAGTTTTCGACGGAGCTCTAGCAGGTGACTTGGCATACCGGATCAAGCGCGCTGGTCATCTTGCCTCCAAATCGCGGTTTATTTCCGCACAATGGGCTGCTTATCTTCGCAACGACCTATGGCTGAGGAACTCGGAACACGCAAACGCCATGGCAGCCCGGCTTTCAACAGGTCTTTCAGGCAAGACCGGTGTGAAGATCGTTCATGCCACAGAAGCCAACGAGGTATTTGTCGAGGTGGACGCGTGTACTATGAGTCTTCTAGAGCGCTCAGGAGTTCAATACGGTATCTGGTCTAGAGACCAAGGGAATGTGTTAAGGTTCGTTACATCGTTCGATACCAAACGTATTGACGTTGATAACTGCCTCGCAGTATTTCAAGAGGCCGAGTCAGCGGCGATATAGCGCGCTATTCGGTCCAATATCCCGGACTCCTTCCGCATTAAGCAAGTCTACAGTAGGCAGGTCGGCTGCCCTTCGCCAACCAAATAGGTATCGCGATTCGCATTCGGCAAGCACCATGCTACTTGAGGATCCCCTACCAACCTCTTTGGGATTGCAACTGGCCGGCCCCTCTATCGTCTCCCTTAGCGTTAATAAAAGTTGGGGAGGCCGGTACTTGCACTCAGCATGGTGCCTTAGCGGCGCGCGCTATGTTCGTCACTGGCTGCGAGCACCCGGTTCGGTTGTGCGGGGCTCGCGGGGACCTTCGCAATGCGCCTGGTCGACCAACAGACGGCGGCCCTATAGCGCTTTGCGAGTTTGCCGACCTGCACCACGCCACCGAGTGGCGGATTCTGGATCATTCGTATCCTGCTCCGTGACCAGCGACATCCATCTTTGGCAGCTCTAGGAGGCAGCACTCCCGCCGCTGCCCAGGGACTTGCCGCAGCCCTTCGAAGTGCAGGTTCATCGGCTGGTTGGCCGCGACTGCTAGTTGCTTTCAAGAGGCGGCAATACACTGAGTCCGCCCTACGCCTTTGCGGGCCAGGGCGGTCGACGTGCGTGGAACGGCGGTCGTCGCGAAATCTACGAGCGCGCTGAGATGGTAGCCCGCTTTCTAGGCTTCCTGTTTTTAATTCCCGCTGCGATACCATGTCGTGATTGCTGTTCGAGAGCCGCATAGGTCGCGTCAGCGCCCTTGCGAAACAGAAAAATGTTTTGCGACATCGACAACTGCCATGCCCTTCCCCCGAGCCACAGACGATTTTTCTGCATTTTCGCCTTTATCGCGGAGAAACCTCTGTGACGAGGCCAAAATTCGAACGAGAATGGGTCTCGGAATGTCCATGATTGCCTCTGCACATCTATTAACAAGTGCTGAACCGATGGGGAACCGATATGCAAAAAATATCCCGACTGCTGATTAGCACGATCGCATCTTGCGTTGGATTGGGAGCAATCCCTCTCGCGAAAGCTGACGACTTCACCGACAAGGCCAAGGCCGACGGGCTCAGTTTCGCAATCATCGTGGACAAGCCGTACTATTTTTATGACGGCGCCGGCAAAATCACAGGAAACTCCGTAGAAACACTCGCTGAGGCGCTTGAGGGCATGGGCGTGAAGACGCTCAATCCGACAGTTACAGAGTGGTCTTCGATCGTGCCAGGCGTGAAATCTGGGCGCTTCGATGTCGGCGCAGGCATGAACATTACGCCGGAGCGTTGTAAGGAAGTCGCTTTTACGATCCCCTATTCCGTCGCCGTTTCAACTTTGGTCATCAAAAAAGGCAATCCAGACGGGATCAAGGATTGGAACTCCTTCAAGGATGACAAGCTGAAAGCTGCGGTATACGCTGGCTCGGCCGAACAGGGCTATATGCTGAAGGCGGGCGTTCCGGATGATCATTTGATACCCCTGCCCGACCAGAACTCGATGATTCAGGCCTTGCTCAACGGTCAGGTCCAGGCATTGAACGAAACCTCTGATGCCGCTGAACATATGGTTGAGCAGGTGCCCCAGCTCGAGGTGCTCAAAGGCTTTCATCCTCCGAAATTTGCGTACGCTTTCGTAGGATTCCCCTTTGCGAAGAAAAATGCTGCCTTCGTTTCGGAGCTCAACGTTCAGATTAAGAAACTGGTCGACTCGGGAGAGGCCATGAAGATTCAGGAAAAATTCGGATCGAAATCTGCGGCAGAAACGCAGGACATTCTAAAGACGGCTGGCGACGTTTGCGCCGCCAAGCCTGAATAACTCCTGTTTCGACAGATCGCGAGAAGGGTGCTCAACAATGAGGGTGACGACTGAATTGTTCTGGGCGACGCTGGCAACAATTGAGCTATCACTCATCTGCATGGTTTTGTCGTCCCTTCTCGCGTTCGCAGCCGGTTTGGCCCTCATATCGCCCAACCGTTATCTCGGTAACGCGGTTCGTTTCTTTGTCGAAATCATCAGAGGAACCTCCCTCGTAGTGCAGCTATTCTGGCTTTACTTCGTGTTGCCAGAGTTCGGAATAGTGTTGACGTCGATGACGGTGGGGGTAGTAGGCCTGTCGATCAATGGTGCCGCTTATGGGGCCGACATCATAAGGGGTGCATTCGAAGCTGTTCCACGCGGCCAAAGCGAGGCGGCCTACGCCCTTTCAATGCCCCGTTGGATGACAATATCGACGGTACTAACGCCGCAAGCATTGTTGCGATTAATCCCACCATGGTCAAACTCGATGATTGATATCCTAAAAGGAACATCAGTTTTTTCGATGATTGGTATCTATGAATTGACATCAGCAAGCACTCAGCTGAACGCTATGTTGTTTGAGCCATTCAGGATCTTTCTGCTCGTGGCCGCGATATATTTCGTATTGTCCCAACTCATATCGCACTCTATGCTTGCCTTCGAACGCTCCACCCGACGACGCCTTGGACTGGCAGGATGACCGATTTTTTTTCACTCAGCTACACCGTTGAGATTTTGCCGCGCCTGCTGACGGCCGCTCTCCTCACCGTTGAGCTGTCGATGATAAGTTTCGCGATCGCTCTTGTGATCGCTCTTCCTCTGGCATTGGCACGCCTAAGTGCGTCGCGAACGTTGTCAATTGCCTCGGGGGGCTTCATCGAATTCATCCGTGGCACCCCAATGCTCGTACAATTGTTCTTGGTTTTCTTTGGTTTGCCTAAGCTCGGGTTCGCCTTGCAGCCGATCAGCGCCGGCGTCTTGACGCTCAGCGTTTACTACAGCTGTTACATTGCGGAGGTATACCGTGCAGGGTTGCTGGCGGTTCATCCCACGCAGCGCGAGGCGGCATGGGCAGTTAGCATGTCACCTTTCGAAACGCTGAAAACGGTGATTATTCCTCAGGCGATTCCTCCCATGATACCCGCGCTCGGTACTTACTTGATCGGGTTATTTAAGGATGCTGCATTGCTCTCCAGCATCTCAGTCTTCGAACTCCTCACCGCCGCGAAGCTGATCGGAACCGAAAGCTATCGGTATACCGAGCCGATGACGCTCGCAGGCATCCTCTTTTTGCTCATGTCGCTTATCGCCGCCGGCCTCACGCGGCTATTAGAGCGCTCCTGGATTATCCGATGAATGCCATCGCCGACTTCTCAACCGTCAAGGCCGAGCCCTCCACGCCACAAGCCCCGGCATGTGAATTCATTCACGTAGTTAAACGGTACGGACCCGTAACCGTCTTGCGCGACGTCTCTATTTCAGTTCCGCACGGAGAAAAATTAGCGCTTATCGGGCCATCCGGCTCCGGTAAGTCGACGCTGCTCCGGACCTTGATGACACTCGAGGCAATCGACGGTGGCGAGATAAAGGTTAATGGGGAAACGCTGAGCCATGGCTCTTGGCCGCACGACAGGCAACGCTCGGACAATGCCGCGGCTCGCGCCAAAAGGCGCCGCATTGGGATGGTTTTTCAGCAGTTCAATCTCTTCCCGCACATGACCGCCGCTGAAAATGTTGCGGTTGCGCCTCGTAAAGTCTTGGGGTTGCCCCGCAATGAGGCCGCAGAGCGGGCGCGTCGCTATCTTGAGATGGTTGGTCTTAGTGCCAAGGCCGATGAGCTTCCTTCTCGCCTTTCGGGAGGCCAGCAGCAACGTGTCGCCATAGCTAGATCACTCGCTATGGAGCCCGACATCATGCTTTTTGATGAGGTCACAAGCGCACTAGACCCAGAACTTGTCGGCGAAGTGTTAAATGTGCTCCGGAAGCTCGCCGATGAAAGCACGCTGACAATGTTGCTTGTCACCCACCAGATGGAGTTTGCCCGGAGTTTTGCCGATCGCGTGGCCTTCCTGTGGCAAGGCCAGTTACACGAGATCGGAGAAGCGAAAGCTATTTTTGATGAGCCGCGCGAGGAGCGCACGCGCCAATTCCTCCGAGCCGTTCTCGAAGCCCGCTGACACCAGTTCCATACAGGGAGATGACTATGGCTCTCGAAAGAGGCGCACAGCCTTTCGCGCGAAGCGAATACGAGGCACGATGGACTGCGCTGAAGGCAACCATGTCACAGCGCGGCCTACAAACCGTCCTAACAACGGACGGCAGTTCAATGACCTATTTAAGCGGATATATCGGCAGTTCCGGATACCTCCCACAGATGGTGATTCTGGATGCGGCCTGGACCGAACCAAAGCTGGTCTTGCGCAAACAGGATGTCCCGTTAGGCATTTACACGACCCAAATCTCCCGAGACAATATCATTGGCTATCCTGAGACATTGGTCGGTAACCCCGAAAGGAACGGGCACGACTTCGTGCTTGACATGCTTGAAGACACGGGGGCGCACACTGGCTTGCTAGGCCTCGAGGAAGGCGTTCTTAGCCGGGCAGCTTATCGTAAGTACGAAAGCCGTCTTGGCGCTGGCACGCTCGCCGATATTTCCGGTTTGATCCTTTCCCAACGCCTCGTCAAATCGGATGCCGAAATAGCCCTCATGCGGGACGCGGCACGCATAGCGGACGCCGGTGTCCTGGCGGCAATCTCGGCGACCAGGCCGGGTCGTCGGGAATGCGAAATTGGCGGTGATGTCATACACGCGCTAGCGTCAGGGTTGCCAGACATCGATACGATAACCATCAAAGTCCCTAATATATCCTCAGGACCCCGTATCGGCACAGCGCATTTCAACTGGTACCTGGGCACGGTTGAAAATGGCATGCAACTCAATTTCGAGATTGTCGGCCTGTGCCATCACTATAGTGCTTCGATCATGCGGACGATTAGCTTAGGCCCTCCGTCTGAAAAACTTCGTCGGCTGCATGACGGGGTGCATGAAGGATTGGAGGCGGGACTGTCCACGGTCCGACCGGGCGTTACCTGCGCCGATGTCGCCAACGCCTATCATCGTGCACTCAATCGCCATGGGTTCTCGAAAGACAGCCGATGCGGCTATTCGATCGGTATGGGGCTGGAGCCTTCTGCCAGCCTTCAGCCCACGGACATGACCGTTTTGGAGCCGAACATGACCTTCCACATGATGCTAGGCACCTGGGTGGAAGAGGATTTCGGCGTGACGCTGAGCGAGTCTTTCCGGGTGACCGAGACGGGCGCTGAGGTCTTTGGAAAATCCGAACGTAAGCTCTTCGTCGTTTAGCCCCACAACTAGGTGCTGGCCTAGCTGCCAGAAACCGATAGACTACTAGAGGCCGCCCGGCGCCGCGCTGGCGGCCTTTTGCTTTGGCGCATTCCCTTCGGAAGCCCGCCAGCCTTGTGCGGCAGCATGAAAGCACTTGCGGTTGAGAGGGCTCCTGCGTGATCAACCTTTAAGCCAGCAATTTGAGGCCTTTTTCCAAAGGGATACCCAACAAGAGACTGCTGAATGAAACTGGACAAAATCGACATTAAGATCCTACAAGCCATTCAAAAAAATGGCAGGATTACAAAGGCTAAACTGTCTGAATTGGTTGGATTGTCGGTCAGCCCTTGTTTCGAACGGCTTCGCCGAACTCGAAAAGGCTGGCATCGTCCGGCGCTACCTGGCGGACATTGACATCGATCGCCTTTTCAAAACGTTGGTTATGATCGTCGAAGTCACCATGAAGGATCATACCACCGCCAGTGTACTTCAATTTGAAAACGCTATTGCCAGATGTCGCGAAGCGGTAGAATGCTATGGCGTTAACGGTCAGATTGACTATGTTATCAAATTTGTATTCCGCGATATAAGCCATTATCAGCTTGTGATCAACAACCTTATTGAAATGAATGTCGGAATTGACAAGGTATATACCTATATCGTTACCAAGAATGTCAAGCGGTTCAGCGAATACCCCATCGACGACCTTTATTCTTCGGGCGACGACCGGTCATGATTAGCACTTGACATCACTTCTTCAGCAACGTGGCGGCTACCGCTCATTGAGTGCCTTAAGCGGGCCTCTCAGCTAGTTTGAGCCCTTCGCAGCGTAGGATCATTCTGGATATGGGATGCCTACAGAAAATTCGCGATGTCAGCCGTCGCTAGATGATCGATTTGTGCGGTGTACGGCGGATAGACTAAGTTTTGTGCTAAGAACATGAACGGTTCCGACCATGCGTGATAACACCTACCTTACTGGGGCGGAATGTGAGGCGGTTCTCGAACTGCGTCATGCCATGCATCGGGAACCAGAGCTTTCCAATCAGGAGCGAAAAACTCAGGGCCGAATCTTGGCGATGCTCGAGCGCTTCGGGGTGGAGGGCGCCCGGCCTTTCCATAACACCGGACTTTATGTCGATATTGTCGGTAAGGCTGTAGGGGCTGGGCCTGCAATTGCCGTTCGCGGCGACATCGACGCTCTGCCGATCCACGAAGCGCGGGCTGATCTCCCCTATCAATCCCAAGTCCCGGGCGTGATGCACGCCTGCGGTCACGATATCCACGGCTCGATCGCACTGGGTACGGCCTTGGCTTTTCACCGAATGCGCGACAACTTTGCTGGGAAGATCCGTGTGTTTTTTCACCCCGCAGAAGAGGCTGAACCGGTTGGCGGTCGCTCCATCGTCGAAGGTGCGCTCCTTGCTGGTTTTAATTATGCGGTTGGATTTCACGTTAGCCCTGATCTTCCTTCAGGCACCTACGGCGCCCGGGAAGGCGCGGCTACAAAGTCGGCGGACCAGTTTCGGTTGACCATAAACGGCACGATGAGCCACGGCGCGGCGCCGTATAGAGGTGTGGACTCGATAGCCATAGCGGCCGCGTTCATTAACGAGGTGCAGAAAGTGGTTTCACGCGAGATGCCGCCCGACGACGCTGCAGTAATCACCGTTGGCACCATCCATGGAGGTGAAGCAAGTAACATCATCTGCCCGCAAGTTGTGCTCGAGGGTACGATCCGGACTAAGAGCGCGGAACGAAGATCTCTTCTTGTGCAGCGCGTGAACGACATCGCGTTGGGTGTGGCGACGTTGCATAGAGCTCGTGCCGATTGTGTGATCAGCACTGGAGAACCCCCAGTAATCAACGATTCTAAGCTTGTGCAGAGATTCAGGCAAATGGTTAGCGACACAATCGGCAAGGACCGTTTCCGGGACGATAAAACAGCTGAAGGAAGCGATGACTTCGGGTTCTACTCTGCAAGCGTGCCCGCAATATACTTTTGGTTTGGTAGTCGGGAACCCGGTCACGAGTCGGGCTTGCATACGCCAGCTTTTGCCGCTTCGGACGACTTGGTCATTCCTACCACTGAGTTGGCAATCAAATACTGCTGGAGCTTGTTGGAACAGACAAACGATCGCAGCCTCGCGCTGACCTCGTGAGCTCAATAGCAAACGCAGCTCAGTTTGAGACCGAGCACGTATTGTCCACATCTTGTTCCAGAGGTTTGAATGACATTTCATGCACCTCGCCTACGCGGCCAACTCAAAATCGGCTTTATCCTCGCCCAATCCTTTACGCTTTCTGCGTTTGCGATGTTCATTGATACTTTGCGCCTCGCAAGCGACGAGGCTGATCGATCTGGGAGAGTTCTGGCTGACTGGGAAGTTTTGGCCAGCAACCGCAATTTGATCACCTCAAGCTGCGGCGTGCGCGTCGCGCCAACCTCCAATTTTTTGGATCCAAGTGATTTTGATTATATCGTTGTGGTCGGAGGCTTGTTGGCTGCAGATATACCGATCGACGGCCAGACGGTCGCCTTTCTCAAGGCGGCAGCAGCTAAGAAAGTAACATTGATCGGAGTATGTACCGGGTCCTTCATTCTGGCCGATGCCGGATTGATGAGGCAGCATCGTACCTGCGTAAGTTGGCTACATTACAAAGAATTTCGAGAACGGTTTCCCGGCCATTTGGTACGCTCGGACCGCATCTTCAACCTTGACCGTATGAGAGGGTCATGTGCCGGCGGCAGTAGCACCGCCGACATGGCCGCTGCGATAGTGAGAAGACACATAGGTATTCGAGCAGAGAAGAACGCTTTGGAGGTCCTCCAAATCGATAGGGCCCGATCACCGAGGCATATACAGCCGCGCAAACCGCTGTCGGTGGACTGCAGCGATACGCGTATTCAGGCCGCCCTGATCGTCATGGAAGGCAACATTGAGACTACACTCTCTATCTCCGAATTGTCGGCTGCGGTCGGGTTGTCTCGCAGACAACTGGAGCGCCTTTTCATGAAGACGATTAAGACCTCGCCCGCCTCAGCGTACCGCCGCGTGCGCCTCGAACGGGCCCGTCATCTGTTAGCAGAGACCGGGACTTCGCTTTTGGATATTGCCATCGAGGTCGGGTTTGAAAATGCTTCGCATTTTACACGCGCTTTCCGTGAGACATTCGGAGTTACGCCAAGTCACCTTAGAGCCTCCAGTTGAGGAGCACTGTCTTCAAAGTTGGGTCGGTGGATTGAGCCAACGGCAACTGATGTAAAATCCCAGCAGCCTTTCGATCAACGAGATTTTATTGCTCTCCTGGGTTTGCATTTGGCGGGCGTTAATAATTAGCCGTCCTCGGACGAATGCGCGCGGCGGCTCCCGGCCGGCGAAGTTGCATTTTTGAATTTCAATCTTTTGGGCATTATGGCGATCTTGCCTCACGGCTCTGAAGCCGAAAGCGCGCGCGCTGTGGCGATCCCGGGCTTGAGGGTGAGTTGGAACTGGATTGGGCCCGGCGGGAGTGCCGGGCCCGGTGCGAGCGTGAGGCCGGTTATTCGGCGGCCTGCAGCTGGTCCGTTTCGTCGCTGTCTATGGTCACCGGCTCATCGGAGGACGGATCCGCCTCGTCGGCAAGGAAGGCCGGCAGCTCGGCGGCATCGCCATCAAGAGCCGCCTCGTCCGACATCTCGCTGGCGGCCGCGTCGCCAGCATCGGCAGACACTTCATCGACCTCAACGCGCAGCGGCTCAGGCAGCCAGTTCGAGCCTTCGAGAAGACGGGCAGCTTCACGGGCCATGATGTCCTTCTTCATGTGGTCGATCAGCTGCGCGGAGTCTGCGCCACGCGCTTCACGGACAGCCTGTAGAATCCGCGCCTTGGTGAGCCTCCCGAGGAACTCGACCGTGGGCGTCCAGCCCGCCTCGATCATGTCGAACTGGAGCGAGCGGCCAAGCACGTCTGCATGCTCGAGCGCCTTCGCTCGCCTGTTCCAGGGTTCGACCACCGCATTGAGGGTCAGCGAGACGCAGTGCGCGAACAGCGCCTTGCGGCTTGCTTCATCGAGGCCGAGAAGGAAGTCCCACAGGCCTTCCACCTCATCGGGCAAATCGCGGTCCCAGGCTTCGTGCCGCTCGGCGATCTCCTTGGCCCACGATGTCTCGGTAAGACCGTCGACCTGGCTGAAGCTGCCGCTCTTCAGGCTGATCTCCAGGCACGTGTCCGGCGCGAATCGATAGAAGACCTGCAGGGCGAAGGCATGGAGTGCGGCGATGATGGCGATATCGACGTCGCCGGCGAGCGCGTTGCGTAGCGCCAGCGTGCGTTGCGCGGTCAGGTCGAAGACGAGCCGATCAGGCAGTGGCTTGATGCCATCGTCCTCGCCGTCGTCGCCAAAGGCGCCATTCACCGGCTGGCCGTTGACGACAACGCCATCGCCGTCGTCGTCGCCATTAGATCGGGTTTGGCCCTCGGTGCCTCCTTCCTCGCCCTCATCGACGTCGCAGGTTTCGGGCCGCGGCTCGTCCTCGGACCTAACGAAACCGGCGTCGACCTGGAGCTTACCGTTCGCGGCAAGCGTAACGAACACCCCGGCAATGGTCTTTTGGGCGGGATCGTAGCTTTGAGGACGATCATCGATCGCATCGAGCTCGGCACCCAGCTGGTCGAGCTTCGCCTCGATTGCCTCGTCGGTCTCCTCTGCCTTGGCATAGTCCGCATCCAGCTTATCATATTCGGCCTTCAGCGCGTCGTAGCGTTCGATCTCCTCGGCGCTGAGCTCCTGCGCGTCGGCGTACATGCGCCGCATTCCGGAGGTGTGGCCATAGGGAAAGCTGATCGCCGCCTCCACCCATTTCCAGCCTTCGGCGCGGATCGCCTCGGCATCCACCTTCAGCCTGTCGAAGACAAGCTGCTCGAGTAGTGCGGCATCCTGGTACCAGCCGCCGGAATCCTGCTCGAACAGGTCGCGCAGGATGACGCCGCCGGCCGCCTCATAGGCTTCGGGGCCGACATAGACGGCCCGGCGATCATCGGCCCGCACCGTGGTCTCCGTCAGCAGGCGTCTGATGTAGTATGGTTCCTGCGTGTGCGAGCTCGCAATCCGCTCCCAGACCTGCTCCTGGCGAGCGTGATCGTCCGAGATCGAAAACGCCATGATCTGTTCGAGCCGGATCTCGTCATTCTCGTAGAGCTCGAGAAGCTTTGGCGATACCGATGACAGCCGCAGACGCTGTCTCACTGTGGCCGGCGACACGAAAAAGCGGGCGCCGATCTCGTCCGGATCGAGGCCCTGGTCGCTGAGTGTCTTGAAGGCCCGAAACTGGTCGAGCGGGTGCAGGTCGGCGCGCCGCAGGTTTTCGGCAAGCGAATCCTCCTCGGCCGAGGTCTCCTGCCCGCGATTGACGATGCAGGGGATTGGCTCATTCTTGGCCAGGCGCTTTTGCTTGATGAGGATGCCGAGCGCGAGATAACGCCGGCCGCCGGCGGGCACCTCGAACGTGCCGGTCTCCTCGCCCTCGCCGTCGAGCACGGGACGGACGTTCAGGCTCTGGATCAGCTTTCGCCGTCCGATGTCTTCGGCCAGCTGTTCGATCGACACGCCGTCCTTGACGCGCCGAACATTCTTCTGCGACAGCATCAGCTTGTCATAGGGAATATTCTCGGCGGCGTTCATCGCGATCTTCTGAATGGCGCTCTTTGCCATGGTCAGGTTCTCCATGACGGGCGGTCCGGGGCCTCTCCCCGAACCTCCAAGCCCGTCAAAAACCCTCCCCTCCCCCCTCTGCCTCCAGGCCTCACGCCGACCCGGCCCCGGCTCAGACCTCGACGCGGCCGAGCCGCCGGAGGCGCATCCCTCCAGCATGTTGGCTTCACCGAGTTCTCAAACGAAAAAAGCGCCGCCCTCTTACTTCTGAGGACCGCGCTGCGATTGATGGGGACAGCCCGGACGGGGCCGGCGACGAAGTTTTCGCTACCGGCCTCCGCAGGATCAGGCGGCAAAATCGAGAAGCTTCTTGGCCTTGCCCTCCATTTCCAGGCGAACATCCTGATGCGGCTTGTCGCGCGCGATCCGCGTGATGCCCTGCACGAAATCAAAGATCGATTCCGGCGGTCTCCCTTCCTCCATGAGAACAGAATCGATGATCTTCGTAGTCTCGGACTTGGAGAAGCCCCGCTTACGCAGGAAGCCCTGGCGGTCTTCGTCGTCTCTGGCAACGATCCGTTGCCGAGCCGTCTTGATGCCGTTGACGAACGGCATGGGCGAGGATTCGGCAAACTGGATCAGGGCCGGCTCGGCTTCCATGGCGAAACGGGAGGCCGCGTATTTTGAATGGCGAATGGTGATTTCCTCGAAATCTTCGACCCCCCACAGATTGCGATTCTGACAAACCGCGCGGAGATAGAAGCTGGCGATCCCGAGGGTGCGGGCTCCGACTTCGGAATTCCAGCAGTAAAAGCCGCGGAAATAGAGATCAGGTTCCCCATTCGGCAGCCGCCCCGCTTCGATCGGGTTCAGATCGTCGACGAGGAACACGAAGATATCGCGATCAGACGCGTAGAGCGTCGTGGTGTCGCTGGAGATGTCGACGTGCGGATTGTAAATTCCCGTTGACCAGTCGAGCACACCGGGCACTTTCCAGCGCGTGTCGCCGGTACCGTTGCCGGCGATCTTTTGCACGGCGTCCACCAGCTCTGAGTCAAATATTCTGCCGTAGTCAGGGCCTGTCACCGCCCGCAACTCGAGGCGTCCGTTCTCGATTTCCAGCGTCTTCACCTGCTCGGCGCGATGGTTGAGGAGACCGTGCTGGAGATTGATCGCCGCGAGCGGAGCTGGAAGCTGACGCAGATATGTGGCCGCGGCGCCGACCAGGCTGGCGAGTTGGCCAAAACTCCAATGCGTGGGTGCAACAGGCGCACGCGCATCGGGCAGCATTAGCCTCAGGCGCTCGGGATCGTCGCGGCTGGCCTCGACGCGGATCAGCTCACTTTCGACGATGCGGGTCTTGCTGCGCTCCGACCGTCTTTTCACCGAATTCCGCAGGTCGGTGAGTGACAGGTATCGCTCGTCCGCTGGGCGGTTGAACCATTCTGACGACACGCGGCCGATGCGCTGGCCGCGGCTGACGTCGACCTTGTAACCGGCACGCTCGTTGCGCTTGGGTGTGTGAATTTCCAACTGGGTCATGGGTGTCGCTCCTCGGCGGGCGCCGGAAGACTCTCTCCCGGACCTTTACCCGCCACCGCACCCCGCCCGCCCTCTTCCTCTCCCGGCACCCGCGCGCCACTAGAAGCCGCCCCACTGTCGGCGCAAACAGCCTGCCGGGTGCATTTTCCGCCGCCGCCACGCGGCCGGCTACGGTGTCACGACCCGCTACTTGGCTGGTTCATAGTCGAACGAAACGCGGTTCCGCCGCGTTCAGACCATTGGGAACGCGTAGGGCTTTGGTTTTAGGTGACGCGCCTTGGCGGTGTCACCAAGAGACACCGATCCCCACGTATGTGGATCCGATCGCAGCCGAACGGCGCGGCGAGGCTCCCTGGGCAATCGCATGGGTACCTTCCGGAGAAATTAGATGCGGCTAGCCTATCCTCAACACAGCTACCGTGACGCCGAAAGCGGTTTCGTCGGCAGTCGATCAAGAAAGCGAGCGTGTTCCTTGTAGCCATGGGACGTGGCAACCAGCACGACGCGGGCATCCGACGCGACCTTCTTTTCGCTGATCAATTTGCGCAAACCCGTCAGGGTGGCGACGCTTGACCGCTCGAGATACAGTCCTTCTTTTGCGAGAACCACCTGATCGGTGGCGACGTCATCACCATCTACCGCGACTGGTGAGCCATTTGCGATCTCGAGCGCATGCAGTGACTGCTGGGTGACAGTGTTGCCACCGATCGAATCCATGGTGGTATCACCTGAGAAGGAGCCAACCATGCCGTGGCCGGCGAGGGCGCCGGAAATGCGAGGATAGGGCTCCACTGCATGGATCCTGGGTATCGATCGCGCCAGGCCCGAATCCCACAAATCCTGATAACCTTTGGCGATCCCCCAGAGCAGGTCTCCGCGTGCGGTCGGCACAATGATGTCTGTCGGCGACACCGCCTGGAGCTGCAGGTGAAGCTCAAGAGCTATGGCACGATAGGCGTCGACGCCAAACGGATTACTCCCAACGGGTGGGATTGTGAAATTTGTTGCCGGATACCAATTACCTGTTCTCGCATGCTGGGCGATGAGTGCCCATCGATCATCAGAATGTTCGGTTGCGACGATCTGTGCGCCGAGCATTTCGATGGCCCGCCGCCAGTTCGGGCTGATATCCGGCGTCGTGACAACGACACATTCAAGACCGCTTCGCGCGGCGTAGGCCGCCACCGACACCCCTGCGTTTCCACTTGAGGCGACGGCGATCGTCTTGGCTCCGATATCGAGGGCCCGTTGAACAACTATCCTTCCCATCCTGTCCTTGTGGGAACCAGTGGGATTGGCGAACTCATTCTTAGTACACAATGCGCTTATGCCCAGGGCCGCAGCGAGCCGAGGCAGATTTGACAATGGCGTGTTGCCTTCCCCCAAACCGGAGGGCTCTGGGTATGCGAGCCAGTCGCCAATCGTGTCAAAGTCCAATGACGATGGCCACGCTGTATAGTGCGGTGCAACACTTGCCGGCGTGCCCGCTTCCATACAAGCGGGGCACCCTTCGAAATAGTCCATCAAGGAATGGATGACCTGACACCGAATGCATTGCATGCCGTCGATTCTGAAGTTGGTCTTCTTGGGCACAGCCTTATCCTTGTCGGTGGTTGGGATGGTATCCTGGATCACATCCACCAGGCGGGCGTCCGCTGGCGGACCCTAAAAATGCAGAAGGCAATACGCGTCACGGTTGACATGTTCGGTATACCTAGTATGATTGATACAGTTTCGTCAACCGGGGGACGACAATGGATGCGTCCGCAATCGGCAACCGAGCAGTGTTTTGGGTTCGGAGTGCATCGCTTGTCCGATGGATCGGCTGGCGAAAGAGCCTTAAGCTTGGCAGTGCCAAGATATCGTCAGATGACGTTCCCGCTTCGAGCCAGCTTTCCGGCCTCCCAATCCATTGCTTTCAGTTCGCATTTACGCAGCGTGAACCGCAATTTACCTCTCAGCCGCTGACGCAAAGTCGGTCCCCTAATAATTGTCTCCGGATTCCTCTGTCACCGCGAGAGCAGAGCGTCGGCCGGGCACCCAATTCGATCCGACTTCGAGACATCTCTGTGAGATCCGGCCGATAGGTTCAAGCGATTTTGTCCGGGCAGCGTCGAACTTTCGATCCGCTGGTCGCTCATTCCACCTTCCAGTCCCTAGGGGAATTTAAGTTCATGAAAAATGTTACCGCCGGTGAGAACAAGTTGTACCCCTCATCCACGATAACTTTGAACGCGAGGCCATTGCCGCCTTCACCATCCGTTCCTTTGGCGGAGCTCGAAATGCGGCTCAGCCGCGCGCGGCTGGAGATGACTCGCGGCGCAATCGATGTCATGATTCTGACGGACGAAAATAATGTTAACTACTTCACCGATTATCGAACTTTCTCGTGGGGGTATAACGCTCGGCCTGTACTGGCCGTTGTTACGACTGATCATGTGCTCATCGTGGGAAGCCTCACCGAATCCAAGCTAATCGAGAGCGCACCGAGAGTCTTTGCGGCTCTTCTGTATGATGGCTACCTACCTGAGGCTGTGGATTCCATTGCCCACTGGATCGGCACGATGCCTGCCGCTGGCCGCCGACGCATTGCGGTCGACTTCGGGCCCGACATGTTTGGACGCGGTTCACTCCACTTGATCGATCGCCTTCGCGATATGGCTTCAGACCGGAGTGTTACCAGTGCGGTGGATCTTCTGTGGCAAGTGCGGTTGATCAAAACGGCCTTTGAAGCGGAGATGAAAAGGATCGCGTTCGATATAGTCAACAGAGCCTTCGATCAGGCTATTGCGAATGCCTATCCCGGTATCACTGAATATGAGCTCTGCCAGATGATGCAGGCGCAAATATATCTTAACGGCGCTGAGAGTGCACCGCCGATCGCTATGCTGTTCAGTGATGGCGATTTCTTCTACGGCCGCCATCCATCGGAGCGTAGGCTCAGGGAGGGACATTACATTTGGACAGATTTCCGCGCGACCTACGGCGGTTATCCCGCCGATCGCAATCGAATCGCAAGGTGCGGCGATCCAACTGACTGGGAGATCGGTACATATGAGCGCGTCCGCTCGTTAACCATTGAACTCGCCAACAGCATCAAACCTGGGCTTCGCTGTTGCGACATCTACAACAAGTTCCAGCACCTGTGGAGAGATGCTGATCTCGGCCAAATCTACGGACAGGTCTCGCGCATTGGGCACGGCGGTGGCCTCGACGTTACCGAGCCTCCGTCGATATCTGCTGCTGATGAGACTGTAATTGAGCCAGGGATGATTTTTCATGTGGAGCCGAAGCTCGAGAAAAACGGCGCAGTCTTTCAGTTCGAAGAGGTCGTGTTCGTAACGGATGCGGGCGTCGAGTTCCTGAGCGAGCTTTCGCCTGAGCGCGTCCCCGTCATCAAGTAGCAAAGCAGTCAACGAGAGCGCATCATGACAATGACATCGCGAATCTGGACGCCTATCGACTACGAGCGGGATGGCAAGTTTAGCGATTGTCTTCGGCTACCTCACTCCACCGACAAGTCGGCCTATGGCTGGGTTCCTATTCCAATCGTCAGCATCAAAAATGGCTGCGGTCCGACGGCATTGCTGATCGCAGGCAACCACGGCGACGAGTATGAAGGTCAACTGGCGCTGAGGAAACTAGCGCGCGATTTGCGCCAAGAAGATGTCTCGGGTCGAGTGATCATTATTCCGTCTCTGAATTTTCCAGCAGTAAAGGCAGGGCGACGGGTCTCTCCACTCGATGAGGGAAACCTCAATCGGTCATTCCCCGGCAAGGCCGCCGGTACTCCAACCCAGATGATAGCTCACTACGTCAGCGAGGTCCTGCTGCCACTGGCGGACCTTGCAATCGACCTTCATTCCGGCGGGTTCTCGCTCAATTACGTTCCGTGCGCACTCATCCGATACGGGCGAACACCTCAAGAGCATCAAAAGCTCTTAGAGCTTATGCAGGTTTTTGGGGCACCCGTGAGTTTCGTCAGCAGTGGTGATGGCGGCGGTGGCGCCACTACCCTGAATGCTGTCGCTGGAGAACTCGGCGTTCCGATCATCACCACAGAGCTCGGAGGCGGCGCCACTTTGTCGTTAGCAGGGCTCGATGTGGCTGAAAACGGTGTAAAGCGCCTCCTTAGGCACATCGGTGTCGCGCCAAACATACCGGTGCCACCGAGCTCTGGAACGGAACTCATGGAAGTCCCGAACCGCGACTTTTTCGTATACGCTGACGCGGATGGGATATTCGAGCCTCAGGCTTCGATTGGTCAACCTGTCGTTAAGGGCGAGTTGGCTGGGCGGCTGTACTCGCTTGATGATCCGATGCGGGAGCCACTAGAGATCCGCTTTCCTCAATCCGGCCGTATCGCTTGCACTCGTTTCCCTTCGCTGACCAGCCGCGGTGATTGTCTCTTCAGCTTGATGCGTCCGCTCGCGCATTAAGCTTAGCCATCGCGAATTGACATATATCGCGTCTGCCAGGGCACTCGGAGGTTAAGCGGATGCTCGGTTGAATCGTGTCAGCATTTCGGAATTGAACGAGCTGACATGGGCGCGCTCAAGTATGGGCTCAGGATCCTTCGGGGATGCACGCCAATGCGATCTGAGGAACTACTGTATCGATAGATTTTGACAACCACGAAGGTAGATAATTTCAACGCTCGACCTTCCCGACCAAAGGTTTCGCACAATGACCAATGAAGCTGCCAATAAGCGCTCCCCCTCAATGAGTGCCGTTTCTGAGGCCGATCGCAATCGTATCCTCCTCGCTGTCGACGAGGCCTTTGAAAGGCAGGTTACCTTCCTGTCAGAACTGGTACGCTGTGTTTCCCTTCGGGGACAAGAGGCCGGGATCCAGGCATTGGTCGAAGCGGCGCTGCAGGAACGGGGTTATGCGGTCAACCGCCAACGGATTGAATCCGGCACTGATAGGTCAGCATCCGGCATTTTCCCCTGCAACGGTCAGCTACGAGGACTCATGGAATGTAATCGGGACGCACACATCGGCAACCTTACTGGGACGGTCGCTCATCCTGAACGCCCATGTCGATATTGTGCCCACAGGCGATCCGAACCGTTGGCAAGACCCACCCTTCAAACCAACCAGACGTGGTGACTGGGTTTACGGCCGCGGTTCCGGCGACATGAAGGCAGGCTTGTCTGCAGCGATTTTTGCCATAGACGCAATTAACGCTGCGGGCCTTGAACTGACAGCGCCCGTGCAAATCCATTCCGTCGTGGAGGAGGAGATCACCGGTAACGGAGCTGCAATGGCGTTGGCGAGCGGACTTGTCGCTGACGCGGTGCTAATTCCAGAGCCGACCGATGAAAAGCTTGTTCGCGCAAATTCCGGGGTGATCAAATTTGCCATCGCGGTTGACGGAAAGCCGGCCCATCCGCGCGAAGTCAGCAGCGGCGTGAGCGCCCTCGAAGCAGCCATCCGGATCATCGATCACTTGCGTAAACTTGAGGCACGCTGGAATGGGGAGCGGGTGATGAAACCATTCTTCGGAAACGTGGAAAATCCGGCCGCTCTGACGATAGGGACCATCAAAGGTGGCGAGTGGATTGCGTCTGTTCCATCATCCTGTTGCTTCGAGGGGCGCATCGGCTTTTATCCTGGCGACAGCCCTCGGGAGCGGATGAAGGAGTTCGAAGCCTTTGTTGCCACCGTGGCTGCCGGGGATCCATTGGTTCAGCGCTGCCCAGAACCCGTTGTGCAATGGGTCGGCGTCGTGCAAGCGGGCTATACTCTTGCGCCCGGAACGGAAGCGGAATCTGTTCTTGCGGAGGCGCACATTGCTGCCAACGCACCCAAAGGTCCTCCCTTAAAGACATACGTCATGGCTTGCTATCTGGATGCGGCCCTCTATGCCGTCCACGCAGGGATTCCGTCGCTGGTTTACGGCCCCATCGCGGAGAACATCCACGCGGTGGACGAGCGAGTGTCCCTATCATCTTTGCGACGGGTGACTAAGACAATTGCTCTATTCGCGGCAGAATGGTGCGGTGTTCGCCCCGCGTGCAATAAGAAACCTACCACAGAGATTTGAGTTTCAATTAGGCAAACACACGACTTCACCGCAGGCAGGGATGCGCATCTTCTCATGTGCTCACTATGGCAACGATCTCGACTTCCGATCTGATGGTTGCGCTAGTGCAGGCTTGATCGAACCTGCCCGCTTTTATCTTGTCTGTGTTCGCCGCGGCTCTCGCCGACGGCGATGCTCTCGACGATCCGGCCCAAAGATGGCTTGTATCGCCAAAAAGCTCAGCGGGCGCCGAACCTTTTACTGACTAAATACAAGCTAATCAACTCGGATATTAAGCACCGATGCTGGTCACGGACACCTCAGTAGCTTAATCATTTCATTTAGAGAGCTCAGCCGTTCCATATTCATCGCCATTTCGACAATGTTTGTTCCATCTTTTTCGAGTGGCGTTCCACGAACGTTTCGCAAGAATTTTTTCTCAACATCTGAGTTGTTCAACGGTCTACGCCAGTGTCCCGGCGGGAACATCACGGTCGCACTGTAAGATTGACCGTCATTCATCAGAACGGTGACTGAAGATAGATACTGTCGATCATTCCAGAATGCTTGTTCGGCGACCGGATCAATCTCGATCTCAATTTTCTTCGCCAACCCCGTTACAGTGGGGCTTTTCATTAATGAGGGCGAGTACCACTCCCTGCCCGGCTCCTTAGACAGTAGAGCCATAGCTGATACGTATTGGACTGAAAGCTGAGCATCGATATCGGTGGCAGGTGCGCTGTCAGAAAACCATTCGGAAATTCTTGCGAAACAACGGATCTGGACCCGATCGACATTCTCGTGGTCAATCTCGTGTGCACTCACCAGAGTGGAAATAGCGTCGATTGTCGTATGAAGAAAACCACAGCATGGAAATGCTTTAAGAGACGACTCCCTTGTGCGCCACACTTGCGTTAGGCCGTTTGACAGCTGAGTGGGATCAAACCTGTCGGATCCAATTATTCTTGCAAAGCCCCTTTCGGCGTCGCTCACCATCGCAAAAGGACCAATGATATCTCGACGAGCGCAAATAGCAGCGTCGATTCCGCCTAGTGCCATTTGACCATAATTCGCTTTGAGGGCATGCGCTGGCCGACCGTACTGAACGTACCACAGAGGGACGGAGGTGTTGGCGGCTGCATGGCCTAGCGCAGATCGGAATTGCTCTTCGGTCCCTCCGGACACCACCATAGCAGCTGCCCCGGCCGCTATACCATGCCAGGCGTGATAGACAGCGAATCGGCGATAAACTTCAGGACTTGCGAGAGTTGCATCGTGTACCCGGATACCCGCCTCATAGCCCGCAACAACTCCCGCGAGAAACTGCTTGGGCGACGCATTCAGATCTTCCGCCATCGCTAAGGCTGCAGGTATGACGGTTGCGCTTGGATGGCCAACGGCGACATCCTCATAGTCGAGGACATCAGCCAGCCAGGCGTTTACCTTAGCGGCCAAGGAAGGCGCCAACTGGCGCGACGTGCCAGGAACGCAACAGCCGCTTGTCTTGTTTCCGCTTTCGTATGCATCCAGAATTTTTTCGCCCAGGGACGTGTTCGCACCGGCGATGATACAACCAATCGTATCAAGGGTAATGAGTTTGGCCTTATGCTGAACGTCATCAGGGATGTTGTCATATCGCAGATCAGTGAGGAAGCGCGCCAATTGGCCGGCGGGGGCGTGAATTGGGTCACGGGGAAATAGAATGTGTTCAAACAAGTTGGCTGCATTCGTTTCATGGTCGAACGCGGAGTTTCTTTCTGTCGACATTAGCTTTCCCTGCCGCTTAGCCCATAGCCAGGCTGAACCATTGGCTCCTTAGCCCTGCGATGAACCAAGAGCGCCACGTTTGTGTTAAGTTGCTATGTACTTGGCGCCTCAATAATTCACATAATATTGGCGGGCCGACTTCGCCCGACCGGACCGTGGGGCAGGTAACGGATGTTGACCATCCGGCCGCAGCACACTGCGGGGCCGTCCGCAAACCGTCTCCAGGCGTTCCGCTCCTTTGGCGTTGGCCGCGATCAGCACCTGATCGATCTCGCGTCAGATCCCACTTGCGGCCTCCTAATTCGCGATTTTTTTTGAGCAAGGTTTGACCAATGCAGTCCATGGTTACCCCATGGCATCGACGGGTGGCTCATTTCGCGTGCTCTGACTCCCAATCGGGTCGCACTATTGCGAGGACAAGCTCATCGCAGCGCTTCCCGTTCATAACCCAACTGCCGCGTGCGATGCCCTCCGCTCTGAATCCCACTGCTTCGTAGGCTCTCCGGGCCTGCTCATGGTCATGAAGACAGCCGATCCATAAGCGATAGACATCCGTCTCAAGGAAAGCCGCGTCCACTACAAGACGCATCATCCCCTTGCCAAAGCCTGAACCGGGCTGGGCGACGGCAGCACGGAAAACCAACGTGACTTGACTGGTCGAGGCCCAATCTCTCAGTATCGCAAAACCCACCGGCTGGTCGCCTGAACAGGCCACGAAATAAGCGAAACGCGGGTCAGCGAGAGCGGCAGCATGCTGATCCTCGGTCCATCGGCCGACCAACTCGCCGTAACCTTCGCCTCGCTCGGTGGCCATCACGAATGGAATGTCGACCGCTGTCGCGCGGCGCAGCTCTAATTCAGGGTGCATGGATGTTTTCCATCTGCCGAATGCGTCCGTGTCTTACTAATCTGTTGGATTTCGGAACTCTCGTATCTGAAGCGATCGAGCGGTTGCACTCGGCGCTTTTGTGAAGCGGTTGTGGGCTGCCGACGGTCGCCGGCTTGCAAGGCATAACGCCGTCCCGTCATTCGTCCGTCCTACTAAACCAGCCTCTAGCTTGGTGGTGACATTGGGTGTGGCTACCGCCCTAGCGTCTCGAAAAGCCGCAGCAACAGCGTGGCGCGTGGGACGAGGGATGAAATGACGATTTGCTCCTGATGACTGTGTGCTCCCCGGCCGTCAGGCCCCATCCCATCGAGTGTGGGTGCAAACTGGGCCGTGAAATTGGCGTCCCCGCCAATCGGACCATTGACGCCGACCAGCTCGAAGCCGATTTCGGCCGCAAGCTTGTGTGCATGCTGAAAGAGCGCCCCGATCTCAGGGGTTTTCTCGTAACCAGGACGGCGACCCCTCCTGGCGGTCACCTCGATCGTCACCCCCGGGTCGTAAGACTTGAGCGCGAGGACGCGCGCGATGACTTTCTCGGCGAGCTCCGCGTCGGGTGAGCTCATGCTGATCTTGGCGAAAGCATTCTCTGGCACGATACCTGTACTGGTCCCTCCCCCGACGATTCCAACGTTGACGGTGAGGCCCCTATCGTAGTCATTCATTGACTCGAGATCGATAATTTGCCGCGCGAGTTCAAGGACGGCGCTGCGTCCGTCTTGTGGGCCCAGCGAGTGCGCGGACCGGCCGGTTACTTGCAGGTCGAAGCTCGCCGTGCCGCCCTTACGCGAAGTGACGATCTTGCCGCCGTCGCGCGCGGGCTCTGTCACCAATGCGTAACGCGCACGGCCGGCCTCCTCCTCGATCAGTGCGCGCGAGGTGGGGCTTCCAACTTCCTCGTCCGAGACAAACAGATGGCGAACCGGGAGCTTCGCTGGTCCGCCGGCACGGATTAGATGGCAAAGAGCGGCGAATGCGATCACGGCTCCGCCCTTCATGTCGTAGATGCCGGGTCCATAGGCGGCGTCGCCCTCGACCCGGAAGGGGAGATCGCCTGCTAGCGTGCCCACTGGATGCACTGTGTCGATATGGCTCACCACGAGAAGGCCAGGCTCGTCGCCGGCCCAGGGCGAAGTAACAAGGAGCAGGTCGCCGTAGCCGTCGCGACCTGGGATACGCTTCGTCTTGGCACCGGCAGCTTTACCATCGGATTCAATCTTGTCGACCAGTCGGTTTACCGCCGCAGCATCGGCCGATGGCGTTTCAATTTCGACCCAGCTTCTGATTTCATTGAGCAGAGCTTGCGTCTCGAAAGTTGCGTTGCCTGGCTTTTCGCTGGTCACGGTCTGATCCCTCCTCATTATCGATCGACCCGAGTCATTGCGCGCTTATGCTGCGCGGGAGCCGTGCGTCGGGCCGGGAAACCGGCTCGTCTCGAGCAGCAGCGCAGCAGCGAGTTCACCTTCACCAAGGTATCACGGAGCCCTGGGGCGTTCGCTTCTGATAGTTCCTATGACTAGATATGCTAGGCATACATGGTGTGTCAATACATGCCTGATAGTCCGAAGAGCTGCGGTTCGCCGGGCGCACCGCTTCTCTGAAGCCAGCGTGGGTCCCCGCGGCTAGGCACTGAAGCGCATATCCAGGTAAGCGGCTATTTGACAGTTTCGGCGCGGCCTCAGACAAATAGTCTGTAGCAGGGAAAAGTGTGAGGGTAGTTCCATCGAGCGAGCGGTTGTGGTGCTTGGAAAGGCCACCTATAGCCGCGTCGCCGGATCAATTGTCCTGCAACATTCGATGAAGTAACCGATCCACCTTCCCCTCTACACCAATAGCCTTGGACTCGCGGAGCAATCTGTGTTCGACGCGGTATGGCGGTCTGAATTGCAAGTTCTACGCAGCCCAACCGACTTTGCGCCCAGGTGTAAGGTTTGAAGCGATCTCGGCGATATTTATGGCATCGAGGCCGTAATGGCGATAGAGGTCGGCGACGGTTCCCGTCTGGCCAAAATGTTCGACACCCAGACTGTGGGTGCGGTGGCCGATGACGCCGCCAAGCCATGACAACGTTGCGGGGTGGCCGTCGATCACCGTGACGATCGCCGTGTGGCGTGGCAGCGCCGCCAGCAGCCGTTCGATATGGCCGGTCGCACCAACCTGGCCGCGGGCGCGGGCCCGCATCGCGGCCTGCCAGCCGGCGTTGAGCCGATCGGCGGAGGTCACTGCGAGCACGCCGAGGTCGCGGCGCCGATCGGCCAGCATTCCGGCGGCAGCGATCGCCTCACTTGCTACTGTCCCCTGATAGGCAATGACAAGGTCACAGTTCGGACCTGGCTTTCGCAGCCAGTAGGCCCCGTCAATCACGCCCTGTTCGAAGGCGGCGTCGCGCGCCCGATTGGGTTGCTCGAGCTGACGCGTCGATAGGCGCAGATAGACTGCTCCACCTGTCTCGTCGCGCAGCCAGGTTCGCTCGTCGGGATCTCCCTCACCGTCGCGTTGCATGTAGTTGAACGCCCAGCTCATGATAACTGCCAACTCGTCGGCGAATGCCGGCTCGAAACTGGCAAGCCCGTCCTGACTCATGCCGATCAAGGGGGATGCAATCGACTGGTGCGCGCCGCCTTCCGGCGCCAACGTCACCCCCGACGGGGTGCCGACGATCATGAAGCGCGCATCTTGGTAGCAGGCATAATTGAGTGCATCGAGGCCGCGCGAGACAAACGGGTCATAGACCGTTCCGATCGGGATCAAACGTTCGCCAAACAGCGAGTGAGATAGCCCCATCGCGCCGAGCAATAAGAACAGGTTCATCTCAGCGATCCCGAGTTCGATGTGCTGGCCTTGCGGCGTGAAACTCCATTTCTGGGCGCTCGGCACCCGCTCGTCGCGAAATGTGTCAGTCAATTCGGTGCGAGCGAACAATTGCCGCCGGTTGACCCACGGTCCGAGGTTGGTCGAAACAGTCACGTCCGGAGACGTCGTGACGATGCGGTTTGCAAGCTCGCTGTCCGATTTTCCGATGGCATCCAGAATCTTGCCGAACGCTGTTTGTGTGGAGATTATCTCGCGCGGGCTTGCCGGCGTTGGCACCGCATCGGGCACGATTGCAACAGGTGCAGTTCGATGGCGCCGGCGGCCACCAGCAAAGAACGGTGTGCCGGCAATGAAGGCATTCAACGCTTTCCCGTCCAAGTGAAGCCCTTCGGCGGGATCCCACTCATGCCCGTCGCGGATGTTCATGCGTTTTTTGAATGCTTTCATCTGAGGCTCGGTCATCAGCCCTGCGTGGTTGTCCTTGTGCCCAGCAAGCGGCGTTCCCCAGCCCTTCGACGCGCAGGAGGCCTGATGGCCGCCAACCTTGACACCATCCACCTTCTCACGCCGGTTTGCCTGAGCGATAAGCCAGCAGGATAGCCACAAAACCTTCCGCTCGATCTCGCGCAGTATGCGTCTAGAGTCTGCCTGCATGGCTTGCAATGAGACCTCCCTTGCTCTTCTGGTCACAACGATGCCCGGATAGCCATCGACAGTCCGCACTCGCTCGTAGCTGATGGAAAGTGGCACGGCGCTTCTCAGCCAACAGTCCGCAGTCCTTCAACCGCGCTCCGCCTGTGCACGTGCTCTGTTCTTTAATGCAGGATTTGATCGAGGAAGCGGCGGGTACGTTCCGCCTCGGGTGCGCGAAAGAATTTCTGCGGCGGCGCTTCCTCCACGATTTCGCCTCCGTCCATGAAGATGACCCTGTCGGCTACCTCGCGGGCGAAGCCCATCTCGTGTGTGACGCAGATCATCGTCATTCCGTCCTTTGCGAGACGGGTCATCACATCAAGAACTTCTTTGATCATCTCTGGATCGAGTGCTGATGTGGGCTCATCGAACAGCATGATCTTTGGCGCCATGCAGAGCGCGCGGGCGATCGCCACGCGCTGCTGCTGACCGCCCGAAAGCTGCGCCGGATATTTATCAGCTTGCTCGGGAATACGGACTTTCTCAAGGTTGCGCATGGCGACCTCCCGCGCTTCCACTTTGTCCATCTTCTTCACACGGGTAAGTGCGAGGGTGCAATTCTGAACAACAGTCAGATGCGGAAAGAGGTTGAACTGTTGGAAAACCATTCCAATGTCGCGGCGGAGAGCGGGGAGATTCGGCATACCGGCCGCCAGTTCGACACCATTGACAACGACCTTGCCTTCTTGATGCGACTCGAGATGATTGATGCAGCGGATGAGCGTCGACTTGCCCGACCCCGATGGACCGCAGATAACGATCCGCTCGCCGTTCCGGACCGTGAGGCTAACGTCTCTCAGAACCTGAAACGCACCGAACCACTTAGACAGGCGACTAATCTGCACCGCGGGCTTGGGCTCCATCTTTGGCTCCATCCTTTCAGGCCTCCTAGTAGGTGCCCGATACGCGCAAGTTTACTTCCATCCCAAACAATCACGCATTCTGTGCGCAGACATGGCAAGGGGCATCAGGAGAGGAACGAGTTCTGTAACGCCACGAGAGGCGGGGCAGTACGTCCATCTACCATCAAATGGCTGGTGCCCGCTTGCAATGCCAAGCTCTACTTGAGGCTGCAGAGCTGCTCTGCGGTGACTGTCGCCGTCTCAGTCGCGATACCATACTTTTGCTTAAGCTTCTCAAACGTGCCATCGGCCTTCATTTCCGCAAGGCGCTTGTTGTAAGCCTCACGGAGGTCCTTGTCCTCCAGCCGAAATCCTAGCGCGGACGCGCCACCGGCCTCGACTCCATTTTTCGAAATGTATCCAGTAAATGGAGAGGCAATCTCGACTACGCCCGCAAGGTTCGGATCTTTAACCGTTACTGCTACACTAGACGCCGCTGCCGGCAATCCATTAGCGCGACCACCCGTCAAAGCAGCTATAGCGGCGTTGTAGTCTGTGAGCTGCAAGATCTGGGCATCCGGCACACCTGCAGATTTGGCGTGTTCAATGGCAGCACTGCCGCGATCGGCAGCTATCAGCAGCTTAGGGTTAGCAGCTATATCCGCGTAGCTATGAATGTTGAGTGGATTTCCCTTCATGACGAGGAGGCCATCCTTTTCGATCACATCGGGGTCACTAAAGCCGACCGCCGCGCAGCGGGTGGGCGTGATCCACATCCCGGCGCCGATAATATCGAACCGCTTTGATTGGAGGGAAGAAATAAGTGCCGGAAACTCGGAGACTACAAAGTCGATCTTCTTGAGCCCCAGCGGTTCCAGCGCAGCCCGAACCAGGTCAGGGTCAAACCCGGTAACATTTCCGCTTTCGTCCACGTAGCCCCAGGTTCTGTCGTTGACGATCCCAACTGTGACCTTCCCCTCAGACACAATCCTCTCAAGGGTTGTCTGGGCGGCAGAGGAAGGCGACCCGGCCCAACTAAATGCGAACATCATGCTGGCAACACCGATTATGGTTCGTCTCGTGATTTCATTCATTCTAGTCTCTCCCATGAAATGCGACAAGCTACCAACCATACCATGTATACCTTGTTCGTCAATAGCGAGGTTTACCTTTTCCTAAATTGTGACCTGAAACTCCGGCGAACTCCATCCACCTGACCCCGTCTTGTGCCCTGTCGTGCTACCCAACAGATCAGATATCAACTTACCAGCCGCCTACTTCGGGTAGCTTTCAAATAAGGACAGCGGGGCGGATTTACGCGTCAAGGGATGGAGCTGCATTGCTGTAGGCATGGCGCTGCAATCACCTCCATATTCTAATCACGCCCGCGGAGTGCCAATCCCCAGGAACCGCTCGAGACGCCCGATGAAAAACACAACGACCAGCGCTAGAATTAGGAAGAGAACCCCGGACACGAAGGTGGGCTCCGCGTAACGATAGGTCTCCGCGGCCACATCAAACGCGCGGCCTAGCATCTCGCTTACGCCAAGGACGGCAAGCAGCGGTGTGGCCTTTAGGATGGAGACAGAATAAGCGCCAAGCGGTGCTGCTACGTTTCGAAGCATCTGGGGCGCCGTCACGAACGCCACCCTATCGAACCATTTAAGACCAAGACTTCGGGCAGCTTCACTTTGCCCGGACGGTATTGCGTCTATCCCGGCTTTAAAGACCTCAGCGATGTACCCCGAATAGTAAACGCTTAGCCCGAAGATGCCTACGAACATCGCTGGCAGTTTGACACCATAATAAGGCAGAACGAAAAATAAAAAATAAACCTGAACCAACACTGGTGTCGATCGTATCCCATCGATCAAAAATTGCGTTAGCAGGCGCGCTAGACGGTGAGAACGTCGTAGCATCTCCCATATGAAACCCAAAGAGGTCGCGCAGATAAAACTCAAAATGGCGACCGTGATTGTGATCCCAATGCCCTGTAGAATTCGAGGCACAATCTGCAACGCGAAATGAACATCAAAATTCATGTGACGCTCCCCGCCCTTTGGCAAACGTTTGTTCCAGATATCGCCCGAGAATAGTTACCGGATAACATATTAGCAAATAAGCCAGCAAAAGACCGCCGTAAATCCCAACTGGGTCATATGTAAGTGCAAACAACTTTCCTGCTCTGTCGGTCATATCTGAGAGAGTTAACAGAGAAACCAGAGACGTCCCTTTAATAAGTTGGATCGCCTCATTTATAAATGTTGGGATCATCGCCACAATTGCTTGAGGCAACTCAATCATACGAAGCACGTCGAAGCGGCTCAGCCCTAGAGCCAATCCAGCCTCACCTTGCCCACGATCAAGAGCTTGCAACGCCGCACGAACCGATTGGCTGCCATACGCGCCGGCGTTGAGACCAAGCACCAAGGCCCCAACAGCAAACCCAGACAAATAGATATCGAACGCAGGAAGGGAATAGTAAAACGCGTAGAGGAGAACGATGACCGGCGAACTCCGCCAGAATTCGATGATGGCGGTAACGATTCGCCGGTAGGTACCGGTTGAGAAATGCTGCAGGACACCCGCAACGAGAGCGAATGGGATTGCGTACATGAGCGCGAGAATGGTAACGCTCAGAGTAACTCCAAATCCGCTGTATATTCCGCGCATGATGTCAAGGAAGCTCATTCACTTCGCTCCTTTTACCAGCTTTCAGGGCACGAGCTCTGGTCGTCGAACCTAGCGGCCACGCCGCGAGCCGATGCCGTTGTTTTGCTGAATTCCGACCTCCTCATTCCGACCTCCCCATCAGTTGACAATCAAAGATACTTATACTAGGTATATCCAGTGAGTCAATGGCCGACGTGACGTCAGCCGCTGCCAAGAGCCGGGACGGATCAGACGGTATTAGTTTCGGGCGGCCCCCAATAAGGAGAAGGCTTTGAACAATTTACGGCTGCGCGGGGCATCGTCCCTACATGAGTCGGTGCGCCAAGAGCTTCTCAAGCGCATCAAAGATGGCACTTACCCGTCAGGCGATCCGATCCCCTCCACGGCGACGCTTAGTGAACATTTCGGCGTCAGCCCGATTACTATCAAGCGGGCGTTACGCGACTTGCAAACTGCAGGAGCACTGATCGCAATCGCAGGCAAAGGCACGTTCGTTAAGGAACAAAGACGATTCCTGCGCGAACTCGATGTCTGGTTGTCCTCGATGGACAACGCGCGCGTCCTTGGTTTCACGCCAAGCATGCGGCTGCTGTCCATCACCAGGGAAAGAATATCAGATCCGACAATGAGTGTGTTTAGCCCGCCCGACGCAGCCATGCTTTGCGTGCGGAAGATGATCCTGGCCGACAATCTACCTATTATGTATGATGCCACTTATCTATCGTCGGACATTGACGACGCCATCGTCGAGGAGTTCGGCGAGCGTTTTGTAACTGACGCGCTAGAGCGACATGCGATCGGAATCGTGAACACTCGTATTATTATCGATGCAGCGCCAGCTGCCGGAAAAATCGAGGACATATTCGAGATCCCGAACGGTTATCCGACCCTACGTCGGCTGTACAAAGTCACGACTACTGATCCAGGCATCACTATCTTCGGCGTGGTCGAATCTCCCTTCGACCGGCTTGCATGCTCTATAACAATTCCTTCAGACTCGAGGTCGGAACGCCGCGCAACGAACAAGAAGTGACAGCTCTCTCTGAGGCTAACTGCCAAACGTGCACAATCGCGCTGCCAATAATCGTCGACCTGGACCTCTCCGGCCTTCGCGTTTGGTCCCATTCGGGGGCGGAACAAGAGCAGTGCGAAATCATACGCGGCTTTTATCAGCCAAAGACAGCTACGGCCGATTTGATGATGATGCCGCCATCCGGGCTGCGACGCATCTGACGACCCGTCGCAGCGCGGAAAACGTTTGGCAATTGCAGCGTCGACGGCATGCGTGACCAGAGCGCTCGAACGATTTCCCGGCCGTGCCTAGTTTTCCGACCGGCCTGGCTTCAGAAGGTGGTGTGCGTGATCGGAAGGACCCGGACAACCGGCGAGCCGTCTTCCTGCAGGGTAACCAGCGCCAGCCCCAGGCAGGGGTGATCCTTTTCGGCTTCCTCGCGGGCCCTCGCGGTGTTGCCAGTGCCAGAGATAGGTTTGATTTCAGTCGGCAGCATTTTTTGCCGACAAACCTCTTGCCGGAGGCAGCTCGTCGTTGAGATGGTCAAGCCCCGGCTCCATTTCGGCGGCTTCGACCGCGGCGATTTCGTCCGCGCTGAGCTCTGTCGTGAGCTCGACCCGCCGGTCGCGCTTCGACAGCCGGACGAAATCCTCGTAAGCCAGCAGCACGGTGCGCGGCCGCCCGTTCTTGGTGATGATGACAGAGTCGCGAACCGCTGCATCCTGATAGGCGCCGAATGCCTGCCCTTTTACCTTGTCGGTGAGGCTGCGCGGATAGCCACAAGCTGCGGTATTGGCGATTGTCATCCCGTCATCCTCGCTGTGGCGCCATTGGCCTTGAGTGCCGCCATCAGCATCGGCCCGACCGAAAACGCCCCTACCCTGGCCTTGTCGGTCAGGACGCGCAGGTATCCGCCGGCGGAATTGATGTGCTGTGCCCGCTGCAGAATGCAGGCAATCACGATCGCAGCGGTTTCCTGGCCCATGGTATGGCAGGCCTCCTCATACGCTGACGGCGAAACCCCCAGATATCCCCGCACCTGAGCGGCGGTTATCATGAGATCGCGCCAATTGCCGATCCCGTCGACGGCATAATCTGCAATTTCGGGGCAGGCCTTCAGCACCATCCCCAGCGGGTATGTTTTCGGCGCCTCTGCGGTCCTCGTCTTGGGCTCGGCCGTCGCCCCGCTTTTCTCTAAAGCAGGTTCAAATTCAAAAGTAGAGTCGGTATTTGAATCAGATTGCTGCCGCTCGTTTTGACAGTCATTGCCGCTCGGATTCGTGGATTTCATATGGATTTCCAGGAGCTTACCCACATCATCACGCAAGGCGGCCAGATCGGCAACGATTGGCTCGAGCTCGGCAATGCAAGCTCGGCGCGGAATTGCCTCCACAACGCCGCGGAACCGCTTCCACAGGCCTCCCCAGTTGCCGGGGACATCTTCGTCAAGGGCCGCCTCTATCAGCTTGTGGATGTCCCGGCGGTGCAAGGTGATCCGCTCGCGCATAAGCCTGAGCGCCCGATTGTCGGCACGAACACGCTCGGCCGCCGCCTCGAACTCGTAAGCGCGCGCCAGCAGCGGCGCCAGGGAGAAGCCGAATGCTTCCTCGATCTCCCCTCCCCGGCCCTTGCGGGCGTAGCGCTTGCCGTTCGGGCTATCCCGACGGATGATCAGCCCGCAGTCAACAAGAGCCGCCAGGTGCCGCCTGACTGTAGGCTCGGGCATTCCGTGCGCCCTGAGAGACAGCTGGGCGTTCGACGGAAACACGATGAGGTCGTTTTCCTCAGTTAAATCGCTGTCAGGATAGAATGATAGCAACGCATTCAGGACGGCCAGCGCACGATCGCCGATGCCGATGATGCTCTTGCCCTCGCAGAGGTTGCGGTAGATCTGCCATTTGTCGACCACCCTGCCCTTGGGGATTTCACGTGAATCGTTTTGCGCTGCCAGCATGGCAAGCGACATCGGCCGCCGCCCAAAGGGCGTCGTTGCAATACCCGTCTCCATTTCTTCCTTCGCCTTCAATTAGGCAAAAGAAATCTGCTCGCCAAAACGACGCTAATGACTCTTGACAGTGATTCGTAGAGATGCGATTCTCGGTCAGCTACTACGGAGAAGGGCTTCCACGACGAAAGTCGTTTGGGGGCCTTTTTCTTTTGCGGTTTCAGTCTCCTGTTGATGGTTCTTGCGACTTCCGGAAAGCCTCGTAGAGGTCATCCAGTCGCCCCGTAATGTATGCCGCGAAGCTCGGACCATCCTTTGCTTCGTAGGTCACAACCGCCTTCCTCGCGGTCGATTTCACGTTAACGCTAACTGATTTGTCCTTGGGGCCCCAGAGATTGGTCGTTGGCCCTTCCCTGGTCATTTTAGGAAGCGAGTTGAGGGCACTGACAGCTTGCTGAAAGCGTTGATCACTCGAGTTGTCCGCGGACAACGATGCCAACACCGCCGGCAGTTCAACTTTTGCCGTTGGCAACTTCTCGGCGAACTCCATCCATCGGCGGCGTCCGACCTCTGGTGCTGCTCCGATCGCCTCTATAAGTTCGATCGGTATCACGCGGACAACCGATAACATTTTGGATAGAGCAGCCTTGTCAATGTTTAGGGCCGCCATGATGACTTCGCGAGAGAAGGACCGATCTTCCAGGCGGGCAGCGAACAACGCTCTTTCGATATATGACAGGTTCGTCCGTGCATTGTTTTCCTGCCCCTGACTGACAACCAATTGATCGTCGGACAACTCACGGATAACGGCACGAACTTTGATGCCTAATTCTTTTGCCGCCGCGAGCCTGCGGTGTCCGTATGCGACTTGATACCGGCCATGGGAATGAGGACGAACAAGGATTGGCACTTGCTGCCCATGCTCTTTGATCTGGGCAGCTAGATCGGCCAGTTCGACCGCATCGATACCAAGACGATCACTGACGAATGAACCGTCGACCAGGGCTGGGTCCAATTCGACAATTATCTTGCCTTCTGCGAGTTGCTTTTCGAGGTCTTGCGCCCGTTCAAATTTCTGGGTGATGTTACCAAGGGTTCTTGTGATGCCTCCGATGGGAGCACTGCGGACCGCCGGTGCTACAAAGCCGGCGATTGGCCTGATATCCGCCATAGGAATTGGCAGTTCTTCTGCCGATGAAATCTCAATGAGATTCTTGCGCGCCATTACTTTCTCCCCCAAGTCGTCCTTAGCAGGCCTTCGATTTCCGAATTGACCGCATTTAGGGATTCCATCGCCCTGTCATACGTGCCGCGGGTGAACTGTTGTCGCTCGACCTCATACAGTGTCTGCTTGGTGACCCCGGCATCCGAGATTGCGGTCGACTTCAGCATATGATTGTGGAGCATTCGATTGCCAAAGATTGCCCGCATAAAGCCTGTCATCTGACTTTGGGGACCATCGTTCGGCTCGTAGCGAGTTACGAGATAGCGCATCCAATCGTAGCTGGTACGCCCCCCTGCCCTTTCGACGACTGCCATCATCTCACTGGTCATCGCAAGGAACTGGCTCATCGACATCACGTCCAACATTTGCGGATGCACGGTTATCAGTGCCGACGTCGCCGCACACAACGCCGACATCGTCAAGAAGCCGAGTTGCGGTGGGCAATCGATAATTACGACATCGTATAGGCTCTCGATGTCGGTCAACACTTCTCCAATGCGCGCGAAGAACATGGATTCGGCCGACCCAGACGTGATCGCTCTCGGTGTCTCATGTTCAAACTCCATGAGTTCCAGATTTCCGGGCACGATATGCAGGTTCTGGGTGTAAGTGGCGCGCACGATTTCAGAGATAGATCGAGGTTCTTCATAGCGGATCGCCCCGTAAAGCGTTTCACCTTCGCCCACATCAAGTTCGGGTTGATGTCCAAAGAGTGCTGACAGCGAAGCCTGTGGGTCGAGATCGATTGCCAGAACCCGGTGACCGCGCAAAGCAAGGTATTGTGCCAAGTGTGCGGAAGTTGTCGTCTTCGCCGAACCGCCCTTGAAATTCATAACGGCGACGACCTGTAGCTTCTCTCCAGGCCGACGGGTCGGAACGTACTTCGGTGTTCCGTTTTTTTCGTCGAGTGACCGACGGATGTTTTCCATGTCGGCAGGAGAATAGACCCGGCGCCCATTGGCCAATGGTTCCGGCCCATGTCCACCCGAGGCCACCTGCCTTAAGTAGCCCTCGCCGATACCAATATAGTATGCGGCTTCTGCGGGTGTGAAATGCCGGATCGTTTTTTGGGAGGTTGGCGGAAAAATCTTTTGTTGGTGCAGCTGAAGCTGCCGCGACAATTCGAGAGAATCCGCGGACAACATCGACGGCAGGTGTTCCTGCCCTTGTGTGACTGCCTGTAGCATTGCTTTCCCCGAACTACGCATTTGATGCGGATTTCAATCAAACTGCGCAATTACAGTATGGTCCGATTCGTAAACATTTTACAAACGCTTAACTATAAGCGGGTTTTGAGGCCTTAGGCCGGTTGTCCGCGGACAACGCGGGTGAGGCTCGACGCAAAAGTCCCCTCTCGTGAGATCCAGAGACCGGGCGACCCACTGCAATAAAGCGCCAGCAATTTAATCAATGCAGGGCAACATTGAGCGCAGTGGACGGCGAGTCCCCGAGGCATTTAACTTTAGGTCGCACGAAAGACTGATGTAACTGGCGCGGGGCCTCGCCTCTTTCGGGCCACCAAGAGCCTTTAGCGGGTCAAGGGCTCGATTAGTATTGCGTGTGAGGGATTACATCTGACCGCCATCTCAAGGAAGTAGCCCCGCAGCTTGCGGTGATAGCGTTCCAAAACGAAAGTGACACCGGAATCCGTCGGCTCAAACGCGAGTGGCCCTTGGACGGACAGGCGGTTGTCCGCGGACAACTCAAGCGTGGCAGACAAGCACGACGCAGGGTCGGGGAGGGCAACGGGTTTTCTTGATCATGCCAGATCTCAGCAGCGAGGGCTGAGGAACGCGTGCTCGTCGGCCAGACCCGACGTCTCTTCGCTAACGGGTAGATGGAGGACGAGTCCATCTGATTTCGCCTGCGTAGCAACTACTGTCGACAAGAGGTACTCATTGACGGTAGCCCCGCTGACGTCGCAGACCCCCGATGGGTGCGGAAGAGGGCCGCAACTTGTGCGAAAAGCCTGAAACGACTATCTTAAACGCATCAGGAGCAAGCACCTAGGTTCAGTCCTGACCAGTGATCAAGGACGACGCGGCGCTGGCGCATTGTCTTACTGATATCCATCTGGCCAAGCAGCATCCCCGTCATATCAGCGCCTTTTTCGGCGAGGTCCCATTGGCCCAGCAAGTCGAGTTCGCAATCGCGCACCATATAGCGGTCCACGACCTGAAGGCTTTTGCCGCCAAGCTCTCTGCCTGGTCCGGCGAGAGCTATCCGCTCGCCACGTAATGGCTGGACCTGATAACCGGCGCCCTTCCGAATGGCGGCGGCCTTTTCGCATTACTATCGACCAAATCGACCAAGCTTCGCCAGAATGCTGGGGGCTACGACTTCGAATGGGTCAATTGGCGGCGGAACGGCGATGATGATCCAGATCGGCCATCGCGAAAGCCACGACATTGATATTTTCCTCGACGATCCTCAATTGCTTGGTTTCATCAACCCATCCAGGAGCCACCTGCACTTTCAGAAGTTCGCCTTTGAAGGCGTAGGAGAATCGACTTTGTCGTTGCCGGAGCGCTGACGACGACGCCGTTCGAAACCCGTATGGTGGAGGGCAGGACGGTGCGTCTTGAAACCATTCCGGAAATTATCGCCAAGAAGGTGTATTATCGTGGATCGGAAGCTAACCCGCGCGACATCTTCGATATCGCCGCTGCGGCCCGGTCGCAATTGGGCGAGGTCGTCAACGCCCTACGCGCGCTTCCCGAATACGTCGCTCGCACCAGTGAGCGGATGGAAAAGCTCAACCCGGAATTCGTCAGTCGCGCAATTGCGCAACTGATGATCATGCCTGACAATGAGGCGTCGGCCGCCAATAGTTTGGTCCCAGCGATCGCTGTGCTCGACGAGGTATTGTCATCAGAATCTGACCGCCTCACGGTAGCGAACAATCGGGCGACGGGCGGCTTTTCAGAGCCCGGACGCCTTGGTGACGTTGACCCCGAAACACTCGCGACGCCGCCGGTACTTGCGGGTCATCTCGGCGCTGGCGTGGCAGCTGCTTTTGCACATAGCGCTCGTCGACCTCGGCAGAGGACGCGAGGCCAGCGCGCAGCGAATTGCCAGAAAAATTTTGGCCGCGCTCGCCCTCGGGAAGATCCCCGCGCACGCCGGCGGCCAAGGCCGAGCGTTTGACCAGCGCGCCACCTCCTCATCGTCAAGCCGTTCGGCTCCCGCCGCTTTGCCCTGACCGGTGACGCGGCGGAAGAGGGGCCATGCGCGATGCGGGCCAGCTTGAGCCAGGTCTGCGGGGCGACGACCGGGCTGTCGGTCCTTCCGGTCGAGCGGTAGACGGCGTTGCGTATAGTTCCCAGGTCAGCGACGACAGGCGGCGGCGATTTGTTGTCCTTGCCGATTCCGAGGCCTGGGCCGTGATGTAGAAGCCGACGTTTGGTGGGTCTGGCGGCTGCGAATCAAACGAACACGCCGGCACCAGGCGCAAAAAATGCTTCCAGTCGGCGGCATAGGCGCGGCGGTATGTTCGCCGAACGTGCTGCCTTGACATGATCGCGCGGTCGGCTTGATCCGGCGTGCGTGCTAGGCGGTGGCAGCAGCTTGAATTGGTTCGATCCTGGGCTTGAAAGCCGCCGAGAACTGCCATACATTTTGCACAGGAACCATGACTTTCGATATGGTAGGATCAATTCTGTGGCCCACACACTCAAGATCCCCGAGCAGATTGGACCTCTCATCTTGTCCTATATGGACCGGAACGGGAAGATTGCGATCGAGCAGGTCGCGGACGGTTTTGGCATGTCCAAGGGCCAGTTGGCCCAGACTGCAGGTCTTGCGCGCGAGACCCTTTATCGGTCAGAGCGCAGCGCCACGGTAAAGACCCAAGGGCGTCTGCGGGAAATGCTCGAGATCATCAGCCGCGTGACGGATTGGGCGGGTGGCAAGGAACAGGCGATGGCTTGGTATCGGGCTCAGCCGCTTCCGGCATTTGGGGGGCGCACCGCTGAGGCGCTGGTGAAGGACGGCAAGGCCGCTGCGGTCCGTGATTATCTCGATCACATGGCCGTTGGTGGTTATGCGTAAGGTTCGTCAGAACCTGCTACCGCGCACACGATCCACGTTGGGCATTCAAGCCGACCTCCGGTGAAGGAGCGGCGATCCGAGGTGCGCGATTCAATCCCAAAGGTGTGTCGACGCTCTATCTGGCGCTGACCCTGATGACGGCGATCAAGGAAGCCAACCAGGGCTTCGCGCAGCGGATCGATCCCTGCGTGCTTTGCTCCTATGAGATCGACTGTGACGACATCGCGGATCTGACAACACAAGAGGGGAGGGGAGAGTTTTCTGTGACGCTCGAAGACATGGCCTGCGCCTGGGCGACGGCGCTTAGCGACGGAGAGCGCCCGGCGTCCTGGTCCATCTACGACCGGCTGCGGTCTCGAAACATTGCCGGGATTGTGGTCCCAAGTTTCGCGCCGAGCGCTGAGATGGAGGATCGCAACCTGGTCCTTTGGGACTGGGGTCCGGATCTGCCGCACAAGGTAACTGTATTCGATCCGAGCGGCCGGTTGCCGAAGGACCAGCTATCCTGGCGATGACGCACTCTCGGTATGCGAAGGGCAGGGGCCTTTTTGCCCTACAGCCCTGACGCTTTGGTGAGATTGACTCGGAAACGATCGCGTCTGCGCTGATAGCGGCGAGTCATTTCAGCCGAGGCATGGCCGAGCTGCTTTTGCACGTAGCGCTCATCAACCTCGGCCGAGGAAGCAAGGCCAGCGCGCAACGAATGGCCCGAGAATTTTTTCGCGCGATCGCCTTCGGACAGGTCGCCGCGGACACCGGCGGCGAGAGCGGTGCGCTTGACCAGCCGCGCCACTTCCTGGTCGTTGAGCCGCTCGGCGCCCACTTGTTTGCCTTGCCCTGCCACCCTGCGAAACAGGGGGCCATGGCCGATCTTGGAAAATTTAAGCCAGGTCTGCAGGGCGACGACCGGGCAAGTTGCATCCGACGAGCCGCGGCCGATCTCGACCTCGCGCCAGCCGGTCTTTCCGCGCAAGGTCACCAAAATCCCTTTGTCGGGAAAGAACTCGATCCAGCCCGAAGAATCCTCGGTCTGATCGCGGCCGCAGTCGAGACCGACGATTTCGGAGCGGCGCAAGCCGCCTGCGAAACCCAGGAGCAGCATGGCGCGGTCGCGCAAGCCACGCAGCGTGCCGCGGTCGAGCGTCTCAAGCATGGCAACCAGATCCTCCGGGAGAATGGCTTCCTTCTGCCGGGGAGGGGAGGCGTGGCTGTTGCGAATGCCGGCCAGCACGGTGGCGATGTGTCGATCCTTTCTGTCCAGCGGCTGGCCACGCTGAGAAAAATTCCAGGTCAGCGCCGAAAGCCGCCGCTCAATCGTCGACACGGATTTCTTATCCCCTCCCGACCCCGAGGCTTGCGCGGTGATGTAGAGGCCGACAGTCTGCGGTGCCGGCGGGAATACCTCCAGACCTTGGCGGCGCGCCCAGGCGCAAAAATGCTTCCAGTCGGCGGCGTAGGCACGGCGGGTGTTGGCCGAGCTTGCTGCCTCGACGTAATCGCGGGCGCGATCGGCCAGCACGTCGAGATGTGCCGGCAGGCGAGGATTGGCGACGGCCGGAAGAGGGGAGGGCGCTTTGGCCGGCGGTTCTTCCGGCGTCCTGCCCATCTGCATGACGACGTCGATGATGTCGGGTAGGTCGTCGGCGATCGGCGTGTTGTGCCCGGCCGAGCCTGCCTGCGCGATTTGATCGACACCCCGCGCCGTTTCCTGTGGTCGAGCGGAGCGATGCCGAGTACGATTTTCGGGGTTTTGATCGACGAGAGGGGCCATCTCCTATTTAAAGACGAAAACGAACGATAATGCAAGATTATCGTTCGTTTTGTTTGCACGACAGCTACAGCGCTTTCAATCCATTTCGGTTGCCAAAAGCGCCGCCGTGATTCATCCTTCTCGGCAGATGATTCTGCGTGCCAAACCCTCTCCGCGCCACTACGTCACGCTTGGCGGTGCACCTTGACCGCGCCACTGGCAACGGTGCCGGCCTGGCTGCGCAGGGCTGCCCTCGACGCCCAAACGGTTGCGGGACAGGGCATTGAGGACATTGCAATTACCGCCGGCGCCGCCATCAGCGCGCTCGATGCGGTTGTCCGCCGGCAGGAGCGGTGGGCTGGCGCCTGGCGGCAGCGCCTGGCACTTTCGGCGGCCGCGGTCACGGCAAAGCAGGCCGGCCGCGTCGAGGATGAAGCGGCCCTTCGCGACGCCGTGCTGCTCACACGACCTGGCGACGACGTCGGGCCAGCGGGCCGGATGTTTTTGGGCTGGTGCAGGTTAGCAGTCGGTCCCGCCGAGAATCTTCTGACTGAGAAGAGCCTCGGCGGGGCCTTAGAGGCACTTGGCCACGTCCCTGCCGATGAGGTGGTCGGCGATCTGGCCGACGAGGTTCGGCAACTCGGCGCCAGCGCCGGGACGGTGGGAATGATGACCGGCGCCTTCGCGATCGCAGAACGCCACGGCTTGGGGCGCGCCCTTGGAGCCTGGCTCGCCGACGCCCTGCTGGCGCAACAGCTGGGTTGGGCATACGCTATGCCGCTGCTGGGCGCCGAGGCAGCCTTGGGCACAAGCGCCCGCCCGCGTCGATCAGCAGCCAGCTCCGTGGCGACACGCATTGCGACACATTCTGAGCGTGCGAAAGGTCTACTTGCCGCGCAGGCACGCGCTGCGTTGCGCGCCATCGATCTGTCCGCCGAACTCGGGCGCCGGGCGGACCGGCTGCTTGCCGTTGCGCCGAAACTCAGGGCCAAGGCGGCGGACGCCGTGGTGGAGCAACTCTTGTCTGACGATGCGATCGTTGCATCGCAAAAGATCGCCGGCATGAGCGACCGTGGGCTGCGCCGCCTGTTCGACCGTGTGGTCGAACTCGGCGCCGTGCGCGAGCTTTCCGGCCGCTCGACCTTCCGCATCTACGGGCTTTGAGAGCAATGGTAGAGACAACACGCACAAGAAGAGGCAAAGGGCGGTCAGACGATGGTCGACCAAATGATCATTTGTTCGACCGCGAGCTCGATCATCTGCCGCCAGAGGCGCGTTGGCGGGAATGGATGAACCGCGTCGAGGCGACCATCTTTGCGGCCAGCGAGCCCGTCACTCGCGAAACGCTCGGCCGCATCGTCGGCAATGGCTGCAGCATCGACCTCCTGATCGACGACATCCGCGAGGAATTGCGTGGTCGGCCCTATGACCTGGTCGCCGTCGCCGGCGGTTTTCGGCACCTGACCCGGCCGGCATATGCCGACGCCATTCGCAGTGCATTTGGCACCGCCATCAGCGGCAGCGGGGGTGCGGGCGATCTCACGCAGTCGGAGGTGCTGGTGCTGATGTGCATTGCCTACTTCCAGCCGATCACCCGCGCCGAACTGTCTTCGTTTTTCGGCAAGGAGATCAGCCGCGATTTCATTGGCCATCTGCGCGGTTCGAAGCTCATCGCTTCTGGTCCACGCAGCCCGACACCGGGTGCGCCCTACACCTATGTCACGACGAAAGAGTTCCTGCTGGAGTTCGGTCTCGACACGCTGCGCGACCTGCCGGATTTCGAAGCGCTCGAGGATGCCGGACTGCTGAGCAAAGAGAAGCTGCTGGCTGGTGACATCATGCCAGAGTTGGCTGGCGGCCATGAGGATTTCGGAGTCGCCATGGAGGAATAGCTCGGCGCTGCCGACGCTATGGCTGTGCTTTGCGGGTGCGTCCCGCTTTTCCCTAGCCAATCGCTGCAGGGACAGCGCCGGCGAGGGTGCCCATGTCCGAAATTCGTAGGTAAGTTTCGGACATAGAATGTTTGAGGGTGGTGTTCTTCGGCAAGACGGATACTCAATCCAAATGCTCGTCGTATGCTTGACGGACGCGCAAAGCCCTAACCTGCCGAGCAGGCTTTCAGGTTTCGAAGTGTGCGTCACCTTCGGGACTGAGACCTTCCTCGCCCATGAAATCTTGGAGCGATGGCGCCGGCTCATCGGCATCGGTAATTAGGGTTTGCGACCACAAAATCGACGCCTCATAGACGGAGCTGCAGAGCCACTCACTGTTCTCCTTGAACCAATGTTGCGCCTCGGGTAGCAATTCAAAGGGGATAGGATGGCGGGCGAAGGGATTGTGAAAGACCTCCATTTCGGCCGTCCAGGGCTCATAGCCATGAGGCCAGAGCCCGCGATACTCGTCGCCCGTGATATCGAGGCAGAAGGGTATGCCCTTTAGGGCCCCGGGCGTGCGGTCGAAGAAATTTCCCATTCTCGTGTAGCGATAGCCTCTCGGGGCACCGCCGCCGGTAATCGCGACCCGGTTGAGTTTTGCGATGGAGCAGGCGTTCGAGAAAACCACGGCCGAAAGCTCGGCATGACGATCGTTGGCGAATAGTCCGGCCTGGAACTGCGCCGGGCCAAGGAGGTACTCAGCCGGCATCGGTACCGCTTGCGGCCGACCGTCCACCTCGGCAATGGTTGCTCCCGAACCCTGCAGATAACCGATCAAGCCTTCCCGGCTCCACATCATTGAGCCTGAGGCATGGAAATCAGCGATCGCAAGCAAGAACGGCTTACCACTGATGTGCGGGAGCTGATCGTATCGTCGCTCCAGCTTATTGCCGATAGTCTTGGCGAACCGCAAGGCGGCCGCGCCGAAGAAGATCTCTTCCCTGTCCGTCGGCACATTGGCAAAGGGCGCGTTGACATGATTGTACGGCACCGACGGATTGGACGTAACCGCCTCGACCCAGGCCTCGCCGCCGAGACGGTTCGAAATTCGAAAATCAGGTGAATCGAACGGCTGTTCGACAAGCAGGCCTTGCTCGCGAAACGATGCGAGAAGCTGCGCTTCCCACAGGCGCGTGTGAAAGTTGGCCGTCTGGCAATCGCTGACCCAATTGCGGTCCGGCTTCGGCATGGCGAGATAGAGCTGGTTAAACGCCCACGCTGCCGGTTGACGCGCCGGCGTGATGAGCAATCGAAATAAGTCGCTCGCCGACCGTCCGGCCAAATCAAACAGTGGCGGACGATGAATTATCCCGGACGGCACCGGCTCGGCCGGCTGACCTTTGACGAGAAGGGCTTCCAAAGCGTCACGCGCGGTGTCGATCGATGCGTAACCGCTTCTCTGCTGGATGACGGCCCAGACAGAATCCACGCGCCGTCGCATGAGGATGATGCCAAAGGTGGCTCCGTTGTGCGTGACGATCCCACAACCAAGGCCGTCCGAGCCGCCCCAGGCCGCGACTGGCGGTTCGTCGCCGAAGTCGTGGCCGCGCGGAAGCGACAAGGCGTAGAAATCAAACTCCCATTGCGGGATTTTGCGCATCCCGTCTCCCTCGCTTGCATTGACCTCCGCCTACAGGGTTTGTTTCAGATAGGCCGGCAGGTTGACGGTGGCCTGCAGCGCGGGAGATGAAATTTGGGTCATCGATTGCGGCGATGGGCGACATCGGCAGTGGTTCCAGCACAGGCGGCCCGCAATCCGGTCGGCCTCGACACATATCGCGTCACGCGGGTAGAGAGTGGCCGTTCCGTTCATCGTCACAATGCGCCCGACGAGCCGGTCGCCATGAACAGCCGAAATAAATTGCCCATGAAGATCCCTCAGGTTGACTAAGCGGGCTGTTCTGTATTTTCCTGGGCAAGAGCCGCCGGCTGATCCTCGCTGTTCTCCAGGGCTTCCTCGACAATGACACCCTCCAGAAACTGGCTGTGCTTTTCCTGCAGGTATTTGATTGCGGTGCCCTCATCGGCCGAGTGCTGCAGGTGTTCCTGGAAGAATTGAAGCCGAGCCCGATTCTCCTCTATTAGCTCGCCCCATGTCTTGATGCCGACGATATGTCTTGCTCCCTTTGCGACCAGGCGCCGCTCACGATCTGGTCCGCTTTCGATTTCGTGCTTGGCAAAACCGTCGTAGGCGTTCGAGACCAGCCAGAAGTGCCAGCGGACTCCGTCAACGGTCGAAAAACGCTCGTCTGATGTTACGGCGATTGCATATTTTTTCGCCTGCGTGATCTCATCGGCGCCGATCTTGACCTTCGGAGCTTTGAGCTCGACGATCATATGTTCGATATCGTTAGCCCTATGTCTGCGAGTGGAACGCGAGAACATTAGGTCGATGATCCCGCGTGCTTTGCCGATCACTTTGACGGGCTCGTCGATCGAGATGTCCGGATCAAGATAGTCGCGATGCTTTTCGAGAACTCGGCGAAGATCCTTGTCGCTTACCCATAAATTATATTCTTCTCCGAACACCCATGTGTTTTCAGCGAGTATCTTGTGGAGCTGGGTGCGCTCCTTCAGGCGACCTTTGGTCTCGGGGTTGAAGACAATCGACTCAAGGGCGGATATGAATTTTAGCCGGTCGGCGACGGTCTTGGCTGCCGTGATTATCGCCGACAGCGTCGTTTCCTGGAGGAGGCTTGCCAATTCCTTCTGCTTGCGCGCGGGAAGGTCGAGCACTTCCTTTAAAATAAGTTGCAGCTCCTCCGGTCCACGTTCGATGGCGTTTCGAAGCATTCGAAGGTGCAGTGCTTTCGCTTTCGCCGAGCTAATCCCCAGATCCGGGGCGAGCTCCTGAACTTGAACGGCGACGATATCGAAAACCTGCCGTTCGACCTTCTCGACGGCGTTTTGTGGCGCGCCGCGATAGGGGTAGACATCCTCGGCGATCCATTCATCGACAAGGGACCGAGCCTTTTCGGCCGTCTTGTCGCGAAAATAGTCCTTGATCGCAGACCGCGCGTTTTCCACCGCCTCGCCGAGTAGAGGATCCATCTCCGATAGAGCGATGCGCTCCTCGTTTTGGAGTTCTTCGACGTAGCTAGACTTCAGATATGCGGAGAAGGAGAATCCGGTGATGTGGAACCGCGTCTCGATTTGGTCGAACGGAAAGCCGGCTGCGGAACATAAGTACAGCGCACGGCGCGCATCGGTTCGCCATTCGATTATCTCGAGCTCGACGCTATGCTTCGCACCTTCGGCAATTTCGATTGGCGCAAGTGAAGATTTGTGGTGGCTGGCAATCACCTTCTCGGGGTCGAGCCGCTGGCCGGCAATCGAGATTGACACGCCCCGGTAGTTTATAAGGTAGAGCGCGAAAATCTCATTCAGGTCCTGAATGCCTTCGTCGCTTTCGAAGGTTTTGAAATCGCGCTGGAGATCATCAATCTCGACGATGACGCCTGTCGCGCGGTCCGGCGCCAGCACTTCCTCCGTGATGGTGACGTCGGTGAGATCGGCTTGCAGGAGCCTTATCTCAAAAGCCTTTCGGCCTGATGCATCGTCGTAACAGACCTTCCACTTGGCGGACTGGCCGAGGGCGAAGGCCTTGTAACGCCCGCGCCCTTCCTGCCCATGAATCATGCGGTGATTGCGCTTCGTTTGACGGATATGGCGCTTCCAGGAGCCACCTAGATTGCCGAAGAGGGCGCGCGCATCGGTGCGAGAAAATCCTTCGCCATTGTCGTAGACGACGATCTTGGATAATCCGCCCGCTAGGTCGCTATGGACAAACTCCACCGAGACGTCGGTCGCGTCCCCATCAAGGCTATTCCACAACAACTCCGCAAGTGCAGGCACGGGCTTTGCCTTGGTCTGCCGCGCCAAAAAGTCATCTCTAACTGCAACAGAGACGTGTTCCTCCCCTGCCATGATCCCTCCCGCCCATGATGCGGGCCAAATTTACTTTCGATTTTATAATTTACGATGCGCAGACGGGCAGAAGTCGGTGGCGTCTTTTGGTATCAAGCTCATCTGCACGCCTTTCTGGCAATAGGCAACTTCGTTTTCTGCAACTTTGCGGCCCTGCGCCGATTCGACCCTGATCTGCAATCTGCGTGCGTGCTCCCGAAAAGCTCCTTCGCCCCTCCGGGATGTCGCAGACCGCCTTGGGGATTTCGCCGTTCTCCAAACCGCCAGCGTGATCGGCGAGTTTCCGCATTACTCGCCATCTGCGCGTACGCTGTCGTACGGATGATCCGTTAGATACACACATTGCAGGCAACATTTGTGCGTACCGCAGCGGATATGGGACGCTGAATAGTCGCCCGGAACGAGCTCGATTAGATGAACTGAAGGGCATTTCGATTTGCCACGCGCCCTTGTCTCATGTCGGGTTTTTGCATATATTGGGTGTCGGGTTTTTGCAGAAAGAAGTTGACCATGCACCAGCCGAAGACATTGAAACAGAAAATCCAGAGCCGCGTCGCAAGAACGAAAAAGACCGATGTCTTTCTTCCGCGAGATTTCGCTGATCTCAGTGGTGAGGACCAGGTTCTGCGCGCGCTCAGGTCCTTGATCCGCGATGGGGCTTTGATGAAGCTGGGTTACGGTGTCTACGCCCGCGCGATGCGATCGCGCATATCGGGCCGGCTCATGGTCTCCAGTTCCAACGGCTTCCACAGCGCGGCACTTCAGGCGCTTAACAAGCTTGGTGTGCCTTGGGAGCAGAGTGACAGCACAAAAGCCTACAATGAAGGCCGTTCCACTCAGATCCCAGTGAACCCGATAGTGAAAGTCAAATCGCGGTTCAGCCGACGGTTAACCGATGGCCGTGTGGAGCTTCGCGTTGAACGATAAGCCGGACCAGAAAACTCTTCTGGAGGTGCAGGAATTCTTTCGCCTTCCTTCGCCGGCTCTGGTCGAGAAGGACTGGTTTGTCGTTCGGGCCTTGGCTGCCATACACGATGTGCAGGTAGATGGACTGAGTATGGCGTTCGGTGGGGGAACAGCGCTTGGCCGCGCCTATCGCCTGCTCGAACGGATGTCCGAGGACATAGACCTGCGCGTCGTAGGCGAAAAGGCCAATTCGCGCGGCGCGCTCAAGCGTCTACGGGGCGAGGTGAACGATAGGCTCGAAGCGGCTGAGTTCGCGGTAGAGGGCCACTACTCGGTCAAGCAGAACGACCGATACGTCCGGTACGATCTGCCCTATGAGCCCATCGCCAGGGGAGAGGGTGTTTTGCGCCCGGAGATCAAGATCGAAATCTCCGCGTTTCCTATTTGCACTGCACCTGAGAAGCGTTCGGTCTCATCCTTTGTCGCTGAAGCCAATCGCGCTGCTGCCGAGGCCACAGATGTCGCGTGCGTGCGACTGGTCGAAACCGCAGCGGACAAGTTCGTTGCGCTTGGGCGTCGAGCCGGTTTGGCTTTGTCAGGGCTGGGAGACTTCGACTACACCCTTGTTCGTCACGTCTACGACTTGTCACGCATGGACGGACACTATGATGCGGACGAGGCGGCCGCGATCGCTTTACAAACAATGAAGGCTGAAGCGGAAGGCCGTGCTGACGACTATCCTGCATACAAAGCGGACCCAAAGGCTGAAACGCTCCGTACGTTCGAGTTCTTGTCGAAAGACGCAAAGTTCGCCGATGGCTATGCGAAGCTGCTCGGTGATATGGTGTATGGCGAAAAACCTGAATTCGCATCAGCTTTCGAGAAGGTACAAAGGTTCGCCGAACGGATACGCAACGCATAGTTTTTCAACGAGCGTTGGTTTTCCCGGTGTGTCATTTCACTAGGGTTAGCTGCGATTCTCGCTGGTCGAGTTTGCCGGGCCGCGTCAACACCGGGATCTTGCGCCGGCGAAAGAGGCGCCGAAATGTAGCCTCTGCCTAGGAACGTTCCGACAGGGATTAGTCCGATTGCATGGTATTGTATCTTTGCCTTAGGGGCCAGAGTTCTCCAAGTTTGGCGGCAGTTGACAGTACCGATGAGGCTACCTTGCCGTGCCTGTCCGAAGTTAGGCGTGAACTCGGTCCAGCGACGCTAACCGTGCCAACCGTTTGGCTTCCCCCCAAAATAATTGGGGCGGCAATCGCAACGACACCGGGCTCAGCCTCCTCGTCGGAAATCGCCCAGCCTCTTTTTTGAGCCAATTCCAGTTCCTTAATAAACTCTTCAACAGAGGCTATAGGCCGCTCATCGGCTCCGTCATTGATTGCGATGCGAACCGCGTCTGTCTGACTTAGCGTCGATAAATAAGCTCTGCCATTGGCAGTTCTATCAAGCCGAACTCTCGCTACCATTTCGGGTTGGTATTTCAATCCGTTCCGAGCACCTTGAACTTGAGCGATCCAAGTTAGTGTCTCACCCTGCACGACTGCCATCCGAACGAGTTCCGCGCTTTCAGTTGCCAAATCCTCGAGTACGGGGAGGCATACGTCTGTTAGGTGAGTGGCGCTTAGGAAGCGCTGTCCGAGAATGGCAAGTCTGAGTGTAAGCTTGTAAAAACCGGTGATCGGTTCTTGCTCTACCCAGCCTATGTCGCACAACAAATTGAGCATCCGGTGGGCAGCGCTTTTTTGAATATCAAGCTTTTCAGCAATTTCGCCAAGCCGCATTGCCGATGCTTCCTGTGCCAGCAGCTCAATGACAGCAAAACACCGCTCCACAAGAGAGTTCACAACCCGCACGCTGACGCTCCTCAATACGTTCCATTAAGAACGAAATTCTATTTAGGCAATCTAGGTCAAGCGGCTTTCTCAATCAAGAGATAGGGTCACGATTTGCCCCCAGCGCAGCTTTGCGCCGGCAAGGGTCTAAAAGCGCAATTGACACAGTATACCATCTGGAATAGCGTTCCTAACACGGTCTTCCAAATCGTGTGACCGCCGCAGAAGTCTAACTGAACGACAAAATTCCCGCATGGCAATTGCAGGAAGCGTCATCTCGAGGACCATCGAGGGGCGCCTTGCGTCAAAAGATATGGATCCGAAGAATGGGCAAAGCTTGGGATTTTGAGACAGACTACTGCGTCGCTGGCGCTGGGTCGGCGGGTAGCGTCCTGGCCGCTCGACTATCCGAGGACGACAACTCAGTGCTGTTGTTGGAGGCCGGTCCGAGCGATTGGAACCCTCTCATCCACATCCCCGCAGGCTATTTCTACCTGTTGAAGGATCGCCGCTTCAACTGGATGTATAAGACCGAGCCGGATGCCAAGACCTTTGATCGCAGGATCATTGCGCCTGCCGGCAGAGGTCTCGGCGGCAGCAGTTCCATAAACGGCATCCTATTCGCGAGAGGACAAGCCGCGGAGTATGACCGGTGGGCCGAGGACCTGGGGTGCCCGGGTTGGGATTATGCGGGTTTACTTCCCTACTTTAGAAAATCAGAGGCCTTTGAAGGTAGAGCGTCACAGTATCGCGGCACCTTCGGTCCTGTGCCGGTCGTGCCATTTCGCACGGTGCATCCACTTGCGCAGGATTTTGTAAGAGCGGCGACCGAGGCTGGATATGCTGAGGTAGCGGACATGAATTCTCCAGACAGAGAGGGGGCCAGCCTTTTTCAACAGAACCGAAAGGGTCGTTTCAGGGCGAGTACAGCTGCAGCCTACCTTCGTCCCGCCCTGAAGAAGGGCCGCAACCTGCGCGTGGAGACGAATGCACTTTGCGCTCGGATTCTATTCGCGGGTAAGAAGGTCGATGGCCTGGAGTTTGTCCAAAACGGATACCATAGACGAGTGAAGATACGACGTGAGCTGATTATTTCTTGTGGCTCTCTGCGATCGCCCCAATTGCTCCAGCTTAGCGGGATCGGGGATCCCGAACACCTAAAGCAGATTGGCGTCCCAGTTGTTCACGCCTTACCCAACGTCGGGCAGAATCTCCGTGACCAATATATAGTCAGAATATCTCACCGCACTCAGGGCATTCTCACGATCAACGAAATGAACAATTTCGCGACCATTGCGCTAGAGGGATGGAAATACGTCACTCGGAATAGGGGACTGCTTACCCTGGGGGCAAGCATGGCTGCTCTGTACTGCAAGAGTTCGACGTCCGCAAAATTTGCGGATCTGCAACTTATGTTCGCCCCAGTGAGCTTTTCGCCTTCTGTTCCGGGCGCCCTTGAGAGTGCAGGGGGGATGACGATCGGAGTATTCTTGACGTGTCCAGATAGCGCCGGGACTGTGTTGATTCGTTCCTCTAATCCCCAAGAGTTGCCAGCCATAAGTCCGAACTACCTCAGCGCGCCAACAGACTGGCCGCGTCTGCTTGTTGGATTACGCACAGCTCGGCGCATATTTGAAATGGATGCCCTCAGAAAGTGGAGTGTGAGCGAGACGACCCCGGGCCCCGGCGCAGTCACCGACGACGAACTGTACGACGTTGCAAGGCGCGTAGGTTCCACAGCCGCTCATTACGCCGGCACATGCCAAATGGGTTCGGATGACACGAGTGTAACGGATACTTCGCTTCGCGTTCGCGGAGTGTCAGGTCTGAGAGTCGTGGATAATTCTGTGCTGCCCAGTCCGGTGTCGGGCGGGATGAATGCTACGGCAATCGCGATTGCCGAGAGAGCTGCAGACCTCATTCGAGGACGCCTAACTGCTCCGTAGGCCGCCTTCTGAAAGAGCTCTAGATGTGGAGCCTCAACAGGTTGTTCTCGGTTAGATCGAGGCGACCGATAGGTGGTTTGGACTTTAGGCTGCCATGCGGGCGATGCCAATTGTATCTGTGCAGCCAGACAGGCAGTTCGGCGGCGCGGTGGTCTGAAGTCGGATAGGCGATGGCATAGGCCCATTCTCGTAGCGCCGTCTGGATGAAGCGCTCGGCCTTGCCATTGGTCTTCGGCGTATAGGGCCTTGTCCTGACATGCTTGAGGCCGAGATCGCGGCAGGCCTTTGCGAAGGCCTTCGATCTGTAGCAGGAGCCGTTGTCGGTCATGACGCGGGCTATCGCGACGCCGAGGCTGGCGTAGTAGGCGACCACCGCCTTGAGGAAGGCGATGGCGCTCTCCTTGCGTTCATCTGGCAGGATCTGCGAGAAGGCGAGGCGCGAGGCGTCGTCGATGGCGACATGGACATACTCCCAGCCGACGCCACGGCTGTTGGACTGGCCGGTGCGATTGCCGGTAATGCGATGGCCAACCCGTTCAAATCGCCCGAGTTTCTTGATGTCGATGTGGATCATGTCGCCTGGGTTGTCGCGTTCGTAGCGGCGCACGGGCTCGGCGGGCTCAATATCCTTCAGCCGCGACAACCCCGCACGCCTGAGAACCCGGCTGACTGTGGCCGGCGAGACGCCAACCTGTATGGCGATATGCTTGCCGGTCAGCCGCTGGCGGCGCAAGGCGGCAATGCGCTCGGCCACGGCCTTGGCGGTCATTGCGGGAATGATCTTGGGACGCGAAGAGCGGTCGGTCATGCCTTTGCTGCCATCGACCTTGTAGCGCTCGACCCAACGCGCCACGATCTTCGCCGACACACCGTAGGTCCGCGCCACTTGGGCTTTAGAGCGGCCGCCTTCTATAGCCGAAAGCGCCATTTCCTCTCGACGCAAAGGCGTGAGACGGGCATTCTTATGAATGTTCATTCGGACCCTCCGACGAGTGCTGAAGCCTGGTAACTCCAGTCTCCTCGGTCCGGTCCGAATGGACAACCTCCTGAAAGCTCACATCTAGGTAGGATTCCGGCCGCTCGCTGTGCCACACGCATGGGATAATCGGAGGCGACCTTTCACCAAATTGGCGGGCGGCCCGCCGCCCTCCACGACCAGGTCTTGGAAGGCGCATCGCAGGGCACAGCGCCACAACCGACCTGCTTCGCAATCGCGCCTGCCGTCGCCTTCTGCGAGGGGCAGGTAGGCGGCCCGAGCTTTCTACGATCTCCAAACTATGGGCGCTAAACTCCAGGCCGCAAAACTCCTATCGATCAATCTGACTTGGATTGGGGTTTTCGTTGCGTCAGGTCATCCCGCCTGTCGAAGGGCGGCAGCCCGGCCCGCCAACCTCCCAGACGTAAACGCCCATCCTAGATGGTGACCATGGCCTTCCAGGATGATCCCACCCTGTCCGGTTGCTCCAGCCGCATAGAGACCGGGGATGGCTTCTCCCGTTCTCGAGAGAACCTCCATAGCTGGGGAAACTCGCAGTCCTCCTTCGGTCAAAACCCAACTTCGAACTGGCCCCAGCGCGATGAACGGCGGCTGCAGCAAACCCGGAGTACCTGCGCGAGGAGTATTATTATAATCCGAAACGGCCTTTTCAAGCGCAGTTGAAGGGACAGCAATCTTTCTGGCGAGCGCGGCTATTGAGTTAGCTTGATTATAAATGTCTTTGCGATTGCGCTTATAGTCTGGCAGGTACGCATAGGCGAATCCTGGCGCCGTTGAGATATAGTTTGGCCACGCGCTGAATTTTGTAGCTAGAAGTCCATCCAAAATTATGAATGCCTCCTTTTTCGGCTGCTGCGGTACGGCGAGCTCAGGCCTATCGCACTCGTCGGAAAATCGAAACCCGTCTCTGTTTATCAGTATCGCGCCGCTTTCGTATAATTTCCGCTGTGGCTCCAGGACTGTCGTAAGAAACATCATGATGAAAGGTCGAATTATCGGCTGGGGTAATTTGGCCATGGCCCATTTCATCAGCAATGCCAGAAATCGGCTCGGCGGCAACATGGTTACTAGGTTGACCTTGGGCGGCACAAAACGAAGTTGCGGGCCGCTGACGATATCACCGTTCACAATTTCAGCACCAACATCCAATGCCAGCTGATGCGCATCGCCTGTACTTGTTTCAACCAAGGCACCTGCTTGCGCAATTACCTCGCCGGCATAAATTCTCTTCATTTCTCGGTTGGCGCTAAAATCTCCGCCAGCCAGTACAACTCCACGATGGGCGAGGAAACGATGCTGCGAGCCATCTGCTTCAGCCTCGACCCCCACGACCCTCCCGCGCTCGTACAGTAAGCGACGAACACGATGATTAAGGCGTATATCGACGCCAAGCTCACGGGCGCGCCGATACAACGCGTGTGCGTAGGCTCGCGAATTTGGAAGTACGTTGTGCATGCGGGGAACACGGTGGGGAGGTTCTGGCATGGGTCCGAAAAAGACCACGCCCATGTCGAGCAGTTTCTTTAGAGTATCAGGAACATTCTCCACCAAGACTCTGCGGAGATCGGGATTGTCGCGGGCCAATAAGGAGCCGTGAAAAAGCGCCATGTCCTCGAAGTGCGCAGCCGGCGTGTCCAGAATGCCAATAGCAGCCTGCATCGGCGAAGCGCTCGACGAGAGAGAACCTACAGCCCAATTGGTCGTACCGCCCGGCGCAGGGTTCTTTTCTAGCACCAATACACGACGGCCCATTTCAGCCGCCTCGATCGCAGCGAACAGACCTGATCCTCCGGCACCGACGACGATCACGTCTCTGGACCTTATAGCCGTATCCACCACGAACCTTCTCCCTTTTACACAAGGTTCTCCAGGGCGCACTGCCTGACAACCTCTATTCGTCCGGCTACGCCGCTCCCAGTCCCGAAGGTCCTTTTTGGTGGCCCCGGTTGACCTTGACCAAAAAAGGGCCTATCGATTGATGGAATATCGTTCCAGATAATATGATATGTCATCGAGCACAAGCGAAATCACAAGCATCATCTCTGAGAAGCTCGTGGCGGCCCATCGAAGTGGGCAGCGCGTTCCCGCTGACGCATCAGTGCTGCAAGCGTTGAGCCGCGCGCAAGCCTTGAGCATTCAGAATGAAGTCGTCAGCGCATTGTCGCTTCCAGTTTTGGGCTGGAAGGTCGCGCATTTGCCCGATGGTGACTTGATATCGGCCCCCATCGTTGAGGGCCGGCTTTTATCAAGTCCGACTTCGATTTCTTCTGCGGTTTTTGGGCTCGGCGGCATCGAATGCGAGATCGCCTTTCGCTTTGCGCGAGAGCCAGTTGCGGGGAGGGACGGCTTCAACAGGGAGCACATTATCGAAGCCATCGACGGGGCTTGTGCGGCAATTGAGGTCGTTAATAGCCGCTGGGCCACGACCTTCTCCACGCCTCGTAACGCGATGATTGCGGACTTACTTTCAAACGGCGCGCTCATCGTTGGCCCGGTAAGTAGCAGTTGGCGAGATGTCGCTTTTGAAAGCTTAAGGGCTCGTCTGGTCGTTAACGGAATTGCGATCTGCCAAGGCATGGGCAACCCCCAAGGAGACCTCATTGGACTCTTAGTCATGTTCGCAAATGATCTGCGTAGCAGGGGGATTGTGCTGCGGCCCGGTGAGATTGTCACGACGGGAAGCTACACGGGTTTTCATACCGCAAATCCGGGCGACGAGATTGTCGCCGAGTTCGACGGATTCACATCAGTTTGGGTGACTTTCAATAGCTTTGAAAATAGCGGAGAGATCTATGCTTTGCGGTAAAGGCATTGTGGCCATTTGGAATGGAATATCTGACGAAGGGCGCTCGGACTTCTATCAATGGCACATACACGAGCACATGCCTGAGAGAACTTCAATTCCTGGATTTTCGCGGGGACGACGCTATCGAGCCGCTGATGGGGAAACTCGGCCCGAGTTCTTTACGCTCTACGAAGTCGAGCAATTCGACGTCATTGTAGGCGTGGAGTACGCCAAGCGGCTCAATGCCCCAACCCCGTGGACCAGGCGCGCAACATTGCATTTTCGCAACACGTCTCGCGGGCTCGCGCGGGTCATTTCGTCGAAAGGACCTGGGCCGGGCGGCGTCCTTGCCACGTTGCGCATCCAGTCTGCGGCAAACGATGACCAGCAAGCGGCCAGTGAGCTATTGGAGCTCGTATCCAGTATTGCGCAATCCCCACTCCTGACCGGGGCTCATCTCTGCAAGGCAGATCAAGAGGCCACCCAGGTGCGCACCGCGGAGAGTGAAGGGCGCACGGATTTTGATGCCCCTCCTAATTGGTTCATCCTTCTTGAGGGATGTACCATGGAGTCCCTGGAAGCGCCCGTTCAGGCTGTTCTCCAGCATTCCGGCGTGCGGAACGCGCAAGTCGGCCGCTATTTACTCGAATACACCCGTTTGAAGACCGACTCGGCGGCCGGCTGAACTCAAGGAAAAAGCTATGAAACTTTTGCGATTTGGACCACCCGGGTCCGAGCGACCCGGGTTGCTGGATGAGGCCGGAGCTATCCGAGACCTTACTAGCGTTGTTCCGGATATTCGAGGCATTACGCTATCACGCGCTGGCTTGGAGAAGTTGCGCTCCGTGGCGCCTTCATCCTTGCCCCGTGTGGACGACAACGTTCGCCTTGGGCCTCCGGTAGCTGACACCCGTCATTTCATCGCGGTCGGCCTAAATTACATCGATCACGCAATCGAGACCGACACTCCCATCCCGGACGAGCCGGTGATATTTTCCAAGGCGCCATCATGCATTATTGGACCAAATGATGACGTCTTGATGCCTCGTGACTCCCGCATGCTCGACTGGGAAGCAGAAGTTGCCGTAGTGATAGGTGAGCACGCCTTTGAGCTGACTGACGATGACGCACTTTCGGTCGTGGCAGGCTACCTTGTCTGCCACGACGTTTCGGAACGCGAGTTTCAAATACATCGGGGCGGTCAATGGATTAAAGGCAAGTCTTCGCCGAGCTTTGGCCCGCTTGGACCCTGGCTTGTGACGGCGGATGAAATCCCCGACCCGCAGAACCTGAAACTCTGGCTCAGGGTTAATGGGATCACTCGGCAGTCAGGATCGACTGCTAAGATGATTTTTTCATTCGGGCATTTGATCTCGTACATTTCTCGGTTCATGGCGCTGGAACCCGGTGACGTCATTACGACGGGGACTCCGCATGGTGTGGGGCTTGGGATGAAGCCACCGGTATTTCTGAAGCCGGGCGACGTGGTGGAGTTGGGTGCCGATGGGCTGGGTCAGCAAAGGCAAACCGTTATCCTGAGACGATAATTCCGTTGTATGTTTGGTTTGTGCTTGTTTGCCTTAGGCCGAGTTGACTCTTTGGATTGAGCGAACCCGCCGACGCAGCATTGGAGAGCGTGCATTGGCCGGAATGGCTTCCTGATGGGAACGGTTGGTTGCGTTGCGCCCGCTGCGCCGTCCCATGATCGACGACATGAGCTTGCACAAGCCCGTCGGTCGCTGCGCAAGCGAACCTATCCGCCGAAGTTCAGCCGTTATTTTGGCCGGTCGCCGGATCGGCTACGGCCGGAGGACGTTCGATCGTTCGGTTATCGGTGTTGTAGAACATTTCTTGGCTGGCGCTGAGCCAGACGGTCTGTGCGTTGCGTTTCCTTACGGCAGGCTGGACCGGGCGGAGACACCAAATATCCGTGTTGGCCGTCGCCCAGTGCAGCAAACGCGCGCCAGCAGTGTGGACCACTGGCACTATCGCAGCCGCAACTTTGGCCATGCCTCTGCGGTGCAAGGCCTCTATAGCAACGATCCTTTTTCAAAGACGCAATCGCGCCGAAGGACAGCACGACCCTCCGAGTATGAGGATTGACAGAGAGAGGAGAACGGCATAAAACTGGAATGGTGTTCCAATTACATAGACTGTTCCATTTGGGGTTCGACGGCTGAATGACGAAGCTTTTCAGGTTGACGGGCACTCTACCAGATTGGTTGATCGCATCGTTTTGGCTCTTGGTCCTCGCTGCGGTTTGGTCAGCCGCAATTCGTGTGCTGAAGATTCCGGACTACATCCTCCCAAGTCCGGAACAAGTGGTCGGTTTGATTGGGTCGAAGTTCAGCTATTTTCTAGCCCATACAGCCTCGACCCTTAAAGTTATAGCCGTTGGCTTTGGCTGCGGTGTTGCCGCTGCTATTCCGGTAGGCCTTGCTTTAGCAAAAATACGATTGCTGGAAAGGGCGCTGTATCCCTTTGTTGTGTTCTTGCAGACCATGCCGTTGATCAGCTTAGTGCCGGTTTTGATTATCTGGTTTGGGTACGGCCTAGTTCCGGCATCAATCTTGGTAGGCTTCAGCGTTTTCTTTCCCGTTTTGGTGAACGCTGTTGCAGGCGTAAGAAGCACTCCCGATCGCCTTTATTTCGTCACTCGGACAATGGGTGCGAGCGCTCTGCAGACCTTCAGGTACATCGACTGGCCCACGATGCTTCCCTATCTGACTAGCGCCTTTCGTATCGCGTTGGCGCTTGCCACTACGACCGCCGTTGTCAGTGAGTTCCTGGCGTCGAATGACGGACTTGGTTACGCGGCGCTAATCGGTGCTCGAAACAGAGATACGGTACAAGTCATCGCGGTCGTTCTTATAACCGCCACTGTCGGTGTCTTGCTTAACACCCTTAGCTTGCTGGTGGAGAAAAAGATCACACGTAAGTATCGCGACTAGGTTGGAAGTGAAGTAAACATAACCAAGGAGGACGAACGCAATGGAAAGATACCTCAAATATTGTCGACGTGTCATTGGGGCTGGGGTTATTGCGGCTACTGCCGGACTCTCACCAGCGATCGCGGCCGACAAGCTCAAGGTGACACTAAATTGGACACCTGACACCCCAAGCCTCGGAATTGTATACGCTGATGCGTTGGGCTACTACAAGAATGCCGGGATAGATCTGGAAATTGAACCTGGGAAGGGGTCTGGTACGACTTCACAACTCGTCGCAGCTGGCAGTACAGATGTCGGACTAGCAAACGGCCCATCTGCGATTGCGATCGCAGCTAAGGGAGCGCCCATCAAAATCATCGCCCCTATTTTTCAGGCGGCCGAGTGGGGGATAATCTCTCTTGATGATACACCCATATCGCGTCCAAAGGACCTGGAGGGAAAATCCATCGCTATGGCGGCAGGATCGGCAGATGTCGCACTTTTTCAAATGATGGTGGATGCGAATGGGGTTGATAAGTCAAAGATCAACATCCTCTCTGCCGATGCCTCAGGCGATATCGGCCTTCTTGCTGAGAAAAAAGTTGATGGAGTATCGGCCGCGCCGGGCGACGTGATGGTGCCTCTTGCGGCAAAAGGCATCAAAACAAAAATAATGTATTACAGGGACAACGGCGCACCTCTCGTAGGATTGAGCCTTATAGCTCGAGACGACAAGCTCAAACAGAACCCCGATCTTTATAAGAGGTTCGTTGACGCAACTCTGAAAGGTTATTCCGCAGCTGCCAAGGATCCGGGTGCCGCCGTCGATGCGCTTCGGTCAAGGTACTCCGATGCTCCTGCAAAATCGGCGCTTATGGAGGATTTCACGAAATACTATATGGCCGACTTCTGCGTGGCTGGCGCTACGGGTTTGGGACAGGCGCCCGCGAGCCTCTGGGTCGCCACTGGAAAGGCCCTAACCGCGACCCTCGGGTCTTTGGGCAATGAGGGCATCGAAGCCAAACATACTGAGGACTACCTTCCTGCTCAGGTTCCACCCTGTCCCTAACACCGTGTAATGTGGTGGCGGCACATTGCAGTGCCGCCGCCGGTTCTTAAGGCTTCTTTAAAGCGCTCACGACCAGGGCAGGACAACTGATGGCCAACGCATTCGCCGAAACTTCAAGTTCCCTTAAACCGCATTTGGTCAAAGGGGCCGAGCGAATTGTTCCGCCGGTATTGGTACTAATTGCGTTTATCACTGCTTGGCAATTCAGCAGTGTCTGGTTTGGCATTCCAACATACCTTTTTCCGGCTCCTAGCGACTTTGTAGGCAAATTCGTAACCGACCGGGCTGCGCTCGCTTACAATTTTGCTGCCACAGGATATGTCGTGGTCGTGGGTTTCACACTTGCAACGTTGATCGCCATTCCGTTGGGGCTCGCGATCGCTTCGTACTCTTCCTTGAGGCGCAGTTTGTTTCCGCTGATCGTATTTTTCGAAATCATACCCAAAACGATCACTGCTCCCCTCTTGATAGTATGGTTTGGCTTCGGGTTTACGCCGCGGGTTGCATTGACGGCCGTCATGACATTCTTTCCGATTCTCGTGAACAGTATCGCTGGGTTTTCGTCGCTCAACCCGCGCCTTCATTTCTTAACACAATCGATGGGTGCGAACTCGTGGCAGACGTTTCGGTTCATTCGACTACCCGCAGCGATGCCATACATTTTTTCGGGAATGAAGATCGGGATGGTGTATGCGGTTACCGCCTGCATTACGGTCGAGTTTATTGGCGCTAACGAAGGGCTTGAAGTGCTAATACTCTCAGCGTCGAGCACCATGGACATTGCCTTGATGTTTGCTGGAGTCATTGCGACGGCGTCACTCGCGATGGTGTTGACTGGCATCTTGCTTGGAATGGAAACAGTGATGATGCCTTGGAGGAAAATTCAGTGACTGGTATTGTTGGCAGACGAGAAACGAATTTGCAGCAGGTAATCCCGGCTAAGTTTAGAGGTAGTCCAGCGTCGATGACGAACCGTGAGCATCGCAGATCGATATTGGCGTCTGATATCGAGCAACATTACGGAAAATTCCGCGCCCTTGGGCCGGTTAAGATCGAAATCGAAGAAGGGGAATTTGTAAGCGTTCTTGGCCCGTCTGGATGTGGCAAGAGCACGCTCATGCTAATCATCGCGGGCTTGCTTAAGCCAACAGTTGGCTATGTTGAGATAAACGGAAAGGTACTTACCAATCCGATGACCGATGTCGGCATTGTTTTCCAGGACCATTTACTGCTTGAATTTCGGACTGCTATGGACAACGTCCTCCTTCAACAAGAAATTCGAGGTCTCGATCGTGCCACAAGTCGAAAGCGTGCGGAGGAGTTGTTCGAGAAGCTAGGGCTTTCGGGCGCAGAAGCCCGGTATCCACGACAACTATCGGGTGGAATGCAGCAGCGCGTATCTATTGCTCGGGCCCTGGTTCATGATCCGGCAGTTCTCCTGATGGATGAACCGTTCGGTGCCCTCGACGCTATTTCGCGCACGCAGATAAGGCACGACCTTGAGGCGCTCTGGATGGAAACGCGTAAGAGTGTTCTATTCATCACTCATTCAATTGAAGAGGCAATTGGGTTATCAGATCGAATCTTAGTTATGTCGAATTCTCCTGGAAAAGTCGTCGAGGAAATACGCATAGATCTGCCGAGGCCCCGGCCGGCTTATCTGGGTCAATACCCAGAGTTCGCAAAGTATGCCGACGAGATTTATAAGACCTTCGAAGCGCTGGGTGTTTACCGTTTCAAATAAAGGGACCGCATTGTTGGTGACGACGGTGTGGGAAATTTGGCGCCGCTGGGATCGTGCGGGTCACTGGCAGATCCAATACCGCGTAGCTTTGGCGGGAGCGCTCCGCCGAGGAACGCTCCGAGCACTGCTGCCCGGCTGCTTAAGGAAGCTATCCGTCAGGCAAGGTCACGCGATCCCTTCAGGTGCCCGCTTCAAGGCTATACCACGTGATCGGCGACCGAATTGACAAGGGCTTTCACTACCTTACGCGTGACAGGGCTAATTGTCCTGCCAGTCACTATATAGAAGGAATTATGGTGACGCCGGGACATAGGTGTTAGGCGCACTACCTGACCTAGCCTTAGGTGTTCCTCAATAAAGCCGATCCAAGCGAGCGCGGCGCCACGCCCGGCAATTGTTTCGTGGATCATGGACAAATAGTTGGTAAATCTCGGGCCATCAAGTTTTCCATCGATACCGATCCAAGATTCCCAGCTATCGATTGCCTCAGGCTGCGTGGTTGAGTGCAAGAGAGGCACCTGCAAGAAGGCGCTTGGATCGCCGGACATGAGAGCTGGATATCGCTCCAAGAAGCCTGGTGAGCAAACAGGGAACCATTCCCCGTCAAACAGCTTGGTGGCCACTAGGTCTGGCCAGTCTTCCGGTCTCCCGAAACGCAGTGAAAGTGCGACATCGGGCTTATCGAAATCGCTGTAATTATAGGATGTCATCAACATCACTTGGCTGGTAGTGACCCTGGACGCCACTATGTCGAAACGAGGCATTAGCCACATTTGTTGCAAATCATATGCGCAACCAACAATGAACGTGTCACGGTCCGAGGCTTGAATTCTTTCAACAGCTTGTCTGATCGTGCCTAGGCCGTCGCGGATTGCCTCGGCGAGGTTAGTGCCGGCATCAGTCAAGACCAACCTGTTACCTTTGCGGATGAACAATGTGACCTTTAGTTGTCGTTCAAGATTAGTGACGTGCCGGCTCACTGCTGATTGCGCAATGTTGAGCTCATCGGCCGCCGAGGTTAGTCCTCCATTTCTCGCCGCGGCCTCGAACGCCACCATAGCGTTTAGGAGGGGCACTGAAGTTTTAAGCGTCTTCATCGTTCCACAATGCTTTTTTGTTATGGTACGATATCATAGACGTATTTGCAACGAAGGGCTTCGAACTGCATGGTGTTGATTAAAAGTTATCGTCAAGACCACCTTTGGAAGGGAGAGTTCGATGGAAGCTGTTCAGAATTCTATGTCCCAGCGCGCCACGGTCGATCTGATAGATCGCCATAAGCCGGGCTGGGCGCTTGAGCGGCCATTTTACGTCGACCCAGCTATATTCGAACTCGAGCGCGAGTTATGGTTTCCGCGCCAGTGGACGCTGGTCGCCCATGCAAGCGAGGTCCCTGAAAAAGGGAGATACATCTTGCGTCAACTGTTCGACGAGGAGATCATTGTTGTTCGATTTGGCGATGGGGAGAATGACATCGCTGCCTATTACAATGTATGTACTCATCGAGGCTCCCGGCTTTGCACAAATGACGGTCGAGGACGGCTTTTGGTCTGCCCGTACCACGCATGGTCTTTCCGTTTGACCGGAGAATTACAATCGCGGCAGGATGTGCCTGAGAACGTCGATCCGGAGTCGTTAGGCTTGCATCGCGTGCCGATAAGGTGCGTTGGCGGCCTTGTGCTCTGCGGTCTCGACCAAGCTAGTTTGCCAAGCGTTGAACCTCTCGTCGATGGATTGGACCAGGGTTTGCGGGATATGGGTATGAATCGCGCGCGCGTGGCCGCTCGCAAATGCTACCCAACTAAAGCCAATTGGAAGCTCGTCGTAGAGAATTTCAGCGAGTGCTATCATTGCCGGCCAGCTCATCCCGAATACTTCCGGGTGAATAGTTACGTGAAAGTCGTTGCAATGCGCGATGAGGCGAACGCGATAGCTTGGCAGGAAGAACTCGATGCCTGGCATAGCGTCATCGGTGACGCGGAATTTTACAAAGGGGCATGGGAACCTGGCGGGCTCGACAAGGTGCAGTTCGCTATGTACCGCAAGCCTATCGGCCGCGGTCGCTTAACCTTGTCTGATGATGGCCAGTCGGTTTCCTGCTTGATGGGTGGCCGGGGTGAATATGATGGGGGTGAGACCGGGTTTCGGCTTGGCAGGCTTTCCTTCATTAGTGCGGCAAATGACTACGTCACGCTATTCCAGATGATTCCTCGTGGTGTAGATGAAACAGACGTAATACTAACTTGGCTGGTAGATGAAAAAGCCGATACTGAAATCAACACCGACGCAATAACTTGGATGTGGGACGTAACCACAGCGCAGGATAAAACGATTACTGAGGATAACGCTGCGGGCGTTGCCTCAAGGGCCTACCGACCCGGCCCCTACACTGAACTGGAACTCCAACCCTCCGTCTTCGTCCAAACATATCTAAGCGAGATGCGCGAGTTGATCACGGGGGAACCGTCCGAAGCTCCCACGTGGCAGTTTCCAACGAAGGGCTACACAACGTCTTCCGACGCCGCCGCAACGGCTGAAGTTGTCTGAAACGAATCCTAAAACTATGCGATCAAAGCGTGCCGGCCTCAAGGGTGCCGGCATGCCGGTCGCCATATGATTGTACCACAACCAATGCTTCACCACCTGACAGTTAGCCAGATCCACCGGGAGACGCCTGATGCCGTTTCCCTGGTATTCGACATCCCGAAAGCGCTGAAGTCTCATTTCGCATTTCAGCCGGGCCATTATCTCACCTTGGAAGCTGAGATCACGGGGGAGCGCGTGAGGCGCGCCTATTCGATATGTTCAGGGTTGGACGACGATGAAATCAGGGTTGCCGTAAAAGAGATCGAAGGGGGGCGGTTCTCCGCTTTCGTGAACCGTTTCCTTAAGCCTGGGGACGTCTTGGGGGTGATGGAACCGAGAGGTCGCTTCGTTTTGCCATCGTCTCCAAAAGAGGGTCGAACTTTGCTTGCCGCTGTAGCGGGCTCCGGGATAACCCCGGTCTTGTCGATGGCTAGATCGGTGTTGAGTAGAGAGCCCTGTAGTCGCTTTGTTTTGCTCTGCGGCAACAAGCGGCAGTGCGACATTCTTTTCCGAGCCCAGATAACAGATCTTCAGAAGCAATTTTCCCCTCGCCTTGTGGTGCGTCATATCTTGTCCCGTGAAAACGCCGGCCAGGAATTCGGGCACGGCAGGATAGATGGCGACAAACTAACCGATATTCTCAGCGAGTTGGATATTCCGGTGTCGCTGGTCGATCATGCGCTACTATGCGGGCCACTCAAAATGGTTGCGGATCTACGCGCGGCGCTGCAACAGCACGGTCTGCAGTCACACAAGATCCTCTCTGAATCCTTTAGTTCGGATGCTGCCACGACGTCAGTTCACGAGATCTTGTCAGACGAACCTGCACGCCAGAGGCAAGTAGAAATTTGGCTGGACCGCCAGAGCACGACAGTCGAAACCCATCCCGGCGAGACTATCGTTGCCGCCGCACGCCGGCAGGGTGTGGACGTTCCGTTCTCCTGCGGGGGTGGCACTTGTTGTTCCTGCGTCGCCAAAATCGTCGAGGGTAGTGTCGCGATCGAATCCGATGCGGCGCTCGAGGCGTGGGAGCGAGAAGCAGGTTTTGTGCTGACTTGCCAATCACGCCCCACTAGCGACCGAGTCGTGGTGGACTATGACGCCGCATTGTAAGGTAGTCATGGAGCGATGACGCGATCGCCAGGCGCGCCAACAAGCTCGATGAACTGGCGGGGGTTCTCCAGCCAGCGGTGATTGCTTCGTCCCGATCGGCACGCGCGGGATTGATGTGCTGCGAGTCAAGCGTCCCTTGGACTTCGTTCGGGTCAGCACTTCGCCGCCGTCAGACCGAGAGGGCGGCGCCGGTGAGGGTGACGCCCAGGCTCAAATGCATCAGCGCGCCGCACAAGGTCAGCACGTTGGGGCGACCGGCCTCTAGCGGCCGGCGTTGATGGCTGGTGAAGTCGATCTTGCCCGGCTGGGCGGTTGTAGATAAATTCGGTCGTGTCAAGCAGGACTGGGATCGGACCTTCGGCGTAGCTGACATCTGATCCAGCAACCGGTTGCTGCCGACGGGCCAGACGCTTGCCGGGAAGGGCCGCAGAAAGCACTTCGTCCGCCAAGCGTCATCGCTATTGCTGGTCTTCTCTCGCATCGTGACGCCTCCGCGATTGGGCGTCACGTTGCTTGGGAAGCTATGCTCGACGACACGGTCGAGATTGACCATTCCCGTCCCCGTGGACGACCTTGAAAGCGGCCGGGACCCATTTCTCGGAGGGGTCGAGCGCGCCGTTCATGGCGATGGTGCGGCGCCCAAAAGGACGTCACTCCCAGCGATGCTCCCGGCGACGCGTGGGCTGCAGCCGTGCCGACTTTTCACTGCGTGCGACCCACCAGGCAGTCGAAACACAGATCGAGCCCCAGCCCATTCTATGAGCGATGAGGCAAAGCCTTCATGGCCATAGGCCAGAGCTTTGCCAAACATGAGACCTGAAGCACCTGCCACGAATATGTCCGCGACACTGTTCACGTCAATTCGGTGGAGTGCTTTATGTCCCGCGTCCGGCGGGCCGTCGCTGGCGTTTTCACCATATCAGCCCGCAGCATACGGCAATCACTAATGGCGATGATGAGGATTGTCGCGCGGAACGAATCCCTTCAGCTAGGCTTAGTCTCCAGTCGCAGCCTCCAAGAACAGCTGCTCCCCCTTGGCGCCTGAGAACCAGACGTCGGTGCATGCGTGGGTAAACTGCTCAACGCTAAGGATATCAACGGGAGTGGCGAAGATGTTCCCAGCATGGGCGCCGGATGGTCCACTAGTCAGATTGCTGCCTCTGTCGTAAAAATAGGCTAGGTCAATCAGTCCCCTCGAGATATCCATGTTGCTAACGCCATGCGGCGGTCGAGCTTGGGACGGTTCAATCGGTAGATACATTAAATCTCCCGGCGCCGGATAAAGGCATTTCCATTCTTCTCTATAGATTTCATCACGAACAGGCAGGAGTGTATATATCTCGTTGTTCGCCCATTTGGCATGCCACACCTGTCCTTCGATTGGGAGACGCTTGCATACTGCCGCGCATGTCCATGGAGACTTGTCTGGGCGCAACTTCAGTTTTATTGACACGCCCCTAGCTCGCAACCCCAGTCTAAGGTACTCAAGTTCTGACATAGATATCTCCATATGAGCGGGACTCTTTGGGCCTGAATATTCTGCTCACTGCAAGCCAACTGGAGCGCTGCGTGCATGTGGGTGACCGGGCGAGCGACTTCCGCCAGTGATCACGACCCGGTCAGAAATTGGTTGCTCCTTCACGCAGCAGGCAGGCACGACGGCCCAAGCGGCTCGAAACTTTTGTAGGTTAATATAAACTCCTGGTGGCCGAGCTCCTCGGACCGCGTGCGAGCGCCTTCGCCAAGCGAAACCACCAAGTCGCGAATCTCATGGCCCACCTCGTCAATAGAGGCCTCACTGCGCAGGATTCTACCGGCGTTAACGTCCATGTCATCCGCCATTCGGTCGTAGGTCTCCGGATTGGCGCATATTTTTATGACAGGCGAAATGGCAGAGCCGACGACGGATCCACGGCCAGTGACAAACAGATTGACATGCGCACCGCAAGCCATCAGTTCTGCGATTTCCGCATTGTCGTTGATGTTGGGGAAGCCGAAGCGGACCTCGCCGTCTGGCACAACGTCGAGCAGATAGAGCCCTCCTCGCGGGGGAAGATTGCCAGGCTTTAGCATGCCGGAAATCGGTGAAGCGCCGGACTTGGCGTAGGCGCCCAGCGACTTTTCTTCGATGGTACTTAAACCACCTGTGGCGTTGCCGACGGCGAAAGAGCCGTAGCCGAGCGTCGCATAGTAGCGCGCCGCCTTGGCTACGCTGTCTATCAGCGATTGTCCCAGTTCAGCGGTGTTCGCGCGAGCGGCCATGATGTGCTCGCAGCCGATCAACTCCCCCGTTTCCTCGAAGATGCAGGCGGCGCCGTCGCCGATCAGCAGATCAAAGGCGCGACCCGCCGCCGGATTGCCGGTAATGCCACTGGTCCCATCCGAGCCGCCGCAGATTGTACCGACGACGAGCTCGCTCACCGCCATATCGACAGGGCTCTGCGCGTCAAGAAGGGCGCGGGTGCTCTGCACCCAGGCGCGGCCCTGCTCGATCGTAGTACGTGTGCCACCGACTGCTTGAATGGTGAGCACTTCCGTTGGGCGGCCCGACTGGCGGATCGTAGCGGCAAGGCGATTCTTATCCATGCACTCGCAGCCAAGCGAAATTAGAAGCGCGGCACCGACGTTCGGGTGCGTACAGAGCCGCTCGAGCATCAGTCGCGCATAGTCATTCGGGTAACAGCCGGGGAAGCCAATGACCTGTATGTCGCGTCCCTCGAAGGACCGCGCGATTTCGCGCGCCACATGGTGCGCGCATTCGACCGTATAGACGACAACGAGCACGTTGCGGATGCCCTTGCGACCGTCGTCACGCAAATAGCCTTTCATAGTGTGTCCTTCGGCAGCGTATAAGTGGGGATGTAAGCGCTAGCGATATTGTGCGTGTGGACATGAGCCCCGAGCGCGATCGCCTCGGTTGCGTAGCCGATCGGCGCGCCAAGTTTTATGATTTTCTCGCCCGCCGCGATCGCGGCTCGCGCCACCTTGTGGCCGAGAGGGATGTCGGCTGAAACCTGCACTCGAACGCCTGACACGGCGACGATGTCGCCGCTCCTAAGCCGCGTGCGTACCGTGGCGACGTTGTCAGCCATATTTAGGATCAGCAGCTTCGGATCGTCACGCATGCCGGACCACCGCGAACTTGCTTGCTGGAACTTGAGCTTGGTTCAGCGCAGGCTGTTTTCCGTGTAACTGAACGGCGGCGGCCATCTTGAAGATTTTCATAGTCCTGCCGTCTCAAAATTTACCGTGCTGGAGATAAGCTTCCTGCGGGTCGACACCAGCTAGGATCGCCTTGCGCACAAGATTTTCGGTGGTGATCGCCGTCTCGGCCTTTTCGAGGACTTCGCCGACCGACGCTTTTGGAATGCGCAGGAGGCCGTCGCGGTCGCCAAGCACGTAATCGCCTGGCGCCACCGTGACGTCGCCGATCCGGATTTCGATGTTCACACACTTGGGCAGCCAGTGGCCGACAATGTCGCGCGGCGTGTAGCCCCGAGACCAGGACGGAAATCCTATTTCGAGCAGAAAGTTGGTGTCACGAATAAACCCGTCGGCTACGCAACCGAGGACCCCCTTGTTTTTCAGTGTCTCTGCGGAGAGTTCGCCCATATGCGCGACGATCCTGTCATTAGGCTGCGATACCCAGACGTGGCCCGTCGGCGCCTTAGAGAGCAGGCCGGTCCAGGCGAGCAGGGTCTCGTGCGCATCGGTAGGGCTGGCTTCGCCTTCGACGGTAAAGGCCGGACCGCAAATGACGCCCGCTGGATCAAGCGGCCTGAGCTCGTGGGGAAACGTGAAATCGCGAAAACCCATGGCGCGCATGACGTCGTGCACGACACCAGTGTAGCACCGCCCTAGGCGCCCGGTGATATCTGTCACGGCAAAATCCTTCGATTGTGAACCAAGGCGATTTTCGGTCGCCCGAAGACAAGCGGGAGCACGAGGGAGGGATAGTCAGGGAGCGGCATTCCGGCGACCCCTTCCAACTTCCCCTGCATCACGGCGACTCTACCTCCAACCCACTCACTATTGGAACATCGTTCAATCTGATACAAGTATTCCATTAGCATCATGCCATTTTTGCGTCAAGGCGGCCTTCGGCCGGCGTAGCCGGCGATTTTGTTGCAACAGCGCTCATCACAGCCGTCAACATGTCCGAGGTACGCTCCTCGCACGTGCCTCAGCCCGGCTTTAGGCGCACGCGCGGGATGCTGGTCTTGAAAAGACGCGAACGGCGCACACCCAAGATCTCAAACGAGCAGATGACGAAGCTCCAGGACCAATCGGGTGAGATCGCCCGCGGAGCTTGCAACCATCGCCGGCAAAAATGTTCCTAACGCGACTAAAATCCATGGGGTATCCCGCCCGCTCGCCGTGCATCGCCATGAATTGCAGTTTGCGAACGGCCGTTGCCTTCTAGGAAGGGATGGAGCGGGTTCTAATTCTGCAGATTGGGTCTTCTAGAAGAAACGAAAAATGTCACCAGCTGCATAGCAATCGCCTAAGTGCATCGACCCTAAAGCAAGGTCGGCAGACCTTTCTCGGACTAGATCGTCTGGAGGCGAGGCATTCATTTGGTGAACCGCTGGCATCAGCCGCTTGGACCCACTATGTTCCGGCATGCGAGGGAAAATAGAGCTATATTGGCTCAGCTTGGGGGAAGACAACTTGAAGGCAGTATTCGTTCACCTGTCCGATATCCATTTCGGCCAGGAAAAGGACGGCGGCACCAACGCTGAGAACGCGGACGCGAAGAAACGGCTAATTGAGGACGCGCGTGTTGAGGTCAGCAAGCTAGGCGGCAAGGTTCATGGTGTGATCGTGACCGGCGACATCGCCTATTCCGGTAATGAGGACGAATACAAACTTGCGGGGCAATGGCTCGCCGACCTCACCGATGCGATCGGTTGCGAGCGGTCTGACGTTCAGATGATCCCGGGAAACCACGACATTGATCGCGGCAAAATCACGGACATGATAGAGACAGTCCTCTTCGCGATCCGCGAAGGTGGAGACGAATGGCTCGACCGAAACCTCGACAACCAGGACAGCTGCAAGGTTCTCTATGAGCGGTTCGACGCGTACAAGGGCTTTGCCCTCGATTATCGCTGCGAGCTCGATCTCAATGGCGGAATCTCTACCAGCGCAAGGCTCGAATTAGCCCCGGGGCGCGCCGTCCGGTTTGTACGGCTGAACTCTGCCCTGATCTGCTCTAGCAAGAAGGAGGAGGGCAAGCTGATCCTTGGCGCGCGGCAACGGACACTACCCATGGAAGAAGGAGAGGAGTTCGTTGTGCTATCCCACCATCCGCTCCACTGGTTCCAAGATTCCGAAAAAGCGCGTGGATTCCTGCAGGGACGTGCCCGCGTTTTCATCTCTGGACACGAGCACTTCCCAAAGCTCGAGATCGTCGATGTAGAGAACGGCTGTCAGTTGATGATGCTCGCTGCCGGCGCTACCGCACCCGACCAGATCGACGACCGTTACACGTACAAATACAACATTCTTGCATTTGAGTGGGACGGAGAGAACGACGCCCTTGCTGTCTCCCTTAACCCTCGGACCTGGGATGGAAGTGTCGCTCGGTTCCGGCGGGACGACGAGTTCATGGATGGCAAAGACGAACGCCAGGTCCTTGGATCGCCCAACTTCCGAAAGGCCCCGAAGCCATCCGTCCACGAAGAGCTGGCCGCAGCTGTTGGGGACCTCGTCGAGGAGCCGTTGGCTGCAGCCGGGAGCGAGGCGCCGGAAGACGAGCATCCTGCAGCCACACCGGCCCAGACTGGAGAAGCAGGCGAGGCTGGCATCGAGCGGGTTGAGGCTGAGCCCTCGCAGGACGTTCGAGATCTGCAACTCCGATTCTTCCAGGAGCTTTCGCAAGGCGCCCGGCTGACAGCGTTCGTCGAGTTCGGCGTCGTCGCCCAGATCAAGGGCAGGATCGATCACGCGATGGAGAGGCGCTTGTTCCGGCGCGCTGTCCGTCAGGGAATGGCCAAGGAGATCGAGCAGCTGCTCGACGAGGCCAAGTCAGGAAAAGGGGGGCTCTGAAGAATGAGCATTATGGCCAAGTATGCCCAGATAATTTGGGCGGAACCGACCAACCAAGATGTCCAAGACCGAAACAAGGCGGTGGAGACGCTCCGCGCGCAGATTTTGGGAAAGGCGACCCACAAGGCAATCGAGCTCGCCGCGGTGATTGCCGGCGGATTTGGTGGCACAGAACTTCCCGAGGGCCTTGCCCGGCAGGTCGAGACCGCCATCAGCGACGAAAGCGCGGCCTTTGTTCTGAAGGGTAAGGAACTGCAGGCGCACGTTTGTCTAGCGGTCGCCGCGCTCTCTGCCGTGCAGGGTCCGGTCGACGAAAGCTTTGGATGGACCACAGCGGATGCCCTAGCAGCATCGCTCTGGTCGGCTCTGACTCTGCAGGACCAGTCCGATCACGCGAAGCTCGAGGAACTGAGGAAGGACCTGATCGAGGCTTGTCGCACAAGGGTCGGGCGGGTCGCGAAGACCGCTCGTAGGCGCGTGGATGTGCCCGATGTCGGCACGCTCACGATTCCCGACAGCGATCCGGCGGGTAGCCGCGCTAACGTTGCCTACAGGAAGGCGACCGCGCCCGTGATCGCAGCGTTGAAGACCAACCAGGAGCTTGATCACGAGGAGATCGACTTCCTATGGTGGGCCACCGCGGACTACAGCGAGATTCTCGATTGTGCGCTTGGCGATCGGGAGCCTTTTACACGGGCGATCGCGAGCGGCCTCGAAGGCGCGACCATGTTGTGCCGCTTGCCTAGCGATGGCCTCCGTCACGCCGTCCTCCGTCAGGTGGGCACCTCCGAGAGTATGTCGCTCGCCGACCTGATCGTATCACTCGCCGAATGGCGGACGAAGCTGCGCGAACCGCATGTCAATGGCTGGGCAACCGACTTCCCGCTGGTGTTTCCCCTTATCTGCTCGCTCATCGCTGACGAGCACCAGCCTGCCATAGCCGTCGAGCTCGACGCTCGCGGCTGGGGTGCGCGTGCACTGCTCGAGGCTTCGATCGTGGCGATGGAAGACCGATTTGCTGGAGCCGCTTGATGCGCGGGCCTTGTGAGAACTCGAACTGCACGTTTAACGCGACCGGATCGTGCGTCGTTGGCAACCCGCCGGAGGATTGCTCTCATCGTCCTGTCATCGAGAACGGCGAGGACGATGATCACGAGGACGAGGCGCTGGACGAGGCCGAGGTTGAAGAGGCCAATGAGGGGGCGGACGGTAGCATCGCGACCGGCCTAGGCGGCGCCGTCCTATCAGCGCCCGATGATGACCTGCCCACTTTTCCAGCAAGCCGCACGCTCGGGATTCAGCAGGCCAATGCGATGATGGAGGATCGGCCAACCTGCCTCGTCGGCATTGTCGGCCTTGCGGGCGCGGGCAAGACGGCGGCGCTTGTCAGTGCCTACCTGATGCTCGCCCAAGGGCAGTTCGAAGGATTCTCCTATGCAGACAGCGATACACTTCGCGCGTTCGAGGAGATAGCGAGGGCGAGCAGGACGTGGGACAGGGGCAATCCGCCTGAGCAGATCACAAGCCACACGACCCTTTCGAATGACCGTGAGGCCGGCTTCCTCCATCTCCGGCTACGTCGGAACTCTGACGATCGCCTCTTCGACATCCTGCTCCCTGATCTTCCGGGCGAGTGGTCCCGTGCGTTGATCGACCGCACGGACGAGGACCGCCTGAACTTTCTCGGCGCGGCCAGTGTGATCTGGCTGATGGTCGATGGCCGGCAGTTCGCGGATGATGGGCGGGTCGCCAACGCACGCTACCGTGCGACCCTCTTGATAGAGCGTCTGGCGAATCTGCTTGGAAATCGTCGTCCTCGGATCATCGTCGTCCCGACCTGGCAGGACAAGCAGCCGTTTCCACAGGACGAGGCCGATCGTCTGGCCGCTTGCGGGGCTGGCTTCGGCTTCGATTTGGAAACAGTACCCATCGCGTCCTTCTCCTGGAACGAGGAGATGGACCCTGGCCACGGTATTCCGAAGCTATTTGCCCATTCCCTGGCGGCGCGGCCCAGCCCGCCAGAGTTCTGGCCGGAGACCGATCGTAACGACGGTGGTAGGCAGTTAGCGGCGTTTCGGAGGCAACCATGAACAAGGGCTCGATCATGCTCGTCGGTGGTCCAGCGTCCGGCAAGACGAATTATATCGCCCGGCTTTGGCTCGCCTTCATGGCAAGGAAAGGCCGGCTGCGTGCGCAGAAGCTCCCCAAGAACATCGAATACGTGAACGAGGCGGTCCAGCACCTGCTCGCGCGCAAGTTCGCGCCGAGGTCCGAGCGCAATATGGAGGAAAGTGGGCGCCGCGACTTCGTCGTCAAGGTGCGTGGGAATGACGGCGCGGGTCCGGAGCGGGACATCACCGTCCCGGACATCACCGGCGAGCTCTGGAGGCGCGCGATCAATTCCTACGAGCTACCGCAGGGATGGCTGGATGCGCTCGCGGCCTCGTCGTCCGCGATCCTCTTCGTGCGCGCGCACTCGAAGCTGAACCTCCAGCCGATGGATTGGGTGACCGCGCGTGACCTGCTCATGGGGCACAGCGACGAGGACGACGACGACGAGGAAGATGACGGCTACGGAGACGACGAGGACGAGCACGGGAATCCGATTCCGGCTCACGCCGCGGCAGCGGCCGACGGGGATGTTGCCGTCGAGCCAATTCAAGCGCAGCATGCCGAGGCCCAGGTCGAGCATCTGCATGGCGGCGGGGGTGACGCCGACACCCTTGGGACTGATGCGGGAGAGCAGGAATCGGAGGAGGTGGTCATCAAGAAGGACGGCCTCCCCGCGCAGGTAGGATTCTGCGAACTTGTCCGCTATCTCACGCTCACGCTGGCAGACTGGCCGGACGGCGCGAAGCCGCGCTTGGCAATCGTGGTGACGGCGTGGGACATGCTCGACACCGAGGCTAAAGCGGCCGGTCCTATGAGCTATCTCGAGGACCAATTCCCGATGTTCGCTGGTAGGCTGAAGACTCCAGGTCGTCTCGACGTCGAGGTTTTCGGAATGTCCATCGTGGGCGGCAACCTGCGAGGCACTGCCAACAGGCACTTCCGCGATTCGCTGAAGAAGCGTGACCTTTCGGAGGTCGGCTACACGGCGGTCATGCGTGAGGGTGTCGTGGTGGAGGACCCTGACGTAACGCTGCCGCTCGCGTGGGCACTCGGGGACCGAGGGTAGGCGGATGATCGTCGATCAGCAGCTGCATGGATACAATCACGGGCACGAGCTGCTGTCCGGATCCATCACGCTGCCTCCCCGAGATCAGGATCTCGTCGATCGTCTGTCAGACATCGCCGGCCCAATCGCGCCCGGCGAGAAGATTCCCCCGTATATCACGTGTTACCCACTGCCGAGTGGATCGCATTATGTGGTCGCCAGGACCTGGCATGATCGGGAGGCGCCACGGGCTGGGTGCGTCCGCACCCGGTCGCTTTTGATCCCGATGGCAGAATGGACCTCTGTTGCGGATCCGTCGGCATTGGTAGCGCTGGCCACCGACGCCGGGCCGACCCAAAAAATGAAGAGGCTCTCGGTCGAACCGGGTCCCGCAAAGCCGTCGCCGCCCGTGGAAACAGCCGGAGCCGAGCTCTTGGAAGCCCTTTTTCTCGAGCACTCAGTGTCGGTAGCCGTATTCGGCTCCAAATCGGCCGAGCTCATCGCGCTGCGGATCCTGACTGCGATCTGGCCCTCGATGCGCCGCCGCTTCACCGTGTCGACCTTCTGCAATTCCCCCCGGACGATCTCCAAGAAGAGCTTCGACCTAGTGTTCGCCCCCGTCGAAGCGCGGTCGCGCTTCTCAGACTGGAAGGGACGACGCGTCGATGGTATTCGGGCAGGCCCGTTGCGGCATCGGTGGTCCTCGAGGATCGCGGAGGAGGTCTTCCGGGCACCATACCCCTCGCTTTCGGCGCTTGATACGTTCGGGGAGATGGCGGAAGACGAGAAGGGAAGCGAGGAGGCGCTTCGTCTGTCGCTATTGTGGGGTGAGCTTGCCGACAAGGTGGGATCGGAGCCGCACGCGGCGCTCGGCCTGCTCGATATCGCGAATACCAGGATGTCGCGTCGGTCTGAGCTCATTACCGAGCTCGCGCCAGTCCTGGCAAGGGCTGCGACGACGGCGGTGTCCGCTATGGCACCATCCGAGGCCTGGCGGTTTCTCCAAGTACTGATCGGGAAACTCGGCGAGACACGCTGGCGCCTATCCCTGATTCGCTCTGTGAGATCCTCGACGGTGGCGCTCGCGCAGCGGCATCCGATCGAGGCGGTAGAGGCCATTCCTCATTTGCTAAAGGACGGCGGCGAATTCCTCCTCAGCGGAATCGCCGCGGGCGTTGCGAAGGCAGACGCATTCGAGCGCGTAGCGAGTAGCCTGACTAGTCTCTCGGGAGATGCCCTGCTACGAACGGTGCTGGCGGCGCCGGAACTGATCGTCCGGCTCCTGGAAGATGACTATGGTGTCGAGCCGTCACTGGTAGTGAGTATCGGCGGCGCCAACGGGGACGAAATTGCGGAGGCACGCAAGCGCATCTTGCCGCAGCTCGTCGACGACCGACACGCAGGGGTGCTCGGCGCACTGCTGGCGAACGCCGGCGCACCCACGATCGTGATCGAGGCGGAACGGCTGAGAAACGCTAATCACCTCACGGCCGTCGCTTTGAACAGCGTGCTCGTGGATGCTGCGCAGCGAGAAGGCGGAGCGACCGCTTTGCGGGACGTGGCCGCAAAGGCACGCCAGTCGCAGGCCTCGAACTCGATGCTGCGCCAGCTCCTCGGGTCGAGCGTCGCGGACGTTCGCTGGATACTCGACACGATGGAGAAGGCAGATGCACGTCGCCCAATGCTGCTCGCGGACGTGCTCACAAGCGCATCGAACGAGCAATTGCGGTCCATCTTCGGACAACCGGGCATGCTTTCGGACGTGCTTGTGCTGGCCGGGGATTTGCCCTCTGCGACCGAAGTATTGGCCCGCATCGTCGAGAATGTCCGGCTGCAGCCTGCGGATCACATTGAGCTCGTTATGCGGATTCTACCTCGCATCGATGGCCCGAGAGCGGGGTCGATCGCCGTTTCCGGACTGGAGGCGGCGCTTCCCAAGAAGCTCGTGGCCGAGCGAGAGCGTATAGTCTCGACCCTGCTCAATCGCGCCGCAGCGCAGCTTGACGGCGCGCGCGTTCTGAAGATTGGCGCCGGCCAAGGTGTGCCGGCGGAGTTGGCGAGCAGCAACCTAATGCTGTTCGACGGGTCACCTCCATCGGTGCGTGCAAAGTTTCTCGAGAACCCGATCGCGCTTGCCGACACGGTGGTCAGTAGGAGGACGCTTGACCTGTCCTATCAGGGAGGAGAGGCTGTTGGCCGCTTGCTATGGGATTCGGATCCAGTCAATCACCGCGGTTTCCTACTGGCTTCGTCGAAACTGCTCTCATTCGCGACCAACGTGAAGGCGGAGGCGGCGTCTCCCATCATCGCCTCCGCATTCCCCTCCGTGTATCGCGAACTCCAGAAGGAAAGCCTTCCAGATTTCCTCTCCTACGTGTTCCCGTTCGTGGATTGGGATCGCTGCAAGGTTGCGCGGCACGAGCTCGCGCGATCGTTCCTGAACTCGAACTGGCGGCCAAGGGACATCGCGCTGGCAGCGGCCCGTGCCGGCGATGCTGGTCGGATCATCAGGAGCATTGCGAAGCGAGACGACGGATTTCGTGCCATCAACTCGATCGAGCGCGAGGCGAACTCGCTTCCGGATCCCTGGAGACATCAGGTGAAGAAGGCAATCAAGGATCTCCGGAACGATCCGCCATAGCGGAAGCTGCTGTCCGACATGAGACGAATTGAACGGCAACATTGTGCCATAGCTGCCCGAAAAGCTGCCAGTCCGATAGCGGCCCGTTCCAGCTATTGCTAATGCTCGCCGAACTGCGGAATGGGCAGGGCTATTGACAACGCACTCTGAATGTTCGCCTTTTGTGCCTCGAAAGTCGCATAATTGGCAGCCTGGTGTGACGTCCGGAATTATTGGGCATTTCACGGGGTTTACCAGTCCGGAATTGTGGGTTGCTGGCGGGCGGGCTATGCGATTGAAAACAGGAGCGTTTTCTGGCTGTGGGTAGGGGTTTCCGATCCTCAGACCGAGTTTACCAATGGCCTTAATGACAGTTAATTCTGGATTGGCATTAAGTGATTGGATTTGCGCAGAATATAGCCGCCCTTATTGGTAAACCCGCTCACGGTCGACAACGGATTGGTCAACCCAGGACGACAGGATTGGTAAACCGGAGCCGCCCTATCGACAAAGGTCCAGCTCTGGGCATTCACTGTCGCCAGTAAGCAGATATTCGGGCGACAATCGGGACCAGCGTGCGACGCCGCCTAGCGTGAGACACCTCGGCCACGCCGCAAATCGACACGGTTTGACCGGGCGCACAATACCGCACACGATCCTCTAACCTCGGCTTAATTCCGGAGAGAGGCAGATAATTCTGGACGCCACACTGGAACCGTCTGGAAATCCACGGGAATATTCGTCACACGTCGATATATCCAGGTTCCCTAGCCCCCGGTTCGGCGTCTTGGGACGATGTGGAACTTCAAACTCATGCACGGGGACCGACACAAGCCGGGGCTCAGTTGGTTTGCGCTTAAATGGTTGCCAGAAACATTTTGATCTCGGTCAAGGAAGGGACTTTGAAAGTTGTTATCTGGTTGTCAGCGCCATTTCAATTTGGATACGGTAGTGAACCAAGAAGTATTATTCGACCGCTCTATCCAAACGAAGGATAATGCTGAATCTCGTTTCTATTGCGAGAAAGAGTCAAATGCGCAGTGGACCGTCTGGGATCGTTTAACTAGCAAACCTGCCAAACTCGGAGGGCGTGAATTGGTGGGCTGTACCTACCATAGGGCCAGTGCTGCCGAGTCTGTGCTGACGCAGATTTATTCTAGTGGGCTGGATGCAGAGGCGCTTCTACGGCGATCCTCGCGGGCCCGCGAAACGCCCAAGACACTGCAAGCCAGCACCACAAGGGATGCGGAGGAGGACACGTAGTCCCGGTAGGCGGTCTTCTTCGCCGCTTCGTGGACCACCCCGAGCGGAGATCGCAGCTGCACCAGAAGCAGACCGGAGCGAGCGCGCTCGGACGGCAAAGCATTCGCCTGCCCCATGGTGAGGACGCCTAGCTCACCTTCGTGGTGGCCACGACGGTGATCAGGTCCGCTTTGACGTGGTTGGCTTTGGCTCCCGGTCTGCCTTACCTGGTTGGCTTTGCCGAAAGCCATGAACCTGGGCTGGTTGGGCAAGGGAGCGATGGTTAAGCAGCTGAACCGATTTAGTTTATTCTGATGAGGACTGTCGGCGCGTCACACACTCGCATTTGAGAATTTAGCTCTTCGCACCTGCACAAAAATGTGCCAAACGCGGCCCCATGGTTGGTAACGTTGGGGAAGGAGCCCTCTTGAGTGCGGTTGCTAACACCAAGGCGATCACACCGCCGGATATCCGTTCCCGGAAGGGTGGCACTCCGCTCGTCTGCCTGACGGCCTATACCACGCCGATCGCAAAGCTCGTTGATCGGCATTGTGACATTGTTCTCGTTGGCGACAGCGTCGGCATGGTGCTCCACGGCTTACCGTCGACGCTGGGCGTGACGCTTGAGATGATGGCCATGCACGGTCAGGCCGTGCGACGCGGCCTGGAGCAGGCGCTGATGGTCGTCGACATGCCATTCGGCTCCTATGAAGAAAGCCCCGAGCAGGCCTTCCGCAATGCGGCTCGCGTCATGGCGAAAACCGGCTGCGCGGCGGTCAAGCTCGAAGGTGGCGAGGCAATGGCGGAGACGATCCGCTTCCTGGTTGCACGCGGCATCCCTGTCATGGGCCATGTCGGCTTGACGCCGCAGGCGGTCAATACCTTCGGCGGCTACCGCGTCCAGGGCAGGGGCGGTGATGCCGAGCGCGTCGGGGCCGACGCGCTTGCTGTGAGCGAAGCGGGGGCATTCGCGGTGGTGCTGGAGAAGGTCCCGGAGGCGCTCGCCCGCCGGATCACCGCAGAGGTAGCGATCCCGACGATCGGTATCGGCGCCTCGGCGACCTGTGACGGGCAGATTCTCGTCGTCGACGACATGTTGGGCATCTTCGGCGACTTCCGGCCCAAATTCGTCAAGCGCTATGCCGAACTCGGTGAGATCGCCGAGGCGGCGATTGCCGCCTATGCGCAGGAAGTGCGCGACCGCCGCTTTCCAGCGGCCGAGCTTCTGTTCGGCGATGCGCCAAGGACGGTCAATGGTGGAGAAGGCGCATGAGCATTCCGATCGCACGAACCGTCGCCGAATTGCGCATGGCTGTGGCCGGATGGCGTCAGAATGGCCTGAAGGTCGCTGTCGTGCCGACTATGGGTGCCTTGCATGAAGGCCATCTGAGCCTGGTGCGTGCCGCGCTTGCCAAGGCCGACCGGGTTATCGTGACGCTGTTCGTCAACCCGAAACAGTTCAACAGCGCGGCCGATCTCGCGGCCTACCCGCGCACTGAGCATGACGATGCCGCCAGGCTCGCGCCGCTCGGCGCTCATCTGCTCTACGCGCCGAACGCGGCGGACATGTATCCGGAAGGTTTCGCCACTACGATCTCGGTGAGTGGGGTGAGCAGGGGCCTGTGCGGCGCGTTTCGACCCGGCCATTTCGACGGCGTGGCAACCGTCGTCGCCAAGCTCTTTCTCCAGACGCGTGCTGATCTCGCTTTCTTCGGCGAGAAGGATTTCCAGCAACTGCACGTCATTCGCCGGCTCGTCCGCGATCTCGACATTCCGATCGAGATATTAGCCTGTCCAACGGTGCGTGAAGCCGACGGCCTGGCGATGTCGTCGCGCAACGTCAGGCTCTCGACCGCACAGCGCCTGGCAGCGCCAAAGCTCGCCGAAGTCCTCTCGGCTTCGGCCGAGCGGCTGTCGGCGGGAGCGCCGGCGGACCTTGTGCTTGCCGAGGCCAGGCAAGCGATCCTCGCTGCCGGTTACGACGAAGTCGAGTATCTCGAGCTACGAGCAGCAGACCATGACTTGTCGCCACTATCCGCCGCGGACCGACCGGCCCGCCTGATCGTCGCTGCCCGGCTCGGCGGAACGCGGCTTATCGATAATTTCGGAGTTCTGCCCGGGCGGCGCAAAGGCGAGCTGCTCGCGGCAGCCAATGCCGCATGATTGAGCAGCCGCAAGGCTTGGACAAACGTGCGTCGTCAAAATGACCCAGACAAATGGCAGTAGCAGGGAGTGGATATGGTCTTTCGATTGAAGGAGCGCCTCGGAAGAAAATTTGAAGAAGAAGTACAATTCTTCAAGGGCTGGCAGAAGGACAAGAAACGAGTGGGCGCGCTGATGCCAACGTCCGTTCATGCCGCGCGTCGTATGGCAAGCGTGATTAACCCGGCATCCGGATTGCCGGTTCTTGAACTTGGCGCAGGAACTGGCGTCATCACCAAGGCAATCCTGGAAAGAGGCATCAAGCCGCATCAGCTGGTTTCGGTCGAATATTCCAAGGATTTCTATCAGCGCCTGACGCGAGGCTTTCCGGGCGTGGATTTTCGACTAGGCGATGCGTTCGCGCTGGAGGAAGTGCTGGCCGAGCGGAGAGGGGAGCAGTTTGACTGTGTGATAAGTGCGGTGCCGTTGCTGAGCTTTCCGATGGAACAGCGTGTAGGCCTGCTTGAGGATTTGCTGGCCCGAATACCCGCTGGCAGACCGGTGATTCAAATTACCTACGGACCTTTGTCGCCGGTGTTAAAAATGCCCGACCGCTATGTCGTGTCACACTATGATTTCGTGGTCCGCAACATCCCGCCCGCACAGCTGTGGACTTACCGACGAGCAGTCTGAGGGCACGCGCGGAAGTGGCGGCTTTCCTCAAAATCGCACTGAAGACAGGACGGTGGTCATCACGAAATTCGCATCGATTGCGCTTTTATAGCCGCCGCCGTTTTGCGGAGGCCGCTATGCCCTTTCGCTGGCAGGTGCACACTCATCTGCTACGCACATCGCCCTGCGGACGACAGACGGCGAAGCCACCACGGCCGCGAAAATCTCGCGACGGCGTCTCGGTACCGGCACCGGCCTGCCATTTTGGAGGTGCATGACGCAAACCATGCCATCTCGTCCCCAACCATATCATAGCCATCGCCCTCTTTTTGCCGGGCGGGCCTCCCGACCGCCGGATCGTTGATGACGATCCCCCTGGAGAATATTCTTCTTTGAAGAGCGCGACAGTCTGTGCCGTCTTGTAGTGCCTCAGCTTGTACGACGGCCTCCTGGCCTTCCGTGCCACGCACGCGATGAGGTTCGGTCACTCTACCGTGCAATGGCGTTCGGAAATACGACAGGCAAACCACAATAGTCATGTTTAGGCTGAAGACTTTTCAGCGGACCGCGAAAAAAGGAAACGCGAGTTCTTTCGCTCCTTGGGGGGCCCCCTCGGCTCGCTTTCTTTGGAGGAGGGAGGTCGCTAGTCAGCCATTACGGCGCGATCGGCAAACCGCCGCAAAACGGTCACTCGCTGTTTTCGGCTTGCAGCTTCTCGAACACAAACAGCTTGCCGTCGCGCACGCCGTCTTCGAGTGATCTCCCTTTCGCCAGATGTGCCGCAATCGCACTGGCCAGCATGCAACCCGTCCCGCGCATCGATGCGGCAAGGCGGGGCATGTCGAAGCGGACTGGTTCGTGATCGGAGCGCAACAGAATATCGGTTGATCGAGGTCCCGATGCATGGCCGCCCTTGATCAGAATGGCCTGCGCATCCGCGGCCAGCAGTTCCTTGCCCTGCCTGACCGCGCTGTCCTCATCGACCGCCAGTTCCGAGACAACAAGGAGCGCCAGCTCGATGAGATTGGGTGTGACGAGACGGCAAAGCGGCATCAGATCACGCTTCATGATCGCGACGGCGCCGGCTCCCAGGAGCGGCCGGCCTGACGTGGAGGCCAGCATCGGGTCGAGTATCGCCGGCACGTGCGGATTTTCGCGCAGCGCGGCGGCAACGGCAACAACGATCTCAGCCGTTGCGAGCATGCCGATCTTAATGGCCGCCACCTCGTTGGCCTGCAGCGCGGCGCGCATCTGATCGGCCACAAGATCGGGCTGCGAAGGATGGATTTCCATGACGGCTTCGTGCGTCTGCACCGTCAGCGCGGCGACAGCAAGGCAGGTTCGCACGCCAATCGATGAGATCGTCTCGATGTCACGCGCAATTCCGGCTCCGCCGCTGGAGTCCGAGCCACCGACGACGAGCACATAAGGGTCTCGCCTCAGCGCCATCGGCCTGTCTTTTCGATCCATTCCCGCGTGCGCGCTTCGGGGTCGTCGTTCAGCGTGATGTCGGTCACCACCGCCGCGCTGTCCGCGCCAGCCGCAAAGACACCGTTGAGCCGGTCCGGGTTGAGACCACCAATGGCGACCAGGGGAATCGGTGCGACCCGGCGCTTCCACTCGCCGATCCGTTCGAGTCCTTGCGGCGCCCATTTCATCTGCTTCAGGATGGTCGGGTAGATGGGGCCGAGCGCGATGTAGTCGGGCTCGGCGGCCATGGCCGTTTCCAGTTCGATATCATCATGGGTGCTCAGTCCGAGCCTCACGCCGGCTGCCCGAATCCGCGAACGGTCGGCGGTCTGCAAATCCTCCTGGCCGAGGTGGACGAAGTCGCAGCCTTCCTCGATTGCCAGGCGCCAGTGGTCGTTGACGATGAGCTGGCAGTGGTGCTGGGAGCACAAGGCCTTTGCCTTGCGGATTTCGGTGCGCAACCCGGCCTGATCCATGGTCTTGATGCGGAGCTGAACCAGCCTGACGCCGAGTGGCACCAGCCGCTCGATCCAGGCAGCGCTGTCGACGATCAGGTAGAAGGGATCGAGCTTCATGAAAAAACTGCCCTGCCAATTGTCGGCGTAGATGGCAAGGCGACGTCGCGCGGTTCGAGCATTCCCGAGTTGAAAGCTTCACGACCGGCCTCGACTGCCTTGCCGAACGCACGCGCCATGCCGACCGGATCAGCCGCCCTGGCGACCGCCGTGTTCAGGAGCACGGCGTCAAAGCCGAGCTCCATGACGGTTGCCGCATGCGACGGCCGTCCGAGCCCCGCATCCACAATCAGTGGGACATCGGGGAAATGTCCGCGCATCGAGCGCAACGCCATGATGTTGACCGGCCCGAGCGCGGAACCGATCGGTGCGCACCACGGCATCAAGACCTTGCAGCCCGCCTCCAGCAGCCGCTCGGCGACAACAAGGTCGTCGGTGGTGTAGGGAAATACCGCAAAACCGTCCTCGCACAGGATGCGGGCGGATTCGACCAGGCCGAACACGTCCGGCTGCAGCGTATCGTGGTTGCCGATCACTTCGAGCTTGATCCAGTTGGTGCCGAAGACCTCGCGCGCCATTTTCGCGGTCGTGACCGCTTCCTTGACGGAGTGACAGCCAGCAGTGTTGGGCAGGATTCTGACGCCGAGCGAGCGGATCAACGACCAGAATTGTTCGCCGGCCCTACCGCCCGCCATCTCACGCCGCAACGAGACGGTCATCACCGACGTGCCCGACGCCTTGACCGCATCGGCAAGGATGGCCGGCGAAGGATATTGAGCGGTACCGAGAAGCAGGTGGGAAGGGAGCGTCGTTCCAAGGAGATCGAACATGGTCAACCGCCCTGCATGGGTGAGAGGATTTCGATCCGGTCGCCGTCGCTCAACTGGAATTCCGCGCGGTTGGCTTTGTGCACGAGATCGTTGTTGACGGCCGTTGCCAGCCAATCGCCCTCATAGTCGAGCGCGGCAAGCAGCTCGGCCAGTGTGGTGGCGGCAACCTCATGCACTTCGCCGTTGACCATCAGTTTCATGCGCAAGCTCCTTGGTTCCTTGATTGAAAACCAGGTCGGCCGCCTGGCGCGCCATGGCGGGGGCGAGAAGAAAACCATGGCGATAGAGCCCGTTGATCGCGACGGTGCTTCCACATGCCTCGACACGCGGCAGGTTGTCGGGAAAGGCCGGACGGACGCCGGCGCCGGTCTCAATGATGCCAGCCTCGCCGAAGGCCGGATGGAGAGCATAGGCCGCGCCCAAAAGCTCCATCATCGAACGCGCCGTGACCGGTCCTGTGGACTGGCTTTCGATCATCGTCGCGCCAACCATGAAACGGTGATCGGTACGCGGCACCACGTAGAGCGGAAAGCGCGGATGAAGCAGCCGGACCGGGCGTGACAGCGAAATGTCCGGCGTGCGCAGGATCAGCATCTCGCCGCGAACGCCGCGCAGGCCGTCGTCTTCTGCCGCCATCCCCGTGCAGTCGATCCGGCGATCGAAACCGGAAATGTGCCGGGCATCGGCGCCGAAGCGGAATTCGACACCCATGGCAGCGAGCCTGTCATGAAGTGCCCCCATCGCGTGGCGCGGGTCGAGATGAGCCTCATCGGGGAATAACAGTCCGCGCCGGAAGCGGCCGGCGAGGTCGGGTTCCAGGAGCGCAATCTCATCTTCATCGACACGCCGATGGCCGGACGTGCGGCTGGCGAACCGGTCAAGCTCGCCCGCATCGCGCGGTGCAGCAACAACCAGTGTTCCGGCCCGTGTCACCTGGCCGGGCAGTACCTCGTTCCACCAGTTGGCAGCGTCGCGGCCCAGGTCCAACACCGGCTGCTCAGCGCTTTCACGCTCGCACCATGGCGCCAGCATGCCGCCGGCGAACCACGATGCGTTGCCACCGATGCCATGCCGGGTCTCGGCGACTGTGACTGTCGCGCCGCGGGCGGCGAGCTCGAAGGCGGCGGTGAGGCCGGCGACGCCGGCCCCTTTGATCAACACCCTCATGACGGTTCCGGCGCCTCTGGCATGAGCGGTGCGTCGGTCTCGTCTACCGGCAGGTAGAGATCGCCGCCCTCGCGGTATTTCGCGGCCATTGCCGCCATGCCCTCTTTCTGTGCCTCGGCGCGGATGTCGTGAGAGATACGCATGGAACAGAATTTCGGCCCGCACATCGAGCAGAAATGCGCCAGCTTGTGCGCCTCCTTAGGCAAGGTCTGGTCGTGGAAGGACCGCGCGGTTTCGGGGTCGAGAGACAGGTTGAACTGGTCCTCCCAGCGGAACTCGAAGCGCGCGCGGGAAAGGGCATCATCCCTGACTTTCGCGGCCGGATGGCCCTTCGCCAGGTCGGCGGCATGGGCGGCGATCTTGTAGGTGATCACGCCAATCTTGACGTCGTTGCGATCGGGAAGGCCGAGATGCTCCTTGGGCGTGACGTAGCAGAGCATGGCCGTGCCGAACCACCCGATCATCGCCGCGCCGATACCTGAGGTGATGTGGTCATAGCCCGGCGCGATGTCGGTCGTCAGCGGCCCAAGCGTATAGAACGGCGCCTCGCCGCACACAGCGAGCTGCTTGTCCATGTTCTCCTTGATCTTGTGCATCGGCACGTGGCCGGGCCCCTCGATCATCACCTGGCAGTCCTTTGCCCAGGCGATCTTCGTCAGCTCGCCGAGCGTTTCCAACTCGGCGAATTGCGCCGCGTCGTTGGCATCGGCGATCGAGCCGGGACGAAGGCCGTCGCCGAGGGAAAAGGACACATCATAGGCACGGCAGATGTCGCAGATTTCCGCGAAATGCTCGTAAAGGAAGCTTTCCCGGTGATGGTGGAGGCACCATTTGGCCATGATAGAGCCGCCGCGCGAGACGATGCCAGTGACCCGGTCGACGGTCAGCGGGATGTAGTGCAGCCGCACGCCCGCATGGATGGTGAAATAGTCGACGCCTTGTTCGGCCTGTTCGATCAGCGTGTCGCGATAGACCTCCCAGGTCAGATCCTCGGCGACGCTGCCGACCTTCTCGAGCGCCTGGTAAAGCGGCACGGTGCCAATCGGCACCGGTGAATTGCGCACGATCCAGTCGCGGATGTTGTGAATGTTGCGGCCGGTCGACAGATCCATCACCGTATCGGCGCCCCAGCGGATCGCCCAGACCATTTTTTCGACCTCCTCGGCCATCGACGATGTGACCGCTGAATTGCCGATATTGGCGTTGATCTTCACCAGGAAATTGCGGCCGATGATCATCGGCTCGCTCTCGGGATGATTGATGTTTGCGGGAATGATCGCCCGTCCGCGCGCCACCTCCTCGCGCACGAATTCCGGCGTGACGAAATCAGGAAGCGCCGCGCCGAAGCTTTCGCCGTCGCGATGCAGCTTGCCGCACAGGCTCTCGCGTCCGAGGTTCTCGCGGATGGCGACGAACTCCATTTCGGGCGTGATGATGCCGGCACGCGCATAGGCGAGCTGTGTCACCGCCTTGCCGGCCTTGGCCCTGAGCGGCCGGTTGCGTAAGGGAAATTCCGGCGTCAGGCGCTCACCCGTGACAAATCCATTGTCTTCGGGCTGGACATGGCGGCCGTCATAGGCTTCGACATCGCCGCGCGCCGCGACCCATTCGTGGCGAAGCCGGGCAAGGCCCTTGTCGATGCTGGTTTCGACAGTCGGGTCGGTATAGGGGCCTGACGGATCGTAGACGGTGACAGGCGGCTCCCCGGCTGTCGGATGGACGGAGATTTCGCGCATCGGCACTTTGATGTGCGGATAGAGGACGCCAGACTTGTGGATCTTGCGTGAGGCGGGCAGTGGTCCCGTCGACACGGCGGGGGTGAGGGCATTCATCTTGAGGCTCCTTTGCTCGTGCATTGGAGACCCAGTTCTGTGCCGGAAGGATGAAAAGACGCTTTGCTCGACCTGCCGAAACAGGACCTCGGGCGTAAACTCCCGCAAGCGCTTGCACCGTCCCTACGCCAGTATGAACTGGATCAGGTTCAACGGGTCACTGCGCCGCGAAAGCCAGCAGTATCTCAGCCCCTTGCCGGGACTCCCCTGGTGAATGCTCCGAATTGAACGAGCCGGCGCTATCTTGTCAAGCGCATTCGGCCGGAGGCTTGGCCCGAGGCGGCGATCGGCGACCAATCAACCCTGGGGAAGCGCGCGCACGTACCGAGAGCAAGTCACGCCTGGAGGAGCGCGAAGCACCGGCGATAGGCGAGCCAGCATGCGGATTCGAAACCTTTTCCAGCACGGCATTTTCGGGCTTTCTTGGCCGACGTTGCTGCCGACAACTGGATGTCCGTCTACGTCATCGGCGTGGGCTAGACGCCCCGTTTGTTTCCCCAGAGCAGAACATGAAGCTGCGGCAGTACACGCGCCTCGAACCACCTGTCACGGGTCACTTTTTCGACCAGCCATTCCATGCGTTTCATCACACCGGCCATGTCGATCAGCACGTCTTCGTTACCGGGACGCGGCGGCGTGTGATTGCCAGGCTGGAGATAGACGGGTAATCGCGGGTAGCGCGCCGCGGCGTCTTTGGCATAGGCATAGTCATCATCGTCGAAGACGACGAGCTTGAGCGTCATCTGCGGCTTATCCTGCGCCGCCTCGACGCAGGCGTCGAACGCGGCCCAATCCGTCGTCATTTCGCTTGAGGGCGGCTTGGGGCTGAGCACCAGCACGTCGAGATCCGCGAACCATTGCTTGGACACCGAGCCTTGGGTTTCCAATGCAAAGCGGTAGCCCTCACCATGCCCGCGGTCGATTAGCGGTCCAAGCGGCTGGATGGCCGGATTGCCGCCCGATAGCGACACCATCACGGGCTGACCGCGGGAAAGCGCAATGACCTTTTGCCAGACCGCATCGGTTGACATCATCTCCCAATCATGGCGGAAGCGACTGTCCACCGCATGCAGGCTGTCGCACCAGGAACAGCGATAATCGCACCCGCCCGTTCTTACGAACACCGTGGGCAAGCCGATCAGCATACCTTCACCCTGAATGGTCGGCCCAAAAATCTCGCTGACGCGGATTCCGGGATGCAACGCGCAAGTCATGGCCGGTATTCCGCCCAGGTTTTCGGCGTCTCGCTCACCCGCACGGCGGAGGTTTGTGGTAGCCGCACCTTGCACCAGTCGTAGAAGTGCCTGGCCAGACATTCCGCTGTGACACGGTCATGCCCCAGAACGTCGTTAAGATGCCGATGGTCGAACGTCCCATCGATGTAGTGTTTGAGCGCCGCCAGGTCGTGGTAGTCGCGCACAAAGCCATGTTCGTTCAGTTCGCCACCTGAAAGCTCCACCACGACGATGTAGTTGTGGCCGTGTAGACGCGCGCACTGATGATCTGGTGGCAAGGAGGTGAGCTGATGCGAGGCCGAGAAGTGGAACTCTTTGGTAATGCGGAACATCACGCGCTCCTTGTCTGGATAGCGTGCAGCCAGAAGTCCGCGTCCTCATAATCTGTCGGGTCGGCAATGCCGGCCAGATCGAATGCTTCGCGCCGATCGACGCATGTCCCACAGCGACCGCAATGACGTGCGCCGCCCTTGTAGCAGGACCACGTCGCCTCGAACGGTGTGGCGTACTTTGCCCCCTCGCTGACGATGTCGGCCTTCGACATATTCACATAGGGAGCGTAAAGGCGGATATCGGCATAGCCTGCGAGCGCATGGTTCTGCATCGTCTGAAACGCGTCGATAAAAGCGGGCCGGCAATCGGGATAGATGAAATGATCTCCGCCGTGGACGGCAGTGGCCACCGCATCGGCCTTCTGCGCGGCGGCAACCGCGAACGCGATAGCCAGCATGATGGCGTTCCTGTTCGGCACCACCGTGATCCTCATGGAGTCTTCGGCATAGTGCCCGTCGGGCACGTCCACATCATCGGTCAGCGCCGAGCCGCTCAGGTTCCGGCCGACATCGCGGATATCGACGATCTGGTGCGGAACACCCAGCCGCTTGGCGCAGATAAAGGCGAAGCCGAGTTCCTTTTTGTGCCTCTGGCCGTAATCGAACGAAAGCAGGCCAATGAGTTTCTGCTCGGTCGCCACCTTGTGAGCGAGCGAAACAGAGTCCAATCCGCCGGAGCAGATGACGAGGGCATTCATGGTTTGAGTCCTTGTTTTGACCGGGTAAGGCTGCGACCGGAGATTTCTCTGCGTTCCCCGTACTCCACGGAGCCGGTTTTGTGAATGGGGGTGGACGCGACTGAGGCGCACGTACCTTGGTGTCAGGGCACCCAACATGGCTTGCACGCGATTAGTCGCATCTTCGACGGCTGGCGGCTGGGGCCGGCACTGCGTATAGGCGTATAGGCGGATAGACGATAGAGAAATCAGCCAATATCACGTCCCGGATTGGGGCGATGCCGTTCAGCTCGCTCATTTCTCTGCCGATATCATCGAGGATTACAAGCGCCTAAATGCATTGCGGAAACGCGTGTAGGAGTTCGGCCTATCGCGAAACGCCTGTTTCGTTCGCTGGTTTCGAGGTTTTTCAGCCCGTTGCGCCAGTAATCAAATGCAACACATCCATGCTGATCACCGACGAACTCCGTTTACGGCTTCTCGCCAATGGCGCAGCCGACACCGAAACCGCCCATATCCCGGTCGTGAAATTATTCGATCCGCCCGGGGCGGCGAACTGGCTTCTGACCGAACTCAGCGCCGACAGCGACACGCTGTTGAGCTTTGCGATCTCTGTTTTCCGTATCCGGAATTGGGCAACGTCAGCCTTGCGGAGCTTGAACAGCGTCGCGGACCTTCAGCCGGCGTCGTACCCTCCCAACCTCGCTGTACATCCCATGAACCAACTTACGAGGCAACGGTGAGCGTCGTTCTCGCGACGCGGCGTAGTGCTTCATTCCCGACGTCCTTGCGAGCGTCGAAGCAGCGGCAGTTCCTCATGGGACGCGGCCATCTGAAAACGCGATGGTGTCGTCCGGAATATTATATTGGCGAACTGAACACCACTTCGCGCATACTTGCAGCTAGCGGGACAAACATCCATGCGGCCTTTAGAGATATCCTCGGGTGCATACAATGAGCGAAATACAACAGCTCACCTTCCGATCTCGATACGGCACGGGGGCTTGCTAATCGGTAGTGACGAGAACGCGGCGCCCGGTCCTTCGGCTGCAGAGGCTCCGGATAAACCCGGCCGGGAAGCCCTTATGAGTGGATCGACGTAAGTGAAACGCCCGAGGACGGGCTTTCAACCTTTCATGAAGGAGGTGCCGTGCACCTGGCCAATGCGATGCTGCAACGGTGAAGCGTGTATACCGCCGGTAAATGTGAACATTACAGTCGCAGTTGAACTGTACAGTTTGTCTAAATGTGCAATACGTTCGATTTGTCCAAGTAACACTTGGAAAGTAGTTGCATAAAAGCAACGTCTAATTATATAACGCTGGCAAGTTAAACTTTACACTTGCACAAATGAGCGTCGCGGATAGCGTCACACTGTGAAGGATGCACTGCGATGTGCGTCTGTTTCGATCGTGGGGCAAGACGGTCGTCCATCGATGTTTTTCCCTTTTTTATTGAGAGGCACAAGTTGAAGCCCCAAGCGGCTGCTAGGTCGCGAGCATACGAAAACGCAACACATCGCCGTCCTCCAAACTTCATGTCTTCAACGCTCTTTCGGCGGCTTGCCGAGGGAAGCCAATGAGAAAGCCAGATATGTCCGGGTCGAGTGATCTTGGGGATGAAAAGCGTCAGGCCGAGCTTTCAAGCTTTGTCATGAAGGAGGTGCAGCGCATTCTTTCCCAATGCGATGCGGCGAGGCAGGGCGACACGGCTACTGTCGCACCTTCGGGTTCTCCTTCCAACGATTTGACCGCCGTGGCCGCCGAATTTCTTGGTAGGCTGGAGGCCGAAGCAGCGCGACGGCTAAATGCACAGGCGTGTGAGATCGCTTCGCGACCGCGGCCAGCCGATCATCCGCTCGGGCATCCGGTTCTGAAAGATTACCCGAGAGAAGGCGCGCGCATTGCGGAGTGGGCCGGTCCAGTTGCGGGGTCGACGCATCTCGAGAGACGTTTTGGAATACCGCGGTCCACGCTGCATTGGTGGCAGCGGCACAATGACGTGGTTGCCTTTCGGAGAGGCTCCCGCAAGCATGTATTTCCCCTGGCTCAGTTCATCGACGGTAGGCCTATGCCCGGAATCAGGCAGGTCCTTGCCTCGATCTCCGATCCCAGGTTGGCTTGGCTATGGCTGATCAGCCCCTCGCCTCTTCTCAAGGGTCGCATTCCTATCGAATTGCTCAGAGAAGGTATGGACGAAGAAGTCGTCGCATCGGCCGCCCAGGCTATTTCTCTGATTGGATCCATCTGACGGCTGACCGGATGCCGGTGGCTGTCCGCGCCTTCTATAAGTGCGCACAAAGCAGATGTACCAATTGTGCGATTTGTGCAGATGTATAGTTGTCCAATTTGTGCAACTAATACTGACGATTTCGTGGTAAAAATGCAACTGATACTTCGATATGTGGCTGGAACACGGAATTTAAACTTGCACTAATTCCTCCGATGAATAGCGTTCGAGCAGGGAAGGATGCATCGCGATGCGCATCTTTTTCGATCGTGGGGACAGGGAGCGGTTCGTCCATTGACGTCCTCGCCCTTTTCAAATCAATGAATGGAGATCAAGTATGAACATCAAGAGCCTTCTTCTCGGCTCAGCTGCGGCCCTGATCGCAGTTTCGGGCGCCCGCGCCGCCGACGCGGTGACCGTCGCCGAGCCGGAACCGGCTGAATACGTCAAGATCTGCGACGTGTACGGCTCGGGCTATTTCTACATCCCCGGCACCGAAACTTGCCTGCGCATCGGCGGCTATGTCCGCTACGACATCGGCGCTGGCGACGTTGGCTCCTACGACGGGGCGAGGACCCACGACGTCCAAGACGGCAGCGATCAGGGCACCTGGCGCAAGAACGCCCGCTTTGACCTAAGGACTTGGACTGGCCAGGAAACCGAGCTCGGCACTTTGAAGACATACACGGAGACCAAATTCAATTTTGGTAACCGCAACGCCTATTCGGGGCCTGACAGTCCCCAGAATTATGCCTTCAATAAAGCAATTACACTGAACTTCGCCTGGATCCAGCTCGGTGGCCTTCGCGTCGGCAAGGATGAATCGGCATTCGATACGTTCATCGGCTACGCTGGCAACGTCATCAACGATACGCTCGTTCCATACGGCGACTTCGACACCAACGTCGTGCAGTACTACTTCGACGCCGGCAACGGCTTCTCCGCCGTCCTCTCTCTCGAAGAGGGCTCGGGCGTGGTCGGCACAATCGACAGCTACGTTCCGCATGTCGTCGGCGGCGTGAAATACACGCAGGGCTGGGGCGCCATCACCGGCGTTGTTGCCTATGACAGCAACTACGAGGAAGTGGCCGGCAAGGTTCGCTTGGACGTGAACGCCAGCGACGCGATCTCGCTGTGGGTCATGGGCGGCTACGGCACGGACGACAACCTCTCGGATCCGACCTGGGCAATCCCGGCTGGCGGCCGCGGCTTCTACAAGCAGTGGAGCGGCAACTGGGCAGTATGGGGCGGTGGGACCTACAAGTTCAACGAGAAGACCTCGTTTAACGCTCAGCTGTCTTATGACGAAGGCAAGAACTTCGGCGCCGCGGCTAACATCGCCTACGACATCGTCCCGGGTCTGACGGTCACGGCGGAAGTCGACTACGTCCATGTTGGTGAGGATACCGTCTCTAACTGGACCAATGCCGACAAGGAAAACAGCGTCGGCGGTTTGCTTCGCTTCCAGCGCTCGTTCTGAGGATTGAAGGGCCCGTTCGCCGCGTTCGAAGCGGTTATTTGGAAGCCTTCAATTGCGGCTGAACCATTGTGGTGAGGCTTGAAGAGGTTGTCGGCGGATTGCTTGATCGCGGACCTCCAATCCGAGCATTCCGTCGATGAGAAGGGCGCCCTGTTCCCGGGCGCCCTTTTTATGGCGTTATCATCAGACTCGCGCACGCGAAATGGATCGCGGCCAACTGTGAGGCGGGCCGCTCTCTTCAAGCCAGAACGGCATGATCCGCAAAACGGCGCTGGCAGCAGTTCAACGTTGAAAGCAAAGGCGTCGAGCCGGCACCCGACTACCCGATGCCCGCCGGCAAGGGGTCCGCGACACCGTGGATTTTCGATCGGGCGATGCGTTCGCGCTGGAGGAGGTGCTGGCCGAGCGGAGCGGGGAGCAATTCGACTGCGTGATAAGTGCCGTCCGGATTTGAGCTTTCCGATGGAACAGCGTGTTGGGCTGCTCGAGGACTTGCTTGCCCGCATTCCTCGCGGGAGGACTGTGATTCAGCTCACCTACGGACCTTTGTCGAGGTGGTGAAAAATGCCCGACCTCTACGTCGTGTCTCGCTATGATTTCGTCGCCGCAACATCCCGCCCGCACAGCTCTGGACTTACCGACCAGTCTGAGGCGCGGGACGCTCGGAGAGTGGCGGCATTCCACAAAAACGTGCTGAAGGACACGAGCGTGGTCGTCACGAAATTCGCATCGGCGGCGCTTTTCTTGCCGCCACCGTTTTGGGGAGGCCACCATGCCTTTTTAGCAGGGGTGCTCACTCCCAACGAAATTCGCGCTACTCGGACGAATGAGGCGGAGCTCGACGAGCCGCTCGCAAGAACGTTGCCCGCACTCCGCTTTCGGCATCGTGGCCAAATTCGACACCGTTAGCCGACGTCAGCGCCAAGCCCTGCAAACCCACCAAGGCGCCGAGATAAGATGCAAACCCTACCAACCCAACCCTGCGATCACAACCGGAAGAAAAATCGCGTCGATTGATCCCGCTTGCGGGTTGCCCCGGTCGGTCGCTCAATTGAAAGCTTGGTACGAGGCGGAATTCCCATATTCAATTCGAGCAAATGTTGATCCAACTCCTTGTCCGCGGTCGTCAGACGATGGTTCAGGCGCAGATAGTCCATCCACGTCGGCGTGCGGAAGGTTTCTGTCCAAAGCGAAGGATCCTGAAGATCACGCTGGAGGTTCCAATGCCGGGCACCGACGCGGCTTTGCACGCGTCGCCGTTCCTGCATCCGGTCCAGGAAAGCTTCGACGTTTGCCTCCGGGATCGAGTACTCGATCTTGACGACGATCGGCCCGCTTCTCGGTTTCAGGTCGAGGGCGAGCTGTGGCGTTTCGAAGCCAAAAGGATCCTGATCAGAGTCCTGCCATTGGCGGATGGGCATCAGGAAGCCGGTGGCCGCGACCATTACGAGCGCACCAGCGGAAACCTCGAGGGCCAAGGTAAGCGAATAGGTCTCAGCCACCGTGCCCCACAGCCAACTGCCGGCCGCGATACCGCCAGACGAAAGGGCATAGTGGATCGAGAGCGTGCGGCCGACGACCCACCTTGGGCTTGCCAACTGGACACTCACATCGAGCCCCGTCCAGGTGACAACCCAGCCCGCGCCGCCGAGCGCCAGCGCAATAGCCGCCACCACGACTGAAGACGTGAGAGCAAGAGATAGACCACACGCCGCACAGGCAATGCATGCCAGCGTTGTCAGCCGCTCCTGGGACAGAGACCGCCTCAAGACATTGTTGCAAATGCCGACGCACAGTGCGCCCACACCGAAGCCGGCCATCAGGACACCATAAACGATTGGTCCTCCGCCCAGTTGATCGCGGGCGACGAGAGGCAGGAGCGCGAGTATGGAGATGCTGGTCAGGCCAAAAAGCGCTCCTCGCGCGATGACCGCCTTGATCTCCGCCGAAAGGGCCGTGAAGCGCGCTCCGTCATGGATCGCAGTGGTCAATGGCTCGCGCGGGAGAGGGGAGGTGCGAACATCCCATTTGCGGCGCCCTATGGTCCACAGCAGGGCTAAATAGGTCAGTGTCGCCACAGCGAAGGCTGTTAGAGGTCCAAAGGAGGCAACGACGATGCCGCCGAGCGCCGGGCCGACGCTTCGAATGGCGTTGTATCCAACCGAGATGAGCGTGACTGCGGCTGGGACTTCACGTTTTCGCAAGATATCGCCCACCGACGCGTGCCAAGCAGGATCGGTGAAAGCAGCGCCCGCTCCGGCCAAACAGCTGAAGGCGAGAACCATCCAAGGATTGAAAATCCCCAGCGCCGCAAGAACAGTCAGCATCGCCGAGGACAACGCTATCGCGCACCAGCCGGCGAACATGAGATTGCGGCGGCTGTAGTTGTCAGCCAGGGCCCCGGCAAAGATCGACAGGACGAATACGGGCAGTGTGGTCGAAGCCTGCACCAAGGCGACCATTACGTCCGAGGTCGAGATGGTCGCCATCAGCCAACTGATGGCGACGGTTTGAATCAGCCAGCCAAGGCTGGCGACCTGTGTGGCAAGCCAGATCGAACGAAAGGTCGCATTCTCAAGCGGCGCAAATGTCGCCGACGAAGCCGGACTCGCATCTTCGCGCGCCACCCTGCTCATTGGGTTGAGCCCTCCCTCGGTCTATCGCTCGTGTTAGAGGTGCCCTCCCGGCGCACGTGCCCATGGAGGAATGGCCCCATGAGCGCATTTTGTCGGCGCAGCGCAAGATATTTCTTTACCGCTGGCACTCTGGCGCAAGCGATTACTTCATCTGGAATTGCCACCGACGTGCATTCGTGATTGCTGGGGTCTATGTCACGTCTTCGATTGCTGCCCGAAAGGCATTTCCCGGGCTACGCCTACCTGCCTGGCAAAAATCCACATCCGGTTCGTAACCCCTTGGGTCACAGTTATCAAAGCGACCCGGTGACCGTTGTCACGGTCGAGGAATCACTCAGCTCAAACGCTTTCCGATGGGGGATCGACCTTTTCAACCACGGCTATTACTGGGAAGCTCATGAGGCGTGGGAGCCTCTATGGCATGCTGCCAAACGCAGCGCTCAGCATCGCCTGTTCTTCAAGGGATTGATCCTGTTGGCGGCGGCCGGGGTGAAGATCCGCGAGAGAAAGAGGGTCGCTGCCGCGCGCCATGCGACAAGGGCTGCAGCGCTCTTTCGTCAGGTGGCGCTTCTGCCGAGCCGGCTCTTTGAGGCCGCAATCGGAATCACACCTGCCGCCCTCGCGGTAGAGGCCGAAGCGGCCACAACGTTCCCGTCTGCTTTGCGAGAGCTGACGCCTGGCGAGCTGCCTGAGCCCGTTTTCAATTTCATTCTCGCACCCAAATCCGGGAGCGGCTGATAGGCGTCACCTAGCGTGCGGTTCAAACTTCTTCGTTAACTGGATGCACTGCCGGTCTGTGAGTTTGACAAGGGCAGCTTCAATCCTGGAGCAGTTGGCCTACCGCTGAGCCCGGCTCTGGCGGAGCACCCATGGCAGGCGCCGCTTCAGCGTAGCCCCTGCGGTGGACCTCGAGCTCCGCCGGCGACATCGTCGACCGCAAGTGCAGCTCGACATCGACGGCCTCCGTTGAGTTCGCCTCACGCCCGTAGCCTGAGGCAACATGAGTGCTAGGTCTACAATCACGCGTTCCCATTTACGGCGCGCGCATTCTCCAGCGAGACGTGGACCATTGGGGTCCTTCACAACTTTCGGTGACGATAATCAAAGTGGATTTTCCGCTTAAGCGCTTTATTCAAGTTTTGGCCGTAGATTTCTTCCCAGATTCTGGGCGACGCATTCATAGCCATGTTGGCCTTCCAGCCCGCCGTACCGAGCGGCTACAACATCGCCTTGACGATCATGTCGTTGCTGGCCGCGATCGCTTTGACCGGGACGGGTTTCACGATCGGCATCTCGCCACGCGTTCCACATGGACGCTGGATCGGCGGTGCGATCGTGGGAGGCGGCATCGCCGTGATGCACTACACCGGCATGGCCGCATTCGAGATCGCGGGCCGCGTCGTCTGGGACGTGCCGCTCGTCGCCGCCTCGATCATTCTTGGTGGGCTGTTCGGCGCGGCCTCATTGCCGGTTGCCCTTCACGCCAACACGGTCAAGTGGAAGTCGCTCGGCGCCCTCGTGCTGACGGTAGCGATTTGCAGCCACCATTTCACGGCGATGGGCGCGGCCGCAATCATGCCAGACCCGCGCATTGTCATTTCCGCAACGGCGTTGCCCGCCGACTGGATGGCGGCTGGCGTAGCCCTCGTTTCGATCCTCATCATCCTTTTGGCCATCATCGGCCTCGCCCTCGATGTGCGCGATTTCCGTCGCGCCGGCGAGGCAGCGCGTATGCAGGAGCTGGCCAACTCGGCCGTCGAGGGGCTGATCGTGGGCAACGAAACCGAGATCGTGGCAGCCAATCGCAGTTTCGCCGCGCTTGCCTGCGTCGACCGCTCTCAGCCGGCCGGCCGCCCGCAGTCCTTCTTTCCCACGCTTCCCCAAGGCGAGCTCACGGGCACTGCGCAAACGCCGCTGGAGGTGGGGCTATGCGCGACGGACGGCAGTACGGTCCCGGTTGAGCTGATCCGGCACAGCATGCTCTATGCCGGCAAGCAACACCAGGTTCTTGCCGTCCGCGATATCCGCGGGCGCAAGCGGGCGGAGGAGGAGATTCATTTCCTTGCCCACCACGATCCCTTGACCAAACTTCCAAACCGCACGAGCTTCAACGAAAAGCTGGAGGCCGAGTTTGCGACGCATCGCAGCGCTGAGCGGTGCCTTGCCGTCCTCTTCCTCGATCTCGACCGCTTCAAGGAGATCAACGACCTCTTCGGCCATCTCGTCGGAGACGCCGTGCTGCAGTGTGTGGCCGAGAAGATCCGAGGCGTCCTTAAGCCCGGGCAGATGGTTGCGCGCTTGGGCGGCGACGAGTTCGCTGTAATTGTTCCCGGTCTGCCGAGTGCGGGCTATGCGACGCGCACTGCTGAAGCCATCCTGGACGCATTCAACGACACAGGCGCCAACTTGCCCGCCGGCGTCACCATCGGCACCAGCATAGGTATCGCTGTATTCCCGAACGATGCACCCGATCGGGCGACGCTTCTGAGCCATGCCGACGCTGCGCTCTATGAGGCAAAGATGCAGGGGCGTGGCCTTTATTGCGTTTTTGAGCCGTCCATGGGTGAGCATCTGCGCGATCGCCGCCAGTTCGAGCACGACATCCGTCACGCGATCTCGCGCAAGGAACTCCGCCTCGTCTATCAACCGCAGGCGCAACTCTTGTCCAACGATGTCTTCGGTTTCGAAGCACTGCTCCGGTGGGATCATCCGGAACGCGGCGCCGTTCCGCCGGCGGCGTTCATCCCGATCGCGGAAGAATGTGGCGCCATTCTGAAGATCGGTGAATGGGTGCTGCGGACCGCCTGCGCCGAAGCGGCAAGCTGGCAACAACCGCTAGCAATCAGCGTCAACGTTTCGGCCATGCAGCTCCACGGCGGGACTTTGCCCGAGCTGGTCGGCGCAGTGCTGAAAGAAACCGGGCTCGATCCGTCCCGCCTCGAGCTGGAAATTACCGAAACTTGCCTGATCAAGGATATCGGGCGGGCGCTCGCTGTCCTGCGTCAGCTCAAAAGCCTTGGGGTTCAAATCGCCATGGATGATTTTGGCACCGGATACTCGTCGCTATCGAATTTGCGGGCATTCCCGTTTGACAAGATCAAAGTCGATCAGTCTCTTATCCGGGCAGTGGATACCAGCGATGAGGCGGCTGCGGTCATGCGTGCGGTCTTTGGCCTCGCTCGGGGCCTCAAGCTCCCGGTCCTGGCAGAGGGTGTCGAAACGGACGCGGAGCTGACCTTCCTGCGGCAAGAAGCCTGCGATGCGATCCAGGGTTACATACTTGGCCGACCCTGCCCGATTTCCGACTTCGCCCAGCATACGAGCGGCAAAGGCAGGACGCCCGCTTCCCGACGGCAGAGCAACCACGAACTGCGCCTGGTCAAGAACAGCGCGGCGTAGTGCGCAAGCGCGTCGCACGTTCGTGGTGAGACTCACGAGCGTTCGGAGATGGTGCGGTGTTCCACAGGTCAGCAGCTCCTATGCTGACATGGCGGCGCATTTCGGCAACTCGGTTCTGCCCGCCCCGCCGCGATCGACCGCTGCGCCTTCCCGCGTTACCTGAGGAAGCATCGCGGTTTTCGCTATCTTCGAATTTCCGCAGCCCGCGGTTTCCCAACTGGGCTGTCCAATTTTTGCCGTTGAAATTTACTTTTTCCGAAGTGTTCGATGCTAGGGGACAACACGCATCTACTACTCTAGCGTGGGGGAGTGAAAGAGTGATGCAGCGTCTGTATGCCGCAAGGTTTGGTGATCTTCTGGCGGGAGACCTGCGAGTTTTTGGCGGGCCCTCGACAATCGAACCACTTGCCGGCCGCATCAGGGCGGAGCAGGTCAGTATCGTGCTTCGCAACACGCCTCTTGGCATGGCTGCGAACATACTCAATGCGGCCACTCTTGTCATGGCGCTTTGGGGCTCCCCGGACCAAACGAAAGCCATCCTCTGGGCGAGTGTTATCATCGTCGCCGCCGGGTTCGTAGGCCTAAGAGCGAGATCATCATTTCAGTCAGTCAAACCAAGGTCAGTGTCTCGCCGAACAACGCAAAACCTGGTGCGGAACGCCTTCTTGTTCGGCACATGGTGGGGAGCACTTCCCGTTCTGTTCTTCAGCGGGGCAACAAGTGCAGCCCAGGTCGTCATTACCTGCCTGAGCGCCGGGATGATCGCTGGCGGTGCCGCTTCTTTTTCCACGATTCCTATTGCGGCCGTCGCGTATACGCTCCCGATTTTCGTCGGTTCGATGCTTGCGATCGCGTGGGCGGAAGGCGCCGTCAATCTGCCCGTCGCAATCCTGATAGTGAGCTACGCCATCACGCTGTTTCGCGCGGTGCTTGCCCACGCGTTCGAATTTACCCGACGCTTCATTCTGCAAGCGGAAAGCGAAAATGCCATTCGCAGGGACGTTCTAACGAGGTTGCCAAACCGGTTCAGCTTCAACGAGCGGCTGGAGAACGCGTTGGTGGACGCAAAGCAGTTTGACCAGCACTGTGCGTTGCTTTTGTTCGATCTTAACAATTTTGCCGAGGTGAATGATCGTTTTGGCCGAGCAATGGCGGATGCCCTTTTGGTCGAAGTGGCTGCGAGACTTCGGAGATCGACGCGGGAGAGCGATAGCATTGCCAGATTGGAGGGCGGCGAATTTGCAATAATCGCTACGCGCGATATCAGGCCAGATCAGATCAGGTCCTTGGCCAAACAGATCATAGATGCCATGCGCGCCCCGTTCTTGATCGAAGGGCGCGAAATATATTGCAGGGCCTCTATAGGTATCGCTTTGGCCCCCGCTGACGGTTTGGACACCAACCAACTCCTGCGGTGCGTCGACACCGCGCTATACAGGGCCAAGACGCTGGGGGCGGGCTCCATCCAGTTTTTCAGCCCGGGCGACGATGAAGCTGCTGCAAGGCGACATGTCCTTGAACGCGATCTGCCATCTGCACTGGCCAATGACCAGCTTTGGCTCGCATTTCAACCATTTCTCGACCTCGGGAGCGATCGCATCCGAGGTTTTGAAGCGCTTCTGCGGTGGCAGCATCCGACCCATGGCCAGATCCCTCCGACGGAGTTCATACCCATCGCTGAAGAAACGGGTTTGATTCACTCCATCGGACACTGGGTCGTCAAAACGGCTTGTTTGGCAGCGGCGCGTTGGCCGCGCGACTTGCGGGTCTCCGTCAACTTGTCGGTAATGCAGCTGAAGAACAAGGCCTTGCTGGATGGAATTATAGTGGCCTTGGCTGAAGCCGGTTTGGAGCCCCGAAGACTCGAGGTCGAGATAACAGAAACTGTGCTGATTTCGAATTTTGAAGAAACGATTTCATTCTTACAATCGTTAGTTTCTCTATCCGTCACAGTTGCTCTTGACGATTTTGGCACCGGCTACTCATCCCTGACTTATCTTCGCAAATTGCCTCTCTCGCGGCTCAAGATCGACCGATCTTTTGTCCAGGATATGCTCACCGATGCGGACTGCGCCGCGATTGTACGATCATTGGTTGAGTTGGCGCATGAGATTCGAATCGAGGTAACAGCCGAAGGCGTAGAAACTCCCGAACAGCTCGACTATCTGCGCTGCGTCAGATGTGATGAAGCTCAAGGCTATTTAATCGGGAAACCTGTCCCGATAGACGACATTCCTGGCATTGCCGCGGAGCCGTTTGTTCAGGAGCTAAGTACTTGAATGGCAGGACCGGCACTTTTGCGGCGATGGTCTGGTTGTCTCGTATCTCGACGGTCACGTTGCCTTGCTCAGGTAGGCTGAAGGCGGCAAGTCCGTACAACCCTGGGATTAGCCCTGTGACGAAGCGGAGGGTGCGGAGCCGCTTCCTCGTGGCGGGTCAACGCCGGAAGAGTACCAAGCGTTTCGTACGAAATGGTCGAACGATGCAGATTTCTTGCCACCTGATGAGCCGCTCTTGCAACAGTATGTATGGAATCGGCCTGCTGGCCTACCGGAGGGCATCACGCCGCTGCCTTCCTCTTGAACCGTCATTGCCCTGACAACACATTCTGCGAGTGTTGGCGGGTGTCGATGAAGCGCCTGTTCAGGCAAACCAGTCGTTCAGTAGATCGGGAGGAACGAATGAACCCTGAGGCTTTCAGCAGCCCAGTTTTCGTGAAGCGTGCAACCTACATCGTGCAGGAGATTGCCAGTCTTGCGGACGCTATCGATTTCCTCAATGAATGGCCAGAAGATCGCAGAGACCTGATCCACGAAGCCGCACTCAGGGCCTGCTATGATGCATACGATGGAAGAAAACCTGTAAGCGCAGCGCGCAATGCCTTTTTCGGCTTTGCGAAACGGGCCGCCATATTGGAAGATGCAATTTCTGCCATGCAATGGCTGGCCGCATGCAAAGCGGGCGGGGGAAAGGTGCAGGTATAGGCATCTGGTACGGGGGCCGGCCGAGGGGGCATTGTGTTGAGATTTACAGGGATAGCTGAAAGCAGAAGCAGGTCTCGACATTAGCGGCGCAATCCCATCATGAATCAGATACCGCACATGGATCGCGAGCGGCCAGGTTCTGCGACCAGGGGATCCGTTCGGCCTGGCCAAGGTGCGATCGAGGCTATTTGCCTCACAGGAGCGGAGACATGACCGGCTTGAGCAGATTTGAAAGGCCAGTCGTTGTTCGGCTTAGCCAACACAGCTCAGAGCGGATCGTGTTCGAGGTCAATGATGCTGCCGCTATCTTGCTGCGTGATCTTCAACGTCAGACCGTGAAACGGAAGGCCGCGATGGATGCCTGTCTGCAGGTATTGCGCGGTGAAGCTTATCCAGCGGCTGCTCGAAGAGCTTTCGTGGCAGCCGCGCTTGAAGCAAAAGTCCTACGCAGCGATTAGGAAGCTGGGATGATCAGGAGCTGCTGACTGACCATCGCCGGGACACCCGTTGGGCTGGAACGATGATGTGAACGTTTGTCCAGGTTCGGTATCCCGACGCTTTGCACGGCCGCGCTCACCTCGAGGCGACCATCTGCCTGACTGCGGCATAACGGCGGCGTCGGCGCGAAGCTGACCTCAAGGTGAAGAACGCGACGGTTTTGGTCCGGAGCCGCCGCCATCGAGGTGCGACCTGCTTCATATGTTCGAGGATCGCTTGCGCGGCCAATCCGCGAATTCGCAAGCAGATGCTTCAGATGCCGCCCATGCAGAGGTATTTCATTTCGAGGTAGTCCTCGAGCCCGTGGCGCGAACCCTCGCGCCCGATGCCGGACTGCTTCATGCCGCCGAAAGGTGCCGCTTCCGACGACATGCGTCCCGTGTTGATGCCGACCATGCCGTATTCCAGGGCCTCGGCCACACGCCAGACACGCTGCAGGTTCGAGGCATAGAAGTAGGCGGCCAGGCCGTAGATCGTGTCATTCGCCTGGTGCACGACCTGATCCGGATCGTCGAAGCGAATGGTTGGGGCCAGCGGTCCGAACGTCTCCTCTTGCGCAATCGTCATTTCGCTGGAGACTTGAGTGAGGACAGTCGGTTGGAAGAATGTGCCCTCCTTGCCAATGCGTTTGCCCCCGCAGCGAATTGTACCGCCTTTTGTGACGGCATCGGCGATATGCGATTCGATCTTGATGAGCGCCTGCCTGTCGATCAGCGGGCCGATGGCGACACCTGGATCAAAACCGTCACCAACCTGAAGCTGTCGAACCCGCTCGACAAATTTGTCGACAAATTCATCGTGAACGCCCGACTGGACGTAAAGTCGGTTCGCGGAAACGCAGGTCTGGCCGGCATTGCGGAACTTGGCCTGGATCGCCCCGTCGACCGCCGCATCGACGTCTGCATCGTCGAAGACGATGAAGGGCGCATTGCCGCCGAGTTCGAGACTGACCTTCTTGATCTGGTCCGAGCACTGGCGCATGAGCAGCCGGCCAACCTCGGTCGAGCCGGTGAAGCTAATCTTGCGGACCCGTGGGTTGGTGCAGAGTTCGCGGCCGACAGCATCGCCTTCAGAAGCGTAGATCAGGTTGACCACGCCTTCGGGAAAGCCAGCCTGATGCGCAAGGGCGAACATTGCGCCGGCAACGAGCGGCGTCTGTTCAGCGGGTTTCAATACGATCGTGCAGCCCGCCGCCAGCGCCGGCGAGATCTTGCGCGCCACCATCGAAGCCGGGAAATTCCATGGCGTAATCGTGCCTACGACACCGATCGGCTGCTTGATCACCAGCAAGCGACGGTCTGTCGATGGCGCGGAGATCGTCTCCCCATAGATGCGGTTGGCCTCTTCAGCGTACCATTGCAGGTAGGCCGCCGCATGCGACACTTCCGATTTGGCCTCGGCGAGGGGCTTACCCATTTCCGCGGTCAGTATCGCAGCAAGGTCATCGGCGTGATCGATAATCAGCTGATGCCAGCGCCACAGAACGTCGCTGCGTTCACGGGCCGTCAAGGCCGCCCATCCAGGCTGTGCGTTATAGGCTTTGTCGACCGCGGCCCGCGTCTCCTCGACGCCCATGTCGGGAAGCCCTGCCAGCACTTCGCCTGTCGATGGGTTGAGGACCTCAAATGTCCGCTCACTGACCGGTTTACCAAGCGCCGGCAGGCGGTCAAGGCAGCCAAACAGGTCAGGAGATTTGAGGTGGCGGATCAAAGGCGGAAGTAGCGGCAATGTCGATTCCCCAAAAGGCTCTTGGCCTGTCCGGCCGGGTCGACATCTACTGCGCACGGGTGGCTTTTGCATAGGACCACCTCTCCCGAAAATCGTGCATCCTTGGACGCGGGCGAACCTGCCGCGGGGAAGGGGACGGCCAGCTTCCGTCCTAACCGGCGAGGCCCGAACCGTCCGCCAGTGGCGTCATCCACAGCCCCATTTTACCCAAGCGATCAACTTCCGTCGCCCTGGCCGGTAGTTCTTGCGCTTTTAGCCGTCCGTCTCGGGTATCGCATCGGGGCCGTAAAACGTGTCGCGACGCGAGCCCCAACGGGTGGGTGCTGGACGGTCCATGAGGAGTTACAACCGCCCGTCAAACCGTATTTGCAAATTTCTTTTTTTGCTGCGCCTACGCAGAAGTTTCGGTTATGAATCGGGACTGGCCAGAGGGCCTGCCCACACTGCAATTGTTACAAAGGAAAACGCATATGGCGACTGGAACGGTAAAATGGTTCAACAGCACCAAGGGATTTGGATTTATCCAACCCGACAATGGCGGTCAGGATGTTTTTGTCCACATTTCCGCTGTAGAACGAGCGGGCCTCTCGACCCTCGCTGATGGCCAGAAGATCAACTATGAAATCGAACAGGACCGGCGCACCGGCAAGTCCTCGGCCGGCAGCCTCAGCAAAGCCGGCTGACTTTTCTCTCGCCTGCTGGCAACAGCGGGTGAACGCGATAGGTCTCGCCGCGTGACAAGGGCGGGCGAGCGCAGGGCTCGACCGCACGGCTTAAGCAGCGGACAGATGCAAGCCCGGGCGAAGTCCTGGTGGAGCCAAGCTGCTTCAAAGGGAAGGCGGGTATACCCCGCCTTTTCATATTCCGTTCAGATGCATATTATGCCGATGGCACTGCGCGCCCAGATAAAACCTTGATTTCTGAAATCAAGCTGCGACCTTCTTGCGGGTCCGCTTTGCCGGCGTTGGCGGCGTTTCCGGCTCTTTGGGTTTGCGGCCAAGACCCATCGTCTTGGCCAATGCCGAGCGCGTAGCGGCGTAGTTCGGCGCGACCATCGGATAATCCGCCGGCAGACCCCATTTGGTGCGATAGTCGTCTGGCGTCAGCCCATAGCGGGTCGACAGATGGCGCTTCAGCGATTTGAATTTTTTCCCGTCCTCAAGGCAGATGAGATAGTCCGGGTTCACCGACTTCCTGATCGATACAGCGGGCTTCAGAACCTGCGGCTCTTCTGCGGAGATGCTGGTGCCGGCCGTGCCTTTGAGTGCCGCGTGCACCTGGCCGATCAGGGCAGGGAGTTCACCCACCGGGACCGGATTGTTGGAGACATACGCTGAGACGACATCGGCGGTGAGCTCGATGAGGACGTCGATGTTGTTGTCGGTTTCTTCTGTCATGAAACTCTCCGGGGGTTTGAAGACAGCTGGCGAAGTGTCGCTACATAGTGGCGGTTGCCGCTGAAAGCAATAAAGCCCCGGCAAGACTGTTGCGATGCTCGTCCCGCACTGCGGTGAATAGCGACGCATCCGGACCATCTTGCATCGTATTGATCCGACCGCGGTTGGCGCATCCATGCTTGACGTGGCATGAGGGAGTGATCCTGACGTGAAACGCTGCCAAGCCTGTTCTCGATCTATGCTGAAGATCGGAATCGGTCATTCGAAGAATTCCGGTCCGGCAGGCTCAACAATGCATCCTCCGCGAGCAGAGCTGGCCGCCTGTGAAGCAGTAGAATCGAACTCGCCGGTAGTACAGGCGTTCTCCTGTTGCTCTGCAACGATCTGGTCGAGACCGGAAACGATTGCCACGAGAACCTGGGCGCCAAGGCTCATGCTCCGGGAGGGTCCGGTGCCCAGCATCAGGAAGAGCCGCGGCTCGCCCGTTCGGCTTCGTCCTCGACCAGCCTTCGCCCCGAAAAGCAGCACCGCGAGATTGATGGAAAGGGGCAGGGAAGACGCCCACGGCGCCTGTGCTGTGGCAGCATCCACACCGACCGCGTCAGTGTTCACAACCGAAAAACCCGCTACTCTTGGGGGGCAAGAGCGGCGGGCTTTTTGCAGAGCTACTCGAACTGAATACGCGCTCTCACTGACATTAGCTGTGGATAATTAAGACAGCATTAACGTGCAAGATCGGGCTATCTAAATCGATCCGAATGCAAGATGCGGCCGGCTCGGGATAGCCCGGGCCAGAGCCGCTGTCGCCGTCAAGTCCATAAGGCGCCAGCTGTCAGATAATCGGCGCTTGACGTAACGTAAGGTCCGGTGTTTTTCCCTGTGCGGGGAACGACTTCCAGTCTCGGTCCAGGGCGACGAAAATGAGGGGCAGCAATGGTGGCTGGCGAACCAAACGACGTGCGCGTCAAGCGTTGCGGTGGGGGATGGGTGGTTCATACTGTGGAGGACGGCAAACTGACAGTTCATCGGTTCAAGACACAGTCGCCCGCCGAGAATTTCGCCGATGGCCAACGCGCCAGGCTCGGCCTTGCCAGCAGGCCACCAATTGACGAACACTGATGTCACTTGTGCGGCGGCCGTCACGCCCCGGAGATCAGGGCAGGAATGGCCAAAGCCTCATCCGCCTCGTCAAGGATCGAGAAGCTGTACCGGCCATCCGCGTCGAGATCGACGGAGTAGGTTAAGCGGTCGAGTATGTTGTTGTCCTGATCGAACGTAACGATCCTTGGCTTCAAGGAGGTAATATGCGCTTCGTCCAGATAGATCGAGTTGCAGACAATGATCTGATCGTCGGGCTGGCAGATGCGGGCAGCCGCTCCGTTGAGGATACAGCATCGTGAACCGCGCTCGCCGAGAATGACATAGGTCGAAATCCGCGCACCGGAATTCCTGTTCCATATCTCCACGAATTCCATGGGCAAGATCCCTGCTGCTTCGCAGTGGTCAGGGTCGAGCGTGATCGAACCGTGGTAGTTGAGGTTCGCTTCGGTGACGTGGATGCCGTGCAGCTTGCCGGCGACTATTTTTCGCATTTTCTTCTTCTTTCCTATCATCATGGGTGACTTGTCCCGCAGTGCTCTGGGCGCTGGTCGCTCCGCTAAATTCCGATCACGAGCGCACCGCCGCTCAGACCCGCACCCGCCGCCGCCAGCAGGATTTTTTCCCCCGGTCGAAACGGCTCCGCCTGATCAGCCAGCGAGAGCGACAGCGGGATCGTCGCTGCGGAAGAGTTGCCGTACTCGGCGATGGTCTTGACGATTGCTTGATCCGCTATCCCAAGGTTTTTCCCAACCGCATCAAAAATGCGCGCGTTGGCCTGGTGCGGCACGAACCGATCGATGTCCTGCGGCCGCAACTGGGCCGCAGCAAGCGCGCTTGTTGAGGAATCGGTCATCATCTCGACGGCCTTGGCAAACACTTCACGACCGTCGGTCATCGTCATTCGGGTTTGCCCAAGGTCGAGGTCGCCGTGAAACGGCTTGTTGCTTCCGCCCGCCGGGATCTGGATCAGGCCGTAACGCGAGCCGTCCGAATCCACCGAGGCACCGAGAATGCCTAGATCCGGGTCATCGCACGGACCAATCACCAGGGCGCCGGCGGCATCGGCGAAAAGGACCGAGCTGGCGCGCTCGGCCGGATTGATACGGCGGCTGAGGATGTTGGCGGCAATGACCAGCGCTGGTTTGCCGTACAGGCGGGTGAATCCATCGGCGAACATCAGCGCATAGATGAAGCCGGCGCAGGCGCCGGTGAGATCGATCGCGCCGGCCCGGCCGAGCCCCAGCCGGTGTGCGACCAGCGGCGCGCTGGGCGGCAGGAGGTGATCGGGCGTCGAGGTGGCGAGCAACAGCAGGCCGACCTTGCTGCGGTCGATACCGGCATTCACCAGCGCCATGTCACCGGCAGAGGCGGCAAGGCCCGACAGCGTGTCTTCGTCGGTTGCCCAGAAGCGCGAACGAATTCCGGTGCGCCGCTCGATCCAGCCGGGCTCAAGCCCGAGACGGTCTTCAATTTCCGGATTCTCGACCTTGCGCGCGGGCGCATGATGACCAAACCCGAGAAGGCGCGACGACCTGCTCACGGCTTCGCGCCGAAGCGTTCGCCGGCCTCCTCGACCGCGTCATAGACCCCGTCGAGTTCCTCGCCGGTGATGCAATAGGGCGGCAGAAGGTAGAGGACATTGCCGAGTGGGCGCACAAGCAGCCCCCGGTCGAGGAAGAAAGCGCGCAGCTTCGGGCCGATTTCGGCGAGATAACCCGCAGAACCGGTTCGGAGGTCGAGCGCTGCGATCGTTCCCTTGGCGCGGCAGTCGGTAAAATATGGATTGTCGCGAAAGCGTTGCACCCCGGAGGCCTGCATAGCGCTCAACGCCGCGACCCGCTCGGCCACCAGCTCGTCACGCCAGATCTCGACATTGGCGAGTGCCGCCGCGCAGGCCATCGGATTGGCCGTGTAGGAGCTCGAGTGGAAAAACGTCTTCTTGCGGTCCTCGGAATAGTGAGCTTCGAAGATGGCATTGGTGGCAAGCGTGGCCGCCAGCGGGATCACGCCGCCGGTCAGGCCCTTCGAGGTGCACAGGATGTCGGGAGAGATTGACGCCTGCTCGCAGGCGAACATGGTTCCGGTGCGGCCCCAGCCGGTCATTACTTCATCGGCGATCACCAGCGTGCCCGAGGCCTCGGCGATCTTCTTCAACTCGGCCAGAACCCAGGCTGGATACATCAGCATACCGCCGGCGCCAAGCACCAGCGGCTCGACGATCAGCGCGGCGGCGCGCTGGTCGCGTGAGACTGCCTCGAACCGATCCAGCGTCTCCTGCTCTCGCCCCGCGACCGGGAAGGGAATGGTGTCGACCTCGAACAGCAGCGGCTCGTAGGCGGCGTTGAACACGCTGCGGGCGCCAACGCTCATCGTGCCGACCGTGTCGCCATGATAGCTGTGCTCCATGACGACGATGCGCGAGCGCGGCGCGCCGATGTTGCGGAAATATCCGAGCGCCATCTTCAGTGCCACTTCGACTGAGGTCGAGCCGCTGTCGGAATAGAACACCCAGTCGAGACCGGAGGGAGCGAGGCCGACAAGTGCCTTGGCCAGGCGCTCTGCCGGCTCGTGCGTGAAGCCAGCAAAGATGATCTGGTCGAGGCTCGACGCGGTCGTCTCGATAGCATTCATGATGCGGGGGTGGCGGTGGCCATGGGTGACGACCCACCAGGAGGAGATGGCATCCAGGATACGCGTGCCGTCGGCCTTGTGGAGATAGGCTCCCTCCGTCAGGACGATTTCAGGGATCACGGGCTCAAGCGCGTGCTGCGTGAACGGATGCCACACACTGGACTGCGACATCATTCGCCTCCCGCAATCGAGGCGAAGGCAAAGCCGGCAATCATTGCGTCTCGCAGAGTTTTGTCCGTCAGCGGGTGGAGATAGGGCAGCCTGCCGAGCTGCGGTACACCGCCCATTTCCACGATTGTCCTTTGCGTATCGGCCATCTCATCGCCGATGAAGGCAATGCCGGCCAGCGGGATGGAGCGGGCGCGCAGGGCCTCGATCGACAGCAGGGTGTGGTTGATGGTGCCGAGCGTGGTGCGGGCGCACAAAATGACCGGCAGCCGCCACTCAGCGAAGATGTCGATGAAGCTTGTGCGCCGGTTGAGCGGCACCATCAGTCCGCCCGCGCCCTCGATGACCAGCGGCGTCGGCAGGACGGGAAAAGTAAGATCGGCAGCCTTGATCGCGACGCCATCGATCTCGGCTGAACGATGCGGCGACAGCGGGCTCCGCAAGCGGTAGGCTTCCGGCAGCACGCGCTCCGAGGGCAGGCCGGCAAGCCGCGCGACCACCTCGCTGTCGGTCTCGCCGTCGAGGCCTGATTGCACCGGCTTCCAGTAGAAACCGTCGAGCAGGCCGGCGAGCCCAGCCGCAAACACGGTCTTGCCAATTCCGGTGTCGGTTCCGGTAATGACGATGCGCTGGGTCATGCCGCCCCCGGTCATGTTTGGGCCAACACCTCAACGAGCGCCTCGACCATGGCGGAAATGTCGGCTTCGTCGACGTTGAGCGTCAGCGAAATGCGCAGCCGCGACGTGCCCTCGGGAACCGTCGGCGGGCGAATGCCGCGTATGTCGAAGCCGCGCGCCTGCAGCGCCGCCGCCACCGCCATGGTGCGCCTGTTGTCGCCGATGACAAAGGGCTGGATCTGCGAGCCGCTGGGTGCCACGCCGCAGCGCTCGGCCAATTGGCGGCCCGCGAAGGCAACACGCTCCTGCAACTGGACACGGCGGTGGGGCTCATCGGACAGCATCGCGATCGCTTCGCGCGCTGCCACTGCCATCAGCGGCGATGGCGCGGTGGAATAGATGAATGGCCGGCAGCGGTTGACGAGATAGTCGCACAGCAGTCCCGGCCCGGTGACGAGTGCGCCGGACGCGCCGAGCGCCTTGCCGCATGTGTGGAGCGCGACGATGTTGTCGCGACCCTCAAAGGCAGCGGCCAGCCCGCGGCCGTCCGGTCCCCACACGCCGGTGGCATGCGCTTCGTCGACGACGATGAATGCCTCGTGCCGATCGGCTAGCGCGACCAGGCTTTCCAGCGGCGCGCGGTCGCCGTCCATGCTGTAGAGGCTTTCGATCACGATCCAGACGCGCCCGGTGCCGCCTTCGGCGCGCCAGCGCATGATCGCATCCTCGACGGCACTGATGTCGTTATGTGCGGCGAGCTTGAACTCGGCGCGGCCAGCGCGGGCCCCCTCATGCATGCTGGCATGGGCGAGCTCGTCGAGGACCAGCAGGTCACCCTTTTGCGGCAGGGCGGTCAGGAGGGCGAAGTTGGCGATGTAGCCGCTGCCGAAGAACAGCGCGCGTTCGGCTCCGAAGAACGTCGCCGCGTCTGCCTCTAGTTGCTCATGTTCCGGCGCGTTGCCGCGTAACAGCCGCGATCCGGTCGCGCCGACCGGCGTGCCCTGCGCGATCGCCGCCGCAACCGCGTCGCCTAGCCTTCTCGAAGCGGCAAGCCCGAGATAGTCGTTAGACGAGAAATCGAGGCCGGCGCGCGGCGACAGCGTCCGCAGCCGGTCCTTGCGCGCCAGCCCCTGCAGGGTCGCGTCATAGCGGGCAAGCGGTGCCCCGTTCATTGCGCCTCGAGTTCCATTGGCTCGATGCCGAGGCGCCGGAACAGCAGAATATCCTTGTCTTCGCCCGGATTATCCGCCGTCAGCAGCGTGTCGCCGACGAAGATCGAGTTGGCGCCGGCAAAGAAGCACAGCGCCTGCATCTCGTCGGTCATGGCGGTGCGGCCGGCGGAAAGACGCACATGCGATTTCGGCATCATGATGCGCGCCAGCGCGATCACGCGCACGAATTCGATCGGCTCGATGGGCTTGGCGTCGGCAAGCGGGGTGCCGGCAATCGGGATCAGCATGTTGATCGGAACGCTTTGCGGATGCTCCGGCAGATTGGCCAGCGTCACCAGCATGTCGATCCGGTCCACCGGTTCTTCGCCCATGCCGACAATGCCGCCGGAACAGACCTTGATGCCGGCTTGGCGAACCTGCTCGAGCGTATCGAGCCGGTCAGCAAAGCTGCGCGTGCTGATGATCTCGCTGTAGTAGCGTTCCGACGTATCGATGTTGTGGTTGTAATAGTCGAGACCAGCCTGTTTCAGACGAGCGGTCTGCTCAAGATCGAGCATGCCAAGGGTCATGCAGGTCTCCATGCCCAGTGCCTTGACGCCTTCGACCATCGCCACCACTGCATCCATGTCGCGCGCCTTGGGATTTCGCCAGGCGGCACCCATGCAATAGCGGGTGGCGCCGGCGTCACGCGCCTTGGTCGCCTCGGCGATGACGCGCCTGACTTCCATCAGCTTCGACGCCTTCAGACCGGTTTCGTGATGCGCCGACTGGCTGCAATAGCCGCAATCTTCCGGACATCCGCCTGTCTTGATGCTGAGAAGCCGGCTGAGCTGGACCTTGTTGGGATCGAAATTCTGGCGGTGGACGGTCTGCGCCTGAAACAGCAGGTCATTGAAGGGCGCATCATGGAGCGCCCGAGCCTTCTCCAGGGTCCACATCCCGGTGTCAGGGGCTTGAGCCTGTGGCGATGTCTTCGTCAAACTGGTTGTATGCGTGTCCATCCTGTTCCCTCGGTCCTGGTTTTTGCCGCGCTTTCCTCGTGCGCTTGACGCCGATCGAAACGTTCATTGACCTGCCGCCCTTCGTTTGCCGCGCTGTCATGAGCTCCGATAGTCGAGGCCGATATCCAGGATCGGCGCGCTGTGCGTCAGTCGACCGACGGAAATCAGATCAACGCCGGTCGCGGCAATCGCACGCGCTGTATCGGATGTGATCGTGCCGGAAGCCTCGGTGATTGCCCGACCGCCGACGATTGCGACGGCGCGACGGAGATCGTCGGGGGACATGTTGTCGAGAAGGACCGCATCGGGGGCGAACCCAAGCACCTTCTCCAACTGCGCCAGGGTATCGACCTCCACTTCGATCTTGACCAGATGGCCGGCGCTGTTTCGTGCCCGCTCGAGCGCGGCGCGTATTCCGCCGGCGATTGCGATGTGGTTGTCCTTGATCAGAATGGCGTCGTCGAGGCCGAAGCGGTGATTGGAGCCGCCACCGGCGCGCACGGCGTATTTTTCCAGCGCCCGCAATCCGGGCGTCGTCTTGCGCGTGCAGACGATCTTCGCGCCATGTCCGCGTACCGCGGTGACAATCGCTGCGGTTGCCGTGGCGACACCGCTCAGATGGCACAGAAAATTGAGTGCCGTTCGCTCGGCTGTGAGAATGGCTCGGGCCGGACCAACCACTGACGCAATGACTTCTCCTTTCGCGACGTCGCTGCCGTCCGCCCGCTCCACGGAGATTTCGACGTCGGGATCGATCAGCCGGAAAGCAAGGATCGCCAGATCGAGGCCGGCAACAACTCCCGACTGGCGCGCCGCCAGCACGGTCCTCGCATGGTGTTCTTTCGGTACGACAGCGTCGGTGGTCACGTCGCCGGCTCTGCCTAGGTCTTCGAGAAGGGCTGCCCGGACAAGCGGCTCCAGCATGACCGTGGGAAGTGGTGCGAGCTTCATCACCTGGCCCCCTCGAGGCTCGCGACATGTGCGAGTTCCCGCGCCGCCGCCAAGGCATCGGCGAGCGTGAGTTCGCAACGTCTGGCAATGGCTTCACGATGGGGAAAGTCGGCGCGGTGGTGGGCGCCACGGCTTTCTTTGCGTGACAAGGCGGCGATCGTCATCATCAACCCGACAGAAGCCGGATCCGATGCCGCGCCATTGGCCTCGGCGAGCGGCAACAAGGCACGTGCGGCTGCTTTCAAACATTCTCCATCCCGGACGATGCCGAGTGCGTTCGACAGGAGAGGGCGCACTTGTATGGGATCTGGCAATGGGTAATCGCGTGCAAAGAAAGGCTTTGTCCTGCGCGCAGGCGTACCAGCGACGCTTTCAGCAACCCAGCGCGCGCACACGACGGCCTCGGTCAGGGAGTTGCTGGCGAGCCTGTTGGCGCCATGCAATCCCGTTGAGGCCACTTCGCCGCAGGCCCAGAGTCCCTTGACTGAGGTGCGGCCGGACCCGTCCACGGCGACCCCACCCATATGGTAGTGCTGGGCGGGGCGGAGGGGAATGAGGTCATGAGCAGGATTGATGCCGACATCGCGGCAGGCTGCCGCGATCGTCGGAAACTGCTGCGCGAACGCCGTGCCGGGTTTTTCTCGCGCATCGAGAAAGACGCGGTGGCCGTTCGAAAGATGGTTCCAGATTGCTCGCGCTACAACGTCGCGCGGCGCGAGTTCCGCACCTTGTAAGCCTTCGAGGAAGCGCTGGCCGGTTTCATCGACGATCTCAGCGCCTTCGCCGCGAACCGCTTCACTGATGAGCTGCATGGGGCGGTCCGGCCCGTCGAGCGCGGTCGGGTGGAACTGGATGAATTCCAGATCGGCAAGGACAGCACCTGCGCGCGCTGCAAGCGCCAGGCCTTGTCCGCAACTGCCCAAAGGATTGGTGGTGTCGAAAAAAAGCCCGCCAATCCCGCCCGTGGCGAGGACCACCCGTCGCGAGCCGAAGAATACCGAACCCATCGAACAGCTTGCCCAGACACCACGGACCGCATTCTCCTTGACCGCCAGCCGACGCGCTTCCACGCCTTCGACGACCACAATCGAAGGAGCAGAACGCACGGCTTCGACCAGGGCACGCATGATTTCTTGTCCGCTGCCATCGCCGCCGGCATGAGCGATACGACGGCGGCCATGCGCGGCCTCCAATCCGAGGCGCAATGTGCCTTCTGGCTTCCGATCGAAGCGGACCCCAAGGTTCGCCAGGGTCTCAATCGCACTAGGAGCCGCATGGAGGATGCGACTGGCGATTTCCGCGTCGCACAGCCCATCGCCGGCGGCGAGCGTGTCCGCCAGATGCAGCGCTGGATTATCGTCATCGCCGAGGCTGGCAGCCAGGCCACCCTGTGCCCACGGGCTCGAAGCGTCGGCTCCCAGCGGCGTCCTCGACAAAAGAAGCACCGGCTCGGGCGCCAGGTGAAGGGCGGTCATCAGCCCGGCGATGCCGCCGCCGATGATAACAGGCCGACCGAAGAAACTGCGGACATCCGCGCTCATACGGCAAGCATCCGCTCGACGGCAAGCCGCGCGCGCCCGGCGATCTCGGGATCGATGCTCACGACATGCCGGTTTTGCTCCAGAGCCTCGCGGATGTTGGCGAGCGTGATGCGCTTCATGTGCGGGCAAAGATTGCAGGGCCGGATGAACTCGAGCTCGGGATGGGCGAGCGCAACATTGTCGCTCATCGAGCATTCCGTGAGTAGCACGACCCGTGGCGGCTTTTGCCTTTCGACGTAATCCGACATGGCCGCCGTCGATCCCGAAAAGTCGGCTTCCGCGACCACTTCAGGCGGGCATTCGGGATGCGCCAGCACGATCACACCAGGATGGCTTTCGCGCAACTCGCGGATGTCGGCTGGCGTAAAGCGCTCATGCACCTCGCAATGCCCTTTCCAGGCCAGGATCTCGACATCCGTCTCGGCGGCGACGTTCTTGGCCAGGTATTCGTCGGGCAGCATGATGACGCGTGGCACGCCGAGCGATTCGACTACGGCCCGAGCATTGCCCGAGGTGCAGCAAATATCGGATTCCGCCTTCACGGCGGCTGACGTGTTAACGTAGGTGACGATCGGCACATTCGGAATGCGCCGACGCATCAGGCGCACGTCCTCGGCGGTAATCGAGTCCGCCAGCGAACAGCCTGCGCGCAAATCGGGAATAAGCACGGTCTTTTGAGGATTGAGCAGCTTCGCCGTCTCGGCCATGAAATGCACGCCGGCAAGCACGATGACGTCTGCTTCCGTCGACATTACCTTGCGGGCCAGCGCCAGGCTGTCGCCGACGATGTCGGCGACGCAGTGGAAGATCTCGGGCGTCTGGTAGTTGTGCGCCAGGATGACGGCGTTTCGCTGCCGCTTGAGGTCGAGAATGGCGTCGATATCGTCGGCGAAAGTCAGCCATTCGGCTGGCGGGATCACGCGCCGGACGCGATCGTACAGGGAAGCGCCTGAGGGCAGGATGGCGCTCATCGAGCCTCCAGTTATAGTCTACAAGAATATAAGATATATATCCTTTATGACTATAAGGGATGTCAAGCCCGCATGGGCGGCAATTTCGTCCCGGCCATCGGCCTCTCATCGAGAATCTCGTGGCGGAAGCGGTAGAGCTGCGCCGGTCGGCCGCCGGTCTCAGTGGTCGTCGCCCCGGTTTTCTCCACCAGCTCTTGTTGCTCTATGAGCCGGCGAAAGTTCGGCTTGTTGATGAGCCTGCCGGAGAGCGCTTCCACGGTTCGCTGCAGCTGCAAAAGCGTAAAGAGCGGCGGCATCAGCTCGAACACCACGGGCCGGTATTTGATCTTGGAGCGCAGCCGCGCAATAGCCGTTGCCAGGATGCGGCGATGATCGGCGATCATCGATTTGCCCGCTACCGGAGGAGGTGCGGCTGAAGGTCTACCGCGTATCGCTTCCTCCACAAGCGCCGCCTCGTAGAGAAGCTCATAACGCTGCAGCGCGAACTCTTCGTTCCATGACCGGCCGTCGAAGCCGAAGGCAACAGCTGTGCGCCGCCGGCGATCGAGCCGCAGGGCTGTCTCATCAACGCTGTCCGCCCATTCCCTTAGACGCGGTCGCAGATCTTCCACTGCCGAAGGGGCGCCGGAGCGGTGATCCTCCCATGGAAAATAGTCGTACCAGCTTGCCCAGGATCGCCTGGCTGCGGCGCCCGCATCTTCGGCCTGCGTGAGTGCGAGATAGCTGATCGAGATTACGCGTTCCTCCGCGCCAATACGGTCGCGATCGGCGAAGGTGTAGAGCTGCTCGATATAGCCGAGCGGGTGACCGGTCTGTTGTTCGACCCATCCCCTGAGGCCGGACTGCAGCGAACGGTGAGCGAGTTCGAACGGACCTGATGGCAGGGCGTTTGCCTGCGGGATGGTGAGAACACCGGGGACGCTGTTATTCATGGCGACGACGACGGCGATCAGGTCCGCTTTCACGTCGTTTCCCTTGCCTCCAGATCTGCGTTGCCTGGTTGGCTTTCCCTGATGGTCCATGATCCCTGAACTAGCTGCGCAAGGTTCCGCTACGGGAGCAGCTGAACCGATTTAGATTGGTTTTCTACGATAATTGTTGGTGCGTCAACATCACGCCCGTGGAAGATTTTAGCTCTTCGCACCTGCACAGAAGTGTGCCAAACGCGACACCCACAGTTGGTAACGTAAGGGCAGCGGCCCTCGTTGATTGCGGTTGCTAGCACCGAGGCGACCACCTCGCCGGATATTCGTTCCCGGAAGGGTGGAACGCCGCTCGTCTGCCTGACGGCCTATACCCATTCCGATCGCAAAGCTCGTTGATCGGCATTGTGACATTGTTCTCGTTGGCGACAGCGTCCGCATGGTGCTCCACGGCTTGCCGGAGACGCTGGGCGTGACGCTTGAGATGATGATCTGCACGGTCAGGCCGTGCGCCGTGGCCTGGAGCAGTCGCTGATGATCGCGATGCAGTTCGGCTCCTAGGAGCAGACGCGCGCCAAGCGGCGCCAGCTTGGCGGCCCCTCATCCTCCGTGCGCGGATACGCGGCGAGATCAGCCTGGCTGTTGAACTGCTTCAGGTTCACGAAGAGCGTCACGATCACCCGGTCGGCCTTCTCGAGTGCCGCGCGCACCAGGCTATTATGGCCGGCGCTGAAGGCGTCTACATCTGGGATATTGAAGGCCGAAAGAGCCTCGACGGTTTCGGCGGACTCTACTGCGTCAACATGGGATATGGCTGCACGGAGATCGCCGACGCCATTGCCAAGCAAGCGCATGACTTGCCGTTCGCTCATGTCTATGCCAGCCAGGGCACGGAACCCGTTGCCCGTTTGGCGGAGGCTATCGTCGAATATTTCGGGCAGAACATGCGAAGGGTTTATTTTGGCCTGTCCGGTTCGGATGCCAACGAAACCAACATCAAGCTCGTCTGGTACTACAACAACATCCTTGGGCGCCCTGAAAAGAAGAAGATCATCTCGCGACACCGGGGTTATCACGGTTCCGGGTTGTTCACCGGTAGCCTGACAGGCCTTCCGTTCTTTCACAAATTCTTCGATCTGCCTTTGAACCTGGTGCGCCACACAACCACGCCACATTACTATCGCCAGGCGCATGAGGGCGAAACCGAGGAAGCCTTCTCCAAACGCTGCGCCGACGAACTAGAAGCCCTTATTCTTGCTGAGGGCCCAGATACGGTTGCAGCCTTTATCGGAGAACCGGCACTTGGGACCGGCGGAATCGTTCCGCCCCCAAAGGGGTACTGGACGGCCATTCAAGAGGTGCTGAACAAGTATGATATCCTGCTGATCGCCGATGAAGTGGTTTGCGGCTTCGCGCGAACCGGCGAGAAGTTTGGTTCCCACCTTTATGGCATGCGCCCGGATTTCGTCACCATCGCCAAGGGCGTCAGTTCCGCCTACCTCCCCATCTCCGGGTCAATTATCGGCGACCGCGTCTGGAAGGTCCTGGAAGAAGGAACGGAGAAGCACGGAGCTCTGGGCCATGGCTGGACATATTCCGGTCATACGCTTTGCGCGGCGGCCGCGCTCGCCAACATCAAAGTCCTTAAGGAAAGAAACATCCTGGAACATGTCCAGGATGTCGGGCCCTATTGGCTTTCCCGCATGAAAGCCGAACTGGAGGGACATCCCATTGTCGGTGAAGTTCGCGGCGTTGGAATCCTGTCTGGCGTCGAGATGATGCGGGATCCCAAAGCGCGCGTAGCTTTTGAGCCCGAACTGCAGGTTGGCGTGCGTGCCGCCGCTGCTTTGCTTGAGAACGGTGTCATCGGCCGGGCCATGCCGCATGGCGATATCCTCGGCTTTGCCCCGCCGCTGATCATTACCCGGGACGAAATCGACATCATTGTCGATGCGACCGCGAAATCGGTCGATACAACCTATCGCGCCCTAAAGGCCGAGGGTGCGATATGATCCAGCCTGCTTGGAACGGCGACTGTTGGAGGAAAGCCGCTGGCTCACGTCGTTGGCGATGAGCTTTTGAATACCCTGCTCCACCACTTTTGCCGCTGCCGTCCGGTCCTCCCACCGAGCTCTGCGCAGTGCGCCCTGCCGGTTTACCTCCCGATCGGCAGGGTGCTTTTCTAAGGGGCCCGATGGGTCATTGCAGCCTGGAGGGTGCTGTTCGCTTGAATGGGGCGGTGCTTCCGGTTCAGATCGTCGCCGGTGCCGTACTGGCCGGCGAGGATTTGATGTACAGGCTTTATACGCGTGCAATACCGAACCAGGTTCGAGTCCTCTTGTCTGACGGAAGCTCGATGACCGAGTCGGCGGCGGTCTGCATCATGCTGGCCGAGCGCCACCCGCAGGCAGGCCTGGCGCCGGCGCCGAATACGCCGGGCCTCGCCGACTTCCTGCGCTGGATGATCTTCATGTCGTTGGTCGTTCATTCGGTTACCTGCGGTTGCCAAAATGGACCGCGGCTTTGCCATTCTCGATGCTGTCCTCGAAGGCCAGGACTGGCTGGTCGGCGACAGCCTCTCGCTGGCCGTCATCTATCTCGTCATGCTGGTGGCCTGGCATCCCAAGTTGAAAAGGTTCCGAGAGCCTGCCCGAACATCGAACGCCGGTGGGCTGAGTTGCGGGAACATGAGGTGATCAGGAAATTGAACGCCACCCACGCGATATGGGCGGCCTGAGCCGATCGCCCTCGTTCTATCCCGGTATGCGCGGGTTCCTGCAGGACGGACGAGGGGCGGAGTAAAGCTGCTTGCGAATAACCTCAAGCCAAATCCGACGTCATAGAAAAGTTCCTTCGGGGGGACGTAAGTTGGCCGTTGGGAGTGCGGGTCTGCCGTAACCTGGCTTCAATGCCGTCGAGGAAAGAAAGGTGTTGATTGGTCGACTTTGCGAGCGGGACTTGTTGGCCGCTCGATCGAAAGCGTCGTTTGAGGAGGAAGTTCTCCTCCGTGCAACTGGAAGACACGCTCGTCCAGTTCCTTGTCGGCTTCGGTGAGACGATGGTTCAGGCGAAGGTAGTCAGTCCAGGTTGGCGTGCGGAATGTTTCAGTCCATTGCATAGGCTTCTGAAGATTGCGCTGGAGAGTCCAGTAGCGAGCACCGACGCGGGTGTGTACGTGCCGGCGCTCGCGCATGAGATCCAGGAAAGCCTCAATGTCTTTCTCGAGGATTAGATACTCGACCTTGATGACGATCGGGCCGCTTCTCGGCTTCAGATTGAGCGCGATCACCGGTGTGTCAAACTCCTCCAAAGCATCGGGGTCGGAGTCGCGGCGATCGCGAAGGGGAAACAGGACACCAGCTGCAGCGACGAGCAACAGAGCACCAGCGGATCCTTCCAGCGCCAGCGTCAGGGAATGGTTCTGCGTAACCGTACCCCATAACCAGCTGCCGGCGGCGATGCCGCCATCTATCAAGGCATAATAGATCGAGATGGTGCGCCCCACCACCCACCGCGGGCTTGCCAGTTGCACGCTCACGCCAAGCCCCGACCATGCGGTGACCCAGCCGGCGCCGCCGAAGGCGAGCGCAACTGCCGCCACCGCAATCGAAGAGGTCAGTGCTAGGGAGAGGCAGCATGCCGCGCAAGCAACGCAGGCAAGCCTCATCAGCCGCTCTTGCGATAAGCTCCGTCTGAACATGCTGTTGGAGACCCCGGCCACGACAGCGCCTGTTCCAAAGCCGCCCATGAGGGTGCCATAGGCTATGGGGCCTCCTCCCAATTGATCGCGGACAACCAGGGGCAGCAGCGCAAGTATGGCAATGCTTGCCAGGCCAAAGATGGTTCCGCGTGCGATCACTGTCTTGATTTCCGACGACATCGCCGTGAACCTGACACCGTCATAGATCGCCGTCCTCAGCGGCTCGCGCGGGAGAGGCGAAGAGCGAACCTTCCAATTGCTGCGCCATATGGTGGTCACAGGTACCAGGTAGCTGAGCGCGGTTACGGTGAACGCCGTCACAAGCCCGAACGAGGCAACGACGAGGCCGCCAAGCGCCGGGCCTACGGTCCGGACAGTGTTAAAGCCGACGGTGAGGAGGGTGACCGCGGCGGCAACGTCGCGTCGGTCGACGATATCGCCAACCGACGCTTGCCAGGCAGGATCGTTGACAGCGCCGCCGCACGCGATCAGGAAGCTGAAGCCGAGGATCATCCATGGGTCGAGAAAGCCAAGCGCCACGGAAGCGGCCAGCATCGCAGATGCTACCGCCATAAGGCACCAACCGGCGAACATAACCCGTCGACGGCTGAAATTGTCGGCGATGGCCCCGACGAACACAGACAACATAAATGCAGGTAGCGTCGCTGACGCCTGCACCAGCGCAACCATCACATCGGACGTCGAGATTGTTGCCATTAGCCAGCTGATGGCAACGGCCTGCATCAGCCAGCCAAGGTTAGCAAACTGTATCGAGAGCCAGATCGAACGAAAGGTCGAGTTCCTGAGCGGCGCAAACGTGGTCGACGTACCTGGGCGCTCGTCTGGACCCATCTCCCTGCTCATGCCCCCATGCCTCGACCTGCTGCACCAATTCTGCCAATGCTGCCGACCAATGCGGCTAGGCTACATTTGCGTGAGAGAGAGTGGTCGAGGGCAAGGGCCGCCAAACTGCCCGCCTCAATCTGGAGACAATCAGTCGCCGGCGGTTCTTCGTCGAATGCTGTTTATCTATGGCGGTCATCTAATACCCAGATAGATTTCAGGGATGCGGCCCACGCGCGGAACGATAAAAGCGCGTTCCCGATGCGCACCCCCGCAGTCTTCACCCAACGATTAGAATCGGATCCAGGACGGACCAAACCTGATCAAGCCTACGCACTGACAAACGCCTGTTCGCGACGCAAAACGGTACGAAAACTCACTAAATGGCTGGTCGATATCGTGACGGTTGTCGCCTCTCGGAACATGCGATGTCAGAATGGCTGAAGATCGGCAAGACTCGTTTCGACCAAATCTTTTGCGAGTGCACATGGCGGGATTTTAGCCTTGCGATGTCTGCGCCAGCAGCATGTTTAGTTGAAGCCGCATGCCTTGGCCATGCGGTCCTTGGCGCCGACGGATGATCGCCGACAATTACCACTGCAAGTCCTGCTTTCACATCCCTTGTTGGCTCGAGGCCAAAAGCCGCTTGCTTTACCGCTTCAATAACGGTTGTCGTCGTTGGTGTGCGTCATTGCTTAGCCCATGCGCTCAGAAGCGAAGTTCCCCCCTTCCCGGCCCTCGACGTCGCGGCCTCTCCCGAAGTTTTATTAGATGTTCCGCTGCCCCGCGCAGCGTAGATATGCAAACAGAAGTTTCTTCGGAAACTAAACTTGTCAGAACACAACGACATCGCGTGCGGCCGTGGTTAGCCGTTCACCGCCGCCTTCACCCACCAACACCGTGTCCGAGACGAAGTAGTCACCTCGGCCGCAGCCGAGCAACCACGACAATTGGTGAAACACCATATTGCATTCCAGGACCATCTCGCTCTCGGGATGCATGCTGACGACACCGATGCCGCCGGTCCAAGTCGGCGGAAACGCGATACCTACGGCGTAACCGCAATGGTGTCGACGATAATGCGCCAATCCAGCTTGGTCGACGACAGACTGCCAAGCATTGTAGACATCAGCGCCGGTCGCGCCGGGCCGCATCGCCTCGAGAACACGGTCCTGTGCTGCAATGCAGATTTCCGCTAATTCCTGTGTGCCCGCGGGCGCCTTCCCTGCGAATGCTAACCTTCCCATAGGCGCGTGGTACCGACCGACACATCCGGCCATCTCCAAGAGAAGTTGCTCACCCTCACCGATAACGCGGTCGGCCCATACCTCGTGTTCATAGGGCAGCCGCTCGCCGGATCGAATGAAGGGGCCGAAGCCGACGTAGTCACCGCCGATTTCGAACATCCGTTTGTGGACCTCGGCTGCGATAACCTGCTCGTTGATGCCAACTTTTGAGACTGATAGCGCCATCTCCATACAGGCGTCTGAGACGGCGGCGGCCTTTCGAATAGCCAAAACCTCATTGTTCGACTTTACCAAGCGAAACCGCTCGACAAGCCCGGAGATGTCGGACCACTGGACCTTCGGAAGTCCGCAGCGAATGGCAGCGTCGAACGCCGGTGGAAATCCAAGGCTTTCACCCTGAATCCCTATAGTCGCATCGCCTAGACCGACACTCTTTAGATGTTCTGCAATGAAGGTCCCCGGCGAAACTGTATCAGTATATCCTACGAAAAGCGAATTCTCTACTTGACGATCAACAGTCGTTTGTTCGTGTGCTCGGGCAAACAGAAGCGCCTCGCCATCCGAGCGGACAGCGAGGGCGTGAGGTCCGAAGTATCCCTGGTGATCCAATCCTGTGAGGTAAAAGATATTTTCCGCGCTCGTGACAATCCCAACGTCCATTCCACCTTGGGAAAGGGCCTGTTTAAACTTGTTCATCCGCACGTCGAATTCTGATTGCGGGATAAGATTGGCTTGCATCATGGTTATTTTCCTTCGGGGATTGGCGAGAGATTTTTTCAGCGCTAGCAAAAGTCAGCCGGACCCGCCAACTGACCCGCTTTGACGTAAGCCAGGCGCAAGTAGTACCGTCATCCTCCCATGATTACTGGCAATCGGAACTTTCCCCGGTCTTGCTCGATCTGCTCAGTGACATTGATGACACGTAGGGTGGCGCAGCGGCGAAGATCGCATCTGCGCCGGGTGGTCGGTCGCCCTTCGCGAGTATGTCCTAGCCGCGTCCCATTTGCGTTCCTCCAGTATCCTGACTGAGCCCCGTTCGTTGCGCACGTCTCATGTCGATTGCGATGATAAGGTTAATCGGAGGAAAATACAAGCTACATATAGCTTGAATCAGACGGTATGGCGGGCGATCCTGCGTTCATCCCTCGTCCTAGCGTAGCCCTTGGTCGCTCGCGCCATTTTCATTTCCTGGGAGGGTGTTGGAGTTAGAACGCGCCATCATTGTGATTTCGCCGAACACAGAGCCAGGATACGCAGACCGTACCGGCGGACCGCGTGAGGACTCGGAGAGGGGGTCTGTTCTCTGGTGACCCTGTACAGCGGGGTCGAGTCGACTGTCACGATGGGGGTGGATTGGAAAGGCGGGCGAGAATTGACGATCCTCACCTTGCATGCCGCGCTAAAGGCCGCCCGCCACGGCGAGGACCCCATCGCTGCCCGCGTACGAATCACCAGACCCTACTACAAGCTTGACAGGAAAACACAAGCTATATACAGCAATCAATCAGGCCTCGAGCGCTACTGTGGCGGGGCATGCTGGTCATTTTCTCCGACGTAGCCCGCGAGCATCAAATGCCTCAACGGTGCCGTCGCAAGGCAACATGCGCGATACAGATGCATTTCGCGCTGCGACCGAAAGCAGAGAAGAGAACGTCACGTTCCATTTTGATGACGGGCCTGACAGCCGATTGGGACGGAATCATAGAAGGCAGCCGACGGCCGAACGCGAAATGGACAATACGATCTGCCTTCAAGATATCTATAGAGCGCGAAAACGTATCGACGGGCGAGTAAGACGGACTCCGCTGATCGTCTCACCGTCATTGTCGGATCTGACTGGAGGTACCATTAATCTGAAACTGGAGCATCTTCAGACGACCGGAAGCTTCAAGCTGCGGGGAGCAACAAACGCTCTTCTAAGACTGAAGGATGCCGAACGTGCCCGTGGTGTGGTCGGCGTTTCGACCGGCAATCACGGACGCGGCCTTGCCTATGCGGCCAACGAAGCCGGCGTTCGATGCATCATCTGTATGTCTGAATTGGTGCCTTCGAACAAGATCGAGGGCGTTCGGTCGCATGGTGCCGAAGTTCTAGTTACAGGCCGATCTCAGGATGACGCCCAGATTGAGGTCGACCGCCTTGTCGAGGAAGAGGGCATGATCATGTTGCCTCCTTTTGACCATCCTGACGTCATCGCCGGTCAGGGAACCTTAGGTCTGGAGATCCTTGCGGATTGTCCCGAAGTCGAGACGGTTTTGATCCCATTGTCCGGTGGCGGTCTCTTCGCCGGTGTCGCGCTTGCGTTGAAATCCGCGAATCCATCGATCCGTGTCGTAGGCATCTCGATGGAACGAGGCGCCGCCATGATCGAAAGCCAGCGCGCTGGGAAGCCAATTTTTGTGAGAGAACTCCCCACACTCGCCGATGCGCTCGGCGGCGGCATTGGGCTCAACAATCGCTATACGTTCGACATGGTTCGCGATCTCGCAGACGAGTTGATCACAGTTACGGAGACAGAAATCGCTAGCGCGGTTCGGCATTCTTACTGGTCAGAAAAACAAGTTATCGAAGGATCGGGAAGCGTCGGCATCGCCGCACTCCTCGCAGGTAAGATCGGTAACCCTGGCATCTGCGTCTCTCTGGTCACGGGCTGCAATCTCGACATGGGACTCCACAAGCGGCTCATCGAGGGCGCTATCAGCGACGTTGCGCCTGCTGCAGAAAGAATAGTGGGAAATGCCTGATATCAACATCCTCACGGAGGCCGACTTACGCCGACTCGTTGCTCTTGATCTCGATACCGTGGAGTGTGTCGAGAACGCCTTCAGACTTCTCGCGACACGGGACGTCGTAATGCCTCCCATTCTCAGCTTTCATGTTGCCGAACACAACGGCGAGGTGGACGTGAAAACCGCGTACGTGCCGGGCATTGATAGTTTCGCGATCAAAATGAGCCCCGGGTACTTCGATAATCCGAAACTTGGACTACCAAGCGTAAGCGGCCTGATGATCCTATTTGCCGCTCGCACGGGCATCGTCGAAGCAATCCACCTCGACAACGGCTATCTGACCGACATACGCACAGCCGCCGCTGGCGCGGTCGCCGCCAAATGGCTTTCGCGACCAGACTCGCATGTCGCTGGCATACTCGGAAGCGGCACACAAGCTCGCCTACAGTTGGAGGCCCTTACATTTGTCCGCGAAATCCAGGAAGTTGTCATTTGGGGACGTGATCCGAAGAATGCACGGCAATGCGCCGACGATTGCCGGCAAAAGCTGGGTATAGACGTGCGGATCGGGACCATCGACGACGTAATGGCCGCAGCCGACATCGTCGTCACCACAACCCCCTCCCGGATTCCCTTGATCCAGGGGTCGCAGCTGAGGCGGGGGCAACACGTGACAGCAATGGGAGCCGATGCGGACTACAAAACGGAGCTTGCTCCCGATGTGATCTCCACCGCCAGCCGATACATTTGCGACAGCTTGGCGCAATGCCGGCGGCAGGGAGAACTCCGACCCGCGATAGCCGCGGGAATCGTCGATGCCAACATCGATTTTCCGGAACTTGGCGAGGTCATCATCGGTCGCGAGTCGGGGCGTAGATCCGACGACGACATCACAGTTTGCGATCTCACCGGAACAGGCATCCAAGACACTGCTATTGCAGCCTTCGCGTTCGAGCGCGCACTGCGTCTCGATGCAGGAACCTTCATTTCAAATTAGTGCATTTTCACGGTCAGTTGACAGCCAGCGCAGGGTGGGGCTGTGAGCGGGCGGCCTCGAATTAGGTGGAAATGAAGGAGGCTTGTTCACAGCAAAGTGGCAATCCCCGGAGCGCCAGGTGGCTTCACATGTTCGGGATCGCCGCTTGCCACTACCACGAAATGCCACCAACGCTCAAATCAACTATACCCGAGCCAAGATGGGCCCAGGCTCACCGCAAAGGGAGGCGGAAACTCTGCGAAGCGAGTTGCCGGCGTTCCGGATCTTCGTCCGGTCCGGGAAATTCGAAAATCGCTGGTGACAACGGCGCCCCTACCTATTGCTTCTCGACCGAAGGCAAGCACCCTCTCGTCGCGATCACAGCCGGATTAGAAATCGAAAGCCAGGGCACCGCCCCCAGTCCTTCCCTAGGATAAATTTCAGCTGTATATAGCTTGTATTTTACCCGAGAGGACCTTATGATCCCCACTTACAAGACCGTGAGCGCGACGCACGGCACCCATCAAACGATAAGAGGGAATGCAAATGGCGGAAGCGGCGAGAACCCAGAGGGCTCTGACAGTTGCCTCGGAGAAATGGGTACCAGAGTTAGACAATGGGCGTGCATGGCGCACTAGGATCGGCTTTGTCCTGATTTCAAGTGACCATCTGATTGAAGAAGACATGATGCGCATGGCGCCGGAAGGCGTCTGTGTCCACTTCACCCGTTCGCACATGCCGATAGGCTGCACCGTAGAAAACCTAGCAGCGATGGAAAGCGGATTGGCGGCATCTGCGGCGGAGTTGATGCCGGAATTCGAGGTTCCCGTAATCTGTTATGCCTGCACGTCGGGGACCGCTGTAATGGGCGAAGAAGCAGTCGTCCGTGAATTAAAGCGGGCCAACCCTGATAGGCAGGCGACGACGCTCCTGACCGGTGTTGTCCAGGGGCTTCGCGCCGTATCAGCCCGAAAGATTGTGATAGGCACGCCCTACACTGATGACGTAACGTCCGTCGTTGCGCAATACATGCAAAAGAGCGGTTTCGAGCTGCTGAATGTCCAGGGGCTAAATCTGGTTTACGACAAGGATATCACTAGGGTAACCCCGGCATACATTCGTAAGTTTGCCAAAGCGATCGATCACCCGGACGCAGATGCGATCTTCTTGAGCTGCGGTGGCTTTCGCGCCATCGACGTTATTGACCAGATAGAGCAAGACACGGGAAAGCCTGTGATTACCAGTAACCAGGGTATGATGTGGAACTGCCTGCGCCTGGCAGGAATTAGCGATCAGTTCGACGGGTACGGACGCCTGCTGCGCGAGCACTGAAAATCCTGCTAAAATCCCGCGAAAAGCGACAATAATGCGAGGTGATCTAGGGATGGGGCTGAGCCGTCGCGTGGGGCTCAATCGCTCGAAATATAGCGGCTGACTTTCTTCAGCATCCAGCGTAGATACGTCGCTCTCACCTTGCCGAAAGTGCCAAGATCGCTGGACGCCAGAGCGGCCGAAAGGCCTTTTAACTCGCTCAACAGCTCTTCCACGACGTCGTCCCAGTCAAGATTCGGCAAGAACGTATACCAGATCCGGGCGACCCGGTAATACAGCAGGTCCGTGATTTCGCGCATCGGTGCGCTCCCAATGAGATCACAGATCAGAGCTGAAAGGTCGTTAGCCAGATGCGCATAGCTCTCGATGTCCCGCTGACCGCGAAGGTCCTCGGCTCGCGCGATGAGCTCATTGAGGGTCTCCCGGTGCCGCTCCGTGGCCCAGTTCGGGGACAATGATCCCATCGCCTCCGCAAGAAGTATTCGAAGGTCATAGATATCCTTGAATGTCTTCATATCGATGTCGGTGACGCGCGTGCCGACTCCATTGCGAATCTCAAGTAGACCTTCATAACTGAGCTGTTGTAGTACTCGTCGTAGTGGCGTCCGACTGACGCCAAACTCCGTCGCGAGTTGCGTTTCATTGATCATCATACCAGGCGGATAATGCAATATGCTAATCCGCCGCCGAATGATCTCATACATGGATCGCTGGCGTTGATCTGCACTTAGCTTAGTGGGTCTATTCATTGTTCCAATTTAGCTCCGTCTGTCTCTAGCGACAACACACCATCGATTACATGGAAATGATTAGTCCACTGGTCTTCCAGAAACGTGCCCTCTGCACGCGACGCGAGCGCGGAATCTCTCATTGACAAATGCTGCATCGTAGCTGTATATAGGTGGTGCTCCGCCAATGCGAACATAGCCATGCAACCGGAGCCATCGCAAGGACCAAATTCAGAAGCGTCCAAACAGGGGAACAGCAAATGACAAAATTCTCGCGAAGGAACTTCATCAAGACGAGTTTTGCCGGAGGTGCGGCGCTAGCCGCAGCACAATTGACCGGACCGTTTATTGGCAAGGCTCGCGCAGCGGATTCGCTTTCCGTGGTTGAATGGGGCCCACCCTTCATCGACCACACCAAGGCGCTTGCGGCTGAATGGGGCAAGGCGTCGATCGACTGGACACTGCATGCCGGCGGAGCGGCGTCGATTTTGCCAAAGATCAAGGCGGCCTGGCCAAATCCCCCCTACGACGTTGTCGATAATTGGAGTCCCGTCTTTCAGTCGATGATCCGAGAAGATTGGGCGGAAACAGTCACCCTCGAAGACTGCCCGAACCTGGCGGATGTCCCTGAAGGGCTTATCCCTAAAGACGCGAACGGCAATTGGAAGGTGGTTCCGCGCGGATCGAGCGGGATCTTTTTCACCTACGTTCCTGAAAAGTGCCCGATCGAGATCAAGTCGATTGAGGACCTGTTGAATCCGAAGCTGAAAGGCCAAATTCTCTGGCCAAACCCGACATTGAACACAAACCTGCAGGTCGTAGCCCTGGCGATGGCCCGCGGCGGCGATCAATTCAACCTGGAGCCAGGGTGGGAATTCCTAAAGGAACTCGCGAAGTCCGGCAACATCGGGCGCGTAGCGGCGACAACCTCGGACCTGATCACATCGCTGGATACCGGCGAAACCTCGGTAACCTGCATCGATCAGGGCACGTTCTCGGGGATCAAGGGCGTGAAGGCCGTCCCGTTGACCAAGACGAACAAGGATTTGAAAACGTTCCTGTTCGTGTCGGGGTGGGTGATCTTGAAGAGCTCCAAAAACAAGAAACTGGCATTTGACTTCGCCAACTACATGATCGGCAAAGATGCCAGCGAGCGCTATGGCAAGGACGTGGGCGAAGTCCCCGTCAACTCAAAGGCAAAGCAGACCCTCGAATATCTTCATTTCTCCCCTGAGGAAATTAAGGAATTTGTGGTCGTGCCGGATTGGGATCACCTTGGCAAGGAACTCGATGGTTGGAACAAGCGCTGGGAGCAGGACATCGTCCAGCTTTTGTGACGTCGTTTTCTAACTTAATAATCTCCCCATGACGCACTGGCGTCGGGCGCCATTCTGCGCCCGACGGCTTTTTGTCGATCGCAATGGGACTGGAACCTGCTGATGAAGTCTTCACGTAGCTCCGCGCTGTTACTGCTGCCAGGATTCGCCTTATTCCTGGGCTTTCTGCTCTTACCGCTCGTGAATGTTCTAGACGAGAGTTTTCGCCTTTACGAACCGGGCCGGATCGGCTCGGCCAAGGATGCCCCATATACGTTGTTTAACTACGCTGAGATCCTGACGCCATCGTATTTGAGGTATTTTGCCGAAACGTTCAAATTTGGTATTTTATCATCGCTGATCGCCCTCGTCGTCGCGTTTCCGATTGCTTACTCAGTCGCCAGGCAGCATTCGCCCCTGCTAAGGAAGCTCGCCATTGGCTTTCTCATAGGCATGATGTTCCTGAGTACATTGGTGCGCGTCAATGCGCTCCAACTGACATTCGGGCCCACCGGTTATGGTCAAATCCTGTCGGGTCTCCTGAATGTGTCGGCGAATGGCCGTTTCTATACAGAATTGGTCGTTATTTTCGGTCTATTGCACTATTTGATCCCGATTTCGGCTATTACATTGTTGGGAACTATACAAAACCTAAACCCTAGACTAATAGATGCATCGCAAGTACTTGGCGCTTCGCGGCTAAGGTCGCACCTTTCGATAACCCTGCCGCTCTGCATGCCCGGACTGCTGTCGGCTTTCATGATTTGCTTTACACTATGCCTCAGCGCATTCGTCGTTCCGATGATTCTCGGAAAAGGCAAGGTGCTGTTTGTCTCCAATCTCATTTATTCACGCTTCAGCGAGATCGCCAATTATCCGAGTGGTTCCGCCGTCGCGATCACCATGCTTATCGTGGCGCTGAGTACAATCTACGGAATAACGTGGATGGTTTCGAAGCGATACGGCAACCTCAGGTAAGGCCGGTCCTGTGAAACGCTATGTCGATAATGCCGCAACCTGGCTGAGCGTCGCCAACATCGTCGTTGTATTGGTGTTCCTCATTTTTCCAATCGCCGTTGCCGTGACTATGTCGTTCGATGCCCGGGAGTATCTGGGCCGGTTTCCGCCGCCGGAATACTCCCTTCGGTGGTACAAGCATTTCTTTTCTGACGACTACTATCTAACCGGATTGGCAACCAGTCTCCGGTTGGCACTCATCACAACCATTGTCTCCACAACGGCGGGCGTCAGCGCCGCTATTGCCCTTGACCGCTATGCAGGTCCGGGCAAGCAGGCCTTGGAATCGCTTTTCCTGTCGCCGCTCATCGTTCCTGCCGTCGTGATCGGTTTTGCGCTCCTGCTGTTCTTCGCCAACATCGGTGTGTTCGACGGGTTCACGCGACTGCTCGGCGGGCACATCATCATCACGTTTCCCTACACGGTCCGCACGACGCTTGCTGGCCTGGTTGGAATCCGAAAAACCTTGACTGAAGCTGCCATGAGCCTTGGCGCCACCGAACGTCGGGCATTCTGGGACATCACCTTTCCGCTCGCCCGCACCGGCATTGTCGCGGGAGCGGTCTTCGCGTTCGCCTTCTCCATGGACGATGTTGCGGTGAGTTTGTTCCTCACATCGCCAGACACGTACACCCTGCCTGTCGCGATGGTCAGCATGATGCGAACGAACTTTGATCTAACGATCGCCGCAGCTGCTGTTCTGTTGATGATATTCACCTTCGCCCTGATCCTCGTCCTTGACCGAACAATCGGCCTCGACCGACTGATCGGCAAGGGCGTTTTCAGGTCATAGGAGGTTTCTGAAATGAGTGTTCTTGAACTTTCGCATGTCACCAAGCGCTATGGAGCCTTCTTCGCGGTCGAAAACGTCTCATTCACCGTTGAGAAGGGACAGATTCTGTCGCTGCTCGGCCCTAGCGGATGCGGCAAGACAACGACCTTGCGGCTGATCGCCGGGTTTGAGAATGCCAATGAGGGCGCTGTCATGTTCTCCGGCGTCGATATGAAGGTCAGGCGACCCTACGAGCGCAACGTCGGCCTTTTGTTTCAGGACTATGCCCTGTTTCCGCACATGACGGTCGCCGAGAACGTCGCCTATGGATTGAAGCATCGCAAATTTGAAAAGGCAAAGATCCCGGATCGCGTCGCCGAAATGTTGTCATTGGTCAGACTTAAGGGCTTTGAGGATCGGCGGCCCGGCCAATTGAGCGGCGGTCAGCAGCAACGCGTGGCGCTTGCCCGGGCATTGGCCACAAACCCCGAGGTGGTTTTGCTCGATGAACCGCTATCGGCCCTCGACGCGAAATTGCGCCAGGAACTGCGGTTCGAGCTGAAGGCAATTCTTTCTGCCGTGAATGCCACGACGATCGTCGTCACCCATGACCAGGAAGAAGCCATGAGCCTGGGCGACAGCGTCATTGTCATGAGTGCCGGAAAGATCATGCAGCAAGGGCCGCCGACGGACATCTATGCCAATCCAAAGACGCGCTTTGTCGCCGAGTTCATTGGCCGCTCAAACTGGTTCACCGGTCAGCTCACGAGAAGCGTGAAAGGCATCGCTGAACTCAAAGCCAACGACGGTACCCGGATGTTCGTGCACATGCCCGACAGCAGCCGGAATGACGGCGTGTTTGACGTCTGCGTCAGGCCTGAACGCATTCGAATTGGGGCAGCTATTGAATCGTCGGGAGACTCGCCCGTCAACAAGATGCGCGGCACGATAAGGGACGTCGCCCACCTTGGGGCCGATCTTCATTTGGTGGTCGAAATCGCAGGCGGTCAACTGCTTGCCGTGACTGAAAAGTACTATGGGCAGGCCCTTGAGAAATCCGGCCACGAGGTCGCAATAACTTTCCTCCCGCAGGACTGCATCGTAGTCCAAAGCGGATCTTAAAGAAGTCAAGCCCCTCGTGGGTTACCAGCTCTTAAACGGAATCACGCTGTGCGATCGCGTTTGGTTGCTGTCGATCGACACTTTGAAAACCAGATAATACGTATTGAAAATCTTGCCCGCTTCGCCCGAGTCGCGAGAATACATAAACGAGGAGTCGCATGAGCCATTATTCAGCCCTTGCCATATTGCGTCATGGCCTGACTGGCAACAGGCACTGGTCCCGTGCCTGGCGCGATCCGGCACCCAAGCCAAGCTACGACGTGGTCATTGTCGGCGCCGGCGGCCACGGCCTCGCAACAGCTTACTATCTGGCCAAGGAACATGGCATCCGCAACGTGGCTGTGCTTGAAAAAGGTTGGCTAGGTGGCGGCAACACGGGCCGAAACACCACGATCGTACGCTCGAACTATATGATGCCCGGCAACTCGGCATTCTACGCTCGGTCGATGCGGCTATGGGACAACCTCAGTCAAGACTTGAACTACAATGTCATGCTTTCACGGCGCGGCTACTATTTTGTCTTCCACTCGCCCGGACAGGCGGAAGGCCTACGGCGCCGCGCCAATGTCATGTTAGCTAACGGCATTGAGGCCGAATTTTTCGACCGCGCGCAAATCATGAAGCGGCTGCCTTTCCTCGACTACTCACCCACGGCGCGGTTCCCGATATACGGGGCATTTCTTCAGCCTCGCGCGGGTACAGCGCGTCACGATGCGGTCGCTTGGGGGTACGCACGTGGAGCAGACAAACAAGGTGTCGACATCATCCAGCAGTGCGAGGTAACCAACTACATCTGGGACAACCAAAAGATCGTTGGCGTTGAGACGACACGCGGCCCGATTCGCGCGAAAAAGGTCGCCTTGGCGGTGGCTGGTCATACCAGCCATTTGGCGGCCAAGGCGGGCCTCCGCCTGCCTATCGAAACCCACGTTTTGCAGGCCTTTGTCACCGAACCGGTAAAACCGCTCGTTGATCATGTCATCGTCTACGGGGGAGCACACTTCTATATCAGCCAATCCGACAAAGGCGGCTTGGTACTGGGCGGCGATCTCGATGGTTTCAACTCGTATGCCCAGCGCGGGGGGCTGCCTATAGTTGAACACACGCTCCAAAGCGCCAAAGCCCTCATCCCCTCGATCTCGCGCCTACGGCTGCTGCGCCAATGGGCCGGGGTGATGGACATGACTATGGATGGTTCGCCCATCATCGGCAAGATGCCGGTCGAAGGGCTCTGGTTAACCGGGGGCTGGAATTACGGCGGGTTCAAAGCGATACCGGCCTCCGGCTACTGTTTCGCATGGACGATCGCGAAGGGCGAGCCGCATCCCGACAACGCGGCATTCACCCTAGAGCGCTTCGAGCGTGGCTACCAGATCGACGAGGCGGGCGCTGGCCCGTATCCGAAAGCTCAATGAGGTTCATCATGTTGAGAATCCCTTGCCCTGTTTGCGGACTGCGGGACGAAACCGAGTTTAATTACGGCGAAGATGCAAGTGTTCGCCGCCCGGATATGGACGAGACCGATCAAAAGGTCTGGCATGACTATGTGTTTATCCGCGACAATCCACGAGGACCGCACAAGGAATATTGGCATCACGTGAGCGGTTGCAGGCAATGGATTGTCGTCGATCGAGATACGCTCACGCATGAGATTTTTGGTTCGGCTCTGGCTCGTGAGGTTGCAGCATGACAGCGCGGCGCCTCAAAACTGGGGGGCGGATCGATCGCTCCCGTGAGCTTACCGTTAAATTCGACGGCAAGTCTCTGCCAGCATATCCTGGCGACACTCTGGCATCCGCTTTGCTAGCCGGCGGGCGGCAGATTATTGGGCGGAGCTTCAAATACCATCGGCCGCGCGGTGTGGTCGCAGCGGGCGTTGAAGAGCCAAACGCCCTGGTGCATCTCCGCAGTGGTGATCGCCACGAACCCAATGCACAGGCAACCATGGTGGAAGCCTTCGATGGCCTCGTATCGACGCCACAGAACGTCTGGCCAAGTCTCCAATTCGACGTAGGAGCTGTCAACGGCCTGATGTCGCGCTTTTTCGGCGCGGGCTTCTACTACAAGACTTTCATCGGCCCCTTTAGCGGGACGAAGTTCTGGATGTTCTGCGAGCATTTTATCCGCAAGGCTGCCGGCATGGGTCAGGCGCCGACTCTTCCGGACCCTGACCACTACGAGAAGATTAATGCGTTCTGCGATCTTCTAATAGTTGGTGCAGGTCCCGCTGGCATTTCGGCCGCCCTTGCAACTGGCCGCAAGGGCGATAGTGTCTTTTTGGTGGAGCAGGACCGCGAGCTCGGCGGATCCCTTCTCAGTGAACCTTTCGGAGCACCTTCCGATGCATGGCTTGCTCAGGCGCGTTCTGAGCTGAGCGACCTTCCTAACGTTCGGATTCTGACGCGAACGACGGCGTTTGGTGCCTATGACTGCGACGTGTTCGGACTCGTAGAGCGCGTTCAGGACCATGTGCTTGCGCCTGAAAAGGGAAAACCGCGGCAGCGATATTGGGTTGTGCGAGCAAAACGGGCCATCTTGGCTACCGGAGCCATCGAACGCCCAATGGTTTTTGCCGGAAATGACGTGCCCGGAGTGATGCTCACATCAGCTGTTCGCAGTTATCTCAACCGGTATGCCGTTCTTGCCGGCGAGCGCATTGTCGTCGCAACGAACAATGATAGCGCCTACACAGCTGCCATCGAACTTGCAGAGGCTGGAGCCAAGGTAACGATCTGCGATCTCCGACAGGAAGCGCCGCCGCAATTCGTCGAGAGCGTAAGAAAAGCGGGAATTGATCTGCGATCTGGTCATGCCGTCCTCAAAGTGTCTGGCGGCAAAAGCGTGAGGGCTGCGCACGTCGTTCGCATCAGCCCGGGAGGTAAAATAGAGGGCAACGCTACTCGGATTGCTTGCGATCTCGTTACCGTATCCGGCGGCTGGGCTCCGGCGCTGCACCTTTGGAGCCAGCGTTTTGGAAAACCACAATACAACGAGGGACTGGACGCGTTTCTTCCACCGGCCGAAAAAGGGACCTTCAGCTGCGTCGGATCGCTTATCGGCTCTCCGTCGCTCAGGGACACCCTCTCACAGGGCCATAAAGCTGGTGGGACCATCGGGAAGGAACCCGCGCTGTTTGGCCACGCTGATCACTGGGGTCGCAACCTTGCGCCGCTGACAGTCATTACCAAGGCGAATGGCCGCACCCCTGGTAAGGCGTTCGTGGATTTCCAGCACGATGTCAAACTGGCAGATATCGATCAGGCCCATCTCGAGGGCTACGTCTCGGTCGAACATCTCAAGCGCTATACCACCTCTGGCATGGCAGCCGACCAAGGCAAGACTTCGAACCTCAATGCGCTCGCCCGCATGGCAGAACTTCGGGGGCTCGTCATCCCCTCGGTCGGCACGACGACCTTCCGACCACCTTATACTCCGGTGACAATTGGCGCCGTCGTTGGCCATGATCATGGGCTCAATTTTCGTCCGACCAGGCTTACGACTATACATGGCTGGCATCAAGATAACGGTGCGGTCTTGATCGAGACAGGCGCATGGCTGCGGCCTTGGTACTACCCGGCCAGAGGTGAAGACATCAACGACGCCTATATTCGCGAAGCCGCGCACGTGCGCGAGCATGTCGGCATCGTAGACGTTTCTACGCTGGGCAAAATAGCGGTGCAGGGACCCGACGCCGCAGAGTTCCTCAATCGAATATACGTGAATGGCTTCAAGACACTTCCGATTGGAAAACTGCGCTACGGCATCATGCTGCGCGAGGACGGCTTCGTCTTTGACGACGGGGCCACAACACGCCTGGGCGAACATGACTATTTCATGACGACCACAACTGCGAACGCGGCGAGTGTACTTGCGAGAGCTGAATACCTGCTTCAAACCGCGTGGCGCGAGCTCAAGGTGCATGTCACGTCGGTCACAGATCAGTGGTCCGCGATCGCCATCGCCGGTCCGAAATCTCGGGCTCTTCTGACTGCCCTCACCAGTGCACAACTAAGCAACGAGGCCCTGCCAAATAATCATTTTGCGGACGTCACAATTGCTGAAGTGGCTTGCCGGCTGCATCGCATGAGCTTCTCGGGTGAACTTGCCTACGAGCTTTACGTTCCGGCCAAACGTGGCCGCCAAATTTGGGAAGCTCTTATTGCGGCCGGCGCTCCATATGATCTCAAACCCTACGGTCTCGAGGCAATGGGCGCGCTTCGTATCGAGAAGGGTCACATAACGGGCTCAGAAATCGAAGGGCGCACAACCCTGAAGGATCTGGGTCTTGAAGGCTTTGCTTCGAGCAAGAAGCCATTCGTCGGCTCCGTATTGCGAAAGCGTCCGGTGCTCGAAGATCCGGCACGACCTTCGTTGGTGGGGTTGGAAATCGTCGGAGACTCAAGCACGCGAGCGGGCTCCCTTTTGTACGCACTGAATGCTCCCACCAAGGGCCATGGAGAGGGGTGGGTTTCTTCGGTAACCTACTCTCCGGCGCTGAAGAAGAATATTGCGCTAGCACTGCTATCGCGTGGCCCCGAGCGATTTGGTGAGACAATTCAGGTGGTGGATTTTGTCGGCAATCAAAGATTGAAGGCAAAAGTCGTCTCGCATCATTTCTTCGATCCGGAAGGACAGCGTCAGAATGGTTAAAAAACACGCGCTGCCGGTAAACGGCACAACCAGCGACTGCCTGCCTGTCGCCATCAACGAAGTCGAATTGGGCTATCTGACGCAACTTGCGGGGTGGGAAGATTTCGACATCAAATCAGAAGATGCGCTCCGGCCAGACGGGCTGTCGCTGCCAGGCAACTATTGCTCATCGGTCCGAAGCGGGCGGATCACGGTTTGGCGCGTTGCGCCCGACCGGGTGTTGATCCGGTCGGACACCGCTCTTGGCTTGCAAGGCGTGACCGATCTGGCAGTTCTCGATCTCTCCGACGCGCGCGCATGCCTCACGCTCGAGGGACCCGGCTCAAGTGGGCTTCTCAGCCGGGTAACCGCTCTCGACTTTGCCGACGCAGCGTTTCCGGTTGGACATTTCGCGCAGACGGCCATTCACCATGTCGGCGTCCTTATCGACCGCCACGGCCAGGACCAGTTCACAATCTTGATCCCCACGACATTTACAACGTCGCTTACCAGCTTCTTGGCGGATCATCTCGTGGCTGAGGGGCCCACCAAGCCGAGAAACGGCTAAGATCACGAAACAAGGTCACGCTTCAATGGTTCTCTATCTGTCATTCATGCAGTTGGCTTCACGAACCCTCGTGGCAACCCCACCCCGCGAGGAGCAACCGATGAAATCCAGTCAGCAGAACCAGGCTCAAATGGGTTGCCCAAACGCTTTCGAGACTCAAGCCGCGTGGGATGTCCGCGATCCCCGACCTAAGCCCAGTCGAACCAGCCTCGAACTCGAATCGTTCTATCAGGCCTCGAGGTCCAAACCAGCCGCTTTTTGGCAGCATTGTTTGCTGACTCTCCGCCATCTGCTCGGTCGTAGATAAGCGAAGAGGGGCCGATAGGACCCAACGCCGAACTATCCTTGGGGCCTAAATCCGAACACCAATGGTGGTGCCTGGTCCAGCCTGAAAGTCCAGGCTGGCTAGGATTAAGCCGGTCTTTCTTTCCTTCTCCGCTTGTGCACAAGCATGATCACAATGCGACACGGTCTAGGCAATCTCTCTCCACGCAGACACTTGTCGACAAAGGCGCTGATCGCGGTGCGACATTTCCAAGATTTGGCCTTTCGAGCGCATTTGAAGGGCATTCACTCTGAAACCGCCAGTTCTGGATGGGGACTATCCTGGCTCAGGTAGCGAGCCGACAATGAGACCAACAAAAGTCCTGCTACACACCCTACGCCATCTTGTACACAAGTCGTTGGTATGTTAGTCTCATAAACATGCCCGTTGAGGGCGCTGGACACTGCTGTACTAGGTGGTCGGAAGTCAGCAGGTGTCTCGATTGAGATCCGCTGATCAGGTTCGACATGGTTGGCAAGACCTACGATGGAAAGACCTTTCGCCAGCGATCTGCGTTCAGACATCCACGACGGCGCAATGGCAGGAATAGTTTCATATCGGCATCTCAGTGCACGGACCGCCAAGCGGGCGCCTTAAGTCGTTCCGCGGGCAAGTCTTCAACGGTAACCCCGAACCCGCCACCGGGGCCATGCCAACAAAAATTCTATGCGCAAAATAACATGGACACGGAAGGAATACTCAATTGGGCAAAATTGTAGATCAAGCTTTCGCCGAGCGCGAACGCCGGCTCGCTAAGGTGCAGGATACTTGTCGGGAGCGCCGCATAGACGTTGCGATATTTACCAGCCCCGAGAGCATCTACTACCTAGCTGGCCTCGACTATGAGGGCTACTTCTGCCTGCATGCGCTCCTGGTTCCAGCCAAGGGTACGCCGGTGCTCTTCGCGAGAAGCATCGAAACGCCCACCATCCTGCGGCAAGCAAAAGGTGTCCAATTCATTGGATATGCCGACAATGACGACGTGGCGGCCGCAATCGGGTCGCAACTGATCGCGCTCGCCGGCAACAGCCCGCGTGTAGCTTTGCAAAGGAACAGCGCCTTCAACGTTGCAATCGAGGCTCCTCTTCGCGTGTCCCTTCCTAACGCAGAGTTTCTCGACTCATCGGGCATTGTCGAAGAGATGCGTATGGTCAAGTCGCCCTTTGAGATCGAACAGATCAAACGCGCGGCTCGAATCTCCGACACCATGATCGCTGCTGGAATTGACACAGCTGGCAATGGTGTTACGGAAAATTCCGTCGCGGCCGAAGTTTACAGGGCCATGATTGCTGCCGGCGGACAGTCTCCCGGTTTCCCCCCATTTATCAGGTCCGTAGACAGGATATGCGAACCGCACACCACGTGGACGTCCCGCGAGCTCAAGACAGGCGACTCATTCCTCCTGGAGCTTTCGGGCTGTATTGATAGATATCACGCGCCGATGGCTCGGACCGGCTATGTCGGCCAGGCTCCTGCGTCGGCAAGGAAGCTTTCCGAAATCAGCAACCAGGCCCACACCAAGGCCCTAAATGCGCTCAAGCCCGGAGCGCTCGCGTCAGATGTCCATGCTGCATGGCGGGCTCATCTTGATTCATCCAAGGCGGTTCCAAGGCTCCAGCATTGCGGTTACACGGTCGGCATATCATTTCCTCCGACCTGGACCGGTGGCCCCGGTGTAAACAGTATCCATGGCGCCAGCACTGTCCAGATATGCGAAGGAATGGTATTCCATCTGCTTACATGGATTACGGATGGCGCGGGCAACGACAATTTCTTGTCTGATTGTGTGTTGGTTGAGAAGTCCGGTGGTGTATTTTTGACCAAGTCGCCGAGAGAACTGGCCGAGGTTTAGTAACCCCCGCTCAGGTTGGCTCTTGGGATTGCTCAGCTAGAGGATCTCGCCAAGCAGTGAACGTTGTAGAATCTGATCAATCCTTCAATGAGATATCGGGGATTTATGAGATCCTTCGAAATCGTATTGCTCTGCTAGAGTATTCGCCGGGAACAAAGTTGTCGGAAAACACTCTGGCTGCTGAGTTCGGGATCAGTCGGACGCCACTCCGGAAAGTGCTTCAGCGCCTTGAATTCGAGCACCTTCTAGTTCGGTCTCAAGGTTCCTATACCACGGTAACGGACGTTGACTCAAAAATTCTCAGTCAGATATATGAAGTAAGAATGGTTCTGGCTGAGAATCTTTACAGATTTATAGAGACACCAATTCCTGCTGAGACCATCCGGTCACTCCAACGATTGGCAAATGAGGCCGAACAGCTCTACGCCAATCGCGACGTTCATTTGCTAGGTAGGATACATCGCGACATCGAGGAAACGCTTGCAAGCACCATTTCAAATATTAGAGCGAGAGAAATAACTGAGCGGCTTTATTTCGAGATAGGCAGGATTTGGCTGAGCTGTGTGCCTAAACTGGACTGGGATGAAGAAATTGAACTTCTTTCATCTGAACTTCGGGAACTGATAGCTGCACTCCAGCGCGGGGACCTCCGCGGCTTCGGTTTCCGCAGACGCAACCAAGCTGCGATGGCGTTTGATCGCATTCTAAAAGTCATTGCTGGCGATGAAGCCAGGAGCGAATTAGGTCAAGGGTCGCACTGCCCATCAGGTGACCCAGCCAAAGCCGTCATCAAGCGCGGGTGATTCGGTTATCTTCAGGTTGCCCACGCCACATGGTTATTGTCCGACCGGGGATCGAGGCTTGTGTCGGGGGGCATTCCTGGAATCTAGGCCTGTAAGGACCGGCCGCCATGCTCGCAACCAACTGATATTACGGCTGTATGATGCGACCGCACTCGGCAAAGCCACGACGCGATGTTTCATCAGCAGGTCGTCGCCGAATTCCTGCTGATCCGAGCTTGGTATTCCCCGGCGCAGCAGCTGCGGCGAAGCTCAATTATTCCAGATGGCCTGGTATCAGCGCGACGGAAGCACGATCGAAACGCTATGCGGAAAGGCCGCCTCAGACGTCAGTTCATTGGATTGGTGTGCGTTATGCGTCAGAAAAGCTAAAAGCAGGCATATAAACGGAGCTGTTATCAGTAACTCTAAAAAGGAAGACAATGCTTCTTCTGAAAAGAACTCAGATTCGAGACGTATCTCCAGCTTGCTGTTCATATATATAACCCCTAACAAACCTACCAACAGCTCAATCAGATGAACTGGATTTTGGGTGTCAAAATGCGGTTCCTCTAAAGCGTTGATTTTCAGGATCATATTCTGGCGTCATGCATAGCGTAAAGGTGAGCTTTGCTCACTAAATGCTAGTAATTCCTGGCAGATTGCGCTATTAAAATCGACAGGTTGCGTTGTGAGTGGTGCGATGGACGATTTTGATAGGCGGCTGATTGCGCTCCTCAGGCTGGATGGGCGAATGCCTATAGCGGCCCTTGCAGAGAAGCTGCAGGCCTCAAGAGGGACAGTCCAGAAGCGGCTTGATCGCTTGATATCGTCCGGCGCGGTCCGCGGGTTCACGGTGCGCACTCGACAAGAGGTGGACGAGACGATTTTGCGCGCGGTGATGGGTGTAAGGACCTCAAGCAAGAAGCCCGCCGCGCTCATTAAGGCCCTCAATGGGGTTCCGGAGGTTGTCTCGCTTTACACGACGAACGGCGTCTGGGATTACATCGCGGAACTTCGCGCTGAAAGCCTTGTAGATCTGGATCGTGCACTGCGAGAAATACGCAGTATTGACGGAGTTGCCTCGACTGAAACCAGTATTCTGCTTGCCGCCGTATGAGCGCTTGCCCGCAGCTTAATTTTTGACTGCCAACCCTCATTCGCCTGACATTTTCGAACGCATCGCCGCACGAGTTGCGCTCTCGTCGACTCAACACCACCACCCTCCGTAACCAGGTTATCATTCTGGTCGAAAACTATTGATCCGAACGCCTTGGTCGTGTGGACCGCCCGGACGAAGTAGACCTTCTTTGTTGCCGACGTGTGGCTGGCATGTGCCCCCCGGCTCGGTGAAGCGGGATAGCTGAAACGAGATCGTCGGCGCAGCCGCAGCATGGTGTCTATTTCCCCATAGCACTTTGCGCAAAGAAACTGGCATTTGGATATCAAACGGTAGCTTTGCGCTGCGCACAGGCGGCGATATCTTCTGAAAGATTCAGGAGAGCAAACGTGAACGAGCCCACATCTTTGCGGCATCCCGCTATTGAGGTTGCACTCGACAGATCTTCATTGGCGCCGGCCGATATCGAGCGCATCATCAAAGCGGTTGAGAATCGCTTTGATGAGCAGGTAGAGTTTTTGACACTGCTGGTGCGTGCTGCCTCGCTTCGAGGCAAAGAAGCCAGTGTTCAAAAAATTGTCTCCAACGCGCTCGAAGAACGTGGCTATGACGTTCGCAGCTTCGCGATCGATCCAGCTCGCATCGGCAAGGATCCGGCTTTCTCACCGACCAGGTTTGAACTCAAAGAATCTACCATTGTTGTTGGCTGCAAGCAGCCACCGCGAGAAGGCGGTAGGTCTCTGGCACTCAACGCACATGTCGATGTTGTGCCGGTCGGTACAAGCGCCAGTTGGAGATACGAACCGTTTTCGGCCACTCGCGACGGAGATTGGCTCTATGGCCGCGGTGCGGGTGACATGAAAGCTGGCCTGGCTGCAAACCTGTTTGCGCTCGATGCGCTTGCAGCCGCAGGCTTTGACCTGAAGGGTGCGGTCCAATTTCAGTCGGTCATCGAGGAAGAGACCACGGGTAACGGTGCGGCAATGGTTCTGGCGGAGGGTTTCCGCGCCGATGCCGTTCTCATCTCGGAGCCCACCGATGAGAAGGTTGTCAGCGCGAATACCGGGGTCATGAAATTTGCTATCACGGTTCAGGGGGTTCCCGCTCACCCACTTGAGGTCGCCTCCGGCAGGAGCGCAATCGACATCGCCGTTCGGACTATCGAGCATCTTCGCCAGCTCGAACAAAAGTGGCTTGCAGAGCGACCGGTTTCTCAGCCCGATTTCGCCGGCGTCGATAACCCAATAGCTTTGACAATTGGCACGATATCGGGAGGCGAGTGGCTCGCCTCGGTGCCAAGTGAGTGCCGCTTTGAAGGCCGCATTGGCTTCTATCCCGGCGACATCGTGGAGGCGCGCGCGGTAAGCTTTGAGAGCTTTGTCAAAAAAGCCTTCTTGGAAGATCCGCAGCTGAAAGGATGCCCTGAGCCGAACATCGAGTGGGTTGGTGTGAAGCAGGGTGGGTATGTTCTTGCGCCCGGAAGCGAAGCAGAAGCGCTTCTGGCAAGAGCACACTTCCTCGCCGACAGTTCCGAACGAGAACTTCAACGCTTCGTAATGCCTTGCTATCTCGATGCCGCTGTCTTTGCCTTACACGGCGGCATGACCAGCCTGGTTTACGGACCAATTGCCGAACACATCCATGCCGTTGATGAGCGCGTGAATTTGCCGTCCCTGTTGCGGGTTACAAAGGCTATCGCTTTGTTTGCCGCGGCTTGGTGTGGAGTAGAGGCTCGAGCGGAGAACGTGTAGGCCTCCTGTAGGCAGAGCATGCTTCCGACTGAAGCGTATGGGGCTTGTCGACAGTTCAGAGACCAGAAAAATTCGTCGCAGATGCCGCAGCGAAAGGGAGTTCAAAATGACCATAAACATCCAGGACATAAGCGAAAAGGACCGCAACTCTGTCCTGCATCCTTTCACGCAGCTGAAGGACTTTGCGAGCGGAAAGCTGGGCGAGCCGACCATCATGGAGACGGGCAAGGGCATCCGCATCCAGGATGCCCACGGCAAGCAGTTGATCGATGGCTTTGCCGGCCTCTACTGCGTCAATGTCGGCTACGGCCGCACCGAAGTGGCAGAAGCAATCTCGCGCCAGGCCTATCGCCTTGCCTACTACCACTCTTATGCAGCGCACACGACCGATGAGCTTGCGATCCTTTCCGATCGTCTCGTGAAGATGGCGCCTGGCAAAATGAGCAAGGTATTCTATGGCATGTCCGGCTCGGACGCCAACGAGACCCAGGCCAAGCTGGTCTGGTACTACAACAACCTGCGCGGCAAGCCCTCCAAGAAGAAGATTATCTCGCGTGAGCGCGGCTATCACGGTTGCAGTGTCGTCTCCGGCTCGATGACCGGCATGAGCTTCTATCACGACCATATGGACCTGCCGCTGCCGCAGATCATCCATACCGGGGTGCCTCATCACTATTGGGGCGCAACCCCGGGCGAAACCGAACGCGAATTTTCCGCGCGACGAGCCGTCGAGCTTGACGAGCTGATCGAACGCCTGGGTCCCGACAATGTCGGCGCCTTCATCGCCGAGCCTGTGCTCGGCACAGGCGGCATCACGCCTCCGCCAGAAGGCTATTGGGAGGCGATCCAACGGGTGCTAAAGAAGCACGACGTGCTCCTCATCGCCGACGAAGTGATCACCGGCTTTGGCCGAACGGGGTCGATGTTCGGCTCGCAGCACTATGGCATCGAGCCCGACCTGATTACGGTCGCGAAGGGTCTCACCTCTGCCTACTTCCCGCTCTCCGCGGCGATCGTTGGCGAAAAGGTCTACAAGGTGATGGAAGACGGCGCTGACAGGGTTGGCGCATTCTCTCACGGCTATACCTACTCGGGTCATCCGATCGGCGCCGCCACGGCCAACGCGGTTCTCGACATCGTCGAGAAAGAAGACCTCCCTGGCAATGCTCATGACGTTGGAGCATTTTTCCAAGCGCAGTTGAAGGAGAAATTCGCCCAGTTGCCGATCGTCGGCGAAGTGCGCGGCGTTGGCCTCATGGGCGCAATCGAGTTTGTGGCCGATCGGGACCAAAGGAAGCGTTTCGACCCGTCGCTAAAGGTTGGCGCGCGGATCTCAAAGGCTGCCCGAGACCGGGGGCTTGTCGCTCGCGCCATGCCGCACGGGGACATTCTGGGCTTTGCGCCGCCGCTCGTAACAACCAGGTCAGAAATCGAAGAGATCGTTGCAATCGCTGAAAGCGCCGTCCGCTTTGTTATGGATGAACTCGTTCGCGACGGCCAGAAAATCTGAGAGGGGACGACGGCCTAAGGGGTCCGGCCGCTATCACAAAGGCTCAGGTGGCAATCAACTGAATGCATCAAGTGAAGATAGGATGGGGCCCTTGCACCGCTGCTCTGACTAGAGACTTAGCAGCCGCGCATGCGGCGCATCATTAGAGAAGAAGCTTGCCTATGACCGCTGCTCAACTGCATATCACAACCGGCTTGGCGGCCATACCCGTATACAGCCCCTATGACGGGTCGCTTGTGGGAACGGTCGACGCTGCGGATGCAAGCGAGATCGGTGACCTCTTGACACGCGCCAGACGCGGGGCCGAGCTTTCCCGCAACCTGCCAAGGCACCGGCGCGCGAGCATCCTTGAAGACGCTGCAAGGATTGTCGAGCGCCGTCGCGACGCCTTCGCCGATACCATCGTCCGGGAGGCTGGAAAGACCATTGTTCAGGCGCGCAAGGAGGTCCTGCGCTGCGTCAACACGCTACAGCTCTCGGCTGAGGAAGCAAAGCGTAATGCCGGCGAGATCGTGCCCTTCGATGCGTATGTTGGATCAGAACAAAGGCAGGGTTGGTTCACGCGTGAACCGCTCGGGATCATCACCGCCATTACCCCCTACAATGATCCGCTGAACCTTGTGGCTCACAAGCTCGGTCCCGCGGTCGCCGGCGGCAATGCTGTTTTGCTGAAGCCATCGGAGCTGACGCCGCTTTCGGCGATCAGCCTCGTCGAAGCATTGCGCGATGCAGGCTTGCCAGAAGACGTCATAACCATTGCGGTTGGTGGTACAGATCTCGGCAAGGCCCTGGTCGCCGCACGCGACGTTCGTATGGTGTCGTTCACGGGGGGATTTGCTGCCGGAGAGGCCATCAGTCGCTCGGCAGGGCTCAAGAAACTAGCGATGGAACTCGGCGGCAATGCGCCTGTCATCGTCATGAATGATTGCGACTTCGACAAAGCGGTTGAAGGATCCGTCTCGGGTGCATTCTGGGCCGCTGGGCAAAACTGCATCGGAGCCCAGCGCATTTTAGTGCAGGCGGCACTCTATGACCGATACCGCGATGCCTTTGTCGCGGCAGCGAAAAAGTTGAAGGCAGGCGATCCGTCGCGCGAGGATACCGACGTCGGTCCGATGATCTCCAGAGAGGCCGTGGAACGCGTCGAGGCGGCAGTCAATGAGGCGATTGACGCGGGTGCGAAATTGTTGTGCGGACACCACCGCGAGGGCTCCCTCTACCATCCGACTGTGCTGGAAGGCACGCCTCAGACCTGCCGGCTATGGCAAGAGGAAGTGTTCGCGCCGGTCGTGATGCTTGCTCCCTTCGATACGCTTGATGAAGCCATCGAGATGGCCAACGTTCCGGAATACAGCCTGCATGCCGGCATATTTACCAGCAATCTCTCTGTCGCGCTTGAGGCGGCAAGAAGGATCGAGGCCGGCGGCGTGATGATCAACGATTCGTCGGACTATCGTTTCGATGCCATGCCCTTCGGGGGCTTCAAATACGGCAGTATGGGCAGAGAAGGTGTTCGCTTTGCCTACGAGGAGATGACTCAGCCAAAGGTAGTTTGCATCAATCACGGCTAGCCCCTGAGAACATGTCCGTGCGAGCAGCGCCCGGTCTTTTGCAAAGTGAGTTTGAAATGGCCCACTACGTACTAACGGTCTCATGCATATCAACTCGAGGTATCGTCGCCGCGATAGCTACTTTCCTGGCCGACCAAGGCTGTAACATTGTCGACAGTTCGCAGTTCGACGATCTCGACACCGGCAAATTCTTCATGCGCGTGTCCTTCCTCTCCGAGGAGGGTATTGGCCTGGCCGATCTGGTGGAAGGCCTAAAGCCGATCGCCGAGAAGTTTGCGATGGACGCTGAGATCCACGATGCCACCACGCGCATGAAGCTGCTGCTGATGGTCTCGCGGTTCGGCCATTGCCTCAACGACCTGCTCTACCGCTGGAAAATCGGCGCCCTGCCGATCGACATCGTTGGCGTCGTTTCCAATCATTTCGAATACCAGAAGGTCGTGGTCAATCACGACATTCCCTTCCACCACATCAAGGTAACCAAGGAGAACAAGGCGCAGGCCGAGGCCCAAATCCTCGACATTGTCGAGCAGACCGGCACCGAACTGATAGTGCTTGCCCGTTACATGCAGGTCCTGTCTGATGCCATGTGCAAGAAGATGTCGGGCCGCATCATCAACATCCATCACTCATTCCTACCCTCGTTCAAGGGCGCCAACCCGTACAAGCAGGCCTACGGGCGCGGCGTTAAGCTTATCGGCGCAACCGCGCATTATGTTACCGCCGATCTCGACGAAGGTCCGATCATCGAGCAGGACACGGTGCGCGTCACCCATGCGCAGTCAGCGGATGACTACGTCTCGATCGGCCGCGACGTCGAAAGCCAGGTTCTGGCGCGCGCCATCCACGCCCATATCCATCACCGCGTATTTCTGAACCGCCATCGAACCGTCGTTTTTCCGGCAAGCCCGGGAAGCTACGCTTCTGAGCGCATGGGCTAAGCGGTTAAGCACACCATCGACTGCAAGCAATGCTCCGGCGAAGCAAGCGGCTTTTGACCTCGAGCGAACAAAGGATATCAAGGCATGACCTGCGGTGGGAGTCGTTGGCGACATCCGGCGAGTTACGCCTATCTCACCAAGGGCCAACGCCGCGTTCCTCCTGCCGAACCATCCGCGGAGCCGGCACGACTATGCATCTTGCGCGCCGAGTCCGGCGAGGACATCCCCCGGCAATATGAGGGCGCTCCCCGTGCACTCTTCCTGAATCGGTAGTCGGCGTTGTCGACGCCTACTTCTCAGCTAGCTTTCCAGGTGCCCGCCTTGGAATTGGGCAACGAGATTGACGCGATCTTCCGCCCGGCGAATTCCCGAGCGAAGGAAGGTAGTGAGATTTGCAGGATCGGCTTGTGCAACTATTCGAAGGGGCACTTACCCTGTTCCTGCCAGCATTTTCTTGCGGCGGCGAAAACCTTCGTCACGATCTTGCTTGCGGCCCGTTTCGTCGCGAACCTTGAACAGGTCGCGCATCGTCTTTCCAACATTCAACGACCAGGCGCCAGATAGGGCGATCGAGCCCAGCAAAATCCATTCAATTCGCAGAGAGAGCACCCATGCGGTGAGTATCAACGCCAAGTCGCCTGGGAATAGAATCGGTACCGGTCGAGTCCATTGGAGGCTCTGACATGTGGCAACCAGGAAGTGACGGCGTGAGACTAGTTAGTGCGCTCCTTAGCAGAAATTTCCAGCAACCATGAGCGCATCAACTTCGCCTCTGGGGAGAGCGCTTTATTGTCACTCCACGTCACAAACCAATCTCCCGGTGCAGGCAGCTCAAGGTCAGTTATCCTGCATAGCTTGCCCTCATCTATCAACGTCTTCACCAAGCTATCCAATCCGATGGCGATACCCTGGTCGGCTAGGGCAGCCTGGATTGTCCCGAACATCTTGCTAAACTTTGGTCCTCGCAGTGTTCCATAAGGAATTCCAGTCCGCCGGAACACCTCATCCCACCCGTTCCAGTCTGCATCTACCCAATTGACGTGCAGAAGTGGAAGCTCAGGTAGGGATTCGGATGTGATAGCGCGGTGCTCCTGTAAGTAGCCCGGGCCGCACACCGGAAATATCATATCGGGAAACAACAATTCCGCAATCTCGCCCTGCCATGAGCCTAAACCGTAGCGGATACACAGATCGACCTCCGCCCGCTTGTAATCACGCGTATCATTGGACACGAGGTGGTCCACGGAAATTTCCGGAAATCTCTTCCAAAAGTCAGGCATGCGCGGCATAAGCCACATCGATGCGAACCCATCTGATGAAGCAATAGTCACATTTTTGGGACGATCACCTCGCTTGATCGTTCTGACAATTTGAGACGCCTGGGAAAAGCCGCTTGCGAGCACCGCGTAAAGATCCTCGCCCGGACTGGTGAGCGAGATCCCGGATGATTTGTTCCTTACAAAAAGCGCAACTCCAAGTTCTGCCTCAAGCACCTTGATCTGGTGGCTAACAGCGCTCGGCGTGACGTTGAGCTCGGAAGCTGCGAGCTTGAATGACAGATGTCTCGCGGAGGCTTCAAAAATTGCCAGAGCTGTCAATGAAGGGAGATCATAATATCGACGGACCATTACCTCCCCCAAGCACACCATGTCCTCGCCAAAGGGACCTATCCAGCTTAGCATTTAAGCGAGATTTTTGCACGAGTTCGAATGCCCACGTTGGCGCAATGGTTGCGGATCCTCTGCCTTCTCCTGCAACATTGCTGCCTGGCAGATGGCCATCCGCACCTCGGATCTCGCCTCAGTTAGCCGTGTTGATCAGACTTAGCAATCTCGGCAGCCCGCTGTGGCGCTCAGCATTTCGCCCCAAGCGCCGCGCAGCCCGTCATCGGTGGCTGTCATTCCCGTGCAGTCGATCTGACGATCGAGCCGGAGGCATGCCGGGCGTTGCAGCAGAAGCGGGATGGATGCCCATCGCCGCCAGCCTGGCACGAAGCACTGCCATCGCCTGATGCGGGTCGAGATGAATCTCATCGGAAACAGCAATCCACGGCGAAAGCTACCGGGAAGTCGGCCTCCAGCATCGCAATTTCTTCTTCACCGACACGCCGATGTCCCGACTTCGACTGACGAACCAAGTCAGTTCGACGTATCTTGCGGCTGGGCCACGACCGGCGTCCCAGCCGTGTCAACCGATCCAGCAGAGCCGCACTACACTAGTCGACCGCGTCCGAGATCCAGCACCGGCTGCTCGGCACTCTCACGCTTGCACCGTGGCGCGCCTGCATGCTGCCGGTGAACCACCACGCATTGCCGCTGAGGCCATGCCTTACCGCCACGACGGTCACCGCCGCGCCTCGTGTGGCGAGTTCGAAGGCGGTGTGGGGCCTCGACGATGCACACCCCTTCTGACAAGCTTCAGAGACGCTTGCCTCGGGATATTTCGCTACCATCGGAAGATTCCGTGCGCTCGCGCAGACGCGGTCCTGAACGCGGGGGGATCACCCTAACACGCGGTTTGCGAGGTAGTTGCCATATCAAAGGCTGCTTTGAGCGCAATGACGGACCGGAATGACACGCAGGGATTGTGCAAATTGTCATCACAGGTGGTTCAGATAGTGCATCGGAAGCCTTCGGCCGGGCACGGCTGCGCAACCTGAATGCGACTCCCGAGGCGGATATGAGCGTCAAAAGAGGAGGCTTGAGCAAAGAGCGCTCGAAGGGGACACACGCTCGACTTCCTAGTCATTGACAACGCCACTATTGGTTCGTCCGGTGGAACGCCGGCCATTGCGAAACAAAGCGCTGTCGCGATCTGGGACTTTCACCACCGGACCAGTTTCGCTGACCGAGGTTGACCGCAAATCAGGTCGACAGTTCGCAGTCCTGCCATCAAATGGCGTCGCCTTCGACGTCGATGCCGAATGTTGTAAATCAGCCGGACGGCCGGCGAAGCGGCGGCGACACTTCCGTCATGCCCACGATCATGGTGCTATCGGCGACATCGCTTCGACACACCTAGCGGTCCCTATTCCAGTCGCCCCAAGGAGCGGCTGATATGGCCATGAAGAACCGGTCCATCTCGTCGCCATATGTCTTACAGAAGGGCACAAAATCGTTGGGCCACATCTTTGCACCGCCTCTGCCATCATCGATCTGGATGAAGACAAGTTGCGCAACCGCATGAGCTAAGCCTCATGGGCATGCCAATGCGGTGCCGGGTCTCGCGCCGCAATTCCGGGGTGTCGACGGACGCGAACCGCCAATAAGGCCGTTTGGCGGTACGCTCAGCTATGTGACATGAAATGGGGAAAGACTGCATAGCAGTTTGAATTCGCTAGGAATTCACCAGGTAGGTGATTTTTTTGTGAACCTCATCCTGGAGGAAAACTGGTATCTGTACATGACCGTGCTGCGTACTCGGTTTGGGGACGCTCTCCACGGCGGGTGCCCCTGGCGCGCCGGCTGAAAACCACTTCCAACGAGGTTCCCATGAACTCTGAAATCGCGAGTATCGCAGACTACCAGCACCTTTTGTATGAGGTGGATGCCGACCACATTTGCTGGTTGACGCTCAATCGGCCAGAGAGAATTAACGCAATGAATAAGCGCCTCATTGCTGAACTCAGGGACGGTCTGCTCAAGGCGGATGAAGACGAGAACGTAAACGTTATCGTTATTCGCGGAAGCGGGAGGGGCTTTTGTTCCGGACATGACCTTAAAGAAGATGCTGAAGATACCTGGTCATCCGTTTTCGAGTGGCGCACATATGGCTTTAGACAGTTTGATGAATTCACGACGCCTTGGCGGATAACCAAACCCGTTATTGCATCTGTTCATAGTGTCGCTATCGGAAAAGGTTTTGAACTCTCATTGTTTTGTGATGTTACTATTGCAAGTTCAGATACGAAAATGGGTTACAATGAATTTCGCTACGGAATTAGCGGGATGTGCATGTTCTTGCCCTGGCTTGTTAATATGAAGACAGCAAAGGACATAATGCTCACAGGAGGTGAAGTTTCTGCGCATCGAGCCAAAGAAATCGGCCTGGTTACTGAGGTGGTTGAACCTGGTGAATTGCACGAAGCTACCAAGCGTAAGGCCAAACTTATGGCCGCGATGCCGCGTGAAATGCAGCAGATGCACAAAATGTATCTAAACCGGGTCTATGAGATGCAGGGGTTGAAAACTGCGACGGACTACTATTTGGAGCAGATTGCAATTATGTCGCCCCAAGCAATGCCACAATATGGCGAAATGCAGAAGGCGATAAGAGAGCATGGGCTACGCGGTGCTCTTGATAAAGCTCAGGAGCGCTACAAGGGTCTCGACTGAAGAATTGGTCAGTTTCTCCTTTTAGCTGGTCGCTAAAGGAGGTCGCACTCCTCGGTTCGCTGCGTGGTTCATTTGCTTCCGATTAGGTTCGGTGGAAATGGTGCGCGGCGGCTGGGGAGTTGTTCAGCGACGCTGCCCCTGGAGGCGTGCAGCAAGATCCGCTGCTGGCGACCTGAACGATCGCGGACGACGCCTATCTTCGGCCGCGACCTTGCGGTGCATACTCGCCGACCTGCCGGCCCTCCGTGCGCGGTCTAACCTAGTTGGAGATCACAATGGACCTCGTGTTTGCAGAAGAAGAACAGGCGTTCCGCGAGGAAGTGCGCCATCTCCTACTGGACGGTGTACCACCTGAGACACGCCGCAAACTCTCGGAAGGCCGCCAATTGTCAAAGGACGAAATTGCAGCGGGAACGAGGATCCTTCATTCGAAGGGTGTCCCAAGTTGGCCAAGGGAATACGGAGGAGCAGAATGGTCTCCTATCCAGCAGTATATTTTCGAAGAAGAGGTGCAGGCATTTCCCGCCCGGATGTTGTTCGGCTACGGCGCTTCCATTGTCGGTCCGCTCATCTACACATTTGGGAATGAGGCGCAGAGAAAATACTTTCTGCCTCGTATCATCAACGCCGACGATTGGTGGTGCCAAGGCTTCTCGGAGCCGGGAGCGGGCTCTGACCTTGCATCGCTGAAAACACGCGCGGTGCGCGATGGCGATCATTATATTGTCAATGGTCAAAAGATCTGGACGACCGGGGCTCAATATGCCGATTGGATCATTTGCCTGGTCAGGACCAACCTCGATGTGAAGAAGCAGGAGGGCATCTCATTCCTCCTAATCGACATGAAGACGCCTGGTGTCACCGTGCGTCCGATCAAGATGATTGATGGCAGTTACGATGTGAATGAGGTCTTCTTTTCTGATGTGCATGTTCCGATCGAAAACCTGATCGGTGAAGAGAACAAGGGATGGACTTATACCAAGGTGGTCCTCGACAACGAACGTGTCATCGACGCCGGCGTTGGCATCACCAAGGAGCGCATTCAGTGGATCAAAGATCTTGCTGCACAGTGTTTTGATGGCGGGACGCGACTAGTTGATCAACCGAGCTTCCGCAAGAAACTTGCCGCACTCGAAGTTGAGCTGAAAGCATTTGAAATCACGTATCTGCGAGTAGTTGCAAAGGCGTCGAAACAAAAGGCAGGCGAACACGACCCCACTAGCTCAATTCTCAAGTTGAGGGGCTCGGAAGTCGAGCAGAATGCTACGTCGCTTCTCATGGATGTCCTCGGCCCTTACGCACTTCCTGAATTGTCGGACGACGATAGTGAGAGCTGTATCGGCTCGCCGTTTGGTGCCTACGGGGCAAAGACAATTGTGCCTGCCTGTTTCTACAGTCGCGCGGCCACAATCTACGCAGGCTCAAGCGAGATCCAGAAGAACATTATCGCGAAGGCGATCCTCGGCCTCTAGCTTTCTGAGGTCGACCGTATCTCGCCTTGGTTTCAGGAGACATAATCCAGTGAATTTTGATCTTACGGAAGAGCAGCGGCTGCTGAAGGACAGTGTCTCGCGACTGATGCTCGACAAGTATGGGTTCGGCGATCGCAACGGGTATCGGGCTCAGAAGCGCGGATATAGCGAGACGATGTGGGCAAGCTACGCCGAACTCGGGCTTGTAGCGATGCCGTTTGCGGAAGAATATGGTGGTTTCGGCGGTGGGCCGGTTGAGACCATGATCGTGATGGAAGCCTTTGGCGAGGCGCTGATCCTTGAGCCCTATTTCGCGACGGTGGTGCTTGCTGGCGGCATCCTCCGTCATGGAGCCAGCCACACTCAAAAGGCGGCGCTTATTCCCGCCATCGCCCAGGGCCAGGCAAAGTTTGCTTTTGCTTACCTCGAGCCCAAGTCTCGCTATGACCTCTTCGATGTTAAAACGCTTGCGACGAAAGATGGCGACAGCTGGATACTGAGCGGCACAAAGGGGCTCGTGCTGCACGGCGATTCAGCCGATAAGATTATCGTGTCTGCTCGAACGAGCGGTGATACCAGACAAGAGTATGGTATTGGCCTTTTCCTGGTTGAGGCTGATGCGCCGGGCCTTGAGTGTCGTGGTTATTCGACACACAGTGGTCTGCGTGCGGCTGATATAACACTCGAGCATGTGCGAGTTGATGCGGCCGATGTCATCGGCGACCCGGCTAATGCCTTCCCGGTTATCTCCCGCGTCGCCGAGGAGGCGATTGCAGCGTTGTGCGCAGAGGCTGTCGGCGCATTTAGCAGAATGCAGGCGATCACGCTCGACTACCTAAAAACGCGAGAGCAGTTTGGTAGGAAAATCGGCAGCTTTCAGGTGTTGCAGCATCGGGCTGTGGACATGCTTGTAGAGTTGGAGCAGTCGCGCTCGATGGCCATGTACGCTGCACTTATGCTCGACGAAAGTGATGAGACCGAGCGCGAGCGCGCGATTTCGGCGGCTAAGGTCCAGATTTGCCGGTCGGCGAAAGCGATCGGGAATCAATCGATCCAGCTCCACGGCGGCATCGGAATGACAATGGAGTACAGCATCGGTCACTACTTTAAGCATGTGACCATGATCGACAAATTGCTTGGCGATGCGGATCACCACTTAGGGCGTCTGGCTGCCCTTGGAGGACTAAGCAGCTAGCAAGAGTCTAGTTGCAGATGGTGAACTGATTCCGGACCTGCTGAAGATTGTCCAGGGTGCCCAATTCTACGATGGCACGTTTCGAGCTTTTGCTGCTCGGCCTTCACAAGGGGGGAAATCTGCATAGATCGCTCCACAACGTACGGACCATGCATGAACAAGACTTCTAACTGCGGAATGCAGGCTGCGCATGTTCGAAGTTGCGATGAGCGGGCGGAAATGATGGAGCGAGTGGCTGCGACCGCGATGTAGCGGCGGCCAAGTCGACGAAGATCCGGTTGGCGCCAGGCGTAAATCTCCTTCTCGCACCTTCGAATGCGCCATCTGCTCCCTTCTTATGCCTGGCAGAACTCAACCAAAAGCCGGCAACCCCGTCGATATCGTCCGCGGACCGAGGAGGATCATTCGTGCACCCTCCTCTTGATCGCGATCGCTCGACCGGCGCGGACAGGGACACCCTGCGATGCGTGGGTGGCTTGCACCTGTTCCAGGTTCGCAAGGATGTCCGGGGGAAATGGCACTACCTTCGGACCTGCCATGTCGACGTGAAGGGATAGCTGTTCCGACGTTGCGGCCAGCCATCCATCGATGTGGCGAAGCTCTTGGTAGAAGTGCAAGCGCTTCTCGTCGTGGTCCAGAAGCTGAAATGTTGCAGTGACGTTGTGTCCAAGGTGGAGTTCCCGGACATAACAGACATGGACTTCAGCAGAATAATTCGACAAAGCGCGCGTGCGTGCGTACCTGGCGCCGAGCCCGATCTTCTCGAATGCATCCTCACCGGACCGGTCAAAGAGAACGTGATAGTAGGCCATGTTTAGATGGCCGTTGTAATCTATCCAGTCCTTCTCGATTACCATGACAGGCGAAATAATCATGGTTGCAGCTTACTCCTAACTTGATCGTGTCAGCTGTGGCAGGCGGAATTGTCAGTCAACGACCGCTGATCCCTAGCATCTTTTAGATCCGCCACCCCGCGGGACAAATGGACAGTTGCGCCGATCCGATGACCGAGAAGCGTGGCAACGTCGCTGTAGCGTGCGCAGCGATATAGGATAGAGCGCCGCCCCCTCCAGGGCAAAAGACCGAAGCCAAGCAGATATTCGCCTAAGTCAGCGACTGCACGCTGCCCCGCTATGACGTAAGCGTCACAATAGGCAAACAGCATGGCGCCGGAGACGGCCGCCCAAAGCCCGCTAACTCACTACTCTTCACCTCGCTGACAGCGGCCTTTGCATTGGACCCAATTTGGGGTGCCGCGCGGTCGCAAAGCCGGCCACGACCCAGTCAGCCGCACGACGGTCGCGCAGCACCCTAGGCGCCTTGGGAGGCGGTAATGAAAGCGTATCAACAGACATGGCGTTTCTGAAGGCGTGACAGCCTTGTGTCGCCGGCCATCCGCCAACGAAGCGGCCCCGCATACCCGACCATACCAACGAAATCAACGATGACACAGTCGCGGGTGAAAGCCCCACGCGTACAACGCCGGGTGATGGGTTGCCCCTAAATAACATTAGCCTGCTCAGTGCGCCTCGATGTCGACTTTATAGTGGAGCTTTCGGCGCGCGTCAGGCGAAAGAAAATCACCAGCCGCATTACTTTTTTTGCGCTCCCAACCATAGCCAGGGGTGATACCGGTGATCTTAACCTAGCAGCAGGTGCGTCTGCATAGGAGCGCTTAAACCGACCCATGCTTGCATAGTAAACTCGAGGTGCAACCGGAATGAAATTTCAGCCCAAGGCCAGCCACTTCATCGATGGAGAATACGTTGAGAGCGCAGGCGGGGAACCGATCGAGGTTATATATCCGGCAAACGGCGAGACAATCGCGCGACTTAGCGCCGCCACACCAGAAATAGTGGAAAAGGCGCTGCAATCAGCAAAGAGCGCGCAAAAAAAGTGGGGCTCTGCGACAGGCGCCGAGCGCGGACGTGTTCTGCGCCGGGCAGCCGAAATATTGCGTGCCACCAATCACGACCTCTCTGTACTAGAGACGCACGACACCGGAAAACCTATCCAGGAAACACTCGTTGCAGATGCATCTATCGGAGCCGATGCACTGGAGTATTTTGGCGGATTGGCTGCTGGTTTGACTGGTGAGTACATAACTCTCGCGAATGGGGATTTTGCCTTTACCGTACCGGAGCCGCTTGGCGTATGTGTGGGTATAGGCGCTTGGAATTATCCGATTCAAATCGCCTGTTCCAAGGCGGCCCCGGCATTGGCTTGCGGCAACGCCATGATTTTCAAGCCCTCTGAAACTACGCCGCTATCTGCACTGAAGCTTGCGGAAGTGCTCTTGGAAGCCGGTGCCCCGAAGGGCATCTTCAATGTTGTGCAGGGATACGGCGATGTTGGAGCCGCCCTCGTAGCCGATCGGCGCGTCGCCAAAGTGTCCCTTACCGGATCTGTTTCGACAGGGCGCAAAGTATACGCTGCTGCAGCCGAGGGGATGAAGCACGTCACAATGGAACTTGGCGGAAAATCTCCACTGATCGTTTTTGACGACGCGGATCTCGAGAATGCCGTGAGTGGTGCCATCTTAGGAAACTTCTTCTCATCAGGACAGATCTGCTCTAATGGCACTCGCGTCTTCGTGCAAAAGCGAATAAAGACAGCCTTTCTTGAAAAATTGTGCTCTAGACTGGCATCGATTAAAATCGGCGACCCGATGGACCCTGAGGTCAACTTCGGACCTATGGTAAGCGAGCGCCAGTTGGAGATAGTGAAGGCCTACATTGCCCGGGGCCTCGCGGAGGGCGCGCGACTGGTTTACGGAGGGCTTCAGTTGAACAGGCCAGGTTTTTTTGTGCAGCCGACGGTTTTTGCTGATGTGACTGACGAAATGACGATAGCGCGGGAGGAAATCTTTGGTCCCGTCATGTCAGTGCTGGAATTCGAAACCGAAGAGGAGGTAGTCATACGAGCCAATTCGACAGAGTTCGGTCTCGCGGCAGGCGTATTCACTGATGACCTTACGCGAGCCCATCGTGTAGCAAAGGAATTCGAAGCAGGAATCTGCTTTATCAATACCTATAACATTATGCCGGTGGAAATTCCGGTTGGTGGCTCAAAGTTATCGGGTGTCGGCCGGGAAAATTCCAAGCTCGCATTGCAGTACTACACAGAGATGAAAACGATTTATGTATCGTTGAATGGAGTGCGATCCCCATACTAGCTTGAGTTCTCGTGACGGGCAGATCCTGGTGGTCGATGATTTGCTGGGCATGTTCACCGACTTTCGACGGAAATTTGTCAGGCGATACGCCGAACTCGGTCAGGAGGCCGGCGCCGCAATAGCCGAATATGCAAAGGACGTGGCCAAGCGGCGCTTTCCAGCCCGCCGAAAACGTTTCGGCGATACACCAAAATCCCTTGCTGGAGAGGACGCAGCATGAGTGTCGCCATCGTTCGGACTGTCGCAGACCTTCGGGCAATTGTTGCCGGCTGGCGTGGCCAAGGCATGAAGGTGGCTGTTGTGCAGACTATGGGTGCTCTGCATGAGGGACACCTCAGCCTCGTGCGGGCAGCGCTTGTCCAAGCCGACCGGGTAATTGTGACCCTGTTCGTCCAATCCGAAGCAGTTCAACAACCAGTCCGATCTCGGAGCATATCCGCGCACAGAGGACGACGATGTCGGCAAACTGACACCACTCGGCGCGCACTTGCTCTATGCGCCCGAAGGTATCGACATTTATCCGGATGGATTCGCCACCACGGTTACTGTCAACAGCGTCAGCGAAGGGGCTGTGCGGCGAGTACCGTCCGGGACACTTCGGCGGCGTGGCTACCGTGGTGGCAAACTCTTTCTGCAGACCAGCGCCGATCTGGCCTTCTTCGGGGAGAAAGATTTCCAGCAGTTGCACGTCGTGCGGCGCATGGCGTTTGATCTTGATATTCCAATCACCATTGTCGGCTGTCCAACGGTCCGCGCGATCGATGGCCTTGCCCTGTCCTCGCGCAACACCAGGCTATCGTCGTCGGAGCAAAAGGTGCCGCCGCTGCTCGCGTCGACCCTGAGGGAGGTGGCGCAATTACTTTCGCGCGGCGCGTCGGTTGATCAAATGCTTTGGCAAGCGCGCGCGACAATACTTTCCGCGGGCTACTCAAAAGTCGAATATCTGGAACTGCGGGCGGAGGAAAATTTGCAGCGCTTGCACGAACTCAACCGCCCCGCGCGATTGCTGGTGGCGGCATGGCTCGGTGAGACGAGACTGATCGACAATGTCGAGGTACGGCCTGCGGGGTCTTGAGCCATGACCGCAGAGCGCCTTGACGGACTAGCCCTGCCATCACTTCGAAATGAGGGTGCGTATCCACGACATTGCTGTCAGATCGGAAAAAATCGGGTAGAAGCGGCAAGCGGATAAGACAGCTTCGAGCTGCTTGGCTCACCAACGCGACGGCGTCAACGTTTATCTTCCTGTAGACTTGATCACCTGCCGGAGACGGGCTTGAGAAGGCTCGCGCCGGAAAACCAGGATCGATTGGATCGTATTCCATGTGGTTAGATGCCGACTGGAAGGAGGCCGGCCATTGATCACACCTCCTCTTCCAATGACCTCCGAGAGCGTGTTGTAGCTGAGATGGCGACAGCGGCGAGAGAAGCGGTCGGTTACGGCCCGGATTGCTATTGCTGTATCGTAGGCTGAACTGTCTCCCAGAACTACCGTCACGGGCAACTGCGGCTATCAGTTCGCGTTCGCAGCGAAAGACCAGATTACGGCCACGCGGTTTCGAATAGGGCCATGCGGCGGCATTACATCGCGCTCTCGCAATTGCGGACCTTCGGTCGGTCGATGCAGATTCAGCAACGAACGCCGCGACAAAGTGGGAAACCCGTGATCGGAGTCTTTCGCCATCCCTACACGGCAAAGAACGGGCAACGATTACCCTGTCTCACCGCCGCCCTCCTCTCCGCCGAATTCGGACTGCGGACTAGTGGCCCCGAAGTGGATTCGGATTGCTCTAAAAAAGTCACCCGCCAGATGACATTTTTGCACGACTCCTCTACCGGTCGGCAATGCTAGCGTGATTCACCGGCTGCGAGAGAGAGTGATTTCCTCGACAGCGACCGGTTGCCGGATTGAAAGCGAGGTCGGTCTTTATCGCGCCCCGAGTTTCCCCGGAAAACGAAGAGCGACGTCACCGAGAAGGACGTCACAGAGGGAGGACTGCAATGGTAAAAGGGAATGGTTTTTCGCCGCTGACGGCTGTTAGCCGCCGGCGCTTTCTGCAATCCGCAGCGGGAATCGGGGCAATGGCCATCGGTTCCGCGGGTGGCCTTCTGCCATCGATGGCTGGGGACGCTACCCCGAAGAAAGGCGGCCATTTCAAAATCGGAGTTGGTGCTGGGGCAACATCAGACACACTCGATCCCGCTACCTATTTAAGCGAGTTCATGTACAATTTCGGTCACAGCCTTCACGGCTATCTTACCGAAATAGACCCCGAGGGAAATCTGGTCGGTGAGCTTGCCGAATCCTGGAGCCCATCGAAAGACGCCAAAACGTGGACCTTCAAACTCCGCCAAGGTGTCGAGTTCCACAACGGCAAATCTCTACATGCCGACGACGTAGTCGCCTCAATCAACCACCACCGCGGCGAGCAGTCCAAGTCGGGTGTGAGAGATCTCTTCAAGGGCGTGCAGGACATTCGTTCGGATGGCCCGTTGACCGTTGTTGTCTCGCTTGCGGAAGGCAATGTGGATCTTCCCTATCTCATGGAGCACTATCAGCTAGCTATTATGCCGTCTAAGGACGGGAAAGCCGACGCTTCCGGGGTCGGCTGCGGCGGGTACGTCCTCGATGGCATCGATTTCGGCGTTAAGGCCACGTCCAAACGGTTTGCGAATTACTGGAAGCCAAATGCAGCTTGGTTCGAATCCTTCGAGGTCTTAGCGATACATGACGTCGTAGCTCGGACGAATGCTTTGACGACCGGCCAGATTCACGCGATGGACAGATGCGACCTAAAGACCGTGCATCTTCTGGAGCGAAACAAGAACCTTGAGATCACGTCGATCAGCGGCACCCAGCAGTACGTTATGGCGATGCGTTGCGATGTCTCCCCACTCAGCGACGTGAATGTGCGTCTGGCATTGAAGTATGCAATCAACCGGCAACAAATGCTCGACACTTTGCTGAATGGATATGGCCGATTGGGCAACGACAACCCAATAGCCGTCACGAACCGCTTCTACGCCAAGAACTTGCCGCAGCGTGAGCAGGACCCGGACAAGGCGAGGTTCCATCTGAAGAAAGCCGGAATGACAAACTTGAAGGTGCAGTTGTCCGCTTCTGATGCTGCGTTCACCGGCGCGGTCGAACTCTGCAGTGCTTTATCAGCAGGATGCCGCGAAGATAGGGATCACCCTTGATGTCGTCCGCGAACCAGCGGACGGATATTGGGATAGCGTATGGCTGAAGAAGCCTTTCTACATGACCTATGGGGGCGGAAGGCCTACTGCAGACTGGATGTTCTCTCAATTCTATGCGGCAGGAGCTTCCTGGAATGAAACCCACTGGAACAACGCCCGCTTCAACGAGCTCTTGGTAACTGCAAGGAGCGAACTGGACGACGCAAAAAGGCTCGAGATGTACACCGAAATGCAGAGCCTGTGCAGAGACGACGGCGGCGCCATCATTCCGGTCTTTGCGAACTACGTCAACGCGCTGTCCACAAAAGTCGGTCACAACAAGATCGGATCCAATTGGGATCTGGACAGTTTCCGTTGCGCAGAGCGCTGGTGGCTAAAGGATGTTTAGGGCATCGGTTTTTTACCAATGACCTCGATATCAAAAATTATCGGTCAGCGCGTCGCCTTAGGCGCGCTGACGTTGTGGATCGTTTCGCTCTTGATATTCGCCGGGGTTCAACTCCTTCCCGGCGATGTAGCCACTGAACTGCTTGGGCAGTCGGCAACACCCGAAGCTGTCGCAGCGCTCCGCAAGAGCCTTGGTCTCGATGTACCGGTCTATCTACGCTACTTCGACTGGCTTGGATCGATACTGCGTGGGAACTTCGGGACGGCACTTGCCAGCGGCAGGGATATCGCCGAGCTCATCAAGCCGCGGCTTTTTAATACGCTGGTTCTCGCCGCGAGCGCTGCAGTCATTTCCGTCCCTCTGGCACTTATTGGGGGGATTGTATCCGCGCTCTACAGGAACACGTTCATTGATCGTGCTATAAATGTAGTCACACTTGCCTCCATTTCATTCCCAGAATTTTTCGTCGCTTACGTTCTAATCCTCGTGCTTGCCGTTCATGCCGGGATCCTCCCTAGCCTGTCCGATGTCGACTCTGAGACGAGCGTGCTTGGGCGTCTGACTGCCATAGCCCTGCCATCGCTTACCTTGGCGGTGGTCGTGCTGGCCCATATGTTGAGGATGACAAGAACATCAATAATCAATCTGCTTGGCAATCAGTATATCGAGACCGCGCGTCTGAAAGGTCTTCCGGAGTGGCGCGTCCTTTCCAGGCATGCGCTGCCTAATGCACTCGCGCCGATCGCTACTGTGATCGTCCTCAACCTAGCATATCTTATCACCGGGGTCGTGGTGGTTGAGGTCGTGTTCGTTTATCCGGGCCTTGGGCAGCTCATTGTCGATTCGGTGCAGAAGAGAGACGTTCCGGTTGTCCAGGCCTGCAGTCTTATATTCGCGGCAACGTATGTTCTGCTCAATCTAACGGCCGACGTCATCTCGATCATCGCAAATCCACGTTTGATGCATCCGAAATGACGTGGTTCGCTCCAGATAGCCAAGTAGTGAAGAACGGATGACAATCGCACGCGGGCAGGGAATGCTTAAATCAGGAGCCACCAAATTGGCTTCGGCCCCATTGAGCGCAAAGTTCGGAATTTCGGTTATTGTTCTCTATTCGCTGACAGCACTTCTGGCTCCTCATTTGGCTCCATATGGCGAAGCCGAGATTGTCGCCGGGCCTTTCGAACCCTGGAGCGCTCAGTTTTGGCTGGGCACAGACAGCTTGGGCCGGGACATGTTCACGAGACTTGTGTTTGGCGCCCGGAATACCCTCGGGATAGCGCTCGTGACCACCATCCTTGCCTTTTCCATTGGTGCTTCGGCCGGGTTGGCCGCTGCCACGTTTGGTCGCTGGACAGACCAGGTCCTTTCGCGCCTAGTTGACGTATTGATGTCCATACCTCAATTGATCTTCGCACTGCTCCTTCTGTCGATTTTCGGCACCTCGATTCCAACCCTCATAATCGTTATTGCCGTTTTGGATTCGACGCGGGTTTTTCGACTCACGCGCGCTGTAGCGAATAACGCTGCCGTGTCGGACTACGTTGAAGCGGCGAGACTCCGCGGTGAAGGTCCTATCTGGATCATGACACGAGAGATCCTGCCAAATATTATCGCAACGCTCATTTCTGAGTTCGGCCTGCGGTTTTGTTTCGTATTCTTGCTTATTAGCGGGCTCTCCTTCCTTGGCCTGGGCATCCAGCCTCCGACAGCCGACTGGGGTTCGATGGTTCGCGAAAGCGCGACTTTGATAACGTACGGCGATATCACGCCGTTGCTTCCAGCTGGCGCGATCGCACTCCTGTCGGTGGCCATCAATTTGGTTGTGGACTGGTTTCTCAATAGCGCAAGTGGGCTCAAAGAGGATTAGCAAGATGTTCGCCAACGGAACGCTTGACCCGCAAGCCACCAAAGCAGGTCGCGTCGGCGACAACTCTCTACATCCGGCTCGAGGACTGTTGCTGGATGTACGAGCCGACCCACTGTGGAGAGCGTCATAGTGGCATCGCAGAACGCCTATTTCATTCGCCGAAGGTGAGCCGGGATCAGCAGGCGGAAGCGATCGAGCCGGTTATGGCGGTTCCCAGCCATTGTTCCCACCTAGCAGAATAGGATAAGCGAAATGAGCTTGCCTGCCTCAATCAATTCCAGAATGCGTATTCCCCTCATCTCGGCACCGATGCAGCGAGTGTCGGGACCCGAGCTCGTCTCGGCGGTCTGTCGAAAGGGCGCCATCGGGGCTTTTCCAACCCTCAATTCACGGACGCCTGAAGAGCTGGATGAGTGGCTGACGAGGATAGAGCGAGCTTGTGCGGATTCGGATGATGTTTCGGCACCATGCTGTCCCAACATCGTCATGCGCAGAACACCTGAGGCTCTGCGGGCCGATGTCGATGTTTTGGTCAAGCACAGGGTCAAGATCGTGCTCGCGAGCGTCGGATCTCCGGAGGCGGTCATTCCTCAATTGCATGATGTAGGATGCACAGTCCTGACAGATGTCGCCACGATGCGCCATGCGGAAAAAGCGATCAAAGTGGGTGCCGATGGTCTGGTACTTCTGAGCGCAGGCGCAGGAGGACAGACCGGTTGGCTGAACGGCTTATCGTTCGTCAGGGCAGTTCGCTCGATCTATGACGGGCCGGTGGGGCTCGCCGGCGGCCTGTCTGACGGTCATGCACTTTGGGCAGCACGAGTGCTGGGGTGTGACTTCGGTATGATGGGAACGCGTTTCATCGCAACGCATGAGAGCCTGGCACCGCAAGGTCACAAGCAAATGGTGGTTAATTCAGGAATCGACGACATCCATCTAACGAAGGCGATAAACGGATTCGATGCCAATTACCTCCGGTCGTCAATCCTGAAAGCCGGGCTCGATCTCGCTGAATTGGAAATACCGTTGAGCGTTGAAGAAGCACGGAAGAGGTTCAGCGCCGACTTGGCGGGGAAAGGGCCGAAGCGTTGGGTTGATATTTGGAGCGCCGGTCATACCGTCTCCGCCGCCTCCGCAATCCAATCGGCGGGCGAAATCGTGGATGAGGTTGCGGATGAATATTACAGAGCGATGAGCGAAACCGCGAAGCTGATTTCCGATGTCCCATCAGGCGCCAACGCTCCAATGAACTTCATGCCGAAAATTGCTGTGCGATAGAATCTGCTGGGGCGGCTCGATCCCCAGGAGCATCGATGGCGCGGGGCGGGGTATGCGACTTGCCACCTTCCAGCCGCGCGATAATCCGGGCTTTCGTCCCCGGGGCGCGCTTCGTCACCCGTGCCGGGACACGGCTTCAATGGCAAAGTTGAAGGAGACGCGTGAGCTCGAGGGCGTAGACGGCGAAAGCGACAGCGAAGCCTAGATAGCTTCAGGGCGACGCGCACGCCAATGAAGCCGGCAAGACTCGCGATCCAACGCCTCCGAGCCCGTTGGCACATCCCCATCCACTTCGACGAATAACTGCGCAGGTTATTCCGCGGGCGCTATCACAGTCCCAGCGCCGCAAGGTGCTCAAAAAGTAAAGTGGCGAATGAATTTATTTCGAATTTTTCAGTCGGCTTCGTAGCCTATAAGAGGATGCGCGGGTTGAACAGAACGCCACATCCCCGCCACTAACAAAGAGGGGGCTATGTTGAATTACTATAGCGCGCGCGAGAACATGCGAGCACGTATTAAGCGTATGTTAGCCCCGCAAAGTGCCGTATTCATCGGCGGAGCGTCGCTGGTTCCTGCCATCGAAAATTGTCGTGCGCGCGGATTTCGAGGACCCATCTACGTCGTCAATCCGCGTCGCAGCGAGCTGGCGGGCATACCTTGCGTTCCCAACGTCGCCAGCCTCCCCGGCGTACCAGAGGTCGCTTTCTTGGCGGTACCCCGCGAGAACGTCGTGGGCGTGGTCAAAGAAATTTCGAAACTCGGTGTCGTAGGTGCGATATGCAATAGTGCTGGTTTCTCTGAAATGCATGGCGGAGAAAAGTCGCAGCGCGAATTGGTCGAAGCGGCAGGCGAAATGCCTATTATCGGGCCAAATTGTCCGGGCGTGGCCAACTTTGCTGATCGTTCCGTCTTCATGATGAACTATTTCGGTAACCACGACGAGCATGGCAGCGTCGCCCTCATAAGCAATGGGGGTTCGTACCTCTCTGACGTAGGAGCTGGGGATCGGTCGTTACCTGTGGCCTATTCCGTCGGGCTCGGCAATCAAGCGATGATCACTGCAGCCGATGTTATGGATGTGGTTCTGGATGATGAGCGCGTTCGGGCAGTGAATCTTTATTTGGAGGGCATTATGGACGCGGCATCCCTCTCTGCTGCGGGTCTCAAAGCCGCGCGCAAGGGTATTCCGGTGGTCGTCATCAAGGGCGGCCGAACAGGTGCCGGACGTCGAGCTACTCAGTCACACACCGCTTCCCTTGCGGGCGATGATGTTGTGACTTCCGCGCTGTTTAAGCGGCTCGGATTTGTCGAGGTGCGCACTCCGACTGAAGCGTTGGAGACGCTGAAGATGCTTGTGTATACCTCAAGAGTGAAGGGACGTCGTACGGCATATGCAACCAGTTCGGGCACATATGCGGTGATTGGTGGCGACATCGCCGAAATAAACGGGCTTGACCTGCAGACGCCCTCAGCCGAAGTGGCCGCAGAGCTTGAGAAATATCTGCCTCCCTTTGTTCATCCCGCCAACCCTCTCGACATCGCCGCTGGACAGGAGTCGGATCAAAATCTGAATATCTATCGGGCATACTTGTCAGATAATCGTGACATGGCACTGCAGGTAATGTGTTACCCACCTGGAGGGAGCTGGGATCCAGAAAGCTGGAATGTCACCACCAAGGCATTCGCGCAAGCAGCACGAGAGCGGCGGATGCCTGCTGCTTTTGTTAACACTTTGCCGGAAGCGTTACCGAAAAGCGTCCGAGAAAGGATGATAGCAGACGGATTGGTTCCGCTCCAAGGGATAGAAGACGGCATCCGCGCTGTGTCAAATGCGATGCGCTTTTCGGAACTGGCGGATGTTCTTTCTCAAAGGACCGACGAAGAAATTCTTCTGCCAGATTGCCGGACTGGTCTGACGGAAGAGGTTGCTCTCGATGAAGCAGCTGCCAAAGCCGAACTCGGAGCATCTGGTATAGCTGTGCCTCGGAGCGCGATTGTGATGCCAGATCAAACGGGCCGGCTTGACGAACTTAGCTTTCCAGTGGCGGTGAAGGCGCTTAGCGCGGGACTGGCACACAAAAGCGAGTTGGGAGCCGTTGTGCTGCGCCTTGGTACACCCGATGAGGCTTGGAAAGCCGTGCGCAAAATGGCAGAGAATCTCAAGAATTCTGCGCCGCAACTTTCCGTTCAGAACTTCTTAGTGGAAGAGATGGTGAACGATGGACTGGGCGAGTTGCTTGTGGGCATACGCCGGGTAGATTCGATGGGTCTTGCCCTTACAATTGGGATGGGCGGCACGGAAGCGGAGCTTCTACGTGATACTGCCACCGTGTTGTTGCCCGCCTCACGTGCTGCAATTGCAGATGCCCTGGGCAGTCTGAAACTGTTTCCGTTGCTTGACGGTTGGCGCGGCCGGCCGAAGGGCGATATTGAAGCGGTGGTCGATACTATTGAAAAGTTTGCCCAATTCGCCATCTCCAACGAGGAGCGTTTCGTCGAAGCCGAGATTAATCCGCTGATCGTGCGCCCCCAAGGGCAGGGGGCGATCGCCGTGGATGCGGTCATGCGGCTGGTCCGACATCATCGGTAGACTAAGGCTCTGGGCAGGTCTTCGGACGGCGGAGAACTTTCTTGCGCGTTACCGCCGTAGTTCGAATCTGATCATGTTCGTAGCGCTGTGGGACGTCCCTTTAACGGTGGAGCATCCTGTGTCTTCTCAAACAGTAGAAATCGACTCAGGTACAGGCGAACTGCTGTGTGAAATCCGCGATCGAACTGCCCTTGTCACCCTAAATCGTCCGGGCGCGCGTAATGCGATTTCCGACGAAATGGTCGCTGCGTGGGAAAGCTTGATCTTAAGTTTGAATGACGATTCGAGAGTTGGCTCCATCCTTATTACAGGCGCACAAGGGGCCTTCTGTGCGGGCGGCGACGTCAAAGACATGGGAGGCCAAGACTCAGGGCTGGCAACTTTCAGACAGCGGGTGGCAAGACAACGCGCGTATCACCGCATGCTCATAAGTTCCCTGATGGCGGTGCGAAAGCCCACTATTGCCGCCATCGCTGGGCCCGCTGCGGGCGGAGGCCTTGCGATCGCGCTGGCTTGCGACATGCGCATCGCTTCAGAGTCCGCCGTTCTGACGACGGCATTTGCACACATTGCTCTGTCCGGGGATTGCGGGATCAACTGGCTCCTAACACGACTGGTCGGAGTTGCCCGCGCGCGCGAACTGATGTTTCTCTCCGAACGCATCGATGCACGACGCGCCGAGATCATCGGCCTCGTGAACCGCGTCGTGCCCGACAATGAACTTAGCGAGACGGCTTTCAGCCTCGCCGCTTCGCTCGCAACTGGTCCCACATTCGCATTCGCACTTATGAAGGACAGCCTGAATCACGCCGTGACCTCGAGTCTTGCGGAATCGATGGACTATGAAGCCGTCAATGTGAGCCTGACCGTGCAAACTCTCGACCACAAGGAGGGAGTGCGTTCCTTTATTGAGAAGCGCAAACCAACTTTTGAAGGGCGTTGAACTGTAATCGAACCGTCATCAAATCGAAGGTCGACGCGCGTTTGCGCGGGGTGGTCGATTCTGGCAGGCCCTCAGAAGCAGGTCGCGTGGCGAAGGTGCGTTTCTCTAGCGCAACGAGGACGAACCCGGCATGTGCCGTCCGCCTCACCAAGCCGACGTGGCGACCAGCGAAGATTGAATCACTAGAGCCACGTGGGCGAGGCCAAGCCTGGTAGAAAGCAGTAGGTGAAATGCGATCCTGTAACCAGTGCAGCCCAGGACTTGAGCATGCGTTCAAGCGGGTTCGCAGGCGTCTTGTTATGCTGCTGGGGCGCGGCTTCCTCCGTGAAGCATTAACCAGAGTCGCTTAAAAAACTCACCCAGCAGATGACATTAATGTCTCTTCCTCGATGTGTCATTTCGCGCAATGGTGTCACGCAAGATGCGACTCCTTTTGTGCAGTATGCTGCTGAATAGTAGCCATATGGTCACCAACTTACTCAGAGAGCTGGGTAGCGGGCTACACACTGGCGGCGTTAGCGGGGCTCCCCGTACCTAGGCAATCAAGAAGAAATCTATATCGTCGGTAACATGAAATGACGAATTTCTCCGCAGAGCGCATATTGAACCGGCAATTTGAGCCGGTCGAACACTGCTTTTCCCGTAGAGATACAGCCTTGTACGCCTTAGGCGTAGGGCTAGGGGAGCCTCCTACAGATCCCCGGCAGTTGCGCTTCGTCTACGAGCAACGGATGCTGGCTTTGCCGATGATGGCTACCGTGCTCGCCACGCCTGGATTCTGGCATCAGGACGAGTCGCTCGGCATCACGTGGGAAAATGTGTTGCACGGCGAGCAAGGGTTTGAGCTCCATGAAGTTCTGCCAGTTGAAGGTGTCGTTATTGGCACCACGAAGGTGCTTGACGTCTTGGATCGGGGGGACAAAGGAGCTTTCATCTACTCGAGCAATGAGCTGCGAGAGCCTTCGACGGGTCGAAAAATAGCGACCTTAACGTCAACTGAAGTCTGCCGGAGCAATGGCGGCTTCGGTGGCCGAGCCGATGGTGCACCATCACCTCATCCCATCCCCGACCGGACCCCTGATGCGGTCTGGGATTACAGGACAGATAAAAGAGCTGCTCTCATCTATAGATTGAGCGGCGACGACAATTCACTTCATGTGGATCCGGAAGTGGCCAGCGTTGCAGGCTTCGAATCGCCAATCCTCCATGGCCTCTGTACTTTCGGCGTCGCTGGCCATGCATTGCTGCGTGAGACTTGTGAATACGATCCGTCGCGTTTAACGGCAATGAAGGTACGGTTCTCAGCTCCTGTCTATCCCGGAGATACCATTCGTACCGAAATGTGGCGCGACGGTTCGACCGTCAGTTTTCGCAGTAGCGTTCCCGAACGTGGCGTTGTTGTGCTCAACAACGGCAGAGCTACGGTAGAGCCCTCTCGCTCCACGTGAAAACAGAAATTCTTATCAATGCCTGCACAGGGCTATGTCGCGCGGTGGAAGCAGAGCACGAGGCGGGGCACGAGCGATCAGGCTTAACGTCTCGCTCCATATCCCGGTGTTCCTGCCTAGCAAAGCACGGCGAACCGAGTCGATTCGCACGAGGTTCCCGTTGCCCAAAAGCGCTGGATGTAGACAGAGCAGAAAGTGAGCTGGGCTCGGACGCAGCTCGGCTGGAAGGATAGCAAACTGGGTTTGGCCCGGCGCACCGACTAGGCATCTTGCACGGACGAGCGCTGCCAATTGCGTCAGAGCGCTCTCAATGGATGAGGAGAGATCAATGAGTAAGCCAGCCGAGCGCGTTGTCACCGAGCAACGCGGTAATGTTCTCGTTATTACCATCAATCGTCCCGAGGTAAGGAATGCGATTGATGCTGAGACGGCCGTAGCAATGCAAGAAGCCATGGATTTACTGGACAACGAAGAAGATTGTTTGGTTGGAGTGTTGACAGGTGCCGGCGGAAATTTCTGCTCGGGAATGGATTTGAAGGCAGCTGCTACTGAAGGAACGCAGCCTCAACTACGCAGAGGCAGCTTCGGCATTATGGCTCGGCCACCGCATAAGCCGCTGATTGCCGCAGTTGAGGGCTACGCGGTAGCCGGTGGATTCGAGACGTGTCTTGCCTGCGACATGATCGTAGCAGCTCGTAATGCCAAGTTCGGCTTGCCGGAAGTTCGACACAACCTACTGGCGACATACGGCCTTGTTCGGCTTCCCGCGCGCATGCCCTATCATCTTGCAATGGAGCTCGCACTCACGGGCGAATTTAAGGAAGCCTCCTACTTCGAGCGGTTCGGAATCGTGAATCGTCTTGCCGAGCCTGGCAAAGCGCTTGAAGACGCATTGAAGCTTGCGCAGTTGCTCCTCGTTAATGCTCCGCTCGCGCTGGTAGCAAGCAAGGAAATGATATTCCAGACGTTTGACGGGCAGTCGACCGAAGACAGACTTGTCGAACTTCCAATCATCAAGAAAGTGTTTGGCTCAGAAGATGAGCGCGAGGGACTGCTCGCCTTCGCCGAGAAACGCAAGCCTGTTTGGAAAGGTCGTTAGACCTGTCGGCTTCCCCTGTGGGTGGCGGCAACTTCTCGTCAACTGGGACAGGTACTCGCAGGCTGGACATCGAAGGACCGCGCAACGCTGGGCTGGGCGCCGTTCGCAGTCTTACTGAGGCACTGGGCGAAATGTCCTTGATCACCCCTCCGAGAAAGGCGCCTTACGTCCGTTCTGTATGCCCGTGCTCACTTTGTGACCCGACAGAAAGTTCCGTCCGGGCCCCATTGCTTCTTCCGGAAGGGCGGTTACTGCGAGGCAGCGGCATCAGGCGATAGACTGTGCGACTGCCGGGACGTTCGGGCCAGGCGCCTCGCCATCCGGGCACTCGTTTCGTTCCACCAGCGGTGGCGCGGCTCGGCCGGGATCGCATCAAGCGGCTCCGCACCATCGAGCGCGACAGTTCCCTGCCTTGTTCATGTCCCCTGTATGACTTCTCGCCGGTCGCTCGTTCGCCGCGAACAAAGCCAAGACCGCCCATGAGGTGGCGCGGACGTTCGAACCGCTGTACGTCGTCAGGCTCGGTGACGAATGTACCGACAACAGTCAGGTTTACGCCCCACAGGGTCTGCAGCGCCCGCACGATCAGCGCCACTGCAGATCGCACGGACTTCTGGATCGCGTCCCCAGCATAACCTTCTATTTTGTGCAGGATGACCCTTTTTTGGGGTGGTGAAGGGTAAGCCTTTTAGCGACTGATCACGGGGGCAGAGGGTGTTAGGTCACCGCTGATTGGCTTTTTCGACTTTGGCGTTGAGAGCGACTATTTTCGTCTTGAGGATCTCGCGATGGATGGGTGAGCCAATCGGGCAGCGCAGCGGCTACATTGGCATCGCCGATGGGCCATTCGCCGAATGCCAGAGTTGGTGTGGATGATGACGCCGGTAACCGTATCGAGACGAGGTGGAAGAGCAAGCGCCGGCGAGGGGGAGATGGCCGACTTCGTCGAGCACGACGAAGTCGAACCGGGTAAGAGGAACGGCAATGCGGCCCCGCCGCCTGGCGCGGTCTCAGTCCCGGGCCTGTTAACGAGGTCAAGGACATTGAAGTAGCGGCCGCGTGCGTCGCTGCGGATGAGCGACCGGGCAATGGCGATCGCCAGGTGCGACTTGCCGGTGCCGGTGCCGCCGACCAGAGCGACATTGCGCCGATCAGCGAGGAAGGCTCCGCGGCGAAGTCGCGGATAGGGCCCCCATTGGCCGGCGTGCCGGCAAAATCGAAGTCGGCGATTTGCTTTCGCCAGAGCCAGCTGGTGACGGTGAGCGGGCGTGCTTGTCCGATATCTCTGCCTGCAGCAGCAGATCGCCGACGATCGTAGGCGGCTCCTGCTGCTCTCATGGCGACGCCCATGGTCTCGTCATAGGACGTGCGCATCTCCAGGAGCTTCCGCACTCCCATCAGGTTCCAGAACCGGACCGCCTCTATGGCCTCGTGAACGCTTGGTTTCGGTCGAGAACGTTTGCTCGGGCCTCGGTAGATAGGTCGGCTGTCGGAGCCCGGGTTCTTCCGCTTGAGAGCCGTCGTCATTCTCTGTCGTCCCTCTTGAGATACGCTGCTTCTCTGCAAGGACCGCCAATGGCGTTCGCGCGTCTGGCCTGAGGAGCGCAAATAGCCGCCCTTCAAAATCGTCTATCGCGCCACCCCCACAACGCAATTTGTCGATTCTAATAGCGCAATCTGCTCGGCATACTAGCATTTGGCGAGCGAAGTTTAGCTTTACGCTAAGCGTCGCGCCAAACTATAATCTTGAAAATCAATGGCTTAGGAGGATCCGGATGACGTTCATCGCTACGGATGTCCGCCCTCACATCTCGCGGCTATACCCTAGCAACAACCTGGCTCGGACACGAACTCGTACTACCAGTATACCGCATCCCCATCTCGGTCCTAGATGGTGACAATCCACAAACCATATTTTACTGAGTTCGGACAGGCGCGTAGTATCTGCATCATCTACGGGTTGATTTTTGGTATTCTGTCATAAGGTAACAGTTTCGCGCCAGTGTTGGATCATGGCCTTCTGGATATGTATTCAGAGTCGGAAGATATCTGCCCTATACTGATACTTCGTTTCGCCAGCATATTGGTAAACTTAACGGATTGTAAATAATATTCACACGGCGACAAAGAAACGTTAACAACAGCGTCAAAAAAGGGGAACCTAGATGACTGAAGAATTGGACAACTTGAAAAAAAGCCTCGTGGCCGGGCTCCTGTCGCGACGTGAGTTTCTTGGTCGCGCGTCAGCACTTGGTTTAGGTGCCGCGGCTGCCTCAATGATGCCTAGTCTGGCACTCGCTGCTGATAAACCGATCAAAGGTGGACACTTGAAGACTGGCTTTGCCGGTGGTGGCAGTGCTGACTCATTGGATCCGACGCTTGCGACAAGCGATGCGTGTTTTTTGAACCTCCGGCTGTTTGGTGAAACTCTGGTAAATACGTCTGCCTCGGGGCAGCTCGAATACAGGGTCGCAGAAGAAGCTTCGTCAAGTGATGGTGTCACTTGGCTATTCAAGATTCGCAATGGGGTTGAGTTTCATAACGGCAAAACGGTGACGCCTGAGGATGTGGTAGAAACCATACGGCGGCACTCGGATGAAAAGTCACAATCAATGGCGAAAGGGGGCCTTGCCCAGATCGACCGATTGTCCGCGGAAGGCAACACCGTAAAAATCACGCTAAAAAGTGCCAACGCAGATTTTCCATTTTCGTTGACTGAAATTCCTCTGTCCATCCAGCCAAACGGAGGAAAAGACGATCCAGCTTCCGGTATCGGTTCTGGTCCGTATAAACTTGAGGGAACTCCTCAAGCTGGCGTGCGCTACGAATTTAGGAAATTTCCAAATTATTGGGATCCGGCTATCGGTCACGTCGAAGAGAATGAGGTGCTCATCATCAACGATGGGACAGCCCGCACCGGGGCACTGCAGTCGGGCCAGGTCCATATGATTAATCTGGTGGATCCCAAGATCGTAGGTCGACTTAAGTCCGCTCCTGGAATTAGCATTAAGAATGTTACCGGCCGAAGCCACTATGTTTTCAGCATGCGAACCGATACCCCGCCTTTCGACAACGAAGACCTCCGAATGGCGCTGAAGCTTGCTATTGACCGAGACGAGATAGTGAAGAAGGTACTTGCAGGGTTTGGCAGCGTAGGCAATGATATGCCTATAAACGCCAACTATCCCTTTTTCGATGCTTCCATTCCACAACGTCTATACGATCCTGAACAGGCAGCGGCCTACTATAAGAAGTCGGGCCATGACGGGACGCCAATCGTACTGCACGTTTCCGACGCTGTATTTGCAGGAGCGACTGACGCCGCACAGCTGTTTCAGCAAAGTGCCGCAAAGGCCGGGATCCCGATTAGCGTCCAGCGTGAGCCCGGCGACGGCTACTATACTGAGGTCTGGAGCAAGAAGCCGTTCTTTGTCAGTTTGTGGGCGGGTCGGGCGACCCAGGATCAGGTGTATAGCCTCACCTATCTGTCGACTGCACCTTGGAACGAGACGCATCTTAAGAATGCGGAACTCGATCGGCTCGTCTTAGCAGCCCGTTCTGAGCTTGATCCGAGCAAGCGGCAGAAACTTTACAGTGATGCGGCTAAGCTCCTGCGTGATCACAGTGGAACCATCGCGTTTGCATTCAATGATTTTATTGATGGCGTGTCCAATAAGGTTGGAGGGTACAACCCCGACCCCAATCGGGCCTTGATGAACCTCATGGCGCCGATAAAATGCTGGTTGCCGGCTTAAGTCCGACGAATAGTATATGTCCTCACCCATCGTGAAAATGGTAGCCCAGCGCGTTGCGCTGGGCATCCTCCTCCTGCTGGCCGTTTCGGTCCTGATCTTCGCCGGCACCCAGATTCTGCCCGGCGACGTCGCGCAAGCCATCCTCGGACAATCGGCGACGCCGGAGTCGCTCGCCAATCTGCGCGAGCAGCTCGGGCTCAACGACCCGGCCTATATCAGGTATTTCCGCTGGCTCGGCGGCGTGGTGACCGGCGATCTCGGCACCGCCATGTCGAGCGGCCAGGATATCGCGACGTCGATCAAGGGACGGTTGTGGAACACGCTGTTCCTCGCCTTCTGGGCCGCAGTCGTTGCCGTGCCGCTGGCGATCATCCTCGGTCTGATTGCGGTGCGCTACCGCAATGGCTGGGTCGACAAGCTGATCTCCGGACTGGCGCTGGCCTCGACATCGTTTCCCGAATTCTTCATCGGCTATGTGCTGGTCTATTTCTTCGCCGTGAAATGGCAGATCTTTCCCGGCATTTCGACCGTCTATGAAGGCATGCCGTTCGGCGAGCGCATGCAGGCGATCGCCTTGCCGGCGACGGCGCTGACACTGGTGGTGCTCGCCCACATGATGCGCATGACACGCGCGGCAATCCTCAATGTCATGCAGTCGGCCTATGTCGAGACGGCGGAGCTGAAAGGCCTGTCGGCCTTCAACGTCATTCGCAAGCATGCCTTTCCCAACGCCATCGCACCGATCATCAACGTCGTCATGCTCAACCTCGCCTACCTGATCGTCGGCGTCGTGGTGGTCGAAGTGATCTTCGTCTATCCGGGCATGGGGCAATATCTCGTCGACCACGTCACCAAGCGCGACGTGCCTGTCGTGCAGGCGGTCGGCCTGATCTTCGCCGCCGTCTACATCAGCCTGAACATCATTGCGGACATAGCGGCGATCGTCGCCAATCCGCGTCTCAGACATCCGAAATAGGGGGCGGGTATGCTCGATATCAAACGCATCCCCGTCCCCGCGCTGATCGGCATCGTGCTGACGACACTGTTCGTTCTGGCGGCGGTATTCGCGCCCTTCATCGCGCCACACGGTAATGGCGAGATCGTCGGTGACGTCTGGGAACCGATGTCATCAGCGCACTGGCTCGGCACCGACAATCTGGGCCGTGACCTGCTGTCGCGCATGATCTACGGCGCCCGCATCACGCTGTTCATCGCCGTGCTGGCCACCGCGCTGTCGTTCTCGCTCGGCGCCATCCTCGGTTTCTCGGCCGCTGTTTTCGGCGGCTGGTACGACACGCTGCTGTCGCGGCTTGTCGATCTGCTGATGTCGATCCCGACGCTGATCATGGGCCTCGTCGTGCTTTCGGTGCTGCCGACCAACCTGGTGACGCTGATCCTGGTGATGGGCATTCTCGACTCGACCCGCGTCTATCGCCTCTCGCGAGCGGTGGCCGTCGACATCAACGTCATGGACTATGTCGAGGCCGCCAAATTGCGCGGCGAAGGCAGCGGCTGGATCATCTTCCGTGAGATCCTGCCCAATGCGCTGTCGCCGCTGGTTTCGGAACTCGGCCTGCGCTTCATCTATGCCGTGCTGTTCCTGTCGACGCTGTCTTTCCTCGGCCTTGGCGTACAGCCGCCGGATGCCGACTGGGGCGGCATGGTCAAGGAAAACAAGGACGGCATCGTCTTCGGCATCGGTGCTGCCCTCATTCCGGCAGCGGCGATTGCGATGCTGGCGATTTCCGTCAATCTGGTCGCCGACTGGGTGCTCAACCGCACGACAAGCCTGAAGGGAGGACGCGGGTGATGGCTGACCAGCAGAAGAAATCCGTGCTGCTCGACATCCGCAACCTTCGCATCGAAGCGACGGTGTTTCCGCCGGGCGAGCCGCCGAAGAACATTGTGCTCGTCCATGACGTGTCGCTGACGCTCGAAAAGGGCAAGGTGCTTGGCCTGATTGGCGAGTCCGGAGCCGGCAAATCGACCATCGGCCTGTCGTCGATGGGCTATGGCCGCGGCGGCGTGCGCATCACCGGCGGCGAGGTTATCCTCAACGGCCGCGACATCCTCAAGGGCGAGGAAGGTTTTCGCAAGCTGCGCGGCCGCGAAGTCTGCTACGTCGCGCAATCGGCGGCGGCGGCCTTCAACCCGGCGCACAAGCTTATGGACCAGGTGGTGGAAGCCACGCTGCTGCACGGCACGGCGACTCGGGCCGAGGCCGAAAAACGCGCCGTCGCGCTGTTCAAGAAGCTCAGCCTGCCAAACCCCGAAACCATCGGCGAACGCTTTCCGCACCAGGTCTCGGGCGGCCAGTTGCAGCGCGTGATGACGGCGATGGCGCTTTGCTCCGAGCCGGACCTGATCGTCTTCGACGAGCCGACGACCGCGCTCGACGTGACGACGCAGATCGACGTACTGGCGGCGATCAAGGATGCCATTCACGACACTGGCGTGGCGGCCCTTTACATCACCCACGACCTCGCCGTCGTCGCGCAGGTCGCCGACGACATCATGGTGCTGCGCCACGGCAAGATGGTCGAGAAGGGCACGACCCGCCAGATCGTCAAAGAGCCTAGGGAGTCCTATACCCAGGCGCTGGTTTCGGTTCATCACATCGAGCATCAACAAAAGCAATCGACGACCAAGCCTGTGCTCTCCGTGAAGAATGTGACGGCGGGCTACGGCCGCGGCATCGTCAAGGTGTTGAAGAACGTCTCGGTGGATATCCATCCCGGCCAGACGCTGGCCGTGGTCGGCGAGTCCGGCTCCGGCAAGTCGACGCTGGCGCGCGCCATCACCGGGCTTCTGCCGCCGGAACAGGGGAGCGTCGTCTTCGACGCCCGCACGCTGGCCAACCGGCTGGCCGACCGGCCGAAGGAAGATCTGCGCCAGTTGCAGATGATCTACCAGATGGCCGACGTGGCGATGAACCCACGCCATACCGTTGGCACCATCATCGGCCGGCCGCTTGAATTCTATTTCGGCATGCGCGGCCGCGAACGCGACAAGCGCGTTGCCGAGCTGCTCGACGAGATCGAGATGGGCAAGGGCTTCATCGACCGCTATCCGGCCGAGCTTTCCGGCGGCCAGAAGCAGCGCGTCTGCATCGCCCGCGCGCTCGCCGCCAAGCCCAAGCTGATCATCTGCGACGAGGTGACCTCGGCACTCGACCCACTGGTTGCAAATGGAATCCTGAAACTGCTGCTGAACCTGCAGGCGATTGAGCAGGTTTCATACCTTTTTATCACTCACGACATCGCAACCGTCAAATCAATCGCCGATTCGGTCGCCGTCATGTATCGCGGCGAGGTGGTGCGCGATGGACCCAAGAGCAAGGTGCTGTCGCCCCCCTTCGACAATTATACGGACCTGCTGCTTTCATCCGTGCCGGAGATGGAGATTGGTTGGTTGGAGAAGGCGGTAGCGAGCCAGAAGATGGCCAGCGGTGGCAACTGAACGGAGATGCCTTTCATCCGGTGAGAGCCGAAAGGTCGGGACCGCTTCGGCGCTCCACCTCAAGATCGCCTCAAAAATCAGAATGTCAGCGCCCGAAGCAAGACTAAATGAGTATCATGTGTGCAATCTCATGGCAGCGAGCACCAGTGTGCAAATCTGGAGAATCTCGTGCCGACCACTGAGGAGAAAAGAATGAATACAATTAGTCGAAAAGCAGATCTTTGCGGCCTGTTTAATCCTCGTTCTGTTGCGGTAATTGGAGCCTCGTCCACGCCAGGCAAATGGGGATTTGAATACGCGCGCCAACTTTTGCTTGGTAAATCTGAGCGTGATGTCTATCTGGTCAACCACAAGGGGGGGGTCGTCCTAGAAAACGAAACGTATACATCGGTGCAGTCGCTGCCGGTAGCGCCCGAGCTGGCAGTGATTTGTGTTCCAGCAGCTCAGGTTCGGACCGCTTTGGAACAGGTGCTGGATGTGGGCGCCCGTTACGTCATATGCGTCACAGCAGGGTTCAAAGAGGCTGGCGAAGAAGGTGGTCGACTTGAAAACGAGATGCGGGAACTCGTTCGGGCAGCGGGTGCACGCCTTGTTGGGCCCAATTGCGTTGGTCTATACGACGCGGCCGCTAACCTTGCATGCACCGGCTTTTGGAAGCTACCTCCAGGAGACATAGGTGTCATCTCGCAGAGCGGTAGTGTGATGCTCGGACTGGGGCGAAGCCTTGAACGACTGAATCTTGGGCTATCTCGCGCCGTGTCGGTTGGCAACCAAGCCGATCTTTCCGTGGCGGACTTTATCGAGTTGTTCGCAGTAGATCCCAACACAAAGGTAATCACAGCTTATATTGAGGAATTCCGAGACGGGCGGCGCCTCTTCGAGGCAATCGAGCATTCGCGCAGCCTTGGCAAGGACGTCATTCTCCTAGCACCGCGAGCGGGAGAGGCTGTTGGGCGTAGCGTAGCTTCCCATACAGGGTCGATGATCTCAAACGAAGATATCCTGGCTAGCGCATGCGCCGAACTCGATGTCGTGCGAGTGCGCGGCATGGGTGATCTTTTGCTGGCTATTCAGGGCGTCGAGGCCCCAACTCGGGCTCGCGGTCGCCGGGTTGCTGTCGTGTCTGATGGCGGGGGTACAGCTACGCTAGGGGCGGATGCAGCCGTGGCTGCGGGCCTTGAAGTGCCTGCTTTTTCCGCCGACCTCATCCAGACGTTGAAGGAGATTTCGCCCAAAAGTCCGGGAATTGGAAACCCTGTCGACTTGGTGGGGGTCGCGTTCAATCTCGGGGCGTTCCAACCAGCCATGCAAGCAATCGCTTCGTCCGGCGAGGTCGACGCCGTCCTTTTGACCGGTGATTTCGATAACGTTGCTGGATCCATCGAAGGTGAACGTGCGGTGGCGACCAATATCAGGGATATATGCCGTCAGTCTGGTATCGCGCTGACTGTTGCCACCCCCCTGACCGCCGAACCTGCGATGGTTGCATTCACGGAAGATCGGGTCCCGGTGTTTGACTTTCCAGAAGAAGCTGCGCGCTGCCTGGAGCTCGGTCGCGAAAGATCTCCCGTTCGCGCACTGATTACAATTGATAGCTCAAACCCATTTGCCGGAGAGGTAGACTATATCGGAAGCAGGGAGGCACTTGCCAAAGCCGGAGTGACTTTTAGCAAAGCGCTCCATGCCAAAGACGCAGATAGTGCAGCGGCGGCAGCGGAAAGCATTGGCTATCCTGTGGTTTTGAAGGCTTTAGGCAGCTTGCACAAAAGCGATTCCGGCGCAGTCATCCTCGGCATACCTGACGAGACAACTCTACGAGCGAGGATAGCGGATCTCAACAACAAGCTGCGACCTGCCGGCTTTAGCGTCGAGGAAATGGTGACGGCGCGCGACGCCATAGAGCTGTTGATTGGGGGCGTTCGTGATCCAGCATTTGGGCCAACTGTAGTCGTCGCTGCCGGAGGCACAAAAACCGAAGTGTGGCGAGATAGGGTTGTCGCCCTCGCGCCGATTGATGAAGAGACTGCACTGCGATTACTAAATTCATTGCGAATCGCACCATTGTTTGAGGGTTTTAGAGGCAGCTCAAAGATCAATCTACGAGAAGTCGCAAAGTCTGTCGTGTCGATTTCGGAATTTGTGGCGCGGAATAGCAATGTTGCTGAGGTCGAGATAAATCCTCTTATTATCGGGCCGGAGCGTTGTGTCGCGGTTGATGCAAGAATCGTCCTAACCTAATACAGCAATAAAATGTAAATAGTAAAAAGGACACGACGTGGAGAATCGTAATATGGGTGTTTTGTCTGGGGTAAAAATTGTCGAAATTTCCGGCCTTGGACCCGGACCGTTTTGCGGGATGCTACTAGCCGATCTTGGGGCGGAAGTTATCGCTATCGAGCGACCCGCTTCGGACATAGGTGAACCTAGGCCCTGGGAACTCTGCAGCCGAGGGAAGCGTTCTGTCATCCTTGATCTCAAGAAGCCAGCGGCGGTCGAGACCGTGTTGCAACTGATTGAGGGGGCAGATGCGCTTATCGAGGGTATGCGGCCTGGTGTGATGGAGCGTCTCGGCCTTGGGCCGGAGGTCTGCCATGCTCGCAACTCATCCCTCGTCTACGGGCGCATGACTGGCTGGGGACAATATGGCCCCTTGGTCCAGGCTGCGGGCCATGATGGAAACTACGTCGCCATTTCCGGTGCGCTGTGGCTTGCAACGCAACCTGGCCACGCTCCAGAGGCGCCCCCGACAATGCTCGGTGACGTCGCGGGTGGTGCGCTTTATCTTGCGATAGGAATTCTCGGCGGCATATTAAGCGCTCGAAAGGACGGGCGCGGCCAGGTCGTTGATGCTGCCATGATTGATGGCTCAGCCCACCTCCTAAATCTTTTGATATCGTTTCTCCCCGATGTAGGTGGGAAATTTGCTTCCTCAAGACCGGCTGCGCACGGCAAGTTCTGGGATCGTGCATACGAATGCGCAGATGGGGAATGGATTGTCATTCAACCGATGGAGCCTCAATTTTATGCGGAACTGATCAAGCGCCTCGGCTTGGAAGGTGATCATCGCTTCGTGAATGGTCAGCGCACTCCCGAACTCTGGGCGGCACTTGGAAATGAGCTTGCAGAGCGGTTCAAAACCAGGACCCAAACAGAATGGACTGCTCTGCTTGAGGGAACCGACGCATGTTTCGCGCCTGTGCTGTCACCTGAAGAAGCGACTGCGCATCCCCACGTTATCGCGCGAGAGATCTACAAGACTATAGACGGTGTTTTACAGGCTGCCCCGGCCCCGCGTTTTTCCGTTACGCCGTCGGCGGAATTAGCTTCGGTTCCGCCTCGCGGTGCTCATACGGACGAGGTTCTGGCTGAACTGGGCTTCGGTTCGGCTCGACTAAACGAGCTGAAAGCAGCCGGCGTTTTAGGATCTAGAAATTGATGGGGTTCGTACGCCTCCGGCTAAGGCCGCCTTGCGCGAGCATGGCACGGTAGCGAAGCTGCGCTCTTAAGGTCGTCCTTACGAGCGTAGTTAGCAGCACAGCATGAGCCATGTGACGTTATTGACCGGGCCGGAGCGTCGTCGTCGTTGGAGTGAAGAGGATCAGTGCCGGATACTGGCCGCGGCATTCGCGCCCGGGGCCACAGTGGCGGCGGTGGCGCGTCAGTACGATGTCGCGACCAGCCTGATCTATAAGTGGCGCCGCACGGTGAGAGCCCGCGAGACGGGCTTTGCCGAAGTTGTCGTGGTTCCCGATGAGGTGCCGGCGGCATCCCCAGCGGTGATCGAGCTGGAGATCGCTGGCAAGGTGCGGCTGCGGATTCCGCTGACCACGCCGCCGACACTGGCGGCGGCGATGGTGAAGGCGCTGGGCGTTTCATGATCCCGGTTCCGAGCCAGGTGCGGATCTGGCTGGCGGTCGGCCGGACCGATATGCGTCGCGGGATGCAAGGCCTCGCTCTGCAGGTTCAGGAGACGTTGGGCCGGGATCCGCATGCCGGCGATCTTTATGTCTTCCGCGGCCGCAGCGGCAATCTGATCAAGATTATCTGGCATGATGGGCTCGGCATGTCGCTGTATGCAAAACGGCTCGAGAAGGGCCGGTTTCTATGGCCCTCGCCGGCGGACGGTACGGTTTCCATATCACCGGCGCAGCTCGCCTACATGCTCGACGGGATCGATTGGCGCAACCCGCGTCACACGTTCCGCCCCCAGCGCGCGGGCTGAGTTTTTCTTTGAGTTTGCGCCATTTTCCGCGAGTCAGCGGACGCGTTTTATGATTCACTCCAGAGCATGGTTGCCACCGCCCTGGATGCTGTTCCGGACGATATCGGCGCGCTGAGAGCAGCGCTGACCGCGGCGCTGGCCAGAGCCGAAGACGAGGCCGCGCGCGCTGCCTTGGTCGAGGCCGAACTGGCGGTCGCCAGGGCCAAGGCATCGGATGATGCGGCGCTGATCGCACATCAGGATCTGACGATCCGCAAGCTGCAGCGGGCGCTGCATGGTCAGAGTTCTGAACGTTCCGCCCGCCTGCACGACCAGATGGAGCTCACCTTCGAGGAACTCGAGAGCACGGCGACGGAAGACGAGATCGCCGCCGAACAGGCAGCGGCCCGGACCACCGAGGTGGCGCCTTATGTGCGCAAACGACCGGCGCGCCAGCCATTTCCTGAGCACCTGCCGCGCGAACGCGTGGTCGAGGCGGCGCCGACCGCTTGCCACTGCTGCGGCGGTCATCGGCTGCGCAAGCTGGGTGAGGATATCACCGAGACGCTGGAGGTGGTGCCGCGGCAATGGAAGGTGATCCAGCACGTGCGGGAGAAGTTCACCTGCCGCGACTGCGAGGCGATCAGCCAGGCTCCGGCGCCGTTCCACGCCACCCCGCGCGGCTGGGCCGGTCCTGGCCTGCTGGCGATGATCCTGTTCGAGAAGTTCGGACAGCATCAGCCGCTCAACCGCCAGGCTGAACGCTATGCCCGCGAAGGCGTGCCGCTCAGCCTGTCGACGCTCGCCGACCAGGTCGGCGCCGGCGCCGCGGCGCTGATGCCGCTGTTCAAGCGCCTCGAAGCCCATGTGCTGGCCGCTTCACGTCTGCACGGCGACGATACGACGGTTCCGGTCCTGGCCAAGGGCAAGACCGATACCGGCCGATTATGGACTTATGTGCGCGATGACCGACCGTTCGGCGGCGCCGATCCGCCGGCGGTGGTGTTCTACTATTCCCGCGATCGCCGAGGCGAACATCCCGCAGCGCATCTCGCCGGCTGGAGCGGCATTTTGCAGGCCGATGCCTATGGCGGTTATGGCGATCTCTATGCGACGGGCCGTCAGCCGGCGCCTGTTCTGGAAGCCAGCTGCTGGGCCCACAGCCGGCGCAAAGTGTTCGAGCTGGCCGATATCGAAGCGGCGGCGCGCAAGACGGCGCGCGGCGAGAAGCCCAACCTGGTCTATCCGTTAGCGGTTGAAGCCGTGAAGCGCATCGATGCCCTGTTCGATATCGAACGCGAGATCAATGGCCTGTCGCCAGGCCAACGCCACGCCGTGCGCCAAGAGCGGAGCGCGCCGCTGGTCACCGAGCTCGAGCGCTGGATGATCGAGACGCGCGACAAGCTCTCGCGCGGACACGATCTGACCAAGGCCTTCAACTACATGCTGCGCCGCTGGTCATCCTTCACCCGGTTCCTCGGCGATGGGCGCATTTGCCTATCGAACAATGCAGCCGAGCGAGCCCTGCGCGGCATCGCTCTCGGCAGAAAGTCCTGGCTGTTCTGCGGTTCCGATCGCGGCGGACAGCGCGCTGCCGTTCTCTACAGCCTGATCGTCAGCGCCAAGTTGAATGACGTCGACCCTCAGGCCTGGCTCGCCGATGTCCTGGCGCGCATCGCAGCCCACCCAGCACAGCGGATCGATGAGCTCCTCCCTTGGAACTGGCGCCGCGAGGGCCTCGACGCCGCGGCCGCCTGATATGCACATCAATAAAGTCTGCCGCGTCACCACGATCGCCCGCGTTGCCGCGGAGCTCGGCGAAGACGAAAAATGGCTCTCGGATATCGCCGGCGAGATGGAGCCCGAAGACGGATTAATCTGGGTCTATGGTCCGGGCGACGAAGAGACGATTGCCTTCACCGACTTCGGCATCGAGCAGTTGCAGGAACTCATCGCAATCCATCGCGATCAGACCGACTGATCATTATTCCCGGTGAAGCCAAAACCTCTGCGGTGTTCACCGGATGGCTACTGGGGTTCCAATGTGGGCTTACGTGCTCCTTACGCTGCTGCGAAGTGGTGATCGGCCTCACGAAGTCTGCTAACTGAGCTCGGTGTCAACGGCGTTCGCGCAATGCCATACACCGGGCTCGGTCGAGGATATGCGCATGGACCGAGTTGTGCAGGCCGAAGCCGAAAGCCCAATGGTTGGATTAACGCGGCTCATGCCGAATATATCGAGTCCGCCAGGCCAGCCGCGCTCCTATTGGACGATGCGATGAGCCATACACTCATACCGCATATTTCATGATACGATTGAAGCTCATCGAGAGATGGGCCCGCCGAATATACCCGATCGCCTCCCAATCACCGATCTCAGCTGCGGCGAGAACGGCCTCCATCTCGCTGCGGAAGGCGCGAAACTCCTCAACAAGACCGAGCTTCGGCATCATTTTTAGCACCACGCGAACGACCTTGAGATATAGCCGCTCATTGAGCTCTCGCAGCGCCAAGTTGCCCGTCATCGCCGAGATTTCCCAATAGAAATCCATATTGAGGCGAAGAAAGGCGCGCTGGGATGGGTTGTCCATAACCTTGTCGCAGGTGGCGATGAGCGTGCGGATCCGGTCGAGGTCCTTTTGGCTTCGTGGGATCGGGCTGAGTTTGCCAACTAGCGACGCTAATTCCAGGCGAAGGTGATAGATTTGCACGAGTTCCTGAATATCAGGATCAGTGATGATCGTCCCGACGCCGTGGACGGACTCGACCAGGCCTTCGGATTCCAGCCGCGCCAGCACCCGGCGCACAGGCGTACGGCTGGTGTCGAATTCCCGGGCCAAATCCTCTTCGGACAGCCGACTGCCCGGTGGGTAGTCCAGGAGACATATTCGGTCACGCAAAGTATTGTAGATCCAGTCAAAGCGCTCTCGCACGCTAACAGGAGGGGCTGCAGGCTCATCTATTGTTTTTGCTTCGGGCATCAGGCCGCTTCCAGAACGGCATTTAAGAATTGCCGCATCCGCTCGTTCTGAGGGATGGCAAAGGTCTGACCAGGTGAACCTTCGTCGCACAACTTCCCTTGGATGAAAGAAGCAAACCCCCCTCCGAAAATTGTTTTGCAAACCTCGTTTCGGGTGACCGCTAGCATGGTGACGTCGTTCTCATTGCCCATTTTCCTGACCACCTGCAGCCCTTCGCTTACAAATCTAGATCGATCGGGGAGGTGACGTCGTCAAACAATATGATTTTGGGCCGCATGGCGAGAGGGCGCGATTGCCGCGCGCTGTTGCTGGCAGCCGGAAACTGTGTAGGCCGAGAGGCCGACCATGTCGAGAAGCTCGGCGGCCTGCTCCTCCGCTTATCTGCGGCCATGCCGGGCACGGTGGTCGGCGCCTCGATGCAATGGTCGACCGCTGTCATCTGCGGGAATGCCGGACTGGAATACCATGCCGATCTTGGCACGAATACGCCTGATGCG
>NZ_JBXAYV010000001.1:0-721428 GCF_056781655.1 Mesorhizobium bavaricum | reverse complement strand
TTACCATGGCCGAGACCTCAACGGCCGGAGCGATCTCTGCTTCTGGAGGCAGCCATTAGATCCTCGCGGGCGTGATTGTAGGCGTGGCTTATGGACTGCCCGACTTGACCACCCCGCCGCAGCTGTTCATAGGAGATTTGGGCACCTGTCGCACGGACTTCAGCTTGAAGACCTGCTATGTGGCCGTCCAGATTGGCATTCCATGCATGCTGCGGCGGAGGCATGTGCGGCAAGATATCTTGCATGCCGGGAACTGCGTGAGCTTGGACCTGTTGATTTGCGTCGAACTGGTGATACGCCGCCAATTCCGGCGGCTCGACAGGAGGCCGGGGCAGCGAGTCCAGTTGGTTGGCGGCCACCAGAACTGATTCCACTGCGTCCTGGTGCGTGCGCGAGGAAGGATCCATTCCGTAGGCTTCCTGAATCATCAGTGATGCGATTTCCCTTTGTTGGCCTTCAGGAATACGGGACAATGCGTTGCGTACACTATCGGCGAACTCGGGTGAGATCACCTGTACTTCTGCATATTTCTTCCACGATACGGGTGCGTTTTGCTTCCGGCGCAAATCGTTGGCAGTTTGTTCATTTGTGTCCGGATGCGCGAACGGAATCAACCCCTCAACACGGTTTTTCAGGAATTCGGCGGTGCTTTTGTCCATCGACCAATGACCTTCCTTGACCGGCACTCCGCTCCATGCGCTGTCCTTCAACCGAACAGCGGGACCGTTGGCCCAGGCATCCATAACCACGGTCGACCTCGGGTCGCGGCTTCCGCGCCGCAGTTCGTTCCAAATGTGACCCGTCTTGACTGGGATCTCATCACCTTGGTCGGTTATCTCTTTCATTGACACGGAAGCACTAGAGGTCATACTCCGCTCGTCGGCCGCCATGTGTGGGGCGTGGACGATAGCGGAAAGGGGAGCGGTCTGATTGCAGCACGCCGCTCCCATGACTACGGCCACTGCAACCTTAATGTTGTCGTCTGCTCCCATCATTGCAACCGACGATCCGATGCTGTTGTGGCCGTGAGAGGGAATGTCGTCCACCTTAACGTTTCCCCGGCCATGCTTGAGCAGCAGGCGGACGTCGTGAACTGTTTGCCCCGCTGTCGCGAGTCTTATCGGGCTGGTGACATCGTCACCGACGACACACGCTCCCATATGATAGGCGGCCTGCTGGATCTGATGTGGCTCCAGAGGCGCATCTCCGCCCCGTCGCAACCTGTCGGCAGGCGTGCCCAGGGAGACCCTCAGCGCTGATATGCTGCTCTCAAAGCCCGACGCCGTGGATTCTCGCGGCGACTGTCGAGTCGATCCGGAGGATTTGGAGATGCAAATTCCCATAGCCGTTCACCTGTAGTGGAGTTTCTGATCGCCGAGGGACGGGATACGCGAGACGGGCGCTTAACCGTCAGTGTCATCTGGATGACTCATGCTAGGCGGGTTGGCTTACGACAAGCTGACGGGCACCGTAAACTTAACGCTGTGAAAACGGGCACCGTGACGTTAACCGGGCATCGATCAAAATGTGGGATCTGGCGGCATGACCATTCGGAGTCTCGTCATCGGCAGTGGCCATGAACACTTGCAGGCCGGTATTGCCGAGAAAATTCTGCTTGCCAGCCTCGCCTTAGGCCCCCGTCAGTGCCGAGAGGCTCTGGATGATGAGCCTGAAGCGACCCTTGTAGCCCGCGATGGTCGTAATTGCGGTCTCGATCGCCTCCAGCTTACCCAAGTGCTTGAATTCATAGAGCACAAAGAAGTGCAACGTCCTGAACTGCACGTCGCGGATTTGAAGCTCCCGAGATCGCTTGCTGCATCGCGCGGGTTAGCCGTTACTAACCGTTCTGCAACATGGTCAATGGCCCGTCTGGAAGGTCGAGGTGGTTACGGCGTTCCTCGGCCCTCCTCCCGTCGCGGGATGAACTTCCAGCTGCACGTGTCTGTTTGCTATCGCGATCCATTGCTCAGCTTCCAAAGTCGTTTCTGTACCCCATGAGGTTACCACCGAAGCATGATCTGCTAAACCAACATGGTGTTACACTTGTAGTCTCGCAGAGGCTTCTCCCAGCTCTCTGGGTCACGCCGAGAGCCGTAACCAGATCAGATTTTCCGGGCGGAGGGGTTTGCGGCGAGCGCGTTCGTGATTCACCATTTGCGGACGCTACCACCGACTGATTCGCTTGAAGGCCTGTCGCTTGCTCAGCTCCGCGGGCCGTTTGCTGCGCTGATCGGCATAGTGCGCGGTCTTCAAGGCCGGGTCGAGAGCCTTGAGATCGAGAACCAGGCGCTGCGCGCCGAGATCCAGACCCTCAAGGATCGCCCTCCGGACAAGCCGACCAAGCCGTCGGAATGCGCAACGCATCTGGCAAGGGGAAGCGACGCCGTCGCGGCGCAAAGCGCGACGGCGGTCGCGTGAGCCGCGAGGTGAACGGTTGCGGTGAGCGCTCCTGCGGGCTCCCGCTTCAAGGGATACGAGACGATCCTGGTGCGCGATCTGGTTCTGTCGGATGTGATGCGCTATCGCCGGGAGTGCTGGGTGACACCGAGCGGCGAGAGGCTCGTGGCGCCGCTGCCGGCGTGGATTGTTGGCGGCTGGGCGCGAACCTGCGCCGCTTCATCCTGGCCTGTCACATTCAGCGGCAGGTGACACTCGACAACGGAAGCCTGTCCCCGCGACGACTGCGCAGGAACCGCAGCGAACGCATGTGGGCGCCGCCACAGCACCCGCATCCGCCAGGTCCTGCATAACCGAGATATGCCGGCGCCTTCTTCTACGGTCGAAGGCGTGGTCGGCCCCGGCCGGGCGCGCCGTGATGAGCCTCATCCCCGCGGCCGTGCGGCAATGGAAACGGCATCTCACGGTTTCCCACGCTGGCCAGCTCGGCCGACAGATCGGTCAGCTCGTGGGCGACGAGATGCACCACCTCCCCTTCTCGCTGGATACGACCGCGTACGCCGAGCATGGCCGACGAGAGAAGCACGAGCCGGAATTTCTCGAAGATCTTGACCCAGACGACGATGTTTGCCGCGCCCGTCTCATCCTCCATGGTGAGGAACATGAAGCCTCTGGCCGAGCCCGGCCGCTGCCGGACCAGCACCAGGCCGGCGGCCTCGAGCCAGCTTCTGTCTCGCGCCTGCATGGCTTCCTGACAGGTCACGACGCGGCGCCGGTTAGGCGGCACGCCGATTTTGGTAACGCTTGCCTGTGAACTGAAAGATTGAAGGTCGGACTTGCGGCACATCGATTACGTTCAAATGAATAAGTTGCTGCCCGGCGAGGTCGTTTCAGTGCATCTCGACTGGTGGGTCGGCAAGACAATGGGGAAGGGGAATGATCGCAGGCGTAAAGGGACGGCTTTGGGGCCGGAAGCTTCGGGCCTGGAGTCAGGCATTCACCGGCTCGGAAAATGCCAATTGATTCTGCTCAACCGGGCATGCCTAAACGGCCACCTGCGTCCCGATCTCGACCACACGTCCGGTCGGGATCTGGAAATACTCCGTCGCATCGGCCGCCGAGCGCGCCAGGCCGATGAACAGCTTGTCTTGCCAGATCGGCATGCCGGAATTCGGCGACGCCTTGAGCGAGCGCCGTGACAGGAAGAAGGACGTCGTCATGATGTCGAACTTCCAGCCCTGCTTGCGGCAGATCGCCAGCGCGCGCGGAATGTTGGGCTGTTCCATGTAGCCGAAGGTCAGCGTCACCCGCATGAACAACTCGTTGACCGTCTCCATCTTGACGCGGTCGCTGTCGGGCACCACCGGCTGCGGCGCCGTCACTACCGAAAGGATGACGTTCTGCTCGTGCAGCACCTTGTAGTGCTTCAGGCTGTGCATCAGCGCGGTCGGCGCGCTGAGCGGATCGCTGGTCAGGAACACCGCAGTGCCCGACACCAGATGCGGCTTCTTCTTCAGCAGATTGCCGGCAAGGAAATCCAGCGGGATCTCGTTCCGGCGCGTCTTTTCGAACAAATAGCGGGTGCCGCGGATCCAGGTCCACATGGTGAGCACAATAACTGCGGCAATGGCAAGCGAGGACCAGCCCCCTTCAAACACCTTGACTATGTTGGCCGCAAAGAAGCCGGTATCGACGAAGGCGAACACCGCCATCAAGGCGACCGCGACGCCGACCGGCCACTTCCAGATGCGCGTCATCACAATAAAAAGCAGTATGTTCGTCACCAGCATGTTGCCGGTTACCGAAATACCGTAGGCCGAGGCCAGTCTGCTCGATTCACCGAAGCCGACCACCAGCAGCATCACCACCAGCGCCAGCAGCAGGTTGACGCGCGGCAGGTAGATTTGGCCCGACTGTTTTTCCGACGTATGCAGGATCACGAAACGCGGCAGCATGTTGAGCTGCACCGCTTGTCTGGTCAGCGAGAAGGCGCCGGAGATCACCGCCTGGCTGGCGATCACAGTCGCCGCCGTCGCCAGCACCACCATCGGGATAAGCATCCAGCCTTCGTTCATCTCGAAGAAGGGATGACCGACGACACCGCCATTCGCCAGCACGAAGGCACCTTGCCCGACATAGTTGAGCAACAGGCAAGGAAACACGATTGCCAGCCAGGCGAGCACGATCGGCTTGCGCCCGAAATGGCCGAGGTCGGCATAGAGCGCCTCAGCGCCGGTGACGGCGAGAAAAACCGCACCAACCGTGACGAAGGCGACTTCGGGCGAGTTGACCAGGAACGACACGATGTAATGCGGGCTGATGGCCAGCAGGATTTCCGGGTCGTCCATGATGTGGTTGAGGCCAGAAAGGCCGATGGCCAGGAACCACAGCGCGGTAACGGGCCCGAACACCAATCCTACGCCGCAGGTGCCAAACCGCTGTACCGCAAACACGATCGCCAGGATGGCCAGTGTCAGCGGCACCACATAGGGCTGGAATGTCGGCGTGACGACATTCATACCTTCGACCGCCGACAGTACCGAGATTGCCGGCGTAATCACTGCGTCGCCGAAAAAAAGCGCCGCGCCGACGATGCCGATGCCGAGGATCACCGCCGAGCGGGTCGGGAAACTGTTGCGCGCCAGCGCGACAAGCGACAGCACTCCGCCCTCGCCTCGATTGTCGGCGCGGAGCACGAACATGATGTATTTGATCGTCACGGTGATCGTCAGCGACCAGATGATCAGCGACAGCACGCCGAGGATGTCGCCACGGTTGGCGACGTTGCCATTGGCTGATGCATGCAACGCTTCGCGGAATGCATAGATCGGGCTGGTGCCGATATCGCCGTAAACGACACCGAGTGCCCCCAGCATCAGCACCTTGGTGCTGTGCTGCTCGACCTTAGAATGGCTCGATTGTTGGACAGGTTCTGCCTCGTTACCAGCATTGGTAAGGGCCATGGACGACACTCCGATAAGCGCGCGGTGCTCTACGCTTGCTGCACTGCAATATCAAGTGCCGCAACGTAATGTCTGCCGGTATCGCCTATCGTTGCTCGCCTTGGCAGACTCGCCAGCCCTCGGCCACAGTGCCCCCCCGCGATGCGACCGATGGCGACCAGGGTGTCGGGGCGCATAAGGATGGCGGTTTCCTGATGCCGTTGCTCCAGTGTGATCGCACCGTTGCTGCGTAAGCCATTTACATGCTCGATCCCAGCGAGACGTGGCCAACTCGAACGCAGGGCCAAGCCGCTCACCGGCCGCACTTTGCGGCGCAGATAACGATTCGATCTCCGCGGCGAGATGCTGGTTGAAGAAGCCACCAAGCTTGTCGAAGGGCACACGGTCGTAATATCGACATGCCAGCACCCCGAACCCAGACAAGCTCCTTCGGCTTCGCTGCTCGCGCCACGAACAACCCGATCTTCTCTGCGAAGGGGGCGCCGTAATCCTTCAGGTCGAAGCCAAACGGGGGTCGTGACGTATGCTACACAGGCGAAGGGCTAGGAGGCGGGTTCGGTGAGGAACGGCATGGTGTCCACGCCGTCTCCTGGAAAGACAGAGGAATGCGGATGGTTCTCGAAAAGGCCGGCGGCGGCCTCGATGGCGGAGAAGATGCCGAGCTCGCAGTTGTCACTGTTAGTACGTAGTTGTCACTGTTAGTAACGCCGCAAGCCGCCGCCATTCAGCAGCCGCTGAGCGAAATCGGCAATTCAGGCGGCCGCGTGCCGATGCGGCGAGTGGCGGTGCCCTCAAAGGCAGACGCGCATGTGTCTTAGTCGCGTTCGGCTTCCTCGGTGATGGGCTGCCCTCTTTCGCGGCCGTTCCAAGGGGGGTCGAACGCCCTGATCAGGGAGTCCTCAAGGCCTGCGGCCAGATTGATTTCGAAATCGGCATAGCGCAGCTGGGAGAAGGTGGCGAGCGAGCCAGAGGCACTGTTGCAGCATTTTGCCGATTGAGGCCTGCTGACGCCTCGACAGGCAAGGAAAGTCGATGCCCTGAAGCAGGGATCTGACGCATTCGCCAAGATGCGACGCCTGGCAATGCGCTTCAACGGCATCCTTCGCAGCAAGAGGTCGGAAACACTGGACCCCTGGATCGACGATGCAATCGACTCCGAACTCATCCCGATTATGCGGTTCGCCCGTGTTTTGCGCAGAGACATCGATGCCGTCAACAACGCCATCGAGCTGCCCTGGAGCAACGGAAAGGCCGAAGGTCAGATCAACCGCCTCAAGACCCTCAAGCGCGCAATGTATGGCAGGGCAGGCCCCGAACTGCTGAGAGCACGAATGCTGCCACCGCGCCACACAAATTGAGGGAGAACCCGTTTAACTGCCAAGCGACATCGGCCCATCGAACCTGCCAATCTTTAGTCTAGCTAGCTAGTTCTTTCGCTTGACCATGATCTTTCCGAACTGCAGGTCAGCGCAGCAAAAACAGGGTTCCACTTTTTGGGATCATGGTCTAGGACGATTTCCGGTCGAGGATTTCGAATGACTCACAGGAACTGGCTGACAACGGGCGTAGTCTGCGCCGCGATCGCCTTTGTCGTCGCCACAGGCGCTTTCTTCCATTCCCAGCAACCGGCTTCGGCCGACAGCCGGGCGATGATCCTTGCCGTCGACCCGCAGCCGCTGGTCGCGGTGACGAAAGGCGGCGAACGCTCTTTTTCCGTCGAAATCGCCGACGCCTCGGCCGAGCGCGACGCCGGCCTGATGTTTCGCGAGGAGATGGCCGACGATCGTGGCATGCTGTTCGTGTTCGAGGAGCCTCAGGATGTCAGCTTCTGGATGAAGAACACGCCGATGCCGCTCGACCTGATCTTTGTCGGCCAGGACGGCAGGATCCGGGCGATCAAGCAAGGCAAGCCGCAATCCGAGGCGATGATCTCGCCCGGCGAGCCGGTTCGCTTCGTGCTCGAGCTCAAGGCAGGCACGGCAGCCAGGAGCGGCATCGCGGACGGCGATTTGTTGCGTCACCCGGCAATCGGCACTGCGCACAACTGAACGCGCAGGATCGATCGCAGATGCAGTTTTTCTCCCATGACGGTTTTGACCTTGCCTTCCTCGACCGCCAGCCGGCATCGGGCAGGGCGATCCGGTGCTCATGATCCATGGCTTCGCCTCGACCCATTACGTCAATTGGGTGTCGCCCGGCTGGTTCAAGGCGATCTTCGCCCTGTCTGTTTCGACGACTGCTAGCCGGAGGGCTCGGAACCTCTCTCCAGAAGGTACGCTGCCACATCCTCGGAGAACCGTCTGCGCTTGCCGGCGACAAGGACGCAATCCGGATGTTCGGGATCTCGAGGGGTCTGTTGCAAATTTTTGTTGAACTGAAGCAAGAAGAGATGGCGGGCGGTGCTTATGCGGCGGCGAGGATATCGAACTGCTCGGCCAATGACGGATTTGGGTTGAAGGCGAACCTCGCCTGTCGTTTGCGCATCATGTGAAGCATTTCGATGGAGGATGATGCTTGCGGCTGCGGGAGATTTGAAGCCGAGCATCGGCCGAACACGGCGCTTGATCCGCCGATGGTCCTGCTCGATCCGGTTGTTCAAGTATTGGCTTTGGCGGATTCGGATCGGCTTCGGTCGGCGCCTGCAGCGATCCTGCAATCGATGTGTCGTATCGCAGGAAACGATCGCCTCCTGGTTGGTCTGGCTACCATCGATGACGACACGATCGGGACGCCCATGGCGCTCCAGCGCTTTCCTGAAGAAACGCTTGGCCGCCGGCAAATCCCGATGTTCGCTGAAATAGAATTCGACCGTGTCGCCGACGCTGTCGATAGCGCGGTAGAGATACATCCACTGCCCTCGGACCTGATGTAGGTTTCATCAACATGCCATTTGCCGTCGCTGCGCGCTTGCGCCGGTTGAAGCGCTCCAGCAGCAAGGGCGAGAAGTGAACAACCCAGCGATGGATCGTCGAATGATCAACGCTAATGCCACGCTCGGCCATCATCTCCTTCAAATCGCGCAGGCTCAGTCCATATGCCAGATACCAGCGAACGCACACCAGGATGACCGATCGGTCGAAATGCCGGCCTCTGAACATCACAAACCTCCGAAAAAAATGTCGGAGGTCACTTGCCAGACAACCCGTAACGAAAAAGTTTGCAACAGAACCTCCCGATCACCGATTGCCACGTGATCAGTCATCCTGGACGTGAGATTTGCCGAGCGTCGAAGAGAGAAGCCTATCTGCTCATGGCATCTCGCCTTCAGCGACGATATTCACCTCATCGTCACGCTCCCCGCTCGTCAGGCCAACCGGAATATCGCCGGCGAGCAGCTTGTCCTTGGACAGCAGGCCAGCGTCCTCGAGTGCCTCGAAATCTGGCAGCTGGGGGTCGGAACAAGAACTGTTCCCAGCGACACGCTAAGGTCGAACGGAGCATAAACGTCATGCGGCGTGGCGTAACCGAGCCGGAAGTCTGAGCGACCGGAAGCCTTCAGGCATCTGATGTTCTGCATCCCAAGTGTAGATACCCGTCAGATTGATGTGCTCCCAACTCAGCGGCGAGATGTGCCTGAGCAGATGATCCGGAATCTCACGACGCATGTTACGCAAGTGGGTGACGGCCCGTTCGATATAGACCGTGTTCCAGTGCACGATCGCGCTAACGACGAGGTTGAGGCCGGAGGCGCGGAAGGCCTGGCTTTCGAACGATCGGTCACGGATTTCGCCGCGCTCGTGGAAGAAGACAGCGCGCTTCAATTTATGCGCAGCTTCGCCCTTGTTGAGGCCGGCTTGGCAGCGCCGACGCAATATCGGACTTGAGTACCATTCGATCATGAACAGCGATCGCTCGATCCGACCGAGTTCCCGTAGCGCCCTTGCGAGCTGGCTTTCCTTTGGAGATGCGGACAGCTTCTTCAGGATCGTAGACGGCACCACGGATCGCGTCGTGATCGACGCCGCCAGATGGAGCAGATCGTCCCAATGGTCGAGAATCAAAGTCGTGTTGATCGGCGCACCGATGTGGTTCGACAGCGCCGGATATGCGTCGCCTTTCTCGAATGTGTGGAACTTCCGATCTTTGAGATTGCGCAGTCGCGGTGCGAACCGCTTGCCGATCAGGGCGAACAGCCCGAATACGCGATCACTCGCGCCGCCCGTATCGGTAAAGTGTTCCTGGATCTCGAGGACCGTGTCCTGATCGAATAGCCCATCGAGCACGTAGGCCGCCTCGCTTTCGGTCGGACTGATGGGCAGAATGCTGAAGTAGCCATACTGATCGGAAAGATGGCTGTAGAATTTCGATCCGGGTTCGCTGCCGTAATGCAAATTGATGTCGCCGCGCTTTGCGGCTCGATCGCTCGCGCGGAAGAATTGGCCATCGGACGATGAGGTTGTTCCGTTGCCCCACAGTCGAGAATGCGGATGGCGGGTGTGTGCATCGGTGATACATGCTTGCGCCGCGCGATAGGTCTCCGACCGAGCGTGGAAGGTGCGCATCCAGCCGATCTGGTGAGCGCTGATTCCTTTGGACGCGCTCGCCATTCGCTTCGGACCGAGGTTGGTCCCATCGGCCAGCACGCCGGCCAGCATGGCCGAGACATTCCTCGGAGTGTCACCCGTGCGAACATGCGTGAAGCAGTCCGCAAAGCCGGTCCATTCGTGCACATCCCGCAGAAGGTCCGGCACCTCGACCAACGGATAGAGCTCGCTGATCTCGGCGTTCAGTTCCTCGGCCGCCGCCGGAACCTCGCCAGCCGTTGGCGTCACGATCAACGTGCCGGCTTCAAGACGAACACCTTCTAGCTTTCCGGACCGTGCTCTGTGTGCGAGGCGCTTCAGGTTGAAGTCGAGCATCTGACGCGCTTCGGCAAGCCACTGCGCGCCGTCACCTTGGACGCCCAGTCCAAGGCGGTCCTCCTCCTTCATGGAGGTGAATGTTGACCGCGGCATAAGGTGCTCGTCGATCGGCCGGAAGGATCGGCTGCCATCGACCCAGATGTCCGCAGATCTAAGCCGGTCCCGCAAAGCCGCAAGCGTCGCAATCTCATAGAGACGACGATCGGGTTTCTCCTTCCCGAGGATTAGCCGTCGATCAGCTTGGCTGAGGTGGGTGACCGGGACGCGATCCGGAAGGGTCCGCCGCTTCTCGACATAGAGCCGTTTCAGCAGCGAAATCGCAGCAAGAAGGGGATCGTGGCGGCGCGCTGAGCGGAACGTGAACGCCTGCAGGAACGCACCGGCATATTTGTTGACGGTCGCATATTGCTCGGCCGCTAAGGTCAATGGCGACGCCTCATTGTCCTCGACCATCGACTCAAGCTCAGGCTTCATCCGAAGCAACCGGTGCCACCCAACTTCCTGATCGAGAACCTCCAATGCGTTCCGGCCGCGGATTGCAGAGCAGTGATGGTTTGGAGGAACATGCGCAGCGCCTTGGCGGTATCCGGCCTGCAGTCTATGTGCCGCTGCTTCTTGCGGTTATTGGCTTGCGAGAACAGCCGACCTATCAGCTTGATGAACATCGACACTGCATCGTCCGTGAGCTTCTGGCCGAGCTTGATAGTCTGCGCCACGATCAGGGCGTGTCGACGGCTGGTATTGAAGTCGTTGGCCAGCCATGCCGGTGTGGCGTTGCCCTCACGGATCATCTGATCCCACCGTCCGGAGGATATGCGCATCTGCAATTTCGGATCGATCTCCAGCGTGCGCAAAAAGGCGATCCGTTCGGTCAGCCCAATCAGGTTCGAAGCACCAGGCGCATCCGGCGCCGATCTCAGCCAATGAAAGCGCGTCTGGCCGAGGGCCGGGTCAACCTCCAACAGCCTGTCCAAAAATGTAAGCCGATCGGGCGGGATACCTTCGACGAGTTCTTTCTCAGCCCGTCGGCGAGCTATCGCGCGACCGCCGAGGCCGATCTTCTCGATGGAATGCAGCGAGGGCAGGAGTGCGTTTCATTTCCGGAACTCGGCAATGACTGCTGTCGCGATCGGCAACCCGTGATCGCCATTGGCCGCCGCATCGATTGCAGCCACAAGGGCGGCGCGGCGATCGTCTCTAGATGCAGTCCGGAGACCGAGGTAAGCCATCAACGATCGGCTGTGATCGAAACGGGTCTGTACTCGATGTGCATAGAAGGCGTAGAGGCGCGCGTCGATACCGAGCTGACCCGCAAGATAGTTGATCACAGCCGCAGGTGGCTGCTCGTTGTCCCACAAGAGCCGCCCTGTTTGTCGCATCGTGCAGAGTTGAACGGCGAAGCCCAGCTTGTTCTGTGGTCGCCGGCGGAGTTCGCATTCCAATCTATCTGCCGGGCCCAGAGTAAAGTGACGGATCAGACTATCCTCGTCCGTCGCTATGCCCAGCAGTATCGCCGCTTCCTTTGAACTGACAAGCCGTCTTCTACCCACTCGCCTTCTCCCTCGGCACACTAAATTCCAAGGGGTAGTGGTTGGCCATCGGCCGGAAGCTTTCAACCAGCCCGGTGGCTTCATCTACAGATCTATGCGCGTGTTCGCGCTTCGTTCGACCTTAGCGTGTCTGCGGGAACGGTTCTTGTTCCGACCCCTACTTCTCCGACATTCACCAGAAGCCGAAAGGCCGGCCGATGAGCGAGGCGATGGCACGGGCCAATGGCCGGCGCTCAAAAATCCGCGCCTTCGTCGAGCACGTCTTCGCACAGCAGAAAGCCCGCATGGCCTGTTCGTGCGGACCATCGTCTGTCGGGCGGGCCAGGACAAAGATCGGCATGGCCAATCAACCTCACGCGCTATGTCTGGCACCAGGGCCGAAGTGTGCCTGCATGACGCGAAAGCGGTGAGATCGGCAGCCACCGGCCGAATTGATCGGCTCCCACAGCGGTAAATTGCCCCTCGATGCGGTGATGATGTTGAGGATCATGGTGCTGCAGGCGCTCTACTGTCTCTCGGACGATCAGGCCGAGTTTCAGATCTAGGACCGGCTGTCGCCTGTGGGCATGGCCCGCATATCCATCCCATGGATGCATTATATCCAAACAATCAAGTTTACCCATCCGTCATGACGCTGCATAGCGCAGTACAGGAAAGCCAATGTCCCGTGCTTTCCAGCTCACGTTCACGAGCGTGGACTTTGTAGGAAGACCAAGTCGAAACCGGCGCATCATAAAGGGCAGAGTATCCATGAACGGAATGGCGGCGGGGCAGGTCGGATCCGGGCGTTTTATTGCTTTAGAGGGGTTGAGGGGGCTGGCTGCAGTTGGCGTCCTCTTGTCTCACGCCCTCTTCGCTGTCGAGCCAGGGATATTCAAAACCATGTACCCGTTGGCGCAAGCAGCGTGGCCAGAAATCGGATGGCCTGCTCAGCTTCTAACTCTCCCCCCATTCAGCATGCTTATCAACGGAAGCTTTGCGGTTTGTGTATTCTTCGTTCTAAGCGGCTTCGTCCTTACCAAGTCTTTTGCTGATACTGGAAATGCGTCGGTGCTTGTATCCAGAGCAATCCGACGGATACCCCGCCTCGGCATTCCAATCGCGGCTTCAATCGTTTTTGCCGGTACCATTTTTGCCATGGGGCTGATGAGAAATCTTGAAGTTGCTCCACTCACGGGCTCGATCTGGCTGACCTGGTATTACCCTAGCTCAATTACGGCCGCGACCATCGCCCAGGAGGCCCTATATGAGTCCTTATTTCTCGGTACGAACAAACTCAATTCACCACTCTGGACGATGTCCATTGAGCTCGTCGGCTCATACTTAGCCTTCATGTTCGCCTTCGCTGCGAGGTGGTTCACCTTCGCCCTCGTCACAGTTTTTGCCGCGGCTCTCTCTTTTGCGGTCCATATAGCTTACCTGCCCTTCGCCTTGTCGTTCGGGGTCGGCGTCCTCCTGACTCGCGTTTCTCCAGCGAAATGGCCTCACAAAGCTAAGATCGCAATCTTTCTTGCTGCCATCTATCTTGGCGGCTTCTCAAACGACATCTTGTATGAGCCGATCATCAAACTCTCCCCAATCGACTTTAATCCCCTGAAGGACGCAATGCACTGCGTCGGTGCAACCTTCCTTGTCGCTAGCGTTCTCGCGCTTCCATCGCTTCAGCGAGCCTTCTCGTCACACTTTTTCCCACTCCTAGGTCGATTGTCGTTCTCGGTCTACCTTCTTCATTTCCCTATCCTGTGTTCCCTCGGGTGCTTTGTCTATCTCTGGACTATCCAATGGGGGCATGCCATTGCGGCTAGTAGCACTGTCGTCATTGTACTTGTAACCACCATCATTGCTGCGGTGCCTTTTCAGCGCCTTGTAGACGTGAAGTCCATGGAAGTAGCCAAGAGGGTGGACCAATACCTGAGAGGTTTTTGCGTAAGACCGCGGAGGGGTAGACTGGCGCTGCGCTCAACCTGTCGTAGCTAGCCGGGTTTATGCACGGCGCTGAACGTTTGGCGGCCTGAGGTGCTTCCGCCGCTATTTTCATGGACTTCAATTGCAGTTCGGCCCAAGCACGCTTTGTGCTCCGGACTGGCGCGTAAACCTCAATAAAACGAAAGGTGCCCTGCCTTGGAAGAATTCGTATCACGCATTGCCACCAATGTCGGCGTCGACCCGGCTCTCGCAGACAAGGCCGTTGGCATGATGCTCGCTTTCCTGCAACGCGAGGCAGCCGACGGTCCCGCTGCGCGCATGATCGAGGCCATTCCCGGAGCTTCGGAATTAGTGGCGAAGCATGATGGTGAGGACGCAGAGGGCGGCAGCTTCCTCGCCGGAGGCGGCGTGGTGGGTTTCGGCCAGCAATTGATGAATGAGGGTCTCAGCCTAGGAAAGATCGCCGGCATTGCTAACGAGACGATCGCCTTCGCCAAGGAACATGCCGGCGAAGAACTCGTGGACGAGGTCCTCAATTCCGTTCCCGGCCTTCCCCAGTTAGCCTGATCAGCAGCAGCCGGGTGGGCGTACGATTGTCGTGCGCCCGTCTCGGCCCGCTTGCGCAGCTAGAGCAGACTCGACTTATTCCGGGTCATAGCCGTCTGCCTCGAAATAGTGCCTGCATTCCTCGACCGTGAAAGCTGCGAGGCAGTTGGCCACGACCGACCAGAGTTCGTCGATGGTTCGGGTTGGAGCCTTTCTCAGGAGAGCCTTGAGCTTCGAGAAAGCCATCTCGATTGATGGTGTGGATGGCTCCTGCTCCCGGCGTCGCATTGCGCCATAGTCGGGATGTCATCGTCCCCTAGCAGAGGAGCCATCCATGTCCGAACTTGCCACGGTCGGTATCGACCTCGCAAAGACCATTTTCGTGCGACCTGCAAGTCGCGTGAGTTTCTGTTTCACAGGAGGAGATATTGCCTGAAGAAACCGGCTGTTCCATCAGCCGTTCCCTACCCGGACATGCGGAGCCGGTAACGGCTCGGTGTGAAGCTCTGGGGACAACGTAGCCGCCGGATATCCGGTACGTCGAGCCGCGAGGCAAGGCGGAATCTGCCAGCACGAAGGCGGAGAGGCGCAAGGGATGAGCGGGTACGACCAACGTATGTGAACTTCCGATAAACGTCGTGATCTTTGACAAGCCAAACGTGCTGACAGGCTTGAACCAAAACGGTACGCGGTGTGGAGTGGTCTTTGAAAACTGGGCCACCATGGACGAACAGCCGCTGGCGAAGAGGAAGGGTCCGCCCCGCTCGGAGACTTATGCGGAACAGGGTAAGCCCATAGTGCTGCCGGCAACGGCAGGCGGACCATAAGGAACGCTGTTGGCGCTGTGGGTAAAGGAATGCGGAAAAAGCGAACGCCCGGCTGTAATGGACGGGATACGGGCTGAAACATCGCCCGACGCGAAAGCGGGCAGACTTCCGCGCGGTCATTCATGGCGAGAGAACTTTGACCAATCGTTGTACGAGGAAAAGCAGATGACGGCGATCGGCGCGAGAGCGACTGGAGCCGGTGCATCCTCGCGCACTGCGCAGATGTGGGATCAGGCGAACTGGTTGCACATTCAGGCAGAGGTGAAACGGCTTCAGGTGCGTATCGCCAAGGCAACCCAGGAAGGCCGATGGGGCAAGGTGAAAGCATTGCAACGTCTGCTGACCCGCTCGCATAGCGGCAAGATGTTGGCCGTGAAACGGGTGACGGAGAATCGCGGTAAGAGAACGCCGGGGGTGGACGGTAAGATATGGTCATCCCCGGCGGCCAGATGGAACGGGATGATGTCACTTCGACATCGCGGTTATAGCGCGATGCCGTTGCGACGTGTTTACATTCCCAAGAGTAACGGCAAGAAGCGTCCGCTGGGAATTCCCTGTATGCGGTGCCGGGCGATGCAGGCGTTATGGAAGCTCGCTCTGGACCCGGTGGCAGAGACACTGGCGGACCCGAATTCCTATGGGTTCCGGCCCGAACGCTCGACTGCCGACGCCATTGAGCAGTGCTTCATCACTCTGGCTAAGCGCGCTTCGCCAGAGTGGATTCTGGAAGGTGACATCAGAGGCTGTTTCGACAACTTCAGTCACCCCTGGCTTCTGGAGCATGTCACGATGGAGAAGGAGGTCCTGCGAAAGTGGCTTCAAGCCGGATATATCGATGAGGGAACTCTGTTTGAGACGTCGGCGGGCACCCCGCAAGGGGGAATCATCTCGCCGGTGATCGCGAACACGGCGTTGGATGGGCTGGAGGCGGCAGTCTACGCAAGCGTGGGATCGTCGAAACTCGCGCGCAGCAAGGCCCAGCTCAACGTCATCCGCTATGCCGATGACTTTGTGGTGACCGGCGCATCGAAAGATGTGCTCGAATTCAAAGTCCTTCCGGCGGTCAGGCAGTTCCTGGCCACCCGAGGTCTGGAACTCTCAGAGGAGAAGACCCGGATCACGAACATCGCGGAGGGTTTCGATTTCCTTGGCCAGAACGTACGCAAGTACGACGGCAAACTATTGATCAAGCCGGCAAGGAAGAGTGTTAAAGCACTCCTCGACAAGGTCAGGGAAATCATCAAGGGCAATGCGAGCGTCACGCAGGAGGCGTTGATACAGAAACTGAACCCAGTTATCCGGGGATGGGCCATGTATCACCGTCACGTCGTGGCGAAAGCGAGCTTCTCATCGATAGATTCGCACATCTGGCAAATGCTCTGGAAATGGGCAAGTCGACGCCATCCCATGAAAGGAGCACGGTGGGTGAGGAACAGGTACTTCCGGGTCGATGGACACCGGTCCTGGGACTTCGCTACGAAGGGTCCGGCAGATGCCAGTACCAGCGGGTGCCGGCTCTTCCCGCGCAATGACGATCCCGATTACGAGGCACGTCAAGATCCGGGGACTGGCTAATCCATTTGATCCGGCATGGTCCACTTACTTCGCCCGCCGTCGAATTGCGAAACCCTCCGTCCAGTTGTTCGGTGCCACGCCATGGTGCTGAAGAATGGCTTGAGCCGGATGCGGGGTGATCCGCATGTCCGGTTCTTAGGGGGCGGCGGCGCAGCAATGCGCCGCTGCTACCCGACCAGATCCATGGTGTCGACGAGAGCGGCCGAGTTCTCGTGCGCTGCCAACTTCGCCGAAGCCAGTTGCTCGCGTTTTTCCAAAAGCGGCCGCGGTGCCTGATCGGCATGGAGGCCTGCGCGGGTTCACACGACTGGGGGCGCAAGCTTCAGGAGATGGGGCATGATGTCCGACTGATGCCGCCGTCTTATGTGAAGCCTTACGTGAAGCGCGGGAAGACGGATGCCGCGGACGCCGCCGCGATCTGCGAAGCGGTGACACGTCCCTCCATGCGGTTTGTTTCTATCAAGAGCGAGGCCTGCTCATCGGTTCTGGTTCTTCACCGCACACGAGACTTTCTGGTTCGCCAGCGCACGCAGATTGGCAATGCTATCCGAGCACACATGACGGAGTTCGGTGTCATAACGGCGAAAGGCGCTCAGAATGTCGGTCGCTTGCGTGAACAACTGGATCGGCTGCCGCAGGCGGCTCGGCTGCCCATAACCCTGCTCTTCGAACAGCTGGCCGAGACGAATGAGCGGATCGAACGGCTGACCGACGAGCTCGAAGAGACCTACGTGCAAAGCGAGACAAGCCAGCGTCTAGCCACAATCCCAGGTGTGGGGATGCTGTCGGCGACGATCATCGCGGCGACGACGCCGGATGTCGACAATTTCGGCAGCGCAAGGGACTATGCCGCCTGGCTCGGCCTCACTCCCAAGCCGCACTCCACCGGAGGCAAGCAGAGGGTGGGCCGGATCTCGAAGATGGGCAATCGTTATATCCGACGCTTGCTGTATCTGGGCGCCATGGCGCAGATCATGCTCAGATGCAGACTCAAGCGCGAACCGAGCTCGGACTGGCTATCGGGCATGCTGATGCGAAAGAAGACGAAGATCGTCGCCGTCGCTTTGGCGCATCGCATGGCACGAACAATATTCGCCGTCCTGAGGGACGGATCGCGTTACGAGCCGCAGGCAGCCTGACAGGCTCTCGGAATGGTCAGGGCAAAGTGAGGTGATGGCGAACAACGGAGACGAAGAACCAGGACACCCCGATCAATCCGAAGCGCCTCGATCGCGCTCGATTGAGTGGGACCTGTTCTCCAAGCGGATATTCATCAGGGCGCGCAGCGATCCCGTTGCACATTCAGACGCCGTATACATGGCCGCAACCGACCTGTTCACCAAACCCGATCCGATACCTTGACCCGCAGGAGCCATCCATACACGGGTTGAAGTCGGGCGAGTATGGCGGCAGGAACAGGAGCCGCGCCAATGTTCTCGATCACCTCGCGCACGCCGCTGATCTTGTGGGCGGGCAGGTTGTCCATGACCACGATGTCGCCGGGGCGAAGCTCGGGTGCGCGGACCTGCTGCGCATAGGCGAGGAAGGCAGAACCATTCATAGGGCCATCGAGCAGCATTGGCGCCGCCAAGCCGCCCAGCCGCAGGCCGGCCGTGAATGTGGTGTCTTCCAATGGCCGTGAGGAACGGTCGCCCGGCATCGTTCGCCGCGCAGGCTGCGGCCACGCAAGCGCGCCATCTTTGTGGATGCTGCGGTCTCATCAATGAAAATCAGCCTCTCGGGGTCGAGATCGAGCTGGCCATCGAACCAGGTTCTGCGGCGACGCAGGACATTGGGGCGCTGCTGTTCGGCGGCGTGCGCCGTCTTTTTTTGAAACGTGATGCCGCGCCGGTCGAGGTACAGCCGGACCGTGGACGACGCTGCCCGCGCGCCGCGCTCGGCGGCAAGGCGCTCCCCGATCTCGGCAAGTGTGATGTCCGGCGCGTCCTCGATAAGGCCAAGAATAAAGGCCTCATGCGCATCGAGCTTCGAACGCGACGGCTGGCCCTGCTTGCGCGCTTCCACTGGCCGGTCTCGCGATTGCGGCGATATCAACTCCCGGCCGTCGAAATACCGATCCGGAAGCGACGTGTCGCCTCCCGCGTCGAACCCCCGACTTCAATGGCCGCAATCACGCGCCCACGAAGGTCCGCCCTTAGGCTCCTCGTCATCATCACCTCCTCGCAAATCACCGGGACAGTGAATCAGGCAGGATCTATCGCGTGATTCCCAGACCGACTCTGTGGTTCATCAAAGATGCTCGGGGCATTCTCCGCCGAGTGTGCCGTACGGACCTTGCCAGACCACCAACCGCCGGGCGCGCGAAGCGAATGAACTTTGGAGTTCATTCGTCTACCCCAAAATCGACCGCAGGCGTACCGATGTGCATAACTTTAGGCGGCAAAGGCTTATCCTGAACGCTTTCGATGAAGTCCGCGAGATAAGCAAATATATTGTACTTCTCAAGTACCAACCGCTTCGCCTCTCGTATTGCGTCGCGACGTTCCCTCCAGAGGTCCGAGTTGATGATTTCTCGGATCCTTTGAATTACGTTCTTGTCCTCTGGATCAATCAGAACCATTGAGTCCGGCGGAAAGAACCTCGTAATTGCTGGGCTGCCGTAATAGATCGGCATTGTTTCAGCAACGAAGCAGTCCATAAGCTTTTCTGTAAAATAGTAATCAGCGCAAGTGTTCTCGAACGCTATACTGTAGCGGTAAGGTGCAAGTGCGTCCCATTTATCTCCAATCAGGTGAAAACCTCGGCCGAACAGGTCAAACTCGAGCTCCTCTCTCAGCCGTTCCAAAAACGCCAGCCGATATCGATGTCCTTTAAGCAGGACGATGTTGCTGGTAATCCATGAGAGCCGACGCGGCTTGTCAACGACTTCGCTGACCAGAAGTTGGTCATACGTCTTTCTTACAGACCAAGACCGAGTGATAGGTGGAGACAAGACGAATCGACGCCCTGCATTCTGCCGAGCTACCAGCTCTGCGTCAGACGTCAGAACGATGGTATTTTCCCCCTGCCCTAGATGGAGCGCGCGATGAGCTTTCGTCGGCGGTTCGCCGATTGCAAAAATTGTCCTGTTCGGGCTCGCCTCGATATCAACAGGAAGTCCAAAAAGAGAAGGAGAGTTAAAGATTATATGCCAATCCGGCATGAAGGACGTCTTGCGTACAAAAGCGACATTGTTCCAGATTCCACTGCCCTTTGGAGTGAGATGGTGGATTGCGTCATCCAGACCGCCCCAAGAATCGAGGCATGCAGCAACAATGGGCGCCGGACGTTCCGTCAGCAATTTGGCGCTAGACAAAGTAGTTCGACTCCATTCACTTCAGGGTTCTGTTGCAAACTTTTTCGTTACGGGTTGTCTGGCAAGTGACCTCCGATCGCCGCCGCATAAGCACCGCCCGCCATCTCTTCTTGCTTCAGTTCAACAAAAATTTGCAACAGAACCGTTCCAGATCCTACGTCTCCGATAAGGCCAGCGCCAAGGATCCGTCCCCTTCTAGGTCCAGTTGATGGGTTCCGACCTCGACAATCGGATTAGAAGCGTAAAGCTGCGTTCGTTTAATTCCCAGCCTTTTCACCACTTCCGACTTTAGCTCTACGCCAGCGACGTCGATCAAATGGAAACATAACGAAATCGCGCACGGTGAGCGGCTCGGATTGGTCTCGGAGGCCAACTTCCGGCCACTCGTTCTTTTTTGGCCAGTATGCCGTTGCAAAAATCGTGTCCCAGATAGTTGTAAAGAACCCGTAGTTTCGGCGCTGGTGATGGGGTTCCAACGAGTGGTGAATGCGGTGGAACTTGTTGTCGCCAATGATATATCGAAGCGGCCCAAGATTGATGCGGGTGCTAGAGTGTGAAAGATGGACCTGAAAAGTAATCAGCGTCATGGCAACAAAAGGCACTACGCCAGATTCGAAGTGGAACAGCGTGAGTGGTAGTGACACCAACCCTGCGGCAACGAGTGGCTCGGAAATGTGATGATGGCAATTCCATGCCGTCAATTCGCGGATCGAGTGGTGAGTAGCGTGCATGCGCCAGAGGAATGGAACAGCATGCTGAGCGCGGTGCATCCAGTAGTAGAAGAAGTCGCCGGCAATCGCGACCAAAACGCCTGAAAGGACGGCCAATCCATTATTAATGATTGCGTTGTCAGAGTGAAGCAACGTACCGAAATTGATCGTTACAAGCGGCTTTATCCCTAACCAGCCCACGCTCACAGCGTAGAAGTGCCACATAAAGGCACCACATCCGAGGCGAATAATATAATTTCGCACGCCGCGAACGTATGAAGCAAAACTGTATCGATAAGCCGGAAAGGTTAGCTCCAGCGCGGCGCATAACGTTGCGAAGATTACAACCATCTCAAGCGAATACACGAAGATCTGGGTCATTTGGTTGATATCGAGAATGTGCATTTCTTTGCTCCTGCGAATCCTTCAAAATGAGGGGCTCTCATCAACGCAGTGCCTTCGTCACGAGGGCGAGACCAATGTTATGCCTCTCCGGCGCAGCCCTAAACTCGAGTCGGCATCCGGACCGATATCCGCGCAGAAATCACGGCGCACGGCAGGGATGTGCTATGCTGTTTTCACAGAGAGTTAAAATTAGTTTTTTGGATAGACCCATCCATCTCCCAAATGGTTGGAGGAGCCCAGTAGACGAAGTGGTTTGCGCAAAACGACCAGCTATGCGCCAGTGTTGAGGCGGTGCAGCAGAGGTTGCATAGCCGGTTCTGTTGCAAACTTTTTCGTTACGGGTTGTCTGGCAAGTGACCTCCGACATTTTTTTCGGAGGTTTGTGATGTTCAGAGGCCGGCATTTCGACCGATCGGTCATCCTGGTGTGCGTTCGCTGGTATCTGGCATATGGACTGAGCCTGCGCGATTTGAAGGAGATGATGGCCGAGCGTGGCATTAGCGTTGATCATTCGACGATCCATCGCTGGGTTGTTCACTTCTCGCCCTTGCTGCTGGAGCGCTTCAACCGGCGCAAGCGCGCAGCGACGGCAAATGGCATGTTGATGAAACCTACATCAGGTCCGAGGGCAGTGGATGTATCTCTACCGCGCTATCGACAGCGTCGGCGACACGGTCGAATTCTATTTCAGCGAACATCGGGATTTGCCGGCGGCCAAGCGTTTCTTCAGGAAAGCGCTGGAGCGCCATGGGCGTCCCGATCGTGTCGTCATCGATGGTAGCCAGACCAACCAGGAGGCGATCGTTTCCTGCGATACGACACATCGATTGCAGGATCGCTGCAGGCGCCGACCGAAGCCGATCCGAATCCGCCAAAGCCAATACTTGAACAACCGGATCGAGCAGGACCATCGGCGGATCAAGCGCCGTGTTCGGCCGATGCTCGGCTTCAAATCTCCCGCAGCCGCAAGCATCATCCTCGACGGCATCGAAATGCTTCACATGATGCGCAAACGACAGGCGAGGTTCGCCTTCAACCCAAATCCGTCATTGGCCGAGCAGTTCGATATCCTCGCCGCCGCATAAGCACCGCCCGCCATCTCTTCTTGCTTCAGTTCAACAAAAATTTGCAACAGAACCGTTCGGTGTCGTAGCCATTAGGCAAGTGTTCGATGAAGTCATGCGCGCCAACGGCTTGTGCCGCGCGGACCACCTCTTCCCAGCTGGCGTCGGTCTTGGGGTAGCGCATGTTCCACCGGCTAACGGCGATGTCACGTTAACTAGCGGTCAACTTTTTGGAGGATAGAGCGACGGTATGAACGCTTCGCCCATCGGATAGAACCCGCTGGATAGCCTCGATTGAGCACACCTCGTCGCCCACTACGAGAACGGTTGCTAGCGGGTTCGTCATCGCATGGTGCTCCTACGGTCCGTAGTGGTCGGCGTTCGCGCGGTGGACAGCGAGCGTGACGGGCGTACGGGACTTGGGCGTCTTGTGGATAAAATTGTAGCGCGCCACGTGATAGCTCGGGTCGAAGCCGTAGAAATTGCGCCGCATCCGCCGCAGTTCCTCTTCCCGATAGGCGGCAAGCGGTTTCTCGGCCTCGTCGCGAGCGCGGCGCGCCCGTTTGGCAGCAATCCGCCGGGCAAGATCGGGAGAGGCCGCGAGTTCGGCGGCAGCGCGGAGCAGTTCTCAGTCGGCGGATTCTACATTTCCCGGCAGGCGCCGGGTGGCGAGCCCCAGTTCAAGCGCCTCGTCGACCCCCATCGGCAGCCTTGCCTGGGTCACGCGGCGGGCTCGGCCCTCGCCGACCCGAGCCGGCAGCAGATAGGTCCAGTATTCCGAGCCGTAGAGATTGCCCATGTCCTTGTAGTGCGGATTGAGGATGACGCCCTCGCGCATCCAGACTTCGTCGGCGGCAAGCGACAGGAAGACGCCGCCAGCCCCGGCATTGCCGAGCACCGCGGCAATAACCAGTCGGTCATCGGTCTCGATGATCTCGCGCACCAAGTCGTTCATCGCGTTTATATTGCGCCAGGATTCGTCGGCGGCGCTGTCGGCGCCCTCGATGATGCCGAGATGGATGCCGTTCGACCAGCGATCCGCGTCGCCCCGCAGCACAAGAACCGGAAGCGAGCGTGCCTTGGCCCTCGTGATCGCCTTGCGCAAGGTATCACAATCTTCCGACGACATCGCGCCGTTGTGGAAGCGGAATTCGAGAAGTCCGACGCCGTTCTCCTCCCGGTAACGGCAGGGTTCGGGTCCTTCGATGATGGGCAGATCGCTTGCTTCGGCACCGAGCAGCCGGAGCGCCGGCAGTTTCAGCGACCGGGAATCCGGTCGCCGGAGATGGCCGATCCACAGCGCCCCCTCACGGAAGGCCATGGCGAGAGCGTGCCGCGAACGGCCAATGAGCGCGCCGGCAGGCCCCGGAACTCCTTCCGCACGCTCGGCGTCAAACACCAGGAAAGTCTGTCCGGCGATCGTCATCGTAGCGCCGGGATCTCCGTCCGACGCCCGGATGATACGTAGCGCTTCCTCGGCCGAGTGTCGGGTCGGGTCGAGGATACGGTCGGACCTCCGGCAGGCGGGTCGCTCGCACCCCCTGCCCCAGTTCGCCGGCAGCGCCGCCCCTTCCCTGCGCTCGATGCGGCCGATCGCTTCGAAGACGCCGGCTACGGCAGCCTGGGTCACTTCATGTCGGTAGAGGCTCGACTTCCGAGCGGGGCGCATCGGAAATTCCGCCCAAGCCCAGACGGGGCCCGCATCTATCTCCTCCCGAGCCTCGATCAGTGTGACGCCCCAGGTCGCTTCGCCGTCGAGGATCGCCCAGTCGAGGGCGCTTGGGCCGCGATCGCCACGGATGCCCGGATGGACGATCAGGCAGAGCGTTCCGCGCCAGACATCGGCCGGGATCAGCCGCTTGAGGAAGGGCGCGATCACGAGGTCCGGCGAAAAGAGAACGACCGCCTCGCGAGTGAAGTCGTCATGGATGTCGAGCTCGACCGTCACTTCGTGACCAGCCCGTCTCAGGTCGACATGCAGGCGCTGGGAGAGCGAGTTGAAATTGTGGCAGAGAAGCAGGATGCGCATCACCCTCTCTTAGCAGATCCGGGGCAGTTGTTCGCCCGACAGCCAGTCGACAATCCGGCCGCCGCCAAACGAGGTCGTCATCTGGACAAAGCAGTTGTCGTCGGCCACGACGTGGCCGACCAGCGCCGCTTCACTGCCAAGCGGATGCGCGCGCATCGTCGCGAGCACGGCGTTAGCGCCCTCCGGCGCCACGACTGCTACCAGTTTCCCTTCATTGGCGACATTGAGCGGATCGAGGCCGAGGAATTCGCAGGCTGCAGCCACTTCCGGTTTGAGCGGGATCTTGTCTTCGTCGATGCGGAAGCCGACCCCCGACTGGCTGGCGACCTCGTTCAGCGTCGCGGCGATGCCGCCGCGCGTCGGATCGCGCATTAGCCGGATATGCGCCCCGCCAGCCGCGACCATGTCTGCTACCAGCCCGTGCAAGGCCGCGCTATCGGAGGCGATGTCGGTGTCGAATTCCAAGTTCTCGTGTTTCGACATCACGGCGACGCCATGGTCTCCGATCGAGCCGGAAATGATCACCGCATCACCGGGCTGGGCGGCGTCCGACCGGAGATCGAGCCCGTCCGGAACCATGCCGACGCCAGCGGTCGAGATGAAGACACCGTCGGCCTTGCCGCGCTCGACGACCTTAGTGTCGCCGGTGATGATCGGCACGCCGGCCTCGCGCGAGGCGGCGCCCATGCTCTGGGCGATGCGATCGAGATCGGCGAACGGAAAACCCTCCTCGATGATGAAGCTTGCCGACAGATAGAGCGGTACCGCGCCCGCCATGGCGATGTCGTTGATCGTGCCGTGCACGGCGAGGGTGCCGATATTGCCGCCGGGGAAGAAAAGCGGCGAAACGACGTAGCCGTCCGTGGTCATCACCATCCGCCCGCCAGGCACCGAAAAGGCCGACTGGTCGTTGCCGGCCCTCAGCCAGTCATTGTCGAAAGCCTTGTGGAAAATGCCCTCGATCAACTGGCCCATGGCGCGCCCGCCGGCCCCGTGCGAAAGGTCGACACGGCCGTTCGCGACATCGAGCTTGCGCCTGTAGGCCTTGATCATCATGTTCATGCGACCGCCCTCCCCACATCCACCTGCCGCGCCTTCTCGCGGAAGCGGCCATAGGTCCAATGCGCGGCGCAGGCGCCCTCCGACGACACCATGCAGGAGCCCATCGGTGTATCGGGCGTGCAGACCGTGCCGAACAGCTTGCAGTCGGCCGGCCTCTTGACGCCGCGCAGGATCGCGCCGCATTCGCAGGCCGGGTTGTCCTTCGCGGCGGGCGTCACCATCGAAAAGCGCTTCTCGGCGTCGTAGGCCACATATTGCGGCCGGAGCCGCAGCGCGCCATAGGGCACTTCGCCGAGACCGCGCCATTCGAAGCTCTCGCGCAGCTCGAAGAAATTCGCCACCTCGGCCTGGGCCTTTTCGTTGCCGAGCGCGGTCACCGCGCGGATATACTGGTTCTCGACCTCGTGCCTGCCGTCATTGACCTGGCACACCAGCATCAGGATCGCCTGGATGACGTCGAGCGGCTCGAAGCCCGCCACCACCACCGGCTTCTGGAATTCCCCAGCGAAGAATTCGTAAGGTTCGGTGCCGATGACGGTCGAGACGTGGGCAGGACCGACGAAACCGTCGATCTTGATCGTGCCGAGCTTGCGAACGTCAGGGCTTTCCAGGATGTTCTGGATCGCCGCCGGCGTCAGCACGTGATTGCAGAAGATCGAAAAATTGCCGAGCCTCTTGGCTATCGCCGCCTTGAGCGCGAGCGCGGTCGGTGGCGTCGTGGTCTCGAAGCCGATGGCAAAGAACACCACTTCGCGTTCGAGCTCGGCCTCGGCGATCCTGAGCGCATCGAGCGTCGAATAAACCATGCGGATATCGGCGCCGGCCGCCTTGGCCTTCAAGAGGCTCGATCCGTTCGAGCCCGGCACGCGCATCAGGTCGCCATAGGTGCAGAGCGTGATCTCCGGCCGCATGGCGAGCGCGATCGCCGCATCGATACGGCCGATCGGCAGCACGCAGACGGGACAGCCCGGTCCGTGGATCATCCGCACATTGGCCGGCAGCAGATCCTCGAGACCATAGCGGGAAATAGCATGCGTATGGCCGCCGCAGAACTCCATGAAGTGATAGGAACGCCCCGGATCGGCGAGAGCGGCGATCTGCCGGGCGATATCCTTGGCGAGCCTGCCGTCGCGATATTCGTCGATATATTTCATGCCGCATCTCCCATGGCAGCAGCTTCGCGGATGAGGGCGAGCGTCCTTTCCGCCTCCTCCGGGTCGATCTTCGCGAGCGCATAGCCGACATGAAGGACGAGATAGTCGCCCGGCCGGACATCGTCGATCAGCGCGGTCGAAACGATCTTCGATACGCCGTCGAGCGTGACCCTCGCCATGTTGTCGGGCAGTACTTCCTTGACCTGGACCGGTATCGCTAGGCACATGTCCGGCTCTCCTCCGCTGATGCATTCTCGTTCATGATGACCTGCCGCGCATGGGCGGCCTGGCCGAGCGCGATGCCGCCGTCATTGGCCGGCGCGAGACGTGGCAAATAAGCTCTGAGACCGCGGTCCCGAAGCGCTTGCGCAAGTCCGGCCGCAAGGACCCGATTCATCAAGCATCCGCCGCCGAGCGCGACCTCCGGGATGCCCAGGAGTGCCGCTTCCCTCGCGGCCCATTCCGCAAGTCCCGCGATCAGCGTACCGTGAAAGAGATCGGCCGCGTCAGCGCCGCTCAGTCCTTCCCGCGCAAGATGCAGGATGAGCGGCCGGAAATCGAGCACCCCGTCCCGAATTGCATAGCCGTCGGAGAGACAGCGCGGCGCCCGGACGAGGGCCTCGAGCTCCATCGCCGCCTGCCCTTCGTAGCTCTGGACGAGACTAATGGCTGCTATCGCCGCGGCGGCATCGAAGAGCCTGCCGAGGCTGGTTGTCCGGGACGGCTGCATACCGCGTTCGAACATCGCCGTGAGCTGCACAACACCCGGATGACCTGGCCAGAGCTGCGACGCGAAATCAAGGCATCCGGCCTCCTGCAGGGCTGCCACCCCCATGCGCCAAGGCTCACGCGCCGCGAGGTCGCCACCGGGCAGCGGCAGCGATGTAAGCGATCCCGCTCGGCGCCAATGACCACCATGGGCGATGAGCATTTCGCCCCCCAACTCGCGCCATCGGTGCCGAAACCGTGGCCATCGAGCGCAAGCCCGAGAACCGGGCCGGAAAGCCGATGCTCCGCGACCACGGCCGCGACATGGGCGACATGATGCTGGACTGCCACGACCGGCAGGCCCAGGCTCTCTGCCATCCGCACCGAACGGAAATCCGGATGCAGGTCCGAGGCCGCGAATTCCGGCTTCACGTCCAGGATCGAACAGAGATGGGTGATCGCCTCGCGCTGGAAACGGGTCGCCTCGGCATTGTTGAGGTCGCCTATATGCTGCGAGAGAAAGGCCTCGCGCCCACGTGTGACGCAGATAGTGTTCTTGAGGTCGGCGCCGGTGGCGATCACCGCAGGTCCATCCTCGCCGAGATCGACGGGCTCGGGCACGAAGCCGCGGGCGCGACGGATGAACGCGGGGGCGCCATCGATGACCTGAATGACGGAGTCGTCGGCGCGGACGGTGATGTCGCGATCATGGGTGACGATCAGATCCGCAATCGCGGCAAGGCGGCGCTCGGCGTCGGCGTTGTCGGCCACAAGGGGCTCACCACCGGGATTGGCGCTGGTCGCGACCAGCGCTGCAGGTCGGTGCGGCGAATGGCAGGCGAGTTCGTCGAGCAGCACATGATGCAGTGGAGCATAGGCGAGCATCAGCCCAATCCGCGCGAGGCCGGGCGCGATGAGGTTGGAGAGCGCACCGGCATGTGCCTCGACCAACACGATCGGGCTCGCGGGCGAGGCCAGCAAGGCTTCTTCGGCTTCGCTCAGTCGTGCGAACTGCCGCGCCGCCTCGATGCCGGCGATCATGACGGCAAACGGCTTCTGGTCACGAGCCTTGGAGCGGCCGCTTCTGGAAGGAATGGCTGCATGAGTTGCGGTGGTACACGTTCTTAGAAGGGCACATAGAAGATCTGGCGGGCATGGATATTGCCGACAAAGGCCCAGTAGACCCTGAGGATAAGGAACACGGCAAGGACCTGCCCCGCCGCGAAGTGGATGAAGCGGATATACCCCATCAGGAAATTGGCGATGGCCTCGCCCGGCACGGAAGGCAGCGGCGAGCCGATGAAATAGCCGGTTAGCGCGAGCGTCAGGATCGAGACGGCGTTGACCCAGTGCCAGATGCGCACTGGGGCTTCGTAAACATAGATGCTCTGGCGCTCGACGGCCTTTTCACCATGGGCGTCGGCGGCTGCGAGAGTTTCATGGATAGTCATGACTTATCCTCGTCACCGGACCTGGACCTTGGCCATTTCCTGACCGTCCGGGCTCATGACATGTGTCGAGCATGCTAGGCACGGATCGAAGGAATGGATGGTCCTGAGGATTTCGAGAGGTTGGGTGGGGTCTGACATCGGCGTATCCATCAACGAAGCCTCGAAGGCGCCAATATTTCCTGCCGGATCGCGAGGGCTGCCGTTCCATGTGGTGGGCACGACGCACTGGTAGTTGTCGATCTTGCCGTCCTTGATTTTGATCCAGTGCGCGAGCGCGCCGCGCGGGGCCTCCGTAAAGCCGACACCCTTGACCTCCTTGGGCCAGGTTTCCGGCTTCCACTTTTCGACATGGGCCGTAGAGAAGTCGCCGGCCCTAATATTGGCAATCAGCTTGTTCCGGAAATAGCGCATCTGGTGGCCGGCCCAGCTCGATTCGAGCGCACGGGCTGCCGTGCGGCCGAGTGTCGAGAAGAGGGCTGAAACCGGAAGGCCGAGATCCTTGAGCACCTTTTCGACCGGGTCCTTGAACTCCGCCTTGTTCTGAGCGTAGCCGACGACCCAGCGGGCGAGCGGCCCGACCTCCATGGCATGGCCGCGCCAGCGCGGCCCCTTGATCCAGGAATATTTAGCGGCCTCGTCGAGCTGCTCGATATTGGTCTTCGTCCCCTTGGCGTTGGGGCCGAGTTCGTAGTGTGGCTCGGTAACCCCGTCCCAGGGATGCAGGCCCTTTGTCTCGTCGGGATATTTGTACCAGGAATGGGTAACGAATTCCTGGATCTGCTCGGGATCCTCATGGTCGACCGGCAGCACTTCGGCGAGATTGCCATTGATGATCGCGCCGCGCGGCAGCTTCAGGCTTGCCTCGGAGTAGTCGTTGACGTGCTCGGGTACGTCGCCATAGGCTAGCACGTTCTTGCCCGACAGACCGCCTCCATAGAGCCAGTCCTTGTAGAAGGAGCCGATGGCCATGATGTCGGGAACGTATACCTTGTCATTGAACTCGATAATCTGGTCGATGATCGAGGTGACCATGTTAAGCCGCTCCATGTTGATCGCGCCGACCGCACCAGTACCGTCGATATTGATCGGACAGGGTACCCCGCCAACCAGCCAGTTTGGATGCGGGTTCTTGCCGCCGAAGATCGTGTGGATCTTGACGATCTCCTTCTGGAAGTCGAGCGCCTCCAGATAATGCGCCACCGCCATGAGATTGGCCTCCGGCGGCAGCTTGTAGGATGCATTGCCCCAATAGCCGTTCTTGAAAGGTCCGAGCTGGCCTGACTCGACGAATTTCCTGAGCCGGGTCTGGATGTCTTTGAAATAGCCTGGAGAGGAAAGCGGCCAGTCGGACACGGACTGCGCGAGCGCCGAGGTCGCCTTCGGATCGGCCGAGATCGCAGAGATCACGTCCACCCAGTCGAGCGCATGAAGATGGTAGAAGTGCACGACATGGTCATGAACCTGCAGCGCCAGCTGCATCAGGTTGCGGATCGAATTGGCATTGTCCGGGATGGTGATGCCGAGCGCATTCTCGACCGCGCGTACAGAGGTCAGCGCATGCGTGCCGGTGCAGACGCCGCAGATGCGCTCCGTGAAGGCCCATGCGTCGCGGGGGTCGCGGTTCTTTAGGATAACTTCGATGCCGCGCCACATGGTGCCGGTCGAGACCGCATTCCGGATAATGTTGTTCTCGTCGACGTTGACCTCCACCCGCATATGTCCCTCGATGCGGGTGACGGGATCGACGACGATGCGCTTGCCCGAATTGTCCAGTGTGAAGCCGTTGGGTGTTTGAATTGTCACGATGCTGTTCCTCCCCGAGAGTGATTATGATGCGTCGCCTTTTTCGCGCTTGGTGGTCACGCGCTTGAAGGCGGTCACCGCGGCATGGGCGGCGATTGCGCCACCCACGATGCCGGCGGCGGTCATGCCGACCTTGTCGGCGTTGGCCTCGACGCCGAACTGGTGGAGGTTCGTCAGCCGGTCATAGAAGCTGCCGTTGTCCCAGAAGCCGTCTTCCGAGCAGCCGATGCAGCCGTGGCCTGACTGGATCGGGAAGGAAACGCCACCGTTCCAGCGCACGGTAGAGCAGGCATTGTAGGTGGTTGGGCCCTTGCAGCCCATCTTGTAGAGACAGGAGCCCTTGCGTGCGCCCTCATCGTCCCACTCCTCGACAAACTGGCCGGCATCGAAATGCGGTCGGCGGTAGCACTTGTCGTGGATGCGCTGCGAATAGAACATCTTGGGCCGGCCCTGCCGGTCGAGTTCCGGCAGCTTGCCGAAGGTCGTGATGAAGGTGACGACCCCGGTCATCACCTCCGCGATCGGGGGACAGCCTGGTACCTTAATGATCGGCTTGTCGAGGATGACCTTGTCGATCGGTGTCGCCTGGGTCGGGTTCGGCTTGGCCGCCTGGACGCAGCCCCAAGAGGCGCAGGCGCCCCAGGCGATAATCGCCATGGCATCCTCGGCCATCCACTTCAGCTTCTCAACGAAGGGTTTGCCGCCGTCGATGCAGAACATGCCGTCCTCGTTGAGCGGCGGATTGCCCTCGACGGCGAGGATGTACTTGCCCTTGTACTTCTCCTTCGTCTCTTTGAGAATCGCCTCCGCTTGATGGCCGGCGGCCGCCATGATCGTATCGTCGTAGTCGAGCGAGATCATCGAGAGCACGACGTCTTTGACGAGCGGATGGGCCGAGCGGATGAAGCTCTCCGAACAGCAGGTGCATTCGAGCCCATGCATCCAGATGACGGGAATGCGTTCCTTGGTCTCGAGTGCTTCAGCCATCGCTGTCGCGGCACCCGGGCCGAAACCGAGGCTAGCGGCCGTCAGGCTGCAGAACTTGGTGAAACTGCGCCGGGTGATCCCCTGGCGACGAATGACGTCATATAAGGTTTCGGCAGCTGCCATGCTGCTACTCCAGCAATTTCATTCCCCATCGCATCGCCCGGATGGACGCCGGGCTCTGTCAGAAATGCTTGCAGCAAGAAGCAGACCGATTTACATTATTTCGACCATTTTCTTGCTACAGATTTGAAATGTATGGCGTTTTTTTAAAACGGCCGCTCGATGTGCGGTCGGTATGGCGAAGGGGGCCGGAAGTCGGCTTTCACCCCCGAAAACTGTCTTACCGCCGCCGCGCGGCGCCAACTGCATCTCAATGCGCGGTGCCAGTCCATACATGGATCGAAGGAGCAGATCACATGCTGCAGCACCGCGGACTTCCGCCGCCTTCAGTCGCCGGCTTGCCGAGGTCCGCCGCCGCGAGTGCTGCGGTTGCCGCCGGTTCGCCAACGGGGTTCTGGTGCATGTCTGGACACCCGGCGGTCCTACAGGTTCTGCGCGACCACTACTTCGACGAGCTCAGTCTTCTCGCCTCTATGTCTCCGCCCAAGCTTAATTCGGTCGAACAGTCGTGGTACCTGACGCGTATGCCCGGTGGTGGGGAGGGGCACCGCCGCGAGGCGGCTCCTATCCGATCAATGTCGGATTTCCGACGATGTCGGATTTCCAACAGGATGGCAAATCCGCTAACTCATTGCGTGACGCTGTCACGTTGTCTGCGTATGAACGCGCTGAAGCGGTGTGCGCTGCTGTCAGCAGAGCGCAGTCACGGCCTTCCACTCCGCCATTGCGTTCAGACTGTGAAGATGGATCTGAAACGCGGAGTGTCTTGAGCGAGGTGGAACGAAGAGGTTGCGCAGGGGCGGAGAAGATCGAGACGCAGCGCTGAAGGGTTTCCGGTGATCGGAAGCCCTGGATCGGTCGCTCCCATTTTCTCAACGGCACATGGGAATTCTCAGCGCGGTTGTGCGATCAGTGCTCGACTTCCGGCATCACCTGCCGCCTTGCCGCCCACAGGAGCGCAACTTGTCGGCGGCCTTGTTTCTTCAACAAGCGCGTCAACAATCGCTTGGCCGCCTTGATGTTGCGGCGGTTCTGGACAATCTCGTTGAGGACATAGCCGTCCTATCGACAGCGCGCCATAGCCAGTGCTTCTTGCCGGCGATGGAGATTACGACTGGTTCTGTCGCAAACGGAATGGCAACCCGGTCGACGTTCAGGCCGCGTTCGGCCATCATCCCTTCTAAAGCGTGTCGCGATTAATTAGCCTCATATCCGGCAGCCTTGAAGAAGTTTCTGCATTCAGCTGGCTCGAACAGGTGGCAGATATCGCCGAGAGCCTGGCAGAGTGCATCGAAGGTTCTGGCCGCCTTCTTTCGCAACCGCGCCTTGAGTTTTGAGTAGGCCATCTCGATCGGATTGAGATCGGGTGAGTATGGCGGCAGGAACAGGAGCCAAGCGCCCCTTTGGCGAACCAGTTGTGCGGCGCGCTCGTTCTTGTGGAAGCCGACATTGTCGAGAATGACGATATCGCCGGGCGACAGTTCGGGAGCGAGCTGCGTTTCGACATAGTGTTCGAAGATGGCGCCATTCATCGGCGCGTTGACGATCCACGGCGCGACAAGACCGTGGCATCGTAGCCCGGCGATGAAGGTCTGCGTCAGCCATTTGCCGAAGGGCGCATGTGTCCTGAAGCGCTCGCCCTTCGGCGCCCAGCCGGTGCGTTTGGTCAGTTTGGTGTTGGTCGACGTCTCATCGATGAAGATCAGCCGCGCCAAAGCCTTGTTGAAGAAGCGCTTTCGCCGCCCGGTCCACAGCTCACGCGCCTGGCGCACGTCGGCCCGCTGCTGCTCGCTGGCCAGTAGAGTTTTTTTTATGACTGAGCCCAAGGCGATTGAGCAGGCGACCGACATTGGACCGGTGCACGCTTACACCACGCACCTCCAGTTCGACGCAAAGCTCATCCAGCGTCAGTTCGCCGGTCTCGGCCAATCGCAAGCGCACAAACTCGGCATGCCGCTCAAGCTTGCCGCCGCCCACATGGCCCTGCCGGCGCGCTTGGAGCGAACCAGTCTGCCGGCGCAGGTTGATCAGATTGTTCACAAAGCGAGGCGAAACGCGGAAATGGCGCGCAGCCTCGCGGTGACCATGCCCCTCATCGACATACGCAACAACACGCCGACGCAACTCAAGTGGTAGCGGCTTGCCCATCACGGTCTCCCTTCAACCGCAATGAATCACGAACTCAAATCAAGGGGAATCTGGAGGCTTCTGTGAGGTCCGCATGCTCGACGGAGTGGGCGGACTGGTTGTCGGACCTCATTGCAAGCCGGATTGAACGAAGCCGCGGGACGATCTGGCGCTATGGGGATTGTAGCCTGGAGGAGCGGTCGGGATCGTCTTCGCCATGCTGATGAAGGGCGTTCACGATGCGGCCACAGCGAAGGATGGCACGGTGGAAGGCGGAACCGTGATGGCGCGAGCCGTCGGATAGGCTGCAGTGCCTTCTATCGCCGGGCTGTCTGCTTGCGGCTTTGTGCGGCGGGACAAGGGTCGGGGGGCCGGCGCGCATGGCGACGGGTACCGTACCGGGTGATGTGGACGCACCCGGCGTGGTCATGAGGTGTCGTTCCAGAAGGGGCGCGGCGGCGCCTGGCCGCACCGCCAGATGGCGAGCGTGATCATTGGCTCTCCGCAGCATGGGCAGCGATGCGCCATAGCAAGGCGCTCGGCGGCGACAGCGGCGCTTTCGGCATCCGGTTTGAGCTCGTTCTGCTGCGATCCGGCCAGCAGCCTGTGGCACAGGTCGAGCTTGGCGGCGCGATTACCGTTGGCGAGGAAGCCGTAGTGGCGGATGCGATGGAACCGTCGGGCAGCGTGTGCAGGAGAAAGCGACGGATGAACTCGTGCGCGTCGAGCGTCATGACCTTGGTCTTGCCGCGCTGGCGATAGTCCCGCCAGCGGAACGCGACCCGATCGTCGGCCGTGCTGATCAGTCGGGAATTGGCGATCGCGACGCGATGAGTGTAGCGGCCGAGATAGGCCAGCACCTGCTTCGGCCCGCCGAAGGGCGGCTTGGCGTAGACGACCCATTGACGGCGACGAGCCTCGGCGAGCAAGCAGACGAAGGCATCAGGCTTTGCCAGGTAGGCGAGATCGCCGAAGAAGCCCAGCCCGCCCTCATCATAGGCCGCTCGGAGTTCCTCCAGAAAGAGACGGCGGAACAGGCGCGACAGCACGCGCACGGGCAGGAAGAACCCCGGCCGGCAGGCGACCCATCGCCCTCCATCGAGGGAGATGCCGCCGCCCGGGACGATGCAATGGAGGTGGGGATGATAGGTGAGGTTCTGGCCCCAGCTGTGCAGCACCGCGATGAGACCGATCCCGGCGCCGAGATGTCTGGGATCTGCGGCGATCGTGCGCAGCGTCTCGGCGGCCGCCTTGAACAGGATCGTGTACATCGCCGCCTTGTTCTGGAAGGCGATTGCGGCGATCTCGGCCGGCAGCGTGAACACCACGTGGAAGTAGGGAACCGGCAGAAGCTCGTTCTGCCGCGCGGCGAGCCATTCCCGGCAGGTCTTTCCCTGGCACTTGGGGCAATGCCGGTTGCGACAGGAATTGTAGGCCACGCGGATCGCCCCGCAGGACCGGCAGCCCTCGACATGGCCGCCCAGTTCGGCGGTCCGGCACAGTTCGATGGCGCTCATCGTGCGGCGCTCGACGCGTCCGAGATGACCGTCATGAGCCTGCCGATACGCCTCGCCATGGCGGCGGAAGATATCCGCCACCTCCAGTCTCGCCGACATGGGCGGAACCGATCAGCCCGACGGCACGACTTCGATGTTCAACCGGTCGAGCGGGCTTGTCGTGCGCCGGATGAGGCCGTTCGAGACCTTGGTGTAGCGCGCCGTCGAGGACAGATTGTTGTGGCCGAGCAGCACCTGGATAATGCGAATGTCGGTGCCGTTCTCCAGCAAATGCGTGGCGAAGCTGTGCCTGAGCGTGTGGACCGTCACACGCTTGTCGATGCCGGCGGCCGCACGCGCCGAGCGGCAGGCTGAATACAGCACCTGCACGTCGATGGGGCGATTTGCATCCCGGCCCGGAAACAGCCAGCCCTGCGGCTTCGCCAGTCGCCAGTAGACCCGCAGGATGCGCAGAAGCTGCGCCGACAGCATCACGGTGCGATCCTTGCCGCCCTTGCCGTGCTCGACCCGGATGACGCCGCGTTCGCTATCGATGTCGCCGACCTTCAGCCCGACGGTCTCCGAAGCGCGAAGGCCCGCGGCATAGGCCGTCGTCAAGGCGGTGCGCGTCTTCAGGCTCGGCACCGCCTCGAGAAAGCGGACAACCTCGTCGGCGCTGAGAACCACCGGCAGCGTGCGTGGAGCGCGGGCATAGGCGATCCGCTCAGGGATCTCGGCATGACCCAACGTCACGCCGTAAAAGAACCGCAGTGCGCACACCGTCTGGTTCAGCGCCGGCCACGAGATTCCGGTAGAGACCAGATGCACCTGGAAGGCGCGAACGTCCTCCAGGTCAAGCCGGTCCGGGGATCGGCCACAGTAGCGGGAGAACTTCGCTACCGCGTGCACGTAGGATCGTTGCGTGGCCGGCGACAGATTGCGGATCGTCATGTCCTCGATCATGCGCCGGCGAAGCGGGCTCAACTCGGCCATCTCATTGCTCCTGTTCTCAAGGTTGCGCTTCAACAGCAGCAATCCTTCAAAACAGAAGCGTCATCCGCAAACCGGTGCACCAAATGCCGCGTCAGCGGCTTCGTTCAATCCTGAATCCCTTAAATCGCGACGCGCTTTAGATCGCGCGGGCTGAGATTGTAGGCAGATACCAGCGCACGCACAGCAAGATCACTGATCAGTCGAAATGACGGCCTTTGAACGAGGCGCGAAAGCGTCCCGTTGTAACCAAAAGCACGGCTTGCGACAGAACCGTTCAGAACACTTGGATCGTCTAGGCGTGCACTTTTAAGGAGCGAGCGGTCCGAGGGACGAAATCATAGAGCCTTGAGGGATTGGATCAGACGATCCCCCACGCCCGAAACCTTCCCCTCCCCGTCAACTCGCGCAGGCCGAGTTCGCCGATAAGATTGAGCGCGCCCTGCTTCGAGACTTTTAGCGCCTCTTGGATCATGCCGGTCGAGACGATCGGCCGCGAGAGCACGAATTCGACCAGGTCGGCCAGTTTCGAGCTGGTGCGCCGTTGTTTGAGCCGCCGTTCCATCTGGCTTTTCGCCATCACCAACCGATCGTGTTCCTTCAGACCAGCCAGCGCCGCCTCATGGATTCCATCGAGGGAGGCCAGCAGCCGATCGCCGCGATTGCGCGCTAGCCGCCGCTCCCGCGGAATGTTTTTGGCGCCGAGATGTCAGGCTGACGAGATGGTTGCCGGCAAGACCCTCCTGCCGGAGCAGCGCGGCCACCAGAAGTGGCCCCAGCCATGCACCATGCTGCAGCACTTCGATGTCGGACCAGGCCTCGAGTGATCGCCGCGCGCAACACCACAGGCAGCTCGCGCGTTTGAGCAAGCACGTCCTGCCATTCGGCCAGGGCGCGCGTCCTCGTCCTAGTCGAGATCGTAGATCAGGTCCGGCCGGTCACGTCGTGACGTTTCCTCTTTTCGAGCAGACACGTCGGCGCCGCTCAGAATCTTCGACGAGCGCGCCAGGACAGCATCGATCTCGGCAAATTCTTCAGCCAGAAGATCGTCCTCACCATCATCCCGACTATCGGGTTCAACTGAAGCAGTTCCAGCCCCCTCCCCTTCCGGGTTTTTTTGTCCCGCCGCCGACCCCAGCTTGCTGACGGCATCCGGGTCATTGGCAATTTCCCCAAGATATTCCACCGAGCCGGAACGTCCGCTCTCTGCAACCGCGATCGAAATCCGTTGCTTGTGAATATCCAAACCAACAAATCTGGTATGTTCCATGAGGCCCGTCTCCTATGCATGAGGCTCTGTGCCGGCCAGCCGGCCTAACCCTCGTACCCTTGCATATCGGATGACGGGCCACCCTCAGGCCCAGCAATCATAGGGACTAGGGCATAGGATGCGCGGCGGCCTCCTCGGTGACAAGCCGGGAACAAGAGCGTTGCCGCAGCGACGTAAAGCATCCGCGCGCGCGGCTTGTCGACTGAACGCGGTGCGAAATGGACGAGCAGATATCGGCGGCACAAACCCGTCCGATTGCTCCGCACGAGAGTGTTCTCTGTATCGAACACGTTGGCAAGCGCCACCACTTTCGCCACCGCCGTCTCGACTGACCTTCGCCACCCGCCCGGCCGAGCAGTCGGTTCTCAAACGGGGCTTCGCGGCGTGGAACACGATCACTCCTTTGGGGTTGTTCTTGAAACGCACACTAGGGTTTTCTAACCTGACACACTCTTGAGATAGGCGATGACGTTTTTGATGTCGTCGGGTTTCTTAAGGCCAGGGAATCCCATTTTGTTCGTCGGCACCTTCGCCTTGGGGTTGAACAGATATTCCGTCAGGTTCGGCTCGTCCCATACGAGGCCCGCTGCACCCGCATCCTTCATGGCTTTCGAATACGGATAGCCAGGGACCGTTCCCGCTGTTCGGGCCACGACGCCTTTCAAGGTTGGTCCGACTTTGTTCGAGTCGGTATCAGCGTTGTGGCATGCGGCGCACTTTTTGAAGACCGTCTTGCCGGCCTCGATATCCTGGGCCTGGGCGATCGGAGGCAGTAACGCCACAACCATGCTGGCGCCGATTGACAGACATTTCAGCCAGGAACTGCCCGAATGAACATAAGACAGGCGATCCATATGTTTGTAAGCCATGATCCGATCCTTCTTAATTATGTTGCTCTAAAAGGAGCTCTCATCGACTCCCTCGGTGTAGATTTCGCCCTTGGCATGCATGCGCAGTACGTATTGTGGAATGTTGGCCGTCGACTGGTCCCAAATCTGCTGCCTCGGGTATCAGCGTCATGTGAGCAGCTCACCGGGACAATTGTCGGCATTGTAGTTCGATGGGAATCTTGATGCGAGCACGTGGTCGAGAACCCGACAATGTGCGCTCCCGCGCCGCCTACCACTGTCGTGTTAACTGAAGTCGAGGCTCGTTCGGGTTCAGGTCGCCTAAGCTGGCCAGCTGTTCGATGGGTATTCTCCTCCCGTTCGAAATTGACGGGGGACGACGGTCGGCCAGCTTGTTGCAGCGATTCACGCGTGCCTCCATTGGAGCGAGATGTTTGCGCAAAAGGCTCTGCAACGCATGTGCCAGCCGGGAAAGCCTAGCCTGCCGGGTGGGGAAGTCTGGCCCGAAGTCCTTCATTTTTCCTGCCAGGTATAGCCTGACGGGAATGGAAATCTCATGGCCGCTTCTCAAACTCGGGGAGAGCGCAGGCCGAGCGATGTCTGGCCCGCTCAGCGCGGCAGCGGATTCGAGGACCGGGAGGCGTTACCCGTAGAAGGACCCATTGGTCCCATAGATGGCGAGCAAACGTTCAACTTCCGCGGCGACGGCGCTCGCTCGCTCTTTCGCTCCATCGAGGAAAAGACGGCGCGCCAATCCATAGAAAACAGGGATACATAGCCGAGCGAGCTGCGACGGCGTTGGGTCGCGCGGACCGCACGCCCTAGACGATACCCCACGCCCCATAACGGCCTCTCCCCGTAATCTCGCGCAGGCCAAGCTCGCCTACCAGGTTGAGCGCGCCCCTGGTCGTCACCCTCAGCTCTTTTTCGATCATTGCGCTCGAGACCAGCGGCCGGGTCAGGACGTAGTCGATGAGGCGCGGCAGCTTCGAGTTGCCACGCCTGTCCCTGGTCCGTCGCAGCATTTGCTCCCGCGCCAGCATCAGTCGATCGTGTTCCTTCAGGCCGAGCGCGGCGGCTTCGGCAACCGCGTCGAGGAACGCCAGCAACCGCGTCGTCCTGGCGCCATGGCGCCGGCGTTCGCGGCTCATGACACGCAGGCCCACATTAAGGGCCAGCAGGTGGGCCGCGGTCTTCCGACGCTGCCGCAGCCCAGCTGCGACCAGGAGGGTGCCAAGCCACGGCTGATGTTGCAGCGGGCTGATGGATTCCCAAGCGTCCCAAAGCACCGCAGCAGCAAGAACGGGCGGAAGCTTCACGGCGCGATCAAGCAAGCTACGCCAGTCGTCGAGACGGGCAGACTCATCCCAATCCGGGTCGTGGATCAATGGATCGCGTTCGAGCGTCGGTTGCGGCCGAGGCGGCTGCTCGACCGCCACGCCGTTGAGAACTGCGCTCGAGCGCGCCAGCACCGCATCGATGGCCGCGAACTCCTCGGCCAGCGGATCCGGCTCGTCCGCCTCGTTTTGCTCCCGGTCCTGCCTCGGCGCCAGAGCCCCCTCGCCTTCCGCGGCATTTTTCGCCGCCGTTACGCCGCGGCGGCCAGTCAGCTGCCGCAATCCCTCGCGGCCGAGCGCCCAGTCGGGGGCGTTGCCAAAAATCTGCCGGCGGGTGCGCAGGACCGCGTGCGCGCGGATGTCCATATGCGCGTCATGCAGGACGAGGTCCTCGACGTGGACAAGCTCACCGTCGAGCCACAGCGTGGCGGCCGCATCATGGAAATGAAACCGCTCGACGAAACCGTCGCGCACCGGTGAGCGGGCGAGTCGCTCGTCCAGGCGAGCGACGGCGTCTTCGGCCGTGACCAGCGGCCCGGCGAGCTCGGCCCACGGCATTGTCGTCGCCAGGTCACTATGGATCGTCATCGCGCATCGACTCCGTCATTGACAAGCACCACGTTGCGGAGCGGCCAACGCGGGCTTGGCCCGCTTGCCTCGTGCGCGCGCCCGAGCTCGCGCAGGATGGCTGCGGCTGAGACCCGCCACGCCAGATATTCGGTCTGGTCCTCGGCAATGACCAGAACGAACTCGTGGTACATGCGTGGGTGGGCGGTTCGCAGTTCGAAGCGAACCATGGGGCACAACGCCATGGTCGCGAAGACCGCGTCGCGGAATTTGCCGCGGATCTCTGGCTCAAACAGATCGGGCGCCTCCCGCACGACGGCGCCCGGCGCCCAGCCCAATCGCGCCAGGATTTCTCGGCATGACCAGACGATCGGCTCTGCTGCTTCCGGCACAGGTACCCTCGCTAGGCCGAGACAAAAAGCTGGATCAGTTCACGGATGGACGCGAAGGACACGGTCGGACTTTCCGCCGGGCCCGGCCCGGGCTGATCGCGACGCCCGTCGGGTGTTGAAGCGGCGTCCTGAAAATCATGGTTTTGTCCACCAGCCCGTTTTTGCAGCCGCCGACGCTTGATGCTCACCATGCCAAGTCATTGATTTCACTCTGCCCGATTCGCAATGATGAAGCTATTCTGCTAGTTACTTCACTCACAGGCTATTGCTTTTGCAGGCCTTCTCACTATCGATAATGACCGCTTATCGACAGTGATGGATTTGGCGGCGCAGAGGCGCTAGACTCGGCGCAAGCAGGGCCGCGAAGGCCGCATAAACCCGCCTGGAAGACGCCTTGATGGAGACTGCCCCTGCCCTCACGCCCCCCGGCATGCCGCAGCGCCAGCCGGCGTCTGTGCGCGACGTGCTCTTGTGCCTGTCGCAATGGCGACAAACCGGCGCTTGACCGCGGCAAACAACGCCGGCGGCAGCGCCCGTAATAGCCGCTCTCGGTGTCCAGCGGCCGAATGTCGGGGCCAGGCCACGCGAAGCGGTTGCTTTCCGTCAAAACGATCCACGACCGCTCGCCGTCAAGCCGCAAGCGCAGCTTGACCGCGGTCGGGATCTCGATGGCATCAGCGGGATCAGACGGCGGCGTGTGGGTGATCGGCAGGACGCGGACGACCGGCGAGCCGTCCTCCTGCATGGCGACCAGCGCCAGCACCAGGCAGGGCCGGTCCTTGTCGCCTTCCTCGCGGCCCTCGCGGTGTTGCCAATGCCAATGATAGGAATAACCGAAGACGTGGCCGAGCTCGATTTCAGCCGGCAGCATTTTTTGCCGTCAGGCCTTTTGTCCCGGAGGGTTTTGACCCGAAGAGCTCGTCGTTGAGATGGTCGAGACCCGGCTCCATTTCCGAAGCTTCGACCGCCGCGATTTCGCCCGCGCTGATCGCCGCTGTCGGTTCGACCCGCCGGTCGCGCTTCGACAGCCGGACAAAATCCTCGTAGGCTAGCAGCACGGTGCGCGGGCGGCCATCTTGGTGATGATGACCGGATCGCGGACCGCGGCATCCTGATAGGCGCCAAAGTTTTTCGAGACGGCGGCGGCGGTGAGGGTGGTGGTCATGGCCAAAACTCCTTTGTTCCGGAATATTCGGGCTTTCCGCAAGGATGGGACGCCAACCAGACGGAAACGCGCCAGTGACAGGGCAGCTTGCCAACACCAAAAATGCTGAAATCGTCGAGCGGCGGGCCGAAGCCCTCGACGCGCTTGATTCCGTGCTGCCCTTCGACCGCCGCGATTTTCTGGCCGACCTCCTGACCGACGACGACGTCGCAACGCTGCGCCATTTGGCCAAGCAAGGCATTGGCGAAAACACTTTGCGCGCGCTTGCCTCCGACCTTGGTTACCTCGAGGCCTGGTGTCAGGCATCGACGGGATCACCGCTGGTCTGGCCGGCGCCTGAAGCGTTGCTGATCAAGTTCGTCGCGCACCATTTGTGGGGGATCCGGCAAAGCGCGAGACCGACGTCTCACATGGCATGCCGCAAGAGCCGTTGCACTGAAAGCGGCCGGCTTGCTGCGGGCCGAGGGGCCTCATGCGCCCAACACTGTGCGCCGGCGCCTGTCGAGCTGGTCAACGCTGACCAACTGCTGGCCAGCGCGATTGCGGCACATCTGGCGAAGGCGAGCCTACTTGAAGACAGCGTGCGCAGAGGCAATCTGTTTGTTTTCGAGAAGCTGCAGAAGCATGCCGTCACATGACAGCGAGTGACGATCGGAAGAGCTGGACTGGCGACGACGCTTCTCAAACGAAAACGAGTTCAAGCGCTTTGCATGAACTGGACGGGCTGCCGTTTCCTTTTTTCGAGATCCGCTGAAAAGTCTTCAGCCTAAACATGACTATTGTGGTTTGCCTGTCGTATTTCCCAAGGCAATCGCGCTGTAGAGTGACAGCGGTTCGCAGTGCGCGGCACGGAATGGCAGAATGCCATGCCAAGTACGGCAAGACGGCGCAGACCGTCACGCTCCAAAGAAAACGTCACTTTCCAGAGAGAATCTTCATCAGGGGTCCGGCGATCGGGAGGTTCCGCCGGGGGAATGGACGACGGCTATGATGCGCTCAGGAGATAGACGGCACGATCCAAGCCAGGCAACTGGGCGGATCGCCTCCCAAAAATGGCAGGCCGGTCCCGGCATCGAGACGCCGTCACGAGATTTTCGCGGCCGTGGTGGCTTCTCTGTCTGTTGTCCGCAGGGCGGTGTGCATAGCCGATGAATGAGCGCTAAAAGGCATAGCCGCCCTCCGCAAAGCGTTGGCGGCAACAAAAGCGCGATCGATGCGAATTTCGTGACGATCACCGTCGTGTCCTTCAGCAGGATTTTGCGGAATGCCGCCACTTTCCGCGCGTGCCGCGGCTCAGACTGCTCGTCGGTAAGTCCAGAGCTGTGCGGGCGGGATATTGCGGACGACGAAATCATAGTGAGACACGACATAGCGGTCGGGCATTTTGATCACCGGCGACAAAGGTCCGTAGGTGATCTGAATCACAGGTCTCCCGCGAGGAATTCGGGCCAGCAAATCCTCAAGCAGGCCAACACGCTGTTCCATTGGAAAGCTCAACATCGGCACCGCACTGATAACACAGTCGAATTGCTGCCCGCGCCGCTCGGCAAGCACTTCCTCCAGCGCGAACGCATCGCCCAATCGAAAATCCACGCCCGGAAAGCCTCGCGTCAGGCGCTGGTAGAAATCCTTGGAATACTCGACCGAAACCAGCTGATGCGGCTTGATGCCTCTTTCCAGGATTGCCTTGGTGATGACGCCAGTTCCCGCGCCAAGTTCAAGAACCGGCAATCCGGATGCCGGGTCAATGACGCTTGCCATACGACGCGCAGCATGAACGGACGTTGGCATGAGCGCGCCCACTCGTTTCCTGTCCTTCTGCCAGCCCTTGAAGAATTGCACTTCTTCTTCGAACTTCCTGCCGAGGCGCTCCTTCAATCGAAAGACCATATCCACTCCCTGCTACGGCTATTTGTCTGGGTCATTTTGACGACGCACGTTTGTCCAAGCCTTGCGGCTGCTCGATCATGCCGCATTGGCTGCCGCGAGCAGCTCGCCTTTGCGCCGCCCGGGCAGAACTCCGAAATTATCGATAAGCCGCGTTCCGCCGAGCCAGGCAGCGACGATCAGGCGGGCCGGTCGGTCCGCGGCGGATAGAGGCGACAGGTCATGGTCTGCTCGTAGCTCGAGATATTCGACTTCGTCGTAACCGGCAGCGAGGACCGCTTGCCTGGCCTCGTCAAGCACAAGGTCCGCCGGCGCTCCCGCCGACAGCCGCTCGGCCGAAGCCGACAGGACTTCGGCGAGCTTTGGCGCTGCCAGGCGCTGTGCGGCCGAGAGCCTGACATTGCGCGACGACATCGCCAGGCCGTCGGCTTCACGAACCGTTGGACAGGCGACAATCTCAATCGGAATATCGAGATCGCGCACGAGTCGGCGAACGACGTGCAACTGCTGGAAATCCTTCTCGCCGAAGAAGGCGAGATCAGCACGCGTCTGGAAAAAGAGCTTGGCGACGACGGTTGCCACGCCGTCAAAATGGCCGGGACGGAATGCGCCGCACAGGCCATCGCTCACCCCAGCCACCGACACCGTGGTGGCGAAACCTTCTGGATACATGTCCGCTGCATTTGGCGCGTAGAGCAGATGAGCGCCGAGCGGCGCGAGCGTGGCGGCATCGTCATGCTCAGTCCGGGGATAGGCCACGAGATCGGCCGCGCTGTTGAACTGTTTCGGGTTGACGAAGAGCGTCACGATAACCCGGTCGGCCTTGGCGAGGGCGGCACGCACCAGGCTAAGATGGCCTTCATGTAAGGCACCCATGGTCGGCACGACAGCGACCTTCAGGCCATTCTGACGCCATGCCGCGACAGCCATGCGCAACTCGGCGACGGTTCGTGCGATCGAAACGCTCATGCTGCTTCTCCACCATCGACCGTCCTTGGCGCATCGCCGAGTAGATGCTCGGCCGCTGGAAAGCGGCGGTCGCGCACTTCCTGTGCATAGGCGGCGATCGCCGCCTCGGCGATCTCACCGAGTTCGGCATAGTGCTTGACGAATTTCGGCCGGAAGTCGCAGAAGATGCCCAACATGTCGTCGACGACGAGTATCTGCCCGTCACAGGCCGCCGAGGCGCCGATACCGATCATCGGGATCGCTACCTCTGCGGTGATCCGGCGGGCGAGCGCCTCGGGGATCTTCTCCAGCACCACCGCGAATGCCCCCGCATCGACCACGGCATGGGCGTCATGCCGGACGCGCTCGGCATCTTCGTACCTTCCTTGCACGCGGTAGCCGCCGAAGCTATTGACCGCCTGGGGCGTCAAACCGATATGGCCCATGACCGGCACGCCGCGTGCAGCCAGGAGGCGGATCGTCTCGGCCATTGCCTCTCCACCTTCGAGCTTGACCGCCGCGCAGCCGGTTTCCGCCATGACACGAGCGGCATTGCGGAAGGCCTGCTCGGGGCTTTCCTCGTAGGAGCCGAGCGGCATGTCGACGATCATCAGCGCCTGCTCCAGGCCACGGCGCACGGCCCGACCGTGCATGACCATCTCCTCAAGCGTCACGCCCAGCGTCGACGGCAAGCCATGGAGCACCATGCCGACGCTGTCACCGACGAGAACAACGTCACAATGCCGATCAACGAGCTTTGCAATCGGCGTGGTATAGGCCGTCAGGCAGACGAGCGGCGTTCCACCCTTCCGGGAACGAATATCCGGCGGTGTGATCACCTTGGTGTTAGTAGCCGCACTCAACAAGGGCCCTTCCCCAACGTTACCAACCATGGGTGCCGCGTTTGGCACATTTTTGTGCAGGTGCGAAGAGCTAATAATGGCGGTGGCGCGTGACGTTGACGAGCCGACACTCACGTCAGAATCAATTAAATCGGTTAAGCTGCTTCAGCGTGCCCATCCAGGGATCATGGCTATCAGGCAAGGTCGAGCAACGCCGTCATTTCGACGGCGCTAAGGTGAGACATTGAGGCTCCATCGGTTCGAACCCATGGCAACGACCCATTATTCCACACTCCCTTTTTATGCGACAGGCGAAGCACAAATCATCAACATGGGATGACGGGGTATGGGGTTCAAATTCGCCGCCAGGCGTCAGCTTCGCGCGTCATTCCAGCCGTTTCGGTAACGACGACCGGTTCCCAAAAGTGGACATCCGCCAGCCTCTGGCACAACGTCCAATTCGGGCGGTAACGGACTTGGACGATACTTATTCTGAATTGGGCAAGATTGACCACGTCGCCCTTACTTGGGCCCACCAGCTTCTGGCCCTGGCGAGATCGGAGTAGGCAATGCCTAAACTTGAGAGAGAGTTGGAAGCCAGCGGGATTCTTAAGGTGGGAACAGCGAACGAGCGCGGTTCGCCACCCGCTAAGACTGCGGCATTTACTTGCTAGGGAGACCTCGACGAAATTTGGATACCGCCGACGGCGAGGAAGCGTTCGCCAGGAAATCCGATCGACCGCATGTATTCTCCGCCCGCAATACCCAGCATGTTTGCAGAGAGGTCGAGCCATTCGGCCACGAGACCTATTGTGGCCGCCAGGGCTCCGGAATCGCGCCACACCAAGCTCTCCGGATTGTTGTACGCCGCTGAGACCTTGTCCATGTCGGCCACAAACCGAAGCGTGCAGCCTGCGGCCCCCGGAAGCAGTTGGACCACCTCCGCCCGATTTAATGCCGCCGAGCCAGCGCGGTGGTTGAGCTCAGCGAACCCATGCCTGGGCAGGTACAGCCTCGGCTGCCCATCGTTTGCGCACATCTGGCAGACTATATGGATGCAGTGAAGCGCGCCCGCCGCTGGCGCTGGCCGCCGCTCAATCTCGATCCCGGCGCGTCCGACACCGTCGTTCGTGACCGTTCTGGCCGAATGCCAGAGCACCGCCTCGATGTCCGACCAAGCAATATCGCCCCCGACGCTTGATCGGCGGGCCTGCAGCATTTCCTTGAAGGCGTGCTCATGCGTTGGCTGCGGCGGGTCCAGCACCGATAGGGTGCAGTCGGGAGGCAGCCACGCAACCCATTTCCCTGCTGGCGTTCGAGGGTGGGGTTCGTCAGTGAGGAGTCCAGCCAAGGGCCTGCCATGTGTTGAAGTGCTTGGTGCAGCCGCGGCACCTGCCGCAAGCGTAGTTGCCGGTATGACAGGAATGCGCCCAGGCAAGCGTGCCCTGATCGATTCCCGATCGACGCACCAGCTCGACCGCATCGAGTTCGATGGCGGGCGCCTCGACGACTATCCCGCCCTCCTGCATGGCCATGAGCTGCGATGCCCGCTCCACGAACTCGGGCCGACCGTCGGCGTGGGCGCCATCGGTGGCCAGAGCGCCTATCAGCAGCCGCGACACGCCATGGCGCACCGCCGCCATTCCGGCCAGCGTGACGAGCAGTTGGTTCCGGAAGGGCCACCATTCCGACACCGGCGCCGCGGCGTCGGGCGCGGTACCGGCCATGTCGCCAGAACCCAGGGACGAGCAGTCGACCCGGATCACCTCGTGCGAGATGCCGAGTAGTTGGGCCACGTGGCCGGCGGCGTCGATCTCGGCTTCGGCCGGCTTCTGGCCGTAGTCGATCGTCAACGCGACGTCGGGCCGAAGCCACCATGCGATGCTGACAGAGTCCATGCCGCCCGACAGGAGCAAGGCGGTAGTCATCGCGGCAGTCTCCAGACAGCCTGGTAGATGGCCGTCGCGAAGTCGCTGGTCACCGTCGCCCCGGAGCCTACGAACATCTTGAGATCCTCCTCCCGCGAATTCTCCGCCAGCGCGACGACCGGTATGCCCTTGCGGATGGCGTAGCCCGCCTCAAAGACGGTCCCGGGGTCCATCCCGTTGACGATCGCCAGGAGTACGTCGCAGTCCTCGATGCCGGCGAGATCCGCCGGAGCGACGACCTCGGCGGCGCCGGGTCCGACCTCGTGGATGGGCGAGAACACCTGGGCACCTGCTTGCAGCAGGGCGCGCCTGCTCTCCTCCACCAGCCAGCGCTGCCCGAGGTCGAAGAACGGCGCCGCCAAGTATATGCGGCCCGTACCCGGGCGCACCTGCTCGAACGGCATCGTGGCAAGCGTGGCGGCGTCCGGGGTGGGAAGGGCGCGATGGCCGCAGTACCACGCGGTCGCCCGCGACGCGATGTCCGCCGCGTCATCGGGCGCCATGTCCTCCAGGGCCCACATTGCAGCGAACGTTGCGGAGAAGACGTCGCCGGATCCCAATTTCCAAACGCGCTCCGATCGATAGAGGGGGATTTCCCACGCCCCGTCCGGCGTGATTACCCGTGCGCCCAAGGCCCCCATCTTCAGCACGACCACCTCGGCACCGTCGTTCCGGAACAGCCAGTCGGCACCGGCGCGAGGATCTTCCTGGCCGGTGATCGAGCGCAACTCGAGCCTGTTGAGCACCACTGCAAGCCTCTTGGCCGACGAGCCGTTGGCAGTGAACGCGGCAGCGCCGAAAGCGGATTGTGGATCGTAAACCGCGATGTTGGCGGCGACGACGGCATCGCCCTCGAGCATGCCGTAGCGGAGCACGACGTCGTCTTTGACGGCGAGCGGCGGTCGCTGGCCCATCAAGCCGATCGGCGGCGATATGACAGGGTCGCCAAGCGTATGTGCGTAGTCAAACAACACCAGGAAAGGCAGGTCCGTGGGTACCAACTCGAAGTCGGCGAGCTCGGCGAGGAGTGCGACTTCGCTCCGCGCCCGATCGCTCATGTAAGCGTGCAACCGCTTCCGCGAAGCCTTGACGGTGCCGAGTGCCTGGGCGGCACGACCGGCGGATCCGAGGACGGCATCCCAGGTCGGTTGCAGGCAGCGCTCGCGGTAGATCCCGCCTACCACCGAAAGGCTGCGCATCAGACGGGGACCACCTCGACGGTGTAGACGCCGCCCGCTATGGCCAGCACCGTCGCCGTGTAGGCCACGCCACGTTGGACGATGCAGTTGATGACCTGCGTATAGCCCAGGAAAGTCAGGGAGCCGCCGATTCGTCCCATCGCGTCACGGACGACAAGGGTGCTGGTAGTGCCGGTGGGAACGACGTCGACGGTGAGAACGGTCCCGATGGACACGGGCCCCAGCACGGAAGGCTTAGGGCTGTTGATGGGGGCGTTGTAGGTCTGGCCGCAGGTGTCCGGCCCCCCTCCGATTCCCGGACTCAGATCGTCCCTGCTCGAGCCACCACCTCCGGACATGCTGTCTTCCCCTTGCTGCGTCCTCCAGTTGAACTCGGATTCGACGCTGGCCGCAAGCCCGCGAATGACGGGCCGATCGATCGCATGGTTCGCCACATCAGTGCATCGAGTAAGGAAGCGCGTAGGCCGGCAGCGCGGCAGAACCCGATGAAACGGGATTCGAGGCCCACGTAGTCACTCGCAGGCGTCGCACCGCCGCCGAATATTCCCATATGGACGCACGCCCGCACGATGTGGATATCGAGTATCGCGACCTCGTCGCTCGCCCTGCGGTTCCGGACAACCCAAGATGCCGTTTTGGGGCCGATCCCCGGCAGCCGCGTCAGTGCGTCCCTGAGCGAGATGTCGTCCAGCGCGGCCTCGTCGATATCGGCGATCCTCGCGAGGCACTCGCCCAGTTGTCGCGACCTTTGCCTGGCGAAGCGATACCGGACCAACCTATCGCCAACATTCAGAGGCATCGTCAGCATGGCCTCGATCGCACCGACGTCAACGACGGCAGTGCTGCGCATCGCTTGCCGCACCCTCCCATATGCCGCGAGACCGACTTCAGCGGGCGCACCGTACCCACCGAGCAGGCAGGCGGCCACTTCCTCCGCCAGGGTGTCGCCAAGGCCGAACGCCTCACCGCCCGCCAATTCCTGCATCCAGGCCTGTGCGGCCCAGAATGCAGGGGTCAACGCTTCTTCAAACCGGCCCCAAGCCACTCCCGGGACCACGGACTCCGCAGGATCGGGCAGGAAGCGGCTCACGGGTGTGCCGTTGTGGAGGGAGATGACGTGTTGCATAAATTGTTCCGAGGAATTATGCATTATATTCATTTCGTGAAACACAGGTCAATGCAATCGACGGATATCATCGATACCGTGAACGCCGTCCTAAGGAGCACTCGCACTCGCCAGCGCGAGTTGGCTGAGTTCTGCCGCGTCACCCAAGGGCATGTGAGCAAGGTTCTTTCGCGCAAGGTGCCGCCTTCCGCCGGGATCGAGGCCGACCTCGCCGACTGGCTCGTGAAGGCGGACAGCACCGCAACTGCGTCCGGCTCGGAGTTGGAGGAGGCCATGAGCCGCCTGCGCAACGCGCCGGAGGAGCATCGAATGCATATTCTGCATATTCTTAATAACCTTTCGGCTCTCATATGATAGAGAGGTCGCGAAAGGGATTCGGCAGCGAGAATCGTCGGGCACCCCATCCGTGGCCCGGTGCCTCAAGTCGCCAGGCTGTCGCAGTACCATCTTTTGCAGGTGCAAAAAGCTGCGGTCGATTTGTCTCTTGCCAACGGAGTGTTTACCGTCCCAAGTGTAAAACCAATGAGCAGCGAGACCTGATGACCATGTTGGATCCCAAGCGCCGATGATCCATTCCGGAAACCTGTCTCACCTCGCCCCGCCTGACTTCCGCAAGGACGCCACGCTGGACCGACTGGCCGAGAGGTTCAACGTCGCCCAGTTCGTGAGCTTCTCGCCGTCGCCCTCGGGACCCCGGCAGGAATACTGCCGGCTGGCCGGATTGCCGGCCAACCACCAATTCGCCGCCGCCTCGGAAGCCGTGCAGGCGCTGTTCGAACGGAGCGGGGAAGGAACGGTCAACATTCGCACCTTCAGCGAAGCGTCTTCGCAGAGCCGCGAGTTCCTCTATGCGCTGCAGGACTCTGAGGCCGTTCTGACCGCCCTGGCCCGTTTCGCGGCGGAGGGAAGCTTCGCCATAGTTAATGAGACCATTGACGTGTCCGATGGCGGCGTCTCCGGCGTGATCCTCGATGATGTCGTGGAGTTCCGTCCCGACGCGACGCCCCGTGGCGTCGAGAGGGAAGGTTTTGCCTCCCTCCCCGCCCCGTGGGCCAACGCCGCCTTCCAAACCGTCTTTGGATTCGGGCCCGAGCTCGCCCATGGCGAGGCGGCCCGCCTCGAGTTCAGCCTCCACCCCGCACCGCGGGGTTACCGGCAGTCGCACGTTCTCTATTGGGAGTTTGGTCCCCACGAAACCCTGCCCGGCAATCGGGTGGACGTTCGGTGGCCCAACGATTTCTCCCGGATGATGGGCGACAAAGCGTTCGGCCTGCTCGTCGCGCACCTGGCTGGTTTTCCGGTTCCACGGAGCACGGTAATTGGCCGGCGCTTGGCCCCATTTGCTTTCGGCACGCCGACCGGGTCCAAGGAGATTTGGACCAGGACGTGTCCGGTGGAACAGGTACCGGGCAAGTTCACCACCTCGCGAGGATGGTTGGACCCCTTCTCCCTACTGTTGAGGGAAGATCCCGACGGCACCGCGATCGTATCCGTGCTGGCCCAGGAGGCCGTGCCGGCCGTATGGTCGGGCGCAGCGGTGCAGGGTGCGGACCGCATCCTCTATGTTGAAGGCGCCTGCGGCACCGGCGAGGATTTCATGCAGGGCACTACGCCGCCGATGGCCGTTCCGGATGTAGTGGTGGCGACCGTCCACGCCACGCACGCCCGCCTCGTCGCCGCGCTGGGCGACGTACGCTTCGAGTGGGCGTTCGACGGCGAGCAGGTCTGGGTGATGCAACTTCACCGCGGCGCTAGCCGTTCGGCCGGCTCGATCATCGTTCCGGGCGAGGCGGACGGATGGGTAGTATTCGACGTATCGGAGGGTCTCGAATCGTTGCGGCTGCGGGTACAGTCGCTTCCGACGGGGCACGGGCTCCTGCTGCGGGGGGAGGTCGGCCTGACGAGCCACATAGCCGACGTCGCACGAAAGGCCGGGGTACCTACGCGCATGATTCGGGCGGACGATGCATAGCCAAGGTCGTCGAAATAGAACATAATGAGAACATCCAGGGTCCAACCTTGGGTTGACAAACAAGCAGGAGAAATAGAATGGCAAACTTCCAGGCTGTCGTGCACGCAAGGCAGGAGGCGAAGCGGGAACTGAGCACTCTGCGGGAGACGGTACGGATCCTGGCCGAGCAGCGTGCGCAGGAGAAGAAGGCGCAGGATGATGCCAAAGATGGACAGCAACACGGCCACGTTAATCAGCCGGCCTAGACCATGTACACCGATGCGGACCGCAGCAGAGAAGTAGTCCCCGAGAAGGACGGCCACGACAAAAAGTGGCGCGACGAGTTCGGCCGAGATTACGGGCGGATAATCCATTCCGCAAGCTTCCGCCGGCAACAGGGCAAGACCCAGGTCTTCCCAAGCAGGGAGTCGGATTTCTTCCGCAACCGGCTCACCCACTCTCTGGAAGTGGCGCAGATCGCTCAGGGCATCGCCGAGCGCATCAACTACGACTACGACAAGGATCTCGGCGGCAAGATCGACCCAAGGCTTTGCGCGACCGCCGGGCTCGTGCACGACATCGGTCACCCGCCGTTCGGCCACAACGGCGAGAGCGCGCTCGATAAGGCAATGCAACGCTACGGCGGCTTCGAGGGGAACGCGCAGACCCTGCGAATCCTGACGCGCCTTGAGAAGAAGTTGCGGTACGCCGAACCTTTGGCGGGGGACGATAGGGCGGGGCTCAATCTCTGCCATCGGACCATCGCGGCCACTCTGAAGTACGACAACGAGATACCCGCCATCCGGAAGGCGGCGGACGGCTTTGTCAAAGGCTACTACGGCTCGGAGAAAATTATCGTCGACCGGGTCAAGGCATCGGTGCTCAACGGCTACGTCCTTGGTGCTGAGGAGAAGTTCTGCACGATCGAATGCAGCATCATGGATCTGGCGGACGACATCGCCTACTCGGTCTACGACCTCGAGGACTGCTTCAAAGTCGGGTTCCTGTCCCCTGCGGAGATGCTGGCGTCGGACGATGCCTTGCTCAGCGCGGTAGCGAAGCGGGCCTCGAAGCCGATGAAGCGGACGGTGACCATCAATGAGATACAGGCTGTCTTCATGGAGATATTCTCCGAGATAATAGAGCAGCCGGCGGAGGATGCGGATTCGCCGCTCGACGGCATGGTGATAGAAGACGACATCGCCCAACAAGCGAAACGCGACGAGAGCCTGCTAACATTCGCCGAGGCGTACCGCACCTCCAAGGTCATGAGCGAGGACGGCTACAAGAGGACAGAGTTCTCATCGGAGCTCGTACACCAGTTCATCTCGGGGGTCGAACTCAAAGCCCAAAAAGAGTGCCCATCGCTCAGCCAGATATACCTTCCGGAGAAGCTCATGCTCCGCAAGGAGGTGTTGAAGCAGTACACATTTGTGGCTGCGATCTATGCGCCGCGCGTGAAGCTTGGTGAATACCGGGGCTACGACCTCGTCACCGACATCTTCAAGGCCCTGATGGGAGACCGGGGTGACTTGTTGATGCCCGCCGACGTCCGGGGCCGCATTCGGAAAGCGCCTAATGTAAGCGTCAAAGCACGTGAGGTCTGCGACTTCGTCGCCGGCATGACGGACAGGTACGCGATGGAGTTCTGGGCGCGCCTTAACTCCGATGCAGCTGAGAGCATGTTTAAACCGATATAACTTGTGCTCCCTCGGTCTGCGCTGAGCCTGGTTCCCGCCTCAGAGTCAGCGCCGGTCCGAAGCGGTAAAAGAGGTCCGCACCTCCGACACCTATTCGATCCTCGACACCCAGAAGCAGTCGGTCGGGTATCGGCCCAAAGGCTGCCTGTCTGAAATGCGCCTCAGTTGTCGTCGTTCGGGTGACAAATCGCCCACCTCGGAACCGGTCGTACAATTGGGAGCGCCATCGTGACTCCTGCCCGCAAAACGCGGGGGCGGGGTTTTCCGCGTGGCTTGTCTAGCGATCGGACTCGGCCGCGAGCTTCCACGCGCCATCGTCCGCCATCTGCTCGGACAGCCGCTGCATCACGCAGATTACTTCGACGAGGCGCACGCCGTCGATCCGGCGCATGTGCATCGTCGGACGCCGGACGGCGATCGACTTCTGGATGTCATGGTCGAATTCAGTCTTCTCGACGAACACACAGCCGAACACGTCATCCCAGTTTTTCGTGCTCTGGATGATCCCTGACAGCTCACCCAGTTCGGTAAAATTGACCAATGGTGCAAACGCTTCACCGCGCGCCATCGCCACCTTGCGAATCTCCTTCGCCTTGCCGATCAGGTTCGACGCGCGCAGCTTGAACCAGTCCGGACCGAAGCGCTCTTCGAGCTTGCGCTCGACATAGGCGCGAAGTTCCTGCTCGAACCGCCCGACCAACGCATAGGCATCCTTGCTGGTGCCGCGCGACTGCACAGTCATCGATACTTCGCCAAGCGTCACGACCGCCACGGCATTGGCTTCCGAGCGAAGTCCGACGGTCAGCCCGCTCTCGATCATGATCTCGAGCGCCATGCCGGGCTGGGCGACAACCAACCCTTCATCGACTTCGGCCTCGCGATACATGCGCTTGCGCACACGCCCGTCGCGCCAGAAATTTTCTGGAAGATCGACGCTCGTACGCCACTCGCCGAAGAGCGAATGATAGGCGTCGATCTGCAAATGGCTGCGCCGGTCGAACACTTCGCCAATACCGGCGAGCGCCGACATCTTGAGCTGGGTCGCCGCGAAATCGGCTTCGAACCGGGCGGTCAGCCCGAGCATTGCGCTCATCGTGGCCTGATCGATCACAGCCGAACCGACGAAGTTCTTGGCGATCGCGTCGCGTATGTCGCCGACAGCCGTGCCAAGGCCCCCGCCGAGCAGTTTGGTGATATCGGGGGTGTCGAACCGGCCGAGCGTGCTCGCCCATTGCGAGGTCTTGGCGATGTCACCGAACGGCCCGGCAAGCGAGGCGAGCAGCGATTTCTGGACGGCACGCTGCTGCTCTTCGAACTGCTTGACCGTCGATCCGATGCCGCCGAATGGTCGCATTGCCTCTTCGAACGTCCGCTGCGCCCCGCTGACGGTGCTCGCCAACAACGGATCGATCTTGAGCGGCTGCACGCCCTGGATCGCCGCAATCACCTTGGGATCAATTGACGGCATGATTGCGCCGATCCAGGCGAGCTTGGCATGGTCGATTGCCAACGGCTGGATCGCATTGAGCTTCGCGGCCAGCGCGATGGACGGTTCGAGCATCTTGCGCATCGCTTCCATGCGCGCGTCTCGGCCGCTCCAAAGGCCGGGCCAAGCCCGAGCGCGACCTGCTGCGCAGGCGAATTGGCGTAATCGCGGGCCAGCTTTGCCGCAGGGGAAACGTAAAGCTCCCGCGCCATTTTGACCGACGGCGATTCCAGACACTCGCGGGCGAGGCGCTCGGTTGTGAGCTCGCGCGCGCCGCAAGCGATCTCTTCGGCAGCCGTTAGCGGCTCGCCTCGCGAGATTTTCGAGAGCTTGTCGCCGGGGAGCTTGCCGCTAGCACTGTCGTTGTCATCCATCGCTACCGCCTGTTCGCTCGCACTTCGATCGGCGGCCGCGCGCCGCTTTGTCTATATACAGTCGCACCCAGCTAGCGGCCAAGGCCAGCCATTCGACAACGGTCGAATCCTTGATGTGAATGGACGGCAGGTTTCGGCGATCCGGTGCTGACAGCCGCCGATCTGCGGCCCCTCACCGGTCGTTCCGTTGCCCCGGCTTAGTGGACGCTTCTGGCGCTACAGCCATCTTCGCCAAGCGATACGGATACGAGCTGCATCTTCACACCAACCCCACCTTGAAATCCTCCAGAACCTGAGCCAGCCCTCGCGCGCCGAGAAGGGTCATAACACGCTTCGCCTGAAGCTTCGGTACTGCGCCATCGTAAATGGCAAGGTTGGTCGCCTGGTTGAGGCGCGAGGGATAAATGATCCCGGCGGGGTCGGATGGGTGCTCGTGAAACACCAGTGACCACGCGGCGTGCCAGGTTCCGACGCTGTGCCCGAACGACATCGGTCGGCACACCCATCCGAACGGCATTGTCGCCTCTGAGGTCGACCAGGCGTAGGTCTGCCTTGGTCGTGATCTCCGCATAGCGCCGTCGGGTCAGACTCCACCTGCTCCACCGGAAGATCGTCAAGGATTCCTTCGCGGGGGTCGCGGAGCACGGTCTCGAGGAAGCACACCTTCAGCGAGTCACCGAGGTAAAGAACGCCAAACCGGTTGGCATCAAGACGGCGTCGAGGATCGCTGAACCGGCTCGGCGACTTCCCGTATCCCAACGCATCGGGATAGGTGCTCCAGTAGATCCGACCAAACATCCGACCAGCGGTATGGTCTCGATTCCGAGGTTTGAGCGCGCGAAATCGGGTGGAGGTGGAACGCCGCGCATTCAGTCGAAATCGCCCCGGGCCATGCCTTCCGCCGCGGCCAACACCAAGGCGTCATCGCCTTGTTGAAGGGCTCGAAGGCCGGTCCGCCCATCGAGGGCACCATGGCGCGACACGAGAAACCGATAGACGGCCCAGGCACTATTGCCCAACATGGCATGCAGCGCCGGCAATGCGCCGAAGGGACGACCGTCCTTGTCGAGCTGCCACACAGGAAAACGGAAACCGCGCTTGGCGCCCTCGATCCCGAGCACCTGCCCGCTCTGCCGCTTGGCATTGACCGTCACCCGCGACATGCCGAGCAGTTTGGCGAAGGCTTCAGCACTCAGCACGTCTTCACCGGCGACAATTTCGGCGACGCGCTTGTGGCCACGTTCGCGCGCCGCGGCAAGCGCCGCTTCAAGTTCAGGGTCTGGCTTGCCCGTGTTTTCGGCGGGAAACACATCCGAAGCGATCGGCTGTTCCTCGACCGGCGTGATCGTCTGCGCACCAACCGTAGGATCGACCTCTACCCGAAACGATACGCGATGGCCGATCTCGCGGCTGCGTACGATCGCTTCCTGATAACGTTCGAGCAACGCCTTCTTGAAATCGGCCTGTGCCGGCAGCTTAGTGGTGAAGCTCAGGGCAGCGACTCCCGCACGTGATGCGGTCCCACTATGATTGCTGCGTTTTGGAGCGGCCATGATCACGACCTCTTGCTGTCACCAATATGGCTACATAGCGCAAGTTCGTCAAGTTTGATAATTTCGTAAAGTTAGTTGAAAATGGCTGCGGACTTCTCTATTCGGCGTGTTGAAGTCAATGGCTTTCGAGCTTCCTCGGCCAATGGTGTTTTTGATGTCTTTCGCGAGGCCTTGCTGCCGAACTGCCAATCTGGTTGCACAGATACAATTGGCATCGTCCCCACAGCAGCTTAAAATCCAAACCACCTATCAGTCGCCTCCATCTAACCGAGGACAACCTGTTGAGGCTCCACACTTAGGCCAACTCTCGGTCATGCGAGCGGCACCCGCCCGATCAGCACGGCAAAGCTAACGTAACACTGCCCCCGTGACCTTCGACACTTTGCTCGATTGGGCAGTGGGCCAGAGACTTCTCACGAAAAGAAATCAATTGTATTCTACGATTCGGTGCTTCTGGCAGGAGCGCGCCGCCCGTCGTTGCGAAGCTGTTGACAGCACTGCCGATACTGACGCTCCCGTTCATGTCATGTTCGGGCTCGCGAGGTGGTTGACGGGCGACACTTCCCAACGAGCCAGGAGAACTGGCATGTCCAAGACTGATGTTCAGCCGTCCTCGATTGAGGGCATAAAGCGCCTTGCCAAGGCGATTTCAAAGCGAGATGCAATCTCGCACAGCGAAGCCCTCGACACGGCATCTCAAGTATCCGGCTTTGGCAATTTTCAGCATGCACGCCGATCGTTGGGCGATCGTCCAGCGGAAGCCAGCCTGGCGCGGAATGTGGTCTATATCTCCACCTTCTGGGAAGATGGCCAAACACGAACATCCGGCCGTGAGACGATCCGGGTATCCATTTCAAAGCCGCTTGATGACCTGATCAAGCCGTCTCAGTATCGATATGCTCACAAGCTCGGTCGTTTCCGGCGTCGTGCCTCAGACCATGTGGTCGATAGGTATCGACCAGACTCTGCGAGCGCGGCTTTGGACATCGCTTGCGGAGCTGCGAGGGTACTGCAGTTCATGGACATCACGGGCCTGCAGCCATCCAAGGCACACGTCGAACCCGGAGCGGAATATCTGGCCCGCCTGCCTGGACGTGATCATGGAAGTGCCTGGTACGATCCCGTCGCAAAACATCACGTTGGGGCCGACGAACCTTACGCGGGGAGTGCTGCGTCGAAAGAGCGTGACGCCTGGGCGCGGCGACACAACTGGTCGCTCGCAAGGCCGGAATGGGCGGGGATGTACTATCCGGGAAGCTGTGAACTTTACCTGTATGCCGATGCGTCGAAGGGATATTCGCTCGATGGGCTTCTCAAGGCGCTTTCCAAAGGCCCTTCACCGATCGTGCCCGCGAATTGTGACCGGGTCGCCATCGACGGTCATGCTCCTTTTGTGACTCCGGGAGAGAAGGCTGAGGCCGAGGCGAAGCTCGCGAGAAACGGCCAACGAAAAGCTACCCCGCAACGCGGCCCCACAACCACTGTCGATTACCGGCTGCCGCTCAGCGGCAAGCGGCGCCGGCGTCCGAAGGCGGCGATGCCTGTGGACGCGCATGCCAAGATAGGCACCCTGCTGAAAGGTGTGCTGACCGACACGCGAGCGCGCGCAGGCGTGTACAACCGCGTTGATGCTGTCCGAAGCGAGCTTGATGACTGGGTTCAATGTGAACACGATCGGGCGGCCATGCCCGATGCGGTGTTTTTCAACCTCTATTACGGAGAGAATTCCGCCGGAGGAACGTCAAAAGCTGGCGAACAACACATCGAGGACCTCCGCCTCGCACAGTCCATGCTGATGCAACACTATCCGGATTGTGCGCCGTTGAGGGACCTCGTGGGAAAAATCGATCTTGCCGTCATATCGCTCGAGAAGTTGCGGTGACGATGGCGGTCGTCCGGCCAGGCACAGGCGCTCTATTCGTCGGCGTCAATCTCACCGGGGGCGGAAAACCCCGGCATGATGTCGCCCGCCAGAAGCTTTTCCTTCGACAGCAGCCCCGCATCCTCGAGAGCCTCGAAGTCGGGAAGGTCGCGCAAGGTTTCAAGCCCGAATTCCAGCAGGAACTGTTTCGTCGTCACATAGGTATAGGGGGCGCCTGGCGTCGGGCTTCGCGGGCCGGAGGCGATCAGGCCGAAGGAGCGCAAATTGCCGATCAGGTCGCGGCTGATCTCCTTGCCGAAGAAGGACGACAGTTCGGCGCGCGTGATCGGCTGGAAGAATGCGATGCACATCAAGACCAGCACTTCGGATTGCGTGAGGTCGACGGCGCGTTCGCTGGAGCCGACGGCCGTACGGATGGCGTCGGCATAGGCCGGCCGCGTCAGGTGCTTCCAGCCGCCGGCGACCGCGACCAGATCGTAGGGCCGGCCGCGCAATTCTTCGCGAATGTCGTCGATCAGCAGGTCGATGCTGCAGGTCTTGCCGACGATGCGGGTAAGCACCTCGCGGCTGACCGGTTCGCTGGCGGCGAAGATGGTTGCTTCGACCCGGTTCATCCATTCGCGCCAACGTACTTCTGGCGGCAGGTGATCCAGTTCGCGGTCGAACAGGTGGTCATCTGATCGCTCCTTCGCCCTTCTCCCCCTCGCCTGCTCCATGGTCTCACAGCCCGTAGATGCGGAAGGTCGGACGGCCGGACAGCTCGCGCACGGCGCCAAGTTCGATCAGCCGGTCGAACAGGCGGCGCAGGCCGCGGTCGCTCATGCCGGCGATCTTTTCGGATGCGACGATCGCGTCGTCGGAGAGCAGCTTTTCGACGACGGTGTCCGCCCCTTTCGCCCGCAGTTTTGGGGCGACAGCCAGCAGGCGGTCGGCTCGGCGGCCGAGCTCGGCCGCAAGATCCATCGCCTGCAGCGCCGCCTGCGCATAAGCCGCCCAAATGCGTTGCCGGGACGCCTGCCCCGATTGCGGTTCGGCATGTGGTGACCGACGACCGCCCGCCACCGGGTGCAAGCCGGACAGGGGCACCGCATGCGCCCACCCTAGCCGGTCGGCCAGAACAGCGTCGGCAAGCCACGGTCCAAGCTCACGCGCGGCGCGACTGTCATGACGCTCGAGCACGGCGATCGCGTCGACCGCGCCAGCGACGGCATTACCGACCGCGCCAGCCTTCGCCTGGATTTCGTGACTGATTTGGCCGGCCGCCGCTTCGTCAAGCGCCCTTCCCAGATCCGCCGCGACACGGACCAACACCGCCTCGCTGACCAACGTCGCGACCGGACGCGATGCCAGCGTTCGCCAGGCAAGCAACATACGTCCTGCGGGTCCAACATCGTCGCCGGGACGGGTGAGCAGCAGCGCGTCGCGCAGCGCCGCCTCGTCCTCGACCCGGCCGGCGCGTTTCGCCGTTGCCGCCGCTGCCGCGAGTGCCAGGCGCTGCCGCCAGGCGCCGGCCCATCGCTCCTGCCGGCGCACCACCGCATCGAGGGCGGTCAGCGCCGCGGCCGCCGCAAACGCAGCGTCTTCAATCGAGTCCGGACCGGCCGCCGCGGCGCGCAGCCAGGTCGGCACGGGAGTGGCCAGCGCAGCCGGGGCTGCACTGGTGAGCGCCACAGGTGCATGGCGAAGCAGTTTCGGGCGGAGAATCATCGTCGACAGCATGAATCATCGCGGCGCTTCTGGCAACGAAAATGGCCTAAAGCCGCCGCGCCCGTCGACAGTTAAAAACGAACGATAAACCGTAGCCTTTCGTTTCGATCCTTGTAGAGGAGATGCTCTCTCTCGTCGATCAAAACCCGGAAATGCGCGTTGGGCAAGAGCAACCATACCGCGACGGCAACAAACACGCCGCCCCGCCTCAGAAGAGGCGGTGCTGCCGGATGATCTGTCCGCCATGCTGGGACGCCCGTGAGCTTCGATTCTTCCTTGCAAAATAGGAGTCGCACTCCACAATTGCTAGGATAATTGGGCGCCGCGCCACGACCGAACTTACGGAATCGCTGGCCGCCGTGGCGCTGCGCGGACCGCGTCAGGTTTGGCAAGACCACTCCTAGCGCTGGAAATAGCCGGAGGGCGTCCTTCCATCCGAATCCGACGCCGACCGCCTATCTCCAAATGTATCATTTCGACTGTCTCGACGTTGGCGCCGTCAAACCGATCCACGCTCAGTCCCCGTCAAGCCGCAAGCGCTGTTTGACCGCGGCCGGGATCTCGATGGCATCATGGGGATCGGACGGTGGTGTACGGGTGAGGAGGACGACGGGGCAGCCGTCCTCCTACATGGCGACCAGCGCCAGCACCAGGCATGGCCGGTCATTGTGTCGGCTTCCTTGCGCCCCTCGCGGTGTTGCCAATGCCAGAGATACGACTGGCGGAAGACGTAACCGACCTTGATTTCAGCCGGCAGCATTTTTTGCTGTCAGACCTTTGCCGGAAGAAGGTCGCCGTTGAGATGGTCAAGGCCCGGCTCCATTTCGACGGCTTCGACAGCGACGATCTCGTCGGCGCTGAGTTCCGCGGTCAGATCGACCCGGCGGTCGCGCTTCGACAGCCGGACAAAATCTTCGTAAGCCAGCAGCACGGTGCGAGGCCGGCCGTTCTCGGTGATGCTGACAGGGTCGCGAACCGCGGCATCCTGATAGGCGCCGAAGGTTTTCGAGACGGCGGTGACGGTGACGGTGGTGGTCATAGGCTGAACTCTTTTCATCCGGAAGACATAGGTTTTCCGGGCTTTCCACAGGTATCAGCCGGCCATCGTAATACGCGCTTGAGCTGGGCACAAAGCGATAAGCTGCGGGATTTGGCGATCATCATCCCGTCATCCTTGCTGTGGCGCCGTTGGCCTTCAGCGCCGCCATCAGCATCGGCCCGACCGAAAAAGTCCCTACCCTGGCCTTATCAGTCAGTGCCCGAAGATAGCCGCCGGCGGAATTGATGTGCTGAGCACGTTGCAGGATACAGGCGATCACCATCGCCGCAGTCTCCTGACCCATCGCATGGCAGGCTTCCTCATACGCTGACGGCGAAACACCCAGATATCCCCGCACCTGGGCGGCGGTTATCATGAGATCGCGCCAATTTCTGATCCCGTCGACGGCATAGTCCGCAATTTCGGGGCAGGCCTTCAGCACCATCCCCAGCGGGTATGTTTTCGGCGCCTCTGCGGTCCTCGTTCTGGGCTCGGTCGTCGCCCCGCTTTTCTCTAAAGCAGGTTCAAATTCAAAAGTAGAGTCGGTATTTGAATTAGATTGCTGCCGCTCGTTTTGGGAGTCATTGCCGCTCGGATTCGTGGAGTTCATATGAGATTCCAGCAGCTTATCCACGTCGTCATGCAATACGGCAAGATCGGCTACGATCGGTTCTAGCTCGGCAATGCAGGCTCGGCGCGGAATTGCCTCCACAATGCTGCGGAAGCGCTTCCACAAGCCTCCCCAGTCGCCCGGAACGTGCTCTTCAAGGGCGGCCTCGATGAGCTTGTGGATGTCACGGCGGTGCAAGGTGATCCGCTCGCGCATGAGCCTGAGCGCCCGGTTGTCGGCACGAACACGCTCCGCCGCCGCCTCAAACTCGTAAGCACGGACCAGCAAGGGTGCCAGGGAGAAGCCGAATGCTTCCTGGATCTCCCCTCCCCTCCCCTTCCTCGCATAACGCTTGCCGTTCGGGCTATCTCGACGGATGATCAACCCGCAGTCAACGAGAGCCGCCAGGTGTCGCCTGACCGTGGGCTCGGGCATTCCGTGCGCCCGGAGGGACAGCTGAGCGTTCGAGGGAAAGACGATGAGCCCGTTCTCCTCGCTCAACTCACTGTCCGGGAAAAATGAAAGCAACGCATTCAGAACGGCCAGAGCGCGATCGCCGATACCGACGATGCTCTTGCCTTCGCAGAGGTTGCGGTAGATCTGCCACTTGTCGACAACCCTGCCCTTAGGGATTTCACGTGTCTCGTTTTGCGCTGCCAGCATGGCAAGCGACATCGGCCGCCGCCCAAAGGGCGTCCTTGCAATACCCGTCTCCATTTCTTCCTTCGCCTTTAATTAGGCAAAAGAAATCCGTCCGCCGAATCGACGCTTAAAACGCTTGACACTGATTCGCGGAAATGAGATTCTCGGCTTGCTAAAGATCGAGAAGGGCTTCCACGGTTCGCCGTCGGGGGCCTTTTTCTTTTGCGGTTTTAGTCTCCCTTGGTTTCCTTTTCCTGCTTCCTGTAGGCCTCATAAAGACCGTCCAGTTGGCCTGCTATGAACTCAGCAAAATGGAGACCGTAAGCTGCCTCGACTATTATCGAAGCTTTCTTTGGTGTCCCTCTAATCGCAACGCTCAGTGATTTGTCGGGAGGAGCCCAGGCTTTGGGTGCGAGGGCAACCTTTGGCTTCTTGGGTGTCTTGGATGATTTCAGATGACTGAGGAGCAGGTTGAAGACTTCATCCTTCACCTGACCTGCTGCAAACTGCTCGGTTCGAACGTACTCGATCGCTTTGGTAGCATTGGTTGGAATCTGGACTAGTTTTTTGAGTTCTTCCCAACGATCCCTGCCAACACCCTTTGCGGCCCCAACGACACTCAGCACCGCTTCGGGAACTGTCTCAGCAACCGACAGCATACGAGATAGCAGCGTGTCATCGACCGTAAGAGCTGATTTGACAGTATCCTTCGTCATACCGCCCTCAATCAACTTCCTAGCGAACAACGACTTCTCGATAAACGACAGGTCGGCTCGAGCAGTATTTTCTTGGCCCTGTGCGATGACATGCTCAATGTCAGCCAAGCGCTTCACGACCGCTCGGACATTAATGCCGAGATCGCGGGCGACCTTTGCCCGTCGATGGCCAAATACAATCATGTAGCGGCCTGTATCATGGGGGTGCGGTCGCACAAGGATCGGTGTCGACTGGCCAGATGTACGAATGGCTTGTCTGAGCTGTAGGTATTCTGCGTCGTCCTCCCCTATACGATCAGCAATGAACGAACCATCGAGATCCTTGGGGTCAATCGCCACCACGGTTTCGCCATCGAGCATCCGCACCGAATTCTCGGCCAGTTCGTCCAGTGACTGCATCATCGAACGCGACGCGCCACGCTTGGCGTAGTCAGACCTAGCCTGTGACGCAGAATGCACTGGCTGTTCCCGTGTAAGTGACGCGGTTACGCTTGCCAGAAGGTCCTTTCTAGCCATTCTGTCCTCTCAGAGCCGCTCTCATCTTTTTGAAATTGCTCCCAAAACTGTCGTTCTGCACGGCTGTCAAAATGGTCACTTCCGCCCCCATGCCTTATGAATAAGTGACGTAATCTCGGAATTGACCGCGTTCAGACTTTCAACCGCCCGTTCATATGTTGATCGCGTGAATTGGCTTTTCTCGACCTCGTAAAGTGTCTGTTTCGTGATGCCAGCGTCTGAGATGGCCGTGGTCTTCACCATTTGGTTCTTGAGCATGCGCTTGTTGAAAAGAGCTTGCAGGAAACCAACCATCTGGGCCTGGGGACCATCAGTCGGCTCATATCGAGTCACGAGATAACGGAACCACTTCAGCTTCACCGCTGCCCCAGCCCCCTTGATGGACTGCAGGATCCCACCGAGCATGAGCAAAAACTGAGACATCGACATCACATCGAGCATCTGCGGGTGCACGGTAATAATCACCGACGTCGAAGCTGTCAGAGATGTGAGCGTTAGGTAACCGAGCTGCGGTGGGCAATCTATGACAATCACATCATAGCGATCGTCAACTTCCTTAAGCGCCGCAGAAATGCGTGTGAAGAACAAGCGCCCTTCTGGTGAATTCTTGTTAGAAGCGGCTAGTGGAGTGTCGTACTCATATTCCTGCAGTTCAAGATTGGCAGGTACGATGTCCAAACCCGGGAAATTGGTCAGCCGAATAATCTCCTTGATTGATTTCCTGTGCTCGTCGTATCGGAGCGCTTCATAAAGCGAGGGATTCTTGTCGAGTTCAGGTTGAATGCCATGCAGAGCTGACAGGGAAGCCTGCGGATCAAGGTCAATTGCGAGAACGCGGTGCCCTGTCAGAGCGAGATATTGAGCTAGATGGGCAGCTGTTGTTGTCTTGCCGGAGCCACCCTTGAAATTGACGACGGAGATGACTTGCAGCGTGTCACCTTGACGGCGGTGAGGAACATAGCGCTTGAAGTCCGAACGACCGTGTTTGTCGAGGTATTGACGCAACTCGAGCATCTGCCGAGCGGTGTATGAACGACGACCCGAACTGGAAACCTCAGGTGCGGGCCCCTTGCCTTCGAGATGCAGCTTTTTGATATGGTTCTGGGTGACGCCGAGAAAGTCCGCGACCTCGACCGACGAAAATTGCCGTAGTCCCTTCATCGCATTTGGGGGATACTGCTCAAGCCGCAGCATGTTCAATTTGTCCGAGATAAGCTCTCCCTGTTCGAGAATCTCCTCGTCGAAATCGAACTCCAAGCCGTGATCTGGCATCAAATTCATATTCGGCAACTTCCAGAATAACGCTTTTCTGACATGATTGTCATTGCAAGCGTGATTAATGCCCGATTCGGGCAATCCAGCAAGAAGTTTTTAGTTAACAGGAGGTTAACGGGCGTCCTCGCCTCGAAAGCATAATCTAAAATTGCATCTCCCGAGCTGTTGGGAACAGTCGTCATAAGCCCTACAAGGCAGTGCAAGCTTGACATAACATTCGGACGTCTACACCATTGAAATTGCGGCACAATTATCCAATTTGCACGGCTGTCAAGTTTTAAAGGCCAAAGGCACGCTGCCGGTTCCGACAGCGCTTCGATCTTATGCTGGACTTCAACATGGGCCTTTCCTCATCCGAAATTAGGTCGGCCAGTTAGGCAGTTGAGAGGGGTGACGACCAGGCCAAGTTCGCCTCCCGCTGAAATTCGGCCCTCAGGTCGTCCCATCACCGTTTCTATCTTGCACAGAGGGCCTAACCCCAACCCGTTCCGCCGAGGTGGGTTGCCAAGCCAAACATAGATCGATGAGTTCTGCTTTACAGAGCGGCGTCCGAAGGGCCACCAAGCTGGAAATTGCGCAGGCCGGCCAAAAGATCGCCGCCGCCGCCATCAGCCCCGTCATCCGAATGTATCGCCGACTTCATGCGTCCGTTCCAGAAGCGGTCTACAACGAGGGAGAAAGAGGCACAATTCGCATCATTGCGATTGCGTCCGCTCACCGTCGTTTCAACGACGGCCGCGTTCGTCGATCGGCGTCTTATGCCATATGCTGCAAGCTGGCATCGGAGCGCGGGGGCTGTGGTTATCTTGAGGCCTGGCCCATGGAGCATCTGATGAACCACGCCGACACTCCTCGGCGGGGTCCCGATGGCCGGGAGAACTTCTCTCAGAAAGGATTTCTACGAATAGCGCTTGACGGTCCGGACCAGGTTCGCTTCTCGGTCACGATGTTCGACCTTTGACGGCTTGAGCAACGTTATCGTTCCCAACCTCAGTCGAGGAGGCGAGGCTGGCGCGTAAAGCGAGTGCCCGCAGAATTTCATCTCTCGCTCGCCCTCCGCAATGTCGCCGCGCACCCCGGCCGGCAGGCTTTTGACCTGCGATTTCCTGATCGTTAGGCCGCTCGGCTCCCACCGCTTTGCCTTTTCTGGTGTCCCAGCGGAACAGGGGCCAATGCCGGCCAGGCTGAGCCAAGTCTGCAGGGCGATGACACGGCAGGCGGCGTCCGACGCACCGCAGCCAATCTCGACCTAGCGCGAGCCGGTTTTGCCGCGCAGGGTAACCAGCCCCCTTGTCCGGGAAGAAATCGGTCGAGCCGCGGCCATCCTGGGTTTGGTCGCGAGCAAGATCGAGGCCGACGATTTCGGAGCGTCGCAAGCCGCCGGCGAAGCACAAAAGCAGCATAGGTCGGTCGCGCAGGCCACGTAGCGTGCCACGGTCGACTGTCTCCGCACGGCGATTAGATCGTCGCGCAGGACGGCCTCCTTATTTCCCTACGCTGTGTGGCTAATGAAATTGGAGGCGGGTAGAGCAGTACCGGGCGCTTGGAGAGGGCACTCGGAACGGTCGCGGCGTTCGAATTTTGAGGTCATCTCGGCACTCGTGCGACCAAGCTGCTTCTGCACGTAACGCTCTTTGACCTCAGCCGACGCGTCAGGCCCGGTCGCAGTCAATGGGCTGCAACTCTTTTTCTCGACCACCCTCCGAGAGATCGCTCTGCGAGCGGGCGGCCAGAGCGGTGCGCTTGAACAGGCGGGCAACCCCCGGTCGCTCAGCGGACCGGGCATCCGCGCGACTTTGAGCAGGACCGTTTAGTAACCGGATGTGGCATTTCGCAGCCAGGATTGCAAATCGGCGTGTGTGGTAATACCTTTAGTCAATATGGTATTACGATGGGTGCAAGCATGACCACGACAGTCACAGCCAAGGGACAAGTGACGATCCCCAAACCGGTCCGCGACCTTCTCGGCATCGTTCCAGGCAGCCAAGTCGATTTCGTGCGCGCCGCCGATGGCAGCGTGGTACTCGCGCGCGCCGACAAGAAACGACCGGCGAGCCGGTTCGCCAAATTGCGTGGCCATGCCGGCAAGGGGCTTGATACCGACGCAATCATGGCGCTGACGCGTGGCGAAGCGTGACGCTCGTCGACACCAACATTCTGCTCGACCTTGTCACCGATGATCCGAAATGGGCCGACTGGTCGCTTGCCAAGCTGGAGGCCGCGAGCATCGCTGGCCCGCTGCTGATCAACGATGTTGTCTACGCAGAGCTTGCGGTTCGCTACAACCGCATCGAGGAACTGGATGCCTTCATCAAACAGGCGGCCCTGGAACTCGCCCCGATCCCGCGCAACGCCCTGTTTCTGGCGGGCAAGATCTTTACGCAATACCGCAAATCTGGCGGGGCGCGCACCGGCGTGCTGCCTGATTTCTTCATTGGCGCCCATGCCGCCGTGGGTGGTCTGCCGCTGTTGACCCGCGACGTCGGCCGCTACCGCACCTATTTCCCGTCTCTAAAGCTGATCGCGCCCGACGGCTGAGGTTCTCGTGGGCACAACTCTATCAAAGGGGCAGAGGTGAGGGCATGCGATCAAAGCCCGCTTGCCGTGGTGAGGTTGACCCGAAAACGGTCTCGCCGGCGTTGGTAACGGCGTGTCATCTCCGCCGAGGCGTGGCCAAGCTGCTTCTGCACATAACGCTCATCAACCTCGGCAGAGGAAGCCAGGCCGGCGCGCAGTGAATGTCCGGAAAACTTTTGGCCGCGCTCGCCCTCGGAAAGATCCCCGCGCACGCCGGCGGCCAATGCCGCGCGTTTGACCAGCCGCGCCACCTCCTGATCGTTGAGCCGCTCGGCTCCCACCGCTTTGCCTTGCCCGGTGACGCGGCGGAAGAGGGGGCCATGCGCGATGCGGGCCAGCTTCAACCAGGTCTGCAGGGCGACGACAGGGCAGGTGGCGTCGGACGAGCCGCGACCAATTTCGACCTCGCGCCAGCCGGTCTTGCCCCGCAGGGCAACCAGTACGCCCTTGTCCGGGAAAAATTCAATCCAGCCGCGACCGTCCTCGGTTTGATCGCGCGCAAGATCAAGGCCAACGATTTCGGAGCGCCGCAAGCCGCCGGCGAAGCCCAAGAGCAGCATGGCGCGGTCGCGCAGGCCACGCAGCGTACCACGGTCGAGCGTCTCCAGCATGGCGATGAGATCGTCGCGCAGAATGGCTTCCTTTTGTCGGGGAGGGGAAGCGTGGCTGTTGCGGATGCCGGCGAGCACGGTGGCGATATGCCGGTCCTTCCGGTCGAGCGGTTGACCGCGTTGCCTATAGTTCCAGGTCAGCGATGACAGGCGGCGCTCGATCGTCGCCACCGCCTTTTTGTCCCTTCCAGTGCCCGAAGCCTGCGCGGTGATATAGAGGCCGACGGTCTGCGGGTCCGGCCGCGATGGATCAAAAGACTGGCGCCGGCACCAGGCGCAAAAATGCTTCCAGTCGGCTGCGTAGGCGCGTCGGGTGTTCGCCGAACTTGCTGCCTCGACATAATCGCGCGCACGGTCGGCGAGCTTTTCGAGATGCGTAGGCAACGATGTCTGTCGCGGGTCAAGGACCGGCGGGGGAGGGGAGGGGCCTTCATCCGGCCGCCCCATCTCCATGACGACGTCGACAATGTCCGGCAGGTCATCGGCGTCGATTGCGTCGGTGGACACCATCAAATTACGGGCTTTGCCCATCCAGCCTCGTCCATTCTAATGTCGCAGCAATGCGATTCTTGCGAGCGAAGGTGCGGCCAAAGTCCGGAATTGTCCACCGCGTGCCGTGTGACGGAATAGCTGCGGGAATTGCCTCCGCTCCGGTCCTGGTATCGCATCAGCGGGAGCGCAACGGGCCTTTCGGATCCAGGGATGGCCTCTCAGGGGGTGGTCTCTCCTTGCTTTCATGTTCAACATCTTTTATATTCCGTTCAACAGATGGAGATCCCAAGATGACCATACGTGGCGCAGCGACAGCCGCAAGCGAGGAGCGGATCGCCCACACCCGCAACCGTCTGGTGCTTGAGCAGGCGAGGGCGGTCGGCCTGCTTGGCGCGGCCAAGAACACACGCCTTTCCGGCAGGGTGCCGTCGGAATTGATCGAGGCGGCAAAGAAGCGCGCCCATGTGACCTCCGACACCGAACTGCTTGAGCTCGCCTTGTCGCGGCTGGCCCTCGATGATGATTTTGGCGCCCGGCTCGTCGGCCGCAAGGGCAGCATCTCCGCGGACATCGATCTTGGCATTTGATCTAGGCGGCGCACTGCGGTCCCTAAAACCGCAGCGGCGTGGGGCAGGGCTGGAACGGCGACCAGATTCCGCCCTGTCCTGGGCAGGTGACCAGCCGCCTGTCGGCGGCGTATTGCTCCTCGACACCAGCGTCTATCTGGATGTCCTGCAGGGACGTACGCCCGAAGCGGTCGATAACCTTCTGACGTATCGGCTCTGTCACCACTCGGCCGTCTGCCTTGCCGAGCTCAGCCACGTGTTCGGCCGGCTCGACCCGGCGCACCCGACGACGAAGTCGGTCCTGGGAGCCGTTGCGGATACGATCGAGGATATTCCGGCGCACCGGCTGCATGCACCCGACGCCACCGCTTGGGGACGCGCCGGCATGCTGGCCGGCCTGTTGTTCCGGCTGAGCCATCTGCCGAAAGGGGAGGGGCATGAACGCCGCTTCCTCAACGATGCGCTGATCTTTCACCAGGCCGGTATGCTCGGGGCGACGGTCCTGACCGGCAATGTTGGCGATTTCGATTACCTCAGCCAGCTTGTTCCGTCGGTGCGGGTGATCTTCTACCGGGCAGCGCCAGGTTTGCGCCCGCAGACTTAAAAGCGTCAGTGGGATGCACCAGCGCGCTATCGAAGCCGTTCCAGGAAAGACCGTCGCGCTGTGGGATGGTCCAGAGGGTCGCTGGGCGTGAATTTTGGGCTTTTGCTCGACGAAAACGGCCATTTCCCCATGTAGCGCAGAAACGAACGATAATGCAACATTATCATTCATTTGATGTGCGCGACGGGCGCGGCGGTTATGTGCAAATCGGGTTGCTAAAAGCGCCGCCAGGATTCATCCTGTCACGGATGATTCTTCGACCCAAACTGTCCCTGCGCTACCACGGTACGCTGACTGGTGAAGCCAGCGTCGCTGCATCGAAAGCCGCCGTGCCTGCTTGGTTGCGTCGGGCGGTTCCCGATGCGCAAAGCCTTGCTGGAAAAAATGTTGAGGAGGTGGCGCTCATCGCAGGCGCCACCATCGGCGCACTCGATGCGGTGGTTCGGCGGCAGGAGCGGTGGGCCGGCGCCTGGTGGCAGCGCCTGGCGCTTGTCGCTGCCGCGGCAACGGCCAAACAGGCAGGGCGCGTCGAGGATGAAGGCGCGCTGCGCGACACCGTGCTGCTCACACGACAGGGCGATTTTTTGTCCGTCGGCCCCGCCGGCCTTTTGCTCCTCGCCTGGCGCCGGCTGGCCGCCCGGCCCGCAGAGCAGCTTCTGACGAAGAGAAATCTGGCCGCGGTATTGGAGGAATTCGGCTATGCTCCCGATGACGAGTGCGTGAGCGCCCTGACGGACGATCTTCGACAGCTCGCCGCCAGTGACGGGACGGTGGTAATGATGACCGGCGCTATGGCGATCGCCGAACGCCACGGCTTTGGGCGCGCCATCGGAGCCTGGCTCGCCGACGCCCTCTTGGCGCAACGGCTGGGTTGGGTCCACGCGGTGCCGCTGCTGGGCGCCGAGGCAGCCTTAGGGACAAGCGCTCGCCCGCGCCGATCGGCAGTCGGCTCTGTGGCGACAGGCATTGAGGCAGATCCTGAGGTTACCAAAAGTCTGCTTGCGGCGCAGGCGCGCTGCGCGCTGCGCGCCATTGATCTTTCCGCCGAGCTCGAGCGCCGCGCGGACCGGCTGCTTGCGGTTGCGCCGAAACTCAGGGCCAAGTCGGCGGACGTCGTCGTGGAAAGCTGCTCTCTGACGACGCGATCGTGGCTTCGGAAACCATCGCCGGCATGAGCGACCGCGGCCTGCGCCGCCTGTTCGACCGTCTGGTCGAACTCGGCGCCGTGCGCGAGCTGTCCGGCCGCCCCGCGTTCCGCATCTACGGGCTGTGAAGACAATGGCGGAGAGTGCACGTAGGCGAGGAGGGAGCCGGTCAGATGAGCATCGATCGGGCGAACGGCGATCAGCTGACCAGCTGTTTGACCGGGAACTGGATCATCTGCCGCCGGAAGCGCGTTGGCGTGAATGGATGCACCGAGTCGAAGCAACGATCTTCGCCGCCAGCGAACCGGTCGACCGCGAAATGCTCGCCCGCATCGTCGGGAAAAGCTGCAGCATTGATCTTCTCATCGATGACATCCGCGAAGAGCTACGTGGCCGGCCTTACGACCTGGTCGCCGTCGCCGGGGGCTGGAAGCACCTGACCCGGCCGGCCTATGCCGACGCCATCCGGAGTGCATTTGGCACAGCCGTCGGCGGCGGTGGGCGTGCCGTGGACCTGACCCAGTCAGACGTGCTGGTACTGATGTGCATCGCTTATTTCCAGCCGATTACGCACGGAGAACTGTCGTCGTTTTTCGGCAAGGAAGTTTCGCGCGACCTGATCGGCCACCTGCGCGGCGCCGGCTTCATCGCGTCCGGTCCGCGCAGCCCGACTCCTGGCGCGCCCTACACCTATGTCACGACGAAAGAATTCCTGCTCGAGTTCGGGCTCGACACGCTGCGGGACCTGCCGGATTTCGAGGCGCTCGAGGACGCCGGGCTGCTGTCGAAGGAGAAGCTGCTAGCCGGTGACATAGTGCCCGACTTTTTGTCCGACAATCAAAACGCCGACGTCGAGATCGAGGATTAGCTACCGGCTGCCGTGAAGCAGCCGCTAGCCGTTGCGCATCCTAGGCTTCCCAATAGGCTGACTGTTCCAGCACCCAGCGGCAGGAACTCTTTGGTGCCGTTCTTGCCCGCAATTTGTAGGCATATTTCGGACAGACGTGGTTCCGGGCCGAGCGTTCAAGCCATGGTAAGCCGGTCAACCTCTGGGAACGTACTCTCAGGAGCGTAGGCGCCGATATCCCTTTCGACATCGCTCTGCTGGGCGTGGTGCCCCGGTCGGTTCTTGACAACCGCCCCGATCGCCGCGGCGGTGCCCGAAGTTCCCAAGCGAGAGCCACGCACGAAAATGGAGAGCCGCTCTAAGGGGACGCACAAGCGCGTATCGGTTGCCGAAGGTATCGTCGCCTACTGCTGGCCGTGGCTGCGACAGGGGTGGGGCTATCTTCATGATTTCTCCGACGCCGAGCCCGGTCCGACCTGGTCAGACGCGCCATACTCATTCTTGCTGGCGATCCAAGCATCGCTATTCGAAACGCTCGTCTCGGCTGCGGTCGCGCTGTGTCTCCCACCGCTGTTCCTCGGCAACTGCCTCCGTAAGGCCCTTCTTTGCTTGTTCGACAAAGCTGATCGCGGCGGCGTCACCGCCAAAATCCAACTCATCCAGCATGCGCGCGTTCGACTCGATGATCGCGGCGCGCGAGCCGCTCCACGTCCGTGGCCGGAATCGCCGAAGAAATTCGGCCAGGATCTGCACGCGGTTAGGCGCTTTCTCCAGAACCAGCCGCGCCGCAGGTGTCCATTGCCGCGGGGCTTTTTCCTCCGGCCTGCGGAACAGCGTGATTGTTGCGGCGGCAACAGGATAACGACTTGCGGGATCGGCTTCGCACCATGCAACGAGGATATCTTCCGGCACGGAATCCATCGGATTGCCATGCATGTGCGTTATATCCTCGATAGCTCGCACGCCGGTTTTGCGCAGCGCCGCATCGTCATCAAAAAACCCGTCAAGAGCGGCAACCGGTTGTGCCTTCACGACGCCCTTCACCAGATCGTTGTGATAATAGGCTTGGGTCTTGCGCTCTTTCGTCGCCTGTATTTAAAGGTGAGACTTCTCGCCTAATGATATCAATCCCTTAGCTTTGTATTTAAATTGAGAATTTGCATTTAAATTGAGATTCGCGCTTGGCTCGCTGCAGTTAATGTGAGATTTAGACGGTCTAACGTTAGCTTGAATTGTTCGCAGGCGGCATGGGCGACGACACCAATGATGATTACGGAGAGCGCGCGCGTTGGACCGAGGCGTGCCGGCGCGAAGAGGCAATCCGCAAGCTCTTGGAGCGCGATCCAAAAGATCTGAGCGGGCAGGCTGTAGCGGATCTGGCGTGGGAACTGGATCTCAGCCGGGCCACTCTCTATAGGATGATCAAGCTGTTTCGAGCGGGTGGCACTGTAAGTTCATTGATGTACCGCAACCGCGGTCGGCGCCAAGGACATGGCGGCCTCGACAAAGATCGAGAAGCCCTCGTGCGACGAACGATTGAAGGCTTTTATCTCAAGCCGACACGCCCGTCCTTCGCGCAGTTGGTTCGCCAGGTCCAAATCGCCTGCGCAGCGGCCGGCCTTGCTCCACCAAACTGGCGCACCATCAAATCCCGGGTTGAAGAGGTGGATCTGCGGGTGAGGGGGCGTAAGCGCGGCGAGAGCGAGGTCGTCAAAGCTACAACGGCCACGCCGGGTGCCCTTTCGGCGTCGCGGCCGCTTGAGCTTGTGCAAATCGATCACACCAAAGTTGACGTTTTCGTAGTCGACGAAGAAACGCGTCTGCCCCGCGGACGGCCCTGGCTGACGCTAGCATTGGACGTCTTTTCTCGGATGGTGACTGGCCTCTATCTGACCATGGAGGCGCCCTCGCGACTATCGACAAGCCTCTGCGTACTGCACTCAGTATTCGACAAGACGCCATGGTTGCAGGAGAGGGGTATCGATGAAGCGTGGCCAGTGGCCGGCTTACCGGGAACGATACATGTCGACAACGGCGCGAATTTTCGTAGTCATGCATTCGAACGTGCTTGCCGGGACAACGGCATACAGATCGATTGGCGTCCGCCGGGGACGCCCCATTTCGGCGGCCACATCGAACGGTTGATTGGCACGCAGATGGGCGCGGTTCACCTGCTGCCAGGATCGACCTCGAGCAACATCGAGGAACGGCGCGAGCATGATGCCAAACGCCATGCGACACTGACGCTTCGAGAGCTTGAGCGCTACATCGCACTCGAGATCGTTGGGCAATACCATCATGCTATCCATGGCGCGCTCCGTCGGCCACCGATTGCTGTCTGGCGGCAGCAGGAGAGCGAGTTGGTGTTGCGCCTGCCGAACGATCGAATGCAATTCTGGATCTCCTTCCTGCCGGAGGCAGAGAGAACGTTGCGCCCGACCGGCATCCATCTTTTCAACATTCGCTACTGGTCTCCCGCCCTGGCCGCCGATATCGGAAGGGCCAAGGCCCGCCTGATTGTGAAATACGACCCCCGCGATTTGTCGCGCGTTTTTGTTAGGCGTCACTCCGGCAGCTTTGTTGAGGCTCGCTATGCCGATGTGACACTCGCGCCCATTACGCTGTGGGAGGCGCAGGCTGCCCGGCGCAAACTCAACGCTCAGGGCAAACGCGAAATTGACATGCACGTCCTTGTTCGTACCGCGCTTTCGCAGCGCGAACTGATCGAGGAGGCGAAACACAAGACTCAAGGGCGCCTGCGGCTTGCGAAAACGAATGTGGATGACGATGAAGTGGGCTCGCTTCGAGGCGTCGATTCAAGCAAGCCTGTCCCCTCCGTTGAAGATCTGGATTGAGCGCCTTTGAGCACGGATAATGTCCATCTGACGCAGGCCGCCAAAGACCTCCTAGGCGAGCCTGATATCGTGCGAGTTGGCGCAATTCAGGCTCGCCGCTGGATTTTTTATCCGCGGGCCAAGCAGGCGCTCGATCGTCTCAACCTGCTGGTCGACCATCCTCGCGGCACGCGCATGCCCTCGGTGGCCATCTACGGCGACAGTGGCATGGGCAAGACAATGATCCTGGAAAAATTCTGCGACAACAACCCCTCCCGATTTGATCCGACGACCGGCGTACAGGCTATACCGGTCCTGGCAATCGAGATGACCGGGAAGCCAGGTGAGCGCCGTTTATATGCCGGGATCATGGCTGCGCTTGGCGCGCCACAAGCACCCCGCGCCGACATCGTGCAAATGGAGCAAGCGGCGTTGCGGCTTCTGAAAACGGTCGGCGTCCACGTTCTTGTGATCGATGAAGTACATAACATTCTCGCCGGCTCGTACCGCGAACAGCGGGTCGTGCTGAACACGCTGCGATTTCTCAGCAATCGGCTTCAGATCTCCCTCGTTTGCTTCGGCGTAATCGAAGCGCGCGAAGCGATAAGTGGTGACGTACAGCTTGCACGCCGATTCGGCGAGCTGACCTTGAATAAGTGGGCGGCCAACGAGCAGTTCGAAGCCCTAGTTTCGTCCATTTTGCGGAATATGCCGCTTCTCCGGCCACGGTGCTGACGCCGAAATCTCTACGCCGAATTTTGCAGATCAGCGGCGGCATCACAGCAAATATTTTCCAAGCGATCACGAGCCTGGCAGCCGAGTCGATCGAGAGCGGCTTAGAGCATATCACCGATGAAGCAGTGGAAAGTTGGCGGCCGCCAATTAGCGCCGAAACAGCGTACGCATGATCCGAGAGCTCAGCGGGCACAAGGCCGCTTTCAGTCATTCTCAAACCCGTCCCAGATGAGCTCCTGTCGTGTGGATCACGCGCCATGCCGATTTCTATGGCGTCCCACCGCTCACGATGCTTCGCCATGCCATTCCGGACGCAACATCTTTGTGGCAAGCCGATACAAACCTGAGGCCAACCGCCGCCGTTCACATTGCGAGGCTGTTTCGATCCCAATCTTCGACAATCTTGGCAATGACCACGTCGGGGTTCCCACAATCGGCAGCGCGGTTCGTCGCGCCGCGCGCCATTCAATGCTGCATCGCATGCTCCGAGCAAAACAGCTTGCGAGGAGCCGCAACTGCGGTACAGCGAAGCTGGATCGAGGGTTGGCGAATAACCTGTCCAGTTTGCAGGCAACGGCAGCAAGATAAGAAGGAGGGAGCATCTGCCCCCACAAGCAGCTTATCGCCGTTCGAGGATCTTTGGGTAGATGCCATCCATGGCGAGGAACTCATCGATGAGTCGCTGAGGGGAGCATCTGTCGGTGGGGTATTGCCAATCGATATCGCCCGATTACTGCTCATCAGACGATGCCCAAAGCCCTCCCGTCATAAGGCATCGACAGGCAACTCCACCATCCTTGGCGCCGTCGTTCAAGGTTTCGATGAGCTTGTAGCCGAACGGGGTCTCCCAAGACCTAGGATTGCAAGACCGATCTTGCCTATCGGACTTCGCATGGCGCTGCTCGCTGGTATCTCAATCGTCTATCGAGCAGGGCCCACGTTAGTCTCAGAACTCAAGCGTCAAACGCTCGGCCCCATTACACGCGATTCGCTGCAATCGGCGCAGGCCTGTACTCTCAGCCACTGCAGGTGAATTGAGACTCAGGGGCATTGAATCTCATGATTAGGTGCAGTGGTCGCGGTAACTCGGCGCAATCCTACATTTAAATGCAGTGCGACACTCGGCGCAATGCTCCGCGTCCTTGAATGTACATGTCTGTTGCAACAAAATCGGTCCGCGGCACTTCGGTGTCCACCAAGACCCCCAGCTGGCCTAGGCCTTCCCGGGGAAAACTATTATCTTGACAGATCTTGGTATTTTGGCGTTTGATGCAACATGGTTCTGCGACGGGATTTCGATATCCACCTACTTTCCAACGCGCAGGCGAGGACCGCTCGTGGTCAGCACCTGCGCGTTGGTTGGACGAGATGATGGAACGACAAGCAATCGAGAAATCATGCCAACGACTGAACGCTACACTCATGGAGGGACAATCAATGAACAAGCTAATGACGATGATCGCAGCCTCGCTGGTAGTTGTTTCTGCGGCTTCGGTGACCGCGGCCAACGCCGGCGAAGTGCTCGATCGCGTACTCGAAACAAAGACGCTGACGGTGGCAGCCGGAGTGGATTGGGGCGTCGAGTCGCGATTGAACGACAAGCATGAGCTTGAGGGTTACGATATCGACGTCGCTAAGGGGGTCGCAGACTACCTGGGTGTGGAGGCCAAATTCGTCACGCCGGAGTGGGGTGTCATTGTATCCGGTAAGTGGGAAGGCCGTTGGGATCTCGCCGCGGGCGAAATGGTGCCGACGAAAGCCCGAACTGACCTGTTCGACTTCCCCGCGATATACTTTTACGGGAAGTACGTGGTGCTAGTCCCCAATGACAGCAAGGCGGAGAAACTCTCTGATCTCAACGGAAAGGTCATTGGCGCCGACGCAAATGGACCGGCTGAGAAGTACGCAAATCAGACACTGACTCCAGACTGGCCGGGTGCCAAGCCAGTTGAGTATCAGTTCACCCCAGGTACCGTGAAGCTTTACGAGAGCGGCAACATCTCAATGGCCGACCTGCGGCTTGGCGACGGCGTCCGTCTTAACGCCTACATCACTGGCGGGAGTACCGCAGAGGGGGCGATCGAATCCGGATTTCCAGTCCATCAACTCGGCGATCCGCTGTTCTTCGTCCCGGGTGCATTGGCCGTTCTCCCTGGCGACAAGGAATTTAGCGACAAGATCGCTGCGGCGATTCAGAAGATGAGAGATGATGGCACGCTCTCCAAGTTGGCTATCAAGTGGTACGGGCACGACGCCAGCACTGAACAATAACACATCTGCAGCGGAACTGATCCCGAACGTTCGGGGTCACTTCTTTTCTTGAAGGTTCGCTCATGCTCTATCGGGACACAGTCGAGGCCGACGTTCTCGTCCACAAGCCTTGGTTCGTAGCTTCGATCTTCGCGGTCGTGCTCTTGGCTTCTCTGGCGTTCAATTTTACCAGCACCCCCTTGGGGGAGCTCATGCGACCAGTAATCGGAGATCCGCAGCTCAGTGGCCTTTACGGGCGCTTCGCGATTGCCTTCGTGATTGCGGTGATCTTCTGCGCAAACGTTGCGTTGCTCGGTTTTGCGCCGCTGCGGGTGCAGATCGCCGTCGTGTGGCTGGAACTTCTCCTGGTTTTCTTGGCGTTCTTCCTGTCGTTCGACCTTAGCTTGCCGTTCATTTGGCACAACCTGCCCTATATGATTACCCAAGGCTTGGTTACCACAATCTACGTTTCGGCGATCTCACTCGTGTTTGCTTCAATCCTTGCGATGATCGGCGCCGTCGCGAAGCTCTCGAGTAACGGCTTCGCCTACGCTGTCGCCAGCTTCTACACCTCGTTCTTTCGTGGCCTGCCACTGCTCATGCAAATCTACCTCATCTACCTCGGCCTTCCGCAACTGGGGATCGTCCTTGATGCCGTACCTTCAGGCGTGTTGGCACTTTCGCTTTGTGTGGGCGCATACATGACCGAGATTTTTCGCGCCGGCATTCAGAGTATCGATCGCGGCCAATGGGAAGCGTCTAGGTCGATGGGGTTCGGCTTCGGATTGACAATACGCAAGATAATCCTGCCGCAGGCGCTGCCGGTGATCATACCCCCGATGGGAAACACGTTTATTGCAATGCTCAAGGACAGTTCGCTCGTTTCCGTCTTGGGTGTTTGGGAACTAACCTTTCTTGCTCGCACCATTGGCCAACCCCAGTTTCGCTACCTCGAGATGCTGATATCGGCTGCCCTCATCTATTGGGTAGTATCAATCGTCCTAGAGGTCATTCAGGCTCGGATCGAGCGCCACTACGGCAGGAGCAAGGTGCGGTGAGCGTCAACGATGAAATGGATAAATCACACGACACCGCTACCCCATTCGGGCCTATTGATGCCGCTATGGACTCACCTCCGGCGTCGATTGCCGGTCAGCCCTTGCCCACGGAAGAGCTTCCGGCAGTGAAGGAGAAGATCATCGAGGCTAAGAACGTATCCAAGTGGTACGGCTCATTCAGGGCGTTGACCGACATCAATCTTACCGTCCACAAGGGCGAACGCATCGTGATCTGTGGCCCATCCGGGTCTGGAAAGTCGACCCTAATCCGCTGCTTCAATCGACTCGAGGCACACCAAGAGGGTGAGATATCGGTCAACGGAATCTTGTTGCATCCCAAGATGCGCAACGTGGCCGAGGTGCGAAAGAACGTCGGCATGGTCTTTCAGCACTTCAACCTCTTCCCGCATATGACCGTGCTTATGAACTGCATGGCCGCTCCAATGTGGATCAAGGGCGTGCCCGAGACTGAAGCCAGGAATCTCGCCCTGCGTTTTCTTGAGCGCGTGCGCATTCCCGAACAGGCGAACAAATATCCGGCTCAGCTTTCCGGGGGACAGCAGCAGCGCGTGGCGATCGCGCGCTCTCTCTGCATGGAGCCTGCAGTCATGCTCTTTGATGAACCGACCTCTTCGCTCGATCCAGAAATGGTCTCCGAAGTGCTCGAAACCATGACAGGCCTTGCCCGCGACGGGATGACCATGGTCTGTGTTACCCATGAGATGGGTTTCGCCCGCGCCGTGGCGGACCGGGTCATCTTCATGGATCAGGGTCGAATTATCGAGGAAGGTAAGCCATCCGACTTCTTCGCCAACCCACAGCACGAGAGAACCAAGCTGTTCCTTAGCCAGATTCTTCGCGCGGATGGTTGATTCCGTGAACGGCACGCGGTCTGGGGCCGAATACGAGGAGTTGGCTTTGCAGCGGCATAAGCGCCCCCTGTATGCGTCGCATAGGGATGATCTGCTCGCGGAACCTGGCATGTTGGATGTCCGGATGAACGACTGTTCTTTAGCCGGAAAATCGTCACCAGGGCAGCCTGGCCCAAAGTACCAGGGGCGAGTTACGTGACCCACTTAATACCGTCGAATTCCGGTCCTAGGTTTGAGCCAATTCGGCTTGCTGCCCAGCACCTTCGTTCACTTCGAGCGATCGATCTTGCACCGACGCTAGGCCGGGGGTTCCCCGATGGCCGTCGCATCCCCATCTCATTATCGATCCGACCATAGTCCACGAGGCTGCTGGCTATTATTGTCAGACTCTAAGCATGCCCGAGCACATCGGTTGCCACGTTGATGCGCCAGCGCACACGGTCGCTGATAAGATGAACCAAACCATCGAGACATTGTAGCCATCCGGTGAACACCGCAGAGGTTTTGGCTTCACCGGGAATAATGATCAGTCGGTCTGATCGCGATGGATTGCGATGAGTTCCTGCAACTGCTCGATGCCGAAGTCGGTGAAGGCAATCGTCTCTTCGTCGCCCGGACCATAGACCCAGATTAATCCGTCTTCGGGCTCCATCTCGCCGGCGATATCCGAGAGCCATTTTTCGTCTTCGCCGAGCTCCGCGGCAACGCGGGCGATCGTGGTGACGCGGCAGACTTTATTGATGTGCATATCAGGCGGCCGCGGCGTCGAGGCCCTCGCGGCGCCAGTTCCAAGGGAGGAGCTCATCGATCCGCTGTGCTGGGTGGGCTGCGATGCGCGCCAGGACATCGGCGAGCCAGGCCTGAGGGTCGACGTCATTCAACTTGGCGCTGACGATCAGGCTGTAGAGAACGGCAGCGCGCTGTCCGCCGCGATCGGAACCGCAGAACAGCCAGGACTTTCTGCCGAGAGCGATGCCGCGCAGGGCTCGCTCGGCTGCATTGTTCGATAGGCAAATGCGCCCATCGCCGAGGAACCGGGTGAAGGATGACCAGCGGCGCAGCATGTAGTTGAAGGCCTTGGTCAGATCGTGTCCGCGCGAGAGCTTGTCGCGCGTCTCGATCATCCAGCGCTCGAGCTCGGTGACCAGCGGCGCGCTCCGCTCTTGGCGCACGGCGTGGCGTTGGCCTGGCGACAGGCCATTGATCTCGCGTTCGATATCGAACAGGGCATCGATGCGCTTCACGGCTTCAACCGCTAACGGATAGACCAGGTTGGGCTTCTCGCCGCGCGCCGTCTTGCGCGCCGCCGCTTCGATATCGGCCAGCTCGAACACTTTGCGCCGGCTGTGGGCCCAGCAGCTGGCTTCCAGAACAGGCGCCGGCTGACGGCCCGTCGCATAGAGATCGCCATAACCGCCATAGGCATCGGCCTGCAAAATGCCGCTCCAGCCGGCGAGATGCGCTGCGGGATGTTCGCCTCGGCGATCGCGGGAATAGTAGAACACCACCGCCGGCGGATCGGCGCCGCCGAACGGTCGGTCATCGCGCACATAAGTCCATAATCGGCCGGTATCGGTCTTGCCCTTGGCCAGGACCGGAACCGTCGTATCGTCGCCGTGCAGACGTGAAGCGGCCAGCACATGGGCTTCGAGGCGCTTGAACAGCGGCATCAGCGCCGCGGCGCCGGCGCCGACCTGGTCGGCGAGCGTCGACAGGCTGAGCGGCACGCCTTCGCGGGCATAGCGTTCAGCCTGGCGGTTGAGCGGCTGATGCTGTCCGAACTTCTCGAACAGGATCATCGCCAGCAGGCCAGGACCGGCCCAGCCGCGCGGGGTGGCGTGGAACGGCGCCGGAGCCTGGCTGATCGCCTCGCAGTCGCGGCAGGTGAACTTCTCCCGCACGTGCTGGATCACCTTCCATTGCCGCGGCACCACCTCCAGCGTCTCGGTGATATCCTCACCCAGCTTGCGCAGCCGATGACCGCCGCAGCAGTGGCAAGCGGTCGGCGCCGCCTCGACCACGCGTTCGCGCGGCAGGTGCTCAGGAAATGGCTGGCGCGCCGGTCGTTTGCGCACATAAGGCGCCACCTCGGTGGTCCGGGCCGCTGCCTGTTCGGCGGCGATCTCGTCTTCCGTCGCCGTGCTCTCGAGTTCCTCGAAGGTGAGCTCCATCTGGTCGTGCAGGCGGGCGGAACGTTCAGAACTCTGACCATGCAGCGCCCGCTGCAGCTTGCGGATCGTCAGATCCTGATGTGCGATCAGCGCCGCATCATCCGATGCCTTGGCCCTGGCGACCGCCAGTTCGGCCTCGACCAAGGCAGCGCGCGCGGCCTCGTCTTCGGCTCTGGCCAGCGCCGCGGTCAGCGCTGCTCTCAGCGCGCCGATATCGTCCGGAACAGCATCCAGGGCGGTGGCAACCATGCTCTGGAGTGAATCATAAAACGCGTCCGCTGACTCGCGGAAAATGGCGCAAACTCAAAGAAAAACTCAGCCCGCGCGCTGGGGGCGGAACGTGTGACGCGGGTTGCGCCAATCGATCCCGTCGAGCATGTAGGCGAGCTGCGCCGGTGATATGGAAACCGTACCGTCCGCCGGCGAGGGCCATAGAAACCGGCCCTTCTCGAGCCGTTTTGCATACAGCGACATGCCGAGCCCATCATGCCAGATAATCTTGATCAGATTGCCGCTGCGGCCGCGGAAGACATAAAGATCGCCGGCATGCGGATCCCGGCCCAACGTCTCCTGAACCTGCAGAGCGAGGCCTTGCATCCCGCGACGCATATCGGTCCGGCCGACCGCCAGCCAGATCCGCACCTGGCTCGGAACCGGGATCATGAAACGCCCAGCGCCTTCACCATCGCCGCCGCCAGTGTCGGCGGCGTGGTCAGCGGAATCCGCAGCCGCACCTTGCCAGCGATCTCCAGCTCGATCACCGCTGGGGATGCCGCCGGCACCTCATCGGGAACCACGACAACTTCGGCAAAGCCCGTCTCGCGGGCTCTCACCGTGCGGCGCCACTTATAGATCAGGCTGGTCGCGACATCGTACTGACGCGCCACCGCCGCCACTGTGGCCCCGGGCGCGAATGCCGCGGCCAGTATCCGGCACTGATCCTCTTCACTCCAACGACGACGACGCTCCGGCCCGGTCAATAACGTCACATGGCTCATGCTGTGCTGCTAACTACGCTCGTAAGGACGACCTTAAGAGCGCAGCTTCGCTACCGTGCCATGCTCGCGCAAGGCGGCCTTAGCCGGAGGCGTACGAGACATTCGGCGTCGACCATTTGATAGCTGAGGCCGTGGTCTACGACTTTTCCGATCGCGATTGGGGCCCCGGCGATGTCCTTACGGCGTCCGACATTGAAAGCTGCGAGCGCCAACATGGAGTTTCGGTGGGTCGCGGGGAGATCGCGCTCGTTAACTTCGGCTGGCTTAAGCGTCATTGGCGTCGCGACGCGCAAGCCCAATGGTACGCACGAAATGCGCCCGGTATGAACGAAGAACTCGTCCTCCTTTTCAAGGAGCGGAGAGTGCGAGCGGTGGGAGCTGACAGCGTGCGAAGCGGCCCTAGTCGACGGCGTTTCGATCGGTGCGATGCCTGGGCATCACCAGCATTGGCTCCCGAACGGAATTCTGATCTTAGAATGTGTGGCAAATCTGGAGCTCGTCTCGCGACGTTGCCTGTTCGTTGCCCTTCCTCTTCCCATAGAACACGGTTCCGGCTCGCCGCTTCGCCCTATCGCCTACTGCTGAGATCTCGACGGTGTGCCTACCCAGGTCTGTCAGTCGCCCAACTGGCAGGGACGACGATAAGGCCGCGGGTCTAGAGACTCGTCTTGGCCCGTATATCGTCTGGCCCTTTCGGATGGATCGCGCGGACCGGTGAAGGCCCTTTACGACGGAGAACCCCATTGGCGACGCGGGTGGAGGTACGCCCATATCGATTCTGATGCGCTAGGTGCAGTCGAGTTCGATTGGTCATTCAGCATTTCCCGTGGAACTTCGGTCTTTTCGCTGCAGACTAAAGGTGTAATTTAGGGCAACAAAATCGCAGAGGTCTCAATGGAAAACGGTAGCAGCACGAAGGACACCCCAGAGGCTCTTCTGGAGCAAGGGGGACGAGGTGCTCCTGAGGCGCGCACAGGATTGAACCTTGCGCCACTCGAGAAGAGTGTGCGCCTCGGCGATCTTGCCTACGAGGCAATGAACGATCGGTTGATTCGAGGTGCTTTCGCAGCCTGGACGAAAGCTGACGGTGCGTGCCGTGGCAGAGGCCCTCGGTGTGGGCTCTACGCCGGCGCGCGACGCCCTGAACCGCCTCGCGGCAGAGGGCGCGCTCGTCTATTCAGGCCCTAAGACCGTCATCGTCCCGTATTTGACATTTGACGCACTGGAAGAAGTTACGGCGATGCGGCTTGCGCTCGAGGGTGTGGCGGCTGAGCGCGGCGCCGCTAACTCGCCTCCCGAACTGGTTCCGTCGCAAACTCTAGCTGAGGTCGCAAAGGCAGGTTGAGCGTCACGCGGCGCTCATGCGGCGAGGATTTCGAACTGCCTGGCAATGGAGGGCGTCGGATCGTAGGCAAACCTCGCCTGTCGTTTGCGCATCATATGAACCATCTCGATGCCCGAGAGGATAATTTCGGCAGTTTTCGTTGACTTGAAGCCGAGCATGGACCGGACGCGGCGCTTGATGCGCCGATGATCCTGTTCGATGCGGTTGTTGAAATGTTGAAATACTGGCTCTTGCGGATTCTGATTGGCTTCAGTGCTCGTCGCGATCGATCTCGCAGGCGGTTTTCAGGATCGCAAGATCGGATGGCCTCGTGATTGGTCTGGCTGCCGTCGATGACGATCCGGTCCGGCCTGCCATGGCGCTGCAAGGCCTTCCGCAAGAAGCGTTTCGCCGCCGGCAGGTCACGGTTTTCGCTGAAGAAGAATTCGACCGTATCGCCAAGGCTGTCGATGGCGCGATAGAGATACATCCATTGGCCGCGAACCTTGATGTAGGTCTCGTCCATGTGCCACTTTCCAGTGACGCTCCTCTTGCGCCGGTTGAATCGGTCGAGCAGCTCAAGCGAGAAGCGCACGACCCAACGATGCACAGTTGAATGGTCGACGCTCAGGCCGCGTTCGGCCATCATCTCTTCCAGATCGCGCAGGCTGAGATTGTAGATTCCATGGGCGGTGGAAAGCGATCGGCTTTCTGACAGAGTGAGGTTGCTGAACCACCCTGTGGAGACGACCATGCATATTTCAACTGACCGATCCGAAGCACCGACCGCCATACGCACCAATCTCTGCGCGATTTTCGTCTCATTGGAACTCTTATGTTCAAATGCAAGCGGCGTGGCCACGACTGTTCGTATGTTCGTGCAGCTGACCTGCCATTGAAGTGTCATCCAGTGGCGATTAGAGCCTTGGCCGTTTCTGTTACGCCTTGTGGCGCGGGTTGAGCAACCGGCGGAGGCGCGGAGCCTTCGATCGGCACAGCGTCGAAGCCGGGTGCGGTGATGACCTTGGCATAGGCTGCTGGGGTCTGGTAGCCGAGCGAGGAATGTGGCCTGGCGGTGTTGAAGTCCTCTCTCCATTCGGCGATGGCGCTTCGAGCGTGGTCGAGGCCGAAGAACAGGCTCTCGTTCAATAGCTCGTCGCGCATCCGGCCGTTGAAGGATTCGACATAGCCATTCTGCATCGGCTTGCCCGGCGCGATGTAGTGCCATTCGATCGCGTGATCCTTCGACCAGGCGAGGATGGCGTTCGACGTGAACTCGGTGCCGTGGTCGGAGACGATCATGCCCGGCTTGCCGCGCTGGGCGATCAGTTCCGTCAGTTCACGAGCAACCCGACGGCCGGAGATCGAGGTGTCCGGAATCGCGGCCAGACATTCGCGCGTCACGTCGTCGATGATGTTGAGCACACGGAGGCGCCGGCCGCAGGCGGCCATAACGGCGCGGTCAATGCCGCGCGCGGTGCGCAAATCGAGATCCTCGACGCAGGCCGACTGCCGGAGGGCTGCGAACTTCAGCCGAGCGATCAGGCGCTTGGCGTCGCGGTCCGCGGCTTCACGGTCGACCAGGAGGCCGAGCCGGTCTTCGAAGCCGAGCGGCTCGAAGGTGGTCTGGGCCTGACGCTGTTCATCCAGCGCCTTGGCCATGCCAGTCAGGCCGAGCGTCATCAGTTGCTCGGAGGTGGGGTGAGTCAGCAAGGGTCAGTCTCCTTTTAATGATAGTAACCTTGGCCACGGATATTGGCGTGTTGCAGAGGGCGCTCCTCGGGGGCCTCGTCCAGGAAGGCCCGGTCGAGACCGGTCTGAAGGATCGAGCGGATCGAAGCGACGGAGCGCGCGCGGATCGACAGCCCCCGCCGGCAGGCGGCATCGAGGCGCGCCACATCATAGCTCCTGGTCAGGGCCAGAACACCAAGGCAGGTGCGGAAGCCTTGCTCCGGGTGAGGACGATCAGCCATCACCGTCTCGCAGAAGGCCATGACGGACGGGCCAAGTCTTGCGGCTGTCGCCAGTACCCGGGCCGGGGTCCATTCGGCATGACGGCGATGCGCCGAGGGCATGTGCTCGGGCAGCGTCACATGGCTGCGCCGTCCGGGGCAGCGGGGATGGCTGGCCACCCGGCGGCCGCCATGGAATATCTCGACGATGGCCCCGCAGACCCGGACATCCACCTCCTGCCGGATCAGACCGAAGGGGACGGAATACCACGAACTGTCCACCTCGACGTGGTAATCAGGCGCGACGCGGCAGCGCTTCCAGCGCGCAAACACATAGGGGGCCCCAGGCAGCGGTTGCAGATGCGGCCGATCCAGCGTGGCGAAGAGATCAGTGCGGCTGGCGCCGTAGCCGCGCATGACGCGCATGTTCAACTCGTCCAGCAGCCGCCGGATCGCCGCGGGATCGGGCGATCCGGATCCGGCACCGTCGGCGACGCCGGAAACAGAAGGAGCTCCAGACCGTCGTCGTCAAGACCGCCCGGCAAGGGCCAGCCCAATCCGGCCTGCCGCGCCCGCAGGACATAGGCGCCGACGCTTCCCTTGCCGAGACCGAGAGACGCGGCAATCGCCCGCTCGCTCAGGCCTTGGCCAAACTTCAATCGCAAAACATCCCGTATTCGGCGCATGGTCAGCCGTTCCGTCGGCATCTCGCCCCTCCCTTATTCCAGAAGGGGCTTCTATCGTTAGTCTGCCGACCAGACCCGCCTACGAGCCCTTGCAGGGTGAGAATGACGCTCTTCGCGCGGAAATCTCGATGCTGAAAATGCTGATTTTTGGGACGCGCTCGGAGCGCGCGGTGGTGATATGTGCCGAGCAACTGGCGCTTGGCCTGGGAGGCGAGGACGCTGTTGCGCCGACTGCGGCCAACGACGATACGGCACCGGGCACGGCGCAGAGGAAGCGCACAAAGGCCCGGTGCAACATTGGAGCACTACCCGCGCATCTGCCCCGCCACGAGCAGGTGATTGAACGATTGATTCAAAGGGGCCACTCAGCCTTCTTCAGCCTGTCCTGCTCGAGCACGAATTGCCTGCTTCAGGCGCCGATAACCATCTCGAATGTCGTTCTCGAACGCGGCCCGAACGGCATCCACGTTGCCGTCGCGAAGGCTCTCGATGACGACTTCGTGGTTGTGCACGCCGTATTTCTGGATCGCGAACTCAGGATAAAGATCGTGGAAAGACGGGCCTATTCGCAACCATAGGGTCTCGATCGTGGACAGTAGGTGCGGCATTTCGCACCATCGATAGAGGGCGAAGTGGAATTCCTTGTTCGTCCAGAGCACTTCGGAATAGCTTCGGTTTGCAAGGCCTTCATTGATCTTCGCCTGCATCTTCTCAAGGGCGTTAGCCAGGTTCGAAGGGGCTCGCGCCGCGCCGCGTTCTGCCGCCAGTCCCTCAAGAGCAAGCCGCATAGCAGTGACTTCCTCCAACGTTTCCATTGTGAGATGAGGCACGATGACGGTCTTGGGACCGGAATAGACAAGCGCACCCTCGGCTGCAAAGCGGTTCAATGCGTCGCGCGCCGGCGTGGAACTCACGCCCAGGGCATCGGCCACCGCCCGTACCGTCAGCTTGCGGCCTGGCTCAAAGGCGCCACGTACAAGGCGATCTTTCATCGCCTCATAGGCCATGTCGCCCAAACGCGCATGCTTCGTGAGCGGTTCGAGATCCACGCCTCTGATTTCCCCTGCCGAGCGCATCTTCGGCGCTGCCGTGCCAATATCGGTAGAATTTTCCATAGCACCAATAATCCTTAATCGGAATCCTATGTTGCAACAAGAGTCGGTGCCACTCTACAGGAAAAGCCCGTTCTAGCCATACGAAAATAGTGACGTGGAATAGCTGGGCGCCCGGGACTGGCTCCACTCACGGACTGCTCTTGCACCAGCTGCTACGTGGTGAGGAGCCAATCCGCTGAGCCCCTGTCCATTACTGCTCTTGCGATCGGGACGTGGACAAAACTGAGCCCAGCCCGGGGCCAAAGCTTATTCAACCAGCACACTAAGTCTGCTAGGGCCTGGGTCTTCCGACTTTCAGGTGCCGCTGACCCGTCCCCGGCGTGGGTTGGAGACGACACGGGATGCCTAATCCCAACGACAGCAGCCGACTTTTAGTTACGCCAAAAAACCGGCCTATTGGAGCCAAAGAGTTATCCGACTTCTCAGTGATGCAGTGGTCGAACCATAGAACGAAAGCCGCGGATCGGCTTGCCCCGAACGTTAGGCGTCCGACTGTTGTGTTCGCTTGCATTGCACCTACCCAGAAACGCGTCGGGATTTGGCTGCTGTCTGTTGTCATGAAGTCGTTTGCGAAGGCCCGTTGCGCTTTAGAGGTACCATGAGCAGAGAAACTTCCCGTCCCAGCCTTCAAGCGCCATGGAGGATCGGAATTGATGTCGGTGGAACGTTTACGGATTTCGTTCTCATCGACGCGAACGACACGGTTATTCAGTACAAGTCACCTTCGGAGGCAAGCAATCCTGCGGTTGGCGTTATTTGCGCGATCGAAGGTGCTGCAGGTATTCTCAACCTGCCGGTGTCCCGCCTGCTCGGTGAGTGCTCTCACTTTATTCACGGAACGACGGTAGCGACTAACATCCTGCTTGAACGCAAAGGTGCCAAGGTTGGGTTGCTGACGACGCGCGGTTTAAAACTGGGGAAGATTCAAACGGCACTTCTGGGGAAGTATTGATCCGGTATCGACAAAGGGCGCCGAGGGAGACGTCGTCAACGTCCTGCTCTGCGCCATCGGCCACAACCTCCGGCTCCTCCTGGCATGGTTCAGGAAGCTCTTGTTGCTGATCCTAGCCGCCATCCTGTTCCCGAACAGCACGCCGCTCATGCGCGTGGCCTGACAAAACAGGATTCTTCACGGGCGACCCTACGCGCCCCGGAGGACCGGCGGCGCGTCATCACCGATACTGCTCTCGATGGTCGAGAGGGGAATGGCGGTGATCAAACTCGGGGAGATAGTCATGATCTTGGATATGCATCGGCAGGGGCTGTCGGTGTCAGCGATCGCCAGACAGACCGGCGTCGATCGAAAGACAATCCGCAAATACATCGAGCGTGGCCTTGAAGCGCCTGCCTATGGACCAAGAAAGCCACGGGCGACGGTGATTGATCCCTTCACCGCTTATTTGCGTGAACGGATTACTGCCTATCCCGGCCTTAGCGGCCGGCGGCTCCTGCGAGAGCTGAAGGATCGCGGATACGACGGTGGCTACACTGCCGTCACGGACTTTCTCAGAGACGTTCGTCCGACCTCAGAACCCGGCTTTGAAGTTCGGTTCGAAACAGCTCCCGGCGAACAGGCCCAGGTGGATTTCGCCCAATTCCATGTCGTCTTCACCGATGAGCTGGCAACCCCCAGGATCGTCTGGCTGTTTTCCATGGTGCTGGGCTATAGCCGTCTCATCTGGGCGCGCTTTGCTATGCATCAGGATCTGCCGACGGTGCTGCGATGCCACGCCGCAACGTTCGATGCGCTCTGGCCTGCGCATGAGGCGAGCCGCCTCCTTCCTGGCCCGACGCGCCACACGCAGGTAGGACTGGCTCAGCCGGACGCCATGTGCGCCTGCGGCCCGGTTCAGCCATTCGATCGCGCGCAGCATGAGATGGCCGACGGTGGGATGAGCAACCGCCTTGGTCTGCACGGTGGTGTCGACCATGACGCGTTCGAGCTGGCGCTCGCTGACGGCGCAACTTACCATGGCAATCGAGATCGTCTCGGCCAGCAGCGCTTCGCGCCTCCCGGCATCCATGCGCTTGCGCCAGTTGGTCATGGAGGAGTGGTCTGCCGGCAGCCTGTGCTGGAAATGGGTCTCGCCGCATAAGGCCTGGAAATACGGGGTCTCCACCCAGGCCGCGCAGACGGCGTCGTCCGACAGACCCTTGATGTGCTTGATCAGGTGCAGCCCCACCATCAGCCGTGTCGGCAAGCCGGGGCGGCCGACATGCTCCACGAAGGTGGCGCCGTAGAGCGCATCGAGCCGGTCCCAGTCGATGCGGGCCGCCAGCCGCAGCAGTTCGTGCCGGGGGTCCAGGATCGCCGCAAGGCTTCTCGCGGAACATGTCAGATTGCGGCGTCGGGTCGGGCTTTCTGGGGCGCATCTGCGGGGCTCCGTCTTCGATCCTCGCAGTGAATCAGAGCATGCGGAATGCCCAGACCCTTCGCCCCCCGCGCGAAAACGCAAGGAAATGCCGCCGAATGGTTATAACCTTGCAATACCAGATACTTCGCAGCCCGCCGAAAACCCGCAATCTCAACCACTTGCGACTGATCACAGGCGACCATCTGCGAGTTCAGGAGGTGCCTTAGCTGCCCCGCGTTCCGCTGCCAGCCCTTCGAGGGCAAGCCGTATGGACGTAATCTCTTGCAGCGCGTCCATCGTCGGAGGGGGCACGATGACGGTTTTGGGGCCGGAATACACAACCGCACCTTCGGCAGCCACGCGGTTCAAGCCATCGCGCGCGGGTGTCGAGCTCACGCCCAGTGCTTCGGCAACGGCGCGAACCATCAATTTGCGCCCCGGCTCGAACGCGCCCTGCACCAGACGTTCTTGCATCGCCTCATAGGCGAGATCGCCTAGGCGGGCGTGTTTTTCAGCGTGGGGAGGTCGACCGCGTGCACACCCTCCGGATCTTTGGGTGCCATCTTTTTGGGTGCCGCGACGAACCCGCCGACCGCAACCTGCAAACCCCCGCTTTCCATCACCGAAGCAGCGCGTCCCTAAAAAGCGGTCGCCGGTCGCACACGCCAGCCGGTGACCAGATCCAAATCACTCTTGCTCCCTATCGGTTTCGGCGTGTCCGTGCCGGGCAATTCGGACGCAACGGCCGTGTTTTCTGGGCGGATGAGTTGTTTCTTCAGATCGAAGGGCTGAGTTTTGCCGACGACCTGACCCCACCGTTCGAAGCACTGGTCTATCTTGAGAATGACGGCTCCTTCGCTGCCCTGGGCGAGCACCCGTTCGGTGCCGGGAGTTCCGCGGGGCCCACGGCAATGTCTGCCTTCCGTGCATGATCTATCCGATCGTCGCCCGCGCCCGTCGGGCAGGATCTCCTCGATTGCTTCGGACAACGGGCTTTGGCGGGCTCGAATAGACCTTTGCGGATCTGAACGGCGCCGCGCTTTGCTCGCATGCGATCGGTGCACTGGCTGGGCGGGCTGGTCGCCAACTGCTGTTGGATCAATAAAAAAAGGTTCGTCTCCCGCAACATTTTTTGTACATTCCGCAGAATGTAATTTGATGTAGAAAATTTTTGTACGCCACTGTGGGGAATGTGAGCAGGCCGGCGAATTCTACCGATATTGGCACGGCAGCGCCGAAGATGCGCTCGGCAGGGGAAATCAGAGGCGTGGATCTCGAACCGCTCACGAAGCATGCGCGTTTGGGCGACATGGTCTATGAGGCGATGAAAGATCGCCTTGTACGTGGCGCCTTTGAGCCAGGCCGCAAGCTGACGGTACGGGCGGTGGCCGATGCCCTGGGCGTGAGTTCCACGCCGGCGCGCGACGCATTGAACCGCTTTGCAGCCGAGGGTGCGCTTGTCTATTCCGGTCCCAAGACCGTCATCGTGCCTCATCTCACAATGGAAACGTTGGAGGAAGTCACTGCTATGCGGCTTGCTCTTGAGGGACTGGCGGCAGAACGCGGCGCGGCGCGAGCCCCTTCGAACCTGGCTAACGCCCTTGAGAAGATGCAGGCGAAGATCAATGAAGGCCCTTGCAAACCGAAGCTATTCCGAAGTGCTCTGGACGAACAAGGAATTCCACTTCGCCCTCTATCGATGGTGCGAAATGCCGCACCTACTGTCCACGATCGAGACCCTATGGTTGCGAATAGGCCCGTCTTTCCACGATCTTTATCCTGAGTTCGCGATCCAGAAATACGGCGTGCACAACCACGAAGTCGTCATCGGGAGCCTTCGCGACGGCAACGTGGATGCCGTTCGGGCCGCGTTCGAGAACGACATTCGAGATGGTTATCGGCGCCTGAAGAAAGCGATTTCGGCCGGAGGCATGGTGCACGGGACTTAATATTTTCAAAACCCCCTTGCTTTAAGACGAATAACCGGTAATTTTGTTGCAACAAACTGATTAGATCCGGCCTTTGCCCGTCTTTATCGCGAGGAGATAGCTTTTATGTTGCACGAAACAAAAGGGGCGCTGGAGGCGTCATCGGACGCGCAGTCCGCGAAATTATTCGCGCGGGCCCGGCATGTATTTCCTGATGGCACCACCCGTGCCACAATCGAGCGAGACCCGATCCCGCGCTATGTCCTGAAGGGCGACGGCGCATATTTGGTGGATGTTGACGGGCAGCGCTTCCTCGATCTCAACAACAATTTCACCACACTGATCCATGGGCATGGGTTTGCGCCGGCAATGGATGCTGTGGCCCGACTGCTCCGCGATGGCACGTGCTTCGCCAATCCAACCGCACACGAGATCGATCTCGCTGAGCTTCTGATTGATCGCATTCCTGCAGTTGAGCAAATCCGTTTCGTCAACACCGGCACAGAGGCCGTGATGTTTGCGATCAAGGCGGCGCGCGCCTTCACTGGGCGCTCCTGTGTTGCAAAGATCGAGGGCGCCTACCACGGCTCATACGATTGGGCGGAAGCAGGGCAAGGGGGAGGGCCCTCTACCTGGGGATCGTCGGACGCGCCAGTCGCGGTCCCTTCGTATGTTGGCATGCCGGCGTCGGTCACCGAAGAGGTGGTCATGCTTCGGTTCAACGATGCTGATGGCGCGCGTCGCCGGATCGCCGCTAACGCCGATCGACTGGCTTGTATCCTGCTTGATCCCATGCCGAGCCGTGGCGGCCTTATTCCACCTGGCCCAGCCTTCATTGGGGCCATTTCCGAAACCGCGCGTCAGCATGGCATCCTGATCATCTGTGACGAAGTCCTCAACCTCCGTCAGAGCTTTAGAGGGGCGTCGGCACGTTATGGGATCGTGCCGGACTTGATCGCTGCCGGAAAGATCATTGGTGGCGGCTTTCCGGTGGGCGCCATCGGTGGGTCCAGTCGCGTGATGAGCGTGTTTGATGGATCGGCTGGCCGCGCCAAAGTTGCGCAGGGAGGTACGTTTTCGGCTAATCCCGTGTCGATGGTCGCCGGCAGGATCAGCATGGAAGCCATGACCGAGGCGGCGTTTGAGCGGCTGGAGGCGATGGGCGATCGATTGCGCGCCTCTCTTAGTGCCGCAATCGCCCGCCATAAGGCACACTATGTGATCAGCGGCGCGGCATCCCTGTTTCGCATCCATCCAAAACGGACGCTGCCACGAGAATACCGGGAAGCGTATCCGTCACCCCACGAAGCGGCCGCAATGACTGCTATGACCCGGTTCTATGTGAAGGAGGGTATCGTGTTGCCAAACGGCGCTGCGGCCTGTCTTTCAACGGCAATGTCAGACGCCGACATCGATTACATTGCCAATGTGTTTGACCGCTATCTCCAGGCAACGCCAACCTCGCACGACGGGGCATGACAATGAAAATTGTAGTGCAAGAAGCTCCCATGAATGTAACCTCCGAAATGACTGTGGCAGAACGCGTTGCAGTCGCCCTAAAGCGTCACGGGGTGGAGAACATCTTCGCTCAGAGCCTGCCGTCAGCCGTAATCTTGGCGGCGGAAAGAATTGGAATCAGGCAAGTCTCCTATCGTCAGGAAAACATGGGCGGCGCGATGGCTGACGGCTATGCGCGTCTTTCCGGAAAGGTCGCCGTGGTAGCGGCCCAAAATGGCCCCGCGGCGACTTTGCTCGTGCCGCCATTAGCCGAGGCGCTCAAGGCGAGCGTGCCCGTAGTGGCTCTCGTTCAGGAGGTTGAGCGGGATCAAGCTGACCGCAACGCCTTTCAGGAGCTCGATCATATCGCGTTGTTTCAGTCTTGTGCGAAATGGATCCGCCGGGTCGTTGTCGGCCAACGCATAGAAGACTACATTGACGCAGCCTTCACTGCGGCTGCTTCAGGGCGCCCCGGTCCGGCGGTTGTACTGTTGCCTGCCGATCTTCTACGGGAAAGAGCGCCACTTTCTTCGTTCCCTAGACGCGCCAATCTTGGCAGTTGGCCGTTGGATCGTATCCAGCCCGCTGCGTCGCTGATCGAGGAAGCTGCGCGCGCCATTGCAGAAGCCCGCTCGCCCGTGATTCTCGCAGGTGGCGGAGTTCACGCCGGCAACGGGGCAGCCGAACTTGCGCAGCTTCAGGAAATGGCCTCAATTCCCGTGTTCACGACCAACATGGGAAAGGGTGCTGTTGACGAGCATCATCCTTTGTCCGTCGGGGTGCTTGGGTCGCTCGTCGGCCCCAGGTCGCTCGGTCGCCACAGTCGCGCGCTGCTCGACGAGGCTGACCTCGTTTTGTTGATTGGAACGCGAACCAATCAGAACGGAACAGACAACTGGCGTCTAATTCCGTCTGACGCGAAAGTCATTCACATTGATGTCGATCCTGGGGAAATCGGGCGTACCTACGAGGGACTTCGCCTGGTCGGTACCGCCGAAGAGACCCTAAGGGCGCTTCGGAATGCCTTGTCATCACAACCGCTCGACGCTCGACAGAAGGCGAGAGCGAGCGTTCAGAACAAGATCTCTGCTGCTTGGGCCGCCTACGAGAACGACCGGTATGCCGTCGCAAACTCGACTGATAGCCCGATCAGACCAGAATCCCTGATGAAGGAGCTTCAGAAGCGGCTAACACCTGAAACGGTCATTGTCACCGATGCCAGCTATTCCTCGTTTTGGGTCACAGGGCAGCTTCGCAGCTTGCGGGCCGGTTCCCGCTTCATAACACCGCGCGGGTTGGCGGGACTTGGCTGGGGGCTTCCTCTCGCAATCGGTGCAAAAATTGCCCGCCCAGATCACCCGGTATTTGCTATCGTAGGTGATGGAGGATTTGCGCACAGTTGGGCTGAGCTGGAGACGCTCGTTCGTTCCCAGATCAATCTGACCGTGATCGTCCTAAACAACGGTATTCTCGGGTTTCAAAAACACGCTGAGACAGTAAAGTTTAGCGGTTACACTAGCGCTTGCCATTTCAGCGCGGTCGACCACACAAAGGTCGCTGAAGCATGCGGATGCCCAGCTGTGCGCGTTGATCGGGCACAGGAGCTGGGGGCTGCCCTTGATCGCGGACTTGCCGGAAACGGTCCCCTTCTCATCGATATGATCACCGATCCCCGGGCGTTTCCGCCGATATCGCTCTTTGCAAATCTGGAGGAAGGAGCGTGACAAGGGAAACACCGACTCGAGTAGCGGTGATTACCGGCGGCACAGCAGGCATCGGGCTTGCATGCGCGGAACACCTTCTTGCCAGCGGACATCGGGTAGCAGTCTTCAGTACGAATCCTGCTCGCGTTGAGAACGCTCGGGAAGAACTTTCGCGCAAGTTCGGCCCGGAGAACGTCCTTGCCGAAGTTGTTGATTTGCGAGACCCCGATGCAATTGAGGCCTTCTTCAAATCCGTCGAGAGGGTATGGGGACCCCCAGACATTTTGGTCTGCAATGCAGGGGTTTCTCCAAAGCCAAACGGTCAGCGCCTTGCTTTCGATGCCATTCCCCTTAGCGAGTGGCACGAGGTCATGGCCATCAATTTGACCGGCGCCATGGTATGCTGCCAAGTGGCGGCACCTCTCATGGCTGCCAATGGGTTCGGGCGCATTATTCTGATTGGATCAATGGCCAGCCGCACAATGCCGCGGATCGCCGGTGCAAGCTATGTGGCGTCCAAGGCTGCCTTGGGTGGAATCGCAAAGTCTCTGGTCAGCGAATACTCCGCTTGCGGCGTCACGATCAACACGGTGGCGCCGGGAAATGTACTGACAGAGATGCTGGGCGCACCAGATAGTCCGGCCAACCAAGCCGCCGCAGCTCGGGTTCCATCGGGTCGCCTCGGGCGCCCAGAGGACATTGCTGCCGTCGTGTCCTTCCTTGCTTCCGATCAAGCCGAGTTCATCAATGGCGCGATTATCGACGTTAATGGAGGCGAGTATCTGCCGAGCTGATCATAGATCGAGCAATCGGCGCGTCGCGCAGGTCGTCAGTGGGTCAACATCGCCCTCGATCGAAAGATCCGGAGCCAGAACTTGACCGACTAGGTCCGAGACCCGACGGCTCGGTCGTTACAGCGACCTTTAGCACTTCTCGGCTGCCATCCGGTGTCAACCGCAAGAGTTCCCTATCCTTTGGCGTCGATCGGCGGGTCATGCGGCCCCGCGAATGATGCCGCCTGGAGAAACACAGATGACATTTACTGATGCACTTACAAGGCACGTTTCCGTTTCCTCGCCCTGTTTGCGCGAATTCGGATATATCAATGGCGCGTGGACGACGGGAGGCGCTGTCGGAACATTCGACGTGCTCAATCCCGCCACAGGCCAGATCCTGGCATCGCTGCCCAATATGGGCGCTGCCGAAACGAAAGCCGCAATAGACGCAGCTCACGCCGCTCAGCCTGAGTGGGCGGCCAAGCCCGCAAGAGAACGCGCGGCAATCCTGCGCCGATGGTGTGATCTCATGATCGTCAATGCGGATGACCTGGCCTCCATCCTCACCGCAGAAATGGGCAAGCCCCTCGGCGAGGCACGCGGCGAGATACTTTACGCGGCCGCGTATGTTGAGTGGTTCGCCGAGGAAGCAAAGCGCATTTACGGCGAAATCATTCCCGCGCCTGCGGGGGACAAGAGGCTGCTAGTCATCAAGCAGCCTGTTGGGGTGGTCGGGACAATTACACCGTGGAATTTCCCGGCAGCTATGGTTACGCGCAAGGTCGCTCCGGCACTGGCTGTCGGTTGCACCGTTGTGTCAAAACCTGCGGCGCAAACGCCGCTGACGGCGCTGGCGCTGGCCGCTCTGGCGGAACAGGCGGGTGTGCCTGCCGGTGTACTCAATGTCGTCGTTGGTACCAGCGGCCAAGCTATCGGGAAGGAGCTCTGCGGCAATGAAAAGGTGCGCAAGATCAGCTTCACCGGCTCCACCGAGGTCGGTCGAATTCTCATGCGCCAAAGCGCCGATCAAATTAAAAAGCTTAGTTTGGAGCTTGGCGGCAACGCGCCGTTCATAGTGTTTGACGATGCCGACATCGATGCGGCCGTCGAGGGTGCCCTCGCGTCAAAGTACCGCAATGCGGGCCAGACCTGCGTTTGTGCCAATCGCATCTACGTTCAATCCGGGATTTACGAGGCCTTCGCCGCCAAACTCAAGGCCAAGGTCGAGAACATGGCTGTCGGTGACGGCTTCCAAGCCGGCGTGGCGATTGGCCCTCTCATTGATGAAAACGGACTGTCCAAGGTCGAAGACCACATTACAGATGCGGTTTCGAAAGGGGCGACTGTCCTCACAGGCGGTCGGCGTGTCGAGGGACACGGGACCTTTTTTACCCCCACGGTGCTTGTGGGCGTCAATCGGGAGATGAAGGTCGCCCGCGAGGAAACATTTGGGCCCATTGCGCCGCTGTTCCACTTCGACACTGTTGAGGATGTGATTGCCCAGGCAAACGATACCGAATTCGGACTTGCCGCTTACTTCTTCTCTGGCGACACGAAGAAAGTATGGCGTGTGGCTGAGGCACTTGAATACGGAATGGTGGGCATCAACACAGGTCTAATGTCGACAGAAACCGCGCCGTTCGGCGGCATTAAGCAGTCAGGCCTTGGTAGGGAAGGCTCCCGTCATGGAGCCGAAGACTACCTCGAAATGAAATATCTTTGCATGGGAAACATCTGATGACGCGTTCTTTACATCCATGCGGTCGATTCCGCTCGAACTTTGAAGGTGTGTGATGGACGTCGCCACCGATTCTGCAAAAACCATAGAGAGCTCCGGCTTTCTTGAAAGCGTCGACCACAATTTCCAGCACGCAATGTCTTTCCTTGACCTTCCGGAGGGCTTGGCGGGAACGGATCGTGCAGTGCAACTCCACCTACACCGTGCGGTTCGGCGTCCGGCTTCGCGGTCGGGTGTATAGTTTCACCGGGTGGCGCTCGGTACACAGCGAGCATTGTGAGCCGGTCAAGGGGGGCATTCGTTATGCACCGCAGGCGGACGCCGAAGAGGTCGAAGCTCTCGCTGCCCTGATGACGCTCAAATGTGCGCTTGTCGACGTGCCGTTCGGCGGCTCAAAAGGGGCCCTCAAGATTGACCCCAGCGAATGGACTCAAGTTGAGCTGGAACGGATAACCCGCCGCTTCACGCAAGAGCTGACCAAGCGCGGGCTAATTGGGCCTGGAGCCAACGTGCCGGCACCTGACATCGGAACGAGCGAACGAGAAATGGCCTGGATGGCGGACGAGTTTCGTCGAGCCAATCCAACGGACGTGATCAATGCGCGTGCCTGTGTTACCGGGAAACCCCTATCTAAGGGCGGTATCGCCGGACGCACAGAAGCAACAGGCAGAGGCGTGCAATTCGCCATTCAGAGCTATCTCAACGATAAGCGCACACCCGGCCTCAAGCAGGGACGGGACCTGAAGAGATTGTCCATAGCCGTGCAGGGCTTCGGAAATGTTGGTTATCATGCCGCAAAGTTTCTCTCGGAGGACGACGGGGCGTTGATCACGATCGTTGCCGAACGCGATGGGTATGTCACCAACCCGGAAGGACTTCCGGTTGAAGCGCTCAAGCAGCATCATCTGCGGACAGGGACTATCCTAGGATTTCCCTGTGCAGAGTCCTTTGAGGGGATATGACGGGCCTGGAGCGGCCATGCGATATTCTTATTCCTGCCGCCATGGAAAATGCGATCCACGCTGGCAATGCGAGCCGCGTTCTGGCGCAACTCGTCGTTGAGGCCGCCAATGGCCCAGTCACCTACGAGGCTGACAAGATTCTGCGCTCTCGGGGCGTAATCATTCTTCCCGACCTCTACGTCAACGCCGGTGGCGTGGTGGTGAGCTACTTCGAATGGGTGAAGAATCTCACGCACATTCCGTTCGGGCTTATGGAGCGCCGGCGGCGGGAACGTCGCAACCGGACGATCGCTGAGGCGCTCGAGCGGATGACCGGCAACCCGTTTCCGGCAGACATGCGAGACGAGTTGCTGGAAGGGGGCGCGGAGATCGATCTCGTACGGTCCGGACTTGAGGATGTGATGCGTACCACTTGGACTCGGATTTCTGCTCGCCTTGAGCAGCAGCCTGAACTTGGTGACTACAGGACCGCAGCTTATGTCGAGTCCATTCGCGAGATTGCTGCAACATATGAGGCGATCGGGATCTGAAACTGGCATCGAATGGCCAATCCAAACAGATGCAGTCGGACTTTAATGCGGAGCTTCATGCCAGGCCGTCGACTTACTTCACCGGCCCGGCATTGGTCGAACATATCGCGCTCATGCCGCCGAACACCGACGGCAGGATAGGTGGCGGCCAGGTACGGCTCGAAAGACGGTAATGGTGATGAACCCACAATCCAGGTCGAGCACCACACGGAGTTGTTCATGACCGTAACACGTGTAACAAAGATTTCTGAGGGACGCTGCGATTGGCCGACCGCTACGCTGTCATATTGGTTCCGTCGCAAACTCTAGCTGAGGTCGCAAAGGCAGGTTGAGCGTCACGCGGCGCTCATGCGGCGAGGATTTCGAACTGCCTGGCAATGGAGGGCGTCGGATCGTAGGCAAACCTCGCCTGTCGTTTGCGCATCATATGAACCATCTCGATGCCCGAGAGGATAATTTCGGCAGTTTTCGTTGACTTGAAGCCGAGCATGGACCGGACGCGGCGCTTGATGCGCCGATGATCCTGTTCGATGCGGTTGTTGAAATGTTGAAATACTGGCTCCTGCGGATTCTGATTGGCTTCAGTGCTCGTCGCGATCGATCTCGCAGGCGGTTTTCAAGATCGCAAGATCGGATGGCCTCGTGATTGGTCTGGCTGCCGTCGATGACGATAGTCCGGCCTGCCATGGCGCTGCAAGGCCTTCCGCAAGAAGCGTTTGGCCGCCGGCAGGTCACGTTTTTCGCTGAAGAAGAATTCGACCGTATCGCTAAGGCTGTCGATGGCGCGATAGAGATACATCCATTGGCCGCGAACCTTGATGTAGGTCTCGTCCATGTGCCACTTTCCAGTGACGCTCCTCTTGCGCCGCTTGAATCGGTCGAGCAGCTCAAGCGAGAAGCGCACGACCCAACGATGCACAGTTGAATGGTCGACGCTCAGGCCGCGTTCGGCCATCATCTCTTCCAGATCGCGCAGGCTGAGATTGTAGGCCAGATACCAGCGAACGCACAGCAAGATCACGGATCGATCAAAATGGCGGCCCTTAACATGACAAACTCCCGGAAAAAGGAGCAAGCGTCATGCAGCAAATGACCTTTCCAAAAAGTTTGCGACAGAACCTCGAAAAGGATGGTCGCATCGTCACAACCAGAACTCACGTCACCGGCCAAGTGGGCAACGTCTTCAAGGCAGCGGGCATCGCTCTGCCACACAACCTCGACGAACAACTCGCCTGACATCACCCCCACAATGTAGTGGTAACACGCGCCGGCGCGCGCCTAACATGCTGACTTAATGACATATTCTTACAGGCGGTGTTCAAGTCGGGTCAAAACTGTTGTTCGCCTCAACTGATCGCATGTTGGTCATACCGGGCAGTTCCATGAATTCCTCTGCTGAATCTTCATCATCACCTCAGGAGGCCTCCACATGGGGCTTATCGGTTGTATCGGCTAGGCTGTCCAAGATGCGATCGCACAACCGCTCTATGTCGCGGACCCCATGATCAGCCGTAATGCACACTCGAATCGCCGCTTTTCCTTGGGCCACTGTCGGAAAGAACGTCACTGAGGTATAGAAGCCGGCATCGAGAAGCTCTCTTGCGATTGCTATCGCCTTGGCCTCCGATCCGATGGCGATCATTCTGATCGGAAGTGAATTGTTTTGCTCGGCGGTTGTGACACGACGGTCAAAGAGATCGATCCGTTGCGCCAACCGCCTCTGGCGCTCGCGGAGTTCTGCCGAGCGATGAATTTTGCACGAGCCAAGCGCCGCGCCAACTGACGCCAGATTGGGCGCAGCCGAAAACGCATGGGGAATGGCGTAGCGCCGAAACAGGTCCTCCTGGTCCGCAGTTCCGAGCATCAAGATGCCGCCCGATGCGCCGAATCCCTTGCCCAGCGAGGCTGCTATGATCGTGCGGTCCCCCAGCACTTGCGGAAACTGAGAGCGTGCAAATCCTTGGCCCTGACGTCCGAAAAGCGATATGCCGTGAGCATCGTCAATATAGAGAAAGAGCCCATAGCGTTCTTGGAGCCGGCGCAGTTCCTTAATCGGCGCATTGCCTCCCATGGAGTAAACACCATCGCATACATGCGCGACCACGGGATTGTCGCGGCACAAGCGTTCGAGAGCGTCAATGTCGTTGTGCGCAATCGTTTCCACCCGTGTTTCATCAGCAACCACCGGCTTATGATAGGCGAGCGAGATATGCGCAATGCGATCGAACACGACGACCGGCTTTCTTCCGCCTGTCAATTGGCCCGAAGCAAGGATGGGCAGCGCGCCCAGATTGGCGAGCATAACAGAGGAAAAGGCGAGCACGCGTGCGCAGAACATCTCCGACAGGGTTGCTTCAAGCTCTGCCAGAAGATCGAAATTGAGTCGCGTTCGTGCGCAGGACCAGTGCAATGACCGATGCGCCTCAATCGCCTCGATCGCGCCAGCGACGATCACTGGATGGTTGTCGAGACCCAGGTACGAGCATCGCACGAAATCAATTACTTGCGGTCGACTGTCAAGCGGACCGGTGCCCAACGCAAATGTGCGTCCGGTCGTGGAACGTCCCTGGACGGCCATGAGGCCGGCCGCGTGGGCCGCATCGAAATATCGCCTGCTCTCCTTGATTACGTAGGCGGTGTTCCGAAAGTTTCCTGTCGGGCGATTACCGTCCGAGATACCTATTCGCTGCGGCATATCATTTCCTCCTGATCTGCCAACCTGTTGATCTCCACATCTAGTCATTAGCATTATTCATGCCACCAGCTCTCGATCGCTCACCCTTTTGAAATTGCTGTAGTTTTTGCTTCTGCGGCGTGTCGTGAGGGGCGGAGTTGTCGGCTTCTCGACGTCGCGTGTCGCGCCCATTCCGTTCTGAACAACTTCTGGACAGAATCGAACGGGACGAAGGTGCGGTCCGGCGTGGCGGGACGGTCCGGATCATGGTCTTTGAGCACCGGGAAGGGTTATGTAATGGTAACGGGCTGTGAGGAGCCTTTGCGAGAGACGCAGGTGGATGAACCTCTTGCCGATCAGCTACACCATCGTTTCTCACTGCAGATCGTCGCTCAGGCGGTTTGGCTCTACTTTCGGTTTCCGCTGAGCCCGTGGCTGGAGGCAGCTGAAATCAGCACCGCAGATCTTAAGATCTTATCGCGTTCTTATCCAGACAACGTGACATCGCCGTTCGTCGCCCTATCCGGCAGAATGTCACCGGCAAAGAACCGTCGCGGGTTATCCTCCATGATCGAGACGATGTCCGCCTGACTGATACCGCGGGCGTGCAGCATCGGGATGAATTCGGTGAACATGTAGGTGTGGGCGTGGCAGAGTCCCTGCGACTTCAGGTATTCTATCTTGCCGACATCATCCGCGGGAAACTGGGGAGTCATCTTGCCGAGTCTACGGCAGTGGAGATCCATGCTCATCATGACCTGCGCACGAAAGCCGTCGCGCACGAGCTTCGCCAAATTGTCGGCGCGAACGTCGTCCGGCTGGAAAAACAATGTCCCTATCTGATCGAATCCGATGTAAGAGCCTGCATCTACGATGCGGCGATGGTAAGTAGGGTCGGGGTTGCAGCAGCTATGCCCGATCAGGCAGCGATGTGCGGCAACGCCGCCAGCCGCGAATAGCTGCTGCTGTTCAAGCCCTGCACAGCCATCCGTGGTGTGGGTGATGATCGGCACCCCGGTCGCCTTCTGCGCGATGCAGGCGGCGGCGAGGAATTTTTTCTCCTCTGCGGTGACAACTGGCGCGCCCGTCGAGACCTTGATGGCACCGGCCTTTACACCGGTGTCGCCGATGCCGTGGGTGATCTCTCGGACGTAAAGCTCGGCGATCTCATCGACGGTGCGGGCACGCCAGTAGACCGGCAGCCCCAGTTCGTCATAATAAAATCCAGTGGTGCAGACGATGTGCACGCCGGATTTTTCGGAGATTTCCTTCATCATTGTGACGTCGCGGCCGAGTTCGATCGGACAGGGGTCGACGAAGGTGCGCACGTCATGCTCAGTGCGCAGTTGCACCAGCCTGCGGACTGCCTCCTCGGTGAAATCCGCTCGATCGAATTTCGCGAACGGATCGAACCAGGCGCCGGGAAAGGCAATGAACAGATGCTCATGCATCAGTGTGCGGTCCAGGCGCTCAACCGGGATCGGCCCCGTCACAGTCTGCACCATCATGCCACGGCACTCCCCGTTTTACTAAGTGCTGCCTCGGAGAGAACCATGCAATCGCTAGTGGATTGGTCGGAACAGAAGAGTTCTTTTTGAATTCCGCGGATCACTTCGGCGTGCGACCTTACGGGATGCGCGCTGGTATCAGCATCGACATCACGGCTTCGGACAGAATTCGGCTTGAAGGGATCGTCACAGCACGGAGTTCGCCTCAGAAGCATGTCGTCGAGGCCGCTTCCGCCTGTCAATTGGCCCGAAGCAAGGATGGGCAGCGCGCCCAGATTGGCGAGCATAACAGAGGAAAAGGCGAGCACGCGTGCGCAGAACATCTCCGACAGGGTTGCTTCAAGCTCTGCCAGAAGATCGAAATTGAGTCGCGTTCGTGCGCAGGACCAGTGCAATGACCGATGCGCCTCAATCGCCTCGATCGCGCCAGCGACGATCACTGGATGGTTGTCGAGACCCAGGTACGAGCATCGCACGAAATCAATTACTTGCGGTCGACTGTCAAGCGGACCGGTGCCCAACGCAAATGTGCGTCCGGTCGTGGAACGTCCCTGGACGGCCATGAGGCCGGCCGCGTGGGCCGCATCGAAATATCGCCTGCTCTCCTTGATTACGTAGGCGGTGTTCCGAAAGTTTCCTGTCGGGCGATTACCGTCCGAGATACCTATTCGCTGCGGCATATCATTTCCTCCTGATCTGCCAACCTGTTGATCTCCACATCTAGTCATTAGCATTATTCATGCCACCAGCTCTCGATCGCTCACCCTTTTGAAATTGCTGTAGTTTTTGCTTCTGCGGCGTGTCGTGAGGGGCGGAGTTGTCGGCTTCTCGACGTCGCGTGTCGCAGGGCTCTGTTGCAAACTTTTCAGTTACGAGGGTTGTGGCATGGCTTTCCGGTGTTTCGCTGGTTCCGTCGCAAACTCTAGCTGAGGTCGCAAAGGCAGGTTGAGCGTCACGCGGCGCTCATGCGGCGAGGATTTCGAACTGCCTGGCAATGGAGGGCGTCGGATCGTAGGCAAACCTCGCCTGTCGTTTGCGCATCATATGAACCATCTCGATGCCCGAGAGGATAATTTCGGCAGTTTTCGTTGACTTGAAGCCGAGCATGGACCGGACGCGGCGCTTGATGCGCCGATGATCCTGTTCGATGCGGTTGTTGAAATGTTGAAATACTGGCTCTTGCGGATTCTGATTGGCTTCAGTGCTCGTCGCGATCGATCTCGCAGGCGGTTTTCAGGATCGCAAGATCGGATGGCCTCGTGATTGGTCTGGCTGCCGTCGATGACGATCCGGTCCGGCCTGCCATGGCGCTGCAAGGCCTTCCGCAAGAAGCGTTTCGCCGCCGGCAGGTCACGGTTTTCGCTGAAGAAGAATTCGACCGTATCGCCAAGGCTGTCGATGGCGCGATAGAGATACATCCATTGGCCGCGAACCTTGATGTAGGTCTCGTCCATGTGCCACTTTCCAGTGACGCTCCTCTTGCGCCGGTTGAATCGGTCCAGCAGCTCAAGCGAGAAGCGCACGACCCAACGATGCACAGTTGAATGGTCGACGCTCAGGCCGCGTTCGGCCATCATCTCTTCCAGATCGCGCAGGCTGAGATTGTAGGCCAGATACCAGCGAACGCACAGCAAGATCACGGATCGATCAAAATGGCGGCCCTTGAACATGACAAACTCCCGGAAAAGGAGCAAGCGTCATGCAGCAAATGACCTTTCCAAAAAGTTTGCGACAGAACCCGATTCTGTCCAGAAGTTGTTCGGAAAGGAAAGGGCGCGACACGTCTGCGACACGCGACGTCGAGAAGCCGACAACTCCGCCCCTCACGACGGCGCTGTCAGAAGCAAAAACTACAGCAATTTCAAAAGGGTGAGCGATCGAGAGCTGGTGGCATGAATAATGCTAATGACTAGATGTGGAGATCAACAGGTTGGCAGATCAGGAGGAAATGATATGCCGCAGCGAATAGGTATCTCGGACGGTAATCGCCCGACAGGAAACTTTCGGAACACCGCCTACGTAATCAAGGAGAGCAGGCGATATTTCGATGCGGCCCACGCGGCCGGCCTCATGGCCGTCCAGGGACGCTGGAAACGAAGACCCGACGGTTCCAACTGGGGCGACTTTGGTGACGGCGACTTTGGTGACGATGACGAGTTGGGGCGGCTCAATTTTCTTACGCCCGACGCCCGCAAGCAAGGGGCCGGTTATGTGGAAGAGGGACTGACATTTTGCCTGAGCCTTCCGTTGAATTTACCTGGCGGCACTATTGTAGATCATCGGAGACCTCCGCCACGGCTAGTCGCTCTACCGCGCGACCAGGAAGGTGCGCTCAACTACAACTATCCTCTGGCTAAGGAAAAGGTAGGGGCCACTGACATCATCAGTGACGATGCGGTAACATTAGCGACACAATACTCGACGCATTGGGACACTTTTGCCCATGTGGGGCAGAGTTTCGATGCCGATGGGGATGGTGTCGCTGAGCCTGTCTACTACAACGGTTGGCGCGCCGGCACCGATGTGATTGCGCCAGATCCTGCGACGGGGAGCGCACGCACGAGTCGTCTTGGTGCAGACACAATGGCGCGAGTTGGCCTGCAGGGGCGCGGCGTGATGATTGATCTATGTCACCATCTTGGCCGCGGCCGACGTGTCGTTGATTATGACGATATCGTGCGAATACTCGAAGCCGATCGTATTGAAGTCGAGCCGCGATTTAGTGTGCTTTTACTCGGGTTTTGGTGACCTTGTCGTTTCATCTGCTGGCAAGCTCTGCCGATCTGACAGATTGGGCTCTGAATGATCCGTAGCGAACTGGCCGGTTGGCCTCTGAGATTTTCTGGTTCAGCATAATCGTCAAACGGTCGCTGACGGCGGTAAATCCTGCCCGCTGCGCCGAGCTGGATGGACGCGTAACGGGCGAGCCAACAGCGCCAGGAAGGCACAGCGGCGCTGCGGTCAGGAGGAAATATCGTCGCTGTCGTTGCCTCATCCACCTGGCGCATTCCGAAAGATACCAGAGCTCCACCAGCGCGATCCCGAGCTTGAAGAGGCACAATTCATGAAGTGGCCACGAGGCGTGTTTTTCACCATTGGCTGCCCGCGCGGGAGATGCCTCTATCCCGATATTGTCCGAGATGAGCGGTAAGTCCGGTTTCATCAATCCACTTGAGCCGGCGTTCAATGGAGAATATCTTGAATCGGTTTTACGACGACGACGCCAATTCAATTTTTGTTCAGTCCTACGACGCCTTCTATAGACTTTGCTCAGACACAGCACGATGTCTGGCGCTTCTCGGAAGTTGCAGAAACCGGCGAAACATTGCGCGAGGAAACGCGGGATTTGGTGCTGCGCTGGACGTACCGGTGGGAACTGCGCCACTTGCTGGCGCGCTGTCCCTTTTCGGTTGAGGCAGAGTACAGCGATTATCGGCATTCTCCGCCGACTTATGGCAAGGAGTTATTGGTGGTCGCAAGGGTTGAGTAAGTCCACAGGCCTGCTTTTACCAAAACCCGATGCGCGCATACCAGGAATGATCGATAGTGAGCAAGAAAGCCGCTTTTCGATAGATTGATCGTAAGTACTTCGTCCCAAACTTCCCTCTGCGCCTCTTCGCCCATGTAATTTGGTGCAATAAAAGGTTAAAGCTGTCAATGGGAATCTTACTGAGATCCTGGCCCGGCCAAGCGGCGGAAAGAGCGGATTTCGAACCGCTGACGAAGCATGCTCGCCTCGGCGACATGGCGTATGAAGCGATGAAGGATCGGCTGGTACGCGGCGCCTTCGAGCCAGGACGCAAGCTGACAGTGCGCGCTGTGGCGGACGCGCTCGGCGTGAGCTCCACGCCGGCGCGCGACGCCCTGAATCGCCTCGCCGCTGAAGGTGCGCTCGTCTATTCTGGCCCAAAGTCGGTCATTGTGCCTCATTTGACGATGGAAGCACTGGAGGAAGTCACCGCCATGCGGCTTGCTCTTGAAGGATTGGCGGCGGAGCGTGGCGCGGCGAAGGCTCCGGCGGGTCTTGCGGATTCGCTCGAGAGCATGCAGGCGAAGATTAAGGAGGGCCTCGAAAACAGGCGTTATGCTGACGTGCTCTGGACGAAAAAGCAGTTCCACTTCGCAGTCTACAGAAACTGCGGCATGCCTTATCTTCTGTCGACCATCGAAACTCTGTGGCTGCGGATCGGCCCCTCCTTTCACGACCTGTATCCCGAGTTCGCGATCCAGAGATACGGCGTGCACAATCATCAGGTGGTTGTCGAGAGCCTTCGTGAGGGCGATGCGGTTGCCGTTAAGGCGGCGTTCGAGAACGATATCCACGACGGTTATCGGCACCTGAAGCTGGCAATCCGCGCGAAGGCGGAGCGGGTTGGAGAATAAGCTCTCAACAAACTTGCATTTGTACGAACGTGTTGCATGGACCAAACGACGGGCGAGCTACCCCTTAACCGGACAGATTTCATGCCGTGCGTGCGAACAGGGGACGTCCGAGTTCCGTCATCCTGTTGAGAACCGATACGCCAATCCTGGCTTCGGTCTTCTGGTTTTCAAAGTGTTTTGCTCTGAGTTTTTGCCCGATCACGGCCTTCCATCTGCCCATCTGAGTTTCGATCCGGCTGCGCTGATTGGTAAGCGGTGCGCCAAGGCACCTCCCAATATCGTCTTGTGATGCGTCTATGGTAGGTCAGCCGTTGGTCGGCGCGCCGGCGGCGATCACTCATAACGGGTGCGTAATGGAGTTCGCGCAGGGCGGGGATGACGAGGGCGATGTCTTTGTACGCCTCGTGCTCGATGAAGTACGCGGTCTCGGGCCCAGGCCTGGGCTTGCCGAGGACGGGCCTCCCCTTTTTGTCGACGCAGTAGATCAGCATCGGCAGCAGCAGGCCGTGGTTGGGGTTGTCGAGGTCGAGTAGTCGTTTCCATTTTTTGATGTTGAGATTCGTGGCCGCGTAAAATCCCTGGCACCACGGCCGAGGGTCGATGCCGCCGGTGGGCTTGGTGGCGAATCGGGGCGCATAATCCTGCGGTCTGTCGAAGAGCGTCTCGTTGATCCGGTTGTGGATCCTGGCGACGCTGGCAAACACGGCGTGATCGGCTGCAGAGCCTTTGGCCACGACGTCGCGCCGCAACCCCATGAGCGGGCACATCCAGTCTTGCGGGTCCGGGTAGCGCGGCCCGGTGACCGCCGCCGTTACGAAGCCATCCAGCGCCGACATGGTCCGCACCAGCGGGCGGTTGGTCTTGGCAGCCATCCAGGCCTCGAGCGCCTCGTCCGACAGCGCCATGTCATCGAGCGCGCTCATGCCGCCAAGGAGAGCTGCATCTCTTCGCGGCGCACCCAATTCCACGGCATCAGTTCGTCCCAGCGCGAGGCGGGCCAATCATTCTGGATGCGCTCGGTGACGTCGGCCATGTAGGCTTCGGCATCGACGCCGCAGAGCTTGCAAGTTTCTATGATGCTGAGCACGACCGCTGACCGCTCTGCCGCGGCGAAGTTGCCCGAGAAAAGCCAGTTGCGCCTTCCGACCGTAAATCCACGAATGGCGCGCTCCGCGATCAGGTTGTCGGGCTCGAGCTGGCCATCGTAGAGGAAGCGATTGAACGCGCGCCATCGCTTGGTGCCATAGGCGAAGGCCTTGGCGATATCGGCATGGCGCGACAAATCCTTGCCCTGGCGCATGAGCTGTCGTCGCAGCGCGCGTACCAGTGGTCGGGTTCGCCTTCGTCGTGCGGCCAATCGCTCGGCGGGCGGCAGCCCCCGTATCTCTTCCTCGATCCGGTAGATCGCCTGGATACCGGCCATGGCCGTCGTGCTGAGCTCGGTCGGCTGACTGTCGTGAACGTCGAATATCTTGCGACGCAGATGGGCCAGGCAGGCGGCTTCGCGAATGGCGCCGCCCTTGTAGAGCTGATTGTAGCCGCTGAAGCCGTCGGCCTGGAGCGTGCCAGCAAATCCGGCGAGCTCGGTCATCACGCTCTCGCCGGCGCGGCCCATGGTGGCGCGATACCAGGCGATCGGCGGCTCCTGCGAACCCGAGTTGCGGTCGTCGGCGACGTAAACCCAGAGCGCGCCCTTGTGCGTCGTTCCGGTGCTGGGCGCCAGGATCGGAAGCCGCGTGTCGTCGGTGTGAATCTTGCTGCGGGTACGGCCGATCTCACGGATGCGGTTGTAGATGGGATCGAGCAAGGCGGCGGCGTAGCCGGCGCTGCGCGCAAGCGTGGATCGCTCGATATCGACGCCCTTGGCGGCCATCATCTGTGCCTGACGGTAGAAGGGCAGATAATAACCCCACTTGGCCATCATGATATGGGCGAGCGCGGCATAGCTGAGCTTGCCGCGTGCAATGGCCTTGGCTGGTGCCGGAGCCTGGATGATTTTATCGCAGGTCCGGCAGCTGTACTTGGGTCGAACGGTCTCGATCACCTGCCAGGCCTGGGCGACCAGATCGAGCATCTCCTCGCGATCTTCGCCCATGGCGCGCAGATCGCCGCCGCAGCCCGGGCAGCATGCGCAAGACGGCTCGCGAACGACCCGCTTGCGCGGCAGGTTGGGGTTGAGCTTACGCAGCGGCAACACCCGTACCTTGTCGCTGTCTGCGACGATAGGCAGCTCGAAATCGGGCACGCTGGCGGCAAAATCGGTCTCGATATCTTCGAGTTCGAGCAGCATCTGGCCCAGCTTCTCGGACGAGCGGCCGAAGGTCTTGCGGTTGAAGCGATCGATCTGCAGCTGCAGGCGCTGGATGCGAAGCGCGGCCTCGGCGCGCTCTCTTCGAAGCTGTTCATCGCGTTCGGCGATGGTGATGTCACGGGCAGAAACGACCGCCTCCAGAAGGGCGATCCGAGCGAAGAAATCAGCGGTTGAGGGAGCTTGTTCCGACACTCAAATTACATACCCGAAAGACCTCCGTTACGGAAGCAAAATCGACACAAAATCAATGAGAAACGGCCTAATTTAGCCGGCCAGACGCGGTCGATAAATCTTGTTCGGCCGGCGCCAATCGATCCCGTCCAAAAGCAGCGAAAGCTGTGCCTTGGTGAGCGACACGGCGACCTGATCCTTGGTGGTTGGCCAGGCAAAACAACCATCGGTCAGCCGCTTGGTGAACAGACAAAACCCCTGGTCGTCATGCGCCAAAATCTTGATGATATGACCCTTGCGTCCACGGAAGCAGAAGATCGCGCCGGAATGCGGGTCGAGCGCGAGCACCTGCTGCACCATCCGCGCCAGGCTGTTGATCCCGCGGCGCATATCGGTCTCACCGCAGCACAAGTAAATCCGGTCGGTCGGCACCTCCGTGATCACCTGGTCAACTCCGCCAGTACGATACGCAGCGCCGTCGGATCGATCGTCCCGTCGATCCGCAATCGCGTGCCACTCGCAAAGGCCACGACGATCCTGCCGGCCGGGTCCGGCAATCGGCGACGGGGCGTTCCACACAGGGCAGATCGCTCACGTCGATGCGCGCGAAGGTCGCCATCACCTGATCGGCATCAAGCTCGCCGCCGGCCATCTGCTTGCGCCAGGCATAGAGCTGTGACGGAGCTACACCGAACGCTTCCGCGACCTCGGTTACCGACGACCCCGCCGCGCTCGCCAGGTCGACCAACGCGCGCTTCTCAGTGCAACTCCACAGCCTTCGTTGCCGCACGCGCCCGGGCATCGCTGCACAATCTTCGGCCGCCGCCTGGGGATCGGCACCCAGCTCACGCACCCACTTGCGCAGCACGTTCTCGTGCATTCCAGATCGCGAGCCGCCTGGGCCACAGACACGCCTCGATCCCGGACCAGCTTCACAGCCTCGAGCTTGAACTCGCGGCTGAACTTCCGTCTCTGCATCAAACCTCTCCAGGGCCCTGAAACACCCTATCTCGGTGTCCACGAAGACGGCAGCAGCTCGGCCCTTGGGTGCTTGATGCGGTCAGACTTGCTACGAAAAGCACATACCGTCTCCGCGCCTCCTTGCTTTTTTGCTACGAGGACGCGAATTTTCCTGTACACTACTTATTTGTAATTTGGTGCAACAAATATTACGAGGGGTCAACGAGCAATGATGTTGGCAACGAGAATTCAGGCGGGATAATCTTGGCAGCGCCCGATCAGCGCCCTGAATACGGGGCGCGGCTAGACCTTGCACCCCTTGAGAAAAACGCTCGCCTCGGCGATCTGGCCTATGAGGCAATGAAGGACCGTTTGATCCGCGGCTCCTTCGAGCCAGGACGGAAACTGACTGTGCGCGCTGTGGCCGAAGCGCTCGGCGTGAGTTCCACACCGGCTCGCGACGCCTTGAACCGCCTCGCCACCGAAGGTTCGCTCGTCTATTCCGGCCCTAAGACCGTCATTGTCCCGTATTTGACGATCGAAAAGCTGGAGGAAATCACGGCGATGCGCCTTGCTCTCGAAGGTGTGGCGGCTGAGCGCGGCACGGCGAACTCTCCGCCAGCTCTTGCGGACGCTCTGGAGCGTATGCAGGTGACAATTGGCAACGCGCTCGAAAGTCGGCGGTATGCCGACGTTCTCTGGACGAATAAGGAGTTCCATTTCGCGGTCTACAAGAACTGCGGCATGCCGCATCTTCTCTTGACCATCGAGACCCTGTGGCTGCGGATCGGCCCCTCGTTTCACGACCTCTATCCTGAGTTCGCGATTCAGAAATACGGCGTTCACAATCACCAGGTCGTTATGGACAGCCTTCGCGAGGGCGATGCGCAAGGCGTTCGGTCCGCGTTTGAAAACGATATCCGCGACAGCTATCGACGTCTGAAGCAGGCCATTCGTGCGCGCTCGCCTTAGATTGGCGAATGGGCTAGGATAGAGTTCGGCCTAGTTGCAGACGATGCCTTCGACTTGACCTCAAGGTCGGCGACAAGGTAGGAATTGAGTTCGATCAATCGGGATCGCATCTTAGCAAGGCGGTCGGAAGGCGCTCTCCCCCCGGTGCCGCCGTGAGCACCTCGAGGTTGCTCGCCCGGAACTTTTCCAGCATCAGAGTAAGGACACGATCCTTGGCCGATCGGCACGCTTGGGGCAGCATCAAGCCCTTGGCGAGCCCAGCAGCGATGGCAGTGGAAAGGGTTCTGTCGCAAACTTTTTGGAAAGGTCATTTGCTGCATGACGCTTGCTCCTTTTTCCGGGAGTTTGTCATGTTCAAGGGCCGCCATTTTGATCGATCCGTGATCTTGCTGTGCGTTCGCTGGTATCTGGCCTACAATCTCAGCCTGCGCGATCTGGAAGAGATGATGGCCGAACGCGTCCTGAGCAAAACGGATCGCGAAGGAATTCGGTTGCGCGCGCAATACGGCTCGCCGCTACCTTCGTGAAGGCGGTGTCATCGCTTATCAGGGTCGCCCGCGCGTGTCGGCGCTCGACGGGCTTGATGATTGGTTGCGGGAGCGATTTTTCCGTCACGACGGCAACGCGGACGTTATTCGCCAAGAGTTGGCGGACGAACACGGGATCGTTATCAGCCTGCGTTCGGTGGAGCGTGGGGTACAGCATTGGCGCCGGGAGCTAAAGGCGCAGAAGCGGGCGACAGTCCGCTTCGAGACGGCGCCCGGTCATCAGATGCAGATCGACTTCGGCGACACGCGGGTATGGATCGGCGGCGAGCGGGTGCGGATCCATGTGTTTGTCGGGACGCTTGGCTATTCGCGCCGGATGCACATCCGGGCCTCGCCGAGGCAGCGCCAGACCGACTGGTTCGAAGGGATGGAAGGCGCTTTCCTGCGGTTTGGGGGCGTGCCGGCGGAAGTTCTGATCGATAATGCAAAGGCGCTGGTTGAGCATCACGACGCGGTGACGCGCGAGGTGAGGTTCAACGCCCGGCTGCACGCTTTTGCCCGATATTGGGGCTTCACACCGCGGGCCTGTGCCCCTTATCGGGCCAGGACGAAGGGGAAAGACGAACGCGGAGTCGGCTACGTCAAGAAGAACGCGATCGCCGGCCGCCGGTTCGAGAGCTGGGCGGCGTTCGAGGCGCATCTGGATCGGTGGACGCGCGAGGTCGCCGACCAGCGCGAACACGGCACGACCGGTGTCGCGCCAGTGGAACGCTTTGCTGCTGAAGCTCGTGCGCTTCGCCCGCTGGCCGGACGCGCGCCGTTCGGACAGCTGCGGGATCTGGTCCGCAAGGTCCAGGCCGACTGCGCAATCGACCTGGATACGAACAGCTACTCGGTCCCTTGGCGCCTGATCGGCGAAAGCGTCCAGGTCGTGGTGCTGGCCGGCCGCGTGATCATCCGTCATGCCGGCCAGGTAGTGGCCGACCATGCCCTGTGCCGAGGGCGACGACAGCGCATCGTGGACCGAATGCATTTTGTCGGCGTTGCCGGCTTCGAAGGGCCGGTGCGCGCCGAGCGCATCGAGATCGCCCCGGCCACCTTGCTGCGGCCACTCGCCGAGTACGAAGCGGTGGTCGGAGGGGGCTGGTGATGACGACCCTAGATCATGACGTGCTGATCGCAACCCTGGATCGGCTGAAGTTGACGGCGATCCGCGACCAGCTCGACACGCTGCTGGACGAAGCGGCCCGTTCGAAGATGACCTTGCGCGAGGCCTTGGCTTTCCTGGTGTCGCGCGAGATCGCACGGCGCGACGAGCGGCGCATCTCCATGTCGAGCAAGATCGCGCAGTTCCCGTTCGTGCGCGAACTCGACGGCTTCGACTTCGACGCGCAGCCATCGGTGGACCCAGGACAGATCAGGGAGCTGGCGACCTGCCGCTGGATTGCCCATGGCGACACGCTCTTGTTGCTGGGGCCTCCGGGAACGGGCAAAACCCATCTTGCTGTGAGCCTTGGTCGCGAGGCGATCCGGCAGAATTACAATGTCCAATTCGTCACTGCGGCCACGCTGGTAGCGATGTTGGCAAAAGCCCATGGCGACGGCTCGCTCGACAAGCAGTTGACGATCTTATCGCGTCCAAAATTGCTGATCATCGACGAGCTCGGCTATCTTCCCTTCGAGGCCAATGCCGCTCACCTATTTGGAGATCCCGTGGTGGCCACCGCGATCCTGGATCGCCTGCTTCACCATTCGGCGGTGATTACTATCCGCGGCGACAGCTACCGTCTCCGCGAAAAACGCCGGTCCGGTCTTCTGCAGAAGACCGGAGCGCGCCCGAAACCAACGAAACAGCAACCCAGTGAAAGGGGGTCAGTTCCTGATGTCGCCAAAGGGGTCAATTCCTCGTGTCGCTTGACAATCCTTGCTGGTCATCCCCTGCGCGATCCCCAACCAGAATCGCTGGAGTTCAGATCGCCCCGCTACTGGCGGCCGTCCCGGTGACGCCAACGGTGCTCGTCCAGAACGGTGGGATCGTCGCTTTCGAATGCCCATCGCAACCTCCTTCGTTCAGGTGTTGCGACGACCGCTTGAATCCGCCCAATACACGTCCGCGCAGTTCCAGCGGCTGATGGCCGACCACGGCATCACCTGCTCGATGAGCCGATCCGGCAACGTCTGGGACAACGCGGCCATGGAGAGCTTCTTCTCCTCGCTCAAGACCGAGCGCACGGGCCGAAAGGTCTACAGGACCAGGGATGATGCCAGGGCGGACGTGTTCGACTACATCGAGCGCTTCTACAAGCTCGCATCACAACGCACATCTCGCTATGTTGTTGAAAGGAAGAGGTTTTGCTGTGCCGGGTCTGATACCGCGGGGGTGTTTCGGGTTGTGACGTGCGCGCAGGGCGATGGTCTTTGCGGTCTCGCCTATCAGGACTTCCCGCTGGAAGATCCAGGGTCCTTCGGCCAGGGGTCGCATAGCTTCGATCTCTCCCGTTTCCACCGCCATACGAAGCGTTCGTGGCGCGACACCGACAAGGGTGGCGGCGTTGCGAAGATTGAGCCACGGCTCGCAACTGTCCTCGGCAGGTCGATAGACCGGGATTTTATAGCTCGATCGGAGCGACGTCACCCGCTCCCGTGTCCAGCGATTGCCGTTCCCGGTCTTGAGACCGTTGCGATTGAGAACGCCCGCAATGACGTCGTCCGTGATGATGAGGGACAGTTGTCTGACCGCAGTGACGATATCCGAGGACGTGCTGTTGCGTTGCCCACGCCGCCGGCGGGGAAGCCGCAACTCGGTATGAGTGCCGCCCATCCAGTGGATCGTCAGGACGATCTCGGCGGTCTCGTCATCGAGATCGGCCAGCGCCTCGCGGATGACGGTTCGCACGATGCGCTTCTTCAGGCGGGCATCGGTCTCGGGCGCGCACCAGACGGCCTTGAGGTCCTGCGCGAGAGTGGCGAAGGACAAGGGCTCCGGATCGAGGGACTGCGCCGTCGCCGCGTCATGATCAGCGATGCGCGTCTCGATCTCTGCCACGCGTGCAACCGCTTGGTTCCAGCGCGTCTCCAGTTCTCCTGCAACCAGACGGTTCTCGGGATCGGCGGCGTCGTATTGACGGAAGGCCCGATCCGCTGCGTAGCGCGCCGCCTCCAGATCCCGAAGCATGCCGTCGCGCGCTTGATCGCGTCGATGAGCGGCTTGCGTCTCCGCCTCGAGCGCCGCCTTCACCGCGCCGGGCCGCACCACTGCGAGTAAAGCGTCTTCAATGGCGTCGTCGACCCGCAGGCCGCCGAAGGCGATGCAACTCGGCTCTCCGTAGTCCATCCGCCCGCGGATACAAGCGTAGCGCGGAATATTGCTCTTCAGGCCGGTGTACTGAACGGTCAGCTTCCGGCCGCAGCGCCGGCAGCGCAGCATTCCCGCGAGCAGCGCCGCACCGTGTCTGGGCGCACCGTGGCATCGGCTGGTCGGGACGTTATCACTCACCATCTTGCGGATAGACTCTGCGCGTTCCCATTCGACATACCCTTCATGGGCACCGGGCTGCAACGCCAACCAGTCTTCGCGCGCCTTGCGCCGGACGCCGGCCTTTGCACCCACGCCGTAACGCACGGCCGCGCCCGTCTTGCCATAAGCATAGGCGCCGCCATAGGCGGGATTGTCGATGATCTGATGGAGAGTCGAATAGCGCGGGCGGCGCCAGACGATGCTTCCGTCGGCGCATCTGGCGGGAAGGTCGAGCCCATATTCGAGGAACCAGAGCAGCGCCTGACGGACGCTGCCGATCTCGGCCACCTTGTCGAAGACGAGCCGGATCGCCTCCTGCACGCGGCGATCGGGGTCCTTTTCCAATCGGTCGCCTACCTTGACGAACCCGACCGGGGCCGCGACGACAAGTTCCCCACGCAGAGCTTTCGCATGACGAGCCGCGAGCGAACGCTGGCGCAGGAGATCAAGTTCGTACTCATTGAGGCTGCCCTTCAGACCCAGAAGCAGACGGTCGTTGCCCTGTCGCGGCGCGTAAACGGTCTCCTGGTCGATCAGGAGCGTGTCGACCACACGGCACATCTCGACAAGCTGTTGCCAATCGCGGCTGTTGCGGGCGAAGCGAGAGACCTCCCGCGCGGCCACCGCGCCGACCTTGCCGAGACAGACCTCGGCCACCATCCGCTCGAAACCGGATCGGGTGACGCCGCCGGCCGCCGAGCGGCCGAGATCCTCGTCGACGATGTCAATCTCTGACCAGCCAAGTTGAGTGAGGCGGCCGCGCATCGCGTACTGCAGCGCCCGGCTCTCGCGATTGTGCAAAACCTGGTGCGCGGAGGATTGCCGGACATAGAGAACCTCCTTGCGCGCCAGATGCTGGGCGCCGATCTTCTCTTCATCGGTGTTCTCCCGAGGATCGTCGGGTTGACCGCCGGTGTGATTGGCGAACAGGCGAGCCGTCAGGCTGGTCAGTTTGTGCCGCGTCTCCGTCGGCAGCGCGCTCCAGTCCGGTGTCAGGGCAAGCTTGGTTAGCGGCTCCATCTCGAACAACTCGAACTGACGATCCGGGATTGGTCTGAAAGTGGTGGCGGCGGCGTCCCATGGCGATCTCCACGATTCTCGTCGGGAGATGTTATCGTCAGGCTCCGGATATCCTCATACAGTGTGGCACGGGCGCTGACATCCGAAAGGAGAAGCCGGAGTGCGGCGATACCGCGAAGGTCCGTTACAGGACCCGGCGCGAAACGCATCGTCAAACAGGCGGCGGCATCGAGCATCCATACCGGAATCTCCAGAAGGCGGCCGCCCTGTTGACCCGCCTTGCCGCATCCAACAACTGCGCCGTTCGCTTTCTCGAAAATGTTGTGAGCGCAGACTGTCTTGCCAGCCCAGGGATGCCATGCATACGAAACCGTCCGCTCGTCAATTGCTTCGGTAACGTGGGTGTTCTGTCGTTCGGTTGTACAACCCGCGGCGCCGACATTCGACGCTGGGCTATCTCAGCCCCGTCGACTTCGAGGAACAAGCTATGCAAGCTTAACTGCGTGTCCGAAAAACCGGCAGCAGCTCAGGCGGCCCTGAGTTGTCGAGAAGACTATCGCACTCTTGTTGCCCGGCTTCTGCCATGTGTCCCATATGCAGAAGCCCGTCCGCTGCGCCGACGTGCGTTCCTTCACGTCTGGCGTATTGAAGGAACTCATCATCACGATCGACGCAACTGGTTGTGGCGCAAGCCTGGCCTGCATTGCCGCAGTACATTCTGAGTCCCTCGGTGCCGCTGGGAGCGGTCTCCCCCCGCGGAACTTGTCTTAGGTATACGAGCGTCAATCGCGCGATGCGATGGATGCACGAGTTCACCGCGCCATCATCCATTCACAGGAAGATCGAGCTCTCGTGCTGCAACCAAAATCGCCTCCCCTAGGATAGAGACGATCTCGTTGACCTCGCTCTGATTGATGATCAGCGGTGGGCAGACCATCACGCAGTCACCTGGCACTCCGCCGCTTACGCGCCGAAAATAGACGATTAGGCCACGTTCGTAGGCTAGGTCGATCACGCGGTCGGAGATCCCCAACTCTGGGGGGAAGCTCTTCATGCTCGTGGCATCCTCCATGAATTCGATTGCCGTAAGCAGACCCTTTCCCCGCACGTGGCCGATAAAAGGAAACCGCTGAGCAAGTCCCTGCAGTCCATCCAACAGGATCTCGCCCATCGTTGCCGCGTTTTCACTGAGACCCAGTCGGTCCACCTCCCCTAGGACGGCAAGGGCGGCCGCGCTCGAGAGTGGGTTGCTGCCGTACGTATAGCCATGCTTGAACCCGCCCATGTCTTGCACCGGCTGAACCAGTTTTCGCGAAGTGGCCATTGCGCTAATCGGGGCATATCCCGACCCGAGCCCCTTCCCCAGGGCGATGATGTCAGGCTTACACGACCAATGATCCCCGCCTAGGAATTTGCCGGTGCGACCGACGCCGGTCATCACCTCGTTAAAGATGAGCAAGATGCCATGCTTGTCGCAGATTTCCCTGATGCGGGAATAGTAGCTGTCCGGCGCTATCAGAACGCCCGCTGCCGCCCCGCCTATGGGCTCAATTATGAAGGCCAGAACGGTCTCCGGGCCCTCCGTCAGGATTTTGTGTTCCAGCAGGCTGGCATACTTGATGCCACGTTCTTCCATCGAGAGATCGTCGAGATCACGATGTGCCATAGGGGCGGGTATCTTCGGCATGACTTTGATCTGGTCGGCAAAGTCGTCGGTCAGAACACCATCCCCAGCAATGGCGAGCGATCCATAGGCGATCCCGTGGCCCGATGGCATCAGACTTATCACCTTCCAGCGCGAGGATTGGCCCGTTGCCACCGCCCATTGTCGAGCGAGCTTGAGACTTGTTTCGACCGCCTCGGATCCCCCCGAGCCGAAAAAGACCTGGTCCAAACCGGGCATACGATGAGCCAGTTCGGTTGCCAACTGCTCCGTCGGCTCGTTCTCGAAATGCAGGCGGCAAGCGTAAGTGGTCTTCTCAAGCTGCCGTCTCATCGCAGAAAGTACATTGGCGTTTCCGTAGCCGATGTTGGCGGCAATAGGTCCGCTGGACCCGTCGATGAACCGGCGTCCGTCCTGGGCCCATATGTAGATACCCTCCGCACGGTCGACCACTGGCCGGCGTCTCCGCGTCACGAGATTAGTGGGTTTGGGGGAGGGTTCCGACATAGTGGGCGCAGGGGTAGATTTGCTCGTGGTCATTCAAGGTACCTCCAAACATGATTTTGCTGCAACAAACACCGAAATGACGCGCGCTGCAAGCAGATTTCGGGTTCCGTCGCAAACTCTAGTGGATTGATTCCAAGGTTTGGAACCCGCGGTTTCGGGCGGCGATGATATCATCGGGGTTGGCTTTCCAGCGGGTTCTCGGCATTGTATTCGCGGATGAAGCGGTTGATGGCGGCCTGAAGATCCACAACGGAATGGAAGACGCCGTGCTTGAGCCTGCGCCGGGTGAGTTTGGCGAAGAAGCCCTCGACGGCGTTGCCAGGAGCAGGATGTTGGGGTGAAATGGAAGGTCCAGCGCGGGTGGCGGTCGAGCCAGGCGCGGACCTTGTCTTTTTTGTGCGCGGCGTAATTGTCGAGGATCACATGGATTGCCTTGTCCGCCGGCAGCTCGCGCTCGATGCGGTTGAGGAAGCGGATGAACTCCTGATGGCGGTGGCGCTGCATGTTCTGCGCCATGACCGTGCCGTCCAGCACGTTGAGGGCAGCGAAGAGCGTCGTTGTGGCGTGCCGCTTGTAGTCGTGTTGGTGTGGACGGCCCCCGCACGGCATCGATGTGCCAGAATGAGGTCGTTGAAGATCTCAAGCAAAGGAGACCGTCCGTGGAACAGATTATTCGAATTGGCATGGATACGTCAAAGCACGTGTTCCAGCTCCATGGTGTGAACGCGGCTGAAGACCCGGTTCTGCGTAAAAAGCTTCGGCGCAAGGAGATGGTGGCGTTCTTCGAGAAAGCGCCGCCGACGGTGATTGCGATCGAGGCGTGCGGCGGATCGCACCATTGGGCGCGACTACTGCGGTCGTTCGGCCACGAGGTGAAGCTGATTCCGCCGCAGTTCGTCAAGCCATACGTGAAGCGAGGCAAAAACGATGCGGCTGATGCCGAAGCGCTGTGCGAGGCGATGAGCCGGCCAACGATGCGCTTCGTGCCGGTGAAGACAGCCGACCACCAGACGGCGCTGATGCTGACCGGCATGCGCGACCGACTGATCCACAATAGCACGCAACTCGCCAACTCGATCCGCGGTTATGCGGCCGAGTTCGGGCTGACTGCCGCCAAGGGAATATGCAAGATCGAGCCGCTGCTCGAGCGCATCGCGGCCGATGAGAGGCTGCCGGAGCTGGCGCGGGAGCTGTTCGCGCTGCACGGCGCGGAATATGCGCAGTTGCAAGTCCGGCTGGGAGAGGTCGACACCAAGCTGATGGCCTGGCATCGGGCCGATGAATGCAGCCGCCGTCTGGCGCAAATCCCCGGCGTCGGTCCGATCGGCGCATCGCTTCTGATGATGAAGACGCCAACGCCCGAGGGCTTCCGATCAGGCCGGCACTTTGCCGCCTGGATCGGCCTGACCCCGAAAGATCACTCCACAGCCGGCAAGGTCCGGCTCGGCGTGATTACACGCGCCGGCGACGAAGCCTTGAGAAGTACTCTGGTGGTCGGCGCCACCGCCCTCCTGCGACGAGTCCGCGACGGACGGGGCAGGAATTCCTCGCCCTGGCTCCTTGACCTCCTCAAGCGCAAGCCGCCGAAGCTCGTCGCCGTGGCGTTGACGAACAAAATCGCGCGCATCGCCTGGAAGATGATGGTGACCGGCGAAGCGTACCGAACCAATGCTGTGCCGCCTGGTATGGCGTGCGCGGCTTAGAAGATCAGCCAAACACGGGGAGCAGACGAAATGCGACCGTGTTTGTTGATGTCGGAACTTGCAAGAGAATGAGCAGGTGGTGTGATCGATCGATCCATGACGCAAGATACTCCGGATGACTCACTGGCCGTTGTAGGTCGCAGTCGTGTTAGGAACTCGCGTTGCGGAAACCATCTTGGCCCGCGGTCATGTGCGACCGCACAAAACAGAGGCCGGACATATAATCGCAAGCGATCCGATCAAAACCCTGCTCAACACCTTGCGAGGAGGGGCCCGTCCACATATGTGTCATCGTGCCGGCGCGGCCCTTCTTCATTGGCAGGCCGGGCTGGGTTCGGTCGAGGGCCTGGATCTGCGACTTCTCGTCGACCGACAGCACCACGGCATGGGCCGGCGGATCGACATACAAGCCAACGATGGTCGTCAGCTTCTCGGCGAAGGCCGGGTCGTTGGAGAGCTTGAAGTGCCGCCAGCGATGCGGGCTGAGACCGTGGGCCTTCCAGATACCCTGCACCGTCGACGCTGCAATGCCGGCGACCTTGGCCATCGCGCGCAGCGTCCAATGGGTCGCCTCATGCGGCGGCGGAGCCTGCGTCAGGCGGACGATCTCGGCGACATGCTTCGGCGGGACCGGCGCCTTTCCAGGCGGACGGGACCGGTCGCGCAGCAGTCCATCGACGCCTTCGTGCATGAACCGCTCCTGCCAGCGCCAGACACAGGTCTTGGACTTGTCAGTCTCGGCCATGATGGCCGAGGTGCCCAGACCATCGCCGCTCAGAAGGACAATACGCGCCCGCCAGACAACAAGCTTCTGCGGGCTTCCAGGGGCCGCGACGATCGCTTGCAAGCGCTGACGATCGCTGGCCGAAACGGTGAAGGAGATGCCATTGCGCATGCATCAAACTCGCACGCCACACCGCAAAACGGAATCCCAAAATCGGATGTCAAACGGCCCTTTAATTGCGGGTAGTTGTCAATCCGGATCTCGCACTGCCATCGCCGGGGTCATGGTCCTTTCCGAGGTCGAGTGCCTCATGATGATGTTCGGGTCGGGCGCCTCAACGTTTCCAACGAGATGCAGATGAACTGCTGTCAGCCGTTTGACCGAGGTCGCCGCAACCACCGTCCCGGCGGGGACATCACGGGTTCCGGAAACGGGCCCGCGAATTAGGTCGAGTTCGGATCTGCTATGCCATCTTTTCGCTACCCCACTCAAAGCTTGTGCCGTCGACCCAGAGGCAGTAAGCAGAACCGCGATCTTGCGCGCAACCGCTACTTTCGCTTTCTTCATGCCGATCCGCTTCGACAGGCGAAAGCCCCACGCCTTCAGCGTCGACCATTTCTTTGTCCGGTGCATGAGGACGCTGGCCGCTTCGTATAAATAGGTCCGCAACAGCCGATCTCCCCAGCGTGAGACACGGCCGTTCACATCTGTTTCGCCGGACTGCTTTCGTCGCGGTGTCAGGCCAAGATAGGCACCGACGTTGCTGGCCGAATGAAAGCGCGAAGGGTCGTCGATCGTGTGCCGGAAGGTGAGCGCGGTCACCACCCCGACGCCGGGGACTGTCATCAGCCGGCGTGTGGTTTCGTCTTCACGAGCAAGATGCCGGACCTGCCGATCAAGCTTCTCTTGTTCACAGCAGACCTGCTCATGGACAGACAGAAGCGCCTGAACCAAAGGGCGAAGCGGATGCCCGTCAGCAATCAGTTCCCAAACCTTTCGCCGGAACTGTGACCCAATCGAGCGACTGAACTGCAGCCCGTATTCCTTCAGCACGGACCGTGCCTGGTTTTCGAGATCGCGCCGGATCTCGACAAGTCTTGACCGCGCGACGAGCATGGATCGGGTGGCCTGGCTCTCTGCGCTCTTGACCTTCACTTCCCGATACCAGCCGACGCGAACCAGTTCGGCCAGGCCGCGGGCATCGTTCTCATCGCTCTTGTTCATTCGGACTGAAAGCGCCGCCTTTGCATGCCGAGCATCAAGGCAGACGACCGGCAACCCGACCCGTTTCAGCTCGTGCCAGAGCCAGCTGGACATGGCACCAGTCTCAAATCCGATGCGCTCGGCTTGAGGCGCACGTTTACGCAGCAACTCCGTCAAGGCTCCCGGATCGGACTTCGCCTTTCCCTGGAACACCGTCTTTCCAGCATCATCGACCACGCAGACGCTCGTCTCCCTCTGCGACACATCCAGTCCGACATATTGCTTCACTGCGGCCTCCTTGATCTCAATGGTCGGCGGCTTTTTGCCGTCGGCCGAGTCTTCGTTCAAAGGAGCGACGGCAGCAATTACGTCATCGTTTCCAAAACTGGGTCAGACTCAATCTCGCTGCATGTGCAGGGTGATGTCGCGCAATTTTTGAGAGGGAATCAGCGCGATGGAACAGAGATTTGGGTCGACGAGACTGGCGCCTGCGGGGTTGCTCGTCGAGCATGCCGAAATCAACACGGATTGTGTATTTCTTGACGTGCGCGCTACGGCGCTTTCGGCAACGTGCCCGTGCTGCGGGACGAGTTCACGCCGGACCCAGAGCCGATATATGCGGCAAGCCGCCGATCTGCCCATCGCTGGCCGGCGGGTGGTCTTGCGGGTGACGGTTCGCCGTTTCTGGTGCGACGCCATTCTTTGCCGCCGCCGCATTTTTGCCGAGCGGTTTGGCGCCGCTGTTTTAGCCCCGTTATCGCGGAGAACCGGACGCCTTGAGACCATCGTTCATCACTTGGGACTGGCGCTGGGCGGCAGGCCTGCCGCAGCCTTTGCCGACCGCCTGATGATGCCGGTGAGCAACGATACCCTGTTGCGTGTCGTGCGCCGGCGGACTGAACAGCCGCGCAATAAGCTCGCCATCATCGGCATCGACGACTTCGCGTTCCGGCGCGGCCAACGATACGGGACGATTGTCTGCGATCTTGAGCGCCGCAGGCCAGTGACATTGCGGTGGCGGATATGGCGAGGCGATCGCCAAGGCCTTGCCTCATGCCGATCAGGTGGCCGACCGCTGGCATCTGATGGAAAACGCCAGCCGCGCTTTCCTTGATGCAGTCAGCAAGTCCATGCGGCATATCCGAAAGACCGTCGGCAGCACCATCATCGATCCAAAGCTTCTCACCTATGCCGAACGGCTGCAATATGAAGGATATCTGCGTCGCCAGGAGACAAATGAGGCCATTCTGGAATTGTCGAAGCAGGGTGTGCCGATCAAGCAGATCGTCAAGCGTACCGGACATAGCCGCAAGCTCGTCCGCTGCGTCCTGCGCGGTTAGCGCTCCGACATGTTCCGCGTCCGGCAGAGTTCGCTCGAGGAATGGCTTCCCTGGCTTGACGGCCGCTGGGACCAAGGCGCGCGCAATGCTTCGGCGCTCTGGCGCGAAATGCGTAAGAAAGGTTCTCGTGGCCAGATCGGCGTCGTCTCTGAATGGGCGCGGCGCAGACGCCTTGCTGAAAGGGCCGATCAAAGCGCACTTGCCCGCACGCCTTCGGCACGAAGCATCGCCAGGCTCATGACGCTGGCGCGTGACGACCTGTCCAAATCGGACGCTATACTGATCGCGGCAATCGAGAGCAATGTTCCTGACCTCGTCACCGCGCGAACGCTGATCGACGACTTTCAGCAGATGATCCGATCAAAGGCGGTCGCAAAACTGGACGCTTGGCTCGAGGCCGCGAAGGCAAGCCTTGTCGGCTCCTTTGCAAACGGGGTCCAAAAGGACATCGCCGCAGTCCGCAACGCCACTATCTCTCCGTGGTCGAATGGCCAGACCGAAGGCCAGATCACCAAGCTCAAACTCATCAAGCGGCAAATGTACGGCCGCGCCAAGATTGATCTGCTCCAGGCGCGCCTCGTTGGTGCAACTTAGGCTGTGGCCGCAGCGAGAGTGCGTCAGAGCCAATTTTGCACACGATGACGTAATTGCTGCCGTCGCTCCTTTGAACGAAGGTTTGGCTGACGGCAAAATCCGCTGACCATTGAGATCGAGGAGGCCGCAGTGAAGCAATATGTCGGATTGGATGTGTCGCAGCGAGAGACCAGTGTTTGCGTCGTCGATGATGCTGGAAGGTCTGTCTTCCAAGGAAAAGTGAAGTCCGATCCGGGAGCACTGACCGAGTTGCTCCGCAAACGCGCACCTCACGCCGAGCGCATCGGATTCGAGACGGGCGCCATGTCCAGCTGGCTCTGGCATGAGCTTAAACGGGTCGGATTGCCGGTCGTCTGCATTGATGCGCGACATGCGAAGGCGGCACTTTCAGTTCGAATGAACAAAAGTGATGAGAACGATGCCCGCGGCCTGGCCGAGCTGGTTCGCGTCGGCTGGTATCGGGAGGTCAAGGTCAAAAGCACAGAGAGCCAGGCAACCCGATCCCTCCTGGTGGCGCGATCGCGTCTCGTCGCTATCCGCCGCGATCTCGAGAACCAAGTCCGGTCAATGCTGAAAGAGTACGGGCTGCAGTTCAGTCGCTCAATCGGTGCGCAGTTTCGGCGAAAGGTCGTGGCGTTGGTTGTCGACGGGCATCAGCTTCGATCCGTGATCGAGCCGCTTCTGACCGTCCATGAACAGGCCTGCACGGAACAGGAAAAGCTGGACCGGCAGGTCCGACGCCTTGCTCGTGAGGATGACACCACGCGCCGGCTCACGACGGTTCCTGGCGTCGGCGTCGTGACGGCGTTGACCTACCGCCACACGATCGATGATCCTTCGCGCTTTTCCTCGGCCAGTGACGTCGGAGCCTACCTTGGTCTGACACCGCGGCGAAACAATCTGGGGAAACAGATATGAACGGCCGCGTATCTCATTGGGGAGATCGCCTCTTGCGAACCTATCTCTACGAGGCGGCAAGCGTACTCATGCATCGAACGAAGAAATGGTCTTCGTTGAAGGCGTGGGGCCTTCGTCTGTCAAAGCGGATAGGTATGAAAAAGGCGAAAGTGGCGGTTGCTCGCAAGATCGCGGTTCTGCTCCACTGCCTCTGGGTTGACGGCACCAGCTTTGAGTGGGGCGGCGAAAAGATGGCGTGACAGATCCGCACTCGATCCCAATCGCGGGCCCGTTTCCGGAACCCGTGATGTCCCCGCCGGGACGGTGGTTGTGGTGACCTCGTTGAATCGGCTGACGTCGACTTCGAACTTCGTTGCACACGTTGAGGCGCCCGACCCGAACATCATCATGAGGCATTCGACCTCGGAAAGGACCATGACCCCGGCGATGACAGAGCGAAACTGGGATTGACAACCATCCGCAATTAAAGGGCCGATTCACAATCGGACTCTTTTGATCCGATCAATCCACTAGCTGAGGTCGCAAAGGCAGGTTGAACGTCACGCGGCGCTCATGCGGCGAGGATTTCGAACTGCCTGGCAATGGAGGGCGTCGGATCGTAGGCAAACCTCGCCTGTCGTTTGCGCATCATATGAACCATCTCGATGCCCGAGAGGATAATTTCGGCAGTTTTCGTTGACTTGAAGCCGAGCATGGACCGGACGCGGCGCTTGATGCGCCGATGATCCTGTTCGATGCGGTTGTTGAAATGTTGAAATACTGGCTCTTGCGGATTCTGATTGGCTTCAGTGCTCGTCGCGATCGATCTCGCAGGCGGTTTTCAGGATCGCAAGATCGGATGGCCTCGTGATTGGTCTGGCTGCCGTCGATGACGATCCGGTCCGGCCTGCCATGGCGCTGCAAGGCCTTCCGCAAGAAGCGTTTCGCCGCCGGCAGGTCACGGTTTTCGCTGAAGAAGAATTCGACCGTATCGCCAAGGCTGTCGATGGCGGGATAGAGATACATCCATTGGCCGCGAACCTTGATGTAGGTCTCGTCCATGTGCCACTTTCCAGTGACGCTCCTCTTGCGCCGGTTGAATCGGTCCAGCAGCTCAAGCGAGAAGCGCACGACCCAACGATGCACAGTTGAATGGTCGACGCTCAGGCCGCGTTCGGCCATCATCTCTTCCAGATCGCGCAGGCTGAGATTGTAGGCCAGATACCAGCGAACGCACAGCAAGATCACGGATCGATCAAAATGGCGGCCCTTAACATGACAAACTCCCGGAAAAGGAGCAAGCGTCATGCAGCAAATGACCTTTCCAAAAAGTTTGCGACAGAACCCGATTCTGTCCAGAAGTTGTTCGGAAAGGAAAGGGCGCGACACGTCTGCGACACGCGACGTCGAGAAGCCGACAACTCCGCCCCTCACGACGGCGCTGTCAGAAGCAAACTATCGCAATTCACATGGATGCGCGATCCAGAGTTGATTGGCATGAATGATGCGGAGGATGAAGTCGAAGCCCCAATCGGACCGCGACGTAGGAGTTAACAGCCATGGCAAAGGCAAGAGCACTTATCCTGGTTGAAGGTACAAGGCTTAATAGTCCGCTATACGTCCAAGCCGCCCAGCGTCTTGGCCTCTATCCAATCACCCTGTCGGCTGATCCGGCTCAGTACAACTATCTTGCGGCGGAAGGAATCGGGGCAATCCGTGTCGATACAAGCAACCTCGATGCGCTGATCCGCGAATGCTCTCGGCTACAGGCCAGCTATGACATTGCTGGTATTACATGCGCTGGGGATTCGTTCTACGCGACAGTCGGCAAGCTCTGCCGTTATTTTAAGCTACCGGGGCCGGATCCCTTCTCGATTGAACGATGCTGCGATAAATTCACTCAACGTGAACTCCTCGCGCAGAAAGGCGTTCCACAACCTGCTTATCGCTTGGCAACAAACGCGACGGACGTACAACGAGCTGCGGCGGAGATCGGCCTACCGGTGGTTGTTAAGCCAGCCGTAGGCAGCGGCAGCAGGGGTGTCCGATTGTGCCGCAACCCCGATGAGTTGGCCGACCATACGACCTATTTGTTCGGCGGGAAGCACGTATGGCGACCGCCGTCGAGGATACTGGTCGAAGAATTCGCACAAGGCCCCCATTATTGCGCCGAGATAATGGGAAATCAGATCATTGCGATTGTCGCCGCCGACCTCGGCCGCCCACCGCATTTCGTCTTTCGTGAGATCACCCTTCCGGCCTTGCTGACTGATGATGAGCGTCATCGCATCGCCGATGTTTCGCTGAGCTGTTTGCAAGCTCTCGGCCTTGGGTGGGGACCGACAAACATTGATCTCTTGTGGACGAAGCATGGTCCAGTCGTCATTGAAGTCAATCCGCGTCTTTCTGGCGCGCCCGACCCTCAGCTGGTTCAGTTGGCTTACGGCATCGATCTCATCACCGAGCACATTAAGCTTGTCATCGGCAGCAAATGCGATCTGCGCAGAAGGCACTCACACGTCGCGGCCGCACGGATCCTAGTTGCTGATCGCGATGGCACGCTCGATTGGATCAATGGCGACAGTCAAGCGGCTGCTGTACCTGGCGTCTCCGAGGTCAAATTGTATGTTGAACCCACAACCCCGATCATCAGGAAAGGCGATGCTGGAGATTGGATCGGATATGTCATTGCCGCTTCACCTAGCCGAGCTGAGGCCGAGGCTATGCTTGCGCGTGCGGTGGGGTTCATCAGTTGGTCGATCACACCGGATATCGTGACATAGATCATACTTACTATTGGTGCTATTGGTGCGGATTCGGACGAAGCTGGCCATGGATTCCGATCAATCACCGGCCACCTTCGGCTCGGGTTGATCCTGCGCGACAAAAACTGCGCTGGCAAAGGTGCGCCTTAGGATGCTGGAAGGGGCTTCCTGATGACGCCGAATTGCTCCCGCGCTCACTCGACAGGATGAGCGAGACTGATGTCATGATTTGGCCGCCGCCTCGTGGATGCCGTGGATTGAAATATGACAACTCCCTGGGAGTGAGGGGAGAAAACGAAGGCAGAGCTTGCGCCAGCCGCCCTGCAGCTGTGGCGATAGTATCTGAAAGGAATGCGTATGGCGACTCAATCAAATCCTGAAGTACGGCACGACACTCCGGCCTTGAGCCGGTCGGAGCAAGCGTTCGCAAGCGCGTTGTCGGTATTTCCCGACGGGACAAGCCGGGCATCGATCGAACGTGATCCAATTCCGACGTACATGGAGCGAGGCGAGGGCGCTTATCTCTTCGATGTCGACGGAAAGCGCTATCTTGATTTGAATGGCAATTTCACGACCCTCATCCACGGCCATGCTTTCAAACCTGTCATCGAGGCAGTCCATCGGCAGTTGGCGAGCGGCAGTTGTTTCGCCAATCCGACGGAGGTGGAAATCGAGCTGGCGAGCATCCTTTGCGAGCGGATTCCGAACGTTGATCGCGTCCGATTTGTGAACACTGGAACTGAGGCTGTCATGTTTGCCATCAAGGCGGCGCGAGCGTTCACCGGTAAGCCAGACATCGCTAAGTTCGAGGGTGCCTACCACGGCGCCTACGACTGGGCCGAAGTCAGCCAGTCGGCAACGTCAGAGAACTGGGGCCCTGCCAACGATCCGGTCTCTGTACCTTTTTACAGAGGCATGCCTGAAAGCGTCCTGCAAGGGACGCTTGTGCTACGCTTCAATGATACAGACCTGCTTGAGAAGAAGCTCACCATCCATGCGCGTCGGATCGCCGCGGTCTTGATCGATCCAATGCCGAGCCAGGCTGGACTGATAGTGCCGAAACCGGACTTCCTGGACGCGCTGCACCGGCTCTGCAGCCATTACGGCGTTCTCATAATCGCTGATGAAGTGCTGAATTTGCGCCAAGGCTACCGCGGCGCGTCGGCACGATACGGGCTGAAACCCGATTTGCTCACTATGGGTAAGATAATCGGCGGCGGACTGCCGATCGGCGCGATCGGCGGGCGTGAGGAGGTCATGGAGGTCTTCAGCGCGAAGTCGGGCCGCCCTTTGCTGCCGCAGGCAGGGACGTTCTCTGCCAATCCACTGTCGATTGTCGCCGGCATCGCAGCGATGCGTGCCTTGGACGAAGCAGCGTTCGCTCGCCTCGACAGTCTGGGCGACCGCCTGCGCGCCAACCTCACCGACATCATTGCGCAACAGTATGCTCCGATGGCAGTAACCGGGGCCGGCTCCCTGTTTCGAATACATCCGACGCAACGGACACCGCGCGATTTCAGAGACATGGCAACCAATGCACGCCAAAACGGCGTCCGTAGAGCGCTCGTCCGCTTTTTTTCCCGACACGGTGCTATTTTGCCGAATGGGGCTACCGCGTGCCTGTCAACACCGATGGGAGAGACTGAGGTCGACACGATATCCGACCTGTTTCGTCTCTTCCTCAAAGAATACGCAGCAGACATCAAGAATATGGAGGCAGCGAAGTAATGTCCCCGGAAACTGTAGCAGATCGGATTGCCGCAGCACTGCGACGCAACGGCGTCGAGCTGATTTTTGCCCAGAGCCTTCCCTCGGCGGTGGTTCTGGCATGCGAAAGGATCGGAATCCGGCAGATCGCGTACCGTCAGGAAAATATGGGCGGAGCTATGGCCGATGGTTACTCTCGCATATCTGGCAGGGTCGGGGTCGTGTGTGCACAAAATGGGCCGGCCGCAACGCTGCTCGTCCCACCGCTGTTCGAAGCGTTGAAGGCGAGCATTCCGGTGGTTGCGCTGGTGCAGGAGGTCGAGCGCCATCAGGTTGACCGCAACGCATTCCAAGAACTGGATCACATCGCGCTCTTTTCAGCCTGCTCCAAATGGACGCGACGGGTGATAAAGGCCGACCGCATCGAGGACTATGTGGACTCCGCGTTCATCGCGGCCGCCAGTGGCCGGCCTGGGCCAGCCGTGCTCATGCTTCCGGCCGACCTGCTCCGCGAGAATTTTCCGGCTGGCCACCGCGGCCGGGCAGGGAAATGCGGCACGTGGCCCCTTGATCCCGTCCGCCCGAGCGACGAGGCGCTCGCAGCGGTAGCCAAGTTGATCGCTCGCGCCGAGTCGCCCGTCGTTTTAGCCGGAGGCGGCGCCGTTTCGCCGGCTGCGAGCAAGGCGCTCGCGGAGATGCAGAGCACGGCCTACTTGCCCGTCTTCACCACGAACATGGGCAAAGGCGCTGTCGATGAGCGCGCGCCCCTGACTTGCGGCGTACTTGGGGCCCTGAACGGCCCGCGGTCTCTCGGCTACCGCGCACGCGCCATCATGGATGAGGCAGATCTCGTCTTTCTCGTTGGCACGAGGACTAACCAGAACGGAACCGATAGCTGGCGTTCCATTCCTTCCACGGCGACGGTCGTTCACCTCGACATCGATCCTTGTGAGATCGGCAGAAACTACGAGTTGTCCGCCTTGTCGGAGACATTGCCACGACAACTCAAGCCCTGACTGCCGCCCTTCGGTCGGAGAATCTCTCCAGCCGCTCAGCCAAGAAGGCGTCGCTTGTTCGTCGTATCGCCGACGCCTGGGAGCAATTCGAGCAGGATCGCAGCATTTTCACCCGAAGCAACCAGACCCCCTTGAGGCCGGAACGCGTTATGCGCGATCTGCAATCGCGTATGACGCCGGAAACCATCGTCGTAGCAGACGCCAGTTACTCTTCAATGTGGATCGTCGGCCAGCTCCGTTCACTTCGCGCGGGTCAGCGGTTCATCACCCCGCGCGGCTTGGCCGGTTTGGGATGGGGCTTGCCACTCGGAATAGGCGCCAAGTTGGCGAAGCCCGACAGCCCTGTTGTCGTACTCGTCGGAGACGGTGGGTTCGCCCATAGCTGGGCGGAACTGGAAACGCTCGTGCGGTCCGAGATCAACCTCACCGTCATCGTTCTCAATAACGGTGTGCTCGGCTACCAAAAAGACGCCGAGACCGTGAAATTCGGCCGCTACACGACAGCCTGCCATTTCGCCTCCGTCGACCACGCTGCTCTCGCCAAGGCCTGCGGTTGCGAAGCGGTCACAGTCAAAAATCCGGGCGACATTGGGCCTGCCCTAGACTGCGCTCTGTCTTCGAAGAGGCCAAGGCTCATCGATGTCATAAGCGATCCCGATGCGCACCCGCCGATCTCATTGTATACGGGTACACTTGGCCCCGGGACCCTCGAACTCATCGGAGCCGGTATGACGACGCCGCTGTAGGAAAGGTTGCCGTAGTCCCAGGCGGCTCGTCGGGAATCGGTTTGGTTCTGTCGCAAACTTTTTGGAAAGGTCATTTGCTGCATAACGCTTGCTCCTTTTTCCGGGAGTTTGTCATGTTAAGGGCCGCCATTTTGATCGATCCGTGATCTTGCTGTGCGTTCGCTGGTATCTGGCCTACAATCTCAGCCTGCGCGATCTGGAAGAGATGATGGCCGAACGCGGCCTGAGCGTCGACCATTCAACTGTGCATCGTTGGGTCGTGCGCTTCTCGCTTGAGCTGCTGGACCGATTCAACCGGCGCAAGAGGAGCGTCACTGGAAAGTGGCACATGGACGAGACCTACATCAAGGTTCGCGGCCAATGGATGTATCTCTATCGCGCCATCGACAGCCTTGGCGATACGGTCGAATTCTTCTTCAGCGAAAACCGTGACCTGCCGGCGGCGAAACGCTTCTTGCGGAAGGCCTTGCAGCGCCATGGCAGGCCGGACCGGATCGTCATCGACGGCAGCCAGACCAATCACGAGGCCATCCGATCTTGCGATCTTGAAAACCGCCTGCGAGATCGATCGCGACGAGCACTGAAGCCAATCAGAATCCGCAAGAGCCAGTATTTCAACATTTCAACAACCGCATCGAACAGGATCATCGGCGCATCAAGCGCCGCGTCCGGTCCATGCTCGGCTTCAAGTCAACGAAAACTGCCGAAATTATCCTCTCGGGCATCGAGATGGTTCATATGATGCGCAAACGACAGGCGAGGTTTGCCTACGATCCGACGCCCTCCATTGCCAGGCAGTTCGAAATCCTCGCCGCATGAGCGCCGCGTGACGTTCAACCTGCCTTTGCGACCTCAGCTAGAGTTTGCGACGGAACCTCTTTTTGGCACGCCATTTCCGTGCCACTCCGTTCTTTGTTACTTCTGCATTGACAACACCTCGTTTTGTTGCATCATATGTCAACAGTGCCCCTCTACAGAGGAACGATCTTAGGCCAAAGGAAAAATTGATAGGGCGGGCTTTTGGCGTTGCCTGAAACCTGCCACCGAGTTGCCGAAGCTTCGGCTCTGGCCATGATCTTCTAAGTGGGGCGACGGCCTGAGAAACCGGCGCGAGAACAGCGCCAAAGCTTCGCTTCCCTAGAGCTCTGTTTAGGACCCCACGAGCCTGAATATCCAATTTGCGTACACAAAACTGGAAGATCGAGAAGAAGAGAAGATCGAGAAGAAGAATGTCAAAGATCCATCGCGTTGTCGTCGCTCGCTTCTGTCATGAATCCAATCGGCTGAACCCGGACCCCACCGACGAGAGATACTTTCTGGTGGAGCGGGGCGAAGACATACTCCGGTCGCCGTCAGGGGTGCTGAAAGGGCTGATCGAGAAGCTTACAGAAGCGAGCGTCGCGATCGAACCGGTATTCTCGATCGACGCTCCGCCGAGCGGTCTGGTCGACCACGACTTCTATGTGATGCGACGCGAGGAGCTTCTTGATGCGGTTCGGCGCATCAAGCCCGATGCCATTGGCCTGGATCTTCATGGCGCCATGGGCACCACGGAGATGCCGGATGCCGAAGGTGACCTGCTCGAGGCTCTTCGGCGTCTAGTCGGCCCCGATGTACCTATCGGCATCGGCCTCGATCTGCACGCTCACATTACATCCCGCATGCTCGACAACACCGATATCTGCATTGGCTACAAGGAAAATCCCCATTCTGACACGGTCGAGTGCGGCGAGAAAGTCGCTAAGCTTCTGATTGAACAGCTGGGTGGGCGGCTGAAGCCCATTACCGTCTCGGCGCTGACGCCCATGGTCTTGCCGGGTGCTCAGGAAACCGCTTTCGGGCCGCTGGCCGAAATTCACGCAAAAGCACGTGAGTACACCGCTTTGCACCCATCCATACGGGACGTATCGATCTACAATGTGTTCCGCTTTGTCGATGACGACGAGATAGGCCAAGTGGTCACCGTTCTGAGCGATGGCCCAGATTCGGACGCGACCTCTCACGCGTTGGACCTTGCCGCGCGTTTCTGGTCCGAACGCGAACGCTTCAAGGACGATCTCCTCACGTTTGACCAGGCTTTCGATCTCGTGCGGAATTCGCCGGGGAAACGACCATTCGCGATCGGCGACATGGGCGACAGGGTCGCTGCGGGCGCGCCGGGCGACAGTACGATTCTACTATCTGCGGCGCTCGACCGTCATCCGGGACTGCGCGGGGCAGTGCCTGTGACCGATCCCGTCGCCGCCGCCAAAGCGATTGGCGCCGGTGTCGGCGCAACTGTGACGCTGCCCGTTGGCGCGGGGTTCACGCCGGGCTTCGAGTCGCGATCGATCACTGCGCAGGTCGAACATGTGAGCGACGGTGAGTTCGTTGTGGAGGGGGCGCTCGGGCGGGGTGACCGTGCTTCCATGGGGCCGACGGCGGTTCTACGGGTGAATGACGGCATCCAGGTAATCGTCACCACTAAGCCTGCCTGCTTTCTCGATCCCGCCGCCTTTACCAGCCAGAGCGTGGTAATCGAAGCTCTCGATTTCGTGGTCGTGAAATCAGGCTATCACTTTGCCCTGAACTTCGGCGACCGCGCCACGCCGGTTCTCGTGAACACTCCGGGCGTCGGCTACTACAGGAGGGGCCAGTTCAAGTACGAGAAGTCTCGCTTCTGGCCGGAGCACGATATTCAAGCCCCTACAATCATCGCGCGCCAGCATTCTGTCGGCGCGCTCCACACGACAGCGGAAAAGGCTTTAGCATGAGCTTCGAAAAATCCGAACGATGTGACTTGCTCATCCATGGTGCGATGGTGCTCACGGTTGATGACCAGAACACAATTCTGCATGATGGCGCCATAGCCGTCTCTGGCGGCCGGATCAGAGCAGTCGGTCCGACCAAGGCCGTGAGAGACCGCTTCACTGCCAGGCAAATGTTCGACGCGAATGGCGGGATGGTGCATCCCGGATTCATCGATGCGCATATCCACGTCTCGCAGTACTCGTCACGCTCGGTCGAGCCGCTCATGGCGGCCACGGCCATTACCATGGGCCACTGGAAAGCGGTGCTGAGGCCCGAAGACGAACATGCGAGTGCCGCCCTTGCCGCGGTCGACTACCTTCGTGCGGGCTATACTGGGTTCGTCGATCCAGGCACCATATTCGAACCCGATGCGGTAGCAGCGGTTGCCGATGAAGTAGGCATTCGGATCTGGCTGACGGATCCGTACGTCGCCGATCTCACGCAACCGATGATGGACAAGTCGCCAGAGCTTTCGAGTCTAGACTTCCTGTCACGTTGGCCGCAATCCACAGAAGAGGCGATGAAGCGTTTGGGTTCTCAGCTCTACCGCAACCGTGAAGCTGAAGGTCTCGTCCGCGCGTTCATTGGTATCTATGGCCCCGAGACGACGACCGAGCCTCTATGGCAGGCAGCTCTTTCAACTGCGCGTGAAAATGGCGTCCAGTTTCAGGAGCATCGGGGTTACGATCCAGCGGACTACCTCGATGAGGAAGAGAGGGCAGGACGCTCGGGGATTGCCCGGTTGCACGATGCTGGCGCCCTCGGTCCGGGGTCCACGTTCATTCATATGAATGTCATACATCGCGATGATGTAGCGCTGCTCGGAGACACTGGCACTGGGATCGTCTGGTGCCCGTTTCAGCAGATGCGTGCGATGGGATACGGCCGCGCAGAGCCGCGGATGGTCGAACTGTTCAGAGCAGGTGCGTCGGTAGCGATCGCAACGGACATACCCCGTAACCTGAATTTCGACGCTCTTGGAAGTGTTGCGGTCTGCAATGCGGCAGTGCTCGGTGTGCCGGTGAAGTCAGGTGAATTGCTGCGCATGCGCACGATTGGAGCAGCACGAAGCGTTGGTGCCGGTGACGAGGTAGGCACTCTGGAAGTTGGCAAGCGCGCGGACATTGTTGTGCGCGAGACTGCATCATCCGAGGCGCTCGGCCTTGACCCGTGCGCAGAAACGGCCGTGGTTGGTTTGACGCGACCGCCGGCCCTTACGGTAGTTAACGGCAAAATTGTGCTGCGGCACGGGCAGCCGGTGGGGATTGATACTGAGGCGGCGGCGCTGGTGGCCCGTGCATCTGTGAAAGGTCTGTTGAAGAGGTCAGGCCTCGCCGGTTGAGACGAATTCGACCAGCGTCAGGCTGGCCAAAATAAGCAGAAATTCGCGCATCAACAAGGGAAAAACAAATGATGACCATTTCCAGACGTAACCTGCTAAAGCAGGGGATAGCAGCCAGCACGATGCTTACTATTCCTTCGGCCCTGTATGCTCAGACGCCTTCGGCCCTCGAACTAACAGTGCGCTGGGCAATGCAACTCGACCTTCGTGTGTTCGATCCGCTCCTGTCTAATGATGACACCACGTCCATGCACGCATTTGCGATTTATGACACGCTCTTCGCGATCGACTCGAAAGGCATCCCACACCCGCAGATGGTGGATAAATGGAGCCTTTCTGACGACAAGAAAACCTACACGTTCACGCTTCGCGATGGCCTTGCTTTCCATGACGGCAGCTCTGTCACCGCGGCAGACTGCATTGCGTCAATCCGTCGCTGGGGACAGGCGGATGCGGGCGGGAAGTTGATCTTCGAAAGAGTGAAAGACATCTCGGAGGTTGATGACAATGCATTTGTCATTGAGCTTACTGAACCTTATCCACTTCTAATACCGTCGCTCGCTTCCGGAACGGGATTTTTCTTGGCGATCATGCGACAAAAGGATGCAGAAACTTCTCCAACTGAACAGGTAACCGCGAACATTGGCTCGGGGCCGTTCAAATTCAACCACGGCCTTGCCAAGCCCGGCGCCAGCTTTGTCTATGATCGCAACGAGAGCTACGTTCCACGCCGGGAGGCGGCCGACGGATTTGCTGGCGGGAAGCTCGTCAATGTCGATCGGGTAATTTGGGACATCATTAGTGATCAGCAAACAGCTTTCGCGGCGTTGCAAGCGGGCGAGATTGATTTCGTACAAAGTCCGGCGCCTGACATTTTTTCGGCAATCCGTAATGATGACAATCTTGCGCTGGAAGTCATAAATACGTCGGGCGTTGACATGTTCTTGCGTATGAATTTCCTCCAGCCGCCGTTCAACAACGTCAAGGCGTGTCAAGCGATGCTTCATCTGATCGATCAAGAGGCGATCATGCGGGCTGCGGGATACGATCCGGATTACATTCGACCCGTAACATCGATTTTCGGTGTAAACACGCCTTACACCAACGACGAAAACACCGGGTGGGATAAGAAGGGCGGCGACCCTGCGAAGGCCAAACAGCTTTTTCAAGAAGCCGGATATGCAGGCGAGAAGATTGTCATTCTGCAGACGACGGATTGGCCGGAAGCCAGCAATGCCGCGCAATATCTGGCGGTCACATTGCGAAATATCGGCCTAAACGTTGAGCTTGCGACGAGTGATTGGGGTGGATTCACCGAGCGCCGAAAAAATAAGGGGCCAGTTGAAGAAGGCGGCTGGAGCATCTTTATTTCAGACTGGAGCGACACCAAGTGGGGCGATCCGATCGGAATGCCGGTCATGGCCGCAAATGGCGAGCAGGGGTGGTGGGGCTGGGCGAGGAACGACGAGTACGAGTTGCTCCGCGCCAGATGGGACAAAGTCGAGACCCACGAGGAGCGGCAGAAGCTCGCCCGAGAGATGCAAAGCATTTACTGGGATTTCGTTGGTATTGTCATGTTGGGTAATATTACCCAACCCGTTGCCCGCCGTAAATCTTTGGTCGATTTGGTCAGAGTCCCGACGGTCGTGTACCCGATGTGGAACATGCGGAAGGCTTCTGCCTGATGGGTTCCTACATCCTTCGCCGGATGGGTTCGGCCATCGCCGTGATGGCGATGGTCGGGATCTTTATCTTCCTTCTGATCCGGCTGGCGCCGGGGGATCCGGCGGCAGTCTTGGCCGGGCGGAACGCGACGGGAGAGATCATCGCGGGCATCCGCGAACAACTGGGATTGAACGAGCCGCTGCCGGTCCAGTTTCTCCAGTGGCTTTCGGGCATGCTGCACGGCGATTTCGGCATCTCGATCTTTTCCGGCCGGCCGGTGCTCGAACTCCTCGCGCAGCGGCTGGAGCCGACGATCTCCTTGTCGCTCCTGACCCTGGCGCTCTCGGTGACGGTGGGGGTGTCGTTCGGCATCCTTTCGGCCTGGCGCTCCGGCGGTCTTGTCGACCGGCTGCTCCTGGTGTTTTCGGCCGTCGGCTATTCGGTCCCGGTCTTCGTGATCGGCTACTTCCTCGTATACCTGCTGGCTATTGGCGCTGGATGGCTGCCGGTCCAGGGATACGTGCCGATCGGCGAGGGGCTCGGCCGCTGGTTCACACATCTGATCCTGCCGACCGTGACCTTGAGCGTGCCCTATATCGCGTTCATCGCGCGGATCGCACGCGCCAGCATGCTCGAGGTGCTGACGGAAGACTACATGCGCACCGCAGCCGCCAAGGGTGCCTCACCCTATGCGATGCTGTTCCACCATGCGCTGAAGAATGCCGGGGTTCCGATCCTTACCGTGATCGGCCTCAGCTTCGCCTATCTGATCGGCGGAGTGGTGCTGACTGAGACCGTCTTCAACATTCCCGGTATTGGGCGGTTGGTGGTCGATGCGATCAACAACCGCGACTACCCGATCATCCAGAGCGTGCTGATCCTCACCTCGGGGCTCTACGTCCTCATCAATCTCGCGGTCGATCTCGCCTATACCCTGATCGATCCCCGCATCCGGTACTGACATGACGCTTCTTTCCACTTCAGCCGCCGTCGCAACGGCGGGCCCGTTACGCTTCTCGGGCCTCGTCCGGCATGCCCGGCGGCATCCGCTGGTGTTGATCGGCGGCGGCCTTCTTGTGCTCATGATCCTGCTGGCGCTCCTGGCCCCCTTCTATGCCGGCGATCCGTCAAACATTGATCCCTTCATCCGCCTGCAGCCGCCCTCTACCGAACACTGGTTCGGCACCGACAACCTCGGCCGGGACGTCTTTGCCCGCACCATATACGGCGCGCGGGTCTCACTCATGGTCGGGCTGATTTCGGCGCTGCTGGCCACCTCAGTTGGGCTTCTGATCGGTGTCGTCGCCGGCTACGTCCGCAACTTCGACAATGTCATCATGCGGGTGATGGATGCGCTGATGTCGATCCCGACGATCCTGCTGGCCATCGCGCTTATCGCCCTGACCGGGCCCGGGATCGGCATCCTCATCGTCGCCGTGGCGCTGCCGCAGGTGCCGAGTGTGACCCGGCTTGTGCGCTCGGTCGTGCTGAGCGTGCGTGAGCGTCCCTACGTGGAGGCCGCGATCTGCGGGGGCGCCCGACTGCCGAAGATCCTGTGGCGCCATGTTATTCCGAGCACCATCCCACCGCTCATGGTCCAGAGCGCCATCGTCTGCGCCGATGCAATTATGGTCGAGGCCGGGCTGAGCTTCCTCGGCGTCGGCGTGCCCCCGGAGATTCCGAGCTGGGGCAACATGATCTCGAACGCGCGCCTCTATCTCAACATCGCCCCACTGACCCTTTTCGCCCCCGGCATTTTTCTCGCGCTCACGGTCCTGGCGGTCAATCTCCTCGGCGACGGTCTGCGCGATCTCTTCGATCCCCGCGCGAAGCGGAGGCGGTGAGATGCTGATGCAAAACCTCATGGAGGATAAGTCCATCGACACTGACGTGCTTCTGGATGTCCGGGACCTCGAGACCCATTTCTTCGGCGAAGAGAGCGTCACCCGCGCCTTGGGCGGGGTCAGCTTCCGGCTGAAGAAAGGCGAGACGCTCGGCGTGGTCGGCGAATCCGGATGCGGCAAGAGCGTGACGGCGCTTTCGATCCTGCGCCTGTTGCCGAAGCTGACCGCAAGAACCGTCGGCGGCGAGGTCCGCTTTCACGGCCGCAACCTGTTGGATCTGTCAGAGCGCGAGATGCGCAAGATCCGCGGCGACAAGATCGCGATGATCTTCCAAGACCCGATGACGAGCCTCAACCCGGTCTACACCGTCGGCTGCCAGATCGCGGAGGCGGTGCGGATCCATACCGGCGCCTCGCGCTCCGAGGCGATGGCAAAGGCCGAGGAGATGCTGCGCCTCGTCCGCATCGCCGATCCCGAGCGGCGGGTGCATAACTACCCCCACGAGATGTCGGGCGGCATGCGCCAGCGCGCCATGATCGCCATGGCGCTGGCCTGCTCGCCGGAGCTCCTGATCGCCGACGAGCCGACCACCGCGCTCGATGTCACCATCCAGGCGCAGATCCTGCGGCTGATCGTAGATCTGAAGGAGCGCACGGGAACCGCAGTGATGTTCATCACCCATGACCTCGGCGTCGTCGCCGAGACCTGCCAACGGGTGATCGTGATGTATGCCGGCCGGATCGTCGAACAGGCGAGTGTGACCGATCTCTTCGCGCGGCCCTCGCATCCCTACACCAAGGCGCTCATGCGTTCGGTTCCGGATCGACGGCGCGGCAAGGAGCGCCGCTTGCCGGAGATCCCCGGCATCGTGCCGAGCCTGCGCGAGCCGATGGTCGGATGCAGCTTTGCGGCGCGCTGCCCCTTCGCAACCGACATCTGCCGCGAGAAGACGCCCGTTCTGGAATATGTCTGCACCGATCACGCCGCCGCCTGCTGGCATTCTGAGGAGGTAGCGCGCGCATGAAGGGTCCCCTGTTGAAAGTCGAGAACCTGGTCAAGCACTATCCACTTGGTGCGGGGATCTTCCGGAAGGACGTCCCGGTCGTGCGGGCGGTTCAGGATGTCTCCTTCTCCGTCGAGGCGGGCGAGACGCTCTGCATCGTCGGCGAATCCGGCTGCGGCAAGTCGACCATCGCGCGGCTTCTCATGCGGCTCACAGAGCCGACGCAGGGCCGCGTGCTGCTCGAGGGCACCGATATCGCGAGCCTGAAGAAGCACGCGTTACGGGACGGGCGTCGTCGCATGCAGATGGTGTTCCAGGATCCCTATTCGTCGCTCAACCCGCGGCTCACCGCCGGACAGATCATCACCGAACCGGTCGAGAACTTCGAGCGCCTGACCCGCAGGAAGCGCGAGGCGCTGGCCGCCGAGCTTCTGCAAAAGGTCGGGATGGCGCCCGAGATGATGCAGCGGCTTCCGTCCGAACTGTCCGGCGGCCAGCGCCAGCGGCTCGGGATCGCACGGGCGCTCTCGCTAAATCCCGCGATCATGATCGCCGACGAGGCGGTCTCGGCCCTTGATGTCTCGGTGCAGGCGCAGATCCTCAACCTGCTCAAGGACCTCCAGGAGGAGTTGGGGATTTCTTTCGTCTTCATCTCGCACGACCTTGGGGTCGTGGAGCATATCGGCCATCGCGTGGCCGTCATGTATCTCGGCCGGATCGTGGAGCTCGCGACCTGCGAGGCGCTCTTCGCCAGGCCGGTCCATCCCTACACCGAGGCGCTGATTGCCGCCGCGCCGGTACCCGATCCCACCCAGGCCCGGCTGGAGGCGCCCGTCGAAGGAGAGGTGCCGAGTCCGATCAATCCGCCGAAAGGCTGCGCCTTCCACCCGCGCTGCCCGCTCGCGGTCGAACGTTGCCGCATCGACGTGCCGCCATTAGTGCCGATGCCCGATGGGCGCGTCGTCGCCTGTCACGTGCGGGCGCCGGCGGCAGATACCCAGCCGCTGTCGGGTGAGTTACTCAATCCTTCAGCGGCCATAAGGTAGAGGCCAATCCGACTTAGGGTCCGCAACGCATCTCAGCGATGATACCGATTTGGGCGTCGAGAGGTGAACGAGAGAAAGATGGATATCCGCGCCAACGAGGACCAATTTCCGCGGGTGTCGGGCGCCAAAATACCCAAAGGGAAGCGGCGGCGTCCTTGACACCGAGCCGATAGTGGTGCTTGTTGCAACAAATGTGAAACGAGCGCGGGCTAGAAATGCACTGCCCTAATCATTCGGCAGGGGCCGGCGGTCCCGTCTAGCGAGAATGCCAGAGCGGTATCAAGCAGCGACCAGCATGGCCCCAAACAGGAAGAAAAAATGCACGACCATAGGAATTTGACTGCGCCCTGGCGCATTGGCATCGACATAGGGGGGACGTTTACGGACTTGGTGCTGATCGACTCCGATGGCCTTCTCCGGCAACACAAGGCCTTCACAACGCCAGCTGATCCGTCGGAAGGCGTGATCGATGTGCTCCGGCTGACGACCGAAGCTACCGGTGTATCAATCGAAGCCATACTGGGTGGGTGCTCTCATTTCGTACATGGATCAACGATTGCGACAAATACCCTTCTTGAGGGCAAGGGGGCAAAAGTCGGCCTGCTGGTAACGGAGGGCTTTCGCGACTCTCTAGAGATCCGTCGTGGAATTCGTCCGGATATTTGGGACCATCGTACGCCGTTCCCGCCTGTGCTCGTGCCTCGGAGTCGCCGACTGCCGGTTCGGGAGCGGGTTGATAAGGTCGGACAGCCCTCCATTCCTCTCGATCACGACGACGTCAAACGAGCCGTCGGTGAGATGCAAAGGGAAGGGGTGGAGGCAATTGCAATTGCCTTCATTAACAGCTTCCTGAACAGTCAACACGAGCACGAATGCAAGGCACTCATCCGCGAGCTATGGCCGGAGGTCTTGGTATATGCCTCCTCCGACATCGTGCGAATGGTAGGGGAGTATGAACGCACATCAACTGTGGTCCTCAACGCCTATGTAGCGCCGCGTGTTGTTCCGTATCTCCGACGTCTGGAGTTGCGCCTCAAAGAATTCGGCCTGAAGCGCCCCCTTCTTCTGATGCAAAGCAACGGAGGGGTCGTTTCAGTGCCTCAGGTCGAACACCGGCCTGCGTCTCTTCTGCTGTCTGGGCCTTCTGCTGCAGCGAGCGCCCTTGTAGTTTGTGCCACTGCCCTTGGCTCCCCGAACCTCATTTCAATCGAAATCGGCGGCACCAGTTGCGATGTAATCCTCACCGATGAGGCTGGCGTCGCAATGACAAACAGCACTGACGTGAACGGCTATCACCTGGCTTTGCCGGCGGTCGACATTCATACGGTCAGTGCCGGCGGGGGAACAATCGCTCGCCGTGATCAAGGGGGCATGCTTCGAACTGGGCCGGACGGTGCTGGCGCGTTTCCGGGGCCAGTCTGTTACGGCCGAGGTGGTGTAGACCCTACCGTTACCGATGCACAGCTTGTTTTAGGTCGCCTAGAGAGCGGCCGTTACGGTGGTGGCTTAATAACGCTTGATAAGAAGCTTGCCGAACAGGCAATCGACAGTCGAATTGCTGCGCCTTCAGGGATTACAACAGTTCGCGCCGCTGCTGGCATTGTCCGCCTCATGGAGCAGGAGGTGGTGCATGCGGTTGAAAAGGTCAGCGTAGAGAGAGGCTTCGATCCTTCTCGCTTTGTCCTTGTAGCCGTAGGTGGCGCCGGCCCGATGCACGGCGCTTCCGTCGCCCGCGCCTTGGGGTGCCGCGCCGTATTTGTGCCCCGCGTCGCGGGTGTCTTCTGTGCATTCGGTATGTGCACGGCGGATGCCCGGCAAGACGTCGTCAGGTCATGGCTAAAGCCGTTGGGGGCGACATCTGAACATGGGATCGTGGAATTCCTCGATACGCTCGCGCGAGAATGCCGGAACAGGTTCCTGGACGAGGGCTTTGCGGCGGACGACATTGTTATCGAACGAGCTCTACAGCTACAATACCGGGGCCAGCAATCGTCAGTAGACGTGCGGATTGATCAGCCAGAGTCGAACGCGATCCGTGCGGCTTTCATGGAGCAGTTCCGAAGGCTCTACGGGCATGATCAAGGGGAAGACGACATCTTTATCACTGGTGGACGTGCTACGGGATCGGTCCGTTTGGGGTTCTCCGAACAAAAGAAGGGCGAGCGCGTCAAAAGGGAAATCCGGGCGGTAGAGATCCGCCGTGTCTACTGGAACGACGTTGATGATTTCAAGGAGACGCCCATCTTTGAGAGCGATGCTCTCCAGTATGGAGACACTGTTGAGGGGCCGGCGCTGTTGGAAGGTTCGACCACAACTGTTGTAGTGCCAGAGGGGTGCCGACTGGAGGTCGACGGAGCATCCAATTTCATAATCCACCTCAACAACCATCAATCGGGAGTGGCAGCATGAGTTTCGATGCCGTTCAACTAGCGCTGATTCAAAAGCAACTCGACCACGTCTCTCGACAGACGGGCTTCGTCATGGCGAGAACGGCGCGCAGTCCTGGGTTCAGTCAGTCGCACGACTTTTCTTGTTTCGTGGGCAGCGCAGACGGTGAAGTTGTCGCGCAAGCAGATGGATTGCCGATCCACACCGGAGGGGCGGGTTTCGCATTGCGCGCTGTAGTTCGTAAATTCGGCGATGACATGGGTCCTGGGGACGTGTTCATCCTAAGCGATCCATATGTCGCCGGTGGAAATCACCTACCTGACTGGACCGTCATCAAGCCCGTATTTTGCGACGGATCGCCTGTGGCCTTCGTATGCAACCGCGCACATCAGTGTGACATCGGTGGCGGCGCTGCTGGAACATATAATCCGTCCGCCACCGAAATCTTTCACGAGGGAATTCGACTTCCAGTTATGAAGTTGGTTGAAGGTGGCAAAACGCGGAGAGATCTTTGGGAGCTTCTTTTGCTAAACTCCCGCTATCCGGAGATGATGGAAGGCGATCTGCGAGCAATGCTGGGCGCGACAGGTATCGGCGCCCAACGGCTGCAGAAACTCCTTGATGAACTGGGCTTCGATCAAAGCAGGATGGCTTTGAACGCGGTTTTGGCGCACGCTGAGCGTATGATGCGCGAGGAAATTGCTCGGCTACCGGATGGTATCTACGAAGCAGAGGACGTCAGCGATACCGACTGTTTCGAACAATGTCGAGTTCCGGTCAAAGTCAAACTCACAGTCAAGGGCGATAGCATTACTGTGGATTTCACTGGCAGCCATCCCCAAATCAAGGGCTTTAAGAATAGCTCTATTGCCAACACGACGTCAGCAGTGTTCGTCGGTGTCATGAGCTTTCTAGGGAGTGCAGCGTTGCCGCGCAACGAGGGCGCCTTGCGAGCCATCAAGATCATTGCTCCGGAGGGGACTGTAGTCAACGCCCTGCCACCGGCACCAATGACGATGAACACGATGTTCCCGGGAGCCGACATAATCAACGCGTGTTGGAAGGCACTCGCACAAGCGGACCCCCAGAGAGCGAGCGGTACGTGGGGCAAAGCCTCTTACTGTTCGACTTCAATCAATGCCCCCGCTTTTGGGGCATTCTCTTTCGCTCACTGGAACGCATCTTCGGGGGCGGGCGCAGTGTTCGGACGGGACGGGTTCAACGTCATCAGCCAGGTTGTTTCGATGGGTGGCCTTGCGCTGCCCAACGTCGAAAACTATGAGCAGCTCTATCCTCTCCACGTCTATACTCATGAGTTTCGAACGGACAGCGGTGGACCCGGACAATTCCGAGGTGGGACGGGCGTCAGGTACGTCGCGGACGTTGAAGCGGCGGGAACCTACAAATTCATGGGAGAAGGTGTCCGAACACCAAGCGGCTTGGGAGTAATCGGCGGCGGTGATGGAAGTCGAGGCGAGCTAACAATTGAGCTGGCCTCCGGTGAAGTCCTCGATACCCCGCAATACGGTGTGCGAAAGTTCCCGCCAGTTCGCGTGACGATCGAGTCATCCTCTGGCGGCGGTTGGGGCGATCCTCGACTGCGAGAACGTGCGGCGGTGCAGAGAGACCTAGACGACGGCGTGATCACGCTCGACCATGCTCGGACTGTCTATGGATACGCCGAGGAACCAGCCTTGTCCGTCGCAATTTAACCTGAATCGGAACCAGGGGCAGTTCGTCCTCTAGATCGGACTGCCCCTCAGGACTTAGATGGATGGGGCGACTTCGCCGGGCGGCTGTCGCGCTGGTGCCTGCCTGCTTGCTGAGCAACTTGTACATGGTCCCTTTGATCGGTGGGCAACGGTGAGGGGACACACGCGCGATAAGGAGCCGGTCGCGCGGTCGCGGATCAGGTTCGGCGAGCGGTTCGACCTGTCGCAGTGGATGGGCGGATTGCTTGGCGCGCCCCGACACGAGGCCGGTCGCCCGGCGCGCAACACTCAAGTCTCTGGTTCGCCCTCGGCCACGCCCATCACTGCGCCACGCTTTGACGCCCGGGGACCATCCGGCTGACAGCCGCGCTGATGGTCGGAGAGACGAGGCCACGGACGTCCCGGTCGTACGGGCGGTTCAGGATGTCTCCTTCCCCGTCGAGGCGGGCGAGACGCTCTGCATCGTCGGCGAATCCGGCTGCGGCAAGTCGACCATCGCGCGGCTTCTCATGCGGCTCACAGAGCCGACGCAGGGCCGCGTGCTGCTCGAGGGCACCGATATCGCGAGCCTGAAGAAGCACGCGTTACGGGACGGGCGTCGTCGCATGCAGATGGTGTTCCAGGATCCCTATTCGTCGCTCAACCCGCGGCTCACCGCCGGACAGATCATCACCGAACCGGTCGAGAACTTCGAGCGCCTGACCCGCAGGAAGCGCGAGGCGCTGGCCGCCGAGCTTCTGCAAAAGGTCGGGATGGCGCCCGAGATGATGCAGCGGCTTCCGTCCGAACTGTCCGGCGGCCAGCGCCAGCGGCTCGGGATCGCACGGGCGCTCTCGCTAAATCCCGCGATCATGATCGCCGACGAGGCGGTCTCGGCCCTTGATGTCTCGGTGCAGGCGCAGATCCTCAACCTGCTCAAGGACCTCCAGGAGGAGTTGGGGATTTCTTTCGTCTTCATCTCGCACGACCTTGGGGTCGTGGAGCATATCGGCCATCGCGTGGCCGTCATGTATCTCGGCCGGATCGTGGAGCTCGCGACCTGCGAGGCGCTCTTCGCCAGGCCGGTCCATCCCTACACCGAGGCGCTGATTGCCGCCGCGCCGGTACCCGATCCCACCCAGGCCCGGCTGGAGGCGCCCGTCGAAGGAGAGGTGCCGAGTCCGATCAATCCGCCGAAAGGCTGCGCCTTCCACCCGCGCTGCCCGCTCGCGGTCGAACGTTGCCGCATCGACGTGCCGCCATTAGTGCCGATGCCCGATGGGCGCGTCGTCGCCTGTCACGTGCGGGCGCCGGCGGCAGATACCCAGCCGCTGTCGGGTGAGTTACTCAATCCTTCAGCGGCCATAAGGTAGAGGCCAATCCGACTTAGGGTCCGCAACGCATCTCAGCGACGATACCGATTTGGGCGTCGAGAGGTGAATGAGAGAAAGATAGATATCCGCGCCAACGAGGACGTTGAAAAGCCGGATCAAATAATGGGTTGGCCACGACGTAGATGACGTAGACGGATCAATAGCCACAAATGTTGCAGGCAGTTAAACGCTGGTTTGGAGTCTCATTGCGAAGGGCCGCCACGCTAAAGGGGTACTATGAATATAGAAACTTCCCGTCCCAGCCTTCTAGCGCCATGGAGGATCGGAATTGATGTCGGTGGAACGTTTACGGATTTCGTTCTCATCGACGCGAACGACACGGTTATTCCGTACAAGTCACCTTCGGAGCCAAGCAATCCTGCGGTTGGCGTTATTTGCGCGATCGAAGGTGCTGCAGGTTTTCTCAACCTGCCGGTGTCCCGCCTGCTCAGTGAGTGCTCTCACTTTATTCACGGAACGACGGTAGCGACTAACATCCTGCTTGAACGCAAAGGTGCCAAGGTTGGGTTACTGACTACGCGCGGTTTCCGCGACACGCTGGAGATTAGGCTTGGGTATCGCCAAATGATGTGGGATCACCGGACGCCTGGGGAGATGTACTTGTACGTCGCAAGTTGCGGTACCCGGTTATCGAACGCATGTCCTCTTCCGGCGAAGTGGTCCTCGGGCTGGATGAATCATCAGTCCGATCTGCGTATTCCAATGATTCCGGACAGTGATTCCGAGACGAAACCGGACACCTATTCCGATAGAATACCGGACGCGATTCCGAGGCGAAGCCGGACGGCTTAGAGCGCCTCTGGGTCTTTTCGATATTTGTCGACGAACTCGTTTTCGGTCAAGCGGGAGTTGCGTCTGGGATTGGCAGGACCTTGTGTTTGCGCATGCTTTCGCCGGAAAGTTCGATGCGATAGGCGTTATGAACAAGGCGGTCGAGGACGGCATCGGCGATGGTCGGATTGCCGATCATGTCATACCAGTGATCCACGGGAATTTGACTTGTGAGGATGGTGGAACGCTTCTCGTAGCGATCCTCGACGATTTCCAGGAGATCGCGGCGTTGTTCGTCGTTGAGCTTCTCCGGCCCCCAATCGTCTAAAATAAGCAAGTCCGTTTTGGCCAGGCTCTTGAGCAGCTTCGCGTAGCGGCCGTCACCGCGGGCAAGGGCGAGCGTCGCGAAGAGGCGCGGTACACGGTGGTATGCGACCGAAAGATCCTCGCGGCATGCCTTGTGGCCGAGCGCGCAGGCCAGCCAGCTCTTTCCGACGCCGGCCGGTCCGATTAGGAGCAAGCTATGGCGCTGTCTGATCCCGTCGCATGTCGCCAACCTCATGAAGAGATTGCGATCGAGACCGCGAGTTGCGCGGAAGTCGGCGTTCTCGATCTGGGCGTCATGACGTAATCTGGCGGCACGGGCTCTGGCCTCGAAGCGCTTCTGACGGCGCGTTGTCGCCTCCCGTTCGAGTAGGAGGGCAAGCCATTCGCCATGCTGGAGGGCTCTTGCCTCCGGCTGCGTCTCCAGTTCCTGGAACGCGTTTGCCATGCCGGAAAGGCCGAGTTCGCGCAGCATGTCGATGGTGGGGTTGGTCAGCATTTTTTGGTTATCTCCTTAATGAAAGTAGCCTGGGCCGCGAAGATTGGCGTGCTCGCCGACGGCGGCAGGTTCGGCGGTGTGCCTGGAGGCTTTGTGGGATTTGATGAGGGCGCTGATGCTTTTGCAGTTCAGGCCGCCGATCTCGAGAGCACGGGCCGAAACGGCTTCGGCCTGCGCTGTGTCGATCGCCTGGTAGAGCTTGAGAACGCCGAGGCATGTCCTGAATCCCTGTTCCGGATGCGGCCGGCTGGCAAGGATGCCGATGACGAGCCCCTCGGTCTGTAGACCGATCGAACGAGCCCAGCGCCGGAAGCGCTCCGGCGACCATTCCGCGTAGCGGCCGTGCGAACTGGGCATGTGGTCCGGATCGGTTCCAAAACGGGCCCCGCCATAGGGGCGCTGATGGGCAGCGACGCGCTTGCCCTTGAGGAAGATCTCGATCGTTCGGCTCGTCGCCCGGACGTCCACCTGCTCTCGAATGAGGCTGTGCGGCACGGAGTAGAAATAGCGCTCGAACTCGACATGATAGTCTGTCGATACACGCGCCAGCCGCCACTCGGCGAACTCGTATTCCTCGGCCGGCAGCACGGCGAGCGCTGGCCGTTCCATCGTCTCGAACAGGTCGCGACGGCACTGGTCCAGTCGGCGCATGACGTGGGTGTTGATCCGCTCCACAGCCTCCCGGATAGCAGCATTGGCTTCGTCCAGGGAAAAGAAAGTCTGGTTGCGCAGCCGACCGAGAATGCAGCTCTGCGCGAACCGGACGCCACATTCGACCTTGGCTTTATCCTTCGGTCGCTTCGGTCGCGCCAGCAGAACGCCGACACCGTAGTGCGAAGCCATCATGCCGAAGCTGCGGTTGATCTCGGGGTCGTAGAAGCTCGACCGATTCACGCCAGACTTCAGATTGTCGGGAACAATTAGCCGCGGGACGCCGCCAAAGAAGCGGAACATGCGCACATGCGAGCCAATCCAGTCCGGCAGGGTCTGGCTCCAGGTCGCCTCCGCAAAGGTGTAGCTCGACGCGCCGAGCACCCCGAGAAAGATCTCGGCCTCGCGGATCTCGCCGGTCTTGCGGTCCACGATCGGCAGCTTCTTGCCGGAATAGTCGACGAACACCTTGTCTCCGGCGACATGCACCTGGCGCATCGTTGGCGTCAGCCGCCGCTCGAAGCCTCTAAAGAGATCACAGAATCTGCTGTAAGCGTAACCGTCGGGATGAACGGCCCGATACTCCTCCCACAGGATCGACAGCGTCACGCCCGGCTTCTTCAGTTCGACGGCCAGCGCCCCCCAGTCGGGCTCGGCGCGTCGGCGTATCCCTTGTTTGACCCCCTGACGGGAGAAGAGCCGATGTTCGAGAACATCGTCTGTCAGCTCCGCCGGTAACGGCCAGGAAAGGCCGGCGGCACTCGCTCGCTCTATGTTGTCCTGCACCGTGCTGCGGGCAATCCCAAGCATGGTGGCAATGTCGCGAACGCTTAAGCCGTCCGCGCTTAGCCGAAGCAGTTGTCTCAATTGTCTCATGGTCAGCCTTCTTCTCTTCGGCATGCGTCTCTCCTCTACCGTCGAGGAAATGCATGCCCAGGTTGCTGACCCAAAGGCACTATCCAAGCTTCAAAACTGTCCGGTATTTAATCGGAATCGCGTCCGGTTAATTGTCGGAATCGCGTCCGGTTTTTGATCGGAATGCAGTCCGGTAAATCGTCGGAATCCGCACGATCGGCGGCCGCCCGACTTAAGGCCGAGAACGTGGAAGCCGTCGCGATCTGCCTCTTGCACTCCTACCTGAATCCCATTCATGAACAACGGTGCGCAGAAATGATTGCGGAAGAGATTCCCGGCGTTTACGTCACAGCATCCTCAAATCTCGCCCCCATCATAGGCGAATTCGAGCGCGTATCGACGACAGTGGCAAACGCCTACGTCGCCCCTCGGGTGCTCCCATATCCTAAACCAGCTCCGTAGCGAGCTTTCAAACCGTGGTCTATCCAGAGACCTGCTGCTTATTCAGAGCAATGGCGGTGCAATTTCTCTCGACAGATTGGCGAACGGCCTGCGGCTCTTGCCCTGTCTGGGCCGGCCGCGGGCCTCGCTTCCCTAAAGCTCCAGGGTCAGTCGCTTGGCGCAGACAATCTTATTTCGATCGAGATCGGCGGCACTAGCTGCGATGTGACTGTTATTAGCAATGGAGCGGTCGGCGAAACGGATGCTATCACGGTCGGCGATACCCTCATCTCCTTGCCCAGCGTAGAGATACATACCATAGCAACCGGCGGCGGCACGATCTGCGGTGTCGATTCAGGAGGGTTGCTGTATGCCGGCCCCGAAGGCGCTGGAGCGCGACCAGGACCCGCCTGCTACGGGTTGGGTGGGGCGCGTGCTACGACCCGACGCACAACTTGCGCTCTGTCAAGCGACACGAGGAATTGACCCCTTTGGCGACATCAGGAACTGACCCCCTTTCACTGGGTTGCTGTTTCGTTGGTTTCGGGCGCGCTCCGGTCTTCTGCAGAAGACCGGACCGGCGTTTTTCGCGGAGACGGTAGCTGTCGCCGCGGATAGTAATCACCGCCGAATGGTGAAGCAGGCGATCCAGGATCGCGGTGGCCACCACGGGATCTCCAAATAGGTGAGCGGCATTGGCCTCGAAGGGAAGATAGCCGAGCTCGTCGATGATCAGCAATTTTGGACGCGATAAGATCGTCAACTGCTTGTCGAGCGAGCCGTCGCCATGGGCTTTTGCCAACATCGCTACCAGCGTGGCCGCAGTGACGAATTGGACATTGTAATTCTGCCGGATCGCCTCGCGACCAAGGCTCACAGCAAGATGGGTTTTGCCCGTTCCCGGAGGCCCCAGCAACAAGAGCGTGTCGCCATGGGCAATCCAGCGGCAGGTCGCCAGCTCCCTGATCTGTCCTGGGTCCACCGATGGCTGCGCGTCGAAGTCGAAGCCGTCGAGTTCGCGCACGAACGGGAACTGCGCGATCTTGCTCGACATGGAGATGCGCCGCTCGTCGCGCCGTGCGATCTCGCGCGACACCAGGAAAGCCAAGGCCTCGCGCAAGGTCATCTTCGAACGGGCCGCTTCGTCCAGCAGCGTGTCGAGCTGGTCGCGGATCGCCGTCAACTTCAGCCGATCCAGGGTTGCGATCAGCACGTCATGATCTAGGGTCGTCATCACCAGCCCCCTCCGACCACCGCTTCGTACTCGGCGAGTGGCCGCAGCAAGGTGGCCGGGGCGATCTCGATGCGCTCGGCGCGCACCGGCCCTTCGAAGCCGGCAACGCCGACAAAATGCATTCGGTCCACGATGCGCTGTCGTCGCCCTCGGCACAGGGCATGGTCGGCCACTACCTGGCCGGCATGACGGATGATCACGCGGCCGGCCAGCACCACGACCTGGACGCTTTCGCCGATCAGGCGCCAAGGGACCGAGTAGCTGTTCGTATCCAGGTCGATTGCGCAGTCGGCCTGGACCTTGCGGACCAGATCCCGCAGCTGTCCGAACGGCGCGCGTCCGGCCAGCGGGCGAAGCGCACGAGCTTCAGCAGCAAAGCGTTCCACTGGCGCGACACCGGTCGTGCCGTGTTCGCGCTGGTCGGCGACCTCGCGCGTCCACCGATCCAGATGCGCCTCGAACGCCGCCCAGCTCTCGAACCGGCGGCCGGCGATCGCGTTCTTCTTGACGTAGCCGACTCCGCGTTCGTCTTTCCCCTTCGTCCTGGCCCGATAAGGGGCACAGGCCCGCGGTGTGAAGCCCCAATATCGGGCAAAAGCGTGCAGCCGGGCGTTGAACCTCACCTCGCGCGTCACCGCGTCGTGATGCTCAACCAGCGCCTTTGCATTATCGATCAGAACTTCCGCCGGCACGCCCCCAAACCGCAGGAAAGCGCCTTCCATCCCTTCGAACCAGTCGGTCTGGCGCTGCCTCGGCGAGGCCCGGATGTGCATCCGGCGCGAATAGCCAAGCGTCCCGACAAACACATGGATCCGCACCCGCTCGCCGCCGATCCATACCCGCGTGTCGCCGAAGTCGATCTGCATCTGATGACCGGGCGCCGTCTCGAAGCGGACTGTCGCCCGCTTCTGCGCCTTTAGCTCCCGGCGCCAATGCTGTACCCCACGCTCCACCGAACGCAGGCTGATAACGATCCCGTGTTCGTCCGCCAACTCTTGGCGAATAACGTCCGCGTTGCCGTCGTGACGGAAAAATCGCTCCCGCAACCAATCATCAAGCCCGTCGAGCGCCGACACGCGCGGGCGACCCTGATAAGCGATGACACCGCCTTCACGAAGGTAGCGGCGAGCCGTATTGCGCGCGCAACCGAATTCCTTCGCGATCCGTTTTGCTCAGGACGCATTTATGCAGGCGCACCATCGACATGACTTCCTCTGCCTGCAGCATCCCCTCTCCCTGCATCGCTCTGGACGGTGCAGGAGTCACAGAAATCTCAATCGTCATCTAGCTTCTTTCCTCTCAAAAGAGAGGGATCAGTTCTTCGTGTCGTCAGGGGGTCAATTGTGCATGTCGCCTGACACGCTCGGGCGCCTGCGGGCAGGCAGCTATGCAAACGGCACGCTGACCCTTGATCGCAACCTTGCGGAAGCCGCCATCGATCGCGATGTTGCCGGTCCGCTCGACCTTTCGACGAAGGATTCCGCCAATGCCATTATCCGGCTTGTTGAGCAGAATATCCGTCACTCGGTCGAGAAGGTGAGTCTCGAGCGCGGTCTGGATCCGTCAAAATTTGTCTTAGTTGGCGCGGGGGGGGCGGGGGCGCTTCACGTTGCCGAAGTTGCTCGACGTCTTGGGATGCAGGAGGCCTTTGTTCCAAGGTTGGCAGGCGTCTTTTGCGCATTGGGCATGTGCAATGCAGATGTGCGACACGACCTGCTTCAAACGGCAGCTACGCTGTGAGGCCGGTAATTTCTCCGGGGTCAAACACGGGTTGTTAGGCTCGAGCATTCCATCATCATCGTTTTGATCGGAGACAAAGCGATGGCGGTGGAATGGACGGTTACGATCGAGGGGAAGAACGAGTTCGGCGACGTTTGTCGCCGGGAAGTCCGGATCGACAAGAGCTGGGAGCGCCTGTACGACGGTGAGATTGGCCTGTCGATCGACGATGGCAAGAAGATCATGGTGACGCTGCAGAGCGCGGTCGTGAACCATGAGGCGAATACCTATTCCCTCTTTCGTCGTGTCTGCTCCGATTGCCATACGTTTCGGCCGGTCAAGGACTACACGACGCGACGGATCAGAACCGTCTTCGGTACGGTGGAGGTTCGCAATCCTCGCTGGATGATGTGCCGGGACTGTTACCCCGGCATGGTCGTTGCCTTTGCGCCATTGAAGGAAATCTGTCCCGATCGAGCGACACCGGAGCTGATGGAACTGACAGCGCGGCTAGGAAGCATGCTGCCCTACCGGCAGGCGGCGAAGGTGCTGGCCGATTTCCTGCCCACTGAACCGACTGAAATGCATGCGACCGTGCGCAAGCGTACCATGAGGATCGGCAAGCGGCTCGACGACCAGGTCATGCAGGAAACTTGGCGCGCGAGGCAAACGGATGACCGATGCCAGCTTGAGATGCAGCTTCCCGGAGATCGGCGCAAAGAGTTCGTCATCAGCATTGATACGGCCCACGTTCGTAGCGCTGATCGACATTCGGCGCGAAATTTCGAGCTCGTCGTGGCCAGCGCGGCCGCGGGGGGCGGGGCGAAAGAGGCGGTCGCTATTTCGTCACCGGCAGCACCGACCAGCAGGCAATCCGCGATCGTGCTCTTCACTCTCTCCAGGAAGTCGGATATCGCGGCTTTGGGGATGTGACGGTGATCTCGGACGGGGCCGAAATCCTGAAGCGGCTGCCCCGTGCCATGCCGAAACCAACGACCCACATCATCGACTGGTTTCATATTGCCATGAAGATCCAGCCCATGCAGCAGATCGCCGATCACATCATACGATACCGATCAGGCCCCTTTGAAGCGCTTCCAACCATCGACAGGGACATCAGAGCCGTGAAGTGGCGTCTGTGGCATGGGCGGGTCGGCCGCGCGATCCGCGACCTGGAGCAACTTCTAGCAAGACTGAAGGAAGGCGGGTTCTCGATCGCACGGCTTCACAGCCTCGGGGAGCAGCTCCTAACCTATGTCCGTTCGAACCGCGGCGCGATCGTCAACTATGGAAAGCGCTACCGGGCCGGGCTTCGCGTCGCCTCCACTCTCACTGAGTCGGCGGTGGACTCAGTCGTCGGGAAACGTATGGTCAAGAAGCAGCAGATGCGCTGGTCGCTTCACGGTGCGCATATGCTCATGCAGGTCCGGGCGGCGGACATCAATGGCGAACTTCGCGATCGATTGCGGGCACCGTTCCGACAGACAGAGCCGAACGTCGCACCACTATTCAAGCCCAGACCGCCACTCCTGCGCGCCGCCTGACCCCAGAGAAGTTACCGGTCTCCTCTATGTCTCTGCCAAAGCTTAATCCGATCGAACCGCCGACGTGGTACGGACCCGTATGCCGGTGGTGTGGGAGGGGCGGCGTCGCGAGGCGTCCCCCTATCCCGATCAATCAAATTCAAGCCGATTTGGGAATCCCTTATCGACTCACCCTAATTTCATCCCGCTCTAGCCAGAGCGGCGTGGCCGCTCCGGCTGTTGGTCCCCGGTGGGGGTAGCACCGGGTGACAAACTCAGAGCAAGTTATCCCTGATGTGGAGTTGAAATGGAACTCCCTGGGGGATGCTATCGCCTTCCAAACCAAACCTCCGTCGAAAATGATCGACCGCCCGCGTTATCTGGAGCTCGAGGTTCTGATCAATGACGAGTGTCACCTTGTTGTCGAGCAAGAGGCGCTTGGCGGTCTCGTCAAGTTCGTGGGCGATGAACTTAATCCTACCGATTTGACCAGCGGAAATGAGCCCTTGCTCCACAAGGTGGCTCCCCACGCCTGCGCTATAGACCGCTCCCACATTATCAATTTGGCGGATTGCGGCGGCGACGCTCTCCCAATAGGGGCGCTGGCTACGGGCACACTCGACGACTTTGACGTTGCGTGGCTCAGCACCCAACTCTGACCACGCCTGCCGGAATCCGGCCACACGCTCGGCCTCGAACCTGTAATCGAGGTCGCTGCAGGCGATCAGTGTTTCTGCGCCCGCGGCCAGCATCTGCGCCAAAAAAAACGCTGCTGCCCGTCCGGCCCTTAAGTGATCAATGCCGACGTAAGAAAGTCTAGGCGTCGTTGGAAGGTCGGACAGGATTGTCACAACCGGAACGCCGGACGCCGTTTTTGCAGCGATAGCGTCCTGAACCTTCGCCGTTTCGGGTGCAAACACGATCAAGGCATCGCTTTTCGATTCGGAGATCGCCTCCGCCAAGGCAGCCAAACGCTTTGCCGGCAGGAACCGCCGCTGCAAGGTAACAACGTTTCCCAGCTTGGGAATGAGGGACTCAATGGTAGCATTTATGCGCGAGGCACTGCTGCTATTCGGCGTGATCATGATAATTTCAAAGCGCAATCGCCGGGAGTAGGGTGAGGGCAGGGGGCGTTTCATCTGGAGCTGGCGCGCAGCCTCAATCACGCGAATGGCAGTGCTCGGGGAAACGCCGCCCCGTTCATTGAGGACGCGGTCCACGGTAGCGAGACCAACGCCGGCGAGCCGGGCAACGTCCTCCAGGTTCTTTCGCACCACTTGCTCCCTCGGATTGTCAAAGTCTAAGGGCTGCCAATCCATCCTTTGACAATTTAGTCTATGTCGTTGAATGTCCAAGCGATATCGTGTGGTGAGGCAAATGCGGAAGAAGATCGTAATCATCGGGGGTGGCCAGGCCGGGGGGCGACTTTCTCAGCTGCTGGCAAAAGAAGCCGACAGTCTTGAAACCACCCTCATTTTTGATGAGCCGTATCCGCCGTATGAACGTCCACCCCTTTCGAAGTCCGTCATCATCGGCGGATCCACGCTCGAAAAGCACTTGATCTGGCGCCCAGAGAGCGCCGCGTGGACAGCAATCAGCATAAAGGCCGGGGTTCAGGCGCTATCCATCAACAGAGACAAGAAGGAAGTCAGTTTGGCCAATGGAGAGTCCGTGGCCTACGACAAGTGTGTGATTGCCACAGGATCCAGCGTCAGGCCTCTAACTGTCCCCGGCGGCGATCTGCGTGAAGTTTTGAAACTCAGGACATACGACGACGCGCTTGCGGTCGCTTCCCGACTTGGTGACATCCGGAAACTGTTGATCATTGGCGGCGGCTTTATAGGCCTCGAGGTTGCCTCAGCCATGCGTGGCCTGGGAATCGATACGCGGGTCGTGGAGGCTTCAGATCGACTGCTGTCGAGGATTGTTCCCCGGCAGATAGCTGGCAAGCTGCTTGAAAGGCATCGCGCGGCAGGCGTCACATTCAATTTCATGACCATGGTCGAACGGTTCGTACACGACCGCAATAAGGCGCTTAAGGCCGCGGTATTGTCTAACGGCGAGACGGTTCAGTGCGATCTCGCGCTCGTTGGGGTTGGGGTTTACCCGAACGTCGCTCTTGGCCAGGACGCGGGCCTTGAGATCGACGTTGGAATATGTACGGATCAGGGCCTAGTCACGTCAGACAAGGATATTCTGGCTTGTGGTGATGTGGCGTCGTTCTGGCATCCCATGTTTGACCGTCGAATCCGTGTGGAAGCCTGGCAGAATGCTGAGGATCACGCGGCGATTGCCGCGGCGTCGCTGTGCGGTATTGCTGTCCCGAATCCTTCGGTACCGTTCTTTTGGTCCGATCAATATGAACTGTCATTGCAGCTGATGGGAATGCCACACTTAGGCGTACTGGTGCAGGAAGTCAAAATGGCCGACGGATCGGTTATTTTGGTCCACTTCAACGGGTGGGGTGTTGTGGTCGGGGCGACCGGCTACGGTATCGCCGAGAGCATCGGCAGGGAAATGCGGCGGATCAGGGGAGTGATCAGCCACTCCGGCTCAACGGACTTTGGATCCGTGGCTGTTGGATAAGTGCCTATCCCTCGACCTGGACGAATACCGATCCGTTTTCCACCTTAACCGGGAAGGTCTTAATGGCGTCACAGACCGGAGCACCAAGCGGATCTCCGGTTTTGACGTCGAACCGTCCCGAGTGCCGCGGACATTCAATCACACCGTATTCCAGGAAGCCTTCGGACAGGAACGCATGCTCATGCGTGCAGACGTTGGCCGTGGCGAAGAAATCGCCGGCGCCAAGCCGGTAGATGGCATAGCTCAGGCCCTCATGGTCCCACCGCACTACATTATCGACCGGCACGTCCGTGATACCAACCGCTTCAACCCATTTTTCGTTCGCCATTTTTGACAATTCTCCTCCTTAATAAACGACTACACTGCGAATGCTTTCGCCCTGGTGCATCAGCTCGAAACCCTGGTTGATGTCGCCGAGCGGCATGGTGTGGGTGATCATCGGGTCGATCTGGATCTTGCCGTCCATGTACCAGTCGAGGATCTTGGGCACGTCGGTGCGGCCACGGGCGCCGCCGAAGGCGGTGCCCATCCAGCTGCGGCCGGTGACCAGCTGGAACGGACGGCTGGAGATTTCCTGGCCGGCGCCGGCGACGCCAATGACCACCGACTTGCCCCAGCCACGGTGTGATGCTTCCAGCGCCTGGCGCATCACCTTGGTGTTGCCGGTGCAGTCGAAGGTATAGGCAGCGCCGCCGATCTGGTCAGCGCCGCGTTTCGTCAGGTTGACGAGATAGGGAACGATGTCGCCGTCCACCTCCTTCGGATTGACGAAATGCGTCATGCCGAAACGTTCGCCCCATTCCTTCTTGTCGTTGTTCAAATCGACGCCGATGATCATGTCGGCACCGGCCAGTTTCAGACCCTGCAGCACATTGAGGCCGATGCCGCCGAGGCCGAAGACCACGGCCGTGGCACCGATCTCTACCTTGGCGGTGTTTACCACCGCGCCGATGCCCGGTGGTGACGCCGCAGCCGATATAGCAGATCTTGTCGAACGGCGCGTCCTCACGCACCTTGGCGACGGCGATTTCCGGCAGCACAGTGAAATTGGCGAAGGTCGAGCAGCCCATGTAATGGAAGATCTTGTCCTTGCCGATCGAGAAGCGCGAGGTCTCATCCGGCATGACGCCCTGGCCCTGGGTGGCGCGGATGGCGGTGCAAAGATTGGTCTTATGGGAAAGGCAGGACGGGCAGGAGCGGCATTCCGGCGTGTAGAGCGGGATGACGTGATCACCCTTTTTGACCGAGGTGACGCCCGGTCCGACATCGACGACGATGCCCGCGCCTTCATGGCCGAGGATGGCCGGAAACAGGCCTTCCGGATCGGCGCCGGAAAGGGTAAAATCGTCGGTATGGCAGATGCCGGTCGCCTTGACCTCGATCAGCACTTCGCCGGCCCTCGGGCCTTCGAGCTGCACGGTCATGATTTCGAGCGGTTTGCCGGCCTGCGTGGCCACTGCGGCGCGAACGTCCATGGAAACCCCCATTATTGATTAATGACTGAATTTTTCCAGACCCGCGCAATGTGATCCTTCAGCAGAAGCGACTCTGCCCAGCGATCAACCGTGTCCTCGCCATTCGGCCCGGTGATGGCATACGGTTTTGGCCCTAATTCGCAGGTAAACGAAAGGGTGTCGTCCTTGCTCGCTCGCTGCTGCCAGCTTCGAAAGCCGTATTCCCACCAGGACAGGAACTGATCCACCCACATTTTATGCTGCGGGTAGGAGATTTCGATCTGAACTTGTTCGCGCGTTGCCACCCGGCCATGAAAGGCCCAGGAATTGTCGAGAATGCGGTGAATCTCGACATGATGCTCATCGGCAATGGGCCAGGCGAACTCGCGCCCAACAACAAAGTGCGATAGATCGCCTAGAAGCCTAAGATCAGGGAAGCAGTCCAATAGGTCCAGTGTGAAGTGGAGATCCGTCGTCATCCGGTCGCGATGGGTCTCGATATAGACTTCGACGCCCGCTTCATGGGCGAGCCGGCGCCATCCTTCGAGCAAGGGGATACATTCCTGAACGCGTCGCGGCCGCACGTCCGGCTGCAGATCTATGTGGTGAACGCCGAATTCTACGGCATTTTCAAGCACCGGCTTGAGGTCGTCGACGGTTCTCGGAAAGCATTGCCCTTCGGCTTGCATGCCGTTGTCCCTGAGCAACGCGGATAGCTTCTTGACGAAGCTGCGGTCGCGCCAATCGGCACTCACCCCTTGGAAGCCAGCCTTGAATATCTTATCGATATTGTCCTCAAGTGTGCGTTCCGGGTAGCGGGCACTGCGCAATTCCATGGCCCAAAGCGACTGGAAGATCAGGAGATTTTGCATGTCTAACTCCACGCTGCCTGTTGAACCTGAAGTAGCTCCCGAAGGTCAGCTACAGCACAAACAGTTCCGGGCGCTGGGGACATACCCCGCTGGAGCATTGTTGACCCCACCCGGACCGCCTTGGCGACGACCCCGATCGTGCCGTAAGCGCTGACTGCGACCAGCGTTTCCCGATCATGATGGAAAGCAGCGATGCCGCCCGACGCCAAAGGCCTGAGGGTTATGGCTTGGTCTGGCGCCGGCCAGCCGGCCGCTTGGATGACTTTATCGAACTGATCCGACCACATCCACGGCACCATTTCATAAGGAACCTGATGGCCCAGCATGTTCCTGGCCACGAGTTCGCCTTGATCCTCGGCATTTTTCCAGCATTCAAGTCGCCGAGGTCGCAGGGATTCGTCCCGTCGAATAGAGCTGACATCGCCGGCAGCGAAAATCGCCGGATCGCTTGTGCGAAGGAATTCGTCCACAACGATGCCGTTGTCGATTTCCAACCCCGAGGCCTCGGCCAGCGCAGTTTCAGGGGTGACTCCGATAGAAACCAGCAGAACGTCACAAGGAATCTCTTCGCCGGACGCCAAGCGAACGCCTTCGATATAAGCGTCTCCTACAATGCCTTCCACAGAGGTGCCTAGTCGGAAATGAATGCCCGCGGCTTCGTGATCTTTGCGGACTTCCGAGGCAATTTCCACCGGTACGAACTCTTGCGAGGAGGCGTGGGGCCGTCTCTATAACAGTGACCCCACAACCCTTGCCCACAGCCGACGCCGCAACCTCTAGGCCGATCAAACCGCCACCGATTATGACCAACTGTTTGCCGGCGAGCAAAGTGTCGCGCAACGCTTCAGCGTGGACTGCCGACCGTAGCGTCATCACGCCGGCGGGAAGAGTCCTGCCGAAATCCAGCGTGCGCGGCTTCGCCCCGGTCGCAATCAGAAGGCTCTTATAGGTGAGGGATTGGCCGTTCGACAAAGCCAGGGTCTTCTGGGTGCGGTCGATCGTCGTTACACGCACATCTTCATGGTAGAAAGTGGTGTCATCCTCCAACCAAGCGCTCCGGAGCAGCGGGATTTGTGATGTCTCCTTCTGCTGCAATAGTACGGATTTCGAAAGTGGCGGCCGCTCGTAGGGCGCGCGCTCCTCTCCATTGATGAGATGTATGGGGCCGGCCCAACCGTGAGGGCGCAGGGATTGTGCAGCCTTGCAGCCCGCGTGCCCGGCACCAATGATAACCATGGCTCTTTCCATACGGTTCCTCCTGCTGAGCGCCAAAATTGGCGATTACCTTGACGACATAAGGATTTGCACGCAGGACGGTTAAACTCCATCCTCGAAAATGAGGGATTTCCCTCTTTACACGCATTGATGGGCGGAGCGTCTCGGGCGGAAGCCGTAACTGTGCTCGGAGAACGTCGGGTCCCACTGTTCCTGGAGAACCTGCAGCAGGGCTTGTTGGATCAGCCTGTCGACGACGCAAGGCGCGCCGAGTTTTCTGATCCCGCCCTCCGGCTTGGGGACTTCGACCCACTTGACCGGTTGTGGCTGGTAGGTTCCCTCAAGCAAACGAGACCGAATGCTTGGCCATGCTCACGTAGGTGTGCCTTGGCGTCGTCGATGGTCATCCTATCCAAGCCCGGGCCACCCTTGTTGCTTCGAACGCGTTTCCACGCTGTTTCCAGATTCTCTCGGCTACACACCTTCTCCATTAGCTGTTCTATCCAGGCCGGGCTTTCGGGTGCCGGTTTCGCCTGGGTAGTCGCTGACAGGGGGTTCACCCCGATCCCTCGGCTCCAGGGCCAGTACGCACTGGGTCATCTGCCGCTTTCCACTCATGAGTTGCCAGTCCTATTTGCCACTTCCAATCGTTCGGCCTTCGGTCATCTTTCCCGGCTCGTGCCTACGGACGGCAGCCGTTCAAGAACGGCCGGGGCAAGCTCATCCATCGCTGCCTTATTTGCGATGTCGTACGGGATCGTTTCGGCGAAGAGCTTCTGCTGTTTCGTGGAGGCTGCGTAGTCGATGAAGTTCAGCGCTGTTCTTCGTTCGGAGGACCGGCAATCACTGCCCAGTAGTCGATCCCGTAAAGGCTTTCGCCCCAGATAATTGGGAAGTTCCCGCCTTCATCGCGTGCAGTGGTAATGCGACCGTTACAGGCTGCGGTCATGACGACAGACCCGGACGCGAGCCATTCGAGTGGTTGGGCGCGCGCCGTTTTCCAAACACTGAATATCACACTTCATTTCATCCAGCTTCTTGAAGGTGCGATCTTGCCCTTACTTGGTCGCCAGTACGAAATACACGTCGCCGCGCTTTACCCCATCAGCAAGAAGCGCGATCTCAGTGGTCATTTTTGCGGTCTTCCGCAAACCACGTTTGCCGGGCCACTTCTTGACGCTCCAGAAGTCGTCCCAGTTCTTCGAGCCATCCTTGATCTTGTGGGCGTCACAGGTCAGCACCTTCGCCCACATCACTGCGCCAGCGCCGCTTGCGTGAACATGTCCGGATTGCTCTTTGGAGTAGTTGCTGAGCTTGGTCCAGTCAGCATCGACCAGTAGCCCCTCTGAACAGGCGAGGGTCAATTCGTCTGCTTCCATCTCCACAATGTCCGTAAGCGCTATTTTCCCTGCACGCTGACGCCGGCGCTTTCGACGGATGGCCTTCGAACTTGGAACGGTATCTGGTCTGATCAGGCTGCTGTTGCTTTGGCGAAGTTGAAGGGCAGCAGATCGTAGATATCAGCGTCCTCGTTGCGTTGAGGCAATTCGGTGAGGACGTGGCGCAGCCACGCTAACGGCTCGACGCCACAGGCGCGGCAAGTCAACATCAGGCTGTAGACGACGGCGCTGGCCCTGGCTCCGTCGACGGTATCGCTGAACAGCCAACTCTTTCTGCCCGTTGCAAAGATTCTAACCCGCCTTATTCATGACGGATCTGGGTTTGTTTGCCGCTGAGCGGCGGACAGGTGGCGGCTCGGCGTTTTTTTCACCGCGGCTGTGTCTGGACTTGTGAACGCGCTGGAGGGTGGAAGCTGTGTGGTTTCGGCGGGGCCTGCTGCCCCGGCGGTCATGGTCCTGTCGGTAGCAGATTGCTGGCGATCGCCCGGAACAGACTTGCCTCGGGACAGGCGGCGGCGAAGGCCAGGCGGATGCGCGAGACGGTTTGGATGACGCGGGCGCCGAGTTTGAGCAGCCTGAGCCGCAGCGTAGCGAACTCGGCGTTGCGCAAATGATGGGTCGTGGGCACCGCCTCGCGCAGGGTGAGCATCAACCAGTATGCGGCGGTGTGCAGGACAAGACGGACCTGGTTGGCAATCGGTGAGCGGCAAGAGGTGCGGTCGGAGGCGAGCTGGCTCTTGTGCATCTTGATCAGGTTTTCGGCCTGGCCGCGGGCGCAGTAGATCACGTCGTAGATGTGCTCGGCGGAGCCTTTGTCGAGATTGGTAACGACGAAGCGGATGTCGAGGCCGAGGGTGGTTGCCTCGATGCGAGCGCAGGTGCGGCGTTCGGCCTTCCAGGACTTCGCCTTGTAGCGGGTCTCGGCATAGCCGCGCAGCACAGACTTGCGCTCGAGCGCGCGGCGGGTGCGGATGTCGTCGGCGCTCTCGTCGACGAGCCGCTGCAGAACCTTGTTGCCGGGTAGGCCGAAGAGGTAGTCGATCGCATTGTTCTCGCACCAGGCCATGACTTGCGCCCGGCCGTAATGGCTGTCGCCACGGATCAGGATGCGGGTGGTCGGCCAGCGGGCGCGGATGCGGCGCACGAGACGGCGCAGATGGCCGCGGATCTCCCTGCCCGTCGGGGTCTTGCCAGGACGCAGGATCATCGCGACCGGGCGTCCTGTCGCGGCGTCGTAGATGTGGATCGGCAGGAAGCAACGCTCGTCGTAGTGGGCGTTGAAGAGCGAGAGCTGCTGATGGCCGTGAACGACATCCAGCGTATCATCGATGTCGAGCGTGACGCTTTTCGGCGGCGCGGCATAGCTCGACAGCCACAGAGCGACCAGCACGCGGCCGAGCCGGATGACGGTCCTGACGTCCGGCAGGTTCTCCAGCCGCGAACAGGTCGGCTGCGAGCACAGATCAATCCCGCTGTCGGGCAGCCGCCCGCAGGCGAGCTTGAAGGCCGGGTCGGCCGCAGTCGGTCGAGATCATTGGCGTCCTCGTAGCCGCACGCGATCGCAAAGATGCGGGCGCGCAGAATGTCGGCCATGGCGTGCGTCACCCGCTCTGGATCGCGCCGATTGTGGATCACCGCGGCCAGCCTGTCGGCCAGTTGCAGGCGACGCTCGGCTGCGGCCAGAAGCATGACGCCGCCATCCGAGGTGATGCGGCCGCCGTCAAACGCAGCTGTAATCTTCTTGCGTCCGACGGCTGGAAAAGACAGCGGCAGCAACGTATCGTCGGTCATGGCGGGTCTGGCTCGCGAGATGCGGTGGAAGGGTTGGCCTAAGCAACCGAATCCTACGCCAAATCAACCGCTTAAGCTACATCTGCCAGCCTCAAAAGCCCATCGTCGTGCATAAGACGGGCTAATGTCACGCTCGAGAAGATTATTGTCGATCGGCATTGCTGCCGTCCTCGGTGTAACGCGTCAGATATCCCCATTGGTTCAGAGTGTAGGAGACGGCGTCGCCGAGCTTGCTGTCCGGCAAGACTTTTGGGGCGATGTCGTCGAGCCATGCCTTGAGAGCATGGAGGATGGGGACACTATGTTGCTGGCGGGAGCGGCGAATGCAGTGATCTCGCGTTTCGCCGTCATCGGGGATTTCTTTCCGCGCCTGCCTTTCAACCCGATAGAGCTGTTCGAAGAGGCGGAGCGCCTGTTCCGGCGGGCCGCCGCCTTTCTTCCTCGCCTTTAGGGCATCGACGAAGCGCCGCCTCGAATGGGCCATGCATCCAAGATGCGTTGCCCCTTCCAGCGTGCGCCAAGCGGAATAGCCATCACTCATCACTATGCCGCGGTAATCGCCCAAGAACGTCTGCGGGTGTATCTGGCCGCGACCCGGTTGATAATCGAGCAGCACGATAGGCTCGTCACTGTCCTCGCCGCTCCGGTATGCCCACATGTACGAGGTGCTGGCCGCCTCTCGATCCTTTTCCTTCAGGACCTGAACAATCGTCTCGTCGCCATGGATGAGGGGCTGCGATCTGAGCCGTAGCTTCAGGGCGTCATAGATGCGGGAGAGATGCTTTTCGCTCGAGCCGATCACCCAGTGGCCCAGAGCGCCTCGGCTGACAGGAACACCCGCGCGCTCAAAAGCCTGTGCCAGACGGTAGAGGGGCGTGCCGTCGACGTATTTGTGAACGAGCGCGAAGGCCAGCGTCGAAGCCGGGGCGATGCTGCCCGGCAAGGGTTGTGCGGGCATCGGCGCGGTCACGACCGGCGTGTTGATGCCGGTACGGTCACAATGGCGGCAAGCATATTTGAACCGCACATTCTGCAAAACCTTCGCCTTCACCTCGATATGAAGTTGCTCGGTAACGGCCTCGCCCATGCGATGCATCTGGTGGCGGCAGCAAGGACAAGCCTTCTGGTCGTCGGGAAGGTCATACTGGCTGCGCTCGCGCGGCAGGTTTTCCGGCAAGGCCTGCGGCCGCGCTTCTTTCCCGTCGCCCCTTCGCTCTCCGGCAAGCCCGTGTCCGGCAGGACAACGACATCGCCATCTTCGCTGTCGGCGTCGTCCTCATCCGCGGCCTGTTCGGCTTCATTGAAGAGGCGGTCAATGTGCTTTTCACTCTTCGGCGCAAAACGATGCAGCCGCGCAAGCGCCAGCTCTTCCTCGAGTTTGAGGACGCGTTCGGCGAGTTGACGGTTCTCCGCCTGCAGCGCAGCAATGCGCGCCATCAACTCTTCAACAGTCGGTTCGCCGGGTCGACTCATCAGATTCTTGAATCGAAAGCATGCCGCCGCGTCAACCGCTCAATTCGAGAGCCCTCAACCGGCAACCTGATATTGCCGCACTGGATGGCGGACCATCGCATCGATATCGACGCCGTCGAGGATCCAGTGCAATTGCTCCGTCGTAAGCGTGACCACCGCTGCCTCCCGGCGCGACCACCGGAACTTGTCCTCGGTCAGCCGCTTCAGGACCAGCACAAAGCCCGACCGATCGAAGAACAGGAGCTTCATCCGGTCGCGACGGCGATTGCAGAACGCAAAAACCGCCGGAGCAAACGGATCGAGCGCCGTCGTCTCTTGGACCAGAACCGCAAGGCTGTTGATGCCGGCGCGGAAGTCGATCGGCTCGCGGTGCAGGTAGACTTTCAGATTAGCGCCCAGTGTGAACATGACACAGCGCTCCGATTACGGCTGCCAACGCATCCACATCACCGCATTCCAGCGTCAGCTTCACGCCGTTCGGCAGCGACGCGCTCATCTTGGCTGGAGAGGGAAAAGATGCAGCCCTTTTGGGTTCCGACCCACGCACTTCATCACAGGTCGCCGGCAAATCGGTTGTGTGCGTCAAGTTCTGCAAAATGGGCGATCATGAATCTGGTCATGCGGCTTGGCGTAGAGCGAGCTTCTTGTGCTCGCGCAGATCATCCATGTTGATGTTTCGGCCTCGAATGGTTGGATGTACGCCCTGCGGAACGCCTCTTGCAGCGCTCCGCCCATTCCAACGACCGTCAGATCCCGTGCGCTTTCAGCACCTGCACATAACACGACCGACATTGTGCCGGTCCGCCCTTCGAAGTGAGGCAGGTCAAATAATCTTCAGCATCCTGTAGATGTAATGCTGGAAGGTGTACAAATCGGCTTTCCGAATGGCCTCCGCTTCAACAGCGTGCCTTCGGCGAACAGCCATGAGAAATTCGTTCTGCAGTCGCGTTGTAAAAGTGACGAAATCTGGATCGTTGACATGATCCCTGGCCATTGCCGCCGCGTAGTATGGGGATGTGCGAGTTCTCAGCGACATAATTTGTTCAGCCAAAATCGTCGAGCCTGACCTATCCGCAAGAATGAGTGCAACCTCATTGAGGGCTACAACGCGGTCCTGAATAGTGCCGCCGGTTGCATAGTGTTCACGGGTGGCGACGACGGCCTCTTCAAGTGCGACCAGATCTTCTTCGGTAAGTCGCTCGGTGCTGCGCCGAGCAGCCTCCGCCTCAAGCATATTCCTCATCGAGAAAATCTCATCCAGCAGCCGACTGTGGATGGGTGGCAGCGCGACACTGGAATTTGGCTTAAGCACCAGCGCTTGCTCGGCAGTCAATTTGCCAATTGCGTATCTAACGGGCTGCACACTGGTTCCCAACTCTTCCGCCAACGCGCGCAGAGTGAGCTTAGTTCCCGGCAGCCACTCTCCGCGCCGGATCCGACTCCGGACCTCGCTATACACGTGCTCGCCCAGCGTTTCGCCGCTTGGCTGGGCATGCTCTGCGTGCTGACTGTCCAAGCGGACCTCCAAATCGATTCAATCGCTCCACACTCTAAAAGCTTCCCCGGCGCGGGCTCAATCACATTGCGCAAGCCAATGTGATCACACAATAGGGAAATTTCGACCTCACCAAGGCGAAAGTTCCGATGAACTCAAGAAGAGAGTCCGTTATTGGGCATATAATGAGGGTTAATTGGGCCTGCGTAAAAAAAAATCCTTGTGCAACCCAATGTGATGTGATCACATAATGACACGAAAAGCGAGAAGCGAAGGCCTGACCCGCATTCTACGGGGATGAGTGTCCGAGAAGGTCGAAGCGTTGCAGTTGCTTCTTGGTGATCGGAAGCCTTGGAAGATCCGCTCCCGTTTTCGCAGCGACACATGTGCATTTTCCGGTGGCTAACCCCAACACGACATTGAGGTTCTCGATGACATGGATTCAGGGTCGCTCCGGGTCTCTTCCGTGTTGTGCTGCCAGGGTGCGTAGCTAGATGATGGAAAACCATCATGAAAGGGTGACGCATATTCACGTCATCCAACATAACATTTGTGAATAAGAAATCCTCGTTGGGAGTGGCCTATGGATGATCTAGAATACGGAATCCGCAACAAACGTGGCGATTGGAAGCCACGCGATCCACTGAAATATCCACCATTGTTCGTGTGGCCATTAAAGCCGATGGCTACTCTCAGGTGGCTGTTCGCATTCGATGGATATATCCTGCCCTGGTATATTGCTTACGCCCTCGTTGCCTGCGGGGTTTGGGCATACCTAACTCCTTCTATGGAGACGCTCAGATCATCAAACTATGAGTGGCTGGCATACCTCTTCGGGCGGAATATCTTAATAGCCTTGGTAGTCTACGGGGCGTGGCATCTCAGGCTCTATACTTTCAAACTCCAGAGTAAGAAATTCAAGTACAATAGTTTATGGCCGGCCAAAGGCAATCGGGCCTTCTTGTTCAAACACCAAAATGTGGACAATGTTATTTGGTCGCTAGGGAGTGGCGTGCCAATCTGGACCGCCTACGAAGCAGGCATGTTATGGCTCTTCGCCAACGGTTATATTCCGTTCGTAGAATGGTGGGAGCATCCCATCTACTGCACAGTATTGCTGCTGCTGATCCCATTTGTCGAAAATCTGCATTTTTATGTTACTCACAGATTCTTGCACTGGCCTCCGATGTATCGATGGGTCCATTCTTTACACCACAACAACGTGAACCCAGGCCCCTGGTCGGGATTGGCGATGCACCCCATTGAGCACCTACTCTACTTCTCAGGAGTTTTGGTCCACGTAGTGATTCCATCCCACCCAATTCACGCGATATTCCATCTGTTTCATTCTGCTCTGGACCCCGCACAAGTCCACGCAGGATTCGACAAGCTTGTGGTGGGAGAGAAAGCCGTAGATACGCACGGCTTTCAACATTACCTCCATCACAAGTACTTTGAATGTAACTACTCTGGTGGTCTTATCCCTCTCGACAAATGGTTTGGGACTTTTCATGATGGTTCACCCGAAGCGCAGGAGGCTATGAACAGGAGATTGAAGGAACGCGCGCGCAAGAAAGTAAGCTAAAACTGGCGATGGCGCTGGCCGGCCCCCATTGGGTGATCCAGTTTGAATGTTAGTGGATGCCTGTCGCTGGCGATATCGTAGGGGCCGGCCGGCGAGGCGATGTCACGTTGTCTGCACATACACGCGTTGAGACCTGCGGCCGCTGATGTCAGCTGACCATGGCCACGGCTTTCCATTCCGCCATGGCCTGCGGGCGGTGAATATGTGTAGCGAGAGCGGAGCGTAGAGCGGGGCGGGACGAATAGATTGCGCAGAGCCGAGAAGATCGAAACGAAGCAGTGCTCCTGGTGATCGGAAGCCTTGCATCATCCGCTCCCGTTTTCGCAGCGGCACATGTGCATTCTCCGCCCGGTTGTTCAATCCCTTATGAGACCGATGCTCGACGTCCGGCATCACCTGTCGCCTGGCTGCTCAGGAGCGCAGCTTGTCGGTTATCATGCGCTTCGGCGCGACGCCTTGCTTCTTCCAGCCGCGTCAGCAAGCGCTTGGCCGCTTTGGTGTTGCGGCGGTTCTGGACGATCTCGCCGAGCACATAGCCATCCTGGTCGACGGCGCGCCATAACCAGTGTTTGCGATGGTGATGACGACCTCGTCCAGGTGCCAGACATCGTTTCGGCTGTGCTGCTTGCGGCGCAAGCGGCGAGCGCAATGCGGACCGAACTTGATGCCCCACCGGATGGATTGTCCCATACGAAACCACGATCCCGCGCTCCAGCAGCATTTCCTCGACCAGACGCAGGCTCAAGGGGAACCTGTAATAGAGCCAGACCGCATGGGCGATGATCTGCGGCGGGAAACGATGGCGCTTGTAGCTGACGGTTGCGGTGTTCATGCCATTGGTCTATGCCGCAAATCCCTGAACGCGAGTTAAGTTGATAACGTCGGACCATTCCATAGTTTCCCTCTGGTAGGCATCTTTCCTGGTAGAGGAACTGTCTTGTCAGATTTACGCCAGTGGAATGCCCGCTGGCGGAATGGTCAGGTTCGGCTTCACGGCCAATTGCGATAGACGAGATGTGGAAAAACCTGCTCCGCGAAGCGGCAGTCCCGCTGAATCATCACTTCCTCCACCGCCTCCATGGCTCCTATGCAGTTCGCATACAGGCAGTCGTCGAACACCCAATAGCCTCCATCGACCATATATTTTCGGGACACATCGTAGCTATACTTCACGGCGCTGTAAATGTCACAGTCGATATGGCACAAACGGACCGAGCCTATATTTTTCAGCGCATCCTCGGCAGTGTCCTCGAAGAGCCCCCGAACCAGATGGAGATTATCGATCTTCTGCCTCTCGATGAGCTCCAGCAGATCATCGTATCCTGCATCACTGAAATCGCCTGCTCTGTAAGTGTCACGCTGCGGGTCCGTTGGCGGCATACCCTCGAAAGTGTCGAAAGCGTAGACTTTCATGTCGGGATAGAGTTCCTTGCAAACGGCGGCCAGAAAAAGCGCATTGCCGCCGCGATAAGTGCCGAACTCGACGACATGGCCGGCCGCCAGGCCATCGAAGCCGAAACGTAAGATGAGATAGAGATTCATTCGGTTTCGCTCGTCCAGGAGCGTCCGGTTTCGTGCCAGATCCATCGCCTTATTGTAAAGTTTGTCTTGGTGCAATTGCTCAACCAGATTGCCCCGCAGGCCTAGTCCGCGTTGTAAGCCAGCGCGAACGTTTCGGCCACGTGATCTCCGCGGCGCTTCCTCGAATTCAGGCAGAATTATTGTCATTGAAGGACTCCTCGTCAAAAATAGCATCTTCAAGGCATTCCATGCTTGCTTCCATTCTACTGCATGCTCAACGGTATATGCGTCCCATGGAAACAGCCCGCGAATTCGCTTTACCGACATGTTCAAATTCGAGCGTTGAAGCTATAGTGGCAATCGTTGTCGATGATGGCCGTACATGCAAGTTATCGTTTATTAAGGTTTTGCGACTATGCGATTTCGGCCACGTCAGGAGTCCTATAAAGATATCCAGCCTCCGACTGAGCATTGCCGGGCGATGTCACGTTGGCATATACACGCGTTGAGACCTGCGGACGCTGATGTCCGCAGCCGCGTCAGCAAGCGCTTGGCCGCTTTGGTGTTGCGGGGGTTCTGGACGATCTCGTCGAGCACATAGCCATCCTGGTCGACGGCGCGCCACAACCAATGTTTCCTGCCGGCGATGGTGGTGACGACCTCGTCCAGATGCCAGACATCGTTTCGGCTGTGCTGCTTGGGGCGCAAGCGGCGAGCGCAATGCGGACCGAACTTGATGCCCCACCGGCGGATTGCCTCATACGAAACCACGACCCGCGCTCCAGCAGCATTTCCTCGACCAGACGCAGCCTCAAGGGGAACCTGTAGTAGAGCCAGACTGCATAGGCGATGATCTGCGGCGGGAAACGATGGTCGCTTGTAGCTGATGGTCGCGGTGTTCATGCCGTCGGTCTATGCCGCAAATCCCCGTGCAAGCTGTGTGAGGGTGTATTCCGTGGGTGTCCGCGAATTTCTGAAACAAGCGCTTGTTGGTGTGGGGTTCTCGACGCTACCTGTCGGGTTTGTCGAATCCGCGACCCAGTGCGGTGCGGCCTGGCGTTCTGCCGCCCTCTAGGGAAGTCCTTGAATAATAATAAGAACATTTTTTCCTTCGGCTCGCTCGCCAAATTGGCGCGCGGTTTGCTTCCTTCGGTGCGAAGCCGCAGTTGCCGACCGGACCGGTATGGGCTGGATAACTGCGCGATTGATGGAGCGAAGGAAGGAACAACAGCATGTCAGCTCTGCGTCACATTACGTTTTACGGGAAAAGGGCATCTGCAAGTCTACTACGTGCCTCCCAAAACGCTCTCGCAGCCCTTGTCGACCTCGGCCAGAAGCTCCTTATCGTCGGCTGCGATCCCAAAGTCGACACTACGCGGCCAATCCTGAAATTCCTGAAATTGAAGGTGCAGGATACGGTTCTGCATCTCGCAGCGAAGGAAGGTCCGGTGGAAGACTTCGAACTCGAGAACGTGCCGCCGGCAATGGCCGCTTGAGCTTCAATTAGCTTCAGGAGGAAACGATGAGCGAGCTTCTTGGCCTTTATGTTGATCACCACATGACCTCGCCTTTTGCAATGGCGCAGCATTCTGCGAAGATCAAACCAATTGCGAACGATCTTGCGAGAAGCGGGGTTCTTCTGGTCACAACCTGCTTGCGAGTTGAGGTCTATGGCGAGGAGCCCGCACTCAGAAACATCGATGGCACTGTATTTCCTGGTTTTTCATGTGAATCCATTGAAGGTACGGACGCTATTGCTCAGCGTCTCGCCGAGATTGCGTCCGGTGCTCGTTCCCAAATCCTCGGCGAGAATTACATCAGCGATCAGCTCGCGAAGGCTATCGAACTTCTTGATCCAAACCTTCCGATTTTCCAGATCGCACGGTTGGCAATAGATATAGGTCGTGCCTCGCGCGAGCGACAGCGGTTCACTGCACCGTTCAACTACGATCAGATCGTCCGAGACATCATAGCTGATCGATTTCAGAATGCAGAGCTACCCGACCGCCTTTACATCATCGGGGCGGGTATGCTGGGTCGCGAGCTGATTAGGAGCGGCGTGGGAGAGCGATTTCGTACCACGGTAATCGTAACGCGGAACCCGAAAAATCTTCGCAAACGTCTCCGCCCCTGGACTGACATAGACGTCGCGCTTATGCGCCCGGCAGAGATTGGGCACGCACGCGAACCACGGTCGATCGTTGTGATCGCAACCGCCGATGTCAATGATGAATACCAAGCTATTCTTCAGAACGCACTTCTGCGTTTAGAGCCGCGCACAATAGTGGATCTGTCATCAATCCCCGTTCTGTCGAAGTCCACAGTCGAGAGACTAAACTATGTGACCATGTACGACGAAGAGTTTCTGCGGTTCATAGCTCAAAACAATAAGCGGCTGGCTCCGAAACTGCCACTCTTGTGTTCCGATATTGAGGCAACACTCCGAACAGCAAAACTCAATCGTTCCGAAAAGGCAACATAACCCCACAGTGGCGCATATCGGTTCGGCGATTGGAGAATAATGATGCTCATGGTACTGAAAGACGAGGCGAACGTGGTGCCCAAGACAGGCACACATTCGCTGGGTGCGGAGCCGTAATATTCCGGAGCTTTTGGGCAAGAAGGACCTCCAAAGCTTGGTCTCGCCGACGCGGGCCAAAAATGAGTGCCGGTCCCGATTGTCTTGCAGTTGTTTCTGCCCGACCAAAGCGCCGTCCGTGCGCGGGTTCATGCCGGATCAATGTTGAGGATCAAATGGGCATTTGCTTAATCCCGATGGCGCCGCCAGCCCGCCATCGTGAGAAAGCCGGGAAGCTCTACCTTCCGGCGGTCCAGAGAATGGTATCGGAGCAAAAGCCGGGAAGCTCTACCTTCCGGCGGTCCAGAGAATGGTATCGGAGCAAAGGCCGGGAAACTCTACCTTCCGGCGGTCCAAAGAATGGTATCGGAGCATCCAATTGTGATGGCAGGCTGCGCATGATCTTTTGGGGAACATGCGACGCTAAATGCCCTACCAATTGCCCGCAGCCTGATGCGTTGAGGTAATATTGCACGTCACCAAATTGCACGGCTGGCTCATCCCAGCCCGTATGAAGGCCGCGCGGGTCTTGGCGGAGTCCAAGACCCGCGCATTTCAGTACGGCCTCTTTTCTGGTCCAGAGCTCCAGGAACTTTCGCACAGTCAACTCGCCCGGAGTGTCTTCAAAACTCTTGCCTCTTGGCCGGTCATAATGTGGCAAGCCAACTGGCGGCAATTTGCCAGGGGGCGCCAACGCTCAATATCTATCCCGACCAAGCCCAAGGCTGATACGGCGACGGCGGACCAATCCTGGCTATGAGACTGGCTCGCTTCAATATCGTGCGCCGGCAATTGGGGGTTGCCGAAGCGCGAAACGGTCATCTGGAGATCTCTCGGCGGAACATGCAAGTGCGCAGCAAGGATGATTCGAAAAGCGCTCTTTGCCTGAAGATATGAAAGGCGCATATCCATGTGACGAATTTTTCTGCCCGTTCCCGCTCAGCTGGACTCAACACTTCGCGCATATGCCATGTTGTGATCGTCAGCTGTGAATGCCAGAAAACCCAAACGTCGATTGTACCCGTCTGCCTATTCGAGTGCATGCATCACAGCGTGCTCCACCACACGCCCTTGCCTGATCAGCACAAGGGTCAAGTCGTTGACGCTTTGGCCGTTCACACCCTTCAGCTGCCTTAGGTGGCGTGGGTCGTCGTTACTGAGTAGGAGTCACTTCTACGCTGCCGACGGCTCGCGATGTGTAAAGATATATGAAGCCACTTCAACGATCGCGAAACGGTTGATACTTCCGCTGTCCACCTTTTTCAGCTTTCCTTCAAAATTTATAACGCCAGTCATATGTAATTCTTACTTCTAGTGAATATGTATTCTATCATACGACGGTTTCACATAAACGGCTGAATAATTCTCCGAAAATTCAAACCGTTTCCAAGAGAAAATTCAAACCGTTTCCAAGAGAAGACGGGTAGCGTTCTCCGCACAACCATGTGCCTGGAGAAAGCAATGGATCATATTACGCGTGCGCTGTCGCATGGCCAGATGGGCCTTTGGATACATCATCAAAAACGACCGACCGGTAGCGAATACAATCTGCCAGTCGAGCTGCGCATCAAGGCACCGTTCGACATCGATGCCTTGCGGCGCGCGCTCCAATCATTGATCGACCGCCATGAAATGCTGCGCACGACCTTTCACCAAGAAGGCGAGCAAGTCGTTCAGCGCATTCATGAGAAAGTCTCTTTCAACTTTCATGTCGTTCAGCTGCAGGGTGCCGAAAAAGCGGAGTTCCATAAATCTATCGCGGCGGAAGCTCGCTCACCTTTCGATCTGGAAACTGGTCCGGTGTTTCGCGCTCACCTGTTCATCAGCAGTGCCAAGGAAGAGGTTCTCCTCCTCAATTTCCATCACATCATTTCCGACGGCTACAGCATTCGCACCTTCCTGCACGAGTTCGGCGGGCTCTACCAGGCGTTTTGCGGCGACACGGATATGCCGGATCTGACCACGGCGGCTCCTTACGGGAACTTCGTAGCCTGGCAGGAGCGACTCCTTGCCGGCGACGACGGAGAGCGTATGGGGGCGTACTGGCGAAGCCAATTTGTCGATCATGAGCCCGACCTGGCCTTTCCGACCGACAAACCACGAACTGCGGCCGCGACGCACATTGGTCAGTGTTCTCCCTGGATATCGACAAGCCCGTGGTCGCGCGATTGGAGCGACTGGCACGCCAGGAAAAAGTGACGCTCGCCACCGTGCTGCTTGCTGCCTGTTATGTCCTGCTGCATCGTTATGGCGACCAGGACGACATCACCCTTTACGTGCCACGCCTCGGTCGTCCGGCAGGAAATTTTTCGGGGACATTCGGTTACTTTGTGACCCTTGGGGCATTACGGCAGAATCTTTCCGGATATCCCATTTTCGTCGACCATTTGCAGCGGGTGCGACACCTGATGCGCAGCGCGCGCAACCACGAGTATTTTCCTCTTCCACTGCTCCTGGAGAAGCTCAAGCTCCCCGCTGCACCAAATCGCAATCCGCTCGCGCAAGCCGTTTTCAACTTCACACCCGAAGCGGTGAGTTCTCTTGGCTTCACGCCATGCGACGTCGACCTCTCCGGTTTGCCTGCCCAAATCCGATTTTGTGAGACCGATATCTGGATCGATCTTGATTTCAGAATCCTGGCTGGAAAAGAAGGCGTCCGACTCTACGCCGTATACAATGCCGATTTGTGGGATCGAAGCAGCATCGAGCGGCTGGCGAAGCACTATTGCTTGTTGCTTGAGGCGATAGCAGATGCGCCGGCACGACGGATAGGAAACTATATTTTTTTGACACCCAAGGAAGAGCACCAGCTTCTGCACGGTTGGAACGCGACAACTGCACCTTTTCCGTCCGATATTTGCCTGCACAACCTGATCGAAGTGCAGGCTGCCGCTTGCCCAGACAATATCGCTGTCAGTTGCCCATCGGAGGCGCTCAGCTATGCCGTACTTGAGCAAAGGGCAAACAGGCTTGCCCGTCATCTAATTTCAAAAGGTGTTGACCTGCCACGGGTAATTTCCTCCATCTGAGATTAGAGTCCGGGCCTTGATTGAAGGACGGACTGATGAAGAGAAAGCGGTTTTCGGAAGAGCAGATCATCGCGGTTCTGCGTGAGCACGAGGCGGGAGCGAAGACGGGCGATCTGGCCCGCAAGCACGGGATCTCCGAGGCGACGCTGTATAACTGGAAGGCGAAGTATGGCGGGATGGATGTGTCCGACGCCAAACGGCTGAAAGCCTTGGAAGACGAGAACGCGAAGCTGAAGAAGTTGCTCGCCGACCAGATGCTCGAAGCCTCGGCACTGCGCGAGCTTCTGTCAAAAAAATGGTAGGGCCCGCCGCCAAGCGCGAAGCCGTCGCGCATCTGCAGGCCGTCATGGGCCTATCGGAGCGTCGGGCCTGTTCCTTCGTCTGCGCCGATCGCAAGATGATCCGCTACCAGTCTCGCCGACCGCCAGAGACGGAGCTGCGTGGTCGGCTGCGTGACCTCGCCAACGAGCGCCGACGCTTCGGCTACCGGCATCCTGCTCAGGCGCGAGGGCGAGGCATCTGGGGTCAACCGTATCTACCGTCTCTATCGCGAGGAAGGTCTGACGGTGCGCAAGCGCCGGGCAAGACGGCGAGCAGTCGGCACGCGGGCGCCGATCCTGGTCGAGGCAAAGCCGAATGCGCGCTGGTCGCTGGATTTCGTCCATGACCAGTTCGCCTGCGGCCGGCGCTTCCGTGTGCTCAACATCGTCGACGACGTGACACGCGAATGTCTGGCCGCGATTCCGGACACCTCGATCTCCGGCCGTCGGGTTGCTCGCGAGCTGACGGAACTGATCGCCCAGCGCGGCAAGCCCGGCATGATCGTCTCCGACCACGGCACCGAGTTCACCTCGAACGCCATCCTTGCATGGTCGAAGGATCACGATGATCGGATGGCACTACATCGCGCCGGGCAAGCCGATGCAGAACGGTTATGTCGAATCCTTCAACGGTCGCATGCGCGACGAGCTCTTGAATGAGAGCCTGTTCTTCGGCCTCGACCACGCCCGCAGCGCCATCGCCGAATGGCGGGAGGACTTCAACACCGCGAGGCCGCATTCCTCGCTCGGCTACCAGACCCCGGCGGCCTATGCCGAGGTCATCACCGCAACCGGCTCCGACGCTGTGCTGATGGAAGGCTCCGCGTCTTCGCCGGTTGCTCAACCCGCGCCCCACGGCGTAACAGAAACGGTCGAGGCTCTAATCGCCGTTGGATGAAACTTCAGTGGCAGGTCACACCTATCAACTGGGTGCGGATTGCCGGGTACTACAGTTCGCCTCCTGCGGATTCGATGCATCGCTATTCGATTTTATGCTGGCCTTAACTGCAGGTGGTCGATTGTGCCTAGCGCCCCCATCAGCGTCGCTGCCCGGAGCAGAGCTTGTCGAGTTCATGCGCCGTGAGCGCGTTACCGCCGCCGGTCTTACGCCGACAGCGTGGGCCGCCTTGCCGTCGACTGATCTTCCTGATCTCACCGTGATAAAGTCAGGCGGAGAGCCCTTGCCGACGAGCCTCATTGAGCGATGGGGCGAGAAACGCCGCATCTTCAATTCCTACGGCCCCACCGAAACGACCGTCTATTGCATAAGGACCGACGTGAAAGCCGAGGGGCAAAGGCCACCTATTGGGCGCCCTGCCATCAATACCAAGGCTTATATCCTCGATGGCTATGGCATTCCGGCACCGCTTGGCGCAATCGGCGAGCTCCACATCGGGGACGTCGGCCTGGCTCGCGGTTACATCAATCACGATGACCTCACGCGCGAGGTTTTCCGGCCAAACCCTTTCGATGATGATCCGCAATCCAGGCTCTACAGAACTGGGGATCTGGCCCGGTATCGGTCAGATGGCACGATTGAGTTCCTGGGCCGGAAAGACGGACAGATCAAGTTTCGCGGCATGCGGGTCGAGCTTGCCGAAATCGAGCAGTGTCTGATGGAGCACGAGAACATCAAAGCGTGCTGCGTCACGCTGACAGACCGTCCCGACGAAAATGCGAGCCTAACAGCGTAGGATATCGATGAACTTCAGGCTTTCCTGCGCTCCGCGCTGCCTGGCTACATGATTCCCTCACAGTTCGTGTTCCTTCCGCAGCTACCGCCCAATAGCAGCGGCAAGATCGATCGGCGCGCTCTTCCCGAGCCGAGGAAAAACGCCTCGACATCAAATGCCGCAACTTTACCGACCGATGGGTTGCAGGCTGATGTGGCTGACATCTGGAAGGACATTCTGAAGGTGGACTCCGTCGGCATTGAAGACAATTTCTTCGATGTTGGTGGACATTCCCTGGCCATTGTTCAGGTTCAGGCGCGTATCCAAGATCGTCTGGGCATTGATTGCAAGATACTGGATCTGTTCGAGCACCCCACCATAAGAACGCTCGCAGCGCACTTGGCCGCAATTTCCGACGCCCCTCGCCTCACTCAGTATCTTAAGAAACCAATTGGCGTGGCCGCAAGCGAAAGCAAGCCCGAACAGAACCGCAATGCTGTCGCGATCATCGGCGTGGCGGGCAGGTTCCCGGGAGCGGAAAACGTCGATCAATTCTGGAACAATCTGGTTGATGGCATAGAGTCCATCGCAGACTTGGATGAACAGACATTGCGAGAAGCCGGCGTTGATCCCAATACCTTTGGCAAGCCTAATTATGTGAGGCGCGAAGCCGTTATCAGCGGAGTTGATCTGTTTGACGCAGCGTTTTTCGGTCTCTCGCCCAAGGAAGCAGCGTGGATGGACCCGCAACAGCGGATCCTGTTGGAAACGGCGTATCAGGCGCTCGAACATGCGGGATACGGATCGCGCGAGAACGTAGAAGGCCGAGTCGGTGTCTTTGCCGGCGTGGGAGCCAACCACTATCTCGCTGACGTGAAGCAGGTCACGACCTGCTGGATTCAGAGAAGTTGCAGATCCGCATTCTTAATGGCCACGATTTCACGGCGACTCGCATTGCCTACAAGCTCAATTTGACCGGCCCCTGCGTGTTAGTTCAGACGGCCTGTTCCACTTCGCTGGTTGCTGTCCACCTCGCTTGCCAGAGCCTGCGCAGCAATGAGTGCGATATGGCGCTGGCAGGCGGTGCATCCATTTCCCTGCCGCGTGGAAAGGGCTATCTCCATCAACAAGGCGATATCTTGTCTCCTGACGGCCACTGCCGTGCGTTCGATGCTAAAGCACAGGGAACGGTGAGAGGCAGCGGAGCAGCGGTCGTCGTTCTCAAGCGGCTAACCGATGCTTGTAGAGATGGCGACTATATCTGGGCAGTTATAAAGGGGACCGCCATTAACAATGATGGTGCCGCCAAGGTCGGCTTCACTGCCCCCAGTGCTGACGGACAGGCTGCGGTGATCCAAGCTGCCCTCGCCGATGCTGAGATCTCTGCAGACACCATTGGTTATGTGGAGGCGCATGGTATCGGAACCTATCTTGGCGACCCCATCGAAATCTCCGGCCTGACCAAGGCCTTCGGTTCCCACACAGCACGGAAACAATTCTGCGCAATAGGTTCGGTGAAGACAAATGTCGGCCATCTCGACGCCGCAGCGGGCGCGGGATTGATCAAGCTCGCCACGATGCTGAACAGGAACGTCATTCCCGCTAGCCTACATTTTGACAAGCCCAACCCAAATATCGACTTCAAGGAAAGCCCGGTGTTCGTAAATAGGACCTGCACCGCTTGGCCCAAGGGCGGTGGGCCAAGGCGCAGTGGGGTCAGCTCATTTGGCATTGGTGGCACGAATGCGCACGCGATTCGGCACCAGCAGCGAATCGCAAAAGCCGGACACGGTCCGGCGACCAAACTATTGCAACAAATCCTTGAACTAAATTTGCAGAATCTTTGCGACCGCAAATCCCTGACAATGGTACGGTCACTTCAAGGTCTGAGATCAGGCACGGCTGAAAAAGATTTTGCCGATGTACGCTCGGGCCGCCGCACAGCACGCAAAGTCGGAGACAACGACCAATGGCAAGAAGAGCGCTCATCCTACTTGAAGGTTCAAGGTATAATGGTCCGCTATATGTCCAAGCAGCTCTGCAACTTGGTCTTCATCCAATTGTCCTGTCGGCTGATCCAGCTCAGTACGACTATCTTGGGGTCGAAGGAATTGAGGCAATCCGTGTCGATACAACCGATCTCGATGCGCTGATCCGCGAATGTTCCCGGCTCGGTGCAACCTATGACATTGCTGGCATTACGTCCGTCGGGGACCAGTTCTATGCGACAGTTGGTAAGCTCTGCCGCCATTTCGATCTGCCAGGACCGAACCCCACATCCATCGAACAATGCTGCGACAAATTCAAGCAACGTCAGCTTCTCGAGGAAGCCGGCGTTCCAATACCTGCTTATCGCTTGGCAGCTGATGCGACGGAGGTGGAAAGGGCTGCCGAGGAGATCGGCCTGCCGGTGATTGTCAAGCCAGCCGTGGGCAGCGGCAGTAGGGGAGTTCGATTGTGCCGCGACGTCAACGAGTTGGCTGAACATACGACCTATCTGTTGGGCGGGAAGCACTTATGGCGGTCTTCGCCGAGGATCTTGGTCGAAGAATTCGCACAAGGGCCCCATTATTCCCCTCAAATAATGGGCAATGAGTTCATTGGGATTACCGCCTCCGACTTCGGCCCCCTGCCGCATTTCGTCTGTCATGAGTTCACCTTTCCGGCCCTACTGACGGATGACGAGTATAAACGTATCGCCGATGTTTCGCGGAACTGCTTGGGAGCTCTCGACCTTGGCTGGGGGCCAGCGGGCATTGATTTCCGGTGGACCAAGCGTGGTCCAGTCGTCATTGAAGTCAATCCCCGTCTTCATGGCGCAGGCGATCCCCAACTGGTTCAACTGGCTTACGGTGTCGATCTGGTCACCCAGCACATCAAGCTTGCCATCGGTGAGAAGTGGAATTTGCGCAGAAGGCATTCGCAGACTGCGGCGGTGCGGTTCCTGGTTCCTGATTGCGATGGCACTCTCGATTGGATCCGTGGCGACAGCCGGGCGGCTGCTGTACCAGGTGTCGCCGAGGTCAAATTGCATGTTGAACCTAAGACACCGATCGTCAGGACAGGCGATCTCCGAGACATGATCGGATATGTCATCGCCGCTTCCCCCAGCCGTGGTCAAACAAAGGCGATACTTCAGCGTGCCGTCGACTTGATCGATTGGTCGATTACACCATTTTCGACCGCTGGGGGAACAGGAGCGGCCTGCGGACCCTTAAGAACCGAAGCACTTGTTCCCGGCGCACCCTGTTGCGGGTCACCACCCGCCAGCCCATCCGCATCGTGAACTTCAAACCGCGGCCTAAAACGCAGCATACGTCGTCGCACGCGCCCAGTAAGGTAGCGGCGAAGTCCCTGGCGACCAACCCCGACCTTCAGGAGGCAACCTAATATTATGAAGCGTATTGCAGTCGGACGCCTGTTTCATGAATCGCACGGATATGCGCCTGCGACAGCGGCGGCAGATATCACGGTCGTTCGCGGCGAGACTGTGATCGAAGCGGCCGAGGGAAATGGCACGACGCTCGGCGGGATTGTCGACGCCTTGATTGAACGCGCTGATATTGAAATCCTTCCCATTTCAGATTCGATGGTCGCTCCGAGCGGCGCAATCGAGCATGGTTTCTACGTTGAGCAACGCCAGTTCTGGGGCGAGGAACTCAAGAAGCTCGCGCCCGATGCGATTGTCCTCGACCTGCATGGGTCGATGTCCACGACTGAGGTCGAAGATGCGGAAGGTGATTTCCTCTCCTACATTCGCGGCACCATCGGCGGAAACGCAGTCATCGGAGTAGGTCTCGACCTTCATGCCAATATCACGCCGCAGATGTTGAAGGCAGCCGACATCTGCATCGCCTGCAAGAACAATCCCCATGACGATTACTACGAAAATGGCAAGAAGGTCGTCAGATTGGTTTTCGATGTCCTGGAAGGCCGTCTGCGCCCGGTCTATACCTTCGCGAAAACCCGAATGATTGCCCAGGCAGGCTCGAAACTCATCTCAGCCCACTTAAGGAAATGCACGCCCGTGCCCGTGCGCTCGAGAAGTCGAAAGCGCCAGTGGTGGACCTCAGCATCTACAACGCCTATCGCTTTGCGGATCTAACGAACATGGGTCAGGCCGCCGTGATACTGAGCAACGGGCCATATGCGCAAGCCAAGGCGATCGTGGAGGATTACGCCCAGGAGTTCTGGGATCTGCGTGAGTGCTTCAAGGATGAAACTGTTACGATCGCAGCGGTCCTAGATGCGACTGCGAAGGACAAGAGTGGCACTACCAAGGCGCTTGCCGATCTTGGTGACCGGACGCTGGCCGGCGCGCCGGGAGACAGCACCTTGATCCTGCAGGCCGCACTGAAGCATCCTGTGAAGCTCCAGGGCGCGATGACGGTCAATGATCCGGAAACCGTCGCTCAGGCACATGCGGCCGGCGTCGGCGCGAAAATCAAGATGCGTCTCGGCGGCAAGATGACCCCGCTATATCTGCCCTTCGATGTCGAAGGCGTGGTCAAGGTGCTCAACAATAGGGATATTAAACTCATTGGACCTAGTTTGCCAACGAATCCGCTGCCATGGGAAAGACGGCCCTCATCGAGATTGATAATCGGTTCCTTGTGATTGCCACTTCAAAGCCAGGGTTCATCGTTGATCGCGCCATTTTCGAGTCCCACGGCGTCAATATCAGCGAGCAGGACTTTATCGTGATGAAGTCGCAGTTCCACTTCAATCGCAATTTCGCGGGTGTTGCAGCGACTATCTATGTTGCAAGCGCGGGCCTCTCCTATTTCGTGCCCGGTGCTTTCCCCAAAAAACGCGCACGAGTCTGGCCGGACACCAATGTGGATGACGCGCCCATTGTCGCGGCTCAAGTCGTGGAGCGTTTAACCGTATGAGGCATTCACGCTACACCAGGCCTGGATCACCACTGAAGCGACGGCCAATCGAGCACGTGACATTTGGCCGTCGTTCGCGTTGCACGTTAACGAGGGGGACAATTCGATTGCACCGCCCGGACCTCGCAATTGCCTCGCTCGCTACCCCGTCTACCCCCAAACCAGGTTTATCGAGGCGTCTGCACCGGCCTCAATCTGCTTTCGGACGCTGTCGTGAATTACCCAACTGAGGCCAGTTGTTTGGGGTAAGACGCAATGCCGCGGCGCGACGATGGCCTTCCAGCTTTTCAGTTGCACTTTGGCGCACAGCTGCCGGGGCAACGGCGGCAACACCACGCTCGTCCAACCACTGGTGCGTGGCGATCTTAACGTAGGAGCCAACCCAAAGGCCGCCAGTGTAGCGACCTGCCGCCATGGTCGGCAAGGTGTGGTTCGTACCGCAGCACTTGTCCGAATAGACGACGCTGGCAAGTTCTCCAATGAAGAGTGAGCCGTAGTTTCGAAGCTTTTTAGCGGTTGCCTGCGGATCCCGGGTGTGGACCTGAAGATGCTCAGTAGCGATGTAGTCCGAGTAGGCAACCATCGTGCCTTCGTCTTCCACGACAGTGATCTCTCCATAATCCTTCCATGCAACGCCCGCTACCGCGGCCGTGGGCAAGTCTTCCAACTGCCTTTCGACTTCCTTGAGAACGTCCTCAGCAAGCTTGCAGTCAGTCGTCACGAGCCCAACACGGGTGCGGACGTCGTGCTCGGCCTGCGCCAGAAGATCGGTCGCGATGGTTGCTGCATTGCCGGTTTCGTCGGCCACGATGAAGATTTCGCTCGGGCCAGCGAGCTGGTCGATACCGACCTGACCGAACACCTGCCGCTTTGCTTCATTCACAAACGCGTTGCCCGGGCCGACGATCTTGTCGACTGCCGGAATCGTCTCAGTGCCGTAGGCCATGGCGGCGATCGCCTGGGCTCCGCCAACGCGGAAAATGCGATCTGCCCCGGCAAGGTGGCAACCTGCGATCATAGCAGGGTGAGCATTCGGCGGAAGGCAGGCAATGACCTGATCACAGCCTGCAACCTTGGCCGGGACAATGGTCATGACTGGCGCCGACAGAAGCGGGTAGCGACCGCCCGGCACATAGCAGCCAACGATTTCAATCGGAATGACGCGGTGGCCAAGATGAAGTCCCGGCAAGCTTTCGATTTCGAGGGGAAGAATGGTCTTCAACTGGGCCTCGGCGAAGCGGCGGACGTTAGCGATGGCGAATTCCGTGTCTTCCCGGGTCTGCGGATCGAGATCGGCGACAGCTTTCTGCTTCTCCTCCTCGGTGATTTCAAAGTTGGTGACGTCAACCTTGTCGAAGGCAAGCGAGTATTCACGAACCGCAGCGTCCCCACGTTTGCGAACATTCGCAATGATGTCCCTTACGGTCTTCTCGACCGGAACCGCGTCCGAGATGGCATCTCGTGAGGGCTCCTTAATCTGAGTAAACTTTCCTTTCAGCGCTTTGAGACGCGACGTCATCAGAATCTCCTAGCCTAATGTGGAATCTCCGAAGACAGCATCGTGGAACTTGAACAGCCCGACCATTGCCCATCAGGACCCTGTTCATTATATTCACCATGTTATGTGACCTGAGCTTCCGCCCGGCGTCGTTGCCATTGCAGGGTATTTATCAAGTCAAACGAGGAGCGGACCAATGCCGAAGATTGGGATGAAACTACGTGAACTACGTCGCCGACGTGATCTTGGCATCAGAGAATTAGCGACTCGCTCCGGCATATCTCATTCTACAATATCTCTGATCGAGAGAGACAAAATGAGCCCTTCGATCGACACCTTGGGTGCCGTGATAGATGCCCTTGGGACCACCCTGACTGGCTTCTTTTCCGATCTTCAGTCCAGTCTTCCGTACTCGCCATTCTACGCGTCCCCCGACCTCGTAGAGATTGGAAAAGTCGACACAATCTCGTATCGCGTCATCGGCTTCGATCATCCTAACCGCCAAATGCTCGTCTTGCACGAGCGATATGCACCGGGCGCCGATAGTGGCGAGGAGTTTGTTCATGCAGCTCAAGAAGCTGGCATGATATTATCCGGCGTGGTGGAGGTGACTGTCGGAAGCGAAAAGCGGGTCCTCAAAACAGGTGATGCTTACTATTTCGATAGCCGTTTGCCTCATCGATTTCGGAACGTGCATAATGGCCAGAGCGAAATCCTAAGTGCCATAACGCCACCCACCTATTGATTAACCAATCCCACCCGCGTCTGGTGAATATAGTAACCACGTGGCGGGTTAACTTCCCAAAGGTTACAAACATACGTTTGATTTCTAACGGACGAGAAAGGCGGCGTCTAATATCAGGCAGCGGTACGACGATTATTTCGTTGGAGAGCTTCCTCGTTTGTGACCATCTCACCAATTGCCGCGGAGGTACAGACACAATTGCGGGCAAAATTGATGTAATCTGCGCTTCAAAATCCCGTTGTGGGCGCCATTGTTGCCACTTTTTGTGAAACGCGCATCGGTTCTGCTAGCGATTGACATAATTGAACGGATCGGCCTTTGCAGGAGCCATTGCGAAGAAGTTCCGCACGAGAAGTTTCAACCCTTGGATAAGCTTCCTGAAGGTTGATCCGGCATCGCCCAGAAGCGCTTTTACTGGCTGCGATCCGGCCCAGAAGTGCCGGGTGAATCGAAACGACTGCTGCGCAGACCCGCGATATTGAAATATTGAGAAGTGCCAGATTATTGAGAAGCATGTGGCCGACGGCGATCAGCCACCACCTGTAGGAATATGGCAGGATCTGTTGCAACCTTTTGACTAGAGCACGTCCTGCGATTGATGAATCGATTGTGATATGACGGCGGTCTTCGCCGGTGATTCAACTCCTTTGATGAGGTGGATGATGGGAAGAGCACTGAGTGACGATCTCCGATCGCGGGTCTGGAAGGCTTCGGACGCGGGCATGTCGGCACGGCAAGCGGCGGCGCGGTTCGGTGTGGGAGTGTCCAGCGCGATCCGTTGGATTGCGCGGGCGAAGCTCGGCGAGTTGACGGCGCGGCCGCAGGGTCGTCGCCGTGCGTCCAGCCTCGATGACCTGCCACTGAAGTTTCATCCAACGGCGATTAGAGCCTCGACCGTTTCTGTTACGCCGTGGGGCGCGGGTTGAGCAACCGGCGAAGACGCGGAGCCTTCCATCAGCACAGCGTCGGAGCCGGTTGCGGTGATGACCTCGGCATAGGCCGCCGGGGTCTGGTAGCCGAGCGAGGAATGCGGCCTCGCGGTTTGAAGTCCTCCCGCCATTCGGCGATGGCGCTGCGGGCGTGGTCGAGGCCGAAGAACAGGCTCTCATTCAAGAGCTCGTCGCGCATGCGACCGTTGAAGGATTCGACATAACCGTTCTGCATCGGCTTGCCCGGCGCGATGTAGTGCCATCCGATCATCGTGATCCTTCGACCATGCAAGGATGGCGTTCGAGGTGAACTCGGTGCCGTGGTCGGAGACGATCATGCCGGGCTTGCCGCGCTGGGCGATCAGTTCCGTCAGCTCGCGAGCAACCCGACGGCCGGAGATCGAGGTGTCCGGAATCGCGGCCAGACATTCGCGTGTCACGTCGTCGACGATGTTGAGCACACGGAAGCGCCGGCCGCAGGCGAACTGGTCATGGACGAAATCCAGCGACCAGCGCGCATTCGGCTTTGCCTCGACCAGGATCGGCGCCCGCGTGCCGACTGCTCGCCGTCTTGCCCGGCGCTTGCGCACCGTCAGACCTTCCTCGCGATAGAGACGGTAGATACGGTTGACCCCAGATGCCTCGCCCTCGCGCCTGAGCAGGATGCCGGTAGCCGAAGCGTCGGCGCTCGTTGGCGAGGTCACGCAGCCGACCACGCAGCTCCGTCTCTGGCGGTCGGCGAGACTGGTAGCGGATCATCTTGCGATCGGCGCAGACGAAGGAACAGGCCCGACGCTCCGATAGGCCCATGACGGCCTGCAGATGCGCGACGGCTTCGCGCTTGGCGGCGGGCCCTACCATTTTTTTGACAGAAGCTCGCGCAGTGCCGAGGCTTCGAGCATCTGGTCGGCGAGCAACTTCTTCAGCTTCGCGTTCTCGTCTTCCAAGGCTTTCAGCCGTTTGGCGTCGGACACATCCATCCCGCCATACTTCGCCTTCCAGTTATACAGCGTCGCCTCGGAGATCCCGTGCTTGCGGGCCAGATCGCCCGTCTTCGCTCCCGCCTCGTGCTCACGCAGAACCGCGATGATCTGCTCTTCCGAAAACCGCTTTCTCTTCATCAGTCCGTCCTTCAATCAAGGCCCGGACTCTAATCTCAGATGGAGGAAATTACCCGTGGCAGGACATCGACATGCATGAAGCCTTCATCGTCGGGCTGATCGATGAGCGCAAGGACATCACGCTGAACGAGATGGTGGATCGGCTGGCGACCGAGCGGTCGGTGGGGATCAGCCGCAGCGCCTTGAGCGCCTGGCTTGGCGGCCACGGCTGGACGTTCAAAAAAGTCCGCACATGCACTGGAGCAGGACCGTCCGGACATCCTGAGAGACCGGTAATTTCTTCTGTGGTTGCCGCCTGTGATGCAAGAAGTTTTTGATCCTTATGGAGTGGTGATCGAGTGCGGTCTTCTGTAAGGCCTTTGAATGCGGCCCTTTCAGAAGCCGCTGGCCGGTATGGTGATCCGCGGATCGGGTCCATATCTCTGGGACGAGCTCACGGGCTCGGAGAAATTATCTGGTTTTCCCGATCCAGATCTGTTCGATCATTTTGCCCATTCAGGACGTCGCCTTCTTGCCTCCCCGTTGCCAGCGTCAGCCTTGCGTAGCCTCTTGATCAGGCTACGGTTGCTGCTGCCGGAACCTGGTAATCCTGCTGCTTTGTCAGCATGGCCCAGATTGTCCGGGCCATCTTGTTAGCGTGCGGGATCGCAACCAGCATCCGAGGTTTGCGCGCCATCATCTGCGCCAGCCAAGAACCTTCCGGGATCGATTTACGACCCATCCAGTTCAGACGGGACATTGCGCCGATAATCAACAATCTACGCAGATCAGCTTGCCCTGCCTTGGAAACGCGCCCGAGCCGTTCTTTGCCCCCGGAGGAGAATTGACGCGGAACCAGGCCGAGCCAGGCAGCGAAGTCGCGTCCACACTTGAAGCTACCCATTGGCGGGGCAAAGGCTTCGAATGCCAGGGCGGTCAAGGGACCAACGCCGTGCATGGTCTGCAGTCGCCGCGCCGTGTCAGCCTCAGCCGCCAGCGTCTTGATCTTGTCAGTCCTGGCATTGATGCGCACCGTTTTCTCGGCGATCTGTTCCAGCAAGTCGCGGCATTCTTCACGCAACAAGTCAGGTAAGTCGCTGTTCGATGCCTCCAGGATCTCTTCGATCCGCTTGATCTGGCGAATTCCCTGCAGAACAACGTGGCCGTATTCATAGAGGCAGGCCCGCAGTGCGTTGACCAGTTCAGTGCGTTGATGGACCAGTCGTTCCCGAGCGCGAAACAAAATTGCCAGGCTTTGCTGGTCCGCTGATTTCGGTTCGACAAAACGCATGGCCGGTCGGCTGGCCGCCTCCACGACCGCTTCCGCATCCGTTGCGTCGTTTTTCTGCCGCTTCAAAAATGGCTTCACGTAATGTGGTGCTATCAGCTTCACCTCATGGCCGAACCTGATCATCTCGCGAGCCCAGTAATGGGCGCTACCGCACGCCTCCATCACGACCAATGCTGGAGGCTGCTGGGCCATAAATCTGGAGAAACCTTGCCGCGACAGCTTCCTACGGAACTGCAATTGCCCTAGCAGCGACGCGCCATGCAGCACAAAAACATTCTTTGCCAGATCCACCCCGATCATCGTATCTTTCGTCACGGTTGCCGTCCTTTCCGCTCAGTGGCTGATAACACTACTATCCTGGCACATCGCGATGCCGTCTGGAAAAGGCGGCAACCACCCCATCTCTGGGGTCGAATACGGTTTATTAGGCCTGCGTAGTCCATCAGCGTCGCTTTGTTCGGAGAGAAGGCGATGGCGGTGGAATGGACGATCACGATCGAGGGCAGGAACGAGTTCGGTGACGTTTGCCGGAAGGCGGTTCGCATCGACAAGAGATGGAACCGTCTGTCTGACGGCGACCTTGGCCTGTCGATCGAGGACGGTAAGACGATCATGACGGCGCTGCAGAGCGCGGTTGTGAACCACGAGGCGGAGACGTATTCGCTCTTTCGCCGGGTCTGCCCGGATTGCCACAGGTTTCGGCCGGTCAAGGACTACACGACGCGCCAGATCCAGACCGTCTTCGGCACCGTGGAGGTGCGCAATCCTCGCTGGATGATACCCGGGCACGGTCATTGCCTTCGCGCCGCTGAAGGAGATCTGCCCCGATCGAGCGACATCCGAGCTGATGGAACTGACGGCGCGGCTGGGGAGCATGATGCCGTACCGACGGGCAGCGGATGTGCTTGCCGAATTCCTACCTGTTGAGCCGACCGAGACGCATGCCACCGTGCGCAAGCGAACCATCAGGATTGGCGAACGGCTCGACGATCAGGTTGCTGACGAAGAATTGCACGCAAGGGCGCAAACGGACGAACGACGCCAGCTTGAAATGCAGCTGCCCGGCGATCGCCGCAAAGAGTTCGTCATCAGCATCGATACTGCGCATGTTCGCAGCGCCGATCCCAATTCAGCGCGCAACTTCGAGCTCGTCGTGGCCCGATGCGGCCGCGGCGGGCGGGGCGAAGGTGGCGGCCGCTATTTCGTGACCAGCAGCACGGACCAACGGGCAATCCGGGATCGTGCGCTTCATGCCCTTCGGGAAGTAGGTTACCGCGGCTTTGGCGATGTGACAGTGATTTCGGACGGCGCCGAAATCCTGAAGCGGCTGCCCCGCGCAATGCCGAAGCCGACGGCCCACATCATCGACTGGTCCACATCGCCATGAAGATCCAGCCGATGCAGCAGATCGCCGATCATATGGCTCGATCCCCATCGGGTCTCTCTGAAGCGCTTCCCCTCATCGACCAGGACATCAGAGCGGTGAAGTGGCGTCTGTGGCATGGGCGGGTCGATCGCGCGATCCGCGACCTGGAACAACTCTTGGAGAGAGTGATCGATTTGCAGGGAGGCGGCGAGTTCTCCGTCGTCCGTCCTTCACAGCCTCGGCTCGCAGCTCCTGACTTATATCCGATCGAACCGCGGCGCGATCATCAACTATGGCAAGCGCTACCGAGCCGGGCTTCGCGTCGCCACGACCTTGGCTGAGTCAGCAGTGAATTCACTCGTCGGCAAGCGGATGGTCAAGAAACAGCAGATGCGATGGTCGCTTCACGGCGCTCACATGCTCATGCAGGTCCGCACGGCAGATCTCAACGGCGAGCTTCGCGATCGATTGCGGGCACCGTTCCGACAGACAGAGCCGAACGTCCCACCACTATTCAAGCCCAGACCGCCACTCCTGCGCGCCGCCTGACCCCAGAGAAGTTACCGGTCTCTGCGAGAGGACCGCGCAATCTTACATTTAAGTGCAGTGCGACACTGGACCAGACCTTCATTCCATGGATTGCGACATGGCTATTCTACTTCGAAGAATGGCTGGTTTCTGATGAATGGAAAGGCGGTGGCGAGCACCCCGATTCAGATTCGAGCGAGGTCCTCAGCCGTGCCGTTCGCCGGGCAACGCGGTAGCAAGGTGAGCAGGCAAACAAGGCCTCACTTTTCGGTATCGGTACGCGGTGGCGGGGTGGTGTCGCTCGCTTTCTTGCTGAGCACTCGCTCAAGATTTTCGTATGCCTGCTGATGTCTCGCATCAGGCATGCGTTCCAGATTCTGGAGCTTCCAGCGAACGGCGGGAAGCTTGTCCGCCCCTTCAATTCCGAGAAGCTCCCATTGTGGGCGACGCGCCTTAAAAGAGAGAAGAAATTTTCGCTGATCGCCGGTCAATGCCTGATTGAGGCCCACGATCAATCGCTCGCGAACGTCGAGCAATTCATCGAGACTCACCTCGATCTGCGACATGCGCAAAAACTCACCTTCGTAGATGCCGGCAATATCCTTGCGGGTCGGTTGAAGGAGCTCAGCTATCGTTCGATTGTGACTGATGAGGTAGACGAGAAAGGTCTTTACCAAATCCTCGGTCAACCCTTCATTCTCGAGCAACAACTTGACATCGAAGAGGTCGCGCGGATGTTGGCGATCGAGCGCGGCGCAGATTTTTCCGGCATAGAGATCGGGAATCGAAAGAAGCTGCATTTCGACGTAGCCGAATTGCTCTTCGACGACCGGCGACACCTCTCGTAGCTCCTCGGGGAATACCGAGCCGCGCAGCACGGGGGAGAGTTCGATCTTGATGCGATCGCCGCCTTGCGTCACGAAAAGACGCAAGGCATCCCGCTGATCTTCATATGATCGAATGATCTCCGTATCGGGGATAGCCATGGCGATGGTGTCTGCAATGCGTGACAGCGCTTCGGCGATTTTCTTGAGCGCCTCGTCACGCTCGTCCATGGGCAGGTAGACAAGATCGATGTCGACGGAAAGCCGCGGCAGATCGCGAATAAAGAGATTGATGGCGGTGCCGCCTTTTAGGGCGAAGCACATCTCCGCCGCAACCAGCGGCAAGACCCGCGTCAGGAGCCGGACTTGTCTGTAGTAGGGGCTACTTGTGTCCACATCTCCTCCGGGACCGTTATGTGGTATTTTGTATCGAGTCTGCCGCCCCTGGCCACCACTCTGTTGCCGCTGCCAAGGCCAAGCTCATCGAGCGCGTCGGGTTTGGGGAGCTTCTTCAGCCAGACGTAGGAATGGCGCTCGGCCATCCAGTAGAACAGCCTGCGCAATTTGACGCTCGAGCATTTTCGCAAGAGCTGCTCCATGCGCCTTGGCGAGAGGGTCGTCATACCTTGGAGAAGCTGGTCGGCATGTTCGAAAGAGATGGTGCCAGGCACTTCGTTGAGAACTTCGAGATAAGCGCGCTCGGGCGACGACATGGTGAACGGCCACGCGCTTGCCCGTTGACCCGGTATGTCGCTGGCCACGAAAGATCGCTCTTTGGTATCATACTCCCAAGTTAGGAGACCGGCACCGCCTAGTGAGTTGAGACGGCTGTGTCGAACCAATTGAACTGAAGGCAGCGCATTTTGTAGCCAGGTGGGCAAAGCGGTTTTGCCGTAGAGATGGACTGCACGTTGCCTCGACAGTGGCAGGTAATGTGCAAATCCTTGCAATTCGAGTGCAGTCAGCCCGCCGACAGTGAGATCCGTGCGGAAGATAGTCTGCAACGCAGCGACGACGCCCTGCCAGGTGAGGTGTGCACCGGGGCGTATGTAGACGCCGGATGCGAGCGGCGTGAGCTGCCTGCTTTTGACCAGATTGTCGAGCGCATGGCGATCGAAGTCCGGGGTCTGCTTCGCTAGCCATTGTTTTGTAACCGGCAGGCCTTCAGGCACCAGGTTTTGCAGCAATTGTCTCCGGTCAGTGTTCGTTGGCATAAGTTTATAAAGGCGCTAGCATGCGGCGATGATCGCCGCATTCCATGACTCCTATAAACTATCACGTTAGAAGTGAATTTACAATCTTTTAAAAAATGCGGCGGTCATCGCCGCAATTCTTACAAATTTTAAACCTCGCTATTCGACCTCCCAAGGGGAGTCTGGACTCGAACCGGAGGCCTTACGGACCTAACTGGTTATGCAGGCTATTCATCCTATGTGCCGCAGGCCGCTCTTGTTCTGCAGGACGGGACGGCAAACTGACAGTTCATCGGTTTTAAGACACAGCGTCCGCCGAGAATTTCGCCGATGACCGACGAGAAAGGCTCGGCCTTGCCAGCCAGGCCATCTCACGAAAGCCCGCTGTGGGCGTCGGCCCTCGTCCTTCCTCAGACCTGAGGTAATCTCACTAGGATACTACTTTCCAGCTGGTAGTTGGATTCCACCGTTGCCCAAGGGGCCGGAAACGTGTCCGGCCCCATACCTGAAATCCTACGGCTGTCAGGCCGGCAACGCGCCGGACTTTTTCGCGGTCCAGGTGGCGATGTAGTCCATCAGGCCGGGGTTGAGGAGGCCCTTGAACGGATGGTCGCGCTCAACCGGTCCGTGCATGTGGACGCCGCAGCCGGTGCAGGCATGGCGCAGGATCAGCGCGCCGGGGTCGACCACTTTGAGCTTGTCGCCATTCTCGGTGACGGTGACGTCGCCGGTGCCGGCGACTGCCACGACCGAGAACACCGCGCCTGCCGGCTTCCAGCATTTGGTGCAGCCGCAGGCATGGTTGTGGGCGATCTGGCCCTTGACCTTAACCTTCACCGGCTTGCTGGTGCAGGCACAGACCAGCGTGCCGCCGGCAAAGCTTGCGCTTTCCCTAGGCAGTCCATTGTCGATCTTGGGAAGTTTTTCCGGCATTTATTCCTCCCTTGTGAACCCGTGCAACTTCAGTCGCTGGCCCTTCGGTCGGCGGCTCTTTTTCTCCTCAGTAAACCACGACGCTTCGGATTGATTTGCCCGCATGCATGAGGTCGAAGCCCTTGTTGATGTCTTCCAGCTTCAGCAAATGAGTGATCATCGGGTCGATCTGGATCTTGCCGTCCATGTACCCAGTCGACGATTTTTGGCACGTCGGTGCGGCCGCGCGCGCCGCCGAAGGCGGTGCCCATCCAGGTGCGTCCGGTGACCAGCTGGAAAGGCCGCGTCGAAATCTCCTGGCCGGCACCCGCCACGCCGATGACGACCGACTTGCCCCAGCCGCGATGCGACGCTTCGAGTGCCTGGCGCATCACCTTGGTGCTGCCGGTGCAGTCGAATGTGTAGTCGGCGCCGCCGATCTGGTCGGCGCCACGCTTGGTCATGTTGACAGAGGCGGAATCCAAGTAGAGAAAATTTGAGTTCGTTTTCAATCGCCTCGGCATGGAGCAATAGCAGCGCGGACCAACAAAAATACCAACAAAATATTTCTGTGGATTGGTTCGGTTCCCGAATGATGCCCTATCCATCCATGACACTGCATCAAGGTCGCGGTGCCGTTTCCTCCTATGGCGGGACGAGGAAAGAGCAGCAAATATCCTCCTATTATGCTGGTATGGGTCGACCATCCGGAATTGGAGAGCTGCAATCAGGTAGTAGGTATCCAAGGTCGCGATTTTTCGCTCCCTTGATGGATTGTTTTCCGGACATGGCTCGGATGAGGTTGAGGGCGACGTGGCGGACCATCGCCATGTTTGTGGCGCGTGGCCCCGGCGCAGGCGGGACTGGTCCTCCTTGAATTCACGTAACCCTTCTCGATCCCCAATGGGGTGGCCTCGGCGAAGGTTTTTGCGGTGAGGATGCGAGAGGAGATGTAGCATCGCCGCTCGACCCTGACCTCGGCGCGGGTCTCGATGTGGGTCTCGACCATAGCGATGGTGATGAGGCCCTTGAAGCGCGGCTCGTCGGGATAGCGCCTTCTGCCACTCATCCAGTCGACGCGCTGTGAGACGAGATGACGGCGCGTCTAGATGCGGCCATGGCCCCTTTCGACCTCGGTCACCGATCTCATTGACGGGAGCGGCGTCGAAATAGAGCTGTCGGCATGGGCAGTCTTCTGGTTGTCCTTGGTGGCCAAGATATAGTCGCCGCAGAGATCGACGATCGTCTCCGCGATGTCGGACTAACAGCCCCATGGCGTCGATGGAAACGAAACTGCCCGCCAGCGCTCCGGACGCGGCCAGTTCCTTCAGCAGCAAAGAGAATGGCGGTGATCTCATTGGATTTGTCGGCCACCGCCAATTCCCCCAGCACGAGGCTGTGGGTTATCGCATAGGCCGAGACCAGGTGCGTCTAGCCCGCCATACTCATCCTCGTCGTGCTCTGATGCGAGCTCAGTTGGACACCGCGATTCACCGCACTTTCAGCGTGAACGAGCAGCGGTGACCGCAGGGCAACGAGTTCAGGTTAACGATGGACAATGTTTCCATTCTGCTGGTCGAGCACGACATGCGATCCGTGATGCGTCTTTGCGATCGGATCGATCCTCGAGAAGTGAGCTACGCAACACTTCCGATCCGAAGCATCTCGCGCGCTGGGGGCTCGGAATGGCCTTGCCGGCCCCAATGCGTCTCGCCTGGCAGCCGCCGCCTCAAAACATCGTTGATTTGTAGGTGCTTGGCGCGCTGGGCAATTTGGCGGACCATGTGTCGCTCAATGGAGCGGATCAGCTTGCTTCGGCGTCGCACCTGATTTCCTTCAAGAAGAGATGCAAGAGCGTTCGATCCGGCACTGACCCTTAAGTGGGGGGCTGGTTTGAGCCGATGCCGGACCGAACCGTCTCAGGGCAACGCCGGCTTTCACGGTGGGAGATTACGACCACCTCGCGGCTAAAACGTGGCGATAATGTGTCGGAATCACCGATTCCAACACGCACTTCGAAAATGTGACTAGACGTTTGCGAAACGGCGCAGCGCAGCACATACGAGACCACGCTGGATCTCATGCACGGCAACCTGAGCTCGTCGGCTTCTGTATGGTCGGCGGGGGCAGGGGGCCATCAGGCGCTCCGCGAGGTGCGCAAAGCTCAAGACGCTGTCGCGATTGTCAATGAAATCACGCCGGGTCGGCCCTCGTAGATGGCATCGTCGCGATGGCGGTCGCCACGCCACTGCGCCCAGCTTTGCCAGGAGCTGATTAGGCTGATGGCCCGGGCCATCAGCACCGGCACCGCGGCGACGCCGGGGCAGACATTCTGCCGTTCGATATCATCTACCGGAGCTATATGAAACTGATGGAATTCTATCATGAGCGCAGAGTTTCCTTTCGCGAATGAAAGAAAGCTCGATTGACTCTCCCGCCCCATTCCCGTCTCGTGAATCAACGTGCGGTTGCGGCGTGCAGAAGCCAGTCGACGGTCGCGATTCATGAAAGGAAACCCCATGGCAAGGCATCGCACCGCTGTGCACTCGACCACGTTGCAGCGCCCCGACTTACGGCTAGGGCGTTTTTTCGCGCTTGCCCGTGACCAGTCAAAATCCGCAACCAAGCGGTGGATCCGGCTTTCAACGCCGCCGACAAGGACGCGCTCGGGGCGTCCGACAACATGAAAGTGTCGTTCATCGGCGTACCCGTTCGCGTCGATGCGAACGTCGTGGGCACGCCGACCATCGACCGCATCTTGGACAACAAATCTAGTTCCCTCCTCGATTACGACCTCCGCCTCCTCACCGCAATCGCCAATCTGGTTGGGCAGACAGTGAAGCTGCATCGCATGTTCCTGGCAGCGGGAGCGTCAATCGGCAGAAACGACTTTGACTGCTGCCACGGACAGTGTTTTTTCGCGGCGCCGTGGAAGAGCGGACCGGGCAACAAGGTGCCGCAACTGGGGCCGATGATGCCAGACAGGCCGGCCACGCGGCCGACTGAGGCTGCTCCTTGGGCCGCCGATACGGTCCCGTCCGTCGTCAGCGACCAGGCACCGCTGGCGCCTCCCAGCGCAGCCTTTTTAAAGGTACGAGTATGTCAAATCGCGAGCGTGTCATCGCGGCCGTGAAGAGATGGCTCGGTGCAGACAAAGGCGGCGCCTCCTTGGACTGACGCCCCGCCAGATTGGATACACGCTGAGGAAATACGGCATCAGATCAAGCGTCCTTGAAAGGCTGACCGAGGCAAATATCAGGGACAAATCAAGCGTTGGTGGTTGGCGGAGCCTTGGCCCGATGACGAGTGGATGCGGACTGAGCGTCGGGCCAATCCGACCCGGGAGGACAGCCCGCCCGACCTCGCGGGGTCAATGTGCTGACAACGGCGGTGTGAATGCACTGTTGGTCGGCCATGTGCTCTAGACCATCAGTTCATCCCGGATTCCCTCTGCGACTGAAACGGAGAAAAACATGTCCGATGCAAAACTTCAGAGTGTGCTGTCGTCTCTTTCGCAAGTGGCGAGACAGTTAGATGCTCTGCCATCCGATACACCAGCGCCGGATTCAAGTTGGGTAAAACTAAACACGAATGAGAACCCCTTCCCGCTTCCGGCAATCATAATGCAAAGTGCGATTGCAGCTCTCGAACGGCAGTATCTATATCCAGAAGACGATAACATCAGCTTGAGGGAAGCAGCCGCGAATGCCTACAGCGTCTCCATGGATCAGGTGATCGCCGGCAACGGATCGTCTGAACTGCTTGGACTTGTCTACAGAGCATTCCTTACCCCGGGGGATAGCGTGGCGATGATGTCGCCAGGCTTTTCGTTCAACCGCAAACTTGCAACGTTGCAGGGTGCTCAATTTGTCGAAATCGAATTTAGCGAAGATCATTCCTTGCAGATGGAGCAATTGCTCTTCGGTCCTGCAAAGGACGCCAAGTTCATTCTGCTAGCCAATCCGAACAATCCGACTGGAACGTTCGTTCCGGTGGCCGATATCGAACGCCTGGTAGCGAAATCGGACCGCTTGATCGTGCTAGATGAGGCCTACGTCGACTTTGCACCCGAGAATGGTCTACGCCTCATCAATCGCTATTCGAACCTTCTGGTCTTAAGGACATTTTCGAAAAGCTATGCTGCCGCCGGCGTTCGCGTCGGTTTCGGTTTCGGTCATCCTGAAATTATCGGCAGGCTACGCAACATCCAGAACGTCTTCAACATGAATGTGATCGGGCAGGCGGTTGGTATCAGCGTCCTTGCGCACCGCGCCGCCTATGCAGACAACCACAGACACATCAGGCATGAACGACGGCGAGTGACGCTCGCGCTGTCGCAACTTGGATTTTCCGTAATCCCTTCCCACGCAAACTTCTTGCTTGCCCGCGTGCCAACGGGACAGGACGGCTCATGGTGGCAATCAGCCTTCGCAAGGCACAAAATACTTGTTGCCGTCTTTCCAGATAAAGGTTTGGAGAATTACATCCGCGTCAGCATCGGTACAAAAGAGCAAATGGATGCGTTTCTTCGTGCCGCTAGTCGTATTAGCAGAATATTGAATATGTCAACACCCCCGCATTAGGTTGCTAAGGCTCTGCTTTAGCATTTCGCATGCAATAATCCGAACGATTACACGAGCGAGAAATCTTTAAATTGCTTGGAATACGCAAGCAACCGGACTTGTTGCGTCAAAAATGGAGACAATATCATGGATAAGGCCTTTCCTTCAGGCCTAGCTGTCGGCATCTTCGATCATCTGGACGAGGACGGCCCCGATATCGCCCGACAGTACGAAGATCGCCTGATGTTAGCGGAGGCGTGCGATCACCTTGGGTTCTATGCATATCATCTCGCAGAGCACCATTGTACCCCACATGGGAGAGGTCCCTCACCGAATCTGTTCTTGTCGAGCGTAGCCCAGCGAACCCGGCGCCTTCGTGTCGGCCCGTTGGTAATGCTGCTTGCCCTCTATCATCCGCTACGTGCGTTCGAAGAGATCTGTATGCTGGACCAATTGAGCGGTGGCAGGCTCGAACTTGGGATAGGGCGCGGCTCGCTCCCGATCGAATTGGGTTACTTCGGGATTGGCTCGGACGCGGCGCCAAACCACTATGCGGAAGCCAGCGAAATTCTTATCAATGCGCTGAAGGGCGGCACGCTATCCTATCAAGGTCGCCATTTTGAGTTGAACAGCGTTCCGCTGACGCTAAGAACTCATCAGCGTCCACATCCGCCGACTTGGATCGCCACCAATCGACCGGAATCGGCAGTCTGGGCCGCTGCGAATGGCGTGAACATCGCGTGCGTGGGACCTTCCTCTTCCGTTCGAAGAATCACTGATGCCTTCCGCGCCGGTCGAGAGCACACCAGTGAGGCGGACGACCAAACGCCATTTCTTGGGTTGCTCCGAATGGTCGTGATTGGGCGTTCTGAAACAGATGCACGTTCACTCGCCGCACCTGCTTACGAACGGTGGCTAACGAGCTTTAAATTCCTTTATGATCTCAATGGCATGCCGACTCCACCAAACCTGCCGCTGACCTTCGATGCAGCAATCGAGAAGGAATTGTGCGTAGTAGGAACGGCAGCTTCTGCGGGACAAGCTCTTCGTGATCAGCTGGAAGCGGCAGGTGCAAACTACCTCCTTTGTCAACCGGCGTTTGGGAATCTGTCGTTAGATGCTTCCCTATATACCGCAACGGCGATTCAATCCGCAATTATGGCTCGAGTTGGCTAACCCCGGTTCGAACGTTCGCTCACCCAACAACGTGCCAAGCGGCATGCGGTCGCTAGCGACGACTAGGTGCGGGTTTCGGATGACCCATCAACCTGTTGGCACAGAAGGCATGCGGCTCCTCCTCAAAGCGGCGTGTTGTTCATGGGCGAAAGCGACCGTGCATGCCGCATTTTCACCCCTCGGATAGGGCCTTCATGTCCTAGGAGTAGGTTGTGTGCGTCAAGTTCTGCAAAATGGGCGATCATGAATCTGGTCATGCGGCTTGGCGTAGAGCGAGCTTCTTGTGCTCGCGCAGATCATCCATGTTGATGTAGCGGTTGGCCTCCATCCAGTTTTCGTTGGTTTCGACGGCCAGCGCCCTGACCAGGCGCAGGCAGCTTTCGGCGTTCGGGAAGATGCGCACGACATAGGTGCGCCGGCGGATTTCCTCATTGAGCCGTTCAAGCATGTTTGTGGACTTCAGGTGCTTGTGATGCTGACGCGGCAGCCGGAAGAAAGTCAGCGTCTGTTCTATGGCTTCTTCCGCCCAGGTGGTCAGCCGCGGGTAGCGGGCGGACCATTTGGACAGCCATGCGGCGAGATCGGCCTTGGCCTCGGCGAGATCGCGCCGGTCGTAGAGCCAGCGCAGTTCCTGCAGACAATCGTCGCCGTGCTTCCTGGGCAGGTGATCGAGCGCGTTCCTGAGGAAGTGGACGTAGCAGCGCTGCCATGCTGCTTCCGGGATCACCTCGCCGATCGCCGCGACCAGGCCGGCATGGTCGTCGGACACGGCCAGTTCGACGCCCTTGAGACCGCGTCGTTTCAAGCCGACGAGGAAGTCCTTCCAGGCGGAGCGGCTCTCGCGATTGGCCATCTCCACGGCCAGGATCTGCCGGCGCCCGTCCCAGTCGATGCCGACCGCGATCAGCACCGCCTGGCTCATCACGATGCCGGCTTCGCGCACTTTCTCGTAGCGGGCATCGAGAATGAGGTAGGGGAATGGCTCCTGAAGCGGTCGTTCGGCAAACGCCTTCAGGCTCTCGTCCAAGCGCTTGTTGATGGCCGAGATCGACGAAGCCGAGAAGGCATGACCGCACAGCTCTTCCGTGATCGCCTTGACCTTGCGGGTCGACACGCCCTGCACATACATCTCCGCAAGCGTCGCAACCAAGGCCCGCTCCGAACGCTGGTAGCGCTCGAACAGCTCGGTGGAGAAGTGACCCGCCCGGTCCTGTGGAACCCGCAGCTCAAGCTTGCCCACCCGGGTGACGAGGGTGCGGCCGTAGTAACCCGAGCGATACCCAAGGCGCTCAGGCGTGCGTTCGCCCTTCGAAGCACCCAGCGCCTCCTCCATCTCGGCCTCGAGACCCTCCTGCATTACCGCACGGATCACTTCGTGCAGCCCCTCCGGATTCGAAAGCAGAATGTCTTTGACGGCAGCGCTGGTCGACTTACCTTCTGTCTTGGTCATGGTGGCGTTCCTTCGCGGGAATCGGTGACGTTGAACATCACCAGCCTGCCATGACCGCCCTCTCTCAGCGAATTTGCAGAACTCTCAGCACACTACCTAGGAGTAGACCCACGATCGCCTGCCAGACTTGATCGGAGCGTTGGATACGTTCGGCCCGATCAGCTTATCGGCCCGATGTCCTTCGATCCGGCAAGCGCATCGAAAACATGTTGCTTGGCTTGGCGCACGCTCGCTTCCAGCGACGCTCCAAGAGCAAGCGAGGCGGCGACTGCGCTGGCCATCATGCAACCCGTTCCGCGCATCCCACGAGGCAAGCGGGGCGCCTCGAACCGAACTGCAGGTTGGTTCGGCTGCAAAAGCACGTCGACGCAACGGGTTCCTTGTGCATGGCCGCCCTTGACGAGTACGGCGGTCCTCACCGTCCTCGATAGCTCTTCAGCCTGACGACAAGCCCCTTCTTCGTCCGCGGCCGGTGACGAGCCGGTAAACGCAGCCAGCTCGACCAGGTTAGGCGTTACAAGCCGGCAGATCGGCATCAGATCGTGGCGCAGCATATTAATGGCATCGTCCGCCAGCAGATTGCGTCCCGAGGTAGAGGCCAGGACCGGGTCGAGTATCACAGGCACTTGGCGGTTGACCAAAACAGCGCCGACTGCCTCAACAGCCGCCGATGTCCCAATCATGCCTATCTTGACGGCCGCGACAGCGTTGGCAGCGAACGCGGCGCGCATCTGAGCGGCGACAAGCTCCGACGGCACAAGCTTGACGTGCTCGACAGCCGAGTGCGTCTGGACTGTCACGGCGGTGATGGCAAGACAACTGCGCAGCCCGAAGGCGGAAACCGTTTCTATATCGCGGGCAATTCCAGCTCCACCGCTGGAGTCCGACCCGCCAACGACAAGCACATGCGGTTCTCGCCTCAGCGCCATCGCTCCGTCTTTTCGATCCATTCTCGTGTGCGCCCTTCGGGATCGGCATTCAGCGTGATGTCGGTGACCACCGCCGCGCTGTCGGCGTCAGCCGCGAAAACTCCGTCGAGCCTGTCAGGGTTGAGACCGCCAATGGCGACCAATGGGATTGGCGCTACCCGATGCTTCCATTCTCTGATCCGTTCGAGTCCCTGCGGCGCCCATTTCATCTTCTTCAGGATGGTCGGGTAGATGGGCCCAAGCGCGATATAGTCAGGCTCGGCGGCCATCGCCGTGTCCAGTTCGACACCATCATGCGTGCTCAGTCCGAGCCTCACGCCGGCTACCCGAATCCGCGAACGGTCGGCGGTTTGCATATCCTCCTGACCGAGATGAACGAAGTCGCAGCCTTCCTCGATGGCCAGTCGCCAGTAATCATTGATGATGAGCTGGCACCCGTATCGAGCGCACAAGGCCTTCGCTGTGCGGATCTCAGCGCGCAATCCGGCTTCGCCCATGGTCTTGATGCGAAGCTGCACCAGCTTGACGCCGAGCGGCACCAGCCGATCGATCCAGGCTGCACTTTCGACGATCAGATAGAAGGGATCGAGCTTCATGAAAAAACTGCCCTGCCGATCGTCGGTGTCGACGGCACGGCGACGTCGCGCGGTTCGAGCATTCCCGAACTGAAAGCTTCACGACCGGCCTCGACCGCCTTGCCGAACGCACGCGCCATGCCGACTGGATCGGCCGCCCTGGCGACCGCCGTGTTCAGGAGCACGGCGTCAAAGCCGAGTTCCATGACAATCGCCGCGTGCGACGGTCGCCCGAGCCCTGCATCCACAATCAGCGGGACGCCAGGGAAATGTCCGCGCATCGAGCGCAGCGCCGTGATGTTTATCGGCCCGAGGGCGGATCCGATCGGTGCGCACCACGGCATCAAGACGTTGCAGCCCGCCGCAAGCAGCCGCTCGGTGACGACTAGGTCGTCGGTGGTATACGGGAATACATCAAAACCGTCCTCGCAAAGGATTCGGGCGGCTTCGACAAGGCCGAACACGTCCGGCTGCAGTGTGTCGTGGTTGCCGATCACTTCGAGCTTGATCCAGTTGGTTCCGAACACTTCGCGCGCCATTTTTGCGGTGGTGACCGCTTCCTTGACGGAGTGACAGCCGGCAGTGTTGGGCAGGATTCTTGTGCCGAGTGCGCGGATCAGCGACCAGAATTTTTCGCCGGCTCTGCCGCCTGCCATCTCACGGCGCAGCGAGACGGTCACCACCGATGTGCCCGACGCCTTGACCGCATCGGCAAGGATGGCCGGCGAAGGGTATTGAGCGGTGCCGAGAAGCAGGCGTGAGGCAAGCGTCGTTCCGAGAAGATCGAACATGCTAGCCTCCCTGCATGGGCGAGAGGATTTCGATCCGGTCGCCGTCGCTCAACTGGAACTCCGCGCGGTTGGCTTTGTGCACGAGATCGCAGTTGACGGCCGTTGCCAGCCAATCGCCCTCATAGTCGAGCGCGGCAAGCAGCTCCGCCAGCGTGGTGGCGGCAACCTCATACGCTTCGCCGTTGACCATCAGTTTCATGAGTAAGTTCCTTGGTTCCGTCTTGACTGAAAACCAGGTCGGCCGCCTGGCGCGCCATGGCGGGGGCGAGAAGAAAACCATGGCGATAGAGCCCGTTGATCGCGACGGTTTCGCCGCTCATTTCGACGCGCGGCAGATTGTCGGGAAAGGCTGGACGAACACCGGCACCGGTCTCAACGATGCCTGCCTCGCCGAACGCTGGATGGAGGGCATAGGCGGCGCTCAGAAGCTCCATCATCGAACGGACCGTGACCGGTTCTCCGGATTGGCTCTCGACCATCGTCGCGCCGACCATGAAACGGTGGTCGGCGCGCGGCACCAGATAGAGCGGCAAACGCGGATGAAGCAGCCGGACCGGGCGTGACAGCGAAATGTCCGGCGTGCGCAGGATCAGCATCTCGCCCCGAACGCCGCGCAGTCGGTCATCGACCGCGGCCATTCCCGTGCAGTCGATCTCGCGGTCGAATCCCGTCATGTGCCGGCCGTCCACTCCGAAGCGGAATTCGACGCCGCTTCCGGCGAGTTTTTCATGCAGCGCCGCCATTGCACGACGTGGGTCGAGATGGGCTTCACCCGGGAGGAACAGCCCGCGACGGAAGCGGCCGGCGAGATCGGGCTCCAGGAGCGCAATTTCGTCTTCGTCGACCCGCCGATGGCCCGAGGTGCGGCTTGCAAACCGGTCGAGTTCGCCTGCATCCCGCGGCATCGCCAAAACGAGCGTTCCGGCCCGCGTGACATGACCCGGCAGCACCGCATCCCACCAGTCGGCGGCATCGCGTCCGAGATCCAGCACCGGCTGTTCGGCGCTTTCGCGCTCGCACCAGGGCGCGAGCATGCCGCCGGCCATCCATGATGCGTTGCCGCCAAGGCAGTGCCGGGTCTCGGCGACGGTCACCGCCGCCCCGCGGGCGGCGAGTTCGAAGGCAGCAGAGAGGCCGGCGACGCCGGCCCCTTTGACCAGCACCCTCATGACGGCTCCGGCATCTTCGACAAAAGCGGTTCGCCGTCCACCGGCATATAAAGACTGCCGCCCTCGCGGTATTTCGCCGCCATCGCCGCCATGCCCTCTTTCTGCGCCTCGGCCCGGATGTCGTGGGAGATGCGCATCGAGCAGAATTTCGGCCCGCACATGGAGCAGAAATGCGCGACCTTGTGCGCCTCCTTCGGCAAGGTCTGGTCATGGAAGGAACGCGCGGTTTCGGGGTCGAGCGACAGGTTGAACTGGTCCTCCCAGCGGAACTCGAAGCGCGCGCGGGAAAGGGCATCATCCCTGACTTTCGCTGCCGGGTGGCCCTTCGCCAGGTCGGCGGCATGGGCAGCTATCCTGTAGGTGATGACGCCAATCTTGACATCGTTGCGATCGGGAAGGCCGAGATGCTCCTTGGGCGTGACGTAGCAGAGCATGGCCGTGCCGAACCACCCGATCATCGCCGCGCCGATACCTGAGGTGATGTGGTCATAGCCCGGCGCGATGTCGGTCGTCAGCGGCCCAAGCGTATAGAACGGCGCCTCGCCGCACACAGCGAGCTGCTTGTCCATGTTCTCCTTGATCTTGTGCATCGGCACGTGGCCGGGCCCCTCGATCATCACCTGGCAGTCCTTTGCCCAGGCGATCTTCGTCAGCTCGCCGAGCGTTTCCAACTCGGCGAATTGCGCCGCGTCGTTGGCATCGGCGATCGAGCCGGGACGAAGGCCGTCGCCGAGGGAAAAGGACACATCATAGGCACGGCAGATGTCGCAGATTTCCGCGAAATGCTCGTAAAGGAAGCTTTCCCGGTGATGGTGGAGGCACCATTTGGCCATGATAGAGCCGCCGCGCGAGACGATGCCAGTGACCCGGTCGACGGTCAGCGGGATGTAGTGCAGCCGCACGCCCGCATGGATGGTGAAATAGTCGACGCCTTGTTCGGCCTGTTCGATCAGCGTGTCGCGATAGACCTCCCAGGTCAGATCCTCGGCGACGCTGCCGACCTTCTCGAGCGCCTGGTAAAGCGGCACGGTGCCAATCGGCACCGGTGAATTGCGCACGATCCAGTCGCGGATGTTGTGAATGTTGCGGCCGGTCGACAGATCCATCACCGTATCGGCGCCCCAGCGGATCGCCCAGACCATTTTTTCGACCTCCTCGGCCATCGACGATGTGACCGCTGAATTGCCGATATTGGCGTTGATCTTCACCAGGAAATTGCGGCCGATGATCATCGGCTCGCTCTCGGGATGATTGATGTTTGCGGGAATGATCGCCCGTCCGCGCGCCACCTCCTCGCGCACGAATTCCGGCGTGACGAAATCAGGAAGCGCCGCGCCGAAGCTTTCGCCGTCGCGATGCAGCTTGCCGCACAGGCTCTCGCGTCCGAGGTTCTCGCGGATGGCGACGAACTCCATTTCGGGCGTGATGATGCCGGCACGCGCATAGGCGAGCTGTGTCACCGCCTTGCCGGCCTTGGCCCTGAGCGGCCGGTTGCGTAAGGGAAATTCCGGCGTCAGGCGCTCACCCGTGACAAATCCATTGTCTTCGGGCTGGACATGGCGGCCGTCATAGGCTTCGACATCGCCGCGCGCCGCGACCCATTCGTGGCGAAGCCGGGCAAGGCCCTTGTCGATGCTGGTTTCGACAGTCGGGTCGGTATAGGGGCCTGACGGATCGTAGACGGTGACAGGCGGCTCCCCGGCTGTCGGATGGACGGAGATTTCGCGCATCGGCACTTTGATGTGCGGATAGAGGACGCCAGACTTGTGGATCTTGCGTGAGGCGGGCAGTGGTCCCGTCGACACGGCGGGGGTGAGGGCATTCATCTTGAGGCTCCTTTGCTCGTGCATTGGAGACCCAGTTCTGTGCCGGAAGGATGAAAAGACGCTTTGGCCGCCTGCTCGAAACAGGACCTCGGGCGTAAACTCCCGCAAAGCGCTTGCACCGTCCCTACGCCAGTATGAACTGGATCAGGTTCAACGGGTCACTGCGCCGCGAAAGCCAGCAGTATCTCAGCCCCTTGCCGGGACTCCCCTGGTGAATGCTCCGAATTGAACGAGCCGGCGCTATCTTGTCAAGCGCATTCGGCCCGAGGCGGCGATCGGCGACCAATCAACCCTGGGGAAGCGCGCGCACGTACCGAGAGCAAGTCACGCCTGGAGGAGCGCGAAGCACCGGCGATAGGCGAGCCAGCATGCGGATTCGAAACCTTTTCCAGCACGGCATTTTCGGGCTTTCTTGGCCGACGTTGCTGCCGACAACTGGATGTCCGTCTACGTCATCGGCGTGGGCTAGACGCCCCGTTTGTTTCCCCAAAGCAGAACATGAAGTTGCGGCAGTACGCGCGCCTCGAACCACCTGTCACGGGTCACTTTTTCGACCAGCCATTCCATGCGTTTCATCACACCGGCCATGTCGATCAGCACGTCTTCGTTACCGGGACGCGGCGGCGTGTGATTGCCGGGCTGCAGATAGACGGGTAATTGCGGGTAGCGCGTCGCGGCGTCCTTGGCATAGGCATAGTCCTCATCGTCGAAGACGACGAGCTTGAGCGCCATCCGCGGCTTATCCTGCGCCGCCTCGACGCAGGTGTCGAACGCGGCCCAATCTGTCGTCATTTCGCTTGAGGGTGGCTTGGGGCTGAGCACCAGCACGTCCAGATCCGCGAACCATTCCTTAGGCACCGAGCCCTGGGTTTCCAATGCAAAGCGGTAGCCCTCACCATGCCCGCGGTCGATCAGCGGGCCAAGCGGCTGGATGGCCGGATTGCCGCCTGACAGCGACACCATCACGGGCTGACCGCCGGAAAGCGCAATGACCTTTTGCCAGACCGCGTCGGTTGACATCATCTCCCAATCATGGCGGAAGCGACTGTCCACCGCATGCAGGCTGTCGCACCAGGAACAGCGATAATCGCACCCGCCTGTTCTTACGAACACCGTGGGCAAGCCGATCAGCATGCCTTCGCCCTGAATGGTCGGCCCAAAAATCTCGCTCACGCGGATTCCGGGCTGCATTGCGTTAGTCATGGCCGGTATTCCGCCCAGGTTTTCGGCGTCTCGCTCACCCGCACGGCGGAGGTTTGTGGTAGCCGCACCTTGCACCAGTCGTGGAAGTGCCTGGCCAGACATTCCGCCGTGACACGGTCATGCCCTAGAACGTCGTTAAGATGCCGATGGTCGAACGTCCCGTCGATGTAGTGCTTGAGCGCCGCCAGGTCGTGGTAGTCGCGCACAAAGCCATGTTCGTTCAGTTCGCCACCTGAAAGCTCCACTACGACGATGTAGTTGTGGCCGTGTAGACGCGCGCACTGATGATCTGGTGGCAAGGAGGTGAGCTGATGCGAGGCCGAGAAGTGGAACTCTTTGGTAATGCGGAACATCACGCGCTCCTTGTCTGGATAGCGTGCAGCCAGAAGTCTGCATCCTCATAATCTGTCGGGTCGGTGATGTCGGCCAGATCGAATGCTTCGCGCCGTTCGACGCATGTCCCACAGCGACCGCAGTGACGTGCACCGCCCTTGTAGCAGGACCACGTCGCCTCGAACGGTGTGGCGTACTTTGCCCCCTCGCTGACGATGTCGGCCTTCGACATATTCACATAGGGAGCGTAAAGGCGGATATCGGCGTAGCCTGCGAGCGCATGGTTCTGCATCGTCTGAAAGGCGTCGATAAAAGCGGGTCGGCAATCGGGATAGATGAAATGATCTCCGCCATGGACGGCAGTGGCCACCGCATCGGCCTTCTGCGCGGCGGCAACCCCGAAGGCGATAGCCAGCATGATGGCGTTCCTGTTCGGCACCACCGTGATCCTCATGGAGTCTTCGGCATAGTGCCCGTCGGGCACGTCCACATCATCAGTCAGCGCCGAGCCGCTCAGGTTCCGGCCAACATCGCGGATATCGACGATCTGGTGCGGAACACCCAGCCGTTTGGCACAGATGGCGGCAAAGCCGAGTTCCTTTTTGTGCCTCTGGCCGTAATCGAACGAAAGCAGGCCAATGAGTTTCTGCTCGGTCGCCACCTTGTGAGCGAGCGAAACAGAGTCCAATCCGCCGGAGCAGATGACGAGGGCATTCATAGTTTGAGTCCTTGTTTTGACCGGGTAAGGCTGCGACCGGAGATTTCTCTGCGTTCCCACTACTCCACCGAGCCGGTTTTGTGAATGGGGTGGACGCGATTGAGCGCACGTACCTTGTTGTCAGGGTCCCCAAGATGACTTTGCACGCGACTTGTCGCGCATCTTCGACCGCTGGGGGGCTTAATCCGCCACTGCGTATGTAGGCGTATAGACGATGCAGAAATCACTGCCGTGGCGCAGCAGCATTCCCGACACACCTTCGGCTTGTCCGGTTTGCTCCAGAACTTGACGTCCCGAGTTCGGCGATAACGCAAGGGTCGACCGGCAGTCCCAGTGAAAGGCTTCTGCCGCGTGCTTTGCCGTTTTCTGGTCTGCGCATAGATCGCCTCGAGCCGCCCGCGCTTTGTCATTGGTCAGAGCGGGAAATTCCTTTCCGAGGGCGCGGCTCGATAGGGGCCACCATTCTGGTTAAGGAAACGGAAGAGCAGATCGATCAGCCGCTCAGGCGTGTCGATAAAGGCATTCACATGTTACCGGAATTGATCGTAGCGCTGCAGAAAAGCTGTTTCGTAGGGAAGGAACCGTTCGATCGTCCGCCGAACGCAGGCATAAAGAAATTCGGCGTGCGGGGTTGCATCGAAGTATCGGTAGAAATCCCCGGTGTCATTCAGCACCCGGACTTGAATTGCGGCGTCAGTTCCCCTTCGACCAATGGCAGAAGCGCTTCGAATAGCTCTCCAGCATACGCCTGTACTCGTCGATCTGGTCCAGGATCGCGGCCGATACGGGAACACCACTCCCGGCGATTGAAGCGGTGCATGGCAAGGACGTGGTGGATCAGGTAGCGGTGAATGCGGCCGTTTCCGTCCTCGAACTGATGGATGTAGACAAAGCCGAAGGCGAAGATTGCGGCGGCGACGACTGCATCAAGGTTTTGCGCTGGGCCTTGATCGAACGCAATTCCAGAACAACTTTCCTAGACTGAAGGCGTCGCAAGGCAAGACATTGTCGGCGCTGATCGTTGTCCCAGCTGATCCCAGCATCGGTTCCTGCTTCTTGGGTCTAGCGCCCTAGGCGACGCCATGGTCGGCGAGCGCTCTGGCTGACCTTAATCCAAATACCTAAGAATCACAGGTTCCATTGCGCTGATCGAGACGGCCTTCTAGCCCTATCCATGCCATGGATGCATTCCATCCAAACAACCAAGTTTACGGATCTGTCATGATGCTGCATAGCGAAATACCGGCAGGCACCGATCGATCACTCTACTGCCTCGATCATTAGATGAGCGCGCCAAAAGATTCCAATAGAAGGAGAACTGTGGATGCCCCTGTGCCAGTGGATGCCCTGCTGTTCGGCGGAACTCTGAGGGGTCCTTACGCCACACCGTGTTGTAGAGACCGCATATCTGAACAACAGGTGGCTGAGAGCGATGGCCCTTGCAATAGAAAGTACTAGCCCATTGCAACATGACCCCACCCTGCCTGTCCACTAGCAAAGCGAAATCATGAAATTCGGGTCAAGCGGCGTTCGAGGTTTGGCTTCGGAATTGGTCGGCAAGGCCAGCGGACTTTATGCCGAAGCTTTCGCTTGGCGTTTGATTTCCAGCCGGGTTCAGCCGAATAGTTCGGTCTTCATAGGCCGCGACCTACGTGACAGCAGTCAGGCGATAGCCAACAATTGCATGGCGGCGTTGGCCGCAAATGGTTTCCAGCCGATCGATTGCGGCACCATACCTACGCCTGCGCTGGCACTATATGCATGCAAACACGGCGCGGCGGCTCTTATGGTCACCGGGTCGCACATTCCAGCCGATCGCAATGGCATCAAATTCTATGGCCCGAATGGTGAAATCAGCAAGGCGGATGAGGCCGCGATTACGCGCTTTGTAGCCGAAAGATCAGTTGCGTATTGCTCACCAACGGCTTGTCTGGGAACGACGTGGCCTATGCACCGTGAAGAAGCGATCGCCTCGTATCGAGAGCGCGCCCATGATATGCTGGAGCCGGGCTCACTTTCCGGCATGAGACTTGGTGTCTATCAGCACAGTTCGGTCGCGGCGGAACTGTTGGTACAGGTTCTTCGATCGCTCGGTGCCAGCGTGGTCGCCGTCGGGAAAACCGGGACCTTCGTACCTGTCGATACCGAGGCCGTGGACGCAGCAACAATCGCGAAATTGAAGAAGTGGGTCCGCGAATTCGGTCTCGATGCCATCGTGTCGACCGATGCGGACGCTGATCGGCCTCTCATCGCTGATGAAAATGGCGATCTTCTTCGCGGCGACCTGGGTGGGCTTGCAACGGCTCTTTTCCTGAAGGCAGACACGATCGTGACGCCGGTGACCTCCAATTCGGGAATTTCGAAGGCCTTTGGTTTCGCGGTCCTGAGGACGAAAGTCGGGTCTCCATTTGTCATTGAAGCAATGGAAGCATTACACGGCGCCGGCGGCGTCATCGTCGGCTTTGAGGCCAATGGTGGTGTTCTGCTGGGCTCGGATTGTGTGGTGAATGGGAAGACATTGACTGCACTGCCGACGCGGGACTCATTCCTCCCGATTTTGGCCGTCCTCAGTACCATGGCGTCGACAAAAAAGAAGCTGTCGCGACTGCGCGGGCTTTGGAATCTTCCTGTGTGCGCCAGTGACCGGCTTCAGAACTTCCCCGCGGAAAGTTCGCGCAGATTGATGGATCATCTCGCAAGCCGGAAGGCACTGCAGCACTTTCTTGCCTCGTTCGGGACCGTCGCCGAAATTGACGAAACCGATGGCCTCAGGGCGCGGATGCTTTCAGGTGAGATCATACATCTGCGGCCTTCCGGCAATGCCCCGGAACTGCGCTGCTACTCGGAAGCTTCGACCGAGAGCAGGGCCATGGCGATCGTCGCCTCGACGCTGCAAGGGGCACATGCGTTCGCGCTTACAGACGAGATAGAGGACCTTTGATGAAAGTGGTACCGGTCATCATCAGCGGTGGAGCTGGTTCGCGGCTCTGGCCCGCCTCAAGGCAATCGCACCCCAAACCTTTCCTCAAGGTGGCGGATGGACTTTCGCTCATCCAGCACACCGTGTTGCGCGCCGCTTCGATGCAGCATGTCGTGGAGCTTGTTACCGTTACGTCCACGGGGCACCTCTTCCTTACGAAAGACGTTTTCGACGAGCTGGATTCCGTTGTTTTGCCACGCACCTTTCTGCTTGAGCCTGAGGGTCGGGATACCGCCGCCGCCGTCGCTGCGGCAACCGTCCATGCCAAGGCAACACAGGGTCCCGATGCTGTTCTGTGTGTTTTTCCTGCCGACCATATGATTGGTGATCTGCCCGCATTTCAAACCGCCATGAACCGGGCAATCGAACAGGCGCAGCAGGGGCGTATTGCAACCTTGGGCATAACCCCGGATAGGCCAGACACCGCATTCGGCTACATCGAGGCCGACGGTGAGAAAGTTGTCCGGTTCGTCGAGAAACCGAACGCCGAGACTGCCAAATCTTATGTCGCGTCCAAACGTTTCTTCTGGAACGCCGGCATCTTCTGCTTCAAGGCGCAGGTCATGCTCGACGAAATGGCTGCGCATTGCCCGCAGGTGATCGATGCCGTTCTCGATAGCTATGATAACGCTCGCGTCAGCCACGGCGAACATGTTGCCAGCGTCGAACTCTCATCTGAGCACTTCGCCATGGCGCCGCGTATTTCACTCGACCATGCGGTGATGGAAAAAACCCACAATCTCGCTGTCGTTCCCTGCGAAATGGGGTGGAACGACATTGGATCTTGGAACGCAATGGCCGAACTGGTCGCCGCTGACGGGAGCGGCAATAGGATTCGCGGCGATGTCCACGTGGTCGACACCGTGGGCAGTTACATAAGCTCGGACAAACGCGTCATCGGCACCGTCGGCATCAGCGACCTGGTGATCGTGGATTCCCCCGATGCATTGCTTGTTGCATCCCGCGATCGCGTCCAGGACGTCAAGAAACTCTTCGAGGGCCTCAAGGCTGCGGGACATGAAGCGCACTTGCTTCACAGTACCGTGCACCGGCCCTGGGGCACCTACACGGTTCTGGAGGAAAGCGAGCGCTTCAAAATCAAGCGCATCGAGGTGAAGCCGGGCGGACGCTTGAGCCTGCAGATGCACCATCACCGCTCCGAGCACTGGGTCGTGGTCAGCGGCACTGCGAAAATAGTCAACGGCGACCAGGAGCTACTCCTGACCACCAATCAATCCACCTATATCCCTTGCGGCCACAAACACCGGCTCGAAAACCCCGGCAATATCGGACTGGTGATGATCGAGGTCCAAAGCGGCGAGTATCTCGGCGAAGATGACATCGTGCGGCTTGAGGACGTATACGGTCGAACCTGACAGTTCAACGTCACATGCCCTACGTTGGCTTGGCAGACCGAACCTGCGTCGGCATGGGTCGCAGGTCGGCGCATCTCTTCTCTGTTGTGCCTCCCGGCGGCGCAGGGTAAGGCGGCACTCCCTTCTAGGCCCGCCGCGGCGTCCCGTATCCTTCGCTGTCGCTTCGGCTCCTTCTCTTCGTTTCGGCCCTTCGGATGCAGTCCGCCTGAACGGCGGCCCTTCCGGTCGCAACTCGCCGCCCACCCCCGCTTCCGTCCCGCTTCGGGGGGCCGTCGAGCGTCGGAATCGCTCCTGTTTCCGTCTTGCCCGTTGAAGGAATCGGCACAGGCCTCGTCCGAGCGGTTCTCCGCTCGCTCGCCGCCTCGATCAAGCCAACAAAACGGCGCGAGGATTGCCACAGGCAGAAGCTGCCCAAGCCATCATCGTGACGATTTGCTCTTTTGCAGCTCGGTTCGTTTAGCGTGCCAGTCGGGTGGGGTCTGACCGAGAATGTTGCGAACGAAGAAGTCCAGGAGTTTGCGCTCAGTATAGATGCCTGGCGCGCCGTGATCGGCACCAGGCACATAGACCATGTCGAAATCTTTTCCCGCCTTGATGAGGCGGTCGGCAAGCTGGAGCGAGGAGGACGGGTCGACATTGTGGTCCATTTCGCCGACGACGATCATCAGCTTGCCCCGCAGCCTGTAGGCATTGTCGATGGCGGAGGATTGGGAATATTCAATGCCGACTGGCCACCCCATCCACTGTTCGTTCCACCAGATCTTGTCTATCCGGTTGTCGTAGCAGCCACTGTTGGCGACCGCGACCTTATAGAATTCGGGATGGAAGAGCAGCGCGCCCACCGCGCTCTGGCCGCCTGCGGACCAGCCGAAAATGCCGACATTGGAGATATCGTACCACGGATACCTCGCGGCGGCCGCCTTGTGCCATAGGATGCGATCGGGAAAGCCTGCGTCCTTCAGATTTTTCCAGGCAACGTCATGAAAGGCGCGCGGGCGGTTGTTGGTACCCATGCCATCGATCTGCACAACGACGAAGCCCAGTTGCGTGAGCGGCTCTGTCCGCCTTGAGAAGGATTTTGGGGCAAAAGAGCCCTGCGGCCCGGCATAGATATTCTCCACGACCGGGTACTTCTTCTTCGGATCGAAATTGGCGGGCAGGTGAATCACGCCCCAGATGTCAGTCTTGCCGTCGCGCCCCTTGGCGTGGAAGCTGAGTGGCGGCTGCCAGCCGGCGGCGACGAGCTCGGACGTGTCGGCGGTCTCCACCTGCATGAGCTTGGCATTATCGATGGCGCGGTAGAGCGTCATGCGGGGCGGCAGATCGATGCGTGACCAGATATCGACATAATAGCGGCCGTCGGGAGAGAACTCGACATGGTGGTTGGCCGGCTCGGGCGTGAGCTCAGTCAGCCCCTCACCGTCGAAGCCGATGCGGTACGCATGGACGAAATAAGGGTCCTCCCCCGGGTTCATCCCGCTCGCCTCGAACCAGATCTGGCGCTTGACCGGATCGACATGGTTGACCCCCCGGACGACCCACTCACCGCTGGTGATCTGGTTCTTGAGCGCGCCGGTCCGGCCGTCGAACAGGTACAGGTGCTCGTGCCCATCGCGCTCGGACGCCCAGATGATCTCCTTCCCGTCGTCGACATCGTAACGAAAGATTTTCCCGGTACCCTCCTGATCCATCACCAGAGGCTGGTAATCAACAAATGTCTTGCTGGTCTCGTCGATGATCGAGCGCGCACGGGCCGTGGCGGCGTCTACCTCGACCAGCCGATAGAGCTGATGCCCGCGCTGGTTATATTCGAAAGTAAAGCCGCGACCGTCCGCCCACCACCGGAGAGGTGAAAGTTCGAAGGGGTTCGAGAACAGGGCGTCGTCAATCGCGACTTGGCGCTGGCTGGCAATCTCGAACAGAACCGGCTGGGGTAGCGGAAGGACATCACCCGGCTTGGGGTAGACCAGGGTTGAATGTTCGCGCTGCAACCGGTCCGTCGACGAATCGAGGTAGGGGACCTCCCGCTTATAGCCGGGGCGAACGCGGTAGGCCGCGAGATGGCGCGAGTCCGGCGACCAATTCAGCGTCGAAAAGACGTAGCAATTGCCCTCGGATCCATCCCGACTCAGCGCAACATCCTGCAATCCGTCCTTGCTGCGCAGGAAAACATTGTAGTTTTTTATATAGACGATCCATTTGCCGTCGGGCGAGACGCTCCTCTGGTCGGGGTTATTCTCAGCCGGTGGCGTGTAGTAGTGGCTGAGCTGAAACTTCGGGGCCTCCACATCCAATTTTGTGCTGGTGCAGGCATAGCTTGCAACGTCGCAGCTCCACCGGACCTGCTCAATCAGGAAGTCGAGCCTGCGACCATCCTCGGTCAGTTCGAAACGCTCGAAGGGAAGATCGCCGGCCTGATAGCTCTTATGGCTCGCTTCATTTAGCCCCGTCGCCAGACGGGCCTGATCGAAGGCGGCCCGTTTCAAACCCGTGGCAGCATCGACCCGCATGAACTGCTGCTCGCCGTGGCTAGTCCGGCGGTATGCGAACGCGTTGGCTCCAGTCAGCCAGAACGGCCGCTCGGGGACATTCACGAGCCCGCGATAGCGATTGTTGATCGTCAGTGCCCGCTCCAAATCGCTCAGCGCTAGCGATGGATGGCGCATCGTTTCGAACCGTTGGCCAGCGCCCGAGCGGTCGCCGATCCCGATGCCCCTTGAATTGATAACGCGAGCGCCAAAGCGCCGATCTTGAACATATCTGTTCACCTCTTTCGGTTTTCGGAAGACGCATTGTTGGAGTCTGGCTTTTCATCGCCGGCATGCAGCAGCGTTGAGCGTTGCTCGAAGCAGTCAGCACGCGGGTGCAGCCAAGACGGCAGTCACCATGACCCGTGCGCCCTACGCGGATCCAGGAACTGGCCGAGTGAACCAGACTGAAGAGTTGGCATCCGAGCCAGCAGGGTATTTTCCATGTCCACAATGAGGGAATGTTCAAAGCCCCATGACGCTTGCAATCACACCTGGAAGGGCCGGAATTTGGCCCGGCACAAAGCGTTGGCTATCGACATTCTCTGCATGGCTGTCGTCAGTCCGTTGATCCGTGTCCGGATGAACGATGCAATATGTGCGCCAAAGGAAATGCCTTTAGATCAAGGCGATCGATCGGACCGGCTGTGTCGGATGACCGACATTAACGTCGCATCTCCGACAGCTCGGACAACGCCCTTCATTCGACTCGGCTGCGCGTAAGCCGCCTTCGCCTTCCGTTGCCGTCGGAATCAGGGCTGTGGTGTGTGATCGATAGCCTGACAGGGCTTCCCGCCGAGAGATACGGTCGGCCGCTCACCGGGCTGACCCGGTACGAGGCCGAAGAGGCTGCCTTTAACCTCAGCGAGAGCACTCCGCCATGGATGGCTTTGGTCAGACGTCGCAGACGTTAATCAAGGCTGCCGATTCCACGGATGGTCGGACGCGATGCGCCTCCCACTCCATCGCGGCGGCCCTGCAGCACCGCACGGCCGATGCGGAATCGATCCTGCGCCGCTTTGCGCGGGCGAGCGTGCAGCGCCCGAGCTACAAGGCGCTGGCCCAACCGGGTGCGACGATTACATGCTCAAGGCTCTATTCGGTCTTCCCGATAGTGTCTATGGCGACCTTCCTGTGTCCGAAACTGAACAAGAATGTCAGAGCCCCCCGCTGGCCGTACAGCCAGGCACCGGCTGGCGAGCAAGCGGTTGAACGAAACGGAGCGCAAATCCGGCACGCAAATTGCTTTGATCTCGTAAGTGAGACGTCGGCAGGGCGTCGGGGAGGATTGAGAAATCAACCAGGAGCGTGCTCGATGCCTAATGAGACGGCCAGAACAGGACGATGAACCCAGCCACACCTGGGGAGCTGGACCGCTATAGCCAGCCGCGGCGCCTCCTCGTAGATCGCGCCTCCTTCAGCAAAGCCGTCCACCAGCACTACGAGGGCCACCCTATGCAGCTCTCGAACCTGGCCACAGCGCGCATGTACATTCAAGTGCGCACCTCAGCCTTGCGTGGTCCGCTCGAAGCGCGCCAGGAACGCATTGTGTGTGGACGAGGAACGTGCGCTTGGCAGTTCAGGGGGCGCGAGCGCTCTCGCACTCCTCCGATGCGCCGCACCCATTCTTCTGATCAGCCGGTTTGACCCGCCATGTCGCCTTTGCATTTCATCTATCGTCCCTTTGAGACGCTTATCCGCCCGCTGGATATCCCCTACGCGCCTTTACCGGCAACAGGTCCGTTTGCGCTGCTTCTGCATTTCGCACGCATGTTCCGTGGCGCGCTGGCAGCCATCGCCGTCTTCATGATGGCGGTCGAGGGAATCAACCTCGCGGTGATCTGGGGCATGTATATCATTGTGGACGGGGTGAGCACGAATGGTGCGGCGGTTTTCCTTGAGGAAGCTTGGCCTATGCTCACGTTCCTCGGCCTGCTGATGTTCCCCGTGCAACCGCTGCTGATGTTCATCGCCAAGACATTGGGTTCCCAGGCAGTGTCCGTATGCATGCCCGCGGCTATGCAATGGCATGGCTACAAGGCGGTCGAACGTCAGGACCTTGCGTTCTTCCACGATCTCTTCGCCGGCCAGGTGGCGTCGCGCATTTCGCAACTCGCCTCCGCCGTGCAGCAGCAGATCGTCGTAGCGTCTTCCAGCATACCGTATTTTCTCGTGCAGTTTCTCGGTTCGCTTTCGCTGCTTGCCACGCTGTCCTGGCCGCTGGCGCTTCCGGTCTTTTTTTGGATCGTGGCGAACGTCGCTGTCGCGGTTGTGGCAGTGCCATATTTTGCCGTGCGGTCCCGCCACTCTGCCCGCGCGCGCAGCCTCGTCGTCGGCGCCATGACCGACCTCTACAGCAACATCCACGTGGTCAAGCTGTTTGCGGCCGAAGACAGCGAGGCGGACGCAATGCGCACCATCATGGGAGATGCCATCGAGACGCAACAGCTTGAGCGGCGCATCCAGTTAACAACCGACACCGGCGTCGTCCTGCTGAACGTCCTTCTTTCGCTGACCAACATCGCCGTCGGGCTTTGGGGACTCGTGGCCGGTTTTGTCACCACCGGCCAATTTGTTGCTTCAATCGCACTCGTTCAGCGGCTCAATGCCAACTCCCTGGCCTTTCTCCAGCTAGGACAGCAGATATTCCAGGCTGTGGGCACGATACGCGACGCGATGCCGGTCATCACCACGCCTCCAACGGTAACCGATGTCTCCGGAGCCAGGCCGCTGGCCGTTGTCGCCGGCACGGTCGAGTTCAGGGATATCCGGTTCGAATACCGGCAAGGAAAAGGGGTAATCGAGAATCTATCGCTCAGGGTCCGCGCCGGCGAGAAGGTCGGGCTCGTCGGCATGTCGGGGGCCGGCAAGTCAACGCTTGTCAGCCTGCTTCTGCGGTTCTTCGACGTAAACGATGGCGCAATCGTCGTCGACGGCCAGGATATCCGTTCGGTGACGCAGGCAAGCCTGCGTCAGAATATCGGGGTCGTGACCCAGGATGTCTCGTTGCTCCATCGCTCTGTCGGGGACAATATCCGTTACGGCCGGCCGGATGCCTCGCCGGAGGAGGTCGAACGCGCCGCAATGCTGGCCGATGCGGACGGTTTCGTGGCCGATCTCAAGGACAGCGAAAACCGCACCGGCTACGATGCTTTCGTCGGTGACCGCGGGGTGAAGCTTTCTGGCGGCCAGCGTCAGCGGGTCGCGATCGCTCGGGTGCTGCTTAAGGACGCGCCAATCCTCCTTCTAGACGAGGCGACTTCTGCCCTGGACAGTGAAGCCGAGGCGGCGGTCCAAGAAAAACTCGAGCTTATGATGGAGGGCAAGACGGTGATCGCCATTGCCCACCGCCTGTCGACGATTGCCAGCATGGACAGGATCGTCGTGCTCGACAAAGGGCGCATCGTTGAGGAGGGCTCCCCCTCGGAGCTACTTAAACGCGACGGCCTGTATGCCCGCCTGTGGCGGCGGCAGACCGGCGGCCACATTGCCGACAGTTCCGAGGAGAAATAAGCCGACTGGAAGGTCGTTCGTCACGGCTCCGCGCTGCTCGCAATGCTTGGCTGTTGTCGTAGAGAGCGGGCATATTCGCGTTAGACAAATCTCGGCTTTCGCCGCCTCCGTCGCAAATGTGTGGGAACGGGCGACGAGATGCTACAGGAGCTCTTCGGTTCTATCGCGAGAAGCTGGTTCTATCGCGAGAAGCTGACCGTCCGCCGCCGTGCCGATGCTGGAAGCGCCGAGTTTAAGCAGTGGTGATCGCTCGACTTCGTCTCCGACCGTTCCACATCCTCACTGTCGTCGACGATTGGACGCGGGACACAAAGCGCGCTGCTGATTCCGGGCGTTTTCCCTTGGTGCGGAATCGATCACAAAATTCGGCAATTGGACGCTCTCGGGTCTGCTCCGCGGCGGCCTTTCGACTAACCCAAGCGATATTGACCATCACTGGCGGAGCAGGGTGTACGAAGAGGACTTTCGTACCATTCCCTTCATCTCGCTCGGCGCCAAGGCTTGGTTATCAAATCACCGAACGCGCTAGCCTCTTCCTAGCCGGCAATTTCGATGAGTACTTCCGCGCGAAAGGCGATATGACAGTGTACGACATCCCGACGGGCGCACGAAGCAGCACGACCTTCAAAGATGGCGCAGGCATGGACTTCTATGCCTTCACCATGTCGGCCGGCTTCAAAGTGACGTTTTGAGTGCAATCGCGTCTGACGCTGAGCACATACGTGACGCCAGTCCGCCATCTGCTCGCGGAACGTGCCTATAGCTTGATCGGGCTTCCGCGATGCCCTCGTCCAGCACGGCATCACTCCCTGATTCCGGCTCATGCGAAGCACAACCATAACTACGATCCGGTTCTCTACCGCCAACGCCACAAGATCGATAACACCTTCGCTCACCTCAAGCACTGGCGACGCATTCATACCCGACAACCGCTGCGCTCACGCCTTCCTTGTCCGCTATCGCTTTCGCCGCATTTTCATCTTCTGGGATCAACGCGCTAGCCGATAGACCTTGCTTGCGAGGGGAACGATCGCGATGTTGCGATCGATCACGGCGATGACGTCTTTGCCGAGCCATAGGTTGTTCTTCTCGGCGCTCCACACGTCGAGAAGCGCTGGACGGTTTCCTAGGCGCAATCGAGAACCAGCTTCTCAGGCAGGCGTGCTTTTGCTGCCAGGTATCGGAGCTCGTCTTCGTTGAATTCGCTGACCTTGTTCGTACGCGCGAATTTCAGCGCTGCCGTTTCATCGGGAATGTAGGGGATGGTCGATATGAGATCGTAGGGCGGAGACAAAGCAGGCGTCCTGCGATCGTAATAGATCAGCGACCAGTTTTTGAGGTGCATGTCGGCATTGCCGATCAGTGTGCAATAAACCAACCGCCGGATGAATTCGGCGATGCTCTCTTCGTTGGTTTCGATCCCGAGGACCGTGGCGATGTTGCGGTAGCTCGCACTTTCGTACTTCTGTTCGGGATAGCGACGAAAGACCTGAGCGAAGTCCTCTATGTGGACGAGATTTGCGCCGTCTCGATCGAAACGACGAAGGGCGAAAGCCTTGTCCCCCGCAGCCGCCTCAGCCCCGCGGAAAGGCCTTCCAGAGAGTCGACATGGACCAAGTCGATTCCAGGAACATTGATGCCGAGGCGAGAGGCGATCGTCATCATCGAGAATTCGTTCTCGGGGACGCCATCAAACCGCTCAGCCGGGAGTTTGGCAATCCAGGAGCCGCCGACGCCCTTGGCCCGAATGACGAGGCCGCTGTTCTTGCGCTTGTTTCTGATGGCTGAGAATTTGAGCTGCACGCCGGCGAGCGAAACCGCAGTGCCTTGTCTTTTTGTCTGCCGCCGCCGACAGCGTTATCGGCGGTCCGCCAGGCCTCTCCATTCGTCGGCGTGACGGTCACGGCGCCGGGTAGATCGCGCCCCAGCACCCACAGCAAGAAAAACTCGCGCACCTCCTTCACGCCAGCCCGATCTGCCAGGTACTTGCGCAATGGACCTTCCGGCAACAGGTTTGAGAAGAAGGGCGATACCTGGATATGCGTGGCTGGTTGCTCGGTGACGAGCCCGCCGTGATCGTCTTTGAAGGAGAGAGTTAAGGTCGGCCGTCGCGCCTCGTCGATGTATTCCTGGATGAATGCAAAGATCTGGTCTCCTTGCAAGAGCCTGAGCGTGCCGATCTTGTTTCCATGCAGGGCGACATTGAGGACGGATACATCAGGCATTGTCCTCCTCCAGATCATAGGCTGGTTTCGGGCCGGCTGTCGTTACATTGACAGCGTGAACGAGACGATTGCGCAATGCCTGCAGCGATCCGGCTTCGCGGATGGCGGAGCTCCCTCAGGACCGTCGACGCGCGATGCAATTGCGTGTCATTGGGTAGTGCTGTGCGCAGCGTCGTTCGTCGCGAGTCAGATACACATAAATGCCGGTGCTGCCGAGCAGGCCGATGGAATCGACCTCAGCCGCGATCAGCCGGCTGACCAGTTTCCGTAGCGCGTCAACGTCGACCCGGCCGGAACGATCGGCGGGGGTGATCGGAAAAGCAGACAGGCCGTTTGCGAAAAATCATGGTTCAATTCCTCGATCGGTGGGGGCGAAACCCGGCCAGTAGTGGCCGTCAGGCGTCGGCCGCTTGCCGAAGATGGCCTGACCGACGCGCACGACAGTGGCGCCTTCCTCGATGGCTTCCTCGAAGTCTCCGGTCATACCCATGGAGAGCCCGGTGAGCGCGGCGTTGTGCTTCACGGCTTTGTCCCGCAGCCGGCGCAGCAGAATGAAGCAAGGCCGCACCTTGGCCATGTCGGAGGAAAACAGCGCAAGTGTCATCAACCCGCATGGCCGGAGACGGGGAAGCTGATCGAGGGTCTCCACGAAGGGCAGCAGTGCGTTCGGATGGAGGCCGAACTTGCTGTCCTCGCCAGACGTGTTGACCTGCACATAGACGTCGAGGAAGCGATCTTCGCGCTCCAGCCTCGTGTTCAGAAGGTCGGCGAGCCGCAGGCTGTCGAGTGCATGAAACTCACGCGCGAAGCGGGTCAGATATTTGGCCTTGTTGGTCTGGAGATGTCCGACGATGCTCCAGTCGATGGCGAGATCGTGAAGCGCCTCGCACTTTGTCATTGCCTCCTGGATCTTGTTCTCGCCGAAGGTGCTGATGCCGACGTCGAAGGCATGTCGCAGGATATGGGCCGGCACCGTCTTGGTGATCGGCAGCAACCGCACGGAGGCACGGTCGCGGCTTGCCCGTGCGCAAGCAAGCGTGATGCGCTCTTCAACCGACGCCAGATTGGTGCGGAAGCTGGTAAGGGGATCAGGCCCGAAGCGTTCGACGTCCTCGGGCGAAAGCGGCGGATTGTTCGTGCCCATTGTGATCTGCCCCCTTCACCGCCCGGTGGCCAGATAGCCGCCGGCTTCCGTGATTGCGCGTTGAACCAAGGTGAGACCGGCGCCTGCGAAAAACAGCGCCGGTTCACCGTCAATCCAACGTTGCGCGTTGGCGTAGAGCCTCGACATGACCGGAAAGGAGAAAACGATCGCGTATCCGCTGAATATGATGACAGACAACACCGCATATCCGAGCAGGATGACGAAGGGCCTATAGGCTGGAGCCCCCGGCTGAAGCCCGAGAGAGATTGTAGCGACCCAGGCCATGACGGCTTTGGGGTTTGCCACATGGATCAGCACGCCCCGACGATTGAACATCCTAAACTCCGCGCGGGAGGGTTGAGTTTCGGCCAGCTTCGCCAGGTCCTTCCCCTGGAGGGCCGCCCGCAATGCAATCACCGCAAGATAGATGAGATAGGAACCGCCGACGACGATCTGGATGGCGTACAGCGTTTGAGGATAGGTCAGAAGCAATGCGGCCAGCCCTGTCGATGCGAGTGTCGCCCAGGTCCAGGAGATGGTGATCACCCCGGCGGCAAGTGCGAACGCTGCCGTACGGCCGCGGCTCATCGCTGTGCTCATGATCGCCATATTACTGGGCCTGGGCTCAAGGCGCCCAGGATGTAAGCTGCATAGGCCATGAGCAGGGAATGGAGAGGCGATACGTCCACGATCGATATCCTGGTGTTCGCGTGAGGAGCGCGATATGCGAGGGCCAGAGCAACGATTGCCTGCCCTATTAATTCGTCCGTGCGGCGAGAGGTTCGTCCAGGCGACCGGCCCGTTCGAGTTCTTGCAGTTCGTCGCCCCCGCCCACATGGGTTGAGCCAATGAAAATCTGCGGGACCGTCCGGCGGCCGCCGCTGCGGGCGACCATGACGTTCGCCGCTTCCGGATCGCGCTCAACGTCAAGCTCGATGAACGCAACGCGCTTTTTCGGTCAGGAGCGCCTTCGCGGCAGTGGGGGACAGTCCGGGGTGGTGTAGATCAGCACGCCCGACCTTTGCGCCGGAGCGGTGTTTTCTTGCAGCCAAGCGACGACTTCGGCCGCCGACCTGTTCGGCGGGAACACCGGATAGAAGACGTGTCAATCACCCCGTCCTTGATGACGAGGGTCAGCCGCTTGATCAGCCGCATGCCTTCCACGGTCATGGTTGGCAGGCGCAGCGCGTCAGTCAGCTTGAACTCGGCATCGCTCACGATCGGGAAGGCCAGGCCGAGCCGATCGGACAGCTCTTTCTGATATTCTGGGGTTTGCGTGCTCAATCTGTAGATCGTGACGCCGAAGGCGGCGAACACATCCTTTTCGGCCTGAAACGACAGGGTTTGCGGCGTGCATCCGCGCGCACCGGGAATGTCGTTCCAACCCGGCGGCAATTCGACCCCGGGAACCCCGGTCATCGGATAGGCATAGACGACGCGACCCGACAAGGCGGACAAGTCCACCAGTTCGCCGAAGGTCGTGCGGAGCGTCACGCTTGGCATTTGCATGCCGGCCAGATGATCGGCCTCGCCATCGTCCACCGGGGGTGGCAGGTTGTCGGGAAGGGAAAACGGATTGGCGGGGTGCTCGGGATTGGTCATGGGTTGGGTCTCCATTGCGATTACTTTCCCATGCGCTCAAAGTGAAGCCACATTGAAAGACTGAGCACTCCTGCTGACTTTGTCGTTTGGCGTTCTCCGCAGATGCTACAGGTTTCGACCAATTTATGTTTGCTTACCATTCCCAGCGGTGGGGTTGCTAAGAGTCTATGAATTTCTCTGAAGGATCTGTTGCAACGCCTGCACGCGGGTTGGCGGGGTGCTGATCAGGCAGCGAGACTGGCGAACTGCTTGGGCCAGGAGGGTTCGGATTGAAAGCGTATCTCGCTTGTCGTTGGCTCAAACCAGAGGATGCAGGGCTGCTGCCGCTCATTCGCCATTTGGTCGACGAGCAGTCCTTCTATGGCTATCGCCGCATCACCGCGCCAGCGCTCAGAATTCGCTCCCCGAGGGAGTTCATTCGGGCACAAACCCGGCCGCGGATCCGCTCAATCTCATCGTCTCTTCTCTGCAGCAAGGCTACCGGCGGCGAGAATGCGCTGACGCCAGAAGATGATTTGGGAATCATCCGTCCCGGCCGTCAGATGATCGTGACATTCTTCTGCTATTTGGACTTCCGCAGAGCGAATCGATTCCGTAGAAATAAGAATTCTGCCACCGCCCCGCCGCCGTATGGGTATTGATATACCCTTTGGATTTTGATCCGACCTGGCAGGCGGCGGGTAATCTTCAGAGGCCGACGTCAGGCAGCGTTCGGGATACCCGAGATTTCATCGAAGATACTCTCAGCCAAGCCAAGCGCCCGAGCGATCCGATCGCGATAGCCCTTGTCGAAACAATGGCCAGATTCGATCAGCCCGACCTCCTCGACTGTCAGACCGCTGGTCACGGCAATGTCCTCGGTCGAATAGCCAAGATGTTCCCGATATGCCTGAATTACGGGTTTTCCGTTTGAGATTGCGGTAAGCACTGCCTCGGGCAGCGCGAAAGGCGTTGCGGTCATTTTGCCTCCAAATGCAGAGAACGGCCATTCGATAACTCGAAACAAGCGGCGGCCGATGTTGAAATAGGATGCCGAAACAGCCCGAGCCGGCGGCATCCAAAATGCGATCACTCTCGAACGTGTGAGAGGCGCTACGCTAATATGGCGGCCGCCGCCGTTTAGATCAAGAACCTTGGCTCGCTTTACGAGGATTACTCCAGTGGCCACAATTCGACGACACAGTGCGCAGCGCCGTCATCACGCTCACATCGATGATTGCGCGGCCGCTTTAACGCCGTCGGCTTACGGCGCGATTGAGGAGCCGCGCGATCTGGCGGTCGGGCACTAGGCGCACCAGCTCGCGGACCAGCGTCAAAGTATCTGCGGGGCTGCCTAGCGATGCTGGCCGGCGGCGTTCATCTTGAGCTTCAATACCTTGTGGTCCCCTGCCGCCCATGCGGGAGGCCGGGTGCCCATCGGACAAGACGCTGAGGGACCAAACATCTCTCTGTTTCAGCCCGACTGTTGGCTGTCAGATCCGCGACACCGGAGTAGGGCTGCGCTTTGCTGCGAATTCGTTCAACCTATTGAATGATGACCAGAAAATCCCCCGGAGGTTCCTTCTGCTTAGTTGGCACGACTTTTGATGCTTCTCGAGAGGCGACAGGAGATACCGACTGGCGTTCATCGTGGGTGACATCGCGCGCAATGCAACGAAGGAAGACAATATGTCAGGTCCGCGTCAGATTCGATTTTATGCAAAGAGGATTGCCGCCTTTAGCGCAAGGCGTTCACGAACCGCATATCAACAATGGCTTCCGTGCAAAACGCAGGGAGATCACTTGTGAAAATCCTATTCACTACGGTGGCTGTCGCGTTGCCGGCCATCGCTTTTGCTGCGCAAACGATCCCCGTATACCTCAGAGAAACGGCACGGGCCACCTTCAAGGCTCTACCGTCCATCACGCCGACAGTCGCCAACAACCCGATCACACCGGAGAAGATAGCCCTGGGCAAGGCAATGTTCTTCGATCCACGCGTCTCGGCGTCAGGCGTCTTGTCGTGCAATTCGTGCCACAACTTGGCCACCGGGGGCGACGACAATCATGAAAGCTCGATCGGCCATGGTTGGCAGAAGGGACCGCGCAACGCGCCGACGGTACTGAACGCTGTCTTCAACATCGCGCAGTTCTGGGATGGTCGTGCTGAAGACCTGAAGGCTCAGGCCAAGGCACCGATCCAAGCCGCTGTCGAAATGGCCAACACACCAGGTCAACTCATCGCCACGCTCAAGTCGATGCCGCAATATGTCGAGTGGTTCAATTCAGCTTTCCCGGGCGAAGCCGATCGCGTCACCTTCGAAAACGTCGCCAGGGCAATCGAAGCCTTTGAGGCGACACTGGTCACACCGGCGCCCTTCGATGCCTTCCTCAACGGCGATGACGCCGCTATGACTTCCGAACAGAAACAGGGCCTGACGCTTTTCATGGACAAAGGCTGCTCGTCCTGCCACGGCGGTATCAACGTGGGTGGGGAGGGCTATTACCCATTCGGCCTCGTTGAAAAGCCCAGCACCGATGTCCTGCCGGAAAACGACAAAGGCCGATTTGCCGTCACCCATGAAGCCGACGATTCCTATGTTTTCCGCGTGGCGCCGTTGCGCAACGTAGCACTCACCGCGCCATACTTTCATTCGGGCAAGGTTTGGGATCTGAAACAGGCGGTCGCCATTATGGCGACCACCCAGCTCGGCCAAGAATTGACGGAAAAAGAAGTCGACCTGCTCGTTGCCTTCCTTAATTCGCTGACCGGAAAGGTACCGGAGATCGCCTATCCCGTCTTACCCGCCGAAACGCCGACAACGCCTCGACCTGTATTGCATATCCTCCCGCAATGATTGGCCGGAGCTGGCTAGGGAAGGTCGCAATCACGAATGATTGCGACCTTCACTGGGACGAGACGATCATGATTTCGAGGCCTATCCAACTGGACAGCGAGGTGGACTTTCATCTCCGAATTCAATTGAAACGCTAAGTGAAAACCTGACCCGTCGACGCCCACATGCGTCACGACAGCATGACCGCCTTGCCGGCCACGTCGATCAGACGCTCCGACTAGCCCACTGTGTCGTGATATGTCGCTGCATGCACCCCCCGCCTTAGATTCGCTGCCAAGCTCGTAACCACCTGATCGAGCCATCGCGGACAATATTCCGCGCGACGTTAGCGTGCGCTCAGCAGAAACCGAATGCCTTCAGATCCACCCCTTCAAAACGTGCTCGATGGCGTTGCGATGCGCGAGCAGCTGTTCCAGCTCTGCAAACGCACCGATATGAAAATAAAGCTGCGACAAGCCAGCGTGGCCCGAGCATTTGTCAATGCACACCGCAAGTGCCGCTTGCTCTCGGGCTATCTCATCCATATAGCTCGGCGCAACAGAGGAAGCGCTAGTTGTTCAGTCTTCGTCAGCCGCGACCCCCTGTGCAATTCGTTCTAACAAGGAAGAAACTATGAGGCGGCAGACCCGACCGTTCACTGTGGAGGTCAAACAAAAGCGCAATTATCAAAAACGGGGCCATTCGATCTGGAGCGATGTCGATCTCTCCGCGGCTATAGCCGATACAACAAGGGAGCTCAAAGATATGGATCTGCCAAATCGTCGGCTGATTGACTCTAATGTCATAGCCCTTGATGCTGAACACGCGCACAAACCGCGAGCGGAGTATCTCATGGCAAATCCCCTAGACGCTGAATCAGTAGAAACTGCAACCGAACACGCTCCCAAAGGAAGGACGCCTGAAACGAAGAAGAAAACCCCACCGTCGCGGAAGGCAAAGACTGAGCCTGGTCGCAAGGATGGCGCCAATACGGCGTCCCCGGCGAAGGAAGCAACAGCAACAGTAGCGGCCGTGCGGAGCGCCCGGAAGGTCTACTCCGGAAAAGAGCGCGCCCAAAAGCTCGCTCAGGTCGAGACGTCGATCAGCGGCGGCACCACTCTCAAGAGCGCCGTAAAGCAGGCCGGTATATCGGAACAGACCTATTATCACTGGAAGAAGGCCGCGGCGCCTAGATCCGATGGCGACGATCTGAAGGACCTGGTCGCCCTCGAGAAAGAAAACAAGCGATTGAAGAGCCTGCTCGCGGAACGCCTGCGCACAGAGAACGCGGAACTGAAGAGGAAGCTAGGGCTGCAATAAGGCTTCAGAAGATGCCGCCATTCGACCAGACGGTAGAACGTAATGAAGGCTCGCCGGCTGTCGGATGGGCGGAGATTTTGCGCACCAGCACCCTGATCTGCGGGTGGATGGCACCGGGCTTGTGGATTTTCCGCGAGGCGGGCACTTCGGCCTGCCTACTTACAAGGTTTTCGGGCATGGGACGCGCAACGCTCGCACCGTCCCTACGCCAGTATGAACTGAATCAGGTTCAATGGGTCACTGCGCCGCGAAAGCCAGCAGTATCTCAGCCCCTTGCCGGGACTCCCCTAGTGAATGCGCCAAATCGAGCGGGCGATCTGCCATCTTGTTAAGCGCATTCGGCTCGCGGCGGTCATCGGCGGCCGGTCGAACCCGAGGGACGCTCGCGCATGTGTCGGCGACAAACCAAGGTCCGGAAACAATGGGCGGATTAAGGGCACCGCCGTGCCGTCGGACTAAAGATCAATCCTTATGATGATCACGCCTTCAACCGCCACCAAAGGTTTGCCCGTGGATCGCCTCGATCCGCCCTCCCTCGTCATTGGTCAGCCCGGCGAATTCCTTATTGCAAGCACGGCTCGACAGCTGGCGAGCACGCCCCTGTGCTCGTTGATCTGGTCCAGTATCGCGGCCGAGACAGGAAAAACCACTCCCGGCGGATTGAAGCGGTACATGGCAAGCACGTGTCAATCAGGGATCGGTGAATGCGGTCGAAGGCAAGGATGACAGCATCACGGTTTTACGCTGGGCCTTGATCGAAGGCCACCATTCCATCGATGGCCGGGGCGGATTGTCAGGGCGAAGTCAATGGGATGCGGAATGCTGCGGGATTATAGCCCACCCATGCACAGGTACTTCATTTCGAGATAATCCTCGAGGCCGTGGCGCGACCCCTCACGACCGATCCCTGATTGCTTCATTCCGCCAAAGGGTGCGGCCTCGGAGGACATGCGTCCCGTATTGATGCCGACCATTCCGTATTCGAGGGCTTCAGCCACGCGCCACACACGCTTTAGATTGGAAGCGTAGAAGTAGGCTGCAAGACCGTAAATCGTGTCATTCGCCTCGCGCACTACCTGGTCGGGATCGTTGAAGCGGATGATGGGAGCCAGCGGTCCGAAGGTTTCTTCCTGAGCAACCCGCATTGTCCTTTCGACGTCGGTGATCACCGTGGGCTCGAAGAAGGTTCCCGATTCGCCGATACGGTTGCCACCGCAACGGATCTTCCCACCCTGCCGCACAGCATCGCGAATATGATCTTCAATCTTTGCAAGCGCGCACTTATCGATCAGGGGACCGATCGAAACTTCTGGCTCGAAACCGTCACCGACGCGCAATGCACTGACGCGCTTGGTGAATTTGTCGCAGAATTCATCATACACGCTGGACTGTACGTAAAGCCGATTGGCTGAAACGCAGGTTTGGCCGGCATTCCGAAACTTTGCCTGTAGCGCACCATCGACGGCAGCGTCGACGTCTGCATCATCAAAAACAATGAAAGGAGCGTTACCACCAAGTTCGAAGCTGGTTCTTTTGATCTGGTCCGAACACTGCCTCATGAGCAGCCGCCCGACCTCGGTCGACCCAGTGAAGCTGATCTTGCGGACCTTCGGGTTCGAGCAAAGTTCACGCCCAACCGCATCGCCTTCCGATGCGTAGATCAAGTTTAGAACGCCATCGGGAAAACCTGCCATCCGGGCAAGCATGAACATAGCACCCGCGACAAGCGGTGTTTGCTCCGCGGGTTTCAGAACAATCGCGCAGCCGGCGGCAAGCGCAGGCGAAATCTTGCGAGCCACCATCGAGGCGGGAAAATTCCAAGGAGTAATGGCGCCGACAACACCGATCGGCTGTTTGATTACCAGCATACGCCTGTCGTTAGAAGGCGGCGAAATCGTCTCGCCATAGATGCGATTGGCCTCCTCGGCATACCATTGGAGGTAGGCTGCGGCATGGGCGATTTCAGACTTCGCCTCTGCAAGCGGCTTACCCATTTCAGCCGTCAAAATGGCTGCAAGATCCTCGCTGTGGTCGAGGATCAGTTGGTGCCATTCCCATAAGATGTCGGAGCGCTCGCGCGCGGTGAGCGCCGCCCAATGTTCCTGCGCAGCTTCAGCCTTATCGATTGCCTTGGAAACGTCCCGGACATCCATATCTGGAAGCTCAGCCAACAGCTCGCCCGTTGAGGGATTGAACACCGAAAAACGCCTCGTGGATTGCTCCGCCTTCCGACCAGGCACACCGGCCAGATCGTCAAATAGCTCGGGATTTTTGAGACGTCTCGTCAGCGACTGTGTCACGGTCAAACCGTCGTCCCCCTTCATGGTTAAGTTACTAGCTTCGCAATGTACTAATAAGCACACCTTGTGCCAGATGATCGGACGAGATCGTTCCGGCCCTCCGTCATTGCAAGCGCAGCTTCCCGACTGATTAGCCCATAGCAATGACAGCCTCAATCACGAGTCGCGCTAAGGCTTTCGCTCCATAACAGGCAAGCGCGCGGATAGAGCTCGTGAAGAGCTGGCATAGGCGGAGTCGATCATCGAAATCGCCGACGTTGGCAACAGCACTGTGGTATCATTCTTTGAGCGGCTTCCACGGCCGCTCGTATCAGGCATATCGAAAACCGACCGCCATGGTCGAACGTGCCATCGATGTAGTGGCTTGAGCGCTGCTAAGTCTTGATAGTCGCGCACAAAGCCATGTTTGTTCAGTTCGCCACCCGAAAGCTCCACTGCGACGATGCAGTGTGGCCGTGTAGGCGCGCGCACTACAATATCACGCGAGCCCAACCTTTTCCGACCGGCTCCGTCCCAAAAAAAGGGGGCGGCGTCGCTGCCGCCCTCTCGGTATCCGAAAGCTGATAGAGGCTAGATTAGAAGTCCATGCCGCCCATGCCGCCCATGCCGCCGCCGCCCATGCCGCCAGGCATGCCGCCGCCGCCAGCCGACTCCTTCTTCGGAGCCTCCGCGATCATGGCTTCGGTGGTGACGAGCAGGCCGGCGACCGAGGCCGCGTCCTGGAGAGCCGTGCGCACGACCTTGACCGGATCGACGATGCCCATGGCGATCATGTCGCCATATTCGCCGGTCTGGGCGTTGAAACCGAAGGTCGCGCCCTTGTTCTCAAGGATCTTGCCGGCAACGATCGAGGCTTCCGCACCGGCGTTCGAGGCGATCTGGCGGGCCGGAGCCTGCAGAGCGCGACGCACGATGTTGATGCCGGCGGTCTGGTCGGAGTTGGCGCCGACAGCGTTGATGCTAAGCGAAGCGCGCAGCAGGGCAACGCCGCCGCCGGGAACGATGCCTTCTTCGACGGCCGCACGGGTCGCGTTGAGGGCGTCATCGACGCGGTCCTTCTTTTCCTTGACTTCGACTTCCGTCGCACCGCCGACGCGGATCACCGCAACGCCGCCCGCGAGCTTCGCGAGACGTTCCTGCAGCTTCTCCTTGTCGTAGTCCGACGTGGTCTCTTCGATCTGCTGCTTGATCTGGGCAACGCGGCCCTGGATCTCTTCCTTCTTGCCGGCGCCGTCGACGATGGTGGTGTTCTCCTTGGAGATCGACACCTTCTTGGCGCGGCCGAGCATGTTGAGGCCGACGTTCTCGAGCTTGATGCCGAGGTCTTCGGAGATGACCTGGCCACCGGTCAGGATGGCGATGTCTTCCAGCATGGCCTTGCGGCGATCACCGAAGCCCGGAGCCTTGACGGCGGCGATCTTCAGGCCGCCACGCAGCTTGTTGACGACCAGCGTGGCCAGAGCCTCGCCTTCGACGTCTTCCGAGATGATGAGCAGCGGCTTGGAGGTCTGCACGACGGCTTCGAGAACCGGCAGCATGGCCTGGAGGTTGGAGAGCTTCTTCTCGTGCAGGAGGATGTAGACGTCCTCGAGATCGGCAACCATCTTGTCGGCGTTGGTGACGAAGTAGGGCGAGAGATAGCCGCGGTCGAACTGCATGCCTTCGACGACTTCCAGTTCCGTCTCGGCGGTCTTGGCTTCCTCGACCGTGATGACGCCTTCATTGCCGACCTTCTGCATCGCTTCCGCGATCATCTTGCCGACCGACTCGTCGCCATTGCCGGCGATCGTGCCGACCTGGGCAACCTCTTCCGAGGTCTTGATCTTCTTGGCGTTCTTGATCAGCGTCGCGACGACGTCGGTCACGGCCAGATCGATGCCGCGCTTCAGGTCCATCGGGTTCATGCCAGCGGCAACCGCCTTGTGGCCTTCCTGGACGATCGACTGTGCCAGAACGGTCGCGGTCGTGGTGCCGTCGCCGGCGATGTCGTTGGTCTTCGACGCGACTTCGCGGATCATTTGCGCGCCCATGTTCTCGAACTTGTCGGAAAGTTCGATTTCCTTGGCGACGGTGACGCCGTCCTTGGTGATGCGCGGGGCGCCGAACGACTTGTCGATGACGACGTTGCGGCCCTTGGGGCCGAGCGTGACCTTCACCGCGTCGGCGAGGATGTTGATGCCGTGAAGCATGCGTTCGCGGGCATCACGGGAGAATTTTACGTCTTTGGCAACCATGTTTAACTCCTGGGCATTTCGCCCGAAATTCAGATTGGATGGTGTGGATGAAGGGCGGCGGCGTGTCAGCCGATGATGCCCATGATGTCGGCTTCCTTCATGATCAGAAGGTCTTCGCCATTGAGCTTGACTTCGGTGCCCGACCACTTGCCGAACAGGACGCGGTCGCCGGCCTTGACGTCCAGCGGGACGAGCTTGCCAGCTTCGTCGCGGGCGCCCGAGCCGACAGCGATGATCTCGCCTTCCTGCGGCTTTTCCTTAGCCGTATCGGGGATGATGATCCCGCCCGCGGTCTTGGATTCGGATTCGACCCGACGAACGACCACGCGGTCATGAAGCGGCCGGAACTTCGACTTTGCCATTTTTTCTTCCTCGATGAGAACGTGAGAAAAGCGTCCGGCGACGCCGGATAACTTACAAAGCTCGGCTATGCCGGCCTGCGGTTAGCACTCACCAAGGGCGAGCGCTAACAATGCGACGAGATAAGCCCTAGGCTGGGGCTAGTCAAGACAAGAGGGTGGGCGATCACGATTTTCCGGACGATGCAGCCCTGAAAGAGTCGAGCCAATCGATGGTGTTCGGAGGCTCGACCCACAGGATGAATCCACCCTGCGGATCGGTAACCATTGTGCCTTCCGCGAACTGCCAGCGCGCTTCGTCGCACCGTAGAGAGCGAGGTGAGGGGCTGAGCATTTGGTAGCGCCGAGACGTGCCGAGCTTTTGCGTAGAGTGGCCATGCGGGATGTCTCCTTTAGCATCATCTCCCGCACCAGAGGCTTGCCCGTTCATCGGACTGTATTTCTATCCACAGGGTGGATTATCTCATCGAAACAAACGATTTTATCAATCTTCCGGAATCTCGCGTTTGACGTCAGCACCTCACACGCCCTGATCGCCCGCTCCCCTCACCAGAGCGGCAGATTTTTTGCAGAGGTACTCGGACTGAATACGCGTTCCCATTCACGTTAGTTGTGGATAACAAGGCTGAATTAACATGCAAAATCTGCGCATCTAAATCGATTTGAGCACTCACGGACGTTGCGGACCAGAATCGCCGTCACCCTGAAATCGACAAGGCATCGGCTATCCCAAAATCGGGGCTTGACGTTACGTAAGGTCCTATGTTTTCCGATGTGCGGGAACGACTTCCAGTCTCAGCCCAAGGGCAACGAAAATGAGGGGCAGCAATGGTGGCTGGCGAACCTAATGACGTGCGGGTCAAGCGTTGTAGTGGGGGATGGGTTGTTCATATTGTCGAGGACGGCAAACTGACAGTTCTTCGGTTCAAGACACAGTTTCCCGCCGAAAATTACGCCGATGGCCAACGAGCCAGGCTCGGTCTTGCTGCCAAGCCACCGATCGACGAACCTGATATGTAACGCGATCAGGCGTCGGATGGCTGGCGAGCCTTGGCGCCGACGGGAAACACTTTGCCGAAGGCCCACCTCAATGCTGCTTGCGGCCGTTCGGCTAGCCATATTCGCGATGATGGTTGGCACCGCTGCCGATGCGGAAGACGGTGGCCTGCTTGATCGACACGGCGGCAAAGATCATGAAAGCCAGGTGTCAAGGACCCAGCCGGGGCGCTTGAGAAAGCAGAAAGAATTTGCAAGCCGCCACCGCAAGTAACCTGAGACAAGGGTCAGACATGCAAACCGCTGTTCGCGGATCAGCAGCTGCGAGACATTGCGCCATCCCACGAAGGCCCACGGTGCCCAAGGCGCAGTGGGCATCGGCCTTTTTCAGCAACTTCGTCGAGTCTTAGACCAGACGCTCTTCAGTGCCCAGGCTCGCACATCTGCGGAGCGCGGCTCACGCCCCGGAGACCAAGGCTGGAATTGCCAAAGCTTCATTCGCCTCATCAAGGATCGAGAAACTGTAACGGCCGTCTGTGTCAAGATCGACGGAGTAGCTCAGGCGGTCGAGTATGTAGTTATCCTGGTCGAACGTGACGATGCGCGGCTTCAGCGAGGTGATATGCGCTTCGTCCAGGTAGATGGAGTTGCAGACGATAATTGGGTCGTCGGGCTGACAGGTGCGAGCCGCCGCTCCGTTGAGGATGCAGCACCGTGAACCGCGCTCGCCGAGGATGACATAGGTCGAAATCCGCGCACCGGAATTCTTGTTCCATATCTCCACGAATTCCATCGGCAGGATCCCGGCCGCCTCGCAGTGGTCGGGGTCGAGCGTTATCGAACCATGGTAGTTGAGGTTCGCTTCGGTGACGTGGATGCCGTGCAGCTTGCCGGCGACTAGTTTTCGCATTGGTCGTTGTCCCTGTATTCATCGTTCAAGGTCAGTCTTGGCAGTTCGGTTCGCGCGGCTAAATTCCAACGACGATCGCACCGCCGCTAAGACCCGCACCCGCGGCCGCCAGAAGAACCTTCTCCCCCGGCCGGAACGGCGCCGCCCGATGGGCGAGCGACAGCGAGAGCGGGATCGTCGCGGCGGAAGAGTTGCCATACTCGGCGATCGTCTTGACGATCGCTTCATCGGCGATGCCGAGGTTTCGCCCGACCGCATCGAAAATGCGGGCATTGGCCTGGTGCGGCACAAACCGATCGATGTCCTGTGGTCGCACTCCGGCAACGGCAAGCGCGCTTGTAGAGCAATCGGTCATCATCTCAACAGCTTTGGCGAACACTTCGCGTCCGTCGGTCATCGTCATCCGAGTTTGCCCGAGATCCAGATCGTCATGGAATGGGATGCTGCTTCCGCCGGCCGGGATCTGGATCAGCCCGTAGCGCGAGCCGTCCGAATCCACCGAGGCACCGAGAATGCCCCGATCCGGGTCCTCGCACGGACCAATCACCAGGGCGCCGGCGGCATCGGCGAAAAGGACCGAACTGGCGCGTTCGGCCGGATTGATACGGCGGCTGAGGATATTGGCGGCAATGACAAGGGCCGCCTTGCCGTGCAGGCGGGTAAATCCGTCCGCGAACATCAGCGCATAGATGAAGCCGGCGCAGGCGCCGGTCAGATCGACCGCACCGGCGCGGCTCAGTCCCAGCTGATGCGCGACCAGCGGCGCGCTGGGCGGCAGAAGATGGTCGGGCGTCGAGGTGGCAAGCAACAGCAGCCCTATGTCGCTGCGGTCAATACCGGCGTTCGCCAGCGCCATGTCGCCAGCCTGCGTGGCAAGACCAGACAGCGTGTCTTGGTCCGTTGCCCAGAAGCGCGAGCGTATCCCGGTGCGCCGCTCGATCCAGCCGGGTTCTAGCCCGAGACGGTTTTCGATTTCCGGGTTCTCGACCTTGCGCGACGGCGCATGATGACCAAACCCGAGGACGCGCGACGATCGGCTCATGGCTTTGTGCCGAAGCGTTCGCCGGCCTCCTCGATGGCGTCATGGAGCCCGTCCAATTCCTCGCCGGTGATGCAATAGGGCGGCAGAAGATAGAGGACATTGCCGAGCGGGCGCACCAGCAGTCCGCGCTCGAGGAAAAAAGCGCGCAGTTTTGGCCCGATCTCGGCCAGATAGCCGGCTGAGCCGGCGTGCAGATCGAGGGCCGCGATCGTGCCGGTCACCCGACTGTCGGTGAAGTTGGCATTGTCGCGAAAGCGTTGCAGCCCGGCGGCCTGCTTCGCGCTCAAGGTCGCGATCCGTTCGGCCACCGGCTCGTCGCGCCAGATCTCGACATTGGCGAGTGCTGCCGCGCAGGCAATCGGATTGGCGGTGTATGAGCTCGAATGAAAGAAGGTTTTCTTACGGTCTTCGGAATAATGGGCCTGGAAGATGGCATCGGTGGCGAGCGTGGCGGCTAGCGGGATCACGCCGCCGGTCAGACCTTTGGAGGTGCACAGGATATCAGGAGAGATCGATGCCTGCTCGCAGGCGAACATGGTTCCGGTGCGCCCCCAGCCGGTCATCACCTCGTCGGCGATCAGCAGCGTGCCAGAGGCCTCGGCGATCTTCTTCAATTCGGTGAGAACCCAGGCCGGATACATCAGCATGCCGCCGGCGCCAAGCACGAGCGGCTCGACGATCAGCGCGGCCGCGCGCCGGTCACGGCTGACGGCCTCGAACCGATCCAACGTCTCCTGTTCTCGCCCAGCGGCTGGGAAGGGAATGGTGTCGACCTCGAACAGCAGCGGCTCGTAGGCGGCGTTGAACACGCCGCGGGCGCCGACGCTCATCGTGCCGATTGTGTCGCCATGGTAGCTGCGCTCCATGACGACGATGCGCGAGCGCGGCGCGCCGATGTTGCGGAAATAGCCGAGCGCCATCTTCAGCGCGACTTCGACGCAGGTCGAGCCGCTGTCGGAATAGAACACCCAATCGAGACCGGTGGGAGCGAGCCCGACAAGCGCCCTGGCCAAGCGTTCGGCCGGCTCGTGGGTAAAGCCAGCGAAGATGATCTGATCGAGGCTTGCCGCAGTCGTCTCGATGGCCTTCATTATGCGGGGATGGCGGTGACCATGGGTGACGACCCACCAGGAGGAAATGGCATCCAGAATGCGCGTGCCGTCGGCCTTGTAGAGGTAAGCGCCTTCCGTCCGGACGATTTCAGGGATGGCGGGCTCGAGCGCGTGCTGGGTGAACGGATGCCACACATGGGACTGCGACATCATTCGCCTCCTACGATCGCTGTGAGATCGAAGCCGGCAACCATCGCTTCCCTCAGCGTCTCATTCGTCAGCGGATCGAGCAGCGGCAGTCTTCCAAGCTGGCGCACGCCGCTGAATTCCACGATTGTTCTCTGCGTATCGGCCACCTCCTCGCCGATGAAGGCGATGCCGATGAGCGGGATGGAGCGGGCTCGCAACGCCTCGATCGACAGCAGGGTGTGGTTGATTGTGCCGAGCGTGGTACGGGCGCATAGGATGACCGGCATCCGCCACTGAGCGAATATGTCGATGAATTTGGTGCGCCGGTTGAGCGGCACCATCAGTCCCCCGGCACCTTCGATGACGATCGGACCCGGCAAGTCCGGAAGCGAGAGTTTTGCGACGTCTATCGCGACGCCGTCGAGTTCGGCTGAACGATGCGGCGACAGCGGCTCCTTCAGGCGATACACTTCGGGCAGCACGCGTCCTTTCGGCAGGCCGGCGAGCCGTTCCACAACCTCGCTGTCGGTTTCGCCGTCGAGGCCCGATTGCACCGGCTTCCAGTAGAAGCCGTCGAGCAGGCCGGCCAATCCCGCCGAAAACACCGTCTTGCCGATGCCGGTATCCGTTCCGGTGATGACAATGCGCTTGGTCATGTCGCCTCCGATCATGTTTGGGCCAACACCTCAACGAGCGCCTCGACCATCGCTGAAATGTCGGCTTCGTCGACGTTGAGCGTCAGCGAAATGCGCAGTCGCGATGTGCCCTCGGGTACGGTGGGCGGACGAATGCCGCGTATGTCGAAGCCGCGCGTCTGCAGCGCCGCCGCCACCGCCATGGTGCGCCTGACGTCGCCGATGACAAAGGGCTGGATCTGCGAGCCGCTGGGCTTCACGCCGCAGCGCTCGGCCAATTGGCGGCCCGCGAAGGCTACGCGCTCCTGCAGCTGGACACGGCGTTGGGGCTCGTCGGACAGCATGGCCAGCGCTTCGCGCACTGCCACCGCCATCAGAGGCGACGGCGCGGTGGCGTAGATGAATGGCCGGCAGCGGTTGACGAGATAGTCGCATAGCGTTCCCGGCCCGGTGACGAGTGCGCCGGACGCGCCGAGCGCCTTGCCGCATGTGTGGAGGGCGACGATGTTGTCGCGGCCCTCGAAAGCGGCGGCCAGCCCGCGGCCGTCGGGTCCCCAGATGCCGGTGGCATGCGCTTCGTCGACGACGAGGAATGCCTCGTGCCGATCGGCAAGCGCGACCAGGCTCTCCATCGGCGCGCAGTCGCCATCCATGCTGTAGAGGCTTTCGACCGCGATCCAGACGCGCCCCATGCCGCCTTCGGCGCGCCAGCGGGTGATCGCATCTTCGACAGCATCGACGTCGTTATGTGCGGCGAGCTTGAACTCGGCGCGGCCAGCGCGGGCGCCCTCATGCATGCTGGCATGGGCGAGTTCGTCGAGGACGAGCAGGTCGCCCTTCTGCGGCAGCGCGGTCAGGAGAGCGAAGTTGGCGATGTAGCCGCTGCCGAAGAACAGCGCGCGGTCGGTCCCGAAGAACGCCGCTGCGTCCGCCTCCAATTGCTCATGCTCCGGCGCGTTGCCTCGCAACAACCGCGATCCGGTGGCGCCGACCGGCGTGCCCCGCGCAATCGCCGCCGCAACCGCATCGCCAAGCCGTTTGGAAGCGGCAAGTCCGAGATAGTCGTTCGACGAGAAGTCGAGACCGGCGCGCGGCGACAGCGTCCGCAGCCGGTCCTTGCGCGCCAGTCCCTGCAAGGTCGCGTCATAGCGGGCAAGCGGTGCCCCGTTCATTGCGCCTCAAGTTCCATAGGCTCGATGCCGAGGCGCCGGAACAGCAGAATATCCTTGTCTTCGCCGGGATTGTCCGCCGTCAGCAGCGTGTCGCCGACGAAGATCGAATTGGCGCCGGCAAAGAAGCACAGTGCCTGCATCTCGTCGGTCATGGCGGTGCGGCCGGCGGAAAGACGCACATGCGATTTCGGCATCATGATGCGCGCCAGCGCGATCACGCGCACGAATTCGATCGGCTCGATGGGTTTGGCCTCGGCCAGCGGGGTGCCCTCGATCGGGATCAGCATGTTGATCGGAACGCTTTCGGGATGCTCCGGCAGGTTGGCCAGCGTCACCAGCATGTCGATCCGGTCCACCGGCTCTTCGCCCATGCCGACAATGCCGCCGCAACAGACCTTAATGCCGCGGTCGCGGACATTGGCGAGCGTATCCAGCCGGTCGGCAAACGTGCGGGTCGAGATGATCTCTGAGTAATAGCGCTCGGAGGTGTCGATGTTGTGGTTGTAGTAGTCGAGACCGGCCTGTTTCAGACGAGCGGCCTGCTCAGGGTCGAGCATGCCGAGCGTCATGCAGGTCTCCATGCCGAGTGCCTTGACACCCTCGACCATCGCCACCACCGCGTCCATGTCGCGCGCCTTCGGGTTTCGCCAGGCAGCGCCCATGCAATAGCGGGTGGCGCCGGCGTCACGCGCCTTGGTCGCCTCGGCGATGACGCGCCGGACCTCCATCAGCTTTGACGCCTTCAACCCGCTTTCGTGATGTGCCGATTGGCTGCAATAGCCGCAATCCTCCGGGCATCCGCCTGTCTTGATGCTGAGAAGCCGGCTCAGCTGGACCTTGTTGGGATCGAAATTCTGCCGGTGAACGGTCTGCGCCTGAAACAAAAGGTCGTTGAATGGCGCGTCGTGGAGCGCTTGGGCTTCCTCTCGCGTCCAAGGGGGAAGCGCCCAACCGATTGGATCCGAGGTCAGGTCTGGGCTGAGTTCGTTCATAAGGTCTTGTTCTCCATAATCTTCCGTCCTTGACCTGGAGCGTTGCAGTGGATGCTGAAGACAAGGCGCATGCCAACGGGAAGTCTTCTATCGAAACGCGACTGGTGGCGCTCTTGAGCGGACTCTCCAACTGCTGCCCGCAGGCTCAACTGACGTCATCCGTGGGGATTACGGTTTCCGTTATTTTACTCTGAGCACAGGAATGCTCCTTTCTGATCGCGTCGCAGGATTCGGTGAAGGCGACGTCCAGCAGATAACCCAGAAGTTCCAGCCCGTGAGAGGCCGCCAACTGGCGCATCTCGTCGAGTTGGCAGATGATGACGCCAAGGGCTGCGACGCGGCTTTCTGTGCCTTGCTGGTCCGTCCCTCCCGCCTCCGTTGTTGAAGCGTGTCGCCTGGCGCCGAGAAGGCTTGCGTCGGCTGTTGGTGGAACCGGGGACGTGCTGACGCAGGTTAGCCTGCGACCAAAGGAGTTCCTGCGATCCCGGTTCATGTCCTCTCCATCAGTTCAGATGCCTGTTGCAATTTCGGTCGGCCGGCATGTCGAGACCAATGTCGAGGATGGGCGCGCTGTGGGTAAGCCAGCCGACCGATATGAGGTCGACGCCGGTCGCCGCAATTGCCGGGGCGCTCGCCCGCGTTACCCGGCCCGAAGCCTCGGTGATCGCGCGGCCACCGACCATAGCCACAGCCTGCGCAAGGTCCTCGACCGACATGTTGTCGAGGAGCACGGCGTCGACGCCCGCTGTAAGCGCGATCTCCAACTGGTCCAGCCTGTCGACCTCGACCTCGATCTTGACCATGTGACCTATGGCGCTACGCGCCCGCTCGATTGCGGTGCGGATATCGCCGGCAATGGCGATGTGGTTGTCCTTGATCAGCACGGCGTCGTCGAGCGCGAAGCGGTGATTGGCACCGCCGCCCGCTCGTACCGCATACTTTTCCAGGACACGCAGGCCGGGCGTCGTTTTGCGTGTGCACACGATTTTTGCGTTATGGCCCCTCACCGCGTTTACGAGCGTAGCCGTTGCCGTCGCGATGCCGCTGAGTTTGCATAAGAAATTGAGCGCCGTCCGCTCCGCCGTCAGCAGGCTGCGCGCCGGCCCGTTTACGATCGCGATGGTCTGGCCGGCCGAAACCTTGCCGCCCTCAGGACACCGCAGCTGGATGCTGATCCCGGGATCGACCAGCAGGAAGGCAAACATGACCAAGTCGAGCCCGGCAACAACGCCTGCCTGCCGGGCATTCAACGCCAGCGTCGCTTTGCAATCGGCGGGGATGATCGCATCGCTCGTGATGTCGCCGGCTCTGCCCAGGTCTTCAAGCAGGGCACAACGAACGATGGGCTCCATGATGATCTGGGGAAGTGGTGCAAGTGAAGTCATGTCAACGGCTCCGTTCGGATGCTTGCCATCTGAGCGTGACGGCATTCTCAAAAGCTGTGCAGAGGGTCAGTCGTGAGGGGAGGGCGGCGGCATCGCGCCCGGGGAAATCGGATCGATAGTGGGAGCCGCGGCTCTCCTCGCGCCGAAGGGCGGCGATCGCCATCAACAATGCCACCAGGGCCGGATCGGCCGCGGCCGTCTCGCAAACAGAGATCGGCAGCAGTGTCGCGACCGTGTCTCGCAATGATTTCCCATCCCGAACAATGCCAAGCGCATTGGACACAATCGGGCGAATAGGTGAAGGGTCGGGCCGGATGGGAACAGTTGCCGGAAGCCTAGGCCACTGCCAACCGGCAGCGGTAGCCGCGACGCTTTCAGCCACCCAGGCGGCGGTTGCAACCGCTTCGGTCAGCGAGTTGCTGGCAAGCCGGTTGGCGCCATGCAGTCCCGTGCATGCGACTTCGCCACAGGCCCACAGGCCGCTAACGGAAGTTCGCCCCTCGGCGTCAACGGCCACGCCGCCCATGTGATAGTGAGCAGCGGGCCGCACGGGAATGGGTTCCACCGCCGGATCGATGCCGGCATGCTTGCAAATAGCGTCGATTGCCGGAAAGCGTCTTGCGAATTTCTGCCCGAGACAATGTCGGGCATCGAGATAGACGCCATGCCCGGCTGCGAGCTGATCCGAGATCGCCCGCGCGACCACATCGCGCGATGCGAGTTCTGCCCCGGGCGTGTCTGCCAGGAAGCGATGGCCGTGCTCATCGATCAGCACCGCGCCTTCGCCACGCACTGCTTCGCTGACAAGCGGCATTGGCCGGCGCGCAATGTCGAGGGCCGTCGGGTGGAATTGCACGAATTCGAGATCGGCGAGTTCCGCGCCCGCGCAGGCGGCCAGCGCCAGGCCATGCCCGAATGAGGAGAGCGGATTGGTTGTGTCGCAAAACAGGCCGCCCATCCCACCGGTGGCCAGCACCACGCGGCGTGTGGGCAATGCGAACACGCCGCCGTGCAGGGCAGCCACCACCCCTACAATGCTGCCTTCCGCGACAACCAAGCGAAGCGCTGTCATGCCTTCCATGATCGTGATCGAACGGGTTCGCCGCGCCACGCCGAGTAGCGCCCGAAACAACTCGCGGCCGGTTGCGTCGCCGGCGGCGTGCACGATGCGGCGACGCGAATGCGCCGCTTCCAGGCCCAGCTGCAGCTTCCCGTCTAGCGAGCGGTCGAAAGGAGCACCAAGACGAATGAGATTCTCGACAGCTTGAGGTGCGGCCTCTACCACCCTCCTGGCCATTTGTTCGTCGCAAAGCCCATCGCCGGCAGCAAGCGTATCGGCGAGGTGCAAGTCGGGGCTGTCGTCGTCCCCCAGACTCGCTGCGAGCCCGCCCTGGGCTAGGATGCTCGAGGCTTCGGTTCCGAGCGAGGTCCTTGACAGAAGGACGACTGGTTGCGGCGCCAGGTGTAGCGCCGTCATGAGCCCGGCGATACCAGCGCCGATGATGACCGGCGCTCCGCCAATGTGATGGATGTCCGCCGTCATACAAAGAGCATGCGTTCCACAGCCCAGCGGGCCCGTTCAGCGACATGAGGATCGATCGTGACGACGTGGCGGTTCTCCTCGAGCGCGGTCCGGATGTTGGCGAGCGTGATGCGCTTCATATGCGGGCACAGATTGCATGGGCGCACGAAATCTACTTCCGGATGCTCGACCGCGACGTTGTCGCTCATGGAACATTCCGTCACCAGCACCACACGCGCCGGCTTATGCCGCGCGACATAGTCGGACATCGCCGCCGTCGAGCCGGCGAAGTCGGCTTCCGCGACCACTTCAGGCGGACATTCGGGATGGGCAAGTACGCTGATGCCGGGATGGGCCTCACGCAGCTCGCGGATGTCGGCCGCCGTGAAGCGTTCATGCACCTCGCAGCGCCCTTTCCAGGCGATGATCTCGACTTTGGTTTGCGCCGCGATGTTCCTTGCCAGATATTCGTCGGGCAGCATGATCACGCGCGGCACCCGGAGCGACTTCACCACTGCGAGCGCGTTGCCCGAGGTGCAGCAGATGTCTGACTCCGCTTTCACCGCGGCGGAGGTGTTGACGTAAGTGACGACCGGAACGGACGGATAGCGCTGCCGCATCAGGCGTACGTCTTCGGCGGTGATCGAGTCCGCCAGCGAGCAGCCGGCGTTGAGGTCCGGGATGAGCACTGTCTTGTCGGGATTGAGCAGCTTGGCTGTTTCTGCCATGAAATGCACGCCGGCGATCACGATCACATCGGCCTCGACTGTCATCGCCTTGCGGGCCAGCGCCAGGCTGTCGCCGACGATGTCAGCCACGCAGTGAAAAATCTCCGGCGTCTGGTAGTTATGCGCCAGAATGACGGCATTGCGCTGTCGCTTTAGTTTCAGGATTGCGTCGATATCCTCGACGAAGAACGGCCACTCGATCGGTGGGATAACGCGCCGAACGCGGTCGTACAGTGAGGCGCTCGAAGGCAGGACGGCACTCATCGAGCCTCCAGTTATAGTCCACTTGAATATAAGATGTATATAATCGTTGTGACTATAAGGGGTGTCAAGCCCGTGCGAGCGGTAATTTTGTGCCGGCCACAGGCCTCTCGTCGAGAATAGTATGGTGGAAGCGGTAGAGCTGCGCCGGCCGGCCGCCGGTCTCGGCGGTCGTCGCCCCGGTCTTCTCAACCAGTTCCTGCTGCTCGATCAGCCTGCGAAAGTTCGGCTTGTTAATGAGCCTGCCGGAGAGCGCCTCCACAGTTCGCTGTAGCTGCAAAAGCGTGAAGAGCGGCGGCATCAGTTCGAACACAACAGGCCGGTATTTGATTTTGGAGCGCAGTCGCGCAATAGCCGTTGCCAGAATGCGGCGGTGATCGGCGATCATCGATCTGCCCGGCACCGAAGCGAGGATGGCCGAAACTCCGCCGTGCTTTGCTTCCTCCACCAGGGCGGCTTCGTAGAGCAGCTCGTAGCGCTGCAGCGCGAGCTCTTCGTTCCATGCCCGGCCGTCCAAGGCAAAGGCAACCGCCGCTCGCCGTCGGCGATCGAAGCGCGTCGCGCCGTCGTCCGCGCCGTCCGCCCATTCGATAAGGCGCGGCCGCAATTCTTCCAGCACTATCGGGGGCCTGCCGGAGCGATGATCCTCCCACGGGAAATAGTCGTACCAGCTGGCCCAACTGCGCCTGCCCGAGGTGCCCGCATCTTCTTCGCGGGTGAGTGCGAGATAGCTGATCGAGATCACGCGCTGGTTGGCGCCGACCCGATCGCGATCGGCAAAGGTGTAGAGCTGCTCGATATAACCGAGAGGCTGACCAGTCTGCAGTTCCACCCATGCCCTGAGCCCCGACTGGAGCGAACGATGAGCGAGCTCAAACGGGCCCGAGGGAAGAGCGGCGCCCTGTTCGATGGTCAGAAAACATGGTCCAGCCTCGTTCACGGCGACCACGACTGCGATCAGGTCGGCGTTGACATTGTTGGTCTTGCCTATGGTTCTGCCTTTCCTTGGTCCTTTGGCCTGATCCATGGTTCCTGAGCCATTTGGGTTAGACCTCCGCGCGAACTGTCTAAACCGATTTAGTTCTGTTCTTTATCATACCAATCGTCGCGTCAACACCATACGCTGTGGCGACTTTACCTCTTCGAACCTGCACAAAAATATGCCAAACGCGACACTCGCCGTGGGTGACGCTGGGTGAGGAGAGACGTCGATTGAGCGTCGGAGGTGTCGTCAAAGGCGATCACGCCGCCGGATATCCATGCGCGAAAGGCAGCACGGCGCTTATCTGCCTGACGACCTACACCACTCCGGTAAGGTTGGTTGACGGCGTACTATTCTCCGTTTCAATGGCGAGACATCCGGTACGGGGCCGGCGGAGCGACATGGCCATCGGACCGACCATGACGGCGCTGCGTTTGCGCCAACTTGACTGGGATACCAAGCGCCGTGCGGTCGAGCGGGCCGTGGATTGCGGCCGGCGCCAACAGGAGGGCTGCAACGCTTCACCGACGGAGGTCCGAGCCGTACCAATCAACGCTAATTTGTCCCAGCTATTCGCCTCGCGCGCTATCTCGCGGCCCCGCTTGAAGTCCGACAGCAGGTTCAGAGATTCTTGATCTCGATACCGTATTTCCTCAGCGCGTAACCAATCTGGCGCGGCGTCAGTCCAAGCAGGCGCGCTGCCTTTGCCTGTACCCAGCCGGATCTTTCCATGGCCGCGATGAGACGCTCGCGATCGGTCATCTTCGCGTCGCTTACGAGGCCTAGCCGAACAGGCGCTGGCAGTGCCTGCTCGCTGTCGTCATGCGGGACCCCAATGGCGGCCGAAGCAAAAGCACCTGACGATTGCATGGCCGGGTTCAGTGGCGATGGTGCGATCGGCTCCGATTTCGGCGCAGTCTCCTTCGATGCGTGCTTCCATAGCATCGCGGAAAGGCATCGGCCATGGCAGCAGTCAAAGTCGTTTCTGCCGATTGACGCTCCCGCTGCCAGGGTCGCTGTCCGCTGCACGCAATTTTCAAGCTCGCGGACATTTCCGGGAAAAGCACAGTTCATCAGCACTTCAGTCGCACTCGCATCGAAGACCATCGTACGGCCGTTCTCGCTGTTGAAATTCTTGAGAAACTCAGCGGCAAGGAGCGGAATATCACCGCGCCTTTCGCGCAGTGGCGGCACCAGCAGGGGAACAACGCTGATGCGATAATAAAGGTCGGCGCGAAACTCGTTCCTTGCAACCGCGTCTTCCAGGTTCCTGTTCGTGGCGGCAATCACGCGAACGTCGACCTTAATCGTCTGGTTGCTGCCGACGCGCTCGAACTCCTGCTCCTGCAGCACGCGCAGCAGCTTTGCCTGGAACGAGGCCGAAATCTCACCGATCTCGTCCAGAAACAACGTTCCCTTGTCGGCGAGCTCAAAGCGCCCCTTGCGCGAGTTGAATGCACTGGTAAAGGCACCCTTTTCGTGACCGAACAGTTCGGATTCCAGGACTGTCTCAGGGAGCGCTGCGCAATTGAGCTTGATGAACGGCCGCTTGGCGCGTCCCGACATCTCGTGAACGGCCTTGGCGACCAGCTCCTTGCCGGTCCCCGATTCCCCGCGCAGCAAAACGGTGCTGTTGGACCTGGCTACCAACGCGACCTTCTCAAGCAGCCCGCGCAGCGCCGGGCTGTCGCCAATGATCCCCTTGACATGAGCCCTTTTGCCCTCATGCCCAGGCAGCTTGAGTTCGCCGAATTGCTTTTGCATCCGGATTTTTTCGGCCATCAGTCGCTCGCGGTCGGAGGCGAACAGGCGATGCAGCTTCACTGTCTGTCCAACCAGATTAGCGATTGTGGTAAGGAGGCGCAGGTCGTAATCGAGGAGGGAGACTGATTTGTTGTCCAGGATGCGGTCGATGGTCAGCGTGCCCACGACGTTCGCATCGACGCGAATGGGTACGCCGATGAACGACACTTTCATGTTGTCGGACGCCCCGAGCACCTCCTTGTCGGCGGCGTTGAAAGCCGGATCCAACGCTATGTTCTCGGCGACGAGCGCCATGCCCGTCGTTATGATCTGGTCGACCGCCGCCCGTGGCAGATGCTTGCGGTAGCGCTCATCGCTGCCTTCGCTCCAGCCGACGCCGACGGTCATGTCCGGTATGCCGGCACCGTCGCAGAGCGAGATGATGCCGTGCCGCACCTGCACCAACGATGGCAGGAGGTCGACGACGTTGGCCAACGTGGCTTCCAGCCCAGAGGGAGCGGTGAGCGCTGTCGACGTTTCAAAGATGTCCGGCGCCCTCTCGTGCAACGGCACAATAGGGACCACGTTATTCATCTCGGACTTTGAATTAGGGCTTTTCATTTTTGGAAGCGATATGCAGCGTGACGAGATCTGCCTGGCACTTTGCTCGGAGTTGCGAGTATCGTGCATGTGATCATCCATCTCGCGCCATGAAATCGCTGCCCGAGGCAAGTGCGCCTATTGTCCAGCGCGTGGATGTCCTTGGCGAATCGCATTCGTCGGCGTCTTCGCTCAGCAGGCCGCTGCCCAATCGACGAGTTTGCTCGCCTCGCCCTTGCACGCGGGGATTCATTGAAACACGAAAAGGCGTTGATGAAGATAGTCGTGACGATTGATCCGTCAGCAAGACGGGCGTCTGCAGCCGGCTTTTCGCGCGCAATGAAATTGCCATCGAGATGATAGCTAATGTCGATGCCAGTCAGGCCCGGGCCGCGAGCAAGTGCGGCCCTGGCAAGATGGGGCGGCGTCATGCGGTCGATCGCAAAGCGGAGCGATGCTTGACGCATGGCTTTCCTCTCTCTTCATGAAGTGCGGGTCGTCGTTCTCGGCTGACTGGCTTCCGCCGCGCAGCAATCATTCGTTGTTAAACGAGACCGGAATGAGGCAGGTGAGTCAATCAAACTCCCGCTGCTTTTCTTTCATGAATGAAAGGAAATTAGGCTCTCATGATAGTATTTTATCAGTTTTTCAGATGTTTTCCGGCAGATATATCTCAAACGGCAGAAAAGTCTGCCCAAGCGTCTCCGAAGTGCCGACCTTGATGGCCTGGGCCATCAGCGTCATCAGTTCCTGGCAAAGCAGGCGCTGGGGCGTGGCGACCGACATCGTGATCATGCCATCTGCGAGTGCAGCCCGTGACTCCGGCGTGATCTCGTTAACGATCGCGACGAGACCCCGGCTTTCGCCTTCTTCACGGAGCGCGGAGATCGCTCCCTCCATACCTCCGCCGGCCACATAGAAGCCGGTGAGTTCGGGTTCCCGTTGCATGAGATCCAGCGTGGCCTCGTAGGTGATCTGCCGTGCCTCAAGGTTCACGAGCGGATCGAGCAGCTCGAATGCCGGTGCATTCTCACGGAAATAGGAGCGAAAGCCGACCTCCCGCAGCTCCTGCCCCTGAAAACGGTGGCTGCCGACAAAAACCGCCACCTTGCCCGGCCGTCTTGCGACCTTAGAAAGCATCCACGCTGTCGTCCGCCCGACCTTGCGGTTGTCGAGGCCGATATAACCCTCACGAACACCTTCGGCGAAATCGGAAAGCAGCGAGAAAACGGGGATGCCTTTTGCCTTGAGTTCTTGGACGGCTGCCGTGATCGCCGGATGGTCCGGCGCCACCATGGCGATCGCGTGGCAGCGCGCGCCGAATTCCTTGAGCAATGGAATAAGGTCGCATGGCATGTGCGACGGCGCGAATTCGATGAGCGAAGTGCCATGGAAGCACTTCGCCGCGTTGACCGCCGCTTCGACCTCACGCGCGAAGCCCTGGTAGAAGTGGTGAGTCGGTTTTCTCAAGATGAAGCCAAGCCGATATTGCGGCAGGTCCGGCTGCAGGCGCTGCTTGATAAGACCTGCGGCGTGATATCCGATGGCCTGTGCCGCCGCTAAGACCCGCTGCGCAGTCTCCTTCCGCACCGGATGACGGGCATTCAGAACTCGGTCAACGGTGGCAACACTAACCCCGGCTTCCCGGGCGATATCAGCAATTATGGGTCGCTTCGCCATTGTTCGACTATGATTAAACGACATCAAGAGTCCCGGCAAAGGTCGATTCAGTAAAATCTGTCATTCCTGCATTGATCCTGTTCGCTACCGAATTCTTGTCGTGGCATGGTGCGAGGTAGAAGCCGAGACGTAGAGCGTGGGCGAATTGTTCAGCCGTGCCGACGGCTCCGATCGAGCTCCACGCCCGGTTCCACGAACCGTCGCAAACTTCGGAGGCATTAAGCGCATCATCGATGGCTTGTGTGTCGTGACCGGTGCAAGACCTTCGCAAGGCGCAGATGATTTTGCACCCACTGCATTTCGGGATTCTTGATTTCATCGGCCCGCGAGAGTTTGTTTGGAACCCGCGGCCCGATCGTCCGGCGTTTGGGCCCAGCCAGGCGATTCAACCGGCAGCGATGCTGCCGAGTTGCTCGGCGCGGGCGTTGTCAGTGGCTGGCCGGTTGATGTCTCGGCAGGCTGGTGGCCGCAGAATGCAGCTTTCAATTGTGCCTGATCCAGTTCGCCTTCCCAGCGGGCGACGACGAGCGATGCCACCGCGTTACCGACCAAATTCGTCAGAGCCCTGCATTCCGACATGAAGCGGTCGACACCAAGGATCAGCGCCATTCCAGCAACGGGAACTGCCGGCACTACGGAGAGCGTAGCGGCCAACGTGACGAAGCCGGCACCTGTGACACCTGCTGCACCCTTGGAGGAAAGCATCGCGACGAGCAGCAGCAGGACCTGATCGCCAACTGACAAATCCGTATTCGTCGCCTGCGCGATGAAAAGGGCCGCGAGGGTCATGTAGATATTGGTGCCATCCAGATTGAAGGAATATCCGGTCGGGATAACCAGGCCCACGACCGAGCGCTTGGCGCCGGCTTTTTCCATTTTCTCCATGAGAGAGGGCAGCGCAGCCTCGGAGGAGGACGTTCCGAGGACCAACAGCAGCTCTTCCTTTATGTAGCGGATAAGAGAAAAGATCGAGAAGCCATTGTAGCGACAGACTGCACCGAGAACCCCGAATACGAAGAGGAAGGCCGTGAGATAGAAGGTCCCGACCAGCATCGCAAGGTTGGCTACCGAACCGATGCCATATTTGCCAATCGTGAAGGCCATTGCTCCGAAAGCACCGATCGGCGCGGCTTTCATCAGGATGCCGACCAATTTGAAAACGGGTGCAGTGAGGTCCTGAAGGAAGGAAAGAACCGATTTGCCCGATTCTCCGACCATCGCCAGCGCGATGCCGAAGAGGACGGAGAAGAACAACACCTGTAGAATGTCGCCTTCCACAAAGGCGCCGACAATCGTGGTCGGGATCATGTTCATGAGGAAGCCGGTCACGGACTGCTCATGGGCCTTTGAGGCATAGCCATTGACGGCTTGGACGTCGAGCGAGGTCAGATCGATGTTGAGGCCGGCGCCAGGCTGAATGACATTGCCGACGATGAGGCCGACGATAAGCGCGAGCGTCGAGAAGGTGAAGAAATAGACCATCGCCTTGCCGGCAACACGGCCGACCTTCTGAAGATCGCTCATGCCGGCAATTCCAGTCGACACGGTCAGAAAGATAACGGGCGCGATGATCATCTTGACGAGCTTGATGAAGGCATCGCCGAGCGGCTTCAGGTTTTCTCCGATTTGCGGATAAAAATGGCCAACCGCGACTCCGAGCAGGATTGCGACAAGCACCTGCACGTAAGGCTTGGCAAAAAGGGTCTTGCGGGGTGCGCGCTTTACGCTTGGAGCCAGTGGGGTCAACATGTAAGTTTTCTCTCCCTGACCGGTTTGGGGCGGGCCGTTCCTCCCCGCGGCTTCTCCCATCGCGGCGCCCCGGTCGAACGCTGCTGCGTTGTTGACCGCAATAGCCGTGCCAAGCCAAGAGAGCGCGGAAATCGCCGGAGCCTCAGGTATCTTCAACAAATCGCGCAGCAAGATTGTGCGGTTTTCCGCACGGATCGCCTTCCCTTCTGGCGGAACCCCGCACTATGGTTCGTCAATGATCGGTTTTAAGAATACGATGGCAGAAGAAGAAGACATGGGTAATGGCGCCTTCCAGCGCGCCCCATTGGTCTTCCCTGGTAGATCCGGCGGTCGATCTCTCTGGCTTGTGGTTTTGCTTGCAATTCTTGGTGCGGCGCTCTGTTTCGTTGTCTTTGCAACGGGACGCATCGCCGGCACCAGAGCAGAGTATGCCCTACGCGACCGTGCTCTTGCCGCGTTCCCCCTTGCAGCCGACAGTTTGAAAGGAGAGATCGAGAAGCAGCGAATGATTCCGCTGGTTCTGGCACGCGACGGTGCCGTTCAGGAGATGCTTCGCAGTCCGAGCACTGCCAACGAAGCCGCGCTTGATGAGAAGCTTCGCGCCATCGCGCGCGACGCCGGCTCTTCTATACTCTACATCATTAATCCTGAGGGCGTAGCGGTTGCTGCGAGCAACGCCGGCGAGCCGACCAGTTTCGTCGGCAGCGATTACCGCTTTCGCCACTACTTCACCGAGGCGATGGCGGATGGCGCGGCTATGCAATATGCGCTCGGCACGGTTAGCGCGCGCCCTGGTCTCTATCTGTCGAGCCGGGTCGATGGGCCGGAGGGGCCGCTCGGTGTGGTTGTGGTGAAGGTGGAGCTCGACCGCGTCGAGTCGCGTTGGCTGGAGAGCGGCTTCGTGGTCTTCACGACCGATGAGCGAGGCGTGGTTCTTGCCACGAGCGTGCCCCAATGGCGTTTTGGCGCTCTCTCACCGCTTTCCGCAAAGGAGAAGCAAACCGCTCGCGATCGTCTGCAGCTACCGGGCGTGACTTTCGAGCCGGTGCCGCTTTCCCGCCGCGGCGACAACCTGGTCACCGCAACTCCTGAGAGTCGATCAGCCGGTTTCGTTGCGGTTTCGCAGGATCTCGGCAAAGCAGTTCCGGGCTGGCGCATGTCGTTGCTCATCCCCGCCGACACCGAGATCTCCTCGGCGGTCATGACAGCCCGCGTGACAACGCTGCTTGCCCTCGTTCTCGTTGGATTCGTCATTTTCATCATTGTTCGACGGCGGCGGGCGGCCCGGCAGCGGCAAGAAGTGCTTGTGTTGCTGAATGCGGAACTGGAGCATCGCGTCGAACTGCGCACGGCGGAGCTCCAGAGCTCGAACGCAGCGCTCGCCGGTGAGATCGCCGAGCGAGAGAACGCTGAAGCAAGAGTGCGTCGCCTGCGCGACGAACTCGCCCAGGCGAACCGCTTGTCAATCCTGGGACAGATAACGGCCGGGGTCGCCCACGAGATCAACCAGCCGGTCGCCGCAATCCGCACCTATGCTGAAAATGCCGCGCGTCTTCTAGGGATCGGCCGGTCGCAAGAAACCGCCGAGAATCTGACCTCGATCGTCGCCATGACCGGCAGGATCGGCACGATCACTGAAACGCTAAGGTCCTTTTCCCGCCGCGCCAGCGGATCGATGGGACCGATACTGGCGGACGACGCGATCGACGGCGCTCTGTCGCTTCTTTCAGGCCGAATTCGCGATTCCGGGGTGACGATTGAACGGAAGCGGATCGATCCGTCTCCAATTGTCATGGCAAGCCGCATGCGACTGGAGCAGATACTCGTCAACCTTCTCCAGAACGCGCTTGACGCTCTGAAGGATCAACCGGAGCCCCGCGTCGAGATAGCGCTCGCCGAAAACGGGGAAATGGTCGCTATTTCCGTTCGGGACAACGGCCCCGGCCTTGCCCCCGACATTCGCAGGAGCCTCTTCATGCCGTTCGTTACCAACAAGGAAAAGGGTCTTGGTCTTGGCCTGGTCATTTCGCAAGAGATCGCACGTGAGCTCGGCGGCTCGTTGCGGCATGATGATGCCGGCCACGGGAGAGGGACTTCCTTCACGGTCGAGCTGAGGCGAGCGGCATGAGTGCTGAATCAGGACCGGTCATTTTTATCGACGATGACGAGGATGTGCTTCGCGCAGCCACGCAGATGCTGAAGCTTGCCTCGTTCTCACCGAGCGTGTTCGGTTCGGCCGAGGCCGCACTCGCCAGAATCGACGGGAACTTCGATGGCCCTGTCGTGAGTGACATCCGTATGCCCGGGCTGAACGGACTTCAGCTCTTCGAGCGAGTGAAGGCGATCGACCCGGAAATTCCGGTTGTCCTGATCACCGGGCATGCCGACGTCGAGCTGGCCGTTGCCGCCATCAAGGATGGCGCCTACGACTTCATCTCGAAGCCATATGCGAACGACCGGCTTCTCGTGACGCTGCATCGCGCTTCGGAAAAACGGCGCCTGGTCCTGGAAAACAGACGTCTTAGGGATGCGGTTGTCCGATCTGCGGGCGATATCCCGCTGATCGGGGAGGCACCGACCATGATTCGATTGCGCGAAACTCTCCGCCAGATCGCCGATACTGATGTGGATGTCCTTGTGGAAGGCGAGACGGGCACGGGCAAGGAGGTGGTCGCGGATCTGCTTCACCGCTGGAGCAGACGACGCACGAAGCCCTTCGTTGCCCTGAATTGTGGAGCGCTGCCCGAAAGCGTCATCGATAGCGAACTTTTCGGGCACGAGGCAGGCGCCTTTACTGGCGCGCAGAGGCGCAGGACCGGTCGCATCGAGCATTCGAACGGAGGGACGCTCTTCCTCGACGAAATCGAGTCGATGCCGCCAGCACTCCAGGCGAAGCTTCTGAGGGTGCTTGAGACCCGGCAGATCACGCCGCTTGGCACGAACGAAACCCGCAGCATCGACCTTCGTGTCGTGTCGGCTACCAAGGCCGATCTCGGCGATCCGGCCGCCCGCGGAGATTTCCGGGAAGACCTTTATTTCCGGCTGAATGTGGTGACGCTCCGCATCCCGCCGCTTCGCGAAAGGCGCGAAGACATCCCGATGCTCTTTGGGCATTTCCTGGAACGCGCCTCCAAACGCTTCAGCAGGCCAGTTCCGGACATAAGCGCTGGCGTGCGCGATCGCCTCGTGAGCCACATTTGGCCCGGCAATGTCCGTGAACTCGTGCATTTCGCCGATCGCGTTGCATTGGGACTTGAAAGGCTAGGCACGCCCATTGCATCAGGTCGAAAGGGACAAGCGGTATCAAGCCTCCCCTTGTCCGAGAAGGTCAGCCTTTATGAGGCGACTGTCATCCGCGATGCCTTGCAGGAATGCGGCGGCGACGTGAGGCGCACGATCGAAGTCCTGGGAGTTCCCCGCAAGACCTTCTACGACAAGCTGAAACGACATGGGATAGACACGGCCGATTATCGAAAAACCGCCATTGGCTGAAGCCTTCTTGCTTGCATGTCGCGGAAAAGAAATTTCGCCATTCTCGTCCGACTCAAAGGATGCACTATGGGCTAGGTGAAGCGAGGTCGCTTTCGGAACGCTATGGCATCAACCCCAAGACGGTCGCGAAGTGGAGAAGCGGAATTCGACCGCCGATCTGTCCACCGGCTCCAGGGAGTCGACAGTTCTGTCTGTCGAGGATAACCGTTGTTGTGGCCTTCCGCCGCAACAGGCTGCTGCCGCTCGACGATTGCCTCTACGCGTTGCAGCCGACGTCCCGCATCTGACGCGCTCCCACCGCTGTCTGCAGGCAAGCATCGGCCGATTGCCAGATGTCGACGGCGACAGGCCGGCGAGAAGAGTCGAGAGAATGAACCGGACCATCAAGACGCAACCGTCAAGCGCTTCCACTACGACGATCGCGACCAACTGCGTCGGCATCTTGCCGACTTCGTCGCGGCCTACAATTTCGGCCGCAAGCTGAAGACTCTCAAGGGTCTCACGCCCTGCGAGTTCATCTGGAAGGCATTGGGCTTCCCAGCCCGAGCGTTCACTTTCAATCCGCTCCAGCAAATGCCGGGACTAAACATTTATCAAATGGCGGATGAGGTGCACGATACAAGTTAGCACGTCGCCTGGGGAAAGGTGCGCCGATCGCCTCCCTCTTGGCCAACCAGTTCCAGCTTGCCGTCTTACCAGGCCCCCGCCAATCTCGTTGCGTTGTTGTTTAGCGTTGCAACAGATCCTTCAAAGAAATTCATGGAATCGTTGCGAGCGCAAATCGCTGTCAATGGTACGCTCATCACAACTTTCGAGATCAGTGGCGGCAGAAATCTGGTGTCGTTTTATGTTCCGCCGCCAAACAGCATTTGCGAAGAGCGCGAAATGACAAAGCCAGCAGGACGAGGGTACCAGCCATGCGCACATCGATTACACCCAAGTCGCCCGCGATACGATACTCGATATTGGCTACGACGATGCCATCGGCTTTGATGGTCGAAATTGCGCCGTCGTTCTGCTCTCACCGGGCAGTCGCCCGACATCAGCCAGGGCGTTGATGAAGGACGATGGCAGGATCTCGAGCAAGGGCGGGATCAGGGCCTCATGTTTGGATTCGCATGTTTTCGATCTCCGACCGAAAGGCATCATCAAGATGCTTGATCTCTTACGCCCGATATACCGCAACACGGCGACATACTCACTTCGGCCGTGAAGAGCCTGAGTTCACCTGGGAGAGGACGGACAGAGCCGACGACTTGCTGCGTGAGGCAGGACCGGCAGCTGCGTGAGCGCCGCTGGATCAAGCGCATGCGGCAACCCTTTTCAACTCGCTAGGCCCGCGCCCGCCGCGGCACGCGCTTCGACATCATGCTGACGGCTGTGTGATCGACACGGGCGGTTACCGGAAAGGCGACAAAAAAGTGCGTTACGACATCGTTATCATCGGAGGAGCCATCGTCGGCTCCTCGATCGCCTACTATCTGCGCGAGGAAGGGTTTTCCGGCTCGATCGCGCTGATCGAGCGCGATCCGCAGTTCGCGCACGCGGCAACGACGTTGTCCTGCGCCTCCATTCGCCAGCAATTCTCGATCCCGCAAAACATCCGCCTGTCGCAGTTCACCATGAAACTGTTCCGGCGGCTGAAGGAAGAATTCGGCGCAGACGCCGACATCGGTTTTCGCGAGGGCGGCTTTCTCATTCTCGCTAGCGAGAACGGGCTGCCGATCCTGAATGCCAATCACGAAGCGCAGGTCGCCGAGGGGGCCGACATCGTGCTCGAGGACGCGGATCAGCTGACGCGCCGCTTCCCTTGGCTGTCGACCGAAGGTATATCCGCCGGCTCCTATGGCCGCAGCGGCGAAGGCTGGTTCGACGCGCATGCGATGCTGACGCTGTTCCGCAAGGCGCTGCGCGGCAAGAACGTGGACTTTATGACCGCCTCGGTCATCGGCATCGAGCGGCAGGGCCACCGTGTCACCAGCGTCAGGCTCGACAATGGCGAGACGATCGAAGCCGGCACCGTCCTCAATGCCGCCGGGCCGAATGCCGGCAAGGTCGCCGCTCTCGCCGGGCTGGCGCTGCCGGTCGAGCCGCGCAAGCGCAATGTCTTCGTCTTCGAGGCGCGCGAAAAATATGCCGACATGCCGCTGCTGGTCGATCCCTCCGGCATCTATGTCAGGCCGGAAGGCTCGGTCTATCTCACCGGCGGCGCCGAGCCGGAAGAGGGCGACGGCCCGGCCGATCCCCAGGATTTCGAGGTCGACTGGCCGCTGTTCGAAGAGGTGATTTGGCCGGTGCTGGCGACCCGCATTCCGGCCTTCGAGGCCATCAAGCCCACCCGCGCCTGGGCCGGGCACTACGATTACAACACGCTCGACCAGAACGCGGTGATCGGGCCGCACCCCAAGGTGAAAAATTTCCTCTTCGCCAACGGATTTTCAGGCCACGGTCTGCAGCAGGCCCCGGCGGTCGGCAAGGCGCTGGCCGAGCTTCTCGTGCATGGCGGCTACCGAACGGTCGATTGCTCCGCGTTTGGGTACATCCGTGTCGCCGAAGGGCGGGCGTTTAGGGAATTGAATGTGATCTAGCAACAACGGCGCCGCGACGGTCTCCTTTGGTGCCGGCGGGACAGAGGGGCGCGAAGGTTCGCGATAGGCGGTGCCGCGGTACAAAGGCCTTGATGTTTAGCTTGCCCTGTTCGGTTGGGATCTCCGCAATATCAATGTGGAAGAAGCCGATGCTTGCGCTGCAGACATCGGTGCAATGAAGAGCGCGTCAGAAGCGGGATGTCGGCTGCAAGGCCGTAGAGGCAATCGTCCAGCGGCAGCAGTGTGTTGCGGCGGAAGGCCACAACAACGGTCCTCTGCTACGGCAGACAGAACCTTCGATCTCGGCTCCCTGGGGCCGGTGGGCAGATCGGCGGTCGAACTCCGCTCCTCCACTTCGCGACCGTCTTGGGGTTGATGGCATAGCGCTTCGAAAGCGAGCTCAGGCTCGCTTACAGCTCGACGCATCGCCTCTTTCTTTGTGGCGCTCCCATGCAGAACCTGGCCCAGTCGAAGCTTCGTGGCCGCGGCCCGCGCTCATGGCCGGCGCACTTAGGTCGATGCTGCGTGCTGTCACCGTGAGGTTCCGCTGGGGTTAGCGGTGCGTCGAGCACAGCGAGAGGGTTCACAGCCAACGCTCTGGAACCCATGTCACTGCCATCCATGGCGTGGATGCGTTTCATCGAAACAGACGATTTTACCGATGTTACGGCACGATGCATAGAAAGAATTCAAGAATGTAGCAGCCTTAAGGAAAGCGGTTGATGTTTGCGTTGGCTCCGAAGAGCATTTTCTGGTCTGCGCGGAAGACCAGCCCAGGCGCGCGTCCATCGCGGCCAGGCACTTCCGCGACAGACGCAAGCTACATCGCATTGGCACAGCACGACAATCTTCCCCGAATTGCGCGGGCGCTTGCCTCAAACGCAGCAGCAAAGCTGAGGCTTGTGGTGTTCTGGAGAGAGGCAATTTAGATGCTTGTTGATCGCTCAAGGAACGATCGGTTCGTTGTTTCTCGACGGCGCACGGGTCTCGGTGATTGCCTGTGGTCTCTCGCGTCGGCTTGGGACTACGCACATCGGACGGGACGAGCTTTAGCAATAGATTGGCGCGGATCTTGTTACCTTGACAACCCGTTTGCGAATGCCTTTCCAGCTTTCTTCAAGCCAATTGAGGATATCGGTGGTGTACGGGTCATTTGCGATGACCAGATCAACCACGTCTCATTCCCTGGTCCCTTCTTCCCGTCGTGGTGGAACAAGCCATCCATCGACTGCGTGTACCGTCCGGATGAACAGATTTTCCAAGAACGTGACGAGCTTAACGATCTTTTCCAGGCCCAAGATGATTGTGAAGCCAACACGGTAGTGTGTGATGCTTGCTTGATGTGGCGCTGCGATGAAAAGGCCGAGCGAACCATATTTAGGAGCATCACACCGAGGGTCGAAATTGAGGATCGCATTGAAGCGCTCTACCAGGAACATTTTGACGGGCACAGCATAATTGGAGTCCATGTCCGCCACGGCAACGGCGAAGATATTATGGATCACGCACCTTACTGGGCTGATCCGAAGGTTGCCTTAGAGCAGGTATGCACTGCCATTCGTATGGCCAAGGCGCAACCGCATTCAAGACCTGTAAGGGTGTTCTTGTGTACAGACAGCGCCAAGGTTGTTGATCACCTGTCGGGCGTATTTCCCGAACTTTTCACCGTCCCAAAACGCTTCCAGGCGGATCAGGCTGGCCCCTTACACAGTGCAGCACTGGGCACCGACGGGGGGTTTTCCGCGCTCGTTGAGATGTATCTCCTCGGTCGATGCGACACTGTTATTCGCTTTCCTCCGACTAGCGCCTTCACCCGCTACGCCCGCCTCTTCGTGCCACGAATTGTCGAATTCGATTTGAATGACCCGCGTCGTTTGATCTTGATCGACAACACTTTCGAACGTTCCCCGGCTCCATGAAAGGCTGGCATCCCGATCGAACTCTCCCTTGCCTTCGCGCAGAGGCCCCCGTTCGCCCTGCCCAATACGCCCCTTTCTCGCCACGCAATCCCGCCGCAGGCGAGCGTTTTCATGGGCGCGTCAAAATCAAAAGGATTCAAGCTTGTCAAAGAGAAAAGTAGCTTTAATCACCGGGGTTACGGGACAAGACGGTTCCTACCTCGCAGAATTGCTTTTAGAAAAGGGCTATTCTGTGCATGGGATAAAGAGACGATCGTCTCTTTTTAATACGGGCCGTATAGACCATCTCTATCATGACCCTCATGAAAGTGGCGTTGATCTTACACTTCACCACGGGGACTTGACAGACTCGTCGAGCCTTACGCGCGTCATCCAACTGGTTCAGCCGGACGAAATTTACAATTTGGCAGCTCAGAGCCACGTTGCAGTCTCCTTTGAAGAACCAGAATACACCGCGAACTCCGATGCCTTGGGTGCGCTGCGTATCCTCGAGGCAATTCGGATCCTGGGGCTCGTCAAGCATACGCGCTACTACCAAGCCTCGACGTCTGAGCTCTACGGGCTGGTGCGGGAAACGCCACAGACCGAGACGACACCGTTCTACCCCCGGTCCCCCTACGCTGTTGCCAAATTGTATGCTCACTGGATCACCGTAAATTATCGAGAATCTTACAATTTGTATGCATGTAACGGCATTTTATTTAATCATGAGTCACCTGCGCGCGGAGAAACATTTGTAACTCGCAAAATCACGCGCGCCTTGACTCGGATTAAGCTTGGAATGCAGCGCACTCTATTCCTCGGCAACCTTAATGCGCGTCGCGATTGGGGGCACGCTCGAGACTACGTCCAGATGCAGTGGTTGATGCTGCAGCAGCAGCAACCTGAAGACTTTGTGATCGCTAGCGGTGAGCAACATTCGGTGCGCGAATTCGTCACCGTCGCGGCCGCTGAACTCGGCATCGATGTTCGTTGGGTGGGGGAAGGGGTCGACGAAGAGGGGTACGATGCAAAGACGGGAGCTCTGATCGTAAAAGTAGATCCCCGCTATTTTCGTCCTGCAGAAGTCGAGACACTTCTCGGCGATGCCCGCAAGGCGAAAGAAAAACTTGGGTGGGAGCCCAAAATCTCCTTCATCGAATTGGTTAGGGAGATGGTTCGGGAAGATTTGCGCATGGCAGAGCGTGAGGCAGTGCTGATGAAGCAGGGTTATTATTCACACAGTCCACGAGAGTTATGCTGACAACGGCGGCGCCATGCTGGGTTGTTGTCAGTGCTATGGTGGCCTTCTTAAGGAGCGCCCAGAGCGTTAACAATGGAAAACAAAAAGATGAAGAAAGTCTATGTGGCAGGCCATCGCGGCCTTGTTGGATCCGCCACAATGAGAGCCCTCGAGGCGCTAGGATCCTATGAGATAATAACACGTACTCACGACGAACTGGATCTATTTGACCGGAGCGAGACGCGCAGGTTCTTCATGTCGCAGCGGCCAGATTACGTCGTTATGTGCGCCGCAAAGGTTGGTGGTATACTGGCGAACGCTAGCTCCCCTGTCGATTTCCTTCATAACAACCTCGCGATTCAAGTCAGTGTTTTTGATGCCGCTTACGCTTCCGGCGTCGAACGGATGATTTTTCTTGGCTCCTCGTGTATCTATCCACGCGACTGTCCGCAGCCGATACGGGAGGAATACCTTCTCACCGGTCCGCTTGAAGCGACGAATCGTCCCTACGCTTTGGCAAAAATCGCAGGTGTCGAATCGTGCTGGTCTTTCAACCGGCAGTACAAGGCCCGCTATCTCGCGTTGATGCCGACCAATTTATATGGTCCCGGCGATAACTATCACCCCGAAAATTGTCACGTTCTGCCTGCTCTGATACGCCGCTTTCATCAAGCTAAAATGAACGGCGACTCCTCTGTGGGGGTCTGGGGATCCGGAAATCCTCGGCGAGAGTTTATGTATTCGTCGGATGTAGGCGATGCCATTGCGTTCCTGCTTGGCCTGCCAGATTCGGATTTTGACGCCTTGACAGCCCCCGACACTGCGCCCCTGATTAATGTTGGCGTTGGTGAGGACGTCACAATTCGCGAGGTGGCGGAACTCGTCAAGGCGGCGGTCTGCTGGGAGGGCAATTTGGTGTTCGACACGACGAAGCCAGACGGTACTCCGCGCAAGCTACTGGACGTAACGCGCTTGCGTAACCTTGGCTGGAAAGCCAAAACGTCTCTTGGTGCCGGGTTGCAAGCGACGTATGAGGATTTTCTTCGCCTACATGCGGCTTGATGTGGAAGCGCGCATCCAGGTTGGACTGCACGTCCGACCGGGTGCAAGCTCGCCCAGTCCGGCCAAACAGATGAGAGGGACGCATACATCTCGAGGCGGCCGCAATAGTGGCCTGTGCTGACTTTGCAGACCGGACCTCTCTGCGACCGGCGATGCAGAGGATCACCCAGAAGCTTGCCCAAGCCAAATGGGAAGGGGAAGGCCGCATAACCGGCCGCACCTGGAACGGCTGTGCGTGAGCGCCGTCAACTCAAGCCGCCAGTTAGAACTGCTCGACCTCGCGGGAGCCGCTGCTTACGAAGCTGGCATCGACAGGAAAGCCAACCAGGCCCGCATCATGCCTCGAGGCAGGCCTTATCCAAGGCGGTGCATGCGGAAATGGCGGGCGTCGACGTATGCTTTTCAACTCGCGCTTAGCCGCAGGCGGGATCGTGTCCCCCTGCGTGGTGGAGCTGGCGGCATTGGTCGCCGTGCTCTCCGGCATGGGCCGGGCTGATCGGATTGGTTCAGTCTGCGTTGTTAGCGCCGAACTCACTCGCCTCAAGGTCATGGCGCCACAAGCGCGGATTCGCGGCGCCGTGGTGCGGGCGTTACAACTCATGCAGCAGCGGGTCTCGTTGATGGCGAAGCGGGCTGCCCTGAACGAATCGCTCGCGTCTGCGGCGCGCCAAGCTGTCGCGCAACGCGATCATCCTGACGCTCTGGGATGGCAGTGGCAGGTGACCGCCTATGCGGTGAGCACGCTTGGCCTCAGCTCGATTGGCATCGACCCCAACCGGCCCTGGTCATCGCGCCGTGCCACAGCTTTTACCGCCAAGTGAAGCCGATCAGCTGCGACCGCTCACCGCGACAACCCTGGCGCCAGACTATGCTCTGCTCGGCTGGTTCGAGCGTAACCGCTGTTCTCAGGCCACGGCCTTGAGTGGTGCGGGGGCGTAGGCCCAGGGCAGCAGGTCGTCGAGTTGGCTTTGCGGATGGCCGGCGACGATGCGGGTGATGACGTCGGTGAGGTAGGCGTACGGGTCGACGCCGTTGAGTTTTGCGGTTTATGCCGACCGTCGAACTATGCCGAGTGAGCAAGTTTTTACCAATGCTTTCCGTAACGTAGCGGTAGCAGGATCGGCATAGCCTAGGCTCTCTCCGTCGCAATTGATGCGAAGGAGAGGACACATGAACGCAAGTGATTATCTGCAACGCAGCACACTTTATCGAAAGCTGATCCACGGGTCGTATGGCGAGTTCGCCCGCATTTACGCGGCCAGATTGTCGAACGAAGGCTTTGGTCGACAATGCACCTGGCGATCGCTGAGCCTGTTTCGCGAGCTGATGGATTGGCATGTTGGCAACGGGCACGATCCTCACGATTTAAGCGAAGTTCACGTTGACCGGTTTCTTGAGCACCGTTCCAAACACTGGAGCCTCGACTCGGGGGACCGATCGGCGCTCCGACGCTTGCTTTCTTCATTACGGCAAGAAGGTTTGATACCAGCCGTGCCTCCGATTGAGCGCACGGAGCACGAGCAGATTGTTGATGTGTTCGCGGCTTATCTCACAAATGAGAGAGGGCTCGCCGCCTCGACGGTGGAAAGCCATAAGCTGCTCTCACACCGATTTCTGCAGGAGGTCTGCCCGGCTGGCGCAGAGGGGTTTGCAGCGCTTACCCCGGAGATCGTCATCGGTTATGTCGAGCGACATGCTCTCGCTGGCTCCGCCGACAGCGGCAAGGCGATGTGCGGGGTGGTGCGCGCCCTCCTGCGTTACTTGCATCTGAAGGGCTTCATTTCGGTGGCCTTGGCCGATTGCGTGCCGTCCATCCGCCGCTGGCGGCTCGCGGGCCTGCCAACCTTCCTGCCGCCACAGAAGGTCCAGCAGGTTCTTGATGCCTGCGATCGGACCACGGCAATGGGGCATCGGGACTATGCAGTTCTGATGATCCTGGCCAAGCTCGGCTTGCGCGCCAGCGAGGTTGCGGCCGTCAGCCTTGATGACATCGACTGGCGGTCAGGCAAGATCCTTGTCCATGGCAAGGGGCGGCGACAAGCGACGATGCCGCTACGCCACGACGTCGGCACAGCTATCGTCGCTTACATCCGGCATGGGCGACCAGCTTCACCGTGCCGCCGCCTGTTTGTGCGAACGCTTGCTCCGCAGGTCGGCTTTGCCTCCGGCTGCGCCATCACGATGATTGCGAAGCAGGCACTCGAGCGGGCAGGTATTCACGGCTATGCGCACCACGGCGCCCACCTCTTCCGCCATAGCCTTGCGACCGACCTGCTGCGGTCGGGGGCCAGCTTTGCCGAGATCGGCCAATTGCTTCGCCACCGGAGCATCGACAGCACAAGGATCTATGCCAAGCTCGACATCGAGAAGCTGCGCGAACTGAGCCTGCCGTGGCCGGGAGGTGCCGAATGAGCCGGCTTCGAACAGCGCTCGAGCGCTATGTAGGCATGCGCCAGGGGTTGGGATACAAGTACCACGGGCCCGCCCGACGGTTATCGGATTTCGTCACCTTCATGGAGGCTCGCGGCGCCGAGACCATCACCACGGCGCTGGCAATGAAGTGGGTGACGTTGATCGGCCGACAACCGAGTTGGTCCATCCGCCTGACCGATGTGCGCTGCTTCGCTCAGCACCTCGCTCATTTCGACCCCCTGACGGAAGTGCCACCTCAAGACGCTGTGTCGCAGGCGCGGCGGGCAAAGCCCTACATCTATACCGATGCTGAGATCACGGCGCTTCTGGCGGCGGCACTGTCGCTGCCGCCGGCCAACGCCCTGCGTCGCTGGACATATCATTGCCTGTTCGGATTGATAGCGGTGGCCGGGCTACGCCATTCCGAAGCGCTCGACCTGCGCCGGGACGACGTCGATCTCGACCAAGGTATCCTCACCATTTGGGAGACGAAGTTCGGCAAGTCGCGGCTGGTTCCGCTCCATGCCACGACGGTCGCCGTGCTGTCGGACTATGCCGCGCGACGCGACGCGCATCTCGTCGCGCCTCGTAGCCCCTATTTCTTTGTCGCCGAGCAGGGCGGCAGATTGCTGCACCAATACGTGCACCGGGTGTTCTGGCAGCTGTCGCGACAGATCGGTCTGCGGCAGCGGGGGCAGCGCAATGGTCCGCGGATTCACGATCTTCGTCACCGTTTCGCCGTCCAGACCCTGATCAACTGGTATCGTGCGGGCGAAGAAGTCGAGCGGGAACTGCCGGTCCTCTCGACCTTTCTCGGCCACGCCAATGTTCGCGACACCTACTGGTATCTATCCGCCGCGCCGGAGCTAATGACCCATGCCGCGCGACTGCTGGATAAGCGGTGGGAGGCTCGCTCATGAGTGCCCCGAACGATCTGGCCGTGCTGATCGAGCGGTGGTTCACCGATCGGCTCATGCGACATCGAGGCGTAAGCTCCAACACCATCGCCTCCTATCGCGACACCTTCCGGCTCCTGTTTGCATTTGCGCAGACACGCCTTGGCAGGTCTCCGTCGCAGTTGATGCTGCGGGATTTGGACGCGCCTTTCATCGGCGCATTCCTGGAGGACCTCGAGACACAGCGATCCGCCTCAGTGAGGACCCGTAATCTCCGCCTCACGGCCATTCGGTCTTTCTTCAGATATGCGTCATTCGAGGAGCCGGCCCATAGCGCCCAGATTCAACGCGTGCTCGCGATCCCGAGCAAGCGATGCGACAAGCGACAGCTTCAGTTTCTCACCAGGCCCGAGATTGAAGCGATCCTGGCCTGTCCGGATCGCAGCACATGGCTGGGACGGCGTGATCACACTCTGCTCTTGCTGGCCGCGCAAACGGGGTTGCGGGTCTCGGAGATCATCGATCTCGACCGTGACTCGGTGATGCTGGGGCACGGTGCCCACGTGCGATGCGTTGGCAAGGGCCGCAAGGAGCGAAGTACGCCGCTCACCAAAGTTGCACGGCAAGCCCTTCGGGGCTGGCTCAACGAGCCCAGGAAGCGGAGCGCAACGGCTCTCTTTCCGAACACGCACGGCGGCAAGCTCAGCGCCGACGCCGTGCAGGCGCTGCTGAACAAATATGTCGCCAAAGCGCGCGAACACTGCGTCCCCCTTCGCTCGAAGCGGGTGTCGCCCCATGTCTTGCGCCACAGCGCTGCGATGGAATTGCTGCAGGCGGGCGTCGATTGTTCGGTCATCGCCCTGTGGCTGGGCCATGAGACGATGGAAACAACGCTGACCTATCTTCACGCACATCTTGAACTGAAGGAATCCGCACTTGCCAAGCTGAAGCCATATGAACGCGCAAAGGCCGAACGATTTCGACCAAACGACCGGCTTCTTGCGTTCCTGAACGCCCTTTGAGCATGAGAACTATGCCGAGTGTGAACGACCGGTTCTTGGTCGAAATGGCAGGCAAAGCGCGTCATATCGCCATGATCGGAAGAGGCGCTCGGCATAGTTCGGCGGTCGGCATAAACCTGCTTATGCCGCGCGCGGCATAACGCGGTTTCTACGAGCGAGGCGATGGTCGCCCAGTGCTCGCCACCGCCGTCGGAACCGGCGAAGAGCGCATTCTTCCGATTGAGGGCGATTGGCCTGATCGAGCGTTCGACCACGTTGGAGTCGATCTCGACGCGGCCGTCGTCGAGGAAGCGACCAAGTCCGGCCCAGCGCGAGAGCGGGTAGCGGATTGCTTCGGCGAGCTTGCTCTTCTGGCTGACCAGGGCGAGCTTCTCGCGCAGCCATGGCTGGAGGGTATCGATGACGGGGCGGCTTCTCTCCTGGCGGGCGGTGCGCCGCTCTTCGGGCGAGCGTCCCCGTATCTCGCTCTCGATCCTGTAGAGCTCGGCGATGCGCTGGAGCGCCTCCGTGGCAATCGGCGCGGGTCCGGACTGGGCCAGTTCGTAGAAGCGTCGACGGACATGCGCCCAGCAGAACGCCAGGCTCACGGCATTGCGCTCGGCCAGCGCCCGGTATCCGGCGTAGCCGTCGACTTGCAGGATTCCAACGAAGCCCTGAAGGTGGCGCAACGGCTGTTCAGCCTTGCGGTCGGGCGCATAGAGATAGGCGACGCCGGGTGGAGCGATCCCGCCCCAGGGGCGATCGTCGCGGGCGTAAGCGAACAGCTGGCCCGTCTTGGTGCGGCCGCGCCCGGGATCGAGCACCGGCGCCGTGGTCTCGTCGGCGAAGAGCTTGCCGGACGCCTTCAGCCGCTCGAACAGCCGCTCGTGGATCGGCCGGAGCAGGAAGGCTGCCTTGCCGACCCAGTCGGCGAGCGTCGATCGATCCAGGTTCACGCCTTGGCGGGCATAGATCTGCGCCTGGCGATACAACGGAAGGTGGTCAGCGTACTTGCCGACCAGAACATGGGCGACGGTCGCCTCGGTCGGGATGCCCCCCTCGACAAGCCGTGGCGGAGCCGCCGCTTGCACAACGACCTCCTCGCAGCTCCGGCAGGCATACTTCGGCCGGCGCGTGACGATCACGCGGAACTGGGCCGGCACGATGTCGAGGCGCTCGGAGCGATCCTCGCCCATGACGTGCAGCATTCCCTTGCAGCACGGGCAGACCTTGTCGGGGATGTCGATGACCTGCTCGATACGCGCCAGGTGCGCGGGCAGTGCACCGCGGTTGGCGCGGCGCTTGCTGGCGCGAGCCTCGCGCTTGGCGGGATCGGCGGTGTCCTCCGCGGCGAAGCCCTCCGCCTCGATCTGCTCGGCCTCTTCCAGGCCCAGCAGCAGCTGGTCGACCGGCAGGCTCTCTGCCCTGCGGCCGAAGCGGTGGCGCTGCAGTTCCTTGATGATCTGGCGCAACCGCTCGTTCTCGGCGCGCTCCGCCGCGAGCATCGCTTGAAGCGCGATCGGATCGTTGGTCTGAGGCTCGGCCGGGTTGCTCACAAGGCCGATTCAATCATGCATTCCAATGCTTTGCCAGCGCCTCTAGCCTCCCATGGAATCAACTTGCCGCGACCGGCGCGCGCGTCTCGCGGGCGTCATGCACGCGCCGCCAATCCAACCCTTCCAGGAGCGCCTGCAATTGCGCCGCCGACAACCTCACCACGCCATCGGTGATGGCAGGCCAGCAGAACTTCCCGTCCTCCAGACGCTTCGCCAGCAGGCACACGCCGGTGCCGTCGAAGTACACCAGCTTGACCCGGTCGGCGCGCCTGGCCCTGAAGACGTAGACCGCGCCAGAGAACGGATCGGCGCCCATCGTCTCGCGCACCAGCGCCGCCAGGCCTTCGGCCCCCTTGCGGAAGTCCACCGGCTTCGTCGCGACCATCACCTTGACCACACCCGTCGGCCCGATCACGACGGCGCCTTCAGCGCACGGATCACCGCCGCCACCGTCCTGGCGTCGGCGCCACGACCGACCCGCATGGCGACGCCGTCAATCTCCAGCTCTATCACGCCGGTTTCTCGCGCGGCCTTCCGCTGCCGTGTCGATCTCGTGCGCTTCCCCGCCGGTTCGGGCTCCTGTGCCGCAACCACCGCTGGAACAAACAACGGCTCCGGTGCCGGCGCATTCGCCAACGGCACCCGCGCGGACCGGCGCCAGGCGAACAGCTGCTGCGGGGACAATGCATGTCGCCGAGCCACCGCGCTCACCGTCTCGCCAGCATCGTAGCTTTCCGCCACGATCCGCGCTTTCTCCTCCGGCAACCATTCGCGCCGCCGTCCAGAACCCGTGAATATCTCAAGCCGTCGAACCGGCTCCTCGTCCCTGGACTTAAGCGTAAGCTCTGAAATCGTCATGTGTCGAAGCCCTCAAAGGCTCCGAGCATCGTCGCTCACGACAACGCGCGAAAGGTGCCAACGGGACAGCGCTTACGTTCGAGCCCGTCGCCGCTGTGTTCATCCGCAGCATCGAATGCCATATCCGCTGCAGCCTCGAATGAAATAACCGTCGTAGCTTTTCAGAGCGCCTCTCGGAGTTGTTGAAAAACCCGGAAGTCAATTGCCCGTTTTACCTTTTCGGCAATGTTGAGGCGTCTGAGAATGGCTCAAACGATACCCCGTTTGGCTTCATGCAATGTCTCGCCCAGTCCGACGAGACGGGCTGCGGCCTGACCCGTCGGCATGTCAATGACCGTGATTGCGCTTGCCGCAAGGAAACGACGCTCGTTCTTGGTCAGCGTCGCTGTATCGATTGCCGCAAAATGTGGGCCATTGGAGCGCTTCATGATCTGCCGGGCATAGGTGCGCAGCATCTGATCGTTGAAGCGGCAGCCGATGAAGAAAAGACCACGGCTAGCTCGCCGTTCCTTCACCAGGTCAGGGATCGGCGTCTGGATGTCGATTTCGCTCAGCACTTCAACGTAGTCGGAATCTGCGACGAGGAAGTTTGCGGCCGGCCTGGCACCGCCGTGAGGGGCGTAGAGAACCGTCTTCGCCGCTGGTGCGGATTCGAGTACTATCCCGGACAAATCGTAGGCTTTCGTCCAAATGTCACCGATCTCGTGCGCCCGTGTTACGCCCTGTATTTCGACGACGTCCGTTCGGCGGGTCTGTATTAGAGCCGCGCGCATGGCACCGTCGTACCAGCTGTCGACGATCACGGAGAGCGGCAGCGTTGCGAGCCAGGCATGCAAGATGGTCGGCACCACCGGGGCCGCGAATATTTCGGCCATCCAAGCTTGAAGCGTCCGGCGGTGCCGGCGCTGTTCGATATACTGCGCTACCGACCACATGTTGGTGCGAATCTTCGAAGGGGCTGGCGTGCGCTTGTTGAGCGCTGCGGCAACGGCTTCGGGGGTGTGCGGTACGGGCGGTCCCGCGGAGCGGATCTCAAGCAAGCCCGGGCCGAGATAGGGAATGACCTGATCGGCCGCGAGCGCTTTCTTCAAAAGGTCAAGCTGCCTTTCGGCAAAACTGTCCCGAATGACGACGAGATGGCCCGAGGTCATTGTGTTCATGCTCGTATCCCTTTGCCGCTCTCTTTGTGTCAACCCGAAGGTCAGTCCTCGCCGGAAATCTTCCTTGCCTCGACGGTAATCGGCAAAGGCGTGTCCCACGGAAGGTCGGGCAGAACTAACCGCCAGCCGTTCTTCAGCGTCACAGCCCCGCCCCATAAGTGTTCGTTGTCGATCTTGATGAGCGGCTCTTCGAGATCCTTTTTGGGAATATATGCCGACAAGCCGGCACCGGTCCTGCGGATCATTACCCTCATCGGGCCGTTCCTTTGTTAAAGCCAGCACCGATTTCGGCACTGGAAGGAGTCCGGGCCGTCTCAAGGCTCATGAGTTCACGCGCACGCATGCCGACGACGGTGCCGCGATCGACCCATTCGACCGCATAGATGTAGAACTGCTGGAGAAAGGTGCCGATGTCGCGCACATAGCCCTCGTCGCCTTTGCGCACCAGATTTTCACCGATCTCCTTGCCCGGATAGGTGCCGTCATTTTTTATGTGGCGTGTGGCGCGGACCCGCTCACCCGGCATGAATCGCGGGGGTGTACGGATTTCGATGTCCTGTTCGCGTCCGAGGCTCATGGCCGTTCCTTTCTCTCGGCTGCAGCTTTCCAACAGGAGGTCAATGGTCCTGCGGAGGCGCCTCGACCGTGTCGGTAGCCGAAATGGAGGTCAGGCGGGGACGCAAGTCTTCGACACCGGACATACCGAGGCGCATTGCTGCGTTTCGAAGGTCCCCTCGCATTCGGTGCACTTTTTCGGATCGATCACGTAGGTCTCGCCCTTGAACTTAATCGCGCCCGAAGGGCATTCAAACTCACAGGCACCGCACTGGGTGCATTGGGAAGCGATGATCTTAAAGGCCATTTTCAACTCCGGTTCGGTTAGAATGAGGCGGCTCAGGCCGTCGCAGCCAGTGGCTCACTCCCAAACTCGGCGGCGTAAAGCGCGCCGATCGCGGTCTCGATGTAGTCATACCCGTAAGCCTCCGTTGCTCGGATCCCACCTTCCTTGAGACGATCCTCGGGGCAATTTCCAATTCTCGCGCACAGCACGATGTCTACGCCTTCGAGCGTAGAGATGACGCCGTCGAGGCTCTTGTCCTCGGCCCGGCCGCCGAGGCAATACTGTTCGACCTTGCGATGACCGACGAAACTGATCCCTTTCGGCGAGGCCTCATAAACCTGGAATTCCTTCGCATGGCCGAAATGCTCGTTGATGCGGCCGCCACCCTTGGTCGCCACCGCTACCAGAAGCGATTTGCCGGAGCCTGCGGTCTTGACCATCCCGAGCGCCTCGCTCTTGGCCGCCAGGCGATCGCCCCGCTCGCGCGCCACCACTGCCCGATATGTCTCGCGCTTGCTGGCGTCGTACGTGACCTTGTCGGGAAGCCGGTCGAGCGTGAATTCCTGGCCACGATCCTCGCCGAGCAGGCCGACAGCATCGGCCCGGCACTGCCGGCAGTGGCGCATCAACTTGGCGCCGCCTTCGAGACGATCCTGAAGGGCCTTCAGCTCCATTGCCTTGGGGCCGCGCTGCCCACTCAGGCCGTAATGCGTACCGTGCGCCGGGTCGGAAATCAGCGGCATGACATTGTGCAGGAACGCGCCGCGCTCCTTGACCCATTTATTCACCTCGATCAGGTGCTCATCGTTTACGCCGGGGATCATTACCGAATTGATCTTGGTGAGGATGCCGCGCGCCGTCAGCATCTCCAGCCCCGACATCTGTCGTTCGTGCAGGATCGTGGCTGCCTCAACGCCGGTATAACGGCGGTTGTCATAGAAGATCCACGGATAGATCTTGGCACCGATCCGCGGGTCGACCATGTTGATGGTGATCGTCACGTGATCGACATTCATTTCGGCAAGCTCGGCGACGCGGTCTGGCAGCGCGAGCCCGTTGGTTGAGATGCACAGCTTGATGTCGGCGATTTCCTTGGCGACCCGTTGGAATGTCGCCTTTGTGTTCTTCCAGTCGTAACAGGCATCGCCCGGTCCGGCGATGCCAAGCACGGAAAGCTGCGGCACTTCGTTGGCAACCCCGATCACCTTGCGCAGCGCCTGGTCGGGCGTCAGCCTTTCCGAAACGACCCCAGGCCGGCTTTCGTTGGCGCAGTCATATTTGCGATTGCAGTAGTTGCATTGAATATTGCAGGCTGGGGCGACCGCCACATGCATGCGCGCGAAATAGTGGTGCGCTTCCTCTGAAAAGCAGGGATGATCCTTGATCTTCTCCCAGACGGCCGAGTCCATCTCGTGCGGCTTCGCGGAGGAGCCGCAGGATGAAGATGCGCAGCCACCGGATTTCGCTCTCGCCGGCGACTGATCGAAGACTGTCGTGCCGGAAAGGCCCTGTAGCGAAATCATCGGTGCGGACATGGAGCGGCTCCGTGCGTGGTGTGAACATTGCACTTCAGAGCGCAAGAGATATGCCAACTCCAAAAGCGGTCTTATCCGTCATGTTGGCTTTTACGTCGGCCTTTTGTGTCCAATTGTGTCCGTTTCCTGCGACACGGTTTTGTCAGGTCGCCGACAACGGTCAAAAGCAACGCGAAAAGTGACGTCCTGTCTCAGTTACGCCCGGTGCGGGCAGCAACCGCGCCCCCACGTTTGATGTCATCAGGGACGTTTAGAACTTCTTCACTCCGATACGATGCCGGCGCAAAGCATAGCCGACCTGCCGCGGCGTGAGACCAAGAACACGAGCCGCCTTGGCCTGAACCCAGCCGGCTTTCTCCATCGCATCAATCAGCCGGTCGCGTTCCGTCAGACGCGGGTTCATTGCAAGGCAAACGGGATGGTGGGGGTCGCAGGTCTCGCCGGGCGATACCTCATTCTGTGAGGGGCCGACTCGCATGGCAGGCAGCGGCGATCCAACCGGCATCATATTGCCACGTGCGAACTCGTCGACGGCATAGGCGCCGTGCGAACGGCCGACTCCTTTCCACAGAAGCGAAGACAGGCACTGGCTGTTCTGGCAGGCGAAATCCGACGCAGTTATTGTCGTTGAACGCGCAAGTGTGGCCGTCCGTCGCACACAATTCTCCAACTCACGCACGTTGCCAGGGAAATAGCATTGCGACATCAGGTCAAGCGCCGACGGCGTGAAGCCAAGATCGCGATGGTTCTCCTTGTTGAATCGGTCGAGGAGAGCGTTCGCAAGGCGTGGAATATCGCCCGGTCGTTCTCTGAGGGGAGGCAGGACTATTGGCACCACATTGATGCGGTAATAAAGGTCGGCCCTGAACTCTCCATTCCGGACAGCCGTCTCGAGGTCCTTGTTGGTGGCGCATATGAGCCGCACGTCAACTTTTAGGGTCCTGGTGCCGCCCACTCGCTCCAGTTCTCCTTCCTGCAAGACGCGCAACAGCTTGGCTTGAAAGGCAGGCGAAATCTCGCCGATTTCATCAAGCAGCAGGGTTCCGCCATTTGCCAATTCGAACCGGCCAGCGCGCTGCAGGATAGCCCCGGTGAAGGCGCCCTTCTCGTGGCCAAAGAGCTCCGATTCCAAAACGCTTTCGGGCAGTGCGGCGCAGTTCAATTTGACGAAGGATTTCTCCCTCCGATGTGAAAGCTTATGGATGGCCTGTGCAAAGAACTCCTTGCCGGTACCGCTTTCGCCTCGAAGAAGCACGGTGGAATTGGTCCTGGCAACGACCGAGACGATCTCCAGCACTTGCTTGAGCGCGGGACTTTCTCCTATGATTCCGTCGATCTTGACATGCGGATGCCGGGCCGAATGGGTCCTGTCCTCGTCGAGCGACTGCTCTGGTCTCGGTTGCTTCTCGATAAGTCGCTGACCAGCCGTGCTCAAAGTGCGATGCAGGCGGATGGTCCGGCCGACCAGATTGGCGACCATGGCCAGGAAACGTAAGTCCTCCTCGTAGCGGAACCTCGTGGTTCCGTTCCTGACGCGGTCGATCGACAGCGTTCCGAAGATCTTTTCCTCAGCCTTTAGCGGGACACCGATAAACGCAGTTGCGACCGTGCCGCTGCTCGATCGAGGATCAGCCTGAAATAGCTCGGACGTGCTTGTGTCTTGTATGACGATCGGCACTCCAGTAGCGACGATTTTGTCTATTACAGCCTGGGGTATGACGCTGCCGGCGGCTGATTGAGGCACAGCACCGCCGGTAGTTGCGCTAATCTGCGGCTCTCCTTCAGCATCCAGGACGACGATTGCGCCATCACGCATTTGCACAAACGAGGAGAGGATATTCGCGACATTGGCAAGCGTAATCTCCAGCCGGGTCGGGGCAGTCAGAATCTTCGATATCTCGTAGATTCCCCTGAGCAAGCTGTCCGCATTGCGCGCCGCTTCGACCGCAGGTTCAGGCGGAGTGTTCCGAGATACAATTTCACCGACCTGATCTGGAAGCATGTGAGCCATGCAAACACCTCAAGGGTTGTCCAAGGCGCTCCTCCCAGGCCCTTTTTTGTATTTCGAGTTCCAGAAACATAGTATTTTCAGCTTTTCGGGCAATTGTGAACGATATTGGCGGTCTTGACCGCAATTGCGAGCCTCTCGTTTCTCGCTCTTTGCGGCAGTTATCCAAACTTGAAGAGAACGCCAAAGCCGCCGCGCGGGTAATTCCATACGATCTCACCGCTGGCCTCGCACAGCACGCGACAGGTGCCGCATTCCATGCAGCCGTCGGAAGTCGTCTCCACCTGTCCCTTGTCGTTCAACTCATAGCACTTGGCCGGGCAGATATGTGTCAGCGCGAGCAGGTTCGCGCTCGGCCTCTCGTGCGGTCGCACTTTGATATGCGGGCGGCCCGGATCGACCAGATAGCGGTTCTGATAAAGCTTCTCCTCGACACGTAACTTCGTCACGGCCATCGTCATCCTGTTTCTCCTTCAGCGCCACGCGAGTGCCAGGCGGACCACATCGCTGATCAGCCCCCAGCGCGAACGCGCCCTGATGAAGGCAGCAGTGGTCGCCTTTTCCTTCTCGATTTTTGGGGTGCCGTCGACCCGCATGAAGTTCTGCGCGGCCTGCGACAGCAACTGCGGGTAAGTCATGAAGAAATTGCGGGAATTGGTGTGTATCAGGGCCGGCATGTCCTTATATTTCATCAGGTCTTTGACTACGAAGGACTTGTCCAGCATGGTCTTGTAGAGGGCGAGGTTCCTCCTGATCATCGGCTGGTTGCGGCCCTTGATCTCAATGATTGCCTCGCCCGCGATGCGGCCGGAAGTCATGGCGAGGTTCGAACCCTCGCGGTGGATAGCGTTGTTCAGTTGGGCGGCATCACCGACCGCCACCCAGCCGTCGCCGAAGAGCTGCGGAATTGCCTTGTAGCCACCTTCGGGAATGAGATGCGCGGAATACTCCTTGACTTCCGAGCCCGCGATCAGCGGCCGGATCGAAGGATGGTTTTTGAAGTTGTCGAGGAGGACGTAAGGGCTCTCCATTGTCTGGGCGAAATCGGAGACGAGGCAGCCGATGCCGAGAGAGATCGACTCCTTGTTGGTGTAGAGGAAGGCCAGTCCGGCCATGCTGCGGGAAATCGTGCCCGCCGCTTCGATCACGCAGCCTTCGTCGCCCTGGAGGCCGAACCGCTGCTCAATGACCTCATCGGGTAGGAAATGCATTTCCTTGACAGCGAGCGCCACGCTTTCTGGCTTCGGCATCTTGCGCAGGCCGGCCCGTGTACCGAGCAGCCCGTTGACACCTTCTGCGAGCACGACGACGTCCGCGTAGATCGGCCCGCCAGCCCGGTCGGTGCGCACGCCGATCACCTTGCCGCTGGCACTGCGGACAAGTTCGGTCACCGTCGTCTCGCACAGCACCGTCGCGCCGGTCTGGCGCACCTTGCGCGAAAACCACTTGTCGAATTGGGCGCGGATGATCGTGTAGCGATTGGGCTTCGCCTCGTTGAAATCGTCCGATCGATACTGCATCCCGGTGTGGGAGGTGTCGTCCATCACCCAGAATCGCTGCTCGACCAGATGCCGCTCGAGAGGCGCATCATCCCGGAAATCCGGAATGATTTGCTCCAACATGTCGGCGTACATGATGGCGCCCTGGACATTCTTGGAGCCCGGATACTCGCCGCGCTCCAACTGCAGCACCGTCAGGCCCTGGCTTGCCATGGTGTAGGCGGCCGCGTTTCCGGACATACCGGCCCCGACGACGATGGCGTCGAATTCTTGCTCGATCATCACCCTCTCCCTTAGCTCGCAAGCTTGTCGTGGCTGTGCGGCGACAGCCGCCGGGTGAAAGCTTCCGTCAATGCCGGCAGGAAACGGATTGCGTCGGTGACGATGCCGAGATGGGCAAATTCGAAGATCGGGGCGTTCGGGTCGGTGTTGATGGCTACGATCAAATCAGCCCCCTCCACGCCAACCCGATGCTGAATGGCGCCGGAAATCCCGGCCGCTATGTAAAGCTTTGGCCGGATGGTCTTGCCCGTTTGGCCAACCTGCCGATCGGCAGGCATCCAGCCCTTCTGGACCAACGGGCGCGAACAGCCATATTCGGCGCCGATTGCCCGCGCTAGATTCTTCACAAGCTGCAAATTCTCCGCTGAGCCGAGGCCGAGGCCTCCGGCAACCACGATGTCGGCGTAGGCGAGATTTGCCTTTGCCGATTGGCGATCGAGGTTGAAGCCAAGGACTTTGGTGATGATCTCTTCCTCGGTCATTGACAGCTTGTGCCGGATGACACGCCCGACCGGCTTGTCCGTCCGCGGTGGCATGGCCATAACCCTCGGTCGTACCGTGGCCATCTGCGGCCGGTAGTTGAGCGTATAGATCGTGCATAGCAAGGAACCCCCGAAAGTCGGACGGGTCGCGGCGAGCGAACCGTCGACCACATCGAGTTCGGTACAGTCGGCAGTGAGCCCTGTCAGCAAGGTCGTCGCTACTGAGCCAGCGAGATCCCTGCCGAGCGTGGTGGCACCAAGAAGCAGGATCTCCGGTTTGTGGGTATTGACCAGATCCGTCATCGCCTTGGTGAAAGGCTCGTTGCGATAGTCGGCAAGCAGCGGTGCCTCGACCAGGTAGACAAGGTCGGCGCCGTAAGCAAAGCCCTCGGCAACGGCATGCTGCGTGGCCTCGCCCGGCGGTCCGAGCACGATCCCCGCAAGCTGGATGCCTAGCTTGTCGGCGAGCTTGCGGCCTTCGCCAAGCAGTTCGAAGGACACGGGATGGACCTCGCCGCGTTCCAGTTCGATGAAAACCCAGACGTGCCGATAGTCCCTAAAGTGCTCAGGCAATTCCCTCTTGATGCCGGCACGGCCGGCGGCAGGAGGGGCTTCGCGGTTAGCGTTCGACATCATCTCTCCTTGCCGTCCCGTCACTGGCCGCCGTCGAAGGCGAGTTCGTGTTCCAGCGCTGGCTGGCGGGTAAAGATTGAGGCGATCAGTTCGTCAGCGAGGTCGTGCTGCGTCTTGTCCGTCATGTCGATCTGCGTCGCCTTTTCCGCCCGCGTGGTAGGGGCGAAAACGCGCTTGACGACCGTCGGCGAGCCGCGCAGGCCGCATTTGTTGAGGTCCTCAATGCCAGCTTCGGCCGCGCTCCATTTCACGATCTGGCTGCGCGCGGCGCGCATGGCGTCGTCGAGCGAGCCCCTGCGGATTTCGTTGGTGCCTTCCAGCATTGTGATGAGGCAAGGCAGCCTGCTTTTCAGCATCTGCGTACCGCCTTCCGAACGGCGCTTGACGGTGATCTCGCGCGCATCGACATCGATAGAGTCGATCTTCGCCACATAGGTGAACTGCAGGAGGCCGAGGCGCTTGGCGATGCCGGGCCCGACCTGGGCGGTATCGCCGTCAATCGTTTGCTTGCCGGCGAAGACGATGTCCGGCGCGCCGAAGGTCTCGCCAATTCTCACGATTGCCCGAGAAAGCGCGAAGGAGGTCGCCAGCGTGTCGGAGCCGGCAAAACAGCGGTCGGTCAAGAGTACCGCGCGGTCGGCGCCATAGGTGAGCGCCTTGCGCAGCGCATCTTCTGCCATCGGCGGACCCATCGTAAGCACGGTGACCTCGCCGCCATGGGCGTCGCGCAATCTCAGTGCCTCTTCGAGGGCGAACAGGTCGTAAGGGTTGATGATGGTCGGCACGCCCTGGCGCATGATCGTGTTCGTCACCGGGTGGACACGTATCTGCGCGGAGTCCGGCACCTGCTTGATACAGATTACAATGTGCATTGCGTCTTTCTCGGCTCCAATCCGCAAGCGGCCCTGGCGTTCATCTCCTTCGCAGCATCATTCGTGCCAACCGCTTTGCGTTGCTCTGTTTCCTTTTGACATGGGGTTGTTTTCTTCCGAAGGGTGCCGTCGTGATGACCGAGTTTGTCGGCTTTTCGACATTGTCGCGTCGCACTCGTGTCGCGTTATTCTGTCCCGAACCGCCTCAGGATCGACTCGAACGGGACAAAGGTGTGGTCCCGAGTGGCCGGTTTGTCCGGATCGTGCTCTTTGAGCACCTTGAAGACCCGGTGGGTGAGTGGCGAGGATGTCGCGAAATCCTCATAGGCGCGTTCCAACGTCGCACGCGCCCGCGCGGCGATCACCCCGTCGGGAAGACCGGCGAAATCCTCTTCAGCGAGATATTGGCCCATGCGCTTCAGGATATGCAGCCGTGAGACATTGAGCACCTTCGGATCATAAGAGATGCCAAGGACTGCGAAGAACTCCTCCGCAGCCGACAGGCTCTTCAGCCGGGCGAGGATGTCGGTGACATCGATGGCGCGGCTTTCAGCGAAACAACTGCGCATTGCATTCTCCTGGGCCGGAAACGGTTGTCGGGTTTGCCTTGTCGCCCAGGCCTGGAGTTGATTGAAGTCCTCTCGCCTGGCTGGCAGATGGGGAAAGCTCACGCAGCTTCTTAACGATCCCGGGCATGACCTCGAGCACCCGGTCGACGTCCTCCTCGCCGTTGTTGCGCGAAAAGGAGAAACGGATTGCGCCGTGTGCCGCGTTATTGGGGATGTTCATCGCCACCAAGACGTGGCTCGGCTCCAGCGAGCCGCAGGCGCAAGCAGAGCCGGAGGAGCAGGCAATGCCCTCGCGATTGAGGAAATGCAGTATGCCCTCACCTTCGATATCTCCAAAGGCGATGTTTGCGGTGTTCGGCAACCGCTTTAGCAAATCGCCGGCGACGAAGGCGTGTGGGATGCGCTGGAGAAGTTCCTTCTCCAGGCGGTCGCGCAACGCCTTTACCCGTATGTTCGCGTCGTCCATGAATTTCAAGGCAAGATCGGCTGCCACGCCGAGACCGACGATGCCTGGCGTATTCTCCGTGCCGGCGCGGCGGTTGCCCTCCTGGCCTCCCCCCTTGATCAGCGGACAGAAGCGCACGCCGCGCTTTACATAAAGTGCGCCGACCCCTTTCGGTCCGTGTAGTTTGTGACCGGAGAGAGACAGCATATCGATTGCCGTCGATTTCAAGTCGATCGCAAGCTTGCCGACCGCTTGCACCGCGTCGGTATGAAAAAGGGCGCCGACTTCCTTGGCCAACTCAGCAAGCTCGACCACCGGGAAGATCGTTCCGGTCTCGTTGTTCGCCGACATGATCGAGACGATCGCCACGCGCGGGGTGAGGGCGGCCTTATAAGTGTCGAGGTCGAGCCGGCCGTGGCGATCCACCGGGATCCTATGCACCTTGATGGCGCGCGTCTTCTCCAGGTGGGCGCAAAGCGTCAGCACGGCCGAATGCTCGACTGCGGAAGTCACGATCTCTGTGCGCTCAGGCATCACCTCGAGCGCAGAAAGGATCGCGGCGTTGTCGCTTTCCGTCCCGCCCGAGGTGAAGGTAATCTCGTCGTCGAACTCCGCGCCGATGAGCGTTTGCACCTGCAGGCGCGTCTTTCTCACCGCCGCCCCGGCGGAAGTGCCAAAATCGTGGCTCGACGAAGGGTTGCCGAATTGGTCGGTAAAAAGCGGCAGCATCGCTTGAACGACTTCAGGATCGACCCGTGTCGTTGCGTTGTTATCCAGATAAACAGGCCTCATTGATGTGATCCTTCTCCTGAGCGCAATCACGCAAAGCGCACTTCCGGTCTGTCATGATGATGGCTAGCCGAAGGAGTTGCCGCGCGCTTCTTGGAGCCGGCGCGGCCGCTCGCCTCGACTTGATGCGCCAGCCTTGCGCCGGCTCGGGAAAGCGCCGTCTTTAGGCCAGGGCGTTTCGGTGTGCTGGATCATGGACTGTTTCTCCTTCAGGCCGGGACGCGTTCTCGAACAGCTACGCATGGACCGTGCCAAAGGAGGGGATCATTTCAAAACAACATGATGGCTCCAACACTGCTATGTCGCATGTCCGACATCGGAGGGAATTGTTCAACGCGGAACGCCGTTAAATCGGCGTGAATTCCGCTTCGCGTGAGGAGCAATCCTGTCGGGCCGTTCGCCAAGGATGCCCGCGCGACCGAGGCGTCCTGTCGGGTTTGTCGAGTGCGCGACACGGCACTGTTACGCCCCCGTTGCCCTGCTGAGATCTCGTTTGTCATTGTAGAATATGCAGAAAATTCTTCTGAGCTTCTTTCTGAGCCTTTGGCGCGGCTTTTGCGGTTCTCTCCTCGTAGGGCAGCGCGTGCCCGCAGCCGATATTCATCTCGCGGGTGACATCGCGATCGATGGAACGAAGGAAAGAACATGTCAGGTCCAGATCAGCCACCCGCATTCCGAGCGATGTTTTCGTCCTCACGCAGACCTTCCATTTCGGGTTTCTTGAGACCGAGCGGCCTGCTGCGCTCGTACAAAGCCACGCGGCGTTTTCACATCGATCTCCGCGGCGCCGCCTTTCGCGACGTTTTCGCCTTCACCATGCGCCACTGGAGCAAGCAACCGGTCCGGCTCGCGATCATTATGATCGCGGTGCTTCTGGCAACGCTCCTTGACGTTCTGACGCCGCTCTATTCCGGACGGCTCGTAAACGCGGTCGCCCAAGGAGCGGCAGCCGACGCCGTCGTGTGGGATGCGGCTCTTGCGGCCTTTTCAATGTTGATCGCGCTCGCACTCGGCGCCGTCGTCATGCGCAACATCGCCTTCATTGCCGTCAATGACTTCATTCTGAAGATGATGTCGGACATCGCCAGCGACGCGTTCCATCGCGTCCAGCGCTTTTCGACCGATTGGCATGCGAAAACCTTCGCCGGCTCTACGGTGCGCAAGATCACGCGCGGCATGTGGGCGTTCTGCCTCCTTAACGACACGATCCTTCTAGCCTTGTTCCCGTCGCTCATCATGCTCGTGGGGTCGAGCGTTCTGCTCGGCTGGTATTGGCCGATGATGGGGCTGATCATCGCTTGCGGCTCGGTTGGCTATGTGGCGCTGATCATTATCCTGTCGCTCGGCTATGTGGCGCCAGCCGCAAACCTCGCCAACAACTGGGATACGAGGCTTGGCGGCTCGCTTGCGGACGCGATCAGCTGTAACGCGGTGGTCAAAGGCTTTGGCGCCGAGGTGCGGGAAGATCATCGCCTTGCGAAAGTCATCTCCAAGTGGCGGCACCGCACCCTCCGGACCTGGGGGCGCGGGACGGTCAGTGCTGCATTCCAGGGGATCATGCTTCTTGCGCTGAGAGCGGCTTTGATCGGCTATGCCTTATTTTTGTGGTCGCGCGGCCAGGCTACCCCAGGTGACATCGCCTTGGTGCTCGCCTCTTTCACCGTCCTATATGGCTACTTGCGTGATGTTTCCATACACGTGCGCAACATCCAGCGCTCTGTAAATGAGATGGAGGAACTGGTCCAAACCTACAGCCAGCCGCCCGACGTGGCCGATGTTCCGGGCGCCAAGGCGATCCGGATCTCGAAGGGTCACATCGATTTTGAGAGCGTCCACTTCCACTACGGCAATCATTGGTCGCCCTTTTACAGCGACTTGTCGATTTCGATTGAGGCCGGCGCGCGGGTCGGTCTGGTCGGCCCCTCTGGCTCCGGCAAGACCACCTTCGTCAAGCTCATCCAGCGGCTTTACGACCTGGATGCTGGACGAATCTTGATCGATGGGCAGGACATTTCGCGGGTGACGCAGGGTTCGCTGCGCTCGCAGATCGCGATCGTACAGCAGGAGCCCCTCCTGTTCCACCGCTCGCTGGCCGAGAACATAGCCTATGGGCGGCCGGGTGCTTCTCGGTCCGACATTGAGCAGGCGGCGCGGCTCGCCAGCGCGCATGACTTCATTGCACGCCTGCCGAACGGCTACGGTACGCTGGTCGGCGAACGCGGCGTGAAGCTCTCAGGCGGCGAGCGCCAGCGTGTGGCGATAGCGCGCGCCTTCCTCGCCGATGCCCCGATCCTGATTCTGGACGAGGCGACATCAAGCCTCGACTCGGAATCGGAGGTGCTGATCCAGAAGGCGATGGAGCGGCTCATGGTCGGGCGCACCACGCTCGTCATTGCGCACCGGCTCTCGACGGTGCGGGCACTCGACCGGCTGCTTGTCTTCGACCGTGGTTGCATCACCGAGCAGGGCGACCATGCCGCGCTGATCCGTCGCGACGGCATCTACCGCCGCCTGTTCGAGCGGCAGGCCTTGGAACTGACAAAGGGGTGCGATGAGACCAATGTGCAACACGGTTGAACGCGGCGTGAATTCAGCTTGCCTCCCCAGCAATCCTGTCGGGCCGTTCCTGAAAAGGCGGCCGCCACCGGTCTTAGGGCTCGTCCAATGCACGACACGCCTGGTGTCGGCCTGTCTTCCTGTCGCGCTCGCCGGTAAACCGATGAATGGGATGCAGACAACTTTTTATGAGCTGCGTCCTGCGTTTGCGGGACGGCGCTTGAGGCTTCCTCCTGAGGCGGCGGCCGCCGCGCGATCATTTAGATCCTGGTTGATGCGATCAATGGAGCGAAGGAAAGCAATACGCCGGATCCACGCGAGATCCGCCTTCTCTGGCACAGGGGCGTCGCCAAATCGACACCCTCACAATATGCGCTCACCGCCCGCGTCGACGTCGGGAACAAGATCTTGATTGTCGTCTGCGCTCAACCGCTCTTATGCCGAACTCGAAGGTGGATACGGACCTGATCATGTCAGAGCTTGCGCTGTTGCAGAAGAAGGTCCGCAAGCTGCAGTCGCGCGCGGGAGCCGCCAAGATGGAATTGCACGACCTTGCCGAGCACCTTCCGGTCAACTGGACCGAGATCGAGGCGGTCGCCTGGAATGCCTTCGAGGTTTTTGCCGAGTTGGATGCGGCAAAGGAAGAACTCGCGGCGTTGGAGAATTCACAATGACGGGCGCTTTTGTCACCCGCGACGGCTCTCCCTGGACGCCGCACTATCTGACGGCGATCGATGGCGCGACCTGCATCGGCTGCGGCCGCTGCTTCAAGGTCTGCTCACGCGGGGTCATGCACCTTCATGGCGTCGATGACGCAGGCGAAATCCTCGGCATCTGCGCGGGCGAGGATGACGACTTCGACGGCGAGCTCAACCGCATGGTCATGATCGTCGACCATGCCGGCCGCTGCATCGGCTGCGGCGCCTGCGGCCGCGTCTGCCCGAAGAACTGCCAGACCCACCTTGCGGCCGACAAGCTCGCTGCATGAGCTTGGGACAAGACCAGGAGAACGGCGCCACATTCGCCCATCACCGTGGCTGTTTCAGCACCAGCCAATGGCCGCCGACAGACCAGGCGGCGGCGTTCGACCGGCATGCGCTTGCCTGTGTTGTCTACCTCGCGTTCGAGGAGGTCGAGGCCGGCAAGGCGACCGCGACCGAAGCAACCGGCCTTTCGCGTGCCGACCTGCGAGATGTCATGACACGCTATTTCCCGGCTGTGCCCGTCAATGCCTTCGCGCTGGAAAAGCTGACCGATCCCGAGCCGGATATGGAGGAAGGGCTTCTGCGCGGCCTGCTCATTGGGCATGCCAGGCCAGGCGATCCGGCCAGCACCCTCTTCGCCAAGATCATCGCCAGGCGCAGTTTGCGCAATGACCATCTGTGGCAGGACCTTGGCCTTTTCAATCGGGCCGAACTCAGCCGCTTGATGGCCAGGCATTTCCCGGCGCTGGCGGCCGGCAACACCAAAAACATGAAATGGAAGAAGTATTTCTATCGTAAGCTCTGCGAGGCTGAAGGCTTTTCGCTATGCACCGCGCCCAGTTGTCAGGAATGCGGCGATTTCGAAAGCTGTTTTGGCCCGGAGGAAGGCGAAAGCCACTTGGCACGGATCAAGAACGGGCTCGCTTAAGAGCCGCTTTCGTCGCCGCCGCCGTCCGGGCTTGATTGGCATCGAAGACGCACGCGCTTTTCCCGGCGACGTCGCGCGGAGGACGGGATGTTCAGCGCCTCACGATATTTCGCAACGGTGCGGCGAGCAATGTCGATCCCGTTTTCCTTGAGCCGGGTGGCGATGTCGTCGTCGGAAAGCACTTCGTCGGGCGATTCCACGGCAACCATCGCCTTGATTTGATGGCGGACAGCTTCGGCGGAGTACGCGTCACCGCCTTCCGAGGAGCCGATCGCGACAGTGAAAAAATACTTCAGTTCGAACACGCCGCGCGGGGTCAGCATGTACTTGTTCGACGTTACCCGGCTTACCGTCGACTGGTGCACGTTGATCGCATCCGCGACAGTCCTGAGATTGAGAGGCCGCAGGTGGGCGACCCCATGTTCAAAAAAGGCGTCCTGCTGGCGGATGATTTCAGCCGCTACCTTGAGGATCGTCTTGGCGCGCTGATCAAGGCTGCGGATTAGCCAGTTCGCGTTTTGGAGGCATTCGTTGAGAAATGACTGATCTTTCGAATTTTGAGCGCTTAGGCGGGAGACCTGGGCAAAATAGTTTTGGTTCATCAGCAGCCTGGGCAGCGTGTCTGGATTGAGTTCGATTTGCCACCCACCTCCGGGAGAGGGCTGGACCAAGACGTCGGGAATGATCGATTCAGGCCCTCCGGATTGGAATCGGTTTCCGGGCTTGGGATCGAGCGCGCGGATTTCGTGCAACATGTCGAGAAGGTCGTCTTCATCGACACCGCAATGGCGCTTCAATGTTTGAAAATCGCGTCGCGCCAGCGCTTCAAGATTGGCGACCAGCGCTGCCATTGCCGGGTCGAACCTGTCTAGCTGCCGCAATTGTATCTCAAGGCATTCGCTGAGAGTTCGCGCAAAAATACCCGGTGGATCGAACTGCTGCAAGGTTCCGAGAACCCGTTCCACAACAGCCTCCCGGACATTCAGGCTGCGGGCCAGTTCCGAAAGGTTCACCGGAAGGTATCCGGTGTCTTCCAGATGACCGGCAAGCTCGCCAGCTATTCGCCGCTCCAGCGGCGCGAATGCGCTGAGAGCGATCTGACGAGCGACATGGTCGTGCAATGTTTCGATGGACGTCCAGGAATCTTCGAACGCATGGTTTCCCCCCGGTTGGACATTGTTTTTGCCGCGGATTGATTTCCACTGCGAGGCCCGATCCGATATTCCGCCCGTGGTCGGCCCGATGCGCGGGTTCCCGGCCGAAATCGACGGAATGTCCTTCGGCGCCCGGTTTGAGGCCCGTTCCAGAAAGGGGTTCTTCTCGATTTCCTGCTCGACGAACTGATGCAGTTCGGGATGCGCCAGTTGCAACAGGCGAATGGATTCCATCATTTGCGGCGTCAAAACCAACGATTGCTTCTGACGCTGAAGCAGGCTTGCTGAGGACTCCATGGCTAGCGTGAAACTCCTACCGAGCGACCTTCGCCTTGTGCAAGGGGATTTTCGAGACGTTGACTCGTCTAGATCATGCAGCCGTCACGGCTTTGGCGGCTCTCAGCGTTTCAAGGACGTTCTGCGGCGACGATACGCCATAGGGGTCGGCCTCGCAGTTGTCGCAGAAACCTTCCTCCTCGAACCACTGCTCCACCACGCCATTGTTGATCACGGCAGCGTAGCGCCAGGAGCGCATGCCGAAGCCGAGATTGTCCTTGGCAACCAGCATGCCCATCTTGCGGGTGAACTCGCCCGAGCCGTCTGGGATGAGCTGGACTTTCTGCAGCCCCAGGGCCTTGCCCCAGGCATTCATGACGAACGCATCGTTGACGGAAACGCAGTAGATTGCGTCAATTCCCTCTTTCTCGAACTCGTCGTAGAGCATTTCGAAATCGGGCAACTGGAAGGTCGAGCAGGTCGGGGTGAAGGCACCGGGCAGCGAGAACAGGATGATGCGCTTGCCGCTGAAACAGTCGTCGGATGTCTTGTCTTCCCAGCGGTGCGGGTTTGGTCCCTCGATGGAATCATCGCGAACACGCGTGCGAAAGGTGACGAAAGGAACCTTTTTTTTGACGGTCATCAATGTGCTCCTGGAGGAAAACTGGTGGGCTGCTTTTTCGGTTGAAACTGACACGGCATCGACCTCGGCCGGCAATTCGGTCGAGCGCCGCGCGTTTTGCGTCGACCTTGGATCAGCCATGGCAAAACCGCTCGCGAGCACGGGCGTTCTCGATCTGTGGCGACACGAGAACGGTTTCACTACGCGCTTGTACGGGGCGTCGCGATGTCAGCAATGGTCTTACTCCTGGCCACCTTGTGATGGGTTCTGCCGAGTACGACGCAAGCGCCGTGCCATTTGATTTTAGGCTGGGGGTCACACTGTTTTTTGCAGCGACACTCTTTGATTGAGCGGCCAAGACCGTGCCTTCGCCGAGAGCGAGCGCGCCCATAATCATCTGATCGTGAGCTCTGGGCAGAGGGGATCCCCTTTATGCGTATCAAGCCGCGCCCCCTCTTTGTCCGAAGCTGGACAAAAATGTCGGAAGTCGGACCGGAGGGTCGCCGGGTCGCCGGCGCGGCGAACACGTGGCTCGTATTCGAAGCGAAAATCTGGGCTCAAACTCGGAACGAGGGACAGGAGTCGATCGGGGTTAACCTGACGAGGGTGCCTATGGCCTCCGTTCTCAGGATTGAGACGGCTGACAGGCCCACGCGCTTCGCCCTATCGACGCTCGCGAGACCGCTTCGAAATCGACAACGGGTACACAAAAGCCAGCACGTCCATTAGCAAGCTGGCCATGTGATCTTTCTGAACCGCGCTTGCGTGAGGCGGGCACGGTCCCAAGGTGACGGAAAAAGCCGCCTTGTGCTCTCGGAGCATTTTGAAGCTGCCGCGACTTTGCTGTCGGGTTTGTCATGTCCGGGACACGGCTTTGCTCCGCCAGGCTTGCGGCTGCGCATTCGTTCAAGCTGTTGAATGATATGTAGAAAATCTCCTGCAGGGCTCTTTCCGCGCCGTTGGCACGACTTTTGAAGCTCTCATGTGAGACGGCAGGAGATACCGACTGGCGTCCATTCGTGAGTGATATCGCGCTCAATGCAATGAAGGAAGACGACATGTCAGGTCAGCGTCAGTTCAGATTCTATCCGAAACGGGCATTGCCCGCGGAATGCAATATCGACCGGCGTGACTGGCGTCACCGTCACAACCGCCCGGCACCGGCCAATGGCCACCGATCGACCTGCAGATACGGTTCGACCAGAATGTGCTTGCTCCTGTCCTCTCGCCGGCGCTTGAGGAGACCGGCCAGCACTTCGGAGGTCAACCGGTCTTTCGCGTGCCGCGCTGCGGATATCCTCGCAGAGATGATCGACCCCGAACCGCTGTGGAGCAAGAGCTTCATTCCGGTTCGCCGTTCGAAGCTGGAAAACGCCGCGTCTCCGACGATTTCGCTCGTCGGCTCTTTGGCGGGCAGGCAGCGGTCTGGCCAAGAGGGCAACAAGCTTGCTGGATGGCCAAGATGCCATGGTGCGCGGCCTGGTTAGTGGTTAGACGGCAGGAGAAATGCAATGGCGATCAACCCGGTTCCAGATCATGTCCCGCCCGAAATGGTGAGAGACTTCAGCCTGTTCACATCGCCAGGCATGCCACCAACGCCCAACGGGGATCCACACGCAGCCGTCGCTTGCGCCCATGACGGGCCTCCGATCTTCTATTCCCCCTACAACACACAAGATGGCCGGGGCACCTGGGTCATCACCCGCGCCGCAGACCAGCGTAAGGTGCTGCAGGACACTGAAACTTTTTCCAGCCATCGCAGCATCTTCTCCTCCATACTGGGCGAAACCTGGCCGACGATCCCGCTTGAGCTCGATCCACCGGCCCATGGCGCATTTCGCTCACTGCTCAGTCCGCTGCTTTCGCCCAAGCGGGTGACGGCACTGGAACCGGCTGTCCGTGAGCGAGCGATAGCCCTGATCGACCGGATCACCGCATCGGCCACGAGCTGCGACGTCATGAAGGATTTTGCCTTTCCGTTCACTGTCAGCATCTTCCTTCGCTTTCTGGGGTTGCCGGATCAGGGACTCGATACATTTGTCGGCTGGGCGAAAGATCTGCTCCACGGCGACGATGTGGAACGACCTGTGGCTGCCCGCAAGATTGTGGCTTTCATCGATGAACTTGCAACCAATCGCCGCAAGGATCCGGTCGACGATCTCATGACCTTCATCGTGCAGGCACAGATCGAGGGCCGCCGGCTAACCGACGGGGAGATCCGTGGCATCGGCGTGCTTGTGTTCGTCGCGGGACTTGACACTGTCGCAGCAGCTATTGGCTTTGACCTGGCTTATCTAGCGCGCAACCTCAAGGATCAGGAACTGCTGCGCAGCGAACCGGACCGCATCCTGCTCGCAACCGAAGAGTTGCTGCGGGCCTATCCGCCCATTCAGTTGATCCGCGTGGCTACGAAAGATATCGACTTCGAAGGCGCGCCGATCCGAAAGGGGGACTATGTTTCGTGCGCCACGATGATTGCAAATCGCGACCCGGAGGAATTCGAATCCCCCAACACGGTCGATCTGGCGCGAGAGCACAACCGCCACGCCGCCTTTGGCTATGGTCCCCACCGTTGCCTTGGCTCACACCTTGCCCGGCGCGAGATTGTCATTGGCCTGGAGGAGTGGCTGGCGCGCATACCGACCTTCCGGATCAAGGAGGGTACAGCGCCGATCACCTGTGGCGGCCATGTGTTCGGGATCGAAAATCTGATCCTGGACTGGTCATGACCATCGCCGAGCCATGCCAAGACAATGGAGGCAGCGCTATGCGCATTATCGTCCACAATGCCAAATGCCAGGGTCACGCGCGATGCTGGGCGCAAGCGCCGGACATCTTCAAGCTTGATGACGATGGCTACATCCTGCCCGGTGACATTCAGGTTGCGGAGGGGGAGCAACTGCTTGCGTCACAAGGCGCGCGATCCTGCCCCGAACGTGCGCTGGAAGTCGATCGCACCTCGGCAGCGCGGTTCGAACCAGCCGCCATGCAACCAAGAACTGGGGAAGCTTAGGTGGAATCGACGAGACGTGGCCCCACACCGTAAAGCAAGATGTCCGGCCGCTTCCCTGCCTACCTCCTCTCCGGCATCGAGACCTCAATGACACGCACGCGACACGTGAAGTTCGTCTCCGTTCTGGCTTCTTCAGTGGCCGATCGGTTCGACCTTGCACGCATCTAGAGGCACGAAACGCCTCTTCCAATCTCAAATTTGCGACAGAGCGATGGGCCAGGCAAAAATCACCGAACTGCGCGACCGCGAGGCGATCCGCGACTGCCTTTATCGGTACTGCCGCGGCATAGACCGCGCGGATGAGGCTGCGCTGCGCAGTGCATATTGGCCCGATGCGCATGACAATCACGGTGCCTATCGCGGCTCAGCCGAGGGCTTCTTTGAGTTTGCGCTTGGTCTCTTCAAAACCGGACCGCGCTTAATCCACCAGATCACGAACGTCTTGATCGAATTCATCGACCCGTCGGAGGCCGTGGTCGAAAGCTATTTCACCGCGCTGCAACGCGGACCAGACAATGACGGAGAAGCACGCCAGGTGCTTCTCTGCGGCCGTTACTGCGATCTTTTTCACAAGAGGGAAGGGGCGTGGCGCATTGCCGAACGGACCGTCGTTTACGATTGGCTCGAAGAGCAGACCCCACCAGCGGTCCCCGAGGCAGAACGGTTCGGCTTGCGGCAACCGATCGGAGCAGCGCATCCCAATGACCCGGTTTACGCGCTCAGGAAGCGCCGCAGCTCGTCATCAAAATGAAAATGCGATGCATGTCACCACAATGCTTTCCAAGGCTCCCAATTGCGAAGCCGCGTCGCGGGAGCGGTCGCGGAACGCAACACGTCTTCCCGGTATGGAAACTCGCCGTCAACAGGACGTCCGCGACCGGTCTTGCGGCTGACTCGCGTCGATATCTCTGACCCTGGCTGCGGAGAGGTTCATATGAAGCAGGCAGGACGGGTCGTCATCATAACGGGAGCGGCAGGCGGAATCGGCCGTGCGCTGGTCGAGATCGTTGCCGCCGATGGAGACATCGTCGTTGCGGTGGACCTTCCTGGCAGCGGCGTTCTTGAACTGGCCGGCGGTCTCGGCCGTCCGCATCTGGGCCTCGAATGCGATGTCTCACGAGAAGAGGACATTGTCGCCCTATACGGCCGCATCGAAGCGCAGTTCGCGAAAATCGATGTTCTCGTCAACAGCGCGGCGATAGGACCCGCCATGGCTGCGACTATCGACACCGGTTTCGAGGCCTTCCGACGCGTGCTGGCAACAAATCTGATCGGGCCTTTCATCATGGCCGGCGAAGCGTCGAGGCGCATGCAGCCCGGCGCTGCCATTGTCAACGTCGCTTCGCTGGCGGGCGTGCTGGGCAATCCCAAGCGCAACGCCTAGGCCAGCTCGAAGGCAGGCTTGATCGCTCTCACGAGGTCGCTTGCATGCGAGTGGGCCTCGCGCGGCATTCGCGTAACGGCGGTAGCGCCAGGATACGTGCGCACGCCGATGGTGGCGGAACTGGAACGTGCGGGCAAGATGGACCTCGCGGCCGTGCGCCGCCGCGTGCCCATGGGGCGAATGGCGCGCCCCGACGAGATCGCTCGGGCCGTGCGTTTTTTGGCCAGCGCACAGACGGGCTACATCACCGGATCGGTGCTGACGGTCGACGGCGGTTGGATGTCGTTCAACCAGCCGGGCGACGCGCACCCGCCGGTCGGCGAGACGCCTCGAGCCGAACTCTTCCGGCCGGAAGAACGAACCGATGCGCGCACAGTGGTCGTGACGGGCGGCGCGAACGGTATAGGCGCCGCCGTCGTTCGCCGCTTTGCCGCGAACTCCGACACAGTCGTGATTGCTGATAAAGATGGTGCTGGGGCGGCAGAACTCGCTGGTTTGCTGGGCGGCAGGCACGTGGCGAAATCCGTCGACTTGGCGGTCGAGAGCGAGGTGGTGGCCCTGTTCGAGGAAATACGGGGGCGCTTCGGTCGCATCGAGATCCTCGTCAACTGTGCTGCTATTGCCGATACGTTTGTGCGAGGGATCGAAATCCCGCGACAGATCGAGCGGGTACTGGACGTCAATCTCACCGGCACCTTCACCTGCGCGCGCGAGGCGATCAAGTCGATGGACGCCGGCGGCGTAATCCTCAATCTTGGATCGATCAATAGTTTCCTGCCCTTCGTGCCGCGCCATGCCTATGGGGCGTCCAGGGCGGGTATGAACATTCTGACCCGGTGCATGGCGGCCGAACTCGGGTCGGTCGGCATCCGAACGGCCACCGTCGCTCTTGGCTATATCCGTACGCCTGACATTGCTCAGCTGGTCGAGTCCGGCTGCATCGATTCCGTAGCGATCAAACGGCGCATCCCGATGGGGCGGATGGGAGAGCCCGAAGACGTCGCCGAGGCAGTGTTCTTTCTAGCCTCGCCTGATGCCTCATACGTAAACGGCTCGACCCTCTACGTGGACGGCGGCTTGACCTCGTTGGCTGACGCGCGAAACGCCCAGCCAACCGATCAAGAAAATCCAACGGAATGTTCGCCGGCGACGGGTTGCGGTTCGTCGAAGCCGACGAGGTTCGAGGATTGAGACTGCGGCTGCATGGCACGTGCCAAGCACGGCTTGCCAAGTGATCGTCTTCATCGGTGACGGAAAACTCGTCATCAGGGTCGAATCACTAGTCAGGTTTTGGCGCTTGCCTGCAGCCGCCGAACGATAAGCGGCTTTGCGCAAGATCGTCGACTACGTCGCCGCCAGGCCGGATCGATACCGCGGCCCACCCGCAATCGGCACAAGTCGAAGGCTTGATTGGCCACTTTGTGTAAACGAGGGACACGCCATGGAATTCGCGACGTTCATCTTGGCGGCCCAGCGAGGCTATCATCAATCGTGCGACAGCGTCATCGGTAACTCCATAGAACAGACAATCGCTTCGGAGCAGGCTGGCTTCAACACCGCTTGGTTCGCCGAGCACCACTTCAACAATTACAGCCTAGTTCCCTCGCCCTTGATGATGGTGGCACACTGTGCCGGCCTTACGAGCACCATTCGCCTTGGCACCGGTGTGTGTGTGCTGCCGCTATATCAACCGCAGCGCCTGCTCTCCGAGATCGGCTTTGCCGATATCGTTTCGAACGGCCGCCTCGAACTCGGCGTCGGCTCGGGATACCAGCAGTTCGAGTTCGAGCGCTTCGGCGTCGATGTCGATCAGGCGCCGGCCGTGTTTGCGGAATACCTGGATATCCTTCTCAAGGGCCTTAACCAGAAGGTCTTCGAGCACAATGGCAAGTATGAGAAGATACCTTTAACGGCGATTTCGCTGCGCACCATCCAAAGGCCAGCCCCACCGATCTGGATCGCCTGCGGGTCCGCGCGAAGCATGTGCCGGGCCTATCGTGAGGGCCACAATCTTTTCGTCACGGCGTTCCACAACGGCTTGGAAAACGTGAGAACGCTGCGTGAGACCATCGAGGCAGCAGCGGCCTCGCGGGGTAAGGATGTCACCGCCGCCAAGATAGGGCTTCTGCGCTGCTGCTATGCCAGCGACGATCAGGCGGAGATCGACAGCTATCTCGACAACGCCCGCTTCCAGCGCCGGCTATCTGAAGCACTTCATCAGCGCCGCCAGCAGAGCCGGGACGGCTATCTGCTGCAGGAAACACCGACGCAGCAAGATCTGTCGTTCGAGACCATGCGCCAGAACCTGCCGATCGGCAGCGTAAGTCGCGTCATCGATCGCCTGCTGGAAGAGATAAGTATCCTGAAGCCGGACCAGATCGCAATTCAGACCCAATTGGGAGATTTCGACCAAAAGACGATGCTACGCCAGATTGAGCTCTGGGGAGACAAGATCATTCCAGCGATCAACAAGTCGCTTGGTTAGGTCAAGGCTTGAAGCTCGGGGCGGCCCCTGGGGGTGTTGAAATCTCGCATGCCGATGCTCGACACTTCGTCCCATGCGGCATGGATATATAATCAAGCCGACTGGCGATGGCGGGTATCGAAGACCAACGCCGTCCGTCACCTTGCCTGCACGGACCGCCGGTCTTCCGCTCTCTGGCCATCTCGCTTGACCGTTGATCGGCAGCCTGACGGGACGCCCGCCACGGCGCAGACGAATAGCCACTCCCACGACCCCTCTTGTGTCCGAAGTTGGACGAGGATGTCGCAAGCCCGACCAAGAGTAGAGAGGGGACCTGGCCGCCGGTATGGAGAACTGGTGCGGCGCAGGTGGTTCGCCAATTCGGCACGCGCCTTGCTTCATTGATTCTGTATGGGCACGACAGTGGCAGGTCGCCGATCGGCGGGCAGAGCGGTTCGCCTCTGAAAGTACTTCGTGCGGCAGCGATGACAGGCCTGTCGGCTGGACAGCGTCGGTGGAGGTGAGACCGCATGGTGGAGAGGCAGTCTGGTGCGCAGACGCGCGAGAGCTTGCGCCGAATGATCGCGTCCAGTGAACTCGCCTTCGCAATGGAGGCTCATGACGGCCTTTCGGCGGCGATTGCCGAGCGCGCTGGCTTCAAGGCGCTCTGGGCGTCCGGCCTCTCGATTTCATCCAGTCTCGGATATCGAGATGCCAACGAAGCTTCCTGGTCCCAACTCGTCGATGTCGTTGAGCGAATTTCCGACACGGTGGACATTCCAGTCCTCGTCGACGGGGACAGCGGGTTCGGGAACTTCAACAATGCCCGTTTGGTCGCCCGCAAGCTGCGCCAACATGGCGCGAGCGGCATGTGTCTCGAGGACACGGCGTTCCCGAAAATGAACTCGTTCATCGGTGATCGGCACCCGTTGGCCGATATTCCCGAGTTCTGCGGCCGGCTTAAGGCGGTGAAGGACCAAGTGCCGGATGCGGAGTTCGTTCTGGTCGCCCGGATCGAGGCGCTCATCGCCGGCCGCGGAGAGGATGAGGCGCTGGCGCGAGCACAAGCCTACGCTGAGGCCGGCGCCGATGCTATTCTGATTCATTCCCGCAAGTCCAACGCTGAGCAGATTTTCGCCTTCACGCGCGCCTGGCAGAACCGCCTTCCGGTCGTGATCGTGCCTACGAAATATTACCGCACACCGGTCTCCGCGTATCGGGCGGCCGGAATCTCCACGGTCATATGGGCGAACCATAACATGCGCGCGGCGATCTCGGCCATGCGCCAGGTCTGCGACCGCATCCTCCGCGAAGAAAGTACCGCCGGTATCGAGGACGAGGTGGCGACGCTCGACGAACTCTTCGATCTGCTCAATTACCAGGAACTCTCAGCGGCGGAAGAGAAATATCTGCCGCAGACGGCGACCGGCGTCCGGTAGCAGGCCCAGCCCGTCTTTTGAAAAGCAAAACGAAAACGGGAGCGCACATGCTTGCGCATCGGACAAACCTGTTTGGCACATCGGGTACCGCCGCGGCGCGCGCTGCCGCAAAAGCGGCGGCCGATGCTGGCAAGGAGATCATCGATCTCACCGCCGGCGAGATCTGGAGCGAGCTTGCTCCCACGATTCGCGACGGCGCGATCGATGCCATCAATAAGGGCGTCAATCGCTATACCGATACGGTTGGCATGGTGGAGCTGCGCGAGGCACTGGCGCGGAAGATCATCTCCATCGATACCGGACAGATCTGGAAGGCCGAGGAAGTTGCCGTGACGTCCGGAGCGAAGCAGGCCTTGTTCAATGCCGCAATGGTGCTGCTAAACCCGGGCGACGAGGTCATCATCCCGGCGCCTTACTGGACAACGATTCCGGCCCAGGTGCTAATCGCCGGCGGCACACCAGTCTTCATCGACACCAGATCCAATGGTTACGTCCCGCGCCCCGAGCACATCAAGGACGCGGTCACTGAGCACACGCGGGCGATCGTCATCAACACGCCCAGCAATCCGGCCGGTGCGGTTTACGATGTTGAGACCATGATGGCCATCGCTCAATTGGCGGTCAGCTGCAACCTGTGGATCATTTTCGACGAGTGCTATGGCGACTTCGTGCATGGGGATCATACCCACCATCCGATCGTCTCGGTCGCTCCCGAAATTCGAGCACGCGCGCTGATCGTCAACTCCTTCAGCAAATCGCTGGCATTGACCGGCTGGCGCATCGGTTATCTGGCGGGTCCAAAAGAGGTGATCAACGCCGTCAAGGCCCTGCAATCGCACACCACTTCGAATCCAAACGTAATTGCCCAGCACGCGGTGCTCGCCCATTTGCAAAGGGATGGATCGGACTATGAAGGCAAGCTGCGTTCACGCCTGACAAGCGCCAGACGGGTGGGTCTTGACGTGCTTGCTTCGTTGACGCGTGTCCCAGTCGCCAGGGCGCAAGGCGGCTTCTATTTCTATCTCGACCTTTCCCGTCTGCTGCGACCGGGATCGGAAGACGGCACCTCAACGACAGCCGACGATATCGTGACGGCTCTGCTTGCCGAAGCTGGCGTCGCAGCGGTGTCGGGCACCGCGTTCGGTGACCCCGCCGGCCTGCGCCTGTCCTATGGAATTCCACCTGAAAAACTCGCGACCGGCCTGGCCCGGCTCGTCGAATTCCTCAACGCCTGGAAATGACACCGCAACAAAACGAAAGAGGTGAATGAGATGCCTCCCGCTGCTCCCAGGAAAGCCGTCATTCTCGCTGCCGGCTTCGGCTCTCGCCTGCGTCCGCTGACCGATCTGTGTCCCAAGCCCCTCGTCGAAGTCAACTCACACCGATACTTCACAATGCACTGTGGAACCTTCAGACGGTGGGAGTTGAAGAGGTGACGATTGTTGTCGGCTATCGCAAGGATGCTATTCGCCATGCGTGTGGCGAACGCTTCGGCAGACTTGACATCAACTATGTCGAGTCCTCGGTCTTCGACAAGACAGGGAGCGCGTACTCGCTCTGGCTGGCACGCGACGCGCTTCTTTCCGGCGACTGTTATCTCCTCGAAGGTGACGTCTTCTTCGAAGAAGATGCACTGCGCCACCTGATCAGGGTCGAGGCGCCCAATGCCGCTGCGGTCGCGCCCTTCGATCCATCCATGGAAGGATCCGCGGCCGTCCTTTCCAGCGACGGCTTCATATCCGAAGTCCGGTTGAAGCAGACGGCGGCAAATCTGGCATCAGGCACACCGGTGCTCTTCAAGATGATGAACCTCATCCGGTTCTCTGGCGCCGAACTCCAAACGGTGATCGTCCCGGTCCTCCACGACCTGATCGGCTCGGGCGCAATCAAAACCTATACCGAGGAGCTGCTCGCGCATCTCATCGAGCAGCGCGGACTGCAACTCGCCGCGGCGCGATGTGACGATTTGCGATGGTACGAGATCGACAGTGAACAGGACCTGCGGGTAGCGGAAAGGATTTTCGCCTTCGAGCGACCTCACAGGCATAGTGCCGACGCGCCGGCCGCCGTGGCGGGGGTAGGAGGATGATCCGCTATCTGTTCGACGCTGCAAATGCCATTACGGCCCTTGGGCTGATCTTGGCCACCACGGCGATCTACTTTGCTTTGATCGGGCGCTTCGAGATTGGCATCTGTTTCGGCTTGTGGGCTCTTTTGGCAGATGATGCCGACGGCATGGTCGCGAAGAGTTCCCCGAACCGGTCCGCTTTGATGGCACAGCTGGGTGGCGCGTTGGACGGGCTGCTTGATTTGGTCTACGCAGCCGTCTTTCCAGCGGTTCTGATTTTGTCCTTCAACGCGTTCTCCGTTCCCGCATTGTTGGCTGCCAACTGCCTCATCCTGTCAGGGGCTCTGCGCCTCAGCTATTTTTCGACGTTCGGACTGGACGCTGACGGATTCGGCAGAGGATTGCCGTTGAACAATAATCTCTTCGTGTTGGCGTTCCTCTTCGTCGCCGACCATCACTTGCCGGTGCAAGGCCTGGGCAACCTATTGATCGGTGCAGGGTTTGTGCTGTCGCTCCTGCATCTTTCAAATTTCAAATTTCCAGGTACCGGCAGTGCGTTGCGCTTGGGTAACCTTACACTCGCCGCAGCTGGATCTGTCGCCTTACTCACAAAGTGAATCAGTTTGTAGCTATAGGGAAGAGAATACATGGAAAACTCTTTCGAGGCCGAAACTCGCACCGTCTTTGATCGCTACCAGCGCCAGCAGGAGAATGACGACCACATATTCGACAGGTTGGTCTCTCTAATCGAGGAGGAATATTTCGGCCTGCCTACCGGTAGCTTCCGCGGTCTTGATGTCCTGGACGCGGGCTGCGGCTCCAACGCGAATGCGTCCTATGCGTTTCTCGACAAGGGGGCACGAAACGTTGTTTCGCTTGAATTGAGCAATGATTGGATGGATTGCGCGCGCAAACGGCTCAGCCGATTTGGGCCGCGCTCGGAACTGGTCGCTGGCAGTGTGCTCGATCTGCCGTTTGACGACTTCAGTTTCGATTTTGTCCATTGCGCAGGGGTTTTGCCGCACACCAGCAATCCGAAAAAAGGCTTTGAAGAGCTTGCCCGTGTAACCCGCCCCGGCGGCAGCTTCTTTTTGACGATTATGGGTACCGCCAACGGCGTCATTTACCGATGCATCAATCACTTGCGAGAACTCTACCAAAGCGACGAACAATTCCGCAGTTCCATTGACAATCTGGATGCATCCACCGCACGCGAAGCCATCAACTGGCTGTTGCGAATAAAGGACGGCGAAGAGGAAGAATATATACCTGGCGAAAACGAATTCTTTCGGAGTCTTTTTGATGATGATTTGTTCGTGACGATCCGGGATCGTTTCCAGGCGCCGACCTATCACGGGTTCGCATTCACAGAGGTGCAAATCCGAGGCTGGTATGGCGAGTGCGGCTTCGAGAAGATCCGCAGGATCTCAAGGTATACAAAAAATTTCCATAATCTTCGACGCTTTCTCGCTCCGATGTACCGTCATTATGACCACCCGCTGGCCCGCTTCTGGTTCGGCGATGGCTGCATCCAGATGATCGGCGAAAAGCCGAGCACGTAGTTGGCGTTATTCGTGCCAAGAGAGCGACCCCAATGTGCGGAATCTTTGGGATAGTCCTCAAAAACGAGGGAACACCCGTTTGTGCTGAGGCCGTTGAGCGTTGCGCTGAGGCTCTCGCTCATCGCGGGCCTGATGCCAGCGGCCTATACATTGATCAATCGGTCGCATTCGCGCATCGACGGCTATCGATTGTCGACGCTCATTCTCGCGCCAATCAGCCCTATCGCGATGACAATACCGGAGTGGTGGTGACGTACAACGGCGAGATATTCAACTATCGGGAAATTAGAGCTGAATTGAGGGATATGGGTTTTTCCTTCTCGACGGTGTCCGACACCGAGGTTCTAATTCTTAGCTATATTGCTTGGGGAAAGTCATTCTTAAATCGTCTTGACGGGATATTTGCCTTCGCGCTTTTCGATCCACGGAAATCGCTTGTTCTCATCGCCCGCGATCGTTTGGGGGTAAAACCCCTCTACTACACGATTTGCGATGTTGGCCTTCTCTTTGCGTCGCAGCCGAACGCTCTCATTCGTTGGCCGGGCGTGATGCGTGGACCCGACATCATCGGCGCGCTCAGTTTTCTTTCCTATCGCGCGGTTGTCGGCGCCAGAACGCTGTTTGCCGGGATTTCCAAGTTGGAGCCCGGCCATCTCCTCGCAATAAGGAATGGGCGACACACGTCCGAACGTTGGTGGAATCTGTCGGAGCGCATTTCGCGATCGAAGCCGGACTATTCCGACATAAGGAGACTATTTGGAAGCGCCGTCGAACGTCAGCTGGTGTCTGACGTACCGGTCGCCGCATTGTTGTCCGGTGGACTTGACTCGAGCATCCTCGCCTATGAGGCGTCCACCCGCTCCCAAATCCGTCCGATCCTGCTATACCGGCAAGGTCGAGCCCGCCGATTATGACGAGACGGCCTATGCGATGGAGGTCGCAGCAGAATTCGGGCTCACTCACCGGGTCGTCCCGATTGGAGAACCATCCGATGTCAACGCCGTAGCGGAGCTGGTGCGCCTGCGCGGACATCCGCTTGGGATGCATAACGAAACCGCAATGTTTACGCTCGCAAAGGCGATTTCGAAGGAGCATAAGGTCGTCCTCACCGGCGAGGGTGCCGATGAGATTTTTGCTGGCTACAGCCGATTGTTCCGTACGCCGTATGATTACAATCGAAGCAAGATCATCGCCGCATTGCCACCTGCTCTTGCCCAGATCGCACGCCGACGCCTCGGACTCGGCGTCCATTGCAGTCAGCTGCAGTTCTTCCTGGAGCGCTACAGCTACTTCCCGACCGATGAAATCCGCTCGCTTGCTATCGATGGCCGGATACGAAGGGAGCACGAGATGGCTCTGTTCGATCACTTCTCGACTCAATTTGCAGAGGCCGGCGGAGATTTCTTTAGCAAGATCTCATATGTTCTCGTCTCTACGCATTTGCCCGCATTGCTGGAAATGGTTGACAACACCACAATGGCAGCCGGGCTTGAGGCTCGCGTTCCTTATACCGATCACCAGCTCGTTACCGCCGCAATGGCGATGCCCGGCTCACAGCGGTTGAGGTGGAGGTCTCCAATCGCTTCGGTCCAGGCACTGTGGCATCCGGTTGCTTCCTTCAGCGAGCGTCTCGATGTCTCAAAATTCCCCTTAAGAAGGGAATACCGGAGCGTCTTGCCCAGATCTGTTCTATCTCGCAAAAAGATGGGATTTTCGCTGCCACTGGGTCAGTGGGCCGTTGGCGAGGGAGCAACGGAATATCGAAGGCTGCTGTTTGATAAGGACTCTCCACTGGGAGATTTGTTCGATCCTGCTGCTTTGCGGCGTTGGTTCGAGGCCGGACGACGAAATCCTTCAGACTCGTTTGGCCGGAAGTTCTGGCTGTTGGCCAACCTTGGGATATTCTTCAAAGAGGTATTCTCATGACGAATATGCGAGCCCGCAGGCGGTCGCTTGCGGGCATTTTACAGAAGACCCTTTGCCGAAAACGGGGCGTCCGACAATCCCAAGATCTGAGCAATGGTTGGCGTGAACTCTTCAGCGGAGCCCCAGGCAATATTGCAAGGTTGCATTCCAGGGATGCTCAACAGGCATATCCGATCGTCCTCCGCGCTGCCCGGTCGAAAACCGTGGGTGGACAAGTATCGAGGTCTGCCCGTCGGGCCAGCTTCTTGCGTGTCTCCAACGGTCTCCTCGAAGGAGTGTCCAGGAGGTGCGACATAGGTCGCTATGCAATCACGTTCATTTACCGGAACATGGTCGCTCGACCACGGCTCCACTTGGAAGCGCGCCAACAGTCCGTCTGCGATTCTGCGGTCATGAGCTCCGTCAACCAGGACATGGAGCGTCGCTCCTTCACTTTCCCAAAGCAAGTCAGGGATGATCGCATCCGGATAAATGGTTGTGTGGACGGCGCTATGTCCATGGTCACTTGCGACTACGATCGCGTAATCGTCTTCCCGCCCGACTCGCCTCAGTCCTTCGATGAGAGCGCCAATCATCATGTCGGCCGCGGCGATAGACCAATGTGCCGCCTCGCTTTCGTATCCGAACTGATGCTGAATCGAATCCGTCATGTCGATCTCGGTCAAAATGAGATCAGGCGGGTTCTCCGAGCAAGCCAGCGCTCCTGCAGCCCCGATCATGAGATGATCCGCGGCCAGGCCCGCAACGAGAGGAGTGCTCGCAACGGTGTCACTACTGGACGGGAAGCCGAAGAGATCGAGCACGCCGGCGGCTCGCAACCGTCCATTTGGATCTTTGATCATCCGCGAGCGAGCGATGCGGTTTTCGGGCAGGCTCTTAAATGACCGGCTTCCCTGGAGAAACCCTCGTTCCCACCAGGCCGGCACGAAGACATCGCAATCGGCTGGGTCGATCAACCCAGCGCCGATGGACGCGACATCAAGCCCGCTATTTTTGGCAAGCTTTGCAATGGTCGGAACCCGCAGATCAGACGCGTCGGCGCAGACAAACGAGCCATCTCGCACAATGTGGTTTCCGTAGATCCCGTTCGCTTGAGGCGCCGCGCCGGTTAGCATGCTTGCGCGCCCCGGCATCGACGTTCCCGGCACCGTTGAGCGCAGGCGAGTGATGGACAGACCGTCTCCTGCCAAACGAAGAAGCGTCGGCAACCGATGTTTGTGCTTTTCGAAATAGTCCGCGCTTACGCCGTCCATGAGGATCAGAATCGCTTTCGTAGGAGCGCGCGGCTTTATCGAGGCAGGCGTCTGAAAACGAGCGGTAGGCCTGGATGGATTGGTGTGGGTCATGTTGCACCTGGAAGAGACCGATCGAAACCAAAGCCCCCTATAGGCTTCGGATGACGCCGGTATGAACGCATCACGGGATACTTCGAGCGCCAGTGGGTCGTTTTGATTTTGGGAATGGGCGCTTCTACGCGCGCTTTTTGCTTCCTTCAGAAGAAAGGAGTCCGAGATGGCCGATACGACCCGCGCTATTTTTATCCTCGATTTCGCAGGGCCAAAAATACATCTGTGGAGTGGCAGCTACGATGCACCGTTGGTTCCTATCAACGGTCAGCTGCTCTTGGACCGTCTCGTCAACGCCTGTGTCGAAAACGGCATTGAAGATGTCACTCTCGTTGAAAATTTGAGCAGCGGCACATTCGATGGGTTCCGCCTGCAGGACAGCACAAATACGCTTTCGTGGCACGACGCGCATGACGGCGATCTCATTGAGAAGTTCCGCCAACATGATGGCGATACTCTCCTGATATGGGGAACGCCGCTTTTCGACAGTGAGGTTCTTGACGGTATCGATGTCAACAAAGGTTTGCGCGGCTCCGCTTGGCGGCCCGACGCTCCGACCGGGATTTGTCGATTGAGTGCTGATGTTCTACGCAATCTTCTGGCCGAAAGCCGCGCCGCGGCATCTCTGCATCAGGCCTTGAGTACGTTGGTCGCGGGCCTGTCCCAGCTGGACGTAGCGTTGCCTGACAATGTGCTGAATGTTGGCTCCAACCTGCTCGATATTTGCGACGGTGTCGACGCATCCATCGCGGAATTTCGGTGTGACAAGGAGAACGTGCTGCGGCGTCTGGAAACGAGCGTCGGAGGTTATTGGCGCAAGCCAATCGCCGAGCACATGCTTCTTTGCAATACCCGCTTCCCTCCCAAGACTTTTTACGATCGGCTGGCGGCGAGGCTCGAAGGCGTGTTGACATGCTATCCCTCTCAGCAGATCGATATCGCTTCAGTTGTTGGCACGATGACCTCGCAGCAGCCGGACTTTATTGCAGTCGGAAACGGGGTGACCGATCTCATCCAGGCGCTCTATTCAACGCTGAACCCCACAATCGCGATTCCCGTGCCGACGTTCGCCGGCTTTCAAACACCACTCGATGACGAACAAAAGAACAACTTCGTCCTCACCCCGCCCTATTTCGATCTCGACGTTCGAGCTTTCCTGGAATTCGTACTGGCGACAGGCGCGGATACGGCAATCGTTGTAAATCCAAACAATCCGACCGGTCGACTTGTCGATCATGCTGACGTGGCATGGCTGGCGGAGGCCCTAGGATCTCTAGGGCGGCGGCTGATCGTGGATGAATCGTTCATTGATTTCCCCGCTGATGGCCGATCAAACAGCGTTGAGACTCTGGTGCCGTCCCGTGCCAATTTGATCGTGGTGAAGAGCCTTGGAAAGGTCTTCGGACTTGGAGGAATCCGGCTCGCCTACCTCATGGCTGGCGATCCCGCGCTCGTTGCCGCTGTGCGCCGGAAACTGCCGCTGTGGAACATTAACGGTATTGCGGAATACACACTGTTCCTGCTTCCCGAATTCGCAGAGGAACTGGAACACAGTCTAGAGATGTTGCGAGAAGATAGAGAGCTGTTCATCGAGGAGCTGCGGACGGTACCGGGCTTCGACGTCGTACCTTCGCAAACGAATTTCATCTTGTGCCGGCTGCCTGAAAATTCGGTATCCGCTGCCGAGCTCAAGCGCCGCCTCGTTCTGTTCGAATCCGTCCTCGTAAGAGAATGCGGCTATCAAGCCATGAACGACGCAGATCGATATCTGCGCCTGACGGTTCGAAGTCGGACGGAAAACGAAAGGCTGGCAAAAGCTCTTCGGCGCACCTTAAGCCGCTCAACGGCCTCTGAGAGTGACGCCCTGACGTGACATTTGCGCAGCGAACTGAATAGTCTTTTTTCGAATGCCGCGAGAGAGAGAAGCATGTCGCTAAGTTACAATCGTCATAAAAGGCTCGTTGAAATCATCCAGGCGAATGGCGAAGTGCGCATCCGAGATTTGATGCAGCGGTTTAATATTTCAGAAGAGACTGCGCGGCGGGATATCAAACGGCTCGAGCAGGATGGCTTGGTCGCACGGGTCCATGGTGGCGCGGTCGCAACGCAACAGCCAAAGCTGCTGGCCATCTCATCGCGAGCTGTTTCCGAGCGCGCGGAAAAAAGCACCATCGCTGAGATCGCCCTGGGTCTTCTGAAGCCCGGTCAGAATCTCTTCTTCGGGGGCGGCAGCACCATTCTGTCGTTGGCCAGCCGCATATCGGCCCTCCCGGAAATGCGCGTCGTCACCAACATGGTCGATACTGCCATCGCCGCGGCCGAAGGCTATCGGCATCGCGTTGTCATGCTGGGGGGCGATTTCAATGTCGATTTCCGGACCGTAACCGGATTCACCGCCTTGCGTACACTCCGCGAACAGCAGATCGACATCGCATTTATCGGCGTCAATGCGGTGCATCCGAATGGCGTCTTCGACCATGAACAGGTCGGACAGGAGCTTGCTGCGACGCTCTGCGAGCAAGCGCGGAAAATCGTCATTCTCGCCGATCACAGCAAATTCGGCTTGTCGGCGCGCTACCGCATCCTGCCCCATTCGGCGATTACCGCGATCATCACCGACCGGAGGCCTGCATCGGACATGCTGGACAAGATCGAAGCCGCCGGTGTTGAAGTTCTATATCCGCAAAACCGTCACAACCCCGCACTGGTCTCTACTTGATCCTCCTCTTTCAGCCCGCACGGCTGCCCCAACCGTGAAACATTTTTTTCCATTTGATTTCAATAACCAACACAATCCGTCTCAAACCTGCAAAAAACCGTCACATAACCGCGCTATGTCTCATCCCGTCTCGGGAGCGGATTTCATTCGCTCCGATTGTCATCCCGACTGAAAGAGAGGGGATTTTGATATGCAAACGACACGTCGCAGATTTCTCGGCATGACCGCCATGGCGGCTGGCGCAATAGCATTGCCGAACACGATCATGGCGGCAACCGGCCGGCGGCCGAACCTCAATATTGCCGTTCAGGACCTGCGGACAATTCTGGAACCGGTGGACGGCTCCTCCATCGCCAACGTTTCCTGGCGGGTGCAATACAGCATTTTCGATCAGCTTTTACGGACCGACTACAACGACAATTTTCGCCTGAATTTCGCGCTCGCGACATCATTGAAGCAAATTGACGCCACGATCCATGAGATCAGGTTGCGCGACAATGTGAAGTTTCATGACGGTTCCACAATGACGGCGGATGACGTTGTCTTCTCGCTCGGGCCGGATCGACTGCGTGGCGAAAATGCGCCGGGCGCGGCCGTGTTTGCCAACTTCCTCTCCTCGCTTGCCGATGTGCGGAAGATCAATGATCGCACTGTCCGTTTGATCACCAGGACAGAGGATTCGGTCTTTGCCCAGCGGCTCGGCGCGTGGGGCACGCAGATCATCAGCGCCAGAGCACGGGCTCGCGCCAGCAGCTATGACGCCTGGGCGGCGAAGCCGATCGGCACCGGCCCTTACAAGATCGGCGAGGTCCGCAATGGGGACGAGATCACACTGGTGGCGCACGACGAATATTGGGGAGGCCAGCCGCCATTTGCCTCGATCCGCTTCAAGCGGCTGCCGGAAATTGCCGCGCGCATCGCCGGACTGAAGTCGGGCGATTACGATATCGTCACAGACATCACTCCGGACCACATTGCCGAAATTGAGGGTGTCAACGGCCTCTCGATTGTTGGTGGCGAAGCCATGTGGTTCCGCTTTCTCACATTTGCTCCGCTCAGGACTCCCATCCTGAAAGATGTCGATCTGCGTCGCGCGCTCGCTCTCGCTATCGATCGCGGTGCGCTGGCGGACGGCCTCTGGGACGGCCGGGCGAAAGCGCTGACCAGCTGGCAGCTACCGATCTTCGGCGAGATCAACGACCCCGACCGCAAGGGGGTGTCCTATGATCCGGCGCAGGTCAAGGAACTGCTCGCCAAGTCATCCTACAGAGGCGAGGAAATCCCATACCCTTCCGTCGGCACCTATTATCCGATGCAGCTCGCCGAGAACCAGGCGCTTGTCGAGATGTGGAAGGCTGCCGGGATCAACGTCAAGCTGATCATGTGTGAAAACTGGACGCAGGTCGGCGACATTGGCGGCATCAATGACACGTCCGGCGGCGCCTTCTACGCCGATCCCGTTTCCATGCTGTGGCAGATTATCGGTCCGACCAATGACCTCCAGTCAACAGGTGGCTGGACCAATGCCGAGTTTAACGCGCTCGGTCACGAGCTTGAAACGACGACCGATCTCGCCAAGCGCCAGGCGGCCTTCAAACGGATGCAGGACATTGTCGAGATCGAGGACCCTTGCATCACGCCGCTGCACTCCATGCCCTTTATCTATGGGCAGAAGGCGGATGTCAGCTGGCAGCCCAACCCGTTGCCGCAAATGTATCTCGGTCCGAAGATGCCGCCTGAGCCGGTGGCCTGAGTTCCATGCTGCATAAGTCTTTCCAGAACAGCGCGGGCGCCGCGCTGTTGCCGGCTCATGGCATCGGGGCTTCCGCCACCAAACCTGCCATCAGCATTGCTGGCTTGAGGGTGGCGTTCGGCGATGTGCCTGTGCTGCACGGTGTCGATCTCGCTGTGAACAAAGGCGAGGCCTTGGGTATCGTTGGCGAATCCGGCTGCGGCAAGTCCGTGACTTGGCGGGCGGTTCTTGGCCTGCTGCCGAAATCCGCCGAGATCGGGGGCGAGGCCAGGATTGGTGATCTCGATCTTGTGGGCGCACGACAATCCGTTTTGGATCGGGTGCGCGGCGGACGCATTGCCATGATCTTCCAGGATCCGGCCAGCGCGCTGAACCCGGTGCATCGCATCGGCGCGCAGATCACCGAAGCGCTTCGCCTGCACCGTGGCCTCAGCGGTGCCGCCGCCCGTGCCCAGGCCTGCCGCCTGCTCGACCAGGTCGGGATAGCCGCTGCGGCAAGCAGGCTCAACGCGTACCCCCACGAACTGTCGGGCGGCCAGAACCAGCGGGTGATGATTGCCATCGCGCTCGCCGGCCGGCCCGAACTGCTGATCGCCGATGAGCCAACGACCGCGCTCGACGCTACCGTGCAGGCGCAGATCCTGCTGCTGCTCAAAGATATTCAACGCGACACAGGCATGGCGCTGGTCATGATCAGCCATGATCTCGCCGCGGTGGCGGCCGTCTGTGACCGGGCATGCGTCATGTATGCGGGCCAGATCGTCGAAACGGCGCCGAAACACACGCTTCTGACCGCGCCGGAGCACCCCTATACACGCGACCTGATCGGTGCCATTCCGCCCTCGCACGGTCCGCGCATGCGGTTGACCGCCATTGCCGGCGCGCCGCCACAACGCAATCTGCCGCCGGGATGCGCCTATGCGCCACGCTGCCGGCACGCGATCGCGGTATGTCGCACGAGCCGACCGGAACCGCGGCAGGTCGCCGCGCGGCATTCGGTGCGTTGCCTGCGTTTGGACGCCGGCACGTATCAATGACCCTGCTGCGTCTCAACAACATCACCCGTCGCTTTCCGCTCGGCTCGCCACTCTACGGACCGCGGAAATATCTTGTAGCAGTCGATGGCGTGTCGCTGGATGTCGAGATGGGCCGGACGACCGGCATTGTCGGCGAATCCGGATGCGGCAAGTCCACCACCGGCCGTATTGCGCTCGGTCTGGAGCCGCCGGACAGCGGAGGTGTGCTGTTTCAGGGTTTTCCGCTGCCGCGCATCGACAGCAAAAAGTGGCGCGCGCAGCGGCGCCAGATGCAGCTGGTCTTTCAGGACACCTTGGCAGCGCTTGACCGCCGAATGACTGTCAGCGCTCTTATCGCCGAGCCGCTGGCGATTCACGGGATTGGCGATCCGGCAAGCCGCAAGCAACGTGTGGCCGAGCTTCTCCACGGCGTCGGCCTCGGCGAAGACCATGGCAGGCTCTATCCGCATCAGCTTTCCGGCGGCCAGCGCCAACGCGTCGTGCTTGCCCGGGCGCTCGCGCCAAAACCCTCGCTTCTGGTTTGCGATGAGCCGGTCTCGGCGCTCGACCTGTCCGTCCAGGCGCAAATCGTCAATCTGCTCATGGATCTTCAGCAGGAGCTCGGGATCGGCCTCTTGTTCATCAGCCATGACTTGCGGGTCGTTCGCCATGTCAGCGACCGGATCGTCGTCATGTATCTTGGCCGCGTCGTCGAGCAGGGGCGCGCCGACGCCATTATCGATCAACCCGCCCATCCCTATACGCAGGCGCTCGTCTCGGCCATGCCGAGGCTTCCGGGCGGCTTCGATCATTATGTGGCGTTGCCAGGCGAGCCGCCGAGCCCCACCGATCGTCCCTGCGGATGCCCGTTTCATCCACGCTGTCCACTTGCGCGCGATGTGTGCCGCCAGAGCCTGCCCGAACTCCTGCCGCTAGGACCGGAACGGCAGGTCGCCTGCCATGTGGTGAGGCATTGATGAGTGCGGTGTTTCGTTTCGCCGGCCCCAAGCTCCTGCGTGCGGGCCTGTCGATCCTGATCGTAGTGACCTTTACATTCGTGGTGCTGCGGGCCTCTGGAGACCCGGCGCTGCAGATACTCGGTCCCAGCGCCCGCGCCCCGGATCTTGAGGCGTTTCGCCGGCATTGGGGGCTCGATCAGCCTCTGTATGTGCAATATGTCCGCTATGTCCTGGCGGCACTTCACTGCGATTTCGGGAATTCCATGCTGGCTGGAAAACCGGCCCTGCAGCTTGTGTTCGAGCGCGCGCCCCTGACATTGGCGCTGATGCTGCCGGCACTGGCGCTCACGATGCTAATCGGCATTCCGGTCGGCGCCTACGCCGCCATGCATCGCGACACCTGGGTCGACCGATCGGTGATGATGCTGACCGTGTTCGGCTTCACCGTGCCAAGCTTCGTGCTCGGGCTATTGCTGATCCTGATCTTTTCCGTGACGCTCGGCCTGTTCCCGTCCGGCGGCGCGGATCGGCCGGAAAGCTTCGTACTGCCGGTGCTCACGCTTGGTTTGGGCGGGGCGGCCATTATCGCGCGCTTCACGCGTAGCGCCATGATCGAAGTTCTGTCGCAGCTCTACATCGTGGCGGCCAGCGCCAAGGGCGTGACGTGGCGGCAGGTGGTTCGCCACCATGCCTTTCCGAATGCGATCATTCCTGTGCTGACGCTGTTCGGTCTGATGCTCGGCGGGCAGGTCGCGGGTGCCGTACTGGTGGAAAGCGTCTTCGGCTGGCCCGGCATCGGCCAATTGCTGGTGGTTTCGGTTGCGAACCGTGATCTCGCCGTGGTGCAGGTCATCCTCCTTCTCGTGGCGCTGACCATGACGTCGGCCAACCTGCTGATGGACCTGCTTTATGGCGTGTTCGATCCGCGCTTGCGTGGAACAAACTCAGGATCGCAATGAAAACGGCCACTGTAGAAACCAACCGTCCGTCGCCTCGCACGGTGGACCTGCCGACACTCCTTGCTGTGGGCTGGGTTCTCCTCATGCTCTTCACGGCGCTCGCCGCGCCGCTAATCGCTCCTTATGAGATCATTTCTATCGACCTGCGCCATCGCCTGACGCCGCCCGTCGGCTTTGGCGGAACGATGCTACATGCCCTGGGAACCGACGATCTGGGCCGTGATGTGGCCTCGCGTCTTTTCTACTCGATCCGCACCAGCCTGCTGGTCGCCTTCGGCGCCACTGCGATCAGCGTGTTGGTCGGTACCGGCATCGGCTTCATCGCCGCGTATTTCCGCGGGCTCGTCGAGCATGCCCTGCTGCTAATGATCGACGTACAGGCTTCGCTACCATTTCTAATCGTGGCGCTGGCAATGCTCGCCTGTTTCGGTAATTCGCTGACGCTGTTCGTCGCCCTGATGGGACTTTATGGCTGGGAGCGGAATGCGCGGCTGGCACGAGGACTGGCAATCACCGCCAGCGCGCAGGGCTATGCGAGCGCAACGCGCCAGCTCGGCGCCCATCCGCTGCGTGTCTATCTGCGGCATATCCTGCCCAACAGCGCGGCGACGCTTCTCGTGGCGGCGACGGTGACCTTTCCGGAAATCGTCCTGGTGGAAAGCGGACTCTCCTTCCTCGGCCTCGGCGTTCAACCGCCGATGACCAGTCTGGGTGTCATGGTCGCGGCCGGCCGCGAGTATATAACCCGCGCCTCCTGGATGCTCCTCGCTCCAAGCCTCGTCATTGTCATGACGGCCGTTGCCGTTAGCGTCCTCGGCGACTGGTTGCGCGATAAGCTCGACCCGACCCTCAAATAACGGTTTCCCAATGCAAAGGAACTGATCTCCACACTTGTCGACGGCTACGCTCTTGCACGGGACGGGGGTGCCGAACCTTCGCCCGCGGCCGGTATCGACGTAACCGGAATACAGCATATGGATCTCGTCGCGGGCCCGCGTCAGGCCAACATAGAACAGCCGTCGGCTTTCGCGTCGCGCCGCCGGCTGCTCGTTGCGCCAGGGCAAACCGCCCAGATCGAGTCCCACCATGATCACGACATCATCTTCGCAGCCCTTTGCCGAGTGCGGCGTCAACAGATTAACATGGAGAGGCGACGCGTCGCGTCCACCGAGGCTCGCCAGATCCAGGTCGGCGAGCGGCCCGCCGACAGCGAGCGCCGCCGACATGCGCACCACCTGTTCGCGCTGATCGGCGAGGCTTGGCTCTGCCGCCATCAGCGCATCGAGCATTCCCGCCCGCAGCGCGCCGATTGGCGAAGTTTGTAATTTTGATCCGCGAAATTCGCACGGCGCCGTCCCCCCAGTTTTTTCTATTCGCGGATGTAATTGGCTCGCTCGGCGATATCGGCACATCGCGCCATCAGCGCTTCGAAAGGCTCCGCGTCTTCCAGAAGAAGCCCGTCGTCGACCATGCGGGCGTAGTCCTCTTCAAGCGCCTTCAGACCATCGCCTGCGGGCACAAGCCGCAGACCGCCGTTGACAGCCGCCGCGTAATCGATGGGCGTTCGATCGGGCGCTTTCTCGGCGAAGAACATGGTCTTGTGGCGCGCCGCTGCGTTCGCCAGATCGCGATCAGCAAAGGCGGACGGGGTAAAACCGGTTTCGTCCAACCGCGCGACATCGTGCCAGTGACGAGCAAAGCGATCGCCGCGCCGGCGCTCCTGCAGGCAGAAGACATGGATGGCCGTCGCCTTCTCCCAGAAGGCTCGCTCCGCATGCATCACGCGTGGACGAGCCATGGGAAAGGTCACGCCCTCGACCAGGCCAGACGCGTCGCAGGCGATGTCGCGCAAGCTCGCGGGCTCGCCCGTCGATCGTGCTCCGAATTCGAGCATCACGCTCGGCGCCACATAGCCGTAGCCAGGCGTCGCGGCTTCGTAATCGATGAACAGCTTCTCGCCCTCGACGCGGATGGCGGCCGCCAAAGCTTCAGCCGCGAGCGCATCTGCGATGATCGGCTGAACGCTTCCTTCAACCCAATTGGGCAGGCGCTTACGCACCTCACCGGACCAGCGTTTTTCCTCGCTACGGGTCTCCGGCAACGCTTCGCCGTCGTCGCCCACCAAGTCGGGTGCAATCGGCCGGATGTCGTATGTTAGGTCGACGTCCTCGGAAAAGCGCTGGATAACCTGATAGGCTTTGGACAGCGACGTGCCGCCCTTGAACACCAGATGTTCGCCGAGCGCCGAGCCGTAAAGGTGGCGAGCGCCCAGACCACCCACACGTCCTTCTCGAGGAGATGCGCCGGCCTGCCGGACCGATCGGCCGCGACGCCGAGCGCCTCCCGCCGATCCTCGATCGGGAGGTGGAGAAAGGGATCAGCCATGTGCGGCCTTGCCCACGCTGCGCGCCATCCAGGTCGGAAGCTGCGGCGCTACCGCGACCAACTCGCTGAAGGCGCCCGGCGGGAGTTTCCGCTTCAGTGTCTGGAGGGCGGCCTCAGCCTTCTCTGGCCCAAGCCAAGCCAACGCTCGCACCGCCTCGCCAGCGGGCCGATGCGCCATGGCGAGCTGCCAACGAGGCGCGTGGCGAAGCTCAACGACCTGCTTGCCGAGGCTCATCTTCCGGGTGCGGCCGGAAGTCAGATAGACCGACCGGACCGGCACCTGTGTCGTGAGACCGAGGGTGTTGGCGGCAACGGCCCCACTCGTGACGATGATCTCCCCGCGCTGGCTGGCAAGCGCCTCGACCGCTTGCTCCACGGAGGGAGCCCGGGTGCCGAACCTGCTCGTGACCGGAAGGAGATAGACGCCGCGACCCGCCCGGATCAACTGCGTCCGCTCGGCTAGACGCCACAATGCCTGATCCACCGCGGCGCGATTCCCGAGGTGAAGCAAGCTCTTAGCTGCGACCGGCGTGCCCTCTGGCAGCCCTTTCGCGTGCGCAAGAATCTGTTCGGTCAACCGTTGCATGGCCATGCTCCTGTCAGAAATGTATGCGATTTTCTGACAGTTTTTCAAGGCAGGCAGCGACGGGCACCTGCACGCGGAACCCGTCCAGCAGGCGTTGTGGTCAATCATCGCCGCGCGAATCGACCAATCCCTGTTTCGCGCCGTTCTCCGAACGAGCCTCGCCCGTCCTGGGGCCGACGCCCTCTGGTCGGCGCCGAGATATTTCTCTTGTCAGCGCAAGAACTCGACGCTGGTCAAAAAGTACCGTCGCGTAACATATATCGCGCGTCCCCACCGATGCCATTCAACCGAAAGAGAGCACTGCCCGGACTGCCTGCACCCTGATCAAACCCAGTATTCTGGTTATATTACTGGAAATGAGAAATGAAGACTGTCTTTTTATTTAGATATGTATGTTCCTTCTTGTTGTAGTTATGATGTATGTCGAATGTATTATTTATGTGTGTTGTAGTCGGAGGCAACTATGAGCAGCTCGCAAAAACGCGCCATTCAACACTATCGATCTCGCCTCAGCGAGCGCGGCTTGGCGCGCTTCGAGGTGCTTGGCCGCGATGCCGATCGCGACCTCATTCGATCTTTGGCTCGCCGCCTGGCCGAAGATGGACCGGATGCCTCTAGCCTGCGCGCTGCTGTCAGCCAGACCATCGCCGGCGAGCCACCCAAGCTTGGCGGGATTCTCGCCGCATTGCGTCGTTCGCCGCTCGTGGGAGTTGACCTCGATCTTTCCCGCCCCCATGAAAGGGGCGGAAGATCGACCTGTGACACGCTACCTCCTCGATACCAACATCATCAGCGATGTCGTCAAATCGCAGCCTTCGGAATCGCTCCTGGCATGGATGTCGAGACAGCGTGACGAGGATTTGTCCATCGCTTCGCTGACCGTTGCGGAAATTCTTCGCAGGGTTGGAGAGGCCGCGCGGGAAAAAACGCGACGCACTCGACAACTGGTTCTCTGGGCCTGAGGGGCCGCAGGCGCTGTTTGCGGGCCGCATCCTCTCGTTCGACGACAAGGCAGGGCTGATCTGGGCGCGGCTGATGGCAGGAGGAAAACTGGCCGGCAAGCCGCGCAGCGGGCTCGACATGATCATCGCCGCTGTCGCCGGAGCGAACGAGTGCGTGCTGGTAACGGATAACGAAAGAGACTTTGCCGGGCTCAAGGTCGTCAATCCGATACGCGGAGCGGTCTGATGCGGCGGCGGGTTAAGGAATGCTCGGGAGGGCAAGATGGCTGAAACTCAGATAGAGTGGACAGAATCCACTTGGAACGCTCGCGGATTTGGCTGATCCCCGCTCCTTCAGCGCGCCAAATCCAGTGGGACGAGCTCCCAGATGATCTACAGCCAAGGGAGGGTCTTCTCAAGCTCGGCGATCTTCTCGCTGTAGATGGCGATCTGCTGGAGGTAGAGACGACCAACGTCGCGGACGATCGGCTGGATGAGGCCTTCCTCGTCTTCGATTGCATCCGCAAGGCGCTTCACGTGGGCCGGGCCGTGTGGGGCGACGACCCCGTGCTTCGGCGAGGTGGCCGCACCAAGAGGTCGCGCGTGCGGAAGATCATCGACCGCGCCTCTTGCTCCTCGGTTTTGACAGCCACGAAGCGCATTGTCGGCCTGAGGGCCGCTTCCGCGTGCCGCTTTACAAAGGACTTCACATAGACCGGCGGCAGGAGCCGGACGGCATGCCCGAGCCCGCCGATCGTACGCCCCCAGTCGTGGGCGGTCGCGCTTCCATCGCCACCGTGCACCGGGGCTGTCCGGCGAGAAACGGCATCAACTGCGCGCGACAGCTTCTTGCGAAAGACAACCTTCCCGTCACCCGCCGCGCCGTGAACCTGGAAGACCCGCTTTGCGAGATCGATTCCAATGATGGTAACTTCCATGGATGCCGTCTCTGTCTTGGTCGATTCTGGCAATCACCAAACTGGCACATTGCGATGGCGTCGGGAGGGGGCATCTACTCCATCAGATTTTGACAACTAGCTTCTTTCCGGGCTCCGCGGCCGACGTCTCACTCAACGCCATCCGACATTTCCTGTCGCCTTTGTCAGGGCCGCGACACAAGTTTATTTAGCCAATTTAATATTTTTGCCAAATGTTAAACAGCTGAAAAGCAATCATAAAATTTCTTCTTCGATCCAACCGGCCGAATTGGCATGAGTTTTGAAACGATCGGTGCGAGGCGGCGGGATCTGCCGACCGGCATTGAAGTCGCGGTAACCGCTATGGATGGAAAGAAGGAAGGAAGCAACATGTCAGGTCTGCGTCAGATCGCATTCTACGGAAAGGGGGGCATCGGCAAGTCCACCACCTCTCAAAATACGCTAGCCGCCCTGGTCGACCTCGGACAGAAAATCCTTATCGTCGGCTGCGACCCCAAAGCCGACTCCACCCGGCTGATCCTGAACGCAAAGGCGCAGGATACCGTTCTGCATCTCGCCGCCCAAGAAGGTTCTGTGGAAGACCTTGAACTCCAGGACGTGCTCAAGATCGGCTACAAAGACATCAAGTGCGTGGAGTCCGGCGGCCCCGAGCCGGGTGTCGGCTGCGCCGGCCGCGGCGTCATCACCTCGATCAACTTCCTCGAGGAGAACGGCGCCTATGATAATGTCGACTATGTCTCCTACGACGTGCTGGGCGACGTGGTGTGCGGCGGCTTTGCGATGCCGATCCGCGAAAACAAGGCCCAGGAAATCTACATCGTCATGTCCGGCGAGATGATGGCGCTCTATGCCGCCAACAACATCGCCAAGGGTATCCTGAAATACGCCCATTCGGGCGGCGTGCGGCTCGGCGGGCTGATCTGCAATGAGCGACAGACCGACCGCGAGCTCGACCTCTCCGAGGCGCTGGCCGCCAGACTCAATTCCAAGCTCATCCACTTCGTGCCCCGCGACAACATCGTCCAGCACGCCGAACTGAGAAAGATGACAGTAATCCAGTATGCGCCGGACTCCAAACAGGCAGGGGAGTACCGCGCGTTGGCCGAGAAGATCCATGTCAATTCGGGCCAGGGCACCATCCCGACCCCAATCACCATGGAGGAGCTCGAGGACATGCTGCTCGACTTCGGCATCATGAAGACGGACGAGCAAATGCTTGCCGAGCTTCAGGCCAAGGAAGCGAAATTGGCCGTCGCTCAGTAGCCGCCGCTACCGACAGGGGGCGCCGACCGTGACCTGGCGCCCCTTTGTACGAAACAGGGCCTCGTTGGCGAGGCGTTACCCTAACCTTGAAAGGGGCAGGTCCCATGGGCCTCGACTATGAGAATGACGGCGCTTTGCATGCGAAGCTTATCGAAGACGTGCTGTCCCAATATCCAGACAAGGCGGCGAAGCGTCGCAAGAAGCACCTCAGTGTCGCAACGAGCAAGGACGAGGCTGGAGGTGAGGACAAGGGCCTTTCCGAATGCGACGTCAAATCGAACATCAAATCCATTCCGGGCGTGATGACAATCCGCGGCTGTGCCTATGCCGGCTCCAAGGGCGTGGTGTGGGGTCCGGTCAAGGATATGGTTCACATCTCGCACGGGCCAGTCGGCTGTGGGCAATATTCCTGGTCGCAACGCCGCAACTATTACGTCGGCACGACGGGTATCGACACGTTCGTGACAATGCAGTTCACCTCCGACTTCCAGGAGAAGGACATCGTTTTCGGTGGCGACAAGAAGCTGGAAAAGATCATCGACGAGGTCGAGGACCTGTTTCCGCTCAGTGGGGGCATCTCGGTGCAGTCCGAATGCCCGATCGGCCTGATCGGGGACGATATCGAGGCAGTGTCGCGCAAGAAGGCCAAGGAGCACAAAAAGACGATTGTACCGGTGCGCTGCGAAGGTTTCCGCGGCGTTTCACAATCGCTCGGCCACCACATTGCCAATGATGCGATCCGCGATTGGGTCTTCGACAAGGACGATGTCGATTTCGAGCCCGGCCCTTACGACGTCAATGTCGTTGGCGACTACAACATTGGCGGCGATGCCTGGGCTTCGCGAATCCTGCTTGAGGAGATTGGACTTCGGGTGGTCGGCAACTGGTCGGGCGACGCCACACTCGCCGAGATTGAGCGCGCGCCCAAGGCCAAACTCAATTTGATCCACTGCTACCGGTCGATGAACTACATCTGCCGGCACATGGAGGAAAAGTACGGCATCGCCTGGATGGAATATAATTTCTTCGGCCCCTCCCAGATCGAGGCCTCCTTGCGCAACATCGCCAAACACTTCGGCCCGAAAATCGAGGAGAAGACCGAAAAGGTCATCGCCAAGTACCGGCCCTTGGTCGATGCCGTCATCGCCAAGTACCAACCGCGCCTCGAAGGCAGGACGGTGATGCTCTATGTCGGCGGCCTGCGCCCCCGTCACGTCATCACTGCCTACGAGGACCTCGCTATGGTGATCGTCGGCACCGGCTACGAGTTCGCCCACAACGACGACTACCAGCGCACCGGCCATTACGTGAAGAATGGCACGCTCCTCTATGACGACGTCACCGGTTACGAGCTGGAGAAGTTCATCGAAGGCATCCGCCCGGATCTCGTTGGCTCCGGTATCAAGGAGAAGTACCCGGTGCAGAAGATGGGCATCCCGTTCCGCCAGATGCACTCCTGGGACTATTCCGGCCCGTATCACGGCTACGACGGCTTCGCCATCTTCGCCCGCGACATGGATCTGGCCATCAACAACCCGGTCTGGGGTCTCTACCGCGCGCCGTGGAAGAAGATGAAGGACGCGCCGCCGACGGCGGTCGCCGCCGAATGAGGACTGGCCTCCCTCCCTGCCAGGGAGGCCGATAAATGCTTGGGGCGTGCTCGATCCACGCTGGATGCCCTTTAACGCTTTGATGTCCCTGTGCTGCCGCTTGCCGCAGCCAGATGGAAAAGGTGACCACCATGCCGCAATCGGCCGAAGAAATTCTCGACCATGCTCCCCTGTTCCGCGAGCCGGAATACAGACAAATGCTTGCCGAGAAGAAACTGAATTTCGAATGTCCGCACCCTGATCAGATCGTCACCGACCAACGCGAATTGACCAAGACTTGGGAATACCGCGAAAAGAACCTCGCTCGCGAGGCGCTTGTCATAAACCCCGCCAAGGCCTGCCAGCCGCTCGGCGCGGTGTTCGCGGCCGCGGGCTTCGAGCGCACCATGTCTTTCGTCCACGGTAGCCAGGGCTGCGTCGCCTACTACCGCTCGCATCTGTCGCGACATTTCAAGGAGCCTTCGTCAGCGGTTTCCTCCTCGATGACCGAGGACGCGGCAGTGTTTGGCGGCCTCAAGAACATGGTCGACGGGCTCGCCAATACCTACAAGCTCTACGACCCCAAGATGATCGCCGTCTCGACTACCTGCATGGCCGAGGTCATTGGCGACGACTTGCGGAGCTTCATAGAGAACGCCAAGAACGAAGGCTCGGTCCCGTGCGACTTCGACGTGCCTTTCGCTCATACGCCTGCCTTTGTCGGCAGCCATGTCGATGGCTACGACGGCATGGTGAAGGGCGTGCTGGAGCATTTCTGGAAGGGCAGCGAGCGCTCGCAAGCCGCTGGGACCATCAACATCATTCCAGGCTTCGACGGATTCTGCGTCGGAAACAACCGGGAACTTAAGCGCCTCCTCGACCTGATGGGTGTCACCTATACCGTCATTCAGGACGCCTCAGACCAGTTCGACACGCCGTCGGACGGCGAATACCGCATGTATGACGGTGGCACCAAGATCGAAGACGTGAAAGGGGCACTCAACGCGGAGGCGACACTGTCGCTGCAGCATTACAACACCCGCAAGACGCTGGAATATTGCAACGAGGTCGGGCAGGCGACGGCATCCTTCCACTATCCGCTGGGTGTCCAGGCGACCGACGAATTCCTGATGAAGGTCTCGGCGATTTCCGGCCAGGAGATCCCCGAGACAATCCGGATGGAGCGCGGCCGACTGGTTGATGCGATGGCGGACAGCCAGTCATGGCTGCACGGCAAGAAGTACGCAATCTATGGGGATCCGGACTTCGTCTACGCCATGGCTCGCTTCGTCATGGAGACCGGCGGCGAGCCGACACATTGCCTCGCGACCAACGGCACATCGGCCTGGGAGGCCGAGATGAAGGAATTGCTTGCATCCTCGTCCTTTGGCCAGGATGCCCAGATCTGGGCGGGCAAGGATCTCTGGGCGATGCGTTCGCTGCTGTTTACAGAGCCGGTGGACCTGCTGATCGGCAATTCCTATGGCAAGTATCTGGAGCGCGACACCGGCACGCCGCTGATCCGGCTGATGTTTCCAATCTTCGACCGGCACCATCACCATCGCTTTCCCCTCATGGGCTACCAGGGTGGATTACGCGTGCTGACGACGATCCTCGACAAGATATTCGACAAGCTCGATCGCGAGACGAGCGAAACGGGCGTGACGGACTATTCCTATGACCTCACCCGCTAAGCCCGTACCGGCTTTTCGTCGAGGCCGTCCATTGCCCAATGGACTTCGGAGACTGACGCAATGACCTCGCTCAGTGCCAAGATCCAGGACGTTTTCGACGAGCCCGCCTGCGATAACAACCGCGGCAAGGATGCCAAGGCGCGCAAGCAGGGCTGCTCGAAGCCGCTGACCCCCGGGGCGGCAGCCGGCGGTTGCGCCTTTGACGGCGCTAAGATCGTCCTGCAGCCGATTACCGACGTTGCGCACCTGGTCCATGCGCCGCTCGCCTGCGAGGGCAATTCCTGGGACAACAGAGGCGCAGCTTCGTCCGGGCCAACCCTGTGGCGGACAAGCTTTACAACCGACCTCACCGAACTCGACGTCGTGATGGGGCAGGGCGAGCGGAAGCTGTTCAGGGCGATCCGCGAGATCAAGGAAACATATGCGCCGCCGGCAGTCTTCGTCTATTCGACCTGCGTGACGGCGCTGATCGGCGACGACATCGAGGCCGTGTGCAAACGCGCGGCCGAAAAATTCGGACTGGCCGTGGTGCCGATCAATGCGCCGGGCTTGGCCGGCTCCAAGAACCTCGGCAACAAACTCGCCGCCGAAGCGTTGCTCGATCATGTCATCGGCACGATGGAACCCGACGACACCGGGCCCTACGACATCAACATCCTTGGCGAATTCAACCTCTCCGGCGAATTCTGGCTGGTGAAGCCGCTGCTTGATCGGCTCGGCATCCGGGTGCGCGCCTGCATTCCGGGCGATGCGCGTTACATCGACGTTGCATCCGCGCACCGCGCCCAGGCGGCTATGATGGTGTGCTCGAGCGCACTGATCAATCTGGCCCGCAAGATGGAGGAGCGCTGGGACATCCCGTTCTTCGAGGGCTCCTTCTACGGCATAACCGATACCTCCGAAGCACTTCGCAACATTGCTGAGCTGCTGGTGAGAAAGGGCGCCGATTCGGAGATCCTCGATCGCACAGACACGCTGATTGCTGAGCAGGAGGCGATTGCGTGGAAGAAGCTCGAGGCCTACCGCCAGCGGCTTCAAGGCAAGCGCGTGCTGCTCAATACAGGCGGTGTGAAGTCCTGGTCAGTCGTCCACGCGCTGATGGAGATCGGCATGGAGATCATCGGCACCTCGGTCAAGAAATCCACCGTCGAAGACAAGGAGCGGATCAAGCGGATCCTCAAGGACGAAAACCACATGTTCGAGCAGATGGCAGCGCGCGATCTTTACGCCATGCTCTCAAAACACAAGGCCGACATCATGCTGTCGGGCGGGCGCACGCAATTCATCGCCCTGAAGGCCAAGACACCGTGGCTCGATATCAACCAGGAGCGCCAACATCCTTATGCCGGCTATGACGGCATGGTGGAACTTGTACGGCAGATCGACCTCGCCATTCATAACCCGATCTGGGGCCAGGTGCGGGAGCCGGCGCCATGGGATCGCCAGCCTGCCGGGGAGGACGATCTGGCGAGCACGAAGAACGGGACAGCGACTGTGAACGCTTTCAATGAATTCGCCGGCGCGACGGCTCACCGCTTCGGCGACCGATGAGGAAATCCGATGGTCCGCATCCTTCGCAATACCAAATCAGCGGCGGTCAACCCGCTGAAGTCGTCGCAGCCGCTGGGTGCCGCCTTCGCTTTTCTTGGAGTCGAGGGTGCGATGCCCCTGTTCCATGGCAGCCAGGGCTGCACCAGCTTCGCGCTCGTGCTCTTCGTGCGGCATTTCAAGGAAGCGATCCCCTTGCAGACAACGGCGATGGATGAGGTGGCAACCATACTCGGCGGAGCGGACCATCTGGAAGAGGCGATCCTCAACCTCAAAACCCGCACTAAGCCAAAGCTGATAGGAGTGTGCACGACCGCGCTGGTGGAGACCCGTGGCGAAGACTGCGCGAGTGATATCGCCAACGTCAAGCTGAAGCATGCGGAAGAGCTCGCTGGTACGGAGGTTGTGCTGGCCAACACGCCTGATTTCGGCGGCGCTATCGAAGAAGGCTGGGCCAAGGCTGTCGCGGCCATGATCGAAGGGATTACACGGTCGGGCGCACGGACGCGGCAGCCGAAGAAGATCGCGATCCTGCCCGGATGCAACCTCACTGTCGCTGACGTCGAGCATTTGCGTGACATGGTTGAAAGTTTTGGGCTCAAGCCGGTTATCCTGCCGGACGTCTCCGGCTCACTCGACGGCACGGTTCCTGACCGCTGGGTAACCACTACCTATGGCGGCACCAGCGTCGAGGAAATCCGCGAGCTTGGCACGGCCGCGCAATGCATCGTCATCGGCGAGCACATGCGCCACCCGGCGAAAACGCTGCACGGGTTGACCGGCGTGCCTTACGCGGTGTTCCAGTCGCTGACCGGATTGAAGGCCGTCGACCGGTTCGTCTCGCTGCTATCGGCGGTTTCGGGCGCGGCGGTGCCGGCCCGGGTTCGCCGTCACCGGGCGCAATTGGAGGATGCATTGCTCGACGGACATTTCCATTTCGGAGGCAAGAAAATTGCGATCGCTGCTGAACCAGACCAACTCTATCAACTCGCAACCTTCTTCACCGGCATGGGCTGTGACATCGCGGCGGCGGTCACGACGACCGATATGTCGAAGATTCTGCAAAAAGTACCGGCGGAGTGGGTTCAGATCGGCGATCTCGGCGATTTGGAAGCTCTTGCAGCGGGCGCGGATCTTCTCGTAACACATTCCCACGGTCGCCAGGCGTCGCGACGCCTTGGCATTCCGCTCATGCGCGTCGGCTTCCCGATCTTCGACCGGCTCGGCAGCCAGCACAAGCTCACAATCCTCTATCGGGGGACCCGCGACCTGATCTTCGATGTTGCCAATATCTTTCAGGCCAACCAGCACGCGCCGACGCCTGAGGCGCTTGATCTATTCCGGAAACGAGAAATGCCAGATGAGCTCCGTTCGTCGCCTCTCACTCGTCACTGACGAGGTTCACGCACCGATGCCGGAACGACGGGTGGGCGCATTGCGCGTAGCCATCGCCACGCAAGACATGACGAATCTCAATGCCCATTTCGGGTCGGCCAAGCGCTTTGCTGTCTACGACGTGACGCGCGAGGAGTGGCATCTCGTGGAAGCCGTGGCCTTCGATGACGTTTCCGATGAGAGCGGGAAGCGTCGGACCGAGGGCGATGACCGCGTCACGCCGAAGGTGGAGGCGCTGAAGGGCTGCCATCTGCTGTTTTGTCTGGCCATCGGCGGGCCTTCGGCAGCCAAGGTTATTTCGGCAAAAATCCATCCAATCAAGGTGCCGCAGCCACAAACCATCCAAGAGGTGCTGTTGCGCACGCAGATGATGCTGAGAACGTGTCCTCCGCCCTGGCTGCGCAAGGTGCTGGCCGAAGCTGGTGTCGCCGAAAAGAAACCCTCCTTCGAGGATGAGGACTGAAACAAGGAAAGAGCAAAATGTTTGAAGTCGCGATCAGCCCTGCTGTCAACGATGACGAGGAGGCCCTTGCCAGCCCGTTCGTCAAGTGCCTCGTGCGGCTGATCCTTGCTCAAGATTCCCACGGGTCGTGGGACGGCAAAGCGGACGCCGAGTTGCTGGCCGACTTCATCGTCAGCAAGGAACGGCGTCGTACGATCCCAATCATCGGCGATCCCGATCCGGACGTGCTGTGGAGGCTCGACAAGTTTTACACTGCCGTCGCCCTTGCGATCGAGGAGCGCTCCGGCCTGATGGCATCGCCGATGATCGAAATGAGCCATGAGGGGTTCGGGCGTGTGCTTTTCACCGCCGGGCGGCTGGTCGTTTTGTCCAAGACCGTGCGCGACGTCCATCGGTTCGGCTTCGAGACGTTCTGCAAACTCGCCGCCGCCGGTACGAAACTGGTCGACGATGCCATCGCAGCCATCGACGCCTATCCCGAGGTGGCACGGGCATGAAACCAATTTTCGAGCAAGAGGATCATGTCAGGCCTTGAGGAGCCGCGATGGCCAGCCCACGCGGCCGACGCGGTCGAGGCCAATGTGGTTCTCGGGGTAGCGCTGATGAAGCCACTCGTCCTGATCTGTTCGCAAGATGCGGAGTTCTATCTGTTCCTCAGCCACATACTGGAGGTGGACGGCTTCGTCAGTGAGCCGGCAGGCGGCGCCAAGGAAGCACTTGCAAAGGCCGACGAACGGGAATTCCAGGCCGTGGTGCTGGACTGCGGTCCAACGAGCCTTACCGGGTCCGCAATCTGCGCCCGGCTCAAGCGGGAACCCCGGACCGGCGGCCTGCCCATCATTGCCCTGATCGCGCCCGGCGCCGAGAACCAGCACCTTGATCTGTTGAAGGCCGGCATTGACGAGAGCTTTGTGCGGCCAATGGCGCCGGCCAAGCTGCTCGATTATCTGCGGACGAGGCTGGCGCTGCCGAAGCCGGGTTCAAACGGGATTGAAAACGACAGCTGGCTTTCCTATGGCAGCCTTGAGATGAAGCTCGATGCCCACCGGGTTTGCGGCAATGGCCATGACATCCATCTCGGACCGATCGAGTTCAACGTGCTGCGGCATTTGCTGGAGGCTCCCGGCAAGGTCTTCAGCCGGGACGAGCTGATCGGCGGGGCCTGGCCGGCCAATATCCATGTCGGTCTACGCACAGTCGATGTCCATATCAGTCGGCTCAGAAAGGCACTGGAGACGGCCTCGACCGGTATCGTCATTCGTACCGTCAGGTCGGCCGGCTACTCGCTTGAGAAGCTGGACGGCTGAATCGAGTGCGGGTCTGGTGCCACTCCCTTTTCCTCGCGCTGTGAGCCGGTCTTGCGGCATGAAACGCCCTCATCGAACACTCAGGAAGAAGCAGGAAAATGGGCTTTAAAACGGTACTCTGTTCGACCGGCGCTGACCATTCCGATCGGGACGTCAGAACTGCTGCCGGCTTGTGTGCGGAGATTGGCGCGCACCTTTCCGTACTGATCATACCCCCTCCGATGCTCCTTATGTCGCATCGGCGGATCGGTGATGGTGTCCCAGAGTGGCCGGTAGCACGTCGACAGGCAATTGCCAGATTGAACGATCGGTTTCGGCAAATCGATCGATTTACACAGAACGCGGTCAGACTGGAAAAACGCTCGAGAGATATTCAGAAACTGCTGGAATCTATGTCGCTCGCCTATGACGTTGACACCGACTATTACGATCCGGCCAGCCTCGGTGAAGTGGCACGACAGCGGGCGCTCTGCGCCGACCTCACGATCATCGGACCGGGGCTCCTCAACGACGAGAATCTCGGACCTCCTGTGGTCAACGGCTGCCTGTTCGATACGGGAAAGCCGGTGCTCGTTGTGCCGAAGGGGGCTGAGGCGACGCTGTGGCCACGGCGCGTCCTGGTCGGTTGGGATTCGCGAGTCGAGGCGTCCCGTGCGGTTCGAGAAGCGCTGGGCCTCCTATGCGTTGCTGAGGAAGTTCGTGTCGCCCTGGTCGATCCGAAGGCCAACTACAACGGGAACGGCGCGGAGCCTGGAGCCGACATCGCTGCCTATCTCACTCGGCACGGTGCTCGGGTGTCGGTTGACCTCCTACCAAGTGCCGGCAAATCGGCGGCCACGGTGCTTGCGCAGCACGCAATCGACATTTCTGCGGACATGATCGTCATGGGCGCCTATGGCAGCCGTCGGCTGCGTGAGCGGCTCTTTGGCGGTGTGACCAGATGGATCTTTGAAAAGCCGACATTGCCGCTGTTTTTGGCTCGATGACGGTTCGAGACCCGCACCGATGCTGTTCAAAGCTCTACTGTGACGCCTGCATTCATACGTAGATGGGCTCCATCGAAATAATCGATCTTACGAAGAGTAACGAACATGAAGCATTGCTCGGGAGGCGACGCCCGCCGGAAATTTCTCCAGTCATGCGCAAGGCGGAGGTGGAACGGCCAGAGCGTGACCAGTGTCAGCCTCGACAATGGCGACAGGCTGGAAGTCGGCATCGTCGTCAACTCAGCCGGGCCGAATGCCGGCACGGTGGCTGCCATGGCGGGGCTGGTGTTGCCGGTCGAGCCGCGCAAGCGCAATGTCTTCGTTTTCGAGGCGCGCGAGAAATATGCCGACATGCCGCTGCTGGTCGATCCCACCGGCATCTATGTCCGCCCGGAAGGCTCGGTCTATCTCACCGGCGGCGCCGAACCGGGAGAAGGCGACGGCCCGGCCGACCCCACCGATTTCGAGGTCGACTGGCCGCTGTTCGAAGAGGTGATCTGGCCGGTGCTGGCGACCCGCATTCCAGCCTTCGAGGCGATCAAGCCGACACGCGCCTGGGCCGGCCATTACGACTACAACACGTTCGACCAGAACGCGGTGATCGGCCCGCATCCGCAGGTTAAGAATTTCCTCTTCGCCAATGGTTTTTCCGGCCACGGCCTGCAGCAGGCGCCGGCGGTCGGCAAGGCGCTGGCCGAGCTGATCTGCACGGCGGCTACCGCACGGTGGACTGCTCGGCGTTTGGGTGCAGCCGTGTCGCTGAAGGGCGGGCGTTCAGGGAATTGAATGTGATCTAACGCTGGCGGGACAGCCCCCCTCTCTGGCCTGCCGGCCATCTCCCCCGCAAGGGGGGAGACCGGCAGCTTCCCTGGCGGCTCCAAACTAGCCTTGGAGATTGGCGAAGGCAGCGATGACGGCCAATCTCCCCCTTGCGGGCGCGGTCAGCGGGGTCCTTGCCTTTGGCGATGCATGTCGTGGCTGGACCGGGTGAGGTGAGTCCGGCCCGTCTACCCAGCCTCTGCGCCCGCCCCGAAGCCGCTCGCCCGCTCAGCGCTATGAGGGCGCGCTCGCGAGCGGCTTCGCGAACGCTGCGCTACAGCACGTGTAGGGACGCGACCCCAGTGAAGGATACTCCAGCGTGGCTTCGCCAATTCCGTTTCGTTGGCCCCCCTCAAGCCGGTCTTCCAACCGAAGGCCGAACGCGCCAATTCGCCAGCCAACTCCATCAACGATTGTCTAAATCCGCAACCTGGGGCGGTTCGCTCGAGCTCGCTTGCTTGAGCACGGCACAGACGGGATCGCGAGTACGATGCCGCGGAATGGGAACGCACCCGTGCTTGGGCACGAGGGCCCCGAGCCAACGCGCATCGCGCCAATCGGCGTCACGTTCGAGATACATCACCGGCTGCTCGGCGCTTTTACGCTCGCATATGCGCCGGCACGCCGCTGGCGATCGATGACGCATCTGCCGACGAGGCTGCTCGTTCCACGAAAAAGCGATAAGCGCGTGATCAATGGGCAACCTCGTCGGGATCGAAAAGAGCGCTAAACCGGGTTGCTAGATCAATCCAGGGTGCCGCGTCGCCGCTCTCTGAAGCTATTCGAACGACCGCCGCCAGATAATCGGTAAAAGCCTTCAGTCTTATGGCGCCTTGCTCTGAGAGGCAGTCAATGGCGTCAAGCCGCTGGTAAACGGCAGCGAGCATATGTTGCACCAAAAGCAGGGAGGATGGGCAAGGGCAATCGCTCTTACTCGCGAGGCGCCTGCACTCGCTGCAAAGCGGCAGAATGTCCGCTAAGGCTAGGTCGCTGGAAAGACGTTGTATGAGATTGTCAGTGGCGTTCCTTGTCGAGAAGCCGTCCACCAGCTCCCCATCGCGTTGGTTCAATGAGATATCACTGTAAAAGTCATGGTTTCTTCCTTTCCGATGGCGAGGCTAGGCTTCCGCGAGATAGTCGTGGACGACCTTCCCGAGCGCGAGCGTGAGATCTGCGACGAGGTGTACTGCCGAGACTACTTCCAGCACCGGCAGTTCGGCGACGGGAGCAAGCGCATGCGACCAGAGGTTCAGGGCTGCCGGGCCGGTCCAGGCGCCCCTCAGATGGACGTCCTCCAGATGATATTCCACGAGCTCACAGATGCGCGGCGTGCCGTCGACATGCGGGATAATTTTGAGGAGGAAGTTCGGTTCAGCGAGCGAGGCCCTCACGCTCGCGAGGTCGGCGGCTCGGTGCTTGTAGCCCATGGTACCCGTCGCGACGCGGACCGGGCCGTAGTCGAGCGTGCCAACAAGGGTATCCGTCTCCGTTCGGAGCGTTGGGCTAGCGAGCTTCTTGGGAAAGCCCCACAACTCGCGTCCGCCCGCTATCGGGGGATGGTCGTCGAGAAACATGCAGTGGGAATAGCTCCCTCTGCGGCCACAGAAGGAGACAGGGATGACCTGTCCGCCTTCCGTGTAGTCGCCGAAGCCCGTCGAGTCCGGCATGCGAATGAACTCGAACTTGACCATAGGCTCGCACACCTGAAGCGGCTCCGGCACAAGGTCGCGCAGTTTCTGCGGATCGGTGCGATATGTGATGATCAGATACTCCCGGTTGCGGAAGCGATATGGGCCGGCCGGGTAGGCCGGGCTGGTCAGGGGCATGGCGAAAGCTTTCCCACGGACGGTATCTTGGTGCATGTTTGAAATTCCTTTGTGCTGGATCAGGTGGGCTTAGATCGGTCTGCATGATGGCGGCGAGGCTCTCCGAGGTGCTGTCGTAGCCATCGCGGACGCGGTTCCATGGCTCCGGTTGTGATCGAGAGGCAAGATTCGAGGTAAAGTGATTTTGTTCCTTATTTGAAGGCGCTGCTTCCCGTCTGCCCTCGTGGTAGGAGGAGGTGGAGTGGCGGCCAGCTCCGATTTGTCCTCATGACGGGGTTTGCGGATCGACGCGCATGCGCCATGCCAAATGAGAAATCGTTCGGCGCCCGCAGCACAGACGGCCTCGGCGAGCCAGTCGAGAGAGAAGGTCTTCGCCTCACGCGGATCAGATACGAATTCCCGAGCACTGCGGTGATGTAGCAGGAAGGCCTGCGACGCCACCAAACCTCTGTCGCGAAAATATGGAGGTGACGCGGTATCCGCCGTCTAGCCAAACAGCATACGCCGCATCCGGCAGCACGCACTCGACGGCCTAGCCCCATCGCCGGCTTTAGGAGAAAAGATCAGCAATGAGCCGGCAGGCAGTCGCTGCACGCGGCGGTCAGGTCGTGTAGATCTTCCGCGCACACAGCAGGCGCCGAAATGATGCTAGATGATGAGCCGACGCCAACATTACCGCAGGGGAGACAGCCAAGTCTGTCCTCAAGCGTATGAAATGCATGTCCAAAAGCTGACAGCGACAAAAAACATGTCTGGTCCAAAACCACCGGCCGCCTTGGGCGTGAGGTTTCTCGAAGCCTACTCGTGCAGTTGCTGCGGCTAAGCGCGCTGGCACGGCCTTTGCTGGAGATGCGGCAATATTGAGTGGGGGCTGACCGCATAAGAACGCGAGACGATTGATGGTCTGCTGCGCCATCTCGGCGGCGCGCCCGCTCAACGGTCACGGCTACACCTTTGGCAATGGCTGACGCGCGACTTTGCGGTTGCGCCGCCCTGCCGCGCCGATGCGCCCAAAGTTCGTTGATAGTCCGCTCGGCAGATTGAGGAAACGGCTGTTGACTGCTGCCCAGGCGGAGATGGCTGGCTCATTCGGACTGTCTTGACCGTCGGTGTCATGAAGCCAAAGACACCATGCTGGACGTTATGCATACCAAGACGAGTGGGAGTCACAACGAATGATTTTACCGGAACTGCGCTCTGCTATCCCAGCCGGCAGAGTTTTGGAGATAACGACGACCACAGGATGCATCGTGGGATGTTCATATTGTCCGCAGGACAAGTTCGCTGACCGGCAAAGAAAAGTATCTGATACGAAGCATCTGAGTCTTGGAGATTTCAAGCGCTGTCTGGCGCGCGTACCAGCCTCCGTCGACATTAGTTTTGCCGGGTATTCTGAGCCATGGCTCAATCCGGATTGCACCGAAATGGTCGAGCACGCTTCCGCCAAAGGCCACGGCATCAGGATTTTCACGACGCTTGTGGGAATGAAGGGGCGGGATCTACAACGCTTGCAGGCGCTGCGGTTGGGGGTATTCGTGGTTCATGTTTTTGATGATGGCGCCCACATGAATAGCCGCCTTGTCGGAGACAAGTATCGCGATTTGGTTGGTCAACTCGTCGACGCCGACATCCCTTCGATCCGATTCGTGGTTTTGGGTGAGCCCCATCCCGATATCGCCGACATTATCCCTGCCCAAGCCCTAGTTCGCGCGCGACCGGTGAGCAGCAGGGGTGGAAGCGTAGATCCTAAGATTGTAGAACCACGGCAGCCAGTCGTCGGAGCGCTGATATGCGTGGACGAACGGCAGTATCGGAATGTACTCCTTCCAAACGGCGAGGTTACTCTCTGCTCCATGGATTTTGAGCGGCGTCACGTATTGGGCAACCTTCTATGCGACGAATATGACGATCTCTTTAAAAGCCCAGTTTTTTGCGAAATCGTCGATCGCATGAATGGAGCGGCTGGTTTTCTGCTTTGCAGGATGTGTGAATTTGCCGATCCAAACGATAGGAACTGACTGACGCCGGCTTACCGCGGCGGGCCTGAAATGCCGACGTCCCTGAAACGGCAAGACGCACATGCCCGCGAAGTCATCGTGTTTTCACGTCACGCTAACACGATCCCGTAGGCGCGGCAGTCAGCGTCGACCATTTCCGAGACGAACTCATCGAAAGTGGTCTTCGGCTTCCAATCGAGTTTTGTCGGCTGCCTTGGAGGCATCGCCGATCAGCAGGTCAACCTTGATTGGCCCGAAACAGCGTTTGTCGATCCGGATCAGCGCTTGATTACTCATGCGTTCACGGCCCACCTCGTCAACGCCTTCGCCCTCCCAGACGATCTCCTTTTCGACTCGCCTGAAGGCAAGCCCCGACAAAGGTGCGGACCGTGTGTGTCTCGCCGGTTGCCAGCACGAAATCGTCAGGTTGATGCTGCAAGATGCGCCACATGCCCTCGACATAGGCGCGCGCCGAGCCCCAGTCGCACTTTGCTTCCAGATTTCCGAGATAGAGACAGTCCTGTTTGCCGGCCATGATCGAGCCACCGCACGCGTCACCTTGCGCGTGATGAAAGTTTCGCCGCGCGTCGGCCCTTCGTGATTGAACAGGATGCCATAGAGCTCGTATACCTCGCGGTAGTTCATGGTGATCCAGTAGGCGTAGAGCTTCGCCACCGCATAGGTCGAGCGTGCCCTGGACCGAACCAAGATTTCGGAAGTTGACGCCTGGTAGAACCGCGTTTCTTTCTCGAGACGAAGAATGCGGATCGCTCAGCAGCAGCGTGCCGAGCGTATCGGCATTGGCGGTGTATTCCCGGTCCCGCAGGAGACTGCACGTGGCTTTGCGCAGCCAGATTGTAGATTTCGTCGGGCTGCGTTTCTTGCCGGAGACGGATCAGGTTTGCCGCATCCGTCGTGTCGCCGTAATGCAGGACCATGTCGGGATTATGAGGACCTTGACAACGGAAGTTCCTTTTCAGGGATCGACCCTCGGCGCCGAGGCAATTCCTCGATGACGGCCGCGTGGAAAGTGCCAAGAGCGCCCGCAACGCTATGAAGTCGAAAAGTACGATTACGTGCAAAAATCGGCGCCGGTGCAAGGTTTCGGCCTCAATGTCGGATAGTTGACAGGATCGCAAACCTGCCTTCCGTTGCTTTGCTGATGTTTTGCTCTGGCACGTTCGATGCAGGGGATCTCCCGAACGCAGCAGCGGATGTCTTCTATGATCAAACCCACGGAAAAATGCTGTCGCCGCGCTCATGACCGTGCCCTCGCTGGTCGCCAAGCAGGCCGAAGGTCGGCTCATCACGGTCGAGGCGGGCAACCGAGCCCAAATTGCAATGAGGGATAGGCTGCGAAAGCATGTCACTGACCACTCCGGGTCATCGAGGCGGGAGTCTTGATGCCAGCCACGCGCAACATGTCGTCGGCATGAGTGCCGATCTCATCACGGAGCCGGCATCCGCGGGCGTCACACCCGATACTACGAACGCGCGGACAAACTGTTGCAAGTCCTGTGGTGTCGATGATGCGTGCGGGGAGGGCAAGCCGACCGGCTATGGCCGACATTCGCCGCGTACAGCGCCTAATTGGGAGGCGTCAGCAGGAGCAAGGCACCTGGAGCTCTCTTGCATTGGGATCGGTGCTGGCCCGTCCAATTTGAGCCTCGCGTGTCAGATCCATGAGCAGGTTGGGCACGGGGCACTGTTCTTGGATCGGCAAGTCAACTTCCGCTGGCATCCAGGCAGCGCATTCGAGTCCTCAGAACTCCAGGTCAGCCACATCAAGGATCTGGTCACGCTGGTGAATCCGCGATCCGCCTACACGTTCATAAACTACCTGCACGAGAACGGGCGTCTATACCACTTTCTGAATGCACAGTTCGATGCTGTGCTCAGGGCTGAGTTCGAACAATACCTGAACTGGGCGTTCCGCAGAAACCCACTTGTGCGCGGCGGCGAGACCGTCCGCGAAATACGCTATGATGGCGAGTTTCGGGTGCGGACGGACGATGCAGTTCTCAGTGCCAGAGACCTAGTGGTCGGCATCGGTAAGCAAGCGCGGATTCCACCTCAATTTCAGGGCTGGATCGGACGCAACCTGTTCCATTCATGCGATTTGCTGCACATCCATCCTGAGGTGCGCCATAAACATGTTTGCATCGTTGGTGGAGGCCAGTCGGGAGCCGAGGTGCTGTTGCATTTGGTCGGTGGGCCAAGAGAACGGCGGCCTGCCTCGATCACCTGGGTCTCGCAGCGCGAAAACTACCTGCCCCTCGACAACAGCCCGTTCACAAACGAGTTGTTCATGCCCTGTTTTTCGGATCGTTTCGCGGCAATGAGCGAGCCGCAGCGCAAGCTGTTCCTGCGGCGTTTCATGCTCGCCTCGGATGGTATTTCGGATCGCACTTTGCGCGCCGTCTACCAGGCGCTGTATCGCCACGAATTTCTTGAGCCAGACCTATGTGACATCGCACTGCGGCCGGGCTGCAACGTTTCGCGCTGCATTAACGCCGGCGCGGGTCATAACTTGACGCTGCAGCGCGGCTTGGGCGACGTCGAAGAAGTCACGGCCGACATCGTCATCCTGGCCACCGGTTACGAGAACGCCGTGCCAAGCTTTTTGGAACCGATGGCGGATCGGCTGCAACAGACCGACAATGAGTTGGTCATCAACGAGGATTTTTCGGTGTGCTGGGACGGACCGCGTGACAGACGCATCTTCGTACAGAACGCCAATCCCGGGCAGCGCGGGCTGGCCGATCCAAACCTAAGCCTGCTGGCCTGGCGAGCTCGCCGCATTCTTGACAGCCTTCTACAGCGCGCGCCGTGCGCGAAGCCTGAGCATCCTGGCTTTATCAGCCGTACCACCGTCGAGAGCTGGCCCGACCCGGTAGCCGAAGAAATGGGCAGCGGGATATGACTCAGCGACTACTGATCATCGGCGGTGCATCCAAGGAATTTTATCCGCCTCCGCTGCGGCGACGGCCGGAGCCCTCTGCGAACTCATCGGGACTGAACATGCTCTTGGACCTATGGGCGCATCGCTTTGTTCTGCGGGCGAGGATTTGCCCCACGGTCGTCGAAACCGTACCAGGTCGTTCACTCGAAAGTGCGCAGTGGCCCTGGCGGCCATGGCTGCGTCGGCCGTCGGCGGAGGCTTCCGGCTCGTAGCGATGCGTGTGGTGGCTGGGCCGGGTGAGGTAAATGATCGGGACAAGCTTAGGGAAGCCCTGAGCCCGGCTTGGCCTGGGATGGCCAGTCCAGCGCTGAACTCTCCGCGGATAGTATCCGTTCTTGGAGATCGATGGACTCATGCCGCCGAGGTGCCCTCCCTGATCGGCCGACCGGAACGGAAACTTGTCGTAAACATTCGCGTGGCCCACGGCTCGCTTCGCGTCAAGCTGCACGAAAGGTCGCCTTATCGGGCAGTCGCACCATCAACAGCATGCTCGGCCGTGACTCCTATAAAGACGTACCGGATCGACAAATCTTTACGAGCCTGGACAATCGCTCCATTGAGGAGGGACAAAACAGCCTTGAAATCCAGCCGGAGCGGAATGCACCTAGCGTCGCCGCCCACATGCCGTGGAGTATCGTCTCCGTGGGCCACACCGTGGCCAGCGCCCGACTGCTTCTAACCGGAATGTTCGACCAACCATTTTTTCCAACAGGAGGCCTTTCGCATGTTGACTGATGCACAAAGAGAAAAGTGGCAGAAAGACGGATACATCAGGCTCGAAAGGTTCTTCGATCCCGCGGCTGTGGAACGGATTTCAAGCTTTGTTGAAGACGTATCACGCTGGGATGTTAGCGATGATAAATGGCTCATGTGGTTCGAGAAGACGACTGGTGATCGAAAGATCACCTCTAAGGCCGAGAATTTTCTGGACTTCCATGACCCATTGCGTCTTCTCCTCCTAGAAGATCAGCGCATAAACTCTGCGGTCGAGGATTTGCTTGGCGAAGATTCGCGCAGACTCAAGGAGTTGCTGATATTCCACTATCCCGATAGCGGCGGTTATCGCCCGCATCAGGACATTTATCACATTCCACACCGGCTGCCCGACCGGATGGTCCATGCGATCGTTGCCATAGGCATTGACGATTCCGACCCGGACAATGGTGGCCTTTTCTTCAGCCCCGGCAACCACAAGAAGGGGGTATTTCCCATGGATGCCGGCGGGGTGATTGATCCTGAGGTCGCCGAAACATTCTCCTGGGAACCCATAGTATGGAAGGCTGGCGACATCTTCATCTTCGACGATTATGCACCGCATTACTCGAAGCCGAATAAAAGCAATCGTTCGCGGCGGACGCTCTACTTGGTGTTCCAGCGTGCTTCAACCGGTGGACCGACCCGCGCTGAATATAACGTGCTTAAGCGCGCCCTTAATCCGCCAGAGGGCAAAGTGGCTGATCTCGACAACCTCAAGCTCCCAAACGGCATTTTCTATCGCGATTGAGCTCACGGAACCAGGCGAGGCCATGCATACGAAACTGATCTACCGCTAAAAAATGCGCGCAGAGCATGGCGTTCTGATTGCCGGCTGCTGGACCTCGCCCGCAGTCCGTTACGACACTTCGTTATGTCGATCGTTCAGGTGTCGCCGGGCAGTCTTCTGTAACGCCTAAGGCTCCGCTGCCGCCCGTCGTCCCCGGCCTGGGCCCAGAGCCGGATTATTCTGACGGAGCCGGCCAACGTGTCGGGCTACCGCCTCTCTTCGCAACTTGCAGCAGAGCCTGTTGCGTTGGCAGCCGAAGATACCACTGCTTCAACAGCTGAGGTTCGTCATGCGCAAATCCACGTTTTCTCGAACGGAGCTGTCGCGGGCGTTCGGCATCGACATGGCTACGCTTGGGACGGGAAGCGCGGGCACCGGGTTTTCATTTGGCAAGGTGGCACCAGGCGTCACATCCGAGCCCCATCGGCACGACGAAATCGAGGCCTTCGTGGTCCTGTCCGGAGCGGGCAAGGTCAGGACCGACCTTGGGGAAATCTCGGTCGCAGCCGGCGATGTCGTTCTGTTCCATCCTTTTGAAGCGCATGTGCTGCACAACGATGGGGTCGAAAACCTAAACTTCGTCGATGTCTACTGGCGCGACGGCAAGGCCGCCCTCGAAGCTGCTGCACAAGTCGCGATTCCCCGCGGGCCGATCTTCGTCTTCTCCACGCCGCCGACGCCTAATGGCGATCTGCATCTGGGGCATCTTTCTGGCCCTTATCTTGGCGCCGATGTCTACACGCGTTTCCTGCGCATGAAAGGGGTCGAAGCCTATCACCTGACTGGAAGCGACGATTACCAGAGCTACGTGGCCACGCGTGCCGATGCCGAGCAATCGACGCCCGCAAAGGTGGCGCGCCACTACGCCCATGAGATTCGAGCCACGCTTGCGCTTCTCGACTGTAAGGTCCACAGCTTCCTCTCGACTTTGGGCGATAGCGCTTATGCAGAGTTTCAAGCCGCGTGTTTCCGTAGTCTTCTGAGCAGCACGGCGGTAGATCTGCGCCGGAGCCCTGCGCTCTTCGATGCAGTGACAGGCGACTACCTTTACGAGCCGGATGTAAGGGGCCTCTGCCCCGATTGCGGCAGCTCCGCTGGTGGCAACATCTGCGAGGAATGCGGCGCACCGAACCTATGCCACGACCTAGATGCAGTCCGGTCGCGGCACTCGGCCGAGGCACCGGTGGTCGGCTCCGTGCGCCGTCCCGAACTTGCGCTGGAACGGTGCTACGACAATATCGACCGGCATTTAAGGGCGTCGGGCGCCCCCGTTCGGATCATGGACCTCTTCGCGCGTCTACGCCAACGTGGCGACTTTTCCGTGCCCATCACCCACCCCTCGGACTGGGGCGTGCCGGCCGAGGGGCTCCCGGGGCAGGTGATCTGGGTCTGGCCAGAGATGGCGTTTGGTTTTCTTTACAACATCCAGGCGCTAGCTACATCGCTCGGTCGAGACTGGAACGCGGCCCTGCCCGGCAATGACTGGCAGATTGTCCATTTCTTCGGCTTCGATAATTCCTTCTATCACGTCCTGCTTTATCCGGCGCTTTATGCTGAGGTCTTCTCCCACTGGACCCCGCGCATCCGGTATCATGTGAACGAGTTCTACCTGCTCGACGGCCAGAAGTTCTCGACCAGCCGCGGCCACGCGGTCTGGGGCAAGGAGGTTCTGCGCCCAAAGACAGTCGATGTCGTCCGTCTTCATTTGGGCCTGACGCGCCCGGAAGGTGAGCGAACGAACTTCACGCTGAACGCGCTACGCCGCACCGAGAACGAGGTGTTCCAAGGGATCTGGCTGAATTGGCTTGATGCGCTGCATCGGGAAATCAAGCAGGACTTTGGCGGCTGTGTGCCCGACGCAGGCGACTGGGCTCCTGACGATCGCGCTTTCTTTGCTCGGATAGAGATCCATCGCGCGGCGATGGAACGCGCCTATTCGGACGATGGCTTCTCGGTCCGGCGCGCGGCCGCGCAGGCCTGCGATTTCGTGAGCGAATGTGTAGTCTACCGACAGGCGCAAGACTATGAAGCGGCGCGACGTCTCTATCCCGTCCGCACCCGCACTTCGCTGGCCCTTCGGACGACGGCCGCTGCGATCCTGGCGCAGACACTCGCACCGCTGATGCCCCGATTCGCCAGCACGCTGGCGCGAGGTATCGATGGCGTCTCGACCGAAACATGGCCCACGTCCGTCCGGCGCCTTGCGCCAGGAACGACCTTTGATCTCGGACCCGTGCTAGGCTTCTACGCCAGAGCAGACATTCCTGTTCTCAATGAGGAGGAGGCATAATAGCCTATCGTGATTTCGACCAGATTTGGGCGGCAATCAAAGTCGATGATGCCGAACCTTTACTCGCTACCGCTGGCTGCCGAAGGCCACTCCCAGACCCTAGACACAAACAATGGCCGGCCTTAACCAACAAATCGTCGAGACGCTGGCCTGCGCCTTGGAGGATTGCTCGGTTGACAGCTTTCGGGCTGCGCTGACCAACTTTTTCGGAATCGCGGAATTTCCGACCTATGGCCGGCCGATCAAAAAGATCATGCGGTTCGGGGCGCTGGGTCGGCCTAGCTGTGCGCGCCCGCGCTTCGCCGGCGGCGAATGATGCTAGATGAGCCGACGCCAACATTGCCGCAGGGCAGACAGCCAAGCCGCTCTCGCCCTCAAGCGTCTGACGCATGATGCGTGTCCAAAAGCTGACAGCGGCAGAAGACATGTCGGGTTCAAAACAACCGGCCGTCTTGGGCTTGGAGGTTTCGAGGCAGAATCATGCATTTACTGCGGGCAAAGCGCTGGCATGACGTTTGCTGGTTGAGATCGGCAATACTGAGTGAGGGCTGATCGCATGAGAACACGCAAGACTTTGATGGTCTCCTACCCGGTGTGTTCCGTTCTGAGAGAAGAACCAGCTCGCGCATAAACGTCAGGAAAGGTGTGGGAATGGAGAACAACATGTTGCGTAGAGAGTCCCCGGCTCCTCTGATCAAAGTGGACGACTAGCGGCGTGGCTAACCTCTCACGAACTTTCAGCCCGGCAAGGTGTCGGCATGACAAGTGGAATGGAACCCTGGTCAATTCGCCCATTTTCTGCGGCGCGCCCGCAGTAACTGTGTCCATGGAGCACAGGGTCGGCGGTTTGCTCCAGCTCAGGGCTCGGACCTTAGACTTCCAACCGAATAGCCTCGGCGGCGATATTCGACGCGAATTTGGCCCGTCGTTGAAGACGTCACAGTCCAGGACCTGTTCAAGGTCGGCCACAGGGGCAGCATTTACGTGGAATCGGCCTGGCGAGGCCGGACGTCGGCTCCGTAAGCGAGCCCGAAGCCGGCATAACCGAAAGCAGAAATCCTCCGTTGAGGACGAGACCTGAAATTGAGGAAACGAAATGTCTCACGCAGCGCTTGGCCCTGCCGTCAACAAGGATGGCGAGGCCCTTTCCCGCCCGTTCGTCAAATGCCTCCTGCGGCTGATCCGTGCTCAGGATTTCCACGGCTCATGCCAACGGAAATCGGACACCGGGCTGCTGGCCGATTTCATTATCACTGAGGAACTGCGCCGGAATATCCACTCATTGGCAATCCGGATCCGGACGTGCTGTGGAGGCTCGACATGTTTTAGACCGTAGCGGAGCTGGCGATCGAGGAGCGCTCAGGCGTGATGACATTGTCAACAACAGAAATCAAACGTCTGTCGAGACGTCTACCGGTTCGGCTTCGAGACTCTCCGGAAACTCGCGGATACCGGCGCGAAACTGGTCGGCGATGTGACTGCAGCTATTGCCTATCCCGACGTGGCGCGGGCGTGAAGAAACCCATTTTCGAGGAAGGATCATGTCAAACCTGGATGAGATGGCGAAGAAAGTCCGAAGGCTTCAACTGCGCGCGGCAATTGCCAAGACGACCTTGCGCGACCTTGCCGAGGGTCTCCCGGTCAAATGGATTGAGATAGAGGAAGTCGCCGAGAAAACGCATGCCGTTTATGCCGAGTTGGATGGTGCCTGGAGAGAGCTTGCCAAAATGAAGACTTTGCGATGAGGAGCAAATTCATCAGCCGCGACGGCTCCATATGGGTGCCGGAATATCTGATCGCTATCGATGGCAAGATCTGTATCGGCTGCGGCCGCTGCTTCAAAGTCTGCTCGCGCGAGGTCATGCATCTTTACGGCGTCGATGACGCGGGTGAAATCCTCGGCGCCTGCGACGCCGATGACGACGATTTCGACGGTGAGCTCAATCGTATGATCATGGTCGTTGACCATGCCGGCCGCTGCATTGGCTGCGGAGCATGCGGCCGCGTCTGCCCAAAGAACTGCCAGACCCATCTCGCGGCCGACCAGATCGCAGCATGAGCTGCATGATTTGACGAAACAAAATCAGGAGTACGGCATTGCGCTTCATCACATTTTGTCGGCTTCTCGGGCTGGTCCTGTGCGGCAACGCTGTGACGGTTTACTTCGCCTCGCATTCGTTCCGTCTAGCAGTCGTCACGACGCTGGGCTGTTCGCTACTTCTTCAGCTGGGCTATTTCGCAAGCGTGCTCTTTCTGATTTGGCGATCGAGCTGCGCTGGCAAAGCCGGGCAAGGGGCTGAGCTTTTCGATAGGTCCCAGGAAGTTCGGCACCCGTCGCGCGACGATGAGCATAGGAATGAAACTCAAGATGTGCCCCAGCGCAATCAAACCCTCGGCATATCGCTGCTCCTCCCTTGAGGCGCCGTAACAAGATCAGAGCTCAGATTCATCCCTTTGTTCAAGTTTGATTATTCAGGCCATGGTTCCCTGGTAAGGTCGAAGGCGACGGCATTCTCATCGTTCTAACACCAGGGGAATGCAGTTTCGGTTCTCCGTCGGAATCGCCGATGACGGCCCGGTGTTTCGGCATCCAATTTTGAGACCTGAGGCGGGGAATCGGCGTCCAATTTTGACCCCCGGTTAGAGTGCGCCCCTAGGGGTGGACACTGATCAGGCTGCGGTTTTGCCCGTCTGCCGGATATGTTGACTCTCGCGATCATCTGCGCGACCGCATTCGCGGCGCCGTCTCTCGTGGCGCGCCCTCTTGAATTGAAGGTACCGACAGTTCCTCTTCTAAAAGCGACATCCGCCTTGTCCCTCAGCCGGCGAACAATTAGGAGCTAAAACCCGGTCACCACCATTCGCCAGGTCGAATGGAGCGAACGGCCTTGCGGGTGCGCTCGGGTTCAGGCGTAGGTCGATGCCGAGAGGCACGTTCGGCATTGTCCGATAACCCACAATGTCGGGTATGCAACGTAGAGGAAGCTGACTCTTGGGTGTTTTTTAAATGCTTTTTGGCTTGGCACGGTACATGCTTGTTATTGCGCAAAACGCACGGATTGAGCGGTCCCACCGCCACGAAAGTCGCTAGCTTACGCCACCTCCCAAGGCGAACCCGGCCCGGCAGGGAGCTCCGTCTCTGCCGGGCATGCCTTTCAGACGACTCGCGTTCAGTACAGCAGCAAGTTCACGTCAGCAACACCGACACAGATTACTAATCAGTTGCTGGATACCGCTAGGACCGACACGCTCGTCAACCACAATCCGACGACTTACGGCCGCGGCGAGGCCAGCCTTTCGAGGGCATTGGCACCCGTTTCGATGTAGCCATCCGGTGAACACCGCAGAGGTTTTGGCTTCACCGGGAATAATGATCAGTCGGTCTGATCGCGATGGATTGCGATGAGTTCCTGCAACTGCTCGATGCCGAAGTCGGTGAAGGCAATCGTCTCTTCGTCGCCCGGACCATAGACCCAGATTAATCCGTCTTCGGGCTCCATCTCGCCGGCGATATCCGAGAGCCATTTTTCGTCTTCGCCGAGCTCCGCGGCAACGCGGGCGATCGTGGTGACGCGGCAGACTTTATTGATGTGCATATCAGGCGGCCGCGGCGTCGAGGCCCTCGCGGCGCCAGTTCCAAGGGAGGAGCTCATCGATCCGCTGTGCTGGGTGGGCTGCGATGCGCGCCAGGACATCGGCGAGCCAGGCCTGAGGGTCGACGTCATTCAACTTGGCGCTGACGATCAGGCTGTAGAGAACGGCAGCGCGCTGTCCGCCGCGATCGGAACCGCAGAACAGCCAGGACTTTCTGCCGAGAGCGATGCCGCGCAGGGCTCGCTCGGCTGCATTGTTCGATAGGCAAATGCGCCCATCGCCGAGGAACCGGGTGAAGGATGACCAGCGGCGCAGCATGTAGTTGAAGGCCTTGGTCAGATCGTGTCCGCGCGAGAGCTTGTCGCGCGTCTCGATCATCCAGCGCTCGAGCTCGGTGACCAGCGGCGCGCTCCGCTCTTGGCGCACGGCGTGGCGTTGGCCTGGCGACAGGCCATTGATCTCGCGTTCGATATCGAACAGGGCATCGATGCGCTTCACGGCTTCAACCGCTAACGGATAGACCAGGTTGGGCTTCTCGCCGCGCGCCGTCTTGCGCGCCGCCGCTTCGATATCGGCCAGCTCGAACACTTTGCGCCGGCTGTGGGCCCAGCAGCTGGCTTCCAGAACAGGCGCCGGCTGACGGCCCGTCGCATAGAGATCGCCATAACCGCCATAGGCATCGGCCTGCAAAATGCCGCTCCAGCCGGCGAGATGCGCTGCGGGATGTTCGCCTCGGCGATCGCGGGAATAGTAGAACACCACCGCCGGCGGATCGGCGCCGCCGAACGGTCGGTCATCGCGCACATAAGTCCATAATCGGCCGGTATCGGTCTTGCCCTTGGCCAGGACCGGAACCGTCGTATCGTCGCCGTGCAGACGTGAAGCGGCCAGCACATGGGCTTCGAGGCGCTTGAACAGCGGCATCAGCGCCGCGGCGCCGGCGCCGACCTGGTCGGCGAGCGTCGACAGGCTGAGCGGCACGCCTTCGCGGGCATAGCGTTCAGCCTGGCGGTTGAGCGGCTGATGCTGTCCGAACTTCTCGAACAGGATCATCGCCAGCAGGCCAGGACCGGCCCAGCCGCGCGGGGTGGCGTGGAACGGCGCCGGAGCCTGGCTGATCGCCTCGCAGTCGCGGCAGGTGAACTTCTCCCGCACGTGCTGGATCACCTTCCATTGCCGCGGCACCACCTCCAGCGTCTCGGTGATATCCTCACCCAGCTTGCGCAGCCGATGACCGCCGCAGCAGTGGCAAGCGGTCGGCGCCGCCTCGACCACGCGTTCGCGCGGCAGGTGCTCAGGAAATGGCTGGCGCGCCGGTCGTTTGCGCACATAAGGCGCCACCTCGGTGGTCCGGGCCGCTGCCTGTTCGGCGGCGATCTCGTCTTCCGTCGCCGTGCTCTCGAGTTCCTCGAAGGTGAGCTCCATCTGGTCGTGCAGGCGGGCGGAACGTTCAGAACTCTGACCATGCAGCGCCCGCTGCAGCTTGCGGATCGTCAGATCCTGATGTGCGATCAGCGCCGCATCATCCGATGCCTTGGCCCTGGCGACCGCCAGTTCGGCCTCGACCAAGGCAGCGCGCGCGGCCTCGTCTTCGGCTCTGGCCAGCGCCGCGGTCAGCGCTGCTCTCAGCGCGCCGATATCGTCCGGAACAGCATCCAGGGCGGTGGCAACCATGCTCTGGAGTGAATCATAAAACGCGTCCGCTGACTCGCGGAAAATGGCGCAAACTCAAAGAAAAACTCAGCCCGCGCGCTGGGGGCGGAACGTGTGACGCGGGTTGCGCCAATCGATCCCGTCGAGCATGTAGGCGAGCTGCGCCGGTGATATGGAAACCGTACCGTCCGCCGGCGAGGGCCATAGAAACCGGCCCTTCTCGAGCCGTTTTGCATACAGCGACATGCCGAGCCCATCATGCCAGATAATCTTGATCAGATTGCCGCTGCGGCCGCGGAAGACATAAAGATCGCCGGCATGCGGATCCCGGCCCAACGTCTCCTGAACCTGCAGAGCGAGGCCTTGCATCCCGCGACGCATATCGGTCCGGCCGACCGCCAGCCAGATCCGCACCTGGCTCGGAACCGGGATCATGAAACGCCCAGCGCCTTCACCATCGCCGCCGCCAGTGTCGGCGGCGTGGTCAGCGGAATCCGCAGCCGCACCTTGCCAGCGATCTCCAGCTCGATCACCGCTGGGGATGCCGCCGGCACCTCATCGGGAACCACGACAACTTCGGCAAAGCCCGTCTCGCGGGCTCTCACCGTGCGGCGCCACTTATAGATCAGGCTGGTCGCGACATCGTACTGACGCGCCACCGCCGCCACTGTGGCCCCGGGCGCGAATGCCGCGGCCAGTATCCGGCACTGATCCTCTTCACTCCAACGACGACGACGCTCCGGCCCGGTCAATAACGTCACATGGCTCATGCTGTGCTGCTAACTACGCTCGTAAGGACGACCTTAAGAGCGCAGCTTCGCTACCGTGCCATGCTCGCGCAAGGCGGCCTTAGCCGGAGGCGTACGTTTCGATCAGCTAGACGAGCACTTCGATCGAGCAGCTGAAACCTCTGTGAGGCGTTGAGCGCCACAAAAATCGCCTCGCGGAATTAGGCTCGGCAACCGTGCAGTTCCTGCCGGTCCAATCGCAAACAAGAGCCACTGCGTTTTTATAGAAGTCTGTTGGTTTGGCGGTCTGGCTGCGCTCGCAAAGCTGGCAAAAACGCAGATGCCGACCGCGTGTCGTCGTAGGTTTCCTAGGCGATGGTCGCCTCATCGCAGCATGCCGGCATGTGGATCGCTTCGTTTCAATCGCAAGGAAAGCGCTGAAAATCCCCAAGGCCCTAATGGGAGGTCGAAGAGCGCAGCCGACCAATCCAAGCAGCGCTTATGGAACGAGTTTTGCGTGGCTATTTCAGCTGAATGATCATCGCCGGAGAGAATATGCTGAAAAAATTCGCGCGTTACCCGCTCACCTTTGGACCCACACCCATCGAGAAGCTCGACCGGCTCGGCAAGCATCTGGGCGGCAAGGTCGAAATCTACGCCAAACGCGAGGACTGCAACTCCGGTCTGGCGTTCGGCGGCAACAAGCTGCGCAAGCTCGAATACATCATCCCTGATGCGATCGCGTCGGATGCCGATACCCTCGTCACCATCGGCGGCGTGCAGTCCAACCACACGCGCATGGTCGCCGCCGTTGCCGCCAAGATCGGCATGAAATGTCTCCTGGTCCAGGAGAACTGGGTTCCACATGAGGATGTCGTCTACGACCGGGTCGGCAACATTCTCTTGAGCCGCATCTTGGGCGCAGAGGTGCGTCTGGTCGACGATGGCTTTGACATCGGTATCCGCCGCAGCTGGGAAAAAGCGCTCTATGAGGTCAAGGCAAGGGGCGGCAGGCCCTATGCGATACCGGCCGGGGCGTCTGTTCACCCGAATGGAGGCCTCGGCTATGTGGGGTTCGCCGAGGAAGTGCGCGCCCGGGAGGAACAGCTTGGGTTTGCCTTCGACTACATGGTCGTTTGCACGGTGACCGGTTCAACGCATGCCGGCATGCTCGTCGGATTCGCCAAGGACGGTCGGCAGCGCAACGTGATCGGTATCGATGCCTCTGCTACCCCCGTCAAGACCAAGGCGCAGGTGCTTAGCATTGCCCGACATACGGCGACCCTCGTCGAGCTCGGATCGGAACTTGCCGAGGATGACGTGGTGTTGCTCGAGGACTACGCGCACCCGCGGTACGGCATTCCATCCGAGGAAACCAAGGAGGCGATCCGTCTGTGTGCGCGGCTCGAGGGCATGATTACCGATCCCGTCTATGAGGGCAAATCGATGCAAGGGATGATTGACCTCGTTCAAAAAGGCTTTTTTCCAGCGGGCTCGAGGATACTTTACGCGCATCTCGGCGGCGTTCCGGCCATCAACGGTTATGGCTACACCTTTCGCAATGGCTGATGCTCGAGTTTCTCGACCGCACCAATGGCTCTCTTAGCCAAACCCTTGAATCCCTTGTAAATGCAAGGTTTCTTCCCCGCCTGACCTGACAGGTGCCCTAGAAGCTAACCTAAATCGTTCCTAACCTCTTGTTGACTCGCCATCGAATCCGGCCAAATGGCCCGGCCATGGCAAATATCTCAAAAAGCGTGGCAACCGTGGCATCTGGTATTTCCAGCGTGCCATTCCTCCCGAGCTAAAAGGCAAGAAAGCGGAACCGGCTAAGTCCTCGCCTTTCAATCTTCCCTCCGATGTTGGCAACAACTTCGACCTCGACGGTGAAAGGCTCTGGAACCCGGGCCTTTCCCAAGCGACCAATTTGGCCATGAAGGAACGCTTCGACCTGACTGCCGCTGAACGGAAGCGCCGTGCTCTGGGCGAGCGTCCCGAGATCAGCGATGATGTCTTCTTCTGCGAACTTGCTGCGCTCAGCCACGTTGCTAATGACTACTCGCAGAAAATCATCAATCGCATGTTGACATCGGCGGACCGTGTTTGACGCGGGATGGAACGCTATCGGCAACGAATGACCATTCTCCTTGGGTCTGAATTACCAAGAGAGTTTGGGTGTCTAATATAGGTTGAGGCGTGGCACTCACTGTTCAAGCGCGGATGTCTCGCAACCTTCGATCGCGCAGCAAGTTGAACCAGCCGTTGAGTTGCCACTCTGGCAACTGGCCCATTTCGTTGATCAACGTCCATCGCTCAAGTGCAGTGCGGCCTCGGACATCTTCAAGTCGACCTAGGAATTGTCCGAGTGAATCTCGAAAGCGCTTGACAGTCAAAAGATATAAATCGTCGCTTGGGTTAGCGTTTGCCTTGCAAGTGCCATCGGGTCCCAGCACGAACAATCCGTCGCAACGGTAGCCCTTGAAGTTTTCGGCGACCCACTGCAAATGGTTCAAAGATTGCCCAACTTCGTCTTTGCTATATTCCGCAGGCTCTGCCTTTTTTGTCTTGAGCTCGAACGGGATAAGAAATTTTTGTTCGTCGTCAAACCAGACGACGTCTGGACCGACACCTAGCTCATTGTCTGGTCTGGTCGCGTCAAATCCCAAGAGCTCCCCGACGTATCGCACGGCCTCCTCATGTTGGTTTGAACTATGGTCTGCGTTCAAGACGGAAGCGACCTGGGTCCGTATCCGAGCGATATAGGCAGATAGTGCCTGAGGGCCTTGATTGTTGACAAAAAGCAATCGCTCGTGAGGTGCAGTCTTTGCATCGGTGGTGAAGACGCCTTGTTGGAATGACTTTTTGAAAGGAAGATTTACCCAAGCCGATAGACGAGAGCGCGCGCGGCGATAGTGGACTCCGCTCGTATCATCGTCACCCGAAATCTCATATGTCATGCCAAGCCAAAGCGAGTACCAACCGGCGAGCTTAGCGTCTGCGACCGCAATGTCATTCAACACATCTAATATCGGCTTGCGCGCACCATCAATGTCGCCCTCCCAAAGCTTGGACATAAACCGGCATTCGGCTTCCGCGCCAATCGCCAACTGAGCCTCCCTAGCTTTTACCCGCTCAATGACAACGTTAGATACTTCTAAGCCGTCCACGGTGTCGCGATAAAACTCCAACCAACCTTTATCGCGACCCAAGACATTCTGTATAATCTCCATGGTACCGTCATAGTCCAGCGGCCCAAGGTCCTTTTGCATAGATTGACCTAGGATAACTTGCTTTCTTAGCAACTCTGGCAGTAATGCGATATTGCGGTCATTCTTGATCCAAGACGTGATGTCGTTGCCGTATAGGGCGAATGCTCCATAGTCGCTTCTGCCGCGATTGATGCGGCCGAATAACTGGGTCAATCGACTTGCAAATTTTGTCGAAAACAGATTGGTCATCCCTAACGACGCGAACTGATATCGTTCAAGGAGGCTTGATCCTGTTGGTGCCCCGTCCACCACCATGACGCGGCAGGTATCTTGGGGAAGGTCGATACCGTCGACCCGTGAAACGAGACAAAAGACACCTTTTTTGGCCAGACGGAACTGATTGAGCTGATCCGTGAAATCCTTCGGTTGCGGGGGTACCGCCAAGCCGGCCCACTTTTTTGCGCGAGGATACGACGGGACAGAGACCAGCACCTTCTTGGTTGAGGCTAGCTTGGCCACCAAGTCCAACTGCCCGTCGGGTTTAGCGAGTTCGCTACCTAACAGAATAAGGCGCTCACCATTGCCAGCGTCGTTGTCAGGCTCGATTCGATGCGTGTTTCTTACGCCGAAACCTCGCACAAAATCGGTTTCGTAGTCCAGCGTTGCGGAAAGGTACACACGCCTTGTCTTCGAGCCAAAAAACTCAAATTTGCTGGTTGGTATGAAAGGGGGGGGTGATCTCTACAGACTGCGACGATACGAGTATTGCACACATACCAATTCGCTCATAAAGCTGGACGACTGGGAAGAACAGATCTCTGTGTTTTTTGTATTCGTACTTCTTGAAAGCCTCAATCAGTTCATTAGCATGTCGGTAAGCCGTCGCGGGCGGGCACAAAGTAACCGTGGTTTGGCCCACATCCTCTAAGATGAACCCGAGATGAGCCTCTTTGCCAAGCGTCTCAAACTCGGGTCTCACGATATTGACGATATCCGCGTATAGGCTTGGATGATCTAGTTTCGAGACATTGATAGTGAAGGCGTCTCGTATTAGCCGCCCCGCAACATGGGCGTCATCAAAAATAACCGCCGCAGGGGATCGTTCGTTTTTGAAAGCGTTTATTGCAGCAAATAAAGACGCATACGTTGTGATACAAAATGCCTTCCCAGTCTCAAACAGGTCATTTGAAAATGAACTTTCACCTCTGGCAGTATACTTTATTCCTACGCGATTACATTCTCTCTCTGTCTGCCTTACGAGGTCGATAGTACTGCATACGTAGACTACCGGCCCAATAAGCTCGTTAACAAGGCTTTGCGCAATCAAAACACCTACGATCGACTTTGGGGCGCCGGTGTTGAGAATGATCACGTTATCCGATGCTTCCCGGTGGGAATGCCATTGTGTCAGAGCTTCGGCCTGTCCTTTCCACAGATCGTTCGGCGCATCACCCAAATTGGGCGTTCTCTTAAAGATCTCTATTGGATCGGTCGGTGCGGCGAGCCCCTTTGGGCGCGACAACTTAGAAAAATCTATCATTATGGTTCCCCCACGCCCTGCCGTAGTTTAGCGGTGAGGCGCGAGAAAAACCATACAACGTTGGACGGCGGACTCAAATAAATCCACTATCGTAGTCTTATTATCTCAACGGCTTGAATATTAATTCGGCTGCGCGAAGCACCTGGATAAAATCCGCCACTCCTGCGGTGACATGGAAAGGTGAGCTCAGACGCTCCATCATGCCGTATGATGCGATCTCGGGCATCAATGCCAATCCATCCGTTTGGCGATGCGGCGCAAGTTTTCAAGATACAAATCAAGGTACGTTTCGCTCGCGTGAGCAAAACCAGCTCTAAGTATGATCCCGCGCTTGTCTGTCGATTTCAGATCATGTTCGATCGATCGGTGGCCTTCGCGCCGCCAACCTATCCTACCTGTTGACATGTGGAGGCGACGATGAGGTCGAGTTGTCCCCAGACCTCTACGTAGCTCTAAGTGTCGACATATACATATCGGCCTGTTGCTCGATCTTCGAGACAGAGGGCTGGTTGATCTTGAGGGTCGAGGCAAGCTCTGCCTGGGTTTGCCAGCCGCACGGCGCAGATCGCCGAGGCTCTAGACCTCCGTCCTTAACTCTTCGAAACGTGCAGCGACACGCTCCCGACGCTCCTCAGGGAGGGCTGCGATCACGTCAAGCCTGCGTTCCATCACTTCCTCTCCTTCTTGTTCGCCGCCGCCCGGCGGTGAGATGCTCTTGATGGCATTTGTCCAATGGCGTGTTGATTGGTGGCCCGGAACGGGAAGTCGCATCTGGCCATTGCCATCGCCCGAGCGCTCATCCGCGACAGCGGGCGCGGCTACTTCGACGGAACAACGGACCGCACTGCTCGATCCTCTCACACATCGTTGCGAGATCATCGAAATCGGACATGAATCCTGGCGCTCCAAGAACCGCGCCTGATCAACTCATCGCCCAAGACGATCCGCGCTCGCCGGGCTTCGCAACCCGGACCAGCTCCGCCCGGCGAGCGCTAAACGCGATGCGCTGCCGCCAATTTTTACCGAGATATTCGCTGCGGCCAAACAAGAGGGACATCTTCTCAAAAAAAGGCAAAACTGGGCTCATTATCGATGTAGCACCGCCAAAGTGCTCTACTGGGTGCATTTGCAGAGCGCGATTGACGAGTATCTGGGAGGGTTTTGCGCCGAGCTGGGACGGTCCGTGCAGTCCAAAATGCGTTCATAGGAAATATGATCACTTGGCGAAAACGGCTGTTTGACCCGAATCTTTCTTTCAGTGGCTGAGCGGAGTCAGATTGGTCGATGTCTGCATCGTCATGGGTGTTGCAATCAACGATGCCCAAAATGGCGAGCAGCATCTGGCGGTCAAAGCCCTCAAGGGATTTGGCGGCCGAATCCTTGCGGTGGTCGACGACTTAGACGGGGATACTTATCGCGCCGTCCATGCCGTCGCTTCGCTGGTGTGATCTGCATCTTTGCTTCCAGAAGAAGGGCAGGGACACGCCCAAGTGCGAAGTAGATCTCGTTACAGGGATTGAAGGTGGCTGAGACGCACGATCGCGAAAAGTATGGCAAAGGAACACAGTCATGACTGAAGAATCACCGGCGAAATGACCAGCGGCAACGTGTTTGCGGATTTGGGCTTTGATAATTCCGAAGAGGAATTGCCGAAAGCCAAGCTCGCCCGTGAGATCCGCGCCATCATTCTGCGTCGGCGCCTCACTCAAGCGGAATCGGCTCAATTGCTTGTTATGAAACAGCTCGACATATCCGCCGTAGTCACGGGGCGAACAGACAAGTTCTCTATAGATCGCCCGGTGCGCTGCCTCGATCGACGCTATAATAAGGTGGACGTTGTGGCGCGCCACAAGCCGCGCAAATCGGCACGAGTGGCCGCACAAGCAGCCTAATCATTGGCGCAAGCGTGGGGTCCAGCTCTCGACAAGATCGTCTTCCTCGGGGATTTCCATCTCCTCGTCCTCCTGGCCTATTTCGGTTGCTACGAGGATCATGAGTGCCGAGCTGCCCTTTGCGCCCCAGTTTTACTCCACGAAGCGGTTCGCTTCGCAGCGGCACGGATGACCTTATCCGGACGACGATGGCTCTTCCGATTCTTAAGTCCAAATGCTCTCTGGCGGGAGAATCTCGAACGGAACAATCCGCTGTTCGATTAGCCGTGTGTCCGTGCGTTCGATCATTCGCAGCATTACGTCGATGAGTTCTTCAGGAATCCTGTCGACGGGATGGCACAAGGAAGCAGTAATCAAGCCTTCGCTCAATCCCTTGCGTGTCTCGGGCCCGATGTCGCGGCAGACGATCCGGATTTTGCACTGCTGCTCCGCAGCGAGCTCGCGCATAGCACGCAGAACGCCGGAAATGCCGCCGCCATTGACGAAGATGCCGCGGAGCTCCGGCTCCTCCGCTATCAGCCTGCGAACGACTGCATAGGCGTTGTTCGGCGTCTCATGGGTCAGGAGGGTTTCGCTGACATGGAACTCGGGCGCGTGCTCGCGCATGTAGGAGCGAAAGCTCGCATCCGAGATGTCTTGGAACTGATAACGGTTGCTGCCGATGAGAGGAAAGACCTTGCCGGGCCGACCGGACGTCTGGCTGATAAACCATGCGGCGGTGCGGCCGGCCTTCCAGTTGTCGGTTCCCACAAAGCCGGCCCGGCTGGCGGCGGACAGGTCGGTGACGTAGGCGATCACCGGAACGCCCTTGACGCGCAACTCGTCAATCGCCTGGCCGACGAGCGGGTGATCGGCCGAGATCACCGCGATTGCATTGGCGCTTCCGCCTATCTTGAGCAGATTGGCAGCAACCGCTTCGGGGGAAGGGTCGTCCTCGAACAGCACGTCTGGCTCAATAACCGCATCTGTGCGTCGCGCGCAGGCACTGAGAAGCGCCTCGGCCCAGATCTGACAGAGCGGCCGGTCCGATTGCTGCATGAGAAAGCTCAAGCGCCGATGCGGAAGATTGTCCCGCCTGCGTTCGTGCAGCGGCCCCGAACTGCGGAAGCCGATCTGCTGCGCTGCGCTCAGGATGAGGTCGGCCGTCTGCGGTCGCAGTGTGCCAGTTCCGTGCAAGAGCCTATTGACCGTGGAAACACTTACGCCCGCAGCTTTCGCCAGATCGGCGATCGTTGGCCTGTTCATTAGCTAGCCGCCTACATATGCATTTCGTGAATGACAGTGAAATCTCCGCGCCGCCTGACGCCAATCGGCAAGATTGTTCGCCCGCGGCCGCCCGTTTTCCTCGAGCCACGCGCGCAGCGGCTGTGCGATCCGGAGCCGCGCGGCGCGCTGCAACGCGAAGGCGCCAATCTGGCTGACCTCAACGGACAGCGCTTTCGGGACCTCAACAACACTTTCGCCATTCTGATTCACTGGGATGGCCTTGCCCCGGCGCTTGATGCGGTCGCGCGTATCGTTCGTGACGGCAGCCGCCCTTTCCAATTCGACGGCACATGAGATCGACTTTGCTGAATTATCCTGCTCGATTGTCTTCCGGCGGTCGAGCAGATCCATTTCGTCAAACATCGACACTGAGGCTGTGACGATCGCCATTAAGGCGGCACGCGCATTCACGGACGCACGAGATGCCAGATCGAGGCGCTTATCAGGATCCTTTGATTGGGCCGAGGCAGGCCAGGGAAGGGATATCCGCAACATCGCGCGCCGCAGGCGCCTGCGCCCGTGCCGGCTTACGCAGGCGCCGGCGTCGATTGCCGATGAGGTCGTCATTCGTCGCTTCAATGATGCCGATGGTGCGGCCGTGCTGGTTATGGACGTGCATGGACGATCCTCCAGATAAGGGCAGGCTCGGGCATCAACCGCCTCTCGTCGAAACCACAACCACGCTTTTTCGTGGCGGTACGCTCCACGAACAATCCGACCGGGACCAAGGATAACAACCGCAGCCTGCTCGCCATGGTGCTGAACTCCCCTACCAAACGGCACCACGCGAACGGCGAAGATCATCAAGGTCGATGGTATGGAACAGCCCTTCGAAACGGCATCGAAGGCGCCTACCCTAGTCGTGCTGAACACCACAAACAGAAGGAACGATCTATGGAAGAGATTGCCACCGTCGGCCTGGATCTGGGCGCTCACGTCATTTCATGGGGCGGCCACCGGTGCCTCTTTGCAGGATCGGAATTGCTCCCATCCCGTTGCGCGAAGATTACACTCGACGCAGGTCCCGCAACCGAAGCCCCAGCTATGTCTATGCTCGCGATCTCCGCTATAGCAGGTGTGGCTTCCCTCGCAGATGAGCTTCACCAGCGCCTCGCCGCCCAGCCAATCCGCCAGCGCCCAGGTCTGCGCCTTGTCGCGCCGTATGAGGGGTGTGTGAATGACAAAACGCGTCTCCATTCCAAGGTTCAGGGCGAGTTGCATTGCTTTGATTGCGTCATCCCGACAGTCCGGGTAGCCGGAACAGTCCGCCTCGGACACGCCGATCACGAGGTGTTCCGCGCCCATCCGGTAAGCTATCGCGGCCGCAAAGCCGAGGAACAGAAGGTTGCGGCCAGGCACGAAGGTATTTGTTAGACCGTTCGCGTTCAGTGCGACCTCGACGTCACGCGTGAGCGCGGTATCGCTGATTTGGCCGAGCACGGCCATGTCAATCATGTGGTCCTCGCCTAGTCGCCCACGCCAGACCGGAAAGTCTGTTCGAAGGCGCCCGAGCAGGTAGGGCCTCACATCGAGCTCGATCCGATGCCGCTGCCCATAGTCGAAGCCGATTGTCTCGACGCGCTCGAAGTTCTCCAGCGCCCAGGCCAGGCAGGTTGTCGAATCCTGGCCGCCGGAGAAAAGGACGAGTGCGGTTCCCGGATCTCGTTGCATCGGGTCAACCCTCGTATTCAGCCCAGCACAGCGGTGTCTCATAGACTGTTACCGAGCACATTTGGCCAAGAAGCGGCTTGGTTTGGTTCCAGATCCAGACCGCAATGTTTTCCGCTGTCGGATTGTCGAGACCCTCAATCTCATTCAGATACTGATGGTCGAGGCGTTGTAGAAGCGGTCCGAACACAGCCTCGACATCGAATAAATCGATGACAAAGCCCGTGTCTGGATCGACGGGCCCTTCCAGACGCAGTTCCACACGGTAAGAGTGGCCATGCACGCGGTGACAGCGATGTGTCTTTGGCACGCGCGGAAGACAGTGCGCTGCCTCGAAGGTGAAAGCTTGCGTAATTTTCATGGGATCCCGAGAAGTTTGTGGGTTTGCAGGCTCAGGCGCCAACGTGGGTTGGCAAGACAATAGGCCACTGCGGCGGCCGTATTCGCCTCGCGCTCGGGCCCATCCATCGGCTGAAGCAAAAGGTGCTCAAACGCGAGAACTTCGAAATGTTCCGGCTCCGCGCCAATCTGAGGATATACAAGCTTTAGCTCGTCCCCTGCCATGACCACGAGGCGTGCATTGCATTTCGGACTGACGCACAGCCAGTCGATGCCGGCGGGTGTGGGAATGGTCCCGTTGGTCTCCACGGCAATTTCAAACGCCAAGGAATGCAGCGCTTCCAGGAGTTCTTCATCGATCTGAAGGAGCGGTTCTCCTCCGGTGAGCACGACGAGACGCTGCCCAGTTCCTGACCCGCGCCACGCTTGCTCGACCGCCAACGCAAGCTCCCGTGCGGTGGCAAAATGTCCGCCACCGGGGCCATCTACCCCAACGAAATCGGTGTCGCAGAATCCGCAGAATGCTGTCGTCCGGTCGCCTTCACGTCCCGACCAAAGGTTACAGCCGGCGAAACGACAAAATACGGCGGCCCGCCCGGCATTTCGTCCTTCGCCTTGAAGGGTGTAGAAAATTTCCTTAACCGCATATGGCATTGCAAGGGAGCGCCTCTGCTGGCTTACGAGACGGGGCAAAAGCTGGGAAATGTCCCACTGCACGTTTTGCAGCGCGTTCCACCGTTGAGGCTCGTTAGCGAAAACCCACTCGCCACGTCGCTCATGGCGATGATGCCTTGACGAGGACGAGGCGTGAGAATCCTGGCGTCTCCTCGAAAGCCTGCCTCACAGCACGGAAGAACTCGCTCATCAGCCGCAAGCCGCGATCCAGGATGAGGCGGTCGAGCGATGAGTATGTCGTGTGCGGCGGCAGGGCGCCGAGAAAATCCGCCATGTCCTGATCGGTGATCTGAAGGGCTTCATCGATGGTCTTGCCGACGATGAATTCGGTAACCGGCGAGGAAGCGGTTATGTCCGAGCCGCGGCCGAAGGTCTGGAACGTTGCGGCGGAGATCGTCTGCGTCTTACGGTCGAAAGCCATCGTCAATTTAAGCCCATCGCCGTAGGCGACGGCGCCGACCTTGCCGGCCGCTTTGGGGATGTCCAAAGCGCCGACATTGTTCGGGTTGATGAAATACACCTTGTCGCTGATGAGGTAGACGTTGTCGGTGTCACCCCGCATGGCTCCGATCCTTGTCGTTATGGCGGCTAGCCGAAGGACTTGCCGCAGGCGCATTTGTCCCGCGCATTGGGATTGTCGAAGACAAAGCCCGAGGACTCCAGGTCCGTGACAAAGTCAACGGTCGTGCCGGCGAGATGGGGCTGGGAGTTTGCGTCGACGAACACCTTGACCCCGTCCGTCTCCATGATGGCATCGCCCTCCCGCGAGACGCTTTCCAGACCCATCAGGTATTTGAGGCCGGCGCAGCCGCCCGCCTCGACCATGATACGAAAGCCTTCCGCCGGCTCGTCGGCGCGGGAAAGCGCGGCCTTGACGGCGGCGACGGCGTTTTCAGTGAGTGTGATCATGGGGCTATTTTCTTGCTGATGCATTCGCAAGCCACGCTGCACAGAACGTGCCAGAGAGATAAATTCAATTGGGATAATTGTTTAGCGGATTTGGCGCCCTGTCTGACATCCAACAATTGTCGGATGTCGGACAGAGTGAAACCTGCGTACAGAAGCGGCATTGGACACATCGCTGGTGCGTCGCCTCATCTGGTTTTTTCGATCAAATGGGATGTTGAGGGCGCCATGGGCGGCAACTCTTTCGTCGTGCAATTCTTCGCATTCTGGGATCGCGACAGATAATGCAGGGCGTGCGTTCGACCCGCACTCTTGCGTTACGTCGCCTCGACCGAAAAAAAGTCTGTCACACATCTTAGGAACGGCCGGATTCGCCCGATGCCCGCTCGGTCGTTTGGGCGAACAACCTCGCGCCTCGTGCTCTGCCAGGAGGCCGTCATTGACAAGAGCAGCGATACGACCGCGACCCCGGTACTTGTGCTGCGCCTGGCGGCACATGACGGCTTCAAGGGCGCGCTCGTTTCGATCGACGCCATCGCCACCAATGCCGCCATTGCTGCCACCATCAGGGGTGCCGGCGCCGACTTCCTGCTCGCGGTCAAGGCCAACCAGCCGAGACTCAGAGCTGAGATCGAGCGCTATTTCGACGACGCTCCCGCCGATTGCCTCGACAGCTTCGTCGATCTCAACGAGGCCCATGGCCGCATCGAGGAGCACCGTCACCGTCAGCCGCGAGGTCATCTGGCTCGAAGGCCAGCGCCACTTCCCCGGCGAACTGCGCCTGCCAGACGCCGCAACCATCGTGCGCGTCAACTCACGCACCGGACAAAAAATAGGAGCCGCTTCGACACGCGATACTTAATTGCCTCTGCCGCGCTGACAGCCGAACGGCCGCTTACGCCGGATGGCCACTGGCTGATCGAAAATGCTCTGCACTGAACACTCGACGTCGCCATCACTGATGGTCAGTCGCGGCTCAGAAAGGGCCACGGCGCCCTCAACCACAAGGATTCCTTCGCTGAGACGCAAAAGGCCGGTTGGAGCACCGACTACCTCGCCTCAATCCTCGACGAGCTTCACCGCTAACCTGGATTCGCAGCCTTGCGGAGCCCTGGCCTGCTGGGCGCCTCGCCCGCGAGATCATGCGTCAGCGCAACGTCTTGACGAACGAGCGCGTGCGTCACGTCAACCGCATCAAAGGCCTGCTGTTCGCCCAGGGCGTGTCCGGCTATGAGCCGCTGCGCCGCGACCGGCGCAAACGACTGGCGGCGCTCAAGACCGGCGACGGCCGACCCTTGCCGGCACATCTGCAGGCTCAGGTCGGCCGGGAACTCGACAGGCTCGAACTGTTGCTGGAGCAGATCAAGGCTGTCGAGGCCGCGTGCGATGCCATGCTTGCTGCCGTGCCGGTCATCTCGCCGGCACCGGCGATGCTGCTCGACCTGAAGGGCATCGGGCCGTGGTCGGAGGAGCTGTCGCGTGACTTCGACAACCGACGACAGGTTGCCGCCTATGCGGGCCTCGCGCCGACACCCTGGCAGAGCGGCTCGGTCGATCACGACCAGACGGTATCGAAAGTCGGCGATGTGGGTAAAGTTCCACGCGAGGCCGGAGAGGTGGCGCGCGATGGTCGCAACCGAGCGGGCAGCGGATCCGTGCCTGCGTTCGCCTGCGGCAGTTCCTGAGGGACAGGCCCTGATTGTGCCGGAACACGCGGTGCCAGCCGACCCATTTCCACGACCAGGTCGACGAGGTCGGCGATGTCGGGCAGATCGCGATCGAGCGGTCGGCGTCCGAGAGATCGTCTTTGGAGGCTCTGGCGTCGGCTGACCGGAATTCATGAGACACCCGATTTTCAACGGTTTACGGATTCACAATTGTGAGACTGATTCGGAGATGGTGAGACTGAGGCGCAATCTGGAGCGGAATTGATGAGACCACCTTGCGTTCACCTTGAAGCTGCATCTTGGGATGACCAACAGCATGATTTTGCCATGCTCGCCGTACGTCCGGTAAGGCAAGCTTACCGGACGTAAAACGACGTCGACAAGTGCGGCGGTTTGCTCGCATTTGCGTTGCCAGAAGCGCCGTTATGAATCATGCTGTCAACGATGATTCTCCGCCCCAAACCGTCCCCGCGCCACGGAGTCCAGCCGCTTGGCGCCGCGCCGATCAGGCCCTTGGCGCCCGTGCCGGCCTGGCTGCGCAGGGCGGCCGAGGCAGCGCAAACCGTTGAAGATGCTGCGATTGCATCCGGTGCCGCGATCGGCGCGCTCGATGCGGTCGTGCGCCGGCAGGAGCGGTGGGCCGGCGCCTGGCGGCAGCGGCTGGCGCTTTCGGCGGCCGCGGCAACGGCGAAGCAGGCCGGCCGCGTCGAGGATGAAAGCGCGCTGCGCGACGCCGTGCTGCTCACACGACCGGGCGACAATGTCGGGCCCGCCGGCCTTTTGCTCCTCGCCTGGCGCCGGCTGGCGGCGCGTCCCGCGGAGGACCTGCTGACGGAGAAAAGCCTCGCCTTGGTGTTGGAGGAGTTCGGCTACGCCTGCGACAGTGAAGCGGTCACAGATCTGGTTGGCGAACTCGGTCAGTTGTCTGCGGCAGGGGGGCGTTGTCGAGATGCTGACCAGCGCTTTCGCGAGCGCGGAACGCCTTGGCTTCGGGCGCAATTTGGGTTCATGGCTCGCCGACGTCCTACTCGCACAGAGGCTGGGATGGCCGCACGCGGTGCCGCTTGTGGGTGCGCAACCTGGATCGGGCGGAAGCACGAGCGGCGTGCGAGCGAGGACAACCAGGGTGGCGGAAAGGGACCAGGCGCCGGGCAGGGAGAGGGTGGCTCAGGCGCGCGCCGCGCTGCGAGCCATCGATCTTTTCGTGGAGTTCGAGCGCCGGGCGGACCGGCTGCTTGCCGTCGCGCCAAAACTCAGGGCCAAGGCCGCGGACGCCGTTGTCGAAAAGCTCCTCTCCGACGACGCGATCGTCGCGTCGGAAAAGATCGTAGGCATGAGTGACCGTGGGCTGCGCCGCCTGTTCGACCGTCTGGTCGAACTCGGTGCCGTCCGCGAGTTGTCCGGCCGCTCGACCTTCCGCATCTACGGGCTTTGAGAGCAATGGTAGAGGCGGTACGCACAAGAAGAGGCAAAGGGCGGTCAGATGACGGTCGATCAGGCGACCGCCTGTTTGATCGGGAACTGGATCATCTACCGCCGGAGGTGCGTTTGCGGGAATGGATGCATCGGGTCGAGGCGACAATTTTTGCGGCCAGCGAACCGGTCGGTCGCGAGACCCTGGCGCGGATCGTCGGCAAGAGCTGCAGCATCGATCTCCTCATCGACGATATCCGCGAGGAACTCCGCGGCCGGCCCTATGATCTGGTCGCCGTCGCCGGCGGCTGGAAGCATCTGACGCGGCCGGCCTATGCCGACGCCATCCGCACCGCCGTCGGCGCCAGCGAGCGCAAGATAGACCTCTCGCAGTCGGAGGTACTCGTGCTGTTGACGATCGCCTACTTCCAGCCAATCACCCGCGCCGAGCTGTCCTCCTTCTTTGGCAAGGAAATCAGCCGCGACCTGATCGGCAATGTGCGCGGCTTCGGCCTGATCGCCTCAGACCCACGCAGCCCGACCCCAGGCGCGCCATACACCTACGTTACGACCAAAGCATTCCTGCTGCAGTTCGGGTTCGACACACTGCGCGACCTCCCCGACATCGAAGCGCTCGAGGATGCAGGTCTGCTGTCGAAGGAGAAGCTGCTGGCGGGCGACATCATGCCGGGGTTTTCCAATGACGGGGAGGATGCAGGCGTCGCCGGTGATGAATAGCATGCTGTTCGCCAAGGATGGGCGGGATTCTATCCACGCAGGATCGCAAAATCAAGTGGTGCTTCGTTCTGATCCCACCGTCAGTGGCGCGCGAATAGGCCTCGAGCAGAGCCGCAAGGGTAGCGCCGGTCGGGGGTGATCGCCCAGACCTCGGCGATCCTTGATGCTTCTCCATGAAATCCGCGAAGTGCGCGCGATCAACCGATCATGGCCGCCTGCAGCCAGGACGAGTTGACGCCGCCGGGCAACAGCATCGTCCTCATCTGCCGTCAACCAGCCGGCAGGCTTGTCCGCGAGCCATTCGAGGCAGCGGATACGCGAGAACGTTGACAGATTTGTTCAACGTCCTCGCCGATGGGACACCGGCAACGATAGGCGCGCGTAGCAGGCGCGAAGTCAGGTCGCCGATCGTCGTCGATGCCTTGGCCTTCTCCACCTTGCAGATATCGTCGATCGACCGTTCCAGCCGTCGTGCCGACGCTTTGACGGACACCTTCGATGCCCTGCGCAGACCGAAGGCGCATCGGGCGCAGAAGTGCTGCGGCATCAGTTCGGTCTGGTCGAAGGATGCAATCCCGCTTCGACAGGCGGGACATCGATCACGCAGACCGCAACCATGCACGAAGCACGAGATCCGCGTCGCCAGCCGCCAGTCGCAGCGAAAGTACGGAGCGTCATCGCCGGCGAAACACAGAGGGCAGTACTGCATCCAGGTCGAACGGTTCCGCCCGGCTTTCTCGCGCAACGGCAGCAGGAGCGGAGTCAGAACCCGGCCTTCCATCGTCATTGCCGACAACGTTTCCGTCGCAACATCCGCCTGTTGTTGGAGCACGGTTGCGACACCATGCGGTAGCCTGTGGTCGAGGCAGGCCGACCACATCCCCTCGCCGAGCCCAAGGACGCCGGCGAACCATCGCGGCGCGACACCGTTCGCGATCGCGAGGCGGTGGAGCCAGCTCGACAGCAATTCATCGGGCTGTGGGTCAATGGCCATCGGCCACCGATCCCGAACAACGTCCCGGTATCGCTCCCGGACCTCGATCGCAACGCCCGAACCGGCCCTTTGGCCGCTGCTCATAGCAGGGCGTCGCGGAGCCGTGCCTGGCGACGCTTCGAGACCGGGATGTAGCGCTGCTCGTCGATTGCTGCCTTCGTGATCCGCTCTGTACCGGATCTTGCCGCCGTGATTGTCGCCGCCGTGACGATGGCGATGATCTCGCCGATCAGTGCTTCGGAGAGTTGGAAGATTGTTCGCGCCAGGGGTTCATCGGACAGATCGGAACCACAGGCGAGCGGCATGGCCCCTTCGAGGCTGTCGAGGAGCGTCAGAAACTCCTCGCCATATTGCCATCGCGGCACTGCGTGCAGGTCGAACCGGCTCGCCATTTCGCTGGTCGCGTTGATGAAGTCGAAGACAGCGACTTCGCCGATCAGGACCGGCGAGATATCGTACTGACGGCCGATCCGTCTTAGGAACGCAAAGACCGCCTCCGCATCGCGAGTCCGGCCTCGCAGAGCATTGTGGAATTCGCCGAAGATCAGGACTCTCGGCCTCAGACTGTCGAGCAGATGATCGAGTTGCTCGGCCTTACGACCGACATCCCGGCCGTTGCCAATCGGCGCTCGCAATGCGTGCAAGATGCTTCCATAGAAATGGGTGAGACCGGCACCCCTCGTGCGTTTGAACCACCCATACCCGCTGCTGCTCGGCGGTTTTCAGATGTTCGACGGCAAACCGTTCCGCGATCATCGTCTTGCCGTTGGCGTAGGGCCCGAGAAGCATTAGGCCGCGGGTCCGCAACGCCGGCGGCCGGGACAGCAACTCGGCAAGGCGTTCATGCGCTTGGACTGCCACCTGATGTCCGATCCATCGCGGCGCCTGGATATAGGCGATCCGCTCTTCCATGCTGCGGTCAAGAACCGGGCGAACGTGGTCGAGCAGATGATCCGCCATGTCACCAATCCTCGACCGGCAGGCGGCGTTTCTGACGCACGGGATGATCGGCAGGGGCTGGCGTCGCCGGACGCATCGCATCATAGGGTTTGGGCGCTTCGGCCGCGTGGGTTCGGCGCACGGCATTGCGCAGATCGACTTTAGAAGGTTTTTGCCCCCCAGCGATCTCCGCGATCCGCCGGCGGAGCGTCACCTTCTCCACTTCCGATCGCGCGTTCGTAGCACGTCGGTGCGTGCGATCACCATCGTGCTCCCATAACGTCGTCGGCGAGAGCGCACCATCGCGCCTCTCGACAGCCCGAAACCCTCTGGTCTCCGGATCCCGGACGTAGATGTGGCTAATATCGCGGGGATCGTATCGCACCTCGACCCTCCCCAGCCGGTCTCGCTGCGGAACCAGGCCGCCCAGCCACGGTGAAAAATAGTCCAACGCGAACATGCTGACGCCCTGCGGCGAGATGCGCCTCTCCGTCCCAGGCATGAATGCCAGCAAGACCCCTAACCGGCCACTTCCTTTCTGCCGGCGCGATTGCGCTTGCTGAGACTGAAATCGAGGAAATGGCGCAGCTTTTGAAACCGCGTCGTGAGCCACAGCCAAAATCTCGGCGCGAAAAAGCAGTCCGCGGGAGGGAAAATCGCCGGAAAAAGAGAAGGTAACTAATCACCTTGTTGGCGCCGCCGCCGACAGGGCTAGGTGCCTGGTCGCCATCGCGACACCGGTCCCTTGGAAGAGGAAGCGATAGCAACTTCCCAGGACGGATAATCGCCCAAGCTGGCATTGATGAGGCCATTCTAGGCTTTTGGCTTGCCGATTGGCGACGCGAATTGCCGACATACCTTATTTGGCACCTGGAACGTCCGACTTTGCAGGCGCTATCAGGCTTCGGAGGAACTCTTGCATCCAGATCGGTAGGGACGAAAAACCGTCGACCAGATCCCCCGGATCGCTGCGCCGTGCTTGGACCGTCAAATAGTCGTCGCAGAGTCGCGGCTGTACGACGACGCTCTTCATCCTGGTCAAGCACATCCTGAAGCCAGTGCAGGGCCGTCAACAAGCGGCAATTTGCGTTTTCGCCTCCTCGCGGGCCGGAGCGCGTCTGGCAGGCAGACCCGCAATGCGAGTCCGTGGACATGCCCGAAATCTGGAACAATTTTTTAGACTGTTAACAGGCCTTGTCAGAACGATGCTACGTTTTTCGGACAGGACCTGTTATGGCGCACTAACGAAACGCTGCCGCGTATGTTCTTGATATGTTCTTGTAAATCCGCAGGCAAAATGGAATACTAGAGGCTCTTGACGAGAGCCGGGAAACCAAGATGGCAAAGCCTTATGCCGCGGAAATGGAAAAACTCGCCGAGACCTTTGCTTGGTCGGCCGCAGTCGATATTGCCCCGCTTCGCAAAGCCGTGCGCACGGCCGGCCTTTCCTCCCTTCTTGCCATCGGATCTGGGGGCTCGCTGACCGCCGCCCATGCGCTGGCTGGACTCCACCAGCGGTTCACCGGTCGAATTGCCGCGGTGGCCACACCGCTCGACGCAGTTGCCGATCCACTGGAAGCCAGTGTTGCACCGTGGCTACTCAGCGCAGGCGGTGGCAACGTCGATATTCTGGCCGCCACGAAAGCTATTATCGCGCGCGAACCACGCCAGGTCGGCATTCTATGCGGGCGGGAGAACAGCCCCCTCGCCGAGCTCTGCCGAAGACATGACTATGTCGACCTGCTCATTTACGCGCCGCCTGCGGGCAAGGATGGGTTCCTGGCGACGAACTCCCTTTTTGGCTTCATCACGCTTCTGACGCGAGCCTACGTAACCGAGTTCGGACGCGACGCTGATTGGGACGCGGTCACGGAAACGATTTGGCCGCTGCTCGCCGAGCGCTCCGATACGCGTGAGGCCTGGCAGGCCGTAACCGCGCGGCTCTGGTCTCGGCAAACGACGCTCGTTCTCTACGGTCCGTCAACCCGAAATGGTGCTATCGACCTTGAGTCGAAGTTTACCGAGGCTGCCATAGGCAACCTTCAACTTGCGGACTATCGAAATTTTGGTCACGGGCGACACCATTGGCTCGCCAAACGCGGCGAGACGAGCGCTGTACTGGCCTTCGTGTCGGAGCACGACCGTGCACTGGCAGATCGAACGCTCAAGCTCATCCCGCCCGAAATCCAGCGCGCACGACTGGATTTTACAGGCTCAGCAACGGCAGCGGGTCTCGCCTCCCTGGTGGCTGCGCTCCGAATAGCCGGATGGGCTGGTGCCGCGCGCGGGATCGATCCGGGCCGGCCGGGCGTTCCCGACTTCGGACGCAAGCTGTACAGCCTCCCGCTTCCCAAACTTTTGCCGACGAACGCGCATCGCAGTCTCTCGGATCGAGATGCGGCTGCTATCGCCCGCAAGACTGGCGTGACGCCTGCACGCCTTGACGCTTTGGCCGAACTTGACCGCTGGAGAACGGCGCTCAATCTATTCCGTGGCCGCCTGCAGAGAGCCGTCTTCGGGGCCGTCGTGTTGGACTACGATGGCACGATCGTAGACACCCGTGATCGTTTCGACCTGGCGCGCGAAGACGTGATAACCGAACTCTCCCGAATCCTCGAGTTCGGCTGCCACCTGGCGATCGCCACAGGTCGCGGTGTTTCGGTTCGCAAAGATCTCAGGGCGCGATTGCCAGCTGCGCTATGGCCACGCGTTGTCGTCGGATATTACAACGGGGCTGAGGTCGCAACATTGGATGATGATCGTGTTCCCGACGGCCAGGAAGGGACTTGTGAAGCGTTAGCGCCGCTCGCAGCCGCGTTACGCGCCCAACCCGAGCTTGCCGAGTCCGCCGAACAGACAGACCGGCGGTTTCAAATTACGCTGCAGGGCAGACGAGCGATGCCGGAGAATCGCCTGTGGGATCTCGCGCATCAGGTGATCCTGATCAGCGGTGCCGCGAACATGACGGTTACACGGTCCAGCCACTCCATTGATATAGTCGCGTCTGGGGTCTCGAAGCTGAATGTTCTGACGAAACTGCGAGAGCGCGTCGGCGACGTCTCAATCCTCTCTATCGGAGATCGCGGTCGTTGGCCCGGCAACGATTATGCCCTACTGAAGGAAACCTTCGCATTGAGCGTCGACGAGATAAGCGTGGATCCGGAAACCTGCTGGAATCTTGCTGAATGCGGTCAACGTGGCGTCGCTGTAACTCTTGACTATCTTCGCTCACTCGAGGCTCATCCAGGCGGCGTCCGGTTGAGGTCTGGAGCGCTTCAGTGAACCAGGACCTCGGCCTGAAAATACTTGGCGAGATTATGGGCTGGGATGACGACCGGGCCCGGCGCGAATTTCAATGGCTGCGTCTGGTGGCCCGGCTGAAGTATGACGGCTACAGGGATTTCCAGGCGGGAATGCGGTTCATCGAAAGCCTTGCGACTTGGCTACAGCAATTTGCGCCCTCAGAGCGCGAAACCGCATATGCATTCGTTCGAAACACGCTGATTTACGTTGGTCCAAGTGAAATGCAGCGGCTTGTCGAACAATTCTATCCGCGAACCGTACGGGATCGTGTGATCGCGACGATTGCCGGGAGCGTGGCCTGCCTACCTACCGCGTACTCGCTGATCCTGAAGCGCGTGCTGCCGCCGAACGGCTTCGGCGGCAGACCTTGTTCATGGGACTGAGCGATGGCGCGCGGATCGATATCGTCCGCCATAGCAACGTCGGCCTGTTGACGAACGAACAATTGGTGCTCGCGACGCAGGTGGACAAGGAAAAATGGCAGGATTTGGTTGCGAACCTGCGCGAGGACCTCAAGGACAACGACGCTCGATTTCGGCTCGTTTATCTCATCGACGATTTCATGGGCACGGGGACCTCGTTTCTCCGCTACAATTCCGAAAAGAAAAAGTGGTCCGGCAAATTGTTGAAGTTCAAGGAATCCGTCGACAATGCGGTGAAAGCCCTGGAATGCGATCACGTTCTCGCCGCCGACTGGCAGCTCTGCATCCATCACTATATCGGGACTTCTGCGGCGGCCCAGGCCGTCCAAAGCCGATGGGCTGAGGCAAGCGAGGCCCTGAAAGGCGAGGGGTGGGCAACCGGCGTCCATTTCAGCTTTGGTATGGTTCTCCCCGAAGACCTACCGATCGATGCCGTTTCTAGTCGTTACGATGAATTCCTGGAGCTTACCAAAACCTACTATGATCCTGTCATCAGAACACGGCATACCGATGTTGGGGGCGTGACGCATCTGGGGCTTGGCTATGGCGGTTGCGCGCTTCCGCTCGTGCTCGAGCATAACACGCCGAACAACTCGGTTGCGCTGCTTTGGGCGGAGACAGATGGAGGCGATCGTCATGGCGTGACCGCCCCAGCGATGCGGCCACTTTTCCGCCGTCGGCAACGGCACGCATAGGTCATACATGGCAAACCCATTTGAGAAGCGTGCGACCGAATATCTACGTGACGACGAAGCCTTTCTAGCCGTTGTCACGCCGGAGCCGCTAGCGACTTTCTTTCAGAAGCCGGCGGAAGAGGGGCGGCTCTACGATCGACTGGTTATGATCATAGGGACGCCGGGCAGCGGCAAAACGACTCTGGCCCGACTTTTCCAATTCTCGACATTGCGCACGCTGCTGCGCAACCGCACCATGAATTCTTATAAGCCGCTGATCGATACACTTAGCGCCTGCGGGGCGATTGCGGAGCAACGGCCGACGCTGATTGGCGGCCGGATTCCGCTTGAAGCCGAATATCGCGAGTTCTGGGAGTTCCCATATTCCGATGAGTTGAAGACAGGGCTGATGATCGCTCTCCTTCAAGCGCGAACCGTGCTTGCTTGGCTGCGGAACGTCCAGGCCGCAGGTATCAGCTTGGATCAGGTCCAGATTGTGCCACGTGCCGACGCCGTGGCAGCTCTCACCGCTATCGGCGGAACGACTGGACCCGCTCTACATGCACGGGCGCGGGAGGTGGAACTCGCAATCTATCGAATTTCGGCGGCCCTCGTTCCTCCAGACATTGAGGAGATCGACAGTGAGGCTGCCGCTGCCTACAGACCGTTTGATGTCATCGAGGCGTTTCACATCAATGCGGGCCAGGAGATGTTTGATCTTCGCCCGCTCGTGATCTTCGATGACGCGCACAGCCTTCATCCGACCCAACTCATCGCCCTACAGCGCTGGCTCAGCCGACGCGAATTGAGGGTGTCACGTTGGATACTCACGCGGCTCGATGCGCTCACCCCGTCCGATGTGCTGCTCGATGACGGATCCAACGCGACGACCGATGAGCCGGGCTTCAAGCGCGCAAGGGAAATTACCAGCATCTGGATGCAAAGCGGAGAAGACCGAGCCAATCAGCGTCGGGCGTTTCGCAAGATGGCAAAAGACATGGCTGGCCGCTATCTCGTTCAGATGGAGGTTTTCAACCGCCGGCGGCTCCACAACCTTGGCGATCTTCTTTCGACGCAGGCGGAGACGATAGCGCAATCGAAACGGGAGAAGCTCGCGAAGCAGGTTGAGACGCTTCAACGTCGCTATGCCGTTTCAGCCGAACGCCGAAGCGGACTTGAACAGGAGATTGCCGACTATTTGAAGGGTGGCGACGAAGACGGTGAGGATCTTCGGCTGGCTATGCTCGCAATTCTCCTCGAGCGTTATGCCAAACGAGTCCCTCAGCGCGGCCTCTTTGAGGAAAACGCAGAAGACACCGAACCAAGCCGTCCGCTGACTGCCGATGCCGGCGTCGCCGATGGCGCGCGCATCCATCTGCTCCACCGTCACGGTCGGCCATACTATTTTGGTATCGACCCGCTCTGCGACGCCAGCTCCGAAAATGCGGAGCAGTTTCTTCAGCTGGCCGCCAGGCTGGTGTCGCAATCGGAAACTCAACTGATCAGATCGAAGCCAGCGACGCTGACGAGTGGCGTGCAACACCATTTGTTGCGCGATCGAGCCTCGGAAATGGTGCGGGAATGGGACTTTCCCCAGCATCAGCTCGTCCGCCGTCTCGCCGAGGGGATCGCCTCCGAATGCCTAGCCAAGAGCCTTGAAGGCAATGCCTCCCTAGGTGGCGGGGCATCAGCATTCGGGATTCCCCAGGAGGAATTTGACACGATCCCGTCGAACTATCCTGACTTGGCGCGCGTCCTGCAGTTCGGCGTCGCATACAACGCGTTCATGTTGGTTCCCAACCATGGGACGAAGAAGCGCCTGTGGTGCCTGGTCGAGCTCGGCGGTGTCCTGTTGCTGCACCATGGTCTCACTCTGAAACGCGGCGGCTTCCTCGAGCGCCGCGCCGACGATCTCGTTCGGCTTCTGGGCGAGGTCTGACATGAGACGTGAGCGGCGATGGGATCCCTGTGTCTCACATCGAGGTGCGGAGGTTGACGGATTCATTGTCGATTATTTCGGAGGCGCCGGCCGGAACGTCTTACTGATTGCCGGCGCTGGCTTCGATCCGCGCTCGACCGCCGTCGCCGAGCGCCCGAAAGCTGCCGGGGCATCCGTGCGCGCGATCCTGTTTCAAGAAAACCGACCTAAGCCGGCGCAGGACCTCATAAACCGAGCCACATCAAACGCTGGATCACTGACCACAGCCGTCGCCAACCATGTCGTCATTCCTGTCGAAATCTTCGGAACGGACGGAGCGGTTGTCGGCGGCAGAAATATTGCCAGCAGCCTTGGTAAGGAAAAATTCGAGGAAATTACAGATGTCGTCGTCGACGCCAGTGCACTGTCCGTGGGCACCAGCTTCCCGATTATTCGCTATCTCGTGGATTGGATCGAGCGCGGTAGGGGCCCAGCTAACCTGCACGTCTTCGTCGCTCATGACCCAACGCTGGATGCAGCTATTCAATCGGTACCAAGCGATGCACCAGGTTACGTCCATGGCTTTAAGGGTGGCTCTACGCTGGACGGTTCAGCGGCAGCGGCAAAGCTATGGCTGCCCCAACTTGCGACAGGACGCCGTGGCGCACTCGGCAGACTTCATGAATTCGTTGGGCCGCATGACACGTGCCCAATCCTGCCTTTCCCGGCCAGTGACCCGAGACTTGGCGACAAGCTGGCGGAGGAATTCCTGACTGAGATGGAGAGCGGATGGTCAGTTGACACCCGCAACATCGTCTATGCGGACGAGGCGGATCCCCTCGATCTCTACAGAACCATTCTGCGGCTCGACGATTTGCGAAAGCCGGTCTTCCGAGAGGTCGGAGGCTCGCTCCTGGTCTTGTCGCCGCTCGGCAGCAAGGTCATGGCATTGGGAGCGCTGATGGCCGCCTTGGAACGAGATTTACCGGTCGCATACCTCGAATCGATAAGCTACGATCTTGACGGGTCAGTTCCGCTTACAAGCTCGACGCCAAATCTTGTACACATCTGGTCGGAAGGCGACGTGTATACACAGCCTCGGCCAGTGCTTCACCGTGAAGGGACGAGTGCCCCATGAAGACAAAAGACTTCCGGCCCAAAGCGTTCGGCACCGGATTGATCGCTCTCGATCTGGTGATAGGCGCCGACGCCACATTGCCCGTTCAATCCTGGGCGGGCGGCACCTGTGGCAACGTCATGGCTATCCTGGCATACCTCGGCTGGAACTCCTTCCCCATCGCAAGGATGAACGGGGATCCGGCGTCCCGTCGCGTCCGTGCGGATCTCAAGCGATGGGGCGTGGCTCTCGATTTCACGGATTGTGCGCCGACCAGCCACACACCGATTATCATCCAGCAGATTCGTCAGGACCGCCACGGCTCTCCAATCCATCGGTTTTTATGGTCATGTCCGCGCTGCGGTCAACGCTTGCCCAGCTACCGACCTGTCACCCAGGATGCTATCGAAACCGTCGCTGCGAACCTTCCTGGAGCAGCCGTATTTTTCATGGATCGCCTTTCACGCGCCGCGCTCTCGCTGGCGTCGGCGGCGTCAGCCCAGGGTGCCGTCATCGTCTACGAGCCTTCGGCTAGATCGGATGAGAAGCTCTTCGCAGAGGCGATCCAACTGGCTCACATCGTGAAATACTCCGATCAGCGCCTCGCAATGGCAGGTGGAACAATGCAGGCCGAAAGTGCCACTCTGCTTGAGGTGCAGACGCTCGGCTCTGATGGTTTGAGATACCGTCATCGTCTTGGAGCGGGCATTTCGGAATGGACGCATCTTAGTGCAATCAATGCACCAAACATGGTTGATACATGCGGTTCGGGAGATTGGTGTACCGCAGGGCTTCTGACGAAAGTTGCTGCTCACGGACAAGTGGCCTTACGGGATGCAACGGGCGACTCGATTCACCAAGCCCTTCGATACGGTCAGGCGCTTGCGGCGTGGAACTGCGGATTTGAGGGCGCACGGGGCGGTATGTACGCAGTCGACAGCCGCACCTTTGCCAAGCAGATTATCTCTGTCTTGGAGGGTAAGCCAAAGTTATCTGTAATTTTGCCAAAAGCCGTCAGCGACGCATCGGTGGCATGCCCGGCTTGCCCAGCCGGAGATGACGGCGCTGAGGATAATGGCTTTCACCACCGAGGGCGCCGGTCGACAGCCGACGCAGCCTAGTGGCAGTTTTAGCTGAAGTGGACACCCTGGCTTCAGCACCTCCGTCCAGTGACCTCAGAGATGAGTGGTATCCGGGTCAGCTGCGCGCGCCTTGCACACCATACGCCTGTAGACAGTGGTCCGCCGTTGTCGTCCCAACAGCCAGCGCAAGAGTCTGCGCGTCCATGAAAGTTTATGCTCAGTAGGTTTCGTATCTTTCATATCAATGTTTCGGATGTCGAATCCCATGTCGCCCACCGGCGATGGCGGATAGTGCACGCACGGGTTTCAGACAGGCGCTTGTCAGATGTGGGACTCGTCGAGGTCGACCGGCCATCTCGCAGTACGCCGACGCTGTCTGCAACGTCTGTTGGATTTGCATCAGCTGCTCGACGAGAGAGTACTCCGTGGCAACGACCTTGTCGGCATTGATGATCGGGAAGCGGAGGATCGTTTTGACGGCCGCCTCGGCCGCAAGGTCCATGTCGTAAGATAACTGATGTGCCCTGATCACCAACGCAGACCTTCGTTGACCGGGATCTTCCATTGAAACGCAGCGCCTGGCTGCGGAACCGGGCGCTGCTTGAATGATCGTGCCGGGGGGCGGCGCGTGGCCAAGGCGGCCACGCACCGATCGCTCAGGTGGGCTCATGGCGCCAGGCAGGTCCGGGCACCCAGTCGTGGTTCTTCTCGTTCACGGTGTGGGTGACGATGAGGTCCAGACCCTCGTCCGCCAGCACGTAGACACGATAGAGGCCGAGGCCGCCGTCCCTGGTGAACCTGAGGCAGCGGCGGCCCATGTGGCGATCGAGGTCGATGGGCCGACCGTTGATCAGGCCGCGGAAATGCCCCCTGGCCGGCAGGTGGATGGCCTTGTCGACCACGGAGAAGCAGGCCTGTCCGCCGAAGTCGGGGACGTCGCCGAGATACCCTTCCTTGCCGGCGGGGACTTCAAATTGCTCAGATCGTGGTGCAGCCTCGGTGGAGGTGGTGTGCGCGAGACACCCCAGGACGAGAGCGGTCGACAGGGAGGCGAGCTTTTTCAAGTACGTCATGGAACTGTGCTCCTTTTGGTTGGGCCGTTTCTTCCGGCGCCGGGAGCACATTCCGTCAAGTCAGGAGCTGCGATAATAACCGCTGAGAGCAGTATGCGACGAAATGGTTGTCTGCAGGTCAGCTGAGGGCAGGGGGCCACACATGTCTGAACGACCTATGCTAGCACCGAAAATGAAGATGCCAAAGCGGCCAGTGCTTCCCAAGGGGCAGGCGTTAGACGATGTTGACGCCGCCTCTTTCGCCGCCGCCTGTCTCAATGCCACCAAATGGTTTGCCTCACCGGCGGTGGACCGGAAAGCACGCCAGTTGGTCGAGCGGACATGTCGGTTTCTCTTGGACAATGCTGAGTCGATCGAAAAAGACGGCACAAAGACCAGTAGCAAGCGGTGGTTTAACAATGCCCCCTACGTGCGGATGGACCCCGACGTTGATTTTGCCCTGATCGATATTCGCAGAATGATGTTGCGACAGCAGGCCTGTGGGTTCGGGCTTTTCCATTTCCATCTGGCCCTCGAGATGGGTCAGCTTGGCGTGGAGTTCCTCTTTCTCGTCTTCGGTAAACTGACTGCGCATGTTGCGACAACGCCTCCGATTGCCGTAAGGCTGAACTGCCTGGAACCGATCGTCAAGTGAACTCAGGGTTCGGCAGGGGGTGTCCCACTAAGACGGCACGATGGCCATTGAAGGGTCTAACATGGGCAAAAGACGAGCCGCCCGCTGCGCCCTGTGCGGCGAGGTCCGCCTGGTCACGAAGGAACACGTCGTGCCGCGTGGCCTCTGTCCACCTTCGAAAGCCGACAGCCGATTCCAGCGTATCGTTATCCCGACTTGCGCCACTTGCAACAACGGCACTTCCGACGACGACGTGCATTTCCGCAACGTGGTGACGATTGCCGGCGACCAGAATTCCGCAGTGACGGAGCTCTGGGAGGGGCCGATCACGCGCAGCTTCGGAAAGGTTAACGGCAGGAGGAGGGCGCAGGACCTGTTGGCTCTAATGAGTCCGATCGAGCACGAAACCGGCGCGCGCTACATGATCTATCCGGGTCGCGATCCCAGGGTGTTGCGGATTGTCCGCAAGATCGTCAGGGGCTTGAGCTACCGCCACAGCTTGCGCTGGCCGGTCAGCGACGAAGAGGTGTTTGTGGATGTCCTGAAGGCACAGATTCCGGAGAACCTTATCGAGTCTGTGGAGGTGGCCCACGCAGAGCCCCATATCCTCAACTACCGTTATGGTCGGATCGAGGACACGCCGGGCCTCGAGTCGGGTTGGCTCCTGCGGTTCTATGAGCGCACCGTGTTCATCGGGATCGTCTTCGAGAGCGTTGAGGCTTACAGGCGGCTGCAGAGCGCTGGCGCATCCAACATCTTTGAGACAGAGCTGGAGGGCTAATTTGACAGCGGACGACTCGGCCGGCTCCCTATACGAGGGCAAAGGTCACGGCCCCATCGAGCTCTCGGAAAAGGTTGTGGCCATTTCTATCGATGGCAAGCCCTGTGAGTTCGGGGATGTCTCGCTGCGGCTTGACGAACATCTTGACCTTCAGCTGAGATGGACGGGACCACTCAAGCCGGGAATTGCCAGGATTGATCAGGACCTGAAGGTCACGTTCGAAGGTGGCACGACAGCCGAGTTCCTGATGCTCTCCCATAAGTATCATTTTATCGGGCACGAAGAATTTTCAGCGACGTCGCGATTCTCGCCTCTGGATCTGGGAGGAAAATCAAAGGGATTGGCGGAAGCCGTCATTCTGGGCGGTCCGGCAATCCATCCAAAAAGAATAGGAATCGTGCTGGAATTCGGCAATCTGGCAGTCACCGTGCAGCCATTCGACCACTTCTTGGCGTTGGGCGGCGGGGGCGCCCGCATGCCGCTCCTCCGTACCATTTCGCATCGGGCGGTGCTTCGATCGCTGGACGGCAAGCCGCTGAAGGCCGCCAAGGTGTATGAATTCTTAGACCGGGTATCCGATTTTCTGGGCTTCATAAAAGGCACCCGGGTCGGTTACGGTGAGGTCCGCAACGCTGCTCGTAACGGGTTTCGGTGCTTGGGATTCACCAGGGCTGACAGGCTGGAGGCGCCGAAAAACTGGTTTCATTGGGCGCTGGCTGACGAACTGCCGCCACTCTTTGCCACATACATGACGATCTTTCAGACGCCGGAGGCCAAACGGGGCGTCGGGCGGGCCTTGGCCTACTACAAGATATCCAACCTTTCGGATCGTGTCCCAGGGAGTGGTGTAGCTGACGGCTTGGTCGCCGCGCTCTCCGGCATGGGCCGGGCAGATCAGCGCGCCACGGCTGGCAGGCTGATCAGGGGATCATCGCTCATCTGGCTGATCGTTTCCAGCGTCATGTATCTGGCGCGCTGCACGGCCCATTCATCGTTCTGTTCGAGCAGGATCGCGCCGACCTATCGAAGGGGATCCAGCGGATCAATCCGAACTTCTTCGCAAGCGATTGAAGGCGAAGAAGGGGCAACCGGCTCGGGACGGGTTCTCGTTCGCAACGGGGTCACGCATTCGACCCCGTTTACCTACGACCTAGACATATTCGACGCATGGGATGCCTCGCAATGGCTTCTTGAAATGCAGGTTTTAGCGCTGTTCGGCTACCGCGGAAAATATCAGGATCGCCGACTGCAGATGCGCTCCTATGCTGGAAATCTTGCCACCTTGCCTGTCACCCAGGGAAATCCGCAATGACGGCTGGGGCCTACGGGAGAACAGACATCCGGAAGTGCAAAGGTCCGGAAGTCATGCCGATATCGCTTGGCGAAATACCCAGTCCCCGCAGTTCTCAGGCGCGAAAGGCTGCGTCGAAAACCTGCTGCAGCATGTCACGCTCCTCCAACATCCGCTCTCTAAGTCTCAAAGCTGGCTGGCCACGAAAGTGAGCGTCTCAGGAGATTTGATTCCCGTCCGGGCGACTTTCGACATAAGGGCATCCGTCTGCTTTAGAACCTTTTGAGTGGCTCTAATCACAGCAAGGATTTCGTCGGTCGTCATCTTCGAAGCGTCCAAGAACTCTTCCGCTCTATTCTCTCAACCCATCATGAATTTATGAGCCGTCAGCAGACCACGGTCGATTGGCAATTCGTCGCATTTCTGACGACTCCCGTGCCTCTCGGTGACGCACCCCCATCCAGAGGGTTCGCTTAAGCGCCAACCGCGGCCGCATCGATGGCGAGGACGTCAAGGCCCTCAATTTCCTGCATGACCTTCCCGGCGATGCCCTGCAGGTCGCCGTACATGCCGACCGTCGACTCGATAACACCCTGTAGCCAGTGCGATGCGTTCTTTCGTGGTGCGAAGCTCAACAATGTAGAGGAATGCGGACTCTGGCAGGGCGGGCGGAGGTGCTTGCGCTCCTCGTGGTGCCTTGCATCGGCTGCCAGTTCGTCGTCGGCGAGGTTTGCGGTATCGTGGTCATAGCCGCTTGTCCGTCGGTGCGCTCACCTTCTCGGGCACCTGGAAGACCCAATAGTGTGCGTCTTCCTCGGCGACGTATCTGCCGTTCCTTAGACACTGTGCCGGTATAAGAACGCCTTCATCCTGCAGACGCCGCACCTGGTCTTCAAAGGATGTAGTCTCCACATAGCTCTTCCGCGTGCTTGCAACGATGAAGCCGTTCGGGCGGGTGACGCGAGCCAGCTCGCGCAATCCATCCGGTCGGACGTGTCCGAGCGTTAGGACGCCGCAGCAGACGGTCAAGTCATAACTCGCACTGGAGTAGTCGGAGAGCTGCCCGTTAAGATCGACATCGCCTCGGGCCTGGCGGTAGACACCGGTTTGCCGGGCCTTTTCAGCCATCTCTTCGGAGAGATCGAACCCGTCAATCAACCGGAAGCCGAGGCGTTCCAGTTCCACGCCGACGAGCCCTGTTCCGCAGCCAGCGTCCAGGATTGCGATGGCATTTCGCTCTCCGGCCAAGTAGGCCGTCTGCACGGCCCCTGCCAGTTCCGCCACGATCATCGGCCCGCAGTACCCGACGCGGCCCTGATCCAGATCGAAGGCACTCGCCCATCCGCGATATAAGTCGGCCAAGCGACCGGCGTCGCCATCGAGGGCATGGGATGCTTTCATGCGCTCCCGTGCGCCTTCCTCCGGTGTTGTCTGCTGATCCAGGGTCTTCATTAAGTTCCTCCGTGTAAGGGCAGATGAGTGCGGCACTGCATTAATGGGCGCGCAATGCCCACGATTGAAACCACGAACTTTTCTTTTCCACTATGCGAAGCATGATTGTTTGACCATGCGAAGACTTCTAGACACAAGGAATCACGTCGAGATCCTCTAGCGGAGACATATGTTCATCCGGCTTGATCCGCCCGCCGGGGTTGGTCAGCAATTCTTGACCTGGTTGCTGCCGGTCCTATCGACGCTTTCCATGATAAGCCATCGACATTCCTAAGACGGTTAGCAGAAAGAGTCGATCTGGTATTCTGAAGAGTGACTGTAACAGCGAATGCCGGAACAAAAACCTGATTTTTGAGAAGTTTATATTACATTAAGTTACAACGTCGAAATATCCGTATTTACATAAAGTTCATCTTCCGCAGGAAACGGTGCGGTGACCGGGGTGCACCTCGTTAAGATGACGATACGCGCGCATGTCCATCCACAAAACCTTTTTGTTCGAAACTAGAGCACGTCCCGCGATCGATGAATCGATTGTGATGTGACGTCGGGCTGCATGGGTGATTCAACATTCCCTTTGATGAGGTGGATGATGGCAAGAGCACTGAGCGGCGATCTTCGATCCCGGGTCTTGAAGGCTTCGGACGCGGGCATGTCGGCACGGCAGGCGGCGGCGCGGTTCGGCGTCGGCATATCGAGACGTGCGCCGCGCGGTGAGCGCTGCCGGGCCGGCGTGCCGCACGGCCATTGGAAGACCACCACCTTCACGGGAGCGCTACGGCTGACGGGCATGACTGCGCCCTTCGTCTACGACGGCGCCATGAACGGCAACGTGTTCCTGGCCTATGTCGAGCAGGTGCTGGTCCCGACATTGTCGGAGGGCGACGTCGTCGTCATGGACAACCTGCCCGCCCACAAGGCCGCCGGCGTGCGCGACGCGATTGAGGCCGCAGGCACGAGCCTGCTCTACCTGCCGCCCTTCTCTATTCGGCGTGTTGAGGTCAAACACTTTCGAGTATTCTACTCTGCCGGCTTGTGATGTCTCTCGCGGGCTCTTGCTTCTCTCCGGGATCGGCGCGCGTCTCGGCCCTCCCAATATGGGATTAGAAGGACAAGACGGAACAATCTACAGCGCGTCCTGATCGCAATATGCGGTCGGAACCAGGGCGGCAACGAACTCATCTCATCCATCGTCCCGCGAAGGACGTCTTTCCGCCGGCTGACGGAATGTTATTCTCCTTTCCGAAGACCGTTCAAGCAACTGCCGGCATACTTTCCCTGGTCCAGCGGAATTCGGTCCCGTTGCTCCACATGCGATGCATGATCACTGCCAGTCGCCGCGCCAACGCGACGACGGCCTTCTGACGACCCCGTCGTTTGGCGACATTCATCCCCCAGGCTTTCAACCACGACCATTTCGTCACACGCGTCAGCAGGCATTGGGCGGCTTCATAGAGGGGCGTGCGCATCATGCCGTCGCCGCATAGTGAGACGCGGCCGACGCGACGACTTTCGCCGGACTGATTGAGTACCGGCGTCAGACCGAACGCTGGACCAACGGCCTTCGAGCTGCTGAAGCGGGCCGGAACATCGATTGTGGAACTGAAGGCCAGAGAGACGACAGGTCCGACGCCGGGGATCGTCATCAAGCACCTGCAAACCTCGTCACCTCGGACGATCGACAGCAGCTTCCGATGGAGTTTCGCGAACTCTTCGCGCAGTTCCGCCGGGCGGCCAGCAACGGCTCGATGATGTCGCCGATCTCAGGCTCGTCCTCGACGAGTTCGCGAATTCGCTCTTCAAAATTGACTGTACCAACGGTGCCGACCTTGAGCCCAAAGTTGCGCAACAAACCGCGGATGTCGTTCTCGAAGGCAACTGCCTTCTCCTGCAGCAACTTACGGGCGCTCAAAAGGACACGGCGTTTCTGGCTGGTCAGCGTCTTGACGTGCACCGGCCGGAACAGATTGACCCGCATCATCTGTGCAATGCCGCGGGCATCATTGCGATCGCTCTTATTGACCTGCGCCTTTAGAAACGCCTTCGTGTGCCGTGTCTCAATACAGATCGCCGGCAAGCCGGCTGCCGCCAGTCCGCTGAACAGCCATTGCGACAATGGCCCAGCCTCAAGCCCTACGCGCGCCAGTTGCCAGGTTGGGTCCTGTAGAGCCCGGATAAGGTCATCCGGGTGGCTCGGGACCTTCACTTCACGGCAAACCTTGCCTGTTTCGTCGATGATGCATACTGACGTCTCTTTCACCGAAACGTCTAACCCCGCATAATGCTTCATGCCGCGCTTCCTTTCCTGATGCTTGTGGCTGTTCCTGAACAGACCACGTCTATCATCAACTCGAAGCGCAGCGCCTCTCCACACGAAGCCTAGAGGGCGCTAAGCCGAATACCCCATCTACAGCCCCGACTTCAATCCGATCGAAAACGCCTTCTCAAAACTCAAGGCTCTTATGCGCGCCAAAGCCGAGAGGACAATCACAGCCCTGTGGAACGCCGTCGGATCGCTCGTTGACCTCTTCACCCCAGCCGAATGACAAGAGTGTTGGAGGCCCGACAAAACGGCCGGCCGGGCTCGACTGTCGGTTGGGACGAGTGATGCGATTCAGAACAGTGCAGTAGTCGGCACGCAACTTGCTTGCTCAAAGCTGACAGACAGTGGGAGAGATCCGTTGGCAGATCAAAGTCATTGAAGACGAGCTCGGCGTTCCCCTGTTTATGGTACTGGGAGCGGACGTCGTACCGCCCCTGGCAAAGACCTTTACACTGTGCTGGAAACCATTTTTTCCAAGACGTGCGATGTCCTCGCGACGATTAAACGCGGCGGTCGATCCCAGATGTCACCATTGCCTCCACCGATGCGTTCGGGCCGATCTGGCTGATACTGCGCGTAGCAGGTCCCGAAGGTCTGTCGATCAATGGTCGCTTGGTCCGCCGTCGTCTGCCGCCTGAACAGCAAGCCGACCTGGCCGCAAAAGTCCGGACCGTACTGGTGTCGTGCGCTGGCGGCGCGTCGATCTGAAGTGCGTCATCAGGGAATCGCTTCGGCGTGGACTGCCACACGCGCTTTGTCGGAATGCTGCTGCACAGGCTCGGCTTTTCGCACGTCACCGCACGTCCGCTGCATCCGGCACAGGACGCCCACGTTCGTCGACGAATTCAAAAACTGGCCGTGCACGCTGAAGGCACATCTTTGCGACCTTCCACTGCGAACGAAAGTGGAGCTGTGGTTCCAGGGCGAAGCCAGAATTGGTCAGAAGAACGGGATCGTGCGGCAATGGGCAAGGCGTGGAACGCGGCTCTGCCAACCGGCTGACCAGCGCCTACCTGTTCGGCGCAATTTGCCCGGCCCGCGGCATCGGCGCTGCTCTCGCGCTTCCATTTGCCGACACCGAGGCATTCCGATTGAAGAGATTGACATCTGGGACAGCGAGCAGTTGCTGCTAAGCATGCGGCAGCGATGATGCCTCATAGCTGTCGAAGACCGGGAGTGGGCCCACATCGGTCAAATCCCATGACTCTTAGCATAACTCGCCTCGGCAAAAACTTACGCTGCTTACCCAACGCTGTCTTCAGCGTCGGAAGCCGTATCGGCGTGCATGAGACACAAATGTAGCGAATCCGACGAAAGAGCAAAACCGACGTTTTTTCAGCAGGGCTATCCTACTGTTTTGAAGGAATTTTTTCGTGTTGGCACGGCACATGCTTGGCTATCTGCAACGGTGCCAAGAAGCGTGGCGCTGTCAATTGGGGGTAAAAGATGGATTTAGGGCTTGACGGCAAGGTGGCAATGGTCGCGGCCGCATCCAGCGGCTTAGGTTTGGCCACAGCTGAGGAGTTAGCCAACGAAGGCTGCCGCCTGTCCATCTGTGGGCGGGATCCGGGGCGGCTAGAAAGAGCAGTGGATCTGTTGCGCAGCAAAGGCGCCGAAGTACTGGCGCGCGCGACCGATGTAACTGACTGCGCGGATGCAGCAGCTTGGGTTGCCGAAACAGCGGAGCATTTTCGGTGTATCGACATCTTGGTGACGAATTGCGGCGGCGTTTCTACCGGGCCACCCTCGGCCATGACGCCTAAGGATTTCGACGAAGCGTTCGACCGAGTTCTTTTGCCTTCGATAAATCTAGTTACAGCTGCATTGCCGCATCTGCGGCTCTCGCGGGCGGGGCGAATATTGATGCTCGCTTCAGAGGCTATTGTACGGACCCCGGTACATTTCGCGCTGTCGGGTGTCGCACGAGCAGGGCTAGTGCCCTACTGCCACGCACTCGTACAAGAATTGTCGGGGGAGAGCATCACAGTAAACGTGCTCGCACCTGGTGCACACAGCACCGCGATTCACGAAGCCAATCGCCTCGGCGACCACGCTGAAGCCATCCGTGCGCTCGAGGATAGGACCCCGGCCCGACGCCTTGGCGATCCCTCGGAATTCGCGGCAGTTGCCGCATTCTTGGCCAGCGCCCGCGCGGCCTATGTCAACGGCACCCTGATCGTCATCGATGGTGGGCTGAGTGCAACCATCTGAACAACTCGTAGCACTAGGAGCCGTCGCATGAACGAAGCCAACGCAAACAGAGCCGTCATCGATCTCGGCCGTTCAAATCGCACATGCGTGTATTCATAGCTGGAGTGGGTAATCTCTATGTCAGATACACCTCATAATTCTGCGACTGGTGCAGAAGGATACCAGAAGATCTTCGGAATTGATGGCAAGGTAGTCTGTATTTCAGGTTCGAGCCGCGGTCTAGGGAAGTCGCTCGCCACCTGCTTTGGACGATTGGGGGCGAAGGTAGTCCTTTCCTCGCACAATGTTGAAGAGCTGGCCGAAGCAGAGGCCGAACTCGCGGGCCAGGGAATCAACGTGACGGCCATCCGCGCTGATGTGCGGTCGCACGACGATTGCAAGGCTCTGATCACTAGCACGGTCGACCGGTTTGGGCAGATCGACGTGATGATCTGCAACGCAGGTACCGACATCATTAAGCCAGCGCATTCATATGAGGAGCCGGAATGGGACGAAATTGTCGATACCAATCTGCGTGGCTACTACTATTGTGCCAAGTTTGCCGCCCAAGCAATGCTGGATCAAGGCGGCGGCAGCATCATCATGACTTCTTCGGTCGCCAGTTCGCTCGGCATACCGGGTCTGACTGTCTATGCTGCGAGCAAGGGTGGCGTCAATCAACTGACACGCACCATGGCGGTAGAATGGGCCAATAGGGGTATTCGTGTAAACGCCGTCGCACCGGGATTCATCAACAACTTCATGGATGGGGTGCATCCGAATCTCGATAGCCCTTATCAGCGCCGCGCAATGGAACTCACTCCGATGCGACGCCGCGGCAATGTGTCCGAGTACTTCGGGCCTTACATTTTCCTCGCGAGCCCAGCTGCGTCGTTCGTAACAGGCGAGATTCTCTATGTCGATGGGGGCTACGCCGCGAGCTGATGCAGGATGCTTCGACGTTGAGGCGGTATTTCGAGGAGGCTGGGTAATGTTAAGCGCGATACCAAAAGAAATGAACTTCCTAGACTGCACCTTGCGCGACGGCGGCTACTACACAAATTGGCATTTCGCGCCGGAACTGGTGTCGGACTATATTGCTACTATCAACACTCTCCCGGTGCGCATGGTCGAGCTGGGGCTCGCCGGAAAGCCTGCGAGCCACGGATATTTCGCCAGTGTGACGAGCTCTAAGGCCGAACAGATGGCCGCCGGTCTCCTAGTCAAGGCATGCGTGATGATCGATGCCAAGGATGTGCTTGCGAGCGAACTGCCTATACCCCTTGCCGTGATCCGCCTGACAGAAGGGCTGGTGCCAGGGCATATTACGACCGTCCGCGTGGCGGCGCATTACAGCAACTTGGCTGCCTGCCGGGACATTTGCGGTGAGCTGTCTCACAGGGGCTTCCGTGTGTTTTTGAATCTCATGCAGATCGACGCGGCAAATCCTGCAGCAGTTGAGATGTGCCTGAAGGAGGTAAAGCAGATCGACACCATCGACGTGCTTTATATCGTCGATTCCTTTGGTTCTATGAAGCCGGCTCGCGTTCAGGAATTAATCGGCTGGTTTGCGGACCGAATCGAGCCTGGCATTGGATTCCACGGCCATGACAACCGCGGATATGCGCTGGTCAATTCAGTGGCCGCCGCGACGGCGGGAGCGACCTGGATAGACTGCACCATGGGGGGCATGGGCCGCGGGGCAGGAAATACGGCTAGTGAGCAGCTCCTACCGATTCTCACTCGCCTAGAAACATCCCAGGAACGGGCACTCCTCGAGCACGTTCTGCGTCACTTCGATCCGCTTCGCAAACGGTATGGCTGGGGCAGCAGCGCGGCATATCAATTCGCAGGCTCAAACTTCATCCATCCGTCCTACGTTCAAAAGCTTTGTGAAGGCGGGGCATTGTCAAACGCCGCGATTATCAGGCGCCTTTCAGAGCTCCGCCGCGATGAACGGATGAGTTTTGCCGATGAAAAGCTGTCGGCGCTAATGGCGCAGGACATCGCCTGATCTCAGATATCTCTATTGAGGTGCCCCTTTTTCCCAACTTGGAGGAAGCCATGACCCTGCCAAATGCGGTAGTGAAACCATCGGTCCTCCCGTTCGATCCACGGTTTTCATCAGGCCCTTGCCGCAAACATCCCGGCTGGAGCGTGCACCCAACTATGCTGCGCTATGTGGGACGGAGTCACCGAAGCTCCGAGGGAGCCGAACGGCTCGGAGAAGTAATCCGGCGCATGGCCTCTTTGCTAGAGCTGCCTGATAGCTGGCTCTGCGGAATCGTGCCCGGTTCAGGCACTGGGGCCTGCAGCATGGCCTTACAAAATCTGCTCGGCCCGTGTCCAGTCGAGACATTCTTGTCAGACAACTTCTCGCAGTATTGGGCAAATGAGATCGATACGTTAGGGCTTGCCCCTCAAAATCGGCACATTTGTGACTACGGAGATTTTCCGAACACGAGCAGGATCGACCCCAATCACGACATCGTTCTAGTGCTAAACGGCACCAACAGCGGCGTCTGTCCACCGGATCTTGACTGGATTCTTCCTGACCGTGCCGGGCTTGTGATCGCAGATGCCGTCTCGGCAGCTTTTACGAGGCCCATCGACTTCGACCGGATCGATGTTCTCTGCTGGTCATGGCAGAAGGCGCTTGGCGGCGAAGGCGGCCACGGCATGATCGCGCTCTCGCCTCGTGCCCAGGCACGGCTGAAAGCCGGCGGACGTAAATCTGTAGCCCGGCTCATGAGACTGCACAACCCCGACGGATCTGTAAACAAGGCGTTCTTTGGCGGCCGAACGATCTCGACCCCCAGCATGTTCGCCGTCGAGGATATCCACTCTGCGCTCGACTGGGCCGAAGCGTGCGGCGGACTACCAGCGCTTCTGAAAAGGGTTGCCAATAACTACGCTGTGATGGCCGACTGGGTGAACTCTACTCCTTGGATTGACTGGACCTGCACCAATCCGGCAGCACGCTCCACCTGTTCAATTACTCTTCGCCTGGTACGAGAGCAGTTCGCTGCCGGCGCGGAGGAGGACGACGGTAAAATCGCTGCGGGGATGATCCGTCTACTCGAAGCCGAAGGCGCGGCTTTTGACATCTGGAGCTACGGTGACGCGCCACCGGGATTCCGGATATGGGCGGGGCCTACGATCGAGACAGAAGACTTGGCCATCTTATGCGAGTGGCTGGCCTGGGCTTATAGCGAGACGTGCGAGGGCAGCATACCGCCCGAAGCGAGGGTCGTGCGCCACGGCTACTTTCCGACCTCTAAGGCGAGCGCGGTTCAGCCAAGGACGGAGTCGGCCAGCTCTCTAACCGCGGCCCTCGAAAGCCCACCTCCCCAGACACTGGCAGATTGCTATGACGCGATACTTTTCGACGCGACGGGGGTCCTGATCAACGAAAATGAAGCCCTGCCTGGCGCTGCTGATATCTTGGCCCGACTTAATACGTCCGGTCAGCCATACTACATCGTGACGAATATCAGCAGTGGATCGGATGAAACGATATTAGCACGTCTCCGCGACGCGGGACTTCCGATTCCGGCGGTCGACCGTATCGTGTCCGCGGGAGGTGTTGCGCGGCATCGCGTACTCGAAGAGCTGGCGGCCGGGCGGTTAGTTTCATATGTGGGCAGTGCACAGGCTGCGCATGACATCTTCGGCAAGCATACAAATCTTCATTGCGCTGACACGGTCGAGACATTCGAAACGCTCGTAGTGCTCGATGACGAGGGTTTCGATTTTAAACGGGCTGCCGATAACATCCTGTCGACCTTTCAACGCAGACTGATCGAGACGGGTGAAATGCCCCGTATTATAGCGGCAAACGCGGACATCATTTATCCTGGCAAAAACGGCACACTCATCTTTGGACCAGGCATAATAGGGCCAATGCTTCAAGCAGGACTAGCGCCCTTCGGAGCGCCTCCAATCTCAGTAGAGATTATGGGCAAGCCAGGAAGAGCGATTTTCGAAGAGTGCATTGCTCGGACAGGTACGGACTGTCTTTTGATGGTCGGCGATCAGGTTGATACCGATATCAAGGGCGCAAAGGCTGCCGGGCTCGACGCACTTCTCGTAATCACTGGCCTCAACAACTCCGGCGAGTTGCGTCAAGACAAGAACGGCACTCCGGATTTCGTCGCAAAGAGCCTCCATCAAATTTTCGACGGCAGTTTGTTTCCACACCTTCGGTCGGCGACGCACTCCAATACAACAGCTCAGGTTTGGGCAGCTTCGAGCGAGTATCTTGGAGTGGACAAGGCGCACATTGGCGGCACTGGTTGAACGCGGCAGCACGGCTACAAGTGAAATGGCGACAATCGTTTCGACTATTCCGGCAGAGCGGGACAAGAGAAAAGGACGATGCCCCAATAGGTGTGCCTACGTGGCGCCTCCACGGCGAGCCTCTGTTGATTATTGTTCCCAAAATTCGCGGCCATTCAGAAGTTAATACGAAATACAACAGAAAACTGTATATTGTAGTAAGGGAGAAGGCAATTTCAAAACGTGCTTGCAGAACAGAGGAAGCGTTTGCCGCCGCTAAATCCTTTTCCGGCGTTGGCCAAGAGCTAACAAAAGCTGCCATGAGCCCGTCACCGATGCCCAAGGCACGCCATGACTTCAGCTAGTCAGCTCCATGTTTTTGGTAGCTAGCGAAAAGGGAAACTGGCGGTATGTGGGCATAGATCACGAAGCAGGCCGCCGAAGATACCCGCTAGGCCTCATCATTTCTAAGGACAACCGCTACTATGACGCATTCCAAGAAGGTGGTTATCGTTACTGGCGCAACGTCGGGAATAGGGGAGGCCGTCGTAGAGGCCTTCGCTGCGAAAGGGGCCTCACTCGTTTTGGTCGGCCGGGATCGTGAGCGGGGCCGAAGAGCCTTGGGGTCGGCTCAGAAACTCAATTGTCTGGCGGAATTGATGCTGGGCGATGTGGCTGACTCGGCCTTCGCCGACCAGGTGGTTAGTTCCACTCTGAAGCGGTTCGGAAAGGTCGACGTCTTGGTCAACAGCGCCGGGATCATCCGACGTAGAAGCGTCGTCGATACTACCGATGACGATTGGAGCCAGGTCTTCGACGCCAATGTCAACGGTGTGTTCTACTTCAGCCGGGCCGCGGTGAAGTCCATGAGGACGACCGGCGGCGGCAGCATTGTCAATATTGCCTCGAACGTGGGATTGGTCGGCGGTCCCGGACTGGCGGCCTATTGTGCGTCAAAAGGCGCTGTCGTTCTGTTGACAAAAGCCATGGCGCTCGATCACGCCAAGGAGCAAATCACCATCAATGCCGTCTGTCCTGGCGCCGTTGACACCCCCATGCTTATGTCGGCCCATAGCAAACCGGTTACTGCCGACGAAGTCCTCCAGAGAAACATCGATTCAACGCCCCAGGGCCGCGTAGCGGCTCCCAAAGAAGTTGCAAACCTGACGGTGTTCTTGGCGAGCGAGGGAGCGAGGCATATTACTGGGGTGGCCATTCCAATAGATGGCGGCGTCACCGCAGGCTAGGAGGCAGTCTTGGGTAATCGGCTAGAAGGTAGGGTTGCCATCGTCACTGGGGGCAATCAAGGCATCGGGCGAGCAATTGCCGAGAGGCTCGCTGATGAAGGCGCCCTGGTTGTCATAGGCGATCTCCGTGACGGCCGTTCCGCCGGTTTCGCCGCAATCGAGAAGCTTACGTTTATCTCTCTCGATGTCACAAAAGAGGTCTCAATTCGCACCTTCGTTGACGGAGTCCTGCAGAAGTTTGGCAGGATCGACGTGTTGGTCAACAATGCCGGTCTGGTCATCCATAAGTCGATCGACGAGCAGTGTGCCGAGGATTGGGACAGGCTTATGGCGGTCAATCTCCGTGGCCCGTTTTTGATGGCCAAATATGTCGTCCCTGAAATGAGGCGTACTGGCGCGGGCACGATCGTCAACATCGGATCTGTCGAGGGCTTTATGGTCAACCCTTGGCATACTGCCTACGCCGCCACCAAGGCCGGCGTGCATGGTCTTACGCTGGGCCTGGCAGTTGACCTCGGGCCGGATGGCATACGTTGCAATACCGTGTGCCCCGGCTGGATTGATACCGACCTCAATCGTGCGTACATCGAGATGCACCCGGACCGAAGCCTGATCGAGCGGGAATTGGGACAACTTCACCCGGTCGGAAGGACTGGCGTTCCAAAGGAAATAGCCAATGCGGTCCTGTGGTTGGCTAGTGATGATTCCAGTTTCGTCAGCGGTGAGATGATTTCCGTCGATGGCGCGCGAACCAAAAAGATATCCCTGCCGGCCGTCTTGGACGAGGAGTATCGGGCTAAGCTGACCAAGGCGCAGCCATAGTGGGGCGTTGGCGACTTCGAACGGGTTGCGACAGGGACTGTACCTCGCCCAGGTCATCCTGGCCCTCCTTTGCACCCCAGGATTTCAACTCACCCGTTCCGACGCCAAACATGCGGCGATCCTTGCGATCGACCACGCAGAGAACCTTGAGCCCGGCAAGCGCTGCATCCGCGAAGAGAACGTAGCCCATTGAAAGAGGCGATTAGAGAACCTGATGGGACACGAACCCGTTTCTCAAACGGCCTCAGAACATGTCGCGCCTTGCGTCATGGATGCTGGGGGAGGGCCGATGCCGATGAGGATTTTATAATTGTGTCTGGACGACAGGGACAGGAACCCTTGATCACGTACCGCTTTCGGCATGTCCCAAGTTTGCCTTCCAATCTGCGCCCGAAGGGGAAAGCACGCGGAACTGTAACAATACGGCTCGTCTGTGAGTTTAAATCGCCCGGAGGGTTGAGGCCAACCTTCGGCGCATTCTTGAACAGAATCTGCGGAGAACTTCCCTCCCGCATGACCTTCTTGCGGGCAAATTGTAACGTATTTTTCAACGATCTTTAACACAACATGGACAAAATTAATAATTACTATACAGTCTTATCGCTAGTAATGGTTGTAAACGACCGGAACGATTGATACGATGGAATTTAATATGGTGGCAAGAAAGAATTACACGATGGCAATCCACATATTGATTATAAAAGTGGATTAATGTGCCTAAACTCTAGTGGGGCCGGTCGTTACAGGAGATAGCTAGGAATGACAGACAAACCCGCGTCTGCCGCCCATGTCCAAGGGGATGTCGGCCTTATCGGGCCGCTCTCCGACTACTCCAGTGCGATGTACGACACTACGGTTTGCTACGGCGTGTTCACGCTCGGCCACGTCCGACCGAATGCGCTGCGCGAATCGGCTCGCGTTACGCGCGCCCCCCGGATTCATCATCGCAAGCACCCGCAAGAGCTATGCGGAGGCCATATCCTTTGAGGATGAGGCTGGGCGTCTGCAGGATGGGGGCGCCCTCGTGACGGCACAGTGTCTAAACGACGAGAAATACATCACCGAGGAGTGCGCGCATTACTGGGTGGTTCAAGTGACCGACAAAGCCAACGCACCAACGGAGAAGCAGCTATGACCACGCTACCGCAAATCTCACTGATGAAACTCGCAGCCGATGCAACGCGACATGAAGAGCAACAGCACCTACGCACGGCCTGCGAGCAGTACGGGTTCTTCTACCTCGAGCACGGAATCCCGAAAGAACAGATCGCAGAAGCGATCGACGCTTCCCGGCGTTTCTTCGCGTTGCCGCAGGCTACGAAGGAGCGCTACGGTCACGCCTCTCAAGACGTGTACCCCGCTACCGCTCGAGGATACATTCCGTTGCACGGTGAAATGCTACATCCGGATGCCGGCCCCGATCCAAAGGAAATATTCGATCTCGGAATTGAGAAAGAGGGCGACCGGCGTCCGTTTGCCGGAATCACGCGCCTTCCGGATGATGCGGTGGCTCCTGGTTTCGCGCGGAGCCTACTTGCATTGCAAGCTACAGTGCTCAGCGAGGTTGTGCCGCAGTTGGGGGGCGCTCTGGCCGACCTGATCGGTATGGAAAAGGGCTGGTTCCGACGCCATTTCAACCCGCCGACGGTCCTGCAGCGCGTGATCCGATATCCATCTACTGGCGGCACGGCCGGAAAGCATACCGACAGTGGGTTCTTCACGCTGCTGTTGCAGGAGGAACTCCCGACGCGCTCCTTGCAGGTGTGGTTCGGAGGGCGCTGGGTGCCGGCGCCGAGCTTGCCCGACAGTCTGGTGGTCAATCTGGGCGACATGCTTCAGGCCTTGAGCGATGACCGGTTCAAGAGTACACCGCATCAGGTGGTGCACAGTGGCCCGGCCGAACGAATTTCCCTTCCATTCTTTATCTATCCCGACATCGACGCTCGCCTGACTTCGCGACAGGGGAAGCAAACCTTCAGAGTCGAAGAAAAGATGCTACGCAACTTCGAATTAGTCTGGGATGAGGGTAACGGCGGCGGACGCGCGCGAGAGTTGCAGTAAGCGTTCGGCGTTTTGAAGCATGCGTAAACTATAGCTACCACTTGGCACGTGGTGAACCGGAAGAACTCTCCACAGAAGCAAGCGGGTGCAACGCCTCGGGAGAGCCTGATACGCACCCATTATTTGAAATGTGGCCACACGAGATCCACGCGGTGCTTTTCAAGCAAGCTGCAGCGCCACGGTTTCCATTGTGCCGCTGCGCTAAGGCAATGATTTCGGGCGTGGGAAGTCGCCTGCATGCAAAGGAATACTTCCGGGCACGATGATAGCGGTCGCGCCATGTCGAGCGTCTCAGCCACAGAGGGAACCAGCAGATAAATCTACGTCTGGCGGCGCTTCAGGCGGAAAGCCGTAGCGTTCCGCTGGCCAGGCGCAATGCCGCCACCTCGCCGCTGCGCATCCGTCAGACCGCAAGCAGCAGCAGAATCGTACGATCACGGACGTCCAATATGCACTGCACGTCCTACCAATCCGGGGCGTACGGCAGCCTCTCTTGCTGATCGAGCCGAGGACGGCTAATCGTAAGCGATGCGCCAACTCAACTACGTTACCCACCGCGACCCGGAGTGATCGGCGCCGGCGCGCCGACCAACTGGCAACGGTGCGCTTCGAGACGGCGCCTGGTCATCAGATGCAGATCGACTTCGGCGACACGGGGGTATGGATCGGCGGCGAGCGGGTGCGGATCCATGTATTGTCGGGACGCTTGGCTATTCGCGCCGGATGCACTCCGGGCCTCGCCGCGGCAGCCCCAGACCGACTGGTTCGAAGGGATGGAAGGCGCTTTCCTGCGGTTTGGGGGCGTGCCGGCGGAGGTTCTGATCGATAATGCAAAGACGCTGGTTGAGCATCACGACGCGGCTGGTGAGGTTCAACGCCCGGCTGCATGCTTTTGCCCGATATTGGGGCTCACACCGCGGGCCTGTGCCCCTTATCGGGCTAGGACGAAGGGGAAAGACGAACGCGGCGTCGGCTACGTCAAGAAGAACGCGATCGCCGGCCGCCGGTTCGAGAGCTGGGCGGCGGTGGAGGCGCCCGTGGAACGTTTTGCCGCTGAAGCTCGAGCGCTCCGCCCGCTTTCCGGCAGTGCGCCGTTCGGGCAACTGCGGGACCTGATCCGCAAGGTTCAGGCCGACTGCGCGATCGATCTGGATACGAACAGCTACTCGGTGCCCTGGCGGCCACGGCGATCCTGGACCGCCTGCTTCACCACTCCACGGTGATCATCATCCGCAGCGACAGCTACCGTTTCCGCGAAAAGCGTCGGTCCGGCCTTCTGCAGAAGATCGGACCGACGCTTGAAGCCAACGAAACAGCAAACCAGTGAAGGGAGGGGTCAAATCCTCACTTCGCTTGACACCTTCCGCCGGCACACGCTGCTGCCGCTTGATGATTGCCTCTGTCGTTGTGGCGCTCCCATACAGAACCTGGCCCATAGCGCATCCTCATGCCTTTTCTTCGCACCGGATAGAGGTTCCAGGAAACGTCCGTTGGGTCGCGCGATCCCCCAGGTGAACCCACCGCATCCACCGTCCGAGTCACATTGCCGTGCATTCCTGGTACGAGATTGCAGCTGATTCCACGCCATTTCCAATGAAGCCGCTCGCTCCTCCCGACTCCAGCGACGCCTCGGTTGCGAAAGGAGTCTAAATAAAATAGAGACGTATCTTTGACACTCCGCAATAGTTATTCACAAATATTTAACACGAATGCTCAATATTGCCGTTGACTTATTATGTATGGTCGTTATAAACGAATGTATATGCCAACATCTACTAATCTACAGAAGAGAACTAGCCATATCGTCTTCTGACTGGAGTATTATATGCAGATCATAGCATTTAAACCAGGGCATGATGGAGCAATTTCAGCACTGGATGCATCTGCAGCCGAGCTGATTTATTCCTACGAGGCTGAGAAAGATAGCTTTGCCAGATATTCGCCTATCAACCCGATGACTATTCTCGAAGCGGCCGGGCGTCTGGGCGCAATTCCGGATGTGTTTGCTGTCGGTGGGTGGGACACAGGATTCAACCACGACCCGGTAGGATACTACGGCATAGCTCAGGGATCGGTCATCGTCGGTGAGAGGACCATTTTCGGCCGTAAGGTGCACTTCTATACCTCGACGCACGAGCGCTCCCATCTCTGGGGCTCCTACGGCATGTCGCCATTCCCCGCCGGGATGCCCTGTTACGTGCTAATCTGGGACGGATGGTGCGGCGATTTCTATGAAATCGATGAGTACATGCAGGTCGTACATTTGGGAAAAGCGATTACGAATCCTGGACACAAATATGGCTTCCTTTATGCGCTCGCCGATCCAAAATATACCTTGCCCAAAGGACCAACGCGTCTCGAACATGCCGGCAAGGTAATGGCGCTTTGCGCCTATGGGGAGACCGGATCGCCTGACCGGGACGAGCAGGCGCTAATCGATTTCCTGCTTCCAAGCGATGTGTACCCCTTGTCCAAGGAGGACCTGCGGAATTCGCCCTACTACAACATTGGCGTAACCCATCAGAAGTTCACCAACGTCGCCAGGCGAGTTTCAGATGCCATCTTCGATTCGTTCCACACTTTTGCGAAGAAGAACTTGACAAAGCGCTTCCCGCTTCTGATTGCCGGCGGGTGCGGATTGAATTGCGAGTGGAACCGCAGATGGCTGGAAACAAACCTTTTTTGCGATGTTTTCATTCCTCCATGCGCAAGCGATACAGGCTCCGCAATCGGGACCGCAGTCGACGCGATGCGACATTTCACTGGCAATGCGAAGATCAAATGGAACGTCTATTCAGGCCAGCCTTTCACACTTGACGAAATTGACCGCACCGGGCTCGACGTTTATCCACTCGACTACGGCCAAGTGGCGTCGGCGTTGCTCGATGACAAGGTGATCGGCTGGGTGCAGGGGAATTGCGAAATCGGGCCACGGGCGCTCGGCAACCGGTCAATTCTCGCGGCGCCTTTCTCAAAGGCAACTCATGAGCGGTTAAACCGCATCAAGAACCGGGAGGGTTTCCGCCCGATCGCTCCGGTTTGCCTCGAAGAGGACGTCGCACTCTACTTCGACTTGGCACACCCGTCGCCCCACATGCTTCTTTTCCAGAAGGTTCTCGATGGCCGGTTGGAGGCCGTCACGCATGTTGACGGTACAGCGCGGGCCCAAACCGTTTCACAGAAGCAGAACCCGCACCTATTTCAACTGCTTACCTCATTCAAGGCGAAAAGTGGAGTCGGTGTTCTTTGTAACACATCGCTGAACTTCAATGGCACCGGCTTCATCAATCGCGCAAGCGACTTGCTAGTTTATGCCCGGGCAGCAGGCCTCGACGGATTCGTGATCAGCGATGCCTTTTATCTCCTAAAGGAGGCCCCCCTCAAGGCCTCGAGTGGACAAAAAACCACGTAGAGCCTCACCCGCAGTTTCTGAGCATCTTCTTCCATCACTTGGTGTCCACCTATTTTGGTGGACACCTCATGCATCAGAGCACTCAACAGCAAAAGGTGCGTAGAAATTCGCGCTTACGGTCGGCCGGTCTGTTCTCCAAGCGTCGGCACCCCGCCGTCTATATCACGAGCCTTTGTTTGCGTTCGAAGATGATGCGTCGGCTGGCGTTGTCCGCGGCAGGATGTCGAGAGGTGTGGGCAGACTTGTGCCTTCATCTACCGCTCGCGCCGTGATTTTGTCGAGGCGATCCGGAACAACGGCAGTGCTCGATCGCGTCCGCATGGCGGCTGACGGGCCGAGTAGGCGAGAGTTTACCCCGCTATCAAGCCGATGACCGGCCCGAGAAGCATTAGCAATATGAGGAATATGAGACAAACGATTAAAGCAAGCGCTGCTGCCCGAAGGTCCTTGAAAGGCCTTGGGCAATCGTCTGACATATTGGCTCTGATTTGGTCTAACACGGTTTTCACGCTGAAACGAGAGACTCCACCACCTGAATTAGAGTACCGATGTCCACCGACTTGCTAAACCGCCCAACGCCTTTAAAAGCGTCAGGGCTATCGGAGCTATTCGGACCCTCGAGGAAGACGAACGGTATTTGCCGTCGTAGTAGGTGCTCAGCTGCGGCGAACGTTGCCTCGCCTTGTAGGTTCACACTAAGGACAGCACCGTCTATCGATGATGAGAACATGATGACGTCGAGAGTGTCCTCGATCGTATCGCACGAATGCATAACCTTAGCGCCTGCTTTGGCAAATGAGTCCCGCAATTGCGAAGCAAGTGTATAGTTGTCCTCGGCGATCAAAATGCTGCAGTCGAGTAGTTTTGAGCTTTCCACGTGCTTTCCTCCAACGTCGAACATGACTTGTGCTAGTTTTGGGTTGCCATTCCGGCACACGACCGAAAGGGCCTGGACAGTTTATCATTTCCACTTCGGGGGTTCGCAAAGGTCATTGAAAAGGTCATTGAATAGAGCCGATCTTCTTGAGGCGTGGCAATGGCAGTGGGTATATATTAGTCTAAAAGACGCTCCTCAAACGGATATGAGGACAGCAACTCGTACCCGTCGCTCGTTACAAGCACCTGTTCCTCCAGCTTCACTCCGTCTCTCTCGCCCACAGAGCCAATGTAACTTTCAACACATATGACCATTCCAGCCTCCAGGGTCGCATCGTACGTTATTGGACCACGGAATATTGGTTTAATTTGTGGATACTCATCGCACATTCCAACACCGTGAATAACGCAAGGGTAGGCTTGCGCTTGGAATTCTTCGGGGACCGGCCAGGCTGAAGCCTGTAACTCCTTCATGCTCATGCCAGGACGGATAAGCTCTATGTTCGTTTGCAATTCGTCATACGCCAGCCGGTACAACTGGCGCTGGCGGGCGTTAGGCCGATCCTTACCATAGTAAAAAGTCCGAGAAACATCACAGAAATACCCGAATGGGCCGACCATGTCGGTGTCAAAACCAACGAGGTCTCCCTCCTCGATGACGCGTTGGGTGGCTTCCTGGAGCCACGGATTAATACGCGGCCCGGAAGCGAGCATTCGACCCTCATGCCAGCCGCCCTGGTTGGCCAGGTTGGTGTAATTGAGAAGCCCCCAAAGTTGCGCTTCCGTCACACCCGGGCCCATGCTCTCCTGCATATGCGCTATGCCGTGCTCGGCTACAGCGCAGGCCCAGCGGATGCACGCTATTTCGTCATCCGATTTGACAACCCGTGCACCCTCAACGATGTCCACCGCATCGATTACCTCTAGACCGCGCTGCAACAGCGCTTGGGTTATGCTCGGGTTCACGTATTCGACTGCAACTTTTCTGTTGGCAGTCCCGATCTCGCTCAGGAACCTGACGATGTCGTCAGCGAACAATCTCGCACCCTCTGCCAGTTCGTTGCCGCCTTCAAAAAATGAAATCGGCCTTCCCTTCCTCGCCCGGTCGGCAGATGACGCAGAGCCAACGCCCTGATGAAGAGTGATTGGCCCATCAAGCGGCAAAAAGAGATAAGTGACTGGGATGTGCGACTGAAACAGAGGGTACGAATTGTAGTCCACCGCATACCGTATGGTAATCGGACTCACCAAGACACACATTGCGACATCAGCTTGGCGCATTGCCGCTCTCAGTCGCTCTTTCCGATATCCGTCGAGCTTTTTAAAGTCGATGTCGGGCATAGGGCGGAACTGCCGCAAATCGCTCCAGCCATCATTGAGTACAAGCCGATCCGGACCGAATTTGGAATTCGTCATAGAGCTCTCATACATGTTCCGAATATGGTGCTGCTGAGTTGCACGGAATGCTACATTTGCAAGCTATAAGGAGCGGCGCTCCTCACTTCAAATGAGTATTAGTGGCCCTAGCGGATAACTAAGGGTCATGACCTCATCTGAAGGCCGAAAGCGCCAGGATCAGGACGTTGGTGATGATAACGGACCATTCTTTCTTCAGGGTCCCAAAGGTGAGCCACAGCGCAAATCCCACTACGTTGATGCCGTGCATCGGTGCTGAAATGCTACCCGTGTCCCGGGTTTTGATGATTTTCCAGGCTTGCGGAGCAAAAGCGGTCACCGAGCATAGGGCCGCAAGGTAACCAATAACGGTGACCCAATCCATCGAGATTGCCAACTGGCTTTTCCGTTTAACCCCTTTCGGGCGTTGGTCTCCGCAAGAGTCATCGCCTCTCGAAACATTGCCGCCCAAGTTGGCGGCCTAGTTAGACTCCCTCGGGCATCCAGAACGATCCTGACAGGGATGCACCGTGCGCTTGACCAGGAAGCAGGCGTCCCGAATCTAGGGGTCGTTTATGCCCACGTCCTTGGCCAGGCAACAGACTACCCTTTGACCGGGGAGGTTAAAGGGTAATCACGTCACATCCTCGACCACAGCTTGCCACCGGTCGCCCAGTTGTTTGGCTCATATTCATCAAAAACCACATGGACCTGTTCTGGCCTCAATTTCATGTTATCGCAGAACAACTTCGTAATCTCCGAAGCCAAATGTTCCTTCTTATCGTCGTCTGACTTGAATGTCTCGACATGAATAACCGGCATATCTTAGCTCCTTAGTTGACGCCTACGAATCTATATTGGTGATCACGACCGCGCGTTCTCTCGCTTTCGTCGAGGTGACCACCGCAGCCCTCGAGCGTTTCGCTTTGCTGGCAAGTGATCCGCCACTCAGAGCTGCTATCGCGTTGAGCTATAGGCAGCGGCGCGCCTCACTTCAAATGAGTATTAGTGGCTAGGCGGATAACCAGGAGTCATGAGCACATCTCAAGTTCACGAATGCCGGCCCCCCCACCGCCACCGCTGGCCGACATGCCATGACTTCAGCTTGTTCAGTGCATGAGTTTTTGGATGCTTGCGAACAGCCTGTATGCGGGCATAGATCACAAATCACGATGCGGGGAACCCGCCAAGGCTCATCACTTTGCTAGGTAAACGAAATATGGCGCATTCCAAGAAAGTGGTTATCGTTACAGGCGCGACGTCGGGAATAGGCGAGGCCGTCTTAGAGGCCTTCGCCGGGATCGGGGCGTCACTTGTATTGGTTGGCCGCGATCGAGAGCGAGGCGAGAAAGCCTTGGAGACGGTTCAGAAACTCAATTGTGAGGCCGAGCTGAAGTTGGGCGATGTCGCCGACTCGGCGTTTGCCGACCATGTAGTGAAGACCACTGTAGATCGGTTCGGAAAGGTTGACGTCTTGGTCAACAGCGCCGGGATCATCCGGCGCGGAAGCGCCGTCGATACTACCGATGACGATTGGCGTCAGACTTTCGACGCGAATGTGAGCGGTGTGTTCTACTTCAGCCGCGCCGCCGTGAAGTCAATGAGGACGACCGGCGGCGGCAGCATTGTCAACATAGCATCGAATGTGGGGCTGTTTGGCTGTCCGGGGCTAGCTGCCTATTGTGCGTCGAAAGGCGCTGTCGTTTTGTTGACTCAAGCCATGGCACTTGACCACGCCAAGGAGCAAATCACCATCAATGCCGTCTGCCCAGGCGCCGTGGATACCCCCATGCTCGTGTCGGCTCATAGCAAGCCAGTTACCGCCGCCGAGATTATTCAAAGGAATGTTGACTCAATACCCCAGGGCCGCGTCGCTACTCCGAAGGAAATTGCTAGCTTGACGCTCTTTCTCGCAAGCGAGGGGGCTAGGCATATTACTGGGGTTGCCATTCCAATAGATGGCGGCGTCACCGCCGGCTAGGAGGCAGTCTTGGGTAATCGGTTAGAAGGTAAGGTTGCCATCGTCACTGGGGGCAATCAAGGCATCGGGCGAGCAATTGCTGAGAGGCTTGCCGATGAAGGCGCCCTGGTTGTCGTAGGCGATCTGCGGGATGGACGTTCCGCCGGCTTCGAAGCTGTCGAGAAGCTGACGTTTATCTCTCTCGACGTCACGAAAGAGGTCTCAATTCGCACGTTCGTTGACGAAGTCCTGCAGAAGTTTGGCCGGATCGACGTCTTGGTCAACAACGCCGGTCTGGTCATCCATAAGTCGATCGACGATCAGACTGCCGAGGATTGGGACAGGCTTATGGCGGTCAATCTCCGTGGCCCGTTTTTGATGGCCAAATATGTCGTCCCTGAAATGAGGCGTACTGGCGCGGGCACGATCGTCAACATCGGATCTGTCGAGGGCTTTATGGTTAACCCTTGGCATACTGCCTACGCCGCCACCAAGGCCGGCGTGCATGGTCTTACGCTGGGCCTGGCAGTTGACCTCGGGCCGGATGGCATACGTTGCAACACCGTGTGCCCCGGTTGGATCGATACCGAGCTCAATCGTGCGTACATCGAGATGCACCCGGACCGAAGCCTGATCGAGCGGGAATTGGGACAACTTCACCCGGTCGGAAGGACTGGCGTTCCAAAGGAAATAGCCAATGCGGTCCTGTGGTTGGCTAGTGATGATTCCAGTTTCGTCAGCGGTGAGATGATTTCCGTCGACGGCGCGCGAACCAAAAAGATATCCCTGCCGGCCATCCTGGACGAGGAGTATCGGGCAAAGCTGACCAAGGCGCAGGCCTAGTGGGGAGTCAGCGTTGAAGGGCTGCGAAAACTGCCACCCCCCTGCAGACAGAGAGCCCACTGCGACGGCGCACAATTTTGTCATGTTTGTAGACAAGCAGCGAACTCTGACTCGGCCACGGTGGGAAGCAAGCGATCAGCAACCGAACTGCCGTCGGAGATGAGAGCCAGGCGCAACAAAAAACCGCTGTTCCTCGGAATCGACACCGGCGGCACTTACACCGATGCCGTACTGTGGTCCCAGACTGAAGGCTCGCAGCAAGGCCCCAACAACGGTAGGGTGCTGGCCAAAGCCAAGGCGCTCACTACCCGGCATGACCTCGCCGTTGGCATTTCCGGGGCGGTGGATGCGGTGCTCGAAAAGGCCGGCACCGACCCCGCAGCTATCAAACTAGTTTCGATGTCGACGACGCTGGCCACCAATGCGCTGGTCGAAGGCCAAGGCGGCCGGGTGGCGCTGGTGATGATCGGTTTTTCCGAGGCCGATCTTGCTCGCGACGGGTTGAAGGCGGCGCTTGGAACCGATCCGGTGATATTTTGTCCAGGTGGCCATGATGTCCACGGGAACACAGCCTGGCTCGACCTGTCCGGTCTCCAAGCAGCCTTGACGGATCTTGGCGCGTCTGTATCGGGCTTTGCCGTCTGCGCCTATTTCGCCACCCGCAATCCGGTGCACGAGATCGCAGCTCGTGATCTGATCCGAGATATGACCGGCCTTCCGGTTACTACCAGCCATGAGCTTTCGGCCAAGCTCGGTGGCCCACGCCGAGCGCTGACGACACTGCTTAACGCCAGGCTAATCTCTATGATCGACCGGTTGGTGGCGGCGACAGAAGGTTTTCTGAAAGCGCGCAAGATTGTAGCACCCCTGATGATGGTGCGTGGCGACGGCGCTCTGGTTTCGGCGGCATTCGCTCGCCAGCGGCCGATCGAAACGATTCTCTCGGGCCCCGCCGCAAGTCTAGTTGGCGCTAGCCACATGACGGGGCTCGACAATGCTATGGTGTCCGATATTGGCGGCACCACCACCGACGTCGCCGTCCTCGAAAAGGGCCGGCCGCGGCTCGACCCGGAAGGCGCCACGGTCGGCGGCTTCCGCACCATGGTCGAGGCCGTCGCCATGCGCACCTTTGGCCTCGGCGGCGATTCCGAAGTTACGTTGGAGAACGGCGCACTGATCCCGCAAATCCTGCTTGGACCCCGTCGGCTCGTACCGCTGGCGCTAGCCGGCACGGCCCACGGTGAAGTGGTTGCATCAGAGCTGGAACGCCAGCTGCGGGCGCCCAACCCTGGTCGAACGGACGGACGCTTTGCGTTCCGCACCGGGGTGCCTGAAAGGCTTGCTGCAGGCCTCACCGCCCCGGAAGCGCGTCTGTTCGAGGCCATTGGTGCGGTGGCCGTCCCCCTTGACAAACTGCTCATCTCGAACGCCCAGAACGCGACACTTGACCGGCTGGTCTCGCGCGGACTGGTGCATATTTCCGGCTTCACCCCGTCGGACGCGGCGCATGTGCTGGGCAAACAGGCAAACTGGAATGCCGCCACCGCCCGCCTAGGTGCTGAGTTGTTTGCCCGCAAGCGCGATGGCCTGGGCCAGCCCATCGCCGCGTCGCCGGAATTGATCTCGGAGCGTGTCTTGGTGACGCTGACGCGCTGGTCGGCCGAATATATCCTCGAAACAGCCTTCGCCGAGGACGGGCTCGATGGCGCCTCGACCGTGGCGCACGCCCTGGTGCAGCGCGCCGTAGATGGCGATCCGGGCATCGCCCGGCTGGGCGTCGCGCTCGACCGTCCGGTCATCGGCCTCGGTGCCTCGGCGCCGCTCCACTATGCCGGCCTTCCGGCGCTCATTGGCAATGACTGCCTGGTGCCCGAGGATTCTGATGTCGCCAATGCGCTCGGAGCCGTTGTTGGCCAGGTCAGGGTCTCGGCGGAAGCACAGGTCAGCCAACCCAATCAAGGGCTGTTCCGAGTGGCCTCCGGAGAGAGAGTGCGCGATTTCCTCGACGAAGCGACGGCGGTCGCAGCCGCCGAGGCCGATGTGCGCGCAATTGCGGCGCAGCGGGCTAGGGACGCCGGCACTGACAGCGCTGAAATCGAGGTCGAGACCGAATTCCGCGTTTCGACCGTCGAAGCCAAGCGCATGTTCATCGAGGCACATGTCGTGGCCGTGGCCACGGGGCGGCCGCGGATTGCGCGGTAGGCATTAAGGGCGGCCTCTAAGAACCTCGCCGGCAACCCGCGCGAATACCTAGTTGGGTACATTGCACGCGCCTTCGTCAGGTAGATCCGGGTACCGCTGGCCTCACCTCGGTAGACCCTGACGCCATTATCCCCCGGGTTCGTCTCCTACCCGAGACCGGGTCCGACCCAAGCCGGCGTCGTCAGCCGACATTGTTGAGGTGAGAGGCCGTTGAAAGTTCTAAAGCACTTTGCGAAGTGCGAAGGGGACAAAAACCCGCAGGCCATCGCAACATCGATTATGGCCATGCTGGTACCTTCGATCAGGCGCCTAGCATGATCTACACGGATCCGAAGATAGTGGCGTACCGGCGGGGTGTGAACGTGTGCCGCAAACAAGCGTTCGAGTTGCCGCCGCGAGACGCCGGCCCGTCGCGCAACCTCGCTCATGGTCAGCGGGTATTCCACGTTCTCTTCCATAATCCGCATAGCCATCTGGAGCTTTTCGCTCACACCACCAAAGGCGAGGCCCGTTGGTCCGGTCTGCCGGTTCGAACCAGAGCGCTGACCATCAACAGTGGCGTGGCGACAAACCTCCTGGGCTGTGTAGCCGCCGACATGACTGGCGATGACATCGACGGCCAAGTCAAACGATGCCAATTCACCCGCGCACGTGGAAAATTGCCCATCCTTGACGAAGAGAGCGTCTCGGATGTGCGGTTGCCTAAATACTTCCGAGAAGGCAGCCAACCGCGACCAGTGTATTGTGCAGCGTGTGCCTTCCAGCAGTCCGGTCTGCGCAAGCAGCCATGTCGCCGTTCCCATCGCAGATATCGCAACCCCGTGACGTGCAATCGTTCGCACGAAATTGTTGAGCTGTGGTGTGAGCCGCCGTCCCACCGGTTCACCCGCGATAATTGCCAGATGCTGTGGCCTGCGGGTAACCAAACCGCAATTTAGTTGGTCTATGCTTACATCGACGGCAATCGAAAGGCCGCTCGCACTTTCGACAGATCGTTCGTCGAGCCCCGCAATTCGCCACCGGAACAGAGGAAGCTTCGATACCGTATTGGCGATGCGAAACGGTTCAATGAAGGCGTGAAGCGCCAACTGCGAGAATCCTGGCAACACCAGAACCACGAGCTCGAACGGGCGGCCCGCCGGTGGAAAATTCTCCCCCATGGTCACAGACTTGATGGTGCTGATATCTGGGCGTACGTTCATCACGATCCTTCCGTGCATTCACAAAGAGCTGACCGAGGCGCTGTTGGACCGGTGGAAGGGCTTTGTCGCCATTACCAGCACGTAAATTGGCTGCGGCACACGGGCAATGCTGAGGCTTTGGTCTTTGTTCGACCCCGCACCACAAGCGCAGCCCTACCGCCATGTCGTGGCCTAGAGTACGGCCTCACCGATATCCAGTTCTCGCCGTTTGATGAAGTCAAGGAGCGCTTCGTCTACCGCTTCGTCGATTGGTGGTGCCTGGTATTCCTGAAGGGCGCGCACAGCTGCATCGCGGCCTCGAGTGTTGGCATCCTTAGCCCCGGCGAAGGACCATTGCTCAAAGCTGTCATGGTTCATCAAGTCAGGCACGAAAAACGCCTGCTCGAAATTCTTCAGGGTATGTTCGGTGCCAAGATAGTGGCTTCCTGGTTCGCTCTGACGGATTGCATCAAGCGTTTCATCCATCTCGCGCATGACGATGCCCTGACCAAGCTTGTAGAACATCACCATCTGTTCCGCATCAAGCATGAACTTGCTATAGCTCTGGGTCAAAGCTGCTTCGAGATAACCAGTGGACGAAAGCACAAAGTTTGCACCGGCAATAAGTGCGCCGTACATATTGCGGGCAGCCTCATAGCCTGCCTGAGCATCGACGAGCTTTGAACTGGTATTGCTCCCACTGCAGCGCCAAGGCAGTTTGTAATGTCTGGCGAGCTGACCCACCAACATATTCATGTGGCAAATCTCGGGCGTTCCTGCCATTGGCGCGCCACTTTTCATAGAAACGGTTGCCAACCACTGCCCATAAATGCAGGGTGCCCCCGCTCGGACCAGCTGCGCAAAGGCAACACCAGCAAGGGCTTCTGCATTTAATTGCGCGACGGCAGCCACGGTACTTGCTGGCGTGCTGGCCCCACCTAGTACAAACGGCGCAAAGATCATGGCCTGATTATTTGCGGAGTAAACCTTAACCGCATCGAGCATTGTCGCGTCCCAAACGAGAGGCGAATTGCAGTTGGCAAGAGACACCATCACAGTGTTGTTCTGAACAAATTCTTCGCCAAAGACGATGTTAGCCATAGTGACCGTGTCTTCCGCCCGCTCACGGGAAGTGACAGCACCCATAAAAGGCTTGTCGGAGTATCGTATAAGGCTGTAATTCATGTGCAGATGCCGCTTGGGGACTGCAATATCCATCGGCTCGCAAAGAACGCCGCCCGTCATATGCATGGCAGGAGCTTGGTAGGCGAGCTTCGCAAAATTGACGAAATCCTCAATGGTCGCGTTTCGCCGCCTGCCTTCAAGGTCAAGGACATTTGGCGAACCGTATGCCGGCGTAAAGATAGTCTTTCGACCGCCGAGTGTGACTGTCCTGGAGGGATTACGAGCGTGGACCGTTATGTATTCCGGAGCCTTTGCCACCAGTTCCAGCAGCTGGTTTCTGTCGATCCTGACGCGCTGGTCAGTTACGTCGGCACCCGCCGCGCGCCAGAGTTCGATGGCCTCGTCGTCGCGAAATTCGATGCCAATCTCTTCAAGTATTTGCATCGAAATGTTGTGAAGCCTGAGCAAGTCATCCGGGCTCAGCAAATCCATATAAGGCAGCCCTCGTTCCAGAACAGGCAAAAACGTTACCGTTCTGTCGGAACGCAACTTCTGCCGAGCGTCTCGGCCTCCAGATCTGGCAGACATTTCTTCAATCCTGATTTAAGCCGAGAATATAGGCCAATACAAACGCCCGAACTAACAAAAAAAAGGAATGTAACTTATGAACTGAGGTTATGACCACACGAGAGCCGGTCCTGAATGCCTAGCAACAAAGCGAGGAGGTGCGGCTCCCGAAGTTGGCTCCCGCCGTCCACGACTTTTTGCCGCTCAGGAGGTTGGACGGGCAGGGGCCACACTAGAAAATAGACCGCCTTAGCTCAATAAACCGCCTTGGCTCCCGCGACTTCAAGTGCGGTCCCCGTAATGAAGCGAGCGGCGTCAGAGCTCAGAAAGTACACCGCATCAGCAATATCCTCCGGTGCACCGAGTCGGCCAAGCGGATTTGACTTACTGAGCTCGGCAACCGCTGTGTCGGGATCGAACCCGCGATGAACAAAGCCTGAGCGAAGCATGGGTGTGTCTATCTCGCCGGGGCAGACGGCATTGATCCTAATGCCATCTCCTGCATGATCACGGCCGAGACATCTGGAAAACGTCGCTACGGCTGCTTTGCTCGCGCAGTAAGCTGCGTGGGTCGGCCCTGGATAAATACCCCAGGTCGAGGAGATATTCACGATCGAACCGCCGCCGTGGTCTTTCATGAAGGCCACGGCCCGTCGGCAGGTGTAAAATGTCGCTTTCAGATTAATATCGAAAGTTCGTTCCCAGTCCTCGTCACTTGTTTCTAGGATTGTGCCGCGCGTGATGATGCCGGCATTGTTGACAAGCGCGTCGAGCCGGCCGGTAAGGCTGATGGCCGCATCGATGAGGTCTTCACAATATGTTTTGTCTCTCAGGTCGCCAGGCTTGGCTAGAGCAGTTTGATCATTTCGGTTGAGTTCATCAGTTGTGGCAATCAAACGCTCCTGGTTGGCGTCACCCGCGACAACAAAATAGCCATTAGCTGTGAACTTTCTGCAGATCGCCTGGCCCATTCCGCCAGCAGCTCCGGTTACGACCACCGTTTTCTTCTCAGGGTTCTTCATTGTTTCGACCAACCAATTCAGGGGTTCTTATTTTAATTCTTCTGACCGTTGCTAGGAGCGAAACGGCTTATACAATGTCAGCTCTTCCACGACAGCGGATAATAAAACTGTCTATTGGCCGCGCTTACTCTGGTCAAAGTCGGTCATGCACGCCGCGCAGAAGTAGTGACGCAGTCACGATACCCACATCCACTCCGTTACCATCGACAACCACTAGCGGCATATTTCCGTGGCGGTGTGATAAGTCGAGCATTTCCTTGATCGGAGCGTCAAGGCTGAGACGTGGGGCGTCTGGCGATGCCAAGCCCTCTCCGGCACTCGCAAATTCGGCTAGCGGCAACATCACCGACTCGGCTTTCAGAAGCTTTAATCGGCTGCTTCCCTGGACAAATTTTTCAACATAGGGGTCTTTCGGATTTCCGAGAATGTCATCCGCCGAACCGATTTGAAGCATTTTTCCGTCTTTCATGACACCAATATGGTGTCCCAGCCGAACTGCTTCATCCAAGTCGTGGGTGATGAAAAGCGTGGTTTTACCCAACTTTGTCGAAAGCTTTTTGAACTCGTCCTGCAATTCGCGTCGAATGAGCGGATCAAGCGCTGAAAATGGCTCATCCATCAACAGAATGGCGGGATCAGCCGCCAAGGCTCGGGCGAGCCCCACTCTCTGCTTCATTCCACCAGAAAGTTCGTCAGGGTAACGGTCACCCCAGCCGGCTAGTTGGACGAGCTCCAACTTTTCCTCCGCAACCTCATAGCGCTGTCGAACACTCGCCTTTCGTAGCTCCAGACTCAGCGCCACATTGTCACGGACCGTGCGATGGGGGAGGAGCGCTACATTCTGGAAAACCATCCCCATTGACCGAGCACGAAGCTCGCGCATTTCATTCTCTGACTTCAGATTGATATCTTCGCCGCCAACGATGATCTGACCGGCACTGGGCTTAATCAATCGATTCACATGCCGGACCAGCGTCGACTTACCGCTTCCAGACAGTCCCATGACGCAGAAGATTTCTCCGGCCTCCACCTTGAACGAGACGCCGGCGACGGCCGCTACGCACCCATGCTTCTCAAGGAGAGCCTCTTTAGAAAGATCGTCGCGCTGGACACGCGCAAGGTCAAATGTCGGACTCGTCCCAAAGACCTTCCACACATCCTTGAACTCAATGGCATGCGCTTTCAAAAGTAAGCTCCACGGTTGAGAGGAGTCGCCCGGCAGCGTAGCGCTTACCGGGCGAGCTTGCGGACCGCAGTCCTTATTTAGCTGCCTGTTTTGCTGCAGCTATCCATTTATTCCACTGGTCGAGGTGCGCCTTCTTCCAAGCCTCGGCATGAGCATGGATATCTTCGTTGGACTTCTCACCTTTGTGAATAAGAAGGTTCTCGTCGTTGATGTCCTGGATTGGAACCTCAACTTGCTCGAACCACTTATTTGCGACGGGGTTCTTCTCCAGGAAGGGCGTGTTAGCGATCACGTGTTGAGTGTTAACGGAAAAGCCCAGGTCTCCAATCCCTGGAACCGTGGTATTCGCGCCCGCCTGTTCTTCGGGCAACGCGGTGAACGGAACCGTCAGCCAGACCACGTCTTTGCCATGGACCAATACCCCCTGTAGCCAGTTGGGCGTCCAGCTATAATACAGGGTTGGCTTGCCGGACTGAATCCGCTGAATTACGTCTGGAAGCAGGGCAAAATACTCACCCTGCTTGTGCGTTACGGTGGCCCGAAGGCCGTATGCATCGAGGTTATGCTCAATGATGCGTTCGCATCCCCAGCCCGGATCACAGCCATACAGGTCTGCTTTTCCGTCTCCATCAATATCAAACAGTGCCGCCAGCTTTGGGTCTTTCAACTGATCGATCGTCTTGATCCCGTACTTGTCAGCGGTGGCCTTATCGATGGAGTATCCTTGAATTGAGTTCTTTACGAGCGTTCCGACCTTACGAAGCTTGGCGTCGCCGCCAGCCTTCTCGGCAAAAGCGATATGCAGCGGATACCAGTGCGGCGTATAGTAGTCTGCATCGCCGTTTCCTACTGCTATATGAGCTAGCGGAACCTGGGTTGCGGCAGGTTCGTTAACCGTATAGCCGAGATCTTCAAGACCAAGCTTCACCACGTACCCTTCGAATAGTTCTTCCGCCTGGCCAAGATACAGCGGCCTAACGGTCACGCCTTTCCCCGGAAGGTCTTCCGCAGCCGCGTGCCCAGGAATCATGGCAACAGTGCCGATCACTGCGACAGCGGCGGCAAATCGCCCAAGATGCCATTCTGGTTTGAACCGATAGCTCATAGTTGCTCCCATTGTCAGTTAGAAGTCCGTTGCCGGCTACTTTCCAATTCTCCCCGCCCCGCCGGGGAAGGCCGGAAGGTCTTCGCGATACTAATAAAAAGAGCAGCCGGACCCCGTCGGTGCCAAGCGACGTTGGCATAGCGTCTGCGCTGGGAAATGGCGGATTGAGCCAAGCGATCCAGAATGATTGCGAGAAGGACAATACCAATGCCGCCGGTTGCGGCCAGGCCGATATCGAGGCGACCGATACCCCGCAAAACCATCTGGCCAAGTCCCCCAACGGCGATCATGGAGGCTGTAACAACCATTGCTAGCGACATCATCAAAGTCTGGTTGACACCCGCCACGATGCTTGGAAGAGCTAGCGGCAACTGTGCTTTGAAGAGGGTCTGAATCTCAGTTGCACCGAAGGCATGCATTGCCTCGACCACTTCTTCCGAGACTTGCTGAATCCCAAGTGTCGTCAACCTGATGACGGGGGGAAGTGCAAAAATAATCGTTACAATAACGCCAGGTACGTTACCGATACCAAACAGCATCACCACTGGAACAAGATAGACGAATGATGGTATCGTCTGCATTGTATCGAGGATGGGCCTACATATGGCGGCGGCCCGGGCGCTTCGAGCAGCAATTATGCCTACGGGTATGCCGACGACGGTGCAGAAGATGACCGCGGTAAAAACGAGAGACAGGGTCGTCATCGTCTCACCCCAAATGCCGAGAAAGCCGATAATGAGCAGCAAGCCGGCGACCTGAACTGCCAGTCGCCATCCGGCTATCTGCCAAGCTACCAGGGCGAAGAATATGATTATAATGACCGGCGGGATGCCATTGAGTGCGCTGTCAAATGCTCGCAGAAGCTGGTCAATCGGCCATTTCAAGCTCTGAAAAAATGGGCGGTATTGTTGTACGATCCACCCCAAGCCACCATCTACCCAATCGCCAAACGGTATGTGCCAGCTTTTGAACGGGTCTAAAACGCCTTCGAGCTTCACAAAAACTTCCTTTCATACAGGCCCTATTGGAGGCTGAAGTGCTCGGAGCTATCGTGCCTCAGAGCCTCACCCATCCGGTTTCCAGCTCATGCGAGACGGAACGGCAATTTCGCGCCAGAATGCCCCTGCTTGCCTTGGGGGAATCTTTGCTCAATTTGCATTGCTGGACTCCCATTTTTTGGGCTGGGCCCCAGCCCGGCATGAGGGTATTCCCTCTTAACGTTTCTCCAACGCTAGCGGCGGGGGGAGCGCAACACAACGATACAAATAGTCATGTGCCGAAGGACTAAATGTTATCGGGCGGAAGGCCGCCTGGCTAGTCCGCTGTTGCCGCGCGTGGTGCAACAGGTCCCGAGTCGATGTCCTCAACTGGTGCCGCAGGGACCGGATTAAGATCTGCGACCTGTGTCAGCAGCCAATTGCGAAAAACCTGGACATCGTCTCGTTCAATCGCTGTATCGGGAATGACCAAGTGATGTTTTCGGCCAGTGAGATAGCTTTCATTGACGGGCCGGATCAAGGTTCCTTCATTAAGGTAGTCGCTCACCAAATGGCGCCAGCCCAACCCGATGCCGTAGCCTCTGATAACGGATTGCATCATTGTTGGATAGTTGTTGAACGTGATGACGCGTTTGAAGTCGGACGAGATTCCGAACTGTCCAAGCCAGTGCACCCAGTCAAAGGGTGACCAAGGGTAGGCGGACCAATGCTGGTCGTCCATAACCAAGAGAACCTCGTTTACCAGATCTTCCGGAGTAAGGATCCGCGGCGAGTGGCTCTGATACGATTTACTGCAGACAGGGAAAACCTCTTCGCCGAAGAGCTCGGTAGCCGTGAACCCCGGCCGCGCCAGATACCCCATGACCACGGACACATCAAAACCATCCGTCGCCGGCGCCGGACTACGCTCGAGGGAGACTAGGTGCAGGTCAACCTCTGGGTTGTTCGCAACGAAATCTCCGATCCGATGGCTCATAAACAGCGTCGCGAACGACATCGGCATACCGACGGTCAAACGCCGGGCTTTCTCCCTTCTCTTCACGCTGTCAAAAGCTGCGGCAATATGGGCCAGGCTAAGGCTAGCAGCCTCAAACAACTCCTCACCGGCGGGAGACAAGGACACCTTCTGGTTTCCGCGGTTGAAAAGCTGGATGTCGAGATGGTCCTCCAGCGTCAGGATATGGCGGCTCACCGCTGCCTGAGTGACTGAAAGCTCATTGGCAGCTTTGGTAAAACTCAAGTGCCGTGCGGCTGCCTCAAATGCGCGCAATGCGCTTAAGGGAAGCCGCCGATAATTTGACATAACTGACTTCTACTCCAGCACTTGCAACAGGGGCAACATTGTGCATCCGACCCATCTCCCGTCGCGCAACATCGGCTTCGCAAACGTCGAGACCAACAGCGCAAGCGCGTATGACGGGCTATCCGCCACCTGCCAACATTGATTCTGCAAAGGACTTTGTCGGCAATATGTCTTCCCGGGAGCCCATACCGCGGCGCTCGGATAGACGGTTGCGCCATTGCAGCAGGGTTTGAAGGGCGGGCGCTAAACACCGGTGCGCCTCGATCAAGGCGTAATCGCGGTCGTAGGCGCTACCGAGTTGGGCGGGAATGGGCGCCATTTCCAGCTCACTGGGCCCGCGTTTGCCAAGCTCGTTCAACATGTTGCGAATTGCCCTCCAAGCGCCTCCAGGCAGAAGGTGATTGACCGTAAGCCTTTTTGAAGACTTTTGCGAAGTGAGAGGCGTTTTCGAACCCGGCCTCAATGGCGATTTCGATTAGAGGATTGTTACTTTTCAGGAGAAGTTGTTTTGCGCGCTCCAGCCGCATCAGGCGATGCACAATCGCCGGGGAACTGTTCACCTCCTTGAAAAAGAGACGCTCGAGTTGTCGTCGCGATATCCCCAATGCTGCCGCCAACTCGGACACTGACAGTGCGTTTTCGACGTTCTGCTCCATAAGGATCAGGGCAGCGCGAAGCCTTGGATCATGAGCGTCGATCATCAGCGGCCGACGCGGTTGTACCCATTCTGCACTGCGGGCCTTGTCGATCTGCAGAACTTCAAGCGCGTTCCGCTCTGCCGCATTACCAATGTGCCGTCGCACCAGTTCTGCAGCCAGATCGGCCGTGCTGCTGCCGCCCGCGCACGACCCCCGCGTCGTATCCAAGTTATAGATTCTATCCGCCCGAACCTTAAGATCAGGAAATCGCTCGCGGAAATCGATGAAGTGGAGCCAGCTGACGCAGGTCTCATGAGCGGCCATAAGACCTGCCTCGGCCAAAATGAACGTCCCGGTGCAAATTCCGATCAATCGCGCGCCTTTGGTCGCAGCATCCCGAAGATACTTCAGCGTTTCGTCGTCGACCGACTGACCAGCGGCCAACCGTCCTCCAACGACCACAATGTAGTCAAACTCCATCGGGTCCAGGAATGAAGACGTCGGCGAGACCTGGACGCCGCAACTAGACGAGACGAGATGGCGGCTATGCGACAGCACCTCCCAGTCCGCCTTGATCCGGCCTGACCTGTCAAAGTCATCACTGGCAAGTCTGAGCGTGTCGATAAACATGGCGAAGGCGGTCAACGTGAAGGAACGGGCCAGGATAAACCCCACCTTGAGCCGAACGGAAGGGGCCGTTCTGCGCCTAGGGTATGAATGAAACACCGTCTGTTTCCGCTGGTTCAAGGGCCGTGCAAACTGCCAAAAGGCCGACGCGGCATTGAGGTTATATGCCATGTCCTATCTTGACTCATGATGTTTGTCTACAATATGTCTATCTGCGAGATAAGGAGCCTATATGATCCAGGATCAACCTGCTGCCTCGACGGACCGAAAGGGCATTCTTGCTGAAACCTTGGTGCATCGCATTCTGACGATGCAGCTCGAGCCAGGAGCAGTTCTCGACGAAGTTGCTCTCAGCGAGGAATTTGGCCTCTCCCGTCCGCCGGTCCGCGAACTCATGCGACAGATGGCGGGTGAGGGCTACGTCGATCTCGAGACCAACCGCGCAGCGCGCGTATCCATCATGTCCTATCAGACGCTTCGGGATTTCCTGATCGTCGCTCCGATGATTTACGTCGGAACGACGAAGCTGGCGGCAGTCAACCACAATGCTGGGGACCTCGCGGTCCTCAAAGAGACTCAACAAAAGTTCCGACAGTCCATTGTCGATGGCCACGTCGAGAACAGGGTGATCTTCAACCACCAGTTTCATCTCAACATCGGAAGGATGGCGCACAACCAGTATCTGCTTCCCAGCCTCAAGAAGCTTCTCATCGATCACGCTCGGATCGGGAAAATCTTCTATCGCCAAAACGGAGGGCCGCGGATCCAGAAGGACCAGGAAATTGCTGCCCTGCAGCACGATCAAATGATCGAGGCTATTGAAGACCGGGATGCAGAGCGGGCGGGTGAACTGGTGCGCTCCCATCTCGAAGTCTTCCGAAACGACGTGGCGCTCTATGCGGTGCCCAACGGCATGCAGGGCGAACTCGACGGATAATCGTTGTCCGTGTCACGAGATACCAGGGAGAACAGAAATGCTCAATAAAGTCGACTATAAAACACAAGCAGGCTCGCTCAAGCTTCCTAACAAGATGATCGTGGATGGGGTGCCGATAGCGGCCGCGTCGGCCAGAACCTTTGCAACTCTCAACCCGGCGACGGGGGAGGTCCTGGCGGAGCTTCCGGCAGGTTCGACCGCCGATGTCGACAAGGCCGTAGCCGTCGCGCGGCATGCGTTTGAGGACGGCCGATGGTCGAAACTCGCCCCGGCGAACCGGAAGAAAGTCCTTCTCAGACTGGCCTCTGTCATTGAGGAAAACGCGCTTGAGCTGGCGCTGATGGAGAGCCTGGACAGCGGTAAGACCATCAGTGACTGCATCAACATCGACGTCCCCGAGACGATCAACAGCCTTAGATGGCATGCCGAAGCCGTCGACAAGATTTATGACCAGGTATCACCTGCGAACGACGCCACTCTTGGCCTGATCGTTCGCGAGCCCATCGGCGTCGTCGGCATCGTGCTCCCCTGGAATTTCCCTCTTCTGATGCTTGCATGGAAGATCGGCCCTGCTCTTGCGGCGGGTTGCACGATTGTGGTCAAGCCCGCCGAAGAGACTTCGCTCACGACATTGCGGGTCGCGGAGTTGGCTTTGGAGGCCGGCCTGCCGCCCGGGGTATTCAATGTCGTGACCGGCGATGGCCCGGACGTCGGGGAACCTATCGGTCGCCATCCCGACATCGACGCGATTTCCTTCACAGGCTCCACCGACACGGGACGTCGCTTCCTAAAGTACTCCTCCGAGAGCAATTTGAAGGAAGTGGTTCTTGAGATGGGCGGCAAGAATCCTTGCATCGTCATGAACGACGTTCCCGATCTTGACGCCGTGGCCTCCCATATCGGCAACGGCGCGTTCTGGAACATGGGTCAGAACTGCTCGGCCATCTCTCGTGTCCTCGTCCATAGGGACATTAAGGACCGCCTTATTGAAAAACTGAAGGAAGTCGCCAAGACCTGGACCGTGGGCGACCCGCTTGATCCGGAGACCCGTGTCGGCCCGCTTATCTCAGCCACGCATTTCGAGAAGGTCAGCAGCTATCTGGGAGGCGAGGGCAAGGTGGTGGCTGGCGGAAAGGTCTTCAACGGAACGACGATCGAGCCCACGATCATCGAATTCGACCGCCACGACAGCAAGCACCTCCGGGAAGAGATTTTCGGGCCGATAGTGTCTGTGATTGCGGTGGACTCCCTCGCCGAAGCAGTCACGCTCGCCAACGAGACCGAATATGGCCTCGCGGCCTCTGTCTTTACGGCCGACGGCACGCGGGCGCTTCGGGCCGCACGGGCGATCCGGGCAGGGACCGTTACAGTGAACTGCTACGGAGAGGGCGACGCCGCCACGCCGTTCGGCGGTTACAAACAGTCGGGCTTCGGCGGCCGCGACAAGGCCTTCCACGCGCATGACCAGTATTGCCAGACAAAAACGCTTTGGATCGACCTGAGCAGTTCAAACGAGGGTTTCTGAAATGTCATCATTTGCTTTCTCCGGTCTTAATCTCGCGATCACGGCGCCGTTCGATGCAAATGGACGTATTGATTTCGTGCGCTTCGAGGAACTCATCGAGCGGTATCTGGCCGCAGGCGTCGACGGTATCGTCTTCAGCTCCGGCACGGGCATGCATGTTTATCTGACGCCGGATGAATCGAGGTCCCTCATCGAACGCGGCGCGCGCGTCGTCGCTGGACGGGCCAAGGTGATCGCCCAGACGTCGGCATTGCTTACGGCCGACGTCGTCGAAAGAACGCGGTTCGCAAAGGATTCCGGCGCGGATGGCGTGATGGTCCTTCCTCCCTTCTTCGAGGGGCCTTCGGACGACAATAGCGTCTTCGACTTCTACGCCGAAGTTGCCAGGGTCGGATTGCCCATCATAGGATACAATGTACCCCAGGCAGTCGGCGTGCGCATAACGCCGGACCTGCTGCGGAGATTGTGCGAACTGCCCGAATTTCGCGCCGTCAAGGACAGCAGTGGAGACTTGGTCGGTCAGGTCAGGCTGATTGGCACCGGTTTGCAGGTGATCAATGGGGCCGATCCGCTCGTTCCGTTCTCCCTTTTCGCGGGTTGTGCCGGACTGATCTGGGGTGGTGCGAACATTGCGCCTCGCACCTGCGTGGCAATCACCAGGGCCGCTGAGGAAAAGAGGTGGGACGACGTCCAGTCGATCTGGAAGCTGCTGGAGCCGATTATGTCCCTTCTTTGGGACGGTGACTATGTGCCAAGCGTATATGCGGCCTCCGAACTGACCGGATATGGCTGCGGCAACGCCAGAAAGCCGTTCCGTCCCCTATCGGCGGAGCGCATCGCTGCGCTTGGGGCGGCGCTCGGCGTACTGGTGGAACAAGAAGCGGCATAATGGTCAACAAGACCTTTCGTGCGCGCCGTCTTCCCGCCCACGGCGCGGAGTCCGGCTGGGCGGCATTGCTCCCATCGAGGACGCCAACGCCGGAGCTGGATCGGGTCATCACGGCCGATGTAGTGGTCATCGGCGCTGGCTTCGCCGGGTTGGCCGCAGCCCTAAGATTAGCCGACCTCGACCCCAAGCTTTCCGTCGCCGTCATCGAAGCCGACATGGTCGGAAACGGGGCCAGTGGCCGAAACTCCGGCTTCCTCATTGATTTGCCCCACGACATTTCCTCGAGCAATTTCGGGGTGAATGCCGCCAACAAGAGCCACAATGAGATCCTGGTAGCGCGGACGGCCATTCAACATTACGCCCGACTGGCGGAGATGCATGGATGGGACAAGGACGTATTCGATCCGAGTGGCAAATACAGTGTGGCCATGACCGATGCAGGCACGGAGCACCTTGCGGCATACTCCTTGAAACTGAAAGCGTTGGGCGAACCGAACCAGGTTCTCAGTGCCGCGGAAATTGAGGGCGTCACGGGCACGCGATCCTTCAAGTCCGGACTATTCACGCCCGGGGCGGTCATGGTGCAGCCCACAGCGTTGGTCAGGTCCATCGCGGATCAGTTCCGGGAGCCGATCAGGCTGTTTGAGCGGACGCCTGCCCTGTCGATAGAGTCCTCGCCAAACGGATGCACCGTCAAGACACCGAAGGGAGAGATCCGGGCAGGGCGGGTGGTCCTGGCGACAAACGGCCACGCGGAGAGCTTCGGGTTTGGTAGCGGTGAACTTCTCCACGTTTTCACTTACGCGTCGCTTACCGAGCCGTTCGCTCCCTCGGCGCTCGGTGGATGCCGGAAATGGGGGGCCACGCCAGCCTCGCCAATGGGCACGACCTTGCGGCGTATCGACGGTCCGGGTGGAGACCGAATCCTTATACGCTCGCGCTACACCTACCATCCGAAGATCGAAGTCGGCGCCGCCTCGATCAAAAGCGCCGGCGACCTCCATGATCGCAAGTTCGCGGACCGGTTCCCTGCTCATCGTCACTTGAAGATGCAGTATCGCTGGGCGGGCGCGATGGCGCTTACACGGAACTCAGTGCCGCTGTTTGGCCAGGTAGCAGACGGAATCTTCGCTGCCTGCGCCTGCAACGGCATCGGTGGTACCAAGTCCACGGCGGCTGGCATAGCAATGGCGGAACTCCTTGTCGGACACCGCTCCAAACTCGGCGAGGTTTTCCGCTCGTTCGAGAAACCCCAGACCTTGCCCCCGCAGCCGCTTACCTCAGTGGGTGCACGATTGAACCTGGCTTACAGGGAATGGCGCGCCGGACGCGAATAAGGCGTCTTTTGTCAGGGGCCAACACGACTGGTTCAGAATGAAACTCCGGCATCGCTTCGTAATCTTAGACCTTGGGCTAGTGGCAATGTGGAGCTCCGGCTACATCGGGGCAAAGCTGGCTGCGGAGACTCAGTCTGTCTTTCTCGTGCTCTTCTGGCGATTTTTGCTGATATCTCTGCTGCTGATGCCGGCATCCATCCGCCACGTCCTTTCGGCGGGCACGCGCTCGCTCTTGCTAAACGGGCTGCTGGGTTTTTGCGGTATGTTTCTTCAGATTGGTTGTGCAATTGTGGCAATCGATATCGGCATGCCGGCCGGCACTGTGTCTATCATTTATGCCCTCCAGCCGCTCGTGACTGCTGCCGTGGCGGGTCCCTTTCTGGGCGAACGCGTCACCGCCCGCGAATGGACGGGCCTCGCTATTGCATTCATCGGCGTTATGATCGCCGGCGGCTATGGTGCACCTTCCTCTCCTGGGGCGGCATACTTATTGACGGTGTTGGGAGTTGCGGGGATGGTGGCTGCGACAATGATCGCCAAGATTTCGCAGGATGAAACTCCAATTCTTCCCGCGATAGGCATTCAAAGCAGTTTTTCCGCCACCCTATTCTTGCCGTTCGCTATGGCCGACGGTGCCCTGAGTCCACCTTTCCAGGATCCAACATTCTGGTTGGCCGTTGGCTGGTTCATGCTGTTCTCAACCGTGGGCGCGTATTCCTTGTATTACTTGTGCCTGCGGCGATCATCTGCCGTTCACGTCGGAACGGTGCTATATCTCACCCCGGTCTTCACTATAGTAGTGGCATGGGCCTTATTCGGCGAAGTGATTACGCCAGCAAAGCTTGGAGGTTTGGTGATCTGTCTCAGTGGTGCGGCAATCTCGCTGAGCCGGGCTGATACACATCCCGTAACAGATACCAAGTGATCGCCGGGATTTGAGCCTTGTCGAATGCCGATAGCGTTTGAAAACAGGGGAAATTTCACTCGTGTTTACATAGGAGGATCGAGAATGCTCCGGAAAATATTTCGAGTTTGGTGCAACCTTGGAATCGAGATTGCCACGTCCCAAGCACATTCGTCCGTATGTGGTTTCGTTATATTGTCGAGCAATCATCGTCTTGATGAAACTCAAACGCGCGGGCTCCCAAAAAATCATCAAGAAATACCTAGCACTGTATCTCCATTTGCAGTGAGAGTGCGAATAGACGGGCTGAGCTAGTGGGGCTCAGCCCGCGGACGAGGCGATGCGTTAGCGTTGGACGTACCAGTGATCTGCCACGCGCCCCGGTGGCCAACGGCTTAATAGAGCACAGCGACGGCGCCGCCGAACGCCGAATGGCACTGTGTGGCAGAGCCCTCGGCAGGAAATCCTTGGCTGTGTGACAACTTTGCAGATCGGGCTCCCTTCAGGGCTACGCTGATCAACACTCTCTCGCGCATCGCCGACATCCGCAGAACAAGCCTAGTGAGCTCCTGCCGTGGACCTAGCGGCCCGCTCGGGCACTCATGACGCGGGTTCCGGCGAGTCGATTTAAAACGTCCCAGTCAAGCGACTCCGAGCAAAGTCTATTCTGCAGATCAGTCAAAGGACTGCCACAACCACACCATCAATCTTGTCGGTGTCGATCTCCATCGCGCTAGCACAACACAAACTGCACCTACGCGGTCCAGACCGGAGGAAACAGTGCGCTAATTCAGTAACGTGGATACGAGCGCCTCGGGAATTGGTCCCTGCGAAATTCCGTCGATCTGGATCTCCGCTGTGACAAGTCTTCGTCGGGGGTCGAGCTCGGAGGGCGACGTGGCCCTCAGGAATATCTCACCTCGTTTCGCTGATTGAAGCGTGATGCATTCAAATCCATCATCCGATGTCCAGCCATGCGGCACAATCAGACGAGCGCCGTAGACGGCCGTCCGTTCCAGATTGTTACGAATCCTGAGTGTGAAATTCACGCTGCTGCCAGTCCTAACCTCGGAGAGATAGGGTAGCATTCGTACCCAGAACAGATCGATGAAATGGTCTGCGGGTTCGTCGACTATGTCACGGAAAGCTGCTTCCTTGCGTTGGATGTAATCGGTATATTCCTCAATTCTCCGCTGATCCATTGTAATCAGCTCTCCGTGGCCTGGGCATAGTAGGTCAAACTTCAACGCCTTTAGCAGATCGGCGCAGCGTCGATGCATGTCCAATTGAAAGCTATTGCGCATGACTGTAGTCTGAAAGGGAGTCTCGAGGTCAATCCCTCCAGCGCCACGGTTGAGAAGGAACAGATTATCCCCACCAAAAACGATGCGTTTACCGTCGATCGTGCCCACAATTAGGGCGTGGTACTCCGTTTGGCCAGGGGCGTGGTGAACCTCAAAGTCGAAGCCTCTCCATTGGAATGCTTCTCCATCGCGCAGAACACGCTCCACTGCGATGGGTTTGTGGAAGCAGCATGGCGTACTTGCCCACGCAGCAGGGTCGCTGATGATATCTGCCACACAATCGAGAGCCCAGCACTTCGTCCCGAAATGTTGCTGAAGGAATGGTATCCCACAGACATGATCGTCATGAATATGAGTAGGGATCACCAATTCGATGTTGCCGACTCCATAATCGTCGCGCAGCTGATCTATATGATGTTCAATGAACCGAAGCGCCTGTATGCCATCGGAATCTGCTTCCCAATGGAGATGTCCAACTGACGACAGCCCATAGTCGATAAGCATTGCGTGGCCGTCCCCACTCAGCACTATGTAGAAGTTTGAGCAGGTATACGGCCCGGCCCAAAGCAGATGTTCGGAAATCGATTGAAGCTTGCTCTCTCGAATGGTCCGTTTTTCGTCAAATTTTCTGTTTAGACCGGTTGTGCAAAGCCCGCCTAAACCTGAAAGCGTTTCGAGCCGTGATTCAAGCTTTTCAATATCGGATTTCACCTCACTGATGGGCTCGCCGTGCGAAGGATAGGCTTTTTGCACGCTTTCCTTTTTCAAGGCGAGTATCGATTGCATCGTAAATTCGATGCCAAGTAGATCGCTATAGCCATATTCCATCGCGTGAAGTTGATATATCCGCCCCCCCCTCGCCATCAAGTCGCCTATAAAGGCAACTTTCTGTCCATCGATGTCTGCAATCAGGTTGATCATGCCGTAAGTATGACCCTTAGCCGGCAGTACACGGAGGTTGTAGCCATTCCATGTAAAGTTTCCGTAATCAAGAAGTACAGCATTGATCGCGATATCTTCTCCCAGAGCGAAAAACGTATTTCCGTCATTGTAGTTGTCATAGATGCGCTTTGCCTGCCAGTAAGCCTCGACATTTTCGAACAGATGACGCTCATATTCCGGTACAGCAATTTGTGCCCCTGTTTGTTGGATAAGGGGTGTGCCCCAGCACTGGTCCCTGTGATGGTGGGTATGTAAAACCCATTTGACATGATCGACCCCGATTGTGGAAAGATGCTGCAAAATAGCTCCCGATCCGGTGTCGATCAGCAAGCATTCTTTACCGCTTTTAAGAACGTAAACGTTGCATGTATCTCGAAATACCCAAAGGTGTTCGGACAGCTGAATGAGAGACATGGCATCTTTCTCATGGAACGCAGATAGCGACAAAGCGGCCCCTGGTGACCGCCTGATTATTATAAATAGCCTAACCTACGGCTATGGCAGTCATGCCAAAAACTGATCCGTGGGATGAGTTTCTGTAAGCCTTCGGGGTGATTTCCCAACACAAATATCCGGAGCATGGTGGTGAGCGGGATCGTGCCCCTGCGCGTTCTCTGCGTTCTAATGGCGGCCATGCGTTTGAACGTCGCATCAAGTTCCGCACCGCCTTGAATTGGATTGCATCGAAGATCTGGTCGACGGCCTGCGCCTGCGACGCGCGTAGGGTGGTCGGTGTCCGCAGCGACGTGCGGAAGCAGCTCAAGCCTGCCGGGATACCGCTTGTTTGACGGCAGATAGGGAGGTCGTAGAAGGGACCGATAGCCAAAGATCTCTTGCCGCTGACCGAGAGCTTTGCATCGACGGGGGCAGCGAGGTTTAAGCTGGCGCGGAATGGCCCAGGCGGGATCGTTCTGATTGTTCTCGACGAGATTTAACCACTGCGGCGTGAACGAAACGACAAAGTAGCCGGAGATGCCGCCAATCGCCTTGTGGAACGGCATGAAGACGCAGCATTTGGCGAGAGCCTGCCGCACAATAGCCTCGCCCCACGGCATCGCTCCCCAGCATCGACGTTGCGTCGAGGACGGCATGGCGGGTTCAGGATCGTGATCGAGACACTTCAGAAGCTCCTCTATTGTACCAATCGACGATCTGCGGCCCATCGGTGCGGCGGCGCCATTAAAGGCGTTGCCCATGCAGCTGCGCCCGGTAACCAGCTGGAACCGCCGCGTCGATATCTCTTGGCGGGCGCCAGCGACGCCGATCGGGTGCGGCGGGAATCCAACGTGATCGTAAACATCACCACGAGTGGCGGGCCAAAGGCGAACGTCGAAGATCGGATCACGGCCGCCCTGCGATTCAAACCGGAACTGGCCTCCCTTAACATAGGATCGCTCTCTTCCTACGGACGTCAGAGGATCCGCGGCAAGTTCGAACACTGGCAGCATCCATGGAGGGAGAGCTATTCCTTGGCGCGCCGCCCCGAGTCTATCCCAATACCGAGTAGATCATCACACGGACAAATCAAGGAAGTCGGTGCTGGCTGCACGCGCTTCGAATGTGAATGCTACGACGTAGGTATATGTAGAACGTCGCCTAGTTCGCGGAAATGGCCTGCTGAACCCACCATCGCAGTTGGAGAAAAGAGGCAACCCTGCATCGGCAATGCCCTAACGGCTATGCGAAGCCATCACCATCGTCTCGGAATGGCTTGACTCTGGATACCTTCTTGTATACTAGCATGTCTACCAGAGCTTCATTCTACCATCGAGTCTATAATGGCTAAGATCGTCAATATCGATAGAGACGCCGGAAATCTTGCCGGGCGCGCGTATGACGAGATCAAAAGGCGGATTTTCGATTTTGTTTTAATGCCTGGAGATCGTTTGTCTGAGTCGGACCTCGCGCAGCAAATCGAAGTCAGCCGCACGCCGCTACGGCAGGCCCTGCAGAAGCTGCAGCATGAGGGTTTTATCCAGGCCCTGCCTAAGGTGGGCTGGCTAATTGTGCCCCTCAATTTCGAGAAGTTCGACGAGCTATACGATTTCCGTACCTTGATTGAATGTTTCGCCGCGCGAGAGCTTTGCGCCACGAGGAAGGACTGGCCTGAATTGGAGTTACTCGCGCGCATCTGGCAGGTGCCCGCCGCCGAGCGGTTGCAGGATGCAATAGAAACAAGCGCGTTGGACGAGGCATTCCATCGGACAATCGTAGAGAGCACTGGCAATCGCGAAATGATGCACACGCATCGCGAAATAACAGAGCGCATTCGCATCATTCGCCGGCTTGACTTCACCAAGGATAATCGGGTCACTGCGACGTATAACGAGCATGCCGAGATTCTTGCCGCGCTTCAAAGTAGGCGTTCTGACGACGCGCAGCGACTGCTAACGTCCCACATTGCGATAAGCAAGCGGGAAGTCCGAAAAATCACCTTGGACATGTTGCACCGAGCGAGAAAGTACGAGCCTCTGATGGGTCAGAGATAACGTCCGAAGCCCTACGACCAAATCAACTGAACTTGGAGACGAGTTCGTGAACGTCAGTGTATCATCATGTCACGGTAGCCTAGAGAAGACGACGGTAACTTACCGAAGAGTCGGCGAACACGAGATTCTTGCCGATATTTACCGGCCAAAGGGCGATAGTCTGTGCCCAGTGGTCGTCTATATTCATGGTGGCGCCTTAATCACAGGTAACCGAGGGCTGACGGCCGATAACCCCGTCTTACCGCGAATTATTGCCTTGGCAGAGAGAAGTCAGTTCGCGCTTGTTTCCATCGACTACCGCCTCGCGCCAGAAACGAAGCTTCCTGCGATCGCCAGCGATATAGAAGCAGCTTTCGCTTGGTTGGGAGAAGAGGGCGCTAAGTGTTACCATCTGGATGCAGAACGGATCGTCGTAGTAGGGGACTCTGCTGGAGGATACTTGACATTGACAACCGGTTATCGAGTTCAACCGAAACCAAAGGCTCTCGTTTCGCTGTACGGCTACGGCGAATTGAATGCCGACTGGTACACCCAGCCGAACCCGCATACCAAATACAATCTAGAAAAGATCACTGAGGGAGAAGCGAAGGAGCAAACGGATGGAACTGTCATCTCTGACGCCCAACTTAGGAAGGGGAACGGCGGCAAAATCTATATGTACTACCGCCAAACCGGGCTATGGCCTCAGGAAGTGAGTGGATTCGGCCCCGACGCTCTCAGTGAAGACATAGCGGCATATGAGCCAGTGAAGAATGTTACGGATAGTTATCCGCCTACATTGCTGCTCCACGGGACTCTTGACACTGACGTCCCCTTTGAGGAGTCAACGAAAATGGCCGATCAACTCAAGAAGCACGAAGTTTTCCACATCCTGATACCGATCGACAAGGCGGAACACTGTTTCGACGGCGGGGACCCAACGCAGGTCGAGGATGCTTACAACTCGATGCAGGAATTCGTGCTCAAGTACCTCGAAGCGAACTAAAGGCAATGGTGCGATGTCGAAGTTTCCCACAAATCTTCGGCTCGAGGTAATAGTTGCGCTGCCTGCTGTGGGAGCCATGCAAGACCCCTAATAATTAGTGCGCCCGGGTCCCATCGGCCAAATGTAATCATTCGGAGGTCCAAAATGAGTTACTTCAACAATCAGGATACATCAATACCCATTCCATTCGACAGTCTCGTCGAAGAGGCAAAAAAGGGCGGAATGGATCGGCGCGAGTTCCTGGCGCTCGCTTCCATCTTTGGTGCGTCAACAGGTCTAGCATACTCAATGTTGGGCGCCATGCCGTCGGCGCATGCCGAAGAGGTAGCAAAAAAAGGCGGAACGCTGCGGGTTGCCATGCAAGTCCAAGGTGTTAAGGACCCTCGCGTAAATGATACAGGAGAACTGGCTAATATTTACCGCCAGTTCCTTGAAAATTTGGTAAAGTACACTGCCCAATACACGTTCGAGCCAAGGCTTCTGAAAAGTTGGGTCACGAATGATGATGCAACGGAATATGTCTTGCACCTGCGGAAGGGTGTAAAGTGGAACAACGGCGACGACTTCACTGCGGATGACGTGGTGTTCAACCTCCTCCGCTGGTGCGAAAGAGACGTACCGGGAAATTCGATGGCCGCCCGCATGGCGACGATGGTCGATGAAAAGACAGGTAAGGCGAGGGACGGCGCCATTATTAAGGTTGACGACTACACGGTTAAGCTCAAGCTACCTAAACCTGATATCACAATCATCGCTGGGATGGCCGACTACCCTGCCATGATCGTTCATCGTGACTACGAGAAGAACGGGTCAAATCTCGTTTCCCATCCCGTTGGTACGGGGCCGTTTGAATTGGTGTCTTGGGAAGTAGGCCAAAAGGCCGTCCTGAAGCGTCGGACCAACGGAAGATGGTGGGACGGTGAAGCGCACTTAGACGAAGTCCAATTCATCGATTACGGTGGCTCGGATACGTCCGTGGTTCAGAGCGCTTTCGAGTCGGGAGAACTTGATGCGAACTATCAGACCTCCGCGAATGATGTCGCCTCATTTGATAAACTCGGATTGGTGAGATATGAGGCAAAAACATCCACAACGCTCGTCTGCCGCACACGGGTAACAAGCAAGCCCTATGACGACCAGCGAGTGCGCAATGCACTACAGCTTGCAGTCGACAATGCTGCCGTGATGCAGATCGCCTATAATGGCTATGGAACCGTTGCTGCAAACTATCATTTGGCTCCAATACACCCAGAGTATTACCCGCTTCCGGAAAAGAAGCAAGACGTCGAGGCTGCAAAGCACCTTATGACCGAAGCTGGTCAGATGGACTTCGAGCACGAGATCTTCAGTAATGACGTCGATTGGATGAAGGATTCAGCCGATACGATCGCGCAGCAGTTCCGTCAAGCTGGTTTTAAGGTGAAGCGCACGGTTCTTCCGATCAGCACTTTCTACAACGACTGGATGAAATACCCACTTTCGATATCAAATTGGAACCATCGGCCGTTAGGAGTACAGAACTTGGCGCTTGCCTATAGGAGTGGCGCGGCATGGAATGAGACTGCGTGGTCAAACCCGGAATTCGACAAGAAGCTAGATGCTGCGTTGACTGTGCCGGACCCACATAAGCGCAAGGCGCTGATGAAGGATATCGAGACCCTTCTGCAAGAGTCAGGCATTATTATCCAGCCCTACTGGCTTTCCTTGTTTAACCATTCGACTAAGCAAGTTAGGGGATACACAATGCACCCGACCCAGGAGATCGAGCTCGGCAAGGTGTGGCTCGACCAAGCTGACTAACATTCGCAATCCTTGCATGACAATCAAGCGGCCTTGCCCCAACGACGCCAAAGAGTGCCGGTTATTGCGACCGCTTTCGATCGTTTGGCCCTCGCATCACATGCATCACAACATTAATTTATAACTGGAAAATGGTATTAATGGGTTTCCGCCGGCGCAACTAATCCATGGCGCTAAAGATGCAGATGTGTCTTACGAGGGGTCCGCAAAACTGGCTGCCCAGCTCAAGAAACACGAAGTCCCTCACGTCCTGATTTCGATCAAAGAGGCAGAGCACTGTTTCGTCGACCGAGATCCGGAGCAGACAAAAGATGCTTTTATTTCGATGAGGAAGTTCATTCTCAGACACCTCGAAATGATCTAGCTCCGCGCGAAGTTCGCCACCGTAGTTCCTTTGTACGCCAATTCAACGGCGACAGCTGCGCTTGACAGCTTCGCTGTGAGGAGCCGTTGCCATGCTACCTGATCAACCTGAGACAGTTGACGCGATTCTCGGCGCCCACAGGGCTGGCATCGCTTCACCTGAGGAAACCATTTCGCGGACCTATGAAAGGATTCGACAGTACGCCGATCCGGCCGTCTTCATTAGCCTCTGCGAAGAGGAAGACGCAGTCGCGCAGGCGAAAAGGCTTTCATCGTCTCCGAAAGCAGCAAGTCTACCCCTTTATGGAGTGCCTGTAGCGGTTAAGGATAACATCGACGCACTGGGCTTCGCGACCACCGCCGCGTGCCCGGCGTTCTCCTATATACCAAACCAAGACTCGATCGTAGTGCAGCGTTTACGTGCTGCAGGGGCAATTATTGTTGGCAAGACCAACCTCGATCAGTTCGCGACCGGTCTTGTCGGCGTGCGTTCTCCTTATGGCATTCCACGAAACCCTATCCGTGCGGATATCATACCTGGAGGGTCTAGTGCAGGATCAGCCACTGCGGTTAGCGCGGGCCTTGTACCGTTGGCGCTAGGCACCGACACAGCTGGATCGGGCCGCATACCAGCAATGCTTAACAACATCGTTGGGCTAAAGCCGAGTCTCGGTTTAATTCCGACTACCGGCGTCGTACCGGCATGCCGCAGTCTCGACTGCATCTCCTTATTCACGCTGACTGTGGACGACGCCGCACTTGCGCTCAATGTAGTTGCGGGACCTCACCTCTCAGATCCCTTTTCCCGCGATCGGCCGCTACATGCCTTGCCGCCGTTTCCCAATGATCTTCGTCTCGGTGTTCCCCGAAACGAGCAGCTAAGGTTCTTCGGTGACACCGAGGCGCGGGCCGCCTACGCCCAGGCATTGAAACGCTGGAGAAGGCTAGGAGCCACTCTTGTCGAGTTTGATCTTGAGCCGTTCTACGAGACGGCTGGTCTTCTTTATGAAGGCCCGTGGCTTGCCGAGCGCTATCTCGTGACCCGAGACCTTTTATCATGCAACCCAAGTTCCATCCACCCGGTCGTGCGTGAAGTCATTGCGGCCGGGGCACGCTTCACTGCCGCGGATGCATTTTCTGCGTCCTATCGCCTCCAAGAGTTACGCAGAATCGCGGCACTGACTTTTGCAAAGGTGGACGCAATTGTGCTGCCTACCGCTCCGACAGCGTATTCACTTGCCGAGGTCCAAGCCCAGCCAGTCGAACTGAATAGAAGACTTGGCACCTACACGAATTTTGTCAATCTCCTTGATCTCTGTGGCCTCGCTATACCGGCCTCATTTCGCCCTGACGGAATCCCCTTCGGCATAACCCTGCTTGCGCCGGGAGGGTGTGATGCAAAACTAGCTAGCTTGGGCAGGGTGTTCCACGCCGATACGCACCTACATGTCGGTTCCCGCAAGGTGAGACAGGCACCCCTTTCGCTGATGCCGGCGATTGATGCCGAGGAGTTACGGATTGGTGTGGTTGGTGCGCATCTTTCGGGTATGGCTTTGAACTTTGAGTTGGAAGCTTTGAATGGGCGTCTCATCGAGACGACGAGAACCGCGCCCGACTACGTTTTACACGAGCTTACTACCTCACCTCCAAAACCGGGGATGCTGCGCGTTCAGGCGGGCAAGGGCGGAGCAATCGAACTCGAAATTTGGGGATTGTCCACGTCTTCGTTCGGGAAGTTCGCAAATGCTATCCCAGCACCGCTGTCCCTCGGCACGATAAAATTGGCGGACGGCCGGGTGGTGAAAGGTTTCCTTGTCGAACCAGAGGCCCTTCAGGGTACTCGCGACATTACAGCCTTCGGTGGCTGGCGCGCCTACAAGGCGATCGGTGAAAGGAACTGAAGTTGATCGGTGAGCGACCACTTCGGCAAGAGGCCGAAAATCCTGCCTGGCCAGCAGCAACTCAATGGGAGACTGCAATGAGAACGCTTACGAAAAATATTGCGGCAAGCATGATTCTGATCACCTGCAACATAATAGTTAGCACCGCCTTTTCTCAACAATTGCCCGGAAAAGGCGTAATTGTCCAACCGGCCGATTTTAACTTAGCAAGCGAATGGTTCCAAGAGGAACTTGTCATCATGGGTTTGGAAGACCTCGGCTACGACGTTAGAGAATCCTTATCTATGCAAATGCAAGCAGCGTTTCTGGCAGTAGCTAGCGGAGACGCGAGCTTTACCGCCGAGTACGTGGATCCGGTTCACAAAACCTTCTACAAAAATGCCGGAGGTGACACAAAACTACAACCGGTCGGGACCCTTCAGGTTGACGGTATGCAGGGCTACCTCATCGATAAGAAGGCTGCCGACGCGTACAAGATCAAGTCGATCGATCAACTCAAAGACCCAGCAATCGCCAAATTGTTTGACATCGATGGAGATGGCATAGCTGATCTGTACGGATGTGACGCCGGTTGGGGATGTGAACGAATTATTGAACATCAACTGGATTCATATGGTCTCCGCAGCAGCGTGCATCAAATTCAAGGGTCTTATGAAACGATCATTGCTGATGCGATAGCAAGGATCAAAGAAGAAAAGCCGACAATTTACTATTCTTGGATGCCCTTCTGGTTGGGGGGCGTGTTACGGCCTGGCCACGAAGTGGTTTGGCTCACCGTTCCATTTACCTCGCTTCCCGACGACCAGGTCGGCAGCACCACAAAGGTCGCAAGTATTGGCAACACCGGATTTCCCGTCATGTCAGTTCACGTCCTGGCGAACACGGAATTCCTGAACGCTAACCCTGCAGCGCGTAAATGGTTTGAGCTCCTAAGATATCCTGTTGCGGATATTGCCGCCGAAAATACCCTTGTGCGGAACGGCGAGAACACTAGAGCCCATATCCGCAAGCATGCCGAGCAATGGAAGGCTGAACACCAAAAGCAGTGGGACTCGTGGATCGCTGAAGCGAAGGCTGCTGCTCAAACAAAGTGAGACACTGCTGATTGGGCGAGTGCCGGAGGTTCGCCCAATCAGTTTCGTATTGTCGGCTTGTGCAACCGTCAGACGAATTGCCCTGGTGACCTTGGTGCACGGCATCGCCGACGACCTTATGCTATTTCAAACTGAGATTGGAGGGCCTCTCATTTGGAACTGCGTGGTCGCAGCGTTAACCCAAAATCGATCTGGAAGTAGGTGCGTTTCATGTGTGGTCCAGGCATGCCATCAGCCATTCGTATCGCTGGAAAGCGTCAGAAGCTACTGTCGGGCAGTTGGTGGACGCGCTAACCTGCCCCGCTGGCGGTCACACTTCGGCGGGCGATTTGGGACTGCGGCGGTGTTGTAGTCGGCGCCGCGCGCCTGAGCCAGCGAGGTAAACAGCGTCTCGTTGAGTAGTTCATCGCGCAGTCGGCCGTTGAAGGGAACCCACGTAGCAGCGGGTGGCTGAATTTACGATTCATCGGCTTTCTGTTTTGAACTGATGATGGGAATTTCTATAAGCACGCCTATACCTGATGTAGAAACAGTCAGGGGATCGAACATCTTGATTCCGTCCTCTTCGGGCTTGTGGCGGAAACGCTTGTGCCTGACGCAAACATCTCGGCGATCGCGCGCCGTGTCGGCATTGCGCCGTCCCAGTTGTTCAACTGGCGGCGGCTCTTGGAAAGGACCTGCCGGCCTCGGGTGGCGATTATCCGGCGCTTCAGTTCACCCGATTTGAATGCTCTACAGTGCGCCGTGGAAATAGTCGTGGGCGACTTGATTGTGCGGGTGGGCAGCAGCGTGGACGCGGATCATCTTGCTCGCGTGATCCGAGCGGTACGGGCCGACGTTGACGCGCTGAAGGCGATGCTCCTGGCGCTGACCGAATGGCGGCGCTTATAGAGAACGAAGAGATCGAGAGCGGCGTCTGCGAGACAGTTGCGGATCTGGAAGCTGTAGCTCCGGATCGTGCGAAGCGCGCACCACCCCCGCACAAGGGGTTGCTGCCCATCTTGAGCGAGTGGAGCAGATCATCGGGCCAGGTGCCCGAGGGCAGCAACTGCTGGAGCAAAGAGCCCTGCTTCTTGGAGAATGCGTCGATGGTTGAGCAGATCAAGCGCCCAGATAGCTGTGATACCTGCCGACCAAGCTCGCTCGCCGCTCCGGGTCCGGTGTCGCATCGATCCCGCCGATGACCGCAGCGATCCGTGCAGGGAGCTGACGCAGCGCGTTCCATTGATTCGGACTGATCCGCAAGGGCGCCGAAGCTGGCCGAGGTCGACTTGCCGATGCCGGCGGGAACTGTTGAGGCCAATCGACAAGCTGCGGATTCGTGCAAAGTGCGGCCCGAGCCTCTCAACAGCCAAACGGTCTTTCGAAAGGTGTCAAAACGTTGGACAGTCTCTGCAGCAAAAATCCTGGTCCTCAGAGGCTCTAAGACCGAGCCCTGCGAAGCTTGTCGAACCAAGGAAGCCCTGCCCGGGGCGGTGTTGAGTCCCCGTTAGCGTCAAGTTAGGCCGTCATGGTTCTCGCTTGTCCCGACCAAATTTCACTCGCGTCGGCGGCTTTAAGGTGAGGGTAAGTCCTGCTCGGCAGACTGTGGTTGGCGCAGTTTTCAAGCCTTAAGATCTTGAGTGGCCCGGCAGTGCTAGCGGCGCGAGATTGAAACCTAAGCGCAGCCATGACTCTCGGTTATGTACCGGGCCAAGAAATACTCATTTGAAGTAGGGGCGCGCGCGACCTATAAGCTCGTGTGGGGAATGGCCACAGGGAAGATAACTAAAGCCAACCTTTTCGGGCCGCCACGCACGAACAATGGGAGTATAAAGACATGAAATCGCTTTTGCGTGCTATTCTGTATAGTTCAATCATGATCTCGTCCTCTGCTTTTGCCGGTGAACGCATCGTCCCAGCTTGGGATGGCGCTCTCGAAGAGCTCATGACGACGTACATCGTTAATGATGGTCTGCGCCAACTTGGCTATGATGTGGCTGAACCCGCACAGGTAAATATCGAGGTGGCTTACGTTGCCCTAAAGCAAGGTGATGTCACATTTTATCCCGCGTACAATGACCCACTTCATATCGCATTCGTAAAGGAAAACGGTGGTCCGGACGTGATAACGACGCTGGGGCCGGTCACGAAAGATGCAATTCAGGGCTATCTCCTCGACAAGAAGACTGCCGACGCCACGGGCATCAAATATCTCGAGGATCTGAAGGACCCTGCTAAAGCAAAACTTTTCGACGTCGATGGAAATGGCAAAGCGGATATATTCGGTTGCGATCCCGGCTGGGGTTGCGAGCGTGTGATTAATCATCATCTTGACGCGTATGGCTTACGCGACACTGTCGAACAGAAGCAGGGGAGCTACAACGCAATTATCGCTGATGCAATTGAACGCATCAAACAAGGCAAGCCAACGATTTTCTATACTTGGACCCCCTTCTGGATTTTAAGCCAGCTACAGCCCGGTAGAGATGTGGTTTGGCTCAATGTGAAGAAGACTGAACTACCTGACGGCCAAGTGGGAAGCACTGAGGTTCCCGGCATTGGAAACGTTGGATTTACCAAGATGAGCCTCGGCGTGGCCGCCTCAACGAAATTCATCAAAGACAATCCCTCTGCTAAGAAGTTCTTTGAGCTCGTAAAAGTTCCTTTAGAAGACTTGAATGCTGAAGCTTTGCTAATCCATGGGGGAGAACAATCCAATGAACAAATTAGAAAGCATGCAGACGAATGGGAGGCTAAGAACAAGGCGAAAATGGATGATTGGATCGCTCAAGCCAAGGCAACGCACTAGAAGCGCTCGGAGGCCGACCAAACCCGCCATCGGATAGCGGATTGAAGTGCGAGCGAAAGCCGGTGCCTAACAGTCGCCGCCGATGCAAATCGGCGGCGCTAGGGCACTTGTTGTGTCAGCACCCTTTTTGAACTGCTATCGGCTCCGCTCCTCATCACGCCGCCTATACCGGCTGGCTGCAAAGTACTCCATGGAAGGACAGCTCGGCATGAAGAATGAGATCCCGAAATCTTCGGTCGGTTCGCTCGCCGCAATCCCAAAGGTGATGACCGGGGTGCTCCTTGTGGGACATGGCGGTTTCGACAAGCTAGTGTATCGCAGTGACATCCCCGTTCCGATGCCAGGGCCGGGTGAAGTCCTGATCAAAGTAGCTGCGGCGGGGATCAATAACACTGACATCAATACGCGGATCGGTTGGTACTCGAAGGGCGTTAAAAGCGGCACCGAGGAGGGTGGAGCGCAAGGCTTCGAGAGTTTTCAGGACGCCGACGCAACGTGGGCCGGCGCTCCGATGTCCTTCCCGCGAATTCAGGGTATTGACTGCTGTGGTCGTATTGTGGCCGTGGGAGATGGCGTGGACCTCGGTCGGATTGGCGAACGCGTCATTGTACGAAACATGCTTCGTTCGTATGTCGACTACCGACCGATGGAACACTGGGCTTTTGGCTCGGAGTGCGATGGAGCTTTCGCTCAATATGCGAAAGCGCCATCACACGAAACCAATGCGGTCAATTGCGACTGGAGCGACGTCGAATTGGCTTCAGTGCCATGCTCCTATTCAACAGCTGAGGGAATGTTGCACCGTGCCGGAGTGAAGCAGGGTGAGCATGTCGTTATTACCGGGGCATCCGGTGGTGTTGGATCCGCCGCCGTCCAACTGGCCAAACGGCGGGGAGCTCTTGTGACTGCGGTCGCAGGTCTGAGCAAGGCCGATGAAATCCGGGATCTTGGTGCCGACCGTGTGGTGGCTCGGGGAGAGAGCTTAGCCAAACACCTCGGCAAAGAGTCCGTCGATGTTGTCATTGATGTCGCTGCAGGCCCCGCTTTTGCAGATCTCCTCGATGTCTTAAAGAAAGGCGGCCGATATGCTGTCGCCGGGGCCATCGCCGGCCCCATTGTCGAACTTGATGTCCGTACCCTGTATCTGAAAGATCTCACCTTCTTTGGCTGCACATTGTATGACGAAGTCGTCTTCGACAACCTCGTGTCTTACATCGAGAAAGGCGAGATACGCCCCTTCGTCGGCAAAACCTACCCGCTAAAAGACATTGCGAAAGCTCAGCAAGAGTTCTTGTCGAAGACTATCAGCGGGAAACTTGTAATGATCGTTCCCGAATAGAGAAAGAGACGTAAAGATGTCCGTACTGAAGATCGCACGTATCGATGTCTTTCAGGTGGACCTGCCCTATTCGGGTGGTGTCTACCGATTGTCGGGTGGCCGCGAGTACACGTCCTTCGATGCAACGATTGTGCGCATAACAACGCAGACTGGGCTTGAAGGATGGGGTGAAAGCACGCCTTTCGGTCCAAACTATGTCGCGGCTCATGCGCTCGGCGTTCGGTCTGGTATCGCCGAGATTGCGCCGCAGCTTATTGGTCTCGACCCGACGCGTGTCGATCGAATCAATGATGCGATGGACACGGCTCTCGTTGGCCATGAGCATGCGAAAACAGCGCTCGACGTCGCTTGTTGGGACCTCTTCGGCAAATCTGTTGGCCTACCAGTGTGTGAACTCTTGGGAGGCAGTACTGACCTCAAAATGCCGGTTATTTCAGGTATTTATATGGGCGAGCCCGAGGACATGCGCCGGCGAGTCGCGGAGCATCGGTCGATGGGCTACATCGGCCATTCCGTCAAGATTGGAGGCGAACCTGCAGACGATGCGGCTCGGATTGCTGCATCACTCGCCGACAAAAAACCTGGTGAGTACTTTATCGTCGATGCGAATGGTGGGATGACGGTTGAGACGGCCCTTCGCATGCTTCGGCTGTTGCCGGACGGCCTGGATTTCGTGCTTGAACAACCCTGTGCGACTTGGCGCGAGTGCCTCTCGCTACGCCGTCGCTCCGACATTCCAATGTTTTTCGACGAACTTGCAATAAGCGATGCGTCAATCCTCCAATTAGTCGCAGACGATGCCGCAGAGGGATTTGGCATCAAGATCTCCAAGAATGGCGGCCTGACCAAAGGGCGCCGACACCGTGATATCGGCATTGCAGCGGGCTACACAGTGAGTGTCATGGATACAGTTGGATCGGAAATTGCGTTCGCTGCAACTGTACACTTGGGCCAGACGTTCCCAGAGCGGCACTTGCGGTGCATTTTTGATTGCCGGAAACTCGTCTCGCGTCAGATCGCCGACGGCGAATTTGAGGTCATCGATGGCCGCGTAATTGCGCCGAAAACGCCGGGCTTAGGCGTAGTGCCTAGGCTGGACGCTCTGGGAGAGCCGGTTGCCAGCTACTACTGACACCGACCTCGGTAGGCTGGCAGGTCAACCTGTCGCGCATCCGATACGGAATGATACGGGAAAATGTCTGATTTTGATCTACGAAAAAACAATAAAATCAAAGAGTTGTACGTCCTCCGGGCCCGTCAAATCCCACCATTCGGCTGGGCTATCGATCTTTGGACTTATTGCAGTGGCGTTGTCGCCCGTAACTATGCGCAAGCCATTGATCTGGCATGTTGATTGACGAAGGTGGCGTGTTTGGCATTGCAGGATTTGCGGTATTTGGCCGGCGTTTTCTTGCAATTCGGTTTTGCGATTCCCTCCTGCTTTTAGGCGTGATTCACTGGTCTGGGGGCAGTGAGTCGAGGGGACGGCGGTGTCCAGACCACGCGAGAAGCGCGAGACGGGAGAGCAGGACCTGTTCCGCTCCAGGCTCGATCAGATCATCAACATGAAGCACGAGCTGGTGCGGCTGGCGCAGGCTATCGACTGGCCGGTGCTGGAAGAGCGGTTCGGCGCGGTCTATTCGGACGGACCGGGCATGCCGCCGTTGCCGACGCAGTTAATGGCGGGGCTTGCGATCCTGAAGCACACGTTCGATCTGTCGGACGAGGAGCTATGCGCCCGCTGGGTGGAGAACCGCTACTTCCAGTATCTCACTGGCGAAGAGTTCTTCCGTCACGAATTGTCCTTCGATCGCTCGGCGCTGGCGCCAGCGCATGGGCGAGGAGCGGATCACGGCTCTGCTGCAGGAAAGCCTCGCGGTGGCGGTCAAGAGCGGGCGATGAAGCCGGCCGACACGCGCCGGGTGATCGTGGACACGACCGTGCAGCCGAAGAACGTGATGTTCCCGACCGACGCCAAGCTCACTCATCGGGCGCGCGAGCGGCTTGTGCGGCTAGCCAAGCAGGTGGGTGTGGATTTGCGCCAGACCTATGTGCGGGTCGGCAAGCTGGCGCTGATCAAGCACCAGCGCTATGCGCACGCCAAGCAGTTCAAGCGGGCCAACAAGGCGCTGCGCAAGCTCAAGACCTATCTCGGCCGGACCATTCGTGACATCTCCCGCCAGATCGCCGGCGACGCGGCGTTAGACGCGATCTTCAAATGGCCGCTCTACCAGGCATCGGCGATGCTGGAGCAACGGCCACGCCAGCGCGGCCGCAAGATCTGGAGCCTGCATGCGCCGGAGGTCGAGTGCATCGGCAAGGGCAAGGCGCATGCCCCCTACGAGTTCGGCGTCAAGGTCTCGCTCGCCACCACGCTCGAGCGCTCGAAGGGCGGCCAGTTCGCCCTGCACGCGAAGGCACTGCCGGGCAATCCTTATGACGGCCATACCCTGGCCACCGTGATCCCGGGCATGGAAGAGACCATCGGCAATGAGATCGGTCGCATTCTCGCCGACGCCGGATATCGGGGCCACAATGCACCCGACAGCCACAAGTTCAGGGTCTTCACCGCCGGCCGGAAGCGCCGCGTCACCCCAGCCATCAAGCGCCAGATGCGCCGCCGCTCCGCGATCGAGCCCGTGATCGGCCATATCAAGGCCGAACACCGGATGGACCGCAACTACCTCGCCGGCGAGCAGGGCGACGCCGTCAACGCCATCCTGGCCGCCGCCGGCTACAACTTCTCGCTCCTGCTCAAATGGTTCAGGAAGCTTTTGTGGCTTCTCATCGCCGCGCTTCAAAGCCAGCCGAAATCGCTCGCGGCTTCATAGTTCACGATCGACTGGCGTTCTTCCCCAGATCGGTAGGCGCGACTGAAGGAAGCATCGCGCAGCCGTGTCGACATTGCTTTGACGATGGAACTACATACCGCGTAAGCGATGCGCCAAGGCACCTTTCCCGAAATCGTCTTGATGGTTAAGTCGCTCGTTGGTCGGCGCGCCGGCGCCGATCACTCCGGGTTATAATGGGTGACGTAATGGAGTTCGCGCAGAGCGGGGATGACGAGGGCGATGTCTTTGTGCGCCTCGTGCTCGATGAAGTGCGCGGTGTCGGGCCCCGGCCTGGGCTTGCCGAGGACGGGCCTGCCCTTTTTGTCGACGCAGTAGATCAGGATCGGCAGCAGCAGGCCGTGGTTGGGGTTGTTGAGGTCGAGTAACCGTTTCCAGCGCTTGATGTTGAGATTCATGGCGGCGTGGAATCCCTCGCACCACGGCCGAGGGTCGATGCCGCCGCTGGGCTTGGTGGCGAAGCGGGCGCATAATTTTGCGGTCTGTCGAAGAGCGTTTCGTTGATCCGGTTGTGGATTCTGGCGACGCTGGCAAACACGGCGTGATCGGTTGCAGACCCTTTGGCCAGGACGTCGCGCGGCAACCCCATGAGCGGGCACATCCAGTCTTGCGGGTCCGGGAACCGCGGCCCGGTGACCGCCGCCGTTACGAAGCCATCCAGCGCCGACATGGTCCGCACCAGCGGGCGGTTGGTCTTGGCAGCCATCCAGGCCTCGAGCGCCCCGTCCGACAGCGCCATGGCATCGAGCCCGCTCATGCCGCCAACGGGAGCGGCATCTCTTCGCGGCGCGCCCAGTTCCATATGTGGACGGCTCCCACTTGCAAGTGTTTTTACAGATATTTTTGATCGGATCGCTTGCTTCCATATGTGCGGCCTTTGTGTGTGGTCGCACATGACCACTGGCCAAGATGGTTTCCGCAACGCATGTTCCTAACACGGCAACGACCTTGAAAGGCCAATGGAACTGACGGAGTATCACGCGTCTTGGATCGATCGATCCACCATCTGCTTTTCTCTTGCAAGTTCACAGCATCAGCTCAACACGGTAGCATTCTATTCTGCTCACCGTGATGGCCAATTCCTATGTTGCTTGCGTTTGCTCCTCTGTCCGCCGATACGCCTCGCCGCTCACCATGAGCTTCCAGGCGATACGGGCGATCTTGTTGGCCAGCGCCACCGCAACCAGCTTCGGTTTTTTCCGTTGCAGGAGCTCGATGAGCCATCGGGAACCATGTCTGCTTCGACCCGCTCTGATATGCTGAAGAAGAGCCGTTGCACCAACGACCAATACGCTCCTCAGCATCTCGTCGCCAGCACGTGTGATCGCCCCAAGCCTGAGCTTGCCTGCGGTCGAATGGTCTTTGGGTGTAAGTCCTATCCAGGCGGCAAAATCGCGACCAGACTTAAACATTCGAGGATCTGGGGTCTTCATCATCAAAAGAGATGCGCCGACCGGTCCGACACCCGGAATTTCGGCAAGCCGCCTGCTGCATTCATCGGAGCGATGCAGCGCGGTTAGTCTTTCCTCGACAGCTTTCGTTTCCGAAAGCAAATCTCGATACTCAACGCGATGCATGGCAAAAAGCTCGCGGGCCAATTCAGGCAGGGATTGATCAGCCGCTATTCGCACCAACAAAGGCTCGATGCGGCACATCCCGGTGGCCGCGACGATGCCGAACTCCATGGCAAAACCGCGAATGGCGTTGGCGAGCTGTGTCCGATTGCGAATGAGTCTCTCTCGCATGCCGACCAGCATCAACGCCGCCTGCTGGTCCGCAGTCTTCACCGGCACGAACCGCATGGTGGGGCGGCTCATCGCCTCACACAAAGCCTCCGCGTCCGCCGCGTCGTTCTTGCCGCGTTTCACATAAGGCTTCGCCAACTGAGGCGCGATCAATTTCACCTCATGACCGAACGAACTTAACAACCTCGCCCAATGATGGGAGCCTCCACAGGCTTCGAGTGCGACGGTGGTCGGTGGTGCCTTCTCGAAGAATTTCACCGTCTCTCTACGCGAAAGCTTCTTGCGCAGGACTGGTTGCTCGGCTGCGTTCACGCCATGCAATTGGAAAATGCTCTTTGACGTATCCATACCAATTCGGATAATCTCTTCCACGGGCGGTCTCCCTCGATTGAGCTTTCAACGAACTCATTCTGGCACATTGCGATGCCGTTGGGAGCCGTCCACCCCAACACGGCACGGCATCAGTTCGTCCCAGCGCGAGGCGGGCCAATCATTCTGGATGCGCTCGGTGACGTCGGCCATGTAGGCTTCGGCATCGACGCCGCAAAGCTTGCACGTCTCAATGATGCTGAGCACGACCGCTGACCGCTCTGCCGCGGCGAAGCTGCCCGAGAAAAGCCAGTTGCGTCGTCCGACTGTAAATCCACGAATGGCCCGCTCCGCCATCAGGTTGTCGGGCTCGAGCTGGCCATCGTAGAGGAAGCGATTGAACGTGCGCCATCGCTTGGTGCCATAGGCGAAGGCCTTCGCGATATCGGCATGGCGCGACAAAGCGTTGCCCTGGCGCATGAGCTGTCGTCGCAGCGCCCGGACCAGTGGTCGGGTCCGACTTCGTCGAGCGGCCAGTCGCTCGGCGGGCGGCAGCCCCCGTATCTCTTCCTCGATCCGGTAGATCGCCTGGATACCGGCCATCGCCGTCGTGCTGAGCTCGGTCGGCTGGCTGTCGTGAACGTCGAATATCTTGCGACGCAGATGGGCCAGGCAGGCAGCTTCTCGAATGGCGCCACCCTTGTAGAGCTGATTGTAGCCGCTGAATCCGTCGGCCTGGAGCGTGCCGGCAAATCCGGCGAGCTCGCTCATCACGCTCTCGCCGGCCGACGTAATGTGCGGATAGACTGTCTGTCACTAAATAGTCTCCAGGTCGGATAGTCAGCGCGGTGTGGATAAGGCTAGTGTAAAGCCTTTTGTTAATTCTGACCTGCGAGAGGCTCGCGCTTTCTCGCTCGCTGCAACATGTCTAGTGTGATTTGTCGTACTTCTCGCTTGCTGATCTCAATATGAGAAGTCAGCAGTTGTTGCGCTTCGTCGGAACGCCCTCCTTGAAGCGTTGTAAGAATCTCAGCATGCTCGTTGTACGTCGCCGTAACCCGATCATCCTTGGTGAAATCGAGCCGGCGAATGATGCGGATGCGCTCAGTGATTTCTCGATGCGTGCGCATCATTTCTCGATTGCCAGTACTTTCGACGATTGTCCGGTGGAATGCCTCGTCCAACGCACTCACTTTCATCGCATCCTGCCGCCGTTCAGCGGCTGGCACGCTCCAGATACGCGCGAGTGGCTGCAGCGCAGACCGGTCCTTCTTTGCGGTGCACAGCTCTCGCGCGGCGAAACACTCGATTAAGATGCGAAAATCGTAAAGCTCATCGAACTTCTCGAAATCAAGCGGAACGATCAGCCAGCCCACCTTAGGGAGCGCTTCAACGAAACCTTCGTGCTGTAACTGCTGCAGCGCCTGCCGCAGCGGCGTACGGCTGACTTCGATTTGCTGCGCGAGATCCGATTCAGACAAACGATCTCCAGGCATCAAGACAAAATCGAAAATCCGGCGTTTAATCTCTTCATACGCGCGCTCGGCAAGGTTGCCAGCGTCTCTATTGGTATTGACGATCTTCACCATGAAACCATCTCAGCGTGGGCATATCTAGGATACTATTTAGTATACAACAAGGGAAGTACAATGACAAGACGGCCTATGGAGCTTTCGCTTTAGAACGAGGGGATTCTCGCCATGCCGCACCGAGCTGCCCCCGTCTCGGCGGGGTCGGTTCGTAGCGAACGGAGCGCTTCTAATCCCGAGGCGTGAGGTGCACGCCAGCAATCATGCATCGCACGGAACCACCGGCCCTCTCGAGCGTAGGAATTGCTAGCGGCAGCAGCCGCGCGCTCTTGCCGATGATGTCGATCTGGTCCGCCGTCAATGCCAAGAGGGCAGTCGTCGATAGGGCCAAGATGCGCCCGTTCCCGCCCAGTAGCTCTATCGCATTGCCTGCAAACTTCTCAATCTGTGCATTGGTGAGCCCGATTACCCGGCGACCGGCGCGTTCGAACCGATGGACGATTTCGCGCCGTCTCCCTGAGTCAGTGATCATGTCGAGCCCGATCATGGCGAAATCAGTTGCGACGCACATCAGCACGTTTGTATGATAGATGTCGAACCCCCTAGGGTCCTTCGCCGAGAACAGCATCGGCTCAAAACTGAACTGGGTACAGAACCTTTCAAGTGCGATTGGATCAGTGCGCTCAGATCTTACCGCATAGGCGACCCGATCAATATGATCGAGCACCATCGAACCGGTACCTTCCAAGAAGAGGCAGTCGGGCTCAAGGCCAGAATAGTCGATCACCTCCCGGACTCTATATCGGCTCTTCAGCATGTCAATAATATCGCTTCGGCGCTCACGCCTGCGGCTCAGGGCCTTCATCGGGTAGATCGCCACGTAACCGCCAGCGTGGGTTGAAAACCAGTTGTTCGGAAATACAGAATCCGGAGTGTCGCTGCCCTCGCTCTCGAACAAATGTACCACTATACCCTGCTCTTTAAGCAGCGCAGCGGCGCGGGTGATCTCCGCATAGGCGAGCGGCGACAGATCACTGGCATCATCATTCGATATTTGAAAGCGATTGTCGGCCGCAGTCTCAGCATTGACTGTGAAACGATGCGGACGGATCATAACCACTGCGAAAGGGGCCTGAACCGAGAATTCTGTACGTGCTGCCATGGGAAGGACTCCGTTCGGGTTAGCGAGCGCGTCGGAGCATGCCGCAGAAGTTGCCCGGGTCATTTGGGTCATCGGTCATGTCGGGGCGCTGACCGCAAAACCGTTCCGGCCGCTCTCATGCCTCGTAGCGCGGAAAAGTCCTCGCTTTCGAAGCCGACGCTGTCGAACAGGGTGAATTTGTCGCCTGTTGCGGACCCGGTGCCGCCAATCACCACTCTCCAGAGGTAGGATAGTTCGCGGCATCTGTTAGACCTCGCGCTCGGTCTGCGACGGACATTCGACGAAAGTGTCGGCGCATCAGGATAGTGCAGCTCGCTTTTTGCCGGTGCAATCGCTGCCGATCGCATTGAGATGCTCGCTGACATATGTTGTCTGCTTGTCGGTGGTGTAGATTCTGATACGCCTGCTCATCCCATGGCCGCTTCCGCAGATCCGCAGGAGACGACGTTCGGGCCGAAATCGCAGCGATAGAGGAAGCTTTTGCTGTGCCCCGCGGGTCAACGTCATAGTGCCTTTGATCAGATTGGTTCGCGCACCAGTGGGCAAGTCATGCAGTGTCCGCCGCCACGGCCACGGGTGAGTTCCGCACCCTCTACAGTGATCACTTCCACGCCCGCGCGCTTCAACGCCGTGTTCGTGTCTACGTTACGTTCGTAAGCAATCACAACGCCCGGCTCGATTGCGATCACATTGTTACCGGCATTCCATTGCTCCCGCTCGGCCGCGAAGATATCTCCACCGGTCTCGACAGTACGGAGAGCCTTGAACCCCAGCGCCTCTGCCACCACCGATAAGAAAGGTCTAGTCTCCTTAGTGACATCGAGCACACCCTCAGCATTGTTCGGTCGCAGCGAAAACGTTTGCAGCAGTTCAATAACCCTCGGGTAGATCGTTACGAGGTCGCGGTCGCAGAAGGTGAAGACTGTGTCAAGATGCATAAAGCTGCGATCTCGCGGCATGAGCGCTGCGATGACGCGGGTCACTTCGCCCGTCGTGAACAAGCGGTGCGCCAGTGCCTCCACTGCCTGCGGTGTGGTTCGTTCGCCCATTCCAATCAGCACAACACCGCCGCCGACCGGCATCACATCTCCGCCCTCGATACTGGAAGCGGGGTCTGTTCCATCGGGCACCAGGTAAGTGAAGTTGGCCTCGCGAAACCGCGGATGGAAGCGGTAGACCGCCTCGACATTCGTAGCTTCAGGCTGTCTCGCGGGCCAATACATAGCGTTGACCGAGACGCCACCATAAATCCAACAGGAGCTGTCACGTGTGAAAAGCTGGTTCGGCAATGGGGGCAGGACGAAATCCTCCGCTACCAGCGTCTGCCCCGTCAGGCTGCTCGGTTTGAACGGCATTTCCGCAACCAAAATCCCGCTGACCAGATAGGTCGCGAGCTGATCAGGAGAAATCTCCTCGAGCCAGCCCCGCAATTCATCGACCATGTCTTGCCCGACAGCGGAAGGATGAACGCGACGGTCGAGGAGCCAACGGCGCGCTTCCGGCAACGCCATCGTTGCGGAAAGCAGTTCGTCCAATGAGTGAACCAACACGCCACGGTCGTGCAAGGCCTCCACGAACATGTCGTGCTCCTGTCCGGCGCGCTCCACCCAAAGCACATCGTCGAAAAGTAGGCCCTTGCAGTTCCGCGGCGTGAGGCGGTGGAGGCTAAGGCCTGGCCGGTGCACCAGTACCTCTCGCAGCCGGGCGACCTCAGAATGCACACCTAAGCTCATCATGGGAGTTGCGTTGCCCTAAGAGCAGGCCGACGGCGGAGGTCCTGTCTCGTTGGCGGCAACGCAATCGCGCCAAAAGGGCGGCCATGGTAGGATCGGCCGGAACGAAGGCGCTCCCCCCGCTTGCGCCCCCGCCCAAAGTTGGAAGAGGATGCCGCGTAGATTGAAGACATCTCACATAGAGACGTAAGCAAAATGCACGTCGTCCGCTGTAGCCGACGAGCCGCAGGATAAATACCCGCAGGCCCCGGATGTGGCGATCGCCCGCAACTGTTCGAACAATTTTCTACGAGGGAGACGCTCAAGCAAATCATCTGTAGAGACATCGAACGACCCCGCGAATAGGTAAAAGTCTCTGTTTAAACGCAAGAGCCATACCAAGCCAAAAAGCGTTTTCCCGTCGACAATTTGCCTGTAAGCGTCCGTTTCTGCCTGTCCGTTACGGCCAAACTTTTGTCAGACTCTTAACAATACAAAACCCAATTGGGCTACAAAAGGCACAGCTTTGGCACAGGTGCGATGGCCTTTGCTCGCAGCAGCGCCTTGAGTTGGCGAAGGCGTTCTCGATCGTGTTGTCATGATGACTCTCCAGTCCGGATTCCTGTTGAGGCGTGAGATAGGCTGACGATCCAGATACGTTGTGTCCCCACCTTGGCGATGCGGCCCTTGAGCTTTCCGCGTCGGAGCCAACCGTAGACGGTCTGACGATAGACGCCGAGCTGCTCGGAGAGTTCCTGCAAGGTCACCTCGTCGTCATTCCGACGGGGAACGTTGCCTGACCAGATGGGTCGCTTTTTTCCAAGTCCCTTTCGCACCAGGAGCTTTTGGACGATCAGGGCGTCGAACATGGCTTTCTTTGCGGGCACCCAGCCTTTCGCATTGAGATCGTCAGCAATCTGCCGAGCGGTCGCTCCCTCAGCACGGAGCGCCGCGATCCGGTCCAGTATTTCGTCGTGATGCTGGAGCTGTTCAAAGCGTCTCATGGTTCAAATGATCGGATGTGTCGTCACGACCTCGCCTGCCCAGTGGCATTTTATTTCGGCACGTTCGGTCTCTCCGAACACCCGGATGACCACGCGCTCGAGCATCATACGGGCGATAGTCTGTCGGTCTCGCGGTGTAGTGGACTGCGCCTTCCACAGGGAAGGCACATCTACTGCCAACTGGCGAACCGCGTCCTTTTCCTGCGCCGTTAGCCGCTCACGTTGTCGCGCAAGGGCTCGCTGGTGGTCATCCGCGAGCGCCTGTTTCGTCGCCAGTGCTGCTTCCCAGTCTCGTTCCAGCGTCCGCGCGACCAGGCGGTTGTCAGGGTCGACAGCTTCGTAGCGTCGGCGCGCGAGCGCCGTTTCATAATCCGCGCGTTCCAGTCGCTGTTTCCAGCCTTCGTGCAACTGCTGCCGTTCGAGTTCGATATCCTCGGCAACTTGAAGACTGACGTCGATTGCCGAGGGTGAGAGGGCTTCGAGCATCAACGCGGTCACACAGGTGTCCACCGGACGAGCGCTGATCGACTGGCACCGTGGACCGCCGTAGGTGGTGGCCTCGTAGCTGCAGCTATATCGTGCTTCCCTCCCGTCGTCATTGTAGCCGGTCACCATTTTTCGGCTGCACACGCCGCACGAGATCAAGCCGCCAAGCAGTGCCACCACGCGGGACGCCGGTATATCGCGAACGGTTTGCCGCCATTAACTCCTGGTTCCGCTCATACGTTTGCCAGTCAATGTACGCCGGAAGTGCGCTTTGGTGCAGCACCATCCATTTTTGCGGATCGCGAACAAAGCGTCGGCCGCTGTGAGGTTTGCCGAGAACCCGGAGCCGGCCGTCGTGGCGTCGGCGCCCAAAGACACAGGCGCCGGCATAACCAGGGTGACGAAGCATGTCGCCGAGCGTCGCTGTATTAGGCCGGTTCCAGCACACGTCGCCCTTTTCAGGTCCGCTCCGGATTCGATCGGGAAGCGCAATGTCATGGTCCACGAGGTAACGCAGGACACCACTGATCGAGCGACGCTTTTCAAACAAGGTGAAGACCAGGCGTATGACCCTTTGAACCCCCTCGTCCGGGTCCAATGCCACTTCGCCCGAGGGCTTCAGCACGTAACCGCGCGGTAGACCGAGAATGAGTTCGCCGCGCCGCGCCTTGGCTTTGCGCCCTTCGTGCATACGGGCTTTCAGGATATGGAGTTCAGCCTCACTCATCGTGCCCTTCAGGCCGAGCAACAGCCGGTGATTGTAGGTGCTCGGATCGTAAATGCCGTCGGCATCGCCGATCAGCCGCGAAGCCAGGCGCTCAAGCCCGCTGCGGCTGATCCGCACCGACCGTTCGGCGACGAGCCCCTCCACCATCTCGTTCAGCGTGATGTCCTTGCGCTCCTCGATCAGCCCGACGATGAAGGCTTCAGCGCATCGAGGCTGGAGGCTTGGCGGCGGCCCTGCGGGCGTGGCGCCAGTTCGCCGATCTTCGCCCGCGCAATCCAGCGGATCGCGCTGGACACTGCCACGCCGAACCGCGCCGTCGCTTGCCGCGCCGACATGCCATCGTCCGAAGCCTTCAAGACCCGCGACCGAAGATCCCCGCTCAATGCTCTTCCCATCGTCCACATGGGGTAATCGCGGGAGCGAGTCGCCCAGAGAACCAATCATAGCCTTGGAAGGTGGCTGTTCCCCGATAAGATGGAAATACGGGCTCACGACGTGACGCCGGGCCCAAGCATCTGATGGAGAACAGCCATGGAAGAATATATCGGTCTCGACGTGTCGATGAAAGAGACAGCGGTGTCGATCCGACGTGAAGGCAAGCGCGTCTGGCGCGGGAAGTGCGCCTCTGATCCAAAGATCATTGCCGAGCTTATCCGTAAGCGGGCGCCAGCCGCCAAACGCGTGGTGTTCGAGACTGGGCCCCTTTCCGTCTGGTTCTATCACGCGCTACGCTCGGAAAGGGTGCCAGCGATCTGCATCGATGCATGCCATGCCAAAGCAGCGCTGGACATGGCCGCGAATAAGACTGACGCGAACGATGCCGACGGTTTGGACCATCTTGCAGAAGTAGGGTTCTTTCGTGAGGTGCGGGTGAAAGGGTTCGACAGCATGTTGACCCGCACGCTCGTGGCGGCACGCACCCGGCTGGTCAGGATCACCACCGAGCTTTCAAACCAGATCCGGGGGCTCATGAAGACATTTGGATTGCTCGTTCCCGCGGGCAAGGGAAGCACATTCGAAAAGAATGTCCGGAGTCTTCTTGTCGATCAGGACGGGCTCGCCCCTATCGTGCTGCCGATGCTGGAAGCCTGGCGCAGCATGCGCATCTGTGCCACCGAGCTCGGACGCCAGCTTGTCGCTGCTGCGCGCCAAAACCAAGCGTGTCAGCTCCTCATGTCGATCCCTGGCGTCGGCACGATCACCGCGACCTCTTTCGTCACCGCCATTGAAGATCCCAACAACTTCAAGAAGTCCCGCTCTGTTGGCGCCTGGCTTGGTCTGACGACCCGCCGCTACCAATCAGGAGAGGTCGATTATGATGGCCACATATCCCGGCGCGGCGATCGTCATTTGCGAGGGCTTCTCTAGGAAGCCGCCACGGTGATCCTGACCTGCAGCTCGGCCGACAGCGCCCTGCGGACATGGGGCCTCAAACTCCGCGAGCGGATCGGCTTCAAACGAGCTGCTGTTGCCGTAGCCCGCAAACTGGCCGTGACGATGCACGCGATGCTGAAGGCCGGTGAGTTCTTCGATCGGACCGCCGGCGCCACAGCGTGATAGCCTAGGCATAGCGTTCGGTCCCCGAGCGCGCTGAGACGTCCCTGCCGGGACGTGGGCAGAGCCATTCCGCTTGATGGGGTGCACCGCTGGCTCAGCAGAGTGCGTCGTCCACATTTGAAGGCTCCTCCCGCGAAGCTCCATCATGCGGCGACCGATGTCGACCGCGAAGACGACCCTGCACCCGGCATACGCGTCTCAGAAACTATAAAGGTGCTTGACTCAACGATCGCGAATTAGACGACCTCCATCGAGGTGGACGTTGAATCAGCACAAAACGCAGCCGTCACATCACAATCGATTCATCGATCATAGGAGGTGCTCTAGGTAAGAACAATGAGCACAGTGATCACCGCGGGGTGATCGAGCGCTTAAGCGCTATTCGGCGCTGTCGGTCGAATTGAGAAACCGCCCCCCTATTGCCTCACCGAGGAATGTTACCGAGCGCGATGGAGCCGACATGGCCACTATCTCCCTCCGTCGCGGCGGAGGGAGAGGGCCAGCTCTTCATCCAACCGCCATCGAGTTGATCAGCCCAACCATTTCCATGCGCCAGTCCTTCACAAGCCGTTGCACCATTCTCAGGTTCTTATCCTTGAAGCGCGACGGGTCGATCTTTGTCAGGCGTTGCAACACACTGTTGCCGACAGCGCCGGCTCTTCCTCGAGCCATGCCTTGATCTGCGCCTCGAACGGCTCGTACATGCTGGGTCGCTTCGGATAGGGTTTGGTCCGCCGATACGGCCGCCGATGCGTTGGTCGGGTCTCGCCACTCTTCCAAGCCGTCTTCAGATTCGTGGCGAAGCGCTGGAGATCGATAACGGCAGGCTCCTCAATCTTCGCATTCAGGCCACGACGATCGATCCGCCCTGCCACCAGCAAACGCAGGCATTATCGATGCTCGCGGGTGTCGTGTTTGTAACAGGGGTCGCGGGTATGTCGGAGTTTACACAACGTTCTGATAGGCCGCACACCGCGCTATCTGCTTGAACAGACTACGTTTTTCTCTGATACGATCCTGGCACGATCATTGCGAATTCTTGGCTGAGCGTCGTCAACACCAACAGGGAGATCTGAGGGTAACATGATTGTCGCCACCACTCGCAACGATGGACAGGTCGCCAGGACGGTCGTCCTTGGAATGACTTCTTTCGGACTTCTAGCTCCGATCGACATAGTAGCAAAATATGTTCTGCCCGGCCAGTCTTTTGAGACGCGGTACATCGCACGGGGCATGGTATGAAAGTCCCGGCCAAACTGCCGTCCAATCGACGCTTTGGGCTCACATTCTGTGCCATATTTCTTGCATTGGGCGCGTACACGGCCATCGAGGGACGCGTCGATGCCGCTTTCGTTTCACTCTTTGCGATCAGTGCCGCATTCGGCGGCATAGCATTGACCTTTCCTCGAGTTCTCGCGCCGCTCAATCTACTCTGGTTCTACTTCGGAGAGCTACTAGGGCGGATAGTGAGTCCGCTGGTCCTCGGTGTAATTTATTTCGCGCTTCTTGTACCGATCGGCATCGTCGCTCGGTTGCTCGGGCGCGATGAGCTTCGACTGAAGCGACTACCGGTCGCAAGCTACTGGATAACTCGTAACCCGCCCGGTCCGACAGCCCAATCTTTTAGAAACCAGTTCTGAGGCGCAAATGTATCTATTCATCAAAGAGCTCTGGGCTTTCCTACGGCTTCGCAAAAAAATCTGGGCCGCGCCCCTAGTTATTTTCATTGTTGTCATAGGAGCTATGTTAATTCTGGCACAAGGCTCTGTCATCGCGCCGTTCGTTTACACGCTGTTTTGACCAATGAATATCCTTGGTATCTCAGCTTACTATCATGACTCTGCCGCTTGTCTCGTCTCAGACGGCGAACTGATAGCCGCAGCGCAAGAAGAGCGCTTCACGCGAAAAAAACACGATGCGGGCTTTCCTGCCTATGCGGCTCGTTACTGCCTCCGCGCCGGAGGATTGTGTCCAGGCGACGTCGACTATGTAATCTTCTACGACAAACCCTTTAGCAAATTCGAGCGGATATTTGAGACCTATCTAGCTTTTGTCCCAAAGGGATTTAAGAGCTTTGCAATGTCGATGCCAGTTTGGCTAAAGGACAAGCTGTTTCAAAGAAAACTGATTACGGAGACACTGAACGACCACCTTGGGAGCGATAATGATTGGTCAAGTCGACTTCGTTTTTCAGAGCACCATCTCAGTCACGCCGCGTCGGCGTTCTTCCCATCGCCATTTGACGAAGCCGCAGTGTTAACGATGGATGGCGTGGGAGAATGGGCGACAACCTCGCTTGCGATTGGTAGGGGAAACGAACTATCGGTCTACAAGGAGCTTCACTTTCCGCACTCTCTGGGCTTGTTGTACTCAGCGTTCACTTACTACGCCGGTTTCAAGGTGAACTCCGGTGAGTACAAGTTAATGGGACTGGCCCCCTACGGCGAGCCCAAGTACGTGCATCTGATAAGGGAGCATCTCATCAACATCAAAGAAGACGGGTCATTCCACCTGGACATGAGCTTCTTTGATTACGGCACCGGGCTAAGGATGATCAATAGTCGATTCGAGAGGCTATTTGGTGGCCCCCCCAGACGCCCCGAAAGTGAGCTGACGCAGAGAGAGATGGACCTAGCCGCCTCTATTCAGGCCATTACCGAGGAGGTCGTTCTAAAGCTTGCAAAGGGAATCCGGGCCACAACCGGGCAGAGAAATCTCTGCCTCGCAGGAGGAGTCGCGCTAAATTGTGTTGCGAATGGAAAGCTCCTGCGAGAAAAGCTCTTCGACGACATCTGGATTCAGCCGGCTGCCGGCGACGCGGGCGGGGCAGTAGGCGCAGCACTCGCTGCCTATCATTTGATGCTTGATAAGCCCAGGAGTATCCGTTCTGGCGACAGCATGAACGGCGCGTATCTCGGCCCAGAGTTTAGCCAGCGCGAAATCGAAGAAAGTCTAGGAAAGGCCGGCGCGGTATTCACGACCGAATCCGATGAAGCATTGATTGACGCTGTCGCACATGCTCTCGTCGACGGTAAGGCGGTCGGGTGGATGCAGGGTCGGATGGAGTTCGGCCCGCGAGCGCTAGGGGGACGCTCCATCATTGCTGACCCCCGCTCACCGATTGTCCAAAAGCAGCTAAATCTCAAGGTCAAGTATCGCGAATCTTTCCGTCCATTTGCGCCCAGTATTTTGCGAGAGGACGTGTCTCAATGGTTTCACCTAAATTCCGATAGCCCATACATGCTCCTGGTGGCCGACGTAACGAGCACGAAGCAGTTGCCAATGTCAGAAGAGCAACAGCAGCTCTTCGGCATAGATAAATTGAATGTCATGCGCTCCGAAATTCCAGCCGTCACACACGTGGATTATTCCGCGCGGGTGCAAACTGTGCACAAAACAACCAATCCTCGATTTCATAGATTGATATCGAAGTTCAAGGAGTTAACCGGGTGCCCCGTTGTCGTCAATACCTCGTTTAACGTGCGGGGGGAACCGATCGTTTGCACTCCAGAGGATGCGTTCCGGTGTTTCATGGGAACAGAGATCGAGCTGCTTGCCGTCGGCAATTCGCTCTTACGAAAGGAAGAGCAGAGCAGAGCCTTAATGAAGGACTATCGGACTTCTTATGAACTCGATTAAAAGTGAGGCGGCTCAACCGTTGCTTGTGGCTGGCGCCGTGATCTCTATCTCCCGAATGCAGGACCCCGACAGGCACATTGAGGAAGATGTCCCACATGGCCGTAAAAATCAAAAGTGCAATCTTCGGAATCCTTTCTACATCCATTAGCCTGATTGTGGCGGCCAGCCTACTAGAACTCTACGTGCGTTTGATGGAGACAGACGGTACCAATTTTGACATCGAGATGTGGCGTTACGCCAAAGATCTGAAAAGGATTAGCGACATACCCGATGTGGGCCACGAACATATCCCCGGGAAGAGCGGGGTTTACATGGGAGTGCCAGTAACGATCAACTCAGCAGGCTGGCGCGATCGCGAGCATTCCGTGGAGAAAGAGGACGGCACCGTTCGAATCATGATGCTAGGTGACTCGTTAACGTTTGGATGGGGCGCAAGGCCCGAAGACGTCACATCGTATCGCCTAGAAAGACTTCTGAGCACGAGGAAAAACAAAGTCGAGGTTATCAACTCCGGGATTGGGAACGCCAACACGGCCATGGAAGCAACTTACTTCATAAAACGGGCCTATGCGTACAACCCAGATATAGTAATACTCAACTACTTTATAAATGATGCGGAGCAAACACCGCGAAGAACAAATAATTTCTTTTTGGAGAATTTTTACTCAGCTGTATTCATTGCAGGTCGTTTCGACGTCATTATGCGGAGATTTTTCGGAAAATCCGACTGGAAACAGTATTACAGAGGGCTTTACCGGGAGCATCAACCTGGCTGGCTAGTCACCCAGAATGCACTGATGGAACTTGTGAGCTATTGTAGGGCTCGAAATATACGACTTATTGTTGTAAATTATCCGGAACTGCATGTGTTGTCTCCGTATCCGTTCGAAGACATAACGAACCTCGTTGCCTCTAAAGTGAAAGTGCTTGGAATTCCATTTCTAGACCTGCTTCCGTCTCTGGAAAAGCAAGCTCCACATTCGCTCTGGGTCACCAAAACGGATGCCCACCCGAATGGTAAGGCGGCCGGGCTCTATGCGGACGCAATTATGAAGTTTTTAGTGAAACAATACCCGGCGACGTTTGAAGAGCCCACTTCGACGGAGAACATCGATGAAGTCAAATAATTCACAACTAAGAACATTTACAGCAATAAGGCATGTTAGTCACTTGACTACCTTAACGGCGAAGACGTGGTTGAACTTCTCTGTCGCTCTTCTCCTGGTAGCGATGCTGGAAGTGTCTCTGACGTTCTACTATACGAGTTCGGATGAAGCAAAAAGTGAACATGCCGTAAAGGCTGCAGCCTATTCTGGTGTATACAAAGATGCGGTACTGGCGGAGGAGTACTTGACAGAACGCGTGGATGCGGTTGATTGGCCATTGCCGTTGGCCCCTTATACGCAGTCACGCGAGCCAGACTATACAGGAAAATTTCTTAATGTACACGACGGGGTAAGAAGAACGTGGAACGTCGAGCCAACAAACGGCGACAAGAGTACTCGAGTCAATATTTTTTTCTTTGGTGGGTCCACCTTGTGGGGCTGGGGATCTAGGGACGATTTCACTATTCCTTCTCTCGTTGCCAAAGACTTAGTCGAAAGTGGAATTAGCGCTAAAGTCACAAACTATGCGGTCAATGGGGATGCAACTACCCAAAGCCTGATTCGCTTCATTTTCGAATTAAGAAAGCGAAACGTTCCCGATTTGGTGATCTTTTACGGCGGACTGATTGACGCGGATTCCGCCTGCAATGAGGGCAGACCAGGACTTCCTCTTGACGGCCCCGACTTCGAAAGGATGTCTCGTGGAAACGAGGCGCGTGTGAGTATAAAACCGGAGCACTTTGCTATAATGAGGTTCCTCGCTGGCAGGAAACAGCACGGAGGGTGCCAGAAGAACCTAGACGCGCTGTCCGATGGGGCTGCAGATGTCTATTTCGCAAATATTCGGTTTATAGAGGCGATTTCAAAGAGCCTCGTATTTAAGACGTTATTCTACCTTGAGCCGCAGCTAACGGATAAGACGCACGTGACTATCTATGAACAGAAGGGGGTCGAAAGACATGAGAGATGGTTACCTGGAGCAAACAGTCTTTACTCTCTGATGAGAAACAAGGTGGTCGCGAAGGATCATGAGCGTGCGGAGCAAAACGTGCTCCACGACTTACGCTCTATATTTTCCGGTTTTTCCAGGCCAATTTACATAGACAGCCAGCATTATGGCGAGGACGGAAATAACCGTATAGCTCACAAAATTGCTGCCGACATAATGGCACTATATGCCTCCGGGAAGTGAGCGACACCATCTCGCATCAAAGCGGCCTCCATCCAGGTCCGTAGCACGCCGCAGCATTCTTTATCGATTGTGCAAGCCACCCCAGGGAGGGTTTCTGTTAGGCGATCCGGTCGATTGGGTTCGCCATCGCACCCGCCATCCAAGTCTCCTCGGCAGTCGGTCGCCCAAACCGCTTCAAAAGGCCTTTCGCTATTTGACGTGGCACCGCTTGCGAAAACAGATACCCCTGACCGAGCTGACACCCGATCTTCGCAAGTAAACCGGCCTGCGCTTCGTTCTCGATGCCTTCGGCGATAACCCGAATGTCGAGCTTGCGAGCGATGCCGACCAAGCCCTCGACGATCGCCAGGCTCGGATCTCCCTGGACAAGGTCTAGGGCTTAAGGACTTCAAACGGATTTGACCCGACTTCTGCGTTCACACCATAGCCGCCTAAATTCAGTTTGCTATCGATCCGTTGCGGGATGCCCCTATGTCGTGCCGATCAACTTCCGTTCTTCACCATAAGACGGCAGGACCAAAGTCTTGCGCCATGCGAGCAAAGCTCTGACGTAACCGCTTTGGTTCCGTGCTTGTCCGTTGGACGTTCCGTTATTTTAGCTAATCGGCATGTAATCGGCCCGTCACTTGGATGGCTGACGGGCAGCCTGTTTTATCGGTCTCCAGCTTAGTCGCGGCCAAAAGAACGCGTCAATTTCGGCGTCGCTCTTTGCCCAGCGCCGCAAACGACCGCCATCATTGGCTCAGAATAGATCAGGCCCGGTTGCGTACTCGACAGTGCTCAAATAGATATGGGACAAATCAGACGAAAGGACCGACACATTGACAGAAGAATCCGACCGCCCCGCCGCCGAACTAGCCGAGCTTACTGCGGAGATTGTGTCCGCCTACGTAAGTAAGAACCCTGTGCCGGCTACCGGCCTGCCTGAACTAATCGCATCCGTGCACATGTCTCTGTCCGGGCTTGGTACGCCGATGGCGCCTGTCGTTGAGCCGCAAACTCCCGCGGTCAACCCGAAGAAGTCGGTGACGCCAGACTTCATTATCTGCCTTGAAGACGGCAAGAAGTTCAAATCCCTGAAGCGGCACCTTAGCACGGACTTCGGTCTGACGCCGGACGCCTATCGCGAGAAATGGGGCTTGCCGCGCGACTATCCGATGACGGCTCCGAATTACGCCGCCCAGCGCTCGCAACTGGCGAAGTCCATCGGGCTTGGCCGCAAGGCTGAACCCGTCGCACCAGCCAAGAAGGCACCTGCGAAGCGGAAACCCAAAGCGTCCGCACCACCTGACGCTACGTAACGACCCAGCTATGTCAAGGCGCGGCGGATTCCAATCCCGCCCGTGGCCGGCGCCATTCGGATAAGCTTCAGCGAGGGCGCCGGCCTTTGTTCTTAGCGTGGCGGAACTCGCCGGGCGAAGAAACCCCAACCACCACAAGCCCGGCGAGCCTACACCTGATCAAAGTAGGCGATCAGGACCGGGATCAACCGGCACTACGTCCGAAGCAATAGCAATGCCAGCACTTTGGTCCCGAAATGGGACAATACCGGGGTCCCCCGTTAGCAGCCGGGTTTCTCTTCATAAGGAACAAACATAGAACAAATACCTTGTGGGAAAACGCAGCCACAGCGGCCGCGTCGAAGGGAAGAGGAATAAAACCCGCTCGCAGATCGGGCGGGCCGCTGACGCTCGCGCTCAACCGCGCCGCTCGCGATCCCGGCCGCGTCGTCCTGCGCAGGGCCCAAGAGCCCCGCTCGGCCAGGCGGGCAGGGATGCTCGGCCGCAATTGCACCGGCCCGTCCGCTCCGCGGGCCGGGGGAAGTCTTCGGGAAGAAGACGAGGAAGGACACAGCGAACGAACGGCGGTGTCCGCAAACCCCTTGAAGGAGCATCTCCATGGAACTGACGTTTGTCGATCCGCGTGCGCTGAAGGATAACCCTGACAAGGCGCGACGCTCGAAATCCAGTCCGCAGGCCGACGCGCTGCTGCTGGCTACCATTCGCGCCGTCGGCATCGTGCAGCCGCCTGTCGTGGCGCTGGAGACGGAAGGCGGCAATGGCTACGTCATCGATGCCGGCCATCGCCGGGTGAAGCAGGCGATCGCGGCCGGTCTGGAAGAGATCGCCGTCCTGGTGATCGAGAGGGCCGAGGATGGTGGCGCAATGCGGTCGCTGGCCGAGACGCTGGCGCACGAACAGCTCAATCCCGTCGACCAATGGCGCGCGATCGAGCGACTGGTCGCGCTCGGCTGGACTGAGGAAGCCATCGCTGTCGCTTTGGCGCTTCCCGTCCGCCAGATCAGGAAGCTGCGCCTGCTCGCCAACGTTCTGCCGGCAATGTTGGACCAGATGGCGAAGGGCGACATGCCCAACGAGCAGCAGCTGCGCACCATCGCGTCGGCTTCGCTCGATGAGCAGAAGGAGGTCTGGAAGAAGCACAAGCCGTCCAAGGCCGATCCCCAGGTGTCGTGGTGGAGCGTGGCGCAGGGCCTGACGAAGCGCCGTATGTACGCGCGCGACGCCAGCTTCGGCGACGACCTGGCCCAGGCCTATGGCATCGCCTGGGTCGAAGACCTGTTTGCCCCGGCTGACGAGGACAGCCGCTACACAACCGATGTCGAGGCCTTCCTCGGCGCTCAGCAGGAGTGGATGGCAAACAACCTTCCCAAGCGTGGCGCAATCGTGGAAGCCGGCCAGTGGGGCGAGCCGAAGCTGCCGCCAAAGGCCGAGCGTGTGTACGGCAAGCCGTCGAAGTCCGATCACAGCGCGATGTATCTCGACCGCGACGGCAAGGTGCAGTCGGTCGCGTACCGCATGCCAGCGGCCAAAAAGCCTAAGGGCGAGAATGGGGCGGATGTCGGGGCCGATGGCGATGATAACGTCGTTGCGGCAAAGCCCCGTCCGGACGTCACGCGCAAAGGCATGGAGATGATCGGCGACCTGCGCACCGACGCGCTGCACGAGGCGCTGTCGCGCGCACCGATCGGGGACGACACGCTGATGGCGCTGCTCGTTCTCGGCTTCGCCGGCCAGAATGTTACGGTGGCATCTGGCGCCCGCGACATCTCCTGTTACGGGGCCGCAGGCCTCGGCCAACATGCCGCGCGCCTGTTCGACCAGGAGGGCAAGCTCGAGTTCGACATGGACACGCTGCGCCTTGCCGTGCGGTCCTTGCTGATCGACGTTTTGTCCTGCAGGGAAAATCGCTCGGACAGCGGCGTTGTCGCCCGTGTCGCCGGCGACGTGATCGCCAGGCCGCACTCATCTCGAAAAGTTTTGGCCTCCCCGTCCTCGACAGTGACGGCATCCGTAAATTCCACGAGCGCAGCCTGTTCGATGGTGCAGACACACTCTCCGAGGGCCTTTCGGACAAGGCGATGCAGATCCACCTGCAGAGGATCGTCGGCTCCTATGTCGGCTCCGCCTATGGAGCAGGCCAGTTCTACTCGAAGGCCGTCACCGAGGCGAAGGATGCCACGGCCAAGCTCGCCAATGACACCCGCGACGAGGACATTGACGGTCCGGTCGGCTTCGACAGCAAGGCCCAGCGCAAACGCGAATTCGCCGCCGAAATGGGCCTTCAGGCACACGCCCTGCGCATGGCGGCCGAAGGCACCGTTGTCGCCTACGAGCACATCGTCGGCGAGAGCTGGAAGCCCTACGAGCGACAGCTCGAAAACCCCGGCCAAGGCGTCAGCCGGCAGGCGGCTGATCTCCAGATGGCGGCTCTGGGCTGACACTCTTCGGGCGGAACTTCGGTTCCGCCCCATTCCATAGGCTGGCTCCCTACGGGGCGCCGGCCTTTTGCATGTTGCAATGTATCCGGCTTCGGATCCTTGAAAGAGAAGGAAATCTCATTGTTTGGCCGCGCCGATCGCGGCCTCGAGTGGAGGTTCCATTCATGGACAGGAAAGAGAACAGATCTCGCGTCGCTGCGCCATAACGGTCTTCCAGGCAGCCGCCCACGCGCAACGCGTTGTCAATTATCTACGAACTCTAGCCGCAGGCAGAAGAATTGGCGAGGGTGGCCTGATGTTGCGCACTCCGCTGTTGCAAGGGGGAGGGCGCCTTGCCTCAAGCATCTCGATCTTCCGGCCACGATCGCTTTGCAGGCCTCCCCGCACGCAGCCTGATCGTCCGGTGGATGGAGTGTGAAGCAGGCGTGCCATGGCATGCCCAGATCAGGCTGAATGGCAATTGCCCTGCAAAGCCATGTCACCTCTAACAATCTTGAGAAAATTTCGGGCGTTGCAACAAAACCTGCAAACAAATTTTACGAAAACTTTGCGAGCGCAAACCCCTGACGATGGTACGTTTTCCGCAAGGTCTGAGGTCAGGCACGGCTGAAGGAGCTTATACCGATGTACGCCCCGGACCGCCGCACGGAACCCAACATCGGTAATAACAACCAAGGGCAAGAGGAGCGCTCATTCGGCTCTGAAGGCCGCAGGTGGCGCTACTCGCAGCTTAAAACAAGTACACCCTTTGCGGAGAACGCCAAATGACAAAGTCAGCAGGACGAATATCCAGCCTTTCTACGGGCTCCTGAAAAATGATGACACTGGTCAGGCGCCTGAAGACGGCAGCGCATCTTGATCGTCTTCGTATCCTGGGCCTTTGCGCGCATGCCGAGCTGACCGTCCGCGAACTGGCGGAGGTTCTCGATCTTCGTCGGCAGCGCGTTGCGAGACACGTCCGGATGCTGGCCAGAGCTGACTTTCTTTGCGGCAACGGACAACGTCCTTGGTCCTCATATCATCTCAATGCAGGGGACAAGGACGGAGGGTTGGTTCAATTCCTAGTCGATCTCCTGCCCCACGACGATGGGTATCATAAGCGGGACCTGGAGCGGCTCGAGGCGGCACAAGACGCGTGGTCGAAGGGGACTGCTGCTGATCGTGAAATAGATCAAGCCAAATGGAGCGCGACTACCATGGACAACTCCGCCGCCAGCGCCATCGCGCAGCCCGACACTTCCGGACGGTCTCACTTAGCCGCCGTCGACTCCCGCGTTCACGAACTGCTTCTAAGACAGGAGCAGCAAGAGCGGACGACGCTCAAACTGATCGCTTCTGAGAATTTTGCCTCCTCGGCCGTGCTGGAAGCGACCGGCTCGATCTTCACGAACAAGTACGCCGAGGGGTACCCGGGTGCGCGCTACTACGCGGGAAACGAGATCGTCGACGAGCTTGAGACCCTCGCGATCGAGCGCCTGAAAGCGCTATTTGGCAGTGAGCACGCCAACGTTCAGCCTTATTCCGGCTCGCCGGCCAACCAGGCTGTCTATCGTGCGCTTTTGAGCCCCCGTGACAAAGTCATGGGTTTGCCTTTACCCGAAGGCGGCCATCTGACTCATGGTTGGTCCGTCAACTTTTCCGGCACTGATTATCAACGCGTCCCCTATGGGCTGCACGAAAAGACGCAGCAAATTGACTATGACCGCTTGCGCGAGACAGCCAGGCGGGAACGGCCGAAACTCATCTGGGTCGGCGGAACTGCCTATCCGCGTGTCTTTGACTACGCGGCAATGGCAGAAATCGCTCTGGAGGCGAACTCCTATCTCGTGGCCGACCTCGCCCACATCAGCGGCCTGATTGTCGCCGGAGCGCATCCGAATCCCGTGGCTCATTGCGACGTCGTCACCAGCACATCTCACAAGTCGATCCGCGGCCCCCGTGGAGGCTTTATTTTGTCGAAGAATGAAGATCGCTATCAAGCGCTCTATCATCCCACGAGCAAACACAATCTCGCCAAACGCATTGATCGCGCGGTGTTTCCTCAACTGCAAGGTGGGCCGCACATGAATATCATCGCCGCGCTAGCTGTTGCTTTGCAGGAAGCCGCGACCCCCTCTTTCCGTACCTACGGTCAGCAGATCGTCAGGAATGCCAAGGCTCTGGCCGAGGCGCTTGTGGACCGTGGTTATGACCTGGTCACCGGCGGGACTGACAATCACATGCTGATCCTTGATCTGCGGGACCGGCCACTATCAGGCAAAGCCTATGCCGAGCGCCTGGCAAGGGCAGGCATCATTACGAACTTTAATATGGTGCCGGGCGACCCGCGCGACCCGACGGTCACAAGCGGAATCCGCTTAGGGACACCAGCGGTGACCTCTATGGGCATGCGTGAGGGGGAAATGGTGCAGATCGCCGCTTTCATTGACTCGGTCTGCCGCCAGCCGGACGCCCAGGAAGTTCATGCGAGCGTACGAAGAGACGTTGCCGACTTCTGCACCGCGTTCGACGTCCCCGGCATAACCGACCGATAAGCCACCCCAATCCAGAAACTCCACCTTCCAACACTTGAAGCGAGGACATTCCATGACCAGGCAGTTCGTGTTCTCTTCCGAATCCGTCGGCGCGGGACACCCCGATAAGATGGCAGACAACATATCCGATGCCATCCTCGATTCCATCCTCCGCACCGACCCGAAGGCGCGCGTCGCCTGTGAAACGTTAGTGAAGACAGGGATGGTCGTTCTGGCTGGAGAGATCACTAGCCACGCGGAGATCGATTACAGCCAAGTCGCCCGCGATACGATCCTCGATATTGGGTACGACGACGATGCCATCGGCTTTGATGGTCGACGTTGCGCCGTCGTTCTGGCTCTCACCGAGCAGTCGCCCGACATAAGCCAGGGCGTTGACGAAGGACGAGGGCAGGATCTCGAGCAGGGGGCGGGGGATCAGGGCCTCATGTTTGGATTCGCATGCAACGAGACCGATACATTGATGCCCTTGCCGATCCAACTCGCTCACCATTTGACGAAAAGACAGGCAGAGGTCCGGAAAACGGGACAGCTCGGCTGGCTGCGTCCGGACGTGAAATCTCAAGTGTCCGTACGCTACGAGGGTCTCCGCCCGGTGGCGCTGGACACCATAGTCCTGTCGACGCAGCATGATGAGGCGGTCTCCCAAGATACAGTCCGCGAAGGCGTCATTGAGGAGATCATAAAGCCGCTCTTGCCGCCCAACTTGGATACGACGGGGATCAGATTTCTGGTCAACCCAACAGGGCGGTTCGTGGTCGGGGGGCCTGCCGGCGACTGCGGCCTCACTGGACGCAAGATCATCGTCGATTCCTACGGTGGAACGGGGCGTCACGGCGGCGGTGCCTTTTCGGGCAAGGACCCATCCAAGGTTGACCGCTCGGCGGCCTATGCCGCCCGGTATGTCGCGAAGAATATCGTTGCCAGCGGACTTGCGGAGGTCTGCGAGGTTCAACTTGCCTACGCGATCGGCGTGGCCAGTCCGGTTTCTGTCATGGTCAACACCTTCGGAACCGCAAGGATTGACGAAAAAAGGATCGAGTGCCTTGTTCTTGAGCTGTTCGATCTCCGACCGAAAGGCATCATCAAGATGCTTGATCTCTTACGCCCGATATACCGCAAGACCGCGACATACGGACACTTCGGCCGTGAAGAGCCTGAGTTCACCTGGGAGAAGACGGACAGAGCCGACGACTTGCTGCGTGAAGCAGGACCGGCAGCTGCGTGAGCGCCGCTGGATCAAGCGCATGCGGCACCCCTTTTCAACTAGACCCGCGCCCGGCCGGCATAGCAGAAAGCCGGTGGGGTAGTTGGCGGAGACATCATTGATGCCGAACTATGACGTGCTTTGCATCGGCAACGCGATTGTCGACATCATCGCCCAGTGCGACGAGGAATTCCTGGAGACAAACGGCATCATCAAGGGGGCGATGAACCTGATCGATACCCAGCGCGCTGAGCTGCTCTACAGCCGCATGGGCCCGGCGATCGAGGCGTCCGGCGGCAGCGCCGGCAACACGGCGGCCGGCGTCGCGAGCTTCGGCGGCCGTGCCGCCTTCTTCGGCAAGGTCTCCAACGATGCGCTGGGCGAGATCTACGCCCATGACATCCATGCGCAGGGCGTCGCCTTCGACACCAGGCCGCTCAAGGGCGAGCCGCCGACGGCGCGCTCGATGATCTTCGTCACCCCCGACGGCGAGCGCTCGATGAACACCTATCTCGGCGCCTGCGTCGAGCTCGGGCCGGAAGATGTCGAGGCCGACAAGGCTTCTGGGGCGAAGGTCACCTATTTCGAAGGCTATCTGTGGGATCCGCCACGCGCCAAGGAAGCGATCCGGCAGACGGCGAAGCTGGCGCACGCGGCGGGCCGCGAGGTTTCGATGACGCTGTCGGATTCGTTCTGCGTCGACCGCTACCGCGACGAGTTCCTTGACCTGATGCGCTCGGGCACCGTCGACATCGTCTTTGCCAACAGCCACGAGATCAAGTCGCTCTACCAGACCTCGTCGTTCGACGAGGCGCTGGCGCAGATCCGCAAGGATTGCCGGATCGCCGCCGTGACCCGCTCGGAAAAAGGCTCGGTCATCGTGCGCGGCGACGAGACCGTGGTCATCCATGCGCCCGCCATCAGGGAACTGGTCGACACAACGGGCGCCGGCGATCTCTATGCCGCCGGTTTCCTGCATGGCTACACGCAAGGCCGCGACCTCAAGACCTGCGGCGACCTTGGCTCATTGGCGGCCGGATTGGTGATCCAACAGATCGGCCCAAGGCCAAGGCAGAATTTGCGCCGCGAAGCCGAGCAGGCGGGGTTGATCTAGCCGGGCGATTCAAAGACGATCTGCCCGTATCCCTCCTGCAGGCTATGCGGGGAAGTGCACGTAAATCGAAATGTCGGCTGCGCATCCGCATAAGACGCAGCCGCTAGATGCCACGATCGAAACGGTTGATTGCGGTGTCGCCTCCAGTGCGAACCTTCTGCCGTGCGATATAGGAAAGCGTTCGGATCAGCAGCTCGACCTGTGGCATATCTTGCTCACCCGCCATGGTCGACCTCGCGTGCCAACAGGTCGGGCGGGATCGTGATACGACAGAGCGGGTGAAGCGGCCAACTGGTCAGTTGACATCAACGCATCGCCCGATTGAGACTATCTGCCAGGAGCGCAGTGCGTTGTTCAAGCCAGTCGGACGATCATGGGAGGCTTCGGCTTCATTGCTCCTGAAAACGGTGAGAAGGACATCTTTGTTCATGCCACCGCGCTGACCCGCTCAGGACTGAGCATGCTGATGGAGGGTCAGAAGGTGTTTGTCCAATGCGGACAGGGCAAGAAAGGCCCGGAAGTTCGGAGCATTCGCCTCCCTTAGAGCCAATGCGTCGGCCCTACCAAGATTGCGCCTCAGACAAGAAAAAGCCCGCTACCGGGAGGAGGTGGCAGCGGGCTCGATTTAGAATAAGACGCGGGAGGAGGTGCGCCCTATTCAGCGTCGGCACTACATCTGGGAGGAGTAGATGGCCGACAACATGATCATACCGATCGCCGCGGATATTGCAACGCACAAAATTTATCTCGCGAGTGCGAAATGATGCCTGATCCGCTTAGCCCATCCTGAAAAAGTGCGGTCAGGCTGCCGCTTTCTTGCGGGCACGCTTGGCAGGTGCCGGCGTTTCCGGTTCCTTCGGCTTGCGGCCCAGACCCATGGTCTTGGCCAATGCCGAGCGCGCCGCAGCGTAATTCGGCGCCACCATGGGATAGTCCGCCGGCAGCTCCCATTTCGCGCGATATTCGTCGGGCGTAAGGCCATAGTGGGTAGCCAGGTGACGCTTGAGCGACTTGAACTTCTTACCGTCCTCAAGGCTGAAAATGTAATCGGGTGTAACCGATTTTCTGATCGGTACGGCAGGCTTGAGAGCTTCCGATTTTTCTGGTGCGGCACCGCCAGCAGCGCCGTTCAATGCGATGTGGATCTGGCCGATAAGCCCAGGCAGTTCACCGACGGGAACCGGATTGTTCGAAACATAGGCTGAGACGACATGGGCGGTGAGTTCGATGAGGCTGTCAGCTTTGCTCTCGGTTTCTTCGGTCATAAAAACGCTCCTGCGGGCTTAGACTAGGCGGTGAGAATCACTTCGTAGCTTAATAGTGACGACGGCGTTTGATGGCAACCAAAGCCATTGCAGGATGTGGCGGATCGCTACGCACCCGGTCGCGGATGTCCCGCTTGAACCGTCATCTCCCTGACAACACATTGTGTCAGGGTCGCCTCGCGTCGATGCGGCGCCATCTTCACACAAATTGGCTATTTGGAAGGTTGGAGGAACTAATGAACGCTGAGGCTTTCAGCAGCCCGCTTTTCGTGAGGCGCGCAACGCACATCATCCAAGAGATTGCCGGCCTTGCGGATGCAATCGATTTTCTCAACGAATGGCCGGAAGATCGCAGAGACCTGATCCACGAAGCCGCCCTGAGGGCATGCTACGATGCATACGATGGGCGCAAGCCGGTAAGCACGGCGCGCAACGCCTTTTTCGGCTTTGCGAAGCGGGTCGCCATCTTGGAAGATTCAACCTCCGCCATGCAGTGGATCGCCGCCTGCAGATCGGGCAGTGGAAAAGTGCAGGCGTAGACTTCGACGACATGTTTGAGACTGGCGAGACGCGTCAAACAGTGCACTATGTCCAGGTTTCACAGCTAGACCACGCGAATGAGAAGCAGTTCCTCACCACCGACTGCAAAACCGCAGATCGCAGGCAAGCTGACCATGGCCAGACGCGCCTCATGGCGATCGCTTGCCCGCCAATGGCCAGGCTCAGTGGCGCGCTGCAGCGGTCGCGTTCGGCTGAGTAAAGAAATGCGACCCGGGCTGTTTGCCGCATGGTGGCTGTTGGAGGAGGGGGATGACCGGGTTGATCAGATTTGAGAGGCCAGTCGTAGTTCAGGTTAGCCGCCGCAGCTCGGAGCGTGTCGTGTTCGACGTCAACGACGCGGCCGCTATCTTGCTGCGGGATCTGCATCATGAGACCGACAAACGCAGGATCGCGATGGACACCTGTCTGCAGGTGTTACGCGGTAAGACCCATCCACCAGCCGCCCGACGAGCTTTCGTCACAGCCGCGCTCGAAGCACGCATTCTGCGCAGCGATTGAGATTTAGGACGCCGCTCGTGAATCTCGGCCATCTGCGCATCGCGATTGGGCGCGGTCCGAACACCCCTGCCGGCTCCGCCAGGAGCAAGCCAACACCGCACTTTCCGCGATGGCTTTCCTGGATCCGGGGCCGGATCTTTCACCATCAAGACACAAGGGGTCCGCCAGCCAGCTGCGGCCGCTCGGCTTCGCCTTCGCGGCGATCGTGATTGGAGACAGAGGCAGACGGAGCCATTGAGCGGGAGTTGGCCAGCTGCAGATGGCAGAGCGTCTATGCCGCTCAACAGCCTCCAGAAGTGCCGTCTGAACGTTCCCCGGCTTTGGCCCTGCATCCGGTTTCCCGGAACACGCTCCGCGGACCGGCGCCGCGTGATCGCCAATGCCTCCCCCCGATGGTTGGGAGCGGGGTTTCGGCGATCAAGGTCGGGGAGACGATAGTGACACTGGATGATCCCAATACGGAATAATCCGAAACCGGCTAGCGGAGAGCGTTCTCGTTCCTGGTCGGCCCCATTCGAGGCCCGCCTCCTTTGATGGCCCGCCAACGGCAGCCTCTCGAACAGCTGACTTCGACGCGCCGTAACAAGGGCCTCGGCCAGGCCCAGGCTGCTGAGGCGCTTCGTCACCGGCAGCTCGATTTCTTTGGGCGCCGGATAGACTCTCCCAGATTGCCCGGTGTGTGGCGTTGCCGCTCACCGCCGGCGAGTGTCACCGAGCCCTACGCGGTCTGCGCTTTTTTCCCGAATTGCGCGTGCTGCAGCCACCATGTTCATCAGGGCAGGGCGGACCTCCTCCCATCTGCGCGTCTTGAGACCGCAGTCGGGATTCACCCACAGTTGGCCATCCAACAATCGCTCGCGCGCAAGCATGATGAGGTTGGAAATCTCCCCCACTTCCGGGACCCGCGGCGAGTGAATGTCATAGACACCAGGACCGATCCCGTTCGGATACTTGAAGCTTCGGAGCGTATCGAGCAGTTCCATCTGCGAGCGCGAGGTTTCAATGGAGATCACATCGGCATCCATTGCGGCAATCGCGTCCACGATATCGCCGAACTCGGAGTAGCACATATGGGTGTGGATCTGGGTCGCATCGCCGACCGCCGATGAAGCCAGCCGGAAGCATTCGACGGCCCAGTCGAGATAGGCCTGCCAGTCGGCCTCGCGCAGCGGCAAGCCCTCGCGCAGTGCGGCTTCGTCGATCTGGATCATCCTGGCGCCGGCCTTTTCGAGGTCGCTCACTTCATCGCGAATGGCGAGCGCGACCTGGCGGCAGACGGCTGAGCGCGGAAGGTCGTCCCGGACGAAGGACCAGTTGAGGATCGTCACCGGGCCGGTAAGCATGCCCTTCACCGGCTTTAGCGTCAGCGACTGGGCATATCGCCACCAGTGTACTGTCATCGGCTGTTGTCGCGACACATCTCCAATGATGATCGGGGGGCGCACAAAGCGCGAGCCATAGCTCTGCACCCACCCGTGTTGCGTGAAGACGAAGCCGCAGAGCTGCTCGGCGAAATACTGCACCATGTCGTTGCGCTCGAATTCGCCGTGGACCAGCACGTCGAGTCCGATCTCTTCTTGCCAGCGAACGGCGGCTTCTATCTCTTTCTTCAGGAACGCCTCATAGTCGACGTAACTCAGCTCGCCTTTGGCATGGGCTGCCCGCGCCTTGCGAACCTCGACTGTTTGCGGGAAGGAGCCGATCGTCGTGGTGGGAAAGGAAGGCAAGCCAAACGTGTCGGCCTGAAGCTTGGAGCGCATGGCGAATGCGCTCTTCCGGCGCGTCATGCCGACCTTGATGCTGGCGACCCGGCCTTCGACGAGCGGATCATGCACCTTCGCGGATGTCGCGCGAACGGCGGCAGCCTCAGCCGATGCCTCCAGTTCGGCGGCGACCGCGTCCCGGCCTTCGGCCAGGGCACGGGCGAGCACGACCAGTTCGCCGGTCTTTTGCGCCGCGAAGGCGAGCCACGACTTCACATCCGCATCGAGTGCCGTCTCCATGTCCAGGTCGATCGGCACATGCAGCATCGAGCAGGACGGGGCGATCTCCACGCGGTCCAGCGGCCAGCCGGCGACGATCGGCTTGATGCGGTCAAGTATGGCAGGCAGGTTCGCGCGCCAGACGTTGCGCCCGTCGATCAGCCCGAGCGAGAGCACAAGGTCCTTCTGCGCGAGCCGGCCGACGGGCTCCAACTGCTCTGGAGCGCGCACGAGATCGACGTGCAGTCCCGCCACGGGCAGAGAAATTGCGGTCTCGAGATTGTCTCCCAGCGATCCGAAATAGGTAGCGACCATGATCTTCAACTCCGGTGCTGCTTTTGACAGCCGGCAGTAGGCGAATTGGAGCGCATCCCGTTCGTTGGGAATCAGGTCGAGCACGAGGGCCGGCTCATCGATCTGCACCCAATCGGCTCCCGCGAGCCTCAGCCTCCGCAGGAGCTCCTCGTAGACGGGCAGCAGCCGTGGCAGGAGCGCGACAGGGTTGAAACCTTTCTCAGATGACTTCGCCAACTTGAGAAAGGTGACCGGTCCAAGCAGGACCGGGCGCGTGTGGATGCCGAGCGCCTTGGCCTCGAGGAAATGATCGACCGGTTTCGCCGACGAGAGGGCAAAGCTCTGATCGTCCGTGAGTTCCGGCACAATGTAGTGATAGTTGGTGTCGAACCATTTGGTCATTTCCATCGCGGCAAGGCCATGCCCGTTGGCCGCATGCTCGTCACCGGCATGTCCACAATCAGCGTTCTGACCTTGGTTGCCGCGCGCCATGGCGAAATAGGTATCGAGTGGGACCTCGCCGTCAGTCCAGACGTATCGTGCCGGCACGGCGCCGACCATGGTGACGGTGTCGAGCACATGGTCATAAAGCGAGAAATCGTTGGACGGGATTTTCGACACGCCGTGATCGTGCTGCTCCCTCCAGCTAGCCTCGCGTAGCGCCTTCGCCGTCGCGAGCAGGTCGGCAGCGGGAGATTTTCCGGACCAGTAGCTTTCAAGCGCGAATTTCAGTTCCCGCCGTCGACCGATACGCGGCACGCCGAGCGTTGCCACAGGAATTTGTTGAGAGACAGTCATGCCATACCCCGATGGTTGGGGCGTGGGGACAAGGAACGCGCGAGCAGGCGGCACGAAGCCGGGCTACTGCGACCACCGAGACACCCCGCCCGTGGACGTTGTTCGTCGTGGCAGGTCTCCTGGCTCGCGGGTCAAAGCCTCTGCCCGTCTTCCCGAGGCCGTTCGCCTCAGTGACACCAATGGGCTTGGCTCGCCGCTAACAGTTGCGGGGGCAGCGCCGGCATCGCACCGGCTTCCCTCTTAGCTCCGCTACGGCAGTGCCGCGCGGAGAACCATGACATACGCACAATCACAGCCGCTTCGCTCCTTGTCAATACATATAACGGGATGTTTATGTGATGATGCGAATAATGCCCTTGCGCTGATCGGTCTCTTTCGCCCAAAGCCGCGTATGATGCCGCCTCTCATCAGTGCAGGCTCGGAGAGGTCCTTGTCCCCATCGGCGACGCCGGATCAGATCGAGGTCGCCGGGCTCAAGGGCGTAAAGTCGGGCCAGGTCGTCACGGTCCCCCGGGAATCCCGGTAGTTGTTCCCCGCTCGGCTTTGCTCAGCGTGCTTGCGCATTCGCCCATCAGCGCGCTGATGACCACGTCCGGTAGCGGAAAGGAGAGGTGGCGCTGCAGGTCGGCGGGTTGGGGCTGGGCCGTCAGCGTCTCGAACAACTGCGTGGCGATCGCCTCGACCTGCTGCGCGAGCAGCTTCACCCTGCGGTTGCTGAAGGCCGGCGTCACGATCGTGCGTAACCGGGCATGCTCGCCCCCCTCGTGCGAGACCAGCCATCCCGGCGAACCGAGAATCACCGAATCCGCGGTGAATGCCGCACTCTCTAAGCGACGGAAGGGCGGAAGCTGACCGGCAGGCGCTGCGGGCAGCGAATGACGTAAGACGGCATGTAGACGACGTCCTCCGCAGCGATGGTCAGCGCCAGATCCTCCAGCCGCCCGAACAGCGCGGGGAAGGCGCAGCGCAATTCCAGGCGCGCCAGCGCAGCGCCCAGGCAGGAATGCGGCCCCTCGCCGAATGACAGGTGCGGGTTGTGCCGCCGGGTGACATCGAACCTGTCGGCGCCGGGACCGAAGGCCTTTTCGTCCCGGTTCGCCGCATGGAACGCCATCAGGACGGCATCGCCGCGGCGGACCATGCATCCGTCGATCTCCACGTCCTGGGTGGCATAGCGGAACGGCAGATTGGCCGCTGAGCTGCCCCAGCGCAGGATCTCCTCGATCGCCTGTGACCACGGAACTTGGCCGCTGCGCACCAAGTGCAGTTGCTGCGGATGCGTCAGCAATGCCAGCACGCCATTGCCGATGACGCCGGCGGTGGTCACGAAGCCCGCAGAGAGCACCATGAACAGCATGTCGATGAGCTCGGTGTCGGAAACGAGCTCGCCTTTGTCACGCGCGACGATCAGGGCCGAAGCCAGATCATCGCCGAGCTGGCCCCGCTTGAGCGCGATCAGGCGACGGAAGAACTCCGGGATGCGCTGCCGCGTCTGTCGCACCTCTTCGGCTGTGGCGGAGGTGTTGGCCAGGCTGTAGGTGAGCGCGACGATCTCTTCGCGCTGTTCGTCCGGCAAACCGAACAGTTCGGCGATCACGTTGGTGGGCAGCGGAGCGGCGAACTCGCTCATCAGATCGGCACTGCCGCCGCGCTGCGCCATCTCGGCCAGGAGTCGATCGACGCATTGTTCGACCCGTGGCGCCAGCAAGGCGATACGACTGGGCGCGAAGCTGCTGGACAGCAGGCCGCGCAAGCGCCGGTGATCGGCGCCGTGCGCCGTGGTCATGTTGTCCACTTTGCATATCCCGATCAGCGGATGATCCTCGGGAATCTCGCCGTCCTGCAGCGCCCGCCACTGTCGCCAGTCCTTGTTGAAACGCTGGTCGGAAAGCATCTGCCTGAGCGTCTGGTGACGGGCTGCCGCCCAGGTCACCACATCGCCTGGCAGCGACACTCGCGCCATCCCCCCCTGCCGCAGAATCGCAGAAGAAAGACGATCAAGTTGCGTGGGAGCGGCCGGCACACCGATCACGTCGCAATGATCGTTTTCTACGCGCATGCCAACAACTCCTTTAAGAACCATCGCGGGTCCACTTCTCGGCACGGAAGATCCGCGCGCGGACTTCGAAAAGTGCGCTTCGTCCTCAGAAGCGGTAGGTGAGACCTGCGCCTATCAACCAGGGATCGAGCTTGGCCTTGCCCGTGAGCTTGGCGCCGGCGACAGTGACGTCGAAGTCGGGCTTGAGGAAAAGCTTCTTCACGTCGAAGTTGACGCCCCAGTGCTCGTCCACCATGTAGTCGAATCCGACCTGCAGCGCGGCGCCGAATGTGTTCTTGACCTTGAGATCATCGGCGCTGCCGGCTTGCTGATGATAGAAGATCGTATAGTTCACGCCGGCGCCGAGATAGGGTTTGAAGGCGTCGAAATCGGTAAAATGATACTGCAATGTCACCGTTGGCGGCAGCAGCCAAACCTTGCCGACCTTGCCAAGCCCGCCGATCGCACCTTGGCCATCGATGTTGGCATAGGTGGTGCCGAGTATGAGTTCGGCGGCGATGTTGTCCGTGAAGAAGTACGAAATATCGAGTTCCGGCGTCACGGTGTTCGAATAGGAAAGACCAGAGCCGGGTACCGCATTGACGTAGCCCGAATCCTCGGTAATCACCCCCAACGCCCTCAGGCGGATCTGCCAGGGGCTTGGCGCTTCCGCGACCCGGGCTTCTGCCTGCGGGACGCTCGCGGCTTGATGAACATCTGCCGCGCTGGCCTGTCCCGCAACGATGAGGACGACAGCCGCTGTCATTGCCCGCGCCACGCCAATTCGCGCTCTCGCCATACTTTTCTCTCCTTGATCTTCAAAAGCGACGCACTGCGCCTTGATTGAATCCTGCTCGCATCAATCGAGATTGACGGAGCGCTCATGCGGGAGAGCCCCCGCATATGTCGTGCCAAATGAGAAAATCATTGCAAAACAACGCGATCATTCTGCTAGCGCTGTGTCTCATGTCCGACTTCGTCGAAGATCCGACAATGAGTGCGGCCGTAGCCGCCGCAGGGTAGCAGTTCGTCAACATCGGCCGCCAGTTCGTTGGCATGCTCGTACTCGGCTTCGAGTTTGGCGTATCCTGCGTTCAGCGCCTTGATCGTCGCCTGCTGCTCGGTGGTCAGGCCGGTGGACGTTCCAGCCAGCTGGCGCAGTCCGTGGGCGTATCCGTAAGGCGTCTCGACCGCGACCGATATGGGCGGGAAATCCGTTGACAGCATGCGCCAGCCGCCATCCGATCGGGCCATGTAGGGGATCGCGTTCAAGACCTCGCGAAGATCCACACCACGCGCCACCCGGTCTTGGCCGCGCCCGGCAGGAACGGTTGTATCCGCGACCATTCCTCAGCCGTCAGATCGGAGGAGCCACCTGACCCGACACTTCAAGGCGGTGTTGGGGGTGACGCCGGCACGTTACCTCTCCGTTTGAATATCGTTCAATAAGCGCGCGGCGAACCGTCTAGCTTGGACGCTCAATGGATGAAACGAGCGTCAAGACCATGAGCGACAGCAAGCAGACCCGCCCCTGCGGCTTCACCAGCGACAACATCGCCGGCGTCTCCCCCGAGGTGATCGCAGCCATCACCGCATGCGCGTCGGGTCAGGCGCTTCCCTACGGCAACGATGAGCTGACGCATACCATCGAGCGCCAGCTCGCCGAGGTGTTCGAGCATGCGGTCGACGTGTTCCTCGTTTCGACGGGGTCGGCGGCGAACGCGCTGGCGCTCGCGGCGATTACGCCGCCATGGGGCAGCATCCTCTCGCACGCCGACGCGCACATCAACCGCGACGAGTGCGGCGCGCCGGAGTTCTACACCGCCGGTGCGAAGTTGGTGCAGCTTCCAGGCGAGGCTGGCAAAATCGACATCGACGCCTTGGCGGCCAATGCAACGCGCATGGTAGGCGATATCCACTCGGTCCAGCCCTCCAGCGCAGGCGACCGAGATGGGATCGGTCTACGCGCTCGACGAAATCAGGGCGATCGGACATATCTGCCGGTCAGCGAACCTGCCGCTCCACATGGACGGTGCTCGCTTCGCCAACGCCCTCGTCACTCTGCGCTGCTCGCCAGCCGAGATGACGTGGAAGGCCGGCGTCGACCTTGTGTCATTTGGCGCCACGAAGAATGGAACGTTTGGGGTCGATGCGGTCGTCTCGTTCCGCGGAGATCTCGCGAGCACGATCGCCTTTCGCCGCAAGCGGGCCGGCCAGTTGAGTTCCAAGATGCGCTTCATGGCGGCGCAAATGGACGGCTATCTGAGGGACGGTGTCTGGCTTCGCAACGCGACCCATGCCAATTCGATGGCATCGGCGCTCGCGCGGGGGTTGGCCCTGGTGCCTCGCGTGAAAATCCAGCAGCGTCCCGAGGCCAACATCCTGTTCTGCAGACTTCCCATGTCCCTGATCCGGGGGCTGCTCGACATGGGATTCCGCTTCTACCATGATCGCTGGGAGCCCGGAATGGTGAGGTTCGTCACCTCTTTCGCGACGACCGAGGCCGACGTGTCCGACATGATCGGCGCGGCAACCAGCCTCTGCGCACCGGTCGGCTCGGCTCGTGTTCCGGCTGGCGCCGAATGAGTTGTGGCACGAGCGCTCTCGCCGCCCGTCACGGATGTCCTCTTTGCTCGACTGCATTGTCCGAGCGTTCTGGCCGCACGGGCATCTCAGGCTGTATCTTTTGTCTCAGGCTCAGACCTGCAAATTCATCTTACCTCGGCAAGGGGCTTCACCGTGCAGTTGCGATGTGACCGGGTTGATTTTCTGTAAGAAGGTCCTCTATCTGCGCAGTTGACCTCAAGTCATCCGGAATACTGCATGCCTGTAATATATATTTTGCATTCTTTTATCATATTTTTGATGAAAAATGCTGTTCACTCGTCCGAGTTACTTAAAAGAGTGAGTCGGATCTGCGCGGATAGCAGCATGAATCGGGATTTTGACCATTAGCAGGAGAAGATATGCCTTCCATATCTACGCGCCGCGCCAACGCAACGGACGCAGGGACGGTCGTCCGTTTTATTCACGCGCTACTTGATGAACTCACTGGCGGGAAAGCGCCCGCGCCCGACGACGTGAGACAAAGCGCGCAGATAATGCTTGCCGACGCTGGCGTGGTCGCAGTGATCGCAAGTGCAGATGACGAGCCGGTCGGCATCATGGTGCTGAATGAATGCACGGCGATCTATGCAGGAGGTAAGTTCGGCTATATTTCGGAGCTGTATGTTCGACCCGAAAAGCGCTCCAAAGGGATTGCCCCTCATCTGCTTGAGGTCGCGTCGCGGGAAGGCCGTGCGCGTGGTTGGAAGCGACTTGAGCTTGCAGCGCCCAGGCAACCAAAATGGAAGCGCACGCTCGATTTCTATCTGCGCAACGGCTTCGAGGAACTCGGCCCTCGGCTCTATCGGATTATCTAGACTAGAGAGTTTGCTATGGGCTGGCTCAAAGCAACCTGCACGATCTCAGCGGATTGAGGTCCGGCGTGGTCGCCGTCTGCCGCTGCAATCGTATCAGCATCGTCATCGCAAATGTGTGCCTCGGATAATGCAGGGGTTCCCGTCACGCCGGCCGCCCGGAACGCATCGGCAAAAACCGCCGTCAATCGGGTCACGCTAACGACGTTTCCTTGAGTGTTGAGGAACAGAGCCGAGGGCGGCAATTTTGCCAACCTACAGGGGCGCTGCATAGACGACCGCACGTGACGTGCACCCGGCACGCTGCGTATAGCCGAATGGCGGATGATTCCTATGAGGGTAGTCCTATGAAATTGTACGCGAAAGTCTTTGGTGGAGCGGCAGCGTTGCTCGCTGCCTGGCCGGCGATGGCCAGAGACGCGGTGGCGAGCGAACCGGCGCCCTACAATCCCAATTTCTCTTTCGTTGGCGGCGTCGGCGTCATCGACATCGAGGCCAACGAGCTAGTCTATCAGGCTCCCGGCAGCGGCTCGAAGCTGAGCCACCTTATCTGGGAAAGCACCTCTGCGGTCATTTCAGCCGAGATGACGGCGCGCAGCGAGGCCGGCTGGACCGCCAAGCTTTCCGGCCAGATCGCCTTCAGCGGCGACAGCTACATGGAAGACTATGACTGGACCCCGTCATTCTCGACCAATGATGGCTGGAACGACTGGAGCAACCGTTCGCGCCATTCCGACACCGATCTTGATTACTTCTATTCGGCAACCGTCGCGCTCGGCCACGATTTCCAGTTCAGCGACCAGCTGCTGATCAACGTCAACGGTGGTTTCAAGTACACGTCGGTCAAGTGGACTGCCTATGGCGGCTCCTATGTCTACAGCGTTGCCGGCTTCCGGGATTCGGTTGGCGACTTCCCAGGAGACGCAAAGGCCATCAGCTACCAGCAGAAATTGCCGGTCGCCTTCGCCGGCATCGATGCGACCTATGTCCAGGATCGCTGGAACTTCGGCTTTGCGCTGGAGGGCGGCACGACCTTCTCGGCCGGCGCTACCGATCATCACTGGATGCGTGACCTGCGCTTCGAGGATGATTTCGGATCGGCGCCGGTTCTGATGGTCGGCGGCAGCATCGGCTACCAGTACAACGAGCGGACCAGCTTCTTCGTCTCCGGTTCCTACGAAAAGGTGTTCACCGCTCGCGGCGACTACGACACCTATGACATTGCGACCGGCGCAGAGACTGGCGGCGAAGACGACTGGATCGGCGGCGATTTTGCCGCGGCGACGGTGATGGTCGGCATCAAGACCTCGTTCTGATTGAACGAGTTCGACCGGAACGCCAAACCGATGTCCGCACGGCGCAGAAATCTGACGCGCCCGCGCGCCTGACGGCGCGTGCCGGGTGCTCGTGAACCGAGCCCGCTTTTTCTTCGCCAGGCTCAGGCGGTCTCGGCCATCCGGCTTCGCCCCCTGGCGCGGGCAGCCTGTCGGCTGCTGACGGTCGCCGGCCTGTCGGCCGGCGCGGTTTGTTCGTTGGCCGTTCCCGGCGGAGCGGGGTGGGCGGCACTCCCTTCTAGGCCCGCCGCGGCATCCCGCAACCCTTCGCTTGCGCTTCGGGTCCTCCTCTTCGTTCCGGTCCTTCGGATGCGGTCCGCCTCCGACGGCGGGCCTTTCCGGTCGCGTCTCGCCGCCCACCCCGCTTCCGGGGAAAGGCGCGGGATTGAAGAGCGGAGGACCAGACGATGCGTGCAAAACACAACCGTTCCGGCAGCCGAGAGGCTGGCGCGGGCAGGGGCGGGCGCTCGGGCGCCAGCCTTTATCAGGAAATCACGGACCGCATCATTGCCGAACTGGAGCGCGGCACCGTGCCATGGGTCAAGCCATGGGGCAGCGCAAGGGCCGACCTCGGCCTGCCCAGCAACGCGGCCACCGGGCGCCGCTATTCCGGCATCAACATCCTCATCCTGTGGGGCGCCGTCATCGAGCGCAGCCATCCCGGCCAGAACTGGCTGACCTTCCGGCAGGCGCTTGCCCTTGGCGGCAATGTCAGGAAGGGCGAGCGCGGCACCACAATCGTGCATGCCGACCGCTTTGTCCCAAAGGGCGAGCAGGAGCGCGCCATGACAGACGGCGACGAGCCGCAGGCGGTGCCGTATTTGAAGCGCTTCACCGTCTTCAACGTCGCGCAGTGCGACGGCCTGCCCGAGCACCTTTACCGCAACGCCGAACCGCTGCCCGAACGCGAGATCGTCCCGCAGGCCGAGGCACTTATTCATGCGAGCGGCGCGGATTTCCGCATCGGCGGCGATCGCGCTTTCTACATGCCGGGCAGTGACACCATTCAGGTGCCGCCGCAGCCGGCATTCTTTCAGCAGATCGACTATTACCGCACCTGCTTCCATGAGCTTGGCCACTGGACCGGCCACCCGGCGCGGCTGGCGCGCGACCTCTCCGGCGCCTTCGGTTCCAGGACCTATGCGCGCGAGGAACTGGTTGCCGAAATCACCGCAGCCTTTGTCTGCTCGACCCTCGGCATCGAGCCGAGCGTGCGCCATGCCGACTATATCGGCACATGGCTTCAGTAATGGCGAGCTCGCCATTACTCCAGTAATCAGCAGCAGTTCATAATGTGAAGGAACGCGCCGAACACGTGGTTTTTGCTGGGCCGGTGGTGACGCGCTCCTCGACATTATTTAGTGGAGCTACAAGGTGTCGAGCCAGGCGATAACGCTCTGGTCCTCCTTCCAGGACGGGCGTTTGCCTGGTGGCGATGGGATTTCGAGCCGCTCCAATGCCAGGCGCTTCGTTTCCAGGTTCGCCTGAGCGTAGTGGTTGGTGGTGTCGAGGCTGACATGGCCAAGCCAGCTCCGGATCACCGTGATGTCGACGCCTGCCGCCACCAAATGAACTGCCGTCGCGTGACGGAAGCTGTGGGGTGTTATCGTCTTGGAGGCGAGGCTTGGCGCGATCTTCGTTGCCGCTTCGACATATTCGACCAGTTTGAAGCGGACGCCCGAAGCGCCGAGTGGAGCGCCATACCGATTGACGAAGATCGGTTCGTCCTCGCGTCTTGGCTGCCGCCGGAGCAATGATCGCAGCAGCAAGATGGTTTCTGGCCAGAGAGGGCTGATGCGTTCTTTCCGGCCTTTACCATAGAGTCGGACGCAAGCAGGCGTATTGAACCGGATTGCCCCGGGGCAAACGTCGAGCGCTTCCTGGATGCGCGCACCGGTGTTGTAAAGGAAGGAGAGCAGCGCGTGGTCGCGCTGCCCCTCGACCGTCGAGCGATCGGGCTGGGCTAGAATCGCCTTCACTTCTTCCGGTTCCAGATAGCATGGCGCGGAGGTTGGTGCCTTCTTCATCGGCACATGCAGGATTTCAGTGCATTGCGCGATAGCCGCGGGTTCCCGACCAGCAACGAAGCCAAAAAAGCTGCGCAAGGCCGACAGGCGGCAATTGCGCGTGCCAATCGTGTCTCCTCGCTCCTGCTCGGTATGGCGCAGGAAGGCGCTGACCTCGGCGGCTGTCAGGTCCGCCAGAGTGAGCCGGGCAACCGATCGATGCCGGCGCTGCGCGACGAACCTTAGGAATAGGCGCCAAGTGTCACGGTAAGAACGCACGGTATGTTTGGATGCGTTTCGCTGCTGGACCAGCCAGTCATAGAAGAAGGCATGAAGCACACGCGGGAATGGGTCGACCATCCTCATGGCCGCACCCCTTCGGATACGGCAAGGCAATGTGCCCCGAACCTTCGGAAGCGTTGGTTTGCCTGCTCCAGAAGATCCTGGGTGACGGTGATGTAGACGAGCGTCGAATGGATATCGCGGTGACCAAGATACGTCGCGAGGAACGGCAACTTGTCCTGTGGATTGATGCCGGCGCGGTACCATTCGAGAATACGGTTCACCACGAACGAGTGGCGAAGATCGTGAATGCGAGGTCCGGTTTTGCCTGTCGCCGGTTTGAGCCCAGCACGACGCAGGATGTCGATCAGGCAACGGGCGATGGCCTGCGACGTGTATCGGGCATTGCCTTGATCGTGCCAGAACAGGCCGGACTCCGCATTTTGCGGCGCCTTCGCCTTACGCCTCATCACCAGATATTCCGTCAGCGCCGCCAGTGTGCTGCCGGCGAGCGGCAGGAATGGGACTTGAAGAACTTCGTTTCCCGGATGGTGATCGTGCCGGCAATCAGATCGACATCACCAAGATCGAGACGCGCGAGTTCCCCCAGCCGCAACCCGCAGCAACAGGCCAATACCAGCATCGTGTAGAGGCTCACCGGTCGGAGCGGTGACCGCGGTGAAGGGTAGGATTGGGCGATATCGAGAAGCCGACGGATCTCTTCGACACTGTAGATGTAGGGCCGGCGCCATTGCTTCGCGACCTGCTGTCCCGGCCGCGGGTCGGGACGTTTCGGCATGATCGCCGGATCAAGACGGTTAAGCGCCTTGCCCAGCACGCGCGCGAGCTTCTCGCATTCGGCGGCATGGTTCGCCGTCGACCGTGCCGCCGCCCAGTGCTGTAGCAGGATCGGTACCGGCTCCGCCGCCAATTCCGGGTGCGTCTGCAAAAAGCGGTCAAAGCGCCAGAGCCAATGCGCCTGCGTCAGATAGCGATAGCCTCTGGTTCGCATGAGAGCGATATGGTTGCGCATGAGGTCCCCGAGCACACTGCCGAACGCTGGGAGCTGCCGCAATGCCTCCAGAGCTTGATCGGGATCCGGCGAGAGCAGCGCTCGCAGCACCGCCTTGTCACTTCTGGCTTGATGAGCGGCGCACAATTCGTTGATGGGATTGCTGGCGATAAAACCCTCCTGCACGAGGTAATCGAGGAATCGGTTGATGATGCGGGCGTGATGCATCAACGTCGGGCGAGCCCAGTCTCGAGCCCGCTCGCTCAGCCAGGTTTCCAGGGTCTCCCGGGTGACGAGCGTGGTGTTGGCCGGTTGCCGGACAGCAACCTCCTGGAAGCTGTGCAGAATCCGCCGATAGGTGGTCGGGCTACTCGGATGTCGCAACCGCAATTGAGCATGATAGCGCTCGATGATCTTTCCGTTGGTGTCGGGCCAGGTGCTCATGCGCGCGCCTCCGGACCCGGAACCTCCAGAGCGATGGCGCGCAGATCTTCGGTGGCCAGCTTCAGATATGGAATCGTCGATTCCGTCGATCGATGGCCCAATACGTCTCCGATCACCTTCCTCGGCACGTCTGCACGCAGCAGGCTGACAGCACGAGCATGCCGGAAGATGTGCGGGCCGCGCTTGCCACTCAGCGCGAGTCCTGCCGCCTCTATCCGCCGGCGGACTTCGTTGCCGATGCGAACCATGGGAACGTACGGTGCGCGTATGCGAACGAAGATTTCCCGCACATCTGTTTCCGGCCGGCCATGCCGAAGGTAGGCAATCAAGGCCTCTCCAACCGATTCCAGTAACGGCAAAACAGAACGCGCCCCGGTCTTGGAATGGCGAATGTGCAAAACGTCACCGCGCCAGTCGACGTCCTCCAGTCGCAACCCGCTTATTTCACCGGCACGCAAGCCATAGACCGCCAGCAGCTGGAGGATGGCGTAGTCCCGCAATCCCCCTGGCGATTGATCCTTGCTGGCGACCTCCAGGACGGCGGCGATCTGATCTGAACTTAGAGCGGATGGAATGCCCTCGTAAGCATAGAGCAGCGGGGCGATGACATGCGTCGCGAGGTCGGCGGCGGTGTGCCCGGACCTATGAAGATGCTTCAGCAACGATCGGAGCCGCTCGGCGGCATCCTTCAACGATATGCGGGTCAGTCCAGGAGCCCGCATGTCCATATAGGCATCGATGTCGGGAACGCTCAATTTCGCAAAGCCGACGGTCGCCGAGTGCTTTGCGTACCAGCCACAGAAATGCTTTGCTTCCCACATCAGGGCGTAGATCGAGGATGCCGCCAGCCCACGCTCTTCCCGCAGCCACTCCTCATAATGAGCCAAAACCTCGCGGTAGAGACGTTCGCCAGCATCGGTCGGGTCCGGTTCTGGAGGCCATCGCTTAAGCGAACGTCGCAAAAGGGCATGGATTCCCGCCCGCGGGATGGCCTCCCAATGAGGTGCCGGTGGATGACCATATCGTTTTCGAAATCGACGCACGGCGAGGCGAAGGTATTTCGACACATCATCCGGCGTCACCATCTCCAGAGCTATGCCTCGCTCGGAAAGATGCTGCAGAAAATACTCGGCGTTGCGGCAATAATTGTAAATTGCAACTGGATTGAATCGCTGTTGCGTCAGCCACGCCTTCAGTTCGGTGACCAGAGAGCTGGTTTCGTGTGACATGAAAATCTCCTCGACTGCGTTTTGAACGACAGCCAAAGATCTCATGTCGAAAATAATGCGCAGCACGCCGAAGGCCGATCGGGCCTGGCTGCTGGGAAAATCGCGTGTTCGGCGCGTTCCTTCACATTATGAACTGCTCCTGATTACTGAAGGTGCTGCGCGAGGACAATCGCGTCATCTTTCGCGCCGCCAGCCTTGCCTCCAAGGCCGCCGATTTTATTCTCGGCTTCAACGCCGAGGCCGAAGGCGCGCAACAAGACGAGATCGCGGCATGAGCGCGTGCGATCGCCACATCCTGCAGACCGAGCCAACGCCGCAAGGCGAGCAGACGCTCATTCCCGATGTCCGGCCACCACGCGCGACCGCCTCGCCCTTTTGGCCGACGCGCCGATGCGCCCGCGCGCGGCGCAAAAGCCGCTCGTTATCGGGCTGTTCGATGACGCCAGAAATCAACGCGACCTGTTTTGAGAGGAGTTTCCCATGATCCTGATCACCGACGAGCTTTGCGCCCGGCTGCTCGCCAATGGCGCAACCGACACCGAAACCGACCATGTCCCGGTGGTCAAACTGTTCGATCCGACCGGGCCAGCAACCTGGCTTCTCACTGAACTCGACGCCGACGGCGACACCGTTTTCGGCCTTTGCGACCTCGGCTTCGGCTTCCCCGAACTCGGCAGCGTCAGCCTTGTCGAGCTTGCAAGCGTCAAGGGCCGGCTTGGCCTCGGCATCGAGCGCGACCTCTGGTTCAAGCCGCGCTTTCCGCTCTCCGTTTACGCCCAGGCAGCGTGCAGCGCCGGCCACATCACCGAAGCCGAGCGGCTGCTGCGACAGGCGGCAGAAGCCCTTGGCAACGCCCATTCCAAGCTTCCGCCCGACACGGCGGAACAGACGCGCCGATAAGGCGCGAAAACCGTCCCGCCGCGCCGGCTTGCAGCCTCTGCGGCGGGGAAATCCCACCCCTGAAACGAAGGAGACAAACCATGCAACTTGCCCACATTCCGCTTGATAAGCTCAACATTTCCGCGCTCAACATGCGCCATTCCAAACGCGCGCCCGACGTGTCGGACATCCTGCCATCGGTTCGCGCGCGCGGCGTCCTGGTGCCGCTTCTGGTGCGGCCCAACGGCACGCCGGAAAGCTTCGAGATCGTCGCCGGCCGGCGCCGCTATTTCGCCGCGAAGTCGCTCGCCGACGAGCGAGGCGAGGGCAATGCCTTGCCCTGCGCCATCATGGAAGACGGCGACGACGCCGACGCGCTCGAGGCCTCGCTGATCGAAAACTTCGCCCGGCTCGATCCCGACGAGGTGTCGCAGTGGGAGACGTTTTCGCGGCTGATCAGGGAAGGCCGCACCATTCCAGATATCGCCGCAACCTTCGGCATCACCGAGCTTCTGGTCAAACGCATTCTGGCGCTCGGCGATCTTCTGCCCAAAATCCGCGAAGCCTATCGGCGCGAGGACATCGACGCCGAGACGGCGCGCCATCTGACCATGCGCGTTCTCGGCCTTGTCATGGCCGAGACGCTCGAAGCCGGCAGCGCCGTCGTCGAGGCCCTCGGCAACCATCTGGGCATCGACATGGGCGCGTGGTGGCAACCGCACGACGCCTTCTTCGACCTGCTGCGCGACAAGGAGATCGCCAATGCGATGCTGGCCGATCTCGCCGGCAAGCATGTCGCCGACGGCAATGTCGCCGAGAAGGTCAAGACGCAAAAGAAGATCATCCGCGATTGCCTCGCGGGCGAGAACGGCCGCGAGAAAATCGACAACTGGCTGCCCAACTGGATGAAATTCCCGGTCGAAAGCTACACGAAACGCGGTGGCTTCCGCACCGCCGATCAATGGGCGAGCGTCCAGCCGCTGTTCGTCCGCCAATAGGTGCCAAGCCGGGCGGCGGCTCTTTTCAAGTGCCGCCGCCCCGTTTGCCTGCCGCTGGAATATTGGCTGATGCGCACGGCGATCCGAACAGCATTTGTCACGCGCAAGGCTATTGTGCGTTGCACAAAAACCGACGCGCGCCTACACGTCCTTCCGCTGCGGGAATCGGGCTTGGACCAGCGGCGAGGCAGTGCTTCGTCGATATCGCATTCAGATAAGGACCTTCATGACCCTTTCGAGCCCTGACAAATCCGGCGCCGCCAGTCTCGAGGCGATCGCGCGAAACGGCGGCGTGCTGCGCCGCATCGCCGTGCGCATTCCGACCTATCTGTCGGACATTCGCGAGAACCCGGCATGGCTGCCGATGTTCGTGCTCGCCCGCACCATGCCGGCGCGCCGGATGCACTGGCGTGGGGCAAAGCCGGTTCGCGTGTCGCAAAAAGCCCACGACACCATGTTTGCCGGCGTCGATCGCCAGGACGTTGTCGAGGCGCTGCGGTCGGACGGGCTGTTTTGCGGGCTCGTCCTGCCGACTTCCATCCATGAGGAGATCGCCGCCTTCGCCCGCTACACGCCTTGTTTCGGCAATTTCGATCGCCGTCTCGAATTCATGCCTGAGGACCATGCCGAGGCCGAGAAGCGTTTCGGCCGCTCGCTGCTCAGCGGCCACTTTTTCGAACACATCCTCGGCTGCAAGGCAGCGGTCGCCATCCAGAACGACCCGCTGCTGCTCGACATCGCCGCGCATTATCTGGGCGCTGAGGCGAAATTGATCACCACACGCGCGTGGTGGAGCTTCCCGACCAGCGAGGCTTCCGACGTCGACAAGAACCGTGCCTCGCTGGACAAGTATCATTTCGATCTCGATGACTGGCGGATGCTGAAATTCTTCTTCTACCTGACGCCGGTCGACGAAGGCACCGGCCCGCATGTCTATGTCCGTGGCAGTCATAACCGCCGCGCCATCAAGCATCAGCTGACGCTGCTTGTCGGCCATCCGGCGCAGGAGGTTCTCAAGGTCTATGGCGATGACAGCCCCGTCACGCTGACCGGCGAAGCCGGCCTCGGCTTCGTCGAGGATCCGTTCGGCTTCCATATGGGCACCGTGCCTTCGCGCACGCCACGGCTGATGATGGAAGTCGGCTTCGGCGTCTCCCCGCCCTCGCGTCGGCGCTTCCATGGCGAGCCGGTTATTCGCTGATCTCGCAAAACTGCGGGACAAGCTGCTGGCGAACGGTCGCCAGCAGCAACCCCTTCGCGGCACCGACGGCGAAATCGACTTCATGCCCGTCGTCAAACTGTTCACGCCGGATGCAGGCGCGACCTGCCTCCTCACGGAGATCGATCCGGAAACCGTTCACTTCGGAAGCCAGCGCGACCTGGCTGCTCATTAAGATCGATTGGGGTGACCCGACATCGCTTTGTTGGCTGTCCGGAGATCGGCACCGCCAGTCTCACGGCACTCGCCGTGATCGGCATTTCCGGGGATAAGTCGTGATCGACTTATGCCAGCGAGGCTCGATGCACCGGTTGCATCCAAAATTGAGCCCTTCGGGTGACCAACGCCACCGAGGGGCGTTGGTCATCTGGTCGATTGAGCGCCGCCAAGCACCCCCGGGTGCCAGATTCCCGGGGGGTGCCTCCCTGTGATAGGCAACGACCAGCAGGGCCTCTTGCGAGCACTGAAGACATATCGGAAAGGTGGATCGTACTATTGCATGGCGGAAAACAAGAACCAGCATTTCGTCCCCAGGGTGCACTTAACGCCTTTCAGCGTTTGCGCGGAAGGCAAAGCCATCCACTTGTTCAACCTTGACCGAAAGAAGGTAATTTTCGACGCGCCTGTGAAAAATCAGTGCTCCAGGGATTACTTCTATGGGCAGGACGCGATGCTCGAAGAGGCCATCCAGGCCGTCGAGGGATACTACGGCCGTTGCGTCGCTGACCTCCGCAAGCCAGCCGCGGTTATCAACGAGTCTCATGCCACGGTCCTAAGGCGTTTCGCCCACATGCAGCATGTCCGCACAGAAGCTGCTGCGCGTCGATCCGCGGAGCTTGCTTTCGCAACCACGAACGTAGGTGGCTTCGGCTTCGAACAACCAACTTTCAAGGAGGCGGTGAAAGATGCGGTCATCGCTGCGATGCGCCACTACGCTAACACGATGACCGTCGTGGACGATCTAAAGGTGCGGGTTGTTCGAAACCTCACGTCAGTACCGTTCCTCACATCCGATGATCCCGCCATTCTCGCCAACCGGTGGCATCAACAGCGCGCGCAAGACAGATCGTACGGTATCTCCAGTGCTGGAGCCATGCTGTTCTTGCCGCTTACGCCAACCCTCCTGGCCACTTTTCTGGACGGAGATGTCTATCAGGCGGAGCACGCCCGCGGTTGGATCAATGTGTCAAATCCGGCGGACATTCTTGCCTGCAACCATCAGCAGGTATTGAACTGCGCGGCAAATCTGTACTTTGGCGACCGGAGTTCGGGGAACGCTGTACAAGCGATGGCGGCCGCAGTTGCTCAACTGCGGCCACCGACCCGGTTCAACGTCGTGGTGGCTGTATCCGATGGCGGGACCGAAACCCACACTCGCTATGCGGTTGTAGAAGAGAAAGACATTGGCGAGCATGACGAGGTACTCGTTCACGTCAGAGCTGTCAGGTCGGTCCCGCCACGATGGCCGTCGTTCCTACAGTTCCGACACAAGCCTGTCGTCTTCACCAATGACACGGGCGCAGGCTTTCGGCGCCGGACAACCGCCACGTCGCGTGTTTGGGGCAGCCCACCTTGGCGCAAAGCGCGAGGCTAACGAGCCCGATGCCATACCGGCGTCTCGTCGATATGGTCAGGCGTCCGGTTGCACGGTTTCATCAAAGACCAAGAAGAGGGCGTCTTCGTCCTCCTTAAGCGGCGTTTCGACCCGAAAGGAAAGCGATTCGTTGGGCGCTTGGTAGACCGTTTTGGCTTCCAATCTCGGCAGGCTATTGACGATGTCTTGCGCAGGATCAGGCTCACCGAAGAAGCCGATTAAGCGGCGGTTGTGGTTCCACTCAAGTGCCCAAGCCCAAGTCTCAGTCAACGGGTGCTTGCGTGTGATGAGCTTGAAGAAACCGTCAGCGGAAATCGCCAAGAGCCGGCAATCCCAACTCCCGATGGTCCGCATGAAACCAACCATCAGCGGATTGCCCCAATCGCTGCGGTTGGTGGTCATGACGGGATGATAGCCGTGAAGCCAATAGCCACCCCGCCGGGTCTCGTGGTTGTAGGTCTGCATGTAGAAGAACGCCGTCAATTGCAGGCGTGCCAGCTCGAACGCTCGATCTTCGTCGATCTGTGGCGGGCTGGAATATTGAAATGATAGGTTGATGCCCGGTCCCAAGGTCCCCTTGTAGTGCCTGCATACGGCGCCCTTCGCCGGAGGCGGTCGGTCCCCGCATCCCGCCTGATGGCGGCGCTATGCTGATGCTCCTACGGCCGCCCTGTTAAACCGGTCTCAGGGCCACGAACTTTCTCCAGCATCGAAATGACTTGGTCCCGCTGGCGGGCATTTCGGTGCTTCCGCCTTGTACGCCCTTGTTTCTTGCGGTCGCTTGCAAGGTGTTGCTGCGCCGATCCGCGACGTGTCGAAGGCCATAATAAGTCCATTCCACGTTTTCCCCTGTATTTGGGCTCGCAGCGATCAACATGTCGAAGTGTTATGCCGAGCGTTCCTGAAAGGCTTGGACCATGGTAGCTGGGGGCCTATCAGCACGGCCGTAGAGACGCTGCGGACGACGATCGACAACGAGGAGCGGTAATGCCAGCCCCAGATCTTCATACGAGCTTGGGAGCTCTTCAAAAGGTTACGGACTCCATGCGTATTCGCTCGTGCATAACTGTCCGTACCTGCCTTTGCCCCAGGCGTTGCGGAAACGCTATGGGAGCCTCTACGCGGCCTATCTGTCAGTCGGCTATGAAATGCCGACGCGATGGAAACTGAATGCCGAGGGCAACCCTACACCAACGAGGATCTTCTCAACGAACTGCGCCGCATCTACGCCGAGCACGTGCACCTAGCGGCGGCGCTCATCAACAAAGATCTCCAGTCGCCCACCGCCTAGGTATTTTATTCGCAGGTTCGGCGGTCTGACCAACGCGTTTCATCTGGCAGACTTTGGCGAAGCGAATACGACAGCCCGCCGGGAAGCTTCATTGCGGAATCAGCGTGAGCGCCATGAGAGGGGCGTCAGGCGATCGACGATCCGCTGCAACGAAGATGGCAGCCGCATCACCGATGAACAGCTTCTGGATCACCTGCGAAGGTTGATGGATCAGCACGGCCACCTGTCGGTGGATGTCATCGATTCAGATCCTACCGTACCGACCAGCAAATTCTTCCGCCGGCGGCTTGGTGGGTCTTAAGGCGGCCTACGCCCGAGTTGGCTATCTCTCCGATCAGAGCGCGATCGTGAAGGCGGCGCTGAAGCGTCTAACGAGTCAGGCCGCCAATGATGGAGCGAGGGAAAGCGAGGATACTAGCGCTCAGAACAGGCTTCCACCATTTGGAAGGGGAGACCGCGCGCGACTAAGCAAGTGTTGGGGGCACGGCCGCGCTGCTTCGCGTTGCGTCTGACGAATTCTCGCGTATCCTGCTGGTGCGCATGTGAGCATAAGGTGGCGCCTGGCGCCTTGATTGGCCACCACACTAAGAACCACCGTCGGGATGGCGACCGACAGGCTGATGTCGCAAACGCCACTTCCAGAAGGATAATCTTCTCATGGATTCCAAGGCCGTTATTGAGTCCCTGCCGGTTACAGGGGGCCGACCGTACTGTGCCGATCGACGCCGCTAATATCGCATTCGAGCGAGTTATAGAGCGGACTGAACCGGGCAATGAGGAGCTGACCCGAAGCCTCTGGGATGCCGGTGACTACATCGACAGTTGGCTGGCTACTGACCTAATCGACAAGCTGCCGATGCCGCGCGGCGAGGTCGCGTACTACATCGATCTATTCCTGGTCGATCATGTCATTGGTCTGGCGGCTGAAGCCGACAGAGAGGCCGCCGAACCGCAGACTTGAATCATGCAAGTCGGTAATCGCTTAGGCCTTGCCTGCTGCGGACGCGCTTGGCAGTGGGTGGGTTTTTGAGGACGGCGCGATCAAAAGGGTAACCTTCACCGCCACCTCTTCGAGGGTGGCGGTGAGCCGGTTGATCTGCGAGGCGGTTGCCGCCAGTTCCGGGCCGTAGCGGGTAATCAGATATTCCCGGTTCTGGCTGAGGGACTGAAGATGATTGGCGGTTTTCGCGCGAAGGCGCAGCCCCGCTTCGAGGGTGTGCTTCGCCCGTGCCGCTAGGTCGTGTTGCATCTTGCGGATTTGATTTGGATCGTGGCCACGGTGCAGCAAAAGCGCGGTCAGATAGAGTTCGATCGCGTGGATGGCCGATAATCTGAACGGCGCTCTGGTGAGCGGTTTTCCGGGTCTGCCGAGCGGAAGGAGCAGGTGTGCCCCCTTTCGGTATTCTTCCGCCAGTGCATGGATCTGATGCGGGGAGGCGAGCTCTCCCGGGTATTTGGTTTCTGTCATCGCCATTTACGCTAAGCCCATCCGACATGATCCTTTTTGGAAAGTCTCAGAAACAGATCGTACCAGAACCGATATTCTGGATCATCGCCATTGCCAGACACTTCCAGGGCGCAATAGGCGACCGACGTGGTAGGGTCCTTGCTGTGCTTTTCGATCGCGGCTTCTATCGCCTCGTCTTCAGTTAAGAGTTCCCAATTTTCAACAACGCCGTCGTGGCTTCGCATATCCGCCTCAATCCGGTCGCCTGTTCTCGGCGAACTGTTCATGCTTCTCCTAAATACGGTCTTTGAGGGCGTCGATGCCGACGAGAGCTTTCCGCCGACGCGCAATGGCCTCAATTAGCAGGGCCTCTAATTTAGCGTTATGCGCATCGACCTGTGCTTTTGAGCGTCCGACATACTCGCGCAGGGTTTGCTCTTGGCTATCGATCTCGCGTTTCAACGTCTCCGCGTCGTTGCGGCCTTCCGTGCCAATGACGATGCGGTTGCCTCTGACGAGACCATGGGGCAACACACTCGAATAGGGATTGGTCTTGAGCGAAAAGAGAGCTGGATCGCCCGTAAATGCGAAGCTGCGGGTCGCGCGTACTCCGTCGATCGTGACTGCACCATCAAAAACGTCATGGACACGCACACGCGCCTCGCTCACGTCCTTTTGGGGATTTTCGAAGTCTACCTGCAGTGGTTCGACCCGAGCACCTGGCAGATGCTGCTGGGCGATCTCGGAATCGGTCTTCCCTAAGTCCGTTTTGGAGACGGTCTTGCGCACGTGCTCATCAACCGCGCCAACCTGAGCCCGTAGGTAATTGTCCAAATCGTTGTTGCGGAAAAGTGCGTCACCGATAATCATGTTATCCCTCGTTATGTTTGATAAGGAAATTATGTCATACATACTTGCGGTTGGATGATTGATTCAATCCTCCTAACCCTAAAAATTCATGGCGGGTGTGGTCTCCGGGAAATGATTCGGATCGGCCTTAGCAACCAAATCCTACGTCATTTCAATGGCTTGCACCACATCCGCCAACCTACCATGAATTTTTCGGGTTAGGACGCCGCTCATGAATTTCGGCCATCTGCGCATCGCTATTGATCGCGGTCCGAATTCCTCCGCCGGCATCCGCCAGGACCAAGCCAACCCCCCGCTCTTTCCGCGACGGCTTTCCTGGTTCGGCGCCGGGTCTCCACCATCAAAACACAAGGGGTCCGGCAGCCAGCTTGCCGCTCGGCTTCGCCTTCGCGGCGATCGTGATTGGAGACAGAGGCAGACGGAGCCATTGACCGGGAGTTGGCCCGCTGCAGATGGCAGAGCGTCGATGCCGCCTCAATAGTCTCCAGAAATGCCTTTTGAACCTTCCCCCAGCTTGGCCCTGCATCTCCCGGAACACGCTTCGCCGACCGGCCGCGTGAACGCCGATGCCTCTCCCGATGGTGGGGAGCGGGCGCTCGGCGACCAAGGTCGGGGGGACGATAGTGACACTGGATGATCCCAATACGGAATAATGCGAAACTGGCTGGCGGTGAGCCGTCTCGTTTCTGGCCGGCTCATTTGGGGCCCAAGCCTCCTTCGATCACCCGCCAACGGCGGCCTCTGGAACAGCTGACTTCGACGCGCCATGACAAGGGCCTCGGCCAGGCCAAGGTTGCCGAGGCGCATCGTTACGGGCTGCCCGATTGCCTTGGGTGCGCCGGATGGACTCACCCCAAGATTGCCCGGTGTGTGGCGTTGCCGCTCACCGCCGGCGAGGGGCACCGAGCCCTACGCGGTCTGCGCTTTTTCCCGAATTGCGCGTGCTGCAGCCACCATGTTCATCAAGGCAGGGCGGACCTCCGTCTCTTTCGATGGGATCGGTCTACGCGCTCGACGAAATCAAGGCGATCGGACATATCTGCCGGTCAGCGAACCTGCCGCTCCACATGGACGGTGCTCGCTTCGCCAACGCCCTCGTCACTCTGCGCTGCTCGCCGGCCGAGATGACGTGGAAGGCCGGCGTCGACCTTGTGTCATTTGGCGCCACGAAGAATGGAACGTTTGGGGTCGATGCGGTCGTCTCGTTCCGCGGAGATCTCGCGAGCACGATCGCCTTTCGCCGCAAGCGGGCCGGCCAGTTGAGTTCCAAGATGCGCTTCATGGCGGCGCAAATGGACGGCTATCTGAGGGACGGTGTCTGGCTTCGCAACGCGACCCATGCCAATTCGATGGCATCGGCGCTCGCGCGGGGGTTGGCCCTGGTGCCTCGCGTGAAAATCCAGCAGCGTCCCGAGGCCAACATCCTGTTCTGCAGACTTCCCATGTCCCTGATCCGGGGGCTGCTCGACATGGGATTCCGCTTATACCATGATCGCTGGCAGACCGGGATCGTGAGGTTCGTCACCTCTTTCGCGACGACCGAGGCCGACGTGTCCGACTTGATCGGCGCGGCAACCAGCCTCTGCGCACCGGTCGGCTCTGCTCGTATTCCGGCTGGCGCCGATTGAGTGTGGCGACCGTCGAGCGCCCTTGCCCATCTCCGCCGCAAGAATGGCAGCAAGGCGGACGGCATGGTCGATGATCAGCTGATGCCAGCGCCACAGCATGTCGCGGGCCGCAAGCGGCCGCCTTTGTGCTGTCATCTGGCACTTGAAATAACCGTCTGTTGGTAGTCAGGCTGCCCTGTAGCCGACGGGGGAAATGCGTTGGTGTTTCTTCTTGTAGATGCAGTAAGTGAGCAAATCATAGGTATTTGAGAAGCTGTGCAACCAGAATATGTGGGGTTCGCCGTTCGCATCACAAAAGATGCTTTCGCCTTCGCCCACCGGACCCCGCTTTCGGCTGGTTGCGTGATCGCAGATCGCGGAATAGGCAACTTCAGTGGTGATTCCGGGAAAGTGCTCAGCAAGCGCTTTCGATCTCGGGAAATAGGCTACATTGTCGATCCCAGCCTTCTCGCAGATATCTCTGTGATAGGGATGCCGGCTGACAACGCCGAAGGCAGGAAAGTCCGGATCGCGTTCGCAAACCATTTGCCAAAGCGTCGTCGTAAGGGTGTTCCCGTAGCGCTTGCGAAGCTGCTCGATACTCTTCCATTCAAATGAGCAGTCCAGCGCTTCGGGACGAAATCTTCCCCCGAGAAACAAGAGACGGCGCCCGCCATAATTGGCTTCCGCCTCCATTGCCTGATGGAATGTCGGGTTCAGCGTGGACTCATTGTCGCCCAGAAGCAGGGAGCGATGCCAAGGCAGAAGATCATGTGTAATCTCATGTGCGATGAGGAAGCGTCGCTTCAGCTCGGCTACGTCATCATCGATGAAGATTCGCTTGTCGCCTTCCTTCAGCATAAGGATACCACGAAGGCCATATTGCTGGACCACATCGACCATGCGCTTGGCGGTACTGGTGATCTCGTTCCCAGCGATTCGCGCCCGGTGGGCGATCTCATCCAGTAGGCTCAAATTCGCTTTGCTATAATAGGTAAGGTCAAGCTTTTGCAGCGCGCGTACCTGCTCGAGCCGTAACGGGGGCTCCGGATTGCCGAGATCACGTAGCAGACGTGATATGTGCTCATGGATATCTCGGCGCTCAAAGTCCCCGATTATCGGCTCAATCGCGGACATGGTCATCCATTCTTCTTATCGATTGACGCCAGTACCTTGACGAAATCGTTGAGGTCGCGCCTTTCAGCCTGGCTTAGCTTCGACAGGTCGTCCGAACTCGCGGCAAAACGATGCGCCGCTTCGGTGAGATTATCGTTCTGCGCAGACGATGCCGCGGTCAGCTGTTCTACAGCACGTGCTGAAACCCCAATGAACTCGGCTAGCTGATGAACGGTACGCGGGCCTGGAACATAGCAGGGATCCTTCTCCACCTTCTCCAATTCCGCCGCATCAACACGAATTTTGGCAGCCAACTGCGCAATGCTCAATCCGTCCTTGCGTCGAAGCTGATGCACCAATTTAAACAGCACAACAGTTTTGTGTTCAGAGGCAGCCGAAGGCTGCCCCGCAGTTGCTTGATGACGAGACTTCTCCTGCATAAGACGCTCAAGCGGAGCTGCATCGCGCAGCGGGAGTCCCGCGTCGCAATCGACATCTGGATCATGTTCGATATGGCTGCGTAGCCAATCGGCAGTGAAATGTAATTTCATGGTCGACTCCTCTTTGCTAGTGTTGCACGGATAGGAAAGTCGCAGCATCGCTGCTGGAAAGCTCGAAGTATCTCAGCCCTTTATGCACTCCTTCGCTATCCGCTCCAAGATCCGTCATTCCGATCGCATCCCGGTAGAAAACTTCTGCGCCAGGAAGGGAATGCAGACCGATCCGGCCACCAAACTCTTCTTCCAGGCTCAAGCTGACGGCCGTGCCAACGAGCGCACGCCCCGCACCCTTGTAAGTCGGCTCAGCAACCAGCTTTGGTCGATTCCATGGCGCCGTCGCCAGAAACTCCACGTAGATCAGCGGCACTCGCTGATGCTCGGGATGGCGACTGAAGCAGTCTTGGCCACCTTTGCGCGTCATCATGATGGCCTGTGTGCTGCCACCACATTCGAGCACGAAGAAATCGAACAGGAACGGGTCGTTCAGCGCTGCCAGCGCCTTCTTGCCCCATTCCCAATGGGCGTCTTCGGCATTGACCTCCGCTAGAGTCTGAAGAGAGGCCTTGGCTTCCCTGCGACGCAGCTCAAAAAGCGGCCGCCAGCGTCCTTCGATATGCGCCAGATTCGTGCTGTCCAGGCCATGATACAGATCTGCATCTTCGAACCGGCCTGTTGCGCGATTTAAGAGAAAGACGCGATCGATCAGCTCTTTCATAGAACCATCAGCTCTACTTTTTCTGACTTATCCGCGCTTTCGACAAACACCTTTTCGCCACGCGCCAGTCGATCGTCGACGGATTTGTAGAGCCGCAGCGCCTGACGAACGAGCGCGGTTTTGGACAGCCCTTTTTCTTCACACATGGTTTCAAGGACGCTCATTTCCGCGTCCGACAAGTTAAGCGTCATCGTGCGCTTCATAGGCGCCTCCTAACCGGTGTTTTTTTATGTAGCTATAAAGTCCATAATTGTCAATCAAAAAATGAGGATAAAATAGCTATTAACTAGCTAGACATTGGCTAAACATTGCATATATGTCTTGTGCAGAATGAGAGACAAGGAGGCTTCGATGCCTGACGTGACGAACTTTACATTCAAGCTGGACGGCCGCGTGGTGGCTACCAATGACGCCATCATTTCTGGTCGCGAGGTCCGCGCCCTCGGTGGGCTTGATCCGGCCAGCGACTATATTCTCATCCAGATAGCGGACAGGACATCGCGTTCGATCGGCCTTGAGGAAGCGATCGACTTCAGGGAGATGCCCCACTCTGAGTTCCTTTCATTCCAAGGCGACAGGGCCTTTTCTTTCACCGTCAACGAGCGTGGCTGGGAGTGGGGATCGGCGACAATCTCCGCGGCCGACATCTATCGCTACGCGAGCATCGACGAGGATCTCGAGCTGATCCTGGACAGCGCCGGCGATGCGGTCATTCCCGCTGACGGCGCGGTGACTCTTGGCGGACAGGGCGTGGAGCGCATCCGCAGCCGCGAGGCGAAAACGGTGATCATCAAGGTCAACGGTCGATCGCGCACGGTACCAAGGAGAAAGCACAGCTATCGCGAGATTGCACTGCTCGCCTACCCCGACGCCAACTTTGAGAAGTTCAAGTACACGATCACGTACCTGAAAGGTGTCCACGGCGCGGAAGGTGATCTGGTGGAGGGCGAGAACATCGAAGTCAAGAACGGGATGGTCTTCAATGTCCGCCGATCTGATAAGTCGTGATCCGCATCTGAAGCGGCTGCTGGACGAGGGGTTTGAGCTCGAGATGCGCGAGCTCGTTCTTCTCCTCGTTCACAGCGTCCCCTACGTGAAGCGCGACAAGTCGCTTGGCCGCGGCACGCTTGTCTGCACTCTGTCGCTGGATACCCAAGGCTTGACCTCGACTCCACAAACCGACCACACCATGTGGTTTACCGGAGAGACGCCGTGCCATCGCGATGGCACGCCGATGACCAATATCATCCACAACAGCAACGAGGCGACTGTCGGATCCGACATCAAGGTCCACCACTATTTCTCGTCGAAGCCAGAAGGGACCGGCCAGTATGCCAACATTTACGACAAGGTTGTCACCTACGAATCGCACCTCGGGGCCGCCGCGCGGTCGCACGACAAGACCGCCAACGCGCGCACAGGCGTCACGCTAGCCAGCGCGGAGGACGATAGCCCCTTCGCGATCCCCGATTCTGCGTCAGCCCGCTATGGGATCGTCATCGCCAACCGCAAGCTCAAGGGCCGCATTGCAATCATCGGCCTCGGCGGCACCGGTGCCTATCTGCTCGATCTCGCCGCCAAGACCCGCGTTGCCGAGATCCACATCTACGACGATGACCAACTTCTCAACCACAATCTTTTCCGTTCGCCCGGTGCTCCCGAACTGGCGCTGGCGAAGAATTTTCCCCGCAAGGTGGATTATTACGCAGCGCTTTACGCGCGCATTCACAAGGGCGTGAAGCCGCACGCCACCAGGGTCAAGGCTGACAACATTGACGAATTTGCGGGTTATGACTTCGTCTTTGTCTGTGTTGACAAGGGATCCTCGCGGCGCGTGATTGCCGAAGGGCTGGTTCGCCTGGGCATCCCATTCGTCGACACTGGCATTGGTCTTGGGCTCGACGATAACACGCTCGACGGTTGCGCACGGGCGACTTTCATTGCCCCCGGCACGCCGTGGGCGGAGGTGGCGACCCATCTGTCGTTCGGTGATGACGATGAAGAGGCCGATGTGTACGGAACCGAGATCCAGACCGCCGAGCTCAATGCGTTGAACGCGATCATGGCGATCATGCGCTGGAAGCGCTGGCTGACCTTCTATCGTGACGAGCGCAACGAAAGAAACGCGACATACATGATCGAGGGCAACAACATCACCAACCGGGGGGCATGATGGCTCGGGTGGATCGTCTTACAACGGTGTTTGTCGAAGACATTCCCGAACAGCTGGAAGACGGGGTTCTTTACGTGTCGCGCCAATGCCACGTTGCCCTCCACAATTGCGCCTGTGGCTGTGGCGAGGAGGTTTCGACACCGCTCGTTCCAACCGAATATGACCTTGTCATGGAGGACGAGGGCGCTTCGATCTGGCCGTCGATCGGCAACCACGACTTCGCTTGTGGCTCACACTACATTGTCAAACGTGGCCGAATCCATTGGGCGGGCAAGATGTCTCGCGAGCAGATCGAAGCCGGCCGCGCCTATGACCGCCTTCTCAAGCGCGGCGCCCAGCCAAAGGGCCTCAGGGCCATCCTCGCATGGATCAAGCGCCTGTGGATCAAGTTCATCGGCTAATCAGCTGCGGCCGATGGCATCGCCTTTGCAAGCATAGATCAGGTTGACGACGCCTTCGGGAAAGCCGGCCTCCGCCGCGAGCGCAATCATCGCGCCTGCAACATGCGGCGTCTGTTCGGCAGGTTTGAGGATGACCGCGCAGCCCGCCGCCAGCACCGGCGGGAGCCAGCGCGCGACCATCGAGGCAGCAACGCCGACCGGCTGCTTGACCGCCAGCATGCGCCAGTCCGACGAGGGCGGGGGAGATCGTCTCGCCATAGACACGATTGGCCTTCGGCGTACCATTGCAGAGACGCGGGCCGCGTGAGGGACTTCGAACTGGCATCGCCAAGCGGCTTGCCCATCTCCGCCGTAAGAATGGCAGCAAGGCCGACGTTATGGTCTATGATCAGCTGATGCCAGCGCCATAGCATGTCGCAGCACTCCCGGCCGTCATGGCCGCCCATCCAGCCTGCGCCATATACGCTTGGTCGACCGCTGCGCGCCTCCTCGACCCCATGTCGGGAAATTTCCCTCAGCACGTCGCCAGTGGATGGATCAAGACCTCGGAAATTCGCTCGCCGGGCGGCGTGCTGGCGCAGGAGGTTCTCAAGGTCTATGGCGATGACAGCCCCGTCACGCTGACCGGCGAAGCCGGTCTCGGTTTCGTCGAGGATCCGTTCGGCTTCCATATGGGCACCGTGCCTTCGCGCACGCCACGGCTGATGATGGAAGTCGGCTTCGGCGTCTCGCCGCCCTCGCGCCGGCGCTTCCATGGCGAGCCGGTTATTCGCTGATCTCGCAAAAGTCCTGAAACAGCCTTCCCCAGATCAGACGCCTGGTTCTTCCTTGGCTGGCTGGTGCCATGGCGTCGTCATGGGATCAGCTGGCACATGACTGGATTGGATCGATGTCATCTGACGCCGGTTGGGCCTCGACTGACCCAGATCAAGGCCACGCCCTTGTCGGCGTGGTTTGATCGCCAGTCCTTCACGGGAAAACGCATGGGCCGACCGACAGCCTGGTCGTCGCTCCCATCATCTTGACAATCCAGATCATAAAGCAGGCAAATGACGCTTCACCAGCCAGGAACCGACGTGAGAAACGCGCTTGAGGCGATGCGGGCAATAGATCACAGCGCAATCGATGCACGACATGCGGCTCGACTCCCCCATCATCTCACGAAGAGAACCGACGCGCTGGCGGCACGCTGATGGCCGGCTGTGACGACAGCTTCGACATTATTGTCGTGGGCGCCGGGCCGGTCGGACTTTCCTTCGCCGCATCGCTTGCCCATAGCCAGCTCAAACTGGCGGTTGTCGAAGGGCAGTCCCTGGAAAGACTGGCAAGTCCGGCCTTCGACGGTCGCGAGATCGCGCTCACCCACGCCTCGATTGGAATCCTTCGCGAGCTCGGCGCCTGGGATGTTATCTCCGCTTCGGACAAGTCACCGCTTCAAGGCGCACGCGTCCTCAACGGATCGAGCCCGTTTGCGTTGTGTTTCGATTCCCCCGGCGGATCCGCGGAACCACTGGGCGTTCTGGTCCCGAATTGCCAGATCCGCGATGCCCTGTTCAAGATCATCCGCTTGCGGGGCCATGCCCGGCTGCTGTGCGGCCACTCGGTCGTGCGTGCAACAAACAGCCGTCAAGGAGCAGTGATAACGCTCTCCAATGGCAGGCAGCTGAGCGCTCGGCTTCTCGTTGCAGCCGATTCGCGTTTTTCCGCCACCCGCAATCTGCTCGGCATTGGCGCCGATATCAATCGGCTTGGCAACTCGATGCTGATTTGCCGGGTGAGGCACGAGCGCCCCCACCACCAGATCGCGATCGAATGGTTCGATCACCATCAGACGGTGGCGATGTTGCCTCTCGCGCAAGGCGTGTCGTCGTTGCTTTTGACTTTGCCCTCAAACGAGGCCGACGGGCTGCTTGCCCTCGACGACGAGTTGTTCCTGAGAGAGTTGACAAAGCGCTGTCGAGGCCGCCTCGGCAATATGAACCTGGCAAGCCAACGCTATATCTATCCGTTGGCCACGACCTGGGCGCACAGGTTCCGGGCGCCGAGCGTCGCATTGATCGGCGACGCTGCCATTGGCATGCACCCGGTGACCGCGCATGGCTTCAACATCGGCCTCGGCGGCCAGAAGCAGCTCGCCCGCGGTATAGAGACCGCATGGCGCGACCGTCGCGACATTGCCGATCCCGACATGCTCCACAGATATGAAAGCCGACTGCGCCTGTCGGCGGCGCCGCTCTACCATGCTACGAATATCCTCGTCGGACTCTACTCAAGCGAGCATCCGGCGGCGCGGCTTGCAAGGCATGTGGGGCTGCGCCTCGGCCAACATCTTCCCTTTGTCCGTCATGGCATTGCGGCCATGCTGAGGCGGTAAACCCCAGTCACCATAGTGTCGGCATCAGCGTGCGGCGTCGTAGCAGGCGGGCGCGTGTGGTTCGGTGTGAGGCGTCGCGGCTGCGCGGGATCAGCTTGATGAAGACGGGGCTGCTGAACGACGCGAGCCTCTTCCATCGCGGATCGTCAGCGTGTCAATCGCCGTGTGTGCGGAATTCCCGACCGCCGCAAAGCGTTGTCGGCCGGCGCCACGCAGAAGTGGACCCAGCCAGCCCAATTCCGCCTTCGATGTGTTCAGCGCGTGGATGGTTGTCATCCAAACAATCAATTTTGCCAATCCTGCCGACCCTATTAGGAGCGTGACCGAAATCAAGTGCCTCGGCCCGCAGGACGCCCGACGAAAAAGCCTGAGCACCAACCACCTGGGCCCTAAGGAGCAACAGAATGCAACGACCCGAATGCAGTGGAAATTGCTGCCGGGACGTTCTTCCTCATCGGTGTCTATGTCGCGCGTCAAACGGACTCGTGTTTTGACATCGGGTCTCACGAACGCCCCCGCTTCTCGGAATGAAGCGTGCCCGGGTCCCGACCCTACCCATCTCACGGCATTTGCAGCGCCGGTGATTGCTGCCTTAGCTAGGTGCGAATTTGACCCACAAAATCGATCATGAACTGCTGAATCGAGAAATGGCCGCAGACGATCCATGGCGGCTCGATGGCAACCCGTTCGAGCGGGAGCGCCACACCCAAATTCTCCGGTTGTCACTTGCGCAAGGTCGAGTCGCAAATGCGCTCGAAGTCGGGTGCGCTGCCGGCGCTTTTACGGAGCGGCTAGCCCCCATTTGCCAGCGGCTCACCGTTATCGATGTCGTCGAGCCAGCGATTACGCGAGCACGTTTACGCATGAAGGAGACGCCGCACATCAGCTGGATAATTTCCGATGTTCAACAGTTTTCGAGTGATGAGCTGTTCGACCTGATCGTCGTTGCGGAGGTTCTTTACTACGTCGGAGACCTCGTTCAGATCCGCGCGGCAGTCCGCAACCTGGTAGGTCTGCTTGCGCCAGGCGGGCAGCTGGTTTTCGGATCGGCACGTGACGCCAATTGCCAACGCTGGGGGCACGCTGCTGGTGCAGAGACCACCATCGCCATGCTGAACGAATCGTTGACCGAGATCGAGTGCATCGAGTGCCGGGGCGCGTCGATCAATGAAGACTGCCTGCTGGCTCTCTTCCGAAAGCCGATTTCCGCTTCCTGATAAAACACTGGGAGACACTGTGCGCTTCTGCGGTGTCAAGCTGACCCAATATGCGGACGTATAGTGCGCCCAATTGCAACATGTAGCTGGATCCGGTTGATGGTAACAACTGCTGACTACATCCGGCTTCTTCATGCGGCTCGATGTTCTGCGCCGCGAGCCTCGAGGGGTTTTCGCCCGCTTCCACCTCAACGGCCCCAGACGTCGGCCGAAGCCTTTCCGGTCCAGACATCAGGTTCGGAAGCGGCGGGGTGACCGTTCCCCACCTCTGCCATTTTGCGTAACGGCTTTACCCAATAAATGACCCATAGATACCCAAATGAAGCGAAGTCCTTATTCTGCATGGCTCCTTATGCGGGACGGGCTCTACGGCTGCCGCCACCGAACCTCAAAGGTGTTTCGGCCCAGGTGGTTGACGATCCCTAGCCGGGAAAGCGGCACTCCTCGTTGGGGGCCGTCGGTCCCGTGTCCCGCCTTCGGCGGCGCTATGCTGACACTCCTACGGCTGCCCTTTTAACCGATCTCGGCGTTGCAGTCAGTCCCGCGTCCCGGCCCTTCGGCCGGCGCAAGTGCTGACGCTCCTTAGGCTGCCTTTTCTGTGTGCGGCGATCTTTGATGGGGCGCGGGATAAGAGTTTGGGGCCAGCCCCTTCGCGCACTTCAGTCGGCCAAAACCTTAAAGCGCCACCCTCCTTCCGCTCCAGGTGCTTTCGCCGACAGTCCGGTTGACAGGCGACACTCGAGAGCATTGACCAGACGATTCCTGTTGGCGAGCGCGACCATCGCGCCATTGGCATGCCGCCGTGCCGCAACTTGTCGAGCCAGAGGCTTCGCGGAACCTGTTTGCCGACGGCGATCCAGAGCCGCGCGATCGTGCGTCAACGGTCGCCGCGTTTGCTGACGCCTATCGGCCCCATCCTCCACTTGATCGCTGCTTCGCGACGAGGCACAGCCACGCCGCTGGCGGCCGCTCTTGAGGCAGGTTGTGTCACCGCCAGCTGCCATCGGTGCGTCGCCGCTATCGGGGCCAATCGAGCACCACCAGAAGGTTCAGATCAGGGCCTTTGAAAGGCATGGTTTTAACATCCATAGCGTGGATGCTCGCGATCTAAACAATCAATTTTACCAATCCGGGAGGGTCGTTCATAGACCCATGACATGCACCGCCATTGCTCTACCGCGTGAGGTGCACAAAAGAACCCGAAAAAGAGGAAGTCTTCGCATGCGCCCTGACGTGCAGTGGAGGTTATGCTGGGAAAACGAGTTGCAGCTTCCCGATCACCTCGAACTCTCTGAGTTCTTCCGGAAGACCTATGAGCCGACCGGAGCCTTCAATGGAAAGCAATTCGAAGGCGGTCGAAGTTGGGCCGGTGCAAGGCCGGAGCTCCGCGCAATCGGCTATGATGTGCACGGGGTAGCGGCTCACATGGGCGTGCTGCGCCGATACATCAAAGTTGGCGACGTTGATCTGCTGGTTGCTGAACTCGGTCTATACGGGGTGCGTCCGGATCTTGAGGGGCTGGGAATCGCCCATTCGATTAGCGTCATGTATCCAGTGCTGCAGCAGCTTGGCGTTCCATTCGCTTTCGGCACGGTTCGGCAGGCGCTCCGGAACCATGTTGGGAGGTTCTGCCGCAAAGGCTTGGCGAACATTCTGACGGGCGTTCGCGTGCGTTCAACCCTCCCGGACGTGTACCCCGATCTGCCTTCCACGACGCGAGTCGACGACGACGTACTCCTCATGGTGCTCCCAATTGGACGCTCGATGAGCGAGTGGCCGGCCGGCACTTTGATCGATCGGAACGGTCCAGAGCTATGACCGCGGATCTGGTATCCGCTCGCTTCCTCAAATTCACAGAAAAATCTGACATCTCATGACCCTGTTTGCCACAGCCAGTACTGTTGCCATCTGCTCTTATGCGCTGCTGTCGACCGTCTACAAAACCGCGCAGGTGTTTTATACCCTGCCTACAAACGTACCGCCGACCTCGGGCGACCCGCCCGGCGGTGAGCCTTGGCCGAGCGTCGATGTCATTATCCCGTGCTACAACGAGGCGCCTCGCACCCTCTCGGACTGCCTGGCTTCCATTGCAAGTCAGGAATACGCCGGTAAACTGCAGGTCTATGTTGTTGATGACGGTTCTGCAAACCGCGATGCCCTCGTAGGTGTACACGAGGAATACGCGGGCGACCCGAGGTTCAACTTCGTTGCGCTCCCAAAGAATGTCGGAAAGCGCAAGGCGCAGATTGCCGCCATTCGCCGCTCGTGCGGAGATTTGGTGCTCAATGTAGATTCGGACACGATACTCGCGCCGGACGTCATCACAAGGCTTGCGCTAAAGATGCAAGATCAAGCGGTCGGCGCCGCCATGGGCCAGTTGGCGGCTAGCAATCGCAGTGAAACTTGGCTGACGCGGTTGATCGACATGGAATACTGGCTCGCCTGCAACGAAGAGCGGGCAGCGCAGGCTCGGTTCGGTGCCGTCATGTGTTGCTGCGGTCCGTGTGCCATGTACCGGCGATCCGCGCTTGTTTCGCTGCTGGATCAGTACGAGACGCAGCGCTTTCGAGGGAAGCCGAGCGACTTCGGCGAGGACCGCCACCTTACGATCCTGATGCTGAAAGCAGGCTTTCGAACAGAGTATGTCCCGGAGGCCGTCGCGGCAACAGTCGTTCCCAACAGCATGGGTCCCTATCTGCGCCAACAGCTTCGCTGGGCCCGGAGCACTTTCCGTGACACGTTGCTGGCGTTCCAACTGCTGCGCGGCCTTAATATTTATCTCACATTGGACGTGATTGGCCAGAATATTGGCCCATTATTGCTCTCTTTGTCGATTCTGGCGGGGCTCGCGCAATTGGTAACGACAGGTACTGTGCCTTGGACGGCATGCCTGATGATTGCAGCCATGACTATAGTTCGCTGCAGCGTGGCAGCGTTTCGTGCGCGCCAACTTCGATTTCTCGGATTCTCGCTCCACACACTCATCAACATCTTTCTCTTGCTCCCGTTGAAAGCATACGCGCTGTGCACATTGAGCAACAGCGATTGGTTGTCGCGCAGCTCTGCGGCCAATGTGACAGACACTGGCGGCACCAGTTCAAAGCCGAACCTGGTGGGATCTGACGCCGCTTACAGCGAACAGCAATAGTCACGTGATCTCAGGTGGAAGAGTTTTGAGCCAGGACCAGAAACATCAAGTGTTGAAGCGTAAGTTGGGCCCAGAGGATTTGCGGCGATTCGAGACTCCTGCGATCGAACGGGAGTCTCACGGGCAGACAAGCGCGAAAAGCTCCGTGCCTGACCCTCTGTCGACCGTGGCAGTCGATTTTGCCGGCGTAACCAAGTCGTATGGGAACAAGATCGTTGTCGACGAACTGTCGTTCTCCGTTGCGTCGGGAGAGTGTTTCGGCCTCCTCGGACCAAACGGGGCGGGCAAAAGCACGATCGCGCGTATGCTCCTCGGCATGACATGCCCTGACGCGGGCACGATCACGGTGCTCGGCGTCCCGGTGCCGGCGCGCGCTCGGCTGGCACGCAGGGGCATTGGCGTGGTCCCGCAATTCGACAATCTTGACCAGGAATTCACCGTACGCGAGAACCTGCTGGTGTTCGGACGCTACTTCGGCATGAGCACACGTCAGAGCGAAGCGGTCATCCCGTCGCTTCTCGAGTTCGCTCGCCTCGAGCGCAAGGCGGATGCGCGCGTCTCGGAACTGTCCGGCGGCATGAAGCGATGCCTGACAATGGCGCGGGCGTTGATCAACGACCCCCAGCTCATTGTGATGGACGAGCCGACCACCGGCCTCGATCCGCACGCGCGCCACCTGATCTGGGAGCGGCTGCGCGCCCTGTTGGCACGCGGCAAGACGATTATCCTAACGACGCATTTCATGGAAGAGGCTGAGCGATTATGCGATCGGCTGTGCGTGCTCGAAAAGGGCCGCAACATCGCCGAAGGCGGCCCGCAGGCGCTGATCGACGAGCATATCGGATGCCAGGTCATGGAGATTTATGGCGGCGATCCGCGCGAGTTGCTTTCGCTGGTCAAGCCACATTCCCAGCGCATCGAGGTCAGCGGCGAAACCCTTTATTGCTATGCGCCAGACCCTGACCAGGTGCGCACGCAACTGCAGGGGCGAGCAGGTCTGCGTCTTCTTCTGCGTCCAGCCAATCTCGAGGATGTTTTCTTGCGGCTGACCGGGCGCGAGATGGAGGAGTGAACGATGATTGAAGGTTTTGCGGCGGCGCTGCCGGCCAATGCGTGGAACTGGGTTGCGGTATGGCGACGCAACTATCTGGCATGGAAGAAAGTCGCACTCGTGTCGCTTCTCGGTAACCTCGCCGATCCTATGATCTACCTTTTCGGCCTAGGCACCGGCCTCGGCATAATGGTCGGCCGCGTCGACGGTGCGTCGTATATCGCCTTTTTGGCGGCCGGCATGGTCGCGGTAAGTGCGATGACCGCCTCTACCCTGGAAACATTGTACGCGGCTTTCGCTCGCATGCATTCTCAACGCACATGGGAAGCCATGCTGTATACGCACGTTACCCTCGGCGACATCGTTCTGGGTGAACTGGCGTGGGCAGCGACCAAGGCCTTCATGGCCGGTACGGCTATTACCATCGTCACCGCAACCTTGGGCTATGCCGCCTGGCCGTCCGTCCTCTATGCGCTGCCAATCATTGCTCTGACAGGGTGCGTATTTGCGAGCCTCGCGATGATCGTCACCGCACTTTCGCCCAGCTACGATTACTTCGTGTTTTACCAGACGCTTGTCCTCACACCTATGCTGTTCCTGTCGGGCGCCGTTTTCCCATTGAACCAGCTGCCTGGCGCCTTTCAGCAGATAGCGCGATGCATGCCGCTGTCACATGCGATCGACCTCATTCGTCCGGTTATGCTTGATCGCCCGATCAGCGGCATCGCCCTGCACGTCGGTGTGCTCGGCCTGTACGCGCTGTTGCCATTCTTCCTCTCGATGGCGCTGTTGCGCCGCCGACTAATGCGCTGACGAAAGAGAGTGAGATAAACAATGCGCTACGGACTTCGTGCTGCAAATAAAAACGACATCGCTAACGCAAATCGGCATCCAACCCAGGGTCTTCGTGGCATCCACTCAATCTCTCAACGTTATGGAACGCCCGGGACCTCGATCACAGGATCTCATGTTGATCCAGGCGTAAGAGAATTTCTTTGAGGTTGGTGATGTCTGGCTGGCGTTCGCGGCGGCGAACGACAACGCAGCCTGTGTTTTTGATCAAACGGCCTTGAGACGAGCCAATTCAGTCTTCCTGTACGATAAACGGAGAGCGAGATGCTGTGTCTAGGATTGAGCGGCGGATTAGACAAAGTCTATGAAAACCGATTCCAGATTGCGAATACATTCATGCACGATGGCGCTGCGGTGCTCGTCCGAGACGGACACGTCATCGCGGCCGTAGAAGAGGAGCGCCTCAATCGGATCAAACACTCCAACAAGCTCCCAATCAGTTCGGTTCAATACTGTCTTTCAGCCGCTGGGGTTCAGCTCAGCGAAATCGATCATGTGGCGTACTACGCTACCGAAGCCTATTGCAACGCCATGCTCGAAAACATGCTTGCTTCCGAGCCCGACGCCTCCATTCCGTTGGATGCCAAATTTTTGGTGCAGCAGCTGTTGGCGCAGGAGTTCGGTAGCGAGCTCGACCCTTCGCGTATCTCATTCGTAAGTCATCATCAGGCGCACGCCGTGAGTGCTTTTGCAATGTCGGGCTTCGAGCAAAGTCTGATTTTCGCGATTGATGGCTCTGGTGATTTCCAGTCGGGTCTTGTGGCGGTAGGATCTGGTGCTGAAATTTCGCAACTCGCGACTTTCCCAGAGAACAATTCCCTTGGGCTATTTTATCTCGAGGTGATCCGGTATCTCGGCTACGGCTTGTTCGATGAATATAAGGTAATGGGGCTTGCCCCCTACGGCGATCCCGTTCCCTATCGCGAGCTTTTCGAGCAGTTCTATGAACTGTCTGCAAACGGCGAGTATCGCGTCCACCTGGACCGCATCGGTCCGACTTTGCTTCGCACCATTCAGGTCCGGCAAAAGGGAATGCCATTCACGCAGCAGCACAAAGATGTGAGTGCGTCGTTACAGGAAGCACTCGAACGCATCGTGTTTCACATTCTTCGGCATCATCGTGAGGCCACCGGGCTGACGCGGTTGTGCCTGGCCGGCGGCGTTGCGCACAATTGCTCCATGAACGGCAAGCTGCTCTATTCAGGACTTTTCGAAGACATCTTCGTGCAGCCCGCATCGCATGACGCTGGCTGCGCATTAGGCGCTGCACTCATCGTGTCTGGTGAGCTGGGCCGCCCCGCGCCGCGTGCGCGATTGCAGGAGGTTTATTGGGGGCCGGATCTCGCGAGCGATCATGCTGTCGAAGAAGAACTCAAGGCATGGGCGGGGCACCTGGAGTTTGAACGCACTGAGGCGGTGGCGGATAGGGCAGCCGAGTGGATGGCCGGTGGCGCCGTGATCGGCTGGGTGCAAGGTCGTTCGGAGTTCGGGCCGCGCGCTCTCGGAAATCGCAGCATTCTTGCCGACCCCAGGCCCGCCACAAACAAGGACCGGATCAACGCTATGGTCAAGAAGCGGGAAGGGTATCGCCCGTTCGCCCCATCAGTGCTGGAGGAGGATGCGCGCGAATTTTTCGACCTCCCAGGCAGTGCGTGCGAATTTCCCTTCATGAATTTCGTGGTTCGTGTGCGCGACTCCAAGCGTGGTTTGCTCGGCGCCATCACGCACGTCGACGGTACGGCTCGGCTGCAAACAGTATCGCGCAAGGCCAGTCCGGCCTACTGGGACGTCATCAATGCCTTCAAGCAGCGCACTGGCATCCCAATTCTGCTCAACACGTCCTTTAACAACAATGCCGAGCCGATCGTGGATTCAGTTGCAGACTCGATTGCCACGTTCCTGACGACAGAGTTGGATGGACTTGTGGTCGGGCCGTTCCTCGTCAAAAAACGGGCCGCAACGCTGGAGGATTGGACTGCGCTCGCGGTTTCATTGCCGCCTTATGTATCCCTGTATAAGGTCCGCGCCCACACGGCGCTGGATCGCCAGGAGACCGTCTGCGAAATCCGAACGGATCACTCCAGCCGTGACGGTGTGCGTATTTCACATGACTTGTTCGATCTGCTGACGCGGATCGAAGGCGAAGCCGTGCTCGCGGATCTCCTCGATACAATTACGCTTGATCAGGCCCAGCGCGAGGCTCTCACAGGAGAACTGCGACGACTGTGGGAGCAGCGCCGCGTTCGCATGCGTCCCTCGCAAGCTGCTCGCGTCCATCAAAACTGATGCCAATCGCTGGACGACAGATAGCAGTTGCCGAAACACCGGTCTGTCCAAGCATCTTCATATGACTGTGCCCAATCCATCGGCTGAGGCAAGGATCCTGACGATTGCATCTGCTCGCGAGCAAGTCATGTTCAACCCATCTAACCGGCAGTCGAGGATCAGTAATGGATTTGCTTGCCGGTGGCCCAAAACAGCACCAATTTGTCGTTTCTCGACGGCGGAGCCGGTTCGGTGACTGCCTATGGTCTCCGGCATCAGCCTGGTGTTCCGCATAGCGGACGGGACGTGCGAGCGGGCTGCGCCGCTCGCGGGATAAGGCGGCCGCCTTACGGCGCGCCAAGCCGGCATATTCGTCGTTGAGATGCTTTTTGGCCAAATGCGTTGGTGGGGCGACGATCATGTCTTAGCGCGGCTTGACCCTTCGCCCTCCAATTATGACGCCATTGCGGATTTCGCCGGAGCTTTCTTCAGGACTCGAGATCTGTTGGTCAAGGCCACCCGCGCGGTTAGCGTTGGCGATGCCCGACATCTGCTTTCGGGCATCGCCTGATCGGGATGCGAGTCGAGGAAGGGGAGCTCACCCAGCCCACGGCCGAATGCCCGTCGCGCACCTGCGCGATCGCAAGCCCGTGGTGCTGTGCCATTCCATGCGAAGCGTGAGAGTCCTTTTCAGCCCGCGCAGAACCAGGAAGGCCGACATGGTCGGGAGCGCCGCGCCGGTGATGTAGCGCAAGGCCGTTTCGTACAGCGTGTGGAGGGGTTCCGCGTCGCCGAGGATTGCGCCGCCAAGGCTGCGGCCTCATTCGCCGCGACACTTTCAATCGTCGGTCGAGTTCAGGAAGGCGCGTGGTTGAACGGCATTGGGAAAACCAGCCGGATCGTAGCCGTGATGGATTGCGCGGGTAGCGAAGCCGAATTTGGCATCGTTCGCAGATGTGGCACTTTCCGGTCTTGGATTGCGGTCTCGGGCATCGGCTTCAGACGTGCTCTTGGCTTTCGGAAGGAGTGGCTGCAAACTGGTTGATATGGAATGTCCAGTTGGCAGGAAAAGAAATGGTCCAGTCTCCAGGTCCCGGTGCTTCAACCCGCTCGCATGGCATGGGCGCGCGCCAGATCTACGAAGCGCTTCGCGAGCAGATCCTCAGAGGCGTTTACGGCACCGGCAGCCAGCTGCCGTCCTCCCGTGGTCTCGCCGAGGAACTTGGAGTCTCGCGAACGACCGTCACCGTCGCCTACGAGCAGCTGGCCGCGGAAGGTTTCATCGACATCCGTCAAGGCGCGCGCCCTCGTGTCGCATCCTCAGTGCTGGGACATGAGCTGACCGCCAATCCCCCAAAACGGTTCGGCCCGGTTCACTTGTCAAGCTATGGCGAACGGCTGCGTGGTACTCCGCGCTGGCCGGATTACCTGCCGAACACGCTGAAGGTTGATTTCCGCTATGGCGTCCTGGCGCCCTCAGATTTCCCCGCATCGGTTTGGAAGCGCGCGATGAACGCGGCGATGGCGCAGCGGCCGGCACGGCTCGCCTATGACGATCCGTGCGGTTCGAGCCGGCTCCGCCAAGCGCTTCAGGGCTATCTCTGGCGCGCCCGTACTGTGCGCTGCGACCCCGAGCAGATCGTCATCGTCAATGGTTCGCAGCAGGGCCTCGATCTCTGCGCGCGCCTGCTGCTCGACCCCGGGGACAGCTTCGTCATCGAGGACCCCTGCTACAGGATGGCGCGCCAGGTCTTTGCCAGTACAGGTGCCACGCCCGTTCCCGTCGAGGTTGACGATCACGGCATGCAAACGGAGCAACTGGCGGGGGTCGCGGCCCGGCTGGCCTATGTGACGCCCTCGCATCAGTTTCCGCTCGGCGGCGTCATGCCGATCCCGCGGCGGCATCAGCTTCTGGAATGGGCGCGGGAGCAGGGCGCCTATGTCATCGAGGACGACTACGACAGCGAATATCGCTACGATATCAGCCCCGTTCCCCCGCTGCATAGCCTCGAGGATCATGGGGCCGTCATCTACCTCGGCACCATCTCCAAGACGCTCTCGCCGATGCTGCGGATCGGTTATCTCGTCGTCCCGGCGGAATTCCTGCAGGTTTTCGAAACCGCCAAGCAGCTTGCCGACCGGCATTCTCCGATGGCGGGGCAGGAGTCATTGGCCTCTCTGATCGAGAGCGGTGGCTATGAAAGCCATGTGCGCCGCGTGCGCCGCATCAACGGCGAGCGCCGGGAGGCATTGCTGACCGCCCTGAAGCGGAGTTTTCAAGGTCGGATCGCCGTCCAGGGGGCAGAGGCTGGACTGCACGTCGTCATATGGTTCAACGACCTGCCGCGATCGCGTGAAACGGCGTTGGTCGAAGCTGCCCAATACGCGGGTCTGGGTCTGCACCCGATTTCGCCGCTTTATTATCGGCAGTCGGGAGCAGGCGAAGCCGACCGCGTCGGGCTTGTCATGGGCTATTCCGCCCTGAGCATCCGGCAGATCGAAAAAGGCGTCGAGATGCTGCGCGACGTCGTCGCTCGACTCTGAGACGCTGACGGTTACGCACGCGGGTTAGAACGCATTCGCGGCCGCTCATCATAAACAGTTCATCGTTGAAATAGTCGCGCGGCCGGGCGACGGCCGCGCTCATGGCCGGCTGACTAAGGTTGATGCTGCTGCCGCCGTGAGGTTGCGCGCGATCCAAGCCTTTGTCTCATCTATCCGCAACGTGGATGCTTGTCATCGAAACAATCGATTTTGCCGATTGTACAGAACGTCCCATAGGAAGAATTCAAGGATGCAGCCCTAAGGAGATTGTCGATGCATGCGTTGGCTCCGAGGAGCATTTTCTGGTGTGTCCCTCCTGGTCTGCGCCGAACATCAAGCGAGCCGATCCCCTTTTCGACCAGGTACATCGGTGATCGGCGCAAGCTGCATCGCGTCGGCTCTTCGCGACAAGCTCCCCCCGATAGCGTAGGCCCCTACCTCAAGGATCGGGGTTATGCCGATTGCGAATGGCCGACCGGTACAACAATTGACCGCAAGGGTTCGCAGCTATGAGGCGTCTCGATGACAGATGGGAGGTGCAGAGTGAATGCGCTGACGGCACCGGGCGTCGAAGCGTTTATCTGACGTTTGACGACGGTCCCAATCCATGTTTCACACCACAGATACTCGATGTGCTGGCGCAAAATCGGGTGCCAGCGACATTCTTCGTCATTGGTGCTTACGCTGCAGAGCACCCGGATCTCATCCAGCGAATGATCGCAGAAGGGCATGAGGTAGGCAACCACACGATGTCTCATCCGGACCTGTCCAAATGCGGCTTGGGCGAAGTGCAACGTGAGGTATCTGAGGCGAACCAGGCCATCATGCTGGCATGCCCGCAGGCCTCGATCCGCTACATTCGCGCGCCATACGGCGCCTGGAGCGAAGAAGTGTTCACTGCCTCAGAGATCGCGGGGCTGGCGGCCCTTCATTGGTCGATCGACCCAAGAGACTGGTCGCGCCCCGGCACCGACGCGATCGTCGATGCAGTGCTCGCCTCGGTACGCCCCGGCGCAATCGTGCTCTTGCACGACGGATGCCCTCCCGACGAGTCGACACGGAGCACTCAAGCCAGTCTGCGCAACCAGACCGTTATGGCGCTGTCCAATCTGATTCCTGCATTAGATGCCAGGGGATATGAAATTCGCTCGCTTCCAGAACATCACTGAAATGCGAGATCCCACGGACCTGCTTTCCCAGCCAGTACCTGTGTGGTCTCGCTTATGAAGGCTTACAGGCCGTTTTGCGCCCTGCGAACAAGCACTTCGTCGACATCGGACAAACTGGTCGGCTCCGACCCGTTGGCTAAGGGTAGTGTTGTCACCTGCTACAGTGAAAACCCGCGCAGGCTCTCGGCATGCCTAGCATCGCCGGTAGGTTCACTTTTCGACGATTGTTTGAATGTGGTTCACTTTGCGTTGGATCGATTTCATTGGGCTTGCCGCAGGCTCACATAGCGCGACCAAGCGGGATCGCTGGCTGCGTCCAAAAGGTTTGCCAAGCAATTTGCATACCGTGACCGGCACCGGGGGATTCCGGTGCTCCGATGCGGCGCGTGATGCCAACTTTCCCCAACTGGACCGCCTCAAAAGCTTCTGACTGGCTGTTTCCAATATGCCAGCTTGCCAGTATCTGACCTGATAACGCAAGGAGTTTCGCGATGTACATCCCTCCCGCTTTCCGCGACGACGACAAGGAATGCCTGCGCGCGACCATTCGCGCGGCGCTGCTGGCGAACTTCGTTACCGTCACGGTGGAAGGGCCGCTCGCAACGCCACTGCCCCTCTTCCTTGACGAGAGCGAGGGCGAGCACGGCGTGATCTACGGGCACCTGGCGAAGGCCAATCCCCAGTGCCGTGTTCCGCCGCTGGGCGACGGCTTGGCCATCTTCATGGGGCCGGACGCTTACGTGACGCCGGCATGGTATGCGACCAAGCGGGAAACCGGGAAGGTCGTCCCGACCTGGAATTACGTCGCCGTCCACGCCTATGGCCCGGTCGAGTTCTTCGAGGATGCGGGAAGACTGCTGGACGTCGTGAATCGGCTGACCGACCACCACGAGGGCGAGCGCGCCTCGCCTTGGGCCGTGTCGGACGCGCCGCCGGATTTTGTACAGGCGCAACTCCGGGGGATCGTCGGCCTGCGCATGCCAATCACAAGGCTGGAGGGCAAGGGCAAAATGAGCCAGAACCGGAACGCGGCCGACCGCGCTGGCGTGGCGGCGGGCCTTGCGGCGAGCGAGCGGGCATCTGACCGCGACGTCGCCGCTCTCATCCCAAAATAATCATGAACTTCGTCGGGATCGACCATCATGCCAGAACTGACCCCTCTCGCCCTGTACCTCGCCGCGGCCTCCGTGCTCGCCATCACCCCCGGTCCGGGCATCTTCTACGTTGCCGCGCGCACTCTCGCCGGTGGTCGTCGGGAAGGTATCGCTTCCAGCTTCGGCACGGGGTTGGGGGGCATGATCCACGTCCTCGCCGCAAGCTTAGGTATTTCCGCGATCGTGCTCGAGAGCTCGGAACTGTTCTCCGCATTAAAGCTGTTCGGCGCGGTCTACCTTGTCTGGCTCGGCTTTCGCACCTTTCAAGCCGCCCGCCTCAAGGGAGCGACTGGCGGCGATGACGGCGCCGCAGTGGGTCCAGTCGGACCCCGGCGGGCGTTTCGTGAGGGGGTACTGGTCGAGGCGCTCAACCCGAAGACGGCAGTCTTTTTCCTCGCCTTCATTCCGCAGTTCGTGAATCCGAGCGCAGGGCTCGTGGCTCTGCAATTCGTGGTGCTTGGCTCCGTGTCCATTGCGCTCAACACGCTCGCCGACATCGTGGTTGCCGTCGTGGCCAGCGGCATTCAAGACGGCGCGGCAGCGCGTCCCGGGTTGATCCGCCGCCTGAGGGAGGCGTCAGGTGGCGCGATGATCGCGCTGGGCGTCGGCCTCGCTCTGGCGAAACACCCTGCTGCTTGACTTTGAATCTGATCGATTGGGCATCTTTCAGGGTTGGCGGGTACCTTGCGGAAGCAGTTGGATGGCTGCGAGTCAGTTCGGTCATTGCACCTATTCAAGCCATGTCTCAGGAGGCGCGGCACCGCCGTTTGGGTGAACGTCGGCTCATAAATGAGAGAAAAACATAGCGTGAGAGAAACGTGAGTACGACTGCCTCGCCTCGCTCATGCCCATCATATCGGCCCTCGCTAATCAACGCACGGTAGAAGCCAGTCAGCCGAGAATGACGCCCGTTTCATGGAAGGAAAGCCAAGCCATGCGCCAAGCATCGCCCCGCTTTGCACTCGATTATATGGCGACGCCCGGACTTGACGTCAGGGCACTTTTCGCTTTTGCCCGCGACCAGGGCCTAACCGATGTCCAGATCCGCGGCCAACCGGGCAGCAATGCTATGGCACGCGGCGAGCCGGCGGCGGACGTCCGGTCTGCGGCCGCCGACACAGGCGTTGGGATTATTTCCGTCAATGCCCTCCAGCGCTTCAATGAGTGGACGCCCGCCCGGAGGGCCGAGGCGAGCAAGCTCGCCGATTATGCAGCGGCCTGCGGAGCCACGGCGCTCATGCTGGTGCCGGTCAACGGCGGCTCCTGGCCCGCCAATGTCGAGCGCCGGGGCGATCTCCGCGTCGCCTTGAAGGCGCTCAAGCCGATCCTCCAGTCGCGCGGTCTGATCGGTCTCATCGAGCCGCTGGGCTTCCGGACCTGCTCGCTTCGATCGAAGAACGAAGCGGCTAAGGCCATTGCCGCCATTGATGGCCAATCCGTCTTCCGCCTCGTGCACGACACGTTCCACCACACGCTTGCCGGGGAGGCGTTCTTCTCCTCCGAGCTGACCGGTCTCGTCCACATTTCAAGCGTGAACGATCCGATCCACTGGATTTACCCGGATCGCGTCCTAGTCGGTTCCGACAATGGCAGCCAGATCCGGGCGCTGCTTGATGGCGGCTATGGGGGGCCCTTCTCATTTGCACCGTTTGTCGACGCAGCCCACCCGCTGGACGACCTCGCAGGCGCACTTGCCGCGAGCATCGCTCTCTTCCGACACGGGCTATTGACGCGAGTGCCGGCGTGAGACGCGGGAGTAAATTAGGGCTGCTTAGGGCGCCTTTTGGCGTCCCCCGGAGAAGTCATTCGAGACGCCTCCTGTAGCAATATCTCTCGCAGCCAGATGCTTGCCGGATCACTGTTGTGAAGGGCGGGCCATTGAACGGCCTCGGTGAATGCGGGAAGCGGCAGCGGAAGTTCGATGATCCGCAGGGGGAAGGTTTTTTTGAAATGCTGAACCAGCCGGAAGGGCATGGTCGCTATACGAGCTGTGCCTGAGACCATCGGCGGGATCATGCTAAAGGCCTGCACAACGATCTCGACACGTCTCTTGAGACCATGCTCAAGAAAAAACTGTTCCTCGATGGAGGGCTTCAGCGTCCGCCCGAACTTGACCGCAACGTGCCTCATCGACATGTATCTCTCGAATGTAAGCTGCCGTGGTAGCTGCTTGTTCGTGGAGCAGCCCACGCACACGAGCGTGTCGTCGAACAGCGCCGCTCTTGGATGGGCACTTGACATGAACAATTCTGGAAAAATCAGAAAATCGACGTCACCGCGCCGGAGAAGCTCATCGGGGTCGTCGTCGATAGGCAACAATTCGAAGCTGACGGCGGGTGCTTCGCTTGCAACCCGCTCCACGACCTTTTCAAAAAACACGAGTGTGGCGAAATCGGAAAGAATGATCCTGAAACGGCGATCGGATTGAGCCGGATTAAACGGATCCCAAGAGATAATCGAGCACTGGATTTGCAAGAGTGCGCTGCGAACTGCGGGGGCGAGTGTTTCCGCACGCGGGGTTAGAACACGTTCGCGGCCGCTCGTCGTAAACAGTTCATCGTTGAAATAGTCGCGCAGCCGGGCGACGGCCGCGCTCATGGCCGGCTGACTAAGGTTGATGCTGCTTGCCGCCGCCGTGAGGGTCCGCTCGGTCAGCAGTGCGTCGAGCACGACGAGAAGATTCAGATCAAGGCCTTTGAAGCGCATGGCTTTCACTTATCCATAGCGTGGATGCTCGCGATCTAAACAATCGATTTTACCAAACTTCCAGGGCGCTGCATAGATGACCGCACTTGGCATGCGCCCGACCACGCCACTGCTTCTGCAGCGTGTGCTGGGAAATGACTTGCAAGTAGCCGGTCATGTCGAACTCTCCGCCTTCTTCCAAAAGGCCCATGGGCGACAGGGGCTTTCAGGCGGTAGTAGCTGGGCCGGTGCAGGGCCGAAGGTTCGCGCAATCGGCTCTGATGTGCACGGCGTAGCAGCTCACTAGGACCTGCTGCGCCATTTCTTCACGGTTGGCGAGGTTGATTTCTTGGTAGGCAAACTCGGATCGTACAGGATGCACCCCGATCTTGAGAGACTCGGAATGAGCCATTCTATCCGCGTCATGCGTCCGGTGCTGCAGCAGCGTGGCATTCCATTCGCTTTTGGCATGGTTCGGCACCCGCTGCGAAACCATCTTGAGAGGTTCTGCAGAGACGGCCAGACGACCATAGTGCCGGGCGTTCGCATCGCCACACATGATCGCGACCGCCAATGCGCTCGAGGTTTGCGATCAGGCACTGGGATTTTGTCCGCTCGGTTGCAGCCAATCGGCCCTCCATACCACGCCGCGATCCGCGTGATTTTCGATCCTTTGCACCGCGCTCGCCGTGCCCAGAAACGGCAAGTAGCAACTGCAACAGATAGGCTGGAGTCTGATGCTTGATCACATAAGAGCCGGAGCGAAGGGACACGGCTCGTGCCCAGCAGGGACAAACAACCGAGACCTAAGCTTTGATTTCGCCAAAGGCATACTCATTACTTTGGTGATAATTGGGCACTTGTTACAGTATTTAATCTACCAGGGCACCGACGCTTTCTGGCTGTCGCCGTATTTCAAGTCGATCTACATGTTTCATATGCCTCTATTTATGGCGATAAGCGGATACCTTTCTTCTGGGGCAATTTTGCGAAAATCGTTCACCCAGGGTGTCGGTGAGCGGGCAATGCAGCTACTACTGCCAATGCTATTTTGGTGTACGTTGATTTGGACGTTAAAGTCCGCAGTTATTTTTCCCACGAAGAGTTTGACTGATACTCTGTTAGATTTGTCGACGGAAGTTATTGGAACTTACTGGTTCATATGGGCCGCATTTATTTCGTTCGTTCTGATTAGAGTTCTTACAACGTCCAACCGTCTATCGATGTGGATCATAAGCGCATCTGCAATTGCGGTCGCATTCGCACCCATCACGTTATCAATAACCCCGTTGTTAAAATACATTTACCCATTTTATTGTTTAGGGTTCCTGTTTGCCCAGCCGATCGGATGGCAGAATGGCGTCATCTGGCGTTACAAATCGATTTTTGTTGTCTTATTTTCGATGGCGGCTTTCATATGCTTCCTCGGGTGGGGCAAGGAGACTTATGCCTACAACAATCTCGTTTTAATTCATGATGAACAGTCAGCTAAACAAGTTTTTCTGATGTTCTCTGGATCTTTGGCGGCTTCTGCGGTAGCAATGCAGTCTATGTTCCAATGCTGGAGACTTGTCTATTCGACTAGAGTAGCTCGCTTTGTCGCGGTGCAGCTTGGTCAGAGCACGCTGCTGCTTTACCTGGTCCAGGGTGCCGTGTTTCGTCTCATGGATTTGATACAGTTTGGAGAAGTCTGGAATCTCGCGACCAGAATCGCCTTCGCAACTGTGCTTGGAGTGGCGATTGTCGTCATAGCGATGGCAATTCGCAGTATTGCGCGCAACCTCGGATATGTGTCGCGGATCGTTGTCGGAGCGCCGCCACGCCCAAGTCTGCTCAAATCTCAATCTGTAATCAATTAGCCACGTGAAAAATTCGCATCTGTAATCGACATGTTTCATAGCTCCGGACCTATCCGATCGACTGTTGTACCGGTCGGCCATTCGCTCATCGGCCGCGCTATCCCCATAACTACGACGAGCACGTCCTCCACGCGCGCGGGCGGCAGGTCGGGACACAACACCTCTGAGTGGGACCGTAAACGAGCGCCCATAATGGTCACGATGACAAACAACCACGTTACGGACAGATGAGGCATGCGTTTCAAAGGCCTTGATCTGAACCTTCTCGTCGTGCTCGACGCACTGCTAACCGCGCGCAACCTCACGGCCGCGGCAAGCAGCATCAACCTTAGTCAGCCGGCCATGAGCGCGGCCGTCGCCCGGCTGCGCAACTATTTCAACGATGAACTGTTTACGATGAGCGGCCGCGAACGCGTTCTAACCCCGCGTGCGGAAACACTCGCCCCCGCAGTTCGTGGCGCACTCTTGCACATCCAATGCTCGATTATTTCTTGGGATCCGTTTAATCCGGCTCAATCCGATCGCCGCTTCAGGATCATTCTTTCCGATTTCGCCACACTCGTGTTTTTTGAAAAGGTCGTGGAGCGGGTTGCACGCGAAGCACCCGCCGTCAGCTTCGAATTGCGGCCGCTCGACAACGACCCCGATGAGCTTCTCCGGCGCGGTGACGTCGATTTTGTGATTCTTCCGGAATTTTTCATGTCGAGCGCCCATCCAAGAGCGGCGCTGTTCGACGAGACATTCGTGTGCGTGGGCTGCCCCACGAACAAGCAGTTGCCACGGCAGCTTACATTCGAGAGATACGTGTCGATGAAACACATTGCGTTCAGGGTCGGCGGTGCCCAGATGCCATCCATCGAGGAACAGTTTTTGCTTGAGCATGGTCTCAAGAGACGTGTTGAGATCGTCGTACAGGCCTTTAGCATGATCCCGCCGATGGTCTCAGGCACAGCTCGTATAGCGACCATGCCCTTCCGGCTGGTTCAGCATTTCAAAAAAACCTTCCCCTTGCGGATCATCGAACTTCCGCGGCCACTACCCACGTTCACCGAGGCCGTCCAATGGCCCACCCTCCACAACAGTGATCCGGCAAGCATCTGGATGCGGCAGATAATGTTGCAGGAGGCATCCCGCATGTGACGTCGCGGGCACTCCTGGTCTCAGTCTAGATTTACTCAGCGCCTCATACGGGTGCGAACCGGCGTGCAAAATTGGGTCTGACGCACATTCGATGATTTTGCATGACGGCGTGCCACGTGTTTCCCCACGCTGGCAGCCGGCAACACCAAAAACATGAAGTGGAAGAAGTACTTTTACCGCAAGCTATGCGAGGCTGAAGGTTTTCGCCATGCGCCGCACCGAATTGCGGGGATCCTGAGCGTGAGATAACTCGTCTCGTCATCCTGCCGACTTCCGGTAAGCCGCCGGGCAGGCGGCGCTTGAGATTCCGCCGCTGGAAATCCGCCTCGCGGGTCTGTCCACGTTCATTCGCGGCTGGATCACAGTTGGTAAATACAACTACGACATCGCCGAACGATCCTCTATTTCGGGCCGAATCGGAAGCTGCGGGGCATGTTCGGCCCCGAGCCTCATGTAAGAGATCAGGCGCGCGATCCGCCCGATGCTCGCCGCAAGACAAAGCCGCATAGACCGCACGTTCTAACGGTTAGCGGCGGCCTTTGTGGCCACGTAGCGTGTTCTCGCCTGTTGGAGGATCTTTCAAAATTCAGGTGGTTATAACCACACTGCAGCGACATTGTCGCCATGCCAGAGCGGTCGACGGCGAGGCGGTCCGGTTCGGTCCGGCACTCTTAGCTTCTCTCGTCGGCACCATCATTCGAAACGCCCCCGCCGGTCGAAATCGACCGGACAACAGCGTCCGATCACCCGGAGACGAGGCCTGCAACCGCCAAAAATCGTGCGTAGGATCGCACCGCGCGGCTGATGATTGCATCTTTCCCGCGCTGCACTGATGGCCTGTCTGTCAGGTGGTCTGAGGTTCGCGCTTCGGGCCGAGGAAGAACACTGTAAGGGCGCCGAGGAACGAGGCAACGGCGCTGTAGGCAAGGGCACTGGCGACGCCGGCATTGTCCATCAGTAGTCCGCCGAAAATCGCGCCCGCTGCGATGGCCACCTGGAACGTTGCGGCCATCAGCCCACCGGCGCTTTCGGCCTGCTCGGGAGCAGCGTGCAGCACCATCCATGTCTGCAGTCCCACCGGCACCGCGCCGAAGGCAAAGCCCCATACGGTAACCGCAATCGCCGTGGCCCAAGCCGATGCTCCCAGCGTCAGCAACGAGACAGTGGCCATCGCTATGAGCAGGGGCGGCAGCGCCGCGGCTGCCTTGAGGCTGTGCTCGGCCAGGAATCCGCCGGCCAAATTGCCGAAGAAGCCGCCGATGCCAAAGACGAGCAACACGAGCGAGACCGTCTCGATATCAAGCGCGGGAAACTTCTCAAGGAAGGCGCGGATATAGGTGAAGCCGGCGAAGTGCCCGGAAGCGACCAGCAGGACGACCAACATAGCGACTTTGATCATCGGATTCTTGGCCACATCCAGCAGGCTGCGGAAGCTGGCCACTCCAATCGGAGGCAGCCTCGGAATGGTTATGAGTTGCACTACCAGCGTAACGGCGCCGACGACCGCAGCGATCATGAAGGCGGTTCGCCATCCCCAGATATCGCCGACATAGGCGCCGATTGGAGCCGCGCAAACGGTAGCGCAGGTAACGCCGGTGAGGATGATCGACATGGCGCGCCGCAGGAGGTGACTTGGAACGAGCCGCATCGCCAGCGCTGCCGAAATCGACCAGAACCCTCCGAGTGCTATGCCGAGCACGACGCGGGCGGCTAGGAGAACCGGCAGCGACCCCGCGACGGCCGATAGAACGTTCGACAGGATCAGCAGCAGCGTCATCGCCCATATGACGATCCTGCGGTCCAGGGGCCTTGTGATGACGGCCATCGTCGGCGCCGAGATCGCCCCCACAATGGCGGTCGTTGTCAGCGCCTGTCCAACTGCACCCTCGGTGATAGAGAGATCATGCGCGAGCGGCGTCAGCACGCTGGCAGGCAGAAACTCTGCCGTCACAAGCCCGAAGGTGCCTAAGGCAAGCGAAATGACTGCACCCCATGCGGGACCAGACCGTTGATCTGGCTGTTCTGGGTCATGCAGAACTCCGTCCATGAAGCCCGTAGCGGATTCGGTCATCAACAGGGTCTCCAGTTTGGATGTGCTGCAAACTCGGGTGGCTGCGTTGACCCGCATTAACGCCAGAAGCGCCATTCCCTGCGGCATTGCACGGACGAGGGGATGTTCATCGCTTCGCGATATTTTGTGACGGTGCGGCGCGCAAATCGATGGCCCTTTCCTTGGGCCGGACGACGATGTCGTCGTCGGAAAGCATTGCGATTCGTCGGCGATTGTCGCCTTGGTCTCCTGGGGCGCTTGTATGGAACTTCGCGTTTTTGCCATGGTTCTGTTCATAGCTTTCTACGTGCTTTGGTGGGCTCTAACGGATAACAGCAAGCGCTATGCCATTTCACTTGGGGGCACCGAATCGGACTATCTTTTGCCGAAGCCCTGTCGGCTTGAGCAGGGCGCGGTGCCTTGACCGAGACCGCGCGCGCCGCACAATCGCTTGGTCATCCGGACCGAGCAAAGGTGCTGTACTGTCGGAGTAGTCAGAACTACCGCACCGGCTAGGGAAGACGAAAACCGTTCCCCGACGGGCCTAGCCGATGCATTGCCGCACGCCGGCGGGCACTGCATCGACCGCGTAAGGCTTTGTCTCTAGCGTGTAATTGCGTGCGCAGGCTGGCAACTTGCGAAGACGCGGCCGTCGCGCCTCTACCATCGCGCTGTTGCTGTTCCCCCTGTCGAGGAAGGTCTTTGACACCCTTGAGCTCTTCATCACGGCGCGCCGGTCTCCACGCGGAGAGGATCGAGTCCGGCTGGGCTGCTCCCTCGTGCGCGCCTATCCGAAAACATTGTTGTGTCCCGAAGGCGGACAAGAATGTCGCAAGCGCGACCAAAAGATCGCCACGGCCCGCAGGGGCAATTGCGACCCGTGGCCTTCTTCGGAAATCGGTGGAGCAATACCCTTTCCTCGTCGACTTCGGATGCGGGCTCAGCTGTGCCCGCCGCGCCGCTACGAACAACGCTAACCATGGCGCATGGCGGCTGGGCTTGGCCGAGGAGGTCGACCCGGTCCGCTGGCGCCTGGATGATGAGCTGGAAGCCACGCTGCGCCGCACCGGCGAACGCGGCGACATCATCAAGACCATGCACCGCGAGCTGACTGGCAAGGGGCTCGCTCGCAGTGCCGCCGATTACCTTGTCCACGATCGACGTGAAGAGCCCTCCCCACCGGTCGTCGGCCGCCTCGTCGCGCGCGGGCTCGCCGACGAAATCAACGATCGGCATTACCTCATCGTCGACGGCGTTGACGGCAAAAGCCATTGGATAGACATCGGCAAAGGCGAGTTGACGGAACCGACGCCCGACGGCTGCATCGTGCGTGTCACGTCGAGGGATACCAAGCCCAGGCAAGTCGACCGTACAATCGCCGACATCGCTACCGCACACGGCGGCCGTTACAGCGTCGATATGCACCTCAAGCATGATGCGTTCGCCACCGAAAGCTTTGCCGAGACGCATATCCGCCGGCTGGAGGCGATCCGGCGCTCCACCGGCGGCGTGGAGCGCGAGCCGAATGGCATCTGGATCATCGCGCCGGATCATCTTGATCGTGTCGCGGAATACGAGCGCCTGCGGGCCAGGGTCGAGCCTGTGATAGTCGAGAAGCTCTCATCAATGCCGCTGGAACGCCAAGTCAGCTTCGAAGGCGCCACCTGGCTCGACCGGAACCTGGTTGCCGAGAGACCGGAGCCGTTGCGCAACTCAGGCTTCGGGCATGAGGTGCGGGAGGCGCATGCCCGTCGGCGGCAGGCTGATCGCGCAAGGCCTCGCGCACGAAGAACAGGACCGGGTCGTCTATCGTGCCAACATGATTTCGATCCTGCGCCAGCGCGATCTGAACCGTGTCGCCGGCCAGCTGTCGGATCAGCTCGGTCTCTCGTATGCCGAAGCGCAGCCTGGAGAACGAATAGAAGGCACGCTGCGCCGATCGGTCGAGCTTGCCAGCGGCAAATATGCCGTGATCGAGAAGTCGCGCGAGTTCACGCTCGTGCCGTGGAGGCCGGTGCTTGATCGGTACATCGGAAAGGAGGTTTCCGGTGTGGCGCGTGGGGAGGCTATCTCATGGACCCTCGGACGGCAGAGGAGCGGACATAGCGTTTCGTAGTGGCGCGCACATCGCCGCCCGGCGGCAACGGAGACATTCGCGCGTCTGCTTAGGCGGCGGAGACATCGCTTAGCTGTACGACGCTCTTGCCGTATTTGCGCCTGTAAGCGGCAATGAAATCGTCATCCCTACAGATGCAGCGGCCGCTGGAATCCTTGGCCTTCGGATCGTGCAAGTGGGAGCCAAGTGGGCGCAGAAGATTCACCCGAGTGCTCGTCGTCGGGCCCACGGGAAAACCCGCGCTATGTTTGACGAGCTCGGCGGCAAGCATAATCCCGGCAAGCGCTGACTGGAAGGCCATCGGAACCACGGTTCGAACGCGGCGACTTCCATCACTGAGCTGGAACACCAGACCGCCGCAGATAGCCTGCTGATAAAAGGAACGCAGGGGCTGGCCAACAAACGGGGCTAGCGGTTCAAACGGCACAGCCATCGCTGTAGCCACCCGAATTACAAAGTCGTTGGGAACTCCGGCATTGGTCTGCAGGAGCGTTTTCACCTGCTCGTGTGCTTCCGGTATTCCGAGTTCCTCGGCAATCAGCTGGTGCTCGTCCTTGGATTTCCCGGACGGCAGGTACATGCAACAAAGGCAAGCTTGGCCGTCATCGAACCCGTGCCGCGAGATGCCGAGGTCGTGCTCCTGGGTCCAGGCATTCGCGATCCATCGGGGCAGAGCACCTTGGACCGCCAGACGGTCGGCGGCGGTGTCAAGCGCCACACCCACTCGGTCGAAGACCCAGTCGCCGTGGCGCGCAACATATTCTGCCCACGTCAGCGGGTGCGCCTCGACCCCAAGGGCCGTCGATCTAAGGGCGGTGGCTGCAAGAACCGCCTTGGACATGCCAATCTCCGCCTGGCCGGCCAAGGCGTAGCGCTGCAGGTTTGAGAGTTCGATTGCTTCGTGATCGATTACATGCAGACGACCCGTGAGACCGGGTTGTCTCGCTAGCGCCCAAAGCGAGCCATGGCCTATCGCACCGAGCCCAACGAGGTGCGTTTCGCCAAGGTCGACAGGTATGTCGATCGGGTCTGCCTCGCCGGTTTTGGTCTTTTCGTAGCTGTATAACGAGAGGTCGATGGTTTCGTCCAACTCGGCGCCGGTCAGCTGGGCGGCGAAGATGGTTCGAAAGACGTTGGCGGCGCCGAAGCAACTGGCGGCGCCAGCTCCATAGGGCAGCAAACTCGAGCCTGAGCCCACCGGGTCCGTACGCGACAGCTTTGCCGCCCAACCGTCCGATCCCATGAAAAAGGTCGGGCACCGGAGTGGTGGGCGCGTCACCCCTGCAACTACGCAGATGGTGGCAGACTTGCCGGAACGCCGGATGCCAACTTTTGGATTTATCGACTTTGCCAAGCGCTCCAGCGCTTGGGCTTGAGAGCTTGCCGCGCTGCCCAGCGGGAGTATCGCCAGAACTGGATAGAGCCTGGCGAGCAACCTCACCGCTAGATCTAGTGTCGCCTGGCCTTCGGCGCAGGAAGCGGCTTGATCGTCAAAGGCGACGGCCACGACCTGCTTTTCAAGAGCTGCTTTAAAGTCCTCCAGATGAAAATCGGCTAGGACCTGAGATGCCGCCGTGGCGGCGCGGTCGATGAAGTTAGCGAGTGCCATTGTTCAACTCGTTATTGTGATCATTCGCGACAGTGCCGCGGAAGGGAGCGCATTCCAGTTGGCTTTTCCGTCGAGCCGATAGGCGGCGACTCGAGCAAAATCGAAAGGCTCGCGGGCGAAATTCGGCACTACCAGCGACAGACACCCAACCGTGGTAGCAACCGCATAAGCATCGTCGGTCGTCGAATGGTAGGCTCGGCCCGGATGGCTATGGATCTGGGCCAAGAGTTTCAGGCCGCTATTGTAGAGCCAGACATTAAGCCGGTGCAGTTCCTCGGCCGGAACCATCACGCAAACACCATCGCCCGTCCGAATGTGACGCTGCGCCGGGATAACGGTCTCTGTTACGGCAAAATGCTGGTCTTGCTGAACGCCGACCCAGAGCGCCATCCCCTCATTGCCTTCGCGACCAACCGAGCGCAGATGCGCATGCACAGTCGAGATGCAGTGGCGCGGGAGCGTCACGGTCGTTACATCCATCAAAACGCTCATTCCGGGATGGCGGATGGGGGTACTACCATCGCTCCCACTGAGATTTGGAACTGATACTGTATCTGCTCCACGGGGCCGGTCCCGTACTTGATGATCTTGTCCAGGATAAAGGCCAAACAGCCTTCGCCAGAACCCCGGTGGAGAAGCCATGAGTCACCTGAATGGGCTGGATTGTCGTGGTATTCCCGGACGCCTGCCATGCACAGGAATGGCGTATGTTCCGCACTGTTGGCCTGGAGGAAGTCCGATAGCGAGAGAGCTTTCTGCTGCATGAGGACCGAAATCATATCCGGTGGGGTTCCGGGTAGATGCGGTCGTCTGAGCATACTTAGCAGTAAATCCTTGCGGGCAACCGGCCGGCGGGTAAAGGGGTCGACGAAGACTACCGACGGAGGTCGGAGGTCGTAATTGGAGAAGTCGATCTCGACAGCTGCACCGATTATCTGTGGCCTTATCTTGGGCGGTGCGAAGATGAAGAAGGCAGTAGGGAATCTCGCCTCGATCAGGAAACAACCCTGAGCCCGGTAAGCGCCCGCCTGTGTTTGGAACCAGCCGATCTGCCGATCGAATTTCGCTCGCGAGACCGCAGGGTCCACAGTCTGGATTTCAGGCACCTGCTACACCCGCCTTCAGGCTGAGGAACAGGGTCACAATGTTCGCGAAACCGAAATCGCCAACTTTTTTGTCAACGTCGAGCAGGTTGCCGGCCTCATCCTTGAATTCCCAATTCTCGGCCGGCTGGGCGACGTTCTGCGTGTTCTCAAGGGCTTTGGCACGAACGACGTGAAGCGGCTGGTTGGGATTGGCTTCGACCTGCGTGGGCTGGCCGTTCACCACCACCGTGATCTCGATCTTGCCTGGCCCGCCGCCGTGATCGCCCTTACCCGAATCCTTCGACATTTGTCCTACTCCTGTGGCTTGCCAACCGGCCCCAGGCGCTTGTGCCCACCTGCTAGTGAGACCGGCGATCTTCAATCGTCCACTCGGCGCCACGGGCCGCGAGTACGCAAAAGACAGGGGATAAGCTACCGAATCGGTGCTACCTTCTTTTATGCGTGACTTGAGCGGCAAGTAAACGGGCTGAAATTGCGCTTCACAACTATAATCGATTAGAGCAATACGAAAATATTGGCGATACACCTATTTCATGTGCTCTTTCACGCGCCTGCTCCACTGACAGCCCCCGTGCAAGTCCGCCGGCCGGTATGATTTCAGGTTCGATTGGGCGGGCGCTGTGACGGTTTGGCTGCGGCGGCTTCTAGCCGCTGCAATCTTGACGGAGGGTTTATCGAATAGGCAATCACGCGGAGCTTTAGAGTTGGTGATCCGAGCGCGGCCTATTCGAGAGGTGGCTCGGAAGCAGGTCGCCGTAACCAACTCCGGGTACCGGGATAGTCGCGACGAGAAGACGGGACTGTCCGGATTGACGTGAGTGGCTGCACCGAATCGTCGCCCGGGTGTGCCCGAAGAGTGATGTTATCCAGCTAACTTGTTGCGTGGCCGGATCCGTTTGCCGCCGCCGGGGTCGGTGCGGAAGGCCGGAGCAAACGCCTGCGCCATCAACATCGGCAGCGGCAGCGGCCAGCGCAGGCTTTTTGCCAGCACCAGGTTCGCGTCGCGGCGCAAAACTCCTGGCGGTGGCGCCAAAATTGCGTGCCAAGGGCGCCGGCGAGGTAATCCAAAGACTGCTCGACGAAGACGCCGTTTCGGGCTCGCTGACGACCAAAAACCTGTCCCGCTTTGCGGCGCGGCGCCTGTTCGACCGGCTGCAACAATTGGATGCCGTGCGCGAGCTTTCCGGTCGCACCACGTTTCGGCTTTTTGGACTCTAGCGATGAGCGAGGCTTCTCTCCGCCGCAACCCGAACGAACAGCCTGTGCTGCTCGACACTGAGCTCGACCACCTGCCGCCGGACTGCGCTGGCGCGAATGGATGGGGCGCGTCGAAGCGGTGATCTTTGCGGCAAATGAACCGGTGACACGCAGTGTCCTCGCGCGGGTGGTGGGAAGAAGCTGCAATATCGAGCTGATCATCGACGACATCCGCGCCGAGCTCGCCGGCCGCCCCTATGAGCTGGTCGCGGTCGCCGGCGGCTGGCAGCACCGGACCAAGAAAATTTTTGGCGACGCCATCCGCGCCGCCTTCGGCACGGCAGCGGGCGAGGGGCCAAAAGAGCTGACGCAATCGGAGGCGCTGGTTTTGATGTGCATTGCCTACTTCCAGCCGATCACGCGCGCAGAACTGTCGAGCTTTTTCGGCAAGGAGGGTCGCGCGACCTGATCGGCGTGCTGCGGGCGCAGGAGCTGATCGCCTCGGGGCCGCGCTCGCCGCAGCCGGGCGCGCCTTACACCTATGTGACGACCAAGACTTTCCTGTCGCAGTTCGGGCTCGACACGCTGCGCCAGCTGCCGGATTTCGAGGCGCTCGAGGATGCCGGCCTGCTGTCGAAGGAAAAGCTGCTGGCCGGCGATATTCCAGCCGGGTTGGCTAACGGGGAGGGCGAGGACGATCTCGTTGAGGACCAGGTGTCGTGAGCGGGCGTTGTCGCGTTGCGATCCCAGAGACAACGATGACTCAGGACCAGGACGACTGATTGTGCGGCAGCCGGTCATCGGGATCGTGAACCGCGACATGATCGCCGTCGACAAGATTGGCCGGAAAGACCACCAGATTGGTGCCGCCGGCGTGGCGCAGCGACGGGAACAGGATGCCGCGAAGCCCGGCCGTGATGACCAGGTCCGCAAGCTTCCACGATGGCGGGATCTTCCTGTCAATGCGAGCGATCTGGCGCCAGGCACAATCCCATTCCTTCCAGGCACCGTCCCAGATGTCCGGGTCGAATCCCTGCGAAAGGTCGGCCACCTGGCCGAGCGTGATCTTGTAGGCGGCAAGCGTTGCCGGCGGGACGATGCTGGCGCCCTGCTTGTATTCATCAAGAGCCGTCTGCGTCGAACGGGACAGATAGAGTGCTTCGAGGCCGGGCCGGTTGAAACGACCGCCGTCAATCGCTGCGCCTGCACCGCTGGTGGGCAGGAAGGCCCATTTGGGTGTCAGATAGCGATGGAAGATCTCGTCCGGCCCGACTCGGGTGATTTTCACCCGCGCGCCCCGTTCTCGAGATCCCGGATGAAGGCCAGGACTGCTTCGACCTGGCCGTCGGCGACGAGCTCGGCCGCCGTGCGATGGCCATAGTCGGCGATCGGTTCGTTGCGGTACCAGTAGATCGCCTTGTCGACGTCGCCGGTGAGCTCCGTTGCGGCCGAGATCACCTTTACCATCTCGCGCATTCGGCCCTGCAGGCGCTCCGATGACGGGTTGCGCAGCGTGTTGCGGTGAACACCGGTCAACTGCGCCAGGTTGGCCACCTTCACGCCGAGCGCCTGCGACAAGCGCTTCGGCGAGATATAAGGTGTGCGCGGCTCCTGCAGGCTGTCGACGAAGCCTGAGACCACTTTCGATTGTGCGAGCTGTGCGTGGGTCATGACAAATCTCCGACCTCTCTCATAGGCACAATATATGCACATTTGAACGCATAGCAAGTGCCCAGACGTTTCGGCGCGTCGGCGGCGTATAACTAAAAAAGCGTCCCGAGAACCTTCCAGGTCTGTTCGACAACCGGAACACCGGCGCTCGGCGATACTCCACTGACCGGAAACTGCACGAATTCCCCCTCACCAGCCTGACCAACATTCTCAAGATAATAGATCGTCTGCGAACCGGGCATCACCTTTCCGAGCCGCTTGAGATAGGCAAAGTGCTCGGTCGAAAACTCGTCGGCTCTGGTAACGACTGCCAAGATGCGCCCGTCGAGTAGCGCAAGGTCCGGAGCGGCTCCTAGGAGGACATAACCCGCGTCCAGCGCGACGGGAAAAGCGCTATCGCCCACAACGCCTGCGGCAGCGACTACCTGCTCAAGAATCGGCGAGCGATCGGCCTCGACGGCCTCGTCCTGTGACTTGGCAAGCGTGGTTTCATCGAACAGCACGCCGATTACTTTGCTCAGGTGTGCGCTGCTGCGCTGAATGAAGTGAGTCGGCGGGGAGCGCGGGTTTGTCGATGGCATAGTCTCCAGCGCGATCCGCGAGCGATCCGATTTGTCGAGCCCGATTCTCCTCGCGTACGTCTTGCCGGGGGTGCGAACGACCGCGAAGTCACCATTCTTCACCTCGGCCGTTGCAGATACGATGAGGGTCTGGCCCGGGAAGGCGACCAGGCCCAGCGTCGGAGCCCTCAGGGTGAATAGCGACACGTCACCGAGTGACGCCAGGTCTAATCGCTCCATCGCCTGGTCGATTGTCGCGAGCGGGGCACCGGCCGCGCGGGCGGCCAATCGGCCGACGACAGAGATTGGCGTGCTGCGCAGCGCGACGAGCTTAATATCCGGAGTAGCTTTCTGGGCTTCCGCCACAGCCTCCTCTGGCGGCAACCTGCCCATGAACCTTGCATAGGCGAGCCAGCATGCGTCGATTGCCGAGAAGACGTCCTCGTATCCCTGCTTGACGATCTCAGCCTCGACTGGCGTGATCTGATCGGCCCGCCCGTGGTGCGCCTTGTTGATGACCTCTCTAAAAGAGGCACCTGGTTTGAGTGATGGCAGATCAAGCAGCCGGCGGAACGGTTCTTCGTTGAACGGTGGTTCGCCGCGGTTGCGAGCGTTAGCTATTTTACCGAGCAGATCGCCCATTGTCGGGTCATGCAGAACAGCTGGATCCGATGCAAGCAGATCCCACAGCTTGATCTCGATACGCACGCGAACAGGATAGACGAATTCGCGGGCGAGCCCGGTGTTGTTCGGGTCCGTCTTTTGCCAGTGCTCGCACCGAACACGGACCTCGTCGGCCACCGGGGCAAGGCTCACCGTGCACTTCGAGGTTGAGATAGCGGAGAATTCCCAGGTTTCAGTCCGAGCCTGACCCACCACGCGCTTGTCGGCGGCCACAAATGCCTCGATTGTGGGAATAAATCCGAAATCATTGCTGACGATGATCGGATTTATTCCCTCAGCGATCATCGCTGGCACTGTGGCGGCAAGATTGGCGACGTTCCCGGGATCGAGCAGATCCTGCGGGTCGTCCATGAGCATGGCGGAAATGCCGCCCGACCGGGACCAGACCTGCTGCCAGAGCGCCAGCACGAAGGCGGAGAGGAAGGCCCGCAGGGCCGAGGCGTTCATCACATAATGGGCCTCGACCAAGTGCTTGCCATGGGCCGCGAGGAACGTGAAGCCGTCGCTCTTGGCGGCGTCCAATCCCGCATATTCCGGCGCCTGGACGAAATGGGCCCTGTACATACGTTGGGACCAAGAGGTCGCCTTCTCCTGAAGATCTGTGATCAGGCCGGCGACCTGATTATGTACGAGTTCCGGGAAACTCTTGAACGGCTCGACCGCTTTGGCCGCTCGCGTTAGCTTCTCGATCCGCGCCCGAGCCTTGGCCCACCTCTCGCAAGTATCCTTGATCTGGCCTAACTGGCGGCGAATGCCGGCGAAATCGGTAGCCGCATCGAGGTAAGCCTTCAGGATACCCAATTGCCCGCGGATGGTCCGCTCGTTGGCTGCAAGCGCCGTTTCATCCGCTTCGGTCCGTACCACTTTGAGGACAGCGCCTTGCGCGAACTCGGCACGCGCGATGCGATAGCGGGAAAGCGCCATTGCCCGTCGCACGCTGCGCATCGCGGCGCGCAGGTTCTCATTGTCGGGAATCTCGGACGGCAGATCGACGCCTGGCAGCGGCTCGCGCTCGGGGGCGTCCTTCCAGGCCGCAGCGCAAAGGGAGGCGACGGCTATTGCCATTGGCTTCAGAGGCTGCGGAAAATCGGCAAGCTGGAAAACCTCCTTCGACAGGGCTTCGCCGTATACTGTGGCCAGATCATCAGGGACGTCGTCGTCGACGAACCGGCGCAGCTTCTCGGGTAGGCGATCGCGTAGACCCTTCTTCGTGTCGCGCTCCCACTCTGCCGCTGTCTTCAACATCGCGGCGTCGGCCTTGCGCGCGTCCTCCAACGCCTGTGCCACCGACTTGTCTAGCAGGGCGTCGGTGGGAATCGCGCCGGGCTGCAGGAGGCCGCGCTCGCAAAGGGGGCAGGTGACGAATGCCCGACCCGGATGAGCCGCATCGTGCCACCTCGCCACCAGGCCATAGAGGCGAACCCGATCGGCGCGATCCGCGTGTGAAAGCTGCGCCACGAGAGCCGCCGCCTCGCGTTCGATGTCCAGTAGTACGGTCTCGGCGTCCCTTAGATCCTCCTCGCTCAGCTCGCCAAGCCTCTGCGCGAGCTGCATCGAGGGCAGGCCCTTGAGCGCCGCGTTGCTGAAGCAATTCTCCGCCGCCTTGATAGCTCCGTCAAAGCGCTTGATCTCGTTGTCATTCGTGAGAGGCGGCAGGGTTCCAAGAATCAATCGGGCATCTGCAGCAGCCTGATCCTCGGCCGCCTTCAGAATTTCCTCGGCTCGCTTGAGTCCGTCCTTCCACTCATCCGGAGCGGTATCTTTGGGGGCGGCGACGCAGTTCAGGTCCGGCAGTGCCTCGCCATCCTTGAGAAGATCCGTCAGCGTGGTCACCTGCTTGGCGGCGTCGCCCTCGCACCGCTCTTTATCCTCGGTGGCTTGCTTGGGATATTTCCCTGTCAAACGCTCGTGGAGGCGACCGCTTCGGATTCCAAAATGGGCCAATGGCCGCAACCCGGTCAGGGCCGACACCGCCTGCGACAGCGTCGTCTTGTCATCGAAACGGGTCGCCGCGGCTATCCCGGGCATCAACGTGCCGACCTGGAGCGCCAGCTCCGACAATCCGAGCTTGTCTAGCCCACTGGCGGTCGCACTGAAGGCCTTCTTGCCGTCTCGCTCGAGGCGGCGTTCGACCTCGACTTCGGTTCCGTCGGCCAACGATCGGAACTTCAGGCGCACCCACGTATCCACCTGCGGCTGTCCGCCAACAGCCAGCAGCTCCTTTTCCGTGGGAATCGGCACAATCGGCGGCAGTTCGAACGAGGGGTTGGGGGCGGCGCTGTCGTTGGCGATCTGAACCGTGATGGGCGTGTGCAAGGGAGAGGGAAGGCCCTGAGAGCGATGCCCATAACCCGTCAAGCACCAGCACACGGCGCTGATCAGCGAAGTTTTGCCCGCGCCGTTGAAACCGCGAAAGAGAGTGGTATGCCGGGAAAGATCAAGCGTGAAGAGCTTCGGGTCCGCCCCGTTGTCATCGCAATGGCGGTGAAGTCCGCGGAAACGATGCGCCGTAATCGTTACCAACTGCCAGCGTTGTCGTTGGCTAGCCGGCCGTGTCGCCGGAGCGGTCACCTTGGAGGGTTTGTCCAACGCGTCCAATAGGCGATCAATCTCGCCGTCCAAGATATTGGTGTCCTTGTCGGGGTTCCAATAGGCCTGCCGATTCTGGTTGTAGAAGGCAAGCAAGGTGCGACTGTCTTCCAGGGGAAGTGAAAATTCGGCGCCGCCAGATACATGTAGAACATCGCCTGTCGCCAGATGTTGAACAACCTCATCCAGAGACAGGTCCGCGATATTTACCGCCATAGCAGAATCCCCAAACGCTTTTCCAATATTTGAAACACCGGTTGAGCCTGCTCTAGCTCTCGCTGGCCGGTCAGTGCCGAACTTCGCGTGGGCGCTTTCAGAGCGCGATTCGATGATAACAACGTTTTGCTGATCGCTATTCGATCTGGATTAAGAGCTGTCTCGCCCTGGCGATCGCCTCGTCCAGCCGCGCGCGCGATACCGCGGCAAGGCGCTCAACTCCAAGAAGATGGGCCATGTCGCGTGCAGGATCGGGCATGTCGAGAAGTCCGGGATGGTCGATCACGACCGAGGCAAGCTCGGCCAACGGTATGTCGGCAATTGAACGTCGCGCTTCCTCGTTGACCGGCTGACGGTAGGGAAGGAGATCCGAGAGCCTGCCCTTTTTCCAAATGAATTCGCCGCTCGATTCCTGCGTGCGATCCAGATCTCGCAGGTGCAGGTCGATCCTCTCGCGGATGCGGCCACCCGTGCGCAGCCAACCGTGAACCCGTGCAATGCGCTGGGCGAGAACGTCGGAGCGCAATGGGCTCTCCATGTCAACGACGGCTTCGATCATCCCGCGCAGCGTGGTGCCGTAGCTAAACTCGAAGAATTGCTCGGGGTCCGGCCGAAAGTCGGTTAGATCCGTCACACGATAGCGGCTTTGCTCGCCCTGGTTTTGGGTTGGCTCGCCGACCATTGCTGAAAATGCTGCAAAACCCGAGGGCTCGGGTGCTGTGGCAACCCTTGCCGAAACCAGCTCAACCTCGGACGTGGTCGGGAGGGGCAGGGGCTCCTCGATTGGGGCCGGAGTCTGGGCCTCCGCTTCTCCTGTCGGCTCGAGCTGCTGACCCATTTCCCAACGCGTTGTCACCTCCCTCGTCTGCTCGGTTGAATGACGCGCCCGGCTTTCCTCAAGCAGGGTCTCCAAGCTTGCGTGAAGGCGATCAGCGCAGCTCTTTGCGTCAAACCACCAATCCGTCGACCAGACACGAAGGATGGTCCAGCCGAGCCCGGTCAGAACCTGCTCGCGAACCTTGTCGCGATCCCTTGCCGTCGCCGATCGGTGATAGGTCGCTCCATCGCACTCGACGCCCGCGAGATAGGCCCCAGTCAGATCCGGGTGGCGAATTCCCAGATCAATCCGGAAGTCGGAAATCCCGACTTGCGGAACGACTGTCCAGCCGCGCTGCTCAAGATGATCGGCGACTGCTTCCTCAAACGGGGAATCGAAGCCGCCCACCGATCCAAGATCCTGGGCGGGCAATGCAATTGGGCCGCGTTCGGCATAGTCGAGGAAGGTCTTCAGATGCTGGACCGCGATCGCCTTGCTTCGCGATGGATCAATCTGGTCGGCCGTGAAACCGGAGAAGACGATCAGTTCCTGGCGGGCGCGTGTTACCGCGACGTTGAGGCGGCGCTCGCCACCGTCTCGGTTCAACGCCCCAAAGTCCATTGCTGGCGGCCTCCCGGAGGCATCCTTGTAGAATGTTATCGAGAACAGGATAACGTCTCTCTCGTCGCCCTGGACGTTCTCCAGGTTCTTCACGATCGTCGGCTCGACCCGGTCTTCGGCAAAAAACCATTCGAGTTCCGGATGGTCTCGGCGTGCGGCATCGAGCAGGTCCAGGATCAGTGACTGCTGTTGCGCATTGAAGGTGATCACGCCCAAAGTCGGGCGACCGTTCTCCGGCAGGGCCAGCCAGCCCACCATCCGGGTGACTGCCTCGCGCACGACCGCCATGGCCTCGACCTTGTTGGTGCGGCTCTTGCCACGGTCATAGACGCCATCAGGAACCCGGTGCAGGCGAACCGCGCGGTCATCGACAGCCGGCGAGGGGAACGTGACCAGGCGGTTGTGGTAGTAGTGATAGTTGGAGAACGCGATCAGCGATTCACTTCGGCTACGGTAGTGCCATCTGAGGTCGCGCACCGGGATCCCGGACGCCCTTGCTTCATCGAGAATGCTCTCCAAGTCCTTCTCGTGATCCGCAATCTCCTCTTCGTCCTCATTGCGGCCGAAGAAGTTGGTCGGCGGCAGTTGCTTGGGATCACCCACGATGATTGTCTGCCGCGCTCTGGCTATGGCGCCGACTGCATCCCAGGTGGTGATCTGCGAGGCCTCGTCGAAAATCACCACGTCGAACAAAGCCTGGTTCGGGGGAAGGTATTGCGCAATGGAAAGTGGTGACATCAGCATGCATGGGGCAAGCTTGGCAAAACTCTGCGGCATCTTGCCGATCATGTCACGGATGGACTGGCTCGGTCGCTGAAGCTCCATTTGATGTCGCAGCAAGCCGAGTTCGGAGTTGCGTGAAACGCTCTGTACCGGCGCAAGTCCATGGGCAAGCGCGCTGACGACCCGCTGGGTCGCATGAGTGCGCACCAGGTCGTCGATCTCGCGAAATTCCGAAATGGCGTTCTCGTGCTCGAACCTGCGGAAGCTTCGCAATACGGGATCGCCGTCGAGAACCTTCGGCAACCACCATCTGGCATAACCCGCACGAAAGGCCGACCGTGCTTGTTCGGGGGCTATCGTTCCCCTCTCGATTTGCCCAACAAGAGGCGCAAGATGGTGTTGAATCGCCTGTCTTTTCACCTGGCACCAGGCTGTCCAATCGCGAAACAGGTTTCGAGCATCCGCTAGCGCAATCAGCTTTGCTCTAAGCGCTTCAAGGCCAGGACCGTCCGAAGTATCCGCAACGTCCCGTGCTGAAATCTCGCCGAATGCCAGGCGCGCGGCCTCAAGTTCCTTGACGGCCGCCAGCAGCTGATCGCCGGCCTCGCGCAGCTGGTCGTTTTCAAGGGTGCCGCGCAGACTTGGCGCGACCGAACGGACGACGGCCCGAAATTCGTCCGGGCTGCGGCCAGGAATGCGAAGTGATACTCGAAGCCGTCGAGCAAGATCGAGGGTGCCGGCGATGGCCTTTACGTCCGTTGCCAGACCTTCGATCGGCAGTGGCTTGCCTGCCAATGGGCTTTGGTCGACCGCAGCCAGAAACTCTCTCATCCGACGGAGCAGCTGAAGTTCCTTGCCGGGGTTGGCGGTGCCACGTTGTGCTCGGCTTTGAAGCAGTTTCTGGACCTTGCTTTTGCCGATCGCCGATCTTGGCCAGAACGACGCTTCAGCATCACGCCATTGGCGATCCATGACATCCAGATCGAGGTCACGGACAGCCGCAATCTCATAGGTGGCGGAGAGCGTACGCTCGGTCTCTCGATATCCCTCGATCGAGCGCTCCAGGGCGGTGACCGCATCCGCGAAAGTCGAGAAATCCCGGTCATATGCTATCGAGATATCGCGACTGCGGGCCTGGGCCATGATCTGCGCCAACCCCACGAGCGACTGGATTTCGGCATGCGACAATGGCTCACTGGGGGCGAGACCTAGACAGGACTGATAACCCCGTACCGATGCAGTCAACTGGCCGATGGCGGCGTGCAGAGACGTCGCGGCAGCAAGCAACCTCAAATGCCAATCGCTGCTCCATTCTCCAACATCGATCAGGTCCAACTCCGGCCGACGTTCAACCGACGCGAAGACCAGGCCGACCTGCGCGGCCAGATCCTCCAGCGCTAGCAGCGTTTGAGCGTCATGCGAGTCCGGCGTCTGCCACGCGAACGCCGGTGTCGGATGATCGTTCCATTTGAGTGCAATACCCAATGCCAGATAGGGCGTCCAACCGTTCTGGTAGCGCTTGTGAAGCGCCGCGACATAGGCGTTTAACTCGTCCCGGCGCGAGCGAAGCCGCTCATTGATGGCAATCCACTGTGAGGCGTCCGCCCGGCCACCGTTCTCCCATGATGCCTTCAGCTGGGCGAGAAAATGCCTGCGATCGGCCTTATTCGAGTGCAGCTCAATACAGTGATTTCCAAGTCCGTGTTCGCGCAGCCGGCGGTAGACTACATCGAGCGCGGCAGTCTTTTCGGCCACGAAGAGAACCGTTTTACCCACCCCGAGGCAGTTGGCGATCATGTTGGCGATCGTCTGGCTCTTTCCAGTCCCGGGCGGCCCGACGATGACGAAGTCACGTCCCTCGGCTGCTGCCATGCTCGCCGATGTTTGCGATGAATCAAGGGGAAGCAGGCTTATGATGGTTGCAGGCTCATACGCACGATCGAGCTCCGCCTCATCGCGAAAGGTCGACTGGCCGCCTGAGCTCTCGAAAGCCTGCTCGGGCGTGTCGATGAGGTGGCGAACGACCCTGTTTTGACGGAGCGCGTCGGTGCGTTCGACAAGGTCCTTCCACATCAGGAACTTTGCGAAGGAGAATGTCGACAGCGCGGTCTCGTCGATCACCTCCATGCCAGGAACATCGCGCACCGCGTGTCGCATCGCCGACAGGATGCGCGGCACGTCGATCCCGCTGTCGTCGAGTGGCAGGTCGCCGGCGAACTGGGGAAGACCAAGTTCGAAATCTCGCTCCAGGAACTGGAGAAGTGTGGCATTGAAGCGTGGCTCGTCTTCATGGAAGCGGATCGTGAAGCGCGAGCTTGCGCTGCGCCGCTCAAGCCGGACCGGCACCAGTAGCAACGGCGCCCGGTAGCTGCGCTCATCCTCCGGTTTCTTCTTCCAGCGGAGGAAACCGACGGCGAGGAACAGCGTATTTGCTCCGCCCTCAGCGAAGTCGTTGCGAACTTGCCGGTAGAGGTCGATTAGCCTCGCTTCAAGCTGGCGGGCATCCAACGTGGAGGCGAGCTCATCCCTGAGCAGCGCTTCAGCCGCGAACCCGCGTTGCAGATCGCGACCGTGGACATCCCGATAAAGCTCCGCATCGCGTTCTCCCAAAGGGTTTTGCTCTGGCAGCGAAATAAGACGGACCGCGGCCCCGTTCGCCAACCTGTCTTCCAGATAGGCGACGTCGGTGCACAGGAACGGAATTGTCTTCTTCGAATCGGGGAAATTAAGCAGCCGGTTCCTGAGCGTCAGGTCGAGCAGCTTCTTTTGCCAGCGGTCGATGCGACCTGCCGCTGTGGTGGGCTTGATCTCAACGGCCTCAGCCGGCATCTCCCCGATTGCTGGCGCGGCAGGGAGCGGCAAAGCTGCGACCGCAGTTGCCGTCTCTTCGTCGGCGACGTTGCGTCGGACGGGTTCGTGCGAGGCGAGTGGCGTGATGCCGCCGCTGCGTGATCGCCGCACGTCTATGGCTGCGACGAAGGCTTGTGCCTGCTCCACCGCAAGTCGAACACTGAGCGCGTTCTGCGCGGCTTCTAGCGTCAGCGCAGGCCGGTGCGTGACGGCTGTGGTCTCAAATGCAATGAATTCGCGCGAGGCCAGCGCCTTGCGGACCTCCATCTGATCCTGCTCAACCGCATTGGCAAAAGTGCGCTTGGCCAGCCAGACCCCCACGGCCGCATGTCCATCAAACATCAGGATGGCGGGATGGAGACCGGCTGCCTCCAAGGCGGCCGCGAAGAGGAGCGAGGTATCCAGGCAGGTCGCGAGGCGCTCCTCGGCAATCGTCGTGGGGCGCCTGACCTTCTGGCCACGGCTCTCGAAGCTTGCGGGAGGCTCGGCATAGTGCAGCCCCATGCCGGCCATCGCCGAATAAATTGCGGCAGCCAGCATGTATGCCCGTTGCGGGCTTTGCGATTGGTAGCCGTCAAGGCCACTCGGATGCCCGTGCGCGGCAAGCCGTTCGGCCGCTGCCTTAAGGATCGGCGCAACGCCGGGATCATTGGGCATCACGAACGCCGGAAGCAGTTGCGCCATGTCGGCGACGCCACCCCACTCGTCGCGCGCAAGCAGCCGGACCGCCAGGCGCCGTTCGTCCAGGACCTCACCCGACGCGGACAGGCGCAAAGTAATCTCACCTCGCTCAGCCTCGTTCAGGCCTGCGAGATACCCAGCGTCAAGCTCTACCTTGCGGTCACTGAGCTGGAGCCGGTCGCCTGGGATGAGGCGGTCTACCGTCCAGGTCTTCGGCCGCAGGAACGACGGTGACGACGCAAGCTCCAGCCGGCAATTCTCAAAACTGCGAGCGGTGTCGTTATCGAGGCGGATGGACCGGATAACCGGAATCGCATTCTGATAGGATGCATAAGTGAAGCTGGACGCGACGTCGGCAACTATGGTCGAGCCAAGTGGCCTACCGGCAACTTCACTATCATTTATTACTAACTCTGAACTATCGGCAGATTGCATTGACCCCATACCCCCGCCTGGAGATTAAGCAATTTCTTGCGGATATAAAAGGCTCTTGGCTGACGGATGAATACAAAACCTTCGCTTATCCACGCGATAGATGGGGCGCGCAACAGGGGCATCAGGCCTGTCAATGCTCCCTCACAAGAAGGTCGCCGACACCCTATCCTGACTTCGAGGCCTCAACTCACAGACACTGTTGCCGAACGCCGGCGCACTTTGCTAACCGGAATGGGGACGCCGCCGCCGCTCGCTGCGACGTTTTAGGCGATTTGACTTGAGGGGCAATGTTGCCTGAACGTCTATTCGGGCCGGGAGAGCGCGCCAGATGGCATTTCGATTTGTTCATACAGCCGACACCCATCTCGATTCACCGCTGCGCTCCCTCGCGTTGCGCAATCCCGAACTCGCCGAACTGGTGGGAGATGCCAGCCGCCAGGCTTTCATCTCGATCGTGGACCTGTGTCTTGCGGAGCGGGTCGATGCGCTTGTCATCGCGGGCGATCTTTACGATGGCGATCAGACATCGATGAAGACGGCGCGCTTCCTGGCCTCGCAAATGATGCGTCTGCACCAAGCCGGTGTCAGGGTCTACATGATCCGCGGCAACCACGACGCCATGTCTCGAATCTCTAAACAGCTCGTCCTGCCGGACACGGTGACGATTTTCAGTGGCCGCACGCACTCCGTGATCCAGTCGGTCGCCGGGCTGGACGTCGTGCTTCACGGACTGAGCTTCGCCAGCCCCAAGGCGGCCGAAAGCCTGCTGCCCAAATATGCCGGCCCCCGAGAGGGCGCCGCGAACATCGGCATCATGCACACCAGCTTGGCCGGCTCGCCCGGCCACGACGTCTATGCGCCTTGCAGCGTGGCCGACCTGCAAGGTCACGGCTTTGAATATTGGGCCCTTGGCCATATTCACGTTCGCAAGATCTATCCCGGCGCGAGCACGCTCGTGATGCCTGGTATCCCTCAGGGCAGAGACATCAATGAGGCTGGTGAGAAATCGGTCACCCTGGCGACCATAAACGACGATCGGTCTGTCGACATTGAGGAGAGGCTGACCAGCGTTGCGCAGTTCGAGCGCGTGAGTATCGACCTGGCAGGAACATCCGAACTGCCCGAGGCCGTCGGCCGCATCCGGTCTGCGCTTGAACAATCCCGGACTGCCGCCAGATCGCAATACCTCATCGCCCGCCTCAGCCTGGTCGGCGCTTCCGCACTGTCATGGATTTTGATCCGCGATAAGGATTTGGTGCTTGCCGAGGCCGAACAGGCGGCAGAGCAGGTGGGCAACACCTGGGTGGAGAAGGTCGAACTCAATCTCTCTGCTCCCGAAACTGGGAAGTCCGAAGACGTCGCGGACCCGACCCTGGAGCTAGCCGAGTCAATGCGCGCCAACGCAGCGTCGGACGCATTCCGTTCGGACGCCAGGGAATTGGTGTTGAAGACCATCGCGGACCTGCCGCCGGATGCTCGAGACTTCGCAGGAAAGGACGAGGCGGCGTTGGAGGCATTCCTCGATGACGTGCTTGCACGTGGCGTCGACCTGGTCACGGCTCGCCTCAAGGCAGGCGGCACGCGATGAGATTGCGGCGGCTCGATCTCACCCGTTACGGCAAGTTCACCGACAAGGCGATTGACTTCGGACCCAAGCCGAGTTCAGGGCCTGATCTGCACATAGTGTTTGGCTTGAACGAAGCCGGCAAATCGACCGCGCTTTCTGCCTATCTCGACCTGCTCTTCGGCATCGAAGAGCGCAGTCGCTACAATTTCCTGCACGAATATAGCTCCATGCGCATCGGCGGGCTGCTTGAATTTGAGGCGCAGACGCTTGCCGTTTCACGCACTAAGAGTCGCAGCAACTCGCTGCACGATGGCGAAGGTCGGCCACTGAGCGAGATTGCCATTTCGGCTCACCTCACCGGATTGTCCCGCGATGCCTACAGCAGCATGTTCTCACTGGATGACGAGACGCTGGAAGCAGGGGGCAAGGCGATCCTTGAATCGCGTGGTGATCTCGGCAAGCTCCTTTTTACCGCCAGCGCCGGGCTTGGTCATGCGAGCGATGTCTTGGCAGCACTGGAGACGGAGGCGGATGGACTTCACCGAAAACAGGCCCAGAGCACCGAAATCGCGCTGCTGAAGAAGCGGTTTGCGGAGCTCAAGTCGCGCAAGGAGGCGATCGACACGCTAGCCTCGACATTCGAGACGCTCGAGGCGGAACGGGGGGAAGCCCAGGATAAGTATGATCGCAGCCTGGCTGAACGCGCGATGTTTTCGGCGCGGCTCGCCACTATCGACCGATATGCGCGCGCCGCGCCGCTCCTCGCCGAAATAAAACGCAACGCGAGCAGGCTGGCCGAACTGCCGAACATGCCGTCTCCTCCCAGGACCTGGAGCGGCAGCGTCGCGGGATTGATCGATCAGGACGCGCGCTTGAGAACTCGCCTTCAAGCCAATGCCGATGAGATCGATCGGGCGAAGGCAAAGATAGAAGCAACCGTTATCGACGACGCTGTCCTGGCGGTCTCCGAACAGGTGCGCGGACTTGCCGATCGCAAGATGCGCTATGTGTCCGCGGGAATGGATCTGCCGACCCGCAAGATGGAAGTCCAGATGCTCGACCAGGTCGTGGCGAACTGTCTCGCCGCGCTTGGAAGATCGGCCGAACAGGATCCGTCGCGGCTCATCCTGCCGGCCGTTGTGGTCGGCACGCTTCGCACCATGGTCGAGCAACGCTCCGGCATCACGACGAGCCTGCGGATGGCCCGCGACGAAGCCGCTGCCGCGCTCGACGGGCTCGACTCTGCGCGAGGTCGCGTTGGCGAGGAGAGGGCAGTGCCCGAGCCCGCAAGAGCCAGGCTAATGGCCGCCGCGTCGCAGGCGAAAGCTAGTAGTTACGCACGCGAGATAAGAGAAGCGCGCGCGTTCGAGGACGAGCGGCAAACAAAGCTTGCGGATGCGATGCGGCGGCTCCAACCGTGGTCGGGAGATGCGGACGCACTTTCGAAAATATCGGTTCCGCCACCGACGCAGATGGCTGCCTGGAAAACACTGGCCGCAGACCTTCAAAGGGACAGAGCTGTCTTCTCCGAGCGTCTGGCTGAGCTTGAACAAAGTCGGATAACTACTTCGTCACGCCTGGCTGCTGTCCGCGCCTCGGCCGATCTCGCCGACGATGACACAGCCGCAGCCACACGAGGTCATAGAGACGAGGCCTGGCGAAATCACCGGGCGGACCTCAAGGCTGAAACCGCAGACGTGTTTGCCGCAGCTTTGGTCAAGGACGATCATGTCGGCGCGGCTCGATTGGCCCATGCGGGCGAGCTCGCTGATCTGCGCGCAATCAAGCAAAAGGCGGGCGAGACCGAAGCGGCCATAGAGCGCGTAAGCTGCCAACTCGCCGTGGTAGCTCAGCGCGCAGAAATGGCGACCGCTGAAATCAAGCATATGGCTAGTGCCTTGCTTAAGGATTGCCAGGCGCAGTCGCTCGAACTGCTGATCGGACTTCTCCATGAGCACCTTTCCGCGCGCGCTGACGCGCTTGCCGCCTGGGACGAGATCTTGCTCGCACGCGCAAGGATTGAACGCGTAACAGCCGAAGGAGAGCGTATCCATCGCGGAATAGCCTCGGGTCTTCAAAGCATTGGAATTCAGCCGGAAGCTGGTGAGGCCCTGGAGGCAATGGTGGTCGCCGCCGACCGCTTTCTGGATAGGCAGGCGAAAGTCGACGCGGAACGAGCGGAAGCGCTGAGGAGCATCGCCGCGAAGGAAGAGGAGTTAGCCGCCAGGCGGCTCGCTGTTGAAATTGCCGAGCGGAGAGAGGGCGCATGGCAAGCCGAGGTCAAGGAAACACTCCAGGGCACGTGGCTCGAAGAAGGCATCGCCGGAACCGGGCTTGGCAGCGTGCTCGATCAGTTGTTGGAGCTGTCAAAGGCCCTACAGGATCGTGAGGCCATGCGCATCCGCATCCGCAAAATGGAGGCGGACAGGACTGCATTTGCTGACGAGGTTGCCCGCCTTGGTGCGCTGGCTGGCGAACTTGCAAGCGACGAGGCGCCAGAACAGGTGAGTGTCAGGCTGACAGAGCGCCTAGAGCGGGCCGAGCGCGCCCGTGAGGCGCGGGCAAGTCTTCTCCTTGATGTTCAGAAGTTGCAGGACGTTCGAGAGACACTGAATGCTGAGGTCGCGGCACACCAGACGACCAAGCAGGAGGTGCTCGCTGCCTTTGAGGTGAAGACTCTCCCGGAGGTCATGGAGCGCGATGAACAGCTTCGCGAGCGAAACGGCGTGCAGAGTGCCATGGCCGCACTTGAAGAACGACTGACGAGCGAGCTCGCTCTCAGCGACTTCGTCCAGGCGCAGTCATTGCTGGAAGGCCTCGATCTCGATGGGCTCGCAATTGAAAAGGCCGAAGTCGAGCGGCGCCTAGCCGACCTCGATGACTCACTGGAACAGCAGCTCGTCCGCCGCACCCGGGCTACCGACAAGCTCGATGCGATCGGCGGCGACAGCCAAGTTGCCCGGATTGATGCCGAGCGCCGCACCGTCCTTCTCGAAATCGAGGAGAAGGCTGCCCGCTATATCGAGTTGAAGCTCGGCGTGATGTCAGCGGCTAGCGCGCTCAGGGCTTATCGCGAACGTCACCGCTCTGGAATGATGAGCGAGGCGTCTGACGCCTTCGCGCTGATAACGCGCGGCCAGTACACAGGCTTGACGACCCAGCCTGTAAAGGGCGGCGAGGTTCTCATCGCGACACAGCGGGATGGCCAATCCAAGGTCGCAGACGCTCTGTCGAAAGGTGCGCGATTCCAGCTCTACCTGGCTCTGCGGCTCGCCGGATATTACGAGTTTGCCAAGCTCAGGCCCTCTGTTCCCTTCATCGCCGACGACATCATGGAAACGTTCGATCATCTCAGGTCGGAGGAAGTTTTCCGCCTGTTCGGAGAGATGGCGAGCGTGGGCCAAGTAGTTTACCTCACGCATCACCAACACCTGTGCGAGATCGCCAAGGCGGTCATTCCAAATGTGGCCATCCATGAGCTCGGATAATTGCAGCATTTCCGACCTGACCGGTCTTCCACGCCGCTAATTGAAACGTTCGAGGACCGGTGCGCCTTGTGCCATTCGCGAGACATCAGACTGACGTAGCCCTGCAGGCACGCGATCTGGGGTGAAATGGAGAAGGCGCCGAGCTTCACTGCCTGGAACTGAGAGCCGAAGCCGGCAATGAGCGAGGTGATAGAGACTTTCATTGGTGATCTGGGTTGTGCAGAGCCCATCCAAGCGGGCGCAATGATGTTGACGATCTACGCTTCGGGGGAGCGGTCCTTGATAATGTTTCGCCTCGATATGACGGCTGCTCGATTACATTTTGGCTTCGGGGTAATGTCCCTTGATTTCCGTATTAAAGAAACGGCCAAGAGATTCCGCGGTCATCAGGCGCTCGTTCATGTACGGGGGCACGTTGTAATATTGATACACGCCCCCGTGGCGGAATTGGACCTCGAGTGTTTCGAGATAGGGATCGTAGCCGACTTCGGCCAAATTCCCCGACGTTACCGATTGCCGTTCCATTTCAGTTTTCCTCCTCATCCTCGATAACAGGAGCCGCCGGTGCCCACCTCGGATCTTGCGCTCGCCAGGATGCAACGAGGTCGTCGTAGCTCTCGTCCCCCCGCGGCTGCTTCCATCTCTCAGCTACGAGCGGATCCTCACTGTCAGGTCTGCGATCCTTGGGCGGCAGCGTCACGCGACACCGAACTGGCAATCGTGCGGCTTCACCCGTGATGATTGCCTCCCCCGTTCGAAGGACAGACAGGCTGTCGGCGATCCCGCTCAGATTGTCCGGAAGCGCCGCCTGTACTCTGCTGCGGTCGGTCGAATTCGTAAGCCTGAGAGCGACGAAGGTTCCGCACTGCGAAAGTATGGTGTCGTCGATCTCCGAGGGCCGCTGACTAACAATCATCGCGCCCATCCCAAATTTTCGTCCCTCTTTGGCAATGCGCTGCACCATCTCACGTGCGGGGTTGCTCGTCTCGCGGCCCAGATAGCGATGTGCCTCCTCCATTACGATGAGCTGCGGACGCTTGCGCCCGCCTACCGCGCGGTCTCGCCCCCAGAAAAGTGCCTCGTAAATAATTGAGAGGATGGCACCGATGAGCTCAAGGAGAACAGAGCTGGGGATGCCCGACAAGTCGAGCACGGTGATCGCTTTCTCGTGTCCCATCCAGCCCTCTAGAAGCTCAGGCAGATCGTTTTCGGTGTGTCCATTTAGTCCCGGTTCCCACTGTCCCGGCTTAAGAAGGAATTCGAATTGCCTATCCAACAGGCGTGAACGCATGCGGTCGAGCTGCTTCCGAATTCCGAGAACGCCGATGTTGTTGAGGTAGGGCGCGGTGTTGGTCGTCGTGTGCGGCTGATATAAAGGGAGCCGAAGCGATGCGGCATCGCCGGGAGTGACCAGCGCCGGCTGCGTCTTTGCCTGATCAAGCCAAGTCTTAACTTCGGGATCGATCAATTCATGCCACAGCTGGCGGAGGCTATATGGGATTGGGCTGTCGACGGTCATCGAGTTGAGATCGACGCCGGCGAGGCCATCCGTTTGTGCAATTGCGCTTTTCGCAGCGAAGATTTTGTCGAGGATTGCGGTGGTCGAGCGATCGTCCATTTTCCCGCAAAGGAAGTTGATCATGTCACCCGGGCGCAAAGCCCAGAACGGGATGACGAGCGGCTTTTCGCCCTCTGCAGGCGCTATGCGAAAAATCTCTGCATTATCCCCGAGAGCTCGCGCATACTCACCGTGAATATCAAGCAAGAGAATGCGTGCGCTTGGAAAGCCAGCACCGCCTGGCATCGAAATTGACCGCAAGAGGCTTGCCACGGTGGTGGATTTTCCGGAACCGGTCGATCCGAGCACTGCGCTGTGTCGTGTCACCAGCTTGTCGAGGTCTAGGCGGACAGGAATGCTCTCCGCGTTGGCTAACCGGCCCACAACGATCTGTCCCGCAAACTCGGCGCCATAGATTTTGGAAAGATCATCCTCGGTGACCAGGTGAACCTCGTCATTCACGTTAGGGTACTGGCTGATGCCGCGTTCAAACGATGCCTCTACGATCTCGCCGACCAATTGCACGGTCAGCCAGCGCTCACCCCGACCATGGGCATCCGCAAAAGCCGCGGGTGTCGCACTCGCGCCGACCTCGGAAATGATCGCATAGAGGTCGTGATATCCCTGAGGGATGCGTACGAAACTACCGACTTGGCCCACCCGATAGCTGCGTCCGCCGATGATCGCGATGCCGGAGGCAACGCCTTCGAATTGACGAACGCTGATCGTGGACCCCGCGACCGAGCCAACGTGACCAAGGAGCGTAGAGACACTCATGCTGCTGGCGGCATGGCGACAGGTGGCAGCATCGTGAGGGGCGTTGAGAACGCCTGTATCGATTTCGAAGCCGCGAAAAAGCGAGCAAATGGCTCAATGCCACCGAGCGTGAAGTTGCCGTCTGTGTCGAGATAGGTTGAGCGTATCGGCCCCCAATCTTTGCTCGGCAGATCCGGCGGGGCCTTCCACGGGCCTCGCATCCCATTCACTTTCGCTTGGTCTCGTGCGTAAACGCTGAAATTCGGCAATCGCCGCGCGAGGTCACATGCTGAGTGCTCTTCGTCGAGATTCTTATATTGAAATGCGAAGACGCTTGCAGCCGGATTGGCCGCCAATGCCTCATCCAAGCGAGCAGCAATATGCGCGTCGGCGAAAGAAAAGCCGATCGAGATTAGAAGCGTGTCGGGCGTCAGCAGAAAGGCGCGAAGCCGATCAAGCAGTGCGGCGTACGGGGCCTTCTGCGTCTGGTCGTACTTCAGATGTTCGGGAAACACGAGATGGCTGGCTGAACTTTGGCCGGTTCGAATGACCTCGCCCTTGTCGCTTGCTCTCCAGCCTAGGGACCCATGCAGTTTCCACAATCGGGTCCAGCGCGCCGGCAAGTCGCTGCGTGACACCGAAACAGGATCGAAGAACGGCTCACGGCCACCGGTGAAACCATCGAAATATGGCGCTCGAACGGATTCAAACGCTTCCTCGAACAGGAGGTCGTAGTTCGTCGTAAAGACTTCGATCGGATAGTCTCTGCTCGTCCCCGTTATCCAGTTCACCAGATTGGCATAGGCCGATCCGGGCATAGGTAGACGCACATCGACGATTTTACCGATCTCGGCACAGATGGCTTCGCCAAACGTCGCGAATCCAGGCCCATCAAGGTCGTGAACCTTGGCCGTGCCAATGACTTTGCTCAACGACCTAATGCGCGACAAAATCGTTTCGATATCATGCTGCGAGAGCTCAGCCTTGAGGCCGTCAATCTGCGCCTTGTAGGTTGGCTCGAGAATGCCGAGCACCTTTTCAGTCAGTCCTGCCACTGCAGGGATGAGCGGGTACGAGCCGTCCGCGTTGGCCATCCCGGCCGAAGCGCCTGCGCCAACGAGCAAGCCGATGCGCTTGCGTCCCTGGGCTATGATCGTGCGGAGCGCGGCCATATATTGGTCGGGGTTGTGCACGCTGACTGACAAATTATTCCCCGATCCATGATGGCGAATCTTTCGCACACTGTTCACTATATCCTGACGGGCCGTGGGTCATCCCTTTATAGTTATTTCCACAGTAATTCGCGACAGAGCGGCCATTGTTGTGAAGCACTCAGCATCGCCATTGTTCGGACAACACGTCGCCGATCTTACTGGTGGCAACTATGGCCGTATGGCGCTGACGGCCCAGTTGCTGGACGACCGGGCTAGTGATCGAGAGAACGTTGGGCGGCGCGTGAGGCCCCCCGTAGCGAATTTAGAAAAAGTCGATAGCCGATGTTCATGCTTTGTGCGTCCAAAGTCGCATAAAAGGGCATTATCGAATTCGGAGTGATGTCCCGAATAAATGGCATCGTCCAGTTGCCGCCCGGATAATCATTGGCGACGAACACCTCGAGATGGTCGACACCCTAAGCATCATCGGTGAATCATATTTAAGCGGCAAGGGAACCTTCCCGAAATCGAGCGGCAGCGCGGGTTTTGCCGGCCGGCCGCATCGACTCGCCACGCCTCCGCTAGATCGAGCGGCGTAGCGCCTCCAACATTGAGTTCGCAGTGCCGCTGTCCTAGCCGGCGAAGATCGTGTTCGTCATCCCTGCGGATGCGCGCTTCGCCCTGCGGACAGCAGACAGCAGACAGCAGACAGCAGACAGCAGACAGCGAAGCCGCCACGGCCGCGAAAATCTCGCAATGTCGGCTCGATTCCAGGTCCCGTCCGCCACTTTTGCGGGGTGATCCGTGCAGGTGCCTGGCGTGGATCGTGCCAACCATCCCCTGACCGCATCATTGCCAGCGTCCTCCTTCAGCCGGCCGAGCCTCGCGACGCCGTATCGATCATAACGATACTCTTCGAAGAACATTCTCTTTGTAGCAAGCGTGACGGTCTGCGCCGTCTTACGAGTTTCAACCTTTGCCATCGCTCCTGTCCTCCCTGCCGCGCGTCACTCTAACCTGCTCTCATCACCTCACCTCACGCGGGAAACGTTAACGTCATCCTGTGCGGGAAATGTCACAGCGATAAGACAGAACGCAGAAAAGCCATAGTGGCGTCCTGCCAAGCAACCCTATTGCAGAGTCCACCGGACCCGCCGGCGAGATAATCAAGGAGCTCTCGCATAGGACAAGCCGGTGTTTGGTTTCTCCCGGGTCATCTGCAATTTAAATCAAATACGTCTAAGGATATTGACGATTGCGTGACCCTCACCTCGTAGACGGCTAACGCGGGCGGCAACTGGGAGGGTCATATGACAAGCGATTTTTCCGCCGCGCGAGTGCATCTAGATCGAGCATATCATTACCTGCGAGGCGATGATCCGATGAGCCAGAAGGGGCGCGAAGCCTTGGATCTGCTAATTGAGGCAGTTGCCGTCGAGGAGTTCAAGCAGCCGAGCCAAAACGCGGAGGTGCTAATGTTTCCGATTGGGCGCCGCTTCTGAGGCGATCTCCATGGTGGCAACCATGAACGTGAGGTGCAAACATCCTCAGAATATTGCCCGTCAAGGCATGAGCCGAGTCGGCAATCGAATGGGAGTCCGAAGCCTGTCGCCCACAACCTTCTGAATTTCGCTGCGCCTATTGTCATCGGCGGCAGCTATTCCGGAATGGCCGCCGCCCGGCAGTTCCGCCGCGTCCGCGCCAGGTTCCTGGTGATCGACGCCGGGTTGCGGCCGAACGCTTTTTGCCAGCCATTCGCCTGCCTTCCTGTCCCAGGACGGCGTCGATCCGGCCGAGATCAGGAACGGTCGCCTGATTAGCTTTCGCGCTACGCGACGCCCTTGTACGACGGAACGGCCGAACGGGTGAAGAGCCGCGACGGTTTCGGCTCCTACTACCCGACGGCCTCCGCGGAGAGCCGTCGAGTTGTCGCTGCCGGCGTTTCAGATGCGCTGCCAAGGGTCAATGGGCTGGCTGAGATATGGGGAAACAGCATTCCACCGACCCTGATGTATGGCTGTGAACTCTATCGGGACGGCTCGGCGTGGGTTGCTGCCGATCCTGCTCGGTCCACCAGGCACTTCGTCTGTCCGAATGAGACCGCTGCTTTGCGCTGCGGGGCGAATGCCCATTTTTCCATAATCATTGCATATATCAGTGCTAGGAAGGTCCGAATTGGAAACGAAAACAATGGGGCGAGGCTTATGATGTTGAGCCGTAGCCAAGGCAAATCGCCTGCACAGCTTTTCCGCTATCTGTCGGCCAAGTGGCCGGCGGCCTTCAATCCGAAAGCGCCCAGACCGCTGAAGATCGGCATCCATCATGACATTCGGGTGCTCGACGGCGAACTGTCCGATGATGAATTGAGGAGAGCCCTGCTGGCGTATACCAAGATGGCCAAATACTTGGCGAGACTGGATGCCGGCGCCGCACGGGTCAATCTCGATGGCAAGCCGGCCGGCGTGGTCTCGGATGCGGACGCGGTGACCGCCAAGGCTTTGCTTTGCTCCCGCAAGGACAAACAAAAGTGCAAGCAAACGCCGGAGCCAAGGGTAGAGCCTCAAGCGCCGCCCAAACCAAAACCGAAGCGAACCGCCGTGTTCAAGGCGAAGAATACGGCCGACAGCCCGACCGGCATAATCGTTGAGACCAAGCGTCGCCGGTCATTCCGAAAACCGATGACTTGATCGCCGCTGAGCGATAGCTCGTGCCGACCGGGACAGCCCTCAGGGTCGGAGCACATGGCGCCCGCGCCAATCCGAATTGCCGCGATCGCAATGGAGCTGCCGCATTCGCGCGCGAAAAACGGACTGGTCGGTCATCCCTTCTTCGGGATGAACGAAGGCCGGAGGTTATTCCGATGGTCGTTCTGGCCACCGCTGCGACGGTGATATTTCGGGATGGCAGTCAGATCGATGCCGGCCCAGACTGTGGCCATACTGCTGCTCAACCTCCTCTCAGTTGATGACGTTGGAAAGAATGGGAAGCAGATTGGGAAATTCAGCGCGCAGGCCTGACGGCGCCAGCTTCTGCCGGGCGACCGCCATCAGACGTGGCGGCAGGTGAACCCGAGCAGGCGGCGAAAAGCGGCGCCGACGGCGCTCTGGGCATGGGTGTCGAATATTGGCCCTGAATCTCCACGTTGGTGCAGTGTCGCAGCACACCCTTGATCATCGCGGCGACCTCCGAAGACGAACAGCGCTTGAGTTGCGAGAAAATACAGGTCGAGCCCTTTTCGACATGCCAGTAGGTCATCACGCCGCGACCGCCATAGCGGACATGCCATTCCGTCATCAGGTTGCCGTCCCAAGCGCCTAACTTCTTGGACTCCGACGCGCAGGCCGTCCCGGATTCGCCCCAGATGGGGGTGTTGCGGATAGCCAGTGTTGCATTGGCAACGCGCCCGCAAGCCGCCTCGAGCGCGCCCTTAGCAAGCACGTGAACCCCTGAGCCAACCTCCTATGGGTCAATAGGGCCAGGTGGCCTGCCATCATTCCAGAACAGGACAACTGACAAAGAAGGTGTCGCCTATCCGACACTCTTCTGTCGTCTTTGTCGGGTCCGCGCCACCGGCCTATTTCGCCGAGCTCTTGTCCGGCCTCAGGCTAATCCGCTGAAAAGTAATCACAATGTTTTTCTTCGCTGGGTCGGCCAAATTGGCACGAGTTTTGAAACTCCTTCGTTGGGAGCCGGGAGCCGCCGACCGACCTCCATTTCGTGGATGACACCGCGATCGATGAAACGGAGAAAGAAAAGCAAAATGTCAAATCCGCATCAGATGACATTCTATGCAAGGGGGCCTCGGCGAAACCGCCCCGTACCCAAACAGGCTGCCGCCCTTGTTGACCCTTGCGCAGGAAATCTTGATGGCCGGCTGCGACTCAAAGGCCCACCACACTCGTCTTATCCTGAAGGCGCAGGATAAAGTTCTGCATCTCGCCACGCGGTATGCCTAGGCAGTTACACGTTGGCCGATCTTGATAATCGAGTCTGGCTACGCTGCGGAGGACGTCTACATGCCATCGTCATTCGCTGCCCGCAGCGCCTTCCGCCCTTCCATCGCTAGAGAGTGAAGTGCCACCATGTCCGAACAACCCTTGCCGACGCTGCCGATGTGGCGCGTCGACCACATCGAGCCCTCGCCCGAGATGTTGGCGCTAAGCGCCAACGGTCCGATCCACCGCGTGCGCTTCCCCTCCGGGCACGAAGGCTGGTGGGTGACAGGCTACGACGAGGCCAAGGCGGCGCTGTCCGACGCGGCGTTCCGGCCGGCGGGAATGCCGCCGGCGGCATTCACCCCGGATTCGGTGATTCTCGGTTCGCCGGGGTGGCTGGTCTCGCACGAGGGGGGCGAGCATGCCCGGTTACGCACGATCGTGGCGCCGGCCTTCAGCAACCGCAGGGTGAAGCTGCTCGCGCAGCAGGTCGAGGCGATCGCCGCGCAGTTGTTCGAGACGCTGGCGGCCCAGCCCCAGCCCGCCGACCTGAGGCGCCACCTCTCCTTTCCGCTGCCGGCCATGGTCATCAGCGCGCTGATGGGCGTGCTCTACGAGGATCACGCCTTTTTCGCCGGGCTGTCCGACGAAGTGATGACGCACCAGCATGAAAGCGGCCCGCGCAGCGCGTCGCGCCTGGCCTGGGAAGAACTGCGCGCCTACATTCGCGGCAAGATGTGGGACAAGCGCCAAGATCCGGGCGACAACCTGCTGACGGATCTGCTCGCGGCGGTCGAGCAGGGCAATGCGACCGAGGAAGAGGCGATCGGCCTGGCGGCGGGCATGCTGGTGGCGGGGCACGAGAGCACCGTCGCGCAGATCGAATTCGGCCTGCTGGCCATGTTCCGCCATCCGCAACAGCGCGAACGCCTAGTCGGCGATCCATCCCTGGTGGACAAGGCGGTGGAGGAAATCCTGCGCATGTACCCGCCGGGCGCGGGCTGGGACGGCATCATGCGCTATCCGAGGACCGACGTGACTATCGCGGGCGTGCATATTCCCGCGGAGAGCAAGGTGCTGGTCGGCCTGCCGGCGACGTCGTTCGATCCGCGCCATTTCGACGACCCGGAAATCTTCGACATCGGACGCGACGAAAATCCGCACCTGACGTTTTCGCACGGGCCGCACTACTGCATCGGCATGGCGCTGGCCAGGCTGGAACTCAAGGTGGTGGTCGGCTCGATCTTCCAGCGCTTTCCCGCGCTGCGCCTGGCCGTGGCGCCCGAAGAACTGAAGTTGCGCAAGGAGATCATCACTGGCGGGTTCGAGGAGTTCCCGGTGCTCTGGTGACGCGCGGACGCCGCCCGGAATCGCGATCTTATCCGCAATTTGCCGGCGCGCCTAGCACGCGCCGGTCAGATCAGCCAGCCAACAGGTAACCAAGATGGACGTGCAAGAAACCAAGGCAGCATGCCGGGACGCCTTCGCCGAACTTGCGTCGCCAGCGTGCATCCACGACCCGTATCCGTTCATGCGGTGGTTGCGCGAGCACGATCCGGTGCATCGCGCGGCGTCGGGCCTCTTTCTGTTGAGCCGCCACGCCGACATCTTCTGGGCGCTCAAGGCCACGGGCGACGCGTTTCGGGGACCGGCGCCGGGCGAACTGGCGCGCTATTTCCCGCGTGCGGCGACCAGCCTGTCACTCAATCTCCTGGCGTCGACGCTAGCCATGAAGGAACCACCGACGCATACGCGTCTGCGCCGGCTGATCTCGCGCGATTTCACCATGCGCCAGATCGACAACCTGCGGCCGAGCATCGCGCGCATCGTCGCGGCGCGCCTGGACGGCATGGCGCCCGCGCTTGAGCGCGGGGAGGCGGTGGACCTGCATTGGGAATTCGCGCTGGCCTTGCCAATGCTGGTCTTCGCCGAAATGTTCGGCATGCCCCAGGACGACATGTTCGGGCTCGCGGCCGGCATCGGCGCCATTCTGGAAGGTTTGAGCCCACACGCCAGCGATCCCCAGCTCGCCGCGGCGGACGCGGCCAGCGCCAGGGTGCAGGCCTACTTCGGCGATCTCATACAGCGCAAGCGCACCGATCCCCGCAACGACATCGTGTCGATGGTGGTCGGCGCACACGACGACGATGCCGACACGCTGTCGGATGCGGAGTTGATCAGCATGCTGTGGGGCATGCTGCTGGGCGGCTTCGCCACCACTGCTGCGACCATCGACCATGCGGTCCTGGCGATGCTCGCGTATCCCGAACAGCGGCACTGGCTGCAGGGAGACGCCGTGGGGGTGAAGGCATTCGTCGAAGAAGTCCTGCGCTGCGACGCGCCTGCCATGTTCAGCTCCATTCCGCGTATCGCCCAGCGCGACATCGAACTGGGCGGCGTGGTGATCCCGAAGAACGCGGACGTGCGCGTGCTCATCGCGGCCGGCAATCGCGACCCGGACGCCTTCGCCGATCCCGACCGCTTCAATCCCGCGCGGTTCTACGGCACCACTCCTGGCATGTCGACCGACGGGAAGATCATGCTGAGCTTCGGCCACGGCATCCACTTCTGCCTCGGTGCGCAACTGGCCCGGGTGCAGTTGGCCGAGAGCCTGCCGCGCATCCAGGCGCGCTTCCCCACGCTGGCATTGGCCGAGCAGCCGACCCGGGAACCCTCCGCGTTCCTTAGGACGTTCCGCGCGCTGCCGGTGCGCCTGCATGCGCAGGAGGGCTGAGATGCGCGTCGTGGTCGACCAGGATCTGTGTGGAACCACCGGGCAGTGCGTGCTGACGCTGCCGGGCACCTTTCGCCAGCGCGAACCGGACGGCGTGGCCGAAGTGTGCGTGGCGACGGTCCCGCAGGCGCTGCACGCCGCCGCGCGGCTCGCGGCCAGCCAGTGCCCCGTCGCCGCCATTCGGGTCATCGAAAGCGACGCTGGCGAGCGCGCCAGCGCCGACCCTGCGCCTTCTCCGGCGCAGGCTGAGCGGCATGCCGCGAAAGACCAACCCAACCCAGCAGGACGGTTTGAAGGCAAGGTGGCCGTGGTGACCGGCGCCGGCGCCGGCATCGGCAAGGCATGCGCCCTCGCCATCGCGCGCGAGGGCGGCAGAGTGGTGGTGGCCGACATTGATGGCTCGGCGGCCGTCGCCTGCACCGCGCAGATCACGGCCGAAGCGGGCCACGCGCTGGCCCTGGCCATGGACATCGCCGATGCGCAGGCGGTGGCAGCGCTGTTCGAGACGGCGGAGCGGCACTTCGGTGGGGTCGACCTGCTGGTGAACAACGCGAGCGCCATGCATCTGACAACGCGCGACCGCACGATCCTCGACCTGGACCTGGCGGTCTGGGATCAGACCATGGCGACCAATCTGCGCGGCACGCTGCTCTGCTGCCGGCAGGCCATCCCACGAATGATCGCCCGCGGCGGTGGCGCGATCGTCAACATGTCGTCGTGCCAGGGGCTCAGCGGTGACACCGCGCAGACGTCCTACGCCGCGTCGAAGGCGGCGATGAACATGCTGTCGGCCTCGCTCGCCACCCAGTACGGTCATGCGCAGATCCGCTGCAATGCGGTTGCGCCGGGTCTCATCATGACCGAGCGTCTCCTCGCCAAGCTGGACGAGTGCATGCAACGGCATCTGAGCCGGCACCAACTCCTGCAGCGCGTCGGCCGCCCCGAGGACGTGGCCGCGCTGGTGGCGTTCCTGCTCTCCGACGATGCTGCGTTCATCACCGGCCAGGTCCTGTGCATCGACGGCGGCATGCTGGCGCATGTGCCGACGTACGCCGACGGTGGCAACAGCCGCGCCGCGCGGCCTGCCGGCGACACCGCCGAAGCGGCCGCGGCGCCGCGCTGCTGATGGACATGCTGCTCAACCCGCTGGACCGTCGGCACCGGCTGCGGGACGACATCCCGTTCGTGCCCGGCGCTTTCCCCCTGGTCGGGCATCTTCCCGCCATCGTCTGCGACCTGCCGCGCCTGCTGCGGCGCGCGGAACGGACGCTGGGCAGCCACTTCTGGCTGGATTTCGGCCCTGCCGGACACCTGATGACCTGCGTGGATCCAGATGCGTTCGCACTGCTCCGGCACAAGGACGTGTCCTCGGCTCTGATCGAAGAGATCGCGCCCGAATTGCTTGGCGGAACGTTGGTCGCCCAGGACGGCGGCGCGCACCGGCAGGCGCGCGACGCGATCAAGGCGGCGTTCCTGCCCAAGGGGCTGACCCAGGCCGGCATCGGCAACCTGTTCGCGCCCGTCATCCAGGCGCGGGTGCAGGCGTGGCGCGACCGCGGCGACGTGACCATTCTGCGCGAGACCGGCGACCTGATGCTCAAGCTCATCTTCAGCCTCATGGGAATCCCAGCGCAGGACTTGCCGGGATGGCATCGCAAATACCGGCAACTGCTGCAGTTGATCGTCGCGCCCCCGGTCGACCTGCCCGGACTGCCCTTGCGGCGCGGCCGCGCCGCCCGCGACTGGATCGACGCGCAGTTGCGCCAGTTCGTCCGCGACGCGCGCGCGCATGCCGCGCGCACTGGGTTGATCAATGACATGGTGAGCGCCTTCGATCGCGGCAACGATGCGCTCTCCGACGACGTCCTGGTCGCCAATATCCGCCTGCTGCTGCTTGCCGGTCACGACACCACCGCCTCGACGATGGCCTGGATGGTGATCGAGCTGGCGCGGCAGCCTGGGCTATGGGACGCCCTGGTCGAGGAGGCGCAACGCGTGGGCGCGGTGCCGACCCGGCACGCGGACCTGGCGCAGTGTCCGGTCGCCGAGGCGCTGTTCCGCGAGACGCTGCGCGTGCATCCGGCGACCACGCTCCTGCCGCGTCGCGCGCTGCAGGAATTGCAACTCGGCCAACGGCGCATTCCCGCGGGCACCCCTCTGTGCATCCCGCTGCTGCATTTCTCGACCTCTGCGCTGCTGCACGAGGCGCCTGATCAGTTCCGCCTGGCACGGTGGCTGCAACGCACGGAGCCGATCCGGCCGGTGGACATGCTGCAGTTCGGTACCGGCCCACACGTCTGCATCGGTTACCACCTGGTATGGCTGGAAATGGTGCAGTTCTGCATCGCCTTGGCACTGACCATGCACAAGGCCGGGGTGCGGCCGCGGTTGCTGAGCGCCGTCGAAAAAGGTCGGCGCTATTTCCCGACCGCACATCCGTCCATGAAAATCCGCATCGGATTCTCATGAGCTGGCATCGCATGCCCCGTGTGGCGAGGCAGCGGCGCCGGCGACCCGCAGCATTGCTCCACTCGGCGCGCGCGCTCGGTGCGACGCCGGCAACGCCGCGGCGGCTCGCCGCTCGCCGTGGCCGTCTCCTGTCAGGTACAAGGACATGAAAAACATCCAGACCGGTTCCACGCGACACGACGACCGAACTGGCGTTTCCGCGCTCGGCGGATTGGGCGCGCAGGCGCGCGGCGCATCCGGCAGGCTGCCGCCGGAGATCTGGATGCAGGACGGCGCAAAGCGGGTCGAACAGGCGCTGGCGCGTCTTCTCTGCGCCGAAGACGACGGTGAGACCGAGCTGATGGCTGCGATGCGCTACGCCAGCTTGCATGGCGGAAAGCGCACCCGGGCCTTGCTCTGTCTGGCTACCGGCGCACTGGCCGACACGCCGACGCACATGCTCGACGATGTCGGCGCCGCCATCGAGATGATGCACGCCTGTACCCTGGTCCACGACGACCTGCCCGCAATGGACGATGACGTGCTTCGCCGCGGCCTTCCGACCGTGCACGTCAAGTTCGGCGAAGCCACTGCGATCCTGGTCGGCGATGCGCTGCAGGCGCACGCCTTCCTGACCCTGGCGAACCTGGATGCGCCGGGCGACAACCGTATCGCGCTCGTGCGCGAACTGGCGCAGGCGGTGTCCGCCGAGGGTGCCGCAGGCGGGCAGGCCATGGATCTGTCGCTGGTCGGAAAGCACGTCGAGCTGGACAGGATCGTGGCGATGCACCGGATGAAGAGCGGAGCGCTAGTGCGCGCGTCCGTTCGCATGGGCGCGCTATGCGCCATCGCGGAGGATGCCGCCCACGCTGCGCTGTACTGTGCGCTCGATCGCTACTCCGCCTGTTTCGGGCTGGCGTTGCAGGTGGTCGACGACATTCTCGACGCAACAGCGGATACCGCGACGTTGGGCAAGACCCCCGGCAAGGACGCGGCGGCGCAGAAGCCGACCTGTGCGTCGATCATGGGGCTGCAGGCAGCGCGCCAGTTCGCGCTGGAGCTGTTGCGCGACGCCGGGGAGGCCATCGCCCCGCTGGGGCCGCGTGCGGAACGGTTGGCGCAGATGCTGCAGCGGGCCAACGCGTATCTGTTAAAGCACGCGCCATGCGCATGAGCGCGCCCGTCCGCATGGAGTCGCCCCTTTGCCGCTGCGATCGGCCGGCGGTAGCGGTGCATGCTGGACTGTGTCCGAATCCGCGGCACCGATCGCAGCGGTTGCCCAGCACGGCCGCGGCACACGCGGCGCGCTGCGCGCAAGCCTATGCGGCGGATCGGCGCCAGCATCGGGGTGCGTCGCCGCGCCGGAGCAGGGCGGCCGTCCGGCGCTGCCCATGCGCCGGGCCAGGACGGGCCTGCGGCGACGTGCGGGCGTCTGCCCGATCCTGGTTCTCGTCAACTGTCTGCAGAAGGAACATACCGCGTGAACGCGCTGTCCGAACAGATCCTTTCCGAATTGCGCTACCTGCTGAGCGAGATGAGCGACGGGGGCAGCGTCGGTCCGTCCGTCTACGACACGGCGCGAGCTCTGCAGTTCCACGGCAACGTCACCGGTCGGCAGGACGCATACGCGTGGCTCATCGCGCAGCAACAGGCCGATGGTGGATGGGGAAGCGCGGACTTCCCGCTGTTCCGCCATGCGCCCACCTGGGCGGCGTTGCTGACATTGCAGCGTGCCGATCCTCTTCCCGGCGCGGCCGACGCAGTCCAGGCTGCAACCCGGTTCCTCGAGCGCCAGCCCGATCCCTACGCGCATTCGGTGCCGGAAGACGCGCCGATCGGCGCGGAGCTGATCCTGCCGCAGTTGTGTGGCGAGGCCGCATCCTTGCTGGGCGGCGTGGCGTTTCCGCGCCACCCGGCGCTGTTGCCGTTGCGGCAGGCGTGCCTTGTCAAGTTGGGGGCGGTGGCGACGTTGCCGAGCGGCCATCCGTTGCTGCACTCCTGGGAAGCCTGGGGAACGTCGCCGACCACCGCATGCCCGGACGACGACGGCAGCATTGGCATCAGTCCGGCGGCCACCGCCTCGTGGCGTGCGCACGCCGTAACACATGGGAGCACGCCGCAGGTCGGGCGCACCGACGGGTATCTGCAGGCGGCATCGCGGGCGACGCGCAGCGGCATCGAAGGTGTCGTTCCCAACGTCTGGCCGATCAATGTGTTCGAGCCATGCTGGTCGCTGTACACCCTGCATCTGGCCGGGCTGTTCGCGCATCCCGCGGTCGCCGATGCCGTGCGCGTGATCGTCGCGCAGCTCGACGCCCGCATGGGCGTGCGCGGTCTGGGCCCGGCCTTGCACTTCGCAGCCGATGCCGACGACACCTCCGTTGCGTTGTGCGTCCTGCGCCTTGCAGGGCGCGACCCGCCGGTCGATGCGTTGCGCGATTTCGAAATCGGCGAGCTATTCGTCACCTTCCCCGGCGAGCGCAATGCCTCGGTGTCGACCAACATCCATGCCCTGCATGCGTTGCGACTGTTGGGAAAGCCCGCCGCCGGCACCAGCGCCTACGTCGAGGCCAATCGCAACCCGCACGGTCTATGGGACAACGAAAAATGGCACGTTTCGTGGCTGTATCCCACCGCGCATGCGGTCGCTGCACTGGCGCAAGGCAAGCCCCATTGGCGCGACGAGCGCGCGCTGGCGGCGCTGCTGCAGGCGCAGCGCGATGACGGCGGCTGGGGCGCCGGTTGCGCGTCCTCATTTGAGGAAACCGCCTATGCGCTGTTCGCGTTGCACGTGATGGACGGGAGCGAAGAGCCGACAGGGCGCCGGCGCATCGCGCAGGCGGTGGCGCGTGCGCTGGAGTGGATGCTCGCTCGCCATGTGGCGCATGCATTGCCGCAGACGCCGCTGTGGATCGGCAAGGAACTGTATTGCCCCACCCGGGTCGTGCGCGTGGCCGAACTCGCCGGGTTGTGGCTGGCGCTTCGTTGGGGGCGGCGCGTCCTGGCCGAGGAAGCAGGAGCGGCGCTATGATCCAGACCGAAAGCGCGCTGCAGCAGGTGCTGGAGTGGGGGCGTTCCCTGACAGGGTTCGCCGACGAGCATGCCGTGGAAGCGGTCAGGGGCGGCCAGTACATCCTACAGCGCATCCACCCGAGCCTGCACGACACCTGCGCCCGCACTGGCCGCGATCCGCAGGACGAAACGCTGATCGTGGCGTTCTATCGCGAACTGGCGCTGCTTTTCTGGCTCGACGATTGCAACGATCTTGGCCTGATCGCGCCGGAGGAACTCGCTGCGGTGGAGCAGGCGCTGGGGCAGGGCGTGCCGTGCGCGCTCCCCGGATTCGAGGGCTGCGCTGTGCTGCGCGCTTCGCTGGCCGCGCTCGCCTACGATCGTCGCGACTATGCTCAGCTTCTCGACGATACCCGGTGCTACTGCGGGGCGCTGCGCGCCGGACACGCGCAGGCGGCAGGGGCGGAACGCTGGTCCTACGCCGAGTACCTGCACAATGGCATCGATTCGATCGCCTACACGAACGTGTTCTGTTGCCTTTCGTTGCTGTGGGGGTTGGACATGGCGACCTTGCGTGCGCGTCCGGCGTTTCGCCGGGCCCTGCGGCTCATCTCCGCGATAGGGCGCCTGCAGAACGATCTGCATGGACGCGACAAGGACAGGTCGGCCGGCGAGGCCGACAACGCGGCGATCCTGCTGCGGCAGCGCTATCCGGCTATGCCTGTGGTGGAGTTCCTCAACGACGAGCTGGCCGGCCATACGCGCATGCTGCACCGGGTGATGGCGGAAGAACGCTTTCCCGCGCCGTGGGGACCGTTGATCGAGGCCATGGCGGCCATCCGCGCGCAGTACTACCAGACCTCGACCAGCCGCTACCGCAGCGACGCTGCGGGGGGAGGCCAGCGTGCGCCCGCCTGAACGGCGTGATGTGGCTGCGTGCGCACCGCTGCCGTCGGTCCGATCCGACGCAACGCCGTCCCCCGATGCGACGGATGGAGCGAGCATGAGCGATAGCGACAACGTCCCGAGCCGGCGCAAGGACGACCATCTGGACATCGTGCTGGATCGGCGAACGGCGCCGGCCACGGTCGCCGCCGGCTGGGAGTATATCCGTTTCGAACACTGCGCATTGCCCGAGTTGGACCTGACGCAGATCGACCTGCGCGCCTCGCTGCTGGGCAAGACCATGCGCGCGCCGCTGCTGATCAGCTCCATGACCGGCGGCGTGCCACGCGCCGAGGCCATCAACCGGCATCTGAGCGAGGCAGCACAAGCCTTGGGGATCGCCATGTGCGTCGGTTCGCAGCGCGTGAGCCTGCAATCCCGCAACTCCCAGGGGCTGACGCGCGCTCTGCGCCGCATGGCCCCAGACATTCCCTTGCTGGCCAATATCGGCGCCGCGCAACTGCGCGAGGCCGACGGCCTGGACCTGGCGCGCCGGGCGGTGGATGCGCTGGAGGCCGATGGACTCATCGTCCATCTCAATCCGCTGCAGGAAGCGGTACAGCCGGAGGGCGACCGCGACTGGCGCGGCGTCCTGGCGCAGATCGCTCGCGCCGCGCGCAGCGTGGACGTGCCGATTGTGGCCAAGGAAGTGGGGTCGGGCCTGTCCGCCTCGGTGGCCTGCGCGCTCGTCAAGGCGGGCGTGGCGGTCATCGATGTCGCCGGCGCCGGCGGCACCAGTTGGGCCGCGGTGGAGGGCGAGCGAGCCCGCGATGCCGCTGACCGTGCAGTGGCGATGGCGTTCGCCGACTGGGGGATTCCGACCCCGGCCAGCGTGCAGGCGGTACGTCGGGCGCTGCCAACTGTGAAGCTGATCGCGTCGGGCGGGATCCGCGACGGCGTCGACGTGGCCAAGGCCATCCGCCTGGGCGCGGACATCGCCGGGCAGGCGGCCGGCGTGCTGCGCGCGGCGACGGTGTCCACCGAGGCGGTTGTGGCGCATTTCGAGATCGTCATCCGCCAGTTGGCCGTCGCTTGCTTCTGCACCGGCTCGGCTGATCTGGCGGCGTTGCGTCAGGCGCGCTTGCTGCCCTCGGCGCATCTGCCCCCCGGTTAATACCGGCGTCTCCCGCACGTGGCGGCGGGCGCCTAGCAAGCTGCTGAATACCTACGCCAAAGATAGACTACTGATCCACCTTGGCGAGGCGGTTCAATGCGCGAGAGCTCGTGGTCACCAGAAGGGAAGTCGATGCCCAGGACGTGGCTTGGTTGGAGACGCCAAGGATCGTCAAACTGACGATTCTTGTAACGTGGTCGGGGATCGACAACGACAGGATCGAACCGGTCTCGTCACGCATAGCGGAACGATCGCGCCAGAGGAAGCATTCGGTTCTGTCGCAGCATCGGCCAGGCAAAAATAACTTGCGTTGCGCAGATAAAATGCCCTGATCCTGCCATTCCTCCAGAGCAAGTGGGCGGGGAGAAATCTCATACAACTGGCAGCGAAGGGAGGCTCGGCCCAATGAGCGGGGTGGCGCGTGAAGAAGTTAATCCGGGGTCATCGGCAACGTTTGCGCCGCTCGAGAATTCAACTTTCCGTCCGATCTGGATTGCCACACAGGTATCCAGTCTAGGGTGGCTGATTCAAATGGTTGCCATCAGTTGGCTGATGGCGACCATTTCGACATCGGATGTGATGGTCGCCTTGGTGCAGGCTTCGACAACCTTGCCCACATTCCTCCTGTCAATTATCGCCGGCGCCCTAGCCGACAATTACAGCCGCCGCAATCTCATGTTCGCTGGCTGGTGCGTGATAGCATTGTCCTCGACGATGCTGACTGTTCTTGCAGGTCTCGGAATTTTCAATCCATGGATGGTTCTTGCATTCAGCTGTTTGGCCGGAGTAGGCGCCGCTTTCACCGACCCCGCCTGGCACGCGTCGGTTGGCGATATCCTGCGAAAGCGCGATGTTCCGGCCGCCGTCACGCTTATCTCGGTCGGATATAACGCCGTCCGAAGCATCGGTCCCGCTCTCGGTGGCGTCGTCGTTGCTTCCTTTGGCCCTTTGACCGCTTTCGCAGTAGCGACGCTTACATATCTGATGCTGCTGTGGACCATAGGGCGCTGCAAATGGCATGTTCGCCCGTCACCGCTGCCGAGTGAACCATTGACCACGGCGATCCATGACGGAGCGCGCTTCACTGCCCTGTCATCCGAAATCAAGGCAGCAATTGCCCGCGGTGCCCTCTTTGGGCTGACGAGCATCTCCATACTAGCGCTCTTGCCTCTCGTCGCCCGCGATCAGCTGGGGGGAGGGCCAGTCGTTTACGGCATCCTGATGGCCGGCTTCGGGACCGGCGCCTTGTTCGCCGGCATCTGCAACAACATTCTGAGACGGAGGCTGTCACAGGAACGTTTGACGACACTGTCGTGCATCGCCTGTGCGGCTTGTTGTCTATCGCTTGCTTTCACCCCCTCGGTGGCGGTGGCGGCTATCGCGCTGGCGCTCGGCGGCGCGGGCTGGGTCGTGACCTGGACCGGGCTGGACGTAAGCGTCCAGTTGGCGAGTCCAAGGTGGGTCGTTGGTCGCACGCTCTCGATCTATTACGCCCTTTCATCCGGCGGCATCGCGGCTGGCAGCTGGCTGTGGGGTACGGTGGCCGAGAGCTATTCGCTGAGCTCGGCTCTGGAGCTTTCAGGTGGCGCGCTGCTGCTGGTCGCTGGCACCGGCTTCCTGCTGCCCATCCGTCAATGGAAAGATTCCGATCAGGCTCCTCTTGGCTTCGAAACGCCTCAGGTTGCCCTGGATTTGAAGCCCCGAAGCGGGCCGATCGTCGCCAAGATCGAATATTCAATACCCGAAGCAAATGTCGAAGCGTTCCTGGAGCAGATGCGGGAACGGCGGCGAGTACAAAGCGGCGTTGGTGCGCGACACTGGAATCTCCAGCGCGACCTCCAGCAGCCTTCGCGTTGGACAGAAACCTTCCGCACCCCGACCTGGATGGACTACCTTCGCCTGAACCACCGCCTTACGGCAGCCGACAAGGAGTTGGACCAGCGTCTCCTCGCATTGCACCTGGGAGAGCTTCCTCCTCGAACCACGCTTGCGATCGAGCGGCCGACTGGAGCTGGCCGCAAGCGGGACCAATCGATGCGGTTCTTTTTCCGGCGTTGACATCCGTCCAGGCGTCCGCGCTGGTGAGACAGGATGGGTTGGAAACGAGCCAACGCTCTCGCCATCCGTTTTGCAGATCGGCTTCGATCCATTCGGGTGGTTGCCGAGCCGGCATACTGGGCGGCTCAGACGTATCCTTGTCGGAGAGATTCCTCGGCACTCGAGCGTCTTGCAGCGCGTTGCGCTCAAGCTCACCGGCACCTGTTCGGTGCGTTCCCAAACAGAGCAATGGCTTTTCGCGCCGCAACCCCGAGGTGGGCTTGTAATTTTCGTTTTTGCTGGGTTTAACTCTACGAAATATGAACAGGATCGGCTTCACGGCCCGTCTGGTTCGCATGGCCACAGAGGAATACACAGATATGGCGACCGGAACAGTGAAGTGGTTCAACAGCACCAAAGGTTTTGGCTTCATCCAGCCCGATGACACGGTCAGGACGTTTTCGTCCATATTTCAGCTGTAGAACGGGCTGGACTTTCAAACCTAGTTGATGGGCAGAAGATCAAGTACGAGATCGAGCAGGACCGCCGTAGCGGCAAGTCCTCCGCAGGTAGTCTCAGCAAGGTAGGCTGATTTTCTCGTCGGACCCGCAGAGCGCGAAGGATAAGTCAAGCCGAAGGTACCATCGTCATTCGCGGGGCGTATCGCGACGGACTCTCTTATACGAGACGATCCTGATGCGTCACGCAAACGGTGAATCACGAACGCTCTCGCCGCAAACCCTTCCGCCCGGAAATCTGCCCCGGTTACGGCTCTCGGCGTATCCCAGAGTTGGGAGAAGTTTCTGCCAGACTACAACTGTAACCTCATATCGGTTTAGCAGGTCAAGCGTCGGTGGTACCCTGATTGGGTAACTTAACGACTTTGGAGGCCGAGCAATGGATCGCGATAACAAACGGGCACGCGCAGCTGCAAGTTCATCCCAAGACGTGGGGAATCGCAGTACCCTCCGTGACCTTCCATACGGACCATTGACCGATGTTGCAGAGCGGCTGGTAAGCGCTAACCCGCGCGATACAGCGCGAAATCTTGGGACCTTCAAAGAACTCGGGAGGCGAGAGCGCATAGCCGTTCGGGGCACTCGAACCGAGCCAGAAACTGACCTCGCGAAGTTTGAAACGCGGACCAATCAGCTTGGACGATCAGCCGTCGATCTGGGGGATAAATTGACTGCCGGGTTGGGACACACCCCGGATGAAGTAGCATTGGAGCAATTCAGAGCAGTCAGTAATGTGTCTCATTACCTTCGGCCAGAGACACAAAATAGTATTGTTAATCGCATTGGCAACATGGACCCGCCTTCGCAAGCTATCGGAGCGCTTTACGCTGCGCAAAACTTCAGCAAGTTTAACGCTGAAAATAAAGCACGCATTTTTGATCAGGCCGCTGAATTGGCTACCGATCCGGATGGCCACGTCAGGTCGACAGCATCCAATGCTATGTACGCGATGTATCACCAGTTAGATCCAAATCAACAGGCCCAAGCTCACTCAATTCCCGGCATGCAAGACATCTTGCCGCAGATGCCTCCTCCGCGGCATGCAGCAGAGGAACGCAGTGCGGATCTGGACGCCCACATAGCAGGTATTGGGGCTGCAGTCCGTGATACAGTTGGCCCGCAAACCTCCCACGAACAGCTGCAGCGGGGTGGTCAAGTCGGCCGGGACATAAGCCACTCCTACAATCACGCCCGAGAGGATCTAATGGAGGCTAGGAGAAGCAGAGATCGCACCGGCCGTTGAGGTCTCGGCCATGGCAGTAACGCTTCCTCTCATGAATTCCGTTCACGGCCTTGCTGTTTCCAATTCGCTGGCCGTCGACGTACCTGCTTCGTGAAACTTTCAAAATCCACGTCTGCCGGGGGGCGCGATGCAAGCATCGCACTACCCGCTGCGGCATCGATCTGTCGAGCGTCGGCATCGCGCGACCTCGGTTCGGTGTCTGAAGCAAGCGCAGCATCAGCACCGCTAATTCGGCCACGGAACAATGTCTTCTACAAAAACGACGTCCCCCAACATAGCCATTAGCATCGCGTGCTCACTCGCCTTGGGGTTCTGTGCGGCAAGTCTGTACGCAACCTTCCGCCACGGGGGTAGCGGCGAGGCTCTGATGGCGTTTGATGTCCGTGCCTTTTGGTTTGAGACGCCCTTCTATTTGGGTTTCGCAACCCCCGTTTTCTATCAGGGCGCGGCTATCGTGCTCTCGACGTCCGCGGTTGTCTTGCTGATTCAGCAGGTCGTATTGCGCCGCAAGCTCGAACATCACGGGACGGCTCGTTGGGCTCGAGTGGATGAAATGCGACGCACGGGATATCTGCGACGATACCGTGGCGTGACAGGGCCGGTCTTCGGGAAGACGAGTGGTCCTTTCTGGCCTGGCTATTACCTGACCAATGGCGAGCAGCCTCACAGCCTCATTGTTGCGCCGACCCGCGCTGGCAAGGGTGTCGGCATAGTCATTCCAACGCTACTTACATTTAAAGGCTCTGTGATAGCTCTGGACGTCAAGGGGGAGCTCTTTGAGCTCACATCGAGGGCGCGTAAAGCCGCAGGCCACGAAGTGTTCAAATTCGCGCCACTGGATTCAGAGCGGCGCACAAACTGCTACAATCCACTGTTGGATCTCATAGCACTGCATCCACAGCAGCAATTCACCGAAGCCCGCCGCTTGGCCGCGAACCTGATTACGGCCAAGGGGGAGGGGGCGGAAGGTTTCGTCGCCGGCGCGCGAGATATCTTTGTCGCGGGGATCCTTGCCTGCATCGAGCGGGGCACGCCAACAATCGGCGCCGTCTATGATCTGTTCGCTCAGCCGGGGGAGAAGTTCAAGCTCTTCGCGCAGCTCGCCATGGAGACCCGGAACAAAGAGGCACAACGCATCTTCGACGACATGGCGGGGAACGACACGAAAATCCTAACCTCCTACACGTCCGTGCTCGGCGATGGTGGGCTCAACTTGTGGGCGGATCCGGCTGTCAAGGCAGCTACAAGTCGCTCGGACTTTTCGGTCTATGATCTTCGCCGTCGCAGAACGTGCATCTATCTTTGCGTTGGTCCGAACGACCTTGAGGTGGTCGCGCCTTTGATACGCTTATTTTTTCAGCAAATCGTTTCAATTCTACAGCGGTCGCTGCCCCGCCAGGACGAAAAGCACGAGGTTCTCTTTCTGCTCGATGAATTCAAGCACTTGGGGAAGCTGGAGGCGATCGAGACCGCAATTACGACTATCGCGGGCTACAAGGGGCGTTTCATGCTCATCATCCAAAGCCTTTCGGCACTAACGGGGGCTTATGGAGAGGCTGGTAAGCAGAATTTTCTCAGCAATACCGGACTGCAAGTGTTCATGGCCACGGCCGATGACGAGACTCCGAACTACATTTCCAAAGCCATCGGTGAATACACGTTTGAAGCCAAATCGATTTCCTACAGCCAGTCGCGAGCGTTCGACCGGAACATTCAGAATTCGTTTCAAGGTGCGCCGCTGCTGCGTCCCGAACAGGTTCGGCTGCTCAATGACGAGTACGAGATTGTTCTCATCAAAGGTCTGCCGCCATTGCAACTGAGGAAGGTGCGATATTTTTCGGACCGCATTCTGAAACGCATCTTTGAAAGCCAGACAGGCGCCCTCCCGGAGCCGGCACCCTTGACGGAAGCAGAGGAGGGATTCTCCGCAGAATCTCGACTCGATGAGCCGCTGCGTGGATTGGCGCAAGACTTTGACGATACAGTTTGATGCGAGGCTAATGTGGACCAGCGAAAAAATCCATCCCGTGTAACAGCTTTGCCGCAGGTGCAGGACGCCGGCCTGGAAGAGGATCAAGCGGTCCAGGCCAGGCAAGTGGGCGTTGAGCAGCACCTTGCCGAGGCCCGGAGGCTGTTCGATCAAGCTGACGAGTCGCCAACCAATCCAGAGGAGCTTCAGCGACTGGACCAGGGGTTCCGCGAAGTGCTTCAGCAATGGCAGGATGAGCAAGCCGCCTCATCTTCTTTCAGCGCTGAGGTTCCCGAGGCGCTCCGGCCGCTGTTCGATGATCGAGCTCACCAGCCGCCAACCAATGCAGAGGAGCTTCTGCGACTGGAACAGGGGTTCCGCGAAGTGCTTCAGCAGCGGCAGGATGATCAAGCCGCCTCGTCTTCGCTCAGCAACCCAGGGATGCATGCTGGACCGGAGGACCCCAACAGAGGCGTGTCGGACGCTTTCGCAACATCTGGGCACGCCGGAGTTCAGGCCCCCGCTCCGCCAGTCTTGGCTGCCAGCCAACAGCAGATCCGGCCCTCGCCGGATGCGCTTGACCAAGGCAACCACCTGCCACCCCAGGGGGGCATCATCAACAACGAACATTCCACAGCGCTGTTCCCGCCGGCGAAGAGGCAGAGGGCCGTGGATAGGCCGCAAGCCGTCGCCATTCAGCAGCAGCCGAGCGAAATCGGCAATTCAGGCGGCCGCATGCCGATGCAGCCCCCCATGCGGCAATTGGGTGAATTGCCATTGCAAGGGGTACCGGTTCAAGGGACAGGGTCCGAACACATCGGAAGGCTGCATGCGGGAGCCGCGCCCTCAGCAAGGTCCGAGGCGCCCCCGGCTGCGATCGAGGACTTCATAAACGTTTCTATCGCCGTCCCCCAAGGCTTCTCCCATGGGACTCAACGCGTCCCAGACGCGATGCTCTCTTCCTTGGACCGCCCTGGCCCCTTGCCGGATGCTGGCCAAGCGCGGCAAGCGGTCTTTGAGCAGCACGTGGCCGAGCCGCGCCGAGCCGACCCCGTTGCGAGTGGCGCCCGTGCTTCCCGCTATCACCATCTGTCCGGCGAACACCGGGACCTTATTGATAGAGCGATCGCCCACTCCCAGGAAAAATATAACGAGACCACGGCCCGAAAATACACGTTTGCACTTCGCCGGTTGGCGAATGATCTCAGCGCTCGTGGCCAAGCGACCGATCTAAGAAATCACAAATCCCTGGTCGATCACGTCGGTGCTTTCTTTCCGAAAGACGTTGATATGAAGAGCGCGTTGAAGGCCCTGCGTGCCTATCATGAGCCGGGCTATTCAGCGACTGCTGGCGGCCCTGCTGCCAGCTATCCCCATCTGTCCGCCGAACACCGGGATGTTATTGATAAGGCGATTGACCGCGCTGCGGCTCAGCAAAACCAGAGCGCGGACACGCTGCGAATATACTCGAATGCGCTTCGCCGATTGGCGAATGATCTCGGCGCTCGTGGCCAAGCGACTGATCTAAAAAATCACCAATCCCTGGTCGATCACCTCGATACTTTCTTTCCGAATGACCAGAGCATTAAAACGGCGTTGAACGTCCTACGTGCGTATCATGATCCGGGCTACGCAGCGACTGGCTGGTGGCCAGCGGCGGTGCCTTCAAAGCCAGATGCGCGTATCTTGGAAAAATTAAGCAGTGACAGCGAGTTGGCCTTAAGCACCCGTGTCGTCTATGGTCGACTTCTTCGCAGATTTTCTGAGGAGCTTGAGAGTCGGGGCCAGACGATCTCTGGGCTGGATCACAAGTCGCGGACCGAACTCGCCGAGGCGTTGTTTCCAGGCAACAAGAAACTCCGCTTGGCGCTGCAGCGGGTTCACAATGCGGAGGTTCCCGAGGCCTTGCGGCCGCTGTTCGATAATCGAGCTCACAAGCCGCCAACCAATCCAGAGGAGCTTCTGCGACTGGAACAAGAGTTCCGCGAAGTGCTTCAGCAGCGGCAGGATGATCAAGCCACCTCGTCTTCTTTCAGCGCGCAGGTTCCCGAGGCGCTCCGGCCGCTGGTCGATGATCGAGCTCACCAGCCGCCAACCAATGCAGAGGAGCTTCTGCGACTGGAACAGGGGCTCCGCGAAGTGCTTGAGCAGCGGCAGGGTGATCAAGCCACCTCGCCTTCGCTCAACAACCCAGGGATGCGTGCTGGACCGGAGGACCCCAATAGAAGCGTGTCGGACGCTTTCGCAACATCTGGGCACGCCGGAGTTCAGGCCCCCGCTCCGCCAGTCTTGGCTGCCAGCCAACAGCAGATCCGGCCCTCGCCGGATGCGCTTGACCATCGCAACCACCTGCCACCCCAGGGGGGCATCCTCAACAACGAACATTCCACAGCGCTGTTCCGGCCAGCGAAGAGGCAGAGGGCCGTGGATAGGCCGCCAGCCGTCGCCATTCAGCAGCAGCCGAGCGAAATCGGCAATTCAGGCGGCCGCATGCCGATGCAGCCCCCCATGCAGCAATTGGGTGAATTGCCATTGCAAGGGGTACCGGTTCAAGGGACAAGGTCCGAACACATCGGAAGGCTGCATGCGGGGGCCGCGCCCTCAGCAAGGTCCGAGGCGCCCCCGGCTGCGATCGAGGACTCCATAAACGTTTCGTTCGCCGTCCCCCAAGGCTTCTCCCATGGGACCCAACGCGTCCCAGACGCGATGCTCTCTTCCTTGGACCGCCCTGGCCTCTTGCCAGATGCTGGCCAATCGCGGCAAGCGGGTTTTGAGCAGCACGTGGCCGAGCCGCGCCGAGCCGAACCTGTCGCGAGTGGCGCCCGTGCCACCGGCTATCCCCATTTGTCCGACGAACACCGGGACCTTATCGATAAGGCGATCGCCCACGCTGCGGCTCAGCAAAAATATAGCGAGAGCACGGTCCTAAAATACAGGTATGCACTTCGCCGATTGGCAAATGATCTCGGCGCTCGTGGCCAAGCGACTGATCTAAAAAATCACCAATCCCTGGTCGATCACCTCGATGCTTTCTTTCCGAAAAACGATGATATGAAGAGGGCGTTGAACGTCCTGCGTGTCTATCATGAGCCGGGCTATTCAGTGACTGTTGGTGCCCCGGCTAACCGCTATCCCCACTTGTCCGACGAACACCGGGACGTGATTGATAAGGCGATCGCCCATGCTGAGGCTCAGCAACACCATAGCGCGCCGACGCTGCGAATATACTCGAATGCGCTTCGCCGATTGGCGAATGATCTCGGCGCTCGTGGCCAAGCGACTGATCTAAAAAATCACCAATCCCTGGTCGATCACCTCGATACCTTCTTTCCGAAAGACACTGACATAAAGGATATAAGGCCGGCGTTGAACGTCCTGCGTGCGTATCATGAGCCGGGCTATTCAGCGACTGGCCGGTGGCGAGTGACGGTGCCTTCAAAGGCAGATGCGCATGTCTTGGAACAAGTGACCAGTGACAGCAGCTTGGCCCCAAGCACCCGTGTTGCCTATGGTCGTAGTCTTCGCAGATTTTCTGAGGCGCTTGAGAGGCGGGGCCAGACGATCTCTGGGCTGGATCATGATTCGCGGATCGAATTCGCCGAGGTGTTGTTTCCAGGCAACGATTATCTCCGCTTGGCGCTTGAACGGGTTCGCGATGCGAAGCCTGCGTCAGACAGGATCGTGGCGGACGCTTTGGCAGCAGCCGGCTCTGGGCACGCCGGAGTTGAGGCCGCCGCCCCGCCAGCGTTAGCTGTCAGCCAACACCGGCCCTGGCCGGATGCGCTTGACCAGGGCAACCTCCTGCCACCCGAGCGGTTCATCATCAACAATGAACATTCGACGGCGCCGTTGCGGCCGGCGGAGAGGCAGGGGACTGATAATCCGCAAAGCATCGTCATTCAGCAGCCGCCGAGCGAAGGCGGCCGCGTGCCGATGCAGCCCCCCATGCAGCAGTTGGGTGAATTGCCATTGGCAGGGGTACCCGTTCAAGGCCCAGGGTCCGAACACATTGGAAGCCTGCATGCGGAGGCCGCGCCCTTTGCAAGGTCTGAGGCACCCCCCGCTGCCATCGAGAACTCCATAAACGTCTCATTCGCCGTGCCCAAAGGCTTCTCCCATGGGACTCAACGCGTCCCAGAGGCGATGCTCTCTTCCTTGTACCATTATGGCCTCTTGCCGGACGCGGACAAGCCGGAATGGAACTACGAGATTAAAGGCCACGGCTACACCGCCCGGAGGCCAGAGGAGGGCAATGACGTTTGGCTCCTCCATCGCGGAGCGATAAGGGAAGCTGGAGCGGCAGCAGTACCGGCAAGGGCTCCGGGACCCGCCTTGCCAGCGACCGCCAGGCTCTCAGACACCCATCTCGGGGTTCCGTTGGTCGATCTGACCACCTCCTCCGATGCACACATCGAAGCCCTTCCGTCAGGCTTGTCCAATCTCCCCCGGGGGGCGGTGCTCGGGGCCACCGAACTGCTGGGCGACGAACATATCCAGAGGGATTACGAATTCCTCGAGCAGCAGCTGCAGCAGGCCGATCCAGCGCTCGCCGCCCGGACGCGGCTGGTCGATCCGTCGGTCTCCCATCTGCTGCGCCACATGGAGCAGCAAGACGCGCGAGGCACATTGCAGTCGATTTATGATCGAAACGCCGGCCCATCCGACTTCCTGTTCGTGCCAGTGAACGATGGGGTGGGTATTGACCGCGGCACCCATTGGTCGCTGCTCCTCGTAGATCGCCGCGATCCGGAAAGAGCGGTCGCCTATCACTACGACTCCATCCAGCAAAATGAACAGCGATACAACGACGCGCCTGCACGAAAGCTCGCTACAAGACTGGACGCGACCCTGGTAACACCCGACATGGCGCAGCAGAAAAACGCTGTTGACTGCGGCGTCTTCGTGGTGGACGGCACGCGCGAGCTGGTTCGTCGATTGGCGAACGAAGAGCGGCCAGACCAGCAGCTGCCGCTGCACCTCAACTACCTCGTCGCCGATCGGCAGGCGCTGCAAAACCGACTGAGAGAGGGGCGCTTGCCGCACGAGCTTGCCGCAAGCCCCGCCGAAGCTTTGGCAGCAGCCGGGTCGCAGGTGCAACACGCCGCCTTGCAAGAGCAGCAAGCCAGACAGGTCGCGCCAGCGCCGTTGGAACGGCACTTGGGCCAGACGCGCGAGGCCGAGGACAAGCTGACGAGTACACTGCACAGGAGCAACCGCGTGAACAGCGGGGGCGTCATCATCAACACTGAACGTTACACAGCGCCGTTGAGACCAGCGAAAAGGCAAAGGACTGACAATTCGCAAAGCCTCGCCATCGGGCGGCAGCCGAGCGACGCAAACACAACGTCCGTCGGCCAAGCCTCCGATCAAGCCCGAGCGGACCTCATGGCTTCCTTCAGGAGCAGAGAGCGCTCCGACGCTGGGCGTTGAGCTCGACGGCTAAGCAGAACAGCTCTTTTGGCGACGGAGAGGCTGATGCGATCTCCGGACCGGTAGCTCTCGCCGTAATTGATCGGACTGGCACTGTTGGAAGGCGATGTAGGCCTGGAACTCGCCGATCGCCAGCGAGGCGCTGAGACGATCGCCCACCTCAATAAGATCGAGGACGATATCCGCGGCCGATCGGCCGATGAACGCCGTGCGACGCGTCGGGACAATAGCCGCGCTATTGTCGCCATCTTGAACCTTGGCTGCGTGAAAGCTCGGCCTGATCGGTCAGAAGACCAAGGTCGCCGGGGCAATCCGCTACACGCTCTCACGCTGCGAAGGCCTCTCGCGCTTCGTTGACGACGGTCGCACCGAGATCGACAACAACACCGTCGAGCGCTCAATCTGTCCGCAAGTACGCGCTCTTCGCCGGCTCGAACGGCGGTGCCGAACACTGGGCAGTCATTGCGTCGCTGATCGAAACCGCATTATGCCGCGCGCGGCATAAGCAGGTTTATGCCGACCGCCGAACTATGCCGAGCGCCTCTTCCGATCATGGCGATATGACGCGCTTTGCCTGCCATTTCGACCAAGAACCGGTCGTTCACACTCGGCATAGTTCTCATGCTCAAAGGGCGTTCAGGAACGCAAGAAGCCGGTCGTTTGGTCGAAATCGTTCGGCCTTTGCGCGTTCATATGGCTTCAGCTTGGCAAGTGCGGATTCCTTCAGTTCAAGATGTGCGTGAAGATAGGTCAGCGTTGTTTCCATCGTCTCATGGCCCAGCCACAGGGCGATGACCGAACAATCGACGCCCGCCTGCAGCAATTCCATCGCAGCGCTGTGGCGCAAGACATGGGGCGACACCCGCTTCGAGCGAAGGGGGACGCAGTGTTCGCGCGCTTTGGCGACATATTTGTTCAGCAGCGCCTGCACGGCGTCGGCGCTGAGCTTGCCGCCGTGCGTGTTCGGAAAGAGAGCCGTTGCGCTCCGCTTCCTGGGCTCGTTGAGCCAGCCCCGAAGGGCTTGCCGTGCAACTTTGGTGAGCGGCGTACTTCGCTCCTTGCGGCCCTTGCCAACGCATCGCACGTGGGCACCGTGCCCCAGCATCACCGAGTCACGGTCGAGATCGATGATCTCCGAGACCCGCAACCCCGTTTGCGCGGCCAGCAAGAGCAGAGTGTGATCACGCCGTCCCAGCCATGTGCTGCGATCCGGACAGGCCAGGATCGCTTCAATCTCGGGCCTGGTGAGAAACTGAAGCTGTCGCTTGTCGCATCGCTTGCTCGGGATCGCGAGCACGCGTTGAATCTGGGCGCTATGGGCCGGCTCCTCGAATGACGCATATCTGAAGAAAGACCGAATGGCCGTGAGGCGGAGATTACGGGTCCTCACTGAGGCGGATCGCTGTGTCTCGAGGTCCTCCAGGAATGCGCCGATGAAAGGCGCGTCCAAATCCCGCAGCATCAACTGCGACGGAGACCTGCCAAGGCGTGTCTGCGCAAATGCAAACAGGAGCCGGAAGGTGTCGCGATAGGAGGCGATGGTGTTGGAGCTTACGCCTCGATGTCGCATGAGCCGATCGGTGAACCACCGCTCGATCAGCACGGCCAGATCGTTCGGGGCACTCATGAGCGAGCCTCCCACCGCTTATCCAGCAGTCGCGCGGCATGGGTCATTAGCTCCGGCGCGGCGGATAGATACCAGTAGGTGTCGCGAACATTGGCGTGGCCGAGAAAGGTCGAGAGGACCGGCAGTTCCCGCTCGACTTCTTCGCCCGCACGATACCAGTTGATCAGGGTCTGGACGGCGAAACGGTGACGAAGATCGTGAATCCGCGGACCATTGCGCTGCCCCCGCTGCCGCAGACCGATCTGTCGCGACAGCTGCCAGAACACCCGGTGCACGTATTGGTGCAGCAATCTGCCGCCCTGCTCGGCGACAAAGAAATAGGGGCTACGAGGCGCGACGAGATGCGCGTCGCGTCGCGCGGCATAGTCCGACAGCACGGCGACCGTCGTGGCATGGAGCGGAACCAGCCGCGACTTGCCGAACTTCGTCTCCCAAATGGTGAGGATACCTTGGTCGAGATCGACGTCGTCCCGGCGCAGGTCGAGCGCTTCGGAATGGCGTAGCCCGGCCACCGCTATCAATCCGAACAGGCAATGATATGTCCAGCGACGCAGGGCGTTGGCCGGCGGCAGCGACAGTGCCGCCGCCAGAAGCGCCGTGATCTCAGCATCGGTATAGATGTAGGGCTTTGCCCGCCGCGCCTGCGACACAGCGTCTTGAGGTGGCACTTCCGTCAGGGGGTCGAAATGAGCGAGGTGCTGAGCGAAGCAGCGCACATCGGTCAGGCGGATGGACCAACTCGGTTGTCGGCCGATCAACGTCACCCACTTCATTGCCAGCGCCGTGGTGATGGTCTCGGCGCCGCGAGCCTCCATGAAGGTGACGAAATCCGATAACCGTCGGGCGGGCCCGTGGTACTTGTATCCCAACCCCTGGCGCATGCCTACATAGCGCTCGAGCGCTGTTCGAAGCCGGCTCATTCGGCACCTCCCGGCCACGGCAGGCTCAGTTCGCGCAGCTTCTCGATGTCGAGCTTGGCATAGATCCTTGTGCTGTCGATGCTCCGGTGGCGAAGCAATTGGCCGATCTCGGCAAAGCTGGCCCCCGACCGCAGCAGGTCGGTCGCAAGGCTATGGCGGAAGAGGTGGGCGCCGTGGTGCGCATAGCCGTGAATACCTGCCCGCTCGAGTGCCTGCTTCGCAATCATCGTGATGGCGCAGCCGGAGGCAAAGCCGACCTGCGGAGCAAGCGTTCGCACAAACAGGCGGCGGCACGGTGAAGCTGGTCGCCCATGCCGGATGTAAGCGACGATAGCTGTGCCGACGTCGTGGCGTAGCGGCATCGTCGCTTGTCGCCGCCCCTTGCCATGGACAAGGATCTTGCCTGACCGCCAGTCGATGTCATCAAGGCTGACGGCCGCAACCTCGCTGGCGCGCAAGCCGAGCTTGGCCAGGATCATCAGAACTGCATAGTCCCGATGCCCCATTGCCGTGGTCCGATCGCAGGCATCAAGAACCTGCTGGACCTTCTGTGGCGGCAGGAAGGTTGGCAGGCCCGCGAGCCGCCAGCGGCGGATGGACGGCACGCAATCGGCCAAGGCCACCGAAATGAAGCCCTTCAGATGCAAGTAACGCAGGAGGGCGCGCACCACCCCGCACATCGCCTTGCCGCTGTCGGCGGAGCCAGCGAGAGCATGTCGCTCGACATAACCGATGACGATCTCCGGGGTAAGCGCTGCAAACCCCTCTGCGCCAGCCGGGCAGACCTCCTGCAGAAATCGGTGTGAGAGCAGCTTATGGCTTTCCACCGTCGAGGCGGCGAGCCCTCTCTCATTTGTGAGATAAGCCGCGAACACATCAACAATCTGCTCGTGCTCCGTGCGCTCAATCGGAGGCACGGCTGGTATCAAACCTTCTTGCCGTAATGAAGAAAGCAAGCGTCGGAGCGCCGATCGGTCCCCCGAGTCGAGGCTCCAGTGTTTGGAACGGTGCTCAAGAAACCGGTCAACGTGAACTTCGCTTAAATCGTGAGGATCGTGCCCGTTGCCAACATGCCAATCCATCAGCTCGCGAAACAGGCTCAGCGATCGCCAGGTGCATTGTCGACCAAAGCCTTCGTTCGACAATCTGGCCGCGTAAATGCGGGCGAACTCGCCATACGACCCGTGGATCAGCTTTCGATAAAGTGTGCTGCGTTGCAGATAATCACTTGCGTTCATGTGTCCTCTCCTTCGCATCAATTGCGACGGAGAGAGCCTAGGCTATGCCGATCCTGCTACCGCTACGTTACGGAAAGCATTGGTAAAAACTTGCTCACTCGGCATAGTTCGACGGTCGGCATAAAGCTGCAGGCTCAATGGTGTCGAGTCACTCGGTTATCTCGCCGACGTCCTCACCACCAGGATCGTCAACAGCCATCCCAGCCAGATCGACGAGATGCTGCCTTGGGTCCGACATCCAGGCGCCGAGCTAAAGGCCGCCAGAAAACACCGCCACGCTTCATCAGCCTCGTCAGCCAATCTCCAGAATAGCTCCTGTCAGGCGGCCAAGGTGCCTCCGTAGCTAACGTCTACGTCAGCGTTGAAGAAATACCCTGCACCACGGCATGTCTTGACTAGCCTTGGATTGGCCGCATCAGCCTCCAGCTTTCGGCGCAAGCGCAAGATTAGGACATCGATACTTCGATCGTAGACCTCTTCTCCACGCACACGGCTCGCGAGCAAAAGCCGTTCTCTGGATAGGACATTGCGGGGGTTCTCCAGGAACGCGATCAGCAGGTTGAACTCACATGCGGTAAGCTTGACTTCGCCACGCTCCGCACAGATCAGTCGCCGCTGCTTGACGCTGAGCTTCCAGGCTCCGAACCGAAATGAGCGATGATCTTTCGTTCGCGGACTGGAAATGCGCTGGCGTAGCCCTACTCGAATGCGGGCCAAGAACTCGCGCAGCCCGAAAGGCTTGGGGATGAAATCGGTTGCGCCGAGCTCCAGCGCAACGACTTTTTCCGCCTCATCAAGCCGGTCGCCGCTGATCACTATGATGGGTAAATCCGATTTTGTCGCCAGGTTGCGGACGATGGCAAGCCCATCCTCCCGGCCTAGGTTGAGGTCAACAACCACGAGATCGACTGGCTCATGCGATAGAACGTAGTTAAACTGCTTGCTATCGTTGACTGCGGTCACCTTCAAGGCATGCATCATGAGATACTGGGAGATGAGGCGTCGCATTGCGGCATCATCGTCAATGACAAGAACATGTTTCAACGGCTCACCTTCAATCTTGAATCCCCTTGTCTAAAGCTGTTGCCGAGCAACCCTTGGGGCACCACGCAGAACAGCTGCCCCTTGCTACCACTCGCCGGTGCGTGCGGCCAATGTGAGGCCGTTGCTCGGCCTGGTCTTTTCATCCACAGCGAATTGACCGCATCCAGGCAGCCGGTGGCCACCACACATCTCCAAGCGCCGGTATGACCCTGCCGTGTGGTCCTTCGCTTATTCGCGAGCTCCGCCGTTGGTGCAGGCCTGCCAACACCACTTGATTACGACGGCACGGACGCCCGATCGCTTGCCATGTCCTTGCATCTTCTTCGCGTTTCTGGCACTTGCGGACCTGGATCACCTCGAAATCCTCCCGCTCGTGCGTGCGGCTCGGACGCGGTGGAGCAGCGCGGCGTTTGATTGATCGCAAAGGCGGTTGGCCGAAGAACGACCGTGATTCGCTATAGTGGCCTTGTGCCAACGCTATGTCTCCTGCCCAAGGCAGGTCATTGGGCAGTGGCCGGCGGCGCCAATCCTGTTCCCGGCGATCGGCAGGTCCGATTACGGTTACGGTTACCTTGCGAGCTAACATTTCTCAGTTGGTGCAATACTTTCCTTTTGAGCCTGTCACTGTACTTGTCGAGAGCGCTGTCGGACTGCGTCAATCCGCCTGCGGTTTCTGCCGATGGGATTGTGCGTGACCACCAGTTCGCGGCGCGGCCGAACAGCTGAACCAGGTCTCGCACCAGGCCGGCTGCGCCGCCACGTCTTCCCAGTTGACCCTCGTCCCCGCGTATTTGCGCCTCCGACGAGCTTCGCGGACGAACTCGCGGTTTCAACCAATGCCTGAGTATGCAGGGCGCATGGCCGTCTCTTGCAACAACGGCAGCATGCCGCAACATTGGGCAGCTCGGCGCCCTAGTCGGTTCTCGCGTTCGATCGACCCCAGCTTCCGCAGCCTGAGACGAAGCCGCCAAGCTCCCCATTTTGTCCTTCGGCCAGGCGCTGACACAAGATTCCATCACCGCCCATGCTAAGTCGCGGTTGACGCTTTAGGAGCAACGGACGGCCGGGGCGGGCAATCCCGCGCAGGAATGATCCACCACGATGGTCGAGATGTGCCGGCTGATCGCGCCCGCGCAACCCGCGCATGCGCAAGGTGCCCATGCACCCGGATATGAACAAGCTCTTTGCTTCAGTTGAAACCGAAAAGCTGAACTTGAACATCACGCAGTAACAAACCTGCCCGATAAGCGCGTGCCGGACAGGGCCAGAACCGGTCCGGACGCTTGGAAAGGTAGGGGATAGGAATGTTTATTGCAGCTTGGCCGCTGGCCATCGCCCTGTTGACATCCATGTCATTCCCAGCCGAGCCCGCGCCACTTTCGCCCCGTGAATTCCACCGCCTGTCGCGCAAATGCGCTCCCTGGGTTGCGCCGTCCACGCTCGCCGCGATTGCCAAAATTGAAAGTGGCTTTGAAACGCTGGTGGCTCATGACAACACCACAGGTGAGCAGCTTCGCTGGACAGACCACCTGGAAGCGACGCGGGGCATCAAGAACCGCCTCGAAGCACAACATTCCGTCGATGTCGGATTGATGCAGATAAACAGCAAGAACTTTTCCTTCCTCAATCTCACGCCGGAAAAGGCTTTCGAGCCCTGCGCCTCGCTATCGGCCGCCGCCCACTTGCTTGAAAGCCGGTATGCCGGCGGCACGACTGCTCCGGCGCAGCAACTGGCGCTTCGCCGTGCCATCTCGGCCTACAACACGGGCGACGTCACGCGTGGCTTCACCAACGGTTATGTACGCAAGGTCGAGTCGGCCGCAAAGGACATCACGAGTCATCTCGAGCGAACGCTGGAGCCGACCGCCCCAGATGCGCCACACCTTGAGGCATCCGGTCGGAAAGCCGTGCCGCCTCTGCTCCAACAGAGCCAACAGGCCAATGGAAAGCAGCCCAACCAAAATTCTTGGGACATCTGGGGCTCGTATGAGTCAAACCGCTCCGGGGCCGATCCCTCCGGTCCGACAGGCAGCCAGGCTGCGGAAGAGCGGGAACCCTCGAACCCGAACAAACTCGTATTCGATTGAACCATGGAGATACAATGATGAAGCCATTCAAAATACTTCGTGCGCTTAAAACGCGTGTTCCTTCGCCTTTTTCCATGCTGCGCACGACGGCTGAATATGTACCGGCCGCTGCTGCAGGCGCCGCGTGGACGGTCTTCTCCATCGGGCCAGCCTCGGCTCAGGTGACCGGAGGGACGGATCCCGCCAAGATGGTCCAGAATATCTGCACCTTCATACTTGGCCCCTTCGGACAATCACTGGCCGTGCTCGGACTCGTGGCCATCGGCATCTCTTGGATGTTCGGTCGTGCTTCACTTGGCTTGGTTGCGGGTGTCGTTGGAGGGATCGTCATCATGTTCGGCGCAAGCTTCCTGGGCAAGGCGCTCATAGGCGGTGGCTGATGAGCGACCGGTTGGAAGTGAGCACCCTCTATGTGGCGGCGACACGTCCCGCACTGTTTCTGGGGGTGCCGCTGACGCTGGCCGGATTGCTGATGATGTTGGCTGGTCTCGTCATCATTGTCCTTCAAAACCCACTTTATGAAATCGTGCTCGTGCCACTCTGGTTCGGGGCACGGCTGGTGGTTGAGCGTGACTATAACGCCGCAAGCGTCGCGCTCCTCTATTTGCAGACGGCCGGCAGAAGCGTGGACGGGCCGGTCTGGGGTGGCGCGAGCGTCAGCGTCAATCCGATCAGAGTGCCGAAACGCGGAAGAGGAATGGTGTAATGTTTGGCGCCAGTGGCCGGACCGAGAGATCTGGCGAGATCTATCTTCCGTATGTCGGTCATCTCAGCGATCAGGTTGTCCTGCTGGAAGACGGATCGATCATGGCCATGGCACACGTGAACGGCCTGCCCTTTGATTTGGAAGACGCAGAGATGCGCAATTCGCGCTGCCGCGCGTTCAACACTCTCTTGCGCAACATCGCGGATGACAATGTCACGCTATACGCTCATCTTGTGCGCAACAACGATGTGCCGGAGCCGGCATCGCGCCAGTTTCAAAGTGCATTTGCTGGCAGTCTGAGCGAGGCCTATGAGCGACATGTGCTGTCGGGCAAGCTCTTTCGCAACGATCACTTCCTCACTATCGTCGTGTCCCCCCGCACCGCAATCGGTAAGATCGGCTGGCGCATTGCCAAATCCCCCAGACGGAATGACAACGATCTGGCCACACAACTGCGAAGCCTGGAGGACCTCTGGCAGATCATTGCTGGCTCACTCGGCGGTTACGGTCTGCGCCGGTTGGGTATTCGCGAGAAAGGCAACGTGCTCTTCACGGAAATTGGTGAGGCGCTTCGGCTGATAATGACTTGCCGGTTTCTTCCGGTTCCGATGGTTACCGGCTCGCTTGGCGCCTCGATCTACACTGATCGGGTCATCTGCGGGAAGCGGGCGCTTGAGATTCGAAGACCCGGGGATAGCTCCGTGGGATCATTGTTTTCGTTCCGTGAATATCCGGCGACGACGCGGCCAGGCATGCTAAATCCCTTACTGTCCGCCAACTTCCCGCTTGTCCTGAGCCAGAGCTTTTCCTTCCTCACTCGGCCACAAGCTCATGCGAAGCTTAGCCTTAAATCCAGCCAGATGACGAGCGCCGGCGACAAGGCTCTCACCCAGATCAATGAACTTGCCGAGGCAGAGGACGCACTGGCAAGCAACGAGTTCGTCATGGGTTCGCATCATCTGAGCCTGTGCGTCTATGGCGACAGCCTCAATAGCCTTGCCGATCGCGCAGCAAATGCGCGCGCAAGGCTGGCCGACACAGGCGCCGTTATCGTCCAAGAGGGTATCGGCATGGAGGCCGCGTACTGGTCCCAACTCCCGGGGAACAACAGGTGGCGCACGCGCCCCGGGGCGATCACCTCGTACAATTTTGCCGGGCTTGTCTCATTTGAGAACTTCCCCAGCGGTTCCAGCTCCGGCCACTGGGGCAAAGCTGTTGCGCGCTTTCGCACAAACGGTGGAACGTCTTTCGACTACATCCCCCATGAGAATGACGTCGGCATGACGGCGATATTCGGACCCGTCGGCAAAGGCAAGACGACGCTGATGACCTTTATCCTCGCGATGCTTGAGCAAAGCGTGGTCGATCGCAATGGCGCCATCGTTTTTTTCGATAAAGACCGGGGTGGTGAACTGCTGGTGCGAGCCACGGGAGGGACATACCTTGCGTTGCGCAGAGGCGCTCCGAGCGGCTTGGCCCCTCTGCGCGGACTGGACAACACCTCCGCCTCGTTGGATTTTCTGCGCGAATGGCTGATGGCCCTCATCGAGAGTGACGGCCGTGGTCCGATCTCGCCGGAAGAAAGCCGTCGACTGGAACGTGGCATTCTTCGTCAACTTTCGTTCGAACCCGCCATGCGCTCACTTGCGGGCCTGCGCGAATTCCTGCTGCACAGCCCCTCGGAGGGCGCGGGAGCACGGCTGCAGCGGTGGTGTAGAGGGAATGCGCTTGGATGGGCCTTTGACGGCGATGAGGACGAAGTCAGGCTGGATGCCTCCATTACCGGCTTCGACATGACGCAGCTCCTGGAATTTGAGGAGGTCTGTGCGCCGGCCGCCGCATATCTTCTGCACCGCGTGGGCGCTGTTGTCGATGGCCGTCGGTTCGTCATGAGCTGCGACGAATTTCGGTTCTATCTGCTCAACCCGCAGTTCTCGGCTGTTATCGACAAGTTCCTGCTCACCGTGCGCAAGAACAACGGCATGTTGATACTCGCAACGCAGCAGCCTGAACACGTGCTTGAATCGCCCCTCGGAGCCAGTCTCGTTGCACAATGCATGACCAAGATCTTCTACCCATCACCGACGGCCGACCGGGCCGCGTATGTCGATGGCTTGAAGTGCACCACGCAGGAGTTCGAAGCAATCCGCCAGGGAATGGCAATTGGCAGCCGCAAGTTTTTGCTCAAGCGCGAGAGCGGGAGTGTTGTTTGCGAATTCGATCTTGGCCAGATGCGCGAGTATGTAGCCGTACTCTCGGGACGGGCCAACACCGTGCGCTTCGTCGACCAGCTTCGTGACCAGCACGGAGATGCCCCAAGTGCGTGGCTCGACAAGTTCATGGCTCGTTACAACGAAATTCAAGACTAACGGAGGAATATTCATGAGATTTCCCACGCTTGCAGCAACGACGCTTGCCGCTTCCTTTCTGTTTAGCGGACAGGCCCGGTCGCAATTTGTCGTCATCGACCCGGCGGTAGTAACACAAGCGGGCTTAACAGCGGTTTCCACTGCGCAGATCCTGATAAAGTCAGCCCAGACGCTCGCTTCCACGATGGAAATGGTGGAGATACTAAAGTCGTCATTCGGTGTCACGGGGCTGCTAAGTTCACTGAACCAAGGAAATCACTACCCGTCGGGCTATCAGCTTGAGAGGCAGATGTTTGAGGGTCAGGCGCCAACTTCGATTAAAGCGCGTGCAATTGCGGACAACCCAAACCGGAAAGTCGACGGCACGGATTCAGAAGCGAAACTGTTACAGGGACAAATCGCTGGTGCCATCAATGCCGCAGCTCTTGCGTCCGACACTCTGGGCGTAATGGACAAGCGCCTTAAGGCCAACGACAACACGCTTGGTCAGCTTTCCCGCTCGGGAAATATTGTGCAGGCCACCGTCACCAACGGTCTGGTCCTCAAGCAGATTCATGATGCGATTATCCAAAATGTCCAGGCCACGAGTCTGCTGACGATGGCCACTGCACAAGCGAGCCTTCACGCCGCAGAGGAGGCCGCGATGCAGCGTCGCGAACGCCAGGACACCGCCAGAATGTTTGAGTAGCGACGCTTAGTTCATCTGGCTCATCTGCGCTGATCAGGGGCAAATAAGGTTCACGCAATGGTTTTCAGAATTCCTGCGCCATTCACGGCCATACACGCGATCTTTCATGGGGCCTTTACGGTGGGGCTGCACAAAGTGATTGGAAACGTCCAAGAGGCGGTCAGTGCGCCTCTGGTTGCGTGCGTCACGCTCTGGATCATAATCCAAGGCTTTCTGGTCATGCGCGGTCAAGTCGACGCGCGCGGAGGTATCTCGCGCGTAGTCACGGTATCGATTGTCGTCGCCCTCATCTTAGGGCAGGCCAACTATCAGCTGTACATTGAATCGGTCTTCGACGACACGATTCCAAAGCTTGCCCACCAGATCAGCGGAAGCACCTTGCCCTTCATCGGTATCCCCCAGAAGCTCGACGTAATGTTCGCGTCAAGTCAGAGTGCCTTTCAGCGGATTGCTTCCGAAATTGGGCCAATGAATCAGCAGGACATACTTGCCTTCCAGGGAGCGCAATGGATTTTGTACGGCTCGCTCTGGACAGCGTTCGAGATCTATGATGCCGTTGGAATTCTGACGAAGGTGCTCCTGGCGATCGGCCCCCTCGTTCTTGTAGGCTATCTTTTTGATCACACTCGAGACATGGCTACCAGATGGATCGGCCAACTGCTCTCATACGGGCTGCTGCTTGTCCTCCTCAACATCGTTGCAACGATAGTTATCGCGGCAGAATCAGTCGCGCTGGGAGTCATGCTTGCGGTGATCAAATACAAGGGTACGACAGCAGCCAAGATCATCGGGCTTTACGAGCTCGATATGCTTTTCCTAGCTGGTGACGCTTTGATCGTCGCGCTTCCGACGATCGCCAGCAGCATAGCCGGCGGTTCTTGGGCAGGTGCGAACCAATCTCTTAGCAGCCTCAATCGCCGCATTGCCAAAACGGCAGGTGGTTAATCAATCGACAAGCGCGGTACCCTCAACATGAAATACTATCTACTTTTGTCAATACTGGCTTTGGCGGCCTGCAAGACAACCGATAAGCTTGCGACCTGCACGGGTTCGCCATTCCAACTGAACGTGGGACAATGGGAAACCTCCCCTGAAGATCTTCAAGTCGAATGTGCGAAAGAGCCCAAGTGAAATTTCCTGAACATGCCCTTCTGGTGGAGAGAGAAACGCTAGCCGCCCACTATAAGAAGGTGGAAGCGTTTCAAACTTCACGAGCGAAGTCTGCGCGGCGCCTGTCAAAGGCCCTCATAGCCTTTGCGGCAGCGGCGGTCCTAGGAAATGTTGCGCAGGCATTTACCATCGCTGCCATGGTCCCGTTGGCCAAGCTCGTACCTGTGTTCCTCTGGGTACGCCCGGATGGAACAGTTGACAGCGAAGTGTCAGTCTCTCGACTGCCGGCAACCCAAGAGCGAGCCGTCATAAATGCTTCGCTGTGGGAATATGTACGCCTGCGCGAGAGCTACACAGCCGATTCCGCCCAATACGGCTATGACCTCGTATCCAGTTTCAGCGCACCGGCTGTGCGGCAGCAATATCAAGATTTCTTCAATTATCCGAATCCCACCTCGCCGCAAGTCACAGTCGGCAAGCTCGGCAAGCTCGAAATCGGGCATATTTCCTCAAACGACATCAGTCCGGACGTTCAACAGATCCGATACAAACGCACCCTTTCCATCGATGGGCAGATGCCGTTGGTGACCACCTGGACAGCAACCATCCGCTACGAGCGCCTGACAGATCTGCCTGCCCAATCAAGGCTCACCAATCCGGGAGGTCTACTCGTCACTTCCTATCAAACCTCGGAAGATAGCGTGTCGAACCTGGGTGACGTGCAGCCATGACAAAAAGAGCGTTTCTCGCACTGGCCTGTTCACTACTCTTAACGCTGGAGGCTTCCGCGGAAGACACCCCGCTTGCCGGCAAGCATGATGCGCGGATGCGCTACTTGGCTTACCGTCCCGACGAAGTGGTGCGCCTGTCGACCGCGGTGGGGGCAACGCTGGTCGTCACATTCGCGGCCAACGAGACCGTCGCAGCCGTGGCCGTTTCCAATAGCAAAGACTTGGCTGCGCTCCCACGCGCCAACTACCTGTTCTTTAAGGCCAGCCGGATCCTGCCGCCGCAGCCGGTCGTCGTTCTGGCCGACAGTGAGTCCGGTACCCGCAGATATGTCTTCAGCATTTCAACGAGAGCGATGCCAAAACTAGATGAGCAGCAACCTGACTTATACTACAGTGTGCAGTTCACCTATCCCGGTGATGAGGCCGCTGCTTTGAGACAGGCAGCAGAAAAGCGCTCGATTCTTGGTCAGGCCCGGGCAAAGGTGCTGCAGGAACAGAGGGTTCAGGATTTGTTGAATCGGCCCGGTACAACTGCCAGTTCCGACGAAAGCAATTTTCACTACGTCGCAAAGGGCGATCGATCGCTAGCGCCGCTGCAGGTTTTCGACAATGGCTTTACCACCGTATTTGGCTTCGCAAGCAATTCCCGTATACCCTCCCTCTACATTATCAATCCCGACGGCAAGGAAGCCGCTGCCAACTTCACAGTCAAAGGCGACTATGTTGAAGTATCCGCAGTCGCCCGGGAATGGCGTCTGAGAGATGGCAATACGGTATTGTCGATTTTCAACAGGGCATATGATCCTGTTGGACGAGCGCCGGGCACCGGTACAGTGAGACCCGACGTGTGGCGCGTTTTGAAAGGCTCGGGCCGATGAATGAAACCGGCCCACAGTCGGGACACGATGTAAATGCATCCGGATCGTTGGTCTCGGAGCCGGCCCGCCGGCATGTTTCGGGATCACAGAAATTGGCCGTCGCCGGTCTTGTTCTCATCTCATCTCTGTCGCTCATCTGGCTCGGAAGTCGTCCCAGCACACAAGACGAACCATCTCAGCCAAACCCGCCAATTTCCCCGAACGCCGAGCCGTTCCGCCCCGTGCCTATTGAGCTTGCTCCCGAACCTCCAGCACCTGCAAAGGCGGCGCAGGCGGCAGATCCTGCGCCATCCACGCCGCAACCCGCGGCAGCTGAACCGCCGCCCGAGGAGTCACCAATTTTCGCCTACAGCAGCAGCAGTCAAAAGCCCGACGTGGCTCAGCGGAGCGAAGACGACCACAAGGATGCTCCCGCGACCGCGGATGAGATTTCGATCGGTGGCGATCTGTCGGGCCGATTGAAGCCAGACATACAGGAGCCGAGCCGGGCCACACTTTTGCCGCACCCTGATCTCGTGATTACTCAGGGAACGATCATTCCTTGCCTTTTGCAAACGGCAGTCGACACAAATTTACCCGGTTATGTGAAGTGCGTCTTACCTAAAGACGTCCGCGGCGCCACCAACAATGTCGTGCTCTTGGATCGTGGGACGACCGTGATTGGCGAGATCCAGCATGGTCTCGAACAGGGGGATGCGCGTGTCTTCGTGCTGTGGACGCGCATCGAAACACCTGACCATGCCCTCGTTTCGATAGCATCGCCGGGCGCTGACGAGCTCGGCCGCTCCGGAGTGCCTGGCACGGTGGATAATCACTTCCGGGAACGCTTTGGCGGAGCAATGCTGATGAGCGTCCTTCAAGGCGCGTTCCAGGCGGCCGGTCAATACGCGGCGAGCTCTGGCGGAGGAAGCGGCATCAACAGCTTCCAGAGCAATGGCGGACAAGCCGTCGAGACGACACTGAGAGCGACGGTCAACATCCCGCCAACCCTGAAGAAAAACCAGGGAGATGCTGTATCCATCTTTGTGGCTCGCGACCTCGATTTCTCGGATGTATACGGTCTCACGGCAACCGTCGTGGCGCCAGCCCCCCAACATCGCCAACGCCGGAGAGACAACAATGCGATCGGAGGCTGACCCTCAATTGCGTTTGCTTCTCGACCCCGTTCTGAAATGGCTTGAGGAGCCGAGGACCGAAGAGGTCGCTATCAACCGGCCTGGGGAAGCGTTTGTGCGACAAGCCGGCGTCTTCACGAAACATCCGCTACCGCTAGGTTATAACGATCTGGAGGACATCGCGATTCTCGCTGGAGCGCTGCGCAAGCAAGATGTCGGACCGCAAAGCCCCCTCTGTGCGACTGAGCTGCCGAACGGAGAGCGGCTGCAGATCTGTTTGCCGCCCGCTGTTCCCTCAGGAACAGTAAGCCTGACGATACGGCGTCCTTCAAGTCGTGTGACCGAACTGAAGGAAGTTTCTTCTCGCTACGAATACTCACGTTGGAATCAATGGCGGTCACGAAAACAGCGCCAAGAGCGGCAGGACGAAACTATTCTTCAGCAATACGACGATGGTGACTTGGAGAAGTTTTTGCAAGCGTGTGTTTCGGGACGGCTCACGATGCTGCTTTGCGGACCTACTGGAAGCGGCAAAACGACAATGAGCAAGACTTTGATCAACGCTATACCCCCGCAAGAGAGACTGATAAGTATCGAGGACACGCTGGAGCTTGTAATCCCGCACGAGAACCATGTCCGGTTACTCTATCCGAAGGACCGAGCCGGCGTAGGTGCGGTGACAGCCGAGCAACTGCTGCAAGCGAGCTTGCGCATGCGCCCTGATCGAATATTGCTCGGCGAGATGCGCGATGATGCTGCATGGGCCTACCTTAGCGAAGTCGTCTCCGGCCATGCGGGATCAATATCAACGATCCATGGGGCTGATCCGGTCCAGGGCTTCAAAAAGCTCTTTTCCCTCGTCAAGAGCAGCCCGCAAGGAGCCGCTGTGGAAGATCGAACGCTTCTTGACATGCTGTCGGCTGCCGTTGACGTCATTGTGCCGTTCCACACCCAAGGTGACCTGTACGAGGTGGGAGAGGTATGGCTCGCCGCCGATGCCCGGCGACGGGGAGAGACAGTAGCCGACCTCCTTAACAAGCACTAAGGCTAGAACAACGTCTCGGGATCGATAAGTCCATTGTGATGCGACGCGTCGTTTTGTTCTGCTTCGATGTCTTTTGCCAGGCCTTCTCACATTACTTGCATAGAATGAGCGATCGGCGGCATCACGCCATCATCATTATACGTATCGCATGCTCTATTGTCCTGGACGAGACCGGTCTCGCTAGCCGAAGGACGAAGGCCTGATTGTCAGATGTGACCGGAATGGGGTCGATGTCACCGATGACTATGAAAGGCACCGTCATGATGGCCGGGCATACGGACTCTGCCCGTCCTCGCTCGAGGAAAGGCGTCTTCGCCAAAATCAGCAGGTCAGCTGCCTTCCCGCTCTCGATCCAGCCGCAAAGACTTTCGAAGGTCGCGAAGCCGATCGGCTCATAACCCAGCGCGGCGATATTGTCCTTGTGAATCTCCAACTCTGCTGGATCGGGCTCCACGACTGCAATGATTCCGCCGTTGGCCGGTGATCCGTTGTATGGGCCGAAAGTGACGTCAGCGCTGACTGGCTCCTCCTCGGAGGCTGGCAAGTAGATATCAAAGCGCGTACCTCGGCCAACAACCGAGGTGACGTCTAGGCATCCTGCGAGCGCGCTCACGTGCCTGTCAACCGCAGCAAGACCCAGCCCGGTCCCGCCGACGAGAGAGCGCGTGGTAAAAAAGGGCTCAAAGACATGCGGAAGTATCGAATTTGCGATTCCTGGGCCATCGTCGCTGATGGAGAGGAGAACGTAATCTCCAGGTCTCAAGGTGCCCTGAGCCAGCGGCTTGGTTTGGCACACCTGGGCGCGAGAAACGCTAACCTCGACGCGGCCCTCGTTCAAGACAGCCTCCGACGCGTTCTTGCACAGATTCATGAGGATCTGCTGCATCTCGGTTGGGCTGCCCTCGACCACCGTTTGCCACTCGTTGATCTTGAAGTTCAACTGAACACCCGCACGAACTGTAACCCGCAGCAATGGCGCAAGATCCATGACAATTTCGGAGACGTTGAAAGGCAATGCAACGCGCTTGCGGTTTCGGCTGAGTGACAAGATCTGGTCAACGATCAGCTTGGCGCGGTGTCCAGCTAAGATGATTTGGTCGATGTGGTTCCATATTCTGGAGGGGCGACGCACCAGACCTTGGGCAATTTCTGAATATCCGATTATTGCGCCTAAAATATTGTTGAACTCATGTGTGGCGCCGCTTGCGATCGTGCCGACGGTCCTCAGCCTTTCCACCTGCTCCCATCGACTCACCAGAAGGTCGCGTTCGGCATTTACACGTTGCATTTCAAGATGGTTGCTCAAACGCCCAATGGCACTGGCAAGAACCCACAGGTCGCCTGCTGAGGGGAGTGAGCGATCTCGTTCAAAAACAAGGATGCAAACCACAGCCTGCTGATCGGAGGCCCTGCAAGCAACAATTTGACAAACACCGGAAGTGTCTAGGGCGGTGCGAACCATTTCCGCCGCCGGAACGACGCGAAACACTGGCCGTCCGGCGCGGACAAGTGAAACGACTTCATCAAGAAGCGCGACGTTCCAGACACGCATGCACGTGTTCGTCACAAAGCACTCGGTATGCCTGCTGAGACTCGGATCCACCTGAGCAAGCGCGCATTGATCCGCGTCGAAAGCGCGTTGAACAAGTCTAAGCGCTGCTTCGGTTGAAAAGCGCGGCGACGCGTTCTTTGCTTTACTTTGGTTGAAGCGAGCTTCGATCTCACGCATTGCCTCTTCAAGCTCCAGCCGCCTTTCCAACCGGTTCGTCCGCACATGCAGCCTGAAGGCCCGAATGATCGCAAACAAGCAGAGGCATATGGACACCGAGCCAAAGAAAAGTCGTGTGCGCTGCGCTTGCGCGCTGGCCAAGCTGTAGTCTTTCAGATATTCGCGCTCCAGTTCGGCGGCCTTGGCGAACGTGTTAAAGGATGCGATCCGATCGGCTGCGCGGTCCACTCTCGACAACGCGGACAGGATAGCGCGGCCGTTGCGGACAACATCGTGGGTGGCTTGGTCCTGGCTCGGAGGAAGTCGGCTGAGAGACTGATCGATCTGTGATGCGAGGCTGAATCCCGGTCTGGCCGAAAACTGAAGGATCAAATTGGAGAGTTCAAGCCTGTTGGACGGCGCCCCCTCAAGGCGATTAACCGAGCGAGCAAACCGTACGAGAGAGCTTTGCAGAAGCTCATTTTGCGCAGCCGCTGCCGAGATGGCAGCCTCTGTGTTCTCGACGGACTTTTTGAGCTGTGCAAGCAACATGGAGTGCGCTCCGGAGCTCTCATCGGGCGAAATCTCGGCAAGGCGTTGCAAGTTTGTAACGTTCCTTTGCAATGCTTGGAGGGTAGAATCAACGGGGCGGAAGTCCAATACCATGTCGGTTCGAGCGCGGGCGACATCGCGCTGGAGCAATGCGTAGTTGATCTGAATCGTTCGCAGTTCACTTAGGACCGCCTCGTCGACCTGTGGGTCCTGCCTCTGTATCCCGAACAAGAGCGCAAACGAGGCCGCCAGGGCGATTACAAAAACGTTGTCGGTACTGAGCCTTTTTTCACAACGAAACGGCGTTTGATGCGCGGTGCGCGCCTTGCGAAAGTCTGATCTAAATTCTAGCTCCTCATTGCTTCGGTGTGCGGCCGGATGCTGCTGGAACAGGAAAACCATGTGTACCTCTCCCCTCATAAAGACGGCTTAGACACCGTCGCACTTTGCCCCCGTGGCCCCGCTGACCCTCCGTTGAATTTCGCGGCGATTAGACTTCGACCGTTCTGTTCCGAACTCTGGCCACTCGCGAGCTCGACGCGAACGTGGAAACTGAAGGCACGGCGTTACGGCACGTGAGAAACTGGGCTATCCGTGAATGCTGATTTGATAGTTGTTGAGAAGGGAAGGCACCAATGCCAGGCTGACACCGCGTGACGGATTCAATCGAGATTTGCCTGTTTTCGCGCGGCGAGTCGAACCACGCCGATGTTGAAGGTACCGTTGAGTCTCGTCATAATGACGGCAGGAACCGAATACTCGTGAGCCTTCGTTGCGTCAGTCCGCTCAAGCCATCACGCACGCGGCAGAGCTAACTTCCGGCAAGAGTTTCATAGCTGGGCCAACAAATTGCGCTCTATGCCTGACCAGAGTAAGCAGGACGTACGTACGATCGGCATGATCCCCGAGGAGCGTTCGCACTTCATCTCTTATCCGGTGAAGGATAGCCCATTGAGCAGCTCACCATCGGTTATGAGATCGAGGCGACACACAAGGCGGGCAACCGGTCGCAGTATTCGGAACTGTCTTCCGAGAGATCATGGAGGGACAGACAAGCCGCACGCTGCAGCAGCCTGGGGATGACACCGGTCGGCCAGCCATTATGCCGCTAACCCGCTTGCGATCTCTGTGCATTGTATCTCCTGCGTGCAGCCCCTGCATTAAGCCAGCGTCGACGACCAGAGCCCATGTTCCACCAAACAAGGGTTAGCTTTCAAGAAGCTGATTGAACAAATTGATTGTTTGGATCGCACGCATCCGAACAATGGATGCAGCTAAATGCAGCGGCGGTTTTCGTTAGATGCGAGCGAGCGTCTCTTGGCAAGAACCACCGCGGGGCGCGGGCGAGGTGAGGGGCTGCACGCCAAGCGCGTCGGGACGGTCATCGAGGATCTGCGTGCGGGTTTGCAGCAGAAGATGTGCGCCGATCCTGCTCCACTGCATCTGCCGCTTGTTGGCGAACCGCTTGGAACGGCGTTGACGGTGGCCTTGACGAGGGCCGAAGAGATGCGATCTCCGGACCGCTAACGCTCGCCGTAATAATCAGGCTGGCACTGTTGGAGGCGATGTAGGCCTGGTGAACTCGCCGATGGCGGTCAGGAACTTGCGCATGTTCGGCTAGCCTGTTTCGAGACCTTCCGCGTCGAATTGCAGGTCGGCGATTTCGTGACGGGCCCGATAGACGTCAACATGCCAGAGATGCCATTTGATCCTGCGCAGAGTTTCGAGCAGGTCCTGTCCGGTCTGCTCATCCTGGTTTTCGAGCCCTTGCACGAACTGCCGAAGGACCCTGATGCGCACGGTGATATGGAACCAGTCGGCGATTCTTCCCCACAGTCGGTGATGAAGGTGATATCCTGATTGGCTTGGACGGGCTGCTTCTTGAGATGGTCGAGAATGCGCCGTTGCGGCTCGCGATCATAGCCATAGACGAAACCGATGTAGCGCGGAGCACCCTCTTCAGGCTTCAGGCAGCGAGCGGCCTACGATCAGCTCGAAATTCTACTTCCGGTCGTTTGGTCGCGGATGAAAGTTCGATGCGAACGCGTTTGCGATGGCCGCCCATCTTCCCGGCGCTACCGGAGCACGATAACGTTGCGACCATTTCACCACAGAAGAGACCGCAAAGCCAAAGCGCGACCAACCCGATCCAATTCTGCGCCGCCCAACTTCCATCTCGAACGGTGCGCGGAACGCCCGCGCGCCGGGTGCCTAACTAGCAGTGGCACTGGGCATGCCCTGTGCTCGGCTATTCGAGCTTCTCCAATGCCTGCCTAATTTCATCTCCGGCGTCTTCCGGCAACGGCAAAATAGGGCGCGGTGGCTGGACGTGCGCCAGACCGAGGTAGTCGGCGATGACGAACATAACGCGGAAGCTGCCGTAGTGTTTGAACAAGGTCCAGAGCGGCCCGAAAGCGCGGTTCAACCGAGTGGACTCCTCCGCGTCGCCGGACTGCGCTGCACGCGTCAGCGCAAGCGCCGGGACCGCCAGCAGACCTGCCGCAACGCTGTACCAGGTGTCACATCCGGCAAGCAGGGCATCCGCCGCGCCCCAATCGCCGCTGTATCCGATTGTGAACGTGTCAGGCGTCATCGACCGCAAACGTGCCAGTTCCCCCGCGTAATCGTCATTCGCCGCCAGAGGCATTTTCACCGCGACGACGTTGGACACCTCTGACAGCCGGGCGATCAATGCGTCGCTGAATGTGAAGCGCGTGGTGCTTGGATTGTTATATATGCACAAAGGCAATTCCCCCGCCTCGGCCACCGCGACGAAGTGCTGGAAGACTTCGTCCTCGTTCAGGGGAACGTAGGACATCGGTGCCAGGAGCAGGCCGTCAGCGCCAGCGGATTTGGCATCGCGCGCCAGAGCCTGAGCTTCATCGGTACGCAATGCACCCACACCCACGACAAGAGGCGTTTTGCCGCCGATGCATTCCACGGCAGCCTGAACGGCACGCTTGCGTTCTTCCCTGGTGAGGTAAGCATAACCGCCCGTGCTCCCCAGAAGGCCGATGGAGTCCGCTCCGGCGCGTTGAATACGCTCGAGAAAACGAGCCAGACCCTCGGTGTCGACATGCCCTTCCGCATCGGTTGGCGTAAGGGGGAACGCCGACAGGCCGCGAAACAAAGTCATCATCCATTCCTTTCGAAACTACATACGGGAAAGCAGCATACGCAGCCCGGCGAACGCGAAGAACATCGCCAACAGACTTTCGATCCAGCGGCGGCAGCGGCGATATAGAGCCACCATAGGCGGTGTGGAGAAGACAATGGCGTAGCCGCAGAATATCGTGACACTTAGGATGGCGCAGCCACCCAATATCGCCGCGATGCTTTGCCACGATGAATTCGGACCGATCCCCAGCGTGACGAGCGCGATCCATGCCAGCACGGATTTTGGGTTCGCCAAATGCATCAAGAGGCCCTTCCTATAGAGCTCACCCCGCGAAAGAGCGACTTGGTCGGTCGATGCGCGCACCGCCAGCTTCTCGTTCGACGTAAGCGCCGACCGTCCCGCCCTGAAGGCGAGGAATAGCAGGTAAAGCCCCCCGAAAACCTGCAGAACGAGCAGTGCCTGGGCGTACCTGGCCAACAGGGCGGAGATGCCGGTGGAGGCCATAAAACCCCAAAAGATCGAGCCGCTGACGACGCCGGAGGCAAGCATGAGCGCAGCACCTCTGCCGCGCGCCATCGCAACCCCCATAATGCGCATGTTGCTCGGGCCGGGGCTCCCCGCGGCAATGACATATGCAGCAAAGACGATGAGCAACTGATGGAGATCGACATTCATTCTCTCAGCCCTTGATAGTCTCGATCGGATCGATCGCGCCGGATGCCCCGGGCGGCCATGGATCCACTCGCTCGACCGGAAACCTCATCCGGCGATGGCAATTTCTTGGCTCGCGATTTTGCAGCCAGGCATCAAGGCATTCAGCCCTCCGACCATGGCATCCGTCGCCTCTGCCAATGCATCGTCCGGCATGGTCTCCAACGCCTCCAGTACGAACCACATCCGGCCTGTTAGGGTCTTCAGGCGGGTTCGAGTGCCCTGTCGCCAGTTCCAGCGTCGGCAGGTGACGCCAATGTCGTCGCGCCAGATGACCTCACCGGGCAAGGGAGGATCGTTGACCGCCTCTCCATTCATCATGGTGTCGAACGTCTCACTCCCGTCAGCGATCGTCAGGTGGGGTCTTCCGACATAGGCGTCAAAATTCTCTCCACCCACCGGGACTGCGTATTTCAGGCTGATGGCGTTGTAGAGATCGACGATCGGGTTGATCGTCGAAAGAGTGCCGTCTTTCAGAACCCGCTTTCTGAGGGCCTGGGCTGAGCACGGCGTACGGTTAGGCTTCGCGCCAAAGACGACGTAGGCGTCGGACCAACTCGCCAGATGAGCTTCTGCCCAAGCCGGGCCATCCGCCAACGCGAAATCGCAGGCTTCACCAAGCAATCGGGGATCGAAACGTCCTTCTCCAGCTGAAGTGGCATCGACGTAGACGCTCACGGCTCTAAATCCCGATGCAATATTCTTAATTCGACCGTCGATGATGGGACCCTCAAACATCCAGGCAACTCCATCAGTTCGAGCGCAAGCAATCCATGACCGGCGCGACCAGTCACGATCGCTTCCCTGACTGCAAGCCAATATTGCAGTTCACTGGTCCAAACTAAACTGCCACTTTTGGAGATTTTAATTGGTCCAGTATAAGGAGGGTTCTCGCAGCACGGGAGCGACGCGTCGAATTTATCAATCCCTGATCAAGCAGCCACCCAGTTCTCCGCAAGCAAGCGGCCCACAAGTTCCCCATGATCCGGTCATGCTGTTGTGAACCCTAGGGCATTATCGTGATGCCAGCGCCACCATGGTGGCGTCGTACTGTTCGAAACCCCCCGATTGTTACCGCGGTTTTGCTTGACGCGCGCGATGACCTTAGCTGAGGCCTAGGATGAAGCGCCGATTGGAGGGACGGATCGACCGCGCGTTAGATGCGTAAAGCGTCGTAAACCGCTTGATGTCTGCGGTGTCGACCTCGACCGGTTCCATTGCAACCATCCACTCCACGTTTTCGGTGCAGGGCGGAGTCGTTAATGATCCCTCATAGGTCCAGTAGCCGAGCGAGGCCGGCAAAAGCCCGTTGGGATCGAACTCGTCAACTGCCATCTCCTCGCCGGGCCGGGCCGGAAAGACCTTGGCGAGACCGGCAAAGCTGATATTTGTCGCGCCAGGCGTAAGAAGGGCGCTCAGCACACCCAGAGTATCGCTCTTTGTGTCTTTATGGACAAAATGCGCTTCCATCGGGAAGCTCATGCCCGCCACGTGATGCTCGCTCGGCGCGTGGAAATGCAACTGTGCCAGTTGGTAGACGCGATCCCCGCGGGTCAAGGTGCTGCCTTCCGGCATGTTGATTTGAATGGTGTGGCCGTTGTTCACCATCCTGCCGCCGCCCTTGAGCCAACTGATGTCGATGCGCGGTATATCCGCCTTTACCGTGCCGGCGATGTCGATGGGTGACTGCTGCCTGCCCGCCGAACAGGCGAAATTTCTCGTGTCCAGATCGGCCCAATGCTCCGGCCCGACCGAGCCGCCATATCCCCAATGGGCGCTGGCCGCACGCGCGGTCTGGGCGCAGATCGGGCACACGCCCAGCGCGATGAATCCTCTAATCAGGTTACGACGATGCATATTGCCTCGCTCCTTGATGCGAACCTTATGTCCTTGCTTCCAATTGGTGCAGTCAAGGCACAGCCGCAAGGGCGGGCGTAGGTTGAGCCGCGCCACCAGCGTACACGCCAGCCAGTCCTCGTCGAACTGGTAAACTGGAAGAAGCGTCGCCGCCGGCGATCGTTGGAGGCTACGCTCGCCGGTCCGTGGAAATGGCTGGCGACGTGGCTCAGATTCACCGTGCTGCCGCTGATCAGGCCAACAACCAGCACAGCCGGCGTCGCCGGTCCGGCTGTTACTCGGCGGTATGTGGCGCGTAACGTTGAAGCGGGAGTGTCGGGCAGGCAGTGCATTGCAAAGGATCCCTCTTTGGCGAGACGAATTCCTCCATTCCAACTGATTCCCGACCTCTCGGCCACCCACTGTGTAGCCTGCCCGCCACGCTCTCCAAGACCATAAAGGCATGGATAAAACTCGCGAATACGCCTTGGAAAGCAGGTCTCAAAGGCCAAGGGGACCTTCCATCTGGAAAATGCCAAGCAAGCTCGCGTTCGGACGATCCATGCGGTTGCCAGGCTGGCTGCCTCCGGTCAGGCGAGATCCGGATCCTTCCGCGAGGATAGCTGTAAACGTCTACAGGCTGCATCGCTGTGCGCTTTGCCCTTCGATGGCGGGAACACAACCCGCACGGAGGCGACGAATGATTCAGCTGATCACACCTGGCCTCTACAGCGAATTCGCAGGCGAGCTCAAAGAGATGCACGGGCTCAGATATCGGGTTTTCAAGGAGAGGCTCGATTGGGAAGTTCAGACCGGAGGCGAAATGGAAACAGACACCTTTGACGACTTGAAGCCTGTCTATCTGCTGCTCAAGGGATCCGATTGGCGAATTCGTGGCTGCGTGCGCCTCTTGCCAACCACTGGGCCGACCATGTTGCGCGACACATTCCCGGCGCTGCTGGGTGAGGCTGTGGCGCCAGCGAGTCCCGACATATGGGAAAGCAGCCGTTTCGCGCTCGATTTGCCCCCATCAACGCCCAAGGCGGCAGGCGGCCTTGCCCAAGCAACCTACGAGCTCTTCGCCGGCATGATCGAATTCGGCTTGGCCAACAATCTCACCCGGATCGTGACGGTGACCGATACGCGTATGGAACGGATCCTTCGCCTCGCAACGTGGCCATTGTCGCGCATCGGAAAGCCGCAGCCCGTCGGCAAAACGGAGGCGGTGGCCGGGTTTCTCGAGATCTCTCACGCCAGCCTGTTGCGCATCCGCTGGAGGGGACGTCTGAATGGGCCGGTACTGTGGCAACCGATTCTCGGCCTGCCGCCCGGCCCATGCGGATAGCCAAGACGTGGTGCGTGGACCCAGGGATCGGAAGAGGGTTTGCTTCTCGTCGCCGAAAGGAGTCATTGCGTCCGGCCTGGAGAAGCAAACCGAGGAATGATGCATGAAGCAGCGTCCGCACAATTGAACGGCGAGATCAAAGAGTGCGCTGGGGCTACCCATTCGCACTCGGCCCAAGTATTCCCCGTCTCCTCCGGCCGGCTTGCATGCTATTAACGCAGGTGAGGGCGCCGGCCATGATATGCGCAGCCCGTTGAAGGCGGAAGCGTACGCTCCGGTTCACATCACCCGCATTGGACTGAGGTTTAGTTCATCCATGGCGTGGATGATGGCTATCCCAACAATCAATTTTACCGAACTGACTGGATTCCATTAGAAGACTCTAACTGAGCGCATGCCGGGCGGCGTCCCTCGTCTGCGTCGGCTAAGGCTGCCGGGAAGAATTCGGAGAAGAACATGTGCGGAATTGTTGGCATCGTTGGGCAACGGCCGGTGTCGGAACGCCTGGTCGACGCATTGAAGCGTCTGGAATACCGCGGCTATGATTCGGCCGGCATTGCGACGATCACCGAGGGCACCTTGCACCGCCGGCGCGCGGAGGGCAAGCTCGTCAATCTCGAGAGGAGACTCAAGGAAGAGCCGCTGGGTGGTACCATCGGCATCGCCCACACCCGCTGGGCAACCCATGGGCCACCGACGGAACGCAATGCACACCCGCACTTCACGGATGGTGTGGCCGTCGTCCATAACGGCATCATCGAGAATTTCGCCGAACTGAAGGACGAATTGGCGGCGACGGGAGCCGAGTTCCAGACCGACACCGACACTGAGGTCCTTGCGCATCTCTTGGCAAGGCACCGCCGGGAGGGCATGAGGCGTGGTGAGGCGGTGCATGCCATGCTGAAAAGCGTCAGGGGTGCCTACGCGCTTGCCATCCTCTTTGAGGATGATCCGTCGACCATCATTGCGGCGCGCAATGGACCACCGCTGGCGATCGGTCACGGCGACGGCGAGATGTTCCTGGGCTCCGACGCGATCGCGCTTGCTCCATTCACGAATGAAATCACCTATCTCATCGACGGTGACTGGGCCGTTGTCGGCAGGACGGGCGCTGATATCTTTGATTACGACGGCCACCCCGTCGCGCGTCCGCGCCAGACCTCCCTGGCCGTGGCCACTCTGGCCAACAAGGGCAACCATCGCCACTTCATGGAGAAGGAAATCCTCGAGCAGCCCGAGGTCATCGCCGATGCGCTCGGTCATTATATCAATTTCATCGAAAATGGTGCCGATGCGGTTTTTGGCATCGACTTCGCCAAGATCCCGAGCTTGGCGATCTCTGCCTGCGGCACCGCATATCTCGCCGGGCTGATCGGAAAATACTGGTTCGAGCGCTATGCGCGCCTGCCGGTCGAAATAGATGTTGCATCCGAATTCCGCTATCGCGAGATTCCGTTGTCGCCGCAGTCTGCGGCTCTGTTCATTTCACAGTCGGGCGAAACCGCCGATACGCTGGCATCGCTGAGGTACTGCAAGCAGCTTGGGCTGAAAATTGGCGCTGTCGTCAATGCGCGCGAATCGACCATCGCTCGGGAGGCCGATGTGGTCTTCCCGATCCTTGCCGGCCCAGAGATCGGCGTCGCCTCCACCAAGGCCTTCACCTGCCAGCTAGCCGCTCTTGCCGCACTCGCCATCCACGCAGCCAAGGCCCGCGGAACCGTGACCGAAGATGAGGTGCAGGCGCTCGTCGAGAGCCTCGCCGAAATGCCGCGCCTCATGAGGCAGGTACTGGACAGCATCCAGCCGGAGATTGAGCTTCTGTCGCGCGAACTGTCAAAGTGTCATCATGTCCTTTATCTCGGCCGTGGCACAAATTTCCCGCTGGCGATGGAGGGTGCGCTGAAGCTCAAGGAGATTTCCTACATCCACGCCGAAGGCTATGCGGCGGGTGAATTGAAGCACGGTCCTATCGCATTGATAGACGAGAACATGCCAGTGATCGTCATCGCGCCACATGATCGCTTTTTCGACAAGACCCTCTCCAACATGCAGGAAGTGGCCGCCCGCGGAGGGCGCATTATCCTCATCACCGATGGAAAAGGGGCAGCCGCATCGAAACTCGATACGATGCACACGATCGTGCTGCCGGCCACCGACGAGATTATCGCGCCGATGATCTTCTCGCTGCCGATACAGCTTCTTGCGTACCACACGGCGCTCTTCATGGGCACAGATCTCGACCAGCCACGCAACCTGGCAAAATCAGTCACCGTCGAATGATGTGACGCCTTCATTAGTCGCAACGCTCGCCCATTCGGAAAAAACTCCAAGCACTTCAACCGGGGCTCAAGCGCGCCGCTACCGCCTTGCCGTTATTTGCTGGAGCATGCCGTTTAGCGACGATTGGTTATCCCTTTGGCCTCCCCTCACGCTGCTTGGCTGTGCCTACTGGCAAACCCGGTCGAGAAAAGCATCGAATACGCAGCAATAGCGCTAACCACAAAGCGATCCTCCTGCCGCATGCGGATAAAACCCTTCGCTGTCCCTATTTCGTCCTCGCTCGATGATTGCGGCTCGCCGCGGTCTTCGTCGGTGAGACGGTTGCCCTTTGACTTTGCCAGGCGGCCAGCTGCGATGTGCGGGCTGTAGGAATCCCGTGTAACCTCGTTCTGGATCTAACGCTCACCGATAGGCCCGGCCAGTCGCAAGAGGACCGGGCGATGATCGGACACTTCCAGGAACCGCTCGATGGTTCGGTCGAGCGCGAGGATCATGAAATCGTGGCCGCACGGCACGAGATTGGGCGAGATAAAGACATGGTCGATCAGCGACTTGAAGGGCGCCTTGACGCAGGTGATTTGCTTGTCCGAAGCATCCTGCGCGGCGAGCGCGGTCAGGCCGGCGGCGGTCAGCGCGGTCTCCGGAAGCCAAGGTTGCATTGAGTCGCCGCCGATTCAGTCGTTATCGAAGCTGGGATACTAGCAGAGTTCGGCGATTGCTTCGGCGATCACGCGCCCACCCATCTGCCGGCGGCCTCCACCGTGTCGCCGGACTGCGCCGCACGCGTCAGCGCAAGTGCCGGGACCGCCAGCAAACCTGCCGCAACGCTTTGCCAGCTGTCACATCCCGGCAAGCGGGGCATCGGCCGCGCCCTAATCGCAGCTGTATCCGATTGCAAACGTGTCAGCGCTTATCTGCCGCAGGCGTGGCAGGTCCCCCGCATAATCGTCATTCGCCGCCTGAGGCCACCGAGATGAAGCTCTTCCTCCCGTTAGAATGAACGTTCGAAACGGAGGATGCCGCCGACACTGCTCTTTTTGTTGGCATTAGCCCAGCTAATGGAAGGGTCGACCTTGCCGACGGCGAAGTCGCCGTAGCGGTCATAGTCGAGTTCGGCTGTAATTGTGAAATCTGCAAGAAACGTATAGGCGACGTTTGCAGCGACACCATAGTTCCTGAGCTGATCACCCGAGAGCTGAAGATTCAACGAAGTTGTCTCATTGAGCTTGTAAGTGGCGCCGGCCCAGAAAGCCCAGTTACCGCCCCAACTTTTGTAGAACCCGCGACCATGAGCGTCGATTGCGTTAGTGACGTCATCGTTGAGCTTGCCGCTGGAGCCGTAGCCGAACATTCCGAATAGCGAGAGTTGGTCGGTAACATCGACGTCGATGCGGACCTTGCCCGCGACCGATTCGTAGTTGCTATCATAAGCGACAACGCCGGTGATCGCGCCCCAGTGTTGTGTGTATTTCACTCCGCCGACTAGGTGCGGAACGTAGCTGTCGATGGTGCCGACCAGGCCCGAGCCTTCTTCGAGTGAAACCACAGCCGAAAAGCCGTTACCGGCGTCAAAGTAGTACTGAACCACATTAGTATCGAAGGCGCCGTACGGGATAAGCATCTGATTGAGCACGTCGCCCGCGTAGCCAATAAACATGTCGAAGGCGGACCAGTCCTTGCCAACTCGGAGGCCACCAAGCTGAACCCAGGCGAAAGTCAACGTGATGCCTTGGCTGAAGGCATAGTATCGAGGACTGTCCGAACCGGAATAGGCGGTGTGCTTGCCGTAGTTCATGCGGGTCTCGATGTAGGTCTGCAATGTACCGAGTTCGGTCTCTTGCCCGGTCCAAGTTTTGAATGTGAAGCGCGTGTGGTTTTGCCATATGCCCTGGGCCTCGCCAGTCTTCACATCCGTGGTTCTAGCTTGGTCATACGACACGACATCGCCGAGGCCGATGTCGTAACGGACATAGCCGCCGATGCGCAGGCAGGTCTCGGTGCCGGGGATGTAGTAGTAACCAGCGCCGTAAACGTCGCAGATCTTGACGTATTCAACGGGCTCAGGCTCGGCCAGGACGATGGCGTCGGCGGCTCGGGCATAGGAAACGGCGATCAGGGCCGCAGCTGAGCCGAGCAGGAGGCTCCTGATGTTCATTCTTGATCTCCGTTCAAATATTAAAGAAGGGGACGTCAACGAACGAGCCAGCCCCTTCCTGTCCCCACAATCGAAAACGATGCACATCGCGCTGCGCCCATCGCAGTATGACGCACGGGTCATAATAATGATTCAACAACAGAGGCGATGAATCTGAATCATACTTCCACGCGATAAGATGTTGTTCTCATATCACCTGCTTGAAATGCCCGGGGAGGAATCAAACACTTCTGGGTCGATCGCCATGATTATCTCCGATAGCTGCGGGCGTACCGGCTTCGAAAATCACCCCGCAAGCGACGTGCCAACCTCACGACCAAGCTACGATTGACACTCAAGTTTGCCGTCGGACCTTGGTTTGCGTTTCCTTTTTTGCTCTGAGGGTCAAGCTGAGCACGAAAAGCAAATGTTTCGGACATGGTTCGTCTGTTCGCTTCGCGACAGTATCGTTCAATGGCGATAGCTTTTGTTTGTTTTGAGCCTCGACATTGTTGACATCATGCGAGTGCACCGCTCGGTACGTCAGCCGAGATGCCCCACTGATGCCGACATGCCTAGGCGTAAGCGTCCTCGTTAGGGCGAAGGGCCACACCTCGGCGGTGGCGAGGTGCACCAGCTTTCCAGCTAGTCCGGACAAAGTGGTTCCGAAAGGCGGGAAGGTCGAGACGAGCCGTTGTAAGCCCCTCTCTGAATCGGAAGCCGTGCATGGGCCATTTTTGTTTTTACGGAAGCACATGCGAATTCGCTCGATTGTCAGTTGCGAGCGATGCTTGAGTTGCGCTTCACTCCGGCGCTTTGCCGGGCCACAGGAGCGCGATTTGTCGGTGATCATGCGCCTGGCGTAGCGCTACTTTCTAAATTGGTTCATCAGGCTTGCAGCCTTGGCAGGGGCGGAGCTGGACGGTCTCCTCGAGCACAATTCCCGCTCTGACAGACGGTGCGCCACAGCCAAAGCCTCGTGCCGGCAATTAATACGACGAACTCATCGAGATGCCAGGTATCGCTACGTGACGCCGTCTTACGCACCAGCCGGCGAGCAAAAGTCTGGTCCCAACGCCGAATCGACTGGTCGGACGGGGCATGCTGCGTTCCATCGGACGCTGAAGGGAGGGGATAGGATAGGATAGTAGCACCAAACGGTGTGCGGGAAAGTCTCGACGGGAAACCCATGGCGCTTGTCGCTGACCAGCGCGTGCTCATACCATCGCTGTCCAGCCAAGGCTGAATGGGGCTATCGCTGCGAAATAATCGGGCCCAAAGCGGACCGGACTGATATAGCGCAAAGACACAGGAGAGCGCAGTGGTAAGGATGGAAGGCAACAACATGGGACGGTAACTGTTGCAGACCACAAAACATCGCGAAGCCCGCCTGCCTTGGTACACCATCTATCCGACTGTCGCGGAGTTCTCTGGGGCGGTCGGCGCCGACGCTTATGAGGAATGGCTCAGGAACCTACCGGCTAACGATCCGGCGTCACTCTACTTGCACGTTCCGTTCTGCCGATCAAAGTGCTGGTATTGCGGCTTCCCCACCACCATCACCCGCCATGATGCGCCGATCGTTAATTATCTGGCGGCGCTGCGTGACGAGATACGTTTGGTCTCGGAGCACGCGCCGCAGGCGCTGCCCGTGAGCGATGTGCATTTCGGCGGCGGAACGCCAACTCTCATGGGGCCAGTTGAGTTCCTCGCCCTGACGGAATTCCTGCGCCGCCACTTTGCGCTTGCGGAAACAGCTACGATCGCCGTCGAGATCGATCCACGCACGTTCACGGCCGATATGGCCGAAGCCTTGCAAGCAGCCGGCGTGAACCGCGCGAGCCTCGGCGTGCAGAGCTTCGATCCCATTGTTCAAAAAGCGATCAACCGGGTCCAGAGTGAGGCGCAGACGGCGGCTGCCGTCGAAATGCTGCGTCGGCATGGAGTGACAAGCATCAACTTCGACCTCATCTTTGGTCTCCCGCATCAAACGGTGCAGTCTTGCGTCGAGACCACGAGGGCGGCGGTCGCCATGCGCCCCAACCGGCTTGCGGTGTTCGGCTACTCGCACATTCCGTCCTTTATTAAGAATCAGCGCCTCATCGAGGAGGCATCGCTTCCGGGCAGCGCTGCCCGCGCCGAACAGGATGCGGCCATTGCCGTGACGCTGATTGCCGCCGGCTACCGAGAGATCGGGCTCGACCATTTCGCCTTGCCGGACGACGATCTCGCGCTGGCACAGAAAACCGGTCGCCTGCGGCGCAACTCGCTGGGCTACTCGGCCGACACCTGCAAAACCCTGATCGGTTTCGGCGCGTCGGCTATCGGGCGTGTCGGCGAGGGCTACGTCCAGAACGAGGTTATACGGGATTCCTACTGCCGGCACATCGCAGCTGGCCGTCTGGCGACGTCAAAGGGCTACCGTCTCACCGACGAAGACCGCGCGCGAGCCGCAATCATCGAGCGACTAATGTGCGATCTTGAGGCCGATGTGCCGGCAATCTGTGCCGCCCACGGATCTGATCCGATCCATTTTCTCGATTCAGCTGAACGCTTGGCGATGCTTGCCAAGGACGGGATTGTGGACATCGAAAAGGGTTTTGTCCGCGTACGGCGGCAGCATCGCTTTGCGATGCGCGTTGTCGCTGCCGCATTCGACGCTTTTCTCGACCGGGTTGCCCGCTGAGTCAGCCAACCAAGTGTGAGGAGGCCAAGGCGACGCCGAAGCGAAATTTGACGCCCATGCGGTTTCCTTTCTTCGAGGTCAGGATTTCACAGCCGTCGCCGGCGTAGCGGGCCTCAAGCGGCTTCCCGCCCTCGAAGAAAGCCACGGTGTCGCCATCGATCGTGATCCGCTCGAATTGGTGCGATAGCCGATCTCGTAGTAGGCGCGTACTGATCTGCGCTCTGGTCGCCGCTCTCCGCCTTATAAGCCATGACTGGATCGAGCGTTCCATCGTCAGGAAGGGATAGACCAACTGCCAATCCCGGATCCAAATTCGACAGGGCGCGCTGCTTGATCTGGTCGTCCTCAAATGTAGATCGGCTGGACCGCGGGATCGTGGCTATATGCGTGATCTGTCTCAGCTGCTTGATCGTGGATCTTGCCGCTCCCGCCGACGGCCACGATGTGGAAGGCCTTGCCCTCCACGGCGATCTCGCCGTTCCTGGTGAACGATCCCGCCGACATGATATAGGGCTTGAGGGTCGGTCACGACGATGTTGTCCCCTGCCGCGGCGATGCACGGCCGTGCCCGTCCATCGAATAGAGGTCGTGAGCTTGAGCGAGTTGGCGATCTTGCCAGCCACGAAGCTTGGCGTTCTGGTGACGCTCAACAAGGCGAGCGCAGCAATGGAACGTGCTGCCAGAGAAGCCGAATCCGTTGAGGCGGGCGGCAAGCTGCGGCCGCGCGTGCAAATCTGTAGGGTCAGGGAACTATTGAAGGGCAGAAAGCCCACGCTTCCACCTGTCTATGACATTATCTCTGCCGCTGCCGCCCGGCAGGTGGCCGCCGCGGTTGCCAACGCGACAGGAAATACGGGACCCGCCGTCCTTCAAATATTCCATCGCCGGCAGCGGACAGAAAGCCACGAACGATCAGTCGCCGACACCTGTGAACAAGCCGTGTGCGACATTGCAATCATCCATTTATTGGCTCAACTGCCCACATGGCCGTGAATGAACTGGATTTGTTGGTTTTCCAGATGGCAGTGGAAAGCGTCCGCTCACTCTGCTTGAGCTTCAATGACAAAGCGGCGGAGATAGCCGCGAGGAGCCGCGGAAACCTGCTTTTCGATGTGCGGATCGATGATGACGCCGAGGTCCAACGGCTCGCAGCCATCCGATATCGAGGCGGGCAGATTGGTGTGCTGGCGTTGGACAGACAAGGCCTTATTAGCCGCTACTGCGTCGTCAACGGTACCTTCTCCCGCTTCATTGCACCGTTGGAGAATTGGACCAGCATGCCGGTGTCAATGCAGGCCAAAATCGATGTCACTCACCATGCCGGCCTCTTCCTAGGCGCGTTGCGAACTGCCGGTCATATGCTTGGCAACTAGCGCTGGCGGAACGCATCTATGGATCTTTGCATCCGCCTGGGCGTTTGAGCCGGCGGCTCATCGAGGTTCTGCAGCGCGCGGATGTGCCACGGCCGGGGTGATAGCCGCCTCTGCCCAACAGATCGCCGGCGAGAGCTTGTCGGACAATGAATGTCGTCAATTCACCGTCCGAGAAATGGTGTCTGGCTCACAAGAAGCACAGCGAATTGAGACTGAAACGCAGTCCAGCTGGGAAACCCAGCGCGAAGGCCGGAAGGTAACTTATCTGCGATTGAGGCAACGGGAAGGCGCCTTCCACTTATAAGGCAGCGCCCAATATGTCGGTACTCGCCTGAGGAATTCCCATGGCGGGCAGGGCTACCTCGCGACCCGATCTCGATAGGCTTGTTGTACCTCAGACCGGACTCGATGTTACGAATTTCCTCAGCGGCTTGCCCGCATGCCACCGCCAGCTCCCCGACCACGTGCTCACGATAGGCACGAACGATATGAGTCCCCTCCGACATAGCAGTCCTCGGGAATGCGCGAATATTGATAACCTCGAAGGAGAGCAACGGCGCGCCAAACAGCCTCTCATCGCACCAAGTCGTACATAGGGCGCATTCCTGTTCCGGCCGTCCCGGGGGATGCTCGATGCATCTCTCCAGAACAGCGGAGCAAGCCAGTGACGCCCACGAAGCTTTTGATTGGGCAGATCGCCATTGTGTTCGCCATCGTTCTCCTCGGCGTGTGGGCTGCCACGCAATGGTGCGCTCATATGCCAGCCTTTCAGGAACAACTCGGCGCGCCATGGTTTGTCGCGGCTGGCTGGCCGATCTACGAGCCGTGGAAACTGTTGGAATGGTGGTCCCAATTCGATGCCTATGCGCCCGAGGTATTCGACAAGGCGGGCATGCTTGCGGGCACCAGTGGATTCATGGGCTGTGCCGCTGCGATCGCTGGTTCCCTCTGGCGCGCGCGCCAGCGCGGCTTGGTCACCACCTATGGCTCCTCTCGATGGGCGGCGACGCGGGAGATCGAGAAAGCAGGGCTGTTTCAGCCGGAAGGCGTCTTCCTCGGCAAACTGAAGGATCGGTATCTGCGTCATGACGGGCCTGAGCACGTCATGGCCTTTGCGCCGACACGTTCCGGCAAGGGCGTCGGGCTGGTTGTCCCAACCCTTCTCTCCTGGTCCGGCTCGGCCGTCATTCACGACTTCAAAGGCGAGAACTGGCAGCTGAGCTCCGGCTGGCGGTCGAGGTTCTCGCATTGCCTTTTGTTCAATCCGACTGATCCGCGATCGGCCGCTACAACCCGCTGCTGGAGGTACGCAAAGGTTCGGACGAGATTCGCGATGTCCAAAACATCGCCGACATTCTAGTCGATCCGGAAGGCGCGCTGGGGCGGCGGAATCATTGGGAGAAGACCAGTCATTCACTCCTGGTCGGCGCTATCTTGCACGTGCTCTACGCCGAAGAGGAAAAGACTCTTGCCCGCGTCGCCACCTTTCTGTCGGACCCGCAACGCTCGTTTGCCGCGACTTTGCGGCGAATGATGACCACCAACCATCTCGGTGCGGCCAATAAGCCTGAGGTCCATCCCGTCGTGGCCTCGGCGGCACGAGAGGTGTTGAACAAATCGGAGAACGAACGTTCAGGCGTCCTCTCGACCGCCATGTCTTTTCTCGGCCTCTACCGTGATCCGACCGTGGCCGCGGTAACATCGGACTGCGACTGGCGCATTGCCGATCTGATGGATGCGGAGTGGCCGATGTCGCTCTATCTGGTCGTGCCGCCATCGGACATCTCGCGCACCAAGCCCTTGGTGCGACTGATCCTGAACCAGATCCGCAGGCGGCTGACGGAGCGCCTCGAGGGTGACCCAAAGAAGAGCCGCAAGCATCAACTGCTCATGATGCTGGACGAGTTTCCGGCGCTCGGTCGCCTCGACTTCTTTGAGACCGCGCTCGCGTTTATGGCCGGTTACGGAATTCGTGCCTACTTGATCGCGCAATCGTTGAACCAGATCTCCAAAGCGTATGGCGACAACAACGCCATTCTGGACAACTGCCATTTGCGAATTGCCTTTTCCTCCAATGATGAGCGCACGGCCAAGCGAATCTCGGACGCGCTTGGCACGGCCACGGAACTCAGATCCATGCGCAACTATGCGGGCCACCGGCTGGCACCTTGGCTCTCGCATGTCATGATGAGCCGCCAGGAAACCGCCCGCCCGCTGCTGACACCGGGCGAGGTGATGCAATTGCCGCCCGCGGACGAACTGGTGCTGGTTTCGGGATTGCCCCCCATCCGGGCCAAAAAGCTGCGATACTATGAGGATCACAATTTCACCGAGCGGGTGCTGCCTTCGCCGGTGTTGCGCGACGGACCTTACGCGGACTGCCCGATGTCGCGGCCGGACGATTGGACTGGGCAAGTACGCGGCGTCGACCGTCGTCTTGCGTCCGACGATGAAAGCGCTGGCGCCGCGCTTGCGGACGAGGGAGGTGTTCAGCAGCAGCGCCATCCTGGCCTACCCGAAGAACATACCGCCGTCACTCAGGAACCGGACCAGGACGATCTGTCCAGACCCGCAGACGATGATAGCGAGGCGATGGCGGACAAGCGCGTCATGGACCGGATCTCCACCGTCGCAGGTGCCTATGGCATCAACGAGGGAAGGGGCGGTGATAAGGATATCGTCCCCGGCTTCTGAACGCTTTCCGCAGCTCCGGCGTATCTCACTTAGATAACGGCCGTAAGCAATTTTGGGCATCTCGATAATGCTTGTTCCGCCGCCGGCCCGCCAGCGCCGGCCAGTTGGAACAAGCGCATGAAGCCCCACCGCATTCGTCACCAGTTTCTGCTCGAACCGGAATTGAGCGAGAAGCTGGACAACCTCAGCCGCGATCCCTCGACCACAAAATCCGCGGTCGTCGCGAAGGCCGTAGAAGCTTTCATCGAGCGGCGTGGCGAGAATGAACTCGATCGGCGCTATGGCATGAGGCTGGACCGTCTTTCCCGCGACCTCAGTCACGTCAGGCGCGATGTCGACATGACATTGGAAAGCTTGGCGCTCTCACAGCATCGTAAAGTGGCGCCATATGCACTATCGAATTGTTAGCTGCTGGTTTCGGCGATTTTGAGGAGGTTCGCGATCGACTGAAGACGGTGAGGTTCGTCTGTGGCACTCAGACTGCCACTGAGTGCCTGGCCGTTCCACTTTCGAAATATTTGTCGAACTTCGCTGCAATGCTCCTTACAAAGGGACGACTTTCCGCCGATACGACGTAACTGTCACCTTGGAGTTCAAGCGGTCGAGCAGGGTCGCCAATGGCGATGGAGCTTGCTTGGAAAAGAAGCTTTTGTCCGGCTTTCCCGAAGCGTTCCACCAGTTCGGCTGCTGAAAAGCCGAAATCGCACATCAAGCGCTCGATGATCCAGCCGCGAACACGGTCATCTTCGGAAAACGCGATGCCGCGGACCGTGGCCAGATGTCCCCCCTCGACCATGCGTCCATATTCGGCTGTCGACGGCATGTTCTGCGAATAGCCCTGTCGAAACCGGCTGATCGATGACGGCCCGAGCCCGATCAGTGTTTCGCAGCGATCCTCGGTGTAGCCCTGGAAATTGCGGCGGATTGTTCCCGCGCGAGCCGAGACTGCAAGCGCATCATCCGGCCTGGCGAAATGGTCTATTCCAATCGCCTCGTATCCGGCGCCCATGATCAGACGGGCGGCAATTTGCCACTGAGCGAACCGTTCGGCCGGACCCGGCAACCATGCCTCGTCGATCATAGTCTGATGCTTCTTGAACCAGGGCACATGCGCGTAGCCGAACAGCGCCATCCGGTCCGGCTCCAGAGTCAGCGCCTGCGCCACGGTGGAACAGACGCTCTCCCTGGTCTGATGCGGCAGGCCGTAAAGCAAATCGAGGTTCACGGACCCTACGCCGCGAGAGCGAATGCCGTCGACAACCGCCTTGGTCTGCAAAAAGCTCTGCTCGCGGTTGATCGCCTTCTGCACCTTCGGATCGAAATCCTGAACCCCGAGGCTCGCCCGCGCCATGCCGATCTCGGCAAGTGTATCAAGGCGGGCTTCGTCCATGTCGTTGGGTTCGATTTCGACGCTGATCTTCGCATCGGCAAGAAAATCGAAGCTATCCCGCAGGACAGTTCCCAAGGCTATCATATCCTCGGGCTTCAGCATGGTCGGCGAGCCGCCGCCGAAATGCACGGCGCGGACATGGGCCTTGCCGCCGACAAGACCGGCGACAGTCGCGATCTCCGCGTGAAGCGAGCGGAGATACGAAGCCACCGGCTCGTAGCGGCGGATCTGCTTTGTATGGCACGCACAGAACCAGCACAGCCGGTCGCAAAAAGGGATGTGCAGGTAGAGCGAGACCTCGTCACCGCTTTCGAGCGCCTTCAACCAGCTTCGATAGACATCAGCGTCGACGCCAGGATGGAAATGCGGCGCGGTCGGGTAACTGGTATAACGCGGGACGTTCTCGCCAAGCCTGGCAGCTAATTCCGGTCTCATTTGGTGGTCCGCCGTTTTTGCCTCGCCGGAAGTCTGGACGCGTCGAAGAGCCAAAGCCCTGATTTCGGTCAGCCTCCAGCACGGACAAACTGCCGCAAGGATTTCTCTGCCATCGCTTGCTATCCTGCCGAAACTTGGGATCGGTAGCGCGAGCGTAATGACAGTACGGCAAGACATTCACAGTTCCGGCATTCCCGTTCTTTGCCTGTCTTGCGCAGCACGACATCGCGGCGTCTGCGGTGCGCTCGATCCAAACCATTTGGTTGGGCTCGCCAAAACTTCGTCGCGGCACAAGCTCGAGCCGGGGGTCGAACTGATCGCCGACGCCGAGGCCGTCGACAGCTATTCAAACTTGCTTTCAGGCGTTGTGAAGCTGACGAAGTGCCTTTCGGACGGCCGCCAGCAGATTGTCGGTCTTCGGTTCGCACCGGATTTTCTGGGACGGCCCTTCAAGGTGAAAAGCACGATCAATGTGGAAGCGGCAACCTCCGTCTCGCTGTGCTCGTTTCCGAAGGCGGCCGTTGAACGGATAATGAAGGAATCACCGGGACTCGAGCATCGCCTGCTCAAGCAGACGCTGGACGAACTCGACGAGGCACTTGAATGGATGGTGACTCTCGGGCGCAAGACCGCACCGGAGAAGGTTGCGAGCTTTCTCCTCATGATCGCCCGGAATATGGATTCCAGTATCGACCCGGCGGCTGGGTCGGCATGCTTCGATCTGCCGCTGACACGTGCCGACATCTCTGATTTCCTTGGACTGACGAACGAGACCGTGAGCCGCCAGCTTACGCGATTGCGGGCTGACGGCGTGATCCGGATCGAGAACAAACGCCATGTAACGGTCGACAGCATGAGCCGGCTGGAGCAGCGCTGCGGCGGCCGAGGCGCGCGGCAACCGGCCTTTGAATGAGACCTAAGCGTCGGGGCCTTCGTCGCTTATTACGATCCGCGGCAGGACATGCTCGCGTTCGAAAGCGATGTGTCGCCGCAAGCCTTCGAAGAAGCCGCGTAGCATGAATCCGACAGCTTCCGCGCTCTCTATCGGATCACCATGACCGATCGCTAGGAGCGTTTCGGCCACCTCGCCAGCGAAGCATTGATCCTCAAGGTGCTCGATGCGCAACCGGCTGGTAGAGGCAAGTTTGGCCTCGGCCGGAGTCAAGTGCGCCTCATACGCAGGGAAAATCACCCTCTCCTCAAACCCATGAATGTCACGGAGCAGCGGAACGATCTGCTTGGCCGTTCCAAGACATTTGAGGCGGTCGACGTTCGGCAGTGCATCGGCAATGCTTTCCAGCGAGAAGCAGAGCTCCAGCTTTTCCCGATGGGCAAGCTTCATGACCTCGCCCGGAATCGCCTCTGTGCCGGCCTGGCGCGAGAAAGCCGCACTTGTCCATGAGCGGGTTGGCCCGTGCTGCGTTTCCTTGTTCAAATCGCCACCTTCTGATTGCACCGAACTCGATGCTGCCCGAAGCAAAATCGTGCGGCTCTGACATGGATCAGGGCGAGCAGGCGGCAACTACGGAATTAATGCACCGCGGATTTGGCGTCCGCGCATTGGAATCCTGGTCGGGGACATGTCATGAAATTCGGCACGGAGATCGTCGTTCTAAGCCTGTTTGCTTTTGCGGCCCTGGTGGCTGCCGGCTTCGGCGTAGAAGGACCTTTTCGCCAGCATATGGGGGTTTTGTTCTTCGCCGTGGCTGGCTTTACCGCGATCCTGCTGCGCAACACAGATTTCAAGCCGGCGGCTCCGATCGACACCTCCGTCTACATGGATGGCCCGATCCGCTACGGAGCCATTGCAACGGTATTCTGGGGCGTCGTCGGCATGCTCGTCGGTGTGATCATTGCCCTGCAGCTGGCATACCCTCACCTCAACATCCAACCCTGGTTCAATTTCGGCCGGCTGCGGCCGCTGCACACATCCGGCGTCGTCTTCGCCTTCGGCGGCAACGCTTTGCTTTGCACGTCTCTCTATGTCGTGCAGCGCACGTGCCGCGCCCGGCTGTTTGGCGGCAAACTGGCCTGGTTTGTGTTCTGGGGTTACCAGCTGTTCATCGTCATGGCCGCGACCGGCTACCTGCTCGGCATCACCGAAGCCCGCGAATACGCCGAACCCGAATGGTATGTGGATCTCTGGCTGACCATCGTCTGGGTCGCCTATCTCATCCTGTTCCTCGGCACGATCCTGAAGCGCAAGGAACCGCATATCTACGTCGCCAACTGGTTCTACCTGTCCTTCATCGTGACCATCGCGATGCTGCATGTGGTCAACAACCTGTCGATGCCGGCTTCCTTCCTCGGCTCGAAGAGCTACTCCGCCTTCTCCGGCGTCCAGGACGCCTTGACGCAATGGTGGTATGGCCACAACGCCGTCGGTTTCTTCCTCACCGCCGGGTTCCTCGGCATGATGTATTATTTCGTGCCCAAGCAGGCGAACCGGCCGGTCTATTCCTACCGCCTGTCGATCGTCCACTTCTGGGCGATCATCTTTCTCTACATCTGGGCCGGCCCGCATCACTTGCATTACACCGCCTTACCCGACTGGGCGCAGACGCTCGGCATGGCGTTCTCGATCATGCTGTGGATGCCGTCATGGGGCGGTATGATCAATGGCCTGATGACGCTGTCTGGCGCCTGGGACAAGCTGCGCACCGATCCGATCATCCGCATGATGGTGATGGCAGTCGCCTTCTACGGCATGTCGACCTTCGAAGGTCCGATTATGTCGATCAAGACGGTCAATTCGCTGTCGCACTACACGGACTGGACCATCGGCCATGTCCATTCCGGCGCGCTCGGCTGGGTTGGCATGATCTCGTTCGGCGCAATCTACTACATGGTGCCGAAACTGTGGAACCGTGAACGTCTCTATTCGCTGCGGCTCGTCACCTGGCACTTCTGGCTGGCGACGCTCGGAATCGTCGTCTACGCCGCGGTGATGTGGGTTTCCGGCATCATGCAGGGCTTGATGTGGCGCGAATACGACGAGCAGGGTTTCCTCGTCTACTCCTTCGCCGAAACCGTCGCCGCCATGCATCCCTTCTACGTCATGCGCGCCATCGGCGGTGCGATGTACCTCACCGGCGCCCTGCTCATGGCCTGGAACGTGACCATGACCATTCTTGGCCACCAGCGCGAAGAGCAACCAATGCCAGGTTCCGAGCCCGCCCTCCGGCCTGCCGAATAGGAGCCAGACAATGGGCTTGATGGACAAACACGCGATCATCGAGAAGAACGCCACGCTTCTTCTCGTTGGCTCTCTTCTTGTCGTGACCGTCGGCGGCATCGTCGAGATTGCGCCGCTTTTCTATCTCGACAACACGATCGAGAAAGTCGAAGGCATGCGGCCCTACTCGCCACTGGAACTCGCCGGACGCAACATCTATGTGCGCGAGGGCTGCTACCTCTGCCACAGCCAGATGATCAGGCCTTTCCGGGACGAGGTCGAGCGCTACGGCCACTACAGCCTGGCCGCCGAGTCCATGTACGACCACCCCTTCCAGTGGGGCTCGAAGCGCACCGGCCCTGACCTTGCACGAGTCGGCAACCGCTATTCCAACGAATGGCACGTTCAGCACCTTATGGATCCACGTTCGGTGGTGCCGGAATCTATCATGCCTCGCTATGCCTTCCTGAAGGACGCTCCGATCGAGGTGAAGGACTTCTCGACGCATCTGGTTGCGAACGCGCGTGTTGGCGTCCCGTACTCCGATGACATGATCGCGCACGCCAATGCCGATCTGATGGCCCAGGCCGACCCGAATGCCGATGCCTCCGGCGTCGAGAAACGCTATCCGAAAGCCAAAGTCGGTGATCTGGACGGCAATCCGCAGCAGGTGACCGAGATGGATGCCCTCGTCGCCTATCTGCAAATGCTGGGAACACTGGTCGATTTCAAGACCTATGACGATGCAGCCGGCTACCGCTGAGGGGGACCCAATGAGCTATAATTTGATGCGGGAATTCGCGGACAGCTGGGGTCTGGTTGCCATGGCGCTCTTCTTCGTCGGCTGCATTGCCTTTGCCTTGCGTCCCGGCGGCAAAACACAGGCCGATCAAGCCGCCCAGATTCCACTCAAGGACGACTGATCATGAGCAGCGAGCATATCGATGAAGTCTCGGGCATCTCAACGACCGGTCATGAATGGGACGGGATAAGGGAGCTCAACAACCCATTGCCCCAATGGTGGGTGATAACCTTCTACATCACCGTCGCTTGGGCGGTGGCTTATACAATTGCGTATCCGGCTTGGCCGATGCTGTCTTCCGCGACCAAGGGTGTGCTTGGCTATTCCAGCCGCAACGCTGTCAAGATTGAGCTGGCGGCTGCCGAAGCCGCCAAGGGCAAATATGTCGCGGCCATCCAGCAGAAGACCGTATCCGAGATTGCGGCCGACGACGCGCTGCGTGAATTCGCGGTAGCGGCCGGCGGAGCTACCTTCAAGGTCAATTGCGTGCAATGCCACGGCTCGGGCGCCCAAGGGTCGAAGGGCTTTCCAAACCTGAACGACGATGACTGGCTGTGGGGCGGCACGACCGAGCAGATCCAGCAAACGATCGCGCACGGCATCCGTTTCGCATCCGACCCGGATACTCGGCAGTCGGAAATGCCCCCCTTCGGTGACATCATCACGCCCGAACAGATCGCACAGGTCGGCGCCTATGTCGCCAGCCTCTCGGGCAAGGTCCAGGATGCAAGTCTTATCGAGCCCGGCGCCAAGGTATTCGCGGAAAACTGCGTCGCCTGTCATGGCGATAATGCGAAAGGCAACAAGGAGCTCGGCGCGCCCAATCTGACCGATGCGATCTGGCTCTACGCACCCGGCGAGACAGCCATCGCCGTCCAAGTCCGCGCGCCGAAGCACGGTGTCATGCCGGCCTGGATCGGGCGTCTCGGCGAGACCAAGGTTAAGGAACTTGCGGTTTATGTCCATTCGCTTGGCGGCGGAGAATAGGAACGGAAGCCTATTCTCGGCCCTCCCCGCCAAGCGACGGGGCCCGGCACGAGTCGGGCCCCGACACCATTCCGGCATGCGGCGATTGACCTGCAGCAAGGCGGCGCGGCCCACACGGCGAAGCGGGCTCACTGCAGACCGGACGTCTGTCGAAGCAGACAAGTCCGTCGCACAACGATGTCATAGGCCGCGCGCGAGTGGAGATGCACGTGCTGGATAAAACGCAGATGGAGCGGCTCGAGGCAAAAGCGGTCAACTCCGCCAAGACACGACAGCCGCTCTATGCTCCGCGCAAGAAAATCTTCCCTAAACGCGCCTCGGGCAGCTTTCGCCGCTTCAAATGGCTGGTGATGGCGATCACGCTGGGCATCTATTATCTGATGCCCTGGTTGCGCTGGGATCGAGGTCCGTTTGCTCCTGATCAGGCAGTGCTGATCGATCTTGCCAACCGCCGTTTCTACGTCTTCTTCATCGAGATATGGCCGCAGGAATTCTACTATGTCGCCGGCCTTCTGATGATGGCCGGCATCTGCCTCTTCCTGATCACGTCCACCGTCGGCCGCGCCTGGTGCGGCTATACCTGCCCGCAGACGGTATGGGTGGATCTTTTCCTAGTTGTCGAGCGGGCGATCGAAGGCGATCGCAACGCTCGCATGAAGCTCGACGCCGGCCGCTGGACCGCGCGCAAACTGGTGCTGCGTGTGTCGAAACACGCCATCTGGCTGGTCATAGCGGCAGCTACCGGCGGCGCCTGGATCCTCTATTTCGCCGATGCGCCGACGCTGATCGGCGACGTATTCAACGGCACCGCCGCTGCGGTCGCCTACGTCACCATCGCGGTGCTGACGGCGACCACCTACACGTTCGGCGGGCTGATGCGCGAGCAAGTCTGCACCTACATGTGCCCGTGGCCGCGCATCCAGGCTGCCATGCTCGACGAGAATTCGCTCACTGTGACCTACAATGACTGGCGTGGCGAACCTCGTTCGCGGCACGCCAAGAAGGTCCAGGCTGCGGGGCAGCCGGTCGGTGACTGCGTGGACTGCAATGCCTGTGTCGCAGTCTGCCCGATGGGGATCGACATTCGCGACGGCCAGCAACTCGAATGCATCACTTGCGCGCTGTGCCTTGATGCCTGCGACGGCGTCATGAACAAGCTCGGCAAGGAGCGCGGGCTGATCTCCTATGCGACGCTGTCCGACTACAACGCCAACATGGCGGTGGCGACCGCAGGCGGCTCCGGTCCCGTGAACCCTTCACTCGTCAGAACGGCCGACAGCACATTCTCCGTCAGGTTGGCGCATTTCCATATTCGCAAGATCTTCCGGCCGAGGACCTCCTTCTACATGGGCGCGTGGACGGCGGTCGGGCTTGCCTTGATCTATTCGCTGCTGACGCGCGACCGACTCGAGATCAACGTCCTGCACGACCGCAATCCGCAATTCGTGACCCTGTCCGACGCCTCGATCCGCAACGGTTACACCGTCAAGCTGCTTAACATGATCCCCGAGCCAAGGACGATCGTCGTCACGATGCAGGGCTTGCAGGGAGCCGAAATGAGCGTCGTCGGCAGTGATCTGCCGGCAGCTCGCTTCTTCGCCATCGCGGTCGAACCCGACCGGCTGAACATGCTGAAGGTCTTCGTGCGCCAGCCAGCGGATGAGGTTCGGCACGCTGCACAAACCTTCAAGTTCCGCGTCGAGGACAGAGCGAGCTTCGAATCGGACGAATACACCGCCACCTTCAACGCCCCGGAGATCGCCAGATGAGCACCAATACGCAAAAGACGCGTGAGTTCACCGGCAGGCACATGCTGCTCACCATTCTCGGCTTTTTCGGCGTGATCATCGCGGTCAATCTCACGATGGCGACACTCGCCAGCACGACCTGGACCGGCCTTGTCGTCGAGAACACCTATGTGGCCAGCCAGCAATTCAACCGAAAGGCCGAGGAAGGGCGCGCGCAGGCGGCACTCGGCTGGACCGGCAAACTGACGATCGCTCGGGGTGAGGTCCGCTACAGCTTGAGCGATACCACCGGCAAGCCGGTCCCCTTGCATGGCGTCAAGGTGCTGTTTCGCCATCCCGCATACGAGAAAGAGGACAAGTCCGTTACGCTCGCCCTCGCCTTCGGCGAGGAATTCGCGGCGCGGCACATGCCGAAGGACGGCGTCTGGATCGTCGAAGTCGACGCCGATGCCGGCCTGGCGCAACCCTATCGCGACGTCCGCAGGATCATGATTTCGCAAGGAGTGCTGCAATGAGCTGCTGTGCACCCGGCGCGGAACAGGCAATGGATCTGACCGGTACCACATCGGTCCTGCCATCTGGCCAGGAGATCAGGTTGGCGAGCCGCTTGGTTGGCGATGGTCTTCGCCAGACCGACCTTTCAGTACCGACGGTTCATTGCGCAGCCTGCATCCAGGCGATCGAGACGGCGCTGGCAAAGCTCGACAATGTCGAAGACGCGCGTGTCAACTTGTCGACCAAGCGCGTCGCGATCCGGTGGCGAGGCGACGAGGTGCCGCCCTTCGTCGCTGCGCTGAGACGACTGGGCTACGAGGCGCATCTGTTCGCCGCCGAGATCGATGAAAAAGACAAGACGCTTGCCGAGCTGATCCGCGCGGTCGCGGTCGCCGGCTTCGCCGCCGGCAACATCATGCTGCTTTCGGTCTCGGTCTGGTCCGGCGCCGAAGGTGCTACCCGCGACCTGTTTCACTGGGTCTCTGCATTGATCGCCATCCCGGCGCTCACCTTTGCCGGCGGCATCTTCTTCCGCTCGGCCTGGAATGCACTGCGCCACGGCCGCATGAACATGGACGTGCCGATCGCGGTTGGGGTGTCGCTCGCTTATGCCATGAGCCTCTACGAGACGATCAATCATGGCGATCACGCCTATTTCGACGCCTCGGTTTCGTTGCTGTTTTTCCTGTTGATCGGCCGCACCCTGGATCACGTCATGCGCGAACGGGCACGGACCGCCGTGAAAGGCCTGTCCCAGTTGGCCGCACGTGGCGCCATGGTGCTGCGCGGCGATGGCGCGCGCGACTACCTGCCGGTTGGCGAGATCGAACCGGGCATGCACCTTCTGGTCGCCGCAGGCGAAAGGGTCCCTGTCGACGGCCGGATCATTCGGGGCGCGTCGGATCTCGACTGCTCGCTGGTTTCTGGCGAGAGCACACCAAAAACCGTGACGTCCGGGCAACAGGTTCAGGCCGGCACGCTCAACCTTACCGGCCCCCTGACCATCGAAGCGACCGCTGCGGCAAAGGACTCCTTCCTGGCGGAAATGGTCCGGCTGATGGAAGCCGCCGAAGGTGGTCGTGCGCACTATCGGCGGATCGCCGACCGTGTCTCGGCGCTCTATGCGCCGGTGGTCCATCTCACCGCCTTCGTGACGTTCCTTGGCTGGATGGCGGTGACCGGCGACTGGCACCGGGCAGTGACGATCGCGATCGCCGTTCTCATCATCACATGCCCGTGCGCGCTCGGCCTCGCCGTGCCGATCGTGCAGGTGGTGGCGGCGCGGCGCCTGTTCGAAAACGGCATCATGGTCAAGGACGGTTCGGCCATGGAACGCCTGGCCGCGATTGATACGGCGGTGTTCGACAAGACCGGCACACTGACGCTCGGACAGCCCAGGCTGGTCAACGCGTCGACCATCGATCCGGTGATGCTGGCGATCGCAGCCGACATGGCGGCGCACTCCCGTCACCCGTTCTCGAAGGCCATCGCCGCATTCGCGGGTTTTGCCGGCCAGCCGAAGCTGGAAGCCGTCAGCGAGCACCCGGGTCTCGGCATCGAAGCCACGACCGCGGACAGCACCTGGCGTCTTGGCCGTCGCGGCTGGGCCGGATGGAAAGCCCGGACCGGTGGCGAAGGCAAGTATGGCGGCTATGGCGGGACGGTGCTTTCGAAGAATGGGAGGATCGTCGCCTCCTTCACGTTCGAGGACGCTACGCGCGCCGACGCCAAGGCGGCGGTCGGACAATTGAAGGATGCCGGCGTGTCGGTCGAAATGCTGTCGGGCGATACCCCGGACGCTTGTGGCGATGTCGCAAGAATATTGGGCATCGACCGTTTTGTTTCGGCGCTGCTGCCGTCCGATAAGGCTGAGCGGATCGAAGTGCTGACCAAGGCCGGCCACAAGGTCCTGATGGTGGGCGACGGGCTCAACGACACGCCAGCGCTGGGCGCGGCGCACGTCTCGATCGCTCCAGCCACCGCCGCCGATATCGGCCGCAACGCCGCCGATTTCGTGTTCCTGCGTGAAAGCCTTTCGGCAGTACCCCTTGCGCTGGACGTCTCGCGGAAGGCAGGGCGGCTGATCCGCCAGAACATAGCCATCGCGATCATCTACAACGCTGTTGCCGTGCCGATCGCCATTCTGGGGCATGTCACGCCGTTGATCGCCGCGATCGCGATGTCGGCCTCATCACTGCTTGTCATTGGTAATGCATCGAGGCTGCAAAGTTTTGTGCCAGACGAGCCAAGGAGAACTGCTCCGCCAGACAGGCGCCCCCACACTGGCACATTGGCGCAACCCTCATGACAATCCTGGTTTATCTCATACCTGTTGCTCTGTTGGCGGGCGGGCTTGGACTGTCTGGCTTCCTGTGGGCCTTGAGGTCTGGTCAATACGAGGATCTCGACGGAGCGGCCGAGCGTATCCTCATTGACCGGAACGAGTGGCCGGAACGCTGATTCAAGCCGCGTGCAGACGGTTACGTCGGGCACTGCCAACTGTGAAGCTGATCGCGTCGGGCGGAATCCGCGACGGCGTCGATGTGGCCAAGGCCATCCGCCTGGGCGCGGACATCGCCGGGCAGGCGGCCGGCGTGCCGCGCGCGGCGACGGTGTCCACCGAGGCGGTTGTCGCGCATTTCGAGATCGTCATCCGCCAGTTGGCCGTCGCCTGCTTCTGCACCGGCTCGGCTGATCTGGCGGCGTTGCGTCAGGCGCGCTTGTTGCCCTCGGCGGCACTCAGAGGCGGAATCCGATCCGAGAAGATTTCGCTTTGTTTCCAAATAGTTGTGATTTGCGCAGCGGCAGCGCTAACCAACATAGGTACCAAAATATTTCTGCGGATTGTTTCGGTTCCCAATATCTATCCATCCTGCGCCCAATCGAACGGAGGTTTAAGCTTGCGGACCACGAACTCACCGAGCGCCCGAGCCGCGGCTGGACTCGCTGGAGTGACAAGGGCATCGGCAACACTATAGGCGCAGTTATGCAACGCTAAGTTTCCGGAAATAGCTTAGGAAACAGTTCGTCCAACGTGTCAACCGGGAAGCGTAGCGATACCGGTCCTTTCGGGGTATCGGACGCAAGCAGGCCAAGCTCGAGCACCTCGGTAAACACGCGGCGGGCCGTACGTTCCGGCAAGCCAGCGATACGTGAGGCCTCACCGCGATCGAACTCGCCGCGCAGAAGCGCCTCCTCGAGCAGCCGGAAAGCTTCTGGCTTCAGGTCGTAGCGTTGAACGAACCGCTGCAGACGCCGGGCAAGTTGGTTCAAATCGAACAGGCTGGACATGAAACTGACCTGATCGATGCATACGCGTAGAAACCATAAGGTAAAATCCGCCAGCGCCCGCATAGAAAGATTACCGCGGCCGTCGCGATCGCCTTGGCGTGGCATGTCGGCGTGATCCATCATGCGTTTATAGTCGCCGCGGCTTTCCAGACCCCGCGCCAGGCCTCGGGAAATCGACCACAGCCCGTGCGCGGCGATTCCTGCCTCATGGGCCATGGCGTGACTCATCAAGCGGCTGACGCGTCCATTGCCGTCTGGGAAGGGATGAATGTAATTGAACCGATGATGCGCGGCCGGAATCGCCAATATCCTAGCCGCTTTGCCCGTACGTTGGAAGCGGTACCGGCTAGCGAAATGCTCCATGAACGCTTCGACGCGATCGCTTGACGGCGGCTGGTGGCGGCCGACAGTGACATCATGTTCGGGCTGTGATCGCCACCGACCCGGAACCATCAAGAATTCTCTGTCTGCGCCGCGAATGCGCAACATCGCCTCATCGGCGTCACGGTAGAATTCCGCATGCAGCCAGCGCAAAAAATCAAGCGAAGCCGGTTCTGGGAGCTGACCCTCTGCGGCCAGGCGATCGATTTCCCCCTGCAGTCGAACATGGGCCGCGGCTTCCACCTGCAGGTTGCGTCGTTCCTGGTCTTTGTCGAATTCGCCGGCGAGGGCGCGTTCGATGTCGCGGGGGCGCGTGTTGTGGCCCTCGATCAGGTTGCTGTAATAGGTGTTCATGATGCGCACGAGATCCGCCAGGTTCGCGGCCGTGCGCGGATGCAGCTTGGCGCCGAGAACCGCCGAGCTTGCTGACAGCTCAGCCAGCGCGTCGGAGATAGGCTCCGCAACGTCTTCCAGGCGCGCCGGCTCGATGCGCTGTACGGTCTCTTCCATGATTGGCCGATGTTAGATCGCGCTAAGTACGTATATGTCAACAGAAATTTTAACTGAGCGCCCATAACTGGCCGATCATTTGGCCGATGTTTAGCGCTACCTCAGCTTCACCGAGACGGTTGATCGACGACGCCAATGCCGATGCCGATGATGGCCGATATTCGCTATGCTTAGCGCATTGATAGCATGTACAAATTTGCGATCGGTAGGTCGATTTGGCCGATCGCTTGGCCGAACTTCGCCGGTCGCGCTGCTAGGATATACGATCAGGAAAATATCGGCGACTCCAAATGATTCTCCAGAGATTGCGGAAGCACGCGACGCTGCGACCAGGCTGCGCCCCAGCCGACGCATAGAGGCGGTTGAGAGCGCCAAGATGCACCTGCTGGGTTCGACTGGAAGCGCGAGCGTGAGCCATTTCCACCCAGATCGTCGGCCAATAGCGCGGCCGGCGTGCTGGTCTGTCAGGACCCAGGCAGCCAACGATGGAGGCAGCGATGGATTGCGGAGCTTCAAACACGGCATGCCTCGAAGGTAACTTAAAACTGCGACGAAAGACACACGGACGTTGCAAATTTCCCCAACCAAGCAGTGTTTACGGGCCGCTACGCTCCTCTATTGAGGAGCTCCGCTTCGCGGCCCACAAACACCTAATTCAACGTTATCAATGGCATTGTGCAAGCAGTTTCCTTCCGGAAAAAAGGCAGCGAATGCGTCGACCAGACAGACGCCAAACTGCAACAGATTTGGACCTGCCTCTAAGTTCCATAATATATGTTATGCGACTTTTATCAGTAAAAGCTAATATATTTTAATATTTCCAAGTATGCATTACGCTTGCTGAAAGTCTTATGAATAGCAATCGAGAGACATTCGATCAGTACTACGAAAGTAAGTCTTACTCTAAGCCTCAGTTTGACAGATCGACGTTAATTAACACCACCTCACCGTCTGATTCAAAACATGGTCGGGAGACTCTGACTTCTTCTGTCTGGGGCCAGGGTCCCTAGCCAGGCCATATCGGCCTTCGCTCGCCTCCCTCTCGACGCACTCACTTGTGCGGCATGCGATAGACTCTCCCCAGGATTTCATAAGTACCGCGCCACCTTTCGACTCGCTCAGTGCGCCGACCCACGCTTCCGAATAAGTGCGGCCTAATCGACATCGCGGCCGACAGCCGCCACTCGCGCCTCGATATCGCGTAGAACTCCTGCGCCCCGAGTGCGCGGCAAGCCTGCGTCCATCTTCGGACTGCCCAGTCTGGACTACCCCCGGACGCCCCTGCACGGAACGCGGCACGTTGAGGCGGCCCTTGACGCTTAATTGCGGGCCGGCTTTGGTCGACGTCGTGCAGCTTGTCCCTAGAAGCGCCCAGTCTGTCGTGGTCGCAAGAACCCGTTCCGCGCCGCGCGAGGCGCTACACATCACAATTACGTCGTTCATCGAAAGGCGAGCTTCGAAACGCCAAGCGGGGGAAAGGAATTTCACAAGTAGACGCAAATACGCAATTCCCTTTCTCTATAGATTTTGTAGAAATAACTATTCTGTCCCCATGTCGCGACTGCGGCCCGCATTCACCGAGAGGGACAGGACCGAATGACCAGACCTGCAATCGTCGGATTTTCCGGCAGCTTCAGTTCTCCCTCCCGCACCCGCGCTTTGGTCCAAGAGATCGTGAGGCGAATGGCGCAACAATATCATAGGAGCTTCGAGGTCATCGATATTGGCCAGTTCCTGCCTTCGCTGGGCGCCGCGCAACGCCTCTCCGATCTGGACACGAAGGCAAGGAGACTTATTGACCATCTCCTGCAAGCCGAAGCACTGGTCGTCGCAAGCCCGGTCTACAAAGGCAGTTACGCTGGCCTCTTCAAGCATTTGATCGATTTGCTGGAGCCCACCGCTTTCATAGGCAAGCCGGTACTGCTCGCCGCGACCGGCGGCGGAGACCGATACGCGTTGATCGTCGAGCATCAGCTGCGGCCGCTCTTCGGGTTCTTCGAGGCGCGAACGCTGGCGACAGGGATCTACGCTTCAGAACGCGACTTCGTCGACCAAACCTCCGTCTCGCCTACATTGGCCGATCGGCTCGATCGTGCGATCGGGCAATTCGCGCCCTATCTGGCATCGCGAACTCGAGACGAGTTGGTTTCGGATTCCGACGCGCCTCGGGCGGACATTGCTATCACCCGCGGCCAGTGGCGCTTCTCGAGCCGAGTTTCTAGCGCAAATCTGGGCTGACGCGCCTCCTCCAGCCCTGTCTGAATCTTCGAGGAATCGTCAGCCGCAACCAAAAGCTCATTCGCCAGGAGATTAGCCATGACTAAGCCTGCTTTCATTGACGCAACCATTCCGGAAGGCGATGTTGCTCCCCTTACGGCACACGTCGGCGCAGAGATCAGCAACGTTCGTCTATCCGGGGATCTACCCCACACGGTTGTGGTGGCAATCAATAAGCTTCTGCTCCGCCACAAGGTCGTGTTCTTCCGCGGCCAGGAGCACCTGGACGATGCCGAGCAGGAGCGTTTCGCCCAGCGGCTCGGCGATTTGGTGCCGCATCCAACCCAGGGGTCAATCGTCGGCACGGCCTCAATCCTCGAACTCGATTCAAGCCGCGGAGGCGGGCGTGCCGATCAGTGGCACACCGACGTCACGTTCGTCGACGCCTATCCAAAATTCTCAGTCTTGCGCGGCGTGGTCATTCCTTCGGCCGGTGGCGACACGATCTGGTCGAATACCGCCGCCGCCTATGAGAGTTTGCCGCCAACGCTCAAGCGCCTCGCCGACGATCTTTGGGCGGTCCACAGCAACGCCTACGACTACGCGGCGGTGCGACCGCGGGCGACAGAGGCGGAAGCAAAACACTTCGATGAGGTGTTTACTTCAACGATTTACGAAACGGAACATCCGGTTGTGCGGGTTCATCCCGAGACCGGTGAGCGCACCCTCCTTCTCGGCAACTTCGTGCAGCGGTTCGTCGGCCTGTCCAGAAGCGACTTCCACCGAGTCTACGAGTTGTTCCAATCCTACGTTACCGCACCGGAGAATACCATTCGCTGGCGTTGGCAGCGGGGAGATGTGGCGATCTGGGACAACCGCGCCACGCAGCATTACGCCGTCAACGACTACGGCGATCAGCGCCGTGTTGTCCACCGCGCCACGGTCGACGGCGACGTGCCAGTCGCGGTCGACGGACGTCGCAGCGTCTCGCGGACGAAGGCCGCCAAGCCAGCGAAGGCCGCCTGAACACCAGGGGGCATGTCTTCAACTGATGCGACAAGAGGGAATTTGACAATGCCCAGACAGATCAAGCTCGGCGCCTTCCTGCCCGGCGGCGGCCAGCATATCGCCGCCTGGCGCCATCCCGATGCGCCCGCCGACGGCGCCACCAATTTCGAGTTCCACAAGCAGCTGGCGCTGACCGCCGAGCGCGGCCTGTTCGACGCCTATTTCCTCGCCGACAACCTGACCGTTGGCCTCGGCGCCCGCGAAGGCGGCAATGCCAAGATCGCCGGCTTCGAGCCGGTGACGCTGTTTGCGGCGCTGGCGCCGCTGACCACGCATCTCGGCTTCATCGCCACGGCGTCCACCACCTATGAAGAGCCCTACACGCTGGCGCGCAAATTCGCCTCGCTCGACCTGTTGTCGAACGGCCGCGCCGGCTGGAACGTGGTGACCTCGGCCGGCGACGAGACGGCGCGCAATTTCAACCGCGACGTCCAGCCCAACCATGCCGAGCGCTATGCCAGGGCGCATGAGCATGTCGAGACGGTCAAAGCGCTGTGGGACAGCTGGGAGGATGACGCCTTCATCCGCGACAAGCAGTCGGGCCGCTTCTACGACAAGGACAAACTGCACGACATCGACCACAAGGGCGAGCATTTCAGCGTCAAAGGCCCGCTCAACGTGCCGCGCCCGGTGCAGGGACATCCGGTTGTCGTACAAGCCGGGCAGTCCGAAGACGGACGCGGGCTTGCCGCGCACTCGGCCGAGGTGATCTTCACCGCCCATCAGAAGCTGGAGACGGCGCAGGAATTCTACCGCGACATCAAGGCGCGCGTGGCTGAAGCCGGCCGCGATCCCGACCAGGTGCTGATCATGCCGGGCGTTGCCCCTTTCGTCGGTCGCACCGAGGAAGAAGCCCGCGCCAAATACAAGCAGCTCAACGACCTCATCCTGCCCGAGGACGGTGTTGCGCTCCTCAACGGACTTGCCGGCCAGACGCTCGACATCAGGGGGTATCCGCTCGACGGCCCGTTGCCGCCGAGCAAGGAAACCGAAGGCATGAAGAGCCGCCAGGCGCTGATCCGGCAGATCGCCGACGAGCACAACTTCACCATCCGCCAGCTCTATCAATGGGTGGCGACGGCGCGCGGCCACTACACCATTGTCGGCAGCGCCACGCAGGTCGCCGATCAGCTGGAGGAATGGTTTACCAGCGAGGCGGCCGACGGGTTCAACATCCTGCCGCCCTGGCTGCCCGGCGCGCTCGACGATTTCGTCGATCTGGTCATTCCCGAACTGCAGCGGCGCGGCCTGTTCCGCACGGCTTACGAAGGCCGGACACTGCGCGAGAATCTCGGCCTCAGGCGGCCGGAAAATCCATGGACCGTCGCTCGGTCGACCGTCCTTGCCGCCGAATGATCCTCGTAGCTGAAGGGTAAAACGATGACATTGCAGCACATCGATCGGCAGATAGCGGTTCGCCGCAGTGGCGGCGAAACTGGTTTCGGCGCCGACTTCTTGCACCTCGGCGGCCGGACGGCTGTTCGGTTTCTGTCTCGCTACGGCGTGCTTGTTGGCTTCCTGGCGCTCTGGCAGGTGGCGAGCAGCGTCGGATGGGTCAACGCGGCGGTGCTGCCGCCGATCGACATGATCATAGCTGCGCTCTGGAAGGGGCTTGCCGGCGGCAGCCTGCTCGGCGACATCGCCATCAGCCTGCAACGCGCCGGCATTGCCTTTGCGGCGGCCGTAGCGGTCGCCATCCCGCTCGGCCTGTTCATGGGCCAGGTGCGCCCGGTCGAAACCGCGCTCGATCCGATCCTGCAGGTGTTCCGGCAGACGTCGGCGCTGGCGCTCTATCCGGTGTTCATCCTGCTCCTGGGGCTCGGCGAAACTTCGAAGATCTTCGTCATCTTCTGGGCGACGCTGTTTCCGCTGCTGCTCAACACCACCAGCGGCGTCAAGGAAGTGGATCCAAAGCTGCTCGAAATGGCGCGCGTCTACGGCGCGAGCCGGCTGACCGTGTTTCGCCGCGTCGTGCTGCCGGGCGCCGTGCCGTCGATCTTCGTCGGCCTGCGGCTGAGCGCCACCACGGCGCTGCTGCTCCTGATCGCGTCCGAGATGATCGGCGCCAACAAGGGCATCGGCTTCCAGGTGATGAACGCGCAGTACAATTTTCAGATCCCGCTGATGTTTGCGGCAATCGTCATCCTCGCCGGCCTCGGCCTGATCGCCAACCAGGTACTGGTCACGCTGCAGCGGCGACTCTGCCGCTGGAGCAATCCAGCCAACTGAGCAGCCCACACTCAACCTAGGCCTCCCCCAAAACCCAGGAAAGACCGGACCATGAAAATCACCCGCCGTTCCCTGCTTGCCGGCGCACCGCTTGCCGCCGGCCTCATCGCCGCCGGCCTGCCGCGCCTCGCCTTTGCCGAAACCGCACCCGTCAAATTCCGCTATCTCGCCAGCCGGGGCAGCATCTCGCCGCATGAACTGGCCGACGAACTCGGCTACTTCAAGGGGCTCGGCGTCGAACTAGAGAATGTCGGCTATGCCTCGGGCGGACCGGAATCGCTGTTTGCGCTGTCCTCCGGCAGCGTCGACATCGGCTCGGCCGCCACCGCGGCGGTGATCAACTCGATCTCGGGCGGCAACGACTTCGTCGCGGCGTATCCGAGCAACGGCATCAATAAGGACGTCAAAAGCGTCTTCTACGTGCTCGAAGACAGCCCGATCAAATCGATCGCCGACATCGCCGGCAAGACCATCTCGGTCAACACGCTCGGCGCCCATCTCGACTATACGGTGCGCGAAGCCCTGCACAGCGTCGGCCTGCCGCCGACTGCCGCCAACCTCATTGTCGTGCCCGGGCCGCAGCTGGAGCAGACCTTGCGCTCGCGCCAGGTCGATATAGCCGGGCTCGGCTACTGGCAGGCAACGTTTGCCGGCGCGCTGGTCGCCAATGGCGGCGTGCGCGGCGTGTTCGACGATACCCAGGTGCTCGGCGAACTCGCCGGCGGCTTCGTCGTGCTCAGGCGCGACTTCATCGCCGCCAATCCGGATGCGGCGCGCAACTTCGTCCAACAGTCGGCGCGCGCGTCGGACTGGTCGCGTCAGAACCCGGACGAAGCCCGCAAGGTGCTGGCCAATATCCTCAACAAGCGTGGCGAAAACGGCGATCTCGCCAAATACTGGACCGGTTTCGGACTTCGCGAAGGTGCGCAGGCGACCGACCGCGACATCGATTTCTGGGTCGCCGTGCTGGAGCGCGACGGCCGCCTGGCCAAGGGCAAGCTGAAAGCTGTCGACATCCTGTACCGGCTCGGCGAAACTAAGATCAACTGAGCCCTGAAATAGCTGAGAGATGAGATGACCGGTTCCAATCGCAGCGGAGAGGTCTCGATCCGCGACCTCTCCAAATCCTTCAGCCTCGGCGGGCGCCGGCTTGCCGTGCTGCGGACGCTCAACCTCGACATCCGTTCGGGGGAATGCCTGGTCATCGTCGGCGCCAGCGGCTCCGGCAAGACCACGCTGCTGCGTATTCTTGCGGGACTGGAGGCTGCCGACAGCGGCGCCGTCGCGATCGACGGCCAGCCGGTGCATGGCGTCGGCGCCGAGCGCGCCGTGATCTTCCAGGAACCGCGCCTGCTGCCGTGGCTCAGTGTGCTCGGCAACGTCGCCTTCGGCCTCGAAGTGCGCGGCGTGCCCAAGAGCCAAGCCGAGGAACGCGCCCGTTTCTACGTCGCGTTGGTCGGCCTTGCCGAATTCGCCGATGCTTTTCCGAGCCAGCTTTCCGGCGGCATGGCGCAGCGCGTCGGCATCGCCCGGGCGCTCACCATCCAGCCAGAGATCCTTCTGCTCGACGAGCCGCTGGGGGCGCTGGACGCTATGACCAAGATCGGCATGCAGGAAGAACTGGCGCGCATCTGGAGTGAGGAGAACGTCACCATGGTGATGGTCACCCACGATCTGGAAGAGGCGATCTATCTGGCCGACCGGGTGCTGATCCTGCCCAAGGAGAAAGGTGGCGCGGCAAGGCTGATCGACATCGACCTGCCACGCCCGCGCGAGCGCAGCGAAACCCGCTTCGTGCGCTATCGCGAAGAATTGCTGCGCGAGTTTGGGTTGCATTGACAGAGATGAATGAACGAGCCGCCTCAAGCGCCCCTTGCCATTCCATCGCAGATACTTTGTTGGATGATGAATAGCCCTGCCACTCAAGGCAGGGCTCCGCAACACCCACGGATTGCGCCATGCTTACTCGACGTCTCGGTTCGACACATCGATGCTACTAAAACTCCTCATCGTCTGATGAAATTGGACGGGAAGCCCCCGACCTTTTCTGAAACGCCGGGGTCGGACCATATCGGCCTTCGCTCGCCTCCCCTCTCGGCGCACTCACTTGTGCGGCATGCAATAGACTCCCTCGGATCCCATGAGTACCGCGCCACCCTTCAACTCGCTCAATGCGCCGACCCACGCTTGCGAATAAGTGCGGCTGGCATCCACGGCCGTCAGCCAAAGAACGCGATTGTCGGCCAGTTCAACTTTAACTTCCTGCTGCAAAGGGCTCCCCTGCACGGTCTGTTGATAGTGGCGTTTGATCCTGACATTGCTGGCCGGAAACTCAGCTTCGTTGCTGCCGTAGTTCAGCACAAATCCAGTGTGGTCCCCAGCCACTGAGCAACCGCCATCACGCTCGCACACGATTTTGGCAGCTGTGTTGCAGTCCCATCTTAGTGAAGCGGGCCACATAGGATTGTCCACGTTTGATCGCGGCTTGTCGCTCTGACCAGCCGCTGCCAACACTGCGCCTGTGTTCAAAATCACAGTGGACAGGAGAAGCACCTTGAACACTTCAAACCTCCCTGAAATTGTCACCGTCGTAGCACCTCGTCCTGCGTGATCGCCTGGCTCATGGGATGTTGAGAGTGAACCAGCTTTTCTGGCGCACGCCGTTCGCGTCATCATACTCGATGAACCAGGGCTTTCCGCGCATCGGTCGAGGGATGGTGTAAGTAGGTGGGGCCATTACCAAGGGAATGCCCTCGATCGTTTCCCGCGGTCTGGGTTGTTGCCGCAACCACCTTACCGTCGATTTCGATTTGGACCGGACGTGATCCGTCTCCATGATACCCGCCGAGTCCTTTGTTTTTGAAAACGACGGGTAATGAGAGCCTATCGGCCGCGATGCGGCAGATGTTTCGTTCTTGACCTAAGCCCGGCCGATCGGATTCGGAGCTGCCAACTGCTTGCCAGCCAGACGGACAATCCTCATACTTCCCAAATCTCGCCGCGCTTGAGTCGGCTTGCGGACAGGTCGGCCAATTAAAACCCGGGGCTTCCATCGCCGCAATCAACTTGTAAATTGGCGGCACGAGGGGGTGCCTTGCCAGTCGCCGGAAAGACATAGGAGGACCTGACAGCCCCATTCGACGCTTTTGATTGGGATGGAAGAGCTGCGACACCAACTGATGCGGTTTGATGCCCCTCTCCAGGATTGCCTTGGTGATGACGCCGGTTCCCGCGCCAAGCTCTAGGATCGGCATTCCGGACCGCGGGTTGATGACGCTTGCCATCCGGTGCGCCGCATATATCGAAGTGGGGATGAGGGCTCCTACGCCCTTCTTGTCCTTCTGCCAGGCTTTGAAGAATTGCACTTCTTCATCAAACCTCTTGCCGAGCAGCTCCTTCAGTCGGAAAACCATATCCACTCCTTGCTTGCGCCCTCACCCTAGGTCATCTGGCAAAGCGCGTTGTGGCCAAGCTCTGCGATATTTGCAAGCCCGTTACGACTTGCTTGCGGTTAGAGCCCGGTACTGGCAGTCACGAACAGCGAGGGCCTCTTGCGGTCGCATGGCAGCGCGATTTTTGCTCTTCGCCCGTGACCCTCTTCCTTCTTGACTAGGATGAGCCGGTAGCCTATTTCACAGCCGCGTTAGCACTCGACACCTCTGAGTGCTAACAACGGTCCGGCAACCGACCTCTCAATCTCCGCACCAGGGAAAATCCAAAAAATGGCAAAGTCGAAGTTCCGCCCGCTTCATGACCGCGTGGTCGTTCGCCGGGTCGAATCCGAATCCAAGACCGCCGGCGGGATCATCATCCCCGACACGGCAAAGGAAAAGCCGCAGGAAGGCGAGATCATCGCCGTCGGCTCGGGCGCCCGCGACGAAGCTGGCAAGCTCGTGCCCCTGGACGTCAAGGCTGGCGACCGTATCCTGTTCGGCAAGTGGTCGGGCACCGAAGTCAAGCTCAATGGCGAAGACCTTCTGATCATGAAGGAAGCCGACATCATGGGCATCATCGGCTAACACGCCGCTGCCTTTCATCCGTACCATCCAATCTGAATTTCGGGCGAAATGCCCAGGAGCTAAAAATGGCTGCCAAAGACGTAAAATTCTCCCGTGATGCCCGCGAGCGCATGCTGCGCGGCGTCAACATCCTCGCCGACGCGGTGAAGGTAACGCTCGGCCCCAAGGGCCGCAACGTCGTCATCGACAAGTCGTTCGGCGCCCCGCGCATCACCAAGGACGGCGTCACCGTCGCCAAGGAAATCGAGCTTGAAGACAAGTTCGAGAACATGGGCGCGCAGATGGTCCGCGAAGTCGCTTCGAAGACCAACGACATCGCCGGCGACGGCACCACGACCGCGACCGTTCTGGCGCAGTCGATCGTCCAGGAAGGCCACAAGGCCGTTGCCGCCGGCATGAACCCGATGGACCTGAAGCGCGGCATCGATCTTGCCGTGACCGACGTCGTCGCGACGCTGATCAAGAACGCCAAAAAGATCAAGACCTCGGAAGAGGTTGCCCAGGTCGGCACGATCGCCGGCAATGGCGACGAGTCGGTCGGCAAGATGATCGCCGAAGCGATGCAGAAGGTCGGCAACGAAGGCGTCATCACGGTTGAGGAAGCCAAGACCGCCGAAACCGAGCTGGAAGTCGTCGAAGGCATGCAGTTCGACCGCGGCTACCTCTCGCCCTACTTCGTCACCAACGCCGACAAGATGGTTGCCGAGCTCGAGGACGTCTACATCCTGCTCCACGAGAAGAAGCTCTCCAACCTCCAGGCCATGCTGCCGGTTCTCGAAGCCGTCGTGCAGACCTCCAAGCCGCTGCTCATCATCTCGGAAGACGTCGAAGGCGAGGCTCTGGCCACGCTGGTCGTCAACAAGCTGCGTGGCGGCCTGAAGATCGCCGCCGTCAAGGCGCCGGGCTTCGGTGATCGCCGCAAGGCCATGCTGGAAGACATCGCCATCCTGACCGGTGGCCAGGTCATCTCGGAAGACCTCGGCATCAAGCTCGAGAACGTCGGCCTCAACATGCTCGGCCGCGCCAAGAAGGTATCGATCTCCAAGGAGAACACCACCATCGTCGACGGCGCCGGCAAGAAGGAAGAGATCCAGGGCCGCGTTGCCCAGATCAAGCAGCAGATCGAAGAGACCACTTCGGACTACGACAAGGAGAAGCTGCAGGAACGTCTCGCGAAGCTCGCGGGCGGCGTTGCGGTGATCCGCGTCGGCGGTGCGACCGAAGTGGAAGTCAAGGAAAAGAAGGACCGCGTCGACGACGCCCTCAACGCGACCCGCGCGGCCGTGGAAGAAGGCATCGTGGCTGGTGGTGGCGTTGCGCTGCTGCGCGCTTCGGCCAACATCAAGGCCACCGGCGCCAATGCCGACCAGGCTGCTGGCATCAACATCGTTCGTCGTGCACTGCAGGCTCCGGCCCGTCAGATCGCCGCGAACGCCGGTGCTGAAGCTTCGATCGTTGCTGGCAAGATCCTTGAGAACAAGGGTGCGACCTTCGGCTACAACGCCCAGACCGGCGAATATGGCGACATGATCGCCATGGGCATCGTCGACCCGGTCAAGGTCGTGCGCACGGCTCTCCAGGACGCGGCTTCGGTCGCCGGCCTGCTCGTCACCACCGAAGCCATGATCGCGGAGGCTCCGAAGAAGGAGTCGGCTGGCGGCGGCATGCCTGGTGGCATGCCCGGCGGCGGCATGGGCGGCATGGGGGGTGGGATGGGCTTTTAAAGGTCCACGCATCTCGATAATTTCGAAAGGGCGGCAAGCAAAGCCGCCCTTTCTTCGTGTCCATTGCGCCGGTTGTCGGCGACCCGCAAGCCGGATATAGGCCCGATAAGGGTTAAGCTTATGTTTGGACGGATACTGCCTTTTCTCCTGGGGCTGGCTTTACTGTTGGGTAGCGGCTGCGCACGCAGCGATGATGGTACGGTGATTATTCCGAGAGCGCTTGATACCAGGCGATTCTTTGACAAAGAGCCGCCACGCCTGCAGCAGCCACAGATCGAAACCAGCGTGTTTCCGGTTGCGCCACAGAAGCCGGAACGGCTCGAACCGCGCCGTATGGCAAGTCTCAAGACATCCAACAGACGGGCATCGCCGGCCGCAAGCCCGCCGCTCTCCTCTTCCGAGCCGAGCAAGCCGCTTGTCTGCAAGAACATCAGCGAGCCCGGCAAGCGGTACCGTGTGGTTTGCGAATAGGACCCTTGGTTCGGCCAGCATTCTACCCACGCGGCGCCTTCCGGATCAGGTTGAGCGACGGACCATAGATGTTGCGATCCGGCACAGGAACACCGCCTCAGGCATGGTGCTGACGGATTGCCCGTATGGATAAAGTTCGTCAATACTCCAGACAGGACAAGGCTTCCCGGTCCGCCCGCCTCATCCGACGAAATCCGAAAGACCAGGCGCGAGGCGGTTTGTGCTTCGCGATGTAATCACCGATCTGCCGCAAATCCGCCTTGGCTTCAGTCGTAAGGCAAACTTTCATCGGCCGAGTCCGGCAGCGTGGTTTTCTACCCCGCAGTTCGCTGAAAACATCCTCAACGGCATGCGTTCGTCCTGCGTCAGCATCGGCCGGTGCTCATTGCACGAGCCGGTCGAATTGAGGTGCGCCCATGGCGAGGCGTGCTCCCTTTCGAACTCCGCCACCTATGCTATCTCCTGGGCACGGCGAAGCATGGCAGCTTCCGCAAGGCAGGTATCGCCGTACCGGTTGGAACGATTGGATGACTGGCGGACGGCTGACCGACGCCGATTATTGACCCGCCAGAGCGCAACTGCTCGACAACGCGGGACTCTGCTATTGATGATAATGCAAATTTGCATTATCTAATCGTATCGATGAATTGGAGCTGTAAGATGACGACATTGACGGTGACGGCACGGGGACAGGTGACCTTCCGCAAGGACGTTCTGCAGCATCTGGGAATTAGGCCGGGCGAGAAGATCGAACTTGATCTGCTCCCCGACGGCCGGGCGGAATTGAAGGCGGCGCGGGTGAAGGGATCATTCAGGGAGCTCTACGGTTTTCTCAAGGGCAAGACGAATGGACGCGTGTTGAGCATTGAAGAGATCAACGAGGCGATTGCGGAAGCGGGTACTGCAGCTGGATCGAGCAAGGAATGAAAGTCACGGCCGACACCAACGTTCTGCTGCGCGCCTATGTCGCCGACGATGAACGACAAGCGGAAGCAGCCGTCGATCTCCTTGCGAAGGCAGACATCGTCGCCGTTAGCCTTCAGGCCTTGTGCGAGTTCGCATGGGTCTTGGCCCGACAATATCAAACTGCACGCTTCGATATAGTGGCGGCAATCAGGGCCTTGTCGAACACCGCGAATGTCGTCGTCAACCGGCCAGCTGTCGAGGCAGGGCTTGCAGTGCTTGAGGCCGGCGGTGATTTTGCGGACGGCGTGATTGCCTTCGACGGCGACTGGCTGGGCGGGGAGACATTCGTCTCCTTCGACCGCAAGGCGGTTAAACTGCTGTCTGCGCAAGGACATCCTGTTCGACTTCTTTCGTAGCCATCTTAAGGGGTGTCTAATGACCGCGCTTGGCGGTTCCGCAGTGACCAAAGTTAACCATTGCGCGCCGATGGTCGCGCGCCGACATCGGGCTGCGCAAGCCGAACCCCTGGGCCGCCGCCATTTTGCGCAATGAACTCGATGCCTGCCGCCTCAAACGCCGCGCGGATTGCCGCAACTGTTTTTGCCTTGAGGCGGTCACCTTTTTCGAGACGAGTGATCGTTTGCGTTGCGACCTGCGCCACTTCGGCCAGTTCCCGCACACCCCACCCAAGAGCTACCCGTGCCATCTTGCATTGGATCGCGCTAATTTCATCACTGTGTGATGATTCTTCTTGCCGACTCACATCCCGACCTGTACTCTGCCAACCTGCAAAACGGCCGGACGACGTGGTGACTCACATCGCCCAGCCTGACCAGAACCCAGGCTATAGGGAGCTCGGATCATGGGTGATTCCGACAATACACGAGTTCGTCCCACCGTCACGCGCAGGATGTTGTTGACTGGTGCAGGAGCGGCCGCGGCGGCCGTGCAATTTCAGCAAAGCGCGTCCGCAGACAGAGCGCTCTCCGGCAACACTGCCTTCGATCCAGCACTGGCGCTGTGGCAAGAATGGCAGTCCGCATACACACGCACCGTCGCGCTCTGCCGCAAGCAGCAGCATCTTGAGAGTAGACTGGTCGACGCCATCGGCTTCCCAAAAGCGGAAGTCGAGTTGCCCGACGAGAATGTCACCGTCACCGTCTCCTGGCCGGGTGATATCGAAGACCTATTGGGGGACAATCCAGGCCTTCCGGACCTGCGCGCTCGGGCGGAGGCGGATTTAGCAGCCCACCAGGCGCGCTGGGATGCGGAGGACCGGCGCATCGGCTATTCCGCCGCCAAGCGGGAGGAACTTGCCGCCGCCGACCAAGAGCAGGAGCTGGTTGAGTCCCTGATGGCAGCGCCTGCTACGACACTCGCCGGCGTGGCCGCCAAGCTGGATGCGGTCCTGCGCGAGGGCGAAAGCGCCGAAGACTGCACCGAGTTCCCCTGGCCTCAGCTGCGTACCGCGCTCAGCGATCTGACGCGCATGGGCGAGGCACTGCAGCCGGGCGCGTTCATGCCAGGCAGCGACCACGCTGAGCCATACCCGCGAAATCGCCGGGAGGACGTCTGCATGTCGGTGATGATGTACCAGTGCGGAGATCGTGTGATATGAAAAGCCCATCGATGGCAACGCCGGTTCAGCGTGTCGCCGCGCGCAACACAAGAGCCGGTGCCGCAATGCCCTGCAGCACGCCCGCCGCATCTGAAGAACACGGTGGCCTTTGGGCCCACAGTACCCCGGAGGCGTTTGCCAGGGCGGCGGGCGACTTACTCGGCACCGACGCCGCCCCGGCGATCGAATGGTGCGCGCTTTCGGGCCGAAAACAAGTCTTCCTGCCCCGCAGCTCGCCCACTAAGTGTCTGCCGCCCGCGAAGGCCCTGGCTACCGATCAGAAAAGTCTTTGAAAGAAAAGGCCGCGCTCGGCGGCGATCGCAACCGCGTGGGCCAAGCTTTTGGCACCCAGCTTGGCCCGTGCCAGATCGAGATGAAATTGCACCGTGCGAGGGGATAGCGACAGTATCTCTGCGGTCCGTTTGACCTTCTCTCCCCTCGCGTACCATTTCAGGCATTCGATCTCTCTATCGGAGCAGACCGTCTGATGGCGTGGCCTTCCTTGGATTCGACCGATAGCATTGTGAAATTCGCCGGCGAGATACTGGAAGTCGCGAACCTCGGATTTGAGAAACGCCTGCCACGCCGCTGCGTTCTCGTTGCTCGTCACGCTCAGAATGCTGCGGTCGCCGTCGACACCCCTAATCGGGAACGTGATGCCATGCTTCCCGACACCATGTTCCCTCGCTTCACCAAAGAACGTGCGCACGGCGTTCTCCGATAGGTCGATTTCCTTCCAATCAACCAATGTCACAGCACGCAGCCCATGGCGAAGCACGGGATCGATGTCGAAAAAATCCTTCTCGATGTAGCGTTTCACCCAGTCAGGCGAATAGGTGGTCACATAGAACGGCTTACTCGGTTCCTCGTAAACCGGCCTGACGGTAAGAAAGGCCGCCGTCTCAAGGCCGTAACTTTCGACAATTGTGTTCAGACGGTCCGCGGCGTCCGCAAGAGAGGCAACTGCTCTAATACCTTCCGTCATGTCGTGAAAATTTGAGTCAAATTGCGCCATATCCAGCTTATCTCCTTGATATCAACGTGCCTCTCGAAGCCATTCGGACGGCTATCTGACCAAGTTGCTCCTCGCTGGATCCCAGCGTCTCGCGACCTGTCAAAAGTGACAGGCGAAACCGCCAGTATACTTAGGTTGCAACCCACTTTATTCCAGGTTGCATTACCACAACCCGGCGTGGAGGAAACGCCTTGGATACGATCGGACTTTCGTCAAACGATGTGGATCGGCTGACCAAGCATATGGGTACCTCGCGCCATACCTCACATCGGAGTTCCGGAACGACCGACCACGAGGTTTGCCGTTTCTGTTCGGAGCTGGAACAATTAGACGCTGATAGAGATGCTCTTTTCGCTTTGTCCCCTCCACCTGTGCCGGGCAACCCTGCGCAGAGCAAGCAGTTCTTCACAAAGCTGAATGCGATTACGGCTCGCTATTTAGCGCTCGGACAGCGGCTTCGAGAAGCTCGCAACGACACCAGGCAAGGCTACCCCCGAAGCCGCTAAGTTCGTCCAGTCGGATGCCGCTGCGACCGCTGCGGCATAGCGCGCATTCAGGCTACCGATTGCCCCATGGTCCAGCCTTGCCGAAATCCAGAAAGTCAGACCGCCAGCGTCAACTCGACACCGATGCACTTACCTGGCCCATCGGGCACCGATGCGGATACAAGCACCCTCCTCCTTCGCTGCATCTGAGTGAGAGACACACTTGCACAGCGATTTGCAAGATAGTTTATTGACTCAATGACTCTGAAGAGGAGTGATTCATGAGAACCAGTAATCAACTTTTGCTTCGTGCACCTACGGCGGCGTCAACGGCTGCGACCAGACCGCGACGCGGGGAAAGCAGACGTGGCCTTATGGCGTTGTCACCATGGCATGGCTCGCTCTATCGGAAATCCTCACCTGCAAACCCATGACCCTCGAGCCCGATATGCGTTCATTTCGTCACATCCTCCACCTCGTCGCATCGGCGGCCTTGCTCGCCGGTTGCGCCGGGCGAGTGCTGGATGCTTCACATTCGGCCGGGCCCGTTTCGGTTACGGACTCCTATTGGAAGCCCGATCGGGTCAGTCGCAGCCGGCAAGAATATGCGCCCGACTTGGGCCGCTTCCCACCGGTCATTACCCAGCGAACCGGCTACCCGACCGAAGCTCAGGCGAATGGCGCCTTGCGCCGCTCGCATTGGAGTTCCGTGCCTGTGCGCACGCTCGTTACCAAGGAAGGCATCAAGACGATCTCCGTCCCTGCGGAAGCCCCGGACACGATCGCCGCAGGCGTTCGTGTATTTGCGTGCCGGCCCGGAGCGCTCAACGGCTATACCGGCCGCGTGCAACACTACGACGGCCCCGTCGTCGCCTGTGCTTCCGACCTCCTGTCTGCCGATGGTCGCGTGCTCGCCCGAGTACCCCTGAATTTCTACTACTGGCAGAAAGCTTGGCGCGTCCAAGACCCGAGGCCGTCCTACACGTCCGTCCCGTGGGCTTATCAGGAACCCTCGCCACCCAAGAGCAAGGGCTGGTTCGGCAACCGCTACTGAGCAGCGGCCGTCACACTGGCGCGTGTCGGCTGGCCCGATGCGCACAGAAGCCGACGGCCAAAGCACGGCAAGGCGCCGGCGTCGCCACGGAGGCCCCATCGCTGGCCTCCGGCCGAAAAGCCGCCCTTCCCGCACTTTTTCTTTTAGGTTCAATCCCGGCGAGCGATTATTTTCGCAAGGCTTTCGTTCAATTCCTTTCCAGGGCGAAATCAGTGTCAGTGCTCCGAGTTGCTGACGGTCGCTCTCGGGGTATCGTGCATTCGGCATATCGGGGGATCGGGCGGCAGGCTGCCCAGCCTAGCTACTTCACGGTCCTATCGGTTAGGTTCTGCTCTTCTGCTGGGGGCTCGCTTCGTACGAAAACGTCCAGCACTTGCGCGATATCGACCCCTGACGGCGATCCATTGCGCACCATACCCCTCGATACCGCCGAGCGCATGGCTCCAATGACGCAGCAGGCCGCGACGAGCGCTGCCACGGCATCGCCGTCGGTCTCGGTCAATAGCTGCTCCGCCAGCGCCCTCGCTCCTCGCGGAATTTGATCGACATCTTCACCAACAAGCGACCACTGACGATTTTTTTCCGTCACGGCGACACCTCCCCGACTGTTCGATTTGACCATTGGCGGCCGAGCTGGCGGAGCGGATCTCCGATCGCCGCTGTCAGCACATGAGACAGCCCGATCGCAATCGCGATCGAGAGGGTTGCCGTCGTCGGAGCGCCCAAGAATTGGCCAAGGGACCAGTTGAACAGCGCCAGCACCGGCACGTGGATCAAATAGAGGGCATAGGAGATGTGTCCTACGTAGCGCAGAATGCGCGCTGGCCAGTTCACAGAACGATTCCGCAAGGTCGCCCTTGTCACGATCCATCCGCACATCAGAGCCAGTGCGGCAGTCGCCACGCCATGTGTGGCCGGCGGCAAGATCGCCAGCATAAAGGCCCCGACCGTCATCCAGAACGCCGCTTCCATGTTGCCGATCTCCCGAAGGTGTTCCGCTTGCCGTGGCCATGCGCTCGTCCCGATGATGGCGCCGCTCGCCAGCCCGACCGCGATTGCATCGATTCGGAACGCCCAGAGGGTCCCGCCCCATGGCCGCGGCGTGCACGCCCCGGCCACGAGAACGAGCCCGGCCAGCGCGACGAGCCCCCGCCGCGGTAGCAAGAACACCAGGAGCGGAGCCAGCAGATAAAATTGCATCTCGGCGGCGACCGACCAGAATGGCCCAAACGCAAAGGCGTTACCGCATCCTGTGGCGCCCCCGAAACAGGGCGCCCAATGCGCATTCGAGATGAAGGCGAATGCCGCCTTCGCGTCTGCAGGCTCAACGCGGCTTCCCGGGATGATCAACCCGATCGAGAGAATGGCGCCAACGCACCAGGCCAGCGGCACGATCCGCATGGCACGCCTGACATAGAAGGCGGAGGCCGCCTCGAGCGCTCCGCGCTCGAGGCGCAGGCTTCGCAATGAGCGTTCCACCACCAGGCCGGAAATCACAAAGAACAGGTCGACCCCGACGCTCCATGCCGGCGCAAACAGCAGAGCAGCGACCGGCCCGCCTTCTCCGAAGACCGGCCCGACATGCGACAGCACCACCAGCCCGATCGCCAGGCCTCGCAATTCATCCAACCCCGAGAGGCGGGCTTCTTGTCCCATCCAAATATCATGCTCGACAATCATTACAACATTGATTTAATCATAGGGCATAAAAGCGAGGCAAGGAATGCATGGACGTCTGACATTTGTCGCAGTCGCGACTGCCCTTACATTGGCGCCCCACGCTTCGGCTCAGTCGCTCACGCATGATCCGAACGCCTGGCGCGCCGTCGCCTACGCCGATCTCGAGCTCCCGAATTCGGAAGCCGTGCCCTACGCCTCCCTATGGGCCGACCGACTGAAAAAAAACAACGACGCCTATGTGGCTAAAGGCGATATGCGCTTTGCGGTCGCCAATGCGCCAGCTTCCGAGAGTCACATCGTCGTTCGCAGCCCAACCAAAACCGTCGTCCTCTCGGTCCTGCACACGCTCACCGGCTGCTCGCCCATTCGCACCGATCCGGTCGGCAAAGCCACGCTGAAACGGTGTCCCATGCGCTTGGCGATTTATCAGAACGGCCGATCCACGGTCGCTGACGCTGGATCCGGATGTTTCATCGAATATGGCGCGCAACCGAATTACGTCCGCCCCGACCTCGCTCGGAATGGTGCAATGGGTGCATACGATGTTCAGGGCAAAAGCATTCGCGCCGGCATCGTATTCCAAGGTGAAATCGCCCCGGAATGCCAATTCCGGGTCCCAATCCCCCAACCCTAGGGGAAGCCGCGATGCCCGGTTTGATTCCGGCAACCTCGATACTCGGAAGGAGCGCAACCATGATCGACATGGAAAACCTAACCTTACTCAGTACACCAGCGTGCCACCGGCAATCGCCAGCGGATCAAGGCTTCCCTGACGTCGCGCGATGCGCGGCCTTGACCGCGGCTGAAGGCGGCGGCCACGGCGGTGTGAAGCTCAGGAGGTTAACCAAGTCCACGCTTGGCGCTCTCGCGATTATCTCCATCTCATCCATCTCCGCACACGCATGGGAGCCTCTAGGCTACCAGTCGCTTACGGCCGCAGGCGCGCAACCAGCCATAGAGAGCGCATGGTCCGATATCATCGCTTCGAATGCCGCCTATTGGCGTGACGAGCTGCACAGAAGCATTCCGCCCGGGCAGATACCGCCACTCGATATCCTGTCGAAGCCCATCAAGGTCGGATCGCGCACCTTGATCGTCTCGATCGCCTCGACCCGCAAATGCGAGACTGGCGCAAACAACGCCGGCTCTTCCTTGGAGCCTGACCTCTGCGAGGCGCGCATCATCGATGCAGACAGCGGCAAAATCGTTACACGCGCGCAAGCCTGCTACGTCGATCTGTCCGATGACGATCGACCCCAGGCCAATCGGGACGATCGAACCGAAATCGACGTCAAAGTGAACGCCAAAGAGATTCGTTTTCGTTCGTTCGTCGGCGGCAAGGAGTGGTCTCGATGCACAACCAGCCTAAAGCTTCCGTGAGGCACATCCCTATGTATCGTCTCTATTCCAAACTGAGCGGCGTCCTTGCCGCCGGCTTTCTAGTCTGCAACTCGGTGGCGGCGGCATCAGCCGGCGCACAATATTGCGAACGCACCGACTACTCCGCACAGGACATCACAGATGCCGTGAGGAATTCATCCCTGCGCGACGAGCTGAAAAACACGTCGTGCAGCCTCGGCGGCCTTGGCCGCTTCGAATCCGGCGGCAACAAAGGCGTCTACAATGGCTCTTGCTGCACCGGCATTTTCCAGTTGAACAACACCAACATCAAAAACTACGCAGGCATGTCGCGTTCCGAGTTTGGCTGCCAATCCCTCCAGTTCCAAGTCGACACCTGGGCCAAACTTACGAACGACGGCTATAACTCCGCGCCCGTCAAGCAGCTCATGCAAATGGGTACCTTCGACGGTCAGAAGGTTGATGCCTCATTGATCGCCGCCTGCATTCAATTGGGGACGGGCAATTGCCAAGAGATGGTTCGGTCGGGCCGCTGTAGCGGATTCTCCGACATCAACGGGACAACGATCTGCGATATGGCGAAGAACGCCCGCTCCATGGCCGATGCCAATTGCCAGGAAGATAACAAAGCCGCTTGCCTGGGCCCGGGGGATTTCAATACAGGCGGCGACACAAAACTCGCTTCATCCGCTCCCGGTCCCACCGGCAGCGACATCAACGTTGCCCCTGGTCAGGTGTAACCGCGCCTTCCTATTGAGGGCCACGCCGTCGGCCCGCGGCCTTCAATGGGAGAGATTTCGCGACGAGAGCTTTCCAAATCCCCGTTTCAGATGGCTTGCCAGCTCCTGGCGCACGTCATCAGGCCATTGCTCCATCCCAACGCAGTTCACTTCGGCGGCAACCAGCGACCAGTACAGCAGATCCGCGTGTCGTCCTTCGAACAGAGCCGCCACGATGAACTGTCCGATCACCAACGTGATCGTCTCGGGCTTGCCTTTCTGCCGTAGAAAATCCGAAACCTCTTCCACCCATGGTTTCGGGTGGCGATCGACGAACGCGGCCGCTTCCTTATAAAGCGCATCGTCCCCCGCGACTTGCCAGATATTCGCTCGCATCGTGAACCCTTCAGCAACATAATGCCATTGCATCGACGCTGACGGATTTCTTGGTGCGAGTCAAATAAATATGAAATAGATTTTCTGCCAATCGTAGCAAATGACTCTACGCTGGTTGTTTAGCAGCTTCTACTTTTCTTGTATCTACTGATTTGCCCTGCGTCCCTTTTTGGTCGGAGGCAGTCGCTTCTTCTCGGAGGTTGCCCCAGCGGGGCTAGCTGCCTCTTTCAAAGAAGGAACACCACTGAACTCCGTCATCGAGCGCTTCACAGCCCGCGTGGCCTCAATATGCCGCGCAATCTCGGTGAAGCTGAAGCCGAACGTCTCGACGTCCCGCTTCACGCTGTCGTCGTCACCAGTCCGACCAATGAGCGTCCACACCGGAACCTTCAGGTGCCGCGCCAGCCGCTCCAGGGTGACGAATGTCGGGTTCCCCTTCCCCGTCCGCAACTGGTAGAGCGTGCCGCGCGACAGCCCCGTAGCGTCGGCAAAACTCGCATAGTCCGGGTACTCATTCTCGATTTGGCGAAGTCGCAGCGCGAGCAGGATCGAAAGCCAACCATCACTGTCTTCTGTCTTGTTTTTAAATATCGGCACAGCTGCCCCCCTGCTTATCGGTCGGAATATGACGGCCATTTTTTGCAGAATGTCTAGTGCTCAGGGAGTGTAGCCGAAACGATAACGCATTGCCCTATTGATAACGCATTGCCCTATTAAAGTGTCGCGGCATCCTCCCCATACTCCGGCAAAGTGACGACGTACAGCTTTTGACCCGCCAAATCGTTCCAGATGCACGATAGCATGTGACGATCTGCTGCGCTGTTAAAAATGAATAATTAAATGAATCCGGCTTGGATGTCCTGCGTCCAAATGCATTTCTCGTGATGCCACCTCATCCGGAGCGGCAACCGCTGCCCGATACCACTTTGAATGACCTGGTTCAGGCCGCAAGGCTTGGTCCCGGACCCAATCGCCATCACTGTTCGAGATGGAAACGGCGCCGGGCAATACTCTGAAGCCTGCCAAAAACGGTACCATGCCCTCAGCCGTCGAAAAACGCTTGATCCATGAGGGCCATCCTATCTCCATTGATCATTATAATGACGATCAATCTGTGATATTATAATGATCAGCATCGAAATAGGAGGCTCTCTGTCATGTTCGTGAGGTTCGCGTTCGCAATTTTCGCCGGCGGCGTGCTCGCTTTCTTCGCCCTGCCCGATCGGGAAGCCAGCCTTCGCATGCTCAACTTTTCCACTGCTTTCTTGATCCTGTCCCTCGCTGCCGTCTGTGTCATCGAACTTCTAACCCGCAGTCTCGTACGTTATCGTCCTCGGTCGTCGTTACAACCGCCGCGCTGTGATGACGATCTTCCTTTGCATGACGCTGCAAAGGTCGAGCGCTCCGCCTGGTCAACGTCCGGCGTCAACCCCAAGGATTCGAAACTGGTCTGGCAGTACCGCGTCAACGATCAGCGCCTTGGCCGATTCAAACTCTAACAGGCTCTGCGTGCCAGGATCTGCTCAATCACGCACACAGACGATCCTGCCGTTCCGTCAGGTCTGCGATCTCCTGATACGGCAGCCCCAAATGATTCGAGGCTTGCGCAACACCGCGTCGCAAATTCCCAAAAGGCCCCCACCGAGCCGGCCAGGAACGCCACAAATGTGCCGATCGTCTGAAGCTCGGGTTGCGCGCCCGCGCGCAGTCATAAGCCGTTCCTGCGCAGACACCACCATGCTGCGGTTCGCAATTACCTCATGCAACGGCTCCTTATCGCTAATCTCGAGTGTTTGCGAATGGCGCTCTCAGCGATCCAGGCTTGGGGCTACCTGCCCGAGGTGATCCTGCCGTCACGACGGCTAAAGTCCTGGCCCTTGAAACGCCCGGCTATTCCGCCGGCAATGTTCATCGGGCTATTGAATCATTCTATTGATCCGGCGGCGACTTGGCGGCATTATCAGATCCATGACAAAGGTGTCGTGGCCAAGCGCTGCACAGGTATATCGCGCTTTAGGAGGGTTCCCGGCGCGCGGCAGCTACTTGTGCCGTTGCCCAGTACCAAGTCATGGGCAGGGGAAAGGCGACCGCCATCCCTCCCTCTCTGTTCGCGACGGGGATTATCGTCTTATGCTCTACTGCTTTGCGGGCTGCGATCCCGTCGACATCGAGACCGCCATTGCGGACCTGGATTTGTCGAAGCGCGCGGCCGAGCCTCTGCGTCGTGTTCGTCCGGCGGCGCCCAAAACCACGGCGGCGGACGCGCTCGCGCTCTGGTCGAGAGCGACTGCGCTCGCCGGCACGCACGCCGAAGATTATCTTGCCTCTCGCCGTCTGCCGGCGACGTTGCCAACGTTGCGCTATCTGCCGGATTATCGGTTGGGAAAGAACCGCTTTCCCGCGCTGGTGGCTGCTCTGCAGGCCCCCGACCGTTCGATCTGTTCGGTGCAACTCACCCTCTTGCACCCGACACGGCCAGAAAAGGCGGGGCTGGACGAGCCGCGCCGCATCATCGGCCCGAGCCGGGGCTTTGCCTTGCGGCTCGCCCCAGCGGCCGCCGTCCTTGGTATTGCCGAAGGCTATGAGACCGGCCATGCCGTAATGCTGCGATACGGCCTGCCCGTCTGGTGCTCACTGGGAGCACCACGTTTGCCATTTCTTCAGCTGCCCGAATGCGTACAGCGGATAGTCGTCTTCGCCGATCCGGACAAGCCCGGCCTCAGCGCGGCCGAGCGCGTTCGCGAAGCCAACCCTGAGCGCCAGGTCCTCATTCACAGACCGCCCGACGACCGGGATTTCGCGAAGCTGTGGGAAGACGACCCGACGCCCGAGACCTTACCCTTGGATCTTTTGGCGCGCGAAACACTCGACGCAGACACCTGACCTCTCGGCGAGCCAGCTTGCCATCAACTTTGATCACAAATTTGGCACCACCAACCGATCCGGTCCCCCTGCGATCCTTGCTGTCACGCGTTAGCCTTTGGCGCCCGCCAGCTGCGTCAGTCCCACCGACACCTCCCCTCCAAAAAACATATAAAACGGCACAAATTCGTGCGCCGCAGTACAGAACCTCACAAGCGCGCGGTTCCGGCCGCAGGAGGTCACCATAGTGGCGTAGCTTCGTCGGATCATCCGGCACGAGGACATGACCGCGTGCTCTTCATGCGCGCCATCGATGAAACAGTCTATGTCGAGGATCGTATTGTCATCATGCCTCACCATCCCGGCGGATCACGCCGCTGACGGCTACATCGCCGCCAGAGCTGCTGCTTCCGGTTCTATGGTCGCCCACCTGAAACATCAGCCTATTCGCGCCTACCGGGTTAACCACTGTCAATCCATGGGAAGCATCGCTGAACCCAATGGGTTGAACGAAATATCGGTTCAATGATTTAATCATAAGGCGAACGATCTAAAGTCGGATGGCACCTTATGAGTGACTTTGCTATTCTGGGTCGCACGGTTGGCCCTCAGCACCCCGAAATTCAGACGCTCTTGCGTCAGGCGCGGGATCAGCAGGCTCGCGTCTTGTGTTTGTGTCGGCATCCCGGTGTGCCGATGTACATGGCCGCCGTCGGCGAGGAATTGATCATCAAGCGCATGCCGAACACCGGCAAGGACCATGCGGTAGACTGTGATCGCTATGAACTGCCGCTCGCACTGTCGGGAAAGGCGGAGGTCCTAGGTCAAGCAATCGTCGAGGATCCAGCATCGGAGGCGGCGCGGCTGAAGCTGGCCTTCGCACTGACACAAGGCAAGGCGCGACTGGGACCATCCGGCGAGGGGACTTCCCACCACACAGTGAAGGCCGATCCGAAGAAGCTCACGCTGCGAGGCTTGCTCGACTATCTCTGGGAAGAGGCGGAGCTGACATTAATGGCACCCGGCTTTGTGGGAAAAAGAAATTGGGGAGTGGTCCGGAAATTTCTTTGGGGCGCGGCCGATGCGAAGTCGAGCCAGAAGTTCCAGTTGCGCGAGCTGCTGTTCATGCCGGCAATGTACTCCCCTGAGCACAAGGATCGGCTGGCGGCGGATCGGGAGCGGGCTTTCGCGGCGGCAGCTAAGGCGGAGCACAAGAAGATCGTGATCGGCATTGTGAAATCGCTCGATCCTGCCCGGTTTGGCGGCAAGCTATCGATCAAGCATATGCCCGACGCGCCGCTGTTCATGGATGAGAAAATGTTCAAGGCAGTGCCGAAGCGCTTTGCAGCAGAATTCGACCTGTGGCGACTGCACGAAAATTCGCACCTGATCCTCATCGCAACGGTCACGCAGAAGTCGTCCGGCATCCTGTCGATCGACGAAATCGGCTTTATGAACGTGACACAGAATTGGATCCCGTTTCAGCACAACGACGAAAAGGAATTGATCGAGGTCCTGACCGGGGAGCATCGGCGGTTTGTGAAAACGTTGCGCTATAACGTCCTGCCAGCGGTGCCGATGGCGTTCGGTCTTCTGACCGACGTTGACCAGCAGGGAACGGCGCTTTTTGTCGTACCGCATGATGCCAAGGAGGCCGTACGGTCGGAATTCGACCATCTGGTTTCTAGCTGCGAGCTTGAGACCTGGTGCTGGGACGCTAGCGGTCCCCGTCCGGCGCTGCCGGGCAAACAGCAGCGGGTTCCCGGGCCGGACAGCAGACCGGCCTTGGAATATCGACCCAACACGTGAAAAGCGAAAGTCCGTGCGAGGGCCGTGACCAGGGGGGCGAAAAGGAAAATGCCATGCTGAAAAAATTCGAGATGGATCCGGGAACGGGCATCGTGATCGCAACAGTCCTGATTTTGGTGCTGTCCGGCGCCCGGCTTCTAAATCAGTGGGACAGTCTATCGTTTTGGCGAGAGCCGGGGCTGATCGCGAGTATTATTCTCGGCTTGATTTCGGCGATTGCGCTTGCCGTGGCGTTCGTGATGTGGCGGCGGCCTCAGCGGGATGTCAGGCATGATCAAGCCCGCCGGGGACCGATTATCGATTCGCAGGTGGATTCGAAGACTGACCAGCCGCGTTAGATGCGTTGCGGATGTTGTGGAGGATGATGGCATTCGGATCGGGAACGTTGGCGAACTGCCACAGGCCAAGGTGCTGCTTTTTAGCGACCTCCTGCGCGACAATATAGGGAGCGTGAACCGGAGTGCCGTTCGGAGTGATGGCCGCAAAGGCCCAGCCTGTTGAGATCAGCGCCGTGCCGAGATCGATGCGAGAACCGGCCGCGGATCCTGAGATAGGCTGTGCAAGGCAGACGACGAAGCGCGTTTTGGTCGCGACCTGCCAGGCGGCCGTGTAGCACTGGGGTTTGAGATCCCGGATAAGAGAGACGAGCATGGCGAGGCTGGCCTCGCCGCAATCGACACGCCCCCCTGCCGCATTTGTGAAATAAGTGCCTCGCAGGCAGGCTTGAACGCCGTAGAGACGGTGGGTCTCGCCGGCATAGGTCCAGGTGTCGCCGGTGCTGAAAGATGCTGTGGCGGGGATTTGAAACCAGGGATTGGGTTTGTCCTCGGCCCGTGCCGGAACATTGGCGAGGACGGCCGCGAGAAGGCCAACGGCCGAGAAGCCACGCTTCATCATTGATACCTGCTCAGATCGAACCAGAAGCGCTGTTTGCCGTCTGTGGTCGTGAGATCGAGATAGTTTGGCTCCGTCCTCTTCTCGCGCGGCGTCACGGCGGATGTTGGACGCGCATCAAAACCCGAGCCTCTCGGGTAAGTGCCCCATGAGGCATTCGTTGCATTCCGCGGCGCGCAGAAAGCGCCGTTGCTGTCGGGCTTGTAGACAGTTTGTGAGCGAGAGCTGTTGTCGCTTCCGCCCGATTCCGTCTCGGGCGAGACGGCGATCGTGCCGTCCGGGCAGGGTTTGAATTTCTCATATCCGATACGACCGGAACTGCCGGCCTCGGGGCACTGAGGCCAGGGCTCCCCATGCGCGACCATACGGAAAGCCCGCTCGACCGGAGGCACACATTCCCCGACGCTCGCCCAACCCTGCGGGTTGAGGATGCACAGCAAAACCTTGCAGCCAAAATCATCAGCATGGGCCGGCGCCACCGACAGAGCCGACAAGGTCGGCAAAAACGCCACAACGGAAAGAACCCTGCTCATTTTCATTGCGCCAACCTCATTTTCGCGATTGCGGTTCATCGATTCATTGTATTAATTCAGCATTTCAGAATCGGCAACGGCGCAGGATTATTTTAATGATTCGATCCCGCAAAACAGTACTGGCCGTGGGTGCGATCCTGGTGACGTGCCAAGCAGCGTCTGCGCAGGAAGCTTCCGGGAAGTTCCAGGGCAACGTCACCGCACGTACCGGTCGCATCGTCATCGCGGCTGTCGACGCAAAGGGCCGGGTGATGCCGGCCTTTGAGGTTGAGAGCTATGACGTGCAGCGGATCGGTGCGGCGGGAAGCGCTGACAGCGCGGCCGCTACAGTGACATCGACCAAGGCTGACAACCCCTGCCCCGGCGTCGCTGCCCTGTCGAAGGAAGAGGGACAGCGTATCGTCGAAACGGTTGCGCGCCAGCAAGGCTTTGCCCCACCGCTCGTCCTCGCGGTTGCCCGGGCCGAAAGCCGCTTCAATTCCGGTGCGCTATCGCCCAAAGGTGCCTATGGCCTGATGCAACTTCTGCCGTCCACGGCAGCAAGCTACGGGGTCGATATCTGCGATCCCGCGGATAATGTAAAAGGTGGGATCGGCTTTCTGCGGGATCTGCATCGCAGGTTTCCGAACCCGATATACATGCTCGCCGCCTACAATGCCGGCGAGGTCGCGGTTTTCAAATACAAGGGCGTGCCGCCCTACTCCGAGACGGTTGGCTACGTCGCCAACGTCATCAACGATTTCTACCAATGGCCATCGGTCGGGTCTGAGGCAGTGATGCCCGCAGGGGCGGTGCCCCTTGACCTGGCCGGCGCTCAACCGGCTGCGGCCGGCGCGACGGATCAACAAAATGATCCGACATCCCGCCCCAACTCCCGCAATGGCGGCACCACGACGTCTCGCGAAGCGACGGCGCCGGTCTGGCAGGGCGGGATGGTGCAAAACTTTGACTGAGGAGAAGCTTTGATGACCATGTGGAAGATGATTGCGACACGCAGCGCTGGTGTGGCGATGCCGCTCATGCTCTTGGCAACGCAGGCGCTGGCCGGAGGCGGAAATCTCCAACCGGTGCAAAGCACGCTGCAGACGTTGGTGCAGACCCTGACCGGGCCGATCGCGACGGCTTTGGCGGTTCTGTTCTGCATTTTCATGGGCTTCATGGCCTGGGCGGCACGCCTGTCATGGTTTGTGGCTGGAAGCTGGGTCTTGGGTATCGTGCTGGTCTTCGGCTCGGCTCAGATCGTCGAATTCTTTCAATCCGCGGTCGGCAGGTGATCGGCATGGCAGACGGCCGGATCGATCCTGGCGAGCCCAGATTGTTGATCACTCCTCTCGTCAAGGGCTTGACCCGAGCGCCGACGGTGCTCGGCATCCCCTACGAGCTAGCGGGGTTCATCGGCGTGTTGACCGCTGTCGTGTTCCTCGCAACCCATAATCTAATCATGCTTTGTATCTGCGTGCCGCTCTATGCGGTTGCCAGGATCGCGATCATGCGCGATCCCATGTTCATCGAGATCATCTTCATCCGTTCACGAAAGATGCCGCCCCGGAGCGCCAGCTTCTGGGCCGCGCAAAGTTACCGGGTGTGACGTGGCGATCGCACGGGCTCTTCGCGATGAACTGAGTTTCGGGGCCGTATCTCGTCGGGAGAACCCGGTTTCGGCCCATATACCCTACTCGCGGCATGTGTCCGACGAGGTGATCAAGACGCAGGACGGCATGTTGATGTCCTTCGTTCACATGAGCGGGCTATGCTTCGAGACGATCGATATCGCCGAGATCAATTCGCGCCTGCTCGGTCGCAACGATCTCATTCGGGGGTTGGCGAATTCCCGCTATGCGATCTACTCGCATATCCTGCGCCGCGAGGTGAAGCCGGCGATCGAGTCAAGCTTCGAGAATAAGTTCTGCCAAGAGCTGGATCAGCGCTATACGGCGACCCTGCGCACCCAGCGCATGTTTGTGAACGACATCTACCTGACGATCGTGCGGCGCGAACTGCAGGGAACCGTCGGGACAGCGGATCTTGTGATCCGCAAGCTTTTGGGACGCAGGGCGGCGGACGGTCGCTCTTCGAGCGAGGAGCGGTCGCTGATCGAACTCACGGATGTGTTGAAAGCCGTCCGAGAGAGCCTGCAGGCGTATGGCGCGCGGGTTCTGAGCGTCGTCAAGCGCAATGACGTTTGGCATTCCGAGCCGCTGGAATTCCTGGTGCAGCTTGTCAATGGCGGGTTTCCGCGGCCGATGGCACTGCCGCGCATGAAGCTTGCGGAGGCGCTGGCGACCAAGCGGCTATTCTTCGGCCCGAATGCGCTGGAAATTCGCGGGGCGTTTCCTGGCGAAACGCGATACGGCGCCATCATTTCGGTAGGCGAGTACCCTTCCATTACGGGACCGGGGATGCTCAACCCAATGCTGAGGGTGCCGCACGAATTCATCGTGACGCAATCCTTCGCCATCATCGATAAGCCCCAGGCGCTGACCCAGATGGAGCGGGTCGGGCGCAAGATCGACATGTCGGATGAGGCCGGCTCGATCGTCGCCGATCAACTCGGCGAAGCGCGCGATGAGCTTTTATCTTCGGAAGCGCTCTATGGTTTGCATCATCTCACGGTGCTGTGCCTTGGGAAAACCATGGACGACGTGGCGCGCTGCGTGACCGACGTCGGCACCGCGCTGACGGAGGTGTCCGCCCTGTGGGTTCGCGAGGACCTCAATTGTGAACCAGCGTTCTGGGCCACCCTGCCCGGCAATTTCGCCTATGTGGCGCGCAAGTCGATGATCTCATCGAAGAACATGGCGGGCTTCTCGGCCTTCCATAACTATCCGAGCGGCCGGGCTGGTGGGGTGCATTGGGGAACGCCGATAAGCGTGCTCGAGACGACGTCGCAAACGGCCTACTTCTTCAACTTCCATGTTCGAGATCTCGGCAACTTTACCCTGAACGGTCCCTCGGGCTCCGGCAAGACGGTGCTGCTCGGCTTTCTCGCGGCACAGGCGCAGCGCATCACGCCGCGCCCCAAGTTGGTCATGATCGACAAGGACCGCGGCCTGGATATCTTCGTGCGGTCGCTTGGCGGCCGCTATGAGGTTCTCAAGGCCGGCGAGCCTTCCGGCTTCAATCCGTTGCGCCTGCCCGATACGCCGCACAACCGGGAATTTCTCTTCCAGCTTTTCAGTTTCATGCTGCGTCGCGCCGACGGACACGCCCACTCGACGCGCGAGGAGCAAGTCATTCGCAACGCGATCGCCCAGGTGGCAAGCGCACCGCCCGAAGGTCGAACCATGGAAGAGTTCGCCGAGCTGTTGCGTGGTGCGATGCGCGCCGGCGATGACGATCTCTATTCGCGCCTTCAGCCATGGATGAGACCCGATCAGCGCGGTTGGTTGTTCAACAACGCCGAAGATTCGTTTTCGATGTCGTCCATTTTTGGCTTCGACATGACGAGCGTGTTGAGCGACGCAACGACCAGCACGGCGGCCTTGCTCTATATCTTCCATCGCATCGAGGAGCTGCTTGACGGGCAACCGGTCATGATCTTCCTCGATGAAGGCTGGAAGCTCCTGGACAATGATATTTTCAGCTACTTCATCAAGGACAAGCTGAAAACCATTCGAAAGTTGAATGGCATCATTGGTTTCGGCACGCAGTCTGCGGCGGATATCGTGAAGTCGTCGATCGCCAACACGCTGATCGAACAGACGCCGACCAATATCTTTTTCCCCAACCCGAAGGCCGATGAAGAATCGCACAGGGCGTTCGGGCTGTCGGAGCGCGAGATCAAATGGATTCGCGAAACCCCGCCCGAAGCCCGCAAATTCCTGATCAAGCATGACCAGGACAGCGTCATCGCGCGCCTCAATCTCGGCGCGATGCCTGACGCGATCAAGATCCTCTCCGGTCGAATTGAGACGGTTCAGGAGCTCGACGCGCTGCGCGCGCGCGTCGGCGACGATCCGCAGGTCTGGTTGCCAATCTTTCTTGGGAGGGACCCGGAATGAAGACCATCATGGGCGCGACGGCCGCCCTTGTCACAATTTTCGAGTTATCGACGGCCATGGCGGCCGTGCCGGTTTCTGACAGCCCTATTCTGTCGCAGCGGAGCGAGGACAAGGCCGACACGGTTCAGATCAAGCTCATCCAGGAGGACACGAAGTCCGCCACGCAGGGCGTCAATTGCTCGGTGACGACGCCCAAAAAGGCGCAGAACGTGAAGAGCCCGAAGGCTTCGGTCGATCCGGCGAGTGGCAGGGCGTCCTTGGAACAGGCCAATCCCGACATCAAGGGCTCTTCGGCGTTCGCCTCAACCGTGTCGGAGTCGGGCGCTGTCGGCGGCAATGCCGGTGAAAGAAGCCTGCTCGACAGCACCGGTCAGGTTCTCGGCGGCATGAACGGCAGCATGTCGACCGTGGTCCCCAATAGGCGGGTTTTCGAGACCATGGGGCAGGATATCGGGACCGACAAAACGGTCATGGAAGCCTTCGACCGCAACAGCGCAATCCGCGCCCAAGGCGGGCTGACTTTCAACGAGGTGATCCAGGCAACCGGGTTCTTCGCCCAAGCTTTCAACGTGCGCAACATCGGCACTGCCACACTGACGAGCCGCGGATCCTCCGGCCTGGTGGTGCCCACTCCCGCGTCCCCGCCGCCTGGCTCCAGTGGCGCGACGAGCTGCCCCGGGGGGTCGAGTGGCATCGGCAAAGCCGGCAACCCATGCTGCTCGTCGACGGACAGCGCATGCCCGGCGCCGCGCACGACCGACACGGTTGAAAACGTATCGCCCATGCTTTCGCAAATCCAAAGGGACGCGAACAGCGCCCCCGTCACCATGACGACTGACGAACTGATGTCGGCTGTCAAGCAATATCAGGCTCAATAGGAGACAGGGCTATGCGTGGAATTGCGTTAACAGCGGCACTCTTGCTTGGCTTTGGCGGGATCGCCTTTGCGCAGGTGCCTACGATCGACGAGGCCAATCTGGAGCAGGCTCGGCAGATTGCATCGGCCACGAGCGAGATCCTCAGCACCGACCGCAACATCATGAACTATACGCAAAAGACGCTCCAGGCCGTCACGGGCGACCGGTCGAGCCAGGCCGGCGAGCTGGCGCAAATGGCCTTGGGCAATGGCGGCTTCTCCATGGGGGACGCGCCCTCGCTTGGTAGCGTGATCTCGGGTGGCTCGTTGTCGTTCGCCGGCCTCGGCAACGGATCGCAGGGGATCGTTTCGAACCTGATCAACGGCCTACAGCTGGTGAAAACCATTTCGGGTCTGATCAATGGCCAGACGACGCAGATGGATAAGAACTACAGCGCCCTGGTGAACGTCGCGGCCACGGTCACCGGACTGGTCGACTCCTCGCAAAACGGGGTGAAGACGCGTTCCAACGCTTTTCAGTCGGGCGCTCAGCGGATCGGCACGGCGCAGGACATCAAGGGCTCGATCGATCAGAACAGCCAGATCATGGTGCAAACCGGTCTGACCGTGAACGAGCTGATCGGCGCGGTGAACACCGCAACGGCGGCTGCCAACCAGGAAAACATCGATCGTATGAACCTGATCACCCAGGCGTCGCGGGGGCTCGAATACAAATCCGGCCAATGACGGTGCGCTTGCTTCTATCAGCGGCCGCCATCATTGGCGCCGTCGCGACCTCCGGGTGCGGCCACAAGCCGCTCAAGGCTCCATGCTCGCGCGACGAGGGACCGATGCAGCCCCTGGGGTTCGCGGCGCCCGAACCAAAAACAGAAGCGGCGAAGCCATTTGAGTGCGGTCCGATGAAGGCACTCAATAGCGATCCATCTCTATTTCCAGGTGGGATAGCGAAAAAATGAACTTCAATATCACGACGCTTCTCCAACAGGTCGACCGGTTCGGCAATAACTACGTATCGCAAGCCTACCAAAACCTCGCGTCCGCCTTGACCGGCGGCGGACAGGTGGGTGTCGCCGGCCTGATGCTGACGCTGTACGTGATATTTTGGGCCATCAGCGTCTGGCAGGGAACCTCGACCGGATCGGGAAAAGAGATGGTCTGGCGCCTGTTCCGCGCCTTCGTCATCTACGCTCTGGCGACGAGTTGGGGGGACTTTCAAACATATGCCTATTCGTTCGCGAATGAGACACCTTCCGCGATCGGGAACAGCCTTCTCACGAGCGTGTCGGCCAATGTGACCGGGACATCGGCCGGGCTGAACTCCGTCAACTCCGTGCAGACCGCCCTGCAAAATATCTGGGATTCGCTCGCCAACTCCACCGCTGCCTTTATCAAGAGCCTAGGGGTGTTGAACTTCGGCGGCTACGTGCTGGCGGCAATCATCCTCGTCGTGGGCGCGCTGCTCATCGGTTATGCGATCTTCCTCATCATCCTGTCGAAGATCTTTCTTTGGCTTTTGCTGGCGCTCGCCCCAGTGTTCATCATTCTCATGCTGTTCGGCTACACGACCCGGTTCTTCGCTGGCTGGATAACCGCCATCGTGCAGTACATGTGTGTGCAGATTCTGGTCTACGCCTTCTGCGCCTTCTTCATCTCGATCACCCAGACCTATTTCGACGCGGTCAACCGGTCGAACGGCGCCGCGACAACGACCTTGACCGAAGCCGCGCCGCTGATCCTGATCTGCCTCGTCGGCGTGCTGCTGCTGTCGCAAATCACCAACGTTGCCGCCTCACTCGCAGGCGGAATTGGTATTGGAACGCCTTCGTTTGGGCGGTTTTACGGCGGGGCTTTCGGAGCGCTGGGCCAAGCCGGTCAGCGGACGCTGATGGGACGCATGGGCTGGAGCACGCGGCAGGAACGTTTGGCGGGTCGCGAGCGGGCGCGCGTGAGCCTCGCACAAAGAAGATACGAGAATTCAGCGGAATATGCGCGGCTTTCGCGAAAGCTGACGGATCCCGCATAGTTTTGGGGCACCAATGAGCGATGTGACGGAAAGCGCTGGGGGACCGGCGAAGGAAACCGAAGTCTCCATTGCCGTACTACGTGGATGCGGCAATCTGGGAAAAAGATATCGCGCGGCGCAATCGCTGGTCGCGATCTCTGGCATGGTGTGTGGCAAGCGTCGCCTCGGTCATTGCCGTGGCAGCCGTGGGCGCACTGATCCTGGCGCTGCCGCTCAAGACCTATGAGCCCTACATGGTGGTGGTCGACAAATCCACCGGGTTTGTCGAGGTGAAGCGGCCGCTGGCCGATGGTCCTTTGCAGCAGGACGAGTCGATGGGGATGTTCGATATCGTCCGTTATGTGAAGGCTCGCGAGACCTACGATCCGAAGGCGCTGAAGGACAACTTCGACCTCGCGCAATTGCTGAGCGCCGGCGATGCCTCGAGAGAGCTCGTCGAGCTTTTCAGCCCGGCAAACAAGGTGACCAACCCCGTCGTGCTCTACGGGCGAAACACCGTCGTGGCTGTGACCGTGAAGTCCGTGACATTTCCTAACCAGAGGACCGCCCTGGTCCGGTTCATGACGGAGGAAAAGAGCCAGGCCAACACAGTGCAGCGGCATTGGGTGTCGTTGATCCGGTTCCGCTACACCGGCGCGCCAGCCAAAAACGAGATCCGCTTTCAAAATCCGCTCGGCTTTCAGGTGCTCGAATATCGGCGCGATCAGGAGACGGCGCCAGCACCCACCGCGGAGACTCCGCAATGAAGGTCGCCGGCATCCTGACGGCAATCGGGCTCGCCGTTTGCGCGGTCCAGCCAGCCCTTGCCGAGCAGACCCCTCGGGCGGGATCTCGTGACAGCCGCATTCGCTTCGTCTGGTATCAGAAGGACGATGTCGTGTCGGTGCCGGCGAGCTATGGCGCCTCGACCATGATCGAATTCGGTGATGACGAGAAAATCGAAACCCTCGGCGCTGGCGACGTACCGGCCTGGAGCATCGAGCCCAACAAGAAGGGCAATGTGCTGTTTGTGAAGCCGATCGAAAAGAATGCGGGCGGGAATCTCAACGTCCTGACGAACAAACGCAGCTACGTGTTCTTCCTCAACGGCGAGTTTCGGCCGGTTGCGCAACAAGTCTATGCGATCAAGTTCCGCTATCCCGAAGAGGCGTCGGACGCGGCGCTGATGGACGAAGCCCGGGCCCGGGCAGCGCAGCCGAACCGGCAAGGCTTCAGGGCGGAAAATGCCAACTCGTCCTATGCCTATAAGGGGTCGTCGGCAAATAAGCCCCTCGTGATCTACGACGACGGCGCGAAGACCTGGTTCCGCTTCGATCCGGCAAGAGAGGTGCCGGCGATCTATGTCGTCGATAGCGAGCGCAATGAAACCCTTGTGAATTATCGCCGCGAGGGCGCGTACATCGTCGTCGACAAGGTCAATTACCAATGGACCCTGCGCAATGGCAACGAAGCAACCTGCGTCTTCAATCTGAGACTGAACAATGTAAACGAACCGACCGGGCTTGAACCTTACGAGCCGCAGCGTGTCGGCGGTGGGGCTGTTCGGAAAGTGAGGGGACCCGATGCCATCTCCCAATGAGTACAGAATGCTCGCTGAGGAGGGCACGGCGGTCGCCGCGCCAAAATTCGGGGCAAGCACATTGTTCAAGATCGCCGTGCCGCTGGGTGCGGTGGTCTTCGCCGGCTGGATGATCTATGCGGCGACGCGTGCGTCGGACAAGCCGCTGTTGACGGCGTCGGATGGCGAGGAGTTTCACACCACACAGTTTCCCGCACCTGGGCTCGATACGCCGCGTCCCCAGCTTGATAACGGCACCCTGAAAATCTCGACGGCTCCCGAGGAGCCGCCGGCGGCACCAGCGCAGCCGCCGTCCACGATCGAGGCTCCCCCTCCCCCTCCGCCAGCATTGCAACCGCCTGCGGCTCCACAGCAGGTTCAGGACGATTCCGAGGCCCGGCGTCTGGCTGAGGAAGAACGGCGCAGGCAGGAAGAAGAGGAGCGCCGCAAATGGGAGCGCCTGCGCGCCAAGCAGCTCGTCGTCGATAGCGGCGATACGCCTGGCAGTGCATCAGCACTGGGCGGCAATGGAACGGATCCAGCGGCGGCCGGGAACGCAGGCGAGGGCGAGGAGGACCCCAATCGGCGTTTTTTGGCACGGGCGAGCCAGAGCGGAGCGGATACATCGAAGGCCACGATGAACCCGCGCACCGACGCTCTGGTCGCCCAGGGGACGATGATCAAGGGCGTGCTCGAGACCGCGATCCAGAGCGATCTTGCCGGTATGGTTCGGGCTATCGTGTCGGAGGATGTATGGTCGTTCGACGGTCGCAGGGTTTTGATCCCCGGTGGCTCCCGCCTTATCGGTGAATATCGCAGTGGCCTCGCAACCGGCCAAACGCGGGTGTTCATTGTGTGGACACGCCTGCTTCGATCGGACGGCATGTCGGTGCAACTCGGTTCGACCGGCACCGACGAGCTCGGTCGCAGCGGCATGCCGGGCGAGGTCGACAACCATTATTTCGAGCGGTTCGGCTCGGCGATCCTTCTAAGTGTCGTGGGCGGCGCGACCCAGTTCATCGCCAACCTTGGCAATGACCAGAACGGGTCGAACACCAATCAGACCTATACTGATCCGCAGACCGGACAGACGGTGACAGCGCAGACGCAACCCAACCAGTACATGCAGAGCGCCCGCCAGATCGGCGCGCAACAGATTTCGCAAAGCCTCAACCGCATTGCCGAAGAGGCGCTTCGCAACTCGATCAATATCGCGCCCACGATCCACGTCGATCAGGGGTCGCGCATCATGGTGTTCGTGCGCCGCGACCTCGATTTTTCGGAGTTCTATCCGGACCCGGTACGCGAGGCTTTGAGGGAGATACGACGTGAGCGGGCAGCAAAGAACCGTCTTTCTAAATAAGGCGCTGGGGCCCGTGCGGCGCTGGCTCGATGACGAGCGCGTGGTAGAAATCTGTGCGAACGGGCCTGGACTTGTATGGGTCGAAATCGTTGGCTCCGCCCATATGGAGCCCTTCGACGTGCCTGAGCTCGACCGCGCCGCGATCACATACCTCATGGAACGTATAGCGGCATCATCCTCCCAGTCGGTCAGCGAGGAAAATCCCTTGCTTTCGGCCGCCCTCCCCGGCGGCGAACGTTTTCAAGGCGTGCTTGCGCCGGCAACCCCGACAGGGGGCGCCTTCGCGATCCGCAAGCAGGTGGTGAAGGATATGCGCCTTGAGGATTATCGGAAGCGGGGGGCGTTCGATACGATCTCCGTCCAGGATCCCGGCGACTTGAGCGAGACTGACAGCGCCCTTTGCGAATATCTCGACGCCGGCAAGATCGAGGATTTCCTCCGCTTGGCCGTGCGCGAACGTTATTCGATCTTGCTTTCGGGAGGCACATCGTCGGGCAAAACGACATTTTTGAACGCGATTTTGCACGAGGTGCCTTCGGATGAGCGTATTCTCACGATTGAGGATACGCGCGAGGTCAAACCCCACCAGCCCAATTATCTGCCCCTCGTCGCGTCAAAGGGCGACCAGGGGCTGGCGCGCGTGACCGTTGAAACGCTGCTGCAGGCGGCCATGCGCTTGCGGCCGGATCGAATCTTCCTGGGCGAGATCCGGGGAGCGGAAGCCTATTCGTTCTTGCGCGCCGTCAACACGGGTCATCCGGGATCGATCACGACGATCCATGCGGACAGCCCGGCCGGTGCGTTCGAGCAGCTGGCCTTGATGGTCATGCAGGCTGGGCTCGGGCTGAGCAAGGCGGAGATCATCGATTACGTGCGGTCGGTCCTGCCGATTGTGATCCAACAGACGCGTCGGGGCGGCTGGCGCGGAACTTCGGCGATCTGGTTCAACCGCATGACCGAATGGAGAGCCGCCAGAAAGGTTCCCCAGAATGTCTCGCTTATTGGCTTATAGGCTTTACCTCGGCCTCATCGGCCTCGCCGCCTTCTTCGCCCTTTGGAGCCTGGCCTACGAGCTGGTGGCGACATGGCGTTGGAATCCCGCCCTCCCTTCCGAAGGCGCCTCGCGCTGGGGGCTTCTAAAGTACCAGAACGCGCAACGCAGCCTGAGCGGCCTGTTCGTTGCCTGGCAACATTTCAGCCAGCGCCTAGCCTATCATCCCACGCAGGGCGAGACGATCATTCGGGGCGCGATCGCGGTCGCGGTTGTCGTGGCGATCGGCGTCGGCCTGATCTTTGCAAGCCTGATCAACCGCAAGCCAAAGCACTACGGCGATGCACGGTTCGGCACGATCATGGACGCCGAAAGGCAAAACCTGCTGGCAAAGCAAGGCTTGATCCTCGGCAAGATGGGTGGGGCGACGATCCGCTCGGATGATCCCGCGCACGTCCTGGTGGTCGGGCCGACCCGATCCGGCAAGGGCGTCAGCTTTGTCATACCGAACGGTTATATGTGGCGAGGATCCTCGGTGTGGTTCGATCCTAAGCGGGAAAACTTCGAGGCGTTCGGTGCGCACCGGCAGGCTCTCGGCGACAAGGTCTTTTTCTTTTCCCCCGGCGAGCGGGACTCGCATCGCTATAATCCGCTGGATTTCATCCGGCGCGATGCGCGCATGCCGACGGACTGCGCGGTGGTCTCCTCCTTCATCATCCCGGAGGCGACAGGAAGTTCCGAGATCTGGGCGCGCGCCGGCCGGCAGCTGCTTGCGGCCATGATCGGCTATGTCCTGACATCGCCGCGTTATGAGGGGCAGCGTCATTTGCGCGCCGTCGCGATGCTTCTTTCGACCGGCGTGGACTTTCTGAGGGTGCTGACGAATATCCGTAATGACGAGGAAAAATATCTGCCGTCGTGGGTCCTGCACGGGCTCAACCAGTTCATTGCGCTGGAAAAGGAAACGCGAAACTCGGCCTACTTCAACCTGACGGCGGCTCTCAACCCCTGGACCAATGATCTCGTTGCGGCCGCTACGGCGTCGACCGATTTCGATATCTCGAAGCTTCGCAAGGACCCGACGGCCCTCTTCATCGGCTGCTCGGTGGCGCAGCTCGACGTGTTCCGGCCCATCATCAAAATCCTGGTTCAGCAAATCCATGATGTGTTGATGGCCTCCTTGCCGGGCCCGGACGAGCCCTACCAGGTCCTGGTGATGATCGACGAGTTTCGCCAACTCGGCAAAATGGAGTCTATCGTGTCCAAGCTGGCGATCAACGCGGGCTATGGCTTCCGCATGGTCCTGGTCCTGCAGGACCTCGCCCAGCTCGACGAGGTCTATGGTAAAGCGACGCGGCAGACCACTGTGTCCGCGTGCCAGGTGAAGCTTTTCATCCGCATGAACGACGTGGAGACCTCGGAATATGTCTCTGTAATGCTGGGACCGACCACGATCGAGGTGCCCACGCCGATCATCAGGGCCGGTCAAGGTATATTTGGAGGTCGAGACAAGAGTTTAAGTTACCAGGAAAGGCCATTCCGGACGGCGGCGGAGCTTCGACAGATGCCGGCGAAGCAGGCCGTAGTTCTGGTCCCGAGCGCACCTGGTTTCATGGTGCGCAAGATCACCCATTATAAGGACGCTCCCTATAAGGCGACCTACAAGGGGTTTCGGCACCGGCGCTTGAAGGTTCCGCCTCTCTCACGATGGCAGGATCTTCCGCTGCGCTCCATGGCGGAGGTCGAAGCGGCGGCTAGCAATGCGCCGGCGGCACCTTTCGAGTTGGGGGAACCCGACACCGTCGAAGCGCCGGTTTCGGGCGATACAGCCTATGCCGAGGCGGTGCCGCCTGCGAATGGTGCGGCGGCTGAAAGGGCTGGTCCCGTCGGGTTAAAGCCGAAAGTAAAGAGCGGCAGCGCGGACGCACCACAGGCGCTGCCAAGCTCAGGCCTTCCAACGGGCGGTGAGGCTGAAGCAAAGAGCGAGGTCGCCGCTGAAGTTCCGGAGTTGAAGCCGAAGCGGACCGCTCAGACAGCCGATGATGCGCCGAGGCCGCTTCCCACCCTTGGCCGGCGATCGGCGCCGGCAGCATCAAAGGCGTCTGACCCGAGTGCGTCTGAAGGCAAGGCGAGTATCTTGCAATTCCAAGTCCGGCCGGGAAACAAGTCCACGTCGATCGCCGCGCTGCTCGCATCGCTCGATCAGGAAGTGGAGGCCGGCGCTCGTTCCCTGTCACCGTCAGTGGATAGCGGAGATGTCGACGGGGTACCGTCAGCCGCTCTTGAGGCGCTGCAGGATCAAATTAGACGTCACGGCGATCGCTAGGACGTGAAATTCAGTTGAATTCAAATGAGCGATTTGTGCGTTCGGTACTTATGTCGAGTGTGAGAACCAGACAAAACGTCCCTAATCCGATGGCGGGCGCATCGAACCGGTTCGAGCGCCTCCCGGTTCTTGGTGGGGACGTGAGCTGATTGCTCGTCCGTAAAATGCGATTGATTTCACTCTAGCCAACCTGTATCAAAACCGATACAGTGCACCCCGATGAAGGTGATTGAATGGCTTGGAAGCAGTAGGGCGGATGTTCGAGCGTTTCCTGACGATGCGCGGATAGAGGCCGGCTGGCAGCTCGAACTTGTCCAGCGCGGCGACGATCCCGACGATTGGAAGCCTATGCAGATCGTGGGGGCCGGCGTCAGGGAAATCAGAGTCCGAGAGGCATCCGGAGCGTTCCGCGTCATGTATCTGGCAACCCTGGAGGACCGCGTTTTGGTGCTTCATGCGTTCCAGAAGAAGACACAGGCCACATCCAAGAAAGACCTCGATCTGGCGGCTCAACGGCTAAAACGATGGAAGACAGAACGATGAATCTAGAAATCTATGAGAACGTCTGGGACGCCCTGGCGGACACCGAACAGGAGGCAGCAAACCTTAAAGCGCGCTCGGCGCTGCTCTACGAAATCCGTAAGGCAGTCCAGCGTTGGGGCATTCCCCAGGAGGAAGCCGCCAAGCGGCTCGGCCTGACGCGCCCTCGTATCAATGATCTGCTGCGCGGTAAGCTCGCCAAGTTCTCGCTTGACGCGCTCGTCAACATCGCCGCCTCCGCTCACTTGGATATAGAAATCCGGGTGAAGGAGGTTGCATAATCACGAGGTGTCTAATCCTCGCCTTTCCTCGGAGTACATCCGCGTTTGGACGCGAGCGTGGGCCGAACGGAGCGCTGCCAGAGCCCCGGCTTAGGGAGCAACGAGCCTACGCGGTGCTGCATGGCGAGGTGACTATTGCTTTTGCGGCTTATGTGAATCCGGTTCCTCGCCATCCACGGGTGAGGTGTTGATGCTTTTCGATTGCAGGCGCTGCAGCTCTTCGAGACGTTCGCCCTTGACCGTGTTTGGATCGAGCCGTTCGGACGGATTCTGCGCCAATGCGCGAGCGGCCTCGCTTGCAGCCTGCGCCTCGCGAGCTTCCTTCGCCGCGATGCTTTCGGCATTTCGAACCATTTCGCGGTCTTGTGCAACCTGCTCAAGCGATGTCGGATCGATTGAGCCGGCATGTTCATCACGAAGTTGTTGCTCGATGGCACGATTGCGGATTTCGTTCGCGCGCTGTGCCTCTAGGTGCTCCGTAGCGTCGATCTCACGTGCACGATTTGTGAGCTGCACGGCCGCTGGTTCATGTTGAGCAGGACCATATTCTTGTCGCGCCTTTTCCCAAGCATAATCTTTAACATGTTCAGCAAAGGGCTCATCTTGTTCCGCGTTTCTTTTCGAATAGAATTCGTCATCTGAGCGTTGCACGGATCTTGCGAACGCCGCTACATCAACATCCGTCCATTCCGACGGATCTTTGATCCTATACTGTTCATCTTCCATCTCCCATGCTCTTGCGATAAGCGCTTCATTTCGTGATCCGGCGATCTGATGCGCTTCTTCATGCGAAATGTGCGTCACACCGCGTTCCTGCAGTGATTTGAGATCCGTCCGGATCGCCAATAGCTCCATGGTGGGCGCTGCCCGCCGCAAGAACTCCGCTTTGTTCTGGCCGTTCATCATGGCCGCTGTCTTGTTAACGGTCTCGTTGATCTGTTTCAGGTTTTCCCGCATCTGGTCCGCGCTGGCATCTGAACCCATTCGAACACCCTTTCCATCTCGAATAGCGACCACAACACTACCTGATCGGACAGCTTGCGTCATCCGATCAATTAATTGACTCGCCATCGTGTTATCCGGCTGAGCAGCTGCGACGGAGCGCCAGTCCCGAAGGCTTGCCTGGGTGGCCCGCAGCTGGCGCGCCGAAATCGGTATCTTGATCGGGTTGGCCCTCGCGTAGTCGATCCGTTGTCGTGCTTTCTCGATGACGTGCGGGTTTGCACGGGCATAGGCGCGGTCCCGCGCCTCCCTACCTGGCCGCGGCTTTTCGGCCGTGGCCACGATCGCCTTGTCGCGCGGACCATAGCTTTGTGATGACGCTCGATAGGCCGCGGAGGTCGCGACGATTTTCATGCCCTGCGCTTGTGCGTGCTGGGCATAGAGAGCGCGCCATTCGCGAAGCTGGGCCGGACCTGGTCGCAATCGCTGACCATCCTCACCCTTCACCGCGACGATGGCATGGACATGAATATGGCCGCCCTCCTCGGCCATATCGGCATGCATCCCAAAGGCGAATTTGTGATTGGGGAACTGTTCATGCAGGAACCCACGTGCGGCCCTTATCAGAGCTTCCCTGTCCTCGCCCGCCTTGGCCGACAGGATCATGTGCATCGTGTCGCGAGGCTTGTAGGAATTCAGCGTCTTGTCCCAGGACTGCGCGGTCTGCCGAACCGCCTCCTCAGACGCGATCGTGGCGCCGTCGGCGCCGATCGCGGCTCCGTCATGGGTAAGGCGCGAGAGCTGGAACACGACACCGGCTTTGCCGTGGCTGGGTTCCCCAATCGGCTTCACCGAAACGGCATCCCGCTTGACACCAAGCGCCTCGCAGATCCGCGAGGCGATCATGGCCCGGGTTGGTGCCGAGAACTGGCGATCATGCTGGCGTCGATCGGAAAGGTGAAAGCGATGCTTCACCTTCTTGTCCCCGTTCTCGCTCTCCACGACGCTGTGTCCGGCCATTGTCGAGACAACACGCGCGACGCTCGATCCGTCCTGCAATGTGTCGATGCGATAGGCGAAACCGTGGCCGGCAAAACCAGCCTGAACCGCCAATGAAAGGCGCTCGGCACTCTCCTCCCCTGCCAGCGAAAGCCGGAACGTCGCCACATCCTCGCTTTCCCGGCGCTTGTCGAAGCCCTTGCCCCACTGTTTCATTTCCTCGGCAACGGCCCCCTGCGTTGCAAGGATGCGCGCATCATGCGTTTCGAGCGCGACGCCCTCCTTCTGGATATACTGACCGATGGCGGCTGCCCTTGCGACGCCATGCCCGTAGGAAATCACCTTCAGAACCGCCGGCTGATACCCGGCCGCCAGCTTGTCGGCAGCCGCCCTCGGCGCAAGTCCGCCGGCGAGCTTCCGCCGATTCGTTGGCAGGGGGAGGTTTAGTCGCCCGGCTTTACCGCGCGGCGGCTCGAGCTCCCGGGGAGACGAGCGCGGCACCGCCGGTTCCGGGGACTGGCTTCCCCCGAAACCGCCCTCCTCCTTCCGGCCGCGAACCGTGAGCAACCAATCATCGTCATTTCCAGCAAGGGACAACATGGCCCGTTTCCGGCGCTTGCGGTTCTCGTCTTCAAAAGCTGCGCTCGCGCGAATCCGATCTTCTATGGCCTGTATGGACGACTGGTCGAGGTTCACGCGCGCTCACCATCCAGCAGATGCGCCGCCTTCCGAAGTTTCAGGCCGTGGGCGATCGTCATCGCCGTCAATTCGGCGTCGACGGCTTTCACCCTCTCATCCAGTGCTTCCCATATCGGCAACGCCGCCTCCATGGGGACGGCGTGGCCGGAATGAATGGCATGGAGAAGCTGGCTGAGGTTTCGGCCGACCATCCGGACTTGCGAGGCCAACGCCGCGACAGTGCGTGAATTCTCAGCCGACAGAGCGGGACCGACATTCAGACTGGCCCGGATAATGCGTCGCAACGTCTCCGCCCGGTCAAGCTGGAACACCTTGCAGGCCTCGTCCAGGAGCGCGCCCGCCTCCGGCCCGAGATCGATCCGGGAGCGCTTTCGAGTGTCTTTCTGGGCAGCGATAGTGTCCAAAATTCCTCACCATGGCGGATGGGCCTCCCGTCGAAGACGGTCCAGGTCAAAGCGAAGCGACGACCTGCTCAGCCAATTTGGACCCAAATTGCGTATCTTGTCAATTCACTGAACAACATTATAATAACTAAATGACTCGGTAATCCATCACCTTCTATGCCTCTGGAAACATTGCACCGATGCGCAAATTCATATTATCACATAGACACTTATGTGCCTTCACACCTTGTCGCATCGGCGCATAGGCATAATGCAAGAAAGTCACTTTGGCGCCAAAGCGCAGAGGCGATTTGGCGCCAAAGTGACACGCGAATATTGGGAGAAAAGATGCCGGAAAAACGCGCGGTGCAAATCACAGTGGCCTCCCCTAAAGGCGGGGTCGGCAAGACCATGACCACCATCCTGCTCGCTGGCGAATTCGCCGCCGCCGGTCATCGGGTGACGGTGCTGGACACCGATCCGCAACTGTCCGCGGTGGAGTGGAGCAAAAACAGTCGCCGCGCCGGCTACGCTCTTTCAAACATCGACGTCATCCCCATCGGCTCGACCGACGAACTGATCGATCGGCTGGCCCAATCCGACGCCGAGGACCTGCTGCTGGTGGATGTGCAGGGCACGGCCGTGGCCGCACTCGGCCCGGCCGTCGCCAACGCCGACTTCGTGTTGATTCCGACGAAAGCGCATGTCTTCGATGTCAAGCAATGCCTCGGTCTGATCCGGCACATCCGCTCACTTGGCGGACGCCACCGCGAAATTCCCTACGCGGTGATGCTCAACATGGTTTCGGGGATCGAGCACAACACGATGGCCTTCCGCACAGCCATCCAGCTGCTGCGGCAGGCCGACGCCAGCGTGCTTGAGACCTTTCTGTCGCAGCGGCCGACCTTCGCCTCGATCGCAACGGCCGGGACGCTTTACGAAGTGCAGCCTGTGAACAAAGCCGTCGAAGACGCTCGCGACCAGACGAATGCCCTGACTGCCGAGATCATCGGCAAACTGAACGGAGCCACCACGCCATGAACGAGAAAAGCGATCGGACCGCAAACCAGCTGCCGCTGCCCGCCCTAAAACCGCGTCCACGTTCGGATGATCCGTTCTCGCGCAACATGGCTGCCATAGTGGAATCCAGCATCAGCGAAACGGAAAGCCTGGAGGAGCAGACGAGAGCCCAGTCTGCCAGAGCGGCGAAAGCGAAGCTCGAAAGGCCAAAGGCAGGCGGCGAGACAGCCCGGCTGCACACACGCATTCCGGTCTCGCAGATGATCGAGCTGCAGGTCCATTGCGCGCGCAATAGGACAACCATGCAGGAGGTGGTGCAGGACCTGATAACGGAATTCCTTGTTCGGCAGCCAAAGTAGCCAGACGCGCTGATTAGCGTCGATTTTCGTCACGACCGACCGCGTATGACTCGGGGCCCAACGAGGCTTCGCTACATCCCCCCGGGGAAGGCCATCCCAGATGCCGCTGCACGACTGACGTTCGGTTCCATCCATCACGCGCGTGAATCGATCCGCGTCCGCTGATTCAAACCAATCATTGGACGCGCGCGTCCGGCTGCGCGATTCTGTCCGCCATGATCGCGCAGCACTATCGCCTCTATATCGAACGCCGCGATGCGGATCGGAACATGGCGCGCTTCTATGCGCTGTCGATCGAGGAGACCCTGTTCGGGCAGACCTGCCTGGTCCGCCGTTGGGGTCGGATTGGAACCAACGGCCGCACGGTACAGCACTCCTTCGATACCGAGGGCGAAGCCGTCGGGTTTTTCCTCGAGCTGCTGCGCGCCAAGCGGATGCGCGGCTATCAGCCGAGGTCCGCCTACCCGACGCGCAGAAGCGATCTCGTCTGGTTGACGGGGCAGCCGCTGGGACGAGCTGTCGGGCTTGGGTCAAGCGAGGAATTCGACGGCGTCGACGATGATTTCGGCGCTGTAGCCGCTCGATGCCCGCTCTATCCGTCCGCTTCAAGGAGTGGATACGCGCACGCACCCCGACCGACATGCCCTTGACGCTTCTGCAACGTCTCGGGCGAGGCTGTTCCACCTTGATGCGCGGCCATTCGATCTCCTGCTCGTGTAGCGGTTTCGCCTTGACCACCATGCCGTCGACCGGCCGGGCGAGATGTCGCCAGCCGGAAGTCAGCGATCTTGACGCTGCCATAGATCGACAAGTTCGGGGCCGTCGCCGATGTTGCAGTCAGCGCTCCCGCCGCTCGCGCCAGCGCAGGTGAAAAACAGGGCAACACCTGCCCCCTGTGACTTAACGCTTTGCTTTCCGCCAACCAGCGGCCACCGCCTCTTCCTCGCTGCAGAACCACCGCTCTCCCTTGCTGGTCGTGATTACGGTGCGATCGTAATACTGTTGGCCGGGCATGTGATAGATGTGCTCACTGTGAGCGTTGATGTTGCCCTTGATGTTGCAGGCACTGGGCGACGCAGCGAGCAGGGGAGCGATCGCCGATGGCTGTTCATTGTCAGCGCGATGCTCGGCACGCCAATCCCAAGGCGCTTCAAACGTTCCTGCCCAGATGCCAACCTTTGCCGCCTTAGCCTTCTCCTGTAGCCTGGCGTAGGCACCTTGGCTGTATTTCGGCCAATCAAGAGCTTGCCCGTTCTCGACCATCCAGACGGCGACGCTGGCCCCATCGGCCCGGCTACAATTGCCGACATAGCGGCCGTAGCGATCCCATGACACAAACATGCACTGGGTCGGTCGGGAGGCGGCGAGAAAGGCTTCGAGAGCCGCCGCAGACTTGACGCCACATTGATACTGGAAGCCGTTGGCGTCGTCGCACGGCTGACTCCGGTGCATCGATACCATTGAAGCGAATGCGCTGGCCATGGATCTCGATCGTGTCGCCGTCGATCACAGAGGCGACGCCAGCAATTGCCACCGGTCTCGGCCTGATTAAATTCTGCAGATTGATGTCCGGCAGCAATCCGCTGGTATGCATGACAAACTGAGACACCAAAGCGGAAGCCGCAGCTACGGTCACCCAGACCAGCCGCATCGGCACGTTGGCCCAGCGTCGTACCAGCGAGCGTCTTGCGCCAGTGCGCTTGTGCCACGCGCTCGACCGATCATCGTAGCGGGATTTATCCAAGCCCCTTCTCCCCGGCGGGGAGAATGCGCCCTGAATATAGGCAAAGTCCAGAATCTTATCGGAGCCGCTCAACGGCTCACCTGTCGTGAAGTAGAAGGGACATTGCCGCTCTATCTGTCATGACACGGCTCTGGATTTGCTCAGCCGGGCGGCACCATGGCGAGCGCGCACGAGAGTGGGCAAGGCTCGTGCAGCGACCGGCGCAGCAGGCGCACGGAGGAGCCGAAACGCGTCAGCATTTTGGTGAGGCCGTCCGGCCCTTGCGGCGGGCCGAAAAGCCGTAGGCTCAGGTGGGAACAGAGGGGACACCGGATTCCAATAGGGGCCCGCCACGGTTTTGCGATGCCGACGGAGTCACGCCCGAAAGGCGACGCTTCTTGCTCCGCCCGTCTGCCGGCGTTCGTTTGGGAACGGCCGAAGGCCCCGCCTTGCGGCGGAGCCCTCGTCGAGGCGATCAGTCCCGGTTGGGGCGAGACCAGATCAGCTGCAGGCCTTCCTCGCCTTCCACCTCGATCAGGGTGGCGTAGATCGGAGCGGGGAAGCTCGGGTCGTCCAGCTTGACCGAGAGGTAGTCGCGGCCCTCGTTGGAGACCTTCTGCCAGGCGGCTCCGAGATCGACGCTACCCGAGTAGACGCGGAAGTGAGGGCCTTTGTCGGAAGGGTTCTCGACGCGGATCAGCTTGGCCTTGACGTTGAGGTTGAGGGTCTTGATCGCTCCGGAAAAGCCGGAGTTGCCGTTTGAGGTGAAAGTGCCGATGGTAGCCATTTGTCGTCTCCTTGAGTTTCTCGGGCCGCGACCACCGCGACCTCGATGGCGGTCGACAGACCGGAGGCGATCGGCCTGCACCCACCGGGGTCCCCGTTGCGCGTGCGCAATGGGGTGGTCCTTAGGGCCGGAACGACAGTGAAGGGCAGCCAGGGCGCGAGTTTCTTGTTCGCGCGGAATGATGGCGAAGCCAGCAGGGGAAGAAAGTCGCGACCGGCTGTTGCGGGCTTGAGAACGAGGCGGAGCGAAGCGAAGACGGCCTTCGGTCAGACCAGCCACATCGAGGACGCAGGTGGTGCGCCCCTCCATGAAACCGCGGCCACGGACGACAGGCGGAACCTATCGGCATGATCACCGCAACCGCAGCCACGGTGGGGCGCCATCAAGCCCGGCCGTCCACGTCAGCGTCATGCAGAACGAAGGCCCATAGCCGGAAAGAACGCGCCAGCCTGCTCATATCGGTTGAACCACGACGGGGCCGACAGGCCAAACTCCAGCAGCCAAGCAATCTGCTGCTTCAAGCACGAACCGCCCCTTGACGGTCATGGACATACGCTTCTCCGACTGGACGCCGCACGGGCCGGCTGATTGGCTCCGGCCCCCGGGTTACCGCTCGGACAGGGCCAGCCGCAAGGCGGGGCCTTCAACCTGCTATGCATGTCGGTGTGCGTGATCGTCCAGCCTGCAAAGTGGCGTTGGCTTCAGCACCATGTGCCGCCATCAGGGCGAGCGCGCTCGATGCACTCCCCCGCCGGGGCTGAGCACGCGAAGGCGGATCGAGGAGGGCTCGGCGCCCTCCCCTTGCAACGCGGAGCGCGTAATGTCAGGCCGCCTTCCCCAATTCTTTCGCCTGCGGCTGGAGTTCGTGGAGATAATTGACCGCGCGTTGCGCGTGGGCGGCTGCCTGGAAGATCGCGCGCTTGTCGCCGCCGAGCAAGCTGGCCCACCCCTGAATGTAGGCCGCATGATCGGGCCTCGGCTCGAGCTCGGGGACGATATCGAGGTCCGCGCAGAGCATGGCGGCGCCAAGCTCGACGAGCAATTCTTCGCGCGCGCGGTCCGTGCGGTCTTTGTGGTAACGGCTGAGGTCTCGGTTCAGTCGATGGGGAGCCGCCGTCCAGTGCAGGGTTTCGTGCGCGCGCGTAGCGACGAACGAAGCCATGTCCCGGAAAAATTCCGGGGACGGTAGCTGCACATGATCGGAAGAGGGAGAATAATAGGCCTTGTCTCCGCCATACCGCACGACCGCTCCAGCATTGTCGAAAAAGCGATCGGCATGCTCGATGCGCTCGCCAGGATCGGTAACAGGATCGGGCGCCGCGTAGTAGTGGGCCGGCAGACCCTCGATCTGGTCGGCGCAGAATACCGTATAGGCTTTCAGGAACGGAATGCCCCGTTCGACTTCTTCGCCATGAGCATCGGTTTCGGTCCTGGTGAAGCGGCTGGCATAAACCACCGTTGAGCCGGTTTCCCCCTTGCGGACATGACCCCCCAGTTCGACGCTCTGCTTGAAGGTTATCCACGTCGGAGAGACGAAGCCTTTCGAAGCGGCCTCCGACCAGAGAAGCAAGGTATTGATGCCCTGATACGGAAGGCCATTGTGGCGTAGCGGGCGCGTGATGCGACCCTTCGCATTGACCACGCTCCACGGCCTCACCCATGGGCGCACACCCTTTTCCAGGTCCGCGACGATGCGATCGGTGATTTTCGCGTAGATGTCGACGCGGGGCGGGTTGCTCTTCTTGTCCATTTCAAACCTCCATTCGAGGCCGCGCCGATCGCGGCCGTCACGAGGTCCGACCGCGCAGGACCGCAGGTCCGCGAACCCGGTCGAGGATTCAATCGGAGGAAGGAGAAATCTCGCAGCCGGGCCGCAACGGCAGTGGAGGACGGCGAAGCCGTTTCGCGGCCGAGGACCGCAAGCAGGACCATCATTCGTGACGGCCGCGATCGGCGCGGCCAAACCAAAGGAATTTCCTTCTCTTTCAAGGATCTGGGGTCGAATACATTGCCACACGCAGGCAGGCAGGCGCCCCGTAGGGAGCCAGCCTATGGAATGGGGCGGAACCGAAGTTCCGCCCCGAAGAGTGTCAGCCAAGAGCCGCCATCTGGAGATCGGCTGCCTGCCGGTTAAGGGTCTGGCCGGGGTTCTCGGTCCAGCGTTCGTAAGGCTTCCAGGCTTCACCAACGACGTGCTCGTAGGCGGCGACGGCGCCCTCGGCCGCCATGCGCAACGCATGTGCCTGCAGGCCCATTTCGGCGGCGAATTCGCGCTTGCGCTGGGCCTTGCTGTCGAATCCGACCGGGCCGTCAATGTCTTCGTCGCGCGTGTCATTGGCGAGCTTGGCAGTGGCGTCCTTCGCCTCGGTGACGGCCTTCGAGTAGAACTGGCCTGCTCCATAGGCCGAACCGACATGCGAGCCGACGATCCTTTGCAGGTGGATCTGCATGGCCTTTTCGGAAAGACCCTCGGACAGCGTATCAGCGCTTTCGATCAGGCTGCGCTCATGGAATTCACGAATGCCGTCGCTGTCGAGGACGGAGAGGCCGAAGCTTTCGGAAATGAGGGTGGCCTGGTGGCCATCCGGGCAGCATAGCCGGACCATTTCGAGGGTTGTGCCCTTGCGGAGCTGGACGACGCGGGCCTTGGTCTTGGTGGAGCGGGTTGAACTGGACATTGAACTTTCCTTTCTAGCGATGCCCTTCAGGTGTTCCGGCCCTTGCCGGTTTTCCCTGCGGGTGCGGTCGAAAGGAACCGGCGGAAGCTGGACGCTTCAGGGTCCGGAGCCTGCCAGGCGAGCGAGGTTGGCTTGCGGACAAGCGGGGCCAGTTCTTCACTGGCCTTGCGCGGGACGCGGGCCAGACTTGCCGAGATCGGCGGGTTCCGGCCGCTCCGCGGCGCGATAGCGGCCTTGAAGCGGACAGCCGCGGGTTCAGACCGCAGCAAACCCGCCGGGAAGACCGGCAAGGGGATGGCACGGATACCGGCATGCGGGAAGGATAAGCACCCGGTCGACCCGCGCTGCCATGCCATCGCACCGCCTGCCCAATGACGCTGGGCGTTCGCGGTTTGAACGCCGGCTGCTGGTATAGATGAGCTGCGCCGGTCCGCCGCTGCGGATCAGATCTTTGGCCTGCTGGCACGTGAGACTAACAGCGCACCGTATTCAATCCCGAGGCGAGGGCAGCGGTGACCGATCACAACGACGACCACGTCTATGGATACGACAGGGGAATGGCACCAGCCTCGGAGATGGCTGCCATCAAAGCTTGTGCCGGAAGCATCGAAGTGCGCGACGCCGCCGGCACCATGCTGGCCGACGGCGATTCCGTCGTCCTCGCCCAAGGACCTCGAGGTCAAGGCTGCCGGCCAGACCGTGAAAAACGTCACGGTGATCCATGCGAAAGAGCTGCGCGGTGATCGGGGACAGACATTATGCGTCCGTCCGCTGCCAATCCATGAAGCTTGATGGCCCGCCATAGACACGGTGGCGTGCAACATCGATTACGAATCCAAAGCGGCCGACATGATATTCGTCGGTCGCAACGAGAAAGCGACGTTCCTCCGTGCCCTGTCCGCGCTTGCCGCCAGGGGTCGCGATAATTTCGGTGAACCCGGCCTGGTGCTCGCAACGTATCGCCGACACCACGACCCAGTCATCGGCATGCTTCTCGAAAAATGCTCGCTCGTCCTTTTTCGCGGATTGGCCGGGTTCGAGCACCCTCCCGTGGATCGCCTCCCAGGCATCCGGGTACCAGTCGCGGATGGTCCTTGCCGCACAAGCCTTCTCGAAGTCCGTGAAGAGCTGCGGGAAGGCTTGGGCGACGGCCGCCCAATGGCAGTCCTCTTCATACCAGCCGCCAAAGGCACGAAGCATGTCATGGACTTTGCGATTTCGCGCCGCCGACAGATGGAACCCGCCATGGCCTGCCGTCGAGTGAGCCACGACGCCCTCGGCATAGACGGTCGCTCCCTGCGAGGTTCCCCATGGCGTGTGGGCACGGGAATGGATCTCGCGACGCCCGAGAGCTGCGCGCTGCTGCTGGTGGAGGGCCTTGTCCTCGACATGCGCGCGAAACGCCGCCTCGTCGGCAAGCTCACCGGCATGGCCGTAGAAATCGCTGCGCGTCCATTCGGCCATGGGCCGGCTGATACGCCAGCCCGTGACGAGATAGTGCCGGCCATCGCGGGCTGGAGCCATGGCGAAGGCGTGCTCACCGACAAGGGCAACGCAAAGCCCGTCGGCGCTTCGGCCAAAAGAAACTCCCGGGAAACCGGGGGCTTCGACGTCATGGGTTTCAGAAGTTCGCGCAGTCATGCCGCCGTCCTCCCCTCTACAGCAACCACAGCTACGGTGTCGGCCGTGACTTGCTGCAACACGGCGTTCGGATAGCCGTGGCGAGTAAGCCATTCCTCGGCAGCCATGCGATTGGCGGCAAGATGGACAAGCTCCGCATCGTCGCCGGCGCGGTCGAGAACGAGAACCGTGCCGATGGCGGGCCGCTCGTTAATCGAAAACTTCAGGTCGCTGTTCACCGAAAACGTCTGGTGCACGCGCAGCACAATGGTTCCCTGACTGCCATAGTCAGCCTTGTGCAGGGTGATCGAGGCGGGCAGCGTGGTATTGCCGACGCGGGCTTCGGCCTGCTTGCGGATCAGCCGGCCGCCGCTGTTCCGGTTCTCCCAGGCGGCGAGCTTCTTGTGATGCCGCTCTGGCGGGCGTGGCGTTCCGTCGGAATAAGTCACGATCGAACCGAGTGGAACGAGGTCATAGTTCAATTGAGCCGACATGATGGTCTCCGTGTTGCTCATGGTGGAAACAGAACCGCCGCCGGTGATGTGCCGGCGGCGGAATAATCGTTCGGAGGGAAAGGTGGGCGGAGCCGCCTACTCGGCGGCCACCTTGTGAGGCTCGATCTGTTCGTCCGCGAGGTCCTCGTCCTGCGTAGCGGGTTCCTCGCCGACGTCAGGCGTAGGATCGACGATCGCATCATCGCCGCCGAGCTCATCGAGGTCCTCCGGCGTGCCGTCATCGTCGGGCTGTTCCCTGGCCTCGTTCTTCTTCAGCCAGGAGGTCAGTTTTTCCGGAGTGGGCGCAAACAGCGCCGACGGGTGGACGAAGCGGCCTTCCTTGAAGTGATCGACCAGGGCCGCACGGGTGTCCTTGACCTTCTGACGGGGCAGGACGGATGTATCCGCGCAGGCGGCTTCCAATGCCTGCCGCGACAGGCATGACAGGAAGTCCTCCGTCCCCATGTTGGCCAGGAAGTTGTCGGCGGCGATGACGTCGCCAGCGACACGGGCGACAACGCCGCTGTCCGAGCGATTCTCCCTGCAGGACAAAACGTCTGTCAGCAAGGACCGCACGGCAATGCGCAGCGTGTCGATTTCGAACTCGAGCTTGCCCTCCTGGTCGAACAGGCGCGCGGCATGTTCGCCGAGGCCTGCTGCCCCGTAATAGGAGACGTCGCGGGCGCCAGATGCCACCGTCACATTCTGGCCAGCGAAAGCGAGAACGAGCAGCGCCATCAGCGTGTCGTCCCCGATCGGTGCGCGCGACAGCGCCTCGTGCAGCGCGTCGGTTCGCAGGTCGCCGATCATCTCTGTGCCTTTGCGCGTCACGTCCGGACGCGGCTTTGCCGGAACGGCGATATCATCGCCATCGGCCTCGACATCAGCGCCATTCTTGCCGTTGGGCTTTTTGGCCACCGGCATGCGGTACGCGACCGACTGCACCTTGCCGTCGCGGTCGAGATACATGGCAGTGTGATCGGACTTGGACGGCTTGCCGTACACACGCTCGGCCTTGGGCGGCAGCTTCGGCTCGCCCCACTGACCGGCTTCCACGATCGCGCCACGCTTGGGCACAGTGTTTGCCATCCACTCCTGCTGCGCGCCAAGGAAGGCCTCGACATCCGTCGTATAGCGGCTGTCCTGGTCGGCCGGAGCAAACAGGTCCTCGACCCAGGCAATGCCGTAGGCCTGGGCGAGTTCGTCACCGAAGCTGGCGTCGCGCGCGTACATGCGGCGCTTCGTCAAGCCCTGCGCCACGCTCCACCACGACACCTGCGGATCGGTCTTGGACGGCTTGTGCTTCTTCCAGACCTCCTTCTGCTCATCAAGCGAAGCCGACGCGATGGTGCGCAGCTGCTGCTCGTTGGGCATGTCGCCCTTGGCCATCTGGTCGAGCATAGCCGGCAGAACGTTGGCGAGCAGGCGCAGCTTCCTGATCTGGCGGACGGGAAGCGCCAGCGCGACGGCGATGGCTTCCTCGGTCCAGCCCAGTGCAACCAAACGTTCAATCGCTCGCCATTGGTCGACGGGACTGAGCTGCTCATGTGCGAGCGTGTCGGCCAGCGACCGCATTGCGCCACCATCCTCGGCCCTCTCGATCACCAGGACGGCGATCTCTTCCAGACCGGCCGCAATCGCCTGCTTCACCCGGCGATGGCCGGCATCGATGACGTAGCCATTGCCGCCTTCCGTCTCCAGCGCGACGACAGGCGGCTGCACGATGCCGACGGCGCGAATGGTAGCCAGCAGCAGCGCGTCGGCCTGCGGACTGGACTTCGAGCGTCGCGCCTTGTCAGGGTTATCCTTCAGCGCACGCGGATCGACAAACTTCAGTTCCATGGAGATGCTCCTTCAAGGGGTTTGCGGACACCGCCGTTCGTTCGCTGTGTCCTTCCTCGTCTTCTTCCCGAAGACATCCCCCGGCCCGCGGAGCGGACGGGCCGGTGCAATTGCGGCCGAGCATCCCTGCCCGGCTGGCCGAGCGGGGCTCTTGGGCCCTGCGCAGGACGACGCGGCCGGGATCGCGAGCGGCGCGGTTGAGCGCCAGCGTCAGCGGCCCGCCCGATCTGCGAGCGGGTTTTGTTCCTCCTCCGTTTCCTTTCCTCATCCCTCCGACTTAGACCGGGGTATGGAGATAAGGGGAAAATTTTGCACGGCAAACCGAAGGTTAACGTCTTTGAAACCTACGCACGCCGCAAGGAGCCCTCCAGCGGCTCGAAGCTGTCGGGCTGTGATCATGAGGTCACCCGAAGGTCAGCTACGAACTGGTGCAGGCCAAACGTTCCGGAAGACGTCGAGCGGCGAACTCCGAACCGTCTGATGGAGGCTAACAGGCAGTCCATCTCAACCCTTCCACATAGTTGAGCGAAGCCGCGCTCCTCGAACTCTAAAAGATATCGGGCCTTAGCCAAGCATTGCTTTCCCTGATCGCAGGATAGGCGCAGATGGCCAGCAGCGCCATTTCCTCAACCCGGCTCGCTCTATCATGGTCACGGCTGTTTTCGCCCACTTCGTTGAGCGCCTTGCCGGATGCAGCGTATGCTATCTTGTGGACATCAATCAGCGCTCGCGGGCCGTTGGACGGTTCTCTGTCTCGGCGCGGCGGCTCCCGTGGCGACAGCCCACCATTGTTCTATGTTTGTTGTTTGTGAGGAGAAACCCGGCTGCTAACGTGGGACCCTGGGTATTGTCCCATTTCGGGACCAAAGTGCTGGCATTGCTCTTGCTTCGGACGTGGTGCCGGTTGATCCCGGTCCTGATCGCCTATTTTGATCAGGTGTAGGCTCGCCGGGCTTGAGGTGGTTGGGGTTTCTTCGCCCGGCGAGTTCCGCCACGCTAAGAACAAAGGCCGGGCCCTCGCTGAAGCTTATCCGAATGGCGCCGGCCACGGGCGGGATAGGAATCCGCCGCGCCTTGACATAGCTGGGTCGTTACGTAGCGTCAGGTGGTGCGGACGCTTTGGCTTTCCGCTTCGCAGGTGCCTTCTTGGCTGCTGCGATGGGTTCAGCCTTGCGGCCAAGCCCGATGGACTTCGCCAGTTGCGAGCGCTGAGCGGCGTAATTCGGGGCCGTCATCGGATAGTCGCGCGGCAAGCCCCACTTCTCGCGATAGGCGTCCGGCGTCAGACCGAAGTCCGTGCTAAGGTGCCGCTTCAGGGATTTGAACTTCTTGCCGTCTTCGAGGCAGATAATGAAGTCTGGCGTCACTGATTTCTTCGGGTTGACCGCGGGAGTTTGCGGCTCGACGACAGGCGCGATCGGCGTACCAAGCCCGGACAGAGACTTGTGCACGGATGCGATTAGTTCAGGCAGGCCGGTAGCCGGTACAGGGTTCTTACTTACGTAGGCGGATACAATCTCCGCAGTAAGCTCGGCTAGTTCGGCGGGGAGGTGGTCGGATTCTTCTGTCAATGTGTCGGTCCTTTCGTCAGATTTGTCCCATCTCTATTTGAGCACTGTCCAGTACGCAACCGGGCCTGATCTATTCTGAGCCAATGATGGCGGCCGGCTTTGCGGCGCTGGGCAAAGAGCGACGCCGAAATTGACGCGTTCTTTTTGGCCGCGACTAAGCTGGAGACCGATAAAAAAGGCTGCCCGTCAGCCATCTAAGTGACGGGCCGATTACATGCCGATTGGCTAAAATAACGGAACGTCCAACGGACAAGCACGGAACCAAAGCGGTTACGTCATCCGCTGGCCTTCCGCGAAGGAAAGGGCGACCGATTCTAGGTCGAATGATCGGGTAAGTTCTTCGCCGTTCCCAATAACACGGACGAACCACTCGCCCATGGCCTCGACTATCTCAACGGACGTGTGGTTTGCGCCGCCTTTGGTGTCGTCCATCGCAACTGCCTCGTGTCTGGATGGGGACAAGACGAAACAATATGACTGCTCGCCCTTCAAGCGCTAAAAGGCCGGCGCCCGCTTTTGCGGGGGGCTCTGGCAGGCGCCGGCCGGACGGTCCAATCAGGTCCGCCGCGATGATCCAGTTAGCTGATTCTTGACGTTACGTCATGTGGTCTGGCTGGCCGGAGCCGAGCATGACCGAAACGTGGCATCAACATGGGTAAGCAGTTCGGCGCACCTCCTGCATCGCCTGCACCCGCCTTGAACCCTTGCCCCCGGTCAATGGCTGACAATGATCGGCGGCGTGATCGAGCCTGCTATGCGGCAGCACGCTGATCCCGGACATCAGTCGAGGACGCGAGATCGGTTTCGATTTCCGCAAGCTGCCGGCGCTTCTCGGCCAGTTCACCAGAGAATCCGAACTCGCCGCCCTGACGCGAGCGATAGGAGATGAGCCTGCGCTCGGCATCCTCAAGACGCTGGCGGTATTGTACCTGCTCGCCCTCGAAGCCGGCCAAGGCATGCTCGAGGCGAGAAATCGCACCAAGCGGCGTGGTGGTCACCGCGAGCTCAATCTCATGATCGACGCCGGTGCGCACCAGCATGGTGGCATAGCGGTAGCCGTCCTTGCCGAAACGCTCGCCGGAATATTCGAATTCGAACCCGCCGATGCAGGCTATAGGGGTTTTGCCTTCCTTCTGAAGCTGCACGAGAGTCAGGATTTCCTTCATCAGCGCACGACCGGCGCGTTTGCGCTCAGTGACCGCCTCGCCCCCGACCACCATGCTGAACCCGTCTCCGGTCGTGGGCACGAGGCGCTCGATATCCTTTCCGACCTCGCCGATGCGCCGGGTCGAATATTCGATATCGCGCTCGGCATCGCGGATCTGCCGTCGAACGGCGTGCTCATCATCGATGTGGGCCGCGCGAAGGCGCTCCAGACGGGCAATGTCTGCCTCCAGACCTGCCTTCTGCATCAGACGCGGATCGCCCGAGGCGATCGCCTTGGCCATGGCGAACTGGTTGGCCTGCCCCTCACCCATATCCTCCAGCCGCCGAATGGACGTGTCACCGGACAGGGCGGCCGCGATGAACCGGGCCTTGCGCTCGTTGTTCTGCCACATCTGGGCATCCATCGATCCTTCCGTGGCGTAGGCGAAGATATCGATGACATCGTGCTGGTTGCCCTGCCGCAGGATACGACCTTCGCGCTGCTCGATCTGGGAGGGGAGCCACGGCACATCGAGATGATGCAGCGCCTTGAGGCGAAGCTGCGCATTGACTCCGGTGCCCATCGTGTCGGAGGAGCCGATCAGGAACCGTATTTTTCCAGCGCGCACATCGCCGAACAGGCGCTGCTTGGCCTCTGACTTCCTGAAATCCTGCATGAAGGCAATTTCCGATACCGGAACGCCCCTGCGGACCAGCTCGTCGCGAATCCAGCGATAGGCCGAGAAGCCTCTGGCTTTCTCGACGCTGATCGTGCCGAGATCGGAAAAAATCATCTGCGCTGCGCCGGCAAGCTCGAACGGCTTGCCGTCGGCGCGGACATAGCTGCTTTGCGCTGTTTCTTGCCAGATACGGAAGGCATTGCCGATCAGGGCGTTGAGCTTGTTGTCCGGCTCATTGTCATCGTCCGGATCGACCAGGCGCAGGTCGATAGCGGCGTGCCGGCCGTCGGTGATAACCGAAAGCAGGATGTCGTCACCAGGTTCTGCCGGACGGTCGCGTTCCTCGATGGCCTTGATGCGGGCGTCGAGCACCATCTGGTAGTGCTTGAAGGCCGCGGACGGCTTGGCGGTGATGATCTGCCGTGCGCCGGTCGAAAGCGCCGGCACCTTCACATAGTCCCGAAGGTCTTGCGGCATCACCACATCCGCGAAGGAGCGGAACATGGCGATCAATTCCGGCACGTTGACGAAGGTTGCGAAGCGCGTCACCGGCTTGTATTTGCCGGATGGCTGCAATTCGAGTTCAGTCGTGACGTCGCCGAAGGTCGAAGCCCAGGCGTCGAACTCGTGCAGGCCGCGCTGAAGCAGCGCCTCGTAACCGAGATAGCGCTGCACCGAGAACATCTCGCCAAGCGTGTTGGTGATCGGTGTGCCGGAGGCCAGCACGAGCGACCGGCCCGGATTCTTGGTCTCCACGAACCGGGATTTGACATAAAGGTCCCAGGCCCGCTGCGAGCCGTTCGGATCGACGCCCTTGAGCGTCGACATGTTGGTCGCGAAGGAAAGCTTCCTGAACTCCTGCGCTTCGTCGACGATGATCTGGTCGACGCCGATCTCGGCGATGGTGAGTAGGTCGTCCTTGCGGGTCGCCAGCGCCTCCAGCCGTTCCCTGAGCCCCTCCTTCAGCCGCTCGAGACGCTTGCGCGAGACGCGGTCATCGCTCTCGGCCTTGGTCAGCAGCGTTTCGTAGAGTTCCAGTTCGTCCTCGATCATCTGTTGCTCGAATGCCGACGGCACGCCGATGAAGCGGAAGGCGCTGTGGGTGATGATGATCGCGTCCCAAGTGGCGGTTGCCGCACGCGACAGGAAGCGATGTCGCTTGGCTAAAGAAAAATTCGTTTCGTCGGCGACGAGGATTCGCGCGGTCGGGTAGAGCGCCAGAAATTCGCGGGCCATCTGTGCAAGGCAATGGCCGGGAACGACCAACATGGCCTTGGCGATCAGACCAAGCCGGCGCTGCTCCATGACGGCCGCGGCAATCGTCATGGTCTTGCCGGCGCCCACGGCGTGGGCGAGGTAGGTCGAGCCGGCCGAGACGATACGCCAGATACCGCGCATCTGGTGTCCATAAAGAGAAAAGGCGCCGGAGGCGCCTGGAAGCTGCAGGTGATCCCCGTCGAATCTTCGGGGAGCGATGTTGTTGAAGCGGTCATTATAGACCCGCGCCAGCCGGTCGGTCCGCTCGGGTTCGGACCAGATCCAGTTCTGGAAAGCGGTCTTGATCTTCTGCAGCTTTTCCTTGGCGGCCTCCGTATCCACGACATTGAGCACGCGCTTTTCAGCTGTGCCCTCTTTCACCGTATCGAAGATCTGCGGCACCCGGCTGTTCAACGCGTCGGCTAGGAGCTCACCGGCATGACGGCGATCGGTGCCCCATTCGGACGTGCCGGCCGCCATCCATCCCAATTGCCGCGCCTCGACGGTCCACGATGCCAGCTCCGGCATATGATGGATCCTGATCTCGGCACCCATCGTCTCCTCGATGAAGGCGACAACATCGGCGGCGGGTATCCATGGTGCGCCAAGACGGGCCGTAATATCGGAAGGCCGAAGATCAGCCGGCTGAACCTCGACCAGGGCGCGGACATTGCGCTCGAAAATGGGGTCGAGTGCGGCTGCGGCTTCCGTGGCCTTCAACTTGTCGCGGACCTGACCGGAGAGATAGGCGTCGGCCGTTTGCCACGAACCGGTCTCCGGATCGCGGTAGATGGCGTCGCCGAGTTCGGTGATGACGGCTTCGGCATCGGCGTGCAGCAATTCGGCGATGTGATCGACGTCGACATGGCCGCGATCGTTGAGCACGACGGCAAGCGCATCGGCAGCACTTGTGATGATGGGTGCCGCGGGCGGCGCGATGACGCGCTCGGTGAAAATCGGACCCGGCCGGGCGGTGTTGGTTTCGAGATCGTAGTCCTCGATGGAGGCGACCAGCCAGCAATCGGGATCGTCGAGGAAGGGCTGCAGGTTTGGCCGGCGATGCACTTCGCGGACCTCGCCGGTCTCTGCGTCCTCGCTGGTGGAAACGACGGTCGTGTTTATGGGGCCGAAGCCGCGCACAAAATTCGACCATGCGATGCGCAGCTTGACTTGCGCCGGCTTCCAGGGCCGGTCGAATTCCTGGGCCTTCAGGACTTCACGCACCGCATCACGGATGGGGATCAATTTGCGGATGATACGCGCGTGCTTTTCCGGCACGCCTTCGCTCGCCCTGCCCTTGCGCACCGTGATGGTCACCGCAGCGCCATCGATCATCTGCGCGAGGGCGGTATTTTTCGCGACGAAGAAACTGCCCTCGCGCACGCCGGCGCCTTCCGGCAGGGTATCGACGACATCGACGACATCGGCACTGGGCTTGGCGTCGTGATCAATCTCATGATCAATCTCGTCCGGCTCGCCGTCATAAATGGCTTCCGGAAGAAGCGAGATCGCTGCGGTGAGCGCACGCTCCAGATCGACACCGGGATGGGGCAGGCAGGAATAGGCCTCGCCATAAGGCCCCGAGACAGTGGCATGCGTGCCGAGTACGAAATCCGGGTGGCGCGCGAACCAGCGGTTCACGCGGATCGCGCCCTCATCTGCGGTTGCTCCCCGGACTTCCTCGGTGTGGAGCCATGACAGGTCGCCCTCTGGCTCGCCGAGCTTGCGCTTACGGAAAAACAAAATGTCGACCACGACATCAGTGCCAGCGTCGGCCAGGAAACTGCCTTCGGGCAAGCGCATCGCGGCAATCAGATCGGCCGACTTCGCAATGTGCTGGCGCGATGTGCTGTCTGCCTTGTCCATCGTGCCCGAACTGGTGACGAAGGCGGCAAGAGCCCCCGGCTTCAGCAGATCGACCGACCGGGCAATGAAGTAGTCATGCAGCCGTAATCCCATCGACCGATACGCCCGATCGGAGCGGACCGTTCGATCCGAAAACGGCGGATTGCCGATCGCAAGATCGAAATGTGACGGCAGGTCGGTGCGGGCGAAATCGCCGGCTATGATCCGCGCTTGCGGCTGCAACAGCCGGGCGATGCGGGCGGTTACGGGATCGAGTTCGATTCCAGTGACGTGGGAGACGCCGCGCAAGGACTGCGGCATCAGCGCCGGAAACAGGCCGGTTCCGACGCCTGGTTCAAGAACCCGACCGCCGTGCCATCCGAGACGCTGGAGGCCTGACCAGATCGCCCGGATGATGAACTCCGGGGTGAAGTGGGCATATTGGGTACAGCGCGCGAGCGAGGCATAGTCGATCTCACCGACGGCTCCTTCCAGGTCCGAGCCGATCTCGCCCCAGCCTTTGCGAAAATCGCTCTCGCCGGGGCGGCGGAAGACACCATTGGCAAGGTCGGACGCGCCGAAGCCGGTGAACCGGATCAGCCGCTCCTGCTCCTCGCGCGTGGCAGGGCGCTCATCGGCCTCGATTTCGGCGGCGAGCCGGATCAAAGCGATGTTGTCGCCGGCCCGATCCTTCCAGCCACGGGCCAGCCCACGATCGCCGGCAAGATGAAAGTTCAGTCCATGACCCCGTCGAGGCTTCGACGTCGGTTGCATGGCTGCAACCGCCGGCGTGACCGGCGAAGGCGCGGAAGAATTGGGATCATCGTCATCGCCCGGCCCGAAGTCAGCCGCGAAGGCGGTGACGCTAAGGCCAAGTCCGGACGAAATGGCCGTGCTGCCGAACAGGTCGATGGTAAAGGGGTCGTCATGGGCCATGAAAAATCTCCTTGGATTTGAGGGCAAGCGCGAGCACGCGGACGCCGTTGGCGGCCGCGTGAAAGGCTGGCGGGTTGGCTGGGGTTAGCGGGCGATCAGCGAGAGCGAGACTTCGGTCTCGGTGAGCTGCACGTTGAGATGCGTGCAGCGAAGGTTGCGATCGAACAGCGGGATCAGTTGCTCGGCGTCGATGAATTCGATGCCGTCGTCACCGCCGAAATGCCGGCGCTTGTAGTCCCACCAGTCGGGATTGCCGACAGGGTGGCATTGCTCCGAATAGGCGACGAGCGCACGGGCGCCCTCGGCGAGTTTGCCGTTGGACAGGATGTAGACGCCCTCGTCGCCGACCAACCAGAGGCCGGGCCGTTCGCCCTCACCGGGCCTCGTCCCATAGTAGGGATTGCGGAAGCCTCCATTGGCGGCGGCATCGGCAATGCCGCGATCGATCACCTTGCGGACGGCAAGGATGGGAAAGGTAAACATCGCCCCACCTCACGCCGCCGCCTGGATCGGGAGATGGCGCAGATGCACCGGCAGCTTGGCCGCGATCTCATCATCGGTGAGTTCGTCGAGCAACTTCAGCGTGGTGCCCTGCCGGCCGCCATAACAGAGCACCGTGCGCTTGCCTCGATGCTCCGGCAGCCAGCGGTCCCCGGCATAGCCACGGTAATCGTCGTGCGTGGCGCTCCAGATATGCTCCAACCGCTCTTCGCGCGTCATCGCCTTCCCCGGCGAGGACTCGCGCTCGACGATGGCATCGCGCATTTCGGCAGGCGATCGCGCCACATTCAGATCGCAATAGGCATGATAGTAACGCGTTCCGCCGTCGATGCGCAGTGTGTAGAAGACGCTGGTGATGCTATCGGTAAGAAACTCGCGTAGCGCGAACATCTCGCCTCGCATCCAGAGCGGTGGCAGAATTTCCAGCATGTAGTCGTGCTCGGCGCGGCCGACTCCAAACCACTCCCCGAGATAAAGAGATCCGGCATCGACGTGATCCCGGTTCGGGCGCTGCGCATGGCGGTCGAACAAACGGAACATCTGCCGGCGGTCGGCAATGCCCTGGTAGACTTTACGGATGGGAGAAAAGGGGTTCATCGGCGGGCTCCTTCAGCCTCGTCGGGCCTGAGCGCGCAGCACCCTCGTGGATGCCCATCATCTTCAGCCCTTCATGACCCCTTCCCAGCGGCCGCCTCTCCGTCCGGGCGGGTCAAGGGCCGGCGCAGCCGGGCGAAGCTTCACCCTTGCACGCGACCGGCGGGCATGCGGCAACCCGGTTTCCTTTCCTTTTCTTTCTCTTCCTCTCCAATTTGGCGGTGCGAACCGGCTGTCATGCCTGCGTGGCGCAGACTTTCGAGTTGACATGGTCATTGGCAAAGCGCTGGCAACGATCTTCAATCTTGCGCCGGCGGTTGAGTGATCGGCGCCGTCAGGCGGGTGCCGCGTCCTGCAGCATCGCGTTCCAGTCTTCGGCGCGCGGCTTCAGCCGCTCAAAGTCGCAGGCGAGCTCGCCGGCAAGCTCACGCAGCCTCGACACGAATGCCTCGCCTTGCGGGTTGGCGTCGGTGGCCGCCACAAGCCGCGTGTTCGGCCTTGCCCCCAACAGGCGAAGAGCCGTGTCCGTCGCCGGCGACCAGCCGCCGCCAGTGCTGGCATACAGCGTATCGCGCCGGATCCGTTCGATCGCGGCCAGGCTCATGGCGTCGATCGCCGCTTCGGTGACGCAGATGCGGGTGGCTGTCATCGTCGTCCCCAACCGGAACAACATCTTGCCGCCTCCAGCCGCAAAACCCCGCCATTGCGGGCCGCGCTCCTCCCAGCCGGTGACGATACCGGCCGCGTCGCTGTGGGCGGCCCACATGCTGCCGCGCGGGCCTTCCCTCAGAACGTTCTGAGCGGTCGCTGTCGCGATGACCTGTTCGGGAATGTGCCGCTCATCGCGCAGATAGCGCCAGGTCGCCGACCCGCGCCACGGCTTGCGTCGCGCCACCCATCGTTGCAGGATGGACTGGTCGGGTTCGGTCTCCCGGGACTGCCGTTTCCATTCGGGCTCGCTCGGCACCAATCCCACAAGCGACGCAAGCCGCACGAAGGCTTCCACGAAATCGCCGCCGTCCAGATGCTGGACCAGCGAATAGACATCGCCCTTTGCATCCGACAACGGATCGAACCAACCCTTGCCGTCATGGATGACGATGATGATATCGTCGCCACGGCGGTATTTGACCGCTTTGCGGGTGCTTTCCTTGAGGTCGACCGCAAAGCCGCCCGTCTCCAACACCGCCGCACAGCCGACCCGGCCGCGCAGCTCCTCTATATCCGCCTTTTCCATTCTTCTCTCCTGGCAGCTGCTGCCGGCCTTTTTCCAAGTCTATCAATTCCGCACAATTCGCGGAACACGCCGCGACCGCCGCGAAGAGCAAAGGGCGCAAGGGCGCGGCTTCCGCCGCGGCGCAGCCTCCCTTGCGGCCTGCCGCTCGCAAGCGGCACGCCGTGGCATAGAGGGCCGGTTCAATGAACCGGCCGACCGCCTGTGTATGGGCAGTATTCAGCGATCGCCTCGACTTCGTCGCCGTCGAGGTCTTCGGCAGGAAGAACGCCGTACTCGTTGTCATTGACCTTGAACAGGATGACCGGCGTCATCAGGGTGCGAGCGAGGTTCCAGGCGTGGCTCTGAGCGAGGCTGAGTTCGTGCTACATGTGTTTTGCTCCCGTGTTTGCGGGGACCATTCCCCGCTCGACAGGCGCCCGTCGGGTCCAGCCGGGACCGCAATCATCGCGATGGCGAAGCCTTGAGCGACGGCACGCTTTGCGTAGTCCGACCCCGCAGCGGGTTGATCGGCAAGGTCCGGGCTGGAACAAGGGAATTAAGCCGAAAGAGCGGGAAATGGGCCCCGCACAGGAGCCACGTCACTCGCCACGAAACCTCGCGGATTCATGACTACAGTACTTGCGGCCAACTTATGCCAGCTTCATCAAGGTCTAGTCCAGGGCAGGAACCGTTCTTGCTGTACCGATGATGCCGCCGCGATAGTGGCGTCCGTGCAAAGAACCCCATTCAAGTGAGGATTTCAGCGAGCAATGCGATAATCATTGCCGCGGTATGCTGCGAATGTTTTTGGCCCGAATGGCGGCCGCTGCCTCGGCCGCAACCTTCGCCATGAAACGTCGCGTGAACTGGCCTACCGGAACGGTGGACTCCAAAGCCCATGAGGTCGTGAGGTCATCGACATTGAATTCGTCCACGATGACCCAGGCCGGCGTATAGAGCTTCGCCCTCTTCGCCTCAGTCTCCGGGACCTCGACGCAACGCCGGTCAGGTCCCGGAGCCTTACTCGTGATGGGAAAAAGCAGAGGCCGCGTGCGGCCATCCTTGCCTGCGACGATTACCATCACACAAGTCGGCCGAGCCTTTCGGCCACTGTCTTCACCGCGATCGAATTCTCGCGCCCACAGATAGGAATAGAGAATGACGTGGCCATGTTCAGGCTCGGTCATTCTCCGCTATCCCTCAAGGTGACGGCGTCCAGGCCAGCGAGAATTTCATCACGCTCGGCTCCCTTGAGGTCTTCGACACGATACGCCCGTTGTGCGCTTCGTCCCGCCAATCGGTCGAATTGCTCAACGGTCAGAAGCACAAATTTGCGCTTGCCGCGCTTTGTGATCTCAACAGGCCCTCGGTATGCCGCCTCTACCACCTCGCCAGATTTGTTTCCGAGGTCGGTTAGCGTAAAGCTGGTCATCCTAGCTCTCCATCTTTACCCCTAAGATAGGTGAAACAGCTATTTTTGGCAATATGGCTGAATTAGCTGTTTCAGGAAGTGCCATCTCCATCGACTACCGCCGCCCTCGGAAGCTGCCTGCGCGCCGGCGAGCTGGAGGAGCGCGTAGACTGTCTCATCCTCGCTCCAGCCTGATTCCAGTGCGCGCTGAACCAATTGCTGGAGGGCCGGTTCCAAGGCGAGCTGGCACTGAAGGGCGCGGTCCGGACGGTCGACCGGGCAACTTGGTTGCGCGATCGCAATGCTTGATCGCTTCATCGCAGGCCATGGGCTCTCGCCCCTCTCCTTTTGCCAAACGAGGCGCACCAGCTCACGTGTTGTTCGTCCGCGGCTCGGCAATCGCTTCATCTTCTCAACGAGCCGTTCCAGCGATCCCGCGCGTTCCAACTCCCTAAAGAAATGACGCGGCGTGGCGCTACCGAGCCCTTGCAGCTGGGCCAGGTTCCACACATACGGATAGGCGGCCATGAAATCGGATCGAGGCGAGGCCTTGGACGGTTCAGCCTTGGTCAGGATGCCGCGGCCCACGAACCAATCGGCCTTCTCGATGATTTGGCGCACCCTGGCTGTCGACAAGCCATGCTCCTGAGCCAGGTCGGCGAACCGCTTGCCCTTCAGAAAGCCTTCGACCAGGGCGATGTTCCTGTCGACGGTCGGGCTAAACCCCCAACAGGTGCGCAGTTTTTCCAGCATCATCCCGTTCGTTCATGCGGTTGTTCGCGCCCCTACAAACCCTAACCGGCCAAACCGGCGCTTGGAAGCCCCCAGACTCACGTCATGGCTCCGGTGCTTACACTAAAACGGCCAAGTGACAGAACCGACCCCTCCCGACAAAAGCCTGACCTTCGCCAGTCTTCTACGGGCAAGCGTTCGCGCCAAAAATTCAAAGCCGCGCCCGTAACATTCAACAATGAAAGACAGTGTCATGAGATCGAGCAGAAAGTCGTCGATCGCATGTGTGAGCGCATCAGACCTTTGTTCGAGTTGAAGTAGCAAGGCACGCGCCTCTTCGATCGCGGCCCGGCAATCGTCTGCGTCTATCAGTGAATCGATCCTGTCAAAGATCTGCAAACGTCCTCACTCTCCCCAAGCCACACTCAGCGCATTGAACGCGCCTGGTGAATGAGTTTTCAACGAAAGAACATGGTCGCTTCCCGCGAAAAGGCGTCGCCCGGCAAAGAGCCTGTTGATGAAGCATGCTGCGTCAAACGACAAGCAAGAACGGGCTCCGCCCGGGTGATGTCTTCGAAGGCAAGGTGAGTTGGCTCGGGTCAGCGTCTCGGCCGCAAATCACTGATCGGAAGGAACTGTGCCCGCCTCATCGGCGGCAAAAAGTTTCTCTCAATTTTGCCAGCCGCCTCGGTTCAGTCGAGATTACATGCGAGAGGGCCGATACCGGAAAGAAAAGGCTTGCAAAAAATGAGTAGGGTAGCTGGATCAGTTGAAGATTTGGCTGCGCCGACGACTTTTGCGCCACTCATGCAGCCGACTTTTCGTTCGATCTGGCTCGCCACGCAGGTCTCTTCTCTCGGCTGGTTGATGCAGACTGTCGCCATCAGCTGGCTGATGGCGACGATCTCGACTTCCGATCTGATGGTTGCGTTGGTACAGGCTTCATCGAACCTGCCCGCGTTCATTTTATCTGTCTTCGCCGGGGTGCTCGCCGACAATTTCAGCCGTCGCAGGGTCATGTTCGCCGGCCGTTGCCTTATGGTGATAGCCTCTGCGATGCTCACTGCGTCCGTGGCGCTGGGCTTTGTCAGTCCGTGGATGATCCTCGGCTTCAGCTTCTTGATCGCAAGCGGCGGCGCTCTCAACGATCCTGCCTGGCAGGCCTCGGTTGGCGATATGGTGCACCGACGCGATGTTCCAGCCGCCGTCACTCTGCTCTCCGTCGGCTTCAACACTGTGCGGACCGTGGGCCCGGCCCTCGGCGGCATCGTGGTTGCCTCGTTCGGGCTTATGGCAGCTTTTACCGTGACCACCCTCACCTATTTGGTACCCCTGGGCACCATATGGCGCTGCAAGTGGAAGGTTCGCTCGTCACCTCTTCCACGCGAGTCGATGAGGACGGCGATCTATGATGGGCTGCGCTTCACGGCGATGTCATCGGAAATCAAGGCGGCGATCGCGCGCGGAACCCTCTTTGGCCTGGCGAGCATCGCCATACTCGCGCTGCTGCCGCTGGTTGTCCGCGATCATTTGGGCGGAGGACCGCTCGCCTATGGCACGCTCATGGCCGGTTTCGGGACAGGCGCCGTCTTCGCCGGCCTCGCCAACGGCACATTCAGACGGAGCTTATCGCAGGAACGGTTGATGAGGCTCGCGTGCGTCGCCTGCGCGGCATGCTCCCTTTCCCTTGCACTGACCTCTTCAATTGCGGTTGCAGCAATTGCGCTTGCCCTGGGCGGCGCGGGCTGGGTCACCGCCTGGTCCGGGGTTGGCGTGAGCGTGCAACTGGCGAGCCCGCGCTGGGTCGTGGGGCGTACGATTTCGATCTACTATGCCTTGATAGATGGCGGCATCGCGGCCGGCAGCTGGGTATGGGGCACGGTTTCCCAGAACCATTCGCTGACCTGGGCACTGGAGGGCTCCGCTGGTGCTCTGCTGCTGGTTGCCGCAGCCGGCGTTCTGTTTCCTCTTCGCGAGCGCCGCGAGTCCGAGCCCGATCCTTTGGAGGAATTCGACGCCCCGGCAGTCGCCCTCAATTTGAAGCCGAGAAGCGGGCCGATCGTGGTCAAGGTCGAATATCTGATAGCCGAGAGAAATCTCGAGGCCTTCCTCGACCTCATGCGCGAGCGGCGTCATGTCCACAGCCGCGTCGGGGCTCGGAACTGGACGCTCCAGCGCAACCTGCAGAAGCCCATGCAATGGACAGAAACGTTTCGCACGCCGACCTGGACGGACTACCTTCGGTTAAACCATCGTCTCACGGAAGTAGACAAGGAACTGGACGAGCGTATCCTCCAGTTGCACGCGGGCGAGGAAGCGCCTCAAATGACGCTTTCGATTGAGCGGCCGACAAGCTCGGCCCGCAAACCCTATCAGTCAATCCTTCACCTTCCCCGTCATTGACGCCCGACCGGCACATATCTGGGGCATCAGCGACCGCAACAGCACGCGACTATCGGCGCGTGCCAAATTTGACTTTGCTTCCTCAGGCCGCCTCGCTGATCCGGGCCAATGCGAGCTTGAGGCTGGCACTTTGTCCCCCTCCAGTTCGCCGAGACGCTCACGGTCGGCGGCGACCACATCCGGATTCGCGTTGGCAACAAACTTTTCGTTCGCAAGCTTGCCGGCAATCCGAGCGGTCTCCTGCTCGGTTTTTGCGATCGCCTTCTCGAGACGCGCCTTTTCGGCAGACACATCGATCAGGCTGCCAAGCGGCAGGCAGATGGTCGCCTCGTTGAGCACTGATCTGGGCCTTCGGGGCGACATCTGCCAGAGAGATGTCGCCGACCCGCGCCAACCGCTTGATGGCTGATGCCTGGCGTTCGCGCCGCTCTTGCGTCACCTTGTTGGCGCCGATCACCATCAGCGGCGCGATCGCCGTCGGCGGCACGTTCATCTCGGAGCGCACCGAGCGAATACCGGAGACGATGTCGACCAGCCAGTTGATGTCGGCGGCCGCTTCTGCGTCCTCGAAATCCGGCGACGGCCACGCGGCATGACACAGCAGCGAGGCCCGTTCATTGCCCTCGCCCGCTGTCTGTGCCCACAACTCCTCGGTCATGAACGGCATCATCGGGTGAAGCAGCTTGAACGAGCCGCTAGCGGGGCGCGCTGAGCAATTGACGGCGGACCGTACCGATGGTGATCAACTCCTTGGATGGCTCAACAGGCGTCTGGTTTTGACGTCGTTATCGACACGTCCTTGGCGGCCGATAAGAGCAGCGGCGAGCCGGCTAGAGACGGTCGAAGTGACCTGAGATACGGAGCTTCGCCAGCAGGATGCTGGCCGTTGCCCTGTGGTCAACCCTCGCTTGCTCCCTCAGCGGAGATGCATTCCAGGCAGCCAATTCTGCCACCAAAAGAGCGGTGTCTTCGTTTATCGACGCGCATCTAAGTTGTCCGTTCTTCCCCATCAGGATTATCGCTGTGCCGGTTGCGCCATATCCAATCGCAGCCATCCGCTGAACGCAGGCGTCGCCGTCGACGCGAACATCGAACAGAACCGACCCTGCGGTTTTCTCCGCGGCGTCAGCCACACGATCGCCGAACGGTCGATTGAGGCCCTCGATGTTGCCGAGTGACTGCTCAAACAAGGCCAGTTCAACATGCTCCACCACCATGGCCGCGAGAGTGCGCGCCGGCTGGCGCAATCGGCAAGACGCCAGCGCTCCACACACCAGCCACCGATGGGCTTTTCATAGGCGACAACAAAGAAGCGCCTCATGTCGGCCGCCAGCTCCTGTATTGCAAACGGACGCCTTCTAGGTCGCTTCTGCCTCTGTGCCGCGTGCCACCCCGTGCGGACTTCGAACGCGATTGCTGGCACCGGCCAGAAAACGCCGCCCGCGCTGCGGCGACCCAACCCGCCTCATTTGAGGGACACGTGCCCCAAATGCGCATTGGAGACGAACAGAGTTTCCCTCGGGCTGCAAAGAACAGCATCCGATACTTTATCGTCTACATTGATAGACATACTGCACAGCGAAGTAGGAGCCATTTCCAAAATCGGAGCAAGACCATGATGTCAGCTGTGGAGAGATTTTCGAGAAGGAGGTTCGGTGCATCGGTGACCGCTTTGGCGGTAACCTTCGTCGCTTCTTCCTTCACCTTCAGTGCCCAGGCGGGCAGTGCGGACGCCGGTAAACTGCCGACCAAAATCCCGGATGGCACCGTGCTTCGTATCGGTGATCCCGAGACGCAAAGGGCGCTGGAACTCTCGGGCCTGATCGATCAACTGCCGTTCAAGGTCGAATGGGCCAATATTAGCGGCGGTCCCCAGACAATCGAAGCTTTTCGCGCCAATGCGCTGGACGTCGGATCCGTCGCCGACATTCCGCCCATCCACGCCACGTGGACGGGCCTCAAGGTCAAGATCATTGCCGCGAAGTTCCGCAAGGATCCGGTTGCGCACCCGATTTATCAACTCGGCATTGCGCCGGGCGGCGAGGTCAAGACGCTCGCGGACTTGCGCGGCAAACGGATTGCTTTCAGCCCCGGTCAAGCGCAAGGCGCGCTGGTGCTGAGGGTCATGTAGGCCGCCGGCGTGAACAAGCAGGATGTCGATCTCATCGCACTGCCCAGCAAAGGCGACGCCTACCCGGTGGCGCTCGCCAGCAAACAAGTCGATGTGGCGCCGATCTGGGGCGTCCTCGTCAAGCACTATCTGCGCCAGTACGGTGCCGACGGCGCGACCATCATCCCGCATGGCTTGCGCGACGATCCAGCCCATCTCTATGCGCCACAGGCGGTGCTTGACGACCCGGCCAAAGCTGCCGCTCTCGGCGAATATGTGCGCTACTGGGCACTTGCGACCCGCTGGGTGCAAGAACATCCGAAAGAGTGGATCGAGGGCTACTACGTCGCCACCCAGGGCCTCAACGCAGAAGATGGCCAGTATCTCGTCGACGCCGACGGACAGTTCGACATTCCGTCCGACTGGAACGATGTGATCGCGCGCCAGCAGGCAACGATCGATCTCCTGGCCAGGGAACTGAACAGACCCACGATCAAGGCCGAGGATCTTTTCGACAGGCGCTTCGAGACGATCGCGGCAAATGCGCGGAACGCGTCCTGATACCTGCTTCCCAGACTGGAGACGACGCAGATGAACGCATTCTCCCACACCGCCGCGGTTGCACTGCCCATTCCCTTCGCATCGGATGAAAGGCGATCGTTTCCGCCCGCTGTACAGGCCCGCAAGACCCGGACGAGGCGGCGCCTGGCCCTTGGACGAGCGATCCCGTTTGGCGCGCTGATCGGGCCCGCACTTCTTCTCGTGATCTGGTCCCTCGGCAGTGGCGCTGGCCTGATCGATCCGAGAACACTCCCGGCGCCTTGGTCGGTTGTCGGCACTGCCATCGATCTCATCGCCGAAGGCAAGCTTCAGGATCACTTGATGACGTCTGCCTGGCGGGCAGCACAGGGTCTGGTGTTCGGCATCCTGACCGGAACCGTGCTTGCTCTCATTTCAGGGTTGTCGCGGCTTGGCGAGGCGATCATCGACGGCCCTGTTCAGATCAAGCGGGCGATACCGACACTCGCGCTGATCCCGCTGCTCATGCTGTGGTTCATCGGTTCCACCGAGGCCGAAGCCCGCGCGCTGCATGACGAGTTCAACGAGCTGACACAGCCGGAATATTCCCTTCACCAGCTACGCCGCATCGTCGACGCCGACCTTTCCAGTTACGATCTGGACGGGCCATTTCCGCGCGAGCTCATCAGTGTCGAGGGCGAGCGCGGTGCAAGCAGCCGCTTCCATGTCGTGCTTGACATCATCGAGCGCGAGAATCCAACCATCCGCCAGTTGCTCCACCGCCTTGCAGGGGCGCGTGGGCATTGGGTCCAGGCCGGGACGCCTGAACAGATCGCCGACAGCATCCAGGAATGGTTCGACAACGGTGCCGCGGATGGCTTCAATATCATGCCGCCCTATCTGCGGGGCGGGTTCGACGTATTCGCCGACGAGGTGGTGCCGATCTTACGTAGGCGCGGACTTTTCCGGCACGACTATGACGGGGCAACGCTGAGGGACCATTTCCGTCTGCCTCGCCCGGACAATATATTCAGCCGGCCGCAAAAGGCGACTGCCTGAGCTACTTTCGCAGCGGGCATTCAATTTTGGGCGGATCGATCCGACACGGGATTTCTCGCCCGCATCTCCAGTCGGTGTTTCGCGTCTTGACGCGCTCCTGGCACATGTATGCGGTCTGTCTCCGGTTCGGGCTGGGCTTTATTGGCGAGACGATAGCCGCCTCCCAGGATCGTGTCCGCCTTCCTTAAGTATCTTGCCGCGCTGTTTCGTCTCCTCGCATTAGCGGAAGTTAAATTTCGAGTGTTTCGGCTTGCCGCAAATTAGGGTCTCGGTGGCATAACTCGGCATGACTTTCGGGGTGCTGGCAGGAAAACTGATGGATCAAGGGGTTGCGTCAGGACGAGGCGCGGCAGGTGCGTGCGCGCATCGCGGAACTGGAGCGCGACCTCATGGCGACCACAGTTCAGGGACGCCATCGACGTTTCGAAGCCGGGAATGAACTTCGTGTTGCGAAATTCCGGCTGGAGCGCATCGAGGAATGCATCGCCGGAATAGCGGAAAAATGTGAGCGCTAGCGGATCTCGCGTTGCCGCGGTCCGGCCGGACCGTGCGTCGGCGCTATGATCACAAGGCTGGTGGTTTGACGCCGCTCGGTCGAGAGCATCTCTTCAAGCGGTGTGGGGCGACAGACGCGCAGGCCTCAGGATAAGCCTGCCTGTAGAGCAAGTGGGGTGCGTGGTATCGGACGAGGGGCGACCGGCCTGCGGACCGCTCGTCGCGGCCAAATCGCCTCTATCCCCAGTAATTGCCAAGTGACAAAATACCTCTTGATGACTATTGGTTCGAAGTCGCGCCCACGCTGGCTACCGGAAAAGAGCTTTCCGTCCTACGCGTATCTTCCAGGCAGGCAGCCGCACCCCGTGCGCCATCCTGCAGGACACAGCTACCATAGCGAAGCAATCCCGGTTGCTGAAGAGGCGTCGCTTGAGTCGGACATGTTCGTCTGGGGCATCGACCTCTTCAATCATGGCTATTACTGGGAAGCCCATGAGGCTTGGGAAGGTCTTTGGCAGGTTGCAGATCGAGGCGCTCCGGTTCGGACGCTGTTCAAGGGATTGATCCTGTTGTCGGCGGCCGGTGTAAAGATCCGCGAGGGCAAGCAGGCGGCGGCGGTCCGTCATGCCGGACGCGCCGCGGCGCTCCTTCGTCGGCTGATGAACGCCCCGGATCGCACTATCGAGCGTGCGCTCGGCATGTCGCCCGCAGTGCTCGCCGAACACGCCGAAACCGCGGCAAGGATCCCGGCAGCCTTGCAGACGCCGCCGCCCGGTCAGCCTCAAGCCGTGTTTGATTTCATTCTCGGGTCAAATTCCCCTGGGAATGCCGATCCGATCGCAGGTAGTTATTGATAGAAGACCAGGGTTTTCACGGTGCCGTATTACGGGCGCGGTGCGCGCTCGGGCCCGTGGTACCACGGCTCGAAAGCGATTAGAAGCCAACCTGGCTTGGAACCTTTGCTGAGGTCATCCTTGAGTTCATGGCGATCGGCCACGCAGCGGGTGGCAAATGCGCAGCTCCTTTGTGATCGCGGCAATTCGGATCGCCACGGGGCGCGCCACGTGCTTCGATGCTCAGGGGCTGTCCCGGTCGGTGCAAGACCCATCGCTCAGCGGCGCTCAAGTCATCGGCTTTCGGAAAGACCGGCGACGCTTCGTCTCAACGACTATTCCGGTCGGGCCGTCGGCCGCATTCTTCGCCTTGAGCACGGCCGTTTGCTTCGGTTTCGATTTGAGCGGGGCATCAGGCTCTGCCCGTGGCTCCGGCGTTTTCTTGGAACCTTGCTTGTTCTTGCGGACGCACAGCAAAGCCTTGGCGGTCGCCGCGTCCGCATCCGAGACGACGCCGGCCGGCTCGCCATCAAGATCGACCCGCACAGCGCCAGCATCCAGTCTCGTCGTGGTATAGGCGCGCAGGGCTCTCCTCAATTCATCCTCTGACAGTTTGCCGTCCAGCACGCGAATGTCATGATGGATGCCAATCTTAAGCGGCCTGGGCGCTTTCGGATTGAATGCCGCAGGCCACTTTGCCGACAGATGGCGGAAAAGCTGCGCGGGCGATTTCCCTCGGCTAGGGGTCGTCATGATCAAGCCTCGCCCGATTTGTTTTCGTTCCCAATTCGGATCCCTTGGTAGCGCCCATATATGCAATGATTATGGATGCCTGGAAAAAATGGGATTCGTCCGGCAGGGGCAAAGCAGCGCACCCTGGCGTCTAGACGAGTACGTTGCCGTCCCTCCGTTCCGTTGCCGGCCGGCGGTATGAGGCATGCTCTTCGGCAACTTTACCACGTCACGGTTGCTGTTCAGGGTGGGCAGCTTCCCCGCTCGGTAGCAGCCTCTTTGAGGCGCGAGCGGGCGAGCTCGAGGAGCGCGTAGGCTATCTCGTCCTCGGTCCAGCCGGATTCCGTTGCGCGCTCAACCAATTGCTGGAGGGCCGGTTCCAACGCGAGCTGGCACTGAAGGGCACGGTCCGGGTGGTCGACCGGGCAGCTTGGTTGCGCGACCCCAATGCTTGACCGCTTCATTGCAGGCCATGGGCTCTCGCCCCTCTCCTTTTGCCAAACGAGGCGCGCCAGCTCTCGTGTTGTTGTTGGTGTGCGCCACGGCAACCGCTTCATTTTGTCAACCAGCCGCTCCAGCGATCCCGCGCGCTCCAGCTCCGTAAAGAAATGATGCGGCGTGACGCTACCGAGCCGGTGCAGCTCGGCCAGCTTCCACACATACGGATAGTCGACCATGAAATCGGACCGAGGCGAGGCCTTGGACGGTTCAGCCTCGGTCACGATGCCGCCGCCCACGTGCCGATCGGCCCTCTCGATGATTTGGCGCACCCTCGTTATCGACAAGCCATGTTCCTGCGCCAGGTCGGCGAAGCGCTTGCCCTTCAGAAAGCCTTCGACCAGGGCGACGTTCCTATCCACGGTCCGGCTAAATCCCCAACAGGCTCGCAGTTTTTCCAGCATCATTGCGTTCGTTCATCCGGTTTGTTCACGCCCCCCCAAACCCTAGCCGGCCAAATCGGCGCTTGGAAGACCCATCAGGCTCACGTCATGGCCCGCTGCGTAAGATGTGGGCGATCACCATGATCGTTGTCGACCGCCGACCTCGCGAATGTCGGCTTCGACCCTGCGTCATGAGGCGCCGGGGGCTGGCGTTTCCGCAAGTCACGTTGCGAGCCGGTTCGGATTGACGAGGCTTACCTGAAAATTTGGTCGATTGGCGCTCTCTCCACTCGGCCATCGAAAAGCAACACCCTGTCGGGTTTGTCGCGTCTACGACATTAATGGTGTATGGCCCAATTTCGCACCACAAGATCCCTAAAGTATTTCATAATAATATCAAAACTTCAGCCAAGCCTCTTATTGCGAAGTTGGCATGATATTTGAATCTTTCAATTGCGCGTCGCCAAGCTCTGCCAATCTATGTGGGTCCGTCCGCATAGCTTCAGCGATGCGGGGCTCGCCGACCACGGCGGCAGAGCAGCAGCTGGAGAACATGTGGCTAAATACGCAGATGGAACAACCGCGGGCGGCTGCCGCCTCACGGACAATCGGTGGCGTAAATCTTAAGAACAGGAATTTCGATGATCGACGTCATGCTGCAGCGCAATTTTCCTACCTGCGAGCTACCTAACCAACGAAAACCACTAGGAGTGGTCGGCGGGATGGGAACCTTGGCGACGGCTAAATTCTTGGAGGCTCTGGCTCGCAATAGCCGATTTGAAACAGACCAGGATCACATCCCATATATATGTCTATCGGCTCCAAATATCCCCGATCGTTCGCAAGCAATTTCAATCGGCAGCGACGCCCCCTTGCGGCAAATTGTGGAGCGCGCGTCTTGGCTAGAGAAAGCGGGATGCGGAGCAATCGCTATCCCCTGCAATACAGCGCATCTCTGGGCCAGAGAGATAAAACAAGCGCTGTCAGTAAAACTGATCGATATGGTTGAGATCACAAAACAAGCCATAGACGTCTCACATGGTAGTGAAGCGCACAATCTTCGCACAATCACCTTAGGAACGAACGCAACTATGCAACACGGACTTTATGTTGAACGAAACGAAAACCACTTCGGCAAAGGGTGTTGTCGCCGCCTCAAGACACTTCAAAATGAGACCGCAAGAATTATAGCGGACGTCAAGTCAGGAAACACGAAAGACGCGAAGGACAAACTAATAAGGGTCGTTAAAATCGCCAGATGTCTCGAGCCTGACGTAATTATCCTAGCTTGCAGTGAGTTGTCAGCAATCTGCGGAGACATCGCAGACGGTCATAACATTGTCGACCCGATTGATATCCTTGCTGATGCTTGCATTGCCTGGTGGATAGCAGAAAGCCAGCCACACCTGTTAGCCAACAGATTATGAGGTAGACGCTATGAGAGCTTGTTGGTCCCCAGCGCCATGCTTGCAGGGAATGCGGCGCACGTACGGGCCGGTGGAGCGGGATCACGCCTCCGCTCTAAACTTAGGGAACTGGGACTTGAGCCCTATGATTGCATTTCCCCAGCTCTGATGGATTATCTCGCCACCTGGACCGCGAAGAAGAACGGCGTCCATCATTGATCGTGGGTGACGGGTTGCTGCTACCGGCCCGTGGCCTTCCATACGGGAAACTCGTTGGTATAGCAGGCCAAGAGTGCGGATGGGGAAGTGCGCTGATGGGATAGAGCTTCGCCATCTGTGCTACTTCGTTGTAGTGTCGGCGCGCGGAAGCTTCCGCTAAGCAGCCGCAGCGCTTGGTAGGCAGGAATCCCGATCAGCCGCCGCGTGCACGGTCTCGAAGGACCGAAATCGTGGTGCGCGCTGTTCTCCGGAAGTACGGCGGCGATATACTTGGCGCTCAAGCCGCTATCGCGCCACGGGGCGCGACTGATCCCCAATGTTCATTCTCTGGTCAAAATCCACCGCTCGCTTGTACGGCAAACGGCGACCATGGCGGATGAAGTTGCAGAACCGCCGAGGCCTGCGGGGCAGGAAAGATTCGAAGTCGTCTTACATCGAGCGCTTATGCTGCTAGCTTTGGTATGGCCCTCTCGACCAATCGCCAGAATCGGGTGTTGCGAGTCCCCGCAACCCACGATTCTTCCGAAAGCAAGGTACCCAAAACCCCGGCTTCCGAAAGCGCGGCGAACCGCAGCAGCGCGGCAAGGTCGCCGTGTAGCACGATCGCCAGCCCAACCGCTTCGGGCACGAGCGTCACCTGATCAATCAACGTCCGGAAGACCTCCGCCCCTCGGCCTTGCCGTCTTCGCTCTGCAGCCCCTCATAGAGGGTCGAATCCGCTGGCGTAAAATCTCCGCCATGTTCGGATGCAGAAGCGGCGGCGGCTCCACGGTCTCGGCCAGCGCCTTTTCGAGATCACCGGCCCGATCCCATCGTCATCGACGGCAGCCAGACCAATCATGAAGCCATCACTTCCTGCGATGCGGCAAATCGGTTGGAGGATCGTTCCGGCGCTGGCTGAACCCGATCACGATCAGGAAAAGTCGATACTTGAACAACAGGATCGAGCAGGACCACCGGCGCATCAAGCGCCGTGTGCGGCCGATGCTGGGTTTCAAGTCGCCGGCCACCGCCAGCATCACCCTGTCGGGGATCGAAATGCTTCACATGATGCGCAAGCGACAGGCTAAGTACGCGTTCAATCCAAATCCCTCCCTGGCCGAGCAGTTCGCCATACTGGCGGCATGACAGCGGCCTGTCCCGACCAACCTTCATGACCAAGAAAAAACTTTGCAACCCAACCAAACTCTTGTCGTCGTTTAGCCGCGCTTTTGAAAAGCCATCAACACTTCAGACTTCGCCCGAGCCGGGCGACATCGGCGTCGTTTCGCTGACAAGGCTGATCAAAGACGAAGTCCTCGACGCACTTCCTGGCTTGCCCGCATCCTGCGGGCTGATCTCGAAAAGTGGCTGCGGTGAACGCCCGAAATCTTTGATCGGTTATTCAACGGCCTCCGGCGTCATGGCTTGCGGACAGACGGACTGGCTCGGCCATCCAGTCGCGGTCGAACCAGCTGAGCTTGGGAACCTCTAGCCCCAGACTCCTTGCGATGGAGATGGCGAAATCAGGTACGACCGGGTATGTCGCGACACAGAGTCCGACGAGCGCGAAGGTCACCGTGCGGGCCGCAGTCCGGGCAAGCGCCTCCTTCACCTTCGGCGCAGCCGGAACTTGCAGCACTGAAGATGAATAGCGGTCAATTGCGTCGACGAACGCCTCGATTGCGCGTGTTAGCTGACGTACGTCCGGGTAATCCGCTTCGAATCGCGCCCGCACTTCCGCGTTGAAGCGTCTGCAGTCCGCGAGGAACGCAATGTCGGTGGCTGACCACTGGCCAGGACACGGGAGCTCGTCTGTCGCCACCCGCCCGATGACCTCGTTAGCCTTCGCGACCGATCTCGACAGCCGTCCTTCCCAGAAGTCCCGTTTCCAGCTCTCGTAGGCACCCATGGAGAAGTCCTCGACAGAACCGTCCGGACGACACCGACACAAGTAGAAGCGAAGCGGCTCGGCAGTTTCTTCCGCAGCGATGTCGTTCACCCAGATTGCGTGATTTCGTGATGTTGAGAACTTCTTCCCCTCAAGCGTGAGCATCTGGTTGACGAAAATCCGTCGGGGGAGCATCTCATGGAGATCAAGCGCCGAAAGTACCCCGGGAATAACCAACAGACGTCCGAAGGCATTGTCCGCCCCGAAGAGAATGTCCAGCTCCGGCATCTCGTCCCGTGGGATTTGGTACCAGAAGGCGGGGCATCCGCTCTTTTCTCTTATCGTTTCTAAGGCGAGCAAGTGCCGAGGCACGTGTTCCATGGTGATGGTAAACCGCTGAAATTCAAATCCTGGCATTGGAATCCGAATTCCCTCCCGGTTTGGGTTTGAGATGCAGACTGCCGGAAGTCCCCGGGACAGCCAGGACTCGACATAGAGCTTGGCGTAAATGGGCAGGAAGTTCCGCGAGGCGAAGGATTCGAGTGCGTCATGCAATGGAGCGAGGTTCAGGAACAGGCGCTTCAGGGGACGACGTTCCAGCGAGCGCCCGTCGAGATCGACCGGATCCTGGAGTTCGGCATCGAGGACCAGCGCGCCGCAATCCTCGCATTCGTGACCGGAGGAATAGCCGCCGCAATATGGACATTTGCCGTGGACGAAGGCGTCCACCTTGAAGCGCCCACTTTGGACGTCATACGGGACCAAATGCTCTCTTTCAGCGATCAGGCCCTTGCTGCAAAGTCGCTTGAAGACCTCGAGAACGACCGCCTTGCCGCGGCGGTCAGGCTTTGTCCCAAGGAAAATATCCGAAACTGCATTGAGCCGATGCAGAGCCTCCTGGAAAGAAGCCGTGTTTTTCTCGGCCAGCTGGTAGTATTCCAGTCCAGCAGCGTCGGCCGCAATTGTAATGTGCTCAAGGTGACCGTGCGTGCCCTGCAGCACGAAAACCTCTCGGCCGCCGGTCTCGGCAATTCGGCGCAACACATCCGCGTAGAGGAACGGTCCTGAGGCATGACCTATATGCATGTTCCCATTCGGGGTAAGCATTGCGGGCACCAGTAGCAGCGGTCTACTCTTTCCTATCGCTTCGTTCGTGGAAGTCGCCTCTTCGAACGCTGCGCGGCTGTGCCACCACACCGTCTGCATGACTGCACCGCTGTCCAAAGCCTCAATCCTGTGTCTGCTCAGCGGGTCTATCTTAATGCTCTCTCCGCCAAGCAGCAGGAACGTCTTCTCGTCTAGATGAATTCGAACGCCGCCAGAGATCACAGTCCAAAATTCGACTTCCGTATGGTTGTGACGGCAAGTGGTCGCGCCTGGACTGAGCTTCAATAGTCGGATGGAAACGTCGCCCCCTTCCGGGAAGGGATCATGCATGACGATGCCCCCTTCGTTCGAAACGGGGACTGCGCGTGTTTCATTTTTCAGATCTATTACTTGCGAACACATCATTTCGTTTCCACGCTCGAATTTCCCGTTGGCAATGCCGCTGGCAAGGTCTCGGGGCGACCTTAAGCAGGTTGAAGCACGTGCCCGTCTTGCAGCGCCTTCGCCACCACCGCAGCCCGTTCGGCCAGACCGCCGAGTGTGTGCTCCGTTGGGCCCCGAAGGCCAAAAGAATGGTTCACCAAGAAAACGCGAGGTCTCGGACCGGTGAGACACGATCCTGGCATCGGATCGAGTCCCACTTCGAAGAACTCGTCGACAACGACGTCGGCATCTTCCATTCGCGGTTGCAGCAGTTGGAGGAATGATAGATGGCGACGGTTTGAAAAGCCCGTCGCGCATACCAGGAGCTCAATTTCAAGCGTCGTGGAGGCCGGCCTGCCTCCGATTCCGCGAAGGTCAAGACGAAGACCATTCTCGAGACGCTTTGCCGCCGTGATTTCAGTATACGGGAACAGCCTGAGCCTGTCGCGTCCGCACGCCTGGTCCTCGAATCGAAGATCGTAGATGCTTTTGAGGACGTCCTTGGTGACGGTGGAGAAGTTCGTGTTCCTCGTGTCGGAAAGAAACCTCTTGCGATCTTCGAGTGGCAAATCCGCGAACTTCAGCGAGTGTGGATAAGTATAGAAATCATTTACGAACGGGTTGTCATCCGTCTGTTCGAAGAGGTGGCGCCGACCAACGACGATAACTTCCGACACTTCCCGGTGTTGGAGCAGGAATCTGACTATCTCGCCGGCGCTTTGCCCGGACCCGACGACCGCAACGCGAGCGTTAGCGTTGATCATTCCCTCGTTCGCATGGGATAGGAAGAAGTTTGAATGCACCACGCGGCCGGAGTCGACGGCCAGTTCTTCGGGGATGTATGGCTCATGCCCAAGGCTGACGACCACGTCGTCTGCCTCGATTTCTGAAACATCTCCGCTCGAGACATCCCTGGTCATGACGACAAGGGTTTGGGTTCCCGACGGCTTCTGGTGGAACCTGACCGCCACCGCCTCCTTGCCGAAAGAAATCTTGTTCGCAAAGAACCGGCTTACCCAGACCAGATAGTCAGAAAACAGCTTCCTTGAAGGATACAGATTGTTCGTATGGATGAAGTGATAGAGAAGCTCCTTGTCACGCAGGAACGAGAAAAAAGTGAACGGGCTTGCCGGATTCCTCAGGAACGCCAGGTCCTTGAACAACGACACTTGGAGCATCGAATCCTCGAAAGCGATGCCCGGGTGCCATTCTGCGCTGTCGCGGCGCTCAAGGACTTCCAGCGAATCCAGAACTGAGGATCCCCGCTCCTTGAGGCAGGTCAGCAGTGCCAGGTTTGCTGGTCCGCTCCCCACGAGTATTGTCTTTCGTCTTTGCATGACCGGCTCCCAAAATCGTGCTTGTTTCCAACAGCCCGGTCGCGCGCTCGGCTAAGACAGCGATCCGGCTTCTCCTCAGTTGCTCGAGGGCCATCGCGGCGACATCGGCGAGCGCGGCTTTGCTGGGGTGTATAGGACCCCGCAACTGTTGACGCGTGACGCATTCCACGGCTGCGGCCACCGGAACTGCGGTGGCGATAGCCATGCTTGAGATGCCTCGCTCCTGAAGCTCGGAGCGCAGGATGCACGTCCAGCGGCCAACCCGCCCTTGGCGATCCTCAATGGCGATGTCAAGGACGACCTGGTCGCCATCGTCATTTGGGCTCCGGCGACTTAAAAGCGCCTCCGTGACCTCCTTGACTTGCAGGCGCGCGCTTCCGATTTCGATCTCCTCGTCGGACAGCAGCCCGAGGCGATGCAACATTCGAACGCCAGCCGCAAAGCCAGGCCACCGCACAGTCAATTGTCGAAGCGTTGGAATGCTAGGATGAGCGCCTGCAGCCGTCGACGAAACCATTGCATCATCGTATGCTTCGAGAAGGCCGACACCATCCACGAACAGCTGAGATACGCTTTCGAATCGTTTTCGCGTTACGGCTTGGCCATCGATTCGAGCCAACGCGAGCCTCTGCTCTATGGGCAGCCGACGCCCAAAGGCGAGAGCATAGTTCAGCGGGGGTTCCGGAATTCTGGGAATCCCTCCGCAATGAGTAACTATGCTCTCTATGTCCTTTATTTCAGCCGCAACCAGCGAGACTAAAGATTCAACCAGTCCTGGTTCGAGACCCGCTCCCAAGACTACGGGCGGACCGTTAGGCGGTGCCCGGAGAATGTCAGGATCCCCAGGGCTCGGCCTGCCGACGCAAATAATAGGGGTGTGTAGACCTGCCTCGTGCGCTTGGTGCAAAAGCTTGCCGACCAAAACTCGGGAATCTCTCCAAGACGTAGCCATGATCAGCGATCGGGCTTGAACCGAGAGAGCGGATGGACCCAACGACACGTCGAAGCGGACGTTTTCGAGATTGCCCAGAAGCCGTTGCGCCACGGCAAGCGCAGAATGGCTCCTGTCAATCACGACAACAAACGAGTCCGGCTGGTCCGCAAGTTGCAGCGCCACTGCCCGACCGACCGGCCCGGCTCCGATGACGACGTGTGATCTCCCGTGCATAGTGCCCTCCTTAGCCTTTACCGCCAACTACGGTCGGGATCGGCTTGCGCCGGATCGTGCGATAGCCAAGGAGAGCGATAGCCGTTTGCAGTAGAGCCAAGCCGGCAATCAACAGCGTCAGCGTGTCGTATCCCAGCTGGACTGAGATGAGCCCGGCGGCGAAGGGGAAGAAATACAGGCCAAGAAAATAGGAAAGGCTGAAGATGATCTGCACCAAAGTCCGGGACTGCGGCGCAGTCACGCGGACAGCTTCTGCCTGCATCAAGGGATAGGATAGCCCATAAGTTATGCCGGTCGCCAGCGATGCCATTGCGTAAATGACGGGGTGGCCCGGGGAGTAGTGAAAGCCGAGAAGCGAAACGACCATCCCGCCCAGGAGTAGCGGCAAGGTGCGGTCGGCCGCACTGCGGGTTACGCGCGGACCGATTGCAAATCTGGAGCCGACTACTGCTATGGCCCAACAGCCAAAGAATATTTCGTACGGAAGGCCTGAATTATTCGCAAATAGAGCCTGGAAGTTTATCAAAGTAGTGTAAATGCTTGCGGACAACAGTACAAGAATAAAAAATAGAGCAGATTTGCTGAAGAGCAGATCGAAAATCTCGCGCGCAATCGAGGCGTTATTCGGAATATCGGCTTCGCAGATATTCGCCGCACGTTGCGCTGCCCACGATGACAACGCTGACCCTGCCGTCGCCGCGAGCATTGCCAGAATGAACATATCCAGCGTGCCCAAGCCGGCGTACCGGGTAAGGAGGCTGCTCAGCAGCGGTCCGCAGGTTAACCCTAAGGTGGAGAATGCAGAGTAGGCCATGAAGCTCGATGGCCGGTCTGCATCGCTTGAGAGCGTGGAAATGCATATCGAGCCCATAGTGAAGTGCAGCGCCCATCCGCCTGATTGCAGCATGTAGCTGAGGAAGTAGGGGAATGTCGCGCGCACGCCTGACAATTCGTTCAAGAGTACGGTCGCGCAGGCTGCTGCATAGAGAAGTCCGCCGATGGGTGCGAGCCTCCGCACACTAAACTGGCGTGTCAGCGTAGGACTGATCAAAACTATTAATATAGCGACCGCCATGCCTGCTACTGAGATCGAGCCAAAAAAGATCTCGTCGCGCCCAACCGACAACAGGTAGACTGGAAACAGCGCAAAAACGCCCATCGCGAAGGAAATCAGAAATCGTTCAGCAATGAACATGCGCCTGTACCATAGAAGGCGCGTATTAGTTATCGAGATGCTGCGAGCGTTCATTTTGTTATGCCATGAAATTGTACTTTGCGTCGGTTAGGATGAGGATAAATTATGTATCCAAATATGATTCGCGTTTTTGGTGCGACCATTGTCATGGTCGAAGGAATACGTTGCCTTAGATCGAGAGCCTGAAGCATAGCGGTCCTTCGCCTGTTCATCGTGGCTACCTGTGACACGAGGTATGGCCGGCAGCTGTTTGCCCGCTCGGCAACGAAGGCTATCAAGAGTCATGCCAGCTTGCTTGATTGAGCTGAAGAAGGAACTTTGTGGTTGCTTTTCAGTCGATTAGCCCGAGGCAAGGCAAGAGATCGACTGAAAATGGCCATATCGCGAACTCGACAAACCCGACAAAAGATGTCGGATGGCGTTTTTGAGACTGCTCCGCTCTGATCTCGCCGCTGAGCCACAAACACGTGCTGTGTCCAAATGGAGCCCGGAGTTGAGAGGGTTGTGTTGCAAAGTTTTTTCTGTGTCATGAAGGTTGGTCGGGACGGGCCGCTGTCATGCCGCCAGTATGGCGAGCTAAACCGGCCCGACTGGCTGGTCGAAATGAACTACACGCCTGCGGAGGCCATAGAACGCGTCGGTCCGGTATGGCTGACCTTGATTGCAGCGCGCGAGCTGGAATACGAAGACGAGCGCGCAGCGGGTAAGGGATGATCCAGCCAGCTCTTCGTCAAGGACCGTCATTTCGCCCTTTCCCGGAACCGATCCCTAGCTCACGAAATCTGAACCGCCTCCCCGTCCGTGGCGCTGAACGCGCTTGGCTCTGGGTGATGTCATTGGTTTTTGGACAGCGCGGCATCGATGAGTCGCGCGCGAACCCGCTGCCGCTTTCGCGACGGAAGCTGTTGCGCTGCGATCCAGGCGGGATCGGCCAGAATTTCACCAGCCAGTCGCTCGTATTCGGCCGATGAGCGCTTCACCGCCTGGACGCGCGGTCGTCGGTTTTGGAGACCGAATAGCCTTCTCACATCGCATTGTTTACACTACGGTATTTGGCATTTTTTGGAGTGATGTGCAAGGATTTGTGTAACAAAAATCCTGATATAACCCTGGTCATGAGCATCCGACCTGACACCCGGCAAAAATTGTCGTTCGCTATTCAAGCGAGCCGCACACTTGACGAACCAGCTTGGTTCACCAATAATCATAGTGAACCAACGAAAGTTATGCCTCCATGACCGCCTTCACCGTCCGTGTGCCGGACGAAACCGCAGACAGGCTGGACCAACTCGCCGAAAAGCTTGACCGCTCACGCTCCTATGTGGCCGCACAGGCCATTGAGGACTTCGTGGCCCGGGAAGAGTGGCAGCTGGCTGAAATAGAGGCCGGGTTGGCCGAGGCCCAGCGCGGCGAATTCGCAAGTGACCATAATGTAGCTGCCGTGGTCGGAAAATACGTCAAGTCCGCCCGCCAATCATGAGCCGCAAAAGAATCCGCTGGACCCAGCGGGCGTTGCGGCGGCTTGACGAAATCGGCGCCCACATTGAGAAAGACAGCCCCGATGCCGCCGCCCGTGTCGTTGCGCGCATTGTGTCAGCGGCGGAGTACCTGGCCGAACAACCGGCCATGGGTCGCATAGGTCGCATCAAGACGACGCGGGAGCTGGTTTTGGCTGATATACCCTATATCATCCCCTATCACGTCAATGGCGAGACTGTCGAAATTCTGACTATTATGCACGCCGCCCAACAGTGGCCGCAGGCCCTGTAAGTCGCTGCACCAGCAAATTTCCGGCCGCCACGCCAGAATTGGATGGTCGTATTTACGCTTTTGGGGCATCCCCGCTTTGCCGTCCCGTTTGCGAGCGTCGGCCTCGCTGCTGACCTGAGGTACGACTATGAGGAGAATCGGCCCGACGAGAGCGTCGACCATGGCAACTTGGTCAGAGGGTCACGCCTCGAACACCATCTGGGTGTCTAAGGCGAACACTTGATCATATTCGCTTGTGTTGAGCAGACCCGTCATTCACTGATCTGGCGCCTATGGATGGCAATATCGGAACCTTGTTCCTTGGGTGTATCTCCGCTTCCGGAGTCTTCTCCACGCGCGCGCAGGTTCATAATGTCGTCGGTCATCGATGGTTCCTTCAAATCAAGTTGGTGTCAGCAAACCCGACCTTACTGGCGAACTGTCGATGACCACCGCAAAGCCGCTAGCTCGTTACGGCGCTGTTGAGAGCGCGCTCGCGAGCGGCTTTGCTACCGCCGAACTACACCACCTGTGGGGACGCGAGCCTTCATGAGGCGCGGTGGGAACGGGTCCCTGCAATCCCGGTGTCAATCGGCCCGCACCTTTTACATGAAAAACCAGGGTCCCGATTCCAGGGTGATTGACAGCCAAGATTCTGATTCCGGCCCGAAAGCCCTGATAAGGATGCGGTCAAACAACGCTTAAGGCACTTTAGGCACTTCCAGGATTTGTCGCACCAAGGTGAGGCCCCGGGGCTCGGTAGTGTCAACTCGACAGCGGCCAACACGGAGCAAAGCGAAGGATGGGGGATACCGCCCGCGGCCAAATCCGGCGGGGCCGGCCAGCCTTGAAAAAGACGGCCGCCAAGACCAGGAAGGCGGCTTAACGGCCTGCCATCCGAGATTCAGCGCGCCGGAAGTTGTCCGATTTCCTCGCGCTACGGTGCGGCGATCACTCTGTCAGGGCGCCTCCTGGACTTGCGCCGAAGGCTGGTTGCAACACGTGCCGAAAACATTCTTTGCGCGCTCGGTGGCTGCGGCTCTTTCTGCACTGCTCAATTCGTTGTATGGCTCCGTCTCGAAAGAGAATTTGCCGGAATCGAATGCCTCCCCTTTGGATTGTTGGGCGACCATGGACCACATGGCCGATGTAGTCATGTCTTTTTGCCCGTAGGCGCTGACGCCGGTCAACAAGGCGGCAAGCTGGGCGCCTCTCAGATTTCCCTGTTCGGTCAGATGCACCGCTTCGTTCAGCCAATCCTTGTAAACGGCGGGATCGACGTCGAAGGCCTTGTTGGCCAGCTTGGCTTCGGTCCGGGCGGCATCCGCGGCGCGGAAGTCCTCGAACAAGACGATGCCCTTGGCATTGACATCCCCCGCGGCCGCGGCTTCGCGCAGCAAATCGCCGGAATTCCGGATGTCTTCCGCGGTGACACCGCTGCACTGCACCTCCATCGTGCGAATCTTGAAAGCGGTGGCGGCGACAAGATCTTCGAAGTTCCTGTCGCCGCTTTTTTCCAGTTTTGCGGCGTCGGCCAGATCCTGGTCGTGATTGCTCCTAGATTCGATATAGCTGGCGCATACCCGCGCCAGCATCGCTGCGCCGTAGGCGGGATGCCCCCCGTAATCCTTGGCCTGCAATGCATATTGCGCCGGATTCAACAGATCGAATCGAACGGGAGCTTGAGGGTCGGCAGGCAACTCCTCATTGTTCGATATGAGGATTTGATCCGGGATCGGAGGAGATTGCTGCTGGGAAATCTGCGGCAACACCTCGGCCGTTGGTGCAATTTCATCCGACTGGAAAAGACAGTAAATGCAATAGACCGCCAAAGCTGTAAGCGATACGAGAAGGACGCGCAGCATTTTCTTTTGCCTGTTGACTTTGAGTAGTACATTCGCATTTTCTATGGATTTTGACGCCAGCCCACTGCTTTCAACGGGCCGGCCGAAGATTCGAACGGGCAAATTCAATTCAAGATTTCACGTCGTGACCCAGTTCCTTGACGTTGGCGGACATCGTCTTGCCGTCATTGTTGAAGGCAAGCAGCTCCTGCTCAGCCTCGGCTTGCGCAATGGCCCTGCGACGATTGAGGTCGGTGCAGAGTGTGGACTGCGTGGCGGCCTTGCACCCGTTTCTGCGGTATTGGCTCATCAGATCCTCCGCCTTGTTCAGGGCGAGCGCGGTATCGCGGTAATTCTTCTCGATGCCCAGAAATGCGTTATTTACTTTTGTCTTGTCGTCGACGATTTCGTTGTAGTTCGGCACATTGTTTCTTTGCGCGTTGTCGATGGCTCTTTGCGCAGCAGGAATTTCGGAATCGATCTTGCTATGAATTGCCTGCGTCGCCCATCCGCAGGCGCTGGCGGCGGCGGTCACGATCCCCGCCTTGACGATTGCCTTGATGTGCGTCGCAGCTCCGGGCCCGGTGACCGGCTTCCACGCGCCTACAAAGCCGGCGGCGGTAGAGCCGCAAAGATGGGTGAACAGAGCCCGGGTAAAGGCGCCATTGCTCTCTCCGGTTCCCACGGTAATGACCACATTGGTCAGGCCAATCGCGCTCCAGCCAGCCCAGCCGCGCCAATCGAAATATTCCTTGACCAGATTTGCGGTGGTCCAAAAACCGCTCAGGATCTGGCCATTGTCCGGCGTGACAGCATGCGCCGACTCTGCCAGCAAGCTGCCCGACAACAGGCAGGCACAGGCGATTTTTGAAAGCTTCCTCGGTGATTTTTGCTTATTCATGTTTTATGTTGCGCTTGATTTTTGAGTCGATGAATTAACCCGGCTAGCTGACAACAGGCTGAAAGCGGTCTTCGGGATGGCAATCCTGTCTGCCGATCGCAGCGATATCCAACGGAGCTGGGGCGTCCCATGGGATGCGCGGCCTGTATTGCGTTCGGACGAATGTCATGCGAACTCCTGCTAAAGACTGCGCGACGGGCCAATGTCGGAACACGTATCATGTCTATGAATGCAATTGGCATGCCACCAAACGGGTTGTGAGCAGCGACCACAAATCGGAGGAGTCGCCCCCTGGCCGGCTTGATCCTAACCCCTAGGATGTTTGGATCTGAACACAGATTGTCGTCAATCGGACTTGGACAAAATGCTGTGACCAGCTTTGGCACCGGCTGACGCCAGAGTCCTCGGTTGAGAATTGCGCGTCTGAGGCGGATTGGGCAACAGGCGATCGCCGGGCGCCGGATTCTCATCCAGCTCAATCGCGGTGAAGGACGCCATCAGCTCGTGGCCGAAGACTACGATGTCAGGCCGGAGGATGTCGCGCGCTTGTCGCCGCTTGGCTTCAGACATGTCAACATGCTCGGCCGATACGCCTTCACACTCCCCAAATTCGTGGCCCGAGGCGAACTCAGGCCGCTAGGCGATCCAAAAAGCGCCGATCCGGACGAAGAGCTTTGAAATCTTCATGTAGGTTTTCTGTTCCGTTGCTACTCAGACCCCGAGCATGGCGCCAACCGATTGCCCGGTCGGGCACAGTTCGCCCGCGATCCGATGTCAGCTCTTCACGATCGGTGCGCTTCAGCCGTCGAACGCCAAGATGCTGTAAAATCTCGGCGCAGTGCCGGCGAGCAGTCCGGCCGAAGAAACCACTGGCAGCGGCCGGTCCCGAAGATCAAGGATCAGCATGTGATTGTCAGTCCCGCCGGTGACCAGATCATAACCACGACCCAGAAGCGCCTCGGCCAGTGCCTTGGCATTCTTGACGATCTGGTGACCGTAGGTGCGGAAAGAGGGGGTCGCGGCTTCCTGCAAAGCAACAGCGAGCGCGGCGATGATATTCATGTGCGGCCCACCTTGCAGTTGAGGAAACACCGCGCGATCAATCCGTTTGGCGAGATTGTGTTTGCTCGTGGGATGATAGAGCACCTGATAGCGATCTTCATTCTTCGACAGAATAAAGCCTCCACGGGGGCCGCGGATCGACTTGTGAGACGTGCTGGTGACGACGTCGCAATGGGCCACGGGATTCGGATGCGCTCCGGCGACAATCAGGCCGCTGATGTGCGCAATGTCGGCCACGAGATAGGAGTTGGCCTCCAGAGCGATTTCTGCCATTGCCGCGTAGTCAAAGGCACGCGGATAGGCAGTTCCGCCGACCCAAATCAGTTTCGGCCGTTCCCGCCTGGCTGTCTCGCGCAAGCGGTCATAGTCAATTTGCTGCGTCTGTTCGTGCAGCCCATATGGGACGCGTTGATAATCCTTTTGGCATTAGCAATGGCGTATTGTACATCGTCAGCCGCTGCCATGTTTCGCTTCCGAGCCCCCGCCGGTCAGGCCCGGCGCGTGCTGACCTACCCCGCTAGAGGGCCGGTCCATCCCAAATTGCCGCAGGTGACTTAGCGTCAAGAGTCAGGTATCGGTGCTGCGTACACTCCCAGCTAGCCGGCGTCCATTTCAGGCAACCTCCACCAAACGGCGCCGGCCCTTTTTCCTATTCGTCCCGCCAGATCTCCCAACGCCGAGTGCCGGAGGCAGATCGTGTGCTGCTCCGGTTGGGTGGAATAGCTATGCGCTCATCGCACTCGCGGCTCTTGCACTGCTGGCATCGAACCTTTCCCTCACCTCATTGATCGTGACCTTGCCGATCACCTCCCGCAGCTCGAGCGGCTTGTAGCAGCGCGTGACGTTGCAGCGTGCGACCCGCTGCCGCATTAAGCCGCGCTGTTCTTGATCACGCGCAGTTCGTGGTTCCCCAGCCGCCGGGAAGCGGCTGCCCTACCATTGCCGATCGTGTGCTGAGCGAAGTCGGAAATCGGGCAGGGTCGGCCAAGTAGGTAACCCTGGATAGCATCGCAGGCTTCTTGCCGCAGAAAGGTCAGCTCCGCGTCCGTTTCGACACCCTCTGCCAGGACCGGGAGCTTGAGGCCCCGAGCGAGGCCAAAGACCGCACGCATGACGGCAGCCGCCTCATCGCTGGTATCCACCGCCCGGACAAGAGACTGATCGACTTTGATCTTGTCAAACGGGAATGCCCGCAGATTCGATAGCGACGAGTATCCGGTGCCAAAATCATCCATGGCGATTTGAACCCCAAGGCTTTTGAGCTGACGCAGGGCAGCGAGCGCCCGCCCGATATCCTTGATCAGGCAAGTTTCGGTAATTTCCAGCTCGAGGCGGGACGGATCGAGACCGGTTTCTTTCAGAACTGCCCCGACCAGCTCGGGCAAATTCCCGCCGTGGAGTTGCATGGCCGAAACGTTGACGCTGATTGCTAGCGGTTGTTGCCAGCTTGCCGCCTCGGCGCAGGCGGTCCGCAGCACCCATTCACCGATCTTTAGAATGGCGCCACACTCTTCAGCGATCGGGATGAACACCGCCGGCGGAACGGCGCCGCGTTCAGGATGATCCCACCGGAGCAGCGCTTCGAAACCGAAGACATCGTTGGACACGAGTTGCGCCTGCGGTTGATAGACGAGGCGGAGTTCCTTGCGCGAGATCGCGTGACGGATGTCGTGCTCGAACTGACGGCGATCGCGCAGATGCTCACCCATGGCCGGCTCAAAAACGCAATAAAGGCCACGCCCCTGCATTTTGGCCTCATAGAGCGCAGCATCGGCATGGCTCAAAAGCGTCTCCCGATCGGGTGCATCGTTCGGGAATACAGCGATGCCGATGCTGGTGCCGATGGTGACGCCGGCGGGCAAGTTGCCGCCTGTGTCGTTGAATGCGTCCAGAATGGCCTCAGCAGTGCGCGTCGCATAGCCCGCGCTCGGCAGACCGGGAACAATCACAGCGAACTCGTCGCCGCCCAAGCGCGCAACCATTTGCCCGGGCTTAAGGACGCCCCTGATCTTCTCGGCCACACACTGCAGCACGGCGTCTCCGACGAGATGGCCGAAGAGGTCGTTGATCTCCTTAAAGCGGTCGAGATCGAGGAAGAGCACGGCAAGGCACCGCTCAGTGTCGAGATGTGCCGTAAGCTCGGCCTCCAGCTTTTCGTTGAAGCTCGTGCGGTTCGGAAGCTTGGTCAAGGGATCGTGGTGGGCAAGGAAGTGAATTTCCTCCTCCGCCCGCTTGCGCCCGCGGATATCGCGCACGGCAAACACCTGATGCGGCTTGCCGGCATAGAGGATGCTGTGCCGGATCAGCTCCGCCGGGACCATGCTGCCATCCGTCGCGCGGAGCCCCACCTCGAGCGGCGTTTGCGCAGTGCCCGTGAACTCGCCTTGGGAAACGGTGGGAAAGAAGGACGTGAGCGGGCGTCCGACCGGCTGAGAGCCGTCGACGCAGGCAAGCGCGGCGAAACTGCGATTGGCTGCCACGATCTCGGTTTCGTTGCACACGATCAGCCCCTCGACGGCCGCGTCGGCCAGCTCCTGCATACGCGCTGCCTCGCCAGCGCGACGGAGATCGCGCACATCGAGGGCGAGGCCGATGATGGCCAAGAGGATGATGAGGATCGAAACGAGGGCTACGCCAGCCGCCATCCAGTCCGCCGGCAACGCCGTTGTGGAAAGAACAATGCGCGGGTCTGGCATGATTGCCGCCGCGGCCATCGCGGTGAAATGGTGGCTGCAAATCGCTACCGTCAACACAAGGGCACCGAGCGCCTTCCATTTGAGCGTGTTGGAGTGAAGGGCAACCGGCAATGCGGCCGCGCCGAACAGCCCGCCAAGAATGATTGAGGCGGCGACGAGCGGCACATCCCACACGACGCGGCCCGCGATCTCGAATGCGGCCATGCCAGTGTAGTGCATCACCGCGATGCCGCCTCCGACGATCGCACCGCCGATCCAGCGTCCATGTGGAACGCGTGGCGAGATGCCGATTGTGAGACCCGTCCCGGTCAAAGCGATCGCGGCCAGCAACGACATGATCGTCAAGGCGATGTTGTAGCCGCTCGGTACGGCGGGCTGGAAGGCCAACATAGCTATGAAATGCGTCGCCCAGATGCCGAAGCCGGTGGCGACCGCGGCGACGGCTAGCCAGATCCGTCGCATCTCGCTTTCACTGCGCCCGACATGGTGGAGGAGGTTCACGGCCGTGAAGGAAGCCAGGGCGCAAATGAAGGCGGCCAGCGCAACCAGACGCAAATCATGCTGCGTCGCAATGCAAGTGTAGACTTTCAACATGCTCTTCCCCCAGGCAGGATGATCACCCCGTTGGGGAGAAATCTACGCCCAAAACTTGAATAAAGCGCTTAAGCGGCAAATCCGCTTTGAATCATCTCGTCTCTCAAATCCGGTCATCTCTTGCGCCCTCAAAGGCGATTACGCGGCCTAGGCAAGGTTCGTCTTCTTCCCGAGCCGGGCGCAATTCCGGCCGTGATCGCGAAATCTCGACGCAATGCCTTCTCGATGTGCCGCGCCAGCGTCACATACGTAGGCGACGGCCAAGGCGGCCGTTCTCATCGAGATAGGAGGTAACCAGACCATCGCCGGTTAAGATGCCGGTCCTGCTATTCAAACACCTAGCTCCTGACCAAACTGCTTCGCAGCAATGCCAGGAATGTCGTCAATCCGGTCAGGTTTCCCGATTAAATAGCCTTGAGCTTCATCACATCCGAGGCGGCGCAGGTAGTCGAGCTGGTCGAGAGTTTCCACGCCTTCGGCTGTCACCTCAATTCGAAGCTCATGCGCCAACTCAATCAATGATCTTACAATGGCGGCGCAATCCGCATCGGCCAGCATATCCTGGACAAAAGATCGGTCGATCTTGAGCCGCGAAAGAGGCAATTTACGGAGGTAAGTGAGGGATGAATAGCCGGTGCCAAAATCGTCAAGAGCAACTGTCACAGATAATGAACTTAACGACTGTAATAACGAAATCGTTTCTTCAAAATTCGAAATCAGCACCGTTTCTGTGATCTCGACCTCGAGTCTTCGGGGCTCCAAACCGGCTTCAGCCAAGGACGCTACAATTCCATCCAGCAAGGCCTTGTTCTTAAGCTGCATTACCGACAAGTTGACGGATACCCGCAAGTCGCGCGGCCAGCGCGCCGCTGCCAAACAAGCTGTTTTGACGACCCAGTGTCCGATGGCGTGAATCAAACCCGTTTCTTCAGCGATGGGTATGAACTCCGACGGAGGGATAGGGCCAAGGGTCGGATGCTGCCACCGCAGAAGCGCTTCAAAACCTCGGATGCGATCGCTCCCGAGGTCGAGAAAGGGTTGAAATGCGAGCCAAAGCTGGTCATTGGCCAGCGCAGATGGGAGATCGCGTGCCAGGGCATGGCGCCTTGCAGCAGCTTCATCGTCGCCTGGGCTGAAAAACTGGATGGAGCCCGCCCCCGGCGTCTTGGCCCTGTATAGCGCGGTGTCGACGCACCGCAGGAGTTGGTTGGTATCCAAACCGTCAGCGGGGGCCAAAGCGATACCTATAGAGGCCCTGCAATATATTTCGCGCCCTTCGATCAAGAACGGCGCGCACATGGCATCTACGATCTGTTTGGCCAAGGACCTGATCTGATCTGGCCTGATATCGCGCGTAGCAATTATTGCAAATTCGCCGCCCTCCAATCTGGCAATGCCATCGCTCTCCCGCGTCGATCTCCGAAGTCTCGCAGCCACTTCGACCAAAAGGGCATCCGCCATGGCTCGGCCAAAGCGATCATTCACCTCGGCAAAATTGTTAAGATCGAACAAAAGCAACGCACAGTGCTGGTCAAACTGCTTTGCGTCCACCAACGCGTTCTCCAACCGCTCGTTGAAGCTGAACCGGTTTGGCAGTCTCGTCAGAACATCCCTGCGAATGGCATTTTCGCTTTCCGCCTGCAGAATAAAGCGCTGGGTAAATTCGAAGGCGTGAGCAAGCACGGCACGAAACAGCGTGATGGCGTAACTCACCATCAGGATTGCGACCGGCAGGTTGACCGCGTCTTTCACCCACACGATCGCCACCGCTGAACCGACGAAGATCGGTAGCGTATACGCGATGGCCGCAATAGGAATCGTGTAAAAGGAAGCGGCGCCGCCTGCGATCATCCCCGCGCTCAGGCAGGTAATGACGACCTGGGCGGCACTTGTTGCCCCGCTGAAGAACAGAACGGGAAGTGCTCCCCACCATGTGCCGAACAAGAAGGCGTTCCGCACCAGGTTTTGCGTTGTCCGGCGAGACACCGATCTTGGTTTGACGGACTGAAATGATGATCTCGCTCTTAGGCCGACGAAACCAGCGGCGACGATGATCACACTCGCCCAGAGGATGGCTTTGGTTTGGTCAGGCGAGCCCCAAAACGCCATGACAAAAGTGGCCGCATTGAGGATGTTCGCAACCATGGCAAGAAGCGTGTTGCGAAGCACGATACTGACCTGCTCCGCCCTGATACGGCCGGCAAGTGGTTCGATCGTCGAGGGCCCGCCAAAAACACGCAGGTCTCCCGCCAAAAGGTCACCGAGCTTTGCGGCTGACAGACGCTGCATCACTCTTTCACTCCCGCCCTAGAGTAGTAGCTGCGTGTTGATCTCCTAGCACCGAACAATTCGGAAAAAGTAAATTTCAACGGCAAATTTGGACAGCCCAGTTGGGGAAACCAAAGGGCTCCGGAATTCGAAGATAGTGAAAGACACGATGCTCCCTATCCGGGATGTCGCGACGCAAGCCTAGGAATTCTGCCTCAAGTCTGTTGCCGGCCTCCGTGAAGGACTTGGCCTTGTTGCATTCTGAGACCCACATTGCCCTAATCCGATCGCTGGTTCACGGCCGCGATGTCCTATCTATCTGCGTCCCCACAAAGGGGGCCGCCCGGTAGCCGTTCCTGGTTGGAGCGTGGCTGTCGCGACACAACGAATGCGCGCGCGGGGGCGCTTCAATCTTCGAGGCCGTCACCGGCGCCCGCCATCCGAGGATACGCCCTGAAGCAGGGGCGTCGCCTTCCTTGTCATCAGCATCGCGCCGGCCCGCGCGGAAGCCAGACTGAGCCGGTCCCGTGTGCGCCGGTAATCTCTCCCAGGCAAGGGCGGCGCCCGTCCTCACATGCCGGAACCGACACCTGCGCTCCGGCGTCCTGCCGTTGTCGATAGGTGTCCACAGGCCATCGCTGTAACCGTTGACGATGGCTGCGACCCGCAGCGCCACGGTGTTGATGCCGCGGCAGCGCCTGCCTGATGCGACGTTGGTCGGGCCGGCGGCGCTGGTTTCCGTTTTGGAACCACGACGCGCCCCAATCACCTGCACCTTCTTCGATTGCAGCGATGATCTCGGCGGTGATGCGCGTGTATGCCGTGGCAAACAGCCCGTTTTCGATGGCAAAAGCATGACTCAATGGGCGTGGGGATGCGGCGGCGTCCGGAGCAACGGAGGGCCGCCTCCTCGATCACCTAGTCAGCAAGTCTGAAACCTCGCATTGCCGCCTGATCTACAGGCTGCGCTAGCGGATGCATACCGCAGAAAGCTGCGACCGCTTTGCTTGTGCAAAGAGCCCTGCCCGGCGATGTATATTGCGCAGGTTGGCGACCAATACATGGTCAAGCGGATGCCGCCGTCGGGTGGCAGCCATGATCCGTCCTGTTCCTCTTACGAGCCGCCCGACGAACTGTCCGGCCTCGGCGTGCTGATGGGCACCGCTATCCAGGTCGATTCCGAGAGCGGCATGGCCGCGCTGATGCTGGACTTTCGGCTGTCGAAGGTCGGCACGCGATCTGTGCCGGCAGCTGGCGCCGTAGGCTCGAACAGCGTGGTCGGAGACACCAGGAAACTCTCGCTGCGAGGCCTGCTCCATTACCTCTGGCACGAAGCGGAGCTGACGGTCTGGACGTCACGATGGGCTGGCAAACGGCATTGGTGGAATATCCGTTGGCACCTCGTCGAGGCCGCTGGCCAGATGACGGTCAAGGGCGGAGCGCCGAGCGAAATCCTGTTCGTGCCCGAGCCGTTCCGGTCCGCCGATAAAATCGCGATCGAGAAAAGGCGCGGGCAGGCGCTTGCACCTGCGCTGCCCCCGAAGAGCGGCCCCAGAAAGCTGATGATCCTGGTCGGCGAGGTCAAGGAGTTCAGCCCGGCTCGGGGCGGTCACAAGTTGATCGTCAAGCACATGCCGGGGTTCGTGTTCCTGTTGGATGAGAGTCTTCAACGTCGGCTTCAAACCCGCTTTGAAACCAAGATGGCACTCTGGAGCGCGGATGAGGCATCGCATCTAGTCGCGATTGCCACCTTCGGGTTGACCCCGGCGGGGCTGGCGGTGATCGAGGAAATGGCCATCATGGTCGTGGCGGAGAATTGGGTGCCTTACGAGTCCGCCTATGAAAAGAAGCTGGTCGACGCCCTTGCAAGGACCGGGGAGCGAAGCATGAAAGGACTGCGCTGCAATCTACCATTGGACAGGCCAACCGCGACGGCGATATTGCAGACACAGCCGCGGCCGGTTGGCCTCTAGATCGTCCCCCCTTCTTCCGATGGCACATATGAGGAAACGCTGAGCGAACTGATCGCGTCGCGACCGGAGTTCGATTCCTGGATCTGGCGGACGGCCGATAGTGAGATGCCGACTTTGCCTGGTCGGCAAGACGGTGGGCCCATCATATGAGGCACCGTTCGCGGCCGGTATTTCAGGTACGCTGGTATTATCATCCAATTCGCTCGTCTGAGCGGATATTCCCGGCAAATGATGTATCCGCCCTGGACCACAGAGCGGGTTGCAGTGCGGACGTGCAGGCGATCCCTTCCGGTTCGCAAGTTGGGCGGGTCACGCCGTGTTCGTAGCCGCTGATGAGCTTCATCGCCTCTGGCGCGCAACAAAAGGGCCGGGCTTGCAGCACCCGGCCAAGCAAGAGGGCAAAAACCTCCAGAGGGGAACGCGCCGGACGCAATGGGAGGAGAACGCCCGACGCACAACGGCATATAAGTCAGCAAGGATGACATCTCAACGACATGCCAGTAGACCACGAGGCCTGATCATCTTGGTGCACTGAAGCTTGCGAGCCCGGGCGTTTGCCCAAAACCTCATTTCACGTTGCTTTCGGAATTACAAAAGCTCAAGACGGCATGGCTGCATATATCGGTTCCGGCGCCTAGCAGCCGAAACGATTTCCGGGGCGAACGCGTATTCGTAATAGTTTATGACGATACTTATGCTGCCGAGACATTTATTGCCTTCAGCCACAACCATTACTATGCCACGAGGTTTCGCCTGCTGCCTTCAAGCCAACCGGAGAATTTCATGACAGAAGAAGCCGAGCACAGCCTCAGAACACGGCTTCATCTTCTCCGCCTTAGCTGCGCCGGCCAGGTATGACGAGCGGCCGCCGCTGACCTGCATGGCCACGCCAGACGCATCGGCGCAGCGAACATTCTGCCTGTACGAGCAGCGGAGTTTGACAATAAATAGACGTATCCCGCAGGCCCGGATGTCATGCCATTCTTGTGGCGGACGGCCATGATCACGTCTGAACAAGCAGCGTGTGTCGCCGCCCGTTCATCCTTATTTACGCGAACAACTGCTTGTAACCGGTCGTCATCATCCAGTTCGCCCGATCGAGATGGCTTCTCGCGGCTTTCCGCGCGCGCACCGGCTCTTCCGCCGGATCGATGCCGAGGATGACCTGCGCCATCTCCTCATAACTGGCATCGTCGGCGGAGGCGTCCAGGAACCTCAAGTAGGTCTTGAAGTGCTCCTTGTCGTCGGTCAGGCTGTCCGACCAAGGGACTTCATCTTTAAGACCTGATTTAACGTCTGGGTATTTCATCACGATATCGAGCTCCGTAAGCAACTGGTCGAAGATCTCACTTCGATAGGCTACCCGAACCCGAGGGAATATCGCCTCGACACGACGTTCCAGATCATGGTCTGCAAGTGCCTGCCGAAGCGACGAGCGCTCCTTTTGGCGATGCAACCCGAGGTTAGGGATGAATTGCAAAAAGCTCAAGACTGTTCGGCTGGCCGTCGATTCCGGCCGACTGCTCGGCCGTTAATTTCACATAATTTCACATTCCAAATAAGACACAAAAGTCGGCCCAAAGCTTACGGCCGAAACGCGCGTAGGCAGTGGGATTGCGCCGTAAATGGGGGCAGGCTTCCGCGCCGATTCCACATCTTTTGCCCTTCGGTCCGTCCCCCCGCCCGTCTTGACTAAGTACGAACCTACAGCCTATCTCACCGACATCTTAGCACTCCCCAATAGCGAGTGCTAACCACCCTCCGGCAACGGAGAACCTTTCAACCTCCGCACCAGGGATATCCAAAATGGCAAAGTCGAAGTTCCGCCCGCTTCATGACCGCGTGGTCGTTCGCCGGGTCGAATCCGAATCCAAGACCGCCGGCGGGATCATCATCCCCGACACGGCAAAGGAAAAGCCGCAGGAAGGCGAGATCATCGCTGTCGGCTCGGGCGCCCGCGACGAAGCTGGCAAGCTCGTCCCGCTGGACGTCAAGGCCGGCGACCGCGTCCTGTTCGGCAAGTGGTCGGGCACCGAAGTCAAGCTCAATGGCGAAGACCTTCTGATCATGAAGGAAGCCGACATCATGGGCATCATCGGCTAACACGCCGCTGCCTTTCATCCGTACCATCCAATCTGAATTTCGGGCGAAATGCCCAGGAGCTAAAAATGGCTGCCAAAGACGTAAAATTCTCCCGTGATGCCCGCGAGCGCATGCTGCGCGGCGTCAACATCCTCGCCGACGCGGTGAAGGTAACGCTCGGCCCCAAGGGCCGCAACGTCGTCATCGACAAGTCGTTCGGCGCCCCGCGCATCACCAAGGACGGCGTCACCGTCGCCAAGGAAATCGAACTTTCCGACAAGTTCGAGAACATGGGCGCGCAAATGATCCGCGAAGTCGCGTCGAAGACCAACGACATCGCCGGCGACGGCACCACGACCGCGACCGTTCTGGCACAGTCGATCGTCCAGGAAGGCCACAAGGCGGTTGCCGCTGGCATGAACCCGATGGACCTCAAGCGCGGCATCGACCTCGCGGTTAGGGACGTCGTCTCGACGCTGATCAAGAACGCCACGAAGATCAAGACCTCGGAAGAGGTTGCCCAGGTCGGCACCATCGCCGGCAATGGCGACGAGTCGGTCGGCAAGATGATCGCGGAAGCGATGCAGAAGGTCGGCAACGAAGGCGTCATCACCGTTGAGGAAGCCAAGACCGCCGAAACCGAGCTGGAAGTCGTCGAAGGCATGCAGTTCGACCGCGGCTACCTCTCGCCCTACTTCGTCACCAACGCCGACAAGATGGTTGCCGAGCTCGAGGACGTCTACATCCTGCTCCACGAGAAGAAGCTCTCCAACCTCCAGGCCATGCTGCCGGTTCTGGAAGCCGTCGTGCAGACCTCCAAGCCGCTGCTCATCATCTCGGAAGACGTCGAAGGCGAGGCCCTGGCCACGCTGGTCGTCAACAAGCTGCGTGGTGGCCTGAAGATCGCCGCCGTCAAGGCTCCGGGCTTCGGTGATCGCCGCAAGGCCATGCTGGAAGACATCGCCATCCTGACCGGTGGCCAGGTCATCTCGGAAGACCTCGGCATCAAGCTCGAGAATGTCGGCCTCAACATGCTCGGCCGCGCCAAGAAGGTGTCGATCTCCAAGGAGAACACCACCATCGTCGACGGCGCCGGCAAGAAGGCCGAGATCCAGGGCCGCGTTGCCCAGATCAAGCAGCAGATCGAAGAGACCACTTCGGACTACGACAAGGAGAAGCTGCAGGAACGTCTCGCGAAGCTGGCGGGCGGCGTTGCGGTGATCCGCGTCGGCGGTGCGACGGAAGTCGAAGTCAAGGAAAAGAAGGACCGCGTTGACGATGCGCTGAACGCGACACGCGCGGCCGTGGAAGAAGGCATCGTTCCCGGCGGCGGCGTTGCCCTGCTGCGCGCTTCGCTGAGCATCAACGCTGTCGGCGCAAACTCCGACCAGACCGCTGGCATCAGCATCGTGCGTCGTGCGCTGCAGGCTCCGGCCCGCCAGATCGCGGCCAACGCCGGTGCGGAAGCTTCGATCGTTGCCGGCAAGATCCTTGAGAACAAGGGCGCGACCTTCGGCTACAACGCCCAGACCGGCGAATATGGCGACATGATCGCCATGGGTATCGTCGATCCGGTCAAGGTCGTCCGTACGGCTCTCCAGGACGCGGCCTCGGTCGCCGGCCTGCTCGTCACCACCGAAGCCATGATCGCGGAGGCTCCGAAGAAGGAGGCGGCTGGCGGCGGCATGCCTGCCGGCATGGCTGGCGGCGGCATGGGTGGTATGGGCGGCATGGATTTCTAAGGTCCACGCACCTCAACAATCTCGAGGGCGGCAGCGATGCCGCCCTTTTCCTTGAAGTCGTATCCGGCCGGAAATGTTCGGCGCGTACACCGACCGTATGGCCGTAGTAGCGCTGGTCGTGAAAGCTGGACTAGAAGCGAGCGCGGGCACGGATACGGCGGAGAGCCGCTGGCGTCGGGGCTTCGAAGACAATCAACGATTCGAACCCTTCCATGAGTATGAGGGAGCGGTGGCGAAAACGTGCAATCGGCCTAGATAATGTTCGCACCTCCCCAAGTCGCCGAGAGCATGAGGCAGCAGCGGCCCCTTGCCGTCGAGATCAAACAGAAGCGTGGGCTCGTGAAGCGGCCACAGTCAATCTGGGCCGGCATCGACCTAACTGCCATCCCGAACGATAGAGGTCGCAGCGGTGGCCAGAACGACCATCGGAATAGCCTCCGGCCTTCGTTCATCCCGAAGAAGGGATGACCGACCAGTCCGTTTTTCGCGCGCGAATGCGGCAGCTCCATTGCGATCGCGGCGATTCGGATTGGCGCGGGCGCCATGTGCTCCGACCCTGAGGGCTGTCCCGGTCGGCGCGAGCTATCGCTCACGGGCGATCAAGTCATCGGCTTTCGGAATGACCGGCGACGCTTGGTCTCAACGATTATGCCGGTCGGGCTGTCGGCCGTATTCTTCGCCTTGAACACGGCGGTTCGCTTCGGTTTTGGTTTGGGCGGCGCTTGAGGCTCTACCCTTGGCTCCGGCGTTTGCTTGCACTTTTGTTTGTCCTTGCGGGAGCAAAGCAAAGCCTTGGCGGTCACCGCGTCCGCATCCGAGACCACGCCGGCCGGCTTGCCATCGAGATTGACCCGTGCGGCGCCGGCATCCAGTCTCGCCAAGTATTTGGCCATCTTGGTATACGCCAGCAGGGCTCTCCTTAATTCATCATCGGACAGTTCGCCGTCAAGCACGCGAATGTCATGATGGATGCCGATCTTGAGCGGTCTGGGCGCTTTCGGATTGAAGGCCGCCGGCCACTTGGCCGACAGATAGCGGAAAAGCTGTGCAGGCGATTTGCCTTGGCTACGGCTCAACATCATAAGCCTCGCCCCATTGTTTTCGTTTCCAATTCGGACCTTCCTAGCACTGATATATGCAATGATTATGGAAAAATGGGCATTCGCCCCGCAGCGCAAAGCAGCGGTCTCATTCGGACAGACGAAGTGCCTGGTGGACCGAGCAGGATCGGCAGCAACCCACGCCGAGCCGTCCCGATAGAGTTCACAGTCATACATCAGGGTCGGTGGAATGCTGTTTCCCCATATCTCAGCCAGCCCATTGACCCTTGGCAGCGCATCTGAAACGCCGGCAGCGACAACTCGACGGCTCTCCGCGGAGGCCGTCGGGTAGTAGGAGCCGAAACCGTCGCGGCTCTTCACCCGTTCGGCCGTTCCGTCGTACAAGGGCGTCGCGTAGCGCGAAAGCTAATCAGGCGACCGTTCCTGATCTCGGCCGGATCGACGCCGTCCTGGGACAGGAAGGCAGGCGAATGGCTGGCAAAAAGCGTTCGGCCGCAACCCGGCGTCGATCACTAGGAACCTGGCGCGGACGCGGCGGAACTTCCGGGCGGCGGCCATTCCGGAATAGCTGCCGCCGATGACAATAGGCGCAGCGAAATTCCGAAGTTTGTGAGCGATAGGCCTCGGACTCCCATTCGATTGCCGACTCGGCTCATGCCTTGACGGGCGTTCATGATTGCCACCTTGGAGATCGCCTCAGAAGCGACGCCCAATCGGAAACATTAGCACGTCCGCGTTTTGGCTCGGCTGCTTGAACTCCTCGCCGGCAACTGCCTCAATTAGCAAATCCAAGGCTTCGCGCCCCCTCCGGCTCATCGGGTCATCACCTCGCAGATAATGATACGCTCGATCTAGATGCACTCGCGCGGCGGAAAAATCGCTTGTCATTTTACCCTCTCAGTTGCCGCCCGCGTTAGCCGTCTACGAGGTGAGGGTCGCGCAATCGTCAATATCCTTAGACGTATTTGATTTAAATCGAAGATGATCCGGGAGTAACCAAACACCGGTTGTATGCGAGAGCCCCTGATTGCGTCACCCTGGCCCGGTTGACTCTGCAATAGGGTTACCACAAGCCTTGCCAATGTGTCCCCAGCGTCATCCATAAGCCGTCCCGAGTTTCTGACCTGTCGAGCCATGGCACGCGCAGGCTTGCGGCGGCAATCAGCCGGATGGCGAAGATCGCGGCGAAGGCGGCAGCAAATCGGAAGCAGACTCCCGTTTGTGCGGTCGGGCATTGATTCCTAGATAGGAAATTCCGCCATTACATCTCGCTGATGGGACAGCTTGCGAACGCAAATGCAGCGCGCCCTCTTGACTGACACCCTAAACGGCGAAATCGTCATCCAGTGACCCATGAACGCAATAACGCCGGCACATTGTCCGGGACATATGGGTTAGTCCCGGCGCCAAGAGACCTATGTGGTCGCTCTTCTCGCCGAATAGAAGCTGAGGAATGCCGCGCAGTTAACGGCTCGTTAATCATGCGGGGCGTAGCCAAGAAGCGTCACATCACCTACCCAATCACATGTGACCTTAAAGACCCGGCACCCAGATTGTGCCGAGTCTTTTTGTTAGGGTAGCCTGATCCAATTGAGCGGGTCAGGAATAATGTCGCAGTGCGGGGATCAGGAAGCTTCTTAGGCCGGTCACCGACTTCATAAAGCCGACTGGAGCTGCAACCACTTGACTAGGAATGCCCTCCGAGCTTGACGGTGTCAGGCCCGGAACGCGCCGTGCCAGTCCCTGACCGACAGCGGATTGCGACATGCAACTTCTCCACACCGGAGGTAACCGTGGCGAAAGTGCCGGCGCGTGAGCGCCAGGGAAGGCTGGTTAAAGAGCCGGCCCGCTTGCAGGAATCGAACTCATGGCTGACCGAAGCCTCCGCATCCTCGAGGCCCATTGCTTGGCGGACGCCATTATGGCGTTCTGCGTTCTGTCTTATCGCTGTGCCATTTGCCGCACAGGATGCCCGTAACGACATTGTTTCCCGCGTGAGGTGAAGCGATGCGAGCAGGGTAGAGTGACGCGCGGCAGGGAGGGCAGGAGGCCCTAGCAAAGGCTGAAACTCGGTGAGAAATGATCCACCGGCACCTGCACGGATCACCTCGCAAAAGTGGAGGGTGGGACCTGGAATCAAGCTGACATTGCGAGATTTCGCGGCCATGGCGGCTTCGCTGTTTGCTGTCCGCGGGGGCGAGGCGCATTAGATGGGCCAGCGGCGGATGCACGCGAACCGCGGGGATGACGAACACGACCTTCGCTGGCTAGGACTGCGGCACTGCGAACCCAATGTTGGAGGCTCTAAGCCGCTCGATCTGGCGAGGCGCGGCGGTCGATGCGGCCCGCAGAACCCGCGCTACCGCGAGGCGCTGCCATCTCGACATAGGAGCTGCTGACTTGCAGAACACTGCACTATCTGCGAACGAACGCATCGCGACATGCCCCCCTGTAACCGCTTCCGCGCTGTTCTTGATTGACCAGGCGCAGTTCGACGCAGGGCGGCTAGCGCTCGGCCGATGTGTCGGGCGCCAGCAAAGTTGAAATGTTGCATGGCCGTGGGGACGGCCACAACGAGAGAGCCCGATCGGGCGTCACCTGGTCGGGATTGCCAGCCCGACCAGGTACCGTTCAGTCAGGCACCCCTCGGCTTAGAGAGCCGCCGCTATGAACTAGCTTCGTTGGCCGGGGCCGGCTGCAGCGGGATCGCTAAGCATCGTGACGACGTCAGCGATAGGATTCTTGTCACTCTCCGTCAGCCGCAGATCGACGTCCGCGAACGGCGCGCCCGACTTCCGGTAGGGACGCCTGAGTGGGTGCTTGCTCAGGCCGGGTGGAACCGGCGGCCTGCCGGGTTTGCGACCGCGTTTCACATAGCCGTTGCTCTGAGCGCCATCAAGGACGACCGGGCCTGAGATCGCCGGCGCAATGCGGGACTCGAATAGCATTCGATCATGGAGAGCGACCGCTCGACGCGGCCGAGTTCCCGAAGAGTTTGCCCAGTTGGCTTTCCTTCCGGTGATGCCGAGAGCTTCTTCAAATCGTCGAGGGCACAACCGCACCAGTGTTGATCGATGCCCGCCAGATGAAGGTCGATTTCCAGCTTGCGCAGGAAGGCAATCCGTTCGGTCAGCCGGCCAGGTTTGAGGCACCAGGCGCATCCGCCGCCGATCGCAGCCAATGAAAGCGTGTCTGGCCAAATGGTCGGGGTCGCGGCGTTGAATTTCGGCTTTGACCGACACCCAACCCACGCCGACGGTTACAAGAGCGCGGGCGGGGAAAATTGGGAGGTTGATGCGCTCATCGCGAGCCGGGGGCGCCGGTCTGCCAAACTAGTGGTCGTAGGGAATCGGGTCCACGCTCTCGGTTAAAAACTTAGGAGAAACATGATCCAAAAACCGAAGCTTTGCGAGCTCAGTTCCTGTCCCGCTTAGTGCCTATTTGTGTGCGCTATTCTACCATACGCCTAATGAGATTGTCCCACCTGATGACCGTCACTAACTTGGCAGAGATCGAAGCCAAAAGCTGACAGGCAACAGGAGTGACCATGAAAAACATTATGAGTGTTGGGGACGGTGGAGACGGCAGACTGGTCATTGTCTCCAACAGGGTTGCGTTGCCCGACGAGCACGGGTCACTGCCCCCGGGCGGGATGGCCATTGCGCTGAACGCCGCGCTCCAGCAACGAGGCGGGCTTTGGATGGGCTGGTCGGGGAAGGTGAAAACCGAGAAGAACCAGGTGTCACCGACCATGCAGGAGGCCAACGGCATCACCTATGCCCTTGCGGATCTCTCGCAGAAGGATCTGGACGAATATTACTACGGCTTCGCCAACAGGGTTCTTTGGCCGGTCTTCCACTGCCGTGTCGACCTCGCCGAATACAACGACGCTAGAAAGTCAGGATACTACCGCGTCAACCGACTCTTCGCAGAGTCTTTGATGCCGCTCCACCGCGAGGACGACGTCATATGGGTGCAGGATTATCACCTGATCCCTCTAGGGAAAGAACTGCGCGAACGCGGCTGCCGCAACCGGATCGGCTTTTTTCTGCACATACCATGGCCGCCGGCGGACATCCTCGCCACCGTGCCGCTCTGCGAAGAATTACTGGAAGCGCTTTCGTTCTATGACCTTGTCGGCTTTCAAACCGACGACGATCTTGACAACTTCGCCGAATGTCTACGCCGCCGAAACTTAGGGCGTCTCATGAAAGACCGTAGCTGCCTGGTCAAAGGGCGGGAGTTTCGCTGCGGGGTTTTTCCAATCGGTATCGACACGGCCAAGTTCGAGAGCCTCGCAGAGCTAGCGACGCGCGACGGGGATCTGCAGGAAGTTTACAAGAGGACTGCTGGCTGTGACGTCGCCATTGGTGTCGACCGATTGGATTATTCCAAGGGCATCGATCAGCGCATCGTGGCGTTTCGCCATTTCCTTGATCGTAACAGCCATCGCGTCCGCAAGACGCTACTGCTGCAGATTACCCCGAAATCCCGCGGGGAAATACCGGCCTATCTGGCGCTGCAAAAGCGCATCGCCGAACTGGTGGGAAGTGTCAATGGGGAACTTGGAACCATCGATTGGGTACCAGTACACTACACCAATCGTTCCCATGGCCCGCTGCAACTGGCCGGCCTCTATCGACTGGCACGCGTTGGCCTGGTGACGCCGCTCCGCGACGGCATGAATCTGGTGGCGAAGGAATACGTGGCTGCGCAAGACCCAAGCAATCCAGGCGTCCTCGTGCTATCGCAATTTGCCGGCGCCGCTGGCGAATTGGAGGGAGCGGTGCTTGTCAATCCCTATGACCCAGAGGCTGTGGCGGCCTCCACGGAACAGGCATTTCGCATGTCGCCAGACGAACGGAAAGACCGTTGGAAGGCAATGAAGCACAGTCTCATCGGGCATGATGTCTATCGATGGTGCGACGGCTTTCTCGCCAAGCTCGAGGCGGCGGACTTGCCAGCATGAGGCTGATCGCGACCAATTGGATCAGGGCAGCATTCCGGCCTCGCCGAGGCGTGGTTAATGTGCTGTGGTGGATGGCGATGACCGCAGGCCAACCACCCAGTTGGGTTGTAGCCGATTATGCTGGCACGGGAGCGAAGAACTCGCGGCTGCGGTCACACATCAAACTAGTTTGGCCGATCCGCGCAAGAGGGCTCTCGTCCCCGGCTCCGTCGGCGTCGAGTATTCGACTGTCATCGCTTCGCTGACGAGACCCCGTGTATTGAATATGTCGACCACCAGGTTGGCGACATTGCTGATGGGCTAAGCAGCATCGACCTACACCGCACGCCAGATCTCAAGACGTGGCCTGAGCACATTCCACATTAAAACAAGAGGAAAAAGACATGGGTGAGCTCTCTTGCAGTCGGCAGCTTTCTTCAAACACGCGTGAGCGGCCACGACCGATTGTCGAGGGCGCTCGCGCCCCACGGCAACAGCAAATGTTGGCATCCATTGACCTGAATTTACTGGTGTCTCTTGAGGCGCTGCTGGAGCACCGCAACGTCACGCATGCGGCTCGGCACGTGCGCTTGAGCCAACCGTCGATGAGCCGAGCGTTGACAAGGCTGCGTGGCATTTTCAATGACGACCTCTTGGTTCGCGGCTCGAGCGGGTTGGTCCCGACGCCGCAGGCCGAACGGTTGGCCCGAATGCTGCCGCCGGTGTTGGATGCGCTCCGCGGGATCGTGAACCGCCAGGGGGAATGGCGATCAAAGACAATAATGGCGATACCCGACCACCAAGCCCTGATCTTGCTGCCGCCTCTCCTACCCCTGCTGCGCGAGCACGCGCCTAATCTCGACATCGTCACCGGCTCGTTTCTAACTGGCGCGCTCCGGCGGCTTGAACAAGGTGAGATCGATCTGGCCGTTGGGCAGACCGGTGAAACGCCACCGGGCTTCTTTCGGCGCAGGCTCTATACTGATCGCTTCGCCTGCCTGCTACGTTGCGACCACCCAGCCCTGGCGCAGGAATGGACGATCGAGGCCTTCGCTGCCCTGCGCCACGCTGCCGTTGACTCGGATTCTAAGGGCGGCTTCGGACGGGTGCATGACGATCTGGCAAATTTACACCTCCGAGATCGCGATCCGGTGCTGGTTTCCAACCTCCTGACGGCCGCTGTAGCCATCGCGGCGACTGATCTGGTGCTGATTGTACCACACCGCGTCGCGACACGGATCGCCGCCTTGCTCCCCCTGGCGATTGTCGATCCGCCGGTGGAACTATCGCCTTACGAGGTTGGGCTGATTTGGCACGAGCGTTGCCATCGCGACCCAGAACATCACTGGCTGCGCCACAAGATTGCCGCCGCAGCGGCGGCGGGAACAGAGTTGGCGCGTCCATCGACAATGAGAGGGCAAACGGCTGATGCTTCGCCAAGGGAAGAAGCGTGATGCGATCGAGGTCTGGCACTATCTTCAGGACCGAGCCAGTTGATTACCCCCCTCGTCCATCGGACGTGATGCTGGTTCCGCTGTCCCAACTGAGTGAAACCGACGCGCGCTGACTTCGAGCGAGCATCTGCTGTGAAGAAGGTATTCACACTTACAGCCAACTACACAACCCAAGACCCTCCTTCTTCGACCGCCGTTCGGCCGCGTCAAGGCCTTCGCAGGCAGGGTGTGGTGCATGCATCGATTCTGGCCGCGTATCTTGGCCCGGACCCTTTGGCAGGTAAGTGTTTGGCACAAATTGCGAGTTCTCGGATCTTCGGCAATCTGCCCAACGAAGCGCGGCAGATCGATATCCTTGAGCACCGTTTGTTGCGGTTGGGGCACTGCGCGCAAATCGTCATCATCGATTGCCGCGAACCGGAGCAACATGGGTACGGTCATGCGAAGCTCTCTTCCGGGCTGGTGCAACTAGCCCTGGTTTCCGAAGACAGGCTGGACCGAGAGGCGGTTTTCTCCGACGGGTATTCCGATTACCTGTTGTGGCCACTGATCGAGCAGGAAGTTGTAAGCAGACTGATCGCCTGCGTCGCCCAGATCGCGCGGCGTTCTGCACCGCTATTCTTCTCAGCCGACCCCCTCGTTCAGAAGGCGTGCGATCTGCTGGCACAGCGAGTCGATCAGCAGATCGCCCTCAGCGAACTGGCGCGCATAGCCGGGACTAACAAGACAACGCTCGTCAACCGCTTCGAGGCTGCCTTTGGCTGCGGGCCTATGACCTGGCTACGGCACTATCGGATGATGGAGGCTGCCGCCCGCTTGCGAAGCGGGCATGAAAGCGTGGCCGAGGTCGCTGAATCCTTAGGCTACGAAAACAGCAACAATTTCTCCACGGCGTTCAAGGCGATCCATGGGCTCTCGCCGCTGCGCTATCGCAAAATGGCGGCGCGCAGAGAAAGGTCTGCCTGACGCAAAGGTGGGGATCGAAACAAACTGGTATACAGCCAGTGAAGACACGCAAAGATTACCTGATACTCAAGCGCTTACCCGCTCCAGGCACTTTGCGGCTTTTACAGCAACGCTCAGAAAAGGAAGATAAGCATGTTGAACGCGGTCGCAGCGCATTTTCAAGGGCATGAACAGAGCTATTCGGACAAGAACTATGAGGCGGCGAGCACGTTTTTCGGCGCCAAGTCCCTTCTTTTGGCCCAGCCAGGTGCTGCGCGCCCCGGTGACGACACGATCGCCAACGATCAAGGAACAGTACAGTTTCACCTCATTGGTCAGAAACCCGATGACCCGGCGTACAGCGGCATCATGAAAGAAAATCAGGACAACCTTCTGGCTATAGGAGGGCTCATTCACGACTACATGCATACCCATTATCCTAAGGTTGATGCGGAAAAACTTGACATCAACACATGGACGAACGTTGTGGGCAACATTCCCGACCTTTCGATGGGAGCGCAAAAACAGAAAGGTTACTCAAACAAGTTTGCTGGCACCTCCGTTTCAGCCACGTTCCTCTCCTTGATCGCGAAGGCGATCGTCACTGACGGGGCGTCTCTGCTAACGGATTTCGAGTCCTTCCTCACTGAGATGGGCAACCTGGCCTTCAGCGCCAACAGCAAATCGCAGCAGTACAAGGCTCTGACATGCACCTACCAAAGCTACCTTCTCGATAACGGGGCAGGCGGATACTACGACTACGGAGCAATTGTTCTTCGAGAAGTCACGTTCAATGAGTACTTCCTTGATCTAAAATCTTCGTGCTCATCGACACGATATGTCAACGTCGACCTACGTTATAGCGAGGTTACCAATATCGTTCAGACCCGCCGGATCCGCAACGGCGGCCCCGATTACAAAAACTTCCAGGAGATCGTGAATAAGAACGCCACCGAGCAGTTTGTGAATGCCAAGAACTTCTTTAACGGCGGCTCGACCCCACAACAAGACATCACGCCCCAGGTCTGATCCTCATGATTGGTCTCGAAAGCAGCAGCGCACCAACCGACGGTGTGAATTCGAAGAAACCTCGCCGGCGTCATAGATCAGGTCCGGCTGACAGCTGTGCCGACGAACTCCGGCCCTGCTTCTATAAGAAACCAACTATGAACTCGATCGCAGAAACAACTGCGGGCCTCTTCCTGGTAATCGGCGTCCAGAGCAGCGGCCCCCTCGAAGCGGAGAGGATTTGCTCAGGCTTGATCCGGAAACTGTCCGAAGGCTCAATTCTGAACTTGGATCCTAGTATGTGGCAGAATGCCATGCAAATGGTGCCGAACCAGGTGGAGGCCGCCACGGCTTCGACGACCCTGAACCGCACGATGGCCGTTGCGGATTTGCCAAGTACCCTCGCGTCAATTTGCGCCGATGCTGTCGACGGCGACAAAGCAGGCGTCGATCTGGCGAAGCCCATCAGTGTCTATCTGAGCAGATACGGCGAACCGACTGCATTCAATTGCTTCATCCTGGATCAATCCGACTCCGCGAAAATCTATTTATCTTTAACCTGCCTTGCCGTTTTCGATGGTGGAAGCCCTGGCAGTTTCGCCGTCACCTCAACATTGCTGAAGGCGTGCCTGAATCTGTCAAACAAGGATACGCTGTCCACTATCGCGCAGGTTTTCGGCCGCTTCGGCCCGCCGAGCGACTCACCTTACTACCTGCGCGTCTTGCCCTGATCCGTATGCCAGACGTTACATTCAGCCAGAAGGAGCAGCACGCTCGTTGAGTATGTGAATACCGCAGCTTTCGTCAGCGGAGCGAAGTCGGTGGTGCGCTTTGTAGCGGGAAAGCCCATGCCCTATCATGAAGACTTCGCGAAGGCGGACGGATGGTCCGCAGCGGATGTCAGCGTCCGTCTCAACAATGCGCCAGGCCGGAAATTTCTCACTTTCTTGCGAAGATCGGGGGTGACCACGGTCATTCGGTATTACGCGAGTTCCGCGAGGCCAAAAACCATCACACCAGTGGAGGCCAAACTACTATCTGGGCACGGTTTCGGAATTCTACCGATTTTCCAGGACAGCAGCCGCCATATTTCCAATTTCTCGAGCTCGATCGGTACTGCAAATGCAAGGAGTGCTATGGGGTTCGCAAAGCGCGTCGGCCAGCCGAAAGATAGAGGCAGTACGATTTTTTTCGCCGTCGATTTGGACTATCCGGCTACGCAGATCGATGGCCCTATCCTCGCCTACTTCCACGCGATTAAAGAGGAGATCAACGGCACTTTCGTAGTCGGCGCGTATGGTAGCGGTGCCGTGCTCTCAAAATTATTGGCGGAGGGACTGATCACGGTTCCAGGGATATCTATGTCGCCACTGTTTCTTGGAACCGAGAAGTTCTTTTATTCCAACCGATGGTCGATGCGGCAGGTACCTCCAGAGGTTGCCCATGGCTCCTCTGGGGTGGCTATGACCGCAATATCGTTCGGGTTCCTCGGAGGGAGATCGGGGCCTTCCAAGTTGATGAGTCGGGCGAAGGCTCGCTGGCCTAGGATGGCGAGGGACTCCGGCTCGTAGGCGCGGCAAGCTGAAAACGTTGTCGCGTTTATGTTCGTAGAGGTCTCCGACGTCAACGGCGAGTGTAAGGTTGTTCGCGGTATCTCGCAAATCGTCTCTCCACGCGCTCGCCCCGCTACAATCGAGCGGTGCGGCCGCCATCATCATCCCCGGAAGTACCTGCAGCGCCGTCCACCCACGCCCAACCGGCGGCCGACATTGGGCACCAGTACCACGCCGACGTCGTGCGATGTCGCCGCTCGACAGATCGATGCCGGAGCGGGTGGTGTGATGCTTGGTCGCACCACCCGGCAGACGTGTTTCTGAAAGTTACCCTAAGGCAGGTACATCAACGGCCAGCGCATTGGAAACGGCAACGCTGTGAACGGAATTCGGGGAGAAGGCGTCAC
>NZ_CM165566.1:2010000-6801286 GCF_056781655.1 Mesorhizobium bavaricum | reverse complement strand
GGCAAATCGGGGGTAATCGGGGGCCCCGCCGTTTCGCAAATGGAGCGGCGGGTCTTTATGGCTGATTTGAAAGCCGCCTAACCAAAAATGTTGGGTGCTGGGCAATCATGTATTTTCCGCAATTTCTGGTGGGAATGTCTGCCACGGCGACCACGGTCGCAATCTGGGCTTACCTTGCAACCGGATCCATCTGGACGGCGCTGGGCTGGACAATCCTTGCCCTAGTCATCCTGCAGGTTGGGTACGTCGGAATAGTCGTTCGCTTGATATTCAGGCAATCGTCAGAAGCCGTAGACGCGGGGGCGGAGTCGGTCGACCGCACATCACCGCAGGTGTTCCGGGATTTCTAGGATCTTGTGACCGACAAGCCGGTCCGATGGCCCCCCGGATATATCTTTCAGCCGACGGAACGTTTGTACCAGCCCGGTGTTATCAGCACGATCCCCGCATAGGGATCATAAAGGGCCTTGCCCCTCTTGGCCCTAGTTTGAGTCCGCTGTCTCTCCGGCAGCGGACCCGACGCATTTCCTCCATTTCCGCAGCCTCAGCCGGTCCGCCGCTCTCAAGCTCTTCGGCGATGAAAGGCGAGTCATCACTTCTTTACCCCAAAATGCCGGCGACGCTTTCACCGTAACGTGTTAGCCGCCTCACTGTGATCCGCTTCCGTAGGGAACCTAAGGTCCGACCGCAGCTTGTGGCCTCATGAGCACGCGCGGCACCAATTTCCTTCACAAGTTGCCGCACCCCGACGACATCGTCCTCGACGACGAGAGCGGCGCACGCATCATCGGGCCTTTCGATAAGGAAAGCGCCAAGCAGACGCAGGACACTATTGACCATCGGCATGTCTTCATTCTTCAGGCGGCTCTGGATGAGCGGTTGATGCCTCCGTCGACAGACGACGACCCGCGCAATGGACCGGGTGCGGCCATCGAGTTTGCAAAGCTCATGAACCGGGCTTTGCCACCACGAGTGCGGTTCGCAGTGTATTCGACCTGGCGCAAGCTCGGCAAGAAGTTCAAGCGCGGACAGCTCTTTCCCAGCCTCGGATGGGCGGTGGAGAAGCTTACCCTAGTGCGTGATCTTCAGGCAGCCGTGGGGGTGGCCATCTGGACCTCGATGCAATTGCCGATGGTCAGTTCGATGAAACGGCACGAGAGTTTTTTCGAGGAGAGGGGCTTCGAGTTTAAGTGATGGAGGGCCGTCGACGGGCACATAGCGCAGGCATGCATTGGCCCCGCGATGCAGCCAGACACATGCCGACCGAAGGTCTACCAAACGCGACGTATCGGGCTAGCACCGGCGGTCGTTGCTATGTCGATTAAAGAATCACAACGATAGCGCGACAATCTCAATCGGTATATAAAGAGTGTCTAATATGATCATTTGTCCGGGGGGGCAATTTCGGGGATGTCCAGTTCTACAAACAGAAAGGTGTTATCCAGGAGCGTGGTCGAAATGGGCCTCTTCTCGGCGGTGATGAACACCCTGACGTTAATTCTGCCCCTCTACATGCTGCAGGTCTATGACCGCGTTTTGCCCGCCGCCAATCTGGATACTCTCACCTACCTGACCTTGCTTGCGCTCTCGTCGCTCTTGCTCTTCGGAGTGCTCGAAGTCGTGCGGGGGATATATGCGAGCCGACTCGCCGCGCGGCTCGATGTCGCTCTGGGTGCGTCGTCCTTTCTTGCGGCAATGAGCGGCCCACGCGCCGGGCTCGGCGACGTCCAGGCCCTGCGCGACTTGGCAACCCTGCGTGGGTTCATCGCTTCGCGAACCATCTTCTTTCTATTCGACCTCCCTTTTGGGCCCATCTTCGTGGGCCTGCTTTATTTCATCCACCCGTTGCTCTTCCTGGTAACGGTCGTCGGAGCGGTTCTCATGGTTTCCATCGCAGTGCTGAACCAGATCGCCAGTTCGCGACCTGGCAAGGAGGCGGCGGAGAATCTTGGCGCCTCAATGAATTCGGCGCAGGCCTTCGCGCGAAACTTCGAAACGGTCCGTGCACTCGGCATGGTATCCAACGCCATTGAGTTCTGGGGGACCCGTTTCTCCGGCTCTCTGCAGGCCTCGGATGGGCTTGCTCGCACCAACGCATTTTATGGCGGTGTGTCTCGCACCACACGATCGGTGCTGCAAATCGCGATATTGGGTGTCGGCGCTTATCTGGTTCTGCACAACGAGATGACCGCCGGTATGATATTTGCGTCGTCGATGATTTCGGCGCGCGCTCTCCAGCCGCTTGATCAGATCATTGGAAGTTGGCGCCAAATCATCGACGCCAATCTCGCATGGAAGCGGCTTTCAAGTGTCCAATCGCGGTCCGGACCAAAGGAAAATGTTGCATTGCCAACACCTGCAGGGGCGTTGAGCGCAGATCAAATTGTCTACTATCTTCCAGGGTCTGCCGACGGCGCTCTGCCGCTGATAAAGCGCTTGACCTTTGATGTGCCCGCCGGCGAAACAGTTGCGATCGTTGGGCCAAGCCAGGCCGGCAAGTCGACTCTGGCGCGCCTCATAGTCGGTGCCATTGAGCCCCGCTCCGGGGTGATCCGTCTCGATGGCGGGGATATTCGAAACTGGGATCCGGAGGAACTCGGCCGTCATATTGGCTATCTTCCGCAGGATGTGGAACTTTTCCCAGGGACCATCGGCCAGAACATCGCACGTTTTGAGCCAAATGCGCCTGATGAGAAATTGGTTCAAGCAGCCCAGCAGGCGCAGGTGCATGAGCTTATCCTGGGTCAGAGGGACGGATATTCGACGGTGATCGGCCCGACCGGCGTTCGCCTCTCGGGTGGCGAGCGTCAGCGCATTGGGCTCGCACGCGCTTTTTATGGCGATCCCAAGGTCCTGGTTCTCGACGAGCCCAATGCGAATCTTGATTCCGACGGCGAAGCCGCACTCGAGCGGGCGATCATCCAGGCGCGTTCACGAAAAACGACCGTGCTCGTCATAACCCACCGTCCCTCCCTCGCTTCCAAATGCGATCGCATACTCATGCTGCGCAATGGCCAGGTCGAGATCTACGGTTTGACCAAGGACGTGCTCGACCAACTTGCCCAGCGACGGGGCCAAGCGGCGGCGGCCGCGGCCACTCAGGCGCGTGACAACGAAGGAGTGGTGCCTTTCCCATCAGCGGCTCGCGTGGAGGTAAAGGTCGTAAATGACGGTTCCTAGCCAACCCATTCAGACGGGCGCCAAGACGTATCGCTGGCAGCGCAACATCGATACACGCACGGATCGGATCACGCTGGCGGGATATGCAAGTGTGGCCGTTTTCGTGCTCGGCTTCGGGTTCTGGGCAGCCACTGCACCAATTGCCGGAGCAACGATCGCGCCGGGTGTGGTCGCAGCAGCAGGGCAGAATGTCATGATTCAGCACCTCGAAGGAGGTGTTGTCGGCAGCATTAGAGTTCGCGAGGGTGACAGGGTCTTGAGAGGCCAGGCCCTGATCGTGCTCGATCCGACGGTGGCGCAGTCCCAGCTCAACCGCGTTCTCAAGCAGTGGGTTGCACAAAAAGCTGAAATGTCTCGGCTCGAAGCGGAGCGCGACGGCCTCGATAAAATTGTTTTGTCCAGTGACCTCGGAGCCTATTCAGGCGCCTCCGAATATAGCGGTGTCTTCGGAGAACAAAACAAGGAATTTCAGGCGCGGTTGGCGCGTTATGGCGCGGAACAGGAGATTCTGAAACAAAGGGTGGCAGCCCTTCAGGACGCCGTTGTCGGGTTAAAGGCTCAGAAGAAGGCAGCGGAAAATCAGCTTGCGATCGTCAACGAGGAGACGGAAAGAAAAAAAGAGCTTCTGAAAAAAGGACTCACGAATCGTTCCGAATATACTGATCTCCTGCGCAGCACTGCCGAGCTGGTGGGCCAGGCGGGATCTCTGGAAGCGCAGATCGCTAGTTCGGCGACCCAGACGGTGGAAGCGCGTCAGCAGATTGAAAGGCTTACAACCAGCCGGGTCGAGGATGCCGTCACGGAACTGAACAAAGCCCGGGCACAGGTCGCGGACCTCGAGGAACAAATCAACGCTGCTCGATCGGTCCTGGACCGGACGATCATCCGGGCACCGGTGGACGGGATCATCGTTCGATCGCTCTACAATTCCGAAGGCAGCGTCATCCGACCAGGCGAGGTCGCTATGGAGCTTCTGCCGACCACGAACGAGCTGATCATCGAGGCAAAGATCAAGCCTGAAGACATCGACTCTATCCGGATAGGGCAGGACGCGAATATGATGTTCACAGCGCTCAATGCGCGCACGACGCCGAAAGTGCCCGGAAAGGTGTTCTACATTTCGGCGGACCGGCTGATAACACCCAGCACGGGACTGCCTTACTTCACCGTCCGGCTGAAAATGGCCGACAAGCTGCCACCGCAGGTCAAGCCCGAGCAGATCTATCCAGGCATGCCGGTCGAAACATTCATTTCAACCGGCGAACGCACGTTTCTGGCCTATCTTACTAAGCCGCTGGTGGATTCGTTCCAACGTGCCTTCCGGGAGCGATAGACCGGCCCCTCGTCTCGTACATCGGCCGCACTGTAAGCGGGGGTGCCCGCCCATCATTCATCGGTCAAATAGTCAGACGAAGTGGACGTCGTGTCCGCTTGGATGATTGGGCAACCACGTCCCGGACAGTTTCGTCATCGGCTGCTTTGGTAGAAGCGTTATCCAAACCGGCGATGAGCCAGACCAATGACATCGTTGCGGTCAGTCTTGCCCGATATGCCCTGCTGGCTCTCGATGCAGGCGACGGGCAAGCCACGTTCACGCAAGCAGGAGTATAGCATCGGAACCATGCGACCCGTTTCGAACACGATCCTCCGGCAATCGGGCGCCATCGCCAGCGAAGCAGTGGTCGCCTCAGCCGTCGAAATATCATCGCTTCGTGATGGCTGCTCCCTTGCAGTCGAGCACGCAGACATGCGTCTCTCCATTGAGCACGGCGTATCGTCGTCACGGCGCTTCAGACCTTTAGGTCAACCCGAAATCGCTTGCCGAGAGCAAGGGGTGGTTGTTGAGCGTTGCGAACTGGATCGCGGCGCCGGCACCGTTGCCGTCCGGATCGTAGTACAGCGCGCCTGACGCCTGGTCGTAGACTATGTAGTCGTTGGCGTCGTGCGCGGCGCCTCCGACGAAGAAGAAGTCCGCGTTGAGCGGCCCAACAGCAGCCAACTTCGTAAAGACTGCGTTCTCGAGCTGGAAGCTATCATTGCCATGGGTGAAGTCGGTCACGATGTCGAGATTGGTTGCGCCGTTGGGGGCCGTGTTGAAGACAAATATGTCGTTGCCAGTTCCGCCGGTCAGGGTGTCGTTGCCGGGTCCGCCATTGATCGTGTCATTGCCGCTACCACCGTCCAGTAGTATATCGTTTCCTGTGCCGCCGAGAAGGAAATCCTGGCCGGCACCGCCGAGCAGGGTGTCTGCGCCGGCTCCGCCTGCTAGGCTGTCGTTGCCATCGGCGCCGGTCAAGGTGTTGTTGCCGGAATTACCGACGATGATGTTGGCGTCGCTGTTGCCGGTGCCGGAAATATTACCGCTCCCGGTCAGCACGAGGTTTTCAACGTTGTTGGCAAGCGTGTAGGTGACCGACGCGCGTACCTCGTCGGTTCCGCCGTTGTTTGATTCCATGGTCTGGTCGCCGGCATTGTCGACTACGAATACGTCATTGCCATTGCCGCCATCCATGGCGTCGGCGCCGGCGCCGCCATCGAGCAGATCGTGGCCGTTTTTGCCGTTCAAAGTATCATTGCCGCCTAAACCGCGCAGCCAGTCGTTGCCGTTGCCTCCGTTTAGCGAATTTGCACTGCCGTTGCCGTCGACCGGCGCCGACAGATCGTTGTCGTTAGTTACCGACACGGTTATGGCTTGCGTCGTACTTCCCGCGGAATTGCTGGCCTGCACGACGAGATTGTACTGATTGCTGGCGCTATCGTCATGCGAACTCTCGAAATCCGGAGCAAGCTTGAACGTGACGATGCCGGTGCTGGCGTTGATGTTGAACATCCAGTCGTCAGCGCCACCCGCCAGCGAATAAGTTGGCGACGGCGTTGCAGTGGCGTTGACGTCAACTACGGTCCCGGTGCCATTTTCCAGGAAACTGACACTCGACGCCGACGTGAATATCGGCGCGGCCACGATATTGACAGCCAGGGAACCCGAGGCTGCGCTGATGTTGCCAGCGGCATCGGAGGCTTTGGCCGTGATCGAACGGACGCCGTTGGGCAAGGTCGAGGTGGTGATCTGGTATGAGCCGCCAGCCACCACGGCCGACCCAACCGCACTGGTCCCGTCATAGAGCGTCACGGTGGTGCCGTTGACGCCGGTCCCGGTGAATGTCGGCGTGTTGTCGGTCGTTAGATTGTCGGTGTCCGAAGTGCCAGTATCGGAGCTGCTGGCCAGGTCGGGGACGCCCGGCGTGGCAGGCGCAGTGGTGTCGATAGTGACGTGGAACGCCGTCGACGCTCCGCCCTGGTTGCCGGCTACATCCATCGCCTTGGCGGTCAGCGTATGACCGCCCTCGCCAAGCGCGGAGGTGGTGATCGTGTAGTTTCCCCCGGTCGCCACACCGGTGCCGAGCACCGTGGTGCCGTTGGTATCGTAGATAGTGACGGTGCTGCCGGCCTCTGCCGTACCGCTTAGCGTTAGCGTCGTGTCGTTTGAGCTGCCATTGTCCGAAACCGGCCCGGTCACCGGTGCTACGTTGTCGTTCACCGTGGCGATCGTCGGCGCACCCGGCACCGTCGTATCGACTGTTATCGAGAGTGCATTGGACGTCGAGGCCACACTCTGGTTGCCGGCTACGTCAGTCTGCACCGCCCGCACATTGTGCGTACCCTGCGCAAGGGAAATGTCCAGGCTGAACGTTCCGCTGCTCACCGTTGTAGCGCCCAGACTCTCACCACCATCGACTACGCCGTTATTGTTGACGTCATCGAAAAGCGTGACCGTCGCACCATTTTCGCCGGAGCCACTGATGGTCAGTCCGGAGGCATTCTTAGTGATGTTGTCAGTGGAGCTCGGGCCGGTATCGTCGGCCGCCGCCAGGTCGAGGCCCGTCGGCGTGGCAGGCGCAGTGGTGTCGATAGTGACGTGGAACGCCGTCGACGCTCCGCCCTGGTTGCCGGCTACATCCGTCGCCTTGGCGGTCAGTGTATGAGCGCCCAGGCCAAGCGCGGAGGTGGTGATCGTGTAGTTTCCCCCGGTCGCCACACCGGTGCCGAGCACCGTGGTGCCGTTGGTATCGTAGATAGTGACGGTGCTGCCGGCCTCTGCCGTACCGCTTAGCGTTAGCGTCGTGTCGTTTGAGCTGCCATTGTCCGAAACCGGCCCGGTCACCGGTGCTACGTTGTCGTTCACCGTGGCGATCGTCGGCGCACCCGGCACCGTCGTATCGACTGTTATCGAGAGTGCATTGGACGTCGAGGCCACACTCTGGTTGCCGGCTACGTCAGTCTGCACCGCCCGCACATTGTGCGTACCCTGCGCAAGGGAAATGTCCAGGCTGAACGTTCCGCTGCTCACCGTTGTAGCGCCCAGACTCTCACCACCATCGACTACGCCGTTATTGTTGACGTCATCGAAAAGCGTGACCGTCGCACCATTTTCGCCGGAGCCACTGATGGTCAGTCCAGAGCCATTCTTAGTGATGTTGTCAGTGGAGCTCGGGCCGGTATCGTCGGCCGCCGCCAGGTCGAGGCCCGTCGGCGTGGCAGGCGCAGTGGTGTCGATGGTGACGTGGAACGCCGTCGACGCGGTGCTCTGATTCCCGGCACTGTCAGTTGCTTCGGCCGTCAGTGTATGCGGGCCATCCGTCAGTGTGGAGGTGGTGAGCGTATAGGCACCGCCGGTAGCTACAGTAGTGCCGATCACGGTCGTTCCGTTCGTGTCGTAGATCGTGACGGTGCTGCCGGATTCTGCCGCGCCGCTGATTGTCAAGGTCGGGTCATTGGAGCTGCCATTGTCGGAGACAGATCCGGTTACGAGGGGCACGTTATCGCTGACCGAAGTAATCGACGCCGAAGGCGCAACGGTGTCGACGCTGTAGGCCTGGTCGTCGCTCGCCGAGGCGCTGTTGCCGGCCGCATCGGTGGTGGTGACGCTGGCATGCACGCTGCTGTCGGCATCGGCCGCCAGGTCGGAGCCGGCGACGTCGATGCTGAAGCCGCCGCTCGCCGCCGCGCCGGTATAGGTGGCGCCGTTGATCGTCAGGGTGACGGTGTCGCCGTCCTGGACATCGCCGCCGACCGTGCCGGTCACCGCAACCGTGCCGCCGGCTTCCGCCGCGTTGACGACGTTGTCCGCCGTGATGGCATCGAGGCTGATGGAGGCCGCAACCGTGGTGTCGACGCTGTAGGCCTGGTCGTCGCTCGCCGAGGCGCTGTTGCCGGCCGCATCGGTGGTGGTGACGCTGGCATGCACGCTGCTGTCGGCATCGGCCGCCAGGTCGGAGCCGGCGACGTCGATGCTGAAGCCGCCGCTCGCCGCCGCGCCGGTATAGGTGGCGCCGTTGATTGTCAGGGTGACGGTGTCGCCGTCCTGGACATCGCCGCCGACCGTACCGGTCACCGCAACCGTGCCGCCGGCTTCCGCCGCGTTGACGACGTTGTCCGCCGTGATGGCATCGAGGCTGATGGAGGCCGCAACCGTGGTGTCGACGCTGTAGGCCTGGTCGTCGCTCGCCGAGGCGCTGTTGCCGGCCGCATCGGTGGTGGTGACGCTGGCATGCACGCTGCTGTCGGCATCGGCCGCCAGGTCGGAGCCGGCGACGTCGATGCTGAAGCCGCCGCTCGCCGCCGCGCCGGTATAGGTGGCGCCGTTGATCGTCAGGGTGACGGTGTCGCCGTCCTGGACATCGCCGCCGACCGTGCCGGTCACCGCAACCGTGCCGCCGGCTTCCGCCGCGTTGACGACGTTGTCCGCCGTGATGGCATCGAGGCTGATGGAGGCCGCAACCGTGGTGTCGACGCTGTAGGCCTGGTCGTCGCTCGCCGAGGCGCTGTTGCCGGCCGCATCGGTGGTGGTGACGCTGGCATGCACGCTGCTGTCGGCATCGGCCGCCAGGTCGGAGCCGGCGACGTCGATGCTGAAGCCGCCGCTCGCCGCCGCGCCGGTATAGGTGGCGCCGTTGATCGTCAGGGTGACGGTGTCGCCGTCCTGGACATCGCCGCCGACCGTGCCGGTCACCGCAACCGTGCCGCCGGCTTCCGCCGCGTTGACGACGTTGTCCGCCGTGATGGCATCGAGGCTGATGGAGGCCGCAACCGTGGTGTCGACGCTGTAGGCCTGGTCGTCGCTCGCCGAGGCGCTGTTGCCGGCCGCATCGGTGGTGGTGACGCTGGCATGCACGCTGCTGTCGGCATCGGCCGCCAGGTCGGAGCCGGCGACGTCGATGCTGAAGCCGCCGCTCGCCGCCGCGCCGGTATAGGTGGCGCCGTTGATCGTCAGGGTGACGGTGTCGCCGTCCTGGACATCGCCGCCGACCGTGCCGGTCACCGCAACCGTGCCGCCGGCTTCCGCCGCGTTGACGACGTTGTCCGCCGTGATGGCATCGAGGCTAATGGAGGCCGCAACCGTGGTGTCGACGCTGTAGGCCTGGTCGTCGCTCGCCGAGGCGCTGTTGCCGGCCGCATCGGTGGTGGTGACGCTGGCATGCACGCTGCTGTCGGCATCGGCCGCCAGGTCGGAGCCGGCGACGTCGATGCTGAAGCCGCCGCTCGCCGCCGCGCCGGTATAGGTGGCGCCGTTGATCGTCAGGGTGACGGTGTCGCCGTCCTGGACATCGCCGCCGACCGTGCCGGTCACCGCAACCGTGCCGCCGGCTTCCGCCGCGTTGACGACGTTGTCCGCCGTGATGGCATCGAGGCTGATGGAGGCCGCAACCGTGGTGTCGACGCTGTAGGCCTGGTCGTCGCTCGCCGAGGCGCTGTTGCCGGCCGCATCGGTGGTGGTGACGCTGGCATGCACGCTGCTGTCGGCATCGGCCGCCAGGTCGGAGCCGGCGACGTCGATGCTGAAGCCGCCGCTCGCCGCCGCGCCGGTATAGGTGGCGCCGTTGATCGTCAGGGTGACGGTGTCGCCGTCCTGGACATCGCCGCCGACCGTGCCGGTCACCGCAACCGTGCCGCCGGCTTCCGCCGCGTTGACGACGTTGTCCGCCGTGATGGCATCGAGGCTGATGGAGGCCGCAACCGTGGTGTCGACGCTGTAGGCCTGGTCGTCGCTCGCCGAGGCGCTGTTGCCGGCCGCATCGGTGGTGGTGACGCTGGCATGCACGCTGCTGTCGGCATCGGCCGCCAGGTCGGAGCCGGCGACGTCGATGCTGAAGCCGCCGCTCGCCGCCGCGCCGGTATAGGTGGCGCCGTTGATCGTCAGGGTGACGGTGTCGCCGTCCTGGACATCGCCGCCGACCGTGCCGGTCACCGCAACCGTGCCGCCGGCTTCCGCCGCGTTGACGACGTTGTCCGCCGTGATGGCATCGAGGCTGATGGAGGCCGCAACCGTGGTGTCGACGCTGTAGGCCTGGTCGTCGCTCGCCGAGGCGCTGTTGCCGGCCGCATCGGTGGTGGTGACGCTGGCATGCACGCTGCTGTCGGCATCGGCCGCCAGGTCGGAGCCGGCGACGTCGATGCTGAAGCCGCCGCTCGCCGCCGCGCCGGTATAGGTGGCGCCGTTGATCGTCAGGGTGACGGTGTCGCCGTCCTGGACATCGCCGCCGACCGTGCCGGTCACCGCAACCGTGCCGCCGGCTTCCGCCGCGTTGACGACGTTGTCCGCCGTGATGGCATCGAGGCTGATGGAGGCCGCAACCGTGGTGTCGACGCTGTAGGCCTGGTCGTCGCTCGCCGAGGCGCTGTTGCCGGCCGCATCGGTGGTGGTGACGCTGGCATGCACGCTGCTGTCGGCATCGGCCGCCAGGTCGGAGCCGGCGACGTCGATGCTGAAGCCGCCGCTCGCCGCCGCGCCGGTATAGGTGGCGCCGTTGATCGTCAGGGTGACGGTGTCGCCGTCCTGGACATCGCCGCCGACCGTGCCGGTCACCGCAACCGTGCCGCCGGCTTCCGCCGCGTTGACGACGTTGTCCGCCGTGATGGCATCGAGGCTGATGGAGGCCGCAACCGTGGTGTCGACGCTGTAGGCCTGGTCGTCGCTCGCCGAGGCGCTGTTGCCGGCCGCATCGGTGGTGGTGACGCTGGCATGCACGCTGCTGTCGGCATCGGCCGCCAGGTCGGAGCCGGCGACGTCGATGCTGAAGCCGCCGCTCGCCGCCGCGCCGGTATAGGTGGCGCCGTTGATTGTCAGGGTGACGGTGTCGCCGTCCTGGACATCGCCGCCGACCGTGCCGGTCACCGCAACCGTGCCGCCGGCTTCCGCCGCGTTGACGACGTTGTCCGCCGTGATGGCATCGAGGCTGATGGAGGCCGCAACCGTGGTGTCGACGCTGTAGGCCTGGTCGTCGCTCGCCGAGGCGCTGTTGCCGGCCGCATCGGTGGTGGTGACGCTGGCATGCACGCTGCTGTCGGCATCGGCCGCCAGGTCGGAGCCGGCGACGTCGATGCTGAAGCCGCCGCTCGCCGCCGCGCCGGTATAGGTGGCGCCGTTGATCGTCAGGGTGACGGTGTCGCCGTCCTGGACATCGCCGCCGACCGTGCCGGTCACCGCAACCGTGCCGCCGGCTTCCGCCGCGTTGACGACGTTGTCCGCCGTGATGGCATCGAGGCTGATGGAGGCCGCAACCGTGGTGTCGACGCTGTAGGCCTGGTCGTCGCTCGCCGAGGCGCTGTTGCCGGCCGCATCGGTGGTGGTGACGCTGGCATGCACGCTGCTGTCGGCATCGGCCGCCAGGTCGGAGCCGGCGACGTCGATGCTGAAGCCGCCGCTCGCCGCCGCGCCGGTATAGGTGGCGCCGTTGATCGTCAGGGTGACGGTGTCGCCGTCCTGGACATCGCCGCCGACCGTACCGGTCACCGCAACCGTGCCGCCGGCTTCCGCCGCGTTGACGACGTTGTCCGCCGTGATGGCATCGAGGCTGATGGAGGCCGCAACCGTGGTGTCGACGCTGTAGGCCTGGTCGTCGCTCGCCGAGGCGCTGTTGCCGGCCGCATCGGTGGTGGTGACGCTGGCATGCACGCTGCTGTCGGCATCGGCCGCCAGGTCGGAGCCGGCGACGTCGATGCTGAAGCCGCCGCTCGCCGCCGCGCCGGTATAGGTGGCGCCGTTGATCGTCAGGGTGACGGTGTCGCCGTCCTGGACATCGCCGCCGACCGTGCCGGTCACCGCAACCGTGCCGCCGGCTTCCGCCGCGTTGACGACGTTGTCCGCCGTGATGGCATCGAGGCTGATGGAGGCCGCAACCGTGGTGTCGACGCTGTAGGCCTGGTCGTCGCTCGCCGAGGCGCTGTTGCCGGCCGCATCGGTGGTGGTGACGCTGGCATGCACGCTGCTGTCGGCATCGGCCGCCAGGTCGGAGCCGGCGACGTCGATGCTGAAGCCGCCGCTCGCCGCCGCGCCGGTATAGGTGGCGCCGTTGATTGTCAGGGTGACGGTGTCGCCGTCCTGGACATCGCCGCCGACCGTGCCGGTCACCGCAACCGTGCCGCCGGCTTCCGCCGCGTTGACGACGTTGTCCGCCGTGATGGCATCGAGGCTGATGGAGGCCGCAACCGTGGTGTCGACGCTGTAGGCCTGGTCGTCGCTCGCCGAGGCGCTGTTGCCGGCCGCATCGGTGGTGGTGACGCTGGCATGCACGCTGCTGTCGGCATCGGCCGCCAGGTCGGAGCCGGCGACGTCGATGCTGAAGCCGCCGCTCGCCGCCGCGCCGGTATAGGTGGCGCCGTTGATCGTCAGGGTGACGGTGTCGCCGTCCTGGACATCGCCGCCGACCGTGCCGGTCACCGCAACCGTGCCGCCGGCTTCCGCCGCGTTGACGACGTTGTCCGCCGTGATGGCATCGAGGCTGATGGAGGCCGCAACCGTGGTGTCGACGCTGTAGGCCTGGTCGTCGCTCGCCGAGGCGCTGTTGCCGGCCGCATCGGTGGTGGTGACGCTGGCATGCACGCTGCTGTCGGCATCGGCCGCCAGGTCGGAGCCGGCGACGTCGATGCTGAAGCCGCCGCTCGCCGCCGCGCCGGTATAGGTGGCGCCGTTGATCGTCAGGGTGACGGTGTCGCCGTCCTGGACATCGCCGCCGACCGTACCGGTCACCGCAACCGTGCCGCCGGCTTCCGCCGCGTTGACGACGTTGTCCGCCGTGATGGCATCGAGGCTGATGGAGGCCGCAACCGTGGTGTCGACGCTGTAGGCCTGGTCGTCGCTCGCCGAGGCGCTGTTGCCGGCCGCATCGGTGGTGGTGACGCTGGCATGCACGCTGCTGTCGGCATCGGCCGCCAGGTCGGAGCCGGCGACGTCGATGCTGAAGCCGCCGCTCGCCGCCGCGCCGGTATAGGTGGCGCCGTTGATCGTCAGGGTGACGGTGTCGCCGTCCTGGACATCGCCGCCGACCGTGCCGGTCACCGCAACCGTGCCGCCGGCTTCCGCCGCGTTGACGACGTTGTCCGCCGTGATGGCATCGAGGCTGATGGAGGCCGCAACCGTGGTGTCGACGCTGTAGGCCTGGTCGTCGCTCGCCGAGGCGCTGTTGCCGGCCGCATCGGTGGTGGTGACGCTGGCATGCACGCTGCTGTCGGCATCGGCCGCCAGGTCGGAGCCGGCGACGTCGATGCTGAAGCCGCCGCTCGCCGCCGCGCCGGTATAGGTGGCGCCGTTGATCGTCAGGGTGACGGTGTCGCCGTCCTGGACATCGCCGCCGACCGTACCGGTCACCGCAACCGTGCCGCCGGCTTCCGCCGCGTTGACGACGTTGTCCGCCGTGATGGCATCGAGGCTGATGGAGGCCGCAACCGTGGTGTCGACGCTGTAGGCCTGGTCGTCGCTCGCCGAGGCGCTGTTGCCGGCCGCATCGGTGGTGGTGACGCTGGCATGCACGCTGCTGTCGGCATCGGCCGCCAGGTCGGAGCCGGCGACGTCGATGCTGAAGCCGCCGCTCGCCGCCGCGCCGGTATAGGTGGCGCCGTTGATCGTCAGGGTGACGGTGTCGCCGTCCTGGACATCGCCGCCGACCGTGCCGGTCACCGCAACCGTGCCGCCGGCTTCCGCCGCGTTGACGACGTTGTCCGCCGTGATGGCATCGAGGCTGATGGAGGCCGCAACCGTGGTGTCGACGCTGTAGGCCTGGTCGTCGCTCGCCGAGGCGCTGTTGCCGGCCGCATCGGTGGTGGTGACGCTGGCATGCACGCTGCTGTCGGCATCGGCCGCCAGGTCGGAGCCGGCGACGTCGATGCTGAAGCCGCCGCTCGCCGCCGCGCCGGTATAGGTGGCGCCGTTGATCGTCAGGGTGACGGTGTCGCCGTCCTGGACATCGCCGCCGACCGTGCCGGTCACCGCAACCGTGCCGCCGGCTTCCGCCGCGTTGACGACGTTGTCCGCCGTGATGGCATCGAGGCTGATGGAGGCCGCAACCGTGGTGTCGACGCTGTAGGCCTGGTCGTCGCTCGCCGAGGCGCTGTTGCCGGCCGCATCGGTGGTGGTGACGCTGGCATGCACGCTGCTGTCGGCATCGGCCGCCAGGTCGGAGCCGGCGACGTCGATGCTGAAGCCGCCGCTCGCCGCCGCGCCGGTATAGGTGGCGCCGTTGATCGTCAGGGTGACGGTGTCGCCGTCCTGGACATCGCCGCCGACCGTACCGGTCACCGCAACCGTGCCGCCGGCTTCCGCCGCGTTGACGACGTTGTCCGCCGTGATGGCATCGAGGCTGATGGAGGCCGCAACCGTGGTGTCGACGCTGTAGGCCTGGTCGTCGCTCGCCGAGGCGCTGTTGCCGGCCGCATCGGTGGTGGTGACGCTGGCATGCACGCTGCTGTCGGCATCGGCCGCCAGGTCGGAGCCGGCGACGTCGATGCTGAAGCCGCCGCTCGCCGCCGCGCCGGTATAGGTGGCGCCGTTGATCGTCAGGGTGACGGTGTCGCCGTCCTGGACATCGCCGCCGACCGTGCCGGTCACCGCAACCGTGCCGCCGGCTTCCGCCGCGTTGACGACGTTGTCCGCCGTGATGGCATCGAGGCTGATGGAGGCCGCAACCGTGGTGTCGACGCTGTAGGCCTGGTCGTCGCTCGCCGAGGCGCTGTTGCCGGCCGCATCGGTGGTGGTGACGCTGGCATGCACGCTGCTGTCGGCATCGGCCGCCAGGTCGGAGCCGGCGACGTCGATGCTGAAGCCGCCGCTCGCCGCCGCGCCGGTATAGGTGGCGCCGTTGATCGTCAGGGTGACGGTGTCGCCGTCCTGGACATCGCCGCCGACCGTGCCGGTCACCGCAACCGTGCCGCCGGCTTCCGCCGCGTTGACGACGTTGTCCGCCGTGATGGCATCGAGGCTGATGGAGGCCGCAACCGTGGTGTCGATCGTCACCGACAGATTGCTCGAAGCCGCACTTAAATTGCCCGCCGCGTCTGTCGCAGTCGCCGTGATGCTGTGAGTCCCTTGGCTCAGTCCCGAGGTCGTGATGTTGTAGTTGCCGCTGGTCGCAAGGCCCGACCCAACAACCACGCCGTCGCTGAAGATTGTGACGGTACTGCCGGACTCAGCCACACCGGTAAATATCGGCGTCGTGACGTTTGTGACATTGTCCGTGCTCGACGAACCGGAATCGGCGGCGGCAAGCAGATCAGGCGTTGACGGCGCAGACGGAGCGGTCGTGTCGATCGTCACCGTGAACGGGCCCGAGGCGTTACTGAAGTTGCCGGCTGTGTCGGTGATCCGCGCCGTTAGGGCGTAAGTGGTGCCGTCGGTCAGCGCCACAGTCTCCAAGCTAACGGAACCAGCAGTGATCTCAGCAGCAGTGAGGACGTGGACGTCGCTTAGCGCGTTAAAGTTGGCGTTCGTGTGAAGTTGGATGGTGTCGCCGGCGACTGCGTTGGTGCCGCTCAGGCTCACCGTCACCGTCAAGTTGATGTCGTTGGTCCGGGCGCCGCTCGTTAGACTGCCGGTCACCGGCGACACATCATCCGTCACCGAGGTGATCACCGGCGCTTCGGGAGCAGTCGTGTCTTCGGTAACCGTGAACGAGTTGGTGGAGACGACGCTCTGGTTGCCGGCAGTGTCAGTGATGCGGGACGTTATTGTATAGGTCGTGCCGTCGGTCAGCGTCCCGGTCTGGACATTGGCAAAGCCGTTCGTGATGTCGGTTGCGGTGATTGTGTACGAAGTGCCAAGTTGGCTGCCCGTCCCGGTCCCGTTGTAGAGCTGCACCGTGTTGCCCACCACCGCACCGGTGCCTGTCAGGCTTACCCTCACCGTCAGATCGGTATCGTTGGTGCTCGCCCCGCTCGGCAGCGGCGACACGTCATCCGTCACCGAGGTGATCGACGGCGCAGACGGCGCCACGGTATCAACCGCCTCGATATCTCCGGGGCCGCCCGGATCGGTAGGCGCTCCGGCGGTCGTGGCCACATTGCCTTGCGTGTCCCTGACCGTCGCTCCGCCGGCCGTCAGATTGTACGACGTCACCGTGATGTCGGAAGTGTCCTCGCCGGAGGCGGCCGTGTAGTGGAAGGTGAGAGTGTTGGTTCCAGAGCCGCCGGTGAGAGTGGCGATCGTGCCGTTGTTCAGAGTCAGTGTCGGCGTTCCGGTGACGTTCACGGCCTCGCTGAACGTGACGACCAGGTCGACCGACTCGCCCGCCTTAAGCGTTCCGTCGTGAGTGCCAAAGGCAACGGACGAAACTGTTGGAGCAGTAAGATCGAGCTGACCCGCTGTAAGGGTCCCGGTTGAGAACTGGAAGTTCTCAACATTGGTCACACTATCCGTGCCGTCCAGAGAGCCGCCACGGTTGTCGACAACCGTATAGGTCGACCCGGAAAGTGAGATCGTGTAGTCGGCGCGTGCGCCACTGAAGACTGCCGTATCGCCTGTTCCGGCCCCGCCATCGATCGTGTCATTGCCTGCACCGCCGGAGAGCGTGTCGTTTGCAGCCCCGCCGGTCAGGATGTTCGCACCGCTGTCGCCGCTGACGCTGACCGCCGCGCTCGAGCCGCTTGCATCCACGTTCTCGAAGCCGGTGATGTTCGCCGTGTCGCCAGAACTCTGGTCCGCCGACGACAGGTCAATCGTCGCCGCGCCGACAACCAACAGGGTGTCGCTATCCGCCCCGCCGGCGACCGAACCGTCAGAGCCGTCATAGGTGATGGTGTCGTTGCCTGCGCCGCCGCTCAGAGTGTCGGCATTTGCACCGCCATCAATAGTGTCGTTTGACGCGCCTGCCGATATCGCGTCGGCTCGCGAGCTTCCCGTGATGAAATCGGCGCCCGCCGTCCCATTGATGTTAATCGTGTCGTCACTTCCCCAGCCGGTAAATGTCCACCCGTTCGCCGTAAAATTACTTGCATTTACTACGTTTATATTACGGGCTCCGCCCAAATCCTGAACGGCCAGATTTCCGGGAAACTGATCGGCGCCAAACGTTACCGTGGAAGGACCAGAATTATAAAAGCGCAATCCCTCTATGCCGGAAATTGTGGCAACAGTGAAATCCACGTTAATGGGACCCCAAATCAAGATGGTATCGGTGCCTGATGATCCAGTGTCGTTGATTGTCTCCCCAGCCACCACATCGCCACCAGATGGCAGATAATAGGAGTCGCTGCCATCGCGTCCATCCAGTGTGTCGGCGCCGCCAGCTCCCTGAATCGTATCGTCGCCAGAGCCCCCTGTAATCGCATCGGCGCCAGTGAGGCTGCCCGCGATAAATAGCCCCTCTGTTTGATTACTAACGTTGATCGTGACACCAGTAGCGGCAAAATACGCAGTAACATTCTCGATATTGGCTATCTGGTTATTTGTGGCACTATTGAGATCATTTGACGTTGCTGTCAGGCGAATATAATCGCCGCCCAGTCCGCCGTTGACCGTATCGGCGCCAGCGAAACCAACGAATTCGTCACCATTGCTGCCTCCGGTCAGGACGTTCGCCCCGCTGTCACCGGTGAGGCTAACACTCCCGCTTGAGCCGCTTGCATCCACATTCTCGAAGCCGGTGACAATCGCTGTGTCGCCGGAACTCTGGTCCGCCGACGACAGGTCGATCGTCGCCGCGCCGTTGACCACAAGCGTGTCGGTATTCAACCCCCCAGCGATCGACACGTCCGAGCCGTCGTAGGTGATGCTGTCGTTGCCCGACCCGCCATTCAGCGTGTCGGCGCCTGCGCCGCCGACAATCGTGTCGGCGCCAGACCCGCCGGTCAGAACGTTCGCGCCGCTGTCACCGGTGAGGCTGACCGCCGCGCTCGAGCCGCTGGCATCCACATTTTCGAAGCCGGTGACATTCGCCGTGTCGCCGGAACTCTGGTCCGCCGACGACAGGTTGATCGTCGCCGCCCCGTTGACCACGAGCGTGTCGATATCCGTCCCGCCGGCGATCGAAACGTCCGAACCGTCATACGTGATGCTATCGTTGCCGGCTGCGCCGCTCAGCGTGTCGGCCCCTGCACCGCCGGTGATCGTGTCGGCCCCTGCACCGCCGCTGATCGTATCGGCCTGCCCGCTACCAGTGATGATGAAGGCTTCGGTCTGGCCGCTTAGCGTGATCGTCACTCCGGCAAGAGCGGTGGAGGCCGAGATAACTTCCACGCCGCTTATGGAGGTGTCTCCAAGCGTATTCAGTTTGCTAGAAGTTGACGTCAGATTAATGGTATCGCCGGAGCCCGCGCCGAGGCCGATCGCAGTCAGTGCTATTGCGTCTAGCTGGGCCCCGGTAAGCGTAATCGTGTCCGTGCCGGCGGTTCCCTCCAGACCGCTCGAAACAACGTTTGTGACAGTCGGGAGGCCAAGAGCCGAAATGTCGCCTGCGGCGACAACATGCAGGCGATTAATACCACCGCCAAGGTCTATGGAGTTAAACCCCGCCCATTGTGTTGCAGTCAGGAAAACCGACTCACTGTTGCCGCTGCCTGTCAGCGTCTCCACGCCCGAAACTGTGCCTAAAGAGAAATCAACCACGGTTCCGGTGAACGAGATTATGTCGCGCGATCCGCTGCCAGTGTCAGCTCCACCTTCGATCGAATCGCCTGCTCCGAAACTGCTATCGCCGACAAGAATTAAATCATCGCCTGCTCCACCATCGACCGTATCTGCCCCGCCATTCGCCGAGATGATATCGTTACCCGCTCCAGTGCTGATCACGTCGGCTCCGGCACCACCGATTATGGTATCGTTGCCACCAAGATTTGTGCCATCCACGATGATGCGACTTGCGCTGGTTAGGGAGGAGGCCTGAATATTTATTCCAGCGCTCATTACTAATGACGAGTTTATCAATAAGTCGCCTTTGACCCCATCACCGTTTGCGTCAGCCGTTCCAAGCACTTGGTCGTTCTGAAATCTGATGTCAAACCCAGGTGAGTTGTCCGCTAGCGATAGTACATCAATATTTCTGATGGTGTAGACGGCGCCGCCTCCAAAATTAGAGTATAAACCGGCCGATGTTAGCTTAACTGTGTCAATAGTTGTTGCTTCATCTGTGCCATCTATAGTAACGGAACCACCTAGGTTGTCACCATTCGCTAAGAATGTATCGGCCCCAAGCCCGCCGTTAAGTAAATTACTGCTCGTGCCATTACCTTGGGCAATAATGTCGTCGCCGGCTCCGCCATCGATGTTGTCAACGCCGGAACCAGTCGTAATTATGTCGGCGTATTGGCTGCCCGTAATTGTGAAGCCTTCGGTCTGGCCTGAAAGGTCAACTGTTACACCCTCTGTAGCCGCAGAGAACGAAATCGCCTCCACGCCCTGAATCGACGCATTGGTCGCCCCAAGGGTATTTAGATCAGCAGAAGTGGACGTTAGGGCTATGGTATCACTGGCGCCATTGCCAAGGTTAATTATACCCGTCCCAGCGATGATCGTATCGAGCTGAAAGCCCTTCAGTGTGATCGTATCGGAGTTACCGGTCCCGACAAGATTGCCGATCTCGACAGTCGATCCCACAACAGGGCCTGCAATTGCCGATATGTCGCCCGACGCGACTACGTTCAGAACGTCTGCCGAGCCGCCAGCAAGGTCAATCGAGCGGAATCCCGTCCATTGCGTGGTCGTAACTGTGACGTTGTCGTTGCCGCCACTCCCGGTGAGCGTTTCGACACCGGACACAGAGCCAGCAGAAAAGTCGGCGGTCGTTCCGCTGCTCGTCAGAACGATCTGATCACACGGGCCGATGCCGGAGTCGACTCCCCCATTGATCACCTCGCCGGCGACGAATTCTCCATTGGCTATGTTGATGGTGTCGTCGCCGGCCCCGGAACTGATCGTGTCAGCGCCGGCGCCCGCGCTAATAGTATCTGCGCCCGCGCCCCCTGTGATCGTATCGTTGCCAGTGAAACCATTGCCGTCGACGGTGATGCGGTTGACACCGGTGAGGCCAGCGGCGCTGATCGTTACGAAACTGCCGCTGCCGTTGATTAGCAGGTCACCACCGACACCATCACCATTGGCATCTGCGGTGGAGACTTGGCTGTCTGCAACAGTGAGGTTCCAGTTCGCCACGTTCTGGTTCAGCGTGATCCGGTCGATGTTGCTGATAGTGGTGAAGGTGGAGAGATTGTAAGTGGCCGCAAAATCGAGGCGCAGCGTGTCCTGTGTGCCCGCTTCCGCCGTGCCGTTGATTGTCTCGCCAGCCGCGAGATGGGCAGTGGCGCTAACGACGAATGTATCTGCCCCCGTACCGCCGGTGAGCACATCAGCACCAGCACCACCGGTGATCGTGTCATTGCCGACGCCGCCGTTAATGATGTCCACCTGAGAACTGCCGACAAGTGTGTCCGCGCCTGAGGTCCCGTTGATGGTGATCGTGTCGGCGCCGCTGGTCCAAGTCGTGAAGGTCCAGTTCGCTGCGGAGAAGTTCGAGGCATTGTTGATTACAATCGCTTGCGTCGAGGCGGTTCCAGTGACAGTGAGCGACGTTGAAATCAGGCCCGCACCAAACTGGGAGGCGTTGAGCGAGGCCGCAGAGGTCCCAGAGGTGTTGTTGAAACTCAGGCCTTCATAATTGTGGAAGCCATGGGTCGCATCAGTGCCCGCAGCGCTGAAGTCGATGTTGGCGCCGGTCGTGGAACTGATGATGATAGTATCGGCGGCGTTGCCCCCGTCGAAGAAATCGGCCGCCTGAATCTGGTTGGTAGCAGTCACTGTCAGCGTGTCGGTGCTGCTGGTCTGCGTTATGTTATCGGTCCCGGTAGTGGCGTTGTTGTTGGGCAGCACGCCAGGATACGACGCAATGCCAGCTACGGTCATCGGCGATACGTTGGCGGTGATTCCAGTGTGCGCATCAAGCGACCATATGCCGCCATGCTGGGCCGCCCCAATCTTTCCGACGGCTGCAGCGACCAGTGTCTTTGCACTTTTCGCTAGTGCCGCAATGAAGGCCGCGCCGGTCTCGCCCTTGCCGGTCTCGCAGCTCCACAACAACAGTCCGCCGCGTTCCCCGATCACATCTCCGACCTCAGCGAGGTCGGCTGTATGGTCATTGAGCGTTTCCAGTGACAGAGCCCCCGCCCCGAAGCTCACCTCGCCTGGACGGCCATGCGCAATGACGTGGATCGCGTCGAGTCCTTGCCTGCCCGCGACCGCGCGCGCCATCTGCCGCGGCGCCGGTTCATCGTTGGTCAGCACAAAAGCCCCGACCTCGGGCCGAAGTCCTTGCAGCAGAGTGCTCAGGTCGGAAATGTTCGGATCGACGAAGGCAAGTTCCCGAACCGGCTGCCTATTGATGACTATTGAGTGCGCGACATCGAGGGTCGATGGCAATGGCGTTAGAACATAGCCTGTGACCGAACCCTCTTGGTCCGATCCGCTCAACACGATCGTGGAAAGTTGATCCTCGAAACCACCTACGGTGATTTTGTCGGCCTTCGGAAATTTGTTCGCCATAACACACCCCTGATGATCACCATGGGGCCTACTCGGCGCTGACGGTAGCTCGGAGTTTGCACGTGCCTAGGCATCCAGTTCCCGCCTAGGCACAACACGTCCACCCAGTTTGAATGGCAATTGGCCACTCAAACATTCTCCTCTCCGAAGCTACACCGTTGAGTAGCTTCCCCAACTTTTTCCCTCATATTAGCAATAGCTGAATAGGCGTGCTGAGTCCAATATTCCAGTTCAGAGCTTTCAATCTGACCGAAACGCAAATCAAACCAATATGATGGTCAAAATCGGCAATTAACCCACCTCAACGCAAGGCAAACGGCACAATCCTTCATTGTCTCGATAGAGAATTGGCTGCAATGCGATGTGCACACCCTCGGACCTAGCAAGAACATATAATCGTCGACCTGGCCGGTGAACTCCTACCCTTCAAAAGAATGAACGCATCATTTAGGATCAAGCATCAAGCCATCGACCCTCGCCGAATTGGGTAGTCGCGCGAATACCACGTCGCGCAAGCTTGCCCAGACTGAATGTCAGCTTTGAAGCATAGACATTAGCTCAATTCGAGTTTGGATCTTGCGCGATAACGCAGGAGCTGAAATTTCTCGGGCGCGTTTGTCCCAACGTAAGAATGCAATGCGCATCCTAAAGCGATCCGGACAAGCGGCCGCAGCCGGACCCTTTGCATACGTCCAATTCCGGATCCTTTCTTTGCCCTTGCTCCAGTACGGGATGAAAGCGCGCCGGCACCTACTGCAGCGGCCCGACCGAGAGCTGGCTGAGATCACTTCCTCGAACTGCCGACACATTTGGTGCCTCACTGTATGCTTCGGTGCACGGCGGTCCGGATGGATGGTGTCTGTTGCGAAGCTACGCGGCCGGATTGTGCATCGCCAGGAAGACAGCCGTTTCCTCGAAAAACTGGTCGTAGGCTGACGTGCCTTCAATGAGCACGTGGTTATTTCCCGGCAGTTCGACGAACATCGCCCCCGGAATGAGTTTTGCCATCAGGCGGCCCTCCTCGATCGGCACGACGCGATCGCCCACGCAATGCAGCACGATCGTTGGCACACGGACCCTCTTTGCCAGCTCTGTCACCTCAACTTTGCTGTTCATTTGCCAAAGTCGCATCGCCGCCTCGGGGCTCGTGGCAATGCGCTGTAGTTCGTCAAAGCTCGCCATAATCTCATGTGGGGCGTCGGGGATGAACGTCGAAGTGAAGAAATGCCTGAAAACAGGATTCGGCGAGCCCCAGCCGTCGCGGATCATCATCGTCCCGGCTTCATACAGCTTCCTTTGGTCGAGACCCGGTCGCTTTAGCCGACCTCGGACAAAACCACCCAGCAGGACGAGACATGTCACTTGCTCCGGATGCTCCACAGCATAGCGCACGGAAAAGGCGCAGGCTTGCGAGATGCCGAGAAGCGCGAACCGATCCACCTGTGAAGCAGTCGCGACTGTGGACATGTCACCGGCCATTGCATCTTCCGATATAGTCTCAACCTCCCAGTCCGAGAGGCCGTTTCCGCGCTGATCGAACCGCACGAGATGGCAAAACTTGGCGAGCTTCGCGAGCATCGGACGCCAAATTGGACTGTGCCATTCGTACTCAAGATGGTTCAGCCAATTCGGACCCTTCAGCACCGGCGCTCCCTGGCCAATGCTGGCCCAAGCCAGCTGCACGCCGTCCGACGCCGTCGCGAACTGTACCCTCTGATGCAGCGCCGCCTCGACAGGTCGAGTCGTCTGTAGCGCCGCGTCGGCGCACACGCCGCCCGGCTTGGCGAGCCCCTCTAGCCGCGAGGCCACGTTTACGCCGTCGCCGAAGACGTCTCCGTCCTCGAAGATGAGGTCACCGAGATTGATCCCGACGCGGTAAAGGATTTGGGTGTTCTCAGGCTCACCGCTGTTCCGCTCCGCCATCGATCGTTGGATTTCGATAGCACTTTCAACCGCCTCGACGACGCTCGCAAACTCGACGAGCAGGCCGTCGCCCGTGGTCTTGACGATATTGCCCCGATGCGCCGCGATGCTGGGCCTGACGACCTCACCAATATGTGCCTTCATGCGCGCAAGCGTGCCGGCTTCGTCCACCTCCATCATCCGGCTATAGCCGGAAACATCCGCGGCAAGGATCGCCGCAAGCTTCCGCTCGAAAGGGTTGGCCACCATGCCGTAGCGTACGGGTCGAGCAGCCCTTTTGTCGAGCTGCATTCCTAGCCACGCGCTTCGATGTGCCGCAGCGTTCAGATGCCAGGACCGTACGAGATCGATCGAGCTTCAAACTCATGGTCAGATGTCCGTTCATGGGGCACGACCAAGACATTGTCACCCGCGATGTCTGCTCCGGGCGCGGCGGGGTTTGCCTCTTTGGCGGGCATCGCGGCGCTAAGTTGCCCGTTCCGGCGGCCGGCTCAAACGGCAAATCTGACCCCCGTTGCCCACATCAGCCCGGACAAGTACCAGCTGCAGGGTCTGCAGGAAGGAAGAAGCTTCGCCGCTCGCAAGGGGTGAGTTCGCGAGGCACGGTGCGCCGGGCGAAGTCAATGAGGTCCTTGGGTTTTTGGAAGACGCGAACGATACGAACCCTTTCTTCGCCGGAGACAATTGCGACCCGCGTGCCGTCGGAACTGAAGGCTGCGCGTGGAAGGCCCGGTCGAACGGTCGCTTCGTCCTGGCTGGCAAGGACGGCAATCTGGCGCCCCGATTGCGTCGCCCATAGCCTGACCGTGCGATCTTCGGACGAAGCGGTCACGACATACAAGCCACTGGGACTGAACTGGGCGCTGTCCACCGCGCCGCCGTGGCCCCTAAGAACGGCCCTTTCCAGTCCGCCAGAGACGCTCCAGATCCGGGCGGTTCCATCGCGTGAGGCAGTCAGCAGCGATTGACCGTCGGGGCTGAAGGCGACCACCGTCACCTCGTCGGTATGTCCCTCTAGCGTTACGACGTTTGCTCCGTCCATGGTCGACCAAATTCGGCCCGTGTGGTCGAGTGAGCCCGTGGCGACCAGTTGACCGTTCGGGTTGAAGGCCGCTGCCGTGATGCGATCGCGATGCCCCACAAGAGGCTTGAGCTCAGCCCCGTCCGCCTTCAGGAGGTAGCCCGCATTGTCTTCCTTGGCCGCGAAGATCAGACGTCCGTCGGGGCTGAGAATGGCCTGCGGCAGATTGCTGCTTGTATTGATGACGGCCAGCTCGGTGCCCGTCGCCGCGTCCCACAGCTGGGCGGTACCGTCGATCGATGCGGAAACAAGCAATTTGCCATCGCGACCAAACTGGATCTGGATCAGCCCGCCATGTGATTGGAACCGGGCGGTCTCGAATCCCCTGGCCACCTCCCAAATTCGGACCTGGCCCTCAAGAGATGCCGTCGCGACGCGCCTTCCATCGGGACTGAACGTCGCGCGTTGAACGATCTCACGGGTATCGAGCCGCATGATCTCGCGCCCGCTTACAACATCCCATAGATGCACCGCGCTGTCGCCGCCACCCGTCAGCAGGTGGACATTGTCAGGACTGAAGACCGCGAAGGTCGGCCGATATTCATGAGAGAGCGTGGTCGTCAGGGCGCCGTCGACATCCCACAGCCGAGCGGTGCCATCGTGTGAAGCCGTGAGAAGAATGTTGCTGTCAACCGGGCTGAATTCCAGATGCTCTACCAAAGAATCATGACCAGCGATCGTCGTGACCTGCGAGGCTCGTTCAACGTCCCAGATGCGGATCGGCCCATTGACGGAAGCGGTCGCCAGGAAGCGGTCGTCCGGGGTGAACGCACCGTTCATCTCCTCATCGCGTTGGTCCGCACCGATATCGGCGAGCCTCAAACCCGAAACCTCCTGGCCGAGCAGGCCATGCGGCGTCCCCGACGCTCCATCCCAAATCCGGGCAGCGCCATCGAGTGATACCGTGGCAATTCGCTGACCCCCGTGACTGAAAATCACGCCGTTCAATTGCATGTCGCTTTTGTGGCCGGCCAACTTTGCGATCTCCGTTCCTGTCGACACATCGTAAAGGCAGGAAGTACCGCCGTACGAAAGCGGTGCCCACGCGCCAGCCAGCAGCCGGCTTCCGTCGGGACTGAATGCCAGGCTGTAGGGCAGGAAGTTCATTCGGATTGACCGTGTCAGTGCGCCATCTGCGGTATTCCAGATCGATACAACATGCTTGTGTGCCGTCGCGAAGCTGCGACCGTCCGGACTGAAGTCAGCCCGTGCATATCCATCGCTGCCTACACTCAGGACTTTCTTCCCTGTCCGGACGTCCCAGAGCACTGCATCGCTGTTTTCCCCCGCCGTTAGCACCTGGTTGCCATTCGGGCTGAAGATTGCCGTTGGATAATTGCCTACCGGCTGCAGGATGGAGAGCTGTTCTCCCGAGATGGCGTTCCAGAGGCGCGCAGTGCCGTCTCTCGCGGCCGTTACGATCCGGCTCCCTTCAGGGCTGAATTCAGCCCGCTCCACGGCCCCTTCATGACCTTTTAGAACTGCAGTTTCGACACCGCTGGAGATGTCCCAGACGCCTGCAGTTTTATCGTAGGATGCAGTGACGATGCGATCGCCCGTCGGATTGAACGCCGCATCCGCCACGCCGGCGCCATGCCGGAAGATTTTGATCTGGTGGTGCGCCAGCAGGGCCTTGTAGAGGGCTGCCTCCGCTTCAAAGAGATATGGCCGCTCGGATTGGTCTTTCGAGGAAAGTGCTTCGAGCGCCAAGAGGATCGCAGCCTCGGTGTTGCCTGTCGCCGTGGACTGCTGCGACAGAAACGAGAGCGAAAGAGACTGATTGCGCAGCGCCTGGTCGCGTTGCCAGCTTGCTTCCTCCTGCGCCTTGAAGGCGACCAGTGCGCCTGCGCCCGCCAGGAGAGCGAGCACCATCGCCACAATCGCGGCATTGCGCGTACGTCGGGCAAGCCGGTTTGCCGCGGCAGCCGCGAGGCTCCGGCGCTCGGCCTCGCGCTCCAGCCGCTCGCGTTTTGCCTCTTCGGCGGCCTCGATCAGCGCCAGTTCTGCGTGCCGGTCCTTCTCCTCTTTCTGCTGATGGGCACGCACGGACGCCTCGATGTATTCAAGGACGTCATCGTCGACCTCCTCCCGCCTTGACAGCAGCAGCTCCTCGCCCTCCGCGAGGCGTTTGCCGGACGGAAGGAGAAGCTCCCGATTCCTGCTCTCCAGGTGCCATCGGTGGGCGTCGGCCCTTAGGCGTTCGCGTGTCTCGAGGAAGTTTCGGTTTGCATTCACAATGTCACTGGCGCGCGGCCAACGGCTCAACAGTGCCTCATGGGCAACGCGGACGAGGACATGCCCTCCGGCGTCCTCATCGCTGACGAGGAGCCGTGCGTCGATCAGGGCCCTGACGAGGGCCGATCGCGCGGGGGTGCCTGCAACTTCGGTGAGCAAGGCCGGACGTGCCGTCACCGTTTCATCGCCCGGATTTGCCGTGGTGAGGGCGCGCAGCACCGCGGGCAAGGCCTCCTGGATCTCGGGCGCGAGCAAGTCTACGACTTCATCGGCGCGGCGCGCGATTGCGCCTTCGAGCCCGCCGAGCGCGCGATAATGCGCAAAGGTGAGAACTCGTCGCTCGCGACCGGCCTCGTACAACGCGTCGAGTACGAACTCGAGAAGCGGCAATGATCCGGGATCGGCAGCTGCTGCCTCCTGCAGCACATCATCGAGCCGCCCCAACTCGGCACTCTCCCCGAAGCCGAGCCCGGCAACGCCGGCCGGTTCGCGGATGATCTGCCCGATCTCTGGGCCAGTCGGCGGCAGGAGTTCGTAGCTGGCGAGCCCGTCCTTGAGCGCCGAGAAACCCGGGACCTCACCACAGCGGTGAAAGAAGTCCGAACGGATCGCCGCGATCACCCAGACCAGTCCGCTCGCGGCCAGCGCCGCCATGAGCCGCACAAGGGCCTCGCGCGTCGCCGGCTCCCTCTCCGTCGTGAACAGCTCCTCCAGCTGATCGATGGCGACAAGCAATCTGATCTGCGGACGGGCCGGCCCGGCGGCCTTGCCAAGAGCCTGTCGAACCATCGCCAGTGCCTTATCCGGCGCGCTCCTGCAGAGCCGGGCAAACTCCGCCGCTGTTACTTCGCAGGCCAGCTCCGGCACGGCAGCCTCGCGAAGCAGTGCCGCGGCCAGCACAGCGAATGCATCCGGTCCTTCGGAGAGGCGGATCAGGCAGCGGCGCCACAAGGATATGCCCGCCACGGCTCCAGGCCGGGTCAATGACGGCAGCAGGCCAGCGCGCAGGAGGGAAGACTTGCCGCAACCGCTCATTCCGTAGATGAGCAGGAATGCCGTGCCGCTGGCTGCCTGCTGCTCCAGTCTTGCAGTGCAGGCAGCAATCGCCCGCGCTCGGCCGAAGAAGAGGTCGGCATCTTCGAATTCGAATGCATCGAGACCGCGAAATGGCGACCTGACCGGTTCCTCCGAAGCAAGGGGGATGCGGTAGATGCGCAAGGCGCGTGCGACGTTCTTCAGCTTGTGCTCGCCGAGATCGACGAACTCGAGTTGCGAGAGTCGGTCTTGAGCCTGCGCGTGGACCGCCTCCGTGACGCAAATCCCGCCCGGTCGTGACAATTTTTGCAGATGAGCGGCAACCTCGACGGCCTCACCCGCGAGGTGGTGGCCCTCGGCAACGACATAGCCCAGGTGAACGCCGATCCCGAAGCGCAGGCGCTTCGTCGCGGGAACTTCGCAGTTTCGCCTATCGACGTCATGCTGGATCTCACTCGCACACCGCATCGCCTCGACAGGGCCGGTGAACTCGGCCACCACGCTCTCTTCGGCGCTCCAGAACACGCGACCCGCATGTTGCACCAGCAGCCGATCGATGATCTGCCTATACTCCCGGAAAGTTGCAGCAGGGATCCGCTCATCCTTGCCTGTTGGCCGGCCCTCGGCGGCCACTTCGGCGGCCAGAATGGTGGCCATTCTCGGTCCGGCATTTGAGGGAAGGACCAGCCTGTAACCGCGCCTCGGCACTGTCTGCACGACGGCCTGCCCATTGTCGTCGAGCGCCGCACGGATCTCGTGAATGCATTGCACCAGGCTGTCATCGGTCACGGCTACACCGTTCCAGACCACCTTCATCAGGTCGTCCTTGGTGATGACGCGATCAGCGTTCTCCAGAAGGTGACGAAGCACCGCGAAGGTCTGGTGGCGAAGTGCGATTGTCCTGTTGGACTTGTCGCGCAAGGTCTCGCTGCTCAGATCGGCGGTAACGCCGTTGAGTACGAACGTCGTCGGGGGCGAGCTATCCAAGCCGGTTCCCTCAAGCACGAAGCCGCAGTCCAATTCTTCGATCTTAGCACGGTTTCGCGCTGCGAAGAGTGCTCACCATCCAGACCGGCGGGGAGCTCAGATTTCGGCGAATGATCGGAAGCCGTTCGTGACCCGGGAGACGCCTCGGACCGACAATTGCATTGTCAGCGAGAGGTTCGCCATGGACTACTTGGTGCAGATTGCTCGAAGTGCAGGTGCAAGACCGGTGCTACGGCTCACGGGCGGTTGCCTGCTCACTCTGTTCTTCGCGATGGCGTCACAGGCTCACTCGACCGACCGTCCCGCGGGCGACCTGGCCGTAGTCGATCTGCAATTGATCCTTGCCGTGGACGTCTCGCCTTCGATGAGCAAAGTTGAGCAAAGAGTGCAACGCGACGGCTACGCCGCTGCCTTCCGCCACGCGGACATCGCGAGGGCAATCAAGTCGGGAGAGCGCGGCAGAATCGCAGTGCTTTATCTGGAGTGGGCGGGGCCAGGTCAGCAAACAGTCATTATGCCTTGGACAATTGTCGAAAGCCTCGACGACGCTCTGACTTTGGCAGACAGCCTCGCGGCGCTGCCGTTGACTGAAGGCCGCGGAACGTCGATTTCCGGCGCATTGTCGGCCGCGAACGATCTGTTCGCGAAGAGTGGCTTGCGCAGCCCGCGCAGGGTTATTGACGTATCCGGCGACGGACCCAACAATGCCGGAGCGCTCCTTGAGCCCATCCGGCAGATTCTTCTCGCGGAAGGCGTGACGATCAACGGGCTGCCTATCGCACTGCCCCGCATTGGCAGGGCCGACGGGTTTGCGATGTACGACCGTTCCAACCTGCAATCCTATTTCGAGCGCTGCGTCATTGGCGGACCAGACGCATTTGCAATCGGCGTCACCGAAACCGCTATGTTCGCCACCGCAGTCCGCCGAAAGCTGGTGCGTGAAATCTCCATGAACATGGGTCAGGTGATCTACGCCGCCTACACCGCGCGCTCAGACCGCACTGTCGATTGCAACGTGATCGCTCAGTTGCCGGGCCGGTAACGATAGGCGATGCGGTGACCGCGATGTGGAGGGCGGGCAGCAACGGAATGCCTTTCGCGCACCGCTGCCCACCACGATCGTCCTGTCACCATCATAAGTGTTGCGCATCGGGTCGAGTTGGAAGCCTTCCATTCGGGGCGCGAAGCGGATCCTGCGTTCGGGCGCTTTGGCTGCTCGGATTGCAAGGCCGCTGGCCGTGACCGCCGGCCGGTGTTCTTCACAGTCATTCCCGACTACGAGGCCATCCAAGCGAAGCGCAATCGCGACTGGAAGCCGACCTTTGGTCCAAGGTAGGCGGGGTTGACGGAACATTAGCGACTTCTAAATATTCGCGCTTGCGGCCGGCGGGGCCTGCACAAAGCGTTTTGTACCCCTCGGCCTTCACCAACTACCGCCGAAAGTCTCCTCGCGCGTCCTTGCCCATTCCACGCCATGAACTGATAGGTTTTCGGTGATCCCCGGGGCAGCTAGGCCGGCCAGCAACCAACCCTCTTCGCCGCTCGTTGACCCTATGCTGGTTGATCCCAGCGCACTCCATGACCCTTGCCCGCTGCCGAAAGGTGGCGGGCTTTTTTGCGGGAGGGCTGGAACCTGTTGCAGAAGGTGAAGTTTTGATCTTGCTTGGTCCCCTCAACCAGGCAGATAGTCGACAAAGGCCCGTCACGGCTTCCTCCGTGGCGGGCTTTTTGCGTTTCAGGCGTCCAGTTCCAGAGGTTCGTGCCCAGACTGATTGTGCCAGATGACTTGCCTCAAATCGCGCCGGTCGACCCACTGGTCGCACGCCCGGCAGAGGTAGAAGTGGTCGCGATCCTGGGCGGGCTGGTCGCCACGGCGTCGGCCGACGATCGGCGGCCCGAGTTGCGAAAGCGTCGTCATGGCCGATCGAATACCGAACGGCGGTAAAAGTTTCCGGAACTATTCTAGCTCAATCTTATTGAATGGCGGCGGGTGGGAGTGTGCGTGCGTGCGTGGCGACCTTGGGCGGCTGAAATTCATCAAGCCACAGGACCCGAAGCTGGTGCTCGAGGCGCCGGTCAGCGACGACTGGCTACACGAGATCAAGTTTGACGGTTTTCGCCTGCAGATGATCCTCGATTGGGCAGGTGACCGCGCCTTCACCAAGAACGGCCACGATTGGTCGAAGCGGTTCTGGCTGGCGGTCGACGCGGCCGAGAAACTGCCGGCGAAGTCCTTCATCATCGATGGCGAGATGATAGCGCCGGATCCGGACGGCAGACCGAACTTCCACCAGATGCCCTCGCGCATGGCATGGAACACCGAGCTGCTGCTGCGCCACGTCTCGGTGCAGGATTTCCGAGAGGATGACGACAATGGCCGTGGCTAAGAAGGATCAGGAGCGCGTCGCATACGCGTGGATGTATGGCGCCCAAGCGCAAAAGGATGGCAAGGAGCGTGTGGTGCCCGAATACTGGAAAGAACTCGCCGACGCATGGCTACAGGGCTTCGACGGCGTGTCTATCACTGGCACAGCCAAGGCCCACCCTGTCAGTTCGGAGATGGAAGCCGAAGTTGACGAGACCGCGGTGAGCACGCCGGAGTGAGGTTTCGAAAGCTACGGTTTCGTCCTCGGCAGGCTATAGCGTGGGGAGCCGGTCAACATCTAAAATTGCGCGATGGAGCGGTAGTCGTCCAGGGGCTGCGCAAATAAAGGAGATGGCACAATGACCTTTTACCGTGTGACCACCAGCATCGAGCTGGAAGCCGACGACGCAAAACAGGCCGCCATGCGAGCCCACAGCATGATGCACGACACCGCCCCGACCGAGTTCGTGGTTGAAGACGAAAAGTCAGTCTCCGAACAGATCACCCTGACGGAGGAGGACGCTGCCGAGGCGCGCGCCTTGGCCCTGGAGGGCAAGTTGTTTCCTTCTGAGGCCGGAACCTAAGCCGGCGAGCAAGCTTGTGGCGATATGAGCACAAGCCGCGTGTTGACACTGAACTACCAGACGGGCACCGAGCTTTTACCGGCGACGCTTTCAAGGAAACGACGCCAAGTATCGATCCTTTTGGACGATGGCGCGCGCTTTGCCCGTGTCATTAGAAATTGCTAAAGTGCAATCGATATCGGGAATTGTCAGATTGGATGCTGCACGCATTAGCTTCGAGGCCTGGCGACAGGCAGATTCGGTTGCTCCGCCGCCTAAATATGATCCGTTCCGGGCTGGTGTGACCGGGGCGGCTATATCCGGTGGCGTGGTTGCTGTTTTTTGTTGGCTTGTCGGCAGCAGCCATATGATCATGACGGGCGAGATCGGCGTAATCGTGATTTTGGCGTTTGCGCTGCCGTACGTCCATCTCCGGAGCGAGGACCGGAAGAACGAGGAGGCCTTTGAGAAAGAATACATCAGGCTGTTGGAACTGGAGAGGGTAAGAGAGGAACGCTTGCCTACAGGCAACCCAGAGTCTCTCCCGGCAAGGAAAGCTCGCCTGACGGTGAGAAGACCCCGCCTGCCAGTAAGAAAACCCCGCCTGGGGTTTCAGGCGTCGCGTCAACAAATCGCGTGTCGGCGATATGTTGGCTGGAGGAGCTGATTGTAGGAAAGCGCCGCAGCCAGAAAGCTTTCCCACTTGTTGGAAAACCACAATCAAGTGGCGCCGGCCTTCGATCGGTAAGGGAGGACGGAGCGGCCCGCTTCCCTGGCTGGGTATCCTGCACCGCCCGTATCGCTGCCGTGCCGCTCTCGATCCTGATCGCGGTGGCGATGGTTATTCGGCTGGTTTGGATGAGCACGCACGGCACCGACTTCCTGCTAAAGTGGATTTCGAATAACGTCCCCGAAACGGGTCGGACATCATCTCCGTCGCTGAGCTCACCCAGAAGCTTTTCGCCGACGCCAAGGCGATCGGCATCGGCACCGATATCGAGGAAGACACCGGTAGCGTCTACGAGGCGATCCTTGACGCCATCGTGTGCTGCACCAAGCCCCCGGCTTCTCGGACTGACTGGGACCGCGCTTCGGGCGCGCGAGGAACGGAACATTAGCGGCTTCTAATGGTTATTAGTCAGCAGGGGCCAACCAACACCCCAAGCAAGACCCGTGATCCCTGGGGACGGCCCGCCGCTGCCGTGAATGGAGCGGCGGGTTTTTGGCTCGCGGCAAGACCATATGACGCAACGCTAAATCAATCCCTATGGCACGCTTTCTGCTGAGCCTCGTTCCGATCCTATTTTGCATCACGCTTCTTCAGGCTCAAGCGTGGCAGCCGTTCGGCGTCAGGCAGCTTGGCTTCACATTCGATGTTCCCCCGGGTTTTGTGCTGACACAGCGTTCCGACCAAGGAGCGGCTTTTCGGGGCCAAAACGATGCCTTCCTCGCAGTGTGGGGCGCCAGACTCGGCAACGCCAGTTTTCGCGCCGAGATCGAGCATCGCATGATCGAGGACGAAAAGGCTGGGTGGAAGCTGACCTATCGGCGCGTCACCCCGAGGTGGGCGAGTTACTCGGGCATCAAGAATGGCCAGATTCGATATGTCCGCGCTATCGCGGTCTGCAACGACCGTGCCGCGCTCTTCACCATGGATTACAGCAGGTCGGAAAAAATCCCGTATGACCCGGTTGTTGTACAGATGGTGCGATCCCTGAAAGCGGAAGGTTGCTAAGCATATGAGCAACGCGGCATCAACTTCCTGGCAATGGATCGCCAACAACGTTCCTATGACAGCGAATTCCGAAGTCATCTCGGTCGACGAACTCACCCACGAGCTAGTTGTCGACGTCGGTCGGGATAAGCGGCAAGAAATCGATGAAGAATCCGACAATCTTCGATGCCCTGCATGAGCCTGGGTTGCCGGAATAGTCGTTCATCCACGATCGGGAACCATACTCATCTTGGGATGTTTGGATGCAATAGGGACGTAAACCACCCTTTGGAGGAGAAGATCATGAACAGGATCGTATCGAGTATGCTGGCGGCCACACTGTCAGTGTCTTTCGCCGCGACGGAGATCTTGCCGGTCAATGCACAGCCAACCTATGTGCCGCAAGGCCAAGGCCTCTCGTCGGATGTCCAGACTGTCCAGTACGAGCCGTGGAGGAAACGCAATTCCAATCGCAATTTTGCCCGCAACCGCAGTTTTGCCCGCGACGATGGCATGAACTGGCGTGGTCATCGCGGTTATCGTGAATATCGTCGCGGTTATCGCCGGCACGGCGACTACTGGTTCCCGCTGGCGGCCTTCGCAACTGGCGCGCTGATCACCGGTGCCATCGTCAACAATCAGAACCGTGTCTATCGCGGCGGCGATGCGCATGTGCAGTGGTGCTATGATCGCTATCGCAGCTATCGCGCGTCGGACGACACCTTCCAACCAAACTATGGGCCACGCAAGCTGTGCAATTCGCCTTACTGAGGATAGGCCCGTCTTTGACAGCCCCGCTTCGGCGGGGCTTTTTTGTGCCGACGTTGCCTCGCCAACTGCCATCATTTTGGATTTTACCTGGGTGGGGGCGGAGCTGCGATCATTATCGACCCCTACAGGCAGTTCACGAGGTGCCTCTGAAATCCATCAAGGACATAACCGGCAGGGATGCCTCTTTCATCAGGTGGAACCTGACCGGCCCGGCGCAAAATCAGGGAGGAAATGGTGCCCACATATCGAGTTGAATGATGGTCGCGCAGCTCGTGATACGTCAGGCGGCCGGTCACTGTACGCCGGAGGGAGGATGACTGGATCCGTGTAACTGAGCCGCATGGCAGACAACGCAGTTTCGCCTAGGTGATTCGTGACTAGGCGGCGCACGAAGGCTAGGCACGCACAGCAACCGGTGGAATGAAAATGGCCATTGGAGGCGCCGAAAACGCCGCAGACGACCCGTTGAGCCAGTAGCAGCTACGCTCTCGGCTGCCCCTCCGCCCGTCCTGGTGGCAACCAGCCCCTCCGCCGCTCGTTGACCTATGCTGGTTGATCCCAGCGCACTTCAACTTACCCGCCCGTATCCCCATTCGGGGCGGGGGTTTTTTCCTGACCGTTGGAACATTATCGCGCCGACGACGTTCGGCTGGATCACTGTCCCCCAGTGATGTCCCCAAGTTGGCCCGCTGCCGAAAGGTGGCGGGCTTTTTATCTTAGATGCAACTCATGTTTCCCGCTCAAGTTACTCCCCGGCCAGCATAACGTCGCCGGCTGGTATCGAAGGAAGCCCGTCACTTTGGCCCACACGGTGGCGGGCTTTTTATTTGATCAGGGAACCAACCTCCAGCCGCGCCGTTTGTGTCGGGCGCTGCCGGAAACTTGCACACAGGCCCTTCCGGCCCTGCATTTGCCCGCTGCTTTCTCCGAGGCAGCGGGCTTTGCTTTTTGGCGCTAATGACACCCATCTATTGGGCCATTTCCCTGCCGGGCGCTGCTGCCCTACATCCTGATCGAGACATACGACAACAGGTAAAATGATCGCCACGGTCGCCGTCACGAGCACGACCCATAAGCCTAAGCTGCTCATGCTTCCTCACTTCCTGCGGCGCGCCGTTGGGCAGGGTGTTGGGATGCAAGGGACGCCGGCCCAGGCGGAAAAAGGTCCGCAAGCACAAGCTAATATGATCGCGACTTAGACGCCTATGGTGTGATCGCGGAACAATCATCCGGACAGGCAGATACGCGTTCGTTTCCAGGTTAAGCGGCCAGTGGGATCGCCGTGGCAGGCTAATCCCTGTTCCATCAAAGTCTAACGATCATGAAGCCTCACTAGAAAGCATGTGCGCTAACAGTTGGTTCAGCCATTAGTGGCATTTTAGAGAGGATGGTAGCGGCTCCGACACAGTGCGGCGGTACTGGGGCGCCGGAGCCGCCTGCGCAGTCGGGGTAGGGGGTAGGGGTTTGACCGCGCTGTCCCAGAATAGGACGGCGCGGTCAACGTTTCGTTAAAATTCTCCGGAACTAATTAAGCTCATGCTAATTGAATCGCGTTTTTGCGAGTGTGTGCATGCGTTTGAAGTTCGTCGCGCCGTTGATGCCAACCCTGGTAGAGAAGCCTCCCGAGGGTGACGGCTGGATTCACGAGGTCAAGTTCGACGGCTACCGCTCGCAGCTCATCATCGACGAAGACCGCACCAGGATCTACACCCGCAACGGCCATGACTGGACAGCTAAGTATCGTGACTTGGTGAAGGAGGCGGCAAACCTTGGCGCCGAAACCGCCATCGTCGATGGCGAGATCATCGTGCTCAACGACGCCGGCCTCTCGGACTTCGGCGAGCTCCGCAAGGCGATCACGCGTCGGCAGCACGATCTCTATTTCGTCGCCTTCGATCTGCTTCACGTCAACGGCCATGATCTACGCGACATGGCGCTGGAGGAGCGGCGAGAGATCCTGTCGAGCATGATAGAGCCAGGCGGGCGCATCCAGTTCAGCGAGCCCCTGCCGGGAGAAGCCAGGGCGATCTTTCATCTGGTCGACCAGGCCGGACTCGAGGGGATGGTTTCCAAGCGGCGTGACAGCAAATATCGAAGCGGCCCATCGACCAACTGGCTAAAGGCGAAGTGCTATTCCATCGATGAATACGAGTTGCTCGGCGTCGAGCGGGAGCCGGGCAAGCCAGCCTTCGCGCTGTTGGCGGAGCGCGGAACCGCCCGCTATGTCGGCTCGGCTTTTATCACACTCAACCGCGAGATGCGCGAACGGCTTTGGACACGCGTCCAGACCCTCGCAGGGACGGCGCCTAAGGGCATGAAGCGGTCGGCGACGCAATGGGTCAAGCCGGGGCTGATCGGCCGCGTAAAGCATCTACGCGGCGAGGGAGACTTGCGGCACGCTTCGCTGCAGGATTTTCGAGAGGAATGAGCAAGCGCGGCAGCGATTTCCTCTACAGTTGGATGTCGGACCATTTACCGGACGATCCGATTGCCGATCCGGTGCTGCTGGTAATCGACATGGCTGTTGACGCAAAACGGGCGGCGGAAACCCAAGGCATTCCCGGCCAAGAGATCGATGAGGAAATTGGCGTAGTGGTCGAAGCCATTATGCAGGGGTTGCGCTAGCTGAAATGCCGGTCTCTGTCCCTGCCGCTATTGTCATTCAGGTCGCGGCAGCGCCAGATTGACATCAAAAGTCTCTAGCAAATTGGAACGAGAGCCGGCAGCCACTGAGGTCGTTGTGATGGCATCGACTGGCATGAGCATGACCATCCGGGCTTTGGTCTCGGGCCAAAGCGGTCGGCCAAATAGAATCAACGCGATCATCAGCAGGCGCGCTAGGGCGGCGGTGAAGAGATTCGCGATGATCTGACCTAACTGCATGGTATGTCTCCGCCAATGAAGTGCCCGCCATATCGCCCAATATGGCGAGCCCCCCTGTCAACCGACGAGGAGGGGACTTGGTTCGCCGGTTTCCTGTTAATGAGCGGGAAATCCTTCTGTTGCGGGGTTGGGACCTTTGCGCCTCATCATTGGGCTTTACTCGCAAATGCGCGGTCTAGGAAAACACGGTTCAGATCATCGGAAGAAAACACCAAACCCGTTGTCGGCTAATCGCTGGCCCTAGAACGAACGGCCGGCGCGCATCATGGCGCGAGCGATGGCCAGTTGCGCTTCCGTCCTGGCGTTCTCCTTCGGGGTCATGTTGTCGGCGGCAATGAGCCGCTTCAGCGATCGCAGAATCTCGCCTCGCGTCCACCGACTTCCAGCATGCAAACGACAATGGCCTGAGCGATCGGGATAGTCGTCCTTATGTTTTGGCGGGTTGATCATCTTGCTCCCTGCAAATGGCGGTCGCCGTACTCCGTATGCTCAAGACAATACCAGTGCGACGGTTGCCCTGGCTTGGCGAAGCCGAACGGCGCGCCTTTCCCGCATCCCACAAAGTCGCAGATATGATTTTCGATCCGCGCGCGCTCACGCGGCACAGGTGTCATCCCTTCGGCAAGTCTCATCGGTTCATCACTCATTGCTAAAAGATTCCACAGGCCGTCTTGACGATCAAGGAAAATGTTCCTTCTTTGTTCTCATGACGCACGAACCGATCGACACGCTGGGCAAGGCGACCCGGCACAACATGCTCGTCAAGGCGGAATGCAGCTGCGGCAATGTCCGCTACTGCCGATCAGTCGATTTGATGATGGTGTATGGCGGTGGGGTCGATCCCGTTGCGTTGAAGTTCGACTGCAGCCGCTGCAAGCCGCAGATCAAGATCACGCTGCTCGAGGTGCACCCCGAACATTTGCCGAAGCGCCTGATGATCCACAAGCCGATGAAGGTCGACGGCAAGATCATTTGGTACACCGAGCGGTTCCGTGGATGAGGGGCGGCCGCCAATGACCATGAAATATCCGTTTGTAGAGGACACGCTCGGCAAGAAACTGCAGATCGGATCCGGGCTTTCGGCGGCGGTCACGACCTCCGCCAATTGTCTGGCCCTATCTCGATAGTGGGTGCATATTGCTTGCAAACTGTCTTTGAGGGAGGGAACCAAATGTTTAAGCAGCATCGCTTCGCAAAACGCGTGCTCGCAAGCCTCGTACTTTCCCTCGGCTGTTGTCTAAGTGGTTTTTTGCAATCAAGTGTTGTCGCAGCAACCCAAGTAAAGCCACTCGGTGTCGTCATCCTGCATGGCGGTGGGGGTAGCCCGAAGGAGGTCGCGGCGCTTGGCAACGCCCTGACGAAAGCTGGGTATTTGGTCCAGCGCCCTGAGACGTGCTGGTCGCTAAAGCGCTTCTACGACAAGGTCTACAATGAGTGTTTGGAAGAAATTGACGGTGCCATTGCGAAGTTAAAAAAGGCAGGGGCGACTTCGTTCGTGGTGGCCGGGTATAGCATGGGTGGCGTCGCTGCGATCGCTTATGGCGCGACCCATGACGACCTGAAAGGGGTAATTGCTATAGCGCCGGCTCACTTCCCGGACTATTTCTCCAAACGCGCGGAAGCCCAAGACAGCATTGCCCTCGCTCAGTCGATGGTGAAGGCGGGTCATGCTGACGAGAAGGCCGAGTTCACCGAATTCGGGAAGGATTGGATGAAGCTAAAGCTGACCGCTCGGATCTACCTAAGTTTCAACGGACCTGATTCGCCGGGATTTGGGCAGGTAAATGCGGCCAAGCTCCGTGCCCCGTTGTTGTGGGTGGCCGGCTCCGCCGACCCATCACAGAAGGACGGACCGGAGTTTGCATTCTCAAAAGCTCCGGAAAATCTTCTTAACAAGTACGTCAAGGTGGAGGCCGACCACCTGGGCACCCTCAAGGTGTCCAAAGATGTCGTGGTATCCTGGCTCAAGGATCTGCCATAGAAAATTTGGCCTTCGGGTACTTGGCAGCCTTCTGTACCATTTCCCATCGCCGCTGCGCAACGATGAGGACGCGTGGTCGTTCAGGGATGTTCCCGGCTGGCAAAGATTGGTTAATTTCGTAAAGTGGGCGCTCCCCTGCGATGTCGTGATAACGATGCGCGATCATGGAGTGCGGCATGGCCAAGAGTTTGAGGCAGGCGTATCTCGATGCGCAGGGCGAGTTGAAGCGCGCTGGCATCAGCGATGAAACGCGCTTGCTACTGCGGAAGTACCACGCTGTGATCGAGTACCACAATCTTTACGAAGAGGTACTGCCGTTCACGTTCGATCTGGATGAGAACGGCAACGATATGCCGCCCAACTAACGAGCGCCCAGGAAGCGGGCTTGACGGAACATAGGCGACTTCTAAAAGTTTCTCGCTTGCGGTAGGCGGTGCCCTCCATCGCCTGCCGAAGATCGGGCCTCCGATCGGCCCGCGCTTTGGCCGAGAGCGCGGGCTTTTTGCATAATGCGCGGGAACTCGCTGGCATTTCCACCGTTTCTCCAAATGGCTGTCATCCTCACAGGCGCGCTGCTTACCATCGCTGGTGTTGTGTACATGGCGGTTGCAGTACTAAGGCGCGGTCGCCTCTGCGATCCGATACGCCTTCCGACATCGGCAGATCGCCCGACTCCAAATCTTGCAACCCCAGGTCCGTCACTTGAGCCGCGTCATCGCGGCCTCCAAGAACCCCGACCGCACCGGCCATTTCCTACAAGGTGGGTAGCGCTGGCAATGCCTTGCGTCTTTGTGCCCATGGACCTTGGGCACTCAGTCTCAATTGAGAGATTGCTAATATTCGATAGGATACCTTCAGGGCGGGTTTCTAGCATTGGCCGGTGCAGTTGGGTGTCTCGGGTTAACATTGCACCGGCCATTCCCCTATGGCTGGGTAGCGCCACCTGTTGCGCTGTTCATCCGATAGAATGGGAGGCCCGGTGAACTATCTGACCGGAACATAAACCCCGAGAGCGACTGCCACCTGCATCTCCAGCAAAATCGTCGCAAACATAACCAGGAAAAACAAGCGGATAAGAAGTGACCGCTTGACCTTGTCTCTGAGACAAGAGCACGCATACGATAGTAGCGATGCCCGCAGCGGCCGTGAAGACTAGATCAACTACGACTCCTCGCGAAAGCATAGTTTCCCCTTCCCCAGTAGGAACCTCATTCATAACGCGAACGGCCCGCCTTTTGGAAGGGCAGGCCTGCTACAAGTCCTGTAGCCATTCTCCTACGGCTGGGTAGCGCCTACAGGCGGCTTGACGGCCAAAGCATCAATCAGCTTCGGCGGTGCGTCCAAGCCTTCCATAGCCCTGTGCAGAGCCACGGTTGCGACTGCTAGGCGATCTTCCGGCTTGCCGTTGTCGTTGGCAATGTCGGCTGGCACTGGCGGCTCCATGAGGCGAGTATGCTCCGCTGGCTACTTCCGCACAATCCATTCGAGCAACTCGGGTTCAATGTCGGCGCTACCCATAAACTCGGTGATCAAAAGCGTGGCTTTCGCCCGCCATTGGTCCTCTGGAATGTTCTGTTCGAGGACGGATTTTATGAAGGCGCTGCGAATGATATCGCAGTCGAAAGCCGATACCGAAACACCTAGCTTGTCCATAGTGCAACCTCCCAACCAAAGGCTGAAGACAGAATGGTGACTGGAGATTCATAATACGTCCAACTGCGGTTTCAATAGCATCCGATTGTACGTTTTTTACCAAGGCGCATCGGCCCGCTTCAATACGTCAAAGTTAAATGCGGCGCAGTTGCAGCCTTGCTAACTACAGTGACGGCGGGGGGTGCTCGGGAGGAGCGCCCATGGAAATACGAGACCTCGTTGCAAAGATGTCCGCTACGCTGCTGAAGCGCCGCACCGACACCCTATCGGTGTCCAATAGACCGATCCGCGTATCTTTGGCCGACATCCCGCTCAAGCCGCAACAGAGGCCAGTGTATCGGCCATCGCCTCCAGTTCGGCCGGCCAGCAACATGTAACTCGAATGTTGTCCGGAATGTCCGGCGCCTGTAGGTCCGGCTTTTTGGAGCAAGCGGGCTCGACGGAACATTAGCGATCTCTAAAAGTTTCTCGCTTGCGGCAGGCGATGCTCACCCGCTCCCCTGCCGAAGATCGGGATCCGCACCACCTGATCGGCCCGCGTTTTGGTCCTCCAAGGCGCGGGCTTTCATAAGATGAGAGGAAGCGATGGACCAGCCCGTCACAACCTACATTGTCAGCGTCTTCGAGAAGCCGAATTGGCGCACGGTGCTTACGACCCAGGACAGGGAGAAGGCGTGGGCCACGGCAAATGAGATCGGCGACAACGTGAGGGTCGAGGAAATCACGCCGAAGGTGAAGACGCGCTAGCGCACTCTGCGCAGTCGGCGACATATCCGATGATAGGTGGGCGAGCTTTGAAGGTCTCGGGCTGCATGGGTGAACAGCAGCACGATAGACAGAACCACCACGGCAGATGCAAACCCCGTCACGAAAGCCATCTAGCCGAACGTCGGTGGCGCAGGGATGTTCCCGAGGGAACGTACAACGTCAAGCCTTCCGAAGCCTCACCCCGGCGCCGCCGCCAGATTGGCAGCCCATGACGCCCGGCCACAGGGCAGCGGCAGAGCGCGCTTGGCAGGAATGGCGGGGCACAGGACAGCGGCCAGCGGAAACGCGCGCTGGCGAGGCTTCTACCCAGGCATTTAGGGCTAAGGTCTTAGACCATGGCGCAAAGGTCTGATGCGCCGGAACAGGGTGGAACAATAGCGCACTTTAAAGGTTCGACCTGCGCCGGGTCTCCAACGCCCGGAGCCAACTAGCGCCTGCCGCTGCCGTGAAGGAGCGGCAGGCTTTTTCGGAAAGTTCGCTGGCTTCGCCCGGCGCACAGAGCAGATAACGGGGTAAAGCAATGCGGATGCTGGTCAGGCCTGCCAAACGGGAAGGAACTTCTCGAACCATCTTCCATCGATCGCTGATTGATGGCGATGTCAAATCTGGAACAGGCGGCCCGGTTATATCGATTGAAGCCGAGGGCATTTACTCGGATGATTCAAAATACCGATACCTGATTGAATTTACGCTTGGTGAACTTGAGGCACTTATCGGAAGCAGCGGCCCGGCACTTGGGGCGGGCGGGCCAGTAAGCACCGGGCCTAACCGGCAGGGGCATCAGGAGGGCGGCGCCGGCGAAATGTCGGCATCGATCTTGCACCTCAACCGTCGCAGTAGGGAGGGGTAGCGGCAATGCCGAGCGGGGTTTCAAATCCGGTTACCGTGACAATCGACGGGGTTAAGAAGAAATTCCCGTCGCTCACAGATTTGGCGCTCCAAGTAGGTTCAAATCCGAGTGCGGTGGTTACTTGGCGTAGTCGCAACCCCGACCGGCCAATTCAGGACTGGGTGGATAAGCAGCTCATACGCAAAGTCACCAAGGCTAACGATGTTGGGTGATCCCTCGCAAGGGTACGCTTGACGATTTTAGCAAGGCTGACAGTATTCCCGGCGGATTGGTTGAAGCTAAGCAGCCGTCCCCCGCTTCCGACACGCCGCGCGCCATCGGCTTCTCGGCTTCTTTCGCTCCGATAAGAGTATAATGTAACCGGCCCTGCTTAGGATCATGATTCCATCTTCCAGTGGGGTGGGGACATTGTACGGTGTCGACGGGTGGCGTGGCGCCGGGTGCAAGAGGAGGGCTTTGAAGTGGACATCGTGATTCGCGAACTGGTGGGCCTTGAAGAGATCGCGACCATCTATCCGCTCTATCAGCAAACCGGGTCCATGCCGGAGGGCTTGTTTCACGAGCGCTTGGCCTGCCATCAGGCGAATTGCTGCCTTACGCGGACCGCAGGGTACGTCAGTCGGGCTGCATTGCGCCTCACATCGGTCGCTCAGCATTGCTCAACCGCTGCCTGGAAGCAGACGAACCAGCTGGAGCCTCGCTGGAGGCAGACCATCCGCTGTTATGTATCGAAGCGCTTACGCGAATGCAGCCTCGTGGCAATCCGATGTGTGTTGTGAGAGCCTGCCTCAGCGAGTAATGTGGATCGCCCTCAGCATCGCCACGGCAAGCTGATGGTTGGAAGATGCTTCGCGCTTTCGCCTGCAAGGGAGGATGCGTGTTGAACGACCTTCTAGACACTGCGCCGATAGGTGATTCCCCGTCGAATACCAATTTCCTGTCAGGTGGCGGGGAGATGGGCTCGCTCACCCGAGCTTACGACTGGAACAAGACCGGCCTCGGGCCACCTCAAGGTTGGCCCCAGAGTTTGCGTACAACCGTCAAGCTGATGCTCCAGTCGCGTCACCCCATGTTCATCTGGTGGGGGCCCGACCTCATCCAATTCTACAATGATGCCTACCGTGCGACACTAGGGCCTGAACGGCATCCGAGCGCCCTGGGAGACCGTGGCAAGGATTGTTGGGCTGAAATCTGGCACATCATCGGTCCTCAAATTGAATTCGTTATGGCCGGAAAAGGGTCGACTTGGGACGAGGACGCCTTGGTCCCGGTGACCCGCCACGGCAAGCGCGAGGATGTCTGGTGGACGTATAGTTACGGGCCGATTGATGTCGATGGCGAGGTCGGTGGGGTCCTGGTCATCTGCAACGACGTTACTGAGAGGCATCTGGCAAAGGAGGCGTTGGAAGATCACACTCGCTACCTTGAGCAACTCTTTGAGCAAGCGCCCGGTTTCATAGCGGTGCTCCAGGGTCCGAACCATATCTTCGAAATCGCCAACGCTGCCTACAAGCGCCTGGTGGGGGATCGAACATTCGTCGGGAAAACTGTGCGCGAAGTGATCCCGGAGATGGAGGGCCAAGGCTTTTTCGAATTGCTTGATGAGGTCTATCGAACAGGCGTCGCTCATGTCGGCAGACGGGTACCAGTCATCTTTGCTGGAGACGCCGAAGCGCTTACCAAGACAAGAGTGGTCGACTTTGTCTATCAGCCGATCAGCCTGACCACCGGGGAGAGCACGGGCATCTTCTGCGAGGGGATCGACGTCACTGACCACGTCCAGGCCGAAGAGCATCTACGACTGATGAATCAGGAATTGAAGCACCGAGTTAAGAACACGCTGGCAATGGTCAGCGCAATCGCCGGGCAGACGCTTCGTGGAACTCCTTCCGCATCTGCGCTGGCGACCTTCCACGGACGTTTGGCCGCCTTCGGAAAAGCCCACGACACTTTGACGGCCGACACCTGGGCTACGGCGTCAGTAAGAAATGTTGTCCACGACGCACTTGAAGCGCACCGGACCGGACAAGGGAGGTTTATCATATCCGGCCCCAACATCACCTTGGGCTCGAAACAGGCGTTGTCGCTCTCCCTTGCTACCTATGAGTTGGCGACGAACGCTGCCAAGTATGGGGCGCTTTCCAGCACCCGGGGCACGGTTCACGTTTCTTGGCGGGAGCAGCGTGAGGGAGATGCCGTCGTGTTTCATTTCGAGTGGAGAGAGGCAGACGGCCCGCCGGTCACCGCACCGATGAAGAAGGGTTTTGGGACTCGCTTAATTAATCGCGTGCTATCGGCAGATTTCGGGGCGCGCGTCGAGATCGACTATGCACCCGGCGGGCTGATCTGCCGCCTTGTTGCTCCAACTCAGAATTTGAACCAAGACCACCCTGCTTTTGCGGGCGAGTGATCCGGATAGACGCACGATGCGGGCGGCGGTCAGTGGCACTTCCAGCGAGGTCAGATGATAGGGCCGGAACAGGCTGTAATAGGGGCCGTGGCCGATATGCAGATCGTCCATGCGCTCGACAATGCGCGGATGCGTCGCCTCGACGATGACGAAGACACCGGGGGCGACGCCCTTGCCGACCGTGTAGTCGACGACGCCTTTCTTCAACAAGAGCCCGCCATCCTCGCGCGGAATGAGCACCTTGACGAGGTCATCGCGGTCGGCCTTGGGGCCGTGCATGCCGGGCACGTCGGGCACCAGCCCGGTGCGTTGGCGATGGCGCACATCTCGACCATGGTTTTCGAGCCGTCGACGAACTCGACCAGCATGCGCGGGTTCATGTTGCGGCGGATCGCTTCCGCGCGATAGTCGTCGGGCACGGCATCGTGGTTGAGCGGGTTGTTCTTGCCCTTGCCGGCCGAGACGATGGTTAGCCCAAGTGCCGACGCAAACTCCGTCGCACTGGTATTGTCTTGAGCATAGGCAGTACGGCGACCGCCATTTGCAGGGAGCAAGATGATCAACCCACCAAAACATAAGGACGACTATCTCGATCGCTAAATCCACTGCCAGGAGGCAATGTCCCGGCTTTCAGGCCATGGTCGATTGCATGCTGGAAGTCGGTTGGACGCGAGGCGGAAGCGCAGCTGGCCATCGCTCGCGCCCTGATGCGGCCGGGTTGACCATGTGGAAGCTCTCGCTTTGTTGCAGAAGCATATAGGAGATCGAGAGGCCGTCTTTTCAGAGCTGATGTCTCGGCTGTAGCGCTAGCATTGTTGCGGTCACGCCCGCGGGCTTTTCAGCTTGCGACGTCAGTAAATAGGCACGAGGCGCGTGTCGCGCAGCGGCAGGGCCATGGTGAACTGCAAGCCGTCACGATGAAAGTTCAATTCGACCTTGGCGTTACACTGCACGGCCACAACTTTTTCCAGCAGCGTCGTGCCAAAACCGCGGCGCATGGGGAGCTCAACCTTCGGCCCATCCCTTTCCCGCCAGTCAAGATTTACTATCTGCACATCGGCGAACGTGCCGACCGACCAGCAGACATCTAGGCGGCCTTGAGGCCGCGACAACGCGCCGAACTTCGACGAATTGGAGGCCAACTCGTGGAAGGCCATCCCGACGGGAATTGCGATGTCAGCAACAAGCGCGACGTTTGGTCCCTCCAGAACGATACGCGGCCTGTCGCGCGTCTCGTAGTGGCCAAGCTCGCTTTCAAGCAGTTTATGCAGGGATGCAGTCTGCCAATAATCGTCGGTAAGCATTGAATGGGTGTCGGCCAACGAAACGAGCCTGGCTGAAAAATCCCGCACGAAATCTTCGAGGTTGCCGCTCGACTTGGCCGTCGCGCCCATCATGGCGCGCACGTTGGCCAGGGTGTTCTTGACGCGGTGATGCAGCTCACGGATGAGCAATTTCTGTCGGTCGGCGACTTCCTGCTTCTGTTCGATGTAGGACTGGACCTCGCGCTGGCGGGCACGGGCACGCAAGGCGGAGCGCACTGAGTTGGCGAGGCTCGAAGCCAAAAATGGCCGTTCGAGCACGATTAGATAGCGGTCCAGAAAGGCGAGCCGCGTGTCAATCTCGGTCCCCCTCATGGTCAAAAGCACGATTGGAAAATCCGACCATGCCGGCTGGTTTTCAAGCCAGGCTGCGAACCGGCTTCGATCGGAACTGACCAGGGCTTCCTCTGCCACGACAAGGCATTGTGCCTCGTCCAGAAGAGGCACAGTGTCCTCCAGGCTGTCGCAAACCCGCGAGGCAATCTGGTTCGTCGCCAGAATGGAGGCCGCGATCTTCGCATCGCGGCCGAGTGGCGCCAGCACGAGCACTGCGGGGCTCGACGACATCACCATGCCTTGTCTCTCAGAAGATCGCCTTGCTTGCCCTCAAATTCTGGAGATCCCATGAGAATGCCACGGAACTGTTCCAGTGGCTCGCCCACCACCACTCCGGTAGCGCTGATCTTAAACTCGCGAATTGTCTCTTCGTGCGGGCCGACGCGTTTCTTGACAACCGAAATGGCGCGTCTCAACCGACCTGCGTTTTCGAAGAAGCGCAGCAGCATGATGGAATCACAGAGATAGGTCATATCGACCGGCGCAGCCATTTGACCATACAGCCCGTGATTGGCCAGAAGCAGGATCGTCACTACAGCCTTCTGGTTGAGATAGGTGAGGATCTCGTGCATCTGCAGCACCAAATGCTGTTCTTCCGACATGGCATTGAGGTAGCCGGTGAGGCTGTCGATCACGACGATCCTGGCATTGGAGCCTTCCACAGCCGCTTGGATGCGCGAAGACAATTCGCCTGGCGAAAGCTCCGCCGGATTGACCGGCTCAAGCATCAGCATGCCCTCATCGGCAAATGGCTGCAGATCCATGCCGAGCCCTGCGGCCCGCGCCAGAAAAATGCGCTTTGTCTCGTCAAACAATAGCACCAGTACACGCTCGCCACGCGTGAGTGCGGCATGGCAGTAGGTGCAGGCAATGGTGGACTTGCCCACGCCGCTCGGCCCCATCAGCAAGGTGCTGGTCCCGCGTTCCAAGCCGCCGCCAAGCAGGGTGTCGATCTGGTTGTTGCTTATGGCCGGGGAACTATGTTCCGCCATCTCATGCTCGGCTGAAACCAGCCGCGGAAAGGCGGTAACGCCGCCTGGGCGAATGACGAAATCGTGAAAGCCACCCCGGATCTGGACGCCGCGCATCTTGATCACCCGCAGCCGCCGACGCTCTCCACCATAGATGGGCGACAGCTGCTCCATCCGAATGACGCCGTGGCTGATCGAATGCAAATTGAGGTCGTCCTGCTCGGCCGTCAGGTCGTCGAGCATAAGCACTGTCACATTGTTGAGCATGAAAAAGCTCTTCAGTGCCAATACCTGACGCCGGTATCGCAGCGATCCTTGCGACAAAAGCCGGATTTCAGAGAGCGAGTCGAACACCACACGATCGGGTTTGATGCGATCGATCTCGGCCAGGGCAGATTGGACGGTTTCACCGAGTTCCAGCTCGGAGGAATGAACCAATGTCTGAAGCTGTGCCGGATCGAGGCTAAGCTCCGGAGGCACAAGTTCAAGAATTTGTACGCCCTGCAGGTCCCAGCCGTGACGGTCCGCAACCGAGAGCAGTTCGCGCTTGCTTTCTGATAGAGTGATGTAGAGGCATGTCTCGCCGTTCTTTGCTCCCTCAATCAGGAACTGGAGGCCAAGGGTGGTTTTCCCAGAACCTGGTTTCCCCTCAATGAGATGGGATCGGTTCTTGGCGTAGCCGCCACGAAGGATGTAGTCGAGACCGCTTACTCCAGAAGCAATCGCTGACGCATCGTCGTTGTCCACTTGATCCCCCAATGGCGATTTCGAGACCCAGTAACGGAGGCCACGTTCTAATGGTTCCACACCCTTCGGTTGTGGCTCTCCGTCTCCATGGCACATATCCTTACATTGCGGCCTGAATGAAAACGTCGCCAGATCGTAGGGGTTCCCGTTGAATTTCGGCACGCACCACGCCCCCCTTGACGACCGTGGCGCGAGACATAAGCGGCGAATGGGCGGCTTGCCGCCGCCGTCGTGGTGTTCGCGAACCAAATCTCGTTCACCGCGTTGAGTCGCGCGTTGCGTCATCAGACGGGGTATTTCCATGACAAAAGGCGAGCTTTCCAGCTATCGAGCCAAGCGCGATTTCACGAAGACCAAAGAACCGAGCGGCGAGCGCTCCATCGCGACATCGAACCGGCTTCGGTTTGTGATCCAGAAACATGCTGCCACGCGGCTTCATTATGATTTGCGTCTCGAGCTCGACGGTGTCTTCAAGTCTTGGGCCGTCACCAAAGGTCCGTCACTGGACCCTCAGGACAAGCGCCTGGCAGTCGAAGTTGAGGACCATCCGCTGGACTATGGCGACTTCGAAGGCACGATCCCCAAGGGACAGTATGGCGGCGGCACCGTGCAACTGTGGGATCGCGGATACTGGGAGCCGGAAGGCTCGCTGTCTCCTGAACAGGCCTTGGAAAAAGGCGATCTGAAATTCACGCTCGACGGCAAGCGCCTGCACGGAAGCTTTGTCCTGGTTCGCATGAAGCATGACCGCAATGGCGGCAAGCGGAACAATTGGTTGCTGATCAAACATCGAGACAAATACGCGACTGATGGCAATGGCGACGCGGTGCTGGCACAGGACCGATCGGTTGCCTCCGGGCGCAGCATGGAGAAGATCGCTGCGGGAAAGGGTGCCGGGCCGAAGCCATTTATGATCCAAGGCTCGGCGGTGGCCGATGCGGATGCGGTGTGGGACAGCAATCGCGGCCTTGCTGCCGAGGAACGCGCCACGAGAGAGGCAAAGGCATCTCCACGATCCAAAAAGGCGCCCACTTCCGGGGCGAAGATGCCCGACTTCATTTCACCACAGCTCTGCGCAACACTTTCGCGTCCGCCGGCAGGGGCGAACTGGGTTCACGAAATCAAGTTCGATGGTTATCGGGTGCAATTGCGGGTCGAAGACAACGCCGTCACCCTGAAGACCCGCAAAGGCCTCGACTGGACGCAGAAGTTTGGCGCCATCGCAAAGGAGGCGGCCAGGCTTCCTAATGTCATCGTCGATGGCGAGATCGTTGCGCTCGGAGAAAACGGGGCGCCCGATTTTGCCGCCCTGCAAGCTGCATTGTCGGAGCGCAGGACGAAGGACCTGATCTTCTTTGCCTTTGATCTGCTGTTTGCGAACGGTGTCGATCTGCGAAAGCTGCCACTCTCTGAACGCAAGGAGCGGCTGAGCGCGCTGCTTGGTGAAGCCGAACGTGGCCAGGAGGATCTCATTCGCTATGTCGAGCACTTCACCAACGGCGGCGATGCGGTGCTGCGCTCCGCCTGCCGGCTTTCGCTTGAAGGCATTGTCTCCAAAAAATCTGATGCAGCCTATGTGTCGGGAAGGACCGACACCTGGGCAAAATCTAAATGCCGCGCTGGCCATGAGGTCGTCATTGGTGGCTGGTCGACAACCAATGGCAGGTTCCGATCGCTGCTGGTCGGTGTCAATCGCGGAGAGCATTTCGCCTATATTGGTCGCGTCGGGACTGGATACAGCGAGGCGAAGGTGAAGCAGTTGCTTCCAAGGCTGAAGGAGATGCAGACGGACAAGTCGCCGTTTACCGGCGATGGCGCACCGAAGAAAGATTCGACCGTCTTTTGGACCAGGCCGGAACTCGTTGCGGAAATCGAATTCGCAGGCTGGACTGGTGGGGGCAATGTAAGGCAAGCGGCCTTTAAGGGTTTGCGCGAGGACAAGCCCGCAGAAGACGTTGAAGCCGATAGACCGGCTAATCCTCGTGACACGCAGATTGCCGAACCAGCCAAATCGACGGGCCGGACGGCGAAAAACCCGGTCATCATGGGCGTGATCATCTCCAAACCGGACAAACCGCTCTGGCCGAATGCTGGGGATGGAGGCCAGCCGGTCACGAAACTCGACCTAGCGGAATACTTTGAAACCGTTGGGCCTTGGATGATCAACCACCTCAAAGGTCGACCATGTTCGCTCGTGCGAGCGCCGGACGGCTTTGCCGGCGAGCAGTTTTTCCAGCGCCACGCAATGCCCGGCACGTCAAATCTGTTGGAGGTCGTGAAGGTCTTCGGCGACCACAAGCCCTATCTGCAGATTGACCGTGTTGAAGGATTGGCAGCGATCGCCCAGATTGGGGGCCTGGAGCTGCACCCCTGGAACTGCCAGCCCGATCACCCTGAAGTACCGGGTCGACTTGTCTTCGACCTCGATCCAGGTCCGGAAGTCGCCTTTGCCGATGTGGTTGTGGCCGCCAAGGAAATGCGCGACCGTCTTGAGGATCTGGGGCTGGTGAGCTTTTGCAAGACCACCGGCGGCAAGGGGCTGCACGTTGTCACGCCGCTGGCCAGCCAGCGCAGCAAAACGACATGGCCGGAGGCCAAGGCCTTCGCAAAGGCCATTTGCATGCAAATGGCAGCGGACCGCCCCGACCTCTACCTCCTCAACATGGCCAAGAAGTTGCGAACGTCCCGGATCTTTCTCGACTATCTCCGAAATGATCGTATGGCGACAGCCGTGGCCCCGCTGTCACCGCGGGCCAGAGAGGGCGCGACGGTATCCATGCCACTGACATGGGGGCAGGTCAGAGCCGACCTGGATCCCAAGAAATATACCGTACGCACAGTGCCGGGCCTCTTGAAGAAGACCGTCGCGTGGGCGGACTACGATGATGGCGCACGGTCGATCAGCACTGCCATAAAACGTTTCGGTTCAGCAAAGCTTGCCGCATGAAATCGAACGATTTGAAATCGTCCTTTCCGCTTCCCTTGGACATCGCGCCGATGGAGGCAAAGCCATCCGATAGATTGCCGAGCGACCCCGGCCAATGGCAGTACGAACCAAAATGGGACGGGTTTCGATGCCTGGCGTTTAAAGCCGGCGATGCGGTAGACTTGCGGGCAAAATCGGGCAAGCCGCTTGGCCGATATTTCCCCGAAGTCGTCTCGATGTTGCGTGACCTGAAAGCCAGAGAATTCGTCCTCGATGGTGAGATCGTCATTGAAGTCGCTGGCTCGCTTTCGTTTGACGCGCTGCAGATGCGGCTGCATCCGGCGGCGAGCAGGATTCGAAAACTGTCGATCGAAACCCCTGCCAAATTGATCCTTTTTGACATGCTGGCCAGTGGCGACGCCAGCCTGATGCAACAACCTCTATCTGCACGGCGCAAAGCGCTGGAAGCGTTCGCGCAGTCAGCTGGCTGCGCCGATCTTGAGCTCTCGCGCTGTACGCAAGACTTGGCGACCGCAACGAAGTGGCTTGGCGACTCTGGTCAGGGTTCAACGGACGGCGTCGTCGCCAAACCTCTCGATGATGAATATCGGCCTGGCGAGCGCGTCATGGTCAAGGTCAAACGCTTACGCACCGCGGATTGCGTAGTCGGAGGGTTCCGCTATCTGTCGAAGTCGCGCGAGGTCGGTTCATTGCTGCTGGGTCTCTACAACGGCCACGGACAACTGGATCATGTGGGTTTCACATCGACGATCGCCGAGGAAGACCGATCAAATCTGACACGACGACTCGAAGCTTTGCGGTCACCTCCGGGCTTCACTGGCAAGGCGCCGGGCGGTCCTAGCCGTTGGAGCACGGAAAGGAGCGGCGAGTGGGAGCCATTGCGGCCCGAACTAGTGGCGGAAGTTCGCTTCGATCACGTCACCGGCGATCGCTTCCGGCATGGCACCAGGTTCTTGCGATGGCGCCCTGACAAGAATCCGAGGCAATGCACGTTCGAACAGATACTTGAAACAGTGAGCCCGCGCCCTTGATACGCTCGATACAGTGGTTCACGCGTCGTCATGGGATCGCGAGACACTCTGCTGCTACTCACATACTTGCAGTCCAGACGAACTCGTAAACGGCTTCGACATAGATGTTCGAGGCGCGGTCACGCGTGGCGCCAGGTCAAGCATCCGGTTGCTGCGGCGGTGCATGAATGTCAGGTTCAATTGGCGGCGCGGCAATGGCACGCGGTTCGCGATCATGTTCAAACTGCTCGGCCCATCGCAAATCCATGAGCCAGGGCTCGCGCCGACCGATCCAGAGTTCATAGCCGGGGATAATGTCGGTAGGAGCAAGATCCAGCGCACCAAGCATTAACTCCGCCTCGCCATCCCGCAAAGAGGCAACGCGAGATCCGCAACTGGGGCAAAAGCTCCGACCTTCAAACGTCCTGAGTTCGCCAGTTCCCCCATAAGCAGATCGCGGCCAAACACCGAAGAAATTGAACCCGCTGCCGCTTGCGCGGCGACAATCCTGACAATGGCACAGGCCAACGCGAAGCGGAGCGCCTTTGACCGAGAACCGGACTGCGCCACAAAGGCAACCACCCTTGTGAGTATCATCGCCGCTCATGTCAGGACTCTTTTTGGCGGGTCACGGTTCTCATCGGGGTTAGGGACTGGCAACTCGTCTGGCAAAAGATCTGGATCGGGTTCACGCACGTCTGGCGTCCAGGTCGGCGCATCAACCGCCGGTTCTTCGCTTGGCTCTGGCTTGGGCGGCATGGCTACGCTCCGGCTTTGTCGGTCGGGCGAGGGGTTTTGCCGGCCACAGATGCCTCAAATAAACACGCGGATGGAAGACGTCGACGCGCGATGCCAAGGCCGATGAGGAAGCCGGTTCCGAGAGCGCTCGGTTTCTGTTTGGCCAGGGCCTGCAGTTGGTAGCGAATGAGATCGAGCCCACCCGACGGAAGCAGTCCGCCTAGATACGCGACGTGATCCGCGACTGTCACAAGGATCCGAGACAAACCATAGATCGAAATGATGCCTTAGCGGCCTAAGCCAGCACTGCCCGCAGCTGCCGTGAGCGGAGCTGCGGGCGATCTAGGGGATCAGGCCTGACTCATACCTAGGCACCCAACACGACCCGGTTCGAACTTACCACCCCTGCCGTCCATACCAGTCATCAATATCACGACGGGCTCGATCCTTTTCGATGCCGTAGCGTTCCTGAATCTTTCCTTCGAGTTGATCGCGTTTGCCAGCGATGCGATCGAGGTCATCATCAGTGAGTTTGCCCCACTGTTCCTTGACCTTACCCTTGACCTGCTTCCAGTTTCCTTCGACGCGGTTCCAGTCCATGATACAAACCTCCTTCGTTTCACAGAAGGCGGAACGTCGTCGGGCGAGGGATGTTCCAGATGTCTTTTCCGTTCGGACTTCTCCAGAGCCGAGAAACTGGCACTCGTCCCAAGTCGGGCCAAGCCACCTAGCAACCAACCCGTCCGCTGCTCGTTGACCTTGTGCTGGTTGATCCAAGCGCACTCCAGACCCTGCCCGCCCGTAGGGCCCTTTTCCACGGGGAACTACATTCCATTCGGGAGCTTGTTGATTCAGGTCGAATCTATAGCGACCTCTCAACCCGGAGGAATTTTCATGAATACGAAGATGCTTACGATGAGCGCCGTGGCGCTAGCGATGATGACGGCCTCGGCACTTGCTGGTTCTAGCACAGGAACCTCGGCGCTCGATGACCCGGCGAAGATGTCGCCGTTCTTCACCGATGCCGGCATGAAGACCATGAAGTCAGAGGCGGAATTCAAGACCGCCTGGATGGCCATGAAGGAAGAAGACCGCGCATCCATGATGAAGGAATGCGGCGACGAGGCCATTGCCAAAGCGCACGACAATTTCTGCAAGATGACCAAGCAGCTCGGCGGTGCCAACTAGCCGCAGCTCGGCGGTGCGAACTAGCCGCAGCTCGGCGGTGCGAACTAGCCGCAGCTAATGAACCACGTTTCCACACCGGCCAGTTGAAGTCCCGACCTGGCTATTTCTGGGCCCGTCACCTGATCCACGGTGGCGGGCTTTTTTATCCCCAATCGGAACAGCTCGAGTCCCTGGCGGCGTCCTCTCTTGGGTAGCACCGCTGACCAAGGGCAAACTTGGTCGGCCCGTCACGACTTCCTAAGTGGCGGGCTTCGCCAACTAAGGCTTTGAATTCGTAGACGAGCGAACGTTACCTTGTGCGCCGCGTCGGAAGTAGCTTGTCCTTCCGCCGTCCCACTTCCCTTTGACTTGGCCATTGGCTTCAACGACCGTGCCACACCCTGCGCTGTCCTTCCGAGTTACGCGCTGCCCGAGCTGCAATATGGCAGAAGCCGGAACGTCTATCTTTGGATGTTTACCCATCGCTGGCAGCTCGCTGATGGCCTAGCGATCAACGTTGGTCGGATTTGGATTGCCGGACTGGTTTGATTGCGGCGGCGCTTTTGCCGATGAAGCGATTCTACGCCTCGTTTCTTCAGCCGCTAAGCCGACGAGCGAATCGATATCTATCAAGACATCAATATGGCCGCTGGCCGCGACCGCCTTGCGAATTTTACCCAGCATGGAGAGCGTAAAATTAAGTACTTCTTTAAGCTCGGTGGGGTCCATGGCGCTCTCTCATCTTTAGATGGTCGAGAGGCCGGTCCGTTTAACGGGTCGCTCTTGATGGGTACCGTAATCGCATTTCAAGTCGATGAACAGGCAATTTGTCGGAAACGTACCAACGCGCTAAGGCGCCGTCGATCACTTTTTCACGGACTACGTCAAATGCAATAGCGCGACAGCTGCATAGAACATATCGTGAACTTATGGTAGCAGTTCCTGTGCGCGATAAGCTTGCAATCCTGGCCGACGCCGCCAAATACGACGCCTCTTGCGCCTCGTCGGGTTCGGCCAAGCGCGATTCACTGAAATCCGGTGGCATCGGCTCCACCGAAGGCATGGGCATCTGCCATTCCTACGCGCCGGATGGCCGCTGCATTTCGCTGCTGAAAATCCTGCTCACCAATTTCTGCATCTACGATTGCAGCTATTGTATCAACCGCTCATCCTCGAATGTGCGCCGCGCACGCTTCAGCATCGACGAAGTGGTGAAGCTGACCCTGGATTTCTACCGACGCAACTACATCGAGGGATTGTTCCTGTCGTCGGGCGTCATCCGCTCGCCGGACGAGACCATGGGCGAGATGGTTGAGGTGGCACGGCGGCTGCGGCTGGAGGAAAAGTTTTCAGGCTACATTCATCTGAAAACCATCCCCGAAAGCTCGGCTGAACTGGTCGAGAAGGCGGGGCTCTATGCCGACCGCTTGTCGATCAATGTCGAGCTGCCGACCGACGAAGGGGTGAAAAGACTGGCGCCGGAGAAGAAGCCGGAAACGATCAGGCTGTCGATGGCCAGACTGCGCCAGAAGATGGAGGAGAAAGCCGAACCGACGTTACGGACCAAAAAGCGCGAACGTTTTGCGCCAGGCGGCCAGTCGACGCAGATGATCATCGGCGCCGACACGACCTCCGATGACGGTATATTGCACACCAGCGCGCGGCTCTATGGTAGCTACCATTTGCGGCGCGTCTACTATTCCGCCTTCAGCCCGATCCCGGATTCGTCGTCGTCGCTGCCGCTGCAGAAGCCGCCCTTGATGCGCGAACACCGGCTTTACCAGGCCGATTGGCTGATGCGCTTCTATGGGTTTTCGCAGCCGGAAATCCTGGCCGGCAGCAGCGACGGCATGCTCGACCTCGCCATCGACCCGAAACTGGCCTGGGCGCTGCGCAACAGGGGGCAGTTTCCGGTCGACGTCAACCGCGCCGACCGCGAAGCCCTGCTGCGCGTTCCCGGCCTCGGCACCAAGGTGATCGCGAAAATCCTGGAGACCCGCCGCCACCGAGCGCTGCGGCTCGAAGATGTCGGGCGCCTGTGTCAATCGATTGCCAAGCTGCGGCCATTCATCATCGCCGAAGGCTGGTCCCCGGGCGGACTGACCGACAAGGCCGGGCTGCGCGACACCATCGTGCGCTCCTGCGAACAGCTGTCGCTGTTTTGACCATGCAGTCGGTTCAGCTCAACCTCGCTCGAAACAGCGTGCAGCTAAGCGGCGAGACCGATTTTGCCGGCTGGCGCGATGCGGCACGGCGGTTGGCGCTGAACGAGGTCAGGCCCGAGGACATCAGCTGGCAGGTCGAGCTCGGTCGGGCTCTGTACGACAATAGATTGCCCGCTATTCCCGCCGGTGCCCGGCTCGACGTTCCACGCGCGTTCATCGACCATGCCGAAACGGCCTTCTGCCATTCCAACCCCACCCGGTTCGCTTTTCTCTATCGGTTGCTCTGGCGACTGCGCACCGAGCCCAAACTGCTGGCCATAGCATCGGATGCCGACACCAGGCGCCTCGAAACCATGGTGAAAGCGGTACGCCGCGACGTCCACAAGATGCGCGCCTTCGTGCGGTTTCGGAAGATCGGCGGTGGCAACGAGGAGCGCTATGTCGCCTGGTTCGAGCCGGACCATTTCATCGTCGAGCGCAACGCGGCTTTCTTTGTCAAACGATTCACCGGCATGCGCTGGACCATTTTGACACCACATGCGTCCGCCGATTGGGATGGCGAAAGGTTGGCCATCGGCCGGGGCGCTGCCCAGGGCGAAGTGCCGGCTGAAGACGATACCGAGCAGCTGTGGCTGACCTATTTCGCGAACATCTTCAATCCGGCGCGGCTCAAGGTGAAAGCCATGCAGAAGGAGATGCCGAAGAAATATTGGCGGAACCTTCCCGAGGCGTCGCTCATTCCAGAACTGATCGCGGGAGCGGGCAAGGCCACCATGGATATGATTGCCAGAATGCCGACAACGCCGGCGCCACACCACGCGAAGGTGCAGGCAAGGCATTGGCCGAAGCGTGAGCCTGCCGAAGTGATGGAGAACGGGGCGAGTACTGTTTCCGAACTGCGCGAAGTGGCGAAGGGTTGCAGGCGCTGTCCGCTATGGCGCGAAGCGACGCAGACGGTGTTCGGCGAAGGGCCTGACAACGCGACGGTGGTTTTCGTCGGCGAACAGCCGGGCGATCAGGAAGATCTCACTGGCAAACCTTTCGTCGGGCCGGCCGGCAAGGTGTTCGAAGCGATACTGGACGATGCCGGGGTCGACCGGCAGAAGGTCTACGTCACCAACGCGGTCAAGCATTTCAAGTTCGAGCCGCGCGGCAAGCGTCGCATCCACTCCAAGCCGAATGCCGGCGAGGTCCAAGCCTGCCGCTGGTGGATCGACCGGGAATTCGAGATGATCAAGCCCGACCTTGCCGTGGCGCTCGGTGCAACGGCGGCTTTGTCCCTGCTCGGCAAGGCGATACCGGTGACAAAGATGCGCGGCCAGGTGATCGAGCGCGAGGATGGCCTGCGCGTGTTCATCACGATCCACCCTTCCTTCATCCTGCGCATTCAGGAGCCGGCCGCCAAGGAAGCAGAACGAGAGCGGTTCCTAGACGACTTGAAGCAGGTGAAGAAGCTAATGACGGTTTGAAACTCTTTTGGTGCCGGCGGCGGCGGGCTCGGCGACATCAACTGCCGTGCAGCCCGGAACAATTGCGAGATCGCGCTGGTGCGGGGCTCACGCTGCATTTCGTAGGCTGGCAAACCCCTACTGACGGCGAAAGCAATCACAGCCCCTGATGACTCAAACTGAACGACCATCTCAGGCGCCACGCAAAATCCTAAAGGGAACTTCGCATCATGCGGCAAGTTGTCAGGTCGCAAGATGCCGCGTTCAGCCTCCCTGCAACGGTTTAGCCAAACGCGGCGTGCATCAATGCGAACGCACAAGGAAACGTACCATGATCAGCAAACTTTTGGCTACCACAGCAATAGCCACGCTTCTGACATCTGGACTATGGGTCAGCGGCGCTATGGCCGAAGACGCCTCCAAACCTGCCAGTGCTCTGCAGACTTCTGCAACGCCAGCGGCCGTTGCTGATGGCAGTCTCGTGACCAAAATCATCGGCGCCGATGTATACGACAGCGCCGCGGACAATGCCCAGAAGATCGGCGATGTAAGAGACGTAGTGCTCTCCAAGGACGGCAAAGCCAAGTACATCGTGATCGGCGTTGGAGGGTTTTTGGGAATCGGCGAAAAAAACGTCGCCTATGATTTTAGCAAGGCCGAATGGGTGGAGAAGAAGGGTGAGCGCTGGCTGGTGGCAAAGACAACCAAGGAAGACCTGCAAGCGCAGCCCGATTTTGACTTGAAAGTCTACGACGCCGCATCGGCATCGAACACCAACGGTGTCGCCGCCACCGCGCCTAGCGAGCCGGCCCCGGCCACGACAGATAAGACGCAAACGGCTGCTATCGACAAGTCATCGCTGACCGAGATGCCGATGGACAAAATTAGCACTAAGGATTTCATCGGGACCACCGTCTATGGTGCGGACGATGCAAAAGTCGGTGAGATCGGAGACGTGGTCCTGGGCGGCGACAAGAAGGTGGATGCCGTCGTTGTCGAGGTCGGCGGATTCCTAGGCATGGGCGAAAAGCAAGTTGCTGTAGGCTTGGAAAAATTGAAGTTCCTGTCCGACAAGGACGGGAATCGGTATCTCTACACGAATTTCACCAAGGCCCAGCTTGAAGCGCAGACCGCTTATGACAAAGGCACCTATGCACAGAACCGCGACAAACAGCGGATAATTGTTGCTCAGTAAACTCCAGGGTGGCCCCGCTTGGTCGGCGCGGGCCACCCTCCCATTTGGATAACATCGAGCGCCACGCCGGCGTGCCGAAACGGCGGTCTCTTGGGCTGTGCCGATATCGACGGTGCTAGCGTTGTCGGGCAGCGACGACTTGGCGGCATCCGAATTTTGAAAGACCTGCCTGGATTATCTGGCCTCAGACGACCAAGGGAAATTCACGTACTGGTCGCGGCTATCGTAGCAAATGTTGCCGTACATCCGTAAATATTCGTCTCTGCGGGCCGGATCGGCGTATACTGAACCAGGATCGGTGAGATCATGCTGGTATTCGCCAAGATTCTGCGCATTGATCATGTGCGGCAGGATATCCATTGCCTGAGGTATTTGTTTTCCCTCGAGCCAGTCCGCCGCATGCTGGCCCATCGCGTAGCCGAACACCGGCGAATTCAAGCTGATTGTCGTCTTGTAAGGACCGCCCTTCTTTATCTCGGCAATTGCCTCCGGCTCGCCGTCAATCCCCCCGATAAACTGGTCCGGCCTGTCCTTGCCGGCCTCCCGCAACGCCTGCAAGGCGCCTAGCACGACACCGTCTGCGCCCAGCACTACGTCGACATGCGGATGTGCTTGAAGAACCGTGCGCATCGTCGCCAAACCACCCTCCTTGCTCACAGGACTGGGGGAGATATCAGCCACGATGCGCACGTCCGGCAACGTATCGAGCGCATCGCGGATGGCCACGAAACGCGGCGTGAGAAATTGCAGGCTGTCTTGGGTCAGCAGCACAACATCGGCCCGCCCCCCGAGTTTTTCCTGGATATACGCGACGGCTGCGTCGCCCAGTTCCTTACCGGTCAAATACTGTGGCGCGTTGAGCAGCGAGGTCGCTGGCGGAGCGACGACAGTGCTGACGTAGGTCCCCGACCACATCGCCCTTTGCAGGCTTGTAGCCAATGCAGCCGGGTCAACGGGAGAGACGACGATGCCGCCAACCCGATCGGCTCGCAGCGTCTCGACGTCATTGATCATCTTGGCACTGTCATTGGCGGCGAGCACGACACGATACTCCAGGCCACTGTCCTTTGCCGCCTGCGCCAGGCCATGATCAATCCCCTCGATAAACTCGCGCTCATTGTCCTTGGCAAACGCCAGAATGGGCTTCAGGTCAACGGGCTTCGAGCAGCGCGGCGCGGCAGGATCATAAGACTTCAAGACCTTCGGCGTGGTGATGCCCGGCGGCCCATCCACCGCGGCGGCAAAGGTCGTAGCGAGAAGAATCGCGGCGACCACCAAAAGCGGTTCGACGCGCCGCTTGGCAAGCTCACGGAATAGCGGATCCATCGAATCTCCTCGCCGACAATGGCGGCGGTGCATCGTTGCATGGCCGAGACCAAATTCAAAAGTGCTAATATAAAGGCGCTGGCTGTCGCCAGTCGCAGTTTACTGCAAGGCGAAAGTCAGCGTCACAGCCGTTCCGGGATTGCGTCCCTCATAAGCCACATCGGCGTTGATGCTTTTCGCCATAGCCTTGACGATGCGTGTACCCAACCCGGTGCCCTTGACAGTGTTGTCGCTGCTACCCACGCCGTCGTCCTCAACGGTAAGCAGCGCACGCCCTTCGCCGTCTTCGCGTAGCCGCACACGGACCTCGCCAGATTTGTCAGGATATGCATATTTGAACGCGTTGGTGACCAGTTCGGTGACAATGACCCCGAGATTGATCGTGGCATCGGTGCCGAGTGTCAAAGGCGCCAGATCGCTGATCAGGGTAGCGCCATGGCCCTGTCCCCGCATCGATCCGCTAAGGTTTTCCAGCAAGCCGCCAAGGTATTCATCAAGCTCGACGATGCCTACGGAGCGGGAGGTATAGAGGCGCTTGTGCACCGAAGATATGGCGAAGATCCTCGCTTGAGTTTCGGCAAGCGCATCCTTCGCGCCCCGGTCGGTCAAGACATTGGCCTGCAGGCTCACCAGCGACGAGACCATTGCAAGGCTGTTGGCGACGCGGTGATTGACCTCGGCAAGCAAGAGCTCGGCGCGGTCGCGCGCCACCCGAACCTCAGCCTCGGCCGCCTCCTTCTCGGCAACCAGTCGTCCCTTGGCAACCGCCTGTTCGAGGGCGGAAGCCAGTAGGGATATGAAGTCCTCCCCGATTGTCTTCGGCACGAAATCGCTGGCGCCGGCCTTAAGCGCGGCAACGGCTACACTCATCTCGGACGAACCGGTCACATAGACAGTGGGGGGCGCGCCGGTGCGGGAGGCCAGCCTCGCCAGGAATTCGAGGCCCGTACCTCTTCCCAGATAATGATCGAGCGCGAGAACGTCAAACCCGCCTTCGTCGAGGCGGGCCAAAGCTTCGTCCGGGCCGGACGCATGCTCGACGAGGAAACCCAGCCGGCCGAGCTTTTTCTGCACCAGACGCGTAAGCGCGTCGTCGTCGTCGATGTACAGGACCTTGGTCGGCGCGTCTTCCGTCATCGAATTCAGGCTGTTTCCGGTACTTGGATGACCGTGAACAGAAGGCCCAGCTGACGGATGGCGTTGGCGAAGCCTTCATAGTTTACCGGCTTGGTTATGTATACATTGGCGCCGAGGTCGTAGCACCGCTGGATCTCGCGGCTGTCGTCCGTCGTTGTCAGAACTACCACCGGAATTCGTTTCAGGTGCGTGTTGGCCTTGATACGCTGCAGGATATCGATGCCGGTCATATCCGGAAGGTTCAGGTCCAGTAGGACGAGAAGATGCCGGCCTACGCTTACCTCGCCGGATCCGTCGGGTCCAAGCAGATAGGCCAGCGCCGTGGAACCGTCGGCGAAACCTTCGATGTCGTTGTTCACCCCCGCACGGCGGATGTTTTTTTCGATGAGTCGGGCATGGCCCTCGTCATCCTCGATCATGACGATCGTTACAGGTTTGCCGGCCTGTCTCATCGAAACGCTCTTTCAGTAAAATTGGCGCTGAGCGGGAGCTCTATCCTGAAAGTCGTGCCAACGTCGAGCGCTGATTTTACGCTGATGTCGCCGCCGAGCCTACGCACGACGGATCGCACATGTGCTAGGCCGATGCCTTCGCCGGGCTGGTCCTGCGGGCCTGATCGACGGAAGAGCTCAAATATGCGCTCCGCGTCCTGGTCGGCGATGCCGCGGCCATTATCCTCGAACTCGATGGCGACGCGGTTGCCGGGGATTTTTTTGGCACCGACATTGATGCGAAGCGGCCGCTCACGCGAGCGGTATTTGATGGCGTTGTCGAGAAGGTTGGCGAAAGTCTGCTCAAGCGAAAGGCGGTCCGTCTCGATCTTGGCGACGCTGAGATCGACATTGATCTCACCGCCAGCCTCCTTGACCTGATGTTGGAAGCTGGAGGTGTTGCTTTCGATTAGTTCGGCGAGTTGGATGGTTTCAGCCCGCAGCGGCCTGCGGCCCTCGCGGGAGAGCTGAAGGATGGCATTGATAAGCCCGTCCATCTTGCGGGTTGAAGAGCGGATGAAGCTGATGGCTTCCGGCAGGTCCTCCGCGGCTGCCATCCTGGCATTGGCAACAACCGGATCGGACGCGTCTGAGCCGATGCCGGACTTTTCGATGAGCGTCTGCATGCTAGCGACGCCCGCTTCAACTTCGCTGGTGAAACCCATGATGTTGACCAGAGGGGCGCGAAGGTCATGGGTGACGATATAGGCGAAGCGCTGGACCTCCTCATTGGCCCGCACGAGGTCGGCGGTACGCTCCCGGACCCGGCCTTCCAGGCCGCTGTTCAGGGCTTCGAGATCCCGCTGGGCCGAACTGAGCTCGCGCGTGTGGCGTAAGACTGAAGCCCAGGCGAACCCGACAACGATCACGATCGCTATGCCGCCAGCGATGGTGATCAATCGCAGCCACGCGAAATAGGACCGCTGCTCCGCCACACGTGCGGTCAGCCGGTCGTCAGCGGCGAGGATGATGCCGTTGAAGAAGACGTTGGCCTCGTCCATCAGGGCCTTGCCACGGTTGGAACCGATGATCGCCGCCACAGCGTCGTCCTTCCGCTGGCGCTTCAGAGCGACCGTTTTGTCCATCTCGGCAAATTTTTCGCTGATGATATTCTTCAGCCGGTCGAGCGAGGTGGCCGCGCCAGGATCTTCGGTAAGCAGCCGCTGCAGCTTTTCGAACCGGCGCAGCGCAAGCGATTTCGCCGTATCGTACGGCGCGAGATAGATTTCATTGCCGTTGTAGACGAAACCGCGCTGACTGGATTCTGCGGCGAGCAGTGAATTTCGGACATCGACGGCGGTGGCTCGCGTGTCGCGCGCGGCAATCACCTCATCGAAACTTGTGCGCGAGCGCTCGGCGAGCAGGTAAGTGGCAGCGACGATGCCTATCAGCACGATTAAGCCCAGCGCCAGCAGCGCGCTGGAAGCGCGGAGGATGACCCCGCCGGTTGGGCTACTCTCGCTTAAGTTCATAAGTGACTTGTCGCCCCAGTGAATGACAAGCCCTCGAAAGCCACGGTGAGACGGGGCGAGGACAACTGATCAGTCGCGGTTGCTTTCGATTTTGTCATTTGATCAACACAGACGCATGTTTCGGTCCGAGAAGGTCGGTTCGGGTTGGCAACGCACTTCAGGAAAGCACCGCGCCAAAGCCCTATGTTTTTGAAATTATTTGCGGTCCAGACAGGATTCCGACCCGTGACCATCGGTTTAGACGACCGATAGTCACCGTTCGTCAAGCTCGCTTATTGGCACTGCCTACGTGGGCCGCCGGAATAGGGCTGGTAGGTGTTATCTTCGGGCCGATAGGAGCGGTAACGGCTGAAGCAATAGTCAATGTGGTCGGGCGAAAGCTGGGGGTGGACCTCGTCCGTTGAAGCGTAGCCATCCATCGAAGCGTAGTTTGCCTCAACGTAGCCGACGGCATCGGACGGCTGCGGGGTGGCGACGTCGGCATAGGGCGAGATGCAACGGCGCTGTTGCCCGCTATAGGACGTGTAGCTGTTGTCGCTCGGATGGTATGATTGGTAGCGGCTCGCGCACCACTCGACATGAGCGGCTGGCAGTTCGGCGGAGGTCTGCTCCTGGTCCGTCGAAGGCTGGACGGCTGAAGTAACGATGGCGTCGGGTGCCGCTTTCGCGACGGCGGCGGCGTCGGGTGCCTCAGCCTGCACAGCCGGAATGCGCTCGAAGGACTGTGCCGCCGGCTTCACGGGCCGCGCGTCCCTAGTCCACAGATCAGCGACACTGATACTGGGTGTTGCATGCCGCACCGGCTTTGCCGCGAGAAGCCATGTGGCGAAGGCAAGGCCGCTGGTGAAGACCGCAAGCGTCAGCAAGAATCCTCCAGCTATTCCCAACAAGGCTTTCACGCTGCGCTCCTCGCCCTTCCATCCAAAGAGAATGCGGCGCGCTGGATCTGGTTCCAAGAAAGTGCGCTGGCGGGAAAGTGCCGAGTGAAGGGCTTTACATCAGCAGCCGAAATAGGATTGTTGCCTCTAGGTGGCCGATGGACCAAGGTTGGTCCTCCAGCAAACGTCGCATCGCCAGGGCATTCTTCGGCGCAAAGCCTTCATAGTCGTTACTGAAATAGACCCACGCTCTCTTTGCGCCGCTGACGCGAATTTTGTCGGCCCATTTGGATAGCTCGTCGCCGGTGTAATCATGACGGTACCAGCCCCGTGGAGCCGCACGTAGGCGCGAGCTGCCCTTCTACAGCGATCCGATGATCGTCGAGCACGAAATCGCGAACCTCGCGAGCCTCGGGCTGCCGCAGAAGTGATCTTGTTTGCGGGTCAAATTCCACACCCCTTGCAGTCCTCCAGAGCGTTCATACCTAACTCAGGTCAGCGTCAAACTCACGGGGCGCTCTCAGCGTGACATTGCGTGCAGCAATCGAAGAAGGGAACATTGCGGATCCGGACAGGTGTATGATGCATTGGACGTTGTCACGGGCATCGGCTGCACGCCGTCGGGCCGTGGGTCATCGCGCGAGGAGCCGAAAAACGGGGGCGACGACGTAGGGGCGGGGTTGGCGGAATGCCGATACTCAGACGCTTTACCCGTCCAACTCGGTCAAAAATATGCTGAGCTCTCAGCCTGGTTGCTTCCGGCTGCAGCCCGACTATCCGCGCTCCCGCTTTGGTCTCCCGGCTGATCAGCAAATTCGGAACAAAGCAGCACAGACTGCGTTTTTTCAGAGGCGAGATCAATCCATTCAACCGATCGCGTCTGAAGTGGGCAAGAGAGTGCTCTTTAGACGCCGAAATCCTGATGGTCTCTTCGAGCGCTTACGCACTTATATGTGGCCGCGCCGCTCTTTCTCGCGATCGCTTCAGTATTTTTCAAAGCGCATTCTCCGGCTGAACGCCAGTCCACATGCAGTCGCGGCTGGGGTGGCGGCTGGGGTTTTCGCGTCGTTCTTTCCATTAGGGTCCCATTTCGCCATTGCCGCCATCGTGTGCTGGCTGATCGCAGGAAACATGGTGGCGGCAGGGTTAGGAACGTTTGTTTTTGGCAATCCGCTGACCCTCCCATTTGTTGTGGGAGCGTCCTGGGAGACCGGCAAGATCATGTTGCACGGCCACATGCAAAGCCACGAACGACCAGTCCATTTGAGTGAGATGTTGCAGACCCTTTCAATTTCGCAATTGTGGGCACCGGTCTTGAAGCCCATGCTGTTTGGCGCGGTGCCACTCGGCCTGATTTTAGGCCTGTTGTTCTATGGCATCACCCGCTATGGCATGACAGCCTTCCGCGAACAGAGGCGCAAGCGACTGGCCGAAAAGGGGATCCTGCTCCATCAGCAGGAAGACATCGCGTTATCACCCTCTCTGCCGGATCGACATCGCCGTTCTGGCGTGTGAATTGCGGCGGTCTTTTTTTGTTTCGGTTGGACTTGGACGCAGCTATTCCCGCTGCTGCCAAAGACCCTCATTCTTGGTCGCGCCGCGTTCTACGACCTTACGCTCCTCATTGAGCGCAAGGCGCGTCGGGGCACAAGCCTTTGTTTCAGCGCAGCCACCTTGAACCCGCAAAGGCGATGCTTGGTTTGAACGTGGGCGCGAACCAGTAAACGACGTCCTGACCAGCGGGGTGGCTCGCGTCGTCGCATAGTCCGCCTGCCGCAACATCAACTGCATGAGCTTGAGACCTGCTTAGCCGGCCGGGGTATACCAGATCGGCGACGTGTAGGCCCGCTCCTGTGTCGTCATGGTCACGCCCGGCGACATCTTGATGCCAAAGTATTTCGCATCATAGGCGGGCCAGCGCGGCGGCGGCCGGGCGCTGCTGCCCTACATCCTGATCGAGACATACGACAACAGGTACAGGATCGCCACGGTCGCCGTCACGAGCACGACCCATAAGCCTAAGCTGCTCATGCTTCTTCACTTCCTGCGGCGCGCCGTTGGGCAGGATGTTGGGATGGAGGGACGCCGGCCCAGGCGGGAACAGGTCCGCAAGCACAAGCTAATATAATCTAGATGCAGACGCCTATGGTGTGATCGCGGAACGAGGCATGAAGCGGCCGGCGACACAATGGGTCAAGCCGGGGCTGATCGGGCGCAAGCGCAATCGCGACTGGAGCGGACTTTCGAAACGCCGCCGGCCTGAGGGAACATTAGCCGCCTCCGCAGGTTGGTGCGTGCAGCAGGCAGTGCCCTGCATCGCTTGCTGAAGATCGGTCCACCTGATCGGCCCGCGCTCTCCGCCAGAGGCGCGGGCTTTCCTCTTTGAGAAAGCCCACACATGTCCCTGTCCGTTGAAACACCGATATTGCCAGAGGGTAACCCAGACCGCGCGGTCAACTGTGAAGTAGCATTGGAAGCCGCATTCTCGGCCTTGGTGACCGCCTCAGAGGCTGAAGGGTGGACCGCTCAAGAAACGGCTACAACTTTGCTTAAAATCGCCACGGAACACGCCCAGCAGATCGCCGATACTGCCGCCGTAACTACTTCTAACCAGGCGAAGACATGACCGAGAAGCCGGTAACCACCTACATCGTCAGCGTATTCGAGAAGCCGCATTGGCGCGCGCTCCTGACCACGACGGACATAAACAAGGCTCTGGCCAAGGCAAAGGAAATCGGCGACCAGGTGCGGATCGTGCGGCGCATTCAAGACTGGGGATGACAAAGAAGCACAGGGCGGGCCCGACACCGTTGGCTTTGGGAACTCCGAGACGCCGGGCCCTTGGACGGGAGAGACGGGTGAGGCCCCCCAAGTCCCGTCTATAATGTGCTCCTAATATAGGCCGGTGGCAATTTCACTTTCGCGCAGCCTCACCCCGGCCGGGAGCATCGCCAAATCGACCAAGCTCGACATCCAGGCACTGTTTCGAAGCGCTAGCGGATCAGCAGGAAGGCGCCCATGCCGGCCATCAAGAGGCAAGCGGCCATGCCCACCATGTCGCGCTGCCTGTAGCGCCAGACGGCGCCAGCGAGCATCGATGCGGTGATGGCTGCTATGTAGAGAGCTATTGCCAAAGCCGCGTCACCACCGCTCCCGCTGCGCTTGCGCCCATATCAGATAAGCCTAATGTAATTCATGATCTGGTCATTGAGGGGGAGCGCCGGCGCATTCGGGTTGGGCGCTAGCATAGCAGCGGCCTGCGCTTTCGGAACTCCTTTGGCATCGGCACATGGTGATTGGTACGAAAAACAGTGCTGCCATGACGAGCACTGCGAACCGATGGCAGACGGTGCCGTTCGCGAAACAAGCAAGGGCTTCAAGGTGCCATCAGGCGAATTGCTGCCTTACGCGGACCGCAGGGTACGTCAGTCGCACGACACGCGTTTTCATTGGTGCCATGCCCAAAAAGTAACGGCGGGCCGGCATAGTGATTTCCCCTCTGGCAACCCTGACATTACGATCTGCCTGTACGCACCGCCTAAGTCATTCTGACATTCCCTGACGAGCGTCAGGGGAGCATTTCGAGGGAATATTAGCGACCCCTAAAAGTTTCTCGCTTGCGGCAAGCAATGCTCACCCCCATTCCCCTACCGAAGATCGGGTTACGCACCACCTGATCGGACCGCGTTCTCCGCCAGAGGCGCGGGCTTTCAATGAGGAAGAAATGACGAAAGCCAGCGGTTACTTCCGCGGAACCTAATCGGTTCGGCGAGCTTGTGGCCTGATGAGCACACGCGGCAACAACTTCCTCCACAAGTGGATTTCAAACAATATTCCCGCCACGGACGGTGCGGACATCATCTCGGTCGCCGAGCTGACGCAGAAGCTGTTCGCCGACGCCAAGGCGGTCGGCATCGGCAGCACCGAGATCGAGGAAGACACCGGCAGCGTCTACGAGGCGATCCTAGACGCTATCGTGCATAGCGACGCCGGCATGGCTGGCTGAGGTCGCCAAGCTGGCCCTAGATCGCCTTTATGCGCTTTTCATTCTCGAAGACGTGGCGACCTGCTTGCGTCAATTCGAAATGGTCAGCGTGGGGACCAAGAACGCGCCGGATAGTTCCGGCCTTTAAACCCCGCTGGATCGCCGGCATATACGGCCAGTAATAGCCGGGCTGCTCTCCAACCTTTTCGATGAATCGCATATAGTCGTATTCGGCTTTTTTGTCTTTTCGGGTGAGCATCTGATCCCTACCGTGAATGAGAAGAAGCGTTCATTCAAGGCCGCCGGCGCGCGCCGGCGAACGGCGCGTGTCAGCGACCGGTGGTAAAGTGGAAGGCGTGCGCCTGGTGCGTCATGGTTTACCCGATAATTGACCCGGCGTGCCCTGTCCAGAGGCAAAAACCGTTGCGGCGGCTCGCATCCTGGTCAATGCCAGGGCGGGCAAGGGCTTCCGACTGACACAGGACACGGCCCACTTTGTCCGTGCACGGGCACGAGGAGCCCGGACAAAGGCTCCAGTGCAGCAAACGCTCCGGCGGAAGTGCTGGAACCGAACAATGCGTGCTGGCCCGGCACTTGAACTCGGAACCGCTCCCGTACCGGGACGTTGACCAGACAAGCCGGGATACATCCCGGCGGCTGTTGAGGCGGCGCATACAGCGCAAGGTCGATGCGGATGATCGAACCAAACCGATTGATTGGCCACGTGATTGGCCGGTCGTTTGATCCAACCGCAACAGAACGTGAGCTGTTCGGGAAAGCGTCGGGCGAAGTCCAGGAAGTGGCCTCCGACTTTGTCAGTCAGCATTTGCATGGCGCCAAGCTTGTGGCGGCCCAGGCGTTCGGTTTCGCGAGATACTCCGCTGCATTCCTGGCGATAATGGCGGCGGTTGGCGATCATTTCGGTCGCTCTGAGGGCACCGACGACCCGCCCACTCAGTGATTAGCGGCGCGTGGCAACACATGCGCCGGTATCGTGCCCCGGCGGCTTGTGCGCCCGAGCAATAGGGGCGATCCGCCAGCATGAAGCTTTGGCGGGTCATTGCGCCTTTTCAGCGCTTCACCCTCAACGCGACTTCGTGTTGGAGTTGTACTGTCGGGTTGCCGCGTAATCGATAGTGAAGGTTCGTGGCGGCAGAGCTGACAAGGAAGAACCAGACACCAAGCAGACTTTTCGGCTTACTGAGCATGTGATTGTCCTAGCCATGGAGGGCGCGTGATCTGCAGAGATCACGCGCCTGAATGTCAATAGCCGTCCGGGCACCGTGCAATGTAAACGCGGCCATGACGATCGCGATACCTGCATTGGCCTGACTCGCTGGCGTGCCCGATCACCGCACCGGCTATCGCGCCGACTGCACCGCCAACGACCGCCCCTTGCACCGGATCGCCAGCCACAGCGGCGCCAACTGCAGCACCTCCCAAGCCGCCAACGGCGGCGCCTTGTTCAGTGCGGGAGCATGCCCCGAGCGGAATGAGCAGGCTCAAAATGAGCAGGGTCTTTTTCATTGTTTCTCTCCTGAGGCCTCGATTAGCCGTGGAGTAAATGCGCCACGGAGTTTTTCGATCCATCGACCCCTGGTGCTCTAAGGAAGACTATCACCACGCTAAAAACTGAAGTTGCCAGGGCGTTGCGACGCCGAACATGTCGTACGGGCGAAGGCCACAGCTTAAGCAAGGTTCAAGGTCTTCGCCTCAGCGCTTTATTAGTCGGGCGACTGCAATCAAGATACACGCGCCGATAAAGCCGGCGACCAGATAACCAAGCCATCCGCTCAGAGATATGCCAAGGATCCCGAGAATGATGTTGGCGACAATGGCGCCCACGATCCCCAATACGATGTTCATGAGCACGCCCATGTTGCTTTTCATGAACATCTCGGCGAGCCATCCGGCGATACCGCCGATGACGATCGCCGCAATCCAACCCACGCCAGGATTCTCCATAGTTTTCCCCTTTGCTCGAACCGCAGTTGGTTCGGCGGGAAACGTCTCACAACCCAACAAAGTTCCGCGACATCAATTGCCGTGCAGCCCGGAACACGACATCAAGTGCCGTGCAGCCCGGACGATTGAGAGATCGCGCTGTCGAGGGCTCACGCTGGCGGGAGTGATTGGCCAATACGTCGCAGGAACCAAAGCGATCAACGGAGGTTGGTCCATTGAAGGGACCTCGCACCGAAAGGATTCGGAACGATGGTCGACGTGCTTGATTTTGAACTGGCGAAAGCTCGCCTGCGCGTGCAGCGTGCTGAGAGTTCTCTCGACCGCGCCAACGAATTGTTGAACGACGAAAACTCCGGCGTGTGTCTCAGTCTGGCCATTTGCGGCCGCATTAGATCCGAGCAGCAGCGGGTCGCCGAGGCCAAACAGCGCTTGGCGGCGCTCAATCCGACGCGTTAGTGAGGTTGTCCGATGATCGCAACTTTCAACTTCGGAAATGCCAAAAACAGTAGCCTGTTTCGCGAAGCTCGGCTGGCGATGCTCACCTACACTGCAATCCATCACATCGACGTTGCCGATGCGGCAGCGGCGAAGCTTGAGGAGGCGGTGGCCGAATTTGCCAAGGCCAGTCGTCGTCAATGCGTCACCGACGAGATGATCGCATCTCGGACCGCCTTCCTTCATCATTTGGAATCTGGGCACCTCTCGGCATGTGACGCTGGGCGCCATAGATAGGACGGCACATGAGCCGGAACAAAAATCCGGCACGGAGGTTTATTCGCGAAGGGCATCTTAAATTCTTGGAGGTCTGACAATGAAAACCACCCTCATTCTGGGCGCGCTGGCGCTTTGCTTGGCCGCGCCGACGGTCGCTTCGGCGGACTCGTTCGTCATCAACACCCATCGTCATCATCGTCATCATCATTGGAACAACCACAACAACGACCGTGTGGTCATCTATCGGGACGGACAGCGTCTCCATCACCGCCACCATGGCGAGCAGGCATTTTACGACAATGGCGAGCGCGCCTGGCGCCGGCACCATCGCCGCGATCACGTAGTGGTCACGACCGGGTCGATCGAACGCCGTCATCACCGCCGCGTCATCATCCAGGACGACAACAACGATTATTGATCTTAGCCTATGACCCGGCTGCTCGATCGCGAGAGCCGGGTCATCTCGGCGACCAAGAGCTTCTGATGCCAGTAGGAAGAGGCGGCGACGGCCTTTATATGAGCGCTCGCTGCTCGTCTTTCCAAATCCGGTCCGCCTCGCGCCTCTGTTCGGCCGATCTCATCGGCCCTCACAGGGAATGGACACTCGAGATCCGGATCGCGGCTGTTGTCTTTGGCGTGCCTGGGATGGCGCGCTCCCCTAGCGCTGTAGCGTGCCGAGCAGCGTGTGGTTGGTTCCGCGACGTCGCGGATGCGGCCCACCCTCTTGATCATTGGGAAGACGGTCACTTGGCAGGGGATTTCAGGCGCAGCCGCTGCTATTAGCTAGGTCGATAGCCAAGGGTGGTCCTCTAGCAGGCGTCGCATCGCTAGGGCATTCTTCGGCGCAAAGCCTTCATAGTCGTTATTGAAATAGACCCACGCTCTCTTTGCGCCGCTGGTTCGGATTTTGTCGGCCCATTTGGTTAGCTCGTCGCCGGTGTAATCATGCCGGTACCAGCGCTCTGGCCCGTGGAGCCGCATGTACACTTCATCGGCCGTCCGCACCAGGACGTCCGGAAGTCGGGGGCCGCTGCATGAGCAAAAGATTGTGCCCGTCTCCCGAAAGGCCGAGTAAACAGTTTCGTTCCACCAGCTGGCGTGACGAAACTCCACCACATTGCGCCGGGCCGGGTCGAGTTGGCCGAGAATACCCTTCAGTCTCGCCTTTGTGAAATGATAGCTGGGCGGGAGCTGGAATAGAAAACAGCCCATTCGCTCACCGAGGATATCGGCAATCATTCCAAAGTCCATCACGAGGGTCTTGGTGCCTTTAAACCTCTTGATGTGGGTAATCAGCTCACAGACTTTAACTGTATAGACGAAACTGCTTTTGCCGGGTTGTCGAACCCAGCTTCTGACATTTGTTACGGTTGGCCATGAATAAAAGGATGCATTGATTTCGACAGTATCGAAACGCATCGCGTAGTGATTGAACCATTTGTCCGTGGGCAGATCCGTCGGGTAGAACTGCCCCCGCCATTTCCAGTAAAACCATCCCGAGCAGCCGACATAGGCAGAAGCTACTAAAGCCGACACGATATGCCCACGCTCTGCTGTTGGCTCGGATAAGCGGGCAACATGCATTTTTTCGGCACGTCCAACGTTTTCAATTCGCTGCTTCTCTCTGCGCAGCCTCCGCCGTTCCCGACGCTCGTCGGGCCCAAGTTCTTTCCGCTGGATGGCTCCCGTATCCATGAAATTATCCTTCCCGCCTTACTGCGGGCAGGGCCAGATGGGTCCGCTACATCTCCTAAAGTGGGTGCAGGTTCGGACCTCTGCCGATCATAGGAAGAATCCAGTCCTACGGCGTCTTAGGTCGTCCGGCCGGGGGGATGTGTGTTGGTACCGGATCGAGGAGTGAAGGCTCATCGGTCTGGGGAGGATTTGCAACCGGCAGTTCGCCTTCTGGCGTCAGCTTGTCGACTGCTTCGGGCAAGTCTTTCGTGATCCTCGCTATCAACTCATTGCGCGACAGACCGGTCTGGAGCGAAAGAGAAGTGAGCGTGTCCTCGTCGATTGCTGTCTCCACATCTTTTGGTTCAATTGGGTCGTTGGGTCCGGTACGAACCCACGAATCTACCTTCGATCCCACTCCTGCATTTCTGAAGCGGTCGAGGATGTCCCCAAGCGCCGTCCCAGACACACCCTTGGACAGCTGATCCATGAGCCCGCCTTGCGGATTGTTGGGATCGCCGCGGATCAAGTCTCCGATCTTGTCGCGGTTTTGGTAGGCCAGAACGCCAAGCATTGCGACAGCCAGTCTTCCCAGATTTGCCATTGGTTTCCTCCCTTGGGTCACAAAGGAGAAGGTTCCATGCTCGCAAAGGTTCCGCCCAGTTCGATTCCAGGCATGACGCGAGGCGTGGTCGCCCGCCTAATGAGTAAACAGTTTCCCACCTATTGCGGTATCGCGATGACTGCCCCTTAAACAGCGGGCATGGATTCACATGGCCTCTCTCAATCGCTGGATCTCCAGTTCCGCTAGGGGAAGGACTATCGCGCGCGAGCTGGCTTGACGGAATGTTCGCGGCAGGCGCGCACGGAGGCTTCCGTGAGGCTGGGGGCTAGTACGGGCTTTATTTCACTTCGCATCCAGATTGGCACCGACGTGGTTGCAAAAACGGTGTAGCTCTCCCTCGGACGGTGTCTTCTGGGCGATGTTCCGTGCCCGTACGGTGCCACACTGGTTACATCGAGCCAAAACCGCGCAGGGTATTGAAGGTGGCTTCAACGCCTTGCAATTCAAGGCGTCTGCGGCTATTGAGGCGTCCGTTGCTGCGGTAGCTCAGTGGTAGAGCACTCCCTTGGTAAGGGAGAGGTCGAGAGTTCAATCCTCTCTCGCAGCACCAGCCTATCCCCTTGAAATCGCTGAAGTGGTTGGCAGGCAACGACCGGCTTGCCCGCCCAATCGGGTCAGGCCCCGACCGTCAATCGAACATACTCCGTCAGGCTGTCGGCCCGCTGGCAGGGGCCTCCTGCTCCAGCAATCAGCCATCTTCCCGAAGCCTTTGAAACGAGACGTTTCGGAGATATTTCTCACGCGCAGATGGCTAACCGAGCGGACAGGTGGTTGTTACGCATCCGGTGCTCTTCGACACTAGGAGTCTCGACGTCGTCGGGAATGGCCCCGACTTCTCGAAACAGTTTGTCCAGGCTGACGCCGAAAGAACCGTCAAGGCTGGCTTGCGATCACCAGAATTCCTGGCAGCCCTGTGGTCAAAACAGAAAACGAGAGAGTTCCAACTTCAAATCGCCCTCGCAAGGCGTGTCTCAGCACGCTCTGCAGGGGGACACAAGCGTCGTCAGATGTGACGTCGTCGCGTCACACAGAGGTGTGGATACGGTCAGCGAGCGGATTCGTTGCAACTATTATTTGTGCTTCTCGACGAAAGTTTTGCATGCAGGTGACAGCTGATCGATCATGCTTTGAAGATCACATTTGCCGATCGGTGTCATTGGGCAAAGCCGTTTGTAGTCGGGTCTGCATTCTTTGCCCTGGAAGTTTTTGAAGGCTTTTGCCTCGGCGGCGACGGTGTCCAAAAGTATTCCCGAGCATGTTATCGCCAGCCCTAACCACAGATACCTGCCCATAGCCCTCTCCACTTGTTGCGTCGCAATCTCGATCAAATAAATTAGAATATGCTAATGGAAAGCGCACTGCAAGCCGGCAACTCGCGGGATCTAGAGCCAGTTCACGCGCCCTCCTTTTGCATACCTCCCATCGTCGGCTGTCAGGAACGGCAATGGTGCAGTGGAGGCAAGTGGCAGCTTCCATTCCCAGGCTCGCAACAGCGATGCCAGGTCTTCGCGGGATCTTCGGCAAATGACGGGGCTCGTAACGCAGGAGTGGCGAACGCTAGCCACTGCCGCCAACCTGCCTGCTATTCCGTTGCACGCCCTCTCGCAGGCACAATCGAGCCGATCATTCCAACGATTGGGTTATCGACGGTGACAACCTTTCAATTTCTCGGCTGCTCCGACGGGAGCGACCAAGCGCCTGAGAAAATCTCTCCCGGCATCTGCTATCAGCACACAAGTGCGGATCGTTCTCGTCCGGAGATCGAACGAGCGCGCCGTTGATTCTCGGCCGGCCCGCTGCTTCTCAAGGTAGCGCGCGAGCGCGATATCGTGGCGAAACGGCGCAGCCGCGTAGCGCGGCCGCGGGCTCTGCCCGGGATCATCATGCCAAATAGGCCACTCGTTGGGGTGTTGCATAGCATCCTCCTGAGACAAGGGCTGCCTCATCCGGACAATCTCCTCCACCGCCCGTGAGAAATGCGTTGGAACCGGTGTGATGGATTCGTGAAAAGCGTCACGCCGGCAAAATCGCGGTTGAAACAAAGGCGGGTAGGGGAAATGATTGCCGGTGGAGCTATGGCTGTGGCGGATTCGATGGCGCACCTTCATCTCTGTCTGCTCGGTGGTTTCGATTTTGCCAGCGATGTAGCGACGGTTCCGCTCCTCAGCCGCAAGGCGCGTGCCATGATGGCTTACCTCGCCCTGCAGTCCGGACACGCGCAGTCGCGCGAGAAGCTCGCTTCCCTTTTGTGGGGTTGCAACAGTGAGTCCCAGGCCCGGACGAACCTGCGGCAGGCCTTGTCTGCCGTCAGGAAGGCGACGCACGCATCCGGGGGCGGGAGGTTCCTCACCGAGGGCGACACCATCAGCCTCAATCTCGACGATCTCGATTTCGATGTCGCGCGGTTCGAGGCGTTGGCCGCTGATTCCGCCCCCGAGCAGCTCGAGCAGGCGCTTAACGTCTATCGTGGCGACCTCCTCGAAGGCTTCGGTCTGAAGGAGGAGCCGTTCGAAGATTGGCTTAGGTTAGAGCGCGAGCGATTGAGGGCAATCGTCATCGCGGTGCTGGAGAAGCTGGTCGTCCACCATTCCGCAGCAGGCGATCTTGCATCATCCGTTCGGGCGGCGACGCGCTTGTTGGCTTTAGAACCGCTACGGGAAGACATCCACCGCGCGCTGATGCGAGCCTATGTAGCCCAGGGCCGCGTCAACCTGGCCCTGAAACAATATGAGCGCTGCCGCGATGCCCTGCAGCGGCAGCTCGACGTGCGACCCGAGCCCGAAACCCGGAAGCTGTATGACGACCTTCGAGCGCGCCGCATGACGTCGGATGCGGCTTTACCACAACCCAGAGGTTCAACTTCGCCACAGACGCGATCCCTAGCCGATGAGCGTCCGGATTTCTCAGATCAGTCCGTCAGGCCCTCAACGCACTACGTCAAATCGGCCGGGATCAACATCGCTTATCAGGTGACCGGCGACGGCCCGATCGACCTGATATATGTGCCTGGATGGGTCTCCAACCTCGACCTTGCCTGGTCGTCACCGCGGCTGGCGCACGTGCTCCGGCGCCTCGGCAGCTTTTGCCGCCTGATCCGCATGGACAAGCGCGGCACCGGGCTGTCAGACCGCAATGTCGGTCTGCCGACGATGGAAGAGCGGATGGAAGACGTGCGGGCGGTGCTGGATGCGGTCGGCTCGAAACGCACGGTCCTGTTCGGCAGTTCCGAGGGCGGCCCCATGTGCATTCTGTTCGCGGCGACGTATCCCGAGCGCACGGCGGCACTCGTGCTCAACGGAGCCTATGCCAGCGGCAGATGGTCGAAGGATTACCCTTGGGCGAAAACAAGCGTGCAGGTGGAAGAAGATCTGGCCGTCGTCGAGAGGGAGTGGGGAGAGCCGGCGGACATGAGCAACGCGGCGCCTAGTCTGATGAGCGACAGTTTCGAGAGAGAATGGTTCGCCGCTTACCTCAGGAATTCAGCCTCTCCCGCCGACGCGATAGCACTGTGGCGCTGGGGGACCGAAATCGACGTTCGCGACATTCTGCCGGCCATTCACGTTCCGACACTGATCGTGCAGGCGACGGGCGACCGCTGGGTAAAGCGGGAAGAAGGACGCTACCTGGCAACGCATATTGAAGGCGCCAGATATACTGAGCTTGCCGGTCGGGATCACGTGATCTGGGGCGAGAATTCCGATCGCCTCGTCGATGAGATCCAGGCATTCGTCACCGGCGCCTTGCCGGCAGCGCCGGGCGAGGGGGTTCTGGTATCGGTGCTGTCCCTGGAGATAGGCGGGCCGCATTCTGATGCCGGCGCAGATCTGATTGAGCGACACTCCGAAGCGATCCGCCGCGAAGTGCTCTTTGCCGAAGGAAGACAAATCAAGCGCTCCGCAAGCGGATTTCTCGCCGTTTTCCAACGGCCGACCCGGTCGATCCAGTGCGCGATCGCGATCCGTCAACGCCTGAGACCATCCGGTCTTGAGGTCCGCTCGGCAGTCCATACGGGCGAATGTGAAGTGCGCGGTGATGATTTCACCGGCGTCGCGATCGAGCTGTCATCGCGGCTGCTCGATCATGCGCGCCCAGGCGAGATCATTGCCTCGCGGACGGTTCGTGATCTCGTGGTTGGCTCCGGCCTGATGTTTGAAGAGCGCGGTGCCACGGAAATTGCCGGGCTTGCAGGGAGCTTGCAGCTTTTTTCCGTTGGTGGGCCAGCCTGACGGCGATGGACCCGATGACCGGCCTGACACGGGCGCACGGCATAGAGCTCGCGCATCAAGATCGTGCCCACGGAATAGGCCTCCTCGGGGAAACTCGACGAATTCCACTTTGGTCTTTGTTTGATTTGAAACGACAACGGCGCTCGATAGCCTCTTTGCCGCAAGTGGTTCGCGCAGGTGACTCGTGGTATCGTAGTTTCGGGAGACGGCGGACGCGCCGTGAGTGCCCGCCCGCTCCCACTGTGGGAGGAACCAATGGCTTATTACGTATTGCTGTCGAGTTTCACAGATCAAGGTATCAAGAGCATAAAGGATACTCAGAAGCGTGCTGAGGCCTTCAAGGCGACGGCCAGCAAAAGCGGCATCAAGGTTCACACCCTGTTGTGGACGCTTGGTCAATATGATGTTGTGGCGATTGCCGAAGCCGACGACGACATTGCTGCGACCGCACTAGCCCTATCAATAGCATCGCTAGGCAACATCAGAACTCAGACATTGAGGGCGTTCGACGCGGCAGACATGGCCAAGATAATGGCAAAAATGGCCTGACCGCCACGGTGCCATGCGCGGTCGATCGAAGCCGGCTACCGAGTGGAACGGCGTTGAAGCGAAAACCCTGGCGCAAGCCCGGGGTTTTTGAGGAACGTTCAACGAACTATTCTGGTCTAATCGCAATCGTAGCCGGCTGCATAGCAGCAACCAGAATTGCGGTCTTGTGGCTTACCCGTGGCGCTTTTGATAGATGCGTAGTCGCCAGTTCGGCAGTTGGGACGGGATCGGCGTAGTGCGTCTGCACCGCCTCGCAAACCTGCTCGAACATCCATGTCAGGCCGGCATCCGTCATCACCGCTTTCTGGGCGATAACGCAGATCGGGACGTGGCCAGTGTTCAACGGAAGGTCGGTGCTGACCAGGCCGAAGCGCGGTCCCTGCCTCGCCGCCAGGACGGCTGGCACGGCGGCGATGAGGTCGGACTCCGCGACCGCCGCCAGCGCCATGGTGTAATTGGGCACCGTCAGCACCACACGTCTCGCTAGGCCGCACGCTTCCAGAGCTTCGTCGACCAGCCCCTTCCTGTCGCCGGTGAACGACACCACCACATGGCGCATGGTGCAGTAGCGTTCTAGCGTCGGTTGCTCGGCGAAGGGATGACCGGTGTGCATCACGACCACGAAACGCTCCTTGAGCATCGCGCGCCGGGTGAAGCGCGCCGGCACGTCGTCCAGAGGCGCGACGGCGATATCCACCAGGCCGGCGTCGATCTCGGCAAGAACCGGCCGCCAGGTCCGCTCGATGGGCCCACCCTTGCGATAGGGCAGCATTTGCAGCACCGCGAGGTCGATATTGGGCGCGGCCGTGGCCAGCTTCTCGACAAGTGGCGGCAGGAACACCGCCGAAAGCGCGTCGGCGGCGCTGATGGTAAAGCGCCGGTTCGATGTCTCGGGGTGGAACGGCTCGATCGCCACCACCATTCGCCGCACCTGCGCCAAGATATTGGCGATAGGCTCGGCCACCTGCAGCGCGCGCGGCGTCGGCACGACCCCCTTCGGCGTCTTCAGGAAGAGCGGATCGTTGAGCAGCTTGCGGAGCCGGCGCAGCCCGTGGCTGATCGCCGACGGCGACAGCCTAAGGCGATCGCCAGCCCGTCCGACATGGCGCTCCTGGAGTACCACCTCGAACAGTTTCAGCAAATTGAGATCGGCGCGCGATAGGTCGATTTCATTCAGCATGATGATGAATTGATATCATTGGATTCATCAGAGCCCAAGCACGATACTGGCGTCTCAAAGGTTTTCTGGATCCGTGGGCGTGTCGATGCACCTACGCGCCCGTGTCGCGCAAATACAAACATCGACTGGCTATAGGAGATATCCTCATGACACTGGACGCCCTGATCGTCGACCCGATGTTGCAGGCCCTGGAGAGCCGGCGGCCCTCCGCAATGGAGAATGGCGGCATGGGCGAGGCTTCCACAGGCGAGCTCTTCCAGCGGGCAGCCGATCACGCCACCCGCTTTCGCGACGCCATCGCCTCGGGGCCGCAACGGCCGCTGGTGTCTTATCGGCAGGCCTTGGACAGTTTCCGCGAGCCGCTTCCCGAAGGGGGCAGCGCTGGGCTCGGTGTGGTTGACGAGCTTGTCGCGAAGGCTGAGCCCGGCCTGCACAAGATGACAGGTCCGCGCTTCTTCGCCTGGGTCTGCGGCAATTCCCATTCGGTCGGCGTTTGTGCCGATTGGCTGACCAGCACTTGGGGTCAGAACACCGGCAATCACCACGCCACGCCGTCGGCCTCGGCCGTCGAGACGATCGCCGGCGGCTGGCTGCTCGAGCTGCTCGACCTGCCGCGCGAAAGCTCCATCGGCTTCGTTACCGGGGCGACTATGGCCAATTTCGTCTGCCTGGCAGCGGCGCGCGGCGCAGTCCTGCGGCAGATCGGCTGGGATGTCGAGGCGCAGGGGCTGTTCGGCGCGCCGCCGATCACGGTGCTGATTGGCGACGACGCCCATGCCACGGTGTTCTCGGCGCTGCAGTTCCTGGGCCTTGGCCATGACCGCGTCGTGCGTGTGAAGACAGACGACAATGGCCGCATTGTGGTGGCCGATTTTGCCGTGGCAGCCGCCCAAGTCTCCGGCCCTTGCATCGTCATCCTGCAGGCCGGGCAGATCAACACCGGCGCCTTCGACGATTTTGCGGGCATCGTTCCCATCGCCCGGCGGATCGGTGCCTGGGTGCATGTCGACGGTGCCTTTGGTCTCTGGGCGCGTGCCTGCCCCGAACGCAGCCATCTGGCCGAGGGCGCGGATGCCGCAGACTCATGGGCATGCGACGGCCACAAATGGCTGCAGACACCCTATGATTGCGGCTACGCCATCGTGCGCGACGAACAGGCCCATCGCCGTGCCATGACGATCGCGGCTAGCTATCTGCCGCCAACTTTCGAGGACGAGCGCGACCCGAGCCATTACGTGCCCGAACTGTCACGACGGGCGCGCGGCTTCGCCACCTGGGCGATGATCAAGCATCTCGGTCGCGACGGCATTGCTGCGATGGTCGCTCGCCATTGCAAAGTGGCGGAAGCGATGGCGGAAAAGCTGCGCGCTGACAACGCCATTGCCGTGCCCAACGACGTGGTGCTGAATCAGTTCGTCGTGCGTTTCGGCGCCGACCGACCGGACGAGGAGGCCGACCGGCTGACGCTGCAGACGATTGCCCGACTGCAGGCCGACGGCATCTGTTTTGCCGGCGGCGCCAAATGGCACGGCCGCCAGGTCATGCGGGTGTCGGTGATTTCCTGGTCGATCGACGACATGCAAGGCGAAATTGCCGCCGACGCCATGATCGCGGCGTGGCGGGCGATAAGGTAGGCGAGGGCTGTCGGCTGGCTCTGTATTCGAGGAAATGCTGATATGATCGGGCCTGACAGCTTCGAATAAGGGCCACCGTTGACATTCACTTTTGTCGACGTTGCTCCAACTCGGCGACTGTCCGCCCATCCAGTCGCCTGACAGGCAGATGTTTGGTCAGAAGCGCCAGCTTCGCTGTTTCCTCTAGTTCCTCCGCGGCAAAGACAGCGTCGCGGAAACTGCGTCCGGAAACCACCGGACCGTGATTGGCCAGAAGGACGGCCGCATGGTTATGAGCCTTGGCGAGCACCAGCGGCCTGACGTCGGCCGACCCCGGATGAGTGTAGGGCAGGAGGGGCACGCGACCGACGCGCATCACCACATAAGGCGTGATCGGTGGGATTGCGTCGTCGGGGTCTGTGTCTTCAAGGCAGGACAATGCCGTGGCATAAGTCGAGTGAAGATGCACGACAGCCGCCGCCTGTGGCCGCGCTTCATAAAACGCCATGTGGAGGGGTATCTCCTTGGTCGGGGGATCACCGGACACGGCCACGCCTTGGGTGTCCAGCTTCGACAGTCTGCTGGGTTCGAGATAACCCAGGCAGGAATTGGTCGGCGTGACAAGGAAACCATCGGCAAGCCGAGCCGACAGATTGCCGGACGAGCCGGCGGTGTAGCCGCGCATGAACAGGGACTCGCCCCAGCGGCAAAATTCTTCGCGAAGCTGCTGTTCTTCAAGTGTCATGGGGCGCCACCTTTCAGCATATTGAGCGCACGTTCGAAAAAATCGTCGGCGCCGAAATTGCCCGATTTCAGCGCCAAGGCCAGCCTCGGCTCGCCGTCGAGGACGAGCACCGGCACGCCGGTGTCGATCTCCGGACCGACTTCAAGCGCCGACGCGCCGAAAGCAGAGGCGACCGCGCCGGAGGTTTCGCCACCCGCAACCACGAGCCGCTGAAAGCCGGCAGCCACCGCCTTGGCGGCGAGTTCGGCGAAAACTGTCTCGAACAATCCTGCCAACCGTTCGCGGCCATGTCGGCTCTGTGCCGCGGACACTTCGGAAGGCTCCGCAGTCGAATAGACGAGCGGGCCGGCATCCTTGTGGCTGACCAGAAAATCCAGTCCGCTTGCGATGGCAGCGTCCGGATCGAGCACATCGGCGGCATCGAGTTGCATCGAAGGATGCCCGTTCCGATAGGCGGCAATCTGCCGGCGTGTCGCAGAAGAGCAGCTGCCGGAGAGGATGAAGCCAGGCCTGTTGTTCCCCGCGAACCGCTGCCGATCGCCGCTCACCGGGTGGAGACCAAAATTGCTGGGCAGGCCCATGGCGATACCCGAGCCGCCGGTGACCAGTCGATGGGTCTTGGCTATCTTGCCCAGCGCGATGAGATCGTCGTCCGTGATCGCGTCGGCGACGATAAGTCTTTCGCCGTTGCGTTTTGCAAGATTAAAGGCGGCTTCAGCACCGCCCGAACGCAAACTTTCCAGCGGAAGATGGCCGACCTTGAGTCGCGTCTGGCGCGATAGCCACCGCCTTATATCGGGGTCGGTCATCGGCGTCAGCGGATGGTTTTCCATGCCGGACTCGCTGAGCAGGTGGTCGCCGACGAAGAGGTGGCCGTTGTAGAGCGTGCGGCGGTTGGCGGGAAAGGCAGGGCAAACCAGTGCCAGCGGCGCGTCCAGTTCCTCCAGCAGGGCTTGAGCAACCGGACCTATGTTGCCTTGCGGTGTGGAATCGAAGGTCGAGCAATATTTGAAGACGATCTGCTCGGCGCCGTTGGCAACCAGCCAGCGGCAGGCCGCCAGCGACTGCGCTACCGCATCGCCGGCCTCGATAGAACGCGTCTTCAATGCAATGACCGCGGCGTCGATCTCGTCCGCAAGCTGTCCGGTCGGTGTGCCGACATACTGGACAGTCCGAGCGCCGGCCTTGGCGAGCGTGTTGGCGATGTCACCGGAACCGGTGAAATCGTCGCCGATGACGCCGATCTTCATTCGGCGTGGTCGCTTGCCCGCTGGCGCCAGAACATCGTCGTCAGCTGATCCAGATGCTCCCGCATCGCCTGTTCGGCACGATCGGGATCGCGCGCGACGATCCCATCGTAAATGGCGCGATGCGCCTCGTACGCCGTCTGCTCCTGACCGTCGGCGGCCAGCGTCACGATGCGCTGTTCCTTGAGCCATTCGGAAATCTGGTCGTGCAGGGCGACGAAGACGAGGTTGCGGGCAATACGGGCGAGTTCGAAGTGAAAGGCGATGTCGGTGCTGGTGAAACGGTCACGGTCGCCGATCGCCAGCCGATTGGCTTCGAGCGCATCACGCAACGAGGCCAGATCTTCTGACGTCGCCGTCCGGGCGGCTTCCCGGGCGAGGCCAACCTCGAAGAACATGCGCGCGCCCTGAAAGGAACGCTGGCCCAATTCCGTCGACAGCATCTGCCTGACCGCAGGTGCCATGCCGGTGAAAATATGGCTGGCGGTCGGCATCAAGACTTTGGCGCGAGCACCATTGGTGAGTTCGACGAGGCCGGCCTTCTGCAGCGAGATCAGTGCTTCACGAATGGCAGGGCGGCCGACACCGAAGCGCGACTGCAGGTCACGCTCGGGCGGCAACTGGTCTCCGGGCTTGAGTTTGCCGGAGAGGATCTGTCCCTCGAGATGTGTTGCCACGTGCTCGAAGAGTTTCTTTCGTTCTATGACAAGAGGGTCGACCATAGACCTTTCATACCATCATGCTTGACAACCATGCAACAGCTTGCAATGCTGAAAACACAAGATTGAAAAAAAGCGGGAAGACAAGGCCGGGCTCCATGAGCATCGGCTAGCACCGGTTTGGGCGCCCTCAAGGCAGCTCCGCCCCCTGCAAATCAACTTGCTTTTGAGGCGGCGATTGCGATCGCCAAGGGAGGAAGATGCATGAAAATCGCCATTCTAGGCGGCGGCGGAGCTATGGGCGGGATATTCGGTGGATATCTGGCCCGCGCCGGCAATGACGTCACGCTGATCGACGTCTCCAAGGCGGCGGTGACGGCGATCAACGACATCGGGCTGACCATCGAGGAGAAGGATGGCTCGCAGCCAGTGATAAAGGTGCCTGCAAGCGACAATCCGGCAAGCGTCGGGCCGGTCGATCTGATCATCAATTTCGTCAAATGTTATCATACCGAAGCCGCCGTTCGGGCTGCAGCACCGATGATCGCCAGGGATACCGCCGTGCTCAGCCTGCAGAATGGCTGGGGCAATGCACCACGCATTGCGTCGATCGTCGGCGAAGACCGCGTGCTGGTTGGCCTGACCTACCATGGCGGCACGTTGCTGGCGCCCGGCCGCGTCAAGCATCCCGGCTCCGGCATGACCTATATCGGCGAGCTTACCGGCAAGCCGACCGAGCGCCTCGGCAGGGTGATCGAGACTTTCCGTGCGGCGCAGATCGAGACGACACAATCCGACAGGATCTTGGACGAGGTCTGGAAGAAACTGGCGCTGAATGCCTGCACACTGCCGGTCGCCGGGCTGTTGCATTTGATGTCGCACGAACTCGTCGCCTTCGATGGCGCCAAACTGCTGATGGCTGCTATCCTCAAAGAGGTCGTGGCGGTAGCAAACGCCCAGGGCATCGCGCTCGACTATGACGAACGCTGGGCTGCGATCACCGGCCTGCTCGAGAAGGCGATCGGCGGCAAGGCTTCGATGCTGCAGGATGTCGAAGCCAAACGGCAGACTGAAATCGAGGTCATCAACGGTGCCATTGTCGATGCAGGCAAGCAGACCGGTGTGGCCACGCCTGTCAACGAAACGATGGTCTGGATGATCCAGGCCAAGCAGGCCCACTACCTCCAGGTTAAGGCTCAATAGGGCCATGGCGCCGCGGCTCGAAATCAAAGGCCTTTCCAAGTTCTTCCCCGGTGTGCGGGCGCTGGACGACGTATCGATGAGCGTCGAGGGCGGTGAGATCCGTGCATTGCTCGGCGAAAACGGCGCCGGCAAGTCGACCCTCGGCAAGATCGTCGCCGGTGTCTATTCACGCAACCAGGGCAGCATCCTTGTCGATGGCGCCGAAATCGCCGACTTCGACGAGAAAGCGGCGGGCGATCTCGGCATCGGCATCGTGCATCAGGAAGGCTCGCTCGTTCCGCAGCTTTCTGTTGCCGAGAACATCTTCGCCGGCCGGCAGCCGACGCAATGGCTGGGCCAGGTGGATGTCCGAGCCATGCGCGATCGTGCAAGGGTGCTTATCGCACAGCTTGGCGTCGCCATCGATCCGGCACTGAAGGTGTCGACCCTTTCGCCGGCGCAGGCCCAGATCGTCGAGATCGCCAAGGCGCTGTCTCGCGACCTCAGGATTTTGATCCTCGACGAGCCGACCGCCGCATTGACCCTTACCGAAACCGAGAAACTGTTCGATGTGGTGCGCCGGCTGGCGAGCAACGGCGTTTCGGTGATCTACGTTTCGCACCGCCTTGCCGAGATTTTCGCGCTTTGCCATTCGGTGACCGTGCTCAAGGATGGCAGGCTTGCCGGAACACGCATGGTCAGCGAGACCTCGACCGACGAACTGATCCGTCTGATGGTCGGACGCGACGTGCATTTTTCGCGTGCGGCGGCAGGGCGCAAGATCGGCGACATCGTGCTCGAGGCCGAAAGCGTCGACGCACCGCCTCTGGTGCGCTCGGCATCGATCACCGTGCGCGCTGGCGAGGTCGTCTGCCTTGCCGGGCTGATCGGGTCCGGTCGCAGCGAATTCTGCGAGGCGATCTTTGGCGCACGCCGACGGCGTGGCGGCTCGATCTGGATTGGCGGCAAGCCTATCGATCCGAGAGGTCCGTGGGACGGCAAGCACGCCGGCATCGGCATGGTTCCGGAAGACCGCAAGGCGGCGGGTCTGTTCCTCGGCATGGACATCGTCAACAATGTTGCCGCGACGGTTCTTTCCAAGGTTTCCTCGGGCGCCAATTTCTCCAACCGCAAGGCCGAGGCTCTGGCCAAGAATTTTGTCAACGAGCTGCGCATCGCGACGCCGAGCGTGCGCCAGATCGTCGGCAATCTCTCCGGCGGCAATCAGCAGAAAGTGCTTCTGGCCAAATGGCTGGCGATGGAGCCGCGCCTGCTGATCGTCGACGAACCGACACGCGGCGTCGACGTCGGGGCACGATCGGAAATTTACCGGCTTCTACGGGCGCTCGCCGACAAGGGCGTCGCGCTGCTCGTTGTGTCCTCGGACCTGCCGGAGGTGCTGGCGCTTGCCGACCGCATTGTCGTGATGGCGGAAGGCAGGACGGTTGGCGAATTGCCAGGCGACGGGGCAAGCGAGGAACAGGTGCTGCGGCTGGCTACCAGATACACGGCTTCGGTTGCTGAAGTCCGCAAGGAAGCAGGAATGGCAGAGGCATGACGATGCAGATCACGCAACCGATGGCCGAGAATGCCGAACACCGGCGCGAAAACCTTTTCGTGCGTATCGTGCGGCGCCTCGCCGATTCGAGGGAATTGACGCTCTTCGTGCTCGTTATCGCGCTCGCGCTGGCGATGAGCATCGTCTATCCGAACAATTTCCCCACCGCCTCCAACATGAGGGCCGTGCTGCTCAATCTCGCACCGGTCGGCATTCTTGTCTGCGGCATGATGCTGCTGATGATCGGCGGCACGTTCGATCTGTCGGTCGGCTCGACTCTCGCTTTCTCCGGCGTCTGGGCCGCGGTCGTCGCCGGATGGTGGGGCTGGCCGGCGGAGGTTGCTGTTCTGGTCGGCATCCTGGTTGGCGCACTGTGCGGTCTGGTCAACGGTTTGATCGTTACCCGCATCGGCATCAACGCGCTGATCGCAACCCTGGGCACACTCACCATCTATCGCAGCCTGACCTACGTCACCGCCGGCACTGGCGTCACGCCGATCACCGACGCTTTCGCCGAATATGGCCGCGCCGCCGACCCGTTGCTCAGGATCCAGTCGCCGTTCTGGGCGATGCTGGTGCTCGTGCTTGTCGGCGGCTGGCTGGTGGCCCGGACGCGCTTCTTCCGGCAGTTTTATTTCATCGGCGGCAATCCTCGCGCAGCCCAGCTTTCGGGCATTCGCGTCGACCGGCTCATCCTGATCGGCTTCGTCATCATGGGAGCGCTGGCGGGTCTTGCCGGCGTGCTGGGCGCGGCGCGTCTCAACAGTGCGGTCGTCAACGCCGGCGTCGGCATCGAACTCAAGGTCATCACCGCCACCGTGCTCGGAGGCGCGAGCCTGAAAGGCGGCGAAGGCACGATCCTCGGCGGCATTCTCGGCGTGCTTTTCATCGCATTGATCGAGAACGCCATGATCATCAATGCGATCGGCGTGTTCTGGCAAGGGCTGGTGGTGGGTCTGGTCCTGCTGTTCGCCGTCTCGCTCGATCGTTTCAAGACCAGCAGCCGCGCCTGATTTCAGGCGAGGACGGGAGGGAGGCATTCGGACAACCGGATGACATACAGGAACTGAAAATACAAAAAACATCAGGAGGAAACGAGCATGAAATCGATAGTGAGAACGATACTTTCCGGCGCAGCGCTTGCTGCCACCGCATTGCTCTACACCTTTCCGGCCAGCGCACAGGAATCATCCTTCGGGCCGGCCGACGCGAAGGAGACCTATTACTGGATCTCCAACAAGGCCAACCTGCCGCTGTTCGTGCAGTATGACTATGTTGGCATGAAGCGGATCGCCGAAGAGCTCGGCGTCAAGGTGATCGTCGCCGGGCCGACCGATTTCGACGTGCCAGGCTTCATCTCTGCTGTCGACCAGGTCTGCGCGCAGAAGCCGAGCGGCGTCTCCGTCGTCGGCGGCTGGGATCCGTCGCTGACCGAATCGGTCAAGAAATGCATGGAGCAAGGCGTGCCGACGGTCGTCGATGACGGCGATCTGCCGGACTCCGGCCGTCTCGCCTATATCGGCACGAACTGGACGCAGGTCGGTGTCGCCCAGGCCAAGAAGCTGATGGAAATGCTGCCGAAGGGTGGCAAGGTCGCCTCGATGTCGATCATCAACGCCGGCAACATGCGCGAAGCGGTGGCCGGCTTCAAAGCCTATGTCGAAGCCAATGGCGGTGGCAAATACACGATCGTCGCCAATGAGGATGACGGTGGCGACGCACAGAAGGCGGCGCAGGTGACGGCGGCGATTCTGGCTGCCCATCCAGACATCGCCGGCCTCGCCGGTTTTGATTCCGAATCTGGTGCCGGCATCGTCACGGCACTGCGTGAAGCCGGCAAGAATCCCGGTGACATCAAGGTGACCGCGATGGAGCAGACGCCGGACTTCTTCAAATCGGCAAAGGAAGGCTGGGTCGACGGCATCGTCGTGCAGAATCGCGAGCTCTTCATCTATTACGCGGTCAAGCTGCTGCACGACTACAACACCAACACGTTGAAGTCGGCCGGCCTCTCGTCGAAAGACGGCGGCCGTCCGATCCCGGACTCGCTCGATACCGGCGTCATCCTGATCACCAAGGACAATGTCGACAAGGTGCTGACCGCTCTGAATGTGAAGTAGGCTGAACGCAGACATCGCGGAGTCTTGGATCAAGGCTCAAGCAGCGTCCGGCGGCGTTATCTCCCCGCCGCCGGACGGCCAATTCAAACGTCATCTGGCAAGACCGAAACCATGTCGAACACCGCAGCAATGAGCGAACCGCAGATTCCGGAGGATGTGGACATCCACGATCCGGCGTTCGTCCGCGACCCGTTCACCGCATATGACCGGCTGCGCCTGGAGTGTCCGATCGCCCGCTCCAACAAGCATGGCGGCTTCTGGCTTATGACCCGCTACGAGGATGTGCGGGCCGGCGCCATCAACTGGCGCGACTATACGTCGAGCGTCGCAGGCGTTACCGCTATTCCGGTCATCACCCCACGCACCGCACCGATGCTGCCGATCGAGATCGATCCGCCGCGTCATTCTCGCTACCGCGCCCTCGTCAATCCGGTGTTCACGCCGGAACGGGTCGCGGAAATCACGCCGCGTATCGGGAAGCTCGCTGCCTCGATGCTCGAACACATGGCGGAGAAAGAAAGCGCCGATGCCGTGGCTGAATTCTGCGTGCCGGTCGCGATCGCTTCGCTTGCCGCCTTCACCGACGTGCCGCTGGCTGATTCCGAAAGTTGGGTCGGCTGGATCACCAAAATGTTCGACGTCAGCGATCCCGTCGCCGGCGCGGCTGCGAGCCGCGATCTCGTTGCCTATATTGACGGGCTGATAGCGGCGCGCCGGGCCGCCCCGACGGGCGACTTCATCAGCATGCTGATGGCCGCCGAGATCGAGGGCGAAAGTCTCGACGACGGCCAGATACGATCCTTCATGACGGTGGTTTTCGGCGCCGGTTTCGAGACCACCGCCGACGGCCTCTCGGTGATGCTGCACTGGCTCGCCGAACACCCGGCCGATCTGGCGCGGCTTGCCGCCGAGCCGGCACTAGTACCGACGGCAGTCGAGGAATTCCTGCGTTTTTCCTCGCCAATCCAGATTTTCGGCCGCAACGCCGCGCGTGATCTGTTTGTGCATGAACGCCGGCTGCGGGCCGGCGACATCGTCGCACTGGGCTTCGGCTCAGCCAACCGCGATCCGACCGTATTCGACGGGCCAGACGAATTGCGGCTGGATCGAAAGCCGAACAGGCATCTCACCTTTGGCGCAGGGCCACATCTCTGCGCCGGCGCCGGCGTCGCTCGCATGGAATTCGCGGTGACGTTGGAGGCTCTGATCGAGGCCGGAATTCGCCTTGCCCTCGATCCTGCGGTAGCGCCACGCTGGAAGACCAGAGGCGATCGGCGCGGTTTTGCTAGCCTGCCCTTGCTCATTGATAGAAAGAAGGCGCATTGACCATGGCTTTCCCCACCACTCGCATGCGTTTTCACGGCGTTGCCGCCTACGAAATCCTGACACGCGAGGGATTGCGCATCTTGTGCGATCCGTTCCTGGATCAGAATCCGGGCGCGGCAACAAAGTCCACCGAATTCGATCGTGTCGATCTTGTCATCGTCAGTCATGCCGCCTTCGACCATCTTGGCGATACCGACAAGATCGCCGCCAAATATGGCTGTCCGGTCGTCTGCGGAGGCGAAGTGAAGGCCTGGCTGATGGACCGGGGCATTCCGGCCAACCAGATCCGCGCCACCACCTGGGGCATCCGGGTCAAGGTGGCGGGCATCGAGATCCAGCCGCTCGAATGCCATCATTGGTCGCAGATCAGGCTGAAGGACAACTCCTTCATTTCGGGCGTGCCAATGGCCTTCATTGTCTATGCCGACGACAATCTGCGCTTCTACCACTATGGCGACACCGCCATCTTCTCCGACCTCAAGCTCCAGGCCGAGCTCTACAAGCCGAATGTCGGCTGCATCGGCATCGCCAATCCACAGGAGATCCTGCATCTCAACCCGATGCCGGGCGAAATGCTGACCGGCGAGATGAGCCCGTATGAAGGCGTGCTTGCCACGCAATGGCTTGGCCTCGAGACGGTGCTGCCCTGTCACTACATCAAACTCGATGGCGACAAGGACGTCGCCGAATATATGAGGCACCATCGCGAAGCCAAGGCGCGCGGCGAAGCGATTGCCGACCCCTATTTGCTGCATGCCGGCGACTGGATCGAATTCGACCGCGACGGCAAGGTCGTGCGACCAGCCAAGGCGGCCTGACGACATGCGCGCGGCGATCTTCGACGCACCCCTTTCGATCCGCATGGCCGAAGCACCGAAGCCGGAGCCACGAATGGGAGAGGTGCTGGTTCGCATCAAAGCTGCCGGCCTGTGCGCCGGCGACCTCTACATCTACACCGGCAAGAACCCCTACGTGACCTATCCCCGTATCGGCTGTCACGAGATCGCCGGCGTCGTCGAAGCCTATGGTCCCGATACCACCGGCCCAGCAATCGGCACACGTGTCGTCGTCGATCCGTTCATCGGCTGCGGGCATTGTTACCCATGCAGGATCGGCAAACGCAACTGCTGCGCCAACCTCACCATTGTCGGCGTTCATCGCGAGGGCGGCTTCGCCGATTTCGTGACGGCGCCGGCGCAGAACCTCAACCTTGTGCCGGAGACGCTCACCGACTTCGAGGCGGCTTTCGCAGAACCGGTGGCCATCGGCGTCCAGGGCTGTCGCCGCGGCATGGTCACTTCTGAAGATAATTTGCTGGTGCTTGGCGCCGGGCCGATCGGGCTAGCGATCGTCGAAGTGGCTCGCGCCGCAGGCGCAAAGGTCTACGCCACCGATCTCTCGGCCGAGCGCTTGTCCACAGCCGCCGACCTCGGCGCCATACCGGTCGCCGGTGGCGCCGGCCTTCTGGAACGTGTGCACGAAATCACCAATGGCGAGGGAATGCCGGTGGTGATGGAAGCGACGGGAGCCGCGCCGGCGATGGAACAGACCATCGATCTCGTCGCCGCCGGTGGACGCATCGTCATCCTCGGCCTGGTCAAGAAGGGTCAGGGGATCACCTTCCCCGGCCTGGACTTCACCCGCAAGGAAGTGACGATCCTCGGCTCGCGTGCATCGGTCGACTGTTTTCCCGAGGCCTTGGCCCTGCTCGCCTCCGGCAAGATCCACTACCCGAAGATCGCAAGTTCTTTCGCACTCGGCGAGGCGCCCGACGTCTTCCAGAAACTCGCAGAAAATCCAATGGCCCTGCACAAGGCCGTATTCATTCCGGAGGACTAGATGAAGCTCGTTACTTTCTCCCATCGCAAGGGAGGCCATGTCCATCATGCCGGCGTGCTCGACGGCGATCAGGTCGCGTGCCTGACAGAGGCCGGCATCGCCGGCAGCGTGATGGAGATCGTGCTGGGCGGCAAAAAGATGCTGGAACAAATCCGTGGTGGCGTCGCCAAGGCGCCGCGCTATGCGTTGACCGAGGTGACGATCGAAGCGCCGATCCGGCCGAGCAAGGTTCTCTGCTCCGGCATCAACTACAAGGGCCACGCCGAGGAAAACCCCAACGCGAAGATGCCGACCGAGCCATTCTTTTTCACCAAGCTGCCGACCTCGGTAGTCGGGCCCGACGTGCCGGTCGAAAAGCCGGTCAGGACCGAGCAGATGGACTACGAGGTGGAGTTCTCCGCAGTCATCGGACGAAAGCTGCACAAGGCTGGGGAAGCCGACGTGATGCCGGCGATCTTCGGCTACACGCTGCTCAACGACATTTCGGCGCGCGATGTGCAGTTCAAGGACAATCAGATCACCATCGGCAAGAACTTTGCCGGCTTCTCTCCGATCGGTCCCTGCATCGTGACGGCTGACGCGATGCCGCATCCCGACAATGTCGCACTGAAGACGCGGCTAAATGGCAAGACGCTTCAGGACGGCAGCACCTCGGACTGGCTGTTTTCACTGCCGCTGCTGATTTCCTTCCTGTCGCAATATATTCCGCTCGAACCCGGCGACATCGTATCGACGGGAACCCCGGCCGGTGTCGGAATCTTCCAGAAGCCGCCGATCTTCATGAAGGCTGGCGATGTCGTCGAGATCGAAGCCGAGGGCATCGGCATCCTCAGAACCCCGATCGTTGCGGGGTAAGAAATGGCGTCGGGGGCGATCCGCATTGGAGTGATCGGCTGTGGCTTCTACGCGCAGAACCATCTGCATGCGTGGAAGGATCTTGCGAGCGAAGGCGCAGTGCTTGCCGCCGTCTGCGATGTCGATGCTGGCAAGGCCGAAGCAGCCGGCCGTGCTTTCGACGTTCCGTTTTACACGGACGCCGCCGCTTTGCTTGCGGTCGAGAGGCTTGATGCGGTCGATATCGTCACCCGCCACGACACGCACAGGGCGCTCTGCGAACTGGCGATAGCGAAAGGCGTCGCCACCATCGTGCAAAAACCGTTCGCTCCGACCTGGGAAGACTGCGTTGCCATCGTCGAGGCAGCCGGCAAGGCAGGCGTTTGGCTAGCGGTTCACGAGAACTTTCGCTACCAGACGCCGATGCGGCATGTGCGTCGCGTCATCGACAGCGGCGCCATCGGCACGCCGAGCTGGGCTCGGATAATGTTTCGCACCGGCTTCGATGTCTATCGCACGCAGCCCTATTTCTATGACGAGGAGCGCTTGGCGATCGCCGATGTCGGCATCCACGTGCTCGACCTCGCACGCTTCTTCCTGGGCGAGGTCGAGCGCATCTTTTGTGAAACCCAGCGTCGCAATCCCAAGGTGCGAGCCGAGGACACTGCGACGATGCTCCTGCGCCATCGCAGCGGCGCCGCCAGCGTCGTCGAATGCACATACGAGGCGCGACGCGACCCCGATCCGTTCCCCGAAACGCTGGTCGAGATCGAGGGCGACAGCGGGTCAATCATTGTTCTCCCGGGCTCGCGCATGCGGGTTACCAGCAATGGGACGACGACCGAGGAAGGCATTGGCTCACCGCTGCGCTCGTGGACCAGCGATCGCTGGCACGTCGCGCAAGAGGGCGCGTTCGTTGCCTGCCGCCATTTTCTCGATTGTCTCAAGCGCGGCGTTCCCGCCGAGACGTCGGGAAGCGACAACCTCAGGACTTACGCTCTGGTGGACGCCGCATACTGCGCGGCGGAGAAACACCGGGCGTTCGTTCCGACGCTGTGGGAGGGAAGTCTCAGCGTCGCCTCAAAGGGCCGGAGGGCGCAATGACGACGGGGCGGGAAAAGACGCCAGGAGGACGGGGGAAGGGAAGGGCGGGCGCCGCCTTTGCGATCACCGTGGCATTCGAACTTCTTGAGGGCGCATTTCCGGAATTCCATCGGCTGGTTGCCGAGAACGCGGCGCTCTCCGTCAAACTCGAGGCGGATTGCCTTCGCTTCGACGTGCTGACACCGGCGGACCCGGCAACTGCCACTCATGTCTTCCTCTATGAGATATACACGGATCGCGCTGCCTTCGACCTGCACCTCGCCTCGGAGCATTTCCGTCAGTTCGACCAACGCTCGCGCGACCTTGTCATCAGCAAGACGGTTCTCGCCTATTCGGTCCAAGAGAACGCGAAGATCAGGGAACCGACTTGACCGGCAGCGTCAGCGATTTCGATCTGTTCGGCACGGACCAGCCCGTTGCCGAGCGCCGGATCCTCACCGCGGGACCACTGTCAGCCACCCTCGAAGACGGCAACCTGCGCACTATCTGCTTCGCCGGTGTGGAAGCGGTGCGCGCGATCAACTATCTGGCGCGCGACGCGTCCTGGGGAACCTACAAGGCCGGGCTTTCAAACCTTCTGACCGTGGAAGGCGAGGCTGAGTTCGAGGTCAGCTATGAAGGACTTTGCGTTGGTCCACAGGTGAGCTTTTCTTATCGGATGAAAATTGTCGGCAAAGCCACAGGCATGCTGATCCTTGAGGCGGAAGGCGTTGCCCTCACCGACTTCCCGACCAATCGCACCGGATTCGTCGTCCTGCATCCATCGCAAGCTGCAGGCGCACCGCTGACCATCCGACACAGCGGCGGCGAGATCGAGGAGACGAGATTCCCGGAGACGATCAGCCCGGACCAGCCGGCCTTTGACATATCCGCGCTGACCCACGAGCCGGAGCCTGGAATGATCTGCACCGTCGCCATGGAAGGCGACGCTTTCGAGATGGAGGACCAGCGCAACTGGACCGACGCCTCGTTCAAGACATATGTCCGCCCGCTGTCGAAACCCCGCCCTTATGTTATCGCCAAGGGTTCGAAGGACATCCAGCGGGTCGTTGTCTCCATCGAGGCCAAGTCATCGGCGTCTCGACCCCGAGTCGCCGACAGGGCAACACTGACGCTAGGTGGACCTGCTGGACGGATGCCGTCCATGGCACTGTTTCTTGACCCAGATGATCTGCCCGCAGCCGTGGCCGCAGCATCCCAGCTTGGCCCGGCACAGGCAGTCATTGTCCGCTTTGACAGCGGGCGCGGGCATGGTGAGCACATGCTGCGCAAAGCGGCCGGCTTTTCCGCTTCGATAGGTGCGCGGCTGGCAATCGAGGCGGTCTTTGATACCATCGACCCTGGAGCCGAGGCGAAGTCCGTCGTCAATGCAATCCGTTTGTCCGGTGTCGATCCGAGCGCCATCCTGGTTTCACCAAGGCGCGAATTCAAGACACGGGCGTCAAACATGGTGCCTACAGGCGAGCGGCCGGTCGGCGATGTGGTGGCTGCGCTTAAGGACACGGCTACCGAGGCTGCCATCGGAGCCGGGACGCCTTCCTTCTTCACGGAATTCAATCGCAACCCGCCGGCAGGTGATGCAGATTTCGTCTTCTTCGGCAACGCCGCCATCGTTCATGCGGCCGACGATCTATCGGTAATGGAAACGTTGAGCGTCTATCCGTCCGTCATCGCCACGGCGCGACGGTTAAGTCCACAAAAACCGGTCTGGCTTGGACCATGCACGATCGGCATGCGCCACAATCCCTACGGGCAGAGTGTGGCAGCAAATCCTGCCCGAGCGCGAATACCCGCTGCAAGCGAGGACCCTCGACATGGCGCATTGTTCGGGGCGGCTTTCACGGTCGGTGTCGCGGCACAGGCTGCTGCAGCGGGTGTTGATCGTCTCATAATCGCGTCCCCAACCGGTTCGTTCGGCTTGCTCGGCCCGGCCGGAATTCGTCTTCCCCTCCAGGCGGTCCACGCCGAGCTTGCGACAGCGGCTGGCGCCGAGCGCTACGAGGTTTTGGTCGATCATCCGGGTATTGCCGCCATTGCATATCGTTTCGGTGAATACATCCGCGTCATGGTTGCAAATCTCACACCGGTAGCTGTCAACGTTTCGGTCCCGCCCGGGACCCAGTTGGTTGGCGTCATTGACAAGAATGCGAACCTGACGAAGCCACTTCATAACCAACCAACATTGGAACCATACCGGTCCGTGGTGGTCCAACGCCAACCAACCGGTAAGGCAACGTAGCTGGCTGAACAGGCCTATTCGGCGACGGCTTCTTCGCTCATTCCGCCGGGCATCACAATGTCTCAAAATGATCAGTAAGCCATTGAAACTATTAACATCGTATAGAGTTCAATCCGCTCTCGCAGCACCAGTCCAATCTCCCAGATTTTGAATGGCACGACGCTCGCTACGCCACCGACCACCCGCCATCGACCAGTATGTTCGCCCCCGTGATCATCGACGCCGCCGGCGAGGCCAGGAACACCACGGTTCCTGCAACGTCGATCGGGTCGCCGATGCGGCCGAGCGGGATGTGGCCGAGCACATGGGCGTGAAAGTCGGGCTCTGCGAGGGAGGGCCGCGTGCCGTCGGTCCAGATGAAGGTCGGCGCCACGCTGTTGACGGCGATCTTGTGCTGCGCCCATTCGGCCGCCAGGCAGCGTGTCAGATGGTTGATCGCCGCCTTGCTCATGCAGTAGATCGCCTCGCCCTTCAGCGTCACCGTGCCGGCCTGCGAGCTGATGTTGATGATGCGCCCGGATTTCTGGGCGATCATCAATCGCCCGACCGCCTGGGTGGTGAAGAACGTGCCCTTGAGATTGACGTTCACCGTCAGGTCGAAATCTTCCTCGGTGACGTTTTCGGCCAGGTTTTCCGGCCCGAGCCCGACATTGTTGACCAGCACGTCGATGCGGCCGAAGGCGGCGCGCGCCTCGGCGACAGCGGCCCGCACCGTTGCGAGATCGGTCAAATCCATCTGCACGGCCAACGCCCGCCGGCCCATGCGTTCCATCTCGGCGACAAGCTCCGCCCCGTCGGCCTTGCCGCGCACGCCAACGATCATGTCGGCGCCGGAGCCGGCACAGGCCAGCGCGCAAGCCCGGCCAATGCCGCGCGAGGCGCCGGTGACCAGCACCACCTTGCCGGCCAGATCGAATTTCGGCGTGAATTCCGTTGTCATCGCTATCTCCCCTGAAACGCTCAATCTCAGTGTTTGAGCATGATCTTTTCCGAAAACCGCATTCCACTTTTCGGGATCATGCTCCAGGCCGAAACCATCGCGGATGGTGACGGGCCTCTTTGCCGAACACTATCCGGTCGCCGCCTGAAAGCCAGCCGGCATCTGGGCTCACGAGTTGACTGTCAGCCAGACACGTGACACGGTCGATCGTTTGGCGTATATTGACATAAAGATATCCTTATGTGACATGAATAGGCTTGTCGCCAAAGGGATAAAAAATGTCGCAGAATTCTGCATCGCTGGACGCATTGTTCGGCCCCGTCGCGGCAAAGCCCGACGGTTCGGAAGTGCTTGCGGCGCTGACCGCGGCGGCGCGCGAGCGCATTCTCATCCTCGACGGCGCCATGGGCACGCAGATCCAGGGCCTCGGTTTCGACGAGGGCCAGTTTCGCGGCGAGGCCTTTGCCGGCTGCGCCTGCCACCAGCAAGGCAACAACGACCTTTTGATCCTGACCCAGCCCGGGGCGATCGAGGAGATCCACTATCAGTACGCCATGGCAGGCGCGGATATCCTCGAGACCAACACCTTCTCCTCGACCTCGATCGCCCAGGCCGATTACGGCATGGAGGATGCCGTCTATGCGCTGAACCGCGACGGCGCGCGGCTGGTACGGCGCGCCGCAGTGAGGGCGCAGCAACAGGACGGTAAACGCCGTTTCGTCGCCGGCGCACTTGGGCCGACCAACCGCACCGCGTCGATGTCGCCCGACGTCAACAATCCCGGTTACCGCGCCGTGACCTTCGACGATCTGCGCCTCGCCTATGGCGAGCAGTTGCGCGGATTGATCGATGGCGGCGCCGACATCATCCTGATCGAGACCATCTTCGACACGCTGAACGCCAAGGCGGCGATCTTCGCCTGCAACGAGATCTTCATCGAGAAAGGCGTGCACCTGCCGGTGATGATCTCCGGCACCATCACCGATCTGTCCGGCCGCACGCTGTCGGGCCAGACGCCGACCGCCTTCTGGCACTCGGTGCGCCATGCCAGCCCGTTCACCATCGGCCTCAATTGCGCGCTCGGCGCCAAGGCCATGCGCGCGCATCTGGACGAGATTTCAAGCGTCGCCAACACTTTCACCTGCGCCTATCCGAATGCCGGCCTGCCCAATGAATTCGGCCAGTATGACGAGAGCCCGGAGTTCATGGCCGCGCAGATCGAGGATTTCGCCCGCGAAGGGCTGGTCAATGTCGTCGGCGGCTGCTGCGGCTCGACGCCGGATCACATTCGGGCGATTGCCGAGGCGGTGCGGAAATATCCGCCGCGCGCCATTCCGGACATCGAGCCGAAGATGCGCCTGTCCGGGCTGGAGCCGTTCACGCTGACCGACGAGATCCCCTTCGTCAATGTCGGCGAGCGCACCAATGTCACGGGATCGGCCAAGTTCCGAAAACTGATCACGGCGGGCGACTATGTCTCAGCGCTCGACGTTGCGCGTGATCAGGTCGCCAACGGCGCCCAGATCATCGACATCAACATGGATGAGGGGCTGATCGATTCGAAGAAGGCGATGGTCGAGTATCTCAACCTGATCGCCGCCGAGCCGGACATCGCCCGCGTCCCGGTGATGGTCGACAGCTCGAAATGGGAGATCATCGAGGCCGGCCTGAAATGCGTGCAGGGCAAGCCGCTGGTCAACTCCATTTCGATGAAGGAGGGCGAGGAGGCGTTCCTGCATCATGCGAGGCTGGTGCGCGCCTATGGCGCGGCCGTGGTCGTCATGGCCTTCGACGAGGACGGCCAGGCCGACACCAAGGCGCGCAAGGTCGAGATCTGTACCCGCGCCTACAAGCTCCTGACCGAGCAAGCCGGCTTTCCGCCGGAAGACATCGTCTTCGACCCCAACGTCTTCGCCATCGCCACCGGGATCGAGGAGCACGACAATTACGGCGTCGACTTCATCGAGGCGACGGGTGAGATCACCGCGACACTGCCGCATGTCCATATCTCAGGCGGCGTGTCGAACCTGTCCTTCTCGTTCCGTGGCAACGAGCCGGTGCGCGAGGCCATGCATGCCGTGTTCCTCTACCACGCCATCCAGCGCGGTATGGACATGGGCATCGTCAATGCCGGCCAGCTTGCGGTCTACGACACGATCGAGCCGGAATTGCGCGAGGCCTGCGAGGATGTCGTGCTCAACCGCGTGCCCAAGGCCGGCGGTACCGCCACCGAACGCATGCTGGAGATTGCCGAACGCTTCAGGGGCACGGCCGGCCAGGAGGCCAGGGAGCGCGATCTCGCCTGGCGCGAATTGCCGGTCGAACAGCGGATCAGCCACGCGCTGGTCAACGGCATCACCGAATTCATCGACGCCGATACGGAGGAAGCCCGGCTGGCGGCTGAGCGCCCGCTGCATGTCATCGAAGGCCCGCTGATGGCCGGCATGAATGTCGTCGGCGACCTGTTCGGCGCGGGAAAGATGTTCCTGCCGCAAGTGGTGAAGTCGGCCCGCGTGATGAAGCAGGCGGTGGCGGGATTGCTGCCGCACATGGAGGCCGAGAAGGTGGCGAACGCCGCCAACGGCATCGACAATGGCGAACGCCAGACGGCCGGCAAGATCCTGATGGCGACGGTGAAGGGCGATGTCCACGACATCGGCAAGAACATCGTCGGCGTCGTGCTCGCCTGCAACAATTACGAGATCATCGATCTCGGCGTCATGGTGCCGGCGGCCAAGATTCTGCAGACGGCGCGCGAACGGAAGGTTGACATCATCGGCCTGTCCGGCCTGATCACGCCGTCGCTCGACGAGATGGCGCACATGGCCGCCGAGATGGAGCGCGAAGGCTTCGACATTCCGCTGTTGATCGGCGGCGCGACGACCAGCCGCGTACACACGGCGGTAAAGATCCATCCGCGCTACACCAGGGGCCAGACCGTCTATGTTAACGACGCCAGCCGGGCGGTCGGCGTTGTGTCCTCCCTGCTGTCGAACGAGACCAGGGACGGCTATGTCGACGCCGTGCGGGTCGAGTACAAGAAGGTCGCCGACGCGCATGCCCGCTCCGAAGCCGACAAGCAGCGGCTGCCGCTGGCCAGGGCGAGGGCCAACGCGCACCGGATCGACTGGTCTGCTTATCAACCGCCGAGGCCGTCTTTCAGCGGCGTCAAGGTCTTCGAAAACTGGGACCTTGCGGAACTCGCGCGCTACATCGACTGGACGCCATTCTTCCAGACCTGGGAGTTGAAGGGGCGTTATCCAAAAGTCCTCGAAGACGAGGCGCAGGGACCAGCGGCGCGCCAACTGTTCGAGGATGCGCAGGCGATGCTGAAGAAAATCATCGCCGAGAAATGGTTCGCGCCACGCGGCGTCATCGGCTTCTGGCCGGCCAATGCCGTCGGTGACGATATCAGGCTGTTTACGGACGAGGCGCGATCGCAGGAATTGGCGACGTTCTTCACCTTGCGCCAGCAACTGACCAAGCGCGACGGCAAGGCCAATGTCGCGCTGTCGGATTTCGTGGCCCCGTCGGACGGCGGCAGGCCCGATTATATCGGCGGCTTCATCGTCACCGCCGGCATCGAGGAGGTGGCGATCGCCGAGCGCTTCGAGCGGGCGAACGACGATTATTCGTCGATCATGGTCAAGGCGCTGGCCGACCGTTTCGCCGAGGCTTTTGCCGAGCGCATGCATGAGAAGGTGCGCAAGGAATTCTGGGGCTACGCGCCCGACGAAGCGCTGGCGCCAGACGAACTGATCGGCGAACCCTATCGTGGCATCCGCCCGGCGCCCGGCTATCCCGCCCAGCCCGACCATACCGAGAAGGCGACACTGTTCCGGCTGCTCGACGGCGAGGGCAATGCGGGGGTCAGCCTGACGGAAAGCTATGCGATGTGGCCGGGCTCGTCGGTGTCCGGTATCTATTTGTCGCATCCCGAAAGCTATTATTTTGGCGTCGCCAAGGTCGAGCGCGACCAGGTCGAGGATTATGCGCGCCGCAAGGCGATGCCATTGGCCGAGGTCGAGCGCTGGCTCGGACCGATTCTCAATTATGTTCCCGTGCCCCATGCCGAGGCGGCTGAATAGCGGCAGCAAGCCCTGTCGTCTTTTCGTTCTGACAGTGCCGCTTGAACGGGACTGAGGCGCAGGTGTTTTGACCGTGGTTCACACCATGCCATCAACAGAATTTGCGCGGTTTGCCGACTTGTGATCCATGGCCTGACGGGTACACCTTCGGGCAGTCGTCTTTCCAGTTGGAGCGCCAATGACCGTACTCACCCGCCGCAGGCTTTTGAAAACGGCAGCGATCGCCGGCGCCAGCGGGGTTGGGCTGTCAGCCCTGGGCAGGTTCGGCGGCTGGGCCGCCGCCAAGTCAGAGCCTGTGGTGCTGCAGACGGCCAAGATCGAGGCGAAGCTGATGGATGTCGGCCGGACCAGGGATGTGCTGACCTATGGTGATGCCGGAATGCCGCCGGTGCTCAGAATGAGAAAAGGCGAGCCCTTCGCCGCGCGTCTCATCAACGCCATCGACGATCCGACAACGATCCACTGGCACGGCATTCGCGTGCCGAACAAGATGGACGGCGTGCCGTTTCTGGTCCAGCCCTACGTCTATACCGGCGATCATTTCGATTACGCCTTCACGCCGCCCGACGCCGGCACCTTCTGGTACCACCCGCATTGCAACACGCTGGAGCAGATGGGCCACGGCATGACAGGCGTGATCGTGGTCGAAAACCCCGGCGATCCGAAATTCGATGCCGAAATGGTCATCAATCTGCGCGACTGGCGCCTCGGCGACGACGGCCAGTTCATCAGCCTGTTTCGGCCACGCGATGCCGCAAGAACCGGCACATACGGCACCGTGCGCACCGCCAACTGGCTCGATCAGCCGCAATATGACGCGCCGGCCGGCGGGCTGGTGCGGTTGCGCATCGCCATTACCGACGTCACGCGAATCTATGCCTTTCGCGTCGACGGCGCCGAAGCGATCGTCATGGCGCTGGACGGTAATCCGGTGCCGCAGCGTTTTTCACCCGATGCCCTGCTGCTTGGACCCGGCCAGCGCATGGAACTCGCCATCCGCATGCCCGACGACGAAGGTACGATTGTCAGCCTGCGGGACGTCAGGGGCACCAAGCCCAAAATCCTGGCGACCCTGCGCGCGACTGGAAGCTCGCTCAAGCGGGACATGCGTGATGTTGCACCCCTCGAGGCCAATCCGGTGGCGGAGGTGGATCTGACCAGCGCCCAGCACATTTCCCTGTCGCTCAGCGCCACGGCGGAAAGCATCCCGAGCGATGGCATCTGCGGTTCGCTTGGCTACAGTTTCTGGGCAATCAACAAGGTGCCGTGGCCAGGCGACACGCCCGATCCGACAGCGCCACTGGCCGAACTGAAACTCGGCAGAAGCTATGTCATCGACATGGAAAACCTGACGCCGCAATCCCATCCGATGCATCTGCACGGCATGAGCTTCAAGGTGTTGTCGTCATCGACGCGCCAGGTTCAGCCTCTGATTTCGGACACCTATTTCATCCAGCCCAACGAAAAAGTGAGCCTGGGCTTCGTCGCCGACAATCCAGGCGACTGGCTGCTGCACTGCCACATCATCGAGCACCAGAAATCGGGAATGACGAGCTATGTCAGGGTAGTCTGAAGCCGCGTCGATCGACGTGTCTTCCTCTGTTCCCCATCGTCATGCCAGCTTTGACCGACGAGAAATTGCCGCCGGCTTGCGGTTTCGTTGGCAAAAGGGGGTGCTTCCCTGCTATTGCCGCCTCCAATTCGGAAATCATGGGACAACCCTGCATGACCAATGTTGCCCTGACCGGGCTTGCCCGCGATCTTGCCAGCCGTGCCGCCGAAGGTCGCCCGGTGCGCATCGGCGTCATCGGCTCGGGCGAGATGGGCACCGATCTGGTCACGCAAGGCATGCTGATGCCGGGCATTTCGGTTTGCGCCATCTCGACACGCCGCCCGCACACCGCACGCGAGGCAATCCGCATCGCCTATGGCGATGAAGCCATGGCGGTCGAAGCCGATACCGCCTCGAAAGTCACCCGCGCCATCGAGGGCGGCAAGATCGCCATCACCTCCAACGAGATGCTGGTGAGCAACCCGCTGATCGACGTCGTCATCGACGCCACCGGCAAGCCTGGTGTCGCCGCCGATTTCGACCTGATGGCGATGGAGCACGGCAAGCATCTGGTGATGATGAACGTCGAGGCCGACGTCACCATCGGCTGCTACCTCAAGCAGCAGGCGGACCGGCTTGGCGTCGTTTATTCGGTCGGCGCAGGTGACGAGCCGTCAAGCTGCATGGAACTGATCGAGTTTGCGTCGGCGCTCGGGCTAACCATCGTCTCGGCCGGCAAGGGCAAGAACAACCCGCTCAACCACGAAGCCGTGCCCGACGACTATCGCGCGGAAGCGATCCGCCGCAACATGAACCCGCGCATGCTGGTCGAGTTCGTCGACGGTTCGAAAACCATGGTCGAGATGTGCGCCATCGCCAACGCCACCGGGCTGGTGCCCGACGTGCCCGGCATGCACGGCCCCAAGGCCGACCGCGACGACCTCGTCAAAGTGCTTATTCCGCGCGAGGATGGTGGGCTCTTGTTGAAGAAAGGCGTCGTCGACTACACGGTCGGCAAGGGCGTCGCCCCCGGTGTCTTCGTCATCGTCGAGGCGACGCACCCGCGCATTATCGAGCGCATGGACGATCTGCATATCGGCCACGGCCCCTATTACAGCCTGTTCCGGCCCTATCATCTGACCTCGCTGGAAGTGCCGCTGACCGCCGCCCGCATCGTGCTTTTCGGCAAGGCCGACATGGTGCCGCTGCCGCGGCCAGTGGCCGAGGTGTGCGCCGTTGCCAAGCGCGATCTCGCCGCCGGCGAGACCTTCGATGCGATCGGCGAGACCTGCTACCGCTCCTGGACCATGACCGTCGGCGAAGCCCGCGCCCAGGGCGCGGTGCCGGTCGGCCTGCTCGAGGGCGGCAAGGTGTTGAAACCGGTCCGGAAAGGCGAACTGCTGACCGCCGCCAATGCCGCGCCCGACCAGACGACAAGGCTGTTCGCCTTGCGCCGGCTTCAGGACGAGATGCTGTACGGGACGAACTGAGGACTTACTTCCCCAGTTCGATCGACCGCAGCCGCGCCGCCTCCACCGCCTGGGTAAGCAGATTGGTCAGCCGGTCTTCGCCCATCAGCACGCCAAGGGCCGCTGCCGTCGTGCCGTTGGGGCTGGTCACCTGCTGGCGCAGCACGCCCGGCTCCTCGCCGCTTTCGGCGGCGAGCGAGGCAGCACCGTAGACAGTCTGCATGGCGAGCAGCTTGGCGGTCGCCGTCGGCAAGCCGGCTTTCTCGGCTGCCACGGTCAGTGCTTCGATGAAATGGAAGATGTAGGCCGGCCCCGAACCGGACACGGCGGTCACCGCATCCATCAGGCCTTCGTCATCGATGGTTGCCACTTCACCGCTCGCCGACAAAAGGTCGGCGACGAAACGCTTGGTCTCATCCGAGACCAGCTTGTTGGAAAACACCACCATCATGCCCTTGCCGATGGCAGCCGGCGTGTTGGGCATGCAGCGTACGACCGGTGCGCGACTGCCCAGGATCGCCTCGAAGGTGGCGGCCGGTGTCCCGGCTGCGATGCTGACGAAGGTGGTACGGCCGTCGCCGAAGCGCTTGTAAGCGGCTGTCACATCACGGATCACCTGCGGCTTTACCGCGATGACGACGAGATCCGGCACGGCGTCGGCCGGAATATCGCTGGCATCCGCAGCCGTGCCGCAGCCCAGCGCCGCGGCTCGATTGCGCAGGTCGGCATTGGGCTCAACCACGAAAACCGCCGATGGGTGAAGCTTGCCGGATTTCAGCCAGCCCGAGAGCATGGCGTAACCCATATTGCCGCAGCCGGCGAGAACAAGCCTGATCGTCATGGAACCCTCCGCAGGAAGGCCTTCACATAGACGCTCGCGGTTCAGTGGGGAAGCCCCGTCAGGACGGACCGGAAGATCGCGACCGCGATTGGGATCGCACACCGCGATCGGGATCACGCACTGTGATCGGGATCACGCATCATGATCGGGATCGCGCACCGCCATCGGCCGCAGCGATACTTGCCTCAGGCCGAGCACGCCGAGCACGAAGAACAGCCAGACCGGGTCGCCGCGATGGAAGAAGAAGCTTTCGAGGAAGGCGTTCAGCGCGGTGAACAGCACCACCATCATGAAAAAGTCGCCGAGGTAGATGTTTTCCTTGCGCAGCGGGATGCGCATGTAGTCGCGCAACGGCGCGACGAGGAAGGTGTAGACCGCTACGCAAAGTGCCGGAATGCCCATCAGCACGGCGATGTCGAGATAGCCGTCATGGCCGTGCACGATGGTTCTGATGTCCCAGGGCCGGTCGAACGGCTGGTCCTGGTTGAGCAGCAGCGGCGTTCCCCAGAAGCTTTCATAGCCGTAGCCGGTCCATGGCTTCTTCGCCAGCATGCTGCCGGCGAACTCCCACAGCGTCGTGCGCCCGGTATAGGTCATGTCGGGAAAGTAGATCGCCGCCAGATGTTTCACCGGCGGCAGGAAGACGATGCCCAGCGTACCGACTGCCGTGGCGATGATTGCCAGCGCAAACAGGATCGGCGTGCCGAGCCGCATGCCCATCAGGCTCGGCAGCACGACGATCAGGATCGAGAACGGCACCAGGCCGGCCGTCGTCTTGGAGCCGGTGTGCAGCATGAAGATCATCGCCGCGCAGAATATCCCCGCTCCCCAAAGCCGCTGCCCGCGCCGGTAGAGGTAGAGGCCAGCGAAGCTGAAACAGGCCATGATTGGCCCGGCGATGTTTTTGTGGGTGAACACGCCGCGCCACAGGCCGGCATGTTCGGGCTCCTGTGAGTTTGCGGTGTGCATCGCCTCGTGCGGAAAGACGATGAGGCCGAAATAGGAAAGGCCCATGACCACGACGGCGGTGAAGATGATGACCCTTGAGAAGGCTTCGGCGTCGCGCGGCAAGACCAGGATCGTCGCCATCGTCAAAATGCCGATCAGCGTGAAAGAGGCGGCGCGCATCGCCGAGGGCGGGTCGGTTGCCATCACCACCGACAGGAAAAAGAAGCCCAGCATCAGGACCCAGGACGGGCTAAGCAGCGAGCGCACGATGCGCGGATCGGCGAAAGCCATCAGTGAGAAGATCGACATGGCGCCGAGCGAGCTGAAGCCAAGCTGGTTGACGATGTCGCCGCCTGCGCCGGTCAGTTCGGCGCCGGCCGGCTGGAACGGGCGAAAGGAGACCATGATGATGGTGAAAAGCAGTGCCGCGATCGCGGTCGCCACGCCTTCGCGCGTGAACGCGGCGCTGAGCGGCGCGCGCTCAGTTTTTCTCAGGCTGGCGGTACTGCTCATTGGCATATCCGAATTCGGCAAGCACGCGGCCCAGCGCCACATGGACGGGGTAGATGGCGATCGCCGGCGATCCTGTCCGCGCCAGCCGGATCATGCCGCGAAACGGTGAGGCGGCAAGCAGCGCCAGGCTCTTCAGCAACACCATGGCGCCGGCCAGCGGCGTGCCGGCGCGCTTCTTCTTTTCGACAAGTGTCGAGATCACGCCGTTGCGCAGGCTGCGGGCACGGATCCAGTCGGCCTCGACGCGCCGGGCTGGGACGGTCTCATGCACTTGTCCCTCGGCGCACCAGCCAAGCACAAAGCCCCTCTGCGCGGACCGGCTGAGAAAGTCGGAATCACCGCCGCCCATGAAATTGAATTTCAGATCGAGAAAGGGCGGCCCCATGGCGATAAGGACGTTGCGTCCGACCAGAAGATTGCCGGACGAATAGAGCGCCGGCACGCGCCCGGTCTCCCGGTAGGGCGGCGCGAACACCGGATGTTCGGCCCACCTCGCATGGGCCGGGTCGGCAAAGTCAGGCACCTGGGGGCCGCCGACGATATCGGCGCCGAGCGTTTCGGCTGCCCCGCACATCCGTTCCAGCCACTGCGGATCGGCGATCTCGTCATCATCGATGACCAGCAGATGCCTGAAATTCGGGAATTGCAGGATGGCCGTCTGCCAGCCGGCGTTGTAGGCGCTGCAATTGCCACGCTCATGCGCGATGATGACTATGCCGGACATCTCGCCGCGCTCGAACAGCGGCAGCGCCGCCTTGGCGCCGGCACGCGCCTCGGCTTCATTCTCCATGACGATGACGGCAAAGCACCTGGCGGTTTGCTGGGCGCGCAGCGACGCCAGCGTTTCCAGCACCTGCTCGGGCCGCTTGAAGGTCGGCAAGGTGACGACCGCTTCGACAGCCTCTGCCGCAAGCCGGGGCGAGCGTCCCGCGATCGATACCGAACTGTCCGATGGCAAAGGGATCATCCGTGTCCAGCCACATGGTGAGTTGGGCTCTGGTAGCACCACGGTGATAAGGTTTCGTTAATCACCTTGCACGGAGAAGCCGGCCAGGCACGGGTTTTCGCTCGTTGACTGTGCTCGCTTAATCAAGGGTTCACCGCACTTTGCTACCGGCTACACCCACAGGATAGGTGAGATGCATCTGCTGTTTGCCACATCGATCGTGCCCGACGGCGCTCTCGCCTCGGGCTATGAGATCGCCAACGCTGCAATCATCGCTGCCTTGCGGCGTGCCGGCGCGCGCGTCACCGTCATCGGCTTCACCTGGCCGGGAAAACCCGCGGCCGATCCCGAAAACACGGTGGTGCTGGGCGCGATCGATGTGCGCACGGACAATGCCTCTGCGCGGCAAAAGCTGGCCTGGGTCGGCAAGGCGCTGCCATCGCGCCTCACCTTCGCGTCGGTCAAGTTGCGCGCCGTCTCCGACAGCGATGTTCTCGCTGCTGTCAAAAGCGTCGGTCCGGTCGACGGCTATGTGATGAATTCCGTGCAGTTCGCCGGCGCCTTCGAAAAGCTGTTCACTGAGCGGCCTTCGATCTTCGTCGCCCACAATGTCGAGCATCTTTCGGCGCAGGAGAACGCGGGTGCCGCCGGCAGCCTCTTCCAGCGCCTGTTGTTCCGCCGCGAGGCACGGTTGCTCAGGACCATGGAGGAGCGTCTCTGCCGTCGGGCACGCTTCGTCTTCACCCTGGCAGAGGAGGACCGCTGGGCACTCGGTGTCGCCTCCAACGACCGCTCGGCGGTGCTGCCATTGGTGACCGGCGCCCAGGCGTCCGAACCCAAAGGCCAGCGCCGCATCGACTGCGACGCGGCGCTGGTCGGCACCTGGACCTGGCAGCCGAACCGCATCGGCCTCGACTGGTTCCTGGGCAAGGTGGTGCCGCATCTGCGGCCCGGTTTCCGCATCCGCATCGCCGGCAGCATGCCTTCGGGCATCACCTCCAAGCATCCGGGCGTCGAATTTGTCGGCCGTGTGCCCGATGCCCAGGCCTTTGTGCGCAGTGCAGCCGTCATCCCGCTGATCAGCACCGCCGGCAGCGGCGTCCAGTTGAAGACCATCGAAACCTTCGAGCTCGGTCTGCCGTCCGTCGCCACCACCCGCTCGCTGCGCGGCATCGACCATCGCCCGGCCAATTGCATCGTCACCGACGATCCCGCCGCCTTCGCCAGCGCCCTTGAGGCATCGGCGGCCGACATTCGGGATGTTGACGGCAGCGCATTCCGTCGTTCGCAGCTCAAGGCGCTCGATGCCGCCATCCGGCTCGGCCTCGAAAAACTCGGACCGGTCAGGCAGGAGGCGTTTGCATGAACATGCACTCCACCCGCGCCGCGTCGGGGCGCGACACCTTGAGAACGATCCTCGGCATCCCGGTGCTCGCGATCCGTTGGGACGAGGCGATGGCCCTGCTGACGCGGTTGACCAGAGAGCGCCGTTTTACCAAGGTCACTTTCCTCAACGCCCACAATGCCAACATGGCCTGCACGGATCCGCTCTTCGCCGAGGCGCTGGATGACTTTCTCATCCTACCTGATGGCATCGGTGTCGATCTCGCGGCGAAAGTTCTCTACGGCTCGCCTTTTCCGGACAATCTCAATGGTACCGATTTCGTGCCTGCCTTCCTGCAGGCCTCGACCCTGCCGCTGACCGTGGCTCTGCTCGGGGCCACGCGCGTCAATGCCGAAGCGGCGTCGAAGAAACTGGCGGCGATTGCCGTCCAACATAGGTTCGTAGTCATCCACGACGGCTTTTTCTCCGCCGCGCAGGAGCCGGAGATCGTCGAACGGATTGCAACCCTGCGGCCGGACGTGCTGCTCGTCGCCATGGGCGTGCCGCGCCAGGAATTGTGGATCGCGCGCCACATCGACGCGCGCCACTGCACGCTGCCGATCGCCGTTGGTGCATTGCTCGATTTCCTGAGCGGCGCGGTGCCGCGGGCACCCTTGTGGATGCGCCAGCTGCGCCTGGAATGGTTGTTTCGATTGGCTGTCGAACCGGGCCGCCTGTGGCGCCGCTACGTCGTCGGCAATCCACTGTTCCTGCTGCGCGTCGTCAGGCAGAGATTCTCGCGCGCATCCGAAGCTGCCGGAGACATCCATTGAACAGCCGGTTCGTTCCGGGTGCCGCTGTCGAGGCAAGCCCGCTTCGGCAGATACCGACGGCGGCAATAGTGACGGCAAGCTATGCGCCCGATTTCGAACGCTGCCGCCTGCTGTGCGAAACGCTCGACCGCCACGTCTCAGGCGCGGCGCACCACTACATCCTGGTCGAACATCGCGATATCAACCTTTTCCGTCAGTTGGAAACCGGCCATCGTAGCGTCGTCGACGAGCGGGAATTGCTGCCGCGCTGGCTGCATGCCTTCGATGATCCGCTCAGCCTGTTTCGCCGGCGCGTCTGGCTCAGCCGGAAGACCCAGCCGCTGCGCGGCTGGCACGTACAGCAGCTGCGCCGTATCGCGATTGCCGCGCATGCCCGGGAAGACGTGCTGATCTTCTGCGATTCCGACGTCGCCTTCGTCAAACCATTCGACTGCCGCGCCTTCTGGCGCGACGGCAAGGCGCGGCTGTTCCGCCGCGATGGGGTGCTTGCAGACGAAGGTCATGACGAGCATCGCATCTGGTCGCGCAACGCGGGTGCGGCACTCGGCATCGATCCGTCCCGGACATCGATCCATGACTATATCTCGACGCTGATCGCGTGGCGGCGAGACACCGTGCGGGCCATGTGCGACGAAATCGAGAAAGTCCATGCACGCGGCTGGGTCGAGGTCGTCGGCTCGGCGCGCAAATTCTCCGAGTGCATGATCTACGGCCGCTACGTCGACGATCTGCTGGAGGGCGCCGGCCATTTCCACGGTTCGGAGGAGTTCTGTCGCGTCCACTGGACCGGCGAAGCGCTGTCGGACGACGAGTTTCGCCGCTTCATTGGCGCCATGGCGCCGGAGCAGGTGGCGATCGGCATGCAGTCGTTCATCGGCACCGATATCGGCCGCATCCGCCGCCTGATCGGGCTTGGCTAAGCATAGTCCCAAAAGTGGGAGCTCTAAACTGGCTTCGCCGGCTTGCGCATCGCCGAATAGGTGAGCAGCGTCGAGGCGAGATACAGAAGCAGGAAGACGACGTTGAGCGACAGCACCAGGTTCGGCGTGTCGAGGATGGTCGTCAGCACATAGGTCAGCAACACCGCCTTCAGCCCGGCGAGCAGCCCGAGATTGAGCGCCCGCACCAGCGTCTGGCCACGTGCGAACAGCAGCTCGGCCTGGTATTCGACCAGATTGCGCAGTCCCGGAACGCAGATCGCCAGCGCCACCAGCGGGGCGGCCTCGGCGACGTTCTTGCCGAGCGCGTTGGGGAAGAAATGCAGCACGATGCCAAGCGTCAGCAGCGCAAGCGTCGAGACCACGAACACGCCGCCCTCGATGCCGCTCTTGACCGCCAGCCGTGACAGCAGTTCGGGGGCCCGCATCATGCGCTGCACCAGCATCATCGAGAAGGTGCGGATCGGAATGGCCGTCAGGTCGACCAGCCGCATGATGATGGCGTAGATACCGGCCAGATGCGGCCCGCCGATCGCCAGCACGAGTAGCTTGTCGAACTCCATCTGCAGGTAGAACAGCACCTCGGCGCCGGCCACGTAGATGGAGTCGGCCAGCCGCCGCAGATAAAGCTCGATGCGCAGCCGCAACCGCTGGCGCGGGTAGAAAAAGCCGAATGCAATCAGCAGCGAGGCGGCATTGGCGCCGATATAGAACCACGACCATATCCAGACGCTATGTTGCGCCCAGAACATGAACAGCGCCGCCCCAAGCGCCCGCAGCGCCGTCGCCATGATGGCAAGCAGGGCTGCGCGGCCGAACTTGCCCAGACCGTTGTTGACGATCAGCGCCACCTCCACAGGCCGCCACAACAGCGCCTCGGCAAAGACGATTGCCGCAAACACCGACAGCGGCACGGTGTCGGCGAAGAAGATCAGGTAGACGCCGAACGAGGCCGCGGCCAGCAGGGGCAGCGACAGCACGCCGAGCAGCAGGAAGCCGGCGGTGAAGGTGCCGATCAGATTGGGGCGGATGGTGGCCGTGCGATAGAGCGCCGAGATGAAACCGAAGGCGAGGATGCGCGACAGCATGACGCCGGCCGCCGATGCGGTGGCGAACATGCCGAACTCGGAAATGGACAGCGTGTTGGCCAGCGCGATGAAATAGGCGAGTGAAAACACCAGTCGTCCGCCGGCGCCGCTGATCGCCGAGAAATAGTCGCGCAGCAGCCCCCGTCGTTCGGCCAAAAAAGTGCCGATCCGGGCGAAGGGCCGCCTTTGCGATATGTCACTGGCTTGCGTCATGTCTTTTGGGAAGGTTAGGTCGGAAAACTTAACGTGCCGTTCTGAGGCTTGAGGTGGGTCGAAAAATAGCTGCCAGCAGAGAGGGAAACCGCGGCTTCGGCGTGCGAAAATTAACCTTTTGTTTTCCATGCCTGTTTAGCGTGGCTTAACGAATGGCGAAGCGCCGTTTGCAGGCCGCCAAGGGTAAAGCTCCAGACGATGGTCGACAGGGAAAACCGTGAAGACTGGAAGCGCGAGCGTTCGCTGCTGGCGCTCGGCCAGGCTGTGCGCGGCGACGACGAACCCGACGCGTCGCTGGTCTCGATCGGGGATCGGGCAGACCGGTCGTGGCGCGAGGATGCCGCCGCGCGCCATCGTCTCGCCCGGTCACGGCGCGAGCCGCGGCCGAACCCTTCGCAGCGCGAGGCGCTGTCGAACCTGAAGCCGTCGGACGCGGTCGGAACGGACGGGTATCAGGCTGGCCATGGTCCTGCTTCTGCGCAGGTGCCGCCGCAGCGCGGTTCATCCGCCGACGATAATTCAGCAACCAGATCGGCATCATCGGGCTACGCGCAAACCACGTCGCGGACAACGTCTGTTGCCGCCGAGCCCGCAGGCACGTATCGCCCCGATCGCACATCCGAACCTTACCGTTCAGGCGATGCGCGGGCGTCCCACAACGACGGCGTGGACAGCCAGCAATGGAAGCCGCTGATCGATCCGATGCAGGTCGTCCGCGGTGTTGCCAGGTCGAAGCTGTTGATCGTGACGACGACGATACTGGGTGCCGGACTAGGCATCGCCATCGCGCTGTCGACGCCGAAGAAATACGAGGCCACCACCGAACTGATCGTCGATCCGCGCGACCTGAAGCTCACCGATCGCGACCTCACCCAGTCGGTCGTCGCCTCCGACGCCACGCTGGCCATCGTCGAAAACCAGGTCCGGGTGCTGACGTCCGGTACTGTTCTGAACAAGGTCGTCGACAAGCTCAATCTCGTCAACGACCCGGAATTCAATGGGCAAGGCAGCGGCGGCCTCGGCGTCATGTCGCTCGTCCGCTCAATCCTGTCGCGGCACGACGGGCCGGGCGGTGTCGACGACACCCGCCGCCGTGCACTCGCTGTCGGCAACCTGGCCGAAAGCCTTTCGGTCGAGCGCGGCGGCAAGACCTTCGTCATCACCGTCAGCGCCACCACGCAGAATGGCGAGAAATCGGCTCTCATCGCCAACACGATGACGGATGTCTTCCTGCAGACCTTCGGCCAGATCCAGTCCGATACCGCCGGCCGCGCCACCGACGAACTGACGGCCCGGCTGGATGAACTGCGCAAGGGCGTCGAGGCGGCTGAGCGCAAGGTCGAGGATTTCAGGGCCACGCACGACCTCGTCGACGCGCAGGGCCACCTCATCAGCGACGACGAGATGTTGAAACTCAACGAGCAGCTGTCGGTTGCCCGCGCCCGCACCCTGGAGCTCAATGCCCGGGCGGCCTCGGCGCGTTCGGTCGACGTCAACTCGGTTCTCACCGGTACCTTGCCCGAGGAGATCAACTCCAACACGATGAGCGATCTGCGTTCGCAGTATGCATCGCTCAAGCAGGAGGCTGACCGCGCCGCCATCCGGTTTGGACCGCGTCACCCCGAACTCCAGGCGCTCAATGCCCAGCTTGCCGGTGCACGCGACCGCATCGCCGGGGAGCTGCACCGCATCGGCTCGTCGCTGCAGGTCGACCTCAAGCGCGCGGTCCAGCTCGAACAAGATCTCGCCTCTCGTCTGGCGCAGCTGAAGGTGCGCAGCGGCGACGTCAACAGCGATCTGGTGTCGATGCGCGAACTGGAGCGCGAGGCCGCAGCCAAGAGGTCGGTCTATGAACAATATCTGCTGCGCGCCAAGGAGACCGGCGAGCAGAAGGACATCAACACCGCCAACATCAATGTGATCTCGAAGGCCTTCGCGCCGCTTGAGCCGAACGGACCGTCGCGGGTCGTGGTGGCGCTTGCCGGGCTGTTGCTGGGCTTTGCCTCCGGTATTGGCCTCGGTGTCATGCGTGGCGCCTATGAGAGTTTGCGTGAGACCGCGACTTCGCGCTCGCGCCGCGACCCCATTACGGACGAACGCCGGGTGCCTTATGAAGACAAGGCATTTCAGGCAGCACCCCCGCCGGCACCACAACCACCGGCACCGCAGCCCGCGGCACCGCCACCCCCTGCGCCGCCACCGCCGGCATCACCCCCGCCTGTTCAGCAGGCTGAGATCACGCAGGACGAAGGCCCCGGTCGGATCAGTGCGCTGCTGTCGATGCTGCGCAAGGCCATGTCCCGCAAGCCGTCCCCGGAGGACACTGCCGATACCGATGAGTGGGTTTCACCCCTCGCTGACGTGAGATCAACGGAAGATTCGCGCTCCGTCTATTCCCAGTCGGCGGCCGCCTTTGCGCCTCGGCAGCCGGCTGCGGCAGCCTATCCGCCGCCGCCTTACCAGCCGGGCGCCCATGGCCCCTATCCGCAACCGATGGCGCAGCCGCCATTGCCTCCTCACATGGTGCAGCAGCGGCCGTATTCGGGCCCACAGGCCTATCCCTACGCGCAGCCGATGGGCTATCCGCAGGCGCAGCCCTGGCAGGTGCCCCAGCAGCCGGGCTATCCCTATCCGCAGCCCGCGCCCCATGCCGGACAGATGCCTTATCCGCCTCTGCCCGCTTCTCCGGTCTATCCGCAGCAGCCCACCTCGCCGCAGCAGTCAGTGCAGCCCTATGAGCCGCCATCGGCGGAGGCGCCGCGCGCCGCGGGCGATGTCGAACAGCAGGCTCCAATCGACGAAATCCGCGCCAGCCTGCGCGAATTCCGCGAAGCGGTCCGCGAACTCACCGAGACCCGCGCGCGCCGCCGTTACTTCTGAGCCACAAAATACTCCCCGGTGCCGAACAAAAACATGCCGGTTTCGCGTAAACGGCATGGGACGGCGCTTTGGCGGGATTGCGTGTTGGAATTTTCGTGAAAATGCCGCGTTGCATGTTGTCGAATGCACGCTCTCGGGCTTGATCCGGGTGCGCGGATTTCGCGGCAGGTGTCAGACAAGGATTCAAGGCGACGCATTCATGTTTTCGGATGCGGCCGCCTTGGGCGGAACGGTGTTGAAGGGTGGTCCATGGCCGAAGTGATTGATGGTAAGAGCGTCGCCGAAGACGTGGTGCGGACGGTCAAGACCCTGACGGCCGAACTGGTTGCGAAAGGCAACGCCAAGCCCGGTCTTGCAGTGGTCATCGTCGGCGAGGATCCGGCCAGCCAGGTCTATGTCGCTTCCAAGTCTCGCACCGCCAAGGAATGTGGCTTTCATTCCGTCCAGCACACGCTGCCGGCTGAAACTTCCGAACCGGCATTGCTGAAGATCATCGGCGACCTCAACGCCGATCCGGCCATCAACGGCATCCTGGTGCAGCTTCCGCTGCCTGCCCATATCGATGCCGGCAAGATCATCCAGACCATCGCGCCGGAAAAGGATGTCGACGGCTTTCATTTCATCAATGTCGGCAAGCTCGGCACCGGCGAACTCGAGACCGCCTTCGTGCCTTGCACGCCGGCGGGCTCGATGCTTCTGATTGAACGCGTGCGCGGCAAGGACCTGTCCGGTCTCAACGCGGTCGTCGTCGGCCGCTCCAACATCGTCGGCAAGCCGATGGCCAACCTCCTGCTTGCCGCCAACTGCACCGTCACCATCGCCCACAGCCGCACCAGGGACCTGCCGGCGCTCGCCCGCACCGCCGATATTCTTGTCGCGGCCGTCGGCCGGCCGGAGATGATCAGGGGTGATTGGGTGAAGCCCGGCGCCACCGTCATTGATGTCGGGATCAACCGCATCCCGGCGCCGGAAAAGGGCGAAGGCAAGTCGCGCCTCGTCGGCGATGTCGCCTATGCCGAAGCGGCCAAGGCCGCTGGCGCCATAACGCCGGTTCCCGGGGGTGTCGGCCCGATGACCATTGCCATGTTGATGGCCAATACGTTAGCCTCAGCCTACCTTGCGGCCGGATTGAAACGGCCGTCCTTCTGACCCACCAGAAAGCCGCAGCTTTGCCGAACCCAACTGTTCCTGTAGAACGGCCGGTCATGACTGACCCCGTTCAAGGTGGCCGGCAGTTCGCTTTCCTGCTGGTCGACAAGTTCTCCATGTTCTCGCTGGCCGCGGCGATCGATACGTTCCGGTCGGCGAACCGGTTGCTTGGCCGCGACTTCTACGGCTGGACCACGGTGTCGGCCGATGGCGATCCGGTGATGGCCTCCAATGGCCTGCCGCTCAAGATCGACTATGCCGTTGCCGACCTGCCGCCGGTCGACATCCTCTTCGTCTCGGTCGGATTGACGACGGAATTTCCCGGCAAGAGCAAGGTGCTGGCGGCGCTGCGCAGCTGGGGCCGGCGCGGCAACGCGCTCGGCGCGCTATCGGTCGGGTCCTACCTGCTTGCCGAGGCCGGCCAGCTCGAAGGCTATCGCTGCACCATCCATTGGGAAAACCGCGCCGGCTTCGTCGAGCGGTTCCCCGACATCAACTGCACCGGCAACGTCTTCGAGATAGATCGCAAGCGCTACACATGCGCCGGTGGCACCACCTCTATCGACCTGATGCTGGAGATCGTGCGTGGCGATTTCGGCTCCAACCTCGCCAATGGCGTCGCCAACCAGTTCCAGCACGAACGCATCCGCTCGGCCGGCGACCGCCAGCGTGTCGGACCTGAACGCGACCTCACCGGCAAGTCGGAGAAGCTCCGGCGCATCGTCGAGCTGATGGCCGACCACCTCGATGAGCCGCTGTCGGCGGTGCAGTTGGCCAAATCCGCCGGCCTGTCGGTGCGTCAGGTCGAGCGCCTGTTCCTGCGCCATCTCAGCGTCACGCCTGGCCGCTATTACATGCGGCTGCGGCTGGAGCGGGCGCGCGAATTGCTGCGCCAGACCAACATGCCGATCCTCGATGTTGCGATCGCCACGGGCTTCACCTCGCATTCCTATTTTGCCCAGAGCTACCGGCTGCAGTTCGGCCGGCCGCCTTCTGAAGAGCGGCGCACGACCTACTGAGCGGATTTTCGCTTCCGCTCAGAAGTTTGACATTCCGCCGCCCCACACCCGCACCCGGACTTGTGTCGTGGCGTCGCGTCAAATAGCTTTCCCGCCCGGACCGGGGCGGACTTGAGGAGATTTCGATGGCGGGACTAGCACGGAGCGTCGCTGCGGCGATCCTCCTTTTGTCGATGACCACATTCGGCTTTGCCGCAAACAAGGTCATCATCATTCTCGATGCCTCCGGCTCGATGTGGGCGCAGATCGACGGCAAGCCCAAGCTCGAAATCGCCCGGGAATCGCTGAGAACCGTGCTTCAATCGGTCCCCGCCGATGAGGAAATCGGCTTCATGGCATATGGCCATCGCGAAAAAGGCAGCTGCGACGACATCCAGTTGATCGTGCCGCCACAGGCAGGCTCGGCAAGCGCCATCTCGGCCGCCGCCGACAGCCTGAAATTCCTCGGCAAGACGCCGCTGACCGCCGCCGTCAAGCAGGCGGCCGAGGCGTTGAAATACACCGAGGACAAGGCGACCGTCGTCCTCATCACCGACGGGCTCGAAACCTGCAGCGGCGATCCTTGCGCGCTAGGTAAGGAGCTCGAAGCGTCCGGCGTCGATTTCACCGCCGACGTCGTCGGCTTCGGCCTGACCGCCGACGAGGGCAGGCAGATCGCCTGCCTTGCCGACAACACCGGCGGCAAATACATCCAGGCTTCCGACGAGAAGGCGTTGCAGGAGGCGCTTGTCGAGACCGTGGCGGCGCCAGCGCCGGCTCCGGAACCCGCTCCCGCCCCGACGCCTGCGCCCGAACCCGCGAAACCGGAATTCAATTTGCTGCCGACAGCGGTGCTTGCCGAAGGCGGCGACCCCGTCACCGACGGCAACGCCTGGGAAATTTACAAGGCGAAATCCGACGGTACGCGCGGTGACTACATCAGCACCGAATACGGCGCCTACAAGGGCAATCTGGAACCGGGCGATTATATCGTCGTGGCAAGTGACGGCCAGGCCAAGACTGAGCAGAAGATCAAGATTGAGGCAGGCCAGGTCTACAAGCCTCTCTTCAACTTGAATGCCGGCACGCTCATCATCCATCCGCGACCGAGCGAGGGGGCAGATGTCGTCGATGGCGCGGCTGTCGTCATCGACTATCCCGGTGCTGACATGCCCGCCACCTTTTATGGGACCACGAAAGCCGTGTTGCCGGCCGGCGACGAGAAAGTGACTGTCACGATCGGGCAGGGCGTGGTTGCCGAGACGATTCCGCTGGCTGCCGGCAAGACCGTGGAAAAGGACATGATTGCCGGCGTGGGCCATGTCGTTGCCAATGCCTATTATGCTGCGGGCGGCGACAAGGCGGACGGTTCAGGCATCGGCTTCAAGGTGCTCAAGGCGAAAAAGAAGATCGACGGAACAAGGGACGAGGTGACCTATGCCTACGGACCCGACAGCAAGTTCGATCTGCCGCCCGATGACTATGTGTTGATTGCAACGGTTGATCTTGCCGTCGTAGAGCAGCCGTTCACCGTCAAGGCCGGCGAATTTCAGGATCTGAAGATCGCAATGAATGCCGGCGTGCTGGCGATCACCGCGCCCGGAGCCTCGAAGATCGAGATTTTCGAGACCAAAAAGGACATCAACGGCAACCGCAAGTCGCTTGGCTATGCATTCGACCAGAAGTATCAGGCGGCGATCCCGGCAGGCGACTACGCCGTCGTCTCTGAGAAATCGGACAACAGCTCGAAGGAAGGCTCCGTGACGGTCAAGGCCGGCGAGCGAGCTGAGCTGACTGTGCAATAGGATCGTATGTACGACCGCGGAAGGGTGGGCCATGGACCACCCTTTCTCTCGAACGTCGCAGAACTGCCGTCACGCCGTTCCAAACGCGCTGGCGCCATGGTCGGCACGGCCGACCAGTTGCCGGAAGCCAGCAAAAAGCTCGCGGCCGAAACCGAACTCGTTGCCGATGAGGTCGGCGTCGGCCGTCCGGCGCAGTGCGAAGTCTCCGGCCGGCACCAGCACTTCCAGCGTTCCGGCTTCGGCGTCGAGCCGGATGATGTCGCCATCATGGATCCTGGCGATCGGTCCGTCCTCGACTGCTTCCGGCGTGACATGGATTGCCGCCGGCACCTTGCCGGAGGCACCCGACATGCGGCCATCGGTGACCAGCGCAACGCGCTGGCCACGGTCCTGCAGGATGCCGAGCACGGTGGTCAGCTTGTGCAGTTCCGGCATGCCGTTGGCCTTCGGTCCCTGGAAGCGGATGACGGCGATGAAATCACCGGTCAGCGTGCCTGCCTTGAACGCCTCGTTCAATCCTTGCTGGCTGTCGAAGACCTTGGCCGGCGCCTCGATGAGGCGCCGCTCCGGCTTCACCGCCGAGGTCTTGATGACAGCATGGCCGAGATTGCCCGAGAGCACTTTCAGACCGCCGGTTGCCTGGAACGCCTTGTTGAACGGTGCCAGCACCTTCTCGTCGCCGCTTTCGCGCGGCGAGGCCTCGCGCACCACGCCGCCATCGGCGCCAAGCTTTGCCTCGACCGCGTAAGGGCGCAATCCTTCGCCCCACACCGTCTGCACATCCTCGTGCAGGATGCCTTCGTCGAGCAACTCGCGGATCAGGAAGCCGAGCCCGCCAGCCGCGTGGAAGTGGTTCACGTCGGCGAGGCCGTTCGGATAGACCCGCGCCAGCAGCGGCACCGCTTCCGAAAGGTCGGAAATGTCCTGCCAGGTGATGGCGATGCCGGCCGCCGCCGCCATGGCGATCAGGTGGATGGTGTGATTGGTCGAGCCGCCGGTGGCGTGCAGGCCGACGACACCGTTGACGATCGACCGCTCGTCGATCATCCGGCCGACCGGCGTATAGGCATTGCCGAGCGCGGTGATCGCCAGCGCCCGTTTCGTCGCCTCGCGGGTCAAGGCCTCGCGCAGCGGCGTGCCCGGATTGACGAAGGAAGCGCCAGGCGTGTGCAGGCCCATGATCTCCATCAGCATCTGGTTGGAGTTCGCCGTGCCGTAGAAGGTGCAGGTTCCTGGCCCGTGATAGGATTTGGACTCGGCCTCGAGCAGTTCGGCGCGCCCGGCCTTGCCCTCGGCATAAAGCTGGCGGACCTTGGCCTTTTCGTCGTTGGGCAGGCCGGTGGTCATCGGCCCGGCCGGAATGAACACCGCCGGCAGATGGCCGAAGGTCAGTGCGGCGATCACCAGTCCCGGCACGATCTTGTCGCAGACGCCGAGATAGACGGCGGCGTCGAACATGTTGTGCGACAGGCCGATCGCGGCGGCCATGGCGATCACATCGCGTGAAAACAGCGACAGCTCCATGCCGGGCTGGCCTTGCGTGACGCCATCGCACATTGCCGGTACCCCACCGGCCACCTGGGCGATGCCGCCAGCCTCGTGCGCCGCGTCCTTGATCAGCGCCGGAAAGGTCTCGAACGGCTGATGCGCCGACAGCATGTCGTTGTAGGAGGTGATGATGCCGAGGTTCGGCACCTTGTCTGCACCCAGCGCCAGCTTTTCCCAGGGGCTGCACACCGCAAAGCCGTGCGCGAGGTTGCCGCACGACAGCACGGCCCGGTTGGCGGTACGGTTCGACGCCTCGGCGATACGGCCGAGATAGCGCTCGCGGCCCGGTCTGGAACGCTGGCGGATGCGTTCGGTGATGGCTTCGATATCGCGTCTGGCGGTCATGGTGTCGGTCCTTTCAGGCGAGGTCCCGGAACACCCTCCGGCTGTCTGCCGGGACCCTCGGCACGTTCACAGATCAGGGCGCCCAGAAAACCTTTACGGGCTTCGGTGCGGCGTCGAGCACGGCGCGGATTGGCTTTCTCGGTCCAGGTGCAACCGCGCTGTCGAAGGCGGTGCGCTTGTCTTCGCCTTCGATGTGCAGCGCGATGAAACCGGCATCGACGATGCGCGCCAGCGACAGGGTCAGCCGAGGCTCGCCGGCACTGACCGCGTGCACCGGCAGCACGATCCTGTCGGAGGACGGGTCGAGCAGCTTTGCCAGGTCGTCGGCATCGGGAAAGAACGAGGCGGTGTGGCCGTCCGGCCCCATGCCGAGCACGACGACATCAAGCGGCCAGGGCAATGACTGGAGCGCCGCGTTGTCGGACGCCGCGGCATCCTGGATGTCGACGGCTTCGTGATAGAGCGGCACGAAGCGTGCCGCGCTGGCTGCGTTCTGCAAGAGATTGGCGGCCACCAGCCCGGCGTTGGAACGCGGCGAGGAGGCCGGCACGAAACGCTCGTCGACCAGCGTCACAATCACCTTGTCCCAGGCGATGGGTAACGCCGAAAGGGCGGCGAAGAATTTTGCCGGGGTGGTTCCACCGGAGACGGCGAGAAGCCCTATGCCGCGCTCGGCGATAGCCTTTGTCAGGCGGTCGGCGACATGACCGGCAAGGGCGGCCGCCAATTCCTGGCGACCGGCGAAGCTATTCCAGCTGTAGGCGGCGCTGTTCAGTTGCTCTCGTGCCATGTCCGCCCGTCACGTTCGATCAATGCAATGGAGGCCGAAGGTCCCCAGGTGCCCGCAGTGTAGCCCTGCGCTTCCTGCCTGGCGCTCTCCCAGGCGTTCTGGATCGGGTCGATCCATTTCCACGCCGCCTCGACTTCGTCGCGGCGCATGAACAGGGTCTGGTTGCCACGGATGACATCCATGATCAGTCGTTCGTAGGCGTCCGGCGCTCGGCCGTCGAAGGATTGCGCGAAGCTCATGTCGAGCGAGATCTGGCGCAGCCGCATGCCGCCCGGACCCGGATCCTTGATCATGATGTATTGCTTGACGCCTTCGTCCGGCTGCAGCCGGATGACCAGCTGGTTGGCGAAGATCGGTCCGGCGCTGTCGCCGAAGATCGAATGCGGGATCGGCTTGAATTCGATGACGATTTCCGAAACCCGCGTTGCCAGCCGCTTGCCGGTTCTGAGGTAGAACGGAACGCCTGCCCAGCGCCAGGTGCCGATCTCGGCCTTGATGGCGACGAAGGTCTCGGTGTTGCTGTCGTGGGCAAGCTCCTCGACATACCCCTTTACAGCTCCGCTGGCCGAGGCGCCGGCACGGTATTGTCCGCGCACCGTATGTTTCGGTGCTTCGTTGCCGTTGATGCGCTTCAGTGCTCGCAGCACCTTCAGCTTCTCGTCGCGCACGGCGTCGGCGTCCATCGACGACGGGGCTTCCATGGCGACGAGGCACAACAGCTGCAGCATATGGTTCTGCACCATGTCGCGCAGCGCACCGGCCTTGTCGTAATAGGTGACGCGGTCCTCCAGTCCCACGGTCTCGGCCACGGTGATCTGCACATGGTCGATATGGGCGGAGTTCCACAGCGGCTCGTAGAGCGCGTTGGCGAAGCGCAGCGCCATCAGGTTCTGCACCGTCTCCTTGCCGAGATAGTGGTCGATGCGGAAGATCTGGCTTTCGTGGAAATCGTCGCCGACCAGGTCGTTGAGTGCTCGCGCCGAGGCAAGGTCGCGGCCGATCGGCTTCTCCAGCACGATGCGCGAGTTCGGCGTGATCAGCTTGTGCTCTTTCAGCTTGTGCGAGATATCGCCGAACAGCGCCGGCGCTACTGCCAGGTAGAAAGCGCGGATGCGGTCGCTGTCGCCGATCGCCTTTTTCAGCTTGTCGAAGCCGGCGCCGGTCGTGGCATCGGCCGAGACATACGAAAGGCGGGCAAGGAAGGTCTTCAGTTCCTTGGCGTCGATATCCGCAGCCTTGACGTGGTCGGAGATCGCCTGTTTGGCGAAGGCCTGGAATTCCTCGTCGGTCATCTTCGAGCGCGACGTGCCGATGATGCGCGTCGGCTCGGAGAATTGATGGTCGCGCTGGCGATAGTAGAGCGACGGCAGAAGCTTGCGTTCCGACAGATCGCCGGTGCCGCCGAAAATGATGAAGTCGAAAGGATCGACGGGGATGATCTGGCTGGTCATGGTCTGTCCGCTCTGACGCCGGTCGCTGTGACGCGGCTGATATAATCTAATCGATTTAAATTTTCCAGTGCCATGGTGTCACATCTGAGTGTTGCGCCTGCCTCTTGACAGCCCGATACCTCGGAGGCTTGTCGACAGGCGCGGCTCCGGAAGCCTTCGCAGTTGCAGCATAGTGCGGGATCGAAGCGAAAGCCAAAGGAGAAATCGGCGATGACCGCACATCTTTCGACCAACCCGGTTAGAAGTCGTGCCGCAGGCACACCGGTAGATCGTCACCAATCATGAGCGGGAAAAGCATGCGTCTGGAAAACAAGGTTGCCGTCATCACTGGTGCGGCGGCGGGCTTTGGCGAGGGCATCGCCAGGCGCTTTGCGCAGGAAGGCGCCAGGGTCGTCGTCGCCGACCTCAACGCCAAGGGCGCCGAGCGTGTCGCCGGCGAAATCGGCAAGGCGGCGATCTGGACCCAGACCGATGTTTCACTGCGCTCCGAATTCGACGAGATGGTCTACGCCGCGAAGAGCGCCTTCGGCCGCATCGACATCATGGTCAACAATGCCGGTTACACACATCGCAACGGCGACATGCTCAACGTCGACGAGGAAACGTTCGACCTGATAACCGCCGTCAACATGAAGGCGATCTATCACGCCGCACGCGCCGTGGTGCCGATCATGGATCGGCAGGGCGGCGGCGTCATCCTGACCACCGCCTCCACCGCGGGTCTGCGGCCACGGCCCGGCCTCACCTGGTACAATGCGTCGAAGGGCTGGGCGATCACCGCCACCAAATCGATGGCGGTCGAACTGGCGCCGAAGAACATCCGCGTCAACTGCCTCTGCCCGGTCGCCGGCGAGACCGGCATGCTGGAGAAGTTCATGGGAGCCGACACGCCCGAAATCCGCGAGAAGTTCCGCGCTTCGATCCCGCTTGGCCGGCTTTCGACACCACTCGATATCGCCAACGCCGCACTCTGGCTGGCATCGGACGAAGCCGCCTTCATCACCGGTGTGGCACTGGAAGTGGACGGCGGACGCTGCATCTGAAAGCGTCAACGCATGACCGCGAAAATCGGTACCGATTTTCGGAAAGGATCATGCGCAAAACAAGTGCCCGAAGGCGGCGGCATTTCGGCGGCGGGTCGTGACTGGCGTCAGGCGCCGGTCTTGATGTAGGTCTTGTAGATCCAGCCGGTCTTGCCGTTGTAGGTGATCTGGCACCACTTCTTGCAGCTCATCACCTGCACCGAGGTTTTGGCTGGCACCGTGGCGATGGCGGCCGCATTTTTCTTGGGGCCGCTGCGCATGGTCACGGCCCGCAGGATCCGTCCGGTTCCGGCGGCCGCGACTTTGCCTGGTTTCGCCTTGGCCTGGCTGCCGTCGCCTTCCGCCGCTTCGGGCTGCTCTGATGACACTTGCGGCTGCCCCGCCGGGATGGCGGCGGTTTTCGCGCCATCGGGATGGTCGCCCGCCGGCGGAGTGGGTGCGGCAACCTTGGCAAGTTCGGTGGCGGCATCGGTATCGGCTGCCGGCTGCGCGAATGCCACCGCGGCTTTGTCCGGCGCTTGTCCAACCTGGTTCGTCCCCTGGCTGGGAGCAGGCGTGCCGGCAGCGGATGCGGCTTTCGTCTGCGAACTGGTCCAGCGGGGATCATTGGCTGGCAGTGCCGGTATGGTGGCTTCCGCGGCCGCCACGGTCGGTGAAATCTTGTCCGATTTGCGCGCCGCCTGCGGCACTGCTGCTGCAGCCACAACCGCTCCCACCGGGGCGATTTTGGTCGTCTTCACCGGAATGGTTGGAATGGTCTGCTCGGGGCTCGCTGCCACTTGCCTGTCATTGGCCGGCAATGCCAGCCACAGCGCCACCGCGGCGACACCAAGCAGTGCGGCGGTGCCGATCGCGGCGATCACCAGATGCGAATTCGAGCGGACTTCCTGCCAGAAGGACGGCCGCATGTCATATCCGAACTGCATGGCAAAGCGCCGACGTTCCGGTGTACCGAAACTGAAGGGCTCTCTCACTCTTGCCACCTCCATAAGCGGGCCGATGTTCTTTCGATCGAATGCCAAGAAACCTGGCCCCAGATCTGCATCGGTCCCAAGAAACCAAAGCGGGCAAGCCCGCAGAATTCCCCGTCAGTCACCCACAACCGGCATCTTTATATCGGTAATTGTGGCATCACTACGCCCTTGCGAGGGATTCTGCTCCTTTGCGGGGGATTCTGCAATGTGCCGTGACGGCAACAAATATTACAACAATATTACATAGATGAGAGCGATCCTGTCCGTCTGGAGCACGATCCCGAAAGTGGCGGCCGGTTTTCGCTGGAGATCATGCTCTAAAAAACAGATCGAGCCCGTCCCGATTCCATCGCGACGAAGCAGTTTCTAGACTAGATCCTGTCCCGCAGCGCAAACCAGTTGAGCGCCAGGAACAGCAGCGGCGCGCGAAAGCGCCGGCCGCCGGGGAACGCCGGGATTTTCAGGTCCTCGATCAGCTTCAGCCGGTCGCGGTTGCCGGCGACGGTTTCGGCATAGAGCTTACCAAAGAAGTTCGACAGCATGACGCCGTGGCCGGAATAACCGCCGGCTGAGATCACATTGGGCATCACTTCGCGTACGAACGGCTTTCTCGGGACGGTGATGCCGACATAGCCGCCCCAGCCATGCGTGATCTCGACATCCCTGAGTGCCGGATAGAGTTCTGCGATCTGCCGGCGGATGTGGATGTGGATGTCCTTTGGATCGTTGACGCCATAGACTTCGCGTCCGCCGAACAGCAGTCGCCCGTCCTTCGATCTGCGGAAATAGCGCACGACGAAGCGGGAATCGTCGACCGCTTCACCTCCCGGCAGCACGGTTGAGTCCGCGCCCAGCGGCACCGTTGCGCCGATGAACGAACCGATCGGCATGATGTGCGCGGCACTCACCGGCTCGAGCGTGCCGCCATAGGCGTTTACCGCGATCAGGCATTTCTGCGCTGTCACCGTGCCTCTCGGTGTCGAAACCTTGACCTTGCCGCCACTGGAAATGATGCCGGTCGATGGCGTCTCTTCGAACAGTAGCGCGCCCGCCTGTGCCGCCACCCGCGCCGTGCCGATCACCAGCTTCATCGGGTGGATGTGGCCGGTGCCGGTGTCGCGGGTGCCGCCGAAATAGGCGGTCGAGCCCAGCCGCTCCGCCGTCTCCTTGGCATCCATGAAGGAAATATGCGGATAGGAAAAACGGCTCGCCATGATCTCGACATGGGCCTTGTAGTCGTCGACATAGCGCGGCTTGTGCGCCACCGAGAGCTGGCCCGGCATGTAATCGATATCGATCCGGTGGGCGGCGGCGAATTCAAGGAGATGCGCCTTTGCCTCTTCGGCAAGGTCGAACAGCGCCTTGGCGCGTGAGAAGCCATACTCCGCTTCGAGGTCCTCGACCCAGGCGCGTTGGCCGGTGCCGAGCTGGCCGCCATTGCGCCCAGAGGCGCCATCACCGAAGCGATGCGCCTCGATCAGCACGACATTGGTCCCTGCCTTGGCAAGGTGAGCAGCGGCCGACAGGCCGGTGAAACCGCCGCCGATGATAACGACATCGCATGTCCGGTCACCGTCCAGTGCCGGGTATTCCGGCCGTGGGCCGGCAGTGTCCTCATACCAGGAACGGCCGGGAGAGATTGGGGATTGGTAGGGCATGGTGGAGCAAAAGACTCGGGGATTTGGAAGGAGAAAGCGAATAGCGAGTAGGGAGTAGTAGGGAATCGGGAGGCGGCCGATATTGCTCGCTATTCGCTCCTGACGTCACACATTCAGCAGCAGATATTCCCGCTCCCAAGGACTGATCACTTCCATGAACGTCTCGAATTCCGCTCGCTTGATCGCCGCATAGGTGGCGGCGAAGGACTTGCCCAGATGCGCGCAGAGTTCTTCATCGCCCTCGAACAGGTCGACGGCTTCGAGCAGGCCGCGCGGCAGGTCGATCTCGTCGGCGTTGGCTGTGGTCAGGACCGGCGGCTCGGCCTTGACCTTGTTGGTGATGCCGATCAGCCCGCACGCAAGCGATGCCGCCAGCGCCAGATAAGGGTTGGCGTCCGAGGACGGGATGCGGTTTTCGACGCGCCGTGCCGCCGGATCCGAGCGTGGCACGCGGAACGCCGTGGTGCGGTTGTCGTAGCCCCATTTGTTGTTGACCGGAGCCGACGCCGCTTGTGTCAGCCGGCGGTAGGAATTGACATAGGGCGCGAACATCACCAGCGCATTCGGCACATGCTTCTGCATGCCGCCGATGAAATGGAAGAAGGCTTCGGTTTCCGAGCCGTCAGCAGCCGAAAAGATGTTCTGTCCGGTCTTCTTGTCGATGATCGATTGATGGATATGCATGGCCGAGCCCGGCTGCCCCTGGATGGGCTTGGCCATGAAGGTGGCGTAGATCTCATGCTTCAACGCCGCCTCGCGAATGGTACGTTTGAACATGAACACTTGGTCGGCCAGTTCGATCGGGTCGCCGTGGCGCAGATTGATTTCGAGCTGGCCAGCGCCTTCCTCGTGGATCAGCGTATCGATCTCCAGCCCCTGGCTCTCGGAGAAATGGTAGATGTCGTCGATCAGTTCGTCGAATTCGTTGACGCCGGCGATCGAATAGCCGGCGCCGCCGCCGATCGCGCGTCCCGAACGGCCGACGGGCGGCGTCAGCGGATAGTCCGGATCGGGATTCTTGCGCACCAGATAGAATTCGATCTCGGGCGCCACCACCGGCTTCAGGCCGAGCTTGTCATAGGCGGCCACGACGCGCTTCAACACATTGCGCGGCGTGAACTCAACCGAACGTCCGTCCTGGTGGACGAGGTCGCAGATGACCGCGGCCGTCGGGTCTTCTTCCCACGGCACCACCGTCAGCGTCGACAAATCCGGCATCAGTTTGAGGTCGCCGTCGTCTTCGGGATAGTGGAAGCCGTTGCCATCCTCGGGATAGCCGCCGGAAATCGTCGTCATGAAGACAGCCGACGGCAGCGCCAGAGAGGTATTGGAGGTGAATTTCTTCGACGGCATCATCTTGCCGCGCGCGACACCGGCCTGATCGGGCGTGATGCACTCGATGTCCTCGATGCCGCGCCATTCCAGCCAGGCGCTGACTTCTTTCCAGTTCTTGACGCCACGTTGGTTTTTCACGAAGGCAGGCGTGCGCGCCCGTCCTCCGCGGCTCGACGGACGGACTTCCTTTTTTGCAGGCGGCATCAATCACCAGATTGGGTTACGGATTGTGGAGTATAGCCGTGCCCCACTGTGGAAGGGAAGGGGAGCCACATCGGGCATTGGCCGACACAGTTGAAAATCAGGCCAATCGGCTTAGTTTCGGCGGCCCCAATCCCAATCGAGACTCCAATCCCAATCGAGACCCAACCATAGTCGAGACATTGAATGCGGCACGATAGCAAACTGACGACGATCGGCTTCGATGCCGACGACACGCTTTGGCAGAACGAGCAGTTCTTCCGCCTGACGGAGAAGCGCTTTGCCGCCATGCTTGCCGATCATGGCCAAGCCGAGCACATCTCGGCACGATTGCTGGAGGCCGAAAGACGCAACCTTGCCGTCTATGGCTTCGGCATCAAGGGATTTACGTTGTCGATGATCGAAACGGCGATCGAGGTCACGCAAGGCCGCGTGCCGGCCTCGGTCATATCAGAGATTCTCGATGCCGGCCGCGAGATGCTGAGCCATCCGATCGAGACCCTGCCGCATGCGCGCGAGACTGTCGAGAAGCTTGCCGGCGCATTCCGCCTTGTGCTGATCACCAAGGGCGATCTCTTCGACCAGGAGCGCAAACTGGCAGAGTCAGGCCTCGGGGATCTGTTCGACGCGGTCGAGATCGTCAGCGACAAGAATGCCGCCACCTATGCCCGCCTGTTCAGCCGCCACGGCGACGGTCCGGCGAAAAGCATGATGGTCGGCAATTCGCTGAAGTCGGACGTGGTGCCGGCCATCGAGGCTGGCGGTTGGGGTGTCCATGTGCCGCATGAACTGACCTGGGTGCTGGAGCATGTCGAGGCTCCGGTAGCAGAGTCGCGGTTCCGCCAGATATCCGATCTCGGACAGCTGCCCGAACTAATCGAAAGCATCACCAACCCAGCCTGACCGCAGGCTCAGCGGTTGATATCGCGGGCTCAGCGGTTGATCAGGCGATCGATCACCGGCTGCAGCCGTTCGGGTGTGATCGGCTTGGCGACCACCACGTCGATGATGCTCGACAGGCCCAGGCTTTCCCGCGTGCCATTCTTGGTTGAAAGCAGGATCACCGGCGGCAGCGATTTGCCCGAGGCCCGCCGCAACGCGTCGATGCTGGACATCAGATTGTCGCAGTCCTTGTTATCGGCGCCACCATCAAGGACAACGGCACCGGGAATGAGGGACCGCAAGATCTTTGCCGCCGTATCGGGAGTTTCCGAGATTGGCTTGAGCCCGGACCGCTCGACGATCTTCGAAATCACCACGCGATTGATTGGCGATCTCCCGACGACAAGCACTTGCGACGGATCACGGATCGTCTCGGCGCGCGATTCGCGGGTCACCATATTCAGATGTCTTGGAGTCGCGCCTTCACGGTTCACTGGGCACACAAGTCGGCCAAGAAGCTCGCCCCTATTTCAATGCAGAGTTGAATCTCGGGGGCAATTGGCGTGAGATCGTCGCCCATGTCAAGTTGAAATAAAACGCCCCGAAATCATCCCCGGGAGCAGTGAATTTCAAGCAACGCTACTGTACTGAGCTGTCCATGGGCACATTTCATAAAAAGAAAATTCACCTGCGCAGAGACTGCGCAGGTGAAGGGTCGGTTGAGCGGATTTCGATCAGCCGTGGCTCTGCTGCGTGACGATCACCGGGATCAGCAGATCGCCCCAGTTGCCGTCGCCGCCGTGATGTCGTGCCGAGCGCACGAGTTCCACCGAGACACCGGCCTCGACCGCCTTCATCACCGACTGGTTGAGGCGGTGCAGATCGTTGGCCAGCATGCGGATCGTCGCTTGCTGGTCGACGGTCATCGTCGTGGACTGTTCTTCGGCGCGTTCCTTGACACGGCTTATCGATGCCATTGGTCTTCTCCTTGTGTCTCAAGCCCGGTTGGGCGTTTCCTCTGTATTCTTCGGTTTGCTATTCGGCGGCCGGCTTGAATTGCGCATGCTCGGTCGATTCATGCATGGCGGTGGTCGACGACTTGCCGCCGGTGATCGCCATTGACACGGCATCGAAATAGCCGGTGCCGACCTCACGCTGGTGCTTGGTCGCGGTGTAGCCATTGGCCTCGGCTGCGAACTCCGCCTCCTGCAACTCGGAATAGGCCGCCATCTGCCGTGCCTTGTAGCCGCGAGCCAGTTCGAACATGCCATAGTTGAGCTGGTGGAAGCCGGCGAGCGTGATGAACTGGAACTTGTAGCCCATGGCACCGAGTTCCTTCTGGAACCTCGCGATCGTTGCGTCGTCGAGGTTCTTCCTCCAGTTGAACGATGGCGAACAATTGTAGGCGAGCAGCTTGCCGGGGTGATGCTTGCGCACGCCCTCGGCGAATTTCTTGGCCTGCGCCAGATCCGGCTTCGAGGTCTCGCACCAGATCAGATCCGCGTAAGGCGCATAGGCGATGGCGCGGGCGATGCAGGGCTCGATGCCGTTCCTGACGTGATAGAAGCCCTCCACGGTGCGCCCGGCGCCGTAGTCGACGAAAGGCTGGTCGCGTTCGTCGATATCGGAGGTCAGCAGCTTTGCCGCTTCCGCATCGGTGCGTGCGACGACCAGGGTCGACGTGCCCATCACGTCCGCCGCCAGGCGCGCGGCGTTGAGGTTGCGGATGTGCGCCGCGGTCGGGATCAGCACCTTGCCGCCGAGATGGCCGCACTTCTTTTCCGACGCCAGCTGATCCTCGTAGTGGACGCCGGCGGCCCCCGCTTCGATGAAGGCCTTCATGATCTCGAAGGCGTTGAGCGGGCCGCCGAAGCCGGCTTCCGCATCGGCGACGATCGGCGCGAACCAGGTCTCGACCGAAAGCCCGTTGCCTTCGGATGTCTCGATCTGGTCGGCACGCTGCAGCGTGCGGTTGATGCGCTTGACCAGTTCGGGCGCCGCATTGGCCGGATAAAGCGACTGGTCCGGATACATCGCGCCAGCGGTGTTGGCGTCGGCGGCAACCTGCCAGCCCGACAGGTAGATCGCCTTCAGCCCGGCGCGCACTTGCTGCATCGCCTGGTTGCCGGACATGGCGCCGAGCGCGTTGACGAAGTCCTCCTCATGGATGAGCTTCCACAACCGGTTGGCGCCCATTTCGGCGAGGCTCTGGCGGATCTGCACCGAACCGCGCAGCCGCTTCACATCCTCCGGAGAGTAGGGCCGGTCGATGCCGTCGAAGCGGCCTTCCGGCGCCGATGGGACGATGTTGTAAAAATCAGTCATTGGTCACTCCGAAGGGATTGCTGAACTGTGCCCGGTGCCAATCATCTGCACGCCGGAATATGACTGAATTTACATTGCGGTGCGAAATGAGCCAGAAGAATCCAGGTTATTGGCCGAATATAAGGGAAAACCTGTGTTGCGTTTGACAGGGAGTCATTGTAAATTTGTCACGATTGTAAAAAAATGGTTCGGAGCGATTGCCGAGAAAATTATGTAAATTCTTGTCAAGGATAGTCGATGGCTGACCAGAAGATTTTTGCCGGGCCGCGCATCCGCCGCATCCGCAACGCCAAGGGCCTGACCCAGACGGCGATGGCCGAGGGGCTGGGTATCTCGCCGTCCTATCTCAACCTGATCGAGCGCAACCAGCGGCCGCTGACGGTGCAGCTGATCCTCAAGCTGGCATCCGTCTACAAGGTCGATCCGCACGAATTGCAGGGCGAGGCAAGGGGGTCGGTCGCTGCCTTGAAGGAAGTGTTCACCGATCCTCTCTTGGTCGGCGAGTTGCCGGGAGATCAGGAACTGATCGAGCTTGCCGAGGCGGCGCCCAACGCGTCCGCGGCGGTGATAAAACTGTTCCGCGCCTATCGCGAGCAGGCCGAGCGCCTTTCCGACCTCAACGAGCTCCTGGCGCGCGAAGGTCGGGCGACCGCGCTTTCCGGCGCCCGCCTGCCGATCGACGAGGTGCATGAGATATTCGAGCGCAGGCCGAACCATTTCGCTGCGCTCGAGGACGAGGCCGCGGCGTTCACCTCTGTGCTCGATCCCGGCGACGATCTGTTCGGCGCGTTGAAGGCCTGGCTGAAGCGCGAATACGGCATTGTGGTCAAGGTGCTGCCGGTCGCCACCATGCCGAACTGGCGCCGCCGTTATGATCGCCACTCGCAGCGCCTGTTCCTGTCGGAACGGCTGTCGCCGTTCGACCAGTTGCGCGAAGTGGCGATGGAGGCTTGCCTGATCCGCATGACAGTCGCGGTCGCTGGCGAGATCCAGGCGCTCAAATTGACCACGGACGAGGCCCGCCGTCTCGCCCGTTTCGAACTCGGCCGCTATGCCGCGCATGCGCTGATGATGCCCTACCAGGCCTTTCATGCGGCCGCCGTGCGCGCACGCTATGATATCGACGTTCTGCGTTCGCGCTTCGGCGTCTCTTTCGAACAGGCGGCGAACCGGCTGACCATGCTGCAGCGGCAGGGCGCACTCGGCGTGCCGTTTTTCATGCTGGAGGTCGACAATGCCGGCAACCGCTTCCGCAAGGCCGGCAGCCAGGGCTTTCCGCAAAGCCGCTTTGGCGGCGGCTGCCCCAAGCTGCCCGTGCATGTCGCCTTCTCCCAGCCCGGCCAGATCTTCGTCGAAGCGGTGGAAATGCCCGACGGCGCCGAGTTCCTGTGTATCGCCCGCACGCTGGAAGGACCGCAAGGCGCCTTCTCGGAGCGTCCGCGCCGCACGGCGCTGCTGCTTGGTTGCGACATCGGCTTTCGCGACGACATCGTCTATGGCGCGGCCCTTCCGGGCGCGGCAACCGCCACGAAGGCCGGCACCGTCACGGCGACGCCGGTCGGGCCTGCCTGCCGGCTTTGCGAACGCGCCGGCTGTCTGGCGCGCGCCGAGCCGCCAGTGACGCGTCCGCTCGGCCTCGACGAGATGGTGACGGGCCTGAGCGCCTTCGACTTCCAGTGACGCCGTGCCCCCGTGACGGCGGGCAGGGTGCCACAATTGTCGTCGGTCTCTGGCTCACCCCCGGCCTTCGCCTTTGCGCTACGCGAACGGAGTATCTTTTTGTCGTCCCTTGCGCATCGTCCCGTCCAGAAAAGCCCGACAGTCGCGCCCATGATCGACACAGCATCATCGCCGAGCGTTGTTTTATCGACCATCTCGCCGCGCGAGGAACGCGTCGGCATGCTCTTGGTGTTCCTTTCGGCGCTGATGTGGAGTTTCGGCGGCACCATTGCCCGCTTCATCACCGTCGGCGACAGCTGGACGGTTATTTTCTGGCGCTCCGTCTGGGCTGCGGCCTTCCTGATCTGCTTCATGGTCTGGCGCGACGGCTGGCGCGGCATGCTGAAAATGTTCCGCGACATGGGGCTGCCCGGCCTTGCCGTCGGGGCCTGCTTCGCCACCGCATCGACAGCGTTCGTCGTCGCGCTTGCCTACACCACCGTCGCCAACATCTTGTTGATGCAGGCAGGCGTGCCGCTTCTGGCGGCGCTGTTTGCCTGGGCGTTGTTTCGCGAACGGGTGACTGTCGCGACCTGGCTGGCGATTGCCGCCGTCATCACCGGCGTCGCCATCATGGTGTCGGAATCGCTTGATGGCGCCGTCTCGCCGATAGGCGACGGGCTGGCGCTCTTGATTGCGGTCATGTTCTCGATAGCCACTGTCATCACCCGGCGGTTTTCAGGCGTGCGCATGACGCCGGCAACCTGCCTCGGCACCATGCTTGCGGCGGGCTTTGCCGCCTCGCAGGCATCGACATTCGCCGTGTCGGCCAGTGACATGGGCTTTCTCTTCGCTTTCGGCGTGGTCAATCTCGGCCTTGGCCTTGCCTTCTTCGCCACCGGCGCGCGGCTGATCCCGGCGGCCGTCGCGGCACTGCTCGGCACGTTCGAGCCGATCCTGGGACCCATATGGGTCTGGCTCGTCCATTCCGAGGTGCCGTCTGGACGCACCATTGTTGGTGGCGCGGTGGTGGTTACGGCACTGCTCGTCCATATCGGGCTCGAATTCAAGCGCCAGACACGGCCCGAGCGCGCAGGGGTTACCGGGGTGCCATCGCCTAATTGATGCGGCGCGAAGCTTTGCCATTGACAAATTCGCTGCCGCGCGGGCAGGCTGAGACTACGGCAACAACAAGACAGGCGTATCTTGCCAAGTCTCCCTGCCGGTCAGATCGAGACCGGACCACATCGTCGTATCTCTGCCCGCGCCACGGCGAAAGCCTCTGACGGCACAGGCACGCCTCCCAGGTCTCGCAAGAGACACAGAGCAACCATCTGCCGCTCATCGAACCATCCCCACGGCGTCGACAGTTCGCGCTTGTCGCCCCCTGGAAAGCTCAATAGTCTGAAACAAATGCCCGGCCGCGCGGGGTCCGCGACGAGCCGGCGAAGGAACACTCACCAAAGGAGAATAGCATGATCCGCAAAGCGCTATGGCTTTCGGCGACCTCGGTATTTCTGACGCTTTTCACCGCCGGCGGCCACGCCGAGGATCGCGTCGTCAACGTCTTCAACTGGTCGGACTATATCGACAGTTCGATCATCGATGATTTCACCAAGCAAACCGGCATCAAGGTCGTCTATGACACCTTCGATTCCAACGAAATTCTGGAAACCAAGCTGCTTGCCGGTGGCAGCGGCTATGACGTCGTCGTGCCCAGCGGCAACTTCCTCGCCCGCCAGATCCAGGCCGGCGTGTTCCAGAAGCTCGACAAGTCGAAGCTGCCGAACATTTCCAACATGTGGGACACGGTGACCGAGCGAACCGCCAAATACGACCCCGGCAACGAATATTCGATCAACTACATGTGGGGCACGGTTGGTATTGGCTACAACATCAAGAAAGTTCAGGCGGCACTCGGCACAGACAAGATTGACAGCTGGGATGTGTTCTTCAATCCAGACAGCCTGGCCAAGTTGAAGGATTGTGGCGTCTATGTGCTGGATTCACCGGCCGACATCATTCCGGCGGCGCTGAAATATCTCGGCCTCGACCCGAACAGCACGTCGCCTGACGAGATCGCCAAGGCCGAGGAAGCCCTGCTCAAGGTCCGGCCTTATATCAGGAAGTTCCACTCCTCAGAATACATCAACGCACTCGCCAATGGCGACATCTGCCTGGCCGTGGGCTGGTCGGGTGACGTGTTCCAGGCCCGCAACCGCGCGGTCGAGGCCAAGCAGGGCGTGGAAATCGGCTATTCCGTACCGAAGGAAGGCGCGCAGATGTGGTTCGACCAGATGGCGATCCCCGCGGATGCGCCGCATGTCGCCGAGGCGCTCGAGTTCCTCAACTACATGATGAAGCCGGAAGTGATCGCCAAATCGTCGAACTATGTGCTCTACGCCAACGGCAACAAGGCTTCGCAGCAGTTCGTCGACAAGGCCCTGTTGGATGATCCTTCCGTCTATCCCGATGCCGAGACGATAAAGAAGCTCTACACGGTCGCTCCCTACGATCCCAAGACTCAGCGCCTGATCACACGCAGCTGGACCAAGATCGTCACCGGCCAATAAGCAATCTGATCGGTCCCGGCAGCCACCTGCCGGGACCAATTCTTTCTGGGGCAAGAAGCAAGAAACAGGACGGAGTGGGACATGAAATCGCTTGGCAGCATCCGCAGGGATTTCGCGCCATGGAACGACCCGAACGCCAAGCCATACATCCAGTTCGACAACGTCACCAAGAAGTTCGGCGACTTCACCGCCGTCAACAATCTGTCGCTGACCATCTTCGAGCGCGAGTTTTTTGCCCTGCTCGGCGCCTCGGGCTGCGGAAAATCGACACTGCTCAGAATGCTCGCCGGTTTCGAGGAGCCGACGGCCGGGCGCATCCTGCTCGACGGCCAGGATTTGCGCGGCATTCCGCCCTATCGCCGCCCGGTCAACATGATGTTCCAGTCCTATGCCCTGTTCCCGCATATGACGGTCGAGAACAACATCGCCTTCGGCCTCAAGCAGGACGGCATGCCGAAGCCCGAGATCGCGTCACGCGTCGCCGAGATGCTGAAGCTGGTCAAGCTCGAACAGTTCGCCAAGCGCAAGCCGCATCAATTGTCGGGTGGCCAGCGCCAGCGCGTCGCGCTCGCCCGCTCGGTCGCCAAGCGGCCGAAGGTGCTGCTGCTCGACGAGCCGCTCGGCGCGCTGGACAAGAAGCTGCGCGAGGAGACGCAGTTCGAACTGATGGACCTGCAGCAGAATCTTGGCCTGACCTTCGTCGTCGTCACGCACGATCAGGAAGAAGCGATGACCATGGCCGACCGTATCGCCATCATCGACAAGGGTGAGGTGATGCAGGTGGCGACGCCAGCCGAAGTCTACGAGGCGCCGGGATCGCGCTTCGTCGCCGGCTTCGTCGGCAATGTGAACATGTTCGAGGGCAAGATCGCGCGCGGCGAGGCCGGTGCCGCCAGCATCGATGCCGGCAACGGCATCACAATCCGCACCGACAATGCCGGGGCTGCGAGTGCGGGAACGGCCGTCACCTTCGCCATCAGGCCGGAAAAGATCAAGGTGTCGTCGAGGAAGCCGGCCGAGGCCGTCAATGCCATCGAAGGCGAAGTCTATGACATCGCCTATCTCGGCGACATGACGGTCTACCACGTCAAGCTCGACGACGGCCAGGTTGTGCGGGCTAGCACCATGAACGCGGCCCGTATCACCGAGGATCCGCTCAGCTGGAACGACCGCGCCTGGGTTTCCTTCCGGCCCGACGCCGGCGTCGTGCTGACGCGGTAAGGGGCGGTCATGTCGAACGCTGCCGTCACCGCCGCATCAACCCCGGCAACAAATGCCGACAAGACCATCCTGGCCAGGCTGGGAGCGGCTTTCGTTGGCCGTTTGGTCATCATCATTCCCTATGTCTGGCTGCTTTTTTTCTTCCTCGTTCCCTTCATCATCGTCTTCAAGATTTCGCTGTCGCAGACAGCAATTGCCATGCCGCCCTACACGCCGGTGCTAGGCTTCAAAGACGGCATCTCCGGGTTCTTTGCCGGCTTTGGCGCGCTCAATTTCGACAACTACGCTTGGTTGACGCAGGATGCCCTCTACTTCAACGCCTATGTCACCAGCGTCATCGTTGCCGCGATCTCGACAGTGCTGACGCTGATCGTCGGCTACCCGATCGCCTATGGCATGGCGCGGGCGCCAGCAACGATCCGCCCGACATTGCTGATGCTGGTGATCCTGCCGTTCTGGACTTCGTTCCTGATCCGGGTCTACGCCTGGATCGGCATTCTCAAGCCCGAGGGGCTGCTCAATCAGCTGTTGCTTGCGACTGGTGTCATCAGCCAGCCGCTGATCATCCTCAACACCTACACGGCAATCTTCATCGGCATCGTCTATTCCTACCTGCCGTTCATGGTGCTGCCGCTCTATTCGTCGCTGGAAAAGATGGACTATTCGCTGATTGAGGCGGCCAAGGATCTTGGCTGCCCGCCAACCAGCGCGTTCTGGAAGATCACCTTTCCACTGTCGCTGCCCGGCGTCATCGCCGGCTGTCTGCTGGTGTTCATCCCCGCGGTTGGCGAGTTCGTCATTCCCGACCTGCTCGGTGGATCGCAGACGCTGATGATCGGCAAGACGCTGTGGAACGAGTTCTTCGCCAATCGTGACTGGCCGGTGTCGTCGGCCGTGGCCGTCATCCTTCTGCTGCTGCTGACCGTGCCGATCATGTTCTTCCAGCAGGCCCAGGCGCGCGCCCAGGAGCAAGACAGATGAACGCCACCTGGAGCCGCTTCAACGTCACCTCGATCGTGCTGGGCTTTGCCTTCCTGTATCTGCCGATCGTCCTGCTCATTGTCTTCTCCTTCAACGAGTCGAAACTGGTTACCGTCTGGGGCGGTTTCTCGACCAAATGGTACGTTTCGCTGTTCCACAATCAGGGCCTGATGGACGCCACCTGGGTCACGGCCCGCGTCGGCGTCATTTCGGCCACGGTGGCGACCGTGCTCGGCACGCTGGCGGCGCTCACCCTGACCCGTTACACGCGGTTCAGGGGCAGGTTGCTGTTTTCAGGCATGGTCTTCGCGCCGCTGGTCATGCCGGAAGTCATTACCGGCCTGTCGCTGCTGCTGCTCTTTGTCGCCATCGGTCTCGACCGCGGCTTCCTGACCGTCACGCTTGCGCACATCACGCTCACCATGTGCTTCGTCGCCGTCGTCGTGCAGTCGCGTCTGGTCAGCTTCGACCGGTCGCTGGAAGAAGCTGCGATGGATCTTGGCGCGACGCCGGTGAAGACCTTCTTCCAGATCACGCTGCCGGTCATCATGCCGGCAATCGTGTCCGGCTGGATGCTGGCCTTTACGCTTTCGCTCGACGATCTGGTCATCGCCAGTTTCACCTCCGGGCCTGGCGCCACCACGCTGCCGATGAAGATCTACAGCCAGGTTCGCCTCGGCGTGACGCCGGAGATCAACGCCGCCTGTACCATCCTGATCGCGGTTGTTGCGGTTGGCGTCATCATCGCGTCACTTGCCAACAAGCGGCGTGAGGTGCAGCGCCAGCTCGACGAGCAGGCCGCACAACGCGGGTAGAGCAGTCCGAAATTGCCCCAAGGAAAGGGATGGAGCGGTTCGGCGTTTCCGTGAAACGTTGAGCCGCCCTAAGGTCTATTCCCCCGAAACGCCGCGGCTAATCGGGGAAATGAACGGCGTGGTCCATGTCCCGCCGACAAAGAACGATGACTGGTTGGGGCCTTGCTGGCCATTGGTCTGCGCCGCTGCCTGGTCCGCCTGAATGACACCGCCGGACAAGGCCAGTCCTCGCCCGGCGTAGGACGCGATACCGGATAGCCAGATCTTGTACTTCGCCGAATTGGCTTCGGCCTTGTCGATCCGCGCCACGCCTTTCGAAATGCTGGCCTTGATCTCGGCACCGTCGATCGGCAGCGTTCCGTCGGAAACGTCGTCGAGCGCGAAGAAGCCGCCCTGTTCGGTACGCTTGAGGAAGGCCGGCAGGTTGAGCTTGCTCAACGCACCCGGTCCGAAGGTCGCGGAGACCGAGCCGTCGGCATTGTCGAAGATGGAATCCCAGGTCCGGCCTGGTCCCTTGAGGATCACCGAGACGGTCCCCGTGCCGACCGGCACCAGCCGGGTCATCCCTGCCGCCGTGCCGAAAGCACCGCCGTCGATGTCGGACGCCAGCAGTCGGATCTCGACCTGCGAGCCTTCCGGCTTGCGGTCGAAGCGAAGGCTGCTCTGGATGTTGCCGCCAAAAGCCGAGGCATCGGAGATATCGAAGACGGAAAGGCCATCCTTGACCTGGGCCGTGGCGGCGACGTCGGCGAGCTGGATAGGGCCCGCCGTGGCGTGCGCTGCCGACAGCCTGAGATCGAGGTTGATCCTGTCGGCGAAACTTGTGTCGATGTCGCCGGGTCCCGCCCCTCCGGTCGGCGCCAGCGGCGTGAAGGCCGACAGAAACGATCTGAGGTCGAGTGTGTCGAAGGCGAGCGTGCCGGAGATCACCGGCTGTGCCTCGCCAAGCGTTAGGTCCAGCGCGCCCATTCCCGGATTGTTGTCCAAGGCAAGTGCGGTGTTGTCGAACTTGACGCGCCCGGCCGTCGCCGTGATCTTGCTCGAAATGCTGACAGAGCCGATCGCGGCACCTGGAGCGACACCGGCCTGCGACCATTCCAGGACGCGCCGCAGCGAAGGTGCCGAGAACTTCGCCTGGCCGTCGAAATAAGCGTTTTCGGACATGCTGGCCGTGCCGTCGAACGAGAAGGTGGCGGGTGCCGCCTTGAAGGACAGCGTGAGCGGCGCCGTACCGCCGGCAAACAGCACAAGCGGTTTCGGCGAGGCGACGTCCAGCGCAACGCTTTCGCCGCGCCAGATCCCTGTTGCCGACAGCGTCGCATTGCTGTTCATCGCCGCCCAGGTCGCCTGGCCGGACATGCTGCTCAGGATCTCGACGTCCTTGCCGTCGATGGACGCCACCATGCGGCCATCACGGAACTCCACGGTGCCGAAGGTGTCGGCCGGCAGCTTGTCGAGATCGGGCTTGGCGGGGTCGGCATTGACCACGCCGCGGGCCGTGTCGATGGAACGCGTGATGCGCCCGCCGGTCGGGACGGCGGGCAGGAAAAAGCCGGTCGCGGTGCGCTGAACCCGGATCGTCGGCCGCACCAGCCGCGCCGTCGAAAACTCCACGTCGCCGCGCAAGGCCGCCATGGCGGACAGATCGACCTCGACCCGTTCGGCCTCGACCACCGGCGGCGCCTCGGTGTCGGTCCATTGCGAAAGCGTCACATCGGTCAGGATCGCCCGGAATTTCGGCCAGACCTCGATGCGCGGCGAGCCGTCGATGGCAACCCGGAAGCCGCTCCACGCGCTCATTTCCCAGGCGATGCGGTCGCGCACGATGCGGGTGGAGGCGATCAGGGGCAGGGCGGCAACGACCAGCGCGATGACGATCACGGCAGCGCCGATCGCCCATATCCCGCGCCGGATCAAAGATGATGGCATATCGCTCCGTGTGTTTCCATTCCGACAAAAATCGCCCGACGGGTGTAACTCCATTCGTCACTACGACTTAGGGCTGACGCATTTCAAGTCTTTATGGCCCGGCGATGGCATTTGCGCACATCTGGTCGCATCGACCGAACAAAATCTTGCTCTGCTGCGCTGCGATATGCATAAGCGGTGGCGACCGTGGAGGAACGATCATGGCTGCCGAAGTACCGCTCTGGACCCCGACACAAGACCAGATTGATGCAGCACCCTTGACCGCTTTCATGAGGGCCGCGGCAGTGAAAGCCGACGGTGCGGTTTCTTCGTATTCGGAGCTTCATCGCTGGTCTGTCGAGGACCGCGAGGGGTTCTGGAGCCTGGTCTGGGATTTCTGCGGCATCGTCGGCGACAAGGGCGGGCCCGTGCTTGTCGATGGCGACAAGATGCCAGGCGCCTCCTTCTTCCCCGAAGCGACGCTGAACTTCGCCGAGAATCTTCTGAGGAAGACCGGCTCTGGCGAGGCCATCGTGTTTCGCGGCGAGGATAAGGTCGAGCGCCGGCTGTCGTGGAACCAATTGCATGCGCTGACTTCGCGCCTGCAGCAGCTCTTCCTGTCGCTCAAGGTCAAAAAAGGCGACCGCATCGCGGCCATGATGCCCAACATGCCGGAGACCGTTGCCGCCATGCTGGCTGCCGCCTCGATCGGTGCGGTCTGGTCGTCCTGCTCTCCCGATTTCGGTGAGCAGGGCGTGCTCGACCGTTTCGGCCAGATCGAGCCGGTCGTCTTCATCGCGCCCGATGGCTACTGGTACAATGGCAAGGCGATCGAGGTCGCCGACAAGATCGCGGCGGTTGCGGCCAAGCTTGGCACTGTCCGCAAGGTTCTGGTCGTCGACTATCTCGGCACCTCGAGCGATGTCGCTGACACCATCGACACGGCGGTGGCGCTGGAGGAGGCGCTGGCGCCCTTCGCCGTCAAGCCCGTCAGCTTCGAGCGGTTGCCGTTTTCGCATCCGCTCTACATCCTGTTCTCGTCGGGAACGACCGGCATTCCCAAATGCATCGTCCATTCGGCCGGCGGTACGCTGATCCAGCATGTCAAGGAACATCGGCTGCATGCCGGTCTCAGCGACGGCGACCGTTTCTTCTACTTCACCACCTGCGGCTGGATGATGTGGAACTGGCTTGTTTCGGGGCTCGCTTCAGGTGCGACGCTGCTGCTTTATGACGGCTCGCCCTTCTACCCCGATGGCAATGTCCTGTTCGATTTCGCCGATGCCGAGAGGATGAATTTTTTCGGCACCTCGGCCAAATTCATCGATTCCGTGCGCAAAGCCGGTCTCAAGCCGATCCGCAGCCATGATCTGTCGAGCGTGCGGGCGATCTCGTCCACCGGGTCGCCGCTGTCGCCGGAGGACTTTCGCTTTGTCTATGACGGCATCAAAAAGGATGTCCATCTGGCCTCGGTCTCCGGCGGCACCGATATCGTCTCCTGCTTCGTGCTCGGCGTGCCGATTGAACCGGTCTGGACCGGCGAGATCCAGGGCCCCGGCCTCGGCCTCGCTGTCGATGTCTGGGACGACGATGGCAGACCGGTTCGGCAGGAGAAGGGCGAACTGGTCTGCACAAAGGCGTTTCCAGCGATGCCGATCGGCTTCTGGAATGATCCCAAGGGCAAGAAGTACCAGGCAGCCTATTTCGAGCGCTTCGACAATATCTGGTGTCATGGCGATTTCGCCGAATGGACCATGCATGGCGGCATGATCATCCATGGCCGTTCCGACGCGACGCTCAATCCGGGCGGCGTGCGAATCGGTACGGCGGAGATCTACAACCAGGTCGAACAGATGCCGGAAATCCTGGAGGCGCTGTGCATCGGCCAGGATTTCGACAATGACGTGCGCGTCGTGCTGTTCGTGCGGCTGGCCGCGGGCGTGCAGCTCGGCGAGGATCTCGAAAAGCGCATACGGGCGAAAATCCGCAGCGGCGCGAGCCCGCGACATGTGCCGGCAAAGATCGTTGCTGTCACCGACATCCCGCGCACCAAGTCCGGCAAGATCACCGAGCTTGCGGTGCGCGACGTCGTCCACGGTCGCGCCATCAAGAACAAGGAGGCGCTCGCCAACCCCGAGGCGCTGGAGCTGTTCAAGAACCTGCCGCAACTGGCCGAGTGACCCAGTGCATGTCGCCCAAAAGTGGCCCCGGTTCTGGGACAACGACATGCACAAAAACAAAGACCTAAAGCGCGTCGCATGAAGCGGGTTCAACGCGACCAGCTTGGGCCGCATGGTTAACCAAATATGTCGCGAGAATTTACCTAGATTTCATGAGTGGTACACATTCGTAAATTTTTTGGCAGCTCGGTAAGGAGTTGTTAAGGCCCGGCGTCGATAGTCGCACGTAACTTGAGGGAGAAATCCCGTTCCTCAGCCCCCGAGGATCTGAATTCGCTCAAGCCCCGTTGTGACAGCAATCCCATCTCTTAAGGCGTCCTTTTGGGCGCCTTTTTTCTTTGCCCGCTCGAGCTTTCCTGGAATTGCTCTATTCCGCGAGCACGCGGGTCGACGGAAAAGCGACCTCGACCAGAGTTCCTTCTCCCGGTGTCGAGTTGATGGTGAACCGGGCGCGGTTAGCCTCCACCATCGCCTTGGTCAACGGCAGTCCAAGGCCCGTGCCGTCGCCACGTCCGCGCTTCAGCGCGTTGATCTGCTTGAACGGCTTCAGCGCCTGTTCGATCTCGGTCTGGCTCATGCCGATGCCGGTGTCGCGCACCCGCATGACGACGTCGCCCGATGTCTCATAGGCGGTCGAGACGATCACCTGGCCGCCGGCCTGGGTGTAGCGAACGGCATTCGACAGGATGTTGAGCGCGATCTGGCGCACGCTGCGCAGGTCGGCCACCACTTCCGGCAGCCGCGAAGCGAAACTCGAGCGGATGATGACGCGTTCGCGGTTGGCCTGCGGCTGCATCATCGCCACGGTCTCGGCCAGCGTGTCGTTGAGCGACACCGCCTCGTAGGCCATCTCCTGCTGGCCGGCCTCGATTTTCGAGATGTCGAGCAGGTCGTTGACGAGGTCGAGCACATGGTTGCCCGAGCGGTTGATGTCGCGCAGATAGTCGCGGTAGCGGTCATTGGCCACCGGCCCGAATTTCTCGTCGACCATCAGTTCGGAAAAGCCGATGATGGCATTGAGCGGCGTGCGGATTTCGTGGCTGATGCGGGCGAGGAAATCGGTCTTCTGCGAGGACGCGCGCTCTGCCACCGCGCGCGCCTGGGTGAGGTCCTCCTCGGCCCGCTTCCACTGTGTGATGTCGCGCACGACGGCACAGAAGCCGCTGTCATTGGGAAGCCGGCCGATGGTCATGAACAACGGGATGAAGCGCCCCTGCGCCTCGCGCCCGATCACTTCGCGGCCGTCATTCATGACGCTCGCCACGCCGGGCTCGGACAGTCCGTTGAGATAGTCGCGCGCCGCGCGCTGGCTTTCGATCGCAAACAACGAGGCGAACGGCTTGCCGGTCACTTCGTCGCTGTCGAAGCCGAACAGCGCTTCGGCCGGCCGGCTGATCGAGCGGATGGTGCCGTCACGGCCGATCAGCACGACGCCGTCGGTGGCGGTGTCGATGATGGTGCGCATCTCGGCGATGCGTGCCTTGAGCTCGGGAATGTCGGGCTGCGTCTGGTCGTCGCCAACCATATGCACGGCCGCCGGCGCCTCATCCTCGCCGGCGCGGCGCACGACCAGCATCAGCGCCTTGCCGTCGCGCCAGGGGACAGAGCGCAAAATGGCCTCGATCGGAAATTCCTGTCCATCATGCGTCTTCAGCCGCAACGCATGATCGGTGCCGTCGGAGGCGCCGTCGTCGGCGTAGGGATCGGCAAACAGCGCGCCGAGGCCGCCGGCATCCGCCAGGTCGTCGAGCGCCTCATAGCCGGTCAGGTTGAGGAATTCCTCGTTCGCATAATGCAACTGGTCGCCGGAATGGATGAGCAGCGGCACCGGCAGCTTGCTGAGAAGCGAGGTATCGGGAGCCTTGTGCTCATCGCCGGCCGAAAAGGCCGACGGCACGAATCCTTCGGCCTTGAGTGGCGGCACTTGCAGGCGTTGGCGCTCGACGCGTGTCCCGGCGGCGTCGGTTGTGCTGGCGGGTTGCTCGGCGGACGCAACCGCCTGCTCGTCAGGTGCGGCGGCTTCCTCGTCGGGCTGCGCCCAATCTTCGCTTTCCTCGGCATCGCGAAAATCGGCCGATGTCATGCTGTCGTCATCGACGGTGTCATGTGTCGTATCAGCGGCGACGGGCTCAGTGCCTTCTGGTTCCGTGGCTACCGATTCGGAAACCGGCGCCTCGTCACTGTTGTCCGCGACCGGGCCGCGTTCGTCATCGCGATCGGCATAGGCGAGCAACGAGCCTTTCGCATTAGGCAGTGCATCGGAGGGCTCCCCATGAGCCGCGTCGCCCGGGTGACCGCCGTCAAGCCGCGCCAGATCCGCCTCGTCCTCGGCATCGGTCTCGGATGGCTCGGCCAACGCCGTTTCGGTCTCCGGCTCTGCCGCGGGGATTTCGCCAGCAGGCGTCGGCTCCCCGTGCGCGGCAGCAACGGGTGCTGACGGAATCTTGCCGACTGCCGGGACCTGCGTGGTAGGCACCTCCGCCACAGCTTCAGCAGGTGTCTCCGTCGCCTGTTTCCTGGGCTTCTCGGCCTCCGGCGGCTCGGCCGGGGAACTGTCCTTCTTCAGCCGCTCGCCGATCTCACGGAACGCGCTGCGCTCCAGCGTCGACAGGCCCTTGTCGTTGGCTGGCTGGCGATGTTCAGCCAGCCGGATCACCTTGTCGGCAAAGCGCCGCTCCGGTTTCGGCACGATGGTCAGCGCCGGCACCTCGCCCTGGAACGGGTCCGACGCCTTCGGTTCCTCGGGATTGGATTCTTCGGCCTTCGACTGTTCGGGCGCGGGTTCGATGGCTTGCGGCTCCTGCACCGCTGGCGCCTCGCCGTTGGGCACCAGCGCCATGCCGATCGCTTCCGGATCGACGACCGCATCACTGGCGCGGGCAACGCCAAAGCCACGGAAGCCTTCAAAGGCGCGGCTGCGGCCATAGACCGGTAATGCCGCCAGGTCGACAGGTGTCTTCAGATCGGTGCCGGCGATCGGCCACAGCACGGAGCGGCCGGACCATGTGTCGCGCCGCTCCAGCAGGCCTGCGATCTCGCCGGAGGGGTCGAGGCCGAAGGTGGCCGCGACATCCCTGAAGCGCCGGCCGATCACATCGGCGGCCGGCTTGCCGACGATGTCGGCAAATTCCGGGGACAGCGCGCTGAACTTGCCCTCGGCATCGGTGCGCCAGACGAAGCGCAGTGGCGCCGCCGTGCGGTCGATCGATCGCGCGACCGGGTGGTCGACGGGGACGGCGGCCTTGCTATCGTGCTGCGTCGGATCTTCCGCCGCATCCTCCTCGCCGGCGTGGAAGTACCAGTGATCGTGCTGCGCCAGCGTACCGCCTGTAGTCCCCGGGTCGCTATCCGCCGTCTCCGCGGGCTGCCCGGCTGTGTCGGCACTCTCAGGCGCCGCCGGCATCGAAATGGTCTCGGCGGCTTCCGCAACGCCCGGTTCGTCCACGGCCGGGAGTTCGATGTCGTTTGCCGGTCTGTTGTCCTGGTCCGGTTCCGGCTGGGCAATCATGCTTTCCGCAGCTGCCGTTTCTACCCTTGCCGGCGCCTGCGCTTCCGCGACTCTGTCATCGGCAGGGGCCGAGTCGTCGAGTTGGTCCTCGTCGATCACCACCAGCAGATGCCGTTCCTCGGTCAATCTTGCCAGCCCTGCCGGATAGGAGGCTGTGCCGCCGGGGACGAGGCGCTTGACGATGCGGTCGCTCTCGGCTGCCACGTCGGCGACCAGCGCGGCCAGCGTCTCCGGCAAGATGCCCAGTGCCGAGAATCCTTCCGAGGCCGCCTCGATGTTACCGCTGGCATCGACAAAGGCGATGAAATGGCCGTCTTCGGTAAGGCCGCTGATGGCGCGAGCGGCGATTTCGCCGGCACTGCGCGAGCCCGTCTGCGCCGCTGGAACTGCCAGCATGATGGCTTTTTCTGCGTCCGGCATGCTCACGGCACTTGCCAGGAAGCCGACGGCGCGGCTGGTCATGCCGGTTGCCAGCCGCACCGTTATGGCGCGGTCGCGGCCGATCTCGGGAAAACCGCTGGTCGCCATGATCTGGCGTCTGGCGATCAAGGGCAGTTGCGCCGAAGCGCCGATGATGGCCTCGATGTCGGGATAACCGAACGCGGCGGCTCCCGGCCCATTGGCCCAGATCACCTGCTCCAGATCCGCCGACAGGATCGCGATCGCGTCGCCGGCGGCAAAGCGCTGGCGGACTGCGTCGAGCACGGCGACGTCGAGGAAGGAATATTCGGACGGCATGCGCTTGGCGAACCCTCACGGAGCGGCGAATTTGCAGTTAACGCTTTGTTAATAAAAGCCGGCGGCGCGAAGGTCCACAAGCCAGAACGTGCAAAGGCTGGATTTTGAGCTCTTGGTTAACGGCCCAAAAGAAATTTATGGTGCACCGCAACAAAGATGTTGCAATGCACAAAATTTGCCTTTATATTGCCATCATACATGAACGAGACGGCTTTCTGTCAAAGCCGCTGACGCTGAAAAGGATGGAAAATGTCCAGGACCAAAACTGCCGACACGATCGAAAACGTTGAGTTCCCGAGCTTCGACGCTTCCAAGGCCACCGACCAGATGCGCGCTTTCGCCGAAAAGGGCGTCGAGCAGTCGAAGGAAGCCTATGCCAAGCTGAAGACCGGTGCCGAGGAGACCCAGAAGGCTCTGGAGTCGACCTACGAGACCGCCAAGACCGTTTCCAGCGACCTGTCGCTAAAGACCATTTCCGCTCTCCGCGCCAATGCCGAGGCAGGCTTCTCGCATCTCGAAGCCCTGATCGGCGCCAAGTCGCTGTCGGAAGTCATCGAACTGCAGACTTCCTTCCTGCGCAAGCGCGTCGAGACGACCGTCGAGCAGGCCAAGGACTTCCAGGCCGTCGCCTCCAAGGCAGCCGAGGACGTCTCCAAGCCGATCAAGACCGCCTTTGAGAAGGCGATGAAGGAAATCAAGGTTGCCTAACATTTACGCATGATCTGAGGATGCAACAAAAGGTCGCATTTTCTTAAAAACGATCAGGGGTATGATGGTAGCCATCAAGGAATACCCGGTGGGCGGAACCTCCTCCCTCTGCTCCCCGGGGTGACCAGCCAGCACCTCCTCCCGCTGGCTCGTAACAGGAAAAGGCCGGCACCTCCTCCCGCCGGCCTTTTTCTTTGCCCGGTGAAAAGTCGATGCCGTTGTGGGGAAGCGACCTTTGCCTAGCAAAAGTCTTGAATTAAGATCCATTAGCCCGTAAGGACGCATCGCCGAACGACAGAGCTGGCCATGGAGAGAGAACTTTCCACTTGGTCCGGCTCGGTAAACGTGCCGTTGTAGCTCAGATGGTTAGAGCGCCGGATTGTGGATCCGGAGGTCGCTGGTTCGATCCCAGCCAACGGTACCATCAGCTTTCCCGCTAAAACATTGAATTTATTATAGAATTTCCGGCGCGTAGTGATCAGCCTTGCGGCTACTTCCTGTTTTGTGTCGCGTGGGCGAGTATCGCCTCACGGCTTCGCTTTTCCGCAAGGCCATGAATGCAGCATGCCTTATGCGTAGGCGGACTTTCCTGGTGCAGTGAAGGCCTGCGTTCGGCTCGGGCTGTAATCTGGGGCTGCGACCTGAATATGGGAAACACTCTTTGCTCGTCGGGGGTTGGTAGCGGGAGCCCGCATGTGTGAGATTGGGCGCCGGTGTGTCTTGAGATCGTCTCATTGGCAGATCGTCCTAATCAGAATTCTAGGCGATGCCGCCCAAAAGTTCCTCCGCCCTGGAAACAGCGGCCGCCTGATGCGGCTGTAAGGGCTGGCCGGCGTAGCTTTCGAAGACCGGCAGGAACGGGTCGTCGATATGCGTCCTGATTCCGGACAGTTGCTCCATCACCGCCAGGCCGCAATAGGGAACGTAGGAGGCCGAATAGCCGCCTTCATGCGACATCATCACGCGCCCGCCGCAGAGGTCGTCCGCCGCCTGCATCAGCATCCGCGTCATGTCGCGGTAGCTGCCGCTATGCAGCATCATGCGCCCCAGCGGATCGGCCGCCGAGGCATCGAAGCCCGACGGCACGACGATGAGATCAGGCTTGTAGCGATTGAGCGCCGGTAGCACGACGCGTTCGAAGACGGACATATATGCGCCGTGGCCGCAGCCGGCGGGCAGCGGCACGTTGATGTTGTAGCCTTCGCCCTTGCCCTCGCCGCGCTCCTTGTGAAGACCGCTGTCATGCGGATAGAGCCCGTCCTGATGGATCGAGATGGTCAGCACCGACGGGTCCGAATAGAATGCGGACTGGGTGCCGTTGCCGTGATGAACATCCCAGTCGACGCTGGCGACCCGCTCGAAGCCATGTTTGGCACGGTTCTTCAGGATAGCGACCGGAACGTTGCCGAACAGGCAAAAGCCCATGCCTTGCGCGCGCTCGGCATGATGGCCCGGCGGCCGTACCAGCGCATAGCCATTTTCGACATCGCGGCTCAACACCGCATCCATCACCGCCGCCGTGCCACCGGCGGCCAGACAGGCGATCTCGTAGCTGCCATGGCCGAAGGGGGTGAGATAGCTCGCATCGCCGCCGCGCCCATCACTGAGCAGCTTGATGCGGCTGATGTAGTCGCGGTCGTGAAACAGGGCGAGGTCGTCCTCGCTCACCGCGACGGAGGCGATCCTTGACAGTTTTTCGGTCAGGCCTGAAACCTCCATCAGATTGCGGAAGCGGCGTTTCGTGTCGGCATTCTCCGCATGCTCGCCCGGCTCGATGGTCAGGCTCGGCTGAAAGAACTGCGCGGCGTTGCCGGTCTCGTGCCAGAGATACAGCTCGTGAAAATTCCATCCCGTCGTCATCTCGTGCCTCATCCCGCCAGGATCATCGACGCGGCGCGTTCGGCGATCATGATCGTCGGCGCGTTGGTGTTGCCCGAGACCATTTTCGGAAAGACCGAGGCGTCGGCGATGCAAAGCCCGTCCAACCCATGAACCTTCATCGACGCGGGATCGACGACGGCCATCGGATCGGTGCCCATGCGGCAGGTGCTGGTCGGGTGATAGAGTGTCGTGCAGTGGCCGCGAATGTAGTCGGCGATCTCGGCGTCGCTCTCGCATTCGGCGCTCGGCGTGATTTCGCCGACGAGCATTTCGGCAAGCGGCGATTGCGCCGCGATGCGGCGGCTGATGCGGATGCCTTCGACCAGCGTGGCGATGTCCGAACCATCCTCGTCGCTGATGAAGTAACGCGGGTCGATCGCCGGATACTCGATCGGATTGGCTGAGCGCAGGCGGATCTCGCCGCGGCTGTCTGGCCGTTGCAGCGTGGTGTGCAGCGTGATGCCGGGCCTGGACGAAAGGAACCGAACATAATCGCGATGCGGGCTGATGGCGCCGTAAAGCTGCAGGTCCGGCTCGATATCGGGCCGGCTCTTGACAAACCCTCCCGCCGCCACCCAGGGCGAGGAGCGCGGACCGCTGCGCGACGTCTGCCATTCCTCGAAGTCGCGCTGTAGCGTCTCATCGGTCCAGGCACCGACGCCGATCCTGTCCTTGGTATAGAAGGTGATCGGAATGTTGATGTGGTCCTGCAGGTCCTTGCCGACGCCGGGCAGGTCGTGGACGGGCGCTACGCCGACGCGTGTGAGTTCGTCGGCCGGGCCGATGCCCGAAAGCAGCAGCAACTGGCAGGTGCCGATCGAGCCCGAAGACAGCACCACCTCTGTGTCGGCGTAGGCGGTCTCCGGTTCGCCATTGACGAGATAGCGGATGCCCTTGACCCGGCCCTTCTCGACGATCAGGCCGGTCGCCAGCACACCGGTCCTGATCACCAGGTTGGGGCGTTCCCGCGCCGGGCGCAGATAGGCCTTGCCGGTGCCCCAGCGCTCGCCGTTCTTGATGGTGAATTGGAAGAGGCCGACACCTTCCTGCTCGACGCCGTTGAAATCGCGGTTGTGTTTGTAGCCGGCGGCCTTGCAGGCCTCGATCCAGGCAAGCTCGTTGGCATCGACATGCGCGACATTGCCGATATGTAGCGGCCCGTTGGCGCCGTGCAGCGGGTCGTTGCCGAGTTCGGCATTGCTTTCGCTGGCCTTGAACACGGGCAGCACGTCTTCCCAGGCCCAGCCGGGGCAGCCCATGGCGGCCCAGCCATCGTAGTCGGACGGCAGGCCGCGAATATAGATCATGGCATTCAGTGCGCCGGAACCGCCGATCATCTTGCCGCGCGGCCAGAACACCCGCCTGCCGCGGCAACCGGCCTGCGGCTCGGTATAGTAGCCCCAATCCACGGCTGTGTTGAACATGGTCGGCCAGTCCGAGGGCACGTCCGAGGCGAGCGGCGCCTCGCGTCCTGCCTCCAGCAGCAACACCTTGCGGGCAGGATCGGCACTGAGGCGATTTGCCAGCACGCAGCCGGCCGAGCCGGCACCCACTATGATCGTATTGAACATCGTTAAGTCTCTCACTTTCCGGCCGGGGCCGGGCTTTGCACAATGTTGCTCACTGCTGGCTTGCTGTCTGGGCTGGCGCGACGGCGCGCGAGCCAGTGGACGAGATCGCCAAAACGGCCGACCAGCCCCTTGGGCATCAGCACCACCGACAGCGCAATGATCAGGCCAAGGCCGAGCGTGCGGAACTCGCCGCTCTCCCGCATCAGTTCGTCGGCCAGCACCAGCACCACCGTCCCGACCAGCGGTCCCCAGAACGTGCCGACGCCGCCGACCACGACGATGGCGATGATGAACATCAGTTGCGACATCGACAGCACACCGGGACCGATCGCCTGGAAATGCGCGGCATAGAAACCGCCGGCCAGTCCGGTGAAGAAGGCGGAGATGCCGAACACCAGAAGCTGCGCCTGGAAGCGGTTAACGCCGCGCGCCACCGCATAGCCCGGATTGTCCTTCAGCGCCCGGAAGGCAAGGCCGATCGGGCTTTTGACGATCGCGTAGGTGAAGACCATCGTCAGCGCGAACAGCACCGCGATGATGGCGTAATTGCCGACCAGCCACTGCGCCCTGAGCAAGGCCCTGGTGCCGAGATCGCCGAAGCGGGCAAAGCCGACGGCGCCGCCGGTGAACTGGCGGCAGACGGAGCCGACCATGACGAAGCATTCGGTGTCGGTGACGATCAGCAGATACATCGTCTGGGCGATGGCAAGCGTCAGCAACGCCACATAGACGCCGGTCAGGCGAAGGCAGGCCAGGCCGACGACGAGCGAGAACAGCACGGCGCCCAGCGCGCCAGGCACAAGTGCTGCCCAAACGTTCCAGCCGAAATAGAAGCAGAGCATCGCCGTCGCATAGCCGCCGAAGGCGAAGATCGCCATTTGTGCCAGCGAGAAGATGCCGGAGAAGCCGAACAGGAGGTTCCACTGCGAGGCGATCGTCGCATAGAACAGCGCCAGCACGATCTGGCCGAGGATGTAGCGGCTGTCGACCATGAACGGCAGCGCGATCGCCGCCGCGATCAGCATCAGGCTGATGGCAAGATCAGTCCTGGCCGCGCGGGACATGGAGGAACGGGACATGGGACGTGTCTCTGTCATGATGCCGCTCACATGCGCCGGATTTCGGCGTGGCCGAAAAGGCCGGACGGCCGCCAGATCAGCACGGCAATGACGACGAACAGCAGCGATGGAAAGCCCCACCTGGCGCCCAAGGCGTACTGGACGAAGGATTCGAGCAACGCCAGCCCAAGTGCTGCTGCTATGGCGCCCGGCAGATTGCCGAGACCGGCGACCACGCACATGATGAAGGCCTTCAGCATCGGGTCGTTCCCGAGTGGCGGCGACAGTTGCGTCATCGACGAGACCATGACGCCACAGATGCCGGCGAGCGCGCCCGACAGCATCAGCACCTGCAGGTAGACGCGGTTGACGGCGACGCCCATGAGCTGCGCCGCGTCGCGGTTTTGCGCCGTCGCCCGAATCGCGCGGCCCATCCGCGTGCGGCCGAGCGCCGCCGAGACGACCACCATCATGACGACCACCACCGCGATGATCAGAAGGTTTTGCCAGGGCAGCGTCAGCGGCCCCAGGCGCAAGGCGCCGGCAATCGAAACCGGCTGCTTCAGCGGCTGCCCGCCATAGGTCAGGAGGATGGCATTCTCGAGGGCGATGCCGATGCCGACCGTGGCGATCATGACGTTGGCTTCGAATGTCGATTTGTCGTTCTGCAGGAGATTGCGAACGATCGCGAAATAGAGGATGGCGCCGGCCAAAGCACCCGCGACGATGGCGCCGGCGAAGCCGATCGCGATCGGCAGGCCGAGCGAGGTGATCACCGTGAAGGCGACATAGCCGCCAAGCGTCAGCATCGCCGCATGGGCCATGTTGAGCATGCCCATCGACCCCCAGACCAGCGACAGCCCGACTGTCGCCAGCGCATAGAGCGCGCCCGAGGTGAAGCCGGCGACGAGAATGGCCATGAGAACGTCGGTCATGGCGTCAGCCTCCGAGATAGGTTGCGAGGAGTTCGTCGCGCGCCATCAGTTCGGCGGGCTTGCCCGACCAGACGATGGCGCCGTCGTCGAGCAGATGCAGGCGGTCGGCGAGATCCTCGACCCGGGCCGGGTTCTCCTCCACCAGCAGGATCGTGCGTCCAGCCTTGCTCAGTTGCGAAATGACGCCGTAGACCTGATCGATGATAAGTGGCGCGAGGCCGAGCGACGGCTCGTCGATCAAAAGGATGCGCCCGCCCATCATCAGGCCGCGGCCGATGCCGACCATGCGCCGTTCGCCGCCCGACAAGCTCGAGGCGATCTGGTTGCGACGGTCGGCAAGCTTCGGCAGAAGCGCGTAGACCTCGTCCAGACGGCGCGCGATCTCGGCCTTGTCCGGCGCCAGATAGGCGCCCATCAAAAGGTTTTCGAGCACGCTCATCTGCGCGAACAGCATGTCGCCCTGCGGCACGTGGGCGACGCCCAGCATCGCGGTCTCATGCGGCTTGCCCAAGAGGCGCTGGCCGTCAATGCTGATTTGCCCGCCGCGCAGCGGCACCAGGCCGGAGATGGTCTTGAGCAATGTCGATTTGCCATGGCCGTTCGGGCCGACGACGGTGACGAATTCACCGGCACGGACGGTCAGCGAAATGCCCTTGAGCACGTCGAGCCCGTCATAGCCCGACACGATGCCGTCGAGCTGCAGGACGGGCGGTTTTGCGGCCGTCATTGCGCCCCCTCGACCGGATTCGTTGCGGCCTTGTCGTCGAAGAATTTCTTCAGCCGTTTCTGCGTGCCCTGGCCGAGATAGGTTTCGACGACGGTCTGGTCCTCGGCGACTTTGTCCGGCCGGCCTTCGAAGATCACCTTGCCATGGTGCATGATGATCACGCGGCTGGAGAGCGCCAGGAGAAAGCGCATGACATGCTCGATCAGGACGATGGTCAGTCCCTGGTCGCGCAGCTTCAGCACCATCGCCATGATCTGGTCGATCTCTGCGACGTTGAGCCCGCCGACCGGCTCGTCGAGGAAGAGCATTTTCGGCCGGGTGGCGATGGCGCCGGCAATCATCAGCAGCTTGCGGTCGAGCACCGGCAGCCGCGCCACGGTCTCGTCGGCCTTGGCCGCAAGCCCGACGAAGTCCAGCGCCTCGATCGTTGCCTGCCGGACATCCTCGCCGAGGCGGAAGCCGGCCAGCCTTCGCCGCTGCCGGCCGAAATAGGCGGCGATCTCGATGTTTTCGCGAACGGTCAAGCTGTCGAAGGCGGCATTGAGCTGGAAGGTGCGGGCCATGCCGAGTTGGCAGATGCGGTCGGCCGGAAGTGCCGAAATGTCGGTGTCGCCGAAATGCACCCGGCCGCCACTGGCCGGCGTGATCCCGGTCACCACGTCGAAGAAGGTCGTCTTGCCGGCGCCGTTTGGCCCGCCAATGCCGACGATCTCGCCCGCATTGACCACCATCGACACGCCGTCGACGGCGGCCAGCGAGCCGAACCGTTTGACCACACCGTCACAAACCAGCATCGGACCAGCGGCCTCAGTCATATTTCTCACCCAATGGCCGGTCGGGCACAGGGCCCGGCCGGTGTCGTTGGTTTCTTTTTCGCGTCCGGTCACTTGATCCATGGCGGCAGGATGAAGCTGTCCGTGGCATAGAGCGCCGGCGCGATCAGCTTCGGATCGGTCTTGTAATCCTGATGCTGCAGGAACTGGTGCGGCATGCCAAGCGACGGATCGGCCACCTGCGTCGGATAGCAGAAGGCCGATTGGCCCGCCGGATCGGCCCGATAGGTGCCGTTGACCCCGCGATAGACCAGGCGCTTCATCGCATTGGCCACCTTTGTGGTCTGCTCCTTGTTCATCGGTTCGCCTGGACCACCGGCGATTGCCGCGGCAAGCGCCCACATCCACAGGCCGTCATAGGTCTGCGATCCCGTGATGTAGGCCGAGTTCGGACCGAATTTGGCCCGGTAGCTCTCGCGGAACGGCTTGGAGAAATCGTCCGGCAGGCAGCCGATCACCGTCGAATAGACGACGCCGTTGACCGCCTCGCCGCCGATCTCGCGGAAAGCCGGCAGCGATGGTCCGTACTGCATGTAGATCAGGCTGTTTATCGGCTCGGCGAGGAACTGGACCATGAACTGCGCCAGGTCCTGCGGCAGGAAGTGCGTGACCAGGATCGCCGCCGGCGGGTCCTGGCGGAGTTTCGCCAGCGTCGGTCCCCACTGGTTGGTCGGGAACGGAACGGTTTCGAACAGGCTAACCTCGAAGCCGTATTCGGCGGCCTTGTCGCGGATCGCGTTGGCGATGACGATCGAATATTCGTTGGCCGAGGGGATGATGGCGATCTTCTTGTTGGGCGCCTTCCATTTGCCGTCCGCGGCAAGCGTCTTGAGGAAGTTCAGGCAGCCCGGTCCATACCAGAACTCCGGCGGATCGCCCTGGAAGGAGCTGTAATAGCGGGCAGGGTCGGTCTTGAACTTCTCATTGTGCGAAATCAGCGTGTTGTAGTGCATCATGATGACGTCGTTGTCGGCGGCGACGTCCATCTCGATCATGTTGGTGCCGAGATTGTAGCCATTGATGATGACCGGCGCCTCGAAGCGGTCGATCAGGCGCTGCATCGACTGGCTGACGAGGTCGGCGCCCATTTCCTTGGTGTCTTCGATGTGGATCTCGACAGGCCGGCCGAGAATGCCGCCCGCCGCATTGATCTCCCCGGCGGCAAGTTCGAGACCGTTCTTGAACTCGATGCCGTCGGCCGCGGCGATGCCGGACATCGGCAGGGCCGAGCCGACCGGGATGGGCTTGGCGTCCTGGGCGATCGCCGCAGTGTTCATGTCGGCAAGAAGCGCGGCACCGGCCGCACCCGCGCCGACCACGCCCTGCAGCATTGCACGTCTGTTCATCATGGCAAAGTTCCCCTTTTTGGCGTTGGTTAGAGTCTTTTCTTCATGCGAAATCTTTCACACCAGATCTTTCTGGCGAAACGCGTGGGTCATGGGCACGAAAGCGGCTTCCAGGTCGGCTGCCGCCGAAAGCACGCGGGCATCGTCGCCGCGCGCGCCGATGATCTGGAAGCCAACGGGCAGGCCCGCCTCGGTCATGCCGCAAGGGATGACGCAGGCCGGTTGCTGGCTGAGATTGATCGGGTAGCTGAACGCTGCCCATTCGGTCCAGCGCGACAGGCCGCTGCCTAAGGGCACTTCAAGTCCGACCTCGAAGGCCGGCACCGATGTTCCCGGCGAAACGATGAAATCATAGGCGTCGAGCAGCCGGTCCATGGCGGCGCCGAATTCGGCGCGCTCCAACTGCGCGGCGACGAGCGTCTGGACGCCGAACGTCGCCCCCGCTTGCGCGATCTCCAGGAAGCCCGGATCGATGCCCGCCCGTTCGCTCGGCGGAACCAGCGCCAGCCGCGCCGCGGCGCCGGTGAACCAGTGATGCTGGAAAAGATCGAGAAGATCGCCACCCGGAAGATCAATCGGCTCGACCGTCGCGCCGAACGCATCGAGATACGTCAAGGCATGAGAGACGGCGGCGGCGATCCCGGAATCCAGCGCTCCTGACGGCGGCTTCGACCAGTAGCCGATCCGGGCGCCCTGCAAAGTGTCTTCGATCCGGCCAAGCGGCGCCAGCGTTCCCACGCCCTGCTGCCAGTCGCTGATATCGCGGCCGGACATGGCGTCGGCCATGACGGAAAGATCGGGCGCTGTCCGCGCCATCGGTCCGATATGGGCGACGGTTCCGAACGCGCTGGACGGATAGGCCGGCACGCGGCCGAAGGTCGGCTTCAATCCGGCGATGCCGGTGAACGAGGCCGGGATGCGGATCGAGCCGCCGCCATCGGTGCCGAGATGGAAGACGCCAGCGCCGGTGGCGGCGGCCACCGCCGCTCCGCCGGAGGAACCGCCGGGCGTCTTTTGCGCATTCCAGGGATTGCGCGTGATGCCGCAGAGGCCGCTGTCGGTGATCGCCTTCCAGCCGAATTCGGGCGTCGTCGTCTGCCCGATGAACGCTGCGCCCGCTCTGCGCAGCAGGGCAACGGCGGGGGCATCCTTGTCATAGGCGGCGGAAGTCGTCGTCCTGCTGCCGTAACGCACGCTCCAGCCCTCGGCCCAGACGATGTCCTTCAGCGTCGTCGGTATGCCGTCGGCCGCCGACAGCGGCTCGCCTGCCCGCCAGCGTTTCTCGGAAGCACCTGCGGCCTCGAGCGCACCCTTGCGGTCGATCATGGTGAAAGCGTTGAAAAGCGGATTGATCGCTTCGGCGCGAGCCAGCGCCGCCAGCGTCACCTCGACGGGCGACAGCGATCCAGCGCGGTAGGCGGCGTTAAGCTCCGCAGCACCCAGGCGGCACAGCTCATCGGCGTCGGCAATGGGAGACAGCCCATTCGGCATACAGTTCGAACCCCTCACTCCATGGCCGCTCTTCCGGCAGCCTTGTCAGCCCGGGCAATCTGGCGGGTTTTTTCATCACCATAAAATGTATTGTTGTGGGGAATATTCGCTATTTAATGTAACAAAGAGCCATGAACCTGACCATCCGGCAGTTGCGCTATGTCTGCGAAGTCGCCAGCCTTGGCAGCGTGCTGGCGGCCTCCAGATCGCTCTACATCTCGCAATCCTCCATCCTCGCGGCGATCACTCTGGCCGAGGCCGGGATGGGGGCACGCATTTTCGACAGGCGGCCGGCGCGCGGTGTCTCCATCACGCCGGCCGGCCAACGCTTCGTCGCCGCCGCCCGCATCATGCTGGCGGCGGAAACGGAGTTCAACCGGTCGATCGGCGACCTCAACGGGCGCGTGCCGAAGGTCCTGCGCATCGGCTGCTTCGAGCCGTTCGGCGCGCTGTTCATGCCGGAGATGCTGCGCAGCTACCTCGACAGCGTCGGCGATGTCGAGATCGACCTTGTCGAGGCCGACCAGGTCCAGTTGCAGGAACGGCTTGTCGCCGGCCAGATCGATCTGGCCATTCTCTACGACATCGGTCCAATTGGCATCGACAGCGTCACCCGCATCTGCAAGGTACCGGCGCATGCCGTGCTCAATGCGGACGATCCCCTTGCCGCGCGCGACGGCATCTGGCTGGCGGAACTGGCGGCACGGCCGCTGGTGCTGCTCGACCTGCCGCACACGGCGACTTATCTCCTGACCCTGTTCGACGTGCTGGCGAAACGGCCGGAGGTGCGCTTTCGTACGCGCTCTTACGAAACGGTGCGCTCGGCCGTCGCATCCGGCTTCGGCATGGCCGTCCTCAACATGCGGCCGATCGGTCGCGCCACCGCCGATGGCGAGGAGATCGTTCGAAGACCAATCCTCGATGAGCTGCCGCCACCGACGCTGATCGTCGCCGACATGTACGGTTCGGCAAAGCCACTCTTCGTGCGTGTCTTCATCGACATGTTCCATCGCTTTTTCAGCGTGGTGGGACCGTCGGGCTTTTCGGTGACGACTCCGGAGCGCGAACCTTTTCTGCTGGTCGCCAGGGAGGATGGCTGAGCGGCCCTGGTGTTGCGAACGTTACAGGGCTAGCGTTGCAACCTTAGCGCTCATTTTTCAAAGCCGCTATTTTGCTCTTCGACCGAACTATCGACTCTCCGACCAGTGAACTCGGATCTTGGTCTACCGTCCATGAGTTGCTGTCGATGGAAACGGGCAGTCTCCGCAGTGCTTTCGCATCATGTTCCAGACGGTCTTAAGCGATCATATTAGCGTCTGACGACGGCAGTGCTTTCCCTGACAATCAGTCTGATGGCGAGCTCGCGTTGTCTAAGATGCAGTCGCTGCGAGGGTGAAGCGAGGATATAGTCGGCAGCAATGCGCCCCATATCGCGTGCAGGTACTTCCAGCGTTGTCAGTTCGGGTGAGGTCAGCTCAGCGATCTCCAGATTGTCGAAACCGAATATCGAAACCTCTTCGGGCACAGCGACACCTGCGGTATGGCAATATTTTATCGCACCGGCGGCCAGGATATCGCTGCCGCAAAATACAGCCGTGGGTCTAGCTGTGGTATCCATCAGGCGTTTCATGCAGGTGCGGCCGTCGTCCAGTCGGTAGGCTCCCTCGACAACCGGAACGATGCCACGGTCGATGCCTGACCGTTCAAGTTCATTCAAGAAGCCGTCGCGTCGGCCTGCCGCGCGATCATTGTCCTGAGTGATGCCGGCGATCATCCCGAATTTTGTGTGGCCGAGGTCGAGCAGGTAACGTGCGGCCGTTCGCCCTGCCTTTTCGTTGTCGAACCCCACCGCCGCACCCGCCTCGGTCGCTTTCGACGTGTAGGTGTAAACGTAATTGATGCGCTTCTGCTCGAACATGGCCAGAGTGGCTGGCCGGTGCGTTGACCCGACAAGCACCACAGATTCGACCCCGCGCTCGACCAGCAGACGTGCCTGCTCGTATTCATGATCGATGTCGTAGCCGGAGGTGTTGATGATGAGCGAAACGTCTTTTTCGGAAAGCCGCGCCTGAAGTCCATCGACCATCGTGGCATAGATAGCGTGGTCCAATGTGGGGATGATCGCGCCGACCAACCTTGTTCGGGTCGACCGCAGCGCCCTGGCGGAACCATTTGGCACATAGCCGAGATCGCGCGCCGCTCGGACAACACGATCCCGCACGACCTCGTTCACGTTGGGGTTGCCATTGAGCACGCGGGAGACGGTGGCCGGCGAACAGTTCGCAAGCCTGGCCACGTCAATCAACTTTGCGCCGCCATCCTCGATATCCATTGAGCCTCGAATCCGACGGTTTCCGAGAAACCGTTTTCCAGATGACACATTTTTTTTCAGAAGGCTACACCATCTCTTTTTGACAAAGCCTTTCAAATTAGGCTTGACAGCTATGAGAAAAGGCGTGAAAACGATTTCACAGATGCGCAACTCATAGCGCAGAGCCAAGGGAAGAGAAATGCTCAGCGGCATCAAAGTTGTCAGCTTCTGCCATTTTCTGCAGGGTCCTGCAGGTGCCCAATATCTCGCTGACATGGGTGCGGATGTCATCAAGGTTGAACCCATCGACGGAGCTCATGAACGCCGCTGGTCGGGGGCGGACGTCTATGTGGAAGGGATCAGCGGCTTCTATCTCTGCGCCAACCGCAACAAGCGCTCCATCGGAATTGATCTGAAGAGCACCGAAGGCAAGCAAGTCGCCCGGCGCCTGATCGCCGGCGCCGATGTGGTGATGGAGAATTTCCGGCCGGGTGTATTCACCAAACTTGGCTTTGACGAGGAAACGCTCCGCGACATCAACCCCAATCTGATTTTCGCTTCGGCGAGCGGTTTTGGCGCAACCGGGCCGATGGCGATGAACCCCGGCCAGGATCTTCTCGCCCAGGCGCGCTCGGGTCTGATGAGTGTCACGGGAACTCCAGAACGTGGCCCCACGCCGGTCGGTGCGGCGATCGTCGACCAACATGGCGGTGCACTTCTGGCGATGGGCATTCTGGGTGCATTGGTGCGCCGCTTGCGGGATGGCAAGGGGACTCGCGTTGAGGCAAGCCTTATCAACTCGGCAATCGACCTGCAGGGCGAGGCGCTGGTCAATTACTTCGCCGGCGGCTTCAGCCGCGAGGTGCTGAACCGCGAGGCGAATCTGGCGACGTGGTTCCATGCCGCGCCCTACGGTGTCTATCCTGCCTCAGACGGCCATGTGGTGGTGTCGCTTTGCGATTCTTCCGTGCTGGCCGAAGCGCTCGACAGCGACGGTCTGCGCGAGGTAGTCGGTGTCGACCGATACGTCGAACGCGACGACTATGCTCGCCGGCTGGCCAGTGCCACGGCCCGGTTCGCGGTGGCCGAACTCGCCGAACGCTTTGACCGCCATGGCATCTGGTGGGCGCCCATCAATTACTATGACGATCTGCTGGGCGACGCGCAGCTCAGCCACGCGCAAGTGTTCCGGCAGGTGAACGTGCGTGGCCGAACGATCCACCTGGTCAACCATCCCAACCGCTACGACGGCGAGGTGCCGGCGCTGCGATACCTCGCTTTGGAGATCGGCGAGCACACGCACGAGATCCTGGACGAGCTTGGCTATGCCGATGACGAGGTGCAGCGCCTGCTGGCGTCAAAGGCCGTGGTCGCTTCGCGTGAAAAGGGTGATGGCATGGCAAGGAAGGCGTCGTGATGCTGGACCAAGCCTCTTCCACCGCAAGCGCCTCCGGGATGCCTGAAAAGCCGGCATCCCTCAACCGCGGACTTGCCATTGTGACGGGCGGCCGTCGCGGCATCGGGCGGGCCATCTGTTGTGAACTCGCGCAGGCGGGTTTCGATATCGCTGTAGTCGACATAGTCGACGATGAGAATGCCAGCGAGACCGTCAACCTTGCCCGCACGCACGGACGAAATGCCGCCTTTTATCGCAAGGACATATCCAAGACCTCGGACAATGCGGCGTTCATAGAGCGCATCGAAGCCGATCTGGGGGGGACCACTTGCCTGGTCAACAACGCCGGCGTCCAGGTTTCCGTGCGCGGCGATCTTCTCGATGTTACCGAGGAGAGTTTCGACCGGCTCGTCGGCATCAATCTGCGCGGCACGTTCTTCTTCACCCAGGCCGTAGCTCGCGCGATGATTTCCCGGCCCCAAGCCCGGCTCGAACGGTCGGTGGTGACGATCACCTCTGCCAACGCGGGGTTAGTCTCTCCGGAAAAGGGGCCGTACTGCATATCCAAGGCCGGACTGTCGATGGCTTCCCAGCAATTCGCCATTCGTCTGGCGGATGCAGGCATCCGGGTCCACGAGATTCGCCCAGGCCTGATCCAGACCGATATGACCGCCGACGTCTACGATAAGTATTCGGGGCAGGTCGAGGCCGGACAGGTCTCGGCGATCAGGCGGTGGGGGCAGCCGGAAGACATCGCCCGCGGGGTGGCGACGCTGGCCGTCGGCGGGATGCCATTCAGCACCGGAGATATCTACCACATCGGCGGCGGCATGCAGATGCATCGCCTGTGAGCTTTTTTTGAGGAGCCGAGAAAACGATTTCTCGGCTTGGGAGACGACGTGATGAAGGACCCAGTTCTCGAAATGCGCGGCATCCACAAGCGCTTTCCGGGTGTCTATGCGCTGAACAATGTCAGCTTCGCCGTCCGCAAGGGAAGCGTGCACGGCGTCATCGGTGAAAACGGCGCGGGCAAGTCGACATTGATGCGCGTCCTGTCTGGCGCGTTCCTGGCCAACGAGGGTGAAGTGGCCATCGACGGAGATGTGGTGGCTGCGCCTACGCCTGAGCGGATGCTCGAGCTCGGAATCGCGGTCATCTATCAGGAACTCGCCCAGGCTCCGCATCTCACGGTGGCTGAAAACATCTTTATCGGTCGCCTGCCGATAACGCGTCTGGGCACGATCGACTGGCGCCGGGCGAAAGACGCAGCTCAGGATGTGCTCGACAGGCTTGGCTTCCGTGTCGATCCGGCAGCGCGCATAGACACGATCAGCGTCGCGCAGCGCCAGATGGTGGAGATCGCCAAGGCGATTGCCCGCGAGGCTCGCATCGTGGTGCTCGATGAGCCGTCCGCTGTTCTGGGCGACGCCGAGCTTGAGCATCTTTTCAAGACGATCAGGCGGCTGAGCAGCGAGCACGGCGTTTCGTTCATCTACATCACCCATCGCCTGAAGGAACTCTATGAAATCTGTGACGAGGTCACCGTGCTGCGGGACGGCCAGGTCGTCGCCTCGATGCCGCTTGGCCAGACGACCACAGCCGATCTCATCCGGCATATGGTTGGGCGCGAACTCAAAGACGTGTTTCCACCGCGCTCCCTGCCCGGCGACGAGATTCGTTTAGACGTACGCAACCTGTCGCGGGCCGGCGTGCTGAAGGATATCTCCTTCAATGTCAGGCGCGGCGAGATTGTCGGCATTTGCGGCCTTGCCGGTGCGGGCCGGACCGAGGTGTTGCGCGCCATCGCCGGCGCCGATGCGCTCGAGGGCGGCGAAATCAGGATCGACGGCCAATTGGTCGCCATCGACGGACCGCGTCGCGCACTTGCGCACGGCGTCGGCCTGCTGCCGGAGGATCGCAAGACCGAGGGGCTCTTCCTCGACCAGTCGGTCGCATTCAACGTCACCGTATCCCAGATGGCGCCGTTGACCCGCGGCGGCCTGATCAGTGGCTGGCGCGAACACGAGGCTGTCGCCCGGTTCATCCAACAGATGCGCATCAAGACGCCGAGCCCCAGCACCAGGGTCCGCACGCTGTCGGGCGGCAATCAGCAGAAATGCGGCATCGCCCGTCAACTGCATGCGGGGACGGAAATCCTTCTGGTCGACGAACCGACGCGCGGCGTCGACGTGGCAGCCAAGCGCGAAATCTACGACCTGCTCGCCGAACTGACATCGAAGCGCGGTGCAAGTGTCGTGATGGTCTCGTCGGAATTGCCGGAAATCCTTGGCCTCTGCAATCGCATCATCGTCATGCGCGAAGGGGCCATTTCGGCGGTTCTAGAGGGCGAGGGCGCGACCGAGGAAACAATCATGGCGCATGCGGTTTGGCAGTGAGGAACGACATGAGCACGCGCAGCTATCAACAATTCATCGGCGGGCGGTTTGTCGACGGTTCAGGCCCCGGCTCAATCGAGCGCCGGTCGCCGGCCACAGGTGACCTGGTCGCCCGCTATTGCGATGGCACGCCCGAAGATGTCGATCTTGCCGTCGAGGCGGCGCGCATCGCATTTGAGGAAGGGCCGTGGCCGCGTATGAGCGGCATGGAGCGCGCCGAGGTCCTGAACCGTCTTGCCGATTTGATCCGCACCAACCGCGATCGGCTGGTCAGTATTGAGGTCGAGGAAGTCGGCAAGCCAGTTCGTTTTGCACGCGGCGATATTGACGGTGCAGCCGACCTGACACGCTATGCAGCTTCGCTGGCCATGCAAATGGCGGGCCTGACCTACACAAACATCGGCGATGGCAAGACGGCGCTGATCAGCCGCGAAGCAGTGGGCGTCGTGGCGCTGGTCACGCCATGGAATTTCCCGGCGCTGATCCTGTCGCAGAAAGTCCCGTTTGCTCTCGCTGCCGGCTGCACTGTGGTGCTGAAGCCATCGGAGTTCACGTCAGGCTCAGCCTTCGAGATCGCCGCGCTTGCGGCGGAAGCGGGCGTGCCGGCTGGCGCCTTCAATGTCGTTAGCGGCTATGGCGCCACCGCCGGCGACCACCTGACCGGGCATCCGGGCATCGACTTCGTTTCCTTCACCGGTTCGACGCGCACCGGCAGCCGTGTCGTCGGCAACACGTCTCGTCATCTGGTCAAATCCTCGGTCGAACTGGGCGGCAAGTCGGCCAATATCGTCTTTGCCGATGCGGATCTGGAAGCCGCGGCGGATGGCGCGTTGATGGGCGTGTTCTTCAACAATGGCGAGTGCTGCGTTTCGGGGTCACGGCTGTTCGTACAGTCGTCCATCGCTGACGATTTCATCGCCAAGGTGGTGGCGCGCTCCCGCAAGATGAAGGTCGGCGATCCGTTCGACGACGACACGGATGTCGGCGCACTGATCGACCACAATCATCTGGCCAAGGTGACCGGCTTTGTCAAAAGCGGGATCGAGGAAGGTGCCCAACTGGTACTCGGCGGCGATGTAGCGGCAGGAGCGGTCGGTCATTTTCACGAAGCGACCATTTTCGACCGGGTCGAGCCGCATATGACCATCTTCCGCGAAGAGATCTTCGGCCCGGTGCTCAGCATCACACGGTTCGATACGGTGGATGACGCGGTGCGGTTGGCCAATGACACTGCCTATGGCCTGTCCAACTACATCTGGTCGAAGAATATCGACACGGTCCTGACCGTCGCCAAGCGGTTGAAAAGCGGCTGGGTGCAGGCCAACACAATCATCGACGGCGCCCCGCAGCTGCCGCTCACCGGGGTGAAGGGATCGGGTTTCGGCTACGAGATGGGCCAGGCCGGCTTTGAAGAGTTCACCCAACTCAAGACGCTTCTCATTCAGACCGGGGCGCGCGCTCCGGTGTTTCCGGTCTGAGGCGGGTCATGACCATTCCGCGCCTTATCGTCACCGATGTCGACCGCACCTTGCTGACGCACGACCATGTGCTTCCGCAGCGTGTCGCCGACGCTCTGCACGTGGCACGAGCGGCCGGCATCATGATTGTTCTGGCAACGGCGCGCTCACCGCTCGGGCTAAAGCCCTATGCGGAGAACCTTGGGATTGCGGGCCTCGCTATCTGCTTCAACGGTGGCTGGATCGGTAATGTCTCGACCGGCGTTGCGCTGTCCGAGCAGCGGATTGGCCGCACCGATGCGCTTCAGACCATGGCCACGGCGCAAGCGGCGGGCGTTCGGCCAATGTGGTTTACCGGCCACGCCATTTACGCACTTGCCGAAGACCCGATCATCGTACGCGAAGCCGGCGTGACCAACGCGCCTTTGATCGTGGCGAAGGCGCTGGAAGACCTGCCGGGGGAACCGGGCAAGATCATGTGTGTCGCCGCGCAGCCCACAGACCGTGAAGCCTTTGGAGCTCTCCGCGTGCAGCTTGCCGGGTGCCTGTCGGTATCGGGATCGCATCCACGTCTGCTCGAGATCGGTCCGCTCGGCATCTCCAAAAAGACCGCCATCGCGACCGTTGCGGCTGAGCTCGGAATGGCCGCGCAGGACTGCGCCGCCGCCGGCGACGCCGAGAATGATCTCGAGATGCTGGCCTGGGCCGGAACGGCGGTCACGGTCGAAAACGCGGTCCCGGAAGCCAAGCGGCTCGCGCATTTCGTTGGACCGTCCTGCGACGAGGGCGGGCTGGCCGATGCGGTGGCCTGGCTGCTGCAACGGCAATCGACCCTCGCAATGGCAGACGGGAGGAAGGAATGGCTGAGATGACAACGGGACAAGGATTGGCGTCGATCCGGCCGGGGTCGGTGGGTCGGTTGCGAGGCTGGGCGCAAAGCCTTGGCCTGCTCTGGGTCCTGATCGTGTTGTGCGCTTTCGCGGTGTATCTGTCGCCGAGCTTCATCCAGACCGGCAACATGTTGAATGTCGGCCGCCAGGTGGCGCTGTTTGGCATCGTCAGCGTCGGCATGACCTTCGTCATACTGACACGCGGCATCGATCTCTCCGTTGGATCCATCGTCGGCGTCGTCGCGGTTGCCACAGCGCTGATGCTCTCATCTGGCGTTCCAATCCCGTTGGCGATGATCGCGGCGCTGGGGATGGGAGCCGTGTTCGGCGCCATCAACGGAGCTGGCGTCGTTTTCTTCGGCATGCCGCCCTTCATCATGACCCTCGGCACGCTGGTGATGGGGCGCGGCATTGCCATGACCATCGCCAACGGCGAGCCGAAGACGCTTGGCGATGCTTCGGATGCTTTCTCCTATCTGGGCAGCGGTTTTCTCTTCGGCATTCCCGTACCGATCTGGATCTTCGTTGCCATAGCCGCCGCGGCTTTCGTCGTCCTGCGACACACGCCTTTCGGTCGCCAGATCTACGCGGTCGGTTCAAACACCGAGGCGGCGCGGCTTGCCGGCATCAACGTGCCGCGCGTGCTGATGTCGGTCTACGCCATCTCAGGAGTGCTGTCGGCGCTGACCGCCCTGGTTTTTGTCTCGCGGCTGACCGTTGGTGAGCCCACCGCTGGCACCAATCTCGAACTCGAGGCCATCTCGATCGTCGTCATCGGCGGCACCAGCCTGTTTGGCGGCGAAGGTGGCGTCATCGGCACCGTGATCGGCGCCGCAATCATTGCCGTCATGGCTAATATATTGAATTTGCTAGGTATATCGCCATTCACGCAGCAGATCGTGAAGGGCGCCATCATCATCGCTGCGGTGATGTTCGAGGTCTACCGTCACAAAAGACGGTCCTGACATCCATGCGCGGCGGCACTTACCAGACGGGCAGGCCATCGCGCTTTGGAGCCTGAAATGAAAAACAATGGAGGAGTGAAAAAATGACCAGTCGCAGACATTTCCTACGCACCACTGCCCTTGCCGCCACCCTGGTACTGGGCGTCATGATGCCGGGTGCGGTCTTGGCTCAGGACAAGATCAAGATCGGCTTCAGCCAAGGCACCATGAACCATCCTTGGCGCGTCGCCATGGTTGAGGGCAACAAGAAGTACGCGGCCGAGCATTATCCGGATGTCGATCTTATCGTGACTGACGGCAACAACGATGCTTCCAAGCAGGTGGCAGACGTCGAAAGCCTGATCGCGCAAGGCATCAAAGTACTGATGATCTCTCCGCTGACGGAGCAGGCACTGACGCCGGTCGTCAAGGAGGCAATGGACGCGGGGATCAAGGTTGTGACTCTCGACCGCAAGGTCAACACGCCCGTCACCGTCCATGTCGGCGGCGAGAACCTGCCGCTCGGCGTCGGCGCGGGCGAGTTCCTTGCGAAGAAACTGAATGGCAAAGGCAACATCATCGAGTTGCAGGGGACGGCGGGGGCATCGGCCACCATCGATCGCAACAAGGGGTTTGCGGAAGCAATCGCAAAGCACCCGGACATGAAGGTGGTCGCATCGCAGAACTGTGACTACACCCGCGACAAGGCGGTGAAGTTCATGGAAGACATGGTGCAGCGGTTTGGTCCCGGCCAGATCCAGGCGGTGTACGCGCACAATGACGAGATGGCACTCGGCGCGATCCAGGTGCTGGAGGCCGCCGGCCGGCTCAATGAAGTGGCGGTGGTCGGTATCGACGGCCAGGAGACTGCTTTCGAGGCGGTCAAACAGGGCAAGCTCGCCGCAACCTTCGTTTATCCATTCGTGGCGCCGGAAGGGATCGAGACCGCCTACAAGGTGGCGAAGGGTGAAGAGGTCCCGGAGACGATCACCTTGCCAACGGTCTCAGTGACCCCGGACAACATCGCCGACATGATCGGCAAGGGCTTCTAAGTCCTCCCTGGACAACGGGACGCCGCACTGGCGCGGCGTCCCGAAATTTCAGATAGGAACTGGATGATGAGCGATAAGAAACCGTTTGCTGCCCATGGCGTCATTCCCGCCTGCCTGATGCCGTTCACCGCCGATCTGGCTGTCGATGAGAGCGCCTACCGCAAGCACCTCGCTGACGTCTCCTCGGTCGAAGGTATTTCCGGCATCACCATCAATGGTCATGCGGCAGAAGTGCACGCGCTCACCATCGACGAGCAATACCGCGCGATCGTGGTAACCAAGGATGTGTTGCAGGATCAGGTTCCGACCATTGTCGGTGTCTACACAAACTCCAGCCTCGAGGCCGCGCGCATCGCTGCTTATGCCGCGCGGGAGGGTGCCGACGCGCTGCTGGTTTTCCCGCCGGACTTCATGACGCTCGGTGGGCACCTGCGGCCAGAGATGATCGTCGAGCATCTGAAGCGCATCTCCGATGCCTCCAACCTTCCCATCATCCTGTTCCAGTATCCGCTGGCGTCGAACCTTGCCTACCCGCTACAGACATTGCTCGACCTCTGCCGTCGTTTTCCCTCGATCGTCGCGATCAAGGACCAGTGCGGCGATGGCAATTTGCATGAACGCCAGATCCGCGAATTGAAAGCTCTCGACCGTCCGGTCAACACCCTCACCACCCACAGCGCCTGGCTACTCGGCTCGCTGGCGCTTGGTTGCGACGGGCTCTTGTCGGGCGCCGGCAGCGTCATCGCCAGCCTTCAGGTTGCGCTGTACCGCGCCGTGCAGGCAAACGATCTCAAGACTGCCAAGGCGATCAATGACCGCATCTATCCGACGGTACGGGCCTTCTATGACGCGCCGCTTCTCGACATGCACAATCGCATGAAAGAGGCGCTGGTGCTGCTCGGGCGACTGGACGAAGCTCATGTCCGGCCCCCATTGTTGAAGCCAGGCCCTGCCGAGATCGAGAAGATCCGGGGGCTGCTGGCCGAGGCTGGTCTGCGTTCGGAGACGCTTTACAGGAAGGTCGCCTGATCGATGATGGACCGCCTCGTTCAGGCAGTGGAACCGGCGCCCGGCATCAGACTGCTGACGCTCAACCGGCCGGACAAGCTGAACGCGTTGTCCAAAGCGCTGCTAGGCGAATTGAGCCAACTGCTTGCTGGCTATGACGCCGACACAGAAGTCGGCTGCGTGGTGCTGACGGGTGCCGGTCGCGCGTTTGCGGCGGGCGCCGACATCTCTGACATGCTGGAACGCGGCGTCGCCTCCTACACCGATCCGGAGCGCCTGGCATGCTGGCGCGCCATAGAGGGCTTCTCCAAGCCGATTATCGCCGCCGTGAATGGCTATGCGCTCGGCGGCGGGCTGGAGCTTGCGCTTCTGTGCGACATCATCATTGCCTCGCAGGCAGCTCAATTCGCGACTCCTGAAATCAAGATCGGCTCGTTTCCCGGCGATGGCGGCACCCAGCGTCTGCCACGCCTCGTCGGCAAATCCTTTGCCATGCAGATGGTCCTGACCGGCGAAATGGTCAATGCGACCCTCGCCGAGCGCAAAGGATTGGTCAGCGAAGTCATGGCGGCCGACAGGCTCCTGCCACGGGCGCTGGAGATCGCCGCTGCGATCGCCGCCAAGTCGGTTGCCATCACGCCCTATGCCAAGAAGGCCGTTCTGGCGGCATTCGAAACCGAACTGCAAGGCGGGCTCGAGATTGAGCACCGGCTGACCGTCGAGGCATTCGGCAAGGAGGACCGGATTGAAGGCCTGCGAGCCTTTGCCGAGAAACGGGCGCCGGCCTTCAGGGGCAAATAGGACTGAGGGAGCAAGGTCCGCCCGGGTTTCGTTGCGCGGACGGAGAAGGTGCCTTCGGGCGCGAGTGGAGGCAGAATATGTGGGATTACATTATTGTCGGCGCGGGCTCGGCCGGTTGTGTGCTGGCAAACCGCCTGTCCGAGGATCCTGACGTCAATGTCCTGCTGCTGGAGGCTGGCAGCCGGGATTGGAATCCGATGATCCATATTCCTGGCGGCATCGGCAAGCTGTTCGGACCGGGCGTCAACTGGCGGTTCCACACGGTGCCGCAGAAGAACCTCGACAACCGCTCCATCTGGTATCCGCAAGGCAAGACGCTTGGTGGCTCGAGCTCGATCAACGCGATGATCTACATCCGATGCCAAAAGGAGGACTACGACAATTGGGCAGCACGCGGAAACGACGGCTGGGCTTATGAGGATGTTTTGCCCTATTTCCGTAAATCCGAGGACAATGACCGGCTCGCCAATCGCTATCACGGGCAGGGCGGTCCGCTCGCAGTTTCGGATCAGGTCGGCCCGCACCCATTGACCCGGGCCTTTGTCCGCGCCGTGCAACAATATGGCCTGCCGTTCAATCCAGACTTCAACGGCGACACCATGTACGGCGCCGGCTTCTACCAGGTCACCTGTCGCGATGGCCGCCGCCGCTCGTCCGCCGTCTCCTATCTGCATCCCGTCAGCAGACGGCCCAATTTGACGGTCAGGACACATGCCCGGGTTACAAGGATCGTTGTCGAGAACGGCCGCGCCGTCGGCGTCGAGCTTTCCGAGGGCAAATCGCGGGAGGTGCTGCGGGCCGAAAGCGAGGTGATCGTATCGGCAGGAGCCATCAACTCGCCCCGCCTGCTGATGCTGTCCGGTATCGGACCTGCCGACGAGTTGAAAGCTCTTGGGATCGCGCCAATCGCCGATCTCAGCGGTGTCGGTCGGAACCTCCAGGACCATCTCTGCACCAACGTCCATGTGACGCTCAAGGATCCGATCAGCTATGACGGCCAGGATCGCTATCCCAAGGCGCTCCTGCACGGCATTCGCTGGTTGCTCTATCGCAATGGCCCTGCCGCCTCGGTCATCGTCGAGGGCGGCGGCTTCTTCCAGAGCGAGGGAGCGAAGCGGCCCGACCTTCAGATTCACATCGCGCCAGCGATGGTGGTGCGCGGCGGCCAGACGCGGCTCGACGGACATGGTTTTACCATCAACTCGACATTCCTTCGGCCACGTAGCATCGGCTCGGTGAACCTGCGCTCATCGAACCCCGCCGACGAGCCGCTGGTCGACCCCAACTATCTATCCGATCCCTACGATCGCGGCATGGCGCTGAAATCTGTGCGGATCATCCGCGATGTGCTGGCGCAGAGCGAAATCGCCAAGTTCATCAAGGTCGAAAGATTGCCTGGGCCGAACGCCAGAACCGACGAGGATCTGATGGCCTATATCAGGCAATATGCCTGCTGCGACTATCACCCTGTTGGCACCTGCAAGATGGGCGTCGACGAAACCGCAGTCGTGGATCCCGACCTGCGCGTGCGCGGACTCGACGGTCTGCGGGTGATCGACTCATCGATCATGCCGGTCCTGATCAGCGGCAACACCAATGGGCCAACGATGATGATCGGCGAAAAGGGCGCAGATCTGGTCAAGGGGGTCCGGTCTGCACATGCCCGCCACGTGATCACAGCAGTAGCGTAAGTCTTCGGAGACCAGGCCGATGCAATTTCTTGTTTTGTCTCGCCGCCGAACGGACCAGTTCAGCAACGCGGATTTCGAACGGCTGGTGCCCAGCGAGGGTGCACAAGCCCGCCATCTCTATAGCATCGGCTTCACGCGCCAGATCTGGCATCGCGGCGACATGCCCGGCGCTTGCCAGGTGGTCGAGGCAATGGGTGAAGTTCACAAGAAGCTGGGGACGCTGCCGCTGGCGAGGGCAGGGATGCTCGATTTCGAAATCGTCCCACTGAAGCCCTACGCTGGTTTCGGTCTGGCTGAGCATGACTAAGCCGAAAGGTGCCTACTGGGCGCTAAGCAGTTGCATCCCCCGAGGGTGACTCGTGCTATCATGGCGTGCTCACAATGTCAGCATGGATGTCCACCTGATAGTCTAGCCCCCCTTTTACCCAGTGCCGAAGCCCATCATTCACGACGCGAAGGGCAGCTTCGCGGCGCATGTCGGCCGTTGAGCAGGTCTAGCCGCATCCCAAAAGCCCAGAGGCGAGGCGGCACGTTTGCACCAGTAGCGAAGCGGAGCCAAGGCAGCTTTTGACCCAAGTGGAAATTTCGCTTTTCGGTGACGTCGAACGGCAAGATCCTTGGCATGCCTATAGGCCGCAGTGTTCGCTTCTGGGCGGCAATGCGGAACGGCGCATTGGCCGCCCATAGCCGCGATAGTCGCGACGCTCGACGATCTCGCAGAAGAAACCTTCGCTGTAGGTCTGGCTGTAGAGCTGGAAATAGTCGCCGCCCTAATCGCAATCGAACAGGATGTTTCGGGCTCGCAACCGGTTGGTGAATTCAGGTTCGAGCCCGAGGCGAGCTTCGAGATCGTCGTAGTAGTTCGGGGAAATCTCCAACCGCCCAGATCGCCTTCGCGGTATTGCCCCGACCCCGGCGGAAGGTCGAGTGCGTCTAGATAGAAATCCCCTGTCCCCTCCTATCTATCTAGCCAGCGACCTCGGAACGACTGAACGGCCTCTCTGCTACTTTGGCGGTGCCGCCTTTTCCCGCGGCAGTTCGCGTGTGGGTATGCAGACGACGAGGATCGATTTGTCTCAGCGATCCAACTCGCCGCTTGGATAGTGGATTGCTTTGCCGATCTTGGCAACGATCGCCCGATCCGCATGCAACGCTAGTTGCGAAGAGTTCCTTCGCTTACCTGTCCCGCGATAGCGAGCGATGACTTCTTCAGGGGTGACGTAGTTCGGGTCAGGCATGGGCGTTATAGATAGCAGAGGTGTGCAACAGCTTGTTGCACCCGCGACCCCGTCGGATCGAGACCTGTGGCGAATGCCGGCGCCGTCACTGCGGACTTCTCGTCGTGACCCGAAGTTGCCATTGAAGGGTTCAGGCGATGATAACTGCTTTGCGCCTCAAAGCGGACGTGAAGAGGTAGGTGCATCCCAGCCTGCCGTTTGGATGGCCAACTTAAGAGCCAAGTCGTCATCAAACGCTCTCCGGGCTGTACATATCGAATGGAAACGTGATCCTAAATACCCCGTTATCAGGACCTGCGTTCTTCGCCTTCACCAGGGTTGCAATAGTCTCTGATGCAAAACGCTCTATGGGGTGTGACAGGATCAGCGAAATCGTACCGTCTATCAAAGCAGCCCGCGTATCTTCAAAGAGTTCATAGCCTACGGTAACGAAGTCTTCCCGTTTTGGAGTAGCCCTGAGTGCGGCTATAGCACCTGTAACACCACCCCCTGAGATGAATAGTCCGCACATATCCGGATGGTCTGTCAGCAGCTTTTCGACATGTTCACGGGCAACCACGGCTGACTCGTAAGTTGGCAACGGTTCGAGCAGCGTGAATCCCGAATTATGTTCACGGAAGTAAGAACGAAACCCGCTTTCGTTCATTTCCTGGTTTCGCAATCGGTGGCTGCCCACAAGAATGCCTATTTTCCCCGGCTCTCTCACCATGCGGTCAAACGCCCATGCAGCGGTGCGTCCTACTTTCCAATTATCGAGCCCCACAAAGCTGATGCCTCCCTTGGACGTGAGGGGGCCGATAAGTGAAACGACCGGGACGCCGCTTTCAAGAACTGCGTCAATCGCGTCAGCAACGGCAGGATGCTGCGGCGCTACAATCGCAAGTGCTTCGCACCGCCCTCCGAGCGACTGAATATGTGCCGCGACTTTCTCCGGCGTGAGGTCTTCCATGTACTCGACCGTCAGATCGATATTGCAGGCAGGATGAACTTTCGCAGCTTGCGCAATTGAATCGCCGAGTAGGCGATAGAAGCGTCTCTCCCGTCGCTGCAGCAAAACCCCAACACGGAGAATCACCTCTTGTGCCTTCGCCGCCTGCTTGATGGTGCCAAGTCCATAGAAGCCGATTTCCTCAGCGGCTGCCAAAACGCGTGTGCGTGTATTGCTCCGGACCGATTCAGGTTCGGACAGTACTCGATTGACCGTTGACACGGATACACCTGCAGCTTTTGCCAAGTCTGGAATGGTTGGTCTCTTCATGTCAAAAATTCCATTACTCTGGTTTCGGCATCTCAAAAAATATCATCCATACAAGTTTTCGAAATGATTTGAGACGAAAATTCTGAAGCGATAGTAATCCAGATTGACCTGAACGATGTCAACGTAGCATTCATTACGCGTTGGCGGTGCTCAGCGATCTAGGAGCCGTCAGCGCTTTGGGGGGAGGCCCAGCGCACAATTTGGACGAGGAGGCTCAACGTCGTTGTGTTGAGATCGCGGACCTGCGCGTGTCTACCGGGATCGGCCGCACGGCCAAAAAAAGGCAAAAAAGTATGTCGAGCCGCAGCCATGCGGCTTTAACCTGAGGAGGAATTCGACATGTCGTTCACCAAGAAAATCGCTACCGCAGCCATGGCATTCATGCTGGCATCCAGCGCTCAAGCGGGTGACACGGATATCGCCGTCATCGTGGGTTCGGCCCAAGATGGCTTCTGGAACATGGTCAAGAAGGGCGTCGATGATGCTTCGCTGATGGTCAAGGCTAATGGCGGCACCGTCAATTTCATGCAGACCCAAAACTATGACAACTTCGGGCCGGACCTCGCTTCGCTAATCGAACAGGCAGTAGCCCAGGGTGCTAAAGGCATTGCTATCCCGAACTGGCTTCCAGAATCCGAAACCCCTGCCCTCAAGGCTGCGCGGGAGAAGGGCGTGGTGATCATCTCTTTCAACGCTGGCCAGAGTGAGATGGATAATTACGGCTCGCTAAACTATTTCGGGTCGGACGAATATCTGGCAGGGGTTGAGGGTGGGAAGTATCTCGCTTCTCATGGCGCAAAGAAAATCCTTTGCCACATCCAGAACCCAGGTGCCGTAAATCTCGAGACCCGCTGCAAGGGCGTTCAAGACGGTGCGAAGAAAGCTGGCGCAGACACCTTCATCCTCCGTGTTCCTGCTAACCTTGACCAGGACATGAATGGTACCTCTGAAGCAATCAAATCCGAGCTGATCGCCGATCCGTCCATCGACGCCGTCATCACGCTCGCCGCATGGGCTGCAGACGCTGCCGCTAGCTCCATCGAACAGCAGAGCAAGACCGGCAAGATTGAGCTTGGCACCTTTGATATGTCGGCCTCGGTTCTGGATCGCATTTCAAAGGGCACCCAGACCTTCGCAATCGACCAGCAGCCTTATCTGCAGGGGTTCCTCGCAACCTCCATGCTGTTTGCAAACCTGAAGTTCGGCACTGCGATTGCGACGAAGCCGGTTCTGACTGGCCCCGCGATTGTCGACAAGACCAATGTTGCTTCGGCAATCGAAGGCGTCAAACTCGGCGCACGTTGAGGCTGGCCCGAGGCTGAGACCTGGCCGCTAACCTGGCCGGGTCTCATCCATGCTCCCTCTATGCAACTTCGTCTGCGGCAACTGAGGATTTTGCTTCCATGACCGCCACAAACCTGAGAACCAGCACCGTTGAAACACCCGCCATCGAGAGTGAATCGGCCATTTCATCCATCAAGGCCTTTTTTCGCACCCCTGCCGCTGGTGCTTTCATGGGTTTCGTGGCTGTATTCATCCTTTTTGCGATGTTCGGATATAGCCGCAACTTTTTGTCCGTGGCTGGTGTAACTACGTGGGTGAACTTCGCGTCACTCATAGGAATGATTGCAATTCCGGTCGGGTTCCTGATGATTGCCGGTGAACTCGATATTTCAACCGGTGCTGTACTTCCCGCCTCCACGATGACAGTTGCTATTGTCTGCGAGCACTATCAGATGCCTGTGCTTGTCGGTGTAGCTGCAGCGCTTGCCATCGGTGCACTGATCGGCTTCATCAATGGATACATCGTAACCCACACGCGCGTGCCGTCGTTCATAGTGACATTGGCGACGCTCTTTGCAGTGGCAGGCCTCACGCTCTACCTGTCGATCTTCTTCATCAACAACACCAATTCCTTCTATCATGCGCCAGATTGGGCTAAATCGCTCTTCGGCGGGAAGGTATATGGCTTCAATTCTTCCGTCTTCTGGTGGGGTGGGCTTGTCGCAGCATTCGTCTTCTTTCTGCACTACTCTCCCAAGGGAAGCTGGGTCTTTGCTCTTGGTGGAGACCAAGAAAGCGCGAGAAACGCAGGTATTCCTGTAGCCAGGATGAAGATTGCACTCTTCATGCTGTGTTCCATGTCGGCGACCTTTGCTGGCGTCCTTCAGGTGATGACATTCAGCTCCGCAACGTCTCAGGCCAATTTTGGCCTAATCTTCAACACCATTATCGCCGTGGTCGTAGGTGGCGTTCTCCTCACGGGTGGTTTTGGTACTGTAATGGGCATTGTCTTCGGGGTGCTCACCCTTTCCATTGTTACCCAAGCTATTGGTTTCACAGAGATCGACAGAAACCTGTCTTTCCTAATTATCGGTGTCATGCTTTTGATCGCTGTCCTGCTCAATGACACGTTTCGTCACTTGGCCACCAGCTGGTCGACGTTCAAGAAGAAATAGGGAGAGCGGCAATGTCCGATAAGAAACCCGTTCTCGAGTTTCGAAGCGTCGACAAATCGTTTGGCCATATTGATGTTCTGAACGATATCAGCCTCAAGGTCGGTGAAGGTGAAGTGCTCTGCCTGCTCGGCGACAACGGCGCGGGTAAGTCGACGCTCATCAAAACGCTGTCTGGTGTCTATCAGCCGACGCGTGGCGAAATTCTGATGGATGGTCAGCCCGCACTGTTCTCCAGTCCCCGTGAGGCTCAGGAACGCGGGATAGCTACGGTTCACCAATTCGGTGGGACATATCCATTGATGTCCATAGCACGTAACTTTTTCATGGGTTCGGAGCCGACAAAGGGTTGGGGACCGTTCAAATATTTCGACCGCAAAACCGCCGCTCGAGTGGCAGTTGCAGAGATTCAGAAAATGGGGATCACACGCATCACCGACGGTAATCGTTTGGTCGGTGGCCTGTCCGGAGGGGAACGCCAGTCGCTCGCGATTGCCCGTGCTGTCTATTTCGGAGCTCGTGTTCTCATTCTTGACGAGCCGACGGCAGCCCTCGGCGTCAAGCAGGCTGCTCACGTACTGCGTATCGTCAATGAAGCTAAGCGTCGTGGCCTGGCGGTTATTTTCATCACCCATCAGGTGATGCATGCCATGGCAGTGGGCGATCACTTCGCAGTGCTCATTCGTGGTGCAATTGCAGCTGACTTCCGCAAGGGGGAAAAGACACGCGAGCAGATCGCTGATCTGATGGCCGGTGGTGAATCCATGGCGAGTCTCGAAGCCTCTATTGAAGGCTATATGGAGACCCATGACGGTCTTCCGCCACCCCCCGCTCACTGAGTGAATATGGGCATAGCCGCCAGGTAGCGGAATTTGTTGAATGGAAAGCGGTTGGGCTTTGTACCAACCGAACGCAAGGAGTTTGTCCAATGGTGCGTGTAGCAGTCATTGGTGCAGGGCTGATGGGCGCTGACCACGCCAGGATCGTCGTGGAGGAAATGCCGGGCGCGTGCCTTCAGGTGGTCTGCGACATGGATGAAGTCCGCGCTCGCAAGGTGGCCGATGCCCATGGTGCGGCAGACGTTGCAAGTAATCCGGAAGGCGTGATTGCCCGTGCCGATGTGGATGCGGTGATCGTCGCGAGCCCGGACTTCACTCATGCGCCTCTGTCACTCGCCTGCATCAGCGCGGGCAAGAAGGTGCTCTGCGAAAAGCCCCTATCGCAGTCCTCGGCCGAATGCCTCTCGATCATGCAGGCCGAACAGGAAGTTGGTCAAAAGTTCGTCCAGCTCGGCTTCATGCGGCGCTACGACCAGTCCTATGTCGAGATGAAAGAGGCAATTGAAAATGGCACGCTCGGCCGAGTCCTGATGATGCACAACTTCCACCGCAATGTGGAAACGCCAGCCTCCGACTTCACCGGTGCCATGGCAATCACCAATTCCGCCCCGCATGAGTTCGACGTCGTGCGCCATGTACTTGGCACCGAATATGCCTGGATCTCTGCCTTCCAGCCGAAGCGCTCTGATCGACGCGTCGCGCCGGTCTTGATGGTCCTCGAAACCGTCGATGGCCAGCTCGTCAACATCGAGATCAACAACAACGCTGCGTACGGCTACGACGTTCGTGCCGAGCTCGTGGGCGAGCAGGCGAGTATTTCCATGAGCCATGTCGCTTATACCCATCTCGAACGCTCGCTTGGCGTCCACACCGGCTACGATGCCGATTGGCGGACCCGCTATTTCGATGCCTATCGCCGCCAGAACCGCGCCTTCCTACGCTTCGTCGACACAGACGCGTTTCCCGAAATCGCATCAAGCTGCTGGGATGGCTATGCCGCTGCAGTTGCCGCCGAGGCAGGCGTAACGGCACTCGCTTCCGGGCAGAAGCAGGTCGTCACCATGATTTCCAAGCCGGAGTTCTACGAATGAAACTGGGTTTTGTATCTGACAGCCTCGGCGGCATGCCGCTCGACGACCTTCTCGACAACGCTGCACGCATGGCCGTCTCCGGTATTGAGGTCAACACCTGCGGCTGGTCGACCGCACCGCATTTCGATCTCAAATCCATGCTGGGTAACCCGGTCGCGCAGAAGGACTTCCTCAAGGGCTTTTCAGATCGTGGGCTTGATGTGATCAGCCTCAATGCTAATGGCAATCCGCTTCACCCGTCCGATCCGGCTCAGGGCGAAGGTCTGAAGAACACCATCCGGGTCGCAGGCGAGATGGGCATCAAGACGGTCTGCACCATGTCTGGCCTGCCTGCGGGCAATCCGTCCGATACCATGCCAAACTGGGTCGTCTCTTCCTGGCCTCCGGAAACGCAAGCTATCCTCAAATACCAGTGGGAAGAAAAACTCTTCCCGTTCTGGACCGAGATCGTGGCGCTGGCAAATGAATGCGGTGTGGGAAAGATTGCGCTCGAACTGCATGGCAACCAGTGCGTCTACAATGTGCCGTCGCTCCTGAAACTCCGTCAAGAAGTCGGCCCCGTCGTTGGCGCGAACCTCGATCCCTCGCACCTCTTCTGGATGGGAGCCGATCCGCTGATAGCAGCCGAGGCATTGGGGGAGGCCGTCTATCACGTCCATGCCAAGGACACATTCCTGAACGCGCCCAAACAGGCAGTGACCAGCCTCCTCGAAAACGGCAACCTGACCGACATTCCAGCCCGCTCCTGGTCATACATCACACTCGGCTTCGGCCACAGTGAGAAGTGGTGGCGACAGTTTTGCTATCGCCTGAAGATGGCTGGCTACGACGGCTGGCTTTCAATCGAGCATGAGGACGTGCTTCTCAACTCACTTGAGGGCCTCGAAAATTCCGTGGCCCTTCTCAAGGGCGTCATGCCGGTTGCATCGGCCGATTTCAAACTTCAGGAAATCTAAGATGAGCTTCCAACTTGCCGCTTGCGCCGAAATGCTCTGGCGCGACAAACCAATCGAATGGCGGGCAAGCCGCCTGAAAGAAATGGGCTTCGGCGTCGGCCTTTGGAACTGGCCCGCCTGGAATCTTGATGCGCTTGAAAAAACCGGTGCCACCTTCACTATCATGAATGGCTATCTCGAAGGTCGCCTCACCGATGCAGAAGGTTGTGAGATGCTTTTGGCGTCTGCCACGGAAACGGCGAAGGTCGGCAAGCGACTCGGTGTCCACCGCCTCAATCTGCATGGCACAGGGCTTGGCGACATGGGCATTCCGATCCCGAAGATCGGTGCCTCCGCGCCGGGCAAGGAACAGCGGGCTCGCGATACACTCAACCGCATCTGCGATCTGGCAGAAGCCGAGGGTCAGGTCTTCACGTTAGAAAACCTCAACCCAATCGATCATCCCGGCTGCCCCTTCGGCTCGACGGCAGACGTGCTTGCGCTCGTTGCAGCCGTCAACCGCCCGCAACTGCGAATTAACCTCGATCTCTACCATACCCAGATCGGTGAAGGTGATCTTATCCGCTGGTGTGAAGCCTGCCTGCCCTGGATCGGGGAAGTTCAGGTGGCTGATAATCCCGGCCGTTGCGAGCCGGGCACGGGCGAAGTGAACTGGCATGGCGTCGCAAAAGCCCTGAAATCCATGGACTACGCGGGGCCGGTCGGTATGGAAGCCTTTGCCTCCGGTGATCCGGAAGCTGCACTCGAAGCCTTCCGCACCGCTTTCACTATCTGAGGTTGTTTTCCTGAGAGGATCATCCGTGTCATCCACCATCCTGAACGTCGGCCTTTTAGGCGCAGGCCGTATTGCTGGCGTCCATGCCACCGCCATTTCCACCAATCCCGGCAGCCGCCTTGCGGCTGTCTCCGACATCAATCAGGCCGCCGCTGAGAAGATCGCGGCCCAGTATGGCGCCGAAGCCCGCTCGACCGATGCGATCCTCAATGATCCCGCCATCAATGCCGTGCTGATTGCCACCTCCACCGATACCCATTCCGACTTGATCGAGCGGGCGGCGGCAGCGGGCAAGGCCGTGCTTTGTGAAAAGCCTGTCGACCTCAGCCTTGCAAGGGCACAGGCTTGTCAGAAGGTGGCCGCCGCTACCGGCAAGCCGGTGATGATAGGCTTCAACCGCCGTTTCGATCCCAACTTTTCGGCTCTCAAGGCAGCAGCCGACCGTGGTGAAATCGGCAAGACGGAACTGCTCTCGATCACCTCTTTCGACCCCGCGCCGCCGCCGATCGCCTATATCAAGGTTTCGGGTGGTCTTTTCCGCGACATGATGATCCATGATTTCGACATGGCTAATTTCATTATGGGGACAGCGCCGGTCTCCGTCTCGGCGGTGGGTACATCGATTGTCGATCCGGAAATTGGCGCGACAGGCGACGTCGATACCGCCGTCGTGACCCTTGCCTATGCGGATGGCCGAATCGCCGTCATCAAGAACAGCCGCCGAGCCGTCTATGGTTATGACCAGCGGCTGGAGCTTCTCGGCTCCGAAGGGCTGCTACAGGCGCAGAACATGTTGGAAAACACCTTGGTCAAGTCCACGACTTCCGGAGTCACGGGCGCAAAGCCCACCTATTTCTTCCTCGAACGCTACATGCCCGCCTATGCGGCGGAATGGGCAGCATTTGTCAACGCTGTGAAGACAGGCTCGGCTCTGCCGGTCAACCTTAATGATGGTGTCGCAGCACTCGCCATGGCGGAAGCTGCAACCCAGTCTGCAAAGAACGGATTCCCCGTGAAATTGGCAGAGGTTCTTGGCTGACCGTTCAGAGAAGCAAAATCCTCCTCCTGTCCGATCTAGACTAGCGGCGCCCCGAACTTCGGATCATGCCGCCGCATACTTACTGATTTACCGGAGGATGGTGCACGCGAAGGACTTGATCAACGAGCTGCTGCAATAACAGGTACCGGCCGCAGGATATCAGCTTCAACGATGGTGCGGACGGGAATGTTCGCCATCCGAAGGGACGGTTTCGTAGACTTCGATCCGGTCGTCCGCCTTGTGCGGATTGTGCCGGATGGCTCGTCGTCGAAGCGGGCGTGACCCCGCGATCGCGCCTCCGAGAGAGTACATAGCGCAGGCCTGTGTTCCATCCAGGCAAAGTTCAGGGGTTAGATGTCAACCTCCGACGGCCCTTCCCAATAAGTCATAGCCGAACATGCATCGGAAGCACAATCATGAGCACGGAAAAAACCATTCGAAACCCGACGAACATCGCCGAGCTAAAGGATATGATTGTAGCAACCAGGCTTAGCCTCCCAGAGCGACAGGAGCGCGTCGCACGCACGGCTCTCGCCCATCCGGAAATTGTAGCATTCGGCACCGCGCAATCGCTTGCGGACCGATGCGGAGTGTCGCCCTCAACCGTGGTCAGAGTGGCCACTGCTCTCGGGTTCGATAACTTCAGGGAGTTCCGACAGGTTTTCCGTCAGCACATCCGGGAGATTTCGATACGAGCCGCGGACACCCTATGCTGACAGGAAAGCCGCAATAACCGCCACAATGAAATGAGTTCCATAGATCATCGTTATCCAACGTGAACCTAACCGATGATCGGTCCTTGGTTTGACCGCCTTTCAAGGCGGGCATCGCTCACTTTCGCAGTGGTACCCAATCGGAAATAGAAGATTAGCTCGCTGAACATCGGCTTTGCGCCCTCCTTCCCCGCCGGGAACGGGCATCCCAGCCCGAGTAAGAGGCGGCCTGCTGGCGATTCGACCCCCCTTCGTGGATGACGCGCTCGCGGTCAATCTGCGTGGAACTTTCTCTCTGACCCAGAGCATCGCACGCCGGATGGTAGAATCAAAAGCCGACGACGGCCGGACCCGGTCGATCGTCGTGATCTCGTCGGTCAGCGCGGCGATGGCGTTTGTCGAACGCGAGACCGTTGCTTGTCCGAAGCAGCGCTGCCGGTGCTCGTAAACCTGTTCGCAATAGGGCTCGCACTACATGGCGTCGGCGTATAGGAGGTGCGTCCCAGCATCATCCGTACACCCAAGACGGCAGGGGCCACCTCTGACGCGCTGATAGAGGATGGTCTGAACGCAGATGGGGAGGGGCCGAGGATGTCTCCCGGATCGTGCGCAGGCTAGTCGGTGGCGATTTTGTGTTTGCGACCGGCTCGGTTGTCCACGCCGATGGCGGGCTTTCTCTATCGCGACTTTGAGTTCCATACAGCGGATATCTACTCGCTACCAACTGACCAAGAGCTTTAGAAATTCCGGTTGTAAAACGACTGGGTCTCCGGTTTGCCTTGACAACAAAGGTCAGCCGGGATTCCGGTAATTTTCGGATCGGCCGCTCGACATCATGCGGGGCTGCGCTCAGGATCCGGCTCACGCGATGAGCCGCACCCTGTCGTGGCTCAGGGAGGCGCACGGCGATCCGCTCTTGGTGCCTGCACAGGCGCGGCGGCAATCGGCTGGGCCTCGGTCAGGTAGGACAGCACGGCCGGGGGTAGCGCTGTGGAATTGGGCGAATAGATGCCGCAACGCGATATAAGACTTCTCTTGCTGACGCGTTTCCCCAGATAATGCCAGACAGTGCGGGTGGCGTAGGGCAGATTGTTGGCTCGCCACGATATGCCCATAGTGACGCCCCGCAGGTAACGCCGCTGGTACGTTTCGAACGGCATGAGGATCGTCTGTCCAAAGGTAGGGGCCTCGCCGCGCGTCAGTTCCGTCAGGAAGATGCGCTCGTGGCGATACGCCGCCAGCCCGATGTACCGTGAACGCTGCACGATGCCGTTTTCGGTATCTTCGATGCGCTCAAGCGTGGAAACCAGAACTTGTCCGCCATTCTCGCGCAGGTGAGCGCAGGCACAGACGATCCGGTCAGGCCAGGACAGCGACGTGTGCCATGCCTGGTAGAATCCGAGATAGGGTTCGAGTGCATGCAGGTCGCCCGGAAAGGCATCCGCTAGCGGGCCTTTAAGGTCGCCCTGTCGGTGCCGCTCACCCAATTTGCTGCGGAACATACCCGGAGGAAGGTCGAAATCGGCTGGTTCGAGGCCAAAGGCTGACGCGATCGTCAGGAGATTATGGGCGGAAGGAAGGGCTCCCGCATTGAGGTAGCGGTTGAACTGCTGCCGGTTGATACCGATGGTGCGGCATAAATCGGATACCGATCTGTGCGTGCTGCAGGCGAGTTTTAGGTTGCTGCTGAAATTGGCCCATGGGTTGCCCATGGAGACAGTATAAACTCGCTTAAAAACGCTTCAAGCGACGAAATTGCGTTGCCGCGGGCTCTGCCTAGTATCGGCCACAAGCCTTCACTCCAAAGGGGAACCCAATGAGCGCTTCCAGCAGGTTATCGAGTCTCTCACGCCGTGATCTTCTTCAAGCGGGGGTGGCTCTGGGCCTTGTCGCAGCCGCAGGCTCGCTGGCGTCACCGGCCGTGGCGCAAACGCCAGTGCGGGGCGGACAATTGCGGCTGGGGCTCGATGGCGGCGCCTCCGCCGATACGCTCGACCCGGCCCTGGCGTCCTCCAGCGTCAATTTCGTGATCGCGCATTGCTGGGGCGATACGCTGGTCGAATCCGATCCCAAGACGGGCGCGGCGGTCCCCTCGCTGGCCGAATCCTGGTCTCCGTCGGCCGACGCCAAGGAGTGGACCTTCAAGATACGCAAGGACGTTCGTTTCCACGATGGCAAGGCATTTACTGTTAGCGATGCAGTCGAGACGTTGCGCCGCCACGCCGGAAAGAAATCGCAATCGGGCGCACTCGGTCTGCTGTCGGGGATAGACCGCATCGAGGAACGGGCGGGCGACATGGTGGTGACGCTGAAGGAGGCCAACGCTGACTTGCCGCTGATATTTACGGACTACCATCTTCAGATCCAGCCAGGCGGTGGCGTGGAAAAGCCGGCGGCAGCGATCGGCACTGGCCCCTACAAGCTGGTTGCGTTCGAGCCGGGCATTCGCGCCGCTTTCGAAAAAAACACCGACGACTGGCGCCAGGATCGGGGCTACGTCGACAGCGTCCTTATTACCGTGATGAACGACCTGACCGCGCGGACCAGCGCCTTGCGGTCCGGTCAGGTCGATTTCATCAGCACCGTCGGACCCAAGATCGTGCCGTTGCTGAAGCGGGTTCCGGGCGTCGAGATCCTGCGCACCTCCGGCAAGGGGTTCTATTCCTTCCTGATGCATTGCGACACCGCGCCCTTCGACAACAATGATCTGCGTCTGGCGCTCAAATATGCGATAGACCGCGAGGCTATTCTCAAGCGGGTTCTGGGCGGGTTCGGCACCATTGGCAATGATTACCCTATCAACGCCAACTATGCGCTCGCGCCCACCGATATAGAGCAGCGCAATTACGATCCCGACAAAGCTGCATTCCACTTCAAGAAGTCTGGCGTTCAGGATCCAATCCTGCTGCGCACTTCCGAGGCGGCGTTTCCCGGCGCGGTCGACGCGGCCCAGCTTTTCCAATTGAGCGCGGAAAAGGCTGGCATCAAGATCAATGTGCAGCGCGAGCCGAGTGACGGCTACTGGTCGGAAGTCTGGAACGTCAAGCCGTTCTGCACCTCCTTTTGGGGTGGTCGTCCGACGCAGGATGCGCGCTATTCCACTTCCTACGTTTCCAACGCGGAGTGGAACGACACCCGCTTCAGGCGGCCCGACTTCGACAATATGGTGGTGCAGGCGCGCGGTGAACTGGACGAGACCAAGCGGCGCGTACTCTACCGTGACATGGCGCTCATGGTGCGAGATGAGGGCGGCTTGATACTGCCGGTATTCAACGACTTCATCAACGCCTGCACAAGCCATCTCAAGGGTTTTGTTCCCGATATTGGCAATGACTTTTCCAATGGCCGCATTGCCAGCCGGGTCTGGCTGGAGGCTTGAATCCTGGAATTGATCGCGACTTTCCGGCGGCGGGATAGTGTGCTTGCCACCGAGTGGAGCTTTCGTGGTTGATCGCATGACGAACAGGAATTTCCGTGTCATTGAAAATGAGTGGATCGTCCTGAAAGACGGCACCCGGCTCGCCGCGCGCATCTGGATGCCCGAAACGGTTCCTGGCGGGGTGCCGGCGGTGCTCGAATTCCTGCCTTATCGCAAACGCAACGGCACCGCCGCCCGTGACGAGTCCACCTATCCGGTCTTCGCGGCGGCTGGCATCGCGGGCGTGCGTGTCGACATTCGCGGTTGCGGAGAATCCGACGGCGTGATCGACGGCGAATATACCGCGCGCGAGCTTGCCGACGCCGTCGAGATTATCGAATGGATCGCTGCGCGGGACTGGTCGAACGGCAATGTCGGCATGATGGGAATTTCCTGGGGCGGGTTCAACGCGCTTCAGGTTGCGGCCTTGAAGCCACCTGCTCTCAAGGCCGTGATTTCCCTGTCGTCCACCGTCGACCGCTACAATGACGACATCCACTACAAGAATGGAGCGCATCTATCGGCGCAACTGTCATGGGCGGCGACGATGACTGCCTTCCAGTCGCGGTCCCCCGATCCCGATCTCGTCGGAGAACGCTGGCGCGACATGTGGCTTGAGCGTCTGGAAGGCGAGCCGTTCTTCATGGAGGAGTGGCTGTCCCACCAACGCCGCGACGACTTCTGGCGCCACGGGTCGATCTGCGAGGATTTTGACGGGTTTTCCGTTCCCGCACTGGTAATTGCCGGATGGGCCGACGGCTACCGCAACACGCCCTTGAAGGCGGTTGCCGGGATGCCGGAGATGGCCTGGGGCCTGATCGGTCCATGGGTTCACAAGTATCCGCATTTTGCTGATCCGAAGCCCCGCGCCGATTTTCATGCCGAGGCAATTTCATGGTGGCGGCATTGGCTGTGTGCAGAAGACAACAAGGTGGAGGATACGCCGAGGCTGCGTGCTTATATCCTGGACGGGCCGCGACCCGGCCGCCGGCGCGAGACCGACCCGGGCTATTGGGTTGCCATGGACAGATGGGACGTTCCCGACACACTCGTCCTTAGCCTGGACGCGTCGGGCAGGCTCGCTCGGTGCAATTCATCGCATGCTGAAGGAAATACCCTCCTGAACTCTCCTCAGGATACGGGCACCGCTGCGGGAGAGTTTTTCGCGCTGAAGCCGGATTCGGAAATGGCCGGCGACCAGCGTATCGACGATGCTGGATCACTCATTTTCGACAGCGCCGTCCTTGCCGAAGAATGCGTCGTCTTTGGTCAACCACTCGTAAAACTGTCGCTTTCCAGCGATGCCGACTTGGCCAACCTTGCCGTCAGGATCGTTGACGTCCATCCCGATGGTGTGGCGACGCGCGTCAGCTACGGTGTGCTCAACCTCGCGCATCGCAACGGCAATGCCAAACCACAGCCCCTGAAGCCGGGCGAGACGGTCGAAATCGAGTTGGTACTCGATGCGTGCGGCTACCGTTTTGCGCCCGGCCACCGTCTGCGTCTGTCGTTGTCCAGCGCCTATTGGCCGACGATCCTGCCGCCGCCCTGCGACGCAACGCTGACGATCGATCTTACCACGCTGCGATTGGGAGTGCCGCTGCTTGGCGAGCATCGCAGGGTCGAAATCGCGCAGCCATTCAATCCCGATCCTCTGCCCCGTTACGAGGTCCTGACGGAAGGATCATCGGGCCGCTCTGTTGAACGCGATCTGCAAAATGGCGTGACGCGCTACCGGGTGCGCGAGGATACAGGTCTTAGCCGCCATCCGGGCAACGGCTTGTGCACGCGCGACATCCGGCAGGAGGTATGGTCGATAGCTCCTGATGACCCGCTGTCGCTGACGGCAGAGATCCGCTGGACGTGCTGTGCCGAACGGGAAGGCTGGAGAACGCAAAGCCAATACATCACCCGTCTCTCTTGCACGACGACCGAATGGGTGATTATGGAGCGGGTTGAAGCACTGGCTGACGGTCACAAGGTATTCGAGCGCGAGCGCAGCGCCCGAATACCGCGTGACCATATGTAAGGGTGAGCTACATGTAGGTGTGAGCTACGCCCGCGTCTCAACCGGCAGCAGGCCAAACTTGCGAACCTTCACGGGAATTTCTCCTTCTAGCTGGTGTGGTTGAGCGGTTAGCTTGAAATCCTCTCAACACAGAGTCCACAGGGCTGCCTCCTTCACGTCGTCCTCGACCCGACTCTGCCAAGGCCGGGGCTTAGCGCGAATGGCGATGGGGCGCTCGATGCATTGCCGAGCACGCAATTGGCCCGCTTGCGAACATCAAGTCCGCTCAGGCGGTTGCGCCACCGTCGGCGGTCAGGATGGAGCCCGTGATCATGCTCGCGGCGGGACTTGCCAGAAAGACCACAGCGTTCGCGATTTCGCGCGGCTCGGCGTAGCGTCCCAGTGGCGTCAGGCTTCGCTGGAAATCGGCAGCCTCCCCATCCGCCGGATTTGCATCCGTATTGGTCGCTCCGGGCTGCACGAGATTCACGGTGATGCCGTTCGGACCGAGTTCACGCGAAAGACCGCGGGTGAAGGAGGTAAGTGCCGCTTTGGACATCGCGTAAACCGTTATGCCGGGGAATGGGACCCGCTCTCCCAGGGCCGAACCAATCGTGATGATGCGTCCCCCTTCGGTGAGATGCGGGATAACTGCTGTCGCAAACAGCACGGGCGCTCGCACGTTGACGTCCATCACGGCCTGATAGTCGTTCACGTCGATCTCGGCGATCGTTCCGGTGTGGCCGATAGCCGCGCTGTTGACGAGGATATCGAGTCCACCGAGCGCCGAGACGGCTTGGCTCACTGAGCGCTTGATGGCCTCCGGGGCGGCGCTGTCGGCTTGGATGGCGACTGCGCGACGCCCCATGCTTTCGATGGACTTGACTACCGCATCAGACTTCTCGGCGGAGCGCCAGTAAGTAAATGCAACGTCGGCGCCGTTCTCCGCCAGTGCTAACGCGATCGCGGCCCCGATGCCCCGCGATCCTCCAGTCACCAATGCACGTTTCCCACTCAGATCGATCATGTGTCCATCCTTTTCTACCAACTTTGTTCAGGCATCCAATTGGTTCGCGTAGGATGCGACACCCGCTCGACGGCCTGATCCGGGATTTGGTGTTCGGCATCGGTCCCGATTAGTGTCGAAAAGTGCCAAACCGTGTTGCGGGGGGAGGAACGCTGCCCCATGGCTCACAAGGCAGCCATGGCAATCATTCTCAGGAGCGATGGCCGCTTCGTCCTGGAGCCTAGGAAGCCACCGGCCCGGTAGGGCCCAGGCAAAGCCAGGCTGTCTGGATCCCGAACAGCCTGTTCGCACCGCCTCGGGCGGCCGCTGATGTGCGCTCCGGATGGGCGGCACCGCGCCCGCCCCGGTGCTGTCCCGGTGACGGAAATCGGTTCCTTGACAGGGCCTTGAACGGTTCGCGTTCTAGGGGTCGAGACCCCAAACTTCCGGGTTGCTTTTGAAATACTCAGTCAGCATTTCGGTGAGCACCCGCACTTTCCGCGCGGGATGCTGACCCGGCGGGCGTACGACATACGCGGCCCCCGGAGGTACCGGATAGCGTGTCATGATCGGAACCAATGCACCGGAGGCCACATATTCATATGTGATGCAATCTGGGAGCCAGGCGATGCCGAGGCCTGCGGCAGCAGCAGCGGCAAGTGCCGTGGCGCTGTCGGCCTTGAACTTGCCCTGCGGCTGGACCGTAACAATCTTGCTGCCATCCATGAACTGCCAGGGTTCCGTTCCCTGCATGAGGGCCTGGTGGGTGACGAGTTCATCCAGAGTCTCCGGTGACCCATGCGCTTTGATGTAACCCGGGCTTGCGACAAGCTTTCCATGGATCGGCCCAACGCGCTTCGCGATCAAGTTGGAGTCCTGAAGGTAGGCGCTCCGGATCGCGCAATCGAAACCCTCCGCTATGAGATCGACAAAGCGATCGCTGTAGGAGGTATGGATTTGAAGCTTCGGGTGCAGACGCGCCATTTCCGCGATCACCGGGGCGAAGTGGGTTGGGCCGAAAGTAAGCGGCATGGCAACCCTCAGCCGGCCGCGAAGGTCGCCGGTCGGGAGGATCGTTTCCCTGGCGGTGTCGATCTCGGCGCTGGCCCGGGCCGCATGGTCCCTGAACGTGATCCCCGCCTCGGTGAGAGCGGCGCCGCGGGTCGTTCGTGCAAGAAGCTGGACGCCAAGTTCCGCTTCAATCCGAAAGAGCCGCCGACTGACGATTGACTTGGAGACGCCGAGCCTGCGCGCGGCTGACGATATGCCCCCTGCATCGGCCACTGCGACGAATGTCTGTAGATCTTCGATGTCCATTCTGGCGTTCCTTGTTTCGCGACACAGCTCGCCCGACTATGCCACTACCGCATCACCAACAGGAACAGCAAATTGTGCCCAGGCAACGTCGCCCGCCGGCGCATGTCTCCCGTGAACCCATTGCCGTCCATGGCGGCAGAGAAAGGAAGTCCTGATGACCCTTCGTAACGGCCTCGATTCGCTTCTTCGTCCTGAAGACTCGTTACTCGTTCTGATCGACCACCAGCCTTACCAGCTCGCAAACCTGAACAGCCACGATCCCCATATGGTGGTCAACAACACGACCGCGCTGGCGAAGCTAGCAAAAGCCTTCAATGTTCCGACCATTCTCACCAGCGTGATCGCGGCGCGCGGTGGACTTCTCTTTAAGCAGATCACCGACGTATTTCCGAACCAGGAAGTCATCGATCGCACCTGGGTGAACACCTGGCAGGACGAGAATGTGGTGAACGTCGTCAAGGCGACCGGCCGCAGGCAGCTGATCATCGCCGGCCTGTGGACCGAGGTCTGCGTCGCAATGCCCGTGATCCAGGCCGCCGGCGAAGGCTGGGACGTGACCGTGATCACCGACGCGTCGGGCGGGATTTCGAAGGAGTCTCACGAAGTTGCCATCCAGCGAATGATCGCGGCCGGCGCGAACGTGATGACGGTGATGGCGCTCGCTGGCGAATGGCAACGCGATTGGGCGCGCACCGAGCATGTCGAGGAGTTGACCGAGATTCTCATCCAGCACTTCGGCGGCAGCGGCATCGCGTATCTTTGGGAGCAGCAACTGCTCAACACGCCGGTGCCGAGCCCTGCGGGCTAAGCTTGCTCGGGGGATGACGAGGATGTCGAGCAATCCGCTGCAGTGACCGCGCTGACCCTCGTCATCCCCTTCCTGCAGCACCGCCGTCCGAGCGCTGAATACTGCAACAGCTCATTCGGCGGACGCGCGCGAGCAACAAGCTGGACGCCATTGGCGGCGACAGCGCTGTTGCCCGCATAGATGCCGAACGGCCCCAGACACCAGCCCTCCGCCAGCGGACGAAGCGGTTGTAGCATGTGGTGTACGACCAAACGCCTCGGGCAGATCACGCCAGGGTGCTCCTGATCGCAAGACCCAGAAAATGCTATTGAGGCGCGTCGGTCGTTCACCCGAGGAAAGCCACGCGGCTTGTTCGGCAGCATTGGCTTGATGGCAACCCATCTCGCCTCGGCGGCGACCAGCCCTACATCATACTGCAGGCGATCGACGCCACGGGTGCCAAGGGCTGTCCCTGACTCTATGTTCCCTTCACGATTCTCGGTTTAGTCGGTCGGCGGGATTGATCCGCGCTCTCGAGGGCCAAAGCCAATCGCTTTTCGTCTTCTATGGCGCGATCGACTGCCTCAATTTCCTCTTGGAGCGCCTTCAGTTCGGCTCCGTAGCTGGAGCCGTCGCTGTCCCCGATCTGAAAGCCACTTGCCCGCATTGCGTCGCGAGTATGGTGCACGTTGCGGACTCCTTCGCGTCGAGTCGCGACCAGGATTTCCCTGAACTCTCCAAGACGTTCAACGTGATTGCGAGTCATTGAGTTCTCCTATTTTCGTCGTCATCGTCGCCGGCGGCGATTCAAAACGGCTAAAACTTACGGCGCAGAAGGCTAAGAGACTACAATAGATACTCTCGACAAAGCATGAGTGCGGAAGCTCAAATTTGAACGTCTTGCAATAACGTGGAGCGCGGCAGGCGGAAATTGGTTTGGGACCCAACCGATCACCCACCTGATGCTAGACGCTCCGGCCGAGCGCGTCTGCCGCTCGGCGCTTGTTGGAGGCGCAAACAGACCTGCCCGATGTTTCATGCGCGAACGCCTGAGATGCGAGCGCCGCCATTAACCATCGATTAACTATCCGGTCGCCTTTGATTCAATTTTGCAGCATACTGATTTGGGTAGCGAGGCTGCTCAAGGAGACTGGAACAAGAGGGTAATTCTCCTGTTCGCGCACGTGTACTTTCACTCGCGACAAGTTGAAATTGAAAAAGAAGCGACGGAACACCGTCGTCTCATAGGGAGGCGCCAGCATCATGTTTGATGAGGAGCGCCAGAATGAAGATCGAAGATGCAGTTGCGGCGGTGACGTCAGAAGCGAGCGCGCTCACATCTTGCCTCGGCCAGCCCGTTCTCGCCTACCACGTCACGGAAATCATGAGAGAGGCAGACCTGGCACACGCCCGCGAGATGCAACTCGCGCTGGTGCGACGAAGCATCGAAGCTCTTGTGGATGACGGCCTGGAAGGCGTCGCCGCCGAACATTTTGCATCCCAGTTCGACGGCCGCATCGGCTTGACCTGGAAACTCCTGCACGCATCCGATGGCGTGGCGCATTGATCAAGACCAGACGGTCTTGGTCGACGTGGTTCTGAAGTCGCGGCACTCGTCAGATCAACAGCATCCAGGACCAATACGCACCGATCACCATTTGCACGGCGAACGCGGTGAATCTGAGGCTGACCGCGAGCTGGGTCGTGGAGACGAGGTGGATCATCGACTGCATTATCCGTGCGCCTAACAGCGTGTAGGCCAGGGGATTCGTGATATCTGTTTTTGCAATGATGATCGCGACGCCTAGCAGACCTCCGAAGATTGGAAGCCCTTCAATGCAGTTGGCGTGGGCGCGGGCCAACCGCTGCATGAAGGGGGTGAGTGCTGCGTTATCTGGCGTGAAGCCGTTTGCCGCGACTTGCCCAGAGATCACCAGGTAGGTCCGGATGACTTCCATCACGATCAGCAGGGCCAGTGCCCACGAGATGAATCCAGTCAATGCATAAGCACTCGCCGACATGTGCCGCCCCCGTTGTTCGCCCTTTGGGCCGCTCGATCACAATGCGATCATGACCCCTAATGCGCAACACGGGTAGGTGATCCTATCTACTGACTTCCGTTTTCCACCAAGCATCGCCGTGCATGACTGCTCAGATGGCGGCCGAGACCGGAACCGGGGCGGCCACCGTGTTCAGATTTCAGTTCCCTCTGCGACGGTCAGTGCATCTTCTATGTCCACGCCGAGGTATCGAACGGTGTTTTCAATCTTGGTGTGTGCTTTGTGAGATCACAATCAAGGAGCTCCAAGAGACACCTGCGCTCAACGACTGGGGTAACCGACGACCGCGCGAGGCCGCGCACGAGATACAGCGGCGCGTCTGCGACGGTATCGCCACTGATCGGATCGAGGTGTTTTCGGCATCACAAGCCCGCCAGCTGGTGTTATGCTACTTTTTGCCCCGAGGCTTGAGCTTAGGCGATGAGGTTGAGGAGGAGGATATGGCAGAGACGGAGCTTCAAAACCGCAGTGGAATGCCGATTGGCGCCGATCTTATCGATGAGTTCGCTTCCGGGTTGGCTGGACGCTTAATCCGGCCCGCTGATGCCGACTACGACGAGGCACGTCGTATTTGGAACGCGGCAATCGACCGACACCCGGGAGTGATCGCACGCTGCCTTGGTGTTGCCGATGTAATCCAGGCGGTGAAATTCGCGTCTAGAAATGACCTTCTGGTCGCGGTGCGTGGGGGCGGTCACAATGTCGCCGGGCGGGCTCTATGCGACAACGGCATCGTTATCGACCTCTCCGCCATGCGTGGCGTGCTTGTTGATCCCAAGACGCGGACTGTGCGGGTGCAGGGCGGCTCCACGCTTGGTGATCTCGATCGCGAAACGCATCTGCATGGGCTTGCGGTGCCGGTCGGCGTCGTCTCGAAGACCGGCGTTGCCGGTCTGACACTCGGCGGCGGCGTAGGCTGGCTGGTGCGCAAGCACGGGCTCAGTTGCGACAATGTGATCTCGTTTGAACTGGTGACGGCGGAGGGACACCTGCTGACGGCCAACGCAGAAGAACACCCCGACCTCTTTTGGGCCTTGCGCGGCGGAGGCGGCAATTTCGGCATCGTCACCTGCTTCACCTTCCGAGCGCAGCAAATATCTTCGGTGCTCGGCGGCTTGATTGTTCACGCCCGCGACAAGTCCGGCGAGGTGCTGCGCTTCTATCGCGACTTCATGGCCACGGCACCGGAGGAACTGACTGCCTACGCGGCCATGCTGACGACGCCGGACGGCATGCCGGCGGTCGGCATAATCTCATGCTGGTGCGGCGAGGGGGAAGAAGGCGCACGTGTGCTGGCGCCGCTGCGAGCCTTCGGTCCGCCGCTGCTCGACGCCATCCAGCCAATGCCCTTCCCGTCGATGCAGAAGCTGCTGGACGGCGCTTTCCCGAACGGTACCCACAATTACTGGAAGGCGAGCTTCGTTCCCCAGCTTACCGACACGATCATCGATCTGCTTGTCGAGCATGGAAATCGGATGGAGTCGCCTCTTTCGGCCTGCATCGTGGAGTTCTACGGCGGCGCGCCAGGCCGCATCGGTCGCGCGGACTCCGCCTTCGCCCAGCGGAACGCAGAATACAACATCGGGATGACTGCACAGTGGGCGGATCCGGCCGAAAGTGAAAGGCATATTGCCTGGGTGCGGGCCATGTTTGATGCGTTCGAGCCGCATTCGAGCGGCATGCACCTTCTGAACTTTCAGAGCGAGCCCGCGGACCAGATGATCCGCGCCTCCTTCGGCGACAACTACAGTCGGCTTGCCGAGGTAAAGCGGAAATATGACCCGACGAACTTTTTTAGCGTCAACCAAAACATCTCGGCCGCGACACACTAGGCGCTTTGCCGCCCGGCAGCCTGTGGCCGCCGGTCGGTCCGCTTCAAGTCGAATGGATCAGGAAAGCAGCCGTTCTGCCGAGACCCTGATGCCTACCGAAGCTTTCGCCTGAGCGACCATGCGAACGTCGCATGATGCAGGCGGCCTGTCGCTGCTCAAGGATGCCAGCGAAAAGCTCAGCGTTTCGGCGCGGGCTTACCACCGGTGCTGAAGTGGCCCGGAAGCTGGCCGATCTCGACCCTAGCGAACCGTCGGACCGCATCCATCTCGATCTGTCTCTTCGTGATCGAATCAGGAACTCGGAAGGCCAGCCCTCGACAGCATTTCAAGGAATCTCGCGTGATGATGATCCTTCACATAGCGTGGCACAAAGCTGGGGCAAACATTATCCAGGTTGAGATGTGGAAGTTGTGACAGGCAATGATGGACGGCCCGTGAGGCTTCGTCGTTGTTTCCGGTTGCCGCGGCGGCCGCAGCCCAATAGAGGGCGCCGCGAACGAATCCCGGCTTTGTCCTGACCACCCTGCGGGCGACTTCGAGCGCCCGCCAATCGTCTCCGCCCGCGAACAGTGCAACAACCAAGGCATGGTGACGCCAGAAGTCGATTACGTCATGCGTTCCGAGCCGGATTGCCTCGTTGGCCTCACGCACTGCTTCGCTGACCTCTCCGCGCAACGCAAAGAGCATCGAAATATCGCCGTGGCCGGTCGGATAGCTTGGGTTGAGGCTGATCGCATGTTGGCATTCGGCGATCGCCTCGTCGATGCGGCCGGAACTTTCGAGAGCGAATGACAGGATGCAGCGGGCAATTTCGTCGTCAGGCACCGCCCGTACCGCTGCTTCCGCAAGCTCGACCGCACGCTCGATCTGGCCCGGCTCCCGGGGCAGCGAGCCAAACGCCACGCCCATGGAAATTACGATCGAGAGCGTCCGCTTCGCACGAGCGTTGTCGGGACCTATCGAGACAGCCTTCTCGGCAAGCTCTATCCCGACCGATAGCGAGTCCCGGGTCATCTCAAAATACTTCATGAGAGCCTCGTTCACCAACCTGCGCACTTCAGGAGGACCAGGCGGGCTCTTGTCGCGGACTTTCCAATTGGTCAGTTGAAGGTCGAGGATCACTGCCAGGACAACAGACTGTGCGATCCTGTCCTGGAATTCCAGCGCGTGCTCGGAGTGGCCGTCGAACTTCTGGGCCCAGACGTTGTGGCCGCCAGCGGCATCGACAAGCTGGACGTTCACCCTCAGCCCATTGCCGGATCTCTGGACGCTGCCGCTGAGCATATATCGCGCCCGGCGCATTCCCGGCGTTTTGGCTTCATCGCCTGGGCCGTTCTTCTCCATGGACGGAAGCGCAGAGAGCACGACATAGTCGGCCACCTCGGAAAGGGCTGTGGTGATGTCCTGGACGAGTCCCTTGGCGAAAAAGTCGTCGCCTTGCTTTCCGGTCAGATTGATGAAGTCGGCAACGCTGATGGACGGGCGCCCGAGACGCTGGCCGGCCGGAATACCACTTGCCGACTGCATATTTGACGCCGTGTCGGCAGCAGACAGCATGGATTGCCAAAGCGCTCGCGTCTCCGGGCCGGCTTCGACCCCAAACTCCTTCTTCAGCATGCTTTTGCAAGCCTCGTATGTCCTGATCGCCCTGTCGCGTTGGCCACATGCGAGGAGCAATTCCATCTTGAGCCGATAGGATTCTTCCCGCGTCGGTTCCATGGCCAGAACGCGATCAACCAGGATGACCCCGGTTTCCGCGTCGACGAGGCGTGCCAATTTCTCGAAAGCCTCGAGTGCGCGGCTCAGCAGCCTGTCGCGTTCGGATGCGACCCAGTCATCGAACCCATTGCTTCCCAGATAATGCCCGTCGAGGAATGGCCCGGTATAGTTCGCCAGAGCCTTTTCGAGTTCCGACACGGAACGAGCCGAGAGGCCTGCTTCGAACTCCGCCACGTCAACCCGAACCGCGTCCGGCGCAAGGCCAATCAACTCCCCGCGGGAATGGATGAGATCCACACCTGCTCGCGACAGATCCCGGCGCAAGACGCTGAGGGTTTGCCGCAGGCTATTGCGCGAGTGTTCGCTATCGCTGTCACCCCAAAACAGATCAGCCAGTCTCTCCCGGGTCGCCACCATGCCCGGACACCGGGCGAGATAAGCAATGATCGCGGGACCCCGTTTCCCTGTCAGCCGGAGCGGATCCGCCTTTTCATTTTCGATCCGGAAACCGCCGAAGAGCGAGATTCTATTTGCAGCGCTGCTATTCTTATTTTGCATTCGCTCTCCCAGCCTGACGAAATTCTAACTCAAAACTAACGCTTCGCAAACTGTAGCGCCCCGCCCTCAAGCGCTGTCGTGACGCAAGGTCAATTAGGCTTCGCTAAACTATGGCGACCGAGCCAGCAACAGGCTTTGGCTCGAGGGGGTGGCGGGTGTCCAAGACTAGAGCCAATTTGCTGCTGCTGTTTGCAGCTGCTTTATGGGGCCTCGGCAATGTCGCGCAAAAGACAGTGCTTGCTCATCTCGACGCACTGAGTGCCGTCGGCCTGCGCTGCCTGATCGGTGGGCTGCTTGTACTGCCCTTTGTCTTGATCGAAAGGCGACTGCCTGCCGGGCCGGGTTATTTCTCCAGTCTGGCCAGGGTGGGTGTGCTGTTTGCCATCTCCATCACGCTTCAGCAGCTTTGCTATCTCGGCGCCACGGTCACGAATGCAAGCTTCCTGGTGAGCACGGCAACGGTGATGACACCACTGGCCGCCTGGCTGCTCATCGGCGAACGTCCGACAGCGGCCCTTGCCATCGCCGCCGGGTTGACCGTGCTCGGTGCCCTGCTTTTGTCCGGTGGGATGGCCGGTCTCAGCGGCGGCGATCTCACCGCCATCCTGTCGGCTGCCTGCTATGCGCTCTGGATGGTCGAGCTTGGCCGGCACATGCAGGCCCACGCGCGACCGTTCACGGCCGCGGCGACCCAGTTCCTCGGCGCCGCCGCTTTCGCCCTGCCGCTCGGGGCACTGCAAGGCAACCTGTCGCTGGCCGGTGCATTTGCTGCCGGCCCGGAACTGGCAGTCCTCGGCGTGTTCTCCACCGCTATCGCTTTCGGCATACAGATTGCCGCCCAGCGCTTCACTCCCGCCAGTCATGCCGCCGTGATCGTCAGTGCCGAAAGCGTCTTCGGGGCGCTGGGCGCGGCGATCTTCCTCGGCGAACGGAACTCACCGGCAGGCGCATTGGGTGCCGCGATCATTCTCGGTGCGATCCTGTCCGTCGCACTGTCGAACCGAACGCCGCGGGACCAAGGCCCCTCGCCAAATTTCCACATGTTGAAAATGGCAGCTTTGAAAACGACCGGTTGTCGAGATGGAGAATGAGATGTTCGGAAGTGCGCATCAGGACGTAGGTGCCTTGTCTGCAGCGGTCTCCTTCCGCGAGCAGGCGCGGGCGGTACGCGGGGACTTTCTGAAGCCGTTGAAACGATCTGCCGGAGGGTCGGCAAAGCAGGCCAGCTCATACTTGAGACTGGCGGGAACGCTTGCCGCTTCGGTGTTTTGGGGGCTGCAGGCACACGCGGCCAACGTCGATGTTGCCATCGTATTCGCGGTCGATTTCTCGTCCTCGATTGATCCGGAGATTGCCGACCTGCAGCGCGAGGGACATGCTGCGGCGCTCACTTCGCCAGAGATCATTGCGGCCATCACGCGGAACTACGTTGGCTGCATCAGCGTGGCCTACTTTGAATGGTCGAGTCCCGGGCACACACGCATTGTGCTGCCGTGGACAAATATCTGCGGGCTGGAAGATGCCAAGGCGGCTGCGTCGGTGATCAGCAAGAAAGGAGATACGGGCCATATTCGCAGAGGGCGAAGCGGAACATCCGTTTCCGCGGCCATCGACGTCGGATGCCTACTGCTCGACCAGTTCCCTGGAAACGCGGCCAAGAAAGTAATCGACATCTCTTCCAATGGTGAGAACAACGACGGACTTCCTGTTCAGCCGAGCAGGCTCAACGCCGTTGCCAAGGGATACACAATCAATGCAATCGCCATTCCAGCAAAAGATGAGAATCCTGAACAACCATTGGCATCCTATTTCGCCCAATCGGTCATTGGCGGTTCGCAAGCCTTCGTCATAACCCCGAAGGGCCCAAGCGACTATACTATGGCCCTTCGCCGGAAGCTGGTGACGGAAGTCAGCATAAACGTCGACCCACAACCTCCCGCCATCGGCGGTTGGGCGCTCTTCAAGCCAGTGATCCCAAACCTTGCGGAGAACTAAGCCTAAACCGCTTGTCCGGGGCTGGGCGGTACTGGGTCGTCTTCTCGACTTGGCTGCGAAAAGCCCTGTCGCCGAAATCCATATTCTCGATGACGATGTTTCGCGGCACAACGCCTTCCGCGCACCCGGCGCAGCGTCACTCGAGGAATTGGCCCGGCGGCCTTTGAAAGTCGAATGCTTGACGGCGATCTGCACGCGGCTTCATCGGCCCTAAATGGCGCGATGCAGCAGACCAGCGGCGAGTTGTCGGCAAATAAAGCCAGTTGTTCGAGAACGAACATAGCGAGCCTGTTACGAATAACCAGCCTTGGCGCCTGCGGCCTCATGCTGATGTCATGAAACCTTTTGATTTCTAAGCCGTTGTCGGCCGCATGTCTCCTAGATCCAAACCGAAACCGACCAACGGTGCCAAACCACGCAGTACCAGGGCGTCGCGTCGGCAGGAGGGGCCTGCCGTGGAAGTCGCGTCCGAGGTGGTCAGCAAGGCCGCGCCGCCGCCGGAAGCTATCGAACCAGATCCACAGCTGACGCCCGAAGAGGCCGAGCAGACGCGCAAGAAATACCTCCTGACGCGCTTCTGGATCAGCGCGCGTGGTTATTGGAGCCGGCATGGCGACCGGCTCGCTTGGCCGTGCACGATCGGCCTGTTGGCCCTGATCGTCATCAACGTCGGTTTCCAGTATGGGATCAACGTCTGGAACCGCGCGATTTTCGACGCCATCGAGAACCGCGACGCCCACACCGTTTATTTCCTCAGCGTCGCTTTCCTGCCGCTCGTGGCCGGAAACGCAAGTCTCGTCGTGGCACAGGTCTTCCTTCGCATGACGATTCAACGTCGCTGGCGCTCCTGGCTTACAACTTCGGTCATCGGCCGCTGGCTGGCCAACGGCCGCTATTATCAGTTGAACTTGGTCAGCGGCGACCACCAGAATCCCGAAGCCCGCATCGCTGAGGATTTGCGGATTGCGACGGAGTCGCCCGTCGATTTCATTGCCGGTGTCATTTCCGCATTCCTGTCGGCTTCAACCTTCATAGTCGTGCTGTGGACGATCGGCGGTGCGCTCACCCTGCCGATGGGAGGCTCGAGCGTCACCATTCCCGGCTTCCTCGTTGTAACCGCGGTGATCTATGCCGCCATCACCTCCACTTCGATGGTGGTCATTGGCCGCCACTTCGTCGAACTCTCGGAGGCGAAAAACCAGACCGAAGCCGAATTCCGCTACACGCTAACGCGCGTGCGCGAAAACGGCGAGAGCATTGCATTGCTCGGCGGCGAGGAAGAGGAGCGCAGTGGCATCGACAAGACCTTCGCCCATGTCCTCAAGCAATGGGCGTTGCTGACGGGCCAGCACATGCGCACCGCTCTGGTGTCGCAGGGGTCGAGTCTGTTTGCTCCGGTTGTGCCGGTCTTGCTTTGCGCTCCGAAGTTTCTCGAAGGCAGTATGACCCTTGGACAGGTCATGCAGGCTGCCTCCGCTTTCGCCATCGTGCAGGGCGCGTTTGGATGGCTGGTCGACAACTACCCGCGCCTTGCCGACTGGAACGCTTCCGCGCGACGCATCGCCTCGCTGATGATGTCGCTCGATGGACTCGAGCGCGCCGAGCAGAGCGACGCCTTGGGGCGCATCACCCTCGGCGAAACTGAAGGCGAGGCAATACTTAGCCTGAACGATCTCTCCGTATCGCTTGACGATGGCAGTGCCGTGGTCAGGGAAACCGAGGTCGCGATCGAACCGGGTGAGCGGGTGCTGGTCGCCGGCGAATCCGGTTCAGGCAAGAGCACGCTGGTGCGGGCGATCGCGGGCCTGTGGCCGTGGGGTGGCGGCAGCGTCAATTTCCACCCTGACAAGCGAATGTTCATGTTGCCGCAACGTCCTTACATCCCCTCGGGGACGCTTCGCCGTGCGACCGCCTATCCCGGTGCAGCCGACAACTGGACGCTGAAAGAAATCAGGGCCGCGCTTGACAAGGTGGGACTCGGTCATCTGAGCGACAAGATCGAGGAAGACGCGCCATGGGACCAGACCCTGTCGGGTGGCGAAAAGCAGCGGCTCGCATTTGCGCGCCTCCTCTTGCACGCCCCAGATATCATCGTGCTCGATGAAGCGACGGCAGCACTCGATGAGAAGAGTCAGGACAAGATGATGGAGACCGTCATCCAAGAATTGCCGACGGCCACCATCATAAGTGTTGCGCACCGGGTCGAGTTGGAAGCCTTCCATAGCCGAAAGATCACCTTGGAGCGGCGCAAGGGTGGCGCAAAGCTGGTGAGCGATGTCGATCTTGTCCCGCGCAAGGGCGGACGAAAGTTGCTTGCGAGCCTTCTCAGACGGCGGCGCACCTACCAAAAATCTGGATGAGCCGGAGCAAATACGCGCTGCCGCAGACCAAAAAGCCTGCCCGGTCGGGATACGGCTTGCAAACATAGCCTCTGTTTTCCGCCGCTGCGTTCGCTTGAACTAACGCTTGCTGTCCGCAGGCTTGCGATTATGGTTGGCGAAGTTTCTGAGGCGGCAGGGGAACAGCATTTGCCTCGTCGATCGGCTCGATCTCACCTGCTTGGCCTGATCGCGGCCGCGGTGATACCCGTCTGGCTCTTCGCGGCCTATCAACTGGTCCAATATGCTGTGCATGAGCGGTCCCGCTTCGAACAGGACGCACGCCAAACCGCCCGGCAGGTTTCGCTCGTCGTCGAGGGTGAACTGGCCAATCTCCAAACGACTCTCAACGGCCTGTCGAAATCGCCTGCTCTATCCAATGGCGATCTGGAGGCTTTCCGCGGCGAGGCGCTCAGCCTGGTCGAAGGGACGGACCGGATCATCGTCTTGCGCGATTTAGGTCGCAATCAACTGTTGAATACAGCGATCGGATACGGCGCAGATTTGCCGCCGGTCGAACCGATTCCGGCAGGGGATATGGAGAAACTCAGAGCGTCTGGACTGTTGGTCAGCGATGTCTTTGCCGGCAGGGATTCCAAAAACCACCGCATCGCCGTTGCCATACGGGTGCCGGCTCCGACGGGCGAAGACCTGGTCCTTTCGATTTCTATCCCAACCGCGCACATCCGCGATGTGATGATGCCTGCTGTGCCTGAAGGCTGGACGGTCGGTGTTGGAGATCGCGACGGAAGTTACGTGGCTCGTTCCAGGTCGCATCAGGAGATGACCGGCAAGCCCGGATTGCCGGAATATCTAGAAAAAATCGTTGGCCGCTCCGGCAGCTTCACATCCCGCAACTTCGAGGGCACCACGCTGCTGGCAGGCTACTACCGATCCTCCTATTCCGATTGGTTCTATACCGCCAATGTGCCGCTTTCGGAGGTACAGGCGCCGCTGTGGCGCTCGCTCGCGGCAATTTGCGGTATCGGCCTCCTGGCGCTTCTTGTGTCGACCGCCCTCGGATACGTCGTTGGAAAGCGCTTCACTGGAGCGACCACCGACCTTGCCGCCCGCGCTGAGGCGCTTGGGCAGGGCCGCACAGTTGAGCCCATGTCCACCACGGTTGCCGAATTCGGTGCCATTGCGCAGGCGCTGGTAGCTGCAGAGGGCGCCATCGCCGAGCGCCGGTATGAGTTGGAGACCGTACTGGAGACGGTGCCGGCGGCAGTCTGGTTCACCTATGACCCTAAAGCCCTTCAGGTCATTCGCAATCGCTTCGCGGCGGAACTCATGGGTTTGCCGACCGACGCCCGCAAATCGTTTGGCGCGCCCGACCTCGTGATCAATACCGTGGCGGTCAAGGACGGCCATACCGTGAGCCGGGAGGACCGGCCTCTAAGTCGGGCAATGCGCGGAGAACTGACCGACAACGAAGAATTCGCCTATACGCTTCCGTCGGGCGTGGAGCGCTTTCTGCTCTCGAGCGCGCGTCCGATCCGCAGCCCAGGCGGCAGCATAATTGGTGCCGTGCAGATCAGCCTCGACATAACCGACCGCAAACGCGGCGAAGAGCATCGCAAACTGCTGGTCAACGAACTGAACCACCGCGTCAAGAACACGCTTTCGGTGGTCCAGGCCATTGCCAACCAGACGATCCGCAACGCAACCACATTGCCCGAGGCAGGACGGACCCTGTCCAGCCGGCTGATCTCGCTGGCGAAGGCACACGATATCCTGACGCAGAAGAACTGGAGCGGCGCCGATCTCCATGATCTGATCGCAGCATCGATCAAGCCACATGCTCCGATCGCACGTTTTCAAATCAGCGGAGAGAAGGTTTGGCTTCCGCCCAACGTCGCCCTTTCATGTGCTCTCGGGCTTCATGAACTTACGACGAATGCAATCAAATATGGGGCGCTGTCGAATGCGAACGGCAGGGTTTCGATCTCTTGGAAGCTTGATGGTCAAAAACACCAACGCCGACTTGAACTCGAATGGCGAGAGACCGGGGGCCCAACCGTTGGTCCTGTCGAGCGCAAGGGATTTGGCACCCAGCTTCTGGAGCGCATATTCGACTCCGATTCCGGGGGCCGAGTGGTGCTGACTTTCGAAAGGTCAGGACTGGTCTGCCTTTTTCGGGTGAACCTGTCTGAACCGAATGAGGCCGAAGCACATTTCCCAGGCAGCGAGACTTAAATATTGCGGTTCCGTTTCTTGCCGTTGGGCTACTTAGCGGAATCCTGAGAAACGGTTTCGCTTGTTCCGGATCGGCGATGCCGTGGCCAGCCGGAACATTCACGCAGCTTATCTACGACACGCATCGTCTGATCATCAACGCCTGACTTGGGCAGCGGACTCGACCGCGAGTCGTCGCGGCCCCTCTAAATCGGCGGCCCCTCCAAATCGATTGTACTCTTTCTGTACATCAGTTGTGTACGTAGATTATACAATCAGTTGACTCGCACGTCGGTTTGTGCAAATTCCTTGCCGTCGACGCGGTCGAACCGTTGTCGCGAAACTCAGACGGAGGTCTCGATGAAGAGCGGGAAGAACGGTCTGTACGACGATCTGAAGCGGCAGATCCTGACGATGGAACTCGACCCCGATCAGGATCTCGATGAGGTGAGCCTCAGCGAGCGCTACGGCCTATCTCGAACGCCTGTGCGGGAGATTTTTCGCCGGCTCGAGGGGGAGGGCTATATCGATATCCGTGCCAATCGCGGCGCACGCGTTGTCCCCATGAACCATCAGACGCTCAGGCACTTCTTCCTGGTCGCGCCGATGATCTATGCCGCGATCGGCCGCCTGGCGGTCCAGAATTTCAAGCCGAAGCAACTTGCAGACCTCACGGACACGCAGGAGCGGTTCCGTACGGCAAGCGTCACCGGCGACGCATTCGCCATGGTTCTCGAGAACAATCGCTTCCATGAGATCATCGGCGAGATGTCGGGCAACGCCTACCTGCAGCCGAGCCTTGGCCGACTGCTGATCGACCACGCTCGCATCGGCCACACTTTCTTCCGGCCCCGTACTGATGACATGCACCGGCGTCTGCGGCTCGCTGCGGACCACCATGATGGCTTCATCGCCGCCATCGGCTCGCATGACGAGGACACGGTCGTCGACCTCGTATTTGAGCACTGGGAACTGTCGCGCGAGAACATGGAGATGTTTATCGCCCCGCAAGGATTGAAGGCGGACGCGCTGGTCGGAATGCCCGCCGCATCGACGGAGGAGCCGTCTTGAAGTTCGAAGGTATCTACACCCCCGCTATCACACCTCTCGACCCGAAGGGGCAGATAGACCGTGACGCCTTCGCGGCTGTTCTGGAGTCGCTCATCGAAGCCGGGGTGCACGGCATCATCGTTGGCGGATCGACGGGTGAATACTACGCCCAGAGTGCCGAGGAGCGATTTGATCTCGCCGCCTATGCCAAGGAGGTGATTGGTACCCGGATTCCGCTCATCATTGGAACGGGCGCCATCAGGACCGAAGACTCGGTCGAATACGCCAAGGCGGCAAAGGAAATCGGAGCCGACGCTATCCTTGTGTCGTCGCCGCCATACGCCTTGCCTACGGAACGTGAGAATGCGGTTCACGCGCTCACGGTCGACCGCGCCGCGAACCTTCCGATCATGCTCTACAACTACCCCGCCCGCATGGGGGTGACGATGAGGGAGGACTACTTCTCCCGCGTCGGCAAATCCAGGAACGTCGTCGCCATCAAGGAGAGCTCCGGCGAGATGGGCAACCTCCATTTGCTGGCGCGGAAATTCCCGCATATCGCGCTTTCTTGCGGCTGGGATGACCAGGCGCTCGAATTCTTTGCATGGGGCGCCAGGAGCTGGGTTTGCGCCGGCTCCAATTTTCTGCCGCGCGAACACGTCGCACTTTACGAGGCCTGCGTCCTCGAAAAGAACTTCGACAAGGGCCGCGCCATCATGACGGCGATGCTGCCGCTCATGGATTTCCTCGAATGCGGGAAGTTCGTGCAGTCGATCAAGCATGGCTGTGAGCTGATCGGCCTCAAGGCCGGCCCTGTGCGGGCGCCGCTGCGCCCTCTCAACTCGGAAGAAAAGCGGGGTCTCCAGACCGTCGTCGCCACCTTGAAGCGCACGGTCGCCCAGATCACGTCGGGAGCAAACCATGCATGAACCTTTGACCGCCGCAGAATACAAGGCGATTGCCGCAGGCCTTCAATTTCCGACCAATGCCTTCATCGACGGCGCGTTCCGTCCGGCGAATTCCGGCAAGACATTCAAGACGACCAATCCGGCGACGGGCGACACGCTTGCCGAGATCGCGGCATGCGATGCCACCGATGTCGATTTCGCCGTGGCCAAGGCCAGGCAAGCCTTCGACGACGGACGCTGGCATCTCCGCTCGCCCGGCGAGCGCAAGGCCGTGCTGATCAAGTTCGCCAAGCTCATGGAGGACAACCGCCACGAGCTTGCGGTCATGGAGAGCCTCGACAGCGGCAAGCCGGTCCGCGAATGCCAGACCGTCGATGTTCCGGATACGATCCACACCGTCCGCTGGCACGCCGAACTGATCGACAAGCTCTATGACAGCGTCGCTCCCGTGGGTTCGAACGCGCTGACGATGGTCGTGCGCGAACCGGTCGGCGTCGTCGGCTGCGTCCTGCCCTGGAACTTTCCGCTGCTGATGCTGGCCTGGAAAATCGGTCCAGCACTTGCCGCGGGATGCTCGGTGCTCGTGAAGCCCGCACAGGAGACGACGCTGACGACGCTTCGGGTCGCCGAACTGGCGCATGAGGCGGGTATCCCGGCGGGCGTCTTCAATGTTGTCACGGGCGGCGGCAAGGAGGTCGGCGAACCGATCGGCATGCATATGGACGTCGACATGGTCGCGTTCACCGGATCGACACCGACAGGTCGCCGCTTCCTGCACTACGCAGCGGACTCCAACCTCAAGCGCGTCGTCCTCGAATGCGGCGGCAAGAACCCGGCGGTGGTTCTCGACGATGCCGAAGATCTCGACCTCGTCGCCGAGCAGGTGGTCAACGGCGCGTTCTGGAACATGGGCGAGAACTGTTCGGCGACGTCGCGGCTCATCGTTCACGCCAGCATCAAGGACGAGTTGCTGCAGCGCATCGGCGCCTACATGCGCGATTGGAAGACGGGCGATCCGCTCGATCCGGAAAATCGCATCGGCGCACTCGTCAGCAAGAGCCATTTCGAGAAGGTAAAATCCTTCCTCGGTGACGTGAAGACCGAAAAGCTCGCCATCGCCCATGGCGGGGCCACGCACAAGGGCATCTATATCGAGCCGACCGTCGTCGACGGAGTTACGCCCGCAAGCCGCCTGTTTCGGGAGGAGATTTTCGGACCGATCCTTTCGGTCACGACGTTCAATTCGCTTGCCGAAGCCGTGGCGCTCGCCAATGACACGAACTATGGCCTGACCGCATCCGTCTACACCGGCAGCCTGCGCAGGGCGATCAAGCTTGCGCGCGAAATCCGAGCCGGCGTCGTAACCGTCAACTGCTTTGGCGAAGGCGACGCGACGACGCCGTTCGGCGGCTACAAGGAGTCCGGCTTCGGGGGCCGCGACAAGTCGGTTTTCGCGCATGACAACTACTGCGAATTGAAGACGGTCTGGATCGACGTCTCGGATCGTTCGGTCGACGAGACCGTCAGATGAACGAAATCGTCGTCAAGCGGCTTCCGGCGGAATCCGGAACCTCGGGCTGGGAGGCGCTCAGCGGACGCTGCTTCCCCGTCCGGACGCTCGACGGCAACGTGTCGGCCGACTGGCTGATCATCGGTGCGGGCTTCGCCGGCCTCTCCGCGGCGCGGCGGCTGTCTCAGTTGCGGCCCGGCGAGAGGATCGTCCTGCTGGAGGCGGGGGAGATCGCCAAGGGCACCGCGGGCCGGAACTCCGGCTACATGATCGATGTCCCGCACAATATCTCGTCGGGCGAGTATTCTGTCGCCGACGGGGCCGCGACAAAGACGGAGATCGCCCAGAACCGTTTTGCGATCTCCTTCGCCGCCGACGCTGCGGCCGAGTATGACATGTCGGTGCGGACCTTCGATCCGTCGGGCAAGATCAATGCTGCCGCGACAGAGCGCGGGATAAGACTCAACGCAAATTATGGCCGCTCGCTCGCTAGCATCGGCGAGGAGCACCGCTTTGTGGATGCGGCCGAGATGCGGGAGATCACCGGATCGTCCTACTATCTGGGAGGTCTCTACACGCCAGGCGCGGTGGTGATCCAGCCCGCCGACTATATTCGCGGCTTGGCAGCCGGGCTGGCATCGAAGGTCGACATATTCGAGCACTCGCCGGTGCTCAGACTTGAGCGTGTCGGCGGGGCGTGGAAGGCCATATCGCATCGAGGCAGCATCACCGCGCCGAAAGTCATCCTCGGCGTCAACGGCCACATCGAGGACTTCGGTCATTTCCGCGGCCGCTTGATGCACATCTTCACTTACGCATCGATGACCGCGCCCTTCACCGAAAGATCGACGGGCAAGGACAGGTGGGCGTTGCTTCCGGCCGATCCAATGGGCGCGACCGTCAGGAAGATTAGCTCCGATGGAAGCTCGCGGATCGTGATCCGGACCCGGTTCACCTACGACTGGGCCGTCCAGGTCGGTGAGAAGCGCCTGGCCGGGATCGCCGCCGAGCAGCGGACTTCGCTGGACGCCAGGTTTCCCGACCTCAGGGACGTGCCTTTCGAGCATGTCTGGGCCGGACGGCTTTGCCTCAGCCGCAACCATGTGCCCGCCTTCGGCGAGATCGAAGAAGGCCTCTATTCGGCGTGCTGCGAGAACGGCCTCGGGACCGTGAAAAGCACGCTCGCGGGCGTCATGGCCGCCGATCTGGCGACCGGCACCCGCTCGCACATGCTCGACGAATTCTCGGATCAGCCGGAGCCCAAGAGGCTCCCTCCGGAGCCGCTTGCATGGCTTGGCGTGAATACCGTGATCCGATTGCAGGAATTGCGTGCAGGCCGCGAGGGATGACCCTCGCCGCGCAATGTGAAGACCGAGCCGACCGCAAAAGTCTTCAAAGAGAATGGGAACAAAAGACAAAGGAGTGAGTAAAATGAAGACGTTGTGGAAAGCGCTCTGCGCTGCCGCGATGGTCGGTATGACCATGCTGTCCGCTCAGGCGGAAGAAAAGACCATTACCATGGGCACGATGTCCTGGGAGGACCTCACCCCCATCACGGGCATCACCAAGAAAGTGCTCGAAGACTCCGGCTACACCGTGAAGGTGGTGGACTTTTCCGAGTGGGGCATCGCCTACGCCGCACTTACCAAGGGCGACATCCAGCTCCTGGCCTCGCAGACGGACTACGTCGCCCAGGACTACTGGGACAAGAACAAGAAGAAGCTCGAGAAGATCTCCCCGGTTTCGCATGGCCTGTTCCAGGGCGTGGCGGTACCGAAATACGTGAGCATCGACTCCATGGACCAGCTCAACGACAACGCCGACAAGTTCGGCGGCAAGATCGTCGGCATCGAGCCCGGTTCGGGTCTGATGCGCGATACGGCAAACTCGGTGAAGGCATACGACCTGAAACTGCAACTCGTTGAGGGCAGCACCGCTGCCATGACCGCAGCGCTCAAGTCGGCCGTCGACCGCAAGGAATGGATCGCCGTCACCATCTGGGAGCCCTCCTGGATGATGCAGAAATATGACGTCAAGTTCCTCAAGGACCCGAAGGCCGTCTTCCCGCCGCCGCAGAGCTATTACTGGATCGGCAAGAAGGGCTTCTCCGCCGACAATCCACATGCACGCGAAGTGATCGCCAGCGTCTACGTGCCGCTTGCCGACATCACCGCGATCAACTCTGCCGTCAACGAGGGCAAGACCATGGACGAGGCCATCAAGGCCTGGACCGACAGCCATGCCGACCTCCTGAAGCGCTGGGAAAACATCAAGACCCAGTAGTCGTCGAAACGGCGGGCCGCCGACATCGGCGGCCCGTTCGGAGCAACGAAAACATGAAGGCCGCCGCCAAACCGGCCCGTGGGGAACGCGATGAACACTGCGATGAACGACTCCAGCGAAGTGCTGGTCGACTGCCAGTCGGTATGGAAGATATTCGGCGCCCGCGCCCAGGCGGCGGTCAAGGCCATCTCCGAACGTGGACTGTCCAAGAAACAGGTGCTGCAGGACTTCGACTGCGTGGTCGGCGTCTCCGACGCCAGCCTGCAGGTCCGCCGCGGCGAGATCTTCTGCATCATGGGGCTGTCGGGGAGCGGCAAGTCGACGTTGATCCGCCTCCTCAACCGCCTGATCGAACCAAGCCTCGGCAAGATCACGGTAAAAGGAAAGGAGATCGCGAAGCTCAATCCGGCGGAGCTGCGCGAAATGCGCTCCCGCAACATCGGCATGGTGTTTCAGAGCGTGGCGCTGCTCCCCAACCGGACGGTTCTCGAGAACGCCGGCTTCGGTCTCGAGGTACGCGGCGTCGCGACAGACGAGCGCAACAGGACCGCCCGCGCGGCCCTCGAAAAAGTTGGACTTGGCGACTGGACTTCGCGCTATCCGAAAGAACTGTCCGGCGGCATGCAGCAGCGTGTCGGTCTCGCCCGGGCGCTGGCGGCAGACCCGGAGATCATCCTCATGGACGAGCCGTTTAGCGCCCTCGATCCGCTCATCCGGCGCCAGTTGCAGGACGAATTCCGACAGCTGACGAAGTCGCTGGGCAAGTCCGCCGTTTTCATCACCCATGATCTTGAGGAAGCCATCCGCATCGGCGACCGCATCGCCATCATGAAGGACGGTGTCATTGTCCAGGTCGGAACGGCGGAGGAGATCGTAACCAGGCCCGCCGACGACTACGTCTCAGATTTCGTGGCGGGCATCTCCAGGATCCACCTGGTCAAGGCACACTCCGTCATGCGTCCGGTTGCCGAATTCAAGGCGGCAGAGCCGAATTGCGACGTGAACGCGCTTCTTCGCACCTCGCCGGAGGCCGATATCGCCGCGCTCATCGATCTCACCATGCAGTCCGATCGCGACGCGATATCGGTCGTCGAGAACGGAGCCGTCATCGGTGTCGTGACCATTCGTGGCTTGCTCCGGGGCGTCGCCGGCACGCCAACCGCCGCCTAGGCTCGGGAGAAGCGAAATGGACATCTCGACCATCACGGATACTTTTGACAGCTGGACGGACAATGCACTTGGCTGGATCAGCGACAACGGCGAGTGGCTGTTTGACTCTGTCAGGGCCGTGCTCGAAGGCACCTATGACGGCGTCCTCTGGCTTCTTCAGCTCGCACCGTTTTACGTCATCGCGATCATTGCCGCCCTGCTTGGATGGCGCTTGATCAACGCCTTCGCGGGCATCCTGGCGGGGCTTGCCATGATCTTCTGCGCCGTCATGGGGCTTTGGAGCGAAACCATGAGCACATTGGCCCTGGTGATCACTGCCACGATCCTCGCTCTTCTTTTCGGCATCCCCATTGGAATAGTGGCTGGCTTCGTCAGGGCGTTTGACCGCTTTCTCGAGCCGATACTCGACCTGATCCAAACCATGCCGCCCTACATCTATCTTCTTCCGGCAATCGCGCTGCTCGGCTACGGGGCTGCGACAGCACTCGTTGCAACCTTCATCGTCGCGATGCCTCCCGCCATCCGGCTCACCTCTCTTGGCATCCGGATGACGCCGCACGAATTCATAGAGCTTGGCCAGGCAAGCGGCCTGACACCCTGGCAGATGTTTACCAAGATCAGGCTCCCTTTCGCCATCCCAAGCATCATGGTCGGGATCAACCAATGCCTGATGATGGCATTCGGCATGGTCGTTATTGCAGGTATCGTCGGGTCTGGCGGCCTGGGAGAGACGATCTATTCGGCGGTGCGCACGCTCGACATCGCCACGTCGATCAACGCCGCTATTGCGATCGTCATCCTGACCATGGTGCTCGACAGGCTCACGCAGAGCGTGGCGCGGCGCGCCAAGGAGACGCATGATGAATCCTGATCTGCTCCAGTTTTCGCCGGGCGCTTACCTCGCCCCTGCCGTTGATTGGCTGAACAAGAACTTCCATCCGTTCTTCGACGCCGTGACCAAGCTGATCGAGGCGGTGCTGGGCGCCATCGAAACCGCCCTGCTTTACCCGCCGCCCTACGCGACCATCGTCTTGGCTATCCTTCTCGCTACGTTCTTCGTCAGCGTCAGAGTCTCGGTGGTGACGGCCATCGCGCTCACGTTCTGCCTGCTGGCGGGTTTCTGGACCGCGTCGATGCAGACGCTGGCGCTGGTGACGGTGGCGGTGATCATTTCCGTGGCGGTCGCCTTCCCACTTGGCGTTCTGGCATCACGCTACCGCAAGTTCGAGGCCGCGATCCGACCCGTTCTGGACATCATGCAGACGGTGCCGCCATGGGTCTATCTCATTCCCGCCGTGATGATCTTCAGCCTCGGCCGCGTTCCGGCGATCATCGCGACGATCGTCTACGGCATACCGCCGATGCTGCGCCTGACAACGCTCGCCTTCAACCAGGTGCCGAAAGACCTACTGGAGCTCGGGCAGGCCACCGGCGCCTCGCCGCGGTCGATCCTTTTCAAGATCGAGATCCCTTCAGCCACCCCGACGCTCCTGGTCGGTCTCAACCAGTGCATTCTCTTGTCGTTGGCCATGGTCGTCCTGGCCGGCCTCGTCGGAGCCGGAGGTCTTGGAGCCGAGGTGACGCGTGGATTGACGCGGATGGAGATGGGCCTGGGCCTCAGAGCCGGCCTATCGATCGTCGCCGTCGCCATCCTTCTCGACCGGGTTTCCAGAGGCGTTCTGCAGCGCAGCCAGAGGCCTGGCGCAGCGAAGGCCGCCTGAACCGAAAAGGAATTCCCATGCGCCGCAGTTTCTTCTGCATCGATTCTCACACCTGCGGCAATCCAGTCCGTCTGGTCGCGGGAGGCGGTCCCTTGCTGCCCCATATCCCGATCGCCGAACGACGCGAGCTGTTCGTCCGCGATCATGACTGGATCCGACAGGCATTGATGTTCGAGCCGCGCGGGCACGACATCATGTCAGGCGCGATCATCTATCCTGCCTACCGTGAGGACTGTGACTTCGCCGTGATCTTCATCGAAGTCAGCGGCTGCCTGCCAATGTGCGGCGCCGGCACGATTGGCCTCGTGACGGCAGCAATCGAGGAGGGCCTGGTAACGCCCCGGATTCCCGGCAAGCTGTCGATCGAGACTTCGGCCGGCAGGGTTGATATCGAATACGAGAAGCCCGGCGAGTTCGTGGACTCCGTGCGGATGTTCAACGTTGCCAGCTATCTGCATGCCGCCGACGTCGCCGTCGACGTGCCTGGTCTCGGTCGGCTCGTCGTCGACATCGCCTATGGCGGCAACTACTACGCCGTCGTCGAGCCGCAGGAGTCATGGGAAGGCCTGGACGGCATGTCGGCGAGCGCCATCGTCGACCTCAGCCGTAGTCTTCGCGAAGCGCTCAAACCTGTCTGCGATCCAGTTCATCCCGAAGATGACAGGATACGCGGCGTGGACCACGCCATCTGGTGCGACACGCCCTCAAGCAGCAAGGCCGACGGCCGCGGCGCGGTGTTTTACGGCGACAAGGCGATCGACCGTTCGCCGGGCGGCACCGGGACTTCGGCGCGCCTGGCGCAACTCTACGGGAAGGGACGACTGAAGGTCGGCGACACGTTCCGCCAGGAAAGCCTGATTGGCACCGTCTTCGAGGGCCGCATCGAGGCAGAGGCCGAGATAGGCCCCTTCAAGGGCATCAAGCCCAGTGTCGGCGGCTGGGCGCGGGTCATCGGCCACAACACGATATTCGTCGACGATCGCGACCCGTTGGCCCACGGCTTCCAGATCAAGTAGGCGGAACCAGATGCATGGATAGCGTCGCGCGCGTGGCTGAACACGATCGTGTTGGACAACGATGATCCTTTCCCAGAAGGTTTCACCGTGGGAGACATCTGGGCCTGAACTTCGGGACTCGCTGCTCGTTTCGCCGTGAAGGCATTGCAAACGACAAGGAAAAACAATGCGTACGAAAGCCTCTATTCGTGTCGTCGGCTGTCATGCCGAAGGCGAGATCGGCGACGTCATCGTCGGCGGCGTGCTGCCGCCTGCCGGCCGCACGATGATGGAAAAGATGATCACCATGGAACGTGATCACGATCATATAAGGCGGATGCTGATCTGCGAGCCGCGCGGCAGCGTTGCCCGGCACGTCAATCTCCTGGTTCCACCGACCCGCGAGGATTGCGTCGCAGGGGCCATCATCATGGAGCCGACGGAATATCCTCCGATGTCCGGTTCCAACACGATCTGTGTCGCCACGGTGCTGCTCGAGACCGGCATGGTGCCGATGCAGGAGCCTGAGACACGCTTCAATCTCGACATGCCGGGTGGCGTCATCGAAGTGCGCGCCGAATGCCGCGACGGCAAATGCCTGTCGATCACCTTCCGCAACGCGCCTGCCTTTGTCGATCGCCTCGATGCCAACATCGAGGTCGAAGGGCTGGGAACGCTCACGGTCGACGTCGCCTATGGCGGCATGTTCTATGCGATCGTCGATGCCAAGGCGCTCGGCTTCTCGGTCGCCCCCGACGAGGCTCGTGAACTGGCGGTGGCGGGCGAGAAGGTCCGGCGGGCGGCGCGCGAACAGCTCGATGTCGTCCACCCGGAATTCGACCATGTGCGCGGCGTGTCGATCGTGCAGTTCGCCATGCCGTTCCAGGGTCCCGGCAACGTCACCCGCAACACCTGCATCGTCTCGCCGGGCCGCTCGGACCGCAGCCCGACCGGAACCGGCACATCGGCCCGCATGGCCGTCCTGCAGGCTCGCGGCTTGATGAATGTTGGCGACGTGTTGATCCATGAATCGATCATCGGCTCGCGCTTCACCGGCAGGATCGTTGAACTCACGCAGATCGGGGGCCGCAAGGCAATCGTTCCGGAGATCACCGGCCGGGCCTGGATCACGGGCGAGCACAGCTACTATCTCGATCCAACCGATCCGTATCCCCAAGGCTATGTGCTGTCGGATACATGGGGCACCTCCACCTCGGTGAAGCAGTAGGTGGGTCGACGGCAGGGCTGTGAGACGACGGCAAAGGGTAAGGTGTTTGTAGATTGCCGGCAGACGACGATTGCTTGCATCGGCGAGTTGATGCAGCCGATCGCTACGGGCGCGATCAAACGTGTTGATGTGCGCGGAGATCTTTATGACCTTGTCCCTTCGGCGGCATTGGTGCGACAAACGGCATCAGAGATCACGGTCTTTAAAAATGGGGGTGGTGCGCATCTTGATCCCATGATTGCGTCTGACGTCGCCAATGCCGTCGAATAAGGCGTACTCGGGAGACCTATCGCGCTTTGCGCCCAGCGCTGCCGGCAAATAGCCAGAGGTTCGAGCCGACATGAAATCAGTCAATGACGTTCCGGAGATCGACCGGTTGAAGATCGGCTTTGTTCTCGCTCGCTCCTTCACCCTCTCCGCATTCGCCCTGTTCGTCGACACGCTTAGATTGGCAAGCGACGAGACCGACAAATCCGGCAGGGTTTTCGCCGATTGGCAACTCCTGGCGAGCAATCGAAACCTGATCACCTCCAGTTGCGGAGTCCAGGTCGCGCCGACATCGGATTTCGTGGATCCGGGTGAGTTCAACTATATCGTCGTCGTGGGCGGGCTGCTGAACAGCGAGTTCCCGGTCGACAGCGAGACAGTCAGCTACCTCAAGAGAGCAGCCGCTGCGAAAGTTCCGTTGATCGGAGTCTGCACCGGAACGTTCATCCTGGCCGAGGCCGGCCTGATGAAGTACCATCAGACTTGCGTCAGCTGGCTGCACTTTCAGGCTTTCCGCGAGCGCTTCCCCGACCACGCGGTCAGGGCGGACCGTCTGTTCAATCTTGATCGCACAAGGGGATCATGTGCCGGCGGCAGCAGCGCTGCGGATATGGCGGCGTCAATCGTCAGACGCCATATCAGCAGGGAGGCGGAGACAAACGCACTCGAAGTGCTGCAGATCGAGAAGGCGCGCTCGGCGTCCGACATCCAGCCGCGCAGACCGCTTTCCATCGAGAGCCACGATCCCAGGCTGAAGGCGGCGCTGATCATCATGGAGAACCATGTCGAGAACAGAATCTCCATTCCGAAATTGGCGGCCTTGGTCGGACTGTCCCGAAGGCAACTCGAGCGCCTCTTCATGGAGAAGACAAACAGTTCTCCAGCGGTTGTTTACACAAGGGTGCGTCTGGAGCGGGCGAAGCACCTCCTGATGCAGACCAGGGCTCCGATGATCGAGATCGCCATCGAAGTCGGGTTTGAAAACGCCTCGCATTTCTCGAGGCTCTTCCGTCAGGCCTATGGCCAACCGCCCAGCAAGTTCAGATCGGCAGTTTCAAACTGACTTGCTGGTAGTATGCAGATTTGAGGCTTAGGTTCAGAATCAGCCAACTCTACCATCGGCTTCTTCAATAAATGCATTGACTGACAGGGCAGGGTGCCAAATCGCCCCCGTTCGGCAATGGTTCTCTTGGAATATTCGCCCGTTTTAGGGGGTTGGGCGAAAGGACATAGTTGAATATTGGATGGGTCCCGACTCTGAGAAGGCATCGCCGTCCTTCCTGATACTTATGGGCAGTCCGCCGCACCTTGCTCTACGTCCAATGCATGTGGCAGTTACCCCAATCTCTAAATTGTTCGACCGACCCTGGTTCAATTAGCGTGCGGAGATTAGCGCTCGTAGCTCAATCTAGGACAGAGCGGGACCTCTCGGGTAGATGCAGGTTCGAGCCCTGCCGAGTGCACCAAAGTCCCAAGCCCCCACCGCGAGGCAGCGGGCCAATGTGTCGCCAAAATAGTGAGACCCTGGTCGTCCTTTACGAGCCGCAATTCATCGTCGCGGATGCAATCCGGCAAGGCTTGCTGGAAGAGATAAAGCTCGATCAACCGGCCGCGGACCTCGGCGGCATACATCTGATCTACCCGCCCGACCGCTCCCCTCCCGAAGGTCCGGGCCATGATCGATTTCCTGATTCGCGGCATTCACTCCGCGACCGCCGTGGGGCCTTGATTGACGCCGCCGCAGATTGCGCAATCGTCCTTCATGCGGTGTCGACGGTCTGTCCGAAGCCTATGCGGCTGGCAGCGGCGGTAAGACCACGGCCGGATGGCGATCCTCGCGCAAGAGAAGCCCAAGGCTGTAATCCAGCGCGAGCTTGGTGGCGCCAAGCGCCGTTCCGCTATCCTCGAGCGAGCTGACCGCGATCCTCGTGGGCCAGGCAAGTTCGCTGGCGACGCGCTCGACCTCGGCCGTCATCAACGCATTTCGTCCGACGCCGCCGCCAAGCACGATCAATCCCGGATCGAGCACACCTATGCACCCGGCGGCCAGCCGGCCGATGTCGGCGGCGTGGCGCGCCACCGACAGGAGGGCAGGCGGCGATCCGGCTATTGCTCGCTCAAACAACTCCTTGGCTGAGTCGGGCGGCTCGCCCTGATCGGCCGGCCAGTCTTGCCGGCAACGGGAAACGAGCGCTTTCGAGCCAAGATAATGCTCCAGCCCTTCGCGGGAAGGCGTCTCGCTCGCAGACCAGGGAAAAGGCATGCGGCCGACTTCCCCTGCGGCACCACCAGCTCCGCGGAACAGGCGGCCTTCGGTGATGAACCCAAGACCGACCCGCACGCCGACTTGCAGAAAGGCAAATGTCTGATGGCCTTGGGCGGCGCCAAAATGCATTTCGCCGATGGCTGCGCAGTTGACATTGTTTTCGAGGATGATCGGCACCTTGAAATGGCGCCGAAGCTCTCGAAGAACAGCATCGGGACCGTTCACGTGGTCCATGCCAAGACGGCTGGGGGATACGATGCGCGGCACGGCAACGGCGATGCTGCGCAGCACGCGGAAGCTCTTTCCAACCTTTGCAAGGATCGACCTCGTCACCGACAGGATCACGGCGCCGACAACGTCCGGATATGTCGTTCCCGCCTCCGGGATCGTCTCTTCCAGCGCGGCCAGCGGTTGGGCATCCATCGAATAGGCAACGGCACGCACCTGTGCTGCGCCCACGTCTATGCCGATCACGCATCCGGCGCCTGGGCCGATGCCGTAGATAGTGGCCGTACGCCCGATGGCGCCGCGCTCGATCCCGCGCGAGGCAACGAGCCCCAGGGCGCTGAGTTCCGACACGGCTGCCGACATGGTCGGCTTCGACAGGTCGAGCATGGCGCCAAGCTTGGGGCGCGTGACCGGTCCATGTGAAGCGAGCACGCGCAGGACGGCGCGGGCACTTTCAGTCAGACTGGGAATTTCTGGTGAAGCCATAAGCGGTGTTCAACCCACCCTGAAAACGCCGGTGCGTCTAGTCGCAATTCGACGTTGAAATCACGAATCAACAAAGCCGAGTTCATTGTGCGGTGTTTTGACAATTTCTGCGAACGTGTCCGGCCAAGCGTCGACCGCGCCGGATGCCAGCCATCCTTGTGAGACTCTAGAGCTCGGTCGGCGACCACGGCTTCAGCTTGGTGTCGGCCTGGCGGTAGCGGAATGTTATGTCGGTCAGGCCGGCTTCGTCCTGCATCACGCCAACGATCGCCTGCAGGGCGATGATCTCCAGAATGCCGTCTGCCATGGCATTGCCAAGCGTCGGAATGGAGATGACAACGAGCTTGTCCAGCGGCGCGATGTCCGTTCGGTGCGTGATAAGAACAGAAGGACAGCCGAAGGCGGCGACATCGCGAGCGATCTGCACTTCGCGACCATCGCCGAAAACAATGAGGCCAGTGGTCGGATCCTGGGATTCCATCGGACCGTGCAGGTAGTTCAGCGTATCCCAACCGGATGCGGGAATCCGAACCGCCTCGCGGATCAATATGGCCGCCTCGCCGGCATTCGCAAAGCCGATGCCTGCTCCGACGATATCGATCGAGGTTCGGCCTGAGAGCAAGCCTGCAGCCTGTCCGGCAGGAGTGTCTATACCATCCAGCACGGTGGCGGCCATTGGCGGCAGCCGCTTCCAGGCGAAGGGCGGCTTGCTGCCGGCAATCCTGTCGATCAGCATGCCCAGTGCCAGCAATGTGCCGGTGTAGCCTGTCGAACTGGCGCCGTTGTCGGCACCCGATGCCGTGGCGATTGCCGCGCCGGTTATGGCGGTCAACGGATTGTCGCTGCCGCGACAGATGGCGAGACGAGGATAGGCTCTGGCCTCCTCCATGACATCGGCGATCTCACGGCTTTGCCCCGATGCCGAGAGTGCGATGAAAGCCTCGGCAGCGGCACCGGTCCTGCCGTAAAGTTCCGTCGGCGAATAGGCGGAGGCCTTGGTGCCAGAAGCACGCAGATAGGTCGCGCCCGCCAACGCCGCCTGATAACTGGCGCCGATGCCGGCAAAGCCAATCGTCTTGCCGCTGAAATCGGCAAGGGCCAGGGCCTCGAGTGCGCCGGCAACCGCCCGCACACCTGCTTCAAGACTCTCGGCCTGTCGCGCGACAGCTGCCCGGTAGCCGATACGCTTCATCATCATTCATACTCCACGGTTATGCGTCGCTCTGCGAGGCCCGGCCGCTAGCCGCGACGAGGCGTCTGGCGATCGCCACGGCGCCGATCACCGGCGGCTCGCGCAACAGCACCACCTGACTGCTGGGCGAAATCGATGCCATCGCCTCGACAAAGGCCTCCATCAGCATGGGCTGCTCGGCGATGACGCCACCTCCGGCGACGACCAGCGCCGCGTTCGCGCCGCGTTCAATCAGCACTTCGACGAGTGCGGCAAGCCCCGCTCCACCTTCCCTGATGACACGGGTCGCCAGCGGCGAGCCCGCGACCGCCGCGTCGAAGACGGCATTGGCATAGCGGCCCCATACTGCGGCGCCCCGCGTCTCGTTGAGCAGAATGCCAAGCTTGGTCTGGTCGTCCGTGTCGAGTTCGCGCATCAGCGCGCCAATCAGCGGGTCGCCATCCTGGCCGCGATCGAGCACGCCGCGTATCGCCTTGGCTGCCTCGCGCACCAGCGCCGCCGCACTGCCTTCATCACCGAGGATCCATCCCCAACCCCCTGCAGCCAGCATCTTGCCCTCGGCTGTCCGCGCCACTGCGATCGATCCCGTCCCCGCAACAACTCCGACGCCGTCCACAAAGCCGGCGGCAGGAACCATCAGTTCCGCGTCGTTTACCACTTGTACCTTGCCGCTCGTCTGCTGCGACAACAGCGCCTGAAAACGCCGGCATTGTTCATCCGTGTCGCAGCCATGGGCGCCGACGGCCATGGCGTCGGGGGCCGAGCCGCCGCACAGATCGATGACAATACCGGCAAGCTTCACCGCATCGGCCTCCATCTGGCGAACCCGCCAGCCATCGGTGATGATCGTCTCGTCAACCACCGTCAGGCTGCCGCGGCTTGCCATGATGCGCGTCTTGGTGCCGCCGATATCCACGCCGGCCAACAGTTTCTGATTCACGGACACTCATCCTGCAGGCTGGCGAGGCAGGTCGCCTTCGCGCAAATCGCATTAGTTAGGAAACTTTACAAACTATCTTCCCAGACGGCAAGAACTATGATTTGATAATCGTCGTGAAAAGCGCATCAAGCGCATGGGAGATTGCAACATGAGCAGGAGAAGGATTGGTCTCGCCCTGGCGGCGGCGTCTTTCGCATGGGGACTCGCGGCAGGCGTGGCGCATGCCACCGACATCTCGTTCTGGACCTGGCGCCAGGAAGACAAGGCAGCCTACAATGAACTTTTCGCCGATTTCACCAAAGCCAACCCGGACATCCATGTGAAGTTCGAGTCGTTCCCGGACGAGAATTATCCGACCATCGTCTCGACGGCTCTGGCCGCCGGCAAGGGCGGCGACGTCATCCACACCCACGCCTATGGCTGGCTTGAGCAGTTCGTGAAAGCCGGCTATTTCGAGCCGCAGGACATGACCACCGTGCCCTCGCTCGCCAACCAGCCCGCCGATGCGCTGGTGGCCGGCACCTACCGCGCCGACAAGAAGGTCTATTCTCTGCCCTTCGCCTCACAGACACTTGGCCTGTTCATCAACAAGGATGTCTTCGCCAAGGCCGGGCTGAACCCGCCGACCACCTGGGACGAGTTCATCGCGGTCAGCAAGGCGCTGAAGGAAAAGGGCATTTATCCCTTGGCCAACGGCATGGGCACCAGTTGGTTCAACGAGATGTTCGTGGCCATCTTCACCAACCCCTTCCTCGGCCCGGACTTTGTCAGCGACCTGACCAGCGGCAAGACCACCTTCAAGGACCCGCGTTATGTCGCGGCACTCGGCAAGCTGCTCGAACTGCGCGACTACATGCCTGACGGCTTCGAAGGCATCGACTACGAAACCGCCGACCAGCTGTTCATCAGCGGCAAGGCAGCGATGCTGGCGGGCGGCAGCTTCGACATCGCCACCTACAGGACGCAGAATCCGGCCATCAACATGGACTTCGTCGCCCCGCCCATGGCCAAGGCCGGCGACACGCCTCAGGTGACCAAGTTCTTCGACGGCGGCTATGCGGTCAACGCCAAGTCGCCCAACAAGGAGGCGGCGTTCAAGCTGGTCAACTGGATGGGCACCAAGGAGTTTGGCGACAAGTTTTCGGCCCTGCTCGGTAACATTTCGCCGATCAAGGGCGTCGTCATCAAGGACGAGCTTCTGTCGCATGTCGCCAAGTTGAACGAGACCGCAATGCCGCATATCAATGTCGTCTACTTCCGTTTCGAGAAGCCGACGGGATCGGAGTTGCTGCAAGGCGACATCACCAAGATGATGTCGGGTTCGATCACCCCGGACCAACTGGCCGCCGACCTGACCGACGGCCTCGCCAAGTGGTACAAGCCTTTCCAGGGCAAGTGAGATGACCAACGGCCGGCGTCACACCGCAAAAGCCTTTCCGTGGCGCCGGTCGCTCTGGATCGCATCTCTGCTGACACCGGCTCTGGTGGTCATGGTGCTTTTCGTGCTCTGGCCGTTGCTCTCGGCCTTCCGCTTCGCCTTCTATGAGTTCAACGGCCTGAGGCCCTCAGGCTTCATCGGGTTCGCGAACTTCCGCGAGGTGCTGTTCGAAACACCTTACAGCGACTGGACCTACAATGCGCTGAAGCACAATGTCATCGCCTTCGTGGCGCTGATGGTGTTCGAGAATGGCACCGCCTTCCTGCTCGCCTACGCACTGTTGAAGGCCTTGCCCGGGCATCGTGTCCACCAGGTCATCGTCTTCCTGCCGGTGGTGCTGTCGGCGGTCATCGTCGGCTTCCTGTGGAAGCTGTTCCTGCATCCGCTGTTCGGCCTGGTCAACCAGATCCTGGGACTGGTCGGCTTCAGCGCCATTCCCTGGCTCGGCAATGAGCACACAGCGCTCGGCAGTATCCTGTTCGCCAATATCTGGCACTGGCTGGGTTTCCCCACTTTGGTGCTTCTGGCAGGCATGCAGCGGGTCAGCAAGGAAGTGCTGGAGGCTGCCCGCCTCGACGGCGCCGGCGATTATGTGCTGATGCGCAAGATCGTCTGGCCGCTGATCGCGCCGAGCGTCACCATCGTCACCATCCTGACCTTCATAGGCAGCTTCAACTGGTTCGAGATTCCCTATGTCATGACCGGACTGACCGGCTCGCCGGGCGGCTCGACCGACGTGCTTGGCCTCTATTTCTACCGCACCGCCTTCGGCAGCACCACCACCGGCATCCAGGATTTCGGCCAGGGCAGCGCGCTGGCGGTGCTGATGTTCCTGTTGGTCGCCGGGGTCACAGCGCTGGCGTTGCGCTATCTGCGCCGCCGCGAGATCGAGCTATGAGCGCCGCCGTGACCACAACCCACGCTTCCGCCGAGGCTGGATCATGACGGCCAAGGGCGACCTGCTCAAGAACGGCGTCATCCAGCTGTTGCTGGCGATCAATGCCGTCATCATGATCTATCCGCTGTTCGTCATGTTGATGTCTTCGTTCAAGACCAATGCCGAGATCTTTTCCTCGCCGCTGGCGCTGCCGACGCATTTCTCGACCGCCAACATGGACAAGGTGTGGACGCAGACCAATTTCGTGCGCTACCTCGCCAATTCGGTCGGCATCACCACGGCATCGGTTGCGCTGATCCTCCTGTTCAGCACGCTTGCCGCCTATGCCATAGCCCGCTACCAGTTCCGCTTTAGTGCGCTGGTGCTGATGTTCTTCCTCAGCGGCATGACCGTGCCGTTGAAGCTGGCGATCATTCCGCTATTCATCCAGCTGGATTCGCTGGGCCTGGTCGACAGCTATCTCGGCCTCGTCCTCGTTTATGTCGCCATGGGCATTCCGTCTGCCGTCTTCATCATGACCGGTTTCCTGCGCACCTTGCCGCGCGAGCTGGAAGAATCCGCACGCATGGACGGCGCCAGTGAATTTCGCATCATGCGCTCGATCATGTTGCCGCTGGCGCGGCCGGCGTTGGTCATCGTGGCAATCCAGAACGCCGTGCCGATCTGGAACGACTTCTTCTTCCCGCTGGTGCTGATCACTTCCGACAATCTGAAGACCCTGCCGCAGGGCCTGACCGTGTTCGTCGGCGAGTTCACCACCGACTGGGGCGTGCTGTTCACCGGACTGACGCTGGCTGCACTGCCGATCACACTGGTCTATATCGTGCTGTCGAAGCAGTTCATTTCCGGCATCACGCAAGGCGCGGTCAAATAGGCATGACCTTAAAAGCGGCAGCCGGTCGTTGCGGTGATGCCTGACCAGAATTCAGACGCGCAATCGAGGACTTGCTGAATGGCAAACCAGAACAAGATCATCATCTCCTGTGCGGTAACAGGCTCGATCCACACGCCGTCGATGTCGCCGCATCTGCCCGTGACGGCTCAGGAAATCGCCACGGCGGCGATCGAGGCGGCGGAGGCCGGTGCCGCCATCGTCCATCTTCATGCGCGCAATCCCGTCGACGGCCGGCCCGATCAGTCGACGGAGGCATTCGCGCCCTTCCTTCAGGTGATCAAGCAGCGTTCCGCGTGCGTGGTGAACATCACCACCGGCGGCGCCGCAACGATGAGCGTCGAGGAGCGGGTCAAGCCGGCCAAGGTCTTTGCGCCGGAAGTCGCCTCGCTCAATATGGGCTCGATGAATTTCGCTCTGTTCCCGATGCTTGAGCGGTTCAAGACTTTCCAGCACGATTGGGAGCAGCCCTATCTCGAGGGCTCGCGCGACCGCATCTTCCGCAACACTTTTGGCGACATCGAGCACATATTGCGCACCTGCGCCGACAACGGCACTCGTTTCGAGATCGAGTGCTACGACATCGGCCATCTCTACACGCTCGCCCATTTCGTCGAGCGCGGCCTGGTCAAGGCGCCCTTCTTCGTTCAGAGCGTGTTCGGCATCCTGGGCGGCATCGGCACCCACCCCGAAGATGTGGCGCATATGAAGCGCACGGCCGACCGCCTTTTCGGCGACGACTACCGTTGGTCGGTGCTGGGCGCCGGACGCAGCCAGTTGCCCATCGCCACGCAGGCCATCGCGCTCGGCGGCAATGTGCGCGTCGGGCTGGAGGACTCGCTGTGGATCGGCAAGGGACAGCTGGCGAAATCCAACGCCGAACAGGTGCGCAAGGTACGCCAGATCATCGAAGGGCTCGGCGCCTCTGTCGCTACGCCTGATGAGGCGCGGCAAATTCTCCAGCTCAAGGGCGGCGACAAGGTCTCCTTCTGACGAATGCTTGCTGACACGAACGGAAGCGATGGAGCGTCTGACAACATGAGTGCAGTTACGATCACCGGCGTTGAGAAGGCTTATGGAAAGGCACGTGTCATTCATGGCGTGTCGGTGGAAATAACGTCGGGCGAGTTCGTTATTCTCGTCGGGCCTTCCGGCTGCGGCAAGTCGACCTTGCTCAGAATGATCGCCGGCCTGGAGGACATCAGTGGGGGCGAGATCGCGCTCGATGGCAAGGTCATCAACGACGTCGCTCCGAAGTCGCGCGACATAGCCATGGTGTTTCAGAACTACGCGCTCTACCCGCACATGACTGTGCGGGAGAATATGACCTTCGCACTGACCCTGAAGAAGACGGACAGGCGCGAGATCGAGAACAAGATCACTCGGGCGTCGACGATCCTCGGACTGCAGGATCTCCTCGACCGCTATCCGCGCCAGCTTTCCGGCGGCCAGCGCCAGCGTGTCGCCATGGGCCGCGCCATCGTGCGCGACCCCAAGGTCTTCCTGTTCGACGAACCGCTCTCCAATCTCGACGCCAAGCTGCGCGTGCAGATGCGCTCGGAGATCAAGGCACTACACCGGCGCCTGGGAACGACGATCGTTTACGTCACCCATGACCAGGTCGAAGCCATGACCATGGCCGACAAGATCGTCGTCATGAATGGCGGCGTCGTCGAGCAGTTCGGTGCGCCGCTCGACCTTTATGACCGCCCAGCCAATCTGTTCGTCGCCCAGTTCATCGGTTCCCCTTCGATGAACATCCTGGAGGGCCATGCGGCATCGGACGGCTTCGTGGCCGCAGATGGAATGGTCTTTCCGCTGCAACAGGCAGGACACACCGGGACGGCGGTGTCCTACGGCATCAGGCCGGAACATCTCAGGCTCTCGGACAGCGGCGTGCCGGCCGTGGTCGAGGTGGTTGAGCCGACCGGATCGGAAACCCTTGTCGTCACGACCGCCGGCCGAAACACGTTAAGCGCATTGGTGCGCGAACGCGCCCATGTGGTTCCCGGCCAACGGGTTTTCCTGGCGCCTGATCTGGCCCAGATTCATCTCTTCGATCAGCATGGAAACCGCGTCGTATCGTCCATATAGCTCTTCGACGGCCGTTGCATTCCGGGGCACCGTGCATAAATCGCCAGGCCCTTCGACAGGGCGTCGAACACCAGCCGGACCCTGTGAACCGCCTTCAGATCTTCATGCATGACGACCCAGGCCTCCATATCCGCACGCAGCCAAGGCAGTACGCGGCGCAAGGGCGGGTTGGTCAATCCGGCCAGCGGGACTTGAGATGGCCCCACGCCAAACCCGGCGCGGACAGCCGCCAATTGCGCCAGCCCACTCGCCACGAAATGTCTTTTCTGGTTAGCCTCGCGTCCTGCCGTTCGAGCGCGGCAATAAGCACTTGGCCACGATCATCGCCGATCAGGCGGTGGTTCGCCAGCAGGCTCTCAAAGCTGTCTGGCAGCGGATATTCGGCCAGGTAGCTCTCGCTGGCGAACAGACCAAGTTCGATCGTGCATGCCCGCCTGGCGATCAACGCGGACTCGCGTGGTCGAAACATGCGGATCGCTACGTCGGCGTCGCGTTGCAACATATCTTCAGCGCGATCGGTCGGCGATATCTCATAGCGAATGGCCGGATGTGCACGGGCCAACCGAGCGAGAATAGGAGGCAGCACCTCCACGCTGACAACCTCGCTGCGGGTAATGCGGACCACCCCGCTTTCGTCGTGCTCCTGGCCCGAGATCGAGCGGCGAGAGCATTGGCGGTAGCTGCCATTGTCTCGGCGAAAGGGTAGGCCGCGTGAGCTGTCTCGGTTGGCACCAGACCTGCCTTGGATCTGGTGAACAAGACGCAGCCCAAGGCAGCTTCGAGCTCGGCAATCTGCTTCCTGACCGTGGGCTGCGCAGTACCAAGCGCACGCGCGGCAGCGGACAGGCTTCCATGATGCATCACGGACAGAAAGGTCGCGTACAAAGCCCAGTTTGCAGAAGCCGTCATAGTCACTTTTTTCGAAGCGCTGGTTATGTTGCGACGATAGACTCGAAGGCGAATGCTGGGCAATGTCCTCGCGTCATTGACTTTTCTTGAGGTATTTAACTGTGACCAGTAGCGCCATTCTGCCGGGCTCGCGCTCTTCCTCATCACCGTTCGCCGTCACGGGCGTTCCACGGGTTCTGCTTCGTCTTGAGGGATTGGCGGCTATCGGTGCGGCTGTTTGGGCATATCAGCTGTCCGGCGGCAGCTGGGGCTGGTTTGCCGTATTGCTTCTGGTCCCCGACCTTTCGATGTTTGCTTATCTCGCCGGCCCACGCGCCGGTGCAATCGCTTACAACGCGGTCCATACCTATATCGGGCCTGGTCTGCTGGCCGCGCTGGCCTGGGTGACCCATGCATCCTGGTTCGCCAGCCTGGCACTGATCTGGATTGCGCATATCGGTATTGATCGTGCGCTGGGCTATGGCCTCAAATATGCGACTGCGTTTTCCGACACCCATCTAGGCCGCATCGGCCGGGCGCCAAACAGCATCACGTGACGGACACCGCCACTACAGCGCAGCCAACGCGGCATGCATAGCCGATCTGCTTCGCATCCGGCATCGCCACACTATGGTCGACCAAGGGGAGCACCTGAACCCCTGGGCGTCAGGCGCCCGGGATCGTCCAGTGCTGGCGCCTATTTCGCCTCGGGCAGTTTCACCACGGGTTCCGTCCCGTCCATCATCTGCTTGACGGCATCGGCCGACCTGCTCATCCTCGCTTCGTCCGTGGCCCAACCCGCGAAGCGTTCCAGCAAGGTGGCGAACGTCACCAGTTCCTGCTCATCCCACTGCGCCAGTGACTCGGCGAAAATCCGCCATTTGGTCTGACGTACCGCCGTCACCAGGCGCTCGCCCCTGGCGGTGAGTTTGAGGCAGATGCGCCGGGCATCGAGTTGCGATGCGACGCGCAAGGCGTAGCCGCGCTCGACGATGTCCGCGGAGATACGGCTGGCGCGGGAGGGATCGATCCCCAGGCGCTCGGCGATGATGCCGACCGTCACCTCGTCCTGCTGGGTGTTGCCGACGGCCGAATTGAGCGCGATAGCACTGATCACATCGAGATGGCTCACTTCCAGCGAGGGGTCGATGCGGGCCAGGATCAAACGACCGAAGTCCCGGCGCTGGATTGAGCGGCGCACCTTGTTCATCACCGCATCGATGGCAGCGACGGCCTCGGCTGCCGCTTCGGACAGGCCAGCGCTGCGCGCCAGATTCGCAAGGTTCTGATCGCCGTGTGTTTGACACAAAGCGGAAAATCGGTCGGAATTGCCTGGTCCAGTATCGTTGCTGCTCATATCCCGCGCGCTAGCAAAAATATATGCGACTGTCAATTATATGCTATGGGCATGTATTTGTCATTGACATATATATGCCGCAGGCACATAAATTGCGGGCAAGTACGGAGACACTTATGACCGTCGATACGACCCTTCCGGATGCATCGTCCGCAGACGCCGGAGCCAAACCCGATCTCGCGACACTCATCGTCTATTTCGGCGCGCTGATCGCCATGTTCATGGCCACCATCGACATGCAGATCGTCGTCACTGCCTTGCCCACTATTGCCGGCGAACTGGGCAATCTGCACCTGTTCGGCTGGGTCGGCGCCGCCTACCTGCTGTCGACCGCGGCGGTCGCGCCGTTCTACGGCAAGCTCGGTGACATGTATGGCCGCAAGAACGTGGTGTTGACGGCGATCGGTCTGTTCCTGCTGGGTTCGCTGGTCTGCGGCATGGCATGGTCGATGGAGAGCCTGATCGCCGCGCGCGTCCTGCAGGGTATCGGCGGCGGCGGCCTGATGGTCTCGGCCTTCGCCATGATCGGCGAGCTGTTCGGGCCGCGCGACCGCGCCAAATATCAAGGCTACAGTTCGGCGGTGTTCGCGCTGTCGTCGGTGCTCGGCCCGTTGGCCGGAGGTTACATCACCAGCCTGTTCGGCTGGCGCTGGGTGTTTCTGGTCAATCTGCCGATAGGTATCATCGTGCTGGCGGTGCTGGCGTTCGCCATGCGCAGCCGGTTCAACGAGAAGAAGCATCACATCGACTATCTCGGAGGCTTGCTGCTGGCCATCGGCACCACCGCCATCGTCTATTGGGGCTATCATGTGCTCAACCCCGCGGGGCCGGACCTGCTCACCTTCGTGTTGCCGGTACTCGCGCTTGCCGCCATCGCCTCGTTCATCATGGTTGAGCGGCGGGCCGAGGAGCCGATCGTGCCCTTGCGGCTGTTCGCCATTTCGACGGTCCGCATCGTCTCGGGCGTGTCGTTGGTCGCCGGATCGGTGACGCTGGGCATGTTCTTCTATTTCGCGCTCTACATGCAGACGCTGACCGGACTGAGCCCGGCCGAAGTCGGCTTCCTGTTCCTGCCGGCTTCCATCACCTCGATGATCATCTCGATCGTGGCCGGGTGGGTGATTGCCGCAACCGGCCGCTACAAATGGATGCCGGTTGTGGCGATGGGTATTGGCGGGCTGCTGATGCTGAGCTTTGTCCTTGTCAATTCGCACACGCCGATCTGGGTTCTGGCGGCGATGATGGGTCTGTTCGGCATCAGCATGGGTCTGCAGTTCCAGGTGCTGATCGTGGCGATCCAGGCCGCGGCGCCGCTGCAGGACATCGGCGCGGTGACTTCGCTGATCACGCAGGCGCGGACCATCGGAGCATCGCTGGGACTGGCGCTGAACGGCGCGGTCATGACCTGGGCCCTGAACAGGCAGACCGCCGAGCTCCCCGCCGATGCCGCCGCGCTGCTGTCGGACGGGCTGACCGGACTGAGCCCGCACCTCGCGTCGAGCCTGCCGGCTGCGATCCGCGAAGTGGTGCTGGGCCACTACTCGAGTGCCTTCAACACGATGTTCATCTGGGTGGCGGCGCTCTACTTCGTCGCCATGGCGCTGACGCTTCTGCTCGAGGACATCCAGATTCCGAAGCGGGGCTGAGCCCCGAGCTTTCCATAAAGCTGGCGGTCCCTTTTGCGGGGCCGCTGCCGATTCGGGGCTCAGACTGGATCGACGACGACCGCGAGACGTGGCTTCTTCGATGGCTTCGACCGCACGTCGACACGCTATTCGGCTGGGTCACTCCAACACATGGCCTCGACCAACAAAACCCGGCGGCAGGATCGCAGGTTACTTCGCACCGTCTTCGCCAAAGGTGTCTTTCATCGCGCGCAGGATAATCACAGCCGAGGCCGCGCCTGGGTCCATGTGTCCAAGGGATCGCTCGCCGAGCCTGGCCGCCCTGCCGCGCGCAGCGACCATGGATCGTGTCGAATTCGCGCCGGCTTCCGCGGCCTCGAGGACGCTGTTCCACATTTCCAGGCTTCCGGCAGCGCGGGCACGTGCACCGACAGCTGCTTCCGTTGCGGGAATCCAGGCATCCAGCATCGTCTTGTCGCCACGCTGCCCTTTACCGCGCTCCCTGATGCCGGTCGTCATCGCCTCGACGATCGCCGCCTGGCCGGCGGCTGAAAGGCGTTCATCCTGTTTGAGGGCCTGTGCCGCTCTTCGGAACGCTGTCGCATAAAGCGGCCCCGTGGAGGCGCCGACGGCATCGAGAAAGGCCGACGCGGCGGCGGTGAAAACGTCCGATGGAAGCATGTGGTCGAGATCGAGCTTGGCCAGCTCCGCGTTTACCGCCATGAAGCCGAGAGACATGGTGATGCCATGGTCGGCATCGCCGATGGCGCCATCCAGATCCGAGAGACGGTCCTTGCCCGCCTCGATCGCAATGGAGATGCGATAGAACATCCTGCTCAGGCGTCGCGCCGCGTTTTCCGACATCGTGTTCCTCCCAGTTCAAGCAGGATGCGGCCCATCGTCGATCGGCGCATACTTCTAATCTCAGCCGACCCGCAGGACGGCCGTATCGCAAGGGTGATGCAACAGGTCCGTCAACTCGTTGTCGAGGTGCAACACCGTTATCGACGCACCGACCATGTCGAGCGAGGTGCAATAATGCCCCACCCAGTTCGCCTCGATCTTGATGTCCTTCGCGCTCAGCCGCTGCGCGACACGTCTAAACAGGATGTAAAGTTCCATCAGCGGCGTCGCGCCAAATGAATTGATCAGCACCGCGACACGGTCGCCCGATGCCGGTTTCATTTCCGAAAAGATGCGGTCCATCACCCGGTCTGTAATCTCATCGGCGCTCATCATTTTCTCGCGAATGACACCGCGCTCGCCATGGATGCCCATGCCGATCTCCATATCGTCGGGGCCGATCTCGAAATTGTGGCGGCGGGTCTGCGGGAGAGAGCAGGGCTCCAATGCAACGCCAATCGTGAATGTCCGCGCGTTGGCCTTGCGTGTCACTGCCTCGCAGGCATCAAGCGACAACCCGCGGTCGCAGGCGGCTCCGGCGATCTTGAACATGAAGAAGTTCCCAGCGACGCCACGGCGGCCCTCCCTGTCCTCCAGCGGAGACGAGGCGATGTCGTCCGTCGTCACGACCGTGCGAACCTCGATGTTGTCTTCCGCCGCCATCTCGGCCGCCATTTCGAAGTTCATCACGTCGCCGGCATAGTTGCCGTAGACGAAGAGCACGCCTTGCCCGCCGGATGCGGCCTTGGCGCACTGAAAGATCGGGCCGGGAGGCGGTGACGAGAAGATGTTGCCGACCGCCACGGCATCGGCGAGCCCCTTTCCGACATAGCCGAGAAAGCAGGGTTCGTGCCCCGTGCCGCCGCCGACCACCAGCCCCACCTTGCCAGGCCTCGGCCCTGTGCGGGCAACGAGCGCACGATGCGAACCGTTGATAGGCTTGATATAGGCGGCATGGGCCTTCAACACGCCGTCAAGCATCTCCTCCACGACATCGTCGGGGTCGTTGAGGAACTTCTTGATATGGGTCCGGAAGTTGCTGGGCAAAGCCACGGTGTTGTCGAACCTTGGGCGTTGCGAGAGCTTCTGGTCGAGCTCCGTCACGCCGTCGGCATTCAGGATGCCGCGGCCCGTGGCAGCGTCGGTGATGAGCACGTTGACGTAGCCGCCGCGCAGCGCGGCAAGGATTGCCGGCACCTTGTCGAAACCGCCGGCGACCGCGATGCGCAGGCCGATGGCCTTTAGCCTGTCGAGCGATATTCCGATCGTACGGTCGTCGAGCGGGCCGGCCACGGGATTGCCCTGTCCGTCGATGAAGCGACCGGCAACGACACCCACGGCATCCTTGGCGAGGTACTGTTGCAGTGAGACCGATTCGAAGAAGCCGCTGGTGTGGATCGTTGAATTTGGACGCAGCGAAGAGATGCCGAAAAGCGCTTTGTTGGCTTTGGCAAGCGCCTCGAACTGGCTTTCTATCAGCGTCTCGCGCAGCAGCATGTCGCGAACCTCGGCGGTCGAAACGACTGCTGGTGCGGTGATGTTGATCAGCTTCCCGTCCACGGCGCCGGCGATGGCGGCCGCGCAGAGTTCCGGCGTATACGCAAAACTCGCACGGGTGCCTCCGGTCGCCTGAACGACAGTGACGTCCTGGAGGCCGGGCACGGAGGCCTGCTCGCCGATCGACAGCACCGTTCTTCCCCAGGCAACCGCAAGCGTGTCCCCGGATTTCAGGAGCTTGGCGAGTGCCTGCGCCGCGGCGCCGCCAAGACGATCGATCAACGGACGCGCATTGTCGTCGCTTGGCACGACCAGACAGTCATGCAACCCGAAGTGACGCTTGAGTTCCTGTGCGATGGAGAGCGAGCTCAGCCGGGATGGCTCGAGGGAAATGTTGACGATGCCGCGGGCGCGGGCATCGGCCAGATAGCTGTTCACCGTCGCCCGCGAAATGCCCATGATGTCGGCGATATCGCCCTGCGTCATGCGATCTTCGTAGTACAGCCAACAGGCCCAGACATAAGGGTCGTCACCGTAGCGCAACGGGATGGGTTCAGTGCCGGCCTCTGCTCCCGTCCGCATCGTTCCGTTCTTCCGTGCCGATGATGCCTTGACGATCATGCTGCCTGGTTTCCCCGAATCCAAAATCGCAGCCAAGATGAGCGCAAACGGGCGAACTCTCAATCTTGCTCCGGATCATGCACCAGAGCGATGGGGCTCTGGCTTTTGTTTGAGCATGATCTTGTCCGAAAACCGGATTCCACTTTTCGGGATCATGCTCTGGCTTGCTCCCGGCTGGGAGATCAGCCGGGAGCCATTGCTCGGGAGGAGCATACTTCAAAATTCAACGCACCTAGGCCGCAGGCAGCTGCATTTTCTGCTTGGCACCTAGCGCCAGGGCTTTCAGGATCAACGCGCAGGATGTGGCGCCGGCGTCGAGGACGCCAAGCGAGCGTTCACCCAGACGGCTGGCCCGGCCGATCCTTGCCACAAGGTCCTTTGTGCCATCCCGACCCTTCTCGGCCGCGACAACCAGCGCATCCAGGGCTTCCGGGAACGGCTTTCCGTCGGCGTCGGCGCTGTTGAAGGCGTCGATGGCCGGGACGAGCGTATCGAGAAGCGTCTTGTCGCCAACCTTGGCCGACCCGATGGCCTGGATGCCGTCGAGACCACTGGTGAGCATGGCGCTGAAAGTCTTCGCATCGATCGACGATGATTTTTCGATCGTTTCGGCGAACTGCGTGAACATGACGCCATACAGCGGCCCCATGGAACCACCGATCTCGGTCATCAGCACGGTGCCTAGCGTATCGAAGGCCGTGGCCAGCGACATGTCGTTGCCCCTGATCCTCTCCGCGGCCATGCCGAAGCCCTTGGCCATGTTGACGCCGTGGTCGCCGTCACCGATCTTGCCGTCGATCTCGCTCAGATAGGAGCGATTTTCGATGATCCGGTCAGCCACCGAAAGAACGATGTCGCCAGTGGAAGCGTTGTCAAAGTGCTGCATTCACTTGTCTCCTAGAACCTTGCGGGACAATCGACGTCCACATCCAGCAGCCTTTTCAATTCGGCGTCGAGCGCCATGACCGTGAGTGTGGCGCCGACCATCTCCAGCGAGGTGAAATAGTTGCCGATATAGGTCTTGTGGATGCTCAGCCCGCGTCCGGTGATCTCCTGTTCGATCGTGTCGTTGAGGATGTAGAGTTCGTTGACCGGCGTTGCGCCGAGGCCGGACACGAGGACCGCAACTTCTGTTCCGGCCGCAAGGTCATGATCATCGAGGACGATCTTAACCATATCCCGTGCAATCTCGGCCGCGGGCTTCAGCGGCTCGATCCTGACACCCGGCTCACCGTGATGCCCGATGCCGACTTCCATCGTGCCCGGCTCGATCGAGAAGTTTGGGTGCCCCACGGCGGGCAGCGTGCAAGGGCCAAGGCCAACACCAATCGAGCGGCAGTTGTCGATCGCCGTTTGCGCCGTCGCCCGGACATCCGCCAGATCGGCACCTTCGGCGGCCTTGGCTCCGGCGCATTTCCACATGAAGATCTCGCCGGCCACGCCTCGGCGCTTGTCGCGCTCATCCGGTCCCGCCGAACACACATCGTCGTTGGCAACGACGGTTGCGATCTCGATGCCTTCCTTGGCCGCGAGCTTGATGGCCATCTTCACATTCATGTTGTCGCCCGCGTAGTTGCCATAGAGGCAGACGACACCCTTGCCGCCATTGGCCTCGCGCGCGGCGTCGAAGAAGCTCTTTGCCGTCGGTGACGAAAACAGCTCGCCGACCGCGACCGCATCCAGCATGTTGCGTCCCGTATAGCCGATGAAGGCCGGTTCGTGGCCGGAGCCACCGCCGGTGATCACGCCGACTTTGTCGCTGACCGGTGCATGGCGGGCGACGATGACACGGGGATTGCCACCCAGCCTGACGCTATCGGCATGCGCCTTGACGAAGCCCTTGACCGTATCCTCGACGACCTCGTCGGGATTGTTGATGAACCGCTGCATTGTTGCTCCAATCTTGCGCCGTCAGATGATGGTGTAGCCGCCGTCGACCAGAAGGTCGGCGCCGTTGATCATGTCGGCGCCGTTCGATGCCAGGAACACCGCCGCGGCGGCTATTTCCTCCGGGAAGGCAAAGCGGCCGGTCGGAATGCGCTGCTTCAGCGCCTCGCCGCGCGGCCCGTCCCACGCCTTTTTGCCGAGCTCGGTCAGCACCACTGTCGGCGAAATCGTATTCACGGTGATGCCATGCTTGCCCCACTCGGCGGCAAGCGTCTTGGACAGGCCGATGACGCCGAATTTCGAGGCGCAATAGGCGACGTGCTGGTCGATCGCGACGGAGCCGGCCTGCGAGGCCATGTTGATGATCTTGCCGCCCTTGCCGGCTTTGATCAGGATGCGTCCGGCGGCCTGGGAGACCAGGAACGTCCCCTTGAGATTGATGGCGATGGTCTTGTCCCAGGCATCGAGGCTGAGCTCCTCGGCGGGAGCAAGCATAACGACACCGGCGCTGTTGACGACGATGTCGATATGGCCGAAGGCGGCTTCCGCCGCAGCAAACACGGCGTCCACCGATTGCGGATTGGAGACATCGCAGACGAAGGACTTCGCGCCGTTGCCGAGTTTGTCGGCCTTCGCTTTCGCGACTGATTCATTGATGTCGATCACGCCCACGGCAGCTCCCTTGAAGGCAAATGCCGACGCAATGGCACTGCCGATGCCGGAGGCGCCGCCGGTGACCAGGGCGACTTTGCCGCCAAGTGAAAAATTGAGGTCGACCTGTATGGTATCAGTCATGGTTCTCTTCTCGGTCTGTTGGAAAGTGGGGTGTGCGAGAGGCACACCCCACGGCTGGATTATTTGCGCGTCGCAAGAAGCTTGTCGACGTTCTCCGCCGTCACCGGGGTCCACGGAACATTGTAGATCTTTTCCTTGCCGTCCTTCCACGGCATGTCCTTGTAGGTCACCCAGATGTCGGACTGGGGCTTGTAGTCACCCTTCTTGGCATTGAAGATGGCAAGATCGAGCGCACCTTGTGCCTGGGCGCGCGCATCCTGAAGGATCGACGTCATCTCGCCGGCCTTGACGGCGTGGAGCGCGTCGGTGATGCCGTCGATGCCGGCAATGGCGAAGCTCTTCACGTCAAGGCCTGCGGCCTTGATCGCCTCGATCGCGCCGAGGGCCATTTCGTCGTTCTGGCCGATCACGCCGTTGATCTGCTTGGGGTGTGCGGTGAGCCAGTTTTCCATCAGCGTCTGCGCTTCGGCGCGCGACCAGTTCGCCGTCTGATCTTCGAGGATCTTGACATCCGGGCACTCGGCAAGCGCCTTCTTGTTGCCTTCGAGGCGGGAAATCTGCGCCGACTGACCGACTGGTCCTTCGAGGATGACGACGTTGCCCTTGCAGCCGATCTTGTCGAGCACGGTCTTGGCTTCCATGTAGCCCGAGATCGTGTCGTCCGAGCCGACATAGGAGGCCAGGAGATCAGAATTGACGCGGGTGTTCGAACCGACAACCGGGATGCCTGCGTCGGCTGCCGTCTGCACGGCAGCCGCGCCGGCGTCGACATCGATTGGCGCGAAGATGATCGCGTTGTATTTCTGCGTGACCATCGTCTTGAACTGGTCCTGCTGGACCAGGGCATCATAGCGGCCGTCGAAGACCGTCAGTTCGACTTCACCGCTCTTGACGGCAGGGTGCTCCTGAAGCGCTGCCGCCCAGATCTGCATGAACTCCGCATTCAACCCGTAAGGCGCTGCGCCGATCTTGATCTTCTCCTGCGCCATGGCCGACGAGGCCAGCAGCGCGGTCGCGGATGCGAGCGCTATCATCAATGTTTTCATTTCGTACCTCCACTTAAGTGAGCGACCGACATGGTTCGCCTATCAACGGACACGCGTTGTGCAGGTCCGATCCCGGAAGGGGGCTCAGGCCCCGTAGTTTCTCTTCTGATCAAGCATCACGGCGCCGACGATCAGGGCGCCCTTGAGAACTTGCTGGTAGTAGGATTGGATACCCATCAGATCGAGGCCGTTGTTCATGACGCCGATGATCAGCGCGCCAATCAGCGTGCCGGTCACCCGGCCCACCCCTCCCGAAAGGCTGGTTCCCCCGATCACCACCGCAGCGATCGCGTCCAGTTCGTAGGCAATGCCTGCCTGCGGCAGTGCGGAGCCAGTGCGGGCGCTGAGCAGCATTCCCGCGAGGCCGGCAAGACCGCCGGAGACGACATAGACGACGAACTGTATGCGGGTAATGTTGATGCCCGAGGTCCTGGCTGCGTGAGGGTTGCCGCCGACGGCATAGATGTAACGGCCGAAACGGGTCCGGTTGAGGATCCACCAGGAGACGGCAAACACAACTGCCAGGATGACGACCGGGGCCGGTATGCCGAGGAAGTCGCCTGTGCCGATCCAGCGAAACGCCGGCGTCAGCGCCGGAACAGGTCGGCCTCCACCATAGATGAGAGTCAGTCCGCGCGCCGCCGACAGCATGCCCAGCGTCGCCACGAAGGCCGGTACCGAGAACCGCGACACGATCACACCGGAAACGGCACCGCAGGCAACACCCACCAACAGGCCGATGCCGAGGCCGAAGACGACTGGATAGGGCGCTCCGGAAATCCCCGCGGTCGCCGACGTGGTCACGAAACTGGCACTGATGAGGCCGGCCAGCGCGACGACCGAGCCAACCGAGAGGTCGATGCCGCGGGTCAGGATGACGAAGGTCATGCCGATGGCGAGGACACCGTTGATCGACGTTTGCAGCAGCACGTTCGAGATGTTGCCGGCCGTCAAAAAGAACTCGTTGGAGACCGACAGAACCGCAACCAGGATCAGGAAAGCAAAGAAGATGCCGTATTCCTGGATCAGCAGCCGGCGCTGCTCGGAACCGAGCCAGCCCTTTGTGTTCTTGTTGTCTCCAACCGACATCCCTGACTCCTCTGCTGCCGGACGAACACCCTGTCCCTGTTCAGGTTGATAGGTGGACGAGTGATTGGGCATCCGTTTCCTCCCGGCTGTAGATCCCGGCGCTCCTGCCGGCGCGCATCACCATGATGCGGTCCGACATGCCGAGAACTTCGTCGATTTCCGACGAGATCATCACGACCGTGCCGCCGGCGGCGGCGAAGTCGCTGATGATCCGATAGATTTCACGCTTGGCCCCGACATCGACACCGCGGGTCGGCTCGTCCAGAAGCAGGACCTTCGGGTTGCGAAGGAACCACTTTGCGAGCACCACCTTCTGCTGGTTGCCGCCTGAAAGGCCGGAAACCGGCATCGTATCGCGCGCGGCCTTGATCTGGAACTTTTCCCGCATGTCGCGGCTCGCTTGCGCCTCCCGCCCCCGATCCATGGCGAAGGCGGGACTCATTTCCGGCAGGCTCGCCATGCAGATGTTGGCGCGCACGGAATCGGAGAGATTGAGACCGGTCAGCTTGCGGTCCTCCGTGACCAGCGCCAGTCCCTGCGCCATGGCATCCGCCGACTTGGAAATGGTGATCTCGGTACCGTCGACCTTGATGCTTCCCGCCGAAGGCTTGTCGAGCCCGAAGAGGCAGTTGAAAATCTCCGTCCGGCCCGCCCCCATCAGGCCGTAAATGCCGAAGATCTCGCCCTTTCGTGCGGAGAAGGAGATATCTTCGATCTTGTTCGGGCAGGTGAGGGCGGTAACTTCGAGAACGGTTTCCAAGGTGGGCGTGTTGGTCTTGATGTATTCCTCGGACAGTTCGCGGCCGACGATCATGCGGATCAGATCGTGCCGGTCGATGTCTGCAAGCGCCCCGCTGCCGACATAGGCGCCGTCACGAAAGACCGTGTAGGAGTCGGCGATCTGAAAGATCTCCGACAGCCGGTGAGAAACGTAGACGATGCCGCGGCCCTGGGCCTGCAGGCGTCGGATCGCGGCAAAGAGGTGCTGTGCCTCGCGCTCGCCGATCGCCGATGTAGGCTCATCCATGAAGATGACCTCGGCATCGTGACTGAGCGCCTTGGCGATCTCGACGAGCTGCATCTGCGCGACGGAGAGATTCATCATGTATTGCGTGGCTCGAATATCGAATTCGAGATCGTCCAGCAGCTTTTGCGCGGATCGGTTCATGGCCCGGAAGTCGATGCCTCCGAACCGCCCTGAAGGCTCGCGGCCGAGATAGATGTTCTCCGCAACCGTCATGTGAGGGACAGGGCTGAGTTCCTGTTCGATGATGGCAATGCCCGAGGCCAGTGCGTCGGCCGGGCTTGCGAACTCCACGTCCTTGCCGCGCCGGCGGATTGAGCCGGCATCGCGCTTGAAGATACCCATCAGTATCTTGAGAAAGGTCGACTTGCCGGCGCCGTTGCCGCCGCAGAGTGCGTGAACCGTGCCGGCGCGAAGTTGAAAGCGGCCTTCGCGCAAGGCTGCGACGCCACCAAAGGACTTCTTCAGCCCTTCCACCTCGAGCAAAATTTCCACGTCGTTTCTCCTCCCACGGCTGCTCGACACCCCTCCTTGGCGCGAGCCGATCGACACGAATGCTCTTTGTTCTTGGTGTCAATTTTTACAATAGTCGATTAGCACTCGACAAATGTCAAGCAGTGGATGAGACTATGAATGCCAACCGTTGGCCGCGGATCGAATGCCCCCGCGGACGCCCAGGGGCCCAGGCGCCAGCCGGCGCGTTGTCGGCATGGTGCGGAGAACCAGCCAAAATCGAAAGGAAGGGAGCCTATGAAGATCGCTATCGGCGCCGACAGTGCGGGAAAGCCGCTTCTCGATGTGATTGCAGCGCACCTGGCCGGAAAGACCGGCATCACGCTAACCGATCTCAGTCAGCCGGGCTTCTATGCCGACATATCGCAGACGGTTGCTCGAAAGGTGGTTGAAGGCGAATTCGACCGCGGTCTGCTGTTCTGCGGAACCGGCATCGGCGTTTCGATTTCCGCCAACAAGGTGCCGGGGATACGCGCCGCACTGACCCACGATACCTATTCGGCCGAACGTGCTGCCAAGTCCAACAATGCGCAGATCATCACCATGGGCGCGCGTGTGATAGGCCCGGAACTGGCGAAGGCGATCGTCGACAAGTATCTGGCGTCCACCTTCGATCCCACCGGGCCTTCGGCGGAGAACGTCAAGGCGGTTGATCGGCTTGACCAGATCAAGCGTTAGGGCAATTCCAGGAAAAGTGGGAACTTGTTTTCCCGGGAAATGCGCGCAGCACATTCCCTAGGGAATTGCGTCGAAACAAAGAGCTAGAGTGGTTCAGCGTTTCCGTGAAACGGTGAACTGCGCTAGAGACTGCCTGGCATTTGTCAGGATTTCCGGTGCGGCGCCAACGCTGCCCAGGTTTCCGCGATGGCGACGATTGCGGCGTTGATCGGTCCGCTCGGGATCGCCGGCATCACCGAGGCGTCGACGACAAAGATGTTGTCGAAGCCGTTCAGCCGCAAATCGGGGTCGACAACGGCGTCGGCATCGCCACCCATCCGGCATGTGCCGGCCGGATGATGATGGGTGGAGGCAGCCCTGGCGATGAAGGCATCGATCTCGTCGTCGGACTGAGCCGATATACCGGGCAGGACTTCCGCATCGCGCCATTCGTCGAGAGCCGCATGATGGCCGACCATGCGCGCCCTTTTCAAGGCCGTCCTGAAGACCCTGCGGTCGTGTTCGGTTTCGAGATAATGCGGATCGATCACCGGCGCATCGTTACGGCCGGGCCCGCCCGGTGCGATGCGCCCGCGGCTTGTCGGATGGGTAACGCCGCACAGGATCGTAAAGGCGGAGCCGTAGGGCGGAGCATTCAGGCCCTCGGCCGCTGACGGCGCGACGACGCAGGCGAGCACCACGTCGGGACTTCCCGACGAACGGGCCGGGTCGTCACCATGCAGGTACATCAGCGATTCGGAGTGCTGCAGGCGGGACGGCGGCACCGGCTTTTTCGTGCTGTAGACATTCCCAAGAGCCAGCAGATGGTCCTGCAGGTTGCGGCCGACATCGCGTCGGTCGGCAAGGCAGCGTATCCCCGCCTGCTTGAGGGTATCCGCACAACCAATGCCCGACCGCATGAGGATGAGCGGCGTTGACACGGCGCCGGCGCAAAGAACAATCCGGTCGGCGGACAGCGTTCTGGTCTGCCCCTCGCACACCACGATCACGCCCGTGACCTTGTGGCCGTCCAGCACGAGATGCTCGACCTCGTGGCCGGTGAGCAAGGTCAGGTTCGGCCGCGCCATGACCCGCGGCGGCAGATAGGCGTCGGCGACGCTCACGCGCTTGCCGTCGCGTATGTTGAGGGAGTTGGGGCTGGTGCCGACCAGTTCGCCGCTGTTGTGGTCGCTCAGTATGGGGGCACCCATGGCACGCCCTGCGGCGATGTAGGCGCGCACGACCGGACTGACTTCGGCGTCCGGCAGATACACGTCCAGCGGGCCGCTCCTGCCGCGTGTCGGCCTGTCGAAGGCCGTGAAGGCTTCACTGCGGATGAAGCCCGGCAGCAATCCTTGATAGGACCAGCGCTCGCCGCCGGCTTGCGCCCAGGGTTCGAAATCGTCGGGATGGCCGCGCACATAGGCCATCGCATGCAGGCAGCTCGAGCCGCCGACGATCTTGCCGCGTGGCCATTCGTGGACGCGGTTGGCGGTGAACGGCTGCGGCACGGTCCGGTAGGCCCAATCGTAGGCGCGGCCCTGGAGCATCGTCCATTTCAGCGGGTCGGCGATATCGGGGTCAGCCGGCATCGTCCCGGCCTCGATCAGGCCGACCTGGCACGACCGGTCTTCACTGAGCCGGCTGGCAACAACCGAGCCGGCGGATCCCGCGCCGATCACCAGCACGTCGAAATGACGTTTCAATTTGAAATTCCCCGCACAGGCTCAATCTCACGCGACGATGCGATCACGCGGCAAAGGCGCCGGCATTCGATCGTTCCATGATCTGCCTCTGCACGGACAACAGATGCGCGCGCATCGCCGCCTCCGCCGCTTCGGGATCGCGCTGCGATATCGCTTCGGCGATCAGGCGGTGCTCGCCGTCGCGCTGGGCGATCCGCTTGGGGCAGGTAGGGGCGGCGGTGCGCGCAACCTTCACCCGCGCGTCGACCCCGACCTGACGCAACATTTTGTAGAATTCTGCCGCGAGATGGTTGCGGGCAGCGGCGACGATCGCGAGGTGGAAGGCGAAGTCGACCTCACCCGATGGAGCATTCTCCGGCGTGGTTGCCGCGTCCATGATCCGCGCCGTCTCGAACGAGGAGGCGCGCAGCGACGCCAACCGTGCAAGGCCCGGCTCCATGATCAGGCGCAATTCCAGAACCTCGATCGGGTTGGTTACCCTGACAAGTTCCTCCCCGTATCTTGGAAGGGCGGTCGGCGCCCGCCTGGCGCGCGCCGGTTTGAGATCGCCTGCATGACGCAGCACTTCAAGCGCCTTGCGAAGCTGGTGGCGCTTTACGCTCAGATGTTCTGCAAGGTCGCGCTCGGACGGAAGTTTGCCGCCGCCCTGTTGCAACTGGCGCACTGCGGCAATGATGTCGTCGAGATCCGATGCTTCCACCTGCGGCTCGAATGCGCTCAAAACAAATCTCCTGTCCGATCGGCAGGCGCCGACTCAACGTCCGGTTATCATATTGTGACACGAAACCTGATGGAAACGGCACTCAACCAATTCAACCAATCTACATCCACATGCGATGGTTGACAACACCAGTTGCGCGATGGTTGACTGACTTCGTTGACGGCTGCCATCGCGGCTGTCCTTCTCCCGAGGGTCATGCATGCCGGCTGACGAAACCTTTGACTACGTCATTGTCGGCGCGGGTTCGGCCGGCTGCGTGCTGGCAAACCGGCTGACTGAGGACCCTGCGGTTTCGGTGCTTCTGCTTGAGGCAGGGGATTGGGACCGCGATCCGATGATTCACATCCCGCTCGGCTGGGGCAAGATCCTGACCGAGCGCCGCCACGACTGGATGTATTTCTGCGAGCCCGAGGCCAATGTCGGCGGCCGCAAGGTCGAATGCGCGCGCGGCAAGGTCATCGGCGGCTCGTCTTCAACCAATGCCATGGCCTATGTGCGCGGCAATCGCGGCGATTACGATCGCTGGGCGGCAACCGGACTGAGCGACTGGTCGTTCGACAAGGTGCTGCCCTATTTCAAGAAGCAGGAGCGCTGGGAAAAGGGCGCAAGCCAGTATCGCGGGGGCAGCGGACCGCTGAACACCCAATTCTGCCGCTACAAGGATGAACTGATCGATGCCTTCGCCACGGCCAGCCGTGATGCGGGATATCCGCAGACCGACGACTACAACGGCGCCGAGCAGGAAGGTTTTGGCCGCCTGCAGATGACGATCGAAAACGGCCGCCGCTGCTCGACCGCGTCCGCCTATCTGCGCCCGGCCATGCGCCGCGGCAATCTCAAGGTGCTGACCGGCGCGATGGCGACGAAGATCCTGCTGAAGGATGGGCGCGCTACCGGCATTGCCTACACCAGAGGCGGGGCGGGGCATGAAGCTCTCGCGCGGCGCGAGGTTCTGCTTGCCGGCGGCGTCATCAACACGCCGCAACTCATGATGCTGTCGGGGATCGGTGACGGCGCTGAACTCGGGGCACATGGCATCGAGACGAAGGTCGATCGTCGGCAGGTCGGCAAGAATTTGCAGGACCATGTTTCGGTCATCGTGATGTATCGGCGCAAGCAGCCAGGACCATTTCTCAGGATGATGCGGGCCGATCGCATCGGCCTGGATTTCGTCAAGACCTATCTAACGGGCAAGGGCTTTTCGGGGGATGTGCCCGGAGGTGTCGTCGCGTTCCTCAAAAGCGATGCAAGCCGGCCGCTGCCGGACGTACAGCTGCTTTTCACCGCCGCACCGCTTGGGGCGTGGCCCTACATGTCGCCGTTCAAGGCGCCGTTCGCCGATGGCTTTGCAACGCGTATCGTCGCCGTGCAGCCGGAGAGCCGTGGCAGCGTCAACCTGGCGTCGAGCGATCCGTTCGCCGCGCCGCTGATCCATCAGAACTTCTTGTCTTCGCAGCGCGACTGGCAGTCGCTTCGCGCCGGCTTTCGTGTTGCGCGCAACCTTGCCAGCCAGCCGTCCATGGCCCCGTTCGTTGGCGCGGAATTCTTCCCCGGCCCCAAATGCGAGAGCGACGAAGAGATCGACGAGCATATCCGCAAGACATCGATCACCGTGCACCATCCGGCCGGCACCTGCCGTATGGGTGTCGATGCGGAATCCGTCGTCGATCCGGAATTGCGGGTGCGCGGCGTTGCCGGACTTCGTGCCGTGGATGCCTCCGTGATGCCGGATCTCGTCTGCGGCAACATCAATGCGGCGGTCATTATGATCGCCGAAAAGGCCGCCGACCTGATCCGCAGCCGCGCTCAACAGAGCGTGGCGGCCTGATAGCGACGGCTGAAATGCAACCAATATCTTTTGGTTGAGATTAAAATCTGCATTTGGTTGGGCTGCCATGTGATCCTGCATGGCCGTGACGGGTTGGACGCAACTTGCAGGTTTGAGCAGTCTTTGTGCTATTTTCGCGTCATTTCTGCCCATTTTTGGGCATTTGCCGTTCAAAAATGCGTCTCAACCAAAAACTTTTAAATTTCGCAATTTGGGGATTGTCGAGCAAAACCAATGCGAATACGGTTGAGTTGGTTAGAAGCATTTTCTGCGTGACAAGAGGTGTCCGACATGTCCCTGGCGCAACCAGCTAACGATACGCTCACCAACAAGAAAGCAGCACTCAAGGGCCTCTACGACGCCCTCTACGAAAAGAACATGTTTCCGTTCTGGGCGACGTCGGAAGGCGTGGACCATGACGAGATCAAGCAGCTGATGGCGACGTCGAAGGCCATTCCTTTCGTCTGGTCCTATTCGGACATCGAGCCGCTGCTGCAGCGCGCCGCCGAACTGGTGACCATGGACGACAGCGAGCGCCGTTCGCTGATCCTGGTCAATCCCGGCCTTGCGCCCAAGCGCGCATCGGTCAGCACGATGTACACCGCCTACCGCCTGAACGATCCGGACGAGATCATGCCGCCGCACAAGCACTCGCCGAGCGCCATCCGCTTCGGCCTGACCGGCAAGGGCAACTTCACCGGCGTCGAGGGCGAGGACGTGGTCTTTGGCCCGGGCGACATGGTGCTGACGCCCAACGACGCCTGGCACAATCACGGCACGGTGGGCGGCGAGCAGGCGGTCAACCTGTCGGTACTCGACCTGCCGCTGGTCGAGACGCTGCACGCCGTCCATTTCGACCACAAATACACCGAGATGGTCGACGGCAAGGAAGTCGAGAAGAAGGTGCAGACCGCCCGCTATCCGAGCGACTACTCACAGCGCATCTATGGCGAGGGCGGCCTGATGCCGCGTTTCGTCGACCACAAGCGCGGTGGCGGCCTGTCGTCGCCGATGTATGTCTATCGCTGGGAGAAGATGGAAGCGGTCCTCGATGCCCACAAGGACTGGGATGGCGACCCTCATGAAGGCATCGTCGTCGATTACGTCGATCCGAGCACAGGCGGGCCAGTCTTCCGCACCATCAATTTCTACGCTCAGATGCTGCGCCCTGGCGAGAAGACCTTGCCGCAGCGTGAAACCGCCAGCCTGCTGCTGGCGCCCTTCCGCGGCAACGGCCATTCGATCATCGATGGCAAGCGCTACGACTGGAACCAGTTCGACACGATCGCCATACCCGGCGGATCGTGGGTCGAACATGTCAACGGCTCCTCTAGCGAGCCGGTGATCTTCTTCGGCGCCACCGATGCGCCGACCCAGAAGGCGCTGCTCCTCTACAAGCGCTGGGGCCGCAACCAGGCCGGCGATCTGCTTCGCCTCGCCTGATCCTCGTCCTCCGGCAAGAATGTCGCGCCGCCATGGCGGCGCGACATCGAAAACGACGTTTCAGCAGCAAAGGCGCATGCATTTGGTTTCGGCGTTCAACACCAAGCAGATCGGTCATGTCGACTGTCCGGGCGGCGGTCAGGTCTGGGTCGATGGCAACATCCTCTATATCGGCCACATGCGGCCGCCGAGCGGCACGACGCTGGTCGACATTTCCGACCCGCGCAATCCGCGCAAGATAACGACGATCGATGTCCCCCCCGGCTGGCACTCGCACAAGGTGCGCGCCAAGGACGGGCTGATGATCATCAATCACGAGCGCTTCGGCAGCGACGGCCCGGCCGACTTCGGCGGCGGACTGGCGCTCTACGACACCACCAAGCCAGCACAGCCCAAGCTCATCTCGAAATGGATAACCGGCGGCAAGGGCGTCCACCGCTATGACTTCGACGGCCGTTACGCCTATATCTCGCCGACCGCCGATGGCTATGTCGGCAATATCGTGATGATCCTCGATTTGATCGATCCCACGAAGCCGGTCGAGGTCGGACGCTGGTGGATTCCCGGCCAATGGACCGGCGGTGGCGAAGAATACCCCTGGCATGACTATGTCACGCCGCGTTGCCACCATCCGCTGCGCATGGGCGACCGGCTCTATGTCAGCTACTGGCATCACGGCCTGTTCATCCTCGACATTTCGGACATCTCCAAGCCGAAGCTGATCTCGCACGTCAATTCGAGCCCGAGCTTTCCGCATCCCACGCATACATGCCTGCCCATCCCGCAGCTGCTCAAGGGTCGCAACATCATGGTGGTGGCGGATGAGGATGTCGCCAAGCTTCGGCCATCGGCGCCGGCCTTCACCTGGATCTACGACATCACCGACGAGACCAACCCGTTGCCGATTTCGACCTTCCAGGTGCCGGGCCTCGACACGGATGGTTCACCGCAGCCGCAGATGACCGGCTGCCATCAGCCTTCCGAACGGTTCAAGGGAACGGTCATTCCGTTTGCATGGTTCGCGCAGGGACTGCGGCTGGTCGACATCGTCGACCCGTTCGCGCCGAAGGAAGTCGGCCATTTCATGCCCGACGCGCCGGAGGGTGCGGAGCGTTCCTCGTCCAACGACGTGACCATCGACGATCGCGGCATTGTCTACCTGATCGACCGCATCCGTGGCGTCGACATCATCGAAACCAGCGTTCTCTAGGAGCAGGCATTGAGCGACAGCACGCGAAAATCCGCCAGCCACTACGCCATCGGCAACAAGAACCCGAACCTGCCGTTTCATCCGGCTGTGCGGGCCGGCGATTTCATCTTCGTCTCCGGCCAGGTGCCGAAGGACGAAAACAACAACATGATCAGCGGCACGATCGAGGAAGAGACGCTGGCCACGCTGAAGACCATCGCGCGCGTTATCGCGCATGAAGGCGCGACGCTGTCCGATGTCGTGCGGATCACCACCTATCTCGAGGATACGCGCGATTTCGGCCGCTACAACAAGGCGTTTCTCGAAGGGATCGGCGACGCCGTGCTGGCGCGTACGACCGTCGAGGCCAAGGCGGTCATCAACACCAAGATCGAAATGGACGCCATCGTCTACAAGCCGCTGCCGGCCGGCAAGTAGGCACGACACAATCGAGGAGATGACATGTACAAGCTCTTAGGCCGCCAGACATCAGGCAACGTCCAGAAGGTGCTCTTCATGCTCGAGGAGCTTGGGGCATCCTACAAGCGCGAGGATTATGGCCGCCAGTTCGAGAACACGCAGACGGCCGAATACAAGGCGCTCAACCCGACCTCCAAGGTCCCGACGCTGGTCGACGGCGGCACCGTGATCTGGGAGTCCAACACCATCCTGCGCTATCTCGCGGCATCCGGCGGCGAACATTTGACTGGCGCCACGCCGGCGGAAAAGACCGAGGTCGAGCGCTGGATGGACTTCCTGCTGGCGGCGGTCAATCCCGGCTACCTGGCGGCCTTCAAGGGCGCCAAGCTGACACCTGAGGAACAGACCGCCGAATACAAGGAACAGGTGAAGGACCTTGTGGCGCAGCTCAAGATCGTCGACGGCCACCTGGCCGGCAAGGACTTCCTGGCGCTCGGCAAGCTGACCCTTGCCGACATCGCCTGCGCGCCGATCCTGAAGCGCTGCGTCGACTTCAAGATCGACCGGCCGTCGATGCCCAATCTGGAGCGTTGGGTGGCTGCGATCGCCGCTCGACCGGCCTTCAAGGCGGCAACCGCCGCTGCCCCGGCAAAGGCCGCATGATGATCAAGCGCGCCGCTCTCATCGGATTGGGAACGATGGGGCCGGGCATCGCCGCGCGGCTTTCGCGCGGCGGGCTCGATGTCACGGCGTATGATGTTTCGCCGGCGGCGGTCGAGCGTGCCCGCGGCATGCTTGATCTTGCCGGCGGGGTGCTCGACCGTCTCGACATCAAGGCGCCCGGGACAGGCGCCGGCAGCGTGCGTTTCGTCGAGACGATCGCCGAAGCCGTCGATGGCGCCGAACTGGTCATCGAGAATGTGCCGGAGAATATCGACATCAAGGCGCAGGCCTATCGCGACATCGATCCGTTGATCGACGCGTCTGTCATCGTCGCCTCCGACACGTCGGGCATTCCGATCACCAAGCTGCAGGCGCATATCTCGCATCCCGGGCGGATGGTCGGCATGCACTGGTCGAACCCACCGCACATCATACCGATGATCGAGGTGATCGGCGGTGAAAAGACCGCGCCTGAAACCGTGGCGACGATCCGCGACCTCATTCGCTCGCTCGGCCTGCTGCCGGTGGTGGTGAAAAAGGATGTTCCGGGCTTCGTCGAGAACCGCGTCCTCTATGCGTTGCTGCGCGAGGCGGTCGACCTCGTCGAGCGCGGCGTCATCGAGCCGGAGGATCTCGACACCTGCGTGTCGTGGGGCATCGGCTACAAGATCGCCGTCATCGGCCCGATGGCGCTGCTCGATATGGCGGGCCTCGATATCTACAAATCGGTCTCGTCCTTCCTGAACGCCGATCTCTCCAATCGCGACGATGTCGCGCCGATGGTGCTGGAGAAGACCGCTGCATCGAAGTTCGGCATCAAATCGGGCGAGGGCATGTTCTCCTACACGCCCGAGCAGACAAAGGCGCTGCAAGGCGAACGGGCACGCAAGCTCGTCGCGGTGCGGCGCATCCTGGAAGGCCGGGAGTAGCCAATGTCACATCGTGCGCACGAGGCTGGCCAGGGTGGGGAATTCCGGTTGGTCCGTTGTGCGAAGCCTGCCTTCGCGGGCCGCACGTTGCCGGTGCGGCCGACGACAATGCGCGGGGCGACAAGCCATGCGCATTGAAACCATTCGAGCCGCCGGCGACAGGCCAGCCCATATCCGCCATGAAGATCTGATCTCCGCCAAAGGCGTTTCAGTGGTCATGGCCCGGCAACTGATCCTCCAGAACATCGACCTTTCGGTGCCAAAGGGGTCGTTTGTCTCCCTTATCGGCCCGTCCGGTTGCGGGAAGAGCACCTTGCTCAAGGTGCTGGCCGGGCTGGTGCAGCCGAGCCAGGGCAGCGTTTCGATCGCCGGGCTCGCTCCGACCGAGGCGGCGCGCAAGCGGATGATCGGCCTCGTCTTCCAGGACGCCAATCTGCTGCCGTGGAAAAACGCCGTCGACAATGCCTCGATGCTGCTGGGTATCGCCGACAAGTCGCTGTCGCGCTCGGACTTGCGGGCGCGCGGGCAGGAGATGCTGGAGCTGGTGGGACTGGGCGATTCCGCCCACAAGCGCCCAAACGAACTGTCGGGTGGCATGCGGCAGCGGGTCGCCATCGCACGCGCCCTGGCGCTCGATCCGGCGGTGCTGCTGATGGACGAGCCGTTCGGCGCGCTTGACGCCATCACCCGCGACGCGATGGGCCAGTCGCTGCTGGAGATCTGGCAGCGCACCGGCAAGACCATCGTGCTCGTCACCCATTCCATCGACGAGGCCATTCACCTGTCCCGCCATGTTCATGTGCTGGGGATCAAGCCGGGGCGGATTACCGAGAGCCTCGACATTGCACTGCCTTATCCGCGCGACCTTTCGGTCACGGAGGATCCGGAGTTCGTCAGGTTGGTGGTTCAGTTGCGGACGATGCTGCGCGCCAGCCATCAACCGGGAGGCGTATCTTGAGCGAGCAAAGCATCACGGATCTTTCCGAGCCGCGGCTCGTCTCGAACTGGAGCGCGGCGACAGGCAGTTGGCTTCCCGCGGTCATCCTCCTGCTGGCGACAATCGCGGCGTGGGAAGCTGCCGTGCGGATATTTTCCATATCCGCCTTCGTCGTTCCCGCCCCGTCCGAAATCGCGCAATCGCTGGTCGCGCAATGGGGCACGCTGATGCAGGCGACCCTGGTGACGGCAGGCGAGATCCTGTTCGGCTTCCTGGTCTCGGTCGTGGTCGGCATTGCCATTGCGCTGGTCATTGTCCGCTTCGACTGGTTGGGGCGCGCGCTGTACCCACTGGTGGTGCTGTTCCAGAACGTGCCCAAGGTGGCCCTCGCGCCGATCTTCATCCTGTGGTTCGGCTACGGGCTGGCACCCAAGATCGGCTTGATCCTGGTCATCGCCTTCTTCCCGGTGACATTGTCGATGCTGGCGGGCATGCAATCGGTCGACCGCTCGCTGCTGTCGCTGATGAATTCGGTCGGTGCCAGTCCGACGCAGATCCTGTTCAGGATCCGCGTTCCGCACTCGCTGCCGAACCTGATGGCCGGAACCAAGATCGCCGCCACGTTGAGTGTGATCGGCGCCATTGTCGGCGAATTTGCCGGCGCTTCGGACGGTCTCGGCTACGTCATCCAGTTCGCTTCGACCCAGCTCGATACGGCGCTGGTCTTTGCGGCGCTGCTGCTCGTTTCCGTGCTCGGCATCGCCTTCTACTACGCCGCCGAAATTCTCGAACGCATCGTGGTGCCCTGGGCACCCAAATTCAGCCAGGCCTAGGCCTTCGAACAACCAAAATCATACAAGGGAACAACAATGCTGAGACGCTCACTTATCAAGGCCGCTGCCTTCGCGGCGTTTGTCGGTGCTATCGGCTTCTCCAACGCGGCTTTGGCGGCCGACAAGGTCAACGTCCAGCTCGACTGGGTGGTGCGCGGCAACCACGCCATGTTCTTCGTCGGCAAGGAAAAGGGCTTCTTCGCCAAGAACGACATCGATGTGGCCGAGATCCGCAAGGGCTCCGGTTCGCCCGACGCAATGCGGCTGGTGGGCAATGAGAACGCTGATTTCGGCTTCGGCGATCTTCCCACGCTCGCCGTTGCGCGCTCGCAGAATGTTCCGGTCGTGGCGCTGGCGGCCGTCAATCAGCAGTCACCGCTGGGGATCATTTCGCTGGCCAAGACGCTGAAGCTGGCAAAGCCGTCCGATCTCAAGGGACTGACCATAGGCATTCATCCAGCCGGCTCCACCTACATCTTCTTCAAGGGCTTCCTGGCCGCCAACGGCCTGACCGAAAAGGACATGACGCTGAACAGCGTCTCGCCGCCCTATGAAAGCTACCTGCTCCTCGGCCGGGTTCAGACCGTCGTCGGTTATGTCGACGCGGAGGTTCCCGAACTGGAGGCCAAAGCCGGAGGCCCCGGCTCGCTCAGCATCATGATGGGGGCGGACTACGGCTGGAAGGCCTATGGCTCGGGCCTGTTCACCTCGCAGACGATGATCAAGGACAAGCCGGACGTCGTGCGCCGCTTCGTCAAGGCCTACAGGGAGGCCTTCGACTATGTCGTGGCTCATCCGGACGAGGCCGCCGAGATCACGGCCAAGGCAGCGCCCGGCTATGCGGAAAAGAAGGATGTGTTGCTGGCGCAGATCAACGCCGACATCGCATCGACGTTCAACAGCCCCGACACCAACGAGCACGGTCTCGGCTGGATGACGAAGACGCAGTGGGAGGAAACCTTGAAGACGCTGACGGATCAGGGCGTGCTCAAGGCGGCGTTGTCGGCGGACGATGTCTTCACCGACGCATTCCTGGCAAAAGAATAAGGGGGCGCGCGGTGTTCGAACGGACGGCTCGATGAGCGCCTACCGGCAGAGCAGACTGTCCTGCGCCATGGCGCAGGACACGGCACGCTCGCCTTTCACCGCGTCGGCGCGGTTTAGCGTGATCTGCACGCGGGTGGCATATGCGCGGCCCGACAGGCCGCACCAGAGCCGCTCGACGGGCAGGTTCTCGCGCTTGTCGTTGAGGATCGTGAACGTGCCGGTCTTCGGATCGAACCAGAGTTCGATGCGGGCGCTTCTGCCCGGTTCGACCGTTGCGATCCCCGCCGAATACCAATGGGCGAAGTCGGCGTTGCAGGACAGCCCTTCGCTGCCCGCATTCGAGATCGTCAGCGGCACCAAGTCGAGCCCGTCGGTGCCCGTGCGGACGGTGACATGGTGCAACTCAACCGCGCTGGCGAAGGAGGAGAACGCCAGCGCCACCGGAAGGACATAACGGATCTTCAATTTGCCTGAACTCCATATGCAATTTGCCTATGCAGTCTATCTCGCTTTCGCGCAATAACAATAAGAATAATGATTGGTAGATCAAACAGAGAGGGTAACATGTTAAAGCTTCTTAAGAGCAGTGTAAGTGCAGCTATATTGAGTGGCGTCTTGATGGGCGGCGCGCTTGCCGCCGAGGTCAAGTCGATTGCTATTCTGACACCCGAAGAGGGCACGGATTTTGGCTGGAACCAGCAAGGCATCGACGCCGCCAAGGCGGCAGGCAAAGCCGCCGGCGTCGAAGTGGTCGTCGCCCAGGGCCTCGGCTATGGCGACGTTCGTCCGACATTGCGGGAACTTGCGTCCGACGGCGCCAGCCTGCTGATCGCCCACGCCAGTGGCTACAACACCTCGGCTCCCGAGATCGCCAAGGAATTGAAAGTTCCGGTGGCGATCGTCGACACGCCGACCGGTCTGGAGAAGGGCCTCGTCGCCGACTACACGCTGAGCGGCCACCAGGGCGCCTATCTCGCCGGCCGCCTCGCCGCCAAGATGTCACGCTCCAAGTCGGTCGGCATCGTGGTGTCGGGCGAACCGCCATCGTGGAATTCGCAGTCGGCGGCGTTCGCGCAAGGCGTGAAGGCGGAGAAGCCGGACGTCAAGATCACCTATGCGGTGATCGGACCCGCCGCCTATAGCGATGCGGCCGGCGGCAAGCGCGTCACTGAAAGCGTGATCGCGGCGGGCGCGGACATCATCTTCGGCCAGGGCAACGGTTCAAGCTTCGGCATGCTGCAGGCGGTCGAGACCACCAAGGCCGCCGATGGCGGCAAGGTCTATTTCATCGACGTCATCGGCGACAAATCGTCGATCGACAAGGGCTTCCTGCTGTCGTCGGTGGTGTGGAACATCGAGCCGGTCTATGCGGCGATGATTGCCGATCTGAAGGCCGACACGTTCGGCACCAAACACTATACGATCGGCCTCCAGGATGACTCGGTCAAGCTGCTGAAAACCGCGGCGATCCCGGACAATGTCTGGGCCGAAATCCAGGCGCTGCGCGAAGACGTCATTTCCGGCAAGATCAAGGTCGATCCGGTCTATGACGCGGCCGCCGTCCGGGCGCTGATGACAAGCGTCGCCCAGTAAGGCGATCAAGGTCGGCTGCCGGAGGGGTGATCCGTTCACCCCTCCGGACGATTCCCATTTTCTGGTGCTGGGCTTTCATGAGCATTTTTTCTTCATCGTCTGTTGTCGTGCGCGACATCGTCGCGCTCGAAGGCGTGACCAAACGGTTCCCCGGCATCGTCGCCAATGACGGCATCGACCTGGCGATCCGTCCGGGTGAGGTGCATGTGCTGCTCGGCGAGAACGGCGCCGGAAAATCGACGTTGATCGGCATGTTGTCCGGCCTGCAGCAGCCGGACGAGGGGCGCATATTGGTCGACGGAAAACCGACCCCGATCACCTCGCCGCGCCATGCCTTGTCGCTCGGCATCGGCACCGTCTTCCAGCACATGATGTTGGTGCCGACGCTGACCGTGGCTGAGAACCTGTTGCTTGGTGGGCCCTGGTGGCAGCGGCCCAGGACCGAGGAACTGGCGGCGCGTGTCGCCGAGATCACCCGCACACTCGGGATCACGGTGAAGCTGCATGCCAAGGTGTCGGAGCTTTCGCTTGGCGAACAGCAACAGGTCGAAATCCTGCGCGCGATGGTCCGCAACAGCCGGTTGCTCATTCTCGACGAGTCCACCTCCATGCTGACGCCCAAAGGCATCGACGAACTGGGCGCGCTGATGCGTCGCCTCGTCGAGCAGGGCCTGGCGATCGTCTTCATCACCCACAAGCTCAAGGAGGCGGCGGCCTTCGGCGACCGCATCTCGGTGCTGAAGCTCGGCCGCAAGGTCGGCGAGATCCCGCCCGAGCGGTTTCGCGCGCTGGGCGAACAGGAGATCATCTCGGAGATCGTGGAACTGATGTTCGGCAAGCAGAAGGATGATCCGGAAGCTGTCGAACGTCCTGTCCGCACTGTCCGCGCCGAAGCGGCTCCGCTGCTTCAGGTCGCGGATCTAGCGGTCGCCCCGACGGACAATGCGCCCGGCCTGTCGTCGATCTCCTTCGACATCCGCCCTGGCGAGATCCTGGGCATAGCCGGCATCGACGGCAACGGCCAGAAGCAGTTGGCGGAGGCACTGGCCGGCCAGCGCGCGGCGACGGGCGGTTCGGTGAGGCTGGAGGGCGTTGCCATCGAGGCGCTGAGCGTCGGCGAACGCCGCCAGCGCGGTCTGCGCTACCTGACCGACGACCGGCTGGGCGAGGGCACTGTCGGAACCTTCCCGGTTTCGATCAACTTCTTTCTCAAGCAGGTCGGCGCAGCGCCGTTGTGGCGCAACGGCGTCGAGCAGCGCGCGGAGATCGACAGGCGCGCCGCCCAGCTGGTGCGCGAATACGATGTGCGTACGCCAAGCCTGAAGACGCCCGTCGCGCGGCTGTCCGGCGGCAACATCCAGAAGGTGCTTCTGGCGCGAGAACTGGCAGAAGGCGCCAAGGTGGTGATCTTCAACAAGCCGACCTATGGCCTCGATCTCGCCAACACCGTGGCGTCGCGCCAGCGCATCCGCGACACGGCCGCGCGCGGCCTTGCCGTGCTGCTGATCTCCACCGACCTCGAGGAATTGCTGAGCATGTGCGACCGCATCGCCGTCATCGCCAACGGAGCGCTGGTCGGCACCGTCGCGAACGCCGACGATGCCCGCACCAGGGTCGGTCGCCTGATGATCGGACTTGCCGCATGAGCATCGACACCGCACCCACGGTCAGTGCTACCGCGCTCGATGCGACGAGCGGGGCGGCGACGCACCGCGACATTCTGCACCGGCTGCTGATGACCCTCGGCCCGATCCTTGCCGCCCTCGTCATAGCCGGCTGCATCCTGCTTGCCGTCGGCGTCGACCCGCTCGCCTATTATGGCTACGTGCTGGAGAAAGGCCTGTTCTCGCCGCTCGGCATCCAGCAGACGCTGACGCGCATGGCGCCGCTGCTCTTCCTTGCCGCTGGCCTGATCGTGGCCTTTCGCGCCGGCATGTGGAATCTCGGCGGCGACGGCCAGTTCCTGCTCGGCGCGGTGACGGCGGCCGCCAGTGCTCCGGTGTTCGTTCAGATCATGCCATCCTGGCTGGCGCTGATCTGCGCGTTCCTCATTGCCATGGTGGTGGCGATGATCTGGTCGCTGGTGCCGGCCCTGCTGCGTGCCTATCAGGGCGTCAACGAGATCATCACCACGCTGATGATGACGTTCCTCGGGACGTCGCTTGCCAATGTGCTGGTCAAGCTGGTGTTTCGCGATCCTGGCACGACCGTGCCGCAGACCCGCACGCTGCCGGTGGAAGACCGGCTGCCGCGCCTGTTCGAAACAACCATTACCAGCGGCCTGCTGTTTGGACTTGCGGCGATCATCATCGTGCATCTGGTGATGACGCGCACGGCGTTCGGGCTGAAGCTGAGGATCGTCGGCGCCAACCCGCGCGCGGCGATTCATTCGGGGCTTGGCGTGCCCGGCCTGACCATCGCCGTCTTCGCCATTTCGGCCGGGCTTGCCGGCCTAGCCGGCGCCGTCGACATCATCGGCGTCCAGGGCAATGTCCGCGCCGACTGGAATCCCGCCTACGGGCTTGCCGTTATTCCCGCGGTGTTTCTTGCCCGCATGAACGGCTTTGCCGCCATCGGTTTCGTGTTCCTGCTTTCGGTGCTTTCGATCGGCGGCGAGAGTGCGGCTCGGCGGCTCGGCGTACCCAATCATTTCACGCTGGTGCTGGTCTCCATCGTGCTGATCGTGCTCGCGCTCGCCGAATATTTCGATCACCGCTACAACCAGTCGCGGAGGGCTTAGGGCATGACCGGGCTCTTCAGCGAAGTCTTTCTCAGCGCGCTCCTGTTCGGCGCCGTCACCGCGGCGATCCCGCTGCTGCTTGCCGGGCTCGGCGAGCAGATGTCCGAGAAGGCGGGCGTGCTCAATATCGGCATCGAAGGCATGATGCTGGCCGGCGCCTATCTCGGCTTTGTCGGCGCCTTCTATTCCGGGTCGCTGTGGCTGGGCTTTCTCACCGGTGCCGCCGGCGGCGCAGCGGTGGCGCTTGTCATGGCGCTGCTTTGCGTGCGCATCGGGCTGAACCAGATCGTCATTGGTATCGCACTGACCTTGGGACTGGAAGGTCTGACGGCACTGCTCCATCACTTCCAGTTTTCGCGCAGCTATCCGCGCCTGCCGGCAGCGGACGCGACGGTCATTCCGCTGCTTTCGGACATTCCGGTCATCGGCCCTGCGTTCTTCAAACAGCATCTGATCGTCTATCTGGCGGTCGCGCTGGTTTTCGGCATGCGCTACGTCTACCGGCGCACACAACTGGGCCTCAACCTGCAGGCTGCGGGCGACAAGCCGGCCGCGCTCGATGTCGCCGGCATCGACGTCGTGCGAACCCGCACCATCGCCGTGTTGACGACCGGAGCACTGGCCGGGCTTGGCGGCGCCTATCTCGCCAATGTCGGGGCCGGGCTATTCATTCCTTTCATCACCAATGGCGCAGGCTTTCTCGGCATCGTGCTGGCCATGCTGGCGCGCGGTCGCCCGATCTGGGTGCTGTTCGGCGCGTTGCTGTTCGGGGTCTGCCTGTCGCTGACGACAGCAATGCAGGTGGCCGGCATCAACATACCGACCGACATCATCCAGATGCTGCCGTTCCTGGCGGTGATGATCATGCTGGTGCTGTTCGGCCGGCGCGCCAGTCTGCCGGCAGCGCTGGGCATTCCATACGAGCGCGGCGCGCGCTGATCACAATCAAGCGCGGACGGGACCCGCGCCAAACAGGAGGCAAGAATGTCGGATACCAAGGTCTACCTGCTCGACGGCGGCTCGCTCGTTCTCGACGGATATCACGTGTTCTGGAACAGGGGCCCTGGCGGCGAAGTGCGCTTCCCCGTCTATTCGATCCTGATCGAGCATGCCGAGGGCCGGTTTCTCATCGACACCGGCTACGACTACGATCACGTGATGAAGGTACTGCCGTTCGAAAAGCCGATCCAGGAAAAGCACCAGACCATCCCCGGCGCTCTGGCGCTGCTCGGCCTCGAACCGAAGGACATCGACGTCGTCGTCAATTCGCACTTCCACTTCGACCATTGCGGCGGCAACAAGTACTTTCCGCACGCCAAGAAGATCTGCCACCGCAGTGAGGTGCCGCAGGCCTGCAATCCGCAGCCTTTCGAACACCTCGGCTATTCCGACCTGAGCTTCTCGGCGGAAGCGGCGGAGGCGCGCGGCGCGACCGCGCAGTTGCTGAAGGGCACGACGCGCGCCAACTCGACCTTCGAGGGCATCGATGGCGACGTCGACCTTGCAAGGGGCGTCAGGCTGATCTCGACGCCTGGCCATTCGATCGGCCACTACAGCCTCCTGGTGGAGTTCCCCAAGCGCAAGCCGATCATGTTCACGATCGATGCCGCCTATACGCAGAAGAGCCTTGAAACGTTGTGCCAGGCGGCCTTCCACATCGATCCGGTGGCGGGCGTCAATTCGATGCGCAAGGTGAAGAAGCTGGCCGAGGACCATGGCGCCGACCTGATGTATTCGCACGACATGGACAACTTCAAGACCTACAGGACCGGCACGCAATTCTACGGCTGACCGTTACCAATGCGGAGACAAGACCATGCGCTATTTTGACCATGCCGAACCGGTCATCACACTCACCTCGGGACCGGTGAACGCCTATCCTGATGTGCTGCGCGGCCTCGGTCGCACGGTGCTCTACGACTACGACCCGGCGTTCCAGCTCTTTTACGAGAAGGTGATCGACAAGGCGCAGAAGGCGATGCGGCTGTCGAACAGGCCGGTCATTCTGCATGGCGAGCCGGTGCTTGGCCTGGAGGCTGCCGCAGCCTCCCTGATCGCGCCCGACGACGTCGTGCTCAACCTCGCCTCCGGGGTTTACGGCAAGGGGTTTGGCTATTGGGCGAAGCGCTATTCGCCACAACTGCTCGAGATCGAGGTGCCCTACAACGAGGCGATCGACCCGCAGGCGGTTGCGGCAATGCTGAAAGCGCATCCGGAAATCACCGTCGTTTCCGTCTGTCACCACGACACGCCGTCCGGCACCATCAATCCGATCGACGCGATCGGCGCGCTGGTTTCGGCGCATGGCGGTTATCTCATCGTCGACGCCGTCTCGTCCTTTGGTGGCATGAAGACGCACCCCGAGGATTGCCAGGCCGATATCTATGTCACCGGCCCGAACAAATGCCTGGGTGCGCCTCCCGGGCTGACGATGATGGGTGTCAGCGAGCGGGCCTGGGCCAAGATGAAGGCAAATCCCCTAGCGCCGCGCGCATCGATGCTGAGCATCGTCGACTGGGAAAATGCATGGTCAAGGAACGAGGCGTTTCCGTTCACGCCGTCCGTCTCCGAGATGAACGGGCTCGACGTCGCGCTCGACCTCTACCTTGGTGAGGGGCCGGAGGCGGTGTGGGCGCGCCACGCGCTCACGGCCAAGGCCATGCGCGCGGGCGTCGCCGCGATGGGCCTGTCGATCTGGGCCGCCAGTGACAAGATCGCGTCGCCGACAACGACCGCAGTCCGCACACCCGAAGGCGTCGACGAGAAGGCGCTTCGCCAGGCCGCGCGCGCCCGCTACGGCGTGGTGTTTTCGTCGGGCCGCGGCGAAACATTGGGGAAGCTGACACGTGTCGGCCACATGGGCCCGACCGCCCAGCCGATCTATGCGATCGCGGCGCTGACGGCACTTGGCGGCGCCATGAACGCGGCAGGGCAGAAGCTCACGATTGGCAAAGGCATCGATGCTGCGCTGGCAGTGATCGATGCCGACGCCTGACCAGAAATTAGATCACGGATTGAGGGAGAATTTTCATGACTGAACGGCTTGTGGGCAAGACGGCCCTGGTTACTGGCGCCGCGCAGGGTATCGGCAAGGCGATCGCAGCGCGGCTGGTCGCCGACGGCGCCACCGTCATCGTCAGCGACATCAACGCGGAAGGCGCCAAGGCGGCGGCGGCGTCGATCGGTGGAAAGGCGAAGGCGATCGCTGCCGACATTTCCGATCCGGCATCCGTCAAGGCGCTCTTCGCTGAAATCCAGGCCCTGACAGGGGGCATCGACATTCTGGTCAACAATGCCAGCATCGTGCCGTTCGTCGCCTGGGACGATGTCGATCTCGACCATTGGCGCAAGATCATCGATGTCAACCTGACAGGTACCTTCATCGTCAGCCGCGCCGGCACGGACCAGATGCGTGCGGCAGGCAAGGCCGGGCGCGTGATCAGCATCGCATCCAACACCTTCTTTGCCGGCACACCGAATATGGCGGCCTATGTCGCCGCCAAGGGCGGGGTCATCGGCTTCACCAGGGCTCTCGCCACGGAACTCGGCAAATACAACATCACCGCCAACGCGGTAACGCCTGGCCTGATCGAGAGCGACGGCGTCAAGGCGAGCCCGCATAACGAGGCCTTCGGCTTCGTCGAGATGCTTCAGGCGATGAAAGGCAAAGGGCAGCCGGAGCATATCGCCGATGTGGTTTCGTTCCTGGCTTCCGACGATGCGCGCTGGATCACCGGCCAGACGCTCAATGTCGACGCCGGGATGGTGCGCCACTAGTCTAAAGCGCATCGCGTACCCAAAACCACTGCACACTTTGGGCGACTCGCATCGGGTCGCAACAGCGGACGGGTGCGGCCAAAAGTGCCCGCCACGGCCATTCAAGGGGAAATCATGGTGAACTTCGGATTCGCGTCGATGTTCGACGGGCTGACGGTTGCAATGCTGGTCGCCGGCCTGGCCATCACCGGCGTGGCGTCCGGTGTGCTGGCCGGCCTGCTGGGGGTCGGCGGCGGAATAGTCATCGTCCCGGTGCTGTTCTGGGTGCTTGCCCTGTTTCACTTTTCGCCTGATGTGACCAGTCATCTGGCGGTCGCGACGTCGCTTGCGGTCATCATTCCCACCTCGATCTCATCGATGCGGTCGCACAACAAGCGCGGCAATGTCGATCGGCCCCTGCTCAATCTCTGGGGACCGGCGATTTTCGCCAGTGCCCTCATCGGCGGCATCATGTCGAAATTCATTCCGGGCGCCGGCCTGCGGCTGGTTTTCGGCGTCGTTGGCCTGCTGGTGGCCGTCAACATGGCGATGCCGAAGAACCTTGTGATCTCCAATCACCTGCCGCAAAGCGGCTGGATCAACCGAGCGATTGCCTCTGTCATCGGCGTTGTCTCTTCGCTCATGGGAATTGGCGGCGGCACGCTCTCGGTGCCGACGCTTTCCAGCTTTTCCTTTCCGGTACACCGAGCCGTCGGCACGTCGTCCGCGCTCGGCCTGCTGATCGCGCTTCCAGCGGTGGCCGGCTTCATCTGGTCGGGTCTCGAGGTTGCTGGCAGGCCTCCGCTTAGTCTGGGTTACGTCAACCTGCCGGCCGTTGCCATCATAGCGCCCGTAAGCTTTCTGTTCGCACCCTTGGGCGCAAGGCTCGCTCACGCGCTCAACCCGCGTTACCTGAAACTTGCCTTTGCGTTCTTCCTGGCGATCACCGCCGGGAGGATGCTGCTCTCCTGAATCTCGGGCCGCGTTCGCCCCTGAAACTGCTGTGAGCCTGGCCCGTGTTTCGCGAATTCTCGTGGTTTGGGATCAGTAGGTGGCGCGGCCGCCGGAGAGATCGAACACCGATGCGGTGGTGAAGCTGTTTTCCTTCGAGACCAGCCAGGCGACCATGTTTGCCGCCTCGTCGACTTCCAGGAACCGGGCCCGCGGGATCTTGGCCAGCATGTAGTCGATATGCTCCTGTTTCATCTGGTCGAAGATCGGCGTGCGCGCCGCGGCCGGTGTGATGCAGTTGACCGCTATGTCGTAGCCGGCAAGCTCCTTGCCCAGCGACTTGGTCAGCCCGATGACGCCTGCCTTGGAAGCCGAGTAGGCCGAAGCATTGGGATTACCTTCCTTGCCGGCGATCGAGGCGATGTTGACAATGCGGCCGTAGTTGCGCGCCTTCATGGCAGGCACGACAGCGCGGTTGACGTGAAAGGTTCCGTTGAGGTTGATATCTATGACGCGCCGCCAGGCGTCGAGCGGATACTCATCGAGCGTATGGTTGGGCCCGGCTATCCCGGCCGAATTGACCATGATCGAGACGGCCCCACTCTCGTTTTCGGTGCGGGCGTGCGCCGCAAGCACCGCCTCGGCATCGGTGATGTCGACCAGCACTCCCCTGGCTGCATCGCCGAGTCCGGCAACCGCCACCTCCAGCCCTGCCTCGTTCATGTCCCACAGGCTCACCCTTGCGCCCGATGCGACCATCCGCCTGGCAAAGGCCAGGCCCAGTCCCTGCGCTCCGCCGGTGACGACGGCGACCTGTCCTTCAAGATCGATTTTGTTCATTCCGTTCAATCCTTGGCGATATGCAGCCACACGGCGGCACGACTGGTTTCGGCATGGAAATCGCCGATCGGGCACTGCTGAAACCCGTCGTCTGGCGTTGTGGCCTGACGCTTTCTTTGTGCGGGCGGGCAGTACCGACATCTTCAGGCAGCCGAGCCCAGCGTCAATGGTGTCGGCGAGAGCAATTCCATAAATGTGCTAGGGTGACCTGGATCGTCACGCTCTGCCGGAACGCTAGCGGCAGCGAAGGCAGCTCGGATGCTTGCCTAGAAAGCCTTCCAGTCTCGGGTCGACGTTCAAGACAATCCGGAGTTCTGCAGCTTGGTCAGTTGTTCCTCGGCTCCGCCTATGGCTGCGGCCATCAGCCGGTCGAAATCTATCATCGCCTCGGAATGCCCATGGTCGGCGATGGATTTTCGAAGAATCCGAATTGCAAGGATCGCGTCCTCCAGTGCCTGCTCGACGCTTTTCACCATGTTGGTCCGCTCCTCTCTTTTGCCAATAACCGTCTGGGAGAGCCGGCGTTCCGGCCATCGGTAGGGCGATGGTGCATTTTTCGTTGAAGCACGGCTGGAGCGGCGCAACGCAGCCTGGCCGGATGCGGACAGATGGTGCGGGCAAAACAAAACCACATCGAGAGCACCGATTTGATAGTCTCGCATCGATGAAACAGGAACTTATGGAGAGTGCGGTCGTCTTGCTGCAGCAATATCGCGACATCCTGGTCGCGAGCTACGCACCTGTCGGCCCGGACGGGACACCGCAGCAGAGCACGGATCCGCTGGAGGTGGCGGCATTGGACGACATTGGCGCGCTCGACGAACTCATCCGCGAAATGTCATCGAACTGATCAGGTGTCTGGTCGTCGTTCCCCTAACTTGTCGACCAATTCCTGCGCCTGATGACGGGCCAGCCCTCGTAGGGGCGGTTCGCGCAGTCCGGCACCTCAAGGACGGCACGTTACATTTCGCTGCTCTCGATAATTCCGGCTTCGCCGTCTCGAACACGCGTGCGCGACGTCGTCGACCTCCTGAGCCGGACGCCAGGCCCGCCATGGGCTGTCTCGTCCAGAAAGGCGACGCCCGCCAGTTCGAGCGCCGACAGGATTGCGACGAGCTTGTCCGCGGCTGGAACACGCTTTCCTTTTTCGAAATCCCGAACCGTTCCCTCGCTCACATTCGATTTTGCACCAAGCCTGGCCTGCGGCCAATCCAACAGGCCACGTGCTGCACGGCATTGCTGCGGAGTAAGTCTGCTCACAAATCTCTCCTGGATCGGGCACGTCCTGGTGCTAGCCGTCTTGGTGCTAGGCGGTCTTGCGCTTCGGCGGGGCGGTCTTTTCAGGTGTCCCCAACTCTTCCTGTCTGAGGCTCTTTTTCAGCACCTCGGCCAGGTTGATGACATTCTCTTTCGGCTTCGGCGCCGGCTTCGGCAGCTGCTTGCCCTTGCGCTTCGCATCGATCATGGCAATCAGCGCATCTTCGTAGGTGTCCTCGAACTTCGAAGGATCAAACGTCGTCAGCTTCTTGTCGATGAGCATGCCGGCGATTTCGAGTAGCTCTGGATCATATTTCTGTGTCCTCAAGCCGTCGAACACGCTGTCCTGCGAGACCATTTCATTGTGGTTTCGCAGCTCGGTCATCACCATGCCTTTGCCATAGGGCTGGATCAGAACCTCGCGGCCCCGCTGGTAAAGCACGACGCAGGATCGCGCGGCGACACCCTTGTTCCTCATGGCATCGCGGATCACACCGTAGGCCTCGAGTGCAGCGCCATCGGCCGGGATCAGGTAGTAGGGTTTCTCGAGGTAGCGTGTGTCGATCTCGTCAAGCGATACGAATTCACCGACCTCAAGCGTATGGTTCGACGTCAGCTTGAGCGCCTTGATGTCGTCGGGCTCGATCTGGAGGAACTCATCCTTTTCGACCTCGAAGCCCTTCACCTGGTCTTCCACGTCGACCGGCTTTCCGGTCTCGTCGTCGGCGTAGACGCTTTTGACCGGGAGTCCGTCCTTGCGGTTCAATATCCTGAAATGAACCTTCGACGCCTCGCTGGTGGCGCCGACGATCTTCACGCCGCAGGAAACCGAACCGACCTTCAAAAAACCTTTCCAGGCAGCACGCGGCGCGACCATTTTGCTCATCCCGTTTCCAGTCAGGGCAAACGAGTTTCCGTTCAAATCGTTCCTCCGGTATTGGCTTGGCTACCATTCTCGTTCTGGTCCGGGCAGCAGACCCCACCTGGTTTCTGCTGCGGTCAGGATCGGCAAAAATCCGACGAGCCCGCCATGGTGCGATGACAGGTCTATTCGGCGTCGCCGCTGCCGACCCTGTCGGGCTTTGTCCGAGCAGATGCCTGCTGCAGGGCTTCGCGCTGGGCCCTGAGCTTTGCGGTCTTTACTTCTCGGGCTGAGCGCTCGATGTCGATGATCTCCTTGGAAATCCGGTCAGCCTGCGCACGCAGCTGATACGGGTCGCGCATTCTCCGTTTCGCCATTCAAGCCTCCAGACGAGAGATTTTCCAGGGCTCTTAAATCGCCTGATGGCTGAATTGTTCCGATCGATACGATGAGACGCGATCAATGTACGAAATCGTACATCAACGAGATCGATCTCGACTCGGACTTTGCCTTCAGGGAAACTGTGCCGGGGAGGAAGGGTCGATGCGGCCATTGCCACGCAATGTCGATGCCGATGCGGTGTTGGCGATCGGTGCCTACCTTGACGATCAGGCACATTCCGTCCCGATATCCGTTCGCGGCGGCATCGATGAGGTTCCCAAGCGAACCGCTACAAGTTTGTCCGATCATCAATTGGAAGAGCTCATCATCGAAAGCGCAGCGGCCAGACATCTCGCGCTGCTGCTTGATGTTCGCCCAGCCAAGGGCGACAGCAGGCTTTCCTGACAGGGCCGCAACACCTATCTCTACGCAACGAGCAACGCGGGCGGCACAACTTGGCGCAACGATCGGGAAGTGCTGATCTCCCACTGCATGGCGGTCGCGTGCCCAAATGGCTCGGTGACCGCATGACCCGCCTTGGCGCGGTGATGTGCGAGGCGATCATCCATCACTATGGCCGAACCGAATTGCTGCGCCGCCTGGCACACCCGTTCTGGTTCCAGTCTTTCGGCGCGGTCATGGGAATGGACTGGCATTCCTCCGGCATCACGACAAGCGTTGTCGGCGCCCTGAAACGTGGCCTGTCACCGCTCTCCGGCGAACTCGGCATTCATGTGTGCGGCGGGCGTGGCGCGCATTCGCGCAAGACCCCGCACGAACTGGCATTGATCGGCGAGCGTGTCGGGTTCGACGGAACCGGCCTGGCCAAGGCCAGCAGACTGGTCGCCAAGGTCGATAGTGCCGCCGTCCAGGACGGCTTCGATCTCTACCTTCACGGCTTCATCGTCACCGACGATGGCGACTGGGTCGTGGTGCAACAAGGCATGAACGGCGACAGCAAGGTGGCGCGTCGCTATCATTGGCTATCCGAGGGGCTGACGAGCTTTGTCGACCAGCCGCATGCCGCGATCGAAGGCGCCAATCAGGGCGAGATCGTCAACCTGACCGACCGGCGCGCCGATGCTTCGCGTCACGGCCAACTGGACCTGCTGCGGGATCTGGGACCCGATCGCATCGTGAAAGAGTTTGCCTTGCTGGAGCATGGCTCTCCACCCGCTCCCGCGCAGCCGCTGTTGCCGTATCTCGTCATGCCGGCCCATCATGACGTCCGCGAAAGCGACGTCGTCATGCGCCGCCTGCACGGCAATATCGCTGCCGCCGCCGAACGCGGGCCCGCCGATTTCTCGGAACTGCTCATGGTGCCCGGCGTCGGTGCCCGCACCGTGCGTGCGCTGGCGATGGTGGCCGAGGTCGTGCATGGGGCGCCATGCCGGTTTTCGGACCCCGGCCGGTTCTCGCTGGCGCATGGTGGCAAGGATAGACACCCGTTCCCGGTGCCGCTGAAAGTCTATGACGAGACGATCGGCGTGCTGAAATCGGCCGTTCACAAAGCAAGGCTCGGCCGCACCGAGGAAATCGATGCATTGAGACGGCTGGACGACCAGTCGCGCCAGGTCGAGCGCTATGTCACCGGTCCCAGCCTGAAGGAAATCGTGGCAGGGGAGTTCGACCAGTCGCATATGCTGGGCGGCCGCAGTGTTTTCGGATGGGAGCCACCGCCGCAAGCGCAACCGGTTCGAGCCGGCAGCAAGGAATGAACTGGGCCGAGCGAAGGCTCCAACAAAACGCCGGAGCCTTCGCGTTTACAGGGTATCAATAGTAGCGGATCCAGTAGGATCGGCGGAAACATCTCCGGCGCCAGCGGCCTCGACGCCAATAGCGACGGCAAACCACGCGCCATGCACGCCGCCGCCTCCATACACGCCGCCGCCTCCATCGATAGTACTGCACGGGTTCGACGTCATTCTGGCTATCAGGACCCGGCTCCACAAGGTCGTCTACCGGCTTGTCCAGCTCATCGAGAATGCCGTTCCCAGTGCTCGGGATGCCAGCCACCGCCCTCACGGGGCGAGCTACGGTGACCACGGCCGCAGCGCCCGCCAATCCTAACATTCCAGTCAGAAACAATCGCCGATCCATGCCAACCTCCATCGTTGATCAACGCGACAAGGAGGAAATAGAGCATTTGGTCGAGGCGCCTAGATGCCGGGCTAAATCTGTTCAAAACCAGAAATCGACTTTGGGTGCGGGTGCGCCGTAGTCGGCCGTATCGGAGATGCTACTTCACGCCAATGCCGGCGGTCAGGCCGCCATCTATTTTGTAGTCGGCGCCGGTGCAGAACCCGGCTTTCGCCGAACACAGGAAAGCGATGAGTTCCGCCACCTCTTCCGGCTCGCCGATGCGGCCGATAGGGTGCGCTTCGCCGAAGCGCTTGTAGGCCGCCTCGACATCGGCATCGGTGCCATTCTCGCCGCGTGCCGCCTTTTCCAGGATCGGGGTGCGGACCGAGCCCGGGCTGACCGAATTCACGCGGATTCCCTGACGTGCGTAGTCGAGCGCCAGCGAGCGCGTCAGCGTGTGGATCGCGCCCTTGGTCGTCGCATAGGCGGCGACATTCTGCTGGCAAGCGTGACCCTGTACCGAAGCCACATTGACGATGGCGCCGCCACCCCGGCGGATCATTTCCGGAATGCCGAAATGCGCGGTCAGATAGATCGAGCCGACATTGACCGACATCGCCTTGTTCCAGGTCTCGAAGTCGGTGCTGGTTGCGGTTCCGTACGGATGGACCGCCGCGGAATTGACGATGATATCGAGGCCACCGAACCGTTCGACGCCGGTGGCGACCGCGTCACGAACCTGATCCGGCACGGAGACGTCGGCGTCTATGACGAGCACGCCTGCTCCAGAGCTTTCCAGTTCCGCTTTCAGCGCCGCATTGGCCGCGCGATCGATGCCGCAGGCGATGATCGCGGCACCACCTGCCGCAAGACGTCTGGCTGTCGCCAGGCCGATCCCGGTTGTGCCGGTCACCAAGGCGACCTTGCCGTCGAAATCCTTCATTGTGGGAACTCCATCATTGGCGGTCGCAGGCCGGCTCTTCCGGCAGGAAGCGCAAGCCGAAGTCGAGATGGCGGCTGATCAGGTAGGCGTAGGCCAGCCTGTCGCGCGCGCGCAGCGCAGCAATGATCTCGCCATGTGCTGCCCTCGTATCGGCCAGGATCGGGCGTCTTTCCTTGCCGATGGTCATAATCCGCAGGATCACTGGCGAAAGGAAGGAATACATGTCCGTCAGCATGCGATTGTCCGCCAGCCTGATCAGCGCCATGTGGAAATTGAAATCGTTTTCGGCGGCCTCTTCGGCCGAGTGGCTGCCGACGATCCGGGCGTTGATCTCGTCGAGCGCGTCGAGCTGTTCGTTCGAGGCGTGGAGCACGATATGGTCACCGATGCCGACCTCGATGATGCGCCGGTAGCCCTGTATGTCGGCGAAGGACGAGCGCGAGATGTCCATGTGCGCGGCGAAAAAATTCTGGATGGCGATGCTCTGCCCGTTGGCCAGGACGGCGCCGACGCGGGGTTTGGGGTCGATAAGCCCGTAGGTGCGGATGGTGCGCAACGCTTCGCGCACCGTGTTGCGGCTGGCGCCGGTGAGTTCGCTGAGCTCACGCTCCGTCGGCAGCACGTCGCCGACATTCAGCTGCCGCACGCGGATCAGGTCAAGAATCCGACCGGCCGTCGTGTCGACCGCCGAGCGGCCGCTGATGCGCCGCGCGGCGGCGTTCTCGCGTGCAGCCTGAGAGTGTTCCAAACGTCGAGCCTTCTTTTAATTGTTGGACCAAGATAGCGCAGGATTTGAGGAAAACAATCGACTCTGGCCTACGGTCATAGGATTTCAATTGAAGTTCGGGGAAGGAGCACTTGAAATCAGTTCAGATTTTTGGTTTGACTCCCGTTATGGTCCAACAATAAGTTGCCCTTCTCTCGCAGAAGGAAAGCGGCAATGGAACAGTGCTGGCGCTGGTATGGACCCGACGACCCGGTAACGCTTGATCATGTCAAGCAGGCGGGCGCGACGGGCATCGTATCAGCCCTGCACGACATCTATGACGGGCGCGCCTGGCCGCTCGAGAGCATTCTGGAGCGCAAGCGGATTATCGAGGCGGCAGGGCTGACCTGGTCGGTCGTCGAGAGCATTCCCGTCCACAACTCGATCAAGATCGGCGCGGCGGAAAGGCTCCGTTATGTCGGCTGGTACAAGGAGACGATCCGCGCGCTTGCCAAGGCCGGCATCACCACGGTCTGCTACAATTTCATGCCCGTGGTCGACTGGACCCGCACGGATCTGGCCTATCGACTGCCGACGACGGGTTATGCCTTGCGTTTCGACGCGATCGATTTCGCGGCCTACGACCTGTTCGTGCTGAAGCGCCGGAATGCCGAGGCCGGTTACAGTGCAGCGCGTATCGCCGAGGCGGATACGCGACTGAGGGAGTTGAGCGCTGAGAAGATCGACAGGATCGAGCGCAATCTGATCGCCGGCCTGCCGGCGACCGAGCGCAGCTACGACCGGGACAGTTTTCGCGAGGCCCTGGCGGACTACGATGCGATCGGCCCTAAGGAATTGCGCGACAACCTTGCCTGGTTCCTGCGCGAGATCATTCCGGTGGCTGAGCAGGAAGGGGTGCGCATGTGCATCCATCCCGACGATCCACCCTTCTCGCTCTATGGCCTGCCGCGCATCGTTTCGACCGCCGAGGATGCGCGCTTTATCCTCAACGCCGTTGACAGTCCGGCCAATGGCCTGACCTTCTGCACGGGCTCCTACGGCACACGCGCCGACAACGACATTGTCGCCATGGTCAAGGAGTTCGCCGACCGCATCCATTTCGCCCATCTGCGCAACATCACCATCGAGGAAGACGGCTCGTTTTACGAAGCCGAGCATCTCGAAGGTGGCACCGACATGGCGCATGTCATCCTCGCTCTGATGCAGGAAGAGGCGCGCCGCAGCAAAGAAGGTCGCGCCGACTGGCGCATTCCGATGCGCCCCGATCACGGCCATCTGCTCGCCGACGATATCGGCAAGACCAGGATCAATCCCGGCTACTCGCTGATTGGCCGGCTGAAAGGCCTCGCCGAACTGCGCGGCATCATGCGCGCCGTGGAGACGTTCGGGTTGGCTTGAAGCCCTCAAGCGATCGCGCGATCGCATGCGTAACCAAGCGCTCTGTCGGTCCAAAGCCTTGGGCCGGTAATCTAGCTCTGTGGATCGGCGCTCTCAACGGCGAGGTCGCGTGCGACAACGGCGCGCCTGTGGTGCGAGCAAGCGACGGAACAATGTTGCCGGTCGGTTCAGCCTTTAGCGTGGCGGATGAAAAGAAGGTCGACTACGGCTGCCAAGTTGAACCTGTTCGATGCCGCCGATCTCTGGAGACGTGAGGCGCGATCCGGCGAGTTACTCGTCTTGCCCGCGAGTCGATTGCCTCCTCCTTGCAACGGCCAACCCGCCCGGCCTCGAGGTTATGCCGAAGTCCGCATAACCCTCTCCGATTTTAGAATACCTGTTGGGAACATTATTTGCCCGCAAGCCATAATATGCAGCGCTGACTTTCTTCTATCCGGCCCAGATTGGAGTGTCCGTTGCTTTGATCGGCCGGCCCGGCGTGTAACCTTGGATGCACGATCCGTGCCCGGAGTGCTTGCCGATGGGTCGCTTCTACTTCTCCTCGGCACGGGCAGGGAAAAGAAGGAACCTGACCATGCCCAGAATTGTGCCGGTACTCGATCTGAGCCGTGTCGAACAAGGGGCGTCCGAGCATCGCGCCTTTCTCCTGGACCTGCGCGCGGCAGCCCGGGACGTCGGCTTCTTCTATCTCAGCGGCCACGGAATTTCCGCCTCGGAGATCGATGACGTGCTTGATGCCTCGCGGCGGTTCTTCGCATTGCCGGAGGCCGACAAGCTGGCGATCGAAATGGTCAAATCCTCGCAGTTTCGCGGCTACACGCGCGCCGGCGGTGAGCTGACCAAGGGCGCGGCCGACTGGCGTGAGCAACTCGACATCGGCGTCGAGCGCCAGCCCATACCGCAAGGGCCGGGAATTGCGGCCTGGACGCGGCTGCAAGGGCCGAACCAATGGCCCTCGGCATTGCCCGATCTCAAACCGGCGCTGCTGGCATGGCAGACCAGGGCCACGGCGGTGGCGATCAGGCTGCTGAAAGCCTTCGCGCTGTCGCTTGACCAGCCCGAGGACGCCTTCGACTCGATCTACAGGGACTCGCCCAACCATCGTATGAAGATCGTGCGTTATCCCGGTCGTGACGCGACGGATGGCGACCAGGGTGTCGGCGCGCACAAGGATGGCGGCTTCCTGACCCTGCTGCTGCAGGACGACAACAAGGGGCTGCAGGTCGAATATGATGGAAGCTGGGTCAATGTGGATCCGATCCCCGGAACGCTGGTCGTCAACATCGGCGAACTGCTTGAACTGGCGTCGAATGGGTATCTGCGCGCCACCGTTCACCGCGTCGTGACGCCGCCCGCCGGCGTCGAGCGGATTTCCGTTCCCTTCTTCTTCAGCGCGCGGCTGGATGCGACCATACCGCTTTTGACTTTGCCCGAGGAACTGGCGGCGGAGGCACGCGGTCCGGCAAGCGATCCCGACAACCCGTTGTTCCGCGACGTCGGCACCAACGTCCTGAAAAGCCGTCTGCGTTCGCATCCCGACGTGGCGCGCCGCCACTATGCCGATCTTCTTGAAACCGGAGCGGTGCGCCCATGAGGCTGGTGGGAAGCGCTGAACATAATTTCGCCGTTCGGGGCATTCTTTGGAATGCCATTCGTCGCCAAAGCTCTGAAATAGGCTCAAACAGGTAAAATCGTTCGGCGGTCTCCTCCCATTCCGCTGAACGGTGTTCCCCTCTGAAGGTTTTAACCTTCTTTTGGCCGGGCCGCATTCGAGCCCGGCCATTTTTTGTGCTGCGGTCCAGGGTGCGGCAAAACGGAAATGCTGCAAAAGCCGGGTGCGACGCAACAGAGTGCCTTCCCGAGTTGGGCAGACCGTCCGATCCTAAGATCAGGATTCGAGCGACAGTGCTCGATTGTATTCATCTGCCAGGACGACTTTCATGACCCAGAAACAATTGCGGCTCGGCGCTTTCATGCGTCCGGTCAGCCTGCACACCGGCGCCTGGCGTTATCCGGGCGCCTATGCCGACGCCAATTTCAATTTTGCGCATCTGAAGCGCTTTGCCCAGACGCTGGAGGCGGCGAAGTTCGACGCCTTCTTCATGGCCGACCATCTGGCCGTTCTCAACATGCCGATCGAGGCGCTGCGGCGCAGCCACACGGTCACGTCGTTCGAGCCGTTCACGCTGCTGTCGGCGCTGGCCGCCGTCACCGATCACATCGGGCTGGTCGCCACCGCATCGACGACGTTCGACGCGCCCTATCACATCGCGCGTCGCTTCGCCTCGCTGGACCATATCAGCGGCGGGCGCGCCGGCTGGAATATCGTCACCACGTCCAACCCTGACGCGGCGCTCAACTTTGGCCTCGACGACCATGTCGAGCATGACGAGCGCTACCGGCGGGCGCGGGAATTCTACGACGTCGTCACCGGCCTGTGGGACAGCTTCGCCGACGATGCCTTCATCCGCGATGCCGAAAGCGGGCTCTATTTCGACCCTTCCAGATTGCATGTGCTCGATCACAAGGGCGAGCATCTTTCGGTGCGCGGGCCGCTCAACATCGCCCGGCCGATCCAGGGCTGGCCGGTCATCGTCCAGGCCGGCGCGTCGGAGGCGGGGCGGCAACTGGCTGCCGAAACGGCGGAAGTCATTTTCGCCGCGCATGCCGATCTCGCCGCGGGACAGCGTTTCTTTGCCGACGTCAAAAACCGCGCGGAGAAACTCGGCAGATCGCGGGACGATATCAAGATCCTGCCCGGCGCCTTTGTCGTCGTCGGCGACAGCGTCGAGGACGCGCAGGCCAGGCGGGCGAAGCTCGACAGTCTGGTCTACTACGAGAGCGGCATTGCCTCGCTGTCGATCGCGATCGGGCATGACGCATCCGGTTTTGACCCTGACGCGCCCTTGCCCGAAATCCCCGAGACCAATGCCAGCAGAAGCGGCCGCGAGCGCGTCATCGAACTGGCGCGCAACGAGAACCTCACCGTCAGGCAGCTTGCGCAAAGGCTAGGCGGCTATTCCGGCCTTGCTTTCGTCGGCACGCCTGAAACAATCGCCGACGACATGGAGGAATGGCTGGTCACTGAGGGCTCCGACGGATTCAACATCATGTTTCCCCATCTGCCTGCCGGGCTCGACGATTTTGTCGAGAAGGTGGTGCCCGAACTGCAGCGGCGAGGCATCTTCAGGCGGCAGTACGAGGGAACGACGCTGCGCGAGAATCTTGGCCTGAAGCGGCCACCCAACCGGTTTTTCGAATAGAACGTCCTTCGCAAAGAGGTCTCCAATGCCGACCCAGACGAACACCCGCATCGTGCTTGCGGCGCGACCGCAAGGCCGAAGCCAGGCGACTTCCGCATCGAGACAGTTGACGTCGTCCAACCGGGTGAGGACGAACTGCTGCTGCAGATCCTCTATCTATCGCTTGATCCCTATATGCGCGGGCGCATGAACGCCGCCAGATCCTATGCCCGGCCGGTCGATATCGACGGCGTGATGGAAGGCGGTACCGTTGCGCGCGTCGTTAGCTCTCACCATCCGGAGTTTGCTGCAGGGGATATCGTGTTGTCTCATTCCGGATGGCAGAGTTTTGCGCTGTCCGACGGTGTCGGGTTGCGCAAGCTCGATCCCGCGGCGGCGCCCGTGACGACGGCCCTTGGCGTGCTCGGCATGCCGGGCTTCACCGCCTATGCCGGCCTGCTCACCATCGGACAGCCAAAGCTCGGCGAGACGGTGGTCGTGGCGGCGGCCAGCGGCGCGGTCGGGTCAGCCGTTGGCCAGATCGCGCGCATCAAGGGGGCGCGTGCCGTTGGCATCGCCGGCGGCACTGACAAATGCGCTTTCGTGCGGCAGGTACTCGGCTTCGATGCGGTCGTCGATCACAGGGCCGATAATTTTGCCGAGCAGTTGAAGGTCGCCTGCCCTGATGGCATCGACATCTATTTCGAGAATGTCGGCGGTCCTGTATGGGATGCGGTGTTTCCCCTGTTGAACGATTTTGCCCGCGTGCCGGTCTGCGGGTTGATCGCGCAATACAATGTCATCGCGGATTCCGGCATCGACCGGCTGCCGACCCTGATGCAGCAGGTGCTCCATCGCAGCCTGACCATCAGGGGGTTCATCCAGCGTGAATTCGTCGACCAGCGCCCGGCATTCTATCGCGACATGGCCGATTGGATAGCATCCGGGCGGGTGCGTTACCGGGAAGATATCGTCGACGGCATAGAGAACGCGCCGCAGGCCTTTCTTGGTCTTCTCGAGGGCAGGAATTTCGGCAAGCTTGTCGTGCGGGTCGCGGGATAATCAGCCCAGACGACAAGGTCGAGGTTGTTAGGTTAATTTCTGTGGCGGCGGACCGCTGCGAAATGTCATGCCAATTCTGCGGACAAATCCTGGCAAGGGATACTCAATTGGAAGGCGTGTGAGCATGAAAGGCAGCACATTACGGCTTCGCCATCTTACTTGAGATCGGGCCCGCTTTTCCACATGGCGTCCGGCACCACCACCAGCTTGCCGACGAAATCCTTGGCGATGAAATCCGCTTGCGCGTGGTGGAAATCGGAGAGCTTGTAGACGCCGCCGACCAGCGGCCGGATCTTCGTCTCCTCGATGTAGCGTACGATGCGGCGGAAATCCGCTCGCGTGCCCTGGCTCGAGCCGTGCAACTGCAACTGCTTGAGATACATGGTCCTGAGGTCGAGCTGCACGACCGGGCCGGCAATGGCGCCTGCAGTCGTGTATCGGCCCTCGGGCCTCAGGATGCGCAGGAGGTCGTTGAAGATGGCGCCGCCGACGAGGTCGGCCACCACGTCGATCGGTTGGCCGCCGGTTGCCGTGGCGACGGCTTGCGGCAGGTCGGCAACGCCTCGGGTGATGACTGCCTCGGCGCCAATGTCCAGCACCGCCTGTTCCTTGCCCTTGCCGACCACGGCATAGGGAATGGCGCCGCGCGCCCGTGCCAATTGCACAATGCCCGAGCCGACACCGCCCGAAGCACCGGTGATCAACACGCGCTCGCCGGCCTTCAGGCTGGCGCGCTCCAGCATCTGTTCGCCGGTGAGGTAGGCACAGCAGAAAGTGGCGAGTTCGACATCGCTCAAGGTCGTGTCGACGACATGCGCGTTCTCGGCAGGCACGGCCTGGTATTCGGCATAACCGCCGTCGCGGCCATGGCCCATATAGTCGATGTCGGCCAGCGAATCGTCGTCGCGGTTGTAGATGGAGAAATCGACCATCACCCGTTCGCCGATGCGATCTGGCGAAACACCGTCGCCGACGGCGACGATTTGGCCTACCGTATCGGTGCCCTGGATGCGCGGGAAGGTCAGCGTGTTGCCCTGGCGCCGCCATGTCGACACCGCCGCCGCATCCTCTTCCGTGCCATAGGCGCCCTGGCGCACCCAGACATCGGTGTTGTTCATGCCGCAGGCGCTGACCTTGACCAGCACTTCAGCTGATGCAGGCGAGGGCACTTTCACATCACTGCGGTAGACGAGTTTTTCCGGTCCGCCGTGCCCGGTCAGGAGCACGGCGGCCATGGTGGCGGGGAGGGTCTTGGTCATGGCATTCCCAGGTCGATTCAGAGATTGGCAAACACGCTCTTCACCGCATCCGCCGTCTTGGCCACCACGATGTCGGCTTCCTCGCGGGTCAGGCAGAGCGGCGGGGCGAAGCCGAGAATGTCGCCCTGTGGCATGGCGCGGCCGATGACGCCGCTCGCTGCAAGCGCCGTCGCCACCTGCGGTCCGATCTTCTGCGAGCCGTCGAAGAACACCCGGTCGTCCCTGTCGGCGACGAACTCGACCGCCGCCAGCATGCCGTCGCCGCGCACATCGCCGACATTCCTGTGACCGCCGACGGCCTTGGCCAGCTCGGCGCGGAAATAGGCGCCGGTCTCGCGGGCATTTGCCACCAGGTCCATCTCGTCGATCAGTTCGAGATTGGCAACGCCTGCGGCAACGCAGATCGGATGCGCCGAATAGGTCCAGCCATGGCCGAGCGAGCCGAGCTTGTCGGAACCCTGCACCAGCACCTGCCACATCTTGTCGGCGACGATGACGCCCGACAGCGGCGCATAGGCCGAGGTCAGGCCCTTGGCGATGGTGATCAGGTCCGGCTTGATGCCGTAGTGGTCGGAACCGAACATGGTGCCCAGCCGGCCAAAGCCCGTCACCACCTCGTCGGCAACCAGTAGCACATCATATTTCTTCAGCACCGCCTGGATCTTTTCCCAGTAGCCAGCGGGCGGCGGCACGATGCCGCCGGTGCCGAGGATCGGCTCGCCGATGAAGGCGGCGACGGTTTCGGGACCTTCGGCCAGGATCATTTCCTCGAGCTTGTTGGCGCAATGCTGCGAAAACTGTTCCTCGCTCATCGAGCGGTCGGCGCGGCGGAAGTAGTAGGGCGCCTCGGTGTGCAGGATCGGCGCGCGTGGCAGGTCGAAGGCGTTGTGGAACAGGTCGAGCCCGGTCAGCGATCCCGTCATGACGCCCGAGCCGTGATAGCCGCGCCAGCGCGAGATGATCTTCTTCTTCTCCGGCCGCCCCAGCACATTGTTGTAGTACCAGATCAGCTTGATGTTGGTCTCGTTGGCATCGGACCCGGAGAGGCCGAAATAGACCCGCGACATGCCTTGCGGCGCGCGGTCGATGATCATCTTGGAAAGCCGGATCGAGGCCTCGGTGCCGTGACCGACATAGGCGTGGTAGTAGGCGAGGTTCTTGGCCTGGGCGGCGATGGCATCGGCGATCTTCTGGCGGCCATAGCCGACATTAACGCAATAGAGACCGGCAAAGGCATCGATGCTCTTCTTGCCATTGTTGTCCCAGACAGTGACGCCTTCACCGCCGGCCATGATGCGGGTTGGCGATTCACCGCGCGCATGCGTGCCCATATGCGTCGAGGGATGGAAGAAGTGGTCGCGATCCCAGGCGGCGAGTTCGTTGGACTGGTCGAGCATTTTTTCTACTCCTTGAGGAATGGCCGGGCGAACCTATGCGACGTCCAGGCACAGATACTTCAGATCGGTGAAGGCTTCGAGCCCGTGGCGCGAACCTTCGCGGCCGATGCCGGACTGCTTGACGCCGCCGAACGGGACCGGCGCGCCGGTGATCTTGACGCGGTTGATTGCGACCATGCCGTAGTCGAGCGCGCGGCCCATGCGCTGCTGCCGGGCGCCATTCTCGGTCACGACATAGGCGACGAGCCCATATTCGGTGGCGTTGGCGCGGCCGATCACCTCGTCCTCGCTGTCGAACGGCGTCACGGCGGCGACCGGCCCGAAGGTTTCCTCATGCATGATCAGCGCTTCGTCGGAAACGTCGGCCAGCAGCGTCGGCTGGTAGAACAAAGGGCCAGCTTGGTGCCGCCCGCCGCCGGTGAGGCAGCGCGCGCCGTGGGTCAGCGCATCGGCGACCTGTTCCTCAACCTTCTTGACCGCACGCTCATGCATCAGCGGCCCGATATCGATGCCCTGAGCAAGGCCATTGCCGGTCCGCAGCGCCTCGATTCGCGTGGTAAAGGCCGCGCAGAAGCGATCGTAGACCGGACGTTGGACATAGATGCGGTTGGCGGCGAGGCAGTCCTGGCCCGACGTGGCGAATTTGGCGTCGATGGCGATGCCCACCGCTTTGTCCAGATCGGCGTCGGCAAAGACGATCAGCGGTGCGTGGCCGCCAAGTTCCATCACCAGCCGCTTCATCGTCGGTGCGCTCTGTGCGGCGATCAGCCTGCCGATTTCGGTCGAGCCGGTGAAGCTCATGGCGCGGACGCGCGGGTCTTCGCACATCTGCCCGACGATCGTCGAAGCCTTGCCGGTGACGATGTTGAAGACCCCGGCGGGCAGGCCAGCGCGTTCGCCGAGTTCGGCCAGCGCCAGTGCCGACAGCGGCGTTTCCGAGGACGGATGCGCGACGATGGTGCACCCGGCCGCAAGCGCGGCCGCGGCCTTGCGGGTCAGCATGGCCGACGGGAAATTCCAAGGCGTGACCACACCGACGACACCAAGCGGCTCGCGCCGCACCATCATTTCCGCGTTCGGCAGATGGCTGGTGACGCTCTCGGCGTTCAGGCGTTTTGCTTCTTCCGCATACCATTCGACGAAGGAGGCGGCGTAGTCGATTTCGCCCAGCGACTCCTGGAGCGGCTTGCCCTGTTCCAGTGTGATCAGCAAAGCGAGGTCGTCCTTCGCGACGATGATCAGGTCGAACCATTTTCGCAGAATTTCAGAACGCTCCCGCGGCAGCAGCGCCCGCCAGGCCGGAAAGGCGCGCGCGGCGGCATCAATCGCTTTTGTCGTCTGGCGTGCATCGAGCGCAGCGACGAAGGCAACGGTGGTGCCGGCGGCCGGATCGGTGACCTCGAAACTTTCGGCCGCCTCGCTTGCCGTCCAGTGACCGTCGACATAGGCGAGTTCGCGCAGCAGCCGGCGGTCGGCCAGGCGATCGAGCGCTTCGTGGCGATGTGAGCGGGCGAAATGCGCGGACATGGTCGAGGCCTCCCGGTTCGGACTGAGCGGGAAGACTATCCGCCCAATCCGGACAGAGAGGCTGTTTGGATGCCCGTCCGTAGACAGACTCTCTCTATTGTGCCGCTCCGGCAGGCGATCTCTCCAGTCCTACGGCGATGCAGGCAACAGGTCGGCTATGGGCAGCGCGATCTCGTCCTTGACCGTCTTGATGACGATGTAGGTGAAGTAGCGGTCGATGCCGATTTCGCGGTCGAGCAAGCCGTCGACCAGGCGCTGATACGCATCGATGTCGCGCGCCATCACCTTCAGCACATAGTCGACACCGCCGCCCACCGACCAGCAGGCGACGATCTCGGGAATGTCGCGAATGGCACGCTCGAAGCGGTCGAAATCGGCCTGGCGGTGGCTGGCCAGTGTCACCTCCATCAGCACGGTGGCGACGGGTGCCACGACACGCATGGCGATGCGGGCGTGATAGCCCGAGACGATGCCGGCCTTTTCCAGTCTGCGCAGCCGCATCCAGCATGGCGTCGGCGACAGCCCGACCTGTTCGGCCAGGGCCAGCTTGGTGATGCGTCCGTCGCGCTGGATGGCGTCGAGGATTTTCAGGTCGATCGGGTCGAGTTTCGCAGCGGTCATCAGCGTCCACTTTTCGTCGACCTCACCATGACGGCGCATTATTTCGATTGTCAATTGCACTGATTTCGATCTCTAATAAGTCATGACATTGTGGCAACCCGATCCCGCGCTCATCCGGCGGCCGGCCTATCAGTCGCTGGCCGACCAATTCGCGCGCGCCATCCATGACGGGCGCCTGGCCAATGGTGCGCGGCTGCCGACCCATCGCCGGCTGGCCGACGACCTCAAACTTTCGGTACAGACGGTCAGCCGCGCCTATGAGGAACTGATCCGCCGCGGCCTGATTTCGGGCGAGATCGGTCGCGGCAGCTTCGTCCAGACGCAACGCCGCGAACCTGAGCCGCCATATCTGCCCGAGCGTCTTGGCGAGGTCATCGACCTCTCCATCCTGAAGCCGGTCTGCGAACCGATGCATCTGGAGCGGCTGAAGCAGGCGCTGGGCTGGTTGGCCGAGAACCTGCCGTCGAGTTCGGCACTGTCGTTCCGGCCCAACATGGTGTTTCCACGTCACCGCTCGGTGGCGGTCGAATGGCTGAAACTGTGCGGGCTCGACATCTCCGCGCAGAACATCAGCCTGACCAATGGCGCTACCGCCGGCATGACAGTGGCGTTGATGAGCGTGGCGCCGCCCGGCTCGACGGTTGCCACCGAGGCGATCGGCCACCACACGCTGGTGCCGCTCGCCCGCTATCTCGGCTTCAACCTCGAAGGCCTGCCCATCGACGGCAACGGCCTGATTCCGGAAGCCCTGGACGAAGCCTGCCGGCTGTCCGACATCCGCGCCGTCTTCGTGCAGCCCTCAGTGATCAACCCGACGGCGACGCTGATGGATGCCGCACGCCGCGCTGAGATCGCGGCGGTGGCGCGCAAGCACGACATCGCCATCATCGAGAACGATGTGCTCGGCCCCCTGGTCGAGGACCGGCCGCCGCCGGTTGCTGCCTTTGCGCCGGAGCGCACGCTTTACGTCACCTCCTTCACCAAGATCACCGTGCCCGGCCTGCGCATCGGTTATCTCGCCGCGCCCGACCGCTATGTCGCCGCCGTCGCCAATCGGCATCTGGTTTCGAACTGGATGGCGACGCCGCTGGTGGCTGAGATCGCCACCAAATGGGTCACCGACGGCACCGCGATGGAGCTTGTCCGCTGGCAGCGCGCGGCATTGCGGCGGCGGCAGGATATCGCGGCGGAGGTGCTGGCAGGCGTCGACTATCGCGCCCGGCGCGACGGGCTGCATGTCTGGCTGCAACTGCCCGCCGACCGCGCCGAGGAGAGCTTCGTCGCCCAGGCCCGGCTGCAAGGCGTGGCGATCGCGCCGGGCACCTCCTTCCGCATCTCCAACGCACCATGGCATCCGGCGGTGCGCATCTCGCTGGGCTCGACCACCGAGGGGGAACTGCGCGCCGGCCTCGGCGTTGTAACCAAGCTTTTGCTTGGCGATCCGGAGCATCTCCTGCTCGCTATCTAGGCTGGATTGCTCCCAAATTGTGCGGAATCATAAATATTGTCATGATATTATTTTCCCAATTGACATGATTTGGCGGGTTCCGCATCGTTAAGGGCACAGGCTTCTCCAGCACGGGGAAATTGATTTGTCCGCACCAGCGCCCATCATCAAGATCGACGCCATCTCGAAGAGCTTCGGCAGCTTCAAGGTGCTGGACGGCCTGTCGATGCAGGTCATGCCGCGCGAGAAGCTGGCGCTGATCGGGCCGTCCGGCTCGGGCAAGACGACGATCCTGCGCATCCTGATGACACTCGAGCGCATCGACACCGGCCACATCCAGATCGATGGCGAACAACTCTACCACATGGAGCGCAATGGCCAGCTGTTGCCTGCCGACGAGCGGCACCTGGCCCGAATGCGGCAGAAGATCGGCATGGTCTTCCAGCTGTTCAACCTGTTCCCGCACAAGAGCGTCATCGACAACGTCACCCTGGCGCCGATGCTCACCAAGGGCATGCCGCGCGCCTCCGCCGAAAAGCGGGCGATGGAACTGCTCGACATGGTCGGAATGGCCGACAAGGCCAAGGCGATGCCGGCGCAGCTGTCCGGCGGCCAGAAGCAGCGCGTGGCGATTGCTCGCGCACTCGCTTTGCAGCCGAAGATCATGCTGTTCGACGAGGTGACGTCAGCGCTCGACCCGGAACTGGTCGAGGAGGTGCTCAACGTCCTATGGCGGCTCTGCGCCGAGACCGACATGACCATGTTGCTGGTCACGCATGAGATGGGTTTTGCCCACGACTTCGCCGACCGGGTGCTGTTCTTCGATCGCGGCAGGATCGTCGAGGAAGGCAAGCCCGACGAGATTTTCCGCAATCCCAAGCAGGAGCGCACGCAGGGCTTCCTGAAGAAGATCATCGCGGCCGGACATCGCGTCTGACCGTCATGCCCCCGGGGCGGCGAAAGCCGCTCCTTGATTAGGAAAACCGGCGGCAACGCCGCCGCGCAACAAAAGCAAGACAAGAAACAAGGAGTTGGGAACAATGAAGAAACTTGGCATTCTGGCCGGCGTCGCCGGCCTTGCACTGACGGCGGTGCTGGCCGCCTCGACCGTCGGTTCGGCCGACGACAGCAAGCTCGAACAACTCAAGGCGCAAGGCTTCGCCCGCGTCGCCATCGCCAACGAGCCGCCCTATACGGCGGTCGCCGCCGACGGCAAGGTTTCGGGCGCGGCGCCAGATGTGGCGCGCGAGATCTTCAAGCGCCTCGGCGTCGCCGACATCGTCGCCTCGATCTCGGAATATGGCGCCATGATCCCCGGCCTGCAGGCCGGCCGCTTCGACGTCGTAACCGCCGGCCTGTTCATGAAGCCGGAGCGCTGCGCCGCCGTTGCCTATTCGGAGCCGGTTCTGTGCGACGCCGAGGCGATGCTGGTGAAGAAGGGCAATCCGAAGGGCTTCAAGAGCTATGAGGATGTCGCCAAGGACGCGACCGCTACGATCGGCGCACCGGGCGGCGGCACCGAGGAGAAACTGGCGCTCAATGCCGGCGTGCCGCGCGAACGCGTCATCGTCGTGCCGGATGGCCAGAGCGGTGTGAAGATGCTGCAGGACGGCCGCATCGACGCCTATTCGCTGCCGGTTCTGTCGATCAACGACCTGGTCAAGAAGGCCGCCGATCCGAACCTCGAAGTCATCGCTCCGGTGCAGGGTGCGCCAGTCTATTGCGACGGCGCCGCCTTCAAGAAAGGTGACGAGGCGCTGCGCGACGCTTTCGACGTCGAGCTGGCCAAGCTGAAGAAGTCCGGCGAGTTCGCCAAGATCATCGAGCCCTATGGTTTCTCGGCGGCGGCGGCGACGTCGACGACGCGCGATAAGCTCTGCGCGGCGAAGTAGGGCGCTCTTTTCCTTCTCCCCGTTCACGGGGAGAAGGTGTCACGAAGTGACGGATGAGGGGCGGCGCCGGTTTTTGCAAGCTTGGAGCTGCCCCTCATCTGCCTGCCGGGGCCAACGCCTCGCGTAACCGCCAACGTTGGAATTTCGAATTTCATGACCCAGTGGTCCGGCTATTTCGGCCTGATATTGCAGGGAGCGCTTGTCACCATCGAGCTGACGCTGATGGGGTCGGTGCTTGCCCTGATCATGGCCTTTCTCGCCGGCATGGGGCGGCTGTCGCGCTTCTTCGTGCTGCGCGCGCTGGCCACCGTCTATATCGAATTCTTCCGCGGCACCTCGATCTTCGTGCAGCTGTTCTTTGCCTATTTCGTGCTGCCTTTCGCCGGCATATCGCTGACACCGTTGCAGGCCGGAGTGCTGGCGCTTGGCCTCAATGTCGGCGCCTATGCCGCCGAGGTGGTGCGCGGCGCCATCCAGTCGATCGGCCGCGAGCAATACGAGGCCTGCATCGCGCTCAATCTCGGCCGCTGGCAAGGCATGCGCCACGTCATCCTGCCACAGGCGCTACTGGTGATGCTGCCGACGTTCGGCAACAATGCCATCGAACTGCTCAAGGCGACCGCCGTGGTGTCGCTGATCTCGCTCACAGACCTGACCTTCCAGGCGCAGGTGGTGCGCGCCCAGACCGGCAACACCATGGTGCCGTTCACCACCATCCTGATCATCTATTTCATCCTCGCCTTGCTCATCTCGTGGGGCGTGCGCTCCCTGGAACGCCGCATGGCGCGCGGCCTCGACGGAGTGCGCGTCTGATGGCTGGAGCCTGCTGATGGAATGGGATTGGGATTTTGTCTGGCAGATCATGCCGACGCTGATCCAGGGGGTGAAGATCACCATCCTGGCGACGCTGCTCGGCTCGGTGCTGGCGGCGATCGTCGGGCTGGGCATCGCGCTGGCGCGCCGCTCGCCCAACAGGGCACTATCGCGCACGGTCGGTTTTCTCGCCGAGTTCATCCGCGGCACACCGCTGCTCGTGCAGCTCTATTTCATCTTCTACGTGCTGCCCGACATCGGCATCCTGTTGCCGCCGCTGGTTGCCGGTGTCATCGGGCTCGGGCTGCACTACGGCACCTACACGGCGGAAGTCTATCGCGCCGGCATCGACAATGTGCCGCGCGGTCAGTGGGAGGCCGCCAAGGCGTGCAATCTGAATGCCAGGCAGACCTGGACCCACATCATCATTCCGCAGGCCATCCCGCCGATGATCCCGGCGCTCGCCAATTACTTCATCGCCATGTTCAAGGAAACGCCGCTGCTCTCGGCGATCACCGTTCTGGAGTTGATGAACCAGGCGAAAAGCGTCGCCAACACCTACTATCGCTACATCGAGCCGATCACGCTGGTGGGTGCTTTCTTCCTTGCCATCAGCCTTTGTTCGGTCGTGCTGCTGCGCTGGCTGGAACGCCGCTACGGCAAGATCGAGAGGTAGCTCGTGAAACCCTTGCCCGAGATCAAGGTCTATCCAGAACGGCCGGTGCTCGACGACCGCCCGCTGGAGCGACGCGTCGGCCTGATCATCCTTGCCACCGACCACACGACCGAACCGGATTTCCGCCGCATGGTGGCGAGTGAGCGGATCGGCGTCTATGTCGCGCGCATTCCTTATGCCAACCCGACGACGCCGGAAAATCTGCGCAAGATGCAGCCGGCGCTGACAGCGGGCGCGGCATTGATCCTGCCCGACGAGCCGCTCGACGCCATCTGCTATTCCTGCACTTCAGCCTCGGTGGTGATCGGCGACGCCGAGATCGAGTCGGCGATCCAGGCCGCCAAGCCCGGCGTTCCCGTCGTCACGCCGCCGATGGCCGGCGTTCGCGGGCTGCGTGCGCTGGGCGCAAGCAAGATCAGCATTCTGACGCCCTATACGGTAGAAACCAGCCGGCCGATGGCGGCCTATTTCGCGGGACAAGGGTTCGACATCGCCAGCTTCTCTTGCCTCGGCTTCGAGGACGACCGCGAGATGGCGCGCATCGCACCGGCAGCGCTGGTCGACCTGGCACGCGAGGCGATGCATCCTGAGGCCGAGGCGCTGTTCGTGTCCTGCACGGCGCTGCGCGGTGCGCTCGCGGCCACGGGCATGGAAGAGGCGATCGGCCGTCCTGTCGTCACCAGCAATCAGGCGACGGCCTGGAACTGCTTGCGCCTTTGTGGCGACGAGACATCCCATCCCGAATTCGGCCGTCTGATGACGCTGCCCTTGCCGCGCGATTGATGACCATGAACGAGGTTACCCCTGAGCACATTCGCGCCGCGCGTGAGCGTATTGCCGGCAAGGTCGAGTATACGCCGACCGTGCTCTCGCAAGATTTGTCCGAGCGCTTCGGCGTTCCCGTCCACCTCAAGCTCGAACACCGGCAGACCACCGGCAGCTTCAAACTGCGCGGCGCCTCGAATGCTGTCGCTTCGCTGAGCGCAGCGGATAAGGCGCGCGGCGTGGTCGCGGCGTCGACCGGCAATCACGGCCGGGCACTTGCGCATGCGGCGAAGCTCGACGGCATGCGCGCGGTGATCTGCATGTCGCGGCTGGTGCCGGACAACAAGCTCGACGAGATCCGCCGGCTTGGTGCGGAAATCCGCATCTTCGGCAACAGCCAGGACGATGCGCAAGGGGAGGTCGAACGGCTGGTGGCTGAGGAGGGGTTGGTCATGCTGCCGCCCTTCGACCATCCCGATATCATCGCCGGGCAAGGCACGCTTGGCCTGGAAATGATCGAGCAGGTCCCCGACGCTGCGCTGGTTCTGGTCCCGCTGTCCGGCGGCGGGCTGGCGGCGGGCGTTGCCGCAGCCGTCAAGGGCGTCAGCCCCAGGACCAAAATCATCGGCGTCTCGATGGCGCGCGGTGCGGCGATGAAGGCAAGCCTCGACGCCGGCCGCCCGCTGCCGGTGGAGGAACTGCCGACGTTGGCGGATTCGCTTGGCGGTGGCATCGGCGTCAACAACCGGATGACCTTCGCCATGTGCCGCGACCTCCTCGACGACGTCATTTTGCTCGGTGAGGACGAGATCGCCGCCGGCATCCGCCATGCCTATGAACGAGAACGCGAGATCGTCGAAGGTGCCGGTGCGGTCGGCATCGCCGCGCTGCTCGCCGGCAAGGTCAACGCGAGCGGGCCGGTGGTTGTCCTTCTCTCCGGCCGCAACATCGATATGGGCCTGCACCGCAGGATCATCTGCGGCGAAGCAAATGCGGAGTGTACAGCATGAGCCGGATGACGATCCTCACCGAGGCCGAACTGCGCACAATCGTGAAGCTCGATCTCGATGCCGTCGCCTGCATCGAAAACGCTTTCCGCGCACTTGCCACCCTGCCGGTGGCGATGCCGCCGATCCTGCGGCTGGACATTCCCGAGCATCGCGGTGAAGTCGACGTGAAATCCGCCTATGTGCCAGGCATCGACGGTTTCGCCATCAAGATCAGCTCCGGCTTCTTCGACAACCCGAAACTCGGCCTTCCCAGCGGCAACGGCATGATGGTGCTGCTGTCGGCCAAGACAGGCCTGGTCGAAGCGCTGCTGCTTGACAACGGCTATCTCACCGACGTCCGCACGGCGGCGGCCGGCGCGGTCGCGGCGAAACATCTGTCGCGACCAGAGTCCTCGGTTGCCGCCATCTTTGGCGCTGGCGTGCAGGCCGGATTGCAGCTCGAAGCACTCATGCTGGTGCGGCCGATTGCCGAGGCGCGCATCTGGGCGCGCGATGCCGTCAAGGCGGAGGCAACTGCCAGTGCTTTGCGTGAAAGGCTTGGCATCGCCGTGCGTGCTGAATCCGACGCTGCAAACGCGGTCGCCGGCGCCGACATCGTCGTCACCACGACGCCGTCGACCGAGCCGCTGATCAAGGCGGGATTTGTCACCGCCGGCCAGCACATCACCGCCATGGGATCGGATGCGGAGCACAAGAACGAGATCGCACCAGCCATCCTGCGCATGGCCGATCTCTATGTCGCCGACAGCGCCCGCCAGACGCGGCGCCTGGGCGAACTGCACCAGGCCATTGCGGCGGGCGTGATGGCCGCAGATGCGGATGTGACCGAACTCGGCCAGATCATCGCCGGCGCAAAACACGGGCGGCGCTCGGCCAGCGACATCACCATCGCCGACCTCACCGGCACCGGCGTGCAGGATACGGCGATTGCCACGCTGGCCCGCGACAGGGCGCGGGCGGCCAATGCCGGAACCATTTTCGAAAGCTGATGCCGGCCGAAAGAGCATGATCCGGAAAAGTGGGAACCGGTTTTCCGAACAGATCATGCTCAGACAAAAAAATACCTGGAGCCAGATTCAACGGAGTTGAAACGGGTTCCAGGGCCCAACAAACGAGGAAGCAAAAGAATGATGCCGAACCTGAAGTTCTCGCGCGGCGAATATGCGGAACGCCTCGCCAAGACACGGCAGGCCATGGAGGTGAAGGGCGTCGATCTTTTGATCGTCAGCGATCCCTCCAACATGGCCTGGCTGACCGGCTATGACGGCTGGTCCTTCTATGTGCACCAGGCGGTCATCGTGCCGCCCTCGGGCGAACCGGTCTGGTATGGCCGCGGCCAGGATGCCAACGGCGCCAAGCGCACCGCCTATCTCGCGCATGACAACATCGTCGGCTATGCCGACCACTATGTGCAGTCGACCGAGCGCCACCCGATGGATTACCTGTCCAGCGTGCTTGCCGATCGCGGCTGGGGCAAGCTCACCATCGGCGTCGAGATGGACAATTACTGGTTCTCGGCTGCCGCCTTCGCATCATTGCAGAAGCATTTGCCCAATGCCCGCTTTGTCGATGCCACCGCGCTGGTCAACTGGCAGCGCGCGGTGAAGAGCCCGACAGAGATCGACTATATGCGCAAGGCCGCCCGCATCGTCGAGGCGATGCACCAGCGCATTGTCGACAAGATCGAAGTCGGCATGCGCAAATGCGATCTTGTCGCCGAGATCTATGACGCCGGCACACGCGGCGTTGACGGCCCAGAGGGGCGAATCGGCGGCGACTATCCGGCGATCGTGCCGCTGCTGCCATCGGGCGCCGACGCCTCGGCGCCGCATCTGACCTGGGACGACAAACCGATGCAGCGCGGCGAGGGCACCTTCTTCGAGATCGCGGGTTGCTATCACCGCTACCACTGCCCACTGTCGCGCACCGTCTTCCTCGGCAAGCCGACGCAAGAGTTCCTTGAGGCCGAGAAGGCGACGCTGGAAGGCATGGAGGCGGGCCTGGCGGCGGCGAAACCCGGCAACACCTGCGAGGACATCGCCAACGGCTTCTTCGGCGTGCTGAAGAAATACGGTATCGTCAAGGACAACCGCACTGGTTACCCGATCGGCCTGTCCTATCCGCCGGACTGGGGTGAACGCACGATGAGCCTGCGTCCTGGCGACCGCACTGAGCTCAAGCCCGGCATGACCTTCCATTTCATGACCGGCCTGTGGCTGGAAACGATGGGGCTGGAGATAACCGAGTCCATCCTGATCACCGAAACCGGTGTAGAGTGCCTGGCCAATGTGCCGCGCAAACTGGTGGTAAAGAATTGAAACCGATGTCCAGCCTCCGCCCATCGCCGATCGCGCCGACCGTCGAATTCGAACACGATGGCGTCCAGCATGGTTTCCTGCGCTTGCCCTACAGCCGCGACGATTCGGCATGGGGCTCGGTGATGATCCCGATCTGCGTCATTCGCAATGGCAAGGGACCGACAGCGCTGCTTTCCGGCGGCAACCATGGTGACGAATATGAAGGGCCGCTGGCGCTCTACGATCTTGCCCGCACACTCGACCCGAAAGGTGTCAGCGGCACGGTGATTATCGTGCCGGCGATGAACTATCCCGCCTTCCGTGCCGGCACGCGCACCTCGCCGATCGACAAGGGCAATATGAACCGCAGCTTTCCCGGCCGGCCGGACGGAACGGTGACCGAGAAGATCGCCGACTACTTCCAGCGCGAATTGCTGCCTCGTGCCGACATCGTGTTCGACTTCCATTCCGGCGGCAAGACGCTGGACTTCGTCCCATTCTGCGCCGCGCACACTTTGCCCGACAAGGCGCTGGAGCAGAAAGCTTTCGACGCGGTGGCGGCATTCGCAGCCCCGTTCTCGATGCGCATGATAGAGATCGATGCCGTCGGCATGTACGACACGGCAGCCGAGGAGATGGGCAAGGTCTTCGTCAGCACGGAACTTGGCGGTGGTGGCACCTCGCGTGCGCAAACCGTGCGGATCGCGCGGCGCGGCATCCTCAATGTGCTGCGCCATGCCGGCATCGTTGAAGGTGCGGTCGAGAAGAGCAAAACCCAATGGCTAGACATGCCGTCGGGCGACTGTTTCTCGTTTGCCGAAGACGACGGCATGATCGAAACCATGGTCGATCTTGGCGAACCTGTCGAGAGGGACGCTGTGCTGGCCCGCATCCATTCCACCGGCCGCACCGGCGTCGCCCCGCAGGAAATCCGGGCGAAAATGTCCGGCATGCTGGCGGCGCGGCATTTCCCTGGCCTGGTCAAGGCAGGGGACTGCGCGGCCGTGGTTGCGGTGGAAGTCGAGGGCTAGAAGTCGAGGGCTAGACCAGGTGATCGCCAGCTTGCTGAATGCGCCTTTGGCTCGCCAGTAGCCCTATTTCTTGCAGTCAGGTGGCACTTTGAACGATCCGGAAGCCAGCGAATTGACAAACATGAAATTGGGGGAGCCAAACTTGACGCTCCCCCGGCCGAACTCAATCGCGCAATAATCCGGAAGCCACTTCAGAAGCTTTTCTATAGGCCCGATTGTAACCCGCTCATTGGTGATCTCTAGCGTGATGCGGCCGAGGGATACGCCGGGGCCGAAAGTCGCCTCCAGCTTGTCGGGATCAACCACTCTCACAGACTTTGGGTCTGAGAGATCATCAAAGGTTACGAGATCGGGATACTCACGACGAGGTAGGACGCCGATCCCACGCTTGGTCTCTAGCGCACTGAAAATCTGAGAAGTGGTGGCGCTCACCGCTTGGCTCTGGGAATGGAATGCAAAAACCGCTCGATCGGTTTCACCCTGGTCGCGAAGCACCGCAAACAGGTATTTGCCGGGCGAAACCTCCACGAAAGAGGATTCGCCCCTGACCCAACTGTGGCCCCCGCCCGCGGTTATGGGTATCCATTTGGGATCAAGGCTGACGCCGGCCGCGATGGTACTTCCGCCAGACACGACTCCGTGCGGCGTGTTGAGTTCAAGAACCAGCTTTTGATGCCATTCCCAGCTCCTGAAGCCAAGCAGTCTCGGTCCAAGGAACCAGACAGCGAGAGCGGCGGCGATTAGAACGGCAATTGTCATGTTGCTACGGGTCAATCGCAGTCCTCCCGTCGGCGGCAATCCGACCGAACAGTTGTCCGATAGCTTGCGCCGAAATGGTTCCGGAACTTTTACCCGACCGCCATGTTCGGTCGATTACGACCAAGAGCCGGCCCTGCGCGACGACCTATCCAGAGAGCAACGCGGGGCCAGAAGACTCCTGAAGTGCAATCGTGGCGGCCTTGGCTTCTGCATTGCCGGCCGTCTAACGTGCAACGAGAAGGCTTCGATGTTGTTGGTGGACCTGCCCACCAACATACGGTGCCGTGCATATAGCCGTTTTCAGCCAATTCCCCGTATGGCAGTAGTTCGTTGATCGCAATGCGCGAGGGGGATATATCCGCCTCCGGCGCGGCGGAACGAAGCAGCACGGCGCGCAGAGTCGACATTGCAAGAGGATATCACTATATACCGGCGGCCTCGACCCGCGCGCCCTAGGGCAGCGCCGCCGAAGCGGCTGTAAATGTGTTACGGATTGCGCCATCTATTGTGACGAAAATCGGCTCGGAAACCGGAAAAAAGCAAATAGAAACAGTGGCGCAAAGCTGGGCGTGATCCCAGCCAACGGTACCGACCCCTCAGAAACAGAAAATGCTCTTGACCCCTCGATTTCCTTTGGCTCTGTGGACCTTGGACAAGATCGGCTTGCCGGTTGGCGACGACTCGGCTCGTATGGGGACATGCATCCTTTGCGGGATGTCGGCGTTTATGATTACCAACCGGCTTTGCCGCCAGGGAACAGCAGTATGAGTGAACACGCGATCGAGTTCTTGCGGGGATGGATCGGCGAAAAGGTCCAGTGCCAGTCATCCGAGGCCAGGATCGAGAAGCAGGCCGAGACTCTGGCCAGGGAATGCGCTGCCAAGGCGGCCGAAGTCGGCATCCCCCTGGAGGATATTCAGGAAGAAGTCGGCGACATTCAGGAACTGATTGCGTCGCGGCTCGAGGAAGCTGCCGAGGCCGACGAGCACCGGCAGGCCGCCAGCAAAGCCGCGGAATAGCCGCTTAGGACAGTCCCTTCCTAGATACGCGGGCTACTCGGCCCGCGTTTTCGCATCAGCTATCCCCTCAGCCAAACTTCTCTTTCAACCACGTTTTCGGCAGCGCCGGCACGAAATTGCCGTCGCGTCCGGTCATGTCGTCATTGGCGACCAAGGCGTTGAGGATCGATTCCTCCACGGCCTGGATAACCGCATCGAAAAATGGATCGATGTCGGTGTCCGGCATAAAATCAGCGCTGGCGATGCGGCCTGATGGCGCCAGCGCCGCGCTCGCATTGGCGGTCGAGAAGGCGATAAAAATATCGCCGGAACTGTGATAGCCGAAGCCGCCTGTCATCGCGACGCCGAGCGGCACCCGGCGAGCCAGCCGCTTCATCTGGTGCGGCAGGAACGGCGCGTCGGTGGCTATGACGGCAATGATCGAGCCCTTTTCGGCACGCGGCGTGCCCTGCCTGATCGCCGGCTCGGCCAGTTCTGGCCCGGCGCGCAGGCCGCGAACCGCAAAGTTGTGCCGTTTGCCGAAATTCGACTGCACGAAGGCGCCGACCGTGTAGGCGCGGCCTTGCCATTCGACGATGCGCGACGCGGTCCCGGAGCCGGCCTTGAAGCCGAATGTGATCATGCCGGTGCCACCGCCGACGCTGCCTTCCTCGATCGGTCCGCCGGCCGCGCCGTCGAGGGCCTCGGCAACATGCTCTGATGTCAAATGGTGGCCATTGATGTCGTTGAGGAAGCCGTCATAGGTCTCCGCCGCCACCGGCAGGCCCCAGCCGCTGTCGAGTGCCGCCGGCAGCACGCGCTGCATCCAGCGCAGCGTGCCGTCGCGTGAGACACCGCAGGAGTGCGTGTTGGTGATGGTGATCGGGAAGTTGAAAGCGCCGGTTTCCTCGACGATGTGCGAGCCGGTCAACTCGCCATTGCCGTTCTGGCTGAAGATGCCGGCAAAGACCGGCGTGGCCAGATCGGCGAGTGGCCTGGGTAGGATCGCGGTCACACCGGTGCGCACTGGTCCCTTGCCGACGACGAGCGCGCCATCGCCCGAAATCAATGTTGCATAACCGACCGTTACACCGGGCACATCGGTGATCGCGTTGAACGGCCCGGGCCTCCCGTCGAAGCCGATGCCGAAACGTCGCGCGCGCGGCTTGCCGGAAGGCGTTGCCTGATGGTTCGGATTGTCGGTCATCGTCTCAGAACAGCGATCCCTGATTGCCGGGCGCCTTAGCCTTGGCGGCTGGCTTGGCCACGGTTTTCGGTCTTGCCGTGCCGCTGGTTGCAATCGCATCGGCGGTGCCGTCGGCGAACTCCAGCGAAAGTGCCATTCCCGACGCCACCTCGGCCGCATGTTTGATCACCGCCCCGTCGGCGTCCTTCACCAGGGCGAAGCCGCGCGCCAGAACAGCCTTGTGCGAAAGCGTGGTCAGCAGGCGGTCGGCCTGGCTCAGCTGTGCGCGCAGGCGCTCGAGCCGCACGGAAATCACCCGATCCTGCCGCCGTGCCAATACTGCCAGCGTGTCGCCTTGCAGTTTGTGGCGTCTTACGATCGGCGCCGGCGACAGCCGCTTCGCGGTGCGCGAAAATCGCGCCCGACGTTCGCGCACCATGGCAAAAAACGCTGCCTGCGCGCGAGCGAGGTCGCGCCCGGTCAGCGTGCGGGCTTCATTGATGCGCCGCGACAGCGTGGCCGGCGTCAGCCTTTGGCCTTGAAGCCGCGCCCGCTTGCGATCGACGCTGACAGACAGCGCCCGGCCGAGCCGGCTTGTCGCCTCGTCGAGGCGGCGGCGCGGCAGCGCCAGCAATTGATCGGGCGAGGGCAGCGCGCGGGCCGCCGCACGGGCTGCCTGCCGCTTGCGCTCGAAATTGCGCAAGACCGCCGCCTTGAGCCGCGCGCCGAGGCTGACAAGCGTCGCTTCGAGGTCGGCCTTAACCGGCACGGCAATTTCAGCGGCACCTGTCGGGGTCGGCGCCCGCACATCCGCGACGAGGTCGATCAGCGTCCAGTCGGTCTCGTGGCCGACAGCCGAGATCACCGGAATGGTGGAAGCGGCGACGGCGCGCGCCAGCGCTTCGTCGTTGAAGCCCCAAAGGTCTTCGAGGCTGCCGCCGCCGCGCGCCACGATCAGCAGATCGGGGCGCTGGATGGCGCCATCCCAGGCCAGCGCGTTGAAGCCGTTGACCGCGGCGGTCACTTCCGCGCCCGCCGTCTCGCCCTGCACGCGCACCGGCCAGACCAGCACATGCAATGGGAACCGGTCCTTGATGCGGTGGATGATGTCGCGGATGACGGAACCTGTCGGCGAGGTGACGACGCCGATGACGCGCGGCATGAACGGCAGCAACCGCTTGCGGCCGGTGTCGAACAGACCCTCGGCCTGCAGCCGGCGCTTGCGCTCTTCCAGCAGCGCCATCAGGGCGCCGGCGCCGGCGGGCTCCAGATTGTCGATGACGATCTGGTAGTTGGACTTGCCGGGATAGGTGGTGAGCTTGCCGGTGGCGATCACCTCCATCCCCTCTTCGGGGCGGAATTTCAGCCGGCCCATCGTGCCCTTCCACACGACGGCGTCGAGCCGCGCGCGGTCGTCCTTCAGCGCAAAATAGGCATGACCGGACGAATGCGGACCGCGATAGCCGGATATTTCGCCACGCACCCGCACATTGCCGAACACGTCCTCGACCGTGCGCTTCAGCGCGCCTGAAATCTCGCTCACCGTGTATTCGGTGGCATTGGTGCGTGATTCGGATGCTGCCTCGCTCATCGGCTGATTGAGCGGCTGTTGCCCGTCCGCGTCAAGGCGGCAGCCCGCGTTCGACTCAGAACGGATTTCATAACGCGATCTTAAGCCTGCTTTGATTGAGTAAGCGATCCCGGAGATAGCCACTACGCATGAGCATACGCGCGCACCGCAGCCCATTGACGTTTCAGGTTACCATGACCGTGCTGGCGCTTGCCGTCTTCGCACTCGCCATGGTTGTCGGCTTCGGCTTCTACGCCACGATGCAGGCTGACCGGGTTTCGCTTGAGCGGCAGAAGATATTTCTCGCCGATGGCCTTCAGGATCAGATCTCAGCGGTGGAGCGCGAGCAGGAGAGCATCACCGTTTGGGACGATTCCGTCATCAATGCAAAGGCCGGCAACGAGCAATGGATGGTCGAGAACATCAGCGTCTGGATGTACACCTATTACGGCCATGACCGGGTCTATGTCCTGGATGCCGCCAATCATCCGGTCCATGCGATGCGCGAAGGCAAGGTGGTGGCGTCGGCCGTCTACGACGAGGATGAGCCCGTCCTGCGGGCAACGGTCGAAAGGCTGCGCGGGCTGATCGCCCAGCCGTCGGATGCGGACCAGGCCGGCGGCCCGGCCAAGATGGTCGCCGAGGACCTGGTGTCGCTTGGCGGCAAGCCCGCCATCCTCAGCATCGCGCCGCTGGTGCCGAGTTCGGACCGTGTCACCCAGGCGCCAGGTAGCGAATATCTCCATGTCGCGATCCAATTCATCAACGACGCCGTCATCGGCAAGATCGCCAAAAAATATCTGCTCGATGGCGCACACCTGCTGCCTCTGTCGCAACCGGTCGGCGCGGCCTCCATTCCGCTGATTGACTCACATGGCCTGATCCAGGGCTATATCGGCTGGGATCAGGAGCGTCCCGGTCTGACGCTCGTGCGCAAGGCCGCTCCCGCCCTGATCCTTGCGGTCTTGGTCGCCGCCAGCATGCTTGCGTTCCTGCTGCGGCGGCTGCGCCGCGCATCGTCGGCATTGCAGACCAGCCAGAGCGAGGCCCAGTATCTCGCCTTTCACGATACCCTCACCGGTCTCCCCAACCGGGCTCTGTTCGAGGACCGGCTGCGTCGTGCGCTGCTGACGGCCAGCCACGAGGCGGTGAAGGTGGCTCTGCTCTATCTCGATATCGATCGCTTCAAGCATGTCAACGACACGTTCGGCCATCCCGCCGGCGACGAACTCGTGCGCCAGACGGCCGCCCGGCTTCAACAGACAATTCGTGACGTCGATACGGTGGCTCGGCTCGGTGGCGACGAGTTCGCCATCATCCTGATCGATGTCCGCAACATTCGGGATGCCGAGGATGTCTCGGAAAGGGTGCAGCAAGAACTGCAGCAGCCCTTCAAGCTGATGGACGACCAGGTCTTTGTCAGCGCCAGCATCGGTATCGCCTTGTCGACAGGGCCCGAGGCCGACGCCGACGACCTGCTGCGCAGGGCCGACATCGCGCTGTATGAAGCCAAGAGGAATGGCCGCGGCCGCTACCAGGTGTTCGCCGGCGACATGGACGACCTGTTGCTGCGCAAGCGCAAGGTCGAAAGCGAACTTCGCAAGGCCTTGGCCGGTGGCGGCGGCATCAAACTGGCATATCAGCCGATCTTTGCCGCCGACGGCAGGACGATCCTCGGTGCCGAAGCGCTGATCCGCTGGGCGCATGAAATCCATGGCGCCTTGCCGCCGCAACAGTTCATCGCCATTGCCGAGGAACGCGGTTTGATCGGCGAGCTCGGCAAATGGGTGCTGCTCGAGGCCTGCCGCTTTGCGGTCGGCACGCAATTGCCCTGGGTGGCCGTCAATGTCTCGCCGCTCCAGCTGCGCGACGCCGGCTTTGCCGACAAGGTGGCGTCGATCCTTGCCGAGACCGGGCTGGCGCCGGCGCGGTTGCAGCTCGAGATCACCGAAAGCGTGCTTCTGGAAAACAACGACACCACCAGGATGGTTCTGGCGGCCTTGCGCCAAACGGGCATCGGCGTCGCGCTCGATGATTTCGGCACCGGCTATTCATCGCTGAATTACCTGCGTCGCCATGCCATCGACAAGCTCAAGATCGACCGTTCCTTCGTGCGGCTTCTCGACGATGACCGTAGCTCTGCCGCAATCGTCAAGGCGTTGATCGACCTTGCCATCGCTCTGGATGTCGAGGTCACCGCGGAAGGCGTCGAGACCGAGGAGCAAAAGGCATTGCTTGTCGGCATGGGCTGCCATCAGTTGCAGGGCTATCTGCTGTCACCGCCGCTCGAGCCCGTTCAATTGCTGGCCCTCGCAGGCCCGTCGCGCGGCGAGGATGAGCCGGCTTCGGCGCTTGGTTGACCTCCCTGGCAGGCAGGATCCGGCCTACCATCCCGGCAGGATCTGGTTCGGCTTGGTTCGCCTCATCTTGGCAAAGGCCAGTGCCGCGAAGTCGAATGTCCCCGCCTCTTCGCCGATCGGTACCGAGATATTGTCCAGGCTTTCCGAAATATGGCGGGCAAGCGCATCGACGATCTCCGGTCGCGACGTCTGGCCGCGCATGATGCCGATGCGGCAATCGGGCAGGGCACCGAAGCCGTCGGCTTCACCCAGCACCCGCATGCCGGGCCTCAGCGCACATTCCGGCAGCACCGAGATCGCCAGGCCGGAAAGCACCGCGGCGGTGATGACGGTTGCCGAGAAGCTGGTGAACAGGATGCGATAGTCGCGCCTCTGCTGGTCGAGCACATCGACGGCAGCGCGCCGCCAGATGCAGTTCGGCCGGCCAAAGGCCATCGGCAGCGTCTGCTGCTCGTGCGTCGCATGGTTGGCCGAGGTGACCCACAGCAGTGGCTCGCGCCGCACCACCTCCGACTGGCCACGTACATCGTTGTGCGTCACCAGCGCCAGGTCGAGATTGCCGCGCTTGATATGCTCGACCAGCCCCGGCGTCGGCTCGCAGATGACGGTCAGTTCGACGCGCGGATTGGAGCGTGTGAACCGTGCCATGATCTCGGGCAGGAAACGGTCGGCATAGTCGTCGGGCGTGCCGATGCGGATCGTGCCTTCAAGCCGCCGGTCGTCGAAGGCGGCCAGTGTTTCGCGGTTGAGATAGAGCAGCCGCCGCGCGTAGGAGAGCAGCTTGTCGCCTTCCTCGGTCAGTCGGTTGGTGCGCCCGTCCTTCTCGAACAGCGGCTTGCCGATCCGCTCCTCCAGCCGGCGCATCTGCATCGATACCGCCGACTGGGTGCGGTGCACCTCTTCGGCCGCCCGCGTAAAGCTGCCGGTATCGGCAATCGAGATGAAGGTCTGCAATTGATCGAGATCGAGCGGCGCTTTCATCGGTCCAATCCATCACTAGTGTTGATGCTAAAGATTAGAAACATTCGTTGGATTAATCAATCGGCTGATGGCAAATTGCGCTTGTCCACATGAAGGCATGTGAATCGAAGCCGGAACGGCCGCTGTATGCAGCGCCGATCGCAAGGCTTTGCCCGCCCTACAGCGCCGCGCGTCCTTTGGACGCGCAAAGGACGCTGTAGAAATTTGAGTTTGCGCATGATCCTTTTCCGAACCTTCGGTTCGGGGTCATGCGGCAGTCTGAAGGAGACCGACATGACCACGTTTGATTTCGCCACCGAGACCTCACGCATCACCTCGCGTCCGGCCGTTGCGACGCGCGTGGCAAACACCGTCTCCAACATCTACCGCGCCTGGAAAAACCGCCGCGCCTTCTATCGCCTTGGCGAGATGTCGGATTCCGAACTCGCCGACATCGGCCTGACGCGCGCCGACCTGCATGTCGCCATCGATGTGCCGTTTGGACGCGACCCGACGGCGATGTTGCGCGAAATCGCCAGCGATCGCGTCGAAACGATCGAGGATATCGCCCGCAAGGTGGCCTGATCGTTTGGCTTGATTGCTATCGTTCCGTTCGCCGTGAACCTTTTTGAGGTTCGACGCGACTGACGAGTATGCGGGCCCCCACTCCCTGCCGGATCCCCGCCGGCCGGCCTGCAGTCTGCCCGGTCCTCCCAGGACCGGGCTTTTCTTTTTCTGCTTGGCCGAAGGTCCGCTGCCAGCTACCGCCGGTCCATATCCCGCTTGAACTGGTCGAAGATCGTTTCCACGCCCTTCTGGTACTCGTCACGCTGCTGGGCGCCGGTCTCGAACATCTTGCCGAACAGGTCGTCGAAAGGATTCCTCGGCCGGCCACTCGGATTGGTCTGCGGCTGCGGCGCCTGTCGCTGTGGCGGCGCCTGTGGCTGTTGCGGCGCCGGCTGTCCGCCCCCGCCGAAGCCGCCACCACCGCCTTGCCGCAGCATTTCCTCGAAGATCTTTCCCAGAGGATTGTCGCCATAGGGGCTCTGCGTCTGTTGAGGCTGTGGCTGTGCCCGGCCTTGCGGCTGCGGCGTGCCACCGCCGAACATGTCCTGCAGCACCTTGCCGAGCGGATTGTCGCCGTAGGGATTGGGCGCCGGCTGTGGCTGGCTTTGCGGCTGCGGCGTCCCGCCGCCGAACATGTCCTGCAACACCTTGCCGAACGGATTGTCCATCGGGTTCTGCGGCTGCGGCGCCTGGCGTGGCTGCGGAGCCGGGGCCTGCATGCCGCTCTGCCGCATCATCTGCTCGATGATCTCGCCGAGCGGATTGTTGCCGCCGCCGCCAAAGCCGCCGGCGGCCTGCATCTGGTTTGTCGTCTGCTTGAACAGCCCGCCCATGACCATCGAGGCGATGGCCGGCAGCATCTGCTGCAGGATCTGCTGGCTGACGCCGCTCGCCTGCGCCGCCTGGCTGGCCACGGCGCGCGACAGGTCCTTCGAGCCGAACAGATGTCCCAGAATGCCGTTGCCCTCATCGACGCCTTGCGGCGAGAAGGCTCGGGTAGCGTCCTCGAAATATTTGGCGTGCTGGCCGCTTGCCATCGCCGTCATGAAGGCGCCGAGCCCATAGGGGTCGGCAGTGTTGCGCTGCAGCCCCTGCGAAAAGGCCGGCAGTAGAGCGGCAACGGCCGCCTGTGTCTGCTGCATCGAAAGCCCGTATTGTTGGGCAAGGGCCTGCATGCCATTGCCGTTCTGGGCCTGCGCCAGCATATCGAACAAAGTAGGCATCGGCTTCTCCTCCGGGAAATCCTAGGGTGGAGAGCCTAATTCGTTTCGATGACCGATTGAAGCGGCTTTTGCCAATCACTTGGCCGCGCCGACTTCGCAGGATCAATAGGCGTATTCCATGAACACCGGCTCGATCGAGCCGCCCCAGCGCGTGTGATACGCGGAGAGCATCTCCTCGGCGCTGGTGGTGCCGCGCGCGACAACTTCGTCCAAAGTGTTGAGGAACGAGGTCTCGTCATAGCCGTCGCGGTTCTTGCGGCCACGGTTCTTCAGCCCCATGCGCGAGATGACCATCACGTCGCGGGCGATCTCGCGCAGCGTGGTGTTGCGGAAGGGCGCGGAAATGCCTTGTTCCGGCACCGCGTTGCGCATCGCCAGCACTTCCTTGTAGCTCCAGCTTGAGGTCAACGCCTCCGCCGCGTCGAGCGCGGCCTCGTCATAGAGCAGCCCGACCCAGAAGGCCGGCAGCGCGCAGATACGCCGCCACGGCCCGCCGTCGGCGCCGCGCATTTCCAGAAAACGCTTCAGCCGCACGTCCGGGAACAGCGTCGACAGATGGTTCGCCCAGTCGCCCATTGTCGGCAGCCCGTCCGGCACTTCATTGCGCGCGGCCCCGGCCATGAACTGGCGGAAGGTGATATGCGTCATGTCGTGATAGTGGCCGTCGCGGATGACGAAATACATCGGCACGTCGAGCGCCCATTCGACATAGTCGGCGAAACCGAAATCGGGCGAGAAGCAGAATTCGAGCAGGCCCGAGCGCTGATTGTCGGTGTCGCGCCAAATGTCGCCGCGCCAGCTTTGCAAGCCGTTCGGGTGGCTGTCGGTGAACGGCGAATTGGCGAACAATGCCGTCGACAGCGGCTGCAGCTTCAGTGACACCTGCATCTTGCGGCGCATGTCGGCTTCGCTCTCGAAGTCGAGGTTCACCTGGATCGTACAGGTGCGGTACATCATGTCGAGGCCTTTGGTGCCGACCTTGGGCATGTAGCGCGTCATGATCTCGTAGCGCGACTTCGGCATTTTCGGCGTCTCGGCCAGCGACCATTTCGGGCTGCCGCCGAGGCCGAGAAAGCGGATGCCCATCGGCTCGGCGATCTCGCGCACCTGCGCCAGATGCGCATTGCCCTCGCGGCAGGTCTGGTGGATCGTCTCCAGCGGCGCGCCGGACAGCTCGAACTGGCCGCCGGGTTCCAGCGAAATCGCGCCCTGGCCGGTCGGCTCGACCAGGCCGATGATGCGCCCGTCATCGATGATCGGATCCCAGCCGAGCTTTGACTGCATGCCTTCGAGGATGGCGCGGATGCCGCGCTCGCCGCCATAGGGCACGGGCGCGTTACCGTCGACATAGAATGGGAATTTCTCGTGCTCGGTGCCGATGCGCCACTTGTCGCGCGGCTTGTTGCCTTCGGCCAGATGCTCGACGAGCTCATCGACGCCTTCGATCGGGCGGAAATCGGTTGTGTCGCGCGCCATTTACAAGCCCTCCGGGACGGTTGGACAACCGCCGGCGCTAAATGGACGAAATGTCAGCAGACGATCAAGCGAAAAATCCTGAGCCAGAGGTCAAGAGGAATTGAACGGTACAGTCCTGTCCGTCCCTTGCGGGAGATGAAGTCTCACCAGTCTCCGACCGTTGCCTGGATCACCGCAAGGGCGGCCACCGCCGCCGTGTCGGCGCGCAGGATGCGCGGGCCAAGCGGAATGGCTGTGACGAAGGGCAGCGCCCGCAGCGTCTTGCGCTCGTCGTCGGAGAACCCACCCTCCGGCCCGACCAGCAGCCCAAGCCTCTTTTCTTTCACCGCCTGCAATGCGGGCAGCGGATTGTTGGTCGAGGCGTCCTCGTCGCAGAAGATCAGCCGCCGCTCCCTGTCCCAGCCGGCCAGCAGGCGGTCGAACTTTTCCGCTTCGCGCACGTCCGGGACCGCCAGGATGCCGCATTGCTCGGCGGCTTCGACGACATTGGCGCGCAGGCGATCGATCGAAGGCTTGGCCACTTGCGTGTGCTGGGTGATGACCGGCTGCAACATGCCGGCGCCCATCTCGACCGCCTTCTGCACGAGATAGTCGAGCCGCCCCTGCTTCAGCGGCGCAAAACAGTAGATGAGGTCGGGCAGCGGCGGCTGCGGCCGTTGCAGTGCCAGGACCTTCAGCCGCACCGCCCTTTTTGATTTCGTGGCTATGGCCGCCGACCACTCGCCGTCGCGGCCGTTGAAGACAAGAATTTCGGCGCCTTCGCCGAGCCGCAGCACATGCAGCAGATAGTGGCTCTGCTGCTGACCGGCATCGAACTCGACATCCGTCCCGAGGTCGTCGGGCACGAACAGGCGTTGCATCTTGTAATTGGCGCGCATCGCCGAGGAATGGGCGAGCCGGCCGCCGCCGTCAAGCCTCGGCGGATGGATGCCACGCCGGTCGAAAGCCATGCCGCAGGACGGCGAGCGTCGTGGCCGGCGTCAGCAGCGCAAGCGGCTTGCCGTGCAGGCCAACGGCGGGTGGGCCATATCCTGCGAACGACCAGCGCAGTGCCTTGCCGGCGCGCAAGGCATAGGCATTACCGCCATCCGCAACCATCGCGCCATCCGGCAGGCCGGCGGGCACTTCAAGGGTCACCATCGACGGCTTGCCGCCCGACGCCAGCCGCTCCCTATGCAGCCGCTTGTCGACCTGCGGCGCGCGCGGTTCGGCAATGCCGAAGGCTTCGCCGAAGCGGCCGACGAAATCCTGGGCCCGTTCGCGCTGGCAAAAGAAACAGGGGCGATGCCCGGCAGCCAGCGCCGTCACCTCGTCGAGGAAGAACAGCTCGGTCCAGCTGGCCTTGCCGCCCAAATGGTCGTCGCTTTTCCGGTTGCGGCCCATCGGATCGCGCCGCACATTGCGGAACTGGCAGACGCAGATGATCCAGGCCGGAAGCGTCCACCGCTTTCTCAGCAGCGTCTTTGTCTCGGGATCGTGGATGATGCCGCGATTGCCGGTGAACAGGCCGCGCTCGGGCACGGCGTGGATGGCACCGAACGGATCGACCCGGTTCTGCAGTGGCATAGCTTTCTCCCGCAACACGCATCTTGGCTGCAATGCAGGCGGCATGATATCGCTCGTCGCATCATTTTCATGTCAGCAGGGTTTTTCATGCGGGTGCTGGTCGTCCAGAACTACGACAATACCGGCCTTGGCCAGGTTGGCGCCGCTCTTGCCGAGGCGGGTGCCGATCTCGATCTGCGCCTCCCCTACAAGGGCGATCCCTTGCCGGACGACGCGGCCGGGCACGATGCCATGGTGGTGCTCGGTGGCGGCCAGAATGCGCTGGCCGACGACGAGTATCCCTATTTCCCGGCATTGCTCGAACTGACGCGCGATTTCGCCGACAAGGACCGCGCCGTGCTCGGCATCTGCCTCGGCAGCCAGCTGGTTGCCCGCGCCTTTGGCGGCGAGAACCGCATCGGCGGCGCCAACGAGTTCGGCTGGCGCGGCGTGTCGCTGACGCCCGATGCCAAGGCCGATCCGGTGCTCGGCGCGTTGCCGCAAAAATTCCCGATCTTCCAGTGGCACGACGACACGTTCGTTTTGCCTGAAAACGCCGTCCGCCTCGCCGGCAACGATGTCGCCGAGAACCAGGCGTTTCGCGTCGGCCGCGCCGTCTACGGCTTCCAGTTCCATTTCGAGGCTGATCGGCCGATGGTGCAGGACTGGAGCACGTCCTTTGCACCGATCATCGCCGTGCGCCATCCTGACTGGGCCGGCGAGCTCGATGGCGAAATGGCCCGCAACGGGCCTGACGCCGATGCTGCGGGCCTCGCCATCGCCCGCGCCTGGGTGGCGACGATCTGAGCGTCTGTCCTTCGCGCCCTCCCGCGTGACATAATTGGCACGCGGCGGTGAAACCGCCTGGGGACAATCCGTTTCATCCTTGGCTTGTGTCAGCCCGTCATCCTAGAAGGCGCGCGCTCTGCATCGGCTGTGCAACCGCGATGAACCTTTTGTGTGACCCGCGCGACACACCGCCGATACAGAACATGCCTAGAAGCGCAAAATCGTCGAAACTTTGAAGCGAATTCTCCGTTTCAACGCATTGGTAACCGCCCGGTGCACAGATGCAGAAAGCTCAACAAGAGATGACCTCCGTGAAAGCAGCGCTTCTGTCCTTTGCCATGTTGTCCGCCATCGTGCTGTGCGGCCTCGGCATCTATTCCGCCGACGCAGCCAACAATCACAACGCCGTCGACGGTTACGGCGTCACCGCCTCGCTTCGCTAAGAGCCGGAAGCGTCTTTCGCGTCCTCGGACGCGGAGGCTCAAGCTTCCTTGACGGTCATTGTCAGGATGCGTTTGTCCGGGCCGTCCACGACGAGCGCGCTCAGCATCCCTGATTGCCAGGCAAGCGTGTCGACATTGACGCGGTTGGCCATCACCTCCGCCTCCGGCACCGGCGTATGGCCGTGCACCACGATCTTCGGGAACAGGCCCGGATAATTGTGGAAGGCGTCGCGGATCCAGATCAGATCCTGCGGGTTTTGCCTTGCAAGCGCGATGCCCGGCCTGATGCCAGCATGGCAGAAGAAGAAATCGCCCAGCGCCAGCGAAAGCCGCAGCGATCGCAGAAAATCGATGTGAGTTTGCGGCACCGCTTCGACCAAGGATTGATGTCCTTTGCGCACGGCGGCCTCGGCGTTGCCGAACCACATGCTGGTGCCTTCGGTGATTGCCACACCGTAGGATAGCGCCGTCTGGATTCCGCCGAAACGGATGAAAAGCCCTTCCGGGTCGGGCTTCTTGAGAAAGTCGAGAAAACCGATGTCGTGGTTGCCGGCCAGCATCAGATGGCGCGGGTCGCGCTCACGCGCTTCGATCAGGAAGTCGATGACGCCCTTTGAGTCTGGTCCGCGATCGACATAGTCGCCAAGATGGATGACGCGCCAGTCGGCAGGCGCCTCCTGCTCGATTTCGGCCTCGATGCGTTGGTGCATGGCGGCCAGCAGGTCAAGCCGGCCATGCACGTCGCCAATCGCGTAAAGACGCACACCTTCCGGCCCATGCGCGTCGAGAAAATGGATGCCGGGTTCTGCCAACTCTGCGCTGTCTCCGTGGTCACGCTGTCACGGACTAGCGCCGGAGCTGATCCTTGCCCATGTCGGTGACCAGACGCTTTCCGCACAACGCCAGCGTGATGTCCATCTCCTTGCGGATGATTTCCAATGCCTTGGTAACCCCTTCCTTGCCAAGGGCACCCAGGCCGTAAAGAAATGGCCGGCCGATATAGGTGCCCTTGGCGCCGAGGCAGAGCGCCTTTAGAACATCCTGGCCTGAGCGAATGCCGCCGTCCATGTGGACTTCGATCCTGTCGCCGACCGCATCGGCGATTTCTTCCAGCGCCATGATCGAAGACGACGCGCCGTCGAGCTGCCGCCCGCCATGGTTGGATACGATGATCGCGTCGGCGCCGGTCTTGGCCGCCATCAGCGCATCTTCCTTGTCGAGAATACCTTTCAGGATCAGCTTGCCGCCCCAGCGTTCCTTGATCCAGGCGACGTCCTTCCACGACAGATGCGGATCGAACTGCTCGGTCGTCCATGAAGACAGCGATGCGACGTCGCCGACGCCCTTGGCGTGGCCGACAATGTTGCGGAAGGTGCGGCGCTTGGTGCCGGCCATGCCCATCCACCAGCGCGGGCGGATGGCGATGTCGGCAATGTTGGCCAGCGTCATCTTCGGCGGTGCCGAAAGCCCGTTGCGGACATCCTTGTGGCGCTGTCCGAGGATCTGCAGATCGAGCGTCAGCACTAGGGCCGAGCACTTCGCCGCCTTCGCCCTGTCGATCAGGTCGAGCACGAAATCCTTGTCGCGCAGCACGTAGAGCTGGAACCAGAACGGCTTTTTCGTCACCGAGGCGACGTCTTCGATCGAGCAGATGCTCATCGTCGACAAAGTGAACGGCACGCCGAATTCCTCGGCTGCCTGCGCCGCCAGCATCTCGCCATCGGCGTGCTGCATGCCGGTCAGACCGGTTGGCGCCAGCGCCACCGGCATTGCCACCTTTTCGCCGATCATGGTCGATTCCAGCGACCGGTTGCTCATGTCGACCAGCACGCGCTGGCGGAACTTGATCTTGGCGAAATCCTCCTCGTTGGCCCGGTAGGTGCTTTCAGTCCAGGCGCCGGAATCGGCGTAGTCGAAGAACATTCTTGGTACGCGCCGGCGCGCGAGCTCCTTGAGATCGGCGATGGTGAGGATTTGGCTCATGAGGGTCCCTGCCTATCAGTCCTAGGAGCGTCTGCGTGTGGGTTCGATCTCGCCCGCCTCGGAGCGTTGTCTGAGCCTCAACCGCGACACGCGTTGCCAGTCGCCGCTGCGCTCGGCCTCGGCCATCGACCGCTCGACATAGATCATGTGGTCCATCGCCGCCTGCCGGGCAGCGGCCGGGTCGCCGGCCTTCACCGCTGCATGGATGGCCCGGTGCTGGGCAAGCAGGGCGTCGCGCGCGCCGGGCACGGTGAACACCAGCAGCCTGTTCTGGAACACGCCTTCCGACAACAGCCGGTAGCAGGAGCGCAACGTGTGCAGGAGCAGGATGTTGTGCGCGCACTCGCAGATCGCGTGGTGGAATTCGACGTCGATTTCGGCCTCGTCGTCGAAATCGCCGGTCCGGTGCGCCTCATCCATGCGTGCCATGATGCGGTCGAGCAGCGCCAGATCCTCCGGCGTGGCACGCCGCGCCGCATACTCGGCCGCGACGCCTTCGATCTCGCGGCGGTATTCCAGATAGTCGGCCACGGCCTTGCGATGCGTCGAGATCAGGTCCGCCACCGGCTTGGTGAACAGCTGGCCGATGATGTCGGCGACATGCGTGCCGCCGCCGGCCTTGGTCGTCAAAAGGCCACGCCCTTCGAGCGCCTTCAGCGCATCGCGCAGGATCGGCCGCGACACGTCGAACTGGCGTGCAAGCTCGCGCTCGCCCGGCAAACGGTCGCCGGTGCGCAGCACGCCTTCGAGGATGAGGCTCTCTATCTGCTGCACCACCTCGTCGGCGGTGCGCGAATGCTCGATCCTGGAAAAAATGTCGCTCAACAGAATGCCTGGAAGGTGAACCGGGTTCGTGCAGGATAAAGCCAGCGTCGCCAACTGGTCAAATTATTTATCCAATTGGTCGAAGCGCGTCGATTTTGCCGCGCAACGCCATATTGTCTTCGGCTAAACTTTGCTGTTTGCGTCATCTGGCGATTGGCCCTAGAGGGACGCAATGTAAGAGGGTTCACGGAAACCCGGGGAACAAGCCGTGTCAGACGACCCGACCAATCTCGAGTTCCAGCCGCGTGCCAAGGGCAGCGTCATGGGCTTTCCGGCGCATGAAGGCCGGCCCGGCGCGCTCGGCGAGGTCCATGCCCGGCCGCATCCGCTGATCGAAAAGCCGCGCGTGCTGGTGCAGCTCGCCTTCATGACGGAGGGGGGCTCCGGCGTCGACCATGCGGTGCTGTCCGAATTGTCGCGACGTCTCGGCATCGCCGCACCCGACCGCCAGGCCCGCCACCACGCCATGAAATCGGGCAAGGGCTCGCTGCGCTGGGAGCGGCATACCGAATTCTCGACCTATCTGTGGGAAGGGCCGCTTTCCGAAAGCGGCAGGACGCAGGAGCATTCGCCGTTCGGCAACGGGTTTTCGCCGCCAGGCACCGTCATCTCCGGCATCAGGCTCGAAATCCGCAAGTGGACGCAAGCGAGCGAGCGGCTGATCGCCAGCTTCGACCCGACCAGCCTGTGCTATTCGCTGGTCGAACGCGGCAACGCCGCCATCGTCACCGATTTCCGCCAGGATGGCGACGGCATGACCCGCATGCTGGTGCTCGATCGTGGCCTGACGCCGGCGCGTACCGGTGCGCTGTCGCAACGATTGATCGACATCGAGACCTACCGGACGCTGGCCATGCTTGGCCTGCCATTGGCGCTGACACTGTCGGGCCGCGCCCGCCGCATCGAGGACAGGCTGGCGCAGACCACGCTGGAAATGAAGGTCGCCGAGACCCGCGACAGCCAGACGCTGCTGGCCGACCTGACCGAGCTTGCCGCGGAGCTGGAAGCCGACGCCGCGTCGAGCCTTTACCGCTTTGGCGCCAGCCGCGCCTATGACGGCATCGTCGGTGAGCGGCTGGAGGCGCTCGAGGAAGAAGCCGTGCCCGGCTACGACACCTGGGGTGGGTTCCTGCAGCGCCGCGTCGCACCGGCCATGCGCACCTGCCGCTCGGTCGAGGAGCGGCAGGCCAATCTGTCGCGCAAGCTGACCCGCGCCACGACGCTGCTGCGCACCTGGGTCGATGTCGAGGTCGAGAAGCAGAACCGCGACCTGTTGGCGTCGATGAACAACCGTGCCCGCCTGCAACTGCGCCTTCAGCAGACCGTCGAAGGCCTCTCGGTCGCCGCCGTCTCCTATTATGTGGTCGGCCTCATCGGCTATGTCGCCAAGGGCGCCTCGATCTTTGGCCATGCCTTCGCGCCGGAGGTCGTCACCGCCGCTTCGGTGCCGGTCGCCATCCTGCTGGTCTGGTGGGGCGTGCGCCGCGTGCGCCGGATGCATTCCGAACCCGGCAAGCTGGCGGGCGAATAGCAGGCCTACGTCACCCCAAGGTCAGACAGCGGCAGATTGCCGCTACGGAAGCTTGTCTCGACCCTGATGCTGCATTCTCACCGCCGCAGGATTTGCAACAAACGCGCTTCACTGGTAAAAGATTTTGACCAGTCAAGCAAAACGAGGCTGCTGATGTCCGGCCTGGCCATGCCGAAACCAGACGACGCCACGATGCGCCGGCGCGACGAGATCGTCGCCGACATGCGCATCATCGTGCCGGGTGAGGGCGTCGTCGACGCCGCCAATTCCATGCGGGCCTTCGAGAGCGATGGCCTGACGGCCTATCGGCAGCTGCCGCTGGTCGTCGTGCTGCCGCAGACGGTGGCGCAGGTTTCCCGCGTGTTGAAATACTGCAACGACCGCAACATCCGCGTCGTGCCGCGCGGTTCCGGCACCTCGCTGTCCGGCGGCGCGCTGCCGCTCGAAGATGCCGTCCTGCTTGTCATGAGCCGCTTCAACCGCATTCTTGCGATCGATTTCCCCAACCGCGTCGTCGTTGCCCAGCCTGGCGTCACCAATCTCGGCATCACCACCGCCGTCGAGCAGGAGGGCTTCTACTACGCCCCCGATCCATCCTCCCAGATCGCCTGCTCGATCGGCGGCAATGTCGCGGAAAATTCCGGTGGCGTGCACTGCCTGAAATACGGCCTCACCGCCAACAATGTGCTCGGCATCGAGATGGTGCTGATGAGCGGCGAGGTGGTGCGGCTCGGCGGCAGTCACCTCGATGCGGAAGGTTACGACCTGCTCGGCGTCATGACCGGCTCCGAAGGCCTGCTCGGCGTCGTCACCGAGGTCACCGTGCGCATCCTGAAAAAGCCGGAGACCGCCCGCGCCTTGCTGATCGGCTTCCCGACCAGCGAACAGGGCGGCCAATGCGTCGCCGACATCATCGGCGCCGGCATCATTCCGGGCGGCATGGAGATGATGGACCGCCCGGCGATCCATGCCGCCGAGGATTTCGTCCATGCCGGCTATCCCCTGGATGTCGAGGCGCTGCTGATCGTCGAACTCGACGGGCCGAGCGTCGAGGTCGATCATCTGATCGGCCTTGTCGAAGCTATCGCCTACAAGAACGGTTCGACCACCTGCCGCGTCTCGCAGTCCGAGCAGGAGCGGTTGAGCTTCTGGGCCGGCCGCAAGGCGGCGTTTCCGGCCGTTGGTCGCATCTCGCCCGACTATTACTGCATGGACGGCACCATTCCGCGCAAGGAGCTGCCGCGCGTGCTGGCCGGCATGCGCGAGCTGTCGGAGAAATACGGTCTCGGCGTCGCCAACGTCTTTCACGCCGGCGACGGCAATCTGCATCCGCTGATCCTCTACGATGCCAATGTGCCGGGCGAACTCGACAAGGCCGAGAGTTTCGGCGCCGACATATTGCGGCTCTGCGTCAAGGTCGGCGGGGTCTTGACGGGCGAACACGGCGTAGGTGTCGAAAAGCGCGACCTGATGCCGGAGATGTTCAACCAGATCGACCTCGACCAGCAGATGCGCGTCAAATGCGCCTTCGATCCCAACCACCTTTTGAATCCCGGCAAGGTCTTCCCGCAGCTGCGCCGCTGCGCCGAACTTGGCCGCATGCACATTTCGGGCGGCAAGCTGCCGTTTCCGGACATTCCGAGGTTTTGAGGGGACATGTCGGAAATTCCGCGCCCATGACCGCCTTCACCCCAACCAATTCGGACGAAGTCTTGTCCGCCGTCGCCTGGGCCGTGGCGGAAGACTCGCCGCTTGAAATCCTTGGCCATGGTTCCAAGCGCGGCGTCGGCCGACCGCTGCAGAGCGAACACACGCTCGACCTGTCGAAACTCACCGGCGTTACGCTCTATGAGCCGGCCGAACTGGTGCTGTCGGCCAAGGCCGGCACACCGCTGGCCGACATCGAAAAGCTGCTGGCGGAAAACGGCCAGCAGCTCGCCTTCGAGCCGATGGATTACGGCCCGCTGCTCGGTGGCGAAGCTGGCAAAGGCACCATCGGAGGCGTGCTCGCCGCGAACCTTTCCGGCCCGCGCCGGCTAAAGGCGGGCGCGGCGCGCGACCATATTCTTGGCATCAATGCAGTTTCCGGCCGTGGCGAGGCCTTCAAGTCCGGTGGCCGCGTGGTCAAGAACGTCACCGGCTACGATCTGTCGAAACTGATGGCCAACAGCTGGGGCACGCTTGCCGCGTTCACCGACGTCACCTTCAAGGTGCTGCCCGCCGCCGAGACCGAGGTCACGCTCGCCATTCGCGGCCTGCTCGACGACGCGGCTGCCGCAGCCATGGCGCTGGCGCTCGGCTCCAGCGCGGAATTGTCGAGTGCCGCTCATCTGCCGGAGCGGATTGCCGCGCGTGTAGCCGGCGGGGTGCTGGGCAGCGAGGCCGCGACTTTGCTGCGTGTCGAAGGGTTTGGCCCTTCCGTCGCCTATCGCATCGCCGCATTGAAAACGCTGCTCGCCAAGGCTGGTCCGCTGGAGGAGATTTCCGGCGAAACGTCACGGGTGATCTGGCGCGATGTGCGCGATTGCAGGCCCTTCGCCGATGGCAGCGAGAAACCGATCTGGCGCGTGTCGATGACGCCGGGACAGGGCCACCAGATGGTGTTGACGCTGCGCATGCAGGCCGCCGTCAGCGCCTTCTACGACTGGCAGGGCGGGCTGGTGTGGTTGCGCATGGAGGAGGGTGATACGGAAGCCGCTTTGCTGCGTGGGCTGTTGAGAAAACACGGCGGCGGCCATGCGACATTGGTGCGCGCGGCACCCTCCCATCGCGTCGCCTTGCCAGTGTTCGAACCGCAGGCGCCGGCATTGGCGGCACTCAGCCAGCGCCTGAAGCAGGAATTCGACCCGAAGAACATCCTCAATCCCGGCCGCATGGCCTAGGACCAACGCGATGCAGACCAATTTTTCACTTGCCCAGCTAGCCGATCCGCATGTCGCGGAATCGGAAAAAATCCTGCGCAAATGCGTGCATTGCGGCTTCTGCACCGCCACGTGCCCGACCTATGTGACGCTCGGCAACGAGCTCGATTCACCGCGCGGGCGCATCTACCTGATCAAGGACATGCTGGAAAACGGCCGTCCGGCCGACAAGGAGATCGTCACCCATATCGACCGCTGCCTGTCCTGCCTCGCCTGCATGACCACCTGTCCGTCAGGCGTCAACTACATGCATCTGGTCGACCATGCCCGCGCCCACATCCAGGCGACCTACAAGCGGCCGCTGCTCGACCGCCTGACCCGCGCCATGCTGGCCTTTGTGCTGCCCTATCCCGCGCGTTTTCGCACCGCACTCAAGCTGGCGAAGCTGGGCAAGCCGTTCATTGGCCTGTTCGAAAAGGTCCCGGCGCTGAAGCCGCTCAGCGCAATGCTCAAGCTCGCGCCGGCATCGATCCCCGAAACATCGCCGATGGCCTCGCCGGGTATCCATGCCGGGCAAGGGACCAGAAAAGGCCGCGTCGCAATCCTCACCGGCTGCGCGCAGTCGGTGCTTGACCCCGCCATCAACGAGACGACGATTGCGCTGCTGACGCGGCTCGGCGTCGAGGTCGTGGTGCCGCCTGGCGAGGGCTGTTGCGGGGCGCTGGTGCATCACATGGGCCGGGAGCAGGCAGCGCTTGCCTCGGCCAGGCAAAATGTCGATGCCTGGACGCGCGCCATCGAACAGAGCGGGCTCGATGCCATTGTCATCACCGCGTCCGGCTGCGGCACGACGATCAAGGACTATGGCTTCATGCTGCGGCTGGACCCGGCCTATGCCGACAAGGCCGCGCGCGTGTCGGCGCTGGCCAAGGACATCACCGAGTATCTGGCCGGTCTCGACCTGCCCGAGCCGGTGCACAAGCCCGGCACCGTCGTCGCCTATCATTCGGCCTGTTCGATGCAGCACGGCCAGAAGATCACGCGTCAGCCGAAGGAATTGCTGGCCAAGGCCGGCTTCATCGTGCGCGAGCCGCGTGAGAGCCATCTGTGCTGCGGTTCGGCCGGCACCTACAACATCCTGCAGTCCGAGATTTCGGCCAAGCTGCGCGACCGCAAGGTGACAAACATCGAGGCGACAGGGGCCTCGATCGTTGCCACCGGCAACATCGGCTGCATCACACAGATTGCTTCCGCGGCGAAGCTGCCGGTGGTGCATACAATAAAGCTGCTCGACTGGGCCTATGGCGGGCCGAAGCCGGAAGGCGTTGCGGAAGACAGCCTGATCGCCGCGGAGTAGGCGCTGTCCCAGCGCTTACTCGGCCGCGAGCCTGTCCGCGGTGCCGTAGGTTGCCTCGTAGAGCGCGCGCTGGCGGCTCAGCGCCACCATCGTATTGCGCAGCAGGATCGCCACCGTGATCGGGCCGACGCCGCCCGGCACCGGGGTGATCCAGGAGGCGACTTCGCGCACGCTTTCGGTATCGACGTCGCCGACGATACGGCTGGACCCGTCAGGCCCGATCTCGGAATTGATACCGACGTCGATGACTGCCGCACCCGGCTTGACCATATCGGCCTTGATCAGCCGCGGCTTGCCGACGGCGACGAACAGCGCATCGGCGCGCCTTGCATGGGCAGCGACCGATCGCGTCATGTGATGGCAGACCGTCACCGTCGCGCCTTCGCTCATCAACAGGAAGGCGATCGGCTTGCCGACAATTTCCGAATGGCCAACGATGACGACTTCCAGCCCCTTGAGGTCAAGGCCGGTCTCCTTCAGCAACTCGACCGAGGCGGCGGCGGTGCAGGGCGCGAGGTCGAGCTGGTTGTAGACGATGTTGCCGATCGAGACCGGATGCATGCCCTCGACATCTTTCAGCGGATGCACCGCCGCCTGCAGCGTCCTGATCGGGATATGCGCCGGCACCGGCCGCTGGATGATGATGCCGGTGACGCGCGGATCGGCATTCAGCCCGTGGATGGCCGCTTCCAGCTCCCCCGATGTGATGGTGGCGGGAAAACGCCGTTCCTCGAAATCGATGCCGGCCAGTTGCGCCTTGGCGCGCTGGTTGCGCACATAGACATCCACCGCCGCGGTGTCGCCAACCGTGATCGAGATCAGCTTGGGTGGAAAACCCTCTGCTTTGGCAATCGCCGCATCCTCGCGCACGGCGGCGATGATGCGCTGGGCAACCGGGCCGCCCTTGAGATAGCGGCTGTCGTGGGACAGGGACATGGGGGACAGGGACATGGGTGGACTCTTTTGCTTGGTTGCCGCCGACATAGCAAAAGAACATCGGCAAGGGCAGCATGAAAAGCGAACCGTCATGCCTGTTGCGCGACGCGCCGAGGAAACAGTGTCTCGTTACGCGTCAGGCTGCGGTTGAAACGGAAAGGGCAGCACGGTTTCCCGCACTGCCCTTTCTGACTGACCGCATCCCCATACGGCCCGTCCCCCGTTGTCCTCAGACTGGCCTCGAAAGCTGGTTGCTTTGCCGGCCAAGTGATTCGCTACCGGAACTATATCACCTCGACCGTGGTTCCGACATTGACGCGCTCATAGAGGTCGACGACGTCCTCGTTGCGCATGCGGATGCAGCCAGACGACACTGCGCCGCCGATCGTCCACGGCTGGTTGGTGCCGTGGATGCGATATTCGGTCGTGCCGAGATAGAGCGCGCGTGCGCCCAACGGGTTCTCCATGCCGCCGGCCAGATAGGTCGGCAAATAGCGGCCCTTGGCGGCCTCGCGCTTGATCATCTGTGCTGGCGGGCGCCAGTCCGGCCACTCGCGCTTGTTGGTGATCTTGTGCGTGCCCGACCATTCGAAGCCGGGTTTGCCGGTGCCGACGCCGTAGCGCCGCGCCTTGCCGTTCTTCTCGATCAGAAAGAGGAAATTCTGCGTCGTATCGATGACGATCGTGCCCGGCTTCTGCGGGCCGTCATAGGCGACTTCCTGCGGCAGGTAGATCGGGTTGATCTGCGGACGCATGGCCATCCGCTTGGGCGGCGGCTGCACGGCCGCCGTCTGCACCCGGTCGGGTTGCGCCGGCTGCGCATAGCGCAGGCGCGGCTGCTGCACGACCTGCCGGTTCTGGCGCACGATGCCGGGAGCATGGCCAAGCTGCAGCACCCAGGGTGCGGATAGGTCGGGGCTCACCATCACCGGCGGCCTGTCGGCATAGCGGTCGCCGGCGGTTGAAGGTGTGACGCCTGTGGCAAACACAGCCACGGCGCCGAGCACGGGAAACAAAACTGTCTTCATCGGAACGCACCTTGATCGTCTGATACAACCAGGTGGAAACGCCCCCCGGTTCAGCGATCTTTGGCGTGGAAGCAGCAACCGAAACATGAATCGGAATGCGTAAAATGCGCTGTTGTCAGTAAACCTTTTGGTGTGGTTACCGCCGGGTTCAGGAATCTGGTAAAGCCACAGTAAATGCAGCGCACAAGCGCATTAACGAACGGATTTTTGGCTATGGAAAAGGAAAACACCGGTCTGCTTGCCGGTCCCGACGGGGTCGCGCGCTGCTTCTGGCACGGCAATCTGCCGGACTACCTGCACTACCACGACCATGAATGGGGCCGCCCTGTCGCGGACGACCGCAGGCTGTTTGAAAAGATCTGCCTCGAAGGCTTTCAGTCGGGCCTGTCATGGCTGACCATCCTGCGCAAGCGCGAGAATTTTCGCGAGGCCTTCGCCAATTTCGAATTCGACAAGGTCGCTGCCTTCACCGACAGGGATGTCGAGCGCCTGCTTGGCAATGCCGGCATCATCCGCCATCGCGGCAAGATCGTCTCGACCATCAACAACGCCAAGCACGCCCGCGAGATGGCCGATGAATTCGGCTCGCTGGCCGCCTGGTTTTGGAAGTTCGAACCCGGCAAGGACGAGCGGCCCGAGATCGTCGATCTCGCCCATCTGCGCGCCAACCCGACCACGGCGGTCTCGGTTCGCATTTCGAAGGAATTGAAGAAGCGCGGCTGGAGCTTTGTCGGACCGACCACGGTCTACGCCTTCATGCAGGCCATGGGCCTGGTCAACGACCATCTCGAGGGCTGCGTCTGCCGCAGGCAAGTCGAGAAGGAACGGAAGGCTTTCAAGCGGCCGAAATAGGCGCGGGCGGGGTAATCTCAGGTGCCGTTGACGCTGGCCAGGAAAAGCCCGGCGACGATTGCCACCACCGTGGCCACGGTCGGGTAGATCACCAGCAGGCCGGCCATCAACGCGTCGCGCATCGATGGCCCCTTGCCGGTGTCGGCCGGTATCTCGAACGGACCGGCAGCCTGGCTGACCATTTTCTGAGCGTGGATGTCGGCCGCGCGCAGGCGCGCGGGCAGATCGCCTGCACCGCTGTCGACGGCATGGAATTTTGCTGCGCTGGTCATGTCCCGAACCCCTTCGTGTCGACGCGGGTTATCGGCTGCGATTGTGTCGGCACGATGCCGCGCTTATGGCGGGATTGTTTCATTTCCGCTGCGTTCTTGTTTCAGGGTGGTTCGGTTCCTTCCTGTTCCCGGCGGGAGAGGCAAGGCTGCAAAGCCTTGCCGCACAAAGCTGCATCGGTTAGGACACGCGCGCTGCGGAAGTAGGAAATTTCCTACCGCACAGCGCCACGAAACACCGAGTACCCATCCCATGGCCGACAAATCGGAAAAGACGAAAGCGCGACTGCCGCGCGGTTTTGCCGACCGCAGCGCCGAAGACATCCGCGCCGTCGAGAAGATGATGTCGACGATCCGCTCGGTCTTTGAGCTCTATGGTTTCGAACCGGCCGACCAGCCGCTGATCGAATACACCGATGCGTTGGGAAAATTCCTGCCTGACCAGGACCGCCCGAACGAAGGCGTGTTCTCCTTCCAGGATGACGACGACCAGTGGCTGTCGCTGCGCTATGACCTGACCGCGCCGACGGCGCGCTTCGTCGCCGAGAATTACGAGCGGCTGCCAAAACCCTATCGCAGCTATCGCTCCGGCTGGGTGTTCCGCAACGAGAAGCCGGGCCCCGGCCGCTTCCGCCAGTTCATGCAGTTCGACGCCGACACGATCGGCACGCCCGGCGTGGCCGCCGACGCCGAAATGGCCATGATGATGGCCGACGTGATGGAAGCGCTCGGCATCAAGCGCGGCGACTACGTCATCCGCGTCAACAACCGCAAGGTGCTGGACGGCGTGCTGGAGGCGATCGGCCTCGGCGGCGACGAGAATGCCGGCCGCCGGCTGACGGTGCTGCGGGCGATCGACAAGCTCGACAAGCTCGGACCGGATGGCGTGAGACTTCTGCTTGGACCGGGGCGTTGGGACGGCGGCAAGGAAGGCGAAGGCGACTTCGCCAAGGGCGCGGGACTGAATGATTTGCAAGCCGAAGCGGTCCTTCGCGCGACAGCGAAGAGTGAACAGGCCGGCCAGGATTCCAGCGTCAGCGCGAACGCGGTCTACCAGGAAGGCGTCGGCGAGCTCTCGACGATTGAAGCCTTGGTCAGGGCGGCTGGATACGCCGAAGACCGTATCGCCATGGACCGCTCGGTGGTTCGTGGTCTCGAATACTATACCGGCCCCGTTCTCGAGGCCGAACTGCTGGCCGAAATCCCCAACGAGGACGGCCAGATCGTGCGCTTCGGCTCGGTCGGCGGCGGTGGCCGCTATGACGGCCTCGTCTCGCGCTTTCGCGGCGAGCCGGTGCCGGCAACTGGTTTCTCCATTGGCGTCTCCCGGCTGATGACGGCGCTGAAGAACCTCGGCAAGCTCGACAGCGCGGATGTGATCGCGCCCGTCGTCGTGCTGGTGATGGACAGGGACACCGACAGCCTTGGCCGCTACCAGAAGATGGTCGCCGAGTTGCGCGGCGCCGGCATCCGTTCCGAAATGTATCTCGGCGGCGCCGGCATGAAGGCGCAGCTGAAATATGCCGACCGCCGCGGCTGCCCGGTCGCAATCATCCAGGGCGGCGACGAGCGCGCCAAGGGCGAGCTGCAGATCAAGGACCTGATCGAAGGCGCGCGCATGTCGGCCGAAATATCAGACAACGCCGAATGGCGCGCCGCGCGCCCGGCGCAGGTGACGGTGGCGGAAAGCGAACTGGTCGCCGAAGTGAAGAAGATCTTGGCGGCGCAGGCCGAGGAGAGGGCGAAGTGACAAGCGCCGCGCTGGCTCTCCCTTCTCCCCTTGTGGGGCCCGAAGGAAGGGGCGAGACCCGTGGCTCGCCCCCGGGCGGTGGCCTCGCGCAGCGAGGTCGGATGAGGGGTGTTCCAGGGAACGGCACCGTCTCATTCCGTCCAGCACCCCTCATCCGTCTTGGCGCTGCGCGCCAATCCACCTTCTCCCACAAGGGGAGAGGCGAAGGTGGCGCTTCATGACCTCCCGCTACCCCGCGATATCAGCCGACATCATCAACCTTTTCGCCACGCGCAACACGCATGCGGTCGAGGTCGCCGTGCTGCAGCCGGCCGACCCGTTCCTCGACATGGCGGGCGAGGATCTGCGCCGGCGTATTTTCCTCACCGAAAGCGAGACCGGGCAGGCGTTGTGCCTGCGGCCGGAATTCACCATTCCGGTCTGTCTCGACCACATCAGGTCGCAGGCCGGCACGCCGCGCCGCTATTCCTATCTGGGCGAGGTGTTTCGCCAGCGCCGCGAAGGCGGCAACGAGTTCTTCCAGGCCGGCATCGAGGATCTCGGCGACCGCGACACCGCTGAGGCCGATGCCCGTTCGCTCGCCGACGCACACGCGCTTCTCGCCCTGGTGCTGCCGGGTCAGGCCTTGGCAATCACGCTCGGCGACCAGACCATTTTCGAGGCGGTGCTGGCAGCGCTTGGGCTGCCGCGCGGCTGGCGCATGCGTCTGGCGCGGGCCTTCGGCTCGGCGCCGATGCTGGAGGCGGCACTCGCCGATCTCGCCAACCCGCCGCGCAACGGCCAGCTCTCAGGTCCGGTCGCTTCCCTTGTCCTCGACGGCGATCTGGAAGGTCTTTCCGCCCACATCGCGGGCGGCATGGAAGAGGCCGGCCTGTCGGCCTCCGCCGGGCGCTCGCCGGCCGACATTGCCAGGCGGTTGATCGAGAAGGCCGAATTGCGCAGCGTGCGGCTGTCGAACGAGGCCTTCGCGGCGCTGAAGGGTTTTCTGGCGATCGATGTGCCGCTCGATGGCGCGGCACAGGCGTTGGACGCCTTCGCCAGAGGTGCCGGGCTTTCGCTTGATACCGCGCTGGAGAAGTTCGCTTCCCGCGCCAAGGCGATCGAGACGCACGGCCTGCCGGCCGGAAAAATCCGTTACGATGCCGCTTTCGGCCGTCCGCTCGACTACTACACCGGCCTGGTCTTCGAAATCGCGGCCCAGGATGGCGACCGGCCGCTGGTTGGTGGCGGCCGCTACGACCGGCTGCTGACGCTGCTTGGCGCGAAGACGCCGATCCCCGGCGTCGGCTTTTCCGTCTGGCTCGACCGCATCGACGCACTGCGGGAGCCGGCGCCATGATCACCCTGGCGATCCCGTCGAAAGGCCGGCTGAAAGAGCAGGCGCTGGAGGTGCTGGCCAAGGCCGGGCTCGCCGTCAGCCTGCCCAGCGACGAGCGCGCCTATCGCGCCCGCATCGAAGGCGCGGAAAGCATCGAAGTGGCGTTTCTGTCGGCTTCCGAAATTGCTGGCGAGATCGGCCAGGGCGCGGTCGATCTCGGCATCACCGGCGAAGACCTGGTGCGCGAGAACCTCGCCGATTGGGAGGCACGCGCCGAAATCGTCGCTCGTCTCGGCTTCGGCAGTGCAGATGTCGTGGTGGCCGTGCCTGACATCTGGCTCGACGTCGACACCATGGCCGATCTCGATGACGTTGCCGCCGATTTCCGCCAGCGCCATGGCAGGCGGCTCAGGATCGCCACCAAATACTGGCGGCTGACGCAGCAATTCTTCTCGCAGAAACACGGCATCCAGGTCTACCGGATCGTCGAGAGCCTCGGCGCCACCGAAGGTGCGCCGGCTGCAGGGTTGGCCGATGTCATCGTCGACATCACCACCACTGGCTCGACGCTGCGCGCCAATCATCTCAAGGTCCTCGGCGACGGCCTCGTCCTGCGCTCGCAGGCCTGTCTGGTAGCGTCGAGGAAGACGCGTGCCGCGGCCGATGAGGCGTTGTTGCGCGACATAGCCGCGAAGATGGCGGCGGCGGTCGGGTAGCGGTGGAGGCTTCCTGCCCTCCACTACCATCAGGGCTTCGAACTCAGCTTAACAAAAGGCCTGAAAACGGCCAGTCCGACGGTGTCGGTCGCCTTTGTGCCGGTCGCTTTTTCGATAGGAATTTATTCTTGACATGGTGAGGGCAGCTATGCTAGATATTCGTCCATGGTGCTGATTTGCGCCAATGACCCGCCGCACAGGTGGGTTTTTGCGTTTGATGCTTCGTCAACCAACGCGCCGGCGAAGCTCCGAGGAAACCCGCTAATCCGGATTCGTTGCACTGCCCCGTACCATCGGCGGGATTTCCACCGTCCCGGCAGGCTGATAGGCTCGACCCATCCCGGGAGGAGACAGCGATGCCGATCAATCTCGACGAGCTGAAGAATGCCACCAATTTGCGCGGACGTGGATCGCGCAATGGCAGTGTCTTCGTAGCGCCCGTCGACGGCAGGGCGCATGTCTCGGGCGAGCGCACGACGCCGCTGCTCGACAAAACCATTCCGGCGCTGTTTTCCGACACCGCCAGCAAATACGCCACGCAAGACGCCGCCGTCTTCGTCGACCAGGACAAGCGCTTCACCTGGAGCGAACTGTCGGACACGGTGGACGCTCTGGCCGCCGGCTTCCTGGCGCTCGGCCTGGAAAAGGGCGATCGCGTCGGCATCTGGTCGCCCAACCGTTGGGAATGGCTGGTGACGCAGTTCGCCACCGCCCGCATCGGCCTCATACTGGTCAACATCAACCCCGCGTACCGGCTGACCGAACTGGACTATGCGCTGAACAAGGTCGGCTGCAAGGCGCTGGTGACGGCGGCCAAGTTCAAGACCTCCGATTACCTCGGTATGATCGAGACGCTGGCGCCGGAAATCGCCACCGCCACGCCCGGCAAGCTCAAGGCGAAGAAGCTGCCGGCGCTGAAGATCGTCATCCGCATGGGCGAGGACAATTCGCCCGGCATGTTCAATTTCGGCGACGTGCTGGCCATGGCCGGGCGCGACGAGCATGACAGCCTCGACCGCATCTCCGAGGGGCTGAAGCCCGGCGAGGCCATCAACATCCAGTTCACCTCGGGCACCACGGGAGCGCCCAAGGGCGCGACGCTGACCCACAACAACATCGTCAACAACGGCAATTTCGTCACCTCGGCGATCAAACTGACCGTCGACGACCGGCTGTGCATCCCGGTGCCTCTCTATCATTGCTTCGGCATGTCGATGGGCACGATGGGCTGCGTGTCGAAAGGCGCGACCATGGTTTTCCCGGGCGAGGGGTTCGATCCCGGCGCCACGCTGAAAGCGGTGGCTCAAGAGCGCTGCACCGGCCTCTATGGCGTGCCGACCATGTTCGTCGCGCTGCTCGATCATCCGGATTTTTCATCCTTCGATCTGTCCAGTCTGCGCACCGGCATCATGGCCGGCTCGCCATGCCCGATCGAGGTGATGAAGAAGGTGGTGTCGCTGATGCATATGGCGCAAGTGACCATCGCCTATGGCATGACCGAGACCAGCCCGGTGTCGTTCCAGAGTGGCGTCGATGACCCGCTGGAAAAGCGCGTCTCGACGGTCGGGCGCATCCACCCTCACGTCGAGGTCAAGGCGGTCGATGCCGATGGCGCCACCGTCGCCGTCGGCGCGCCGGGCGAGCTGTGCACGCGCGGTTATTCGGTGATGAAGGGCTATTGGGACGACGAGGAGAAGACCCGCGAGGCCATCGACACCGACGGCTGGATGCACACCGGTGACCTCGCCACCATCGATGCCGAGGGCTATTGCAACATTGTCGGCCGGGTCAAGGACATGGTCATCCGCGGCGGCGAAAACGTCTATCCGCGCGAGGTCGAGGAATTCCTCTACCGCCATCCCAAGGTGAAGGAGGTGCAAGTCTTCGGCATTCCCGACGCCAAATATGGCGAGGAGCTGTGCGCCTGGATCGTGCTCAAGCCAGGCCAGATCGCCACCGAGCAGGAGATCAAGGCCTTCTGCGCCGGCCAGATCGCCCATTACAAGGTCCCGCGCTACATCCGCTTCCGCACCGAATTGCCGATGACGGTGACCGGCAAACCGCAGAAATTCTTGATGCGCAATGCGATGGTGGAGGAGCTTGGGCTGGTGACGCAGAAGACGGCGTGAGGGGGGCAGCGCTTCGATTGTCGGTGCACTAAATGCAGCCAAGGATCACGGATCCCTGCGGCATCGTCTGGAAGTGCGGGTGACGTTGTTTGTGGGAGTCGAACGCCGGCCGTTGGGGCGCTGCCGGATATTGCCAAGGTGCCCGATATGGGGCTTCCGCAAGGCTCGCAGAAACGCCTAGGGGGAGGGGGCTTGAATGAGTGGTTTCGGACGATCGGTGACGTCTTATGCGATGCCCTTGGCCGCTTTGGTGATGGCTGTCGCAGTCAGGGCAAGCGGGCTGTCGGTAGACGAAGGTTCACTGAACGTCAGGATCCTTGTCGGAGCGCTTTCGACTGCGATCATGTTCACCACCATTTTCGTCGTGCTCGACCATGCCGAGGCGGTGGCTCGGCGTGTAGGAGAGCCCTACGGCACATTGGTGCTGACTTTTGCCGTGACGGCAATCGAAGTGTCGATAATCGTTTCCATGATGCTGCATGGAGAGAACAACCCTACGCTTGCACGTGAGTCCGTCTTTTCAACGGTGATGATTACATCCACCGGCGTCGTCGGTACGTGTCTCGTGCTTGGCGGCTGGCGTCATCGCAAGCAGGCAATTGTTCGACAAGGGACCAGCGCATATTTGGCGGTTCTGATCGCACTAACCGTCATGACGCTTATTCTGCCAACCTACACGCAAACCACGGGGCCGGGCACATTTTCAGCAGCACAACTCGGCTTTGTGAGCGTACTTTCAGTGCTGCTCTATGCAAGTTTTGTGTTCGCGCAGACTGTCCGGCACCGAGACGACTTCGTCCAGGGAGAAGCGCACGACGTTTCGATGCGGACCGCCCCTCATGGGGGCATCTCCGCGAGCATTTTGCTCCTGTTAATCGGGCTGATTGGAATTGTCATGCTCGCCGAGCAGGTCGCCGCAAGCGTTGAAGACACGCTCGTTTCCTACCAGGTGACCCAGGCTGACAGTATTGTCGGAGCGTTGATCGCCGGGTTGGTTTTGATGCCAGAGGCCATTTCTTCGGTTCGCGCTTCTCTCAACAATGAGCTGCAACGCGGCTTGAATGTTGCGATGGGTTCGGCTTGCGCCACAATTGGTTTGACAATACCGGCGGTCGCAGCTGCCAGCCTGCTGACGGGAAGAGGGTTAACTCTCGGGCTTCCAGCAACTGACACAGTACTTCTGATTTTAGCGCTCTTCATATGCAACGTCAGCTTTAGTACCGAAAGAACGACATTCCTGACTGGCATGGTCCATATCGTGGTATTTTTTACGTATATATTTCTTATATTTGTACCATGATCGATTTGCGCCGAGATTGCGGTTGGCTGTGACTTAAGGAATTCGGAATCGGAGGCGGCACGCGAATGTTGGACAATTACGAGGTGGACGGGTTTGGCGTGATTCACCAGATCGACTTCACCCCGATCAGATACGACAAGCAATACATTTCCTATTACGAGGACCTGAGTGACCGGACCATCAAGCTCGGATATCAGCGACTTGGCTGGGCGCTGGGAATCACCGGCGAGATTCCTCGGTCCGTGCTGGAGATTGGTTATGGCACGGGCACATTCGTCGAAGCCGCGAAAATAACCGGGGTCGCCGACTGCGCCGGCTGCGACATCGCCAGGTTTCCGCTGCCCAAGGGCGTTCGCTTTGTCGATTGGGATGAGGCGCTCGCCAGCTCGTGGGATCTCGTCGCCATGTTCGACGTGCTGGAGCACATCCCGGATCTGGGTTTCCTCGCCCGCCTTCAGGCCCGCTACCTGGCCGTCGCCGTTCCTTATTGCCGCTGGCGCGAGCTCGGTGCCGACGGCGACGCGTGGTTCCGGACGTGGCGTATGCGTCTCCCCAACGAGCACCTGCACCACTTCGACCGTGACTCGCTGGTGGCGCTCCTCGCGCACAACGGCTTCCAGTGCATGACACTGAACTGCTTCGAGGACGGGATTAGACTGCGGCCCGGCGAAGCTGGTCCGAATATTCTGTCCGGCTTCTTCAGAAAGCTATAGGCGGGTTTTCCCACCAACACGACCAAGCGTGCGAAAACGGGCGAGTCAGGTAAGGTTTTCTCGTTGGCGGCAGGATCAGCAAAAGGCGCGGGCCACGGCCCGCGCCTTTTTCGTATTCACGCTTCCAGAACTCAGTCCTTCTCGAAGACGCGCGCCTTGGCGACGACGCCTGCGAGGGCGCCGCCGATCAGCGGTGCGACGATGAACAGCCAGAGTTGGCCGATCGCAGCAGTGCCGGAAAACAGCGCCGGGCCGATCGAGCGGGCCGGATTGAGCGACGTACCGGTGACCGGGATGATGGCGAAGTGCAGTCCGGCCAGCGTCAGGCCGATGACCAGCCCGGCGAACGCCGTCGAGTGCTTTTCAGCCGTAACGCCGAGGATCACGGTGACGAAGGTGAAGGTCCCGATCAGTTCCCACAGGAACGCCGAACTCACGCCCCATTTCGCCACGTCCCAGCCATTGGCGCCGAAGCCGCCTGTGTGTCCGCCGGTCTGGCCGGAGACGATGATCCACAGCGCGAGCGAGGCGAGGATGGCGCCGATGATCTGCGCGATCCAGTAGGGGATGACGTCCTTGGCCGGCAGCCGGCCGGCAAGGAAGACACCGAGCGTCACCGCCGGATTGAGATGCGCGCCAGAAATGGGACCGATCGCATAGGCTGCCGCAATGAGGCCGATGCCGAACGCCAGACCGATGCCTTCCTGGCCGAGCGGCAGCGCGCCGCCGAAGCCGCCTGTCACCACAGAAGCCGTACCGATAAACACCAATAGAAATGTGCCTAGAACTTCCGCCAGATAAGTCTTCATTGCCCTCTCCTCGTATCGATCCGCTGGCCTGCGTTTTCGCGGCGCGAATCATGGTGGCAAGAGTATTCCCTGCCGAAAAACTTGGAAAGCAGCGCAGTTGCGCCAGATCGCATGCTTGCAGGCGCCAGTTACGAACATTAGAGACCCGTTATCTATGATCGATCTCTTGTTGCCGGTCAGGGACATTTACTGGTCGGGCGGATGCGCCGTTCTTGGTTGGGATAACCTCGTCGCCATGAGACGGAAGCGGGGTTCAATCCAGACGTGAAAGGCTCCCTTTCTTTGTTCTGACGCAATTCCCCGGCGAAAGCGCTGCGCGCTTTCCCTGGAAAACCGTTTCACACTTTTCCTGGAATTGCTCTAAGAGCAGGCCCGGAGATCCTGTTTTCGATTTGATGGAATGACGAATGCGACTGGGTGGACGGCTGGCTGCGGCCATCGAAGTGCTGGAAGACATCGGACGGCGTCACCGGCCGGTCGCCGACGCGCTGAAGGACTGGGGCCTGTCGCATCGCTTCGCCGGGGGCGGCGACCGCGCGGCGATCGGCAACATCGTCTATGACGCCTTGCGCCGCAAGCGTTCCGCCGGCTGGCTGTTGGGGGAGGACACGCCGCGCGCCATCGGCTTCGGCGCGCTGCTGCTCGAATGGGGCCAGACGGCGCTGTCGCTCAACGATGCGCTTGACGGCGACAAGTTCGCGCCACCGCTGCTGACTGCCACCGAGCTTCAGGCAATTGCCGATCGCCGGCTGGCCGATGCGCCGGCCGTGGTGCGGGCCGACATACCGGATTGGTGCGCGCCGCTTTTCGAGAAAACCTTCGGCGCGACCTGGGCCGACGAGGGTGCGGCGCTGGCGACACGCCCGCCGCTCGACCTCAGGGTCAACACGCTGCAGGCTAATCGCGACAAGGTGTTGGCCGAACTGACGGGAACCGGCGCGAAACCTGCGGCAATAGCGCCGCAAGGCATCCGCATCCCGCCGATCGATGGCGACGGCAGGCATCCGAACGTTCAGGCCGAGCCGGCCTTCCAGAAAGGCTGGTTCGAGGTCCAGGACGAAGGCTCGCAGGTGGCGGCTGCCCTTGCCGGTGCCCAGGCCGGCATGCAGGTGCTTGACTTCTGTGCCGGCGCCGGTGGCAAGACGCTGGCGCTGTCGGCTTCGATGGACAATCGCGGCCAGATCTTTGCCCACGACGCCGAGAAGGCACGGCTGGCGCCGATCTTCGACCGCATCCGCCGCTCGGAAAACCGCAATGTGCAGGTCGTCACCAAGCCGGCCGAACTCGCTCCGCTCACGGGCCACATGGACATCGTGCTGGTCGACGCGCCCTGTACCGGCAGCGGCACCTGGCGGCGCCGTCCCGATGCCAAATGGCGGCTGACGCAGAGACAGCTCGACGCCCGCAAGGGCGAGCAGGCGGCGATCCTCGATGCGGCCAAGGCCTACGTCAAGTCAGGCGGCCTGCTGGTCTACATCACCTGCTCGGTTTTCGACGAGGAGAATGGCGAGCAGGTCGCGGCCTTCCGCGACCGCAACAGCGGTTTTGTCCCGGTCGATCACCGCGCGCTCTGGGACAGCCGTTTTCCCGGCCATGCGGCGGCCGTGCGCATCGGTCCGGCAGGCGACATCTCGCTGTCGCCGGCGCTGAGCGGCACCGATGGCTTCTATTTCTGCGCCATGCGCAGGGCGAATTGACGCTGCCGTTGACAGCTGGCGATGGCGCTCCAGTTGCAGATGCGCGGCATCGGGCCGCCATCACGGGGTGGAATTCTTGCAAAGACATCTGTCGCTTCTGCCCTTCCTCATCCTGGTGTTGGGTGGAGGCCTGCTGATCGGCTACGTGACGCTGCCGGGTGCCTGGTATGCGTCGCTGGCCAAGCCGCCCTTCAATCCACCCAACTGGGTCTTTGGGCCTGCCTGGACACTGCTCTATGTGCTGATCGCCATAGCCGGTTGGCGGACATGGCAGCATCAGCCCACAGGAACTGCGAAGAAGATCTGGGGCGTCCAGCTCTTTCTGAATTTCCTGTGGTCGCCGACCTTCTTCGGCGCCAGGATGATGGGACCAGCGCTCGTGGTGATTGTGCTTCTTCTCGCCAACATTGTGCTGTTCATCGCCAGCGCCTGGAACCGTGACCGGACTTCCGGCTGGCTGTTCGTTCCTTACGCGGCCTGGGTAGCTTTCGCCACCTTGCTCAACGCATCGCTTCTCTGGCTAAACTAAGTGCCTTCGGCTCGTTTTGTTGCAGTGCAGCAAAAGCATTTGCCTGTCGCCCATGCCTCTGCAATAAGTTATCCGCATAAAGGAAGGCGACGGCCATGGCATCAAAGATCGTACCCGCCCCGGACTATGAGGACCGCGTCAGGACCTCCTTCGCGCGCCAGAAGGCCATGGCGACGATCGGCGCCGAGCTGACGCTGGTGACGCCCGGCATCATCGAGATCGAGATGCCTTATTCGGCGGCACTGACCCAGCAGCATGGCTTTCTGCATGCCGGCGTCATTTCGACGGCGCTGGACTCGGCCTGCGGCTATGCCGCGTTCTCGCTGATGCCGGAAAACTCCAGCGTGCTGACCATCGAGTTCAAGGTCAATCTGCTGGCGCCGGGCAGGGGCGAGCGCTTCCTGTTTCGCGGTTCGGTGACCAAACCCGGCCGCACCATCATCGTCGCCGATGGCCAGGCCTATGCCTTCGCCGCCGACGGCGAGGCCAAGCTCATAGCCACGATGACCGGCACGATGATGACGGTGGTCGGCCGCGATGGGATTGAGGGATGAGTGGCCGGTTCGCCGCAGGCGAATTCATCGTGCCCGTGGCACGATGACAAGCCACGAACGCCGGGAGCTGCCACAGGCAGCGGGTCCCGGCGAGCGGCGGCGCAGATAAGCAGACAATCGGAGCAGGCAGGGGTAAATCATCGTGACCGGCAAAGTGTCTCGCCTCTCAGGCAAGGACGTCCTCTTCGTGATGGCGGCGCATGCCGAATACGGCCCGCACCTGAAGCGAATGTTCGCACCTTTCATGACCGGCGTTGGGCCGGTCGAGGCCGGTGTCAGGCTTGGCGCCCAATTGTCCCTGATGAAGTCCCAAGAAGCCCTGCCGGATCTCGTCGTCTCGCTCGGCTCCGCCGGCAGCCGGACGCTTGAGCAGACGGAAATCTACCAGGTCGTCTCGGTCAGCTACCGTGACATCGACGCCTCGCCGCTCGGCTTCGAAAAGGGCGCAACGCCCTTTCTCGACCTGCCGGTGACCGTGCCGCTGCCGTTCCGGATTCCGGATGTAAAGGCGGCAACGCTGTCGACCGGCGGCGCGATCATCACCGGCACTGCTTACGATGCGATCGCCGCCGACATGGTCGACATGGAGACCTTCGCTTGCCTGCGCGCCTGCCAGCTGTTCGACATCCCGCTGATCGGGCTGCGCGGCATTTCCGACGGGGCGGCGGATCTCAGGCACGTCGGCGACTGGACCGAATATCTGCACGTTATCGACGAGAAGCTGGCCGGGGCGGTCGGGCTGCTGGAACGGGCGCTTGGCGAAGGTCTGCTGGGCGCCTGACCGCAAATCGGATCAATCCGCCAGGCTCGCCGGATCGCCGAAATCGATGCGCGAAATGCGGCCGCGCACGGCGCCGTTCGCATCGACATAGTCGATTGCTCCCGGCGAATGATCGAGTTTCCAGGAGCCGGTGGGACCATCTTTCCATTCAACCTTGTAGCCGTCGTCGAGCAGCGTCCAAAGCCCATGGAAAAGGGTACCATCCGGCAGCAGCATATGCGCCCGGTTCTCATTTTCGTAGTGGATGAAGGCGTCCTTGCCGCCCATGTCGATGACATGCGTGGTGCCGATCATGATAACGGCCAGCGTGTTCTTGTCGAGAATTGTCATGGTCCCTGTCCGTGTGCTTGAGTTCGAAAGAGCCTCGACGGGATGTGCATCGTCAAGTACCTTGACTATATGGAGTCGGAAGAAAATGGTCAAGGAACTTGACGAAAAAACCGAAGCATTGCCCGATCACGTCGGCTGGCGGCTATGGCAGGCAAGCCGTGCCTGGCAGGCCGAATTCGCTGCCGGCATGCGGGCCGCCGGCCACGGCTGGTTCACCGAGGCGCGCGCTGGATTGCTTGGACACATCAGCAGGCGTGGCATGCGCCAGTCGGCGTTGATCGAACGCTCGGCAATCTCCAAGCAGGCGATCCAGCAACTGCTCGATGGCCTCGAGGCGGAGGGTATCGTCGAGCGTCTGCCCGATCCGCAAGATGGCCGCGGCAAGCTGGTGCGCTACACACGCAAGGGGCTGGATGCCTTGCGCGACGGCGACCGGGTCAAGATGGAGATTGAGCGGCGCTATGTCAGTCGCATTGGCGAGAAGCGGTTCACCGCGCTGATGGGCGCTTTGCGGGCGCTCGAGGCCGGACAGGCTGCGGCAATGGACGAAGACGCTGGCGCCGAAGGTGAAGGCGTGGAATCGAAGTGACGGCAACGCCTCGCAACCCATTGCGCCGACTCATTTCTTTCTCTAAACGCTCGCCATGAAAACAGCCAATCATCCCGACACCGTCCTGATTGTCGATTTCGGCAGCCAGTTTACGCAGCTTATCGCCCGCCGCATCCGCGAGGCTGGCGTGTTTTCCGAGATCGTGCCGTTTCAGTCGGCCGAGGCGGCGTTCAAGCGCATCAATCCGAAAGCCGTGATCCTGTCCGGCGGCCCGGCCTCGACCAGCGATATCGGCAGCCCGCGCGCGCCGCAGATCGTCTTCGACGCCGGCGTGCCGGTGCTCGGCATCTGCTACGGCCAGATGGCCATGTGCGTGCAGATGGGCGGTGTCGCCGAGAGCTCCGATCATCGCGAGTTCGGCCGCGCCTTCGTCGAGATCGAGAAGGACAGCCCGCTGTTCGAGGGCCTGTGGGCACCGGGCCAGCGCCATCAGGTGTGGATGAGCCATGGCGACCGCGTCATCTCCTTGCCCAAGGGCTTCGAGGTGTTCGGCAAGTCGGAAGGCTCGCCCTTCGCCATCTTCGGCAATATCGAGCGCAAGATGTACGGCATCATGTTCCACCCCGAGGTGGTGCACACCCCGGACGGCGCCCGGCTGCTGAGAAATTTCGTTCACAACATCGCCGGCATCGAGGGCGACTGGACGATGCGCGCCTATCGCGAGCACGCGGTCGAGGCGATCCGCAAGCAGGTCGGCAAGGGCAAGGTGATCTGCGCGCTGTCGGGCGGCGTCGACTCCTCGGTCGCGGCCCTCTTGATCCATGAAGCGGTTGGCGACCAGCTCACCTGCATCCTCGTCGACCACGGGCTGATGCGCAAGGACGAAGCCGCCGGCGTGGTGGCGATGTTCCGCCAGCATTACAATCTGCCGCTGATCCTGGTCGACGCCGCGGACAAGTTCATCTCGGCGCTCGAAGGCGAGGCCGACCCGGAGAAGAAGCGCAAGACCATCGGCCGGCTGTTCATCGAGGTGTTCGAGGAGGAGGCGAAGAAGCTCGGCGGCGCCGATTTCCTGGCGCAAGGCACGCTCTATCCCGACGTCATCGAAAGCGTCTCCTTCACCGGCGGCCCGTCGGTGACGATCAAGTCGCACCACAATGTCGGCGGCCTGCCCGCGCGCATGAACATGCAGTTGGTCGAGCCGCTGCGCGAACTGTTCAAGGACGAGGTGAGGGCGCTCGGCAAGGAGCTCGGCCTGCCCGAAAGCTTCATCGGCCGGCATCCGTTTCCTGGCCCCGGTCTCGCCATCCGCTGCCCGGGCGGCATCACCCGCGACAAGCTGGAGATCCTGCGCGAAGCCGACGCCATCTATCTCGACGAGATCCGCAAGGCCGGCCTCTACGACGCCATCTGGCAGGCCTTCGCCGTGCTGCTGCCAGTGCAAACGGTCGGCGTGATGGGCGACGGCCGCACCTACGAGTTCGTCTGCGCGCTGCGCGCCGTCACCTCGGTCGACGGCATGACGGCGGATTTCTACCACTACGACATGGCGTTCCTGGGGGCCGCCGCCACCCGCATCATCAACGAAGTGCGCGGCATCAACCGCGTCGTCTACGACGTCACCTCGAAGCCGCCCGGCACAATCGAGTGGGAATGATTCAGACCCACTCAAACGCCGCCGAAAATACGCCGATCTGCGACGTAACGTACTGAAAACAAAAATAAATCCTTTCAGCAGGACGACACGAAGGCGAACGTTGGAGCTACCTCAATGCCCGATTAGAAGCGGACAGTGGCGGTCGCTTGACCTGCGCGGGGCCGCCAATCGGCGGCCCCGCAGGCTGCTGCCTCAGTGGCCGTTGGCCGCGATCGAAACCGACTCCCAGTCCTTCCAGGTCTGGAGGCGCTTGGCGTAGACGTCGACGATGGTCCTGGTTGGGGTGAGCCCGAAAAAGATCCGGGTGGGAGGCTCGGCGGCATCAACGACCTGCAGGATCGCCGGACCCGTCGCCATCGGTTTGCCAATGAACTCCGCAGGCACGTTGGCCCAGATGTCTGCCTGGGCACGGCGCAGGGGGTCATACTGCGGCGCCGGGTTGGCGTGGGCAGCCGAGCCCCGGCCCCAGTCGGTGGCATAGCCGCCCGGTTCCACCAAGGTCACTTTGATGCCGAACGGGGCAACCTCCTGCGCCAGCGACTCGGTGAGGCCTTCGACTGCCCACTTGGAGGCGTGATAAGCCCCCAGATTGGGGTAGGCGATCAGGCCACCGATGCTGGACACCTGTATGATGTGGCCATGTCCCTGCTTGCGCAGGATGGGCAAGACGGCTTGGGTGACGTTCAGCACACCGAAGAAATTCACTTCGAGCTGATGGCGCACCTGCTGCTCCGTGACTTCTTCGACCGCACCGAACAGGCCGTAGCCGGCATTGTTGACGACAACGTCGAGACCACCAAATGTTTTGGCAGCCTGTTCGACAGCGGCAGTTGCGGCGGCGCGATCGGTCACATCCAGCCGCAGGGGCAGGACCGCCTCGCCGAACTGAGTAACGAGATCCTGCAAGGCCTCAGGCTGCCGGCTCGTCGCGGCAACCCTGTCGCCACGCTTGAGTGCGGCTTCCGCCCAAACGCGGCCAAAGCCACGGTTGGCGCCTGTAATGAACCAGACTTTCGACATCGATCTACCTCATGGTTGCGTGCCATTGGGCACTTCTCTTGAGGTAGGCGCGCGCCCTGTCACATTCATTTGCAGGTTGCGCCAGAAAACTGGCGATGGCCGCCAATCTCTAGTTCAGGCGAGGGGCCTCGATGTTCTGCTCGCGCCACTGTGCGGGGGTGACACCTTCCCACTCGCGGAAGGCGCGATAGAACGAACTGGTATCCTGATACCCCAGGAGATAGGCAATCTCGTCGGCCGCATTCGCGCCACTGGCCAGCATTTCGCGACCGAGTTCCTGGCGGGAAGCCTCCAGGAGCAGCCTGAAGCTTGTCCCAGATTCCGAAATACGGCGCTGCAGCGTGCGCTCGCCCATCCCCAGGGCGTTGGCCACGTCCGATAGTTCGGGCTTGCCGCTGGCCAACCGCCGCTTCAGGACAATCTTCACCTGTTCCGGCAACGAGCTTTGCGCATCGATCTCGTCGAGTGAGGCCAACAGTGCCGGCGTAAGGATGGCGAGCAGTTCGGGATTGTGCCCAGCGAACGGTCGATCCAGATCATCAGCACGCAGCACCATCTGGTTCTTGGGCGCCCCGAACGTTATTGGCGCTTCGAAGTACTCTTGGTGCGCCCGGGTCGTCGGGCCTGCTCGGGTCATGTCCACGCGCAGCGGGACGATGTGACGACCTGTTCCGCGTCGTCCCAGTTCAAGGATTGCTGCAAACGTCACATCGGCCGCTACGTCAGGCTCCGGGCCAACGGCGTGGATCCAGGCGAAGCTGACAAAAGCCTCACCATCACGTTCTATCACGCGCAGCTCTTCCGGGGTGCAAAGCCGCTTGAACCTTGAAAGTCGATTGAGGCCGTCGCGGAAATCCTTGGCGAAGAAGGCCGACATGGTCGCGGGGGGATGGACCGATGTATCTGCCGCGACTGTGATATGCAGCCCGATCGCAGGGTCGCCCGACAGCTCCTCCAGTGCTTGCCAGAGTTCGAAGTATTGGGCGGTATTGACAGAAGCGCCTTCGGAAATGTGGAGGGTCGCAGGCAACCGAGCTTGCCTCAACAATGCCGCTGGTGAGATGCCAGCCCGCTCTACAGCGCGCCAAAAGGCCTGTGGGACTTTGCATCTGTCGATTGGTAGCCGTGTCATGGCAGTCTTTCACTCGCCCGTAATGGCGGCATATGAGCGCCGCTGTCCTATCGTCGCCTAGCCCGGCCCCAGTTCGATCACAGCGTACCCGAATCCGCCACCGATCCAGTCATCCATCTGCCCTACCGGGTCGTCCATTGTGTGACCGGCAGGGTGGACCGTAACGGTTGCATGCTCAACTGCGTGCCGCTACCGCGTCGGGCGGCGTGAGTGCTGGTGAGGACCCTGCGCAGCTTGGCGGCCTGCTGGTCGATGGCCTGCGGGCCGTTGCCGGTGAGCAGCCGCACGGACGGCTCGTAGGCCAGTAGCGGGGCGGCGATGTTGAGGGAGGTCGCGAGTTTGAAACCGGCTTCCTTGATGGCCTTGTCGACGAAGTAGGAGAGTCGTGTCTTCTTCCCTGGGACGCGTGGGTAGAGGAACCGCAGCGCGAACAGCTCGCCAATCGTGGGGACGGTCGAGATGGTGGCGGCGAGGAACGGGTTGTCGCTGACGAGGTAGGGGTGGCCCTGAGCATCGACTCGTTGACGGGTGGAGGTCACCGCCACGGGCGCGTGGCAGATCAGCGAGATGATGACGCCGTTCTCCCGGGCTACGTGGAGGGTTTCGCCGAGCCACGGGTTGTCACGGAAGTCGACCATGGGGGCGTGACCGCCGGGGGTGTGGATGAAGTCAAAGTCGGCGAAACTGAACGGGTCGGCCGGGTCGCGGTGACGCTGGACGAGTTCCTGCAGCGAGTGGAAGGTGCCCTCGGGCAGCTTGTCGAGGCGGCGGATCAGTTCGGGGCGGTACGCGGCGAGCTCCGGTTCGCTGTTGGGCAACAGTTCGGAGACCGGGACCCGGCCGAGGTGCCGTTCCAGCAGTCGGACTTCCTGTTCGCGGCGGGCGACCAACGCGAGGTGGCGCTGCCGGAAGCTGTTGACGTCGAACGAGCGGCGGCGCTGCTGCATACGGAGGGGGATCGTGATGGCGCCGGTCTTCTCGATGGATTGCACGGACAGGGCCATGCCGTTGATGTCGAGTTGCGGGGCATTGCCGTCGGGGGTGGCGAAGGTGAACTCGTAGTCGTTCTCGAACTCCTTGAGCACCTGGGCCATTTCGACCAGGAAGAACCCGGTCGAGATCGACTTGACATCGGCCGGTTCGGCCAGCGGCAGCTGGCGGCCGGACGAGATGAGGATCAGTGCGCGGCGCTTGGTGGTGGGCATGACTTGTTCCTTTCAATGCTTTCGGCCGGGGTGAGGGTCGGGCCGTCCCTGCCATTCATCGGCGGATTTAGGCACGTCTCCTGTCGCATTCACTTACAGGTTGCGACAGAAAACTTGCGATGGCCGCCAATCTCTCGGTGTTCTGCTCGCGCCACTGTGCGGGTGGCGCCTGTCACCTGAGCACGCGTCAGTACGCGCGGCTGGTCGACGAGTGGGGGTCCGCGATTGGGCTGACACCTGAGGAGTACGGCACTCGCCGCCTGGCGTCCTTTCTGTGGCCAACGCGTGACGAACGATGGTGCGTGGCCCGCAACAAGACGACACGGGCAGACGCCTCGATGGGCGACCAAGAGAGACATTGGGATGCGGTCGAAGTCTTCGAGCAGCTTGCGGCTCTTTGGTGGCCATTCAGAGAATCACAGCCGGATTTTCCAGAGCCGCGGCGCGACGCAATGCTCAATTCTTTTGCACAGTGCGCACCCTTTTTTGAGCATTCGGAATTGCCGCCCAATTTTTTCTGATCCGAAACATACGGTTAGCAGTTGGCACGGACATTGCTTCATCAAAACTAGAGTTGGTGGCTAGGGTTCCGGCGCTCTTTTTTGAGCGTGCTGGTCCGAGAGCTGCCACCGGTGCGGGAGACATCCCACCGGGTGCACGGCGGGACAAAAGCCCGGGAGACCTCGTTAGCCAAGGGATTGGCGGCGCGATGGTCCATGCCGATCCCTTTTTGAGAGACGCAAAAAGGGGAATTTCCATGCAGACGTTTTCAAGAATGCTCTCGACCGCCGTTCTGGCCGCTTCGTTGGCGTTTGGCACAGCTTCTATGGCCACGGCCGCACCGAAGACCGACTTCAAAGTCGCCTGGTCGATCTATGTCGGCTGGATGCCATGGGGTTATGCAGCCGATCATGGCATCGTCAAGAAATGGGCGGACAAATATGGGATCAAGATCGAGGTCACGCAGTTCAACGACTATGTAGAGTCGATGAATCAATACACTGCGGGCGCCTTCGACGCAGTGACGCTCACCAATATGGACGGCCTCTCCATTCCTGCTGCCGGCGGCGTCGATACGACGGCTGTCATCGTCGGCGACTTCTCGAATGGCAACGATGCCGTCATCCTCAAGAACAAGAGCACTCTCGCGGACATCAAGGGCCAGAACGTCAACCTCGTCGAATATTCGGTGTCGCACTATCTGCTGACCCGCGCGCTAGAAAGCATCGGCTCGACCGAGCGCGACGTGAAGGTGGTCAACACCTCCGACGCCGACATGGTCGCTGCCTACAAGACCGCCGATGTCACCGCGGTCGTCACCTGGAATCCTCTGGTTTCGACCGTTCTCGAAGATCCAAGCGCCAGGAAGGTTTTCGACAGCTCGCAGATTCCGGGCGAGATCATCGACCTGATGGCCGCCAACACCAAGGTGCTGACGGACAATCCGAACTTCGGCAAGGCGCTCGCCGGCATCTGGTATGAGACGGCGGCTTTGCTGACGGCGCAGACGGACGAGGGCAAGGCGGCCCGCGAAGCGATGGGCGTCGCATCGGGTACCAATCTCAAGGGATTCGAGGGCCAGCTCGCGGCAACCAAGCTCTTCGACAAGCCGGCGGATGCCGTCGCCTTCACCGTTTCGCCAAGCCTGCCGAAGACGATGGACCTCGTTCGCAACTTCCTCTTCGCGAAGGGGCTGTTGGGCAATGGGGCGCCATCCGCGGACATCATCGGCATCGAAATGCCGGACGGCAAGGTTCTGGGCGACAGCGGCAACGTCAAGTTGCGCTTCACCGGGGCCTATATGAAGGCCGCGGCCGAAGGCTCGCTCTAGGCACCGCTTTGACCGGGTGGCGCGATGAACGGCGCCGCCCCTTCCCCTCATCAGCGGAGCTTTGTTCATGCGCTGGATCAACACGAGACCGGGCAGGGGCACGCAGCTTGCCTTGATGTTGCTGCCTTTTGTGCTGCTCGCCGTCGCTTACGCCTTCGGGTCGGCCGCTCGCCTGGCGGAAAACGCCAATGACAAACTTCTGCCAGGCCTTGCCGGCTTTGCCGATGCGATTGACCGAATGGCCTTCGTCGCCGATCAACGCACGGGTGACTACCTGCTCTGGTCGGATACGCGTGCGAGCCTCATTCGCCTGTTCGCCGGCCTCGGCCTCTCGACCGTCATCGCGCTTCTGATCGGCATGGCCATCGGCATGCTGCCCTATTTGCGGGCTTTGCTTTCCCCCTTTGTCGCCGTCATCTCGATGGTTCCACCCCTGGCGCTGCTTCCGATCCTCTTCATCGTCATGGGATTGGGCGAGACCTCCAAGATTGCGCTCATCGTCATCGGCATCGCACCTACGATGATCCGCGACCTTGCTCTGCGGGTGCTGGAAGTGCCCCGGGAGCAGATCATCAAAGCCGAGACACTGGGCGGATCGTCATGGCAGATCGCGCTCCGCGTCCTGCTGCCGCAAATCCTGCCGCGGCTTATCACGTGCCTGAGGCTGCAGATCGGTCCCGCCTGGCTGTTTCTCATCGCCGCGGAGGCGATATCGTCCGATTCCGGACTTGGCTACCGCATCTTCCTGGTCCGCCGCTACCTGTCGATGGACGTCATCTTCCCCTACGTCGTCTGGATCACCTTGCTTGCCGTTGTCGCCAATTACGGCCTCGACCGCATCCGCATTGCCGTCTTCCCGTGGTCGGAGTTGGAGAAGCAGGGATGAGCGAACTCGTCATCCGAGACGTCTGGAAGGAGTATGACGACCAGATCGTCCTTGAGAACGTGTCGTTGACGGTCGCATCCCGCGCCTTTGTCGCTCTTGTCGGGCCGTCGGGCTGCGGCAAGTCGACGTTCCTGCGCATGTTGCTCGGCCAGGAACAGCCGACCAGGGGCACCATCCTGATAGACGGCCAACCGATGCCCACGGAACCGGGACCGGATCGAGGGATCGTCTTTCAGCGTTATTCCGTGTTTCCGCATCTGACGGTGCTGGGGAATGTCCTGCTTGGCAAGGAATTTTCCAACTCACCCCACAAGGCGAAGCTCTTCGGCGCGGCGCGGCGCCATGCTGTCGAAGAGGCCCGGGACTTCATAACGGAAGTCGGTCTTTCCGGTACCGAACAAAAATACCCTGCGCAGCTTTCAGGCGGCATGCAGCAGCGCCTGGCGCTCGCCCAGGCGCTGATCATGAAGCCGAAGGTCTTGCTGCTCGATGAACCGTTCGGTGCGCTTGATCCCGGCATCCGCGCCGAGATCCACACGCTCATGAAGCGGCTGTGGCATGAAACCCAAATGACCGTCGTCATGGTCACGCACGACATGCGCGAGGCCTTCACCCTTGCCAGCCGCATCGTTGCCTTCGAGCGGCGACGCGACCGCCCCGAGGAAAAGCGGCGCTACGGCGCGACGATCACCAATGACATTTCCATCTGGCCGCCGCGGGAAGCGGGCGTGCCTTCGATCTTCAGCCCCGACCGGGACGGCCCGGTCGCTTTCCTGGGGCATCGCCGGGACGACCTGGAATTGTCAGGAGAAGGCCATGAAGCACACTAGACGTTCGCCTCAGGAAATCGCCGTCAATCGGCAGCGCTACGAAGAGCATCAGAAGAAAGGGCTGGAATTCGCGCCGAAGGCATTGCCCGCGCCGAGCCCCATGCCCGCGCCTCCGGTCGATCCCGCCACCGTCATCCATGCGGAAGAGATTCCCGGCGGTTGGTACTGGTCAACGCTGCTGAGGCGCGGCGAAGCGATCCGCATCGATCAAGGCGAAGGTCGATCGACCGTCGCGCTTGTCGCCTGGAACGCCAACGATACCAGCGAGCGGCTGAACCTTGTCGATACAGCCAAGGTGCAATGGACCACCGCGCTCGGCAAGGGACGGGTAATCTTTTCGGACATGGGGCGCGTGATGTTCTCGCTGACCGAGGACAGTTCAGGCGCCCATGACTGTCTCATGGGCGGATCGACGGCCGCGACCAACGTGGTCAAATATCCGGGCACAAGCACGCGCAATACCCGTGACAATCTGATCCTGCTTGCCGGCAAGCTTGGTCTGACCCGACGGGATATCCCGGCCATCCTCAATCTGTTCGCGCCGGTGCGCATCGACGACGCCGGCGCATTCCAATTGCGCGGCAAGCTCTCCAACAGCGGCGACTACGCCGAGCTGCGCGCCGAGATGGATATGATCGTCGGCTTTTCCAATTGCCCGCATCCGCTCGACCCCGATCCGATCTATCAGCCCAAACCGATCACCATCACCCGCTTCCGCGCAGCGGCACCTGCCGCCGACGATCTCGCCCGCACCGCGACCGCGGAGGCCGTGCGCGGTTTCGAAAACAACGCTTTGATGCTGGCCTGAGGGGAGGGCGAATGATGAGCGATTTCATCCAGACCGCCGCCTCGCGCAGCATCGACAATGCCGTTCAGGATCACTTAATCCCGGCCGAGGCGCCATGGTCCGGCATCGTGCGGAAGGGCCAGACGATCCGCATCGAGGACAGCTACGGCCAGCAGGCGATCGACACGCTGTTTTACCGTGCCGATGATTTCTCCGAACGCTACTCCAACCAGGACACGATGCGGGCGCAGGGCGCCGCCTATATCGGCGTCGGCACCAGGATCATGTCGAACGAAGGCAATGTCATGCTTGTCATGTCGGCCGACAGCTGCGGCCGTCACGACACATCCGCCGGCGCCTGTTCCTGCGAGAGCAACACCGTGCGCTTTGGCCATGGCACGAAATACCTGCATGCCTGCCGCGACAACTTCCTGCTTGAAGTGGCCAAGCACGGCATGAGCAAGCGCGATATCGTCCCGAACATCAATTTCTTCATGAATGTCCCAATCAAGCCGAATGGCGAAATGACCATCGTCGATGGCATCTCTTCGCCTGGCGACTACGTCGAGCTGGTCGCCGAGATGGATGTGCTTTGCGTCATCTCCAACTGCCCGCAGATCAACAATCCCTGCAACGGCTTCGATCCTACGCCGATCCGCGTGCTGATCTGGGATGCTGCCCCGGCGGTCGGGGCCTGAGCGATGTTCACCAAGGTTCTGATCGCCAACAGGGGCGAAATCGCGGTCCGGGTCATCCGGACATTGAAGACAATGGGCATAGCATCGGTCGCGGTCTATTCGGATGCTGACCGTTTCGCTATGGCGACGCTTCTTGCCGACGAAGCTGTTCGCTTGGGGCCCGCGCCGGCCGGTGAAAGTTATCTCGATGTCGATGCGGTCATCTCCGCCTGCAAGGCAACGGGTGCGCAAGCTGTCCACCCCGGCTACGGTTTCTTGTCGGAGAATATTGGCTTTGCCGAAAGGCTAGCCACGGAGGGGATCGCCTTCATCGGTCCGCGGTCCGAACATCTCTCCGCCTTTGGTCTGAAACACACGGCGCGGGAGCTTGCAAGAACAAGCGGCGTGCCGCTGCTGCCGGGCACCGGCCTGCTGCAAAGCGCCGAACAGGCGCTGACGGAAGCCGAAGTGATCGGCTATCCCGTGATGCTGAAAAGCACCGCGGGCGGCGGTGGCATCGGCATGCAGCTATGCGCCGATCCGGCAAGCCTGCAGGCGTCGTTCGAGAGCGTGCAGCGCACCGCACGCGCTAGCTTCGGCGATGCGCGCGTCTATATCGAACGTTTCGTGGCCGATGCCCGTCATGTCGAGGTGCAGATCTTCGGCGATGGCAAAGGCCGGGTGATTGCGCTTGGCGAACGCGACTGCTCGCTGCAGCGGCGAAACCAGAAGGTTGTCGAGGAAACGCCGGCACCGGGCCTGTCCGCAGCGACGCGCACCAGGCTGCACGAGGCGGCCGTCGACCTCGGAACCTTGGTATCCTATGCCTCGGCCGGAACGGTCGAGTTCATCTACGATCCCGTCCGCGAGGAATTCTATTTCCTGGAGGTCAATACCCGCCTGCAGGTCGAACATCCCGTCACCGAAGCCGTTTTCGGCATCGACCTCGTCGAATGGATGATCCGCCAGGCCGCCGGCGAGGATGTCTTGTCCGGTGCTGGGAGCCTTGTGCCGAAGGGCGCTGCGATCGAGGTTCGCGTCTACGCGGAAATGCCGCATGCGGATTTCCGGCCGAGCGCCGGGCTGCTGACCGAGGTTGCCTTCCCGCAAACCGCCCGTGTCGACAGCTGGATCGAGACCGGCACGGAGGTGACGCCGTTCTACGATCCGATGCTGGCGAAGATCATCGTTGCCGCGCCCGACCGGCCGGCCGCGATCGAGAAGCTGAAGGCGGCGCTTGCCGAGACGTCGATCTCCGGTATCGAGACCAATCTCGGCTATCTGCGCGAGATTGCGGCGTCCCAACTGCTGGCCAGCGGCAAGGTGGCAACGACGGCATTGCGCGATTTCGCCTTCGTGCCTCAAGTGATCGAGGTGCTGGCGCCGGGCGCGCAGTCGAGTATCCAGGAATTGCCAGGTCGTCTCGGCCTCTGGCATGTCGGCGTGCCGCCGAGTGGGCCTATGGACGAGCGCTCATTTCGCCATGCCAACCGGCTTGTCGGCAATGCCGACACGGTTGCAGCACTCGAGTTGACGGTTTCTGGCCCGACCCTGCGCTTCTTCGCCGACACGGTCGTTGCCCTTGCCGGCGCGCGCATGTCGATGCGTTGCGACGGAGAGCTGTTGTCGCACGATGTGGCGGTGCCGATCCGTGCCGGGCAGGTGCTGTCGATCGCCAGTATCGACGGTGCCGGCCAGCGTGCCTATCTCGCGGTCGAGGGCGGGTTCGCAGCACCGCTCGTGCTTGGATCCCGCGCCACCTTCGGTCTCGGCCAGTTCGGCGGCAATGCCACCGGCACGCTGAAGACGGGACATGTGCTGCATCTTGCCCGGCAAATACCGTTGGAGCCGGCAAAGGCGCCGGACGAACCTGCGGCGCTGACCCGAGCCTGGGATGTCGGCGTTCTCTATGGTCCGCATGGCGCGCCAGACTTCTTCGCGGAAGGCGACATAGACACCCTGTTTTCGACGGCCTACGAGGTGCATTTCAACAGTGCCCGCACCGGCGTTCGTCTCGTCGGGCCGGCACCAAAATGGGCGCGCAGCGACGGCGGCGAGGCGGGGCTCCATCCTTCCAACCTGCATGACAATGCCTATGCGATCGGCGCGATCGATTTTACCGGCGACATGCCGATCATCCTCGGTCCCGACGGTCCAAGCCTTGGCGGTTTCGTCTGCCCGGCGGTAATCGCGCGCGACGAGCAATGGAAGATGGGCCAGTTCAAACCGGGCGATCGCATCCGGTTTCATCCGGTATCGAGGCCAGGGGATGCGCTTGCGGTGCCAGCGATCCACCGCGCCCTGGACGACAAGGGATCTCCGATCGTCGGTCGGCGCGAGGATGGCCCCGTTTCCGTCGTTTATCGCCGGCAGGGAGATGACAATCTGCTGGTCGAATACGGCCCGATGATGCTCGATATCGCGCTGCGGCTCCGTGCCCATCTGCTGATGCAGGCGGTCACGGAGGCGCGTTTGCCCGGAATCATCGATCTAACGCCGGGCATCCGCTCGTTGCAGATCCACTATGACGGAACCACACTCACACGAAAGCGCCTGCTCGGGCTGTTGGCGGATATCGAGGCATCGCTGCCGGCGGCGCAGGCAGTGAAGGTGCCAAGCCGCATCGTGCATCTGCCGCTCTCCTGGAACGATCCGGATGCCGAACTTGCGATGCGCAAATATCAGGAACTGGTACGGCCGAACGCGCCCTGGTGCCCTTCGAACATCGAGTTCATCCGCCGCATCAATGGGCTCGCCGACGAACAGGCGGTGAAAGACATCATCTTCAACGCCAACTACCTCGTGCTTGGCCTCGGCGATGTCTATCTCGGCGCACCTGTCGCAACGCCGATGGACCCGCGCCACCGCCTCGTCACGACCAAATACAACCCGGCCCGAACCTGGACGCCGGAAAATGCCGTCGGCATCGGCGGCGCCTATATGTGCATCTACGGCATGGAGGGGCCGGGCGGCTATCAGCTTTTCGGCCGGACGATTCAGGTCTGGAACACCTGGCGGCAGACGCCTGTTTTCACCAAGGGCAAACCCTGGCTACTGGACTTCTTCGACCAGATCCGCTTCTTCCCAGTCTCTCACCAGGAACTGCCGGAAGCACGCGCCGCCTTTCCGCATGGTGGCTATCCCGTTCGTATCGAGGAGACGGAATTCTCTTATGCGGCCTATGAACGGGAACTCAAGGCCAACGCCCAGTCCATCACCGCTTTCAAAGGCGTCCAGCAAGCTGCTTTCGATGCCGAGCGCCAGCGCTGGAAGGACGATGGGCACGACAGCTTCGTCAACCACGAGGGGACGGGCGAGAGCCTCGACGGCGATATACCCGCCGGCTGCTTCGGCGTCGCCAGTGCGGTGCCCGGCAACATCTGGAAACTGCTGGTCGAGCCGGGCGCGTCGGTCGCGGCCGGCGATACGCTTGCCATCATCGAGTCGATGAAAATGGAAATCAACGTCACCGCCCACGCCGCCGGCCGCGTTCGCGACCTGCGCGCCGGGCCCGGCCGAAACGTCAAGGCAGGCGACATCATCGTCGTCCTGGAGGAATGCTGACATGCTGCCGACCATTCTCGATCTTTCAAGCCTCCGAGCCGCATACGCCGCCGGCATGACGCCGCTCGACGTCATCGAAGCGGTGATCTCCCGGCGTGCCGCCTCCAACGATCCGGCGATCTTCATCACGCCGGCACCCGACGAGGATCTGCGGGCCGCCGCCTGCGCGCTGATGGCGAACGCGCCGGAGCCGAACAGCCTGCCGCTCTGGGGTATCCCCTTCGCCGTCAAGGACAATATCGACGTTGCCGGCCTGCCGACCACTGCGGGCTGTCCGGCCTACGCTTATAGTCCGCAGCGAGATGCCACGGTCGTTGCCCGGTTGAAGGCGGCCGGCGCCATCGTCATCGGCAAGACCAATCTCGACCAGTTCGCAACGGGGCTTAACGGCACGCGCTCGCCGCACGGCGCGCCGCGCTCGGTCTTCGATGCCGAGTATATCTCCGGTGGCTCGAGCTCCGGGTCGGCAGTCACGGTCGCCGCCGGCCTCGCGACCTTCGCTTTGGGCACCGACACCGCTGGTTCCGGCCGTGTTCCTGCCGCCTTCAACAATCTCGTCGGCATCAAGCCGACGCCCGGCCTGCTGCCGAATACCGGCGTCGTCCCGGCATGCAGGAGCGTCGATTGCGTCACGATCTTCGCGGCAACGGTTGGCGACGGTGTTGCCGTCCGCAAGGTCGCGGAAGGCTTCGATGCCGCCGATGCCTTTTCGCGAGAGGCAAAGCCGGCTTCATTGCCCATGTCCGGCTTGCGTGTCGGCGTTCTCGAGGGCGCTGAACGGGAATTCTTTGGCAATACAGTCGTCGAGGGGCTCTACGATCAGGCGATCGAGAGGGCGAAGGCCTTGGGTGCAACCATCGTGCCTTTCGACTATGAGCCCTTCCGTGAAGCCGCGGCCCTGCTCTACGACGGTCCCTGGGTGGCGGAGCGTCTCGCCGCTGTCGAAGGTTTCCTTGCGACCAATGCCGACGATTTCGATCCGACGGTGCGTGCCATCATCGATGGCGCCAAGGGCAAGACCGCGGTCGATGCCTTCAACGGCCGCTACAGGCTGGAGAAGTTGCGCCGCAAGACCGAGGCGGAATGGCAGAAGGCCGACGTCCTGCTGCTGCCAACCGCGCCGACGACCTACAAGGTCGCCGACATGCTTGCCAATCCCATTGTCCTCAACGGACGGCTCGGCCTCTACACCAATTTCGCCAACCTCTTGGATTGTGCGGCAATCGCCGTTCCAGCGGGTTTTAGCGACAGCGGGTTGCCGGGCGGCGTGATGCTGGTTTCTCATGCGTTTACCGACGACGCGCTGGCGCCCTTCGCCGACGCGCTGCACCGTGCTGCCGTCTCCGGTATGGGCATCGACCGCAATGCCATCCTTCCGGAGGCAAGCCGTGTTGTTGTTCCCGGTGAAGGCTTGATCGAGATTGCGGTGGTCGGCGCGCATCTGAGTGGCATGCCGCTCAACCACGAACTCACCGGTCCCGGCGGCCGGCTGGTGAAGGCCTGCCGCACGGCTGGCGATTACCGGCTTTACGTCTTGCCTAACACCACGCCGCCGAAGCCCGGCCTCATCCGTCAGCCTGGATACAAGGCGCAAGGGCTCGAAGTGGAGGTTTGGGCGCTGCCCGCCGATGCCTTCGGTCGGTTCGTGCAGAAAATTCCCGGCCCTCTCGGAATTGGAAAAGTGGAGCTCGATGACGGCACCTGCGTTTCAGGGTTCCTATGCGAGGCTCATGCTGTCGCCGAGGCCCGCGAGATCACCGATCTCGGCGGATGGAGGGCGTATCTGAGCGCGGAGAGATGACGGATAGCGATTTAGGGGACAAACCAATGAAGCTCGTACGGATGATCCTGCGCCTGATCTACGACGGAATGAACGCGCGTGCATCACCAACGAGACAATCGGAGCCCATGTCGCGCCGGGCAGTCAACCGCCCGGGCTGTTTCGGCGGCCATAAAAAGGAGTGAGACGATCGCGACGTAGTTCCTGCGGCCCAGAGGCCTCTTGCCACATCGCACAGATTCTTGAGGCGGCCAGATTGACGCCTGGATAGGTTACTCCGGCTGCGCGCCTTCTACCTTCATACATGCCAGCTGTTCTTCAGGTCCGCCCGGCGGTCGAAAGACCTGCTTTAGCGGAGCGCCGGCTGGTACGGGCTTCCTTCTATACCCGCCTCGAGAACCTGAATGACTCAACGGGCCCTCTGAGGTGACGGGAGCGGAATCTCCCGGGAAGGCGCGGAAAGACTTCGCAGCGGGTCAAAAGGTGTCGTGGTGTAGTCAGCCGATGAAAATTGCCCAGATGCCGGGCAGCAGGCGGCTTGCGTCGCTCGGCGCAGCGTCACCGATCGGCGCGACGCGGCCTTTCGGAATCGGAAGTCAGGACCTAAAGCCGTCTCGCAGTCCCGAGCGGGAAATGGCTCTAAGCTCCGGAAGGCCGTCCTTCGATTCCGGTTCCTGATTGGCCTTCTGCCTTCGCCAAACTGACCTCCAGGCGCTCGATCAGCGCCCGATAGCGCGCATGATCGCGCAGAGAATTCATATCCACGTCCTGCGCCATCCAGTGCACTTGCCGCAATCCAAGCTGCGGCACGCAGTGCTCCAGCGTGTCGATCGCCTTTTCCACGGCGCCGATCGCCGCTAGGAAACACGCGACATTGTAATGGCTATTATAGTCCTCCGGGTCGATGGTGATCGCGCGCTCGGCCCATTGGAGGGCGCGTTCGTCCAGGCCGAGATTGTGGAGGACGTAACAACCATAGGCATAGGCTGCGCCATCGTCCGGATAGAGCTGCATGGCTTTCTCGATGCGGGCAAGCAACTCTTCTGAAAGCCTGTGAGCTTCCACCTCGTCGCCCAGCGTCTTGCGGCAATCCCACAGCATGCACATCGCACCATAGCTGTTGCGATCAACCTCCGCCGCCTTCTCATAGGCGGCCGCGGCCTCTCTAAACTTGCGCTCCATGCGCAGCACGTCGCCCAAGGTCCTGTGCGCCTCGTAGAGATCGGGATCGAGCGCGATTGCGCGCCGGCAGGCGGCGCCTGCGAGCTCGATTTGCTCCTTCTGGAAATGCGCCATCGCGTGGGCCACGTGAGCTTCCGCGAGCGTCGAGTCCAAGGCCAGCGCGCGCTGCGCCTCGGCGCTCAAGGTGACAAGCTTTGCGCTGGGATCTCCCGATCTCAGCAACATGCCCTCAGCTAGCGCTAGCCCGGCCCGCGCCAAAGCGTATTCGGGATCGATCTCCAGCGCCCGCTGGTAGAGCCGTCGGGCGGAAAGGTGATTGCGACGGCCCAGGCGCAAGAAATGCTGCCGTCCCATGAGGTAATATTGATAGGCTTCTACGTTCTCCGTCGTGCGCTTGCCGATGGCAGCATACTCGGCCGGCATCAGCCGGATCTTCAGGGCATCGACGATGGCCCGCGCGATCTCGTCCTGGAGCGCAAACATATCGTTGAGATCACGGTCGTAGCGTTCGGCCCACACATGGTGCCCGCTCGTCCCGTCGATCAGCTGCGCGGTGATGCGAACGCGACTACCCGCCTTGCGTACGCTGCCTTCCAGCACATGCGAAACGCGCAATTGCCGCGCCGCTTCGCTGACATCCATCGACTTGCCTTTGAGGGCAAAGGTCGTGTTGCGCGCCGTGACGGCCAGCGCCCCGACCTTGCTGAGGTCCGTAATGATGTCCTCGGTGATGCCGTCAGAGAAGTATTCCTGCTCTGCGTCGCCGCTCATGTTGGTGAAAGGCAGCACGGCGATCGATGGTCGCTTGCGGAACGGAAGCGCATCCTTGACCGACGGCGCGGACGAGCTGGTGGGGGATTGCTCAATGGACATGACACGGTAAGCGCGTATCGGCTCCGCAATGTTGTGAACCCGTTGTTCGCCGATATCCGTATAGACGTATTCGAGTTTGCCTTTTACTTGATCGTAAATGGCGCGCCCGATGCAAACGCCGCCAGGCTGCGCTAACTTTTCAAGCCGTGCCGCGATGTTCACACCGTCTCCGTATATCGTGTCGTCTTCGACGATCACGTCGCCGAGGTTTACGCCCATACGGAACGCCATGCGCCGGTTTTCGGGGAGGCCCGCGTTCTCGCCGCCCAGTTCGCGCTGCAGTTCGATCGCACACTGCACGGCGTTAACCGCGCTCCCAAACTCGATCAGCAGGCTGTCCCCGGCCGAGCCGACGATGCGTCCGTGGAACCGCGCGATTTTGGGCTCGAATACCTCAGCTCGGAGCCGCCTCAGCCGTCCCAGCGTTCCCGACTCGTCGGCTGCCATCAGCCGCGAGTAACCTGCCACGTCGGCGGCCAAGATCGCCGCAAGCCTGCGTTGCTCTTCTCGCAAGGGATGGACCTCCCGCCAGTTGGAACAATCTTAGCCTAAGAAACGGCGCGAGCGAGCCCTTGTTCGGATGCCTGGAATCCGAAATTGGCTTAGGAAGCATATCGTAGCGAAATTCGACTGCGCGGCAGGTCGCGGAACCTTTCGGAACGATGCGGGAAGATTTCTGATTCGAGCCCACGAAACAATCAATGAAACCAACTACTTGAGCGCATCCTCCGGGCCCACCAAAACGACCGATTAAGTGGCTGATTTTTACGAGATTTTTCAAAGGGACCCACGACGTGGACTCGAACCCCCTCATTTCTGACCAAGCACTTATTGGTCGCATGTCAAAAAAACGGTCTTCTTTTGCTATCCGATGTCAGGTTGGTGGTGTCGCGATAACGGTCGATCGCCGGACAGAGTTGTGTCGCCTATTGGCTGGGCGCACGCATTTCTCTGGTCGCGGTGAAGGTCAGCTTTGCGCCTCATTTCGGACGCTGAACTCGAAATCCTCATTACCCGAAAGCCGACATGGATTGCCGCTGACGTTGTCATTGCTGATCTGACAACGCTCAACAACCTGGCTCGATTGCGAACGCCCAACGCTTACGATTGCCATATCCTAGCTGCCAACCGCTCGAGGCATGGTCTTGAGGATTGCGTGCAGCCCTTCATGCCCCAGGGACGGTGCTGCCTGCGCTCAGATGTCGGGTTATTGCCGCCCGGGCGGCGTGCGACACTATTGTTCGAAAGGCTCTCCCAGCGATGCCACGCCGTTGAGCTTGAGCAGACGTCGGTTCGAAGAAATGATGCCCAGCACGACGATTGTCACGAGATAAGGCAGGCTCGATAGAAGTTGCGAGGAAACGTCCAGTCCGGTGGCCTGGGCCGCCAGGCTTGCCAGGGAGACGGCGCCGAAGAGGCAGGCGCCGAGGAAGATACGGCTGGTGAGCCAGGTGCCGAAGACGACGAGCGCGATCGCGATCCAACCGCGCCCGGCAATCATGCCATCGGCCCACAGCGGCGTGTAGACCACGGCCGCGTAGGCACCGGCGAACCCTGCAAACGCGCCGCCGAAAGCGACGGCGGCGAAACGCACGGCGATTACCGGATAGCCGAGCGCATAGGCCGCCTTGGGATTTTCGCCGACGGCGCGCACGACAAGGCCGGTCTTGCTGTAGACGAATACCGCCCAGATGGCGACGGTCGCGGCCAGCGAGAGCCACACGATGACGTCCTGGGCGAACAGGCCGCCGATGACCGGGATATCTGAAAGCCAGGGCAATGAAAGCTTCGGTAGGCCTTTGACCGTGAGGCTCTCATAGCTCTTGCCGAACAGTGCCGAGAGGCCTTGGCCGAGTATGCCTATGGCGAGTCCCACTGCGACCTGGTTCGCGCGGAGCCCCAGCGCGATGACGGCAAAGACAAGGGAAAGAGCCGCGCTGGCGAGGCCCGCGGCGAGGAAACCCAGGAGGTGACCGCCGCCGTGATAGACGATGATGAAGGCGACGACCGCCCCCATGGCCATCATTCCCTCTACGCCGAGATTCAGGACGCCGGCCCGCTCGGCCACCATTTCGCCCAGCGCGGCCAGAAGGAACGGCGTGGCCGCCGCCAGCATTCCGGCGACGATGAACTCGAGGGCATTCATGGAGTGCTTCCGTGAGCAGCATGGCGCCATTCGAGCCGGTATCGGACGAAGGCAATCGCGACGAGATAGGCGAGCAACAGGCTGCCCTGAAAGACCCGGACCGCGGCCACCGGCAGATTTGCCGAGACCATGGCGTTGTCGCCGCCAATATAGAGGGCCGCCATGAGCAGCGCGGAAAAAATGATGCCTATCGGGTGAAGGCCGCCGAGATACGCAACGATGATGGCGGCATAGCCGTAACCGGTCGAGATGGAGCGCTGCAATTGGCCGAGTGGCCCGGCCACCTCCGCCGCCCCGGCGAGGCCCGCCGCGAAGCCACCGATGAGGAGGGAAAGCCAGATCGCGCGTCCTTCGTTGAAGCCGGCGTATGCGGCCGCGCGCGGAGCAAGGCCGCCGACCTGCAGCTTGTAGCCAGCGAAACTCCTCTGCATGAAGACCCAGGCCGCGAGGGAGAACGCGAAGGCGATAAGCAGCGAGACGTTGACGCGGGTGCCGGGGATCAGGATCGGCACCGTCGCGTCGTACTGGAACATCACCGACTGTGGGAAGTTGAAGCCGGCCGGATCCTTCCAGGGGCCCAGAAGCAGATAGTTGAGAAGTTGCGCGGCAACGAGCGCCAGCATCAGTGATACGAGAATCTCGTTTGCGTTGAGCCGCACGCGCCAGAACGCCGTGAGCGAGGCCCAAAGCGCGCCGCCCAGTGCGCCGAGGACGAGCATCGCAGGCCAAATCCACTGGCCGGTTGCCTGCGGGAGCCAAATGGGAATGGCCGACGCGAAGATTGCGCCGAGAATGAACTGGCCCTCGGCGCCGATGTTGAAGATCTTTGCGCGAAAGCCGATGGCAAGCCCCTGCGCAATCAGCAGCAGCGGCCCCATCTTGAGCAGGACTTCCGAGAACGAGGCCCAAGACAGGAAGGGCTCCAGAAGCATCGCTTGGAAAACGGCGACCGGATCGCGGCCCATCAGGAGGTAGAGCCCGAGATTGAGCAGCGTCGCCACGCCGAGCGCGGCTGGCGGGGCGACCAGCTTGATTGCAAGCGAGGCGTGTTCCCGGCGCACCAGAACGGGAAGGAACGGCCGGGACAGGGCGCTCATACAGGAACCTTTTCGGCGGTTGAATGGGCGCCGATCATGTATCGGCCGATCTCCTCGGGTCTGGTGTCGCGGGTCACCAGCGGCTGGCTCAGCCGGCCCTGATGGATCACCTGGATCGCATCGCAAAGCTCGAACAGTTCCTCCAGTTCCTCCGAGATGACCAGGATGCCCATGCCTTCGTTGCGCAGGGCGACAAGGCGCTGGCGGACGGCGGATGCGGCGCCGACGTCCACGCCCCAGGTGGGCTGTGCGACAAACAGCAATTTAGGGGACAGCATGATCTCGCGTCCCACGATGAACTTCTGCAGATTGCCTCCCGAAAGCGCGCCGGCCTCCGCTTCGCAACCGGGCGTGCGCACGTCGTTTTGCCGGATGCAGTCCTCGGTGAAGGCTTTGGCACGGGCAGTGTCGACAAGGCCGCGTTTCAACAAGCCGAACGGATGGGCGGTCAGGAGGCTGTTGAGGACGACATCTCCGGCACCGCGCCGCGGCCGAGCCTTTCCTCCGGAACGAAAGCGAAGCCCAGCCGGCGGCGGGCCGCCGCATTGAGCGCGCCAACATCCTTTCCCATCATGTGGATGCGATCGGACTTCTCGCGCGGCAGCATCGTCTCGCCTGAGATTAGCGCGGCGAGCTCGCTCTGCCCGTTGCCCGAGATGCCAGCGATTCCGAGAATCTCGCCCGCCCGGACCGTCAGGCTGACGTCGGAAAGCTCGGCGGCGAAGGGATCGTCGGGCCGATGGTCGAGGCGGACGATTTCAAGGCGCTTTTCCCCGCCGGAATGTGCAATGGCCGGCATGGGCTTCGGCATGTCGCGGCCGATCATCATGCGGGCGAGGTCGTGTGCGTCGTGGCCGCGGGGATCCACATTTCCTGTGATGCGACCGCCGCGCAGGATGGTCGCGCGGTCGCATACCGCGCGGATTTCCTCCAGCTTGTGCGAGATGAAAAGAATGGACACGCCGCCGTCGCGCAGCCGCCGCAATGTCTCGAAAAGCTTCTCCACCGATTGCGGTGGCAGGACGGAGGTCGGTTCGTCGAGGATCAGGAGCTGCGGTTCGGTCATCAGGCAGCGGATGATTTCCACCCGCTGCCGCTCTCCAACCGAGAGCGCGTGCACATGAGCGAACGGATCGACCTCCAGGCCGAAGTCGCGACCGAGCTTGCGGATGCCTTGCGCAAGGTCCGATTTCCTCCCGGGCACGACCAGCCGGACGTTCTCCACAACCGTCAGCGTCTCGAACAACGAGAAATGCTGGAAGACCATGCCGATCCCCTTGCGCCTCGCATCCGCCGGGGACGCGAGCGCAAGGGACTCTCCTTTCCAGATCGCTGTTCCCGCGTCCGGCTGCTCGACGCCGTAGATCAGCTTCATCAGCGTCGACTTGCCCGCTCCGTTTTCCCCAAGGATCGCATGGATCGAGCGCGGAGCCACATCCAGATCGATGCCTCGATTTGCATGGATCTGGCCGTAGCTCTTGGAGATGCCGCGCAGCGACAGCAGCGGGACGGTCATTGTCACTTCGGCAGTGGCGTGGTGACACCCTTGACATGCCAGTCCATGGCGACGATCTCGGCCACGGTCATCGTCTTACCGGCGGGGACGCCTTCGCTGCCGTCGGCCCTCGCGATCGGACCGGCAAAGGGCGAGAAACTGCCGTCGGCGATCTTAGCTTCGACTTCCTTGATCTTGGTCATGATGTCTGCCGGGATGCCCGGGTTCCAGTCGACGACTTCGACGACCTTGTCGCCGACACCCAAGAAGGCGCTGGCGCCCTTGAAGGTACCGGCAAGGTGGGCGTCGACCGAGGCTTTGAAGAAGGGCGACCAATCGGTCGCCACGCAGCCGAGATAGGTCTTGGGCGCGTATTTCTTCATTGACGAGTTGAGGTTGAAGGCGGGGATGCCGGCTTCCTCGCAAGCCGCAACGACCGAAGGCGTGTCCTGCGCGTTGGAGAAGATGACGTCGCATTTCTGCGCCAGCAGCGCCTTGGCGGCTTCCTGCTCCTTGGCCGGATCGAACCAGGAGTTCACCCATACGATCGAAACCTCGACATCGGGCTTCACGGCTTGCGCACCCAATGTGAACGCGTTGATTGATGTGATCAGTTCGGGAATGGCGAAGGCGGAAACGGAGCCGAGCTTGCCGGTCTTCGAAAGCGCGGCTGCCGCCATCCCCATCAGATAGGTGCCCTGGGAGTATTGTGCCGCGAAGGGCGAGAAGTTCGGCGCCACCTCGAAACCGGAAGCATGCAACACGGTGACGTCGGGATTGCGGCGCGCGATCTGCAGGGCGCCGTTCTGATAGCCGAAGGAGCCGGCGATGAGGACCTTGTTACCGTCCGCGACCGCCTTGTTCATGATGCGGTCGGCGTCGGGACCTTCCTGAATGTTTTCGAGGATGGTGACCTTCACCTTGTCGCCGTAGGCCGCCTTGACCGGATCGAGCCCGTCGGCCAGCGCACGGCCCCAGCCAACGTCGCCAACCGGCGAGGGGACCACCAGCACGATGCCCAGTGGTCCGTCGGCGGCGAGCACGCGGCTGCCCACCGCGGCGACAAGCCCGGTAGCGGCAGCGCCCTTCATCAATGTTCTGCGGGTAAGATTTGTCAGCATGTCGGTTCCCCTTGCTTTTGGTTTTTGGTTGCTAGAATTCCACGGTGGCGAGCGCCGCCTCGGCTTGCGCGAACAGCCTTGCCTCGTCGAGCCCCGGGAACTCTCCCCGTGCCCAGACGATGCGGCCGTTGATCATCGTCATGTCGGTCGGCGCGCCGATGCCTACCTTGGCCAGCAGGCTCAGCGGATCGTGCCGCGTGCCGACATAGTCCATGCGCCGCGTGTCGATGGCGAACAGGTCGGCGGCCATGCCAAGCGACAGCCTGCCGATGTCGCTGCGCCCGAGCAGCGCCGCGCCCCCGGTCGTTGCATAGCCGAGAAAATCGCCAGGCGGCGGAACCGGGTGGTCACGTGTCGACGCCGACAGGCATTGCAGCATGTAGGCGGAATGGATGCAGTGCATCAGGTTGGAATTGTCATTCGAGGCTGCACCGTCGCAACCCAGCCCCACTCTGAGCCCGAGGGCCGACATCGCCGGTATGTCGGTGATTTCGGCGCCGACGAGATAGACCGGCTCCGGGCAGTGCGCGACGCCGGTGCCAGTGGCAGCCAACTTGCGCAGTTCGTCATGGGTCAGCTCCCAGCAATGGGCATAGAAGGCATCCGACCCGCAGAAACCTATCTCCGCGCAATAGTCCACCGTGCGCAGGCCGTGGCGGGCTTGCATCACCGGGCTTTCGCCTTCGCCGACATGGGTGTGCATGCGCACCTTGCGGTCGCGCGCGAGGGTCACCGATTCCACGAATGTCTCGCGATAGCAGTTGACCGGCTGGCACGGCGCGACGACGACCTGGCGCATGCTGAACCTACCGTCATCGTGATAGGTATCGATCAGCCGGGCGCAGTCGGCGATGAACTCGTCCGTCGTTTCCAGCATGGCGTCGGGAATGGTCGAGCCTTCCGACTTCGGCAGCGTGTTGCCGCCACGTCCGGCATGGAAGCGCATGCCAAGCAGTTCGGCCGCCTCGAACTGCCGGTCGATGAGCCTTTTGCCGGCATGCCGCGGAAAGCAATACTGATGGTCGAAGGCCGTGGTGCAGCCGTGCTTTATCAACTCCGCCATGGCCGTGACCGATGCGTGATAGAAGCACTCCTCGTTCAGCCGAGAAAAGATGGGATAGATGCGGTCGAGCCATTCGATGACCGACAGCTTCGTCCAGTCCAGGTCGGCGCGGTTGCGCACGAAACACTGAAAGAAGTGGTGATGGGTGTTGACGAGGCCAGGATAGACGAACCAACCGGTGGCGTCGTGGGCGACGGTCCCGACAGGCAGTTCCCCTTTGTCCAGGCCCTCGCCGATGGCCCGTACAGCCGCGCCGTCGGTCAACACGTCGACGTTGCGGCGGATGCGCGGACCGTTGCCATCGTCCACGATCACCGCGGCGCAGTTCGTCAACAAATAGCCCGCCACGTCAGGCCTCGTCTACTTCAGGGACGGGCTCGGGCTTGAGCTCGTGCAGCCGATGGATGCCGGGCATCTCGATGAAACCCTCGATGGCGCGGATCGCCCGCGACCAGAGCCGGATCGCGGGATAGGGATCGAGCGAAACGCCCCCGTCGGGCGCCAGCGCCACATAGGGAAAACAGGCGATGTCCGCGACCGTCGGCCGGTCCAATGCGAGGAAGCGCTGGCCGCGGATACTCTGTTCTACGAGACCAGCTTCCAATTCGCGCAGGGCCGCCGTTCCCTGTCCCTGAAGGGCATCGATGTTGCCCGGGCGCAGCAGCATCTCGTGCAGGCGCGCCGCCCCCAGGCTTGCGGTCAGCCGATGCGAGAAAGAAATCCACTGCTGGACGCGCGCCGCATGCATGGCAGTATCGTTGCCCAACCATTGCGGTGCCGCCGTCGCGGCAAGGTAGACAAGCATGGCCGAAGATTCGGTCAGGACGAGGTCGCCGTCCTCGAGGATCGGGATCGAACCCGCCGGATTTAGTGTCATGAGTTCCGGACCGCGATGCTCGGCGCCGGGATGAAAATCGACGGGCCGGAGGCTGAGCTTCACTCCTGCCAGCGCAGCCATCAGGCGCACCTTGTAGCAGCTTGGCGACAGCACGTAATCGTAGAGCTTCATTGCGCCACCAGTTGCGCGCCGTAGGTGTAGCCATGGCGCTTCAGCCAGCGCCGGTAGGCAACCGAAGTCAGGTCGGCTCGCGTGGGTATCTCCATGCCGGGGTCGAGCGGCAGCAGCCCTGGTATCTGGTTTTCGAGGATCGACCGGTCCTGGACAAAGATCGTCTGCTGGAAATGGATCAGGTCTGTCATCGGCGTCTCGTCGTCGAACAGCGCCATCCATGGCCACACGTCGCACAGGTCTTCGGCAAGCGGCTGCACGAAAAGCGTAATGACGTCCCATTCGCCCGGGCGCGGCGGGCAGGTCTTGTAGAGGATTGAGCAGGTCGGCGCGGGCACGCGATACATATATTCCGTCGTTATGCCGCCTTCCGCCGATTTGGCGGCCTGCGGCTGGTAGAACTTCACCTGGGTCGCCCAAACCTCGTCTTCGTCCTCCCGGATCTCGACCTTGTAGTTCTGGACCTCTGTGTGCGGTTCGGAGCCCAATATATCGGTATGGACGAACGGAAAATGAGCAATGTCCAGGAAGTTCTCCACGGCGCGCAATGGCGAGCAGCGCACGCGAACCACCCCGACGTCGACGAGCCGGCGGCCGGGCTGATCGGCCTCGGGGATCGCAAACAGCGGCTTTTGCGGATCACCGAGCGATGACCAGACATGACCATAGCGGATGCAGGCCGGCAGCGCGCGTTCGTTGCGGCCCGTGACCTTCGCGTTTCCGTCTTCGCCGCGCCTCACCACGATCGGCTCGCCCATCAGGGCCGTCTTGCGTCCATGCACATCAAGCTGGCTGGCGAGGCCGACCGGATACCATTCGTCGATCATCGCGTTACGGGTCATTGGGCGATCCCGCTGCGCGAAATATGCTCGGCCGCCCGTCGCAGCGCCTCGGCGGCCCTCGACGCGGCGATACGCTGGGTCGGATTGCTGTCTTCGTCCACCAGAACATGCATCAGCGTCCGCGCTTGCCCTTCGGGGGCAAGCAGCAGCTGGACGGTCTGGGCATTGTGCGTGTAGTCGAGCAGGCCTGCGGCGGACTTCGTGCCCGCGGCCGCCTCCAGCGCCGCGATGTCCGTTTCCGCCATCATCGAGCGCAGGGGGGCAAGGCCGTCGAACCGCGGCGGCCCGGCGGCGGGTTCGCCAGCGGAAATCCATATGATACCGTCGCCCTCCTCAACGGGCTGCATCGCGACACGAATCGTGTCCGGCGGCGTCAGTCCCGGATGGGCCGGGATGCGCAGGCAGTTTCCCTCCTGGGCATAGCTCCAGCCGTGATAAATGCAGGACAGGGTCTCACCGCGCACGAAGCCGTGGGAAAGGCGCATGCCGCGATGGGGGCATCTGTCGGCAAAGGCCGCCGCACGGCCGGAGCGGCTTCGCCAAAGGGCAACTGGTCCGGCTGGCGATTGCGCCGGCATTACGGTTCCCGCCGGCAAGTCCGCAGAGAGGGCAATAGGCATCCATGAGCCGGTCGGATAAGGCGGCATACATCAACTTTCAAACAACACCAGTATCTTCCCGCGCGCAGCTTCGCGGTCAAGGATATGCTAATAGACCGGGTTACGTTTGCACAACATTTCCTCACTGGCAACAATGCCCAAAAAAGGTGCATGGTGCCTTTGGCGGGCAGAGGCCGCAGGCCGGAAACTAGGCCGATTCGCTCTCGATCGGCGCCCGGCGGATGGCTTCGACCCAGACATCGATTGGTCCAAGAGAGCACCCCATCTCCATCATGTCGATGAGCTCGGCCGGACCGGCAATGTCGAGTTCGATGCGGTCGGGACCGGCAACGCATATTGCCTGCGCGAGCCCGAGCTTGGCGGCGTGACGCTCGATCCACGGAAGGAAGGATGCCGCCTCGACATCGCCGAGGATCGTCATGCGCTCTCGCCACGAATAGCGATTTTGCTCGCTCATAGAACCTCGGCAATGAAACAGATTAATCATATACCTATCTACATTGTGCTCAATCGCTGAAGCACCTTTGGGCGCGAGTAGGGGAAGCGGCGGCAATGGCGCCGTTTCGATGGCTGCAGCCGCTTATCAACTAAAGTGACATTGGTTCAGTCAGCGCATTGATTAAATCAGATATCCCGATATACAAGATAATTTCGGGTACAGATTTTAGCGTAGACTGGCAAATCAATGAGTCGCAATTTTCTAGTGATCGAGCCTGAGGAGGGCATCGCCGTCCTCAAGGGGCTGGCCTCTTTGGCACGCATCTCCATGCTGAAACTGCTGCATGAGAAGGGGCCGATGAATGTCAACGACATCGCTGCCGTGCTGTCGCTGCCGCAATCGACGGTCTCGACCAATATCCAGGTGCTCGAGGATGCGGGCCTGATCCGCACCGAGAACCAGAAGGCGAAGAAAGGCAGCCAGAAGATCTGCTATCCGACCGCCGAGGAAGTGCTCGTGGTGTTCAAGAGCGAGTATCGCGCGGTCAAGAACAATGCCATCGAAGTGTCGATGCCGATCGGGCTCTACACCGGGTTCGAGGTGACGGCGCCCTGCGGCCTGTGTTCTCCGGACGGCATCATCGGCCTGCTCGACGTGCCGAACACTTTCCTCGATCCGGACCGTATGAAAGCCGGGCTTTTGTGGTTCACGCGCGGCTTTGTCGAATACCAGTTCCCCAACAATGCGAAGCTCGCCAATGCCGAGATCACCGAGCTCGAAGTGGTGATGGAACTGTCCTCGGAAGTGCCGGGCACCAGCGCCGACTGGCCGTCCGACATCACGCTGACGATCAATGGCGTAGATGTCGGCACCTGGACGTCGCCCGGCGATTTCGGCGACAAGCGCGGCGTCTTCACGCCCGCCTGGTGGAAGCTCAAGGGCTCGCAATATGGCAAGCTGAAGAACTGGCGAATTTCCACCGACGGCACCTATGTCGACGGCGTCAGGATTTCCGAAACCAGCCTCGCCGCGCTCGATCTCAAGGGCCATCATTCAATCCGCATCCGCATCGGCGTCAAGGACGACGCCAAGCGCCCGGGTGGAATTAATATTTTCGGCAAGGGATTTGGAAATTACGATCAGGACATCCTGCTCAGGATCAAAACCGGTTGATATCATCAAACCGGGTTTCGAAGATAGCGCAGCAATTTCAGCCTCTTGCTTCTATTGACAGCCAATGCCTCCGTTCAATTGTCAGACATTTGGCTGTTTTTGACTTGACGAATAGCCGTTGCTTCCCTTTGATATCGAACAAGATGATTTAAATCATAATTTGTGATATATGGGAGGAATGCATGAAGGCAGCCGTCACGGCGCATCCGCACTATGTTGTCTCGAAAATCGATCCTAGGCTCTATGGATCCTTTATCGAGCATCTCGGGCGTGCGGTTTACACCGGCATCTATGAGCCGGGGCACCCGACGGCAGATGCCAATGGCATGCGTCAGGACGTCATCGATCTGGTCAGGGAACTCAATGTTCCGATCGTCCGCTATCCCGGCGGCAATTTCGTGTCCGCCTACAATTGGGAAGACGGCATCGGCCCCAAGCAAGAGCGCCCGGTGCGCCTCGACCTCGCCTGGCACACATCGGAAAGCAACGAAGTCGGTCTGCATGAATTTGCCGACTGGTGCGCCTCCGCCAACACCGAGATGATGCTTGCCGTCAATCTCGGTTCGCGTGGCCTCGATGAGGCCCGCAACTTTCTCGAATACGCCAATCATCCCGGCGGCAGCAAATGGAGCGACAAGCGCATCGCCAACGGCCGCAAGGAGCCCTTCGACGTCAAGCTCTGGTGTCTCGGCAACGAAATGGACGGCCCCTGGCAGATCGGCCACAAGACCGCCGACGAGTACGGCCGCCTGGCCCACGAGACCGCCAAAGCGATGCGCGCCTTCTCCAAGTCGCTGCAACTCGTGGTCTGCGGCTCTTCCAATGCCAGGATGCCGACCTATCCCGAGTGGGAAGCGACGGTTCTCGACCACACCTACAACGAGGTCGACTACATCTCGCTGCACATGTATTTCGACAACGAAGCCAATGATGCGCCGAACTACCTCGCCATGAGCGAGAAGCTCGACGATTACATCGTCGCGGTCTCAGGCGTCATCGACTACATCAAGGCCAAGAAGCGCTCCAGCAAGCAGGTCTACATCTCGTTCGACGAATGGAACGTCTGGTACCATTCCAAAGAGCAGGACAAGAAGATCCTCGGCGGCAATGATGGCTGGCCCTTTGCCCCGCCACTGCTCGAAGACATCTACAATTTCGAGGACGTGCTGCAGGTCGGCCTGATCCTCAACACCTTCATCCGCCGTTCCGACGTGGTCAAGATCGCGTGCATGGCGCAGCTGGTCAACGTCATTGCGCCGATCATGACCGTTCCCAATGGCCCGGCATGGCGCCAGACGATCTACTATCCCTATCTCTATGCGTCGATCTACGGCCGCGGCAATGCGCTGGATCTCAAGGTGGAAAGCCCGACCTACAAGTCCACCGTCGCGGGCGACGTTTCCTATGTCGACGTCACCGGCGTGCATGACACGCAAACCGGGCATGTCACCTTCTTCGCCGTCAACCGCCATTCGAGCGCGGCAATCGAAACCGTGATCGACATCAATGGCTTCGGCGAGGCCGATATCGTCGATCACCAGGTGATGACGCATGCGGATCTGAAAGCCGTCAATTCGGCCGGGAACCCCGGCAATGTCGGCCCCAGGAAGGGGGAGGGCGCCTCAGTGGCTGGCGGCAAGCTCCGCCTGTCGCTGCCGGCCTATTCCTACCAGATGATCCGCCTGAAGCTCTGACTTCAGGCGATCATCGGAAAGTGCATGCGCCGAGGAGGAGCGTCGACGTGACAGCCGATATCGAGATCAGGAATGTGAGCAAGCATTTCGGTGCCATGTCGGTGCTGGAGGACCTGTCGCTTTCCATCAAGGCACGCGAATTCATCGTGTTCCTTGGACCGTCCGGCTGTGGGAAGTCGACGCTGCTGCGCATGATCGCCGGCCTCGAAACCGTCGACAGCGGCGAGATCGCCATCAACAACGAACGCATCGATCATCTGCCGCCGGGCAAGCGCGGCATTGCCATGGTGTTCCAGTCCTACGCGCTCTATCCGCATATGAGCGTGCGCGACAACATGGCCTTCGGGCTTGAGAATATCGGCATGTCGCGCGAGGTCATCGATGCGCGGATCAACGAAGCCGCCCGCATCCTCGAAATGCCGCATCTGCTCGAGCGCAAACCTGGCCAGCTCTCGGGCGGCCAGCGCCAGCGTGTCGCCATCGGCCGTGCGATCGTCAAGGAACCGAAGGCCTTCCTGTTCGACGAGCCGCTCTCCAATCTCGATGCGGCTCTGCGCACCCGCACCCGTCTCGAACTTGCCCAGCTTCACCAACGCCTGCAATCGACGATGATCTTCGTCACCCACGATCAGGTCGAGGCGATGACGCTCGCCGACCGCATCGTCGTCATGAACGACCGCAGGATCGAGCAGATCGGCTCTCCGATGGAGATCTACGAACGCCCCGCGACCAAGTTCGTCGCCGGCTTCGTCGGCGCCCCGGCGATGAATTTCGTCGAGGCGACGCTCGACAGATCGGGCGGCAACGCCGCGGCCAAATTCGCCGACGGCATATCGGTCCAGACCGGGATCGACTCCAGCCAGTTGGCCGATGGCAAGTACAGCTTCGGCATCCGTTCGGAGGATGTCCGCATCGTTACCGCCGGACAGGGCAATGCCGACGGCGTGGTCGATGTGCTGGAGCGGCTCGGCGAACGCACCCTGGTCTACGCACGGCTGGGTGACGGCCGGCAGATCGTCGGCTCCGATGCCGGTAACAGCCGCGTCGCGGTCGGCCACAAGGTCGGGCTCGCGTTCGACGGCCAGAAATCACATCTGTTCAACGAGACCGGCCGCGCCTGGCACGCGAGGGAGGCCTGATATGGCTGACCGGCTGACGATACCGCAGACCGCGACGCCGGCCGCGAGCGCCAGGGCGCCAAGCATCGATATCTATGCGCCACAATGGCGAAACTTCATGTTCGTCGCACCATTCCTGTTCTTCTTCACGACGCTGCTCGTCTTCCCGCTCCTCTGGGGAATGTGGCTGAGCTTCCACAAGGCCGACACCTTCTCGTCCGGAAATTTTGTCGGGCTCGGCAACTATGTCAGGTTGTTCCACGACAAAGTGTTCCTGCAATCGGTCTGGAACACCTTCTACTTCGTGCTCCTCACGGTGCCGACGCTGGCGCTGATAGGCCTTTTTCTGGCACTTTGCCTCAACCGCCGCACCCGTACTGCAGCAGTGCTGCGGACCCTGTTCTTTTCCTCCTCCGTGCTGTCGGTCACCATCGTCACACTGATCTGGCGCATCGTGTTCATTCCGAATGTCGGTCTGCTGTCGACGATCTACGGATGGTTCGGCGCCACCGCTCCGGCTTTCATTTCCGATCCCAGCCTTGCGATGATCGGCATCGCCATTGCCACCATCTGGTGGTGCATCGGCCTGCCGATGATGCTCTTTCTCTCGGCCCTGCAGCAAATCCCGCAGGATATTTACGAAGCAGCAGCGCTGGACAATGCCAATCGCTGGCAGACGCTGCGCTCGATTACGCTGCCGTCGATCAAGCGCACCTTCATCCTGGTGATCATTGTCCAGATCGTGCTGCAATTTCAGCTGTTCGGCCAAGCTTGGCTGATGACACGCGGCGGCCCGAACAACCTGACCAAGCCGATCGTGCTCTACATCTACGATACCGCATTCCGGCGCTGGGATCTGGGCTTGGGTGCCGCGGCATCGGAGGTCCTGTTCATCCTCATTCTGATCGCGGCCATGGCCCAGTATCTCGTCACGCGCAACAGGGCGGATCAGGCATGAGAGCGCCAGCCATTTCCACCAAGGGACGTGCATTTGGCGACCGCGTGTTGTTGGCTCTCGTCATCCTGCTTTCGATCGTCATGATCGCGCCGGTGCTGTGGGTGATAGGCCTGTCGCTGAAGGAAAATGTCGAGCTGATGGCCGATCCCAATTCGGTCTTTCACGCGCCCTATACGCTCAAGAACTACCTCAATACCATTGGCACCTCGTCGGTATTCGTCTGGGTGCTCAACAGCATCATCGTCTCGGGCGGATTGACACTTGGCACGCTGGTTTTGTCGTCGCTCGCCGGCTACGGTTTTGCACGGCTGAACTTCCCCGGCCGAAACATCCTGTTCGTCATCGTGCTGTTCGGCCTGGCGGTTCCCGAACAGGCCGTGCTTGTCGCCCGCCACCAGATCTTCAGCATACTGAAGTTCCACAACACCTATCACGGGCTCGTCCTCCCCGGCCTGTCGGCTTCGTTCGGCGTCTTCCTGATGACCCAATATTTCAAGGCCATCCCGAAGGAGCTGGACGAAGCCGCCTTGCTGGACAATGCCAGCCGGTTCAGGATTTTCTGGAAGGTGCTGCTGCCGCTCACGGTGCCTGCACAGGCAACGCTCGGCATCTTCACCTTCCTCGGCGCGTGGAACGACTATCTGTGGCCGCTGATCTCGGCGACCAAGAAAGACATGTACACGCTGACCGTTGGCATGGCCTCGACGCAGACCAATTTTGCCCAGTCCGAAGGCATCGGTTTCCTGATGGCGCAGGCGGTGTTCGCCGGCGCGCCGATCCTGATCGTCTACCTGTTTTTCCAGAAATACATCGTCACGGCCGTCTCCGGCGCTGCGGTGCGATGACGGGATTGCCTCACGGCGAGGGAGTGCGCCGCGGCGATGGAAAGCATGACGCCAATCCAGGGTGGAGTGGCGGAAATTCAGTAGGAGGAACTGACATGAATATGAAGAGAATGCTATTTGCCGCGGTCTCCGCGGGGGCAATGATGCTGGCCAGCCCGAGCCTGGCGGCGACGGAACTGACTGTGCAGCGCTTCTTCGGTGCCTGCGATGCCGATTTCGGCACCAACACCGATGTCACCAAGGCTGTCGGCGAATGCGGCATCATCACTTCGCTGATCAACAAGTTCAATGCTGACAATCCCGATGTGCACGTCAACGTCTCCACCGTGGAATGGCCGGGCTATGACCAACTGACGGCGCAGTTCGCTTCGGGCGATGCTCCCGACATCGTCACGATCCATGAATCGGCGCTTTCCGACTACCAGTCCAAGGGCCTGCTGATGCCCCTCGACGATCTCTTGAAATCCGTCGGCGTCACGCCTGACGCCTTTACCGATGCAGCGCGTGAAGGCGCCACGAAGGACGGCAAGATCTACGGCTTGCCGATCGACAGTTGGACGATGCTCTATCACATCAACATGGATCTCTTCAAACAAGCCGGCCTCGTCAATGCCGACGGCACCCCGATGCTTCCGAAGTCGCCCGAGGAACTGCTCGCCCAGGCCGAACAGTTCAAGCAGAAGACCGGCAAGCCCTACTTCGTCCAGAACCTGGCCAATGAGACCGCACTCTACACGCGCAATCTCTACACCTATCTCTTCCAGCAGGATTCCGACTTCTTTGCCGACCCGAAGCATGTGAAATTGAACACGCCGGAGGCCAAGAAGGTCGTGGAGATGTACAAGGCGATCTTCGACAAGGGCTACACCACCAAGGACCTCGACTACGGCGGCGCGATCAATGCTTTCCTTGCAGGTGACGGTGGCGTCCAGCTCAACGGCACCTGGGTTGTCGGCGACAACAACGCCCAGTCGGAAACCAAGGGCACGGCGCTCAACAAGGGCGGCTATGCGGTCTACCCGTATCCGCAGCTGTTTGGCGGCGCCCATGCGCAATATGCCGACGGCCACACCTGGGCAGTCTCGCAGAAGGACCGCACGCCTGAACAAACCGCAGCCATCGGCAAGTTCCTGAAGTTCTTCGCCGACAACGACTTCGAATGGTCGCGCACCGGCCACCTGCCGGCATACAAGGCCATCATCACCTCTGACGCCTTCAAGGCGCTGCCGCATCGCAACACGATCGCCGCCGTCGCCGATCTCGGCAGGCCGCTGCCGTCAGCGGTGCAGCGCCAGTTTGCGATCCAGGACATTGTCGGCGAAGAGATGAGTGCCGCAATCACTGGCCAGAAAGACGTCGACGCCGCGCTTGCCGACATGGAAAGCCGCGTCAACGAATTGCTCGCCAACATTTGACCGCGGAGGCGAATGCACCGCTCCACCCCACGGCTGGAAACAGTCATGGGGTGGAGCGAGCAGTCCCCCTTGTCCACGCAGGGCCATTCCAGCCTTCCGAAAGCCCGCGCAATGAGATGCAGCCAGCACGCTGGCGCCAAGGACGCGTTGCGATGCCCGAACTGACGGAGACAAAAGCTCGTTGAATTCTACGAGGTCGGATTGCCTTGCTACTCGGCCCATGCCGCGATCCATTCCGCGATCGCCTCGGGGCCTCGATGTGTGGGAAGTGACCGACGTCGGGGACGACCTCCATCGCGTGCCGGGCGGCGAACCGATGTCGGTCGTCGACCTGCGCGGGGAGGATGCAGCCGTCGAGGGGCTGAGACATGCGGCGCGTCGCCCCAAGCATGCCGGGTCGCAGGATCGCCCGGTAGTACTTTAGAGGCGCCGGCATACTCGCCCGCAGGTGCTCGTGTAGCTCCGCCCATCGCACACCGTCGGAAGGGAGATCGCGCGCTGGTCGGCATAGTGTGAGGTGACGACCGACATCAATTCTATCCCAGGATTGTTTTCATGGTGGCCCGCTGCATTGAACGTGGCGTCAGGCGATTTGAAAATGCAACGATGTTGTTCATGAACCCGGCAACCACGGACGCTTTCCCTTGTGACAGCGCTCGGAGGCCGATTTCGGCGACAGGACGGGGCTTCATCGTCAGAAGGCGCAGCATGGGCGAGACGGGAGCGCCGGCCGCCGCATCGAAGCCCGTTTCGGTGTGTCCTGGGCAAAGACTGGTGACGACCACCCCTTGCGGACGAAGTTCGTCGTGCAGAGCTTCTCCAAAAGCCAGCACATAAGACTTTGTCGCTGCGTAAGCAGCAAAGGTGGGAACAGGCTGGAGCGCCAAGAGACTCGCAATGAGAAGGATCTGCCCGGATCCCCGGGCTGCCATGGCCCGCCCGAAAACATAGCTTAGTTCGGTGAGCGCCGTGATGTTGAGCTGAATCATATCGGTGGTGCGCTCAAGTGGCGTTTCTAGAAATTCGCCATGCAACCCGTATCCGGCATTGTTCACCAGAATGTCGATCTGTAATGCCCTCTCATCCAGGCTTTTTTTCAAACCGGCCGCGGCGCCAGGCGCGGCAAGATCGATTGGCTCCACAAGAATATCGACGCCGTATTTTCGGCGAAGGTCGACGGCGAGGTTTTCCATTGGCTCCTTTCGCCGGGCTGCGAGCACGAGATTGACCTTCTGCGCTGCCAGAAGTTCAGCGAATTCGAGACCAAGGCCGCTTGATGCGCCTGTGATCAAGGCCCGTTTTCCCGGCGCGCCGTCCAACCTTCCAACAGAGGAGGTTTGTGTTTTCGTATCAGCAGCGTGTTGCATCTGTTCTCCTATCAATTGAGGGGGAGCCTACGGCGATGCTGGCTCGCCTTTGGCATTGCTTTCGTGTGAAGAAATTCGGAAGTCTCGCCGCAGCAGGACAGTCGTCGGATTGCCAAGCGGTCCGCGGTAAAATTTCAATCACCGGTCACTCCGGTGCTCGCGCCGGTCTGATCATCCCGTCCAGCGCCTGAACAAGGCGCTGGCGTTCACACCGCCGAAACCGAAGCCATTGGAGATTGCATACTCCATCTCCAATGGCCGGGCCTCGTTTGCGACGAAGTCGATGCCGTCGGCGGCCGGATCGGGAGCGCTCAAATTGAGTGTCGGCGGTGCCACCTGGTCCCTGATCGCCAGGATCGAGAAGATGGCACCAAGCCCGCCGGCCGCGCCAAGCAGGTGTCCGGTCGCGGATTTCGTTGCGCTGACGGCTATCGCGAAATCGCGCCCGAATACGCTCTTGATCGCTTCGATCTCACCCAGGTCGCCGACTTGCGTGGAGGTCGCATGCGCATTGAGATGACGAACCTCGCGCGCCGAAATCCCTGCTTGCGCAATCGCGATGTCCATGGCCCGGCGCGCGCCGTCGCCGTCCTCAGGCCCGGAGGTGACGTGGTGGGCATCCGCCGTCGTGCCGTAGCCGACGAGCTCGGCGAGCGGCGTTGCACCGCGCGCCAGAGCGTGGCTCAACGCCTCGATGACCAGCACGCCGGCGCCTTCGCCCATGACGAAGCCGTCCCGCGACATGTCGAAGGGACGCGAGGCTTGAGCCGGCGCCCAATTGAAGCCGGTTGAAAGGGAGCGTGCGGCAGCAAACCCACCGAGACTGACGATGTTCATGCATGCTTCCGTGCCGCCGCACACGGCAATATCAGCCTCGTTCGCGCGGATGAGACGGGCCGCGTCGCCGATCGCCTGGATACCGGCCGCGCACGCCGTCACCGGTGCGCCGAGCGGACCTTTGAAGCCGTAACGAATCGAGATGTGGCCCGCCGCGAGGTTCACCAGGAAGGAGGGCACCGTGAAGGGTGAAAGACGCCGAACACCGCGCTGATCAACTGTGCGCACGGCCTCGGTTATGGCCGGGAATCCTCCGACCCCCGAAGCGATAATTGTCGCGGTGCGAAGCCGATCCTCTTCCGAGACTGGCTTCCATTTCGCCTGCGCAAGCGCCTCTTCCGCCGCCGCCAGCGCAAAGACAATGAACCGATCTACCTTGCGCTGATCCTTCGCGGACAGGATGACATCAGGATCGAAGCCGGCTTCAGGGTCCTCTTCCCGGGAAAGAACTGTTCCGCCGATCTTCGCCGGCAGGCTTTCCACCATTTCGTCAGGAAGCCTGCGGATGCCCGAACGACCGGCCAGCAGGCGCGACCATGACGCTTCGACATTGGCAGCAAGGGGCGTGACCGCCCCCATGCCGGTAACAACAATCCGTCGCATCTATTCTCCTATCACTTGGGTGCGCGGACAGCGCTGCCGACGCCGTTCAAGCGGCGACTGCTTCGCGAACCTGATCGGTTGCCGCATCCAGAAAGCTCTGCGCGAGGTTGGGGTCGTTGACGACCCGCGAGACGAGCACCGCGCCGACCATCGTCGAGAGAATGGCCATGGCCTTGGCGCTGGCTTCCTCGCCGTCGGCTTCGCCAACCCAACCGCTGAGCATCTCGAGGTATTCCCTGATCCCGGCCTCGAATGACGCCTTCACCTCGGCGCCCTGTCTGGCAGCATCCGAGCCAAGCGCAACGACCGGGCAGCCGTCCATCCTTTCTTCGCGATGTCCCTTGCTGAGGTAAAAGTCGATCACCGCGCCAAGCGGATCCTCGGGTTTCGCCGCGACCGCAGCCGACCATCGGTTGGTGGCGCTCGCCATTGCACGCCTGGATGCCTGCGCTGCCAGATCGTCCTTTGATTCGAATTGCTTGTAAAAGGCGCCCTGCGTCAGCCCGGCACCCTTCATCAGATCCTTGAGGCCGATGCCGTCAAAGCCGCGCTCGCGGAAAAGGCGGCTTGCCACATTGATGACGGCCTCGCGGTTTTCTGCGGCTTGAATTCGGCTCACTCGCATGATCGCTCTCCTTTTTTGATTGCGTTCGTAATCTATAACCGATATAGAAGTCGAACGCAATCTATTTTGAGATGAGGCGACGAGCGTGAAAAAGAGAACCGTTATCGTATTGGGATCGACCCTGATGGCGATGTCATGGGCGGCGGCATTCGCCACGTTTGCTACTCCTGCGCACGATGCTCCTTTGGTGACTGACCCAAGGCAAGAAGCGCCTTTCGTCAGACTTGTGTCGGCAGCGCCGGTCACCGGATCAGAACGTGGCTTCACCGGCATCATCGGGGCGAGGGTGCAGAGCAATCTCGGCTTCCGAGTTCCAGGCAAGATCGTGGAACGGTTGGTGGACGTCGGTCAGGAGGTTAAAGCCGGTCAGCCGCTCATGCGGATTGACGATACCGATCTGCGCCTTGCGCTTTCGGCGAAACGCAATGCCGTTGCGGCAGCGCGTGCAACAGTCGCTCAAACACAGCCGGATGAACGGCGATACGCCAGCTTGCTTGGCAGTGGATGGGTTACGCCGCAGCGCTACGAGCAGGCGAAGGCTGCGATGGATACAGCCCAAGCGCAACTTTCCGCCGCCGAAGCCGACGCACGGGTCGCCGAGAACGAGGCGGCCTACGCAGTTCTGTTGGCGGACGCGGATGGGACGGTGGTTGAAACGCTTGGCGAGCCGGGGCAGGTCGTTGCAGCCGGCCAGCCAGTGATCCGGACCGCCAAGGCAGGCCCGCGCGAAGCAGTTGTCGCGCTTCCCGAAACGATCAGGCCGGCGATCGGCTCGGCAGCCGAGGCCAGCGTGTATGGTGGCGATGAGCGTCGCTACTCAGCGCATCTGCGGCAGTTGTCGGACTCCGCCGATGCCCAGACCCGCACCTATGAGGCGCGCTATGTGCTCGACGGCGAGGCTGCCGCGGCACCGCTTGGCGCGACGGTAACCATTCGGCTCGCAAGCCAGGTGAAACAGCCAGAGGTCCAGGTGCCACTGGGAGCCGTGCTTGATGACGGCCGCAAGACCGGTGTTTGGGTGTTGGACAGCGCCACCTCAACCGTACACTTTCAGGCCGTCCAGCTTGTTCGCGTAACCAGCGAAACCGCTGTGATCTCCGGATTGAACTCCAACGTTCCCATTGTGTCGCTCGGCGCTCACCTCCTGCAGGAAGGCGCTCTCGTCAGGACTGAGTCCGAAAGCGGGAGCAAGTGATGAGCTTCAATCTTTCCGCGCTCGCCGTTCGCGAACGCGCCGTCACCCTGTTCTTCATCCTCTTGTTGGTGGCCGCCGGCGCCTACGCCTTCCTCATGCTCGGCCGGGCCGAGGACCCGAACTTCACCATCAAGACCCTGACGGTCACGACGGCATGGCCGGGCGGGACGGCCCGCGAGATGCAGGACCTTGTCGCCGAGCCGTTGGAGAAGCGGCTTCAGGAGCTCACCTGGTACGACCGGGTCGAGACCACCACGCGGCCGGGCTACGCCTATATGACGGTCACGCTGAAGGACAGCACACCGCCATCCGCCGTGCAGGAAGAATTTTACCAGGCCCGCAAGAAGCTGGGGGATGAAGCCCGCAACCTGCCGCCCGGCGTCTACGGCCCCTTCGTGAACGATGAATATTCGGATGTGAGCTTCGCCCTTTATGCGCTGAAGGCCAAAGGCATGCCCATGCGGGAACTGGCGAGGCAAGCCGAGGTGATCCGCCAGGACCTCTTGCACGTGCCCGGCGTCAAGAAGATCAACATCCTTGGTGAACGTCCCGAACAGATATTCGTCGAGTTTTCCTACGCCAAACTGGCAACCCTCGGCGTGTCGGCACAGGACATCGTCGCTGCCCTGCAGCGGCAGAACACTGTCACGCCCGCAGGCTCAATCGACACCCTGGGGCCGAGGCTCTTCATTCGGGTCGACGGCGGCTATGACAGCGTTCAGGCGATCGCGGACACGCCGATTGTCGCTGGGGGGCGGACGCTGAAGCTCTCCGACATTGCCGAGGTCAGCCGCGGCTACGAAGACCCTCCCACATATCTCATCCGGCGTCAGGGCGAGCCCACCATTATGCTTGCAGCCGTTATGCAGGAAGGCTGGGATGGTCGCGCGCTCGGCAAGGCGCTGGAAGACAAGACTGCCACGATCGCACAGGCACTGCCGCTCGGTATGACGCTCGACAAGGTAAGCGACCAGGCCGTCAACATCACTTCGGCGGTCGACGAATTCATGTTGAAGTTCGCGATGGCGCTCGGTGTCGTGCTGCTGATCAGCCTGCTCAGCATGGGCTGGCGCGTCGGCATCGTGGTGGCCGCGGCAGTTCCGCTGACACTTGCGGTGGTCTTTGTCATCATGCTGGAGACCGGCCGGTTCTTCGATCGCATCACGCTGGGAGCCCTTATCCTGTCGCTCGGTCTCCTCGTCGATGACGCCATCATCGCCATCGAGGTGATGGTGGTGAAGATGGAAGAGGGCATGGATCGCATCAAAGCGGCCGCCTATGCATGGAGCCACACTGCGGCGCCCATGCTGTCGGGTACGCTTATAACGATCGCGGGCTTCCTGCCGGTGGGGTTCGCCCGCTCGTCGGCCGGCGAATATGCCGGCAACATCTTCTGGGTCGTGGGATTCGCCCTCATCGTCTCCTGGATCGTCGCGGTGGTCTTTACACCCTATTTGGGCGTCAAGATGCTGCCAGCGATCAAACCGATCCCGGGTGGGCACCACGCGATCTACGGCACGCCGAACTATCAACGCCTGAGACGACTCATCACCTTTGCAGTGCGCCACAAGTTCGTGACCTGCGCAGTGGTCGGCATCGCCTTCCTGCTCTCCGGTGTAGGCATGGGCGCTGTGAAGCAACAGTTCTTTCCGACTTCGGATCGCCCTGAAGTGCTGGTGGAGGTTCGTCTGCCGGAGGGGACCAGCATCGAGACGACGACCGCTGCGGTCGAGAAGCTCGAACATTGGCTGGACAGCCAGCCCGAGGCCAAGATCGTCACGAGCTACGTCGGTCAGGGCGCTCCGCGCTTCTTCTTCGCCATGGCTCCGGAACTACCTGATCCTGCTTTCGCCAAGATCGTCGTGCTGACCCCCGACGCCGAGGCGCGTGAGGCGTTGAAGCAACGGCTCCGAGAGGCAGTAGCGCAGGGGCTTGCGCCCGAGGCGTATGTCCGCGTTACGCAGCTCGTGTTCGGACCCTACACGCCGTTCCCGGTCGAATTCCGGGTCATGGGTCCCGATACCACACAACTTTACAGCATTTCCGAAAGGGCCCTCGACATCATGCGGGGGGTGCCGGACGTGCGGCAGCCCAACCGCGACTGGGGCAATCGCACGCCTGTTCTTCGCTTTGTCCCGGATCAGGATCGCTTGAACCTCCTCGGCCTCTCGTCGGCTGAAGTGAGCCAGCAACTGCAATTCCTTCTTACCGGCATCCCCGTCACAGAGGTGCGCGAGGACATCCGCAATGTCCCTATCGTGGCACGCAGCGCCGGCAACGAACGGCTAGATCCGACGCGGCTGGCGGATTTCTCCCTGATGAGCCGTGACGGTCGGCAGGTTCCCCTCGACCAGATCGGCCATTCCGAAATTCGCATGGAGGAGCCGATCCTGAAGCGCCGCGACCGTATGCCCGTCCTCACGATCCGCTCGGACATCAACGAAGCGACCCAACCCCCTGAGGTCTCCCAGCAGATCATGACTGCGCTTCAGCCGCTGATCGCCTCCCTTCCAGCCGGTTATCGCATCGAGCTGGGTGGATCGATCGAGGAAGCCGGCAAGGCCAACGCGGCCCTGGGCAAGGTCTTTCCGCTCATGATCGCCATCACGCTGATCGTCATCATGTTCCAGGTCCGCTCCTTCTCGATGATGGCAATGGTGTTGCTGACGGCGCCACTTGGTCTTGTCGGCGCCGTGCCGACATTGCTCGCCTTCAACCAGCCCTTCGGGTTCAACGCTATCCTGGGGTTGATCGGCCTCGCCGGCATCCTCATGCGCAACACACTGATTCTGACCGAACAGATCAAGGAGAACCGCGCGGGCGGCCTAGACGCCTACCACGCTGTCATCGAGGCCACAGTGCAACGCACGCGGCCCGTCATTTTGACCGCCCTCGCGGCCGTGCTGGCCTTCATCCCCCTCACGCACTCAGTCTTTTGGGGATCGATGGCCTACACGCTGATCGGCGGCACGGCAGTTGGCACGGTCTTGATCCTGCTGTTCCTTCCCGCGCTCTATACGGCGTGGTTTCGGATAAAGCCGACTGCGGATGAGATCCCGACTGCAAATGAGATCTATGAGGTTTCGACGAAGCAACCGGAACTACGAACAGCGATGGCAGCGGAGTAGGAGGCCTGGATGCTTCTTGCCGCCCTGGGTCGCATTCACCTTGCCCATCAAGATCGCCGAAATCATGGCGTGAGCGGGGGCATGAGGCCCAATAGGTTAAGCCGGCTCTTCGAGAAAAGCTGCGTGCACGCCCAGTACCTGCGTGCGCTGGGAAGCGAGCTCATCGCGCAGGGAGTTCGACAACGACCACATGGCAGCATTCGAGCCAGGATAGGACCGAGAGCATGTTGACGATTGCGCCGCCACCGTTGGCCGCCAGGATCGGTGCGAACGCCTTCGCGACACGAAGCGGGCCATAGACGTTGACGTCGAACATCTCGGCGACACCGTCGAAGCCACCGGTCAACAGGGGCTCCGGCACCAGGGTGCCGGCGTTGTTGACAACGATGTCCACGTCGGTCGCGATTTTCGCCAAATCCGAGATTGCCTGAAGCCCATCGGCACGATGGCGAATTTCTCAATGTCGTAGAATTCGTCGCTGGTCACTTCAAGCCAGCTGCGCAGGCGGTCGCCTGAGGCATCGGTGAAAGGCATGCCTGACAGGTACACCTTGGTTCCCGGCGCCTGGCTGGCGATCAGGATGCTGGTTGGATGATGGCCGCAGCACCGGCCGCGGCTCATGCGGCAGCGGTTTGCCGACGGGATTTTCGACGCAGATGCGGCAGGCCCGAACCGTCGCTGCAAAACTGTCCAGTTCCACGCTCAAGCGGCAGCACTCGGCCGGCTGGAGACCGCCTGATGCCAGCGCAGCACATTGGTGTATTCCTCCGGCACCTTGATGCGTGCCGGCTTCATGAAGTCGACCGCGATCAGGCCGGTGATATCGGCAATCGAATAGCTGTCGCCGGCGACGAATTCCCGGCACGCCAGCTCGTCGTCGAGGATTTTCAGGAATGCGACCGCCTTCGGTTTGTTGGCCTCGCCCCATTCGGGGATCTGCGGAATTTCCAATTCCTTCATGGCCGGATGGATATGGCGAAAGGCCTGCGCGACGGAACTGAGCAGGTTGAACTCCATCCGCCTCTGCCACATCTCGACCTGCGCCTTGCCGAGCGCGCCACGCCCGAACAGGGCGGGCTCGGGGTGCAACTCCTCGAAATAGCGGCAGATGGCGACGGATTCGGTGATGATGGTGCCGTCGTCAAGCTCCAGCACTGGCAGGCGTTGCAAAGGATTGCGCGAGCTGACCGTCTGGCTCTTGTGCTCCAGCGCGCCCATGTCGACCGACACCAAAGGAACCGCGATCCCCTTCTCGGCAAGGAAAACGCGAACCCGCCGCGGATTGGGCGCCCGGTCGCCGTCGTAGAGTTTCATTCGCTTCTCCCTTTTTCTTCCCAGCCAACGCTGGTTTCGCGGCCCCGCAGGCGGCAGCGGTGGAATAGTCAGAGCCATCGGCGAACCTCGGCCTTGTAGCGGCGGTAGTCGTCGCCGAACTTCGCTTCGAGATAGCGCTCCTCGCGGGCGATCACCTGCGTCTGGATCGCGATCAGCACCAACGGGAGCAAGGCGAAGGCGATCGGCCCGTCGAAGCCGATCGCAAGGCCGGCATAGATAAGCGCCATTCCGAGATACAGGGGATTGCGGGTCCACCGATAGGGACCGGTCGTTGCGATGAGGGTCGTTGGCTGCGACGGCGGAACGTTGGTGCCCAGCCGCCGGAACAGCCCCGCCGCCGCAAGCATCATCGCCGCGCCGGCAACGAACAGCAGCGCGCCCGTCGCGACCAGCAACCACCAGTCGATGCCGAAAGAGCGGAGGGTGACGAACCGCTCCGCCGCCAGCCCCAACAGCAGCGCTCCCAGATAGAGGAAGGGCGGAGGGAAGCGCACACCCGCGCTGTCCGGTTCGACGGCCATGCTCATCCTCCAATCTGTGTCTTCTCAAACCAGCATCGACTGCTGGGCGGAGATACCCGCCGTCGCGCCGTGCGATGTTGCCGTGGTGACCGAGGCCATGGCTGGGTTGGCGAGGTCGCCGGCGGCGTAGATGCCGGGCGTGCTGGTTTCGCGGCGCTCGTCGACCTTGAGGGCGATGCCGAGGGGCGTGTCGACCGTGGCGAGTCCCAGTGATTCATGCAGGCTTGCGGACGGCTTGTTGCGCGGATGCGCGAACAAGATATCGACAGCGACATTGGGGGCGGTATCGAGCTTGACGGTGGCACTATGGCCCCCGTGACGGGCGATTTCGGTGATCCGGCCATCAACGACAGGTATGTTGCGGCGCGCCAGATCGGCCCGGATATCGGGGGCAATGTCGTGACCATCGGCGAAGACCGTCAACGTGTCGGTCCAATCGTGGTACAGCCTGACATAATTGTGCGACGGCGGGCCGGACCAGACAAGGCCCCAATGCTGGCCGGCGACTTCAAAGCCATCGCAATAGGGGCAGGGCACAATGGATGTGCCCCAGCTTTCGGCAAAGCCCGGAACATCAGGCATCTGGTCGGCAACGCCATAGCTCAGGATCAGGCGGCGCGCGCCAAGGCTTTCGCCATCGCCAGTGAGGACGGAGAAATCGTCGATGGCGCCGGAGATGCTGTCGGCCCGGGCATTGACCAGCCTGACCGTGGGATAACGCGCCAGCTGCTGCCGCGCCTCGGCCAGGATGCCCAGCGGTGGCTTGTGATCGTGGCCAAGCAGACCATGCGAGTGGCCGGCGAAGCGATTGCGCGGCAGGCCGGTATCGAGAACGGTGACCTTGCGGCGGGCACGGCCGAGCTGCAGGGCGGCGGCGAGGCCGGCAAAGCTGCCGCCGATGATGATGACGTCATCCATGGTGATGGGCTCCGTGTTGTGGATGGAGGGGTTGGGCTGGGCCTGGCGCGAAATACCGTCCAACGGTACGCGCTCGAGACGGGCAGCGAGCAGAGCTTCGGCATCGACGAGAAAGTCGCCCATCACTGTGTTGACCGGCCGGACGATGCCGCATTCGATATCGCCGGCGGCCCGGGGAAACTTGATTTGGAGGACACCTACGCATTGGCTTGCACCTTTTGGATACTATATGGTATCGTAAATTAAGAATTAAGATACTGTCAAGGACTGGAATTATCGTGACCGAAAACAGCCAGGCTCGGCGCGGCCGGCCCGCCAACGAGGCGCTTGGCCAAACGATAGTCGACGCCGCGTGCGAACTCTTTGTGGAATTGGGTTTTCAAGCGACGACATTGGACAAGGTCGCCCAGCGAGCGAGGATATCCAAGCTCAGCATTTATCGGCACTTCGAGAACAAGGAGGCGCTGTTCGGCGCGGCCATCGCGGCCCACTGCCATCAGTTTGCACCACAGGCTCTTATTGAAGGCGTCGACGGTTCGGCCGAAGATCAGCTCATCGCGATGGGAACATCCCTGCTTCGCACGCTGTTGAGCCCGGACGTCCGCAGTGTCGAAGCCATGATCATGGCCGACAAGACGAATCAAAAGTCGTTAAGCAAGCTCCATTACGAAGCCGGCCCCGCCTATGTCATCGCCCAAATCGAGGCCCTGTTGCGTCAGTTGCACGCGAAGGCGGTTCTGAACGTGCCCGATCCTCTCCGGTCCGCCCGCTTGTTTGCCGCGCTTATCAAAGGATCCGATCTCTTGATTATCGCACGCTTCGATCAGGCGAGAGCAGAGGACGACAACGAAATAGAATCCTATTGCCGGTCCGCCGTCGCCATGTTCGTCGCCGCACACGGTGGGAACGACCACGCGGGCGGATAGCCTGGTTAAGAACGGATCAGAACAAAGGATATGGCATGACAGAGAAAAATGTTTATCAGGTAGCCGACTGGAAAGGCCAAAGCGGGGAGCGCTGGGTCACTTACCAGGCCCGGCTCGATGCCATGATGGCGGTGTTCGGCCAGGCCGCGATCGAAGCCGCCGCGCCCGCCATGGGCGAACGCGTGCTGGACGTCGGCTGCGGCGCGGGGGCGTCTAGTCTGGATCTGGCCGCCCGCGTCGGCGCGGGGGGCCATGTGCTAGGCGTGGACATATCCGAACCGCTGATCGGCAGAGCGCGCGCGCTAGCGCCGCAGGATACGCCGGCCGTGTTCCAGGTGGCCGACGCCAGCAGCACCGAATTGCCCCAGGGCGCTTTCGACATACTGTTTTCGCGCTTCGGAGTGATGTTCTTTGACGATCCTACGGCGGCCTTCACTCATATGCGCCGTGCGCTCAAGCCGGGCGCGCGGGTCGCTTTCGTCTGCTGGCGCGGCATGGCCGAGAACGATTGGGTGCGCTTGCCGATGGGCGCAATGAAGGGCATCCTCCCGCAGATGACGCCGCCCGGTCCCGAAGCGCCCGGCCCGTTCTCGTTTGGCGACCAGGGGCGGGTGGCGCGTATTCTAACGGTGGCTGGCTTCACCGATGTCGCTATCGCGCCCTTCGATGCCTCCATCCCGTTCGGCAAGGGGGAGACGCGGGACGCGGCGCTCGACGACGCGGTGAAGATGACACTCGAGGTCGGCCCGCTGGCGCGCTCGATCGCTGATCAGCCCGACGATATCCGCGCCCGCGCCTCGGCTGCGGTTCGTGCCGTCTTCGCGGGCTGCCCCGGCGAGCGGTCGGTGATGATCGATGGCGCGGCGTGGATCGTCACCGCCCGCAATCCGGCAAGCTGACAGGGATTAACAGGGGTACAGGCTCTGATCGCCGCAAAGCGCTCCGAGCGCAACCCGGAAATGCGGCCAGCGGTGCGGCGGCCACTCAACCTGGAAAGATAGTAAAACCGCCATCGACGCGGATGACCTGCCCGTTGATGAAGCGCGCGCGCGGACCGGCTAGAAAGGCCACCGCCTCGGCGATCTCTTCCGGCTCCGCATACCGGTTCAGCGATTTCCTGCTCGAATCCATGCGCTCCGGATCGACCACGCGGGTCGCCTGGAACCGTGCCGTCTTGGTGGCGCCGGGGCTGACCGCATTGATGCGCACGCCGTCGTCGATCAGTTCCTTGGCGAGGCAGCGCGTGTAATGCACGACCGCAGCCTTCAACGTCGAGTAGACGACCTCGGGCGAGCAGCCGAGGTGTGCCGCCGCCGACGCGATGTTGATCACGGAGCCGCCGCCACGCTGCTTCATCGGCGGCACGAAAGCCTGGCAGACCAGCATCGTGCCGATCAGATTGTTCTCGGTGAGCACGCGGATGTCGTCCAGTTCGATGTCGAGGGCGTTGTTCGGGTTCGGCTTGCCGCCCTTGGCGCCGATGTCGCCGCCGGCGCAATTGACCAGCACATGCACGTCGCCGAGATCGGCCTGGATCTTGCGCTTCATCTCGGCCACTGCCTTCTGGTCGCCAATGTTGCCGGTCACCGACGTGACCTTCGTCCCATGCCGCTTCAGGCGCTCGACCACCTCGCCGAGATTGGCGAACTCGCCGTATTTGGCCGGCGCTGTTTCGTCCATGTCGTGGATCGCGACATTGGCGCCGAGTTCCGCCAGGCGCTCGGCCATCACCCGGCCGAGGCCACGGCCGGAGCCGGTGACGAAGGCGGTCAATCCATCGAGTTCACGTGTCGTCATCGGATTATTCTCCACTTTCATCAAACCAAGTCGCGCATGTTGGCGGCGCTGCGCCGGATCATATCGAGCTCATAGGAAACCAGGGAACCGTCGTCTTCGCGCTCCCAAGGCGTGCGGTAGTCGGCATCGTCGGGTAGCCGATTGCGCTGCGCTGCCGCCAAGCAGGCGGCAAATTCGCGCGCCGTCTTCTCGGGATAGCCGTGCCACCAGTCGTCGCGCAGAAAGCGGACATGCCGCGCCTCCAATGCGCCCGGTTCGAGAACGGCGGTCATGCGATCGTGGTGTTGGCCGAGAATTGCGATCAGCTCGGGAAACGGCACCGCGCCATCGCCGATGGCACAACGGATCAGTCGGTAGCCTTCAGTCGTGAACTGCACGCGGTAATCCTTGAGGTGGACATGGCGAACATGCGGTGCGATCCGTCGCGTAAAATCGAGCGGCGCTTCGCCGACCGGGAATGTGTTGCCGGTGTCGAAGGTGACGCCGACGCCTTCGCCGCCGAGTGCGCAGAAATCGACAAGTTCCTGGCTGGTGAAGTCCTGGTGGTTTTCGATCGCAAGGACATGGCCTTCGGCAATCGCGCGGGGACCCCATTCCTTCAATCTCTCTCGAATGATGCCGGCGTACTCGCTCCATGTCTCGCCGGCAGCGTTGCGGTCGCCGCATAGAACCGGCGTCAGCGCCGTTCGGATGATTTTGGCCCGCAGCAGACGCGCGGCCCGAAATGCGTCGTCGAGCGGTTCGCCCACCAGAAGGCCGCTGCTGACGATCGGTGTGATCCCAAGGCTGGCGAGCCTTTCGCGCAGCGCGATCACCGCGTCGTCGGAAAGCTCGGTCAGCCATGGCACCCAGATCTCCAGCACCCGCGCGCCGAGTTCCGTCGCAAGCGCGATGAAACCTTCCAGCCCCGCCGGCTTGGGATTGGCGCGTGGCGTGCCGCGGGCCTGGAGGCCGAGATGATAGGTCAGACCGTAGGGGTTCAGGCCGACCTGGAGCATGGAGCGATCCTTTGATTCGGGTGAGGTCATCGCAGGCCGGCATCCACGGTGATCGACTGCTTGGTGATCATGCGGCTGTCGTCGGCGGCGAGGAACAGCACCGTGCGCGCGATCTCCTCGCCGAGCAGAACCCGGCGGATCATCTGGCGCTGCACGACCTGATCGACGGACGCCTGCGTCTTGAACCAGAGCTGCCGTTGCCGATTGGTGATGACGGCACCCGGCTCGATGGCGTTGACGCGGATGTTGTCGGGGCCAAACGCCTGCGCCAGCGCGAATGTCAACCCGACCACCGCAGCCTTGGCCGCCGCATAGGGCGCCATCTCCGCTGCGCCGAAACGCCAGGCGATCGAGGAAAAATTGACGATCGAACCAAAGCCCAACGCCTTCATGTGCGGATGCACGGCCTGGGCGGCAAAGAAGTGGTGCCTAAGGTTCACGTCCTGGGCGTGGTTCCAGGTCGCCTGCGTGATGTCGGCGACTGGCTGGCGATTATCATCGGCGGCGTTGTTGACCAGCACCGCGACCGGTCCGAGGCGGTCGTGCACAGTGCCGATCGCAGCCTGGAGGGCGGGGATATCGGTCACGTCGCAGCGCATGAACAGTGGCGCGTGCGGTGCCTTGGCGGCGAGTTCGCGCGCGAGCTCCTCGCCGGCCTCCTGCTGCAGATCGAAAAACGCGACGCGTGCGCCATTGGCGGCGAAGGCGCGGACCGTGTCGGCGCCGATGCCCGACGCGCCGCCGGTGATCAGCACGACACGGTCGGCCAGGCTCGGATAGGTGGCGAAGGACACTGCGAAACTCTTTCAGATCAGGCGTTGGGTCGTCGGGTCGAACAGGCAGGCACGCGCCATGTCGATTCCGAGCGTCACAGTCTCACCCATACGCGGCGTGCCGTCGGGGTCGAAGCGGCCGGTGATCTCCCTGCCGCCCAGGCGCAGAACGGCCATGGTCTCCGCACCTGTCGGCTCGACCAGTTCGACCACGGCATCGATTTGCGCGATGCCAGGCTTGCGACGCGCCAGATCGGGATCGAACCGGTAGATGTGCTCCGGCCGGATGCCGAGAATGAGCTGTCGCGGCGTATCGGATGGAAGGGTCTGGACGATCGGCAGGCTGACCGTCTTGCCGTCGGCGGCCTGCAAGGCGACAGTCGGGCGACCGCCTTCTTGGCTCAGTTCGGCCGGCAGAAAATTCATCGCCGGCGAACCCATGAAGCCCGCGACAAACATGTTGGCCGGACGGTTGTAGATCGTGGCCGGCTCATCGAATTGCTGGACCGAGCCCTGATGCATCACGGCGATGCGCGATGCCAGCGTCATCGCCTCGACCTGATCGTGGGTGACGTAAACCGTGGTCTTGCCGACGCGGTGGTGCAGCTTCTTGATTTCGGTACGCATGTCGACGCGCAGCTTGGCGTCGAGATTGGAGAGCGGCTCATCGAACAGGAACAGCTTCGGATCACGCACCAGCGCCCGGCCCATCGCGACGCGCTGGCGCTGGCCGCCCGAAAGCTGTCCGGGCTTTCGCCCAAGCAGCGGTTCGATCTGCAGGAAAGCGGCAACCCGCTTGACGGCCTCGTCCTGCTGCGGCTTCGGCACGCGGCGGCTTTCCATGCCGAAGGTGATGTTCTCGCGCACCGTCATCGTCGGGTAAAGCGCGTAGGACTGAAACACCATGGCGATGTCGCGGTCCTTCGGCGCAACCGAATTGACCAGCCGGCCGTCGATGCGGATCTCGCCGGAGGTTACGGTTTCCAGCCCGGCGATCATCGCCAGCAGGGTGGACTTGCCGCAGCCGGACGGCCCAACCAGCGCGATGAACTCGCCGTTCTGCGCCTCGAGATCGATGCCCTTCAGCACCTCGACCGCGCCGAAGTTCTTGCGCAGGGATCGGATGGTCAATGTCGACATGCGATGCCCTTCTTGGCGGACGGAGCGACAGGCGACATGAGACAGGCTCCGCTCACTTGATCGCGCCTCACTTGATTGTGGCTCACTTGATCGCACCTTGGGTCAGGCCACGGACGAAATATTTGCCGCCGAAGAGATAGATCAGCAGCGGCGGCAGCGCGCCGATCAGCACGGCGGCGCTCATGACGTCATAGGCGCGTACATTCGTGCCGCTTGCGGTCAGCGCGACGAGTGCGGCCGTGATCGGCTGTTGCTGCCCGGAGGTGAAGACGACACCGAACAGATATTCGTTCCAGATTCCGGTGAACTGCCAGATCACCGTGACGATCAGGATCGGTGAGGACAGCGGCAGAATGATCTTGCGGAAGATGCGCCAGAAGCCGGCGCCGTCGATGCGCGCCGCCTTGATCAAATCGTCGGGGATGCTGACATAGTAGTTGCGGCAGAACAGGGTGGTGAACGAAATGCCCTGGATGACGTGGATGAGAACAAGCCCGTAGACCGAATTGCTGAGGCCCAGATTGCCGAGGATGAATGCCCATGGCATCAACGAAATCTGGCCCGGAATGAAGACGCCGAGCAGCATGCAGGTGAACAGCGCTTCCGAACCCTTGAAGCGCCATTTCGACAGGATGTAACCGTTCATCGCGCCGACCACCGTCGAGATGATCGTCGCCGGGATCGTCATTTTCAGAGAGTTGTAGAAGTTGCGCTGCATGCCCTCGCAGGTGCCGCCGATGCAGTAGGTACTCCACGCCTGGCCCCAGGCTTCGAGGCGGAAGCTGCGTGGCAGCGAGATCAACCCGTTGCGCGCGATCTCCTGCTGATCGCGGAATGAATTCAGCACCACGACCAGCAGCGGGACCAGGTAGATCGCCGCGAAGATGACCAGCAGCCCATAGATAACGAAGCGGGCGAGGAAATGCCGGCGCGCCGCAACTGCCGCAGCGCGACGATCGAGCGACTGGTCCAGCACGACGTCAGCCATGGCCGGCTTCCTTGCGCCGCCGCCAGACCACCCAGAACGAATAAGGCACCAGCACCACGGCAAGAGCGGCAAGCATCATGATGGCCGCCGCCGCACCTTCGCCGATCTGGCCGCGTTGGAACATCAGATCATAGACGTAGATGGCGGGGAAGGTCGTCGAGATCCCCGGGCCACCTTTGGTGAGGGCCGCCACGAGGTCGAAGGTCTTGATGGCGAACTGGATCTGGATGACTGCGACCGCCAGGAAGATCGGCGCAATCGTTGGCAGAAGCACTTTGCGATAGATGCGGAAGGTCGATGCGCCATCGATCTGCGCGGCCTTGACGAGGTCCTGATCCACCGAACGCAGGCCGGCCAGGAAGAGCGCCATGGCAAAGCCCGAGGCCTGCCAGACACCGGTGATGATCACCGCGTAGATCGCATAGTGTCGGTCGCTGGCGAGTGCGAAACTGAAGCTCGTCCAGCCGAAACCGCGCACCAGCGCCTGGATACCGTCGACCGGGTTGTAGAGCCAGCTCCAGACCGTGCCGGTGACGATGAAGGAGACGGCCAGCGGATAGAGAAAGATCGTGCGCCAGACCGCTTCGCCGCGCACGCGCTGGTCGATCAGGATTGCCAGCAGCAGTCCCACGGCCATCGAGCCGACGATGTAGAAACTGCTGAAGAAAAACAGGTTGTTGTAGGCGATGTTCCAGCGCCGGTTCGCCCACAGTGACGCGTAGTTGTCCAGGCCCACGAAGCCGTAGGTCGGCAGCAGCGAGGAGTTCGAGAGCGAGATGTAGAGCGTCCAGCCGGTGAACACGAAGACGTAGACGAAGCTCGCCACAAGGGAGGGGCCGAGCACCAGCAGGGGCACTGCGGAGCCCAGCCGTTCACGCCAGGGGCGGGCGGGCGTAGGAACCGACAGGATCAGGTCGTGATTTGACATTCAGAGCACTGGACTGGCAGAGCGCGGGACTGGGATGGAGGATGGCCGGGTGCGAATAGAAGCGCCCGGCCGTTCCCGTCTATTTCTGTGCTTCTGCCGCGTCGGCCATCGCGTTGGCGCCGTCCTCGGCTGACATGTCGGGCGTCGCCACGAACTCGGTGATGGAGTCCATGATCGCGCCGCGCATCTTCTGCGGGATGGTCATGTTGTGCGCCATCGAGCGGACCAGCGTGCCTTCCTTGATCGACGCCTGCAGATCCTTCTGCGAGAGCTGCTGGCACGGATTGAAGCCCTTCGACAGATCAATATCCAGGCGTGAGGGGATCGAGCCCTTGGCCTGGTTGAAGACCGTCTGGAAGTCGGGCGACAGGATCAGGCTCGCAAGCAGCTTCTGGCCGTCGATGTAATCCTGGTCCTTCTGCTTGAAGAACACGACCGAGTCCGAGTTGAGGATGAAGCCGGGTTTGCCCCAATCGGTCGGCGCCTGGGCGCAGACATAGTCGGTGCCTTCCTTGAAGCCGGCGGCGGTCAGCAGGCCGATCGTCCAGTCGCCCATGATGTGGAACGCCGCGTCGCCCTTGCCGACGAGCGCCGACATCGAATCCCAGTCGCGGCCGACCATGCCGGGATCCATGTACTTGCTCGTCATCAGGCGCATCTGCTCGAAGGCCTTGACCATCCCCGGGCTGCGCATGGATTCGACATCGCCTTGGACGAAGGCCTTGCGATAGAGATCGATATCCTGGCCGTAGAGCACGACCTCGAACACCGTCGAATCCGTCCAGTCGGCGGTCGAATGCGAAATGCAGATCTTGCCTGAGGCGACGATCTTGTCGCAGGCCGCATTGAACTCGGCCCAGGTCTTGGGCATTTCCGCCACGCCGGCCGCCTGCATGACCTTCGGCGAGGCCCAGAGCCAGTTGATGCGGTGGATGTTCATGGGAGCGGCGACCCATTTGCCGGTCGGCTTCATCACCGGAAGCAGTTCCGGCGCGACCACTTTCTCCCATCCTTCCGAGGCCGCCAACTCGTCGAGATCGGCGGTCATGCCGGTCTCGTTCCACTCGGCGATTTCCGGGCCTTTGAGCTGCACGGCAGGCGGCGCATTGCCGGCGATCACGTCGGCACGCAGTTTGGCAAGCGTGTTGGCCGTGTGACCGGCGATCGAGGTCTGTTCCCATTTGCCGCCCTTGGCGGTGAACATCTCGCCGAGCTTGGCGATCGCCTGGGCGTCCGATCCGGTCGACCATTGGTGCAACAGGTTCGTCTTGGGTTCGGCGAAGGCGGCCCCGGCGACAAAGGTGCACGCAGCAGCAGCGACCGCGAAGGCGGTCATGACGGATTTCATGGTTTCACTCCCACATATGGTTGCACGGTTCGTATCGACCGCTTATGGCTGCGGTTTGAAGCCGCCGCCGGCGAGATGCGTTAATCTCGAGTTCTTTCCAAGATGACATATTGGAGCTATCAGTCAACGATGTTTATGTTGATCTATGACAAAACCTTCGCTTAGAACCTGGCTGATCGACAGACCGTCCGCGTCGCCGGAGAGCATGATCGTGCGATGCCTGAGTGAACGCGGCGTACTCTCCGCATCGCAGATCGCACGCGTTACCGGTCTGGCACGCTCGACTGTCTCGACCGCGCTCAACGGCTTGAGAAAGTCGGGGATGGTGATCGAAGCTCCGACCAGCAGCGATGGCATCAGAGGTATCGGCAGGCCAGCCGCGGCGGTTACGCTCAATCCGACAGCGGGCACCTGCGTCGGAATTCACCTGGCTCTTCAGCAGATACGGCTCATCGTCGCCGATGTCTCACATTCCGTCATTGCTGAACAAACTATCCCCATGGCTCTGGACTACCAGCCGCAACAGGCGGCCCAGATGGTCAAATCGGCAATTGCCCAATCTTACGAGGAAAACGGTCTGCCGGCGGCGGGACTCCTGGGGGTTGGGGTTTCCGTCTCCGGCCCTGTCAGCCGCGATGGAGTGGTGCTGCGCGCGAGCATGGTTCCAACATGGGCCGGCGTCAACATACGAGATGTGTTCGGGCCTGTCCTGGAACAGCCGATCTTCGCCGACAACGAGAGCAACTGCTCGGCCATTGCGGAGCTGATGTGGGGTGCGGCCATCGGCCAGGACGATTTCGTTCTGTTCAAGATTGATCTGGGTGTCGGTGGGGCCATTGTCCAGCAAGGCCGGCTGGTGACGGGCATCGCCGGCGGCGCCGGCGAATTCGGGCACATCAGCATCGATCCCGGCGGCGATCTTTGCCGGTGCGGCAATCGCGGATGCCTGGAGCTCTATGCAAGTTTTGCCCGGCCACTGGAACAGATTTCGCGTGTCGTGCGGCGGCAGGTCACAATGGACGATGTCATCACCATGGCCGAGCAGGGCGACGTCAGGGCGTTGCGGATGATCGAGGATACCGCCGAGATAGCCGGCCGGGGTCTCGGCCTGATCGGCTCGGTGCTCAATCCGCCGCTTATCATCATCGGCGGCCACATGGCTTTGGCAGGCGACATTCTATTGACGCCGCTGATCGCGTCCTATGAACGCCACACGCTCATCAAGTCCCGCGATATCGCTCCGGCCCTGCGCACGCGCATAATCGTCGGCAAGCACACCGAGAACGATGCGTTGCTGGGCGCGGTCGGTCTGGTGCTGAGACACCAGACGAAGGAACTGTCGCTCGGCTGATCGTCAGGATCAGTCACTTGTGCCAGGTCAGGCGACGCCCGTGGGTGCGCACGGGGTCGTTTTTCGCACTGGGCCAACAGTGGCGCGTTCGACCAATTGCACGCCGATGTTGACGCGCACGATGTTTGCGCCCGGATCTGCAATGCGTTTCATCAGCATCTGTATGCCGGCACGGCCCAGCTCGACGCGGTCGATGCGGATGGTCGTCAAGGGCGGGCGGCTATGAAGGGCGACCGCGATATCGTCGAGACCGATGACGGAAAAATCCTCTGGAACCGAGAAGCCCCTGCTTTGCAGCGCCTGCATGACGCCTAGCGCCACGATGTCGGTACTGCAGAAAAAGGCGGTCGCATCGGCCAGGCGGCCGTCCTGCAGCACTTGGCGGACAACCTGCTGCGTTTGAGATTCCTGGACGCCGAATTTGGACAGGTCCAGGACATGGCGCTGCGGATCGAAGCGGATGCCGGCTTCCTCGAGCGCAACCTTGAAACCCTCGAGCCGGCGGCGCAAGGACAGGCGATGCGGCAGTGTGACGTGAACGATCTCGCGATGCCCGGCGCTCAACAGGCGCTGCGTCGCGAGCCAACCCGCTGACCAGTTGTCGGGCAGGACACTGTTCAGGCGCATCGTGCGGTCCATGCCGTTGATGAGAACGGCCGGCAGTTTGCTGGCGACGATCCGCTCCAGCGCCTCCGGCTGGTCAAGGCCGATGGCGGCGACCGCTCCGGTCCTGCCGGCCTGCAGCAGGTCCTCCACATCGGCCACCACCGAATCGAGGGAAACCAGTCGCACGTCGATCCTGAGCGAATGGGCGGCCGCCTCGTCCAGGGCGCCACGGATGACGTCCTCGTAGAACTGCGACCGTGAATAGAATTCCGCCGGCATGAGCATTGCGACGCTGTCGACACCTGCCTTATGCAGCGACCGTGCGGTCTTGCCCTGGTAGCCGTAGCGCTCGGCGATATCGAGGATCTTGCGCCGGCTCTCCTCGCCAACGCCGCTCCTGTTGTTGAGAACCTTCGAAACGGAAGCCACCGAAACGCCAGCCGCATCGGCAATGTCGCGAAGGGTCGGGGCGCTGGAGTTGTCGTCCATCAGGAATGATGCTTCCGATGCCGCGTTTGCTGATTTCCTGATCGTCGTGCCGGCAGGTTACTGCGCATTGCCGTTGATTCTCTACCAAAAGAACTGGGTATGCCCAAGCGAACGCATCAAGGCTTCCATGAAATAGTAGTCGCCGTAAGGAAGCATGTTGTCCGAAAAGCCGGCAGTGACATGCGCAGCACCATGCGCCAGCAGGCCCTGCGCTTCCGGATCTTCGGTGAGATCGCAACTGTCGAGCAGTCCGGCAAGCAAGCGCGCCCCGAACGCACGCCAGCGCGCGGCCTCTTCCGGCTCGCACCGGTGGGCAAGCATATACACGCCGGCGGCCATGATCGCGCCGGCGGAACTGTCGCGCGGCGCGTTGACTGCATCGGGCGCCGAATAGTCCCAGGCCGGGACGCCGTCGGTTTCCATCAGCGCCTCCGCCTTGGCGGCAAGGCGGCGGGCCGCGTCGAGGTAGAGCGGGTTGCCGGTGGCGGTGGCGCACTGCGCGAAACCATGGATCAGCCAGGCCTGCCCGCGCGACCAGCATGAACCGTCGGCATACCCCTGATGGGTCTCGCCACGTAGGGGCTCGCCGCTGGCCGTGTCGAAAACGAAGGTGTGGAAGCTGGTGTCATCGGCGCGCACCACATGTTTCAACGTGGTTGCCGCATGTCCCTCGGCGACATCGTTAAAGTCCATGCGTCCGGTCTCGCCATGCGCCCAGTGGAGCAGCGCGAGGTTTTGCATCGTGTCGGCAATGATGCGGCCATTGGCAAATTCGGCCCGCGTCCCGCCGTGAATGGAACGCGCGTTCCAGGCCTGGAGATAACGACCTTCCGGTCGATATCTGCCCAGCAAGGCTGTCGCGGCCTCGAGCGCCATCCGATGCGCTTCCCGATCACCGGTCATCAGCCAATCCGAGACGCAGCCCAGCGAGAACTGAAAGCCCAGATCATGATCCTGCGCGTTGTGGTTGGCCAGAATACCCCGGAACACAGGGCGGCGAGCCCGGGCAGCGTTCAGGAAAACCGGATCGCCCGTCAGTTGCAGCGCCAGCCACAATTGTCCCGCCTGGAAACTGATCACCCAATCATAGGGGCCGCAATAGCTCCATGTGTTGTCGGCGAGGCCGATCTTGGGATTGCGCAGGCCGATGACGGGCATTGTGGCGCGCAGCCGGTCGATGCAACGGGCCAGCGCCTGCTGGCGGCGGTCGCGCTGGGGGTCCGGATGGGTGACCTCAACGGCCTGGAAATAGCTGCTTCGCTCGACGCCCATTTTTGCTGACCTTTTCGATTGCAAGCCCTTTCGCATGGCGGAGAAATTTCCGTCAATAGAGAAACTTTCTCTTGACGACAAAACTTTCGAATCCTGGTTTGCCGACGTCGGAGGCGTCCGGTTTGGAAAGTCGCCGTTCGTGCCAGCAGCACAGTGCTGTCGCGTCGTTGGAAGAGGGATGGCATGTCGGCTGTCGCCGCATTCGAAGTGAAGGCACCTCGCGACCGCTCTGGTCTGAGAGAGCAGTTGGCCGGCTATGGTTTCCTCGCGCCCTGGCTCATCGGCTTCTTCACCTTGACCCTCGGGCCCGCGCTGGCCTCGCTTTACTTCTCCATGACCGACTACAGCGGCATGTCGGCGCCGAACTGGGTCGGCGCCGACAACTACCTCCGCATTGCTACCGACGATCCGCGTTTCTGGACGGCGATGAACGTCACCTTCACCTTCGTCCTGTTGTCGGTTCCGCTAAAGCTGCTTTTCGCACTGGCAGTAGCGGTTGCGCTGAACAAGGGACTGCGCGGCCTTTCGCTGTTTCGCGCCATCTTCTATCTGCCGTCACTCGTCGGCGGCAGCGTCGCAATTGCGGTGCTCTGGCGGCAAGTCTTCGCCGGCGACGGCCTGCTCAATCAGGCGCTGAACGCGGGAAACTTCAGCCCAAATAGCACGATGATTGCGATCGCCATGCAGGCCCCACTCCGCTTATGTGCGCGGCGCCAGATGTATACCGGCAAGCGTGCAGCGCACCGATCCACCGGCGCGTTCTATGGTCGGGATATCGAGCGGCACCAGTCGAGCGCTTTCACTGATTGTGGCGATCTGCTGCGGCGTCAGTGCCGACAATGCGGTCGAGGACAGCGCAAGGATGCGCCCGTCATTGCCCTGCAGTTCGATCGCATTGCCGGCGAACCTGGCGATCTGGTCATTGGCAAGGGCGATGACCTCGCGGCCCGATCGCTCGAAGCGGCCGACGATTTCCCGCCGCCTGGCTGGATCGGTGATCATGCCCAGACCGATCATCGCAAAATCGGTGGCGACACACATCAACACATTGGTGTGGTAGACGGCCACGCCATCCGCGCCTTGCGCCGAAAAGGCCATCGGCTCGAAATTGAACTGGGTGCAGAAACGCTCGAGCGCGATCGGGTCGGTGCGGTCGGAACGAACCGCATAAGCGACCCGGTCAATGTGATCGAGCACCATAGCGCCGGTGCCCTCGAGAAAGAGGCCATCCGGTTCGAGCCCCGAGTAATCGATGACCTGCACCCGATATTGGGACTTCAGCATTTCGATAATGTCAGCGCGCCGTTCCCGCCGCCGGTTCGGCGCCTTCATCGGATAGATCGCCACGTGGCCGCCCGCATGAGTGGAGAACCAGTTGTTCGGGAAGACGGAGTCCGGCGTATCGGTGCCGGTGTCGTCGAACAGATGAACGGCGACGCCCTGCTTTCGAAGCACCTGAGCCGCGTGGGTGATTTCCGCATGGGCCGGCGAAGACAGGTCGGCGCCGGTATCATCCATGCGCTGAAAGCGGTTGTCGGACGCGGTCTGCGTGTTGACGGTAAAATGGTGCGGCCGGATCATCACCACGGCGGAAGGGGCCTGGACGGAGAGAACGGAGCGTTTTTTCATGAGAGGCTCCTGTTGTTCAGCGGGCGCGTTGGAACATGCCGAACAGGTCGCGCGGGTCGTCAGGATCGGCGATCATGTCGAGGTCTTCATAGAGATCGGTGCCGACGATGCGCTCGCGCAGATAGCGCAGCGCCGAAAAGTCCTCGATGGCAAAACCGACGCTGTCGAAAAGGGTGATCTGTCGAGCGTCACGGCGCCCGGGCACCTCGCCGGTAACGACGCGCCAGAGTTCGCTGATCGGATAGTCGCTGCCCATCTGCTGGATTTCGCCTTCGACCCAGGTCTGCGGCGGGTACTCCACGAAGGTATCGGCGCGCAGCAGGATGTCGCGGTGCAGCTCCGTCTTGCCGGGGCAGTCGCCGCCGATAGCGTTGATGTGGACGCCCGCACCGATCATGTTGTCGGTGAGGATGGTGGCAAACTGCTTGTCGGCGGTACAGGTGGTGATGATGCCGGCCCCTTCGATGGCGGCTTGCGCCGAGCCGCAGGCCACGACGGTGAGCCCGGAACCAGCGAGATTGCGGCGGGTCTTTTCGGTGGCGCGTGCGTCGATGTCATAGAGCCGGACGGTGTCTATGCCGCACACGGCCTTGATTGCCAGGGCCTGAAATTCCGCCTGGGCGCCATTGCCGATTATCGCCATGGTTCGAGCCCCCTGCGGCGCCAGATGTCGCGCGGCCATGGCCGATGTCGCGGCGGTCCTGAGCGCCGTCAACAGCGTCATCTCTGTCAACAGAACCGGGTAGCCGGTGGAGACGTCGGCCAGCAGCCCGAAAGCGGTGACGGTCTGCAGGCCTTCGGCGGTATTCCTGGGATGCCCGTTGACGTATTTGAAGCCGTAGGTCTTGCCATCCGAGATCGGCATCAGCTCGATGACGCCGTCGTGCGAATGGCTGGCGATCCGAGGCGTTTTCTCGAAGCTCTCCCAGCGGCGAAAGTCGTGTTCGATCAGGTCGCAGAGTTCGCGCAGCATGGTCTCGATGCCAATGTGGTGCATGAGGCGCATCATGTTCTTCACGCTAACAAAGGGCACAATTGCCTTTTGTGAGGGGAGTTGAGCGTTCATGATCCGGCCCTGCCATGGTTGACTTGCGAGAACTCTACGGTGCTCGGGTTGCTGGCCGAAATCTCAAAACCGATATAAATTGGTCAGGAGATTGATCAATTTGATCACTTGAACTGCTAAAACGGATAGGTAAGGGCGGTGAACGACGAGATCGCGAAGTACGTGCCGGACAGCCTCGACCGCAGGATCATCGGGCACTTGCGGATTGATGGACGTGCGTCGCTGTCCAAACTCGCCGACGCCCTGGGCGTGGCGCGGGGCACCGTGCAGAACAGGCTGGAGCGCCTCATCAAAACGGGCACGCTGATGGGTTTCACGGCGCGCGTCAGGGAGGACTACGACGAGAATGCGGTGCGTGCGGTCATGCTGATCGAGGTGGTCGGAAAGTCGACGACGCAGGTCATCCGCAAGTTGCGAGGAGTGCCGGAAATCCAGACCCTCCACACGACCAACGGAAAGTGGGACCTGGTCGCGGATATCCGGGCTTTGAGCCTGGCGGAGTTCGACCGGGTGCTGCGTCAGGTCCGCATGATCGACGGCGTGTCGAACAGCGAAACCAGCCTGTTGCTGAGCAGTGTGTGAGCGGAGCCCGCGCTGGTGGGCAGTATCCCATGTCCGCGGCCATCATCGCGAAATGGCGATGGGGGATCTAGCTGATCTGCTTGATCTCAAGCATATCGCGAAGCCTCTGGGCGTCTTCGTTTCCATACGACCCTTCAACGCGCGCTTCGTGGTCCTGCACGCGCCGGTTCTGGCTTTCCAAGGGGGCAGCGCCCTTGTCGGAAAGAGACATCCGCACTTTGCGACGGTCGTTCGGATCAGGATCGCGGTAGGCCAGCGCCTCCTCGACCATGCGGTCGACGAGTTTCGTCAAGGTGGATGATTGATCGCCAGCTCGTCGGCCAGCTTGCCCATGGTCGAGCCGCCGCCCTCGGACAGGGCCATCATCAGCCGCCACTGGTATCCTTTCTAAATAGCCTGACCAAACTGAAACGCGCCGGGCGATGGATGTAAAGCGCCATCGGCGTGGCATAGGAGTTCTCCGCCGTCTTTGCGCGTTGCGAGCCTGACCACCCGTCGAAATTGGAATCGCGAATAGGTTTGGCGCGGACCCCGTTATTTCTGGCGGAAGGCGGAGTGGAACGACACAACTAGCGGGCCCAAAATGTAATCGAGTGCGGTGCGTTCCTCGGTAACGATCATGACTGACGCTGGCATGCCCGGATAAAGAGCAATCTGTGGGGCTGCTGCCAATTCCACCCGATCGACCGCTACGTCGGCCAGATAGTAGGGAAACCCAGTTTTACTGTCGGTGATGCGATCCGCCGAAATGCGGGTGATGCGTCCGTGAATTATTGGTATCGAGCGCTGCTTGTATGATGTGAAACGAACTTCGGCCGCCATGTCGGGTCGCACGTTTGATATGTCCTCGACGCGAACCTGCGCCTGGACGATCAACGAATTCTCAGTTGGCACGATGTCAAGGATCGTCTGGCCCGGCGCGACGATCGCTCCGATCGAGAACACGCTCAGATCCATCACCTGGCCGTCATAGGGTGCGCGGACTTCGGCTCGGTCCATGGCAGCCTGGGCGGCAAACATCTTGGGCACAAGGTCGGCAAGGTTCGATTGCGTATCGATCAGCATGGCCGACAGCTTGGCCCGACGTTCATTGGTCAATTGCGCGATCTGGCTATCGAGTTCGGCTTTGCTCTGTTGGCTGCCTGCGATTGCGCCGAGGTTCTCGTCGATCAGGCCCTGCAAGTCCGAGGCGGATCTCTCCAGTTCCAGAATGCGCGGGCGGGTCGTCAATCCGGCCTTGAGCAGCTTTGATAGGCTGGCCTTTTCGTCGACCGTCGATTGCAGCTGGGCCTGGTAGGATTCAACCCGAGCGTGCTTGCCCTGGATCTGCTCCTCGAGTTCGGCAATCCGCCGCTCGAGGATCTGCCTGGCGCCGGCCATCGAGGCGCGCTGGGTTTCCAGGTCGGCGATCTGGTTTGCCATCGCATCCCTAAGGTAGGCCTCGTGTTCCTTGAGGATGTCCTTCGGGAAGGCAACCGCCTCGCTGCCGTCCAGTTCAGCCCGAATCCTGGCATCGGTTGCGCGCAACAGCGCATACTGCTGGGCATAGAGATTGAACTCGGACCGAATTCTGGTGTCGTCCAGCACCAGCATTATCTCGCCCTTCCTGACGACGTCGCCGTCCTTGACGCGGATCTCCTTCACCGTTCCGCCGTCGAAGTGCTGCAGGCTCTTGCGATTGCCTTCCACCTTAACGACAGCATCGGCGAGCACGGCGCCGTTCAGCGGGGCAAAAGCCGCCCAGCCGCCGAAGATGCCGAAGAAGGCAACGATGATGAGAAGGCCGATATAGGCCGGCACCCGGATCGAATCCGGCGCCAGGATACCGGTTTCGCCGGGCAGGCCCCGGTAGGTGAGGGCGCCGTCGCTCATCGATCTCTCCGGCCACGGCTCATTGGGTTGCCACCGCCATTGGAGCCGCCCGCTGGTTGAGCAGCGCCACGATCTCGTTTCTCATGCCGAAGGCCTCGACGGCGCCATCGCGCAACAGAAGAATCTTGTCGACGTTCGCCAGGGTCGAGGGACGGTGCGAGACGATGATCACCGTGCTGCCGCGGCGCTTGAGCTCGATCGCGCACTCGCTCAGCGCGCGATCGCCATCGGCGTCGAGATTGGAGCTCGGCTCGTCGAGAATGATCAGGTTCGGCGTTCCGAATACCGCACGGGCAAGAGCAATCCGCTGCCGATATCCTCCTGACAGCACTGCGCCGCCTTCGCCGATCTGGGTCTCGTAGCCTTGCGGCAGGCGAATGATCATCTCGTGCACGCCGGCGAGCCGCGCGGCGGCTATCACCTCCTGGTCGACATTGGTCTTGAAGCGGCCGATGTTGGCGGCGACCGTATCGGAGAAGAGTTCTATATCCTGCGGCAGGTAGCCGATGTGGTCGCCGAGCGCGTCGTGTCCCCATTGCGACAGGTCGGCCCCGTCCAGCCTGACGGTGCCACGGCTGGGTTGCATGACGCCCGCGAGATGACGAGCCAGCGTCGACTTGCCGGCGCCGGAAGGGCCGACGATTCCCAGCGCCTCGCCTGCGTCCAGCCGGAATGATACGTCCCGGAGAAGCACTTTCTGCTGGCTGGCAATTGCAAAGCTGACCTGCTCGACCGAAATCTTGCCGGTGGGCTTCGGCAGGTTGAACGATCTTTCGTTCTGCGCGCCACCGTCGACCAGTTTGTGAACCCTGGTCAGCGCCGCCCGCGCCAGGACCAGGTTGCGCCAGAGGCCGACGATCTGCTCGACGGGCTGCAAGCCTTTGCCCAACAATATGCTGGCCGCGAACATCGAACCGGCCGTGGCCTGCCGTTCGATCACCAGATAGGCGCCGAGGCCGAGGATCAGCGACTGCATGGTCAGGCGCAGGAATCGGATCACCCCCGACATCAGGGCGGCGCGGTCGCTGGCTTGCGTCTGACGCCGGAGCGCCAAGCTGCGGTCGCGTCCCCAGCGGCGGATGAGGCCGTCGATCATGCCCATGGCGCGAATGACTTCCGAGTTCCTCAGGCTCATCTCGGTGAAAATGTAGTTGGCCGTTGCCAGGTCGCTGGCCTGCTTCAGCGGGGCGCGCACCAGATATTCGTTTATGACCGCCATGGCGACGAGCAGCAGCGACGAGCCGAGCGCAAAGAAGCCGAGCCAGGGGTGCAGCAGGAAGATGATGGCGATGTAGATGGGCGACCATGGCAGGTCGAACAGTGCATTGATGCCCATACCGGTGATGACCTGCCGGAACGTGTCGAAGTCACGCACCGGCTGGCTCTGCGAGGAGCCCGACTGCGAGGTCTCCACCGACGCGGCCACGATCCTCGCCGACAGCAGCCGATCCAGCCGCACGCTGGCGCGGGTGAGGATAGTGGCGCGCATGAGATCGAGGCCAGCCAGCGCAAGAAACGCCGCCAGCAGCGCGATGGTCAGCATCACCAGCGTGGTCTGGCTGCCGCTGGTCACCACCCGGTCGTAGATCTGCAGCATATAGAGCGGCGAGGCGAGATAGAGCAGGTTGATCGCCAGGCTGAAGCCCGCCGCGATCAGGAAATAATGACGGCACGCCAGAAGGGCGTCCTTCACGATTTGAGATTTTCTAGCGAGACTCAAATACCCAGCGGAGAACCGCCCCCCTATCCACCCGTAAGCCGATACTACTCCCGATCCTTCCACCGGCCACGCAGCCCGTCGATATTCCTGTCGTAAACCTTAACGCGTAAGCTGGATCAGGAACCGGCAATGGGAGGTGAGCCGCGTCGCGGCTCACCTCCCGGTTTCAAAGCACGAAGTCGCTCGCCGTCAGACCTAGGCCGATGCCAGTCAGCGTGATCTGGAATTCGGCGCCTGTGTTGCCGGTTACGTCGGCACGAACGATTGTGTTGCCGCCGCTTTCCGACCACGTGATGCTGTTGGCGACGGTATTCACATTCTGCCCTCCGAACAGGAAAGCCTGATCGCCGGCGGCTCCGCTGGCATCAATTGAAGACAGGTCGATCTTGTCGACCCCATGCACGAAGTCGGTGATGGTGTCGAAATTGCCGGCCGGCGCGGAATCCGTGACGGTTGGTCCATAGTAGAATGTGTCGGATCCCGCCCCGCCGGTGAGTGTATCGGCGCCGACGCCGCCAACGAGCCGGTCATTGCCGTCGCCGCCATTCAGCGTGTCGTTACCACCTTGGCCGAACAGCGTGTCATTGCCGGCCAGGCCGAAGATCTGGTCCGCCCCGCCATTGCCGTAGAGGACATCGTCGCCGCCTACGGGGTTGCTGAGATTGTCGCTCGAGTTGCCATTGCTGCCGGTGATGACCTGGAACGTCTCGGAATACTGGTAAGCAGGCCCGACCGGATCGCCGACCTGCGTTGACTGCACGGTTATGGAATACGCCTTGCTCGGCGAGAGGTCTCCCGAGCTCAACGTGTTGCCGGTGATCGAAAACAGTCCAGGGTCCGATTGCGAGGTGATGCTGTAGACGAAGCTGCCGGGGTCGGGATCGGTTGCGGACAGTGTTCCCGTGAACTGGAACGAGCTGAAAGTCACATTGTCCGTCGTAGTGCTCGGTGTGAGCTGGATGTCCGTCGGAGCAAAGCGCGGCGGCGCATCTGCAGTGCCGAGGATGTCGATGGCGACCGAGGTGTGGGTGCCGTCGGCGCTGACCACGTCGAAGTTCTCGGTATAGTGCTGGCCTGCGACGAACTCGTCATGCGCCGAGGATGCCGTGTAGGTCCAGGCGCCGGCCGCATTGATGGCGAAGGTGCCGTAGCTGCCCCCGGTTCCAGCCTGGACGACGAAGGTAGCCGGGCTGTCGACATCCGAGATGGTCAGCGTGCCGGAGGTGCTGATCGCTGCTGCGGAGTTTGCTTCCGTCAAGTTCACCGAGGCGGACGAAAGCACTGCCGCATCGTTGGTGCCGAGAATGTCGATGTGGACCGAGGTGTGAGTGCCATCGGCGCTGACCACGTCGAAGTTCTCGGTATAGTGCTGACCAGCGACGAATTCGTCATGGGCAGAACTTGCCGTGTAGGTCCACGCACCTGCCGCATTGATGGCGAAGGTGCCGTAGCTGCCCCCGGTTCCAGCCTGGACGACGAAGGTAGCCGGGCTGTCGACATCCGAGATGGTCAGCGTGCCGGAGGTGCTGATCGCTGCTGCGGAGTTTGCTTCCGTCAAGTTCACCGAGGCGGACGAAAGCACGGCGGCGTCGTTGGTGCCGAGAATGTCGATGTGGACCGAGGTGTGGGTGCCATCGGCGCTGACCACATCGAAGTTTTCGGTATAGTGCTGACCAGCGACGAATTCGTCATGGGCAGAACTTGCCGTGTAGGTCCACGCACCTGCCGCATTGATGGCGAAGGTGCCGTAGCTGCCCCCGGTTCCAGCCTGGACGACGAAGGTAGCCGGGCTGTCGACATCCGAGATGGTCAGCGTGCCGGAGGTGCTGATCGCTGCTGCGGAGTTTGCTTCCGTCAAGTTCACCGAGGCGGACGAAAGCACGGCGGCGTCGTTGGTGCCGAGAATGTCGATGTGGACCGAGGTGTGGGTGCCGTCGGCGCTGACCACGTCGAAGTTTTCGGTATAGTGCTGACCAGCGACGAATTCGTCATGGGCAGAACTTGCCGTGTAGGTCCACGCACCTGCCGCATTGATGGCGAAGGTGCCGTAGCTGCCCCCGGTTCCAGCCTGGACGACGAAGGTAGCCGGGCTGTCGACATCCGAGATGGTCAGCGTGCCGGAGGTGCTGATCGCTGCTGCGGAGTTTGCTTCCGTCAAGTTCACCGAGGCGGACGAAAGCACGGCGGCGTCGTTGGTGCCGAGAATGTCGATGTGGACCGAGGTGTGGGTGCCATCGGCGCTGACCACATCGAAGTTTTCGGTATAGTGCTGACCAGCGACGAATTCGTCATGGGCAGAGCTTGCCGTGTAGGTCCACGCACCTGCCGCATTGATGGCGAAGGTGCCGTAGCTGCCCCCGGTTCCAGCCTGGACGACGAAGGTAGCCGGGCTGTCGACATCCGAGATGGTGAGGGTGCCGGAGGTGCTGATCGCTGCTGCGGAGTTTGCTTCCGTCAAGTTCACCGAGGCGGACGAAAGCACGGCGGCGTCGTTGGTGCCGAGAATGTCGATGTGGACCGAGGTGTGGGTGCCGTCGGCGCTGACCACATCGAAGTCCTCGATGTAATGCTGGCCGTCGACGAACTCATTGTGGGCCGAGCTCGCGGCATAAGACCAGTTGCCGTCGGCATCGATCGAGAAGGTACCGTAGCTGCCGGCGGTAGCGGCCTGGGCGACGAAGTGCGGATCGCTGTCGACGTCCGAGATGGTCAGCGTGCCGGAGGTGCTGATCGCTGCTGCGGAGTTTGCTTCCGTCAAGTTCACCGAGGCGGACGAAAGCACGGCGGCGTCGTTGGTGCCGAGAATGTCGATGTGGACCGAGGTGTGGGTGCCGTCGGCGCTGACCACATCGAAGTCCTCGATGTAATGCTGGCCGTCGACGAACTCATTGTGGGCCGAGCTCGCGGCATAAGACCAGTTGCCGTCGGCATCGATCGAGAAGGTACCGAAGCTGCCGGCGGTAGCGGCCTGGGCGACGAAGTGCGGATCGCTGTCGACGTCCGAGATGGTGAGGGTGCCCGACGTCGAGATGTCGGCCGCATCATTGGTCTCTGTGAGGTTCACAGATGCCGAGGACAAGACGGCGGCGTCGTTGGTGCCGAGAATGTCGATGTGGACCGAGGTGTGGGTGCCGTCGGCGCTGACCACATCGAAGTCCTCGATGTAATGCTGGCCGTCGACGAACTCATTGTGGGCCGAGCTCGCGGCATAAGACCAGTTGCCGTCGGCATCGATCGAGAAGGTACCGAAGCTGCCGGCGGTAGCGGCCTGGGCGACGAAGTGCGGATCGCTGTCGACGTCCGAGATGGTGAGGGTGCCCGACGTCGAGATGTCGGCCGCATCATTGGTCTCTGTGAGGTTCACAGATGCCGAGGACAAGACGGCGGCGTCGTTGGTGCCGAGAATGTCGATGTGGACCGAGGTGTGGGTGCCGTCGGCGCTGACCACATCGAAGTCCTCGATGTAATGCTGGCCGTCGACGAACTCATTGTGGGCCGAGCTCGCGGCATAAGACCAGTTGCCGTCGGCATCGATCGAGAAGGTACCGTAGCTGCCGGCGGTAGCGGCCTGGGCGACGAAGTGCGGATCGCTGTCGACGTCCGAGATGGTGAGGGTGCCCGACGTCGAGATGTCGGCCGCATCATTGGTCTCTGTGAGGTTCACAGATGCCGAGGACAAGACGGCGGCGTCGTTGGTGCCGAGAATGTCGATGTGGACCGAGGTGTGGGTGCCATCGGCGCTGACCACATCGAAGTCCTCGATGTAATGCTGGCCGTCGACGAACTCATTGTGGGCCGAGCTCGCGGCATAAGACCAGTTGCCGTCGGCATCGATCGAGAAGGTACCGTAGCTGCCGGCGGTAGCGGCCTGGGCGACGAAGTGCGGATCGCTGTCGACGTCCGAGATGGTCAGCGTGCCGGAGGTGCTGATCGCTGCTGCGGAGTTTGCTTCCGTCAAGTTCACCGAGGCGGACGAAAGCACGGCGGCGTCGTTGGTGCCGAGAATGTCGATGTGGACCGAGGTGTGGGTGCCGTCGGCGCTGACCACATCGAAGTCCTCGATGTAATGCTGGCCGTCGACGAACTCATTGTGGGCCGAGCTCGCGGCATAAGACCAGTTGCCGTCGGCATCGATCGAGAAGGTACCGAAGCTGCCGGCGGTAGCGGCCTGGGCGACGAAGTGCGGATCGCTGTCGACGTCCGAGATGGTGAGGGTGCCCGACGTCGAGATGTCGGCCGCATCATTGGTCTCTGTGAGGTTCACAGATGCCGAGGACAAGACGGCGGCGTCGTTGGTGCCGAGAATGTCGATGTGGACCGAGGTGTGGGTGCCGTCGGCGCTGACCACATCGAAGTCCTCGATGTAATGCTGGCCGTCGACGAACTCATTGTGGGCCGAGCTCGCGGCATAAGACCAGTTGCCGTCGGCATCGATCGAGAAGGTACCGAAGCTGCCGGCGGTAGCGGCCTGGGCGACGAAGTGCGGATCGCTGTCGACATCCGAGATGGTGAGGGTGCCCGACGTCGAGATGTCGGCCGCATCATTGGTCTCTGTGAGGTTCACAGATGCCGAGGACAAGACGGCGGCGTCGTTGGTGCCGAGAATGTCGATGTGGACCGAGGTGTGGGTGCCGTCGGCGCTGACCACATCGAAGTCCTCGATGTAATGCTGGCCGTCGACGAACTCATTGTGGGCCGAGCTCGCGGCATAAGACCAGTTGCCGTCGGCATCGATCGAGAAGGTACCGTAGCTGCCGGCGGTAGCGGCCTGGGCGACGAAGTGCGGATCGCTGTCGACGTCCGAGATGGTGAGGGTGCCCGACGTCGAGATGTCGGCCGCATCATTGGTCTCTGTGAGGTTCACAGATGCCGAGGACAAGACGGCGGCGTCGTTGGTGCCGAGAATGTCGATGTGGACCGAGGTGTGGGTGCCATCGGCGCTGACCACATCGAAGTCCTCGATGTAATGCTGGCCGTCGACGAACTCATTGTGGGCCGAGCTCGCGGCATAAGACCAGTTGCCGTCGGCATCGATCGAGAAGGTACCGTAGCTGCCGGCGGTAGCGGCCTGGGCGACGAAGTGCGGATCGCTGTCGACATCCGAGATGGTCAGCGTGCCGGAGGTGCTGATCGCTGCTGCGGAGTTTGCTTCCGTCAAGTTCACCGAGGCGGACGAAAGCACGGCGGCGTCGTTGGTGCCGAGAATGTCGATGTGGACCGAGGTGTGGGTGCCATCGGCGCTGACCACATCGAAGTTTTCGGTATAGTGCTGACCAGCGACGAATTCGTCATGGGCAGAGCTTGCCGTGTAGGTCCACGCACCTGCCGCATTGATGGCGAAGGTGCCGTAGCTGCCCCCGGTTCCAGCCTGGACGACGAAGGTAGCCGGGCTGTCGACATCCGAGATGGTGAGGGTGCCGGAGGTGCTGATCGCTGCTGCGGAGTTTGCTTCCGTCAAGTTCACCGAGGCGGACGAAAGCACGGCGGCGTCGTTGGTGCCGAGAATGTCGATGTGGACCGAGGTGTGGGTGCCGTCGGCGCTGACCACATCGAAGTCCTCGATGTAATGCTGGCCGTCGACGAACTCATTGTGGGCCGAGCTCGCGGCATAAGACCAGTTGCCGTCGGCATCGATCGAGAAGGTACCGTAGCTGCCGGCGGTAGCGGCCTGGGCGACGAAGTGCGGATCGCTGTCGACATCCGAGATGGTGAGGGTGCCCGACGTCGAGATGTCGGCCGCATCATTGGTCTCTGTGAGGTTCACAGATGCCGAGGACAAGACGGCGGCGTCGTTGGTGCCGAGAATGTCGATGTGGACCGAGGTGTGGGTGCCGTCGGCGCTGACCACATCGAAGTCCTCGATGTAATGCTGGCCGTCGACGAACTCATTGTGGGCCGAGCTCGCGGCATAAGACCAGTTGCCGTCGGCATCGATCGAGAAGGTACCGAAGCTGCCGGCGGTAGCGGCCTGGGCGACGAAGTGCGGATCGCTGTCGACGTCCGAGATGGTGAGGGTGCCCGACGTCGAGATGTCGGCCGCATCATTGGTCTCTGTGAGGTTCACAGATGCCGAGGACAAGACGGCGGCGTCGTTGGTGCCGAGAATGTCGATGTGGACCGAGGTGTGGGTGCCGTCGGCGCTGACCACATCGAAGTCCTCGATGTAATGCTGGCCGTCGACGAACTCATTGTGGGCCGAGCTCGCGGCATAAGACCAGTTGCCGTCGGCATCGATCGAGAAGGTACCGAAGCTGCCGGCGGTAGCGGCCTGGGCGACGAAGTGCGGATCGCTGTCGACGTCCGAGATGGTGAGGGTGCCCGACGTCGAGATGTCGGCCGCATCATTGGTCTCTGTGAGGTTCACAGATGCCGAGGACAAGACGGCGGCGTCGTTGGTGCCGAGAATGTCGATGTGGACCGAGGTGTGGGTGCCATCGGCGCTGACCACATCGAAGTCCTCGATGTAATGCTGGCCGTCGACGAACTCATTGTGGGCCGAGCTCGCGGCATAAGACCAGTTGCCGTCGGCATCGATCGAGAAGGTACCGTAGCTGCCGGCGGTAGCGGCCTGGGCGACGAAGTGCGGATCGCTGTCGACATCCGAGATGGTCAGCGTGCCGGAGGTGCTGATCGCTGCTGCGGAGTTTGCTTCCGTCAAGTTCACCGAGGCGGACGAAAGCACGGCGGCGTCGTTGGTGCCGAGAATGTCGATGTGGACCGAGGTGTGGGTGCCGTCGGCGCTGACCACATCGAAGTCCTCGATGTAATGCTGGCCGTCGACGAACTCATTGTGGGCCGAGCTCGCGGCATAAGACCAGTTGCCGTCGGCATCGATCGAGAAGGTACCGTAGCTGCCGGCGGTAGCGGCCTGGGCGACGAAGTGCGGATCGCTGTCGACGTCCGAGATGGTGAGGGTGCCCGACGTCGAGATGTCGGCCGCATCATTGGTCTCTGTGAGGTTCACAGATGCCGAGGACAAGACGGCGGCGTCGTTGGTGCCGAGAATGTCGATGTGGACCGAGGTGTGGGTGCCATCGGCGCTGACCACATCGAAGTCCTCGATGTAATGCTGGCCGTCGACGAACTCATTGTGGGCCGAGCTTGCGGCATAAGACCAGTTGCCGTCGGCATCGATCGAGAAGGTACCGTAGCTGCCGGCGGTAGCGGCCTGGGCGACGAAGTGCGGATCGCTGTCGACGTCCGAGATGGTCAGCGTGCCCGACGTCGAGATGTCGGCCGCATCATTGGTCTCTGTGAGGTTCACAGATGCCGAGGACAAGACGGCGGCGTCGTTGGTGCCGAGAATGTCGATGTGGACCGAGGTGTGAGTGCCGTCGGCGCTGACCACGTCGAAGTTTTCGGTATAGTGCTGACCAGCGACGAACTCATTGTGGGCCGAGCTCGCGGTGTAGGTCCAGGCGCCAGCCGCGTTGATGGCGAAGGTGCCGAAGCTGCCAACGGTTCCCGCCTGGGCGACGAAGGTTGCCAAGCTGTCGACATCGCTGATCGTCAAAGTGCCGTTGGTGCTGATTGCTGCCGCCGTGTTGCCTTCAGTCAGGTTGACCGAAGCGGACGAGAGCACCGCAGCGTCGTTGGTGCCTGTGATATTGACGACAATATTGTAGGTGGCGGTTCCGTCCGCCGATTTCACCGTCAGAGTGTCGGTGACATGCTGGTCTTGCGTCAGCGGGTCGGCAAGCGCCTGGTTGAGCGCATAGGTCCACGCACCGGTCGTCGTATTGAAGGCGAAGGTGCCATAGGTGCCCTGGAGACTTGCCGGGTTCTGGAAATGGTTCTGATTGATATCGACATCCGTCAGGATCAGCTGTCCGTGAGCGCTGGGCTCGTTGAGCGTTCCGTTGCTGACGCCGCCGGCTTCGACCACAGTCTGGTCAGCGCCTGCGGCCGCGGTGATCGTCGCGCCATCATTGCTGCCCTGAATGTTGACCGACACGCTGGCCCAGCTCAGCGTTCCATTGCCGAGCTTGATCGCATAGGTGAACGTCTCGTGGATGCTGTCAGTAGCACCCATGGCCTGCAGGCTGGCGAAGCCATGTTGCTGCAGATACTGGCTAAGGTTCATCTCGACCTTGCCATTGTTGATGCGGATGAAGACGCCCCCGCCAATGTCCTCCCAGGCAGAGACGCCGCTCACTTGGGCGTCCGCCGTCGTCAGGTCGATCGGCGCGTATTGCTTGGTGGCAGTCGAGGCGGAAGTCCCGTCGTCAATCGAATAGAGGGTCTTTGCGTTTCCACCCAGATCATTCTGCATCACGTCCAGCAGGATGATGGACTGAGCTGCCGAGACGATGACAACCGTGTCCTCGGTGTAGTTGAGAACGTCGTCCTTCGCCTGCGGCGTGTTGGAGAACGACGTCGTGGTGCCACCGGCTCCGGTGATCTGAGTAGCCATTTTTTTACCCCTGTTGTTTAACGACAGACGCCCCCGCGCCTGTCGACCGTATTGAAAGACCAGCCGCTTCCTACCGAAAAATCATTGCGCGCCTGACATGCAGATTCCGGCAGACATCAATCCTGTCAGCGCACCCGAAAGCCCCAACACTGTCGCCTTGCGACAGCCAGCACATTGCGTGGCCGGTCGCGGGCGAGTGGTGGCTCAAATGATGATGGCTACGACGATACCCTTCGCCGCGCTGTGTTTCCCAAGCCCAATGGCGTCGTCTAACTCGTTGTTGCATGTCGAGTGTAGTTTTGTGCGACGCTTATATTAGGGGATTATTAACTCTCTTGGGGGGGGCGTCAACGTCCAACTTAGCGGAACAGTTAATGGCTGACCAAAATAGCCCTGCGGTCGTACCGGCTGGAGGAATGGTGATACGCCATTCATCGGCTGACCCGCGCCCTTCCGTCAGGTGAAATGCGCTATCACTTGGCTTTGAAGGAACGGAGGCGGTTCGAGCTAGGTGGCTTGTCGTCGTGATGAGTGGACCATCACGCCCGTGCCGACGCGATGGTCCTCCGTTTCCACCCGCCGCCAGACAGACCAATTGACGGCGGCATGGCAGTCCAATTATTTCAAGCTTGAACTGTTTTATCCCAGCCGCTGGCGGAAGCGCGACGTTTGTTGATCAGTCGCCAGGGGTCAGGTGGTCGCGAGGCGGGCCAACAGTGACGCGGCATCGGTGCCCGCCACGCCAAGGTCGCGGACGCTGCTCATGTGATTGGCCGCCGAAAGGGTGGTGCGTGAAACAGCCAGCCCTTGTTTTTCCAGGTGGTTCGCGAAGACCGTGGCCTGGCTGTGGAAGGGCGGCGTTTCATCGGCGCCGACCGAGATCTCTATGGTCACGGATGGATCGAAGCTGTGGTTGATCGGCGAGAACCGGCGGGCTTCTTCGTTGGTGATCGCGATCTCGGCGGCAAGGAACGACATCTGCAATGGCTTCAGGTCGTAAAGGCCGCCGAGCAGCAGCGCAGCTTTGATGCCGGAAGGCCGGTTGTCGCCGTCGAAAAGCAGTGTTGCCAGATGCGCGCCGGCGGAATGACCGCTGACGGTCAACAGGTTGGGATCGCCGCCATGGTCTGCGATATGGTCAAGCACCCATCGCTTGGCGCGGCGCACCTGGTCGACGATCCTGGCCATCCTGACTGCCGGCATCAGCGCATAGTCGACAATGATTGCGATCGCGCCTGCGTTCGTAACGGTCTCGGCGACATGGGAATAATCACGCTTGGAGAACATGCGCCAGTAGCCGCCATGGATGAACATGTGCACCGGCAGGCGGTCCCGTTTGCCCTCGGGAAAGAACAGATCGATGGTTTCGGTGGCGTCATCTCCGTAGGCGACATCGGCGATCATTGAAACATTCGCCCTGGTATCCTCGCTTCTGCGCACCATCTCGGCGACGATGTCGTCGAACTGGACCACGTGGTCGCGAATGCGAAACGGATCCTTGGCGTGCCCGCTCATAGGGTTACGGCGATGTACTTCGCCTCCATGAACTCGGCAACGCCATGCTTCTGACCGCCTTCGCGGCCCAGCCCGCTCTGCTTGACCCCGCCGAAAGGAGCCGCCGGATCCGACATCAGGCCGCGGTTCAGGGCGATCATCCCCGACTCGATCTTCGACGCCACGCGCATCCCCCGGGCCAGGTCACGCGTGTAGACGTAGGCCGCGAGACCGTATTCGGTGTCATTGGCCCTGGCGATGGCGTCTGCCTCGCAGTCGAAGCGCATGACCGGAGCCACCGGACCGAATATTTCCTCGTGGAGCATTGCGGCGTCGGAAGGCACGTCGCGAAGCACCGTCGGCGGGTAAAAGTAGCCTTTGCCTTCGGCGATCGCTCCTCCGCACAGAACCCTGGCGCCACGGGCGACCGCGTCCTGGACGAGCCGGTCGATGTTGTGCACGGCCTTCCTGGTGATCATCGGACCGCACTCGGTCTGCGAATCGGTGCCGGGGCCCATGGTGAGGGCGGCCATGCGTTTGCTCAACCCATCCGTGAAGGCATCGTGGATGCCGGCCTGCACGTAAAGCCTGTTGGCGGCCGTGCAGGCTTCGCCGGCGTTGCGCATCTTGGCCACCATCGCACCGTCGAGCGCTGCTTCCAGGTCGGCGTCGTCGAAGACAATGAACGGTGCGTTGCCGCCAAGCTCCATGGAACAGGAAATGACGTGTTTTGCGGCTTCGGCAAGGAGCGCGTGGCCGACGCCGGTCGAGCCGGTGAAGGACAGCTTTCGCACGCGTGGATCGGCCAGCATTGCCGCCGTGACCGGCCCGGGGGTCGAGGTCGTCAGGACGTTAACGACGCCGGGCGGCACGCCGGCTTCCTCGTAGAGCGCTGCAAGCGCGTAGGCCGTCAGCGGCGTCTCGCTGGCGGGCTTCAGGATCACTGTGCAGCCGGCCGCCAGCGCCGGCGCGATTTTGCGTGTCGCCATGGCGGCCGGAAAGTTCCATGGCGTGATGAGCACGCAAATGCCGATGGGCTGGTAGTCGACAATGATCCGGTTCGCACCCGAGGGCGCAAGGCCGAACTCGCCGCTGATGCGGACCGCCTCCTCGGCATTCCAGCGAAAAAACTCTGCCGCGTAGGCTATTTCACTGCGCGCATCGCGCAGCGCCTTGCCGTTCTCCAGCGAGATCAGCGCAGCCAATATCTCCGCCCGTTCGGTCATCAGTTCGAAGCAGCGCCGCAGGATTTCCGAACGCCTGCGTGGCGGAGTCTCCCGCCAGCCGTCCGCTGCCTTCGCGGCCGCGTCTACAGCTGAGGCCCCGTCGGCAAGCGTGGCATCGGGAACCGCCGCGATCACGGCTTCGGTTGATGGATCGACTACTTCGATCACACGGCCCTCTGACGAGGGCTGCCAGCGTCCGCCAATGTAGAGACCGTGCGAGGCCGTGGCGTAGTCGAACATGTCTTGATCCTCGTCGGATATGCCTGCGGCCATATTCATGGGATGAGCTCCTGATCGATCACATCATCGTGGCGGACATGTCGCCGTCATAAGCACACCTGACCAGCCGTCGCATCTGGGCGAGGTCAAACGGACGCGGATTGTTCTTGATCAGCCGGTCGATGCCGAGCGCCTGCTCAGCCGTCCAGTCGATCTTGTCCTCCGGAAGACCAAGTTCAGCCAATGTCGGTGTGATGCCGATGGCACCAAACAGCCGGCTCACCTCACTTATGGTGGCATGCGCCAGTACATAGGCATCGTCGCCGCTCTGCTGGGGAAGTCCGAGCGCGGCTCCGACTTCGGCAATCTCCGCAGCCACGGCGGGAAGGTTGTAGGTCATCACATATGGCAGCATGGTGGCGACGCCCAGACCATGTGGAGTATGGGTAAGCGCTCCGACGGGATACTGCACCGCATGCGCAGCGGCCGTTCCCGCCGTGCCGAATGCGCAGCCTGCGGCCATCGCTCCCATCATGACGTCGGCGCGCGCATTCTCATCCGATCCATCGCAATATGCCTTTTCCAGACTGCGACTGAGCAGCCTGATAGCCAGAAGCGCGAAATGGTCGGTCAAAGCGCTCTTGCCGATGAAGACATGCTGCTGCGGCAAATTCGGATCAGCGCCGCGTTTGCCCGCTGTGAAGGCCTCGATTGCGTGTGTCAGCGCGTCGGCGCCGGCGATCGCCGTCAGAGACGGCGGACAGGTCGCCGTCAGATCCGGGTCGCAAAGCGCCACAGCGGCGATGAGATGAGGACTTGCTATGCCCACTTTCAACGTCCGGTCCGGGTCGGAGATCACGGCTACGGGGGTCACCTCGGAGCCTGTCCCCGCCGTAGTCGGCACTGCGATCACGGGAAGGGTGGGGCCCGGTACCTTGAACTCGCCATAGTAGTCCTGAAGCCTGCCGCCATGGCTGAGCAGAAGTGCTGCGCTCTTGGCCATATCGAGGCAACTGCCCCCGCCGATTCCGATCACCATGTCCGGCTTGTAATCCTTCGCCTCCGCAATGCAGGCGGCGACGCTGTCGCGAGGCACATCCGGCAACGTTCGATCGTAGACCAGTGTGTCTATTGCAGCTTTGTGCAAGCCAGCAAGAATTTCGGCGAACTGCGATGTCGCCGCGAAACGCTCGTCGGTGCAGACGAACGCGCGTCGCCCAAATTTGGCGGCGACGTCAGGCAGCACGTGGCGCTGGCCTTTGCCGAACAGAATCTCGCGCGGCAGGCGCGCCGCTGCAAACAAGGCCATGCACAGGGTCCTTCGACGACGGATTGGGGCCAGAGAATTAGCTTAGTCCAGGAGACCGGTCCCGACGCTCCGGGTCATTCTCATGCGATATCCTCTATAAAATCGTATAGGATATAGGATTGAATTGGTCGGAGCATCGTGTTAGTGAGCGCTTCTGTCAAGAGGCAAAGCAATGCAGCATCCGGACCTGACGGTTGACAATGAAGCCCGCCCGCCCGGCCATATCCAGCGCGCCAACAGCCTGGCTGGCGACGTTTACGAGGCAATCTTCGCGCAACTGATGTCATTGAGAATTGCTCCCGGGTCGCGCATTACCGTCGACAATCTCGTGAAGGAATTCAACGTCTCGCATACCCCCATTCGCGAAGCGCTTGGGCGGCTGGAGGGTGAGGGCCTTGTGGTGAAGACCCACCTGATCGGCTATCGGGCGGCCCCGCAAATCACCCGCCGGCGCTTTGACGAGCTCTACGAGCTGCGCCTTCTGCTTGAACCTGCTGCCGCGGCCAAAGCCACTGCCACACTGGACGACGAACGGCTGACCGTGCTGCAGGAGGCGGCTGGCGTCATGGCCCGACGGGTAGGCAAGGACGAACGCCTGCGTTATTCGAACTTCGCCCGGCAGGATGCGATCTTCCACGACAAGATCGTCGAGTTCGCCCAGAACGAGCTCATTCGAGAGACGCTGAATCACCAGCATACCCACTTCCATATCTTCCGCTTGATGTATCACTCGCGGGTGACCGAAGAGGCGCTCGACGAGCACGAGGCCATTCTCGCTGCCTTCTCCGCGGGCGATCCGGACGCCGCCGAAAAAGCCATGCGTGTGCACATCGAGAATTCGCGGGACCGGCTCCTGCCTGCGTTCGAGTAGCCAATGCGATGTCGCTTGTCCGGGGGCCGTCAAACTCAACTCGCTGATCACCAAGGCCAACAACAACGAACATTATTTCCCCGACTCCGTTCTGACCGATTTTTCGATCCCTAGCTGGCGAGGCGCCAAGCGCGCCTCGCCAGCCACAAGCCGAGAGGAAGACCCATGCCAGGCAAAAAAATCCTGATGCTGACCGGTGAGTTCACCGAGGAATATGAAATCTTCGTCTATCAGCAGGCGATGGAAGCGGTGGGACACACGGTTCATGTCGTGTGCCCCGACAAAAGCGCCGGAGACATCATCAAGACATCGCTGCACGATTTTGAGGGCGATCAGACCTACACCGAAAAGCCCGGTCACAATGTGCTGATCAACAAGACCTTTTCTGACGCCGAGAAGCAGCTGAGCCAATACGACGCCGTCTATTGCGCCGGCGGTCGTGGCCCCGAATACATCCGCACCGACAAGCGCGTGCAGGCGATGGTGCGCCATTTTCACGAGGCCAAAAAGCCGATCTTCACGATCTGCCATGGCGTCCAGATTCTGGTTGCGGTCGACGGCGTCGTCCGTGGCAAGAAGGTGGCGGCGCTCGCGGCTTGCGAGCCAGAGGTGACGCTGGCTGGCGGCACTTACATCGATCTATCCCCCACCGATGCCTATGTGGATGGGACGATGGTTTCGGCCAAGGGTTGGACCGCGCTTGCGGCATTCATCCGCGAATGCCTGAAGGTGCTGGGAACGGAAATCCGCCACGCCTGAGACTTTTGCCCCGACGCATTCCTGAGGGTATGCGTCGGTTTCCCTACGCGGTACCGACTTCCGTCGACAAACGGGAAATGATGCGGATCGGCAGCCGCAACGCGACGCACAGCGATTTCCAGCACGTCATTGCGCGCTGGAAATATACCAATCGATCAGCTCGTCACCCACCGCACGACCCTGCGTGACAGCCCCCGCGACATCGCGCTAGTGGCGCGGCAAAAGTCAGGTCTGATCAAGGCCGTTATCGACGGGCGGGACGAAGCTGACTTGCTCGGACACGATCATGATATCGCATGGCTGGTTCCTCGCATTTCGCCACTCCTCGAACTCTCCGCGGGGCTGGTGGAAACCGACGGGCTGTCGAGCGGCCATTGCAGCGGCCGAGAGGCCTGAGGCGACCCAAGACGGACATCTGGCCCTGCGTGGCTTCGCGGAAGCGGTCGTGCAATCGACGCTTGTATCCGTTATTTGGCGGGGAGTTGGTCGGGGAGACACCCAGCAGCATGATGCACAGCGATCAGATCCATGTCGATGCAGATATCGTTCGCGAGATGATCTTCGACCAGTTCCCAGAGTATCGCCACGAGCGGATCGAAGAGCTTGGCGCGATCGGTACGGTCAATGCAATCTTCAGGATTGGATCGAGTGTAGCGGCAAGATTCCCCCTGCGCGCAATGGAACCAGCCGAGTGCGCCAATATGCTACGCAACGAAGCCGCGGCCATGACCGAGTTTGCTGCGTATTCTCCGTTTGCCTGTCCTCGACCGATCGGGCTTGGTCAGCCGGGTCCGCTCTATCCGTTGCCTTGGGCGATGCAGAGTTGGATTGAAGGTGACGTTGCCACGCACAATGGGCTTTCTGCTTCCACGACCTTCGCACTCGACATTGCCAACCTGATTGCGTCGCTACGTGCAGCGAACACACATGGCTGTCGTTTTGATGGGCAAGGGAGGGGCGGCAGTCTTCCTGACCACGACGACTGGATGTCGATCTGTTTCAAGAACAGCGAGGGTCTCTTGGACGTATCTCGGCTCCGTCGCATTTGGGCTCGGCTGCGTGAACTGCCGCCGTCCGGTATCGAGGTTATGAGCCACCGCGATCTTATTCCGGCCAACCTCCTCGTGCGTGGGGACCGCCTTGTTGGTGTGCTCGACAGCGGCAGCTTCGGACCGGCCGACCCGGCCTTGGATCTTGTTGCCGTATGGCATCTTTTTGATCGCAGTCAGCGCGAAACCGTGCGTACCCATCTTGGATCAAGCGAAGTCGAGTGGCAGCGCGGAGCGGCATGGGCCTTCCAGCAGGCAATGGGCTTGGTCTGGTATTACCGCATAACCAACCCCGCCATGAGTGCTCTTGGCCGCTCCACGCTCTGCCGCATTATCGACGATCTGGAAATCTGATCCGAACCTGGGCGTCCAGCCTGGAAGTGGTCCAAGAGAGCGAGCCGCTGCGCCAACATCTCATCACGATATACCGGGAGTGTGGCTTCAGCCCTTTAGTGAGTGCATCGCGCAGGCCGAGGCTGCCGGGGAATTGATAGCACGTTCCCCCCCCGTATCTGGCGGAGTTTCTTCTTGCCTCCTGGAGAGGCGCGATCCTGCGCATGAAAGTGGAGCGTTCAGGCGAGCCGCTGAGACGGTTCAAGGATATCGCCTTCGCTACCGTTTTTGGCCCGCAGCGCGGTATTCTTCCGATCTGACACCGAGGCTGGCAAGAACGGACATGAGCCCCGCTTACCTGTCCGTCCAAGAATTACACGTGTACGAAGACACGGCCATCGTCCCGTCTATTAAGATTTGGAGTTGGCTTTTCGCCATTCCTCGTACTCTCCGCGGGCGTCGTCATGCAGCGGATAATAGCGTTGCAACGGGGCGCCCTGCATGAGCTTCTCTCGCGAGAACTCTTCCCAATCGTGATGCTTCTTCGATTCTTCAATCACTTTTGAGGCCATCGCGACTGGAACTACCACCACTCCGTCATCGTCGGCGACGATAATGTCGCCAGGGATCACCGTGACGCCGCCGCAGGCAATCGGAACGTTGACGGCGTTTGGATAGATGCTGGTCTGCACATGGTAGTTGGGCGTCCAGCCGCGCAGCCATAGGGGCAGATCGAGCTTCTCGACATTGGGCCGGTCGCGCATGCACCCGTCGATGACGATGCCAGCGCCGCCTCTGCCTTTGAAATAGGTCGACATCATATCGCCGAAGACACCCGAGCTCATGTCGCCGCGCGCGTCGACGACGACCACATCGCCCTCCTGCGCGTGATAGAGCACGTGCCGGTGCAACTGCGTCTCCGGGTCGGCGTATTCTCCCTCGCTGAAGAGGTCCGGCCGCTGCGGCAGGAACTGCAGCGTCAGCGCCGGCCCGACGATCGACTTCCCATGGTTCTGCGCCACCGGACCGACCATGTGCGGATTGCGGAAGCCCATATGCCCAAGCGTGCCGGCAACCGTCGCGGCGCCGATCTCCCTGAGCGCATCGATCAGATCTTTGGGCGGCCGCGTGATGTCGGGGGTATGCGTCATTGTGGACTCCGGTTGAAAGGAAGCTACCAGTTCGTAACAGAACCATCGCGGCGCTTGAGGTGAGGCGCTTCCCAGAAACGGAAACTCTCCGCCTGGATCGCCTCCTCATTGACCTCGACGCCCAGGCCCGGCAGGTCGCTGACCGGATAGTCGGGGCCGTCGAGTTGTGGTTGCACCGGGAAGAACTCGGAATTATCAAAGCCCAGCTTTCTTTCCGGCGCTCTGGTCTCGAGCCACGCGAAGTTGGGTACCGCGGCGGCGAGATGCACGGTCGCGGCCGTGCACACTGGACCAAGGGGATTGTGCGGCATCAGGTCCACATAGTGCGCCTCGCTCCAGCCAGCGACCTTCATCGCCTCGGTGAACCCGCCGACATTGCAAATATCGAGCCGGTTGAACTGATGGATGCCGCGCTCGATGTAGGGAAGGAACTGCCACTTGCTGGCAAATTCCTCGCCGATGGCAAAGGGGATGTCGGTCATCGTACGTAGGGATTCGTAGGCCTCCGGTGTCTCGTCGCGTATCGGCTCCTCGAGGAAATCGAGCACGCCGCGGCCGAGCTTGTTGCAGAAGCTCGCCGCCTCTGCCACCGACAGCCGATGATGATAGTCGATGCCAAGCACGACGTCGTCGCCCAGCGCCGCGCGCGCCTTGTTCAGCATGGTCGCGGTAACGCCAATCGACTCGCGAGGCTCGAAGATGTCCTTGCTGTTTTGCCCGACGGGGAAGAAGCGGATCGCCTGCCATCCCTGTGCGCGCAGTTCGCGGGCTCGTTCGATGGCAACATCGCCCTCGGCCTCGTCTCCGGTCGAGGCGAAGGTGGGGATGCGGTCGCGCTGCTTGCCGCCGAGCAGTTGGTAGACCGGCACTCCCAGCGCCTTGCCCTTGATGTCGTGAAGGGCGATGTCGATGGCGGAAATCGCCGCCTGCAGAACGCGCCCGCCTTCGAAGTACTGGCTGCGATAGACTTCCTGCCAGATCCGCCCGATCTGCATGGGATCGCGGCCGATGAGAAACTCGCGATAGTGCTCGACCGCGCCGGCCACGGCCCTCTCGCGACCGCTCAAGCCACTCTCGCCCCAGCCGAAAATGCCATGGTCGGTCTCGACCTTGACGAGCATCTGGTTGCGCGTTCCCACCCACACCGGATAGGGCTTGATCGCGGTGATCTTAAGCTTCGTAGTCATCCACGCCCACGTTCCAAAAGCATCTATAGGTGTCAGTCGGTCTTGAGTGCCATTTCAGTCTCGCCGTCGAACAGATGCATGCGCTCCTGGTCGAACTCGAGCCAGATCTGCTCGTCGGGCGCGACGGCAATGGTCGGCGGCACGCTGACGTTGACGATGGCGCCGGACAGGAACGCCTGCACGAAGGTGGCGTCTCCGGTCGGCTCCACCGTGTAGGCCTTTGCCGGGACGCTGCCTGGCACCGCACTCTTGTGGAGCTTGATTGTTGAGTGACGTGCGCCGAGCACGACTTTCTTGGTCGTTGCCCCCGCGACTTTCTGGGCGTTGCGCGGCGAGAGCTCGAGGCTCCAGCCCTCCGCGCTGGTCAACACGGTGTTGCCGTTCGCTGTCGATGCCTGCAGCGGAATAAGGCTCATCGCCGGGCTGCCGATGAAGCTTGCGACGAACATGTTCATCGGATGGGCAAAGACCTGCGCCGGTGAATCGTATTGCTGCAGGAAGCCGCCGTTCATCACCGCCATCTTGTCGGCCATGGTCACGGCTTCGAGCTGGTCGTGCGTCACATAGATGATCGTCGCCTTGAGGTCCTGGTGGAAGCGCTTGATCTCCGACCGCATCTGCACGCGCAGCTTGGCATCGAGGTTGGAGAGCGGCTCGTCCATGAGGAACACGGCCGGGTCGCGGACGAGGGCACGGCCCAGGGCCACACGCTGCTGCTGCCCGCCGGAAAGTTCGCGCGGCTTGCGCTCGAGCAGGTGCGTCATGTCGAGCACTCGCGCCGCGTCCTTGACCTTCTTGTCGATTTCGTCCCTGGGCAGTTTTCGCATCTGCAGCGGGAACGCCAGGTTCTTGTAGACCGACTTCTGCGGATAGAGCGCATAGTTCTGGAACACCATCGCGATGTCCCGGTCCTTGGGGTCGAGGTCGTTGACCACCCGGTCGCCGATGACGATGTCGCCCGACGTGATCGGGATCAGCCCGGCGACGAGATTGAGCGTGGTTGTCTTGCCGCAGCCTGAAGGACCGACGAGCGCAACGAACTCGCCGTCATTGACCGTCAGCGAAACATTGTTGACAGCTTTGAAGCCGCCATAGGTCTTGACGAGATCTTTGAGGACCACGTGGGCCATCGGCAACTCCCTAGTGTTTGACCGCGCCTTCTGTAAGGGCGCGTACGAAGTATCGCTGCAGGACGAGGAACAACACGACGACGGGCACGCTCATCATGAAGCTGGCCGCCATCAGCCCCGGAAAGTCCGTCGTGTTTTCCGAGAAGAAGCGCTGGATGCCGACCGGCAGGGTCAACTGCTCGTTCTTGGAGAGGAAGGTGTAGGCGTAGATGTACTCGTTCCACGCGCCGATGAAGGAATAGATCGCGGTGGCGATGATTCCGGGCGTCGAAAGCGGCATCACGATCAGGATGAAGGCCTGGAACCGCGTTGCCCCGTCAATGCGCGCCGCCTGCTCGAGCTGCACCGGGATGTTGTCGTAGAAGCCCTTGAGTAGCCAAATCGCCAGCGGCAGGCCGAAAGTGAGATAGGTGAGGATCAGCGAGCCATGCGTGTTCACCAGCCCGAGCATGCGCATCAGTATGAACAGCGGCACGAGAAAGATCACCGCCGGGAACATGTTGCGCAGCAGCACGGCGAAGAACAGGAAGGTCCGGCCGGGGAAACGGAAGCGCGAAAACGCGTAGGCGGCAGGGACAGCCACGATCACCGAAAGGACTGTCGTGACCGTCGACACGAAGAGGCTGTTCCAGAAGAAGCGGAGGAAGTCCTGGCCGACGCTGTTCTGCGGATCGAGCAGCTTCTGGTAGCTGGCGAGGGTAGGCTCGTCTGGCCACCATTGCGGCGGGAATTGCATCGCCGCGAAGCCGGACTTGATCGAAGTGATCAGCATCCAGATCATCGGCAACGCGGTGTAAAGCAGCATGAACACAAGGAAGATGCGCCCGGCCCATCGCCATCCGTCGACGCGCATGCGGCGACGGGTCTGAACCCGAGGGGCTGTCTTGGCAATCGTGCTCATGCGCTCCCCTCTTTCCGTTCGTTGCCGCTTAGCGCACGGACATAGAAGTAGCCCAGCGTCATCAGGATGAGGAACAGGAGCACCGAATAGGCCGATGCCACGCCCCAGAGCTGTCGTCCGAAGGCGAGCTCATAAATGTGGGTGATCCAGATATGCGATGCGTTGGACGGCCCGCCGCCGGTCATGATCCAGGGGATGATGAAGGAATTGAAGTTGGCCACTGCGAGCAGCAGGATGGTCACCGTCGAGACGCTGCTCAGATGCGGGAAGGTTACGTGCCAGAAGCGCTGCCACGCACTGGCCCCGTCGACTTTTGCGGCGCTCAGCAGCTGTTCGGGGACCGTCTGCAGGCCGGCCATCATCATGATCATGGCAAACGGAAACTCGCGCCAGATATTGACGACGATCAGGGAGGGCAGCACCGTGCTGACGTTGTCGATGAAATTCGGCGGTCGGTCGGCCAATCCGAGGCCGACCAGCACCGCACCGATGACCCCGAAGTCCGAATGGTAGATCCACTTCCAGATGTAGGAGGCGGCGACGGCGCTGATAACCCAGGGAATGATCAGGATAGCGCGCAGGACGCCACGGCCGATAAAGTCGCGGTGGAGCGCCAGCGCGCAGCCAAACCCCAGGACGAAGGAGATGAAAGTCGAAGCCAGTGTCCAGATCATCGTGTTCCAGGTGACTTTCCAGAACACGGGACTGGTGAGGATGTTCGTGTAGTTGTTGAGGCCGACGTAGATCTTGTCGCGCAGCTGTAGGCCAGGCGGCGTCTTAAAAAATGACAGTTCGATTGTGTAATAGATCGGATAGGCGATGACGATGAGCATCACGGCGATCGCCGGGAGCACGTACGCGTAGTCGGCGCGATGCTCCCATATCTTCCACAGCACGCCGGACCAACCGGATTGCAATCTTCGGCGAGCCTCGGCCTTACCGGTCACGATCGTCACTGTGGCGCGCCCTTATTTTCTTTGGAACGAACCGGCTGCACCATTGGTGCGGCCGGTCGGATCGTATGTCGGGTTCAAACTAGAGTTTGCCCTCTACCAGGCTCTTTACCTTTTCGGCCGCGTCGTCTGCTGCCTGGTCGACGGTCATCGCTCCGGTCAGGGCGTTCTGCAGCATGTCCGGGACGATGATGTTCATGATCTCGGGAGACTGCGGCAGCGCTGGAAACGGGATGCCGTATGGCAGCATCGACGTCGTGACATCGAGGAACTTGATGCTGTCCAGACGTTCCTTCATCCATTTGGTCTTGAAGCCGTTGAGGTTGCCCGGATTCGAGCCGGCGTAGGCCATCTTCAGCGACCATTCAGGGCTCGTCCACATGCAGATGATAGCCTTTGCAGCCGGCTCGTCCACCTTGCCGCCCTCGACATATTCGGGCTTCAGGATGTGAATGTTCGAGCCACCGAAGACGACGGCGCGCTTGCCGTCTGGGCCAGTCGGTATAAGGCCGTAGCGCATGTTGTCGATGACGGTCTGCGCCTTGTCCTTGTCGGTGCCCGTCGCCTTTTTCTGCAGGTCTAGCATGACGTTGTAGTCGGACGGGTGCGAGACCATCATGCCGAGTTGGCCGGCTAAGAACAGCGGCTGGTTATCGGCCTGCTGATTGGTGAGTGCTGACACCGGGACCGACTTGTCGCGAACATACATATCGTACGAGGCTTGCAGCGCCGCCTTGCTCTGCGGGCTGTTGAGTTCGACCTCCTTATAGGTCGGGTTTGCTTTGGCTTCGTCGAAGACGCCGCCGCCATAGGCCCACAGCTGTGGCATGAATCGGTACGGCGTGTTGCCGGCATTCTTGCGAGCCACGAGGCCGTAGCCGGAAATGCCGAGCTTATCGTGAATTTGCTTGGAATACTTGACCACGTCGTCCCAGGTCGCCGGAGCCTTGTCCGGATCGAGGCCGGCTCGCTTGAAGATGTCGGCGTTCCAGATGAACGCCATCGTCTCGTTGTTGGTTGGAATACCGTAGGTCACCCCGTCCCAGGTCACCGCCTTCATGGCGCCGGGCCAGAAATCCTCGGTCGAATACCCCACATCCTCGGGCTTGAGCGGCTGCAGATAGCCCTTTGCGGCGAACTCGGTACCACCCAGGATTTGCAGGCGGACCGCCATCGGCGCAGCATTGCCAAGGAGCGCCGTGCGGAACTTGTCGAGGAGGTCGTTGTAGGTGAGGGCCTGTTCTTCGAGCTGGATGTTCGGATAGGTCTTGCGGAAGGTCTCGAAGAAATCCTTGTAGTACTGACGCAAGAGGTCGGGGTCGCCCTCGAACACGCCCTGATACCAGAAGGTCAGTCGCCCCTTGTAGTCGAGCGGGGTGACTTTGCCGCAATCGGCCGCCGTATCAAAATCCTGTGTGCCCGCAATGGAGCGCACATACTCCGGCGACCACTTGCTCAAATCGACCGGCGGCGCACCCAGCGCCGACGCGGACAGCGATACCACTAAAGCAGTGGAGACGGTGCCGCGCAGGACGGCACCACCGAGTGTAATCCTCGTCATAGGTATCCTCCAGGTTCTCTCCCATGCCGCTTTGCGTCGAGGCAAGCGGTCTTTGCTCGTTCGATCGCGGAACGCCTTGCTGTTCTGTGTATCCTTTCGAGCAATTTGTACGTTTTCAGATCGCCGATTGTCTGTCAACGCGTATAAATCGTACATTGTTTATGCAAACCGTGCGTGATATCGATTAAACTGTGTATTGATATGGGGAGCCGGCCTTGGCCGAAACAAGCGATTTTAAAGCAGAGCCACCCGCGGGGATTGACCCCATAGGGGCCTCCAGCGAGGGCGCCTCGCTTTATGAGCTGATCAGGGAAGACATCATTGAGGGGCGGCTCGCCGCCAACGAGCGGCTAGTGGTGACCGATCTCGCGCGGCGTCACGGCACCTCGACCAACCCCGTGCGCGAGGCTCTGCAGCTGTTGCGCGGGGAGGGCTTCGTCACCTTTGTCGCCAACCGCGGGGCTCGAGTCCGGCCCATAGATCAGGATTTTGTCCGGGATATCTACGAGATCGGAGTCCTGATCGAGCCAGCCCTGACGCGATGGTTTGTGAATATGGCCACCAGCGAGGACATTGCCGAACTCGAACGCATCCAGGGCCTGATTGAAGAGAACAACTTTGCCGACACGTTCAGGCACAGTGAGCTGGATACCGCCTTCCACACCGTGATGTACCAGCGGCACTACAACCGTCATGCCGCCGAGCTTTGGTGGAAGCATCGCGAAGTGCTGCGAGCCGTGAGCCGGCGTTTCAATTTCACGCTCGCACGGCGTGCCGCAATCCTTCGCGAGCATCGCGAACTCATCGCACTCGTGAAGGCGGGAGAGGCAGACAAGGCCGCCGACCTCATTGCCCGCCATGTCGAGGGTTCCGGCCGGCATGTTCTCGAACAGATGCGTGCGCGTAACGCCGCACGGGCCGGATAGAATCTCCAATCTGGAACGTCGTTGGCGTGACCATCAGATAAAGGTAGTTGAGGGATGAAAATCACGAGCGTTCGGCCGTGGCTGATCAAGTCCGATGCTTCATATTGGGGAGAGTACCTGTTCGTCGAAGTGACGACCGATGAGGGGGTGAGTGGTTGGGGAGAGATCACAACCACCACCAGGCTCGCCAACCGCGCTCTCTGCACGATCATTCGGCAGATCGGCATCGCCGTGACCGGCGCGGATCCAGCGCGGATCGAGCACCTCTGGCACAAGATTTTCCGCAGCTTCACCTATATGGGCAGCCGCGGCGCAGCGGTCGAATGCGTGAGCGCCATCGACATCGCCCTCTGGGACATCAGGGGCAAAGTCCTTGGCAAGCCGATTTACGAACTGCTGGGCGGACCGGTACGCGATGAAATCGCGCTCTACACCCATCCCAACCAGGCCAAATTTACCAGCAAGGAGGCTGTGGTCCGCGAAATTCGAGACATCGTCGAGTCCGGACACACCGGGCTCAAGTTTGACCCTTTCCCCCACCAGGGTCGCACCGCAGATGGCCCGTCCCGCGAACAGCGGGACGGCTACCTCGATGGCAGCATGACCCGCAAGGACGAGCGAGAAGCGGCCGAACTCACGGCGCTGATCCGCGAAACGGCAGGCCCCGATATCGACATCCTGATCGACGCGCATGGCCGCTTCGACGTTCCCACCGCCATTCGCCTGTGCCGTAGCCTCGAGGAAGCCGGCCAGATCGACTGGTTTGAGGAGCCTTGCCCGCCAGAGAGCCTCAACGCCCTCAAGCAGGTGCGTGAGAAGGTCAGTGCTGCCATCTCGTGGGGCGAGCGCGGCCACACAAAGTGGGATTTCGTGCCGGTGCTCGAGAACAAGCTCGCTGACTACGTCATGCCTGACGTCACCTGGACCGGCGGCATTACCGAACTGAAGAAGATTTCCGCCCTGTGCGAAGCCTATTACATCCCGGTCTCGCCGCATGATGCCGCAGGGCCGATCAACGTGGTCGCGGGAGCGCAGGTGATGATGACCGTTCCCAACTTCTACAAGCTCGAAACATCCGAGTGGAACCTGGGCAAATACGATCACCTCATCGACAGACCGCTCGATATTTCGAATGGCAGCCTCAAGTTGACGTCGAAGCCTGGTCTCGGTGTCGAGATGAACCGCGACTACCTGCAAGCCCATGAGATTGAGCTGAGTTAGCAACGCTCCATTCGGGGCGACAACCTCCCGACCAGAACGAGGACAAGTCATGCCAAAGACGGGTGGAGCCGGCGAGGCTCTCAATCGGGTCAACACGAACTCCAAACCATCCGACCTTCGCATCACCGACATGCGGGTGACCGAAATCGTCGGTGCGCCATTCACCTCGGCGCTGCTCAAAATTTACACCAACCAGGGTCTCGTCGGGCTTGGCGAGGTGCGTGACGGCGCCAGCGCCACCTACGCGCTGATGCTCAAAAGCCGGCTGCTTGGCGAGAACCCTTGCGACATCGATCGGCTGTTTCGCCGCATCAAGCAGTTCGGCGGGCACGGTCGGCAAGGCGGCGGCGTCTCGGCGGTCGAGATCGCACTGTGGGACCTCGCAGGCAAGGCCTATGGCGTCCCGATCTACCAGATGCTCGGCGGCAAGTTCCGCGACAAGGTGCGCGTCTATTGCGATACCGACGCAGAGAAACCGAGCGGCACCGAAACCGGAAAGCGCCTCGAGGAGCGCATGAACCGCGGGTTCACCTTCCTCAAGATGGATCTGGGCTTGATGCAGATCGCCCATGTCGCAGGCGCCGTGACCGCGCCCGCCGGCGCACTCGAAGGGTTTCAGGCCAATCCGCGCGGCCGTGGCGGCGCGCTCGAGGCGCGCAAGGCGCGCAATCTCGCCTACGATGCGCAGAACGTGCAGCACCCGTTCACAGGCCTGCATTTCACCGAAAAGGGGATCGACCTGCTCGAGCAGTATATCCACGAGGTTCGCGAGGTGATCGGATACGAGATCCCGCTCGCCATTGACCACGTCGGCCACATCTCGCTGCAGGACGGCATACGCCTGTCGCGCCGTATCGAGAAATATGTTCCCGCCTGGCTAGAGGACGTGATTCCATGGCAATACACCGAACAGTACCGGCAGCTGCAGCAGGCTACCACGGTGCCGATCTGCACCGGCGAGGACATCTACCTCAAGGAGGGCTTCGGGCCCCTGCTAAAGAGCGGCGGCCTCTCCGTTATCCACCCGGACCTGCTCACCAGCGGAGGCATCCTGGAGACCAAGAAGATCGGCGATATGGCGCAGGACCACGGTGTCGCCATGGCGATCCATATGGCCGAAAGTCCGATCGCCGCAATGGCCGCCGCGCATGTCGCAACCGCGACCGAAAACTTCATGGCGCTCGAATACCACTCCGCCGATGTCGAGTGGTGGGACGACATCGTAACAGGCCTTCCCAAGCCCCTCGTCCAGGGCGGCTTCATCACTGTTCCGGACAAGCCGGGTCTGGGGATCGACGACGTCGTCGACGAGGTGATCGCCCAGCACCTGCAGCCTGGTGTCACCGGCATCTGGCAGCCCACGCATCACTGGGACGATGAGTATTCCTGGGACCGCACCTGGAGTTAGCCTAGACCCCCTGCCTTCATTCCCCCAGGCTCACAGGGCCAACGACCGACATTCGTGTCGACCTCTCCCAAGGGAGAGGCAAAGAAAGAAACGGACGAAACCATGATCTACGAACTGCGTATCTATGACTGCCTGCCGGGCAGGCTGCCGGCTTTGCTCAAGCGCTTTTCCGACCAAACGCTGGGCATCTGGGAGAGGCATGGCATCCGCCAAGCCGGGTTTTTCACCACGGCGATCGGCGAAAACAACAATCGCCTCACCTATTTCCTCGCCTGGGAATCGCTGGCCGAGCGTGAGGCGAAATGGGCGGCTTTCGTCACCGATCCGGCATGGCACAGGGCCCGGGACGAGTCTGAGCGCGACGGGCAGATCGTTGCCAATATCAGCAGCCAACTGCTCACGCCGACAGCTTTCTCGTCTGTGAAATAGAACTGCGCCATGAAGATCATTGACCTGCGCTGCGCCGTTATCGGCAAGCATCCGATCGTTCGCGTCGTCACCGATGAGGGCCTCTATGGCCTGGGTGAAGTCGAGTATACCAAAAGCTATCTCAAGCCCTTTGTGCTGCATTTCCGCGAGGCGCTGATCGGCGAGGATCCGACCGACGTCGAGCGAGTGATGCTGAAGATCCGCCAGCGCGGTTCGTTCAAGCCCTATGGCGCCGCGGTGAGCGCTATCGAGCATGCGCTGTGGGACATTGCCGGCAAGGCGGCGGGCGTGCCGGCCTACAAACTGCTCGGCGGCAAGGTGCGCGACAAGGTGCGCGTCTACAATGGCTCGATCCGCCAGAAGCGCTCGGGCGATCGGCCGGAGGATTATGCCGCTGATGTCAAATGGATGATGGAACAGCCGCAGAACTTCTTCATGGTCAAGCAGGGAATCTCATTCCACTCCAACATGAAGGACAGCATCGAGGGCTTCCATTACGGCGTGACGCAGAAGAAGGCCGGCTATCACGGCGCCATGGATCAGGGCGTGATCAGCGAGCGTGGTTTCAATCACATGCTGGACTGCGTGATCGCGATGAAGGAAGTGCTGGGCGACACGGTCAGCCTGGCGCTCGACTGTGGCCCGGGCTGGATGCTGCCCGATGCGATCAAGTTCGCCCGTGCGGTCGAGAAGTACAATTTGATGTGGCTCGAGGACATGCTGACCGGTGACTACGTGCCCTGGGTCAATCCGCAGGCCTATCGGGAACTGACGACCTCCACCTCAACGCCGATCCATACCGGCGAGCAGATTTACCTCCGGCACAATTTCAAGGAGCTGATCGAAACGCAGGCGGTGCGCGTCATCGGTCCGGACCCGGCCGACATCGGAGGCATCGCCGAGCTCAAATGGGTAGCCGAGCACGCCTACATGCACTCGATCCTGATGGCTCCGCACGGTACCGCAAACGGCCTGCTCGGCCTTGGCGCGCTGATTAACGTCTGCGCCACATTGCCCGCAAATTACATCGCGTTCGAGTATCCGAGCGCCTCCGACCCCTGGTGGGAGGATCTGGTAATCGGCTTGCCGCCGCAGATCGTGAAGGACAGCATGGTGGATCTGCTCGAAGCGCCGGGGTTGGGCCTCGATATCGACGCCGAAGCGGCCAGAAAATATCTCAGGGAAGAGGATACGGGCTTCTTCGACTGAAACCATCCTTGCAGCCAAATGAGATTGGAAAGTTCGGACGACCTTGCGTTCAGATTAGCTGGCGCAGTGCCAATTCCTCTTTGACGTATGCATAGTAGATTGGAGCTGCGATCAGGCCAGGAATGCCAAAGGCGGCATCCATGACGAGCATGGCGAGCAAAAGCTCCCAGGCCCGGGCATGAATTCGTACGCCAATGATCCGAGCGTTCACGAAATACTCCAGCTTGTGAATGAAGACGAGAAACAAAAGCGATCCGAGCGCCATGGCGGGCGACAAGCTGAAACTCACCAGCACGATCACTGTGTTGGAGATGAGGTTGCCGATTACGGGCAAAAGCCCCACGATGAAAGTGATTGCGATTATCGTTTTCAGGAATGGCATGTGAACGCCGAAAACTGGCAGTGCCAACGCCAGGTAGATCGCAGTCAACAGCGTGTTGAGCGCCGAGATCCTCACCTGCGAGAAGACAATGCTGCGAAACGCGTTGCCCAAGATCACAACACGTTCTTCAAGCGCAGCGGCCAATGGTCCCGGCTCGCTGCTACGGGTCCCCCGGCTGTAGGCGATCATTCCGCCGATAATCATGCCGGCAATGGTGTGTGTGAGGAAGACGCCCACATCGCGACCAACAAAGCGAAGTTGCCAGGCGTTTTCGCGCAGCCATTTGGATGCGGCGTTCTCGAATTCCTCGACGTTGGCGGGAAAATAAGCGCTAACCCACCCAGGGAGATGGGCGCGTGCTGTCTCGACCGCCCCCGCCATCCTTTGCAGGAGGAAGAACAGGTTCTCCGGGCCGGCCGTTAGCCATGACGACACTTCAAGGATAATCAATATCAACGCAATCGCAATTACCGCAGCCACAAGGGTCAACGCTACAGCCTTGCCCAGCCGGTGATCGGCAATACCTGCACGCTTCATCAGCGGTGCCGTCGAATTGACCATTTGGGCGATGAGCAGCCCCGCAAGCAGGGCTGAAAGAAGATCGAGCGTGATCACGGCGCAAAGCGTCAAGAGTGTCAGGACAAGCGAGACCGTGCCGAGGATTGAGCGATCAACCAACGTCACTTCCAGACAATGTCATCATTCCCACGAGCTCCGTTCACTCCGTCAATCTGAAGGAACTGCAAAACCGTGAATTTGTCGATGGAGATTAACCGGTTGGAGCGGTGACGGTACTTTTCGAGGCGGGTTTGGCGCGCCGTTAAACGCCGCAAAGAGCAAAAATCGTCCGATTGGTCCCGATAGTTGGTGAAACCAAAGGATTTTTGCGGCGATTTTCCCTTTAAAATCAAAAGCGTAACTTTTTGACGGCCTCAGTATCGGATTTTCCCAATCCGCATGAAATATTTTCCACTTATTTCAATGGGTTATATGCTGTCTGAACAATCGAGTGGGAATGATTTAGGCCTTACTCAAACGCCGCGATTGGATTCGGCATCGTTCGATTTGGATGCACAACTGCATCGGCAATAGGACGAGCCGGTGCAGCCTGATCATGTTCCCGGTGATTTGCGGCGCGAAATCGAACAGTTCTTTCACGCTCTGAGGTGCCGTGGGCGCGACCCACTCACCACATTGCAGATCGGTTCCAGCTAACCTCATCAACATTCGGCAAGGACGATGGTCGGTATCATGGACTCGTTTCCGTCGTTACTTATGCACTGTTTTCCCGGCGGCTTGCCGGTTTTGCCCAGTGGCAGCGGAGGTTCTTGCGTCCTTCGAATGCGCCGCTAGAGCGGGTCCAGCGCCTGTCGCCTTGCGCATGTCCCCTGTCTCCTTTTTGTCATCCGCTCTCCTGCCGGTCAGGCCCGAGAACATCTTGCCGAAAAAACCCATTTCGTCCTCCTACAGTCCGATCCGCGCCATCGAGGCGCTCTATGCATGAAGCTCCTCCCAAGACTTTGGTTCCTTCGCACAGCGTGCACTGCCAATGTCTTGCGCGGCCGGCTATGACCCGACGTAAGCTTGCTATTGTGCACTGCAGCAACGATCTTTCAGGGACCATTTTTTGAGACGCTCAGCGAGGATACCGATTTGCGAAACATCTCAGATACCATCGCTCGTCTGGCCGCGATGCGGAGCCGGCCCGGTCTATCTACGCACCGTCATAGCGATCATCTCTCGGACATGGCAGAGTTTGGGTCTAACCCCGGCGCCTTGCAGGCACGCTTCTATATTCCCGAGAATCTACCGAAAGGGGCCGCACTGGTCATCGTCCTGCACGGCTGCACGCAGACCGCGGCGGGCTACGATTATGGGTCCGGGTGGTCGCAGCTGGCGACCGAGCAAGGGTTTGCAGTCCTGTTCCCGGAGCAGCGGCGCGTGAACAATCCCAATCTCTGCTTCAACTGGTTCGTGCCCGAAGATGTCACCCGCGGTCGCGGCGAAGTGCTCTCCATCCGCCAGATGATCGAAACTATGGTAGTGGAACATCGGCTCGACCGCCGGCGCATTTTCATTACCGGGCTCTCTGCCGGTGGAGCAATGGCAAACGCAATGTTGGCAACCTACCCTGAAGTGTTCGCGGGCGGCGCTATCATTGCGGGACTGGCCTACGGCAGCGCGTCGACAATCCCGGAAGCCTTCGATCGCATGCGTGGCCATGGGAGCCCATCGAAGGCTGAACTTCAAAGGCGCCTGGCGGAAGCCTCCTCGCACACCGGGGCTTGGCCGAAGATTTCAATCTGGCAAGGCGCGGCCGACACCACGGTGGTGTCGTCCAACGCGGACTCCATTCTCGCCCAATGGCAAGGGGTTCACGGCGTGGGCGCCGGCCCCAACCGGAAAGAGACCGTCGATCGACGGATACGGCAGGTGTGGTGCGATGCAGACGGCAACGAGTTGATCGAGAAATGCACCATTGCCGGCATGGGCCATGGCACCCCGTTGCAGACGGTCGGTGCGGATGGGTTGGGCGTTGCTGCGCCATTCATGCTGGACGTCGGCATATCGTCAACACGCCAGATTGCGGGCTTCTGGGGGCTGACAAACCGAAGTGAAGCCAAAACGGAAGAGGCTCCGGGAAGGCAGACGGGCAAAGCAGTGAGAACTTATACACCCGCGGAACATCCGCGAGCAGTTCGCGCCGGTGCTGCTGAGGAGCCACAGCCTCGAAGCGGTTCGGCCGCAGGCATTGCCAAGGTGATTGAGGACGCTCTGCGCTCAGCCGGGTTGATGCGTTAGCTGAGAAGCTCTTTGGCTGGCCCACAACGACACATTGGATGGGAGACGACTTCCCGGCGATGATGAAGGAATGCGGCGACGAAGCCATTGCCAAACAGCACGACAATTTTTGCAAAATGACCAAGCACCTCGGCGGCGCGAACTAGGCCGCAGCCAACGCTGTATCGCGAAGTGGCGTGCTTAGAAGCGCCATTTCGTTATGGCGTGCGTCCGTTACTCCGTGGGCCGGCCGCCGAAAGGTGGTGGCGGCTTTTTTCGGACTTGGGTAATGCGGGCTCGTTTCCTGAAGCGCTGCGTCTAATCAACGAGCACGATGAACGGCTTGTGCTTCGGCCGTTCGTGCCAAATGACCTGTCGCAGTTCGCGCATGTCGACCATTTGGCCGCAAATTGGACAGGAATAGAAATTGTCCTGTTCGTCGGAATCGTCGGCGTCGTGACGCTTACCAGGAATAGGCGGTCCAACGTTGGATGGCTTCGTCATGTCGTTGGAACAGCTACTGCCGAAAAAGGTTCCGGAACCATTTTGGCGAATGCTAATTCAACCGCGGGCTTGCGAGTCAGTTCATGCGTTTGAAGTTCTTCCCGCCTTTGATGCCGACCTTGGTGGAGAAGCCTCCCGAGGGTGACCACTGCATTCACGAGGTCGAATTCGGCCAAGTATCGCGATCTAGCGAGGCCAAAAGCTTGGCGCCGAAAGCGCCATCGTCGACGGCGAGATCATCGTGCTAAACGATGCCGGCCTGTCGGACTTCAGTGAGCGGACAAAATATGGAACGTCCAACAGACAAGAACAGAACCAAAACGGTTACGTCAGACCGTTGCGTGTGGCCCGCAAGACTTTGGTCCTCGGCTGGGTAGGCTCAAAGCCGCGATGCCCAGTCGGGCGCGTCCGCTTGCATAGTCAGATAAATGCCGACCAGGATCAGCACCGCCAGCACGGAGTGATTTGGTCGATATCTCGTACCCAGACCGGGTTGCGCTAACTGCTTATACCAAATCAAGGAAGGGGCTATGAGTCGCTATTGGTGATCTCTGGTATAGGTGTCTGCTATGAAGGTAATCATGAACAACCGTTACCAGCCAGACTCGGATTTCTTCTGAATGGTGGCAAACGAATCCGGGCCGAGACTTGCGATGCCTTCTGGGCTTGTGTGGCGGCGCCGATCAATCGCGCCGGAATGTCCGTGATGGATCGGAGCAGGCGCAATGTGCTGATCGGTGCGTCTATCTTCGGAGCCCTGAGCCTTGCGGGGCTGCTTCCTACCATGTGCGCAATGCGGCAAATCAGGACAAAATCCCCCATGGCCGAAGCCAGCCATCCCATACGGCCGCCGGGACAGGCCAAGCCGTTGCTGGAGGAAGATATCGCGCCGGTGCTTGCGCGCCTCGATGCCTGGTATGCTGCCCATCTGCCGCCAGACAAATATGTGTTCAATCCGCCGGCCACGGACGCGCAACTGGATGCGTTCGAGCGCCTGATCGGCCTGAAGATGCCGCGCGCCTATCGCGACCTATACCGATGGCACGACGGCGAAAACGACGACCGTTGGGGCCATATCTATGGACTTCCGCTGCTGCCGCTGCATCAGGCAGGGGCGGAATGGAAAGCCTGGGTCGATGTGCTCGCCGGTTTCGGCGGCAATCGCTATGAAATTCCCGGGGGGGCGTGGCCTGAACACGCGGTTGACCCGGCCTATCTCAATCCGCGCTGGATACCGCTGACCCATGATGGCTCAGGCAATCATATCGGTCTCGATTTCGATCCCTGGCCCAGCGGTCGCGTCGGCCAGGTCATCCTCTTTGGGCGCGACGAAGATGTGAAGGCAGTGCTTGCGGAATCCCTCGGCAAGTTCCTCGAGTGGATCGCCGGCCTGCTGGAAAGCGGCAATTTCAGATTGGAAGCAGCGGAAGAGCCAGTGCTGCGCCGGTTCCGACTGAAAGCCCCCCCATCAAACGACTTCCACGAAGGCGCACGAAGCCTTCTGGGCGCACCTGGCGCCTTCCTATGACGGCCCGCATTTCGGTGACGCACGTATTTCGGTGACAGTTTTACTTACCCCCGAGCTGCGCGCCGGCGCCTTGCGGCGGGCCGTCCACGTTGAACTTCAATACCCGGTTCCGCACAAATCTGAAGCGTCACGCCGCCGATCCGAGCCGGTTCCGTGCGCGTCCCGCTGCCCCTCACATTGGCCGCGTCAAAGTCCGTACGAAGCGGGATTAGGCATGGCAAACTCCACATCGTTTGCCGGTATTGCAAGGCCGCAGGCCGGGATCGCCGGCCGGTGTTTTTCATTGTCATCCCCGACTGCGAAGGTTTGCATAGGTACCGCGACCGCGACCGGAAGCGACTTTCGAACAAAGGTAATTCAGGGAACAAGCGCCGGACGGTGGAGTTAGACAGTCAAGGAGTTTCTCCTATGGCTGACGAACAGGACAGAACACCCAGTGTGCCCGACAACCCCGTGGTCAGGCGCCTGATTAAAGAGGCGCATATCACCGAACAGCAAGCTCGCGATCTTATCGCCGTTTTGGGATACGATTGGCCTTCACTTATGCGGGAAGCACGCTTCCTAACCAGAAAACGATAGCTCGTGCCGCCAGCGGCACGCAAGATGCGCCATCCGTGGCGCGAGCGTTAGGCGCACCACGCGGCATCGTTAGCGAGTTTAGATGTCCCGCAACGGATCAATTGCGCTTGGCACCGTAATTGCTCTGTTTCATTAGAACAGCGGGATTCCCCTCTATATGGTCGAAAGTGCTCCTAAGATCGGCTGCAATCGATGCAAAGTGCCCCTCAGCGGCCTCCGTGATCCGCAAGGATCCGACCTCTTAACTTGCCCCAATTGCCGGATTTCCGACACATACGACAACGTCATGCTTGAACTTGGTCAGCGCACTGCGGACGCACTTAGGCGCGCGCTCTACCGACCCGTTCCCCCAAGGGTCTATCGTTTCGCCCTTCTGTTTCGGGCGGTGATCCCGGAGTCGACGAGTTCAACGCAACAACACCACAGTGCGGCTGGTGACAAAGCGCGATCCCTACCGGTCAGGCTGAAAAGGAATCGAACCCAGCAGCGGCGCTCTTGAGTATTTCCACCCGATTCCGGCTCGGCGACAAAGCACCAGGACGCGCGGGGCGGGGCGGCCCAGCAGCCATTATTGCCAGGGGTGACCGGCAACTAAGCGCTGGGCCTGACCGGCGGGGCGGGTTGAGAGCGGCGCCGGCTGGCGAATATATATATGCTTCTGCTAATATAAGGGGCACTTATCCTTATGAACGATGGAAGCAGCAAAAGGTGGAGCGCCGACCGGCGTCAGACAAGGCAGGTCGCTTTCCGCGCGAAGTCCGCATACCGCGAAAGCGCGCTTTAGGGCCGGCAACCAAGGACTTCAGTCTTAATTGCATGATTGCTAATATAATATATAGGCTTATCAGCGCGGGGGTTTTTCCCGCCGAGTGGCCGGTGCGGCGAGCTTCACCCAAGCATCCGATCGCACCGGCCATTTCAGCGTCGATATCGGGAATTGTCAGATTGGATGCTGCACGCATTAGCTTCGAGGCCAGGCGACGGGCAGACTCGGTTGCGCCGCCGCCCAGATTTAATCCTTTCTGGGCAAGTGCGGCGGAGGCGGCGATAGCCGGCAGCGTGGTTGCTGTTTGTTGTTGGCTTGGCGGCGGCAGTCACATGGCAGGTGCGATCTGCATAAGCATGATTTTGGCATTTGCGCTGCCGTATTTCTATCTCCGGAGAAAGGAGCGGAAGAACAGTGAGGCCTTTGATACGGAGTACATCAGCTTGTTGGAACGAGAGAGGGCAAGAGAGAAAAGCTTGGCTGCCGCCAAAACCAAGTCGCTTCCGGTAACAAAAGCAAGCTTCCCCCGCACATATCGCTAGATGGCTCGAACGAAGCCCCATACAACTGGGCGGCTTGACGGCCGCGAGCCAAAGCTTCGGCACGCCTCGCTGCAAGATTTCAGGAAAGAAAGCTAGCGGACCCTTTCTGCAATCCTTGAAGGACGACGAGACCTGACGGCCTCAAGCTGTTGCCGTTCATTGGTATGAGCGTTTCGAAAAATCCCAACAACCATCGACGCTATTATTTGAGCTTCTCGACTTAAAGGGTCGAGGTGTTCGTCTGCGCAAACCTGATCGAACACGCGTTGGCAAATAGCCATATCGTGAGTGCTAAGACAGATGCGATTGAAACGCTGGCCCATAACGCGAACCCTCAGGCCCGCCATCATTGCAAAGCAGCGGACCTCACAGTCGACCGGACGAGGTTGGGCGAAAGTTTCGGTCGCTGAACCAAAATAACGCGCTCGTTCAGTGACGTTCCCGGCTGGCAAAATTTCGTACAGTGGGCGCTTACAGCCGCACAACCTTTTCGAACTGCAGGTGCACTCGCTGGCCTCCCCAACGGCGAGAGCGAACGATTCCAATGTCAGAGTTTGCGCCGGCGAGTTCTAGACGGGGCCCTTAATGTTTGAGGCGGATCAAGTAAGCGTAGCCGCTGGCCAGCTGCAAAATCCTTAGCATCTTGTTCGAGCTCGAATTCACGCTTGATGAGTTTTCCGTGCTCAATGATTTGGACGATCCACTGACCGCCAAAATCCACTACCGAAATGCGGACAGGCCTATCATCCTTTTTCATGGGCGCTTCGCACCCTTCCTTCAGTATCTCGTTATGTTCTAACTAGCTAATAAGCCGGTGAACTAGACTCCGTTCCATGTGCAGGCGGCTGGCATCTCCATTGGCGCGGAACATTCTTCGGGTGCTGAAGTTCCACCCGAAACGGCGCACCAAGCCCGGTCGGGAGGAACCGATGTCCATGCACGGTCTGGAGTATGGTCCGCTGGGCAATCGATGCATGCATATCTGTGTGGACATGCAGCGGCTGTTTGCCGAGCCATCACAATGGGCGACGCCCTGGATCAGCGTCGTCCTTCCCCAGATAGAGCGGCTTGTCGAAAAGCGCGCGCCGCAGACGATTTTCACGCGCTTCCTTCCTGCCCGCAAGGCGGGGCAAGGCATGGGAACATGGAAACGCTATTATGAGCGCTGGGCCTCCATGACGATCGAAAACATCGGTCCCGAAATGGTCGAACTGTTGCCGACACTCGCCGGCTACTGTCCGCCGGCCGCGACAATCGACAAGCATATCTACTCGCCTTGGCTCGAAGGTCGCCTCAGAGCCTTTCTGATGGAAAACGAGGTCGACACGCTGATCATCACCGGCGGCGAAACCGACGTGTGTGTTCTGGCCACGGTTCTCGGGGCGATCGATTTCGGGTATCGCGTGGTTCTCGTCACCGATGCATTGTGCAGCTCGTCCGACGCAACGCATGATGCACTGCTGACGGTCTATTCACCAACGCTTCGCACAGCAGGTGGAGACGGTCGACATGGAGACGGTTCTCTCAAGCTGGGCTTGATATGTCGCTTGGCGGCGGCCATGGATTTCGGCGGGAACCATTCTGTCACCCGGCTTCGTTTTCGGATCGACGAACGAATAGGGGAACTGGCTGTCGGGATGGGCAGGGTGGCACAACCCTCGATGCGCTTACCCGGATCGCCACCTTGTCCCGATATTGATCTTCCACGCCACGGATAGGGCTCTGAAGCGGCGGGCTTGGCTGTCAGAGATTGCTAATATATGCCCGGAACATTCTTATCGCGGTGAAGTTCTGACTGTGCCTTGGTTTACTCCCCGTGGCCAAGGTGCGGAAGTTGCCTCTACAGCTTCCACAGCCCGTCTCGGGGTGGGGCAAAACAAACCGAGGCGGGCAGTTTCATGTTCAGCGACAAGGTGTTGAGGAACGCTGCATACCCGGCAGGCGATACAATGGAACTTTAGAGACAGCTAATGGTTCTAAAGTCAGCAGGGGCAAACCAACACCCCAGCAAGTCCCGCTATCCCTAGGGACGGCCCGCCGCTGCCGTGAATGGAGCGGCGGGCAGATCCTGGGAAAACGCAGGCAGACTCTTGGGGTTAGAGACGCCGGGCCAAGCACAGAAGTGCGTTTGATCGCCGCCAGCAACGTCACGCGTCGGACCTCCAGGAATTAGACAGCCTGTCATGCAACCAGATTACCCCTGAAAGGTTCTTGCTATGATTTGAGCAGGGGCGGCTTCACCGTCAAAAGGTAGCCAATTCATGGACGTCTGCATCGCCCGAACAACGCAGGACAATATCAAAGCGGGTAAGAACGGCCTGCTGCTCATTTCAGACAATTGTGATGCCTTCGCCGCGCGCGTTCTTGCGGCGAGAAGCGCAATTCGCACTCTCGATCTGATGTACTACCTCTGGCATGACGACCACACCGGCCGCTTGCTTTTGCAGGAAGTTTTCCGGGCCGCTGAGCGGGGCGTGCGCGTGCGGATGCTGCTTGACGATGTCAATCCGCGCAAAAGCGATTCTGCATATCTGGAGCTGAGCAGCCATCCAAACATCGAGCTGAAGTTGTTTAACCCGAGCGGCGTCAGAGCACGCGGCATTGTGCGCACTATGGAAGTTCTCCTTCGGCTTTTTGCATTGACCCGCAGGATGCACAACAAGGCGTGGATCGCCGACGACAACATCGCCATCGTCGGCGGGCGCAACGTCGGCGATGCCTATTTTGATGCAGCAGAAACCAACTTCCGCGACCTCGACGTGCTGCTCCTCGGTCCCGCCGTGCAGCAAACCGCCCAGATTTTTGAGACCTTCTGGGCGTGCCAGGACGCAAAAGAAATTGGCGCGCTCGGTCCAGCCGCTGCGACTACGCATGCCCATTTATTTGAAGGAAGCGATGCTGAGACCGAGTCAAAGCTTTTAGACGGGATCGGTTACCATGGGACCATCGCGGAGTTTATCGCGGCCAGCAACGACGTCCATTGGGTGGAACGTGTTCGCGTAATTTCCGACCCGCCGGAGAAGGTGCGCGGTTGGAGACGGCGCAGTTGGCTGTTGAAGGAGTTGCTTCCCATCATTCAGTCGGCGCGCAATTGTCTGGAAATTGCGTCTCCCTATTTCATTCCAGGCAAAAGGGGTTCTGCGATCTTGTCCGACCTTGTCAGCAACGGGGTGGAGGTCGTGGTTCTGACCAACTCCCTGGCAGCCACGGATGTCGCTGCAGTTCACGGGGCCTATGCAAACTATCGCAAGCGATTGCTGCGGAATGGCGTCAAACTTTTTGAGCTTCAGCCCTTCAGCCGGCAGCCGGCGATCTCGGTATTTGGTTCCAAGGGCGCCAGTCTGCACACAAAGGCTTTCAGCGTCGACGACAAGACGGGTTTCGTCGGCTCCTTCAATTTCGATCCGCGGTCTGTGTCTTTGAACTCGGAAATGGGAGTGCTTTTTGAGGACGAGAAATTGGTCGCTGAACTGCGGCATCGGTTTCACGCAGAGATATCACCGGAAGCGAGCTATCGGCTCGAACTGAAAAACAATGCGCTCCACTGGCACGGGTGCGACGAAGGCAGATTCCAACATTATACTCACGAACCCGAAGCAGGTTTTTTTCGCCGTATCCTTGCCGCTTTGGTCCGCCACCTTCCCATCGAGTCCCAGCTTTAGGCAGCAAAGCGAGCCTCGGCGCCTGCGGTGTCAGGCCGATGTCAACGCGCCCCGCAACGATCGGGCTAGGCGCCCACAGCGCGGTCGTCAGAGTCAAAGCTCGACTTTGGCAACGTTGTCCTTGTACTCGTCTTTGGGATCGAACCCGAGCAACATCTTGATCCCTGCCATTACGCTCGACCCGTCCAGCCAAATCTCTGCTTCGTGCGGATCGAACCGCAAAAGGGCCAACCTAGGATCCTCTTTACCGCCCTCAAACCATGCGGCCACAAAGCGATTCCAAAGCCGATCGATCGTCGCGCGGTCGTTGTCCAGCCTCAGGGTCCCCTGCACTGTGGCGAACAGATCGTGACCCTTGGACGTGAAGGTCGCGGTCGCTTTGCCGCCACCAGCCAGACCCTGAACGAGCTCGGTATCTTTCGCCGTAAAGAACCAGATCGGACCACTTCCCTCAGTCTGTGTCTGTGCCGTCATCGGACGAGGAATGACCTTGGAGTTATCGAGTCCGATTATCATCGTCATATCGGACTTCAAGGATGCCCAGAATTTGGTTTTGAGTTCGGCGGCGGTTGGCATAGGCGTTCCTTTCGGTTGGCGAAAGGGGACAAACGACCGTTGAGCATGTCAGTTCCGACAGACGCGGACGATTAGTGCAAAAACGTTTGGCCCGCCTCTGACGCCGTTCGCCGCAACATCGCCGCAACCATTACTCGGCAGCCGATTGCTGAATCCCGGATGAGATCGACGGGCTGCAGCTCAAGAATAGACCGGCCAGTGCGCCTCCCTGACTGCGAAGGGGCGAGGCCTTCGAACGGGCAGGGGCGACGCTGTCTAGGTGCCGGCTTCCCAGGAGGGCAGGCACAAACAGGAATATTCTGCGAAGGCAGGAACCGTACGCGAATGGCGAAGTTCAACTCCAAACAACAGGAGTGAAATATCGTGAACACGTCAGACACAAACGACTTCACCGGATCGGTGCCAACCAACGAGAATGAATGGCCGGCCGCCGCCACGCGTGCCGGCAAAAGCAAGGAAGCGCTCGGCAAATTGAAGACAAGCGCGGCCGAGACCGCGACTCACTTCAAAAGCGCTGCGGCCTCGGTATCGACCGATGCCAAGGATTATGCCGGCTCAGTTGCTGCCGATGCTGCGGGTGCGTTCAAGGAAGCGGTCGAGACGAACAAGACCGCCGGCGCCGATGCGATTGCCAACATCGCGCACTCCGTCAAGGAGGCCGCTGACGGGATCGAAAAACAATCGCCTCAGGTGGCGAGCATGGTGCGCAGTGCGGCCGAAGGTGTGGAACGGATCTCCACCGACGTCAGAGATCGCAACGTCGGTGAACTGCTCGACTCCGTTACGAAATTCGCGCAGCGCCAACCAGCGGCGTTCTTTGGGGTCGGGATCCTCGCCGGCGTGATGCTCACTCGCATCATGCGCAGCTCGGATCGTTCCTGAGAGAGGCTTGCTTAGATGGATGATGGTATCGATCGCCGGCCCTTCGGCAGCATCGTCAACGAGGCGCTCGAAAAATTCGCCTCGTTGATGCGCTTGGATGTGCGCATGCTTAAGGCGGAAATGAAGAGCAAGACTTCGACAATCGTCTCGTCCGGCGCATGCGGGATGGCGGCCGTTGCCCTGTTTGTTCTGGCATCGTTCGCAATGGTCCAATTCCTGATCCTGGTGATGATCTATCTTGGCATCAGCGCCATATTGGCCTGCCTGATTGTTGGCGTGGTCCTGTTTGGCGGAGGCTTGCTTTCCCTTTACCTGGCGAAGCGGGCGCTGGTCGGATGGACTATCACTCCCATCCAGACCGTAAACCAGGTGCGCAGCGATCTCGCTGCATTGAAGCAGGGGATACGCTATGGCACCACGCAACGATGATCTCCGCGAGATAATGGCTCAGAGCCGGGGCGAACGTCAGGCCCTGTTCGGGCCTGTCAGTGAAATAAGCCGCCGCCTGCAGCCCGGGTATTTGGTCGACGTGACCACGCGGTATGGCAAGGACAAGGTTGCCGGGGTCGTGGGTGGCGTCTCAGATGCCATCAAGGAAAACGGCGGCACAGCTGCTGTGGTAGCACTTGGCGCGGTGGCGCTATTTGATGCCGGCAGAAGAAGTGCGGACGGCCGTACAGCGCCAACGAACCCCAATGGATTCCCTTGGGCGAGCGAAACACATGTGGGAGGGAAGGGCCCCAGCGGTGCGACCAATCCGAGAGTGCAACCCCCGCGTCAGGCTGTCACCAACGCGGCTCGGACCAAAGTGCTCGCCGGATCAGTTGGAGGGCTGTTGATTGGCCATGTGATTGGCCGGTCGTTTGATCCAACCCCAACAGAACGTCAGCTGTTTGGCAAAGCGTCGGGCGAAGTCCAGGAAGTGGCCTCCGAATTTGTCAGTCAGCATTTGCATGGCGCAAAGCTTGTGGCGGCCCAGGCGTTCGGTTTCGCGAGATACACTGCCGCGTTCCTGGCGATAATGGCGGCGGTTAGCGATCATTTCGGTCGCTCTGAGGGTACCGGCGATCCGCCCACTCACTGATTGATGGTGGGCGGCGTGTAGCAAACCACGCGCCGGTGTTGCGCCCGCTGGTTCCACCGTCAATGCCGAGCGCTCAGGTTCGAAATCGGGTGAGTGCTCAGCCCTTCGAGCCTCAGACCCACGGAAGACGTTTCTCTACAATATTCCTGAACCCGCGGGCGCGGCAAAATCGGAACATCCAAAGTTCTGGCGCATTGCTGATGGACGCCATCTGCCTACGGACTCAAAATGCGACCCTCGATCACAAATGTATGGGACTTGGTGAGAGAAAGCGTAGTCGGGTTCGTCAACGACAATGCTCTTAGCCATGGCGCGGCAATGGCTTTTTACGCCACCACGTCGCTAGCCCCAATCCTGCTAATTGTGGTCGCTATTGCAGGCCTCGTCTTCGGTCACGATGCAGCCCAATTGGCTTTGTCTGCGCAAATCTCGGGGCTGATGGGGCCAGAAAGCGCAGATCTTCTTCAGACCGCGCTGGAGAGCGCCTCGAGCAAGTTGTCCGGAACCTGGGCCGCGGTCATCGGAATAGTGGCGTTGTTGGTGGCCGCATCGGGCGTCTTTGGCGAAATGCAGCAATCGCTGAATTCGATTTGGAAGGTCGAGCCTCGGGGGAGTTCGTTGTCGCGTCTAGTCCGGGCCCGTGCAGCAAGTCTGGGTCTGGTCGCTGCGCTGGGTTTCATGTTGCTCGTGTCTCTCGTTGCGAGCGCGGCGATCGCGGCACTGGGAAACATCATCAACGCTCACCTGCCGTTTGGCACAATCGTCCTCGGCATGATCAACGTGGTCGTCTCGTTTGTCCTGATCTCTGTTATGTTCGCGGCAATCTACAAAGTTTTGCCAGATCGAACCCTCGAATGGCGCGACGTAGGGATCGGTGCTGTGGCGACCGCTGCACTGTTCACCCTGGGAAAATCACTTATCGGCTGGTATATCGGCACCAGTGCGATCGCGTCGTCATATGGGGCCGCCGGTGGACTGCTCGTCATACTCCTGTGGGTGTACTACTCATCGGAGATCTTCCTTCTCGGCGCCGAATTCACCCGCGCCTATTGCGTTCGAAATGGCAGCAGGTCCGATCTGAATGCACTGGTTCATAGTGCTTCCCCTGCCCAACGCCTCGTTCCATTTCGTGCAGAGAAAAAGTCCAACTCCGGTGGCGTGGTCGCGCTCTTAGCGGTGGCATGCGCAAGCGCAACGTTGACGACCCTGATGCTGGGTCTTCGACGCCCGTAATGTGTGTTTTGTCGAAGCCCAAGCAGGCAAAGTCCGGTTGGCAGGCGTAGCCTGCCATATGACTCGCGGAACGATTCCTCTCCGGACAAGCGGCGTCACCGATCCTGTCTCCGGAACGGTCGTCGTCGATACCTGGACCTGAAGTGGCCCCTGCAGGCTTGGTGTGCACTGCTCGACCACCAATGTGGGACCCGTCCATCAAGATCAGCGAGCGACGCACGAACTACTGGAGTGCGCTCAGCCTTAGACGTATAAATGGCTCCTAATAAATGGCTCCTAAATTTTGGTGAGGAAGGGCCATGAATGCAGTGCCTCAATGGCGGCTCGCAGGCGACTGGTTCGACATCTGCAGCTGCGACATCCCTTGCCCTTGCGAGTTCGCCCAGCCGCCAACCGGGAATCACTGCCAGGGCGTGCTCGCCTGGCATGTGCGCGAGGGTCAGTATGGCGACGTGAAGCTCGACGGCCTGACGCTGGTGGCGCTCGGCGAGTTCGAAGGCAATCTATGGGCCGGCGAGGCAAGGGCCGTGATGGGCATGTATCTCGACGAGAAGGCGAATGAGCCGCAGCGCGAAGCCCTGCAGGTGATCTTCGGCGGCCACGCCGGCGGCTGGCCGGCGGGCTTTGCCGCCAATGTCGGCGAGATGCGTGGCATGGAGTTCGTTCCGATCACCTTCGAGGTGGCGGGCGACCTGGCCACCTGGCGGGTCGATATTCCTGGCCTCGTCGTTGGGCGCGCGGAAGCGCTTTCCGGTCCCACCACACCACCCGGCAAACGGGTGCAGACGATCAACCCGCCCGGCTCGGAGGTCGGCCCGGGCCAGGTTGTCACCTGGGGGCGTTCCGTCGAGGTGAGCACCAAAGGCTTCGGGCTCGACTGGACTGGCACGGCCCGCTCGAGCAAGCATATTCCGTTCGACTGGACCGGCCCGAACTAGGGCATGACAATGGCTGACGCGTTCCTCAGGAAATCGCGGCGGTTCACCCGGAATCTGCGTGGCACGCCGCTCGGCCTTCTCGCATCGCTCGTCGTTCTGACAGCAGCGGCGTGGGCGCTCACCTTCTACCAGACCTTCAGCATGGATATGCCCATGGGCATTGCGGTGCGCGGCGGGATGGAGGGTATGGAAGGCATGTCCGGCATGGCGATGGTCGGAATTGCGGCCGACGGCTGGTCACTCGCCGGCGTCGCCACCTTTCTCGCTGTATGGACTGTGATGATGGCGGCTATGATGCTGCCTGCTGCTGCGCCCATGATCTTTATGTTCGCGGCGGCGCAGGCTAGGCGCGGACAGCAGGTGGCCGTCCCGACATGGATCTTCGTCGCGGGCTACATGCTCGTCTGGGCGATGGCGGGCCTTGTTGTGTATATCCTGGTCCAGTTCGGCAGCGAGTTTGCGACGAGCCTCGATCCGCCTCAGCGTTCGAAATGGGCGCCGCTCGCGCTCGGTGTCACGCTCGGTGTCGCCGGACTCTACCAATTCACAACCCTCAAGCACATTTGCCTCAGCCATTGTCGTTCGCCGCTCGCTTCGTTGCGCAGCACTGGCGGGACGGGTGGGTTGGCGCGGTCAAGATGGGGCTGCGCCACGGGCTGTATTGCTTCGGCTGCTGCTGGGCGCTGTTCGCCGTGCTGGTCGCGGCCGGCGTCATGAGCGTCGCCTGGATGCTGCTTTTGACGCTGGCCGTCTTCGTCGAGAAGCTGCTGCCCCGTGGCCGCCGCTTCGAAGGTAGTTTGGGCGTTGCGCTAGTGGCCCTCGGGATCGTTGTATCGCTCGGGGCGATCGAAATGCCTTGGATGGGCGGCTAGACGAGCAGGAGCATAAGCATCTCTGCTGTGCCGGCAGACGCTTTCGACGGCAATCCATTCGCATCGCGCTGGTTTTTTAGTATGCTGTCGCGAGGCACGCTCGAGGATCCGGTCTGACGGTAGTCGACGATCGTCTTCTCGAAGGCAAGATGACCAAGGTGGAGCAGGTGCGAGAAGTCGCCATTGGGGGCGGGACCTGACATTTGCCAACGGCAGCTTCTGGCCAAAAGCTGACACTCGACTCTTCAGACTGAATCTCAGATTTCGGCCATTTCACCACCAGGGCAGGCGTCCGAAAGTTTGAAGATCCACTGATTGTTTTGTTGCAAAGACGACGTTTCCTCCGGGCTCACCAATTGGACCCTGCAACGAAAAAAATGCCCTAGGTTGCGGCAACGGTACTCGGGGGCAAGTCACGAACAACGAGGCCCATGATGGTATTTTTTCCTTAAGGCGTTGAAAGTAGAAGACATTTCCTGCCAAGGCGCCTCGGAATTGTACTGACGGGCTACTTTTCAGAAGGTAGTAGGCATGTTGACGGACTCCGCCCTTAAGGCAATGAAACCAAAAGAGAAAATCTTCAAAAATGCGGACCGTTACGGCATGTATGTTCGCGTCATGCCCAGTGGCGCGATCTCGTTTCGGCTCGATTACAGGCTCAACGGACGCCGTGAGACGGTCTATCTAGGCAGGTATGGACGGGACGGAATCCCACTTGCCCTGACCCGAGAGAAGTGTATCCGTGAGCTTGTTGTCTGAGCATATCGACGCGCTTGTGTAATACGAATTGAAAATTGCGCCCTCATGTTTCAAAACAGGTCGGTAGACCCGCGAGGATGGTTTTTGCCCACGGCCCTCAAGGCGAGAATTCTAGAAGACGTTCAACAATGACCCAGCACGCACAAAACGCTCGAATTCTCATGTACAGCCACGACACGTTCGGGCTCGGCCACTTGCAACGCTGCCGGACGATCGCGCATTCGCTGGTCGAGGATTTCCGTGGACTTCAAGTGCTTATCATTTCGGGTGCGACTATCGCTGGCGCCTTCGACTATCGCGCCCGTGTCGACTTCGTGAAGATCCCCAGCGTCATCAAGTTGCGCAACGGCGAATACACGTCGCTGGAAAAGGATATCGATCTGCATGAGACGCTAAGGATGCGCCAGTCGATCATCCGCCACACAGCCGAGACCTTCCGGCCGGATATCTTCATCGTCGACAAGGAACCGCTCGGCCTGCGCGGTGAGATCGAGGACACGCTGTCCTACCTCAAGACGCGGGGCACCACGCTCGTGCTAGGCCTGCGCGAGGTGATGGACGCGCCGCATCTGCTCGAAGCAGAGTGGGCACGCAGGGATGTGATGCGCAAGATAGGCCTGTTCTACGACAAGGTCTGGGCCTATGGTCCGCCGGATTTCTACGATCCGTTGACCGGCCTGGATGTGCCGCCGGCTGTCAGGGCGAAGATGAAGTTTGTCGGTTTCCTGCAACGGAGCCTGCAGAAGAACGAGTTGCCTGGCCACCGGCCCGAGGGCGACTATATCCTCGTTACCACCGGTGGCGGCGGTGATGGCGCCGAACTGATCCACGACGTCATCGATGCCTATCAGCAGGATCCGCAATTGCAGCATAGGGCGCTAATCGTGCTTGGGCCTTACATGCCGGCGCGCAAACGCAACAAGCTGCTCAAGAAGGGGGCCAAGATCCCCTATGTCAAGATCATCGAGTTCGACAACCGCATGGAAGAGCTCATTGCCGGCGCCAAGGCGGTCGTGGCGATGGGCGGTTACAACACCTATTGCGAGATACTGTCTTTCGACAAGCCGGCGCTGATCGTGCCGCGCGTCAAGCCCCGCGAGGAACAACTGATCCGAGCACGGCGCGCAGCCGAACTCGGCCTCATCGAGATGCTTTTACCGGAGGAAGCAGAAGATTCCCAGCGGTTTGCCGATGCATTGAAGGTGCTGCCGGACCGGCCCCGCCCATCGCAGAGCAATCCGCATCTGACGATGGAAGGGCTGCCTCATATTTCCGAAATTGTCGCAGAACTGCTCGACCGGCGGGCCGGCCATCACCTTTCGGTCATTGAAGGCATGAACTGAGTTGCAACAGCGCAAGATAGTCGTGGTTCTGAAGGGCTATCCGCGGCTGTCGGAAACCTTCATCGCGCAGGAACTGCTCGGTCTGGAGCGTGCGGGGTTCGATCTGATACTCTTCGCGCTCAGGCGGCCGACCGACGCGAAACGCCACCCCGTGCATGACGAGATCAAAGCGCCCGTCCATTATCTGCCGGAATATCTGCATAAAGAGCCGCTGCGCGTGGTTCGCTCGCTGTTCGCTTATCTGCTGCGGCCGGGCTTCTGGCGCGCGCTCAGATCGCTGGCGGCCGATATTCCCCGCGACTTTACCCGCAATCGCGTGCGTCGCTTCGGGCAAGCGCTCGTGCTGGCGGCCGAATGGCCGGAAGACGCGGGCTGGCTGCATGCACATTTCGCGCACACGCCGGCATCGGTGACGCGCTATGCCAGCCAGCTTCGTGGCCTGCCCTGGAGCTGCTCGGCCCATGCCAAGGACATCTGGACTTCGGCGGACTGGGATCTGGCTGGCAAGCTCGCCTCGGCGCGCTGGACGGTCACTTGCACGAAAACCGGTTTCGACCGTCTGAAAACACTCGCTAACGGCAACTCGTCTGTGCATCTGAGCTATCATGGGCTCGACCTTGATCGCTTCGGCAGTTTCGGCGAGGCGCGAAAACAGCATGACGGCTCGGCACCGAACGAACCGGTTATCGTTCTGAGTGTCGGGCGCGCCGTTGAAAAGAAAGGTTACGATACCTTGCTGGAGGCCCTTGCCCTCTTGCCAGGTGATTTGGCGTGGCGTTTCGAGCATATCGGCGGCGGCGAGGAACTGGAACGGCTCAAGGCGCTGGCGCAAAAGCTCGGACTGGATGGTCGCGTCTCTTGGAAAGGCGCGCTTGCACAGGAGGAGGTGCTTGAGCACTATCGCTGCGCCGACATCTTCGCCCTAGCCTGCAGGATCACCGCAAATGGCGACCGGGACGGTCTTCCGAATGTTCTGGTGGAGGCGGCTAGCCAGCGGCTTGCCTGCGTGTCGACCGATATTTCCGGCGTGCCGGAGCTTTTATCGCCGGATGAAACCGGTCTGCTGGTTCCCACGGAAAACCCAGTTGCGCTCGCACAGGCGCTGGAGCGCCTGATCCGTGATCCCGTGTTGCGTGCCAGCCTCGGCGACGCCGCAGAGCGGCGCGTGCGCGGCAATTTCGATCATATGGCAAGCATTGGACAGCTCAAGGAACTGTTCGAGCGGGAGTGGCGGGCCGCCGAATGAAGCGGCTGCGCGCCTTCTTCTATGTCCAGCACTTGCTCGGTATCGGCCATCTCGCGCGCGCCAGCCGCATTGCGGCGGCTCTGGTTGATGACGGATTTGACGTAACCGTCGTGACCGGCGGAGCGCCGATCGCGGGGTTTCCGGGACCGGGTGTAAAATCTGTAGCCCTGCCACCTGTCACTTCCGGTGATGAAGGATTTTCCGGACTTGTCGACCTGCAGGGCAAACCCATCGACGATGATTTCAAGAAATGGCGTTCAGAGATGCTGCTGCAGGCATTCCGGGATTGCAGGCCTGATATCGTCATTGTCGAGGCGTTTCCATTTGGACGCCGGCAGATGCGTTTCGAACTCTTGCCGCTGATCGAGGCCATCGACTCGACGTCGCCCAGACCGCTGCTGGCGACGTCCGTCCGGGATATCCTTCAGGAGCGGGTCAAGCCGGGCCGAAACGAGGAAACGGTCGAACTCGTCAACCGGCATTTCGACCTTGTTATGGTCCACGGCGATCCGGCTTTCGCAACCATCGACAAGACATTTCCACTGGCCGGGGCGATCACGGCCGAGGTCACCTACACGGGGCTCGTTGCCGCGCCGCCATCGGCTGCGACCTCCGAGCGGTTCGACGTTCTGGTGTCGGTTGGCGGCGGGGCTGCCGGAAAGAGCCTTGTCAAGTCCACCATCGCAGCGGCGCGGAATGCCAACAACGGTTGGAAATGGTGCTTGATCACCGGCCCAAACCTGCCGAAAGACGAATTTGACGCGATCGCACGCGATGCCACGCCGGGTCTATCCATCTTCCGGTTCCGCGAGGGTTTCGCCAGCCTGCTGACCGGCGCCCGCCTGTCAGTCTCGCAGGCGGGTTACAACACGGTCTGCGATGTCCTGCGCGCCGGTTGTCGCTCCCTGCTCGTTCCATTTGCAGCCGGCGGGGAAACCGAACAGACGGTCCGCGCCCTGATGCTCGAAGAACTCGGTCTTGCAACGGTGCTGATGGAAAAGGACCTAACGCCTGAAAGTTTGGCGCAAGCGATCGAACAGGCGCTTGTGGGACCGACGCCATCCGCGCACCGTCTCGATCTGGAAGGCGCGCGTCGCTCGGCGCAAATCCTGCGCGAGCGGTATCGAACATGGTCCCTAAAAGTGGGGCCGGATTTCGGAAAAGTTCATGATCATACAGACGATAGATCCTAACACGCGTCGCGAGATTCGTGCGACGCGCCGCACGCCCTTGTTTTTATCCATGTCGTTGTCCCAAAACCGCCACGCACTTTTGGGCGAAGTGCATTAAACAGTTCCAATCAGCATGAAGCGCGTATAATTTTTTGTCGGCAGTTCGCCGGAGAACCGCACCTCCCTTAGCGCCGCCATTGCTTCGAAGGCTGCAAGTGAAGCCACGCAGTTGATGTGCGTCGGCTCGCTGAAATAATCGTTCGATTGCAGCAGTACATTCATGCCCCGCGGAAGCAGAGCAAGCCAGGCGCGCAGATCGGCTATGTGTTCGCAACTCGTGTTGACAACCACGTCGGGCTGCCCGGCCGCATAGTCGAGTGCGTACATATCTGCCGTCAGAGCCTGGAACCGGTCGCCGGCTTCCCGGTTGAGGGTCCGGGCGACCGGCGCGACTTCGGGATCGATGTCGATGCTATCGACTGCCGCGATGTCGAAGCGGGCGTCGTTGAAAAGCATTGCCGGCAATACGCCGTACCATCCACCCAGAACCCATATGCGCCCGAACCGGCCGCCGCAGCTTTCGAACAGCCTGTCGAGCGCCCACATCTTGCAGGCGACCTGCTTGTGGTTGAAGGCGTTGGCGATATCGGCCTTCGGATGCTTACTGATGACGCGCGCCAGCCCTGCCACGAGAGGGCAGTTGACATAGGCAGCAATCCCCCGCGTGAGGTCCAAGGTTTGCTCGTGCCAGTCCGTGCCGGCATTGCGTGGTTGCGTGACATCCATCATATTCGTCTTGTATGTTGGGATTTCGGGCGACACAACGCAATCTTGGCTCCTGCAACGCTGTTCGATTGGCGGACGTGATTATGCTGCAAGCCGCTTCGCCATTGGCCGGTGCCGGAGACAGTCTGGTGCATCTGTCCGGACCGACGGCGTTCATCCGCCAGCACCAGCCGCGCAGCTGCGGCCTCGTGCTGTCAAAACCCTATGGGAGCCGCGAACCGCTTGGCTTCGAGCTTGTTGCTGCCGACGAAGAAATCGCCGATATGCCATTCGCCAGCGGGTGCTTTCACATCCTGCATCGTTCCAACTGAAGGGTCCACAGTCGCATATGGAACCCAGCCTAGCCCGCTATATCTGGACGCACACCAAGAAGCAGCAGCTCTGGATATTGATGATCGTCGTGCTTTCGATGATCCCGTATTTCATGTCCTTCGACCTGCCGAAGCTGATCGTCAACGGCCCGATCCAAGGTAGCGGCTTCGAGCAACCGGGCGCGACCCGGCCATTCATGAGGCTACACTATAACCTCCCGTTCATTGGGGAGGTCCAGTTCTTCTCCGGTTTTCAGCTCGACCGCAAGGAGACGCTGTTTGCTCTGAGCGTTGTGTTCCTCTTGCTGGTCATCATCAACGGCCTGTTCAAACTCTACATCAACACCTACAAGGGCCGCCTCGGCGAACGCATGCTGCGGCGTATCCGCTTCGATCTGGTCGATCGGGTGCTGCGGTTTCCCCCGGTTTACTTCAAGCGGGTGAAATCCGCCGAAGTGGCGACCATGGTGAAGGACGAGGTGGAGCCGATGGGCGGCTTCATCGGCGATGCCTTCCTGCAGCCGGTACTGCTCGGCGGCCAGGCGCTGACGGCCATGCTGTTCATCATGGTCCAGAACGTTTGGCTCGGAATGATAGCGGTCGTGATCGTGGTGATCCAGATCGTGCTCATCCCGCGAATGCGGCGGCGACTGATCGTGCTCGGCCGCGAGCGGCAGTTGACGGCGCGCGCGCTTTCGGGCCGGGTTGGCGAAATCGTCGACGGCATCGGCACGGTTCACGTCCACGATACATCAAACTATGAGCGCGCCGACATAGCTGCCCGGCTCGGGCTCATCTTCAAGATACGCTTCGATCTTTACCAATGGAAATTCATGGTGAAGTTCCTGAACAATTTTCTCGCGCAGCTCACGCCGTTTCTGTTCTACATGATCGGCGGGTATCTGGTCATCCAGGGGCGGCTGGACGTCGGCCAGCTCGTGGCCGTGATCAGCGCCTACAAGGACCTGCCCGGACCGATGAAGGAACTGATCGACTGGGATCAGGCGAGGCAGGATGTCCAGGTCAAATATCAGCAGGTCGTTGAACAGTTCACCGTCGACGATCTCATTGCGCCGAGAATCGGGGCATTGACGATCGACAATCCCGATCCGATGACCAACCCCCTGTCGGCGATCAGTCTGTCCATAGCAGACGATGGCGGCGCCATGCTCCTCGACCGTATCTCCCTCCAGGTCAAGCCGGGTGAGACGGTGGCCCTGGTCAGTACCGCAACTGGTGGAGCGGAGGCGCTTGCAGAAGCCTTCGCGCGGCTGAACTGGCCGGATAGCGGAAGGGTCACTTCGGGCGCCGACGACCTGCTTGAACTCCCTGAAGCAGTGACCGGCCGGCGCATGTCCTATGCCTCGTCGGATGTTTTCCTGTTCCAGGCAAGCCTTCGCGATAACCTGCTCTACGGGTTGAAGCATGCGCCGCTGACATCGGTGACTTATGACGGTGCTGCGGCAGACCAGCGCCGCTGGAACGTGCACGAAGCGCGCCGGTCGGGCAATCCGGAGCTTGATATCCGCAGCGACTGGGTCGACTACGCTTCCGCCGGCGCTGCCGGTCCGCACGACCTCTTTGAAGCCGTGCGCCGGGTGCTCGACGCGGTTGTTCTGTCGCGCGATATTCTGGACCTTGGCTTGCGCTCTTCGGCCGACCTCACGCGTCACACGGAGCTTGCCAGGCGGATCGTCGAACTGCGTGCGGCGCTGCGAACCCGGCTGGAACACGAAGGGTTGAGCGGACTGGTGGTTCCTTTCGAACCGGGCGCCTACAACAAGGAAGCAACGATCGGCCAAAACCTGCTCTTCGGCGCCGCCGCCGGCCCCGAACTGGCCGACAGGGCCCTGGCGGCCAATCCCTATTTTGCTTCTGTGCTGAAACAAGCCGGCCTCGACCGCACGCTCTACGAAATGGGCATGGAGATCGCCAAACAGGCGATCGAGCTGTTTGCCGACCTGCCGCCCGATCACCAGTTCTTCCAGCAACTCGCCTTCATGAGCGCCGAGGAGATACCCGCCTACGAAACCTTGCTGCAACGGCTCAAGAACCGTCCCCACGAGGCGGTTTCGGAGAACGACCGCGCCATGATCGTCACCTTGAGCTTTGCCTATATCGAGCCCCGGCACCGCTTCGGCCTGCTGAGCGACGAGCTGATGAGCAAGATCGTCGCTGCACGAAACCGGTTCTATGAAAACCTGCCGCCCGAGCTGCAAAATGCAATCGAACGGTATGATCCTGCCAAATACATCGCCGCGGCCACCGTCATGGACAATGTCCTGTTCGGGCGTGTGGGCAACAACCATCCCGATGCGCCGGACCGCATACGCTCCATCGTCTATGACATTCTTGACGAACTGGGGCTTTATGCCGAACTTCTGGATGTCGGCCTGGACTTCAACGTCGGCTCCGGTGGCAGGCGGCTGACCGGTGGACAGCGACAGAAGCTCGATGTTGCCCGGGCCCTGCTCAAGCGTCCCGATTTTCTCATTCTCAACCGGCCGCTGTCGGCGCTCGACCAGCGCATGCAGGATAAGGTGCTGCGAAACGTGCTCGATGAAGCCAGGCGCGACGGCAATTCGCCGGCAATTGTGTGGGTCGTGACGAATCCGGCAATGGCGATGATGTTCGATCGCGTTGTCGTCTTCGACTCTGGTCAACTGGTGGAAGACGGAACACACGAGACACTTTTGGCAGGGAACGGTATCTTCAAGGAACTGCTGTCATAGAGCAACGGACATTTCAGATGGGATCATTGTGCCGGTGGGAATTTGCTGCAGGGTCAAGGAATTCGGAGAAGGGCGTAGCGGGACTACATCCGCGCCGAAACCCGAAGGATTTGCCGCAAATTCATCCGGCTCTTCAGGTTTCCGGCTGGCGGACGCCCACTTTGTCAGGCGGCATCGCCCGATCGCACGACATCGGGCTCGCCACCGCGTGGTTCGCCTACGCCATCACGGAAACAGAATTGATTCCATCTGGGCGTCCGTTGCTCTAGTCTGGCAAACGCGAGTTTGGGAGGGTTTGCGACAATGCTGCTCAAGGATGAAGTTGGAATGCTGCAACGCATTCCCTTGTTTTCCGGCATCGAGTCGACAAAGCTCAAGCTCCTTGCGTTCACATCCGATCGCGTGAGCTACAGCGCCGGCCAGATCCTTTTCCGGCAGGGCGACGAGGGAGACGCCGCCTATGTCATCCTTTCAGGCAGGGCGGATATTCTGGTCGATTCCGACAGCGGACCGATAAAAGTTGCCGAACTGGTGCCAAATTCGATTGTTGGCGAGATCGCCATATTGTGTAACAGCTCTCGCACTGCCACCGTCAGAGCGGCAAGTCCGCTGGAAGCCTTGAGAATCCGCAAGGATCATTTCCTGAGGCTTATGAAGGAGTACCCGGAAATGACCATCGAGATATTGCGGGTTCTTGCCGACCGCCTAAGCCATACGACCGCGGATCTGATCGACGCACGAAGCGCCAAATAACGAATGAGGTGAGCTCAATCCTCGCTGTCGTGATGGCACCTCGGAAGGTCACCCGAAGAAAACCTGTCTCGCCTAGCAGCAGTTGTTTGGCTACGATGGGCGGCGGGGACAGCGAAGGGTAGCATGGACGACGACGTTTTCCTGGTCAGGTTTTGGGGCGTACGCGGCAGCATTTCGGTATCGGGGCCAGAATTCTCTCGCTATGGCGGCAACACAATCTGCATTGAGATGCGATGCGGCAAGCATACGCTTCTGTTCGACGCGGGCTCTGGCCTACGACCTGCCGGCGGGGCGCTTCTGGCGTCGGGCGTGACCGATTTCGACCTGCTTTTCACCCATTGCCATTACGATCACATCATCGGACTGCCGTCTTTTGCGCCGATCTATGACCGGAGCGTCAAGGTTACGCTTTGGTCCGGGCATCTTGCAGGACGCATGACGACCCGGCAGATAGTCGATGAGTTCATGCGTCCTCCGTGGTTTCCGGTGACACTGGAGATCTGCAAGGCAAGCCTCGACTGCCGCGATTTCGTATCCGGAGACGTGCTTCGGCCGCGCGAAGGGGTTGTGGTGCGAACGGGCAGTCTTGTTCATCCGGGCGGCTGCATAGGCTACCGGGTCGAATGGGGCGGCCGCGTCGTGGCGGTGATCACAGACACTGAGCACGAGCCGGACAAACTCGATCAGGCGGTACTCGGCCTGATCGGAGATGCCGACCTCGTCATTTACGATTGCACCTACACCGAGGAGGAAATGGAACGCCGCCGCGGTCACGGGCACTCGACATGGCAACAGGGCGTCAAGCTCTGTGAGGCGGCCGGTGCGCGGGGGCTTGCGCTGTTTCACCACGATCCGACACGCACCGACGAGGAACTGGACGAGATCGAGAAATTGGCCAAAGACAGGTTTGCCGGCGCTTTTGCCGCGCGGGATGGCCAGACGCTCAAATTTCCAGTCTCATTGCGCAAAAAGCGCTGAGCTATTTTCCTCTACCGGCGCCGCGCCCGATCAATGTCCTGATCGGAAGCCATGTGCAGGCCTCGGTCTGCGCGGTGATGGTGAACAGCCGTTCGAGGAAAAGCCAGGCCGATTCATCATGTACGAGATGGTGGGTGAGCAGGCCGACCGGTTCGCCGCCGTCGAATGCTTGCTGCAATTGCGCGATGATAGCCTGAACCAACAGGCCATGATCGCGGCAGCCGCGCGTGCCATGCCAATCCATGATGTCGACATTGCTGTTGATGACCGCCAGTGAAGCCGGCCTAGGCGGCCCATAGACCGACAATGCCGCAAATCCTATCGATCCAAGGTCGGTTACCAAGCCGGCGTCGATCCTGTTCCAGGGTGGCACCAGCATCGGAACGGCACGTGCGCCGTGCAGGCCGGTTACATGCGACAGCCCGCGAGCCAGATCATCGAGCACCGCCTCGCGTGGCCGATGCGCGCCGAGTTCCTGCTTTTTCTGGTCCTCGGGCGCATGATTTCGGTGCGCCCAGCCATGGATGGCGACCGTGGCATGCGGTGCCTCGTCAAGCCGGGCGACAAGCTTCTCATCAGTCAGGGCCGGAATGACGGCCAGAGTGACCGGAACCGCGAATTCTCCGGTGAGGTCGAGCAGCCGATCAAGCGCAGGCGTCGGATCCACGGCGTCATCGTCGCGCAGCCAGAACTCTGCCTTACGGTCCGCCCGTTGCCGTCGCGCCAGTTCTTCAACCAAGGGCTGCCAGATCTGATCGGATGTCATGAGACGGGGATCTTCGAAAGAAGTTCGGCCAGACGCGCCGTTGCAACACCGAGGGAGCGTTCTTCCAGGACGAAACGTCGGGCTTCTGCGGCCATGATGGTTCTTTCATCGTTACGGGCCAGAAGCCTTTCAATGGCAGATGCGAACGCCGCCACATTGCCCGGCGGGGTGAGAAAACCGGTCTGGCCATTCCGCACGACCTCCGGCACGCCGGCGATGTCCTGAGCCACCACGGGAAGGCCGGCGGCCTGTGCTTCTAGATAGGCAACGCCATAGGCCTCGCCGCAACCCGGCCAGACGTAAATTCCCCCACCGAAGAGGACATCCGGCACGGCGGCCGGCTCAATCGCGCCAAGCCATTCGATACGGTCGGCGCGTAAGCCGGCGAATTGCGCTTTGACCTCGTCACGGGCAGGCCCGTCCCCGACGACCGACATGGTCCAGGGCAGGTGGCCGATCGAACCGAGCGCTTGCGCCAGCATGCGATAGCTTTCGACTTTGTCGCCCGAGCGCATCATGGCGACGGCAATGAGGCGCGTCGGACAACCCCGTGCCGGCATTTCCCGGAATACCGATGTGTCGATGAAGGGCGAAAGCATGCCGAGAGCAGCGTCGGGAATCGCATCTGTCAGTCCCTGACAATCCCTTTGCGTGAAGCAGATGTTCAGCGCCGCCTGTTCGATGGCTCGCGCCACCAGCGCTTGCGTATCGGCCCACAAACCGACGTTGCGCCGCCTCGAATAGGAAGCTTCCGCTGTCACGTAGGGGACAGCGAAGGCCGACGCCAGCTCGGGCCCGATCAGGTCGGGCGCCTTGTAATAGGGATGATAGGAGAACCAGAGATCGGGCTTGCCGTCACGATCCCAAAGCTTGGTCAGCCGTGCGGCTTCCTCTCGGGCCTCAATCTTGAGCGCATCGAAACTTTTCGAGTCGGGTTCGCGTAGATAGATGCGTAGTTCGGATGCTAGTTCGACGCTATGCCCTCCATGCTCCATCGCCTTGATCAGCATCCGTGCCATCTGGCGGTCGCCGGAGGCAACGGGATGATTGGGTGACTTCAGCGGCGCGTAGAAGGCAATTCGCATTGCCGGACCCTATCATCGGAAAGCCTGCGCAAGTCAATTTCGAAGCATGATCGACCTTCAAGCAGTGGAATGTGCTATCTGATGCTCATGGAAACAGCTGCCGCGCCCGACCCGTTTGTCGCTTCTTTGCCGGTCTTCGCAAAGTTCGAAAGCGTTGCCGATATCGACAACTATCGGCCTCTCCCGGGTGGCTGGGCGCTGGCCACCGCCGACATCGTCGGCTCGACCAAGGCGATCGAGGCTGGGCGCTATAAAACCGTCAATATGGCCGGCGCCAGCGTCATTTCGGCGCTGCTCAATGCGCTGGGTCGGCAAGATCTTCCCTTTGTCTTCGGCGGCGACGGCGCGCTCGTGGCGTTTCCCGGCTCGGCGCTGGAGATCGCCCGCAACGCGCTGGCGGCTGTCCAGAGATGGGTGGCGGACGAACTGGACCTGACCTTGCGTGCCGCGATCGTGCCGATAAAGGATATAAGGGCGCAAGGCCTCGACGTTCGCGTGGCGAGGTTCCAGGCCTCCGAAGCGGTCTTCTATGCCATGTTCGCCGGCGGTGGCGGCAGTTGGGCGGAAGCCGAGATGAAAGCGGGGCGGTACCGGATCGATCCTGCACCGGCCGGCGCGCGGCCGGATCTGACCGGCCTCTCCTGCCGCTGGAACCCGATCGAAGCCCGGCATGGCGACATCGTCTCGATCATAGCCATACCGGGGGCGTCGCGCGACTTGCGTGGTTTTCAGTTTCTGGCTTCCGACATCATCGCCCTTGCCGGCAGGCAGGAACGCGATGGCCACCCGGTTCCGGTGGACGGGCCGGCCTACAGTCTTTTGCCCGCCGGCCTCGATATCGAGGCGCGGGCCGTGGCGCCGGCAGGATGGCGGTGGCTATCGAAGCTGTGGATAGTGTTCCTGATGACGCTTACGGCTGTCACCGATAGATATGGCTGGACGATCGGCCGTTTCGATCCGAAGATCTACAAACGCGATGTGGCCGGCAATTCGGATTTTCGGAAGTTCGACGACGGCTTGAAGATGACCATCGACGTTGACGTGGATGTGTTGCAACGGATCGAGAGCCGGCTGAAACAGGCGGAAGAGGCGGGCATCTGCAACTATGGCCTGCACCGCCAGAAATCGGCCCTGATGACATGCCTCGTCGCCTCGCCGCTGCAGCGCGATCACGTTCATTTCATCGATGGCGCCGCTGGCGGCTATGCGATGGCTGCCGCCAGCCTGAAGGCGAAGGTGCCGGTCTGATGACGGCTTGCGGAAATCGATCTTCCGCAATATGCCTCGGCCATGGTTCTTGGCACCAGGTGAGCCTCGCCACGGGAGCGGACAGCCTGTCCGAATTGACGGGAAAGCAGATTTTTGGACGCCTCACTATCGACATATGACCGTCTTCTGAACCGGATTTCGACGCGCGCCGCGCAAGTCGGCGTGATCGGACTGGGCTATGTCGGGTTGCCGCTGGCGATTGCGATCGCACGCGCCGGCTTCCCGGTTTCCGGCTTCGACATCGAAGCCCAGAAGGTCGAGGGTCTGAACAACGGCCAATCCTACATTGAGGCGGTGACGTCGACAGCCCTTGCTGGCCAGGTGGCGAGCGGACGGTTCCGCGCCACTGCGGATTTTGCCGAACTGGGCGTCTGCGATGTCATCATCATCTGCGTTCCGACACCGCTGACGAAACACCGTGAGCCGGACCTCTCCTTCATCAGGAACACGGCAGCTACCATCGCGAAGCATCTGCGTCTCGGCCAGCTGATCGTGCTGGAATCGACCACTTATCCCGGCACCACCGACGACGTGATCAAGCCCATACTGGAAGCAACCGGCTTGCAGTCGAAGATAGACTTCTTCCTCGGCTTCTCGCCCGAACGCGAGGATCCCGGCAACCGCAGCTTTGAAGTCGCGACGATCCCCAAGGTCGTGGCAGGCGACGGCATTGAAGCGGCGACGCTCGTGCAGGCTTTCTACCAGGGCGTGGTCGAAACCGTCGTTCCGGTTTCCACCACGGCGACCGCCGAGGCGGTCAAGCTGACGGAAAACATCTTCCGCTCGGTCAACATAGCCCTCGTCAACGAGTTGAAGGTCGTGCTCGGTGCGATGGGCATCGACATCTGGGAGGTGATCGAGGCGGCAAAGACCAAGCCCTTCGGCTACATGCCTTTCTATCCTGGCCCCGGACTTGGCGGGCATTGCGTTCCGATCGATCCCTTCTACCTGACGTGGAAGGCGCGCGAATTCGAACTGCCGACCCGCTTCATCGAGCTGGCGGCAGAGATCAACACAGCCATGCCGCGTCATGTGGTCGATGAACTGGCTAAGGCACTGGACCGGCGCTGCGGCAAGGCGCTCAGCCGCTCGCGCATTCTCATCATCGGGCTCGCCTATAAGAAGAATGTGCCCGACATCCGCGAAAGCCCCTCATTGCGGCTCATTGAACTCATCGAGGAATGGGGCGGCAAGGCGGAATTCCACGATCCGCATGTTACCGAGATCCCGACCACACGGGAGCATATGGCGATCAAGGGGCGTCGCTCGGTCGAATTGACCGAGGCGGCCTTGAGGGATTTCGATGCTGTCGTCGTTGCAACCGACCACGACGCGATCGACTATCGGGCGATCGCTGATCACGCTCTTCTGATCATCGACACACGCAATGTTTTTGGCCGTCTCGGGCTAGCCCGAGAGACGGTGGTGAAGGCCTGACGGCGCCTGAGCCAGCGAATTTTTGCCCGATGTCAGGATCGGTGTTGCACTCCGCCCGCAGCCTCGCCACATAGTGCGCCAGGAGATAGATGCAGCTACGCCTGCAAGGACAGTCATTCGGGAAATCCTTCGCCGGCTTTTGCCGCCGAAGCAGGCTTCATTGACTTCGAGGGCCCTATGTTTGGGTCGTTGGCGGACTGCGTTGTAGCGGATCAAAGGAGAATGGCTCGTCTTCGACGGGTTTCGAGATAGCATGAGCACAGCGCAAGCAGAAATTTCCACCACTCTCATGGATAAGGTTGCCGATTGGCTGGCCCAATCTGCTCTGGCAGGCAACGACCTGGAAACATTGGTAAAAGGCTTTTGTGAACGGCTGGCTGCTGCCGGCCTGCCGCTGAAGCGGGTGCATTTGAGTTTTTCGATGCTTCATCCGCTTTATGACGCGCTTGGCTTCACCTGGTTTCGCGGCCAGGGCATGGAAGTGGAAGGCTTCCGCAATGAGGGCGGCGTGCCGTCGGACAGGTTCCTGACCAGCCCATACTACCATCTGCTCAGCAACAAGCTCGACCATCTGCGGCGCCGGTTCGACCCGTCGGTGCCGTCGGAGTTTCCCGTTTTCGATGAACTCAGGCTGATGGGCGTCACCGATTACATGGCTTTTGTCCATCCCTTCAGCGGCAATGCCAGTCAGGGCATGATGGGGTCTTGGGCCACCGACAGTGCTGCAGGCTTCAGCGACAGCATGATTTCGGCGCTGCTGCGCATCCAGAACCATCTCGCTATCGCAACCAAGATGGCGGTGCTAACCAAGCTCGCCGACAACATGATGACCACGTATCTCGGCGGCGACGCCGGCAGGCGCGTGCTGGACGGCCAGATCAAGCGCGGCGAGGGCGATACAATCCGGGCCGCACTGGTCATGGCCGATATGCGCGGGTCGTCAAGGCTTGCCGAAACCTCCGGCCGCGAAATCTATATCGATACGCTGAACCAGTTTTTCGATGCCGTTGCTGCACCTTTCAATCGCAAAGGCGGGCAGATCATGAGTTTCATAGGGGATGGCTTCATTGCCGTCTATCCTTGCGAAAGGCACCGCTCGCAGTCCGAGATCGCCTGCCAGGCTGCTCTTGCGGCAGCGCACAAGGCCACCGCGCGCATAATGGATCTCAATCTGCGCAGAAAGAAGCAGGGGTTGAGCGACATAAACTTTGGTATCGGCCTGCATGTCGGCAATGTGATGTTCGGCAATGTCGGACTTACCGACCGGCTCACATTCTCTGTCTTCGGCTCGGCCGTAAACGAGGTCCAGCGCCTCCAGACCCTGACCAAGAAATATCCGCACAGCGTTCTCGCCAGCAAAGACTTCGCCAGCTATTGCGGCGCCAACAGCTGGCTGACGCTAGGCAACGAGGAACTGGCGGGCATCAAGCAGAAGCTGACGGTGCTTTCCCCCGATCTGTCGGGTGCTCTCGCACTCGATGAAGACGGTGCGCTGGAGCCGATTCACGACCGAATATCGGACGCCGAGCAGGTCATGCTGCTTCATCGCGATGCCGCGCGGCTATCGGCGGGCGACCCGAGGAAGCTCCAGTAACCGCCACGATCTGATCCGAACACCTTGGTATCCGCCAGCGAACTGGCGGCCGTTTCGAATCCAAGTTGCTCTAGGCTGGCAATGCGCTAGTCTCGCTTTCTGGGACTGCCGCCCGGCAGGCTGCCAGAGTGGGGCTGGTGCGAGAATGAATTCGGGTGTTGATCTGCTGCGGATCGAAGATGTTGGCATCTCTTTTGCCATTATCGGGGGACCGTTGCATGCCGTCAGGCGTGCAAATCTTCGCGTCCTGCCCGGCAAGGTTACCGCGCTTGTGGGCGAGTCCGGTTCCGGAAAATCGGTTCTCAGCCAGGCAGTGATGGGCATTTTGCCGAAGACAGCCCATGTCCGCGGCCGTATCCTGTTTTCCGATCCTGAAAAGCCCGGCACGACGCAGGATATCCTGCAGATGTCGCGTGACGGACCCGAAATCCGGGCGTTGAGAGGCAGCCGCATCGGCAAGATCTTTCAGGAGCCGATGACATCGCTGTCGCCGCTGCACACGATCGGCAACCAAGTCAGCGAATCCCTGCAGATTCATGCGTCCATGGCTCGGGCGGAGCGCAAAGCTCGGACCGAGGAAATGCTTGGACTTGTCGGTTTTCCCAATCCCAAGCGCGCCTATGACATGTATCCCTTCGAACTTTCCGGAGGATTGCGTCAACGCGCCATGATCGCCATGGCGCTTATCTGCCGGCCCGCCCTGTTGATCGCCGACGAGCCGACGACGGCGTTGGACGTCACCATCCAGGCGCAAATCCTGCAATTGCTGCGCGAGCTTCAGACCAAGCTGAACATGGCGATGCTGCTGATCACGCACGACCTCGGCGTGGTCGCCAATGTCGCCGACGAGGTGGTGGTCATCTACCATGGCGAGATCATGGAAGCGGGACCTGTCGAGGCGATATTCCGCCGGCCAGGTCACCCCTACCTGAAGGGCCTGATGGCAGCCGTTCCGCATTTCGACCTGAAGCCTGGCGAAAGGCTAAAGGCGCTCCGTGAGGTGCCGGTGAATGTCGGGAACCTGCTCGGCAAGCAGACGGCGCCGGCATCGAAAGGGCCGGATGACATCCTGCTGTCGGTCAGGAACCTGGAAAAGACCTTCACCACCCGCAAGTCCGGATGGTTCGGCGGGGATCATCAAACCTCTGTTCGCGCCGTGGACGGCGTGAGCTTCGATATCAGGCGGGGTGAGTGCCTGGGTCTGGTCGGCGAAAGCGGCTCCGGCAAAACCACAGTCAGCAAGATCCTCATGCGGGCTGTCACCCCTAGCGGCGGCTCTGTGATCTTCAACGGCCGCGATGGACCGATCGACGTCTTGGAAGCCGAGGGACACGCCCTGCGCATGCTGCGTGCGAAAATCCAGATGGTCTTCCAGGATCCGGTTTCGTCGCTTTCCCCTCGCATGACGGTGGAGAACATCTTGAGCGAGCCGCTGGAAATCCATCAACGTGGCAATGCCGCGTCCCGACTCGCCACGGTCAAGAGCCTGATGCAGGCAATCGGGCTCGATCCGCGCTTCATCAAGCGTTATCCGCACAGTTTCTCCGGCGGGCAGCGTCAGCGTATCGGCATCGCGCGCGCGTTGGCGCTGGGGCCTGAACTCCTGATCTGCGACGAGCCGGTTTCAGCACTCGATGTCTCTGTCCAGGCGCAGATCCTGAACCTTCTGAAGGACCTGCAGAAGGAACTGGGCCTGACCTACCTGTTCATATCCCACAACCTGGCGGTGGTGGACTACATGGCAGACCGCATCGCGGTGATGTGCGGCGGGCGGATCGTCGAGCTTGCGCCGCGCGAAATTCTGCTTAGGAAACCGGTCCACCCCTATACGCGCTCACTGGTCGCCGCAGTACCTTTCCCCGATCTCGACAGGCCGATGGATTTCAAGACCCTGAATCTCAGCGGCGCTTCCGACACCAGCGCATGGGGACCGCAATTCCGCGACGAAGGCGACGAGGATATGCTGTCGCCGCTCGATCTTGGCGGTGGCCACCTCGTGCTGGCCCGACGTTCGGCAGATGTCAGCGAGCTACGCCATTGATCAGCCGGCGCACCGTCCTTGGCCTCATGGCATCGACATTCCTACCGGGCACGTTGCACGCCGGCGATCTGGAGCCGGAATTTCTTCAGCCGCAGCTGAAGGCCAGGGCGCTGCCGGCACTCGCCGAACGCCTGCCCAAGAGCCCGCGCGCGGTGAATCTCGCTGCGATGGGTCGGCAGCCCGGCCAGTATGGCGGCACGCTGCGTACGATCATCGGCAGCCAGAAAGATATCCGGATGATGACGATCTATGGATATGCTCGCCTGGTCGGCTATGACGAAAAGCTCAACATGCAAGCGGACATTCTCGAAAGTTTCGACGTAGCGGATGATCGCGTCTTCACTTTCAAGATACGGGAAGGGCATAAATGGTCTGACGGTAGCCTGCTGACGCCGGAGGATTTTCGCTATTGCTGGGAAGATGTCTGGCTGAACGATGAGCTTTCGCAAGGTGGGCTTGCCCCGACCCTGCTGGCGGACGGCAAGCCGCCACGCTTCGAGATCGTCGATCCGTTGACGGTCCGCTATAGTTGGGATGCGCCCAATCCCGACTTCCTGCCCAAGCTCGCTGCTGCTTCGCCGCTATCGCTTGTTCTGCCAGCCGCCTATCTCAAGCAGTTCCACAAGAAATACCAGGATCCATTCCGGCTCGCCGGCCTAATGAAGGAGAACCGGGCCAAGAAATGGACGCTCCTGCATATCCGCATGTCGCGGCAGTATCGCCCGGAGAATCCTGAGCTGCCGACGCTCGATCCCTGGCAGAACCGGACCAAGCCGCCGGCTGAGCAGTTCGTCTTCGAGCGCAACCCGTTCTTTCATCGAATAGACGAGAATGGCCGGCAACTGCCCTATGTTGACCGGATTATCATGAACGTCAGCTCGTCGGCGATCATTTCCGCCAAGACCGGTGCGGGCGAGAGCGACCTGCAATGCATGGGAATTGACTTCACCGATTACTCCTTCCTGAAGGATGCGGAGAAGCGCTACCCGGTGAAGATTCATCTCTGGAAACGCACACAGGGTTCGCGGCTGGCACTCCTGCCCAATCTGAATTGTGCCGACCAGGTGTGGCGCGGCCTTTTTCGCGACGTGCGCGTGCGCCGCGCACTTTCGCTCGCCGTGGACAGGCGCGAGATCAATATGGCTGTGTTCTACGGATTGGCGCAGGAAAGTGCCGATACGGTCCTGCCCGAGAGCCCGCTCTATCGGCCGGAATTCGCGAAAGCCTGGGTCGCCCATGATCCCGACCAGGCCAATGCCCTGCTCGACGAGGTCGGGCTTCAGGCGCGTGACGATGACGGCCTGCGGATACTTCCCGATGGACGCCCGGCGCAGATCATAGTGGAGACGGCCGGCGAAAGCACGCTGGAAACCGACGCTCTCGAACTCATCACCGATCACTGGCGCAAGATCGGCGTCGCCCTGTTCATCCGGACGTCGCAGCGCGACATCTTCCGCAGCCGTGCGGTTGGCGGCCAGATCATGATGTCGATGTGGTCGGGTATCGACAATGGCGTGCCGACCGCCGACATGAACCCGAACCAGCTGGCCCCCACCATCGACGACCAGCTGCAATGGCCGCTCTGGGGTGCTCACTACTTGTCTCGTGGCAAGCTCGGTGAGGCGCCCGATCTCCCCCCTGTGGTCGAGTTGATGGCTTTGCTCAAGCGCTGGAACGCATCGACCGAAGCCACGGAGCGCGCCGAAATCTGGAATTCAATGCTGTCGATCTACACCGATCAGGTATTTTCGATCGGCACGGTGAACGGAACGCATCAGCCGGTTCTGGCGTCCTCGCGGCTGCGCAATCTGCCTGACAAGGCGCTCTACGGCTACGACCCGACGGCCTATTTCGGCGTCTATATGCCGGATACATTCTGGCTTGGAGAGTCCTGAGCGTGCTTCGATATCTTGTCTGGCGCATCGCCGTGATGGTTCCAACGTTGCTGATCATATCGGCGCTGGTGTTCACGATCATCGAACTTCCCCCAGGCGACTATTTCGACAGCTATGTCGCCGAGCTGCGGGCTCAGGGCGAGGGGGTGGATTCGGATCGCATCGAGATGATGCGCAAGGAATATGGTTTCGACAAGCCGCCGGTCGTTCGCTACTTCTACTGGGTCGGCGGGATGCTGCACGGCGATTTCGGCTATTCCTTCGAATATGAGCTGCCGGTTCGCGACGTCGTCGGGGACCGAATGTGGCTGACCGTGCTGGTTTCCTTCGTCACGATCATCTTCACCTGGCTCATCGCCTTTCCAATCGGCATGTACTCCGCAACGCATCAATACAGCTGGGGCGACTACGGCCTGACTTTCTTCGGCCTTCTCGGCCTTGCCATTCCGAACTTCATGCTGGCGCTGATCCTGATGTATTTCGCCAACATCTGGTTCGGCACGTCCATCGGCCATCTCATGGACCAGCAATATCTCGGCGAGGCGATGAGCTGGGCCAAGGCGAAGTCGATCCTCGCCCATCTCTGGATCCCGGTCCTGATCATCGGCACCGGGGGCACGGCAAGCATGATCCGGCGGCTGCGCGCAAATCTGCTCGATGAGCTACACAAGCAATATGTCGTGACCGCGCGCGCCAAGGGCCTTCATCCCTTCAAGGCGCTTGTCAAATATCCGATGCGCATGGCACTCAATTTCTTCATTTCCGACATCGGCTCTATCCTGCCGGCCATCATCTCCGGCGCCGAAATCACGGCGATCGTGCTGTCTTTGGAAACGACCGGGCCGATGCTGATCAAGGCGCTGCAAAGCCAGGACATGTATCTGGCAGGGTCGTTCCTGATGTTCCTCGCCTTCTTGACGGTGATCGGTGTCCTGATTTCCGACCTGGCGCTGGCGCTGCTTGATCCACGAATTCGTTTGCAAGGCGGCAGCACCAAATGAACACGAACTCGCCGCTGCCCGCTCCGGGTGCTCCACTGCAACACTACGTTTCCAGCGCGCCCATTGACCTGCAGTCGGTCGAGGCGATGACGCCGGAGCAGGCGAAAGTCTATCAGGCGTCGCAATTGCGGCTGATGTGGTGGAAATTCCGGAAGCACCGGCTTGCCCTGGTATCCGGCATATTCCTGGCAGCGCTTTATTTCGGGATACTGATCTGCGAGTTCCTGGCGCCCTACAATCTGCACACGCGCAACATGGACTACATCTATGCGCCGCCGCAGCGGGTGCACCTGTTCCACGACGGCCAGTTCGTAGGGCCGTTCGTCTATGGCCGCCAGATGACGCTGGATATGGACACGCTCAAGCGGAACTACATTGAGAAACAGGATGATATTCAGCGGATCCATTTCTTCTGCAAGGGCGACAGTTACCGGTTCTGGGGCCTGATCGAAGGTAACAGGCATTTTGTCTGCCCTGCCGAAAACGGCCAGCTCTTTCTGGCCGGCACTGACAGGTTGGGGCGCGATGTGCTCTCGCGCATTATCTATGGCGCACGCATTTCACTGACAATCGGCCTCGTCGGCATCAGTTTCAGCTTCCTGCTCGGCATTGTCATCGGCGGACTGGCCGGCTATCACGGCGGTATCTTCGACCTGATCGTTCAACGGATAATCGAAGTTCTGCAATCGATCCCCAGCATTCCGCTATGGCTGGCTCTGGCGGCTATCATGCCGATAACCTGGAGTCCGGCGCTGATCTATTTCGGCATCACCGTCATCCTCGGGCTACTCGACTGGACCGGACTGGCGCGGGCCGTGCGTTCAAAGCTTCTGGCCTTGCGCGAGGAGGATTACGTTCTGGCCGCGCAATTGATGGGCGCCAGGAGCAGCCGCATCATCGGGCGGCATCTCATTCCCGGCTTCATGTCGCATCTGATCGCGACGGCGACGCTCTCCATCCCCAGCATGATTCTGGGCGAGACGGCGCTGAGCTTCCTCGGGCTCGGCCTGAGGGCGCCGATAACCAGTTGGGGCATCCTGCTCACCGAGGCGCGCAGCGTCAACGTGATCGCGTTCTATCCATGGCTGCTCTTGCCGATGCTCCCCGTCATTCTCGTCATCATGGCGTTCAACTTCCTCGGCGACGGCTTGCGGGATGCCGCAGACCCCTACAAGTGAGATCGCCATTCCGCCGCGCGCCATCCTTGTCGGCAGCCTGTTCGGTTATTGCAATGTTCATTGTTCGCCTCTATGTGCGGACTGGTTCAGGACGTACAATCGCATATGACTCGCCTCGACAGTTTCATCCGCAGGATGACCGCACAGCGCGACATTCTCGATCATGTCTGCACCGAGGTGGCGAAGATGGAGGGGCCCGTGGTCGAGCTCGGCCTCGGCAATGGCCGCACGTTCCACCATCTGCGCGAGCGCCTGCCCGGACGCCGGATCGTGGCGTTCGACCGCGCACTTGCCGCACACGCCAGCTCAATTCCCGAAGCTGAAAACCTCGTGCTCGGCGAAATACGCGAGACAGCGAGCAGGTTCATTGGCATCGATGCCGCTCTTGTTCATGCCGACATCGGCACCGGCTATGAAGATCGCGATGCAGTGACCTCTACTTGGCTTCCCGATCTGACGGCGCGCCTGCTTCGCGTCGGCGGCATTGCGGTCAGCGGCACGCCGCTCGATCATCCGCAGTTGCAACGCCTCCCGCTGCCGCCTTCGGTGCCCGCCGATCGTTATTTTATCTGTAGGCGCGTGTGAGGGGCCGAGACGACCCAAGTCTTCAGGGGTCAGGTCTTCAGGGGATCGTATAGACTGCTATCTCCCGCTCAATGCCGCGCAACGAGACCTCGTGGGGCACGGGCGTCAGCGCGTTCCTGTGCAATAGATCGGCGGTGAGCTTGTCGTCGACCACCGCACGAGTGGCGAAGATCGCCTGCGCGTTGGCAAGGTTCTGGACCCGCGAAGCAATGTTGACCGTCTGGCCGAAATAGTCTTGTCGCTCGTTCATAGACACGGCGATGCAGGGGCCGGCATGGACTCCGATCTTGAGCAGCAGATCCTCGCGTCCGCTCTTGTCGTTGAGCGCACGCATCGCATCGCGCATCCTGAGGGCCGCAGCAATCGCACGATCAGGCGTCGCGAAGGTCGCCATCACCGCATCACCGATCGTCTTCACCACCGCGCCTGCCTCTGCCGCGACGATCTCGTGCAGAACCTGGAAATGCGCGTGCACGAGATCGAAGGCTGAAAGGTCGCCCACCCGCTCGTAAAGCGCGGTCGATCCGCGCAGGTCGGTGAACAGGAAGGTCAGGCTGGTGATCTTCAGGCGCTGGTTGATGTCGAGCGTATCCGTGCGATAGAGATCGCGGAACGTATGGTTGGTGAGCAGGCGCTTGGCGGTCAGGAAGGGCCGGCGTTTGCCCAGCAAATCATGCAATGCCTTGCCGGCGATGAAGACCGTCGGCAGCACGCGGGTGTCGGTCCTGTTTTCCAGCGAAATGCGCATCGGGCCCGGTTGCATCTCCAGCGTCTGGCTCTGGACATGGTCGCGGTCGAAGACCAAAGACAGGCTTCGGCGTTCCTTTGCTGGTTCGCCCTTCGCGTCGATGAACTGCGCTGAATGGGTGACCGGCTCGAATACGATGATGAATTCGGACGGAAGCTGTATGAGCAGAAACGCCTTTTCACCGGGCGCAAGCTCGATATCCTCCAACGAGAACGCCTCTATCTTTTTGGCGAAATCCTCTTCCGGCAGATCGACGCCGGACCCCCAGTAGATCTGCCGGAAATATTCCACCAACGGCAGTTCGTGTGGATTGTGGGCGGCAATCCTGCGCACGCGGGGGCTGACGGTGAATGTCACCTCGACCATCTCGTCGAGGGTCGGCGAATAGCCCTCGGAGCACAGCGCGCAGGTGTATTCGTCCTTCTGCAGGGTTTTCAGCGTGGCGTTGGTGTCGAGCACGCCGCCACAGCCGGGGCACAGGACATTCCAGGAAATGTCGAAGATACCCACCCGCGCAGCGTGGAGAAAGGCGCCTATGGTGCGTTCCTCGTCGAGGCCATGCTTGCCGGCGAAGGCTGGCGCATTGATGCGGCAAAGTTCACGGTCCTGGCCCTCCGCGATGGTTCGCTCGATCGCGTCGACTGCCTGTGGATCGACATCGGTCGATTGCCGCAGAAGCGAGAACAGATCCTGAGCTTCGTTCATCGTGCAGGCTCCGGAAAATGCGCGCCCGAGGCGGGCTGTCCGGACCCCTCTTTGGTCCGAGTCGCCATTTTACTTCGAAACGGACCGTACGGCCATTCGAATAGACAAGCCTGGTGACAGTCCAATTTCCATTCGCGCTAACCGGCACTATGATGGTCCATGGGGAATTCATCGTTGGGGCTCTCTCCCATGCCGACATCCGACAACCCGCCATTTCCGGCGGCCCTGCGCCTTTTCTCTGCGGCGGTCATCATCGTCCTGATCGTCGGCGCCGGCCTGTTTTTCGCGCCCGTCCTGGTCAAGCCGCGCTGGCCTTGGGCCGTCACGCCGTTCAATGCCCGCTTCCTCGGCGGCTTCTACACCGCCGAAATGGTCGTGATGGCGGCGCTGCTGTTGTGGAATCGATGGTCGCCCGGCAGGCTCGTGCTCGTCATGGCCTTCATCTTCACCGTCATCGTGTCGGTGGCCTCGTTCCTCAATCTCGGCTATTTCAACTTCGAGCGCAAAGCGCCCTGGCTCTGGTTTTTGGTCTATCTCGCTTCGGTCGCGATATCGGGGCTGTTCCTGTGGCGGGCCAGGGCCCGTCCTTCGGCAAGAGGCGTGACCTTAAACCCCGCATGGCGCGGCTACCTTCCGGTGGAAACGGCGATCCTCGGGCTCTATGGCGTCGGCCTGTTGCTGTTTCCCCTGACATTCAGCGGCATCTGGCCATGGCCGGTGGATGCCTTCCACGCCCATGTCTACAGCGCCATCTTCCTCGCCGGTGCGGGCGGCACATATCTCGTCTGGAGAAGCGCGCCACGCGAGGAACTGCTGGTGCTTGGCTTGGCGCAGTTTCTGGTTGGCCTGCTTGCCATCCTTGGCCTCGTCATCACCGACGCTGCGGTGCACCGGATCGACTGGACGGCGACCGGGACATTGTACTGGCTCGCCCTTTTCTGCTGGATCGGCATCAGCGGTGTCTTCAAACTCTACGCCGCCTCGCGGTATTTCAGCGGGCAATCGGCATCATAGGTTGCAGAGACGGCTGGATTTTCAGGGGACGTCCGGTGCATCGTGCCGGGCCGATTGCCTTCGCCGGGAACGCCATGACCAGCACGACCTCGCCATCCTCTGAGAAAATCCAGCCGCAGCTCCGCGCCGTCCGGCCAAGTGATGCGGAGGCGCTTTGCGCCATCTTCAACATGAAGGGCTTTCGCTGGGGCACGCTCAGGATGCCCTTCGAGATGGTGGAGCAGGTCGAGCGGCGCATCGCCAAGTCCGGCCAGGAAACCACCTGGATCGTTGCGGAGCTGGACGGCAAGGTCGTCGGCCATGGCAGCCTGGTCGTGCAGAGTTCGCCGCGCCGTTCGCATAGCGGCGAGATCAATATCGGCCTTGATGATGCCTTTGTCGGCAAGGGCATCGGCTCTGCCATACTTGGCGCGCTTCTTGACGTGGCCGACAACTGGCGCGCCCTGAAGCGGGTCGAATTGACCGTCTATGCCGACAACGAACCGGCCGTCCGTCTCTACACAAGCCACGGCTTCGAGGTCGAAGGCCGGCATGTCAAGGCCGGTTTTACCGACGGGCAGTACCACGACCTCCTGAGCATGGCCCGGCTGCGGTTCTGAGGTCTCCCTTGGCGTTTACACCGCAAGCGGCTAGACGGGACCAATGACCGCCGTCTTCGACCAAACCCCTACGCCTCCGGCGGAAATTCTGGCTGTGCTGTCGCAGCTCTGCCCGGAAGTCGTGCGTGATATCGAGCAGAACTGGAATGCACCGGTTTCCGATTACGCGCGCCATCTGTGGCGGCCGGTGGCAAGGCCTGCATCGGGTCCGGCGATCGCTGCCCGTTCGATCCTGCGCGACGTCCTGCATCAGCGCCTTGGTGCGATCATGCAGCCGGAAGAGATCGGCAAGGCCCTCGAAGAGTTCGAGCACAGACCGGTGATTCAGTCCGGCCTGCACTGCCTGCTGCTGATGGACCGGATCACGTTCGATGCCCTTATGCTTGCCTGGCTCGGCGCGGTCGAAAGCGGGCTGTCGGCCTTCGTCGGCTTCATGGGAACGACGATGACCTTGGAGACAATCGGCCGGGAGGGGCCGGGATGGCTCGATGTCGGCGACGACAAGGTCAATTTGTTTGGCATGGGGCGCCACAAACTGTGCCGCAAAAGCGCCTGCGTGGCCGGTCCCGTCTCCCTGAACACGCGCGCGCTCGCAGCGGTGGGCGATGAAACGGATGCCAGCCGCTGGCTGGGCATACTGCTTGCCAGCCAGGACAAGGTGTTTGTAACCGCCGCCGATGCGCTGACCGCCCTCAACGAGGACCTCGTCGCCGATTGGGATCGTTCCGGCATGGCCCGGCCGGTTTTCATCGATGATCGGCTCGCCGCGGCTGCCATGGCGCGGCATCTGGAAGATGACGGCAGCCTTCTTTCCAGGCTGCTCGTGGAGCCCGCAAGGCGTCAGCGTCTCGACCGTGCCTTGCAAGAGGCCGCATCGGGCCCATTTGGCAGATTCCTGCCCAATAGCACGGCCTATTTCTGGGGCATCCGCGAGGAGCGCGTGCGCAAGCTCGTCCTCGAGAACGGGCACCTGATCGAGCCTGACAGGCCGCATGGTCTTTCCATCCCGTTCGAGCGGCCGCATCTGAGGCAGGCGCTGCTGGACGGCGTGCTGCTGCCGAACCTGTTCCTGATGTTCCTCGTCCTTGCCATACTGCCGCGCGTGCGGGTTGTGGGCGGCCTGAGACAGATTGGCTATGTCGCGCTTTTCCACTCGATCCTGCTGGCTGCGCTGGACGAAAACGCGCCGGACGAGCGCGACCTGGCTGCCGAGCTGCAGATTCGGGAAAATGCCTGGGGCATGCGGGTCATCGATGAAAAGATCTCCGTCCGCGAGCAGCTTGCCGGCCTGCCGGAAGGGTCGCTCTTCCCGGACCTGCTCCGGCAATACCGTTTGCGGACACTTGCCGAGACGACCGACGACCTGAAGCTGGTTCGCGAAAACGCCCGATGGCGCAAGATCGGCCGGGCAGAGATCAAGGCGGCGACCTGAGGCTCGCTTCAGGCCTTATTTCAGGTGAATTTCCTAGTGCGCAACCGCAAGCGACGGCGATCTGTCTGACCTGACATGGCCTCACCTGTCATTGCACGACACCGGCCTTGCGGAGCCCGTCCACCACGAGTTCGAAATCGGCAGGGTTCTTGTAGGGCAACACTTTGCGACGGTATTCCAGCGAATAGTCGGGATTGACGCGAAGCACGTCCTGCCATGCCGCGCGGGCCTCGGCGAAACGGCTGAGATGGCCGTAGCAGGCGGCCAGAAGCGCGCGCGAGACATCGGTGACAGCGTTGCGAGCCAGTCGTTGCATCAAGAGGCCAACGGCCTCGTCGTACCTTCCCAGTTGAAACGCTGCCAAAGCCTGGAAATGCAGAAGCACATCCGGAAAGTACGGATTCAAGATCTTCCCCCGGGCGAAACTCTCGAGGGCCTCCTCGGGTCTGCCCGAATAGTACAGCGCCTCGCCGAGGATCACGTGCCCCTCGGCGAAGTTCGGATTGAGGGCGATCGCGTGCTCGGCCTCGCCGATGGCCCCATCGTGCCGTCGTGTGTACAGCTTGGCTATAGCCAGCGCCCAGTGCGCCCAGGGATCGCTGTCATCCAGCGTTACCGCTCGCGTTGCGACCTCTTCCGCTTGCGCCATCGATTCCGGCGGCGAGGCACTCCACCTGTTCAGGTAGTCGAGTCCGTGCGTGAGGGCGAGGAAAGCGTGGGCGGAGGCAAACTTCGGGTCCAGGTCGATGGCACGTTGCAGGAGGTCGCGGGCTGCGACGTTGGTCTCCTTCGTCAGCCGATGCCACAGCTCCCGGCCCCGCAGGAAACAGTCATACGCCTCCGCGTGGCGCGGGTGCTCGGGCGCCAGCCGCTGACGGTCACCCTCAGTCAGATTGAGCGCCAGCGCAGCGACGATCTGCTGCGTCACGTCGTCTTGCACGGCGAATATGTCGGTCAACTCGCGATCGAACCGCTCCGCCCAAAGATGGCCGCCCGAGGTTGCATCGATGAGCTGCGCGGTGATGCGCACCCTGTTCCCCGACTTGCGTACGCTGCCCTCAAGTACATGCCGCACGCCGAGCTTGGTGCCCACCTCCTGCACATGGACGTTCTGGCCCTTGAAGGTAAACGACGAATTGCGCGCAATGACGAAGAGCTGCGACAGTTTGGACAGCGCCGTGATGATGTCCTCGGAGATGCCGTCGGCGAAGTAGTCCTGTTCAACGTCACCGCTCATGTTGGCGAATGGCAGGACGGCGATTGACAACTTCGGCGGCGCTGCCGTCGCCGGCCGGCTCGCGGTTTCCGGGGTCGCGGCAGCCCTGGTTCCGGCGCTGCCGACTTGCAGCGAATAGACCCGGATCGGCTCGGCGATGTTCTTGAGCTGCGTGCTGCCCAGATCGCTGACCGAGAGGTCGAGCCTCGCCTTGACCTGGCGATAGGCATCTTCGGACAGGCAGATGGCGCCGGGCGCCGCGACGCCCTCCAAACGCGAGGCAATGTTGACGCCGTCGCCCATCAGGTCGCCGTCGCTTTCTTCGACCACATCGCCCAGATGGATGCCGATCCTGAACTCGATGCGGCGGTCCTGCGCCACGCCGGCATTGCGCTCAACCATACCATTCTGAACCTCAACGGCGCAGCGCACGGCATCCACCACACTGCGGAACTCTACCAGCGCCCCATCCCCGGTGCGCTTGATCACCCGCCCGTTGTGCACGGCGATGATCGGATCGATCAGGTCGCTGCGCAGTGCCCGCAACCTCGCCAATGTACGATCTTCGTCCGCACTCGCGAGCCGGCTGTATCCGACCACATCTGCAGCCAGGATTGCGGCCAGCTTACGATTCTCGCTCATCGGTCCGTCTCCTCGTCCCTACGATAGCAGGAAGGCGGAGGGTACGAGGAAACTTTTGCAAACGACGGCCACGCAGCCGCCTGAACGACAGGACTCACACTGATCGCCCGATGCCCATTTGCGCAGCCGCTTGCTGGTCGACGGCTAACGGTTCATCCTTGTGAACACCCTGGTCGTGACGCGCGTAGGGAGATCACGCGGTCACGGCCCCTAGTGAGGTCTTGTTCGATGGACTGCTCGGGCTGCGGTTTCGAGGTTGAGAGCGGATACGCTTTCTGTCCAAGGTGTGGCAAGCGCCAGCCCGTGCCATGCGCCAGTTGCGGCTACCCCTGCGCACCCGATTTCGAGTTCTGTCCGAAATGTGGGGCAAGCGTCGGTGCGCCGGCAAAAGCCGTCGAACGGCCTGCTCCGACACCGAGCCGGACCATCGTACCGCCTTCTCGAACGCCGTCGCTGCTTGCGAACGTCGAAACCGACGATGGGCGGCATCCCGTCTCCGACGCCGATCGCCGGACGGTAACGGTCCTGTTTGCCGACCTTTGCGGCTTCACGACACTCAGCGAGCAGCTCGACCCCGAGGTCATGCAAGCGCTGCAGAACGAACTGTTCAAGGAATTGACGGCGGCCGTGCGAAACTTCGGCGGGTTCGTCGACAAATTCATCGGCGATGCACTGCTCGCTCTGTTCGGTGCGCCGGTCGCACATGAGGACGATCCGGAACGTGCGCTTCGCGCCGCTCTTGACATGATCGCCCGGACGGCGCGGCTCGGCGAAAGCGCCCCCCACTCCGGCTCGCCCTTGTTGCTCCACATCGGCATAAACACCGGCCCGGTCGTCACTGGCGGATTGGGCATCGGCACCGCCAAATCCTATTCGGTGACCGGCGACACCGTGAATACGGCGCAACGCCTGCAATCGCTGGCAGCCCCGGGTGAGGTGCTGGTGGGCGAGCTCACTCACAGGCTGACCCGGCATGCCTTCTCCTACGAGCCGCTGGGTGATGTCGTGCTTCGCGGCAAGGCCGGCAGTGTGCTCGTCCATCGGCTGGATGCACCGCTTGCGGCGCCGCGTGCGGCGCGTGGGCTCGAGGCGCTCGGCCTCAGCGCTCCGATGATAGGCCGTGATGCGGAGCTGCATAGAATGCTGGCGAGCCTTGACCAGGCGTGCGGCGGCTCGGCCCAACTTGTCCGCCTCGTTGGAGAAGCCGGTATCGGGAAATCGCGACTGGTAAAGGAGTTCGTCGCCCGCGTCGGCGACGAGGATCGTTTTCGCAACCTCGCCGTGCGGCAGGCCACCTGCTCACCGCTGGGCGAACGATCATTTGGTGCCTTGGGCGCTGTGGTGCGCAGCGCTGCCGGAATGATGCAGAACGACACTGGGGACGAAATGCGGGGCAAGCTCGCAGGCTTGCTTACCGATCTCGGTCTCCAGGGCGAGGAAGCGACGCGGCTGATGCCTTTGCTCTACCATGTGCTTGGCCTTGGCGACCCCGATGCCACCTTGCAGCATGTCGAGCCCGAGCAACTGCGGCGGCAAATTCTCTACGCAGTCCGCACAATCATCGAACGGCGGCTTGCGTTGTCGCCGCTGTTGATTGTCGTTGAAGACCTGCACTGGGCCGACGCCGTGTCGCTCGAGGCACTGCGTTTCGTGATGGACAGGTTGGAACGCACGCGGTTGATGTTGCTGGTCACGCATCGTCCGGCGCCGGACAACGACCAGCTCGACTCAAGTCGGGTCAGTCACACAGCGCTCAGGCTTTCGCCGCTCAACAGTGACGACGGACGCAGCCTGCTGGCGGCGCTTTTCGGCGAGAGCTGGGTAAACTCCGCAGGAAGGCTTCCCGACCAGATCCTCGAGCGCGCGGGCGGCAACCCCCTTTTTGTAGAGGAGATCGTTCGCGGCCTTATCGATCGCGGTGTACTGATGCGCGAGGGCCAGCGATGGCGGACTGTGGCAGGCGAAGTCGCAACCGGCATTCCTGCCACTATCCAGGCAATGTTGCTTGCTCGCGTCGACCGGCTGCCCCAAGAGGTGCGCCGGTTGGCCCAGGAAGCCGCGGTAATCGGCCCGCGCTTCGATGCCACAGTTCTGAAAACCGTGACATCCGACCCCGGCCGGCTAGAAGCCGGCTGCGAACTGCTTTGCGATGCGGAAATCATCGAGGAAGTTGCCGGATCAGGCTCGGTCTCGTCGCAAAGCTACCGCTTTACGCAAACATTGCTGCAGGATGTGATCTACCAGAATCTGCTCCTGCAACGCCGAACCGACATCCATGGGCGGGTCGGTGCTGCCTTGGAGCAACTGTGCGGCGACAAGCCGGAACGGCTCGAGGATTTGACCGTGCTCGGTCATCATTTCGCACAGAGCGCCGAGCGGGAGAGGGGCGCGCATTACCTGCAGGCGGCGGGCGATCGCGCTCGCATGATATACGCCAACGACGACGCCCTTCGTTTCTACGAGCGAGCACTGACTGCGTTGGACGCGATCGGGCAAACGCCGCTCAAACTGGCAATTGCAGAGCGCATTGCCGATTTGAGCGGCCCGGTAGGCCGCCGCGAGATCGCGCACCACCACTACGAGACGGTGTTGCAGGCATACCGCGAGTCAGCCGATCGTGTCGCTTCGGCGCGAGTTTTGCGTAAGATCGGTCGGCTGCTTTGGGATGTCGGCAAGCGGGACAACGCAGAATCCCGCTATGCTGAAGCGGCAGCGCTCCTCGATGGAGCGGATGCCCCGATCGAGCAGGCGCATCTCTGGCAAGAACGTGGCCGACAGGCGTTCCGGAGCGGAGACCACGCTCTCGCGGCAAAATGGGCAGACGCGGCGCTGGATTGCGTACGCACTCTGACAACGGAGCATGTCTCCGAGGTAGGGCGTGATGCCACTCTTGTGACCGCCGAGGCACTTAACACCAAGGCTGTCGCGCTGGCTCGCCTTGGGCGAAACCGTGAAGCCGTGCATGAGGTTGAGCGTAGCATTGAATTGGCCGAAGTCGCCGGTCTACTGGGCGCCGCCTGCCGCGGCTACACCAATCTTGGCGTGCTTTACACGACCATCGATCCGGCACGGGCGATGGAGGTCTGTCGGCGCGGTCTTGAAGTGGCGCGCCATATTGGTGATCTGGGTTTCCAGGCGCGCCTTCTCGCCAATCTGGCGGTCGCTTGTTGTACTTTCACGGATCGCTGTCCAACGGAGGGCGTGCCTGCTGCCGAGAAGGCCATCGAGATCGACCGGGCGCTCGACCAGCGCGAGCACCTGCCGGTGCCGTTGATCGTGCTTGGGCAAATCCATCAGTGCAACGGCCGTCCGGAACTGGCGGTTGGCTTGTTCCACGAAGCACTGGACGTAGCCCGCGAAACAGGCGAACCCCAACTGCTGTTTCCGTGCTATGATGGTCTTGCAACGCTTAATCTCGACCTCGACAATCTGGCCGAGGCCGAACGCTACTTTTCCCTGGCGCAGGGTATTTGCGCCCAGCACGGGCTCGACCCGGAAGCGCTTGTGGTGCTGCCTTTTCTCGACTAGCCGGGTGGGGAGGTTGGCAATGTCCGCGCATAGTGACTTGGTACCGCTTCAACCGGGCGACCGTGCGCCGAACTTGGTACTCGACGCCATTACCCAGGAAGGCAAGATCGCGCTTGACGACTTTCGCGGACAAAAACCGGTTCTGGTCGGCCTGTTTCGAGGTCTGCATTGTGCGTTTTGCCGGCGCCATATCGCCGCCCAGGCGCGGCTTGATCCGGAGCTGCGCGAAAGGGGCGTGGAGAGCCTGACCGTGGTCAACACACCGATCGAACGGGCGCGTCTCTATTTCCGCTACCACCCGATGCCGAATCTGCTTGCGGCCTCCGACCCTGAACGCGCTTCACATCGTGCTTTTGGACTGCCCAATCTCGAATTCACCCAAAACGAGACGAACTGGCCGTACAAGGTCTCGATGGCGGCGGTAAAGGATATGCGGGTCGACATACCAGGCGAGTTGCCCGGTCCTATGGATCCTTTAGCGGCCGGCGAAATCCTCGACAAGAGGGACCACTACGAAATGACCGAAGCCGACGAGCAGATGATGGCAACCGGACATGGACAACTGGTCGGTCAGTTCCTACTGGACCGGCAGGGCATCGTCCGCTGGAGCTTCACGGAGGTTCCGGAGGGTGGGCGATACATGTTTGGGGCGCCAAACCCGCAGGAGCTGATGTCAGCCGTGTCCCAAGTCGCCCAATAGACTTGCGATGTCCTTTGTGGATGGCTCCTTTATCGTGGGGTCACTGCGACAGCACGCCTTCCAACCGTCAGAATGCCGTCATTGGGGAGCGGCACCGTCGACATGGGTAATCGCGAAGCGACGTGTGCCCAGGCGGCCACACCGGCGTTTGCCCGCTCGATCAGCCGCGCGCGCGTATCGATCTCCGCGTGACATCGGGCGATCGCGGCAGTCTGGCCGCGTGAGCCATGGTCAACAACAATAATCTCGAGCGCGCGCACGCTGCGGAGCGTCTCGTCGATTGTAACGTGCGCATTGTGAGCGGGAATAATGACACAAGTTTCACCGTTCACTCGAGCACGGCCTCGACAATGGCAACAAAGTGATCGAGCGAGCGATCCCCGCGAATCTCGATGCGCGGAAGGTCGATGGGATCGCAATCGAGGTCCGCCGGCCCGTGTTTGCGGCCGAAGCCGATTCGATAGCCGCACTCCTTGGCCAGCCGGCCAAGCCGTCGGTCGGTGACGGAGAAGGGTGCCGCGAACGCCGTGGTTGGCCGACCGGTCCACCGTTCGATGAACATACGAGAGCGCAGAAGCTCGGCGGCCAGGTCAGAGCTCGACAGACCATCGATCGCGCAATGCGTCGCCAGATGGCTTCCGAAGAACGCGCCTTCGCCGGAGAGGCGTCGGATGGTCCCGGCGTCCATAAGCTGCGTCGGCGGACCGCTGTCGGCGTCCCACCTTGCACTTTCACCGACCAGGTCCGTCACCAGGAACACTTCCGCGGTCAGGTCGTTCGCGCGCAATGTCGGCCAGGCATGGTCGGCAAAGTTCTGGAAGCCGTCATCGAAGGTGATGAGCACTGGGCGGCCAACGAAAGGGCGACGGTTGGCGACGAACCATTCCAGCTGCTCTGAATTAATCGCATGAAAGCCATTGGCGCGCAGCCATGCCATCTGGCTGCCGAATGCGGCCGGGGTGAGCCGAAAACGGGCGAGCGCGGCCGGACCATCATCGGAGACGCTGTGATACATGAGGACAGGGATACGCTGCCGCCGCTCGCTACGGGCGACGTCGCGGCGCAAGGCCCGCGCCCCGCCCCAGACGATATTTCGCGCGACCCCAATTTCGACGGGCGCGCGGATTGGCACATGATCTATCATCGGTTCCGTCGCCACGTCGGCTGGTGACAGGCGGCGGAAGCGGTCTATGCGATAGAGCTCGGTCTGGATCGATTGCTCGAGGACGAGGCCTTCGGTCCCTGCCAGCGTCTCTGAGATCACTTGTGCACCGAAAGTGTTCCAGTCGAAGCCCGTCCTTTCAACATTGTCACGCAGCACGAATGCGTGTGCGCTGATGAAGCTGCCGCCAGGCGCCAACGCGTCAACGAGTTTTTTGGCGATGCGCCGCAACTCGGCGAGATCATCCAGGTAGTAGAGCACTTCCGAACAGACGATCAGATCCATCTCACCCGGCAGCGTGTCCGCAGAGAAATCCAGTACGCCAAACTCAACATTCGGCTGATCGCTGCATCGCTCCCGCGCCCGCCCGATGGCTACGGCGGAGATGTCAGTTGCGGTCAAATGGCCCACACGCGGGGCCAGCTGCCGCGTGAAGTGGCCCTCCGCGCAGGCCAGCTCAAGCGCCCGTCCGATGGGACCGGGAGGCAGAATTTCGAGCTGCCGCTCATATTTTTCCTGCTCATAGGGCGCACCGTAGTTCCAGGGATCCTCGGTCGCGAAATGGCGATTCCAGAACGACGTGCGATCATTATCGTGCCCACCCGCGGCCCGTGCACGGCGTGGCGCTCCAAGAGGCTCTGCAGGTTCGGCGCTCGACCGAACCAGCCACCGCGCTTCCGCGACTAATCTTGCGAGTTTGCCGAAGTGGCTGTCCCGATCAGACCGGCGTCCCGCTATGGACGACAATGCCTCGGCTGCAAACATGTTTGACTTGTCGGCACCGGCGGCCTTTTGCGGTGCAAGCCGCTCAGGGGGCACGAAATCCAGGGTCAATTCAATCCAATGACGCCTTGTCACTTTCCCCAGTACGCCGAACTGCACGAGAGCCTCGATCTGGCCATCCATCATCAGATAGGCATAAATTTGATCGATTCCTTCCGGAACTTCGGTCGCGGTCGGATTTCGAGCGTCGACGCGAATTCCAAGTGTCCGCGCCAGCCTGCGCGGCGCGGCAAGATCGTCGACGTCGAGAAGCATTTGCTCAAGGTGATACTGGACGCGGCGACCCGCCGCGGGATTGTCCCAGACCTTGGCGAGTTCGATGATCAACTCGGTGAGGGAGCCGCCGAACCTGTCCCACCTGGCAGCCAATTGCGCCGGCACCGATAGGCTTCCTACCATAAGGCCATCGAAGGCCACCTTGGCGATCTCACCCGCCCACTTGCGCCCTGCCGGCAGTGCGCGCAGGGACTGCGGATTGATCGGGCGCGAGCCGCAGCCGCAATCCGACGCAGCGTTCCACAACGCGAACCACGCGAGTGCTTCTGAAGCGGTGCGGCCGTTCGCCTCGATCGCTCCATTGGCGTGTGCCGATGCTGGGTGTTTGACCCTCGGATCAGGAGAAAAGCCGCGGGCGATCACGATTTCCGCATCTATCAGCATCTGCGTCGAATTGCGGGAGAGCGAGTTGGGGCTGATCCGATAGAAAGCGAGCGGCTCGTCGGCCATCACCCAACGTTTGCCTAGACGTGCGAGGCGCTGCCACAGATCCCAGTCCTCGCAGGTGCGCAGCGACACATCGAAACCGCCCAACTCGACAATTGTCTCCCGGTCGACTAGCAGCGCGTGAGTGCGAATGGCACACTGGCGGGCGAATGTTTCGAAGGGCTGGATCGCGACCTCCGTTGAGATGCTCGACGGGGTGAGTTCGCCATCGGGCATCACGCGCCGAGAACCGCAATAGGCGGCCACTGCATCTGGAGCGGTTTTCAGCGCGGCCAGCATTTTTGCAAGGAAGCTGGCATCCACCCAATCGTCGGCATCCAGAAACATGAGCCAGCGGCCGCGGGCTGTCGAAATCCCGCTATTGCGCGCGCCGGCGGCGCTACACGCGCAAGAGCTCAACGTCCGAAATCGGGCATCGTGCTCCACATAACCGGCGATGATCGCGGGGGTGCGGTCCGTGGAGGCGTCGTCGACGATGATCGCCTCCCAATCCACTATTTCCTGATCGAGAAGGCAATCGAGTGCGCGCTCCAGCGTTGCCTCTGCGTTGTGCGCGGGAACCACGATTGAAACCAAGGGATTGTGCGCCACGCCGTCTTACCCGCGCCTGGTTCGAAGGTAGAACAATGGTCCCGAAACATAGCCGGCGATGTCCCGCCAAAGGAGACGGTCTTGCCCGCGGATGCTGGCAAGCGTTGCGCCGATGGTTTGCTCGGCATCGAACATCGGTACCACACCGCCTACGGTAGCATCGTCCTGGACCATCGAGCTTTCGTTTTCTTCGGCAAGAGTTGGCGAATGTCAAAGACGAATGACGGCATCGGATGGCAGCACCGCTCTGTCAAGATCGGGGCGAATTGGACGCAGGCAAAAAAGACTCGAAGACAGGCCGAATGGCGCAAGCGCTCATGCCCCTCATAGTATATGAGCCCGGGATCCTGGTGCCGGGCGTTCTACGCCCAGCATCACGGACGCCCGGTTCATAGAACGGCTGGGGCCTGGACCGCAGTCGGAATGCCCTGACTCCCGGCGGCTAAACACCGCCAAGTACCGGCGCAACGCTCTGGCTCGCAACGTGACGTCTTGCACCGCAACATCGCTTTCTTCAAGGTAGGGCAACAACGGACTAGATGTCGTTGCTTGCCGATTTGACCGGAAGGTTAACAGCACGATGCCACTCATGATTCGACGATTGGGAGCCAGGAACCTGGCGCGCCCGGCACGATGTCTCGGAGATCTGACGGCGATGTTTGTCCTGATTGCCAGGCCGCTCGTCTTTGGGATCGCCCTCCTGTTGGCCGGTCAGGCACAGGCGCAGGCGCCGGCGACCGTCCCGCCTGAGAGGGTCAAACAGCTGTTCGAGCTTCTCAACGATCCGTCCGTGAAGGCCTGGGTGGCCGAACAACGAAATCAGGACGCCGGATCAACGGGTGCGCCTGCCGAGGCAGGAGCTTCGCCGACCGACGCATCGTCCGGCGCCGTGGCCGCACCAGGCCAGATGAATACGATGGCATCCTCGACGCTCGATCGGATCAGGCATCATATCGAAAGAATCGTGCGAACTTTGCCTCTGCTACCTGGCCAGTTTGCGCGCGTTCGGGCAGAGACCATGGACGATATGTCCAGCAAGGGGGCTGCCGGCGTATTGATCCTGACTGCGATGTTCATCGCTGCCGGCCTGGCGCTCACTTGGGCAACGTACAGGCTCACTCGTTCATTTCGCCTTTGGATTATCGCGCAATCGAAGGATACGCCAATCGGGCGAGCCAAGAAGATTGGTGGTCGCGCGCTTTATTCCAGCATGCTGATCGTTTCATTCGCACTGGGCAGCGCCGGCGCGTTCATGTTGTTCGACTGGCCAATGCTTATCCGCGAGATTGTACTGACATTTCTGATGGCGGCAGTCGTCACACGGGGTGTGCGCATGTACGTCATGGCCATGCTCGTCCCTTCTTTCATGAAGGTCGAGAACGCCGTCGAGGTTCGCGCTTTGCCGATCACCAACGAAACGGCTGACCATTGGTCTTATTGGCTACCCTGGATCGTCGGCGTCTTCGCCTTCTTCGGCGCCGCTTTTATCCTCTTGCCCGGTCTCGGCATCGATCAGGACGGAATGATGGTCCTGTCACTGGGCGCCGATTTCGTGCTGCTGTTGGTCGTGCTGCTTGCCATTTGGCGTCGGCCAGGAACGCAACGAGCCGGTGCGCGCCAAAGCGGTCACACGGAAGCGACATGGCTATTGACGGCTTACTTCGTCGTCCTGTTCCTACAGCGCATCGCCGGCCTCTATACCTACTTCTGGTTTACCTTCGCCGCATTCTTCCTGCCTTTGGCAATCTTGCTGACGCGGCGCGGGGTTAATTTCGTCCTGCGGCCTGGTTCGGAAGAAGTCGGTCGGCCTACGATCCCAGCAGTGACGATCGCTGTCGTCGATCGCGGAATCCGGATGATTTTGATCCTGGCGGCGGCTTACTTTCTCGCGCGTGTCTGGGGTCTGAACATGCAATCCATGCGGGACAGCGATACGACGACGGCGTTCATATTGCGCGGCTTGATCAATGTCGTGGTCATTGCCCTCGCAGCCGATTTCGGCTGGTCGATCATCAAGGCTTTGATCGAACGAAAGCTGGGCATCGAAATGCCGCACCCTGTGACCAGCGACGAGGACGTCCCGATCCTCGATTCGCAGCAGGCGCGGCTGCACACCCTCTTGCCGATCCTCCAGAACATGCTGCTCGCATTGATCGTCGTGATGGCGGTGCTGATGATGCTCGCCTCTATGGGTATCCAGATCGGCCCACTGATCGCCGGCGCCGGCGTCGTCGGCGTCGCGGTGGGCTTTGGCGCACAAACCGTCGTCAAGGACGTCATTTCAGGCGTGTTTTTTCTGCTCGATGATGCGTTCCGTGTCGGCGAATATATTTCCTCGGGCAATTACAAGGGTACCGTGGAAAGCTTTTCGCTGCGCTCTGTGAAGTTGCGCCACCACCGTGGCCCGCTGTTCACAATACCTTTCGGTGAACTCGGGGCGGTCCAGAACCAGAGCCGAGACTGGGTTATCGACAAATTCAACATCACCGTTGGCTATGACACCGATATCGACTTTGCGCGCAAGCTGATCAAGCGGATCGGCCTCGAACTGGCGGAAGATCCCGAGTTCAAAAACTGGGTGCTCGACCCAATCAAGATGCAGGGGGTACAGGAGTTCGGCGAGTACGGCATCGTGTTGAGGGTCAAGGCGACAACCAGACCGGGAGGCGCCTTCGGCATGAAACGCAAATTCTATGTACGCCTGCGCCAAGTCTTCAAGGAGCAGGGCATCGAACTGCCATTCCCGACCGTCCATGTCCAGGGGCTACAGAACCCACATGGGGCAGAGAATGCGCCATTGGAGGAGATCACACCCGAGTTGAAAATGGCCGTCGCGCAGTCGCACACCAATCGGCGCAGAAAAAAAGCCAGCACAACGGAGTAGGAAAGCTATGAGACCTGCCGGGCACAGCGCGGCTTTCCGCGCCAGTGGCTGGGATACTCTTTTAAGCGCCGCGTCACTCAATAGGGGGATTTTGATTGCGCGAGGCCGGATCGCTTGACCGATACTGTCCATGAGGGAGGTAGCATGGAGATCGACAGGCAGCAGGTTTGGCGGCGGGCGGACTTTCTTCTCGAAGATCTTTCGTTTTCCCCAGGCGCCGGGCAAGAAATAAGGCGCGCCCGCGGGAGGCCAGCCAACAGGTCTGCGCACAATCTCTGGCTGTTCGCCAATCGGGAGGCGGCAGGGCAGCCAGCAGCCATACCCGCAGCTCGCAGTGATTTCCGACCGCGGCAGGGCGGGATGACACGACGTGCTCCGGACGCGGCACGTCGCCCGAGCATCATTGGCGTGGGTCCAGCAGGATCATCTCCGCTGCCTTCTCGGCGATCATGATGACCGGCGAGTTGGTGTTGCCCGAGACGATAGTTGGCATGACCGAAGCATCGACCACACGCAAGCCGTCAAGGCCATGCACGCGCAGGCGATCGTCGACAACGGCCAAGGTGTCGGAGCCCATCTTGCAGGTGCCGACGGGATGGAAGATGGTCGTGCCGATGTCGCCGGCCTTGCGGATGAGGTCTTCGTCGCTGTCATATTGCGCGCCGGGCAGCATCTCTTCCGGCGCAAAATGCGCCACCGCCCGAGCCTTCATCATGCTGCGGACATGCCGCAGTGAAGCGACGGCGACGCTGCGATCCCCCTCGGTGGAGAGATAGTTCGGCCGGATCTTCGTTGCCTCACGCGGATCCGACGATCCCACATGCACCTTACCGCGGCTTTCCGGGCGCAGATTGCAGACCGACACGGTGACCGCCGGAAAGCGATGCAGCGGCTCTCCCAGCCGGTCGGTACTCAGCGGCTGCACATGGTACTCAAGATCCGGTGTTGCCAGACGCGGGTCGCTCCTGGCAAAGATGCCGAGTTGGCTTGGCGCCATCGACAACGGCCCGCTGCGCCTGAGTGCGTATTCAAGCCCCATCGATGCGCGGCTGAGCATATTGTGGTAGCGCTGGTTGAGCGTGGCGGCGTTTGAGACCTTGAAGACTGTGCGGATCTGCAGATGGTCCTGCAGGTTTTCGCCAACGCCCGGTAAGGCATGGCGGATATCCACGCCAATGCCCGAGAGCAGGTTCGGCCGGCCGATCCCGGAGAGTTCGAGGATCTTCGGCGAGTTGATGGCCCCGGCGGCAAGGATCGTTTGTCCGGCACGGACACGATGCAGGTGGCCGTCGTGGCGGAACAAAAGCCCGGTGATGCTCCGGCCTTCGAACTCAAGGCGTTCCGTCTCCGCGCCAAGTACAATGCGCAGGTTCTTGCGCGCCGCAATGCCGCGCAAGAACGCTTTCGATGTGTTCCAGCGCACGCCCTTCCTCTGGTTGACCTCGAAATAGCCCGAGCCTTCATTGGTGCCGGTGTTGAAGTCGTCGGTGCGGGGAATTCCGAGTTCCTCGGCCGCGTCCCGGAATGCATCAAGGATCGGCCATGACAGGCGTTGCCGCTCGACCCGCCATTCGCCGCCGCTGCCGTGCATGGCGCCCTTGCCGCCGTGATAGTCTTCCGATTTCAGGAAGTAGGGCAGAACGTCGTCCCACGCCCAGCCGACATTGCCTGCTTGGCGCCAGCCATCGTAGTCGGCGGCCTGGCCGCGCATGTAGATCATGCCGTTGATCGACGAACAGCCGCCAAGCACCTTGCCGCGCGGATAGTTGAGGCTGCGGCCGTTCAGACCGGCCTCTGGCTCGGTCTTCATCATCCAGTCGGTGCGTGGGTTGCCCATGCAGAAGAGGTAGCCGATCGGGATATCGACCCAGTGGTAGCGGTCGCTGCCGCCGGCCTCGAGTAGCAACACCTTGTTGCGCGGATCGGCGGAGAGCCGGTTGGCCAGCACGCAGCCGGCCGAGCCGGCACCGACGATGACATAGTCGTAGCTGCCGAACGGAGACGGTGAAGCTTCGGTCACGTGCGTGCCTGCTGTCCGGCGATGCGCTCCCACATCGGGGTCATCGCCTGGTTGATCTCGCCGTACAAGCGATAGCGCCGCCCGTATGCGCCGGCAACCGCTGCATTCGGCACAAAGTGCCGTGCAGCCGCCGTCATGGCTGCGGCGCCGGCGCTGTAGTCAGCGAAGATGCCGATCCCGGTGCCCGCCGCGATCGCCGCTCCCAGGGCTCCGGTCTCGCGGCTGCGCGCGACGGTGACCGGCACGCCGAGCACATCGGCGAAGATCTGCGGCCAGACGCTGCTGCGCGAACCGCCGCCCGAAAGCACCACATGGTCGAAATCGGCGCCCGCTTTGTGCAATGTCTCGACATGGCGCCTGTGCTCGAAGGCGACGCCCTCGAACAGCGCACGCAACAGATGCGCCCGGCCATGCCAGCCGGCGATGCCGTAGAAGCCGGCGCGCGCGTGGCCATTCTGCTGCGAGCCGTAGAGGAAAGGATGGTAGATCGGGACGTCATCTTCGGGATCGACGGTGGCGACGAGCTCACTGCACAATTCGAAAGGCGACTTCTCGGCGTCGCCGCCGTGCTCGAGGAATTCGCGAACGATCCACTCGAGATTGGCGGCCGAGGTCGCGCTGGATTCGATCGCCAGATATCGCTTGCGATCGAAAGTCGACAGCATGAAGATCGAAGGGTCTCGGATCGGCTCGTCGGTGATGACCTGGTTGATGCTCCAGGTTCCGGCAATGACTGAGACAGCACCCGTTTTGGTAACGCCAGAGCCGACCGCGCTGGCGACGACATCGAACAGCCCGGCCACCACGGGCGTGCCGGCGCTCAGTCCTGTCACGGCCGCCACCTTGTCGCTGACATACCCCGCGATATCGGCCGATTCCAACACCGGTGGCAGCAGGTCCATGCAGTCATCGAGCCCGTAGGCGGCAAGCAGGTCCGGCTCGTAGCGCCGGTCACGCATTTGCAGCAGCCCGCAGCCCGACATGTCCGAGGTGTCGCTGCTGCGCGCATCCGTCAGGCGATTGACGATGAAATCCTTGCACAGGAAAACCGTGCCGATCCGGGCGAACAGCGCCGGCGAAAAGCGCTTGAGCCAGGCAAGCAGCGTCGGTGTCTGCGCCGCCCACGGCCGTTGCAGGCAGTGAGTGTAGGTGCGGTCGCCGACATTCCGCTCGGCCCATTCGGCAACGATGCCGACGGCGCGCGTGTCGAGCGACTGGATGCCGATCAGCGGTGCGCCCTGGCGATCGAGCGCATAGAGCCCGTTGCCGTGGCCAGCACAGCCGATGGCGACGATCTCGCCGGCGTCGATGCCCGCCTGGGCGATGCACTGGCCGATGACCGAAACCGCATTGAGCCACAGTTCGTCGAGGTCGCGCTCGACATGTCCGGGCTTTGGCATGCACGAATGGCCGTCGCGGACAGCAAGCGCCAGCTCGCGTCCCGACAGGTCGAAGAGAATGGCCTTGATGACGGTGTTGCCGGCATCGAGGCCGAGAATGTACTTACCCATTGGCTCCTCCCGATGCTGCCACCTATGCCTGCTTGTACAGGTCCCAGGCGACGGCACCATCGGCATCGTCATGAATGATCGCCATCAGCCCGCGCACGACAGCGCTCGGATTGTCATGCTGATAGATGTTGCGGCCATAGACCATGCCGAACGCGCCTTGCGCCATCAAGGCAGCTGACTTGTCGAACACCGCACGCAGATCCTCCTTGCCGCCGCCACGCACCAGCACCGGGCAGCGCGCGGCCTCGACGACGCGGTGGAAGTCGTTGGGATCGGTTGTCGGATCAGCCTTGATGATATCGGCCCCCATCTCACGTGCCAGCCGGGTCAAGGTAACGATCCTTTCGGCGTCGCCGTCGACCATGTAGCCTCCATGTTCAGCGACCGGCAGCATGGCCAGCGGCTCGATCATCAGCGGCAGGCCATATTTCTCGCAATCGGCGCGGACCCGGGCGATGTTCTGCACGCATTGCCGGAACAGGTCCGGCTCGTCAGGCAGCATGAACAGATTGACCACGACGCAGGCCGCATCCATTTCCATGGCGCCGAGCAAGGGCTCGGCTTCGTTCTGCAGCACCGCCCACATCGCCCGGTGACGTGTCCTGTTGTAGGGGTTCCCCATGTCGATGCGCATGACCAGTGCCGGCTTGTCCTTGCCTGGCACGGATTGCAGAAGGTCGGCCTGGCCGTAGTTCATCTGGATGGCGTCGGGGCCGGCCTTGACCAGTTGAGCGACGACGCCAGCCATGTCTTCGAGCCCGGCAAGAAAGCTCGGTTCGTTGCAGACGCCGTGATCGATGGCGACGTCGAGGCAGCGGCCACCGCCGAACAGCCGGTTCATGCGGACTTTGTTGTTCACGCGCATAGGGCGCTCCTTTTGTCGTTCGTCTGGGAGAGGGTTGAAAGGTCGATGCCGTGCTTGTGGGCGAGCAAGGCGAGGAAGGCAGAACGCTCGATGGCGGCTTGTGCTGCGTCCCAGCCTTTGCTGGCGGCGAGGATGTCGAGCACAGCGTCGACGAGATCGAGGTTGAGGCCGCCCGAGATGGCAATGGTGGTGCGGCGCAGGAACAAATCGGCCAGGCACTCGACCTGTTCGCGCTCGACAATCAGGTGGATTTCGCCAGCGGAGTAATCCGACTGCGCCAGCATCGGGTCAGAGGCGAGGTTCGTTGCGAAATCCTCGGCCGATGTGCCGTACCGCTGAAGCAAAGTATGCGCGCGTTCGATCGTGAGACCATGCTTCGCCGCCAGCTCGGCGCACCATTTTTGCGGATCGGCGGGGAAGTCGCGACCGCCGCCGATGGCAAGGTTTTCCGTGCCTGAGCTGCGCGTGAGGCCAAGGCGTTCCAGCGCCATGTCGGCCGCCATTTCGCCGAAGGAGCGGAAAGTCGTCCACTTGCCGCCGATCATGCACAGCATCGCTGGCAGATGGCCGCCCGCTTCGACGAATTCGCAGAAATGATCACGTGGGATACGCCCCGTGAAGCTGTCGTCGCTGGCGGGCAGGGGGCGTACGCCGGCGAAGCGGAAGACGATCTCTTTGTCGGCAACGGCGATCGAGGGGAAGACGAAGGCGAGCGACTGGAGGATGTAACTTCGCTCGTCGTCCTCACAGCGCACCTGGTCGGGATCGTCGATGCGAATGTCGGTCGAGCCGACCAGCACCTTGCCGAGATAAGGAAACAGGATGCAAATGCGTCCATCCTCGTTTTCGTAATAGACCATGTGTCCGCCAAGCGCGTCGTAAAGCTCGGCATTGTCAACGATGAGGTGCGAACCCTTGGTGCCGCCCATCATGCGTGGCGCGACCGCACCGATGGCCTTGTTGGTCAGGTCGATCCAGCCGCCGGTGGCGTTGATGATCAGCCGTGGGCGGATAGGCAGCGTCTCGCCTGTCAAGATGTCGGTGAGGGTGAGGCCTGCCTCTGTCGAATTGACTGCTGCATAGTTCAGCGCACATCCAGACCATCCTGCTGATATGGCGTCGAGCAGCATCTCCAGGCCAAGGCGCTCGGGTCGGCTGACCCATGCGTCATAGTAGGTGGCGGAGTTGCGGATCGATGGATTGATCGCCGGCCATGCCTTCAGGGTCTCGGCTCGTCCCCTGAACCGGTGCGTCGGCATCAGGCGCCTGGCCTTGGCGAACAAGTCGTACATGGTGAGCCCGGCCTTGATCACCAGCGCGCCTCGCCGGCTTGGCCGCCGTGTCAGCCCAAGGAAGCGGACGGCACCATTGGCGATGCCCGAGAAGGTATCGAATATCGGCACCGTCGTTGGTAGCGGCGCGACATAGTGCGGCGCGTTCTTCAGCAGCCGGTCGCGCTCGATGAGCGACTCGCGCACCAGTTTGAATTCGCCGTTTTCGAGGTAGCGCAGGCCGCCATGCACCATGCGCGACAAAGCGGCACTCGCACCGCTGCAATAATCGCCCTTTTCCGCCAGCACGACATCGACGCCCTGCAAGGCCAGTTCGCGAAAGACGCTGATGCCGTTGATGCCGCCTCCGATGACGAGCACGGCAATGTCCGGCCGGTCGCGCAGACCGGCGATTGTATGGCTACGGGTCATCGGGGCTGTTGCCTTTTTTGCTCAGGCATCCATTGCGGTGAGATGCGCGGCTGCGGCAGCATCGATTGCCGCAATCTCGCCTGCCTCGAGCGTCACCTCGCCGGCTCGCGCATTGTCGAGCGCCTGTTCGGGGGTGCGCGCGCCACACAGGGCAAAAGTGATGCCGGGCTGCGCAAGCGTCCAGGCGATGACGATCTGCGCCATTGATGCCTGGCGGCGTTCGGCAATCGGGGCGATGGCCTGCTTGAGCAGCGCCACCTTCTGCCGGTTGGCCATCGAGAAGCGCGGATTGTCCTTGCGCTGGTCGTCGCCACCGAATGTGCGTTCAGGATCGATCCTGCCGGTGAGCAGGCCCAGAGCCAGCGACGAGTAGCTGAGGGTGGCGATATCGTGCCGGCGGGTGTCCGGCAGCAGGCTGCCTTCGATCTCGCGATCGATCATTGAATAGCGTTCCTGGATCGCATCGAGCTGGCCGGCGTCGATATAGTGGCCTAGATCCTCGGCGCTGACATTGCTGGCGCCAATAGCCCGGATCTTGCCGGCTGCCTTGAGCTTTTCCAGTACCGCCACCGTGTCGGCGATGGGGGTGGTCGGATCCTGCCAATGGGTGATGTAGAGATCGATATGATCGGTGCCGAGACGGCGCAGGCTCTGCTCGACCTCATAGGCGATGCCGTCGGCGCCGAGATAACGATGCACCGGCTTGCCGTTCTGGTCGAAGAAATAGCCACCCTTGCCGGAATGCCAGTTCAGTCCGCATTTGGTTGCGATCACGACTTTGTCGCGTTTGCCCTTGATGGCGGCGCCGACGATCGCCTCGCTGCGGCCAAGGCCGTAGGCCGGCGCGGTGTCGATCAGGCTGAGGCCGGCGTCGATCGAGGCTTCGATCGCCCGCACCGACTCACGCTCGTCGGTGCCGCCCCACATCCATCCGCCAATCGCCCAGGTGCCCAGGCCTACGGCCGACGCCGATATGCCGGACTTGCCGATCTGTCGCTGGATCTGTCGAGAATTCATGCTGCCTCCTGTTGGGCCAACTCGAGGATCTGGAGCCCGGTGGCCTCGTCCGTGACGATGGTGTCGAGATGGTTTCCGCGCATCGCGCTCAGGATCGGCGCGACCTTGCTGGGTCCGCTTGCGATGCCGATCGAGCGCGGGATCGTCGCGAACTCGTCAAGCGTCAACGAGACCAGCGAACGGTTGAGCGAGTAGTTGCAAAGCCTGCCCTGGCGATCGATGAGATGAGCAAGCAATTCACCTGTCGCACCGGATTCTTCGATCGCCTGGCGGTCGGCATTCGAGGACGGATGCAGATCGTAGTAGCTCGAATCGTCGGTCAGGATGGAGCCGACACCCACCACCGCGACATCGGCCTCGCGCGCCTTGCGAAACACGTCGGCGACGGAGCTGACGCCCATCAGCATTTCGCGCTGCTGTGCGGTATCGGCAAACAGCGGCGCATGGATCTGATAGGCGCGGCCGCCGAGCTTGTCGGCCATAAGCGAGGCGACGTGATTGACGTCGGTGTAGTGCTTGCCTTGCACCAGGCCGGTCGCGGGGATGATTTCGACATCGTAGCGGCGACCCGGTTTGAGACCGGCGACCAGTGCGCTGACGCCCTTGCCTCCGGTGATCGAGATGGTGTCGCCGTCCTTGATGGTGTCGAGCAGCAACCGCGCCGCCGCCTCGCCGACCCGCTGCAGGGCAGTGTGAGGATTGTCGGAGACCGACGGCTCGACGACCGCCCGCTCGATACCGCCGAGCGCCACGAGCCGCGCCTCCAGGTCGACCAGATGGTCGATCGGCGATTTGATCTTGATCTCGACGAGACCGAGCTGGTGGCCGCGCTTGATCAGCCGGTTGACGGTGGCGTGCGAGATGCCGAGCTCCCTGGCAATCTCGGCCTGGGTCTTGCCTTCGACATAATGCAGGACAAGCGCCTGGTGCATCTGGCGGACAGCGGCAATGTCGTCGCGGGTGTTGGGAGGGGCCATGGTCTTGCTCGGTGCCTTGGAGTTCAGGACTTCTTGCGGTGCAGGAAGTGATCGATCGATACGGCTGCGAGCAGGATGCATCCCTTGATCATATCCTGCCAATAGACGGAGATATCGAGCAGGATGAGCGAGCTCGTCACCACCGAGAGCAGTGCCATGCCGAGGATCGCCCCGAAGATGGTGCCCGAGCCGCCATTGAGCGAGGCGCCGCCGATGACGGCCGCGGCGATGATGTTGAGTTCCATGCCGGCGCCGAAGGTCGGTGTTGCCGCGCCAAAGCGCGCCATGTAGATGACGCCAGCCAGCCCGGCGAGGGTTGAGCACAGCACCGTGACCCAGAATTTTACCTGCTTGGTCCTGATGCCGGAAAACTGCGCGGCCTTCTCGTTGGAGCCGGTGTAGAACACCTTTCGGAAAGCCGTGGCGCGGCGCAGCAGGAAGTCGAAGATCGCCACCACGACGACGAAGATCAGAATGACATAAGGGATGTTGTTGAAACTGCCCTGGCCGATGGCCTTGAAAGCCGGCGGCAGGGTGAACAACGACAGCGGCGTGCCTTTGGTGACCACCAGGCACATGCCGCGCACGATGACCATGGCCGCAAGCGACGTGATGAAGTGATTGAGCCCTATCACCGTGACGAAGAAGCCCATCGCCGCGCCGATCAGCGCGCTGACGCCGATGCCGATCAGGCTTGCCGTCCACGGGTCGAGCCCGGCGAGGAACAGCGCACCGGAGACCACCATGGAGAAACACACGACCGAGCCGACCGAAAGGTCGATGCCGCCGACGATGAGCAGGATGGTCATGCCGACGACGACGATACCCTCGATGGAAAAACTCATCAGCATGGCGCGGAAATTGCCCCATGTCAGGAAGTGCGGCGAGGCAAAGCTCATGGCAATGCACAGCGCCAGGATGATGACGATCAGCCCGGCCTCGCGCATCGATGCGAGCTGAGCAAAATTGATACGCCGCACGTCGCCGGCGGCCCCGATCTCGGCATTCACGAGCACTTCTCCTGATTCCCTAGATGACATTCTCGGCCTGCCTTTGGTTTGAACTGTCCTGGACGCCCGAGGCGAGCATGATGATGGCCTCCTCGCCGAGCTCGCTGGCAGCGAGTTCTCCGGCGATCCTGCCTTCGCGCACCACCATGACGCGGTCGCAGAGGCCGATCAGTTCCGGCAATTCCGACGAGATGACGACGACGCCGACGCCGCTGCCGGCAAGCTGGCGCAGCAAGCGGTGGATCTCGACCTTGGCGCCGACATCGATGCCACGCGTTGGCTCATCCATGATGATGACCTTGGGATCGATGGACAGCTGCTTGGCGATGGCGACCTTCTGCTGGTTGCCGCCGCTCAGCGTCGAGACGGCAGCCTCGATGCCAGCCATGCGCACGCCAAGCCTGCCGGTCAGTTCTCGCGCCTGACGATCCTCGGCCTTGCGGTCGAGCAGGCCGAGCGGTCCGGTCACCCTGCCGAGGTCGAGCGCGGAGATGTTTGCTGCAATCGGCAAATCGAGGAAGACACCGGAGCCTTTGCGGTCCTCCGAGAGGTAGAGCAGCCCAGCCTTGACCGCATCGCCGTAGCCGCGCAGCCGCAACTGCTTTCCGTCAAGCGCGACGGTTCCTGACGTCATTGGCCTCAGGCCGCAGATCGTTTGCGCGATCTCGCTGCGGCCGGCGCCGATCAGGCCGCCTATGCCGAGAATTTCACCGGCGCGAAGCTGCAGATCGACATCGGCGAAACGGCGGTCGTCGGAAAGTCCCTCGACCGACAGGATCAGGTGTCCCGGCTCTTTCGGTGCCAGCTTGTCGGGGTAGAGTTGGGTGATTTCGCGGCCCACCATCTTGCGCACGATGTCGTCCGGCGAGACGGCGGCGATCGGGTCGGTCGCCACGTAGCGGCCGTCGCGGAAGACCGTAACGCGATCGCACAGCGAGAAGATTTCGGCCATGCGGTGGCTGATATAGACAACCGAAATGCCGCGCTCCCTGAGCCCGCGCACGATCGAGAACAGGCGCTTCGCCTCGCCTTCGGTCAGCGCCGCGGTCGGCTCATCGAGCATGAGCACCTTGCAGTCGAGCGTCAGCGCCTTGGCGATCTCGACGAGCTGCTGATTGGAAATGGAGAGGTCTGCGACCCTGGTGCGCACTGGAATTGGCGCGAGCAGGTTCATGACCTTCTGGGCATCAGCGTAGAGCTTCTGGAAATTCATCAACGGCGCACGCCGGCTGTTTATCGCGGCCATGTAGATGTTTTCGGCGACGGTCGCGTCCTGACAGAGCGCGATCTCCTGATGGACAAGCGCAACGCCGAGACGTTGGGCGGTCGCGGGTGAGTGGATCGAGACTGCCTGGCCGTCGATCAGGATGTCGCCCTCGTCGGGCTGCAGCACGCCCGCGATCATGTTCATCAGCGTCGACTTGCCGGCGCCGTTCTCGCCACACAGCGCATGGATTTCGCCGCGCCTCAGCTCGAACTGTACGTCGCTCAACGCCTTGACCGGGCCAAACGCCTTGGAGAGGCCGCGGATTTCAAGAATGGGCGCTTGGATCACGCCATGCTCCTGCGATGGGCGCTTGCGGGGAGGAAGGAGGCCGAAGCCTCCTTCCGGTTTGGTGCGACCTGCGGAGGTCGCGAAGACAGGATCGAGATTTATTCCTCGATGCCCTTGGTGCCGCGACGCTTGAGATACTTGTCCCAGTAGAAGTCGTCGGCATTGTCCTTGGAGACGATGGAGAACCCATTGTCGACGAAGGGGACGCTCATCGGGTTGAAGCCCGAACGCTTGGCATCGTTCATCGGGTCGATCAGGTCGGGATGCTTGGCCATCCACAACAGCATGAAGCCCATATAGCCCTGCATGCCCTGGTTGGGATTGACCGATCCGAAGATCTCGCCGGCCTTGATCATGTCGAGGATCTTGGCGTTGACGTCGGCGAGCATCACTCGGATCTTGCCGCCGCCTTCCTTGGCAGCCTGGGCAGCACCGATGGCCGAATTGGCCTCCGGCATGAAAACGGCGCCGAGGTCGGGATGCGCCTGGGCCAGGCTCAGAACGGCCTGATACGCCTTGGTCGGATCCTGGTTCGAGGCGGCGCGGCCGACGAGTTTCATGTCGGGCCATTTGGCTTCCATGCGCGCGACGAAAGCGTTGACGCGCTTGTCGTGGTTGTCCTGGCCGGGGTTCTCAAGCACGGCATATTCGCCCTTGCCATCCATCGCCTTGGCAACGGCGTCGGCGGCATAGGTGCCCTCGGCATTGTTGTCGGAGGTGATGTAGGAGACACGCTTGGAATTGGGCGAGTCGGCGGCGAAGGTCACCACTGCGGTGCCTTGTTCGATGGCGCGGTTGATAGGCTCGATGAACGGATCGGAGTTCATCGGATGCACCAGTATGCCGGCCGGCTTCTGCGCCAGCGCCTGGTCGAAGGTAGCGATCTGCTTGTTGACGTCGTATTCGGGCGTACCGGTATAGGCGGTCTCGCAACCGAACTGCTGGCCGGCCTGCTTGAACATTTCATAGACCGGGAACCAGTATTCGACGCCCGAGACCATGACGTTCATGACATATTTTTCACCCGGCTCGCACTTAAACGGGTTGGGGGTTTCGGCAAGCGCCTGAGCCGAACCCAAACAGGTCGACGCAGCCGCCGCGATTGCGAGCGTGCTCAGAAATTTGCGCAAGTTTCCTCCCTTGGCCGAAGCCATCCTCAATGACGTCGCGGGCGCCCACGGCGCGTCGCTATGTGGTTTGATTGACGTCGGACTTCCTCCCGAAAGCCGACGATCCAGAGATTACAGGCTCCTCGCCGACAGTCAATAAAATTCATATAGTGAAATATATTTCATGAAATTGACGTGAGAGATAACGGGGTCTGTGTCTGCCTCTCCGGCACAGGCGACGGCGCTCCGAGCTCCACCTGGGAACCTGAGAGCTTGCCGGTTTCCGCAATTGTGATTGGTTGCTGAAATCAAACGGGAAGCGGCGAGATCGCTATTTGACGCCAAGGCGGGTGTCAGCGCTTACCAGTCTCGTGGCGGGCACTACTGCGGCCCGCCGCGCGATTAGTCTTCCCGCACATCGTTCAGCGTCGCATGGCGAAGGGGGCCTTCGCCCTTGAGATAGCGGACGCGGCCAACAAGCCCCGGCTCCACCCATTGCGCCCCAGGTTTCTTGACGCCCTTCGGCGGCGGGCCGGCCATCTTTTCGACCCGCTGCCACAGCCGGTCACGAATTGACGGGTTCAAGTCGATGACAGCGCTGCCGACATACCGTCTTTCGCCGTCAAGCGTGGCCATCAGGGCCATTGGAGCCGTACCAGGCTCGCAAACGACGCCCAGCAAATCGAAATCGGCTTCCTCGAAATATTTGGCCTTCAGCCATGTTGTTGACGGTCCGCTCCTGTAGCGGCTGTCGGCGCGCTTCGAGATAATGCCCTCAAGTCCCATCTTCTCGATGGCGCGGAAGATCGCTAGCGCATCGCCCTCGAAATGCTCGCTGTACTGGATCTTGCCGACGCCAGGCTCAATCAGCTGCCACAGCGCCTGCTTGCGCTGCAGCAGGGGCAAAGGGGCAAGATTGCGACCGTCGAGATGGAGGATGTCGAACGCGACGAACACCAGCCGGCTCGGCTCGTTCCAGATCGCGGCTTCCAACGCAGGAAAATCGGCAGCGCCCCGGTCGTCGGTTACAATGACCTCGCCGTCGAGGATGGCAGCTCTGCATGGCAGTTCGACTGCCAGCGCGATGGGCCAGTATTTTGTCGTCCAGTCATGGCCGTTCTTGCCGTAAAGACGCACGCCGCCTTGATCGATGATGATCTGCGTCCGGTAGCCGTCGAACTTGACCTCGTGAACCCATCCCGCATCTTCGGGCGGTTGCTCCACCAGAGTCGGGATCTGCGGCGGAATGAACTCCAGCCGGCCGCCGCTGACCTTGGCACGCTTACTCAAGACGAACACCTTTGACCGCGTAGCGGGAGGCGTGATCGGCACAGGCAGCTCGACGCCGCGCTATTTGGACGCCTGCCGCCTGTGCCGAGCCCCCGCCAGACCATCGTGAACATCTACGCACGAGGCCGGAATGTCGTTACCTTCGCATCCAGATACTTCTCCTGGCGTACATTTCTTGCTGTCGGCGCGGCGCTCTCGTGTCCCCAACTGGCCTAAGCCATTTCAGGTTGCCGCTGGCCCATGCAGTCCCGACGCGCGAGTGGCGGCACTGCCCGACTCAACGACCCGCCGATCCCGTACTCAGCTTCCCAGCGCTTTGAGCCAACCTTCAAAGGAAGGGGCCTTCGCGTGTTCAGCAGGCGAAACGGAGTGGGCGGGGCGCGGAAACACCACCGTGCTGCGGCCTTCGCGGGGGCTGTAACCAAATTCCTTGCTGAATGCTCGGCTAAAGTTGGCCGCTGAACTGAACCCGAAAGCCTCAGCAATTTCAACAATTCGCCGGCTGTCCCCCGGATCGCTAAGCGCAATATGGGCTGCCAGGAGTTGGCGACTCTGTATGTAGTGGAGAACACCACCGCTTGGTTCGAACAGCTGATAGAGACGAGAGCGCGAGACGCCAAGCGCCCGGCACATTGAATCCGGTGTCAGACGAGCCGCATCCAGATTGTGGTGCACGTATCGACGTGCTCGCTCCATCAGTGCGACACTCGCCAATTGTTCTGCTGCGGCAGCATGTTCCGCCGGAGGCCCGAGGCAGGCGATGATCATGCTGCGTGTTGCGTGTACGATGCGGGGCAGATCGTCGGCGGTCAGGCTGCCCAGTCTTGCTTCTATGCTATTGACGTAGCCGACCATCAGGTTGGCAAAGTTGCCGGACAGAATTGAATTGTTCTTTGCGTCGAGGGTTGCCGTCGCATCAGCGAACAAATCACGCGGCAAATAGAGAAGGATACTTTCAGATTCCGTTGCCCTCCCGCGAAACGGGTAGCCAAGCGATCTGATCTCCAACTTGCCCGGCTGGCTTTCTGCAACACGGCGATCGACCTCCGTCCATGACTGGCCAGTATGTGGCAAGACGATATTCCAATGGTCGATCGAACTGGACCGAAGCTTCGCGGCAGAACGCACATAACTATGTGCCGCTGCGCGCTGTTGAGCGATCAGCATGCCACCGAGGTTCCAAACCGTGTGGTCGGCGGGAAAGCCATCGTCTGGCGATTTGTCATCTGGCAACTTGACCTCGACAAGCGGGGCCATATGCGCCTGCCAGGCGGCGAATTGATCCTCTGGTGGCAGTTCGAGCGTTGAAAAGGACAAAGGTTCGAGCGCCGGCACGAGCGGCGGAGCAGCCTCATTGTGAGGTTGACCGTCGCGCGGCCAACGACGTCGATCACCGTCGGGCGACTGCCTCGCAGGGGCCTTGTGTTGCCTTTTAGCGTCCATCGCGTGGTGCCATATCCGATTCCGGTATGCCCATGCCCCTCGCAATCATGTGGTGTATCTCAGGCATCTGGCAAGGCTTCGAGACTGTTATCTACTGCCCAATTGAATCAAGCCGTTCGGTGAACAGGCAGCCGCAACCCTTGTTGACGGCAATGGAACTGGAGTCGACAGATCTGGCGATCACGCTGAATTACAGCAAGAAATGCATTCCACGATAAGTTTCTGGATGCGAAGATAACGACACTCTTCAGCTTGGTGCTTATAGAATCTCGCATTGTGAAAGCGTAGTTGAGGAGACCTCCGAAATGAACGCAAAGCTCAACAGCGAATCTCGTCGCAAGATAATTCTTGATGGATACGTTAACAACGAACCATTGAAGGATATTGCGGCCAAGATAGGTTGCTCACTGGCGAGTTTAAAGGTCAGCGCCAGTAAACTCGGCTGCACTCGAACCCCGAAGGAAGCGGCCGAGTTTCGGCGCGGCTTTCGCATCCCGGAACATAAACGGCAAGATTACTACCAATTGATGATCGCTGGACAGTATAAAGCTCGCGAGTGTGCGCAAATTTTGGGACTATTAGCAGTGCAATCATCAGGAACAGAGTAAGCGGACTACAATAGACCCAGCGCGATATTATCACTTAGCATTCCATGGCCTCGGTAGTTCCTCAGTAAAAAGCCCGCCGCAAAGCACGGGCGGCGGGCCCTGAAAGGTTCGCGCAGATGCTGCGTCGGCGCTTCAATCGCACCTGCCTCAGTCCTCACGATCTGGATATCTGCGAACGCGTGTTCGATCAGGTCTGCGCGGATGAACAGCTCGACCCTTTGGACCCGGACACCGAAATTTTGGCGGTGATGGTTGTGGCCATGTTTCGAAATGCTCACACCAGCGAATGCGAACTGTTGGAGGCGGTCAGGTCTCGTCGGCAAAAGCTCGCGGGAACCGCGCACTGACGCGCTTGTCTCATCCCGGTCTTGCAATCATGCCGGCGTTGTCTGAGCCATGCCCTGACTTCGGCGACCTGCTTTGTTGCCTTCGCAGCCAACTGTCAGGTCAAAAAAAGCTCCACGGCGGGATGCAATTTCTTGAGATTTGGCAGCGATTTCGACTGCCACGGTATTTCGGAAGTTCCGCGCACAATGAGTTGGACATTGGAATGCTTGCGGGCTTCTATTGTGAATTTCGCCAGGAGGTTGATGCCGGACGAGTTGAGAAACTCAAGGTCTGTTAAATTGAGCGTGACGGAAGCAGGTGTCGATGAAAGAACGTCGATCATCAAAGATAAAATGGGTGCATAGGCTTCGACGCTGGCCAATCGCATGACGCCATCGAAATAAATATCGCTCTCCTCAGTCCACACGCGATAGTGTTCTGTTGCTATTTCCATGTTGAGACTTCATTTCACTTAGCTATGAGTTTGCGGGACCGGAATTGAAGCATATGTTTCCAGCCAAATACGATCACTTTCGTCGGTCGGGCTGAAGGTCCAGGCCAGACGTGCACCATAATCGCTCATCAACGTTAGCAACCCAAGACCGGAGCGGGTCGTCTCAGGGTCTGCCGCATTCGCTTCGATCCACCGGATCAAGAGCTCGCCCGGATCGCCTACGGTGATCTCCGAAAGGAGATTCTGAAACTCCACGGCTGTCTCGCCGTCGACGACGTTCGAAACCTTGACCTTGAAATTCCCCGAATCAATCGACGATTCGATCATGATCTCGCCCGGCACACGAAACTTGACAGCGTTTTCAATGAGTTCGTTAACCAAATAACCGATGCAGTGTCGTACTTCCCTGTAATCGTTGCGAGAAGACTGAAATCGCAACGCGAAAAGGTCGGCGATGAAGTCCGAGGTGGTAGCACAATGATGCCAACTCAGGTCGAGTGGACCATCGAACAAACGCACCCGACTGATACTCTCTCTCATGCCGATTGCAAGGTCGGCTGGTCCGAAAAGCGTAGCCATTTCCTACCGATGCCTCATGACGATAAGGGTGATATCGTCATGGATCTTCTGGGTTCCAATATGGACCATGAGATCTTCGACAATTCCGGCTTTCAGCTTCTCGGCGCAACCGCCGTAATGTTGGCGCACGCTTTCGCAAAGGCGATCAAGACCGAACAGCCTTCCTTCCAGGTCTTCCGCCTCGGTGACGCCGTCGGTGTGGAGCACGATCACGTCGCCGCTGCTGAACGGAATGTCGTGCGTCTCGATAAACGGCAAGATGTCGAGTTCGAGGCCGACCGGTAAGCCCAGATCGAGCGTATCGATGCGCTCGACTTGCCCGTCCGCGCGAATGACGAGGACCTCCTCATGCTGGCCTGACAAAGTCACATGTTCATCTTCATAGTCAAGGAAGGCCAGCGAGAGATGCTTGTCAGTGTTCGTCCGTTCTATGTTCTTGTAAATCGCACGGTTTAGCCGATCCAGGAACTGGCGTGGATTGTCCTCACCGGTCTCTTGCAGCGCGCGCGCAACGGATTGGACCATCAACATCAGGACGCCGCTCTCAAGGCCGTGGCCGGTCACGTCACCGATCCCGATTTTGACACGGGGCCCGTCTTGCAGGACATCGTAGTAGTCGCCGCCGACCTCGTCGGCCGGCCGCATATAGGCTGCGATCTCAAGGCCAGGGATTGCTTCGAGCTCGCGAGCCCTCGGCAAAACCATCAACTGGATCTGGCGCGCAACCGCGAGTTCGGCGCCGAGGCGAACGTTCTCGCTTTGAAGTTTGTCATTGAGTGCGGAGATCTCCTGGCTCGCGTCTTCAAGCTCCCTGGTGCGTTCGTCGACGAGTTGCTCAAGGTTTTCGGTGTGAAAGCTGATTTGTTCGGCCATCCCGTTGAACGCGGCACCCGCCTCTCCAACTTCATCGCGCGTCGGAATGTTCACCCGGACCGAATAGTCTTTCGCCTGAAGGCGCCTTGCGGCGCCGGCAAGCGCACTGAGGCCGGCGGTGATCCGCTTTGAAATCCGGAAGACGACAGCCAAGACGATCAGGAGCGAAACGATGATCGCGCCTATCTGGTACAGCAGGATACGGTTGGTTGCGCGAGAAATGCTCTCCTGGGCCGCGAACAGTGACGCATAGATCTCTCGTTCCGGAACAACGATTCCGACCGACATTGCTTCGCGTTCTATCGGTCCCGAACTCCACAGATTCGTCGGATGCAGTGTCTTGAGAACAACAATGTAAGGAACGCTCTCGCCGTGTTGGTCGATGGCGATATGCTGAATGACGCCGTCATTGTCCTGTCCGAGAGGCAACGAGGCGATTGCCCGTTGCGTACTTTTCCGCAGGGATCGTTCGAGACCGGTGACGCCTTGGGCAACCTTGTCGTTCGATGAAATCAGGCCAATAATCGTCTCGCCGGCCGGTTTGATCGCCACCACGTTGCCGTTCGACATCGTCAGGAAGCCGAAGCCGGTTTGCGCTATCTTCACGCTCTCGACGATCTCGGCGAGTTGATCAAGGGTAATGTCGGCTCCCGCAATACCGGCGATGTCGGTCCGATCCCGCGTCCACAGCGGGTGGAAGAAGCTGACGATAAGCTTGCCGGTGATCGCATCGGTGTAGGGCGCAGTCTGCGTGATATCGTCGGCAATCGGACGCGAAGCCGGATCCCTGGTCCATTGCCGCCAGGACGCGTAGATCCCGGGAAAGAAAAACTCCCAGAAGTCTGCCTTGTTGTGGCCGGGATAGAGCCGATCGAAGGTCTGGGCCTGATCACTATAGGGTGCCGTCCTGAAGATTGGTCGCTCCTTTGGGCCGATATAGTACATCTGCAGCTTGGAGGACCCGCTGGCCAGGAGGCTCGGCGCAACGAGATCCAGTACAGCGCTGTTGTCAATTTCCCGCTCGACGGCGGGAAGAGGACGGTGGTCAGCGCCGAGCAGGTAGCCCCACACGCTCACAACGGACGGCCCACCACGAAGGTTCTGCGCCCATCCGCCTTTGGCGTCGTAAATCGTCGTCACGGAGCCAGGCGCCTCATGCGCCAAGGTCTCTCCGACTTGCTTCTGTCTCGTTGGATCGTCGATCTGGGCCTGCAGGACGCCGGCCAGCACCTTGACGTCTGCATGCACGCGGTCCAGCAGAAGGTCCACCCGTGACGCTGTCGAATCGGCATAAGAGCGGATGTATTCCTGGTTCGCGTTTGTCAGACCTTCGCCGACCTCTGACGTGGCATCCCGCGACAACCTTTGAACGTTCCAAAGTGCCAGGCCGCCGCTTACCAGGAGGTCAAACAGAACTGCGCCACCCACGACCAGCATGAATTTCGCCCGAAAGGAGCGTAGGCCGAAGCGTGGTGTCCGCTCATCACCGGTGTTCATGGTTGCTTTCGTCCAGATGCGACCCAGATCGGCCAACCCGCATAGCCCTTCGGATGGAGTGCCGCGAAAACATGATCCCTGAAGCCCTGACGGAACCGCCTGATGAACTCTGGAGTGTCGCCGCGTTTGACCGCCATCTGTCCCGCGTAGACGTTCTCCCAAGCCGCAATGACATCCGCGAAGTCCTGCGGGTCGCCGTCGAGGTTGGTAACAGTGAAAGACTCTACACGTACGTCTGCGAATCCCGCTTCCGTCAGATACCGTCGGCTCTTGGGTCCAAGCTCGACGTCCATATCGAAATACTTGAACAGTTTTGCGACCTCGTTGTAGGTCCACTGAATACTTTCACCGCGCGGCTCCCCGAGGCAGTGCGAGTTCTTCTCGTTGGTGATGTAGACGCGCCCACCCGGTTTGCATATCCGATAAAGTTCCTTGAGAATGAGCTCCGGCCGATTGAAGATCTGGAGCGAGTGTCGGCACGTGACGAGGTCGAACTGATCGTCCTCGAGCAGCATTTCTGACGCATCGCCATAGATGTATTCAATCCCTCGGATATCGAAATCCGCGGCCACGCTTCGCGCATAGGCGAGACTTGATCTGGAGTGGTCCAGGGCGACGATCCGCGACGGCTGGAACTCCTTTTGCACGAGTGCGGCGAAATCGCCGATTCCGCAACAGATGTCGGCCATCGTGATGCCGGGCTGCATACCGTGCCGCGGCAAGATCGCGCGTTCGTGGCGCCAAGTTATCCTCGTCTGCGTGCGGAGGATCGGAATGAATTCGCCTTCTTCTAGGAAGCTCTGACCCGGATAGAACTCGCTGTCATATTCCTCGACCCTAATGTTCGGTCCAATTCCGCACAAGCGACCGAACTTGCGAGTTGTCCATCCGACGACACTTGACGTGATGATCACGAATTTGAGGTCAGGTCGAGCGCGACAGGAGTTGATGATCACCCGCGCGAAGGCGTGGAACGCAGTGTTGTTCATTTGCGTGAGGCGCCTGATGTTTATGTAGAGAACGCCGCGTACTCGGCCGATGGACTCCTTCAGCAGGGCGATGCTGGGCGCAAGCTCGTCGATCGCCTGAGGCCGAACCACCCCCGAGATGGAGAACTCCTGATTGTTCATGTCGTATTGCGCTTTGAAGCGCGGGAACAAGCCGTACGGGGTCAATTTGCCTGGCCCTCGATGGGAAGGTCCACCACAAGCGTAATAGCACCAGCGTCGGCTTCTTTGCCGAGCCGCAGTGTGGCGTTATAGTCGATAGCCAGTTCAAAGAGCACCACTTCCGGGCTCGGCGCGAGGTCCTCGGAAAGCGAGTTGCGGTATCGCTCCCGAGCCTCGGGGGCTCCGACCCGCAATAAGGCGTCCTTGTAAAATTGTCGCTCGTCGGGCGTGCAGGGGAATATCAATTCAACCCTATCCGTCTTGCCATGACGAGACACCCTGCACACGAAGCCGCCGGCGGGATGTCGCGTACGGAAGGTAACCTCCAGCAATTCATTGAGCGCCGAAGAGAAGAGATTTGAATGCAGCACCGAGTCAGTTCGGTTGTGGCTGATCACGCGCGCCAAGTAAGTCGCTATGTGATCGCAATGGAACCAAGCCGAGAGGAAAGCTTTGATTTCCATATCGATCTGGATCATGGGCTCGAAGGCCGCTTCGGCAACGACACTCTGCGAAGCAACATTCATGGGCTTTTCCTCGCTTACTTCCATTTTGCACGGACCGGGTACTACTAAACGCGTCCGCCTTAGTCGCCGCTCGAACCCAGTCTCGCGCCAACGTCGCGGCCTTGGTTCTGGAGGCTGGACCGTCCGATCTCGTCCTCCCACGCCAAGACCGGTTCCAGCGGCGTCCGCCTGATGAAATCAAGCGTCGCCTCGCCCCCCATCGGCCGCCCAAGAAAATGGCCCTGGAGACGATCGCAGTCGTGCTCGATCAGCCACTGTGCCTGTCCCCGCGTCTCGACTCCCTCGGCGGTGACGCTTATTCCCAGACCGTGTGCCAAGCCGATGATGGACTGCACGATCGTCTGACTTTTCCAATCTGTCTCCAGCTCATCAATGAAGTACTGGTCTATCTTTAAACTATCGAAGGGGAAGTTCTTCAGATAACCCAATGACGAGTAGTGGGTACCGAAGTCGTCGAGTGAGATCCTTATCCCCAAGACGTTCAGAGTATTGAGCGTATCGAGGTTGTCGGTGGTCTGCTCGAGAAGGACGGTCTCAGTTATCTCGAGCTCGAGCCGCTCGGCTCGGATTCCCACGCTATCGACGATCTGGGCAACCGTGTCCGTGAGCGAGCCGCTCAGGAACTGCACCGGCGACAGATTCACCGCGACTGTTAGGGCGGAAGGCCACGTCGTGGCCTGGCGGCAGGCTTCCTCAAGTACCCACCGTCCAATCTCGTCCATAAGGCCGTCAGCTTCAGCGATCGGGATGAACACGCTCGGAGGAATGATTCCGATTTCGGGGTGACGCCACCGCACAAGTGCTTCAAAGCCCACCACTGACGAGTGTGGGCGAACGAGCGGCTGATATTCGAGATAGAGTTCGCCCCTTTCCAGCGCCGTTCGCAAGCTGCGCCTTAGATTCTCGCGCTGTTCCAGCAGGAGCGCCATCGAACGGTTAAAAATTCGGGCGCAGCCGCGCCCATCTCTCTTGGCCGCGTAGAGAGCGATGTCCGCGGCCTTCATCAACTGCTCGCTCTCCGTCCCGTGCTCCGGTCCGAATGCGACACCAATGCTCGCGCCGACGAAGACGGGGATGCCGTTGATGATGAACGGCGCCTTGAGTGCGTCGATCAACGACCCGGCGAGGAGCGCGGCATCAGCAGGCTGTTGCTTTCCCGACTGGATGACGGCGAACTCGTCTCCGGCATACCGGTACGCAGATTCACCGACTTGCAGCGCGTCCCGGATCCGGTTTGCCGCGAGTTGGAGCAAGGTATCGCCGGCCCCATGGCCGAGGGTGTCATTGACAGCTTTGAAGTCATCAAGGTCGATCTGCAGGAGGGCGGCCTTTTCCGTTGATCCGTCGACCTTTGACAAAACCTGTTGCAGATCCTCGCTAAACCGCCGCCGGTTCTGCAGGCCGGTCAACACGTCGTGGGTCGCCCGATGCAGAAGTGTCACACGCTCTGCCTCCTCCGCGGCGGACCGTCCAGCGTAATCCGCTGCTATGGATTCGCTGATTCCGATCCCATCCGCCGCGCGGAATACGAATACGGACCTGGGCGCCTCGCCGCCCGACGGGGGCAGGTCGACGCTTGTCTGAGCGCCGCCGCTGAGCACACGATCAAGCTCATGGCGAAGCTTGGAATCAAGAAAGCCAGGATAGACGTCCCAGACCCTGGCGCCGGCTTTTACGGCGCGGCCGTGGACACTTTTCAACTTTGCCGCGTAGTGTGTCAGGCGAAAGTTGCTGTCATAGAAAGACACTAAGTCAGTCGTGCTCGCCAAAAAATCAGCGAGACGTAATTCGCTCGCAGAAGAAAGATAGTTCGAGGAAAGCTGTTCCCCGTTCTCTTCCAGCACTTTGGAACGTGAGAACCAACTCCATAGGCGCGACAAGTCCGCATCTCCTTGGCGCTATCGTGCGATAAGATAGCACAAACTTGGGAGCGGTTGCAAACCTCATGGTCTATCCTAATCGGATTGCGGCCCTTTCCGACGCCGCGCGTCCAACCTGGCGCGCTTGCTCGCCTAGCGTCTGCCGGCTTTGGCGGAATCAGACGCCTGACGATCGATCTTCAGCCTCCTGCGAGCGACAACCCTCGGGCGCGCTCGCGCAGAAGCGCAAGCAGTTCGTTGCGCCGCGGCTCCGGCGTGTCGACAGGCAGCACGAAGCACAAGGTCCTGTTGATGGCGCCGTGGCCATCTTGGATGGGCGCTGCCATGCACCAGGTGAAGCGGTCGGCCAGGGCGGCGGTCTCGCTGAAACCCTGCCGATGCGCCAGGGCGACATCGGCAAAGAACTCGGCGGGTGAAATGATGCGGCCGTCGGGAAGCTTGTAGTCGCCGGGCGGAATGAAGTTCTTCAGTTCCTGCTCGCTCATATGGCCGAGCAGCAGCCGCCCGGACGCCGTCCACGGGATCGGGACCTCGACGCCAACATCGCTTGAAATCCGGAACGGGCCGGGCGAGTCGCGGCAATCGAGGACGACGTATTTGTTACCGCGCAGACCGCATAGCTGGACGGTTTCGCCGGTCTCCGCGGCCAGCCTGTCCAGGGTTTCGATGATGCGCCGGTAGTGGGCGTTGTGATGCGAGTAGGCCCAGCCGAACAGATGCATCGCCCGCCCGAAATAGACGTAGCCTTCCGTGCCGACGTTCTCGAGCATTTCGGCTTCAAGTAGGCTGTTGACGATTTCGTAGGTGGTTGAACGCGGCGCGCCAATCATTTTGGCCATGTCGCCGACGCGCATCGGCGCACGGTGGCGCAACAGGGCTTCAAGCAGCGTGATGACGCGATCGATGCCGCGGCGGCGTTCGCCATTGCGCGGTTCTGCGCCGGCTTCCTTTTCGATCACATCAGTATCGCCGTCGCTCATGTCAGCCGCATCCATCCAAAAATCAGTTCGGTCCTCGTCTCAAGACGCTTGAAAGATGTCAAGGCGCGGTCTAGCATCCATTTTGTCCGATATACAGACACATTGTCTGAAATACCAGACAAACTAACGAGCCTGACGCAGAAAGTCCCGACGAGAACAGACGGTTTCCGAGGCTCGGCAACCGGCGGGTTTCTTCGTCCCGATGCCGCACGTCGAGGCCACAACCTCAGAAGGGAACAGTCATGATGAAATCGTCGTTCTTTACATCCGCCAGCGCCCTTTGCCTCGGTCTCATGCTGAGCCTGGGCGCCGGTTCGCAGGCCAGCGCCGCCGCAAACTGCATCAAGGGCGACCGCAAGGCGCCGTACACGATCGGCTGGGCCAATATCTATTCCGTGCCGACCTGGATGAAGCAGACGCAAGGTACGATCGAAGCCGAAGTCGAAACCCTGAAGAAGCAAGGGCTGGTCGACAAGCTCGTCGTGACCGACGCTCAGGGCGACGCCAATGTCCAGATCCAGCAGATCCAGTCGATGATCGACTCCGACGTCGACGCCATCATCCTGATTGCCGGTTCGTCGACCGCGCCGGCACGCGTGCTGGCCGACGCCTGCGCCAAGGGCATCGCCATCATCAACTTCGACAGCCTCGTCGATACCGACAAGGTCACCGCCAAGGTCAACACCGATTCCTCCCAGTGGGGCGACCAGGCGGCCAAGTTCCTGATCGACGCCATCGGCGGCAAGGGCAAGATCCTCATCCTCAACGGCCCTGCTGGCGTTTCGGTCAGCGATGACAGGCGCAAAGGCGCCGACGCCGAGCTCAAGTCCCATCCCGACGTGACGGTCCTTGCCGAGACCAACACGCCCTACAATGTCGCGCCGGCCCAGGAAGCCGTCACCAGCCTGCTCTTCGCCAACCCCGAGATCGACGGCATCCTGTCGCTTGGCGGCGCCCTGTCTGCCGGTGCCGTACTCGCCCTCGACAAGCAGGGCCGCGACCAGGTGCCGATCACTGGCGAGAACGCCCGTCAGTTCCTCGAACTGTGGAAGGAAAAGGGCCTGAAGAGCTGGGCTACCATGCAGCCGAACTGGCTCGGCGCCTTCGCCACCTACACCGCCGTCCAGGCGCTGGAAGGCAAGGACGTGCCGGCTTTCGTCAAGATCCCGCTGCCGGTGATCGACAATTCCAACATCGACGAATACCTCGCCCGGGCCAAGGATTTCCCGGCTGACGGTTACATCTATTCGCCTTACGATGAAGAGCTGTTCAAGAAGCTGCTGGCTCAGAAATAAGCCTGAAGGGTTGTAGCATTGACAACCATGGCTCCGCTGCTCGCGGCGCGGGGGGTGTCGAAGTCCTTCTTCGGCAACCCCGTCCTTCGCGACGTTTCCATCGCTCTCCAGCCGGGCCGCGTGCATGCGCTGCTCGGCGAGAACGGTGCTGGAAAGTCGACGCTGATCAACCTCTTGTCTGGCGCCTTGCGCCCGGACGGCGGCACCATTGAGGTCGATGGCCTCGCGGTTTCGCGCATGACCCCTGCCCATGCGCGGCAGGCCGGGATTGCCGTCGTCCAGCAGGAGCTCAGCCTGACGGCCAGTCTCTCCATCGCCGAAAACATCGGCCTCGGCGCCTATCCCAAGCGGTTCGGCCTGATCGACTACAACGAGCTTGCCGCGCGGGCGCGGGCGGCGTGCGATCTTGTCGGGCTGCACGAGCCGCTGTCGACCCCGGTCGGACATCTGTCGCTCGGCCGCCGGCAGATGGTGGAGATCGCCAAGGCGCTCTACCGCAACCCGCGCGTGCTCATTCTCGACGAGCCGACATCGTCGTTGTCGGCAACTGAAACAAAAATCCTGACCGATCTGCTGGAGCGGCTGCGGGGCGAGGGCATCGCCATTCTCTACATCTCGCACCGGCTGAACGAAGTCATGACGCTGTGCCAGCATGTCACCGTGCTGAAGGACGGCACCTGCACGGCCGACCGCAGCCTGGTAGGAACCGATGCCGCCGGGCTGGTTCGGCTGATGGTCGGCCGCGACCCCGGTGACCTTTTTCCCCGATGGCAGCCTTCGGCATCACCCACCAACGCCATCTCTGTTCGAAATTTTTCGGCCGGCCTGATGCGCGGCGTCGATCTGGATATCAAGACGGGCGAGGTGCTCGGGATCGGCGGCCTGGTCGGGCAAGGGCAGGAAGATCTGCTGCTCGGCCTCTACGGCGCCATTCCGGCACGGACGGCATCGGCGACCGTCAATGGCGCCACCGGCCTGCCGGGCGGCGTGCCGAAAGCCAACACGGCCGGCCTCGCCTATGTGCCGGCCGACCGCAAGCGTGAAGGCCTGCACCTGATCCATCCCATCATCACCAACATGATGCTGCCCGCCTTCGCCAGGCTGCCGGCGCTAAAGCTGCGCAGCCGCCGCGCCGAGCGCGAGACAGCAAGAGGCCTTGCCGCCCAGCTCGGTATCAAGGGCGATCTCGCCCGGGTGGCGCAGGCCCTCTCGGGAGGCAACCAGCAGAAAGTGGCGCTGGCGAAATGGATGCCGCACGACCCGCTCGTGCTTCTCCTCAACGATCCGACACGCGGCGTCGATGTCGAAACCAAACGTGAAATCTACATGATGCTTCGCAACTTCGCCGCCGCCGGCAAGGCGGTCGTGCTTCTCAGTTCCGATACGCCCGAACTGGTGCATCTCTGCGACCGCGTCGCCGTGGTTCGCGAAGGCCGCATCGTCGCCATGCTCGAGCGTGGGGCACTGAGCGAAGAAGCCATCGTTTCGGCCGCGATGGGCGCGGAACAGCAGAAGGTCGCGGCATGAACACACCTCTTTCCGCAACGCAGGCAGGCGTGCTCTACTGGCCGGTGCAATTGCGCCGCAATGTCGGCGTGCGCAGCCTGTTCGCCGTCGTCCTGGTGTTTCTCGTCGCCTATGGCGTCCTTTTCCCAGGCCTCTTCACGGCATCCGGCTTCGCCAAATTCACCCAGAGCTGGTTTCCGCTGGCACTGGTCGCCATGGCGCAGGCGATCCTGATGCTCACCGGCGGCATCAGCCTAGCCATCGGCGCGACCGTCAGCCTGGGCGCGGTCATCGCCGCCACGACGATGGCCGGGCCACTGGGCGTCGCCGGCGGTACCGCCGTAGTGGCGCTGACCGGCCTCGGCATTGGTGCTGCGACCGGCTTCATCGTGGTGAAGCTTCGCCTGCCGGCGATCGTGGTGACGCTTGCCGGGTCCTTCATTATCGGCGGCGCGGCACTGCTCATCCTGCCGAGGCCGGGCGGCGCCATTCCCGCGTGGCTGTCCGACCTGCTTGCCGGCGACACGCCTGCGGCATTCGTGCTCCTGGTGCTCATCGTTGCCCTGTGGAAGATCTACCTCGCCACGCCGCTTGGCTTGAGCCTCTATGCCGCAGGCGAGAATCCGGTCGGCGCCTATCGCTCCGGAGTGCCCGTCGATGGCGCGCGCATCGCTGCCTACGCAATCAGCGGTCTGCTTTCCACCGGTGCCGGCCTGTTCGTCGCCGCGCAGACCGGTTCGGGCGACCCGGTGATCGGCACAGCCTTCACGCTGAACTCGATTGCCGCCGCGGTGCTCGGCGGCATCGGCTTCCTCGGCGGCCATGGCACGATGCGCGGCGCGCTTGCCGGCAGCCTGCTGCTCAGCCTGATGATCAGCGTCATGTTCTTCCTCGGCTTCACGCCGGTCGCCCAGTATGTCGCCCAGGGCCTCATCATCATCGGGGCGGTCGCCATCCCGCAATTCCGCAAGGTGCAGCAATGACAGCATGGAAAGAAAGCGCGGGCGGCAAACGTGCCTTGACGGTCCTGCGCAGCCGGCCATTCCTCACCGTTGCCATCGTTGCCGCAGTCTGGATCGTGGCGAGCTTCGCGTCACGCGGCTTCGGCGCCTACGGCCATCTCCGCTACCTGATCGAGCTCGGCGCCGTCATCGGCCTGGTTGCCGCGGGCCAGACCTTCGTGGTGATCGCCGGCGGCATCGACCTTTCGGTCGCGGCGATCGTTACGGTCAGCGCCGTCAGCCTGCCGCTTCTGTCATGGCAGGCGGATGCAACCGGCCTCACCGCCATCCTCGCCGTTCTCTTGTTGACGACGGCAATCGGTCTGGTCAACGGGCTGGGGGTGGCCCTGCTGCGCGTCCACCCGATGATCATGACTCTGGCCATGGCGACCTTCTTGCAGGGCCTGCTGATCATTATCGCCGGCGGCAGCGCGGTGACTGCCGAGAATCCGCTGGTCCACTGGCTCGGCAATGCGCGGCCGGCCGGTATTCCGGCCGGCGTGCTTTTGTGGGTGGCTGTATCCGTGATCGTGCTGACCACGATGCATGCCACGTCGCTCGGTGCCCGGATCTTCGCCATGGGCGCCAATCCGCTCGCCGCTGCCCTGTCCGGGGTCCCGGTCACGTCCACGACGCTCGCCGTCTACGGCATCAGCGGTTTCTGTTCGGGGCTTGCGGGCGTGCTGGTCCTCGGCATGAACGGACAGGGTTATGTCGGGATCGGCGATCCGTACCTGCTCGCCTCGATTGCCGCCGTGGTGCTTGGCGGCACCTCGATCCTCGGCGGGCTCGGCACCTATGCCGGTACCATTCCAGGCGCCGTCCTTCTGGTCACCATCACTGCGCTGATCACCGTCGTCAATGCATCGCCCGGCTGGCGCAGCATCCTGTTCGGCTCGCTGATCCTGGGTCTGCTGCTTCTCTCAGGCCGGGAGCAGGCGCGCCGATGATACATCGTCCAGCCGGTAGATGCTTCTGGCGTTGCCGAAGAACAGCGCCGTCTGCTCGTCCGCGGAAAAGTTCCCCGCAATGGTTTTGAAACTGTCGTATATGTCATCGAACGACGCATGCAGGCTGGCGACCGGGAAGTCGCTGCCAAACATGGCGCGGTCGCTGCCGAAGCAGTCGATGCAATGCAGGACGACCGGCCGCAGGCTGTCGAGCGTCCAGTGATGATCATAGGCAACCAGGTCCGAAATCTTGATGGCGACGTTCTGGTGTTGCGCCAGGGCGCGCAGCCCCTCGCGCCAGAGCCGCATTCCGTCCGCATCGCGGTGGATCGGGCTGCCGCAATGGTTGAGGACGAATTGCTGGCTCGGAAAGGCCGCCGCAAGGCGGGTGGCATCGCCGAACTGGCGCGGGAACACCATCATGTCGAAGGCGAGCCGGTGATGGCGAAGCAAGGCAAGGCCGGCGCGCCATGCCGGCTCGTCCATGATGCCGTCGCGGGCGGCGAAACGCCTGGCGGGATCAGGGTCCCAGCTCAATATGTCGCGCACGCCAACGGTGCGATCGAAGGCGGCTTGCGCCTCGATCAGTGCAGCCGCCTCGGGGCTTGCCAGTGGCACGTGGACGACATAGCGGGCCGCCACGCCTTGCGACTTGTCGAGTGTCTCCAACCATCGCGTCTCGCCGACGCTGTCATTGCTCGCCCAGCCGGCTTCGACATGCACGGTGGCAACGACATTGTGCCTGACGGCGTCGCGCGCATAATCCTCAGGCAGATAGTTACGCCTCAGCGGACCAAGCTCGCCCAGTCCGCCGCGCTCGCCGGCCGTGGCGGCGAGCCAGGGATGCCGGCCGAGGCCGAGATCCCAAAGATGATGGTGGGCGTCGATGATCGGTCCGGAGTAGGGTTCTGGCACGCGTGCCTCTCATGCTGTGACCGGCCATCAGTATCAATTCCGGCCGGTTCTGCGACGGCGAAAGGGTTAGCATCGGATGACTGAAAACTCACCAGTCCCGCCGCTTGGCGTGCGCGAAAATTTTCGGCTCGACGACCGCATCCGCGGCGTGCCTCCCGGCACAATCGGGCTGGACAGCAGCCTTGTTGCAGCCGAGCGCTGGCATCCAGCCGGTGGACGCATGTCGTTGCCGGTGTTGACCCTTGACGAGGCGGCCTTCGCCGTCAACCGTGACCTGTTCCTGCGCTACGCGCGCGAACAGGGCGTTGCAGTCGCGCCGCATGCCAAGACGCCGATGGCGCCCGACCTCGCCCGCTCGCTGGTCGAGGCCGGAGCCTGGGGCACGACGGTCGCCGATATTCGGCAGGCCACGGTGATGCTCAAGGCCGGTCTTTCCCGCTTGATCATCGCCAACGAGGTTGGCGGTAGCGGCGGTGCAAGCCGCCTGGCAACGCTCGCCGGTGCCTGGCCGAATGCCGAGCTTTTCGTGTTTGCCGACTCGGTCGATGCCGTCAATGCACTGGCCGGAGCCTGGCGTGCCAATGCGGCGCTCGCTCCCTTGCGCGTACTGGTAGAACTGGGCGCGGGCAGGGCGGGCGCCCGCACCACCGCGCAAGCCGAGGCCATCGCCGATGCGATCGCGGCTGCCGATGGGCGGCTGCTGATCGCCGGCGTCGCGACCTATGAAGGTGCTGCGGCGCAACCCGACCCCGGCCGCACCGACGCGGTGATATCAGAGCTGCTGGCGATGATGTCGGACATGTTCCTGCGGCTGCGCGCGCGCCTTGGCGGCGAGGCGCCGCTGGTCGTCACGGCCGGCGGTTCGGTCTTCTTCGACAAGGTTGTCGCCGCGCTGTCCCTCGACGTTTCGCGCGACGGCAACGCGACGCTGGTGCTGCGCAGCGGCGCCATCTTCTTCCATGATCATGGCACCTACGACCGTTCGCTTGGCGCGCTCGATGGCCGCCGGGGTTTTGCCGTAGGCGGTGTCGAAGCGTCGGCACGACATTCGTTCCATCCGGCGTTGCGCCTGTGGGCCGAAGTGCTGTCGCGGCCGGAGCCCGGCCTCGTCATCTGCGGCATGGGCATGCGCGACGTTTCGTTCGATCAGGGCTTTCCAACGCCGTTGACGACCTTCCGCGCTGGCAAGCCGCTGCCTGCGCCGGCCGTGCGCGCCGAGGTGGTCAAACTCAACGACCAGCATGCCTTCCTGTCTGTTGCAGAAAGCGACGATATCGCTGTCGGCGACGTCGTCGAGTTCGGCATTTCGCACCCCTGCACCTGCCTCGATCGTTACCGCGTGATCTTTGGCGTCGATGTGGCGGGGTACGTCCGCCACGCCTTTCCCACCTATTTTGGCTGACCAGATGTTGCTTCGGCCACCAGGAAGAGAACCTCGAAAGGATCCGATATGATCAAGTACTTCCAGTCCGGCTCACGTATGTCGCAGGCAGTCGTCTATGGCGGCCTCGTCCATATAGCGGGCCAGGTGGCCAATGACCGCAAGGCCGGCATCGAGAGCCAGACCAGCGACGTGCTGGCCAAGGTCGAGGCGCTGCTGGTCGAAGTCGGCAGCAGCAAGTCCAAGCTTGTGGCGGTCAACATCTTCCTGCCGCAGATCGGCGATTTCGAGGCCATGAACAGCGTCTACGATGCCTGGGTGGATCCACAGCGCCTGCCGGCGCGCGCCTGCGTCGAAGCGCGCCTCGCAGATCCCGATCTGCGCATTGAAATCACCGCGGTCGCGGCGGTCTAAGCCATGCACACAGGCCTTAGTCATACGCTCGATTTCGACCGGGACGGCAAGATGCTCAGCCATCTAAGCATTCCGGTCTCGATCGACCGCTCGCCCTACTTCCAGGTCAAGGTGCCGATCTGCCTCATCCACAACGGCGAGGGCCCATCGCTGCTGCTGATGGCCGGGAACCACGGCGACGAATATGAGGGCGAACTGTCGCTAGCCAAGCTGATGCGCCGGCTCGACCCCAGGCAGATCAAAGGCCGCATCACCATCCTGCCGATGGCCAATGTACCGGCGGTGATGGCCGCCAAACGCTGCTCGCCGCTCGATGGCGGGAATCTCAACCGCGCTTTCCCGGGCGACCCCTCGGGTACGCCGACAAGCCGGCTGGCGGATTTTCTGGAGAGGGACCTGTTCCCTCGCCATGACGTCGTCTTCGACATCCATTCGGGCGGCACCTCAATGGAACATCTGCCGACCGCACTTGTCGAGCGCAACATCGATCCCGACCGCCACAGTCGCGGGGTGGAGTTGATGCGGACGCTCGGCATGCCTTACGGGTTCGTGGCCGACAATGGTCAGACCTCGCCGACTTCCATGGGCGCGGCGCGGCGTGCCGGCGCCATCGGCGTCAGCGGCGAGTTCGGTGGCGGCGGCACCGCCACGGTCGATACGATGGCGATCACGGCTCGTGCGCTCGACAGTCTGATGACAGCACTTGGCGTGGTCGACGCGCCGGTTCTCGGGCCGGCGTCAAAATCTCCGGCGCCGACACAGCTGCTTTCGCTGTCGCGGCACAGCCAGGGTCTCTATGCCACAAGGCGCGGCTGGTTCGAGCCTGCGGTCACGCTGGGCGACAGCGTCAACGCTGGACAATTGGCCGGCTGGTATCACGACCTCGAACGGCTTGATGTTACGGAAGAAGCGCTGCATTTCGCCGAAAGCGGCATCGTGCTGTCGCGCCGGCTGCAAACGATGTGCGAGGCGGGCGACTGCCTCATGCAGGTCGCCGAGCCGATCGAGGGCTGACAATAACGCCATCTCCGGCCATGCGTCGGTATCAAGACTGAGGATATTCCATGCAACAACTGTCCATGTGGACCTACCCCTGGGATATCCAGGATTTGGGCCTGGAGGCGGTCGAGCGCGATCTTGTCGAGCGCGCCGGGCTCAATATGATCAGTCTCGCGACCTCATACCACGCCGGCCGATTCCTGCAGCCGCGCAGCCCGCGCCGCAAGGCCTATTTCCCGGAGGACGGCACGATCTATTTCAAGCCGACGCTATCGCGTTGGGCCGGGCTCGCTATCCAGCCGAAGCTAGCTGATGTGATCACCGAAGGCGGCGACGTGCTTGGCGATCTCGTCCGCAGGCGCGAGGCTGGCGGGCTCGGCGTTTCCAGCTGGACCGTCTGCCTGCACAACACCCGCCTCGGCATGCTTCATCCGGAGGCCGTCACCCGCAACGCCTTCGGCGATGCCAACTACTATAATTTGTGCCCATCGCATCCGGATGCGCGCGCCTATGTCCGCGCGCTGGTTGCGGATATCTCGTACAGCTACAGGCCGGACAGGATCGAACTCGAAAGCCCGTCCTTCATGGGCTTCGCCCATGAATACCATCACGAGAAGGACGGCGTCGGGCTGACGCCCGAAGACGATTTTCTGCTGTCGCTGTGCTTCTGCCCGTCCTGCCTGGCTCGCGCGGCCAGCTCGGGAGTTGATGGCGAGCCCGCGCGCAAGCTCGTCAGACAATGGATTGCAGAAACTTGCGAGCGCGCCGTGCCCGAGCGACGCTTTCCCGATTTCCCGGCCAGTGGCCTTGACGCCTTTGCACCATGGCCGGAGCTTCATGCCTATCTCAAGTGGCGGTTCGAGCCGGTGACCAGCCTGGTCGCCGAACTGCGCGAAGTGGCCGACCCTAGGACATCTGTCGTCATCATCGATCTGAAAGACGGTTGGCTTGGCGGCTGTGATCTTGCAGCACTTGGCAAGGTCTGCGACGGGGCGATCTTGTGTGCCTACGACATGCAGGCCGGCGACGTCGCCAGCCTGATGGCGGCCGGCCGCGACGCGCTTGGGGCTGAGAAATTCCTCGGTGCCGGCTACCGGCTGTTCTATCCGGAAATGGCCGGTCCCGACATCCTTGCGGCCAAGGTGAAGCCGGCGCTGTCGTCCGGTGTCGATGGCATAAATTTCTATAACTACGGCCTCGTACCCGCCGCGCGGCTCGACTGGATCGCCGCGGCCCGGCGGCGTTGAGCCCAGCACCAGCGATCCTCGACAACCAGGTGTCTGGCATCGTCGTGGAAATAGGTGCCGAGGTCACCTCGCTGAATGTTGGCGATCGGAACTCGCCCAGCGAAACAAAGCTGATGAGATCAACACCACGTTGAGCGCACCGACGGTCCAGAGATCGCGCTTCCGGCTAAGCTTTGGAAGGTTATTCAGACCACTGCAGGCTGGTTCAATGTCGAAACCGGGCCCATGCGGGCGTGCTAGTCAGTTTCGAGCGTGCTTGCGCTCTTCACTTGGCTCGTTGCGGAACGTGTAACAGGTCGCGCAAGCGCTGCGGCAGGTGCGGTGAGGCCTGCAATTCGGCACAGCTCTTTTCCCATAGCCCGAGATACTCGTCGATCGGCAGACCGGTGCGGCCGGGCCAGCGGTTGAGTGCTCCCAGCGCCTCGACGCAGTCCGGCGCGCGGTCGTATTCGGCGAGAATGGTCAGCGACATCGCCTGGGCGAATGGATTGAGCGCGGGCATCTCGATCTCGCCGCGATGGTCGCCGAACCACGCCGCGGCGTCGCGGGCGAGTCCCTGAGTGTCGGCGAGCGCGGTATAGCCTCGGATGATGTTCTCGCGATACTTGGCAATGGCATCGCCGAAAGCGTTGTCGCCGGCGAACGGCGGGTTCGCCTTCCAGTCCTTCGCGAGGCGTCCGAGGCCACGCAGGGAGAATGCTTCAACCATCGCTTCCTCGAGCCACTGGCAGGGCGGCGCCGGCTTGGCATCCGGCTGCCAGCTGTTGGCAAACACATGGCCGAGTTCGTGGCCGAACTGGTAGGCGAGCTTCGACCAGTCGCGCTCACCGATATCGACAATGATCCAGGCCATGCTGCTGCCGTCCGGATGCAGCCAGACGGCCGGCGTGCCGGAAGTGTGCTGGTCGACACGCAGCTGCGTCGGCTGGCGGTCGGAGAGCAGGCGGACGCCGTCAAGGCATGCATGCCGCATCCGCTCGACGACCTGATCAGCCGCGCCCTCGAGCATGCTGCCCCAGTCGCCGGCAAGCTCGATGGGCGCGGTGAAGAGGGTTGGCGATGGGCGGGCCTTGGCAGATTTGGGAGACATGGCAGCGTAGCCTTTCCGCGAGTGACTCAACAGAGTAGCCAAGCCAGTGGTCAATGAGACGGCAGCCAGCATGCCAAACTGTCGCCTGTTCGTCAGCTGATGCGCCTTGGTCCAAACATACATATCGAGGTACGGCCGGAGCGTCATCGGGAACTTTCTCCTGGGGTGTAGCACAACCCCACAACTATCGAACAACGCTCAAGGTGGTGTGTGAGTTGCCATGTTGCCTTCGCAGCAGCGACGTGCATTTGAATTGGTAATGGCACTGAGTTTTCTCATGCGCCGATTTGCGTCATGTCCCACAGGCACATCGCCTTCGATGCGTAGTGTTCCTCTGGCATGACCAGGAGTGGCAGCGGCAACGAGAATGGCGGTTGCTGCAAGTTGAGAAATCCGAATCCGCCTGTTTCCGACGCGATGTCCTGTGCCGAGGTCGAATGGCTTGAGGTGAACAGCCAGCGCGCGCCGCACTTCTTGAAGTTGCGCAGCGCGCGCCAGATATCGGGCTCGGTCAGATGCTGCAGGCAATCGCGTGAAAAAATGAGGTCGACGTTCGGCAGTGGTTCGGCAGCCAGATCGAGCACGCGGAATTCGCGATCCGCGTATCGCATGCGATTCGTTTCGATGACGTCCGGAACGATATCGCAACCGATGTAGTGCGTTTTGCCCAAGTCGACGAAGCGCATCCAGTTGAAGTCGCCGCAGGGCGCGTCGAGCATGGACTTCACATCCAGTGCGCGCAGAAGCATCGGCAATACGGTTCGCACGCGATGTGTCGTCGCGTACGCTGAACCGAGTCCGGAGCGCGATTCCGAGGAGCCCCACTCGTTGCTTTGGTAAATGCGCGCGAAGGCTTCGCGGGAATCATCGGGCGTGCTTTGCGTCATCTAATGCACCTCATCGGTAGCTTGCATCGAATTTCACGCGCGGATGTCGCCCCGCATTTGGCGCCCATGGGCACGCTCAGCCTCAGTTAGTTGCCGCTTGCGCAGCACCACATGCATCTCGTCGACCGCCCGCGGGCCACGCAAAATCTCGTCATGTGCAACGCCCCGTGCTGCCAGCTCGTGCCCCAAGGAACTATAGTGAAAGGTCTGCTCAATCAAATCGAATCGAGCTTCGGTCCAGCCGAGATACCAGTACCATTCGCAATAGTAGAGCCAACTCCGTTCATTAAAAGCATGCACGTGAGTGGGGTCTTGCCAAGCACCGTACGACAGATCATAAGGGACTGCTATTTTGAGAATGCCGCCATTTGCCAATAATGCCAAGCAATTTTTCATAGCTGTAACAAGGTTTGGAATATGCTCAAGTACATGTGACGCAGTGATGCTCACAACCAACTCAGGTTTAAGGCGAACAGCGCCAAAGCGCGTTGATGTAAATTCACGGTTCAATAGCTCCGGATCTGATATGTCGGCGACAATATCAGGATTCCATTGGCCACTAATGTCGATATTAAGCAAGTGTGGATCGTACATCTTGCCACTACCGATCACCATATCGCCGGGAAGGCGCGGCAAATCACTCCAGGCGAGTGCCTCAGGAAGTATTTTTTTGGCGCTGCGTCGACTAAACGCCTCGAAGCCTGCTGCTGCTATCTTCTGACGTCGATCTGGGTCGTTGACGAGCGCCTCGGTTACATCGACAAGGTTCTCGTAAGTGGCTGCGACAAAGGCGCTGGCCAAATCGGCATCCACCAGTTCACCCGAGTTTACTTCACTTACTACAGCGCGCTTATTCGCCAACAGATCGAAAATGCGAATGATTTCAAGCTGTCCACTATCATAGAAGTGCAAATTGAGTACCACTTTCGACCGCGCGATAAGCCGGTCAAGCTGGTCGCCGAATACGTTGTACACTGCCTCAACGCGCAACCCTCGCGCGCGCATTTCATCAAGTATTTTAGATCGTCTGTCATTAAAAGATCCATAGAATAAAACATCTATGTCGTGATCTGTATCAAGTATTCTTGAAAGTTCACTCACATAGAACAGTCTAAAGTAATATACGCGTCTAGATATTCTATCAGATAAAAATAGTGAATTGGATTCGCTAAAATCCCAAACAGGGAATCGACGAAGTATATTTGTATATTCATCTGATATCCAATCAGATGTATGATTTTCAACGTTAAATATAACAGAATTAGTTGGCAAATTGGCTAAGCCAACTTCGCCATACAGGTTGGCGCCCAGTACGATCGCCCGCCCGTTGAATCCCTGCGGCAATTCATGGACGATATCAGTTTCGATGGAAATCTCACGCAGCCCATCGGCGAGCATCTGAATCAAACTCGCGAGCACCTTCACCATCCCTGGGTGAACGAGAAGTGTGATGTGACTTGCGATATTCACGCCGTTCTCCCGAGGGCTTAGTATCTTACCTGCTACAATTTCTGCGGCCCCCGACGCTCCAGGCGAGTAGACCCCTGTTGTGTCGGCCCCACCGAAGCTTGCCAGCGAAGGTTCTGGCCTTCGCCGGCCTCGGCACCTGATCGAATATGACTCGTCGCGTCGACATTGGCATGCGACAGCACGGAGGTTCCAACGCCCCGTAGGCTGGCTTTGTCGGTACCTTCCTCGCGCATGTGCGTCGCACTATGGCGGTCTGTTGTGCTTCCAATGACAAACTAGATCTGCTCTCGGTGATTTGCGTCTGTCCGGTCTGACGGCGGTTCGTCATCGTGAATGACCAGTGGCGGCATGCAAACGAACGCTTTCATGGAGTCATACGCCGCGGACATTGCGCAATCGATGCCCTCATCCTCTAGGACTACTCCAGTCTCAGGAAACGTAATAAATCTCTTTCGTAGGGGCAGGCATTTTTCAAGAAGTACTTGAGCGCCCCTTGGAGTTACTGAATAGGCCATCGCACCAAAGGAATGGGTCAGCCGTATAAGAGATCTCGAATAGTTGTCGGATTGAAATTGAGCCGGGACCTGTTTGTGCTTTCGCTCGTAGAACTCCAGCTTGGCTTTGGAAAAATCGAAGTCCAACCATAGGAACAGAGGATCAAAATTGAAGCCCCACTTTACCATATCCCAGTTCTCTGGAGCGATGGACAGAATGCGAGTCGACTCCTCAAGAAAATTGAACGACGAGTAGACGTCGTCCTCGAAAATGGTAATTGGGCGCCTCTCGGCTACCGCTAACTTCCACAAATTGATGTGGGATAGAGCACATCCCAATGCGCCCGGCAGATACTCGCAATCCTCGGCAATCACTCCATCATCCACCAAGGCTCTTAAGGCAGGTCTATCGAGGGATGCTGCGTCGACGGCCGATACACGAATTGTATTGGTAGCTAGATGAGGATTCCTATCTTGATATTTGCGCCAGCGCTCAACGCTACTGTCCAAGTTTATGAGGTGAATTTCCGGCGGCTCGACAGATCGAGCCGGCATCGGCCCGGAGCCAGAGGGCGTGGCGGCAGTGAATGCGGGGGTATCGCCCGCACCGTGCAACAGCGCTCGAGCGCGCTCGATCCCGTCACTCACATGATATTGGCCGTCGCCGAAGGTGATGTAGCCATAGACTTGTCGGTTATCCATGTACTGGACGACGCCGGCCTTCCTGGCGCTGTCGGCAAAGATGACGTACTCGTACCGCGACGTGCCATCCTCATATGTCAGTTCGATGAGCACGTCGGCGCGGACAAGATAGGTGCAGTGCACGAGCGGCAACTCGATAATGCCGCGCACGTGGCGGTTGAGCACCCATCCATATTGATCGCACGGCATATAATAGCCGTTCGCATCGATCTCGGCGTGATAGTTCGAATAGTATTGGCCGGGCGAGATGGAGCGAAGCAGGGGAGCGACGATTGGCAGGTCGAGCGCCACAAGTTCTCGCAGCGTGGCAGGCCGCACGAAATTGTCGACGTCGACAACGAAATAGAAATCGCAGCCGTGCTCGAGAGTTTTCCGCAAACTTATGTTGCGGATTCGGCCGAGCACCCTGAAGCGCGTCTCGTTCCATTCGTGCTCGCCGAATTGCTCGACCCGATCGGCTACGTCCGAGGTGTCGATTTCGACCGCCGCATAGAGGTGGCCCACACGCTCCAGCCATTCGCGCAATATGTGCTCGGTCCTGTCGGTGTTGTTGTTTGTCCTGATGTACAGGACGATCGACGCCTTCGGGTAGTCGAGCGCCTCGATGCACTCGAGGTAAAGCGGCAGTGCCGGCTCCTTCTGCTTTGCCAGGATTGCCACCAGGATGCGCGGCGTGCCCTTCATGCGCGACCGCAACGAACGCCGCCGGACTAGCTTGTGCTGGTCGATCAGGCTCTCGGTCCCGAAAGCCCCAAGTTTCGGCGGCTCATGAAACGGAAGCTTGTCGGTGGCGAAACGCGCGTTGGCCACCACACGCTTCGCCATTTCCGCCGGCAGTTTTTCGCTGGCGAGCAATTTCAGACAGGCGTCGAGCGATTCCCGGTAAGCACCTGTCCAGTAGGCATTGACAGCAAACTCGTCGAGCAGTCCGTAATCGTAGACCCAGGGCTGTATGAAAAGTCCGGCCGGTTGAGCAAGGTCGAGCCCTCGACGCGCAAATTCCGTTCCTTGCGCATTCCGGCCCTGGTTGCGGCAATAGAAGCTCGCGGCGTGAAGAGCCTCCGCGCGGGCGGGAACGATCTGCGCCGCACGCTCGAAGACGGCAACGACCTCGTCGAATGGCCGTCCCAGCGCTGCCATGAGATTGCCCGCCTCGAGCAGGCTGACATAGATCTCCTCGTCCCAAAAACCCAGTTCGGCACGCTTCAGATAGTTCGCCAGCGATTTTTCACGTTCACCGGAATCCCTGTAGCTCTGCGCCAGATAGAAGGTGTACCGCGAAACCAGGAAGGGGTCGGTCTCCGTGGCAAGCGCATTTTCAAGAACGGCCGCGTCGTCCTGGTACTTTCGCGGGTTCTGGCTGCGTGCTCCGCCACGCCCCGTCGCCACGTGAAAACCCTTGGCGGTCTCGCGTGTGAGATGGCCGGGAGGGGCCTCGAGATATTCGTGCAGCACGCCCTTGAAGCAGAACGGCAGCCGGTTGCGGCAGATCTGCGGGCGATAAAACGAAATGCCGCCATGGGACACCTCGACGTCGTACAGATCGTGTTGCATCTGCGACTTGAACGTGACTGGATCGAAGCCTGCGTCCTGGACCACGACGTCGTCCGCGTCGATGATCATGGCGTAGTCGACCGTCTCGACTTCACGCAGCCGCTCAAGGGCAAAGGTCCGGTTGTACGCGAAGTCCCGCCAGGGCTCGTCGATGACTGCGCCATTGACATTGTGCGTGGTCAGGAAGTTGCGGATGAGATCCTGCGTGCCGTCCTCGGAACCCGTGTCGATGACGAGGACATAGTCAACGATAGGAAGCGCGCTGGCGAGGCATTGCAGGATGACCTTTGCCTCGTTCTTGACGATCATGCACAGGCCGATGGTGCTCATGTTAATCCCTTGGCGGAGCGGCGTTCGTTACGCGCCTTTATCCATCCCTTATACCTCATGCACATCACCCCGCCGCCTTGGCCATTTGCATGAGCTCTGTTGCCAGGATCGATCGTCCCTTCCCAGTCACGCGCTATCTCTGCCCAATCCATTGTTAGCCAGCGCTTTCCGTCACAGCAAGGGTCTCGCAGTTGCCCTGGACCAGGGGTCTGCGAACGAACGTTCCCGTCGGCTCAATCGCTGACGCACGGAATCCGCCGCGACATCGAGGGTTCGACGCGAACCAAAGGGGCGCCTTAAGCGTCGGATTTTTCGATGCGTTTGGCCCATGCGCGCCATGTCGATGTCGACCGAAAACTAGTTGCTTGTGTCCACAATTAACAAATTGTTAACTTGGTTATTTACAACTTGCTAATTTTAGATTTTACTAATGCCTTGTGCTGGGAGGGTAGCCGTGGACCGGGCAGTGGGCCTGTCTGTCTGCGCAGTCTGCTGAGCCAGGAGAGTGTCTGGAGCTAGTCACGTCGTGCGTGAGGGCGCACGGAGTGTCGGGTGGCGTGCTGGAGAAGATGTCGTACTGCCTTGAACTCAAGGCCGGCGTTTTTCTCAACCTGATGTTCCCTCGCAAGCAGTCGGTTCCCTCGCAAGTCGTCGTCGAGTAATCGAGACATGCGTTGCGGGAGTTGGCTGTGGTTGGTGTGATACCGAGTCTGAAACGATGCGGCCGCGACGCAGGCTCCCGCTTCGATCAACCCCTTAATTATCCGCAGCTGGCTGGCAGCAATGATTGGCCAGCGATTGATCGGTATTCCCCGGTGCGCTGTGGGTTACCGGGCGCCTGCGGATTGTACGCTCACCTCAGCCAGGACAAGTGGCGCGCCGTTCGATCGAGCGGCGCGAAGAGGCCGTCAAATCTTCCCCGCCCGTCTCGTAGACTTGCCCGTCATACGCCGAGGCGCGCGGGGCCAATAGCAGCCGCGACCGGCCTCGGCGAACGCGCGCGCTTGGCTGCGATTGAAACCAGCGATTGAAACCCCAAGGGTACGAACCAAGAGAAATCTGCGGCACGGCGGCCGCGACCAAGGAGAAGATGATGAGCTTCACGGCAGGTTTTGCGGTCATGGAAGTCACCGTTCGGGGCGTTCTGCCGATCGGCGACACGATCGAAAATGTAAATTATTTCATTCTGGACACGGCCAAGAGCGCGATCGTCGGTCAGGTCGTTCTTCCCAGAGCCGTCAAGCGAAGCCTCGCTGTCGCTCTCACCGTCAAGGTGCCGAGCACCGCCGGCTCACTTGCCATTGGGACGTTTGACGATGGCGGGAATTTTGAGGCCGTCAGCTTCCTTCGCGTAGAGACCCCGGCCGTAGAACGACCCGACGGCGCGGTCGGGCCGTCAGGACGATGACGGCCCCCAAGCTCCTTGTCCCCAGCGCTCGCCGGCCAGGCCGGTGGGCGGTTTTCCGTTGAATTGAATTCGAAGCCAACAGGAGCCAGTCATGGCCCGCGCCTCTGAAATCCTTTTTGTCGACCCTTCAGTTTCCGACCTCCAGACTGTTCTCGGCAATGTGCGACCCGAGGTTCGAGCGATTGTGCTCGACGGCCGCCGGCCGGCGGCGCAGCAGATCGCTGGCGCACTCGCAGGGCACACAGGGCTCGATGCGGTGCACGTCATCGCACATGGCGCGTCTGGCCGGGTCAGCTTCACTGCAGGGGAGTGGTCATCAGCCACACTGAAGGCAGAGGCCGAGGACCTTGCCGCAATCGGCCGGGCGCTTGCCGCGGACGGCGAGCTGCGGCTGTGGAGCTGCGAAACGGCATCGGGGAATGCTGGCGAGACCTTCGTGGCGGCGCTGGAAGAGGCCATCGGCGCGGACGTCTGCGCATCGAGATCGCTGGTTGGCGCAGCCGCCCTGGGCGGCGCCTGGGAACTGTCCGCACGCGCGGGCATGTTGACGCCCCTGCCGCCGCTGACCCCGGATGGGGTGGCAAGTTACGCCGGGGTGCTTGTACCAGGCGATCTGACACTTACCGGCTCTATATCCGCCGGTAGCAGTAAAAGTATTAATACATTTTACCTTATAGACACAACTGCCAATCCAGATACTGTTGTTGGCAGCTTTGTTCTTCCATCTTCGGCTAATAACGCAGCGTTTAATTTTGCTTTAACTATAACAATTCCAGACACGACTCATGATTATACTATATATGATAGCGGTTTCAATTTGTATGGCACGCTTATACATGGTGTCACTTTTACCTTCACGCCTGACCCTACTAACAATGGCAAAAATGGCGATACGTTTAATGGGGGTAGTCTCACCATCACTAATCAAGTAGGCGCCACGGGTCCGACTGGAGGAACAGGCGCGACGGGCGCGACGGGCGCCACCGGAACGGGCACGACCGGAGCCACGGGCGCTACGGGCGCCACAGGCGCTACGGGCGCCACCGGAACAGGCACGACCGGAGCCACAGGTGCGACCGGAACTACAGGCGCCACCGGTGCTACTGGTGCGACAGGGACAACCGGAGCCACTGGTGGTACCGGCGCGACTGGCGGCACGGGTTCGACCGGCGCGACCGGCGATACCGGCGCGACGGGCTCGACTGGTGGTACTGGAGCAACAGGTGGTACCGGCGCCACGGGTGCGACCGGCGATACCGGCGCGACGGGCTCGACTGGTGGTACTGGAGCAACAGGTGGTACCGGCGCCACGGGTGCGACCGGCGATACCGGTGCGACGGGCTCGACCGGTGGTACCGGGGCAACAGGTGGTACCGGCGCGACTGGCGCCACGGGTTCCACCGGCGCGACGGGCGATACCGGTGTGACGGGCTCGACTGGTGGTACCGGGGCAACAGGTGGTACCGGCGCGACTGGCGCCACGGGTTCGACCGGCGATACCGGTGCGACGGGCTCGACTGGTGGTACCGGAGCAACAGGTGGTACCGGCGCGACTGGCGCCACGGGTTCCACCGGTGCGACAGGCTCGACTGGTGCGACTGGTGAAACTGGCGCGACCGGCTCTACAGGAGCAACTGGTGAAACCGGCGCGACCGGCGGTACCGGTGCGACCGGCTCGACTGGTGCGACTGGTGAAACCGGCGCGACCGGCTCTACAGGAGCAACTGGTGAAACCGGCGCGACAGGCTCGACCGGTGCGACAGGCTCGACTGGTGCGACTGGTGAAACCGGCGCGACCGGCGGTACTGGCTCGACCGGCTCGACCGGAGCAACTGGCTCCACCGGCGCGACAGGCTCGACCGGTGCGACAGGCTCGACTGGTGCGACTGGTGAAACCGGCGCGACCGGCGGTACTGGCTCGACCGGCTCGACCGGAGCAACTGGCTCCACCGGCGCGACAGGCTCGACCGGTGCGACAGGCTCGACTGGTGCGACTGGCTCCACCGGCGCGACCGGCGGTACTGGCTCGACCGGCTCGACCGGTGCCACAGGCTCGACCGGTGCGACAGGCTCGACTGGTGCGACTGGTGAAACCGGCGCGACCGGCGGTACTGGCTCGACCGGTTCGACCGGAGCAACTGGCTCCACCGGCGCGACAGGCTCGACTGGTGCAACCGGCTCGACTGGAGCAACAGGCTCGACAGGCTCGACAGGCTCGACCGGCTCGACCGGTGCCACAGGCTCGACTGGAGCGACTGGCGAAACCGGCGCGACAGGCGGTACTGGCTCGACCGGTTCGACCGGAGCAACTGGCTCGACCGGCGCGACAGGCTCGACCGGTGCGACAGGCTCGACTGGTGCGACTGGCTCCACCGGCGCGACAGGCTCGACCGGTGCCACAGGCTCGACTGGTGCAACCGGCTCGACTGGAGCAACAGGCTCGACAGGCTCGACAGGCTCGACAGGCTCTACTGGTGCGACTGGTGAAACCGGCGCGACAGGCTCGACCGGTGCCACAGGCTCGACTGGAGCAACCGGCTCGACTGGTGCGACTGGCTCGACTGGTGCCACAGGCTCGACTGGTGCCACAGGCTCGACCGGCTCGACTGGTTCGACCGGAGCAACTGGCTCGACCGGTGCGACAGGCTCGACTGGTGCGACTGGTGAAACCGGCGCGACCGGTTCGACCGGTGCTACAGGCTCGACTGGTGCAACTGGCTCGACCGGAGCAACTGGCTCGACCGGTGCGACAGGCTCGACCGGAGCAACTGGCCAGACCGGTGCGACAGGCTCGACTGGTGCGACTGGCTCGACCGGAGCAACAGGCTCGACCGGCTCGACCGGTGCCACAGGCTCGACCGGAGCAACAGGCTCGACCGGCGCGACCGGCTCCACCGGTGCGACCGGTGCCACAGGCTCGACCGGTGCGACAGGCTCGACCGGAGCAACTGGCCAGACCGGTGCGACAGGCTCGACTGGTGCGACTGGCTCGACCGGAGCAACAGGCTCGACCGGCTCGACCGGTGCCACAGGCTCGACTGGTGCGACCGGCGCGACCGGCTCCACCGGTGCGACAGGCTCGACCGGCGCGACCGGCTCCACCGGTGCGACCGGCTCGACCGGTGCCACAGGCTCGACTGGTGCGACCGGCGCGACCGGCTCCACCGGTGCGACAGGCTCGACCGGCGCGACAGGCTCGACTGGAGCAACCGGCTCGACCGGCTCCACCGGTGCGACAGGCTCGACCGGAGCGACAGGCTCGACGGGTGCGACTGGTGAAACCGGCGCGACAGGCTCGACCGGTGCCACAGGCTCGACTGGTGCCACTGGCCAGACCGGAGCGACCGGCTCGACCGGAGCAACCGGCCAGACTGGTGCGACAGGCTCGACGGGTGCGACTGGTGAAACCGGCGCGACAGGCTCGACCGGTGCCACAGGCTCGACTGGTGCCACTGGGCAGACCGGAGCGACCGGCTCGACCGGAGCAACCGGCCATACCGGAGCGACAGGCCAGACTGGTGCGACCGGCCAGACCGGAGCCACCGGCCAGACCGGAGCGACAGGTGAGACCGGAGCAACCGGCCAGACTGGAGCTACCGGGGCAACCGGCCAGACCGGTGCCACAGGCTCGACCGGAGCGACAGGCTCGACGGGTGCGACTGGTGAAACCGGCGCGACAGGCTCGACTGGTGCCACTGGCCAGACCGGAGCGACCGGCCAGACCGGAGCAACTGGCTCGACCGGAGCGACAGGCTCGACGGGTGCGACTGGTGAAACCGGCGCGACAGGCTCGACTGGTGCTACTGGCCAGACCGGAGCGACCGGCCAGACCGGTGCCACAGGCTCGACCGGAGCAACTGGCTCGACCGGAGCGACAGGCTCGACGGGTGCGACTGGTGAAACCGGCGCGACAGGCTCGACCGGTGCCACTGGCCAGACCGGAGCGACCGGCTCGACCGGAGCAACCGGCCAGACTGGTGCGACAGGCTCGACGGGTGCGACTGGTGAAACCGGCGCGACAGGCTCGACCGGTGCGACTGGCGAGACTGGTGCGACCGGCCAGACCGGAGCAACCGGCCAGACTGGTGCGACTGGCGAGACTGGTGCGACCGGCCAGACCGGAGCAACCGGCCAGACCGGGGCAACCGGCCAGACTGGTGCGACTGGCGAGACTGGTGCAACCGGCCAGACCGGGGCAACCGGCCAGACCGGGGCAACCGGCCAGACTGGGGCAACCGGCCAGACTGGTGCGACCGGCCAGACCGGAGCAACCGGCCAGACCGGAGCAACCGGCCAGACTGGTGCCACTGGCGAGACTGGTGCGACCGGCCAGACCGGAGCAACCGGCCAGACCGGGGCAACCGGCCAGACTGGTGCGACTGGCGAGACTGGTGCGACTGGCCAGACCGGAGCAACTGGGTCGACCGGAGCAACTGGCGAGACCGGAGCAACCGGCCAGACCGGGGCAACCGGCCAGACTGGTGCGACTGGCGAGACTGGTGCGACCGGCCAGACCGGAGCGACCGGCTCGACTGGAGCAACAGGCTCGACTGGGTCAACCGGCTCCACTGGTGCAACTGGCGATACGGGAGCGACCGGCTCGACTGGCTCGACTGGCTCGACTGGCGCAACCGGCTCGACTGGTGCAACCGGCTCGGCTGGCTCGACAGGTGCGACCGGAGCGACCGGCTCGGGCGGTGGGACCGGTGACCGCGACCATGGCAACAACGGCTTTGGCAATGGAGATCAGGATGCACCTGGTGGTTCCGGGAACAATAACAATGCCGAAAACGGCCCTGGTCACAAAGCCAACGTCACGGCCAATACGCTCGGACTCAAGGACTCCAAGCACTTCCTGCAGTCCGGCCCGACCAGTAGCGACACTCACGGCCATACCTCGTTCCAGCAGCTCGTCGGCCTGGCTGGAGGTTCGGTGACGACCGATCTCTTGAACGTTCTCACGACGATCAAGGGCTTTGGTCAGAACCAGCACAAGACATCCGGCGCAACGTCCGACTTGACTTCGGACAAGGGCAAGCAAGGTGCCGGATACGCCAGCACGGACGACACGCTGAAGAAGGCAATGAAGGATATTCTGAAGCCGAATGACTGAGTGCAGGTTGAATAAAGAACGCGCGGACCTTGCGGGAACGCAAGGCCCGCGCGTTCACTATTTCCAGGCGGGCAAAGGGCTCGTACGGCCGGCCTGTTCGGAATATAGTGGGTTTTGCCGGAAGTCCCGGCTGGGACGGCTTGCGCGGCGAATACTTGAACCCTCGCTTGTGGGCCGGAGGGCAAGTGCATGGTGAACGTACCTCTGAACGCTGAAGCCGGGCCAATCCCGATCCGCGCAGACGTGGACGCGACTGGCAAGGTTGGCGGCGAGAGCGAGGCGGGGAGGATTCCCGGCGGACCCGCCGAGTTCGACCGGATCGCGCCGCGCCTCAAGGCGATGCTACGGGTGGCGCGCTATCATGGCGTCGAACTCGACCCGAACGAGTTCAGGGTGGCGAGCGCCAGCCCAATTCCAAACGCGGCTGATCTCTCGCAATGGGCCCAGAACGGCGGCATGTGGTCGCGCGCTCTTCGCATCCGCTGGTCGCATCTCCTGCGCTTCGAGCACACGGGGCCGGTCGTCCTGCTGTTCAATGACGGTGGCGCAGGTCTCCTCACCGGGGCCAGCCCGGAGCGGAATGTCGTCTTCCTCAAAAGCGCGGACGCGCCCGACGACGCCGAGCCCATCGCCATCGACGAGTTGAGGTTGTCGCAGGTGTGGGCGGGTGAGGCGGTGCTGTTGCGTCCGGCGCGATCCTACATCGCGGCCGATGCGCCTTTCACCCTCCGCTGGTTGATCGACCTGGTACGGTTCGAAAGCCGTTCCATGCGTGACATCGGCATCGCCTCGTTCACTCTCAGCATCCTTACCGTTCTGCCGCCTCTTATCGTCATGACGCTGGTCAACAAGGTGCTGCAGTTCAACAGCGTTTCGACCCTCGTGCTGTTGTCAGCCATAATTGCCGTCTTGTTCGTTTACGAGACGCTGCTCGGTCACGCCCGACGGCTGATCATCAACGTCGTCGGCGCCCGGTTGGACACCAAACTGAACTTGCATGTCTTCAGCAGGCTCCTGCGTCTGCCGCTCGACTATTTCGAGCGTCATCCGGCCGGCGAGACGATGTACCACCTCGCACAGATCTATCGCATCCGCGAGTTCCTGACCGGAAAACTCCTCTCCACGTTCCTGGATCTGATCACGCTCTGCGTGCTGATCCCGGTAATGTTCTACATCAACGCGACGCTCGGCTGGATGGTGCTTGCCTGTGCCGGCCTGATCATGTTGATCATCTTCGCCTATCTCGCGCCACTGCGCCGCAGGTACCAGCAGGTGGTCGACGCGGAGACCTGGAAGGCGGCGGCGCTCGGCGAAACCGTCGTCGGTATCAAGACGGTGAAGGCGCTCGGTCTCGAACCGCAACGCAAGGCGCTTTGGGACGAGCGGGTGGCGGATGCGGGCAGGGCGCGCCTTGCCTTCGGGCAGCTCGCCAACTGGCCGCAGACGCTTGTCACGCCGATCGAGCGTGCGATGGTCCTCGGCACGATGCTGATCGGAGCTTATCTCGCGATGAGCGACACGTCCGGCTACATGGTCGGCAGCCTGTTCGCATTCATGATGATCGCCCAACGCGTCGCGCAACCTCTCGTCGGCCTTGCGCGACTGGTCGAGGACTTCGAAGAGGTCGGCGCGGCAATCAGCGAAGCAGGATCCGTCCTCAACCGACCGCTGGAAAGCAGTTCGAATTCCACCGGCCTGAGGCCGAAGCTCGTCGGCGAGATCAGTTTCCGTGACCTGACCTTCACCTACATCGGCACCAAGACGCCTGCGCTTGACCGGGTCAGCTTCGACATTCCGGCAGGGACGATGTTCGGTATCGTCGGGCGCAGCGGATCAGGAAAATCGACAATTGCGCGGCTGCTGCAGGGGATCAATCGCGATTACAGCGGTTTTCTCAAATTGGACGGCGTCGACCTCAAGGAAATCAACCTGCGTCACCTTCGCCAGGGGCTCGGCGTGGTCCTCCAGGACAATTTCCTTTTCCGCGGGTCGATTCGTGACAACATCATCGCCGGGCGCCCCGGCTTGACTCTGTCCGACGCCATGCGAGCCGCTCACCTTGCCGGCGCCGAAGAATTCATCGAACGCATGCCGAACGGTTATGACACCTATATTGAGGAAGGGTCGCCCAACCTGTCGGGTGGCCAAAAGCAGCGGCTGGCGATCGCGCGCGCGCTCATCCACGATCCGACAGTCATGATCCTCGACGAGGCGACCAGCGCGCTTGACCCGGAGAGCGAGGCGGTGGTCAGCGCCAATCTCATGCGCATCGCCAAGGGGCGCACGATGATCATTGTTTCGCACCGGCTTTCCTCGCTCACCGGGTGCGACCAGATCCTGGTCATGGATCAGGGCAAGGTCCTTGATGTCGCGCCGCATGTAACCCTGCTTGAACGATGCGCGCTTTACCGCCAGCTTTGGTTGCAGCAGAACCGGCATCTCGACAGCCGTCACGGTCGTCTGGCGGCTGTGCCGCCGCGACTGGTTTGAGCATCGGCTTCGGGGCGCCCATGACCATTATCACCCATTCCAGCCTTCCCGCCCGCCGGCGCCGGACAGAACCGAGCGATCCGACCATGCCCGTCATCCTGGAATTCCAGTGGCCGTCGACGGCTATCGCCAATGCGCCCGTTCCGCGGATGGCGCGCGGCATCGTCTGGATCATCACGAGCATGGTCGTCGCCCTGATAACACTTGCAGGGCTAATACCGGTTGATCAGGTAGTCACCACCAGAGGGCTCGTGGTCTCGCAAACGCCAAACATCGTGGTGCAGCCGCTCGAGACAGCGATCGTCCGCTCGATCGAGGTGCGCGAAGGGCAGCGCGTGCGAGCCGGTCAAACGCTTGCTCGCCTCGATGCGACTTTCGCCTCGGCTGACCTCACTGCGCTGGCGACACAGGTTTCGACGCTTGAAGCCGAAGTGGCGCGGCTGAAAGCAGAGGCCGACGGCAAACCCTTCAACTATGACGGCCTGGACCCGAGTTGGACCCTCCAAGCGTCGATCTTCGATCGCCGCAAAGCCGTCTACGACGCCAAGCTGGCGAGTTTTGACCGGCAGAGCGACGAACTCAGTTCGGTGATCTCGCGTTCCCAGTCCGATGCCGACGGCTACCGCCAGCGGCTGGCCGTCGCGGGCTCGATTGAACAGATGCGCAAGCAACTGGAAGCAAGACAGGTGGGGAGCCGCCTGAACACGCTCCTGGCCGAGGACAACTCGGCGGAAATGTCCCGAGCGCTCGGCAACGCCGAGCAGACATCGGAAGCCGCCAAGCGGCAGCAGGCGACGGTGGCCGCCGACCGCGATGGCTACATCCAGAGCTGGCGCGCGGAAGTCTCGCAGGGTCTGTCGGAGGCGGGCTCGCGTATGTCCGACGCCCGTGAGCTTCTCAACAAGGCGAAGCTGCGTAAACAGTTGGTCGAGCTGAAAAGCGAGGCAGACGCCATCGTTCAGTCGGTAGCGAAGGTTTCCGTCGGCTCGATCCTGCAGTCCGGCGACCGATTGATCACACTGGTTCCGGACGACGCGGTGCTTGAGATCGAGACGAACATTGTCGGTCGGAGCAGTGGGTTCGTCCACGTCGGCGATCCGGTGGCCATCAAGTTCGACACCTTTCCATATTCGCAGTATGGCATCGCTCATGGCACTGTGCGCGCGGTCAGCCCGGATTCCTTCTCGGCGCGGGAACAAGCGCGCGACCCGAACAGCTCGTTGGCCATGCTGCCCCCGGACGCTGACCTGTTCTATCGCACGCAGATTTCCATCGATGAGATCGCCCTCCATGGCGTGCCCGCCAGTTTCACGATCAGCCCTGGCATGCCGGTGACCGCTGACGTCAAGGTCGGCCGCCGCACCGTGCTCAAGTACATTCTCGGCGCCATGCTCCCGGTAGGCCAGGAAGCGATGAGGGAGCCATAGGCTTGGGCAACCGTGCGCGACAAACGGAGGTATGAGTTCTCGCATCGATGGCAATCCTTGACCGGCTGACCGCCCTTGCCTCTCCAGCGCTGGCATTGCGCCGGGCGAACCAGCTTTCTGACAGTGGCAAGCCTTCAGAAGCCTTTCCGCTCATGGCAATTGCGGCACGCGCCGGGATCGCCGAGGCCGAATACCGGGTGGCTCGTTGCTATCTCGAGGGTTTGGGTGTGCCGCCAAGCCGGTCGGAAGGCGCGCGTTGGCTGCGGCGAGCGGCCGATCATGGCAACCCCGAGGCCCAGTCGCTTCTCGCCGCGCTTTACGTGGCTGGACTGGTGGCGCAGGAGCCCGACGGCAATCGCATCGGATCGGAAAGCTTGTTCGAACGGGATTCCTCGCGGGAACCGGAATTCGCGGCAGCGCTCGGTCTGGCGAAAAAAGCAGCCGAAGCCGGCTCCGCGACCGGGCAGGCAATCCTCGCCTATATCCTTAGCAGAGGCCCCGAAGCGCTGCGCGACCTCGATGCGGCGCATGGTTGGTATGAGAAGTCTGCGGCGGCCGGCTGCCCTGAGGGATGCCTGGGCCTTGCTCTTTCCCTCGCCCAGCGCAGGCAACCTGCGCAGACGGTCAAGGTTGCCACTGAGATTCGACGCGCTGCCGACGCCGGCCTGCCGACCGCAATCTACCTCCTTGGGGTCCTGACCGAGCATGGGCGCGGCGTGCCGGTTGATCGGGCGGCAGCCGCGCGACTGTATCAGCTTGCCGCGGAGAAAGGCCTTCCCTCGGCCCAGTTCCGGTTGGGATTGGGGCTCATCGATGGTGGCCTTGCAGATCAAGATATCGCAGCCGGCGAGGCGTGGATGCGGCGCGCCGCATTGGCAGGAAATATCGAGGCAGCCTATCGTCTCGGCGATCGGCATGTGAAGAGTTCGCAGCCGGACTATGCGGAGGCCGCAACGTGGTATCGGCGGGCGGCCGATGCAGGCCATCAGGCCTCCGCCCGTGCCTTGGCATCGCTCTATCTCTCGGGAAATGGTGTCGCCCAGGACGTCGAAGAGGGAGCGCGCTGGCTGCGCACTGCCGCAAATGGCGGAAATCAGGAAGCGCAGGTCGACTTTGCCAATCTGGTCCTCGGAGGAGCAGGCGAGCCGGACGACCGTACCAGCATTGCCGGATGGTTCGAGGCGACGGCCTCATCGGGCGATCTGATTGCAGCGTTCAACCTCGGGCTCTGTTTTGCCCAGGGTGTCGGCGTGCGAAAGGACGAGGAGCAGGCGGCGCAATGGGTGAGGCGCGCGGCCGAAGGCGTGGTCGAGGCGCAATATGCGTACGCGCGAATGCTTCAGGATGGGCGCGGCGTGGCTGCCGACCAGAAGCAGGCCCGTTTCTGGTTTGAGCGGGCGGCCGACGCTGGCATGGTCGACGCGCAAGTGGCGCTTGCCGAAATGCTCCTCAACGGGCGCGGCGGCGCATGCTTGCCCGTGGCTGCCGCGCAGTTGTTCAAACGGGCAGCCGCGGCCGGCCACGCCGGGGCTATGTTTGCGATCGGCGCGCAGTTCGGGAGCGGCCAGGGTCTGTCGCTCGACCCGGCGGCAGCGCAGAAATGGTTCACCGCCGCCGCCGAGCGGGGACATGGCCATGCCCAACTCATGCTCGGGCGCTATCTCTCCAATGGCCTTGCCGGGGAACAGAACCCGGTAGCGGGTCGCCTTTGGCTGGAGCGAGCGGCTGCACAGGGTATTCAGGAAGCCGCCGACGAACTCTCCGAGTTCGCCTCGGGTTGAGGCCGGCCCTGCTGCTGGTTGTCCAGGCTCCACTGTGGTGGCCCAACCGGTTCCGCTTGTCGGGCAGCATGCTATGGGGTATTCATTAAAGTGAAAATTGCGTCAACTTACTAGCCGAGGCGGCCTGCGATGGGTCGTTTGGAGCGGCTTGTTTTCGTCCGCAACACTCAACCGAGATCTGTCGAATTGGCTGGGGTGACGCTGGCTGCGAATCGCCGAAAAAGGGTTCAATCAATGAAGGCCAATAGCCGGGGCGCAAAGCAGAGCAGGGCCATGACCGACCAATCCGCGACCATAGCCGAGGCTGTCTCGACCAATGCCGTCTCTCTGGGCGAGCGGGTTCGCAGCCTCAGGATTGCAAGCAACCTCACGATTGCGGAACTTGCCGAGCGGGCCGGTTTGTCATCAGGCATAATCAGTCAGATCGAGCGGGGCCGATCCAATCCGTCAATCCGCACGCTGCAGAGCCTGCGCGCGGCGCTTGGCATGAACTTGTGGGAATTCCTGCAGTCGTCCGATCTCCCTGCGGCGAGCAGTGCCGAACGGGAAATTCCGGACTTCATTTGCCGCAAATCTCAGCGCCAGACGCTGATTGTGGGACAAACCAAGCTGGTCAAGGAGTTACTGTCACCGCGCAATGATCAGAATTTGCGCTTCATGATCGTAACGCTGCCACCGGGCAGCGAGAGCGAGGATGTCCTCCAGAGCCAGGGCCAAAAGGGTGGCTATATGCTCTCGGGGCGCGCTCGTCTGCAGGTCGGCGACAGGTCCGGCGACCTGGAAGAAGGCGACAGCTTTCAGTTCCCCGCCGACATTCCCCACAAGATCGTGAACCCGTACGGCGAACCCGCTCGTGTGGTGTGGATCATGAGCATCATGGATGCGCATCTCTGAAAAAGGCGTGCTCCTTCCGAGGCGCCTCTGCGAATCGAGCCGTTGCGTGCTCCTTCATTTTGTGCAATAAAATGAATACAACAATAATTTAATGAACAAGAGGGTTAGAATGCACAAGATCGGGACGCAACTATCTCGGCGCTGTCTGCTTCAGCGGACCGCCATCGTGGGAGTGGGCATGATGGCCGCGCCTCTGCTCGGCCGGGCCGCCCTGGCGGCTGCCTCCAAGTTCAAGACGGTCGAAGACGGCGTCATTACCATCGCCATGAGCGGTGCCATGCCGATGACGGGCTATGAGGACGGGAAGATCATGGGCAGCGACGCCCAGATGATCGCCGCCATCGCCAACAAGCTTGGTCTCGGCGTGAAGCCGGCGATCATGCAATGGTCCGCCACAATCGAGGCGATCCGGAGCGGCCGGGCCGACATCATGGTCGGCAATATGTCATGGACGCCAAAGCGAGCGGACGCCATGCTGCTGACCGACGCCATCTATTACGCCGGCAACCTCGCCACCATGCGGCAGGATATGCCTTTCAAGGACTCGATCGGCATCGAGGACTTCAAGGGCTATAGCCTGGGCACCAGCGTCGGTTACAATTTCGTCCCCGATCTCAAGAAGATCCCCGACGCCAAGGAAGTGAAGCTCTATGACACCGACGACGCGGCGATCCGCGACGTGCAGGCGGGTCGGCTTGACTTCGCGTTCCTCGACGGTCCCGAGGTCGATTACATGGTGCTGAAAAATCCCGATCTCAAGCTGAAGCAGGTCCCGCTCCGGTCGACCGAAGGTTATCCGCTCCTGACCGACAAGGGCATCGCCGTGATGGGAATGAGTCTGGAAAACCCGGACCTGCTTGATGCTTTCAACGCCGGCATCAAGTGGCTCTGGTCGTCAAAGACCAATGCCGATATCCTTGCCAAGAACGGCATGACGAGCCCGGACTATCTCGTGGCGCCGGCTAAAAATCCCCGCGTTGGGGTGGACCGGGATGGCGGCGGCAATATCCTCGGACCAGCGGCGCATACGCCGAAAGACTTCACTTCACTGTTTGCGTGAGCTCGGTTGCCGGCGCCGGAGGGCCAGGTGAGCCCGCCGGCGTATCCACATCGATAGGCAACGGACGGCGCAGAAACCCGATATGCGCCAGTGCGGCCGAAGACGGAATTGCGCTGATGCACGACCCAGTCCAGTCGATAGAAACCAACAATGCCGCAACGGACGGGGCTGCGGCGGATCAACCGATCGTCCGGATCCGAGGCCTTCGCAAGAGCTATGGCAGCCTCGATGTCCTGAAGGGGATCGACCTTGACGTGCGCCGCGGCGAAAAGGTCTCGATCATCGGGCCGAGCGGCTCCGGCAAAACGACGCTGCTTCGCTGTATCAACAGAATTGAGAAGCCGAGTGGGGGCCATGTCTACGTGGACGGCCAGCTCATTGGCGAGAAGCTCGTCGGCGACCGCTATATCGACATGGAAGACCGTGAGCTTGCTCGTCTCCGAGCGGGCATGGGGATGGTGTTTCAGCGCTTCAATCTGTTCCCGCATCTGACCGCGCTGCAGAACATCACGATCGGGCCGATGAAAGTCCTCAGGATGCCGGCAACGGAGGCGGAGGCAGCAGCCCTTGCGCTGCTGGAAAAGGTTGGGCTCGCGAACAAGCGGGACGCCTACCCCGAAATGCTGTCTGGCGGCCAGCAGCAGCGCGTCGCGATAGCCCGCGCGCTGGCGATGCGCCCCAAGGTCATGCTTTTCGACGAGGCCACTTCGGCGCTCGACCCGGAACTCGTCGGTGAAGTGTTGAGCGTCATGAAGCAGCTTGCTTCGGAAGGCATGACCATGATCATCGTCACCCACGAGATGAAGTTTTCCGAAGAGATCTCGGACCGCGTGATCTTCATGGACCACGGTGCGGTGGTTGAGCAGGGATCGCCGGGGGAGATTTTCCGAACGCCCTCGCATCTGCGGACGCAGACTTTTCTGCGCGCAGTGCTAGGCCGGCAGGCATATCAATGACGGCGGCGGACTGGCCGGCCTGGATCACGCATCTGCCCCATTTCTTGGATGCGCTGCTGAGCGGGGCGGTCATAACTGTCATCGTGACGGTCGGCGGGTTCGTCGGGTCGGTTGTCTTGGGCATCCTGTTCGGCGCATTCTCGACGTCGCAGTCGTTGCTGCTGCGCACCATCGCCCATATTTACGTCGAGATATTCCGCGGTCTGCCTCTGCTCACCGTGCTCTTCATCATCTTCTTCGGCCTTGCGACCATCGGGATCCGGCTCGACCCCATCTCCGCGGCGATCACCGGCTTCAGCATAAATGGCGGCGCTTACCTTTCGGAAGTATTCCGCGCCGGCATCCAATCAATCCACAAAGGACAATCCGAGGCGGCGCTGTCCATCGGCATGACCCGGATGGTGGCATTCCGCTACATCATCCTCCCGCAATCGATCCGCGTCGTCCTGCCACCACTCGCCAATTTCGCGATCGGTCTTCTCAAGGATACCTCGCTGGCCTCGGCGGTGGCCGCGCCCGAGATGATGTTCAACGCCGGCAGGCTGGTATCCGAGACATTCTTTGCCACCGAGATCTACCTGCTGGTGGCGGCACTTTATCTCTGCATGAGCCTGCCGCTGTCATTGGCAACGCGGCTACTCGAGCGCCGCATGGCACGGGCGCACGCACAATGACCCTGGTCGAAGCCGAAACCCTCGCAACTGAGTGGATGCCTCAGCTCCTCGTGGCCGCCGGTTACACCTTGAAGATGGCAGCGGCAGCCTACATTCTCGGTGCTGTCGCGGGTTTGTTCCTGGCGCTCGCCAGACGATCTGAGCGGCGGATCGTCTCGATCCCGGCCTTGGTCTACATCGAGTTCGTTCGCGCAACGCCGACCCTGACACAGATCTTTCTGATCTATTTCAGCCTGGCGCTCGTCGGGATCGTGCTTCCGGCATTCGAAGCCGCGGTGATAGCCCTCGGCCTTCACTATGCCGCTTACATGGCAGAGACCTACCGCGCGGGAATCGAGGCCATCCACCGCGGGCAGCACGAAGCCGCGCAGGCCATCGGCATGACCCGCGGGGAGACGATGCGCTACATCATCCTGCCCCAGTCCTGGCGGATCATTCTTCCGCCAATGGGCAACTCCGCCATATCGCTGCTGAAAGACACGTCGGTCGCCTCCCTGATCTCGGCGCCCGAGCTGATGCTGCGGGCCCATGACCTGACGAGCGAGTACTACATGCCGATGGAGCTCTATCTCACCGTCGGCGCCATGTACCTGATCATGACCTACCCGCTTTCGCTCCTGGTTCGTCGCCTGGAGCGGATGGCGGCGAAGGATCACAGGGCGTCGGGAAACTGACGCATGCAGACACGATCCGGCCGACGGGCTGCCAATCACACAGACGAGTAACGGCTACCGCACATGTCTCCAACAGTCCTGCGCATTTCCAGTGATGAGGTCTTGCCTGCCGCCATGGACGTCGTCGTGATCGGCGGCGGCATCGTCGGTTCGGCGGCCGCCTATTTTCTGGCCAAGCGCGGGATCTCGGTTGTGCTGGTGGAGAAGGGCTATATCGGTGCCGAGCAGTCGTCCCGGAACTGGGGCTGGTGCCGCCAGCAGAATCGCGATGAGCGTGAGCTGCCTCTGGCCGCCTATGCCCTGCAACTCTGGAACCAGCTGCAGCAGGAGACCGGCCGCGATCTCGGTTTCCGACGGTGCGGGCTGACCTATGTGACGAACGACCCGCGGCAACTGGCGGAGTGGGAGCGGTGGCGCGAGACCGCCCGCAGATTCGACGTCAATACACGGATGCTGAGTGCTACCGAGGCAACCGCCGCGACGGCGGGGACCGGTCGAAGCTGGCTAGGCGGCGTGCACTCGATCGACGACGGCAAGGCCGAACCGGCGCTCGCCGCGCCCACTCTGGCGGAGGCTGCCCGCGGCCATGGTGCGAAAATCATCCAGCAATGCGCAGCCCGCGGGCTCGATGTCAGCAACGGTCAGGTGATGGGGGTGGTCACGGAGCGAGGCCTGATCAAGGCCGGTGCGGTGCTCTGCGCCGGTGGCGCCTGGGCTTCCACATTTTGCCGCCAGCAAGGCATTGCTTTCCCGCAGGCAAGCGTGCGTCAGAGCATTCTGCGAACGAAACCGGGGCCGCAGCTGCCGGAAGCGATCTATACCCCGGATTGCGCTCTCACCCGGCGTCTCGATGGCGGCTACACCGTCGCGATCAGTGGGAAGGCAACCCTCGAGATCACACCGCAAGGCCTGCGCTACGCGCGCTCATTTCTGCCGATGTTCAAGCAGCGCCTGAAGTCCATCGAGATCGGCATCGGGCGCTCGTTCCTTACCGGGCCAGAGGCGCTCGCTAGCTGGCGGCTCGACGAGGTCTCACCTTTCGAGCGCATTCGCGTCCTCGATCCGGCACCCAACCCGCGCACGATCTCGAGGATTCTGGCCAGAGCCAGAGCCCTCTATCCCGGCCTTGCCAATGTCGAGATGGCCGAAAGCTGGGGCGCCTATGTCGACTGCACGCCAGATGCTGTGCCCGTCATCTCTCCAGTCGCCGCGCTGAAGGGGTTCTTTTTGGCGGCGGGGTTCAGCGGTCATGGATTCGGGATCGGACCAGCATCGGGGCGGTTGGCGGCCGACCTAATCGCCAACGACACACCCGTCGTCGATCCTGGTCCATATCGTCTGTCGCGGCTGTTGGACGGCTCCAAGGTCGAGGTTGGCGGCATCTGATGTCTGGAGTGCCCACTTCCACAGTCAGTTGGCGAATCATTCCGTATTGGAACGTACCCATTGCAGGACAGCGACCGGTCGAAAACAGGCGCCGACGAAGCCCCTAGCCCAGAAGTGGCCCGCAATGGGTCAATAGGCTTGGCACCGCAATTGCATTGAAACGTGTGGGGTGGGGTAAGAACCCGTCGCTTCGCAAATGGGGCGGCGGGCTTTCGATCAGTGAGCGATTTGGTTGGAGCGGCCCGGCACCCCTTGTTGGGATGGGCTAGGACGCCGGGCCTGACCGATGGGATGCTTGTGAGGACATGCCGCCGGCTGGAGAATTTATGCGCCTCTGCTAATGTAAAGTGAAGCATGGAATGAACGAGCGCAAAGGTCTGGCGACGACCGACAAACGATAACGACCTGCATCGTGAGCATGTTCGAGAAACCGCTCTGCCTCACCGCGCTGACGACCAGGGAAAAGGAAAGGCGCAAGCGCTCGCCAAGGAGATCGATGACCAAAGTCAGGATCCAGAAGATCACCCCAAGTAAGCGCTAGTTGCCCCCTGCTTGGCTGAATACAACCGTCCCGTCGTCTTTGCGAACTTCCACTGCGACGATGCCTTCATGCTGCTTTCGACCAGGAAACGTCGCCAGCGCATGATCTCTTGCGGCTTTCTCGGCATCGAAGGGCGTCTTTTCAACGATCCCCTGTTTCCCGTACCAGATCACTGTATAGGGCACCGCTGACACGCTCCTGCAAATCGACAGAATGCGCGCCGATGCCAGCACGTGCAAGCCTCGCCCCCGCAAGGGCGCACGTTTGACGTTTCAGCAGGAAGATAGCCGGCGCCGCTCGCTTGAGGTTGCTCGGCAAAAAGCTGCAGATCTGATGGGGCCGTTCAGTCGACTGCATGACGTGCCGCCGGCATGCCGATCTCGAGATTCAGGCGCTCGTTGCCGCCTGGGCGAAGACTACGGCTGCATGCATTGGGATCTGATCACGGTGCTGTACTGCCAGCCATGCCGCGAAGCCGGAGAACTTCGGGGCCTTGGCGTCGGACTCCGATAGGCCTTAGCTTTCGATATACTCGTGCTCGAATCCAGAAAATTTCGTCAAGGCCGGTTGATCGAGCACGTGAACATGGCCTTGGCGGAATTCTAGAAGCTTGCGCTCGCGCAGTTCCCGCAGCATTCGATTGACATGAATCGGAGTGAGGCCGAGAGCGTCCGCGAGATCGTACTGGGTGAGAGGGCATTCATAGCTGTTGCGGGTAACCGAGCCAATTCGTTCCAGGCGCGCCCTCAGTTCGAGGAAGAGATGCGCTGTCCGCGCCAGGGCGCTGCGTCGTCCTACATTGGTGAGATGTTGAGCAATGACCGCTCCGTTGTGCACGAGGGTTTCGAGAACAAGGGAGAAGAGATGGGGCGACTGCATTGCAGCAAGGGTAAACGTCTTGGTCGAAGCCACCAACACCGTAAGTTCGGTTTGAGCCACAAACGTTTCAAGAGCGCTGCCCGAGTACGACTGAGGCAGGACGATATCGCCTCTCAGTGCAAAATCCAGAATTTGTCGCTGCCCGCCCGCGAGTTCATGAGAAATGCACCCCCAGCCCGACTCGACTATGAACACGCGATCGCTGTCCTCGCCCTGATTGACGATGACCGTCTCCGCCAGATAGCGCTTTGGCGTGAATCCCAGCGTCTTGATAAGCGCCGTATCGTCGTCGTTAAGTCCGACATACGATGGACGATTTTCATTTCCGCGCAAAAATGGATGTGAAGCGTACGTCATCTACAACCCCGCCCGATATCTACCCCAAAATACCTCCCTCGGATAGAACATACATCAAATTTGATGTGATGAGTATCCGTTCAGTGGCCACTATCGATTGGTGTAGCGACGGCACTTTTCGTTGAAAATGTACAGGTTCCACCGGCTCGCCGACGCCACGATTCGAAATCGGCACAGGGCGGCACGGCTAAGTTTTGTTTCTCTTGAAATTTTCCCGCATGGACTCGACTATTTCGCTGGCAATGAGACAGCTGCGATTGTCCACTTGATCGGCGGCATTTCGTAACGTCGTCGACGCGTCCCTGAGCAATCCTCTGATCTCTGCTGCTGACAAAAGCTCGGATGCTTCGAGTTCCAGCAGCACGGATTCACTCACGTGCAGCGCAGCAAGCGCCACCGCTCTCGGCCTGGTAGCAAGCAGTTTTAGAAGGTCACCGCTGGGCTTGGTACGCGCTTTTTTTTTTGCCATCGTTGCGTCTCAACCGTTCGGAAGAAGATTCATAGGCTCAAAATTACAACGCCCCGACGAGTTAACCGCAGTTCCAAGATCGGAAGATGTCGTTCAATGCTTCTCTTTGGGCATATCCTACGAGCATACTATCCCGCTTTGCAGCCGCGACACAGAGGTATGGGATACCGAATTCGCCGTAGCTACTACTCCCTACCACCTCGGCCCCATGGCGACCGCCAGCACGAAAGCGACCGCTGCCGGCGCGCACGCCAAGGCCGCCACCTGGCGGCCATAAGGTGCCAGGAGCCCACTTTTTGCGGCCCACGGCAGCACGACCATCGTATCCCAAGATCGGCGCATTAGCGGCGACTCCGTACCTGCTTCAAACCTGTCTTGCTCACATCCAACGCTGGAAGCGGGAAAGGTTCGACCTGTCCTCCAGTCTTGTCCAGATACTGCATCAACGCCGTCACCAGGTGGTAGAAGATGCTCGCGGGGACCTCCGTCGCCTGTGACCTTCCGCGCTCGTCAATCCTGTCGACCCACAAGCCAAGCGGTGCGGGGTCGATATGCCATCTGAACAGGCGGGCGACACGAGCTTCGATCTCGGGTTTCAGATCAGGCCCGCCAATGCCGTCCAGGGCGACGGCTGCCTTGACGGCTTCGCATTGCGGCCAGCTGCGGGAGAGCCGGTCGAGAGGCATTCCCTGCCGCGATACGGCAGCGTAAGCCAAACCTGTGGCCCGGTTCAATCCGCTGGCGACAGCCGACGAATAGAGCTTCCTTGCGTAGGCGACCAGGTCCTTTTGCCCGCTCGCCCGCGCGAAGTCGACTAGCAGCGAAGCCCATTCGAAATGATGCCCTGGTTCGGTCCACTGTCCTTTGTCTCCCGGCAACGGCAGCCAATCGACGTCGAAATGTTCCCCGAGCGTCCAGCTTTCCTGGTCGAAGAAATGGCACCGGAAGAGATCGATGACGCGCGCCGCCCGACGCAGATATGCGCGGTCGCCGGTGACGCTGTGCCAGGCAAGAAAGGATTCCAGCATGTGCATGTGTGGGTTCGAAGACCGCACCCCGTTCCAGCCAGGGCTCTCGAGGAACCCGCTCAGACTGTCGTCCTCAAGATGGGTGTCGACGAAATGAAATGTCTGTTGTGCAAGCCGCAGGGCATCCTGATGGCCGCATCGATGAGCATGAGCCAGCGCCAGGAGTACGCAGGAATGGTCGTATGCGTCCTCGGTCGGGTCCGCCACGCTGCCGTTGGGATTAAGAGTGCGCACCCAGCCGCCACGGTCGGTGCGGCCGTATTTCGCGATGAAGTCGATCCCGTGGTCGATGAGTTTGTCGGCCGGTCCAGCCCAGCCGCGTTCCTTGGCGACGGCGAAAGCGTAAATCTGGCGAGCCATCGTGCGCATGCGCTTGGGTTTGCCCAACGGCCTTGCATCGAAGCCGAGAGCCTCGTGGAAGCCGCCATATACATCGTCGACACCTGCAGTGGACCACAGCGGCAGGGTTTCTTCGAAGAGCCAGTGTTCGACGCGCTTGCGCCATGAGCCACTGATGACGACCCGGTCTTCCGAGGCGGTGAATTTCGTTTCGAGGCGTCCGCTCTTCTCGAGCTGTTCGACGACTTTTTTCACGTTCTGGCTGTGGCTGACGGGGGCGACGAATACCGCGTCCGGCGTCGCCACTATCGCCACATCCTTCATCCCGACGACGGTCAGCAGTCTGCCCTGGCTTCTGAAGTAGGAGTTGTTGCAATCCATGGCGACGATGTCACCCATTACGACGTTGCCGTCGCAGTCCGTCGGGCTGGCTTCCAGCAGCGATTGCCACGATCCAAGGTCGTTCCAGCGGAAGGAAGCGGTGACCATCGCGATGTCGCGCGCATGCTCCATGACCGCGTAGTCGATCGACGTCGAGGGGACAGCCGAGTAGAAGCCCTGTGGCAGGTATAGGCCCGAGACGTCGGCCCGCGCGGCCTTATAGGCCCGTTCCGCCGCGTCCCAGATGTCTGGCTGGAAGTCGAGAAAAGCCTTCCGCATGGTGTCGGCACGAAACAGGAAAATGCCGGCGTTCCAGTAGAATCTTCCTGAAGACAGGTATTGGCAGGCCGTCTTGGCGTCTGGCTTTTCGACAAAGCGCGAAACTGAGGCTACTCCGTCGTCATTTGCCGTGGCCTCGATGTAGCCATATCCGGTTTCGGGATGCGTCGGCTTGATGCCGAATACGATGATACTTCCTGAGTCGGCGGCAGGTACGCCCGCCTCGACGGTTTCCCAGAATTGCGTTTCGGTCGTTATCTGATGGTCTGAGGGGACCACGAGCACAAGCGCGTCGGCGCCATGTTCGGAGATCGTTTGCAGGGTGGCTATGGCGACCGCGGCGGCGGTATTGCGGCCGACCGGCTCGAAGATGGGTCTGCCGCCGTTCAGGCCGAGCGGAACTATGTCCGAGATGAGGCGGTCGGCATGCCGTTCGGAGGCTATCAGGTAAACCGGCGTCTCGCCGTCCGGCCGCGCCTTGAGGCGCCGAACAGTCTTGGCAAGCATGGAGCCATCACCCGAGAGGTCATGGAATTGCTTGGGATTGTCTTCGCGCGAGAGCGGCCACAGCCGTGAGCCGACGCCCCCACTCATGACAAAACTTACGATCCGATCCGGCATGGTCCAATTCCTCTCAGCCAATTCCTCTCAGAATGTCTGGTTGTAGGCTCCGACCTCTGGATTGTGGCGCAGCACGGCATCGAGAGCCTCGAACATCTCGCGACGTCGCTCCGGCGAGACGGGGCTTTCCACCACCACGACGATTTCCGGTTTGTTAGACGAAGCCCTGACCAGACCCCATGTGCCGTCTTCGGCAACGACACGCACCCCATTCACCGTGACGAGATTGGCCAGCGGCTGGCCAGCGAACTCGATCCCGTCCCCCTTCATTTTCGTGAATTCCCCGACAACTTTCGCGACCACGCCGTATTTCACCTCGTCCGGGCAGTGGGGCGACATCGTCGGGGTACCGAAGGTCAACGGCAGATCACGGTAAAGGTCTGCGAGTGTCTTGCCTGGGTTGCGGTCGAGCATCTCGCAAACGGCGATCGCGGTGAGGAGCCCGTCGTCGTAGCCGCGTCCGATCGGCGGGTTGAAGAAGAAATGTCCCGACTTCTCGAAGCCAGCGATGGCGTTGAGTTCGGCAACGCGCCTCTTGATGTAGGAGTGCCCGGTCTTCCAGTAATCAGTCCTTGCACCGTTTCGCACGAGAACGGGATCTGTCATGAAAAGCCCCGTCGATTTGACGTCCACGACGAAGACGGATTTCGGATGCAGTCCGGAGATGTCTCGCGCCAGCATGACGCCGACCTTGTCTGCGAAAATCTCATTGCCCTCGTTGTCGACCACGCCACAGCGGTCGCCGTCGCCGTCGAAGCCGAGCCCGACATCGGCACCCGTCTCCAGAACCTTGTCCCGGATCGCGTGCAGCATCTGCATGTCTTCGGGATTGGGATTGTAGCGCGGAAACGTGTGGTTCAGCTCTACGTCCAGTGGGATGACTTCGCAGCCGATGCCTTCCAGCGCCTGCGGTGCAAAAGCGCCCGCTGTGCCGTTGCCGCACGCCGCCACCACCTTCAGCTTTCGGCCGAGGTTCCTTCCGGCTGTCAGGTCTTCGATGTATCTCTCGCGAAATCCGGGCACGAATTCATAGCTTCCCCCGCCTATGAGATCGAAATCGCCGTCCAGCACGAGCGCCTTCAAAGCGGTCATCTCCTCGGGCCCGAATGTCAGAGGCCGTTGCGCTCCCATCTTCACTCCGGTCCAGCCATTCTCGTTGTGGGAGGCCGTAACCATGGCCACCGACGGAGCGTCGAGCGCGAACTGGGCGAAATAGGCCGTGGGAGAAAGTGCCAGGCCGATGTCCTTGACGCGTGCGCCAGCCGCCATCAAGCCGGAGACCAGCGCCATCTTGATCGCCATGGAATAGCTGCGGAAATCATGGCCGGTAACGATGTCCGGCCCGACACCCATTCGGCGGATCAAGGTGCCGAGCCCCATGCCGATCGCCTGCACGCCCATTAGATTGATTTCGGGTTCTTTGTCCGAGCCTGGCTGCCCGAACCACCAGCGCGCATCGTATTCCCGGAAGCCAGTGGCTTTGATCAGAGCACTGGTTTCGAAGGCAAATGTGTTTGGCCTGGCTTGGCCGACTATGGTCACGGTCACGGTTTCCGCTCTGCAGTTACAGGGAACAGTCGTAGCATGCTGTCGGACGCAGTCCCCTTCATGAATTCGAGTAGCCCTAACGCCCTGGTTCGCGCGCCCTCATCCAATAGGAGCATGCCCGCCGATGGCCGAAAGGATGTCTCGTCCAAGCACGGGGGTCTTGTATTCTGGAAGGTGCGTCCTGCTCGGGCGCTGACGAGAAAGGTGGGCTGCAAGATGCCGCTGACCGCATTCAGGTTCCCGTTCCGCGAGGATGTCGACGAAAGGCGGTTCGGTCGCCTGGCTCGCCTTCTCGAGGTCATTCAAGTGGAAATCGAAAGGGAATCCGCGGCACTGCGTCCGTCCGTGGAAAGGATGACGGACTGCGCCGCGTTCGCTTTGGAGGCGATGGAAAATGGCGAGAGCCCCGAACGCATATCCGCGCGGATCGATGTCCTCGCGCGGAACCTGGCACTCAACCGCGGACGGCAGGCGTTGCTGGAACAGCAGATGTCATTTGTCGACAGGACGAGAGCAGGGCTGCCGCGCGTTCTCCCTTCCCATAGGGCGTAGGGTCCATACGCCAATTGGCGGCGTTTACCTTCCGGGGCGCAGGCGTAATCTTTCGCGGCAGTCTGGGATCGCGGGGCCTCGGCTTTCAATGAAAACATCGGCCGAATGCCATGGACCGCCTGCATGGGGACGGCGTGCGCGCAGGATTTCCCGGCACGCCTGCAGGAGAGTTGAATGAACCGCATGTTCCCCAATCAATGGCCCCCGACAACGGACCAGCAGGCTTCCGCCGGTCAGGAGTTTATTAGCCTCTCCGACATAACCGAATTTCTGCGTCACTACGTTGGAACCATCATCGCCTGCCTTGCTGCGGCTCTCCTGGTGGCCGGGTTCTACAATTCGACCACCGACTCAACTTACATCGCCAGCGCGCAGATTCTGATCGAACCGAAATTGCCACAACACCTGCAGGAGGGTGGCGAAGTAGATCTGTCATTGGATACCGCCCAGGTGGAAAGCCAGATAGCAGTGATGCAGTCGGAAAAGATCGCCAATATGGTCCTCGACCAGTTGAAACTGGTCAACGATCCCCAGTTCAACCGTCCGCAGACTCCGATTTTTCTGGAAAGATTCAAGAGGATAGGAGCAATCCTGCTCGACGCTTTCGGGCTCAGGAAAGACGCCTGGTTCACGTCGCTTGGAGAGCATTTCGGCCTAGACGTGCCTGAAACACCTGCGAAGCTGACCGATTACCAAAAGTCCCGGCGCAGCATGCTGATTTTCCGCAACGGCCTCGACGTCCGCAGAGTCGGCGTTTCCTACGCGATAGACATATCCTTCACCTCTCTCGATCCCGAAGGTGCAGCCAGGGTTGCGAACGCCACGGCCGATGCCTTCGTGCGTGAACAGATCGAAACCAAGGCCGACGCGGCAAGGGAAGGCGGCGCGTGGCTCGAGATGCGCCTCAAACAGCTGCGCACCCAGATGAACGGGGCCATGGCGAAGGCGCAAGAGTTCCGGTCACGGCACGATTACAGCGTCGGCAATGAAGCCAACGAGGAAGGTGGGGCGAACGCGGTGCCGACGCTCGAAGAACTTGAGGTGACTGCTGAAACCTACCAGAAGATGTACGAGAGCTTCCTGCAAGCCTACACCAACTCGGTAAGCCAGCAGTCATACCCGGTCGCCGACGCAAGGGTGATCACAGCTGCGACGGCGCCGCTCTATCCGAGCACTCCAAGGCCGAAGTTGATGCTAGCCTTCGCGGCGGTCGCCGGGCTCATTCTCGGCATCGGACTTTCGTTTGCGAGGCATACGTTCGACTGGACCATAAGGTCGCCACGACACATCCGGGACAACCTGGATGTCGAATGTATCGGCGAACTGCCGCCCATCAGTTGGAGAAGCGAATCCGGCCACCTCGACGAAGTGGCAAAATATCCGCACTCCCGATACAGCCACAGTCTCAGAAAAGCGCGAACCGAAATCAGCCTTGCCGAAACCAGCCGCCCGATCAAGTTGCTTGGGTTGACGGCTGCATCCAACGACAGTTCGAAGAGTTCGGTCGCCAGCAATCTTGCCACGCTTTATTCGATGTCTGGCCTGAAGACGTTGGTAATTGACGCCGACGTCAGGCGACCGATCATGACCCACCGGCTGCTCGGCCCATCGAGCGCCCTCGATAAACCGGTCCAGGACCCTGTCCGGCTCAACATCGTCCGCGCTCCTGGGCGGCCCTTCGACTTGCTTCCAAGTTCGGTGGTGGACGCCGGGCACCTGCTGGCACCAGGCAACATGGAGGCGTTCCTCTCGGATCTGACCGCTCGCGACCTTGCCGGCTACGAACTTGCCGCCTACGACATCGTCATCCTGGACCTGCCGACGCTTGCCTCGGGAGCTGACGAACTGATTGTCGGATCCGTCCTGGATGGCGTCGTCGTCGTTGCCGAGTGGGGCAAGACACATGTCCAAACGCTGCGGGAATTCGTCAGGACGCTGCAGGCCAGCAGGACAACCATCCTGGGCGTGCTCCTGACGAAGGCCCGCGCGATGAAGTCCGAGCACCGCAGAGCATGAAACTAGTGGCGAGATATTCCTCCTTCGGAAGTCGCAAAAGCGTGAAGGGGGATCATTCCTTGGGATTAGGGGGATAGCCCCGGAGCGTCACGCTACCTCCTTTGCCTTTCTTGCCGACAAGCCCCGACCTTGGAAGACTGACTAGAACAATTCAAACAGCAACCGTCCCATGACAACAAACGCCTTCGAGTCGCATCAGGGAACCCCGATCTGGGTTCAGCCACCTCTATCCGTGGCGGCTGACAGCCGAACGGCAGTCATGCACGTTCTTCCTGCACCCGACCACAACAGTGCCGGGGCAGTGTTGACAGACCTGTCGCCCACCATCAGGGCGGGAACGACGAACCCTCCTATCGGAGGTCTCCTGAAGCGGATCATGGACCTGGTCATAGCGGGCACGGCCCTTATCATGGCAGCGCCAGTGATGATCGTCGTTGCCCTGCTGATCAGGATGACCGCAGGAGGCCCGGCAGTGTTCTCGCACCGCCGTATCGGGTTCGGCGGAAAGCCGTTCGATTGCTACAAGTTTCGCTCGATGGTTGCCAATTCGGAAGAAGTTCTGAAAGCATATCTCGATGCCAACCCTGATGTCTGCAAGGAGTGGGAGGAGACCCACAAGATCAGGAACGACCCGCGCGTCACCCTCCTTGGGTGGATGCTCCGCAAGTCGAGCCTCGACGAACTCCCCCAGCTCTTCAACATCATCCGCGGCGACATGAGCTGCGTCGGTCCAAGGCCCATCGTGAAGGACGAACTCAAACGCTACGGCGACCACCTGGGCGAATACCTTCGGACGAGGCCGGGACTCACCGGTCTCTGGCAGGTGAGCGGAAGAAGCAATATGGACTACGCCAACCGCGTGGCGCTGGACAGCCAGTATGTGCGGAACTGGTCTGTTTGGCTCGACATCGTGATCTTGTTCAGGACGGTTTTCGCAGTGATGCGCTTCGACAGGGCTTCCTGAAGTCCCGACCCGGTCACCCTTCCTTCCGCCTCCAGTGGGCGGACAGGGACAGGCCGATGAGATAGGCGCAAGCCAGCACGAATGCCAGGATCAGGAATTTGGTGACGGTCACATGACCTGGCAACCCAAGGCCATTCCAGGCAAAGCTTCCGATCACAAGCAGCGCAGTCGCCGCGATCAGGGCGGGAGCCTTGAACCGTAGTCCCATCAGAACGCCTGCCGCCGATACAGCCATTGCACTCATGAGCACCGACATCTCCAGTGATACCCGCAGGACTGATTGCCTCACTACGGCAGGGAAGGTTTCGTCAGCGTGTGCCCACTGATATGCGGCCTCAAAGTGCATGGCAAGTGCCAGGGTATTGCGTAGACGATCCGGTTAAGCGTCGCCCCCAGTTTTCTTGCGCCCTTGTGTTCTTCGTACTCCCAGGCGGCTTCCGGCCGGTTTCAGCCTCCGAAGTCCATGCCAATGGGGACAGCGAACTGCCGCCCTCGCTGAATCAATACAAGCTTGATCAGTTGGTGCCCTGAACCGGGATCGTCTCCGCCTGCACGCTGCCGCCTGCAGGTAGGGCAGCCAAGCCGGATTGCGGCGGCGGGATCTCGATCTTCACGGTATCGCCTGGCTCGATCGGCGTCGTTTCCTCGGCCGCGAGCTCCTCCGAGCCGCTGTCCGTCGTCCTCACGATCTTGAAGATCGGCTTGGCCCTTTGGGCGCGCTCTCTAAGGGCGAGCAGAGCAGGGGCCGTGACCTCGGTTTCGTGCAGCAACTGCACTGCGGTGTCGGCCTTGCTGGTTACTTCATTGAGCTGCAGCTGCGTCTCGCGCAAGGACGCGGCGACTTCGCTGGCTTGGGTGTTGCCGAGGTTGAGGATCTCGATGTCGGTCTTGCTTATCTCCTGCCTGACTCGCAAGACCGAGGTCTCGGCAGCCAACCTGTCGCTCTGCATCTGTGCGACCGTTCCCTGCAGAGAGAGTTCCCGCGGTGCAACCGCCAGCCCCTTCTGGACAAGGGCCGAAACACCCGCGAGTTCCTTCTGGATAAGTTCAATCTGTTGATCATGGAAGGCCAGCTGCTGGCCGAGCGAGGTCAGTTCCTTTTCCAGGAAATCCCTGAGTTCGCGGAGGGAACGGAGTTGCGTCGTCATCGCTTCCTTGCGGACGGCGAAGATCTTGCGCTCCTGGTCCATCGCCACCGCGACCGTCTCGTTCGAAGCCCTGTCTTTCAGTTGCACAGGGAAAGCGATGTCGTCGCTGCCAGCCAGTTCCGATTCCAGCCGCGCTTTGCGGGCGAGCAGACCGACGCTGCTCAGCGCCAACAGACCCACGTCGCCCTGGCCCGCGATGACTTCACGCTCGAGCCTCGACATGTCTTCCTCGCGTGTTCGCAGGCCGCCGGCGATTCCCAGCGCCTGCAAAACCGTCAGTCCGGGCCTGAAGGGAAACTCGCCAGGCTGCGTGACGTAGCCGACTATGTAGAACGGCCTGTACTGGACAATCTCGACGGCGACATCAGGCTGGCGGCCGAGGCCCATGTGCTGCATCAGGCGGTCGCCGATCGCGCGGGCGAGATCCCCGGGGGCGGTGCCCTGCGCCCGTATCTGGCCGACAAACGGAAGGAAGAGCGTGCCGTCGGCACCGACAACGAAACTGTCGTTGAGAGCCGTCCATTCGAAGATCACGTCGCGTGATGCGCGCCATTCGTAAACCTTGAGCCTGACCTTGTCCTGAGGTCCGAGGAGATACTCGGCAGCCACCGTCGGCAAGGGGCAGACAGCCGCCGCCGCCAATGAAGCCGCCGCCACCGTCACAAGCCATTTCCGCATTGTCTTTCCCGCTGTCAGATTTTCAGGATGTATTCGGGTTCGATTCGTCCGATGGCGATGTGCAGGATCGCCAGCATGTTGCCCCTGAGCCTGCCCCTGCGATCGATATACGGCTCGGGCCGCAGGCTCTTTGCGAGGTTGGCCGCAATATTCCTGAACATCAGGGGAAGCGCGAAAGAGGCCGGAACGGAGCCCTTCTTGATCAGGTAGATCGCATTCGCAACCTGGGAGTAGCCGAACCGTTTTCCGCTGACCCGCCCAGTCTTGATACCGAGGTGGACGCCCGTGATTGCAGTCACGCAGACGACGCGACCTTTGGATCTCATTTGGCTGGTGAAGTCGATGTCTTCCTGCCAGCCGTACAGGACCAGGCGCTCGTCGAAGCGCAAATCGCCCACAAATGAGGAACGGAAGGACATGTTGCATCCGTATGCACCGACATGGTCGACCACCGATGGTCCATCATGTTCCTTGCTCTTGGTTTCCCGCAAGGCGGCTTCGGCATCTTCCCAGGTGAGGCCGGCATTCGTGGCCCCGTCCCTGACGACCATGCCCATCACCACCGCCCATCCGTCATTTTCCACGAAAGCTTTCTCGACCTGCTCCAGGTATGCGGCGGACGGAACGAAATCGTCGTCGAAGAATGTGATGATGTCGAAGCGCCCCAGGGAAGGTACGAGAGCCCTGTTCCGCTGGGCAGCCAGTCCCTTCGGTCCGAAAACGAGCGACACCGGGAAAGGGCAGCTTTCCGGCAGTTCGACATGCGTGGCGTCGGGCGCCGACACTATGACCTCGTCAGGAAGCCTCGTCTGGCCGCCCAAATACCCAAGCAGGCGCGCGACCTGTCCGCTGCGGCCAAGGGTCGGGATGATCACTATGAGTCTCATGCTCGATCCAGTTTCGGTTCCGCCGAACCTAGACCGGCGAGTGGACCGAAACAGCCTGCATAAAAGGAGAGGGAGAAGCTTGGCCTACCGCCGGACACAGGCTTTCGGAGTATCCCCGGTCAACGACCACAGCCATAAGTATTAGACAGGCATGCGCCTGCAGCAGTCTGTAACCGATCGGACAACTTGCCGGAGCAATGACATGGAATGGAGACTGCCGGCCTGATGAGGCTAGGGGGATCCATGCTCCACGAACGCTCTTCCGATTTGGCCATCGCGGCCAAGGTCGATGTACCCATCGAGGAGTTGCCAGCGGCGACGGCGCTTGGCGTCGACAGGTACGCGAAGATAGCGATCGTTCATGACTGGTGCCCGAATTTCCGGGGAGGGGAAAGGGTTCTGGCGCAAATCTGCAAGCAGTTCCCCAATGCTGAAGTCTTCACGCTTTTCGATTTCCTGCCGCTCGAGGTGAAGGAGCAATATTTCCACGACGTGGAATTCCATACGTCCGCGGCCAACCGGATCCCGATGGTCCAGAAATTCTATCGATCCCTCTTCTTCTTTTGCCCCTTCCTGATCGAACAGTTCGATGTGACAGGCTACGATGCGGTGATCTCGTCTTCGGCCGCATTTTCGCGTGGCGTGATCACCAGGCCGGACCAGCCGCATCTCTGCTATGTGCACAGCCCCGTCCGCTACGCCTGGGACGAGCAGTTTTCCTATCTTCAGCAAGGACGGCTTGGCTTCGGCCCCAAGGGAATGCTCTATCGGTACATGCTCCATCGCCTGAGGACATGGGATACGAGAACCGCGCACGGTCCGGACCTGATGCTGGCGAATTCGAATTATGTCCGCTCCCGGATCCAGCATATTTACGGACGCGAGGCGCGCGTCGTTTTCCCACCGGTCCCACTGGCAGAACTGCCCTGTGTGGAGGACAAGGACGACTACTACGTTTCGGCGTCCTTCCTCGCCCCCTACAAGCGCACCGACCTTGTCATCCAGGCCTTCAACGAGATGCCGTCGCGGCGACTGGTCATCGTTGGCGAAGGGCAGCAGTCAGCCAGCTTGCGGGCGCTTGCTGGCCCGAACGTCACCTTCTCGGGTTACCTGCCCCGGAAAGACTATGTGGACACCCTGGCGCGAGCGAAGGCGATGGTCTTTGCGGGCTGCGAGGATTTTGGCATAGCGCTGGCCGAGGCGCAGGCCTGCGGCACGCCTCTGGTCGCCTTCGGCCGCGGCGGGGCCGTCGACATCGTACAGCGCCTGGGATCATCCCCCGAGCCGACAGGGGTATTGTTCAAGGCTCAGACCGTCGATCACCTCAAGGAGGCAGTCGAACGGTTCGAAGAGAACAGCTACGCCATCGCGCCCCGCGCTTGCGCCAAGAATGCTGGACGTTTTTCAGAAGAGAACTTCGACCGCGCGATCCTGGAATCACTCGGGGCCGTCCAGGCACTTCACGAGATCATGTGAATTCGCGCGCCCTGACGACCTTCGTTTCCGTATCGACGCCGTCTGCGGCCGCCATCGCCTCGAGATAACGCAAGGCAGTCGCCCTCCAGCTGTATGCCGAGGCTCTCCCCCGTCCCTTGCCTATCATCTGCAGTCGCAAGGCCTGAGAACCGCGAAGCTGCACGAAACTGTCGAACCATGCGTCCTGGTCGTCGGGAGGTGCAAACAGGGCTGCGCTTCCGCAGACTTCAGGCAGGCTGGCGCGGTCGGAAACCACCACAGGGCAGCCGACGGCCATCGCCTCGAGGGCTGGAAGACCGAAGCCTTCTGTGAGCGAGGGGAAAGCCAGGCATAGCGAGTCCCTGAGCAGGGCCGCCAATTCGCCATCGGAAATGCGGCCGAGCCAGTGGATGTTTTGAGCTTCGGTCCTGGCTGATCCTGACCTAAAGACGCGCGAATCCGACATGCCGACGATCGCGATTCTGAGTCCGGCTTCGCCAAGACGATCAGCCATGTTCAGGAGGAGATCCACATTCTTGTGGGGTGCGGCACTGCCGATCAGAACAACGGTTTCCCGCGAGGCCGCCAGCCGTGTCTGTGCCGAGTGTTCAGGCTTCCACGTCAAAGCATGCTCATGGCCGTTCGGCGCTACGAAAGCCCGCTCTGCCGGGATGACGCCGCGGCGAACCAGTTCATTCAACGAGTAGTTGGAAACGGTCGAGATACCGCACGCCGTCTTGCCGAGGCCGGGCAACAGGGTCCTGTAAAGAAGCTTAAAGGCAAGGGAATAGCTCTGCGGGGCATTCCAGACGTTTGCATCATGGACGCAGACGATATGCTTGCGGGAAAGCAGCGGCCCGGTGTTGCAGAGGCTGAGCAGTCCGCTGCCATCGAGGGATGAGGGGAGCTGTGCCTGCTCCCAGACATGCCCGCTCGTGCGGCCGATCTCGCGACGTTCGATGAAAGCCAGGGGGATGTCCCCGGACCCGGACGGACAGTGCAGTCTGAGCTCGAGGCCGCGGGCGAGAGGCTCCTGTTCGGCGATCAAGGCGTCGAGAGAACGCACGACCTCGCGTGCATAACGCTGGACGCCTGTTGTCGGCTGGGAAAGAAAACGGCCATTGATCGTCCAACGTCGCGCCATGCCGTCCCCCTTGAAACCTTTAGTGTGGAGCCGCGAAGAGGCCAGGTCACCATGGCCATCGGGTCATCCGGATAAGCGCGAATCATCCGGATAGGCGAGGTTGGACAGCGTGCCTACCTCAAATGTTTGAGGGCCTGAGTGCTCCCGGGAATGCTAGTCTGGCCCAGGGTGCCGAAAGGACCGGGGAAGGGTGGACATGGGCAAACTCGAGTTCGACACGACAGAGTCGCCACCACCAAGACCGGCCAGACAGGTGAATGGACACCGAGCCGACACACTCCTGGCCAGATCTGCTGCCGACGGCGCCGAATTCCTGATCGGGCATTCCGCTCGGGTGTGCGTGGACCGGGAAGCGCCGAGGCGACGCTGGACAATAAACGGAGACTTCACGACGCTTCGGCCGACCGGAGTAGCCCGTTACGCCCGCGAGGTCACCTTGGCTCTCGACGCCCTCATTTCGGAAGGGCATCCCCTCGGTCGCGACCTGGAGATCGATCTCGTGGTGCCGCGCCCGCTTTCCGAACCTTTCGGCCTCAATGCCATCTCCGTCCGGGTCGTTCCCGAGTTCAACAGGCCGCGACTTCCCCAATTCTGGGTGCAGGCGCAGTTGCCCTGGCATGTGCCCGGAGGATTGCTGAGCTTCTGCAATCTCGCTCCGGTCGTGCTGAGGCGCCAGATCGCGTGCATCCACGACATGCACACTAGGCTCATGCCGTCGAGCTACGCGCGGGGGTTCCGGTGGGCGCACCGTCTGATCCTGCCGGCACTTGGCAGGCGGGCCGCCCGCATCACCACGGTCTCGCAACTCTCGCGCAGCCATCTGGTCGAGTTCGGGATCGCGCCAGAGGAAAACATCGTCGTCACCTACAACGGCAGCGACCATGCGAAGAGATGGGATTCAGCGAGATCGTCTCTGGCCGTCGACCGGGGCAGGCCGTATGTCCTTTGCCTTGGAAGGCGGGACCAGGAATACAAGAACATGGGGCTTCTCGCCAGGCTGGCCCCACTCCTCGACGCGATGGGTCTCGACCTCTGGATGCCAGGCGATGTCGACGAGACCACGGTCCTGAGGTACGTCCCGGAAATGCCCGGAAACATCGTCCTCCCTGGCCGAATAGGCGATGACGACTTCAAGAAGGCGCTCGAAGGTGCCCTGTGCTTCCTGTTCCCGTCACGGATCGAGGGCTTCGGGCTGCCCGCTGTCGAGGCGATGGCTTCGGGCTGCCCGGTCGTGGCCTCGACGTCGCCGTGTCTTCCCGAAATCTGTGGGGATTCGGCCCTTTATGCCGATCCCGACGACGTCCAGTCGTGGGCCGAAGCCATCCGCCTGCTGGCGCTTGCTCCTGACTTGCGGGAGCGGTTGGTCACCAAGGGGCACGCGAGGGCGAGCAGTTATTCCTGGCGCTGGATCGCGTGGAAATACCTCGAACTCATGATTCAGGTCGACGCCGATTTCGGAGAGTTCGGCAATTGACCGGCAGCCAGTCTGCGGCACGAAGCCTCTGAAGGACCGACCCTGCCGAGCTATTCAAAGCAGTCGCCGGAAGCTTCGACTAACCTGAAATAAGAGGCCTCCCAAAAGCACTGGTTCAGCCAAAAGGGTGTGTTGTTCTGCCCATAAGTTGAAGCGAGGAAACGCGGACGAGATTCTATATTAGGGTGACTAGCATTCATGCAACGAGGGAGGTGTTGGCACCGTCGTCCGAGAATGAATGTGGATTTTTACTCACCGAAATTGAGAGTGAACGGTTCGTTTATGCAGTCTCAAAATGCACAAGTTGAAACCGCGCTTGAACGTCATGTCCAAGAGCAACGACGGACCAAAGGCCGCGACCTTGCGCATGCAGCGCGAAGCACAAGGCGACTGCGGATCGCCCTGATAGGGCAGTTCGGTGTCGGCAACTTCGGCAATGACGGCTCGCTTGAGGCAATGATCGCTACGCTTCGGCGGATTTGCCCCGAAGCCGAACTGGCCGTGATTTGCACATCGCCCGAATCCGTCGCGAAAGCGTTCGGCGTGGAGACCATCAAATTGACGCGGCCGGAGATCACGTCGCGTTGGTTAAAACGAGCGAACCGCATGCTCGGTCGAGTCCCATACAAGATGTTGGGACCGATCCGGGCCTTCCTCAAACTCCGCGGCTTTCATGCTGTTGTGCTACCCGGAACCGGTGCGTTCGATGATTTTGGCGACACACCATTTGGAATGCCCTACCTTTTTCTTAAGTGGCTGCTGATGGCCAGGTTACGTGGCTGTGTCGTCGCATTTGCGAGCATCGGCGCCGGGCCTGCTTACCACCCTCTCAGTCGTGTGTTCTTTGCCTGGGCTGCCCGATGTGCGTCATACCGTTCGTTTCGTGACGGAATTTCACGAGACTTCATCCGATCCCTGGGAGTCAATGTTGCAAACGATCGGACTTTCCCCGACCTTGCTTTTGGCCTTCCAATCCCAACCGTCAAGCGCGAGATTTCGGAGGCCACTGTCGTTGGCGTGGGCGTCATGAACTACCGCGGCCGCACAGGTCGAAGTGAAACAATTTATGACACTTACATTTCCAAGCTCGCGGAGTTTGTCGCACGGACTGTGATGCGAGGCTTTGCCGTTCGGCTGATCCTGGGCCAGGACAATGACGAGGTTGCGGTGGTGGATGTCATCGAACGGCTCCGCGGCCGGCTTTCCGACGCTGAATTGGCCCGGGTCGTTTTTCGTCGGTCTGCATCGCTCCACGACGTCATGGCGCAAATGCAGACGACTGACGTCGTCGTCGCCACCCGATTTCACAATGTTGTTTGCGCCCTCCGGGTGGGGCTCCCTGTCATATCTCTCGGATACCTCGAAAAGCACGACGTGCTAGCGGCCGACACGGGTCTATCGGCCTTTTGCACCAGCGTCGAAACTTTCAGCGTCGAATGGCTTGAGTCGCGGCTGGACGCGCTCCTTGCAGAGCGGGAGGTGCGAGCGCAGCAAGTGCGCGAAACCGTTTTGCGGTACAGGCAACAACTCTTGGACCAAGAAGCCCTTCTTCGAACACAGGTTTTCGCTCAGGCGGCGTCTCGTCCGAGTCAACGTGAAGCTGGGGAGACCGACATGAACGGCGCAAGGATTCGCGAAATCGACACCGAAGATCGGATCGCAATCTCGAGTAAACTGATGGATAGTCGTGTCACAGCGTCCAACAATTGTTGCAAGGATTGATCAATGCCACTGATTGACGTCGTTATTCCAAACTACTGCTACGGGCGTTACTTGCCTCAGTGCGTCCAGAGTATCGTGCGGCAGCAGGTGGATGATATCAGGATTTTGATCGTAGACAACGCTTCAACCGATGACAGTGTCGATGTTGCAACAGAATTGGCAAGACGGGACAAGCGCATAACAGTTGTCGCACGTGAAAAAAATCTCGGTTTGCACGCATCGTGTAATGAAGGTGTGGACTGGGCCAGATCTAAGTATTTCTTGATACTTTGCGCCGACGATTTGCTTGTCGAGGGCTGTTTTCGCCGAGCCCTTTCGGTTCTTGAACGAGAACCCGATGTTTCCTTTGCGTGTGGAGCCGAGTTGGTTTGGCATGAGGACCGTCCCTTTCCGGCATTGGAGAATTCGGCCCTCAATGCTTGGCGATTTCTGTCCATGGAATCGTTCGTTTTGGAGCGGTCGCTTCCAAGCGAGGTTCTATTTGGGAGCGGCGCAGCGCTGATCAGAACCTCAGAGCTCAAACGGGTCGGCCATTTCAGGTCGGAGGTATCCTATCTTGAGGATTTGGAAATGTATTTGCGTCTCTCGCTGGATCGCAGAGTGGCGATAACAGAGGCGATCCATGGGATAAGGCGGGTACACGGCGCGAATCTATCTGCGATATTCTGGCAGGACTTCAGGCGCGACATGATCGAGAAGAAGCTCACCTTCGATAGTTTTTTTTCGCACGAAGCAGCCGGCGTACCTGGGGTAGAAAAGCTGCGGCGGAATGTGTATCGAAACCTTGGAAAGCGTGCATACTGGTCTGGCTTGTCACACATCGCGCGCGGTCAGAGGGCAGCTGGCTTTGATCTACTCAGGTTTGCCGCTGAGCTCTCGCCCAGCCTGGCCTACATCCCGCCGGTCGACTACCTGGTCCATCTCCCCAATCCGCTAAGCCACATCCGCTCGCGCCTGGCGGAAGCATGGAGCCGGCATTGATGACGACACAACCAGCATGTGGTTGCCGGCGCACAGGCGTCGTCTCGGACAGGATGCCTTCTTTCATCCGCAGAGAGGATAATCGATGACTGAAAAGCGGATCGGTGTCGTTTACCTGACCGACGGCAGGCGCGACGACCTGACGTATACCAGCGTCGTGGCGTTGGGATTGAGCCATGCGCGGGAAATAGACATCCATATCGTTCAATCCGGATTCCGTTCTGCTCCCCCGCCGATGGTGCTGAGGGTCCTCCAGGCGAAAGGTCATCGGCTGGCGACCCACACCCTTTCGACGGTCGACCGGGGTTTTTCCGGTCATGGCCACATAACTTCGACGACATGTGAAAAAGCCGAAGCGATCGCTGCGGTTTCGGGCGAACATGATTTCGTCTGTTACATCGACAATGATACGCTTGCCATGCGGTCTCTTGATCTGGCCGCTTTCGCCCCGAAAACACAACCTCTCGCCGCCGTCCCCGATCTCTCCATATCCACAGGTTTCGACGATCCTGCATTCTTCGAAAACTGCGACAAACATGGCCTCGCGCGGCGCTACTTCAACGCCGGCCTGCTGGCCATCAATGTCTCCAGATGGATCGACTCGGGAATTCCCGAAAGGTACGATTCCGTCATCAAGACACATGCGGACTTTTGTCCCTATCGTGACGGGCCGTGCACCCATCTCGACCAATGTGTCTTCAACATCGCCGCCAATGGGGCATGGGAGACGCTTCCTCTGGAGTTCAACGTGCAGAAATCCGCGTTCCAGACAGCCCTTTGGGATCGGGCGTTGATCCGCCACTACACCGGGCCGGAGAAATTCCTTCCGGTAAAGGCGTACCGGATAGACAGGAAGGAGCGGTCCGTGCTCAGCCGCGTATCGCGTGACTGCGGGGAACTCGGTTTGGAAATTCCTCCTGCGTATCTAGGGCTGCCTTACTGGGCCAATGCGTTGCGCAGGAAAGCAGTCCGGAGCAAAATTTCGCGGCTGATTGGCCAGTTGCCTGCAGTTTGAGGCCCTCGGTCGCTGCCTGCATTCAGGCGGTTACCAGGGCTGCTTCTCCATGGAAATCTGCGAAACAAACGAGAGGCAAACGCTCGATGCCTCCGCAATGTCGCCGGTTACCTTTTCGGAGGTCTCCAGCCAGGCCGAAGATTCGTGGCGGCGCGGGCTCGCAGATGACGGGCCAAGATCAACCTGCCGAAGCCCATGCCCGCCGGAGTGCCGGCAAAATCTTGATGATCTCGTCAAGCAGGGGATGCCGGGTGATTATCAATCCGGCCGACCATCCCCCGAACGCCAACAATCCCGCTCCAGTGGCTTCCATGTTGGAGAGGCCGAAGCCGGAACCGGAAATCCCGATTGCTGCGAGGGGAGGGACCGCGCTCGCGAAGGCAACGACTGCACTTTTCCATAGCGCCGCAGCGATGTCCCTGCGTCTCAGTCCTAGCCTACGCCGGACGAAGCTCAAGGCAATATATGCCTGGAAGGGAACAGTCACCAGCATGCACCAGGCGGCCGCGTGCAATCCGCCGAAGACGACGGCTACGGAGAGGAGAATGCCGGATAGCGGGAAGACGATCAGTGCCCGGATGAACAAGTCGCGGATTGCTCCCAACGCGACCATTACGGGGTAATTGAGTTCGAAACTGAAGGAGAAAAGGAGGGCGACCGCAACGATTTGCACGAGCGGCGCAGCCTCGGTCCACTGGTGACCGAGCACGATGTCCACGATTGGGTATGCCAGAACCGACAGTACGAGGAGGGCGGGCCAGTGGAGCGCGGTGATGAGGGAAAGGGCGGATAGATAGGGACGTTTCAAATCCCTGCCTTGCCTGACCTCGGCCGAGAAGGCGGGCAGCACGACCGCCATGGCGCCTCCGATAACCAGCTTGTCGGGTATCTGGCCAATCCAGAGCGTCCTGCTGAAGAGGGCTGCAGCATTCGGCGATATGAAGCGGCCCAGCAGGAGTAGGGGCAGGGCGTCAAAGATGCGGAAAAGTATGGCCATAACGCCGTTGTATCCACCGAATGAGATCATTCCGCGCCAGTTGGCCAGGGACGGCTTGAACATCCAGAAATTGGGGCATAGGGCGAGGGCGAGGCCTGCGGCAAGCCCGCTGCCGATCAGCCATGCCCAGGCAAAGCTCATGTAGCTGAAGCCCGCCAATGCCAGCGCCATCGTTGCTGCAGAGTTTGTCACCGCTCCCGTTATGTCGATGGCGGCTACTTTGCCGAAGGACATTTCCCTCCGCAGGAGAGCGTTGATCAGGGTGAACAAGGCGTCGAGGAAGAGGCAGGCCGAGACAACCCTGAAGTAGGGAACGAGGTTCGGCTCGCTGTAGAACGAGGCCAGGAAAGGGGAAGCGACGACGAGAGCGGCGGCGACGATCCCGGTGAGGATGAACGTCACCGTGAAGGCGCCGCGGATATCCTCGCGGCTGAGTTCCCGGCGCTGGATGAGGAAGCTCGCACTTGAGAACTCCCTTAGGGACAGGGCTATCGCCATGATGGCCATGCCGATCACCGACACCCCGATCTCTTTGGGCGTCAATATCCGGGAGACCAAGGCTGCGGTGGCAAAATTCGTCACGAGCAGGACGTAGCGTTCGCCCACGCTCATCAGGAGTGCGCGTTTTACCGAAAGCATGCGTGTCCTTCCCGATCGGGGCGGCCCGGCCGCCTTGCATCCCGGACGGATAGTCCGACAAAGCGGGTAGAAGGTCATGACGTCCAATAGGCGAGGGAATGAGCACCGACTAAAGCGGTAGCAGGGAGATGGCAGCTCGAGTCATCGGACTTTCTGACCAGTTCAGGCCCTTTGGACCGGTCCCCTCCACCAGATGGATGCCTTGTACTACTACGGGACGCAATTACGGTGTGTCACCTTCTTCTCATACGGCGGCAATGGGATGAACCGGCAAAATCGCGATCTATATGGGCTTCAAATGCTTCGCGCTATCGCGGCCTTTGCTGTCATAGTTCGCCACACACTCGACATGTCGAATGGATCGGAAGCTGGCCGGTTCAGTCCTGACTGGATGACAACATCTGGTGCCGCAGGAGTAGATCTGTTCTTTGTAATCAGCGGGTTTATCATGGTCTATGTGAGCTTTCCGCCTGGTCAGCCCCCGGACTCGCCGATGCGTTTCATTGTCAAACGGGCAACGCGCATATTCCCTTTGTATTGGATTTGCAGTGCAGCCATTGCCGCAATCTGTGCAATCGGCTTCCTGAAAAGCAAGCATATAGACTTGCATACTATATTGAACTCGATATTGATACTTCCTGGAGACAAATTGATTTATGTCGCGTGGACACTTTCGTTTGAGATATATTTCTACATTGCTTTTTCAATATGCCTCAATTTTGGTAAGATGTTTATAACGTCGGTCTCGGTGATATTGCTGATGATCAGTGGAATTTTTTTCGGAAGAGAAATTCAGAATTCGACACTCGCTGATTTCGTCTCTAGTCCCCTCGTGCTGGAGTTTTGTTTCGGTGTCGTTTTGGCACTGTTGTTTTCTGCCAGCAGGAAATGGAGAGTCCCGTCAGCTCTCGGCGTGCTCGGGTTTCTTATAATAATTGTGTCCCCGATTTTCGTACCCCATCCCGATACTTTGTCTGACGCTTCGCGGGTGATCGTATGGGGTCTTCCGGCAACTTTGATAGCGGCCGCATTTCTCGAGGCAAAGCGACCGCAATCGAAAGCCGGGCGCGTAGCTGTCCTACTCGGCGATGCATCTTATGCCCTCTACTTAACACACGTCTTCGTCATGATAGCATATGGCTGGGTAATCAAGTCGACATTTGTGGGAGGAATGTCACAAGTTGTATTCGCCCCGGCAATTATATTCTTGTGCCTTATTGTCGGAGTTCTGACGCACGTATTTGTGGAAAGGCCAGCCCTCGACTTGGTCCGGAAGGTCACAAGACGCCAGCCGGCGCGGCGGCCGCTAGAGGCTAGCTAGAACCCAATCGAGCTGATCCGGTGCACAGCCGTCATGAACTTGCAGAACCGAGGAGCGGACCGAATGGGTTGGTCCGGCTTTCTTCCCCTCGACTACACAATGGTGCGCGCCTGTCAGGGTAGACGCCGATTAAAGGCGTGATTCCCCGTGATTCCCAATGGTTAGGTAGCGCCCTCCGAAAGGGGTAGCGCCAGCACTCCGTTCACCCGTATGGGCAAATTGCTTCCAGCGGCCGTAGTCTCGACTATCCAGCCTGAATCTGAAGCCCCACTGGGAGGCCCTTGCCATGTCGTTTCGTTTCGCGGTCGCCGCGGCCTGCCTGCTGGCGACAGCCCTGCCTGCGTCCGCCGATCTCCTCTGGGGCGTCAACGGCCATCCAATAACTGCCTATCCGGGCATCCCGATTGAAAGGCAGCTCGATTTCATCAAGGATCTCGGCCTGAAGTCATACAGGATCAACGTCACGGGCGAGGACAACGCAGATATGCTTGCCGACCTTGTCGGTGCCGGAAAGGCGAGAGGGATCGAGATTCTGCCGGTTCTTACGCCGGCCATCGATCTGGACAAGGACAGCCCGGACGAGCTCTATGGGAAGACCCGGAAACTGGCGATCGCCCTCGGCACCAGGTTCAAGAACGACATCCGCGTTTGGGAACTCGGCAACGAGATGGAGAACTACGCCATCATAAAGCCGTGCGAGAAGCGCGACGACGGTTCGAAATATCCGTGTGCATGGGGACCCGCGGCGGGAACGGGAGCGCTCGATTACTACGGCCCACGCTGGGTAAAGGTGAGCGCCGTCCTCAAGGGCCTGTCCGAAGGTATGACAGAGGTCGATCCCGGCATCAGGAAAGCGATCGGCACAGCCGGATGGGGTCACACCGGTGCGTTCGCGCGGATGAAGCAGGACGGGATCGTCTGGGACATCTCGGTCTGGCACATGTACGGCGATGACCCGGAATGGGCTTTCCGCGAAATCTCAGGCTACGGCAAGCCGATCTGGGTCACCGAATTCAACAATCCCTATGGAAGTCAGCGCAGCGAGCGGCTGCAGGCCGACGGCATCAAGCAGACAATGGTGCGGCTTCGCGGACTCAGTGAGAAGTACAAGGTCGAGGCCGCGCAAATCTACGAACTGTTCGATGAGACCTACTGGGCACCCAGCTTCGAAGCCAATATGGGGCTGGTGCGGCTCACCGCCGCATCCGATGGTAAATGGAGGGTCGGCGAGCCGAAGCCTGCTTATAGAACGGTACGTGACTTCACCCGTGGCCCGCAGCCGCTGCCCAAGCCGCATCGGAAGTGCGACCCCGAAACCACGGCCGCAAATAAGTCCGTATATGTGCGGCAGGCGAGCTTCGCCTATTGCCTCGTACTGGGGCATGAGGGGGACTCCGACAGCGTGAATCAGTGGTCGACAGCTCTTGAAAGCGGTGACAGGACGATCGCTGGAATGGTCGTGGAACTGATGCGCGGGGACGAATTCCAGTCCAGCTATGTTACGATCGGCCTGACCGATCGCGCCTATATCAGTTTCCTCTTCCTGCTGCTGCTGGACCGTCCCGCAGACGACTACGGGATTGAAACCTATGCCCGACAGCTGCGCGCGGGGACCTTGACACGCGAAGACGTGGCCTTCGGCATCATCGATTCTAGCGAGTTCAAGTCCAAGCACGCTGCCACCCGTGAAGTATCCACGGTGCCGACACCCGGGTGAACGAGAGGAGCGTCAAAGCAGTGCGCCTCGCGTCTGTTCTGATGGCCGGTGCCCTTTTGGCGGCTATGGCGACCGGAAGCTTGGCCTGTGAGCGCAGCGGTGGGACAAAGTTCCCGCTGCGGATCGAATCCGGGAAAAATTATCCGGTCGACAGGGAAGGCCATCCGTTCTTCATGCACGGCGACTCGCCCTGGTCGCTGATCGGCGACCTGACGGACGAGGATGCTTACCTCTACCTTGAGGACCGCAAGGCTCGTGGGTTCAACACCGTGCTGGTCAACCTCCTCGAGCACCGGTTTTCCCGCAACGCGCCCGCAAACGCGTATGGAGTGAGACCATTCGCCGACAACGAAGATTTCGTCGTTCCGAACGAGGCATATTTCGCCCATGCCGATCGCATCCTGCAGAGGGCATGCGAGCTTGGTTTCCTGGTGCTGCTCGCTCCGGCATATCTCGGATATGGCGGTGGTATTGACGGTTGGTATCAGGAAATGGCGGCTGCAGGGGCAGGGAGGCTTGCCGCCTATGGCCATTTTGTTGGACGCCGCTACCGACACTTCGATAACATCATGTGGGTCAACGGCGGGGACTACAATCCTGCGGACAAAGATCTGGTCAGGGCTCTCGCCAAAGGCATCTTGGACGAGGATCCCGATGCTCTCACCACTGTCCACGGCCCCTCCGATTCGGCGCCGCTCGATTTCTGGGGTCACGAAACCTGGCTGAAGGTGAACAACGTCTTCACGTATGGCCCGGTCTATAAGGCAGCGATCAGGGAGTACGATCTCGGCAGGGGTATGCCTTTCTTCCTGATCGAGACTGCCTACGAATTCGAATACGATGCCGACGAGTACCGGATCCGCATCCAGGCTTACCAGGCGATCCTCTCGGGCGCTTTCGGGCATCTCTATGGCAACAACCCGATATGGCATTTCGGGGGGCCTGGTCTCTTTCGGCAGACTATGGAGTGGAAGGAGGCCCTCGACAGTCCTGGCGCAAAGAGCATGGAGGTGCTTATCGCCTTCATCTCGTCGATAAAATGGTGGCTGCTCGAACCCGACAGCAAGAACAGATTGCTTGTCGATGGCATAGGCAAGGAGATGGGAAGGGCGGTCGCCGCGATGGCCAAGGACGGCTCCTACGCCGTCGTCTACATGCCCAGCAACGAAGGCGTCACCGTCGACCTCGCGCAGCTTTCGGCGACTTCCGTCCACGCCCGCTGGCGCGATCCCGCAAGCGGGGAATTAACGGACGTTGAAGGTTCCCCTTTCAAAGCGGAGCGCACAGCTTTCAAGCCGCCAGAGCTCAACAGCCGGGGATACCCGGACTGGATTCTGGAACTCATGCCTTAAGAGCTTATGGAGTAATGCCAATGAACGCCGTGCACGACCTGCGCGCAGTCACTGAAGGCCAGGTGTGCGCCAAGACCGCACGGCGAGCGGTGATCGCCGACTGGTGGGACCCGGCCCATCGCCGATTCGGTTTGTTCAGCTGCGGCAACCTTAGCCAGCAAATTCCCGGCGCATCATTCGCCACGGTTCGCAACCGGCTAGACGAAAGTAAAGGAGAGTCTCGCAGCCCAGGATGGATTCCTGCTCTCGACGGAGCTCTGACGGAAAGTCGCCGAAAGGATTAGGCGCGCACCACCCCAAAGAGGTAGCGGGCGGCAAGGCTTCGTCCAACGGGGCATCCTGATCGCCTATTGGCGTTCTCCCTCACTGTTTTCAGCCCAAGTAGCCTCTGCGCGATCATATCCGCTTGAGAAAAGGTGTGCGATGAAAGTCATGGTAACCGGCCATCAAGGCTATATCGGCTCGGTGATGGTGCCTATGCTGCTCCGCGCGGGGCATTCGGTGACAGGTTACGACAGCGATCTCTACCGGCGCTGCACCTTTGCTTCGGGCGGAGAGCAGGCTTCCGTTCCGTCTATCCAAAAGGACGTCAGGGACGTGCATGCGCGCGACCTCGAAGGGGTCGATGCCGTCATCCACCTGGCGGCTCTTTCCAACGACCCGCTGTCCGATCTCGATCCGGATATCACCTACGAGATCAACCACAAGGGCAGCGTTCGTTTCGCGAAGGCGGCCAAGGAGGCCGGCGTCTCGCGCTTCCTCTTCGCCTCGTCGTGCAGCAATTACGGACAGGCGGGCGAGGGGATGGTCGACGAAACGGGCGAGTTGAACCCGGTCACGCCCTACGGCTGGTCGAAGGTGCTTTCGGAGCGGGATATTTCCGAACTGGCCGACAGCAGCTTCTCTCCCACCTATTTCAGGCCCGCCACGGCCTACGGCGTGTCGCCCCGGCTCCGCTTCGACATCGTGCTGAACAATCTGGTCGCCTGGGCTGTTACGAAAGGCGTGATCCTCCTGAAGTCGGACGGGACGCCATGGCGGCCGATCGTCCACATCGAGGACATCTCCAGGGCGTTTATCGCCGGACTGGAAGCACCGCGCGAGACCATCCACAACGAAGCCTTCAATGTGGGACGCACGGATCACAATTACAGGATCCGTGACATAGCCGAAATCGTCGCCGAGGTCGTGCCGGGATGCCGGCTTGAATTCGCGTCCGATGCCGGGCCCGACAAGCGGTCCTACCGGGTCGACTTCGGCAAGATTGCGCGCGCTCTTCCTGCCTTCAAGCCGCAGTGGGATGCGCGCAGGGGTGCCGAGCAGCTTTACCGAGCCTACGGCAAGTCGAATGTCACCCTCGAGGAATTCGAGGGTCCGCGCTTCCAGCGTATCGGCCATATCCGGTATCTTCTGGCCAACCGGCTTCTGGATGAGCGGATGCGGGTCACTGAACCTTCGCGAAAGCTGGAGGCAGCTGCGGGTTAGCCGCAATGGAACACATAACCCCCGAGGGACTCGGCCCGCCCCCTTCTTCCACCGGCCTCGGCCAGGAAATCTATGCCTTGGCCGAACGTCTCTTCCCGATTTGCAGGAGCATAACCGGAGACGGTGTGCGACGAACGCTGGATATCCTGTCGGGGCGTGTTGACCTGGAACGGCATGAGGTGCCTACCGGGACGCAGGTTCTCGACTGGACCGTTCCAAAGGAATGGAACATTCGCTCGGCCAGCATCACAGGCCCGGACGGGCAGACGGTCGTGGATTTTGCCGACTCCAACCTGCACGTCGTCAACTACAGCGTACCCTTCAAGGGGATCCTGCCGCTCAACGAGTTGAAGGCGCATATCCATACCTTGCCTGAACAGCCGCAAGTGATCCCCTACCGCACCAGCTACTATGCTCCGACATGGGGCTTTTGCGTAGCCTACGACCGTGTGGCCAAAATGCCCGACGGTCTCTATCGCGTGGAGATCGATGCCGAACTCAAGGACGGCAGCCTCACTTACGGCGAATACCTGCACCGCGGGCAGACCGAGCGGGAATTCCTTCTTTCGGCGCACATCTGCCATCCGTCACTGGCCAACGACAACTGTTCGGGCCTGGCCCTGCTGGCAACCCTTGCGCAAAGCCTGAAGGCAAGAAAAACACGATACAGCTACCGCTTCCTGTTCGCTCCGGGCACGATCGGTTCGATCGCATGGCTGTCTCGCAACGAGGACCGGACACATCTCATCGACCACGGTCTGGTGCTGTCATGCGTGGGGGACGCGGGAAGCCCTGCATACAAGCGCAGCCGCCGTGGCGACGCCTTCATCGATCGCGCCATGGCTCACGTGCTGGGGCGTGAAGCCGGCGCGAAGTTGATGGATTTCTCCCCTTACGGCTATGACGAGAGGCAGTATTGTTCGCCTGGCTTCAATCTTCCGGTCGGCATGTTCCAGCGGAGCGTCCACGGCACCTTCCCCGAATACCACACGTCGGCTGACAATCTCGACTTCATCAAGCCGGAGCACCTTGAGGATTCCTTCCGGATCCTGACGGACGTGATCGACATCGTCGAAGAGGATTGGACGCCTTTGAACCTCTCTCCCAGGGGCGAACCACAACTCGGCAGGCGCGGCCTGTACGCCGCCCTGGGCGGGCAGGCGTCTTCGGGAGCAACCTCCATGTCCCTGCTTTGGATGCTTAATCTGGCAGACGGCCAGCATTCGCTGCTCTCGATGGCGGAACGCTCGGGTCTGCCATTCAGGGAATTGGCCGCTGCCGCGAGATTGCTGTCGGATCACGGTCTGCTGGCCTCGGCTTCATAAGGCTGCAGCGGCCGTTCGCTGCTTGAGCAACGGCCACGTCCTGTCCCTTTCCGACATCGCCGTCGGCATCAAGGGCCAGGCTATCGAAAAGGCAGGGTCGTTGTAGCGGACGCCCGTCGACGCATGGGGCGTATAGAACTGCGATATGAGATACGCGACCTCGGCATCGTCCGTAAGGGTCTGGAGCCCGTGGGCGAACCCGGCAGGTATGTAGACCTGCCTCATGTTCGAGGGCGTCAGCTCGAAGCCCAGCCAGCGGTGGCGTGTCGGCGAGTTCGGGCGCAGATCCACGACGACATCGAAAATCGCGCCGCGGACACAGGAGACGAGCTTCACCTCGGCGTACGGGTCGTCCTGGAAATGCAACCCCCGGAGTGTTCCCTTTTTGACCGAATGTGCGCGGCTGTGCTGGACAAAGCGCGTCGCCAGCCCGCAATCGGCCATCTCTTTTTCACAGAATAGGCGGGTGAAGGAACCGCGATCGTCAACCACCGGTGTCGGCTCGATCAGCCAGACACCCTTCAGCTCCGTTTCAGTAAACTGCATGTCTCCCTAAATCCCCAGTAGCCGGGCCCAGTAGTCGGGCAAGGATCGGCAGTCCGATTGTCGGCACCGCGTGCTCGGGCTGGAAGAGCTACCTAAGCCTTAGGTGACCTCTCCGATCGCGGTATGCCGGGCCGACCGCATTACCCCGTTCGGGGGTCTTTGCGGAGTCATTGCCCCTGCCGTTTCCCTATAAGGATTAAGGCACCCAACGGATTGGCAAATCGAACTCGGGGCGCGCCCCGTCCTAACCTGCGTTGCACTCCATACGGAGGCGTGGCGGGCACAGGTTCATCGTCAAGCCACTGCGTCTCCGTTTTTCAAACCACCGCGACAGGAGTAAGGAATTGAATATTCAGGCCGTCGAAATCGCTCGCGACCAGAACACGGCACGCCGCAATGTCAGCTGCAGGCTGTGCGGATCTCGCCTGCGTCACACCCTGGTCGACCTGGGCATGTCGCCTCCTTGCGAGAGCTTCCTGCAGGCAGACCAGCTTGACCAGATGGAACTCTATTATCCGCTCAATGTCCTGGTCTGCCACAGCTGCTACCTGGTGCAGCTCAAGGAGTATGTGAGCCCCGAGACCATCTTCAGCGAATACGCCTACTTCTCTTCCTTCTCGACAAGTTGGGTGGCCCACGCGAAAGCTTATTGCGGGGCGATCACGCAGCGACTTGGGCTTGGCGCCCACAGCTTCGCGGTGGAACTCGCAAGCAATGACGGTTATCTGCTGCAGCACTTCCTGCCGCTCGGCGTTCCCGTGCTTGGCGTCGAGCCGGCGGCCAATGTTGCGCGCGCTGCGGTCGAGAAGGGCGTGCCCACCCGGGTCGACTTCTTCGGGGTGCGGCTGGCACTTCAGATGGTGGCCGAAGGACTCCGCGCCGATCTGATCATTGGCAACAACGTCCTGGCGCAGGTGCCCGACCTCAACGACTTCGTCGCGGGAATAAAAATTCTGCTCAAACCAGAGGGCGTAGTCACTCTCGAGTTCCCGCACGTCGAGCGGCTGATGACGGAGAACCAGTTCGACACCATCTACCACGAGCATTTTTCATATTTCTCACTGCTGACGATCGACCTGATGGCGGCCCGCCACGGGCTGCGGTTGATCGACGTCGAGGAGCTGCCCACCCATGGCGGCTCGCTGCGTGTTTATCTTGCCAACGAGGGCAGCAGCTGGGCCACGGATGAAAGTATCGCCGAACTCCTAGACCGCGAAAAGAGGCATGGGCTTACGGAAGTGACGACCTACACCTCTTTTGGCTACAAGGCGCGGCGCGCGAAGCGCGACCTCCTCGCGTTCCTGATTGCGGCCAAAGACGAGGGCAAGACGATTTGCGGTTACGGCGCGCCTGGCAAGGGCAACACGCTGCTCAACTACTGCGCGATCGGCACCGACTTCCTCGACTTCACGGTGGACCGCAATCCTTACAAGCACGGCCGCTACACGCCGGGCATGCACATACCGATCAAGCCCATCGACGCGATCGACCAGGCCAAGCCAGACTACATCCTGATCCTTCCGTGGAACCTGAAGGACGAGATCATTCAGCAGATGCATCATGTCGCCGCCTGGGGCGCGAAATTCGTGGTGCCAATTCCTTTCGTGACAGTGCTCGATCCATCGGAGTTACGGAGATGAAAGTCGTCCTTTTTTGCGGCGGCCGCGGGACCCGGATCCGCGACTATTCCGAAAGCATACCGAAGCCGATGATTCCGCTCGGCCACCAGCCGATCCTGCGCCACGTCATGCAGTGGTATAGCGACTACGGGCATGACGAATTCGTGCTGTGCCTGGGCTACAAGGCCAACGTCATCAAGGATTTTTTCCTGAACACCCGGCCACAGACCTTTTCCGATTGCGTGGTTACGCATGGAGGCCAGGACGTGAAGCTGCTCGGTGACACGGTCAAGGACTGGAGCATCACTCTGCTCGATACGGGCATCTGGCGCAACATCGGAGAACGCCTCTGGGCTGCGAAGGATCACGTCAAGAACGAGAAGATGTTTCTGGCCAACTACTCCGATGGCCTGACCAATGTCGACCTCGACGATGTGATCGCGAAGTTCGAGGCCAGCGGCAAAATCGGCTGCTTCCTCGCCGTGCGCGCGCCGTTGACATACCATTTGGCCGACATCGCTGAAGACGGTCGCGTGCGCGAGTTCCGTACGACGGAGACGTCCGAGATCTGGATCAACGGCGGGTACTTCGTGTTCCGTCCCGAAATCTTCGACTACATGCGTGACGGCGAGGAACTCGTTCTCGAACCTTTCAAGCGATTGATCGATGACAACATGCTGATGGCGTACAAGCACGACGGGTTCTGGCGTTCGATGGACACGCTGCGTGATTGGCAATCGCTCGAAGACATGGTCGAAAAGGGTGACATGCCCTGGAATAGGAGGGTCACCGCAGAGAAAATCAGGCGCAGCATGGTAATGGCTGCATCATGAGAGGACTTGGCCTCGCACGTCGCGGCGAGGAACTCTCGATCCTCTGTCTTGGCGCCCATTCCGACGACATTGAGATCGGCGCGGGAGGCACGATACTCGGCCTGATCGCGTCGGGGGTCAAACTGGACGTCCACTGGTGCGTGCTGAGCGCAGCTGGCGAGCGGTCGGCAGAAGCCAGGGCTTCGGCCGAGGCCTTCCTCGAAGGGTCGCGCTCGTCCACGGTCGACGTTGCGGATTTCGAAGACAGCTACTTCCCCGCCCATAGCCGATCGATAAAGCAGTGGCTGATCGATCTAAGATCGCGGGTTCATCCCGACGTGGTGTTAACTCACGCCAGGTTTGATGCCCATCAGGACCACCGGGAGGTCAACCAACTGACCTGGAACGTCTTCCGTGATCACCTAGTGCTCGAATACGAGATTCCGAAATGGGACGGCGATCTTTGCCAACCCAATGCCTACGTGCCGCTTGCCGCCAAGGTGCTGGAACGCAAGATCGAACTCCTCCAGGAGCACTTCGGGACGCAGCGCTCCAAGGACTGGTTCGACCGGGAGACATTCGCCGGGCTTGCGCGGTTGCGCGGGATGGAATGCCGGGCGCCCGAGCATTTTGCCGAGGCCTTCACGCTTCGAAAGGCCAGAATTCTGTAGCGGTTTGCCCGTATTTTCTCGCCAAGAAACGAACGGTGGATGACCGAATGAAACGGGTGAAAGGGAGTTGCACTGACCGGGCGATCTGTTACTAAATTCGCTGCCGCTGGGTGAAAAACACCGGCTTTTCCTGTCTGCCTTTTCTGTCATCCATTTTGAAGTTGGAGGGATTTTTATCAAAATGGGCAATGCAAACATTGCGCCTGAATTCTCTTTCAGCGAAGCTCGGATCGGAACGGTCGAGGGCGGAGAATCCGGGGTTCTGGTGTGGAAATCCGACCAATTGGTCGCCGTCCTTACCCGGATCGACGAGGAAGCCTACTCCACGAAAGGCAAATGGTTCCTAGAGACAGGCTTCGGGCTGCTGAGTGGGCAGCACAAGAACTTCGATACGATCGAGGAAGCCGTTAGATGGGTGGGCATTTACACCTTCCCCGAGCCTGTTCCCACTGCGGATTGATCAGCGGATTCCACGGCAGCAAGGCTCCTGTGCAAGCCAGCGATGGCTTTCCGCCCGTGTCCTGTATCTCCCTCGCCTGAAGAGCTTTGACAGGCTGCACTGTGCTGCTTCCGCAACCGTGAGATCCTGTCCCATGGCCCCATGCGAAAACAATGCAGGATTCCCGTATGCGGGGCCTTCTTTGGTCCAAGAGAACGAGAAAGCAACGCCTTCGTGGCGTCAGGAGGTTGCCGCGAGCCGGGTTTCAGATTGCCCCATGGTCGCACTATTCGCGGCTTGAGGGTTCTCTGGAGTCGTCATATCAGCCCGGCCATCGCCATTGTTGAAACGGCGGAAGACAACCTGCGTGGGGCGGCCTACCAAGAAACGGCTCGTTCCCGATTCCAGGGCCTGCGCATACACCGCCAGTGCACCGTCGACGGCCTCTATCGTCTTCATGACGGCCGTGTCGTCGTGGGTGTAGCTGACGACGAGAGACGGCATGAGCACTCCACGCCTGATCGTCTCTTGCAGGAACAGCGAGCGGTATGTCTGCGACGGCTTGCCGTTGGGATCGAGCGTGGCATATGCCAGGCAGCAGGGACGGCCGACAACCTTGAAGTGCCCATCCACCCCATGCCGTCTAGCAGCCTCTGCGATCCCCTTCCTCAGTTTCGTCCCCTGACGGTGCAGGTGTTCGATCACGGCCTCGTTCTGGTAAGTCCGCATGGTCGCGATCGCTGCCGCAAGCGCATGGGTCTCCGCGCCGTGCGTGGTCGACAGCAGAAACACCCTTGGGCGGTCCGTATGCTCGAGCCCGCCGAGCCGCATGTATTCGCGTTTGCCCGCCAGGGCGGAGACCGAAAACCCATTGCCAAGCGCCTTGCCGAATGTCGACAAGTCCGGTTCTATGCCATAGAGCTTCTGCGCCCCGGCCGCATGCCATCTGAACCCGGTGATCATCTCGTCGAGAATGAGCAGTGCGCCCTTTTCCCTGCAGAGACGCTGGACTTCATGCAGGAATCCGTCCACCGGATCGTCGCCGCGGGAAGGCTCGAGGATCAGGGCGGCCAGCTTGCCCGGGTGCCTGTCGAACAAATCCTTTACGCTGGCAATGTCGTTGTACCGGAAAGTGACGGTGAGCTTTCGCACCGCCTCCGGAATTCCGGCATTCATCGGTGTGGTCCCGATGAACCAATCGTCTGTCGAAAAGAAGGGATGGTCGGCGCAGCAGGCAACGAGATCGCGACCCGTGTAAGCGCGGGCAAGGCGAACGGCTCCCGAAGTCGCATCCGATCCGTCTTTGCAGAACTTCACCATCTGCGCGCCGATGAGCTCCAGGAACGTCTCGGCGCAGTCGACCTCGATCCTGGCGGGCCGCGTGAAATTAGACCCACCTTGGAGGGCCGTCTCCACCGCTCTGACCACAGTCGGGTAGGCGTGCCCCAGCCCGACGGAACGGTTGCCCATGCCGAATTCGATGTACTCGTTCCCATCGACGTCCCAGACATGGCATCCCAACCCACGCTCGATGAACCCCGGCGCGAGGATGGGATACTGGTCTTCGCCTTTTGCGTAGGTGTGGCTACCGCCCGGGATCAGTTCACGACCGCGTTCCTGCAGGCGGACGGATTTGCGAAAACGAAGGCTTTGCTCAGACATGCCGACCACTCCATTCCGGCAGCAAGTCTACATGCTCGGCTCAGGATTTCGCGTTCTCCATAAGGTCATCGGTTAGCACTTATGGTGGATACACAGGCGGGCGCTGACGCGGGCGCTGACTTTGATAGCGAGTAAAAGGAACAGCTTTTCACGTGCTACAGAAATAGATCATCGCTACGGGTCCAGACGTTGCGGAGCACTCCGCAACTATCCACTTGCGGCACACTGTCAGGAGTTCGGGGCAACGAATCGCGTCGGAGGACGGCCGTGTGTCTCCGGCGGCTCCCGATGCCATTCGTGGCAACGGAAATCAATCGACCTTCACTGAATGAATGTGTAGTGCGGTACAAATACGACCCGCCAGGATTCACCCAAGGCGGGTCGTTTATTGTTTGCGATCACTCTTCGGCCAGAGCTCCTTCTGCGAAGAGATCATTGACCTTGTAGGCCACTTCCGTGCGGTTGCTCGCCTTCAACTTCTTCATGATGTTTCGGATGTGGACCTTCACGGTGCTTTCGCGCAGGTTCAGTTCGTAGGCGATGATCTTGTTCGCCTTGCCGCGCCGTAGTGCCTGGGCGACCTCTGCCTGCCTGAGCGTGAACATGCCCGTCAATGGCTGCGTGTCGCGGCTACCTGAACCTATAAGGTGCCGCATGGAAAGGACACTGCTCGCCGGGACGAAGATGCCTCCCGCTGCCGCAAGGTTGATCGCCTCGACACAGACGTCGATCCCGACCGAGGTTGGAATGTAGCCGCGTGCGCCGCATTCGAGAGCCGTCAGTATCTGTCCAAGGTCTTCGGTGTCGGCCAGGATGACCACGGGGACTGACTTGAACTCGGACGAAATATGCCTGATCTCGTCGGCTATGCCGTGATCGGTGACCTTCCGTCCGCCAAGGTTGAAGAGTATGGCTGCAAGTGGAGGGGCCGCCCCCTTTTTCATGCGCCAGTCTTCGATCGAACCCATGGCGACGACCGCCATGCCCAGTTCGTGGTCCTCGAGGGCCGATGCCAGACACTCGCGGTCCAGCGCCCTTCCGTCGAGGATGAGGAGGCTTTGCCTGCCTGCTTGTCCGTGGACATTTTCCGTTCCGCCGGATGGAACTCCTGACGGATTTGTCGAAGTGTAATTCTGCAGTTCTACTGAGGAACCCATACCTATACCCACCCTTTCCCACACACGCCGCCCTACGGCGGCAAATACAGCCCCCTGAAGTCTCTGGAGTTTTGAAGTTTGATACCCAGCCCGTTTGAAAGCTTGCGATCTGGATTGCCCAAATCGAAGCCTTCAGCAGTTCTTCGCTTCTGCCACTTAGAACAGCTTGGCCAGTCTATGGTCTATTTATAAGCGGTCTCTAACTTAAGTTAATTTTTGGTAAATTTTTGAGCCTGCCAAGAGACCGGAGCCAAGCCGGACCCTAAGCGCTGCGATCCGCCTGAAGACACAGGGATGGGGACCGCTTGGCCATTCTGCAGCGCAGCCCGTGATATCAGTGGCCCTGCGCCTTTTTTGTGGATGTGCTGTAGTATGTGGGTCGTCCCGTATTTCGGCAGCACGTTCCCCCCGTGCGATAGACGGAGCTGCCGTCGGTCACGACGCGAACGAACCACCAGATAGGTTAAACCAGAGCGAGAGGAATAACCCTTACTTGAGGTACTCAATGTCGAATCCGGCTGTGTTCACCAGCTTCTTGCGGTTGATCACCTCTACATGGCCTGCCCTGAAAGAGACGAGATCGGCCTTGCGAAGTTCCCTCAACGTCCGGTTGACGTGAACGGTGGTCAATCCAAGAATGTCGGCCAATTCGTGCTGGGTAAGGGGACACTCATATCTTCCATGGGTCGACAGACCAGCCTTGGAGAGCCTCTCATCCAGTTCGAGCAGGAAATGGGCGGTGCGGCTCATCGCGTTCCGCCGCCCCACATTCACAAGATGTTCGGCAAGGATGGCGTTAAGGCGGGCCAGGGAGCCGGCGATCTTGTTTCCGAGACGGCCTTCCGACAAGACGGCCTCGACCAGTTCCTTCCTGGAAGTTTCATAAACAGCCAGTTCGGTTATCGAAGCCAGCGACGCGAAACGGGGTCCGTCCATTGAACGGAAACCGACAATGTCCCCTCCGAGAGGAGTGTCGATGATCTGCCGCTCTCCGCTCGGTAACTCGCGGTAGAGGAGGGCCCAACCCGACTTTACGAAGAATATCCTGTCGTCGTCGTCATCCTGGCGACATATGACTGAGTGGGGTTTGTAGATTCTTGCGGCAACACCGAGAAAATCGTTGTTGCCCCAATCAGTTTTCGACAATGCCCCGCCCACGGGTTGCGAGCGTATGAACTGCAACAGCGTCTGCATGAAACTCCGCAGGATTGCGTCATTTTCCTGCAACCTATAATGGTTTCCGTCGAAAGGCCAGTTGTAGCCCGACATTTACTTTTGTCGGATACATCATGCCATCAGACAAGCCAATCACCCAGTTGCGGTTAGTTCGGCCGGCCCTCATCCGATAGGCGGAAGTGCCATCCGCCTGCATCCCCTGATAACACTACATCTTACCCCCAAAAGCTTGGTTGACCCTCCAAAAGCTTCGTTGACGGCATATGTTGCCAAGGCTGAACATTGGAGTGCCGGCGTCTGCTCAAGGCTTACGCGGCCTGTCCGTGGAGAACGCGTAGACAGGGTAGGGGAGTCACTGCCCGCCCCGGTGACTCCCCTGCCGCCCTGCGGCGAATACGCCGTCAGGCCAATTCCAGGACAAGTTGGTTTGGAACAAGCAGAATCCGCCTGCAGCCGTGGCTGACGTCGACAGGAACTATGAAGGCGTCACTGCAAGCCTTCGAGGACGCCCGTAAAGGCCTGGTCTCAGGCGTTTCCCTGGGGATCAGCCTCGCTCAGCCACTGCACGTCCAGAACCGTTCCGTCAGTCTGGATCACGACTTCGAAGGCGTCGATCAGCCTTTTGGCGGCTTTGCTGGCAATGTGGGACTCGGGGTACTTGGCCTTCACGGCCCGCGCGCGCTCGTACACTTCCTTGAGTTGTCTGAACTGCTTTGGCCCGAACGTGCGAAATACAACCTGAGTGGTCATACCGCTTCTCCTCCTCACGGACAAACTCTAAACAACCCGCCCGTTGCCCAGCGCTCCCACCTTCCCATGTTTATCACAGAGTTTCGCGATTGAAAGCAAAACATGTCTGCAATTGCGCAGTATAAGGTGACCATATCCTTGATCTAGACGTTCTTTGGTAGGTGTTGCGGATCAAGGGTTAGCCATTTGCAGGAGGCGTAGCCAGATTGCGAAAAGGCCGCCGTCGCGTGCCGCCGTGCATTTTACAACGCCACAGCCGTAACCGGGACATGCAGCCATTCAGCCTTAGAGCGTACCATGTCCTGCGGATACGGTGTCAGGCTACGTCCTTTGGCTCTCTTGTCCGGGATATCCATCTGCCGAAAGATGAGCGGTCGGACAGCTTCCTGCGTCCGCACAGTCCGGGGCCAAACCAAACGGGAGGCTCGATCGACAATGCAGGTCTCGTTGGTGGGGCTGCTGGTGTGCGCGGCCATTTTGGTCGTTGCCCGCTATTCCAGGGGAATGCTGATCATCGGCCTGATCGCTTCCCAGGCGTTCGGTGCGACGGCCATCGTCACGCTGACCTTCTTAGGTGGGTCGTCCCCGCTGATCTACACCATGTTTGCGGCCCTGCTCGTCATGGCCGCCACGGTCAGGCGTCGCATCTGGTTCGACCTTGGAAGTGTGTTCGGGAGCATCCGCCCGGTCTGGGTTCTCACAAGCCTCATGGTTTATGCAGTCATCGGGGCATGGCTGTTTCCAAGATTTTTCGCAGGACAGACCACCGTCTTCGTGCAGTCGAAAACCCGAGACGCCGTCGTAGAGGCGTCCTTGGCCCCGGTTTCGGCCAACATTTCACAGACGGGCTACTTCATCCTTGGCGGGCTCACCGCCATCGCGCTTTGTGTGCTGCTGCTGCACTCCCAAAGGATCGACCAAGTTCGCCGCGGCTTCTTCTTGTGGTGCGGTCTGCATACGGGCATGGGGCTGGTCGACTTTATCGGCAAGAATGCAGGACTGGGAGACTTGCTGGCCCCGATCAGAACCGCCAACTACGCGATCATAACGGGATCGTACGAGGCAGGATTCGTGCGGATCACGGGACCTTTTTCGGAGGCCTCTTCGTTCGCCGCCGTTTCCCTCGCCTGCCTGGCATTCTGCTACACGTACTGGAGAAAGACCAAGTCACGCCTTGCCCAGTGGCTGGCGGGCATCCTGCTCTTCCTGACCATTCTGTCGACTTCATCGACCGCTTACATCGGTCTTGCTCTCCTGTGCCTTCCGGTCGCCTTATCGATGTTGGTTTCAGTCCTCAGGGGGCGGGTTGAGCGCGAGGACATACTGGTAACCGCCCTGATGGCGATAGGCGTGGTCGCCATTATGGGCATCAGCCTCTACCACGCCGGAGCCTTGGAGCCTTTCGTCAGGCTGATCAACAGCACCATCATCAACAAAGCGGATTCTGCCTCGGGCCATGAGCGCACCTATTGGAACCTCAAGAGCCTGCAGTCCTTCCTCGACACCAGCGGCCTTGGCGTCGGTTTCGGCAGTTCGAGGGCGTCGAGCTGGCCGATCGCGATCCTTTCCCAACTTGGCTTGTTCGGATCGCTGATGATGGCGATCCTGCTCGGCGTCCTGGTCAGCGGAATAGGACGGATGCGGGAATGGGTGGACCCAGAAACTGATGCGGTCGTGACGAGCGTCAGGAACGCTTCTCTCGCTGGCATAATCGCCAGCTCTGTGTCCGGCGGCAGCGCCGATCCAGGCATCCTCTTCTTCATCGCACTTGCCGTCGTTTCCGCCACGAGGGTCCGTGCTCAGCGTACCATGGCAGCGTTTGGGCGAACCACCTGGCATCAGACAACGGCAGAGGCAATATGAAGGTCTGGCCGTGGAGGCAGAAGGTCGAAATGCTGTTCGCCATCGCCCTCAAGGTACGTTTTGTCGCGCCGGCGGGCCTGTGCAGCCGCGCGAAAGTGGCAGCACGATAGCCGAAGGTTGTGGCTTCAGCCTCCCTCATCATGCCGCCACGCTTGAAAACAATGGCTACCCACTCCCCTTCGCCTGGAACGGAACTCCCCTCCAACTCGGTTTTCGCATTCTCGGCCAGGGATTGTACGGTCGGCGCTTCGGGCCTGCCGCGCTCTAGCCAGGTTTCGCCTTCAGGCAGACCGACGCCGTCATAGGCTACAACAACGCGACCGCTATTATCGAATTATCAGTTCCAAAACCGAAACATTGTCTTGCCGGCGCAACACAAGTCGGAGTGCTTTGGGCTTGTCACTCAGGATCGTCGTCCAAAAGGATTCTCTGCGCCGCTCCGTCGAGGTCGTCATACTGTCCGGACCGCAAGGTCCACATGAAGGCCGCAAGTCCGGCGAGCCCCATCAAGACTGCGACCGGCACCAGAACAGTCAGGTAACTCATGATCCCATACCTATTGGCTGCAGGTCCGGATGAACGGATGCGGCTTGCCTGGCGGGCAGGTTTCCAGCGGGGGCATGACCCAAACGCAGGGCATTGGCCACCACCAACACAGACGAGAGCGACATTGCGGCTGCCGCAACGAGCGGAGTGATATACCCGCACACGGCAAAAGGCACCGCAATGGCATTGTAGCCGACTGCCAAGGCGAAATTCTGCCGGATCAGTTTTCCCGCATTGCGTGAAATCTCGTAGGTGTCGGCGACGCTCGCAAGGCTTTCCTTCAGGAACACGAAGTCGGCAGCATTGCGGCCGACATCGGCCGCCGTCGACGGGGCCATGGAGACATGCGCGGCGGCGAGGGCCGGCGCGTCGTTAAGTCCGTCTCCCACCATCAGCACCTTGGAGTGGGCAGCGGTGAGAGCCGCGATCCGCTCAACCTTCTCGGATGGAAGCATTTCCGCCGTGAAATCATCAATGCCGAGGTTCAAAGCCAGGTCTGCCACCGCAGACCTGCGGTCACCGGACAGGATCCCGACACCGAGGCCCTGCCGACGCAATCGCTCGATCGTCGAACGCGCGCCGCCTCGCAGGATGTCTTCAAACACAAGCCGCGCCAGTTGCTGCCCGTCCTGGACCAACAGCGACACCGAAAACCAACCGTCCGCGCCATCCGGCATCTTGCGGCCGAGCGCCCACTCCGGCCGGCCCAGGCGGTAGACGGAGGTTCCCATCCTGGCTTCGAGGCCACGGCCCGGGTATTCGACGAGATTGTTCATCGGGGCCGCTCCAACCTGGCCCGGCGATGCGGCAGCGAGAATTGCGACGGACATCGGATGCCTCGAACCCGATGCTATCTTGGCCGCAAGCGCGAGCGCACCGGGGTCAACGCTGGCGCTGTTGACGAGATGTGGACGGCCGAGCGACAGCGTGCCGGTCTTGTCGAACAGCACAGTGTCGACTTCGGCGAGGCGCTCGAGAGCAGAGCCATCCCTGACCATGACGCCTTTTTCGAAAAGGCGCCGGGCGGCAACGACCTGCACGATCGGAACCGCAAGGCCGAGCGCGCACGGGCACGTTATGATCAGAACGGCGATGGCGATCGAAACCGATGCGTGCCAATCCCTGGTGATGGAGAGCCAGCCCAAAAAAGACAGCAAGGCGATGGCGTGTACGACAGGCGAATAGAGCGCCGAGGCACGATCCGCCAGTCTGCGATAGCGCGCTCTGCCCCCCTCGGCGGCTTCCATCATTCTGATCATTTCCGCCAGAAATGAGTCCTTTGCCTCGGCGGCGGCTCTTATCGTCAGCGGCCCCGTCAGATTGAGAAGCCCGGCCTGGACCAGCGTTCCCACAATAGCGGGCCTGGGTGCCGATTCCCCGGTGACGACCGAACAATCGAGTTCCGAAGCACCGTCCATGACGATCCCGTCGACAGGGACCCTGTCGCCGGCGGCAATGAGCACGGAGGTTCCCGGCCGGATCTCGGCAATCGGGACATAGTGCCGGCCGTCGGCATCCACCACGATCGCTCCCCTCGGTGCGAGGCTCGCAAGCCCTACCACGGCCGAACGCGCTTTTTCCCGCATCACATGGTCGAGGGTGCGGCCGATGAGCAGAAAGAACAAAAGCGATGTCGCCGCGTCGAAATAGGCATGCGGCCCGCCGTGAATCGTATCGTAGAGGCTGAGTCCGAACGCCATCAACACGCCGATGGAAATCGGCACATCCATGTTTGTCCGGCCGTTTCGCAAGGCAGCCCAAGCCGAGGAAAAGAATATCCGCCCCGAATAGACAATTGCCGGTAAGGCGAGCGCCGCGGAAATCCAGTGGAACGCCTGGCGGGTTCCTCCTTCGGCTCCGGACCAGACCGAAACCGACAGCAGCATGATGTTCATGGCGCAGAAGCCCGCGACCGCGAGCGCCTTGATGAGTCGGGAATATTCGGGACTGCGCTGGTCGGCGTCCGTGGTGAAGACATGCGACTCGTAACCCGCAGCTCCTAGCGCGCCGATGAGATCGGGCGCCTTGTCGGCGCCCGGACGCCATTTCACGACGGTCCGTTTCATGGAAAGGTTGGCTCGGGCATATTCGACGCCGGACAAGGCCGACAAAGCGCGTTCGACCGTGGCCATGCAGGATGCGCAATGAATTTCGGGGACCGACAGGTCAGTTTGAAAAAGGCCACCGCCAAGATCGCGACTGACAAGCAAAAGCTCTTCGCGTGGACTGGCAACCCCACCCGCCGGGCCGATCTCCAGGGCGGCTTCGGCTCCGGGTGCGCAGCAACTCATGAGCGCTACTCCTTCAGCCCCGGCTCAACCGATATCGTCCTGTAGGCGTGCCATGTGGCATGCCCGAGCAGGGGAAAGGTGACAATCAATCCGACCAGCCCGGTTCCAAGACCAAGAAGGGTCAGCAGCAGTACGATCGCACCCCAGGTGATCATCACCGGACGATTGTTCCAGACCAGCGAAATGCTGGTGCCCATCGCGGTAAACGCGTCCGTACGCTGGTCGAGGAGCATGGGCACCGAAAAGGCGCTGATGGCGAAGGAGAATGCGGCGAACACTCCGCCAACCGCTGTACCGACAACCAACATTGCCCAGCCGATGGTGGTTGTGAAAAGCATCGGGGCAAGATGATCGAAACCGGGGAAGGGCCGCCAGCCGAAGAACAGGGCGTAGATGATGACCGCGGCACGCATCCACAGCAGCGCCAGGCCGAGCATGATGAAGCCGACAAAGAGAATCTGGGCGCCGGAAGCCGGCCGCACGAAGATCATCCTGGCCAGAGAGATGGCCCTGCCCTGTTCCAGCGAGCGGCTTTTTTCATAGAGGCCGACCGCTATGAGTGGGCCGACCACCATGAAGGCGGCGGTAGCGGGAAACAGGATGTAGTCGAGTCGAAACAGGAAAAGGCCGCCAACGATCAGCGCGGAAACGGCGAAGACCGCCAGCCCGTAGGCGAGACTGGGGGCCGGCGTCGACATCAAGTCGTGCCAGCCGGCGCGCAGCCAGCCGAACGCGGCGTTGGCCGGGAGACCCCGGTTGCGCGATCCGACGCGCACGAACTCTTGGTCATTGGCGAGATGGAGATCACTCATTTCCATGATCCTTCCTGTCGTTTCGTCGTGCCGCGCCTCTCGAGCGTCAGCACGACGAACTGGCCGCAGCGTAGCTGTTCTTCGCCGGGTCGCCGGGGTCCTTCAAGTGCGGCACGCAGTCCGCTTGCGACGCGAAGGACACGTACACCAGATGGAAGTTGGCGGCGGCGACCAGCGCCAGTCCCGCCGTGACCAGGATGAGCGCGACAGTTCGCGAGCGCGATCGCGGCCTCGACGGCAGGGCGGGATGGAGGCTCACTGGGGCACACTCCGGAGGGAAAGCACATAGAGAGCGAGTATCTTGCGCTGGGTGGCGGTGAGGCGCTGTTCCCAATGAGGCATGGTGCCCTGCCGGCCGCCATAGACTGTCGTGGTGACGGACTGGAGGTCGCCGCCATAGATCCAGTTGCTGTCGGTCAGGTCAGGCGCACCGAGGTCGTGCTTGCCTTTGGCATCGTCACCATGACAGGCGATGCAGTTCTGTTTGAAGACGTCCTGTCCTGCGGCAATGCTTTGCGGATCGGCATCGAGGCCGTCGGTGGTGCCGCCGAGTGACCGCACATAGGCGACGACGTCGGCCAGTTGCTTGCTCTCGATCACCCCATCGCGGCCAAAGGCCAGCATCTGCGCGGTCCGCGTATCGGGATGGGTCGAGTTGATGCCGACACGCAGTGTTTCAAAGATTGTTTTGGGATCACCGCCCCAGAGCCAGACGCCGGCGGTGAGGTTGGGAAATCCGGGGCCGCCCGTGGCTTTGGTGCCATGGCAAGCCGCACAATTGTCGCCAAACAGCGTGTGGCCGGTTTCTTCGACTGTCTTCATCATCGATGGATCGGCCTGAATGGCCGCAAAATCCATTTGATCGATCTTTTGGGTCCAGGCCGAACGCTCTAGCGTCGCGTCCTTTACCAGGCGGTCGACGCTGGTTTTCTGGTCAATTCCAAGCAGACCCTTGGTGTAGGTCTTGCCCAATGGCCAGGCGGGCATGAGGACCCAGTAGCATACGGCAAAAAGGATGGTGGTGGCCAGGAAGAAGAACACAATACGCGGAACCGGCGTGTAGAGCTCCTTGATGCCATTCCACTCATGACCGGTCGTGGCCTGTCCCGTGACGGGATCGCGCTCTCCTATTTCCATGGCTTGTCGTCTCCGTCGAGAATGCTGTCTTTCGCCCTTTCGAACCGCTTCTTGTTCGACGGCCAGAACGTGTAGACGAGGACGCCCACGGCCATCGCGATCAGGTAGAAAAGGCCCCAGCTTTTGGAGAAGGCGACGACGGCTTCGTGTTCCCAGCTCATTGCGCGGCCTCCGGCTGCACGGCAACCTCCGCCTGGGCGGCGCCGGTCAGGTGGCCAAGGATCTGCAGATAGGCGACCAGCGCATCCATTTCGGTAACTGTCGCTGGATTGCCGTCAAAGGCCCTGACTTGCGTTGCCTGCCCGTAGCGCTTGGTAACGCCGGCGGCGAAATCACCGTCCGGCGCGGTTTGGCCGAGCGCATCCTGGGTCGCATTGGCGATCATGTCGTCGGTGTAGGGAACGCCGACGTCCCGGAGGGCAGCCAGGTGCTCGCCGAGGTCGTCGATGCGCAGCGGGTTGTCGCGCAGCCAGCCAAATTTGGGCATGATCGATTCCGGAACCACGGTTCGCGGGTTGATCAGGTGGGCGACTTGCCAGGCGTCGGAATATTTGCCGCCGATGCGGGCCAGATCCGGTCCCGTGCGCTTTGATCCCCACAACATCGGATGATCGTATTTCGATTCAACGGCGAGTGAATAAGGGCCGTAGCGTTCGACTTCGTCGCGCAGTGTCCGGATCATTTGAGAATGGCAGGCGTAGCAACCCTCGCGCATGTAGATGTCGCGCCCGGCCTGCTCCAGCGGGGTGTAGACCCGCATATCCGGCGCGTTCTCGACCGTGTCGTCGATGGTGAACAGCGGGGCGATTTCCACAAAGCCGCCGATGCTGGAGACCAAGACGATGGCGAGGACAAAGCCGATGGCGCTGCGTTCGATTTTGCGGTGGAATTCTGGCATGATCCTCACTCCGCCGGCTGGGCGACAGGCGCCAGATGGCGCTGCGGCGCGTCATCGCCCGGTTGCAGCGCGGCTTGCGAATGGCCGCGGACCGTCATCAGGATGTTGTAGGAGCCGGTGATGGCACCGAGCAGGAACAGCAGCCCGCCGAAGGCGCGCGCGATGTAATAGGGATGCATCGCCACCATGGATTCAATGAAGGAATAGGTGAGCGTTCCGTTCTCGTTGTATGTCCGCCACATCAAGCCTTGCAGAATGCCGGAATTCCACATGGCAAAGACGTAGATGACCGTCCCTGAGATCGCCAACCAGAAATGCACCTCGATCAGTTTGGCCGAATACATCCGTTCCCGCTTCCACAATGCCGGGACCAGACAATAGATCGAGCCGAAGGTGATCAGCGCCACCCAACCCAGGGCACCGGCATGGACGTGACCAACGGTCCAGTCCGTATAGTGGGAAAGCGCGTTGACCGGACGGATCGCCATGAACGACCCTTCGAAAGTGGTCAGGCCGTAGAAGACTGCCGCCGCCATCATGAAGCGCAAAGTGGCGTCGTCGCGCACCTTGTGCCAGGCGCCGTTCAGCGTCGCGAGCGCGTTTCCCGCCGAGGCCCACGATGGCACCAGGAGGACCAGCGAAAACGTCATCCCCAGCGTTTGGACCCATTCGGGCAGGGCGGTGTAATGCAGGTGGTGTGACCCCGCCCACATATACATGAAGGTGATGCCCCAGAAGCTGATGATCGACAGCCGGTAGGAATAGATCGGCCGACCCGCCCGCTTGGGCAGGTAGTAGTACATCATCCCGAGAAAGCCTGAGGTGAGGAAGAATGCGACGGCGTTGTGGCCGTACCACCACTGCGTCATCGCGTCCTGGACGCCGGAGAAGGCCGAATAGCTTTTGGCATGGCCGAACGACACCGGCATGGCCAGATTGTTGACGATATGGAGGATCGCCACGACCAGGATGAAGGCCATGTAGTACCAGTTGGCGACGTAGATATGCGGCTCCTTGCGGCGAGCCAGCGTGCGAATGTAGATCGCGAAATACACCACCCAGACGATGACCAGCCAGATGTCGGCGTACCATTCCGGTTCCGCGTATTCCTTCGATTGCGTGACGCCCATGAAATAGCCGGTCGCGGCCAGGACGCAGAACAGGTTGTAGCCGAGCAGGACGAACCAGGGGCTGAACTGGTCTGGCAGCCGGGCGCGCGAGGTCCGCTGCAGGACATGGAAAGACGTGGCGATCAGTGCATTGCCGCCGAAGCCGAAGATCACTCCGCTCGTATGAACCGGCCGCAAGCGGCCAAAACTTGCCCAGGCCGCGTCGAAGGTCAGATCGGGCCATGCCAGCAGGCTCGCTACCCAGACGCCGAAGAACATGCCGACCATGGCCCAGATCATGGTCAGGATGACGCCCACCTTGCTCGGGTCGTCATAGTAGTGGTCCAGACGTTCGGCAGAGGGCTCGGGGGCATTGAGCGCCGAAAGCATGACGAAGATCATCGCAACGCTTGCTGCAAGCACGATAAAGCCATGCACCCCAATCGGATCGCCGCGACCAGCTGCCGCCATGGCCAGTCCGACCATTGCCATCAGGATCAGCACGACGATTGAAAGTTGGCGTTCGCCGGATGTCAGTTGAGCAAGCATGTGCGTCCACCGTCAGATGCCCGTCAGGGCGAAATCGTCCCTCGGGTTTCGCATGGCTGTGCGGCGGCTGATTTGATCTGGCGCAAAGACGAAGCTGATTGCACCCGACAAATGTCGTTTTCGAACATCCGCCCGGCGGGTGTTCGCCAGGCAAGGTCCGGCTTAGCCGTCCTCGGCTGTCGCACTGTCGGTTGCCGATGAATTGGGAACCGGAAGGCGAAAGAACATCGCCAGCTTCAGGCTTTTCGCAATGCGTTCGGCACGGTCGACAAAGACCGCAGTCGTTTCCGGGGCAAAGAGCGCCGCGGCGGTCTCGCCAAATATGGCTAGCCAGATGTCGAAATCGGCCTCGGTCACATCCTTGAGTTTCAGGTGCGCGGGCACCGGACGTCCGTGGTAGTCGCCGGTCTTGAGAATGACGGAACACCAGAAGTCGGTCATTTTCTCAAGGTGCGGCTCCCAGTCGCCGGTGATCTCGCGCGCAAAGATCGGCCCGAGCCGTTCGTTCTTCCGCAGTCTGGAGTAGAACTCGCGGACCAGCACGCCTATGCTCGCCCGGTCAACGCCCGGATCGGCCAACGGCCGCTCGGCGGTCGGTCGCGCCTGATCGATGGCAGATGAGTTCATGTTGATCCTTTCGGCGCTTGTGCCTTCTTCCGATCCTCGCCTGGAAACGCGGCATCCGCGCGTCAAGAGGACCCAAGACGCCGCAGGGCGGCTCGCACGAGGTGGAGACGTTCGCGGACAAGGCGGAAACCCAGATTGTCTGGCGGCGTTCCGACCGCGCAGCCGCCACTTTTCCCATCCCGGATGAAGTTGGACATGTATGTGCGGTGGAAGCCCTCCACGACATGCACTCCACAATTGTCGATCGAACTCACAATACTGGTGCCGTCGGCGGCTACCGCTGCATGAACGTAGCAGGTCGACGTCCATTCCCAGACATTGCCCGCGACGTCGGCCAGCCCTTTTGAGTTGAGGCCAAACGCTCCTTGAACCCGCGGCTCGGGATCGGATTTCCGTCCAAGCGAGGCCTCGGTGCGATACTGGACGAGCCAGCGCAGCGCCGGATTGTTGGGGTCGCCGGCGCCGCCTTCGATGTCGCCGCGAAACCGTTCGCTAGCGGCATAGGCCCATTCGGCGTCTGTCGGCAGCCGCCATGTCGCACCGGTCTGGGTCGAGAGCCACGCCGCATAGGCTTCGGCGTCCATGTGGCTTACGCCGGTGACCGGAAAATTACCGCTGTCCAGGGTGTCAGCCGCCTTGCAATTGCCGGCCGTCACGCACCGTCCGTATTCGGCTGCACTCACCTGGTATTTCATGATGCTCAGCGGAACATTGACCGTTGCCAGCGTCCGCGGCGCCGCGACAGGACGGCCGTCCCCGAGGAATTCACCTGGTTGAGGATGGTCGAATGATCCGGGCGCGAGGGTCACAAGTTCGGGGCCCGCCACCAGCGAACCGGCCAACCGATCAAACGCACTGGTCGCACTTACGGCGATCAGCGCGGCAATCGCGATACTTCCGAGGGCTACGATGGGGTTGAAAGACATGGCATTTCGTCCGGCGCGCACGCGACCTTGCGCAGAGTGCGCAAGGTCGCGTCGATCTTCAGGATCGGATACTCGTCACTACGACGTAATTGCCCTTGGGGCTTCGACCTGCTTCATCAAGTCGTCATCCCAGGTTCCGTCGACCGTAAAATGTGCGGTCGCGCCGAGTTCCACGGCCTCGATCAGATTGTGGTTCACGTAGGCGTAGATGCCCGGCTGCAGGAACGTATAGAGGGCCGAGCCAGCGGAGCCGCCGCGAATGAACCAGGTTTCCAGGTCCTTTGCCGGAGGGTTGGCGAACTTGCCCTGTTCCCAGACATAGTCGCCGTGGCCACCGATCAGATGCGGCCGCGTATCGCGATTGGCTTGCGAATGGACGATCAGGACAGTCTCGCCGACCTTCGCCTTCATCGCATTCTCGCCGGTCAGCGATCCTGCCTTGCCATTGAACACGACGTGGGTCGGAATCAACCCGCGCATGACCTTCATGGTGTCATCGAAATTATCGCCGGCCGTGTCGTATTTCTTGAATTTCCCCTGCTCGTCGCGAGGGATGTAGAAGTCGTTCTCGCCGATATAGTAGATGCGGTCGTAACGGACGGGTCTGCCCTTGTCGTCCCTGAGGCCGTCACGCGGCAGCACCATCACCGCACCGCTCATGCCCGATACGACGTGCCACGGGATCATCGGTCCGCCGGGCGCGCAGTGGTAGACGAACGTCCCCGTTCGCGTTGCCTTGAAGCGGAGCGTTACCTGCTCACCGGGGTTGATCAGCGTCAACCCGCCGCCGCCGAGCGCGCCGGTGGCAGCGTGGAAGTCGATGTTGTGCGCCAGCGTATTGGTGTCGGGATTGATGAGTGTCAACTCAAGATAGTCGCCCTCATGGACAACCATCAGCGGGCCGGGGATGGAGCCGTTGTAGGTCATCGCATTGAGCTGCGTCCCGTCCGCGTCGATCACAACTGGCTTTTCCTCGACAGTCATCGCGAACTCGACGACTTTCGGGCCGCCTTGGGCTACCTGGTCGTGAGCGTGGACGAACGGGGGCGCGACGAGGCTTACTTTTTCGCGCGGCAGTCCGGCCACTTCCTTCGCGTTTGCCACAGCCGGCATTGCGCCGACCGTTGCCACCGCGGTGGCGGCAAGGACAGATCCCAACAGAGCTTCACGTCGCGTAAGCATTTCAATCTCCTTGTGCGTCAACCACTTGATGACCCAAGAATAGCCTGCTTGTGGGGATCGTCTTTGCGCTGGCGCAAACCGCATTTATTTCCGGCGACTTTCGAGTTCGTGTTCCGGAGCGCTCCAAATGAAATAGGCCGGACTGGACCTTCCCCGTGGTCCGTCCGGCCGTTTCCCTCCGGCGATCGCCAAGCGGAGGGTATCTATGATGAAGGTGTCAGTTGGAGGCAGCCTTGGTCGCCTCGCCGAACAACTCGGCGAACACCGTTTTGGCCTTGCCGGTCTGTTTGACCGCTTCCGCCGCGTCGAGGTTCACAGGCTTGCCGACGACGATCAGCGCCACCATGCCCATGCCGTAATGCGGGGCGCACTTCACGCCATAGACGCCTTCCTGAGTCATGGTCACGGTTATCCCTTCGTTTGGCTTTCCCTTGAAAGCTTCAGCGCCGTCCGGCAGCATCCCCTTGACGGTTTCGGCATTGTGGGACTTGTCGGTGGGCACGAACTTGATGGTGTCTCCGGGTGCCGCCTTTACGTAGGCGGGCTGGAAGACCATCGAACCCTTCTCGCCCTTGTTGAGCATCTGCACGACGTGTTCTTCAGCGTTTGCTGCGCCGGCCAGAGTAAATAACGCAATGGCCGCGGCGATCAGGGGAGTTTTCATGGAATAGTCCTTTCCTAGGTTCAGCACGGCATCCACCGTTGCGGCTTTCTACTCCACGGGATGGCGCTGCGATTTGCGCTGGCGCAAACTGGCGCACGAAATATCTGGATATGACGTCGCGATCTGGCGCTCCTATGAGGAGCTCTGGCTTGCCTGCCTCGCACAGCGAGTGCTCTTTCTCATTCTGTTCGGCAACGAACGGAAAAAAGCGCTAAGTGACAGCCGTTCAGTTACGTTGGCTGAGCTTTGGCGGCATCCTTTCAGTTCAGCGGTAACAAATTTCATGCCAGCGCGGGACATTACCGGTATCAAAGGACGCTTCCTGCAGGCGGTGCTGTCTCGCCGTTTCGAAGGCCGCAAGGGCTATCTGCTGGCCATCTTCATGGTGGCGGTCGCTGTCCTGCTCCGATTTCTGCTGCAGGGAGTTCTCGAAGACAGGGCGACATTTACCCTCTTCACCCCAGCTATCCTCGTCGCGTCGATCGCTGGCGGCATCTGGCCTGGGTTGTTGTCCGTTGCGCTTTCCTTGGGTGGAGCGTTCTGGCTGGACAATCTTCAGTCAGATCGTGCCCAGAATCCGGTTGAACTCATTGTCTTCGCCCTTGTCGGCCTGGCGATCGCCTGGATGGGTGAAATGCTGCACCGCGCCAGCAAGGCAATTGATCGGGCCGAAAGCGCGCTCGACACGAGGGAGGCCCATCTTCGCTCCATTCTTGATACGGTCATCGACGCGACCGTCGTCATCGAAAAGGATGGCACGATCGTTTCGTTCAATGCAGCCGCGGTACGGCAGTTCGGCTACGCCGAAGCAGAGGTCGTCGGAGAGAATGTGCGCCTGCTGATGCCTGAGCCTTATCGCCACGAGCATGATGGCTATATGCACAGGTACCTGACCACGGGGGAGAAACGGATTATCGGAATCGATCGCGTTGTTGCCGGACGACGCAAGGATGGTTCGACGTTTCCGATGAAATTGGCGGTCGGCGAGATGAAGTCGGGCGGCAAGACCTTTTTTACCGGCTTCATCCGAGACCTTACGGAGCGTCAGGAATTGGCGGCACGTCTGCATGAGATCCAGGGCGAACTGGCGAGGTTGGCCCGCCTCAACGAGCTTGGCGAAATGGCCTCGACGCTCGCTCACGAGTTGAACCAGCCGCTGTCCGCGATCGCGAATTATGTTCAAGGCTGCGCCCGCCTGCTGCGCGACATGGATGACGCGGTGGCGGCAAAGATGAGGGCTGCACTGGAGGAAACCGCAAGGCAGTCGCTGCGTGCGGGACAGATCATCCGTCACCTTCGCGAATTCGTCACCAAAGGCGCCACCGAGAAAGCGCCGGAGAACATTCGCAGCCTGGTGGAGGAGGCAGGGGCCCTGGCGCTGGTGGGTTCGCGAGAGCGCGGGGTACGGACAGTGTTCGACTTCGCGCCGGGACCGGCAACCGTGATGGTCGACCGCATACAGATCCAGCAGGTGCTGACCAATCTGATGCGAAATGCCATGGATGCCATGCGCGACAGCGCGCGCCGCGAGCTGGTTGTGCGCACCCATGCCGCGCATGGTGGCGAAATCGCCGTCATCGTCGAAGATACCGGACCAGGTATTTCCGAGGAGATTTCCGCCCAGCTTTTCAAGCCCTTCGTGACGACAAAGCCCGGAGGCATGGGGGTTGGACTGTCTATCTCCAAGCGGATCGTCGAGGCGCACGGTGGAATGCTGACGGTGAGCCAGAACGCCGCCGGTGGCGCAACATTCAGGTTCACGCTCCCCACATTCAAGGAAGAGGACGCGCATGGAGACGGGTGACTACATCGTTCACATCGTCGATGACGAGGAACCGGTCAGGAAGTCGTTGGCTTTTCTGCTCACGATGTCCGGATTCGCGGTTAAGATGCACGACAGCGCAACCGACTTTCTGGCTGCGGCATCGGGCATAAGAAATGGCGTTCTGGTGACGGACCTGCGCATGCCTGACATGACCGGGGTTGAGCTTTTGCGAAATCTCGTGAAAGCAAATACGTCGCTTCCGGCCGTTGTCATCACCGGTCACGCCGATGTCCCCATGGCGGTTGAGGCGATGAAGGCCGGCGCCACGGATTTCATCGAAAAGCCGTTCGAGGACGTTGTCCTTATCGAAGCGATTGAGCGTGCGGCCGAACAACTTGTCGACAAACCGTCAGAACTCGACGATGTCGCTTCAATCCAGACAAGGCTCGGGCGATTGAGCGACCGCGAACGCCAGGTTCTCTCTGGTGTGGTGGCTGGATTGCCGAACAAGACGATTGCCTATGATCTCAACATCAGTCCGCGCACCGTCGAGGTGCACCGCGCCAGCGTGATGGCCAAGATGCAGGCAAAAAGCCTGCCGCAGCTTGTCCGGATGGCATTGGCCGCTGGTTTCGGCCCAGCCTGAATCTTTGCAGGGATTGATCTGGCGCAAGGCGTGAAGCGCCAGATTGCCGCTTGCTGTGAAATGACTGGCGGGATGACCTCGCTGGCATGTCCGGAAGCCGTGAATCCTTGTCCGCCGCCAAAACCATCCTAGTCGTGGCGCCCGACCCCGGGCTCAGGCGTTCGCTCGAGTTCGCGCTCGAGGTCGAAGGCTTCCCGGTCGAATCGCATGCGTTGCTTTCGACAGTCGAGGCTTCGCCCGCGGCAAATGCCGCTGCCTGCGTCATCGTCGATGAAAGCGCAATCCGGCTCAGTCCTGCCGGAGGCCAGCCGCTTGCCCGTTTCGCCGGGCGGGTGATTCTGCTTGTGGAAGGTATTGATCCATCCGCTGGCACCGAGGGGTTCGCGGTCGTGACCAAACCGGTCGAGGGGAATGACCTGATAGACATGGTGCAGGCTTTTTCAGCCCGCCATCTCCTCGCGGACTAGTGTTTGAGCATGATCTTTTCCGAAACCGGATTCCGCTTTTCGGGATCATGCCCTAAGTAAAACCCCTTAGGACATAACCGAATTTCGCAGGCCGGCATTCTGCGCGATTGCTGTTTCACCGAAATCTGGGAAACAGCCATGAATGCGATCGTCAACACTCGGGTGCCCTACGAGATCCTGAACGTCGCGGCCCAGCAACCAGACGTGTCAAATGATGGCCGGCCGGTGCCGCTCTCGTTCTTCCACGCAGGCTCGGAGATCTACGCGCAAGGCGAAAAGGTCGCTTCCCACTACCAGATCGAGTTCGGCGCGGTCCGCATCTATCGGCTCCTTGCCGACGGGCGCAGGCAGATTACGGCGTTCCATCTGGCCGGAGAGATATTTGGATTTGAAGCCGATCTTGCCCACCATTTCTTTGCCGAGGCCATCGTTACGACAGGGCTGCGGACATTCCGGCCGGTGGTTGGCCTGGACAGATCGCGCGAACTGCTGCCGCTTGCCCTTCGCTGCATGGTGAGGGCCCAGGAACATTTGCTGGTGGTCGGCCGGCAGACAGCGATCGAACGCCTCGCCGCCTTCCTGATCGACATGGCTGATCGCCAGGGGGAACTCGCTCAGATCGAACTGCCGATGTCCCGGCAGGATATCGGCGACTACCTCGGCCTCACCATCGAGACTGTATCGCGCGTGCTATCGAGATTGCGCGACAAGGGTGTGCTCAAGTTTCACGGACTTCGTACCCTGGAAATCCGCAAGCCTGAAACGCTCCGCTCCCTCTGCGAGTAATAGCGCGGCCGCAGGCGGCCTCCATTCGCATCAAAGAAGACTCGAGAACAGCACTTCTATCCAGGACCGAGCAACAGGAACGCGCAGATGCCCATGGTCGCGGCGATCACGGTTGCGACGGCCAGCGGCAACCAGAACCTGACCGGACCAGCAAATACTGCGAGTGACAGGCGGCCGATCGCGTTTGCTGCCAGCGCCGCGAGCACCGCCTGACCCACGGTCTCGACGGGCACCGCATGCTTGACCAGGCGCAGCGCGCCAAGCACCGAGACATCGACATCGAATGCGCCGGCGAGCATCGAACTGGCCAGCAAGCCGCGGCCGCCGAATTGCGCAGCCAGCCCGGCACTAGCGGTGGCCACGACCGCAAACAGCAGGGCGAAGAGCAGCAACGGGCCTAGCTCGAATGGATTACGTGCGATCGCGCCGGCTTCGTGATCCCCGCTATCCCGAGCCAGCAGCAACGCTCCGAAAGCGGCGAAGGAGAGCGCCGCGGCAATCGCCGGAATCCCGATCGAAGCGAAGACGCTTGGCTCGATGATCAGAACCACCGCGCAAACGCGTAGCACCGAAACCATCGCAGCCAGTGAGGCCGCGCCAGCGAGTGGCAGTGGATTGCCTGCCGAGGCGGCGTTGCGAGCCAGCGCAACGGTTACGGCGGTGGAAGAGACGATTGCACCAGCAAGCGAGCTGACGAGCAGACCGCGCGCGTTTCCCAGGACACGGACGGCGATATAGCCGGCGAAGGATATGGAGGCCATCAGCACCGTCAGGAACCAGACCTCCCACGGATTGAAACCGCCCCATGGGTCCATCGTCCGGTTTGGCAGCAGGGGCAGCACGATCGCCGTCATCACTGCCAGGATCAGCGCCGAACGAAGCTCAATCCAGGTCAGTCGCTTCAGGAGGCCGTGCAGGATCTCGCGACTGGCAAGGACCGCCGCGAGTGCTGCCCCTCCGGCAGCCGCGGCCTGGTAGTCACCGGCGACCGAGAGCGCACCGAGCGCGAACACGCCAAGGCCTGCTATCACGCTCGTAACGCTGAAATCCTCATCATGGGCCGCCTCGCGGGCCTTGTACCAGGCGAAGATTGCCGCAAAGGCGATGAAGCCGCCGACCAGCACGGATACCGCGCCGAGCGCGTTGGCCAGTGCCGCGAGAACGCCGCCGAGCAGGCCGGAAATACCGAATGTCCGAATGCCGGCCGTTCGACTGCGATCAGGTGCATCCCGCTCTTGCCAGCCACGCTCCAAACCGACGAGCAAACCTATTGCAAGGGCCAGTCCGAGCCGGGCGATGAGTGAGTCCATTGGCGCGGCTACTTTCAGTCGGCGATCGCCAGCAAGCGGTCGCGAACCCACCTGGCGATCTGGCCTGCCGTCATTGCGCCGGATGTGTGCGCTACCTCGCATCCGCCGAAGAGGATCATGGCAGGGATGCTGCGAATGCCAAGCCATATTTCGACGGCTCCGGGCAGGCTGCTGCGCGCGGTCTGATGATCGAAAGTCGCGACGGCGACGTCTTCAGGATGCACCGAAAAAAGCCTGGTCCCACACGCTCCGCATTTCGCCTCCATGGCATAGCGAGCCGGCGGCAGGCGGTTGACTCCACCGCATTTGTTGCAGAGGACCAGATTCTGCCGTGCCATGATGCTGTCCACCCGCTCATCGACATCATCATTCATGCGCATCCGAGATGTCCATCACCAAGTGCGCGCAACGCGTTGAGGATAACCGCTGCGTCGCAGCGGGCACTTCCGGTTTGCCAGACCGGTCGTTTGCCAACACTCCGCGCGATGCATAGAGCGGTCGAAAGCGGCCTAGTCGCTTGCTTCCCGGCCGGACACCTGCTCGACGAGGATCCGGAAGAATACGTGCGGTGTGCTGTCTGAAACGGGAGGTACGACCGGCTTGAGGGCGCCGGGCTCCCACCAGTCGGCGTGCTTGCTCAGCAACGTCCAGGCATGGTCGCGCTCGAGCTTGTGGCCTATCCGGTCGGGCAGTTCCTCATAGCGGCCATCGACAACCACGCTTTGCCAGCCTCGTCCTTCGCCGCGTTCGTCGACCTGGACAGACACCAGCGGGTTGGCCCGCATCCAGTCGATTTTCTTGCCCGGCATGGAAAACACGTAGAGATGATTGTCGGCATACGCATAGTGCATCGGAACGACATACGGCTGCCCGTCCTTGGCGCACGCCAGGCGGGCCACACGATTGGCCGTCAGTATTTTGGTGCATTCCAGGACGGAGAGTGTGCGGATCAGCATCGTGCAATCTTCTCTATTCGGCGTCAGTTCTTGCCGTCTTAGGGCCTAGGGAACGCTGTTCAGGTAGGGGCGCTATTCCCGCCGAGCGTCGTCAGCCAGGCCGCAGCGTGCCATCCAATGTTGCGAGCACCGAACCGGGTTCGATGACGGCGTTGACTGCCGCGATAATCGTTGCGCGCCCGTTTGCTGGCGCTATGATCTCGTGCAGCGCGTCTTCGATTCGAACTTCGGCTATCCGCTCGCCAACCTTGATCGTGGCACCGCTGGAGATGAACCATCGCTCTACAATGCCCTCCGGCAACATGCTGGATGCCCATAGGGCTTCATCGACCTTGATGTTCTGCATCGTGGTTCTCCTTCGAGTGGGAATCATAGTCCACTCACCAAGGCAATCTTTGATCACGATCAAGGAGTTGCTTCGCGTTCGCTGGCGGCGACGTGCATGCCTGTCAGGGTTTAGATGTCGCACGGGATTCGGAGCCGAGCTCCCGCCGTTGACAAGCCGACATCAGGCTCGATCGGAAACCGAGATTGCATCTCGCGGTCGGCGAGATCAGGCATTCGGGTGCGGTTTGAACACCGATCAGAAATGCTCTCCGGCCTTGAACGGGCCGATTCGGATTCCCGCAGCGATCAGATAGGCGGTCGACCAGCCAATGAGTAGAAATCCGTTCACGCCCTCCAGTGCGGCCAGCACGCGCCATGCGTGATCGGGTACGACGTCGCCATAGCCGACCGTTGAAAAGGTAATCGTCGAAAAGTACAGGGCGGTCTCGAAGTCGCCGAAGATATCAAGCAGCCGGTACAGCCCGGCCCAGAGCCATATCTCGGTGGTCATGACGGCGAAGAGGCCCATCACCACGCTGATCATTGCGACCGTGCGGCTGTGACGCCCGTGCATGCGAAACCGTGCCACAAGGAATCCCATCGCATGGGTAACGGCGATCAGGCCAAACGTGTGGATGAGCACCGTCAGACTGATGACGATGGTGCCGATGAGCAGATTGAGGATCATGAGCGCACCCTAGCGACTCAGGAGGCCCCTGGTCCTTGTGCGAGATCAATCCTGGTGCCGGCGAGCTACCATGGCGGGCTTGAAGGACCTGCTCGACCGGCACTTTTCCCTGGCCAACGAAGATTCGGACGAGATCGCCCGCGCCGGTGTGGCGCGGACGTTTGGAGGCGCGGCCACCGGATAACCTAGGCATATGCGGCTTCGGTCTTCCTCACGCTAGTCTCTATCGGCGCGGTGAGGTCAAGAACCGCGCGGCCCTCGATCTTGCCCGCCTTGAGCCGAGCGAGGACCGTGTTGATGTCGCTCAACGGCGCCTTGGTGATCTCGGCCCGCACCTTGCCCTCGGCCGCGAAGGCAATGGCCTCGTCAAGATCGCGTCGTGTACCGACGATTGATCCGCGCAAGGTAATGCGCTTCAGCACGACGTCGAAGATCGGAGTCGGGAATTCTCCCGCCGGAAGTCCGACCAGGGCGACCGTACCCTTGCGGCGCACCATGTGTATCGCCTGGGAGAAGGCCGGTGGCGAGACGGCCGTCACCAGAATGCCGTGGGCCCCGCCGCCCGTCGCCTTGAGGACGTCGGCCACCGCGTCCGGTGAGCGGGCATCGATGGCCACGTCCGCTCCGGTCGCACGCGCCAAAGCGAGCTTCTCCGGTGTGACGTCGAGCGCCACGACGTTGAAGCCCATCGCCTTGGCATACTGGATCGCCACATGGCCGAGGCCACCTATGCCTGAAATCGCCACCCATTCGCCCGGACGCGCCTCGGTCTCCTTCAATCCCTTGTAGGTCGTGACGCCAGCACACAGGATCGGGGCCATCTGGGCGAAATCGACACCCGTTGGAAGTCGCGCCGTGAAGGCAGCCGAAGCGATGACATATTCGGCGAAGCCGCCATCGCAGCTATAACCGGTATCGTGCTGATGCTCGCACAGCGTCTCCCAACCGGTCTCGCAGTATTCGCAGCTCAGGCAGGCGTCGTGCAGCCAGGCTACGCCGACCGGATCGCCCTCCTTGAAACCGGTCACGCCCGGCCCGAGTGCGGCAACGACGCCCGCCACTTCATGGCCAGGGATGAAGGGTGGTACAGGCTTCACCGGCCAGTCGCCGGAAGCGGCATGCAGGTCCGTATGGCACACACCGCAGGCGATGACCTTGACGAGCAGTTCACCTGGCCCCGGCACTGGCACCGGCACATCCTCGATCGTAAGCGGCTTGCCGAATGCCCGTACGACGGCGGCCTTCATCGTCTTGACCATGAATCCAACTCCTTTGTCGATGAACGCAGACTAGGCATTGGGTCAATAGGTGCTTTGACCGAGATCAATGAGCGTATCGGAGCAGGGCGCAAAGCTCGGATCTCTCCCATGGCTTTGGATGTTCCCGGTCCTACCGGAGGTTGCCTCGATCGCGGCCGAGGTCAGGCTTCTTCAGCGCGCCCTGCCTCGGTGGCTGCTTCAAATCTGGCTACATCGGTTTTTGTCTAACAGAGGCCGCGTAAACATGATTTTCCCAAGCGGGCGGACACCGGGCTTCGCGTCTTGGCTATTGTCACGCCGATATGGTATCGATAACATACCTTTATTCTGATTCCGATGGGTGTTTCATAAGCGATGCCGGACGCCAGATTTGATGTTTGCCATCAGCAGACCCACGCGGACAGCCGGTAAAGGGGCGTGATGGCCAAGGCAGCCTCATCGAGACCGGGCGAGAGCCACGCGCCGACGATGGTCGACGTGGCGCTGCGGGCGGGTGTGTCGACCATGACAGTCTCGCGGGCCTTGAAGGAAGGCAGCCGGGTGTCGAAGGCCACTCGGGAAAAGATTATGGTCGCGGTCAACGACCTCGGCTACGTGCTCGACCAGTCGGCCGGCAGCCTGTCCTCGCGCAAGACTGGATTTGTTGCTGCGATGGTTCCATCGCTCAACAATTCCAACTTCGCCGACACAGCGCGCGGTATTACGGATGAACTGGAAAGCACGGGACTCCAGCTTCTGCTCGGCTACACCGACTATACGGTCGAGAAGGAGGAAAAGCTCATCGAGGCCATGCTCCGTCGACGGCCTGAAGGCATCATTCTGACCGGCGGCGCCCATACGGAGCGCGCCCGCCGGCTTCTTGAAAACGCGGGCATTCCGGTAGTCGAAACCTGGGAGTTGCCGGCGAAACCAATCGACCAGGTGGTCGGATTCTCAAACGAAGAGGCGATGGGGCTTCTGGTCAAGACGCTGGCCAGGAAAGGCTACCGAAAATTCGGGTACATCGGTGGCACGACCTCGCGCGACACGCGCGGCAGCCAGCGGCGCGAAGGCTTCGTCCGCGCCATCGAGGAACTCGGCCTGCCGACCGGCCGGCTCGTCTCCTTCGGCGTGCCGCCGATCTCCATCGAACAAGGCGGCCAGGCGGTTGTCAGCATGCTGGAACGCTGGCCGGACACCGAGGCCGTGCTCTGCGTTTCCGATCTTTCGGCCTTTGGCGCGCTGATGGAATGCAAGCGTCGTGGACTGCGGGTCCCGCAGGACATCGCAATTGCCGGTTTTGGCGACTATGAGGTTGCCGCCTTTTGCCATCCCGGCATCACCACCGTGAACGTGGACTGCTTTGGCATCGGGCGACAGGCCGCCCGCAGGCTTATCCAGATCATCCGCGGCGGCGAGAAGAAGCATGAACAGGAAATCATCCTGACCGGTTATCGCGTCGTCGAGCGCGAAAGCACCTGAGTTCCTGCAGAAAATTCCAAGCGAAAGGCTGTTCCTATTGTGATGTTTCGAGAGACCATCAGCCTCACGCATGACGGCGCGTTGAAAGCCGTGGCCGCCGGAGCCGCACGAGCCGTCACGATGGGCGTGCCGCAATGTCTTGTGGTCGTCGATGCAAGCGGCGAGACACTCGCCAGCCTGCGCATGGACGGCGCACGGTTCCTGAGCTTGCGCACGGCGCAGGCAAAGGCGCGCACGGCGGCGTCGATCAACGCTGCCACCGGCGGCATGGCGTCCGAAGCGGCACTCTCCGCCGGGATAGCCTCGCAGGGCGCCGTGACCAATTTGCCTGGCGGCCTGCCGATCCGCTTCGGTGGCCGCCTGGCGGGCGGCATCGGTGTCGGTTCGGGGACCGGTGAGCAGGATTTCGACGTGGCACGCGCCGCGCTGACGGCGATCGGCGCCGACGCGGTTTGAGGCGATGTGCTGATGCGCTTCTAGCGCAACGAACGGATATTCAGAACGCGATCTGGACCTTCATCGATTTGTTGCGGTCACCGGCGATCTCGAAGGCCGCAACCGCCTCGTCGAGGGGATAGATCCCCGTCAGCAGCGGTTTGACATCCACCCGGCGGCGATTGATCAGATCGACGGCGAGCGCGAACTCGTCGTGGAATCGGAAGGTGCCGCGCATCTCGATCTCCTTGGCGACAATGAGGTTCTGCGGGATCGACAGATCGCCGCCGAGACCGAGTTGCATGAGCACGCCGCGCGGCTTCAGCACATCGAGCCCCGCACGCACGGCGCGCTCGTTGCCGGAGGCCTCGAACATCACATCGAAACTGCCCTTGTCGACATTGTAGGCGGCGAGCTTCTCGCCATTGGTCGCGACATTGATTGTACGGTCGGCGCCGATCTCCTCGGCCTTTGTCAGCACGCCATCCATGACATCGGTGGCGACGATTTCGCGCGCGCCGTGGGCTCGCGCGGCCAGGATGCAAAGCGCGCCGATCGGCCCGCAGCCGGTGACCAGAACGCGTTTGCCGAGCAGCGAGCCGGCGCGGTTCATCGCATGCAGCGTAACCGCGAAGGGCTCCGCAAAAGCGGCCTCGTTGATGGAGATATGGTCGGCGATTTTGTGACATTGCCACGCCTCTGCGATCAGGCGCTGGCGGAACGCCCCTTGTATATGCGGCATAGGCATGGCGCTGCCGTAGAAGCGCATGTTGAGGCACTGGTTCTGCATGCCTTGCAGGCAATAGCGGCAGGCATTGCAGGGCCGGCTGGGCGAGATCGCGACGCGGTCGCCGATAGCGAGAGCGGAAACGGCGCCACCCACGGCCTTCACCGTGCCGGCAACCTCGTGGCCAAGGATCATCGGTTCGCGAAGGCGGATCGCGCCGAAGCCGCCATGGTTATAGTAGTGCAGGTCCGAACCGCAGATGCCGCCGGCTTCGACGGCGATCTCGACCTGCCCGTCGCCAAGAACACCTAGATCTGTCTCTTCGATTCGAAGGTCCTTGGCCGCGTGAATAACGATCGACTTCATGAAGGGTGATCCTTTCTCAGGCGACCGGTGTCAGCAAGGCCTGCCCGCCGAAATGGGCGGCGAGATTGTCGCGAACCAACTGACCCATGGCCTTGCGGGTCTCTACGGTGCCGCTGCCATGATGAGGCTGCAGCACGACGTTGGAAAGCTTCGCGAAACGCTCGTCGATCGTCGGCTCGTTCCAGAACACGTCGAGCCCGGCGCCCTTGATCGCACCGGATTCCAACGCAGCGAGCAGCGCCGTCTCATCGACGGTGCTGCCGCGCGAGATGTTGATGAGGATGCCGTCAGGCCCGAGCGCTGCCAGAACCTCTGCGTTGACGATGTTCTTCGTTCCTTCGCCGCCGGCCAGCGTCACGATCAGGAACTCGCTTCGACGTGCCAGATCGACCAGATCGCCCACGAAGCCATAAGGCAGGTCGTCGTGTTTGTGGGTGCCGAAATAGGCGATCTCGCAGTCGAAGGCAGCCGCACGCCGGGCCACCGCCTTGCCGATGCGGCCCATGCCGACAATGCCGAGCCTTTTGCCGTAAACGCGCGTCACCAACGGCATGTTGGCCTTGCGCCAGTTTCCGGCGCGCACATAGGCGTCGGCCTGCGGAATCTCGCGCGCCACGGCGAGCAGCAGGCCGATGCCGATATCCGCCACATCCTCGGTCAGCACGTCCGGCGTGTTGGTGACGCGGATACCGTTCGCTCTCGCATAGGCAAGATCGATGGCGTCGGTGCCCATGCCGTAGCAGGAAACGATTTCGAGCTTCGGCAGCTTCGCCATCAGGGCGGCGCTGGCGCCGAGCTCGCCGCGCGTCGCGATGGCCCGGATGGCTCCGGAATGACGGGCGACCAGCGCGTCCTTGTCCTCGGCCTGCCACAGTTTGTGGACGCGATACTTGTCCTCGAGGTCCGCCATGTCCCAATCTGGATAGGGGCCGGTCATCAGTATGTCGGTCACTGCGTCGTCTCCTCAGGGAGTTCATTTTCCCTATTGACTATGTTATCGATAACATTCATGTCAATAGGTGCTGGCGATGGCGCGATGGAAATCGCATCCTCTTCAGAGACATCCTCGGGAGAAGCACGTGGACAGTTCGTTGTTCGATTTGACCGGAATGCGGGCGCTGGTCACCGGTTCAGGGCAGGGGATTGGCCTGGCGTTGGCGGAGGGGCTGGCTCAGCACGGTGCTGAAATCGTGCTCAACGGCCGCAGCGCCGAAAAAATCACGGCGGCGGTCGATGCGATCGCGGCCAAGGGACACAAGGCCCACAGCGCCGTCTTCGACGTCACCGATCATGCGGCGGTCGCCAGGGGTGTGGCCGAAGTCGAGGCCACGGTTGGCGCCATTGATATCCTGATAAACAATGCCGGCATGCAGTTCCGCGCACCACTCGAGGACTTCCCCGCCGACAAATGGGACGAGCTGTTGCGCACCAACATCTCCAGCGTTTTCTTCGTCGGGCAAGCGGTGGCGCGGCACATGATCCCGCGGCGGCGCGGCAAGATCATCAACATCGCTTCGGTGCAGAGCGAACTCGCCCGTCCCAACATCGCCCCCTACACGGCCACCAAAGGCGCCGTGCGCAACCTGACGCGCGGCATGTGCGCCGACTGGGCCAAGCACGGCCTGCAGATCAACGCCATCGCGCCGGGCTATTTCAAGACGCCGCTCAACCAGGCGCTGGTCGACAATCCCGAATTCTCGGCCTGGCTGACCAACCGCACGCCGGCCGGGCGCTGGGGCGATGTCGGCGAACTGATCGGCGCGGCGGTCTTCCTGGCCGGACCGGCCTCATCCTTTGTCAACGGACATACGCTTTATGTTGATGGCGGCATCACAACCTGCCTTTGAGTCCCGGCTCATCGTCGTGATGGGCGTCAGCGGCTGCGGCAAGACCAGAATCGGTATCGAGATCGCGGCGCGACTTGGGCTTGCCTTCGTCGAAGGCGACACGCTGCACCCGCGCGGCAATGTCGAGAAAATGTCAGCCGGCATCCCGCTCACCGACGATGATCGCTGGCCGTGGCTGGATCTGGTGGGTGCAGCCCTGCGTCAGGCGGATGAGGAGGGCCGTGGGCTTGTCGTAAGCTGCTCGGCGCTGAAGGAATCCTATCGTGATCGGCTTCGCCATGCGGTGGGTGGGTCGGTGGTTTTCATATTCCTGGAGGGGTCGCGCGCCCTGCTGCAAGCCAGGCTCGCCGAGCGCAGCGGCCATTTCTTTCCGCCGGCGCTGCTCGACAGCCAATTCGCGGCGCTGGAAAATCCTGATGGTGAGAGCCTGGTGGTCACCGTGGATATCAACGCTCCGGTCGACAGCATTGTCGGCGCGGCGTTGGAGGGGCTGAGCGCCCTCAGTGTCGCGCCCGCTGCCGGCACAAAGAAAGAGGCACGTTGACATGACAGAAGCGGCAAAAATCAGCATTGTCGGCGCCGGCATCATGGGATCGGCGATCGCCACCCGCCTGATCGAGGCAAGGTTGGCGGTCACCGTGTTCGATCTGGACAAGGCCAAGGTCGCCGTCCTGGCGGCGAAGGGCGCTGTCGCCGCCGCGTCGATTGCCGAGGCGACGCGCGCCAGTGACTTCGTCATCCTGAGCCTCAACCATGCCGACATCGTGCGTGCCGTGGTGTTTGGCGATAGCGGTGTCGCGGCGGCGGCGTCGCCCGAAAAACTGCTGATCGACATGTCGTCGATCGACCCGGCCGATACCGCGCAGATGGCCAAGAAACTGGCGGCCGAGACCGGCATGAAATGGCTCGACTGCCCGCTTTCGGGCGGCGTTCCCGGTGCGCTGGCCGGACGGCTGACCGTCATGGCGGGCGGCGAGGTGGCTGACTTCGAACACGCGCGTACGGTGATGCGGCATCTCTGCGCCAACTACACGCTGATGGGGCCGAGCGGGGCAGGGCAGACCACCAAACTGATCAACCAGCTTTTCTGCGCAGTGCTGTTCCAGGCTGTTGCCGAAGCCGTGAAACTCGCCGAAGCCGGCGGCGTCGATCCGAAGGCAATCCCGGCGGCACTCAAGGGCGGACGCGCCGATTCCAGCATCATGCAGGAGTTCATGGCGAAGTTTGCCGCTCGGGATTTTTCACCGACTGGCCGCATCGACAACATGTTGAAGGATCTGGATTCGCTGCAGTCCTTTGCTCTGAAGACAAAGACGCCGATGCCGATGACCGGGCAGGTCGTGGAGGTTCACCGCCTGCTTTGCGCGGCTGGTCTGGGGCCAAGGGATTCGGCCGAGATGATGCGCCTGCTCGACGGTAAGATGGGCTGATCGGCGGGCTCTGATTTTGTTGCTTGACGCCCAGAAATGTTATCGATAACATAATTTGGCGATCTTGGGAGGAACGCTCTGTGCCTGAGGAAAAACTGATCGAGTTCAAGTCGATTACGAAGGAGTTCGGCGGCACCCGTGCGCTCTCCGACGTGACGCTCGATCTGCACAAGGGCGAGATCCTGGCTCTGCTCGGCGAGAATGGCGCCGGCAAGTCAACGCTGATCAAGACGCTTGCCGGCATCTACAGGCCGGATGGCGGCAGCATCCTGTTTCGCGGCGAGCCCTATCATCATCGCCCGCCGCAGCCGAACCAGCGCCAGTCCGTCGCTTTCATTCACCAGGATCTTGGCCTGATCGAATGGATGACGGTTGGCGAGAATGTCGGCCTCGCTCAAGGGTTTTCGCTTCGCTCGGGCCTCATCGACTGGCGATCGACCGAGGCGAGGGCGCATGAGGCGCTGAAGCTGGTCGGCTGTGATTTTGACCCGACGACGCGTGTTCAGGATCTGACGCGCACCGAAAAATCGCTGGTCGCCATCGCCCGCGCTTTGGCCACCGAGGCCGATGTGCTTGTGCTCGACGAGCCGACCGCCAGCCTGCCTGCCGATGAGGTCGAGCGTCTGTTCGACGCAATCCGCCCGCTCAAGCAGCGCGGCGTCGGCATGATCTATGTCTCGCATCGGCTCGACGAGATATTCCGCATCGCCGACCGCGTCGCCGTGCTGCGCGACGGCAGGCTGGTGGGCCAGAAGAAGGTCGCCGATACCAGGCCGGACGAGCTGGTTGAGATGATCGTCGGCCGTCCGGTCAGCCAGGTCTTCACCAAAGCCGAGACTCAGGCCGGCGAGACGGTTTGCTCTGTCCGTGACCTGGTCTGCGCCGGCGCCGGGCCGGTGTCGTTCGACGTGCGGAAGGGCGAACTGCTCGGGCTGGTCGGCCTGCGCGGCGCCGGACAGGAACTGGTCGGCCGGGCGCTGTTCGGCTGTCAGCCATTTTCCGGCTCGGTGACGATCAATGGCGTTACGCCTGACCTGTCGAGCCCGATAGCGGCGATGTCGTCCGGTGTTGGGCTGATCGCCCGCGACCGGACCGAAGAGTCGATCGCGGCCTCCTTGTCGATCCGGGAGAACAGCTTCCTCAATCCCGGCGCCGGCAAGCGCGGCCTGTTCTCCTTCCTGGCGCCACACAAGGAGGCTGCCCTTGCGCAAGTGATCGGGGGCTCGGTCGGGCTGCGCCCCAACGATCCGAACCTGCCGATCGAGGCGTTGTCCGGTGGCAATCAGCAAAAAGTGGTTGTCGGGCGCTGGCTCCATACCGGCCGCACATTGCTGATCGCCGAAGATCCGACCGCCGGCGTCGATGTCGGCGCCAAGGCCGAGATCTACCGGCTGATCGGCCGCGCCCTCGAAGCCGGTCTCGCCGTCGTCGTGGTGTCGACCGATTTCGAGGAGATCGCCCATATCTGCCATCGCGCCTTGGTGTTCTCGCGGGGATGCATTGTTCGCGAACTCACTGGCAACGACCTGAACACATCCGCCGTGATCACCGCGGCATCGGCTTCCGAAGCCGCCTGACCTTTCCGGAGCAAAGCCATGCAATCGATCGAATCCAGCGCACTCGAACCGACCCGCGGCGAAATGGCGGGCTTGCCGCTGGGGCAGAAGATCATCCGGCTGTTGCCGGTCTACGGCCTGGTGATTCTCACCGTATTGCTGATCCTGTTGTTTTCGATCCTGCTGCCGAACACGTTTCCGACGCTGCTCAACCTGCGCTCGATCATCTCCGACAAGGCGATCATCGCGCTGTTGTCGCTGGCGGCGATGATTCCGATGGCGTCGGGTCGCATCGACCTCACCGTCGGCTACGGCATCGTGCTGTGGCACATCCTGGCCATCAGCCTGCAGACCATGTTCGGAATTCCGTGGCCGCTGGCGGTGATGATCGTGCTGCTTCTCGGCGCGGCAACCGGCTTCCTCAACGGCCTGCTGGTCGAAGTCGCCCGCATCGACTCTTTCATCGCCACGCTCGGCACCGGCACCGTGCTCTATGCGCTGGCGCTTTGGCACACTGGCGGCCGGCAGGTGGTCGGCGTGCTGCCCAATGGCTTCTACGCGCTGAATGGCACGATGGTGTTCGGGCTGCCGATCACCGGCCTCTACGTGCTCGCGATCGCCGTCGCCCTGTGGATCATCCTCGAATATCTGCCGATCGGCCGCTACGTCTATGCCATCGGCGCCAACCCGAAGGCCGCGGCGCTGAACGGCATTCCGGTGCGCCGCTTCGTTATCGGCGCCTTCGTCTCCTCGGGTTTCCTGACGGCGCTGACAGGTGTGCTGCTGGCCTCCAAGCTGCGCATCGGCCAGGCCAGTGTGGGGCTGGAATATCTTCTGCCGGCTCTCGTCGGCGCCTTTCTCGGCTCGACCACCATCAAGCCCGGACGCGTCAATGTCTGGGGCACGATGACTGGCGTCATCATCCTGGCGGTCGGCATTTCCGGCATTCAGCAGTTCGGCGGCTCGTTCTTCGTCGAGCCTCTGTTCAACGGCGTGACGCTGCTCGTTGCCATCGGCATTGCCGGCTACGCCCAGCGCAAGCGCGGCGCGGCCCACAGGGCCAAGACCAAGACTGTTACGCAATCCTCGAAGTGACCAGCCGAGACACCCCGGGGATCATGACATGAGCGAATACGAAATTCTGGACGACCGGTTTCGAAAGCTGACGATCGGGCATGCCAAGCTCGAACGGCTGTGGACCGGCAGCCGTTGGGCGGAAGGACCGGTGTACGTCCCGGCCGCAAGGCATTTGCTGTGGTCGGACATCCCCAACGATCGGCTGCTGCGCTACGACGAAGGCGACGGTTCCGTGAGCGTCTTCGAGACCCATTGCAACAACCAGAATGGCCACACGCTCGACCGCGAAGGCCGCGTCGTTGCCTGCGAGCATGGCGGGCGCCGTGTCTCCCGGCTCGATCATGACGGACGCTGGCAGACGCTTGTCGAAACCGTTGCGGGCAAGCGGTTCAATTCACCCAATGACGTGGTGGTCAGATCCGACGGCACGATCTGGTTCACCGACCCGGTTTACGGCATCGAAAGCCACTACGAGGGCAACATCGCCAGAGCGGAGATCGGCGGCTCCCATGTCTACCGGTTCGACGAGGTTTCGGGCGCGGTGAGCGCCATCATCACCGATATGGTGCAGCCGAACGGCCTGGCTTTCTCGCCTGACGAGACGATCCTCTATGTCTCGGACAGTGGCGCCAGCCATGTGCCCGGCCTGCCGCGCGCGATCAGGGCTTATGACCTTGCCGCCGACGGCCGGTCGGCGCGTGCACGCGGCATCTTTGCCGAATGCGGGGCAGGCCTGTTCGATGGCTTCCGCGTCGATCGCGACGGCAACATCTGGGCCTCCAGCGCCGACTCGGTGCGCGTCCACGCTCCGGACGGAACTCTGATTGGGCGGATCCTGGTTCCCGAGCTCGTTTCCAATGTCTGTTTCGGCGGACCCAAGCGCAACCGCCTCTACATCACCGCGCAGACATCCCTCTACGCCATCTACGTCAACGCACATCCGGCCGGCGTAGGCCCTGTGGCGGGCGATATCAGCCAGTGACACGACGCCAACGAAAGCCGAGTTCGAAAAGACCACGCAATTTCTTGAAACCAAGGGAGGTACCAACATGCAACGCAGAACATTCCTGAAATCATCCGTCGCCTTGATGGCGATGGCCATCGCCGCACCGGCTCTGTTCGCCGGGCAGGCACGGGCGGACGCGATGGCCGACGCCATGGCGGTCGTCGAAAAATATGCGCAGAAGGTTACCGCCTGGGATGGTCCGACCACCGGTCCCAAGGCGCAGCAAGGCAAGACGATCGTCGTGCTTGCCGGCGACCTCAAGAACGGCGGCATTCTGGGCGTCACCAACGGCGTCGAGGAAGCGGCCAAGGCGATCGGCTGGGAGGTCAAGGTGATCGACGGCGCCGGTTCGATTGGTGGCCGCACCGCTGCCTTCGGCCAGGCCATGGCGCTGAAGCCGAATGGTATCGTCATCAACGGCTTTGACGCGGTCGAGCAGGCGCCGGCGCTGGAACAGGCGAAGGCCGCGGGTATACCGTTGGTCTCCTGGCATGCCGGACCGGTGATCGGGCCCGACGAGAAGAGCGGCGTGTTCGCCAACGTGTCGACCGACGCCATGCAAGTCTCCACGGCCGCGGCCGACTGGGCCTATGCCGATGCCAAGGGCAAGCCCGGCGTCGTCATCTTCACCGATTCGACCTACGCCATTGCCATCGCCAAGGCCGACAAGATGAAGGCGGAGATCGAGCGGCTGGGCGGCAAGGTGCTCGAATATGTCGACACGCCGATCGCCGAGACCTCGCAGCGCATGCCGCAGCTCACCACTTCGCTCTTGCAGAAATACGGCGATGCCTGGACGCATTCGCTGGCGATCAACGACCTCTATTTCGACTTCATGGGACCCTCGCTTGCCGCCGCCGGCAAGGCCGGCACCGACGCGCCGATCAATGTTGCCGCCGGCGACGGTTCGGAATCGGCCTATCAGCGCATTCGCGCCGGCCAGTTCCAGAAGGTAACGGTCGCGGAACCGCTCAACTTGCAGGGCTGGCAATTGGTCGACGAGCTGAACCGCGCCATCGCCGGTGAAAAATGGTCGGGCTATTTGTCGCCGCTGCATGTGGTGACGGCCGACAATGTCGAGTTCGACGGTGGGCCGAAGAACACGTTCGACCCCGACAATGGCTACCGCGACGCATACAAGAAGATCTGGGGCAAGTAGGCATCCACCGGCGCGGGCGCATCATGCAATGCGCCCGCTCTGCCGGGCCCCTTCCACGCAGAACATCAGGACCCATCGCCATGATCATCCGCTATGCCCTCTTCGAAGGTGAGATTCACGCTGGACGCGAGGGCGAGTTCCGGCGCTTCGTCAGGGAACGGCTGGTGCCGCTGTGGACGCAGTTTCCCGGAGCCGAGGAGGTGCGCGTCCTCGACGGCACAGCGCGAGACGAGGGCGCACCAGTCTATGCCATGGCGCTCGCCATCCGCTATCCGGACATGGACAGCTGCAACCGGGCGCTTCAATCCGAGGTGAGATTTCAGAGCCGCGACGTCACCCGCGAACTGCTCGAAATGTTCACCGGCCGCGTGCATCACCACGTTTTCGAGGCCAACGAATACGCGCCTGCCTGAACGCAACTTCAAAGCAGCTGGCGAGCGGCGATCAGAGAAGTCTTTTCCCAGCCTCAATGCTTACCATGATGGTTCCGGCACACGAGAAGTCGATAAAATCATGGTCAACCACTGAGGCCATCACGGATGGCACAAAAATAGCGGTCGGTTCCGACCTGTCCGCCCTTCAGGGCAACCTCCAGCCCATCGACCGTCGCGACCCGCGAATGGGCGACGCATAGCGGTGAGCCGGGCGACGCCGGCAGCGGCATGCGCACGGTGAGCGCGTCGATGCCCATCTGGCCGAGTGCGTGGCTCGAGGTGTCGCCGCCGGCGATGACCACGCGCCGCAGTTTCTGTTCGATCGTCAGCGCGCGAAGCAGCTCGCCGAGGCCGCGGCCAAGCTTATGGCGGGCACCTTCCTGCCGGTCGATTTCGGCTCCTCTGTCGGCGGTGGGGCCAAGCGCGGTGTAGAGGATGACGCTGCGCCCGGCTTGCAGGCTGGCGCGGCCGCTTGCCGCCGCACCCGCGATCGCCAGCTCCGAAGCCTCCGATACCAGTTCGACAGGATCAACCTCGATGCCGTCGAAACCCTCGGTCAGGGCATGGCGGATCTGTCGTTCGGTGGTCGGCGAGCAACTGCCCGACACGACGGCGATCCGGTCGGCGGCGCCCGGCGGCGTGAAGCCTGGTCCAGCGCTGACGACGTCATTCGACGCCCATTCGGCCAGCAACGCATACTCGACCCCGGACGAGCCGACGACGAACGAACCGCCTGGCTTGCGGACGCGCCAGATCTCCTTGCCGGCCAGAGCCTGCGTTTCCAGATTGTCGACATCAACAAGCACGATAGCGGTGCCGTTTCCGGTCAGGCGATCGAATGCAGCCGATCGTGACGCGGACTGCAGCGTCGCCAGGTCGACCAGCCCGGAGCTCAGCGCCGTCTGTCGCGACAGATGAATCAGCAGGTCGGATTCATCCATCGGCGTCGTTGGGTGGCGGCTCATCACCGGATGGCGGTCGATGCGGAAATATTGGTTGCGATAGGCCGCGAAGAGATGGCCGAAGGCGGTGTAGCGCTTGAGCTGCGGTGCGCCGACCAGGAGCGGCACGCTGTCCTGCCCGAATACCGAGCGGCCGATCTCGATCGCCCGGCCTACGCTGCCTATCGTCGGGCTGGAATCGAAGGTCGAACAGACCTTGTAGTGGCAGATTGCGGCATTCAGCGCCTTCAGCCAGGCGAAGGCGCCGCGCAAATGCGTGTCCATCCACTGTGGCGTCTCGCTGCGGCTGGTGCCGGCCAGACCGATCGCCTGGCAATGCGCAAATCGCGAGAGCAAGGCCTCGTTCGGCTGGCGCATGAACAGCACCGTCGGCACGCCGCCAAGTTCGAGCGCCTCCATGACATCGGTCGAACCGGTGAGGTCGTCGCCATAGTAGCTGAGAAGCAGGTTCTGCATGACTTCAAGCCGCCTTGCCGTCACCGAATTTTTCGATCGATCGCGCCAGTTCGGAATGATTCAGGGCAAAGTCGGCCAGCGGAGTGCCGTCGACGGCCGCTTGCCAGGCTTGCTGCACGGCGCGCACGCCGGCGCCCGGCCCGTCCGGATGGCTGACGATGCCGCCGCCGCAGAGATAGAGAAGATCGACCGTCCGCCCGGTTCGCTGGTAGGTTTCGGGCGCCTGCCCGCCCCACTGGCCGGAGCCGGCGACCGGCAGGGCGCAATCATCAGGCGAAAAGATCGGCGTGGTCACCGCCTTGAAGGACTCGACGAAGGATGCATCCGGCTCCCAATATTTCGAAGCAATGCCGTTGATCTGGAACTGGTCGACGCCGAGCAGCCGCCAGAATTGCTGCCAGACCTTGAAATCCATGCCGAGGCCGGGATGGCGGGTGAGGATGTCCCAGCCATTGCGATGGGCGTGCAGCACCAGGCTGGAGCGTTTTCTCAGGAACGCCATGCCGCCAAAGCCGATCGAATTGATGTTGACCACCGCGCAATTGCCGCCGGCCTTCGCCACCAGATCGTGGTTGCGAATCATCTCGTCCGGGTCGGCGTGCGAGATGCCGAAGGCATACATCACCTTCTTGCCAGTCTTCTGCTCGTGGTCGAGGATGAGTGGCATGATCGCCTTCACCCGTTCCGCCAGGGGCGAATAGGCCGGGCTCATCAGCTTCTCGTCGTCCTTGATGAAGTCGACGCCGGCGGCGACCAGCTCGCCCACCATCGCCGCCGTCTCGTGCGGTCTCAGCCCAAGCGCCGGCTTGACGATGGTGCCGATGATCGGCCGGTCCCCGACCCCGGTCAGCCTGCGGCTGCCGGCGACGCCGAACTGTGGTCCCGGATGCGCGCCGCGATATTCTTCCGGCAGCTTCATGTCGACGACGCGGATGCCCGACAGGCCCTTGATCGAATAGGTGCCGCCGATGGCGATGGTCATCAGCGCTGCAAGGTCTGTGCCGATGGCATCGAAAGGAAACGCGATGTCGACATCGGCGCGCTTGAACGGTCCATCGCCGGCTTCCGGAATGGAGGGCCGCTCGGCGTCGGGCAGGGGCCGTATCGCCAGCACGCGCGCCGCCACCCTGGCCTTCAGCTCCTCGGTCTCGCCGGGCAGCGCGACGAAGGTGCCGGTCGACTGGTCGCTGGCGATCTTGGCGGCCAGTGCCTCGATGCTTTCAGACGTTTCGATGCGATAGGTGAGGGTGATCATGGTTCGCTGTCTCAAGCCCTAGCCTTCGAAAAAGGTTCACCGGTGCTCGAAATCTGGTATAATGAGTACATAAGTATTGCAAGACATATCCGGCTGGAAGTTTTGGGCGGGTCGACCGACGGCAATTTCCGGGAATTCTAGCGGCAGTGTTAGATAGGGCCGGGTCAAGGGAGTGATTCGCGACGATGAACCGTTCGGAACCGATTGTCCGGCGCAAGCTTTCCGACGAGGTCTTCTTGCGGCTGAAGCGGCTGATCACCAGCGGCGAATTGATGCCGGGCGACGACATGCCCTCGGAGCGCGAGTTGATGGAGCGTTTCGAGGTCGGCCGGCCGGCGATCCGCGAGGCGATGCAGGCACTGAGCAATATGGGGCTGGTGGCGATCTCGCATGGCGAGCGCGCCAAGGTGCTGCAACTGACCGCCAAGTCGATCATCAAACAGGTCGACGGCGCGGCCAAGATCATCCTGTCGTCATCGAAGGACACGCTGGAGCATCTCAAGACCGCGCGCATCTTCTTCGAGCGCGGCATGGTCAGGGAAGCAGCCGAAAAGGCTACCGCCGAGGATGTGCAGCGGCTCAGGGCCACTGTTGCCGAACAGCGCAGCTTTCGCGGCGACTCCGAAGCCTTCATCTCGGCCGACATGAAGTTCCACACCCAGATCGCGGCGATCTCCGGCAACCCGATCTATGTCGCCGTCAGCGAGGCGATGCTCGGCTGGCTGAAGGAATATCACACCGAAATGCTGATCTGGACCGGCAAGGAAAAGTTCACGCTGACCGAGCACGAGGAGATCATCGGGCGCATCGAGAAGAAGGATGCGGACGGCGCCGAGAAGGCGATGATCAAGCATCTCGAGCGCTCGCGCGCCCTCTATGTGATGAATTCCGAAAAGTGACGGTTCAGCCGATCCGGACGATCGCGTAAGGCGTCATCATGAACTGGTCTTGGCAAAGCGCTGACAAGTCGACCGGTACGTCGTTCGCTGTCAGGTTCGTCAGCCACGCCACGGTGTGGCCCGAGGCGGAGCGGCCGGCCAGCGCCAGCACCTTGGTCTCATCGCTCGTCCTTGCCGCCACATGTGCGAGACCGGCCATTTCGCAAAGCCCCTTGATAGCCCTGTAGATCGGCCGGGGTGTTCCTTCTGCGACGGGTTCTCCAGATGACGCCAGCACGCCGAACGGCCCTGTGAAACCGGAGAGGGTGAGCATCTCCAGTCCGGTCGGTGCGACGCGTGCGGCATAGCCGATCGTCCATGCGGCGCCGAACAGGCCGGCGTGGCGCGGATCACGATCGGCCATGGCGATACGCTGTCCGCTTGGATTGGGCTTGGTCGCGCCGCCATAGGGGTTCTGGCGCATGGGGATCGTCGACGGGCCGATGCGGTAGGGCGTTGCCCCGAAGATCGCCCGCGTCGATTGGGTGATGAACGGCAGCGCCTCCAGCGATTGCATGATGCTGAGATCGTCGGCGGCATGCACGATCGGGCAGGTGCAATGGGTGATGAAGTCGAGCCGGTCGGCGGGAACGCGTTTGCGGTTGAGCTCGGTGAAATAGCTGAACATGCCGCCACCGAGGCGGATGTCGGGGAAGGCAAGGCGGGCGGCGGCATAGACCTCTTCGAGAGGCGGGCATTCCGGCCATGCGCTGCCCGGCGGCGTCGACTGCCGGTCGACCGAAGGCGAGACGGCAATGGCCGAGAGTTTTAGCCCTGCCTGGCGCACCATGACGGCGACGGCTGAAAGTTCAGCGTCGAGATCGCCCACGCCGGCAGCCACGCATTCAAGCGTCGTCTGGGCTGGGTAAGCCGCCGCGAGCCGGGCAAAGGAGCGCAAGGCGTCGAGTCCATGGCCGCGCGTTGGATCGTAGTGGAGGATCAGCTGTTGCGGGCCAAGCGCCGACAGCGTCGACAGCCGTGCCAGTGCCGTCTCGACCTCATCGGGGTAGATGATGACGCCGATATCCGGCAGCTTCGGTCCGGCTTCGCCGAGTTCGATGCGGATCGGCTCGGCGGTTGCAACGGCAGCCGGCATGCTGGCGTTGCCGGTGATACGCAGGCTGATCGTCTGGCGATTGGGTTGACCTGCCGGCAACATATAGGGCCACGGCAAAGCGAGCGGCCGCACGTAGGTCTTGTAGGAGGCGTCGGACCAGTTGCGCTGGTCTTCCATTTCGAACACGTCGCCTTCCATCCGGCATTCGGCACTGACGCCGGGCCGGACCTCATGGGTGATGGCGCGCAAATCCTTGAACGGCTGCCAGGGGTCGATCAGCAATGGAAGCTTTGTCGCCACCACGCTGCCATCGGTGTGTTCGACCGACACCGGGCTGCCGGCGAGGCCGGCGATCGGATGCAGGATGCAGAAGCCGCAGCGGTTGGTTTCGAAATCGCTCTCGGGCAACGCACTGACGTCGAAGACCAGATGGCCATCGGCGGAGCCTTTGATGGTGGCGCGGAAGCCGAGCCGGCTTGCGTCCGGCCCGGTGCAGCTTGCCGAATAGCTGATCGAGAAAGTGCCTGCGCCCTGGTCAATGACAAGGTTGGTCAGTTCCGGCTCGTAGGTGCCCCAGTCGCGATCGCGGACGATGTAGACGATAGCCCGCAGCACTTCGGTGCCGCCATGGCGGATGGTGCGCAGATTGCCGTTGACGAAGTCGGCGCTGAGCAGGCCGGCACTCAGCCTGACCGGCTCGACCTCGACGGCACGCGTACCATGGAGGAGGAAGGCGTCGGCGGTCATTTCAGCAAGGCGTCGAGCTGCACCGGCTCGCGGCTTGCGGCACCTGCATAGGCGGCCTCGACCAGTGCGAAGGTCTTGAGATTGTCGGTGCCCGAGGTGGCGGGCTCGGTACCCGTCGTCAGGCAGTCGACCCAGTGCTGCTGGATGGCGACCACGCTTTCCTGGATGTTGTGCCAGGGACGCGATGCCCAGGAGAGCAGCGGCGGCGAGACGTCGCTGACCGTTGTGCCGCTCTTGCCGGTGACCGTAAGCTGGTATCCCTGTGCCAGCCGGATCGTGCCATCGCTGCCGTCGATCTCGATCAGCGTTTCGGGAAACGGCTCCACGGCGAGCTTGCTCGCATAGCTGCAGTCGACCACCGACGTGGCGCCGCTGGCATGGTCTATCAGCATCGTCGCCACGTCCTCGCCGGCGATCGCCTGGTTGATGCGAGCCGTCCTCGCGGTGATCGTCGACACGTCGCCCAGCAGGAAGCGGGCGATGTCGAGGATGTGGATGCCGAGATCCTCAATGATGAAGCGCTTTCCGGTCGCCAGATAGGGCTGCCCGGAAAACACGTCATAGGCGGAGCGGAAGGAGATTCGGCCGAAGAAGGGTGTTCCGATCTCGCCCCTGTCGATCACCGCGCGCACCGCCTGGATCGGCGACTGCCAGCGAAAATTCTCATGCACCATCAGCGGCACGCCGGCGTCGGCACAAGCCTTCACCATCGCCTTGGCGTCGGCTAGTGTCGGTGCGAACGGCTTTTGGCAGATCGCCGGAACGCGGTGCCGCGCCGCCATCTCGACAAGCGGGCGATGGCTGGGTGCTGTGGTGGCGATATCGACGAAGTCCAGCGTTTCGCCTTCGAACAAAGCGGCCGCATCGCCATAGCGTTTCGCAATGCCGAACTGGTCGCCGACGATCTGCAGCCGTTCCGGGTCGCGGTCGCAGATGGCGACGATCGAGGCTCCGGCGATGTCGCGCCAGCCATGCATCTGGTTGACGGCAAAGAAGCCGCAGCCGATCAGCGCTCCACGCAACTCCGCCATGCTCAGCCCGCCTTCGCCATCTGCATCAACGTCACGCGGCTCTGCAGGCGGCGCTGCGCCTGGTCGACGACGACTGCGACGATGATGACCAGGCCCTTGATCACCATCTGCCAGAACGAACTCACACCCATCATCACCAACCCGTCCGAAAGAATGCCGATGACGAAGGCGCCGACGATGGTACCGCCGATCGTGCCACGGCCGCCCGACATCGAGGTGCCACCGAGCACCGCTGCTGCGATGGCGTTCAGCTCAAAACTTTCGCCCGTTGCCGGATGCGAGGCCATCAGCTCGGACGAGATGATCAGGCCGACGATTGCTGCGCAGAAACCGGAGAACATGTAGACGAACATCTTCACCATGTTGACACGGACGCCGGAAATTCGCGACGCCCGTTCATTGCCGCCGACGGCAAAGATGTGGCGGCCGAGCGGCGTGTATTTGGCGAGATAGGCCGCCGCCAGTGCAACCACGATCAGGATCCAGATCGCGACCGGCAGGCCGAGCAGGCGGCCGGCGCCGAGGAAGCCGAACCCGGTGGTGCCGAGCTCCGGCTTGCCGACGAGGTTGGGAAAGGTGCGGCCATCCGACGACAGCAGCGCCAGGCCTCGCGCGACATAGAGCACGCCGAGCGTGGCGATGAACGGCGCGACGTTCAGCCTGGTGATCAGCAATCCGTTGACCGCGCCGATCAGGATGCCGACCGCCAGCGTGATCAGGGTGATCTCGAAGACGTTGAAATAGATCGTATAGCCGATCTGCAGGTCGATGCCGTTGAGCACGAGATAGCCGGCCACCATGCCGCACAGGCCGACAATCGAGCCGACCGACAGGTCGATACCGCCGGTGATGATGACGAAGGTCATGCCCATGGCGAGGAAGGCGTTGAGCGCCACATGCTTCGACATCAGGATCAGGTTGGCGGTCGACAGGAAGTTCGGCGCCGCGATCGAGAAGAAGACGAGCACGGCGATCAGCGCGATGAAGGTCCTCGCCTTCATCAGCGTCAACAGCACCGAGCCGCCGGAAGCGGAGGGGGCAGCCGCCTTGGCCGGAATGTCAGTCATGGGCGATTGTCTCCGTATGCGGGGCCGGTCCGTGGCCAAGCGCCGAGGCAGCGATGAGTGCCGCCTCCGTCGCCTCGGCGCGATCGAACATGCCGGTCAGTTTTCCGTTGCTCATCACCGCGATCCGGTCGGACAGCGCCATCACCTCGTCGAGATCGGAGGTGGCGAAGAGAATCCCCAGTCCGTCGCGTGATAGTTTGCGCATGGTGCGGAAGACGTCGGCCTTGGCGCCGACATCGATGCCGCGGCTGGGCTCATCCATCAGCAGCACCTTCGGCCCGGTGAGCAGCGCCTTGCCTATCACCACCTTCTGCTGGTTGCCGCCAGACAGGGACGAGACTTCCTGGGCCGGGTCGGCGACCTTGATCGCCAGCTCGCGCACCATTTGCGTCACCGCCTGCTTCTCCTCGGTGCCACGGATGTGGAACAGGCGCACGAAGCGCGACAGGCTGGCCAGCGTCAGGTTGCTGGCAACCGAAAGGATCGAGACCAGCCCCTCGCGCTGGCGGTCTTCGGGGATCAGCGCCAGGCCGCGCCGGATGCGCCGTGTCGTGTCGCGCTCCTTGACCTGTTTGCCGGCGATGAAGATCGTTCCGGTGGCCTGGCTATGGCGACCCATGATGCAATCGAACAACTCGCTGCGCCCGGCCCCCATCAGGCCGTAGATGCCCAAGATCTCGCCGGCGCGCAGCGACAGCGAGACATGGTCGACGGCAAGCCCGCCGGTGGCGCGCGGCAGGCAGATGTCCTCGGCGCGGAATATCTCTTCTCCGGGAAGATGGCCGTCGGCCTTGGCGAAGTCCTTGGCGTCGGAGCCGATCATCTGCCGCACGATCCACTGCGTGTCGACGTTTTTCATTTCTTCCTGGCCGGTGATGCGGCCGTCGCGCAGCACGGTGATGTAGTCGCCGATGCGGATCAACTCCTCGAGCCGATGCGAGATGTAGACGATCGCCACGCCGCGTGCCTTGAGGTCGGCAATCACCTTGAACAGGATCTCGACCTCCGCCGCGCTCAGTGCCGACGTCGGCTCGTCCATGATCAGGATGCGCGCGTCGAGCGAAACCGCCTTGGCGATCTCGACCAGCTGCTGCTGGCCGATGCGCAGGTCTTCGACCAGCATGTCCGGGCGGATACCGGCTTCCAGCCGCTCGAGGAATTGCGCCGCGCGGCGCTCCTGTTGCTTGCGGTCGATCTTGCCGAGACGGTTGGTAATTTCGCGGGTGGCGAAAATGTTCTCGGCGACGCTCATGTTGCCGAACAGGTTCAGCTCCTGGAACACCATGCCGATGCCGCGGTTCACCGCATCCGCGGATGACGAGAAGGAAACCTCTTCACCCTCCAGCAGGATGCGGCCGGCAGTCGGCTGCTCGACACCGGCGATGATCTTCATCAGCGTCGATTTGCCGGCGCCGTTTTCGCCGACCAGCACATTGACCGCGCCCTTGCGCACCTCGAAATTGGCGCGCTTGACCGCGACGGTGCCGGAATAGACCTTGGAGACGTCCTCCAGCTTCAGGATGACATCGCGCTCCGCGGGCGTGCTCATGGCTTCGGCCCGATCTCTGCCTCCGCCGGCGTCACCAGCGGCAGATCCTGGCCGCTGCCCAGCGTATAGGCGCCCAGCACCTTGGCGCTGCGGCCTTCGAGTGCTTCGCGCGGCAGCTTGGACAGCATCGTCTTGTCGGCGTAACTGTTGAACGCCTTGCCGAACTGGGCGAAGTCGATCTGATTGGTGAAGTCGTTGAACTGGATGAAGTCCAGGCTGTCGCGCAGCGCGGTACCGCGCACCGCCGGTCCGATCTGCACCCGCGCATCGGCCTTGCCGTCGCCGTCGACATCGACGTCGACCGTCGCCGCGCGCGATTGCGTATTTGCCGCGACGATCTTGCCTTCCAGGCGAACCGCGAAGGTCCAGGGCGAATTCGCCTGCTTGTTCGGATTGCCATATTTGGCGCCGGCAGCCGCCGGGTCGGCTTTCGCCAGGGTGTGAACCTCAGCAAACGGTCCGGCCTTCTGCTGGAGATAGGGCACGACCTTCGCCGCCCACATCTCATCGACCATCTTGTCCGGATTGAAGGCGGGAGCATTGCCGCTGTCTGCCGATTTCGTCGGCAGAATCTTGCAGGCGGTCAGGCTGATGCCGATCATCGCGGCGAGGATCGGCCAGTTCGGCTTGTTGTTCAGCATGGCGGCCTGTTGTTCAGCATGATGGTCGGCCATGGAAAATGGCGGCGAGGGACGAACCCGGGGTTCGCCCCTCGCTATTCCATCCCACGCGGGCTCAGTTCGTCAGCGCGAAGGTCTCCAGCTTGGCGGCATTGTCGCCATTGACCAGAACGCAGTCCATCAGCTGCTTTTCCTTGGCCGGCGACTTCTTGTTCTTGATGTAGTCGTTGGCCTGCTCGACCGCCATTTGCGCCTGCGCAAAGGCCGGCTGCAGGACAGTCGCCTTGATGCCGCCGGAGCTGATGGAGTCGCGCACGTCATTCGATCCGTCGAAGCCGACGACGATGACGTCCTTGCGGTTCGCGGCGGCAAGCGCGGCATAGGCGCCCATTGCCATCGTGTCGTTGCCGGAGATCACCCCCTTGATGTCGGGGTTGGCCTGCAGGATCGATTCCATCTTGGAATAGGCTTCCGTCTGGCTCCAGTTCGCCGACTGCTGGGCAACCATCTTCAGGTCCGGATAGTCGTCGATTACGTCGTGATAACCCTTGGAGCGAATGCCGGCATTGGTGTCGGATTCCTTGCCGACCAGTTCGACGAAATTGCCCTTCTCGCCCATCAGCTTGACGAATTCCTGTGCGCCGAGCTGGGCCCCCTGGTAATTGTTGGAGACGATCTGCGCGACGGCGACGCCGGTGGCGTTGATCTCGCGGTCGATCAGGAAGGACGGAACGCCTGCGTCCTTGGCCTTCTGCACGGCGGCGACGGTGGCGTCGGCGCCGGCATTGTCGAGGATGATCGCCTTGGCGCCGCGGCCGATCGCGGTGTCGATCAGCTCGGACTGCTTGTTGGCGTCGTCGTCATGGACGAGCACCAAGGCCTCGTAGCCGAGCTCCTTGGCCTTGGCTTCGGCACCGACGGCTTCCGCCTTGAAGAACGGATTGTCGTGCGAAGGCGTGATGATGGCGATGAGATCCGCCGCATAGGCGGGCGCTGCGGTGCCGAGCGCCAGCACGCCGGCGAAAGCCGCAAGCGTCATTCTGCGTGTGAGTTTCATGAAGTCCTCCCATTTGAAAATTGCCTTGATCGACCAAGGCCTCTGTCTGCATCCGAATTCGTCAGGCAGCGCGGACCGCGGACCGTTTCGGGCTAAAAGCCGTTTGCCGGCTTGCCCTCGACGGATCGTTGCTCCCCCAGCCGTCCTCCACTCGTCCAGGCTTCGAACTCCCTGCGAAACCCTATCGATCCGAGCCATGAACAGCTAAGCCAACTGGTATGATGAGTCAATCACAAATTCAGATGATATGTACCTGATGAGCGGCAAAAGCCGAGCGTCGGCAATGGTGCGCCGGCGCATCGAAGCACTCCGGGCCAGCGCCTGTGTTGGCCTCATTCAGGTGATGCGCTGAATGCTGGCGGCGATCTCGTCCGGCTCGAACACGCGTTTCCAGTCGTCACGCATCAGCACCGGCTTGCCGAATTCGATCGCCTTGTTGCAGGCGTCCGAGAAAACGCCCTTGGTCTCTCCGAAGATGACGGCGCCGAGCACGTTCATATGACCGAGCAGGAAGTCGAGCGCCGCCTGCTTGTCGACGCCGCGTGCCACGACCTCATCGACGGCTTCCTTCATGACCACCAACAGCGAGGCGCATACCGTCTCCGAAAGGCCGGGCTCCAGCAGCGCCATCTGTTCGACCGTGACGCGGTGCGAGCGCATCACCGGCGCCCAGATGATTTTCGCGATCGCCTCGCCCTTGGCGTAATCCTCTTCCGGTCCCTGCATCAGGGCGCTGACCATATGCTGCTTGGCCTTGACGCCGCCGAAATAGTCCTTCTTGGCAGCCATGTCGGTCTCGTCGTTGAAGATCGGAGGATGGCAGGGATGGGTGACGAAATAGGTCAGGTCCGGCCGCTTCGGCAGATGACCGGCGAATGGGGCAGCGGCGTCGAGCACCACCACCATCGTGCCTGGGGCGAGCTTGCTCTCGATGCTGGAAGCCACCTTGCCGATATGCGTGTCCGGAACGGCCAGGATCACCACATCGGCGCCCTTGAGCGCCTCGTCGGCGCTGACCGTATCGAAGCCCAGCCCGGTCTTCAGCCGTTCGCGGCCGGCATCACTAACCTCGACATGACGTATCGTGTAGGGCGATCCGCGAAAATTGGTGGATAGGCGGTAACCCATTTTTCCGCCGGCACCGAACAGCGCAATCGTTGTCATCTGGTCACTACTCCTGATCTCCACCGACGGCATCGTCCGTCGTCAACTTATCAACTGGTATAATCACGCTACCAGATTTTGGCAATCCGGTAATGGTGAATGCCGTGCACGTCATGACTGCTGTCCGCCCGTCGGGACGGTGGCAGCGTCGTCGTTGCCGGAGGGATCGGCTGCTGATCGCCGCACCATCGCCTGCCGTCCGGCAAGGGCGAGCACGAAGATGACGACGATGCCTTGCACGATGTCCTGGACGCCCGGCGGCAGGCCGATGATCTGCATGGTCGTGACGATCAGGATGAGCAGGATGCTGGCGAAAAGGGTGCCGAGCGCGGTCGCCGAGCCGCCGAAGATCAGTGTTCCGCCGAGCACCACCGCGGCAATCGACTGCAACAGATAGGGCTGGCCCATTTCGAGGAAGGCGCCGCCGATATAGGCGCCCAGCAGCAGCCCGTCGAGCGACGCCAGCACCGACGAGATGATGAACGCGGATGCGATCACCGGGCCGTTCCTGATGCCTGCGAGCCGCGCGGCAGTGCGGTTCTGGCCAACCGCCGACAAAAGCTGCCCGAACACCGTGTAGCGCAGCACGAAGGACGCCGCCGCCACGCCGAGGATGGCGATGATGGCCATGACAGGCACGCCGACAACGCGCCCGGATGCCAGGTATTTCAGAGCCGGGCTGACGGCGAAGCCCGCTATCGCCCGGTTCGACAGCAGCGTCGCGGTCGCCAGCACGTAGCCGGTCGCCAGTGTCGCGATGATAGCCGGTATGCCCAGCCCGACGACCAGCAACGAATTCAGCACGCCAATGGCAAGGCCGAGCAGGATCGCGGCGGCGACGCCGATGGCGAGATTGGCATCCTGGCCCTTGATGGTGAGCAGCGCGACGAAGGCGCTGAGCGTGATCACCGAGGCAACCGAGAGGTCGATGTTGCCGCGTCCGGTCGTCACCACGAACATCTGGCCGATGCCGACCACCGTCAGGAAGGACGCCGACAGTATGATCCCCGAGAGGCTGGACAGGCTGAAGCGGTTGGTGACCACCGACAGCACCAGCCACAACAGCAGCACACCAATCGCCGCCCAGATCCAGCGGTTCCTCTGCGCCCAGAGGCTGAAGGCGATCAGAGCGTTCATTGTTCGCTCCTGCGGTCGGCGGTCAGGCTGCGCAGCGTCAGCAGTGCGATCAGGATCAGGCCTTGTGTCGCGGCGTTGAAATCGCTGCTGACATTCAGCGTGCCGAGAAGGGCGCCGATCAGCGACAGCGTTACCGCACCGGCGACGGCGCCGACCGGCGAAATGATGCCGCCGAGAAGCGAGCAGCCGCCCATCACCACGGCGGCGACGCTGAGCAGGGTGAACGAGTTACCCGAATTGATGTCGCTCGCCGTATTGATCGCCGTCAGCGACAGGCCGGCGGCGGCCGCAAACAGCCCGGCGATGAGATAGCGCACCAGCGCATAGCGCGTCGGCGACCAGCCGGAGCGCATCATCGCGGTTGGATTGTTGCCGAAGCCGCGCAGCACCACGCCGAGCGGCAGCCGGTCGATGACGAAGACGATCAGCGCGACGGCGGCGATGAGGATGACGGAGGTCGGCACCATGCCGAGCGACCAGTTGAAGAGCGCCGACAGCCATTCCGGGCTGGCGCCGCCTGGCGTCGGCTGCAGCGCATAGCCCAGCCCGACCCAGATGAAGGAGGCACCGAGGGTGACGACGATGGCCGGGATCTTGCGTGCCTGGATCAGCCCGCCAAGCCCCGCATAGGCAGCGAGCGCCGCCCCCAGCGCCAACGCGCCGAGCCACGGCTGGTCATAGAGCAGCGTGGCACTGAGCACGCTGACGAGGCCGGCGAAGGCGCCGACGCCGAGGTCGATCTCGCTGCCGCCGACGATGAACATCTGTGCCGCAGTCACCAGCACCAGCGACAGCGCCGGCATCAGCAGCAGGTCGAGGCCGAAGATCGAGGCGACGGCGGGATTGGCCGAGATCATCACGGCGAGCACTGCTGCAAGGCCGATGAACGGCGCCGCATTCACCAGCCTGCGGCTAAGCCCGGCCGTCGCGGCATCCTTCTGCCCGGCGCCGGCAAGCTTGTCCGCCGGCTGCACGAAAGAGGCGCCGACAACGGCCGATTCGGTGATTGCGTCGCCCGTCAGCTCTCTGACGATCCGCCCGCCGGCAAAGACCAGCACGCGGTCGCAGGCCAGTAGTTCGGCCTCCTCGGTCGTATGCCAGACCAGTGCGCGTCCGCTGCGCGCAATCTCGTTGCACAGCCGGTAGAAATCCTGCTTGGTGGCGATATCCACGCCTCGCGTCGGGTCGTCGAGCAGGATGATCGGGGTGTCGGCAACCAGCGCCCGGGCGACCAGGGCCTTTTGCTGGTTGCCGCCGCTGAGCTCGGTGATGTTGGACTGGAAGCGACTGTCGTCCAGCCGCAGCCGGCCGGCGGCATCGGCGGCCGTCTCGCGGTTGGCGCGGTCGGAAACCAGGCTGAGCACCGGCCGGCGGGCAAGTGCACCGATGCTGATGTTTCCCAGCACGCTCCACAGCGGGAACACGCCTTCCTTTTGCCGGTCTCCGGCGATGAATCCGGCTTGCGCATGTCTCGTGACCGCCGCGTTTTGCTTGCGGTCGGGGCTGAAGATCGCATGCAGCAGCTCCTTCTGGCCGCTGCCTTCGAGGCCGGCCAGGCCGACGATTTCGCTGCGCACGATATCGATGTCGCGGCCGAGTTCGCCCGTCAGCGGCCCGGAGAGCCGCACCAGCACGTCCTGGGCGGAAGCTGCGGTGACGGCGTGCTGATGCACCGGATTGGCATCGCCGCCCATCAGCTGCACCAACTTGCCGATCGAGGCGTCCGCGACATGGCCCTGCCATGCCGTGCGTCCGTTGCGCAGCACCACGATCTCGCTGGCGATGTCGATGATCTCCTGCAGCTTGTGGCTGATGAAGATGAAGGCTAGCCCGGCCTTCGCCCGCTCGCGGATGAAGCCTCTGAGCTGTTTGGAGCGGTCGAGATCGAGCGACGAGGTCGGCTCGTCGAGCACGATCAGCCTGACGCCGGGCGTCGCGGCGGCGCGGGCGATCTCGACCATCTGCCGTTCGGCGATGGAGAGGTGACCGACCTCGGCGCCGGCATCGATGCCGTTGCCGGGAAAGACGGCGTCGAGCGCCTCGCGGGCGCGGGCCCGATAGAGCGCCCGCCAGCCGGGCCGGTTTGACGCGTCGCCAGGGATTTCCAGAAAGAAGTTCTCGGCGACCGAGAGGTTGCCGCAGAGCGACAACTCCTGATGCACCATGCGGATGCCGCGTCGCTGCGCTTCGCCGGTGCCGTAGTCGGCGAACCCGATCTCTTCGCCGGCGAAGGAGATGGAGCCGAGCGTCGGCCACATCGCGCCGCACAGGATGCGCATCAGCGTCGATTTTCCGGCGCCATTGCCGCCGACCAGTCCGATCACGTCGCCGGCAGCTACCGAGAGGTCGATCCCGGCATTGGCGAGCGTCGGTCCAAAGCTCTTGGTTATCCCGGTGAGCGAGACGACGCTTTGCCGGATAGGGGCCGGCCGCGCCGTGGAGACGGCACTGTCCTGTTCGGCAACGGCAAGCTGGGACATTCGTCCTCCGATTCTTCGAGATCGGGCGCGGCTGTCCGCTGCGCCCGATCGAGGGGGGAGCCGTCCTGTTATTTGCTCAGCAGGTTCTGCTTTACCCAGTCCAGCGAGTAGCTCGGGCTGATGATCTGGCCGCCCGGCAGCTTGGCGTACTCCTTGAGGTTGCCGGCGTCGACCGTCGCCACCGGCATGATCATCAGCTTGGGCGCCTTGGCGCCCTTCAGCAGCGACAGGCCAAGCCAGAAGGCGGCGCCGCCGATGCCCGGCGTGGTGTTCATCGACACGGTCTGGTAGCCATTCTTGGCATTCTCGCCGGCCCACCATTTGACGAAGTCGGTGCCGCCGCCACCCTCGATGACCGGCATCTTGCCCTGATAATCGCCGCCATACTGGACGAAGGCCTGTGCGATGCCGACATCGTCGCTGCCGCCCTGGCCGAGCACGGCGTCTACATGCGGCAGCGAGGGCAGCACATTGGCGATCGCCGCCTGCGCTACCGAAGCGGTCGCCTGGCCATAGACGGTCGCAACCACCTTGATGTCAGGGTATTTCGCCAGCACCGACTGCTGCGCATTGAACATGTCGTTGTCTGGCGCCGAGCCTTTCACGCCGCGCACCTGGATGACGTTGCCCTTGCCGCCGAGCATCTTGAAGACCGCCTCGGCCTGGGTCGCCTTGTAGCCCTTGAAGTCAAAATTGAGCTGGTAGTTGCAGGGCGCCGAGGCCACGGAATCGAAAGAGATGACGATGATGCCGGCTTTGCAGGCTTTTTCGATGATGCCATTGACCGCGGTTTCCGAGGCGGCGTCGACGGCGAGCACATCGACCTTCTTGAGGATCAGCTCGGCGATCTGGCTGTTTTGCTGCGCGACCGAACCATCGCCGTTCATGACGATGTAATCGGCGATCTGTCCGGCGGCCTTGGCTTCCTTGGCCGAGGCTTCGAACGCTTCCACCATCTGATGGCGCCAGGTGTTGCCGTAATAGGCGTTGGCGAGAGCGATGACCGGCGCATCCGAGGACGCCATTGCCGGCATTGCGGTAGCGCCCACCATTACGGCGCCGGCGAGCGCCGCCACAGTTGCAAATCTCATGGTATTTCCTCCCAAAAACACGATCGGCTTTGCTGCCACACGAGCACAGCGTAACCTTTGGGGCACGCTATGTCAGGTACATATTATACCAGCATACCAAATAGGCAAGATATCAGCATACCAAACAGGCAGGTGCTCGCGATGGCATTCGGTGGGCCTGGGTGAGCCTGCACACCTGTGCGCCGCCAGCGATCTCGCGTAGACAGTCCTGGCGAAATCCGGCCCTGCAACGCGAGAAATCGATGCGAATACTGCTGCATACCCTCTTCCTCGGCCTCGCCGTCGCCGGTCCGTCGCCCGCCTGGACCGCGGCCGGCGATTGCGGCGATGTTGTCGCCCTCGTGCAGCAGGCCTATCCCAAGGCTCGGAAGAGCAGCGACGGCGCCGCCTTGACGCTCGAACCCCATATCAGCATCCCGCTGACGCTTCCGGACGGCGAAACGCCATTTGGCCTGGTCTGCAAGACCTGGCCTGCCCATGACGGCCTGCTGCTGGTCGCAGTGCCGCTGATCGACAGCGTCAAATCCAGCGACGGCGGGCATGTCGGTGATATCGAGCTTCTGGTTGTCGACAGGAAGAGCCGGCAGGTGCGCCAGCGCCTGCTCCAGCCCGGGCTAGCGAACGATGACGCCATCGCCATCCGCAAGATCGAATTCGATACCGGCCGCTACACGCTGTCGCCGGCGGTCACCGCCTTCGGCCTGCGCATCGAATTGGCAACCCATTCGCAGGCCACTCCCTTCGCCGAAACCGGCCTGCGGCTCTATGCCCTCGCCGGTGATGCCCTGCGGTTGGTGCTCGGCGGCCTTGCCGTGGCCGGCAATGGCGGCGAGGGCGACGCCAATTGCGCCGGGTCCTTTCATACCAACCAGGTCAGCCTGGCGATGAGCCCGGCGAGCCATCATGGCTACCACGACATCATCGCGGTCGAGCGGGCGGACACCGACGAACCGTCGCCCGACAAGAATGGCGAGTGCCAGTCCCATCCCGGCAGGTCCGTGAAGCGGACTTACCGGTTGCGCTATGACGGCAGCCGCTATCCAGTTCCGGCGGCGCTCAAGGCAATGGAGCCGTGAGAACGCCGCTCGCGTCCCTGCCGCAGAGGTTCGGGAAATAGTCTCCACTCGAACGTCGTGTGCGTGACGACGTCACCGCTTTTTTGGGACGGGGTGGCGACCTGATTGATCCCCCTCGGTGCCTCACATGCGCCCGCGCGCGCCTTCCGGGTCATAGGGAGAGTCGGAGATCACCCTTGCCGGGCGGCGCTCGCAGAGAATTGAAACCTCCAGCGCGGTGCCGCGGGCTCCGAGTTCCGGCGGCAGCAGCGCGAGTGCTATGTCGTGGCCAAAAGTATAGGAGTAGCCCGCCGAGGTGACGTGGCCGACAAGCTTGCCGTCGCGGTAGACGCCCTCACAGGCAAAGGCGCTCGCACCATCCGTATCGATGGACAGCGTGACGATCCGGCGCGCTGTGCCCTGCTTTTGCTTCGCGGCCAGCGCCGCGCTGCCGATGAAGTCGCCCTTGTCGAGCCTTATGAAGCGGTCGAGACCGCTTTCCCAGGCTGACAGTTCGAGATTCATATCGCGGTACATGGCGCGGTAGGACTTGTCGAGACGCAGTGATTCCAGCGCCTGCAGCCCGACCAGCCTCAGCCCGTGCGCCTGTCCGGATGCCAGAAGCGCGTCCAGCAAGTGCCGCTGATAGCAAAGCGGATGGTAAAGCTCCCAGCCGAGCTCGCCCGAGTAGTTGACGCGCATCAGACGCACGTCGCTGGCCAGGCCGACGGTGGCCGACTGCACGCTGAACCAGGGGAAAGCCTCGTTGGACAGGTCGATCTCGGTCAGCGGCTGCAGCACGTCGCGCGCCTTTGGCCCGACCACGGTGAAGCTGCCGCGATCGTTGGTGACGTTGCGCAGGTGCACACTGCCGTCCTTCGGCAGCAGTCGGCTGAGGTCGTCGTAGTTCCAGCGCTCGGCGCGCGGCGTCGAGACGAGGTAGAAGAGGTCGCTCTGTAGCCGTGCCACCACATATTCGGCCTGCACGCCCCCGGCCGGCGTAAGATGATGCGCGAGAGCGACGCGACCGGAGCGAGGCAACCGGTTGGCGAGGATCCCGTCGAGCCAGTCCTCGGCGCCCGCGCCGCTGACCTCGAACTTGGTCATTGGCGTCATTTCGACCAGGCCGACGGTGTTGCGGACGGCGTGAACCTCCTCGCCGACATAGTTGCCCTTGGCGGTCCAGCGCCAGCTGTACACGTTGCGCGCTTCGACACCCGAGGGTGCGAACCAACTCGGCATCTCCCAGCCGTTCAACACGTCCCACACCGCGCCGAGCTGGCTGAGGCGATCGTAGGACGGAGCCGTTTTCTGCGGCCGGGCCGCCGGCATGTCCTGGCCGGGATATTGCTGTGCCGCATGGGTGCCCCACGCTTCCCTTACCTTCTCCCGGGTCCAGCTCTTGTTGGCATATTCGCCGAAGCGCCGCGGATCCAGTTCCGCCGTGTCGAGGCTGTTGCCGCCCTCGACAATCCGCTCGGAAAGATAGTGGCCGATCGCTCCGCCCCACAGGATGCCACCCGGTACGCCTTCGGCGAGCCAGACATTCTCGAGCCCCCAGGCCCGGCCCATCAGCGGCAGCTCATCGGCCGTCATCTGGAAAGGTCCACGCACATTCCTCTTGATGCCGGCGCGCCCGAGCGCGGGCACCAGTTCGCTCGCCCGCTCCCAATTCCAGGAAACGGCGTCGAAATCCTCATCGAGCAGGTCGGCACCGAACCATTCCGGCACCCCGTTCTCGGCGAACAGCTTGAGCTGTTCGGTGCGCTCGTAGGGGCCGAACATCAGCCCGTCCCCCTCTTCGCGCAGGTAACCCTCGTAACCCTCGTCCCTGAGGATCGGCATCTCCGGAAGGCCCAGCCGCTTGCGTTCCACGATTTCGGGCACCGCGTCGGTGACCCAGTACTGGTGCACGATCGGGATTGCGGGAATGTCGAGGCCCAGCATGGCGCCGGTCTGGCGTGCATAATTGCCCGTGGCGAGGATGACATGCTCGCAGACGATGTCGCCACGGGAGGTTCTGACCTTCCAGTCGCCGTCCGGCATCCGCTCGAAACCCGTTACTTCGGTACCGAGATGGATCTTGGCGCCGAGGTCGCGCGCGCCCTTGGCCATGGCCTGGGTCACGTCCGCAGGCGCGATGTGGCCGTCATCGGGATGATACAGGGCGCCCAGCATGCCGCTGTTGTTGAGGAGCGGCCAGATCTCGCGCGCCTCGGCCGGCGATGCGATCCGCGCCCGCACGCCCTGGACCTCCGCGACGTCCATGTAGCTGCGATATTCGTCGAGCCGGTCGCGTGTGTTGGCGATGCGCAGCTGGCCGCATTTGTGCCAACCAACCTTCTGACCGGTCTCGGCCTCGAGGCCTTCATAGATCTCGATGGATTTGGCGATCATGCGGCCGACGTTGAGACTGCGCGCATAGGAGGGTATGAGCCCGGCCGCATGCCAGGTCGAACCGGCGGTAAGCTGCGTTCGCTCCAGCAACGCGACATCGCTCCAGCCGCGCTTCGCCAGGCCGTAAAGAATGCCTGCGCCGACACAGCCGCCACCAACGACCACGGCACGAACGTGAGTCAACATATACGATGCCCCCGGATGGAATTATCATGAGCTATATAGAGGGTGATCGCCCAGAGGAAAACCAACGAGATCGCAACGCAGCGAAGTGCGCGTCGCCAGGCCACCTAAAGCCTGCCCGCGCAATGTAGCCACGCGGTTGATACGCGGCTATTTATTAGGGCCACTGTTCGGCCTATCAGGGGCCATCCGGCCCTGGGGAGGGAATGGAACTTTCTGCCGGTCGGCGGGCTTTCGGATATGTCAGTCGGAGGACGATGTGGAGAATTCGATGCGGAACACGATGCTGGCCCTCGCGGCAGTTGCGCTCGCCGCATGCCAATCGGCTCCTGAAGCGCCGCAATCCGCCGCTCCCGAACCTGCGTTGGGTCCAGCCACCATTCCTTCCCAGCCCGCCTTGGGTCCTGCCGCTGTTTCCCCTGGCTCGGCAGTCATGGATCAATCCGTGACAATCACTCCCCCAGCGAAAGGCGTTCCAACAAGGTACGCTGCGTTTTCGGGCATGTGGGCTGGACGATTGGAGGGAATGTATGAAGGCAAACTCGCCGTGCAGACGATTTCTTCGAAGGGAGGGGTGACGGTCACCTATGCGTGGGGAATTCTGGGCGACAACAATCCGGGAGAGGCCGCCGGCGAAGGAAGAATTGTAGGGACTACGTTGAAGCTTGGGCGCCTCCCGAATGGCGCGGACGTCAGTTTTATGATGCTGCCCGACGCGACCCTGGCCGCAACCTATGCGCTTGCCGGCCAGACCTACACGGGCGTGTTCACCAGGCAATGATCAAGGAAGATTCGGTCGCGATCCCGCGGTCTTGATCCGCGTGATCGCGCAATTGGACAATCTGCCCATAATGAAGCTTGCCTGATCGCCGATACCTAAAACACACCACCAATGCCGATGCCCGCACCAATGTCTGGCGGCGGGGCTGCTGGGCGTTGCGGGGCGGCCTGTGAGCGTTTCGCAGCCCTGCGGCCGGAACTGGTTCGCGAGGGGTCGGCATCCGACGCAACTTTGGCCGGCTTGGCCTTGACGATGACCGGCTGCTTGCAGATTCTGCCGGAGCGCAGAAAGAGATCGCCGAGCAGTCCGACGGTCGGCTCGGTTGTCGATGCGACTTGCTTGGTGTTTTTGTAATAGTCGGTGAGGGCGCGGATGGAGCCCGTGCCCCAGTCGCCATCAACCTGCATCCGGTAGCAACCCAGGCGACGAAGTTCAGTCTGGATGCTGCGCGCAAGATCGCCCGCCTTGTCCTTATCCGCTTCGCCCGCCGATGCGCCGACAATGAGGGTTTCGAGGCCGGAGACGACGCTTTGGCGAGCATCTTCAACACTTTCAGTTGCAGACAGATTGGCGACCTGGGTGCCAACCGGCGCCGGTAAATCGGCCGGCGGTGCCGGAATTTCGACCGACCGCAAAGTCTGCCCAACGACAAGCACGGCAGTTTGCAAGTCGTTGGAGGCAAGCTCGACCTGCAATCTCTTCTTTGCGATGGGGTCCGCCAGAATTCGCGAAAGGCTTGCGCTCAACTGTGCCGGATCGAGTGCCTGCTGCTCCGTGAAATAGAACTGCTCGCGCAGGTTCGATTGATCCCACGGCACTTGACGGCCAACCGTCAACGCTTCGGTTTCGTTGCGGACGCGGATCATCATGTCCGAGACGCTGAGCCCGGGAATCTCGAGATTCTTCAGCAACGCAATGGTAAACGGGCTGTTTTCGCCGCCGCCGTCGGCTGTGACATTGCCGGGCTGAGTGGCAAAGGCAATGAACGTGTTTTCACCGACGTCAACTTGTGCCAGACCATCGCCCGCGCCGGCGCCGGGACCGAGCGGATTGTTGCGGCAGGCGTCCAGGAATATGAATGTCTGGCGGTCCCGGCGCGCGAACCTGGCGATCACATCATTCAGCTTGATGGCGCTGGCCGTCAGTTTTTCCAGGCTTTCAGGATCGGGCGTGTCGACCGGGAGCAGGTAGTTCTCGCCATGCAACTGCACGCCATGGCCGGCATAGAAAATCAAGACGGCACTGGTTGTCGGCAATTTTGCATCAGCGTCTCGAAGCAGTTTGGCGAAACCCTCTGTCGAAAGATCGGTTCCCGTCAGCACTTCGAAATTCAGCCGCTTCAGACTCTCTGAAAGCCTTGTGGCGTCGTTTGCCGCATTGGGGAGATGCTCGAGCCGGGAGCTTTGATAGTTCGAATTGCCGATGACGATCGCCAGCCGATTGCGTGGCTGCGGCGACGGGTTCTGCTCGACCGCGGCGCGCGCGCCAGCCGAGCCAAGAAGCACGAGAAGCAGAAGCAGGGGAATGCGAAGCAGGAGTCTATGGCAATGGGTCATATCAACATGCCCGTTCCGGTCTGCGTCGATCCTGGTCTTGCAACCTTCGAAGCGCACCACGACGCAACACAATCATGCCTAACCGTATGGACCCCGTGCCGCCGAAGGCCAGCAAAAAATTTATACCAAGAATCATGTCAAAGATAGGGAAAAGGGATTTGTATGGACTCACACTGGACTGTGGGAGGACACGATGCCGATCAAGATCAACCTTGCGCTGCCGGTTTATGGAGCGGCCTACAAAAGCGTCTTCGTTCGCAGCCTCTTCGCGGCCCTGACCCACAAGAGCCTGTCCGGCTACGCCTTCACGCTGTCGGAAATCGAATACACGGATATCCCGTTTTCCCGGAACTATCTGCTGACGAATTTCTACTACAAGAAGCCGGATTGCAGTCACATCCTGATGATCGACAGCGACATGGGCTTTTCCCCCGATCTCATCGCGGCGATGCTGGCGCTGGACAAGCCGGTGGTCGGCACTTTGTATCCCCGGCGCACGGTCGATCTCCAAAAACTCCACTCACTGTCGGCGCTGCCCTTCGACAAGGCCTTCGCACAAAGCCTGGAGTTTATTGGAACCATTGTCGAACCCCGGCAAAAGTTAGGAGGCTTTGTCCGGGTATCGTTATGTGGCACGGGTATCTTTCTTGTCTCCCGCGACTGCGTGACGACGATAATCGAGAAGTTGCCTGAGACAGTGGATCGGTCTCGTTACCGAAAGAACAAGTACACCACTCAGTTCGAGAATTTCCTGACGCCGTTCGCCAAGATCGTGACGCCGGAACTGGATCTGCCTACCGATTTTTCTTTCTGCCACCGCTGGGCGCAGCAGTGTGGCGGTGAAATATGGGCAAGCTACGACCGCAAGATTGCACATGCCGGAAACTTGACCGTGTCGGCAGCGTATTCTGATCTATAAAATATACCCTTTGAACTGTGGGCCTGGGGGTGAACAGCTCATTTCGAGCTTTTCTATAGTGACCTTCTCGCCACAGATGGCCTGATAGTCGCCGAGGGCGAACGGCCAAACCATTGCCGTAGAGCAACTCGCCGCGTACAGTCTCGGCCAGGCGGATTGACAACAAGTCCCGATCAGATGGGTCGATGGTCCGATATCAATCTGCCTTAGTGCCGGTATCGATTTCTCGTAAGGCGAGGTCGAATGAAAGTGCCGTGCGAAGCCTATCAGTTGGCGGGCGTCTCGTTGCTTGCGTTAGCGGCAGCATCCACGTTCGAAATATCTGGCGCTGCAGCCTGCTCCGCCGTTGCAAGCGGCGCAGGCAATCCGTTTGACACGACGTCAGTAACCGTGGAGTGCAGGACGACCGGGGATTTTCAGGACGTCGATGGCGTGTTCACGACTCGGTTCACCGGGTACGAAGGGCTCGACTTGAGTTCGTCACTAGTCATCGTCAACGACTATGATGGCAATGGCGACGACATCGTAAACATTTTTGGCGGCACCCTGACCGACGACGCGGCGACAACGCCCGCCGTAACCGGCCTGCCGCCGGTAGGGTCGACCTCCTTGCAACCGGCGGATGGAACCATCGAACTCCTGGATGGCAACGACCAGCTTGAGATGTCCTATGGGGATTTCGACGGCGAGCCATTCGCCCCCAACGTCAGGGCCAATCTCAATACCGGGGCGGGCGATGACAAGGTCGTCATCCAGGCCGGCAGCATTCAGGACATCGACCTTGGCGAAGGCAATAATTCGCTGGAGATGATCGGCGGTGAAATCGACGGTTCAGTCATCGGCGGAGATGGCATCGACACCATCACCTTAGGCAACGATACAAGCGTCACCGATGGCAATAGCGGCGTTGTCACCGGATCTGTTTTCACCAATGGCGGCGCCGATATCGTCACCATCAAGAACGGCGCCATAGTTTACGGCGATTCGGAAGGAGGAGATGCCATCGGGCTTGGCGACGGCGACGACCATTTCACGATGACCGGTGGCATCCTCGACGGTAGTCTGAGTGGTGACGGTGGCAACGACACGCTGGTTGTCAGCGGGGGCGCGATCCGCAGCTACGTGACCGGAAACGCAGGCGACGACCAGATCACCATTAACGGCAATGCCGCGGTCGATCTCTATGTCGATGGAGATATCGGAAACGACACGATAACGGTCGGCGGCAAGGCCACCATCGGCGGTAGCATATTCGGCAACGAAGGCGACGACACCGTCAACATCAATGGCGGTACCATCGGGATGACCGCGGCTCCGGGCATCGTCGACCTCGGCGACGGCGCCGATATTTTCACCATGACGGCGGGCCGTGTGACCGGTTCGGTTTTCGGCCAAGGCGGCGGCAACACCTTTGACGTGAGCGGCGGCAGGATTGACGGTTCGATTTTCGCCGGCAGCCAGAACGACAAGGTCACGATCTCAGGCAACGCCAGTATCGGCATCGACCTTGGTGAGGGTGGGAACGGCATCGATTCTGTCGGCCTCGAAGATGGCGACGACAGCTTCCTGATGACCGGCGGCACGCTCGGCGGCGCGGTGAGCGGCGGCGCCGGCAACGACACGATCGATTTCCGTGGCGGTTCGATCACCGGTTTCATCGAAGGCAATGACGGCAACGACCGGATTTTCATCGCTGGCGGCAACCTGACCGGCGAGGTCATCGGCGATCTCGGCGACGATCTGATCGTGATCAGCAGCGGTACGGTCAGCGGGCCGGTCTCGGCGAACGACGGCAACGATACGCTCAACATGACCGGCGGCACCGTCGGCAGCTCGGTCAGCGGTGGCGACGGCAATGACACGCTGAATATCGGCGGCGGCACGATCGGCGGCAGTCTTACCGGCGATAACGGCGATGACGTGATCACGGTTTCCGGCGGCGCCGTCGCCGGCAACGTCACCGGCGGCGCCGGCTTCGACAATGTCTCGGTCGTTGGCGGCAGCATCACCGGCGGCATCGACGCAGAGCACGTTCATCTGTCGGGCGGCACGATCGGCGGCGACGTCACCGGTATCGGCCCCAACACCCTGATCATCGACAATGTGGGCGCGGTCGATCCACTCAATTTGCGCGATGGCGTGCTTTTCAGTGGAACGAATGCCAATGGCACCGTCACCGACACCGACCTTGCTGTCGGCGGCAAGAGCCAGAATTTCACCGGCTTCGACAATTTCTCGGCCGACAATTCCACGCTCCGCTTCAGCGGTGGGACACAAGGCATCAACCAGCTCAACCTGGGCAACGGCTCGACGCTGTTCATCAACGGCAACGTCACCATGCCGGGTTCGATCATCGCGACGAATTCTCTGATCAACATGACGGACGGTATCGCCGACGACGTGTTGACGCTCGGCGGCCTCACACTCAACGGCGCCAGCATCAGCCTCGACATCAACCAGCAGACGGTGCAGTCGGATCAACTTGTTGCCAGCGCGTTTTCGGCCACCGGCGCCAACACCATCATCGTCAATCTGCTGGGCACGCCGCAATTCGCCCAGGCGACCGATATCCCTCTCATCGTCTCGACTAGCGGGCCGATTGCCGGGACCTTCAGTGTCGTGGGCATTCCCGGCACGCCGGGGTCACTTTTCACCTATGAAATCGTAGCTGGCCCGAATGGCTTGTTCCTGCGTGCCACGCCGGCCAATTTCGGTATTGCGGCGGCGCCCACCAGCGCCACCAACGCCGGCGCGGTCGCGGTGGCAATCGACGCTCTCTACGGCATAAACCGTGACGCGCTCGAGTCCGACCTCAACCTCTCGCCCGCAACCGGGGGTGCAATGGTGCCGGTTTCGTCCAGCTTCGGCGTGTTCGCCTCCGGCCAGTTCGCTCATACCGAACATGACGGCTACGACATCAGTGGCGGTGGTTTGAATGGCCCCGGCCCGAGCTTCGATGCCAATGATTTTTCGGCCGCCATCAGCTTGGATTTCAATGCCGCCAAACACTTCCAGTTCGACAATGAGTATGGCCTGAACATCGGCGTTTTCACCGGCTATGCCTCGACCGATGTCAACCTCGGCGGGTTCCGGGGATTTGATGCCATCGGCGAAGGCACCAACAAGGCCGGCATGTTCGGCGGCTACGCGCTGTTCCGAAAGAACTACGACTACGCGCTGGTTTCCGCTTCCGGCTTCATCGGCGGAAGCGACGTGACCAACGGCGTGCTCGGCACCACAGGCAGCTACGACACCAAGGGCTTTGCCGTCACCGGGACGGTCGGCCATATCTTCAAGCTGGGCGACCGCGCCCGGTTCGACCTGCGCGGCGGCTTGCTCGGCGTTTCCTTCCGCGGCGATTCCTATACGGACAGCGGCGGCAACGAGTTCGGCAAGAGCCGCTTGTCCTTCGGGGCGGTCAAGTTCGAACCGGGCATCTATGCGGACTATCCGCTGGAAAACAGCATGGTGTTCAGCCCCTACGCACGGACGGAGTTTCAACAGCGCTTCAACTACAAGAACACGACGGATATCGACACCAGGGAGATCGACTTCGATGATGCCGATTTCTCGGTTGCGCTGTCGACCGGTTTCAATCTGAAAGTGTCGCAAACCAAGACAGTGAGCGGCGAGGTCCGCGGCAAGTGGTCGGCGGACAGTTCGAATGTCGGCGGCAAGCTGGGGCTGAAGATTTCCTTCTAGCTGGAGGCTGCGAGCGGGTGCGCCGTCCTACTGGGTCGCTGGTGGAGCGATCGGCGAGGGAGCAGGGGGATCGGATGCTGCTCCCACATAGCCGCGAATAGCTGCTGCACCTGGCCATCGCTATGGGCTGTTCAGTATTTCGATATGGAATTCCTGTATCCTTGGATGTCTTGAAGGCGATTTGCGATCACCTTGCCGACCACCTCGGGGCTGTGCACCGCAGCCATGTAGGTCCGAGCGCGCTCGCCGACCGAAGTGACGGTCTCGATATTGTCCGCAAGTTGCGCCATGACCCGGGCAGCTTCATCTATGTCGGGATCGGCCCATTTCTGCCCTTCGATGAAATAGGGGTATTGATCGGGCTCCACGCTGATCAATCGGTATGGAATCGGAAAACCGGTTTGCGTGCTGACGAAGTCTTTGCTTCCCGAAAAATCCGTTGAAATAACTGCCTTGCCCATGGCCATGGCTTCGGCAATTCCCAATCCAAAGCCTTCCGAGCGATGCAACGAGACGAAGACATCGCAGGATTTTGTCAGGCAATATGTTTCGGTTCGAGTCAGAACCTCGTCAATCAAGACAACCCGCTTGTCGGTCTGCGCCAGACCACGAATTGAATTCAGAATTGCGCGTTTGTGCGGGCTGTTGCCCATTGTCTTGATCACCAAGGAAATCCGTCGATTGCGTTCCTGTCCGAATGCGCGAAGATAGGCCTGCAACACGGCATCCGGGTTCTTGCGGTCCGGGTAGGACGAGAAGTCGAATGCAAACAAAAATGCGGTGGAATCCTTTGGAATCTGAAAACGCTCCCGGTTCGGCTCAATGTCGGGCGGGACGGATATAGCCACCGGGATGTGCGTAACCGGACGGTTCGTACCGGCTATGAAGGCGTCACGGACGAAGGCCGTCGGCGCCCAAATTTCGTCGACATCTTGCAAGCTATCCAACCATTGCGGATAGATCAGAGGCAGTTCCCAGAAAGGCCTGACGATATTGTATCTGTTCTTCAGAATGCCGACGCCGACTCCATGAATGGTCGACCCCAGCATGTCGGCGTTGACGCAGAAAACGTTCACCATTTTGGAAGGTCGCGCGGCGATACGGTGCGTCAGGGCTCTGTCCCTGTGCGACGAAAGAACCTGCTCGTCAAAATTCGTGACATCGTAATTGATGCCCGCACTCTCAATTGATCGGGCCAGCGAGCGCATTGCTTCACCGACGCCCGTTTCTGAAAAAGGGTAACCGATGAGGGATAGCCCGGGCGCAAGCGTAGTCTGGGTTGCTGTATCGACACTTGCGGGCCAGGCACGCCTGAACATCGCATCGAGAAATTGCTTTCGCCTGGCCGGCGGCACCATTCTATAGAGCCAGCGAATGTGAGGTTGAGCTCTTAGGAGAGTTCGATAGGCACGGCGTGCGACACGAGTTGCAATGACCGAGGTTTTGGCCGAAACGTCTGTTGTTCCATTCGGGCCGGTCCGCGAAGCGTCAAGTTGCCTAATTCTTTTGGCGACCGTTTTCGTGAACCTGGAAGGAATCCCGGCCGACTTTGCGCCACCGGAGATATACCAGTCGGCGTAGTTTATCTGGGATCGCCCCTCTTGGAGGGGGAAGTAGGATTGCAGATCGCGTCTCGTCGCCCAGAGCGCGTGCGCGAGCTGCGTGACCACACCACCGGGGTTTGGATTGATGTCGGCTGGACGGTCGAGAATATCGGGCATCAGGGCGAAGGGATCGCCCTCGAAAGGCTCAAGCTTCTCGCGATAGACAATTCGCGCCAGGTTCGGAATATCGATGCCGTCAGAAAACGTCCCGAAGCCATAGGGCACTATGGAAAACCTGCTTGCTCCGAAATCTTCCAATCGGTCATGATAATCGACCAACAGGCCTCCTAACGCCTCGTTAGACGTTGGCTTCCACCGCTGCTGGTGCTTTGATAGGACGCTCCGGTCGCCGGGTGTGATCCCGCTGAAGTGAAAGAAAGCGAGTGGAAAGCCGTTGATCTCGTATCTCTCGCTCGTCTTTTTGATCGTTCGGGTGTCCAGGTTCCAGTACGCTACGTTGTAAGACGGATCGCGCAGGATGTGCGTGCCGGAGCAATAGGCGGGCCACAGGTCCATGAACTTCTGGTCAACGAAAATCCCGTCGCTCACGCGATTTGAGACGCACTCGTTTCGCAGGCGCGTCTCCCACCACTCCAGCAGAGCTGACGTCTCGTCCGTCTTGGCGAGGGCCAGAAATCCCAGATTGTATATTCCCGATCGCATGAAGGTCAGGTCGTTTGGACTTTCGGAATGGAGATTTGGCGCAAGAGCGTGCGGCGTCAGGACGGACGTCGCCCCCTCATCCAACGCCTGCAAGATCTCGTCGAAACGGCGATAGGCAAGGATGTCTGGATCGAGGTAAATGACGCGATCAAAACCTTCGGCGAATAGTTGCCGAAATACTGTCGGCTTGATCGCCGTATTCAGCTCCATGACATCGTAGCGAAAACTGAAGGCGCGATGATCTGGCAGAGCGAGATCGTCGAAGAAAATATGAGCGTCGAACTCGGGAAAGACGTCGCTTCCCAAATCCTCCCGACGTGTGTCGGCGATGGCAAGTATGCATGAAAAGTCTGGATGGTGACGGGCAAACGAAGACGCAAGCGCCCGGGAATAGTGGAGATAATTCCAGGATGAAATCGTAAAAAACGCATTCCTCATGCTTTGCCCGAATCCCTTTGCCTTCACCCCAAAACATTGCCATAGCGCACGACAAGGGGAATCCACAATTCGCGCGCGCGAAGGGGCAACAGGCTGTGGCAAACAAGACCGCATTCATAACGGGCATCACCGGTCAGGATGGAGCCTATCTATCGAAGCTGCTGCTCGACAAGGGATACCGTGTGGTCGGCTCCATGCGCCGTACGTCGGGCATTGGCACATGGCGCCTGCAAAGTCTACAGGTTCTGGACGATATCGAATTCGCGTCGATGGAGCTGACCGAAGACTCAAACGTGCGTGCAGTGCTGGAGAAAATCAAACCCGACGAAATATACAACCTCGCGGCTCAGAGCTTTGTCGGCGATTCTTTTACGCAGCCCATCTACACAACTCAGGTGACCGGGGTCGGCGCCTTGAGATTGCTTGAAGGCGTCAGAACCGTCGTCCCGACGGCAAAATTTTATCAGGCTTCAACGTCCGAAATGTTCGGCAAAGTGCAACAGGTTCCGCAGACTGAAACGACCCCCTTTTACCCGCGCAGTCCCTATGGCATCGCCAAATTGTTCGCGCATTGGACCGTTGTAAACTACAGGGAAGCATACGGGTTGCATTGCTGCAGCGGTATCCTCTTCAATCACGAGTCACCGTTGCGGGGCGTGGAGTTTCTCCCTCGAAAAGTGACGCTTGGCATGGCCAAATACGCGGTGAAGGGCGAGGGACCCCTGCGGGTCGGAAATCTGGAGGCGAAAAGAGATTGGGGCCACGCCAGGGACTACGTCGACGCCATGTGGAGGATGCTGCAAACGGCGCCTGTGATGGATTTTGTCGTGGCGACCGGCAGAACGCATACCGTTCGTGATTTCGTCGAAATGTCCGCGAGCGCCTGCGGCATCTCCCTGGATTGGCAAGGAACGGGGCACAACGAGCTAGGCATCGACCGAGCTACCGGGAACATCGTTGTATCTGTTGACCCAGCTTTCTACAGACCATCGGAGGTTGACCTGCTTGTCGGCGACCCCTCTCTTGCGAAAGAGGTACTAGACTGGAGTCCCACGGTTCAACTGGAGGATCTGGTCGCCGAGATGGTTGAGGCCGATATGCAGCGGGTCTCCTCAAACCATGTCTCTGGGTTTTAGCACTGGCAGACTAGAGCCTGTTCCATCCCGATGGAATCGCTCTATCTCTGCGTTTGAGCATGATCACCAGAGAAAACCGGATTCCACTTTTCGGGATCATGCACTAGTATCCCCATAGCTCAACCAGATCGCGACCGATCAGGTCGCTGGCTGTGGAAACCTCGGCCGCGAACAGCTTTTTCAAATCGCCTGCTACGTCGTCGGCGATTTCCGTTTCGAAGCCTTCCGCGCGATTGTCCCAGTACTGCTGGTTCACCCCGACGCCTAGAAATCGCTGTAATTGTTGCTCCCATGCCCCCTTCGCGCACAAAGGCTGCGAATGGATCAGGTCCTCATAAATCAAGACCAGTATTTGTTTTCGGGGAAAGGATTGATAATAACGCCGCAAATGCCTGCCGTAGAAAGAGTGAACGATGTTCGTAGATGCAGAATACCAGGAATTATCCTGCGCTCTATGACTGCTGATCTCAATCAAGCCATTCTTTATGTACGAATTTATGTCCAGGCTTAGGTCCGGACCCAGCGATGCGTCGATCTTGCCCTTCATGTGCCGGTACTGTGAAATCACACGGCTGACCGGATCCCTGAGAGTCGCTATGATTTTTGCTTCCGGATTGTAAGATCTAATACGCTCCGCCACCTGCGCACTTGAGAGATAGACGGGCGAGATGTCGGCGAGATAGCGGTGGTCGATCGCTGCCCCGGTGAAGTGCATATCGTAGCGGGCGTCGGTGACGTCATCGTCGATGCCGAAGCCATTAACTTCTTTCTCTTCGGGTACAAAGACGTCTCGTGTAGCGCTCAGCATCCTTGCCAGGCTGCTCGTCGCAGTCCGTGGCGCACCGATCCCAATCAGATTTGCCCGCCTTGAGGTGGGCGTCTTCAATGCTGGCAAATTTGCCTCCCGGGAAAGCCGGCGACCAAGCGTGGCTTCAATATTCCTAATGTTCCTGTTGACGCGCCAAGGCGATCATTGTCGAGCGCCGCGCGCGCCACTATGAGCTTCGATAGAAAGTATGGAATGGGAAAATTATAGGTGACCGCGGCAATTACGGCGCAAGTCCCGGCAGTATCGGAGCCGGCTTTTCGGCGCATTCGCGCTCGCGATTTTGCAATGGCTTTGCTCCTTGGGCTCCTCTCCTTCCTGATCTACAACGCAAACCTGCGTTCGATAACCGCGGCCGACAGCTATGCGGCGCGCTACCTGCCCTTTTCGATCTGGCAGAATCACAGCCTGACCTTGAATCCAATTCTAACCATGGTGGCTCAGGGGCGAAAACCTCCAGCCACGCAGGATAAGGGTGACACCGCACACTGGGTTCTGAAGGTGCGGGGAGACCAATATGTATCGAAATTTCCCATTGTCGTTCCCGTCATCCTCTCCCCATTCTATTTGCCGGCAGTCATTTATCTGAACCACCATGGTTCCGACCCGCTGCTGTTCGACGAAGTCGCCCGGATCATGGAAAAGCTTTGCGCTTCTTCGTTGGCGGCGGTGTCCGTCGGTCTGCTCTATTTGCTCCTGCGACGACGGACGGATGAAGGGTGGGCCGCCATCCTGAGCCTGCTCTACGCATTTGGCACGACGACATGGGTCATCAGCAGCCAAGCCCTCTGGATGCATGGGCTCGCCCAGTTGCTGGTCGTGGCCGCCATGCTTTTGCTCACGGGACCAAGCACGGCATTGCGGGTCGTCCTGGCAGGACTGCTTTGCGGGCTTATCGCGGCGAACCGCCAGCCCGATGCCATACTGGCGGCGGGTCTGGGTATTTATGGCCTGTGGTGGGCCGGCCGCATAAGATCGTTATTCGTTTTGTCGGGCATGGTTCCCGTCGCATTGACCCTCGCCTACAATATCATGCTCGTCGGCAATGTTGCAGGGGCCTATGCGGTTCATGTTCGGCCCGAAAATTTCAACGACAGCATAATGGGCGGTATTGCAGGCCTTCTTATCAGTCCGACCCGGGGCCTCTTCGTCTTCTCACCGTTCCTGCTGTTCGTTCCCTTGTTTTTTCGTCGCGTCGCTGTCGAGCGCTCAGGACGAGGACTGACGGTAGCCGTTGGTTGCGCCATGATCGTGCAATTGCTTCTCTACGCCATGATCGATTGGAGGCAGGGCGTGTCCTGGGGGCCTCGATGGCTCACCGACATGCTGCCTATGCTGATGTGGATGCTTCCACCTGTCGTGAAGGCTCTATCTCGGAAAGGGCGTGTTGCATTCGGGCTTGCATCACTTGTGGCGATCTCGATGCAGACGATCGGTGCCTTCTGGTACACCGGCATCGCCGACACCCCCATCGTCACCGCCGACGGACCTGACAGAATGCGACCTGCCTGGGACATCCACAACGCAGCCTTTATCGCCGAACTCAGTCACCCGCGTGTCCAAGCCGATCTGATTGTCGATCTGCGTGGCAACATCGATGCCGTAAATGTCCCGCCCATCGGTCAAGGGACCGGCGGCGGGCAGCTTGAGATCCTTGGATGGTCGCTCACCAACGACCACTCTCCCAGCGACGTCGCCGTGCTGATCGATGGCCGGCCGGTCGCTGGAACCAGGGAATTCTTTGCCCGTGCCGATGTCGAGAAGGCGCTCGGCCAGGCGAGCCCGGCCGGGTGGCGCGTCACCATCCCAATCGACCAGGTAAACCCGGGAGAGCATCTGTTGGCGGTGTTGGTGCGCGCCACCGAGGGTGGCGAGCCTCGTCTGCTGAAGCAGACCTCTTTCTTCCTGGCGCCGGACAATGAGGCACTTGAGCATGTGACGGATCTGCCAAGTGCGGCACGGCGCGCCGGGCAGATGCTCGCAGGCCATCAGCAGGCCGGCGGCTATTGGCTGACCTCCTATACGAGCGCAACGCGATTTGAGCAGCCGCGCCAGGAACTCAATACCTACCTCAACGCCATCATGCTTGATGTCGTCAGCCCTGTCGCCGAAGCCGCCGGCGCGAAAGACATGCTTGCAAGGGCACGACAGTTCCTGGCTGCTCAGATCGAACAAACCGGCCTTGTTCGATACCACGGCCGACCAGATGCGCCCACGATCGGCACTCTCGGCTGCGCCATCACGCCCGATTCCGATGACACCGCCCTGGCATGGCGGGTCGCGCCCAGCGAAAAGAGTGAACTGCTGCAACCCGCGCTTGCCACCATAACGCAGTTCAGGCGGCCTGACGGACTCTACCGGACCTGGCTCGCGTCACGTGACAAATATCAATGCCTCGATCCCGGACGCGACCCCAATCCGGCGGATGTCGGGATCCAGATGCATCTATTCCTGTTTCTCGAACAGGTGGACAAACCGGCCGCGCGTTCGCTGTGCGAAGCGCTCGCGAAAAAAGCGGGCGACGACGATATCTGGGTCTACTACGCCGGTGCACCGCTCATGATCACTCTGCGGTTGGCAGACCTGGAAAAGGCCGGCTGCTCGCCGCAGTTTCCCCAAGCGCGACTGCGCACCGAAATTCCTGGACAGGAGATCTGGCTGCGCGCCGCCGACCAGCTTCGGCAGGTGGAAAGCCAAGCCGGCTCATATGCTGCCTACCAGCGTACGACCGACCTGCTGACCGATATCGCCGCGGATGACTTTTCCTTGATGAGCCATACGCCTCCGCTGCTGTATCACAATGACCTCACCGCGACGGTGAAGCGATTCTATTGGTCGCAAGATTTCGGATATGCGCTCTGGTTGCGGCTCTATTTCGAGAACGAACGTATGCTATCAAAGCTTCCTTGTGGTTCCGGCGGCTCGGAACAAAAATGTGGTGAGAAGTGACGCAAATCGCGAGCGAAACAGTCGGTCAAAGTCGCCCCCGGGCGGTACAGCTACTGTTCCGTTGGTTCTCTTGTATCCGTTTCGATGAAGTCGCAGCACTTCAGGCCACTCCGATCATCGGTGCGGTTTTTTCAATCGGAGCGCTGTCGGCGAGCCATGCTCTGACCGTGGCCACGATGATAGCCGGCAATTTCTGCCTGATGGCTCATGTGTTTGTTCTCAACGACTGGTCAGGGATCGACGGAGACCTCAGAGACCCGGACCGAGCCAACCGAACATTCGCGGCAAAAGGTTTGACGCGTACGGAAGTCGGCTATCTTGCCGGCTCATTGCTGGCGATCAGTCTGCTCCTGTTTGGGCTGATAAACATTAGGGCACTCGTTGCTGCAATGGCGATCGCCGGGTTGAGCGCTCTGTATTCCAGCCCCACCCTGCATTTGAAGGGTGCGCCGCTTTTCAACTCGGCCCTGCATTTTTTCGGCGGCTGCGCACATTTCCTGCTCGGCTATGCGGCTTTTGGCGCGATCGACGCACAGGGCCTCGTCGTAAGTTGTTTCTTTGGGTTGGTATTCACCGCCGGCCATTTCACGCATGAGGCGCGCGATTATGACGTTGACCTGCTCAACGGCATACGGACGAACGCTGTGGCGTTTGGCAAGACCAGAAGTTTTGTCGCAGGTCTCGTCCTTTTTATCTCGGCATATGCGTTCGTTGCCGCGTTGGCCGCGCTCGGGTTCGTTCCGCACGTCCTCGTCTTTGCCGCTGTATTCATTCCGGTACATCTGTGGGCTTCCTGCCGCGCCATGCGGGCCGGCCTCACTGCCGACAACCTCCGTCGACTGCAACGGTGTTACCGGGCGCTCTTCGCCATCATTGGCATCGTCATGATCCTGATGGTCGCTTTGTCCTAGCCGGCAGTGTCGGTTCCACCGCAACAGCTGACCCGACGGCCTCGAGGTTCCATGCTTTCCGTAATCGTACCGGTCTTCAACGAAGCAGAGACATTGCCACACGTCTTGGCGATGGTGAGTACGGCACTTCCCGCGGTGGCGAAGGAAATCATCGTCGTCGACGACGGCTCCTCCGACGGCACCCGCGAGTGGCTCAAGGCCAATTTTCCAACCGGTTCCCGCTACGCTACGTCTCTAACCGTCGGCGTCGACGGTGGTCTCGTCTTCGCGGACGAACCGGCGATTGCCCCCGTCACGGTGCGGCTGTTCTATCACGAAAGAAATAGCGGAAAAGGCGCTGCATTGCAGACCGGGCTGGCGGAAGTCAAAGGCGACGTCATAGTCATCCAGGACGCAGACCTTGAATACGATCCCGCGGACTGGACCGTTATGTATGACCTCATTGTCAGGCGAAAAATTGCAGACGTTGTCTACGGCTCACGTTTCTACGGCCGGCCTCATCGCTCGCTCTATTTCCACCACTATCTGGCCAATCGCTTCATCTCCCTGGCGTTTAATCTCCTTTATAATCAGACGCTTACCGACATCGAGTGCTGCTACAAGATGTTCACGCGGGACGTCATGAGCCGGCTGCGCCTGACCTGCAACGACTTTGGTTGTGAAATTCAGCTCAGCGCCCAGATCGCGCGTGCTGGCCGCTGGCGTATCTACGAGATGGGCATCAGCTATTTCGGCCGCACCTACGAGGAAGGCAAGAAGATCGGATGGCGCGATGGCGTCAAGGCAATCTGGTATCTCGCCCGCTTTCGGCTCTTTTCCTGAACCGAACGGCGCCGGCTCGGCTGCGATGGTTGATTGGTCCCGGCCCAATCAAGGCGTGCGGTGAGCGCTGGCCTTTTTGCTGTCAGCTCTCTGCAGCTGAGTTGATTTTCTCCAGTTCTGCCTCAAGCGTCTTGGCATACGCCTCGATCTGGGCCCGCGACTGTTCGAGGCTTTGGGCATATTCGACCGCGGCTTTGTTCGCCTCCCGCAACTGGACCAATGTTTCTTCCAGGGAGCTCGTGTAACGCGCGGCCTCCTCGGCACTCCGCGATCGCTCTTCCAACGTGACCTGCAAGCTGTGCACGTATCGACTAACCTCGCCCTTCAAAGTATCGCCGTCGGCGGCCTCTTCGCTCTGAGCCCGCGACTGTTCGAGGCTTCTGGCGTATTCGGCCGCGGCTTCGTTCGCCTCCCGTAGTCGGACCAGTGTTTCTTCCAGGGAACTGGCGTAACGCGCGGACTCCTCGGCACTTCGCGATCGCTCTTCCAGGGTCACCTGCAAGCTGTGAACATATCGACCCACCTCGCCCTTCAGCGCATTGCTGTTGGCTGCGATGATCGCCTGGGCGGTGCTTCGCTCGAGCGCCATTTTTTCCAGATGCTCGATGCCGATTGTCACCAGGCTCGATGGGACCTCGCCATTCTGCTGCCTGATCCAGTCGGAACTCCCTGCGGCCACAACGGCCAGAGACACACCGTCGAAGGCCATTCCGGTCTGCTTTGCCACGCCGCTGGCATAGCCAAGGCCATCCTGGTTCTGAAAAAGAATGGCGTCGAAATGCTGGGCGCGGAGGTGCCTCAACAACTGGATTGTTGAGGCCAGAAGGGACGGCTGGATCAGCGGGCCGTCCACGTCGAGATATTCGACGTCGAAGGAATGGCTTTCGGCAAAGTCCACGAAGGCATTCTCGTCCGCCTCGGTAAAAGCGCCGATGTCGACGATGGACATGTCGATGTCGGCGGCCATGGCGGCGTCGACCGCCGCTCTCGCCGCGCCGTCACCCTGGACAGGTTTCCAGAACAGGTCGCCGACAAAGCACAGCTTCCGCCGGCCCGTGCCCCGCCGCATGACGCGCAGGCGAGGACGCCCTGACGATCGCTGCGGGGGAGGAGGATGCTGAATGCCGGCATGGACATCGTCGAACGACTGCTTCACCGCGTCGAATACGGCAGGATCAGGCGTACGGCCTGCGGCGGCGCCATGCAGTTCGGAAAAGATCGGCGTGATCCATGCAGACCACACGCCCTGCCGGCAATCCAGGTCCTCAGGCTCTTGATGGTGGCGCAGTTCCCGCGACAGAAAGCCGTCGATCTCGGCAGCAGCATCCGGTATGGATTTTGGCCACGCGATCTTGAGTTCATCGCTCAGCCGGCGCGCGACCGATCTCCAGTCGTCCAGCAACGTCGAATAGTCGCAGAAAACCCTGTCGACGTCGCGCGTGTGTTCCTCGACTGCCAGATTGTACCGCAACCACAGCAGGCCCCCTCGCTCCAGAGGCCAGGATTGCCAGTCGCCTCCCAGGCTCTGCCGCTTCGCCAGCGAGAGCGCGACTTCCACCGGATTGCGCGAGATGACGACTGCGACGCACCGTATTTCCAGTTTGGCCAGCGCGACGCGCCACAAGGGAAACAGCAGCGAGATCCGCGGATCCTTCAGCACGAAAAGCGGATCGTCGCCGTATTCATCGGTAATCAGATCTTTCAGCCTGTCGACAAAGGCCTGTGCCGCAGGCCGTTGCAGCCATTCGCTGGAGGGTCCGTGGACATCGTTTTCGGGCGATTCGGCCAGACCCAGGATCTCATCGTTGAGGCGAACAGCGCCTTCCGGCTCCCAATGGCCGGTCACGTTGCCCAATCCCGCCGGATTGAGGTTGCGCGGCAAGGAGGCGCCGAGGAAACTGAGCATGCGCGCCAGCGCAGAGGTGCCGCTGCGGTGCATCCCTACGACGACTATGGCGGTTCTGCTGGTCATGAGACTTCCAGGGATAGGCGCTTGGTGTTTAACCGCGATCGAACATTACGGACGGGCAGGGCCATACGGGAAACCAGTTGAGTTGTTGGCAACGATAGCACCCGCATGCATAGTCGCCGCCTGGCGCGCGTAACCGACATATGACGTCCGGGTCATACTTTCATCTCCTGATTGAAACAGGACTTGGATTGGAGATTAGAGAGATGCACTCAACAGCACCAGTATCTTCCGGTGACCGCGACAGAGCCCAGGCGATCGTTTCAACGGTGCCGCATTGGCACCACAAATTTGAAGTGTTCCCGGGTGTGGTCACTCCGGGCTCTTACGATCCCCGGTTCCTGCTCGAAAAACTGCGATTGCCTGCCGATATGACTGGCCTGCGGGCATTGGACATCGGCCCCTCGGACGGCTTCTTTTCGATGCACATGGCTCGTCGTGGAGCGCAGGTGACGGCAGTCGACTATCGGGCCAAAAATGGCCACGGATTTGAAGCCATGGAGCAACTGACCGGTTTGGAATTCGATTACAGGCAGATGAACCTGTATGACATTCCCGGCTCGGATATCGGTGAGTTCGATCTCGTGCTGTTTCTGGGCGTTCTCTATCATCTGCCCGACATGATGCGCGCGCTGAACATTGTTTCCCGGCTGTGTCGGAGCCGCCTGCTTGTTGAAACGCAGTTCGAACCGGACCTGATGCCCGGCGTGGCGGTCGCGAAGTACTACGAAGCCGGCACACTTGCCGGCGACATCACCAATTTCTGGGCCCCCAACAGGGAATGCCTCTTTGCCATGTTGCGGGACACCGGCTTTCAGATCGATCGGGATGACGATTGGGGCAAGCGCCTGATGGTGGACGCTTCCGTTAGCGGTCAAGCAAAAGGGGAAAAGACGGGGCTGGCTTATGGCCTGATTTGAAACGCGGATGGTTTCTGGCCAGGCCGTTTCCTTAGGCATTTGAAGTGATCCCGGCCATCAGCGGAGATGCTCGCCAAGCGAGAGCAAGTGTTCTATGCTCTCTGCCGGCACCGCATGGTCGTGATGTCGATACGGAAGTCTGTTGTCGTAGGCAGGGGGGTTCCATGTTCGAAGTCGTCGGGTTCTGGTGGAAAACACGCTCGAGAAGCTGGCTCGCCATAGAGGCACTTGGCTTGATCGTTGCTCTGTCCGTGTTGCTTTTGCCCGGACTGGGTACCGCGAACGCGCAACCGAACTGGACGCTTGATCCGACCGCCTCGGTGCTCACCTATCAGTCGGTCAAGAAGAACACGATCGTCGAAACCAACAAGATCAGGAATATTTCCGGCAGCCTTACCTCGACGGGTGATGCCAAGGTCACCTTCGACCTCAATTCGGTCGATACGGGGGTCGACCTTCGCAATGTCCGCATGCGGTTCCTTTTCTTCGAGACATTCAAGTTTCCGTCGGCCGAACTGACCGCCAAGGTGGATCCCGCGGCATTTGCCGACCTGGCGAGCAAGCGACGCGTGAAGGCGGTTCTTCCGTTCCGTCTCAACCTGCACGGGGTCGACAAGGATCTCGAGGCCAATATCGTCGTGACCATGATCAGCGACAACATGGTATCGGTCGCTTCGGAGGCTCCTGTCGCCGTGCATGTGGAAGACTTTGGGCTGCTGCCGAACGTCGACAAACTCCAGCAGGCGGCCAATGTGACCAACATTGTTCCGACGGCATCGGTGTCGTTCGATTTCGTGTTCACCGCTGACGGCAGCAAGTCGGCTGCTCCCCAGCCCGTCGCGGCGAGCGCGGCCGATGTCGGCCCTGTCGCCACCGATGCGGCGAAGACCAACTTCAGCGACGAGGAGTGCCTCAACAGGTTCGCGGTGCTTTCGCGCACCGGGGCTATCTACTTTCGAACCGCGAGCGCGCGGCTCGATGCCCAAAGCCGCCCGCTGCTCACGGAGGTCGTCGGTGTCGTTGGCAAGTGCCCGGGCCTGAAGGTCGAGGTTTCCGGATACACCGATTCCGATGGGTCGCCTGTCGAGAACAAGCACTTGTCGGAGCGCAGGGCCGAGGCGGTTGCCGACGCCATTGTTGCCGCGGGCATTCCTCGCACGCAGATCGCGGCGACCGGCTATGGCGAGGATCGGCCAGTTGCCGCCAACGACACGCCGAAGAACAAGGCGCTCAATCGGCGGATCGAGTTTTCCGCCACCAAGCTCGTCAACTGAGGAAGGATCCGTTGTCCCGGTGGGTGTCGATCTGATTGCCCGTTGCGGTGGCCTTATGCGCGGCATCGGGCTCGTAGCGCTGGCACTGCTTTTGACCTTGTCGGCCGCCAGTGCCGAACGCCGCGTTGCGCTGGTCCTTGGCAACTCCCAGTATGAGCATGCCCCGGCGCTGACCAATCCGGTACGCGACGCCCAGGCAATGGCCGAACGCCTGAAGAGCCTGGATTTTGAAGTCGTTTCCGGCTTCGATCTGACCAAATTGCAGACCCAGACGACGATTGCACAGTTCGCAAAGCAGGTGCGTGGCGCCGACATCGCCCTTTTCTTCTATGCCGGCCACGGGTTGCAGGTTTCAGGCAGCAACTACCTTCTTCCGGTCGATGCAGCACTCGAGGACGAGACGTCGCTGGATTTCGAGGCGGTGCCGGTGGATTTCGTCCTGCGACAAATGTCGCGCGAGACCAGCATCAGGCTGATTTTCCTCGATGCGTGTCGTGACAATCCCCTTGCCGAGGTGTTGGCAAAGGCCGCCGGCGTCAAGGGAGCAAGAAGCGGCCTTGCCGAAATCCCGATCGAGAATGGCGGCGCCGGCACGCTGGTCGCGTTCGCCACCAGCCCCAACCAGGTCGCTTATGATGGATCGGGCGAACATTCGCCGTTCGCCTCGGCGCTGCTCGCGCACATGGGCGAAACAAATGTTTCCATCACCGAAGCGATGAACCGTGTTACCGCCGATGTCTTCAAGGCGACCGCCGGCAAACAGCGGCCCTGGATCAATGTCTCGCTGACCACCGAGGTCGTCCTGCACAAGATCGATCTCAACGCGCCGCTGATCGTCGGCGAGGCGAGCGCGCCGCAACCGGAAGGCGGCTCGGATGTGCGCAATGCCACGGCAAATCCGTCGGGCTCCGGCGACGACACCCAACTTGCACTCAATGTGCTTCGTCAGAAGATCCCGAAGCTTGCCTCGGACGACCCCATCTTTTTCGACCACCCTATCGATTTCGGTGATCCGGAAATCGATGGCAAGAGCATTGCCGAGCTCATCAAGGGCAAGCCACGCTTCAGTCCGGTGGAGGGGCTCGACAAGTCGGTATGGGAAGGCAAGCACTGCGACGGCTGCCACGAATGGAACGAAGCACGGCTGTGCGAACAGGCGAAAAATTTCGCCTCCAACGATGTCTCTGTTTTGCGCTTGCAGCATCCGCTTGGGACACGCTTCAAGGTGGCACTCGCCAAGTGGGCTCAAGGTGGCTGCAAGTAGCCGGCAGAACCACAAAGACCTGAAGCGCGTCGCCCGAATCCGTTCGAACGCGACACGCCTTAAGCTCTAGTATGCATCCGCTGATTGGCGCAGCGCCTCGATCTCGGCCATCTGGATGCCCATTTCGACAAATGCAGAAAGAACGGAAAACCGGTCAGCGAGCGCGACACGTGCCAGTCCGGCCAGAATCCCCGCATTGACCGCATGGGCAGCAGGAAATGGTTGCAAGGCGGATTCCGTCGCGGCCATGGCCGAACCATTGTCACGCCATCCCGCGGCCAGGGCAATCCAGCCGACCGGCGTTGTTGGCGATGTCGCCGCGGCCGTGCTGACGGCTGCCCGATGACGGGGACTGTCCGGTTCGCCCACCCAGTCGCGAACAAGCGCCAGCAGCTCGTGATCGGCCTCATCGAACAGGTCGGTCAGGTGGCTCAAACATTCATGGGCCCACCACACCGCGGCCCGCTCGGGAAGCAGGTAGGCACAGAATGTAATCGCTTCCTCGGGAACGCGCCCGGCGAGGAGGTCGCGGCAGAACTCGATCGGGTGCTGTTCGGTTGGAAGGGTTCGCATGTCCCGGGCAATAGCGGGACAAGCCATGAAAAGATCCCGTGCCGTTTTGAATCGGAGCCCATTGGCCATGACCGCCACGCTTTCATCGAGGAGCTTTGGCCACTCAAGCCCCCGGCGGGGCGCGGGTCAAGTCTCAACCCGCGGCGCGGCAACAACTGTCGGTCGGCAGCGTCGTGCCTCAGCGTTTGGCGACAGACAATTGCCTCGGAATTTGGTATGATCGCAGCCGCTCGAAATCTGGTGCTCAAACAGGAGGAGCCGCTATGCAGTGGAGCAGTTCAGCCTTTGTGTTGGCGGTCGTGTTTTTCTCGACCCACGCTTCCGCCGACCCCGTTCAGAAATCAGAAGACATTGTGAAGTTTTTTGCCGGTGCGGCCGATCTCGGCAAGTCGCGGGGAATTTGTGTCGGCTCCGAGGAGGAGTGCAAAAGCAAGAGCAAGGCAGGTGACACAGCAGGACAAAAATCCGGCCTCGACATGCTGATCAATTTCGGGCTGAATTCGGCCGAACTCGACACGACCGCGCGCGCGGAACTCGGCGAGTTCGCCAAAGCCCTGAAGGACAACCGGCTGAGCACTTTCAACTTCGTCGTCGAGGGATACACCGACGCTTCCGGTTCGGCCCGCTACAATGAGGGGCTGTCTCAGCGACGGGCGCAATCGGTGACGGCCTTCCTGACGGCCAGCGGCATCGAGACTGCGCGCATCAACGCGATCGGCATGGGTGAAAAAAATCCGCGCAGCCCCAACCCGTACGATCCTGTGAACCGCCGTGTGGAAATGCGGATAAAGACGCAATAGCCGCCCAAAACCGCACGGCGATCCTTGGAACGCCGGCGGTCAGTCCTTGAGCACGCCGCCTACGGCCACACCGGTGCCGAAGATCAGCGCCTTGGTGAGGAAGTCATTGTTGTCCTGGGGTGGCGGAAGATCATCCTGCCGCACTATAGTCTCGCGGTTGCGCCGCTTCTGAACGACCTTCTGTTGTTTGCGGGGTTTCTGTGCCACCGGCTTCGGCGTGCGGACCTTCTGCACCACCTGCTTTTTCGGCTGCGCCGTGCGGGCTTGATCGGCAGCGTGCCTGGCCCGCACACCTTCCATCATTGGATCTGTCTGGATCACCAGGAACGCCAGTTGCTCGCGCGTCAAATAGCTGGTCTGCGGGAGACCGTTCTTCGCTTGCCAGATGCCGATCGCCTGACGGGTCTGTGGGCCTATGGTGCCGTCGATGCGCCCAAGCTCATTGCCCAACGCTTCGATGCGCAATTGCAGGTCGATGCGGCCCTGGCGATCGAGGCCGATCGCACTTTCGGTCAACTCGGTGCCCGGTATTTGCTTCACCTCGTCCGGAACGCCGACCGAGGTGCGCACGGTAGAGCCGGAACTGGCGTTCGCCTGGTCCGTATCGAGTGCCGCGACCTGCCGGTTCTGGGCTTTCGGGTCGTTCAATTCGTCGATGTTCAGCCGCGCCACGGTGGCGAAGCGACCGTTCGGAAACTGGTCGAGATAGGCCTCGTAGAACGGAATTGAATTGCGCTTCGAAGCCTCATCCCAAAGACGTTGCTCGACTTCCCAGGAAGGAGGATCACTGGCAACAGGGGCAGGAGGGGATGTCGCCGCGCCATTCGATCCGTCGGCCATGGGATTTGCAGCCGGCGCCGCTGGCGCGACGGGTTTTCCCAGGAAAACCTCGCGTCCCAGCGACGCGTTATGCCAGGGCCTCTGGCGACCTTGCGTGGTTTCGGTCACTTCGCCGCGCACGCGCGTCAGCGCACCCTGGATTTCGACACCGGGTTCGGTCAGATGCCTGGCGAGCGCCGTCGAGTAAGGACTGTCGACCCCATTGCCGTCGAAAGCGATGGCGCCAGGATCCGTTGCATAGGCAATCAGGAGGCCGCCGGTTCCGACGCCGTCAGATTTTGCTTCGACCGGCGCCAGACCGGTACCCAACGAGGTGGAGCGGCTCTTCGGCATCGCGGCGGCCAACGTTCTTGCCAGCGGATTGTCGCGGCAGGCATCGAGGATGATGACGCCAACCGCCGGGTCGGGCGGCAAAGCAGCCATGAAATCGTCGATCTGAACGGTGCGGGTCTTGAGAAAGGCCGGCGACGTCAATTCGGCGTCGACCGGTATCAGGTAGTTCTTGCCGTCGACCTGCATGCCGTGGCCGGCATAGAAAATGACCGCGAGGTCAGCGTCGTAGGATTGCTCGGTAAACCGGCTGATGAGGCTGCGCATGCCTGCATTGTCCTGGTCGACCCCTTCGATCACCTCGAACCCGGCATTGCGCAGTGTCGACGCGATGAGGCGGGCATCGTTGGCGGGATTGGGCAAGGTAACCGCATGGACGTATTTGCTGTTGCCGATCACCAGCGCGACGCGCTTGGCGTCGGGCGCGGCAGCCTCGGCGCCGGCGGCGGCCTGGGCGCCGAATGCGGCAAGGAAAAACAGGATAAACCCGCTCAGAAAGACGGCTAACGCTTTCATGGACCAGCCCTCCGCCCATCAGGGCGCGCTATTGATGTCTGCGCATGCTAAATTTCGTCGGCGACAGAGTCGCCTGTGCCAAAAAATGGCTCCTGGGCGTATGTGATCTTGACCATGATTTTGGTTCACAAACGGCCCGAAAAAACTTTGTCTATGATAACACTTGGCAGCAGGAACACCAATAGTCCGGGAGGCTCACACCGCGCGGCCGGGTTCAAAGCGTATTCTGAATCGAGCTTATGAGGGCTGTGACGGCCTGCTTGTATTTTTCGAATTCCGGCGATGTCTGGCGGATCTCCGTGGTCGTTGTCTGCGGGCCGGCGTCAGTGGCCATGCGGCTCAGCTTTTGGCCCATCTTCCTTTCGGCCCAGTCCACCACATAACTGGCTGTCTTGCCGGTGAGAAACGGGTTGGCCTGGATGACGGCCGACCCCAGCACGGCGCTCAGTTGCGCCGAACCCGCCGCCGACAGCACCTGATGCGCGCCTTCCATTCCCAGGAAATGACAGAGATACAGCCGGCCGGCTGTGATCGGGTGACCGCGCGCCCGAAGGTAGGCCTCGCCTTCGCGTGCCAGATTGCGCACCATCTCACGCGAGATCGTGGCGTCGTAGCGCAGGGCGAGCAGGTCGGCAGTTGACAGCGTGCGCGCAAGTTCCGGGCGGTAGGTATTCATCATCCTGATCCAGGTCTTCGTTATGAACTGACCGGCGCCGGTCGCTGAAGAAAGTGGGTTTTTGGCGCGAGCGCTGCCACCACTTTCGACATGAACGATACGGTCGGTGAGCGTTTCGACGGCGGAATCGTCCGAAGCGATCGCGGTAACCGTGCCCAGGGGGTCGATTGCCTCGCCGTTCTGATAAAGTTCGAAATGCAGGTGAGGCCCGGTCGAAAGGCCGGTGGTGCCGATGTAGCCAATGATGTCGCCGGCTTTCACCTTGGTGCCGACACCGGCCGCGATTGCAAATTTCTGCATATGCGCATAGCGCGTCTCGCGCCCGTTTCCATGCGAAATCTTCACCAGATTGCCATAGTTGCCTCCATCGCCCTGGAAGGTGATCTCGCCATCGAAGGCGGCTGCGATCGGCGTGCCCACTGGCGCCGCCCAGTCGACGCCCTTGTGGATGCGAACGGTCCCGAGAATTGGATGCTTGCGTGGCCCGAAGGTGGAGGTCATGACCCCGTTGACCGGCGTGACCATGCCGTTGGTGACGGTCAGCGAGCGAACCTGATCGTCACCCGAAACGCATGCAAACTGGCCGTCGCTTTGCTGGAAGACGAAACAGTCGAGGCTTTTCTCGGTGCCCTGGACGCCCACATACAGCACCCGCCCGGCACCCTCGTCCTTGCCGCGCGGCGTCTGCGAATAGATCAGCACAAGACGCTGGTCCTCGCTTGCAAAGGCGTCCAGATCCTGTCCTCTCGAGAGATACATGATCGCTTCGCCGATCACGCCGGTCGGAACATTGTTGCGGGCCGCCGTCGAGTAGATCGCGTCGAGCAGACGATATTGCCTTTTGTGCGTGCCTTCCGCCTGTGCGCCCGAATAGTTGAACAGGTCTTCGCGGACCCAGGGATCGACACCCGATACGAACGCGCCGGCGGCGTTGCGCGTCAGCGTGCCGACAAACACGTTCTTGGCGTAGACCGAAACCTGCATGAGGGACATCGTCGTCGTCTCGCGCGTCGGCCTGAACCCGCGCATGGCAACGACATAGCCGGGTTCCAGGCCGTCCCGGTTGAAAAGCGCCTTCAGGGCCTCGCCTGCCAGCTTGGCATCGTCGGCGGAGAAATGCGCATCCAGGATTACGCTGTCCAGGCTGCGGTCGTTGAGGATCTTCACGAACGTGTCTTCGGTCGCCTCGAACCGCTGATACTCATTGGTGACGACCGCGACGCTCGTGTTGTTTTCGATCTGGGTCTTCTGGAATGCAGGAAGGGCTGCATCACCTGCATCGATTGTCTCACCCCAGCCGGCTTCGGGATCGTCGACGTCGGCCTTCTGGTCCGAAGCTGCCGCCGGTTCCCCCGCTTCCGGCGATGGCTCAAGATCGTTCTGCAGATCGCCGGATGGCGCTGGAGCGGTCTTTCGTTGCGCCTGGAAGAATGCGAAATCCTCCTGCGTGGATGGAATCGTCGTCATGAATTTCTCGCTGGCGCTCAGCATGACGTCGGACAGAATTTCGATCTGGGGAGAAACGCCGGCCTGATCGAGCTCCGCCGGGCGCGGCATCGTTCGGCCCTTCGTTGCGGCACCGGCATCGGGCGCCAGCGTGATCCACATCGGATCCCCGGCGAGGTCGATGATGGCAGGCACATAGACGGATGCATCGGCCGGCACATCGTCCACTCCTTCGACCGCGTGCAACTCCTCATCTTCGTCGCCGAACGACCAGTAGTCCGCGGTGAGGTAGAACCCGGCGGCGATCGAAAGCAGGACAACCACTGCCAGACCGGCAACAAGCCTGCGCCAAAGCGTGCGCCTGCGAAGGGCCGCGCGCGCCTGCTTTTTCTGCTTGAAGCTCGTGTCGATACTGTGCGTCACGGATTGCTTCCGGTCAGGAAGAAGGTCCACCGCACCTGTTCAAGCGTATCGACTTCGAGAAATTGCGCCGCGATGTGGCCGCGCTGCCAGCATTCGTCGATGCCGCGTATCGAGAAACGGCGCCGCTCGATGCACATTTCGGTCGATCCGGTGAGGATCGCATGACCAAACACGTCCGTCGCATAGATGTAGATGTAGCGGTTCGTCAGTTCCTCGCGGATGACGTTCACGCATTGATTGGCCCCGATGGTCCACCAGCCGTCGGTCTGGTCCGCATTGTCGATCTTCTGGCCGACGGCGAGATTGACGACGTCGAGCGTCTGGTTGCAGACGGTGAATTCGGCGCGCGCTTCGCTGGATGACAGCACGGCCAGCAGTGCCACGCCCGCCATGACCGCAAGCCTCATGCGGCCCGTCAGCGCAAGCAGGGCTCGAACCGGATCACGCTGCTTTATGGGCAGGTCGGCAGACGAGTTGGGCAAACACGAGCGGCGGCGTTCCATCGGGCGCCCATGCTATCCGCCGAGCCGGAAATACTTGGCAGTGGCTGAGAACTGAGACCCGTCGGTCTCGATTTCTTCCAGGATCTTGGGCAGCAGCACTGAAGCTGGCGTGGGCGTGGAGAACGTAGCCGCCTGGATATCCTGGGGCCCCGTGATCACCAGTATGATCTGCGGCACCGCCTTTCCGGCGGCCTTGTCGGCGGCGCCGAGACCAATCGGGATGCTGAAGCTAGCCTTGCCCGATTGTGCGACAATGCGGTCGTCGAGATTGAACACCATGCCTTTGTGATCGATCAGCAGCACGCTGGAAATGAGCCCGCCACGCGTCACCAGCGTGCCGCTGATCGGCGTACCGTTCGGCACCGATGTCCGATCGAGAGCGAGCTGCGGCTTGTCGGCCGCAGTCTGCCCCACAAAGCGCAGAAAGTTGGTGACTTCGCATTGGCTTGGCTCAATGAGGCGGACGCTGATGTCCGGCTCGACATGGAACCTTGCCTGGAAATCGCCCAGCATCTGCTCGAATGGCTGGACCGCCGTTCCAAATCCTTCGATCGCGGCGGCCTTGTCGGTTGCCGACGTCATGGTGGCGTAGAAACAGTCGCCGCCGCCGAAGTCGCGAACCCAGGCGACACGTTGCGCGATGTCGTCGACGGCCGGGGGAACCTCCGGTTTGGGCACGTTCAACGCGACGACTGGTTGGTCCGGCTGTTTGGCTGCCGGCGACGCAGCCTTTTGGCTCTCGGCGTTCGCGACATCCGTCTGGCTTGCAGTGGGTTTGGGCGCCGGCGCGGGCGCTGCCGGCGGGCTGGTCTGTGGCTCGGGCTTTTGGCTCTCGACAACCTTTGGCTCAGCCGGCGGCGGCGTTGACACCGTCTCGGCTGCTGGCGGGGCTGGAGCGGTCGTGTCAGGCGGAGCCGACGTTTGACTGTCGCTGGTCATCGTATTTGGCGCGACTGCGGGCGATGGTTTTTCGGGCGTCGGCTGCGCGTCGGTTGCGGACGGCTTCGCGGGCTCCTCGGTCTGCGAGTGGACTTCGGCGGGCTTGGCCGGCTGCTGCTTTTGCGCCGCGGCGGCATCTTGCTGATTGTCAGCTGTCGGTGCGCTGGCCTCCGGCTGCGCGGGCGGAACCGCCTTTGCCGGCTCGGGGGCGTTCGCGACATTGTCCGCGGGGGCGGGCTTTGACGTTTCTGCCGCGGGCTGTGATGGCTCTGGCGCGGAAAGCGATGTCTTGCCGGCCGTCGGCGTCGCAGGCGTCATGAATCCGCCCAGATACAGGCCAGCGCCTGAGGCGACAGCCAGCGCCGCCATGGCGGCGATCGCCATGGTTCGGGTCTTTGTGGATTTTCCAGGTGCATGCGCGGTGACCGCGCGTGGCGGACCGGCGATCGCCGGAGGCCGCGCCTCGGACAAATGCGCGGGCCGCACATGCGGGACGAAGGGCTGTCCACCTGCACCCGTTGCGGGCGAGGCGTCGCGCCTCTCGACATTGGAAGGCCGGGCCTGGGTCCTGGTGTCCGGCGCAAGGGTTCCCCCGGCTCGCGGCAAACCCGTCCGGTGGGGTGTGGTGGAAGTCGGCGGCGTTGTCCCCTCGCTGTCGTCACGCGTCATCCTGGCGATTTCCGCCATGCTGATCGGCCGGTCTTGCGGATCCGGCTGCAGCATGGCTTCAACAATGTCACGAAAATCGTCGTCGATGTCGGAGAGATCAGGCACGGTCCGGCGCTTTTCGATGACCTCGAACTGCGACCCGCTCATGTCGATCGGCTTGCCGCGCAAAGCCGCAACCAGCACCAGGCCCAGGCTGTAGATGTCCGACTGTTCGCTGACGTCGCCGCCGTAGAGCCCGAGCTGTTCGGGTGAGACGTAGTTGTACTTTCCGGCGAATTTTCCGCCGATCAGTGTCTCACCACCCACTGTCGCCGATCGTGCGATACCGAAATCGATGATCTTTGCACGGTCGACCCGGCCTCCCGGCAGGATGATGTTGTCCGGGGAGAGGTCGCGGTGGATCGCTCCCGCCTGATGCACGGCGCTCAGGCCGGACGCGAGGCGATGGCAGAGCTTGCGCACCTCTTCCGTCGGCATCGCGCCGCGTCGCATGATGTCGAACAGCGACTCGCCGTCGACGAATTCCATGGCAAGGTAGGGACGGCCGATCCCGGGATCGATCGTGAAGACGTGATACCGCACGACCGCATCATGCGACAGGTGATTGAGGATCGATGCCTCCTTGCGGAACAGGGACAAGATCGTCTGGTCACGGGCGAACTCGGGCAGGACGATCTTGATCGCGACGTGATCGCCGGTCTGGATGTTGTGGCCCCGGTAGACCTCGCCCATGCCACCGAATGCGATCCGCTCGTCAAGCTCGTAGATGCCGCTGAGTTGCGTGCCCACGGCGGTGTTGGCCACGCCCGCCGATATTCGCGTCTTGTCGTCGGCGCTCATCAGCCTCAACCCTCCGCCTTGTACGGATCTGGACGGGGCGATTTCCCATCGCGCCCGTCTCCGATCTTCACAAGCACGATAGTCACGTTGTCTGTTCCGCCACGCGCCAGCACCGTTTCCAGCAGGTTTTCGCAGGCCGCCTGAGGTGTCGCGGACACGGTCGCCGCCTCGATCTCGGCGTCGGTGACATGTGCCGTCAGCCCGTCTGTGCTCAACACAAAAATGTCCCCCGGCATGATTTCGCCTTGCTGGAAATCGATGACGATCTCGTCGCTGACGCCGACCGCGTGCGTAATGACATTGCGGCGCGGCCAGGTGAGCGCTTCGGCTGGGCTGATCATGCCCCTGTCGACGAGTTCCTGAACTTCGGTGTGGTCCTTCGAGATCTGCGAGATCGAGGCGTTGCGGATCAGATAGACACGGCTGTCACCCGCCCACAGGCAGGCAAACCGCCCATCCATCGCCAGCAGGGCGGCAACGGTGGAGCCGATGGTTATGCCGCGAGATTCGGATATGCCGCGGATCTCGGCATTGGCCCTGCTCAGCCTGTCCTCGAAGCGCGCCCGAAGATCAGGTGCGGAGCTCGCTATGCCGATCGTTGCCAGATGATCGACGATACTGGCGGAAGCGACCTCTCCCGCGTCATGTCCACCCATTCCGTCAGCGACCACCCAGAGCCCGGTTTGCGGCTCGACCAGATAGTTGTCTTCATTGAGCTCACGGACACAGCCTTTGTGGCTCACGCCGAAGCTTTCAAAGGGAAGGGCGACATTGTTCAACTTGCCACCAAGCGCTTCTCAAGCGTCCTCTGCGGCGCACCTTTGGGCGCTCGCTCGCGCCACTTTGCCACAGGCTCGAACATTAAAGTATCGAAAACTAAGCTTTGGGGTGGGTGGTCTACGGACCGGCGCCATGTCGACCAGATCAACCCCATCTCAAAACGCCTTGGGACAGCTGAACCCGGAAAGCGCGGGGAGGAAGAAGGGGTTGGAGCCGGAGCCAGTCTGGACCGAATAGGTAACGTCGCGTCCACCGATGACGAAGCGTGCTTGCACGCTGCTGTCGTTGCTGGTGATGGCGGCCTTGTCCAGAAGCCGCTTCAGTGCCCACTGCCCTTCGAACTTGATGGCGGATTCGCGGCCTGGCATTTCCGGCGTCAGGCTTAGACTGGTGGACGCGGAAGCCGTACCGCTCGGCCAGGTCACCGTGCTCGGTGCGTTGTCGGTCTGGTTGCTCTGGACGATCTGACCATCGACGTCGAGTATCGCCGCATCGGCATCGCCATGCAGTGAGAACGGTGTGAAGGTGACGCTGACCGAGGGCACAGAACCGCCCGCTGGAAAGAAGGCGCTGCGGATCTCCGCAGCCAGCTGAAAGTCTTTCAGGGTCGATTTCGACAGGTCGCGTCCAAAACGCGCATCCTGTTTCCAGCTCCAGTCCTGTCCGGTCATGTCGATCAGCGATGCAAGATTTTGTGCGAAGAACCGGTCCATCAACCCGCCTGGGGCGAACAATTTCGCGAAATCCGCCATGGCAACATCCTCGGTGCCGTCGCCGGCAAAGGGATAACGGCCGTTGATCGCCGCCTCGCAGGGGGCCGTGACCGTCTGGTCGAGTAGCTGGTTCAAGTTTGCCACCGAGGTTTCGGCGACGTTGCCTTCAAACTCATCTGCCGTCGCGTTGACCATCCGGCCGAGTTGCCTGGGCAGGCGCGAGACATTGGCGCGAAGAGTGGCTATCTGCAGCTGCAGGTTCGTATTGACCCGCTCGGTCTGCGAAGGAACTTCGGCTGCCAGTTGCAGGCTCTGGAAGATATCGCTGAAGTTCTGGGTCAGTGCGTCGATCGGGCGGTGTCCGGCAGGGCCGTTCACAAGCGCCTGGAATGATCTGAACTGCGCTTCAATGTTCGCACCTGGATTCAGGTTCTGCATGGCGGCAGACCCTGTGCCGGCGCGGCTTTGCGATTTGCCCGTGGCGATTTGTATGCCGATGCGGGCCAGGCCCCTGGCGAAATCCGCGGCGTTTCCTGGCTGGTTTTGAGCCGTGCCTGCTTCAGTCTCGGCGCCGGGACCGTTGCCGTCGCCTGCGTCTCGCGTCAGGGCTGTTTCATTGGCGATCGCCGCAAACAGCTGGTTTATTGGCGAGGTTGGCGAGGCAGCGGCTGAAAGCGCGATGTAGTGCGGCTTGTCCGTCAGCATCGCCTTGAATTTCAACTGATCGAGAACGCTGTTCCACGCCGCTGCGAACTCCTTCCCGTAGCGATCGAGAAGTTCGGGTCCGAGCTTGAGCAATTGCTGATCGATGTCGCCTTGTTCGCCGCCCCCACCGAGAACCCACTGCTCGTCGACGAGCATCTGCGCCATGTGCGAAAGTTGCCGGAGATAGAAGCTGCTGAAGCCGGCATGGGTGTAGAGACCGGGAACACGAAGACCTGACAGATCGCTGCCATCGATGCGCTCGAACAGCAGCGGTGCTTCCGGGCCACCTTTCTGGGAGACGGAAAAATCGTCCAGCGCTGCCGCGTATACCGCCGACTTGATCAATGCGGTAGCTCGGTCGGCAAGGCTCATGCGCCCGAGAGAGCGTTGAGCGGCTTCAACAAGCGGCTGGTTGAGTTGGAAGACGGGATCATAAGCATCGTCCAGGGCGAGCATGGCGCGCAGATGCTTTTCGAGTTGCTCGCGTCCTTCGCGGTTGTTTTCGCCTGGATATCGGTTCTGTTCCCAATCCTGCTTCATCCAGGAAACGATCAGCGCGTCATCGACCTTCGGCGACTTGCCGCCAAGCATCAGATAGATTTTCAACGGTTCGTAGAGCGCGACGGGATCAGCCATCTTGGCCTGGATCGTCCGCTCGGCCTGGATCAGCAGGCGTGATCGGAACATTCGTTCCAGCGCTTGCCGATAAGCCGTTTTGGATGCCGAGAGAAGTCTCTCCCGCTGGCTGAGGCCGAACGTCTCCTCGATCGGTGTCGGCAAGTCACCGGTTTCGAACCCGGCCGGCAGATCACGCAACTGGTCGAGCGGGCCGATGACGTTTTCGAGGTCGACATCGGTGACCGTGGTCGCCTTGAGCAGCGGGGCCGCCGTCTCGCGATACTGGCCTATGGCCACAGTTGTGGAGGCGATCAGCGACCGGTTGGCCGCGAAGCTCAGGGCGAGCGTACCCAGTGCAGCGGCCGCGACCAATGTTATTGCGCCGAGGCCGCCGAATCTGGCGATTGCCGCACGCCTTGCAGCCGATCTGTCGTACGAAACCCATCCGGATTCGGCAAAAATGACGTCCGTCAGCAGATCGTGCAGAAAGAAACTCTTTCCGGTGCCGGAAAGGTGGGCTTTCGAACCGCTGCCGAAACTGCGGCCGATAGCGCCCAGCACCTGATCGATGGGCGTTCCCTCTTGCGTGCCTGACGAGAAGTAGAGCCCACGCAGGCTGACGTTCACCTGGCTGCGGGTCGGGTCGAACAGGCTGGCGACAAAACTGGTAATTCGCCCCCGGAGCGCGCCGAACTGTACCGGAAAGCCAAAGATGGAGATGCGGGTGACCGGATCGGCTTCTTCCTGGAGGCGGTCGGCCATCTCGTCTGCCAATCGCTTTGCCAGCGCGTCGAATTCGGCAGGGGCCTCGGCGGCCATGTTCCTGTCGCGTTCCGCGGTCTGGAATGTCGCGCCCCATACCTTGCGCCTGCGCGGCTCGTCGAAACCGCCGAAGTAATCCATGAACCCGGAAACAAGATCAGCCTTGGTGAACAGCAGATACACCGGGAACTGGATTTTCAGCGTCTCGTGGATTTCCCTGAGGCGGCTGCGTATCTCGACCACGTGCGCATCAAGCTGCTGATCGTCGAGGCTCATCAGATCGCCAAGGCTGATGGCCAGGATGACGCCATTTATCGGTTGCCTGGTGCGATATCGCTTGAGCAGCGACAAGAAGGCGAGCCAGCTCGTCTTGTCGCTCTCGGCATTGGAGTCCTGCGTCGTGTAGCGTCCGGCGGTGTCGATCAGCACGGCCTGGTCGGTGAACCACCAGTCGCAGGCGCGTGTTCCGCCTACGCCGGCCACCGGTTGGGCGGTCCCCGAACCGGCAAGTGGAAAATTCAGACCCGAATTGACCAGTGCCGTTGTCTTGCCGGCACCCGGCGGACCTATGACGACGTACCAGGGGATCTCGTAGAGGAAGTTGCGCTTGCCGCTCGACCGTTTGAGCGCCGCCACGGCCTCATTCATGCGGGCTTCGAGCACCCGCGAATCGTCGTCGCGGTCGTCGTTGTGTGCAACGATAGTTTCGAGCTTTTTTTGCGCCTTTCTCGCTTGCCAGAAACGCACCCCGTAGAAAAGCGCCAGTGCCGCCACGATCACGCCAATGATCGTCGCGCGCAGCCAGGCAGGTCCGAGCGGGCGGGTATCGGCGAAGCGGATCAAGGGCCCGGCAAACCACACTGCCGCCGCGAAACCGGCCAGCGCGGTCACGCTGAACATCCGCAGCAGCCAACGCGTCATGGGCGCTTCCACCTGGCCGTGCTCACAATGTTTCCTCTCTGGGGATCATCACATCGACACGGCGGTTCTTGGCACGGCCTTCCGGCGTCGCATTGTCGGCAATTGGCTCGTCCTCGCCCTTGCCATCGACCGTTAGTCGCGAGGGATCTTTGAATTTCGATGCCATCATCGTTTCGACAGCCTTCGCCCGGGCGACGGAAAGGTCGAAGTTGGATTTGAACGGGCTCGATTTTCGCGGTTTCACATTGTCCGTGTGGCCAACGATCCGGATTGGTCCGGGCTCGGGTTCCAGGGCCGCGGCGATGTCCGCGGCAATAGGCTGGAATTCCGGCTTCGCCTCGGCCCTGCCGGATTGGAACAGCAGGAGATTGTTGATTTCCACCACGATGAAGTCGCCCTTCGTGCCGATGGTCAGCCCACCGCCTTCGACTTCCTTGGCCAGTGCCGAGCGAATGCGATCGATCTGCGCGGTGGCTGCAGGTGGCGTGACTTTCGCCGGCTCGGCCAACGGCGCCACGCTGGCGCGCTCGATGGCGACCGGCGTCCATGGGTTGAGTGCCAGCAATTCACCGGCGGCGGCGTCGCCTTCATTGGTGATGAAGACCCGCAATGCGAAGAACGCCGCCGTCAGCAGCGCCGTCGCCGCTGCGGCTACGACCCAAAGCGGCAGGCGGGCCGACGGCTGCGCCATCGTCGCCGCCAGGCCCTGCCAGTGCGGGGAGATGTCTTCGCCGGCATGCGCCCTGAAATAGCGAAGCGTTTCGTAGACGTCGCGTCGAACGCGTTCGAGATTGCTGTCTTCGCGCGTCAGGCCTCGATACTGGCCCTCGAAACCCAGCGACAGGCAGGCATGCATCAGTTCGAGCAGATCGTAGTGCGTCTCGGGAATGGCCAGTATCGTGTTCAGGGCTTCGTAGAAGCCTGTGCCGGTGGTCTCGGTGTGAAAGAACTGCCGCAGCATGCTGTGTTGCGCCCAGTCGTCACTCTTGGGCCAGGGCAGGTTGCCGATGAGATCGTCGGCGGTTTCGCACAGAGCAAATTTCGCAATCCGCGCATCTTCTTCGGGAACGCCTGACTTCTCCATTGTGCGGTCGAATTTTTCTATCGCCTCGGCGACATGTTGCGCCAGTGGCTCGGCTTGTCTTTCGACGGACATCAGCCTGAGCTGCCCGAACAGCATCAGCAAAGGTGCCGCCGCGGCGAGTATCGGGTTTGCCGCGGAGTATTTGACCATGTCCGCGGCGCCCAGCAGGGTCTCCTGCTCGATGGCCGGCGTCGGCACGGCGGCGGAAGAGCCGGCGCCCGCCGCGGCAGCCAAAGCCGCGCCTTGATAGATCACGGTTCCGGATGTCCAGCCCGGCGGTGTATGTGGTCCGAAGCCAGGATCGAACACCGTTGCATCCTTGACCGGGGAAGGTTGGCTTCCGTCCGCGACAGGCAGATCGGGACCTGGTGGCGATTTTTGCGCGCGCCGTGGACTTGCGCGAATGACGGTCTTGCCCGCCGGGCCGAAGGGGTCGTCCTTCGAGCTCATCGCCGATCGTCCGTGCGGGCGGTGTACCCGCGATTGGGCGAGATAGGCCGGTTCAGGTAAAGAAAAGGCAGCCGCTGCCGGCCGTGGCAGTCTCCGGAGGACGATTGGCTAGAAAACGCTATCCCGCCGTAACATGACATTTGCCGCAGACCCCCAGCTCAATGAGTCTTACCCGCTTGGCGAACTGTCGTATGCGATCGTAATCTCTGAAACTGCCGATTGGAACCGGATGCCTGATGTCGAAGAGACTTTTCTTCGCCGATTGGTGTGCGATGCGTTTCTTGGCCGTGTTTCCTGGATCGCCTATTTTGGCTTGTCGGCTTTGGCGTAGGCCTCGCTGAAATAGGCCAGGAATATATCCAGCATGCCGTTTTCGTGTGCTTCCTCCATGGTCCGCCATGTCGCGACATACGCGTCCCAGGCCTGGCTCTTCTTCGACGAAAACGACGTCGGGGGGAGTTTCCTGCCGATCGCCTCGGGCGACAGGTCGTCAAGCAGCCGGGAGAGCGCAGCTTGCATGGCTGCATAGGTGGCGAATTCGTGTGTCTTGAGATCGCGGAATGCATCTTCGATGCTGCGCCTGGCATCAAGATAGCCGGCCCTGCGGCGGGCGAACATGATTTCGAGGATGTCGTCGGTTCCCGGAACGAACTTCAGGGGATTGTTGTCGGCGGCGCTGATCATCGTTCGCTGTGTGCTCTTGGCCAACATTTTCGCGGCCGCGCGTGCCTTCAGCAGCAAGGTCAGTTCCTCGACCACCGTCCGCAGGACCGCGCCGATTTCGGCAGCAACTTCATGCGGGTCGCGCAATTGGAGCAATTCCGGCGAAATACCGGCTCCGATCGCGATCTCCCGCAGCACTTCGTCCCTGGTCGAGGGCAGGGGTGTGGGGGGTGACGAGTTTGCCGGCGCCGGAACGCGCTGCCCGGACCGTTGCTGCGCAGGATCGAAGAAAGGCCCATCTCCGAATTCCAGCGACCGGCCTGCCGCGACCGGCATTTCTCGCTGCGCCGAACCGTGGCTGGTTTGGGGATAGCCTGCCGTGGCGCGCTCCTCGTCGATCGATACGAGGATGATATAGCGGCCGATCAGCATCCGGTCGCCATGGCCCAGCCGATGCGGGCCGGTCAGGCGCTGGCTCGATCCGTTGATGAAGGTCCCGTTGCGCGAGATATCGTGCAGCCAGAACGCGCCTGCCTCGTATCGAACCTCGCAGTGCCGGCCCGAGATGAACTTGTCGGGGTCCGACAAGGTCCAGTCACAAGCATCGCGTCCGATTTCGAAGCCGCGATCGCGCGCTGAGTATCCGGTCGACATTCCAGCGGGCAAGGTGTCGATATTGTTGATTTGTAGACTGATATACATCCAAGATCGCCGTCGATCGTTGATCGATACGCCACCATTCTAGCAGTTTGCGCGTAAAACAGGACAGCTGCGTTTCTAGCCGATGCCTCGACACGGTCGCCAGCCGCCTCTTTGGTCGGCGGGGCAACATGTGGTAGGCTTCAGGTGGCCTGGTGCGGCGGGTCGAAAAAGTTCCTGAACAGAGTGCGGGAACTTCAATCCTCCGCGCCGGCGGCCGCGTCCAGGAGGGGCACGACCATGCCGAACGAACGTGCCACGGTTGTACAGACACCGGTTGGCGCCGAGCTTTTGACGTTCACGCATCTTGTCGGGCGCGATGAGATCAGCCGTTGTTTTGCCTATACGGCCGGGTTCGTAGGCACGGACGCCAATATCGATCCGCTGAAGATGCTGGGGGGTGTCGTTTCGGTCGAAGGTGAATCCGATCCGAAACGCTGGTTCAGCGGCATCGTGTCCGAGTTCCGGCTCACCCGGATCGAGGACCGGCTGGCGTACTATGAAGCCGTCGCCAGGCCGTGGCTCTGGTTTCTCGGCAACACCACCGATTGCCGGATTTTCCAGAACAAGAGCGTCGTCGACATCGTCAAGGACATCTTCAAGAAATACAGCACGGCGGAATTCGATCTGCGCCTGCAGGGATCATACCCTCCGCGCGAATATTGCGTGCAGTACGACGAGACCGATCTGGATTTCGTCCAGCGACTGCTCGAGCATGAAGGCATCCTGTATTTCTTCGAGCATGACGAGGGCAAGCACACGCTTGTCCTGACCGACGCGATGAGCAAGCTGAAGCCTGCGCCGGGCTACGAGAAAGTGCCCTATCACTTCGAAGGTCAGGGCTCCCGGCGCGACGTCGAATACATCACCGAGTGGATACCAAACAGTTCGGTGCGCCCGGGCGCCTATGCCCACACCGACTATGATTTCAAGAAGCCGGGCGCCGACCTGATGGCCAAGTCGGCCCAGCCGTTCAGTCACAAACTGGCCGCGGGCGAAAACTACCGCCAGCCCGGCGCGCATCTCGAAGTGGGCCGGGGCGACAGCCTGGCCGCGATCCGGCGCGAGGAAATCCAGGCCGTGCACCAGCGCATCGCCGCCGTCGGCACCGTGCGCGGCCTCTATTCGGGCTGCACCTTCACGCTGGACGGTTTTCCGCGCGAGGACCAGAACCAGGAATATCTGGTGGTCAGCGCCGAATACAGGCTGTTCGACCCTGGCTACAGAGCCCATGCCGACGTCGACAGCGAGAACTTCAAGGTGATCCTCGGCGTGGCGCCAACCGCCTTGCCCTATCGACCGCCACGGATCACGCCACGGCCAATCATGCGCGGGCCGCAGACGGCAACTGTGGTCGGTCCGTCCGGCGAGGAAATATTCACCGACAAATATGCGCGCGTGAAGGTGCAGTTCCACTGGGATCGCCTGGGCAAGAAGGACCAGAACAGTTCCTGCTTCGTGCGGGTCTCGCAGACCTGGGCCGGCAGCGGCTGGGGGTTCATCCAAATACCGCGCATCGGCCAGGAGGTGATCGTCGACTTCATCGAGGGTGACCCGGACCTGCCGATCATCACCGGGAGGGTCTACAACGCCTCGCAGATGCCGCCTTACGGCCTGCCGGGCAGCGCCACGCAATCCGGCTGGAAGTCGGACTCCTCCAAAGGTGGCGGCGGCTACAACGAGCTGATGTTCGAGGACAAGGCCGGCTCCGAACTGGTCAATTTCCAGGCGCAGAAGGACCACAACCTTCTGATCAAGCATGACCGCACCAAGCTGGTGCAACACGACCAGTCGGACCGCATCGACCACGACGCCAAGCACTCGGTCGGCCACAACCTCGACGAGGACGTCGGCAACAACAAGACGGTCAAGGTCGGCGTCGACCAGACTACGAATATCGGCTCGAATGACACCGAGACAGTGGGCGCCAACCGTTCGCTGACGGTCATGGCCAACGAGACGATCCATGTCGTGTCGAACTCGACGGAGAACATCGACGCCAATCATTCTCAGACGGTGGGGATTGTCCAGACCGTCACGGTGGGCGCCGCTCGCATAGACACGGTGGGCGCCGCCGAGACACGCACTGTGGGCGGCGCACAGATGAACACGATCGGTGCCATACGGTCGGTCACTGTCGGCATCAGCCAGAGCCACGATATCGGGGCATCGGATAGCTGGGACATCGGTGCGGCCCAAACCGTGTCGATCGGGGCCGGCCAAGGGGTGAGCATCAGTGCGGACCAGAATGTCACCGTCGGCGGTACCCAGATCGTCAAGGTTAGCAAGGACGCGTCCCTGCAGATTGGCGGTGCCCACAAGATCCAGGTCGGTAAGGACAGCGCCATCGAGGTTGCCGCGGACGGCGCCATCAACGTCGGGAAGACGCTAATTATCGCCGCAAAGGACTCCATCACGATCCAGACTGGCAGCGCCAAACTTATCATGAAGAAGGATGGCACGATCATGCTGGAAGGGAAGGACATCACAGTTAAGGGGTCCGGCAAGATCAACATCAAGGCAAGCAGCGACCTTGCGCTGAAGGGTTCGCAGATCAAGGAAAATTGAGGACATGGCCATGGCAGAAACCTTGAATCGAATAGAAGGCGTGATCATCGGCATATTTCTCGGCTTCGACGGAGACTGTCCCTTGGTGGTGTTCCCGGGCAATCCGCGGGAAACAGCCTTGCCGGCCCGCAGCCTGGCGCAACTTTCCTCTGACATGATTGGTGCCGAGGTGGCTTTGCTTTTCCAGAATGGCGATCCAGAACAGCCTCTTATCGTTGGGCGCATCTTGGACTCGGTTCGCATGTCCAAGCCGTTGGAGGTGATACGCGATGGCGAGGTAACGCGCCTCGTGGCGCGCGAGCGCATTGAGCTGCGCTGTGGCAAGGCGACCATAATCATGGAGAAGGACGGTAGGATCACGATCCGAGGAAGCTATCTGACCAGCCATGCAAGTGCCACAAATCGCATCAGAGGCGGATCCGTGAATCTAAACTGATGGCTGCACCGATCCTAAAGGAGATCGTACGCCAGCATGCCGAAATGGCTGCTTTGCTGTGGACGATCTACGACCGGCATCTTATGTTTCCCGAGGAGAATCCGGATCTCGATGCCGAAAGGCTGGCGCGGCTGGTCGAACGCATAGAGGCTCATCTCGACGGGTTGGTGGTCGCTGGCGTAGAAGGCGAGCAGATCGCTCGCGAGCGTTTCGAGGAATATCCTGAACGGGGCGAACTCTTCGTCGTACAGGTGCTGAAGACAAAGAAGCGACCGATTCTTGTCGCCGACCTCGACATGCAACGCATTCGGCAATGGCTGGAGCAGCACCTCCCCCCATCTACCTGAGCAGCGCTCGTGGGATTGGGATCTCGTCCCACCCACCGCCATTCCAGCGGGCAAGCCCACGCCAATCCACCAACCAAACGTGATCGCCTTCGGCATGAAGGTTTTGCATCGCTTCAAAACCATCCGGTACGGGCAGGCTGTCTTCGTCTCCGCTGGCAATGTCCAGCGACACAATCTCGTCGTCGAGCAGCACAATTGTGCGACCGTCCCATTGAGTGAGTAGCGCGATGTTCTTTTGATCCGAGTGCGCGTATATGTTTTGGACCTGATCCACAGCGACAATCTCGACGGCTAATCCGAGGTTGGTTGACAATAGCAAACGTCCCTCCTGAGCCGACAGGCTCGTGATTGTTCCCGATGTCGGAAGATCCAGTTTGCTCCATTGGCCGTCGGCCAGGCGCCAGAGCGTTCCATAGATGGGACGAACATCTGTCATGATACGATTGGTGAACTCTTCGATGTCGCCGCGCAAAAGAGCCGCCGTGATATCATCAAAACTTTTGGTCTGAGGTTCCGCCGCCCCTCCGAAATACAACGCGCGTTCCTTGGGGTGCTCGGCTGCACATAGGAAATTGATGTGGTCGGTGGGGTCATCCTCTAGGGGAAAGATCGTGGATACTGCCTGCCAGTTGTTTGGTTCGACTAAACGGTAGGCCTGACCGCCTCGACCGAGCGCCGTGAGCTTGCCAGCGGGATCGTCAAAAGCGGATAGCATCCCCTTCCCCTGTTCGATGATCCTGAACGCGCCTTCCGGGTTAATCCGCATGACACGGAGCGGGTCTGACAGGACGATAGCCTCGCCGGTGCTGGCGAGCGCGATGTAGTCCACGCCATGCGGCTCCGGGTCGGGCAGCAACGCGACATCCATGACGTCGAACGGAATTTCCAACCGTCGCCAAGGCTGCGGTAAGCTCGGCGAGTAGAGGATGACGAGACTATCGGCGTCGCCGGCCTCGAAATCCTTTAGCGCGAGACAGATCGTCGGGCCGTTTGAGGCCGACGCGAAAATACGGGCTTTGTTCCTTGCGGTGATGCTCGGCATGGTGTCGGCCTATGTTCGGAGAGCGTTGAAGGCGGGAGATCCCGCCGCCGGCGGCTGGAGTGTAGTGCGTCCGGCCTGGGTCGCAATAGGGGCTGTCTGCCCGGCAACTTTATCGGACGCTTCTTTGACGCAGTCGGCAGCCAGGCCTGGTTGAAGCCGACGCAGGCCCACCACTCCGGTCGCGGCGCACGCGCCGATGAGCGACGTGCCTGCGGGGCCGCCTGGACCTGGCGGCAGCGCCGCCAAGGCCTGATTCACGCTGCTATGCAGGCCCGAGTGCTGGCCAGGCGTCAAACAGATGCACATGCCCGAATTGAGCGACGGCGCTCCCGGAACGCGATTGGAGGCATTGGTGGTCGCGCGAGTCGTCTGCCGATAAACCATATCTGGAACAATATGATGCGTTTCGCCTTTCGGCGTCCGCGAATTGCATTCATCTTTGATTTTGCTGTACTCACCGACCAAGCACTTCGGTGGCGAGCCAGTAGCCACGCCAGCACTCTGGACTTTCACTTGGGGGCCAGAGCCCGCCTGCGGCGAGGCGTGATCGTTCGTGCACAGATCGGTGAAGCGGCTTACCGGCTCCTTGTCGGCCTTTACATTGCCCGACCATGCATGCGCATATTCCTTGCCTCGATTGACAGACGTGATGACATTCTTTTTCGGCGCACAGCCCGCCTCGGTTCCTGTGGTCTTGGTGTAGTAGGATTTGTTCTTTTGCGTGATTGTCTTGCCACCAACTTTGACGGTGCCTGTCCCGCTGTCCGTGTCGGAGTCCATTCCGAAAGACGGGTAGGGTATCGGCACACCCGGAGGGGTCGCAGGTGTTTGCGGCGGGGTGAAGCAAACATCGGGGAAGGCAGCGATGACCTTGTTGCTTTGCGCCTTGCAGGCCAGATGCAGGCTGTTGGCGAAAACCGTCATCGGATCGCCCCTATACCGAATACCGCGGCGCCGCAGGCGCCCACGTCGTTCGAAGCCTCGATGAGTACCGGATTGCCCCCGGAATAGCCCTTTCGCGCGGCAGTCCATGCCATGCCGATCATCAGTGGAACGACTGACGCACCAACGTTGCCGAGCGACTCCGCGGGTGACCAGAGATCCTGAAAACCATGATGCCCGCGCACGAGGCGGATGCTGGCAAACGCCGTTTGCTTGAAGAAATAAGCTTCGCCTATGAGATCCGAGATGCGGTAGCCGAGTCCATTCATCTCGATTCCGGTTTGCAGAAGCGCACCCTTGTACGCCTCTACGATACCGTCGCCGCGGAATGGAATATCCTCCTCGTTGTAGATGAACGACTTCTCGCGAGACAGTCCGAGCCCAAACAGTCTGAAGCCGCCATGTCCGGCCCTGGTGCATAAGATCGCGGCAGCGGCCTCACCAGGAATGAAGCCGTCTGGATTGGCCAGCGTCAGCAGACGCCGCCGGAACATGTAATGCTCCACGGCATGCGTGGTGAGATAGCTGTCGACACCCACAATCAAAACGAAGGGCGCCTCGTCCGCCGCCAGGATTCGGCGCGCTTGTTCCAATGCGACATGCCCCGAAGGACGGCCATGGCTGACGCTCAAAGAGCGTGTAGATAGCGGAATCTCGGCGATTTCGAGAATGCTCCGCATAAGCGTATCGACATTCCGCAAAGGCCGGCCCGGTCGATTTTCCTCGGGCAGGCACAGAATGACGACACTTTGCCCGCGCGCTTCGGGTATTTTTTGGAGGGCTTCGCATACCGCGCCGGCCGCCAGGTGGGCGAAACGCTTTTCACCGATCCAGCCGCGAGGCAGCGGTACCGGGGCACCGATCAAGGCTTCGTCTGGTCCTGAAAGGAAACGCGTCTCCTGAAAGCCGTCTATACCGGCGCGCATCGCAGCGCAGGCCGACGGTGCGTCGAGACCAACTGACGTAACCATGCCAACGGAGGCAATTTCCAGAGCCGTCGTCATGCGGCCTCATCCTCAGGGAATGGAGGCGAAGGCTTTTGCGCGCGAGCGTAACGTTTGCCGGTTGCGCGCGCCCGCAGCATACCCCGCGTCGGCGGTCCGATCCAACACTCTGAAAATTCGAGGATATTCCGAAGAATTCGCTGAGACGTGCGCCACACTAACGAGAAGCGTCGATTTTCCGGATCGAAAAGGATCGTGTCGGGAGAGAGCCTTCCCTCGAATATCGGCGATCCGTTCCTGAAAAGCGTGACCGGCAGTATTGCGTCTGGAAGGCGAAAACCCTCGCGCCCTTGCGGTGTCAAATTGACGAGCTGAACCTCCTCGCCACCGCGCGGCGGATCGATCTGCTGGTCGGGCGGGGCCATCTGGAAGTAGCGGTCGTCGAAATCCGGCGGCAGGAACGGGAAGATGTTACTGGCCCAATTGTCATCGTAGGTGCCGCCATATTCGATACGGCCGGGCCAGCCGCGGCCCATGGGACCAAAACTCATCGGCTTGTAGTCGCCAAAGGGTGAGCGGACTTCTTCGCCGACAGCCTGCGTGTTCGGTAGCCGCAGGCCGGGTATTAGGCGCTGGTTCTTGGTACGCGACCAGCCGGTCCCAACGGTGTTGTACTTGTAGCTCGCCGGCAATTGGTCTTCCGGATCGAGCCGGTCGGTACCACCCCAGGCAACATCGTAGGAAATCGACATGCGCAGGAAGGGCTGTGGCGCGGTGGAGGTAAACACCGGTCCGATGGCGCGCCACTCACGCGTGCCCACCACCTCGAACAGTTTCGACCAATTGCCGATCTTGATGCCAACTGGCACCCGCTCCGCCGGACGTCCGCCAGGCGCGTAGGCACAGCCATTGGCGATGACATCGCAACGCGGCTTGCGGAAGGCGAAGTCGGTTTCCCAGAAAGTTGCTGAATAGCCAGGCTCACCAGTGTGCGTATCGGCAAACACCAGCGGCATTTGCTCGGTCGATTTGCGCACTGGATTGCCCGGCATATCGGGGAAGTCGAATGTGCCTTTTACCACCACCACGATCCAAACGTGGCCGGCAACGTCGGTCGCCGTGGTGAACTCATGCGGATAGCCCATCTGGTTCCAAATCTGCATCAGCTGGTCTCCAAGCTGGCAGTAAAGATCTGCTCCAGTGTCGCTTGTGGCGACAGCGGGTCGACGTCGAATATGTCCGAGCGGCTGGTCCACATGACCAGCTCACCGATGACCTCGTCGCCTGGCTCGAAAGGCGGAACCGGCAGTGCGGCCAGCGCGGCATTCAGTTCATCGGGCGTCAACTTGCCGTGTTGGGCGGCGAAGGCCGCCTCTTCGATGCTGGTAAACCACGCCTCGGCGTCGGCCAGCCGAACGGGCGCTTCAGCAAGCTGCGCAACGACGGTCAAAGGGAATTGTCGGCCAACTCTGTCGGCACTCTGCACGATGATGCCTGCCGATGCGCCGAAGGAAGCCGGGCCAGCCAGGAAGCGCAACGCGGTTGCGCTTGGCCAAAATTCCGAACCAAACAGCGGGACGAGATGCTGCGCCAGCCAGCGGTCCCAGATGCGCACAAAGTCCCCCGGCAGTCGCCGCGTGACGAAATCGCCGGTTGCGGGCATTTTTCCGTAAAAGCCTGGCAGGCTCATATCTGCGGCGGACATGTGAACTTCTTGAACATTTCCAAATTGTAGGGGTTTTCGACGCTGGCGGCCTTGAGCTCGAAATCGGCATACATGCCTTTCGTGCCCAGGCGCAGGCTGTAGACATCGGTCAGCGAGGTGCCGGCGAAGCGGCCGCTGCGCAGCATCCTCAGCCAGGCCCAGCTGCCGGTCTCGTTGAGCATGATTTCGGGCGAGCCGTCGATCGGCTGGAAGGCGAGCGAAATGACGCCGGTGCCGTCCTTGCCGGGCCACGTCATCGGTTGCGGCCGCGTCGCGTTGTTGTAGTAGACGAGGCTCTGGCCATCGAGATTGAGCGTCACACGCGTGACGTTGGGGGACAGGTCCTTCGGTTCGAGCGTGAAGCTCATCACCGGTCCGGTACCCCCGGGAAACAGATCGTCGCGGATATGCCTGGCCTGCTCGAACGCCGCCAGCGCCGAAGCATCGAGGCCGAAATCGGCGCGCCACTTCCATGGCTGGCTGGTCGTGTCGACATAGTTGATCAGGTGGTCGTTGATGAAACCGTCGATCAGCCCGGCCGGTCCGAACAGGCGGGCGAAATCGCGCACGTTGACGTCCACCGCGCTGTCGGCGCTGAAGGGATAGCGGTCGTTCAGCGCTGCCTGACAGAATGGCAGTATGTCGGCCCGCCAGATGGCGTTGAGCTCTGAAGTGACCGCCTTCTGCGTCAGATTGCTGGTGTCACCGGCAATCCCGCCCAGCCAGGTATTGATGGGGTCGGGCAGGATCTGGGCCTGCCTGGCCACCGCACCCGTCAGTTCGGCAAGGCCGCCCTGCTTCTTGATGGCATCCTGCGGATTGGGGTTCGCGGTAACCGTCTGCAGCACGTTCGAAAGCGCGGTCAGCGCGACGACGGCGGCATCCAGGGCCGGCGGCTGGCCGTCGACCTCGGCGATGGTGCTCTTGAGCGGTTTGAAATGTTCGGCCACCAGATTGCCGGTCAGGTCCACCTCGCTGGCCGACCCGGCGCGGGGAAGCAGCTTCGCACCGCTGCTCGCCAGCTTACCGAGCTTGCCAAGCTTGCCGAGCAGTTTCGAAGCGCCCTTGGCCGCCGCCTTGTTATCAGCGGGCGCCTCGTCGGAGCGCGTCAACTCGGTCTCCTGAACGACCGCCGTAAGCAGCCGCTTCAGCGCTGAATCGGCGCTCGAGAGGTCCTTCAGATTTTCGCTGGCGATATTGAGATCGGTCAAGGGCGCGAGTCTCATGTCGCGCAGGAAGCTGTCCCATTGCGCGATATAGTCGTCATAGTAGAGCTTCAGAATATCCTCCGACAACGCCGAGACCGAGGTTTCGGAGTTTTCCGAACAGCCGCCGGCGAAAACCGCACGATCGAGCGCCGCCTGGGCGGCGACATCGTCGATGCGGTCGAGAATGACGTCGTGGAAGCCGGAATAGGTGAAGGCTCCGGAAATGCCGACGCGAAGTGTCTTGCCGGAACGCCGCGCAAACACCTTGCCCCCGTTGGGGCCGGCGAAATTGGCCGGGATCCACTCCTTGAGCCCGGCCACTGCCGGATCGGCCAGCAACTGCTTGTAGCCACGCGCCGGCAGCGAAATCGTGCACACCGTTTTCAGTGCTTCGGCAACCAGCGCCTGGTCGGGCGCGATATAGCTTTCGTCGACCGTCATCCGGCGGATGGCGGCAAGCTGATGCTCTTCGGCATCGGCGGTCGGAAACGGTGCCGCGGCCGCGAATTCGGGCAGACTGTTCACCCACCAGTTCTGGGCGTAGTCGGGATCCATCTGCGACAGGCCGGTCATCATGCGATAGGTCTTCAGCGCCCCCAGCATGAAATCCGGATCGCGGATCTGCCGCCACATGGTCGCCTCGAGCAGTGCGATCATGCGCGGCTCCAGCACGTTGCGCAGCGCGTGGTCGTAGGTGTCGGTCTGGGCCCGCACCAGTTCCGCCGAGGCCGATGGCCCCAGCAGATCCTGGGCGGCGCCCGGCGGTGCTGTCCGGGCAGTTGCGACCGCGTCCATCGCGTCGAGCGCGCCGTCCATGGCGGGCTGCTCCACCGATGCCGGCGTTGCCGCAACCGAGGTCAGCGGCGTCTGCAGCGCTTCGAACTGGCTCGCTTGGGCCGTTATTGCGTTGCGGTTGTCAAAATAGGACCAGGTGAACAGCCCACCGGCCAGCAACGCCGCCGCCGCGCAGGCGGCAGCCGCACCCCGCCAGATCCAGGCGCGACGGCGTTGCGCCAGCGGGTCGAAAGTACCCAGGCCTGCTTCCTTAAAGATGACTTCGGTGAGCAGGTTCCTCAGGAAGAAGCTGCGTTTCTCGACCCTTGGTGCGGGCAGGGCCCGCCGTGGCGGAAGGCCGAAGGAAGAAGACAGCGCCGCGGTCAGCCGGTCGATGGGCGCCCCTTCCTGCGTCGCCGATGTCAGATAAAGCCCGCGCAGCCAGGCGACCTCCTCATAACGGCTTTCGCCGAACATCGCCTCGACCAGCACCTGGATCGGTTCGGACAGGCTCGCGAGCTGGGCGGGAAACCGGAAGATCTCGGCACGGGCGGCGAGTTTGTCCTCATCCTCCAGGCGCGGCACCAGCCGCCGCTCGAGTTCGGTCGCCAGCGTCGAAATTTCCCGTTCGATGGTCTTGGCATCCACCCGCGCATCCAGCGCGAAGGTCGTTCCCCAAACCTGCTCGCGCGAGGCGGTGGACAAGCCGCCGAAGAAAGCCTCGAAACCCTTGATCAGGTCGGCCTTGGTCAGCATCAGATAGACCGGGAGGCGGATTTCGAGCCGGTCGTTGAGCTCGGCCAATCGGCGGCGGATCTTGCGGCCGTGCGCCTTGATGGCTTCGTCGCCCTCCGAAAGCACGTCAATCGAAAGCGCGACGATCACGCCGTTGAGCGCGCGGCGGCCCCGGTGCTTCTTCAACAGGTCGAGGAAGCCCAGCCATTCCGCCGCATCCACGTCGGGCTGGCTCTCCTGCTGGACATAGCGGCCGGCGGTGTCGATCAGAACCGCGTTTTCGGAAAAGAACCAGTCGCAGTTGCGCGTGCCGCCGACCCCTTGCAGGTCGTCGGTGAGGTCGATCGGAAAATTCAGTCCGGACTGCCGCAGGGCCGTGGTCTTGCCGGTGGCCGGCGGCCCGACGATCACATACCATGGCATCTCGCGCAGGAACTTGCGCCCGCCCAGTTTGCGGCGCTTCAGTTCGGCCATCACCTCGGCGAACTTGGCACCCACGGCGGCGACGTTCTCTTCGCCGGGGCTGAGTGGCTTTTCCACCGCCGGCGCGGCAATCTCCGCGACGAACATGCGGTTGGCGCGGATCGCCCGGCGCTGGGCGACGATCAGCCAGATCAGCCAGAAGATGACCAGCAGCGCGATGATGACGATGCGCACATTTTCGGAGGCGAACGGTTCGTAGGGACCGACCCTGACGATCGGACCAAACACCCAGATGACAAGGGAAAGCAGCGTGATGCCGATCAGCGTCCACAGCCAGCGCGATGTCAGAACCGCCCAGAGGAAGCGCAGAATGAACATCTCACAGCCTCTTTTCGACGAGCACCTCGACGCGGCGGTTCAAGGCTCGCCCCTCGCGCGTGCTGTCGCTGGCGACTGGATCGGTGGCCGCGCGGCCCTCGGAATGGACGCGGTCCTGCGGCACTCCGTTCTGGACCAGCATGTCGGCAATCGTCTGGGCGCGCGCCTCGGACAGCCGCTGGTTGGTCGACAGCGGATTGGTCTTTTGCAGCGGAACGCTGTCGGTATGGCCGACCACCGTGATGTTTCCGATCAGCTCCTGATTGGCGACGATCACCTTGGCGATCGAACCGATCAGCGGCTCGAAGCCTTCGGTCAGTTGTGGCCGCGACGACTGGAACAGTTCGGGGTTGGAGGCCTGGATGATCAGCTTGGCCAGTGAAACGCTCTCGGTGCCGGTGAGGGCGGATTTGAGGTCGGCCGGCGCCCCGGCCTGAAATTCCGGCAACAGCGCAAAATCCACTTTCTCCGGCGGCGGCGCATCGACCTTGGGCGACACACGGGTGATGTCGCCGCGTGCAGGCGGCGGCAGCGCGCGAACAAGCGCGGAAAGCTCGACCGCCTGGCTGCTCAGTCCCATCGAGAGCCCGACATGGATTGCCGTGGCAACAACCGCCGCGCCGAGCGCCATGACCCAGATCGGAACGATGAAGCGCTGCGGCTCGTCGGATGCGATCACGCCTTTCCAGTTTGGCGACAATGGCGCGCCTTCGGCGTCGGCATCGCGCAGGAAGCGTGCCGCCGCCACGCGAACGGCATTGAGCGAGCGGTCGCCCGACCGGCCGGGCACACGATATTTGCCGCGAAAGCCGAGCGCCATGCAGTCATACTGCAGTTCCAGCAATTCGCGATCCCGGTTCGGATGGCGCTCGAGTTCGTCGAGACGGGTGAAGAACTGCGTGCCGGCATCGACATCGCCGCGCAGCATGACCACGAGCGGCTGCCGCGGCCAGGCGCTGGCCCCGCCCCATGGCGTGTTCAGAGCCAGGTCGTCGAGCAACGCCGCCACCACCCAGGCTGCCTGGTCGGCCCGTTCCATCGAGGACCCTGCCGACATTGCCGTGTCGCGGGCTCGAACCAGCTCTTCGAGCAATCGGGTACGCAATACTTCCGGATTGTCCGGCGGCAGTGCACTTTCAAGCTCGGGAGCGAACTCGAGCAAGGGCGCGAATGCGTTGACAAGTGCGTTCGGGTGCGTGCGAGACCGCTTGACGGGCGCGCCGGGCGAAAGTGGAGCCATCGGCCGCGGCATCGGCGCGCCGGTCAATCGTATGCGAGTGCGTTCGCGATCCTCCGACAGTCCGAAAGGATCATCGCGGCTCATGATCTCACCTGTTCACCGAATAGCAGTCCACCTGCGGCTCGCTTGGCAATACGCCCGAAACGCCGATGACGAAGCCGGGAGCATCGAGCAGCGATGCCCAGTACTCGCTTTTCTGGTCCAGCTCGAGGCATAGCCGATCGCCATCGTAAGGGATCTCGCGCGGCTGTGAATGAAGCGGTTTCAGCGGAATGCCGGGCAAACGCGATTTCCACAGGCCCTCGAACTGGTCGGCCGAGCCGACAGTCGCCTGATTGACGAATATCTTGCGCAGCGCGTCCTCCGACAGCTCCGAACCGACCCGGATGACGATCCGGCTGGCGACCAGCAGCTTCGGGTTGTCGATGCGGATTTTCCAGACATTGGTCGAATGCCGCATGACAGGCAGAGCACGCGATTTCGGCTCGATGTAACGCAGGCTGAGGATGAGCGAGCGCAGCGCATCGGCCAGCGCCGAATAGGCGGGGCCGGGCGCCATGTGATCGTAGGCGGGCAACTCGCCCAGCCGCCGCGCGCTCGATCCGTAGGTCGCCATCGAACCGGCGAGCCCGGCAAGTTCCAGGTAGAGCTCGGCCGGATGGAAGACATCCTGAGCCAGCATGTGGGCCAGCCGCGGACGTGCCGCATTGGCGAGATTGAGCATCAGCAGATCTTCGACGCTGCGCCCGGGCCCGCCCATGACCATCTTGCCATGCGCCTCGGCGATCTGGTCGAGGCCGGTGACAACTTCCAGCAGCAATTGCCGATACCAGGCCACCGCGCCGGTAACCAGTGTCGGTGGCAGGAAGGTCTCGTCCAGCGAGACGCCGCCATCGGCTCTAACCCCCTTGAGGTCGGCTATCGGCAGGGCCGTGTAGCCGCCGACCGACTTGCCGGGTGCAAGCAGCAGCGCCTGCGGGCGGGCGATTTCGATTTCCTCAGCGTCTGAACCGCCCTGGACGGCGTCCCGCACCGAAACGATCCGCCCATGGTATCGTGCTCCCGAGGCGGCGGCGTGCGCCGGATCGAAGCCGACACCGCCGGGAGGCTCCAGCGGCAACGCGACCAGCACCGGTCCGGCACCCGTGTCCGCAGTGACCGGCAGCGGTCGCGGCGCGTCCATCATGTCTGGAATGGAGAAAGGCGTGCCGTCCGGAAAGATGCCCCGTGCGGACAGGATCGAGATCTGGCCCGCGTCCAGCAATGCCTGGTCCAGCGTCAGCTGTTGAAAGCCGAACGTGTGGAGTTGCCCGGCCTGCAACGCGCCGCGCACCGTCGCCTCGAAGAAGCGATCCTGCTGCTGGAAATGCTGGGTCCGCAGGAAAAGCCCTTCGGACCATAGCACCCTGTTTGCATCGCTCATGCCGCTACTCTCTGCATTGAGCTCCCCTTGCCCTGGCCGCTAGGCGGAAATGCCGCCGCTGCCAAGCGTGACATTGATCGTGAATTTTGATCCCGGCGACACCGACTTGGTTGTCCGCCAGTTCCTGCCGCCAGGCTCGCGGATCAGTGCAACGAAGCCCAGCGCCGTCGCGTCCGGCTCGACGGTGATGGTTTTGGATGCGGATTTTCCCGGCGCGACGGCGATCTGGTCGGACCCGATGAGATCGCCTGCCAGCGCCGTGCCGGCGTCCCCCTGCAGCGCAAAGTAGTCGGCGGAATTGAATTTGCCGGTGCTTTTCAGCCGCATCACGAGAACCGTCACCGGCCGGTCGCCGCCACCTGGCCCCGGGTTCATGCCGGTTCCGCCGGTCACGTTGACGGTGATCACCGATGGTTTTGGCGGACCGCTCTGACAAGCCGCAAGCAACCCAGTCGCGCCCAGGGCAACGACAAATTCACGTCGATCGATCATCTCTCACTCCTCCTCATATGCATCTCGAAAATCAGTGCCGATTTCGCCAAGGAAGCTTTTTTCCGCGCTCTCGGCGATTTCACGATGACGTTTCTGGTAAAGCTCCCACAGCTTGGCGCCGCGCCCGCCCGAAAGCAGGGTGCCGATCGCCGAATTCGACTTCAGCTCCTCTTCGATCGCTGCCGGGTCAAAACGGTCGATCATCCGCCGCAAAGCCGCCTGTATACCGCGCCAGGCGCGCACGTGATGTTGCGCGAGATCACGAACCGCGTCGGCGATCGCCGCTTCGCCGGCGAGAAATCCGGGGCTGCGCTCGGCGATAAGCGTCACGATGGCGTCGTCGACCGTCGGCAGAAACTTGAGCGGATTGACTTCGGAGGCCCCGACCATGGTCTGGGCGACGCGAGCGTTTCCCTTTTCCTCGGCCCGCTTGCGCAGAAGCTGCATCAGGCCTTCCATCATCAGCCGGTATTCACGACCGAACTTCTCCATTTCCGCGATGCTGTCGCGTCCGGGGAAATCGGCTTCCTCGACGCCCATGCCGTGCAGGAATGCGGAGCGAAGCGCCGTCTCCCCCGGCTGCGCCGCTGCCGGCGGGCGCGCGGGTTTGGCGGCAGCGCCCACACGTGGCGGAGGAGGGGCCTCCGCCGGTTGCACGGGCAAATCCCAGGGATTGGTGGATTGTGGTCGTTGGGCGATGCGCTCGCGCTGTCCGGTCGAGCCGGCGCCGTTTGCCGAACTCGGCGCCGCGGCTGGTCCGAAGCCAAAATCATCGGTGAAATCGGACAGCTTTCCCGCGGCGAGTTCGGCTCCGCGGCTGGAGGACGGCACCGGGTCGAGGCTGAATGGGTCGGCTTGGCCCGCCGAGCCGCCCGGTTCGGGATAGGGGGCGGCATTTTTCGACACAGGCGTTGCCACCGGATCGAGGCTGAACGGATCATCGAAAGCAGGCGAGCTGCGCTGGCTGGAGGCGGCACGCTCGAACGCGCCGGCAACCGGTTGCTCGAACGGGTTCGGCAGGTCGGCCGGACGTGGCCGTCGCGGCTCTTCTTCGACTTTGGCGGAAAAGAAGTCATCGCGGCCGATGCTCACCGGCGCCCGAGACGCCGGCGGCAGGCGTTCCGGAACCGGCTGGCCGGCCGCGGGTGCTTGAGCGGTTGGCGTTTGCAGGTCGACGTGGACGGTATAGTCGCCCAGCCTCAGCCGCATGCCGCTTTGAAGGCGCGTCGACTTGCCGGCGCCGAGCGGGCTGTCGGAGTCGTTTATAAACAATCCGCTGCTCGACGTGTCGGTGACGAAATATCCGTCTCGCCCGCCAGAGATCCGGCAATGAGCTCGCGAAACGAACATGTCGGGGTCGTCGATCTGCCAGCCCGCGTCCGCGCTGCGGCCGATCACCAGCTCACCCTCGTCCAGCCGGGTCTGCCGTACCGCCTGGGTGCGTGGCCCTTGCTCCAGCGTCAGCAGCAGACTCATGCCGCGACCTCCGCCATTTCCGGCCGCCATCCGACGATTGCCCGCAGCCGCATGTCGTCAGCATCGCCCCTTTCAGCGGGCCGCGCAAGCCATGCGGTCCGGCCGAGCTGTACCGCTCCGACACGGGGCGGCGGCACTGCGTCACGCGCAAGCACGATGCGCAGGTCGACGTCGAGCGATTCCCCGACCATGTCGCGAACCGCCTGTTTGAACAGTTTGAGCTTCTGGCCGCCAGGCAGGAACGCCTTGAAGTCCTCATACCCCAGCGGGCCGACACGCAGTTCGATTCTGCTCTGGCGGTTGAAAACGCGCGGGCCGATCGTCGCCCCCCGGCCGAGCCCTGCATAGGCCTTTGCAAGGCGGGTCTGCAGGCCGGTTGGTATGGTCATCCAGGCGGCGATGAACTCTTTGATCTGAACCGGTACCTTGAACGCTTCCGCCAAAAACAGCGTCAGCCGTTCCGGGCCGTCGACCTGGGTGGCGAGCGAAGCCGCCTGGCGAAGCTTCACCGTATCGAGCTCGGTGTTCTGGGTGCCGGGAAGTCCGATCCCAGCCATCGCTTCAAGCATGGCGCGAACGCGCCCACCGACCGGGCGTTCGACCTGCACGGCCGGATGCGCATCCGCCCAGGCCCGATAATACAGGGCGATCATGCGGTGCTGCAAAATGTTGACGAAATCCACGAACGTCGTGTCGCTGGTCAGCTGTGCGTCGGCGCCGGCGAACCAGCGCTGCGACAGGCGGTCGAGCACCCAGCGCGTCACATGCAGCGGCATGGGCCCCTCCGGTCCCAGCAGACCGAGATTTGCAACCGTGACCCGGGCCGGCGCCTCGTCGCTGGCTTCGCGGAATTGCACCAGGTCCCGCGCCGAAAATGCGAGGCGCGCATGCTGGCCGAGCCGTGCCGGCTCACGGTTGGGGCGGCCGGAATGGCCGAACAGACCGCTCCGCTGTTCGAGACGGCGCAGCAGTTCGAAAAAGTCGAACGCTTCGGACAGACCTTCGGCCCGGTTCGGGCCGGGCCTGTCTAGATCAGGTAGCGATTGCCGGGCGTCATCGGCCATGGCACATCCTCCTGCTTCTGCAGCAGCCGCGTGCGGGTTCGCACGAAGCCGTTTATCCCGGCATGACGGGCAAACAGCCGCGCCAGCAAGGCCGAAAGCAGCAAGGTGCTTTGGCCGGCCAGGACCGATTGATCGACGTGCAACGTCACTTCGGTGCCGCGTCCGAAGCACATCGGCCCATCGATCTGCAGACGTTCGATGACCGGCTGCGAGTCGATACGCACGATCGAATGCACATTGCGGGCAAGGCTCGGATCGCCGCGGTCGGCATAAAGGTCGAGCAGCGCGTGCAGGGGGTCGATGCCGCGGCCTTCCTTGGCAAGACTGAGAAAGTTGAGCGCGAGCTGCGCCACCAGCCGCCAGGCGAGATCGTCGGCACGCGATTCACCGTCGGCCCCGGTGGGCAGTGCCGCAGGGATAGCCGGCTGCGGCGGACGCAGCGCGCCAAGCAGCCGAACGTTTTCGACCGGGTCGCCGGCCTCAAGCGTCAATGTCGGATTGTCATCGAGGATCGGCAGATCGCGATTGGTGCAAAGCGCCATGACGTCGAGACGCTTCAGCACCCGGTTCGCCGGGCTTGCGGGCGGCCGGGATATGGCCAGGAAAACATCGTCCCCGGTGTATGATGTGCGGGTCAGGCCGTCGCGCCGCTCCTCTTCCGTCGCGCGGCGAGGGCGCCGTTCGGTTGAATAGACCCAGCCACTGCCGCGATTCTGACCCAGGCTGAAGAGCTCGGGAATTTCGGCGTCGTTGCCTTCTGTGTCGGCGTCCTCGACGCGGATGACCCGATAGATTTCGAAGTCGCGCGCCCGTGTTCGGTCTGCATGCAGCACCTGCCGCGTCTTGCGCGCATCGATATCGACGACGTTGCACTCACGTTCGAACAGATTGATGATCGGCGTCGCGAAAAGTTCGAAGTCGGCCGGCGTCAGGTCCGCCAGTTCAGGCACAGGGCGTCTGAACAGGAAGATGATTTCGAGCCCGGCCCCACACCTGCGCACGACGGGCTGCAACCCCGAAACCCGCGCATAGTGAAAGCGCTCGGGCATCATGAAGTATTCGCGCAGCAGGCGGTATCCTTCGAATGTCGGACGCGTGCGCGGCATCAGGGCTTCGTCGTCGCTGATGCCGACCATTTCGGGTGCCGGCAAGGGCGCCAACGGGTTGGTCTTGCCTTCCGCGCGGGCGCCAACGGCCGAGCAAGCACCGAAAATCGCGTCGAACAGAAGCGGCGCCTTGGTGCGCCCGGCAAAATAGAGGTCGAGCCGGTCGAGCGCCAATTCGTCGAGCTTGCCTTTTCCGGTCCGGGCCAGCGTGATGCAGAGCGCCGCCGCGCCGCCGACGCCGCCGATCGGCCCTATGCCGGCCATGGCCAGCGCGCTGCGATCCTGAAAATAGCTGACCGACGTGATCGCGATCGGCCATAGGGTAATTTCTTGCGCGGTGGAGAACGTGCAGCGCGTCGACAGGCCGGGCTGCAGGCTGGAAACCAGCCGAGTGTTGCGCTTGACGACGTGGCCGGCGAGCATGGTCTGGACCTGCTGGCCGGGTTTCAGCACCACCATCGCCGTTGCCGGCGCCGGCGTGACCAGGTCGGGATAGAGAACATCGAGCACGCTGCGTGAAAATCGCGAGCGCTCGGCGTCGACCTTCAGCCTTGTGCGCGCAGCGAGGAAGGCGACGCCGTCCAGCAGCCGCTCGACATACGGGTCCGGACACGGCACCGTATCGAGGGAAAGGTTGCGCGCCACCGCCGGATGCATGTCGGCAAATTCCGCCGCGAGGCCACGGATATGGGTCAGTTCTTCCTCGTAATATTCGACGAAGACCCGATCCATCTCAGGCGTCCCTAATTTCGGTCCGCGCCAAGCCGTTATCGAGATTGATCGTGGTGCGCAGGCGCATGCGTTCGGGCGTCGGCGTCATGATCAGCACGGCGTCTATCTCGATCTTCAGGCCAACCGTCTTGTCGCCAAGAGTGACCGTAACCTTTGTTGCGCTTTCCTTGAGACGAGGCTCGAAGGTGGCGAGCACCGCGCGGATCTCACGCGCCAGCACGTCGCGATCAAAGTCGCGGGACGACCGGCCTGAGAAGGAAGGCACGCCGTAGTTGACCACGCTTCGACGGACCTCCGGAAAATCGGCGAGCGAAGGGGGATTGTCCGACAGCTGTTCATTTTCCAGGTCGGAAAGAAGCGGGGTGGCCTCGAAGCGCTCGGTGTTGAAGAGCGCCTCGATGTCACGCCGTACCGCTTCCCTGAGCACACGGGCCGATACCACCACGCCACGACTTTCGATCTCGACGCGGTGCTGGGTCTGAAAGGCCAATCGATGCAGACGGCGTTTCTGATCGGCTGTCAGTTCCGCATCGGCGTCGATGGTCCGCGCGCTGCCGGCAACAAATGTGTCGAGGCGGTCCGCGCCAAGCTCGTCAAGCAAGACATGGCGCAGCCCGTCTATTTCCGAGGTCAGGCCCGGCAGGTCATTGACGAGGCGATCCCAAAGCGACGGCTGGACCGCCTCGCTTTTTGCACGCAAGCTGCCGCTGGTTTGCTGCTTGCCCGCGCCGGGCCGCCGGGCCTCACTTGCCGACATAGACATCCATTTCGGCTTCATCGTTGCCGTCATAGACGAACTTGATCTTCTTGTAGGCGAAGCTGACCTCTTCCTGGATCAGGTCTTCCTCATCCTCGGCCTGCGACATGTCGTATTCCATGATCGAGGCGTCGGTGAGGGTAACGACCAGGTAATCCTTGGTCTCGCCATCGATGGTCCGGCGTGCCGAGAACACCACTTCATCCAGGGCCTTGTTGTCGAACAAAGCCTTTTTCAGATAGGGCGAGGATTTGTCGTAGTGTTTGATGAACTTGATCATGCCCATGGAGACACGGCCACGGCGTGAGAGCGAATTCGGATCATAAGGCGCGACCATCTTGTAGTCGACGCCATGGATTTCGATCTCGTCATCATGGCCGTCACGGGTGCTGGGGCCCTTGATATCGGGAACCTTCAGAAAACCATCAATCTTTACTGGCATTGTCTTTCTCCACCGCTTTCAACAAAACAAAGTCTGGTTGCTGGAAATCAAGTCTTCACGGACGGCAGTTCCGACACCAGTCGGAGCGAGGCATTGATGCCCTCCAGCTGGTAGTGCGGGCGCAGATAGAAGCGGGCATTGTAATAGCCCGGCCGCCCCTCCACGCTGTCCACCTGGACCTCGGCGGCGGCAAGCGGGCGCTTGGCGCGCGCCTTGTCGTCGGCAAAGGCCGGGTTGGCCAGCACGTAGCGGTTGATCCACTCGGTCAACCAGATCTGCATGTCGGAGCGCTCCTTGAACGAGCCGACCTTGTCGCGCGCAATGGCCTTGAGGTAGTGCGCAAAGCGCGAAACCGGGAAGAGATACGGCAGGTTGGCGCTCAGCCGCTCGTTCGACTGTGCATCGGGGTCGACCAGCCGGCCCGCCCGCGTCTCGTCGTCCTGCAGCGAGTGTGCGCCGATGAAGGCTGCGAGATCGGTGTTCTTTCGATGCAGGATCGGCATCAGGCCGAGCTTGGCCAGTTCCGCTTCGCGCCGGTCGTCGATGGCGACTTCCGTCGGACATTTCATCGCGATCGACCCATCGTCGGTCGGGAAGCTGTGTACCGGCAGGTTCAGCACCGTGCCGCCATTCTCGACGCCGCGGATCTGCGTGCCCCAGCCAAACAACTTGTGACTGCGGTTGATGTTGACGCCCATCGGGAAGGCGGCGTTCATCCAGACATATTTGTTGTGATCGCCCTGCACCTCTTCCTCGAAGGTGAAGCCCTTCACCGGAACGGTATCTGTGCCATATGGCAGGCGCGCCAGGACTCGCGGCATGGTCAGGCCGATGTAGCGAGCGTCCTCACTCTCGCGCAACGATTGCCACGAGGCATAGGCCGGATTGGAGACGATCTGCTGCAGGTCTTGCGGGTTCGGCAATTCCTGCCAGCTGTCCATGCGGAACAGGCGCGGCGAGGCGGCTGCGATAAACGGCGTGTGCGCCGAGGCGCAAATGCCGGAGATGTTGCGCAGCAGACCGACGTCGCGCGGGTGGTTGGAGAATTCGTAGGCGCCAACCACGCAGCCGATCGGCTCGCCGCCAAGCATCGAGTACTCGTCCGTATAGACTTTCTTGAAGATCGGGCTCTGATCCCACATCTGGCCTTCATAGTCTTCGAGCGTGTCGGCCAGCTGCTCCTTGGAGATGTTCATCACCCGGATCTTCAGCTTCTGATCCGTCTCGGTGTTGTTGACGAGATACCAGAGGCCACGCCATGTGCCTTCCATTTCGCGCACTTCCGGTGCGTGCAGGATCTCGTTGACCTGTGTCGTCAGCATCTTGTCGATGCCGGCGATCAGCGACTTGATCGACTTGATCGCATTGGATGAGATGGTCGTGGTGTCGGAACGGGACTGCGCCGCGAGCGCGAGATTGCGCACGAGTTGCTGCAGCTTCTCGCTGTCGTCCTTCTTGACCTTGAAATCCTTCTCGAGGAGCCCGCTGAATTCTCCCAGGTCTATGGCTTCCGCCTCGGCGGCGACGGCGGCGGTCTTTTGCTGTTCGGCCATGATTTACTCCCCAACCTTGTCGTCGTCGGCCAGCGCCTGGCCGGCGATCTTGCCAAGAAGCGGCTCGTTGTTCAGAAGCTGCGCAATGCGTTTTTCGGCGTCGACGCGGCCATCCATGAAGCCCAGCAATTCCTCGAGCTGACGACGCATCTTGAGGATCTCGGCCAGTTGCGGAACCTGCTCGGCGATCTTGTCCGGGGCGAAATCACCCATTTTGGTGAAGGTCAGATCGAGCGCCAGTTCCTCGTCGCGCTCCTGGCCCTCGGCCTGCGGCAGCGTGTTCTTGACCCGGGCTTTGACGCGCGGCCCGAGCGCCTCCATGAACTTGGGGAAGCGGTTCGCGTCTGTCTCGACAAAGGAGCGGTCCAGCACCGACTTCGACGCTTCCTTGGTTTGCGAAGCGCCGGAAAGGTCGGCCATCACGCCCATGACGAACGGCAGTTCGATCGTCGTCGGGCTACCGTAGGTTTCCACGTCGTAGGCGATCTGCACCCGCGGCGCGCGATTTCGTTCGATGACCTTCGCTTTGCTTTCGGCTGGCATGTGTTGTTACCTTTCATCCTTCTGAGCCGTCTTCTTGACATCGGGAACGCCGGCAAGAAGCCGGAATTCCTTCAGCCCCGACGGGGCGAGATCTTCCATCAGTTCAACGAAATCCATATGCACCATCCGGCGCACACGCCGAGCCAGGTGCGGAATCGGGCTCGAAGGTTCGGTGCGGTCATAGAAGGCGACGACGAGGTCGAGGCATTTCACCACGTCGTCGCGCGAGGAAATCCGGTCGGGAAGCCCCGTGCTCGAGTCCGCGTAGCTTGCCATACTTGCCATCGTATCGGCTCCATGACCGTTTCGGGCAGGCGTTTCCGGTTCTGCCGGCGTGGACGGCTTGGCCGCGCCATTGGCCATGACGCCGGCTGCCGAATTCCGCTCGAGGGTCGTCAGCAAACGCTGCAGAAACCGTTTTAATTCCGGAACGGGAGCGCCGCCGCCCTCGAGACGAGTGTTGAGGGCGGTCTCGACCGCATCGAGGCCCGCGATCGCTGCCTGGGCGTCGGCGATGAGCACGACCATCTCTGCGTTGGCTTGATCTATCTGCGCCGCGCATCCGGCACGCACCCGGTTCAGGAGTTGTCCGTGCGCACTGACCAATGCGGCCTTTTCTGCCGCATTCAACCCCGAGGCGGCTTCCTGGAGCATGACACGGTCGTCGAGCGCACCCTTTTCCAGGTCCTTGCCCTGGATCGGGCCGATTGCGCGCGGCGCAAAGAACGTCATTTGCCGCAGATTCGCCAACAACCCGTCCTGACCATTCTGCAGGTCGAGCAGCGCGTTGATACGGCGCAAGGCGGCATCGCGTGGCGCAGCGTTGGGCCGCAGCGCCGGATGCATGGTTTCCCAATGCTGGTCGAAGGTCTGCGCAATGAGGGTCAGACCCTGCGCGAGCCCGGCCAGTCCTTCTTCATTGGCCAGCGCGCGGGTGACGATGACGAGCAGGCGCAGGTCCCGGCCATGCGCGCGCAATTCCTCCGCCTTTGCGAGCACCGCGGGCCAGTCGACCGGAATGGTGCTTTGCGAGGTGGCCTTGTTGTTACCGTCGTGGACGACCTTGACCTGGGCTTCCGTCAGGCGCTCCAGCTCATGAAAAGCCGGATCGTTGCGCAAATCCTCCCCGGACGGATTTTCACCGTCGAGCGGAGCAAGCCAGAGTGCGAGATCAATCACACCAACCCCCAGCGACCGGCCCTAAAACCGTACGTGACGCGACGTTATCACACCGTTGCACTTTACCACAATTCAACGACTGCCTCAAAAATTAACAGAAGCTAAACGCGACCGCCCTGAGTGTCGGTATCCGTGCTGTGATTGCCGAACCGTGTATGGCAAATGCATCGCACAGCCGCGCAATTCCACGGTTGTTTGCAGCCGATGGTGCAGGACTTTCCACAAACCGAGGAAGCCGGCTGAACCGTGCATTGAGACCTCGTCCATCCTGCGCTTTGTCAAGTGGCGGCTTATGTGGCAGGTTATCGGCTGGCAGATTGCAGGAGCACGTTCGATGGAACAGCGCCGGTCGTCGCAGAGCTTCAAACGCAAGGAACTGGTCGGCAAGCTCAATCCTGTCGGTGTGCGCGCCTTCAAGGCTGCGGCCGACACCGCCAAACTGCGCGGCAATCCTTACGTCGAACTCGTCCACTTCATCGAGCAACTGGTGCTTTCCGAGCGCTCGGATGTTCAAATGATGATCGCCGATGCGGGACTGGATGCGAGCCGGCTCACGGCCGACATGACCCGCGCCGTCGACAAGCTGCCTTATGGCGCAACGTCGATCGAGGAATTTTCCGACCATATCTTCCATGCCATCCAGGAGGCCTGGAACCTGGCAACGCTCGAATTCGGCGTCGAGGAAGTCCGCAGCGCGCATATTCTCCTCGCCTGCCTGAAGACGCCGGTGCTGGAGGGCCTGCTGTCGAAGATCAGCGGCGAGTTCGACAAGATCGACGCCGGCGCGGTCATCGCGCGGTTCGCCGATGTCATGGAAGGTTCGCTCGAAGCCGGCGCTGCCATCGCGGTTCCCGCGGCCGAAACGCCGAAGCGGGCTCCGGGTGGGGACTCGGCGCTGGCGAAATACGCCACCGACCTGACCCAGCGCGCCCGCGACGGCAAGATCGATCCGGTCGTCGGCCGCGATCCGGAGATCCGGCAGATCGTCGATATCCTGATGCGACGCCGGCAAAACAACCCGATCCTGACCGGTGAGGCCGGGGTCGGCAAGACCGCGGTGGTCGAGGGCTTTGCCTTGCGTATCGCCCAGGGCGACGTGCCGCCCACGCTGCAAGGGGTCAGCGTGCGCATGCTCGATGTTGGATTGATGCAGGCGGGTGCCAGCGTGAAGGGCGAATTCGAAAAACGGCTGAAAGCTGTCATCGATGAGGTTCAATCGTCCGAAACGCCGGTCATCCTGTTCATCGACGAAGCCCACACCTTGATCGGCGCCGGCGGCGCGGCAGGAACAGGCGATGCCGCCAATCTCTTGAAACCGGCGCTGGCGCGCGGCGAACTTCGCACCATCGCGGCGACGACCTGGGCCGAATACAAGCAGCACATCGAGAAGGACCCGGCGCTGACCCGCCGTTTCCAGGTGGTGAAGATCGACGAGCCGTCGGAGGCGGTGGCCGTTCTCATGTTGCGCGGTGTGGCCGGCGTCCTGGAGCAGCACCACAAGGTGCAGATCCTGGATGAGGCGATCGAGGCGGCGGTCGGCCTGTCGCATCGCTACATCCCGGCGCGGCAACTGCCCGACAAGGCGGTAAGCCTTCTCGACACCGCTTGCGCCCGTGTCGCCATATCGCAACACGCCACGCCGGCCGAGGTCGAAGACATCATGCGTCGCCGCCAGGCGCTGGAGGTCGAGCGCGGCATCATCGGCCGCGAGGCCGCGATCGGCATCGAGGTGACCGAGCGGCAGGCGCGGGTCGAGACCGGACTTGCCGAAACCGAGGTCACGCTGGCCGCAGCCCAGCAGCGTTGGGATCGGGAAAAAGCCCTGGTTGCCGAGATACTCGAATTGCGTGCCAGGCTGCGCGGCGAAGGTGTGCCGCTCGATGCGGTGGAGACGCCGGAGCCCGATACCGAGACTGCCGGCGCGGACGCGGCCGAGACTGAGCTGCCCAAGGCCGAAACGCCAAAACCCGAAACGCCCAAGACCAAAGCGGCCAAGACCAAAACAGCCAAGACCGATGTGGAGGCACCGGCGGCTGCCAAGGCTTCGCCGCCCGATCCGGCCGCCGATCTCGCCCGGCTGCGCGAACTGATGGCCGAACTTGCCGAGGCGCAAGGCGAAACGCCGCTGATCCTGCCGTCGGTCGACCGCAACGCCGTGGCGGCGGTCGTTCAGGACTGGACGGGAATCCCGACCGGGCGGATGCTGTCGAGCCAGACCGAAAAGGCGCTGCGGCTCGCAGCGACCCTGTCCGAACGCGTGGTCGGCCAGGATCACGCCATGGAGATGATCGCAAAGCGCGTGCAGACCAGCCGCGCCGGGCTCGGCGCGCCGGAAAAACCGGTTGGCGTGTTCCTGCTCTGTGGCCCCTCGGGCGTCGGCAAGACCGAAACCGCATTGGCGTTGGCCGAAACACTCTATGGCGGCGAGCAGAACCTCATCTCGATCAACATGTCCGAGTTCCAGGAGGCTCATACGGTCTCTACCCTGAAGGGCGCTCCGCCCGGATATGTCGGCTATGGCAAGGGCGGCATCCTGACCGAGGCGGTCCGCCGCAAACCCTATTCGGTCATCCTGCTCGACGAGGTCGAGAAGGCGCATCCGGACGTGCACGAAATCTTTTTCCAGGTTTTCGACAAGGGCATGATGGACGACAGCGAGGGCCGGCGCATCGATTTCAAGAACACGCTGATCCTGCTCACATCGAATGTCGGCTCGGAGGTGATCATGGACCGGACCAGGAACGGCACGCTAAGGGCCGGGCTCGACGATCTGGACACTGCCTTGCGCAGCCCGTTGCTGAAGGTCTTCCCGGCGGCCTTTCTCGGCCGGGTGGTGACCATTCCCTACTATCCGCTCTCGGATTCGATGATCGAAGCGATCACCCGTCACCAGTTCGCCAAGATCGCGCGCCGGCTGCGTGCGACCAACGACGCGGAATTGGTGATCGGCGACGGTGTCATGGATCTGGTCAAGGCCCGCTGCACCGAGATCGAATCCGGCGGGCGGATGATCGATGCCATCCTAACCAACACGCTTCTGCCGGAATTGAGCCGCGGTGTGCTGAACCGGTCGCTCGGCGGCGAAAAGATGACCAAGGTGACCGTAGGCGCCTCCAAGGAGGGCTTCACTTATTCCTTTGAGTAGCCGCCCCCGTTCGCTTCACAACGGACAAGGTCGTTGGTTAGCCTAATTCGTCTTCAACTGGCCAACGCGGTTCTCGGCGATCCAGCGCGCGGCGAGGACCAGGGCGCCCATGCTAAAATCCTTGCCATGCTTGGCCACCATCTCTTCCGACAGTTTGGCCAGCCGTTCGAAAAATTCGTCCTTGCTCTCATCTTCGGCCGTGAGTTCGGTTTGCATTCCATCCTCCTGTTTCATGGACTTGTCCGCTACTTGAACATCTGCGCGGGAAAGGTGACGATCGCGGCGGAGCCGTCGGCACTGCCCACCGCCAGATGTCGTCCGTCGCTGGACCAGGCAAGCGCGGTGACAGTGCTCCCCAGCGCCCTGACGAGAAGCTCGTCCCGCGCGCCGATCTGGGCAACGGTGATGCGGCCATTGGCATAGCCGGCGGCAATCAGTTTCTTCTCCGGGTGGGCCGCCACCGCTTCGACCAGAACCAGTCCGGCGTGACCGGTCTCCAGCGCGCCCGAGGTTTCGCCGCCCAACGGCGGGGCGGTCATCGACCAGCCGGTTATCCGGAATGCGCCTGACGCAAAGAGTGCGTTGCCCGTCTGGCTCCAGCACACTGACCGAACCGGCGATGGGAATCCGGCGACCATTCCGACAAGGTTGTCGGCCAGGCTGACCAGGGCAAAGCCGCCTGTTTCGAGGCCGCAGGCCAGCCATCTGCCGTCGCTGCTCCAGCGGATCGACGCCGGGCGCGCCGAAAGGGAGATATCACGTATCAAGGCAGCGTCGCCTTCAACCGACCAGATCGACAGTCCCTCGCCAACGCCACAGGCGAGGTGTTTCCCGGCCGGTGAAAAAGCAAGAGCGTCCATCGACGATGTCGTTGCGTGTTCCAGCTTCACCGCATCGCCGCGGTCACGCGAGAGGAAGACATCATGCCCGTTGCTGACGGCTGTTGTGTCCGAGGGGGCGCTGTGGTCGATGGCGACGATCGGTCCGTCGATCTTGACCAGCGGCTCCGCGACTTCACCGCCGGCGGTCAGATGCAGCGCTTCGCCGCTTGCCGCGCCGACAAGGAAGCCTGAATGCGCATGGGCAACGAGCGGGACATCGCCATCTCCGAATGCCCCCGTTGCGATCAGGGGCACCGCAGGCTTCTCCCTTGGTCGGATCGTCGTCTGCCCGAGATCGTTGCTCACCCTGAGCCGCGCCTCCGGTGGCTCGTGATCCGCGACCGTGGCAATGGCGACGGTTCCGTCCACGGAGGCAAAGGCGACCGTCGAGCCATCGGCGCTGAAGCGCAGATCGGCAATCGCCGACGGCCGCCGCCAGCTGCGGGCCAGAAGGTCGAACAAGGTCAGGTTCTGCATCGTCTGCTGGTTCACGGGTGTCTCTCCATCAGTACTTGTTCATCGCTGCGGCAAGCCGGCGATCGACGTCCTCGACATCACCTTCGGCGGCGACGATGCGGTCCTCGCAGGCCGCGCAGGCCTGCATGATCGCCGCGGCACTTCGCTCTGCCTCACGCAAGTCCCGCACCAGTTGCTCGCCGGCGCCGCTTCTGCCGATTTCGAGCTCCAGGCGCAGGAGTTCCATTTCGATGCCGGCGCGCTTCTGATTGAGCCGCAACGCCTCCGCGGTGAGCGCGGAAACGCCGGCGACAAGATCGAGCCGGCGAGCCAGCAGCGCGTCCCGTTTGGCGGTACCCGATCCTCCCGTCATGTCTCGCTCCCAGCCAACGGTCCCTGCGGTTTTTCAAAAGTGGACAGCAATCTGGGCAATGTGCCGGCCTGCGACTGGAACTGTTTTTCGGCGGTCTCGATGTGGCTCTTGAGCTGATCCCAGATGTCGACGCGGATCATCGATGTCGTGTCGCCGGTCAGGCGCTCGATCTCGTCGACACGGAACTGGCGCGTCAGCGAAACGCCGGAAAACACGAAGTCGCGCAACAGGATCGCATGGCTCTCGATGAACAGATGGATCATCGGATGCGTCTCCGCGGTGACGCCGCCGGCGGCGAGTTCGCCCCGGATGAAGTCCTGGAAATGGCTCTGCAGGCGGTGCTGGCTCTCGCCCATGAAGCGCATAACGAAGACCAGGTCGCGCGGCATTAGCCTGACAAGATCGCCAGCAACGCCATCGGCCTGGCTGGACATTGGCTCTGGTGGCCCCCGGCTGTCCCTGTCGTTCGGCATGGTCTCTCTCCAGCGCCAGGCCCGTCCATGGGCCATCGCCTTCAGATAGTAGAGAAAGACGAAGAATTGAATAGATGATATTTGTTTTCGTATTTGCTGCACTTGCTAACTAAACATATTGCGTATGCGAATAAACGCTAAATATTACAGGCGTACTTTACAACTGTAAAACAACGTTACAGTCGGCCATCTGCTCGTATGCCGAAGGGGCGGCGATTTTGTTTTGAACGGCAGCCAGGGGCGATCTTTCCAAACTGGCACGACGCTTGCTTTGTACATTTCCACAAGAAGCCCATCGCGCTTTGACGCGGTGCCAAAAGAACGAAGGAACGGAGGAAGCAGGCCGCTTCGATACGCCCATCGCATATGCGGTTGGCGCCGCGGATCCTGCCAGACGCCTCCAGCACCTTTGCCGCGATCCACTTGAATGGCCGGACGATGAGTCGCGCCTGAATGCGCAACCCTTTGTCGTGCCGTTCGCACTCTCACTGGCGGTGCTGTGCGCCGCTTCATGCCGGGGTCAAGGGACCCGCGGTTCAAACCTGGTGGAGGCTTATGACCATGACGTCTCTGACGCTCAACAAGATCACCTCGCAACGCGGAATCTCCGTCGGCGAGGCAACCAAGAAGATTGCCGATCTCGGCTGGAATCCTTCCTACGTGCAGGAAGCGATGACGTTTCCGACCGACTACAAGATCAACAAGACGCCGCGCGACCCGATGAAACAGGTCTTGCGGTCGTACTTCCCGATGCAGGAAGAGAAGGACAACCGTGTCTACGGCGCGCTCGACGCGGCATTGCGCGGCGACATGTTCCGCAATGTCGAGCCGCGCTGGGTCGAGTGGATGAAGCTCTTCCTGGCCATCATTCCCTTCCCGGAAATCTCCGCTGCCCGCTCGATGGCGATGGTCGCCCGTATCGCACCCGGCGAGGAACTCCGCACCGGCTTCACCATGCAGATGATCGACGAGTTCCGTCACTCGACGATCCAGATGAATTTGAAGAAATGGTACATGGAGAACTACATCGATCCAGCCGGCTTCGACATCACCGAGGAAGCCTTCGGAAAATGCTACGCCACCACCATCGGCCGGCAGTTCGCGGAAGGCTTCATCACCGGCGACACGATGACCGCCGCCTGCATGTACCTGACCGTGGTCGCCGAGACCGCCTTCACCAACACCCTGTTCGTCGCCATGCCTTCGGAAGCGGCCCGCAACGGCGACTATGCGCTGCCGACGGTCTTCCTGTCGGTGCAGTCCGACGAGAGCCGGCACATCGGCAATGGTCACTCGCTGCTGATGGCCGCGCTCAAGGAGCCGGAAAACCACCTCTTGCTGGAACGCGACCTGCGTTACGCCTTCTGGCAGAACCACGCCATCGTCGATGCCGCCATCGGCACCTTCATCGAATACGGCACCACCAACCGCGACAAGAACAAGGAATCCTACGCGGAAATGTGGCACCGCTGGATCTATGAGGACTACTACCGCACCTACATGCTGCCGCTCGAAAAATACGGCATCAAGGTCCATCACGACGACGTCCAGGCGGCCTGGGAACGCATCACCAAGAAGAACTATGTCCACAAGGTCGGGCAGTTCTTCGCGGTCGGCTGGCCGGTCAATTTCTGGCGCATCGAAGCCCAGACCGACAAGGACTTCGAGTGGTTCGAGCACAAGTATCCGGGCTGGTACGCCGAGTTCGGCGACTTCTGGAAATGGTACGCCAAGCTCAGCCACAAGGGCGAGAAGGTGCTGCTGTTCAACAGCGACGTCGGCTACGTCTATCCGCACCGCTGCTGGTCCTGCCTCGTTCCCTGCCTGATCCGCGAGGACATGGTGGTCGGCGAAATCGACGGCCAGCTTCACACCTTTGCCCATGAACTCGACAAGTGGACCGCAACGGTCGCCTTCGCCGACGAGTACCAGGGCCGCCCGACGCCCGCGATGGGCCGCTTCAGCGGCAAGCGCGAGTGGGAGACGCTCTATGACGGCTGGGATCTGGCTGATGCGATCAAGGACCTGAACTTCGTCCGTTCCGACGGCAAGACGCTGGTTCCGCAGCCGCATCTGCGCTTCGACGACAAGGAGATGTGGACGCTCGACGATGTGCGCGGCAACACGCTCGGATCGCCGCTCAACGCGCTGCGCGCCATGTCGCCCGCGGACCGCGAGAAGCACCTGGCAGAGTACGCCAAGGGCTTCACCATCACCCCCTGCAACTGATCAGGCCAAAGGGGGGCGGGTTCGTCCCGCCCCTTCCTTTCACTGGAGGTCCGTATGTCGGAAACCCACACGGTCAGGCTCAGCCCGGTCGGCGTCGAATTCGATGTCGAGCATGGCGAAACGGTGCTCAACGCCGCGTTCCGCCAGGGCATTGCGCTGCCGCACGGCTGCAAGGAAGGGCAATGCTCGGCCTGCAAAAGCGTGTTGCTCGAAGGCGAAGTCGACATGCTGAAATACTCGACCTTCGCGCTGAACGACATGGAGAAGGAGAGCGGGCACGTGCTGTTGTGCCGCTGCATCGCCTTCTCCGACCTGGAAGTCGAGCTTCTCAACTACGACGAGGAGATTCTGGCGAAAGCGATCGCCGTGAAGACGTACAAGGGCCGGATCGCTCGGATCGAGCACCTGACCCACGACATTCGCGGCATCGAGATCGAACTCGGCTCGCCGATGAAGTTCTGGGCGGGGCAATATGTCGACATCACGGTTACCACGCAAAAAGGGGAGACGATTACGCGCTCGTTCTCCATGGCAAATACGCCGGACCAAACCGAAAAACTCTCCTTCATCATCAAAAAATACCCTGAGGGAAAGTTCTCCGGAGAACTCGATTCTGGAGGCATCGAAGCCGGAGCCGAGGTCACCGTCGTCGGACCTTACGGAACCTGTTTCCGCCGCGACGAACGGCAAGGACCCCTGATCCTGGTCGGCGCCGGGTCGGGCATGTCGCCGATCTGGTCGATCCTCAACGACCATCTCAAGAGCGGCGAGAAGCGTCCGGTCTATTTCTTCTACGGCGCCCGCACCCGCAACGACCTGTTCTATCTCGACAGGATCGCCGAGCTGGTCGGCAATCATTCCGACGTCACCTTCATTCCCGTGCTGTCGCACGCGAACGACGACGCCGAATGGCAAGGCGAACGTGGCTTCGTGCACCAGAGTGTCGACGCCATGCTCAAGCAACTGGCCGTCGACGGGCAGGGCGATGTCCATGCCTGTGGTCCGCCGCCGATGATCGATGCGCTGCAGCCGGTCCTGTTCATGAACGGCTTCGAAACCGAGCGCATCTTCTTCGACAAGTTCACCACATCGGCAGGTGCAACGCCGGCCCATTGAGGGCGGCCGACGCACAGCCATCCACAACTGCAACAAGGGAGAGAGACTATGCCTGCAACCTCGAGTTCAGTCGGATCCGGAGCCGCCGGCGCGGCGATCTTCGCCGACTCTGACAGCCGGAAATACCGGTATTTCGACCCGAAAGGCCAGCGCGCCACCCACTACGAGGACATGACGGTCGACGTTCAGCCCGACCCGGAACGCTACCTGATCCAGGACTGGATCATCTCCTTCGCCGACGGCAAGGGCGCCTATGTCAAGCAGAACACCGCCGCGCAGAGCTCCAACTGGCATGCCTTCCGCGCTCCCGACCAGGAATGGGAGCGCACGCACTACCAGCGCCAGTCGAAGATCGAGACGATGGTGCAGAGCGTCATCAACAATGCCCGCAAATCCGGCACCCCGAAGACCTTCGACAAGGCCTGGGTCAAGATCCTGCAGACCCAGCTCGGCGCCTGGAAACACGCCGAATTCGGGCTCGGCACCTCGCTGATGCAGGCGCAGCGTTACGGCTACACCCAGATGATCAACAACGCGACGCTGACCAACTCGTCCTACAAGCTGCGACTTGCCCAGGACATCACGCTCTACCTTGCCGAGATCGGCATGGACCTTCCCGACTGGGACGACGAGCTCGGCAAGAAGGCCTGGCTCGAGGACAAGAACTGGCAAGGCACCCGCGAAGCGGTCGAATCCATCATGGGCGCGACCGATTATCTCGAGCAGTATTTCGCCATCAACATCGTCTTCGAACCGCTGGTCGGCGAAGTGTTCCGCTCCGGCTTCCTGATGCAGATCGCCGCCGCCAACCACGACTTCATCACGCCGGCGGTGATCTCGGCGGCCGAGGCCGACTACGAACGCAACCTCGCCAACACGATCGACCTCATGCACCTGCTCGCCAATGACGAGAAGCATGGCGCCGCCAACAAGAAGCTCTTCCAGGGCTGGGTCAAGAAACACGGCGCGCTCGCCGACAAGGCAGCCACCGGCCTGCAGCCGATCTGGTCGATGCCGCATTCCAAGCCGGTCGCGTTCGCGGATGTCCGCGCCAAATCCGAGGAGCGGATTGGCCAGATACTCGGCGAACTCGGCCTCAAGCGCTGAAACAGGAGAATTTGTCATGTCACTAGCAGCACGCGACGCAACGCATTCCAACATCTTCAAGGCGATGAAGGACATCACCTTCGAGCAGACGATTTCGCATCAGTGCGGCGTCACCATGAACGACTCGGTCGAGGCTCGCGCCATCGCCGAATTCATGGGCCAGAAGCCGGGGGTGACCATCACCTACCAGCCGGCACTGATCCGCATCGACGGTGACGGCAAGCTGATCTTCAAGATGGACGCGATCGGCGAATATCTCGGCCGCGAGATCTCGGCCGAGACCTTCGAGGTCAACACCTCCACCCATTACGGCCGCATGGTCCGCGTCGACGACAACACCGTGATCCTGTTCGGCAACATGGACGAGATGTTCGAATACATCGAATAGCCGCCCCAAAAAATCTGGCGCGCCGCTGGGTGCGGCGCGCCGACCGATCAACGCGATTGCTGCGGAGGCAACCATGTACAGAACACCGGAAGGCAAGGACATTTTCGTGGTCGACGGCCACACCCATTTCTGGGACGGCAGCCCGGAAAACCAGAAGAATATCCACGGCAAGCAGTTCATCGAATGCTTCTATGCCTATCACACCGGCTTGAGCCCGAAGGACCAGCTGTGGGAGAAGAGCAAGTTCGAGAAATACAGCGCCGACGATCTCTATCGCGACCTGTTCATCGACGGTCCCGATGATGTGGCGATCGTCCAGTCGACCTACCTCAAGGACTTCTACAAGAACGGCTTCAACACGATCGAGCGCAACGCCGAGGTGGCCAAGCGCTATCCGGAGCGGTTCATCGTCAACGGTGCCTTCGATCCGCGCGACGGCGAGAAGGCGCTGGAATACATCCACTTCCTCAAGGAGACCTACAACGTCAAGGGCGTGAAGATGTACACGGCCGAATGGAACGGCGCTTCCAAGGGCTGGAAGCTCACCGATCCCGATGCCTACAAATGTTTCGAACTCTGCGACAAGCTCGGCATCAGGAACATCCACGTCCACAAGGGTCCGACGATCATCCCGCTCAACAAGGACGCCTTCGACGTCCATGACGTCGACCACGCGGCGACGGATTTCCAGAACCTCAACTGGATTGTCGAGCATTGCGGCCTGCCGCGTCTCGACGATTTCTGCTGGATCGCGACGCAGGAAACCAATGTCTATGGCGGCTTGGCGGTGGCGCTGCCGTTCATCCACGCGCGCCCGCGCTATTTCGGCGAGGTCATCGCCGAGCTCTTGTTCTGGCTCGGGCCGGAGAAGATCCTGTTCGGTTCCGACTACGCGATCTGGACGCCGCGCTGGCTGGTCGAGAAATTCTGGGCCTACCAGATTCCCGAGGACATCGCCGCGGAACGGGGTGTGCAGCTGACCGACGAGATCAAGGAAAAGATCCTCGGCCTCAACGCCGCGCGTCTCTACAATATCGATATCGAAGCCAAGAAGAAGGCGCTCGCCAGTTCGCCCTTCAGCATCGCGGCGGAGTAGGGGCCATGGCAACCGCCAGCATTTCCGGCAGCCGCGAGAAGGAACTCTGGCGGCGCCTTGGTGAGGTCAACGACCCGGAACTCGACGAACCCATCACCGAGATGGGCTTCGTGGAGCGGGGCGAGGTGACGAGCGACGGCAGCGTGGAGATAGATTTCCGCCTGCCGACCTACTGGTGCTCGCCCAACTTCGCGTTCCTGATGCTGGACGGCGTCCGCAAGGCGCTCGACCAGCTTTCCTGGGCGCCGGCCTACCGCGTCAAGCTGCACGACCACATGTTCGCGGAGGAGGTCAATCGCGGCATGGAAGCCGGCAAGAATTTCGGCGACATCTTCGCCGTGCTTGCCGAAGAGCAGGATCTCGGCGGCTTGCGTGAAACCTTCGCAATGAAGGCCTTCAAGCGTCGCCAGGAGGCGGTCCTGCGCGGCCTCCGGCAGCACGGCCTGACCGATGGGGAAATCCTCGGCATGGACCTCCCGGCATACGACGTCGCCCGGTTCGAAGCTGGCGAAGCCGCCAAACAGAAGCCGAGATACAGGGCGGCTCTGCTCGAGCGTTTCCCTGACCGGCGGGCGGCCGATCCTGTGTTCGTGACCTGGGAGGGGCAGAGAATACCGCCTGGCGCGCTCGGTGCCCATCTCGCCGAGCTGCGCGGTGTGCGCATCAACATGGAGTTCAACGGCGCGCTGTGCCGAGGGCTCAAGCAGACCAGATACAAGGAACTGGATGTGGTCGACGGCGAACCGACGCTGGTCGATTTCATTCTGGATCGCGTGCCGGCACGAGCCGCGCCGCCCGCCTGAAGCAGAGCCGACAGCAACGGCCTCCCTCGCACGAGGCCCCCAACCAACAACCCGCCCGTAAGGCGGAAGGAGGAATCATGCCCAAGATAATGCTTCACAATTCCGAGGCCCGCCGTGCTCTCGCCCGCGGTGTCTTCCGGCTTGCCGCCGCCGTCGAGCCGACGCTCGGCCCCAAGGGCATGAACGCCATGATCGACCGGCCGATCGGCACGCCGATGGTGACCCGCGACGGTGTCAGCATCGCCTCCGAGATCGAGCTGCACGACCGTTTCGAAAACATGGGCGCACAGGTCGTCCGCGAGGTGTCGATGCAGACCAACGAGATCGCCGGCGATGGCACCACGACGGCCATCGTGCTCGCCAACGCACTCATCCAGGGCGGCGTCGAGGCCAATGAGCGCGGCGTGAAATCCGTTGATCTGTGCAAGGGCATCGACCTTGCCGTGGCAGCGGTGGTGGCCGCGCTCAAGGCTTCGGCCAAGCCCGCCAAAGGCAACGGCATCCTCGCGTCGGTCGCCAACATCGCGGCGACCAACACCAAGCTTGGCGCGCTGGTGGCGGAAGCGCATCAGCGGGTGGGCGCCGAAGGCGTCATCACCACCGACTTCAGCGTCACCACCGAGACCACGCTCGATGTCGTCGAGGGCATGTCGTTCGAACGTGGCTACCTCTCGCACCACATGGTGACCGACCAGGAGAAGATGGAGGCGGTTCTCGAACGGCCCTACATCCTGATGACCGACCTCAAGATCAAGGACCCCGGGCAGCTCGATGCGGTTCGCCGCATCGCCGACGAGGCCGGCCGGCCGCTGCTGATCGTGTCCGAGGAAATGTCGCCGGAGGTGGTGGTGACGCTGCTCGGCAAGCAGGGACCGGGACGATACCTCGTCGTCCATCCACCGGAATATGGCCACTGGCGCAAGGCGATGATGGAGGATCTGGCCATCATCACCGGCGGCAAGGTGATCGCGCGCGATCTCGGCGGCCGGCTCGAGGATGTCACCGCCGAGGATCTCGGCACGGCCGACCGGGTGAAGACCAGTTCGTCCTACACCTCGATCATTCGTGGCGGCGGTGACCATGCGGCAATCGCCTCGCGCCGCGCCCAGGTGCAGCGGCAGTACGAAGCCTCGCCGCCCAACATCGACCAGGACAAGCTGCGCGAACGCCTGGCCAAGCTCTCCGGCGGCACCGCGATCCTCTATGCCGGCGGTGTCACGCCGGTCGAGCAGAAGCGGACCATCCAGCTGATCGAGGATTCCTTGAATGCGGTGCGCGCCGCATCCGAAGAGGGCGTCGTCGCCGGCGGCGGCTCGGCACTCGCCCAGATCGCGCCACTGCTCGACAAGGTGGCGGCCGGCGTCGACGGTGATGTCGCCGAGGGCGTGCGCCTCGTGCGCTCGGTGCTGTCGCGGCCGTTGTGGCGCATCGCTGCCAATGCCGGCGCCGACCCCGAAGCGGTGGTGATTGAGGTCACCCGCATCAATGGCGGCTATGGCTACAACGCGTCGACTGGTGCGTACCAGAACATGTTCGAGGCAGGCATCATCGATCCGGTCCGTGTCACCTACACCGCGCTCGCCAACGCGGCTTCCGTGGCGACGCTGATCCTGACCACCGAAACGTTGATTGGCGATCTCGCCGAGGACGAGGATCCGACGGCTGGACCGGCGCGTGGCGGCGGCTCCGAAAAGCTCGGCCGCGCCTGAAGCTACCCAGACATATCGAAAGGACACAGCCATGAAAGCTGCCAGACTCTACGAATACGACCCGAAGATGAACGTCCAGCTCAGGATCGAGGAGGTCAAGGCGCCGACGATCACCGCTCCCGATGAGGTGATCGTGCGGGTCGGGGCCGCCGGCCTCTGCCGCACCGACCTGCACATCATCGAGGGTGTGTGGAAACCGACGATGGACCCCGAAGGCACGCTGTTGCCCTACATCATGGGCCACGAGAATGCCGGCTGGGTCGAGGAGGTCGGCAGCGGCGTCAGGTCGGTCAAGCGCGGCGACGCGGTCATCTGCCATCCCTTCCGTTCGTGTGGCATCTGCCTCAACTGCCGCCATGGCGAGGACATGTATTGCGACAACGGCCAATTCCCCGGCCTTGGCATGAATGGCGGTTTCGCCGAGTACTTCATCACCAGCGAGCGCTCGCTGATCAAGCTGAACGCCAACATCACGCCGATCGAGGTGGCGCCACTGGCCGATGCCGGCATCACCGCCTACCGCGCCGCCAAGCGTGCCGCAAAGCTCCTGCGGCCGGGGAGCTACTGCGTGCTGCTGGGCATTGGCGGGCTCGGCCACATCGCGCTGCAATCACTGCACGCGATCTCCGGCTGCCGCATCATCGCAGTCGATCGCGAACCGGCGGCGCGGGTGCTGGCCAAGGACCTGGGTGCCGACTTCATCCTCGATGGCGGGCCGAACGTCGTTGAGGAAGTTAGCCAGATCACCGGCGGCGGCGCGCATGTGGTGATCGACTTCGTCGGCGAACTTGGTGTCGAGAACATCTGCTGGAAGATGGTGCGCAAGGGTGGGCAACTGTTCGTCGTCGGCTATGGCGGCAACATCAACGTGCCGACCGCGCATCTCGTCATCGAGGAGATCAACATCGGCGGCAGCCTGGTCGGCAATTTCACCGAGCTTGTCGAACTGATGGAGCTCAACGCCGACGGTAAGGTGAAGATGCACTACACCGAATACAATCTCGCCAGCATCAACACCGCGCTCGACGATTTCAAGAACCGCCGGTTCACCGGCCGCGGCGTCATCGTGCCCTGAAAACCTTGCACCGCACGCGGCATGGAACGGGTGTCGCGGGCGGTTCGATCTGGCTGCTTGCCGGACCCGGCAAGCATTCCTTTGAGCGCCATGGCTGATGCCATGGCATTTCCGTGCCGGGACGTCGGCGAAGCGCGATCCCGCACGAGTTTCCTTGCTTCGTTAAAACGGGAGGACAACATGGATCTTGTTACAGGGCTGGCCGTCGTCATCGGCATTATGGGTGGCATTGCGACATGGGCGGCGATCACGATCGGCAATCCTTATCTGCTGATCTGGGCGGTGTTTGTCGGCTGGGGAAGTTTCTATCACTGTGGCGGCAAGGAAGCCGGGTTCAAGAACTCGGCGGTTGCGAACCTGTGGGGCGCGATCTGCGCGGCCGGCGCCTTGATCGCGCTGACGTCGATTGGCGTTACCGCGATCATGGCCGGTATTTGCGTCGGCATTTCAATCATAGTCCTGATCCTCGCCGCCAAGCTGCCATTGCTGAGCGCCATTCCGTCAGCGGTCTATGGCTACGCAACGACCGCAGCGCTTTTTCTGCTTGCTGCCGCCGCCTATGGCGAAGGTGCCGGCGGCATCATCAAGGTCGCTGCCGCCGTGGTGATCTCGCTGATCATCGGCAACATCCTCGGCTACGTCTCGGAGAAAGTGACCGGTGCCGTCGTGAAGGCCTGATCATGTCCGCGACCGCTGCCTGAAGGCAATTTCGGTTGACGAATTTCCCCAACCCCGCGGCGCGAATGCCGCGGGTTTTTTGTTGCGAAGGAGCTGGGCCTGGTTCGCGGAACCCCGCAGACGCGGGATTTCCGCTGAGCGCCAATGGACTTGGCTATTGTCGGTACGGGCCCATTCTTTCACATCCTCAAATACTCCATTTCGGAATTCGTCATTCATTCGCGGGACGGGCAGACATATCCATGTCCAGTGACCAACGGCATTCACTCTCAGATCCACCAGGGATTGATGAGCGCCCGTTCTGGTCTTTCTCGTGAGGCGGCAGCGACCTTCGCTTCGTTTCAACGAAACAAGGTCGCATGACCAACGAAAGGTTTCAAAAATGTCTATGTCAAAATGGGCCGCCACCGCTGCGGCCATTGGCTTTCTCTCGGTTGCCACCTCCGCATTTGCCAGCGACGCTGATGTTTACGGTCCCGACATCAGTCTGTCGCAGGCCAAGCAGGTTGCCGCCGGCGCTGTCAAGGAATGCGCAGCCAACAAGTGGCTCATGGCCATCGCCGTCGTCGATACGCACGGCGCCCTGGTCTACTACGAAAAGGCTGACAACACCGAGGTGGCGAGCGCCCAGATCGCCTTGGACAAGGCAGCTTCGGCAGCCGTCTACAAGCGTCCGACGCGCGACTTCTTCGACGTCACGGCCAAGATGGGTCCATTCATGCTGAATATGGACCACGTCATCGCAGCGCCTGGCGGTATTCCGGTCATGAAGGACGGCAAGATCATCGGTGCGGTCTCGGCCAGTGGCGGCACGGGCGCGCAGGACGAGCAGTGCGCCAAGGCTGGTCTCGCCGGCTTTTGATCCTCTTTCTAGCGACGCTCCCGACGGAGCCGCCGCACTCCAAAGGAACTATTGAAATGATGAATCTCAAATCGCTGGGCAGCCGTCTTGCCGCGGCCGCCGCGCTGTCCGTTGCGTTTGCATTGCCATCTCTCGCAAACGCCGCCGAGCTTTACAGCGGAAGCAATTCCGATGTCCGCACGGTTCTCTACTACAAGGCTTCGACGGCTGCTCTCTCCAAATTCCTGCCAGCGGGCTGGGAGCTCAGCCCGTTTGCAACAGCACCTTCCGCCGGCGCCAACCTCCAGGTTGAATTTGTGGACCAGCTTTATGCGGTGGATCCCAAGGGTACCGTCGGGGCTCCGTACCGCTACGTGCTTTTCGGCATCCCTGTTCACAAGACGGGAAGCAGTGAGAACGTGCTGATGTTGTTCGATGGCCTTTCGCGAGGTGGGGCCGGTCCCTACGGCATTGCCGAGACCGCTGCCGACGACGTCAATCGCGGGGTCCATTACAGCTCGAGCCCGACGGCGGTGAGCGAGGCCTGGAACTTCGAAGGGGGTGGTGAGAAGGTTTCACTGGAAACGGAATTCGAACGTGGCCCGGTGACCCTGGAGAAGGGCGACAGTCACGTCCACTCGCAGCTCAAGCCTGAATTCTCGCGCATCTATCGCTACAATGAGGCTGCTGACGTTGTGAAGTCCGGCGCCGCAAACCATGTCCGCAGCCTGTCCTTGAAGGCCGAAGGTGGAAAGTTGACCGCGATGTTCGACGGCAGCGAGAGCCTTGTCGCGGTCGTATCGTTGCCTGTCTATTCCCGCGACATCTTTGTTCCGCAGCCCTGAGCATCGCGTTCCTTGAAGGGTGGCGGCCACCCAAAAGGGTGCTGCTGCCCTCCAAGTTTCCACCGCGCCTGTGACCGTCTCGTTTCAGGCACGTGTTGGCGCGGGCCTGTTCTGCTTCATGAACGCTATGAAGGCAGAAAGGGCTGCAGGAAGCTGCCGGCGGCTGGGATAGTACAAGTAGATCCCAGAGATCTGTGAACCCCACCCGTCGAGGACAGGAACGACGCGCCCCGACCGAAGCTCATCCTGCAGAAGAACGGCTGGCACCAAGCCGATTCCGGCGCCTCCGGCAATCGCACTGGCAACCGCACGAAGATCGTTGGCCACAACTTGCGTGCCGGCGACGGGTTCGGCCTTCTCAGCCCCCTTGTGCAGGGTCCAGGGTCGGATTGTGCCGTCCCACGGGGATCGAAGGCGAACGCACCAGTGATCTGCCAGCGCGCTGGGCGTGCTGGGCTCGCCATGAGCCAGCAGGTAGTCTTTCGTGGCAAGAAGAACTTCGTTGAAGGGATCGGCGATCCGAACGGCGATCATATCCTTCTCGATGCGTTCTCCGACCTGGATGCCCGCGTCGATGCGGTGTTCCACCAGATCGAGGTGAAGATCATCGACGAGGATTTCGAGCTCTATTTCGGGGTGCTTTGTCAGGAAGCGGCCGATCAGAGGGGCAATCAGGACGGTTGTTGCCGTCCGTGAACCTAGAATTCTAAGCCTTCCGCCCGTAGCGTTGCGGAACTTGTTCAATCCGTCGAGGACGCTGTCCAGTCCGCTCAATATCGGGCCTATGTTGGTAAGGAGCTCTTCGCCCGCCGCGGTCAACGACACGCTGCGGGTGGTTCGTGTTAGCAGTCTCACGCCGAGCTTCTCTTCCAGACCCCTCAGCGTCTGGCTGAAGCTGGGTAGCGACACCCCCAGTGCGGCGGCGGCCCTGGTAAAGTTCAACTGCCGAGCAGCCTCCGCGAAGGCGATGAGCTCCCGCAATTCAGGCTTGTGCATTTGTCCTCCTCGCTGGGGCTGCCCGGTTGTGCGTCGCAGGCCGAGCCTTCTGCCCAGGCCGCTTCGGAATGGCAAGGTTGGGCACGACATTGTTTGGTGGGCCCAAAGGGCCCATTCCGCAATCGATAATTCTAACGGCTCATACGTTCAGCTACCTCCTGTGCGAGACGAAGGCGCTCGGGCAACTCCAGGTCGGTGCCCAACCGCGACCAAGGAGCTTCCCGATGAAGACGAAACTGCTGGTTTCCGCTGCGATGATCGGTCTGGCACTTAATCTTGCGCCTGCACTCGCCCAGGAGGGCACGTGGCAGATGGGAACGCCGATGCCAGAGCCTCAGAGCGAGAACTCCAGCGCAGTGGTGGGCAGCCAGTGGTTCGTCATTGGCGGCATCGACGTGCCGGAGGTCATGCCCGTCGGCACGGTCGTGATGTACGACGAAAATAGCAGGACCTGGTCGAAGAGAGCGGCAATGCCCGAGCCGGCCCATCACACGGCAACTGTGGCTTGCGGCGGCAAGGTGTACGTGTTCGGTGGTTTCGTCGGAGCGCCGGGCACCAAGGAATGGCAACCGACGGAAGATGCTTTTGTCTACGATCCGAAGACCGACAGCTGGTCCAAGCTTCCACCCATGCCAACTGCCCGCGGAGCGGCAGCGGCCGTGGTGCTGGACGGAAAGATCTACGTCGTCGGCGGGGCGCATGCCCATGAGGATGGCCGCGACATGAAGGAGCCCCTTTGGGCCGACGTTCCCAACATCGTCGGCAGAACTGTCGAGGCCTACGACCCCGCGTCCAACACCTGGACAAGCCGGGCTCCCATGCAGACCGGCCGCAATCACTTTCTCGCTGCTGCTGTCGGTGGGAAGATTTATGCGATCGACGGTCGAATTGGTCTGCCCTTCGTGACCAAGAGCGACGTCACCGATCTGGTCGAGGAATACGATCCCAAATCCGATTTCTGGACCTACAAGGGCCGCTCCCCCACGCCGCGGGGCGGGGTGTCGGGCAGTGCCTATGGCGGGAAGATCTATGTGACGGGCGGCGAGGGCAAGCGCACATTCTGGGCCTTTGAGGCCTACGATCCCGCAACCGACACGTGGCAGACCCTACCGCACATGCAGATTGCCCGCCACGGCTTCGTAGCCGGTTTCATAGGCAGCGAGTTCCATGTCGCCGGCGGCTCCTTCCAGTCCGACGGCATGCCGGGGATCAATGCTCAGATGAACACCCACGAGTTCTACACCGTCCCCAAGTAGTTCAATTTGATGCCGATGCCGGTCGTGTTCGGGAGTGGTTTGCGCTTTGGTCCCGGCAAGCAGCAGGTCTGACCGCACACAGCTGCTCGCCAGGCAGCGCAACAACTCTGGCGGCATTGCAGGCTAGAGGAAGCCGCGCCGGATCCCGTATTGGCCGAGCTTGCGATACAGCGTCGGCCGTGAAATGCCGAGCCGCAGCGCGACCTTGCTGAGATTGCCGCCCTCCGCGACAAGCGCATTCTTGATCGCCTGGCGTTCCGCATCCTCGAACGAGCACACCGGCGCTTCGAGCATGGCTGCGGGATGGTCGCCGTGTACGGCGTTGCGATCGCCCGCGCTGATTTCTCCGGGAAGGTCCCGCAGTTCGATCGCGCCGCCGCGCGACATTATGTGCAGGCGCTCCACAAGGTTCTTCAATTCGCGCACGTTGCCCGGCCAGCGATAGGCCAGCAGCGCGTCGAGCGCATCGTTCGAAAACGCCAGCGGGTCATTGCCTGCCTGCTTAGCAATCTGCCGGTTGAAATGTTCGATCAGCAGCAGCACGTCGTCGCCGCGCTCGCGCAGGGCCGGGACATGAATCGAGACGGCGCCGATGCGGTAATAGAGATCGCTGCGGAAGCGCCCGGCCGCGACCTCCTGCTTGAGGTCGCGATTGGTCGAGGCGACGAGGCGCACGTCCACCGGTCGACCCCTCGAGTCACCGATGCGGTGGACCACGCGCTCCTCCAGGACACGCAACAGGAAGGGCTGGATTTCGAGCGGCAATTCGCCGATTTCGTCAAGGCTGAGTACGCCGCCATTGGCCTGTTCGAAGATGCCCGGCTTGCCGTCACGCGAAGCTCCGGTAAAGGCGCCGGCGACGTGGCCGAACAATTCGCTGCCGAACAATTCCTTGGTGATCGCGCCGCAGTTCATGGCGATGAACGGATCATTTTCGGTGCGCCGGCTACCGGCATGGACAAGCCGCGCAAACAGCTCTTTTCCGACACCCGTTTCACCTTCTATCAGCAACGAGGTGACACCGTTCGATCCGGCCACTCGGGAGGCGACATCGACGGCAGCAAGCAGTTTCTCGCTTTCGCCGACGATCATCGCCGCGGCTGCCTGCAGGTGCTTGTTCACCTGCCTGCCTGTTACCGTCATGCTGGAGACGGCAGGGACCGAGGGGAACACCAGGGCCGCGCCACGCAGGTCGCCATCGAGCTTCAGCGGCGTGACATGGCAGGATCGCAGATGCGCCGGCAGCGCGTTGGCGAGATCGGTGTCCGAGCCCGAGGCCGGCAGGTTCATGAGCCAGCGACCGCGGCCCGGTTCCATCGGGCCGTCCATCATCTCCGTCGTGTCGCCATTGGGCACGTTGTTGCAGAAGATCGCGCGGCCACGATGGTCGACGATCACCAACCCGTCCTTGCGGCGGTAGCTCGGTGCCGAGGAAATGAAGGCTTCGAGCAGGCGCGTGCGCTGCTCCTGCTGCTGCTCGGCCAGTGCCTTTTCGATTTGCCTGGCGGTGGCGGCGACGAGCGCCGTGTTGTGCGGCCGGAAGATCGGCGAATAGCCCGAAAGGTCGACAACGCCGATGATCTTGCCGTCCAGCGGATCGCGGATCGGCGCGCCGGCGCAGGTCCAGGATTTGATGCCGGCGCAGAAATGTTCGGCCGCGTGGACGAAGATCGGTTCGCCGGTCCACAGCGCGGTGCCGATGCCGTTGGTTCCGACGGCGTCCTCGTTCCATTTGCCGCCGATGCCCAGATGAATGTCCATGCCGTCATGCAAGGTCTTCTTGTCGCCGATGGCGTCGACCAGCACGCCGTCGCTGTCGGCGAGCACCAGCATCGCTCCCGTGCCTTCCAGCAACTGGCCGAGCGACGCGAACGATCGCCGCGCCGCTGAAAGCAGCTCGGCGTTGGCGCGGGTCAGGTATTCGATCTCGTCGCGGTCGCTGCTCAGCGGCGCTTCGATGCCTTGCGCGTTGATGCCGCCGGTGGCGCTGCGATACCAGGAATCGTGGATCAGCGAGCGGACGTGGACCGGATCGCGGGCGCTTGTCGGCTCGTCGGAAAGAAAGCTTTCCCAGGCGCGCATGGTGGCGCGCTCGTCATAATCGATCTTGTCTAGAACCAGCTGTCCGGTGGCCATCGAGGCACGCGTCGGAAGAGCATGGGTTTTCATCTGATCGGGGCCGCTCGCGTGTCTCATTCAGTCATCACAGTACCTTTGAGGTATGCCATTTCTGTATGCTGTCGCGGATTGGACGTGCAAACGTCCGAATGCCGGTCGTCAGTCGATGCCGAGTTTGGCACCGATGTCGGCGGCAAGCTGCTCTTCGGTATAGGTTTCGGTCAGCCGGGACCCATCCAGTTCGGCAAGTGCCTCGGCGATGGTTTCGTCGACCGGCGAGAAAAAGCCGTTCTGCTTCGTCGCCAGGACGAAGACCTGGTCCCCATTCCGGTTGCGGACATCGCCGATATGGTGAAGCTGGCGGCCGGTGTTCTGGTCCTTGGAGATCACGCGGCCATTCATGGTGACGCGGATCGACGGGCTCGCCTCAGTGGCGGACGCCGCGCCGCCGCCGACATGGATGATCAGGCCTTCCGCCTTGGGTTGCTGGCGTGGCTGCCTGGAGGCCGAGTAGCCGCCGCCGCTGATCTGGTCGGCCAGGCGGACGATGGTCGAGCGGTTCTGCTCGATCAGTCGCTTGACCTGCACATCCTCGCGCCGCGGGCCGTCCCGCTTGGAGATGATCTCGACCATGAATCCTCCCAGATTCGCCCGGCGGTGCCGGGGGTGCGGCTCAATCTTCTTTTGTGCGAAGCCTACACCGCCTTTTGCGGGTTCGCCATCCCTGATGGATAGCACCAGAATTCACATTGCTGGTAGCAGGGGGCTGCTACATCCTGCTATGGCACCCCCCAGGAAAACGCACCGGGATGCGATGGCCTTCGATCACCAGCGCTGGTGCACATGGGGCTTGATGTCCTGGTCGTAGATGTCCCGGATCTTGCCCATGAGTTCAGCCGACAGGGGCGGAAGCTCGGCGGCTTCGGCATTGGAACGGGCCTGTGCAGGATTGCGGGCGCCCGGAATGACCACCGTGACCGCGTTGAACATCAGGATCCAGCGCAGCGCGAATTTCGCCATCGTCGTGTCGCCCAAGACAAGCGGTCGGATGCGTTCGACCGCCGCCAGTCCGACCTCATAGGGCACGCCGGAAAAAGTCTCGCCGACATCGAAGGCCTCGCCGTTGCGGTTGAACAGGCGATGGTCCGTTGTCTCGAACTTGGTGTCTGCCTTGAACTTGCCCGACAGCAGACCGCTGGCCAGCGGGACGCGGGCGATGACAGCTACATCGTTCTTTTTCGCCAGGTCGAAGAACAGCTCGGCCGGCCGCTGCCGGAAGGCGTTGAAGATGATCTGCACGCTGACGACGCCGGGGTACTGCATCGCCTTCAGCGCCTCCTCGACGCGCTCGACGCTGACCCCGTAATTGCGGATTTTGCCTTGCTCGACGAGCCGGTCGAGGCGCTCGAACACTTCCGGGTGATAATAGAGGTCGGTCAGCGGGCAATGCAGTTGCACGAGATCGAGCGTGTCGGCCTCGAGATATTTCAGGCTGCGGTCGATCCAGTCGGTGAGGTTCTTCTGGCTGAACCCCTCGACCGTCTGCGCCGGCAGGCGCTTTCCGGCCTTGGTGGCAATGAACGGCCGCTCGCCGCCACGCTCCTTCATCACCCTGGCGATCAGTTTTTCGGAACGGCCGTCGCCATAGACGTCGGCGGTGTCGATGAAGGTGACGCCGGCATCGAGGGCCGCGTGCAGGGCGGCCACCGCGTCGTCGTCATTGACCTCACCCCAGGCAGCGCCGATCGCCCATGAGCCAAAGCCGATCTCGCTGACGTCGCGGCCGGTACGGCCGAATTTCCGTGACTGCATGTCCTGTTCCTAACTGCGGCTTGGTGGTGATTCCTGATCTGCGGGTCGCCTTTTATCGCATGGCAACGCGATTGACATCCCGGTTCGTTGGATTTACCAGATAACAGGGTTGTATGACAACCCGGTAAGACTGCAATGATCTGGAGTCGGGAGGATCTCAAGTTGAAAACCGTTCTGAAAATGGGCGCGTCGGCGGCACTGTGCCTTGGCGCGCTTGCTCATCCGGCATTGGCCGAGGACAACATCGTCAAGATCGGTGTCGTCGCGGCGGAGTCGGGCTCGTTCGTTTCCGCCGGCCATACCTTGCCGGCGGGCGTCGGGCTTGCCGTGAAACAGATCAACGACGCCGGCGGCATCAAGGTCGGCGGCAAGACCTACAAGCTGGAAATGGTCAAGCGCGACGACCGCACCGACATCGCGACCGCAATAGCCGCCACCCAGGAACTGGTGCGCGACGTGAAGGTGCAGGCGATCTTCGGGTCGGAAACGCATGACTTCACGCTGGCCATGGCCAAGATCACCCAGCCGGCAAAGATCATCCATTTCGCCGGCAATTCGACGCTGGCGAAAATATTGACGCCGGACTCGGTCAAGCCGGGCGGCGAGGATCACTATCTGTTCCAGTCCGAGCCGCAGGAGTTCCAGCGGTCCGGATCGACCGCGCGTGGCGTGCTCACCCTTCTCGAGCCGCTGCTCGGCTACAAGCCGAAAAAATCGGTCATGATCGTCGGCAACGACGCTACCGGCCAGTTCCTGTCGTCCTACTATTACAAGGCGCTGAAGGCCGAGGGGCAGGATGTTCCAGACATCATCTTCTATCCGCCTGACACGACCGACTTCTCGCCGTTCCTGACCCGCGCCAAGAGCCTCAATCCGGATATCATCCACTTCTGGTACAATGGCGATTCAACGCTGACGGCACTGCCGCAGGCGCTCGAACTGGGAGCAGCCAAGAGCTACTTCCTGTTCGGCGTCGACCCCGGCATCTGGAAGGAGAAGCAGCTTTCGGCCGATGTGCCGGTGGCGATGAGCTGCGTTCCGGTCTGCTGGGGCGAGTTGTCCAACCCGAAAGCCAAGGCCTATTTCGACGCATACTTTGCAGCGGGCGCGCCGCACGGCGTGACCTCGTCGGTGTCGCTGCTCTACCACGACTATGTCCACTTCCTCGCCGAAGCCTGGGAGAAGGCCGGCAGCTTCGATCCGGACAAGACGGTCGAGGCGCTGCTGACACTCCATCATCAGGGCGTGGTCTCGGATGACCTGACTTTTAATCCGACCCACCAGGTCACCCATGCCACCGAGGTCTGCGCCGCGGCACCCGGCGGCGCGATCTCCTGCTCGATGCAGCAGCCACCGGCTGAAGCGCCGAAAAGCTGATCTGGGAAGCGACCCTTGAGTTGGCGGCGTCACCTGCCGCCAACTCATCCATCTTGAACACCGCCGGGTCGCCACCACGTCAACAGCACCCACCACGTCAACAGCGGAAGCGAGCCGTGGATATTTTCATACAGCAGATCCTCAACGGGCTTTCGATCGCCAGCGTCATCACGTTGATCGCCATTGGCGTGACCCTGATCTTCGGCCTGACCGGCATCATCAACTTCGCCCATGGCGAATTCCTGATGATCGGCGGCATCGTCACCTGGCTTGCCGTCAGCGCCGGCCTTGGCTTCCCGCTGGCGGTGGTGCTGGCGATCCTGGCGGTCGGGCTGATGGGCTACATCCTCGAGCGCGGCCTTTTCCGGTTTACGCTGGAGCGGCCGACCAACGGCTTCATCGTTTCGCTCGGCCTCATCGTCGTGCTGCAGCATGTCGTCGTGCTGTTCTGGAATCCCAACCAGAAGAGCATTCCTCGCCCGCTGACCACGGTCTGGGAGGTCGGCGGCGTGCGCATCGCTTCGGTTCGCGTCATGGTCATCCTGATCACCATCGCGGTGGTGGCGCTGAGCTTCCGGATGATCACCGCAAGCCGCTACGGCCGCGCCTTGCGCGCCAGCGTCGAGGACCGCGATACGGCAGCCCTGATGGGCATTCCGGTGCGCCGCTACATCACCGGCGTGTTCGTGCTCGGCAGTGCGCTGGCCGGGCTCGGCGGCGCGCTGCTGATCGCGCTGTTCCCGATCACGCCGTTCACCGGCGGCACCATGGTCATGAAGGGGTTCGCCGTGGCATTGATCGGCGGGCTCGGCAACATCTACGGCGCCGTCGCCGCCGGTCTCATCCTCGGCATCGTCGAGGGCTTCAGCGCCGGCTACGGCTTCTCGCAATGGACGGATGCGTACTCCTTCGCCCTGATGATCTTGGTGCTGATCGTTCGCCCGCACGGCCTGTTCGGCGGCACCAGCGGACCCAGGATGGCATCATGAAGGAGGGCCTCGACCAGGATCGCGCCGGTTCCAGCCTCAAGGCCTTGCGATCCCTGCTGCCGGTGCTGGTCATCCTGGCGCTGATCGCGCTTGTGCCTTTGTTCTCGCCGAGCAACCGCTTCCTGTCGCTGGCGATCTCGGCCGGCATCAACGTCATCGCGCTCTACGGCCTGTCGGTGCTGTTCGGCCAGACCGGCATCCTGTCGATGGGTCACGCGGCGCTGGTCGGCGTCGGCGCCTATGCGGCGGCGATCCTGGCGCGGGACTTTGGCGTCGGGTTCTGGCTGGCGCTGCCGGCGGCAGCCCTGGCGAGCGCCGTGTTCGCGATGATCGTCGGCATTCCGTCGCTGCGCGTCGGCGGCCATCACTTCGTCATCATGACCTTTGCCTTCGGCCAATTGCTGGCTATCGTGCTCACCAATGGCGGCGACTATACCGGTGCGGCGACGGGGCTCGACCTGGCCGGCCCGGTGACCCTGTTCGGCGCCGACATGAGCGACCTGACGCGCTACTATCTGATGGTGGTGGCTTTCGTGACGGTCGCGGCAATCGCGAGCTGGGCGATCATCAACTCGTCCTACGGCCGCACGCTGCGCGCCATCCGGGAGAACGAGAAACTTGCCGCCTCGCTCGGCATCAATGTCGGCCGCCACAAGATCGGCGCCTTCGTCGTCAGCGGCATCTTTGCCGGCATCTCCGGCGTGCTGCTGGCCTATTTTCTCGGCCACATCTCGCCGTCGCAGTTCTCCTCCTTCCCCAGCATCTATTTGGCGCTGATGGTCATGATCGGCGGCGCCCGCCTGATCGAGGGTCCGCTCGCCGGCGGCATCCTGGTCGCCTTCCTGCCGGAGGTGCTCAACCTCGATCCGGTGCAGTCGCGCATCGTCTACGGCGTCTGCCTGATCGCGGTGATCATGCTGCTGCCCGACGGCCTGATCGGCGGCATCGTGCGTGCGCTTCGCGCGGCGTTTTCCGGCAAGCCGAAACAGGCGGCGGAACAGCGCGACGCGGCGGAGGCGCGGCGATGAGCCCGATCCTGGCGATCAATGGCCTGAGCAAGCAGTTCGGCGGCGTCACGGCATTGGCAGGCGTCGACCTCGCCATCGAAGAGGGAGAAATCCTCGGCGTCGTCGGTCCGAACGGCTCGGGCAAGACGACGCTGTTTAATGTCGTCACCGGCGTCCACAGGCCGAGCGGCGGCAATGTGGTGTTTCGCGGGCAAGACATCACCGGCCTGGCGCCGCATGCCATATCGCGGGCCGGCATCGGCTACACCTTCCAGCAGGCGATGGCCTTTGCCGGCCTTGGCGTGCTGGAGAATGTCCAGATCGCCGGCGAGCATGTCCGGGCGAGGGCGGACGGCACCGCCAATCCGTGGCCGACAGCGCAGGCGCTGCTCGACTTCGTCGGCTTGAAGCCACTTGCGGTTGAAAAAGCAGGCGTCCTGCCATTCGGCAGCCTGCGCCTGCTCGGCCTTGCCTTGGCTCTCGCCACGCGGCCGTCGCTGCTCTTGCTCGACGAACCCGCCGCCGGCCTCAACGACCGCGAGACCACGGCCCTGGTCGGGCTTGTCCGCCAGCTCCCCGGCCACGGCATATCCGTTTGCGTCATCGATCATGACATGAAGCTGATGCAGATGCTGTGCCGGCGCCTCGCGGTGCTCGACTTCGGCTCCAAGATCGCCGACGGGCCGACCGAGGCGGTGCTCGCCGATCCCAAGGTGCTGGAAGTCTATCTGGGGGGCGATCTGTGAACCTGCTCGCCGTTTGCGATGTCGTCACCGGCTACGGGCCGACGATCGTCAACCGCGGCGTCTCGCTCACGCTGGGCGAAGGCGAGATCGTCACCATCCTCGGCCCCAACGGCGCCGGCAAGTCGACGCTGCTCAAGGCGATCGCCGGGCTGATCCGGCCGCGCGCCGGCAGCATCTCCTTCGATGGCGCCGAGGTGACCGGGCTTACCGCCGATGTCATGGCCAGGCGCGGCGTCGTGCTGGTGCCGGAAGGGCGCAAGATCTTCGTCGACATGACGGTCGAGGAGAATTTGCGTCTCGGTGCCTATGCGCGCCGCGACGATGCCGCCGTGGAAACCGATTTCGCAACCATGCTGGCCTTCTTCCCGATCCTGGCCACCAAGCGGCGCGACAAGGGCGGCTCGCTGAGTGGCGGCCAGCAGCAGATGCTGGCCATCGCACGCGGGCTGATGACGCGGCCGCGCGTGTTGTTGCTCGACGAGCCGTCGCTCGGCCTGTCGCCACTGCTGGTCAAGGAGATCAAGGCAATCATCCTCGGCATCGGCGAACGCTTTGGCACCTCCGTGCTGCTGGTCGAGCAGAATGCCGGCCTGGCGCTCTCCGTCGCCTCGCGCGGCTACCTCATGCAGAACGGCCGCATCGTCGTCTCAGGCGCAATCGCCGAATTGCGCGACATGTCGCTGATGCGGGAGCTCTATCTCGGCGGCGTGGCGGGAGCCACGGCATGAGCAAGCGCTCAGTCGTGGCTTGCCCTGTCGCGCAACTCCTCGAAGCGGGCATAGCTCTTGGTCAGATGGCTGCGCATGGCGCGCCGCGCCGCGTTGGCATCCCTGGCCTCAATTGCGGCGAGAATGGCGCGGTGCTCGCGCTGCATCCGGGCCAGATATTTCTCCCGCTCCGGAACGGTCATCCGGTCGAGCCGCGTCCACTGGCGCGGGATCATGGCGCTGCCGAACGTGTCGAACAGCCGGGTGAAATTGGCGTTCCGCGTCGCAGCCAAAATGGCGCGATGGAAACCGAAATCCTCTTCCGAGCCCGACCCGCCGGCGCGCACCGCCGCCTCCAGCGCGTCAAGCCGCGAGCTCATCTGCTCGAGCGCTGCGTCGCTGCGCCTCTCGGCGGCAAGCCCGGTCGCCTCGACCTCGATGCCCATGCGCAGTTCCAGCACGCGCAGCACCTCGTCGATCGATTCGAGGTCGTCCGGCAGGATGGAAAAGGTCCTCGGCAGCGGATCCTTGGCGACGAAGGCGCCGAGACCCTGGCGCGTGGTGATCAGGCCACGGGCGCGCAGCGCGGCAAGCGCCTCGCGCACGACGGTGCGGCTGACGCCGGTGGCAGCGACGATCTCCTGCTCGGTGGGCAGCCGCTGGCCCGGCGCCAGATCGCCGGATTCGATCTGCGCGATCAGGGTGTTGACCAGCCCGGTCCGCAGATTGGGCGCTTGCGGTATGGCGTCGAAAGACATGGGCTCCGCCATCGGGGCACTCCGGTCCGATTCTCCCGCAAGGATTGCATCGACAGGTGCCCGCCGCAAGGTGAGGAAATGTGGTCCGCCGTGCGCGGGCCACGGTTGTTGGAGGCCAGGGTTTGTTGGAGGATGGCATGAAAGAACGCATAGGCTTCATCGGTTTGGGCAGCATGGGTGCCGGCATGGCCGACAATCTGCTGCGCAAGGGTTGGCCGCTGACGGTCTGCGTGCATCGCAGCCGCACTGCCGCCGACCGGTTGATCGCAGCCGGCGCCACCGAGGCGGCAAGCCCGCGCCAGCTCGCCGCCGCCTGCGATGTCGTCATCCTGTGCGTCACCGGCTCGCGTGAGGTCGAAATGCTGATCAACGGGCCGGATGGACTGGCCGCGGCCGGAACGCCGCTGCTGATCATCGACTGCTCGACCTCCAACCCGTCATCGACGACCGCACTTGCAGCCAAACTCGCAGCACTTGGCGTGATGCTGATCGATGCACCGCTGGCGCGCACCCCCAAGGAAGCGACTGAGGGCAAGCTCGACGTCATGGTCGGCGGCCCGGCCGAAGCCGTCGCCCGCGCACGACCAGTACTTGAAGCCTTCGCGGCGCGAGTGATCCACACCGGCCCGACCGGCAGCGGCCACACCATGAAGCTGCTCAACAATTTCGTCTCGATGGGCTACTCGGCGATCTATTCGGAGGCGCTGACGCTCGGCGCCAAGGCCGGGCTGACGCCGCAGGTCTTCAACAGCGTCATCTCGGGCAGCCGCATGGATTGCGGCTTCTACCAGGCCTTTTTCGATTTCGTGCTGACCCGCAACGAGAACGCCCAGCGTTTTGCCATCGTCAATGCGCTCAAGGACATGACCTATCTTGCCTCTTTCGCTCAAGCGGCCGGTGTCGCCAACCCGATCGGCGCGGCGGTGCGCAACGGCTTTGCCACCGCGGTCGCCACTGGCCATGGCGAGAAGTTCGTGCCGGCGCTGTCAGACATCATCGCCGGCCTGAACGGCGTCTCGCTGGTCGAGCCGCCACGGGAAGTGAATCCGGACTGAGCCTATCTTTCCGGCATGGACCTCAAGCCAGCACACCAGGGCGCGTGGACGAATTGGCCTGTGACGGATCAATGAAACTGCGAGAAGAGGTTTCTCTGGGCTGGCGAACGGCCGCCATTAGGGTCAAATCCAGTCACGCTGAACGACCGAGTTCGACCCCATAGCTGCCATCCGAACTTACACGTCTCTGGCAATGTCGTTCTCATTCTGCCGATCTTGTCTATGATCGGGGATGGACGCAAGTTTCAAAGTCTTTGCCAAAGCAACACTTTTGACAGTCATCCTTGCCGTTGGCGGACCGGCGGTCCCGAGTGAACTGACCGCGACGGCTTCCAAGCGGATTTCCATATGCCACGGCTACGGTTGCAACTATCGCACCATGCTTGTGCTTGGCTCCGGCGACTACATTCGTTTGCGCTCTATCCTGCATACGGGCGCGGGTTCAGCCCGTGCCGAACGTTCCGCCATTTCGAAGGCTGTCCGCTATTTCGACCAGCGCATTTTCCGGGCCACCGGTGTCCGCGACTTGCCGCAGTCGGAATTCGGTGCATCGCGTATCAGGGGCCAGATGGATTGTGTCGACGAATCGACCAATACGCATACGCTGCTGATCTATCTTGCCGAGCGAAAACTGCTCACGTTTCACAAGGTCGAGGACAATGCTTCGCGCGGCCTGTTTGTCGACGGACGCTATCCCCATTGGACGGCGGTGATAAGTGATCGCGGCGGGACCGAATGGGTGGTGGACTCCTGGTATGCGGCCATGGGCGGCGCACCGGACATTTTTCCACTGAGCCAGTGGAAGGAACGGGGCGTGCTGAAAAGTGGTGCGCTGGAGTGACGATGCCCCTTAGATGGGAAATCAGTTAGCGGGCGTGCCGAGTGCATTGCCGTGAGCTCATGAATGCTGAAAAAATGACCGAGAAGGGGTGGACAACGGCCTGTCCGCTGCTGGTGATCAGCAGGAACCAGCCGCTCTCCAGCGGCACTATTTCAGCGGCAGGAACAGCTCCGCGACCGTCTCATGCTCCGGCACCTCCGGGAAGAAGGCGAGGCGTTGGCAGTAGAGAGGGAAATCCCTTGCTTCCTCGCCGCTGGCCGGCAGCCAGTCGCGATAAAGGTAGAGCGCGGCGGGCTCCAGATTGTGGGTGTTGCCGACGACGCGCAGCACCGCGCAGCGTCCGCCAGGGATCTCGCCGGCCTTGATCTGCTCGCCGTTCGCCTCGATCGGTTGGTCGGTCCCGACACAAAGGTCCACGCTGTAATCGGCAGGCGACGCAGGACGTCGCTCGGAACGCCAGACATTGAACGTCGGATTTGTCTTGGGCGACAGGCCAGCGGCCTTGCGCCACGCGATGAACCGCTGGATGGTGGCGCCGAGCGTCGCCGGGTCGCCCCGATGCTCCACGATCGCCACAGGCGTCGGGGGCACATCGCGGATCGTCACGTCGTCAGTGGTAAAAGTCTTCTGCATGAGCTTGCTCCTGGCGTTGTCGAGAGGCCCGAAGGCCGCAAGCCACGGCTCCCAGTCGGGAGACTTCCGGAACGACGAAGGCGATTGCCCGAACCGTTGCCGAAAGGCGCGGGCGAAGGCATCCGGTGCGTCGTAACCGGCATCCATCGCTATGTCCGTGACGCTTTGGGTGTCTTGGTAGGCCAGCCGGTACGAAGCGCGCTTCATGCGGGCAAGCTGGACATAGCGATGCACGGACAACCCGAAGGTGGACATGAACTGCCGGTGGAAATGGTATTTCGAGAACGCCGCGACGGCGCTCAACGCTTCCAGGCCCAGATCGTCGTCCAGATGCTGGTCTATGTGGTCCAGCACCCGCTGCATTCGGGCATGGTAATTTGCACGTGCCGTCTTCACCGTCTCTTCCTCCGTGGCGACACCAGCTAGGCCCTTCCGGATGTGTCGCGCTCGACCGATCTTGCGATTTGGCATGGATCGACAGGTGCCTGCCAGCGCCGTTGCATTGGCGCCGCCTCAGGTCGAAAATGCCCCGATGGAAGCAGTCCGATTTCCCAAGCTCACGACACCAAGGCTCGTGCTTCGGGCGCCGAGGAAACGGGATATCCCAGCATGGTTTGCGCGCGCGACGGATGTCGAAGCCGCCTCCCTTGCCGGCGATCCCGTTCCCGACGACACAAGCGCAGGCGAGCGATGGTTCGCCCGTTCGCGTCAGCGGTTCGCTGACGGCAAGGCGATCCAGTGGTCCATAGACCAGGCAGGAGTATCGGACGCGATCGGGTCGATAACCCTGTCCTTCGGCGCAACCGACGCCAAGGCAGCCGCATTGGGATTTGTGCTGGCGCGTGCGCATTGGGGGCACGGACTGGGCAGCGAGGCGGCGCGCGAAGTCCTCCGCTACGCCTTTGAATCTCTGGCGCTTGAACAGGTGACGGCCGAGGCGGCGGCGCGCAATTTCGCGTCGCTGCGGGTATTGGCGAAGCTCGGCTTCAAACATAGCGAGAGCTTCATCGATGAGTCCGACGGCGAGCGCTGCGAGCGTTTTGCGCTCGACCGAGACATCGGATCGTCACTGCTGGCGAGCACGCGATGCCAGCCGATATGACCTGACCGACTTCAATGGTGCAAATGACGCGTTGTAGCGTTCATCTCCGAATCGTCGCAGCGCCCTATCAAGTAGCCGGCATTTTCTATCGACATCCCATGGATGACATCGAGTAGCATGGGCTCGAAATTCCCATGCCCATCAGATCGGGCAGCTTGTGCTTGTCCGTTGCGGGCTCTGTAACGTCAAACGCTGGTATCAGCCGAGTGATCTGAGGGAAATCTTTGGGGACATCGAGGCCGAGCTAGTGGGGGCAACAATGAGGTGCCAACGGTGCGGTAAGAACGGGTACATGCATGCCGAGACACGAAATCCACCGGCGCGGGAACGGCAGGACATTCGGGTTACGCGGCTTGCCGAAATGAGGGTCCGGCGCGTGATCTGGAGGGATGAGAATTGAGAGGCGGCTTTCGACCCTGAACGAAAGTTCGAGAGGCAGCTCACGGGAAATACGATGGCCCTCCAGCGCGAACCCAATGTAATTCTAACATGCGTTCAGGCGTCGAGGGGACGAAGAGAGGCTTCGTGAAAGCGTCAGGGATCTCAATTTCACAACGATCTGCCCCGTCGTCGTAGACAAGCGCCCCTTGCGAAATCCGTAGCGCAATATTCGTAACGCGTCGTGGCTCATTGGACCACCTATCCAGAGCAGCCATACTGTCTGGCATGGCAAGCCCTTGAAACTCTTGCATCGCGCGGATGAGACGTTGCGCTCGTCGCGTTTCAAAAAAGATCAATCTCGGAAGGACGAAAACTGAAAGATCATTTTTGCTTTCCAAGTCTTCAGTATCACCACCCATCAAGCCCATTCGCAGGAGGGTCATCATGCAACTCTGCAATATACGGTGGAAATTTGTGGGCCACGGCGAGAAAAGGAGATGTCCGGGCAGCGTATAGCGCATATTGCCCTTTTTTGTTCGCCGCCACGGCCGAGGACACTCATCGCTGGGGTCAGTTGATTGAACGAGGAGCATGCCTTTTGTTTCGCGGATGACCGGCCAGAAATTTCTCATGGGCGAGCGACGAATTGATTTGTGAAGTTGGGCGATAGCAACAGCAACTGAAGCTGCATTGACCAACTTTTCGATGGCTGCCGACACGTGTTGGCTTTCCTGGCGCATATATTCTTCCGCCAGGCGGCGATTTATGCTTCGGAGATGATCGCGATAGGCCCACATATGCGCTTCATATGTGGCGGTCGTCCGATTAAGTGCCAATCATCCACCTTCCCCCGACCGATTAATGGCGCATGCGACGAATAATCGTCACCGCCACAATCGCAAAAAACAGGGCAAGCGTAAACCACGGTGCGATATCGAATAGTATTCGAAGTCCACCCCACATCTGTGCTTGATCCTTTGGTTATGTCGAGAACCCTAGAGGATTACCATTGGCGACCTTGCCTCTCGCACGACGAATGGCGGCTTAGTTCAACAGTCGTCTGCCAATACTAGGCGCTACCGAAGGCCAGCCATCTAGAACAACGGGCCTTGGCCCGGCAGTGGTGTTAATCCTGCACCGCGACATCTCCTAGGACGACATGGAGTCTCAGGCAACCCGGGATCGAATCGAGCGCGAAACCAGTTGGTTTGCCGGGGCATTTCTTCTGCCGCGCGTCCATATTCCGTGAGTTCTATTCTACCAGGGCGAGCCATTTGAAGGGGCTCAAACAGCGCTGGTTGGTGTCAATGCAGGCGATTGCCCATCGCGCGCGCGACATAGGCGCTATTGATGAAAACCAATACGTTTCCTTCCGCATTCAAATGACCAAAACAAAGCAAAAAGCTCAGGGTCAAATTTCAAACTGATGCACGACCTATCCCGCGGCCTGCTTGCGGACAGCCTTCCGCAACCTTGTGTGCCGCGGCGAAGGCGCTGCCTCTGCCTCACCACCATCGTGCAGTCCAACGCGCAGGGCGGCGCCCGCCAGATGGTCGCGCATGGCCGTCTGTGCCGCCTCAACATCGCCGGCGCGGATGGCGGCCAGGATGCGCTCGTGTTCGCCCAGCGTGATGCGGGCCATGTCGTCCGATTTCTGCTGGTTGCCGGCGGCGAGAATGCTCTCGCGGACCCGCTCGGACACAAACACCAGGAACTGGCCCATGTAATTGTTGCGCGTCGCGTCGGCGACGGTGCGGTGGAATTCGAGGTCGCTGCGCAGCCAGGCGACGCTGCCATAGGGGGCCGCGCGCATGCCGGCCAGCGCATCGCCCATCGCGGTGAGATCGGCTTCGGTGCGCCGCTTTGCGGCAAAGGCCGCCGCCTGCACCTCGAGGATACCGCGCAGTTCGAACAGGTTGCGGAAGGAGTCGGCGCGCTGCAGCGCCTCGTAGTCGATGGTCAGCACCGTCGGGTTGGTGCTCTCCACCACGAAGGCGCCGCGCCCCTGCTGCGACCAGATGCGGCCTTCCGAGCGCAGCCGCGCGATTGCCTCGCGCACCACGTTGCGGCTGACGCCGAATGTCGTCGCCAGCGCCTGCTCGGTCGGCAGCTGATCGCCGGGCTTCAGGCGCCCCTGCGCGATCTCGCGCGAGATCGAACTCGCAACCAGGGTGGAGAGGTGTGGTCCGCGATTGACCTTGTCGAGCTTCAGCGTCATCGCTCACCTATAGACCATGATTGGCCTTGCTTGCCAGAATGCGACCATTGCTCAGGATATGGCGCGGATCGAAGGCTTGCTTGATGCCGGCCGCCAGATCAAGCGTCACCGGGTCGATCCGTTCGAGAAACGCCTTCTGCTTGACCCGGCCGATGCCGTGCTCGGCGCTGATCGAGCCGCCATAGCGGTCGACGACGGCAAAGATCTCGGCCTCCGCCTCTTCGAACAGATGCTCGACCGCGCGCGGTTCCATGCCTTCCGGCGGCACCACGTTGAGATGGATGTTGCCGTCGCCGACATGGCCATAGGTGACGGCCAGCGCGTCCGGTCGCGATTCCGCCAGCGCCGCCAGCGCGTCGGTGACGAAATCGGCGAGTTTGGAGATCGGCACCGAGACGTCGGTGCGCAGATAGCGGCCGCCGCGTCCCTGCCGTTCGACCATGATCTCGCGGTAGAGCCACAGCCGCTCGGCCTGTGCCCGCGTCGATGCCACGATGCCGTCCTCGACGATGTCGGCGACGCCGCCGAGAAAACCCAGCAGCATGGCCGACAGGTCGATCAACCCGCCGGAGGAAACCTCGATCAGCACATAGGCCGGATAGGCTTTGGTCAGCGGATCGGGAAAGTCCACGCCCTCGCGCATGGTGATCTCGATGCCCTGGCGCAGGATCAGTTCGAAGGCGGTAAGAAGATCGCTGCAGTCACGCCGCGCCCGCGCGTAGAGCGCCATGGCGTCCTCGACCGAACGCAAGCCCACCAGCGCCGTCTCGATCTGCGTTGGCTTGGGAAAGAGTTTCAGCGCCGCGGCGGTGACGATGCCGAGCGTGCCTTCCGAGCCGATGAAGATCTGCTTGAGGTCGTAGCCGCGATTGTCCTTGCGCAGCACCTTCAGCCCGTTCCAGATCCGGCCATCGGCCAGCACCACTTCGAGGCCGAGCACCAGGTCGCGCGTCATGCCGTAGCGCAGCACGTTGAAGCCGCCGGCATTGGTGGCGACGTTGCCGCCGATGCGGCAGCTTCCCTGCGCCCCGAAGGTGATCGGCAGCAGGCAGTCGCTCTCTTCGGCGGCGCGCTTGGCATCCTCGAGGATACAGCCTGCCTCGACCACCATGGCGAAGTCGATCGGGCTGATCGAGCGGATCCTGTTCATGCGTTCCAGCGAGATGACGATCTCGCCGCCATCCGCGGCGACCGCAGCACCGACGAGCCCGGTCAGGCCGCCTTGCGGCACGACTGGAATACGCTCCGCATGGCAGTGCCGCATCAGCGCCGACATCTCCTCGACCGAGGCCGGACGCGCGACCGCCAGCGGACGTCCGAAATGGTCGCCGGACCAATCGCGGCTGTAGCGCGCCAGGTCTTGCGTCTCGGTCAGCAGCCCGCCATTCGGCAGCACGCCGGCAAGGGCCGAGATCAGCGATGCTGAGGTGGGTGGCACGACATTCATGACCTGGCTCTGGACCCTCTGGGAAAACGACTGGACAACCACCGTTCTTGTCGTGTTATCATACAACCCTGATTCAGTACATCAAGCATTCCCGCCAACCGTTTGATGTGGATGGTCAGACCAGCAAATCACCTGACGCGGAGGACTTTCCCAATGAGCGACGCCCCGGGCTTTCGCTATATGCACACCATGATCCGGGTTCTCGACCTCGACAGGTCGATTGCCTTCTACACCGAGGTTCTCGGCATGACCTTGCTGCGCCGGGACGACTACCCCGGCGGCAAGTTCACCAACGCCTTTGTCGGCTACGGGCCGGAGGACAAGGAGGCAGTCGTCGAGCTGACGCTGAACTGGGGCAGGGAAGAGCCCTACGAGATCGGCACCGGCTTCGGCCATCTGGCGCTCGGCGTCAACGACATCTACGCCGTCTGCGCCGAACTCGAGAAGCGCGGCGCCAAGATTCCGCGCAAGCCCGGGCCGATGCAGCACGGCACCACCCACATCGCTTTCGTCGAGGACCCGGACGGCTACAAGATCGAGTTGATCGGTCTCGACACGATGTAACGACCTGATCAGGCGGGGCCGCATCGAGCCTTTGATGCGACCCCGTCCGGTCCGCGCTTGCTTGGGAGGCGGTGCGGAGCGTTCTGTCACTTGATGACCGCGATCTTGCTGCGGTCGATGGTGATGGCGACGGCGGCGATGAGCACCGCGCCGAACACCATGTTTTCCAGGAAAATATTGACGCCGACGAAGGTCATCCCGATGCGCACGATCGAGATGATCAGCGCACCGACCGCCGTGCGGGCAACGCCACCCAGCCCGCCGGTGATGGCGGTGCCGCCGACGATGACGGCGGCAATGGCCGGCAGCAGCAGCTGGTTGGCGAGAACGGGCGAGCCGCTCGACAGCCGCGCCGCCAGCACCACGCCGGCGATGGCGGCCAGCATGCCAGAGGCGGCGAAGGCGATGATCTTGGTGCGGTCGACATTGATGCCCGCCGCCCATGCGGCCGGCTCGCCGGCGCCCACCGCGATCGCCTGGCGGCCAAAGCGCGTGTAGCGCAGCGCCAGAAAGCTGGCGATGCCGATGACCGCCGAAATCAGCACCACCACCGGCAGGCCGGCGACCGTGGCGTTGATCCAGGCGGTGTTTTCGCGGCCGCCTTCCTCGATGGTGATGGCGCGGCCGTCGGAGACCCACAGCGCAATGCCGGTGACCACGCCGCCGGTGGCGAGCGTCGCCACGAAGGACGGCACCCGCAGCTTGACATGGACGATGCCGCTCAACGTGCCGAAGGCGAGACCGGACAGGATCGCCACCGGAAAGGCGGCCAGCCCAAGCGAGGGCAGCAACTGCGCCAGGATGACGCTGGCCAGCGAAGCGACCGCCTGGATCGACAGGTCGATGCCGCCGAGCAGGATGGCGAAGGTGACGCCGGTCGCCAGGATGAACAGCACGGCGGTGTTGGCGAACAAGAGCGCAACGGTCTCGCCGGTGAGAAAGCCGGGCGCGGCGATCTCGATGATCAGCAGCAGGGCGACGAGCAGGACCAGCGGAATGGCGCCCTGCGTCCACTTGCCTTCGAAGATGCGCCTGAGGGAGAAATCGTCATTCATCGGCTCACACCATTGCCCGCAGAAGGTCGACCTGGTTCGGCTTGTTGCCCGGGCTGGCGTCGAAGCGCGCGGTGATCTCGCCGTCGCGCATCACCAGCACCTGGTGCGAAAGGCCGATGGTTTCTTCCAGCGTGTCGGAAATCAAAAGGATCGCCACGCCCTGCGCGGAGAGATCGCGCACCAGTTCGTAGACCTCCTCCTTGGCGCCGACATCGAGGCCGCGCGTCGGATGGTCGAGCACAAGGATGCGCGAGCCCGCCGTCATCCAGCGCGCCAGCACCACCTTCTGCTGGTTGCCGCCGCTGAGCTTGCGGCAGGCGGCATCGGGGCCGGGCGCCTTGATGCGCAGCCGCTTGATCCAGTCGGCGGCGAGCCGGCGCTCCTTGCCATAGTCGATGGCGCCATGGCGCATGACGCTCGACAGGTCGGCCAGCGAAATGTTTTCGGCGATCGACAGGAACATCACCAGCCCCTCGAGCCTTCGCTCGCGCGGCACATAGCCGATACCCCTGCGCACCGCCGGTTCCGGCGAGCCGAAACGCACCGCGTCGCCGGCGATCTTCATTTCACCGGCATCGTGCTGGAGGAACCCGCCGATGGTGCGCGTGACCTCTTCGCGGCCGGAGCCGACGACGCCGGCAATGCCGACGATCTCGCCGGCCCTGATCTTGAGATCGACGCCGTGATAGGCGCCGCCCGCGCCCAGCCCTTTTGCCTCGACCATGACCGTCTCGCGCGGTGCCTGCTGGCGGGCCTCGCGGTAATATTCTGCCTGCAGCCCGCGCCCGACCATGATCTCGTGCAGCTCCGGCGCGGTGACATCAGCCGCGCGGTGCTCGGCGACGACCGCGCCGTCCTTCATCGTGTAGACGCGGTCGGAGATTGCCAGCACCTCGTCGAGACGGTGCGAGACGAAGACGAAGCTGGCGCGCGATTTGAGCGACCGCACGCGCGCGAACAGCACCTCGATATCGGCGGCGTTGAGCACCGAGGTCGGCTCGTCGAGCAGGATGAGCAGCTGTCGCTCGACCACTTCTTCCAGGGTCAGCGCCTTGGCCAGTTCGACCATCTGGCGCGCGGCGAAGGTAAGCTCGGAGGTGCGCGCCGTGACGTCGATATCGATGCCGATCTTGGCCAGCTGGCGGCGCGCCGCCGCGTTCATGGCGCGCCAATTGACGATGCCGAAGCGGGTGAAACGATCTTCCTCGCCGAGATAGATGTTTTCAGCGACCGTCAAATTGAGCACCAGCGACTGTTCCTGGAACACCATGCCGATGCCTTGCGGTGCCGCGTCGCGCGGACTGCGCATGCGCAGCTGCTCGCCGTCGAGGGTGAGGCTGCCGCCATCCGGCCGGTAGCTGCCAGCCAGCACCCGCATCAGCGTCGACTTGCCGGCGCCGTTCTCGCCGATCAGCCCGACCACTTCGTTGGGCCGGACCTCGATACTGACGTCGCGCAGAGCCTGGACGCCGGGAAAATTCTTGATGATGCCGGAAGCGCGCAGCATGGCGGTCACTTGACTATTCTGAGGCGGACGCGGTCGAGCGACAGCGCCACCGCGGCGATGATCATCAGGCCCTGCACCGTTTGCTGGATGTAGGGCGAAATGCCGAGCAGGATCATGCCGTTGGCGAGCACGGTGACGATCAGAACGCCGATCAGCGTGTTGACGACGCCACCTTCGCCGCCGGTCAGCGCCGTGCCGCCGACGACGACAGCGGTGACCGCGGCAAACAGCCTGCCATCGCCGATGACGGCATGCGACTGGCCGAGTTGGGCTGCGGCAAGCACGCCGGCAATGCCGAAGAAGAAGCCGGCCAGCGCGAAGGCGGTGACGCGCACGCGCACCACGTTGACGCCGGAGAGCTTGGCGACGTCCTCGTCACCGCCGATGGCCAGGATGTGGCGGCCGAGCTTGGTGTGATACTGGATGATGGCGGCAAGCAGGAACGCGCCGGTGGCGACCCACACCGCCAGCGGCAGGCCAAGGAAGCGGGTCAGCGCCAGATCGCGGATCGAGGCGTCGTTGAGACGGATCGCCGAGCCGCCGAGCATATAGACCGACAGGCCAAGGCCGATGAACCACATGCCGAGCGTCGCCATGAAGGAAGGGATCCGCAGCATGGTCTGGACGAGACCGCTGACGAACCCCATCGCGGTGCCGGCGACGACCGCGGCCAGCACTGCCCACCAGCCATAATCGTTGCCATTGCCGTCATTGGCGGCGAGCAGCACCACCACCATCGCCGCCACCGACAGCGTGCCTTCGACGGAGAGGTCGATGCTGCCCATCAGGATGATGAAGGTCAGCCCCATCGCCAAAGTCAGCGGCACGGCGGCCGAGTTGGCGAGGCGCACCAGGTTGCGCAGCTCGATGAAATTGGGATTGGCGATGGCGATCAGCACGCACAGCACGATCAGCACCGCCAGCGGCGCCAGGCTGCGCCAGCGCCTGCCGCCGAACACGGTGGCGATGCGGCCGGGGATCCCGGGGGTCAGTGTCATAAGCGTCGTCCGCTCGATGTCCGAAACGGACTTCAGGGGTTCTGTATGGATTGTCAAGAAACCGCTTCCCGTCTGCTGATGACAGTGGCCGATGCAATGCACGACGACGATAAAGGGAGCGGGCCGCCAGGGAGCAGCAGCCCGCCCCGGTGGTCAGGTCCGGATGGCTCCAGTCACCCGACCCCACAGATCGTTCCAGTCGATCTCCGGCTTCGCGTCGACATTGGTCTTGTAGTATTCCTCGACATTGTCGTGCGAGATCAGCACCGCCTTGCCGTAGAATTCGCGGTGTTCCGGCGGCTCCTTGACCGGGTCGAACTTGCCGATCTTGGCGTTGTAGCCGATGGCCAGTCCCATGCCGCCCTGCCAGAACGGATCCGAGGTCACGGTGCAGGCGAACTCGCCGGTGCGCACCGCGTCGACCGCCGTCTTGATGCCGTCGACGCCGACGATCGGCACCTTGCCGGCGAGGTTTTCGGCGCGCAGCGCCTCGAGCGCGCCGGAGCCCATGTCGTCATTGGCGGCCCAGATACCCTTAATGTCGTCGCCGAAGCGGGTGAGCAGGTTGCCCATCAGGTCGAAGGCTTCGGTCGATTTCCAGTTGGCGACCTGGAAGTCGAGCAGCTTGATGTCGGGATTGGCGGCAAGGGCCGCGTCGAGACCCTTCTTGCGCTCGATCGCCGCCGTGGTCGAGATCAGGCCGCCGAGGGCGACGATGCCGCCCTTGCCGCCGATGGTCTTGAACAGGATCTCGGCGATGGTCTTGCCGCTCTCGATGCCGTCGAACTCGATGTGGGAAACATAGTTCGGGTTGAAGTCCTTGGGGTGCAGATCCCCGGGCTTGTTCCATTGCGTCACCACATAGGCGCCGGCCTTGGCGCAGGCCTCGACGATCGGGCGTGCATCAGGCGTGTCGTTGGGATCGGAATTGAGCACCATGTTGCCGCCGGTCTTGGCCAGCATCGCCTTGATGTCGGCGATGCCTTTCTCGCTGTTGCCTTCCGAAACCAGCGTCACGTGTTCGAGACCGGCCCATTTGGCGTAGGCCTCGGCGCCGGTCTTCCACACCGCGTGATAGGGGTTGGACAACGAGCGGATCGACGTCACCAAAGTCGGCTTTTCCTGCGCGCGCAAAACTTTTGGCATGGCGAGCGCCGCCATTCCGACGGTGGCGCCCATCATCAGCGTCCGGCGGCTGACTGCGCCGGAAAGCGTTAAACCTGTCCTGTCCTTCATTTGTCGAACCTCCCGATTGAATTCTGTTTCCCGCCCGGCGGCTTGCGCGGGGAGCGCGGCCGGGCCTCCGATCGAGGGATTGCCAAGTTCCTCCACTTGTACGACAACCCTTCAACACGGCAACCATACCCTTTCTCTTGACGCGGCACAAGGGACTTGAGATCGTCGCGCACATGAGGCTGCCGTAATCTGTGGCCGTGGCATCGGAGGAAAAATGCCGGATTTCATCATTGTCGGCGGCGGCTCGGCCGGCTGCATTCTGGCCGCCAGGCTGAGCGAGGATCCGGATATCTCCGTCGTCCTGCTCGAGGCCGGACCGCGCGACACCGACCGCTACATCCATCTGCCGGTCGGCTTCTTCAAGATGACGGCAGGGCCGCTGATCTGGGGCTATGACACGGCGCCCGGCAAGGCGATCGACGGCCGCACCATGGTCTATCCGCAGGCGCGCGTGCTCGGCGGCGGCTCCTCGATCAACGCCCAGGTGTTCACCCGCGGCTGCCCGCAGGATTACGACGGTTGGGCTGTCGACGATGGCTGTGCGGGCTGGAGCTACGCCGAGGTGCTGCCGTATTTCCGCCGCTCCGAGGGCAACGACACCTTCGCCGGCCCGCAGCACGGCATCGATGGCCCGCTCGGCGTTTCCAGCGGTGCGCCGCATCCGCTGACCCAGGTCTTCGTCAAGGCGGCGCAGCAGGCCGGTCTTCCGTTCCGGGCCGATTTCAATGCCGGCCAGCAGGAAGGCACCGGATTCTACCAGACGACGACGCGTCAGGGGAAACGCAGCAGCACGGCGGTCGCCTATCTCAGGCCGGCGCTTGGCCGCAGGAACCTGACGTTGCGCACCGACGCCACGGTCAGCCGCATCGTTGTCGAGAACGGCCGCGCCATCGGCGTCGAGATCATCGTCAATGGCCGCACCGAGCTGCTGCGCGCCGAGCGCGAGGTGATCGTCACCGCCGGCGCCATCGGTTCGCCCAAACTCTTGATGCTGTCAGGCATCGGCCCGGCCGCCCATCTCGACACACACGGCATCGAGGTGATCCACGATCTGCCCGGCGTCGGCCAGAACCTGCATGACCACATGGATGTCGACGTCGTCGCCGAACTCAACGGGCCGCACGGCATCGACCGCTACAAGAAGAAGCGCTGGCAGGCGGTCGCCGGCCTCGAATACGCGCTGTTCGGCAAGGGGCCGGTGGCGTCCAACATCGTCGAAGCCGGCGGCTTCTGGTGGGGCGACCGGGCGGAGAAGACGCCGGATATCCAGTTTCATTTCCTGCCCGGTGCCGGCGTCGAGGAAGGCATCGGCTCGGTTCCCGGCGGCAATGGTTGCACGCTGAATTCCTACCATGTCCGCCCCCGTTCGCGCGGCAGCGTCACGCTCGGATCAGGCGATCTGCGCGATCCGCCCATCATCGATCCCAACCCGTTCGCCGAACGCTACGACCTCGAGCGCGCCGTCGACGGCATCGAGATCAGCCGCGAGATCCTGTCTCAGCCGGCCTTCGCCAGATACATCAGCCGGGAACACCTTCCGGGTGCGGCAACGAAGGGACGCGCGGCACTCGAAGCCTTCGCCCGCGAGCACGGCCGCAGCGCCTACCACCCTGTCGGCACCTGCCGGATGGGCGGCGATGCACAAAGCGTCGTCGATCCCGAACTTCGTCTGCGCGGGCTGCAGGGCCTGCGCGTCTGCGACAGTTCGGTGATGCCAAGCATCGTGTCGTCAAACACCAATGCAGCGGTGATCATGATCGCCGAAAAGGCAGCCGACATGATCGCCGGGCGGAGCCCATTGCCGGCGTAGATAAATCATTCGTCCGGGAACATGGAGCGCGGCGGGAAGTCGGCGCGGCTGTAGTCGACAACGATGAACTTGCCGCCTTGGTATCGCTCGACGACCGGATTGTCCGTCACCTTGCCACGGACGCGCTCGGCCTGGCTGTCGGAACTGTCGAGCGGCGTCCAGCCGATCTTGTGCCTGGCATCGTGCCGCCAGAAGCCACGGCTGTTGTTGGACTGCCCCCAGATCACCGAGCAGCCGACGTGCTCGGCCTCGGCGCAACGCTCGATCAGCCTGACAAAGTCGCCATGCGATATCCAGGTCGACAGGATCCTTTCGTCCGCAACCTCCGGCAGCACCGAGCCGATGCGGATCAGCACGCTTTCGACCGCATGCTTGTCCCAGTACAGTCTAGCCAGCATCTCGCCATATGCCTTCGACAGGCCGTAATAGCCATCCGGTCGCAACAGGCAGTCCTGGTCGAGAATCTCTGTCCGCTCGTAAAGGCCGACGGCGTGCACCGAGGAAGGAAAAACCACGCGTGCCTTCTGGCTGCGCGCCGCCTCGTAGATATGGAAGCTGCCGCGCAGATTGGGGCCAAGCACCGTCTCGAAGGATTGTTCGGTGGATATGCCGCCGAAATGCAGGATCAGCCCGCAGCCCTGGGCGAGATCGTTCACCGTCTGCTGATCCTCGAGATCGGCAATGTCGAAACTTGCCTTGTCCGGCAGCGGGATCGGCAGAGGCACCACATCGGTGAGCCGCAAGGTCCAGCCGAGCGCCGCCAGCCTGGCCGAGAGCAGGCGTCCGATCGTGCCGGAGGCTCCGGTCAACAGGACCGGTTTGTCGCAGAGTGCCAATCCCTGTCCTTTCATGATAGGGAAATCGGGAGACATGTTCGCGCCGGCTTGGCAAGGCGAACGGAGATTGAGCGCGTCATGCGCCCCGTAAATGTCATCATATCACCATACAAATAATGGGTTGCCAAGAACAGCGGTTCGTTTATTGCTTGGTGGCGATGAAACGTTCCTTTGGCCTTCCCCCTCAGATCAGCCGCACGGCGCAGGTGGCCGACTGGTTTGCGCGCGAAATACGCGCCGGCCATCTGACCAGTGGCGAGAAATTGCCGACCGAGCAGGAACTGATCGCGCAATTCGGGGTCAGCCGGACGGTGATTCGCGAGGCGATGGCTTCGCTGCGCTCGGAAGGGCTGGTGGTCAGCCGACAGGGTTCCGGCGTGTTCGTCGCCGACCACGAGGCCAACACCACATTTCGCATCGTCTCCGACGAGCTTCACTCGCTGACCGAAGTCCAGAACGTGCTGCAGCTGCGGCTCGCCGTCGAACTCGAAGCGGCCGGCATCGCCGCCGAGAAGCGCAGCGACGACGACCTTGCCCGCATGCGTGATTGCCTCGATGCCATCGACGCGTCGATCGCCGCCGGCGAGAGCGCGATCGAACCGGACTTTGCCTTCCACCGGGCGATCGCCTCGGCCACCGGCAATCCCTATTTCGAGCGCTTCATGCATTTTCTCGGGCCGGTCATCATTCCGCGCCAGTCGATCCGCCCGCGGACTGAGACGCCGGAGCAGCGGCGGCTCTACCTCGAACAGGTCCAGATGGAGCACCGCCGCATCTATCAGGCCATCGAGCGGCAGAATGTCGAAGCCGCCCGCTTCACCTTGCGCGAGCATCTGGAGGCGGGCCGCGAGCGCTATCGCCGCATGGTCGACGGTTCGGCCAGGTCGTAACACGGCGTCAAACCTGACCTTCGATCCGTTTGCCCAGCCCATCCGATCTCACGCCAGCTCCCCGACCGGCATGCGGCAGGACTGCATGAGGGCCGCGAGCTGCCGCTCCTCATCTATTGTCAGGTCCAGAAGCGGTGACCGCACCGGCCCGCAGTCGATCCCGGCGATGCGGGCGCCGGCCTTGACGATGGAGACGGCATAGCCGGCGCGACGGTTGCGGATGGCGAGATAGGGCAGGAAGAAGCTGCGGATGATGTCGCCGACTTCCGCCGTGCGCCCGGCCCGCAGCGCGTTGAAGAAACGCAGCGCCATCTCGGGCGCGAAATTGTAGATCGCCGACGAATAGGTGGTCATGCCGATGGCCGCGGCGGCACTGGCATGGACTTCGGCCGTCGGCATGCCGCCGATGAAGATCAGGCGGTCGTCCATGCGGTAGCGCAAGGCGGTAAGCAACTCGATGTCGCCGACGCCATCCTTGAGGCCGACCAGATTCGGGCAGTCCTGAGCCAACCGGTCGAGCGTCTCGGGCGTCAGCACCGCATTGTCCCTGTTGTAGGCGATCACGCCGATGCCGACCGAGCGGCAGATGGCGGTCAGATGCCGGCGCAGGCCTTCCTGCTCGGACTTGACCAGATAGGGCGGCAGCACCAGCAGGCCGTCGGCGCCATTGGCCTCGGCGGCCTTGGCGAACTCGACCGCCATATGCGTGCCGTAGCCGACGCCGGCCAGCAGCGGCAGGTGATCGGGAACTTCATCCGACGCAGCGCGGACGACGCGCTTGTATTCCTCGAGCGTCAGCGAGAAGAACTCGCCGGTGCCGCCGGCCGCGAAAAGCCCGCTTGCTCCGGCAGCGCCCTGTTGCGCGACATGGGCGCGATAGCCGTCTTCGTTGAAGGCGCCGTCGTCGTCGAAGAAGGTCAGCGGAAAGGACAGCAGCCCGCGGCCAAGGGATTTGGTCAGCTCGGTGGGTGAGAACGTCAAAACGAATACTCCGTGTATGGGGCCGGCAAATGGATGGTCGGGCCGGCAAAGGTTTTTGCGGCCGTGGCGTTGGGTGGGCTCATAGGATGCCGGGCCGGACTTCGGCGGCGGCGGCGTCGATCGCCTTGCGGCCAAGGCCCGACTTGACGATGCGGATCAATTCCTCCTCGCTGGTGTCGGCAGTGGACGCGTCCAGCGCGACCTCGCCGGAATGCAGGAAGTTGATGCGGTCGCAGACTTCGAAGATCTGGTTGTAGTTGTGGACGATCAGGATCACCGAGACCTGGCGCTGCTGGCGCAGGTTCTGGATCAGGCCCAGGACATGCGCGCTCTCGCGCACACCCAGTGCCGCCAGCGGTTCATCGAGGACCAGGATCTTGGGCGACGAATAGATCGAGCGGGCAACGGCGATGCACTGGCGCTGTCCGCCCGAGAGTAGGTCGACCGTGCTGTTGACGCTGGGGATCGAGATGCCCAGCGTGTCGAGGTAGATCTGCGCCTGTTCGCGCATCTTCCTGTTGTCGAGCAGGTTCAGCCCAAGAATGCGCTTATGGTATTCGCGGCCGAGGAACATGTTGTGGAAGACGCTGAGGTCGCCGATCAGGGCGAGGTCCTGGTAGACGGTCTCGATGCCCTCGGCGCGCGCATCGCGCGGCGAGGCGAAACGCACCTCCTTGCCTTGCGAGACGATCGTGCCGGTGTCGGGCTGGTGAAAGCCTGACAGGATCTTGATCAGCGTCGACTTGCCCGCGCCATTGTCGCCGACCAGGGCCAGAACCTCGCCCTGGCGCAGCTTGATCGAGACGTCGACAAGTGCTGTGACGGCGCCGAAACTCTTGGAGATGTTGGACATTTCCAGCACCACGGGCGCGTCGGGTGCGAGCGGCGGAATGGTCTGCGTGTTCATAGGCGCCTCCTTGTGCGCAGCCGGTCGACCTGGATGCTCAGGATCATCGCCGCGATGATGGCGGCGCCCAGATAGATGTCAGACACGGTGGCCTGGGCGCCGATCATCACCAGGCCATTGTTGAGCGAGGCGACCACGAACGCGCCGATCAGGGCGCCGATGACGGTGCCGGAGCCGCCCAGCAGCGAGGTGCCGCCGATGACTGCCGCGGCGATCGCCTGCAAGGTGAGGAACGGGCTGCCGGCCTGCGGGTCGGCGGATGTGAACTGGGCCGTGTTGATGATGCCGGCAAACGCCGCGCAGCCGCCGGCGATCATGAAGTTGTAGATCTTCATCCGGTCGGTGCGCACACCGATCTCGCGGGCGCCGATGATGTTGCTTCCCGTCGCGATCGTGTGCAGGCCGAAGGTGGTGCGGTTCAGCGCCAGGGCCAGCGCCAGCACGATCAGCACCGTCCACAGGAACGGCGTGAACGCCGTTACGCCGTGCCAGGACAGCAGCGCGTCCGACGGCTGGTAGAGGCTCTGCCCGAAGATCGCGTTGAAGGGCTGTTCGACCGGCGCCACGATCGGCTGGCTGTTGTAGATCGAGACGACGATGCCTTGCAGGAAGAACAGCATGCCGACCGTGGTGATCAGCGACGGCACGCGGAAGCGAACCGTGATGATGCCGTTGATGGCGCCGACCAGCACCCCGATCAACACGCCGATCACCGCGCCGACGGCCAGAGGCACGCCCCAGGTGACCGACAACAGCGCCATGACATAGGGCGCGATCGAGAAGATGGCGCTCAGCGAAAGATCGATCTCGCCGGTGATCATCAGCATGACCTCGGCGGCGGCGATCAGGCCGAGCCGGCCGGTGTCGCGCAGCACGACGCTCATGAACTGCGGCGACAGGAACCCGCCATCGCTGCCGACCTGGAAATAGATCACCAGCACGATGGCGACGACGGCGATGCTGGCCTCGCGATAGCGGGAAAGCAGGATAAGCAGCCTTTCCGTCATCGTGTGCGGAACCTTGACGCCAACGGCGCTCTTTCCGGCTTTTAGGAGTTCGATTGGCGGCACTCTTGTCTTCCTGATTTCGAATTCTGGGCGACGGGACGGATCGGCGGCGGGCGAGCCGGTCGCATGGGCTTGCAGCCGGCGATGTCCCGCCACGTCATCGGAAAATGACGTGGCGGGGTAGGCGTTTCGCTTGGCTGAGTGTCAGGTCGGCTCGACGTCGCTGCGGCCTTCGAAGCGGGACTTGCCGACATAGGCGTCGACATTGTCCTTGGTCACATAGGCCTGGCTGGTGTCGCTGTTGGCCGGGCCGACGAGACCGCCCGACAGCTTATAGAGATACATCTGCTGGACCGGCAGGAAGCCCTGCAGATAGGCCTGCTGGTCGGTGGTGAAGTTGACGTCGCCCGACTTGATGAAGTCCAGCGTCTGCGGGAACAGGTCGAAGCCGGCCACGGCGCCGCCGGCTTTCACCAGCCCATATTTGTTGGAGATGAAGCCGCAGGCATAGGTGTCGGAACCGCCGGTGCCGAACATGCCCTTCACGTCCTTGTGGCTGAGATAATAGCTCTCGACGCGCGAGATTTCCGTTGCCGGATCGGGGCCGGTGTTGACGACATCGTAAGTGACGCCGCTGCCGCTGTCCTTGATCGCCTGGATGTAGCCATCGAGGCGCGGCTGCGTGTTGAGCGAGCCGGGAACGCCGATCGACAGCATGACGTGGCCGCCCTTGGGGATCAGCTTCAGCCACTTCAGCGCCGAGTTGTAGCCCGACTGATAGAGCGGCTGGCCAACATAGGACAGCCGCTTGTTGGGACTGCCGACCGGCACGTCGGCATTGAAGGCGACGACCGGAATGCCGGCCTTGGCGGCCATGTCGGTGGCGGCGTCGAAGGCCGTCGGATCGACCAGGCAGACGGCAATGCCGTCCGATTTCTGCGCGATCGCCGTCTGCATGGCGCTGACCATCTCGGAGACGACGTTCTTCTGCGAACCCGTCCACTGATAGCTGCACCCGAAGGCGGCGCAGGCGTCCTGGATGCCGTAGACCGTCGGCGTGAAGAACTGGTCCAGCGTCACATGGCAGACGAAGTGGAACTTGTAGGGCTTCTTCGGCAGTCCAGCCGATGAATCCGCCGCCTTGGCGGCGCTGATGCCGCCGGCCAGTCCTGCGCCTGCCAGTCCGCTGGCCAGGCCGGCGGCACCGAGACCGAGTTTCCCGGCCAGTGCGAAGGCACTTCGCCGGCTGATGGCGGCATTCACCATCTCCATCTGATTTTTCGTTTCGTCGTCCACTTGGTTCCTCCCTCTTCGTTTTGCGGGCTTGCCCACATTTGTCGTCTGGTTACATTGTTATATGACAACTTTTGTGTCAATGCTTTTTCGACACCGGTTTCACGACGGGCTTTTTGCGATCGCAACACGGTGCGGAAAGGCTGCCGCTTGGCCGGCACGATGGACAGGGATGACAGGAAGAGAAAATGGCTGAAATCGAATTCAGGGCTGTCGCGAAGAACGGCCTGAAGGTGACGACGATCGGGCTCGGCGGCACCGGGCTGGGCAACATGTACCGCGCCGTCGACACCGACGCTGCGGTCAAGACGGTGCACGCGGCCTATGACAATGGCATCCGCTATTTCGATACCGCGCCGGTCTATGGCTTTGGCGTCAGCGAGATCCGGCTTGGGCTGGCGGTCAAGTCGCTGCCGCGCGCCGACATCGTCATCTCGTCGAAGATTGGTTACGACCTCGTCCCGATCCCGCCAGAGGACCTTCAGCCGGCGCTGTGGGACCAGCCCGGATCATTCCGTGCCGAGTTCGACTATTCGCGTGACGCCGTGATGCGCTCGCTCGAGGGAACGCTGAAGCGCCTCGACACCGACTATGTCGACATGGTCTCGATCCATGATCCGGACGAAGCCATTCACTTCGGTCCCGGCGAGGATCCCTATGCCAGAAGCCGTTTCAGGGAAGCCATGGATGGCGCCTATCCGGCGCTCGACGACTTGCGTTCGCAAGGCGTCATCAAGGCGGTCGGCGTCGGCATCAACCAATGGCAGATGCTGTCTGACTTCGTCGTGGCGGGCGCGTTCGACTATTTCCTGCTTGCCGGCCGCTACACCTTGCTCGAGCAGGAGCCGCTGGCGACCTTGCTGCCGCTATGCGAGCAGCGCGGCACCAGGATCATCATCGGCGGGCCCTATAATTCCGGCATCCTGGCGACGGGCGCCGTCAACGGCGCGACCTTCAACACCAGGCCGGCGCCGGAACCGGTGCTTGAGCGCGTCCGCCGCATCGAGGCGATCTGCGCCAGCCACAAAGTATCGTTGCCGGCGGCCGCCCTGCAATTCCCTTTGGGGCATCCGATCGTGTCGAGCGTCATTCCGGGGGCGCGATCGGTCGAGGAACTGAAACAGAATCTGGACTATCTGCGGGAAGATATTCCCTCGGCTTTGTGGGCTGATCTCAGGCAGGCCCAGCTGATTGAAATCGATGCACCCGTACCTGGGGCGTGAGGGCAAACTGGCGGCCGATCGACGCCTGAGGCTTACCGGATCGGCGTCTCGCCGCGAAACAGCGGCTGGTGCGCCCGCATCACGGCGGCAATCCGGTCGGCGACTTTTCGTACCGGCGGGGAGTGACGTTCCTCGTGATGAGTGACGATCCATTGGTCGGTTTCGAGTTCGGGGATAGGCTGGGCGACGCGAACCAGCCGCGGATCGCTGTCGCCGACGAAGCACGGAAAGATTGAAAGACCGGCGCCGGCGGCGACCAGTTCGCGCACCGAATGGCTGTTGTTGCCGCGCACGGCGATGCGGTCGCCGTGATGGGCCTGCAGCCAGCGCGCCGAAGCAATGTTTGCCCCTTCGCCGGTGACGCCGACGAACAAGCCGGCGGCGATGCCGTTGATCAGGTGGCGTCCGGAATAGATGGCGTGGGCGACCTTGCCGCTCTGACGGCCGGCCAGCCACTGCTCGGTCGGTCGCTCGCTGCGGATGCCGATATCGGCGGCACGGCGTCCGATGTCGACCCTGTCGGTGGTGGTGACGAACTCCACCCTGATGCCATCATCGACCGTCCAGATCTCGCCGATGTGGGCGGAAACGAAGGCCGAGGTCCATGGCCCGGCCGAGACGCGGACAATGCGGTCGGGCAGGCTCCCCTCGCGCCAGCGGGTCAGGGACTGCATGGCTGCCTCGACGTCTTCGGCGCGCCGCAGCAGTTCTTCACCGACCGGGGTCAGCCGGTAGCCGGTCTGCTGACGCACGAACAGCGGTTCGCCGATCTGCTTTTCGAGCGCGGTGACGCGTCGCCCAAGGGTGGCAGCGCTGAGCCGCGTGGTTCCCGTCGCCGCGCTCAGGCCACCCAGCCGCGCAACGTCGAGAAACAACCGCAGATCGTCCCAGCCGATATCCATTTTGCAGAAATGAAAAACTCCTTGCGACCGTGGCTGTAGCGCGAAGCGGGCATCACGCGCAAGTATGCAGGCCTTGGAGACGTTGGACAGTCCGGCCTGGCGGGACGGTGACAGGCGCCTCGGCTGGCCAGGAAGCCAGTGCAATCCTTTCGATCGCGCCTGCGCTTTGTCCAGATGCTTTGCGCTTTCGATCAACCCAGGCGCGGGCCTTCTGCGCGCCAAAGGAGACGATCATGTTGGATGAACTTCGACGCCGTTTCGCCTGCTGGCGTGCCTATCGCCAGACACTTGCAAGCTTGAGGCATGTCCCGGACAGCACGCTGGCGGATGCCGGCATTTCTCGCGAAGAGATCCGCAAGCGTGCCCGCCACGCCAGCCTGCATCGTTGAGACCATGGAGGCGGGCATGCAGATGATGGAGCTCTGGGATGGCCGCCCGGTGCCGCGCATCGGGATCGGCACCTGGGCGGCGGGCGGCGCCGCGCGCTGGGGGGATGCGGCGACTATCTATGGCGAAGTGGACGACATCAGATCGCAAGCCGCGCTGGCGATGGCCTATGACATCGGCGCGCGGGTGTTCGACACGGCTGCTGCCTATGGGGCGGGCAATGCCGAGCTGATCCTCGGGCGGGCGTTGAAGGGCAGGGATGAGGCCGTCATCGTCACCAAGGTCGGCTATTTCGGCGATCCCGAAACGCGCAAGATCGCTCCCGAGGATGCCTCTGCCGCGGCGATCCGGACATCGATCGACAAGTCGCGGCAGCGCCTGCAGCGCGATTGTATCGACGTCGCGTTGCTGCATATCAACGAGTATCCGATCGAGCGCGCCGGCGAGGCGTTCGATACGCTCGGCCAACTGCACCAGGAGGGCAAGATCGGTGGCTTCGGCTGGAGCACCGATCACCGCGAACGGCTTGCCGCCTTCGCGGCGCGCGAGGGTTTCGTCGCCGTGGAGAACGACTTCAATGTGTTTACCCCGGCGAACGAGCTGATGGCCGTTGCGGCGCGCGAAAACCTCGTCTCGTTCAGCCGGCTGCCGTTGGCAATGGGCCTGCTCACCGGCAAATACACGCCGGCCATGAAGCTGCCCGCCGACGACGTGCGTGGCGGCAATGCAAAATGGATGGTGTTCTTCAGGGATGGCGCCGCCAACCCGCAATATCTGTCAAGGCTCGCGGCGATCCGCGACCTGCTCACCTCGGGCGGACGCACGCTTGCGCAGGGCGCGCTGGGCTGGATCCTCGCCAAATCGGCGATCGCCTTGCCGGTGCCCGGCTTCACGCGGCCCGAGCAGGTCGAGGACAATCTCGGTGCGCTCGAAAAGGGGCCGCTGCCGGCAGCGGTGATGGCCGAGATCGACGCCGTGCTGAACAGTGCCGAGACCGCCTGCTAAGACCGCGAGGAGTCGTTCTCCGCTTCCATCTCCGCAACATCCTGAAACCTGTCGGCGATGCGGGCGTGCACCCGTCCGCCATTGGCTGCTCCAATGGCAACCAGCACTTCGTCGGCACCCGGCGCGTCGGCGATCTGGAAGTTTGCGGTGAGGAAATGCGAACGCCTGCCATTCTCGCTCTTGTGCATCATCGGCAGTGACATCAGCGCGCCGGCGGCGTTTCTTGTGTTGCAGAATTCGAGATAGGTGGTGCCGCCAACGGCGTCACGGAACAGATTGCCGAACCGCAGCGTGTGGATCAGCGCCGAGGCATGTTCGATCTCGCCGTTGACGCCGACCGCCGCGGCCTTGCCGTAGGATTCGATCTCGCCCGGCGGCATCAGGGCGATCAGGCGCTGCGTAAGTTCGGCACCGACCTTGGGGGCGACGTCGAGGATTTCGGGGCGAAGGTTCTCGACGAAGCCGCGCCCCGCCCACGGGTTCTTCAACACCGCCGCGACGACGATGATGGTGACCGGCTTGCCCGCAGCCTTTCCACCTTCGATCAGAACCTCTTCGATGAAGGTGCAGATTTTCCTGATTTCCATTCGCTTCAACGGCCTTTCCTGCGCAGAATTCTGGTGTCAGGCTAGGAAGCGTCTGGTCGTGCGTCTTCCTCCGCTTCGGAGGAAAATCTGGATGTCTCGCTGTCGGAAGCCGTGTAGCTTCGCAAGGCTGCGAATTGCTTATATCCAGCCTCGATGGATCAGCAGGAACAGATCGGCCCACAGGATCGAGAAGTGAACCACCAGTCGCAAATCCTGTCCTTGCGGGATGCCGCCAGCCTGATCAATTCCGGCGGCGATCTCAGCACCGTGCTGCGCGATCTGGTGTTGGCCGCCTGCCGGCATGCCAAGTGGACGATGGGCTCGATCATGAGCATCGACGCGCCGCATGGCCATGCCTATGTCATCGTTCGTCACGATCCGACCTTGATCCAGCGTCCGCTGCCCGACCGCTGGGAACTCGCCACCAGCCCATCGATCATCGCCCTGCAGCGCAACGAACCGGTCTATATCCGCGATGCGCGGGTTTCGGAGGAATTTTCCGGCTATCGCCGCGAGGCCTTCGAACGCGACTACCGCAGCGTTCTCGTGATGCCGATGAACTGCGTCGACGAGGACGGCCGGCCGATGGTGCTCAGCGTCGTCTCGCGCGAGATCATGGATGTCAGTGCCGACGATCTCGCCTTCATAGGCATGATCGTCCATCTCGGCGAGATCGCCGTCGAGAAACAGCACAAGCTGCGTGCGGAAAAGCGCGCGGCGGAACGGCTCCAGCAGGCGCTGCAGGCCCATACCTCCCTGCTGCAGCAGGCCCTGGCGGAAAGCTCGGTTTCCTCGCTTGCCGGCAAGATCAGCGCGCTTGTCCCCAACCCGGTGGTCGTGGTCGATTTCACGGCGAACCTGATCGTTGCCAGCCGCTCGCCGAGCGAGAAGCATTTCGACGACGCGGCCTGGCAGCTTGCCGCCAACACGACCTTGCACCGGCAGATCATGAAGGCCGCGCGGTCGGCGGTGGATCTGCCGCAGACTGAGCCCCACACTTTCTTTCTCGACGACGGCACGCGCCGTCTGCGCGTCACCGCGAAAATCGAACCGCTGAGCGTCGACGCGGAGGCTGTTGGCGCCCTGGTCATCTTCACCATGCAGCAGCCGTTCAGCCAGCTCGACCTGCTGTTGCTCGACAGCGCCAAGTTCGCGCTCAGCGTCCAGATGATGCGCAGTTTCATCCGCTTCCGTTTCGAAACGCGCACGCTGACGGAGCTGTTCATGGAGGTCGTCGAGCATCGTTGGCACGACGCCGCGGATGTCATGCAGCGGGCGCAGCGGCTGGGCATCGGCCTCGCGTCACCGCAGCAGATGATCGTCATCGACCTGCCTGAAGCCGCGAAAAGCAACGCCGGACGTTCGGTCGACCCGCATCATGCCGTGATCCGGCTGCTGCAGCAGAGTTCGGTCGCGGCAGGCATCATCGTCGTCGACAACGGCCTTGTCTGTCTGATCCCGCCCGAACTGGGTGACGACAAGGAGCGTGTCAACAAACTGCTGCGCAAGATCGCCGAGGAACTCGGCCGCTATTTCGGTCAGGAGCCTTTCGTCGTTCTGTCCGGCCTCTGCGTGAAACTCTCGGACTACCCGGCGGCATGGGACCGCTGCCGACGCATGATCGGCATCGGCCGCTCGTTCGGCCGCACCGGCGTCTTTTCCAGCCAGGATTTCGGCCCCTTGCCGATGCTGGTCGCGGCCGCCGATGTCGAGGACGTTCGCGGCTTCGTGCAGGACAGCGTCGGCGCGATCGCCGACCACGACCGCCAGCATGGAACGCCCTATATGGAGACGCTGTTCGCCTATCTACGCGAGGGCTGCCGCAGCCAGGCCTGTGCCGACGCGATGGGCCTGCACGTGACCACCTTGCGATACCGGCTGGCGCGCATCCAGGAACTGTTCGGCGTCAATCTCGATACGCCCGAGCGGCGCTTTGCCTTTGAACTCGCCATTCGCTTGCGCGAGGTCATCGACAGCCGCGGCTCCACGGAAAAATAACCTCAGTCCAGGCTCCGCCGAGCGGACCGTTTCCGGCTTGGGAACACGACCTCTGCTGACCGGATCGCGCCTTCCCCTCTTGCTCGCAAACACAGCAGGATCTCCGCCGCCTGTTCCTCTCAACAGGAGGAAGAACGGCTGCGAATGAGCGGCTAACGTTTCGTGCAATCCGAAAGGGACCACGAGGCCAGATGCTGACCACCCCGCAACCGACGATCGATCCGATCGCCCTCAGAAGGGCTTTCGGAACCTTCGTGACCGGCGTGACGGTCATCACCACGCGCGACGGCGATGGCACGCCGCGCGGCATGACGGCGAACTCCTTCACCTCCGTCTCGCTTGATCCGCCGCTTCTCCTGGTTTGCGTCGGCAAGGCGGCGGCGAGCTATGCGGCGTTCAACGCCTCCAATTCGTTCGCCGTCAATTTGCTGCACGAGGGGCAGGCCGACGTCTCGACGGTCTTCGCCTCGAAGGCTCACGACAAGTTCGGGTCCGTCAGGCATGACCGTGTCCACACCGGCGCGCCGATCCTCAACGAGTGCCTAACTTGGTTCGACTGCACCGTGCACGACCGCGTCGATGCCGGCGATCATGTTGTGCTCATCGGCGCGGTGCAGGCGTTCGGCACCAGTCCATCGGCGCCGCTCGGCTTCTGCCGGGGCCGCTATGCGTCCGTCAAGGATCCGCTGCCGCCGGGCTGGCTTGCCTCCCACAGCATGATCGTCGGCTACCTGATCGAAGCCGACGGAAACATCCTGCTGCGCTCCGACGGCAAGGGGGGCTGGGTGCTACCCAGCGCCAAGAGCCGGAAAGCGGAAAACGAACTCAAGCTCGAAGGCGGCGATGCGCTGACGCTGCTGCCTGACGAGACGTTCCTCTATTCGGTCTTCGATGTCGCCGACAGCGATCCTGGCTACCTTATCTATCGCGCACGTCTCTCCGGCACCTCGGCCGCCTTCACCATGCCCGCGGGGTTCCGGTTCTTCTCCCTGGCTGATCTTCCATACGAGGACATCCCAGCCGGCGAGATCCGCGCGCTGCTGCGCCGCTACAGCCGCGAGCGGCGCGACGATTCCTTCAGCATCTACATGGATTCGGGCGATGGCGGCCGCCTCGCCAGGATCGAAGGCGCCTCACAGCCATGGTCGCATGGCCCCCGGGACGCGGAACAGGAAAAGCCATGAAAACGACCGTCAAATCGCTCGAGAACTCGCGCCAGGCGCTTTTCATCGGCGGCAGCTTCGTTGCCCCGAAAAGCGGGCAGTACATTGCGAGTTATGATCCGACGACCGGCGAGCCCTGGTATGAACTGGCCGAGGCCGACGCATCCGATATCGATGCGGCCGTAGCCGCCGCGCGAGCAGCCTTTGCCGATCCGGCATGGCGCCGGATGACCCAGACCGACCGCGGCAAGCTTGTGCACCGGCTGGCGCAACTCGTGCTGGACCATGCCGACGAACTGGCGCTGATCGAGACGCGCGACAATGGCAAGCTCATCAAGGAAATGCGGGCGCAGATGCGCGCCATGCCGGATTCCTACAGCTATTTCGCCGGCATGGCCGACAAGCTGCTGGGCGACACCATACCCGTCAACAAGCTCGACATGCTGAACTTCAACCTGCGCGAGCCGCTTGGCGTCGTCGGCATGATCACGCCGTGGAATTCGCCGCTGATGCTTCTGACCGGGACCTTGGCGCCTTGCCTTGCGCTCGGCAACACCGTCGTCATCAAGCCTTCCGAGCATGCCACGGCCTCGACGCTCACGCTGGCCGAGCTGATCATGGAAGCCGGTTTTCCGGCAGGCGTCGTCAATGTCGTGACCGGCACCGGAGCCAGCGCCGGCGAGGCGCTGACACGTCACCCCGGCGTCGCCAAGATCGTCTTCACCGGCAGCACCGCCACCGGCCGGCGCATTGCCACCAACGCTGCGGCCAACCTGGTTCCCTGCCAGATGGAGCTTGGCGGCAAATCACCGCATGTCGTCTTCGCCGACGTGGACATCGAACATGCCGTCAACGGCGTCGTGTCGGGCATCTTCGCGGCGGCCGGTCAAAGCTGCGTCGCCGGATCGCGCTGCTTTGTCGAAGCCAGCGCCTATGACCGCTTCGTGGATGCGCTGGTCGAGCGCACCAGGCGGGTCAGGGTCGGCCATCCCATGGATGATGATACCGACATTGGCCCGCTGGCGCTGTCGGCACAGCTTGCCAAGGTCGAAGCCTATGTCGCGTCGGGCGTCCGCCAGGGCGCCAGGATCGCGGCCGGCGGCCGGCGGCCGCAATCGGCGGACCTTGGTGGCGGCTGGTATTTCGAACCGACCGTCATGGTCGATGCCCGCAACGACATGGAGTTCATGCAGGACGAGATTTTCGGACCGGTGGTCGGCGTCATCCCGTTTTCTTCGGAGGAGGAGATGACCGCGCTTGCCAACGACACGCGCTATGGGCTGGCTTCCGGAATCTGGACCAAGGACATCGATCGGGCGCTGCGTTTTGCCCGCAACATCGATGCCGGAACCGTCTGGATCAACACCTATCGCGCGTCTTCCTTCATGTCGGCGAATGGCGGCTTCAAGGAAAGCGGCTACGGCCGCCGCGGCGGCTTTGACGTGATGCAGGAATTCTCGCGGCTGAAGAACGTGGTCATCGATTACTCCGGGGCCATGCAGGACCCGTTCGTCATCCGCCTGCGCTGAGCCCCATCAAGCCAAAACATCTAACGGGACAAGAACATGAAATTCGCAGTGTCGCTGACCATGGAGCGCTTCTCGCCGGAGACATCGATGGCGACGGTGAAGAACAACCTGCTCGAACTGGCTGTCATGGCCGACGAGGGCGGCTTCGAAACGTTGTGGACGGCGGAGCATCACACGATCGAGTGCACCATTTCGCCCAACCCGCTGATGACGCTGACATGGCTGGCGCAGCACACCCAGCAGATCAGGCTCGGTACCTCGACGCTCGTGGCGCCGTACTGGAGCCCGATCCGGTTGGCCGGCGAAGCCGCGCTTTGTGACCATTTGACCTGCGGCCGGCTGGAGTTCGGCATCGCGCGCGGATCCTACCAGTATGAATTCGACCGCATGGCCGAAGGCATGCCGCAGCAGGAAGGCGTCGCCTATCTGAAGGAACTGGTGCCGGCGGTGAAGAAACTATGGGCCGAGGACTACGCGCATCAGGGCCACTACTGGAATTTTCCGCTTGCCGCCGGCGTGCCCAAGCCGCTGCAGCAGCCGCATCCGCCGATCTGGGTCGCGGCACGTGATCCCGGCACGTTCGACTGGGCTGTCGGCATCGGCGCCAACATCCTGTCGACGCCGCTTTCCGCCCCCGCCGCTGAAATCGCCGTGCTTGGCGAAAAATTCCGCAAGGCGGTCGCCGATCACCCGGAGGTGCGGCGCCCGCGTCTGATGATGCAGCGCCGCACCTGCGTCTATGAAAGGCCGGAGGAATGGGAAGTCGCCGTCCGCCACGCCATTGATTACGGGCGCGCCTTCGAGAACCTGTTCCAGAACATCGGCACGGTGAAGAACGGTTTTCCCGAAGCCGTCCCGTACGAAAGCGTCAAGGGCAAGGACAATTACAACCCCGAGAGCATCCGCAGGAACCTGATGTTCGGCACGCCCGACGAGATCATCGAGAAGCTTGAGGATTACGAGGCCGCGGGCGTCGATCAGTTTTGCCTTGGGCTCACCTTCAACCTGCCGTTCGAGCTGCAGAAGAAGACGATCCGGCTGTTCGTCGACGAGGTCATGCCGCATTTCGCTGCTCGGGATCGTGCCAAGGCCGTCGCGGTGGGGCGCTGACGGCAATGGCGGCCAATTCCTTCGTCCATGGCGACGTCACGCTCAACTACCGTGTCGACGGAAACGGCCCGCAGAAACTGGTCTGCATCCATGGCGTCGGCTCCTATCTGGAAGCGTGGGGCGGCGTGGCCGCCCGCCTGCCGGATCAGTTCACGGTGCTGACATCAGATCTGCGCGGCCACGGCCGGTCGACGCGCATCAAGGGCCGCTACGAGATCGACGACTTCGTCCATGACACGCTGGCCTTGGCCGATCATGTCGGCTTCGCAAGTTTCCACCTGGCCGGCTTTTCGCTGGGCGGCCTGATTGCCCAGCGCCTCGCCCTGACCCATCCCCACCGGTTGCGCCGGCTCGTGCTGCTGGCAACCATCGCCGGACGTCTGCCGGAAGAACGCCAGGCCGTTCTCGGTCGTCTTGCCGCCCTGGCCGCCAGCCAGCCGAGTGCGCACCATGCCGCGTCGCTGTCGCGCTGGCTGACCGAGGAATTTCAGCAGCGCAATCCGGATATGATTGCCGAGCTGCGCCGGCGCGATGCCGAAAACGATCCGGCATGCTACGCCGCCGCCTACCGGGTGCTGGCCGAGACCGACTTTGGCGGCATCCTCGACCAGATCAGGGCGCCGACGCTGATCGTCACCGGCGAGGACGATCAGGGATCCAATCCGCGCATGGCGCGCCACATGCACGATCAGATCCGCGGCTCGCGGCTCGAGATCCTGCCTGGATTGCGGCATTCGATCCTGGTCGAGGCGCCGGCGCAGGTGGCCGGCCTGATGGCGGATTTCCTGACCGAACACGCTGAGCAAGCGGGGGCAGCCAGCCATGGATAGCGACTTCCAGAAAGCCGGCGAAACGGTCCGGCGTACGGTTCTCGGCGACGATTATGTCGACCGGGCGATCGGCAATGCCGACGACCTCTCACGGCCGTTCCAGGAGATCCTCAACGAGTATTGCTGGGGCACATGCTGGACGGACGAGGCGTTCGACCTCAAGCAGCGCAGCCTGCTCAATCTCGGCATGCTCGCGGCGCTGGGGCGGATGCATGAATTCGGCGTGCATTTCCGGGGTGCGATGCGAAACGGTCTCAGCGACGACGAACTCCGCGCCGCTTTGATCCAGATATCAGTCTATTGCGGCATTCCGGCCGGCGTCGAGAGCTTTCGGGTGGCGCGCTCGGTGCGCGACGAGATCAAGGCGCAAACGCGATGATCGGGGCAGGTGGAATGCGTCCTAGCCGGAAGCTCAAGGACAGAGGCCGGCTTACCATCCTTCCGAGCAACCACCACGAAAAACCTCCTCTGGCTCGCCGGAAGACGGTGCCAGACGGCTCGTCTCTAAATTAGCAAACAACAAGGGGAACTGAACATATGAAAACATCTCTCAGATTGACGACGCTGGCGGCCTCGCTGGCCTTGGCTATCGCAGCGCTTCCCGCGCACGCCGGCGCGGTGCTGGACCGCGTGATGGCGGCAGGCACCCTCAAAGTCGCCACCGATGCCAATTGGGCGCCGCAGTCCTTCCTCAACGCCAACAACGAGCTGGACGGCTTTGACGTCGACGTCGCCAAGGAAATCGGCAAGCGCATCGGCGTCAAGGTAGAGTTCGTGACGCCAGGCTGGGACATCATCACGGCCGGCAACTGGGTCGGCCGCTGGGACATGCATGTCGGCTCGATGACGCCGACCAAGAAGCGGGCCGAGATTTTCGATTTTCCCGCTGTTTACTACTACACCCCGGCCGCTGTTGCCGTGCACAAGGACAGCAAGGCCGCGTCGTTGAGCGATCTCGACGGCAAGGTCGTCGGCGCGACGACGACATCGACTTTCGAGGCCTATGCCAAGAAGGATCTGACGCTCGACGCCGCCGGCGCACCGCCTTTCGAGTACAAGCTCAATCCGAAAGAGGTGCACTCCTACGAGAACTCCACCACCGCCTTCGACGATCTGCGGATTGGTGATGGCGTTCGGCTGGACGCTGTCGTGTCGTCGCTGCCCAGTATCCTCGATGCGGTGAAGGCAGGCTATCCGATCAAGCAGATCGGCGATCCGGTGTTCTATGAACCGCTGGCTGTCGCCATCGAACATGGCGATCCCGAATTCTCGGCCAAGATCGCCGATGCGGTGAAGGCCATGAAGGCAGACGGCACGCTCAGCACACTGTCCAAGAAGTGGTACGGGGTCGATTATTCCATCGTAAAATAATCTCGACTTTCGCTGGCGGTCTGCCGTGGGCAGGCCGCCAAATCATCCAAGGGACAGACGATGCTCTATCCGGATACCGTCGAAGCTGAAATTCTCGTGCACAAGCCGTGGTTTATCGCGACGATGTTTGGCGTCGTCTTTGCGATCTTCCTTGCCTTCAACCTGACATCGACCGGCTTTGGCGAATTGATGCGCCCGGTCATCGGTGAGCCGTCCCAGAGTGGTCTCTACGGCAGGTTTGCCATTGCCTTCATCATAGCACTTCTCTTCATCTTCAACGTCGTGTTGATCGGCTTCGCCTCGCTGCGCGTCCAGATAGCCATCGTCTGGGCGGAGCTGCTGCTGCTCTTTCTGGCCTTCTTCCAGACCTTCCATCTCAGTCTGCCCTTCATCTGGCAAAAGCTGCCGTTCCTGATTTCCCAGGGCGTCGTCACGACGCTTTATGTTTCGGCGATCTCCATCATCATCGCCTCGCTGATCGCAATCCTGGGTGCGGTCGCCAAACTGTCCACCAACGGCTTTGCCTATGCCATCGCCAGCTTCTACACCTCGTTCTTTCGCGGCCTGCCGCTTTTGATGCAGGTCTATCTGATTTATCTCGGCCTGCCGCAGCTCGGCTTCGTGGTCGGCGCCGTGCCGGCCGGCATCCTGGCGCTGTCGCTATGCTACGGCGCCTACATGACTGAGATTTTCCGCTCGGGCATCCAGAGCATCGATCGCGGCCAGTGGGAGGCGTCGCGCTCGATGGGCTTCGGCTTTTCGCTGACCATGCGAAGGATCATCCTGCCGCAGGCGCTTCCCGTGATCATTCCGCCGACCGGCAACCAGTTCATCTCGATGCTCAAGGACAGTTCGCTGGTGTCGGTCATCGGCGTCTGGGAATTGATGTTCCTCGCCCGCACGCTCGGCCAGAAGACCTTCCAGCACATGGAGATGCTGATTTCGGCCTCGGTCATCTACTGGATGCTGTCGATCTGCCTCGAACTGATCCAGTCCCGCATCGAACGGCACTACGCCAGGAGCAAGGTGCGATGAGCGCTGCGCCGATCATCGAAGCCAAAGCCGTATCCAAATGGTACGGCAAATTCCATGCGCTGAAGGACATCAACCTGACGGTCCAAAAGGGCGAGCGCATCGTCATCTGCGGGCCGTCCGGTTCCGGCAAGTCGACGCTGATCCGCTGCTTCAATCGCCTCGAAGCGCATCAGGCCGGCGACATCACCGTGAACGGCGTGCACCTCCACCCAGGGATGAAGAACGTCGCCGATGTGCGCAGCAATGTCGGCATGGTGTTCCAGCACTTCAACCTGTTTCCGCACATGACGGTGCTGATGAACTGCATGGCGGGTCCGATGTGGGTCAAGGGTGTCCCGGCAGCCGAAGCGCGCAAGACCGCGCTTCAGTTTCTCGAACGCGTGCGCATCCCCGAACAGGCGAACAAATTCCCGGTCCAGCTGTCCGGCGGCCAGCAGCAGCGCGTCGCGATCGCGCGCAGCCTGTGCATGAAGCCGGCGGTGATGCTGTTCGACGAGCCGACGTCGGCACTCGACCCCGAAATGGTGTCGGAAGTGCTCGACACCATGACCGGCCTTGCCCGCGATGGCATGACCATGGTTTGCGTCACCCATGAAATGGGCTTTGCGCGTGCGGTGGCCGACCGCGTGATCTTCATGGACGCCGGCCAGATCGTCGAGGAAGGCAAGCCGGACAGCTTCTTCGGCAGTCCCCAACATGCCCGCACGAAACTGTTTCTGAGCCAGATACTAAAACACTAGCGCTGCCGGCAGTTCTGATATCACTCTCGCAATCGACTATGCAGCTGCCGTCAGGTTTGGCGCCCGACGGCGAAATTGAAAGCCCCAAGCTGTTCTGCCGGCCAGCTGGCCGTCCGGTCCCGGCAGCAGCGTTCATGAGTTCAGCTTGTCGGCGAACTGAGCCCATCAATGGCGTTCGCCGATCGAATGAACGACCCGAATGGGATATTTCAGGAACGAAAAAATTCAACTGAATCATAGAGTTTGAAAATTTCGTATCTTTGATCACGCTCGATTTCAACGGCGCGGGCGTCATTGTCTCACATATTGACGTTAAATTAACATCGCGATATGGTTCGTTCAGTCCGCAAGGTACCCGCCGCTTTGTATCGCCGTTGCCCCTCGCTTGTTGTTATGTCTGTCGCCCTTGCCCCAGCCTGCAGGATTGTCGTGCAGTGCGCATCGCCAGTTGCTGAAAGAGGCGGTGATCATGCCCAGTTTGCTTGGAATCGATAACGGTCTCACGGTTACCAAGGCGGTGATCTTCGATGCCGATGGCACGCAGTTGTCGGTGGCGCGTCGCCGGGTGCCGCAGTCGATGCCCCATGCGCGCTGGGTGGAGCGCGACATGGCGGGCCTCTGGCAAGCGACCGCCGATGCAATCAAGGAAGCGATCGCCCTGTGTGGCCGGCCTGCGGACGACATCAAGGCGGTGGCGGCGACCGCGCATGGCGACGGTCTCTATCTGCTCGACAAGGATCGCCGGCCGCTAGGGCCAGGCATCCTGTCGCTCGACAGCCGCGCCGGCGAGATTGTCGAAAGATGGTCGGCGGATACGGTCTTCGACGAAGCGCTCGCGCGCACGGGCCAGGCGCCGCATGTCTCGGCGCCATCGGCGCTGCTTGCATGGATCAAGCAGAACGATCCCGATCGCTATGGTCGCATCGGCCACGTGCTGGCCTGCAAGGACTGGCTTCGCTTTTGCCTGACCGGCACGATCGGTACCGACCGTACGGAGGCGAGCACGTCGTTCACCGATTACCGCACCCAGGCTTACGCGCCGGAAGCGATGCAGGTCTTCGGGTTGGCCGACCTTTTCGGCGCGCTGCCGCCGGTTGCGCATTCGGCCGACATCGTCGGTCACGTCACCGCCGATGCCGCCGAAATGACTGGCCTTCGCCAGGGAACACCGGTCGCGTGCGGCCTGCACGACGTGACCGCCTCAGCACTGGGCATGGGCGGCCATGAGGAGGGCGTGCTCGCCATCGTCGCCGGGACCTATTCCATCAACGAAGTCGTCTCTTCAAAACCGCGCGTCGACCGGCGTTGGTTCTGTCGTAACGCCATCGATGCAGGGAGCTGGAACAACATGGCGATCTCGCCGGCCTCGACCGCGAACTACGACTGGTTTCTCGACACGTTCTGCCGCTCGGAACAGGACAGGACAAACGCGGATGGCGGCTCGATCCACGAACTGCTGGCGAGCGAGATCGACGCGGCGCTTAAGAAGCCTTCGACCATCCTGTTTCATCCCTATCTGTTCGGCTCCCCCCATGGTGACGTGGCCAGCGGCAGTTTTGTCGGCCTGCACGGCTGGCACAATCGCGGCGACATGCTGAAGGCGGTTCTGGAAGGCATAGTCTTCAATCATCGCACCCATGTCGAAGCCTTGCGCGAGGGCTTCGCCGTTCGCGAGATCCGCCTGACCGGCGGCGGTTCGCGCAACCCGGCCTTCGTCCAGATGTTTGCCGACGTGCTGGACGCTCCGGTCACCATCACCTCGACCGACGAGGCCGCCGCCTTGGGTGCCGCCCTTTGCGCCGGCGCCGCGGTCGGCATCTTCGCGACGCCGCAGCAGGGCGCCAGGCAGGTCAGCATGACGGCGCGCCAGTATCAGCCGGTGCCCGCCTCCAGTGCTGTGTTCAACGAGCGCTTTTCCCTCTATTGCCGCATCGCCGAGCAGCTGAAGTCGCAATGGCCTGACATCGAAAGGCTGGCGCGGCCGGACACCAGGGGGACCGCATGATCAAGGCCGACGAACGACGCGAAGAGATCGCCGACTATGTGATCAAGCTCGGCCAGGTGCGCATCGACGATCTGGTCGAGCATTTCGGCGTATCGCGCATGACCATCCACCGGCATATCGACCGGCTGGCGCAGCAGGGCGTGCTGCGCAAGCTGCACGGTGCGGTGACGGTTCAGCCTTCCGGTCTCTACGAAAGTGCCTTTCGTTATCGCGTGACGGTCAACAGAGCCGAGAAGGATACGCTGGCGCGGGCGGCACTGGATTATGTCGAAGCCGGACAGGTGGTCATGCTGGACAATTCGTCGACCGCGAACGCCGTCGCCACGCTGCTGCTCGACATCAAGCCGCTGACCGTCATCACCAACAGCGTAGCGACGGCTTCGCTGTTGACCAATGTCGACGACATCGACTTCATCTGTCTCGGCGGCAAGTACCACGGCACCTACAATGCCTATATCGGCATCGTCTGCGAGAACGCCGTGGCGCAGCTTCGCGCCAATGTGCTGATCTGTTCGGCATCGGCCATCACTGGCACCACCGCTTTCATCCAGGATCCCAATGTGGTGCGGGTCAAGCAGGCGATGATGGCCGCATCGGTGAAACGCATCCTGCTGGTCGACCATGCGAAATTCGATCGGATCGCGCTGCATGTCTTCGACGATCTGACCAGTTTCGATGCCGTGCTGACGACCGGGGGGCTGGGCGACGCACAGGCGCAGAGCCTTGAACGGGCCGGCGTGAAGCTGCGCGTCATCGAGACAAAGGCACAATGAGTCCAGCCGACGCAGCAGGTGCGGAAAACCCGGCCAGGCGGCTCGCGGCCATGGCCGGGACCGGCGAGGTCGACGTCGTCATTCTTGGCGCTGGCATCAACGGAGCGGGGCTGTTTCGCGACCTGTGCGCGCAAGGCGTCAGCTGCCTGATCGTCGACAAGGCGGATTTCGGCTCGGGCACCAGTGCCGCGCCGTCGCGGCTCATCCATGGCGGCCTGAAATATCTCGAAACCGGCGAGTTCGGGCTGGTGGCGCAGTCGACGCTCGAACGCAACCTGCTTTTGCAGAACGCGCCGCACTATGTCAGCCCGCTGCCGACCGTCATCCCGATCTTCTCCTGGAGCAAGGGCATGCTGGCGGCGCTGCGAACGCTGTTCGGCTCGACCAGCGCGCCGCGCAGCCGCGGCGCCATTCTGATCAAGATCGGCCTGATGATCTACGATTTCTATGGCTCGCGAAACCAGGTCATGCCGCGCCACCGCATGGTCGGGCGGCGGCAGGCGCTCGGTGAGATGCCGGCGCTCAACCCTTCGATCGTCGCCACCGGCACGTACTACGATGCCAAGATAAGCCATCCCGAAAGGCTGGTGCTCGAACTGATCCTCGATGGGCTGCAGGCCAATGCAGCCTCGGCCAGCGCGAACTACACGGCGCTGGTGAACTCAACCAATGGCGTGCTGACCTTTCAGCCGGAAAGCGGCGCCGCATTTTCGGTTCGGCCGAAGCTGGTGGTGAATGCCGCCGGTCCCTGGATCGACGATGTCAACGCCTTGCTTGGCGCGCCGTCGAAGATGATCGGCGGCACCAAGGGCTCGCACATCCTGCTGAAGCATGACGACCTGGTAAAAAGCCTGGCCGGCCGCATGCTCTACTTCGAGGCCGATGACGGCCGCATCTGCCTTGTCTACGACTATCTCGGCCTGGCGCTGGTCGGCTCGACCGACATCAAGGCCGACAACCCGGACGAGGTCCGCTGCGAACCGGACGAAGTCGAGTATCTGCTCGAGAGTGTGCGGGCCCTGCTGCCGGGCATGGCGTTCGAACGTGACCAGATCGTCTATGCCTATAGCGGCATCAGGCCACTGCCGGCGTCGGAGACATCGGTGCCCGGCCTGATAAGCCGCGACCATTCGGCCCCGGTCGCCGAGCCGAACCGGGACAGGCCCTTCGCGGTCATCTCGCTGGTCGGCGGCAAATGGACGACATTTCGCGGCTTCGCCGAGGAAGTCGCCAACACGATATTCGACCGCCTGCAACGCAGCCGCAAGGTGACGACGCAATCCATGCCGATCGGTGGCGGCAAGGACTTCCCAGCCAATGCCGCAGCGCGCACGGACTGGCTGGCTCGGGCGCGGTCGCAAACGGGCATCGGGGAACGACGTCTCGACCAATTGCTGTCCCGCTACGGAACCCGAGCCCTGGAGATCGCCAGGTACGGGCCGGATGGTGAGGGCCATCTGCCGGACTCCGGCGGCTACGGCAAATCGGAGATCGACTACATCGTCCGCAACGAGTTCGTCGAACATCTGGCCGATATCGTCATGCGCCGCAGCACGCTCGCCATAGGCGGCACCCTGACATGCCGGGACCTGCAGGAGATTGCCGTGATCGCCGGGCGGGCGCTGGGCTGGAGCGCTGAGCGCATTGCGCAGGAAGTCGAGGCCGCCGTTGTGGAGCTCGAAGGCAGGAACCTGATGCGGCTGGACTGATCCCGCCATCGACAGTGCCAATGCCCCTTTCTTGAGGCAATCCGACTGGTTTGCCCATGGCGCCGTCGCATCCGCAAAGCGTCCCAACTCACAGCCGGATTGGGATTTTTATCCCGTTGGGTATATCTGATTAAAAGCAGACACTTAGTGGATAATTCGGCGGCGATGATCTTTGCGTGGCCACCGGCGATGGCATTAAATAACATCGATTGACGTTAAATTAACATCGCCATATGATCAACTAACATGCCGACCTGCTAATGGGCGGAGGTCGCCGATGCGCCGGCAGGAGGATCGGGAGGGCGCGGCTTGTGAATTCCCGCGGCGGCTTGGAAGCCGATCCGCAGAGGGATTGACAGCGATGCAGGGATGTGAAAATTTTTGCACACAAAGATAATAATATCATCTCAGGGAGGAGATGGCTTGAAATCCGGCGGAACCGCTAACCGCGACCACGAGTCCAGTCTCGCCACGCGCGCGGCCTGGCTTCACTATGCGGGCGGTCTCACGCAGGCCCAGGTGGCCAAGCGGCTTGGCCTGACCAGCCTCAAGGCACATCGGCTCATCACCAAGGCCAACCAGGAAGGTCTGGTCAGGGTCTTCATCGACGGCGACGTCGCCGAGTGCGTGGAGTTGGAGCAGCGCCTGACCGCTGCATACGGGCTCGACTATTGCGAGGTGGTTCCGGATCTGGATCAGGAAGACCTGCCGCTCAGGGGTCTGGGCATCGCCGGCGCGCAGTTTCTGAAGCGCGAGATTGATCGCGGCGAAGACATGCTGATCGGCGTCGGTCATGGCCGTACCCTTGCAGCGAGCGTCGAATATCTGACGCGCACCGCCGCCGCCCACATCCGTTTCGTCTCGCTGCTTGGCGGGGTGACGCGAAAATTCGCGGCCAACCCGCACGACGTCATGCATCGGCTGGCGGAGCGGACGGGCGCGCAGGCCTATGTGATGCCGGTACCCTTCGTCGCCAACACCGCCGAGGACCGTGAGGTGCTGCTTGGCCAGCGCGGCATCAGCGATGTCTTCGCTCTCGCAAGCCGGTCCGACCTGATGTTCGTCGGAATCGGGACTGCCGAGCGGGAAGCCTCGCTGGTCGCAACCGGCATGATCGAGCATTCCGAAATCGATGAGGTCAAACGTGATGGCGGCGTCGGCGAGCTGCTCGCCCACTTCTTCGACGACAACGGGCGCCCGGTGGAAACGGCGCTGTCGGACAAAATCCTGGCGCTCCCGCGTGACCAGTTGAAAGGCCGCAGGATCGTCGCCGTCGCCGGCGGCAAGGTGAAAGTGCGGGCGATCAAAGCGGTGCTCGAAAGCCGTTACCTGAGCGGCCTGATCACCGATGAATGCACCGCCCGTGCGCTTGTCGAACAAAGCCAATCCAATGCGGCGTACGGCGCGGCGAAGCACCATGTGAACGGAGGATCGTCAAATGCGTAACAACGGCAAATCCGCTTCACCGGCGGTTGCGTCATGAGCGCGAAGGCCACCACGGCACCAACCCGTCAGACCTCGCCTGGCCTGCGGCGGACCATCGCTGCCGCCGCGGTCCTGGTTCTGCTCGGCGCCATGGCGCTCGACACCAAGGTCGTCAGGATCGGATCCGCGGGCGACGTTCGCAGCGCCGTCTTTTCCGCGGCAGACTATGGCAAGTCGGAGTTTCCCAAGGTGCAGGCCGATGTCGAAGCACGCGCCGCCGACGCGGTGACGGTGGCGACGGCGATCGCCAAGGACAGGGCGACGGCCGAAAAGGAATACGGCGTGCCCGCCGGCGTCGGACCGGTCATCTCGGTCAAGTTCAGCGGCGTCGTCGGCGAGGGAAAATCGGGCATCTACAAGGTCGCCGTCGAAGGCGTGCCGGACACGTTGCAGGTTCGCGTGCAGACGGGCCCGGCGATTAACGGCACCGAACTGCGCGACGCCACCGGCAAGATCACGTTTGGCCAGTTCACCAATCAGATCGAATACCAGGACGCTGGCTCGGCGCTGAACAACGAGATGAAGAAGGAAGTCCTGGCAAAGGTCGATACCAGCGCCCTGACCGGCAAGACCATATCGGTGGTCGGCGCGTTCAAGCTGGTCAATCCGAAGAGCTGGCTGGTCACTCCGGTGAGGCTGGAGGTGCAATGAAACCGGCTGCCGACACCGGGCCCGCGACTGGAGACGCCGTGCTTTCGGCGCGCAACATCGTCATGTCGTATGGCGGCGTTCATGCGCTCAAGGGCGTCAATTTCGACATCCATCGCGGCAAGGTCACCACGCTTTTTGGAGAGAACGGCGCTGGCAAGTCGACGCTGATGAAGATCCTGTCCGGTGTCGTCACGCCGACATCCGGCGACATCGTGCTCGACGGCAATCTCGTCAGTTTTTCCTCGTCCTCGGACGCGCGCGATCGCGGCATCTCGATCATCCACCAGGAACTCAGCCTGGCGCCCAATCTCAGCGTTCGCGACAACATCTTCATGGGCCGCGAACTGCGCACCAGGACCGGCCTCGACTTCGTCGAGGAGTCGCGCCAGGCGCGCGCGCTGATGGCCGACCTCGAGGAGGACATCGACCCGATGACCCTCGTCGAGGATCTGCGCCTCGGCCAGCAGCAGATCGTCGAGATCGCGCGGGCGCTCTCGGTCAACTCGCGCATCCTCATCATGGACGAACCGACATCGGCACTCAGCGCGACCGAGGTGGAAGTGCTGTTCAGGGTGATCCGCGATCTGACCAGCCGCGGCGTATCCATCGTCTACATTTCGCATCACCTCGAAGAGGCGCTGCAGATCACCGATTACGCCGTTGTCCTGCGCGACGGCGCGATAACGGCGACGGCTGAAGCCGGGGACATCGATCTCGAGTGGATCGTCCGCAACATGGTCGGCGAGAATTTCGATCTCGGCTCGCCGCCGACCGGCCATGAATTCGGCGAGGTCGCGCTGTCGATCGAGGATGTCAGCGTCATAGACACTTCGGGCTCGGGCTATTCGGTCGTCGATCACCTGTCGCTGGACGTCAGGGCGGGCGAGATCGTCTGCATCTATGGGCTGATGGGCGCCGGGCGCACGGAATTGCTGGAGGCCGTCGCCGGACGGGTGCCGATGGCGGGCGGCCGTGCGCTGCTGGAAGGCGAGGACGTCTCGGGGCTGAGCATTGCCCAGCGCATCGCCAGAGGCCTTGTTCTGGTCCCCGAGGATCGCCAGCGCGATGGGCTGGTGCAGACGATGACCGTCGGCCGCAATCTTTCGCTTGCCAGCATCGAGGCGTTTGCGAAAGGCCTGTTTCTGTCCCGCTCCAGGGAGCGAGAGCTGGTCGAAGAGTCGATCCGCAAGGTGACCGTCAAGACCGCGGGCGGCAACGCCATGATCGGATCGCTGTCCGGCGGCAACCAGCAGAAGGTCGTCATCGGCAAGATGCTGACGACCAACCCAAAAGTCATCCTCCTCGACGAGCCGAGCCGCGGCATCGATGTCGGCGCCAAGGCCGAGGTCTTCCGCTTGCTGAGCGAGCGTGCCGCGCAAGGCCTGGCGGTCGTCTTCTCGACTTCCGAGGTCAACGAGTGCCTCAGCATTGCGCACCGGATCGTCGTCATGCGCCGGGGCAGGATTTCAGCAGAGTTCGGCGCCAACGCCACCAAAGAGCAGATCATGGCCGCCTCCGGCGAAGCCGTGGTCGCCTGATCACCAGGAATTTCGGAGCCCCGACCATGACCGACGTCAGCCAGGCCAGAAAACAGTCCAGTCCAAGCGCGCGCGGCGAAGGCTTCGATCTCGCCAAGCTGCTGCTCGAGGGCCGGGCTTTCTTTGCCCTGATCGTCATCATCGTCGTCTTCTCGATCCTGTCGCCCTACTACCTCTCGGTGGCGAATTTCCTCACCATGGCCTCGCATGTCGCCATCTTCGGAATTCTCGCGGTCGGCATGCTGCTCGTCATCCTCAATGGCGGCATCGATCTGTCGGTGGGGTCGACGCTCGGCTTGGCCGGCGTGGTTGCCGGCTTCCTGATGCAAGGCGTGACGCTGACCTGGCTGGGCGTCGTTCTCTATCCGCCGGTCTGGGTGGTCGCGGTGATTGCCTGCATGCTCGGCGCCGGCGTCGGGCTGATCAACGGTGTGCTCATCGCGCGCTTTAAGGTTCCGGCTTTCGTCGCCACGCTGGGCGTCATGTACATGGCCCGCGGTCTGGCGCTGCTGATGACCAGCGGCCTGACCTACAACAATCTCGGCGGCAAGCCGGAGCTCGGAAACACCGGCTTCGATGCGCTCGGCTTCAACCGCCTGTTGGGCGTGCCGACCGGCGTGGTGGTTCTCGCGGTCATCGCGCTCATCGGCAGCATCGTCTTGAACCGCACCGCCTTCGGGCGCTGGCTCTACGCATCAGGCGGCAACGAGCGCGCGGCCGAACTGTCCGGCGTTCCGGTCAAGACGGTGCAGGTTTCCGTCTATGTGCTGTCAGGCATCTGTGCCGCCATTGCCGGCCTGATCCTGTCCTCGCAGCTGACCTCGGCTGGACCGACCGCCGGCACCACCTACGAACTGACGGCCATCGCGGCCGTCGTCATCGGCGGTGCGGCGCTGACCGGCGGGCGCGGCAACATCCGCGGAACCCTGCTTGGCGCCTTCGTCATCGGCTTCCTTTCCGACGGTCTGGTGATCATCGGCATCTCGTCCTACTGGCAGACAGTGTTCACCGGCGCGGTCATCGTGCTCGCCGTGCTCCTCAATGCCGTTCAGTATCGCCGCCGCAGCAAGCTCCCAAGCTCGACAGGTGGCCAACCGACTTCTCAGCAACGGGGGAAGGCCGAGCCGGCCAATCCTGCCCAAGGGAAGACTGCCATGTGAACTGGCAGCAATACCGCGTAAATCATTTGGAGGAATGTACATGAAAACAATGCTGAAAAGTCTGCTTGCAGCCGCGATGGTCGTCGGGTTTACGGCCGCCGCGTCGGCCGCAGGCCTGATCTCGATCATCGTCAACGATCCGGCCAACCCCTACTGGCTGACCGAAGGCAACGTCGCCAAGGCCGAGGCCGAGAAGCTCGGCTATACGGCCAACGTCGCCGCCCACAAGGGCGACACCAACACGGAAAGCAACCTGATCGACACCGCTATCACCAACAAGTCCGTTGCGATCATCCTCGACCCGGCCAACGCCGACGGCTCTGTCGGTGCGGTGAAGAAGGCGATTGCCGCCAACATCCCGGTCTTCCTCGTCAACGCCGAGATCAACCAGGAAGGCCTCGCCAAGGGGCAGCTTGTCTCCAACAATGCTCAGGGTGCTGCTCTGGGTGCCCAGCAATGGGTGCAGGCAGTTGGCGAAAAGGGCAAATATGTCGAACTCCTCGGCGCCCCGTCAGACAACAACGCCGCCACACGCTCGAACGGTTACGCGACCGTGCTGAGCCAATATCCGGACCTGGAGAAGGCCGCCTCGCAGGTCGCCGACTGGGATCGTACCAAGGGCCACGACAAGATGCAGAGCATGCTGCAGGCCAATCCCGACATCATCGCCGTGATCAGCGGCAATGACGAAATGGCGCTCGGCGCGGTTGCTGCTCTGAAGGAAGCCGGCAAGCTTTCCGGCATCAAGGTCGGCGGCTTCGACGGCTCTCCGGACGCGGTTGCGGCGATCAAGTCCGGCGAACTGCAGTACACCGTGCTTCAGCCAGTCGCCATCTTCTCGGCCAAGGCCGTGCAGCAGGCGAACTCGTTCATCAAGAGCGGTGCCACCGGTGCCGCGACCGAGAAGCAGCTGTTCGATTGCCTTCTCATCACCAAGGACAATGTCGACAAGTACACCGCACCCTTCGTGCTGTCGGAATGAAACCTGCACAGGGGGTGTCCTTGCGGACACTCCCTGCCTCTTCTACGGCTTGAGACGACACGATTGTGCTTGTCAATTGCCTTCGTAACCAACCGGAATTTGCGGCATGAAAGATCTGCTGATCGGGATCGACGCGGGAACGTCGGTGATAAAATCGGTCGCTTTCGATCTGTCCGGGCGGCAGCTCGCCATGACGTCGGTGACCAACAGCTTCGTCACGCTGGAAGGTGGCGGCGCCGAGCAGGACCTGGATCAGACCTGGCGCGACATGGCACAGACGGTTCGCGACCTGGCGACCAAAATTCCCGACCTCGCGCAACGAACCGCGGCAGTTGCCATCACCGGGCAGGGCGACGGAACCTGGCTGATCGATGGCGACGGCTTGCCTGTCTCGCGCGCCTGGCTGTGGCTTGACGCCCGCGCCGGACATCTGGTGGACGAGATGCGCGCCGATCCCCGCGATCGCACGCGGTTTGACCTGACCGGCACGGGGCTCAATTCCTGCCAGCAGGGCGCCCAGCTTGCCTTTATGAAAAAGAACAATCCGGACATGCTGGAGCGGGCGGCGACCGCACTGCATTGCAAGGATTGGCTCTACTTCAAGATGACGGGCGAACGCGCCACCGATCCGTCCGAAGGAACTTTCACCTTCGGCGATTTTCGCTCGCGCAGCTATTCCGACGAAGTCTTCGACATCCTGGGTCTGACGACGCATCGCCGCCTGTTGCCTCCGATGCTCGAAGGCACCACCGACCATCATCCGCTATCGCGCTCGGCAGCGGGAGAGACCGGCCTGCTTGAAGGTACGCCTGTTGTCCTGGGCTACGTGGATATGGTCATGACAGCGCTCGGAGCCGGGCTCTATGATCCCTCAGGCAATGTCGGCTGTACGGTCATCGGCTCGACCGGCATACACACCCGCTTCGCCCGCACACCCGGTGATGTCGTGCTCAACGACGATGGGTCCGGCTATACGATCGCCATGCCCGTTCCGGGTGCCTTTGCACAGCTGCAGTCCAACATGGCGGCGACGCTCAACATAGACTGGCTGCTTGGCCTTGCGCGCGACGTGCTCACTGCCGGCGGCGCCGAGCTCTCGCGTGACGAATTGCTGAAGGCGCTAGACGTCTGGGTGGAGGGATCGGAACCGGGATCGCTGGTCTACCAGCCTTACATATCGCTCGCCGGCGAACGCGGACCGTTCGTCGACCCTAACGCGCGCGCGGGCTTCATCGGTCTTTCGGTCAAGCACGGCTTCGGTGATCTGGCGCGCGCCGTCCTTGAGGGGTTGGCCTTCGCCGCCCGTGATTGCTACCAGGCGATGGGCGCCGTGCCGAGCGAGATCCGGCTGTCGGGGGGTGCTGCGCGCAGCCCGTCTCTGCGTCGCATCATTGCAGCCGCGACCCGGGCCCAAGTGCGAACGAGCAGCCGCCAGGAAGCAGGTGCGGCGGGTGCCGCGATGATGGCCGCCGTCGGCCTTGGCATCTATGGCTCCATGGAAGACTGCGCTGCCGAGTGGGTGACGCCGCTTCTCGGCGACTGCGATGCCTATGACGAGGCGCTTTCGCAAACCTACGATGCGCTCTTTCCTTCCTTCGTCGCGGCGCACCAGGCGCTTCGGCCGGTGTGGAAGGGCATGGCGCGCCGCACAGGAGCAAAGTCTTGAGCAATACAACAGATGTCGTCGATCTCTTCGTGATTGGCGGCGGTGTCAACGGAGCCGGCATAGCGCGCGATGCGGCAGGTCGCGGGCTGTCCGTCATCCTGTGCGAAAAGGATGATCTCGCGCAGGGAACCAGCTCGCGCTCGGGCAAGCTTGTGCATGGTGGCCTGCGCTATCTGGAGTACTATGAATTCCGGCTGGTTCGCGAAGCGCTGATCGAACGCGAGGTGCTGCTCGAGGCGGCGCCGCACATCATCTGGCCGATGCGCTTCGTGCTTCCGCACAGCCCGGAAGACAGGCCGGCATGGCTGGTCCGGCTCGGGCTGTTTCTCTACGACCACCTTGGCGGCCGCAAACGGCTGCCGGGAACCAGGACGCTCAATCTGGGAACAGCGCCGGAAGGGGCGCCGATCAAGGACGAATTCAAGCGCGGTTTCGAATACTCCGACTGCTGGGTCGACGATGCGCGCCTGGTGCTGCTCAACGCCTTGGACGCCAGGCAGCGCGGCGCCAGGGTGCTCACGCGCACCGCCTGTGTCGCGGCGCGCCGCGAAGGCGGACTGTGGTCGATCGACATGCAGGATGGCCGCACGGGTGCGGTCACGAAAGTCCGCGCGCGGGCGCTGGTCAATGCGGCAGGGCCATGGGTCAACGACATCGTAAGCCGCGTCGCCGGGCAAAATTCCACCCGCAACGTTCGGCTGGTAAAGGGCAGCCATATCGTCGTGCCCAAGTTCTGGGACGGACGGCAGGCCTATCTCATCCAGAACAGCGACAAGCGGGTGATCTTCGTCAACCCCTACGAGAATGATCTGGCGCTGATCGGCACGACCGACATTCCCTACGAAGGCAGGCCCGAGGAAGTGGCAGCCGAGGCAAGCGAAGTCGAGTATCTGATCAAGGTGGTCAATCGCTATTTCAAGCGGCAGCTGACACCAAAGGACGTGGTCCATAGTTTCTCGGGCGTGCGTCCGCTCTATGACGACAATGCCGACAATCCAAGTGCTGTGACGCGCGACTATATTTTCGAACTCGACGCTCCGAATGGCGGCGCGCCGCTGCTTTCGGTATTCGGCGGCAAGATCACCACCTTCCGCAAGCTGTCCGAGCATGCGCTGGAAAAAATCCAGCCGTTCTTTCCGACGATGCAGAAGGCATGGACGGCGACTGCCGCCTTGCCGGGAGGCGACCTGCCGAACGCAGACTTCGAACAGTTCCTGAGCGACCTGCACACCGAGTTTTCGTGGCTCGGCCCGTCGCTGGTGAAGCACTACGCTCGAAGCTACGGCACCCGTGCCAGACAATTGCTCGCCGGGGCACTTGGCGAGGCCGATCTCGGCCGCCGCTTCGGCCCCGATTTTTATGAACGCGAGGCAAAGTTCCTGGTCGCGACCGAATGGGCGGGCACATCAGCCGATATCCTGGAACGTCGTACCAAACATGGCCTGCATATCAATGCAGCCGAGCGGAAGACATTCGAAGACTGGTTCGGTAACATCATGGCGACGGCAGACTGATGGCCTTCACGCTTTCCCTCAACACCAACCCGCTGGTCAACCGCTTTGCCGATCCCGACGACCTGATCGACGCGATTGCCTATGGCATCGGCATCCGCGACGTGCAGCTGACGCACGAATTCGTCAACCCGGGCTGGCCGGCGGCGACGATTGCCAAATTCCTGCGCCGGTTCAACAGCGCGCTTTTGCGGACCGGTGTCAGGATCACCTCCGGCATGACCGGACCCTATGGCCGGCTCAACCATTTCGGCCATCCGGACGCGGATGTCCGGCGCTACTATGTCGATTGGTTCAAGACCTTCGCCGACATTTCCGCCGAACTCGGCGCTTCGGGCATGGGCACGCAGTTCGCCATATTCACCTACAAGGATTACGACGATCCGCAACGGCGGGAAGTGCTTCTCGACATCGCGCTCGAATGCTGGCGCGAGGTTGCCGAACACGCCAGGGCGGCGGGGCTGACATACCTGTTCTGGGAGCCGATGTCGGTGGGCCGCGAGTTCGGCCACAGGATCGAGAGCTGCGTTGCCCTGCAGCGCGCCATCGATGCGGCGAAGCTGCCCATACCGATGAAGATGATGGTGGACATCGACCATGGCGACGTCACTTCGCCCGATCCTGCCGATACCGATCCCTATGCCTGGGCGAAAGCGTTTCCATTGCAATCGCCGATCATCCACATCAAGCAGTCGTCGATGAACAAGGGCGGGCATTGGCCGTTCACGGCCGCCTACAACAAGGATGGCCGCATAATTCCGCAGAAGCTGCTCGACACGGTGCGGCAGGGCGGCGGAACCGACAATGAAATTTGCCTTGAACTTTCCTTCAGGGAGAGGGAACCGGTCGATCATCAGGTGATCGAGATGATCCGTGAGTCGGTGGATTTCTGGGCGCCTTACATCGACAGTGGCCGTGACAGTCTCAAGCCACGGGCTGAATGAATCAAGCGCCGTCCGAATCTCGGATCTAAGGAGAAAAGAATGACCCCATATTGGGTCGGCACGAGCTGGAAGATGAACAAGACGCTGACGGAAGCGCTGGAGTTTGCCGATGCGCTGGCGGCGTTCGTGCCCGGTTTCGATCAGGCGATACAACCTTTCGTCATTCCGCCGTTCACCGCCGTGCGCGAGGTCAAGGCGGCGCTGGCCGCGACCCGCGTGAAAGTCGGCGCCCAGAACATGCATTGGGCTGACGCCGGTGCCTGGACGGGGGAGGTTTCGCCGGTGATGCTCAGGGATTGCGGGCTCGACCTGATCGAACTCGGCCATAGCGAGCGCCGCGAGCATTTCGGCGAAACGGATGCGACTGTCGGATTGAAGACTGCGGCCGCAGTCAGGCACGGTTTCGTGCCGCTGATCTGCGTTGGAGAGACGCTGGCCGAGCGCGAAGACGGCCGCGCCGATGACATTTTGACTGCCCAGGTTCTCGGGGCGCTACACGGTCTGAAGGACGATGAATTGTCGGCAGAAATCCTCTTTGCCTACGAGCCGGTCTGGGCGATCGGCGAGAAGGGTATCCCGGCAAGCGCCGGCTATGCCGACAAGCAGCAGGCGCTGATCAAGCAGGTCGCTGCAAGCCGGTTGCCGGCTGCCCCGCTCGTGCTCTACGGCGGCAGCGTCAATCCTGGCAACGCGGCCGAATTGATCGGCCAGCCGCATATCGATGGCCTGTTCATCGGTCGCTCGGCATGGCAAGCGGAAGGCTATATCGACATTCTGAAAAAGGCGTCGGCCGCCATCGGGCGCTGACCGTCAGAGCAATTCCAGGAAGAGTGTGAAACGGTTTTCCATCCGGACTTGCGTCAACCACTCTACGACAAGAAAGCAAAGGAGTTCATCGCCATGAAAATCGCACTCGGAGCCGACAGCGCCGGCAAGCCGCTGCTCGATGTCATCGCCAAGCATCTCGCCACGAAGCCGGAGCTGCAGGTCGTTGATCTCAGCCAGGCCGGATACTACGCCGATATCGCCGCCAAGGTCGGCCACGAAATTCTGGACGGCAGCTACGACCGGGCCATCCTGTTCTGCGGTACCGGCATTGGCGTCAGCATATCCGCCAACAAGGTCCCAGGTATTCGCGCCGCGTTGACCCACGATACCTATTCCGCCGAGCGCGCCGCCAAGTCCAACAACGCCCAGATCATCACCATGGGCGCCCGCGTCATCGGTCCCGAACTGGCGAAATCGATCGCCGACGCGTGGCTCGCTTCGGAGTTTGATCCGAACGGTCCGTCCGCCGCAAACGTTCAGGCCATCGACAAGCTCGACAGCAAGCGCTGAAGGCGTCGGGACTGACTGGTTGAACTAGACGGTCAAGGCGTCCCGCATCGCCTCGATCATGGTTACGGCGGACGCGGCGCCTGGATCCATATGGCCAAGCGAGCGTTCGCCGAGGCGGGAGGCCCGGCCCTTGGTGGCGATCATCGCCTTCGTCGCTTCCGCGCCTGCCTTTGCCGCCTGCGCGGCAGCCTCGAGACTGCCGGCCAGACCCTTGCCGGAGGCCAGCGCCTCGCCCGCCGCCTGCGCTGCCGGCGCCCATGCATCCATCATCGTCTTTTCGCCTGGCTCGGCCTTGCCGCGATCTTGAATGCCCTTGGCCATGGCCTGGAACATTGCAACTGCGTCGGCGTCGTCGAGCGTTGCCTTGCCCTTGACGGCTGCCGCGCCGCGCATGAACGCGGTGGCATAGAGCGGACCCGAGGAGGCGCCGACGGCACTCAGGAACGATTTTGCCGCCGTGTTGAGCAATGTGGTCGGATCGGTGGACCCGGTATCCAGCGCCGCGACCGCATCGCGTGCCGCTGAAAATCCGAGCTCCATCGCAATGCCGTGGTCGGCGTCGCCGATGATGCCGTCAAGCGCGCACAACCGGTCCCTGTCGGCTGACATGGCGTCTGCAATGGCCGCGAACATGCTGGCAAGCCGGGCAGTGTCGATTGTCGTCATGTTCTTGTCCCTTGCCGCAGAGCAGGTTTAGCCAGCGCGAAACATGGCGCAGTCGCAAGGATGGTCCAGCATCGTCTGCAACTCACCGTCGAGTTGGTGCAGCGTGATCGAGGCGCCGGCCATTTCGAGCGAGGTGCAGTAGTTGCCGACCCACGTCGCATGAATCGACACACCGATATCATCGAGCCTCTGCTTCACCCGCCGGTTCATGATGTAGAGCTCCATCAGCGGCGTCGAGCCGAGCGAGTTGACGAGCACGGCGACCTTGTCGCCACGCGCCGGCGCCATCTCGTCGAGGATCTTGTCCAGCATCTCATCGGTGATCTCGTCGGCCGTCTTCAGCTTTTCGCGGGCGATGCCGGGCTCGCCATGGATGCCCATGCCGATCTCCATCTCGTCCGGCCCGATCTCGAAATTGGGCCGGCGGGTCTGCGGCAGCGAACAGGGCGACAGCGCCACGCCCATGGTGAAGGTGTGGTCGTTGGCCTTCCCCGCGATGCGCTCGCATTCGTCGAATGACAGCATCCGGTCGCAGGCGGCACCGGCCGCCTTGAAGATGAAGAAATTGCCGGCGACGCCGCGCCGCTTGTGCCGCTGGTCACGCGGTGCCGAGGCGACATCGTCGGTGCTCAGCACCGTGCGCACCTCGATGTCGTCCATCGCCGCCATCTCGGCGGCCATGTCGAAATTCATCACGTCGCCGGCATAGTTCCCGTACATGAACAGCACGCCGGAGCCGCCGCTGACCGCCTTGGCGCATTCGAGGATCGGATCGGGTGGCGGCGAGGCGAAGACGTTGCCGATTGCCGCCGCATCGGCCAGCCCCTTGCCGACGAAACCGAGGAAGCTCGGCTCGTGGCCCGAGCCGCCGCCAATGACGAGGCCTACCTTGCCCTGGCGCGGTCCGTCGCGGACGACGATCGAGCGTCGGCTGCCGTCCAGGCTTTTGAGATGGCGGGGATGCGCGGCCAGGATGCCTTCCAGCATCTCGTCTACGGCGCGGTTGCCGTCATTGATGATCTTCTTGGTCTGCACCGGCAGCCTCCCGATTTCGATATTTTTGCAGATGATACCGGGTGTTATCGGGATTTCCACCCGGCTGCGAGCATTTCACGCGCTGAGGTGTCCTCGCGCCGCCACCGTTGACGAGCCATGCCTGGACGGACGCGTCTAGTCGGGTTTCGCCAGACCCGAATTGAACTTGCGCCGGGTGGCGGGTCAAGAATTGGCCGGTCCTTGCGATTGTCTCGGAAAAGTCCCGGCGGTCAACCCGGACCGCGGCCCGAGGACCTGCCTGTCCGCGAAAACGACGTGCGGAGGCGATAGCGGTCGCCGGCATATCGGATCGTTGAGGAGAGCAGCGGCCGGCCGGCCGCATCGACGATGAGCTGGCGCATCACCAGGGTCGATTTGCCCACGTCGATGTCGAGATGGCGCGCCAGTACAGGATCCGCGCCGCGCGCCTCGATCGTCGTTTCGGCGCGGGCCAGGTCGACGCCTGCATCGATCAGCAAGCCGAACAGCGACGCGGTTCGAAAATCGACCCCGCTGAGGTCGGGAACAAGAGCGAGGGCGAAGAACGAGGTGTCGACGGCGACCGGAACCTGGTCGAGGCGCCGGATCCTCTCCAGGTGGAAGAGCGTGGCGCCGGGGGCGATCGAAAGCTCCTCGGCCTCGTCCAGCGAAGCAGGCGCTTCCGCGGCGCGCAACACGTCGGAGGAGGGTGTCAGGCCGAGGCGCTTCGCGGTTTCGCTGAAGGATTCCAGCGTGTTTGGAAACTCCTTCGGCACCTTGGCCGAGACGTACCAGCCGCGCCCGTGTGAAGGCGTCAGCACACCTTCCTCGACAAGGCTTTGCAACGCCCTGCGTAAGGTCACCCTGCTGATCGACATGCGCGTGAACAGATCGCGCTCGGCCGGCAGGCGCGCCCCCGAGGCAAGTTTGCCGGTGGCGATCTCCTGCCGGATCGCATCGGCCGCTTGCCGCCAGAGCGGTTCGGGTCCGTCCGACTGCAGTGGCGAGCCCTCCATCTCAGTCACCCATCCGCCTTCACCTTCTCCCAGACGCCGGTTCGCATCGAACGGTAGCAGGCGTCAATCACCTGGTTGACGATGACGCCGTCCTCGAAGGTTTCCAGTGGCGTTGTCCCCGCCGCGAAGTGTTCCACAAAATGCCGCATCTGTTGTGAAAAACCGTAGGCCCGGGTCTCCTCGGGCACCGGATAGACCCAGCCAGTCTCGGAATCGGCCTTTTCAACCAGATAGCCCACCGGCTTTTCGATAAAGCCCCAGACCGGACCGACCGAAGTGTCGGTGACGATGCGGCCGGCCGAGCCGACCAGTTCGTGGCGAAGCTGCATGCCGCCTTTCTCGATCCATGACGATTCGATCGTGGCGAGCTGGCCGCCGGTGAATTTCAACAGCGCGATCGCGGTGTCTTCTCCTGTCGTCTTGTCGCCATGGACCAGCGTTGCGCCCCACGCCATCACCTCGGTGATCAGATTGTCCTTGCCAAAGAAGTGGCGCGCGCTTTCGACGGTGTGGCAGCCCATGTCGAGCAGGGCGCCGCCGCCTGCGAGCTCGGCGTTCCAGAAATGCGGCGCATGCGGCCCCGAATGCGCTTCGCGGGCGCGCATGGTGAGGAGATTGCCGATGCCCCCCGCCTGTATCATCTGGTGGGCCTTGGCGATGTTGGGGGAGAACACGGCGCATTCAGCATAGCCGTGCCAGATGCCGGCGCGCTGGACGATGTCGAGGATTTCCTGCGCTTCCTTGCCCGTGCGCGCCAACGGCTTGGTGCAGATGACGGCCTTGCCGTGCCCGGCGGCAATCCTGACGGCTTCGAGATGGATCTCGTTGGGCAGAGCGATCACCACGAGCTCGACAGCCGGATCGGCGCAAAGGGCGTCGATATCCCTGTGGGCGGTAACCTTTGGACCCCATTTTTTCGCGAAGGCTTCCGCACGCTCGAAACTGCGCGACGAGCAGGCCACGAGCTCGGCGTTGCGCACGTCGAGCAGCGAGTCCGCATAGGTCTCGGCGATGAAACCCGAGCCTAGAATTCCAACTCCAATCATCAAGTCCTCCCAAATCCAGACCGTGTGCCCTGTCTGTTTGCCGTGCCCGGTCGGGGCACGAGGCCATTCAACAGGAAAAGACAACACAATACCACTTGTCACAACATGTATCAGTAGGTATGGTCCCAGGCAACAGTGCAAAATCGTGAATCCACACGAGGCACCATCTTGAGGGAGAGCAGGAAAATGCGTTCCATGCGTGTATCGATCCCGCTGGCGGCAACGCTTGGCGTGATGTTTTCAGGCGGCGTCGGCGCCGCTTTTGCAGACCCTGTCACCATCACCTTGAACAGCTGGCGCACCGAGGACATCGCGGTCTGGCAGGACACCATCCTGCCCGCCTTCGAAGCCAAGCATCCCGACATCAAGGTCGAGTTCGCGCCGATCAACACCAATGAATACAACGCCGCCGTCCAGTCGCAGATCGAAGGCGGCGCCGGCGGCGACCTGATCACCTGCCGCCCCTTCGACGTGAACCGCGAATGGATCAAGCGCGGCTATTTCGAACCGCTGGAAGGGCTGCCGGGCCTGGAAAACTTCGACAAGACGTCCCGCGCAGCGTGGTCGGGCGCCGACGACAAGGCCTACTGTCTGCCCGTCGCCGCCGTGCTCGCCGGCTTCTACTACAACGCCGACATCTTCAAGGAACTGGGCCTCAAGGTGCCGACCACCAACGCCGAGTTCATCGATGTCCTACAGGCGATCAAGAAGGACGGCCGTTATACGCCACTGGCTTACGGCTCGGCCGAATCCTGGCAACTCGCCTATAATGGTCTCTACAGCATCGGCCCCGCCTACTGGAAAGGCGAGGAGGGCCGGCTCGGCCTGATCGACGGCAAGAAGAAACTGACTGACCCCGAATTCGTCGATGCTATTGCAGCTTTCGAAGCCTGGAAGCCGTTCCTGCCTGCCGGACAGGAGAGCCTGAACTATGCCGACATGACGCAGCTGTTCACGCTCGGTAAGGCGGCCATCCTCCCGGACGGTTCGTGGGACATCAACCAAGCGACCTCGACCGGCCTCAACGTCGGTGTGTTCGGTCCGCCGGTGCCGAAGGCAGGCGACCAGCGCTACCTGCAGGAGATGCCGGACATGGGCATCGGCATCAACGCCAAGAGCACGCACAAGGACGCGGCCAAGACCTTCCTCGACTGGGTTGCCGGTCCTGAATTCCAGGAACTCTACGTCAATGCCGCGCCTGGCTTCTTTGCCATGAGCAGCAAGCCGGTCACTTACAAGAACAAGCTGGCGCAGGATTTCGCCGACCTGAAGAAAGGTGCTGAGCTGACGCCGCGGCTGGCGCTGGATCGCCTGAGCGCCGGCACGCCGCCGCTCGACGACGAGACCTGGCGCTTGCTGCAGGTGATGTTCACCAAGCCGGACGTCACCCCGCAGCAGGTCGCGACCGAGCTTCAGGCCGGACTCGCCTCCTGGTACGGGCCGCAGAAGAAGTAACCTGGGAACGCCTCGCGCATGCCTTGCCAGCCGGCGAGGCATGCGCGAAGCCTCCGGGCACGCCGCGCACCATGCCGGCGTGAACATGAGGTCTTGAGTTGATATCTCCCGCTGCCGCCCACAGAAACCTGTTGCTGTTCGTGCTGCCGGCCCTGGCCGTCTATCTGGTCTTCGCAGTGCTGCCGCTGGCGACCTCGATCGTGATGAGCTTCTTCCAGACCAATGGCGCCTCCGGTGACACCTTTGTCGGCCTCGCCAATTACCAGCGCCTGTTCACTCATCCGACAATCAGCGCCCGCTTCTGGAATGCGCTTCTGAACAACATGCAGTATTTCGCCATCCATCTGATTGTCGAAGTGCCGATGGGACTGCTGCTGGCGGCGTTGCTGACGTCGGGAAAACTGGCGCGGTCGGAAGGCATCTACCGCACGCTGCTGTTCATACCGGCGACGCTGTCGGTGGTCATCGTCGGCTTCGTCTGGCGCCTGATCATCAATCCGCTGTGGGGGCTGGTCGGCTTTCCGCTGCTGGGTACGGAATCGACCGCGCTCACCACCATCTCGCTGATGTCGGTCTGGCAATATTTCGGCATCCCGATGGTCTTCCTCTACAGCGCCCTGCTGGCGGTGCCCAACGAGCTTGTCGAAGCCGCCAACATCGATGGCGCCGGTGGCTGGACGACCTTCTGGAAGATCAAGTTCCCGCTGATCGCGCCGCAGTTCGGCCTGATCGCGATCCTGACCTACATCTGGACGTTCAACGGCTTCGATCTCGTGTTCGCGCTCAACGGATCGGCACCCGGGCCGAACTACAGCACCGATATCCTCGGCACCTATTTCTACCGCACCTTCTTCGGTTCGAGCGGGCAGCTTGCCGATCTCGACCTTGGTGCTGCGGTCGCAACGGTCATCTTCCTCACGGTTCTGTTGGTGACAGCAGCCTATTTCTGGCTGATCCAGCGCCGCCTGAAATCCTACTCGGTCTAGGAGCGGATATGAGCGCCCCGGACCTCACCATTCCCGTTGCCCGCCGTCGCCAGGATCGCGAACCCTGGACGGTCGAGCGCATCATCGTGCACGCGCTGCTGATCCTCTTCGTTGTCCTTGCCATCGGACCGGTGCTGATCGTCATCATCAATTCGCTGAAGACGACGCCGGCGATCTTCGGCGGCCCGTTCGACCTGCCGACGGCCAAGACGTTCAGCCTCGAGGGCTACAGGCGGGTCTTCACCCGTGGCAATTTCATCGTCAATTACCGCAACAGCCTGATCGTCACGGTAACCACGATCGTGCTGACGGTGGTCCTGTCGACGCTCGCCGCCTTCGCCCTGGTCGAATACCGTGTCCGGGTCGCATCGCTGCTCGGCGGCCTGTTCGTGCTTGGCATCATGTTGCCGATCAGGCTCGGCACCATCCCGCTCATCCAGATGATGCTCGCCTGGAAGCTGATGGATACGCTGGCGGCCCTCATCCTCGTCTACACCGCCATGAGCATCCCGATCGCGGTGACGCTGATGGTCACCTATTTCCGCACGGTGCCTACCGATCTCAAGGAGGCGGCCCGCATGGATGGCGCGAGCGAGTTGCGCACCTTCTGGATCGTGCTGCCTTTGGTCAGGCCGGGCCTCGCCGCGGTGGCCGCGCTGACGATGCTGCCGGTCTGGAACGACCTCTGGTTCCCGCTGATCCTGGCTCCAAGCCGGCAGAACCAGACGGTGACGCTCGGCGTGCAGCAATTCGTCGGCCAGTTCATGAACGACTATCCGGCACTTCTCGCCGCGCTGACGCTTGGCGCGGTGCCGCTCGTCCTGCTGTTCACCCTGTTCTCGCGGCAATTCATCAGCGGCCTCAGCAAGGGCTACAGCAAATAGCCAGACGTCCCGAGGAACAGATTTTCGCAAGACTCCAATTTCGAACTGATGGAACATCAAGATGCAGATAGGCAAATACATCCGCCGGCAGCCTTCGACCCTGACCGGTCTGCCCGCCGCCATCGGCGCGGATCTCGACCGGTTCGCCAGCCTGCGCCAGAAGCCGGAGCGGATCGTTCTGCTCGGCACCGGCTCCTCGATGAATGCGTTGCTGGCCGGCGCCGAGGCGCTCGAGGAAGGGACGGGCGCGTCGGTGATCGCCAAGGAGCCGGAAGCTTTCCTGCGCCTGCCGCCCAGGGCATCGGACCAGCCTACACTGGTGCTGGCCGCCTCGCAGTCCGGCATGAGCATCACCACAATCGAAGCGGTGCGCCTGTCCGTGGCGCGCGGTTTTCCGACGCTGGTCATTACCGGTGAGGAGGGCAGCCTCATTACCGAGGCCGGTGCCGAGGTAATCGTCATGCCGATCGGCCCGGAGACGGTCGGCCCCAAGACCATGGGCTATACGGCCACCGTCATCTCGGTGCTGGCGGTTGCCGCCAAGCTCGCCAACAAGACGGTCGATCTGTCCGGACTGCTCGCGCAGCTGGAGCAGACAGCGGAAACCGGTCTGGCCGCGGCGAAGGATCTGATCGCCCGCTTCGGCGTCCCCGATTACATACTTGTCGCCGGACAGGCGACGCATCTCGGCACCGCACTTGAGGCGTCCCTCAAGATTGCCGAGATCAGCGGCGTGCCGACCGCCGCCTTCGACACGGAAGAAGCCCTGCACGGTCATGTCTATGGCACGACGGACAACAGCCTCGTGATTGCCATCGCGCAGACCGACACCGAGGCGAAGGTCGCCGCCAATCTCGGCGAGGCGCTGGCCGAACTGGGGCCGCGAGCGGTCGTCCTCAATCTCTCGGGCCACCCGACCCGTTTCGATCTCGATGTCAGCTGGCCGACGGCGCCGGAACAGCAATGGCTCGCCGGTTGCTGGGCACCAATGCCGCTGCAATGGTATGGCTGCGAACTGGCGATCGCGCGCGGCATCGATCCCGACAAGATGATCTATCCCAACCTCGGGCGCCGGCTCAACGTGCGCATCCGCAAGGAGGCCTGATGGTAACCGCGATCGGAATCGACATTGGCGGCAGCCTGGTCAAGCTCGGCGCCGTCGACGGTTCGGGCAAGGTGCTGGCGCGCGGCACTGTCCCAGTGCATCGGGACATCGAGTTCCCGGATTTCGTCCATCAGGTCACCAAGGCCACCGAGGACCTGACGCGGCAGTTTCCGGACATCGCGGCCATCGGCATTGGTGTGCCGGGCACCCCAAATCCCGAGACAGGCATGCTGAACGGCCGCTGCCCGGCCATCCCCGCGCTGCTGAAGGGTTCGCTGTCAAAGCTGTTCGGTATTCGCTTCGGCGTCCCGGCCATCGTCCGCAACGATGCCGTCTGCGCCACGCATGGCGAGATGCGGCACGGTGCCGGACGTCCCTTCTCCCGCTTTGCGCTGCTGACGCTCGGCACCGGCATCGGCGGCGCCATGGTCATCGACCGCAAGGTCATCGACGGTCCGGACGGTCTGCCGCCGCAGCTCGGCTGCATCTCGCTCGATCCGGCCCGCACCGACATTGCTGATCCGGTGCCGGGCATGGTCGAGAATCTGGCCAGCGCCCGCGCGCTCGTCAACCGCTATCGCCAGCTCAAGCCGGACACCGACGCCACCAACGCCGAGGCGGTCTGCGATCTCGCCAAGCAGGGCGAGCCGATCGCGCTGCAGGTTGTCGATGAGGTCGCGCGCTGGCTCGGCCAGATGATCGGCATCATGTCGAACATGCTCAACATCGAGGCGGCGATCATCGGCGGCGGTCTGGCGCTGGCCGGTCCCTTCTTCACCGACCGCATTGCCCGCAATGTCAGGGATTTCGTGCTGCTCAAGCCCGGCCGCCCGCCGGTGATCGTGGCGGTGGAGCATGGCAACGACGCCGGCGTGATCGGTGCTGCGGCGCTCGCGCTCGACATGTTCGCGCCGACGGCAAAGGAATAGCGCCATGGCGGATGTCGAACTGAGGCAGGTTTCCAAGAGCTTCCAGAATCTGAAGGTCGTGCACGATATCGATCTCGAGATCGCCGAGGGCGAATTCGTTGTCCTCGTCGGACCGTCGGGCTGCGGCAAGTCGACGACGCTGCGCATGGTGGCGGGACTGGACAGGCCGAGCGGCGGCGAGATCCATATCGGCGGCCGGCTGGTCAACAACGTCCAGGCCAGGGATCGCGACATCGCGATGGTCTTCCAGAGCTACGCACTCTATCCACAGATGACCGTCGCGCAGAACATGGCTTTCGGCCTGCGCATCCGCAAAGTGCCGGACGGCGAGGTGACGCAGCGCATCGCCCGTGTCGCCGACATCCTCGATCTCAGCGAACTGCTGCAGCGCAAGCCGCACCAGCTGTCCGGCGGCCAGCGCCAGCGCGTCGCGATGGGCCGCGCCATGGTGCGCCAGCCGAAAGTGTTCCTGTTCGACGAGCCGCTCTCCAACCTCGATGCCAAGCTAAGGGTGAAGATGCGCGCCGAGATCAAGAAGCTGCACCAGATGGTCGCCACCACGACGGTCTACGTCACCCATGACCAGGTCGAGGCGATGACGCTGGCCGACCGTGTCGTGGTGATGAACAAGGGGCGCATCGAGCAGATCGGCCCGCCCAACGATCTCTACCATGAGCCGGCCAGCCGCTTCGTCGCCGGCTTCATCGGCAGTCCCGGCATGAACTTCTTCAAATGCCGCCTGGAAGCGCGCGGCGACCGGCTCGCAGTGGTGCTGACGGATGACACGGCGCTCGCCGTCCCGGCTGCCCGTACCGCACGCTATGCCAGCCATGTCGGACGCGAACTCGAATTCGGCCTGCGTCCCGAACACATCACCGAGCAGCGCGAGCGGCCCGACGTCGTCGACATCAGGGCGCCCGTCGAGGTTGTCGAGCCGATGGGCATGGAGACGCTGCTGCATGTGCTGATCGCCGGCGCGGAGGCGACGGCGCGCATCGATCCGGCTTCGACACCGAAGCCCGGCGAGGTGGCGACGCTCTCGCTCGGCATGGCCCACATGCACCTGCTCGATCCCGACAGCGGCAAGGTGCTCTGAACGCCACCGGCGTATCGCCACGACATGCGAAGGCGTCGGCGCGGCGGATAGCCGGGTCCCTGCCACACTTTCGCGTGTCAAAAAGCAAAAACAATATATTATTTGTTGACAAATATAATTTTGGAGCGAATTTTTAGGCGCGGTTCCGAACAGCCGCGATGGCCTTCGACACGCCCGGCCATCTCACCGCAGTCCCAGGAATTGCCGGTCATGATCGACATCCAAAGCGTGTCAAAATCCTTCGTGACCAGGGACGCCGATCCGGTTCACGCGCTGAACGAGGTCAGCCTCGAAATCTATGACAATGAGTTCTTCACGCTGCTCGGTCCGTCCGGCTGTGGCAAGACGACCCTGCTGCGCCTGATTGCCGGCTTCGAGGCGCCGAGCTCGGGCGCCATCCGCATCGCCGGCAGCGACGTCGCCGCTCTGCCGCCGCAGAAGCGGCCGGTCAACACGGTGTTCCAGAGCTACGCGCTGTTCCCGCATATGAGCGTTGCCGAGAATGTCGCGTTCGGTCTGGAGATGCAGAACGCGCCGAAATCGCTGATCGACGAACGGGTCCGGGAAGCGCTGGAAATGGTGCGGCTCGAGGGCTTCGCCGCGCGCCGCCCGGCGCAATTGTCGGGCGGCCAGCAGCAGCGCGTCGCGGTGGCACGCGCGCTGGCTCCGAAGCCGAGCGTGCTTCTGCTCGACGAACCGCTGTCGGCCCTCGACCTCAAATTGCGCAAGGGCATGCAGAGCGAGTTGAAACGGCTGCAGCGCGAGACCGGCATCACCTTCGTACTGGTCACCCACGACCAGGAGGAGGCGCTGGCCATGTCGGACCGGATCGCAGTGATGCGCAGCGGCGACGTGCTGCAGGTCGGTACGCCGCGGGACATCTACGACAATCCGCAGGATCGCTTCGTCGCCGACTTCATCGGCGAGTCCAACCTGCTGCCGGGCGCAGCCCTTGGCCGCGACCCGGCGAAGACGATCGTCGTGCGTCCCGAACACATCGTTGTGTCGCCGGCTTTGGATGGCGTCAGGGGCCATGCCAGGGGAGCGGTTTCCGCCATCACCTTCCTCGGCTCCGACACACTCTATGAGGTTGTCCTGGAAGAGGGAGCACGGCTGCATTCGCGCTCGCGCGGCGGTTCGGCGCTGGCGACAGGCGACAGGGTCGTCGTCGACTGGGCCCGCGACGTCGAACGCGAACTGGCGAACTGAGGCGGCGATGGGTCCGAACCGCACCTATCTGCTGATTGCCCCCGCCATGTTGGTCATCGGCATCTTCATGGTGCTGCCGCTCTTTCTGGCGGTCGCCTATTCCTTCATGACCGCCAATCCCTATGGCGGCGTCACCGCCCCTGCAACATTCGACGCCTATCTCCAGTTTCTCTATCAGCGCGACTTCGACGACAGCCTGGTGTTTTCCCCGAGCTATGCCCTGATCATCCTGCGCTCGATCTACCTGGCCATTGCCACGACCGGCATCTGCCTTGTGCTCGGCCTGCCGGTTGCCTGGTACATTGTCTGCCAGACGCCGGAGCGCCGGCGGGTCCTGCTGTTCGCCGTGACGCTGCCGTTCTGGATCAACACGCTGATCCGCACCTATTGCTGGATCCTCATCCTGCGTGACGAAGGGCTGGCGAACGGCGCGCTGCGCCATGCCGGCATCATCTCCGATCCGCTGCCGCTGCTATACAATGACGGGTCGATCCTGCTCGGCCTCGTCTACACCTTCCTGCCCTTCATGGTGCTGCCGATCTATTCGACGCTGGAGCGCATAGACCCCAGGCTGATCGAGGCCGCGCACGATCTCTACGCCAGCCGCGCCGCCGTCTTCCGGCGCATCGTCTGGCCGCTGGCGAGACCCGGCGCGCTGGCCGGCGCCACGCTTGTGTTTGCGCCGGCGCTCGGTTCGTTCCTGGCCCCCGACCTGCTTGGCGGCGGCAAGAAGCTTTTGATCGGCAGCCTGATCCAGATGCAGTTCACCTCGTCGCGCAACTGGCCGTTTGGGGCCGCGCTGTCGACCGTGGTGACGGTGGTCGTGCTGACCGTCTTCGTCATCCGTTCGCGCAAGACCCAGGAGGAGCGGCGATGATTGGCGCGAAACCCTTTGACTGGCGGCACACGCCCGGCCTGTCGGCCTACACCGCGCTGATATTCGTGTTCTTCTACGCGCCGCTGCTGATCCTGGTGATCTACGCCTTCAATTCGAGCCGGCTTGTCACCGTATGGGCCGGCTTCAGCTTCAAATGGTTCGTGGCGGTCGCCAACAACGGCTCGATCCGCGACGCCGCCTTCAACAGCGTCATCATCGCGATCGTCGCCACCATTGCCTCGACAGCCATCGCCACTGCCGGCGCGCTGGCGCTGGAACGCGGCCGGCTGCGCTTCGGACGCAGCGCCGCAACGGCGCTGATCGCAATGCCGCTGGTGGTGCCGGAGATCGTCGTGGCAATCACCACGCTGATCTTCTTTTCCGGTGTCGGCATGCATCACGGGCTCATCAACCTGATGATCGCCCACACCGTCTTCTGCATCCCGTTCGCGCTGCTGCCGGTCCAGGCGCGGCTGCGCGACATGGGCGGCACGCTGGAGGAGGCCGGCCGTGACCTCTACGCCGACGAGTGGCGGCTGTTTCGCCGCGTCACGCTGCCCTTGCTGCTGCCGGCGATCTCGGCCGGCGCCATCATGGCCTTCGTCGTCTCGCTCGATGATTTCCTGATCTCGATGATGGTGTCGAGCGCCGGCTCGACCACCTTGCCGGTCTACATCTACGGCATGATGCGGCTTGGCGTGACGCCGGAAGTCAACGCCATCTCCACCATCCTTCTTGCCGTTTCGATCGTCTTCGTCGCGGCGGCCCTGCTCGTCGGGCGGCGCAACAGATTTGCCTGACCATGATCCCGAAACGTGGAAGCCGGTTTTCGGAAAGGATCACGGTCACAACAAGAAAACAAAACCAGAGGAGAACGACCGTGACCAAATGGAAAGAAGGACTTTCGGGAATAGCCCTGGCCGCCGCCATCATGGGGGCGATCACCACCACCGCGCTTGCCGACGCCGGCGAGCTGCACATCTACAACTGGACCGACTACACGTCGGACGAAATGATCAAGAAGTTCGAGGAGGAGACCGGCATCAAGGTCACCATCGACACCTACGATTCGAACGAGACCGCGCTCGCCAAGCTGAGCTCGGGCGCTGCCGGCTACGATGTGATGATCATCAGCAACGACTTCGTGCCGATCTTCGTCAAGCAGAAGCTGTTCCAGGAAGTCGACGCTGCGGCGATGCCGAATTTCAAGAACGTCGATCCAAAATGGCAGCACCGGCCCTGGGACCCGGATTCGAAATACACCGTGCCATGGGTGTGGGGCACCACGTCCTATTCGGTCGACACCGCTGTCTACAAGGGTCCGACCGACAGCCTGAAGCCGCTCTTCGATCCTCCGGCGGAACTCAAGGGCAAGGTCGGTATGTTCGGGTCGCCGACCGAGGTAATGTCGCTGGCGCTCGTCTATCTCGGCAAGGATCAGTGCAACAGCAATCCGGCGGACTTGAAGGAACTCGACGCCTTGCTCGAGGCGCAAAAGCCCTTCGTCAAGGTTTACAATTCCGACGGCATCGTCGAACGCCAGGTCGCGGGCGAGACGGTCATGCACGAGCAGTGGTCGGGCAAGGCGCTGGCGACACGCCAGCAGAAGTCGACTGTCAAATACGTCTATCCCAAGGAAGGCGTTGTCGGCTGGATGGACAATGTCGCCGTTCCCTCTACCGCGCCCAATGTCGACAATGCCAAGAAGTTCCTCAACTTCCTGATGGATCCCGAAAACATCGCGTTGCAGCAGAAATACACCGGCTACCAGAGTGCGATCGCTGGATCGAACAAATATCTGGCGGCGGATATTGGCGGCTCGCCGGAGTTCAACCCGCCGGCCGACCTGAAAATCTCGTTTGCACCGTCATGCGACGAGAAGGCGATCCGCGCCTATGACCGGATCTGGACCAATCTGCGCCAGTAAGACCTGTGACGCAAAACGCCGCCCGTTGTACGGGCGGCGTTTTTACATCCTGTCCGAGGAACTCGAAAATGAAACGCTATGCCCGCACAATTGTCTTGCGCGCCGGCAGGTCGTCGGCTTCGGCGGCCAGCAGGATGTCGGTGGTCACCGCCAGATGTGCCGCCAGCAGTTCGGCTGCCTTCTCGGCGTTGCGGTCGAGCACGGCATTGGCGAGGTCCTGATGTTCCTTGCTGATGTTGCGGGCATTGGGCGCCAACGAGACCGAACGGCGGCGGTAGCGCTCGCTCTGGTCATAAAGCTGGTCGCGCAGCCGCAGCAGCCAGCGGCTATCGCAGCCGCCGACCAGCGCCTTGTGGAAGGCCGCATGCGCGGTCGCCCATTCGTCGCTCGAATGCACCGGATCGTCCGGCGTATGCTCGGGCGTTCGCGACAGCCGGTGCAGGGCCGCGACCAGCTGCGATTCCCAGGCGACATCGCCCACCTCGATGGCGCGGCGGATGCACAGCGTCTCGATCTGGATGCGTGTCTTGGTGAGGTCGAGCAGGTCCTCGGCCGAGATCGGCGCGGCGCGGAAGCCGCGCTGCGGTTCGGCCACGACGAGACCCTCGGAAGTCAGCCGCGACAGTGCCTCGCGGATGGCGCCGAGGCTGACGGACAGCCTGTCGCACAGCTCCTGCACCTTGAGCCGGCTGCCCGGCGCGATCCGGCACGACAGAAGCTCGGCGCGCAGATCCTCATACGCGCCCTGGGTGAGATTGATCGAGCCTTCCCTAGCCATTGGTTCGCCCGCGGCCGAATCTGTCCATCGAATGCCCTCCATACATCATCTCAGGCAGGAATCAGAATGCAAAATAATATATTCTATGTTGACAGATATATAATTTCTGCACAAAGTCCAGCCTTCACAAGCGAGGATGTGGCCAGTGCGATTTGCAGCCTATAAATCGCCGCGGGGACCCGGACTGGCAATCGCATTGCCAGAAGGTGAGTTCCGCGGCATCGACGAAAGCGATGCGATGTTTCCCGGACGATTGGAGGACCTGATCGCCGAAGGCGCGCAGGCGCTGCAGGCGGCGGGCGAGCGGCTGGCCAGCGGACGACGGATCGATCGTCAATCGGTCGAATGGCTGCCGCCGATATCGGCGCCGGGCAAGATCATCTGCGTCGGCCTCAACTATGTCGACCATTCGATCGAGAGCGGCTTCGTGCCGCCGACCTATCCGACTTTGTTCGCCCGCTTCTCGACCAGCCTGATCGGGCATGGCGCGGCCATCCGCCGTCCGGAGGCCTCGATCCAGCTCGACTACGAGGGCGAGATGGTCGCGATCATCGGCAAGGCTGGCCGCCACATCGCCCCCGCCCAGGCGCTGAGCCACGTCGCCGGCTACTCCATCTTCAACGACGCCTCGATCCGCGACTTCCAGACCAAGTCGCCGCAGTGGACCGTCGGCAAGAATTTTGACGGCACCGGCTCCTTCGGGCCGATCTTCGTGACGGCGGACGAATTGCCGCCGGGCGGCAAGGGGCTGCGCATCCAGACACGCCTCAACGGCCAGGTCGTCCAGAACGCCTCGACCAGCGACATGATCTTCGACGTCGCGTCACTGATCTCGATCATCAGCGAGGCGATCACGCTCGAGCCGGGCGACATCCTCGTCACCGGCACGCCGTCCGGTGTCGGCATGGCGCGCAAGCCGCAGCTGTTCATGAAGCATGGCGACGTCTGCGAAGTGGAGCTGGAAGACGTCGGCATCCTGTCCAATGTCGTTGCCGACGACGTCATATCGGCACAAGCCGTCAACCAATAACCCCGCCAACTCCGAAAGGACGATGTCATGACAAGAGTGATGTTTCGAAATGCCATGATCTGGGACGGCACCGGCGCCGATGCCTTTCCAGCCGATCTGCTGGTCGAGAATGGCCGCATCAGCAGCATCGCCCGCACGCCCGGGCAATTGTCCGGCGACGGTGCGACCACCGTCGAGTGCCGCGGCATGACGCTGATGCCGGGTCTTGTCGAAGGCCATGCCCACATCTCCTTCGGCGGCGCGATCAAGGATTCCGATCTCGGCCTGATCCCGCCCGAGGAGCATCTCCTGCTGACCATGCGCAATGCCAAGACGTTGCTCGACCACGGCTTCACCAGCGCCTACAGCGCCGCGACCTCGAAGCTCAGGCTCGACATCGTCATCCGCAACGAGATCAATGCCGGCCGCCTGCCGGGACCGCGCATGCGCGCCGGCAGCCCGGAAATCACGGTGACCGGCGGCCTCGGCGACGAGCGCCAGCAGCATATGTATCACGAGAGCTTCGGCATGATCGCCGACGGCGTCGAGGAAATCACCAAGGCGGTGCGCCTGTGCTGCCGCGAAGGCGCCGACAACATCAAGATCAACATTTCCGGCGACGATCTGAGCCCGGCGGCGCATGGCGGCCTCACCGTGATGAGCGAAGCCGAAGTGATGACGGCGGTCTCGGTCGCGCGCGACTTCGGCAAGAAGATCAACTGCCATGCCCGCGCCGCCGGTTCGGTGAAGCGGGCGGTGAAGTGCGGCGTCGACGTCATCTACCACTGCGAATCCGCCGACGAGGAAGCGCTCGACGCGCTGGAATCGGCCAAGGATCGCATCTTCGTCGGCCCGGCCATCGGCATCATCTACGGCACGCTCTACGAGGGCGAGCCCTTCGGTTTCACCCACGAGATGGCGGTCAAGTTCGGCATGCAGCGCATCCTCGACGACAGCCGCAAGGTCTACACAGAACTGCGCAAGCGCGGCGTGCGTGCGCTGATCGGCGGCGACTATGGTTTCGCGCAGACGCCGCAAGGCACCAACGCGCGCGACCTCAAGCACTTCGTTGACCTGCTCGGCTATTCGCCGAGCGAGGCGCTGCAATGCGGCACGCGGCTCGGCGGCCAGGTGATGGGCCTCGGCGACGAGCTCGGCATGGTCAAGGAAGGCTTCATCGCCGACCTGCTGCTGGTCAATGGCGACCCGCTGAAGGACCTCGATATGATGGTGCACGAGAAGAACCTCGTCGTCATCATGAAGGACGGCGAGCTCTACAAGGACCAGTCGGCGTCGGTCGCCGCGCAGCGTCAGGCGGCCTAGGCATCATGCAGCCCGCGGTGCCGATCGATGTCGACGAGACGAGCGGCATCTGGCGGACGGACGGGCTGCCCATGGTCTACCTGCCCAGGCACTTTCTGGTGAACAACCATCTCGCGGTCGAGGCAGCGCTTGGCCGCGACGCCTACCGCGCCATTCTGCGCGTGGCGACGGCGAAATCCGCGATCGAATGGTGCGAGGCGCAGGTGCAGGGCAAGGGCCTCGATCCCGAGGCGACGTTCCGCTACTATTTCCAGCGCCTGTCGCAACGCGGTTGGGGCCAGTTCTCGATCGACATGCTCGCTGGCCGTCGCGGCAGCATCAGCCTGCGGAATTCGATCTTTGCCCTGGAGGCCAGGCAGGGGCCTGGTCAGCGCGTCTGCTACATGTTCGAGGGCTTTGTCACCGGCGCCTCCTCGTTCCTGCGCGGTCTTGCCGCACCGACGGAAGTCGAATGCGAGGAGACACATTGCGCCTGTGATGGCCGGCACGACCATTGCCGGTTCGACTTCGCGGCGAGGTCCTAACCGACCACCGCTAGAGACCGTGGGGGCCGCAGAATCCAAGCGTCCACTGGATGGTTCCGCAATAGTCGCCCGTGTAGCCGTCGTAACTGCCGTAACCATTATAGTAGCCGTCTACCCAGCCACTATCTCCGCTCCATTCGTCGCCAGTCCAACCGCCGCCGACCCAACCGCCGCGGCGCTCATGTCCGCCGCGAACAGCCTGTCGATGCGCGCCACCGTGATGGGACGCGGCGTGGTGGACAATATGGTGCCTGACGATCGCGGCATCGGCGGTGGTGGTCAATGATGTCGCGCTCGTGGCCAACGCCAGCACGATGGAGCCGATGAATACGATTTGCCTTTTCATGAGGATGTCTCCTGTTGATGCGAGACATAGATGGGGAAGAAAACGACCTCTTGCTCGACACGTTCCTTCACGAAATCGGGACGGCATTCGCCGAAACGCAAATGCACCGGAAATGCACGGTGTAGTCGGGCGAGGGCGGTCCCGACGCCCGACAGGTCACGGTCAAGATTTGTTGACCGCCAACAAGGCAGAAATGGCTACCGCTTCCCGGTTTGGCGGATCATAAGACAGGCCGCGCGATCAGGTCGCGACTGACCGGTCGGATGAGATAATCGTTGCTTCAAAGCGGATGTGCCGACGTTCGCCAAAGCACATAAGCCGCCTGCATGACGGAATTGGCCACAGCATTGGAACAGCCTCAATTTGCCACCGAGCGCGACCCGAGGCTGAGACTGATCATTCCGATAATCGTCGCCATCGCCTTTCTGATGGAGCAGCTCGATTCCACCATCATCACCACCGCGATCCCGGCCATCGCGCGCAGCCTCGACACGACGCCGGTCAGGCTGAACCTGGCGATCACCACCTACATCCTGACGCTGGCCGTGTTCATCCCCGTCAGCGGCTGGTTCGCGGACAGGTTCGGCGCACGACGCGTGTTCGCGCTGGCGCTTTTCACCTTCACTCTTGGCTCCGCGCTGTGCGGCATGGCCAACAGTTTCGGCATGCTGCTGGCGATGCGCGCGCTGCAGGGGTTGGGCGGCGCGATGATGACGCCTGTCGGGCGGCTGATCCTGCTGCGCAGCTTTCCTCGCAGCGGGCTGATCACCGCCATGACCTACATGACCTTGCCCGCCATCATGGGGCCTGTCATCGGGCCGCTGCTCGGCGGCCTGTTGACCACCTATGCCTCGTGGCGCTGGATATTCTACGTCAACGTGCCGTTCGGCTGCCTCGGCATTGTGGCCGCGCTGCGCTTCGTCGACGATTTGCATGAGGAAGCGGTGCAACGTTTCGACTTCGCCGGATTCCTGATGGTGGGATGCGGCGTCGCGCTGCTGCAATTCGGGCTGGAGAGCATCGGCCGGCCGATCATCCCGGTCTCGGCGACGGTGCTGGTGCTGGCCGCAGCGGTCCTGCTGCTGCTCGCCTTCGGTCGCTACGCACGCCGGGTCGTCGCGCCGGCAGTCGACCTGACGCTGTTTCGGTTTCGCTCGTTCTGGGTCGGCACGCTTGCCGGCGGCCTGTGCCGTGTCGGCCTCAACGGCGTGCCGTTCCTGTTGCCGCTGATGCTGCAGGTCGGCTTTGGCATGAGCCCGGTCACCTCCGGCTCGCTGACATTCGTCGGCAGTTTCGGCGCCTTGCTCATCCGGCCACTGCTGTCGCCGCTGTTGCGGCGCTTCGGCTTCAATGTCGTGCTGATCGGCAGCGCGCTGGTCGGGGCCGCCGCTGTGGCCGGCTTCGCCCTGATCGGCGCCGATACGCCGCACTGGATGATCGGCCTCTACGTCTTTGTGTTCGGCATCATCCGGTCGGCGCAGTTCATGACCTCGAACACGCTGTCCTACGCCGACCTGCCAGCGGATAAGCTCAGCCGCGCCACCAGTCTCGGCGGCGTCCTGCAACAGCTCAGCGTTTCCCTCGGCGTTTCAATCGCCGCCATGGTGCTGGGTCTGGTTGCAGGGGAAACACACGTCGTGACACCGGAGCGATTTCACCAGGTGTTCCTGCTGACCGCCATCATCCCACTGCTGTCCATTCCCGGCTTCCTGTATCTGCGCGCCGAGGACGGCGTACAGGTCAGCGGCCACGTTAGGGCAGGCAACTCCCGCAAATGAGGCGGTGACAGGTTTCGACGTGAGGTACTCACTTCGGCCGCGTATACGAGCATACTTATATCCATGCCGGGTGCCTTCGGTTAGGCTGAGCGACGCGTGAAATGGGGAGCACCGGTTGCGAGGATTTGCGGAAAGCGTGATGCAGGGCCCCCGGACCGTGGCCGAGCAGGTCGCCAATGTCCTGCGCGAGGCGATTGCCAATGGCACCATAAAGGCGGGCACTCCGCTTCGCCAGGACGAGCTGGCCGAGCAGTTCGGCTTCAGCCGGATGCCCATTCGCGATGCCCTTCGTCAGCTGGAAGCCGAGGGTATCGTTTCCATTCACCCGACAAAGGGCGCCCATGTCGCCCGGATGGACAGCGCCGAGATCGGTGAAATCTACGCGCTGCGCGAGCTGCTCGAAAGCGAGGCGCTCCGGCTCTCGGTACCCGGCCTCGCCGGCACGAAGCTCGATGAGGCGGAACAGGTGCTCGACCAGATCGACGCGGAGCGCAATGTCGGCCGATGGGGCGCGCTGAACCGGGCCTTTCATCTGGCTCTATACGATGCCTGCGGCAACCGGCGATTGCTCGGCCTGATCGAGGCGCATCACAACGCGGCCGATCGCTATGTCCGTATCCTGTTGTCGAACCTGGACCATCGCAACCGCTCGCAGACGGAGCACCGCGACCTGCTGGCCGCCTGCCGGCGGCGCGACGGCGGCAGGGCCGTAAGCATTCTGACGCAGCATCTTCGCGAAGGAGGCGAGACGCTCGTCAGCGCGATAGAGGGAGATGGCCTGTCGAGAAAATCCTAGGCTGTGTTGAAGGTCCATTGGCGGTGCTGCACTCGCCATGATCCTGGTGGCGGCGATACTGCTACTGCTGCTCGGGATGGAGCGCATCACCGCGCGCGCCACCGGCTCATGGGAATTGGCTGAGTTTCAGCTCTGTGTCGGCTTGCGCTCGACGATGTAGATGTGGTCGGCCGCCAGCACCACCTCGCCGCGCTGGTTGATCACCTCGCAGCGCTCGATCACCCGCCCTGAGTCCGGCCGCTTGGGATCGTCTTCCTTGGCCGCGATGGTGGTGCGCGTGCGGATCGTGTCGCCGATGAACACCGGCTTGATGAAGCGCAGCCGGTCGTAGCCATAGGAAAAGGCGACAGGATTGATGATCGTCGCCGTCAGTCCGACGCCGACCGAGAACACCAGCGTGCCATGCGCGATGCGCTGGCCGAACGGCGTCGTCTTCATGAACTCGGCGTCCATGTGATGCGGGAAGAAATCGCCGGTGTGGCCGGCATGGACGACGAAGTCGGTTTCGGTGATCGTGCGGCCGCTGGTGATGCGCGAGGCGCCGATCTCGTAGTCCTCGAAATACTGGATCTGTTCCATCAGGGTCTTTCCGCGATCGGCGTCGCCGGTGCCGCGCTCGACTGATAGGCGGCTTCGACCAGCGCCATGGTGTACCACGCATCCGCGACCGGACTGATCAGCATTGCGTCTTCTCCGGCCGCAAAACGTTGGACATTGGCCATGCGACCGACAAAGGCGTCGGGAAACCATTCGCCGGCCAACGGCACCGCAATCCAATCGGTCCCGCCTTTCGGATAAATTTCCAGTACATCCGGCTCGCCACGCGGATAGTCGAGATTGAGGCCGAGCTTGAGATAGGCCGCTCCCTCGGTGCCGCAGATGCGGAACTCGCAGGCCTGGTGCCGGCGGCCGAACTTGTGGTCGTGGTTGATCGACAGCGCGCAGCGCAGGGTGTCGCCATAGTCGAGAATGGCGCTGGTACGCGTCTGCGCCACCTTGTGGTTGGGATGGCCGAGCGTCTTGGCGTGCACGCCCTGCGGGTCGCCGAGCAATTGCCGGATCAGGTCGAGATAATGAATCGAATGCATGGCGATCTCGACGCGTGGCGCCTTGAGCAGGAACTCCCACAGCTCCCACGGCGTCGCCAAAGCCAGCCAGGCATCGAAGTCGACGATCTCGCCCAGCCAGCCCTTGCCGATGGCGTCCTTCAGCGCCAGCATCATCGGCGCGAAGCGCAGCTGGAAATTCACCGCCGCTTGCAGTTTTTTGGCACGGCAGAGTTCAAGGATCGCTGTTGCCTCGGTGAGGTTGCTGCCCATCGGCTTCTGGATCAGCGCCACCGCGCCGTCGGGCAATGCGTCAAGCACATCGGCATGGCGCGACGGCGGCGTCGCAAGGTCGAAGATCGCGCCCTCGACGGCGGCAGCCTCCTCGGCCGTGCGATAGGCTGTCACACCCCATTGGTTGGCCAGCTTTTCAGCGCGAGCATGATCGGGATCATAAAGCCCGGCGACCGGAAAGCCTGCCTTCCTGTAGGCCGGGAAATGCGCATCGCCGACGATCGACCCGGCGCCGAAGGTGACGATCGGCCGGGGCGTTGTGGGTCTGGGCCATGACTGGGCGAGTGAGGCTGGGTCGAAGCCGCCGTCAATCATGATGGAAGACCTCGTCCATGGCTGCCCACCATTCGCCCTCCTTGCGTGTCGCCAGCGGCTCCTGGCAAGGCATGCAGACCGCCCACCATTCCTGCGTCCTGGGGTCGGCCGCCATTCTGGCCATGTCGGCCGCATAGTCGGTGCCGTGGTATTCGAAGGTGCTGAACAGCAGGTTCTCCGGCCGCTGCAGGTAGATCGAGTAGTTCTTGATGTTGCAGGCCGAGATCATGGTCAGCACGTCAGGCCAGACGTCGGCATGCAGGCGAACATACTCCTCGACCTTTTCCGGCTTCAGCCCCAGAACCATCCCCATCCGCTGCATGCCGTCTCCTATCTGGTGATCGCCGTGGTGAATTCGGCGATGCTCATGGCCTTGACCGCATCCCAGTCCCAATCGATGCCGATGCCCGGTTCGTCAGGCGCCAGCGCTTGGCCATCCTCGATGCGCATATGCTTGCCGGTCAACTGGTCGAGCTGCGGAATGTACTCGACATAGCGGCCGTTCTGAACAGCGCAGGTCAGGCTGACATGCAGTTCCATCAGGAAATGCGGGCAGACCGGGATGTCGAAGGCTTCCGCCGCGTGGGCGATCTTCAGCCAGGGCGTGATGCCGCCGATGCGGCCGACATCGACCTGCACGATCGAGCAGGCACCTTTCTGCATGTATTCGCGGAAATGGCGGATGGAGTAGAGCGACTCGCCGATGGCGATCGGCGTCGTCGTCGAGTTCGACAGCCGCACATGCCCGTCGATATCGTCGGCCGGCAGCGGCTCCTCGATCCAGGCGAGATCGAGCTCGCGCAGCCTTGCCGTTCGTCGGATCGCCTCGTCGACTGAGAACCCCTGATTGGCGTCGGTCATGATCTCGTAGCCGTCGCCGACTGCCTTGCGCACCGCCGACAGGCGGGCGAGGTCCTCTGACCCGTGCGACTTGCCGATCTTAACCTTCGAGCCGCGAAAACCCTTCGCCTTGGCGGCCAGCGCATCGTCGACCAGCGCCTGCGTCTCGATGTGCAGCCAGCCGCCTTCGGTCGTGTAGAGCGGGCAGCGGTCCTTGGCGCCGCCGGCCAGTTTCCACAGCGGCAGGTTCTGTTTCTTCGCCCGCAGATCCCACAGCGCGATGTCGATCGCCGCGATCGCGATGGCTGTGATCGCACCGATCGTCGTGGCATGCGTGGCGAATTCGAGATCGTGCCAGATCGCCTCGATCATGTCGGCGTCGCGACCGATCAGGCGCGGCGCCAGATGGTCGGACAGCAGCCGCATCACCGACGAGCCGCCGGTGCCGATCGTGTAGCTGTAACCGGTGCCGATCGCGCCGTCGGAATCGGTGATCGTCACGATCGGCGTTTCCTGGCTAACGAAACTCTGGATCGCATCGGTACGCTTGACCTTGGGGACAAGCTCCACCATCCGCAGTTCGACTTTCTCGATTCTGGCCATGTCCGTCAGCTCCGCAATGTCTTCCCGGTGTCGGCGGCAAACAGATGTGCCTGCGACATGTCGAGGCTCATCCCGATACGCTCGCCCGACCGCAGCTGCCTTGGGTTCAGCATGCGCGACACCCAGTCAGTGTCGTTGAACTCTACGAAGACGAGCGTCTCGTTGCCGAGCGGTTCGGTCACTGTGATCGGCAGTTCGATCTGGTGGACGTCAGCAACGCCACCGGAACTGATGCCATGTCCGGTCGGATAGATGTCATCTGGCCGCAGCCCGAACACCACTCTGTCGCCGGTGGCGACATTGGCCTTGAACTGGCCAGGCAGAGGCAGTTTTTCGCCGCTGGCGAAAACCATTTGGCTGTCGTCGATCGTGGCCTCATGCAGGTTCATCGGCGGCGAGCCGATGAAGCCTGCAACAAAACGCGTCGCCGGCCGCCGGAAAACCTCGTCGGGGGTGCCGACCTGTTCGATGTAACCGTCGCGCATGATGACGATGCGGTCGGCAAGCGTCATCGCTTCGACCTGGTCATGCGTGACGTAGATCACCGTCGACTGCACCTTGGCATGCAGTTTCTTGATCTCGGTGCGCATCTGCGTGCGCAGTTTGGCATCGAGGTTGGAAAGCGGCTCGTCGAACAGGAAGACGTCGGGATCGCGCACGATGGCGCGGCCCATGGCGACGCGCTGGCGCTGGCCGCCGGACAGTTGCGAGGGGCGGCGGTCGAGCAGCGTGTCGAGGCCGAGGATGGCCGAGGCTTCGGCGACGCGGCGATCCATGTCCTCCTTGGCTGCGCCGGCGATCTTCAGCGAGAAACCGAGATTCTCGCGCACCGTCATATGCGGATAGAGCGCGTAGGACTGGAACACCATCGAGATGTTGCGCGAGCGCGGTGGCAGGTCGTTGACGACGCGGCCGCCGATCTCGATCGAGCCGGCGCTGATCTCTTCCAGTCCGGCGATCATACGCAGCGTCGTCGACTTGCCGCAGCCGGAAGGGCCGACCAGCGCGATGAACTCGCGGTCGGCAATGTCGAGATCGATGCCGTGCACGATCTCGATATTGCCGTAGCGCTTGGTGAGCTTGGTGAGGGAAACCGGTGCCATTTGATCAGCCTTTCACCGCGCCGGAGGTCAGGCCGCCGACAAGGTGTTTCTGGACGATGTAGGTGAGGGTGAGCGCCGGAATGATCATCACCACGGCGAGCGCGCACATGCCGCGCCAGTCGATGGTGAACTCGGCCGTATAGTCGAGCAGGCCGACCGGCAGCGTCTTGGCGCTCACCGAGCGGGTCAGTTGCGAGGCCAGTGCGAATTCGTTCCAGCAGGTCAGGAAGGCGAAGATGGCGGCGGATGCGATGCCCGGCCCTGCGAGCGGGAACTCGACCTGCCAGAACGCCTGCCAGCGCGTGCAGCCGTCGATCTGCGCTGCTTCCGCGAGGTCCTTCGGCACCTGGCGGAAGAAGCCGTCGATCAGCCAGATCGTGAACGGCACGTTGAGCGCGACATAGGCAAGGATCAGCCCGAAATGCGTATCGATGATGCCGAGCCGCACATAGAGGAAGAACAGCGGCAGCGACAGCGCGATGCCCGGCACCGTGCGCGTCAGCATCAGGCCGAGGAAGACGCTCGATTTGCCGCGGAAGCGGTAGCGCGCAAAGGCGTAGCCGCCGGCCATGCCGATGGCCACCGCGATGATCGTCGATGTCACCGAGATGATCAGAGAGTTGCGGAAATACTCGATCACCGGGATGCCGCCCTTGCCGATGCCGCTGAACATCGCGACATAGGCGTCGAACGAAATCTCCTGCGGGATCCACACCGGCGGCTTGGCCATGATCTCGACCGTTGGCCGCAGCGACGAGAGGACGATCCACAGGCCAGGCAGGCAGATCGTCAGCATCGCCAGGAACAGGCCGATGCGATAGACAATGCCCGTGAGCCGGCGCTTCAGGCGGGCGGAGGAATTCTCGTCCATTCTCACCACTCAGCACCGATCTGCGTGCGCGCCGCGGCGAGCTTGTTGAAGAAATAGACGGTGAAGGCGATCGACAGCAGGATCGAGAAATAGGCCATGGCGTTGGCCATGCCCATGCGCCCATCGCTATAGGCGGTGCGCGCCACCAGCGTCCAAAGCAGCTCGGTACGGCCCGCCGGTCCGCCATCGGTCATGATCTTGACGATGTCGTAGGCGCGCGCGACGTCGAGCGAGCGGATGGTCATGGCGATATAGGCGAAAGGCATGACGAACGGCCACGTCACATAGCGGAATGTCTGCCATGGCGTGCAGCCATCGACACGCGCCGCCTCGATCGGCTCCTTGGGCATGGCCAGCAGGCCGGCGAGGATCAGGATGGCGAAGATCGCCGTCGACGACCAGATTTCGGCGATCGAGATGGCAATGAAGGCGAGGTGGCTTTCGATCAGCCACGGTATCGCATCCTGGGTGATGCCGAGCGACTGCAGGGCATTGTTCACCAGGCCGATATTGTCGTTGAACATGAACTTGAACTGGAAGCCGACGAGGATCGGCGAGAACATCATCGGGAACATCATCAGCGTGCGCAGGATGCGCTGGCCGCGCGTCGCCTTCTCGACCAGCATGGCCAGGCCGAGGCCGAGCAGCATCTCGAGATTGAGCGCGATGGTCAGCAGCAGCACCGTGCGGCCGAACGCCCACCAGAAATCCGTGTTCGACAGGATCGAAAGATAGTTCCTGATGCCGATGAAGACGTAAAATGTCTCGGGCCGAGTCAGACGGAACGGCGTGAAACTGGAATAGAGCGACAAAAGCAGCGGCACGACGACCACCGCTGCCAGCACGATCATTGCCGGAAGCAGCAGCAGGAATGGCGCGGATGGCTTGAAGCCCTTCATCGGGATCCTGTGAGATGTTGCATTCGACTATCGGTGCCTCTTCTTCGTTGAGGCCCGTGCCGGAGAGCGGAACGGCTGTCGTGGATCGACCAAGCGCTCCCGCCCCGGCAAGGCGCGATCGCCTCCCCCATTGCTGATGGGGGAGGCCGTCTAGGGAGCCGCTTCTAGAGCTTGCCGGCGTCTTGGAGGATCTGCGTCGCCTTGGCGGCGGCTTCGTCCAGTGCCTGCTTGGAGGTCTTGTCGCCGAGGATCGCCGCCTGCAGCTCGGGGTAGACGGCGTTCGAGATTTCGATCCATTCAGGCGTCTGCGGCACGGCGAAGGCGTGCTTGGCCTCTTCCTGGAAAGCCGCAAGAACCTCCTTCTTGTAAGGGTCGTTTGCTGCTTGCTGGAGATCCCAGTCCCACACCGCGGTGCGGGTCGGCAGCGGACCTGCGGCGGCCTCGAGCTTCTGGCTGTCCTCGTTGGTCAGCCACCACACCAGGGAAGCCGCGGCCTCCTTGTTGGGGCAGTTCTCGGTCACCGAGAAGCCATGGAAGCCGGACCAACCGGTGCGCTTGCCGGAAGAACCCTTCGGCGCAACCTTGACGCCGACATTGCCGGCGACCTTCGACGATTTCGGATCGTTGAAGAAGCCGGCCCAGCCCGGCCAGTCGAGATTGATGGCGACGGTGCCGGAAGCAAAGCCCTGACCGAGATCGTCCCACAAATAGTTGGTCGTCCCGGCCGGCACTGCCTTGGCCTTGTAGAGGTTGACGAACCAGTCGAGCGCCCGGATGCCGGCCTCGGAGTTGAAGACCGGCTTGCCGTCCTTGTCGAGATATTCGCCGCCTTCGGCGACCACCATCTCGTAGAAGCGGCCGTTGATCGCCTCTTCCTTGCCGGCGAACTGCGTGCCGTAGAAATTGGGCGGGTTGGCGAAGAATTCTGCCTGGTCGGTGACTTCCTTCCAGGTGTCCGGCGGCACCAGGTCGTAGCCGTATTTCGCCTTGAACTTGGTCTTGTTGTCGGCGTTCTCGTACAGGCTCTTCTGGTAGTAGAGCGCCGAAACGTCGAACTGCGCGCGAGGCAGCATCTCCAGCTTGCCGTCGATGGTCGCCGCCTTGATCGTCGAAGGCACGAAGGCGTCGATCTCTTCCTTGGGCAACAGCTTGCTGAGATCGGTGTAGAGGCTCGTATACTGCGGCGCGAACGACGAATGGTTCCAGCCGACGCACCAGTTGGTGCTGCCCGAAGCGATGTCGGACTTGAGCTCCTTGTCGATGTCGAAGCCGTTCTTCTTGGTCAGGATGTTGACCTTGGCGCCGGTCAACTTCTCCCATTCGGGGATGCGCTCGTAGAGTTTTTCATATTGCTGGCCACCGATCAGCTTGGCGTCGATGGTGACGCCTTCGAACTTGCCGGGCAGGTCGCCGGCAAGGGCAGTGCCTGCACCGAATGCAAGCAACAATGCGCCGGCGGACACGCCGGAAAGCAGTCTGTTCATTGGTATCCTCCCTTGGTGCGCCTCAGCGGCGACCGCAACTCGTCTGATGACAAGAAGTGCTACATTCATATACAAACAAAACATTTATGGATACGTCAAGGCGAAATTTGTTTCCGTCGGCAGCATTCCTGCGTATATGAAGAATCGAATTCACTGGAGAGATGACCCATGGACGACAGCGAAGACGAGCGCTATCGCGCGCCTGCGCTCGACAAGGGGCTCGACATCCTCGAACTGCTGGCGGGCGTCGACGGTGGCCTGACGCAGGCCGAGATCGCCAAGAAACTCGACCGTAGTCCCAACGAATTCTACCGCATGCTGGACCGGCTGGTGCGGCGCGGCTACGTCACCAGGCTGGATGGCGACCGCTATTCGCTGACGCTGAAGCTGTTCGGCCTGGCGCAACTGCACGCCCCGGTGCGGCGGCTGGTTTCCTATGCCACGCCGCTGATGCGTGAACTCGCCGAAACGTCTCAGCAGGCCAACCAACTCGTTGTTTTTGATCGCGGTTCCGCCGTCGTGATCGGCCAGCAGGAGGCGCCGAATTACTGGGGTATCTCGATCCGGGTCGGCTCCCACATCAGCCTGTTCGACACCGGGTCGGGTCATGTGCTGCTCGCCTTCCGTTCGCAGGAAGAGCGGCAGATGATGATTTCCGAACATGTCCGCAGCACCGACAAGACGGCGCAATCGGCCGAGTTCTTCGCCCGGCTCGACCAGATCCGCGACCGTGGCTACGAGATGATGGCCTCGATGCAGACCGCCGGTGTCTTCAACCTGTCGGCGCCGGTGCGCAGTTCCGACGGCAAGGCGATCGCGGCGCTGTCGATTCCCTACATCACCGTCGTCAACGCGCCTTCTGCGCCAGACATCACCAGGACCATCGAGTTGCTGCTGGTCACGGCCGAAAAGCTGTCGCACCTGGCCGGATCGGCCGTCGGCTCATCTACGTAAATTCTTATTTGAATGAAGAATTCCTCTGTGAGATGATTTGAAAAAGCCCGGAGGAGGGGCCACCATGATCATCGACACCCATCTGCATCTCATCGATCGTTCGGTGCTGCGCTATCCCTGGCTTGCTGGGGTGCCGGCGCTCAACCGCGATTTTTCCTACGACGAATACGTCGTGGAAGCCCACCGCGTCGGCGTCGAACGCGTGCTGCATATGGAGGTCGATGTCGATCCCGCCGACATCGAGGCCGAGACCGCTCGTGTCGAAGGATTGTCGCGTCAGCCCGGCAGCATGCTGGCCGGAGTGATCGCGTCTTGCCGGCCGGAAGAGGCGGATTTTGCAACCTATCTCGAACGGCAGCGAACAAATCCCTTCGTCAAAGGGTTCCGCCGTGTCCTCCATGTCGTGCCCGACGATCTCTCGGAAGGCGCGCTGTTTCGTGACAACATCAAGCGGCTTGGCGGCACCGGCCTGACCTTCGATCTTGTCGTGCTGCCGCACCAGATTCCCAAGGCGATCACGCTTGCCGACCTGGCGCCCGACGTCCAGTTCGTCCTCGACCATTGCGGCGTCCCCGACATCAAGGGCAATGGCGAGCATCCATGGCGCGAACACATAAGCGAGATTGCGCGGCGTCCGAACGTGATCGCCAAGGTTTCCGGTGTCGTCGCCTATGCCGACCCCGGCAGCTGGACGGCCGAGACGCTGCGGCCTTATGTCGAACATACCATCGGTGCGTTCGGCTGGGACCGCGTCGTCTGGGGCAGCGACTGGCCGGTCTGCACGCTCGGCGGCGGCCTGTCGACCTGGGTGGCGGCGACCCATGCGCTGCTTGCCGGTTCCAGCGTCGATGAACGCGACAGGCTGTTGTCCGCGAATGCCCGCAAGCTGTGGCGGCTCGACTAGTCGGGCCCGTTTACGTTCCACCAGCAGCACCGGGCGCCGGAAAGCTCTCCCGGAACAGGCGATTGAGGTCTGCAACGACCTGGGCGGCCTGATGCCCGGAGGTCATGCCGGAAAGGATGCGGTCGGACGCCGCCTGCTGGAACGCCATATAGCCGTCGTGGCGCGGCCGCACCCATGCGCCCTCCAGCGTCGCACGCGTGTCCCTGTAGAAATCGCCGGTCCCGGCGTTGACGGTCTGATCCTCCCAGGCCTCGGCATGGCCTGGCTGACCGCCCGCGGCGGCATAGGTGCTGCGCTGCACGTCGCCGGTGGCGACCCAATAGGCGAAGTCGGTCGCGGCATCTTTCGCCTTGGAAAAGGCTGACACCGCGATGCCGGTGCCACCAAGCGCCGAACCGACAGGGCCGGTGGAACCGATCATCGGAATATCGGTGAAGGCCAGGCGATGCGCGCGAAATCCCGCTACCGCATAGGAGACGTAGCCATAGATCAGCGGCGTGCAGACGATCCTGGAATCCGGCTCTGCCATGCGTTCCGAGACGGCGATCGGATCCATGTCGAAGCAGGCCGGCTCGACCAGTGCCGCGATCTCGCGCATCGTTTCGAAGACTTCGCATCCGGTCCCGATGTCAATGAGATCGCGGGACGGATCGGTGGCGCAGGGATGGCCGAGATTGCCGGCCAACGTGTAAAAGGTCATCAGTGAATGGGGCGGCCGCAACGGCAACAGCACGCGTCCTTGCCGCGCGAGTTCGAGCACGTCGCTCCAATGCGATGGCGGTGCACCGAGCGCATCCGGTCGCCATGCCTGGACTTGGCTGGCCGCATCGATCGGGAAGGCCCATTGCCGACCTTGCCAACTGTAGCTCGGATAGGATTGGCCGACGCTGCCCGAGGCAAGCGCCGCGCGCTCCGCTTCGCGGCCGGCGACATCCAGCGGCTCAAGGCAGCCCTCCGCCGTGATCTGGCCGACATGCGGATGGTCGATGACGATAAGGTCATAGGCCCGCGCCAGTTCCTCGACCGGGAAGGACTCGAAATCCTGCAGCGAGCGCTTGTCCCATTCGATCGCAACGCCGGTCATCTGCTTCCATAGGGACGAGCAGGCGACCATCGGATCGTAGCCGCGCGGATGGCTCCAGGTCATGCCCCTGAGGGTGGGCTTGAGCGGGCCCACGCTCACAGCCCGAACTCCTCGCGGATTGCCGCACTGTGCTCGCCGATGCGCGGTGCTGCCCGGTCGACCTTGGCCCTGATACCATCGACCCTGAGCGGCGAGCTGGTGGTCAGGATCGACACGTTGTCCTCGCGCGTCACCGTCTGCAGCATGTCGAGCGACTGAAACCCCTCGCTTGCCAGCATTTCCGGCCAGGTCAGCACCTTGGCGCACCAGATGTCGGCCGGCTCGAGGATTTCAAGCCACTCGTCAATGGTCTTCGTGGCGATCCTTTGCGCGATGATCGCCTTGATGTCGTCGCGCGCGGTGAACCAGGATGCCGGTTTGTCGCGATAGGGCGCCAGTTCGCTGAGCGCCAGCAGGTCGGCCAGTTTGGGGATCGGCGTCATGGCGATAGCGAGATAGCCGTCCTTGGCCGGATAGACGCCATAGGGCGCCGACAGATAGGCGTGCGCGCTGCGGAAGTTGGAGCGCCTGGGCAAGCGGCGGCCATCGTTGAGATGCGTCGTCAGCACCTCGAACTGGAAATCGACCAGCGCTTCCAGCAGGCTGGTCTCGATATGGCTTCCCTGGCCGGTGATGCCGCGCCGCACCAGCGCCGCCAGGATGCCTTGCGCGCAGGCGGCACCCGCCAGCATGTCGCCGATGGCAAGGCCGAACGGCACCGGCCCCTGGTCCTCGTCGCCGTTCAGCCACATCACGCCGGAGCGCGACTGGGCAAGCAGATCCTGGCCCGGCCGCTTGACCCATGGGCCGTCCTCGCCATAACCGCTGATCGAGGCATAGACGAGCCGCGGGTTGATCTTGCGGACCGCCTCGTAGTCGAGCCCCAGCCGTTCGATGACGCCCGGCCGGAAATTCTGGATCAGCACGTCGGTCTTGGCCAGAAGAGCTCGCAGCGCCTTGAGGTCGGCCTCGTTCTTGAGGTCGATAGCAAAACTTTCCTTGGCCCGGTTGATGGCATGGAAGATGGTGGAATCGCCGCCGATCTCGGTATCGCTGAGGTAGAGCCGGCGCGACAGGTCGCCGCCATCCGGACGCTCGATCTTGATGACGCGGGCGCCGAGATCAAGCAGCCTGAGCGAGCAGTAAGGCCCGGACAGGAACTGGCTCAGGTCGACGACGACGAGACCGGCTAGCGGCAATTCGGCTGCTGCCGGCATCGCTATTTCTCCGTCTTGCCGACAAAGTCGGCCGGGTTGCGGTATTTCACCGTCTGCAGATGTTCGCAATAGAGAACGAGTTCGCCTTCGCCCTTGAACACCTCGTAGCTGGCGCGAACCAGCCCCATCTCCTTATAGCGGGGCTTCTTGTCGAGGTTGGAGCGGATCGAATAGATCGTGTCACCAATGAAGACAGGCTTTATGAAACGGAGTTTATCGTAGCCATAGGAAAAGGCGTTGATGCAATTGGTGGCGACCAGCCCGAGACCGGCCGAAAAGACGAAGGCACCGGCGATCAGCCGCTTGCCGAAAATGCCTTCGGTCTCGGCAAACATCTGGTCCTGCACATAGGGGTGGATGTCGAGCACCAGCGTGTTGAAAAGGTGGCTGTCGCCTTCCGCCATAGTGCGCCGCAGCGAGCGGATTTTCTGGCCGACGGGCCAGTCCTCGTAGAACCAGTTTTCGGCGTTCCACACCGGCAGGGCGGCGTGTTCTTCAGGCATATTGTTGGGATACGTCGAGGCGACGCCGACAGTGGGCGCGAAGTCGGTCATGGCTGGATCCGCCAGCCGTGCGCGAGGTACGGCACGACTGTCTGAACACGCATCAAAGCGCCTGAATGCACGACGTCTCCTCCCGTCAATCTTCTTTTGTAAATAGTATTTTCACATATGGGGTTGCGTTGCAAGCGTGAACAGGTGAAATTTTGGCGGCTCCCGCGCACCCAAGCGCTGGCGGGCAGGGAGGAAACATGGGTGACACCTGTCTGGTCTTTGTCGGCAGCCTGAACCGTGAGGCGCCCTATTTTCAGGGCGCGCGCGGCGTCGGTCTCGGTGTCTACAGCGTCGATGAAACGACGCTTGAAGTGCAAAAACTGGCCGAGACCAATGACGTCGACAATCCGACATTCCTGTCGGTGACGCCAGATGGCACACACGTCTATGCCAATTCGGAAGTCTTCACCTGGCGCGAGGGAACCGTCTCCGCCTACAGCTTCGATCGTGCTTCGGCCACGCTTACCTATTTGAACAAGCAGCCTTCGCTGGGCAGCATCACCGCGCACAACACCATCACCCGCGACGGGACGAAGCTGCTGGTCGCCAATTACGGCATGGGCGAGGGCGGCCAGGACCGCGCGGTGGCGATCTATGGCTTCGAGAAGAACGGCGCACTGTCAGCGCCGCTGGCCAGCGTTTCGCATAAAGGCGCAGGCCCCAACGCGGCACGTCAGGAACGTTCGCACGCCCACAGCGTCACCGAAACCATCGCTGGGGGAACAGCCATCGTCGCCGACCTCGGCATCGACCGGCTGGTGTCCTACCGGATCGGGCGCGATGGCAGCTTGAGCAAATCAGCCGAATCCGCTTTGCCACCAGGCTCTGGTCCGCGCCATCTCGCCCTGCACCCGAACGGTCGCTTCGTCTTTGTCATGAACGAGCTGGATTCGACGGTGCTGTCGATGGCGCTGGACGAAGCGAGCGGCAAGCTCACGATCATCGATGCCAAGCCGGCGGTGCCGGCGCAGGCGCGCGACAGCAACCACTGCGCCGATATCCAGATCTCGCCGGACGGCCGTTTTGTCTACGGCTCCAACCGTGGCCATGACAGCGTGGTCATCATGGCGGTCGACCAGCAGACCGGTACGCTGAGCCTGGTCGGCCATGTGCCTTGCGGTGGTGCGACACCGCGCAACCTGGCGCTGACGCCGTCAGGTGGCCATCTGTTCTCGGCCAACCAGAATGCCGACCGCATCTCGATCTTTGCCCGCGACGCCGAAAGCGGCATGCTGACCGACACCGGACAGGCCATCGAGATCGGCACGCCGATGTGCGTCAAGATCGTGCGTTGAGCGCGCGCAACTGATCTGCATCGAAGCCTCGGACAAAACCGACCAGGGCTCAAGCCTGTTGTATTGCCGACAGCTTCCAGTTCGAGCCATTCTCACGCATGAATGTCCACAGCTCGGTCGTCTCTGTCGGATGATCATCGTCGCCCTCGACGACCTTGCCGCTGGCCCGTTCGCGCGTCACGTCACGAGACTCGTAGCGCAATGCGGCCGTGGCGTAGTCGCGGTCATCCTCGCGCCAGCTTTCCGCGATGTCGGCCTGCAGCAAGGTGACGTCCGTTACCTCGTTCCTGAGACCTTTCTGGGCATTTTCGGCCAGCTCTTCGGACAGATAGGACACCATCTCGGGGGTCACCGCCCGGCGCAGAGCGGCATGGTCTTCGCGCCCGAATGCTTCCTGGACATCAGTCAACAGCTGCTGGAATGCATCGAGGTCGGTCTGGGCCAGCGTGATCTCCTCAGAACCGGTGGCCGGGGAGCCTCCATCCGAACTGCCGCCGAAGCCGGGAATTGTGAAGGAGCGTTGAGTGTCAGTCTGCGGCTCTGCCGTTGCGCGGTTCTCAAATCTCGAAACTTGGGCATTGGAAGCTTGGGCATTGCCGGCACCGGCGAGGGCAGGACCACCCGCGGATTGCGACCGGAAGAAGCGAATAGCCAGCATGATTGCGCCACCTATGAGTAGGGCCTGAAGCAAGAAACCGAACATGCCGGCCAGGCCGCCGAAGCCCTGGCCCACGAGCAGGCCGATCAGGCCGCCGAGCAGCAGGCCGCGCATCATTGTTCCACCGAAGCCGCTCATGAAGCCGGGCCTCTGCAGGCCGGCCTGCGGTTGCCGGGCCGCTGTGTTCACGCCGGTGTTGGGCGTCATCGAACGCTCGACCGGAGCGGTCGGCGCTGGTGCGGTTCTGGTCGGTGGTGCCGATTGGAACGTCCGCGTGCCACGGCTGCCGAAACTGCCGCCGCGGCGAGCCTCGGCATGATCCATCGCGACCATCGAGAATGCAAGGAACAGGCCTGCAAAGAGGACGGCAAATCGGCTCGTGCGAGAAATCATCGGGGATGAACCTTTATCGATGTAGTTTCGGAAAATTTCAGCAATCGCCGCCCCGGGTAACCGGGCGTCATGCTGTCAATCGAACAACTCTTCGAAAAATGATTTCTTCCGCTTCGGATAGCGGTGACCCTGCGAACGGGAATAATCGTCGCCGCCGCCCTGGCCATGTTGCGGCTGGGCGAATGCTGCCGGGTGTGGCTGCGGCGCGGGCGCCGCTTCCCTGCCGGAACGCTCAATTATCTTGTCGAGTTCGCCTCGATCAAGCCAGACGCCGCGGCACTGCGGACAGTAATCGATCTCGATACCCTGGCGTTCGCTCATCACGAGCGCGACGCGGCAGGAGGGGCAAACCATACCAAGGAGGGAAGATGTCATGCGGGGCTCCGAACCAAAAAGGAATGAGCCCGCTTGACCGAAAAGGATGGAAACGGGCCCGTTATAGCGGTCCGACATCACAATCGCCAAAAGCGACAGTCAGAGGGGCCCGGCCCGCACCAGACAATTAAGAACGCAGAGCCGCGCCTTCAAGGGTGATGTTGCCTGCAAGAATGATTTGTTGCCATCGCAGGCTTTGGTCATGTCTGAGCGTGGCGGTCCGGTGCCTGAACTGATGACGGGGATTGCTCAGACCGTAACGACGATCTTGCCGAACTGCTCGTTCGATTCCAGGAAGCGATGCGCCTCGACGATCTGCTCGAAGGGGAAGGTTCTGTCGATGATCGGCTTCAGCGCTCCGGCCTCCAGGCCTTCGAGGATGAATGCCTTTGCGGCTTCCAGTTTCGCAGGATCGCCGGTGATCTCGTGAACCAGGTAGCCGCGCAGCGTCAGTGTCTTGGTCAGTACGGCGGGCAGTGGGAATGGCGTCGGCTCGCGGCTCAAGCCACCATACTCGATGAGAATGCCGCCCCGTGACATCCCCGCCGTCAGCGGCTCGAAGATCGGCCCGCCGATCGGATCGAACACGACGCGCACGCCCTGCGGCCCGGCGAACTCGTTCAGCCGTGCCGTAAGATCCTCCTCCGCTGAGGCCACGACAAAAGCCGCGCCGGCATCAATCAGGGGCTGCCTCTTAGCCGATGTCCGCGTCACCGCAATCGCGGTCGCACCAACCCTGTTGGCGATCTGGATCGCGGCAAGCCCGACACTGCTCGATGCAGCGGTGATGACGACAGCATCTCCGGCATGCAGATTTGCGATATCGATCAGCGCGCCATAGGCGGTGAGATATTGCATCCATACGGCGGCCGCCATTGGCCAGTCGAGCGACGAAGGGTGCTTGACCACGAGCCCGGCGGGATAGGTGGCAATCTCGCCATAGGCGGGCCAGCGGACCATCGACTGCGGCGGGATGACACTGACGCAGTCGCCTGGCGCGAAATCCTTCACACCGTCGCCCACCGCCTCGACGATACCAGCCGCTTCCAGGCCAAGCCCAGAGGGCAGCGTCGGCGTCTCGATATAGGCGCCCGCACGCAGCAGCGCCTCGGCGCGATTGAGGCCGAGCGCCTTGACTCGGATTTGAACTTCGCCCGGTCCGGGTCGAGCAAGCCTAACATCCTCGATACCGAGAACCTCGGGGCCACCATGCTGGTGAAAGCGAACTACACGTGCCATTCGGAAACTCCAAATTATCTGTACCGAATGAGCTATGCAGCCAAGGTTCTCAGCGATAAATTGCTGTACAGATAGAACAGTAGAAATCAGGAGTTCCGAATTATGGATCGGCTCGAGAGCATGGCGGTGTTCGTCAGGGCGGTCGACCTCGGCTCGTTCGCGGCCACGGCGATCGCGCTCGATCTGTCCGGACCGATGGTCGGCAAGCATGTCCGGTTTCTCGAGGAACGGCTGGGCGTACGGTTGCTCAACCGCACCACGCGCCGGCAGAACCTGACCGACTTCGGACGTGCCTACTATGAACGCTGCCGCATCGTGCTGGCCGAAGCCGATGCCGCCGACGCGCTCGCCGCCGACCAGTTTTCAGAACCACGAGGGAAACTGCGCGTCACCATGCCGGCGCATTTCGGCCGCCACTGCGTGACCCCCGTGCTGCTGCGATTGGCACGGCAACATCCGATGCTGGAACTCGACCTGTCGCTCAGCGACCGCTTCGCCGATCTCGCCGAGGACGGCTACGATCTTGCCATCCGCACCGGTGTCCTGGACGACAAGGCCGGGGTGATCGCGCGCCGCGTCGCCCGGCAGGGCATGGTCGTCTGCGCGGCGCCCACCTATCTCCAACGCCACGGCGAACCGCGACGGATCGGGGATCTCGCCGACCACCATGCCATCGTCTACCGCCGGCTTGGCCAAATCGTTCAGCCGTGGCTGTTTGCGCGCGAGGGACAACGCGTGCAGGAGATCACGCCAACCGGCCGGCTGCGGCTCGACGATCTCGATGCCATCGCCGATGCCGCCGCCGAAGGCGTGGGTCTTGCCTGGCTGCCCTACTGGCTGGTCCGCGAGCGCATCCAGGCTGGCGCGCTGGTGGCGCTGCTGCCGGATGAGCCGCGATATCTCTACGACTGTTATGCACTTTGGCTGCAGACGCCGCATCTGCCTTTGAAGGTGCGGCTGGCCGTCGATGCATTGGCGGCTGCCTTGCCGAAATCGATGGGCTGACGGCAAGCGTCGCCATCGGACGTCTGCGCGGCTCAGGCTTTTTCCGCTACAGTTTGCAGTAAGGTGTTACCGGTGCGATGACGCCGAAATCCCTAGCGATCTCATAGCCGATGCCGTCGGCTATTCTCTCGACCATTGCAATCCGGAGTAGATGCTCGTGTCTCAGTCCTCGCCTGCAAATGCCTTTGCCGATGCCAGCACTTCGTCACAGCAGCACGCCCTGCTCGAGCGCCGCGCCAGGCTGCTTGGGCCGACCTATCGCGCCTTCTACCGCAACCCGATCCATCTGGTGCGCGGCAGCGGCGTCTGGCTCTACGATGCCCAGGGCCGGAAATTCCTCGACGCCTACAACAATGTCGCCTCGATCGGCCACTGCCATCCGCGCGTCGTAGAGGCGCTGTCGGGGCAGGCTGCGACGCTCAACACGCATACACGCTATCTCAGCGAGATCATCCTCGACTATGCAGAGAAACTTCTCGGCACCTGTCCGCCCCATCTCGGCCACGCCCTGTTCACCTGTACCGGCAGCGAGGCCAATGACCTCGCCATTCGCATCGCCCAGCATTCCAGCGGTGGCACCGGGGTGATCATCACCGACTTCGCCTATCACGGCGCTACGATCGCGACGGCGCAATTGTCGCCGGCCGCGGTTGGGACGAAAGCCGTGCCCGCACACCACCGCACTGTCGCAGCGCCGGACACGTTCCGCGACCGTGGCCGCGCCGCGCGCGATTTTGCCAAGAATGTCGCCGCCGCCATTGAAGACATGCGGGCGGGAAATATCCGTCCGGCGGCTCTGCTTCTCGACTCGGCCTTTTCCAGCGACGGCATTTTCTTTCCCGATGCGGCGGTGATGCGCGAGGCGACGGATCACGTCAAAAAGGCAGGCGGCATCGTCATTGCCGATGAGGTCCAGTCCGGCTTTGGCCGGCTCGGCCAGGGCATGTGGGGTTTCGCCAATTATGGCATCGAGCCTGACATCATCACGATGGGCAAGCCGATCGGGGATGGGCATCCGATGGGCGCGGTGATCGTGCGGCCGCAGCTTGTCGCCTCCTTCGGCTCGAACACCGGCTATTTCAACACGTTTGGCGGCAATCCGGTTGCGGCCGCCGTCGGCATCGCCGTTCTCGAGGTGATCGAGGGCGAGGGGCTGATCGAGAATGCACGCATGGTCGGCGCCTATACGGCTGACCTGCTGCGCACTCTGAAGACACGGCACGGCATGGTTGCCGATGTCAGGCACAACGGCCTTTATTTCGGCGTCGAGTTGATGGCGGGGGGCGACGAGGCACTGGCCGCCACCAAGACATCGGCGGTTGTTGAAGCCATGCGCGAAGACGGTGTGCTAATCTCGTCGTGCGGTCCACGCCGCAATGTGCTGAAGATCAGGCCGCCTCTGCCCTTTGCCAGGGACAATGCCGAGCAACTGGCCGAGACGCTCGATCGCGCACTGTCCCTGCACGACCAGTCGTAATTGACCTATCTCGTCTCGTCCAACCAGTCGCGCAGCATGCTCCAGCCGAGCAGCATGTTGGGCGCATGCCGAAGCAAGCCATGGAACGGGATCTGTGCCGGCAGCGCGAACGGTAGCGGCAAATCACGGGCATCGGCTCCAGAGGCCCAGTCGGCCAGCACCTTGCCCATCGCCGTCGTCATGGCAATGCCGCGCCCGTTGCAGGCGCGACCGGCGATGAGCCCGGGCCCAAGGTCCAGGAGGTGCGGCAGGAAATCCGGCTCGACCGCGGCCATTCCCGACCAGCTATGGGCAAGCGGCGGCAACTCGGGCAGGTCGAGATGCCGGCCAAGCCGTCGCCAGATCGCCTGCGGTACGCGCGTGTCGGCGCCGGCGCCAAGGATATGCATGCCGCCGCTGATCAGCCGGTTTCCGGCGTCGAAGCGGAAGGTGAAGAGATTGCGCCTGGTGTCGCCGACGCCTTGCCCACCGGGCAAGAGACGCGTGCGGATTTCGCGCGGCAGTGGCGCGGTGGCGATCTGGAAAACCTTGAGCGGAATATAAGTTCGATGCAGCAACGGATTGAGCGACACGCCATAGGCGTTGGTGGCGATCAGCACCTTACCGGCGCGCACCGAGCCTGATGGCGTCTCCAGCGTCCAGCCATCCGCCGTGCGATCGACCGATGTGACCCGCGTCTGCTCGAAGATGCGCGCGCCGGCCTTCTCGGCCGCATCGGCCAGCCCGCGGGCGTATTCGACTGGATTGAGCACGCCGCCAGAACGATCCATCCAGCCGCCGACATAGCCCTTGGCGCCCGTCAGTGCTTCGACCTCCTGCCGGTCCAAGGTGACGGCCGGGCGGCCGCGCTGCGCCCATTGCCCGGCGCGGGATTTGACCTTCTCGAACGCGGCGAGCGAATGCGCCGGCTGGATCCAGCCGCTCTGCACTGCGTCGCAATCGATGCCGTGCCGGCGGATCAGACCGAAGACCAGATCGGCGCTGCTCGCGGCGAAATCGATCAGCCTTTCGCCACGCTCGGGTCCGAGATGGGCCAGTATGTTGACCGGGTCCATCCTGGCAAAGTTCGGCACGACGAAGCCGGCATTCCTGCCGGTCGCACCCCAGGCGATGACTTCGGCCTCGAGAACGGCAACGGAAAGCCCTTTGCCGGTGGCGTGCAGCGCTGTCGATAGGCCGGAAAAGCCCCCGCCGACTATGGCGAGGTCGACATCGAGCCCGCCTTGCAGCGCCGGCCGGTCACGGTGGTTGCGGCTGACAGCACGCCAGAGCGAAGCGTCATGCGCTTCCTGCCGGACCACCGCATTCATAACTGGGAATTGCTCTTGGTCGCAACGATCTTCGCCCGCTTGCCATACCATGGCCGCCGCGGCCGGTCGCCGAACAGGCCGTTCGGTCGGATCAGCAGGATCACGCACAGCATGACGCCGATGGCGGCGATCTGCAGGGCGGCGGCGCGGGCCTGTTGTTCCGGCGGAAACAGCACGCTGGTCAACGTGCCAGATCCGGCCCATATCGCCCAGACCAGGATGCTGCCGATGACGGCGCCGAGATTGCTGCCCGAGCCGCCAACGATCAGCATCACCCAGACCTGGAAGGTCAGGATCGGCAGATAATTGTCCGGTGCGATGAAGCCGGTGAAATGCGCTTGCAGCGCGCCGGCCAGCGCCATGATGGCGCCGCCGACGGCAAAGGCCTGGACGCGATAGAAACGCGCGCTCTTGCCCAGCGAGATCGCCGCCCGCTCGTCCTCGCGCAGCGCCTTCAGCACGCGCCCCCAAGGGCTGCGCGACAGGTGCTCCAAGGCGAGATAGGCAACCATCGTCACCACCGAGACGACGGCAAGGTTGGACAAGTTGAACAGCAGGGGTGTCTCGGCGAGGCTGCCGAAGGGGCGCGGGATGAAGCCGATGCCGAACGGGCCACCGGTCAGCCTCTGCGCGTTGAGCGCGACCAGTTGCACGACGACGGCGACGCCGAAGGTGGTGATTGCCAGATAGTCGGATCGCAGACGCAGCGTCGCCATGCCGGTAAGTGCTGCGGCGATGCCGCCGACGACCATGGCACCGAGCCAGCCGATAACGATCGGCAGGCCGAAGCCGCCGAGCCGCGCGGCATCGTCAGGGGTGGTCAGCAGGGCCGAGGTGTAGGCGCCGATGGCGACGAAGCCGGCGAGGCCGACATTGAACAGGCCGGTCAGTCCCCATTGCAGATTGAGCCCCAGCGTGACCAGCGAAAAGATCAGCGCGGTGGTCAGGAAAAAGGCGCCGTAGCCGAGCAGATCCATCAGCGTTCCCTCACACCAAACAGGCCGATCGGCCGCACGAACAGCACCGCCATCAAGATGATGAAGGAGACGGCGGCGCGCCATTCGGCGCCGATCATCTGTACTGCGCCGGCTTCGGCGAGCCCGATGATCAGGCCGCCGAGCACGGCGCCGGGAATGCTGCCGATGCCGCCGAGAATGGCTGCGGCGAACATCGGCAGCAGCATGTCGAAGCCCATGAACGGGCGGATCTGCACCAGAATGCCGATCATCACGCCGGCGACGCAGGCCAGAGCGCCGCCGATGATCCAGGTGACGCGCACCACGCTGGCGACGTCGATACCGACGATGCGGGCCAGTGCCGCGTTCTGGCTCAAGGCCTGCATCGAGCGGCCGGTCTGCGTCCGCGTCATCAACAGATGCACACCGAGCACCAGCACAGCAGTCAGCAGCAACAAGGCGATCTGGTCGGGCGTGATGCGGATGCCAAAGCCGACCGGCATGGCGATCTGGATCGCCCGGCTGAAATAGGTCGGCCGCGAGGTGAAGGTGAATTCGAGCAGGCTTCTGAGCGCCATCGAGGCACCGAAGCTCGCCATAACCACGATGATCGCCTGGCCCTGCGAGCGCAGCCGCGCGAACAGCACCTTGTCGAGCAGCAGCGCCAAGAGGGCGGTGAATGCCATGCCGACGACCAGTGCGACAATGAGCGGCCAGCCGAAGGACAGCGGAGCGATCGGCGCCACTTTGCCGAAGGTAGCGCCGATGGCGCTGACGACGGCCAGCGTCGCATAGGTGCCCCAGGCCATGAAGTCGCCATGGGCGAAGTTGGAGAACCGCAGGATCGAATAGGTGAGCGTCACGCCGATGGCGCCAAGGCCGATCATCGAACCGGTCAGCAGTCCGTCGACGACGAATTGCAGGCTCATGCCGCGCCTCCTTTCCCGGTCTGCGACGTCTTTTCTGCCTTGAGGGGGCGCTGGCCGAGATAGAGTTCGGCGACGACCGGGTCGTTCCACAGTTCGGAGGCAATGCCCTCGTGCCGGTCTTTGCCTTCAACCAGCACATAGGCGCGGTCGCCGATGGCAAGCGCTGCCTTGGCGTTCTGTTCGACCAGCAGGATGGTGACGCCGGACTTGCGGATGCCGGCCAGCATCTCGAACACCATCGACACGAATTTCGGCGACAGGCCGGCCGACGGCTCGTCCAGCACCAGCACCTTGGGATGGACGATCAGCGCCCGCGCGACGGCGAGCATCTGCCGCTGTCCGCCCGACAGATTGCCGGCGGCGGTGCGGCGCTGACGGAAGAGGTCGGGGAAGGCACCATACATCTCCTCGATGCGGGCAGGGATTTCACGCCGCTCGAGGATGCCGCAGGCAACCTTGAGATTGTCTTCGACCGACATCAGCGGGAAGATGTTTTCGGTCTGCGGCACGAAGGCAAGACCGAGACGCACCATGGTGTGGGCCGGTGCGGCAGTGATGTCCTTGCCGTCCAGGAACACCTTGCCGCCGGTGATCGGGACGAGGCCGGCAATCGCCTTGATGAAGCTCGACTTGCCGGCGCCATTGGGGCCGAGCACGACGACGATCTCGCCCTTGCTTACGGTGATCGAGGCGCCGCGCACGATCGGCACGCCGGGCTCGTAGCCGGCCTCGAGACTGCGGACATCGAGGACGATATCATTCATGCCGTGCCTCCGAGATAGGCCTCGATGACTCGCGGATCACGGGCGACCTGTTCCGCCGTGCCTTCGCTGAGCAACTGGCCGCTCGCCATGACGAGGACGCGATGGCAGAGCCGCGTCACCATGTCGATGTTGTGCTCGATCAGCAGGAAGGTGATGCCGCGCGCGTTGATGTCGCGGATGCGGTCGATGATGACTTCGAGCAGCGTTGCGTTGACGCCCGCCGCCGGTTCGTCGAGCAAAATGATCGCCGGGTCGGCCATCATGACGCGGGCGAGTTCGAGCAACTTGCGCTGGCCGCCGGAAAGCACGCGCGCCGGCTCATGCGCAAGGTGGGTGAGGGTGACGAGTTCCAGCAATTCGAGCGCCTTGGTCCTGGCGGCTCTCTCCTGCGCCGCCACCCGCCATGGCGTGACGAAGTTGGCGAGCAGTCTTTCGCCGGCCTGACCCTGCGCCGCCAGCATGATGTTTTCGATCAGTGTCAGATTGGGCAGCGGGCGCGGGATCTGAAAGGTGCGGCCAAGGCCGCGGCCGATGCGCAGATGTGCGGCTTCGCCCGAAACGCGCGTGCCGTTGAGAAGGATCTCGCCGCTGGTCGGCAGGATGCTGCCGGCGAGCAGATCGAACATCGTCGTCTTGCCGGCGCCGTTCGGCCCGATCAGGCCGAGGATTTCTCCCGCCCTGACATCAAACGAGACATCGTTGACGGCGACGAGGCCGCCGAACCGCCTGACGACGTTGCTTGCCGTCAGAACCGCCGCATGGGTCTCCTGCCCCTGCTGTTCCGCTGCCTCGCTCATCAAACCCTCTGGCCGAAGACGATCGTTGCCGTCTCCTGATTTTTGATTTGTGATCACACTTGCTTTGATCACGCTATTCGGCTTTAATTTCCTCTGCAAGCCGAAAACCGCCAAGAACGGAAATCCATGCAAAAGGCTGCCATCGAAAAGAACAACGAGGCGATCGCGGCGCAGCTTGCGCCGGTCGGCCGCGAAACCGTGCAGGATCGCGTCTATTCGGAGCTACGCCGCGCCCTGATCGGCGGCCTGTTCGAGCCGAGCCAGGTGCTGACCATTCGTGGGCTCGCCGATGCGCTGGTCACGTCGACCATGCCGGTGCGCGAGGCGCTCGGCCGGCTGATCACGGAAAAGGCGCTGGAGGCGCTGCCTAACCGTTCGGTGCGGGTGCCGCCGATCACTCTGGAACGCCTCGACGATCTCTTGCGTGCTCGCATCCTGATCGAGGGCGAGGCCATCGCGCTGGCCGCCGCCCGCATGGGGCCGCGCCAGATAGCCACCATCGAAACCATTCTCGGCGAATGGGATGAGATGCGGGCGCTGAAACACAAGAAGGATGTCGATCGAGAAGTGACGCTCAACCAGAGCTTTCACTTCGAGATCTACCGCTCCTGCGGCTCGGCCGTGCTGATCCCGATGATCGAGAGCCTGTGGCTGCAATCGGGCCCCTGCATTCGTGTCGCCATCTACGCCTTCTCGGAAGCCGGCGAGGTCGACACAGCCCAGTATCACCGGCGCATCGTCACCGCGCTGGCCAGGCAGGATGCGCAGGCGGCACGGGAATCGCTGGTTGCCGACATCAGCCGGCCCTTCACCTTCCTGCGCAGCAAGCTGCAATCCGCCGCCGCGAAAGACCAGACATGACCGCCATCAGGATCACCGAGCCGCGCTCAAAGCTATCCGTGACGGCGCTGTTGCTGCCGGAGAAGGCGCCGGAAAACGCGGCCTTCCTCTCGGCATATCTCGGCTCCCCACGCGTCGTCCCGGGCATCCATGCGATGTGGACAGGGCCGGAAATCTCCTGTCCGGTTCCCGCCGCCGATCTCGAGGGGCAGGCCTATGCCAGGCCCTTGCCGGCCGAGAACGCGACGCTGACGCCGCAGCCGGGCGACATCGTGCTGTCCTATGTGCCGCCGCGCATGTGGGGCGGCAATCCCAATGCGATCTTCGACATCGGTCTCTACTACGGGCAGGGCGCGCGGCTCTTGTTTCCGATCGGCTGGCTCGCCGGCAGCGTGGTGGCGCAAGTGCGCGCCGAAGAGCGCGACCGGTTCGCCGCCGCTTGCGGTGTCATCCGCCGCAATGGCGCCTGCGACGTCACCTTCAGCCTGGTGGAGGTCTGAAATGGCCGGCGACGGTTTCGAACTCTTCGATCTTCGCGTCGAGGCGGTCATTCCGGAGGGCAAGCCGATCTATTGCGGCGCCAAAGCCGGCGACTATTTCGAGCTGAAGGGCGAGATGCTGTCGATGCCGGCCGGCCAGGGTTTTTCGATCTATTCGATATCGGCCGTGTTGCCGCTGCTGGCCGCCAAGCAGCGCCCCACCCACCCCAATGACTGGATGACATCGGACGCCGAGATCGCTTGTCCCGATCCCAATTGCGCCAGCCGGCTGAGGATCGTCAGGGGGGCCAAGCGGCGGTTCAGCCATGCCGAGACCACGGCCGTGCCGCTGCCGAAGGAGAATGACGACAAATGAGTGCCAAGACCTTCGAACTCGGCCCCGGCTACACGATCTCGCGTGTCATTCGCGGCGGCTGGCAACTGGCCGGCGGGCATGGTGCCATCGACCGCCAGCAGGCGGTGGCCGACCTGATCGCCACCTTCGATGCCGGCATCTGGACCTATGATTGCGCCGACATCTACACCGGCGTCGAGGAACTGATCGGGGCCGCGCGCCTGCGGCTGGCCGGCGAGCGCGGCCTCGACACCGCCGCCAGGATGAAAGTGCACACCAAGCTGGTGCCCGACCTCGAACGGCTAGCCGGCATCAGCCGCGACTACATCAGGGCCATCGTCGACCAGTCGCTGCGCCGACTGAAGACCGAGCGGCTCGATCTCGTGCAGTTCCACTGGTGGGATTATGCGCAGCCTCGCTATGTCGAGGCGATGGGCTGGCTCAACGAGCTTCGGCTTGAGGGTAAGGTGCGCAATCTCGGCACCACCAATTTCGACACGCCGCGGCTCGCCGAAATCCTCGCTGCCGGCATCCCGCTGGTCAGCCAGCAACTGCAATATTCCGTGCTCGACCAGCGGCCGGGCAACAGCCTTGCCGCACTCGCCGCGAAAAACGGCGTCTCCTTCCTCTGCTATGGATCCGTCGCCGGCGGCTTCCTCAGCGACAGATGGCTAGGTGTGGCCGAGCCTGCCACGCCGCTCGAAAACCGCTCGCTGGTCAAATACAAGCTGATCATCGATGACTTTGGCGGCTGGGACCTGTTCCAGCAACTGCTCCAAGTCCTGAAGGCCGTCGGCGACCGCCACGGCGTCGATATCGCCACCATCGCCAGTGCCTGGGTGCTTGAACAGCCGCAAGTGGCGGCCGTCATCGTCGGCGCCCGCAACCAGGCGCATGCGCTGGCCAACGCCGGCATCATGGACGTTGCGCTCGATGCCGAGGACCGGGCGCGGATTGCGGCCGTCATTGCACAAGGCTCCGGCCTCGAGGGTGATGTCTACACGCTGGAGCGCGACCGCCATGGCCGCCACGGTTCGATCATGCATTACAACCTCAATGCGGGGAAGCAATGAGCGGCGAACCCTCCCTGTTTTCACGCGCAAGCGCCGAAGTCGTCGACCTGCATCGCTTCTTCGTCGACTGGTTCGTCGCCGCGCGGGCCAACACAGTGGACTTCACTCGCTTCGAGCGTGTCATGGGCGAAGGCTTCGCCATGGTCGCGCCGGACGGCCAGATCCTCGATCGCGACGCGGTCGTCGATCATGTCCGCACCAGCCGCGCGACTTGCGACGACGGCTTCTCCATTTCGATCGACGACATCCGGCCTGGCTGGCAGGATGCCGACACGATCGTCATCCTCTACGTCGAGGCGCAGCTGCGGGGCGGCCAGCACAGCCGCCGCCAATCCAGTGCCGTTTTCACCACCAGTTCATCGGCGCCCAACGGCGTCCTATGGCGACATCTGCATGAAACCTGGCTGCAGGTGCCGGAACGCTGAACAGGCCAGAGCATCGGACCAAAAAGTGCGAAGCGGTTTCTGGGCAAAATCCGATGCTTGAACAAAGACACATGTAATCCAGTTCGTGTAGCTCAAAGGGGAACAACAATGAGAAAGACGATACTCCAACTCACCACCGCGCTCGCTCTCGTGACGATGGCAGGTGCCGCACAAGCCGCCGACTGCAAGATCACCGTCGGCCTCGTCATGGAATTGACCGGCCCGGCAGGCGAATACGGCCAGGCCGGCGCCAAATCGGTCGAGATGGCCTTCCGTGACATCAACGCCGCCGGCGGCGTGCGCGGCTGCGACCTGGCGACCGACACGCGCGACAGCCAGAGCCAGGGCAACATCGCGGTCGATGCAGCCACCCAGCTGGTTCAGGTCAAGAAGGTGCCGGTGATCATCGGCGGCATCATCTCGTCTGTGTCGATCCCGATCCTGACCTCGGTCACGGCACCGGCCAAGATCGTCCAGGTGTCGCCGGCATCATCCTCGCCGACGCTGACCGCTCTCGGTCGCGACGGCAAGACCAACGGCATCTTCTTCCGCACCATCACCTCGGATGCGCTGCAGGGCGTCGCCGCCGCCAAATATGCCATCGACAAGGGCTTCAAGAAACTGTCGATCATCCATGTCAACAACGACTTCGGCGTCAACATGGTCGCCGAATTCTCGCGTGCCTACAAAGCGCTCGGCGGGACAATCATCTCCGACACGCCCTACAACGAAAAGCAGTCGAGCTATGCTTCTGAGGTGACGGCGGCGATGGCCGGCGAGCCGGACGGGCTCTACCTCGTCAGCACCCCGGTCGACGGCGCAACGGTTGCCCGCACCTGGATCTCGCAGGGCGGCGTGCAGAAATTCCTGCTCAATGACGGCATGAACAGCCCGGACTTCATCGAGTCCGTCGGCGCCGATTATCTGAAGGAAGCCTATGGCACGTCGTCCGGCACCAGCCCGACCGCCTCGACGGAGTATTTTACCAAGAACTACAAGGAATTCTCCGGCATCGAGCCATCCAATCCGGCGGCCGACCGTTCCTATGATGCCGGCGCCATCGTCGGGCTGGCCATCGCCATTGCCGGCTCCGAGGACCCGGCCAAGATCAAGGATGCGATGTACAAGGCGGTCGACCCGGCCGGCACGCCGATCTTTGCCGGCAAGGAAGAGTTCGCCAAGGCACTCGGGTTGATCAAGGACGGCAAGCCGATCCGCTACGAAGGCGTCATCGGCCCGGTCGCCTTCGACAAGTATGGCGACATCACCGGCCCGTTCCGGTTGTGGAAAATCGTCGACGGCAAGGTGACGACCGACGGTGAAATGACCACCGACGACGTCAACGCGCTGCAGGCCAAACTTCAGTAAGACGGCCCTATTGTCCGGCGTCGATCCATCGTGATCGACGCCGGGCGGCCGCCTGTCCCGCATTGTCCAAGGAGGATCATGCGGACGATGTCGCTTGCATGGAGGATTTGACCGGCAGGCGATCGTGATTAGGATTGGCCGATGTCGCCTGAAACCCAAAAGCTTCTAACTGCTCTCGACGGTCGGCTGGGCGCGGGCAGTGTGCTCGCTGGCTCCGACGTTGACCAGCGTTATCGCGACGATCCCGACGGCAAGTTCGGTGCTCTCCCGGAAGTGGTGCTGCGCCCGCGTGACACCGACGGTGTCGCGGCAGCACTCGCCGCATGCAACCGCCTCGGCCAGCCGATTGTCGTGCAGGGCGGGCGCACCGGGCTGACCGGCGCCGCGCGTGTGCAGCCGGGCGAGGTCGTGCTGTCGCTGGAGCGCATGACCGGCCTTGCCGTTCCGGATCGCCAGGCTGCCAGCATCGTCGCCGAAGCGGGCGCAACGCTGCAGGCGGTGCAGGAAGCAGCCGACGGCGCCGGGCTGATGTTCGGCGTCGATATCGGCGCGCGGGGATCGGCCACGGTTGGCGGCAATGTTGCCACCAATGCCGGCGGTATCCGCGTGCTGCGCTACGGCATGTACCGGGCGCAGGTGCTCGGTCTGGAAGCCGTGCTTGCCGATGGCAGCGTGCTGACATCGCTAAAAGGTCTGCCCAAGGACAATTCCGGCTACGACCTCAGCCAGCTCTTCATCGGCTCGGAAGGGACTCTTGGCGTCGTCACACGTGCCGCGCTCCGGCTGCATCCGAAGCCGGTGTCCGAGGTGAACGCCTTCTGCGCCCTCTCTTCGCTCGATGCGGCGATTGCCCTGCTTGGGCTGCTACGGCAAAAGCTCGGCCCACTCCTGTCCGCCTATGAGGTCAACTTCGCCCCGCTCTATGACGCCATGGTCGCCAGCATGGACATGCCGGCACCGCTGCCGGCGGGCTCATCCGTCTACGTGCTGGCCGAGATCCAGGGCAGCGAACCCGAACGTGACGGCGAGCGCTTCGCCGAGGTCTTGATGCAGGCGGTCGAGGATGGCGTGGTCGACGACGTCGTCCTCTCGCAGTCGCCGCGCGAAGTCCGGACGCTGTGGGCCGTGCGCGAGGACGCCAATCGCGTCCTGTTTTCGATCAAGGGCTTGGTCGGGGTAGACATCAGCATCCCGCTGGCGCGGATGGGAGCTTTCCTGCGGAACGCGGATGCTGCCATCCATGCCATGGATTCCGGCGCCGACATCTATGTCTTCGGTCATCTCGGCGACGGCAACCTGCACTACCAGGTTCGCACGGCGGATCCGGCGGCGGCATACGACATCGTCTATCGCGCCGTGGCGGCTGCCGGCGGCGGCGTTTCGGCCGAACATGGCATCGGCCTCGACAAGAAGAAGTGGCTGCATCTGGTCCGCAGCGACGCCGAGATCGCCACGATGCGGCGACTGAAGGCAGCCCTTGACCCCAGGAACATCCTCAATCCGGGGCGGGTCTTCGACCTCAGCCCTCCGGGTCAGAACGGATAATGCTGGCCCGGATCCTCGATCGTTACCCAGCGCAAATCGGTGAACTCGGCGATCGATGCCTTGCCGCCGAAGCGGCCGTAGCCCGAGCCCTTGACGCCGCCGAACGGCATCTGTGCCTCGTCGCCGACGGTCGGGCCGTTGATGTGGCAGATGCCGGCTTCGATGCGCGCTGCCACCGCCATGGCGCGCTTGATGTCGCGGCTGAAGATGGCTGACGACAGGCCGTATTCGGTGTCGTTGGCGACACGCACGGCCTCGTCCTCACCCTTTACCCGGATCACCGGCTTGACCGGCCCGAAGGATTCTTCGGCATAGACGCGCATCGCCGGCGTGACATGGTCGAGCAACGTCGCTTCCACCACGGTACCGCTGCGCTTGCCACCCGCGACCAGTTTGGCACCCTTGGCGACAGCATCGGCGATGAGTTCCTCCATCTTGTCGGCCGCCTGGCTGCTGATCAGCGATCCCAGCACGACATGGCCGCGCGGATCGCCCGCCGGCAGCTTGGAGGCGCGAGCCGCGAGTTTTGTCACGAACTCGTCGGCGACCTTGTCGTCGACGATCAGCCGTTCGGTCGACATGCAGATCTGGCCCTGATGCATGAAGGCGCCGAAGATGGCGGCGTTGACCGCCGCATCGATGTCGGCGTCGTTTAGCACCAGCAACGGCGCCTTGCCGCCGAGTTCGAGCAGCGCCGGCTTCAGGTGCCGGCCGGCGAGTTCGGCGATGATCCTGCCGACCTTGGTCGAGCCGGTGAAGTTGACGCGTTTGACCCAGGGATGCGCGACCAGTGCCTCGACGATGCCGGCGGCATCCTTGGGATCGTTGGTGACGACATTGATGACGCCCTTCGGCAGGCCGGCCTCGACCAGCACCTGCCCGATCAGCCGGTGCGTGCCCGGGCACATTTCGGATGCCTTCAGCACCACCGTGTTGCCGCAAGCGATCGGCATCGCGATGGCGCGGGTGCCGAGAATGACCGGCGCATTCCATGGCGCGATGCCGAGGCACACACCGGCCGGCTGGCGGATCGCCATGGCCAGCGTACCCGGCTTGTCCGAGGGGATGATCTCGCCCGAAATCTGTGTCGTCATCGCCGCCGCTTCGCGCAGCATGTTGGCCGCCAGCATGACGTTGAAGCCGGCCCAGGGTCCGGTTGCGCCGGTTTCTTCCATCATCAGCCTGGTGAACTCGCCGACTTTCGAGGCCATGACATCAGCCGCCTTGCTCAGCAAGGCGCGGCGCTCACCCGGCCCGGTCTTCGACCACGCCGGAAAGGCGGCTGCTGCGGCTTCGACCGCGGCATTGGCATCGGCAACGCTGGCCGCTGCCGCGCGGGTCGCCAGCCTGCCGGTGAACGGGTCCATGCGCTCGTAGGAGGCCGAGCCGGACGCATCCCTTTTATCGCCGTCGATTAGAAGTCCGATATCCATGACTGTCTCCCTCGCTCCGTTCGGAGCGTCCTCGTTGGTTTAGAATCCGAACATTTCGGCATTGATCGAGGCTTCGAGGCCACCATCGACAGGCACGTTGGCGCCGTTGATCCAGCGCGCGCCGTCCGAGCACAGGAACAGCACAACCGGCGCGATGTCGCCTGATGTGCCGGCGCGTCCGACCCTGGCAATGTCGCTGTCGACGCGGGCATCGCCGAGCACGGTGCGGAACTGTTTCAGGATCGGTGTTTCGACCGGGCCGGGGCTCACCGCGTTGACGCGGATGCCGCGGCGCTTGAACAGGTCCTGGTGCGCCGCGCGGAAAGTCCACAAGAGCAGCAGTTCCTTGGAGACGGGATAGCCTTCCTCGTTCCTGACGGCGTGGTCGCAGACCACCTCGGCGACATCCGGAAAACCTTCGATGCCGACCATCGAGGCGGCGCGGTTGAGATTGGCGCGCCAGCCATAGCCGGCGATCGAGGCGACGTTGACGATGGCGCCGCCTTCGCGAAGTCTGGTGGCGAGACCTTCCGAAAGCGCCCGCAGCCCGAAGAAGTTGACGGCCAGCGTCGATGCCGCGCCGGTGCTGCCGGAGAGGCCGGCGACATTGCAGAGCGCGTCGATGCGCTGCGGCAGGCGCGCGATGAGATCATCGACGCCGGCCTTGGTGGAGATGTCGGCCTTGACGAAACTGCCAACCGCCGCAGCCGGCTCGCGCACATCGACGCCGATCACATCGGCGCCGAGCTGGCCGGCGAGTTCCGCCGTGCGCGCGCCGATGCCGGAGGCGACACCGGTGATGAGGATGGTCTTGCCGAAAAGCATGGTCATGCCTTCTCCCGAAATGTTGTGGCTTGCTGTGGCGAAGACGTCGCGTCGCCATCGGTGGGATCCGTGGGAAGCCTGACGCGGTAGCCGACCGGCAGCAGGCGCAGGCCAAAACGCTCTTCGATCGTCCCCCACAGGCCGCGCGGCAGGAAGAGCGAGAACAGCACGGCCGTGGCGCCAAGGCCGACCAGATACCAGACGCCGGTGCCGCCGAACCACGTCTCGATGAGGAAGAACACCAGCGCGCCGAGTATGGCACCCTCGAAAGTGCCGATGCCGCCGACCAGCACCATGAAGATCATGTAGGCGGTCCATTGGACGTTGAAGTAGGTTTTCGGCTGGAAGGTGATCGAGGTCGCCAGCCACAACGCGCCGGCAATGCCGATGCCGAAGGCGGCAAGCACGAACAGCAGCCGCTTGGTACCGGTGACGCGCACGCCGACCGAGGCGGCGGCGTCCTCATTGTCGCGGATCGCGCGGATCGCGGCACCGGTGCTGCCGCGCAGCAGGCCAAACAGGATGGCCAGCAGCGCGGTCATCGACGCCAGCGCCAGCCAGTAGATCGTTGCCCGCCTCGTGCCGGCATCGTAGACATTGAGCGAGATCAGCGAGGTGCCGGTTTCGCCCTGCACCAGCCGGTCGAGATTGACCAGCAGATGCGTCAGTGCCGCGATCACCCACATGCCGATGGCGAACTCGCCGTTTCTGAGCCGCAGCATGAACAGCGACAGCGGGATGGACACCATGCCGACGACAATTCCCGAGGCGAACAGCGCCAGGAACGGGTTGAGGCCTGCATCGGCAAGCCGGATGGCGAAATAGGCGCCGAGCCCGAAGAACACCTGCTGGCCGACCGAGACCAGGCCGCCGAAGCCGGCCAGTGCGTTCCACATCGCCGCCAGGATCACATAGATGAACAGCGCCGTCATCCGGTCGACCGCGCCGGCCGACAGGACCTGCGGTGCGATCGCAAGCAGCGCGATGATGACGGCGACGGCAATCGCAGCGATCCGCGACGTCGCGGTGCCGCGCTCGATGATAGGCATGGGGACGGAAGCGCTCATGGCGTCTTCCCGGATGGCAGGCGCAACAGCCCGCGCAAGCCGATGCCGGACGCGGACAGCCGCACGAACAGCACGACGAGGAAGACAGCGTGGCCGCCGATCAGAAACCCTTGCGGATGCACTTGCGCGCCGAGCGTCTGCGCCAGCGCCAGCACGATGCCGCCGATCAAGGTTCCCCACAGCGAACCGGCGCCGCCGATCACCGCCGCCTCGAAGGCGAACAGCAATTGCGGCGTGCCGGCATAGGGATCGAAGGTGGCGCGCATGCCCAGGAACGCGCCGGCAAGACCAACCGTGACCATGGCGATGGCGGCGGCAATGGCGTTGGCACGGCGCGCATCGACACCAACCAGGCCGGCGGTGTCAGGGTCTTCCGACGTGGCGCGGATCGAGCGGCCAAGCCGGGTGCGGGTAAGGAACAGCTGCAACCCGCCAAGCAGGATCACGGCGGTAGCGAACATGATCACGGCGAGCTTGCCGACATAGATGCTGCCCGGCCATTCCCAGGAATCATAGGACAGGCTGCCGATATAGGGCGCCAGCGAACGGGTGTCGGCGCCGAACTGTTCGAACAGCAGATTGTCGATGACGATGGCGAGGCCGAATGTCGTCAGGATCGGCAGCAGGGCACCACCGCGCGCGCTGCGGTCGAGCAGGAAGCGCTGCAGCGCCCAACCGATCGCCGCCATCAGCGGCAGGACGATGAGCAGGCCGACAAAGGGCGAGATGTGAAACCGCGAGGCCAGCCACCACAGCGCATAGGCCGCGAACACCGCAAGGCTGCCATGGGCGAGGTTGATGATGCGCATCACCGAAAACATGAACGACAGGCCGCAAGCGATCAGCGCATAATAGCCGCCGAGAAGGATGCCCTGGATGATCTGGTTGCTCATGCCGGAACGCTCCCGGTGCTTTTCCGGTGCAGGCCGAAATAGGCTTTCGTCACCTCGTCGCGCGAAACCTCCATGCTCGGCCCTTCGAGCGCGACACGCCCTTCGAGCATGCAGATGACCCTGTCGGATACCGCAAGCGCCCGATTGAGGTCCTGTTCGACCAGGATGATCGTGGTGCCCGAAGCCATCAACCCTTGCAGCGCCGCATAGACACGATCGACGATCAGCGGCGACAGGCCGAGCGAAACCTCGTCGAGCAGCAGCACGTCCGGATTGCTCATCAGAGCGCGGCCGATCGCCGTCGCCTGCTGCTCGCCTCCCGAGAGGTGGCCCGTCCTGGCATGGCGGCGCGGCTTCAAATTGGGGAACATCTCCAGCACCTTGTCGACGCTCCAGTCGCCCGGCCGGCCGGCGGTCTTGCCGAGCAGAAGGTTCTCCTCGACCGTCATCTGCACGAACAGTTTTCGCCCTTCCGGCACCAGCGCGATACCCATGCCGACACGTCGGTGCGACGGCACGCTGGTGAGATCGGCGCCGTCCAGCAGCACGCGGCCAGCCGCCGGCTGATGCGCGCCGGCGATCGCCCGGAGCAGCGTCGTCTTGCCGGCGCCATTGGCGCCGACCAGCGCCAGCGTTTCGCCGCGTTCGATGCTGAAGCTGACGCCACGCACCGCCTGCAGCAGGCCGTGTCGGACAACCAGGTTCTCGACCGACAGCAGGCTCATTTCGGGCCTCCGCCAAGATAGGCGCGAACGACCTCGGGGTCGGCCATCACCGTCTGCGGCTCGCCGTCGGCGATGATCTTGCCGGCGTCCATGCAGATCAGCCGCTCGGCCACCTGCAGCAAGATATGCACGATGTGCTCGATCCAGACGATGCCGATCTTGCGCCGGCGCAATTCCTTGATCGTGTCGACCAGTTCGCCGGCTTCGCCATCGGTCAATCCGCCGCCGATCTCGTCCAGCAGCAGCAGCGTCGGTCTTGCAGCGAGCGCCCGCGCCAGTTCCAGCCGTTTGCGGTCAAGCAGCCCGAGCGTCTCGGCGCGCCGGTTGGCGACGCCCAGCATGCCGCACAGTTTCAGCGAGCCGAGTGCTTCCTCATAGGCCTGGTCGCGGCCGAGGCCGGCGCCATGCGAGGCGGCGACGAAGACATTCTCGAAGGTGGTCATGCCGCTGAACGGTTTTGGCACCTGGTGCGTGCGCACCAGCCCGAGCCGGCAGCGCTGCGTCGCCGATAGCGGCGTGACATCGCCGCCCTTGAAGCTGACCGTGCCTGAGCTTGGTGGAAAGGCCCCGGCCAGCACGCTGAGCAGCGTCGTCTTGCCGGCGCCGTTGGGGCCGACGATGCCGACCGCCTCGTCAGCCGCCATGGTGAAATCGACAGCATCCAGCACAACGAGTGCGCCGAAGCGCTTGTGGATACCGGCGGCCGCGAGGATCGCCTGTTGTTTCGGATGGGTCACCAGGCGATCCTCGTCAGCGGTCCATCAGCCGTTGTAAGGCAGAAGCTTGGCTTCGACGGGCACTTTCGGGTCCGTGGCGTTTTCGGTCACGACATAGTCGAGCGGGAACTTGCTGCCTTCCTTGGCGGCCACCCATTGGGTGCCGATGATCGGGCCAGGCGAGACGTTGGCCACCGGGCCGCTGGTGAAGTCGACCTTGCCGATCATCGTCTCGGTCTTGAGCTGGCTCAGCGCCTTTGCCACTGCCGCCTTGTCCTTGGCGTCGCTGCTTGCCTTCAGAGCCTCGAAGCCGGCGTCGAGCAACGACATCGAGGCGCCGAGCTGCTGCGTCCATTGTTTACCGCTCGCCGCCTCATAGCCGTCGGCCAGTTCGGTGCCCAAAACGCCGGTCAGCGGCGACTTGTACGGGAAGGCCTTGTGCCAGTAGGCGGCGCTCGAAATCTTCATGCCGAGATCGCCGAGCGCCTCGATGTCAGACGGGAACAGCCCGGTCTTGGCGACCTGGCAGATCTTGATCTGCTTGATCAGGCCTTGCTGTGCCGCCTGGCGCCAGAACGCGGCGAAATCCGGCGGGATCGGGAAGGAATTGAAGATCTCGACGCCTTCCTGCTTGAACAGCGCGATCTGTGAGGAATAGTCGGTGGTGCCGGTCTCATAGGCGCCGGGATCGACGATGGTGAAGCCTTGCTTGGCCAGCAGCGGCGCCAGGTTGGCGCGGATGGCGTTGCCGTCGGCGTCGTTTGGATACATGACGCCGACCTTCTTGTTGGTCTCGATCAGATTCCATTGCGAGATGTAGGTCTTGAAGAACTCGCCGACGCCGAAGCCGAAATGATAGGTCCATTTGAACGGCGAGGGCGCGCCGGGCTTGGCGCCACGGCCGAAATACCATGCCTCCCAGGGCATGACTGTCGACAGGCACGGCACGCCGGCGGCTTCGCAGGCGTCGGCCACCGGATTGATCACCTCGGGCGTCGACACCGCCAGCATCAGGTCGATGGCCTGGTTGTTGATCAGGTCCTTGGCCAACTGACCGGCGCGTGACGGATCGGACTGCGTGTCCTGGTCGAGGATTTCGACGCTGTATTTCTTGCCGCCGATGTCGAGGCCGCCGCCCAGCGCCTTGCGGGCCAGATCGAGCACATAGCCGTCGGTCTGGCCGAAACCGGCGAGCGGACCGGTGCGCGGGCTGACGAAGCCGACCTTGAGCGTGTCGCCGGCCTGCGCAAAGGCACTGCGGCTGCCAAGCGTGAGCGCCGCGCCGCCGGCGATCGATGTAGCGATGAACTGGCGTCGCGACATGCCTGGAATGGTGGCTCTGCTGGCGTGGGTCATCTGTTCCTCCCTCTGTGGTGGCGCATTGCGGCAACCACCGGTTCGTTCAACGCTTGAGACGGTGATCCACCGCCACCTTTCCCTGCCATGCATCGATGGCCGCATGGCAGTTCGCCCCGATCTGGCAAGGCTGCAGCGCTGTGTGGCCGATGGCGACGAATGGCACGATTTTTGATCCTCCATCGTCACAGTGCACTACGGGTTTGGTTCGGTAAAATGATATTTTGCGGTGTTTCATTAACCTCTGGGTTAGGAAACCGCGCAGCTGAAACGACGTCCGGTTGGAAGTTTCGCGTCGTCAGCTGCCTTGCCTTGCCGCCTCGCGGATGGTCTGCAGCAGGATGGAGAAGGCCGGCGAGGGTGCCGTGTCCGTCCTCATCGTCAGGCCGACCGGCCCTTTGGTCTCCTCGGTGTTGACCGGCAACGCGACGAAGGCGCCACTGCCGAGTTCGTTGGCAACGACACCGGCCGAAATGATCCAGATGGCGTTGCTCTGTCGCAGAAAGGCACGGCCGAAGGAGTCCGAGACGGTTTCGATCTCGGTTGCCGGTGCCGTCATGCCGTTGGTGATGAACAGCCGGTCGACGAAGGGACGGATGACCGATTCCCGCGTCGGCATGAGCATCGGGAATTCGTCGAGCCGCGCGAACACATCCTGCTCCGGATCAAGCAGCGGATGTCCCGACCGCACCACGAACAGCACCTGTTCGGAATAGAGGTGCTCGAAGAAGAAACCGGTCATGTTCTCGGGCGCTGCCAGCCGCCCGACAACGAGATCGAGTGCGCCGGTGCGCAATTGTTCGAGCAGCACCGCGTTCTCGCCGGTGACGATCTTGATCGCTGCACCGGTGCCCTCCTTGAGGAACAGGGTCATGGCAAGCGGCATCACCCGCGCCGAGACCGTCGGCAGCGCGCCGATCCGGATCGGGTGACGGTTGATCGCCCCGTCCTGCCTGACGGAATCGACCCCTTGCTTGAGCGCCGTGATCGCCGTGCCGGCATGGCGAAGGAAGATCTCGCCGATGCGCGTCAGCCTGATGCCGCGGCCATCGCGTTCGACCACCGCCACGCCGAGCGCCTCTTCCAGCTCCCGCAACGTCTTGGTCACCGCCGGTGGGCTGACATGCAGAAGATCGGCCGCTCTCGCCACGCTTCCCTGCCGCGCAACTTCCAGGAATGCCTGCAGGTGACGGAAGCGGATGCGGCTCTCGGACACGGTTTTGATAACCCCTGAGTTAATGAAATGGCGCAAAATATCATTTTACCGAACCAAATGCCTTGTGCAATGTGGAGATGGAGGACCGAAATCGTGCCATTTGTCACCATCGGCGGCATGACGCTGCACCACCGTCGCATCGAGGCGAACGGCAGTGCTCGCCCGGTCGTGTTCATCAATTCGCTCGGCACCGACTTCCGGATCTGGGACCAGGTCCTGTCGATTCTGGGCGGAGAAATGCCTCTGCTGGTCTACGACAAGCGCGGCCACGGGCTCTCCGATATCGGCGACATCAGGTCGATCGACGATCATGTCGATGATCTCTGCGCGCTCATCGATCATTTCGGGCTGGGCAAGGTCGTGCTGTGCGGCCTGTCGGTCGGCGGCATGATCGCGCAAGGATTTTATAACAGGCGCCCTGAAATGGTCGAAGGCCTGATCCTGTGCGACACAGCCCACAAGATCGGCACGACGGACAGCTGGAACACACGCATCGCGACGGTCGAAAGCAAGGGCATCCAGGCCATTGCCGATGGCGTGCTCAAGGTGTGGTTCACCCCCGCCTTCCACTCGGCGCGGCTGGCCGAGTTGGACGGCTATTGGAACATGATGACCCGGCAAGCGCTTGCCGGTTACATCGGGACCTGCACGGCAGTGCGCGACGCGGATTTCACTGACGCAGCACGCCGCATCGCGGTGCCGACGCTTTGCATTGCCGGCGATCAGGACGGCTCGACGCCTCCTGACCTTGTCCGCTCGCTGGCGGCTCTCATTCCCGGCGCGCGCTTCGAGATCATCCGCGACGCCGGACACATTCCTTGTGTCGAACAGCCCGAAGCGCTGGTCGCCCTGATCCGCAATTTTATCGCATCGCTTGCCCCTGGAGCAGAAACCCATGGATGAAGTCCCCGGCAACGCCGCCAGATATCGCACGGGCCTCGCGGTGCGGCGGTCCGTGCTCGGCGACCAGCATGTCGACCGGGCCGAGATTGCCGCCACCGATTTCGACCAGCCTTTCCAGGAACTGATCACCGAGGCCGCCTGGGGAACGGTGTGGGCACGGCCGGCCTTCACCAAGCGCGAACGCTCGATCGTCACGCTGGCGCTGCTGGCCGCACTCGGCCATGATGAGGAGGTCGCCATGCATGTGCGCGCCACCGTCAACACCGGTGCCTCGCGCGACGATATCTGCGAAGCGTTCCTGCATGTCGCCATCTATGCCGGGGTGCCGGCCGCCAACCGTGCCTTCAAGATCGCCAAGGACGTGTTTTCGGAAATGGACGGAGCCAGGAATGCCCGCTGAGTCCGGCTCGAACCGGAGGCCCGAGACCGGCGCCTTCTTCCAGCGCGACCGGACCTGGCATCCGCCGGCGCTGACGCCGAACTACAAGACCTCCGTGCTGCGCTCGCCGCAGAAGGCGCCGCTCGCCTTCGACAACACGCTGTCGGAAATATCCGGCCCGGTCTTCGGTCACGCCATGCTCGGCGAACTCGACGCCGACCTGATCCACAATTTCGCCAGACCCGGCGAGAGCGCCCTCGGCGAGCGCATCATCGTCTATGGACGGGTGCTCGACGAACGCGGTGTAGGCGTGCCTGGCGCGCTGCTCGAATTCTGGCAGGCCAATGCCGGCGGCCGCTACCGCCACAAGAAGGACGGCTATCTCGCGCCGCTCGACCCGAATTTCGGCGGCTGCGGCCGCGCCATCACCGGTGAGGATGGCGGCTATGCCTTTCGCACCGTCAAGCCCGGTCCTTATCCCTGGCCGAACGGGCCGAACGACTGGCGGCCCTCGCACATCCATTTCTCGGTCTTCGGCCACGGCTTTGCCCAGCGGCTGATCACGCAGATGTATTTCGAGGGCGACCCGCTGATCTGGCACTGTCCGATCGCGCGCGGCATCCCCGACAGGGCGGCCATCGAAACGCTGATCGCCACGCTCGACATGCAGGCGACGATCCCCTTCGACGCGCGTGCCTACAAGTTCGACATCGTGCTGCGCGGGCGCCGCTCGTCGCTGTTCGAAAACAGGCTGGAGGGCAATTAATGGCCCAGTCGCTCGACCGGCTCAGGGAAAGCCCTTCGCAGACCGCCGGACCCTACGTTCATATCGGGCTCACGCCCAATTTCTGCGGCATCGGCGGCGTCTATGCGAGCGATCTTGGTGCGGCCATGGTCAACGACAAGACCAGGGGCGAGCGCATCGGCCTGCGCATCCGGGTGCTAGACGGCACCGGCACGCCGCTGAAGGACGCGCTGATCGAGATCTGGCAGGCGGACGCGGACGGGCTTTACAATTCGCCGGCGGAACTGCGCGGCACGGCCGATCCGAACTTTTTCGGCTGGGCCCGCTGCCCGACCGACATGGACACCGGTCTGTGCGCGTTCGACACGATCAAGCCGGGCCGCGTTCCGTTTAGGGATGGCCGCCTGATGGCGCCGCACATCACGCTCTGGATCGTCGCCCGCGGCATCAATCTCGGCCTGCACACAAGGCTCTATTTTTCCGACGAGGCAGAGGCCAATGCCGAGGATCCGATCCTGGCGCGCATCGAGCACCGCATTCGCGTGCCGACGCTGATCGCCGAGCGCACCGGCGATATTTATGTCTTCGACATCCATCTCCAGGGGGAGAAGGAAACGGTCTTCTTCGACAGCTGATGCTCAGGAGACACAAGATATGACCGTATCGCCCTTCGACCATCCATTGCTCTCCGCTCTTCTCGGCGACGAGGAAGCGAGCCGGCATTTTTCCGTCGAGGCGGAAATCGAAGCGATGCTGGCCTTCGAGCGTGCGCTGGCCGAAGTGGAGGCGGAAAACGGGATCATCACCAAAGTTGCGGCGGCAGCGATCGTGGCGGGGCTTGGCACGTTCCGGCCCGACACCGCTTTGCTGCGGGCCGGTGTGGCCAGGGACGGCGTCATCGTGCCGGAGCTGGTGCGCCAGATCAGGGCGGCGGTCGGCGAACCGCATGGCGCCTCCGTTCATTTCGGCGCGACCAGCCAGGATGTCATCGATACGGGCCTGATGCTTCGGCTGAAATCCGTCGTCGAGCATCTCGGCCTGCTGCTGACCGAGACCGTCATGCGCCTCGCCTCGATCGAAGAGCGCTTCGGGGGCAGGGCGCTAATGGCGATGACGCGGATGCAGCCGGCGATCCCGATCACGGTGGCGGATCGCATTGCCGCATGGCGGGCGCCGCTACAGCGCCATCAATCGCGATTGGCAGAGCAGTCCCGGCGATTGCTCGTCGTGCAGTTCGGCGGTGCGGCCGGCACGCTCGAAAAACTCGGCGACAAGGCGCCAGCCGTCCGTGCGGCGCTTGCCTTCAGGCTCAGCCTCGGCAATGCGCCGCAATGGCAGAGCCAGCGCGATGCGCTCGCCGATTTTGCCGGCTGGCTGTCGCTGGTAACGGGTAGCCTCGGCAAGTTCGGCCAGGACATTGCGCTGATGGCGCAAGGCGCAACCGACATCGCGCTTTCGGGCGGCGGCGGCTCGTCGGCCATGCCGCACAAGCAGAACCCGGTGAAGGCCGAGGCGCTGGCGGCGCTGGCCCGCTTCAACGCCACGCAGCTTTCCGGCATGCATCAGGCGCTGGTGCATGAGCAGGAGCGGTCGGGCGCCGCCTGGACGCTGGAATGGCTGCTGCTGCCGCAGATGGTGGTGGCGACAGCCGCATCGCTGCGGCTTGCCGCCGAACTGGCCGGACAGATCGAAAGTCTCGGGCACTGATGCGCACACAGGTTCTCATTGTCGGGTCCGGACCGTCCGGCCTGCTGCTCGGCCAGCTTCTCAGCACGATCGGCGTCGAGACTGTCATTCTGGAACGCTCGAGCCGCGACCACGTGCTTGGCCGCGTGCGCGCCGGCGTGCTCGAACAAGGCACCGTCGAACTGCTGGAGGAAGCGGGTGTCGCTGCACGGCTGCACGCCGAGGGGCTGCCGCATTCCGGCATCTCGCTCGCCTTCGACGGACGCCTGCACCGCATCGACCTCGAGGCGCTGACGGGAAGGCACGTCACTGTCTATGGCCAGACCGAAGTGACGCATGATTTGATGGACAAGCGCGCTGCGGCAGGACTGACCACGATCTACGAGGCGGCGAACGTTACGCTGCACGATTTCGACGGCGAGGCGCCTTTTGCCACCTATGACGAGGACGGCGTCACGCATCGCATCGACTGCGACTTCATCGCCGGCTGCGATGGCTACCACGGCGTCAGCCGCAGATCGGTACCCGAACCTGCGCTGAAAACCTTCGAGCGCCACTATCCGTTCGGCTGGCTCGGCGTGCTGGCTGAAGTGCCGCCTGCCGATCACGAACTGGTCTACGCCAATCATGAGCGGGGTTTTGCGCTGTGCTCGATGCGTTCGACGCACCGCAGCCGCTACTATGTGCAGTGCCCCGAGGGCGACCGTGTCGAGGCGTGGTCCGACGGCCGCTTCTGGGACGAATTGCGCCGCCGCCTGCCGGAGCAGACGGCAGCAGGCGTCGTCACCGGTCCATCCTTCGAAAAATCGATTGCGCCGCTGCGCTCCTTCGTGGCCGAGCCGTTGCGTTTCGGCAGGTTGTTCCTGGTCGGGGACGCCGCCCATATCGTGCCGCCGACCGGCGCCAAGGGCCTCAATCTCGCCGCCAGCGATGTGCGTTATCTCTTCACCGGTTTGCGCGATTTCTACGTTGAGAAATCGCGTGCCGGCATCGACGCCTATTCAGGCAAGGCGCTGGCGCGGGTCTGGAAGGCGGTCCGCTTTTCCTGGTGGATGACGACGATGCTGCATCGCTTTCCCGACACCGGCGATTTCGGTCAGCGCATCCAGGAAGCCGAGCTCGACTACCTCGTGCACTCGCGTGCAGCGTCGACTGCGCTGGCCGAGAACTATGTCGGCCTGCCTTACTAGTTTTTCGTATAGTCAGGCCCAAACCGTGTCGGCAGGCCGTCGGCGAGTTTCAACCAAGGGAGCTTCTCCTCAAAAGCGACATGCAGCGTGGGCGCAAATTTTTCCGGCTCCTCCATCGCTGCGGCAAAAAAATGTATGACACCGGACATGTTCTTTGAGCGGAAGGACAGCGGCGAGCCACATTTATCGCAAAATGTTCTTTCCACACCGGGAGAAGAGTTGAATACCTTCGGTGACTTGCCCAGCCATCGCCATTGGCTGTCCAAGACGCCAATGTAGGTGGTCATCGGCGCAGAACATTGCCGCCGACAACTTTCACAATGACAGCTCACGCATGCTTGTGCCGGGCCATCGACTTCAAAAGCAATAGCGCCACATAAGCAATGACCACGCATGCAAATTCTCCATGAGTCAACTGACCTGACCAATACTTTGTACCGGGAGTAGTGAGAGAGTCGCCATGAGATGCGCCGAGCTGGCGCTCAATTGCGACATTCGGCGCTAGCGATTGTTCTCGCGTGCGAGAGGAGTTGTTTCTAAGCTGCATTTACTACCGCCTTGGTGGCAATATTGAAATGCTCGTAGAGTTTCTCCGCCGGGCCGCTGGCGCCAAGGCCCGTCATACCGATGAAAGGGCCGGCGGCGCCTTCTTGTCGAGCACGGCCTTGGCGGCCATCAGATTGTCGCTTCGCTTTTATGAGTTGCAGCCTAATGCATGTCGCCCAAAAAGTGGTCCCGGTTTTGGGGCAACGAAATGCAAAAAACGAAACCTTAAGGCGCGGCGCGCTTTAAGGGCCGCACCGCCGCGATCATCATTCAGCGTCATCCTGCCTGGCAAGATCCGACAGAATCGGCCGCTGCCCCTTGAGGATTTTGACCTCAGCCTCGGGCAAGGTGAACCATCCGGCTCTGTCGACTTCCGGGAATTCCTTCATCGATCCCGACCTTGGCGGCCATTCCATGGTGAAAGTGTTGCTCCTGATGGTGGCCACGTCGATGTCGATACGCGCCTCGACGGACCAGGCCGTGACGATCTTTCCGCCCGGTTGCTTGTAGTCGCCGAGCCGCGCGAAGGGGCCATCGACCTTGACGCCGAGCTCTTCCTCGGTCTCGCGTTGCGCTGCCGCCAACGCGTCCTCGTTCTCACCGACGAGACCCTTCGGTATCGACCACGCGCCGTCGTCCTTCTTCGCCCAGAACGGTCCGCCTGGATGAACCAGCAGCACCTGAAGACTGCCGTCGCCTTGACGGTAGATCAGCAACCCCGCACTGCGTTTTGCCATTTTTTAATGTCCGTTTGTGAATCTGGTTGCGAAGGCGGCGGTCTACCGATTCTCCTGGATCATGGCTGCCGACCTTGCGCCAGATGATTGCGACGCTATGTCAGGTGCGGCTGCATTGCTCCTCGTCCGCGAGTCCGGCAATCTGACACCATCGCTTGTTTGGCGGCTCGAAGGCTAGATAGGGCGTGACGATGCAACTCGGTCTTATTGGCTACTATAGCGACTTCGTGGTGTATCCACTGGTGATCGCCGTGCTGGCAGTGGTCGGGTTGTTCGAGGCCGGCGAAGAGAGTGCGCCAGGCTGGATAGGCACGGTCCTCGCCTGTCTCGGCCTCTGGACGCTGACCGAATACCTCTTGCACAGGTTCGTCCTTCACCACATTCCCTACATCAAGGACCTGCATGATCGTCACCATGTCGAGGAGCGCAGTTCGGTGGGTACGCCGACCTGGCTCAGCCTCGGAGTGCATGCCCTGGTCGCGTTTGTGCCCGTTTGGGTGGTCTCGGACTTCGCAACCGCGAGCGCGGTAAGCTGCGGGCTGATGCTGGGATATCTCTGGTACATCAGTGTCCATCACATGATTCATCACTGGCATCCCACCCATCCGAGCTATCTCTACACGCTCAAGCGCCGCCACGCCGTGCACCACCATGTCGACGAAAACGCCAATTTCGGCGTGACGTCGATATTCTGGGATCGGGTTTTCGGCACGGCGCGGCTCTGAGAGCCCGTTTGGAAATTGAGGTGGCGGTTGGCCGAGTCGAGTTCATACTGTCGATGATGAGGCCGGTCGCGTGGAATGGTCGAATTGGTCAACGCCGGAGGATGGATGGAGGGTGGATGCCTTTGCGGCGCGGTGCGCTATATCGTTGAGAGCGAACCGATCAGCAGCGGCATCTGCCATTGCGAGACCTGTCGGCGCGCTGCATCGGCGCCCCGGCGCCCCTTCATTGGTGTGCCATCGGCAGGTTTTCGCTACACCCGCGGTGCGCCGGTCGACTACGCCTCTTCACCCGGCGTCACCCGCGGCTTCTGCGGCCGATGCGGGTCACCTCTGACCTATCGCCGGGACGACTCACCCGACGAACTCGACGTAATGACAGTCAGTTTGGACAACCCGAGCGCGATCCCTCCAACCTTCCATGTCTGGACGAGCGAGGCTCTCGACTGGGACCTGTTGACGGGAGATCTCACGAGCTACTCGCGATCACGCAACGGCTAAAGGCCGGGGTGGCGTGCCTCAGCCCTTCAACGCCTCTTGCCGCGGCCGCCGGGAGTTTTGGCTCCGCGAGGGCCGCTCTGAACCGGCGTGTTGTTCTGGTTTTCGTCGGACAGTTTTCGCCAGCGGGCAAGACGTTCCGGATCGAGCGTACCGGCCTTCAAGGCAGCCTGCACCGCACAGCCCGGCTCATGCACATGCGTGCAGTCACGGAACTTGCAGAGCGGCGCGAGCTCGGTGATTTCGGCAAACAGCGTGTCGATGCCGTAGGCGACGTCGCTGACCTGCAGCGTTCGCATTCCCGGCGTGTCGATCACCCAGCCGCCACCGGCGATGGCGTGCAACGATCGGGACGTGGTGGTGTGGCGTCCTTTGGCGTCGTGTTCGCGGATGTCTCCGGTCTGTTGCGGCAATTGCTGTGCCGATCCGGCCAGCGTGTTGACCAGCGTCGATTTGCCGACGCCGGAAGAGCCGACCAGCGCGACCGTCTGGCCCGCGCCGCACCAGGCAGCCAAGGCGGTTGCCGCATCTGATGTGCGGGGGTTCAGCGTCACGACCGCCAATCCACGCTGCAGCGCCGCAGCCTGCCTCTCATACATCTCGGCGTCAGCGACGGTATCGGCTTTGGTCAGCAGGATCACCGGCGTCGTTCCAGCCTCGTTGGCCAGCGCCAGATAGCGCTCGAGCCGGGCGGGATTGAAGTCGGCATTGCAGGAGGTGACGATGAACAGCGTGTCGACATTGGCCGCGGCAAGTTGCGGCACCCTGCCACCCTGGGTGCGGCGTTCCAGCACGGTCTTGCGCGTCAGGCGGCGCTGCACAAGGCTGTCATGCGCATCGACGAGCACCCAGTCGCCGACGGCATAGTCACCGGTGTTCGCCTGCGCCGGCAGCGTCAGGTCGATTGGTCCTGCCTGAGACAGGCCGGTCAGGCGGTCGCGATGGACTGTGGCGATCCGCGTCGGGACGAGATTGGCTTCGCCGGGCTCGAGCTGGTCGCCGAAAAAATCCGTCCAGCCCAGACTGGCAAGCGATGGCGTTGAGCGCTCCGTCACGGCTTTGACCAAGGGTACGGCGTCGCAGACATCGGACAGTATCCCTGGCGGGTGGGCGCGAATGGGGTGGGGCGGATTGCCCCGCCCGTGTATGGGCGGCATGGCGGCATTTGGCAAGCCGGGCCGTGGCCACAGGCGAGCAGGAAGCTTCTGCTCGGCACCTATCCCGATCCTGGCTGCTACCGCCCCAGCAGATTGCGCTCGACGGTTCTCAGATGCGCCAGCATTGCCTGGCTGGCGCTCTCGGGATCGCGCCGCAGCAGCGCATCGAGAACCATCTGGTGCTCGCTGCAATAGACGCTGCGCCGCTCTTCCGAAAACGATCGCTTCTTCATTTCGAACCATGGCGCCTGATTGCGCAGGATGCGCATCAGATTGTGGATCTCCTTGAGGAAGTCGTTGCGCGAGCAAGCGAAGATGCGGTGGTGGAACTCGGCATCCCAGTGCTCGAATGTCGGCATGTCCTGGGATTCGGAGGCGATCTTGTGCGCTTCGCGCACAGCGTTGAGTTCGGTGGCGCTGGCATTGGTGGCGGCGAACGATGCTGCCGCCGGCTCCAGCAATTGCCTGATCTCCATCATGTCGGCCGGGCTGGTGCCTTCCATCCGCCCGACGGTGGCCGCCATCGAGCCCGGATTGGTGGCGGTCAGGAAGGTTCCGCGCCCGACATGCCGCACCACCGTGCCATCATCCTCGAGGAAGGAAACGGCGCGCCGCACGGTGTTGCGCGCGACGCCGAATTCGCTCGCCAGATCGCGCTCCGGCGGCATACGGCCATTCTCGATCCATTCGCCTGAAGAGATGCGTTTCTTCAGGGCAGTGGCGATATCGTTGGCGACGAGCTTTGGCATATTTGGCTGCTTTTATCTGATCCGGTATTGAACCATAGATATCAGCTTCCGAAGCCTTCGTCCATTCGGCCGGATTGCCGGCATCCCCGCAGAAGTCCATTGGCTTGCCAACGAATGCGTTTGGTCAGACCAAGTCAGATTCCGCTTGCGGCCTAAACCAATCGGCGATAGCGTGTAACGAAAGAGCGAAAAATTGGCTCAGTATTGGTTCAGGGAGGATGCGGATGCGGGTCGCGACTTTTTCGATCGCCGGCGAACGTCGCGTGGGTCTTGTCGACCTTGATGCCCAGACCGTCGCGCCTTTCGATTTTGCCGTCGATCAGGCCAAGGCCGGCATCCTGGCCTTGATCGAGGGCAATGGCGCCGGCATGCCACGCACCCTGTCGCCGATCCCGCTGGCGCAGGTCGAGATCGAGGCGCCGATCCCGCAGCCGCGCCGCAACATTTTCTGCGTCGGCAAGAACTATCACGAGCATGCGCAGGAGTTCGCGCGCAGCGGCTTCGATTCCAGCGCCGGCGCCGGCGCGATCCCGAAACACCCGATCATCTTTTCCAAGGTTCCGGAATCGGTCGTCGCCAACCATGCCAGTGTGCTGATCGATTCCTCCGTCTCGACGGCGATCGACTACGAGGCCGAACTCGCCGTCATCATCGGCAAGGGCGGGCGCGGCATCTCGAAGGCGGATGCGCTCGACCACGTCTGGGGCTACACCATCGTCAACGACGTCACCGCCCGTGACCTGCAAGGCAAATACAGCCAGTGGCTGATCGGAAAGTCGCAGGACACGTTCTGTCCGATGGGGCCGTGGGCCGTGACCAGGGATGAGCTCGACCTGGCGACCGCCGGCATCCGCTGCTTCGTCAACGGGGATCTGCGCCAGGATTCCCGGATATCGCTGCTCATCTTCGACATTCCGACCATCATCACCACGCTGTCGCAGGGCATCACGCTGAAGTCCGGCGACATCATCGCCACCGGCACGCCGGTCGGCGTCGGCATCGGCTTCGATCCGCCGAAATATCTCAAGGCCGGCGACGTCGTGCGCATCGAGATAGACGGCATCGGCACGCTGGAAAACCGCTTCGCGGAGTATGCGCAATGACGACGGTGACAGTTGGCCCGGTCGTTGCGGAAGTTGTCGGCGAGGGCGCTGCCGTTGTGATGATCCATGGCCTCGGCGGCACCTCGAACATGTTCCAGCCGCAGATGGCGGCGCTTTCCGGCTACCGCGTTATCCGGCTCGACCTGCCGGGCTCCGGCCGTTCGCCGCGCCCGATCGAACCGTTGACCATCGAACTGATGAGCGAGGCCGTGGTCCGCGCAATGGCCGGCATGGGCGTCACTACAGCGCATTTCGTCGGCCATTCGATGGGCACCATCGTCTGCCAGCAGATTGCGGCAACGCAGCCCTCGCTGGTCGCCTCGCTGGCGCTGTTTGGCGCCCTTGCCGAGCCGGCGGAAGCAACGCGACAAGGTCTTGCCAACCGGGCACGGCTGGCGCGCTCGGGCGGCATTGCTGATATCGCCGACCAGATCGTCGCCAATGCGATCTCGGCGCACACCAGGGAAACCTCGCCTGCCGCTGTCGCCTTCGTGCGGGAATCGATCACCGGCCAGGATCCAGAATCCTACGCCCGCACCTGTGAGGCCTTGGCCAAGGTGAGCGCGGTCGATGCGCGGCGGATCTCGGCGCCGACGCTGCTCGTCACCGGCGACGCCGACACGGTCAATCCGGCGGGTGTCGGCCAGGCGCTTGCCGACAAGATCAAGGGCGCCGTATTCTCGTCACTGGATCGGTGCGGGCACTGGGCCACGGTGGAAAGCCCGCGCGAAAGCAGCCAGAAGCTCGCCGATTTTTTGAGACGGGTTGATAGGTGACGATTTTGGATCGGGCGTAGAACTACGCGCTCGGCAAGTTGGGAGGCTTGTGATGGCAGACGACAGCTGGAACGGCAACGGTTCGAGCAGCACGCTCTTCACCAATGTGCGCGTGCTCGACGCCACCGGTGAATATCCCTACACCGGCGAGGTGCTGGTGCAGGGCAACCGCATCAAGCAGATCACCAAGGGCTCGTCACGCTTCGGCTCGTCCTCGTCGTCTTCCTACAGCGGCGGTGCACCAGGGGGCGTCACGACGATCGACGGCATGGGCGCGACGCTGATGCCCGGCATGATCGACGCGCATCTGCATCTATCCTGGAACAATGCGCCGGGCATCGATCCCATCCAGATGATGGAGATCGAAGAGCACATGCTGGTCACCATGGAAATGGCCAAACTTGTGCTCGATGCCGGCTTCACCGCCGGCCGGGGTGCGGCCGCCGCCAAGCCGCGTCTCGATGTCGTCGCCAAAAAATTCATCAACCAGGGCCGCTTTCCCGGCCCGCGCTATCTCGCCGCGGGTCCTGAGATCACCACGGTCGGCGGCCTCGGCGATTCCGCGCCGTCGCACATTCCGCACGAAGGCCTCAATCTCGGCATCGTCGTTTCTGGCCCCGAGGAAATCCGTCGCACCGTGCGCCAGTTGATCAAATACGGCGTCGATTCCATCAAGCTGAACCTGTCCGGCGAGAGCATCACCGGCATGGGCGCCGAGGAGACGCCGATGTCGGAAGAGGAGGTTGCCATGGCGGCCTCCGAGGCGCGCTGCCGCAACAAAGTGCTGTCGGCGCATGCGCGCTCGTCCGGCTCAGTCAAGCAGTGCGTCCGCCATGGCATCCAGAACATCTACCATGCCTCCTTCGCCGACGAGGAAGCGCTCGACATGCTCGAGGCGGTCAAGGACAAGCACTTCGTCGCGCCCGGCATTGCCTGGCTGATCAACACCGCACGCCATGCCGAGCAATGGGGCATCAAGCCGGGCTCGCCGCTGTCGCTCGAATATGAGCGCGAACTCGAAATGTGCATCGAGACGATGAAGAAGATGCACAGGCGCGGCATCCGCGTCTGCATCGGCGGCGACTACGGCTTTGCCTGGACACCGCAGGGCACCAACGCCAAGGACATCCAGACCTTCGTCGAGATGCTCGGCTTCTCGCCGATGGAAGCCATCCAGGCCGGCACCAAATATGGCGGCCAGATCATGAACATGGGCGACGAACTCGGCCTGATCAAGGAAGGCTATCTCGCCGACATCCTGCTGGTCGACGGTGATCCGATCGCCGACGTGCGCATCCTGCAGGACAAGAACCGCATCCTTGCCATCATGAAGGACGGCAAGTTCCACAAGGCGCCGCGCATGAACGAGCAGCGCCGGCGGCTGACTGCATGAGCCTGCTCGACCAGCCATCCTCGTCGCCGCTTGCCGGCAGCGGCATGACCGGGCGGCAGGCCCGGGGTCTCGTCGGCCTGCTTGCCGCCGCCGTCATCGCATGGCTGGTCTTTGCCGTGTGGCCGGACTGGCTGAACGCGATCCTGATCTCGAAGAAGGCTTTCGTCAGCGCCATCCTCAACGGCATCACGCTGGCCGGCCTGTATTTCCTTGTCGCCAGCGGTTTCACACTGATCTTCGGCCTGATGCGCAACGTCAATCTGGCGCATGGCTCGCTCTATCTGCTCGGCGCCTATATCGGCTACGAGGTCACCAACCGCACCGGCTACTGGCTGCTTGGCGTCGCCGCCGGCTTCGCCGTGCTGGCCCTCGTCGGGGTCGTCATGCAGGTCTTCGTCTTCCGCCGCCTGGAGGGTGACGACCTGCGCCAGACCCTGGTCAGCATCGGCATCTCGATCGTCGCCGCCGACCTGATGCTGGCAGTCTGGGCTGGCGGCACCTATCAGATCACCACGCCCGAATGGCTCGACGGCGCCCTGACGCTCCCGATCATCACCGCGGTGCGCTCCAACGGTGCCTCGGTCTTTCTCACCTATCCGCTCTACCGTGTCGTCGTGCTGGCGGCGGCCATCGTCATCGGCGTCGGCCTCTGGCTGATGCTGCACCGGACACGCGTCGGCATGATGATCCGCGCCGGCGTCGACGATCGCGCCATGCTGCAGGCGTCCGGCGTCAATGTGCATGCGGTGTTCGCCATCGTCTTTGCCGTCGGCGCCGGGCTTGCCGGCTTTGCCGGTGTCGTCGGGGGTTCAGCGCTTTCCGTCGCGCCCGGCGAGGATGTCCGCTACCTCCTGGCCTCGCTGGTTGTCGTCATCGTCGGCGGCATGGGCTCGATTTCAGGGGCCGCGATCGGCGCGCTGCTGATCGGCCTCGCCGAACAGATCGGCCTCGTCTACTTCCCGACCTACGGCATCGTGCTCACCTTCGTCATCATGGTGGTGACGCTGGCGGTCCGGCCGCAAGGCATCATGGGGAAGGCGAGATGAGCCTGGCCATCGCCACCGGCAGCGCGACGCAACAGAACTGGCTGGAGAAGCTCGGCGCCGGCCACATAATCCTTGCCGCAGCACTTGTGCTTTACCCGCTGGTGGCGTCGGACTTCTTCCTGACCCAGATCGGCGGGTATTCCCTGGTCTTCGGCATGCTGGGTCTGTCGCTGATGCTGCTCGCCGGCTATGGCGGCATGGTCAGCCTGGCGCAGATCACGGTCGCCGGCATTGCCGCCTACGCCATCGCCATCCTCGGCAACAACAATTCCAACGTCCTGGGCTTCGGCTGGCCGTGGTGGCTCGCAGTGCCCTTCGCGGTTGTTGCGGCGGCACTGGCCTCAGCGCTGATCGGCTGGATCTCGGTGCGCACCGAGGGCATCTACACCATCATGATCACGCTGGCGATCGCCACCGCGACTTACTATTTCGCCCAGCAGAACTACGCCATCTTCAACGGCCATTCCGGCTACGCCGGCATCCGCGCCCCGGCGTTCTGGGGCCTCAACTGGCGCGATCCCCGGCCTTTCTACTACCTTTGCCTCGGTCTGGCGGTGCTGTCCTACGCAGCCGTGCTCTACGGTTCGCGCTCAACCTTCGGCATGACCTTGCAGGCGATCCGCGACAATCCGCGCCGCATGCGCGCGCTTGGCTATCACGTCACCGCGCACAAGGTCTTCGCCTGGCTGCTGGCCGGCGTCATCGCCGGACTGGCGGGCGTGCTGCTGGTCTGGTTCAACGGCCGCGTCTCGCCGGGCACCATCGGCGTCGATGCCGCGATCGACGTGCTGATCATTGCCGTCATCGGCGGCCTTCGCCATCCGATCGGGCCATTTCTCGGCGCGATCGTCGTCGTCCTGATGCAGACCTTCGCCATCGACATCGTCGGTGCCGAGCGTTTCAACACGCTGATCGGCATGGTGTTCCTGGTGATCGTCTTCGTCTCACCGGATGGAATTCTTGGGTTGTGGGGGAGGATCAAGCCACATCTTGCCCAGGAGTCCTTGCGTCCCGGCTCGTAGCGGCCGGAACGGATGAACCACTGCAAAACGAAATCAACGGGAGGAAAAATCATGAGGATGCATAGACGTACAATGCTGGCCCTGGCGGTGTTCACCGGGCTGACCGCCTCTTCGATGGCGCTCGCCGCCGACGACACCATCAAGATCGGCCTGCTCGCCACCTTCGAGGGACCGTTCACGGTGCTCGGCGAGGACGGTGAGCGCGGCGCCATGACGGCGGTTGCCGAGATGAACGGCACCGTCGCCGGCAAGAAGATCGAGATCGTCAAGGGCTCGTCCGACGCGTCGCCCGACAGCGCCGTGCGCGCCGCGCGCAAGCTGGTCGAGCAGGACGGCGTCAAGGTGCTGGTCGGTCCGCTTTCGGGCGACGAAGGCCTCGCGGTCAAGGACTACGCCAAGACGCAGCCGAACGTGACCTTCATCAACGGCACCTCGGCCGCACAGGACACCACGCTGCGCGATCCGGCGGAAAATTTCTTCCGCTTCTCGACCGATGGCGCCCAGTGGATGGCCGGCCTCGGCACCTATGCCTTCAAGGACAAGGGCTACAAGAAGGTCGCCACCGTCGCCGAGGATTATTCCTTCCCCTACACGCAGGTGTTCGGCTTCATGGCCGAGTTCTGCAAGGCCGGCGGCCACGTGCCGTCGAAGTCCTGGGTGCCGATCGGCAACAAGGACTTTTCTTCGGTCATCGCGGCGATCCCGGAAGACGTCGATGCGATCTACGTCGCGCTCGGCGGCGCCGACGCCGTCAACTTCCTGACCCAGTACCAGCAGGGCGGCGGCTCCGCACCGCTGATCGGCGGTTCGATTACCGTTGACCAGACAGTGCTGACCTCGAAAGGCAAGCTGCGCGACGTGCTGAAGGGCACACCCTCGGCCGGGCCGACGGCAGACACCAATGACGCGCCGGCCTGGAAGACGTTCGTCGAGGCCTACAAGAAGCAGCCAGGCGCGTTTCCCTCGCCCTCGCTCTTCGCCCATGGCTACTATGTCAACATGAAGGCGACGCTGCTCGGCCTCGACCAGGTCGGCGGCGATGTCTCCGATGGTGGCAAGAAGCTGCGCGATGCGCTGTCGAAACTGTCCTTCGACACGCCGACCGGCAAGGTGTCGCTCGACAAGAACCGCAACGCCATTGCCGACATCTTCCTGACCGAAGTCACTGAAGGTGCCGACGGCAATCTCCTCAACAAGCTGGTCAAGGTCGTGCCGCAGGTCAACCAGACGCTCGGCATTCCCGAAGACGAGTTCATGAAACTCGGTGCGGTCAACCGCGACAATCCGAGCTGCCCGTAACACATCGGAATTCGAGTGTAGCGCCAGTGACCGAAAGCTTCTCAGCAAACCGTCTCCAGAGCACCGGCGCCTATGCGCTGGAGCTCGATGGCGTGGCGCGGCATTTCGGGGCGCTGGTGGCGCTCTCGGGCATCACTATGAGGATCGCGGCCGGTGAACGGCGCGCGGTCCTCGGCTCCAACGGCGCCGGCAAGACGACCCTGTTCAATGCCGTGACCGGCGATTTCCTGCCGACGGCAGGGCGCATCCGCTTCTTCGGCGAGGACATCACCGATCTGCCGCCGCATGAGCGCATCCGCCGCGGACTGCGGCGCACCTATCAGATTTCGCAATTGTTCAAAGGCCTGTCGGTCCTCGATTCCATCTTTCTCGCTTGCCGTGGCGTCTCGCGCCGGCGGTTTTCGCTGCTGCGCCCGACGGTCACCGACGTCAACATGGTGCAGGCGGAATCGATCCTCAACGCCGTGCATCTCGAAGCCTATCGCGACACTCTGGTGGCGACGCTGAGCCATGGCCAGCAACGCCAGCTGGAGATCGCGCTGGCGTTGGCCGGTGCACCGCGCTTCATCTTGTTCGACGAGCCGGCGGCCGGCCTTTCGCCGACCGAACGCCGCGACCTCGTCGCCATCCTCAACGCGCTGCCGAAACACATCGGCTACATCATCATCGAACACGATCTCGACGTTGCCCTGCGCGTGTCGGAATATGTGTCGATGATGCACAATGGCCGGCTGTTCAAGGAAGGCACGCCGCAGGAGATCGAGGCCGATCCCGAGGTCCAGGAGATCTATCTCGGGGGCAAGCATGGCTGAGCGCCAGACCGCCTCCGGCAAACCGGCCAAGGCTATCCTCAGGATAGACGACCTGCAGGTCTTCTACGGCGAAAGCCATGCGTTGCAGGGCGTTTCGCTGACGCTGGAAAGCGGCGTGCTATCGGTGGTCGGCCGCAACGGCATGGGCAAGTCCACGCTCTGCAACACCATCGTCGGCTTGAAGCGCGCGAAGTCCGGTTCGATCCGTTTTGACGGCCGCGAGATCACCGCTTTCGAGCCGCATGAGATCCACCGCCTCGGCGTCGGCTATGTGCCGCAAGGCCGCCGCGTCTGGCCGAGCCTGACCGTCGACGAACATCTGCGGCTTGCTGGTGGTATCAGGCGCGATGCCAGCTGGACGGTCGAGCGTGTCTACCAGACTTTTCCGCGCCTGGCCGAACGCCGGACAAACGGCGGCTCGCAATTGTCAGGCGGTGAACAGCAGATGCTGGCGATCTCCCGCGCGCTGCTCAGTGACCCGAAGCTGCTGGTCATGGATGAGCCGACCGAGGGGCTGGCGCCGATCATCGTCGACCAGGTCGAACAGATGCTGGTCGATCTCGCCGCCGAGGGCGAGATGGCGGTTCTGGTCATTGAACAGAACATCGGCGTCGCGACCGCGGTGTCGAACCAGGTCGCCATCATGGTCAACGGCCGCATCAACCGGCTGATGGACGCCAGGGCACTCGCCGCCGACCGTGAATTGCAGCAGCGGCTGCTTGGTGTCGGCCGCCATGCCGAGGAAACGCCCGTCACGCCGGCCGAAGCCGCCCAGGCAAAGCAACAACTGGCGGAGGTCTATCGTGTCGACCGCACTGGCGCCGGCTCGGCCGAACCGATGCCGCAGAGCGGCGTCTATCGTCCGGTCACCGACTTGCCCAACCGCTGGAACGTGCCGGTCACCGAGATGCGTCAGGCGGCGGTCGACAAGGCAGCGCCGCAGGTCGATTTGAAGAAGGTCTTCGCCATTCCCTTTGCCGAGCGCATCGGCCGCACAGTGCTGGTCGTCGGCACCTTCGACACCAAGGGCAAGGAATTGCGCTTCGTCGCCGACCGGCTGAAGTCGCTGGGCATCCCGGTGCGCACCGTCGATCTGTCGACATCGGGCAAGCCGACCAGCGCCGACGTGCCCGCCATGCAGGTGGCCGGCATGCACCCACGCGGCTCGTCCGCCGTTTTCACCAACGATCGCGGCGGCTCGGTCAGCGCCATGGCGGACGCCTTCGCCCGCTGGATCGAGCGTGAGCCGCGCATCGGCGGCGTCATCTCCGCCGGCGGCTCCGGCGGCACCACGCTGGCCACATCAGGCATGCGTGTGCTGCCGGTCGGCATCCCCAAGCTGATGGTCTCGACGGTGGCGGCCGGCGATGTCGCCAAATATGTCGGCGGCGCCGACATCATGATGTTCCATTCGGTCGCCGATGTTCAGGGGCTGAACTCGATCACCGAACAGGTGCTGTCCAATGCCGCGCATGCGATGGCCGGCATGGTCGCCCAACTGCCCAGTGCCGAGGCGTGGGAAGCAAAGCGCAAACTGGCGCGGCCGGCTGTCGGCATCACCATGTTCGGCGTCACCACGCTCGCCGTGCAAGCGGTGACCAAGCGGCTTGAAGCCGACTATGACTGCCTCGTCTTCCATGCCACCGGCATCGGCGGACGCGCCATGGAAAATCTCGGCGATTCCAGGCTGCTTTCGGCCTTTCTCGACCTGACCACCACGGAAGTGGCCGACATGATCGTCGGCGGCGTGTTCCCGGCGACCGAGGATCGCTTCGGCGCTGCGATCCGCACCGGACTGCCCTATGTCGGCTCGACCGGTGCGCTCGACATGGTCAATTTCGGCCCGCGCGACAGCGTGCCGGAGAAATTCCGCAGCCGCAAATTCGTCATCCACAATCCGAACGTCACGCTGATGCGCACCACGCGCGACGAGAACCGCGCCTTCGGCGAATGGATCGGCGCGCGGCTCAACGCCATGAATGGCCCGGTGCGCTTCCTGCTGCCCGAAGGCGGCGTCTCGATGCTCGATGCGCCCGGTCAGCCTTTTCACGATCCCGAGGCCGACAACGCGCTGTTCGAGGCCATCGAGAAGACGGTTCGCCGCACACCTTTGCGCCATGTCGAACGGGTGCGGGCGAACATCAACGATACGCCTTTCGTCGACGCGGTGCTCTCTGCGTTCCATGCGATCACGCCGAAGCTGCAGAGGCGGGCATGAAGAATTGGACTTCGCCACCGTGCGGGTGGATGTTTGAAAACACTGCCGGTCGCCCCGTGCCGACCGTATTGTCTTGGGGAGGATAGATCATGGACGCGCAAACCTTTGGCGCTTTCCTGTTGTGGCTGATCATTGCCGCAGTCGTCGTGGTGATCGCCGTCTACATCTTGCGCTGGCTCTATCGCCGCTCGACCAAGGAGACGGCGTTCGTGCGCACCGGCTTCATGGGCGAGAAGGTGGTGGTGAATGGCGGCGCCTTCGTCATTCCTGTGCTGCACGAGATCACCCCGGTCAACATGAATGTGCTGCGCATCGAGGTGCGCCGCGAGGATGGTTTTGCGCTGATCACCAAAAACCGCATGCGCGTCGACCTGATCGCCGAGTTCTTCGTCCGTGTCGGCGCCAGCCGCGAACTGGTCGCCGCTGCCGCGCAGACGCTTGGCCGCCGTACGCTGCAGCCCGACAGTTTGCGCGAACTGCTGGAGGGCAAGTTTGCCGGCGCCCTGCGCACCGTCGCGGCCCAGATGACGCTGGAAGAGATGCACGAACTGCGCGGCGACTATGCCGCGAAGGTGCGCGGCCTCGCCTCGGAATCGCTCGCCGCCAACGGGCTTGAGCTGGAGAGCGTCGCCATCGTCGATCTCGACCAGACCAGCCTTGAATATTTCGATCCGTCCAACGCTTTCGATGCCGAAGGCCTGACGCAACTGACGGAATCGATCGAGACCCGTCGCCGGATGCGCAACGAGATCGAGCAGCGCACGCTGGTCGACATCCGCAACCAGAATCTCGACACCCAGCGCAAGGTGCTGGAGATCGACCGCGACAGCGAATATGCGCGCCTCGAACAGGAGCGCGAAGTCGAGATCCGCCGTGCCGCGCAACGCTCCGAGCTCGCCATCGATCGCGCGCTGCGCGACCAGGAATCCGAGCAGGCACAGCTTTCGTCGCGCGAAGCCGTCGAGAAATCGCGTCTCAACCAGGAGCGCAACATCACCGAGGAGCGCATCAAGAGCGAGGAAGACACGCAGCGCCGCGAGATCGCGCGCCGCCGTTCGCTCGACGAGACCGAGATGAAGATGCGCGAGCTGACCGAGCGCGAGCAGATCGCGCTCGAACTGTCGCTGGAGAAGGCCCGGATCGAGCGAGAGGGCACGCAAAGCCAGCTCGAGATCGAGCGCAGGAAGCGGCTTGAGGTCGCCGAACTGGAGCGCCAGATAGCGCTCGCCGAAAAGGCGCTTGAGGTGACCAGGGCAGAGGCGGAAAAGCGCCGCGCCGAGATCGTCGAGAACCAGGCGACCGAGACGGCGCGGATCGCGCAGGAGCGTGTCGTCGACGAGGTGCGGATTGAACGGGAGCGGCATCTCGAAGCGCTGCAGATCGCCAAGCGCCAGGCCTTCGAGGAGGCCGAGATTTCAGCCGGCGAAGAGGTCGAGCGCGCCCGCATCACCACCGAGCGCGGCATCGAGGAAGCGCGCCTGATCAAGGATCGCGACATTCGCCAGCTTGGCGTCGATCGCGACCAGACGATCGAGATTGCCGAAATCCAGAAGGCCATCGACGTCGCCAAGAAGACGCAGGAGCGTTCGTCGGCGATCGCGGCTTCCGAAGCGGTTCGCGCCAAGGCCATCCAGGCCGAGGAACAGGCCTTCACGGCCCGTGAGCGCGAGATCGCCGAGCGCCGCAAGCTGACCGATCTGATCGGCGCGCAACGCGAAGCCGAGCGTGACGCCCTGCGCATAGTCTCAGCCGCGGATGCCGAGATGAAGGCGGCGAAGAGCCTCGCTGAAGCGCAGAAAATCGCAGCCGTGGCCTCGGCCGAGTCTGAGAAGATCCACGCCCTTGCCGCGGCCCAGCGCTACGAGGTCGACGCGGCCGGTCATCGTCAGCTCAACGAGGCCGAGAACATCCTTTCCGAAGGCGCGCGGGCAGGGCGCCTGCGCGGCAAGCTGCTCGACCACATGGAGGGCATCATCCGTGAGAGCGTCAAGCCGATGGAGAAGATCGAAGGCATCAAGATCCTGCATGTCGACGGCATCAACGGCGGCCAGGGCAGCAACCGCAACGTCACGGACGAAGTCATCGACTCGGCGCTGCGCTACCGCGTGCAGGCGCCGATGATCGACAATCTGATGAAGGAGATCGGCATCGAGGGCGGCTCGCTCGGCCGCATGACCGACGTGCTGCGCGACGCCAAGGACATTGCGAGCCTGACCCGCGACAAGAAGGGCAAAGGCAAGGCCTCCAAGGACGACGATGACGACCGCGACCACTGACCAGATGATCGTACGTTTGCAGATGCGTTGCGGCAGACGGTTCTCGATGATGCCGGCGGCTGCCTGACATGACCAAGGTCTATGTCTCCTCGGTCATCCCCGCGCCGGCGGCGGACGTCTGGAAGGTCGTGCGCAACTTCAATGGTTTACCGGGCTGGGCGCCGTTCGTTGCCGAGAGCCGCATCGAGCAGAACGCACAAGCCGACCAGATCGGCTGCATCAGAAGTTTCACGCTCAGGGATGGCGGGCGCATTCGCGAAAGGCTGCTGGCGCTGTCGGATTACGATTTGTCCTGCAGCTACGCCATCCTGGAAAGCCCGATGGCGGTGGAGAACTATGTCGCCACCCTGTCGCTGACGCCGATCACCGATGGCAATTTGACGCTCGCCGAATGGCAAGCGGAGTTCGACTGTGCGCCTGATCGGGAGGCGGCCCTTATGCACCAGATCGGCACCGGCGTGTTCCAGACGGCCTTGACCGCGTTGAAACACCGGTTCGGGCGCTGACATCAGCCAATGGTCAGGGTTTGCCAGAGCACGATCATCGACGCACCGATCGACGAAGTCTGGGCGATCCTGCGCGATTTCAACGGCCATGACCGCTGGCACCCGGCAATTTCCTTCAGTGAGATCGAGGGCGGTGAGCCGGTCGATGCGGTAGGCTCGGTGCGTCACTTCCGGCTCGCCGACGGCGGCGAGTTGCGCGAACAATTGCTGGCGCTGTCCGACAAGGACCGAAGGCTGAGCTATTGCCTGCTCGAAGCGCCGCTGCCGCTGATGGGCTATGTCGCCTCGGTGCGGCTGAAGCCGGTGACCGACGGGAACGCGACCTTCTGGGAATGGCGTTCCGAGTTCAACCCGCCCGCGCATCGTCGCGACGAGCTGGTCAGGTTGGTCACCGAAGGCATCTATCAGGCTGGCTTCGCGGCCGTGCGCGATCTCCTGCGGCGCAGAAATGTCGGCTCGCCGGTCGATGCGAGACCACCTCGGGCGGTTGCCGCGCCGATACCGTCGGCAAGCCTGCCGCGTGGCACGTCAACGCTTGCTCCGGGCCAGGCCGCGACAACCGGGGCGATCGTCGTCGAGCGCTATGGCGGACCGGAGGAGTTGCAGCTGAAGGAAATCGGCCTGCCGCCGCCAGCGCCGAACGAGGTCCGGATCCGCCACACGGTGATCGGCGTCAATTTCATCGATGTCTATTGCCGCACCGGTTTTTTCGATCTGTTGCAGCCGCCTGGCGTGCCGGGCATGGAGGCAGCCGGCGTTATCGAACAGGTTGGCTCTGCGGTGTCTGGCTTCGCCGTCGGCGACCGCGTCGCCTACGCCTGTCCTCCGGTTGGCGCCTATTGTGAGCGGCGCAACATGGCGCCCGAATTGCTGATCCATCTCTCCGACGATATTTCGGACGAGATCGCCGCCGCCGGCCTGCTCAAGGGGGTTTCCGCCAGTTTTCTGTTGCACGATGTCCATGTCGTGAAGCGCGGCGACATCGTTCTCATTCATGCGGCGGCAGGAGGCATCGGCCAATTGCTGGTGCAATGGGCGCGCCACCTCGGCGCGACGGTGATCGCAACGGTGTCCAACGACGACAAGGCGCACATCGTCGAGCGCCTTGGCGCGCACCACGTCATCGTCTATTCTCGCGAGAATTTCGCTGAAGCCGTCATGCGGCTGACCAATGGCGCCGGTGCCGATATCGCTTACGACGCGGTCGGCAACGACACCTTTGCCGGTTCGATTGCGGCCCTTGCCGTGCGCGGCCATCTCGTCAGTTTCGGCCAGGCCTCGGGGCCGGTCGGCAATTGGGACATCGGCCGCTTCGCCACCAAGTCGCTGACCATTTCGCGGCCCAACTACGCCCACTACACCGACACGCCGGAAAAGCTCACGCCACACGTCACCAGGTTTTTCGGCGCACTTCGCCAAGGCATCGTCGGGGTTGAATCGCCGACGCACTACGATCTTGCCAACGCCGCCGACGCGCACCGCGATCTGGAATCCCGCCGCACGACGGGAGCCTTGGTTCTGCTGCCGCAGCCTTGATTGAGGGTCGCCAATTTCAGGGCGTCAATAAAGAATTTGACGCTCGTAATGTTTTTGGGTTGTATTGGAAACTGTGAAGATTTGACTGGATAAGTTCGGCCAAGCATTGCCGCTCCCGGACAAGGGCCGCATGACTGGTGACAGCCGATCGTTTCGGTCGGCGATCGCTGCAAGAGGATCGGGAAGTCGATGGCGGAGAAGACGCACCGCACGATGGATGACTTCGCCCGGGCATGTGGTGTGTCCCGGCCGACGCTGTCGAAATATTTTGACGATCCGGCGAGCGTCAAGCCGGGGACACGCGCCCGTATCGAAGCGGCGTTGCGTTCCTCGGACTATCAGCCAAACCTGTTCGCCCGCAATCTCAACCGCAAACGCACGCGCAACATCGGCATCGTCGTGCCGACGATCACCGATCCGTTCTATGCCGAGATGGTCAGCCGCATTGAATTTCGCTGCCGCGACGAGGGCTATTGGCCGATCGTCATTTCCTCGCATGGCTCGCAGAAGCTGGAGGCGGAGTCGGTCAGGACGCTGCTGTCACTGAAGGTCGCCGGCGCGATCATCGCTCCGCTGGGCCTGGCCTCCGATCGGAGTGTTTTCGACAAACTCGGACAGGACATTCCGATCGTCTATTTCGACACCTATATCGAGGACGACACGCCTTTCGTCGGTAACGACAACCACCAGAGCACGTCGACCATGGTCGACTATCTCAACCGGTCCGGAGAACCGCCTGTCTATGTCGACATTCCGCATGTCAACCACAATTCGGGCGAGCGGTTGCAAAGCTACATCGCGACGATGCAAGCCGCCGGTTTGGAACCTGTCGTCATCGACGCGGCGCGTGACTATACCTGGGACTTCGAGCGCATCGGCCATGAATGGATGGAAAGGACGCTCGATGTTGGCGGTCTGCCCGGCCGCACGATCCTGTGTGCCAATGATCGTCTCGCCTTTGGCGTGATGGCGGCCGCGTTCTCGCGCGGACTGAAGATCGGCCGCAGGCCCGACAGCGATCTGCGTGTTGCCGCGCATGACGATCATCCATTGAGCCGCTACACTTGTCCGGCACTGACCACCATGGCGCAGGATTTCGCCGCCATGGCCGGCCGCAGCGTCGAGATCCTTCTGGCCCTGCTGGACGAGGCCAACCCGCCAAAGAAGGACTTGGCGCGCACGGTCAAGCTCGGCGCGACCCTGGTGATGCGTCAGTCGGCCTGAGCAGCCACCGTCAGCGACCCTTCTCGAATCGGCGCCAGGCCGCCACCGCCTCGGCAACCGCTTGCCGCGCGGCGGGGGTATGGCGTCCCATCGAGACGAAACCATGGATCTGACCCGGCCATCGCCGCAAGATCAGCGGGACGCCTGCGGCTTGCAGCCGCGCTGCATAGGCCGCGCCTTCGTCGGCAAGGATGTCGCAGCCGGCAAGTGCTACGAAAGCCGGCGCTACGCCGGCGAGATCGGGCGCCAGCAAAGGCGAGACGCGCCAGTCGACGATGTCGTCCGGCGTTCGCACATAGTGGTCGCGGAACCAGGCCATGGTTGTTGCCGTAAGCCCGAAGCCGTCGCCGAAGCGTTGGTAGCTGTTGGCCATCTGCCGCGCATCGGTGTTCGGATAGATCAGGATCTGCGCGGCAAGCGACGGCGCCAGTCCATCGCGGGTAAGCAGCGCCAGCACGGCGGCGAGATTGCCGCCGGCGCTGTCGCCGGCAACGCCGAGGCGGGACGGGTGGATGCCGAGCTCGGCGGCGTTCTCCGCCATGAAGCGCAGTGCCGCCAGACAATCCTCCAGCCCAGCGGGAAATCTATGGTCAGGTGCCAGGCGATAGTCGGGACAGACAATGACGGCGCCACCGAGATTGGCCAGCCAGCGGCAGATCTCGTCATGCGAATCGAGATTGCCGACGACCCAGCCGCCGCCATGCAGATAGAGCAGCGCCGGGGCTCCGCTTTGCGGCGCACTGACGCCGCGATGGACGCGGATCGTCACGGGCCCGTTCGGCCCGTCGATCTGCAATTCCGAGGTCGCAGCGGTCGGCTCCTGCTCGCCTTGTAGCGTCGGGAACGAAGCGTTGTAGGCGGCGCGCGCCGCCGCCACGCTGTCGGTCTCGAACGGCTCGCCACCGGCCGTACGGCCGATTTCGAGGACGCGCAGCGCCTCCTGGTCAAGCGTCATCGTCATATCCTCAGGCCAGCAGGTCGCTCGCCTCTTCCTCTGTCAGCAGGGCAGGCTGGGTGACATCCCCCGCGACCGCGACCGAGCCCCGTCTCTCCCCGGAATGCAGGACAGCCTCCATGATTTCCAGCACGTGCAGGGCGAGGGTGCCTGAGGCGCGTGGCGCGTTGCCGGTTTGAAGCGAGCGCACAAGATCGGCGACGCCAAGCATGCGGTAATTGGCGCGATCGGGCGCCGCATAAGGCCAGTTGCGGGCGCCGTAGAGGTCGCCTTCGCTGGCGAAATCCTTCCAGTCGGCGCCGCGTTCGGACAGCGACACGGTTCCGCCGAACGTATCGGGATCGGGCAGGCGCAGCGAGCCTTCGGTGCCGTGTAGTTCGATCGGGTGGTTGGAGTGGCGGAAGACATCCCACGAGGCGCCGAAAGTGACCGTCGCGCCTGAGCGGAATTCAAGCAGCGACAGCACGTTGGTCGGCGTGCCGACCTTGAATGTGGTGTTCTTGAACGGCCCGTCGGCGGTGATCAGCCGTTCCTCCTGGCCACGCGTCGCCATCGCCATGATGCGCTCGACCGGACCGAGCAGGTTGACCAGCATGGTCAGATAGTAGGGGCCCATGTCGAACACCGGGCCACCGCCTGGCTGGTAGTAGAATTGCGGATTGGGGTGCCAGTGCTCCATGCCGCGGCCCATCATGAAGGCGGTGCCGGTGACCGGTCGGCCGATGGCGCCGGCGTCCATCAGTCGGCGCGCCCGGCGACCGGCGGCACCCAGGAAAGTGTCGGGCGCCGAGCCGAGCAGCAGGCCGCGCGACTTCGCCTCGCTGACCAGAAGCTGCCCGTCGGCAGCCAAAGTGGCGAGCGGCTTTTCGGTGAAGACGTGCTTGCCGGCCGAAAGCGCCGACATCGTGACGTCGAAATGCACAGCGGGGATGGTGAGGTTGAGAACGAGGCCGATTTCGGGATCGGCAAGCAGGGCATCGACGCCCATGGCCCGGATGCCGTATTCCCGCGCCCGCAGGGCGGCCGCGTCCGCCGAGATGTCGGCGCAGGCCTTCAATTCCACGCCGCCAAAAAGTGCTGCGTTGCGCATGTAGGTCATGGCGATGTTGCCGCAGCCTATGACCCCTACACCAAGCTTTTCCATTATTCCTCCAGTCGGCCGCCGTCCGTCATTCTCCATGCCGGATCGGCGATTCTTCGTCCACGTGGCGATACTTCGCACACGGCATGAGCACATTGATGCGCCATTATGCAGTTTAATTCTTGACGCGCGACAATTTTTTATAAATCATGTGCGAAGTTGGACGGGCGGGAATGGCTGCCGTCAACTCTGGGAGGACTACAAATGAACGAGTCAAGGAAGGGGCCGCGCAGCGGCTCCAAGTCGATTGGGCATGTCACCATTGCCGATCGCCGGCAATTTCTCATCGGTTCCGCCGGCCTTCTCGGCGCGGCGGCGCTCGGAGCGGGAACCTCGCTCGGCATTGGCCGGGCTCGGGCACAGAGCCGGGCCGAAATCTCGTTTGCCAGCGCCGCCTTCTTCGGCAAGGAGACCTTCGGCGACCTGATCAAGGCTTTCAACGAATCGCAGGACCGTATCCTGGTCAAGAACATCGAACTGCCGCCGCCGAGCTCCTCGACCGAGGTCTACCAGGGTCTGGTCCAGCAGCTCGCCCGCCGCACCGGCACGCCTGACGTCTTCAGCCAGGACGTGATCTGGATCGCCGGCTTTGCCGCCGCCGGATGGGCGCTGCCTCTGGACGAGTATTTCCCGGCCGACAAGCGCAGCGCATACTTCACCGGAACCCTCAACGCCTGTACCTATGGCGGCAAGCTTACCGCCCTTCCCTGGTTCATGGATTCGGGCATGTTCTATTACCGCAAGGATGTGCTGGAAAAGCATGGCGGCAAGGTTCCGGAAACCTGGGCCGATATGGCAACCATTGCCGCCGCCGCGCAGAAGGCCGGCGATATCGATTTCGGCTATCTCTGGCAGGGCAAGCAGGCCGAGGTTCTGGTCTGCGACGCGGTCGAGATCATCACCTCCAACAACGGCGCCATCCTGGCGCCCGACGGCAAGTCGTCGCTGATTAATGAGAAGGGCGCGGTGGAGGCGATCCAGTTCCTGCACGACACGATCGTCACCAACAAGATCAGCCCGCAGGATGTGCTATCCTGGGATGAGGAACCGTCGCGTCAGCCCTTCACCTCGGGCAAGGGGTTGTTCATGCGCAACTGGTCCTATGTCTATCCGATCGCCCAGGACGCCAAGGCTTCCCAGGTGGTCGACAAGGTCGGTGTCGCGCCGCTGCCGTCGTTCCCCGGCGGCAAGAGCTCGGCCTGCCTCGGCGGCTACCAGCTGGGCGTCAATGCCAACTCGAAGCAGCGCGAAGCCGCGATCGAACTCTTGACCTGGCTATCGTCGACCGAGACCCAGCACCGCATCGCACTGAACTTCGGCCTCGCACCAACGCGGCCGGCGCTGTTCCAGGACGCACAGATCAAGAAGGAACAGCCATTCATGGCCAGCCTCGAGAAAGTGTTCACCGGCGCCACGGCGCGGCCGATCACGCCCGAATACGCGAAAGTGACGCTGGCCCTGCAGTCCGGCATCTCCAAGGCGCTGGTCTCGGGCAACGTCCAGGCCGAGATGGACGCGACGGCGGCGCAAATCAACAAGATCGTAGGCTGAACCAATGTCCGCGGCGGCCACCATTCCTGGCATCGGCCGGCCGCGGCGCTCTGGCAAGGCGCTTCCGGGCGCCTTGTGGGCCTTGCTGCTGCTGACGCCGGCCTTCGTGTCGCTGGCGTCGGTTTCCTTCTACCCGATCGTCAACGGCCTCTACCTGTCGCTCACCAACACCTCGCTGATCACGCAGGAACAGGATTTCACCGGCTTCTCCAACTACGTGGAACTGTGGGGCGACCCGCAGTTCTGGAATGCCTGGTGGCACACGATGTGGTTCACCGCCGCCTCGACCGTGCTGGAGACGGTGATCGGGCTCGGCATGGCGCTCATCCTGTGCGAAGCCTTCAAGGGGCGCGGCCTCGTCCGCGCGGCCATGCTGGTGCCGTGGGCGATGCCCACCGTCGTCACCTCCAAGATGTTCGGCTGGCTGTTCGACGGCCAGAACGGCATCGTCAATTACATCCTTCTGCATGCCGGGCTGATCGACCAGAATGTCAACTGGTACGGCTCCACCGACACGGCGATGATCACCATCATCATCGCCGATGTCTGGAAGACGACGCCGTTCATGGCGCTGCTGCTACTGACCGGGTTGCAGACCGTGCCCAATTCACTGATCGAGGCGGCGCGCATGGATGGCGCCAAGGGCTGGATCACCTTCTGGTATATCCGTCTGCCGCTCCTGATGCCGACCTTGCTGATCGCCGGCCTGTTTCGCGCGCTCGATGCCTTCCGCGTCTTCGATCTCGTCTATGTGCTGACCGGCGGCGGCCCGGCCGATTCAACCGAAACGCTGTCGACGCTGTCCTACAAGGTGCTCTTCTCGACGCTGCAGTTCGGCTACGGCTCGGCCGTCTCCACGGCGATGTTTGTCACCGAGGGCATCATCGCGCTGGTGTTCTGCCTGTACCTCATCCGCCAGATCAGGAGGGCGCAATGAACGACACGCGCTCGCCGCTGCAAACAGTCATCATCTATCTCGGCGCCTTGCTGATTCTCGTCTGGTCGGGCGGTCCGTTCATCTGGCAGTTCTCGACCTCGTTCCAGCTCGACAAGGCATTGACGTCAGGCTCGCCGTCGCTGATCCCGCATCCCTTCACGCTGGAGCACTACTACAACGCCTTCGTCGAGAAACAGCTTCACCGCTATGTCTGGAACTCGCTCGTGGTCTCGCTGGCGACGACCTTCCTGTGCCTGTTCGTCGGTTCGCTGGCCGCCTTCGCGCTGTCGCGGCTCAACATCAAGGGCCGCTTCGGCATCCTCATGGTCATCCTTTCTGTATCGATGTTCCCGCAGATCGCGCTCGTCGGACCGCTCTATCTGGTCGCCACCAATCTCGGTCTGCTCGACACCTACACGGCGCTGATCATCACCTACCTGGCGCTCGGCCTGCCACTGGTGACCTGGGTGCTGTTCGGTTATTTCGAGACGCTGCCGCGCGAGATCGACGAGGCGGCGCGCATGGACGGCGTCAGCGTGCCCGGCCTGCTCTGGCGCATCATCCTGCCGATGTCGCTGCCGAGCCTGGTGACCACCGGCCTGCTTGCCTTCATCACCGCGTGGAACGAATTCCTGTTCGCGCTCGCCTTCACCTCCAACATCGACCGGCAGACGATCCCGGTCGGCATCGCCAACTTCACCAACCTCTATTACGTCCCCTGGGGCGATATCGCCGCGGCCTCCGCCGTCGTGACCGTGCCCTTGATCCTTCTGGTGCTGTTCTTCCAGCGTCACATCATCGAAGGCCTGACCCAGGGCGGCGTCAAGGAATGAACGACATGACGAAGACGAAGCTCAAGGTCGGCTGCCAGACCTTCACCTGGGAAATGCTGGGCAAGGCCTGGACCGGCGGCCCCGATGACCTGTTGAAAGCGATAGAGGATGGCGGCTACGCTGGCATCGAAATCACCGACACCATGATCGGCCGCTATGCCGACAAGCCCGTCGAATTCGCTGCCGCGCTCGGCGCCCGGGATCTCGCCCTCGTCTCCTTCGCCTTTGGCTCGAAGAGCGGTTTCACGCTGAAGGAGGCGCTGGAAAGTGACCTCGAAGCCGCCCGGCGCTGGACAGGCTTTGCCGCGAACTTTCCCGGCGCGCTGGTCTCGATCGGTTCGGCGACAGTCGTTTCCGAGGGCCCTCGCACCGACAAGGTCGCGATCGCTGCCGAATTCTACAACCGCGCCGCCGAGATCGGCCGCAAGGCCGGTGTCGACGTCGCCGTGCATCCGAGTTCGCACCACAACACGCTGCTGTTCGACCGCGCCGACTACGACGCGATCTTTGCCTTGCTCGACCCCGACCTTGTCGGCTGGGTGCCGGATACCGGCCACATCCTGCGCGGTCACAAGGACATTTCAGACACGCTACGCACCTACCGCGATCGCATCCGCTACATTCACCTCAAGGATGTCGACGCCAAGGGCACATGGGCGATGCTCGGCAAGGGCGTCTGCGACACCCCGGCGGTCATCGAGATCGCCGGCACGGCGCCGCACTTCACCGGCTGGCTGGTGCTCGAAGAGGAGTCCGACACGGCCGCCGCCGATCCCGCCGGCGCGGTCAAGACCAACCGCCAGACAATGCGCTCTTACGGCGCCTGAAGAACGAGACGATGATCAAGAAACAGGACAGACGCCTCAGGGTCGGCGTGCTCGGCTGCGGCCCCATCGCGCAGTTCGCGCATCTGCAATCCTGCGTGAAGGCCAGCAATGCCGACCTCTACGCCATCTGCGATGCGGCACCCGACCTGCTCGCCCGCATGGGTGCCACCTACGAGCCGCGGAAAATGTATGCCGACTATGAAGCGATGCTCGCCGATCCGGAGCTGGAGGCGGTGATCGTCGCCACGTCGGACGCCTATCACGTCCCGATGTCGATCAAGGCGCTCGATGCCGGCAAGCATGTCTTGTGCGAAAAGCCGATCGGCACCTCAGTCGAGGAAGGCGAGGCGCTCGCCGCGGCGGTCAGGCGCTCGGGCAAGGTGCTGCAGGTCGGCCATATGAAGCGCTTCGACCCGGCGCTGCAGGCGGCGCGCGACTTCGTCCGCGACGAGATCGGCGACGTGCTGGCGCTGAAGGCGTGGTACTGCGATTCCACCCATCGCTACACCAACACCGATGCCATCCAGCCGCTGCCCGTCACCAGCAAACTGGCGAGGAAACCGAGCGGCAATCCGAAGGCCGATCTCAGGCAGTATTTCATGCTGGCGCACGGCTCGCATCTCGTCGACACGGCGCGCTTCCTGTGCGGCGATATCGTCGCCGTGCGCGCCCGCCTCAACGAGCGTTTCGGCGCCTATTGCTGGTTCGTCGAGACCGAGTTCGCCAGCGGCGCGCTCGGCCATCTCGATCTCACCGTCGCCGTACGGATGGACTGGCACGAAGGTTTCCAGCTCTACGGCGAGAACGGCTCCGTCATCGCCAAGACCTTTAACCCCTGGTACTTCCGCGCCAGCGAAGTCGAGATCTTTCACGAGAAGACCGCCACCGCCCATAAGCCACTCGGCGCCGATGGCCACTTCTTCCGCCGCCAGCTCGAAGGTCTTGCCGAAACGGTGCTGGACGGCGCGCCGATGCGCGGCGCCAATGTCGAGGATGGCATCGCGTCGATCCGCGCCATGGTCGCCATTGCCCGCTCGGTGGAGACCGGCGAGCGGGTGGAACTCGCCTCGGTTTCGGGGGCGGTCTGATGCGTCTCGGCATTTTCGCCAAGACATTTGCCGGCACCGACCCGGCCGCCGTGCTGGCGGCCGTGCGGCATGCGGGCTATGAGACCACGCAGTTCAATCTCGCTTGCGCCGGCCTGCCGTCGATGCCGGATGTCGTGCCGGCGAACGCCGTCGCGGCGATCCGTGCCGCCGCGCAATCGGCCGCTGTTTCACTCGCAGCGCTATCGGGCACCTACAACATGGCGCATCCCGACAAGGCCGTCCGCGACGACGGCCTCAGGCGCCTCGCCGTCGTCATCGAGGCGGCTGCCATCTTGGATATTCCCCTGGTCACGCTCTGCACCGGCTCGCGCAACGCCGCCGATCAATGGGCGTACCATCCGGAAAATGCTACTCAGGCCGCCTGGTCCGACATGGCCACCGAGATGGAGAAGGCGTTGGCACTGGCCGAAGCCGCCGGCGTCGATCTCGGCATCGAGCCCGAGCAAGCCAACATCGTCACCTCGGCGAGGGATGCGACCCGGCTGATCGCCGAGATGGGGTCGCGGCATCTGAAGATCGTGCTTGATCCGGCAAACCTGTTCGAGCACGCGACGCCCGACGAAGCGCGCGCCGTCGTCGCCGCCGCGATCGACGAGGCGGCCGGCCACATCGCCATGGCACATGCCAAGGATCGCCATGGTGACGGCCGCTTTGCCACCGCCGGGCAAGGCATCGTCGACTTCCCGGATTTCGTCGGCCGGCTGAAGGCGGTCGGCTTCGACGGGCCGCTGGTTACGCACGGGCTGTCTGCAGACGAAGCTCCTGGTGTCGCCGCCTTCCTGCGGAAGCTCCTCTGATGGGTGCTGCGCCAACGATCATGCTTCGCGACGATGCATCACTTCGTGTCTTCGATACGGGGCAGGGCAGGCTTCCCGTCGTTTTCCAGCATGGTCTCGGCGGCGATGCCACCCAGGTGGCGCAGAACTTTCCCGACAGCTCGTCCTATCGCCGGCTGACCGTCGAGTGTCGCGCACAAGGTGGCTCTGGCGCCGGCGGCAGGCGGCCCTTTTCGATCGCCATGTTTGCCGACGACGTGCTGGCCGCCGCCGACGCGGCCGGGCTCGACCGTTTCATCGCCGGCGGCATCTCTATGGGGGCGGCAATTGCCTTGCAGCTTGCTGCCCGGCACCCGGATCGTGTCACCGGTATCGTGCTTGTGCGCCCTGCCTGGGCGTTCGATGCGTCGCCGCGAAACATGCACCCTTACGCGGAAGCCGCGGAGCTCATCCGCGACCGTCCGCTGGACGAGGCGCGCAACGTCTTTGCAACCTCCGCGACAGCGGACCGCTTTCGCAGGGAAGCGCCGGACAATCTTGCTTCCCTGCTCGGCTTCTTCGAGCGCGAGAATGCGACTGTCTTCGCCGAGGTGATGCAGGCGATCGCAAACGATGGGCCTGGCGTCACGCGGGCAGCGGCCGCCGCCATCGCGATCCCGACGCTCGTCGTCGGCAGCGGCATCGATCTCGTCCATCCGCTGGCGACTGCCCAGGAGCTTGCCGAAACCATCCCCAACGCGGTCTTCAGCGAGGTGACGCCGAAGGCCACCCACAAGGATCGCCATTTCGCCGAGGTCCGCGCGGCTATCGCGGGCTTCCTCGATGCAAATTTCAACAACCAGGACCAGTCATGATCTCGAAACCTCTCTCCGGACCGGCCGCCATCGCCGCACTGCCGCGCGATCGCATGATCGCTGAATTCTCGCTGTGGTCCGCCGACCTCGTCAATTTCGAGAGCGACCTGAGGCGCATCGAGCCCTATGTCGATCTTCACCACATCGATGTGGCGGACGGTCATTTCGCCCCGTCCTTCTTGTTCTTTCCCGATCTCGTCGCCCGCATTGCCAGGCTGACGGCCAAACCCATCCATGTCCATTTGATGGTCGATGCGGAGATAGTCGAGGCGCAGACGCGCCAGTTCATCGAGGCCGGCGCCGACATGATAAGCGTCCATGCCGAGAACGGCGAGGCGGGATTGCGCGCCGTTCGGCTGGCGCGGGAACTCGGTGCCGAGGCCGGCGTCGTGCTCAGGCTGGAGACGCCGGTCGAGACGGTGGCGCCTTTCATCTCCGAGGTCGCTTTCGTCACGCTTCTTGGAACGGCAATCGGCGTCAAGGGCCAGAGCCTGTCCGACAAGGCTTGTGAAAGGTTGGGCGCTGCCCGCGCGATCCTGAGAGAGGCCGGCCGCGAGGCGGCCGTGGTTCTTGCCGCCGATGGTGGCATCCGCCACGAGACCGTGCCGTTGCTGCGTGCCGCCGGCGCCGAAACCGTGGTTCTCGGTTCGCTCGCCTTTGGCGACAAGGATCTGGCCGGCCGCATCGGCTGGCTGCATGGCCTGAAGGTCGCGGCATGAGCAACGAAGCCGCTCTCGCGATCGATCTTGGCGGCACCGAGCTTCGTGCCGCCCTGGTCGACCGTGACGGCAAGATTCTGGCGTTCGCCGCGGTGCCGACGCAGGCGCAGGCTGGCCCGGATGTGGTGATCGGCCAGATCGAGGCGCTGGCCGCGACCGTCCATGCCGAGGCACCGGCGCTCTCAATCCTCGGCGTCGGCGTCGGCGCACCGGGACCGCTCGATCCGCTGGCCGGCATCGCCGTCGGACCGCCGACGCTCGCCGGCTGGCTCGACGTGCCGCTTGCCGACATCCTCGAGCGGCGGCTCGGCCTGCCGGTGCGGCTGGAAAACGACGCCAACGCCGCGGCACTCGGCGAATGGCGTTTCGGCGCCGGTCATGGCGCCCGCTCGCTGGTCTTCGTCACGGTTTCCACCGGCATCGGCGGCGGTGTCGTCGTCGACGGGCGCATCCTGCATGGCCGCCGCGGCCTCGCCGCCGAGATCGGCCACATGACCATCACCAATGAAGGCGAGCGTTGCGTGTGCGGCGTCGTCGGCTGCTTCGAAGCCATCGCCTCGGGCACGGCACTTGGCCGCCGCGCCAATGCCGCGACAGCTCCATCGGATGGCTCGACGCTACGGCGCCTCTCGGACAACGGTGACGTGACAGGCCGTCACGTGGTCGAAGCGGCGCGGCTGCAGGATGACCTTGCCTTGGCCCTGCTTGACGAGGAAGCACGCTGGCTGGGCATCGGCTTCACCAATCTGCTGCATCTCTATTCGCCCGACGTCCTGGTCGTTGGCGGCGGCATTGCCAATGGCCTCGACCTCATGGCGCCTGCCATCGAGGCGACCATCAGGCAGCGGGCCATGCGAGCCTATCGCGACGTTCCGGTCGTTCAGGCCCAGCTTGGCCGCCACGCCGGGCTGGTCGGCGCGGCCAGCCTTGTCCTGTTCGATGATGGCGGTACGTTGGCGGCACGCATGCCTGTGGGCCCAAGCACATTTCCGGACACGAGGAGGGACTTCAATGGCTGAGCTCAAGCTGCGCGGCGTGCGCAAGTCCTATGGCAATGCGGAGGTGATCAAGGGCGTCGACCTCGATGTCGGCGACCGCGAGTTCGTCGTCTTCGTCGGCCCATCCGGCTGCGGTAAGTCGACGCTGCTGCGCATGATCGCCGGCCTCGAGAAGATCACCTCCGGCGAGCTGATGCTTGATGGTGCGCGCATCAACGACGTCGATCCCTCCGAGCGCGGCCTCGCCATGGTTTTCCAGTCCTATGCGCTCTATCCGCACATGACGGTCGCCGAGAATATGGGCTTTGCGCTGAAGATCGCCGGCCTGCCGGTGACCGAACGCGACGCCAAGGTCAAGGCGGCGGCCGAGGTGCTGCAGCTGTCGCATCTGCTCGAGCGGCGGCCGAAGGAGCTGTCCGGCGGCCAGCGCCAGCGCGTCGCCATCGGCCGCGCGATCGTGCGCCAGCCGAAGGTCTTCCTGTTCGACGAACCGCTGTCGAACCTAGACGCCGCACTGCGCGTCAACATGCGGCTGGAGCTGATGCAACTGCATGAACGGCTCGCCGCCACCATCGTCTACGTCACCCACGACCAGACCGAGGCCATGACCATGGCCGACAAGATCGTCGTCCTCAATGGCGGCACCATCGAGCAGGTCGGAACACCGCTCGACCTCTATGCCAGGCCAGCCAATGTCTTCGTCGCCGGCTTCATCGGTTCGCCGAAGATGAACATGCTGCCGGTGCGGGTTCTCTCAGCCAACAGGGATGGCGTTGCCGTCGCCCTGCCGGGCGGATCCAGCCTGGTCGTTCCGGTCGAGGCGGGCGCGCTTGCACAAAACAGCGAGCTGCTGCTCGGCATCCGGCCGGAGCATATCCGCATCGCCAATGCCGGCCAGTTCAAGGGCGAGGCAGTGCTGGCCGAGCGGCTTGGCGGCCTGACCATCCTGCATGCCGACATCGGCGAGAAGACAAGGCTGGTCGTGCAGACCGAGGGCATCGACACGACGCCGCTGCACAGCCCCATCGCCATGCAGGCCGACCCCTCCCGCTGCCATCTCTTCGCCGCCGACGGCAAGGCGCTGGCACCTCTGGGCAAAACCGGCACCGCCTGACATCGTCGTGACCTGAACGGCAACGGCCGGAGGCTGTGAGCCTCCGGCCGTTGGTTTGGCATTGACGCGCGCAGTTTACTCGGCGGGAACGATATCAGCAGGCAGGCTGTCGTCGGCCGTGCCCGCCAGTGCCCTGGCCAACTTGGCTTCGTCGAGTTCGCCTTCCCAGCGTGCCACCACCAGCGTGGCGACGGCGTTGCCGACGAAGTTGGTCAGCGCCCGGCATTCCGACATGAAGCGGTCGACGCCGAGGATCAGCGCCATGCCGGCGACCGGCACCGCCGGAACGACCGACAGCGTCGCGGCAAGGGTGATGAATCCGGCCCCGGTGATGCCGGCGGCACCCTTGGAGGAAAGCATGGCAACCAGCAGCAGCAGGATCTGGTCGCCGATCGACAGATGGGTGTTCGTCGCCTGCGCGATGAACAGCGCCGCCAGCGTCATGTAGATGTTGGTGCCGTCGAGGTTGAAGGAATAGCCGGTCGGGATGACCAGGCCGACCACCGAGCGCTTGGCGCCGGCCTTCTCCATCTTTTCCATCAGCGAGGGCAGGGCGGCTTCCGACGAGGAGGTTCCCAGGACGAGCAGCAGCTCTTCCTTGATGTAGCGGATCAGCGACAGGATGGAGAAACCATTGTAGCGGCAGACGGCGCCCAGCACGACGAACACGAACAGCAGCGACGTCACGTAGAAGGTGCCGACCAGCATGGCGAGGTTGATGACCGCGCCGATGCCGTATTTGCCGATGGTGAACGCCATGGCGCCGAAGGCACCTATAGGGGCTGCCTTCATCAGCACGCTGACCAGCTTGAAGATAGGTGTCGTCAGCGCCTGCAGGAAATTGAGGACGGGCGTGCCCTTGTCGCCGACCAGCGCCAGCGAAATGCCGAACAGCACCGAGAAGAACAGCACCTGCAGGATGTCGCCGTCGGCGAAGGCGCCGACGATGGTCGACGGGATGATGTTCATCAGGAACCCGGTGACCGACTGATCATGCGCCTTGGCGGCGTAGGTGTTGACGGTCGAGGCGTCGAGCGTCGCCGGATCGATGTTGAAGCCGGCACCCGGCTGCACGACATTGGCCACGACAAGGCCGATGATCAGAGCCAGCGTCGAGAAGGTGAGGAAGTAGAGCATCGCCTTGCCGGCGACACGCCCGACCTTCTGCAGGTCGCTCATGCCGGCGATGCCGGTCGCCACGGTCAGGAAGATGACCGGGGCGATGATCATCTTGACCAGCTTGATGAAGGCGTCGCCGAGCGGCTTCATGCTCTCGCCGACCGACGGATAGAAGTGACCGAGCAGGATGCCGACGGTGATCGCGACGAGCACCTGCACGTAGAGTTGGGCATAGAAAGGCTTGCGCTGCGCGGCGAGCGCGCCTGATTGGTCTGCGATGTGCATCGAACTCTCCCTGCCGGATGGGGCGGAAATGCACCGCCCTGCGTGACTTCTCCCATCGCGGCGCTCCGGTCGCACGCCGCTGCAAGGACTTTTGCAAGCGCTGTGCCAGATCGGTGAAAGGCCGGAATCCCGGGATTTCGGCGGTTGTCCGGTGCTTTGCGGCAAATGCTTGTGCGGATTTCCGCACAGGCAACGTTTGCCTGGGCGGAATTTCGCATTACACTGGCCGCAAGGCCGCGAAGAAAAGGGGCCGCGAGGAAAGAGGGAGAGGGCAGACGTCGCAAGCAGGCACCAATAGCGGATCCACGGGGTTTGCCGGCCGTGAACTGCTGCGCGAGGCGGTGGCCCGGCTGCGCGATGGCCGCTGGCTTGTCGTGCTTGTCGCCCTGGCGATTCTGGCAGGTGCGATCGCCATTGCCGGGCGCATCGCATCCGGCCAGGCGGCCGACAATCTGCGCGACACAGCACTTGCCGCCTTGCCGCTGGCGGCGGGAACCCTGACCGGCGAAATCGAAAAGCAGCGCCTGGTTCCATTGGTGCTGGCCCGCGACGATGCCGTGCGCGGCGCGCTGCGCCGGGCCGGAAAGATGGAAGAGGCGGCGCTCAACGACAAGCTCAAGGCGATTGCCGGCGATGCATCGGCGTCCGCCATCTACGTCATCGACACAGCCGGCATTGCGATCGCCGCCAGCAACGCCGGCGAGCCGACGAGCTTTGTCGGCATCGACTATAATTTTCGTCACTATTTCAAGGAGGCAATGGCCGACGGCGCCGCCAGCCAATATGGCCTCGGCACGATCAGCGGCCGGCCGGGTCTTTACCTCGCGAGCCGCGTCGACGATGGCGCCAAGCCGCTTGGCGTTGCTGTCCTGAAGGTCGAACTGGATCGCGTCGAGACCAATTGGCGCTCCAGCGGCTTTCTTGTTTTCGTCACCGACGAACGCGGCGTGGTGCTGGCCACAAGTCAGCCAGAATGGCGGTTTCGTGCCCTGGCGCCCCTCTCGGCGCAGGACGCCGCAATTGCCCACGAACAGCTTCAGCTGGCCGATGCCGGCTTCGAACCGCTGCCTCTGCGGCGTGGCGCTGGCGACGGCCTGGCGACGATCGACAGTTCTGGAAAGCCGCGCCAGTTCGTCGAAGTGGTGCAGGACCTGCCCGGCGCGGTGCCCGGCTGGCGTCTGTGGCTGCTCACCCCCGCCGACGCTGCCCTGTCGTCCGCTGCCAACACGGCGCGACTGACCACGCTGCTCGGATTGCTGCTTATGGGCCTGATTGCCTTCGTGCTCACCCGGCGCCGGCGCGCCCGCCGGCTGAGGCAGGAGGCATTGGCGCGCATGAATGCCGAACTGGAGAGCCGGGTCAGCACGCGCACGGCAGAGTTGACACGTTCCAACACAGCACTCGCCGGGGAAATCGCCGAGCGCGAGAATGCCGAAGCCAAGGTGCGCCGGCTGCGTGATGATCTCGCCCAGGCCAACCGGCTTTCCATCCTCGGCCAGATCGCCGCCGGCGTGGCGCATGAGATCAACCAGCCGGTCGCCGCCATCCGGACCTATGCCGAGAATGCGGGCCGCTTTCTCGACACTGGCAAGACCGAGCCGGCCACCGGCAATCTGACATCGATCATTTCAATGACCGAACGCATCGGCGCGATCACCAGCACCTTGCGCACCTTCGCCCGCCGGCCGGGCGTCGCCGCTTCGCCATTGCCGGTGCGCGAGGCGATCGACGGCGCGCTGTCGCTTTTGTCCGGCCGCATCCGCGATTCCGGCGTGACCATCGTCAAGCCGCGCGGCACCGCCTCGCCGGTGGTCATGGCCAGCCGCATCCGGCTCGAGCAGATCCTGGTCAACCTGTTGCAGAACACGCTGGACGCGATGAAGGACCAGCCAGATCCCCGTGTCGAGATCGATATCGCCGAGCGCGACGACAGGGTGCTGATTTCGGTGCGCGACAACGGCCCCGGCCTCGGTCCGGAGGCGGCCGGAAATCTGTTCATGCCGTTCCAGACCACCAAGGAGAAGGGGCTTGGCCTCGGGCTGGTGATCTCGCAGGAGATCGCCCAGGAATTGGGCGGCACGCTGCGTCTCGATCCCGGCAGCGCCAGCGCCTCCGGCAGCACCGGCGGCGCATCCTTCACCATCGACTTGAGGCGAATCGAATGACAGAGGCATCAGGGCTGGTGGCGCTCGTCGACGACGATGCGGATCTGCTTCACGCCACCACGCAACTGCTTGAGCTGGCCGGCTTCAGGGTGGTTGCGCTCGACGCCGCCGAGGCCGCGCTTGCCGTCGTCGACAGGAATTTCGAGGGCGTGGTCGTCAGCGACATCCGCATGCCGGGCATGAACGGGCTGCAGCTGTTCGATCGCATCAAGGCGATCGACCCAGACATACCGGTGATCCTGGTCACCGGGCATGGCGACGTCGATCTCGCGGTGGCCGCGCTCAAGGATGGCGTCTACGATTTCATCCCGAAACCCTATGCCGGCGATCGCCTCGTCGAGGCGTTGAGACGGGCTTCGGAGAAGCGGCGGCTGGTGATGGAGAACCGGCGGTTGCGCGAGGCCGCGGCGCAGGCTGCCGACGGTCTGCCGCTGATCGGCGAGGCGCCCGCCATCAGACGGCTGCGTGAGACCTTGCGCCAGATCGCCGACATGGATGTCGATGTGCTGGTGGAAGGGGAGACGGGGACCGGCAAGGAAGTGGTGGCGGACCTCCTGCACAAATGGGGCCGGCGTTGCGCCAAGCCCCTTGTGGCGCTGAATTGCGGTGCCCTGCCGGAGACCGTCATAGAAAGCGAGCTGTTCGGTCACGAGGCCGGCGCGTTCACCGGCGCGCAGCGGCGACGGATCGGCCGCATCGAGCATTCCAGCGGCGGCACGCTGTTTCTCGACGAGATCGAATCCATGCCGCCGGCCCTCCAGGTCAAGCTGCTGCGCGTGCTCGAAACGCGCAGCGTCACCCCGCTTGGCTCGAACGAGACCCGGCGTGTCGACCTGAGAGTCGTCGCGGCGACCAAGGTCGATCTCGGCCGACAGGATCTGCGCGGCGATTTTCGCGAGGATCTCTATTTTCGCCTCAATGTGGTGACGTTGCGCATCCCGCCGCTGCGGGAACGGCGCAGTGACATCCCGATGCTGTTCGGCCATTTCCTCGGCAAGGCCTCGGAACGGTTCGGCCGGCCGGTCGCAAAGGTGAACGCTGCTGTCAGCGACCATCTCCAGTCGCATGCCTGGCCGGGCAATGTGCGCGAACTTGCGCATTTTGCTGATCGCGTCGCGCTTGGTCTTGGTCCGGATGACGACACGAGGGCGGTTCACGCGCACTTGCCGGAGCTTGAGGCCTCACTGCCCGAACGGGTCGGCCGCTACGAGGCGCAACTCATCCGCGACGCGTTGCGCGATCACGGTGGTGATGTGCGCAGCGCCATCGACGCGCTCGGCGTGCCGCGCAAGACCTTCTACGACAAGCTCAAGCGCTACGGCATTGCCGCATCCGAGTTTCGCAATGGTGGCGATCCGGATCCGCACCCTGTTCGGAGCCAGATATAGACATTGCGCGGGGCAACGCCTTTTCGTAACGCGTCGTTCGTATCCAACTGCACATCTCGGAAAAAGCCATGAACACGACACTAGAATCGACGGCAAATCCCTTGCCGGAAGACCTCACCTTTCTCGCCGAACGCTTGACGGCGTTCAACGACGGCGATGTCGGCGCGTCCGAAAGGAAGGCCCTGGCTGTGTTCGTGCGCGACGAGCATGGCGCGGTCGTCGCGGGCATCTCCGGCTACACCGCCTGGGGCTGGCTCTATGTGCAGTGGCTGTGGGTCGATGAACGACTGCGCGGCCAGCACATGGCCGGCAGCATGCTGGACGCGGCCGAACAGGAAGCCGTGGGGCGCGGCTGTCGGAATGCCTGGATCGATACCTTCAATCCCAATGCCGCCAAGGTCTATCAGCGCCAGGGCTATCGGCCCTTCGGCACGCTTGCCGATTTCCCTGTCGGCCGCAGCCGCATCTTCCTGCAGAAGACGCTGTCGCCAGCTTGATCAGCCCGCAAGGCGTCCGCCGCGCATCGGCTGCGGCGCGCCAGTCGTGCTCGGGAAGCTGATCGGCAGGCCCCTCAGCACGCGAACCGCGAGGAAGGCAAAACACTCCGCCTCCACCGCGTCGCCGCTCCAGCCAAGGCTTTCGGCCTGCACCACCTCGACACCGGCGCGGCTGGCCAGCATCGCCATCATCGTCGGGTTGTGGCGGCCGCCGCCGCTGACCACGAGTGTTTTCGGCCGGCTTGGCAAGAGGTCGAGCGCCTTGCCGACAGCTGCGGCGGTGAAGGCAGTGAGCAGGGCCGCACCATCCTCGGCATTCAGGCCGTCCGCCATCGCGGCGCCGAAGTCGAAGCGGTCCAGCGATTTCGGATAGGGCTTGGTCAGATAAGGATGCTGCAACAGCCTGGCGAGCCGTGCCTCGTCGACCATTCCCGCGCGGCCAAGCGCGCCGTCGCGGTCCATTTCTCCCAACCCTTTCGACTTGATGAAATCGTTCAGCGGAGCGTTCGCCGGCCCGGTGTCGAAGGCGACGACATTGTCGGCGCCATCCCACCAGGTGATGTTGGCGACGCCGCCGAGATTGAGCACGGCCACCTCGCCGCTGGCGCCGGCGCTGCGCATCAGTGCGGTGTGATAGGCAGCCGCCAATGGCGCGCCTTGCCCGCCGGCACGCATGTCGGCCGAGCGGAAATCGTAGGCGACCTTGGTGCCGAGGATTGTATGCATGAGTTCGCCATCGCCGAGCTGCCGGGTCTGGCCGAGCCGGCCTACCTGTGGTGCGCGATGCAGCACGGTCTGGCCATGAAAGCCGACGACGCCGATGTCGGCTATCGTCATGCCATAACCTTCGACGAGTTCCTTGACCGCAGCCGACTGGGCACGTGTCAGGGCCTCTTCCGCCTTGCGAAAGATCGCCGGCTCCGGTCCGGTGAAATTCCAGGCCCTTGCCGCGGTCAGCGTCTCTTCCAGCAGCGAGCGGATCGATTGCGGGTAAGGCATCAGCCGATAGGTGCCGAAATCGTCGATGCGCTCGCCATCGGTCTTGATCAGTGCGACGTCGATATTGCCGTCAAGCACGGTGCCGGTCATCAGGCCGACGGCCCAGATTGGTTCCATCATCTAGCTCCTAAAGTCCATTGACGAGATCGCCGACCGCCTGTCGCAGCGAAGCGATGCCGCTGTCGAAATGACGTGTCGGATGGATCCGGTTGGTGAGCAAGGTCCACGCCTTGCCTCTGTCGAAGTCGATCCACAGTCCCGTGCCGGTAAAGCCGGTGTGGCCAATGGTTCCCGGACTGCACAACGTCCCGCCGGACCAGCCCTCGTAGGGGCGCTCCCAGCCATGGGTACGGGTGGCGGACAAGGGCGTTCGCATCAGCGCGATCGAACGCCCGGAAGCGCCGGTGCCATCCAATAGCCCCTGCGCGAAATCGAGGACGGAAGCGGCCGTTCCGAACAGGCCGGCGTGACCCGCGCCTTGCAGCGCCGAGCAATTGTCGTCATGGACCTCGCCGGACAGCACGCGATGGCGCCAGGTGCAGTCCTCGGTCGCGGCTGACGCATCCGGTTCGGCGGAGAAAGCAAAACCGGGGCCGGGATCCATGTCCCGGATCGTCTTTCCCGTCAGCCGCTCAAGCGCAAAGCCGAGCAGGATGAAGTTGATGTCGGAATAGACCGGGTCGCGGGCGCGCCATTCGCGCTGCAGGATGAAGGCACGCAGCAGTTCGGGGTCACGCCCATAGGTGTAGATCGGCTCGACGGCGGGAAACGGCGTCTGGTGGCCGAGGCACTGGCGGAACGTCGCTTTCCGCTCCCAAGCCTCTTGATCATACTGGCGAAGGTCCGGCAGGACCGAGATCACCGGCGCATCGAGATCGATAACAGCGTCTTCCGCCAGCGCCAGGATGCGCGGCGTCGTGAAGATCACCTTGGTCAAGGACGCCAGGTCGAACCAGGTTTGGTCGTGCATAGGGCGCGGCTTCGGCACCAACTGCGCGGAGCCGACCGATCGGACTACGCGTTCGCCATTTCTGTCGACAATGCCGAGCACGCCGCCGGGGATCCGCCCGGCGGCCACTGCGGCTTCCAACGGTGCGAAGGCGCGGTCGACGAGCTGGGCGAGGTCGCTCAATGCCGGGCTCCGTCTGAAAAGTAGCGCTGTGTCCCGCCAGCCATCACGCCTCCGCCCTCGCGCGATGATCAGGCCCAAACTGCTCCCATCTCGCCGGCGCCGGCTCAAACCCCTGCGGGCGCACCAGCGAGGGAACCTGGCGCGTGTCGAGTTCGAAATGTTCGTGGCGGCGGTCGATGGTCGGAACGGCGGCGATGAGCTTCTTCGTATAGGAATGCTTCGGCTTCGACAGCACCGAGGCCGCGTCGCCGATCTCGACGATCTGGCCGGCATAGATGACGGCGATGCGATGAGCGATCCGTTCGACGACAGCCATGTCGTGCGAGATGAATAGGTAGGCGAGGCCAAACTCGCGCTGCAGGTCGACCAGCAACTCCAGCACCTTGGCCTGCACCGAGACATCGAGCGCGGACACCGCTTCGTCGAGAACCACGACGGACGGGTTGAGCATCAGCGCGCGGGCAATGCACAGCCTTTGCCGTTGGCCGCCGGAGAATTCGTGCGGATAGCGCTCCAGACTGTTCTTTGGCAGGCCGACGCGTTCCAGCAGGCTCACCATCCTGGCTCGCGTTTCAGCCTTCACCCGGCCACCGGTGGCGATCACCGGTTCGGCCAGAATGCTCTCGATGGTCAGCCTTGGATTGAGCGAGGCATAGGGGTTCTGGAACACCATCTGCACGGGCAGGGCGCTCTGCTCGGCCGAAGCCTTTCGCACGCCGACCGAGAAGCTGCCGCGTGTCGACCGCACCAGCCCCAGGACGGCGCGCGCTGTGGTTGATTTGCCCGAACCGCTCTCGCCGACGATGGCCAGTGTTTCACCTGGCATCAGGTCGAAGTCGATGCCATCCACGGCATGCACCGCGCCGGTGGCGCGGCTGAAGAAACTGCTCTTGAGGGGAAATCGTACAACCAGGTTATCGACCTTCAGGGCCGGTTCCGTGCTTGCGTCCTTGTCGCGCTGCCCGTCCGCGCGCGTCGCGCTGCCGTTGGCGAAATGCGGCACGGCATGCAGCAGATGCTGCGTATAGGGATGCTGCGGAGTGTCGAGGATCTGGTTCAGTTCACCTTGCTCCACGGCCTGGCCGTTCTGCATCACCATCACCTTGTCGGCGATACCGGCAACCAGGCCGATGTCGTGGGTGATGAAAATCATCGACATGCCGGTTTCCCGCTTCAGCTCGGCCAGCAGCGCCATGATCTGCGCCTGCACCGTCACGTCGAGCGCCGTCGTCGGCTCGTCGGCGATGAGCAGGCGTGGATTGCAGGCCAGCGCAATGGCGATCATCACCCGCTGCAGCATGCCGCCTGACAGCTGGTTGGGTGTGTATTTCAGTCGCCGCGCGGCATCGGGAATGCGCACGCGGTCGAGCGCATCCCTGGCCGCTGCGGTTGCTTGTCTTCCGGTCAGCCCACGGTGCAGGCGAAACGATTCCTCGATCTGCCTGCCGATGGTCAGCACCGGGTTGAGCGAGGTCATCGGCTCCTGGAAGATCATGCCGATCTCGGCGCCGCGAATGCCGGTCAGCTGCGGCTCGGTCGCGGTCATCAGGTCGAAGACGCTGCCGTCGGCCCGTTTCAGCTTCATGGTGCCACCGGTGATGCGACCACCGCCAAAATCGATGAGGCGGTTGATCGACAGTGCGGTGACGGATTTGCCCGAGCCGCTCTCGCCAACGATGGCCAGCGTCTCGCCGTCGGCGAGGTCGAAGCTGACGCCGCGCACCACCTCATTGGCTTGCGGATTGCGGCCGAAGCCGACGCGCAGATCCGCAACGGACAGCAGCGGGGTCATGCCGGCGCCCTCCGCATCTTCGGGTCGAGGATATCGCGCAAGGCGTCACCAAGCAGATTGAAGCCGAGGATGCTGATCATGATCGCCAGACCCGGGGAGATCATCAGCCAGGGCGCCGTCTCCATCAGATTGCGGCTGTCGCTCAGCATCAGGCCGAGCGAGGCGGCGGGCGGCTGCGTGCCGAGCCCCAGGAAGCTCAGGCCCGCTTCCGTCAGTAGCGCCCAGGCCAGCGCCAGCGTCACCTGGACGGTCAATGGCGCCACCAGATTGAGCAGCAGATGCCGCGTCACGATGTAGCTCGAACTGCTGCCGAAGGTGCGCGCGGCGTCGACGAATTCGCGCGCCTTGAGCGACAAAGCAGGGCCACGCACCACGCGGGTGAAGATCGGCGTATAGACGATGCCGATGGCAACGACGCTGGTCCAGGTGCCCGGCCCGGCGACGGTGACGATGAGCAGCGCCAGAAGGATTGCCGGGAAGGCCAGCAGCACATCCATGATCCGCATCACAACGCCGTCCCAGCGGCGTCCGAGCCAGGCGGCGGCCAGCCCCAGCACGGTGCCGGCAAGCGTCGCGAAGGCCACCGAGAAGAAGGCAACGGTGAAGGATTGGCCGACGCCCGCCATCAGCCGGCTGGCCACGTCGCGGCCGAACAGGTCGGTGCCCATCCAGTAAGCGCCGTTGGGTGCATGCAGCCTGTCGACCCTGTATTGCGTGATGGGATTGTGCGGCGTCAGCCCCAGCATGCCGAGGATGGCGATCAACAGATAGGCGCCGACGATGATGCCGCCGATGCGGCCGCTGCCGTGGCCGAAGATGGCGCGCAGGATGCGCATCATGGCTCTCCCAGACGGATGCGCGGATCGAGCGCGACATAGGCGAGGTCGACCAGGAGATTGACGATCATGAAGTTGAAGGCGATGAACAGCACGCTGCCTTGCACCAGCGCGTAATCGCGCTGCAGGATTGCGTCGAGCACCATGCGTCCAAGCCCCGGCAGGGCGTAGATCTGCTCGACGATGACGGCGCCGCCCAGCAGGTAGCCGAATTCTATGCCGCTGAGGGTCACGACAGGGATCAGCGCATTGGGCAGGGCGTGCCGCCAGATGACACTGCGCGCCGAGGCGCCCTTGCTGCGCGCGGTGCGGACATAGTCGTCGCTCAGCACGTCGAGCATTGCCGAGCGCGAGATGCGGGTGACCGACGCGGCGAAGGCGAAGCCGAGCGTGATGGCGGGCAGGATAAGCTGGCTGAGATTGCGCAAGGGAGCCTGCCACAGCGGCGCGAATTCACCCATCGCCGGCAGCACGCCGAAGCCGGCCGACAGCGCGTAGATGATCAGCAGGCCAAGCACGAAGCTCGGCGTCGACTGGCCGATCATCGCGGCGATGCGCACGCCGAGATCCGATAGTTTCTCATTGTGCGTGGCGGCAAAGATCCCCGCCGGCATGCCCACGGCAAGCGCGATGATCATCGACAGGATGGCCAGTTCGAGCGTCAGCGGGAAGCGCTCGAGGATGACGTCGAGCACCGGCCGGCCATAGGTGACCGAGATGCCGAGATTGCCGTGCAGGATGCCGCCTATCCAGCGCCAGTACTGGACGAACCAGGGCTGGTCGATGCCGAAGTAGGCGGCGAGCGAGTCGCGTTGCGCCGGCGTCAGCAGGCCGGCTTCGGTCCCCAGCATTGCCGTGATCGAATCGCCCGGCACCATCCGGATCGCAACGAAGACCAGGATGGACACGCCAAGCAGGACGAGAGGAAACGTCGCCAGTCGTCGCATCAGATAATTCACGCGAAGAGTACCTCTCGTCCAATGCCGGCGGCTACTGCTGGATGGTCACCTTGCTCAGGCTGAACAGCGTGCCCGTCGGCGTCGGCACGAACCCCGCAATGTTCTTCTGCTGCGCCGTATAGCTGTACGAGGTGTAGAGCCAGATCCATGGCGACATCTCGGCGAGATGCTTCTCGAACTCGGCGAAGATCACCTTGCGTTTTGCCGGGTCGGTCTCGGCGCGGCCTTTCTGCATCAGGCTGTCGAGCGTGTCGTCGATGTAGTTCGCCACCTTCTGCAAATTGCCTGATTTGGTCCAGTAGCGGTTGTACATGGTGTAGGGGTCGGCGCGGCCGCCGTTGAGCGCGATGGCCATGTCGAAGTCGCCCTTCAGCCAGGCGTCGACATAGACGTTGAGCTCCATCATCTTGATGTCGAGCTTGACGCCGATTTCGGCCAGCTGCGACTGGATGACCTGGGCTTCCGCCGCCGCCGTCGGCGGCTCGCCGGTGGCGCCGATCACCGTCGCCGCAAAGCCGTCGGCATAACCGGCCTCGGACATCAGCTTCTTGGCCTTTTCGACGTCGCGCTTGTAGCAGAACAGCTGGCTCGGATCGGTCGCCAGCGCCGGGATGGTCAGCGGCCCGGTGACCTTGCCTTCGCCGAGTGAAGCGGTGTCCAGCACCTCCTGCCGGTCGATGGCGCAGGAGATGGCCTGGCGCACCTTGAGCTCGGTCATCGGTTTGCGCGACGGATTGAGCTGCAGCACGTGGTAGGACAGAACCGGCACCCGGTTCAGTTGCAGGCTGGCTTCCTTCGGCACCAGCGTGGCGACGAGCGGGTCGTTGAGCAGCGCGAAATCGATCTGCTTGGTGCGCATGGCGGCCAGGATCGCGGCTTCGTCGGGAAGCACGCTGATCTCGATGCCGTCGACGCCGGTCGCGCCGCCCGCCCAGTCCTTGTTGGCGCTCAGCACCTCCTTGGCATTGGGGTCCCATTTGTCGAGCTTGAAGGGTCCTGAGCCGACCGCCTTGGTGCCGATCGAGCCGGCCTTGATTTCGCTTGCCGGTACGATGGCTGCGTTGACGTCGCTCATCGCCGTCAGGATCGGCGCATCCGGCTGCGACAGATGAAACACGACGGTCGTCGCATCGGGCGTGTCGATGCTGGCGATCGACAGGAAGTTGGCGCGCGCGGCCGCGCCCGTCTTCTCGTCGAGGATGCGCTCGAACGATGCCTTGACGTCGGCCGGGGTCACAGCCGTGCCGTCCTGGAATTTCGCCTTGGGATCGAGCTTGAAGGTCAGCTCCTTGCCATCCTTGGAGAATTCCCAGGAGGTGGCGATGGCCGGGATGATCTGCAGGCTGGCGTCGACCCGCACCAACGGCTCATAGATCAGCTCGAGCAGCCGCAGCGACGAAAAGGCCGTCTGCTTGTGCGGGTCGAGCCCGGTCGCGTCCTGCGACCAGGCCATATGCAGCGTCGCAGCATTCGCCTGCGTTGAAACCGCGGCCAGGCCGAGCATCGCGGCCAGCGTGATGCCTGACAGCAGCTTTCTTGTGAGGTGAACCATTCTCGTCTCCCATCTGATTGAACTTGATGCCTTGCAGTTTCTGCGGACCGCTTCCAGACACACATGGTTTGGAGTATCGGCCCAGTCTATGCGGCTTCACGCCGTCTTGTCTCAAGCGGCTTTGCCGTCTTGTCCCATACGGCCCTGCCGTCGTGTTCATGCAGCTTCATGCTGTCGCGTTGCTGATTGCCTTTCGCAGGAAGCCTCCGGCCCTGCCGAGAGCCGCTCGCGCCTCCTCGACGCCCATGCCGGTGATCGTCACCAGGATCGCCAGCTTCACATCATTGCCGGTCTTGCCGAGCACGTGTTTTGCCTGCTGTGCCGTGCAGCCGGTCGTCTGCATGACTATCCGGATCGCCCTGGCGACGAGCTTCTTGTTTGAGGGGTTAAGGTCGACCATCAGGTTCTGGTAGCTCTTGCCGATGCGGACCATGCTGGCGGTGGTCAGCATGTTGAGCACCAGCTTCTGCGCGGTTCCCGACTTCAGCCGGGTCGAGCCGGTGAGCACTTCCGGACCGACAACCGGCGAGATGGCAATGTCGGCGATGCCGGCAATGGTCGAGGAGGGATTGCAGGATAGGGCGACCGTCGTTGCGCCCACTTGCCTGGCATAGTTCAGCCCGCCGATGACATAGGGTGTGCGCCCACTGACGGCGATGCCGACCACCACATCGTCTGACGTAAGCCCGATCTCCTGCAGCGCCTTCGCGCCCATTTTCGGATCGTCCTCGGCGCCTTCCGTCGACCGCACCAGGGCGTCGGGCCCGCCGGCGATCAGGCCGACGACCATGCCTTCGGGCACGCCGAACGTCGGCGGACACTCCGAAGCGTCGAGAACCCCGAGCCGGCCGCTGGTGCCGGCGCCCATATAGATCAGCCGCGCGCCATTCTGGAAGGCAAGCACGATGCGGTCCACCGCGGCCGCGATTTCCGGCACGACCTTCTTGACCGCCGCCGGGACAGCCCTGTCTTCGTCGTTGATCTTGCGCAGCACGTCGATGGTCGGCAGCAGGTCGATGTCCATCGTCCTTGGGTTCCGGCCTTCGGAAACCAGCCGGTCCAGCTCGGACATCAACCCTTGTTCGGTCATCTCTTGCTTTCAAATCATGCTGCACGGCCGGCGTCGAGCATGGCTCCTTGACCGGCACCTGCGCGCACGGACCTGGGTCCGTTCTCGCTACCTGTTTCTTTTGTTAACTTTTTAGAATTGATTATTCGCATCGTCAACAGACATATGGAATATATTATTCCTATGTGGACAGAGCGCTATCGCCCGCCGCAGGACCGTTTTGCGAGGATGATCGCGCCCGAGACGGCGTCGCCGTCAGCCGGCTTCAGGCGGCGCCTCACATCGGGGGCGAGCCATGGCTCGAGCGGGCTGGACAGGCCGCCCAGCAAGGTCACGCGCGGCGCGCCCTGCTCGAACAGCACCCGCACCAGCGTGTCGATCTGCTCGGCCGCACTTTGCACGATGCGCCGCCCGATCGGATCGCCCTGGTCGGCATGGCGCATCACCATCGGCGCGAGGACCGCGTAGTCCGTGGCGCTGGCGCGGTCCATCCAGGCGACCGCTTCCATCGGGTCGCCTTCGAAGCGCTGCATCACCTCGGCCAGCAACGCTGTCCGCTCGTGCCGGCCGTCATGGGCGCGCAAGGCCAGTTGCACGGCCCTCAATCCAAGATCGGCGCCGCTGCCTTCGTCGGAGATCGGAAACCCGTAGCCGCCGACGCGCAGGTCGCGGCCGTCGACAAAGCCGAGGCCGATCGAGCCGGTGCCGGCAATGACGATGGCGCCGTCCTGGCCGGAATGGGCGCCAAGGCAGGCACCGACGCCGTCGCTGACGAAATCGATGCTGGCAAATGGATGCGCAATCGCCCGCAACACTTCCAGCGCGCCCTTGCGGCCGATGCCGGCAAGGCCAATGCCGGCGCTGATGCGGGCGGTCTCGGCGGGTCCGAACCCTGCCTCTTCGATCGCCGTCCCGAAAGCTTTCGCAATCGAGGCCCAGGCAGCGTCGATGCCGAGCCGGGTTGTCGCCGGGCCCGACAGGCCCTGTCCCAGCACGTTTCCCTGGGCATCCTCGATGCGCGCCCGGCAGCCGGTGCCGCCGCCGTCGACACCGAGAAAATAATGATCCGCGCCACTCATGCGCTCAGCCGCTCGATGTCGGCGCCGCACAGGCGGAGCTTGCGATCCAACTGCTCATAGCCACGGTCGAGGTGATAGACCCGGTTGATGGTCGTCTCGCCCTCGCACACCAGCGCCGCCAGCACCAGCGACACCGAAGCACGCAGGTCGGTGGCCATCACCGGAGCGCCATGCAGTTTCTCGCCACCACGCACCAGCGCCGTGGTGCCCTGCAGCTTGATGTTGGCGCCGAGCCGCATCAGTTCGGGAACATGCATGAAGCGGTTTTCGAAGATCGTTTCACGCAACAGCGACGCGCCGTCGGCGCAACACATCAGCGCCATGAACTGCGCCTGCAGATCGGTCGGAAACCCCGGATAGGGTTCCGTCGTGAGGTCGACCGCCTTGAGCGGCCGGTCGCGGGACACGATGAGCCCGCGGTCGCCCGGCCAGACGCTGACACCGGTGGCCTCCAGCAGTTGCACCACCGAGGCCATATGTTCGAGCCGGGCATGCGTCAGTTCGAGCTGTCCGCCGGTAATCGCCGCGGCGATGGCATAGGTGCCGGCCTCGATCCGGTCCGGGATAATGTCGTGCCTGGCAGCCTGCCAGGTCGTGTCGCCAGCGATCAGGATGCGGTGCGTGCCGGCGCCTTCGATGCGCGCGCCCATGGTGTTGAGACACGCGGCGAGATCGGCCACTTCGGGCTCGCGCGACGCGTTGAGGATTTCGGTTTCGCCCTTGGCCATGGTCGCCGCCATCATGGCAGTTTCCGTTGCCCCGACCGACGGCGAGCTCAAGACGATGCGCGTGCCGGTCAGCCCGTTCGGCACTGACGCGACGATCGAGCCGTTTTCGATGGCTATCCTGGCGCCCAGTGCTGCGAGCGCCGCGACATGCATGTCGACCGGCCGCGCGCCGATCGCGCAGCCGCCCGGCAGCGAAACCCGCGCATGGCCGAACCGGGCCAGCAGTGGCGCCAGCACGAGCACCGTCGCCCGCATTTTTCGCACCGTGTCGTAGGACGTCTCCTTGGAAACGGCGGAGCTGGTGTCGATCGTCGCGGCATGGGCCGAGCGCGTCACTTCGGCGCCGTGCAGCCGCACCACGCCGAGCATGTTTTCGATATCGGTCACATCGGGCAGGTTGGTCAGTTCGAGCGGGTAGGGGCTGAGCAGGGCCGCCGCGATCTGCGGCAGGGCGGCGTTCTTGGCGCCGGATATGGTGACCGCGCCTTCCAGTCTTTGTCCGCCGACGATCCGCAGTCTGTCCATGGGCTGAAACCTTGTGCGCGGAGCCGGGCCGCCGTCTCGCTCCGGAGTCCTGCTCCGAATCCTGGATTGGCTTGGGTCCAGGTCGAGAATTAATTGTGCGTTCTTGGCTGTCAATCAGAATTGGAATATTTTATTCCTATCGTGGCACGCGGTCAGCCCGGGTTGACTGTGCGGCTTGCCGGCCTGAAACGCGTATAGGGAATCCCGTGTCCGTTCTGAACAGGATCAATGCGAAGCTCGACGGCATGGCGCCTGGCGATCGTGAGATCGGCCAGTACATCGTCGACAATCCCGACCAGATGCTGCGTTTGTCGACGGCGGCACTTGCGGCCGAGATTGGACGCAGCCAGTCGAGCGTCGTCAAGTTCAGCCAGAAGCTCGGCTATGCCAGCTACCAGGAGCTCAAGCTCGCCGTCAGCGAGGCCAAGGCGCAGGAATGGCAAGTGCCGGCCGGCGTGATCCACGGTTCGATCGAGGTCGGCGACAGCTACCAGGTTATTCTGAAAAAGCTGGTCGGCAGCAAGCTTCTGTCGATACAGCGGACCGTCGCCGCCAACACCGAGCGGATCATTTCCAGGGCGCTGGAACTATTGGATGGCGCGCGCCGCATCCATCTGGTCGGTGTCGGCGCCTCCTCGCTGGTGGCGCGCGATTTCTCCTACAAGCTGATGAAGCTCGGCCGCAATGTGCTGCATGACAGCGACAGCCACGTCCAGATGGCCAATGTCTCGACGCTCGGGCCTGGCGATGTGCTGTTTGCACTCTCCTATTCCGGCGCCAGCATCGAAACCTTGCGCATCGCCGAGCTTGCCCGCAAGCGCGGCACGACGGTGATCGCTGTCACCGGCCTGCACGACAATCCGCTGAGCCGGGTTGCCGACATCTGCCTCTACACCATCGCCGACGAGGAGCGTGCGCGCTCCTCATCGATCACCGCGCGCGACGCGCAGCTGACGCTGACCGACCTGCTGTTCATCCTGCTGGTGCAGAAGCAGCCGGACGCCAACGAGTATGTTCACAACAGCGAAGTGGCGGTCTCGGTGCTGAAGGCCGATCGGTCTTCGTAGTTTGCTCAGGACGGAGGGCATTCCCGCCGTCATCTTGAATTGAGCCTGCCTCTCCCGCGATCTGCCTGAGGCTTGCACGTGCGGCTTTTGGTATCCACATCCACCTGACACCAAAATCGCAGCAAAGGCTTTTCTTGCCTCTTGTCGCCGAAGGCGCGACGTTGCGAAACACCGGAGGAAAAAATCATGACATCCGATGTGGCCGTCATTGCAGGTGCGGGCGCTGGCCTGAGCGCCTCGCTTGCGCGTCTTCTCACGAGAGAGGGCTTCCGTGTGGTTCTGGCGGCCCGCGACGTCGAGAAGCTCCGCGCCCTGGTCGACGAGACCGGCGCACTGGCCGTCAAGACGGACGTCGCCGATCCAGCTTCCGTTGCAAATTTGTTCGACGCCGCCGACAAGGCCGGTCCGCTTGCACTTGCGGTGTTCAACGCCAGCGGGCGCACGCGCGGCCCGATCGCCGATCTCGATCCCGATGCGGTCAGGCAGGCGCTGTTGGTCGGCGCTTATGGCGGCTTCCTGGTCGGCCAGCAGGCGGCTCGGCGGCTGCTGGCGCGGGGCTCGGGATCGATGCTGTTCACCGGTGCCACCGCCAGCCTCAAGGGGTTTTCCGGCTCGGCCGGCTTTGCCATGCCGAAATTCGGCCTGCGCGGACTGGCGCAATCCATGGCCCGCGAGCTTGCGCCCAAAAACATTCATGTCGCGCATTTCATCATTGACGGTCAGATCGAGCCGCCCGGACAGGCAGCCGGTCCCGACAGGCCGGACCACCGCCTGTCGCCAGACGCGATCGCCGAGGCCTATCTCGCGGTCCATCGTCAGCACCGCAGCGCTTGGAGCTTCGAAGTCGAGCTCAGGCCGTGGGTTGAGGCGTTCTAGTCGAACCTAGACGCTTTCGAGATATGTCTCGATCTCGAAATCGCTGACATTGAGGGCGAACGTATTCAACTCCTGGCGTTTGCAGGCGATGAAAGAGTCGCGCAGGATTGCCGGAAAGATCTCAGCCACATGTGTCCCGCTTTCAAAGGCCGCAATTGCCGACGCCCAGTCGGGCGGCAGCTTGGCCGGCACAATCCCTTGCCCGTCGCTGCCGGTCGGGTCGCCGGGCGACATCTGTCTTTCAATGCCGATCAGCGCGGCGCCCAATATGGCGGCAAGCACCAGATAGGGATTGGCATCCGCGCCCGAAACGCGATGCTCGATGCGACGCGCACCCGTCGGACCGCCGGGAATGCGGATCGCGACCATGCGGTTCTCATAGCCCCAGGCCACGGCGGTCGGCGCGTAGGATCTCGGACGCAGCCTGCGGTATGAATTGAAGTGCGGTGCGAACACCAGCGTGCTCTCGGCCATCGCCGCGAGAAGGCCGCCGACCGCATGGCGCATGATTTCCGAGCCCTGATCCGTGCCGTCGTCAAAAACGTTGCGCCCCTCGGCGTCGACCAGGCTGAAATGGACGTGAAAGCCGTTGCCGGCGCGGTCGCCATAGGGCTTGGCCATGAAACAGGCGGCAAAGCCGTGCTTGCGGGCGATGCCCTTCACCGTGCGCTTGAACAACACGGCATCGTCAGCCGCCCGCAGCGCGTCGGCGACGTGGTTCAGGTTGATCTCGAACTGGCCGACGCCATTTTCCGCAATGGCCGTGTCGACGGGAATGCCTTGCGTTCTGCAGGCTTCGTAGACGTCGTGGATGAAGGATTCGAAGTCGTCGATCTCATCGATCGACAACGCGGCGTCGGAATCGAGACGGCGCCCGGTCACCGGTGAGACCGGCCCGACCGGCCGCTGCGACTGCGGATCGACCAGATAGAATTCGAGTTCCGTCGCCGCGACCGGGGTCAATCCCAGGGCCTTGTAGCGGTCGAGAATGCGGGCCAGCGCCCGCCGCGGATCGCCAAGATATGGCGCTCCGGTTTCATCGGCGAGCCAGAGTGGGACAAGCGCGGTGGGATGCGCCGTCCAGGCCACCGGCAGAATGCCGCGCCCCGTCCATTGGCAAAGTCCGTCGGCGTCGCCGGTCGAGAAAACCAGCGTGTTGCCTTCGATGTCCTCGCCCCAGATGTCGAGGCCGATCAGGGAATAAGGCATGCGCAGCTTGCCTTCGAGCGCCTTGCGCGCCTGCTCGACCGGGATGCGCTTGCCGCGCATGACGCCGTTGAGGTCGCACACAGCCGCCCTCAGGCTCTGGATGTCGTTTCGGGTTTCAAGCCAGTTCAAAACGTCCGCAATTGCATCGCTCAATTTCTAACCTCTGGTTTCGAAGGTGCCGTAACCTTCCCGGCTACGCAGTCCCTGGTAAAGATGGCTTGTGAGTTCTTGAAAACCAAAATCCGACCGCCGCCGGAGGTTTTCTTATCTTTTCAAGTCACTAGCCGGGATGTCGGGAGGCATTTCAAAACCAATTGCGCGATCTGCGATCGCAATATAGAGGCAAGGGTATGGAAAGCCAAGTGGCATTTGAACGGTGCGTATTACCAGGTGCAACCCGGCCACTTGATAAGCACGCTGTGCCCGTAGGCAGCCTCCTTATCGTCAAATGATTTGACGACCGACCATACCGGATTGCCGTTGTCGTCGGTTTCGTTGTTCACCATGACCGAAACGATATGGTCCGGATACTTCGCGCTCTCGACCGCCGTCAACCTGTCGCGAACGCGCGTCTTTTCCTCGTCGGTCAGATGTCGTTTCATGGAAGAAACCTCCACCACTTTCCGCCGAGCATACAGGAGTTCGGCCCGCCATGCGACAGCAGGCGAGCTTCGACGACGTGCCTCCATATACGGCTGGATGCTCTCGGTCGAAAGTGATCAAAGCGGGCAATTATGTGCTAGTCTCGCGCGCTATTAAATGGATGGTGGGTGGTGGCAATGCTGGAAGCGGACAAGGTGTTCACGGGCTCGATTCCGGAAAACTACGACCGCTATATGGTGCCGTTGATTTTCGAGCCGTTCGCCGCGGATCTTGCGCGAAGGGCGGCGTCCTTGTCGCCAAATGCCGTTTTGGAAATCGCCGCCGGCACCGGGGTGGTCACCCGCGCATTGGCGCCAAAACTGTCCGGTGGCGCAAGCTATGTCGTAACCGACCTCAACCAGCCGATGCTCGACTACGCCGCGTCGCGACAAGCTCCCGACAGTCGCATCACATGGCGCCAGGCGGACGCCCTGGCACTGCCCTTTGAAAATGCGGTCTTCGACCTCGTTTGTTGTCAGTTCGGCGCGATGTTCTTTCCCGACCGCTCATCTGGCTACCGCGAAGCAAAGCGGGTCCTGAAGCCCGGAGGCCATTTTTTGTTCAACGTCTGGGATCGCATTGAGGAGAATGTATTCGCCAATGATGTGACGAATGCGCTCGCAGAGATTTTCCCGAACGATCCGCCGCGTTTTCTGGCCCGCACGCCACACGGCTATCACGATACGGCACAGATCCACAGCGACCTGGAGGACGCGGGCTTCGCCCAGGTGGCGATCGAAACGAGAGCCGAACAAAGCCGCGCATCCTCGCCGCGCGTTCCGGCCGTTGCCTATTGTCAGGGAACTGTTCTTCGCAGCGAAATCGAGGCCAGGGACGCGGGAGGACTGGAAACTGCAACCGACTACGCCGCAGCCACGATTGCAAACAGACATGGCCGCGGCGAGGTTGCCGCCAAAATTCAGGCCCACGTCATCATGGCTGTGGCCTAGTTTCTGGCTTTCGGAAACCTGGCCTGCTGAAGGATATGTGTCGCGCCTTCGCCGATGTCCCGAACGATGGCCGCGCGCGCACGCTCGCCGTCCTGGGCCTCGAGCGCCGCGACGACTTCCTCATGGTAGTCGATGTCGAGAATGGAGGCGAGATCGTCCTCGAAACCCATGGCCAGGTTTCTCAGAAACGGGCCGACCTGCATCCAGACGGTCTCGATCAGGAAGATCATCTGCTCATTGCCGCAATGGCGGTAGATCGAGAATTTGAAGTCGTGGTTCTTCCGCAGATAGTCGTCGATATCGCCCTTGCGGGCAGCCAAAGTCAGGTCTGTGCAGTGGCGTCGGATCGTCCGTAGATTGTTGCCGTTGATGAGCTTTGTCGCAAGTTCAGTCGCCGAGCCTTCGAGGATCGTCCGCACAGCGGTCAACTGTGAAAACCGTTCGGCTGAAATGACAGGCACTTCGACGCTGCCGTTCGGCATCGGGCTGAGCGCCCGCAGCGCCTGCAGCCGCATGAAGGCGCTGCGCACCGGCATGTCGCTGGTGCCGAGTTCCTTGGCGAGCTTGCGTGAGGTCAGCTTCTGGCCAGGCAGGAACTGGCCGGACATCAAGGCCCTGACAAGCTCCAGATAGACTTTCTCGTGCAAGGGGACGGTGTCGACGGCGATCAACCCGAATTGTGTTCTGTCGGCCATTGGCGGGGGCGCTACTTCATTCGTTCTGAAATTGACCCTGACGACATCAGCCGCAGACAATCTGGTTGGCCGAACGCGGCACGAACGCCGAAGTCAGCGATTTATCAAGCACATGATAGCCGCTTCGATCATTGCGCGGCAAGCCGTGTTGGCAAAGCCGGCCACGGCGTCCGGCGTCTGTGCCACGGTGTGCAAAACCGTCATCACAAATCTTGACCGTTCCCGCACTTGCACCTCTGGCCGCTCTCTGGCTTTTTGAGGTACCCATCCGAACGGACTGATTCGCGTCATGCCGCTCGATTGCAATGTCCCAAGGCAGTCTGCGGGTGGGTCGTGAAGCGCGCGCGATTGGCGAAGGAGAAACAGGCATGGCCGAGTTCAAGAAGCCCGAAATCTCCGAGATGAGACCCAAGATCACCGTTATCGGCGTCGGCGGCGGCGGCGGCAATGCCGTCAACAACATGATCGCGGAGCAGCTTCAGGGGACCGAATTCATCGCCGCCAACACCGACGCTCAGGCGCTGACCATGTCGAAGGCCACGCGGCTGATCCAGCTTGGCGCTCATGTCACCGAAGGATTGGGCGCCGGGTCGCTTCCCGAGATCGGCCGCGCCGCGGCCGAGGAATCGCTCGACGAGATCATGGACCATCTGGCCGGCACGCATATGTGTTTCGTCACCGCCGGAATGGGCGGCGGCACCGGAACCGGCGCTGCTCCGATCATTGCCCAGGCGGCGCGCAAGGCCGGCATCCTGACCGTGGGCGTCGTCACCAAGCCTTTCGCCTTCGAGGGCCGGCGCCGCATGCAGATGGCCGAAGAAGGCATCGAGCGGCTGCGCGAGAGCGCCGACACGGTGATCGTCATCCCGAACCAGAACCTGTTCCGGATCGCCGACGCCAAGACCACCTTCGCCGATGCGTTCGTCATTGCCGACCGCGTGCTCTATTCCGGCGTCAGCTGCATCACCGACCTCATCGTCAAGGAAGGCCTGATCAATCTCGACTTCGCCGATGTGAAATCGGTGATGCGCGACATGGGCCGCGCCATGATGGGAACCGGCGAGGCCTCCGGCGAGGGCCGGGCGATGAAAGCGGCGGAAGCGGCGATCGCCAACCCGTTGCTCGACGAAGTGTCGATGAAGGGCGCCAAGGGCGTACTGGTCTCGATCTCGGGCGGCAGGGACATGACCTTGTTCGAGGTCGACGAGGCCGCCACCCGCATCCGCGAAGAGGTCTACGAGGACGCCGACATCATCGTCGGCGCGATTTTCGACAAGAGCATGGAAGGCCGCTTCAGGGTCTCGGTGGTGGCGACGGGGCTCGACCGTTCGTATGGGGCCGAGGATGCCGATGCCGGCATAGCCCGCGACCACGTCGGCCAGCCGCCAGCGCGGACGCTCCAGTAGGGCGTACCTCGCATCATATCCTCGCCAGGCATACCTTTTCGAGGGGCGTTCGCCGAACGGCAGCGCCCATTGCCCGCAGATCAGCTTGGCGACGCAAATTAACGTGGCCAGCTGTATCGATCTCTAGCAGACTGCTGCTACAAGAATCCTTCACAGACGGCCATCTATACTGGCAACCGGCATTCGTTCGAGCGACGAGAGGCGCGGCTTGGAATTTGACTTGAAAACCATCGAGGCGCTTGCGCCCGACCAGGCGTCGTTGAGCGCCGCTTCCAAATTGACCAAGCAATCGAACTGGCCACGACTCGAAAAGAACGAACAGCTCGCTCTCATCTGGGGGGAATGCCAGGGTTCCGGCTCCAATCCCTACCGTGTGGTCGTCGACACCGGCGACCATGGCTACAAATGCACCTGCCCGTCGCGGAAATTTCCCTGCAAACACACCTTGGCGCTGATGTGGATCGCCGCCACCGCGCCAGCCGGTTTTGCCGCCGCTGGGTCGACGCCGGAATGGGTGAACGATTGGCTGGGCCGCCGCAGGAAGGCCGCGTCGCAACCTGTGGAACCGACACAAGGTGTGGGCGGCAAAAGCATCGGCGAAGCCGCGCGCGACGAAAGCGCCGTTGTCGAAGATGCGACAGCGATTGAACGCCGCGAGGCAGCGCAGCGCAAGCGGGCAGAAGACACGCGATCTTCCGTGTCGGCGGCGCTGGATGAACTCGATCAGTGGATCGCCGACCAGTTGCGGCTTGGCCTTGCCGGTTTTGTCGACAACAGCAGCGATCGTTGCCGCCGGATCGCCGCGCGGCTGGTCGACATGAAGGCGACGGCACTTGCCAGCCGCATCGACGAGATACCGTCACGGTTGATGGCGTTGCGCAGCGAGGAACGGCCGGACGTGGCGATCCGCGAACTCGGCAAGCTTGTGCTGCTGGCCAAGGCCTGGCGATCGGCACCTGATGACCCGGAACTGAGGCGGCTCGTATCGACCTCCGAGAGCCGCGAACAGGTGCTAGCGAATCCCGATGCGATCGAGGTCGAAAGCGTCTGGGAGGTGCTCGGCGAGAAGATCGAGTCGCGCCGTGACGGTCTTGTCAGCCATTCGACCTGGCTGCTCGACCTGAACAGCGCCACCTCGCAATTTGCCCTCCTGCTCGACTATTTTCCGGCGTCGGCCGGTCGCCGGTCGAACGCGTTCACGCCAGGTGACCGTTTCGATGCCCGGTTGGTCTTCTATCCGGCGCGTCAGCCGCTACGGGCGTTGGTGGCGGATCGCAAGGGCGACGTCCCGTCCGGCGAGTGGCCGGATTTCAGCCTTGGCGCATCGGATCCGCTCGCGGCTCACATTGCTCGCCAGGACGAAGCGCCCTGGCTCACCGACTGTCCTGTCATGCTGCCACCCGGCGCGATCCTGCTGGACGATCGGGGTGCCGCCTGGTGGCAGGCCGCCGGCGATCCGCACGGCATCGCCTTGCCGATCGCCGACACTGTCAATCCAACGCTGCTTGGGCTGGACCTCAAGGCAACGGCCGCGCTTTGGAACGGCAGCCGGCTTGACCTGCTGGCGGCGCAAAGTGGGTTCGGGAGGCTTGATCTGTCATGAATGAGAGCGAGCAGACCGGCCTGGCGACCATGCGCGATTGTTGGATCACCGGCGGCACCACCTTCGATTTGGCTCCGGCCGCATGGAAGGAGATCGCCGGCAGCGCAAACCCCGACGAGCGCGAACGCCGGTTGCTGGCAATCGCCGCGCAGGCCCTCGAAATTGCCTTGCGGCCGGCCGCTCCGAAGACGCTGAAGCGTCGCCCGCCACTGCCTGAACTTGGCCTACCGATGCTGCCGGAGCGGCTGCGGCCGCTTTTGCGAGCCGCGCTGAAACACGCCAGCGACACAAGAGGCAAGACGCGCGTCGTGGCGCTCGTCGCCAGCCGCGGCTTCGTGCTGCATCCGATGGACTGGATGCCTGCCGCCTCGGATCACAACAGTCCGGACGTCTATGCGCCCTGGATCGACTGGCAGTCAGGCGTGGACGGCGAAAAACATACAAGCCAGGAGCAACTGACGGCGGAAAACTGGGACGACTTCTATCCCGCCGCGCGCCGTACCGCGCTGGCCGACATGCGTCGCACCGCACCGGCTTCGGCCCGGATGCTGATCGAGACCAAGGGACCTGGCGAGCCGGCGGAGGTCAGGCTCGCGCTCATCGAACTGATGCGCTTCGGCCTCGGCACCGATGACGTGCCGTTCCTGCAGAGCCTCTCCACCGATCGTTCCGGCAAGGTGCGCGAACTGGCCGGCCGGCTGCTGGCAAGGCTGGGAGAGCACGGCCAGCCTGGTGATGGCGGGCCGGAAGATCCGACCGCCGAACTCGCCGCCTTCATCGCAGAAGGCAAATCCGGCTTCATCCGCCGCCGCACCACCTACGCGCCGGCAAAACTCAAATCGCCGGCACAGGAGCGGCGCCGCGCCGAACTGTTCGAAAGCTGCAACCTGGTTGATCTTGCCGCGCGCTTCGGCGTCACCGAATCCGATTTCATCGGGGCGTGGCAATTCGGCGCCGACAACAATGCCGATATCCTTGTCGCGCGAATGGTTGCCGCCTCAGGCAGCGACGCTGCGGTGACGCATATGGCCGATACGCTTGTCGCCGAAGGCGGCAAGCCGGCGCTTTTCGTCCTCCACCTCATGCCGCGTCTGGACAGCCGCAGGAAGCGTGTCCTGGTCAGGCTGATCCTGAAAGACACGCAATATCTTGGTGCGCTCAACCTGGCCGAGGGCCTCGAAGCAAGCTGGCTGGAATGGGCCGACCTGACAAACGGCCAGACGCTCCCGGCGCTGCGCTCCGCTGTTGCGGGAAACGATGACGCCGTGAAGCGAGGCGTCGACCAGCTGCTGGAAACGATGGGCCATCTCGCCACGGCGGCAGCGGCGGAAAAATTGATCGGGGACGTTGTTGCAGCCGGTATGGCTCCGGCGGCGCCTTCGCTCGGTCTTCTGCGTCTCAACGCATCACTGGCCGGGCCTGGAACCGACACATGATCAATCCGGAGAACAGCAAATGAACGCAGCCATCCGTCTCCCGGTCGAGCAGGCCTACGCCGCCGAATTGCAAGCGCTCGCACGCAATGACGACCGGCAGAGACCTGCCGGGTGGAGCCTCTCGCCGAAGGCCGTGTTGACTTACCTGCTCGGCGGCAAGGCTGACGACGGGACGCTGATAACGCCGAAATATGTCGGGCGGCGCCGGCTGATGGAGACCGCCGTGGCGACGCTCGCCACCGATCGCGCGCTGTTGCTGCTCGGTGTTCCCGGCACGGCGAAATCCTGGGTGTCGGAGCATCTCGCCGCCGCCATCATGGGCGACTCGACGCTGATCGTGCAGTGCACCGCCGGCACCGATGAGAACCAGATCCGCTATGGCTGGAACTATGCGCAGCTTCTAGCCAAAGGCCCGAGCCAGGAGGCGCTGGTGCCGACACCGCTCTACCGCGCCATGCAGGACGGCAAGCTGTGCCGCCTCGAGGAACTGACGCGCATGGGCTCCGATGTGCAGGACACGCTGATCACCGTGCTTTCCGAAAAGATGATGCCGATCCCGGAACTCAACACGTCGATCTACGCGCAGCGCGGTTTCAACATTATCGCCACCGCCAACAACCGCGACAAGGGCGTCAACGAATTGTCATCGGCACTGAAGCGCCGCTTCAATGTCGTCGTGTTGCCATTGCCCGAGGACATGGCGGAAGAAGTGGCGATCGTCTCCAAGCGGGTCGGCGAAATGGCTGGCGGTCTCGACCTGCCGGTGCCGAAGAATGTCGGCGAGGAGATCGCCCGCGTGCTGACCATCTTCCGCGAATTGCGCTCCGGTGCGACATCGGACGGCAAGGTCACGCTGAAGACGCCATCCGGTTCGCTGTCCACGGCCGAGGCGATCGCCACAATGGTTGGCGGCCTCAGCCAGGCGGCCTGGTTCGACAGCGGCAAGCTCGGCGCCGAAGGCCTGGCGGCCAGCCTTGTCGGCGCGATCATAAAGGATCCGGTGCAGGACAAACTGGTGCTGGAAGAATATCTGGAAACGGTCCTCAAGAAGCGGCCGGACTATGCCGGTTATTACGCCGCCTTGAACGCGGCGATCTGAGGCCATGGCGCTGAGCGACGTTTCCTATTTCGGCATACGCCATCACGGGCCCGGCTCCGCCGACAGCCTTGTGCAGGCGTTGCAGGAGTTGAAACCGGTCGCCGTGCTGATCGAAGGGCCGGCTGACGCCTCCGCGCTGCTGCCACTGCTTGCCCGCCCCGAAATGCAGCCACCGGTGGCGCTGCTCTGCTATCCGGAAGACGATCCGGCCTCGACGAGCTTCTGGCCTTTCGCCGAATTCTCACCGGAATACCAAGCGGCCCTGTGGGCTGTCGGCAACAACGCGGCATTGCGGTTCATCGACCTGCCTTCATCGGCCCGGATTGCGCCTGTCGACGACGCGGAAAATGCCGATGCCGCTGAAGCGGAACCCGACGTCGACAACGAGACGGCGCCGCATGTGCGCGACCCGATCGGGACGCTGGCGCAGGCTGCCGGCTATGAGGATGGCGAGAGCTGGTGGTCTGACATCATCGAGCAGAATCCGCAACCGGGCCCCATCTTCGCTGCGATATCCGACGCCATGACGACGCTGCGCGACGGCGAAGGTCCGCTTGCCGCCTTCGAGGCCAGGCGGGAAGCGCATATGCGGCTTGAAATCACCGCCGCGCGCAAGGAATTCGATGGGCCGATCGCTGTCGTTTGCGGCGCCTGGCATGTGCCGGCGTTGCAAGCGACGCGATCGCAGAAGGAGGACCAGGCGCTTCTCAAGGGGCTCGCCCGGCGCAAGAGCATGATGACCTGGGCGCCATGGACGGGGCCGCGTCTGGCGCTCGGTTTCGGCTATGGCGCCGGCGTCGTCGCGCCCGGCTGGTGCAAGCATCTGTGGCGCACGCGAGGCCGGCACGACGCGGCGACGCTGTGGCTCGCGATGATCGCGGCGGTGCTGAGAGCGAAGGGGCATATGGTCTCCACCGCCTCGCTGATCGAAGCCGAACGGCTGGCCCGCACGCTGGCCGCAATCCGTGAGCGGCCAAAGCCTGGTTTCGAGGAATTGCGCGACGCCGCGATCGCCGCCCTGTTCAACGGCGAAGCGCTGCTGTGGGCGCTGGTCGAAGCCGAACTGCTGCTGGGCGCGGATGTCGGTGAAATTCCACCCGACACGCCACTGGCGCCGCTGATCGAGGACCTGCAGCGCAACCAGAAGACGGCGCGGCTGAAGCCCGAGGCGCTGGAGCGCGAACTGTCGGTCGACTTGCGCAGCGAAAGCGGGCTGTTTCGTTCGACATTGCTGCACCGGCTGAACGTGCTTGGCGTGCACTGGGGTAAATTGACCGACAGCGGCGGCAGCCGCGGCACGTTTCGCGAGCGGTGGATGCTGTCGTGGGAGCCGGAATATGCCGTTCGCCTGGTCGAGAACCTGGTCTATGGCCCGACCATTGAAAAGGCCGCCAACGGCCGGCTGATCCAGATGATCGGCGCGGCGACGTCTCTCGATGCGATGGCCGCACTGGTTCAGGGCGCCATCACGGCAAACCTGTCGGAAGCGTCGGCGGCCGGCCTCGTGGCCTTGGAGGAACGGGCGGCGCGCAGCAGCGAATGCCTGGAAATCCTGGCATCGGTGCCGCCGCTCGCCGACATCATCCGCTATGGCGAGGCGCGCAAGACGCAAACGGCTCGCCTTTCCGGTCTGCTGGAGCGGCTGATCATCGAAGGCGGGATCGCGCTTGCCTATGCTGCTCGCGACCTCGATGCGCAGGCTTCCACGACACTGGTCGGCGCCATGCGCAAGGCCGACGAGGCGATCAAGCTGGTCGAGCCTGGACAGGACGTGCTGGACGCCTGGCGCAATGGACTGGCTGCGGTGCTGGATGGATCGCGATCGACGGCATTGGTAGCTGGCTGTGCCGCGCATCTTCTCTACGAAGCCGGCCATCTGTCGGCCGACGCAGCAGCGGGTCTGATCGCACGGCGCCTGTCGCCGGGAACGCCGGTCGCCGAGGCGGCAGGATTCTTCGAAGGGTTCTTCAGCACCGCCGGTCAACGGCTCATCTATGATGAAGGCCTGCGCGGCGCGGTCGATGCCTGGCTCGTATCCCTCGACGAGGACGCCTTCATCGCTCATCTGCCGCTGCTGCGCCGGGTCTTTTCGCATCTGGACTCCATGGAACGGCGGCGGTTGATCGAGGCGGTGCTCGGCCGCGCCAGGCGCCTACCTGCGGGCCTTACACCGACGCCGGATGGTGGCGAGGCGTGGCGCCGTCACCTGCAACGGCTTGGACCCTTGCTGATGGGCGGGAATGGCGATGGATGACGAGGCCGAGATAGGCGAAGCGTCGACCGATGACGGACGGGAGCGCCGCTGGCGACTGGCGATCGGCGCCGATGACGAGAAATCGCCTTCTCTTTCCGACACTGACAAGCGGCTTTCGGCGGCACTCGATGCACTCTATGGCGATGGCGCCGGCGATGCCGCCGCCGATCCGCGCAAGCGGCGCGGCGGGCTCGGCCGCTCGGCGCCGCGGGTGGCGCAGTGGATGGGCGATATCAGATCGTTCTTTCCCGCGCAGGTCGTGCAGATCGTCCAGAAGGATGCCTTCGAGCGCCTCAACCTGAAGCAGATGCTGATGGAGCCGGAGTTCCTCAAGGCGATCGAGGCGGACGTCAATCTCGTTGCCGACCTGATTTCGCTGCGCTCGGTTATGCCGGCCAAGACCAAGGACATCGCGCGTACGATCATCGCCGATATCGTCGCCAAGCTGATGCAGCGGCTGGAGCAGAAGACGGCCGAGGCGATCCGCGGTGCGGTCGACCGGTCGCAGCGCACCAACCGGCCCCGCCAGCGCGACATCGACTGGCCGCGCACCATCTCGGCCAACCTCCGCCACTACCAGCCCGAGCACAAAACCATCGTGCCTGAGAAGCTGGTCGGCTTCTTGCGCAAGCAGCGCCGGCTGGTCGATCTGGACGAGGTCGTGCTGTGCGTCGACCAGTCAGGATCGATGGCAAGCTCGGTGATCTACGCCTCGATATTCGCCGCGGTGCTGGCCTCGTTACCCGTCGTGCGGACCAGGCTCGTCTGCTTCGACACGACCATCGTCGATCTCACAGATGAGCTCAGCGATCCCGTCGAAGTCCTGTTCGGCGTTCAGCTTGGCGGCGGAACCGACATCAATCAGGCCATCGCTTATTGCGCGGATCGCATCGAACGGCCGACCAAGTCGCACATGGTGCTGATCACCGACCTTTATGAAGGCGGCAACGGTCAGGAATTGCTGCAGCGGCTTGCCGCGCTGGTTCGTTCCGGCGTCAATGTCGTGGTGCTTCTGGCGCTGACCGACCAGGGCAGACCCGGTTACGACCCAAAGATGGCGGGTTCGGTGGCCGCGCTCGGCATTCCGGTCTTTGCCTGCACGCCGGATCTGTTTCCAGACATGATGGCGGCGGCATTGCGGCGCGAGGATATTGGCGCATGGGCGGCCGGCGCCGACATCAAGCTGGTCCGCGCCGAGACCGAGACGCCGGAGTGAAACAGCCGGCACCAGGGTTGCCAGGATGATCCTGGCAACTCTGGGAGAGGTTCGTCCGGCTCAGCCGAACTTCGGGTCGAGGCTGCCCGATTTGTAGCGCTTGGCCATTTCGGCGACCGGCAGCGGCTTGATCTTCTGCGCGTTGCCGGCGGTGCCGAACTGCTCGAAGCGCTCCTTGCAGAGCTTCCTCATCGCCGCCATTGCCGGCGTCAGATATTTGCGCGGGTCGAACTCGCTCGGGTTCTCGGTCAGCACCTTGCGGATCGCGCCGGTCAGCGCCATGCGGTTGTCGGTGTCGATGTTGATCTTGCGCACGCCATGCTTGATGCCGCGCTGGATCTCCTCGACCGGCACGCCCCAGGTCGGCTTCATCTGGCCGCCATATTTGTTGATGATCTCCTGCAGATCCTCCGGCACCGAGGACGAGCCGTGCATGACCAGATGCATGTTCGGCAGCCGGCGATGGATTTCCTCGATGACGTTCATGGCCAGCACTGCGCCGTCCGGCTTGCGCGAGAATTTGTAGGCGCCGTGGCTGGTGCCCATGGCAACCGCCAGCGCGTCGACATGGGTGTCTTTGACGAACTCGACAGCCTGCACGGGGTCGGTCAGAAGTTGGTCGTGGCTGATCGCGCCTTCGACGCCGTGGCCGTCTTCCTGCTCGCCGCCACCGCTCTCCAGTGAGCCGAGCACGCCGATCTCGCCTTCGACGGAAACGCCGCCCCAATGCGCCATGTCGACGACACGGCGGGTGATGCCGGAATTGTAGGCGTAGTCGGCCGGCGTCTTGCCATCTTCCTTCAGCGACCCGTCCATCATCACAGAGGTGAAGCCGTACTGGATCGCGGTGACGCAGGTGGCTTCGTTGTTGCCATGGTCGAGATGCATGCAGACCGGGATGTCAGGGTGGATTTCGACCAGCGCATCGATAAGCTTGGCCAGCACCACGTCATTGGCATAGGCGCGGGCGCCACGGCTCGCCTGCAGGATGACCGGTGACTTGGTCTCTTCGGCGGCCTCCATGATGGCGAGGCCCTGTTCCATATTGTTCATGTTGAAAGCGGGCACGCCGTAGCCGTATTCGGCGGCGTGGTCGAGCAATTGTCTTAGTGTTATGCGAGCCACCCAATAGTCTCCCGTATCTGGTTTCAAGCGCAACGTCGCGGGCCGACCGGTCGCCGGTCGGCCCTGATGCTTCTGGCCGGATTTCAGGGCAACCGCAACCATAAGAGGCCTCGTCGACCGCAATTCTTGTTGCAGGGCTGAAATCCGGCTTCTTTTGGTGATCTCAGGCCGCGATCAATTCCCGCGCGGCCAGGATCTGCACGCAGGCATTGGCCGCTTCCTTGCCCTTGACGGTGAAGTGCTCGAAGAAGAAGCGGTGATGCTCGGCGCTGTCATGGTAGTTGTGCGGGGTGAGCACCGCCGACAGCACCGGCACGCCGGTCGACAATTGCACGTTCATCATGCCGTCGATGACGGCACTGGCGACGAATTCATGCCGGTAGATGCCGCCATTGACGACGAAGGCGGTGCCGAGGATCGCGGCATAGCGGCCGGTCTCCGCCAGGGTCTTGGCGTGCAGCGGAATTTCGTAGGCGCCGGGCACGTCGAAGACATCGACGGCGAAGCGCTCGCCTGCGATCTCCGCCAGTTCCGCCTCGAAGGCCAGCACGCACTGGTCGACGATGTCGGCATGCCAGCGCGCGCGAATGACGGCGATGCGGGTCGTTTCATAGTCTTTATGGGTATGCTGATTCATGGGTCCATCCTTCCGTTTCGAACCAGAATCAGGACGCACGATACGAAATCCGGCCCGCCGAGGCGGTCCGTCTTCCGTTCGTTCTCTTCCATCCGGACTGTAACCGTCGGCTCCGGAATCACACCGGAATCTGCTGACCTCTCCGATAAGTGGAGAGCGCTCGCGGGCTTGGCCGAAACCCTTACCGCCGGTGGGGACTCTCACCCCGCCCTGAGAACATTAACGCCGTTTGTATGGAAGGGCAGGGCGCCGCTGTCAATCGCGTGAAGGGCTGATAGCCGATACAGTCTGTCAATTAGTCGTGCGCCATGCAGCCGCCGCAGCGGCAACCAGCATGAGCAGTGCGGCAACCATCGCACAGATGGCAAAACCGAAAGTCGAGTAGAGCGGGCCGAAGCCAGTGGTGCCGACAAACACCGCCAGATAGGTCACTGCGCTGTTCAGTCCCATGATCGTGCCGCGCCGCGTGGGATCGAGCGCCGACAGGCGCATCACCAGGACGTTCAGGCCGAAGTGGTTGGCCAGTCCCCATACCGCCACAATGGCGATGGTCAGGCCGAAGCTGCCGCTGGCCGCGGCAATCGCGACGTAGACGGTGGCGACCAGAAGATAGGCGAACGGCATGACGCGACGCGCACCCAGCCGATCGATGACACCGTCGAGGAGGGCGGCCGTGCCGAAGCCGATGCCATAGGCAAGTGCTGCCCAGCCGTTGGCACTCACCGGTCTCCCCAATCCGCTGTGCAGGTGATCGCCGAGATAGCCATAGACGCCATAGAAGGCGGTCATGAAGGCGGCGCAGGCGACCAGAAGCGGTACGATGCCGGGAATGCCGAGCGCCTCCAGCGGCGTCGGCGCCGGGCCGCTCTTCCTGGCGTCGCTCAGCGACGTCATTGTGAGACCGGCCAAGGCAAGCATTGCAAGCAGTGCGACCGCTGCGAAAACGGCACGCCAATGCACGAGATCGGCAAGCACGGCCGACAGCGAAACGCCGGCGACCATGCTCAAGGTCCAGCCGGTCAGCACGACACCGATCGTGCCGCTTTCGCGGCCCGGCGGCGCGATGGCCGCCGCACTGGCATAGATTGCCGGCATGGCGATACCGGCGGCGATGCCGGCGACAGACTGGGCCACGACCAGCGCCGCGACCGTCGGTGCCGCGGCACTGGCGACCAGTGCAATCGCCAGCAACAACAATGCGCCCTGCAACATCCGGCGTGCGCCAACCCGGTCGATATAGCGCGCCAGGAACAGGGCGCTTGCGGAGGTGCCGAGGCCGAACGCGGCCGCCGCAATCATCACGACCGGCACGCTTGTCGCAAACGACGAGGCCACGGCCGGTGCGATCGGGCCCAGCACAAGCGAATTCGAGCCGATCACCGCGATGCAGCCAGTCAGGAGATAGGCGAGAGCCGGGATCGGCGCCCGGGCGTTTGTAGCCAATGATGCAACTTGATCAGCGTTCGACATAAGACCATAGTGACCGCATTGAATTCTGTAGCAACCGGGAATTTCAACATGGATGAAGAAACAGATGGCATTCTGCAGAACAGGTCTGCGGCCCGTGACCTCGACGCAATCGACCGAAAAATATTAGGCGTCCTCGTCGACGACGCGACGGTCAGCTACGCCGAGCTCGGCGATCGTGTGGGGCTTTCACCGCCGGCCGCGCATGAGCGGGTCAAGCGCCTGCGGCGCAGCGGCGCCATCCGCAGCACAGCCGCCATCATCGATCCCAAGGCGGTGAAAAAGCCGTTGCTCGCCTTTGTCCATATCGACACCAGAGGCTGGGGAAAGACCCCGGAACTGATGGCGGTTTCGCAGTATCCGGAAGTCGAGGAAATCCATACCGTCGCCGGTGATACATGCATGCTGCTGAAGGTCCGCACCGAAGACACCAGAGCGCTCGAAGGACTTCTGGCACGCCTCTACGAGACGCCGGGTGTCACGTCGACGCGCAGCTATGTGGTGCTGTCGACCTATCTCGAGCGGCCGGTACAGCCGGGCGTGACCGCGACGTGGCCGACGCCCAAGCACATGGCCGAGCCACTGTACTAGGAGGGCGGGACCGAAACTCGCGGCGTTTGGTGCTACACGCGCTCGGGGAACATCGCCTTCAAGCCTTCCCGCGACGCCTTGGCGACACCGCGTTCGGTGATCAGGCCGGTGACCAGCCGCGCCGGCGTCACGTCGAAGGCCGGGTTCGCCGCGGGCGTCGCCTCGGGCGAGATGCGCACCTGGGCGATCTCGCCGGCGGCGGTCTTGCCCCAGACCAGCGAGACCTCGTCGGCCGAGCGCTGCTCGATCGGGATTTCAGCAAGCCCATCATGCACCGTCCAGTCGATGGTCGGTGACGGCAAGGCGACATAGAACGGCACGTCATTGTCGGCGGCGGCAAGTGCTTTGAGATAGGTGCCGATCTTGTTGCAGACATCGCCGTCGGCGGTGGTGCGGTCGGTGCCGACGATGACCATGTCGATCTCGCCGCGTTGCATCAGATGGCCGCCGGCATTGTCGACGATCAGCGTGTGCGGCACGCCGTGGCCGGCCATTTCCCAGGCGGTCAGTTGGGCGCCCTGGTTGCGCGGCCGTGTCTCGTCGACATAGACGTGGACGGGAATGCCGGCCTCTGTGGCCAGATAGATCGGCGCGGTCGCGGTGCCGTAGTCGACGGTCGCCAGCCAGCCGGCATTGCAGTGGGTCAGGATGTTGACCGGTTCGCCCTTCGGCTTGCGCGCCGCGATGGCCTTGATGATGGCGAGGCCGTTCTCGCCGATGGCGCGGTTGAGGCCGACATCCTCGTCGGCGATTTCGCCGGCGCGGTGGTAGGCGGCCTTGGCGCGTTGCTCTGTTGGCAGCGGCTTGAGGAAGCGCCGCATCTCGTCCAGCGCCCAGCGCAGGTTGATCGCGGTCGGGCGCGTCTCGTGCAAGGTTTCCCAGACGGCGTCGAGCGCTGCATCGGACGGATCGTCCGCCATCTGCATGGCGACGCCATAGGCGGCAGTGACGCCGATCAGAGGCGCGCCGCGCACCCACATGTCGCGGATCGCGGTGGCGATGCCGGCCACGCTGCCGATCCTCTCGACGCGGAAATCATGCGGCAGCCAGCGCTGGTCGATGATCTCCACCGAACGCCCGTCGTCGCTCAGCCAGATGGTGCGATAGTGGCGGTCGCCGACGTTCAAATGCTGCTCTCCTGTTCGATCAGCGCGGCCAGAGTGTTGACCTCGTCGATGCTGTGGATCTGGCGCCGGTTGACGGCGAGGTGGCGGCCGAATTTCAGCGCCTTCGCCTCACAACTGGCGCGCAAATCCTCGTCGGCAATGGTCTCGAAGTCGGCATTGTGGGCGAGGCCGAGGATGCGCCGGTGGACCTCGATGCCGGCAAAGCCCAGGAGGTCGGTCCAGATCTGATGCAGCACATGGTCGAGCGCCTGTTCCGCGCCGAGCCTGTCGCCCTGATCTTCGAACAGGCTCTTCTGGTAGAGCATGCCGGTGCGCTCGGTGCGCCACAGATGCGAGAACTCGGCGCGGAACACCGCCCATGTCTCGACCGTCACCTCGAGTAGATAGGCGCGCATGGCGTCGCGCTTGCCGTTCTGCTCGTGTCCACGCTGCGAGAAGAAGGACATCCAGAAATTGGCGAGCAGCATGCCGACATCGAACGCCATTGGACCGTAGAAGGCGAACTCCGGATCGATCATCCGCGTTTGGCTGTCGGTGACCATGATCGATCCGGAATGCAGGTCGCCATGCAGCAGTGTTTCGGCATTGGCGGCGAAGATATGCTTCAGCCGCTGCGCCTCGACCTTGAGGTCGCGGTCGGCGCGCAGTTCGGCGACGAGAGCGTCCAATTGCGGGCTCGTATGCCGGTTCATCCTGGCGTCGAAATAGGGATCGGAGAACACCAGGTTCTCGGTGATGTCGCAGAGTTCGACATTGTCGGCGAACAGCGCCAGATCGGCCTTGCGGTCCTTGGCTGCCATATGCAGGTCGGAGCCGCGAAACAGGGTGCGCGCCATGAACAGGCCGATATCCCTGGCAATGTTTGGCAATTGCCGGCCTTCGATCAGTGCCCGCCGCAGGATGATGTGCGGCGACAGATACTCCATGATGATGAGCGCCTGGCCTTCATCGAAATGATGGATCGCCGGCACCGAGCCCGGCGCGCGCGCCTCTTGCCGGGTCAGCGCGTGGTATTCGAAGAAGGAGCGCTTGAGCGGCAGCGGCCAGCTGTCGCCGACCAGGCGGACATAGGGCAGGGCCTGCTTGACCACCGCTGCACCGCTGGCGCCCTCGACGATGAAGACGAGGTTCAGATTGCCGTCGCCGACCTCGCGGACCTTCCAGGCGCTGGAGTCCTTGCCGATCCGCGCGCGCAACGCCTCGTTGTCGCCAAGGCGGGTTGGCAGCGTCTCGACCGACAGTGCTTCGAACGGCAATTTCCCAGTCATCGTCATCCTCCCGCTTATGCGCCCCGAACATAACGGAGGCATGGCGGCCGGGCCAAGCTAGGAAGCGATCTGGCAATTGTCAATCGTGTTGACAATTGCCGATGTTGCCCATAGCGTCATGTCAGGGAGGAACGCATGGTCGGCAATGCCGTGTTCCGCGCAGAGGGGCTGAGGAAATCCTTTGGCCAGAACGAGGTGCTTGGCGGCGTCTCGCTGGAGCTGCACGCCGGTGAAGTGACCGTGCTGATGGGCGCCAACGGCGCCGGCAAGTCCACCCTCGTCAAGATCATCAGCGGCGTCTATGAGCGCGGCGACGGCACCATGGGCCTCGCCGGACAGGCCTTCGCGCCGAGCACGCCGGCGGAGGCGATCCGCGCCGGCGTCGTCACCGTTCACCAGAACATCAATGACGGCGTCGTCGCCGATCTCGATGTCGCCACCAATTTGACCCTCGACCGCCTGAGTGGCAGCGGCGCCCCGTTTCTGTTCAATCCGGCTCGCGTGCGTCGCGAGGCGAGGGCCGTTGCCGACCGCATGGGGCTGGCCATCGACCTCAAGGCGCGCGTCACCGATCTTTCGCTGGCCGATCGCCAGATGGTTGCGATCGCCCGCGCGCTCGCGCATCAGCCGAAAGTGCTGATCCTCGACGAGCCGACCTCCTCTCTGTCCAGCGCCGAGGCTGACCGGCTGTTTGCGCTGATCGACAGACTGCGCGAGCAGGGCGTCGCGATCCTCTACATCTCGCACCGCATGTCTGACATCAGGCGGCTTGCCGACCGCATCGTCTCGATGCGCGACGGCATCATCTCAGGCGTCTTCGACAAGAAACCGCTCGATTATGAAGGCGCGGTCAACGACATGCTCGGCCGCAAGATCCAGCTTGACCAGATCGTCGTCAGGGATTCGGCCAAGATTGTTCTCAAGATCGATGGTTTGCGCATAGCGCAAGGCACCAGGCCGATCTCGCTGACGCTCGGCGATGGCGAGGTCGTCGCCATCACCGGCCTCGTCGGCGTCGGCAAGACGGCGCTGGCCGAGACGCTGTTTGGCGTGCGCAAGCCGCTCGCCGGCACCATGATGCTGAACGGCAAACCCTATGCGCCGCAATCGACGGGCGAGGCGATCGCCGCCGGCGTCTTCCTCGTCGCCAAGGACCGCGGCGAGAACGGCATCGTCGGCGGCTTCAACATCCAGGAAAATATCAGCCTGCCGTTTCACAAGCGCATGTCGCGTCTCAGTGTTCTCAGGCGCCGTCTGGAACGCGCCACCGCGCGCCGGCAGATCGAGGACCTGGGCATTGTCTGCCGCTCCGAGAAGGACGAGATGTCGGCGCTGTCCGGCGGCAACCAGCAGAAAGTGATGGTCGCCCGCTGGATGGCGCAGGAGGCAGGGCTGTTCATTCTGGACGAGCCGTTTCAGGGCGTCGACATTTCCGCCCGGCGCGACATTGCCGCCAAGCTCAGGGCGAGTGCAAACGGCCGCGCCACGCTGCTGTTCGTCACCGAACTCGACGAGGCGCTGGAGACCGCCGATCGCATCCTGGTGATGTCGGAGCAGACCATCGTCGGCGAACACCGCAACGCCGATGTCGATCTCGATCGCCTGCTGGCCGAGGTCGCCGGCGGACCGCTGCACAGCGCCGCCTGAGCGCGGCGGCAAATAGGAATTGGAATGGAGAGACCATGGGTTCGAGTTGGGTAAAAATCGCAGCGGCGTTGGGGAGCGCTGAATGACGCTGCGCGACCATGCCATCCGCTACGGCTTCATCGTGCTCTTGTTCGGGCTCGTCGCCTATTTCGCGATCGCCGCCGACGGTTTCGTTTCGCCGCAAAGTGCCGTCTTCATCTTCCAGTCGGTCGCCATCACCGGCGTGCTGGCGCTCGGCGTCACCGCCACGCTCGTCGTCGGCGGCTTTGATCTGTCGATCGGTTCGGTTGCCACTTCAGCCATGATGGCGGCGGCTTATGTCATGGTGGTGCTGGAGCAGAACGCTCTCGTCGCGGTCGTCGCCTGCCTGCTGATCGGCGCCATTGTCGGCCTGATCAATGGCTGGCTGATCGTCTACATGCGGGTGCCGGATCTCCTGGCGACGCTCGGCATGATGTTCCTGCTCGTCGGCCTGCAGCGCATCCCGACCGAGGGCCGTTCGATCGCCACCGGCATGACCATGCCGGATGGTTCGGTCGCCAATGGCAAGTTCAGCGACGCTTTCCTGGCGCTCGGCCGCCACCGCTTCGATTTCTTCATCCCGAACCTCATTCCGGTGTCGGTGGTGGTGCTGCTCGTGCTCGCCGTGCTGATCTGGTTCTTCCTCGAATACACGCGTTTCGGGCGCATGATGTATGCGGTCGGCAGCAACGAGCGTGCTGCCGAACTCGCCGGCGCGCCTGTCAAGGCATACAAAATCTGGGCCTACGTTATTTCAGGAGTTTTTGCCTCGATCGGCGGCATTTTGCTCGCCGCCCGGCTTGGACGCGGTGACATCGCCTCGGGTAATAATCTGCTGCTCGACGCTGTCGCCGCGGCGCTCATCGGCTACGCGGTGCTTGGCGCCGCCAAGCCGAACGCCTTCGGTACTGCCGTCGGCGCGCTGTTCGTCGGCATCTTGCTGCAAGGCCTGACGATGATGAACGCGCCTTACTACACGCAGGATTTCGTCAAGGGCGTGGTTCTGGTCGTCGCCCTTGTCTTCACCTTTGCCCTTTCGGGCAGGGGCGGGAGATAGCATCCGGCCGGATAGGATTTTGAGTTCAACAAGAGTGGAGGAAACAAGGTGAACATCACAAGAAGACTTCTGGGAAAGGCAGCGCTCGGGCTGGCCGGCGCAACCATGCTGATGCAGTTCCCGGCGCTGGCCGCGGACAAGCCGGCGCCTTTCGACAAGCCCGGTGTCAAGATCGCGCTGGTGCGCTATCTCTCGACCGGCGACTTCTTCCAGGCCTATCTCAGCGGCGTCGAGGCACAGGCCAAGGCACTCGGCGTCGACCTGCGCGTGCTCGACAGCCGCCAGGACGCCGCCCTTCAGTCCGACATGGTCGACCAGGCCATCGCGCTTGGCGTGCAGGGCATCATCATCCAGCACGGCCTGACGGAATCGATGAAGGACGCCGCGCAGCGCGCGGTCGACGCGGGCATCAAGGTGGTCGCCTTCGACGTCAATGTCGAGAACCCCAAGATCCCGCAGATCGAGCAATCCGACCGCGACCTGGCCCGCCTCGCGCTCGAGCAGGCGGTGAAGGACAATGGCGAGAGCTGGAAGGCCGGCTATGTCTATGTCGCCGGCATCGCGCCGCTCGACCGCCGCAACGAGACCTGGGTCGACGTCAAGAAGAAGTATGCCGGCATCAGCGAAGTCGCGATGTTCGGCACGCTCGACAACCCGATCGCCAATTCCGTCGCCAACCAGGCGCGTTCGGTGCTGTCGGCTCACCCCGACATCAAGGTGATGTTCGCCCCCTATGACGAATTCGCCAAGGGCGTGAAGATCGCCGTCGACGAAGCGGGCTTGAACAAGGGCATCAAGATCTACTCGGCCGATATCTCGACGTCCGACATCGCGGCGATGCGCGAGCCCGACAGCGCCTGGGCGGCAACCGCCGCGACCAACCCGGCCGTCGTCGGCCAGGTCTCGGTGCGTGCGCTGGCACAGCTGCTCGCCGGTGAAGACCCCGGCCACAACGTCGTCGTGCCACCGACGCTGATCACCCAGAAGGACCTCATCGACAAGGACATCAAGAACATGGAAGACCTGTCGGCCAAGCTGCCGCAGTTCGCCCATGCCGATGTCGCGATGCCGGCATGGATGCCGAACCCGAACGCCAAGTAGGTTTCGCTACCGAAGGCCGCTTGCCGGAGCTTGTTGCAGGCGGCCTTTTTGCCGAATATTGCAGAGCCGGATTGCAGATACCGGCTTTAAGGTTCGGTTCGTAGATGGAAGCACAGGCGGTAGTCGAGGAAACCCTGTCCGGCGCCGTCGCCGGAAAATTGTTTCGATGCCCGCAGGCCACCACCGGCGTCGTGGTGCTGGGTGGATCGAGTGGCCGTGTCGATGTTGGGCGCGCGAGGCTCTTTGCAAACGCGGGGTCATCGGCCTTGGCGCTGCAGTGGTTTGGCGGTGAGGGCCAGGTCCCCGGCATCTGTGAGATCCCCCTCGAAACGTTCTTCGCGGCAACCGATTGTCTCCTTGAAACAGGATGCCGCCGCATCGTCTATGTCGGCACCTCCAAGGGCGCCGAGGCCGCATTGCTCGCGGCAGTCCATGACCAGCGGATCAACGCTGTGGTCGCAATCAGCCCATCATCCGTGGTTTGGGGAAATATCGGTGCGGGCCGGGACGGTGTCAGCTGGCCTGAACGATCCTCATGGTCGCTCAACGGTATTCCCCTGCCGTTTGTGCCGACAGATCCAGACTGGACACCAGAGTATGTCGATGGCCTGGTCGCTTACAGGGGGCTTTTCGAACGCTGCTTGAAAACCTTCAAGCGCCAAGCAAATTCGGCGACCATCTCCGTGGAAACCGCATCGGCCGAGATTCTGCTGGTCGCGGGTGGCGACGATGCACTGTGGCCTTCCCTATCGTTCGCGACAGATATTGTTCACCGGCGCAGTCAGGCAGGCAAGGTCACAGATCTCGTTTCGTCGCCAGATGCGGGTCACCGCATTCTCTTGCCAGGCGAAAATACACCACGCTCCGCATTGCATGCACACGGAGGCAATGACGAAGCCGATTCGAGGCTGGGCAGAAAGGCTTGGGAAGGCATCCGGGAACTGCTGTAGCTGCAGCTCTCGAAAGCCCTTCGCGCCTGTCTCGGCAGGTTTGCCTACCGCAACGCCGCGGCGATGTTGCCGCCGTCCACCGTCGTCACATCGGCGGTGGTCCGGTCGGCCAGCGCGTGGTGCAGGAACGCCTGCGCCACGTCCTGCGCCGTCACTTCCTGGCCGAGCAGATTGCCGGACATGTACTCCTTCTCCGAGACGCCACGCGCGCCCGATCGGCTGGCGATCATGGCGTCGGTCAAAAGACCCGAGCGGATGCGGTCGGCGTTGACGGCGTTCGAGCGGATGCCGTGCGCGCCATAGTCGAGCGCGTATTGCCTGGACAGGAACAGCGTCGCTGCCTTCGGCACGCCATAGGCGCCGAACTTCGGCCCGGGATTGACCGCCTGCTTTGAGGTGTTGAACAGGAGCACGCCGCCGGTGCCCTGTTCTAGCATGATGCGCACCGCATTCTGCGCCACCGACTGGTGGGCGAAGAAATTGAGCTCGAAACTCCTGCGCAAAAGCGCATCGTCGAGTTCGCCGATCCGCCCTTCCCAGGCAGCACCCGCATTGGAGACCAGGATGTCGACGCCGCCGAACACGGCAACCGCCCTGTCGAAGGCGGCACGCACCTGCGCCGGATTGGTGATGTCAGCGGCAACGCCGATCGAGTTGTTGCCGGCCTTCTTGGCGGCGTCGGCGGCCTTTTCGGCATCGAGATCGACAACGACGGCATGGGCGCCATTGTCGGCGAACAGCTTGGCCGTCGCCGCACCAATCGCACCGGCGCCGCCGGTGATCAGCACCACCTGGCCAGTCAGCGGCTTCGGCTTGTTGGAAGCGAGCTTGGCCTGTTCCAGCGACCAGTATTCGAGCGGAAACAGGTCGGCCTTGGAGAGCGGATGGAAACGGCCAATCGCTTCGGCGCCGCGCACCGCCTCGATCCACATCTCGCCGACATCCGACGCGATCTTTGCGTCCTTCAGCGTGCGGCCGTGGCCGAACATGCCGAGGCCCGGCACCAGCGTCAGCCGCGGCATCTGGTCGAGCATGGTGCGCTTGACGTCGTCGAGGGCATCGTTGGTTTCGAAATAGGCTCGGTAGTCCCTGGCGAAGACCTCGACGTGATCCTTGATCACGGCCTTGTAGTCGCCGACCTTGTCGGCATCGGGCGCCGGCAGCGCCATCGGTCCGGTCTTGATGCGGATTGACAGATCGGGCGTCGAAACGCCGCGTCCGGCCAAGTCGGCGATCTCAGCCGAATTGATGAAATCGACGATCGCGTCCGAGGTGCGGAAGTCGCTGATCATGCGGTCGAAGCGGCCTTCGCCACGTGCCACGGCGACGGCGCCGCGCAGTGTCGGCGCGATGGTGGCCGGCGTCGCGAGCTTTGCCGGCAATGCTGGCTTCGCCGCTTGCGGCTTGGCGTTTTTGGCGACGTAGTCCTCGGCGACGTTCACATAGTGGATCATCCGGTCGTAGGCCTGCCTGGCATCGTCGCCGAAGGTGAAGATGCCATGCTTGTCGAGAATCAGGCCCTCGACGGTTGGATCGGCGTCGAAGATGTCGGCGGCCGCCTTGGCGAGGTCGAAACCGGGCATGATGTAGGGCACATAGCCCATCTTCGCGCCGAACACCGTCTTCACCAGCGGCTTGCTGTCTTCCTGGTCGACGATGGCCAGAATGGCGGTCGAGTGCGTGTGATCGACGAATTTGTGCGGCAGGAAGGCGTGCAGCAGCGTCTCGACCGACGGGTTGGGCGAGGACGGGTCGATGAGATTGGCGCGTTGCAGGGCAACCATGTCCTCGTCGGCCAATTTGTTTAGCGAGCGCGCCTTGAGCAGCGGCTTGAGCTTGACCGCCGGCAGGCCCTGCGGCTCGATGACGCCCATGTCCCAGCCGCTGCCCTTGACGCACAACACGTCCCACTGGTCGCCGACAAGATCGGTGGCAGTCGTCTTGCAGGAGGTGTTGCCGCCGCCATGCAGGACCAGCCGCGGCTCGCCGCCCAGCAGCCGCGTCGTGTAGACGCGCAACGCCAGGTCGCGCTCGACACCCTTCCTTGCATAGTCGGCAACGAGTTTCTCGGCTGCGTCGTCATTCCACAGGTTCTTCATGTTCGCTTCGTCCGATTGCTGTCTTGGATGGTGAAACAGGAATGCCGCGACGCTGTGATGACAATGCGCCGGCGGCGGAGATGGTGGTTTCCTAGGAGGCCTTTTCTGTCGTGGCAGCCGCATGGTCCAGCAGCCGCTGCGCCATGCGTGCGCCGACCACCAGATGCGTGCAAAGTCCGCCAGCGATTGCCGCGAGAAGCGGTTCGAATTTGCTGTCCTCCTGCACGACCATCAGGCGCCTGGCGATCGCACGCAACGAGGCAAGTTCGGCGGAGATCACCCGGCGGTTGTAGCTGCAGTCGAGCACCTTGCCCTCGGCGTCGATGATCTGCCCGGCAATGACGCCGGCAGCGCCTCGGCTGCGCAGCTCCGCCATCTCGCCTGATGTCAGCGCGCCGCATTTGACCAGATGGCTGTCGGCGTCGACCGCGCCGACCGAGTACAGCGCCAGATCGCATTCGCCGACGCCGGACAATTGCTCCCGGATCACCGGCTCGGCGCGCAGCGCGCGCGCCAGCTCTTCCGTCGACAGCACCAGCGGCGCGTAGAAATTGAGCCCCTTGGCGTTGAGCCGCCGCGCGATCTCCATCGTGCACTGGTCGGGCCGGTAGGAATAGGGCGCGCCGAGATTGCCGCACAGCTGCACCACGGTGACATCCTGCAGGTCGGCATAGGACATGATGTCGGCGATCGTGTAGACGGTGCGGCCCCAGGCGACGCCGATGCGATCGCCCTTCTTGACCAGCTCGAGAAAGACGCTTGCCGCCAGCACGGCGATTTCCGTCGACGGATCGGCGATATGGTCGTTTTCCGGCGCGATCCAGACGGCGTCGAGGCTCAGCGCATCCTCGACCTTGCGCGCCAGCACATCGTCGGTGAAAAGCTGGGTCGAGGTCGAGATGTTGACGATGCCGGTCTCGCGCGCCTTGCGCAGATACATGGCGACCGAGGCGCGGGAAATGTTAAGCTGGCTCGCCACCTGGTCCTGCCGCAGGCCATGGGCGTAGTAGAGCCAGGCGGCCTTGTGGATAAGCTGTTCTGCCGGTCGGATCGCCATGCCGTCTCCTCGGCTGACATTATTCACGGCCATCGACAAAAGTCAAACAAGGCCAAGGCATACGATGCCCTTTCGCGCGCTGAATCTAGATCATCATTGTGCCAAATGCGCTCTATCGTGGCATCGTTGGTGGTGACGCGGCCCGAGCCTGTTATTAGAAGGTCTCGAAGAAGAAACTCGGGGAGGACGGGATGGGCAATCCTTACGAACAGGATCTCGACAAGAACGCGGCCAACCACCAGCCGCTGACGCCGCTCACCTATCTGGAGCGCGCGGCAAAGACCTATCCCGACCATGTCGCCATCATCCATGGCCGCCAGCGCATAGACTATCGCACGTTCTGGCGCCGGTCGCTGAAACTTGCCTCGGCGCTGCACAAACGCGGCATCGGCAAGGGCGACACCGTCACTGTCATGCTGTCCAACACGCCGCCGATGCTGGAGGCGCATTTCGGCGTGCCGATGACCAAGGCGGTGCTGCATTCGCTCAACACCCGCCTGGATGCCGCCGTCATCGCCTTCCAGCTCGATCATGCCGAGACCAGGATCCTGATCGTCGATCGCGAGTTCTCCGGCGTCGTCAAGCAGGCCCTGGAGCTGGCCAAAGTCAAGCCGCTGGTCATCGACTACGACGATCCCGACTACGCCACCGACGCGCCCTATCCCAAAGGCGAGCGCTTAGGCGCGCTCGACTATGAGGACTTCGTTGCTGGCGGCGACGAGGATTTCGCCTGGTCGATGCCCGACGATGAGTGGGACGCGATCTCGCTCAACTACACCTCCGGCACCACAGGCAATCCGAAGGGCGTCGTCTACCACCATCGCGGTGCGGCCCTCATGGCCTACACCAACACCATCCATGCCGGTATGGCCAAGCATGCCGTCTATCTGTGGACGCTGCCGATGTTCCACTGCAATGGCTGGTGCTTTCCATGGACGCTCGCCGTCCAGGCCGGCACCCATGTCTGCCTGCGCTGGGTGCGGCCGAAGCCGATCTACGATGCGATTGCCGACCATGGCGTCACCCATCTGTGCGGCGCGCCGGTCGTCATGTCGGTGCTGATCAATGCGAAGGACGAGGACAAGCGCGAATTCCCGCAGACCGTCACCTTCAACACGGCCGCTGCTCCGCCGCCGGAGGCCGTGCTGTCGGGCATGGCCGATGCCGGCTTTGCCGTCACCCATCTGTACGGCCTGACCGAGACCTATGGTCCGGCGGTCGTCAACGAATGGCATGGCGCCTGGGACGATCTTGAAAAGGCCGAGCGCAGCGCCAAAAAGGCACGACAGGGCGTGCGCTATGCAGCGCTCGAGGGCCTGACCGTCATGGATCCCGAGACGATGCGGACGACCCCGGCGGATGGCGAGACCATCGGCGAGGTCATGTTCCGCGGCAACATCGTCATGAAGGGCTATCTGAAGAACCGCAAGGCCAGCGACGAGGCCTTCGCCGGCGGCTGGTTCCATTCCGGCGATCTCGGCGTCATGCATGCCGATGGCTACATTCAGCTCAAGGACCGCTCCAAGGACATCATCATCTCGGGTGGCGAGAACATCTCGTCGATCGAGGTCGAGGATGCGCTCTACAAGCACCCCTCGGTTGCCTCCTGTGGCGTCGTCGCCAGGGCCGACGACAAATGGGGCGAGGTGCCGGTCGCTTATGTCGAACTGAAACTGGGCAAGGTGGCGACCGAGGCCGAGATCATCGAACACTGCCGTGCGCTGCTTGCCCGTTTCAAAGTGCCGAAGGCAGTGATCTTCGCAGAAATCCCGAAGACCTCGACGGGCAAGATCCAGAAGTTCCGGCTGCGGGAAATGGCCAAGGTCGCATGAAGTCTCCGATAGCCTCTCGCGAAAATATTTCCTGTCGCCCCGCATCCTCGGGCCGCTTCGTGACGTCTGTTGGATGTCACCAGCTGTCACCAATCGTACAGGTACGTCGAAATCGCATTGACAGGTCGCCCATTTCGATTTACGAGTGACGAAAATCGAAATTCGTCACTCGTAAAGCAACAGGGACCCATGTCCGAAGCCGCCAACATAGTTTCCGACGTCGCCCGACAGGAAAATGTGACGCGCATTCTCGACTGCGCCGAGCGCCTGTTCCGGCACTATGGCTACGGCAAGACCAATGTCGCCGACATCGCGCGCGAACTCGGCATGTCGCCGGCCAACATCTACCGGTTCTTCGCCTCCAAGGTCGAAATCCACCAGGCCGTCTGCGGCCGGATGCTCGGCGCCAGCTACAAGATGGCCTACGAGATTTCGCGCCTGCCGATCAGCGCCGAGGAGAGGCTTCGGCGCTACGTGCATGCACAATACAAGATGACGCTGGAGGTCATGCTCGACGAGCAGAAGGTCCATGAAATGGTCATCATCGCGCTCGAACGGGACTGGGGCGTGATCGACAAGCATGTCGACAGCGTTCACGATCTGTTCGCCGAGATTATCCGCGATGGCATCGAGGCCGGTGAGTTCAGGGAACAGGATCCGGTGATCGCGTCGCGATGCTTCGGCGCCGCCACTGTCATCCTGTGCCATCCGCAGATGGTGGCGCAGTGCCTTGCCAAGACCAATCGGGCGATGCCCGACGACCTCATCGACTATGCAATCAAGGCCTTGAGATAGCCCTGCACGCGGGTGCCGGTATCGACCATTCATCTCCAGTTGGAGTACCAAGATGTCTTTGTCCCGTTCCATCCTTCGCAAGCTGCCAGTCGCCGGCCTGATCGTCGCGGCGCTCGGGCTTGCCGGCTGCTCGCAGGAGAAAGCCGAAGTCAAGGACATCATCCGTCCCGTCAAGGTCGTCGAGATTGCCCAGGCGCATGACACCCGCACGCTCTCCTATTCCGGGTCGGTGCGAGCCCGCACCGAAAGCGCCCTGGCATTCCGCGTCAACGGCAAGATCACGGAGCGCCTTGTCGACATTGGTCAGCATGTGGCCTCGGGCGATGTGCTCGCCCGCATCGATCCCATTGATTACGACCTTTCGGTCAAAAGTGCCCAGGCCGCCCTCGATGCCGCCGAGCGGCAGGTCGAGACGGTCGAACTTGCCCGCAAGCGCGCCGAGCAGCTTTTTGCCAAGAACTTTGCGCCGAAATCGCAGCTCGAACAGGCCACGCTCACCTATGACCAGGCGGTTGCCACGCGCGACTCCGCCCGCTCGTCGCTTGACCAGGCCAAGAACCAGGCCGGCTACACCGACCTCAAGGCCGACAGGGACGGCATCGTCACCGCGGTCAATGCTGATGTCGGCCAGGTGGTCGGCTCCGGCACGCCGGTGGTCACCGTTGCCGTCGACGGCGAAAAGGAAGTTCTGATCGCCGTGCCGGAGATGGAGATCGCCGAGTTCAAGCCGGGCAAGGTCGTCAAGGCGGGCTTCTGGTCCGACGACAGACTGGCGCTCGAGGGCAAGGTGCGCGAAGTCGCCGGCAGCGCCGATCCGCAGTCACGCACCTTCGCTGTACGCGTCAGCCTGCCTGGGGATTCGCGCGTGCTTCTCGGCATGACCGCCAACATCGAAGCGTCGGCGGCCAACGAACGGCAGCTCGTTTCGATCCCGCTGAGCGCACTGGCCGAGCAAGGCAGCCAGTCGATTGTCTGGACCGTCGATCGTGGCGCCGACACCGTTCATGCCCGTCCGGTCAAGGTCGCCGAATTCGCCGCCGATGGCGTACGGGTTGCAGAAGGTTTGAAGCCCGGCGATGTCGTGGTCGCTGCCGGCACGCAGTTCATGACCGAAAACCTGAAGGTGAAACTCGCCGGCGACACTGTGCTGCAATCTGCTTCCGTGGCCGGCGATGGCAGCGACGCCAGGCAGGTGCGCTGACGACAGACAACCGGCTGCACGTTCCCGCAGCCGCTGGTTTCCGGGCGGCAAGCGCCCTGACCGAGACGCTCGATTGATGTGACCCCCCGCGCATCAAGCCTCGCGTCCCACTGCGACGAGTGTTTCTCCGCTCGGAGCCTTGCCGCCCGGAAGCCACTACCGAACCTCGATCTTGTTGAAATAGATGGACCAGCATCGATGACCAATTCCACGGACGAGAAGCGGCCCTTCAACCTGTCGCGCTGGGCAATCGGCCATCCCGCCATTGCGCGGTTCCTGTTCGGCCTGATCATCATTTCCGGCGCGCTCGGCTTGATGCGGATGGGCCAGAAGGAAGATCCCGATTTCACCTTCCGGGTGATGGTCGTCCAGGCGGTCTGGCCGGGCTCCTCGATCCAGGAGATGGAAGACCAGGTCGTCAACAAGATCGAACGCAAGCTGCAGGAAACGCCGCATCTCGACTTCGTGCGCTCGTTTACCCGAGCCGGCAGCGCCATCATCACGGTCCAGATCAAGGGTGACACCAACGCCGCCGAGGTGACGGACGCCTTCTACCAGGTACGCAAGAAGGTCGGCGATATCGCCGGCGACCTGCCGCAAGGCCTGCTCGGCCCCTATTTCAACGACGAGTTCGGCGACACCTTCATCACCCTGCATTCGATCAGTGGTGACGGCTTCAGCTATCCCGAGCTGAAGAAGTTCGCGATCCAGGCTCGCGACATGCTGCTGACCACGCCAGGCGTCGAGAAGGCCGTCATCATCGGCGACCAGCCGGAAAAGCTCTACATTGACGTCTCGTCCAAGGCGCTCGCCGAACGCGGCCTGACGCTGACCGATCTGCAGAACGCGATCAAGGGACAGAACAATGTCGACCCCGCCGGCTCCGTCGACACCGGCACCAATTCGGTGCGCATCTCCGTCGAGGGCGATGTCAGCAAGGTCGAGGACATCCGCAACCTGCGCCTGCGCGCCGGCGGCCAGGTCACCCGGCTCGGCGACATCGCCACGGTGACGTCGGGGCTGGAAGATCCCTACCAGCGCAAATACCGCTTCAACGGCCATGAGAGCGTGCAGCTCGGTGTCGTCATGGCCAAGGGCTTCAATGTCAGAGACGTCGGCAAGGATGTCGAGGCAACCTACAAGCGCTTCGAGGAAGCACTGCCCTATGGCGTTGCGGTCGACCAGATTTCCGACCAGCCCGAGGTCGTCAAGGATGCCGTGAACGAGTTCATGGAGGCGCTCGGCGAAGCGCTGCTGATCGTGCTCGTCGTCTCGTTCCTGTCGATCGGCTGGCGTTCCGGCCTGGTTATTGCCATCGCCATTCCGCTGGTCCTGGCCGCCACTTTCGCCATCATGTACGAAATCGGCATCGATCTGCAGCGCATCTCGCTCGGCGCGCTGATCATTGCGCTCGGGCTGCTCGTCGACGACGCGATGATCGTCGTCGAGATGATGGAGCGCAAGCTGGAGGAGGGGCTGGTCAAGATCGAGGCGGCGAGTTTCGCCTATTCCTCGACCGCCTTCCCCATGCTGACCGGCACGCTGATCACCACCGCCGGCTTCATCCCGGTCGGCTTCGCCGCCTCCACGGCCGGCGAATATGTGCGCACGCTGTTCTATGTCGTCGGCATCGCGCTGATCGTGTCCTGGTTCGTCGCGGTCTATTTCACGCCGTGGCTCGGCAACATGATCCTGAAGCAGCGCAAGCATGCCGGCAGCCATCACGATGTCTTCGACACGCGTTTCTACCGCCGGCTTCGCTCGACCGTCGGCTGGGCGGTGCGCCATCGCATCATCGTCTTGGTGATGACGCTGGTTACCTTCGGCACCAGCCTGTGGGCGTTCCAGTTCATCCCGCAGAACTTCTTCCCGCAATCGTCGCGGCCGGAAATCCTCGTCGACCTCTGGCTGCCGGAAGGCACCAGCATCAAGGAAGTCGAGGCGCAGGCCAAGGCGCTCGAAACCAAGATGATGGACGACAAGGACAAGCGTTTCATCGCCACCTATATCGGCGAAGGCGCGCCGCGCTTCTTCCTGCCGCTTGACCAGCAGCTGACCAATCCGAACTTCGCCCAGCTTCTGGTGATGGCCAATGACGAGCCGGCCCGCGAACGGCTGATCGTCAAGCTGCGCACGGTTCTGGCTGAAGACTTCCCGTCGATCCGCGCCAAGGTCGACCGCCTGTTCCTTGGCCCGCCGACCGGCTGGCCGGTGCAGATGCGCGTCATGGGTCCGGATCGCCAGGAGGTGCGCCGCATCGCCGATCAGGTGAAGGCAAAGTTCCGCGAAGATCCGTTGCTTGGCGCCGTGCATGACGACTGGCTGGAGCCGGTGCCGGCAATGAAGCTGGTCATCGACCAGGATCGCGCCCGCGCACTCGGCGTCACCTCGCAGCGCATCCGCCAGATGCTGCAGGCGACGATGACCGGCGCGCCGCTCGACGACTTCCGTGACGGCGAGGAGACGGTGTCCATCGTAGCCCGCGAGCCGGATGCCAGCCGCAGCCTGCTGTCCTCGGTCGACTCCGTCTACATCCCGACCGATTTCGGCGGCTTCGTGCCGCTGTCGCAGGTGGCCAAGGTGGTGCCGGTGCTGGAGCAAGGCATCGAATGGCGGCGTAACCGCCTGCCAACCATCAGCGTGCTGGCGACGCTCCCCGACGGCGTGCAGTCGAACGATGTCGTCACCAAGCTGTACAAGGACATGCAGGGCCTGCGCGACGGACTGGCACCCGGCTACAAGATCGAGATCCAGGGCGGTGCCGAGGATTCGGCCGAAAGCCAGGCTTCGATCGCCGCCAAGGCGCCGATCATGCTGGCCATCATCGTCGTGCTGCTGATGATCCAGCTGCAGAATTTCGGCAAGGCGATGCTGGTGCTGGCGACCGGTCCGCTCGGCATCATCGGTGCAGCCGCGGCCCTGCTGATCAGCGGCGCGCCGTTCGGCTTCGTCGCCATCCTCGGCGTCATCGCGCTGCTCGGCATCATCATGCGCAACTCGATCATCCTTGTCGACCAGATCGACCAGGATATCGCCACTGGCATGGATCGCTATGAAGCGATCATCGGCTCGGCCGTGCGACGCTTCCGGCCGATCGTGCTGACGGCAATGACGGCGGTGCTGGCGCTGATCCCGATCTCGCGCGCCGTGTTCTGGGGGCCGCTTGCCTATGCCATGATGGGCGGCATCATGGTTGCCACCGTGCTGACCATTCTTGTTCTCCCCGCCGGCTATGCCTTGTTCTTTGGGCGGGAGCCCAAGAAGGCGGTGGATGCCGAACAGATGCCTGAACCAGAGGTGCCTGCCGAAAGGCCGCAACTGGCGCTGGCCGCCGAATAGATTTGCGGGCCGGACGCTGTCGTCCGGCCCGCAAATCTGCATTCCCTTCCACCGCTTCATAACCCGGTCTCTCGCTGGCCCACCCGGCCGGCACTGGCCGTGAGCGGTATTCGGCGCCAAAAAGCGCGAAGCGGGATTGCGCCTTAAATCGCCTTGTTGTACGAACGTTCAACAAGGCGATTTAACGAGTACCTGCCGTGGTACGAACCGAGTTCCCCTTTGCCGTCGAAACCGTCGATCCGCTCTGGATCACGCTGGCCGACGGCACGCGAATCGCCGCCACTTTGTGGCGCCCGCGCACCGACGCCCAAGTGCCTGTCGTCGTCGAAATGGTGCCCTATCGCCGCCGCGACGGCACAGTGGCCCGGGACATCGACATCCACCCCTGGCTTGCCGGTCACGGCATCGCTTGCGCCCGCATCGATATCAGGGGCTCGGGCGATTCCGATGGCGATCTGGCCGACGAATACCTGCCGCGCGAGCAGGAAGACGCCTGCGAGATCATTGCCCATCTGGCCGCGCAATCCTGGTGCAATGGCAATGTCGGCATGACCGGCATTTCCTGGGGCGGCTTCAATGCGCTGCAGGTGGCGGCGCGCCGGCCGCCGGCCTTGAAGGCCATCATCACCAACTGCGCCACCGACGACCGCTATGCCGACGACATCCACTATATGGGCGGCGCGCTGCTCACCGAGCAGGAGATGTGGTCCAACTTCATGCTGGTCAAGAAGGCGATGGCGCCCGATCCTCAGATCGTCGGCGGCGCCTGGCGCGCCATGTGGACCAGCCGTCTGGCGGCGACCAGCTCACTGTCGGAAACCTGGCTGGCGCATCAGCGTCGCGACGACTATTGGCGGCAAGGGTCGGTCTGCGAAGATCACGCAGCGATCGAATGCGCGGTCTTGGCTGTCTGCGGTTGGGAGGACAGCTACTCCAACTTCGTGCCGCGCCTGCTCGAACATCTGCCCGGACCGAAGCTTGGCATCGTCGGTCCGTGGTCGCATGCCTATCCCTGCCGCGGTGCGCCCGGGCCGCTGATCGGTTATCTGCAGGAGGCGTTGCGCTGGTGGCGCCATTGGCTTTGTGGCGAAGACACCGGCATCATGGACGAGCCCCTCTACCGCGTCTGGATAACCGGCGAGGAGCGGCCGCAACCCTTTTATCTTCCCGACCATGCCGGTAGCTGGGCCGCCGAGGATCAGTGGCCGTCGCCGCGCATCGAGCGCCGCGCCTTGCACCTGAACTCCGCCGGGCTGGGCAGCGAACCCGCGCCGGGTGCCATGCTTTCGGTACGCTCGCCGGCCACCGCCGGCCGCGATTGCGGCCGCTGGGGCGGCTATGGAGGCTCTTGCCCGGACATGGCCATCGACCAGCGCCGCGAGGACGGGCTGGCGTTGTGCTTCGATACGCCACCGCTCGATGACGACGTGACCTTGCTCGGCGCGCCGGAACTCGATCTGCTCGTCACCGTCGACCAGCCGCATGTCAACCTTGCCGCCCGGCTCTGCGACGTCTATCCGGACGGCACCTCGGCGCTGATGACTTATGGCGTGCTCAACCTCAGCCATCGCGACAGCCACGAGCACCCGACGCCATGTCCGGTCGGAACGCCGTTCCGCGTGCGGCTGAAGCTCAACGATTTCGCCCGCACCGTGCCCAGGGGCCACCGCATCCGGCTGGCGCTGGCCAACCAGCATTGGCCGATCCTGTGGCCGCAGCCGAGATTGTCGACCCTATCGGTGGCGAGCGGCGACAGCACGGCAATGCTTCCGGTGCGTCCGCCGTCGCCGCGCGACCGCGACGTCCGCTTCGAGCGGGCTGAAACGGCGCCGCCGGTTCCTACGACCACTCTGGATGACGGCTTCGACCGCCGCATCGTCACCGACGATGTCGGCGCGGGCATACAGACCATCGCGCTGTCCTCCGACCATGGACGCAGGCGCTATGACGATCGCGGCATCACCGTGTCCTCCGCCAACAGCGATACGATGAGCATCCGTGCCGACGATCCGCTGTCGGCCAGGCTCGTCACCGAATACCGCTGGGCCATCGCCAGCGGCGATGCCGACACCGACGCGACGGCGGTCACCGAGCTGACATCGGATGAAACCCATTTCAACCTGAGCTGGCGGCTCGAGGCGCGAGAACGAGGCAAGCTCGTCCACAGCGCCTCGGCAACGCGGCGCATCAGGCGCGATTTCGCCTGACAGGAGCGGAGAGGGGACCATGCTTGCATATGCAGTGAAGCGCATCGGTCTCGGCCTCCTGATCCTCGTGCTCGTCATGGTCGCCATGTATGCGGCCGTCTTTCTGGTGCCGGGCGATCCGGCAACCGTGGCGCTTGGTCCGCGCGCCACGCCGGAGCTGAAGCGGCTGCTGATCGAGCGCATGGGCCTCGACCAGCCGGTCTGGTGGCAGATCGTCGAATTCTTCCGCAACGCGCTGACCGGCAATCTCGGTTTTGACGTATGGTCGAACCGGCCGGTCTCCACCTTGGTGATGGAGGCGCTGCCGAACACGCTGATCCTCGGTCTGACGGCGCTCACGGTCGCGCTGCTCATCGGCGTTCCGCTCGGCTGCCTGTCGGTGATGCGGCGCGGCACGCTAGCAGACGCGGTGATCGGCGTGCTCTCGGTCGGCGTCATCGCCGTGCCGTCCTTCGTCGTCGCCATCTATTCGCTGCTGCTCTTTGCCGTCACGCTGCGCTGGCTGCCGGCCATCGGCGCCGGCGAGGCGGGCGACATTGTCAGCCAGGCCAAGGCGCTGATCATGCCGGCCGCGGCAATAGCGCTCGGCTGGATCGGCTACATCGCCCGCATGGTGCGTGCCTCGATGATGGAGGTGATGGGCGAGCCGCACATCCGCACCGCGCGCTCCTTCGGCCTGCCGGAGTGGAAGATCGTCTCCAAATACGCGCTGCGCATCGCCATCATCCCGACCATCTCGCTGGTCGCCGTCGGCCTCGGCAGCATCCTGTCCAGCGCCGTCTTCGTCGAGGCGGTGTTTGCTCGCCCCGGCATCGGCAAGCTGATCACCGACGCCGTCAACACCCGCAACTATCCGGTCGTCATGGGCACCGTGCTGATCATGACCGCCATCTACGTCTCCATCACCATCGCCGCCGATCTGTTGATTGCGCGGCTCGACCCGAGGGTGCGCGATGTCTTCCGTGGCTGACGCCTCGCTGTCCCTTCCGGACCGACAACGGTTTCCGCTGCTGCGCGCGCTGCTTGCCGACCCGTTCACCTGCGTGGCGCTTGTGCTGGTCACCGGCTTCCTCACCACTGCCGTCTTCGCGCCCTGGCTGGCGCCGTACTCTCCGCTCAAGATCGATGTGCTGCACAAGCTGCAATCGCCGTCGGTCGGGCACTGGTTCGGCACCGATCATCTCGGCCGCGATCTCCTGTCGCGCGTCATCTATGGCGCGCGCACGGCGCTGACCATCGCCATGGTGTCGGTGGCCATCGCCGGTGCGATCGGCCTGTTGCTCGGGCTGATCGCCGGCTACGGGCCGCGCTGGCTCGACGCCATTCTGGTGCTGACCTTCGACAGTCTGAACTCGCTGCCGATGATCATGTTCGCGCTCGCCATCATCACCGTGCTCGGCGCCGGCACCGGCACGCTGATCATCGTCATCGCCGCGACCTCGTTCCCGAGCTATGCCAGGCTGATTAGGGCGCAGACGCTGGCGCTGAAGAACAGCGACTACATCCTTGCCGAGCGCCTGCTCGACGCCAGCGCCACGCGCATCATCTTCATCCACCTCCTGCCCAATGTCGTCGGCCCGCTGATCATCCTTTTGTCGATGGACATCCCGGTCGTCCTCATGGTCGAGGCGGGCTTGAGCTTCCTCGGCCTCGGTGTGCGGCCGCCGACGCCGTCCTGGGGCTCGATCCTCTATGACGGCTACACCAGCATCCGTTCGGCGCCCTTCATGGTCATCTTCGGCGGCCTGCCGCTGGTGCTGGCGACGCTCGGCTTCACCTTCCTCGGCGAAGGCCTGCGCGACTATCTCGACCCGCGCCTGCAATTGCGGAGGCCGGCATGAGCGGTTCGCTCGCCGCCAGCGACCTCAGCGTCCGCTACGAGACGCCGCATGGCAGCGTGCACGCCCTGCGCCATGTCGACATCGAGGCGCATCCCGGCGAGGTGATCGGCATTGTCGGCGAGAGCGGCTGCGGCAAGTCCACGCTGGTCACCGCGCTGGCCAACCTGCTGCCGGCCAACGCCCGCATCGACGGCTCGATCAGCTACAACGGCGTCGACCTGGCAAAGCTCGACGCGCTCCGCCAGCGCCTGCTGCGCGGCGACGAGATCGCCCTGGTCAGCCAGGATCCGATGACCGCCTTCAACCCGGTGCTGACCATCGGCGACCAGCTCGTCGACTTCCAGCATCACCGCAAGGATCTCGGCCGTGCGCAGAAGCGGGCGCGGATCGCCGTCATGCTCGGCCGCGTCGGCATCGCGGACGCGGAACGGCGGATGGACTGCTATCCGCACGAACTCTCCGGCGGCATGCGCCAGCGGGTGGCGATCGCCGCGGCGCTGCTGACCGATCCCGGCCTGCTCATCGCCGACGAGCCGACGACGGCGCTCGATGTCACCATGGAGGCGCAGATCATCCATCTGCTGCGCGAACTCCGGCGCGAATACAACGGCATCATCATCGTCGTCTCGCACCATCTCGGCGTCATCGCCGAACTCTGCGACCGGGTCTACGTCATGTATGCCGGCGAGGTGGTCGAGGGCGGCGAGGTCGACGCGATCTTCCATGACGCCAGGCATCCCTACACGCAGGCGCTGCTCGCTTGTGATCCGGCCCGCTTTCCCGAAAGGCTGGATCGGCTGCCGACCATTCCCGGCTCATTGCCCAACCTGACGCAGCCGCCATGCGGATGCGTCTACGCGCCGCGCTGCGACCGCGCCTTCGCGCCCTGCGGCTCAGTCGCGCCACCAGTGGTTAAACTGTCCGCCTCGCATAGGGCGCGCTGCCATGCGGTGGCGCCATGAGCCCGCTGCTCTCCATCGACGATCTGTCGGTAACCTTCGCCCGCAGCAACTTGTTCAGCCGCCTGATCAACCCATTCCCGTTGCCGGGCTTCAACGTCATCGACGGCGTGACGCTGTCGCTGATGCCGGGCGAGACGCTTGGGCTGGTTGGCGAGTCCGGTTCCGGCAAGACCACGCTGGCGCGCACCATTCTTGGCCTTGTGCGGGCTGCGGCGGGCCGCATCGTCTTCGAGGGCAGGGACGTGCAGACGCCGGCCGATTTCCGCGCCATGCGCCGGCGCTCGGCGATGATGTTCCAGGACCCGGTCGCCTCGCTCAGCCCGCGTCTGCGCATCGGCACGCTGCTGACCGAGCCGCAGGTCATCCAGGGGCTGCCGATGCCGGACCGTCGCGCCGCGGCAAAAGCGCTGCTGGCGCTGGTCGGGTTGCCGGCCTCCTTCGTCGACCGCTTCCCGCATGAACTTTCCGGCGGGCAGGCGCGCCGGGTCGGTGTGGCCCGCGCCCTGGCGATGAAGCCGCATCTGCTGCTCGCCGACGAACCGACCGCCGGCCTCGATGTGTCGGTGCAGGGCGACGTGCTCAACCTGATCGGCGAGCTGAAGCGCGAACTCGGTTTCGCCGCCATGATCGTCACCCACAATCTGGCAATGATCCGCCATGTCAGCGATCGGCTCGCCATCATGTATCTCGGCCGGCTTGTCGAGACCGGGCCGACGCAGGATGTGTTCTCGGCGCCGATGCATCCCTACACCGCGACGCTGATCCAGTCCGAGCCGATACCCGACCCGCGCCGGCGCAGCCACACCCCGGCCGTCACGGGCGAGATTCCAAGCTTGTTCCGCCGGCCCTCGGGCTGCGAATTCCACACGCGCTGCCCGATCGCGCGCGATCGTTGCAAGACCGAGGCACCGGCCTATCGACCGATGGGCACCGACCGGATGGTGCGCTGCCATTTCCCGCTGGAGACAGGCGGGCAAGAACGGGAAGCCTTCTCACGCGCTTCCGCAAACCAAAGGGGAAACTGACATGACGCAATGGAACATGGACAGACGTGCATTCCTGAAAGCGGCCGGTGTGCTGGGCGCCGGCCTGGCGATGAAGCCGGGTTTCGCCTGGTCGGCCGCCGGCGACACGTTGCGCATCCGTATGGAGGGCGATCTCCAGACCCTCGACCCCGCCTTCATGATCGGCGGAATCGAGGATGTCATGATGCGCGGCATCTATGTTTCGCTGAACCGGCTTGGCGATCTCAGGGAAGGTTCGCCCTGGTCGCCCTGGGGTGCGGAGAAGCTTGAGCTGAAGGATCCGAAAACCATTGCCTTCACGCTGATCGACGGATTGAAATGGTCGAACGGTTTTGGCCCTGTCACCGCCGAAGACGTGAAATTCTCGTATGAACGTATTGCCGATCCGAAGCTGTCATCGCCCTGGGCCTACCAGTTCGAGAAGCTCGATCGCGTCGAAGTCGTCGATGCCAGGTCCGGCATCATCCATCTCAAGGACCCGTACCAGCCGATCTTCGTCACCAGCCTGCCCTATTATGGCGGCCACATCATCTGCCGCGCCGGCACCGAAAAGGCAGGCGGCAAGTTCACCACCGAACCGCCGGCGACCTGCGGCCCCTACCTCTTCTCGGACTGGCAGCAGAAGCAGAAGGTGACACTGACCGCCAATCCTGACTGGCCGGGGCCAAAGCCGGACTTAGGCAAGGTCGAGATCTACATCGTCGCCGATGATCAGGCAGCACAGCTTGCCTATGAGGCCGATGCCTTCGACTACACCAAGATCGCCATTTCGGCGACCAAGGCGGTCAAGGCCAGCCCGCCCGCCAACACCAAGGTGATCGAAGCGCAGTCGACCCGCTATGTCTGGCTGACCATCAACCTGCTGAGCCCGCGGCTCAAGGACCTGAAGGTCCGTCAGGCCGTGCAGTATGGCGTTGACGTCGGCCAGATCCTGACCGGCGTCTATGACGATCTCACCAAGCGCTCCACCGGCGTCGTCCAGCCTGGCACCAAATTCGCGCGGGCCAGCAATCTGATCGCCGCACCCGACTATGAGAAGTCCGCCGCCCTGCTCACGGAGGCCGGCGTCAGCAACCTGTCGCTGACTTTGACGGTCATGAACGATTCCATTCGCACCGCGACCGCGCAAATCATCCAGGCCAGCCTCGAACAGGCCGGCATCAAGGTCGAGATCCAGCCTTACGACGAAGCCGCGTTCTGGGGCGTCGGCGACAAGACGCAGGGTGACGGCTACAAGAACATCGATCTGGCACTGATGGATTTTGCCGGCGGCGTCGACCCTTCCGAAAACCTGGTCTGGTTCCGTCCCGACCAGATCGGCGTCTACAACTGGTCCGGCTTCGACAGCCCTGAGTTCGAGACCGGCTATCAGCAGCTGGTTGCGGAGAGCGACGAGGCCAAGCGCATCGCATTGTCCAACCGCATGGAGGACCTGATGGAGCAATCCGGCGGCTTCGTCTTCATCTGCCACCAGCCGCTGGTCGTCATTCACAAGAACGGTTTCGAGCCGGTCATCTATCCCGACGGCCATCCCAATCCGGTGCTGTTCAAGAAGGCATGATCACTTCCGTGGACAGAGAAGATGTGATCGTTTAGCTGGGCTCGATGACGGACAGAGAACCAGCACCTGAAAAACGCAAGCGCGGCGCCAAGAAGTCGCCGCCGCGCTTCAGCCGCGAACAGGCGGATGTGCGGCGCTCGATGCTGGTCGAGGCGGCGACGCGATGCCTGTCTGTCGGCGGCATCGGCGCCTTCACCATCGACCGCATCTGCAAGGAGGCCGGCGTCTCGCGCGGCCTCATCAACCATCACTTCGAAGGCCTCGATGGCTTGCTGGTCGAGGTCTACAAATCCTCGCTCTATGCCAGCGTCAACAACCAGATCGCCGAAGCCAAGCGGCGCCGCGCCGAGACGTCCGACTGGTCGCCGCAGGCAGCGCTCGCCGCTTTGGTGCACTCCAATTTTTCGCCCGATTATTTCAGCCGTGACAATCTGCTGATCTGGCTTTCGCTGTGGGGCGAGATTGCCGTCAACCCGCGCCTCAAGGCGGCGCATCGCGAACTCTACGACGCCTATAGGGCGGAACTCGCCGAGGACATCGCTGCGGTTGCCATCCCGCGCGGCAGGCAAGTCGACGCCCCGACGCTGGCGCGCAATTTCATCGCGCTGGTCGACGGGCTCTGGCTCGAATGGTGCCTCGACGAAAGCGTCGTGACACCGCAGGCGGCGGAGGCCGCCGGATTCGAGATGCTCGAGGCGCAGGTCGGGCCGCTGCGCGATTCCTAGTCTAGTTCAGCGGCGAACCACCCTCACGTTTGCGGCGCTCCATATAGTCGCGCAACGCCTCGTCAATGCCGGGATCGATCGGCGGCTGTTCATATTCGGCGACCATGCGCTTCCAGACGACATTGGCGCGCTCGCGCGCCGTGATCTGGCCGCGCTCCATCCAGGTGTCGTAGTTGTCCCAGTTGGAGACCAGCGGCGAATAGAAGGCGCGCTCGTAGCGCTGCATCGTGTGCGCGGCGCCGAAGAAATGCCCGGCCGGACCGACCTCGCGCACCGCTTCCAGCGCCAGCGTGTCGATGTCGACCACCGGCGGGTCGAAATAGGCGCACATCATCTGCAGCATCTCGGCATCGATGACCAGTTTCTCGAACGATGCGGTCAGCCCGCCGCCGAGCCAGCCGGCCGCATGCAGCACCAGGTTGGCGCCGCCCATCAGGCAGCCCCACAGCGACATCGCGCTCTCATAGGCGGCCTGCGCGTCGACCGAATTGGCGGCGGTGACATTGCTGGAGCGGAACGGCACGCCGATCAGCCGGCACAGCTGGCCGGTGATCTGCGCCGCCTGTGTGTATTCGGGCGTGCCGAAAGCCGGAGCGCCGGTCTTCATGTCGACATTGGAAGTGAAGCCGCCATACATCACCGGCACGCCGGGTCGTACGGTCTGCGTCAATACGATGCCGGCCAGTGCCTCGGCATGCTGCTGCGACAGCGCACCGGCCAGCGTCACCGGGCTCATCGCTCCGGCCAGCGTGAACGGCGTGATGACATTGACCTGGCCATGCTCGGCCAGCGCGATCAGGCCTTCGGCCATCGGCTCGTCGAGTTGCAGCGGCGAGTTGGTGTTGATGATGCCGGTGAACACCGGCATCTCCTGCGCCAGGTTTTCGCGCGTCGTGCCGAGCGATATCGCCACCATCTCCAGCGCGTCGATGGCGCGCCCGCGGCCAAGCGCCTGCGGCTGCCAGTTCTTGTCGAGCAACGTGATCTCGGCATAGTAGAGGTCGAGATGGCGGGTGTTCTGGTGCAGGTCGAGCGGCTCGAACGGCCCGCCACCTTCCTGATGCAGCACGTTGAACGACTGAATCAGCTTCAGGTAGTCGCACATCTCGGCATAGGTGCCGGGACGGCGTCCGCGATCATTGTCCATGACATAGGCCGGTCCGCCGACCGACGACAGGATACAGTGCCGCCCGCCGACCTTGACGTTCTTCGCCGGATTGCGGGCCCGCAGTTCGAACGATGACGGCGCCATGGCGACGCGCTCCATGACCATGGCACGGTCGAAGCGCACCCGCATCTCGGCTTCGTCGACATCACAGCCGGCGGCGCGATAGAACTGGCGTGCCTGCGGCTGCAGCACACGCATGCCGATCTCCTCGAGGATGGTGAGGCCCATCTCGTGGATCGTCTGAACCTGGTCGGCCGACAGGATTTCGATCGGCGCATAGGGCCGCGTCAGCTGCTTCCACGGCCGCTGTTCGATGCCGCCGATCTCGCGCTGCGGGCGGCCGGGTCTGCGACGTGCCGTGATGCGCTCCATGGTTTCTAGAACTCCTTGTTTGACGCAATTCCGAACGGAAAACCGCTTCACACTTTTCCTGGAATTGCTCTATTCGGCTGCCGTCCGCATGTCGAAGTCCGCTACTTGATCGACGATCGGCGTGTCGCGGCGGTAGGGCTGCCAGCGGATTTTTGCGCCGATCTCCTGCGCAAGCTTGTGGCCGCTGTGGACCGCATGGGCGATGGCGCCCGGCGCCAGCGCATCGCCGATACGATCGACACTTTTGATGCCGGCCGCCGCAAGCGCGTCCGCGCGTTGCGTCAGCGCCTCGAAGAGTTCCCCGCGCGGCAGCCTGAGCCCGACGATCAGCACCGAGCGGCAGGCGACGCGGACCTCTTCGCCGGTGAACAGATGCGCCAGCGTCGCCGTCTCGCCGTCGAAGGATTTCAGCAGATGCAATGTCGTCACCGGCACCTTGCGCCGCGCCAGGGCGCGATGCACCAGCGGCAACTCGTTGGTCATGATCGTCCAGGCGGACGCCTGGCCGGCCGGGGTCACATAGCTGACGGGAATGCCGTGTGCTGCCAGATGTTCGGTGAGGACGCCGCCCATGGTGTAATTGTCGAAATCGAAGACCAGGGTCGGTCCCTGCGGAAGCCGGCCGGCGGCGATGTCGTCCGGTGTCAGCACATCGGGATGATCAAGCCGGCCGACCGGAATCTCCAGCGAGGAATAGAGCATGTTGGTCCAGCGCGCGCCGGTCGCCAGCACAACGCGGTCCGGCGCCAGCTCGATGATCTCGTCGGCGCCCAAAACACTCTCGGGATAGAGCGAGACGTTGCTCATCTCGTTGAGGCGCCCGAGGCGGTAGTCGACGACGCGATTCCAGGCCGACAGTCCGGGCAGCGTCTTCTCGAAGGTCAGCCGCCCGCCGAAGGTTCGGCTGCCGTCGGCGAGCATCACCTCATGGCCGCGCCGGCCGAGCGTCAACGCGCATTCCAGCCCGGCCGGTCCGCCACCGACAATCAGGATCCGTTCGGGCGCGTCGGTGCGCTCGACACGCTCGGGATGCCAGCCACGCCGCCATTCCTCGCCGGCGGTCGGATTCTGCGTGCAACGTACCGGCACGCCGTCATGCCAGCTCGAAATGCAGATGTTGCAGCCGATGCATTCGCGGATTTCAGCCTCGCGGCCCTCACGGATCTTGTTCGGCAGGAAGGGGTCGGCGATCGAAGGCCGCGCGCCGCCGATGAAGTCCAGCACGCCGCGCCGGATCTGCGAGACCATGGTGTCGGGCGAGGTGAAGCGGCCGACGCCGACCACCGGCTTTTTCGTCAGCGACTTGACGAAATCGATCACCGGCTCGTGGCTGCCTTCGCCGCTGAAACGCGACGCCGAACAGTCGGTTGGACTGGAATCCATCTTGACGTCGAACAGGTCCGGCAGGTCGGCGAGCAGTTCGACCAGCTCGTGCGCCTCGGAGGGCTGGTTGCGGCCGGGCCGGCCGCGCAGTTCCTCGAGGCTGACCCGCAAGGCGACGCCGCAGTCCTTGCCGACTGCATCCTTGGTGACTTCGATCATCTCGCGCACGAAGCGCACCCGGTTCTCGACCGGTCCGCCGTATTCGTCGCCGCGATGGTTGTATTCCGGCAGCAGGAACTCGTAGCCGAGATAGCCCATGCCGGCATAGACATAGACGATGTCGAAGCCCGCCGTGCGCGCCTTGCGCGCAGCTTCTGCCTGGCATCTCAGCACCTCGCGTATGTCGGCCCTGTCCATGGTCTTCGGCCGCAGATTGCCCATGAAGCCGACATGGGTGGCCATCCAGGGAATTCCCGACGGCGACAGCGGCGGCAGGCGGCTTGTCCTGTTCATCACCGATGCACCGCCGTGCCACAGCTCCACGCCGGCAAGCGCGCCATGGCGATGCACCGCCTCCGTCATCAGCGCATGCGCGCGGATGTCGTTGTCGTCCCACATGGTGGCGAAAGGCAGCGGCGTGTCGTCCGAGCTCGGGTCGATCGAACAGGCGCCGGTGCAGATCACCCCCCATCCGCCCTCGGCCTTCGCCTCGCGAAAGGCCGCGCGCACCCGCGGCAAGGCGTTGGTCATGCCGCTTGCGTGCGGCACTTGATAGAAGCGGTTCGGCGCGGTGACCGGCCCGATCCGCATCGGCTCGAACAGGATTTCGTAGCGGGGATTGCAGGTCATCGGGGCTTCGCGAATATGCTTGTTGAACGATCGTACAACAAGCATATTCGCACGCCGGCTGCTGCGCAATGGGCGGGAGGGCAAACAACAAAAAATCCATCCCGGCTTTCGCAGGGATGGATCTGAGATCGATGGGAGGATGTGGACCGGGCATCCTTGGACACCCGGTCCAGCGAGGTCAGATGACGAAATACCAGTTGGCGAGCAGCATCACCACCACGCCGGCAACCAGCGTCAGGTAGGGCAGCATTCCCGCCTTCTTGACCGCCAGATCGGACGAACTCATGCCGAGGTCGGCCAGCATATGGTCGGGGAACTTGCCACCATCCTGGATGTAGTGGCGATAGCAGAACACCGGGATGATCAGAGCGGCGGTGATCAGTCCGGCCCACAGTGCCATCGGGTTCCACACCTTGGCGCCGGCGCCCATGAAGATCGCGTTGACATAGGCGAAGATGGCGCCGACGCCGAGCAGCCAGCTCGGCGCCCTCCACGGCCGCGCGATATGGCCGTTGTCGATGCGATGGATCCAGCCGGCGTTGAGGTTGAGGAAGTTGAAGATAATGTAGCCGCAGTTCGACACGGCGAGGATGAAGAAGAAGCTCGTCGCGTCGGCCGATGCGATGGCCAGCACGATCAGGTTGAAGACGAGGTCGGTCCACATGGCGCGGGTCGGCGCGCCATGCTCGTTGACGTGGCTGAGATAGCGCGGCAACCAGCCGTCGACGGAACCCTGGTAGAGCGTGCGCGACGAGCCTGCCATCGCGGTCATGATGCACAGCACCAGTGCGAGGATCATCAGCATCACCAGCAGGCTGTGGATCAGCGCTCCGCCGCCGACCATGCCGGCCAGCGCATCGGCGACGCCGGAGCCGTCGACGATCGGTGTTGCCAGCATGCCGTTCAGGCCGAGCACGCCCTGGAAGGTGAACGGCACCAGGATGAACAGCAGCATGCACAGCAGGCCGGAGTAGAAGATGGCCTTGAACGTGTCGGTGCCGGGGTTCTTGAACTCGGAGGTGTAGCAGACAGCGGTCTCGAAACCGTAGGTCGACCAGGCGGCGATGAACATGCCGCCAAGAACCAGCGTCCAGCCGGCGATGTTCCAGGCGCCGGGCTCTGGCGCATAGGCGGCGGCCAGCGGCACCAGTGGCGAAAAATTCGCCCAGTTGATCTGGCCGGTGACGATCGGCACGACGCCGACGATCAGCATCGGGATGATGACCAGCAGGCCGATGTATTTCTGCACATTGGCGGTGCCCAGAATGCCGCGATGCTGGATCGAGAAGATGATCAGCATCAGCACCGCGCCGATGAAGAAGGTCGCGTTGAGGGTGAAGGAGACCGGGCCCAGCGTGTGGCTGAACAGCGTCCAGTTGCGGATCGCCGGCGTGGCGGCCGCGGTCACTGCCGTGATCGCATCGGCGGCGCTCGTTCCTGCATGCGCCGCGATATAGGCGACGACATCGGGCGAGGCGTCGGTGAACAGCGGCACCGGCGCCAGCGCGTTGAGGATATAGGCGGCGGCGATCGAGCAGCCGAGCGACAGCACCGGCGACCAGGCGAACCAGTTGCACCACACCGAGAGCGGCGCAATGAACTTGGAATAACGCAGCCAGGCTGTGGCGCCATAGATCGAGGCACCGCCCGACTTGTTCGGGAACAGGCCGGCGATCTCGGCATAGGTGAAGGATTGCAGGAAGCCCATGATCATGGAAGCGATCCAGATCGCGAAGGCCAGCGTTCCGGTCGTGCCGGCAATGCCGCCGATCGAAAACAGGACGAGGGCAGGCACGCCGCTCGCCACCCAGAAGGCGCCGCGCCAGTCGATATTCCGGTGCAGCTTACCCTCCGCAGGCTGCTCCAAGGCAGTCGTTATCGTGGTCATGTGTTTGGCTTCCCCATTTTGATGTTCCCCGTTCGTGACGGCCGCGACTGCGCGAGGCTTCATCATCGACGCATGCGTTGAGCAACTGCCGGTGTTTCCACTCAGTCGCATTTTTTTCTTAACAGTAAACATTGATCCGGCGCGCTTTCACGTCAAGCGTTTTGTGAAACCGTGCACATCACGCTTGCGAAACATGTCAGCTTCGCACTGTTCGGGGCGGGATTGTTCGAAAGAAGGACCAGGGGCCTGAAACGAAAAACCCGCCTGAGGCGGGTCGCGGCGCAAATCAGCACCATGCCTGAATCAATAGCATAACTGCCGGCACTTGTCGATCGAAATGCCTGGCCACGGCCATCGTTCAGACTGCCGGCGTGGCTCTCACTGTCTTGTGAGATACGCGCGGTCAGGAGCGCGGTCTGGTCTTCTGCGGATCGTAATGGGCAAAGGCGACGACCCGCGCCGGCAGCCGCTTGGCATGGCCGTCGAGCTTGCCGATCTCGACCTCGGTGCCGATGGCGGCATGGGTGACGTCGAGCCTCGCCAGCGCGATGGTCTTGCCGAGCACCGGCGAGCGCATGCCTGAGGTGACCACGCCGATCTGGGCGCGGCCGACATGCACGCAATCGCCATGGCCGACATCGACATTGGCATCGATGTCGAGACCGACCAGTTTTGTCTGCGGGTTTTCCTTGCGCCGGATCAGCGCCTCGCGGCCGATGAAGTCGTCGGTCTTGCTCTTCAACGGCACGGTAAAGCCGATGCCGGCCTCGAACGGGTCGGTGTGGTCGGAGAATTCATGGCCGGCGAAGATCAGCCCGGCCTCGATGCGCACCATGTCAAGCGCCTGCAGCCCCATCGGCTTCAGCCCATGCGGCTGGCCAGCTTCCCAGATGGCGTCGAAGACTTTTTCGGCGTCGCGCGGATGGCACCAGATCTCGTAGCCGAGCTCGCCGGTGTAGCCGGTGCGCGAGACGACGACCGGGATGCCGTTGCCGCCACCGATGCGGGCGACGGCGAACCGGAACCATTCCAGCTCCTCGATCGACGGCTGCAGCGGCGAGGTCCAGATGACCTCCCTCAGGATGTCGCGGCTCTTCGGGCCCTGCACGGCGACATTGTGCATCTGGTCGGTCGACGACCGCACCAGCACGTTGAGACCAAGCTTCTTGGCGGTCTCGCGCAGCCATTCGCCGGACAGATCGTCACCCCCGACCCAGCGGAAATTGTCCTTGCCGAGCCGCAGCAGCGTGCCGTCGTCGATCATGCCGCCATGCTCGTAGCACATGGCGGAATAGACGACCTGGCCGACGCCGAGTTTCTTGACGTCGCGGGTCAGCGTGTATTGCAGCAACGCCTCCGAATCCGGGCCGGTGACCTCGAACTTGCGCAGCGGCGACAGGTCCATGATCACTGCGTCCTGCCGGCAGGCCCAGTATTCGGCGATCGGCCCTTCCTTGGCGAAGGAATTGGCAAGCCAATAGCCCCGGTATTCGACGAAGTTGCGGGTGTGCTTGGCAAAGCTCGAATGAAAGGCTGTCTCGCGGGTCATTTTCGGTTCCGAATCAGGCGTCATGCGTCTGGCGATCGCTCGCGAGAATTTGTGCTGGCCGGAATAGGTCCGCACATGGATGTCGGTCAGGTTCCAGCCATTGGCCGGCGTCGTGTCGTCGGGGCAAGCGGAAGAAACGCAGACGATGTCGGTCAGCGCCCGCAGCAGCACATAGTCGCCCGGCCGCGACCATGGCTCGTCGGACACCATGACGCCATGCGCGTCGATCGCCGTGTTGAAGAAGAAGTTGATCGCCATCCAGCCGGCGCGTGGCGTGACGCCCTTGTCGGACAGCGCGCGATTGAAATTCTCCGAGCAGTTGGTGTGGCCGGGATAGCCGATGTCGTCGTAGTATTTGGCGGCGCAAGCGAGCGCGAAGGCATCGTGCCGGCCGCATGTGTCCTGCACCACCTCGACCAGCGGCTCCATGTCCTGGTCGTAGTATTTCGAATGCAGGCCAGGCATCGGGTAGCTCGCACCCATCAGCGTGCGGGTCGTCGTCACGTCGAGCGGATGGTCGCGGCGCTTGTCCAGCTTGCGCGCCGAAAAGCACTGGAAGTCGGTGCATTGGCGGCCGTCGACATCGATGATCTGCAGATAGTCGCCGGCCTTGACGAAATAGGATTCGGCCGTCGCCGAGTGGACGCGCAGGTCGAGCACCGGATCGGCGAGCGGATCGGCCAGTTGCGATCTCGCCGCAGGACGGACGGTGGCGCGCCGGACGATGACGCTGAGCGGCGTCGCCGTGTCGTGGCCATCGACCAACATCGGCCCGCCGGGCGCGGCGATGACCATCGCGCCGTCGCGCGCGATGGTGAAACCCTGCTCGGTGTCGGCTGGTGTGGTGCCGCCGAACACGCGCAGCGCTTTTGCCTGATCGAGTTGCACCTGCCGGCGCGCAAGCCCGCGCCGAAGGGATGCGAGACTGTCGTCGCCCTCGGCCAGCAATGCCTTGATGCCGGCGGCATTGCTGTTCGATGTCTCGCCGAAAATGCCGGGATCGGTCGCGCCGGTCTTGTCCCAGGCCAGCACCTCGCAGGCTTGCCCGCCCTCGACATTGCGCACGCTGATCGTGTCGCCGGCCTCGACTTCGATGAGCACCGCGCCGTTGCCCTGGATTGTATAGCGCTCCATGCCTGGCGGCAGCGCGATCTGGCCAGGCCTCAGGATGAGGCTCGGCCGGGGCGGTCCGGCGGCGATTGCGGGGTAGGGCGACTGGCTCATCTCAGCCTTGCATTCGAGACATCGGTTCGAGAAACAAGTTTGCCTGTACGTGAAATTATTTTAGCAGGAAGAATAGGCAGCGAGGCTCGATTTGGCAAGGCGAAGGTGGTGTGCGGTTCTGCCTTCTCCCACATGGTGAGAAGGGAAGGCGGCGCGAAAGTTACGCCAATTCCTCCAAATGCGCGATCTCAACTCCATACTCAGCCGCGGCATCAAGCATCGTCTGCCACAGGCTTTCGGCAAAGGTCGCAAACACCAGCAGGTTGAACACGGCCTGCCCATCCGGCCGATCGCCGCAGCGCCAGAGCGTGACGCTGGTATGATCCATCGACGTTGCGGCAGCTGCGCCAACCGGGAATGCGCCTGTGTGCAGATCGATCGACGACAGCTTGGCCAGCATGGTGCGGGCCTTGGCCCCGGCAATGCTGATCAGGGCGCGGGCATGCGACTGGTCCGACAGCGAGGCGGGGCCGGACAATGCCGGCGCCAGCGTGTCCATCGTGTGCTTGCCGCCCTTCGACAGGACGAAGAACTGATCCGGCCCGGACCAGATGAGCGTGGCATCCGAGGTCTGCGCCGCCTTCGGTGCAGCCGGGGCAGGGACGCCGAAGCGGGCCTTGGCCGCCTCAGTCAGTTCGGCCGTTTTGCCGCGCCGCGCCATCACCTGGATCAGCTCGAAATTGCGGATTTCGGTCAACGAGACGCCGGCCTCGATATCGCGTGCGCCATGCGCGCCGTCGACGAGCGCATGCTCGAGCGGACTGCGGGGAGACCAGGAAAACTCAGCCACGCTGGCGCCCTCCATCCGGATCGTAGAAGACGGGATTGCAGAGCTCGACGTCATAGTCCTCGCCGCGCAGCGGGTCTTGCGCATGTACGATCTCGCCGATCCGTTCGCGGCCGCGCTCGACCAGGCCGAGCCCGATCCACTGGTTAAGCGTTGGCGAGAAGCAGACCGAGGTGACGTAGCCCTGGTCATTGCCCGGGCCAGGCGTCTGCCCCTTCGGGATGATGTGCGCGCCGGAGCGCAGGCGGCGTGCCTTGTCAACGGGCTTGATGCCGACCACGACCTGTCGATCGGGCGCGACCAGCGCCTCGCGTCCGGCCATGACGCGGCCGACAAAATCCTTCTTGGTCGACATCATCTTGCCGAGGCCAAGATCGGCGGCCGTCGTCGTGCCGTTCAGTTCCGGCCCGGCGACGTGGCCCTTTTCGACGCGCATGACACCGAGCGCCTCGGTGCCGTAAGGCGTGACGCCGAATGGCGCGCCGGCCAGCATCAGATTTTGTGCCATGGCATCGCCAAAGCGGGCCGGCACGGAAATCTCGAATGCCATTTCGCCGGAAAACGAGATGCGGAACAGCCGCGCCTTGATGCCGCCGCGCAGCCCAACTTCGCGTGCGCCCATGAACGGAAAGCCTTCATTGGACAGGTCCTCCGCCGGATCGACGATCTCCTTGAGCAGGTCACGGGTCTTCGGCCCGGCGATCGAGAATTGCGCCCACTGGTCGGAGACCGAAGTCAGCTGCACGTCGAGTTCCGGGAACAGCACCTGCCGGCAGAATTCGAGATGCTGCATCACCAGCCCGGCCTTGGCCGTCGTGGTGGTCAGGAAATAATGATCCTCGGCCAGTCGCGACGTGGTGCCGTCGTCATAGACGATGCCGTCCTCGCGCAGCATCAGCCCATAGCGGGCCTTGCCGACGGCGAGATTGGAGAAGGTGTTGATGTAGACGCGGTCGAGGAAGGCGCCGGCATCCGGGCCGTGCACGTCGATCTTGCCGAGCGTCGAGACATCGCAGAAGCCGACGCCGCCGCGCACCGTCTTGACCTCGCGGGTCACCGATTCCAGCCAGTCCTTCTCGCCGGCGCGCGGATACCATTGCGCCCGCTTCCACAGCCCTGTGTCGACGAAAACAGCACCCTGTTCGGCGGCCCAGTGATGCGACGGCGTCAGCCGAGTCGCGTGGAACGTCTCATCGCGATGATGGCCGGCGAAGGCGCCGATGGCGACCGGTACATAGGGCGGGCGGTAGATCGTCGTACCGGTCTCCGGAATGGATCGGCCGCTGACCGCAGCCATGATGGCGAGGCCGGCGACATTGGAGGTCTTGCCCTGGTCGGTGGCCATGCCGAGCGTCGTGTAGCGCTTCAGATGCTCGACCGATTCAAAGCCTTCGCGTTGCGCCAGTTCGATGTCGGACGCGGTGACGTCGTGCTGGTAATCGACAAAGGCCTTGCCCTTGCCGGCGACATGCCAGAGCGGTGTGAGCGAGAAGGCCTCGCTGTCGGCGACAGGCGCCGTGCCGACCTTGCCGTTGTGCCCTGCGTCGTGCGCCGCTGCGCTGCCGGCGGCGAAGCCTTCGGCCAGGCAGGCGCCGAGCCCGAACGCGCCATTGGCGGCACCGGCGGCGACCATGCCGGGCGGCGCGCCATCCGGCACGAAGGCGGCGATGCTATCGAGCCATTTCGGCCGGCCGCGATGATAGGAGGTCAGTCCGACGGCCGGGTTCCAGCCGCCGGAAACGGCAAGCCCGTCGGCCTCAACTTCGGCGCGTGCGCCGCCCGTGAGTGAGACCGCGATTTTCCTGACACCATCCTTGCCGCCATCGACGCCGCTGACGGAGCCGTGCAGCACCGGGAAGCCACCCTTGGACGCCAGCGAACGATGGGCGGGTGATACGTCAGGCCTCGCGTCGATGACCGCCGCTATCTGCAATCCGGCACCGAGTGCGGTCTCGACCGTGCGCCAGCCATCCTCATTGTTGGTGAAAAGCGCGATGCGTTTCGCCGGTGTCGCAGCGTAGCGCGCGACATAGGTGCGCATGGCGGAAGCCATCATCACGCCGGGCGTGTCGTTGCCGGCAAAGACGATCGGCCGCTCGATGGCGCCGGCCGCCACCACGCAGCGCCTGGCCACGATCCGCCACAGCCGCTGGCGCACCTGGTGCTCCGGCGGCGAGGGCAGATGGTCGTTGACCCGCTCTATCGCGCCATAGGTGCCGCCGTCATAGACGCCGAACAGCGTCGTGCGGGTCATGATGCGGACATCGGGCATTGCCGCCAGTTCGCCCAGCGTCCGCGAAAGCCATTCCGCTGCCGGCAGGCCATCGATCGTGCCTCCGTCAGACTGCAGGCGGCCACCGAGCGAAAAATCCTCCTCGCACAGGATGACACGGGCACCCGAGCGTCCGGCAGCCAGTGCCGCGGCCAGGCCGGCTGGGCCGGAGCCGGCGATCAGCACGTCGCAATGCGCCCACGCCTTGTCATAGTGGTCGGGATCGGCAATGCCTGCCGCGCGGCCAAGACCGGCGGCGCGGCGGATCGCCGGTTCGTAGATCGCTTCCCAGAACTTGGCCGGCCACATAAAGGTCTTGTAGTAAAAGCCGGCGACGAAGACCGGCGCGAACAGCTGGTTCACCGACATCACATCGTGGCGCAGCGACGGCCAGCGGTTCTGGCTGGCGGCCTCGAGCCCTTCATAGAGTTCGGCCGTCGTCGCCTTGGTGTTCGGCTCGCGTCTTGCGCCAGCGCGCAGTTCGACCAGCGCGTTGGGCTCTTCCGATCCAGCGGTCAGGATGCCGCGCGGGCGATGATACTTGAACGAGCGGCCAACCAGCTTGACGCCATTGGCAATCAGCGCGGAGGCCAGCGTGTCGCCCTGGAACCCGGAGAAAGTCTTGCCGTCGAAGCGAAAATTCAGCGGCGCCGAGCGGTCGATGAGGCCGCCTGTATCCAGCCGGTTTGTCTGCGCGCCGGCCATCACGCGCCAACCTTCGCGGCACCGGCGCCAGCCACCGGCTCAACCGAAGAAATCTCGTGTGTCAGCGTGTTGCGGCCAACCTTCAGCCAGGCCCGGCAGCCGCCGCTATGGTACCAGTGTTCGCCGGTCTCGCCGGCGACATTGTCGCGCAGATAGACATAGTCGAAGACGTCGTCCTCCGAAGCGCCGGCCGCTGGCCGCACCGGCTTGGCATCGCCCAGATAGGTGAACTCGCCGAGTTCGCGTTCGCCGCAGAAGGGACAGACAATGCGCATGGTTTCCTGTCCGTCCTCAGTGCAGGTTCGGTTGGGCGCCCTGGCCCTTTTCGTCGATCATCGCACCGCGCCGGAAGCGGTCGAGGCGGAACCGTGCGGCTTCTTCATGCGGCGTGTCGCGGGCCAGCAGATGGGCAAAGACAAGACCTGATCCCGGCGTCGCTTTGAAGCCGCCATAGCACCAGCCGGCGTTGAGGTAGAGCCCATCGACCGGCGTCTTGTCGATGATCGGCGAGCCGTCCATCGACATGTCCATGATGCCGCCCCACTGGCGCAGCAGGCGCACGCGGCCGATCATCGGCATCAGCGCCATGCCGCCTTCGCAGACATCCTCCATCACAGGCATGTTGCCGCGCTGGGCGTAGGAATTGTAGCCGTCGATGTCGCCGCCGAAGACCAGCCCGCCCTTGTCCGACTGGCTGACGTAGAAATGCCCGGCGCCGAAGGTCATGACACCGGGGATCAGCGGCTTGATCGCCTCGGAGACGAAGGCCTGCAGCACATGGCTCTCGATCGGCAGGCGCAGGCCGGCCATCGCCGCGACGCGCGAGGAACTGCCGGCCACCGCCATGCCGACCTTGCCGGCGCCGATCTTGCCGCGCGAGGTCTCGACGCCGGTCACCTTGCCGTTGGCGTCGCGGACAAAGCCGGTCACCTCGCAGTTCTGGATGATGTCGACGCCGAGCGCGCTTGCCGCATGGGCGTAGCCCCAGACCACGGCATCGTGGCGCGCCGTGCCGCCACGCCGTTGCAGTAGCCCGCCCTGCACCGGAAAGCGCGCATTGTCGAAGTTCAGGAACGGGATCATCTTCTTGACCGCGGCGAGGTCGAGCAGTTCGGCGTCGATGCCATTGATGCGCATGGTGTTGCCGCGCCGCGCATAGGCGTCGCGCTGCGCATCGGAGTGGTAGAGGTTGATGACGCCGCGCTGGCTGACCATCGTGTTGTAGTTGAGGTCCTGCTCCATCCGCTCCCACAGCTTCATCGACAATTCGTAGAAGCCGGTGTTGCCGGGCAGGCCGTAATTGGAGCGGATGATGGTGGTGTTGCGGCCGGCATTGCCGGAGCCGATCCAGCCTTTTTCGAGCACGGCGACATTCTTGATGCCGTACTCGCTGGCGAGGAACCAGGCGGTGGCCAGGCCATGGCCGCCGCCGCCGATGATCACCACGTCGTAGCGGTCCTTCGGCGTGGCATCGCGCCAGGTGCGCTGCCAGTTCTTGTGGCCGGAGAGCGCGGCGCGGGCGAGCGAGAAGATCGAGTATTTCATCAGTTCATTCCGAGGTCGCTCGCACCACGCAGGCTGCTAGATATCCCTAGATGTCCAGCGTGTGGTCGCGCTCCCATTGCGTGAAGTGCGAAGCATAGGAATTCCATTCCTGGTGCTTCAGCTTTAGGTAGGCCGACGAGAATTCCTCACCCAGCGCCGCCTTCAGCGATTTGTCCTTGTCGAACTCGCGCAAGGCGTCGAGCAGGTTGAGCGGCAGCTTCGGTGCGCCCTTCACCGTATGGCCGTGCTGGTACATGTCGATGTCGTAGCGCTTGCCGGGATCGGCCTTCGAACGAATGCCGTCGAGGCCGGCGGCGATGATGACCGCTTGCAGGAGGTAAGGGTTGGCCGCGCCGTCGGGCAGGCGCAGTTCGAAGCGGCCGGGGCCGGGCACGCGCACCATGTGGGTGCGGTTGTTGCCGGTCCAGGTCACGGTGTTCGGCGCCCAGGTGGCGCCCGAAATGGTGCGCGGCGCGTTGATGCGCTTGTAGGAATTGACCGTCGGGTTGGTGATCGCCGCAAGTGCCGAGGCATGCTTCATGATGCCGCCAAGGAAATTCTTGCCCTTGGCCGACAGCCCGAGCTCCATCGAATTGTCGGCGAAGACATTGGTCTTGCCGGCCTTGTCCCAGACCGAGATATGGGCATGGCAGCCATTGCCGGTCAGGCCCTGGAAGGGTTTGGGCATGAAGGTCGCGCGCAGACCATGCTTTTCCGCGATCGACTTGACCATGAACTTGAAGAAGGAGTGCTTGTCGGCGGTCGCCAGCGCATCGTCGAACGCCCAGTTCATCTCGAACTGGCCGTTGGCGTCCTCATGGTCGTTCTGGTAGGCGCCCCAGCCGAGCGCCAGCATGTGGTCGCAGATCTCGGCGATGACATCATAGCGGCGCATCACCGCTTGCTGGTCGTAGCAGGGCTTCGACGCGGTGTCGTATTCGTCGGAAATTGTCTTGCCGTCCGGCGAGATCAGGAAGAACTCTGCCTCGACGCCGGTCTTGACGTGCATGCCGTCACTGGCAGCTTCGGCGATCAGTCGCTTCAGCGTGTTGCGCGGCGCCTGGTCGACCTCCTTGTCGTCCATGATGCAGTTGGCGGCGACCCAGGCGACTTCCGGCTTCCACGGCAGCTGGATGACCGAATCCGGATCCGGCACCGCCAGCATGTCGGGATGCGCCGGCGTGAGATCCAGCCAGGTGGCGAAACCGGCGAAGCCGGCGCCGTCCTTCTGCATGTCGGCGATCGCCTGCGCCGGCACCAGCTTGGCTCGCTGGCCACCGAACAGGTCGGTGTAGGAAATCATGAAATATTTGACGTTTTTCGCCCTTGCGAATTCTGCAAGATCAGCTGTCACGGAAGTTCCCCATTTTTTTGTCGATTGTTGGTGGGCTTCGGCCCTTCTTGATTAGAAGCCGTTCTTCCCCGGTATCCAGTTGGTGCCGGCCAGCGGTACGCCGGCCATCGCGGCTGCCTCGATCGTCAGCGCGACGAGGTCCTCGGGTTCGAGATTGTGCAGGCTGTTCTTGCCGCAGGCGCGGGCGATGGTCTGAGCTTCCAGTGTCATCACCTTCAAATAGTTCGCCAGCCGGCGTCCGGCGGCGACCGGGTCGACGCGCTTCATCAGTTCCGGGTCCTGCGTGGTGATGCCGGCCGGATCGCGGCCCTCGTGCCAGTCGTCATAGGCGCCGGCCGTGGTGCCGAGCTCGTTATACTCAGCTTCCCAACGCGGATCATTGTCGCCGAGCGCGACAAGGGCAGCAGTGCCGATGGAGACCGCATCGACGCCGAGCGCCAACGCCTTGGCGACGTCGGCGCCGTTGCGGATGCCACCGGAGACGATCAGTTGCACCTTGCGGTGCATGCCGAGATCCTGCAGCGCCTGCACCGCCGGCCTGATGCAGGCGAGCGTCGGCTGGCCGACATTCTCGATGAACACTTCCTGCGTCGCGGCGGTGCCGCCCTGCATGCCGTCGACGACGACGACATCGGCGCCGGCCTTCACGGCAAGGGCGGTGTCGTAGTAGGGGCGGGCGCCACCGACCTTGACGTAGATCGGCTTCTCCCAGTCGGTGATTTCGCGCAGTTCGAGGATCTTGATCTCGAGATCGTCGGGCCCGGTCCAGTCGGGGTGGCGCGAGGCCGAGCGCTGGTCGATGCCTTTCGGCAGCGTGCGCATTTCGGCGACGCGGTCGGAAATCTTCTGGCCGAGCAGCATGCCGCCGCCGCCCGGCTTGGCGCCCTGGCCGACGACGACCTCGATCGCATCGGCGCGGCGCAGGTCGCGCAGGTTCATGCCGTAGCGCGACGGCAGGTATTGATAGACCAGCGTCTTCGAATGGCCGCGCTCTTCCTCGGTCATGCCGCCATCGCCTGTCGTGGTCGAGGTGCCTGACAGCGTCGCTCCGCGCCCAAGTGCCTCCTTGGCCGGGCCGGACAGCGAGCCAAAGCTCATGCCGGCGATGGTGATCGGGATCTTCAGCTCGATCGGCTTCTTGGCATGGCGCGAACCCAGCACCACGCTGGTGTCGCAGCGCTCGCGATAGCCTTCGAGCGGATAGCGCGAGATCGAGGCGCCGAGGAACAGCAGGTCATCGAAATGCGGCAGCTTGCGCTTGGCGCCGGCGCCACGGATGTCGTAGATGCCGGTCGCCGCGGCGCGGCGGATTTCAGAAAGCGTGTAGTCGTCGAAGGTCGCGGATTTGCGCGGCGTCGTCGGCGGGTTCCTGTAGGTCATGCTGCCTCAATACGCGTCGGCGTTGTCGATATTGAAATTGTAGAGCGTGCGCGCCGAGCCGTAGCGCTTGAACTCTGCCGCTTTGACGCCGGTCACGCCGGCGCGATCAAGCAGGCCCTGCAGCAGTTCCAGATGTTCGGCCCGCATCTCCTTGGCGATGCAGTCGGCGCCGAGGCTGTCGACCTTGCCGCGCACGAACAGCCGCGCCTCGTAGATGGAATCGCCCAGCGCATCGCCGGCATCGCCCAGCACCACCAGATTGCCGGACTGCGCCATGAAGGCCGACATGTGGCCGATATTGCCGTGCACGACGATGTCGATGCCCTTCATCGAGATGCCGCAACGCGACGAGGCATTGCCTTCGATGACCAGCAGCCCGCCCTTGCCGGTGGCGCCGGCATACTGGCTGGCATCGCCTTTCACCGTGATCGAACCCGACATCATGTTTTCGCCGACGCCGGGTCCCGCCGAACCATGTACGGTAATGGTGCTGCCGGAATTCATGCCGCCGCAGTAATAGCCGACGCTGCCACGCACATCGATGGCAACAGGCTGGTCGACGCCGACGGCGACCGAATGATTGCCTTTCGGGTTCAGCACTTCCCATGCCGTTTCATTCGAGCCGGGAGCCAGATTGTGCAGCGCCTGGTTGAGTTCGCGCAGCGACATCTGGTCGAGGTCGAAGATTCTCGATGCGTGGTCGGGCGCCGCCGTCTTTGAAAGCTTGGTTGCCGGCATGAACTCAATGCTCCCAGAAATAGACGGTTGCAGGCTCGGGTTCCCAGACCCTCGCATTGTCTATGCCGGGCAATTTGGTCAGCGCGCGATACTCCGAGCCGAAGGCGACATACTGGTCGGTTTCGGCCATCACGGCGGGCTTGCAGGCGATCGGGTCGCGCACCACGCCAAAACCGTTCTTGGTGCCGACGACGAAGGTGAAGAATCCGTCGAGGTCGGAGAGCGTGCCTTCCAGCGCTTCGCCCAGATTCTTGCCATGCGCCATCTGCGACGAGAGATAGGCGGCCGCCACTTCGGTGTCGTTTTCGGTTTCGAAGGTCATGCCCTCGCGGATCAGTTCGCGGCGGACATTGTTGTGGTTGGACAGTGACCCATTGTGCACTAGGCACTGGTCGGCGCCGGTCGAGAACGGATGCGCGCCCATGGTCGTCACCGCCGATTCCGTCGCCATGCGGGTATGGCCGATGCCGTGGGTGCCGGTCATGCTGCGGACGTCGAAGCGGTCGACGACTGCCTCAGGCAAGCCGACTTCCTTGTAGATCTCGACCACGTCGCCGGCGCCCATGATGCGGATGTCGGGGCGCAGCACCTGGATGGCTTCGCGCGCCTCGTCGATCTTGGCCGGCGTGGTCCTGACCACGGCATGGGTGGATTTCACGGCGATCGTTACCGGCGTGGCGATGGCCTTGGCGAGTTCAGCCTCGAGGCCGTGGAAATCGCGTTCCGGCTTGGCCGACTGGATGGTGATCTTGGCCTCATTCCTGGAAGGCGCGCCATAGATGGCGATGCCGGCGCTGTCCGGACCCCGATCGCTGAGCGAGATCAGCATCTGCGACAGCATCGAGCCCAACTGGGGTTCGAGCGCCTTGTCCTTCAAAAACAGTCCGACAATTCCACACATGTCAGCCTCCCGGTGTTTACAGCTATGAGATGATGTATCGAATGAGTCCCCCGAATTCAATCACATGAAAAAAATTTTCCTCTAGTTACGTATGCGGCTCAATGCCGCTCTGCGCACTATCGTTGCCTCGCTGGGCATTGTGAACCCATTTGGCGGTGCGGATACGGGCGATCTTGTAGGCGTCGAGGATCGACAGCGCATAGATCAGGAAGCCGCCGGCATGACGTCCGACGAAGCTGGCGTCCGCTGGTGCGATCTTGGCGGTGACCCACGCCAGGATCACCATGAAGAAAAGAAACTGCAGGCCGCGCACCGGCACGCCGAGCATGACGTGTCCGCTTGCCGGCAGCACGATTGCCGCGCCGAGAACCAGATACGGGCTAGGAGGGGTAGAGGCGGTGGCGGAATTGGTCATGCGGCTTGCCGTTCGCTTTGGTTGATGGCGTCGCGAAGCGCCGACATTGACACCAGCAGTCTCTCGATCAGCGTTGGATCGAGTGTCGCATCACCAAATTCGGCTTGCCGGAAGACGCCGTAGCGCGCCCGCTCAGCCTCGGCCAGCAGCCAGACAATGCGTATCCCCTTGGGCGTGATCAGCAGTTCCTTGGCGCGCCCTTCGGAGAAGATCCCGGTATGGCTGGCGATGATACCTTGCGGAAAACGCGCACCCCTGCGGTCGGTGCGCAGCACGGCCTCGGCTGGAAATCCCGGAGCCTTCGGCAGGGTATGGTCGAGATGATCGAAATTGGAGAAGGTCGTCGGCGAGCCCGGCCGCATCATCATGTCGAAGGTGCCGGGCACAGACACGGGCTCGGTGATCGAGACGCTCAGCCAGCGCGCCGGGAGTTTTCGCGTTGCCAGCGTATCGACGATGGTGCGCAGCTGGACGCGCCGACCGTTCCAGGAACCCTCCCAGGTGATGACACCCGCGGTGCCGTCGGAAACATCAGCTGCGTCGGCAATGACGGTACGAATGCTGGCATGGTCGATGGCGAGCGCCACTGACGCCCTGTTGCGGCTGGCGCGTGCCAGCCAGGCAAGGTGGAGGACAAGGGCCAGGACAATTGCCCCGGCAAGCAGTGCTGATGTCACCTCGGACATTTTATCATGCCAGGCCCGTCCGGGATTCGGACGGGCCTACTCCCATCAATAACCCTGCGGCTTCGGCCACGGCATGGTGAACTGATCGCCGCGCCGCACGAATTTGTAGCGGTAGAAATGGAACCATAGCGAGATCAGGAAATAGAAGGCGACCATGGCGATCAGCTGCGAGCCGAAGCCGAGGAAGATGGCGAAGAAGGTCACCACGCACAGGCAGAACAGCACGATCGCCGGCAGCGGATGGAACGGATGCGTGTAGCCGCGGCGGATCGAGCCGAGCGGCCATTTCTTCCTGAACATGATGATGTTGATGCTCATGAACGTATATTGCAGCACACCCGACAGGATGGAGAAGGTGATCGCCTGGTTGAGGTCGGCGATGAAGGCGAAAGCGAGCGCGATCGGCAGCAGGAACAGGATCGAGCGATAGGGCGTGCGATATTTCGGATGCACGGCCGAGAACCAGGTCGGCAGATAGCGGTCGCGGCCGAGCGAGAACCAGGCGCGCGCCGCGTCGTTGATGCAGCCATTTGCGGAGGCCAGCGCGGCAAGCAGTGTCGCGATGAACAGCAGGTTCTCGAGCAGCGGGCTGCCGGTCAGCTTGCCGGCGTCCCACAGCGGGTAGTAGGTGATGCCGAGATACTCCCACGGCATCATCGAAGCGCAGACATACCAGGTCATGGCGGCGGCGATCAAAAGCGTGATCATGCCGGCCATCGTGCCGTAAGGCAGCGAGCGCGCAGGCGAACGCACTTCCTCAGCCGCCTGCGTGGTCCCCTCGATGCCGAGATAATACCAGATGCCGAACTGGAAGGCGGCGATGACGCCGATCCAGCCATAGGGCAGGGCGTTGCCGGGAGTGACCAGTTCATTGAGCTTCAGCACCGCTCCTTGCGTCCACGGGCTGACCGAAAAGAACAGGATGACGATCGAGATGTAGGCGATTGCGGTGATGACGAAGTTGACGTTGAGCGTCATCAGCACGCCGCGATAATTCAGCCACGCCAGCACCACGATGGTGGCGGCGATGAAGGAATTGTGGGTGAGCCCTTCGACCCCCGCCTTGGCGACGATGGTGTCGCCGAGCAGGATGGCGTCGGACACTTCGAGCATCGTGTAGGCAAAGACCAGGAACAACGCGACATTGAAGGCCATCAGCGGCCCGACGATGTGCTTGGCCTGCGCATACTGGCCGCCGGCGGCGGCCACGGTCGATGTCACCTCGGAATCGATCATCGCGACCGAGGTGTAGAGCAGCCCGACGACCCAGCAGACGATCAGCGCGGCGAGTGCGCCGCCCTTGTCGGCGGCAAAGTTCCAGCCGGTGAATTCGCCGACGAGCACGATGCCGACACCGAGCGCCCAGACATGTGCCGGGCCAAGCACGCGCAGCAGTGAAACCCTGTCTCCGTGGACTGCCGGTTCAAGTGTGACCGTCATTGTTCAATCCCCACTCAGATCCGGTGTTTTTCGGAAACGGCCTCAAGCTCGCCTTCGCGCGACGAGGTCAGCACCTCTTCGGAGAAGGTCGTGTCGATCTTGAACCAGTCGTAGAGCATCCACAAAGCGAGCACGATCGAGATGCCCCAGCATGCGTAAGAGAGTGCCATCCACATGATCGTGTCCCCGGATTACTTGTCGTCGAATTTTTCGTTGATGACGTCACGGTATTCGCGGTCGGATGCGCGGAACAGGAAGACGAAATAACCGATCAGCACCGCGGCCATGACGATCAGCGTCGGCCAGTCGATGACATAGTGGAAGCGGTTCTGGATGATGTCGTGCGCGGTCTCGGGCGTGTAGCCGAGCTTTTCCCAGATCGAGGCCATGGTCGGGTTCTGGCCCAGCGCTTCCCAGGTCTTGGCGTCGAGCGCGTCGATGGACTTCGCCGCACCGGCGAGGCCCATCTTGAGGGGCAGCCACAGCGCCACGAAAATGGCGACCACGACCACGACGATATCGAAAATCTGCCCGGCCTTGCTTTGCTCCGGCGGTGTATAGCGCGGCATCTCTTCTACCCCTCAGGACTTGCGGTTGCGGAACGCATCGGCGTTCTTGATGTCGAGCCCGTAGATGAAGTCTTTGTCTTCCTTGTAGTGATTGACCATCGCCAGGATCGCCGCGGTGTTGAAGATCAGCACGGCGGCGGCCGCGGCGGCGACGACCACCCTGATCCCCATATTGGGGATGTACGGCCACGTCATGAGGAGGACGAAGAGGATCGTCGCCCACAGGCAGACGATCAGGAGCACGGATCCGCGCACGTCGGAGCGGTACAGCGCTTCGATGCGCTGCTGCATGTCTGACATCGGCTTTCCCCTTTTTCCGACGCCCGGTTCCGAATCCACCGTGCGTCGCCCTCTTTCAAGAGAGTGAAATTTTTTTCATAAATTCAGGCCGAATTCCGCAATTGTCAAGGCGAATTTACGCGGCGTTAACTGTTTGCTTCGCGCAACGAATTTTGCCTGACAATGAAATTAATTGCTTATGGGTATTGCGGCGCCCGAATGTTTGCGGTCAATATTCGGCCAAAGCTCCCGCCGTTGCGCAGGGGGCAGGGAACAGCAAAAAGATTTTTCGAAACGGAGGACGAGCGGATGACGGCATCCTGGAGATTTTCGACCCTGGCGGATCGCCATCGCGCGCTTGGTTCGAAGCTCGAAGACTGGAGCGGTATGGGAACCGCCTGGACCTACGACAAGGATGCCGATGAGGAGTACATCGCCATCCGCACCAAGGCCGGGCTGATGGATGTTTCCGGTCTCAAGAAGGTCCACATCACCGGGCCGCACGCCTCGCATCTGATCGACCTGGCGACGACGCGCGACGTCGAGAAGATCTATCCCGGCAAGTCGGCCTATGCCTGCATGCTGAACGAGGCCGGAAAATTCACCGACGACTGTATCCTCTACCGCACAGGACCGAATGCCTGGATGGTCGTGCATGGCTCGGGCACCGGACATGAGGAATTGCAGCGCGCGTCCGTCGGGCGTGACGTCTCATTGCGCTTCGACGACAATCTGCACGATTTGTCGCTGCAGGGCCCGACATCGGTCGACTATCTGGCCAAGCATGTGCCCGGCATTCGGGATCTCAACTATTTCCATCACATGCAGACGCAGCTGTTCGGCTTTCCAGTGATGATTTCGCGCACCGGCTACACCGGCGAGCGCGGCTACGAGATCTTCTGCCGTGGCCAGGATGCCGGCACGATCTGGGACAGGATCCTCGACGAGGGCAAGAGCGCCGGCATCATTCCGTGCCGCTTCACCACGCTCGACATGTTGCGCGTCGAAAGCTACCTGCTGTTCTACCCCTACGACAATTCGCAGAAATACCCGTTCGACAATGAAGGTCCCGGCGACACGCTGTGGGAGCTCGGCCTCGACTTCACGGTCAGTCCCGGCAAGACCGGGTTCCGCGGCGCTGAGGAGCACTACCGCCTCAAGGGCAAGGAACGTTTCAAGATTTTTGGCGTTCTGCTCGACGGCAAGGAGCCGGCCGACGAGGGCGCGCCGGTCTATCGCGACGGCAAGAGGGTCGGCGTGGTGACCTGCGCCATGTATTCGCCGCTGGTCAAGAAATCGATGGGCATCGCCCGGCTCGATGTCGACTGCGCGGTCAAGGACACCAAGCTCGAAATCCGCAACAAGAGCGGTGCCATCAAGGCGACCGCGCAGCCGCTTCCGTTCGACGACCCGAAGAAGACCAAGCGCACGGCAAAAGGTTGAGGCATAATCAACAGCGAGGGGTTCGAGGCACGAAGACTTAAATGGCAGCCAAAAGCATCATCAGCCGGCCCGTTTACGGAACCCTGTCCCCACAGCCCGGCAAGCACCATCTTTTCGTGGCGGATGCGGAAGGGGCACTGGCGATAGCGGAAATGGCCGAACGAGCCCCGCCAGGGTTTTTCGACGGCGCAGAAATCGTCTTCATTCCCGGCCCTGACGGCAAGCATGCTGCCGCGCTCGAAGCGTTGATGCCGGCGCAATTTCATGAGGCGCCGTCCTTTGCCAGTCTGCTGCCGCGGCTCAGGCAGACGCTGGCCAATGCGCATATGGGGCTGCGCCTCTACCTATCCGGCACCGAAGGGCTGATCGGCCAGGCCATGCAGGTGGCCCTTGAGGCCGGCATCGACCACACTTCGATCCAGACCGAGCATCGCGGCTCGCTGGCGCGGCGCATGCAGTGCGTGCACTGCAAGGGCATCACCGAGAACGTGACGACGCAGCCGGCGACATGCGCGCATTGTGGCCTGCTGCTTCTGGTTCGCGATCACTATTCCAGGCGCATCGCGGCGTTCCAGGGCGTCTGCATCAATGCCGAGGACCGCAGCGAGATTCCTCCGATGGAGGAGATTTTCCGATGAGCACCGGCACCACCAAGCTTGATGTCGTGGTCAGCGATGTCGTCGCGGTCAACGACCTGGTCACCCGGTTTCATTTCCGCCGCCGCGACGGCCAACTTTTGCCGACCTTTTCCGGCGGCGCCCATGTCGTCGTCGAGATGCGCGACGGCGAACGCACCCGGCTCAATCCCTATTCTTTGACGGGCTCGCCGCTCGACACGCGCGAATACACGATCAGCGTGCGCCGCGACGATGTCGGCCGTGGCGGCTCGCTGTTCATGCACAGGAATGTCAGGCCGGGCCATGAGATGGTGGTCAGCTATCCGGTCAATCTGTTCTCGCTCGACCTGCGCGCCAGAAAGCACCTGATGCTGGCCGGCGGCATCGGCATCACGCCGTTCATGGCGCAGACCGCTCAACTGGCGGCGGAAGGCGGCAATTTCGAACTGCACTACACCTGCCGCACCGCCTCGCTCGGCACCTATGCCGATGTGCTGCGCGAGCGCTACGACCGCCGGGTGCGGCTCTATCATGATGACCTTGACGAGCGCATCGAGCTCGACCGCCTGTTGTCCTCACAGCCGCTCGGCACGCATCTCTATGTCTGCGGCCCGGCCGGCATGATCAACTGGGTGCGTGATCGCGCCGCCACTCTGGGCTGGCCGTCGGAGACCGTGCATTTCGAGCATTTCGCCGCACCCCAGCCCGGACTGCCGTTCGACGTGACGCTTGCCGTCAGCGGCAAGATGATCCGCGTCGACGAACAACAGAGCCTGCTCGAAGCGATCGAGGCGGCCGGCGTCGACCCGCCCTATCTCTGCCGTGGCGGCGTCTGCGGCCAGTGCGAAACCAATGTCATTTCTTCGGACGGCAAGTTCATCCACAACGACCACTGGCTGAGCGAGGAAGACCACCGCTCGGGCTGCAAGATCATGCCGTGCGTGTCGCGCTTCGAGGGCCGGTCGCTGGTTTTGGAAAGATAGGAGGCGAGCTTGGGCATCACCTTTCGCAAGGAAACGTTCCGCGACGACTTCACCTTCAAGAACAGCCCGGAGCACATCAGGCGGTTCCCGTTTCCGTTCCACGAAGACGCCTACATGTATGCGGTCAACATCGAGCCGCATGTCGTCGGACCGAAGGACAGCGTGCTGGAAAACCTGATCGACGTCGACGAGCACTATGTCGCCGAGATGCAGGACCGCGCGCTGGTGCTGGCCGAGGATCCGCTGCGTTGCCAGTCGCTGCCGCACATGACGCTGGCCGGCTGGGACCTGCTCGAACTCCTGATGGAGCAGCAGGCGCTCGGTTATCCCGAGCATTTCACGCTGACCCGCGACGGCGATCGCTGGCGCTGGATCAACCGGCCGCTCGGCATCGACGATACCTTCACCTTCGGCGACACCTCGACGCTGCCTTACGGGCCGATGGAATACATCACGCGGCAGAGCCAGGGCGATTTCTGCATCCTCGACCAGCGCGACGGCAATCTGTGGATGGACGCCGGCATGGTCACCACGCAGGCCGACTGGTCGCTCGATTTCGACATCGGCATGAACTTCTTCGAGTGGCATGCGCCGGTGCCGCTGGCGCATGAGAAGGGGATTTTCACCCGCGCGCTGAAATTCCTCACCAACATTCAGCAAGGCAAGCCGGCACGGCGCCTGAACTGGACGATGACCATCAATCCGCGCCTTGATACGAGCCCGGAGAACTATCACAAATGGGGTCCGGACCGGACCACGGTGACGCCGGAGAATGTCGGCGACAAGGTACATCTGCGTGTCGAGCTGCAGAGCTTCTGGCGGTTGCCGCGCTCGAACGGCATCGTCTTTCCGATCCGCTGCTACCTGATCAAGATGGACGAACTGGTGACGCAGCCTAAATGGGCACGACGCCTGCACCGCGTGATCCGCGACCTTCCGGACGAACTCGCCAACTATAAGGGCCTGACGCGCTACCGGCCGACGCTGGTCGAGTGGCTGTCGAAGCTCGATGACGGCAGCCCGACAAGCCCAGGCTTTGGGCCGGATTAACCCGCGCTGTTCTGCGGATAACAGATGATCGAGAGGTAGCGCATCGGCAGCCGTGTCAGCTGTTCGGGACCGTGCGGCGCATCGGCATCGAAGAACAGGCTGTCACCGGGCTTCATCGGATAGAGGTTGCTGCCGTGCCGGTAAACGACCTCGCCTTCGAGCATGTAGAGGAACTCCATGCCTTCATGCTGGAAGGTCGGAAACACGTCCGAATCCTCGGTCAGCGTGATCAGGTAGGGCTCGACGACGACGCCGCTGGTGTTGGAGCCGATATGGCCGAGCAGATTGTACTGGTGGCCGGCGCGCGTGCCGCGGCGCTCGACATCCAGCCCTTCACCGGCCTTGACGAAGACGGCGCTGCGCTCTTCCTCGAAGCGGCGGAAGAAGGCGGTGACCGGAACGCCCAGCGCCCGCGACAGCGCCTGCAAGGTGGTCAGCGACGGCGAGGTTATGCCGTTCTCGATCTTCGACAGCATGCCCAGCGAAATGTCGGTGGCGACCGCCAGATCGGCGACGGTGATGCCGAGCTTCTTGCGGAACGCCCGCACCTCGCGGCCGATCGCGACCTCCAGCACCTTTTCCCTTGTGTCGCGAATGGCATGCGGGTTCTGCGTCAGCGGCGCCCGGATGGTTTTCCCGTCCGACGAAACCTTGGGCAGCGGCTTGGCCTTGGCACCGGCAGGACCGGTACCAGGCTTGGGATCGGAAATCTTTTTCGCCATGTTGCCCCCGACTCTGCGGATTTATTTCACTCTAGGTGAACATGTCAGGTGCCGATACATGAGCGCAACCGCGACGGCAAGTCGCCTGAAGGTGCATGCCCATGATCCGGCGTTTGGCCGTGCCCGCTTTTTTGCGGGAAATCCACCTTGCCGAAACGCTGTTTCGGCATGAGGCTGTTGACAGCACGAAAGGGCCAATTACTGTCCTGTGAGTGAAATTTGTTTCGTAAGAGCAATTCCAGGAAAAGCGTGAAACGGTTTTCCCGGGAAAGGCTCATAGTGCTTTCCCTTGGGAATTGCGTCAAAACAAAAGTCGAAATCAGACCGGGAGGCCTGCAATGAAAAGTCGCGTTGCCGTTATCGGAGCCGGGCCGTCCGGGCTGGCACAGCTCAGGGCCTTCAAGTCGGCCGCCGACAAGGGCGCCGACATTCCCGAGATCGTCTGCTTCGAAAAGCAGTCCGACTGGGGCGGCCTGTGGAACTACACCTGGCGCACCGGCCTCGACGAGCATGGCGACCCCGTGCACGGCTCGATGTACCGCTACCTCTGGTCGAACGGACCGAAGGAGTGCCTGGAATTCGCCGACTACACCTTCGAGGAGCATTTCGGCCGGCCGATCGGCTCCTATCCGCCGCGCGCCGTGCTGTGGGACTACATCAAGGGCCGCGTCGAAAAATCCGGCGTGCGCAAATGGGTGCGCTTCAACAGCCCGGTGCGCATGGTGACCTTCTCCGAGGCGACGAAGAAATTCACCGTCACCGCGCATGACCGCACCAAGGATGTCACCTACTCGGAAGAATTCGACAATGTCGTCGTCGCCTCCGGGCATTTCTCGGTGCCCAACGTGCCCTATTTCGAAGGCTTTTCGACCTTCAACGGCCGCATCCTGCACAGCCATGATTTTCGCGACGCCATGGAATTCAAAGGCAAGGATATCCTGATCATCGGCCGCTCCTATTCGGCCGAGGACATCGGTTCGCAATGCTACAAATACGGCGCCAAATCGATCACCTCCAGCTACCGCTCGAAGCCGATGGGCTTCAAATGGCCGGAGAACTGGAAAGAGGTGCCGCTGCTGCAGAAGGTCGTCGGCAAGACCGCGCATTTCAAGGACGGCACCACCAAGGATGTCGACGCCATCATCCTGTGCACCGGCTACCTGCATTCCTTCCCGTTCCTCACCGAGGAACTGAAGCTGAAAACCGCCAACCGCATGTGGCCGGACGGACTCTATGAGGGCGTCGTCTGGGAGAAGAACCCGAAGCTGTCCTTCATCGGCATGCAGGATCAGTTCTACACCTTCAACATGTTCGACGCGCAGGCCTGGTTCGCGCGCGACGTCATCATGGGCCGCATCACATTGCCGTCGGCCGAGGCGATGGCAGCGCACGGCGCGAAGTGGCGGGCGCGCGAGGAAACGCTGGAAGATGCCGAGCAGATGATCTGGTTCCAGGGCGACTACACCAGGGAATTGATGGAGCAGACCGACTATCCCGGTTTCGACGTCGAGGCGGTCAACCAGACCTTCATGGAGTGGGAGCACCACAAGGCGGAGGACATCATGAGCTTCCGCGACCACGCCTATCGCTCGCTGATGACCGGCACCATGGCGCCGCTGCACCATACGCCCTGGCTGCAGGCGCTGGACGACTCGATGGAGAGTTATCTCGAGGTGAAAGGCGTGGCGGCGGAGTAGCCGTCGCGCCTCATTCTACCCCAGCCTCGCTCGTGCCTTCGCCGTCCAGGCGCTGAACAGCCGGTCTGCGACGATGCCGATGAAGGCGATGGCGAGGCCTGCGACGATGCCGCGGCCGGAATCGGCCTTGGACAGCGCAATGAACACCTCTTGGCCGAGATCGCGTGTGCCGACCATGGCGCAGATGATGATCATCGCCAGCGCCATCAGGATCGTCTGGTTGACGCCGAGCATGATTTCGGGAAGCGCCAACGGCAATTGCACGCGAAAGAAGGTCTGGCGCGGCGTGCAGCCCGAAACTTTCGCCGCCTCGATCAGCGCCGGCTGCACCTGCCGGATGCCGTGATTGGTGTAGCGGATGGCCGGCACCACGGCGAAGGCGACGGTTGCGATCATCGCGGTGACGTCGCCGACCCGGAACAGCATCACCACCGGGATGATGAAGCAGAAAGACGGCAGCACCTGCAGCGTGTCGATGACCGGCGCGACGATCTTTTCGAAGCGGTCGCTGCGCGAGGCCATCAGACCGATCGGGATGCCGATCAGGCACGCGATGAAGGCCGAGATGCCGCAGAGATAGACCGTCGCCATGGTCTTTTCCCACAGCCCGGTGACGGCGCAGAAGGCGGTCAGCGCGGCGACGAGAATTGCCAGCCGCAGGCCGGAGAGCTGATAGCCGGCAAGGCCGAGCAGGAACACCGCGCCCAGCCAGGGAAACCCCTCGCAGAAGGCGCGCACCGGGTTCAGCACGTTGAGGATCAACGCAACGCGAAACGCCTCGATCGTGTCGAAGAAGTTGATCGTCACCCAGTTCACCGCCGCCTTCCACAGCGGTGCGGTGGTGAAGGTGATCGCCTTCGGCACCGCCGCGAAGGCCGGCACGAACAGGCCAAGCAGCGTGGTGACGACAAGGATGGCGATGGCCAGCGTCAGATTGGGGTAGCGCCGCCAGAAGCTCGGGCTCACCTCCCGATGGACCTGGCCCTTTGCTTGTTTGTGCGCGATCGCCTGGCTCAGCCGGTCGAGTGCGATGGCCAGCGCGACGATGGCGAGACCGGCTTCCATCGCTTCACCGACCTTCAGCGCGCGCAGCGCCAAAAGCACGTCGTAGCCGAGGCCGCCGGCGCCGATCATCGAGGCGATGATCACCATGTTCAGCGCCAGCATGATCACCTGGTTGACGCCGACCATCAGCGTCGGCCGCGCCGAGGGCAAAAGCACCCGCCACAGTTTCTGCCGCGCCGTGCAGCCGGCCATTTCGCTGAAATCGTCGATCTCGGAGGGCACCCGCGACAGCCCCAGCATCGTCGCCCGCACCATCGGCGGCGTGGCGAAGATGGCGGTCGCGATCATCGCCGAGACCGGGCTGTTGCCGAACAGGAGCAGCATCGGAATGAGATAGGCGAAAGTCGGGATCGTCTGCATCAGGTCAAGGGCAGGGGAGACGATGAGCCTTTCCGCCCACGGCTTGCGCCAAGCCCAGATACCCGCGAACAGGCCGGTGACAATGCAGAACGGCACGGCGATGGAGATCAGCGCCAGCGTCAGCATGGCGCTGGTCCATTGGCCAAACAGCGCGATATAGAGGAAACAGCCGCCGACCAGCATGCCGAGCTTCCGGCCGCCGACGGCATGCCCGGCAAGGAAGGCGGCGGCGCAGACGCCGACCCAGGACAAGCGCGGCAACACATAGGCGTCGGCGCCATGGCCGATCTTGAAGTTCTTGGCCAGCAGATTGAGCGCAAAGTCGAGCGGCACGCCGAGCACCGCGGTGATCGAGCGCGTCAGCCACGACAGGTTCGACTTGATCCAGCGCATCAACGCGCTGACCCAATCGGCGACCGGCACGATCGCACTGGCCGGATAGTTGACGGCCCAGGGCAGGCTGTCCTGCAGCAGGAACACGACAAGCACGGCGGCAAGCGCCGAGGCCCAGACCAGCAGCCAGAGCTGGACCGGCCGCGCCCTTGCCTCGCTGGCACCAGTCGTCACCGTCATGCGCCGGCCCTCGAACGATCGATGCCGGCCAGCAGATCGATCACCGCTTGCGGCGTCACTTCGCCTATCGGCTTGCCGGAGCCGTTGACCACCGCGAACGGCTTGTTGGCGGAGACGATGCTGGCCGAAAAACTTGCGATCTTGGCCTCCGGCGAGACCGTGCCGCCATGCTCGGTGCCGTCGCAGGCGCGCATCAGGCTGCGCGCCGAAATCACCTTGGCGCGGTCGACGTCGCGGGTGAATTCGGCGACATAGTCGGTTGCCGGGTTGACCACCAGTTCCTCCGGCGTGCCGATCTGGATGACCTCGCCGTCCTTCATGATGGCGATGCGGTCGGCCAGCCGGATCGCTTCGTCGAAATCATGGGTGATGAAGACGATGGTCTTGTGCAGCATGGTCTGCAGCCGCATCAGCTCATCCTGCATCTCGCGGCGGATCAATGGATCAAGGGCCGAGAACGGTTCGTCGAGGAACCAGATTTCCGGTTTGGTCGCGAGGCTGCGGGCGATGCCGACACGCTGCTGCTGGCCGCCGGAAAGCTCGCGCGGATAGAAATGTTCGCGGCCGCGCAATCCGACCAGCTCGATGACCTCATGCGCCCGCGCTTCGCGTGTCGCCCGGTCCTGCCCCTGGATGCTGAGCGGAAACGCGATGTTTTCCAGTACGTTGAGATGCGGCAAGAGTGCAAAATTCTGGAAGACCATGCCCATCCGATGCCGCCGCAGCTCGATCAATGCAGCGTCGGAAATCTTGAGCAGATCCTTGCCTTCGAACTCGACCTTGCCGTGGGTCGGCTCGACCAGCCTGGACATGCAGCGCACCAGCGTCGACTTACCAGAACCCGACAGGCCCATGATGATGAAAATCTCGCCCTGGCGGATCTCGAGGTCGACGGCGCGCACGGCGCCGACCAGCCCGGCCGCGGCGACGTCGGCCATACTGGCCTTGCCGTCGCGTTCGCGGATGAAATTCGCCGCGTTCGATCCGAACAATTTCCAGACGTTGCGGCAGGCAAGCTTTATCGGACGGGCATCCTTGCCCGCCGGTGTCGGTACCTGTTCAGTCCTATCCGTCATCCAAACGTCCTTCTGGAACATCAACACTTGAGGCCCGGCTGATCAACAGCCGGGCCTCATTTTTCCAGTCGGAAACGATCACTGCGCCCAGGCTTTCCAGTCTGCCTCGTGCGCCGCGATCCAGGCGGCGGCGACATCTTCCGGCGTCTTGCCGCCGAGGTCGATCTCGCCGCTCATCTTGTTGAGCTCGTCAGTGTCGATCGTGTAGGCCTTCGCCACCTTGTAGGCGACCGGCCATTTGTCCTTCATGCCCGACCAGGAGTATTTCCAGATCTCGCCATGCGGCTTGCCGCAATCATATTTGGCGTCGGGGTTCACGCCCCATTTCGGGTCATTGTAGCATTCGGGCGTGTATTCGGGGAATTGCACCCACTCGCCCTTGTATTTGGCCGGCGCCCAGTGCGGCGAATAGATCCACAGCATGATCGGCGCCTTGCGCTGATAGGCCGATTCCAGCTCGGCGAACATCGCCGCGTCGGTGCCGGCATGGATGACGGTGAAGGGCAGTTTCAGCGCCTCGACACGCTCGTCGTCAAAGCCTTCCCACGTCACCGGGCCGCCGAGATAGCGCCCCTTCGGCGCGGTCTCCGCCGTTGAAAATGCTTCGGCGCATTTCGGGTCCTTCAGCGCTTCCCAATTGGGCAGGCCCGGGCATTTTTCCTTCATGTATTCGGGAAACCACCACTCTTCCTTGGCCTTGGGTCCGAGCTTGCCGAGCCGTTCGGTCTGGCCGGTCGCATCGGAGGCTTTCATGGCTTCTCCGGCGGTCGTGTCCCAGAACTCCAGGCCGACGTCGAGGTCGCCATTGGTGAGACCGGTGGTCAGGCTGGAGAGATAGTCGGCGGTCGGATATTCGACAGTATAGCCGAGCTTTTCCAGGATGCCGCCGAGGATCTTGGCGTTCAGATTGACGCTGGTCCAGTCGAACAGCGCGATCTTGATCGGGTCGTTGGATTCGGGTGCTGCGGCTTGGGCGGAAGGTGTCAGCAGGCTTAGGGTCGCGAGCGCGACGGCGCCCATCGACAATTTCGAGATCTGGCTGCGAAATGACATGCTTGTTCTCCTTCAAGCTGTGAAAATTATCGTTCGTTCCCTTCTTGCGGCTTTTCTTGATTGTGTTGGAAAGGCTGGTCGTTGCGCAAGGCCGTCGGCGCCGAATTGTCGCCCTGGCTTTGGCCAAGGCAGGCAAGATGGTGCTCAATTCTGCTGATGGTCGAATGGGACTGGGGGGTCAGCGTCATGGCTGCCGACGGATCGCTGCGGAAGCGATCACCTGCGGGTCAATTGCCAGTCTTGCGGCGCCCTGCAAGGTGCGAGCCATCAAGGTCCCATGATCTCGGCTGTCGGCCCGGCAAGCCCCATCTCGCCAGGACCGTTTCATAGGATGAAATTATATATACCAACGTTCATGTCGCGCAACGACTAACGCCCGTGGGTTGCAAAATTTCAGACCGCGGGCAAAGGCGGGCCGCCGAATGGCAGATCCTACCAGCAGACGTAGCCGCCATCGACAATCAGGTCGAGGCCGGTAACGAAGCTCGACGCGCGGCTGGCCAGGAACACCGTCGGTCCGACCATTTCCTCCGGCGCCGCCATGCGTCCCATCGGTGTGTCGCGCTTGAAGATCTTGATCTCTTCAGCCACCTCCGGCCGTTTGTTCATAGGCGTCAGCGTGTAGCCCGGGCTGACGACATTGACGCGCAGCCCGCGATCGGCCCACTCCATGGCGAGGCTCTTCGACATGTGGATAACGGCAGCTTTCGAGGAGTTGTAGTGCGCCTGCGTCAATCCCCGGTTGACGATGGTACCCGACATCGAGGCGATGTTGATGATCGAGCCCTTGCGCCGCGCCAGCATCTTGCGGGCTTCGGCCTGGCAGGACAGGAACACGCCGGCGACATTGACCTCGTGCACCTTCTGCCATGTCTCCAGCGACAGCGTCTCGGCCGGTTCCGAACCGGCAATGCCGGCATTGTTGACGGCGACGGTCAGCGCGCCGAGTTCGCTCTCGACGCGATCGATCGCCGCCGCGAGATCGCTTGGCGATGTCACCGTGCCGGTCAGCACCAGCGCCTTGCGGCCGAGTGCCGTGATCCGGTGAGCGGTCTCGTCCAGGCCACCCTTCGAGGCATGGCCGAAACAGGCGACATCGGCGCCCGCCTCGGCCAGTCCGATCGCGATTGCCTGGCCGATGCCGCTGCCAGCACCGGTGACCAGCGCGACATCGCCGTCAAGCTTGAAAAGATCCATCGATAGCCCTCCCTGTCTCGGGGAGGGTATGCGCTGAGCCGTGCTTCGATCAAGCGCCCTGCGCGCAAGGTGCGTTGTTGCTCAGAAGTAGCCGTCCGACGCGGCTGTCGCTTCCTTGGGGATTTCGACGCCGTCGACCAGGATCTTGTCGACCAGTTCGTGGTGGAAGCAGACCAGTCCCTTGATGCGTTCCGCCTCGTGCACCGGCTCGGGATAGTACCAGACCAGATTCTCGTGGCGCTTGGCCTTCGTCGTTACGTGATAGTAGCTGGAGATGCCCTTGTAGGGGCAGCGCGAGATGTAGCGGCTGGGCGCGAACATATCGAGCCGCGTATCGGCGATCGGCAGATAGTGGCGCACCGGATGACCGGTCTCGAACAGGAACACGCCACGGCGTGAATCGGCGACCTGTTCGCCGTCGAGAATGACCTGCACGCGCCGCGACGACGGCAGGCAGTCGACGCGGCGGAACGGATCGCGGGCGTGGACGAAGATTTCCTCGTCCTCCTCGAACCAGTGGCCCATCTTGCTCCAGTAAAACGACATATGGTCGGCGAGCGGCGGACAGCCTTTCACCGGATCGGCGTAGCGCCAGGCCGCGTCCTCGACCAGGGTCACGCCGGTGTTGAGCGAATAGTGGGTCGCGACGCCCTTGAACGGGCTCTCGGTGGTCGTCGTGCTCGGCAGAAGAAACTCCTCGCGCACGTCGCGCATCGGGAAATAGTAGACCGGCAGATGGTCGGACTCGTAGAGCACCAGCGCATTGACCGTGTCGGCGACCGTCATCGACCCAACCTGTACCCGCAGCCGCTTCTGCGTCGGCATGGTGAAGGCCACATAGCCCGGCTCGAACTCATATTGGGTGATGCTGTCGAGCAGCGGAAAATGCGGCCCGCGGCCGCGCAGATGGCGCTTGCGAATGGTACTCTCCCGGTTCTTTTCTTTTGTGATCGAGCGTTGGCGCACGATCAACTCAATGACACGCGATCGAGCAGCAGCCCGGCGGCGATCGGTGGCAAGCCGCTGACATTCTTGCGCACCGGCACCAGCAGATCGGGGAAATAGCTGAAAATGACCGGTGTCTCGTCGAGCAGCAGCTTCTGGATGTCGGAGGCGGCGCTGCGCTGCGCGCCGATGTCGAGCGCCTTCAGATAGCTGGTGACCATGCCGTCATAGGCCGGGTTCTTGAAATGCGCCGCGTTCCAAGGGCCGTCGCTGACCAGCGGGCTTTTGAGGAAGACGTTCGGCACGCTGCGATGCGCGTAGTCGGTGATGCCGAGTGGGCTGTCCAGCCAGTCCGACTGGCCGAACACCGCCTTGCCATAATATTTGTCCTGGTCCTCGATGTTGAGCGCGATACGGGCGCCGATTTCCTTGGCGAAGTTCTGGAACAGCTGCGCGTAGCCGGGGATGTCGGAATAGCGCAGCGTCGTCAGCGTGATGTCGAAACCGCTGGCCGCGCCGGCTGCTTCGAGCAACTGCTTCGCCTTGGCGATATCCTGGACGCGCTGCGGCACCGTCGTGTCGGTCGCGGGGAAGGCCGGCGCGAACGGGCTGTCATTGCCGGTCGCCGCCATGCCGCGGCACAGGCCATCGACCAGCTTGGAGCGATCGATGCACAAAGCGAGCGCCTGGCGTACGCGCTTGTCGGTGAACGGGCCGGTGTCGCAGCGCATGTGCAACTGGCGATGCGCGGTCGAGGCGACACGCAGCACGTTGATGTCGGGGCTGTTGAGCACGACCTGGCTGACGTCGAGCGGAACGGCGTCGAGAATGTCGACCTCGCCGGCCTGCAGCGCCAGGATGCGCGGCTGCACGTCGCCGTAGAACTTGAATTCGAGACGGTCGGGCAACGCCTTCTCGCCCCAATAGTCGGGGTTGCGGACAAAGGTCGCGCCGACCTTCGGCGTGTAGGTCTCCAGCCGGAACGGCCCGGTGCCCTCGAAGGTCTTTTCGTAGTCGCCCTTGTAGCTCGCCGGCAGGATGACGGCGTTGTAATTGTCGATCGACACCGAATAGGGAAAGCTGCCGTTCGGCGCATCGAGATGGAAGGCGACGGTGTGATCGTCGACCTTCCTTGTACCGCCCTTCGACAGCAGGCCCTTGAACACCGACAGCGCGTTCGAGGCGCCGCTGGGATCGGCCAGCCGGTCGAAGGTCGCGACGACGTCGTCGGCCTTGAAGTCCTCGCCATTGTGGAATTTCACGCCCTTGCGCAGCTTGAATGTCCAGACGCTGCCGTCCTCGTTCGGCGCCCAGCTTTCCGCCAGCACCGGCTTCAAGGTGAGATCCGGCTGGGTGATGCAGAGAAACTCGGCGGTCTGGAAAACCAGCTGGTAGCTGCCGCTGTCATAATAGGTGACGGGATCGATGGCGCCGCCCGGCGTGGCGACGCCGGCGCGCACCGTGCCGCCCGGCTTGCCCTCGGCGCGGGCCTGCTGCGTGCCGAGGCCGGCAGCAGCGACGAGGCTGCCCAGGAATGGCAGCGAGAGGCCAAGCACGCTGCCATGGCGCAGGAAATCGCGCCGGCCCATCCTGCCGGCCAGCAACTCGTCGACAGCGGAGTTTTCGATTGCTGTGAGATTTCCGCGAGCGGCGTCGATCATCCTGAAATGCTTTGGCATGGCTGCATTCCTCGCTTGTCTTGGGGTTTTGCCATCTAGTTCATTGTTGACTGCCGCCGGAAAGCGATATTTTTTGATAGGGGCCATCGAAATTTTCGATGCTTGGATGAAGCATGGACACTGAAAATCTGCGCAGTTTTCTCGAAGTTGCCACCCATGGCAGCTTCACCGTCGCGGCCAGCCGGCTGAACCTCGCCCAGTCTACCGTCAGTGCGCGCATTCGCGGGCTGGAGGAGCAGTTGGGGCGCCGGCTTTTCGTGCGCGACCGCGACGGCGTCACGCTGACGCCGGCCGGCCGGCAGTTCCTGCCGCACGCCTCGTCCATCACCCGCACCTGGGAGCAATCGCGGCAGGACATCGCCGTTCCCGATGGCTACGAGACCTTGCTGCGGTTGACCGCGCCCGCCTATCTGTGGGACCGCATCACCTCGCCATGGGTCGAGTGGATGCGTGCCAGGCGGCCGAACGTGGCGCTGCGGCTGGAGGGCAGTTTCCCGGATCTGGCCATCGACCAGCTGGCGGAAGGTCTGCTCGACATCTGCATCCTCTATCTGCCGCGGCCACATCCCGGCATCGTCTACGAAACGCTTGCCGTCGATCAGGTCGTGCTTGTCCAGCATGCGGCGCAGACGAAGCCGTGGACGGAGAACTACATTCTGATGGATTGGGGGCTGGAGTTCCGCATCGAGCACGACCGCGCCTTTGCCGGCATGGTCAAGCCGGCCATCTCAGCTGGACTGGTCTTCATCGGGCTGCAGCATGTGCTGTCGCAGCAAGCGGCAGCCTATCTGCCGCTCAGCGCCGTCAGCGGTCATATCGAGCGCGGCGAAATGCGGCGCATCGACAACGCGCCTGTGTTCCAGCGGCCAATCTATCTCGCCTATCCCTCGAATCCTGTCTCGTCGGATGTTCTGGATGTCGCGCTCACCGGGCTGCGCACGCTGGCAAGGGACTGGGCGGAAGGTCAGGGCTTTTCGGAAGGCGACCGTTCCCTGAGCATGTCCGGCCGGACGTGACGGGCGGGTCACGGAGCTTCTATGCCGGCTCGGTCATCGCCGCCTTTTGGAGCCGGGCAAGTTCGGGGTAGGGAATGTGGCAGCGGATCGAGTGGCCGGGCTGCGCTTCGCTCAGCGGCGGTTCCTGCTGCTCGCAGATCGGACCGATCTTGCGCGGGCAGCGTGTGTGGAACACGCAGCCCGACGGCGGGTTGGTGGCGCTGGGGATTTCGCCGTCGAGGCGAATGCGCGCCGTCTCGGTCTGGTCGAGCTTGGGCACCGCCGACAGCAGCGCTTCGGTATAGGGATGATGCGGGCCGGAAAAGACGTCTTCCGACGGTCCGAGTTCCATGATCCGGCCGAGATAGAGCACGGCGATCTTGTCCGAGAGGTAACGCACCACGGCAAGATCATGCGAGATGAAGATGTAGCTGACGTCTTCCTTCGACTGCAGGTCGGCGAGCAGGTTGAGAATGGCCGCCTGGACCGACACGTCGAGCGCCGAAGTCGGCTCGTCGCACACCACGATGCGCGGGTCGCCCGCGAAGGCGCGCGCGATCGCGACGCGCTGTTTCAGGCCGCCCGAAAGCTGGCGCGGCTTGACGGCGAGATGCCGGTCGGTGAGCCGCACGGAGCGGACGAGATCGTTGAGGCGAGCATCAAGTGCCTTGCCGCTCAAGCCTGCCAGCCGCTTCAGCGCGCGGCCGATCAGGTGCCGGATGGAATGCGAGCGGTTGAGCGCCGAGTCCGGATTCTGGAAGACGATCTGCATCGCCTTGATCTGGTCGTCACCGCGGTTTTCAAGCCGCGGCGCCAGCGCCTTGCCTTCGAGCTCGATGGTGCCGCCTGCATCGGGCGGCACCAGGCCGAGCAGCAGCCGGGCGAAGGTCGTCTTGCCACTGCCGGATTCGCCGACCAGTCCAAGCGTTTCGCCGGGGCGCAAATCGAGCGATACATCCTTCACCGCGCGCAGCGCATGGCCATGACTGGCATAGGTCTTGTTCAGCCCCGCGACCCGCAGCACCGGCACGGCTACCGCCTTTGGTGCAGGCGCCACATCGCTCGGCGTCGCGCGCGGCAGCGCCTGCGCCTTCTCGTGATAGAAGCAGCGCGACAGCCGGCCGCCCAAATCGTAAAGCGGCGGCAATTCGCTGCGGCAGCGGTCGTCGGCGAGCGCGCAGCGATCGGCGAAGGCGCATCCCTTGATGTCAGCGCCAATGCCGGGCAGGAATCCTGGAATGGTGTCGAGCCGACCCTGGTCCTTGCGCTGGCCGCCGCGCGGCAGGCAGCGCAGCAGCGCCACCGTATAAGGATGGCGGGGATCGTTGAACACGACCTCGGTCGGCCCTTCTTCGACCAGCATGCCGGCATAGAGCACGCCGACCCGGTCGCACATGTTGGAGACGACCGCGAGGTTGTGGCTGATGAACAGGATCGAGGCCGACAGTTCCTGCCTGAGCTGCGCGATCAGGTCGAGCACCTCGGCTTCCACCGTCGCATCGAGGCCGGTCGTCGGCTCGTCGAGGATCAGCATCGATGGATCGTTGGCCAGCGCCATGGCAATCGCCACGCGCTGCTGCATGCCGCCCGAAAGCTGGTGCGGGTAGCGTTGCATGACGCTGACCGGGTCGGAGATGCGCACCCGGTTCAGCATGGCGATGGCCTTGTCGGTGGCCGCCTGTCCCGTAAGGCCGCCAAGCTCGAAGATTTCGGTCAGCTGCCGGCCGACGCGGATCGACGGGTTCAGCGCCTTGCCCGGGTCCTGGTAGACCATCGAGACGCTTTCGGCCCGCGCCCGCCTGAGCGCTTCGGCGTCGAGCTTCATGACGTCCTGGCCGTCGAGCGAGATCGCGCCGCCGGTGATCGAGCCGTTTCTTGGCAGGTAGCGCACGACGGTGAGCGCCACGGTGGATTTGCCGCAGCCGGACTCGCCGACCAGCCCGTAAGCTTCGCCCTGGCCGATGTTGAGGCTGAGGTTGCGCAGCACCGCGCGATTGCGGCCGGCAACGCGGTAGGCTACCGACAAATCGTGCAGTTCGAGGGCGTTTTCTGCCTTGGCGGGCTTAGTCATTGAGCGCTCCGTGAACGCCGTCGGCCGCCAGATTGACGCCAATCACCAGCGAGGCGATGGCCAGCGCGTCGAACAGCACCGTCCACCAGAAGCCGCCGCCGATCATGCCGTAATTGTTGGAGATCGAGAGCCCCCAGTCGGGTGAGGGCGGTTGGATGCCGAAGCCCATGAAGGAGAGCGTGGCGACCGCGAAAATGGCATAACCGAGCCGCACGGTTGTCTCGACCAGGATCGGCGGGATGACGTTCGGCAGGATCTCGACGAACATCGTATGCAGCGCACTTTCATGCCTGAGCTGTGCTGCGGCGACATAATCGAGTTCGCGCTCGGCCAGCACAGCGGAGCGCACCGTGCGCGCGATGATCGGCGCAAAGCTGAGGCCGATGACGACGATGACCGTCGTCTTGGATGTGCCGAGCGCCACGATGGCCAACAGCGCGACGATGACCACCGGGATCGCCATGAAGGCTTCGAGGATGCGGCTGACGACATCGTCGACGAGGCCGCGAAAATAGCCGGTGACGAGGCCGAGCGCCGTGCCGGCCACGGTTGCCAGCAAGGTCGCCAGTGGGGCGACGGTCAGGATGTCGCGCGAGCCGACGATGACGCGCGAGAAGACGTCGCGGCCGATCTGGTCGGTGCCGAACCAGTGTTCGGCCGAAGGTGGTGCCAGGGCGTTGATGATGTCGTCGGCGAGCGGGTCATAGGGCGCGAAATGTTCGCCGAAAATCGCGCAGGCAACCCAGAACAGCACGATGGCGAAACCGGTCAGGAAGGTGCCGGAGCGCAGCAGCGACAACAGCACCTCCGCCAGCGGCCCGCGCCGGCGCGTGTCGTCGGGGGGCGGGGAGGTGGTTTGAACGGCGCTCATTGGTCTGACCCCAGCCGGATGCGCGGATTGAGCACGGAATAGAGGAAGTCGGCGACAAGTGTCGCCACCGCATAGACGATGCCGATGGTGAGAATCCCCGATTCCAGCATCGGGAAATCCTTGCCGCGCGCCGCGGTGAAGATCAGCGAGCCGATGCCCTGGTAGCGGAACAGCGTTTCGATGACGACGAGACCGCCGATGAGATAGCCGGTCTGCGTCGCGATGACGGTGATGGTCGGCAGCAGTGCGTTGCGCAACACATGCCGCCAGATCACCGTGCGCCATGGCAGGCCCTTCAGCACCGCTGTCCGCGTGTAGTCGGAATCGAGCGCCTCGATCATGCCGGAGCGCGCCATGCGGGCGATATAGCCGAACAGCACCAGGAACAGCGGCAGCGCAGGCAGGATCAGGTAGTAGAGCTGGGTGAAGAAGCCGGCATTGCGCGGCCATGCGGCTGAGATCGGCAGCCAGCGCAGCCAGACGCCGAAAACCAGGATCAGGATGATGCCGGTGACGAATTCCGGCAGCACCGTCACCGACAGGCCGCCAAGGCTGATGATGCGGTCGAGCGGCCGGTTGAGGTTGAGCGCGGCAACGACGCCGCCAAGGATGCCGATCGGCACCACCAGCACGAAGGCGACCGCCGCCAGCTTCATCGAATTGCCGAGCGCATCGATGACGAAGGGCGCGACCGGCGAGCGGAAGATGTAGGACGTGCCCATGTCGCCCTGGACGAAATTCGAGATCCAGCCCCAGTACTGTGCCAAGAGCGGTCGATCGACACCGAGTGTGTGATTGAGCGCGTCGACGGCACGCTGGTCGGCGAACGGGCCCAAAATGGCGCGTCCGACATTGCCGGGCAGCACCTGGCCGCCCAGGAACACCATGATGCTGAGCAGGAACAGCGTCACCAGCGACAACGAGACACGCCGGGCAAGGAAGGAGAGAATGGCTAAGACTCCTTGTGGAGCCAGCCCCCGTGAGGGAGCTGGCTGTTACAGGATTGGCTTTCCCTTTCCGTTCAGGCCTTCGATGCCTTGTCGAGGAACAGCTGCGACATCGCCGTCGGTTGCACACCGGCCACGCCTTTCGCCGTCGCTGTCAGATAGTCGTAGAAATAGCCGAAGATGACCGGCGTTTCTTCGAGCAGCAGGTTCTGGATCTTGCCCGCCGTCGCCTTCTGCGCCTCGAGGTCGAGCGCGGCGATGTAGCTGGTCGCCAGCGTGTCGTAGTCCTTGTTCTTGAAGTGCGCCGCGTTCCAGGTGCCCTCGCTCTTCAAGGGCGCGGCCAGGAAGACATTCGGAACGCCGCGATGACCGTAGTCGGTGATGCCCATCACCGAATCCAGCCAGTTCGACTTGCCGAACACCGCATCGCCGTAATAGGCGCCCTGGTCGAGGATGTTGAGCTCGAGCTCGATGCCGATCTCCTTGACCCAGTTCTGGATGAGCTGGGCGTATTCGGGGATTTCCAGGTAGCGCTCGGTCGTCAGCGTCACCTTGAAGCCCTTGCCGGCGCCCGCGGCTTCCATCAGCTGCTTTGCCTGGGCGATATCCTGCTTGCGTTGCGGCACGCTCGCATCGGTCGAGGGATAGGCCGGCGCGAACGGGCTGTCATTGCCGGGCGAAGCACGGCCTTTCATCAGGCCGGCAACCAGCTTGTCGCGGTCGAGGCTGAGTGCAATGGCGCGGCGCACGCGCGGGTCCTTGAAGGGATCGGAATCGCAGCGCAGATGCAGTTGCTGGTGCGCGACCGACTTCAGGCTGATGATGTCGATACCCGGATCGTTGAGCAGTGCGACGCCGGCCAGCACCGGCAACTGGTTGATGATGTCGACCTGTCCGCCCTGCAGTGCCAGGATTTGCGGCTGCGTGTCGGCGAAGAAGGTGAACTCGGTGCGCTCGGGCAATGCCTTCGGTCCCCAATAGTCTTCGTTGCGGACGAAGGAAGCGCCGACCTTTGCCGTGTATTTCTCGATCTTGAACGGCCCGGTGCCGTCGAAGCTCTTCTCGTAGTCGCCCTTGTAGCTCGCCGGGATGATGACGGCGTTGTAATTGTCGGACGACAGCATGTAGGGGAAGTTGCCGTTCGGGGCGTCGAGATGGAATTCCACCGTGTAGTCGTCGACCTTCTTGCTGGCGCCCTTCTGCAGGATGCCGGAGAACACCGAAAGCGCGTTGGACGAGTTTGCCGGATCGGCAAGGCGGTCGATGCTGGCCACGACGTCGTCGGCTTTCATCTCGCCGCCGCTGTGGAATTTCACGCCCTTGCGCAGCTTGAAGGTCCATACCGTGCCTGTGTCGTTCGGCTTCCAGCTCTCGGCCAGTGCCGGCTGCAGCACGAGGTCGGGGCCGTCGACGCAGAGGAACTCGGCAACCTGCTGCATGACCAGCAGGCCGCCGGCGTCCGCGATGGTGACCGGGTCGATCGTCGCCGCCGGCACGCTGCTGGCGACACGTATGGTGGCGCCGGGCGCGCCCTGGGCGCGCGCCAGCGACGGCATGCCGCCGAGGCCGGCTGCCATGCCGATACGGCCCAGCAGCGGCAGCGACAGGCCGAGCAGGCTGCCGTGACGGATGAAGTCGCGGCGGCTGACCCTGCCGTCGACGAGGCCATCGATCAGGTGATTTTCAAGCGGCGAACGATTGCGCCGGATCAGGTCGAGAATGTGATAGTTCTTGCTCATGGGTTTCTACCCTTTCCCCTATGTTCTTATGATCGACGAATTTTTGTGGATTGTTCCATATCCGATCGTCAGAAAGGCCTGCTGACCGGGACTGTAGCATGCGATTTTGTCCGGTCCATCCAGTCGTTGGCGTGGATGCGCCGGATTCCTGGCTGCACTGCTTCCACCGTCCTTGTCCGACCTTCCCGACTGAAGTCGCGGCGGTTGGCTTCTCGTCTGTTGGCAGTTCGTCTTGGCCACTTGCCGTCATCTAGTTCAGCGGCAAACGGCGATAGGTTCCGGGCTTTGCCGGGTCATGATACTTGTTGCAGGGTCCTTTCTCGGTAAAGTCTCTGTGACAGGCGGCGAGGTTTTCCCGCGACAACGTGATGCCGAGACCGGGACCTTCCGGCACCCGAACGACGTTGTTCTTCGGTGAAAACGGCCCTTCCTCGGTGACATCCATCGGCAGCATGCGAAACAGCGACTGGTTCGGCTCCCTGATCCAGCCGAGTGCCGCGCACAAATGCAGATAGGCCGCGCTGCCGATGCCGCTGTCGCCGCTGTAGCACCAGAAATCGATGCCGGCGTGCTCGCAGGCGCCGACGAAACGCAGCAGGCGGCCGATGCCGCCATGCGTCGTCGGGTTGCCGACGAAGGCGTCCGGAACCCTGGTTTCCATGGCGCGGGCAATGTCGATGTTGTGGGTCGAAAACGGGATCGAGCAATGGCGCCGCAACTCGCGCATCTCCTCGATGGTCGCAACTGGGTCCTCCCAGTTGCGCACGCCGAGATCTTCGAGCGGCCGCGCCAGCCGCCGCGCCGTCGCCAGCGAATAGGCCTGGTTGGAATCGATGCGGATCATTGCATCGTCGCCGAGTTTGCCGCGGATCAGTTCGACCATTCTGAGCGAGACTTTCGGGTCCTCAGTCGAGAACTTGCCTTCGAAGAACGTCGTCCCGTGGGTCTCGTGCATTTCAACACAATAGTCGGCGACTTCTTCCGGTGTCGTCTCGCCCTTCACCTTTGGGCCGTCACCGCGCAGCGAAAAATAGTCGGTGAACGGGATATCCTTGCGCACAGCGCCACCGAGCAACTGGTAGAGCGGCTGGTTCCATGCCTTGCCGCGCAGGTCCCAGAACGCCATCTCGATGGCGCCGAAGGCCATGATGCGGGTCCGGTCGTTGATCGACTGCACGCCGGTCCAGTAGGGCAGGCAGACATTTTCGGCGCCGGCGATGTCGAAGCCATCGCGGCCGACCAGCCGTGGCGCCAGAACATCATTGATGATCGCGGCTGCCGCCGGTGTCGGCGCCTCGCCGAGGCCGATCAAGCCATCCTCGGTCTCGACCTCGACAATGGTCGGCGAAAATCCGTCGAGCTCGCCGAACACCCAGGCATAGGGCGCCTCGAGGCGCAGGTTGATCGGCGTGGCGGTGATGCTGCGGATTTTCATCTCAGCGGCCGACCTCGAAGAACGGCGCGCCGAGCAGATCGGGAACGACATCGATGCCAAGGCCGGGGCCATCGGGGATGCCCATGCGGCTACCGGTGACCGGCGGCTTGTTCGATGCCGTGCGCACCGTCACCCATTCGTGGAAGGCGATGGCGTGCAACCGGCGCTCCTCGGGCGTCGACAGCGACAGGTGCGCCATCGCCGCGGTGTCGATCTCGGCACCGCCAGTGTCCTCGACGGTGATCATGAAACCGAGGTCGACAGCGAGATCGCGGATCTGCCGCGTCTTCGTCACGCCGCCGAGCCGCGAGATCTTCAGCGTCAGCCCGTCGGCGGCACCCTTGCGATGAATATCGAGCATGTCGTCGAGCGAGGCGACGGATTCGTCTAGCACCATCGGCTTGTCGAGCGAACGGCGCACCGACATGCACTCATCGATGGTGGTGCAGGGCTGCTCGAATGTGTAGTCGATGGCGCGCGTCGCATCAGTGAACTGGCGCGCCTGGTAAGGCGTCCAGCCGGCATTGGCGTCGCAGAAGATGACCGTGCCTTTCGGCACCGAAGCCGCGACCGCGGTCACGCGCTCGATGTCATCATGCACATTGCCGCCGACCTTGACCTGCAGCCGGTGGAAACCGTCCTTGACGATCCGTTTGGCCAGTGCCGCCATGGCGTCGACGCTGCCGTGGGTGACGACCTTGTAGAGCTCCGCGGTCTCGCTCTCCCGGCCGCCGAGCAGCGTCACCAGCGGCACATCGGCGGCCCGCGCCGCCAGATCCCAGCACGCCATGTCGAGCGCCGACTTGATGTAGGGATGGCCCTTGAACACCGTGTCCATCAGTCGGCCGATGCCGGCCAGCCCGCGCGGATCGTGGCCGATGAGATGCGGCGCGATCTCGACCACGCCGGCGCGCACGCCAGCCGCGAAGGCGGGCGAGTAGAAATTGCCGAGCGGCGCCATCTCGCCCCAGCCGGTCAAACCGCTGTCGGAAGTAATGGACACAATCACTGCGTCGAAGGCGTCGGCAACGCGTCCCTTGGACATGCGGTAGGGCCCGTCCACGAAGGGCTGCACGACGTGATAGGCCTTGATGCTCTTGATCTGCACGTTGTCTGTCCGTTGTCTGTTATGTCGGGATGGGCTGCCAGACTGACCGGGCTCAGCTGCCTCCCGGGCCGCTGCGCGCGGGGCTGGCGCGATCGGCTCTGCCGCCCTTGGACGTCCGCTGTTCGAGGCTGCGCGCATAGGCAATCAGTTCCTCGTAATCGAGGCCGATATGCTCCCTGGCATGGCGCTGGGCGGCGCGCATGTCCTTGCCCTTCAGCAGCCGCACATAGGTCTCGTGCACATCTTCGGCCGGCACCGGCTCGTTGCGAGCATGCTGGTGGAGCGCAAAATACATCTGCAGCCGGCTGGTCAGCCGCTGCCAGGTCTCGAGCAGCACCGAATTGTCGGCCCATTCATAAATCAGTCCGTGCAGTTGCAGCGCCGTCTCGATCTGGCGCGTGGTGTCGAGCGCGCGCGTCGCCTGCTTCACGGCCTCGTGACGCTGTTCAAGCTCGTCGAAGAAGCGCTGGTCGCGCAGCGGCCAGGTCTGTTCGATGGCAAACTCGTCCATCACCTTGTTGAACGAATAGGCGTCGTCGATGTCCTTGGCGGTGACATCGATGACGAAGGTGCCGGCATAGGGGATGCTGGTCAGGATGCCTTCCTGCACCAGCTCGCGCATCGCCTCGCGCAGGGGCGCACGGCTGACCCGCATCTGCTCGGAAATCCGGAGCTCGTTGAGCTTCTGGCCTGGTTCCAGCTGGCCGGTCAGGATCGCGCGTCGCAACAGCGCGACGATCTCGGCGCGCCGCGTGGTGTCCGCGATCGGACTGAAATCCGCCTTGCTCATTCGGCCACTCCCAAGGAAACCGAGAGCAAGACAAGCAGATTGTCGACAATCTAACAAGAGGTCATTTTCGGATTCTTGGGGACCGCTGGCGTGTCGCCTCTTCGGCCTCAGGCCGCGCGGCCGTAGAAGCCGACCCGTTCCTCGTCGCTGAACATGACGCCGGGCTTCTCGTAGTATGAAAACACCGCGATCATGCGTTCGCGTTCGCCTTCGACGGTGGTGACGCGATGCGCGGTGTTCTTGCCGCGAAAGACGTTGAGCGTGCCGGGCTTCATGCGCAGGATCTTGGCCTCGGGGTCGCGCCCTTCGAGCAATCTGGCGACGCCGGCATAGTTCGGGTTGTCGTCCGACCGCAGGTCGGTGCGGTATTCGAGGTCGCCGCCGCGTAGCGACTGCTGCAGGAGAAGGGTGGTGGTGAATTCCGAACGGTCGAAATGCCAGTTCAAGGCCTCGCCGGCGCGATAGGCCATCACATTGGTACGCGCCAGCGGATCCTGCATGACATGCAGCTTGGTCTTGCCCATCGCCGCCGCCAGGAAGCGCAGCAGCGGTTGGTATTCGTAGATGGCAAGCACGACACTGCCGGGGATCTGGTCGGCACAGACGGTGTGGCTGATGGTCTCGACCTTGCGCAGCGCCGGATGGTCGGGCGCAAGCTCGGGAATGTCCGGCTTGAAGTAGATGTTGTGCATGCGCTTGTGCACGTGCGACCGCGCAGCCATGACCGGCTGGATTTCCCGCACGGCCTTTTCAGCAACGCCGGGCCGCAAAAACCCCTCGAGATTGAACATGCCGTCGGCTTCGAGCGCGGCGATGGATTGGTCGACGAGGCGCTGCCATTCGGCGCTGCCTTCGCGGTCGAGCGGATAGCGGTCGAGATCGAGGATGTCTTTCATGATCATGGCTCCGAGGTTTCGAGCCTATGAGACGGCAAAAAAATCTTTCTCTCAACGCGGAAAATTATTAGGATTGGGCAAGAAAAACTTTTGGGAAGATTGGCGTGGAACGGTTACCGCCACTGAATGCGATCAAGGCCTTCGAGGTTGCGGCGCGGGCCGGCAGCTTCACCTTGGCTGCGGCCGAACTCGGCGTGTCGTCGGCGGCGGTCAGCCAGCAGATACGCAACCTCGAAACCTGGTTCGGCAAGCAATTGTTCGTGCGCAGTGGCAACCGCATCGCGCTGACCGACGCCGGCCACGCCATCTATCCGCAGACCGCGCGGGCACTCGGCGACATCGCGGCGATCGGCCGGCGCATGCTGGAAGGTGGCTTGCGGACGCGTCTTGTCGTCAGCGTGCCGTTTTCGCTGGCCGAGCTGTGGCTGGCGCCGAAGCTGGCCGTGCTTCTCGATGCCTTCCCGCAAATGGCGATCGACGTCCGGGTCGAGGACGATCCAGTCGACCTGATGCGCCAGAACATCGACCTGCGCATCAGCTATGGCGATTATCACTATCCCGGATTGAAACTCGTCCGGCTCGTCCATGATGACGTCCTCCCGGTCTGCGCGCCGGAATTCTGGCATAGGCACGGCAATGGCGATCCGGGCCTGGCGGATCTGCACGAGAGCCTGTTCATCCACACCAATTGGGGGCCGAACTATGCCTCGCACCCGACCTGGGCCGATTGGTTCGCGGCCTCCGGAGGCGGTCGCTTGCCCGACCCGTCGCACGGGCGGCGCGTTGGCCTGTCCAGCCTCGCGATCACCTCGGCGAGGCTGGGTCTCGGCATCGCCCTTGGCCAGCGGGTCATGGCGCGCGCCGACCTGGAGGCCGGCCGGCTGATCGCGCTGTCATCCGTCTCGGTCCGCCTTGGCCACCCCTATTGCGCGTTCATGCCGCCGGCCAAGGCTGATCGTGCCGATGTCGCCGGTCTGGTCGAACTGCTCATGAAAACGGCGCCCCCGACCTGACCGGTCGAAGGCGCCGTTGAAGCCAGACCTGACGGGGGTGTTCAGGTGGCCGGCTTTTCCGGCAGCGGAGAGATCGGCATTCCGGGTCCGATCTTCTGCAGATTGCCTGTTATCACCTGATCGCCTTCGGCCACGCCGCTCAGGATCGCCACCTGATCGCCGCTGGTCGGTCCGAGCGAGACCAGCCGCTGGTCGACCGTATTGCCCTTGCCGACGACATAGAGATATTTGCCGAGCTGGCTCGAGCCGAGCGCCGTCTGCGGCACCATCAGCGCATCGGCCTGCTGCTTCACATGCAGCCGGACGCGAACATACTGGCCCGGCAGCAGCGTGAACTTGCCGTTGCCGATCGTCGCCCGCGCCGTGATGGTACCGGTCGAACGGTCGACCGTATTGTCGATGAAGGTGAGTTCGCCCTTCTGGCTGGCTTCGGTCTCGCCGGGAAGCAGGACTTCGACTTCGATCGGACCAGCCGCACGGGCCTGTTCGATCTGGGCCAGATCCGTCTCGCTCGGATTGAAGGTGACGTAGATCGGGTCGAGCTGCACCAGCGTGTTGAGCACGGTCCCGGCAACGCTGACCAAGGTTCCGACCGAGGCCTGGTTGCGCCCCAGGCGTCCGGCAAACGGCGCACGGATTTCGGCATAGCTCAGATTGAGCTCCGCCGTGCGGACCGCCGCCTGGTTGAGAGCCAGCGACGCCTGTGCTTCGCGCAAGGTGCTGGTGCGCTGGTCGAAGCCGTCCTTGGCGAGGTAGCCGCTCTTGGCAAGCTCGGTGCCGCGACCGAGATTGGACCGGGCATAGTCGAGCGTTGCCGTGTCGCGCTGCACCTGCGCCTTCGCCTGGTCGAGTGCCGCCTGGAAGTCATCAGGTGAGATCTTGTAGAGAAGATCGCCTTGGCGGACGTCGACGCCGTCAGCCGCGGTCTGCTCCTGCAGATAGCCTGGAATCCTGGCCTGCAAGGTGATGTTGCGGATCGGCTCCGTCCGCGCGGCATAGTCGAGGTAGATCGGGATCGTCTTCTTGACGACGCTGATCACCGGCACCGGCATGACGAACGCCGCGGGGGCGGGCGCCGCACCGGCGGTGCCGGCATTGAGGCTGACATTGCCCATGTCGAGCAGGTGGACGCTGGCCACCGAGATCGCTCCCAGCGCGACAGCCGTTCCCAACGCGATTTTCCATTTACGCATGATTAGTCTCCAATCTTATTCGGCCGCTTCCGCCAGGGGAGGGAAGGCGGGTTCGGCAGTTGGTTCAGTGTGTTCAGCGGCGGGCTCGTCATTGCCACGGCGTTCGCGCAGCTGTTCGATGACCGCGTAGAAGACCGGCACGAACACCAGCGACAGGATGGTCGCCGCGACCATGCCGCCAAAGACGGTGGTGCCGATCGACTGACGGCTTGCTGCACCGGCGCCGGTCGCGAACATCAGCGGCAGCACACCGAGGATGAAGGCAAAGGCCGTCATCAGGATCGGCCGCAGCCGCAGTCGTGCAGCCTCCATCGCCGCGTCGACGATGCTGAGGCCCTCCTCGCGTCGTCGCCGGGCGAATTCGACGATCAGGATGGCGTTCTTGGCCGCCAGGCCGATCAGCATGACGAAGCCGATCTGCGAGTAGACGTCGATCTGCATGCCACGCGCCCACAGCACCACGAACGCGCCGAACAAGGCGAGCGGCACCGCCAGCAGCACCATGAACGGCATCGCCCAGCTCTCATACTGCGCCGCCAGGATCAGGAAGACGAAGACGATGGCGAGGCCGAAGACGACGGACGCGATCGACCCTGCCTTGAGCTCCTGGAAGGTGATGCCGGTCCATTCGAAACCGAAATCCCTGGGCAGGGCGGTGGCCGCGGCCCGTTCCATCGCCGCGACCGCCTGGCCCGAGGAAAAGCCCGGAGCGGCGCCGCCATTGATCGAGGCCGACGCGTTGTTGTTGTAATGCGGCACGGTTTCCGGGCCAACGAACGGCACGAGCTTGCCAAGTGTACTCAACGGCACCATGCCGCCGGAGGCATTGCGCACATAGAGCCGCGAAATGTCGGCCGCACCCGCACGTGCATCCTTGTCGGCTTGTATGGTCACCCGGAAGGTGCGGCCGAACAGGTTGAAGTCGTTGACGTAGAGCGAGCCGAGATAGATCTGCAGCGTGTTGAACACATCCGGCAGGTTGAGGCCGAGCAGTTTCGCCTTGCTGCGATCGAGATCGTAGTTGAACTGCGGCGTCGAGGTCGAGAACGGCGAAAACAGCTGCTGCGGATTGATCTCCGGCTGCTTGCGCGCCTCTGCGATCACGGCTTGCGTCGCATCGTTGAGGGCTGAACTGCCGCGGCCGGTGAGATCCTCGACGACGAACTCGAAGCCGCCTGTGGTCCCGATACCCGGGATCGAGGGCGGATCGAAGCTCAGCGCAAAGGCTTCCGGAATTTGCAGCAGCTTGCCGCGCACGTCGGCGACGAGCTTCGACGCGCTCTGGTCGGGGCTGCGCTCCTCCCAAGGCTTCAGGATGGCGAATTCGACCGCCGAATTCGACTGCGCCGCACTGGTCAGGAAGTTCAGGCCGCTGATCGAGCCGACGATGTCGACGCCGGGCGTCGCCTGCAGGATGTCGCGCGCCTTCTTCGCCACCGCGTCGGTGCGCTCCAGCGAAGCACCGTCGGGCAACTGGATGACGACGAAGAAGTAACCCTGGTCCTCGACCGGAAGGAAGGTCGAGGGCAGGCGCTGCCAGACGAAATAAGTGGCGACCAGACCGGCCGCGAACAGGCCAAGCATGATCCAGCGCAAGCGGATCAGTATGCGCACGCCATGGGCATAGGCATGCGACAGCCGGTCGAAGCCGGTGTTGAACCAGCGGAACAGCACGAACTGGGTTGGCGGTCGATGCCGCAGGAAGGCGGCACTGAGCGCGGGGCTGAGCGTCAGCGAGTTGAAGGCGGAGATGCCGACGGAGATCGCCACCGTCAGCGCGAACTGGTTGTACAGCTTGCCGGAGACGCCGGGAATGAAGGCGACCGGCACGAACACCGCCATCAGCACGGCGGTGGTGGCGATGATCGGACCGGTGACCTCGGCCATCGCGGCCTTGGTCGCCGCCAGCGGCTTGAGCCCGGCCTCCAGCTGTCGTTCGACGTTCTCGACCACGACGATGGCATCGTCGACGACGAGGCCGATCGCCAGCACCATGCCGAGCAGGCTCAACATGTTCAGCGAGAAGCCAAGCATCTCCATGACGACAAGCGTCGCCACCAGCGATACCGGAATGGCGATGGTCGGGATGATCGTCGTGCGCCAGCTTTGCAGGAAGAGGAACACCACGGCGACGACCAGGACCAGCGCTTCAGCGAGCGTGATCAGCACGTCATGCATCGACGCCGAGACGAAGCGTGTCGTGTCGTAGTGCATCGCGTAAGAGACGCCCTTGGGGAAACGGCCCGACAGCTCCTGCATCTTGTCCTTGACGCGCTGTTGCAGATCGAGCGCGTTGGAGCCTGGCATCTGGTAGACGGCAAGCACGACGGTCGGATCCTTGCCGAAAAAGGCCGATGATGAATATTGCAGGGCGCCGAGCTCGATACGGGCGACGTCGCGCAGCCGCACCAGTGAGCCGGTGTCGGTGTTGGCGCGCACGACGATATCGCCGAACTCCTTGGGATCGCTCAACCGGCCGACGGCATTGACCTGCATCTCGAACGCCGTGCCGGCGGGCGCCGGCGACTGGCCGATCTTGCCGGCCGCCACCTGGACGTTCTGCTCGGCAATCGCATTCTGGACGTCGACGGCGGTGATGCCGAGATTGGCGAGCTTGTCCGGGTCGAGCCAGACGCGCATCGAATAGCGCCGCTCGCCGAAGATCTGCACATCGCCGACACCGGGCAGCCGCTTCAACGGATCGACCACCTGCAGATAGGCGAGATTGCTCAGCGCCACCGGATCGACCGAACTGTCCGGCGAAGTCAGGTTGACGATGAGGACGAAGTTCGGATTCTGCTTCTTGATCGTCACACCGCCCTGATTGACGATCGCCGGGAGCGACGAGGCGGCCTGCGAGACGCGGTTCTGGACGTCGACGGCGGCGGTGCTCAGGGAGTAGCCGACATCGAAGGTGATGGTGATGGTCGAGGAGCCGTCATTGGAGCTCGTCGACGACATGTAGGTCATGCCTTGCACGCCGTTGATCTGCTGCTCAAGCGGCGTCGTCACGGTATCGGCAACCACCTGCGCGCTGGCGCCTGGATAATGGGCGCTGACCACGACCTGCGGTGGTGTGATGTCGGGAAACTGCGAGACAGGCAGCAGGAAATAACAAATCGTCCCGGCGAGCACCATGATGATGGCGATCGCCGAGGCGAAGATCGGACGGTGGATGAAAAAGTTTACCACGACACACAGGCCTCCCCGGCTGCTCTTGCCTTGCCGAAGGCACTGGCAACCCTGGACAGCCTTTGGCCGCGCCCCTCACCAGGCTCTTCCAGCGAACGCAGCAACGGCACCTCGCGGCGCTGCGCATCGGCGAGCGAGCGCAGCATTCTCTCGAAGGCGCGCGGGTCGACGCCATCTGCTTTCATGACCAGCCGGATCATCGGATCCCGGACGGCTTCATCTATGGTAAGATCGCGGCGCTGTGGCATTGGCCGGCTCCTTGTCTGTCGATTCGCAGCCCATGCTCGCAAACCGTTTTTCATCTCTTCACCGGCCAAAGCCGCATGACCTGCAATTTTCGCCATCTCGATCTCGCTCATGTTGATCTGGTAGGACCAGTTCACAGCCTTGTGATTGACGAGTGGCGATATAGGTGTTACCAGTAAGTAACATTCGTGACGTTACAGACCGGTAACACCCTAGTCAAGAGGCGTACCGAGGGATTTTTGGGAAACCAAGGAGGTTTTGATGGAAGACGGCACTGTGGAACGCGCTCGCCCCCGGGACAGGATCCTGGAGACGGCGCAGGACATGTTTCACAAGCATGGCATCAAGGGCGTCGGCATCGACGCGATCACTGAGGCCGCCGGAACCAACAAGATGACGCTCTATCGCCATTTCGATTCCAAGGACGACCTCATCATCCAATGCCTGCGCGCCACCGCCTGCAAGGCTGGTGCGATGTGGGAAAAATTCGAAATCGAACACCCCGGCGACAAGCTGGCTCAACTGCATGCCTGGGTTCGTGTTGCTGCCGATATGCTCAGGGCGGACGGCCGCGGCTGCGACATGGCCAATGCCGCCGTCGAGTTGAGCGAGACCGACCATCCGGCCAGGCGCGTGATCAAGGAACTCAAGGAGGCCCAGCGCGATCGCCTCGTGACGCTGTGCAGGGATGCCGGCATCGGCCAGGCCGAGCTACTTGCCGATACGCTGTCGCTTCTGCTCGAAGGCGCCCGTGTCAGCGTTCAAAGTGTCGGTACGGAAGGCCCCAGCGCGCAGTTTGTCCGCATGGCTGAAGGGCTGATCGTGTCCTTCCGCGGCACTTCAGCCGGCTGAATTCTTCGCAGCTGTTGACTGCCCCATCCGATCTCGTAGCCGAGAATGAAGACGCCTCACGTCTTTTGGCGTGAGCAGCGCTGCAACCGTCGTTGACCGGAACGAAAAAAGCCCGCTGCCGGGAGGAGGTGGCAGCGGGCTCGATTTCGAATGTGGCGCGGGAGGAGGTGCACCCCATTCAGCGTCGGCATCGCATCTGGGAGGAGTAGATGGCCGACAACTCCAAACTAGAGGTTGCCCAACGATTCGGCAATCGTGGATCGTGCATAGCAGCTGTGCAGATTTGCTGTATCACCCGCGAAAGTTGTCGAGTGTGACCGAAAAAGCTCAGGTGGGGTTCACTGCACCGGAACGTTTTCCCTGAAGATCAGGCGCGGTTCGATGAACTTCCTTGTCAGATAGGGCGCCGAGGATGCAATCGAGCCAAGCAGGCGAATGACCGACTGTTCGGCGATCAGCCTGGCATTCTGGTCGATGACGACATCGAGCAGGTCGTCGACGAGATAGCCCCGAGTGTCCCGGGTGAGGTCGTGACAGATGAACACCGGCTTGCGATTGGGCCTGGCGTCCCGGATCGCCTTTGCAACACCCGAATGTCCGGCTCCGACGCAATAGATGCCGAGCAGTTCGGGCTCGTTGTGCAGCGCCTTCATGGTCGCGGCATAGCTGACGTCGGGCTCGTCGTTGATTTCGACGGCGCTGCTGACGGTCAGGTTGGGAAACTCCTCGTTGAGCACCGAGCGGAACCCCATTTCGCGTTCTTCATGACCGCGATAGGAGCGCGAGCCGACGACCATCGCCAGATGGCCGGTCCGGCCGCCGAGGAATCGTCCCATCAACAGCGCCGCCGTTCGCCCCGCCACCCGGTTGTCGATGCCGACATAGGCCGATCGCGGGGCTGCCGGCACATCGGACACCAGCGTCACCAGGCGCATGCCGGCATCGACGATGTCGCGCAGGATGTTGCGCGTGCGCGGATGGTCGACGGCGATGACACCGACGCCATTGGCCCTGAGCGAGAGGTTTTCGACGGCGGTCTGCAGTGCGTTCGGCGAGATTCCGGCGAGGTTGTGGATCCGGCACGAGGCGACAAGCGGCAGCCGCGCGGCGTAGTCCTCGATATGTCCGGCGAGATCGCGCATGAAGGCATTGCTGCCGATCGGCAGCAGGAATTCGAGATGGGCAGGCCGCGACGGCAGCGTCACCTGGTCGGCGACCGGCAGGTAGCCGAGCTGCTTGGCGGCCTCCATGACGCGTTGCCGGTTGGCGGCACTCGCGCCTGGCCGGTTGTTGAGCACCCTGTCGACCGTTGCTGTCGACAGCCCGCAATTGCGGGCGATATCCGAGACGGTGGCTTTCATGCCGCAACCCACAGCCCGCAATTGCGGGCGATATCCGAGATGGTGGCTTTCATGCCGCAACCCTATGTGCCGATGCGATGCCGCGCCAGACGAGCGATGCGATTTGAGGTGACGGATGATTGCCACCCGTCAGCCGGATGATCATTCGACTGCCTCGACAAGACGTCTTTCGCCCGTTCTCAGGTGAAGGCTTGCCGTCTGTCTCAGTGCGATGGCTTGCCATCGGCGATGGCATCGCGGATTTCCTTGTCCGACATGCCGGTGATGATCCGTTCGACTTCCGCCACGCTGGTCTTCTTCGGGTCGATGTCGTCGGCGACCACCTTGCCCCGGCGCATGACGACGATGCGGTCGACCACCTGGAAGACATGGTGGATGTTGTGGGCGATGAAGATGCACGAATGGCCGGAATCGCGAGCGCTGCGCACGAAGCTCAGCACGCCCTGTGTCTCGGCAACGCCGAGATTGTTGGTCGGCTCGTCGAGGATGATGAGGTCGCTGTCGAAATGCATGGCGCGCGCGATCGCCACCGCCTGCCGCTCGCCGCCGGAGAGCGAGCCGATCGGTGTCGTTGGCGGGATGTTCTTCGAGATACCGACCTGCTTGAGCAGATCGCGCGCGACCGTGTTCATGGCGTCCTGGTCCATCCGGTTGAGGAAACGCGGCGGCTTGATCGGCTCGCGTCCGAGGAACAGATTGCGGGCGATCGACAATTGCGTGACCAGTGCCGAGTCCTGGTAGATCGTCTCGATGCCGTGGGCGATGGCATCGCTGGTGCTGCGCAAATTCACTTTCTTGCCGCGGATGAAGATGTCGCCGCTGGTCAGCGGAACGGCACCCGAGAGCACCTTGATCAGCGTCGACTTGCCGGCGCCATTGTCGCCGAGCAGGCCGACGATCTCCCGTTCATTGACATGGAAACTGGCGTCCTCGAGCGCCTGCACGCGGCCATAGGACTTGCGGATGTTCTGCATGCGGATCAGTGGCTCGGCCATGGTTCAAGTCCCTGCCTGATGCCGGCGTTCCAGCCATGAATGGAGCGCCATCATGCCAAGGATGATCGCCCCGATGAAGATGTTGTAGGCGAGGCCCGGCACGCCGATCAGCACGATGCCGTTGCGCATGACGCGCAGGATCAGGATGCCGAGCACGGTGCCGATGATCGTACCGCGCCCGCCGGTCAGCGCCGTGCCGCCGATCACCACCATGGCGATGACTTCGAGCTCATAGCCGGTGCCGCTGTTGGGGTTGGCGGCGGAAGTGCGCAAGGAACTGATGACGCCGGCAAGCGAGGCCATCAGCGATGACAGCACGAACAGGCCGATCTTGACGCCGCTGACATTGACGCCGCGGGCGCGCGCCGCATTGGGATTGCCGCCGGCCGCCTGGATCCAGTTGCCGGTACGGCTTTGCGTCAGGACATAGCCGAGCGCGATGGCCGCCGCGATGAACCAGAACAGCGACATGTAGATGCGGAACGGTCCGATGAAGAAGTCGCCGACCAGCGCCTCCGCCAGCCAGCTGCCTTCCGCGCTCCAGGTGCGCTGCGGAAAGCCGTCTGTGACGAAAAGGGCGGTGCCGCGCACCACCAGCAGCATGCCGAGCGTCACCAGGAAGGACGGGATCTTGAGCTGTGTGACGAACCAGCCGTTGACCAGCCCGATGAAGGCGGCGACCAGCAGCGCTGCGACAAAGCCGACCTCCAGCGACGTGAGGCCGCTGTTGAACAGCGTCCACATCAGCACCGGCGAGAAGCCGAACAACGAACCGACCGAAAGGTCGAACTCGCCTGACGTCATCAACAGCGTCATCGCCAGCGCGATCAGGCCGAGTTCGACCGTGAAGGCCAGCGTGTTCGATATGTTCTGTGGCGACAGGAAGTCGTGGTTGATGCTCCAGAAAACGGCGATCTCGATGACGAGCAGCACCAAGGGGCCGAATTCAGGCCGCGCGATCAGGCGTTGGATGAGTGAACGATGTTCCACGAGCAACCTGCGACAGGATTGGAAAGGCTGGGCCTTGCGCATCCGCATGCGAAGGGCTCGGCGAAAAGGAAGAAGCCAGTCGCGACCGCCGAAGCAGTCGCGACCGTCTGAGTTTGAGGTCTTACTTGCCGGACAGAATCTTGTCGTAGACCGCGGCGGTGTCCTTTTCGTAGAGCGCGCCGGTGATCACGTTGAAGCCCGGAGGAATGCCGCTGGCGGCCATGTTGGCCAGGGAGAGTGCGACATAGCTGGTTGCCTGCGGATCCTGCCACTGGCCGGCATTGACGTAGCCGTTCAGCACTTCCTGGGTGGTGTCGAGCGAGTTGCCCCAGCCGACAACCGGAATTTCGCCAGGCTTGATGCCGACCTGGTCGAACACCCGCTTGATCGAGCCGGTGACCAGATCGCCGAGGCCGATGATCGCCTTGACCTTGGCCTTGTTGGCGGTGAGGTAGTCGACCATGCGGTTGATCACTTCGGCCTGGTCGAGCGTCGCTTCGGTCACTTCATAGGTGATGCCGAGCGGCCCGAAGACGCTCTTGATGCCTTCCTCTTCCTGGACGCCATAGGTGGCGCCGGGGACCTCGACCGGCATCCAGACAAAGTCGCCTTTCTTCACCAGGCCCTTGTCGACCAGATACTGCGCCCAGTGCTTGCCGAAGGTGACGTTGTCGCCGCCGACATAGGCGTTGAAGTTGGCCTTCGGGTCAGGCGTGTTGAAGTTGATGATCGGGATGTTGGCCGCGCGGGCTTCCTTGACGATCTCGACAAGGCTGCCCGGATCGGGACTCGTGGTGACGATGCCATCGGCCTTGGCGGAGAGGGCGGCGCGAACCGCTTCCTGCTGCGAGGCCACGTCGCCATTGTGGAACGAGGTGTTGACGGTGTTGCCGGTGTCCTTGGCCCATTGCTTGGCGCCAGCCAGGAAGTAGGTCCAGACCGGGTCAGCCGGGCCGCCATGCGAAATCCAGTAAAACGTCTTGGCCTGTGCCGCTGCCGGAACAATCGTCAGCGCCACCAACAGGCCATATAGAACGAGTCTTAGCCGTGTCAGCATTTGATTTCCTCCCGTTGTAGATGGTCAGTTCCGAATCCGTCCCTTGTCCCGGCGACCGCCGGATTGCGTCTTTTGCCAGCGCCGGTTGGATGCATCAGAGCATTCCCTTTTTCGACGGATGGCAAGCCTCCATCTGCAGATGTAGTTGGCGCCTGACGAGGCGCCATCAACGGTCCCATCAGATTGCATCAGTTGAGGTGATTTTTCGCGGCAGTCGCAGGGTTGGCGTCGACGATGCCGCCGGCGCCGACCTGGATCACTCCGGCAAGCCCCGCCATCGTGCCCATCAGCACCAGCGTCAGCCGCCGCACCTTGGCGGTCGGAATGCCGGCATGGGCGGCGGCTTTTTGGGCGAAGGCCGACTAAATGAAATCCGCCTTCGCCAGATCGCGCATCAGATGGCTGGCGCCGTAGGTCCAGTGCGGGCAGTCGGGCGACAGCCGCACCCGGTTGACCAGCGCGCCGAATTTCTCCGACGAGATCGTGACGATATCGCCGACCTTGTGGGTGAAGCCCTTGCCCTTTTCGCCGCGATCCTTCGACGGCACGAACATGGTGCCGAGATAGAGCGCCAGCCCGTCCGGATACTGGTGGTGCGGGCCCATGGCGGCGGCAACCAGCTCTTCCGGCGAGCGGCTGATCTCGGCCATCGAGCTCGCGCCCTCCAGCGAAAACCCATCCTGGCCCTCGACCTTCAGGCGCACCACGGCCCGCTTGACGTCGTCGATCGAGAAGGTGTCGTCGAACAGGCGGATGAAGGGGCCGAGGGCGGCCGAGGCATTGTTGTCCTTCGCCTTGCCGAGCAGCAGCGCCGAACGCCCTTCGACGTCGCGCAGATTGACGTCGTTGCCGATGGTCGCGCCGACGATCCTGCCGCTGCTGGCGGCGAGCATGGCGATCTCGGGCTCGGGATTGTTCCAGGTCGACACCGGGTGCAGGCCGACATCGGCGCCGAAACCGACCGAGGCCATCGGCTGGCACTTGGTGAAAATCTCGGCATCGGGGCCGATGCCGACTTCCAGATATTGCGACCAGGCACCGCGTGCGATGAGCTTGGCCTTGATCTCCATCGCTTCAGGCGAGCCCGGCTTCAGCTTCGACAGATCGTGGCCGATCAGCCCGGCAATGTCGGCGCGGATGGCGTCCGCCTTTTCCGCCGAACCGCGCGCCTGTTCCTCGATCACCCGTTCCAGCAGGCTGACGACGAAAGTGACGCCCGAGGCCTTGACCGCCTGCAGGTCGGCCGGCGACAGGAGATAGGGTTTGTTCGCATCCCGCGTCGCCTCAAAACTGTTGGCGGCGATGGCGTCGAGCGAGCCGATCGGCGTGCCCTTGGCCGACCGCACATGGCCGGCAGGATCTGGCATCTCGCAGACATCCCGCACGGTTGGTGCCGTGCTCGACGTGATGTCGAAGACGGTGCCGTCGCGCACCGTGACCACCAAAGGGTGGGGCGCGGCCGGTGATCGGGTGCGGCCGAGAAAGACACCGTCGTCTGGCAGAAAGATCATGTTCGCAACTACTCTCTCGTCACAGGGCAGAATGATTCAACATTGTGAAGTGCCATGGTCTGTTCTTCAAGTCGGCATGTCTCTGCGCCGACGGCGCCGAACGCCGCCTCGCGCTCCCGATTCATTGCCACAGCTCATCCCAGCGTAGACGCAAATGCCCGCTTGTCGATCTGCCATGTTCCAGCCTGGTTAGGCCGCTGCCATGATGGGCGTCCACGGCATGTGAAACCGGTTCGAAACAGAAGAAATCGGCATCTCGTGCTGGCGAATAGAGAACGAAGATGTTCAGCGACGGCGATGCCTCGATCGTAACGACGATAGCGTCATCGGGCTGGACAATCGAGGCGCGGCCATCCCAGCCTTCGAAGGCATTGTTGACCCAGGTGTCGGGAAGCGGCACAGCTCTAGAAAAATCCCAGTCCGTACGGGAGGCAACCGACACAACAGTCGTCGGCAGGTGGCGTTCGTCCTCCAGCCAGACCCTTGTCGCCGATGCTTGGAGCAAGGTATGGGGGCTGCGCGGAAACCACGGATGGAAGCCGAGCCCGTAGGGCAGGCGCATGGCGGCCCGGTTCTCGACTGTCAGGACCGCAGCCAGCGCGCCATCCTCCAGTGCGTAGCGGACGCTTGCATGGTAGCGGTAAGGCCCGATTGCCCCGTTTTCCAGAACCAGCTCCATTTCGGTGCTGGTTCGTCGTGTCAGCCGCCACGGTCTTTGAAAGCCATCGCCATGGAGCGGGAACGGTTCGCCTTCGACATTGGGTTCGATCGCATGGAAGCGCCCTTCGAACTCGAAGCCCCCGCCGGAAATACGGTTCGACCATGGAACCAGCAGTTGCGATCCGAACTTCAGCAGGCCCGTCGATGGCTTGATGAGAGGGGTCGGCGGCCTGCCGGGGCGCAGGGCATCGTAACGCAGGATGGCAGCCCCCTCGCAGGGCCGCACGACGAGGCTGGCGCGCCCATCGGCAAGTTCGACCGCTTCGGTGCTCGTCATGGGCGGACCGTCACGGCTACCAGCCGCCGTCGACATGGATGTTCTGACCACTGATCATGTCCGAGCCCGGGGAAACGAGGAACAGTACGAGATCGGCGACATGCTGCGGCTCGATGCGGCGTTTCAGGCTCTGGTTGGTCAGGATCCAATCGTTGTATTCCTTGAGGCGCTCTCCGAAAACGCGCTCCTCCGCCTCTGAAACGACGGCGCCGGGCGACACCGCGTTCACGGTGATGCCGTGCGGTCCCAATTCCCGCGCCAGCGACTTCGTGAGACCGAGCATGGCGCCTTTTTCGAGGCAACATAGGGCACATAACCGTCCCAGCGGCCGTTCAGCGTCACTGAACAGAAATTGACGATCCTCCCGTGGCCCTTGGTCTTCATGCCGGGAGCGCAGGCACGCACCAGCGCGAAGGCGGCGGAGGAATTCACGCGGATCTGGTCCTCGTATTCGGCGAGCGAAAATTCCTCGAACGGACGGTTGATGATGAGCGCCGCATTGTTGATCAAGATGTCAATCGCGCCTTCTTCGTTGGCGAGCGCCTTGACCACGGCCTCGGCTTCGGCCAAGCGGTTTAAGTCGCATCCGACATAGACGATCGCACCGTTGTTGGCCGCCGCCAACTCAGCTGCGATCTCGGGTCCTTCGACAGTCTCCGGGCGATCCAGCAAAAGCACGCGAGCGCCGGCACGAGCAAGCGCCGCAGCCTGGGCACGGCCGAGCGAACCCAGACCGCCCGTCAGGAGTGCCACTTTGCCGGAAAGGTTCGTCATGGCCATCACCCACGTCTCAAAGCACGCTGTGGACTTCGTCGATGGAGGTATCCTCGATGCGCTTGTCGAGCACGACCTCGCCGCGCGCCATCGCGACCACACGATCACAGCAATCGAAAACATGATGCATGTTGTGGCTGATGAAAACGCCTGTCACCCCTTGTGCCTTTAGACCACGAACGAAGCCGATAACCTTGTTGGTCTCCTTGACCGAAAGGTGATTGGTCGGTTCGTCGAGGATCATCACCTTCGACTTGAAATGCATGGCGCGCGCGATGGCGACACCCTGTCGCTGGCCGCCTGACAATTCACCGACCAGCGCGTCGGGTGAGCGAAGATGTAGGTCGACATTCGCAATCGCCTTGATGCTTTCGCTGCCCATCTTCTTCTGGTCGAGGACGCCAACACCGAATACGGAAAACCGAGTTGGTTCCCTGCCGATAAACAGGTTCCTGGCGATCGACATGGTCGGAACCATGGAATTGTACTGGTAGATGGTCTCGATGCCGAGGTTCATCGCATCGCGAGGGCGGGCGATCCGCACCGGTTTGCCTTCGACCAGTATCTCGCCCTCGTCGGCTGTATGGACGCCTGACAGGATGTTGATGAGCGTCGACTTGCCGGCGCCATTGTCGCCAATAAGCCCGAGCGCCTCGCCCCGTTTGAAGTCGAGGCTCACGCCCTTCAGCGCATGGACGCCCGAGTACCATTTGTGAAGATTGCGGACGGAGATGATCGCGTCGTCCATGCATCAATTCTCCATCTTGATCGCCTTGGCACGCTTGCGCATCCAAGCATTGGCGACGACCGCGAAGATAGTCAGCAAACCGATCGCGAATTTGAACCAGTTCGCGTCGACCTGGGAGAGCACAAGCCCATTGTCGATGATGCGGATGAGGATCGTGCCGATGATACCGCCTGCGACAGTGCCGATGCCGCCAGCGAGCGAGGCGCCGCCGATGACAGCCGCTGCGACTGCCTGGAGTTCCAACCCCTCGCCTATGGAGGGCAATGGAGAGCCCAGTCTCAGCACTTGCAGCATGCCGGCGAAACCGGACAGCATCGAGCAAAGCATGAAGCAGGCGAGTTTTACCCTGGCGGTCGGGATGCCCATCGAGGCGGCAGCGGGAAGGAAGCCGCCGGTGGCCTTTATCCAGTTACCGAAATTGGTTCTGGAGAGCATCAGCGATGTCAGCACTGCAATTCCGGCGAACCATAGGAACGACATGCGGAACATGTGGCCGGGACCGACAAACGAGGTGAACAACCAGTTTGGCAAGTCGGCGGGAAGCAGCGGTGGAAACCCGCCCGAGACCACGATCGTCAGCGACCGGGCGATGAACAACATGCCGAGCGTGGTGATGAAGCTCGGGATCTCGAACCAGATCGTCACATAGCCGTTGATGAAGCCGATCACCGCGCAAACGACAAGGCCGGCCAGCAAGGCAAGCGGGAAAGGGACGCCCTCGACCATGAGGACGGCCATCGACATGGGCATTAGCGCGAATACGGACCCAACCGACAGGTCGAACTCGCCGCTGATCATCAGGATGGTGACGCCGATGGCGACGAGGCCCGTTTCGGGTAGAATGCCGAGCATGCCGCGAAGGTTGTCCTGGTTGAGGAACACGCCATTGGAGCGAACCTCGAAAATCACCACCAGAATTACCAACAGGATCAGTCCCGCCAATTCCGGCTTTTCCAGATAGGTCTTGAAGATGCGTTTCAAGGCAGGCTCCAGAAGTTCGAGGCAAGGGACGCCCGACGGCGCGAGTGCCGCCGGGCGAACATATGGTTACGTTGGCCTAACGCAGGCCTTGCGCGGAAAGCGTCATGATCGCGTCGGCCTGATCCGGACGCACGATGCCCTGGCCCGTGTCGATGTCGGAGGGTGCCAGACCCACCTTCTTGTTCAGGTAGGCTTCCATCACCGGCATGAAGCCCTGCATGTAGGGCTGCTGGTCCACCAGGGCCTGCACATAGCCCTTCTGCATCTGCTGCAGAACCTCAGGCACCAGATCGAAGCCGCCAAGAAGGACCTTGCCGGGCGCGACGCCGCGATCCTGCAGCGACCGCGCAACGCCCGCGCACCAGAAGCCGGTGTCGAAATAGGCGGTGGTGTCGGGATGCGCATTGAGATAGGCGCCGACACGATCGGACGTGACCGCAAGGTCCGTTCCGCTGTCGATCCGCTCCCATGAGACTTGGCGGTCGGGATGGGCCGCCTTGTATTCCTCCAGGAACTGCATCACGCCTGCGCCGCGACTTTCCGACCAGTTCTGGCCTGGTGCGGAAATGCCGACCAGAACCTTGATTGGCCCTTCTTTCGGGAAGCTGTCGGAAATCGCCTTGCCGAGCGAATAGCCTGCCGGCTTGAAACCTTGCCCTATGAAGGCCTGCCGCGCATTGCCCTTGGCGCCTTCGGTGTCATCGACATTGACGGCAATCACCAACACACCGGCATCGCGCGCCTCCTTGATGACGTCGTCGAACGCCTTGTTGTCGACGATCGAGGTCAGCAAGGCATCCGGCTTGGCGGCAAGTGCAGCGCGCATATTGGCGAGTTGCTGCTCGACCGAACCTTCGGTCTGGGTGAAGATCATGTTGCACTTGGCCTCGACCTTGCCGCAGGCATCGTCAAAGCCCTTCTTCACTGCTTGCCAGAAGGTATTTGAGGCGGACGAATGGTGCGTAAAGACGATGTTGAGCCCGTCAGCGCTGGCGACGGAAGGCCCGGCGAGCAGCGTGGTGGCGAGCAAAAGTGTTGCAGTCAGTCGTTTCATTGCTATTCCTCCCGTTGAGTATTTTTCAGATGTCCGCCTTGTCTGAGACACGGCGATGGACGGTGTAGGCCCGACCGAGGTCGGGATTGAGTTCCAGCCCGAGACCCGGGCCGGGTGGCACGGTGATCATGCCGTCCTTGACTTCCGGTAGCGCAGTCACAAGATCGCGATACCAGGTCCGGTAAAATGCCCGCACGCTCTCCTGCACGAGTGCGTTGGGCGCGTTGAGAGACAAATGGGTGGACGCCGCCAGAACCACCGGTCCGGTGCAGTCGTGCGGGGCGACTGGCAGGTGCCAGGCCTCCGCCATCGCTGCAATCTTGCGTGCCTCCGAAAGCCCGCCGCACCAGGAGATGTCCAGCATGACGATGCCGGCAGCCCCGGTCTCCAGAAGGTCGCGGAACGCCCAGCGACTGCCCAAGGTCTCTGACGCCGAGATCGGCGCCGGGCTCGCGGCCTCATAGCGCTTGAGATCGGCGAGGCTATCCATGCGGATGGGATCCTCGTGCCAGTACGTGCCATAGGGTGCCAGCGCTTTGGCGATCTTGATCGCCGGTAGGAGCTGCCACATGGAGTGGAACTCGACCATGATGTCGATCTTGTCGCCGACGGCTTTGCGAACCTTCTCGAAAGGCTGCAGCGCGGCTTTGAGGTCGGCGGCGGTAATATCCTGCCCCCGGCTCTTCTCGGCGGCATGGTCGAAAGGCCAAATCTTCATGGCCGTGATACCGTCTTCAAGGAGTTCCGCCGCCAATTCGTCGGCGCGGTGGAGAAACCCGTTCAGATCGTCATAACCCTGCCTTGTGCCGAGACCGTAGTTTGCCGTGGTCTGTCCCTTGCCGTCCTTGATATATTCGGTACCGGCGCAGGTGTTGTAGGTACGAATGGACTGCCGCGAAAAGCCTCCCAGAAGTTGCGCAATCGGCTGGCCAGTCGCCTTGCCGAAAATATCCCAGAGCGCGATGTCGAAGGCGGAATTGCCGCGGACTTCGACGCCGCTTGAGCGGAAGCCGAGATAACCAACCAGATCCGCGGAAAGCAGATCGATCTGCAGCGGATCGCGGCCGATCACGCGTGGCGCGACATATTCGTGGACGTATTCCTCGACCGTGCGCGCCATGAAGAAGGTTTCGCCAAGGCCAGTGATGCCTTCGTCGGTATGCACCTCGACCCAGAGCAGATTGGGCCGCTCTTCGATGCGGATGGTCTCGATCGAGTGGATTTTCATGCGATCCCCGCATCGATCAGCGCCTTGACGCTCTTGTCGAAATGCGCGGCCATATGTTCGGCGGCAAGTTGCGGATTTCCCTCGACGATCGCCCTGGCTATATCTCCGTGGCCCTCGATCATCTTGATCTGCTCTTCCTCGGTGGCGCGCGTACGCCAGCCGATTACCCAGGTGCGTCTCGTGACACCGCTGAAGGCGGTGATGATCAACGAGAACACCGGGTTGTGAGAGGCCCGCGCGATGACCTCATGGAACGCGATATCGTGTTCCATGACGATCTCGGGCACGCGATAGTTCTCGCGCATCAGCCGCGCGCATTTTTGTATTTCAGCCGCCTCCACGTCGGTCCGCCGGAGTGCGGCGAGGGCCACCGTGCGCATTTCGATGGTACGGCGCACATCATAAACCTGATGGACGCTGATCTGTTCGGTGGTGATGCCATGCTCGATCACCATCGACATCGCACCAGTGTCGAGCTTGGCGACGCTGGCGCGCCGACCGGCGCTCATATCGATCAGGCGCATTGCCGACAGCGATCGAAACGCCTCCCGTACCACTGTCCGCGAGACGCTAAGCTTGCGGGTCATATCGGCTTCGCTGGGCAGAAGGTCGCCAGGGCCGAGGCCTTCAACACGGATGTGTTGAGTGATGGCCTGAATGGCGGCGCTCACCAAGCCGGGACTGGTCTCCTCTGGCGTCATGCTGCGATCGCTCACCATTTACCCCAAACCTGTATGACATGTTTTCTTGAAATGTGTATATCTTTGTGAAATTCTGTCTGTCAAGTGCCGCCAACGGCGCGATAAACGAGGCGCGGCAGGGATAGCGGAGAGATGCAGGCAATTTTCGTATTCGATGCTCAGGATGTCGTCGGGGAGAGCCTGATCTGGGACCAGGACAGGAAGGCTCTGGTCTGGGTGGATATCATCGGACGGCGCATCCACCAGCTCGATCCGGGCACTCTCGACCACCAGAGCTGGCAAGCACCGGACCTCGTAACCTCGATCGGCCTGCGCAGGGACGGTGGTGCAATCGTCGGGCTGCGAAAGGACGTGGCTCTGTGGGATTTCGGCGAAACCTTCAGGACGATCGCAACCATCGAACCGGATAGCCAGGACACCCGGCTGAACGAAGGCGTGGTCGCTCCGGACGGCTCATTCTGGATCGGCACCATGGAAAACAATATCGGCCCCGACGATCTTCCGCGCGATATTTCGCGAGAGGCGGGGCGGATCTATCGCGTCGACATCGCCGGCGTTGTAAAGGCGCTCAGCCCCGATCGCTTCGGTATCACCAACACAATGGTCTGGACGGCGGATGACACCTTCGTCACGGCGGATACGACGAAGAACCAGCTTTTCCGCTATCATTGGGATAGGATGCAGTCGCGAATAACCGACAGGCGCCTTTTCTTCTCCGGCTTTTCGCGCGGTCTGCCGGATGGGTCGTGCATCGATGCGGAGGGCTATGTCTGGAATTGTCGCGTTGCGGGGGGCGGCTGTCTCGTCCGCATCTCGCCCGGGGGAGTTCTGGACAAAGTCGTGGAACTGCCTTGCAGCTGGCCGACGAGTTGCGCTTTTGGTGGCGAGAATTTCGATACTCTCTTCGTCACCTCGGCGCGATTTACGATGAGCGGGCTACACTTGCGGGCAAATCCGCAAGAGGGCGGATTGTTCGCGGTGCGCACAGGCGTTCAAGGCACGCCGACCAACCGGTTCGGATGAGAGGGCTTTTACCCAACGCTCCCCAAGACGGAAGACTTGCTGGACCTGCGGCGGCAATTTCCACAATTGCGGGCAAGGACCGCACGTTTTGATAGCAGGAGGAGCGTTGTTTCATCCGATGCTAGTCGCGGTGCCGGGAAACCCACGGCTCGATCTGTGAACTGCCGGATTAACCCACTTTCAAAATAGTGAAATCATATCTAGGATTTTCATTTTGCCAATGAATCCTAGGTGAAGCCTTGCCCACACCGTTCTCCGATCCGATCTGGCGCAAGCCGCAAGCGGCGTCCACGGCTCAGTCGCTTTTTCCCAGCGGCGATCGTGTCGATGTCGTCATTGTCGGTGGCGGCATCATGGGGCTGTCGACGGCCTTGCATGCGTCCCGGCTTGGCTTGTCCGTACAGGTGCTGGAGGCCGGCGAAATCGGCCAGGGCGCGTCGGGGCTCAATGGCGGCCAGGTCATTCCCGGCCTGAAATACGATCCTGAATGGCTGCTCGAGCATTTTGACCCAGAGCGCGGCGAGGCACTGGTCAACTTTGCCGCTTCGACCGCAGATGCGGTTTTCGAACTGATCCGCGATGAAAAACTGGGGGTGCCGTTCGTCCGCAATGGCTGGATCCAGGCGGCTCATACCGAGGTTGCGCTGAAGGCAGCGGCAAATCGTGACCGGCAATGGCGGGCACGCGGCGCCGACGTCAAGCTTTTGAGCCAGGCCGAGATTGCCGCGATGACCGGCGCTCAAGGGTATCTTGGCGGCTGGCTCGATCGCCGCGCCGGTGTGATCGATCCGCTCGCCTATACGTCGGAACTGGCACGGATCGCGGCGGTGGCTGGTGCAGGGATAGCGGAGCGCCAAAAGGTCGTGCGGCTCGCCAATGCCGCCGGCGTTTGGCGTATTTCGACCGAAAACGGCCTTGAATTGCAGGCGAAGGCGGTCGTGCTGGCGACCAACGCCTATACGGACGGTTTGATCCCTGGCCTCGCCGAGACGATCGTGCCGCTGCATTCCTTCCAGATCGCCACGGCACCGCTGCCGCCCAACCTGGCGGCCACGATCCTGCCGGAAGGGCAGGCGGTGTCGGATTCCAGGCGCATCCTCGTCTATTACCGCAAGAGCGCCGACGGCCGGCTGGTGCTCGGCGGACGTGGTCGCATGGCCTTGCCGACCAGCCCCGGTGACTGGGCGCATCTCGAGCGCGCATTGCTGCGGCTGTATCCGGCACTATCCGGTGTCGCGATCGAAAAGCGCTGGTTCGGCCGGGTGGCGATGACGCCGGACCACCTGCCGCACATCCACGAACCGGAGCAAGGCCTTTTGGCCGTGGTCGGTTGCCAGGGGCGTGGCGTTGGCCTGATGACGGCGCTTGGCGAGCGCATCGCAACCTATCTTTCCAGCGGTGACGCCAGGCAGTTGCCATTCCCGGTCTCGCCGATCCGGCCGATCCCATTCCACGCCTTCCGGCAGGTCGGCGTCGCCGCGACCATTGCCTGGTATCGTCTGCTCGACGCACTGGAACGTTGACGCAGCAATTCATGCCAATGGGATCGTCTTTTGGGGATTCCGCTTGACAGTTTCATGAATATGAAAAAATCTTAGGTAATTTCAAATTTCGACAGGCAGGTCGATGTCGACCATTGTTGCAGCACAAGCGCCCGCGGCCCGGTCTTCATCGAGCTTCCGCGTCGCCATGTTGCTGCCGGGCGCGCTGGTCACCTTCCTGCTGATCCTGTTTGCCCTCGGCCTGGTGCTTTTCCTCGCCTTCCGCGGCAATGACGGTTCGCTGCTCGGCGCCGGCTTTACCGTGGCGAATTTTGTCACCGTGGTTTCGGATCCACTGTACTGGACGGTGACGCTGCGCTCGCTGATCATTGCCGCGCTGGTCACGTTGGCCACGGTCGTCACCGCCTATCCCGTCGCCTACTACCTCGCCTTCCATGCCGGTCGGCGGCGCGGCCTGCTGCTGTTCCTGGTGACGCTGCCGTTCTGGACCAGCTATCTCCTGCGCGTCTTCGCCTGGAAGATCGTGCTTGCCTACAATGGGGTGCTGAACTCGGCGCTGATCGAAAGCGGCATCTGGTCCGAGCCGACTTTGGCCTTTCTCAACACGCCGGCTGCCGTCGTCGTCACGCTCGCCCATGCTTACGCGCCCTTCGCCATCCTGCCGATCTATGTGGCATTGGACACCATCCCGAAGTCGCTGATCGAGGCGGCTTCCGATCTTGGCGCCAGACCCTTCACCTCTTTCCGCCGGGTCGTGCTGCCCAATTCGATGCCGGGCGTGCTGGCGGCCGCACTTGTCGTCTTCGTGCCGACGGTCGGCGACTATGTCACGCCCGCGCTCGTCGGCGGCCCGGCCAGCACCATGATCGGGTCGCTGATCCAGGCTGAGTTCGGCAAGGCCAATGACTGGCCGTTTGGCGCAGCACTGTCTGTCGCCGTCATGCTGGTCATTCTTGCCGTGGTGCTGGTCGCACGCTTCACCGACCGCAGATTTGGCAGCCGCACATGAGCATCGCGCGCACACAAGGTGGCGGCCGCTGGCTTGGCGTTTACGTCGTCGCTTATCTGGTCTTTCTCTATTTGCCGGTGCTGCTGATCCCGCTGTTTTCCTTCAACAACTCGATCCAGGCAGCGTTTCCGCTGCAAGGCTTTACCTTGCAATGGTACGCGACGCTGTACGGCAATTCGGCGCTGTCCGGTGCACTTTTGAACAGCCTCGTCATCGCCGCCATTGCCGCCACTGGCGCAACGCTGTGCGGCATCACCGTGTCCTACATGGATCTCTATGGCCGCTCGCCGTTGGCTGCCACCATCAGCGCCATCGCGCGGCTGCCGATCCTGATCCCGGGTGTCATCGTCGGCATTTCGCTGCTGATCCTCATCAACCTCATAGGTCTCGGTCCATCGCGCATTGCCATCGTTCTCGGCCACATATTGGTGGCGCTGCCGACGACGGTGGTGATCATGCGCAGCCGCTTCGCCGCCATCCCGAAAACCATTCGCGAGGCGGCACTCGACCTCGGCGCTTCCGACTGGACGACCTTCCGGCGGGTGATGCTGCCGCTCAGCCTGCCGGCCATCGCCTCGGCCTTCATGCTGGCCTTCCTGATCTCCTTCGACGAGTTCATCGTCGTCTTCTTCCTTGCCGGCACCGAGCCGACGCTGCCGCTCTACATCTGGAGCCAGCTTCGGTTCCCGAAATCGCTGCCGGCGGTCATGGCGCTGGGCACGTCGATCCTGGCGGTCTCCTTCGTCATCGCCGCAATCGCCGAAATCCTGCGCCATCGCGGCCTGTCCGCAACGGCGCCAAGACCCGTCGATCCACCACAACCAAAACAAACCAAGAGAGGAGAACTGCAATGGCATTCGACCTGATATCCGGAAAGATGGCCCGAACCGGCCTGGCGGCCCTGGCATTGGCGCTGTCGTCGACCGTCGCTTTTGCCGGCGACAAGCTGCAATATTTCACCTGGTCGGGCTATGAATTGCCCGACTTCAACAAGGGCTTCCTTGCCGCACACCCCGATGGTGTCGAGGCCTCGATCTTCGGTGACGACGATGACGCTTTCACCAAGGTCAAGGCCGGCTTCCGCCCTGACATCGCGCATCCCTGCTATGACAAGGTGGCGCGCTGGAACAAGGAAGGCCTGCTGCAGCCGATCGACACCAAGCGCATCAAGAACTGGGATTCGATCTTCCCGGTGTTCAAGAACCTGCCTGACCTGCAGGCCGGCGACGGCAAGGTCTGGATGGTGCCGTGGGACTGGGGCAACACCTCGATCCTCTACCGCACCGATCTGGTGAAGAACCCGGAGGCAAGCTGGAACCTTCTGTGGGACAAGCAATATGCCGGGCGCATGGCGACCATCGACGCCGTGCACGACACGCCGATCGTTGCGGCGCTTCTGGCCGGCGTCAATCCGTTCGACATGACGCCCGAGCAAATGGACAAGGTGGCCGATAAACTGCGCGAGCAGCGCCCGCTGCTCTCCAACTACACCACCGACATGACCTCGGTCGAACAGGCGCTGGCCAGCGGCCAGCTGGTCGCCGCCATGACCTGGAACGCGTCCGCCACCTCGCTGAAGAAGCAAGGGGTGCCGGTCGAATTCATGAAGCCGAAGGAGGGCATGCTGACCTGGGCCTGCGGCTTCGTCATGCTGAAGGACGCCAAGAATGTCGATCTCGCCTATGATTTCATCAACAGCCGGCTGGATGCCGACTCGGGCAAATACCTGATCCAGTCCTATGGCTATGGCAGCTCGCTGAGCTCTGCCTTTGCCACCGTGCCGAAGGAGGAGCTGGAAAAGCTGCAGCTGCCGTCCGACCCGGAGGTGATGCTGAAGACCACCATCTTCACCGGGCCGATGAAACAGAATGACGACCTCGCCAAGATGTTCGAAAAGGTCAAGGCAGGCGGCTGAGCCTGGTTCTTCCTTCTCCCCTTGAGGGGTGAGCAGCCGGTTCGCGTAAGCGAATTCATCGTGCCAGTGGCACGATGAAGGGCCGGCGAACGCCGGGACGCTACGAAGCAGCGGGGGACCCGGCAGGGTGGATCGGCTACCACGCCCGGCCCTTCGCAGGCTCAGGGCGTTCGAAGCTCGAAAAGCCAAGCAATTGGCTTTTCGTTCGCTGCGCGAACCGCTTCTCACCCCACAAGGGGAGAAGGGAAAAAACGAGGACGAACGAATGGATATGCTGGACGAAGCGGCTGGAAAGCCGAAGGACGATGCCGATGTGCGGGTCGGCCGGCGCGTGCGGGCGCTGCGGCTGGAACGCAACCTGTCGCTGGCCGATCTCGCCGCCAGGGCAGGCGTGTCGATCGGGGCGCTCAGCCAGATCGAGCGCGGCATGTCCTCGCTGCGCGTCAAGGTGATCTGGCCGCTCGCCGCCGCCCTCGACATCGAACCGTCGGCGCTGATCGCCGACGGCAACGATGCCGTCAACGACCTCTATTGCGTGCGTGCCAACAGCCGCCGCGCGATTCCCGTGAAGTCCGAAGGCATCGCCAAGGCGCTGCTGTCGCCGCCGGGCGCGACACTGACCGGCATGCTGGTGACGGTGGACGCCGGCGGCGGCACCGCAGAGGCCTATGCCCATGCCGGCCATGAATTCGGCTACGTCCTTTCGGGTGAGGTCGAGCTGGTTGTGGATTCGACAAAATACGGGCTGAAGACCGGCGACAGTTTTGCCTTCAAGAGCACGCTTTTGCATGCCTTCCGCAATCCGGGTGCCGAGCGCTGCCAGATCCTCTGGGTCAACACCACGAAGCCCTCCGAGGTTCGCGATGGCGCCTGATCCTCTCGTCCGGCTGCAGGCGGTCTCGAAGCTGTTTCCCGGCGGCATCGTCGGACTCGACGCCGTCGATCTCGACATCGTCCGCGGCGAGTTTCTCACCCTTCTTGGTCCGTCCGGCTGCGGCAAGACCACCAGCCTGCGCGTCATCGCCGGCTTCGAAAGTCCATCGAGCGGCAAGGTGCTGCTCGACGGCCGCGACATCACAGCGCTCAGGCCCTACGACCGGCCGGTCAACACCGTGTTCCAGGACTACGCGCTGTTTCCGCATATGAACGTTGCCGAGAATGTCGGCTTCGGCCTGTCCTTGCGAAAACTATCCGGCGCCGAGCAGGCAAAACGCGTCGGCGAAGCCCTCGACATGGTCGGTCTGGCCGACAAGCTTGGCGCCCGCGTCTCCGAACTTTCGGGTGGCCAGCGCCAGCGCGTCGCGCTCGCCCGTGCCATCGTCTGCGAACCGCGCGTGCTGTTGCTCGACGAGCCGCTGTCGGCGCTCGACGCGCATCTGCGCGAACAGATGCAGGTTGAATTGAAGCGGCTGCAGTCCCGGCTCGGCACCACCTTCGTCATGGTCACCCACGACCAGACCGAAGCGCTGTCGATCTCCGATCGCATCGTCGTCATGAACAAGGGCCGCATCGAGCAGATCGCGCCGCCGGCGACACTTTACGACCGGCCCGCCACCACATTCGTCGCCAGTTTCATCGGCACCATGAACCTGTTGCAGTCGCGTTTTATCGGACGCGATGGCGATCGCTTGCGGTTCGCCGCCGGTACCTTGCCGCTGGAAGCGACCTCCGAATCCGGCGAGGCTCCCGCCGAGGGCGCCATGCGCATCGTCGGCGTGCGGCCCGAGGATTTGCTGGCGGCCACCGAAGCGGCGACCGGCACAGCGCCGGCCCGCGTCAACAGCATCGTCTTTCATGGCCGCACCTTGCGCCTGCATGCCGAACTCGGGCAGGGCGCACCTGTTGTCATCGACGCGCCACGCCAGGCCGAGGGTTTTCAATTCAGCGTCGGCGATGTGGCGCATATCAGCCTGCGCCGTGGCGCCAACTGCCCTATGCTGCCAAGCTAGTTTCACACGGCAAATGGCTGGCACCGGTGGCATCGGTGCCCTCGTTGTTTGAACGGCCAGGACGATGCCGTGGCCGCGATGTAGAACCTCAAATCGTCGTCGCATATCCGCGCGAAATCATCATCCTGACATGGCTTGTCAGCTACAAGCGGATTGACGATGGCAGGCCGTCGAGCTGTCCCCTACTTGCACTACGTCTGAACAGGAGGATCACATATGACCATCGCGGAAATTGCCAAGGATTTCACCGAACTCCTACAGCAGGGCGACCACCAGGGTGCTGCTGAGAAATACAATGCCGACGATATCGCCAGCTACGAAGCCATGGAGGGGCCGATGGCCGTCAGCCATGGCAAGGCGGCCCTCAAGCAGAAGGGCCAGTGGTGGCAAGAGAACCACGAAGTCCATGGCGGTTCGGTCGAAGGCCCCTATGTCAACGGCGACCAGTTCGCGGTGCGCTTCAAGTTTGACATAACCCCCAAGGCTACGGGCGAGCGTGTCACCATGGATGAGGTCGGCTTGTATACGGTCAAGAACGGCAAGATCACCGAAGAGCGCTTCTACTATTGAGGCCGGAAATACCCCGGCTTCCGGGAACCTGCTCTCTTCGCTGCAGTGTTGAAAAATAAGCATGGCGGCCGGGACAATGCTGGCCGCCATCCGAGAGGCTCAAATCGTCTTCACGTATTCTGCAAGCTGATCGGCCACCGTGCCCCAGCCGTCGAAGAACCCCATCTCTTCATGGTTCTTGCGGGTGGCCTCGTCGCAGTGGATGGCGGTGGCGGTGTAGCGCGTGCCCTTGCCGTCCGGCTGCAAGGAAATGACCGCGGTGATGAACGGCTGCCCCGACGGCCGATAGCCCGGCAGCAGCGCGTCCGTCCACACCAGCCGCTCGTTCGGCACGATTTCGAGATAGCAGCAATGGCGGTCGTTGACCTCCTTGCCGTCGGGCGACTGCATGCGCGTCCGAAACAGCCCGCCCGGCCTGAGGTCGATCTCGCAGTCGGTGACGCTCCATGGCTTTGGCGTGAACCACTGCTTGACGTGCTCCGGCGTCGTCCAGGCCCGCCACAGCAACTCGCGTGGCGCATCGACGACGCGCTCCAGCACGAGATCCAGTCTGGGATCCGGCTTGAAGGGATAGCTCATTTTTCTTTCTCCTTGAGGGTCATCACATAGGCGTCGAACTGGTCTAGGCGCCGCTCCCACAGCGTGCGCTGTTCGGCGAGCCAGTTTTCGGCCAGCTTCAGCGGCTCAGGCACCAGTTGATAGGTCCTGACCCGGCCGGTCTTTTGCGAATGCACCAGCCCGCAGCCTTCAAGAACCCTGAGATGCTCGATGAAGGAAGGCAGTGCCATGTCGAAAGGCTCTGCGAGGTCGCTGACCGAGGCGGGGCTGCGGTTCAGCCGCTCCACCACGCGTCGCCGCGTCGGGTCGGACAGGGCGCGAAAGATGCCGTCGATCGGTGGCGGGCTCGGATTGGCGGTCTGGAGGTTGGTCATTGGTCGGTCCTGGGCTGCCGTCAAAATGGCTCGAAAAATACTTAGGAAAATTCCTTAGTGTTTGCAAGCACAAAATCACGGGGCGCCCGAGAGCCCGCTGGCAAAGCGAAGCGAGCGTCCTTACTCTGCAGTCAGATTCGAAGTTTCGAGGGACCCGGTTTGACGATCACCATGTACGGCATCACCACCTGCGACACGATCAAGAAGGCGCGCGTCTGGCTGGAAGGTCATGAGGTGCCCTACCGCTTTCACGACTACAGGGCGGAAGGGCTGGAGGCGAAGCGGCTGGATGGCTGGGTCGGCAAGGTTGGCTGGGAAATCCTGCTCAACAAGGCAAGCACGACCTTTCGCGAACTGGCGGACAAGGACAAGCAGGGCCTCGACGAGAAGAAGGCCAAGGCGCTGATGCTGGCCAAGCCGACAATGATCAAGCGGCCAGTGCTGGAACTGGGCGAGAGGATTCTGGTCGGCTTCAAGCCGGATGTTTATCAGCAGGCGGTGGGCGGGAAGTAGAGCCGAGCTCGCCTCCGCCGCGTTCCCTGTCCCGCCGACTCGCGGAATTCAATCGCCTGAACCCGTCCCCTGCAGATAGCCCGCCAGCGCCACCGCATTGTTGTGGGCTTCGTCCCGGGCGCCGTAGAGCAGAGTCACCCGACCCTTGCCGAGCATGGCCCGCAACTGCCCGACCACTTCGCCATTCCTGTCCAACTCGGCGCGATATCGCTTCTGGAATTCCATCCAGCGCTCCGGCTCATGGCCGAACCATCCACGCAGGGCATCGCTCGGTGCGATATCCTTCAGCCACAGCGCCAGCGCCGCGTCCTCTTTGCTGACGCCGCGTGGCCAGATCCGGTCGACCAGAACCCGTTGCCCATCGTCGGTCGCCGGCGGCTCGTAAATCCGTTTGACCACGAGGTCGAACGCCACCGGACCCTCGTAAGTCCCTGTCAGGCCCACTCGCCCTTGCGCATCACCGGCACGCGGGCGCCGTCCTTGTGGACGCCGTCTATGTCTATCTTGTCGGAGCCGATCATCCAGTCGATGTGGATGAAACTCTTGTTGCCACCACGTTGGGCGATCTCGTCCTGGCTGAGCGAGGCGCCGTTGACGAAGCACTTCGAATAGCACTGGCCGAGCGCGATGTGGCAGGCGGCGTTCTCGTCGAACAAAGTGTTGAAGAACAACAGGCCGCTCGCCGAGATCGGCGAGGAATGCGGCACCAGCGCCACCTCGCCGAGACGGCGCGCGCCTTCGTCGGTGTCGAGCACCTTTTTCAGCACGTCCTCGCCCTTCGACGCCTTTGCCTCGACGATCCTGCCCTCCTCGAAACGCACCGAGATCTCGTCGATCAGGGTGCCCTGGTAGGACAGCGGCTTGGTCGAGGAGACATGGCCTTCGACGCGTCTTGCATGCGGCGTGGTGAAGACCTCCTCGGTCGGGATGTTCGGGTTGCAGGTGATGCCGTTCTTGGCGGTCGAGGCGCCGCCCATCCATTCGTGGCCGTCCGCCAGCCCGACGGTCAGGTCGGTGCCCGGCCCGGTGAAATGCAGCGCATGGAAATTATGGCCATTGAGCCATTCGGTGCGGCCGCGAAGCGCTGAATTATGCGCCTTCCAGTTGTCGATCGGGTCTTCGACATCCACCCGTGAGGCCGCGAAGATGGCGTCGGCGAGCTTCGCCACCGCAACATCGTCGGTATCGCCGGGGAAGACCTGCCTGGCCCAGGCGAGGTCCGGATAGGCGACGATGTTCCAGTTGATGTCGAAGCCGGTGATCTTTTCCAGCGCCGGCTGGTAGGCCATCGAATTCGCCTTGTTGGCGCGCGCCACCTTCGCCGGATCCTGCGCCGACAACAGCGACGGATCCTCGCCGCGCACGGCAAGCCTGGCCGCATTGTTGGCGAAGGCCTTCGCCATGCCTTCATAAAGCCAGCCGGCGGCCCGGTCGAAGCTGGCATCGGCACCGAAGCGATAGCGCGCCAGCGTCATCTCGTCGTCGTTGAAGATCGGCGTCACCAGCCCGGCGCCGGCCTTGTAGGCATGCTCGACGATCCGCCTGGTCAGCGGCAGCGCCGCAATCGATGACGTCAGCACTAGGTCCTGTCCGGGCTGCAGCTGCAACCCAACCTTGATGGCGACTTCCGCCAGCCTGTCGAGCTTCACCGGGTCGATCGATGCGGAAACGCCGCGCGAATGTGTGGTCATGATCCTGCCTGCCGTAGTTTGATGTCTGACTCTACATAGACCGGCGCCACGGTGCTTTCCACCGCGATCCCGCCGGCGGGTGCGGTGGCTGCATTCGCCGACCCGAACTGTGCCATCGTCGCCTCGATCTCTTCCTTGATCCAGACCTTGAAATCCCGGACCTTGCGGCTTTCGGCCTTGGCGGAGGAGGTCACCAGCCAATAGCCGAGACCGCTCTGGGCGCGGATTCCGAACGGCGCCACCAGCCGACCGTCGGCGAGAGCATCAGCCGTCAGCAATTGCCAGCCGAGCATCACGCCGTGACCGGCAATCGCCGATTCCAGGCACAGCATCGGATCGGTGAAGCGCGCGCCCTTCAGGAAGGTGACGGGCGGAACGCCGGCTGCTTCGAACCAGCTCTCCCAGTTGATCATTGCCCTTTCGTCGGTGATGGCGCAGGTCTGGGCGAGATCCTCGATCGATTTCAGTTTTCTGGCGATCACCGGGGCGCAGACCGGGAAGATTTCCTGCGCCAAAAGCAATTCCGCGCGCCCGCCCGGCCATCTGCCGTCGCCGAGCCGGATGGCGATGTCGATGTCGGAGTGATCGAGATCGGCCAGCCTCACCGACGCGTCGATGCGCAGCAGCACGTTGGGATGCCGGGTGAAGTGACGCGACAATCGCGGCAGCAGCCACTTCGAGGCAAAGGCCGGCGCCACCGAAACCACCAATGTGCACTGCGTCGCCTCGTCGGCCAGCGCCACGGCCTGGGCAAGCTCGCGAAACCCCGCACCGAGGCGGGCCGCGAAGACGGCGCCGAATTCGGTCAGCACGAGTCCGCTCGCCGTCCGCTCGAACAGCGCCTGGCCGAGCTGCTTTTCGGAGCGGCTGATCTGCTGGCTGACGGCACTGACGGAAACGTTGAGTTCTGCTGCCGCCGCCGCAAGGGAGCCGAGACGGGCGACGGTTTCCACGGCGCGAAGGCCGTTGAGATGGACTCGATTGAGCATAGCCATACAGATTTTCTAAACCGATCCGGCCGAAATCTCAATTGAAAGACACATCGAAACGGCAGACTTTATCGGGGGAGACAGACCCGCGGAGCCGAAAATGCTGAGCATGTTGTCATCGCTGAAAGTTCTGTTCGCAACGGATGCTCCGCATGAGCCAGGCCGGGAGAGCGAGACGCAGAGATGGCTGACCGATCCACTTTCGCATCCCGTGCTCAACACCATGTCGGAGCGCGAATTGGGTGATGTGCCGTTCAGGTTGACGGCGCAGCGGACGGTGTACGAGACCGCCTCATTGCGTGCCGGTTTTGGTGGACGCTGCTGAGAGCCTGTTTGAAAATTCTACTCTAGCGGCCATCGGATGGCGTTTTCTGCGCTTCCGTTGCTCACGGACCAAAGTTCGCTGCGCTACGGCTTCGAAACCACCACCATATGACTCGCCGGAGCGAATTTCGAAGCGGTCTCCGAGCGGAGTCACGCGTGAGGCTTAAGGAAAAGTCGTAGCGAGCGCCGCGTGCTGCAACCGCGCTGGCACAACAGATCGCGGATTGTTCCAGCGATCCCTGCATTTATTGTGCGCGGCGATGACATCCGCCACCTCGACAGCGCTGCGTTTCGCCTTCGCCGGCATGATCGCCATGGCCGTCGCCATGGGCATCGGCCGCTTCGTCTACACCCCGATCCTGCCCGGCATGATGGAGGAACTCCATCTGTCGCCGGCCAATGCCGGATGGATCGCCTCCGCCAACTATCTTGGCTACCTCGTCGGCGCGCTTGCCGCCGCCGGAGGCTGGGCGCATGGACGTGAGCGCCTGTTGATGCTGGCCGGTCTCGGCGCCAGCACGGTTCTGGCAGCCCTGATGGGACTGTCCGATACCATGATCTCGTTTCTCGTCATCCGCTTTCTGGCCGGGCTGGCCAGCGCCTTCGTCATGGTGTTCATGGCCAGCATCGTTTTCAGTCATATAAACGCCGCCGGCCGCAGAGACCTGCAGGCGTGGCATTTTGGCGGTGTTGGCCTCGGCATCGCGATCTCCGCGGCGATGATGGCGGTGCTGGTCACCGAGCATGCCGGCTGGGCGGCGGGCTGGCTGTGGTCGGCAGCAATTTCGGCTTGCGGTTTCGTCGTCGTGGCGCTGCTGGTGGACGAGGGGCCGCTCGCCAATGGCCAAGCCGGCCCTGAGCCGGCCCTGCCGAAAGACCGGTCGCTCGTGAAGATCATCATCGCCTATGGCCTCTTCGGCTTCGGCTATGTGGTGACGGCGACATTCCTGGTCGCCATCGTCCGGCAAGGCGGCGGCAGCCGCGTCTTCGAGGCCATGGTGTGGATGGTCGCCGGCCTTGCCGGCTTTCCCTCGACCTGGCTGTGGCAGAAGATCGCGGCACGGATCGGGCTCCATGCCACCTATGCGCTGGGATGTTTCGTCGAAGTTGTCGGCGTCACCGCCAGTGTGGCCGTCGGCGGACGTACCGGGCCGGTTCTTGGCGGCCTGCTGCTCGGCGGCACCTTCATTGCCATAACCGCGCTTGGCCTGCAGGCCGCGCGGCAACAGGCGCCAAGGGCGCCTCGGCGTATCTTTGCCTTGATGACGGCCTCTTTCGGCCTTGGCCAGATCATCGGCCCGATCGCCGCCGGGCTGCTGGCACAGGCGTCAGGTGATTTCTTCCTCGCCTCGATCACCGCCGCTGCCATGCTGGTCGTTTCCGGCGCCGTCACATGGTCGGCTGCGCCAAAATCGCCATGATTGTGGGTTTGCTCGATGCCGGACATCGGGCAGGCATTTGCTTTCCAGCTAATGTGTGACTTTATGCCCGCTGATATCAGCTGATTTGCGCATAGATCGAGGAATTCCCCACAGTGTTCGTATCCTTCTTCCCGCAGCCGAAGTTGTTTTTCTCTTCGGCCGCCATCTGGAGCCTTGCGGCAATCCTGTTCTGGTTTTTCGGTGGTGAACAGCTGGGCGCGGTTTTCGGACTGCCGCCCGCCGCGGCTGGCGCGCCGCCGATCATCGGTATCGCCGTGCTCTGGTCGCCGCCCTTCCTGTGGTTTTATCTCTATTTCGTGTTCTGCGTCGCCGTCTTCTATGCGTTCTGGAGCTGGTATTCGCCGCACCCCTGGCAGCGCTGGTCGATCCTGATGACGGCGGTCATCCTGTTCTTCATCTATTTCAATGTGCAGGTCAGCGTCGCCGTCAACGCCTGGTACGGGCCTTTCTTCGACTACGTACAGGGGCTGATGTCGGGGACTGGAAAGTCGACCAACGGAGAGTTTTATATCGGATTGGCCGACTTTTCGTGGCTCGCGCTGGTCGGCATGAATGTGCAGGTGGTCAATGCCTTCATCGTCAGCCACTGGATCTTCCGCTGGCGCACGGCGATGAACGATTACTTCGTCGAGAACTGGGGCAGGCTACGCCATATCGAGGGCGCCTCGCAGCGTATCCAGGAAGACACGATGCGGTTCTCGCAGATCATGGAAGATCTGGGCTCCAGTTTTGTGCAGTCGATCATGACCCTGATCGCCTTCCTTCCAGTCATGATTCAATTGCAGGCCCATATCACCGAATTGCCGATCATCGGCGCGATTCCCCAGCCACTGGTTGTCGCAGCGTTGGCCTGGTGTCTGTTCGGAACGATCTCGGTGATGATTGCCGGCATGAAACTTCCAGGACTGCAGTTCCGCAACCAGCGTGTCGAAGCCGCCTACCGCAAGGAACTGGTGTACGGCGAAGATCATGCGGACAGGGCCCAGCCAGCCACCACGGCCGAGCTGTTCGCCAATGTTCGTCACAATTATTTCAGGCTCTATTTCCACTACATCTATTTCAACGTTGTCCGGTACACCTACCTGCAGGCTGACAACATTTTCGCGCTGCTGATCCTGGGTCCGTCGCTGGTGGCGCACAAGATCACCTTCGGCGCGCTGAACCAGATCTCGAACGCCTTCGGCAAAGTAACGGGCTCGCTGCAGTTTCTGCTCACCTCCTGGTCGACCATCGTCGAGCTGCAATCGGTCCACAAACGCCTGCGCGCCTTCGAGGCGACCCTGCAAGGCGAGCCGCTGCCCGAGATCGACCAGCGTTATCTGGCAAGACAGGGCGCCGAGGACCCAGCCTAAAGACCGAGGTTTGGAAATCGAACCGGTTGGCGGCTCAGCCGCCGACCGAAGCCTGCTTCTGGGCCGCGTCCTGCCGCGAAACATAATCGCGAAAACTGATGCATTCGACATCGGCCTTGACGCAGACCTCGCCGGCAAAACGCTCCAGCGCGTTCCAATAGGCGCCGTCATTCATCAGCGCGAAGTGGAAGCCGAGTTCCAGCGGAACGCGCTTGCCCTGATATTGCTCATCGAAGGCGGCACGGAAGGCGTCATAGGTCCGGTTCGCGAATTCGTTCGCCTTGCTCGGCCGCTCGAAGCCGCCGGAATGTCTGACATAGAGATTGTAGTCCATGGCGATCACCGGCCTTGATTCCGGTCCTTCCGGAATCTGCGGCAGCGAAAAGTGCGTGATGCCGTGGCTGGCCGCCGGCCGGGCAGGGCCCTGCGAGACGCCGCTAGCATCGAATTGATAGCCGGCCGTCGGCAACGCCTCGTAAAGCGCCTTGCTTGTCGACAAGTAAGGCGCGCGGAAGCCAACAACCGTATGCCTTGCGAAATCACGCCAGCCCTTGGGCTCGGGCGCGATACCGTTGATCGCATAGGCGTTTTCGAGAATGTGCTCGAACGAACCGAACTCCTTCAGCCAGTCGGCCTTGCTCCAGTCCTTGCCGTCGAAATGGCCGCAGCCGTGGCTGGCGATGTCGTGACCTTCCGAGGCGGCAAGTCCGATCTGCTCGAGCCGCTCGGTCACCTCCTGCTTGGAGGCGGCAAAGCCGATGTTGGATTTGCCGGCCGTTTTGCCGGGCGCCGTATATTCCTTGCGCGTCTCAGGCGACAGCAGGAAGACGCAGGAGAGAAAATAGGTGAAATGCGCGCCGGTGCGCTGCGCCAGTGCCCGGCTGCGCTTCCACTGCGAAATGTCGCGGGCGCTGTCGAACGAGATAATGACGACCTGCCTGGGCTTTGCCGGCGCTGGCGGCGCGGGCGGATCGGCCAAAGCCCCACCGGCAGTGGCGAGCGAGGCGATGGAAAACACAACAACGCGAAACGGACGGTACATCGGCAATCTGCACTCAGGGAATGTCTGGAAGCCGGCTATCGCTCAAATGTGGCGTAGGTGCGATTGGCCTTTTTGGCAACCAGCCTCGGGAATAGGCGATTTTCCGGTTGAACCCCTTCCATGCCGACAAAATTTCGCTAAAACGCGGGCTGACAACGGCCCGAGAGGGCAGGAATGGTTTTGATTGATGTCCGACGACAGTTTTATCCGTGAAGTCAACGACGAGATGCGTCGCGAACAGGCGCAGAAGCTGTGGGACCGTTTCGGTCCCGCTTTGCTTGTCCTCGCGATCCTCGTGGTGCTCGGCACCGCCGCCTTCGTCGGTTATCGCTATTGGGACGAGACGCGCGCCAACCGCTCGGGCGATGCATTTTCGCAGGCGCTGAAGCTCGCCAATGACGGCAAGAACGACGAAGCGCTGACCGCCCTCGACCAGTTGGAGAAGGACGGCTACGGCGCCTATCCGCTGCTCGCCCGCATGCGCGGCGCGACCGTCAAGGCCAACAAGGGCGACGTTGCCGCCGCCGTCAAGGATTTCGACGATGTCGCCGCCGACACGGCCATTCCCTCGGGCATTCGCGACATGGCGCGCCTCAGGGCAGCGCTGCTGCTTGTCGACAATGGCTCCTTCGCCGACGTCTCCAGCCGTGTCGAGGCGCTTACATCCGATACCAACACGCTGCGCCACACGGCGCGCGAGGCGCTCGGTCTTTCCGCCTGGAAGGAAGGCAAGACCCAGGATGCGCTGAAGCTGTTCGACCAGATCGCCGCCGATGACGGCGCCCCGCGCAACACCCGCGAGCGGGCAACCTTGATGTCCGAGCTGATCCGCGGGTCGGGCAGTGCGTCGTGACCTTCAAAGTCGCCATCATCGGCAGACCTAACGTCGGCAAATCGACTCTTTTCAATCGGCTGGTGGGAAGGAAGCTGGCGCTTGTCGACGACACGCCGGGCGTCACCCGTGATCGCCGCGTCCATGCCGCCAAGCTTTACGACCTGCATTTCGACGTCATCGATACCGCCGGCTTCGAGGATGCCGCCGCCTCGACCTTGCCCGGACGCATGCGAGCGCAGACCGAGATCGCGATCCGCGAGGCCGACCTGATCTTCTTCACGGTCGATGCCAAATCCGGCCTGATGCCCGACGACAAGACGTTCGCCGAGATCGTGCGCAAGTCCGGCAAGCCGGTGGTGCTGGTCGCCAACAAGGCCGAGGCGAAGGGCGCCCAGGGCGGCATGCTGGAGGCCTGGGAACTCGGTCTTGGCGAGCCGATCCCGGTGTCTGCCGAACACGGCCAGGGCATGCCCGATTTGCGCGACGCTGTGATCGGCGCGCTTGGCGAGGCACGTGCCTTCGGCGAAGAAGAGGATGGTGTCGGTGAGGAACTCGCCGCCGGCGAGGTGCTGATCGGCGAGGACATCGTCGACCCGGATGCCGAAGATGTGCATTGGTATGACGACACCAAGCCGATGCGCATCGCCGTCGTCGGCCGCCCGAATGCCGGCAAATCGACGCTGATCAACGCGCTGATCGGCGAGGAGCGGCTGTTGACCGGGCCGGAAGCCGGCATCACCCGTGATTCCATCTCGGTCGACTGGGACTGGCATGGCCGCCGCCTGAAGCTGTTCGACACGGCCGGCATGCGCCGCAAGGCCAGGATCCATGAAAAGCTGGAAGTGATGTCGGTGCAGGATGGCTTGCGCGCCATCCGCTTCGCCGAGATCGTCATCATCGTGCTCGACGCCACCATTCCCTTCGAGAAGCAGGATCTGCAGATCGCCGACCTGATCATCCGCGAGGGCAGGGCGCCGGTGATCGCCTTCAACAAATGGGACGTGATCGACCACCCGCAGGAGCTTCTGGCGGAGCTGCGCGAGAAGACCGAGCGGCTGCTGCCGCAGGTGCGCGGCATCCAGGCCGTGCCTGTCTCGGCCGAAACCGGGCGCGGCCTCGACAAGCTGATGGATGCGGTGCTGAGGACCCACAAGGTGTGGAACAGCCGCGTCTCGACCGGCAAGCTCAACCGTTGGCTGGAGAGCATACTGGCGCATCATCCGCCGCCTGCCGTCGCCGGCCGCCGGCTGAAGGTCAAATATGTCACCCAGGCCAAGACGCGGCCGCCGGGCTTCGTCGTCCAGTGCTCGCGGCCGGATGCGATGCCGCAATCCTATGTCCGCTATCTCTCCAACAGCCTGCGCGAGGCCTTCGACATTCCCGGCGTGCCGATCCGCATTGCGCTGCGCACCTCCGACAATCCGTTCGCCGGCAGGGCCAAGAAGCGCAGCTGAGCCGCGGCGCCGGTCCGGCGCCATGATCACGCTACGTTGCGCAAACCGTGGTCGTTGGCCCGCCCATTTTCGGGCAGCGCCTGCCGTGCCGCCTGAAGCAATATGTCGGCAAGGCGAGCGACTACCGGCTCGGGCTCGGCGTCCTTGCGATGCAGGAATAACGCCATTTTGGGCAGCTTCGGCAACCCGGCGATCTCCGGTGTCATCGCGCTGACACTGGCCGGCAGGCCGATGTCGGTGCGGATCGTCAGCCCCAGTCCCGCCGCGACGGCTGCCCAGATGCCGCCGAGGCTCGGGCTGGAAAAGGCCATCCGCCACGACAGGCCGGCGCGGTCGAGCGTTTCGGTTGCCACCGTGCGCAAAAGGCAGGGTGCTTCGAGCGCCACCAGCGGCAGTGGCTCACCGTCGCGCAGGCTGGTCTCGATGCGCTTTGCCGGGCCGATCCAGCGCATCTGCACGTCGGCGACATGCTCGCTGTAAGGCAGCGTCTCGCCGCTGTGCCAGGCGAGAGCGATGTCGAGGTTGCCTGACATGATCCTTTCGGCGAGGTCGTAGCTGCGTGCGATCCTGGCTTCGATCTTGACCTTGGGATGAGCGCGGGCGAAGCGGCCGAGCACGTCAGGCAGCACCGCCTCACCGAAATCCTCCTGCAGCCCAAGCCGTACCCAGCCTTCCAACTCGACGTCATGGATCGCGGATGCCGCTTCGTCATTGAGTTCGATCAGACGGCGCGCATAGCCGAGCATGGTCTCGCCGGCTTCGGTCAAGGCGAGGCCACGTCCCGACTTGCGGAAGATCGGCGTCGCCGCCTGCTCCTCCAGTTTCTTCAACTGCGCGCTGACCGCCGACGTCGACCGGCCAAGCCGGTCGGCGGCCTTGGCGAAGCTGCCCAGTTCCATGCCGGTGACGAAGCTGCGGAGAACGTCGAGGTCGAATGTTACGCGTCGCATGGAAATAATCCTGATTTTCGGGACAATCGGTCAAATACTTCCCGATATTCAGCACGAAGCTATGGCGGTAAAAACGGAGCGTCAAGGTCCGGATGCAGTGGACCATCAAGGGAAATTCAGCCATGTCGCTCGTCGCTACGGATTTGGAATGCAACCAGGGCAGGCCTCGGCAGCAGGCGAGAGCAGCCGCCGGTGCCGCGACAGTCCGCTCCAATCATCGCTGGAAGGTGCTGGGCATCGGCGTTGCCGCGAATGCCAGTTTCTCCGCGACTTTCTCCGGCATTCCGGCGACGGCGGTCTTCTTGCGCTCCGGCTATCAGCTCGGCAACGGCCAGCTCGGGCTGGTCCTCGGTCTCCTCGGCCTGGGTGTGGCGCTGAGTGAGCTGCCATGGGGATTGCTCACCGATCGCTGGGGCGATCGCCGCGTGCTGCTCACCGGGCTCGGCGCCACCGCGGCATGGTTGTTTCTCATGGCATTCCTGGTCGTGCCGTCGCCGGCACACCTTCCCGGGGTTGCGCTTCTGGCCGCCGCGTTGCTTGTCACCGGTCTGCTCGGCGGCAGCGTCAACGGCTCGAGCGGCCGCGCCATCATGGCCTGGTTCCGTGAAGGCGAGCGCGGCTTCGCCATGAGCATCAGGCAAACTGCAGTGCCACTCGGCGGCGGGCTCGGCGCCCTTGTCCTGCCGTCGCTCGCCTCGACGCATGGTTTTGCCTCGGTCTATGGGTTGCTGGCCGCATTCTCCGCCGTCACGGCGCTCTTCGCCTGGCGCTGGTTGCGCCAGCCGCCAATCGGAGAAGACGCGACGTCCGCCAGCGACGCGATGGTGTCGGCTGGCCCGACACCGCTGCGCAACCCCGACGTCTGGCGCATTGCAATGGCCATCGGCCTGCTCTGCGTCCCGCAAGTGGCGGTGCTCACCTTCGCCTCCGTCTTCCTGCATGATTTCGGCGGCATGGGAACGGCAGTGATCAGCGCCAGCCTGGCAGCCGTGCAGGTCGGCGCCATGGTCATGCGCGTCTGGAGCGGCCGCTTCACCGACCGTCACGGCAACCGCCGCGCGTTCCTGCGCCTTTTCAGCATGCTGAGCGCGGCCGCTTTCGCCACCCTCACGCTGCTTGTGTTTGTCGCGGCCGCCATTCCTGGCTGGCAGCCGGTGCTCGCGGCGACGATCGTTGCCGCCTTAATCGTCGCCGGCATCTGTGTCTCGGCATGGCACGGCGTTGCCTACACCGAGCTTGCCACGCTTGCCGGTGCCAGCAATGCCGGGACGGCGCTCGGCCTCGGCAACAGCTTTGTCTTTGTCGCCTTCTTCCTGGTGCCGATCGCCATCCCCGGGCTTCTGGTCGTTGGATCATGGACGGGAGTCTGGCTGTCGGCCGCCGTCTGTGCGCTGATCGCCCGGCCGCTCTTCCTGCGGCCGGCCTGAATTCACAGGCCGGCCGCAAAACCGCCCGACTTCGGAACCACGACCTTGAGCCGACTGAGAAAACCCGATCGAACCCGTTAACGTCCCATCAAGGTTAATGCATCATTTTGCTCTCCAGTGGGGTCAGTCGCGTTCCTGGAGAGAGTTCCGTGCATCGACGTGTGTTGAAGCGGCTTTTTGCCGCCGCCGGTGAGAGAAAACGTGGCTTTCTGCCTCCGTTCGTAATCGGTCTCGGAATCTGGATCGGCTTTCCGACCATCGTTGCCTACCAGGACATGACGAGCCTTGTCTCCGGCCTCGAAGCGCCAAACACCCGCTGGAACTCCTATGTCGAGAAATCCGTCGCCGGCTCGACCCATGCGGCCGAGATGCCGTTCGTCGATTCCGACGTCACCGGCTCCATTTCCGGATCGGGTGTCCATCTGGCCGGTATCGGCAACGTGTCGTTTCGTGGCAAGGGCGGCAAGGTCAGCGGCACGCCCGACGAGGATCGTGTCGTGCGCGCCGACAAGAAGGGCCGCATCGTCCAGATGTCTCCCGTGGCGCCACCGAAGAACTTCAATGCCGGCTCGATCTTCGAGCGCACCTCCTCCTTGCTGCGGCCCAGCATGGACAGCGGCCTGAAGATGGCCTTCGCCAAGCCGCAGATCAAAGGCAAGGAAATCCAGATCGCCGCGGCATTCCATGCGCGCGAGGACAAGAAGCCGGATCCCGGCGTGCCGGCCATGCTTGCCGCGCTGGTCAACAACGACCATCCGGACGTACTGGCGACCGCCTACGCGCAGGCCGAGCCCGACTATGCCAAGGCGTCACCCTTCGAAGCCCTGCTTCAGGACGAGCAGCCCAATGACGGCCGCTTCATCCCGCCGATGGCCAAGGGCGATCACTCGTGGATCCAGAATCCGCTGCCTGCGAGTGTCTTCTCCAACAAGGAGCAGGCATGCCTTGCCAACGGTATCTATTTCGAGGCCAGGAGCGAATCCGTGCGCGGTCAGGCCGCCGTCGCCCAGGTCATCCTCAATCGCGTCCGCAACCCGGCCTATCCGAATTCGATCTGCGGCGTCGTCTACCAGAACGACAGCTGGTTCAACCGTTGCCAGTTCTCTTTCGCCTGCGATGGCAGGAGGAAGCGCATCGATAGTCCTGCCGCCTACAAGACCGCGCAGGATATCGCCATGGCCGTCACCGCCGGCAAGATCTTCATCCCCGAGGTCGGCTCGTCGACCCACTACTACGCCCAATATGTCCATCCCGGCTGGGCGCGCACGATGCAGAAGATGACCAAGATCGGCCTGCATATCTTCTACCGGACCTATGGCGGCGGCTGGAGCTGAGCGCCGAACGATTGCTGATCTTCTCGCGCCGCATGCAGTCGATCAAAGAGCCATTGCCGGGGGGATTCGTGCAACGCATCCGCGTCATCGTGGCGGGCACGATGTCGCACCTTTATAAACAATTGATTTTGTTGCCTAAAATACATGGCAATGAACTTCCGCCCGTGGCTTGACTGGCGCAAACCCTCTAACTATGTTGCCGGCGACTTTAGAAGCGGACGGACGGTGACGGTCTGACCGGGCAGGGGGGTTGCGATGGCCGATGAAAACAGGCCAGACGGAACCGGAGAAACCGGCCGCGGCAAGCAGCATGAAGCCGACATCCGCGACGACGATCTTGAGCGCCGCCGGCGTGAACTTGGAGCATCTCTTGCGACAAGGCGGCCGGACCGGCTCGAGGGGAAAGACGACGCGAAAGCGGGCAGTGTGGCCGGTTATGGCCAGGCGCTCAAACTCTCCAGCGAGTTCATCGCGGGAGTGGTGGTAGGGGCCGGCATCGGCTGGATCATCGACCGTCTGGCGGGGACATCGCCATGGGGTCTGATCGTGTTTCTGCTGCTTGGTTTTGGCGCCGGCGTGCTCAATGTCATGCGTTCCGCGGGCGTTGTGGCAGAATTCGGACAGGGCGATAAATCGCGCCCCGACCAAGACGACAAGAAATGACCGCGCTTTCATGTGCGGTAATGGTAACGAGGCCGTACGCGGCATTGACGGGGTTTGAACGTGGCAGCTGACAAGGTCGATCCGATCCACCAGTTCCATATCAACAAGCTGATACCGATCGAGATCGGCGGCTACGACCTGTCTTTCACCAATTCGGCGCTGTTCATGGTCGCGACCGTGGTCGTTGCCGCCGCATTCCTGTTTCTCACGACGTCGAGCCGCAGCCTGGTTCCCGGCCGGCTTCAGTCGGTCTCCGAGATGGCCTACGAATTCGTCGGCAACATGTTGCGCGATGCCGCCGGCACCCAAGGCATGAAGTTCTTCCCGTTCGTGTTCTCGCTGTTCATGTTCGTGCTGGTTGCCAATCTGCTTGGCCTGTTCCCGTATTTCTTCACCGTCACCAGCCACATCATCGTCACCTTCGGCCTTGCCGCCCTGGTGATCGGAACCGTGGTCGTCTACGGCTTCATGAAGCACGGTCTGGGCTTCCTCAAGCTGTTCGTGCCGCATGGGGTGCCGGTCTTCCTGCTGCCGCTGGTGGTGCTGATCGAGGTGATCTCCTTCGTGTCGCGCCCGGTCAGCCTCTCGGTTCGTCTGTTCGCCAACATGCTCGCCGGCCACATCACGCTGAAGGTGTTCTCGGGGTTCGTCGTCAGCCTGAGCGCGCTCGGCGCGGTCGGCGTGGCCGGTTCGATCCTGCCGCTGGCAATGGCGGTGGCGTTGACGGCGCTTGAACTGCTGGTCGCCTTCTTGCAGGCCTACGTCTTTGCGGTGTTGACCTGCATGTACCTCAACGACGCCCTGCATCCCGGGCACTGATACCGATCAAGAGTTTCCGGCATTGGCGCCGGATGGAATCGCAACGGAATTTTAGATCCAAAGGAGTTGAACAAATGGACGCAGAAGCAGCAAAGTACATCGGCGCCGGCATCGCTTGCCTGGGCATGGGTGGCGCGGGCATTGGCCTCGGCAACATCTTCGGCAGCTATCTGGCGGGCGCACTGCGCAACCCGTCGGCCGCTGATGGCCAGTTCGGCCGTCTGATCTTCGGCTTCGCCGTGACCGAAGCTCTGGGCATCTTCTCGCTTCTCATCGCGCTTCTGGCCCTGTTCGGCTGAGCATTGGGAAGATTGGACAGGCCGGCCGCGCAAGCGGCAGGCCTGAATTTCGGGGATAGTCCATGTTCGTGACATCTGCCTTCGCGCAAGAGTCCGCACCTGCAGCCGACACCAGCCACGCTGCGACGGAAGGCGACACGCATTCCGGCACGAGCGTGCCTGCCGAAGCGCACGGCACGTTTCCGCCATTCGATCCGGCGACGTTCCCGTCGCAGCTTCTGTGGCTGGCGATCACTTTCGGGCTGTTCTACCTCTTCCTGAAGCGGGTCGTGATGCCGCGCGTCGGGGGCATCATCGATGTCCGCAACGATCGCATCACGCAGGACCTCGATCAGGCAGCCAAGTTGAAGGGCGAGGCCGACGCCGCTGTTGCTGCCTACGAGCAGGAACTGGCGGAAGCCAAGACCAAGGCCAACGCGATCGGCCAGCAGGCCAACGATGCGGCCAAGGCCGAGGCCGAAACCGTACGCAAGAAGATAGAGGCAGCCCTCGACGAGAAGCTTGGCGAGGCCGAAGCCCGCATTTCTTCCATCAAGGCCAATGCCATGAAGGAAGTCGGCAGCATCGCCGAGGACACCGCTTCGGCAATCGTCGAGGCACTGGTTGGCGGCAAGGCCAGCAAGGCCGAGATCGCGGCCGCGGTCAAATCCGTGGCCCGGTGAGGAGCGCATCATGGATTACACATCTCTCGCGACGCTTTGGGCCACGATAGCCCTCTTCATCTTCCTCGGTGTTGCCGTCTACATCAAGGTGCCGGGCATGATTGCCAAGGCACTCGATGCCCGCGCCGACAGGATCAGCAATGAACTGGATGAAGCGCGCCGGCTGCGCGAGGAGGCCCAGCAATTGCTCGGCCAGTATCAGAAGAAGCGCAAGGAAGCCGAGCAGGAGGCCGCCGACATCGTCGCCGCTGCCAAGCGCGAGGCCGACATGCTTGCCGCCGATGCGCACAAGAAGACCGAGGACTATGTTACCAGGCGCACCGCGCTTGCCGAACAGAAGATCGGCCAAGCCGAACGTGACGCCATCAGCGAAGTCCGCGCCAGCGCCGTCGACATCGCCGTCGAGGCCGCGCGCACGCTGCTCGCCGGCAAGATCGACGCCAAGGCGGGTGCTGACCTGTTCAAGGCATCGCTGGTGGATGTGAAGTCCAAGCTCAACTGAGCTCTCTTATCCCGAGCAAAGTATCGAAGCCGCCCGGGAAACCTGGCGGCTTTTTTGTTGCGGGCAAACCATCCGATCAATCCAGGCCGGCAAGGCTCTCTTCTTCCGCCACTTCCGTCCCGCCAAGCCTGAACGGCGCGAAGGACACGCGGTGCAGTCGCGCCACTGGACCATGCACCTCGATTGCCGTGCGATGGCGGGCCGTGGCGTAGCCCATGTGGACCTCGAAGCCGTAGCGGTCGTGATGGTTGCCGCAGCCGCACATCATGCGGTCGCGCATCACCTTGGCGACGATCGACGCGGCGGCGATCGATTGCGAGCGCTGGTCGCCTTTGATCAGCGCGCGGCCGGCGCAAGGCAGCCCCGGCGGCACGTCGCGCCCGTCGGCCAGCGCGAGCTTCGGCTGAACCGACAAGCCGATCACCGCACGGCGCATCGCCTCAAGGCTGGCCTTGAGGATGTTGCTGCCGTCGATGCCCTCGGCACTTATGGATGCCATCGACACACCCAGTGCAGAGCCGAGAATTCGCACGAACAGCGCTTCGCGTTGCAGGTGGCTGAGGCGTTTGGAATCGTCGAGCCCATCCGGAATGTTGGCGGGGTCGAGCACCACTGCGGCGGCGACCACCGGCCCGGCCAGGGGACCACGTCCGGCCTCGTCCATTCCCGCCACCGGCCACAGACCGTCGGCCATCGCCTTCGTCTCGAAGGAGAAGTCGGGTTTCTCGATGATCTCAAAGAGAAGCGGAGAATCGGAACGCGCGCGAGCCATGTTGCGGCGAGGTTCGCATCGGCTCCGATTCTCCGCAAGTCCCTCCGGGTCGGGTGGGGCGCCGGACCGGGAGGGCACCGTCTGCAGGCCGGGGCAGGCCGGACGGGATTCTTGTGCTGCGTCAGATCAATCCGCCGCAGGAAACTGCATTTTCAAAGCAGCGTCAGTTGCACCTGGTCTTTTCCGGCGGCAACGAACTGGTCGGTCCGAAGCGTGCGCCGCTCGACGTTGAGGCCGAGCCGCTTGGCGGTGATCTCGAAGCGCCGGCCGATCTGCCAGGCATAGGGACCGGCGCCCTTCATGCGCTTGCCCCATTCCGAATCGTAGTCCTTGCCGTCGCGCATCGAGCGGATCAGCGACATCACGTGACGGTAGCGGTCGGGATAGTGACGCAGCAGCCAGTCCTTGAAGATGGGACTGACCTCCAGCGGCAGGCGAAGTATGACATAACCCGCCTCGCGTGCGCCGGCGGCGCGCGCCGAATCCAGAATGCGTTCCATCTCCTGGTCGGTCAGGCCGGGAATGATCGGCGCGACCATGACCGAAGCCGGAATGCCGGCATCCGAAAGCTGTCGGATGGCTTCCAGCCGCTTGGTCGGCGTCGAGGCACGGGGCTCCATCGTCCTGGCCAGCATGCGATCGAGCGTCGTCACCGACAGCGCCACCTTGGCCAGCCCGCGCTCGGCCATGCGCGACAGGATATCGATGTCACGTGTCACCAAAGCGGACTTGGTGACGATGCCGACCGGATGACCGCGCGCTTCCAGCACTTCGAGGATCTCGCGCATGATCCGGTATTGTTTCTCGATCGGCTGGTAGGGATCGGTGTTGGTGCCGATGGCGATGGTGCGCGGCTGGTAGCCATCCTTCGACAGTTCCTTGTCGAGCAAGCGCGCCGCATCCGGCTTGGCGAACAGCTTCGATTCGAAATCGAGACCCGGCGACAGGCCCATGAAACTGTGTGTCGGCCGCGCGAAGCAGTAGACACAGCCATGCTCGCAGCCGCGATAGGGGTTGATCGAACGGTCGAAGGAGATGTCCGGCGATTCGTTGCGGGTGATGATGGTGCGCGGCTTCTCGACCTGCACTTCGGTCTTGAAGGGCGGCAGTTCCTCCAGCGAATTCCAGCCATCATCGAAGACATGCCGGCTGACCGGCTCGAACCGGCCGGACGGATTGATGCCCGCCGACCTGCCGCGATTGCGGTCCGGACGGACACGCATGCCACTCTGCTCGATCATCGCATTGGCCATCTCGGCTCTTCCTGCCCCGAAAGCTGCAATGTCGGCGCGCACGATCTGTTCCATCTTCGCCCGCTCCCAAGGACTGTCCATGTTGTGTCGAATCGTTCTGTTCATGAAATTATTCCTATTTAGTCGATGAGAACAAAGCAAGAACTTTTTGGGGTGCATTGCAAAAACTGGCGCTGCGTTCGGCTTTCCGCTATTCGGCTAATGATGCTCAGTGTTCTGATCGAGACCCGCAATGACGAGGAGGGCCTAGCCCGTACGCTCGGCTCGCTGATTGGCGGCGCGGTCGAGGGCGTGGTGCGTGACGTCATCGTCTGTGACACGGGTTCCACCGACCAGACGCATCGAGTTGCCGAGCATGCCGGCTGTCAGTACGTGACCGGCGGTATCGCTGTCGGCATCCGCCAGGCCAAGGGCGACTGGCTGCTGCTTCTGGAGCCGGGCGCGCGGCTGGTGGAAGGCTGGATCGACGCGGTTGTTGCCCACACGGCGAGGCAGACCATGGCGGCGCGGTTCTCGCGGGCGCGCGGCAGCCGGACACCGTTCCTGGCCCGGATCTTTTCGGGAAACCGCGCCTTGGCCGACGGGTTGGTGATTCGCAAGCAGCAGGCCGCGGCAGCGGCCAAGAGTGGCGGAAGCGCCGAGGCCATCGCACGCGGCCTTGCGACAAAGCGGCTCGAGGCCGAAATCTGGGTGGCGCCGCCGAAGCAAGAGCACCGCTCGCCGACGTGATTTTTTGCAGCTGCTCTGTCCATTGTGCATTGCACAAAATCTGATGCGGGGTTAGCTTCCCGTTCAGGCGGGTGAATGGGTTTGGGTCATGCCGAGTGGTGAGCACCCGATGCGGCATCGGTGTCGCCCTCATAGCCGAGGACCCAATGAATCTTTCAACCCCCGACAAATCCGGCACGGCCAGTCTCGAGGCTATTGCGCGCAACGGCAGCCTGCTGCGGCGCATCGCCGTGCGTATTCCGACCTATCTGACGGACCTGCGCGAAAACCCCGCCTGGCTGCCGATGTTCGTGCTGGCGCGCACGATGCCTGGGCGCCGGGTGCATTGGCTCGGCGCAAAACGTGCCCGTCCGGCCGACAATGCGGGGGATACGATGTTTGCCGGCGTCGACCGCCAAGCAGTGGTCGACGCGCTGCGTTCCGACGGGCTGTTTTCAGGCCTGGTCCTGCCGCCGGCGATCCACGAAGAGATCTCGGATTTCGCCCGGCGTACGCCTTGCTTCGGCAATTTCGACCGCCGTCTCGAATTCATGCCGGGTGAACATGCCGAGGCCGAGAAGCGCTTTGGCCGCTCGCTGCTCAGCGGGCATTTTTTCGAGCGCATCCTCGACTGCCAGGCGGCACTCGCCATCCAGCGCGATCCGCTGCTTCTCGACATCGCCGCGCACTATCTCGGCGGCCAGGCGAAACTGATCACGACGCGCGTCTGGTGGAGTTTTCCGACCGGTTCAGCTTCGGACGCCGACAAGAACCTTGCCTCGCTCGGCAAGTATCATTTCGACCTCGACGACTGGCGCATGCTGAAATTCTTCTTCTACCTCAAGCCGGTCGACGCCGACACCGGTCCGCATGTCTATGTCCGGGGCAGCCACAAGCGCCGCAGCCTCAAGCACCAGCTCACCCTGCTGGTCGGCCATCCTGCGCAAGAGGTTCTGGATGTCTATGGCGAGCAGAGCCCGGTGACGCTGACCGGCGACGCCGGCCTCGGCTTCGTCGAGGACCCGTTCGGCTTCCACATGGGCACCGTGCCGGCGCGTACGCCGCGCCTGATGATGGAAGTCGGCTTCGGCGTGTCGCCGCCGTCACGCCGGCGCTTTCATGGCGAGCCGGTCATCCGTTGAAGGGAACTATCCGAAGCACATTTGGACAGGCATCCAGCGAGCGCGGCGTCTGGCCTGGCGCTGCTCTCTGCTTTCGGCATCGAAGGCGACGGACACCGGTTCCCGATTGAACCGCTCTCGGTCGTCCAGGGCGTTGATGATGACGACCGCCCTGGCGTCGTCATCATCCCCTGCGATGGCAGCGACATAGACGCCGCACTCCCGGCAGATCAAATAGTCGGCCGTCCTCAGCCCAAACCGATATGTCCGCAATTGCGTTCTGTCCTTGACCGAGATGGTCAATCTGCCGGCCGGATCGGCGACGGCGCGCGAACCATGCTTGACGCAGAACGAGCACTGGCAGGCGAGAACTTCGATTTGCGACGGGTCGAGCCCGGTTGAAAATCCAAGGCGAACGTTGCCGCAATGGCATCCGCCAGTATGCACATTCATCGTACCTGCCTTGTCGTGACGGCGATGATCGCCTTCACGCAGGGTACTTTTCCCGGGGTTCGGTTTGAATGGGGTTTCGAAGGCGCCGGTATTGTTCTGCCTTGCAAATGCGGCGTGGAGCCGGCGCTTTGCCTCGGCTTTTACGGAGCCGATTTTCCGCGCCGCTGGTGTTCGTCCAGGCGCGGCATGATCTCGACGAAGTTGCAGGGCATGTGCCGGTAGTCGAGCTGCGCCTTGAGGATGCCGTCCCAGGCGTCCCTGCAGGCGCCGGGCGAGCCCGGCAGCACGAAGACGAAGGTGGCGTTGACGACGCCACCGGTCGCCCGGCTCTGGATCGTCGAGGTACCGATCTTGTCGTAGGAGATGCGGTGGAACACTTCCGAAAAGCCGTCCATGCGCTTTTCGAAGATCGGCTCCAGCGCTTCCGGCGTCACGTCGCGGCCGGTGAAGCCGGTGCCGCCGGTGGTGATCACGACATCGATCGCCGGGTCCTTCGACCAGCCGAGCACCTTGTCGCGGATTTTCTCGCGGTCATCGGTGACGATATCGCGGGCGGCCAGGATGTGACCGGTTTCAGTGATGCGATCGGCCAGCGTCTGGCCGGATTTGTCGTCGGCAAGCCTGCGTGTGTCGGACACGGTCAGCACCGCTATGCGGATCGGGATGAAAGGCCGGCTCTCGTCAATCCTGGCCATCTCAATCGGCCTCCGATGTCATGCTGCGCGTCGCGGCGACGAACCAGTCGGGCTGGCGGCTGCGGATGTCGGCGGCGGCGCGTTTGGCGACATTGCCGGTCTCGAACAGGCCGAAGCATGTCGCGCCGGACCCGGACATCCGCGAGAATCCCGATCCAGCCTTGTTGAGCCAGGAAAGCGCTCTGCCGATGGCGGGCTGCATCGTCAGCGCTGCAGGCTCAAGATCGTTGCGGGTGATCTCCAGCCAGTTGCGCAGGCTATGGAAATCGATGCTGCGCGGCAGCGGCGGCAGTGGCTCGTTGTCGCGGCGGGAAAGCGCTGCGAAGACCTCGGCGGTCGAAAGGGCGGTGCCCGGATTGACCAGCACCAGCCCGAGCGCCGAAAAATCCGGGACCATCGTCAACTCGTCACCAATACCGCGCGCGACCAGCGGCTTGGCCGCCAGGCACATCGGCACATCCGCACCAAGCGAAAGGCCGATCCGCGCCAGATCGGTGGCATCGATATCCAGGCCCCATGTCTCTGACAGCCCGCGCAGCACGGCCGCCGCGTCGCTCGAGCCGCCACCGACGCCGGAGGCAATCGGCAGGTTCTTTTCAAGCCGGATGGCGACCGGCGGGGTTCTCTTGGATCCGGCTTCCCTTCGCAGGGCATCGCGAGCCTTGAGCACCAGATTGCTGGCGTCGAGAGGAACGGCCGGCGCATAACGGCCGGACACGGCAAAATCATCGCTGTCGGCGAGCGCGATCTCGACTCTGTCGCCAAAACGCGTGAACACCGCCAGGCTTTCGATCAGGTGATAACCGTCGGGGCGCCTGCCGGTGACATGCAGCGCCAGATTGATCTTGGCATGTGCGTGCCAGGTACGCGACCCGATGTCGGTGTCCACGGCGTCAGTCGTATGCGGGATGATGGTCAGTCCTTGGCCAGCCGGTATTCGCCGGTCTTGGGATCCTTGACAAGCGTACCCATCGCGCCGTTGGCAGCCTGCTTTTCGGTACGCCGCACCTTGGCGGTCACGCGCTCGGCTTCGCGGATGAAGGTGCGGTAGCCGAAATAGGCGGCGACGCCAACGACGGTGAAGAAAATGATCTGCGGCATGCCAAAACTCCTCCCACGCTGGGCCGGCGAAGGCGGCCGGTCGGGTCGGTTGATGCATGTCGCCCAAAAGTGGATCCGGTTTTGGGAAAGCGACATGCATGAGACTTCAAGCGCTTATGCTAGACGGTTTTGCCGGGTTTTCAAAGCCCGAACCGTGCCCACAAAGCGCGCTCTTCCGCCGCATCGATGACGCCGCTGGCGGCTGCCGCCGCGATATCGGGCGCCGAAAAGCCCTTGCTCGAGCCGAACAGGCCGAAGCGGCTGAGGAAACCGCGCGGCGTCGTGATCAGCCTGAGCTGGGTTTTCGCTCCGAAACGGGTTTTCAGCACCGTGCGCATGTCGCCGAGCGCGTCGACGAGGCCGAGTTCGAGGCCCTTCATGCCGGTCCAGAACAGGCCGGTGAACAGGTCCGGATCGTCCTTCAGCTTCGTGCCGCGCCTCTCCTTGACGAGGTCGATGAAGGTGCCGTGCACCTCAAGCTGCAGCGCCTTCAGGCGCTCGACGTCTTCCTTCTTCTCCGGCTTGAACGGATCGAGCACAGCCTTGTTCTGGCCGGCGGTGTGGACGCGGCGCTCGACACCGATCTTCTTCATCAGCTCCGGAAAGCCGAATGAGGCCGAGACCACGCCGATCGAACCGACGATCGAGGACGGATCGGCGAAGATCTCGTCGCCGGCGACCGCGATCATGTAGCCGCCCGATGCCGCGACATCCTCGACGAAAACCAGCACCTTTTTGTCCTTCTCGGTCGCCAGGTCGCGGATGCGCTTGAAGATCAGCCGCGACTGCACCGGCGAGCCGCCGGGCGAATTGATCGAGATGGCGACCGCCGGCGCATCGTAGGAAAACGCCTTTTCGATGAGGCCGGCGGTGGAGGCAAGCGACAGGTTCTGCCGGAACTGACCGCCCGACATGATCGTGCCGTGCAGCCGGATGACCGGAATGGTGACGACCGTGGAGCGCCAGGATTTCGGCAGCAGGCGGTTGAAAAGTCGTTTCACGTGGGCGCGGTCTCCGGTCGATGGGTTGCTGGCATGTAGGGATTCCCGGGCCAACGGCAATGTGGCGGGGCAGAATAGCTCAGTCTCCGAACAACGAGGCGAGGCCGTTGGTGATCATTTCGCTGCGTTCATCAGGACCGTGGCCCGATTGCGCGTGAAGCATCAGGGGAGGGCGGATGGCGAGTTTCCCCCGCGCCCCGAGCGCTGCCCGCACCACGATGCGGATCGCCGCCGCGTCGGGGCGTGGGTGGACGGCGAGCATCTCGGCGTCGCCGAAGCGCCCGGCGAGCGCATCGAGAATGGAGCTGAACTGATCCGGCCGGGCGATCACGGCAAGCCCGCCGCGCGGCCTGACCACCGCCGCCGCGCTGCGGATCCAGCTCTCGAACAGCCCGTCCTGCATGACATGCGCTTCCTTTCTCAGGCGATCTGGCGTGGCGCGGTCCCGTGCGGCGTTGAAAGGCGGGTTCATGATGACGAAGTCGAAGTCATTGTCGGCGAGGCCGGCGGCCGCCCGGGCTCGACCCGATACGGTGACATCAGCGACCAGCACGGAGGCACGATCGCTGAGATGGGCATTGCCGGGATGGGCAAGAGTGGCCGCGGCGAAGGCTGCCATTTCCGGCGCGCGTTCGACAAGCACGGCCACGGCCGCCGGGCAGCGCGACAGCACCGCCAGGCTCGCGGCCCCGGCGCCGGCTCCGAAATCGGCGAGACGTCCGCCAAAAGACGATGGCACGGACGCCGCGAGCATCATCGCATCCATGCCGGCGCGATGCCCTCCCTGCTTGGGCTGCACGAGCCAGAACCGGCCGCGATGGAAAGCATCGACCGTGTGGGCCGGAGTGTCCGGGGCAAGGGTGGCCGGTGCGGCAGGCATTATTTTCCGCGGATTTCGTTGGCGATGCCGGCATCCGTCAGGATGCGCCGTGCCGCGTCGGCCTTGTCGGCGTCGACCATGACGCGTCGCGGCAGGATGCCGAGCGAGCCGTCGAGCACGCTCATGTTCTGGTCGGCGACGAAGCAGCCGATGCCGGCATCGCGCATCAGCGATTCGACAAAGGAGATGATGACGGCGTCGTTGGTGCGAATGAGCTCTATCATCGGGCGAAACTCTCAGTTTGCGGCGCATATGTAAACGGGCAGGCGGATTTCCTGGCCAAAGCCGACCTCCCTTTCGGCGTCGGTTGACAGGCTGTCATCGCCGCCGCGCCAATTCGCCACTTGCCGTGGCCGTGTCTGCCGCCCTAGAGTCCATACAGGGACCAAGGGTGCCGTCGCACGCGTTATACCAAGACGGGAGTGATTGTCGTGGGTGTCGTTCTCAACATCGAAAACGGGAAGCGGGAACCCGCATCCATCAAGGATTTGATCGACCTGACGGCGGCCGATATGGGACGCGTCAACGAATTGATCCTGTCCAAGGCCGGTTCCGACGTCGAGATGATCCCGGAGGTTGCCAACCATCTGATCTCGTCCGGCGGCAAGCGGCTCCGGCCGATGCTGACGCTCGCCGCCGCGCAGATGTTCGGCTATGCCGGCGAAGGCCATGTCAAACTCGCTACGGCCGTCGAGTTCATGCATACGGCGACGCTTCTCCACGACGATGTCGTCGACGAGAGCGGCATGCGGCGCGGTAAGAAGACCGCCCGCATGATCTGGGGCAACCAGGCGAGCGTACTGGTCGGCGATTTCCTGCTCGGCCAGGCCTTCCGCATGATGGTCGATGTCGGCTCGCTGGAAGCGCTCGACATCCTGTCGAGTGCGGCCTCGATCATCGCCGAGGGCGAGGTGATGCAGCTTGCCGCAGCCAAGAACCTCGAAACCACCGAGGACGAGCATTTCGCCGTCATCAAGGCCAAGACCGCAGCGCTGTTTTCGGCCGCTGCAGAGGTTGGCCCGGTGATTGCCCAGGCGACCCGCAATGACCGCGCCGCGCTGCGCTCTTACGGCATGAATCTCGGCCTTGCCTTCCAGCTGATCGACGATGCGCTGGACTATGGCGGCACCAGCAAGGATCTGGGCAAGAATGTCGGCGACGATTTCCGCGAGGGCAAGGTGACGCTTCCGGTCATTCTCGCCTACCGGCGCGGCACCAAGGCCGAGCGCACCTTCTGGAAGCGCGCCATCGAGGACAATGTCACCGATGACGCAGGCCTGGAAAAGGCGATCGGTCTGATGACCCGCCACGGCGCCATTGCCGACACGATCGGGCGCGCCCGCCATTTCGGCGAGATCGCCCGCGATGCGCTGGCGCCGCTGGAGGCGACGCCGCAGAAATCGGCGCTGATCGACGTCATCGATTTCTGCATCAGCCGGGTGAACTGAGCGGCTGGCGTTTCGCCGGCTCCCTCTGGCCTGTTGTGGGGAGGAAGGTCGCGAATCCCGGTCTTGCCGTCTCGACAAGCTGCCCCGCCGCAAATTATCTATAAAACATGGCAAAGGGCACAGACGACACCATCGCCGTCCGCATCAGCAAGGTACTGGCGGACCGCATCATCTCGGGCGCGATCGAGCCCGGGGCTCGTCTTCGGCAGGATCACATCGCCGAAGAATTTCAAACCAGCCATGTGCCCGTGCGCGAGGCCTTCCGCCGTCTCGAAGCGCAAGGGCTGGCCGTCGGTGAGCCGCGCCGTGGCGTGCGTGTCGCGTCTTTCGATCTGGGCGAGGTCAAGGAGGTCGCCGAAATGCGAGCGGCACTTGAAGTGCTGGCGCTGCGCCATGCCGCGCCGCACCTGACGTCAGCCATTCTCCATCTGGCCGAGGAGGCGACCAAGGCCGGCGATAAGTCCCGCGATGTCAGGTCGTGGGAAGAAGCCAACCGCGCCTTCCACCGGCTGATCCTGGCGCCATGCGGCATGCCGCGCCTGCTCGCCACCATCGACGATCTGCACGCGGCGAGTGCCCGCTTCCTGTTCGCGGCATGGCGCTCGGAGTGGGAGACACGCACCGATCAGGACCACCGCGCGATATTGGCCGCCTTGCGGCAGGGAAATACCGAATCGGCAGCAGCCACGCTGGGGCGGCATGTCCAATGGATCGGCCGCAAGCCGGTCAGGACCGCCTCCGGAACGACGCGAGAAGCCTTTGCCATCGTCGGCTGATGCATGCCGCCCAAAAGTGGCGCCGGATTTGGGACAACGACAAGCAAAAAACACCGTCCAAAGCGCGTCGCGACGCGCTTTGGGCGGTCTCTGCAGAGGGAGGACTTGCTATCTCACCGGAATTGTGGATTCGATAATAGATCGAATACAGAAATTATCTATAATTTGCAATGAGCGAAGGAATCCCAATGACAGATGTCGCATTCTCGTCCCACAACGCGTCGTTCAGCCCGCTCCGGCTTCAGGGTCGCTCTCTCGGCTGGCAGGTCGGGGCCGTCGTGCTCGGCACTTTGTTCCTGGCGCTGTCGTCCTACATCGAAGTGCCGATGGTGCCGGTTCCCGTCACCATGCAAACCTTCGCCGTGACGCTGATCGGCGCGCTCTATGGCTGGCGGCTTGGCGCCATCACCATCGCCGCCTGGCTGGTCGAGGGCGCGGTCGGCTTTCCGGTTCTGGCTGGAGGGGCAGCCGGTGTGCAGCATTTCGTCGGGCCGACGGGCGGCTATCTTTTCGCCTTCCCGATTGTCGGCGCGCTCGTCGGCTGGCTGGCTGAACGCGGCTGGAACGGCAACAGGGTGGTGCTCGCCTTCGCCGCCATGCTGCTCGGCAACCTTGCCTGTCTGGTGCTCGGAACAGCATGGCTCGCCATCATGATCGGCGCCGAAAAGGCCATCACCTTCGGCTTCCTGCCGTTCATCGTCGGCGGATTGCTGAAGTCGGCCCTCGGTGCCGCGACGCTGATGGCCCTTCCCGGCAGCAAGGCGAAATCGGGCAATCCGTGACGATCAGGCTGCGCGCCCATCACCTCCTTTGCCTGCTCACCTATGTGGGCAAGGGATACAGCCCCGCCTTCACCGCCAATTACGACAGGATCGCGGAGCGTCTGAGCCGGGGCGAGGACATCCTCCTCGTTTCCGGCCCGGACGACGTCTGCGCCCCGTTGCTCGACCAGCCGGAACCGCACTGCCTGCGCGAAAGCGCCGCCGAGCGGGACCAACTGGCGGCGCAGGATGTGGCGGATCTGCTGGCGCGGCCAATCCGGGCTGGTGACCGCCTCGATCTCGATGCGGCAATCCTGGCACGGATGCGGCAGGCATTTTCGGCCGGCCTCGTCCGCAAGGCCTGCGGCGGCTGCGAGTGGAATGGGCTGTGCAGCTCGATTGCGGCCGGCGGTTATCGTGACACGCAGGTGCAGCGGCCTGCCTTGCCGGGCAAGCATTGATATCGGCGAGGGAGTCTCGCGGTCGAATCTGTGATATGGTCGGCTCCGCGCAGGGTCATGGCCGGAACTCGAAACCGGAAAACTGTCCCTTGTCGCCATGGTTTGTTAATCGGGTGCCCGGATTGTGAATTCGAGGCGGATTGAAGCGCGACCCCAAAAAGGCCATGCTTTGCCCGGAAAGATCGAGTCTACGTCGATCCCGCTGACGCGGAGATGACGCCTGGCTGAAAGGGATACGATGCAGCAAGGACGTGCGCGCTGGCTGACAAGGCTGGCAATTGTGACGGGCATGGCGATCTCGACTTTGCCGGCCTATGCCAAGCAAACCACCGAACCGGTCAAGATCACGTCGTTCTCGGGAGCCTATCTGGCCGCCCGCATCGCCGAAGGCGACAATGACCTCGACAATGCCATTGCCTATTACAAGCAGGCATTGGCCTTCGATCCGAGCGACACCGGCCTGCAGCAGAGCCTGATGCTGTCGCTGATCGCTCAAGGGCGCTTCGACGAATCGCTGGTCTATGCCGACAAGCTCAAGGAAGTTCCCGATGTCGAGCGCTTCTCGCGCCTGGCGCTGGCGGTCGATTCCTTCCACAAGAAGGATTTTACCAAGGCACAGTATTGGCTCAAGCTCTCACTGGAATCGGACCTCGACCGGCTGATCTCCGGGGTCATGTCCGGCTGGGCCGAACAAGGCGCCGGCCAGCCCAGCGATGCGATGGCTTCCATCGACAAGCTCCAGGGCCCGGATTGGTTCGGCCTGTTCAAATCCTTCCATCGCGCGCTGATCGCCGACGCCTCTGGCATGCCTGAAAAGGCAGAGGCGATCTACGCCGCGACGATGCAGGATACGGCCGCTGGTGGTGCGGCTCCCGAAACCTGGATGCGCAACGCACAGGCCTACGCGTCGTTCCTGGCCCGCAAGGGCGACAAGGCCAAGGCGCTGTCGGTGCTCGATCAGGCCGAGGCGTTTTCGCCCGGCAAGCTGGAAATCGTCGCTTTGCGTGACAGGATCAGCAAGGGCGACAAGATCGCGCCTTTCGCTGCCGGTCCGTCGGACGGTGCGTCGGAAATCCTGCTTGATCTCGCCACGGCGCTCAATCGTGGTGGCGGCGAGCCGTTCGTCCGCCTCTATCTGCAATATGCCCTTGCCCTGAAGCCCGACAGCGACGCAGCCCTCGTGCAACTCGCCGCGGTGTCCGAGCAGCTGAAGGACGGCGAGGGCGCCATCGCGCTCTATCGGCGGATCCCCACTCTTCGCCGCTGAAGGAGCTTTCGGACCTGCAACTCGGCCTCAACCTTGCCGATCTCAATCGCCAGGACGAGGCGATCACGCATCTCAAGGCATTCGTCGATGCGCATCCCGACGACATGCGCGCCTATCTGGCGCTTGGCGGCGTCTATTCGTCGAAGGATGATTTCCGCTCGGCGGCCGATCTCTACGACAAGGCAGTCACGGTGCTGAAAACGCCGACGGCGGCCAACTGGAACATTTTCTACCAGCGCGGTATCGCCTATGAGCGGCTGAAGGAATGGCCCAAGGCCGAGCCGAACTTCCGCAAGGCGCTGGAACTGTTCCCCGACCAGCCGCAGGTGCTGAACTATCTCGGCTATTCCTGGGTCGACATGAACACGAACCTCAAGGAAGGCCTGGCGATGATCCAGAAGGCCGTCGATCTCAGGCCGAGCGACGGTTACATCGTCGATTCGCTGGGCTGGGCCTATTTCCGCCTCGGCCGGTTCGACGACGCGGTGCGCGAAATGGAACGCGCCGTGTCGCTGAAGCCGGAGGATCCGGTTCTCAACGACCATCTCGGCGATGCCTACTGGCGCGTCGGCCGCAAGCTGGAAGCCACCTTCCAGTGGAACCAGGCGCGCGACCTGAAGCCGGATCCCGATGTGCTGGCCACCTTGCAGCAGAAGCTGATGAAGGGCTTGCCGCCGATCGAATCCAACACGGCGCAGGAAACCCCCAAGGTCAAGCCTGAGCCGGTGCCTGCCCCGAAGGGGTGAAATCGGTTTTCAGAATGCAAACGGGGCTCTTTTCGGAGCCCCGTTTTCGTTTGGACTCCAGCCGCTCAAAACTCACACGCGCAATGTGCTGGAAACTACCTCAGAACAGCTTTCGATAGACGACGAAGCCGGAACGTTCGCCGACCTTGTCGTAAAGCTTCATCGCCGTGTGATTGGTCTCATGCGTCAGCCAGTACACCCGGCCCGAACCGGCAACCTGGGCACGCTCGTAGACGCCCTCAATCAGCGCCCGGCCGATGCCTTTGCCACGAGCGGACTGCGTGGTGAAAAGATCCTGCAGATAGCAACTAGGCGCGATCGCCGTTGTGCTGCGGTGGAAGAGGTAGTGCACGAGCCCGAGAAGCTGTCCCTCGCTCTCGGCAACCAGCGCATGCATCGGCTCATAGGCATCGAAGAAACGCGACCATGTCATGGCGGTGATGTCGCGTGGCAGAGCCGTCTCGCCGGAGCGGCCATAAAATGCGTTGTAGCCGTCCCACAGCGGCAGCCACTGGTCGAAATCTTGGCGCGTGATGGGGCGGATGATGATCGGGCTGGGCATGGCTGAGCCTGTTGTGGTTGACGCGGACGAGGCATGGAACTGATCGCAGGCGCCAATGGCCGGCAATGGGCCAGCAGCTCGCAATGCATTCAACATCTTCGGCAGGGCGCGGCAGTCCGCGTCGGCGCGGCTTGCTTGACGCTTCGCCGCCGGGTCTCTAGGACGTGCCGGCAAGCTAGCCTTTGCTGTCGAGGCCCCCGTGACGAATGAAATCCCCGCCCATATGCATCCCAGCCGCTCGTTCCAGGGGCTGATCCTGACCTTGCACAATTACTGGGCGGACTATGGTTGCGTCATCCTGCAGCCCTACGACATGGAGGTCGGCGCCGGCACCTTTCACCCGGCGACCACGTTGCGCGCACTCGGGCCAAAACGCTGGAACGCCGCCTACGTCCAGCCTTCGCGTCGCCCCAAGGATGGCCGGTACGGCGAGAACCCGAACCGGTTGCAGCACTATTACCAGTATCAGGTGATCCTGAAGCCGAACCCGCCGAACCTCCAGGAGCTCTACCTCGGCTCGCTGGCGGCGATCGGCGTCGATCCGCTGCTGCACGATATCCGCTTCGTCGAGGACGACTGGGAAAGCCCGACGCTGGGTGCGTGGGGCCTTGGCTGGGAGTGCTGGTGCGATGGCATGGAAGTGTCGCAGTTCACCTACTTCCAGCAGGTCTGCGGCATCGAATGCGCACCGGTGGCGGGCGAACTGACCTACGGGCTTGAGCGGCTGGCCATGTATGTGCAGGGCGTCGACAACGTCTACGACCTCAACTTCAACGGCCGCGAAGGCGCCGACAAGGTCACCTACGGCGATGTCTTCCTGCAGGCCGAGCAGGAATATTCGCGCCACAATTTCGAATACGCCAACACGGCAATGCTGCTGCGCCACTTCGAGGACGCCGAGGCCGAGTGCAAGGCGCTGCTCGATGCCGGTGCGCCGGCGTCCAACGACAATCTGCCGATGCACCGCATGGTCTTCCCGGCCTACGACCAGTGCATCAAGGCCAGCCATGTCTTCAATCTGCTCGATGCGCGCGGCGTGATTTCGGTCACCGAACGGCAGAGCTACATCTTGCGGGTGCGCAATCTGGCGAAAGCCTGCGGCGAGGCGTTTTTGAAGACGCAGGCCGGCGGACGGGCGGCCTGAGTTCAGGCACGCTTCGTCATGTCGAGGGAAGCGTTGACCGGCAGTGCGTTCTGACCGCTGGCACCGTCGATCGTGCGCAATGCCTGCCTCACACCCGGCATCGAGAAAGCGCCGTGGGCCTGCGCGGTGAAGCAGGCGCTGAGCGCGAGGATCTGCAGTAGTCTTGATGCCGTTTTCATGGTCGTTCAGCCCAATAGTTCCCTGCCTGAGCGTGGGTCGCTTCAGCGCTGCATTCGGTTCATGGAAATCTTTGATCCAAGGACGGGCGGGATCGCCTCGTACCGACAGGGCCGCCAGAATTTCCGGAAATCAGTCGAAGTCGGCGATCGCCGCGCGGAAAGGGTGACAGCGGCCAGCCGAGTTGCTATGCCCCGCGCGGACCATTTTTGCCGCGTGAGCCCCATCCATGCCTGACCTGCTTCTAGAACTTCGCTCGGAAGAGATTCCTGCCCGCATGCAGCGCAAGGCGGCGGGTGATCTCAGGAAGATGCTGACCGACGGTCTGGTCGAGGCAGGGCTGACCTATGAGGCGGCGCGCGAGTACTGGACGCCGCGGCGGCTGGCGCTCGACATCCGTGGGCTCAACGCGCGCTCGAAGGATGTAAGCGAGGAGATCAAGGGGCCTTCGACGACCGCGCCTGAGCAGGCGGTCCAGGGTTTCCTGCGCAAAGCCGGGCTTTCGTCGATCGCCGAGGCGCATGTCCATTCCGACCCGAAGAAGGGTGACTTCTATGTAGCCCACATTTCGAAGCCGGGCAGGACGGCGGAAGAGGTCATTGCCGAAATGGTGCCGGGCATCATCCGCAGCTTTCCGTGGCCGAAATCGATGCGCTGGGGGCCGGCCTCGGCCAAGCCCGGCTCGCTGCGCTGGGTGCGGCCGCTGCAATCGATCCTGTGCACCTTCGGCCCGGAGACCGAGGAGCCGGTGGTGGTCGATTTCGAAATCGACGGTATCCGCTCTGGCAACATCACCTACGGCCACCGCTTCCATGCGCCTGAAGCCATCACGGTGCGCCGCTTCGACGACTATGTCTCCAAGCTGGAAGCGGCGAAGGTCGTGCTCGACGCCGACCGGCGCAAGGAAATCATCCTTGCCGATGCCCGCAATCTTGCCTTCGCCAATGGGCTCGATCTGGTCGAGGACGACGGGCTGCTGGAGGAAGTGTCTGGCCTGGTCGAGTGGCCGGTGGTGCTGATGGGCGAGTTCGAGGAGGCTTTCCTGGCCATTCCGGCCGAAGTGATCCGGCTGACCATCCGCGCCAACCAGAAATGCTTTGTGACGCGGCCGCAGGGTGTTGCCGAAGATCTTTCCAATCGCTTCATCCTCACCGCCAACATCGAGGCCAGGGATGGCGGCAAGGAAATCGCTCACGGCAACGGCAAGGTGGTGCGTGCCCGCCTGTCCGACGCGCTCTATTTCTGGACGACCGACCAGGGCGATTTGCCGGATCTCGGTGAGCTCGAGGCATCGGCGGAAAAATTCGGGCTCGACCTGAAGAAGCCGCTCGACCAGCGCATGGCCCGCCTCGACCATCTCGGCGTCACCTTCCACGCCAAGCTCGGCACGCAAGGTGAGCGGGTGGAGCGGATTGCCCGGCTGGCGGAAGAACTGGCGCCGATCGTCGGCGCCGATCCCGAGCTCGCGCGCCGCGCCGCGGTCCTCGCCAAAGCCGATCTCACCACAGAAGTCGTCGGCGAATTTCCAGAACTGCAAGGCGCCATGGGCCGCAAATACGCGCTGCTGCAGGGTGAGCATCCATCCGTGGCCGCCGCCGCTGAAGAACACTACAAGCCGCAAGGCCCGTCCGATCGCGTGCCGAGCGATCCGGTTTCGATCACTGTCGCGCTCGCCGACAAGCTCGACACGTTGGCCGGCTTCTGGGCCATCGATGAAAAGCCGACAGGGTCGAAGGATCCCTATGCACTGCGGAGGGCGGCGCTCGGGGTGGTGAGGATTGTTCTCGAAAACAAGATCAAACTCTCCTTCAGCACCGCCATTGCTGCGACGGTCGCGGCGGCACTTTTTGCCTATGAACGTTTGGGTGAGGGCACCGAGCGTCGTGGCGTCGTGGCGATGCTGGATGCGCGGATTCAAGACTACCGAGGGGAAAGTCGTCTGCTGCCGGAAGCGGGTCTTGTCGCCGAGTTGGTGAAGAGCGGTCTATCCGAAACCTTTGGCACTGCTGACTCGGAACGAGAGTTCTTCGACGGGCAGCGTATAATGGAACTGCAGGCCTCTTTGGCTCCGTTCACCGATGACCTCCTCGCTTTCTTCCATGACCGCCTGAAGGTCTACCTGCGCGACCAGGGCGCTCGGCACGATCTCATCGACGCCGTCATCACACCGCAGTCCGACGACCTCTTGCAGATCGTCCGCCGGGTCGAGGCGCTTGGCGCCTTCCTCGAAAGCGAGGACGGCAGCAACCTGCTCGCCGGCACCAAGCGCGCGGCCAACATCCTGGCCGCCGAGGAGAAGAAGAAAACGGCGGTCGCCGACCATGTTGAGCCGGCGCTGTTTCGCGAGGATGCCGAGAAATCGCTGTTTGCGGCGGTGAATCTGGCTGAGAAGCAAGCCGGCGAAGCGATTCAAAACGAAGACTTTTCCGGCGCCCTGCTGGCGCTTAGCGTGTTGCGCGAACCGGTTGATTCATTCTTTGAGCGTGTTCTCGTGAATGATGAGGACGAGGCGGTGCGCGCCAACCGCCTGGCGCTGCTTGCCCGCATCCGCGCGGCCACCGGTCAGGTCGCGGATTTCTCGAAGATCGCCGGCTGAGAAGCATGATCCCGATAAGTCTGTAGGCCCAAGAAGATTTTCTTTGCCGCCGGCCGTTCGAGCCGGCTTACAGTCATATGACGATGATCTCTCCGTGGCAAAAGGGACATGTTCCCCAACCCACGGAGGCTTCCATGAATTCCGATCACGAAATCGAAGTGACAGAAGAAACTTCGGCTCCCGCCGAGGCGCTTGAATCCGCTTCCGAAACCGCCCTCGACCATGCCGCTGCCGCCACGGTCGAAGCGACCGATCTGTCGGATGACGATGAAGATGGCGACGATGAAGACGGCGAAGACTCTGACGAAGACGACTCCGAAGCCGCCACGCTCTCGGGTGACGACGAAGACGAAGACGATGAGGACGAAGACGACGCCGATGAAAGCGTGAAGCTGAAGGCGACGACGAGAAATCTGAAGAAGGCGAATCCGAGGAAGACGACGACACGGAAAAAGCCGCCTGATTTTCAGCTGCTCCGTCTATCGATGGCAGGGCGGCCCTAACGCGCCGCCCTTTTCTGTCAGATGCTAGCCTTCTCAGTTTTCCAGAATGCTGACGCGCACGCTGTTTTCGTAGACGTCGACCTGGATCAGCGGTTCGCCGTTGACGATGGCGCGTTTGGTCGAGGAACTCATCGCGCCGGAGCGCTGCAGCATGCGTTGCAAATCGGCGCGCTGGTCGTTGGTCCTGAACCAGCCATCACCCTCGTCGTCGCTGTCGCGACGGTGGAATTTGTGCCAGTTGGCGCGATCCTGCCGCACCATCTGCGCCGCGCTCTCCAGCGCATAGCCGTCACTTGCCTGATGATCCCTGTCTGAAATGCGCGCGACATAGGATCCCAGCATGTCATCGGCATGAGCCGCGCCGGCGCCAAGCAATGATGCCAGCAGAAGTCCTGCCGCGGTGACAGTTCTGAATGTTCTCATGATCAACCCCCTTTGAACGACGAAATCCCGTCTGCCAGAGCCGCTTGACGAATTTCAGGCGCTGGCGTCCAGCGGCGACGACAAACGGGAGCGGAATTCGTCCGGCAATGGTGCGCCGGGCACCAGATCGCAGTCAAGCCGCGCCGTCGGGCTACTTGGCTTTGCCGGACGCGGGCATATGTTGAGCTGCTGGCTGCGCCGGCGCGCTCGGTGGTGTGGCAGATTTTGTCCCGGCGTCTCCGGCAGGGGCGGCGGCGGCGGTGGCCGTTGCCGGCGCGGTGCCCGTTGCAGGCGCCGTGCCCGTCGCCGGCGCGGCGGCTTTCGCAGGTGCGGCGGTTGGCATCGGCGCCGAAAAGGCGGGACCGACGACGCCGCCGCGAATGACCATCGGGTTCTGCTCAAAGCCATGGCGGGCCTCGGGCTTGTCCGGGATCGCTGCCACCTTCTCGTCGGTGACGTCGGGCTGTGTTTCGCCCAGCCCCACCACCGATTGCACCGCCTTGGCGGTGTCGGCGGTCTTCAGCGGTTTGGCGGCATCGAGCCTGATGATGGATGGCGTCGAGGACGGCACACCTGGAAAAACCAGCGACGACGCCTGTGCCCCGCCGGTCACCACCGCAAGAACAGTCCCCAGCAGGATACGCACAGACACGATGATCGCTCCCCTTTGCCCAGAAGCCGCACAGTAGCGGGCCGGAATTGATGCCGGCTTTCGCGGAAACATAGCATTTTAGGGATTGATAAATCGCCAATGTCCGGACTTGCCCAACAGCCGCCATCGTACTACGCAGCCGGCATCTGCGAGGTGACGAGAGTGGCTGAAATACTTGCCGTCGGCGAGGCGTTGGAGCGGGCGCTGGCGCTGCTTCGGAGCGGCGATGTCGTCGCCATCCCGACGGAAACCGTCTACGGGCTTGCCGGCGACGCCACCAACGGCATCGGTGTGGCACGCATTTTCGAAGCAAAGGGGCGGCCGCGCTTCAACCCGCTGATCGCCCATGTCGCCGACATGGCGATGGCCGAACGCATCGCACTGTTTGATCCGCTGTCGAAAAAACTGGCGCTGGCTTTCTGGCCGGGGCCGCTGACGCTGGTGCTGCCGCAGCGGCCCGGCAACGGCATCCATCCGCTGGTAACGGCCGGGCTCGATACGATTGCCTTGCGCATGCCAAGGGGCTTTGGCGGCGATCTCATCGCCAGGCTCGGCCGCCCGCTTGCCGCGCCCAGCGCCAATTCATCCGGCAAGATCAGCGCGACGACAGCACAGGCGGTGGCGGCGGATCTCGGCGCCAGGATCAAGCTTGTGGTCGATGGCGGCGCGACACCGGTCGGACTGGAATCGACCATCGTCAAGGCCGAAGGGGAAAGATTGCGGCTGCTCCGGCCCGGCGGCATTGCCGCCGAAGACATCGAGGCGGCTATCGGCATGAAGCTCTTGCGTGGCGGTGCCACCGGCGTCGAGGCGCCGGGCATGCTTGCCTCGCATTATGCGCCGGGTGCTGCGATGCGGCTCAATGCTGGGACAGTCGGTGCGGGCGAAGCCCTGCTCGGCTTCGGCAGCCGGCGAGCCGAAGGCTGGCGTCGCGCCGCCGCTTTCCTCAATTTGTCCGAAGCCGGTGACCTGCGCGAAGCGGCGAGCAATCTTTTCGCTTACATGCAGGATCTCGATCACAGCGGTGCGCGGACCATCGCGGTCGAGCCGGTTCCGTTCGACGGGCTTGGCGAGGCGATCAACGATCGACTCTCGCGAGCAGCCGCCCCTCGTGACAACACACAGCCTGCAACATAGTTTTCCCACATGACCGAAATCTCAGAAAAGCTCGAGCCCGCTCTCATCGATCGCTTCGCGGCGATCGTCGGTGACAAATATGCGCTGCGCGACGAACACGATATCGCGCCCTACCTCATCGAGCGGCGCGGGCTCTGGCATGGCGCGACATCGCTGGTGTTGCGGCCGGGCAGCGTCGAGGAAGTCAGCCAGATCATGCGGCTGGCGACCGAGACGGGAACGCCAATCGTGCCGCAGAGCGGCAACACCGGGTTGGTCGGCGCCCAGGTGCCGGACAGGTCCGGCCGCGAAATCGTGCTGTCGCTGTCGCGCCTGAACCGAATTCGCGAGATCGATGTCCGGTCCAACACGGTGACGGTCGAGGCCGGCGTCATCCTGCAGACGCTGCAGGAAGCGGCGGACGCCGCCGACCGGCTGTTTCCGCTGTCGCTGGCGGCGCAAGGCTCCTGCCAGATCGGCGGCAATCTGTCGTCCAATGCAGGTGGCACCGGCGTGCTTGCCTATGGCAATGCGCGCGAACTCTGCCTCGGTGTCGAAGTTGTGCTGCCGACCGGCGAGGTGTTCGACGATTTGCGCAAGCTGAAGAAGGACAACACCGGCTACGACCTGAAGAACCTGTTCGTCGGCGCCGAGGGCACGCTCGGCGTCATCACCGCCGCCGTGCTCAAGCTGTTCCCGAAGCCGAAGGGGCGAGAGGTCGCGTTCGTCGGCCTGTCGTCGCCCGAAGCCGCGCTTTCCCTGTTCAGCCTGGCAATGGACCGCGCCGGAGGGGCCCTTACCGCCTTCGAGCTGATCGGCAGGCGGCCATACGACTTCACCCTGGCGCATGCCCAGGGCGTGGTGCGGCCGCTGATTGAGGATTGGCCGTGGTATGTGCTGATGCAGATTTCGTCCGGCCGTTCATCGGAGGATTCGAGAGCGTTGATCGAGGACGTGCTCTCGGCAGGCCTTGAACAGGAATTCGTCGGCGATGCCGTCATCGCGGCAAGCCTTGGCCAAGGGGACGCCTTCTGGAATTTCCGCGAGGTGCTGCCCGAAGCGCAGAAACCGGAGGGTGCCTCGATCAAGCACGACATTTCCGTGCCGATCGCATCAATCCCGCGTTTCATCGAAGAGGCCGCCGGTGCGGTGGCGTCGGTGAGTGCCGGCGCCCGCGTGGTCTGCTTCGGCCATATGGGCGACGGCAATCTGCACTATAACATCTCGCGGCCTGTCGACGGCGACGACGAGGCGTTTCTCACTCTCTATCACACCATGAACAAGGCGGTGCACGACGTGGTGCGCAGCCTGCACGGGTCGATCTCGGCCGAGCACGGCATCGGCCAGTTGAAGCGCGACGAACTGATCGCCACCGCGCCGCCGATGGCGATCGACCTGATGCGCCGGGTGAAGGCTGCCTTCGACCCGGCCGGTATCATGAATCCCGGTAAGGTTATCTGATCCTTTCAACATCTTGTTGCTGGTGGCATTCCGATAACCATCCCTGAGATCAGCAAAATTTAACCGACTTTCTTAAGCGGGGCGGTAAGGAGCCCGCGCTACTGTCTGCTCACAAACGAGGCTGGAAAAACCGGCCCGGAGAGAACCGGACACCGGCTCTCAGGAGACAGACAGGAAGGCACTCAATGAACACCGGACTGAAGCCAGTCTGGGCGGGACGCAACATGCGTCTCGACCCATTCCGCCTGCCGCAGGTGGTAAGCTACGCCACACGCGACAACTATGGCGACGTGACCTTCACCATCGACCAGCGTGGGGCTGTGATCCGCCGCATGCTCGAGATGAGCGGTTTGCCGGCGATCATCGCGCTGCCCGCCAATGCGTTTCGCGGCGTCGCCGCCCGTGCGATGGAGGATCCGGACGGCAACGTGACGGTGACGCTGGAACTCCTGCACAACGATCCGATGCTGTCGGTGCCGCTGCTGGTGGCCGATGATCTCGAGGACGTCGCCGCCGACTGGCGCGCCTGGGCCGACGCCTACCGTCTGCCGATGCTGCTGATCGAGTCGGACGGCGTTGCCCGTACCCTCGAAGAATCGCTCGGCGCCGCCATCAAGACGCTGCCGCCACAGGCTCGTCGCAAGGGTCGCGTTTCGAACATGCGCCGCCCGCGCTTCCTCGCTCGCCGCAGGGCCGGCGACCTTGGTCTCAGGCTGGTCATCGACGGCCAGGAGATCATTTCGCGAGACTGAGCATGATCCATTGGGACATGCTCGAAAAGCGAAGCCGCTAAACCAGCGGCTTCAGCGCCACCCACACAGCACCGCCGATCAGGCCAAGGAAGATCAGCCAGCCGACCTGGTTGTTCGACCGGAACAGCCGCAGGCACTGGTCCGGATTGTCGATATCCAGCACGGCGATCTGCCGGGCCATATGAGCGCCGGCGGCGATCAGTCCGGCCAGCGCCGGCACCGGAGCCTGGGCCGATGCGAAGGCGATGGCGAAGCAGATCAGCGTGCCGCCATAAAGCCCTGCCAGCCATGATTTGGTGTTGTCGCCGAACAGGCGTGCCGTCGAGCGCACGCCGACAATGGCGTCATCTTCCTTGTCCTGGTGCGCATAGATCGTGTCGTAGCCGATCACCCACAGGATCGAACCGATGTAGAGCATGATGGCCGGCCCATCGAGATCGCCGAACTCGACCGCCCATCCCATTAGCGCGCCCCAGGAAAAAGCAAGCCCGAGTACCAGTTGCGGCCAGTTGGTTATCCGTTTCATGAACGGATAGACGGCGACGATGGCCAGCGAACAGATGCCGAGCAGAATGGCGAAACTGTTGAACTGTATCAGCACCACCAGGCCAACCAGCGCCTGCAGGATGAGAAACACCCATGCCCGCCGGCGTGTGGCCTTGCCCGATGGCAGCGGCCGCGAGCGTGTCCGCTCGACCTTGTTGTCGATGTCCTCGTCGACCAGGTCGTTGTAGGTGCAGCCGGCGCCGCGCATGGCGATGGCGCCGATCAGGAACAGCACGAGATACAATGGCGCCGGCAGCAGCGAGAGCAGCGGATCGCCGGGACGCGGATAGGCGCTCGCCGCAAGTGCCGCCGACCACCAACATGGCCACAGGAGCAATTGCCAGCCGATCGGCCTGTCCCACCGCGCAAGCTGCGCATAGGGCCATATCGAGCGCGGCAGCACACTGTAGACCCAATGGCCGTTCGGCGCATCGGCGACACGGCCCTGGGCCGCTTTCGACTGGATCGGTTCCATCATGCTGGATTGGCAGCAGACTGGAAGGCCGTCAAGCAGTCTCGCTTGCGGACGCGAAGATGTCATGGGAGGCGAACCAGACCTTGGCCACATCGATGAACGCCAGCGTCGCATTCGATACGCGCTGGTGCGTGTCATAGGTGAGCAGGATCCGCTGCTTGGGCAGCGGATCCGACAGCGGTTTGCAGATCAGCGGCAGGCCGTCATAGCTGCGGTCGCCATGCGGGCGGGTGTAGCTGACGGCGACGCCGAAGCCGTTGGCCACCATGCTGCGCTGGAGTTCGAACGAACTCGTCGTTGTGTCGGCCACCGGAGAGAGGCCGCGGCTGCGAAAGAGGTCGAGCATATGCTGCCAACTGTGCGGCTGATCCGTCGTGATCAGCGGATAGGCGGCCAGATCCGCCAGGCTGACCTCGGGACGATCCGCCAGGGCATGGCCTGCCGGCAACAAGGCATGGGGGCGAAGTTCGCGCAGCAGGATACGGGCGAAATGTGTCGGCAGGCTGAGATCATAGGTGAGGCCGAGATCGATGGCGGCATCGCCAAGCCGCCGCGCCAGCGTCTCGAACGTCTCGTCGCGAACGACGATTTTCACGGCCGGATAGCGTTCGGAGAAGGCACGGATCAGGGCCGGTGCGAAGAAAGGGGCCAGGTCCTCGAAACAACCCAGCACCAGTTCACCGCCGACAGCCGATTTGCTTGAGCCGAGGCCGACGAGTTCGTCCGTCTCGGTGAGAACCTGTCTTGCCTTCGCCACGACAGCGCGGCCGAACGATGTCGGCGACACGCCGCTGCCTCGCTGGCGGACGAACAGTTTCTGGCCGAAATTCTTTTCGACGGCGTCGATGGCCACCGAAATCGAAGGCTGCGAGACGTTTAGGATCTTCGCGGCGCCAGTGACGCTGCCATGGCGCGCAACGGCGACCAGATAACGCAGCTGCGTGAGGGTCACATTCATAGGGTGATCCTATGTACCAAATGAGAAGTTATTATTTTACTGAATGAAAGAGGGTTGCGATAGTCGGTTATTCCAAGAGGAGAACGCCATGGCTTCCCAGATCCACACCCAGACAATCGACACCCAGGTCATCGACGCAAAGACGATCGCCGACTATCAGCGCGATGGCGCTGTCTGCATCCGTGGCGCCTTCAAGGGCTGGGTCGACACGATTGCCGCCGGCATCGAGCGCAACATGCAGAACCGTAGCGCCACCGCGTCCGACATCGCCAATGGCCGCGGCAGTTTCTTCGACGACTATTGCAACTGGGAGCGCATTCCCGAATTCGTCAGCGTGGTGCGGGACTCGCCTGCCGCCGAGCTGGCGGCGGCGGTGATGCAGTCGCGCACCGCGCAGTTCTTCCACGATCACGTGCTGGTCAAGGAACCCGGAACGCAGAAGCCGACGCCCTGGCATCAGGACATCCCCTACTACTTCGTTGATGGCCAGCAGACGGTAAGCTTCTGGATTCCCATCGACCCGGTTAAGGAGGCGACGCTGCGCCTGATCGCCGGCTCGCACAAATGGGACAAGATGATCCTGCCGGTGCGCTGGCTCGACGACAGCAATTTCTATGCCGGCGATGGCGACTATATGCCGGTGCCCGATCCGGACAAGGACCCGTCGATGAAGGTTCTCGAATGGGAAATGGAGCCGGGCGACGCCATCCTGTTCGACTTCAGGACCGCTCATGGCGCGCGCGGCAACATGACTTCGGCGCGGCGCCGGGCGCTGTCATTGCGCTGGGTCGGCGACGATGCGCGTTATGTCGAGCGGCCGGGGCGCACCTCGCCGCCCTACCATGGCCACGGCATGCAGCCGGGACAGCGGTTGCGCGAGGACTGGTTTCCGGTCGTCTTCCAGGGTTAAAGGGACTTGCCAGAAAATCGCCGGCGGCGTGCGCCGCCGATTTTCGGCAGGGGTAACGTTCCCGTGCGCAATTCCGATCAAAGCACCCTGATGCCTTGACCCATCGTCCAGAGAGCAATAGCGGGTGCTCTGCAGGATTATAGGCATCAAGAGGTGGCCATGAACGTTCTTCTTCTCGGCTCCGGCGGCCGCGAACATGCGCTGGCCTGGAAGATCGCCGCATCGCCGCTGCTGACCAGGCTTTATGCGGCTCCCGGCAATCCGGGTATCGGCAGTGAGGCCGAACTGGTGAAGCTGGACATTGCCGATCACGTCGCCGTCGCCGCCTTCTGCAGGGACAAGAAGATCGACCTCGTCGTGGTCGGTCCGGAGGGGCCACTGGTCGCCGGCATTGCCGACGATCTGCGTGCGGAAAACATTCGCGTCTTCGGCCCCTCCAAGGCTGCCGCCCGGCTGGAAGGCTCAAAGGGGTTCACCAAGGATCTCTGCGCCAGATACGACATCCCGACCGCCGCCTATGGCCGTTTCGGCGATCTGGCGTCCGCCAAAGCCTATGTCGAAAAGACAGGCGCGCCGATCGTCATCAAGGCCGATGGCCTGGCCGCCGGCAAGGGCGTCACCGTCGCCATGACGCTCGGCGAGGCACAGGCGGCACTCGATGCCTGTTTCGACGGGTCTTTCGGCGCCGCCGGCGCGGAAGTGGTGGTCGAGGAATTCATGACCGGTGAGGAGGCAAGTTTCTTCTGCCTCTGCGACGGCACCACGGCGCTGCCCTTCGGTACCGCGCAGGACCACAAGCGCGTCGGCGATGGCGATGTCGGCCCCAACACTGGCGGCATGGGCGCCTATTCACCGGCGCCGGTGATGACGTCGCAGATGATCGAGCGCACCATGCGCGAGATCATCGAGCCAACCATGCATGGCATGGCCGAGTTGGGCGCGCCTTTCTCCGGCATTCTCTTCGCCGGACTGATGATCACCGACAAGGGGCCGAAGCTGATCGAATACAACACCCGTTTCGGCGATCCGGAATGCCAGGTGCTGATGATGCGGCTGAAGGACGATCTGCTGGTCCTGCTCAATGCCGCCACCGATGGCCAGCTTGCGCACAGTTCGGTGCGCTGGCGCGACGAGGCGGCACTCACCGTGGTGATGGCGGCCAGGGGCTATCCCGGAACGCCCGAGAAGGGATCGGTCATCCGCGGTGTCGAAGATGCGGCGGGCGACGGCGTCCAGATCTTTCATGCCGGAACGGCCATCAATGGCGGCGCCCTGGTTGCCAATGGGGGCCGCGTCCTCAACGTCACGGCATCAGGCGCTACTGTCGGCGAGGCGCAGAAACGCGCCTATGCCGCGCTCGACCGTATCGACTGGCCGGATGGGTTCTGCCGCCGCGACATTGGCTGGCAGGCCGTGGTGCGCGAGCAGGCAAACTGAAGATCCGGAACACCAATGCGTGTCGCCCAAAAGTGACCTCGGTATTGGGACAACGACATGCGTGAAAACAAGGACCTAAATCGCATCGCCTGAATCCGATCAAACGGGGTGCGCTTTAGTCTCTATCGCAAACCGCGATCGATCTCGGTCGAAGCGGTGCTGAGCGGATCGGCCGCGGCAAAGGCGGCGTCGAGTTGTGCGGGCGACCGCTGGTCGGTCCGCTTCCAGGCGACATATTGGACAATGCCGAAGCCCGGCCGTCGCGGCACCGTCTTCACGACAGGCATGCGGAAGCCATCACGGAATTTCGTCCAGCGCGTGCCCAGCGCCGCGACCATGTCCTCGAAGGTCGGCGGCGCCGCCACAGAGGCGTAGGTGATGGTGACATTGCCGGCAAGGCCCGCTTCGCGTGAGACCGGCAGCGGTATCGAGGCGAGATAGTCGGGCGGTACATCGATGAGCCCACCGAACGGCCATTGCGCGCGCAACGTGGCGGCGTCCGTCGGCGCGACATTGACGTCGATGTCCTTGGGCGTGCCGGCGACCCTGTAAGGGCAGCGGAACCGGCCGCAATTGGCTTGCGCCGAAAACTGCCACAGCGCGTAGCCCTGCCAGTTGCCCATCGGAAAATGCACGTCGATGTCGGACTTGTAGCGGGCATACCAGAGCGGCAGCCGCGACAGGAGCCGGTATCTATAGCTGTTGTCGGCAATGTACTGGGCCGTCTTGCCATTGGAATAGAGCACCGGGAAGCGGCCGATGCGACGATGCACCTGGCGCACGAACTCCTCGGCATCATCGAGCGACATCCACTGTGTCGGGTCATTGCCCTCGATGTCGAGAGCCAGCAGATCGTCCGGCGCGGGTTCGGCGAAATCGAGGAAATTATTGGCCTGTTCGACCGGATTGCCGGGGCGGGCGAGGTGATAGGCGCCCCATTTTAGGCCCAGCGCCTTGGCGACCACCTTGCGCGTCTGGAACAGTTCGCGCGTCACCGCGTGGCGTTTCCAAAGCGCCTTGCAGAGTTTTACCTCGGTGTCGTCGCCGAAACAGAAATAGGGCGGCGGCAAGCCGTCGGATGCCTTGTTGATGAAGCCGACGATCCGCTTGTCGGTGGCGAGTTGGGCCCAGTCGATGGAATTGTATTCGTAGGCGTCGATGACCAGGGCGCGGTCAGCATTCTTCCAGGGCTCGGAGAAATCCGAGGACTTTGCCACCGTCGACAACGTCATCGTCGCCGCAAAAGCGAGAAGCGCTGTGCGGCGAAGGAGGTGCGCCGTCCTTTTCAAACAGGGAATCCCCGTTGACCAAGGCAAAATCCTGGACCGTCATGGTTAAGGAAGTGCTTATGCAGGCTGGCGCCGGCAAAGCTACCGCCGGATGAGCGGCCGAAACTCGAATGGATCGGGCGCCGGCTCTTGCGGCGACGGGCCTTCGGCTGCGCGTTTGCGGTGGTGGGCTAGAGAACATTGCGGCGAGCACAATATGCCGCGATCCGACCAATAGGCGGCGCCGTCTTCCAGTCTGCCCTGATGATAGCAGAACCCTGCCGCGCGATAGGGCAGGCCGCATTCGATGCAGCGATAGGCGTCGGGTCTGGCAAGCATGGGTGGTTCCGGTTCGTTGGTCCTGGCCTGTTGTCGCTCGGCTTGATCCGGCGCTAACCCGAATCTAATACGCGCCGGCGCGTTTGCAAAATCCGCGTGACAAAGTTTGACGTTTACGTAAAAAGAAGGTGGGAGACCGCTCAAAAGGCGGATGGTTTTGCGGCAGTGCGGGTCCTAGGATCGACGAGCCGATGCATCAGGAGGAGCGAGCGGCATGTATCGGGCACCGGTCGAGGATATCGCTTTCACGCTCAAGCACGTGGCCGGCATGAAGTCGGCCCTTGATGCCGGCACCTTCGGCGATCTCGGCGAGGATCTGGTCGATGCCGTTCTCGGCGAGGCCGGACGATTCGCCACCGAGGAGGTCGCGCCGCTCTACAAGATCGGCGATGAGCAGGGTGCGGTGCTGAAGGACGCTGCCGTCACCACGCCGCCCGGCTGGAAGGAACTCTATCGCCGCTGGATCGATGGCGGCTGGAACGCACTGTCCGGGCCCGAGGCGTATGGCGGCCAGGCGTTGCCGACCATGCTCGGCGTCGCCGCGCTCGAAATGTGGAACTCCGCCGCCATGGCCTTCGGCATCGGCCCGACGCTGACCATGGGCGCCGTCGAGGCGCTCGACAAGCACGCCTCCGAAGAACTCAAGGCGAAATATCTCGAAAAGCTCGTCTCCGGCGAATGGATGGGCACGATGAACCTGACCGAGCCGCAGGCCGGTTCGGACCTCAATGCCTTGCGCGCCCGCGCCGAGCCGGCGGGTGACGGCACCTACCGCATCTTCGGCCAGAAGATCTTCATCACCTATGGCGAGCACGACTTCACCGACAACATCATCCATCTGGTTCTGGCGCGGCTGCCCGATGCGCCGGCCGGCACGCGCGGCATATCGCTGTTCCTGGTGCCGAAATTCCTGGTCGGCGACGATGGATCGATGGGCGCGCGCAACGATGTCTTCTGCTCGGGTCTCGAGCACAAGCTCGGCATCCATGCCTCGCCAACCTGTACCATGATCTACGGCGACGGCTTCGGGGGCGCTGCGCCCGGCGCCATCGGCTGGCTGATCGGCGAGGAGAACAAGGGCCTCGCCTGCATGTTCACCATGATGAACAACGCCCGCCTCGCCGTCGGCATGCAGGGCGTCGCGGTCGCGGAAACCGCGACGCAAAAGGCGATCGCCTATGCCAATGAGCGCCGCCAGGGCAAGGCGGCAAGCTATGCTGGCGCCGGCATGGCGCCGATCGTCCATCACCCCGATGTGCAGCGCAATCTCCTGACCATGAAGGCGCTGACGCAGACGGCGCGCGCCATCAGCTATTGCTGCGCGCATGCTATCGACCTGGCGCGTGTATCAACCGGTGACGAGGCGGCGCATTGGCGCGATCGCGCCAATCTGTTGACGCCGCTGGCGAAGGCGTTTTCGACCGATGTCGGTGTCGAGGTCGCCTCGCTCGGCCTCCAGGTGCATGGCGGCATGGGCTTCATCGAGGAGACGGGCGCGGCCGCCCTCTATCGCGATGCGCGCATCGCCCCGATCTACGAAGGCACCAACGGTATCCAGGCCATCGATCTGGTCATGCGCAAGCTGCCGCTGGGCGGCGGCGAACATGTGTATGATTACATCGTCGAACTTGCCGCGATCGCCAATGCCGTGCGGATCTCCAATCTGCAGGGTTTCGGCCGCACCGCCGATGCCCTCGACGAGGCGCTTGCCGAGTTGACGCACGCGACCCGCTTCCTGCAAAAACTGTCGGCCGATGGCCAGTCGGACGAGGCGCTGGCCGGTGCTACGCCCTATCTCAGGTTGATCTCGCTTGCTGCCGGCGGCGCCTATCTGGCGCAGGGCGCTCTTGCCGATCCGGGCCGGATCGCGCTTTGCCGCTTCTTCGCCGAAAACCTGCTTGGTGAGGCACGTGCGCTGAAGGATCGCATCATCGGGGGCGCCGAAAGCCTGGCCGCTGCTGGCAAGGCGCTCATCTCTGCCTGACGTTCACAAGGAAGAAACCGTGACAGACCATATCCTCGTCGAGCGCCAGGGCGCCATTCAGATCATCCGCATGAACCGCCCGGACAAGAAGAACGCCTTGACCCGCGCCATGTATGCGAAAATGTCGGCTGCGCTGGCCGAGGGTGACGCCGACCCCGCGATCCGCGTCCATGTCTTCCTCGGCGTGCCCGGCGCCTTCTCCTCCGGCAACGACCTTGCCGATTTCATGGTCGTCGCCACCGGCGGCGACGGTGGCACGGAGGTCTGGGACTTCCTGATGGCGCTGGCCGGGGTCGAGAAACCCATTGTCTCCGGCGTCGACGGCATCGCGGTCGGCATCGGCACGACGCTCAACCTGCATTGCGACCTGACCTTCGCAACGCCGCGCACCGTGTTCAGGACGCCTTTCGTCGACCTCGGCCTGGTGCCCGAGGCGGGATCGAGCCTGTTGGTGCCGCGCATCCTGGGGCAGCAAGCTGCCTTCGCGCTGCTCGGCCTTGGCGAGGGCTTTTCGGCTGAGCGGGCGAAGGCCGCCGGCCTGATCTACGAGGTGGTCGAGGAAGCGGCGCTGGAGGCCTCGGTGCTGGCGGCTGCCGGCCAGATCGCCGCCAAGCCGCCGCAGGCGCTGAAAATCGCACGCGACCTGATGCGCGGCTCGCGTGACGACCTCGTCGCCCGCATCGGCGAGGAAAGCGAACATTTTCGTGCGCGGCTGAAGTCGGATGAGGCGCGCGCCGCGCTCACGGCGTTCATGACCAGAAAGAAGGCCTGAGCCTCTCTTTCAGGGATAAAGCCTCGTCTTGTCCCAACCGTCCCCGGTCTTGCGTGAAAAGACGACGCGGTCATGCAGCCGGAATGGTCGATCGTGCCAGAACTCGATGGTCGTGGGTACGATGCGGAAGCCGGACCAATGTTTTGGCCGCGGGATTTCGCCGATCGCATAGCGGGCCGTGTATTCGGCCACCGCCTTTTCCAGCGCAAAGCGGCTTTCCAGCGGCCGCGACTGTTTCGAGGCCCAGGCGCCGATACGGCTGCCGCGCGGCCGCGTCGCGTAATAGGCGTCGGCTTCGGCCTCGCTGACGATCTCCACCGGACCGCGCACCCGCACCTGCCGGCGCAGAGATTTCCAATGGAAACACATCGCCGCCTTCATGCTGCCAAGAATTTCCTGGCCCTTGGCGCTCTCGAAATTCGTGTAGAACACAAACCCGCCTTCATCGAAGCCCTTGAGCAGCACCATCCGCACATCCGGCATGCCGTCGGCATCGACGGTCGCCAGGGCCACGCCGTTGGGGTCGTTCATCTCGCTTTTGGTGGCGTCCTCCAGCCATGCGGCAAAGAGGCGAAACGGCTCTGCAGCCTCGGTAAAGTCACTGGTTGTTAACTCTGTGTCACTCATAGTTTTTCTCAAATTGTCACGAAGCCAAGATTCTTATGGCGCAGGGGGGAGGTTGCCGATTGTCGCGTATCGCGCAAGCTTTTGACAGCAGGCAAGGCAGCCTAATTGCTTCAGCCAGCGCCAAGGCCGCGATCGTGATGATCGTTCTGCCGCTTGCCGCCTGCGGCGCGGGTGGCTTCAGCCTGGAAAAAGCCGAAGTCGATCGCTCGATTCTGACCAGCAGCACGTCCGCCCCATTATCCGCGCCGGTCAGTTCGGATCGCGACTCCGACCAGACGACGATCGGCAATGCGGTGTCCTCGGCCGACATCGAACAACTCGACGGCCAGGCCGTGCCCTGGGCGAATGCCGGCACAGGGTCACGTGGTTCCATCACCGAACTGGCGGAATTGAAGGACAAGGGCCAGACATGCCGCCGTTTCAGGGCCTCGCGCGAAAGCTTTGATGGCGTTGCCATGTTCGAAGGCGAACTCTGCCTGGCCAGTGCCGGCGGCTGGCACATGCAGGACTTCAAGGCGCTTTGACTTTCCGTTTTTGATATGCTGCTCGGGCACTGGAATTTCTTCCTATGCGAGCGCATATAGGAGGCAACCACAGTTTCACTCCTTCTCCAGGGCAGTAAGCATGCGCGACCCCTATGAGGTGCTGGGCGTTGCCAAGAACGCATCGGCCAAAGACATAAAATCGGCGTACCGGAAACTCGCCAAGAAGCATCATCCGGACCAGAATCCGAATGATCCCAAGGCGAAGGACCGTTTTGCCGCGGCCAACCAGGCCTACGAGATCGTCGGCGACGAGAAGAATCGCGCCGCGTTCGACCGCGGCGAGATCGACGCCGACGGCAAGCCGCGTTTCCAGGGTTTCGAGGGTGCCGCCGGTGGTGGTGATCCCTTCGGCGGGTTTCGCCGGCAGCAAGGGGCCGGCGGTTCGCGATTCGAATTCCGTTCGGGGCGTCCGGGCGGTGATCCGTTCGACGGCAACAGCGATATCTTCAGCCAGATTTTCGGCGACGCCTTTTCGGGCGCGCGGGGCGCCGGCACCGGCGACCGCCGGCAGCCTGCGACCGCTGCCGATCTGAACGTGACGCTCGACGTCACCATCGAGGAAGCGGCGACCGCCGAAAAGGTGACGGCGATGTTTCCCGACGGCCGCAAGGTGGCGGTCAAGCTGCCGGCCTATGTCGAGGACGGCCAGACCATCCGGCTGAAGGGGCAAGGCGAGCAAGGGCCGGGCCAGCCGGGCGATGCGCTGGTCAAGATCCATCTGCGCCGGCATCCGCGCTACCGCATCGAGGGCCGCGACCTGCATGCCGATCTGCCGGTGGCGCTGGCGGATGCTGTGCTCGGCGCCAAGGTGCCCGTCGAGACCCCGACCGGCAAGCTCGCGGTCAACATTCCCGCCTGGTCGAGTTCTGACAAGGTCCTGCGGCTCAAGGGCAGGGGCCTGCCGGAGAAGGCCGGCGGCCATGGCGATCTCTATGCCCATGTGCGGATCATGCTGCCGGAAGGCGGCGATAGCGCGCTCGAAGCGCTGTTGCGCAGCCAAAAAGGCTGATTGCGGCTTTTGTCCCCCGAACTGTCCGGTTTGAACGCTTGAAGGGGCCCTGTGCCTGTGCGATAGGGCACTCCACAAAGCAGGAATCTTGCGGAGAGCGCTCACATGGCGGGTGGACAGGGCCTAATGGCCGGCAAGCGCGGCCTTATTCTTGGCGTCGCCAACAACAGATCGATCGCCTATGGCATCGCCAAGTCGTGCGTCGACCATGGCGCCGAGATCGCGCTCACCTATCAGGGCGAAGCGTTCAAGAAGCGCGTCGAGCCGCTGGCGGCGGAACTCGGCGCCTTTGTGGCCGGCCATTGCGACGTCACCGATCCGGCGAGCCTGGATGAGGTTTTCGCCAATGTCGCCAGGCATTGGGGCAAGCTTGATTTTCTCGTCCACGCCATCGCTTTTTCCGACAAGGACGAGTTGACCGGCCGTTACGTCGAGACGACGCGCGACAATTTCCTGCGCACCATGGACATTTCGGTCTATTCCTTCACCACCATTGCCAAGCGCGCCGAAGCCCTGATGACCAATGGTGGCTCGCTGCTGACGCTGACCTACTATGGCGCCGAAAAGGTGATGCCGCACTACAACGTCATGGGTGTCGCCAAGGCGGCACTCGAGGCCAGCGTGCGTTATCTGGCCGTCGATCTCGGCGCCAAGAAGATCCGCGTCAACGCCATCTCGGCCGGACCGATCAAGACGCTTGCCGCATCCGGCATCGGCGATTTCCGCTACATCCTGAAGTGGAACGAATACAATTCACCGCTGAAGCAGACGGTGACGCAGGAGGAAGTCGGCGATTCCGGCGTCTATTTCCTGTCCGATCTGTCGCGCGGCGTCACCGGTGAAGTGCATCACGTCGATTCGGGCTACCACGTCGTCGGCATGAAGGCGGTGGACGCGCCGGATATTTCGACGGTCAAGGAATAACACCCACCAACCGTCGTCCATCCCGACCCTGCACCGGAAGACCTGATGTACCCGCTGGTTTACATCGTGCGCCACGGCCAGACCGCGTGGAACGCCGAGTTCCGGCTTCAGGGCCAGGCCGACACGGACATCAATGCGCTTGGCCGCGAACAGGCAACCGGCAACGGCGATCTGCTGGCCAAACTCGTCCACAACCCCCAGGATTTCGATTTCGTCGCAAGCCCGATGCGACGGACGTGCGAAACGATGCAGCGTATCCGTGCCGCGATGAAGCTCGATCCGGACGCCTATCAAACCGATCCTCGCCTGGTCGAAGTCAATTTCGGCGATTGGCAGGGGTTTACCTTTGCCGAACTCAAGGCGCGGTATCCGGACGCGCGCCGGACGCGCGCGCTGGACAAATGGAACTTTCAGCCGCCCGGCGAGGGCGCGGAGAGTTACCAGATGCTGCTCGAACGGGTGAAGCCCTGGTTCGACGCGATAGAACGCCAGACGATCTGCGTAACCCATGGCGGGGTCATGCGGACCTTGTTCCGCTTCGTGCTTGGGATGGCAGAGAATGAGGCAGCGAACCTGGAGACCCCGCAGGACCGCGTGCTCAAACTCGAAGGCAAGAGCCTGGAGTGGCTATAAGCCACCTTGGAGTAATCCAGGAAAAGTGCGTAGCGTTTTCCGTTCGGAAGTACCCAAAAACAAAAGGTTAGCGCGGCTCAGCGAAAAAGCTGAACCGGCGCCACTGCATCCAATTCAGGTTGGAAGCTCTAATTGGCGGAACTGTCCGGCAGTTCCATGTCGGTGATGACGTTTTCGCCATTGGTCTCATCATAGGCGATGACGATGTCCATGCCCGGCTTCAGCGCGTCGAGATCTGTCTCGGCATTCAGCTTGTAGGATTTGCCGTCGTCCAGCGTCAGCGTCAGCGCATCCTTGTCGATCTTCTTGATCAGGCCTTCGGTCTGGCCGGCGAAAGCGGCGGTGGACAGCAGCAGCGTGGCGGCGACGGCGCCAATCAGGGTACGCATTATCGTTCCTCGTTATCATTGCACCGGCATGGCGGCGGCAGGCGGTGGCTGGCGGATGGAAGAGAGCAGAAACCAACCGAATGTGTCAAAACTAAATCCGCCAGATCACAGTTTGACCCCTGTGAAAAACGCCAATAGAAGGCAGGCTGCAGCGCCGCGCGTCTTCCTGGGCGGTCAAGGGACGCTGTAGCGCTTTTTGATTTGCGGGTGATCCTTTCCGAAATCGCGCCGATTTTCGGGATCATGCGCCAAGCCGGCTCCGACGCCGGGCAGGGTCGTTTTATGTCTCACAACACGTTCGGCCACCTTTTCCGCGTCACCACCTGGGGTGAAAGCCACGGCGCCGCACTCGGCTGCGTGGTCGACGGCTGTCCGCCCGGCATCCGCTTTACTCAGCGAGACATCCAGGCCGAACTCGACAAGCGCCGGCCGGGCCAATCACGCTTCGTCACCCAGCGCCGCGAACCCGACGAGGTAAAGGTGCTGTCGGGCTTCATCCTAGACGAGGACGGCGAGACGATGATCACCACCGGCACGCCGGTGTCGATGCTGATCGAGAATGTCGACCAGCGCTCGAAGGACTATGGCGAGATCGCCCGCCAATACCGGCCCGGCCATGCCGACTACACCTATGACGTCAAATACGGCGTGCGCGATTATCGCGGCGGCGGCCGCTCTTCGGCACGCGAGACGGCGGCGCGCGTGGCGGCCGGAGCCTTGGCCCGCAAGGTGGTGCCGGGCATGGTGGTGCGCGGCGCACTGGTGTCGATGGGCGAAAAATCAATCGATCGCGCCAACTGGAACTGGAATTTCATCGGCGACGCGGAAAATCCGTTCTTCACCCCCGATCCGGCTTCCGTTCCGGTCTTCACGCAGTATCTCGACGGCATTCGCAAGGCGGGTTCATCGGTCGGCGCGGTCATCGAGATCGTTGCCGATGGCGTTCCGGCAGGCCTCGGCGCGCCGATCTACGCCAAGCTCGACCAGGACATTGCGTCCGGCCTGATGTCGATCAACGCCGTCAAGGGCGTCGAGATCGGCAACGGTTTCGAGGCCGCCCATATCACAGGCGAACAGAATGCCGACGAGATGCGCATGGGCAATGACGGCAAGCCGGTGTTCCTGTCGAACAATGCCGGCGGCATCCTCGGCGGCATTTCGACCGGCCAGGAAATCGTCGCGCGTTTCGCCGTCAAGCCGACCTCATCGATCCTGACGCCGCGAAAGTCGATCGACAAGGATGGTCACGACGTCGAGATCATGACCAAGGGCCGTCACGATCCATGCGTCGGCATCCGCGCCGTGCCGATCGGCGAGGCGATGGTTGCTTGCGCCATCGCCGATCATTATCTGCGTCATCGTGGACAGACCGGACGCGTCTGACCTTCAACCTTGCCAGCGAAGCGAGCATCCATGCCTTACGACCAGAAGAAAATCGTCGAAGCCCTGCGTGCTTTCGAACGCGGTGAGATCGTCGTCGTCATGGACGATGATGGGCGCGAGAATGAGGGCGACCTGATCGTCGCCGCCGTCCATTGCACACCGGAGAAGATGGCGTTCATCATCCGTCACACCTCCGGCATCGTCTGCACGCCGATGCCGCGCGAGGAGGCCAAGCGGCTCAATTTGTCGCCGATGGTGGCCGACAACGATTCCGCCCACACCACCGCCTTCACCGTCAGCGTCGATTTCAAGCATGGCACGACGACCGGCATCTCGGCCGAGGACCGCACGCTGACCGTGCGCAATCTCGCCAACGGCAACGTCGGCGGCTCGGATTTCGTCCGTCCCGGCCATATCTTCCCGCTGATCGCGCGCGAGGGCGGCGTGCTGATGCGCTCGGGCCATACCGAAGCCGCGGTTGACCTGTGCAAGCTCGCCGGCCTGGCGCCGGTCGGCGTCATTTCGGAACTGGTCAATGACGACGGCACCGTCAAGCGCGGCCCGCAGGTTTCGGCCTTTGCCGAGGAGCATGGCCTCAAACAGGTTTCGGTCGCCGACCTCATCGCCTACCGCCAACGCAAGGAAACGCTCGTCGAACGCGTGGCTTGCTCCGAAATCGACACGCTCGGCGGCAAGGCGCAGGTCTTCACCTACACGCTGCCCTGGGACTCCATGCATCATGTCGCCATTGTCTTCGGCGACATCCGCGACGGCGAGGAGGTGCCGGTGCGCCTGCACTCCGAGGATGTGGTGACCGATGTCTTCGGCACCACCCATCGGCTCGACGGCATCATGAAGGCGATGGGTGAGCGCAGGCGCGGCGTCATCGTCTATCTGCGCGAGGGCTCGGTCGGCGTCGCCCATCAGGAACGCAAGCGGCCGGCTTCGACCGATCGCGAGGATCACGAAGAGGCGCGCCGCCGTGAGAACGAGTGGCGCGAGATTGGTCTCGGCGCACAGATCCTCAAGGATCTCGGCATATCCTCGATCAACCTGATCGCTTCACGCGAACGCCACTATGTCGGTCTCGAGGGTTTTGGCATCCATATCGCCAAGACCGAGATTCTCTGAAGGGCAACCGCAGGGGATAGCGCGCGGCCCGTTCGAACCGGGCGCTTCGGGGATCATTCTGCAGGAACGACGCCTGCTTCGCATCCGTCCAGGTCGCATTTAGGCGTGGCAAGGCTGCGCTGGCCAAGCAACACGGTGGCCAGTGCGATTGTGCCTGAAGCCACCGACACCCAGAACCCGTTCTGGGCGCCGAATGCATCCACCACCGAACCGGCCGCGAACGAGCCCAGCGCCATGCCGATGCCGATCCCGGTGGTCACCCAGGTGATGCCCTCGGTCAGCATCGCCTCCGGCACGTGCCGCTCGATCAAGCCGAATGCCGTGATGAAGGTCGGTGAGATCGCCACGCCGCTGACGAAGACGGCCAGCGCCAGAAGCGGCACCGTGTCGGCGGCGAGCAACGGCAGCGCTGTGAGCGCGATGACGGCGACGGCGATGGCAAGTTGACGCTGCAGGGCCATTTTCAGGTTGAGCGCCCCGACGATGATGCCGAGCACGAACGATCCCAGCGCGTAGACGCCGATGACCAGGCTCGCGGCGGCCGGCTGGCCAAGCTCCTTGGTGATCGCCACGGTGCTCACTTCCGTCGTCGCGAAGGTTGCGCCGATGAAGATGAGGGCGAAGGTGATGATCTGCACCGGCCGCAGGCGGATTGCCGAGCCGCGCGAACCATGTTCCACCGGCCGCACTTGCGGCTCGGTCGAACGCTGCAGGATGAAGGCCGTCGAGCCGACGGCGAGGAACAGCGAACTCGCCAGCATTCCGGCTTCCGGGAACAGGGCGGAGCTGAGGCCCACCGACAGCGATGCCCCGGCAATGTAGACCAGCTCGTCCGCCGCCGACTCGAAGGCGAATGCGGTGTTCATTTCGGGCCGTCCGCGGAAAATCTCGGTCCAGCGTGCGCGCACCATTGCCGGGATGCTGGGCATCGCCGCGGCCAGCAGCGCCGACACGAACAGCGTCCATACCGGCCAGTTCTGATTGGCCGCCGCAATCAGGACGGCAAAGGCGAGCACGGAGATGATCGTGGTCGGCACCACGATCCGCGTCTGGCCAACGCGATCCACCAGCCTTGATATTTGCGGCGCCACGAAGGCGTTGGCCAGTGCGAATGTCGCTGAGACGGCGCCGGCCAGCCAGTACTCGCCACGCGTCTGCGACAGCATCGCCACGATGCCGATTGGCGCCATCGCGATCGGCAGGCGCGCCATGAAGCCCGCGGCTGCAAAGCCCTTGGCGCCGGGAGCGCGAAAGATTTCCGCATAGGGATTTTGCATGGTCCGGTTCCTCGACAAAGGAAGATTCGACAATTACATACGAAGCGTATGATTGTTAGATAGATCATACGCCGCGTATGTCAATTGGCATACGAAGCGTATGTTAGTAGGTCCAGAAGCCATGCACAAACCTCGCAAGGAAATGATCGCCGAGACGCGCGCCAAGCTGATCGCGGCGGCCCGCCACGCCTTCGGCACGATCGGCTATGCTGAAGCCTCAATGGATGATTTCACTGCCTCGGCCGGGCTGACGCGCGGCGCACTCTATCATCACTTCGGCGACAAGAAGGGATTGCTGCAGGCGGTCATCGCCGAAATCGACGGCGAGATGGCGGCGCACGTGAACGAAGTGGCGTCGAGAGCGCCGACCCGCTGGCAGCATTTCGTCGACGAATGCACGACCTATATCGAGATGGCGTTGGAACCGGAAATCCAGCGCATCATGTTCCGGGATGGCCCAGCCGTGCTGGGAGATCCGGCACAATGGCCGAATGCCAATGCATGCATCGCTTCAATGACCAGCCATCTGACGATGTTGCAGGAGGAGGGGGTTGTCGTCTCCAGCCTCGACCCCGAGACTGCCTCGCGGCTGATCAACGGGGCGAGCAGTCAGGCGGCGCAACGGATCGCCAATTCGAGCGACCCCGAAGCGACGTCGAAGAAGGTGGTGACGGCGTTCAAGCAACTGCTCGAAGGCCTGCTCAAAAAGCCTGATCCGCAGCCGAACTGAAATCCCCATAGGCGGTCCGGCGCCATTGCCCGCAATTGACAATAGCCGGTTTGAGCGCATCCTCTCGCGCCATCTCTGAAGCGGAGATTCGGGGCATGTGGGATTTCGATATCGGCAGGTCGGTGTCCATCATGATGCGGACCTGGCCCTTCATTGTCTTTCGCATGATCGTCTATTTCGGCATCACGCTGGCCTACATCATTGCGACCGGTGCGGGCGCCTCCGTTGGCTATGGTATCGGCCATATCTCCACCGATCCTGACGAGCCGCTGTCATTTGCCTTGTGGGGCGGCGTGGTCGGGTTCGGTATCGTCTCGATCGCCGTTTATTGGATCCGCGAATACATCCTCTACGTCGTCAAGGCCGGCCATATCGCCGTCATGGTCCATCTGATCGACGGCCGCGATATTCCCGACGGCCAGAACCAGATTGCCTACGCCAAGGACATCGTCACCCGGCGTTTTGCCGAAGCCAGCATCCTTTTCGTCGTCGACCAGCTGGTCAAGGGCGCCATCCGCGCCATCACCGGCCTGATCGGCGGCGTCGCCGCTTTCCTGCCGATCCCGGGCTTGAGCGGCCTGGTCTCCTTCATCAACACGGTGATCCGCCTGTCGCTGACCTATGTCGACGAGATCATCCTGGGCTACAACATCCGCATCAATTCAGCCTCGCCGTTCGAGACGGCGCGGCAAGGCGTCGTGCTCTACGCCCAGAACGGCAAGATCATGGTCAAGAACGCCGTCTGGCTGGCGGTCGTCATGTGGGGCGTGTCGTTCGTCATCTTCCTGCTGATGCTGGCTCCGGCCGGTGCCATTCTTTTCCTCATGCCCGGGCAGCTCGCGGGCTGGGCCTTCGTGCTCGCCATTGTCTTCGCCTGGGCTTTCAAGGCCGCGTTCATCGAACCCTTCGCCATCGCCTGCCTGATGCAGGTCTATTTCAGGACCATCGAGGGCCAGGTGCCCGATCCCGAGTGGGACGCCCGGCTGGCCGAAGCGTCGTCGAAATTCAGGGAACTCAAGGACAAGGCGCTGGCCTCCTTCGGTGGCTCGCGCTGGGGCACGGCCGGCGCGACAGGCTGATCAGCGGCGGTCGCCGTCGCCGGTGCGGCGCCGACAGCGTTGAGGCGCGTTACGGTCGATTTGAGCGGCGCTTCGCCTTGCCCGGAAAAAATCTCGCTCATGATCAGCTCCGGCAACGGCAGGCGGCGTCCCCAGCCGTGCGTTTCAAGGTCCGGTTTTGGCGCGAACTCCGAGACGCGGCCGACGCAGAGATAGGCGACCGGGGTCACATGCTCTGGAATTGACAGCAGGTCTTTCAACGCTTGCGCCTCGATGATGCTGACCCAGCCGACACCAACACCTTCGGCGCGCGCCGCCAGCCAGAAGTTCTGCACCGCGCAAACCGTGCTGTAGAGGTCCATCTCCGGATTGTGCCAGCGCCCCAGCGGCGAACCCTTCGAGCGCTGGCGGTCGCAGGTGATGCAGATGTTGAGCGCGCTTTCGCAGATGCCTTCCAGCTTGAGCTTGCGGTAGAGCGCCTGTCGCTCTTCCGCGATGGCTGGCAACTCCTGTTCGCGCGCCGCCAGGAACAGGTCGCGCACCTTCTGCCGTCGCTCGGTGTCGCGAATGACGATGAAGTTCCATGGCTGCATGAAGCCGACCGATGGGGCGTGATGGGCCGCAAGCAGCAGCCGCGCCAGCACATCATCTTCGAGCGCGGTGGGCAGGAAATGGCTGCGGACATCGCGCCGCGTGAACATGGCGCGGTAAACCGCGTTGCGTGCACTTTGGTCAAATCCGTCGCCAACTGGAGCGGTCATGTGTTCCGGCATCGCGTGTCCCCTTGCGATTGCAGTAGATGTCATCCGCCTGACCATGCGGACGACGATACCTGCCAGGCCGGTCTTCTGGCTCGGGATCAACCCGCGTCCGGTGCCTTCCCGTCATCGACAGTGGCATTTACCGGCGCGGTCCCCCTCACAGCGTTGGGCACGCCACGGAATTCAACCGTGTTCCCGATTCTCTCGCTTGCGGCGAGCACCAGGCAGTGGCGGCGACCTTACGCCGAAGCACTGGCGACGCCAATGCCCGTAGCGACACCAATGGACGCAGGCGTGATTTTCCCCAGTCATCAACCGCCTGCGCATGGCCTTTGTCGATCCGGGTCACTAGATTAGGGCGATGACCACCCGTCTCTACAGCCATCCGATCTTCCTCGAGCACATCACGCCGCCCGGCCATCCCGAGCGGCCCGACCGCTTGCGCGCCATCGAGCGTGTGCTCGACGACGAGGCTTTTGCCACGCTCGATCGCGTCCAGGCGCCGGAGGGCGACGAGGCCACCATCCTCTACGCGCATCCCGCCGATTTCGTCGCCCGCGTCCGCGCATCCATTCCCGACACGGGCATTGCCCGCATCGACGCCGACACCACCGCCAGCCCGAAGAGTTGGCAAGCGGCGATCACGGCGATTGGTGCTGCCAACGCTGCCGTGGACGACGTTTTCACAGGCCGCGCCGACAATGTCTTCGTCGCCGCGCGGCCGCCCGGCCACCATGCCGAAAAGACCACGGCCATGGGCTTCTGTCTCTTCAACACGGCGGCGATTGCGGCGCGCCATGCACAGAGGAAACATGGCGTCGAGCGCGTTGCCGTCGTCGACTGGGACGTGCATCACGGCAACGGCACGCAGGATATTTTCTGGGACGATCCGACGGTGCTCTATTGCTCGACGCACCAGATGCCGCTCTATCCCGGCACCGGGGCAAAGAGCGAAACCGGCGCCGGCAACATCGTCAACGCACCGTTGGCGCCGCAGACCGGCAGCGAGGTTTTCCGCGACGCCTTCCTGTCGCGGGTCCTGCCGGCGCTCGACAATTTCGCGCCGGACCTGATCATCATTTCGGCCGGGTTCGACGCTCATCACCGAGATCCATTGGCCGAGATCAACCTGACCGAGGACGATTTTGACTGGGCGACCGGCCAGTTGATGCAGCGCGCCACGCGCCACAGCGGCAACCGGCTCGTCAGCTTGCTCGAGGGTGGCTACGATCTGCAGGGACTGGCATTTTCGGTCGCCGCCCATGTCGGGCGACTGATGAAAGGATGAATGATGGCTGGTGAGACCAACGAAGACATCAAGGCGATGAGCTTCGAACAGGCACTCGACGCGCTGGAGAAGATCGTCGATGATCTGGAGCGTGGCGACGTGCCGCTCGACCAGTCGATCCGCATCTACGAGCGCGGCGAGGCGCTGAAGGCACATTGCGACCGGTTGCTGAAGGCCGCCGAGGACAAGGTCGAGAAGATCAGGCTGTCGCGCGACGGCAAGCCGGTTGGAACGGAGCCGCTCGACGCCGACTGAGGCATGCTCCCGAACGATGGCCTTGCCTCATCGGTTTTTGGACATGATCATGATCGAGGATGGAATTCGTCCCGATTGAAACGGCTTCAGGAAGAGGAGGTTCGCAAACGATGTGCAGAAACATCAAGACCCTGTTCAATTTTGATCCGCCTGCAACCCAAGACGAGGTGCGCGACGCAGCCCTTCAGTTTGTCCGCAAATTGAGCGGAACGACACGGCCCTCGAAGCAGAACCAGCACGCGTTCGACCACGCCGTCGAGGCCATCGCGGCATCGGCGCGTGAGCTTCTCGATTCCCTCGAAACCCATCAGCATCCTCGCAATCGCGAAGAGGTGGCGGCCAAGGCGCGGGCAAAAGCCGCGGTCCGTTTTGCCTGACGCAAGTAGGCGCGGCCGCTGACAAGGAGAGTGCATGAGCTTCTTCCCTGGGAAAGACCCTGAAGTCGGCGATGACTTTGCCAGCGATCAGATCGAGCTGATGGTCATCCCGAACGCCAAGGACATTGGCGGTTTCCAGGTGCGCCGCGCGCTGCCGACCGCCAAAAGGCGGCTGGTCGGGCCCTTCATCTTTTTCGACCGCATGGGCCCGGCGATCCTGCGCGCCGGCCAGGCGCTCGATGTCCGTCCGCACCCGCATATCGGGCTGTCGACGGTGACCTACCTGTTCGACGGCAAGATCCGGCATCGCGATTCACTCGGCACCGAAATGGTTATCCAGCCCGGCGACGTGAATTTGATGACCGCCGGCCGCGGTATCGTTCATTCGGAACGCACGCCCGAGGAACTGCGCGGCGCGCCGATGTCGGTCTCAGGCCTGCAGACATGGCTGGCATTGCCGGACGGCAAGGAAGAAGTGGCCCCGGTGTTCGAAAACACCGCAGCGCTTCGACTTCCCGAGATCGATGCCGAAGGCGTCAGCGGGCGCATCGTCATCGGTGATTTCCAGGGGCTGCGGTCCCCGGTGAGGGCCGACTCCGAGACGCTTTATGCCGATTTGCGTCTGGCGCCCGGTGCCAGCGTGAAAATTCCCGCCGACGCGGAAGAGCGCGCCATCTACACCCTCGAAGGCGAGGTCTCGATTTCGGGCGACGTTTTCCCGGCCGAGCGCTTGCTGGTGTTCCGGCCCGGTGACGAGATCGTTGTGTCGTCGCAGACAGGCGCGCATTTCATGCTGTTCGGCGGCGCCTCGCTCGGCTCGAAGCGTTACATCTGGTGGAATTTCGTCTCGTCGTCGAAGGAGCGCATTGAGCAGGCCAAGCAAGAATGGAAGACGGGCCGCTTCGACATCGTTCCCGGCGATGAGGAAGAATTTATCCCGCTGCCGGAAAGCTAGGGCATGATCCCGAGAATGGGAACCGGTTTTCGGACGAGATCATGCCCAACAGATAGAACCACAGCCTGATCCGCGTCACTGACACGCATTTACTTTCGCCGGCCGGCGGCCTATCCCGCCCATGAACAGAAAGCCCGAGCAGGCCTACCCGTGAACGCAACGCCGCATACGCCGCTCCTCGACAAGGTCCGCATCCCTGCCGACCTGCGCACGCTTGCCGAGAGCGAACTGCCACAACTGGCATCCGAGCTTCGCGCCGAGCTGATCGACGCGGTGTCCCGCACCGGCGGCCATCTTGGCGCCGGCCTTGGCGTGGTCGAGCTGACGGTGGCGCTGCACTATGTCTTCAACACCCCGGATGACCGGCTGATCTGGGATGTCGGCCATCAGGCCTATCCGCACAAGATCCTGACTGGCCGCCGCGACCGTATCCGCACCTTGCGTCAGGAGGGCGGCCTGTCCGGCTTCACCCGCCGCGCCGAGAGCGAGTACGATCCCTTCGGCGCCGCCCATTCCTCGACATCGATATCGGCCGGCCTCGGCATGGCCGCCGCTCGCGACCTCTCCGGCGGCCGCAATAACGTCATCGCCGTCATCGGCGACGGCGCCATGTCGGCCGGCATGGCCTACGAGGCGATGAACAATGCCGGCGCGCTCGATGCCCGGCTCATCGTCATTCTCAACGACAACGACATGTCGATCGCGCCGCCGACCGGCGCGATGAGCGCCTATCTGGCGCGTCTGGCCTCGGGCAAGACCTATGTCGGCCTGCGCGACTTCGGCAAGAAACTGACGTCCTATCTCGGCAAGCGCGCCGATCGTGCGATCACCCGGGCGGTCGAGCATGCGCGCGGCTATGTCACCGGCGGCACGCTGTTCGAGGAACTCGGCTTCTATCATATCGGCCCGATCGACGGTCACAATCTGGAGCATTTGATCCCGGTCCTGAAGAATGTCCGCGACAATGGCGAAGGCCCGGTGCTGATCCATGTCGTCACCCAGAAGGGCAAGGGCTACGCGCCGGCCGAGGCCGCCGCCGACAAATATCACGGCGTCAACAAGTTCGACGTCATCACCGGAGCGCAGGCCAAGGCGCCGGCCAACGCACCGGCCTACACCAAGGTGTTCGCCGAAAGCCTGGTCCAGGAAGGGCGTGAGGATGACCGCATCGTCGCGGTCACCGCCGCCATGCCGAGCGGCACCGGCCTTGACCTGTTCGGCGAAGCGTTTCCGTCGCGGACCTTCGATGTCGGCATCGCCGAACAGCACGCGGTGACCTTCGCCGCTGGCCTCGCCACCGAAGGTTACAAGCCGTTCGCCGCGATCTATTCGACCTTCCTGCAGCGCGCATACGACCAGGTCGTCCACGACGTCGCGATCCAGAAATTGCCGGTGCGTTTTCCCATCGACCGCGCCGGCTTCGTCGGCGCCGATGGCGCCACCCATTGCGGCGCCTTCGACACCACCTTCCTGGCAACCTTGCCGGGTTTTGTGGTGATGGCGGCGGCCGACGAAGCGGAGCTGCGCCACATGGTGCGCACCGCGGCGAGCTATGACGAGGGCCCGATCGCCTTCCGCTATCCGCGCGGCAACGGCGTCGGCGTCGACATGCCGGAGCGCGGCGCGATCCTCGAAATCGGCAAGGGCCGTATCGTCAGGGAAGGCAGCAAGGTCGCACTGCTGTCCTTCGGCACGCGGCTGCAGGATTGCCTGATTGCCGCCGAGGAGCTTGGCGCGGCCGGGCTTTCCACCACGGTCGCCGATGCCCGTTTCGCCAAGCCGCTCGACGAGGATCTGATCCGGCGGCTGGCCCGCTCGCACGAGGTTCTGGTGACGGTGGAAGAGGGCGCCGTCGGCGGCTTCGCCAGCCACGTGCTGCAGTTTCTCGCCCATGAAGGCTTACTGGAAAGCGGCCTGAAGGTGCGCCCGCTGGTGTTGCCCGACGTATTCTCCGACCACGCCAAGCCGGAAAAGATGTATGCCGATGCCGGGCTGGATGCCGCCGGCATCGTGCGCACAGTGTTCGTCGCCCTCGGCCATACAGCCAGCGCCCAGCGCGCCTGAATCAAAATCTCAAGGGCTTGAATCAGTTTGCCGGCTTGATGTCTTAACGCCTTGTTAAGGCTGCCGTTTGGCGCTTTGCTTACCCTGTCTCTTGGCCGTTTTTCAACGGCGCCCTGCTAGACCGTGATCAGGCAGGGAGACAACAACAATGAGAACGCTTCTGTGCGGCGTGGCGCTTTCAGCGGCCATCGTCGCACCGGCCGCCGCCGAAACGCGCTATGATCGCAGCCTTGAAAAGGCGGCCATGGGCATCATCGCCGGCAAGATGGGCGATATCCGCGGCGGCTTTTCCTACAAGCAGGTGCCGCAACTGGTCGTCCTGCCGGATCCCGGTCCGGCGCCTGTGGGCGCGCCCGAGCCTCCCCGCGAGCAGGCTTCGGGGGATCGCGGCGACGGCTTGTCTCCAGCCGTCGATCGCCAGGTTTCGCGAACCATTTTCTAGGGCATGTCGCCCGTTCAAGCGGCGCGCTAGAACCACATGTCGCGCGCAGCGGCCATCGCGCGGCAGGTCGTCGTAAGTGTCGAGACCATCGAAATGGTCGATCGGCAAGTCGGCGACGGCTTCCGGCGGTGCAAGCCTGACATTGACGGGGATTCGAGTGCGGCCAGTGGGGCTGGAGCGCAAGCCACGCCAGGCGAGCACGCATGCGCAAGTGGGACAGAACAGGATCTCGAACGAAGGCGCATTCTTTCCGGCGCGCGTATTGTGCTGGACCCGATGCTATGCGCGCAAGCGGCGCAGCGGCTTGATGGGTTCGCACGGCTTCCAACGATGTACCCGCCCCAATGTCCTTGCCTTCGCGACCAGCTTTCGCCATGAAGGCCGATGAACTTGCCTTTGCCAGCCAGCGCCCGCCAGCGGCTCGACGACCTGCTCGTCCAGCGCGGGCTGTTTGCCAGCCGCTCGCGCGCTCGCGACGCGGTCGAACGCGGTACGGTGACCGTCGACGGTGTCATTGCGCGCAAGCCCGGCCAGAACGTTCTGCCGCAATGCCTGATCGCCATCGATGATCCTGCGCAAGGCTACGTGTCGCGCGCGGCGCTCAAGCTGATCGGCGGGCTCGACCATTTCGGCCTCGATCCCGCTGGCCGCGAAGCACTCGACATCGGCGCTTCGACCGGCGGCTTCACCCAGGTCCTCCTTGAGCGCGGTGCGGCCCACGTCACCGCCATCGATGTCGGGCATGGCCAGATGCATCCCGATATCGGCAACGATCGGCGTGTGACTGTCATCGAGGGCCTGAACGCGCGCGATCTCACAGTCGCCGATCTGGCCGGCCGGATCCCGGATTTCATCGTTTCCGATGTCAGCTTCATTTCGCTGAAACTGGCGCTGCCGCCGGCGCTCGCCATCGCGAAGGTAGGTGCCGCCGCCATGTTTCTGGTCAAGCCGCAATTCGAGGCGGGCCGCGAAGCGATCGGCAAGGGCGGCCTGTTGAAGGATCCCTTCGATGCCGCCCGTGTCGCCGGCCTGCTGCAGGATTGGCTGGACGCCGTTCCCGGCTGGCGCTCGCTGGGGATGCATTTGTCGCCGATCGAAGGCGGCGACGGCAACCGCGAATTCCTGCTCGGTGGGATCAAGGATCGATGAGCGCGCGCTTCAGCATCAGGAAACTCGGCGCCCAGGGCGACGGTATCGCAGAGACCGAGAGCGGCGATCTGTTCATTCCCTTCACGCTGCCCGGCGAGGTCGTCAACGCCGCGCGCGAAAGGGATCGCGCCACGCTCATGGCGGTGCTGGAAGCCTCGCCGCTGCGCATCGAACCCGCCTGCCGCCATTTCACCGAATGCGGCGGGTGCGCCCTCCAGCATTTCGAAGCCGAAGCCTACCGCCAGTGGAAACGCGAAAAGGTGGTGCACGCCCTGAAGGGCAAGGGCATCGATTGCGAGGTCGGCGAACTGGTCGCCTGCGTGCCGCACACGCGCCGCCGTGTCGTGCTCGCCGCACGGCGCACCGATACAGGCATGCAGCTCGGCTTCAATCGCCATCTGTCGCCGGAAATCATCTCCATTTCGGAATGCCCGATCTCGGTGCCCGAGATCGTCAGCGCACTCGATCGGCTGAAGGCGCTCGCCGAACTGGTCTGCGCCACCACCAAATCGTTCCGGCTGGCGGTCACCGTGACCGGTTCGGGCCTCGATGTCGCGCTTCACGAATCCGGCAAGCTCGGCGAAAACCAGCGTCGTGTCGCCTCCAACTTCGTCCTGGCTCAGGGGTTTGCCAGGTTGTCGATCGACGACGAGATCATCATCGAGCCAAGGAAGCCTGTCGTCATGTTCGGCAGTGTCGCTGTCGCCGTGCCGCCGGGCGCCTTTCTGCAGGCAACCGAGGCCGCCGAACAGACCATGGCCGATATTGTCGGCGGACATCTCAAACGTGCCAAGAAGGTCACCGATCTTTTCGCCGGCTGCGGCAGCTTTGCCTTGCGGCTGGCGGCGAAGTCGGAAGTCCATGCGGTGGAGGGCGATGCGGCAGCCCTTTCGGCGCTCGACCGGGGATCACGCTTCGCGAGCGGTCTGAAGCGGGTGACGGGCGAACGCCGCGACCTGTTCCGGCGGCCGCTGACCTTCAAGGAATTGAATGCCTTCGACGGCCTGGTATTCGACCCGCCACGCGCCGGCGCCGAAGACCAGTCGAAGCAGATCGCGCGCTCGGATGTCCCCTACGTTGCCGCGGTGTCCTGCAATCCTGTGACGCTCGCTCGCGACCTGCGCATTCTGCTCGACGGCGGCTACACCTTGAAAAGCGTGACGCCGATCGACCAGTTCCTGTGGTCGCCGCATGTCGAGGCGGTGGCGCTGCTGGAGAAGCCGAGAAAGAGGCGGTAGCCGTGGGTTTCGGCTCCTACTAGCTTGGCGACAGTCGTTTCGACGTGCCGCCCCGTTGGTTGATCGACACCCATGTGTTTGGGTTCTGCTGGGACTGGCGTTTGAGGAAGTAATAGCCCGTCGCATTCCAAGGTCTGATCTCATTGACCAGATTGTCCAGGACAAGATCGCCCTTGTCGGTTTTCACTGTCAGGATGGTGTGGCCCTCATTGTCCAGGTCGCGCACCACGGTCATCAGCAGCGCCTGCCGCGGGAATCCCGCCTCCTGAAGAAGCTTGCGCTTGTAGAGGGCGTAGATCTTGCAGTCGCCCTTGCCGTCCACGGGGTAATCCCAGTGGTCCGCCATCGTGCCCCAGTGATCGAAATTGCTGACGGGTTTGATGGCGCTGTTCGCCTTCTGATTTATCCGCTTGAGGATGCGTAGGTTCTGCGCCGTCAGCTTGACATTCGCGGCCGGCAGAGCGCGTACCTTGCACTCTTTTGGTCGACGATGGCAGAAATCGACCCAACCGTAGGGGACGCTGGTGCTTGCACCAACGGTGGCGGAGCGCAGCCCTTCCGTTGAAGATTGCGTCGATCGCGACTTGAACAACGTCGACTGTGCTGCCGCCGGGCTGGCTTGCAGCGATGTCGCACCAATTAACGAAACGAAGCCAAGTAGGAAAGACGAAGTCAGGACGCCGGAGATATGCCGCATTGCCAAAACCACCACCGCAACAAGGAAGCTGGTGCTGCGTCCGTGCGCAAAAGGCAGCCCAGGCAGTTGAAGACATAACAATTTCCTAATGTCGATTGTGTTCACTTCAAGGTGCTGAGAGGGATTAGCTGGAAAATGCCGTCTCTCCCCCAGACCCCGTCAGGATCGAGGAACGTTGCGACGCCGATCCCGCCGAAATGCCGGCTCCTGTCAAGATGACGACCTTGGATGGTTGGTTGCATTCGGAAACATCGTTTGGAAGGCGATGTTCCATCCCGGCATGCTCAAACCCTGGTGCCACCCACCGTCATCTGGTTCATGCGCAAATGCGGCTGGCCGACGCCGACCGGGACGCCCTGTCCGGCCTTGCCGCACATGCCGATGCCGGTGTCGAGCTTCATGTCGTTGCCGATCATGGAAACGCGGTGCATGGCGTCCGGCCCGTTGCCGATCAGCATGGCGCCCTTGATCGGCTGCGTCACCTTGCCGTTCTCGATCATGTAGGCCTCGGTGCAGCCGAACACGAATTTGCCCGAGGTGATATCGACCTGGCCGCCGCCGAAGGACACGGCATAGATACCGTTCTTGACCGAGGCGATGATTTCGTCCGGCTCCATGTCGCCCGCCGTCATAAAGGTGTTGGTCATGCGCGGCATCGGCTGGTGCGCATAGCCTTCGCGCCGGCCGTTGCCGGTGGCCTTCATGCCCATCAGTCGGGCATTCTGGCGGTCCTGCATGTAGCCGACCAGCTTGCCGTCCTCGATCAGCACGTTGCGAGCTGAAGGCGTACCTTCGTCGTCGACGGTGAGCGAGCCGCGCCGCTCCGGCATGGTGCCGTCATCGACGACCGTCACGCCCTTGGCGGCGACCTGCTGGCCCAGCAGGCCGGCGAAGGCCGAGGTCTTCTTGCGGTTGAAGTCGCCTTCCAGCCCATGGCCGACGGCCTCGTGCAGCATGACGCCCGGCCAGCCGCTGGACAGCACGATGTCGAAGGTGCCAGCCGGCGCCGGTATGGCCTCAAGATTGACCAGCGCTTGCCTGAGCGCCTCCCTGGCGGCGTGCTTCCAGCTGTCCTCGACAAGGAAGTCGCCAAAGGCCTTGCGTCCGCCCATGCCGTAGGAGCCGCTCTCCTGTCGGTCGCCGTCGCCGACGACGACCGAAACACTGACCCTGACCAGCGGGCGGATGTCGCGCACCACCTGGCCATCGGCGCGCACGATCTCGACATGCTGCCAGGACGAGGTCAGCGAGGCTGAAACCTGGCGCACGCGCGGGTCCTCGGCGCGCAGCCAGGCGTCGATTTCCTGCAGCAGCTTTGCCTTGGCCTCGAAGGAGGGCGAGGGGATCGGATTCTCGTCGCCATAGAGATGGCGGTTGGTGCGGGCCGGTGCTGCGGCGAGTGTGCCGGAATAGCCGCCCTTGACGGTTGAAACGGCGTCGGCGGCGCGCAGCAGCGAGGCTTCGGAAAGGTCGCTGGAATGGGCATAGCCACTGGCTTCGCCGGCGACCGCACGCAGGCCAAACCCCTGGTCGGTGTTGAAGTTGGCGGTCTTCAGCCGGCCATTGTCGAACATCAGCGCTTCGCTCTCGCTGTATTCGAGGAACAGCTCGCCGTCATCGGCGCCGTTTATGGTGTCGGCAACGATCTGCTTGATGCGATCGTCTGAAATGTCGAATTGGCCGATCAGGCTGTTCATGGCGCGGGCCCTTCAATAAGCGGTTTTACCGGATGTAGGCGCCAGGGCGCCGTTCGGCAATCCTCACGATGGAACACACAGATCCTATGTCAGGCGGCGCGCCATCACGATTTCGTCGATCTCCCGGCCCTCATGAAGAAAGCCTGCAGGTATGCAGCCAATTTCCTGAAAACCTTCGCGTTGATAAAATCGTATGGCGGCGGGATTTTCCGCGCTTACAGCCAACTCGACCTGCCTTATGCCCAATGCGCGCGCATGATCGAGCAGCAGATTGAGCATCGCGACGGCGTGTCCGCCGCCACGCTCGCTGTCGCGCAGATAGACCATGATGATGGTGGCGCGGTGCGCCATCTTGCTGCCCTGCTGCCGCATCAGGCCCATTATGCCGACAGGCTCTTCGCCCCGGAAGCTGACGACGACCGGGTTGGTCGTCAGGCGCCGACGCCACTCCTCGTCAGGGAGACTTTCCCAATCCGATACGCTGCTGGCGAAGGCTTCGGGAGCAACACGCAAGGCCTCCAGGCGAATTCGCTTGAAGATCTCGAAATCGTCCGGATCGAGCAGTTTCAAGGCCAAACAGTCAGGCTCAGGGCAGGGCGGCGAAACCGTCGGCGAAACCCTTGAGGTCGACCGGGATGCCGATGCCTTCTTCCGGGGTCTGGAAGACGATGAAGGTGGCCGACGTGCCGGTCTTCAGCGTGTCGAGCAGCGGTTTTTCAAGAATGACCTCGGCGTAGCAACCATCCTGGAAGCAGCGCACGAAATAGGCGCGGCCGATGTCCTTGCCGTCGACATTGAGGCCGAGCCCGTTGGGCAAAAGCACGCCTAGTGGCGCCAGCACGCGCAGGATCTCGGCCTTGTTGTCTGCGGTGCGCAGCACGACCACCGACAATCCCATCTCGGGTCGGTCCTCGGCGACGACGTTCTGCATCATCACGCACTGCTCGGAGGTGGCGCCGGCCGGCGTGTCGCAGATGATCGACCATGCGCCATGCGTCGAGCGGACAGTCCCGCTCGGCTGCGCGGCATTGGCCTGGCTAGACAAGCCCATAAAAGACAGGCCGATGACGGAAGGGCCGATTGCGGACAAGGCGGCGAGAAAGATGACCCTCGCCAGGATTCTCGAAAGCGCAAGTCTCGAAAGCCAAGGGTTCATGACGGCTCCATTGCGAATCACGGCACTTTAAGCCGCGCCAAAGCCAAGTAAAGGATGAGACCGCAACCGGTCTGCCCCGAAAAAGCCAATACGGCGCTTTTTCCCTGCCAATTTCGCCCGAATTGCGACGGTCGGCACGCCCGGCCCGCAGGAATGGTGCGGTGGGCCGAACATACGCGATTCGGGGCCGTTGCCGTTACCTTCAAAGGCACATCCGCGCTTGCGCGCAAAAATGCCGCACGGTTTCGCCCGCTCCTTTCTTGCGGAGGGAAAAAGAGTATGGTTTGAACCACCTTGAGACTGTCGGGATTCCCGTCCCGGCATTGTTCGTTATTCTCGTGGGGCACGCCGCGAGGAACTGGGAGACGATGAGGGCGATGAGAAGATTCCTAGCAGGCGCAGTTGCCGCCGCCACGTTTTTCGCCGGCGCATCCGCCCATGCCGATCAGCCCAAGGACTGGGAAACCGGCTTCCAGGCGCCGGCAACCGACATGATGCGGCAGATCGAGTGGTTCGGGAACTACACGATGTGGTTCATCGTCCCGATCACCATACTGGTGCTGTGTCTGCTTGCTTATTGCATCTTCAAATTCCGCGCGAGCGTGAACCCGGTTCCCTCCAAGACCAGCCACAACACGCTGATCGAGGTGATCTGGACCGTCGGCCCGGTCGTCATTCTGCTCTGCATCGCCATTCCTTCGTTCCAGCTGCTCACCGCGCAATACACGCCGCCGGAAGACGCCAAGCTGACGATCAAGGCAACTGCCAACCAGTGGAACTGGGACTACGAATACCAGGTCGACAAGACGCTCTCCTTCAATTCCGCGATCCTGCAGGAAGCAGACCGGGCCAAGGCCGGCAAGGAAGACCGCGCGGCCTATCCGCGCCTGCTCGCCGTCGACAACGAGATGGTCGTGCCGGTCAACACCATGACCCGCGTGCTGGTGACCGCGGCGGACGTCATCCACTCCTTCGCCATGCCTGCCTTTGGCATCAAGATGGACGCGGTTCCCGGGCGGACCAACGAGACCTGGTTCAAGGCCGACAAGGAAGGCCTCTACTACGGCCAGTGCTCGCAGCTCTGCGGCAAGGACCATGCCTTCATGCCGATCGCCATCCGCGTCGTCTCCGACGCGCAGTACAACAGCTGGCTGGCAGCAGCCAAGACCGACCTGCCCGGGGCCAACAAGGCGCTGATGGCCGAGGTCGATGGCGTGAACAAGGTAGCGGCCGCCGGCAACTGATGCCGCGGCCAGAAAAGATCAGGGAACGGAGCGGAACATGGCAGGCGCTGCAGCTCACGACGACCACGACCACAAGCCGTATCACGGCTGGGTCCGGTGGGTGTATTCCACCAACCACAAGGACATCGGCACGCTCTATCTGATCTTCGCGATCTTCGCCGGCATCGTCGGCGGTGCCCTGTCGGTCGCCATTCGCATGGAGCTGCAGGAGCCGGGGATCCAGATTTTCAGCGGCCTCGCACAGATGGTCTACGGCATGAACGGTGACGCCGCGATCGACGGCGGCAAGAGCATGTACAACGCCTTCGCCACCGCGCACGCGCTGATCATGATCTTCTTCATGGTCATGCCGGCCCTGATCGGCGGTTTCGCCAACTGGATGGTGCCGATCATGATCGGTGCGCCTGACATGGCCTTCCCGCGCATGAACAACATCTCCTTCTGGCTACTGCCGCCGGCTTTCATCCTGCTGCTCGGCTCGATGTTCATGCCGAGCGCACCTGGCGCCTACGGCGTCGGTGGCGGCTGGACGCTCTATCCGCCGCTGTCGACCTCGGGTCAGCCCGGACCGGCGATGGATCTGGCGATCCTGTCGATCCACATTGCCGGCGCCTCGTCGATACTCGGCGCCATCAACTTCATCACCACCATCTTCAACATGCGTGCGCCGGGCATGACGCTGCACAAGATGCCGCTGTTCGCCTGGTCGGTGCTGGTCACCGCTTTCCTGCTGCTGCTGTCGCTTCCGGTGCTGGCCGGCGCCATTACGATGCTGCTCACCGATCGTAATTTCGGCACGACGTTCTTTGCACCCGACGGCGGTGGCGATCCGATCCTGTTCCAGCATCTGTTCTGGTTCTTCGGTCACCCTGAAGTCTACATTCTGATCCTGCCGGGCTTCGGCATCATCAGCCACATCGTCTCGACCTTCTCGAAGAAGCCGGTGTTCGGCTATCTCGGCATGGCCTACGCGATGGTGGCGATCGGCGCTGTCGGCTTCATCGTCTGGGCACACCACATGTATACGACCGGCCTGTCGCTCGACACGCAGCGCTATTTCGTCTTCGCCACGATGGTCATCGCGGTGCCGACGGGCGTGAAGATCTTCTCCTGGATCGCCACGATGTGGGGCGGGTCGATTTCGCTGAAGCCACCGATGCTGTGGGCCCTCGGCTTCATTTTCCTGTTCACCATCGGTGGTGTCACCGGCGTCCAGCTGGCCAACGCCGGTCTCGACCGCTCGCTGCACGACACCTATTTCGTCATCGCGCACTTCCACTACGTGCTGTCGCTGGGCGCGGTCTTCGCCATCTTCGCAGGCTGGTACTACTGGTTCCCGAAGATGACCGGCTACATGTATTCCTTTGCCATCGCCAACACCCATTTCTGGGTCACCTTCATCGGTGTCAACCTGATCTTCTTCCCGCAGCATTTCCTCGGCCTTGCCGGCATGCCGCGCCGCACCATCGACTATCCGGACGCGTTTGCCGGCTGGAACATGGTGTCGTCCTACGGCTCGTATATCTCGGCGGTCGGCGTGGCGATCTTCCTCTATGGCGTGTTCGAGGCTTTCCAGAAGAAGCGCGTCGCCGGTGCCAATCCGTGGGGCGAAGGTGCCACGACACTGGAATGGCAGCTGCCTTCGCCGCCGCCTTTCCACCAGTGGGAGCAACTGCCGAAGATCAAATAAGGCGGCAGCCTCCATGGAATCGAAACCGCCGGCCTGCCGGCGGTTTTGGCCAAACGGAATGATGGACTTGAGTACGCATGGCCCTAGTCGACGAAACCAGCATTGACGAAGCGGGCTTCCGCATGTCGGAAGCGACGGCGGGCGATTTTTTCGCCCTGCTGAAGCCGCGTGTCATGTCGCTGGTGGTGTTCACGGCTTTCGTCGGGATGGTCGCCGCGCCGGTGACGATCAATCCGCTGCTGGCGGTGATCGCGATCCTGTCGATCGCGATCGGTGCCGGCGCCTCCGGTGCGCTCAACATGTGGTACGACGCCGACATCGACGCGGTGATGACGCGCACCGCGGGTCGTCCCGTCCCGGCCGGCCGCATCCTTCCCGGTGAGGCGCTGGGCTTCGGGCTGGTGTTGTCTGTGCTGTCGGTGATGACGCTCGGCGTGCTCGCCAACTGGCTGGCGGCGACGCTTCTGGCCTTCACCATCTTCTTCTATGCTGTCGTCTATACGATGTGGCTGAAGCGCTGGACGCCGCAGAACATCGTCATCGGCGGCGCCGCCGGCGCCATTCCGCCGGTGATCGGCTGGGCTGCGATAACCGGGAGCGTCAGCCTGGAAAGCTTTGTCCTGTTCCTGATCATCTTCCTGTGGACGCCGCCGCATTTCTGGGCGCTGGCGCTGTTCAAGTCCGAGGACTATGCCCGCGCCGGCATTCCGATGATGCCGAACGTCGCCGGCCATGCCTCGACCCGCCGTCAGATTTTCGCCTACGCACTGGTGCTGGCGCCGGTCGGCGTGCTGCCGTGGCTGCTGGGCTACACCACACCGGTCTATGGCGTCGCCGCCGTGCTGCTCGGGTTGGGTTTTGTCTGGTACGCGTGGAAGGTGCTTGATATGGCCGACGACGACCGCGTGATGAAGCCGGCCAAGGCCTTGTTCGCCTATTCGCTGCTCTATCTCTTCGCCATCTTCGCCTCCTATCTCGCCGATAGCGTCGTCGAGCGCGCGCTTGCAATGGGTGGAGCATGACCATGATCGAAGAAAAGCTCGAGCTGGTCACGCTGACCGAGCGGCAGAGGAAGGCCAGACGCAACCGCTCTGTCGCCATCGGCCTGGCTTTGGCGGTGCTGGTCATCATTTTCTACATCGCGACGATCGTGAAGTTCGGCCATCACGTCTCCGGATCGATGTGAGGACGACGATGAGCCGCGCGACAGTCACTGACCCAACGAAGAAGAACACAAACCGCATCGTCGCGTTCGTCTGTGTGGCCTTCTTCGGCGGCATGATCGGCATGGCCTATGCAGCGGTGCCGCTCTACAAGATGTTTTGCCAGGCGACGGGCTATGGCGGCACGACGCAGCGTGCCGAGAAGCAATATGCCGGTCGCGTGCTCGACCGTGAGATCACCGTCCGTTTCGATGCCAACATCGCCGGCGTTCCCTGGGATTTCCAGCCGGTTCAACGGTCGATGACGATGAAGATCGGCGAGACGGTGCAGGCGCACTATCAGGCCACCAACAAGTTCGATCGCCCCGTGACCGGCCGCGCCACATTCAACGTGCAGCCGGAACTGGCGGGACCCTACTTCAACAAGGTCGAGTGCTTCTGCTTCACCGATACGACGCTGAAGCCCGGCGAGACGCTGGACATGCCGGTCGTGTTCTATGTGGATCCCGACATCGTGAACGTACCGGAACTGAAGGACGTGAAGACAATCACTCTGTCCTATACGATGTTCCCGGTCGAGAAGAGCAAGCCGGTCGCGTCGTCGGAGCCGGTCCAGGGCAATAGCAAGACAATTTCGAATACCGAAGCAAATCTCGGGGGTTGATATGGCAGACGCGCACGCAAAACCACACCATGACTACCATCTCGTCGACCCGAGCCCATGGCCTTTCCTGGGGTCCATCGGCGCATTGGTGACCGCGATCGGCGGCGTCTGCCTGATGCAGTATCTCAAGGCCGGCGATTTCCCGATCTTCGGTTTCAACATCGCCAATCCGTGGCTGTTCTTCATCGGCCTGGCGATCGTCCTCTACACCATGTTCGCCTGGTGGTCGGACACGATCAAGGAAGCGCACGAGGGCCATCACACGCGTGTCGTGTCGCTGCACCTGCGCTACGGCATGATCATGTTCATCGCATCCGAGGTGATGTTCTTCGTTGCCTGGTTCTGGGCATACTTCGATGCCAGCCTGTTCCCGAGCGAGGCTCAGCAATACGCCCGCACCGCTTTTACCGGCGGTGTCTGGCCGCCGAAGGGCATGGAAGTTCTCGATCCCTTCCACCTACCGCTCTACAACACCGTCATCCTGCTCTTGTCGGGCACCACGGTCACCTGGGCGCACCATTCGCTCATCCATGGTGATCGCAAGGGGCTGATCAACGGCCTGGTGCTGACCGTCGGCCTCGGCATGCTGTTCACCATGGTGCAGGCCTACGAGTACATGCATGCTCCGTTCGCCTTCAAGGATTCCATCTATGGCGCCACCTTCTTCATGGCGACCGGCTTCCATGGCTTCCATGTCATCATCGGCACCATCTTCCTGCTGGTCTGCCTGATCCGGGCGATGAAGGGTGATTTCACCCCCAAGCAGCATTTCGGCTTCGAGGCGGCCGCCTGGTATTGGCACTTCGTCGACGTGGTCTGGCTGTTCCTGTTCGCATCGATCTATGTCTGGGGATCGGTCGGCGCGGTGATCGAAGGTCACTGATACCGGTCTGAGGAGATGAGGCGGCCGCGGCGACGTGGCCGCCTTCTTCTTTTCGGCGCAATGATCGCCGATCGATGGCCAATGCGGCTGACTGTTCTCTGTGCCATCTACGCGTGCATGATCGCGATAGCTCCGGCCTTTGCCGCCGAGAGGGTCGATCTGGTGCGCGTGCACAAGGCGGAACGGCTGCTGGAACTGGTCGGCGACGGCAAGGTGCTGCGCAGCTACAGCATCGCGCTCGGCGGCGATCCCATCGGCCACAAGCACCAGGAAGGCGATCAGCGCACACCCGAGGGGCGCTATGTCCTCGATTGGCGCAACCCGAACAGCATCGCCCACAAGTCGATCCATATCTCCTATCCCAATGCCGACGATCTGACGGCCGCCAAGGCACGCAATGTCGACGCGGGCGGCATGATCATGATCCACGGCCAGCCAAATGGTTTCGGCTGGTGGGGCTGGCTGCTTCAATTGGTCGACTGGACCGATGGCTGCATTGCGGTTACGGACTCCGACATGGACGAAATCTGGGCAATGGTGGCCGACGGCACACCGATCGAGATCGAGCGGTAAGCAATGAGCGACGACAAGGCGATCTGGCCGCCGATCGATCCGATCTCGGCCGGCCTGCACGGCCGCTGCCCGCGCTGCGGCGAGGGGCGGCTGTTTTCCGGCTTCCTCACCGTCGGTAAGCGCTGCACCAATTGCGGCCTCGATTATTCCTACGCCGATGCCGGCGATGGGCCGGCGGTCTTCGTCATCCTGATCATCGGCTTCATCATCGTCGGCCTGGCGCTCTGGGTTGAAGTCACGCTGAGCCCTCCGCTCTGGCTGCATCTGCTGGTCTGGATTCCGCTGGCTGTTGTGCTGTGCCTGACGGCGCTGCGGCTGATCAAAGGCGTGCTGCTGACGCTGCAATACCGCAACAAGGCGGCCGAGGGCCGGCTGGATCACGGCGAATGACCGAGGCATCCGTTAGAACTGGCGGCCGTTCGCGGCCAAGGACGGCATTGCTGCTCGGCCTTGGCCTGGTTCTGATGCTGATCCTGCTGGCGCTCGGCACCTGGCAGGTCCAGCGCCTGCAGTGGAAGGAAGGCCTTCTGCAGACCATCGATCAGCGGACGCACTCGGTGCCGCGGCCGCTCGCCGAGGTCGAAAAAGAATTCGCCTGGACCGGAGACGTCGACTATACGCCGGTGACCGTCAGCGGCACTTTCCTGCATTCCGGCGAACGGCATTTCTACGCGACCTGGGACGGCGACGCCGGCTTCAACGTCTACACTCCGCTGGCCCTCGACGATGGCCACTTCGTCCTGATCAATCGCGGCTTCGTGCCCTACGACCTGAAAGATGCCGCCAAGCGCGCGAAGGGGCAGGTGACGGGCAAGGTGACGATCACCGGCCTCGCCCGCAACCCGCTGCCGGCAAAGCCGTCGATGATGCTTCCCGACAACGACGTGGCCAAGAACATCTTCTACTGGAAGGATCGCGACGCCATGGCGGCGAGTGCCGGGCTGCCGGCGGGCGCCACGCTGGTGCCGATCTTCATCGATGCCGACAAGACGCCAAATCCGGGCGGGTTGCCGGTCGGCGGCGTCACCATCATCGACCTGCCGAACAGCCATCTGCAATATGCGATGACCTGGTATGGCCTTGCCGCCGCGCTCGCCGCCGTGCTCATCCTGCGGCTTCGCCGTCCCGTGAAAGAGGAATGAAGGCTATCGCTGCCCTTGACAGGGCGGGGGTAGGCACCTCATTTCGGCTTTGATCAACCGGCCCGGATTTAATGCTTCAGACAACCACCAAGCCACCCCTGACGATCCGGCTCTGCCAGCCGCGCGGTTTTTGCGCCGGCGTCGACCGCGCCATCCAGATCGTCGTGCTGGCGCTGAAGAAATATGGCGCACCGGTCTATGTCCGCCATGAGATCGTGCACAACCGCTACGTCGTCGAGGGACTGCAAAGCCTTGGCGCCGTATTCATCGAAGAGCTCTCCGAGATTCCCCCTGAGCATCGGGAGTCGCCGGTCGTGTTCTCGGCGCATGGCGTGCCGAAATCGGTGCCGGCGGATGCCCGGGCGCGCAACCTCTTCTATCTCGACGCCACCTGTCCGCTGGTGTCGAAGGTCCACAAGCAGGCGATGCGCCATCAGCGGCTGGGCCGCCATGTGCTGCTGATCGGCCATGCCGGACACCCCGAGGTGATCGGCACAATGGGCCAACTGCCGGACGGCGCGGTGACGCTGATCGAGACCGAGGCCGACGCGGCGAAGCTTGCGCCTGCCGATCCGCAGGCGCTCGGCTTCGTTACCCAGACCACGCTGTCGGTCGAGGACACCGCCGGCATCATCCGTGCCTTGCAGGATCGCTTTCCAGACCTGCATGCCCCGGCTGCGGAATCGATCTGCTACGCCACCACCAACCGCCAGGAGGCGGTCAAGGAAACCGCGGCCGGCGCCGATCTCTACCTGATCGTCGGAGCGCCCAATTCCTCCAATTCGCGGCGTCTTGTCGAAGTGGCGGAGCGTGCCGGCGCCTCGATGTCGCTTCTCGTGCAGCGCGCCGCCGAGATTCCGTGGAATGACATCGCCGGCATCTCGACGCTCGGTCTGTCGGCAGGGGCATCGGCACCGGAGATCATCGTCGATGAGATCATCGACGCGTTCCGCCAGCGCTTCGATGTCACGATCGACCTGGCCATCACGGCCACGGAAACGGAGGATTTTCCGGTCATGCGGGTACTGCGCGATGTCGAACTGACGCGGGCCGACATGGCCTTCGTCAATGGAGCCGCGTAAGGCACATGGCGGTCTACACCGACGTTGCCGAAGGTGAACTCGGCGCATTCCTCAAGCACTATCCGGTCGGCGATCTCCTGTCCTACAAGGGCATCGCCGAAGGCACGGAAAACTCGAACTTCCTGCTGCACACCTCCAGCGGCTCCTACATCCTGACGCTCTATGAAAAGCGCGTCGAGAAGGCGGATCTGCCGTTTTTCCTCGGACTGATGGACCATCTCGCCAAAAAAGGCGTGTCCTGTCCGCTGCCGGTGACCGCGCATGACGGCAGCGTCATCGGCACGCTCGCCGGCCGGCCGGCGGTCATCATCACCTTTCTCGAAGGGCTTTCGCTGCGGCGGCCGGCGGCAACGCATTGTGCCGAGGTCGGCAAAGCCCTGGCGGCCCTGCATCTGGCCGGAGCCGATTTTTCGATGACCCGTCCCAATGCGCTCGCCATCGACGGCTGGCGCAAGCTTTGGAATGCGTCCCGCGACCGCGCCGACGAGGTTGAGCCTGGCCTGGCCGCCGAGGTCGATGCCGACTTCGCCGACTTCGAGCGGAACTGGCCGAAGGACCTTCCCGAAGGCATCATCCATGCCGATCTTTTCCCGGATAACGTGTTCTTCCTCGGCGAAAGGCTGTCCGGTCTGATCGATTTCTATTTCGCCTGCGACGACCTCTACGCCTACGATGTCGCCACCTGCCTCAACGCCTGGTGCTTCGAGAAGGATTTTTCCTTCAACCTGACCAAGGGCAAGGCATTGCTGGCCGGCTATCAGAGCGTGCGTCCCCTGAGCGAACAGGAAAATGCGGCGCTGCCGATGCTGGCGCGCGGATCGGCGCTGCGCTTCATGCTGACCCGGCTCTACGACTGGTTGACCGTTCCCAATGGCGGGCTGGTGATGAAACGCGATCCGACCGAGTATATCCGCAGGATGCGGTTCCATCGGGCGATCAGATCTCCTTCGGAATATGGATTGGCATGAACAAACAGGTTGAGATTTTCACCGACGGCGCCTGTTCGGGCAATCCCGGCCCTGGCGGCTGGGGTGCGATCCTGCGCTTCAACGGCACCACCAGGGAGCTCTCCGGCGGCGAAGCGGAGACCACCAACAACCGGATGGAACTGCTCGCCGCCATTTCGGCGCTCAACGCGTTGAAGGAACCCTGCACGGTCGATCTCCACACCGACAGCAAATACGTCATGGACGGCATTTCCAAGTGGATCCACGGCTGGAAGAAGAACGGCTGGAAGACCGCCGACAAGAAGCCGGTCAAGAATGGCGAACTCTGGCAGGCGCTGGATGAGGCCAACAGGCGCCACAAGGTGACCTGGAACTGGGTCAAGGGCCACGCGGGCCATGCGGAGAACGAACGCGCCGACGAACTCGCGCGCGAAGGCATGGCACCGTTCAAGAAAGGCCCGGTCAAGCCTGCTGCTGCGCCAAGGCCAACTGCGCAGGCAACCCAGCCGGCAGTGGCGAAGGCACGGCGCTCGACCCAGAGTTATTGAACTCCGGGAGGGGGCGGCTCTCACGCAGGAAGACGTCTATCGTGCCGATCCTGTACTATGTCACCCATCCCCAGGTTCAGGTCGATGCCAACATTCCCGTGCCGGAATGGGGTCTATCCGACATCGGACGCGCGAGGGCGATTGCGATGCTCGATCAGCCCTGGGTTGGATCGATCGGGCGTATCGTGTCGTCGGCTGAGCGCAAGGCGATGGAAACCGCCGAAATCCTCGCAACGCATCTCGGCCTCGCCATCGAAGTGAGGGCCCGGACGCATGAGAATGACCGATCGGCAACGGGCTTCCTGCCGCCGCCGGAGTTCGAAGCGGTCGCGGACCAGTTCTTCGCCAATCCGCACAAAAGCGTTCGCGGATGGGAGCGGGCCATCGATGCCCAGCAGCGGATCGTGAGCGAGGTCGACGCCGTGCTCGGTACCGCTGGCGCCGACGACATAGCTTTCGTGGGCCATGGCGGCGTCGGAACGCTCCTGCTGCTCGCCCTCGGCGGCCGAAAGATCAGCCGCGAAGCCGATCAGCCGGCGGGCGGCGGCAACTACTTCGCGTATGACATCGCCGCACGCCGCGTTATCCACGGCTGGCGGCCGATCGACGCGCCGATGCAGCGTCGCGACGATTGACCGGACTACCGGATCAGCAGCGCCGTGCCGTAGAGCCCGAGCGCGAACACCGTGTGCGACACCAGGTTAAGCGCCCGGATCTGCATCGGGTTGGGGCGCTTCGAGGCAGCCCAGCCGGCGCCCATGCCGGGAGCCAGCAGAAACCAGCCGGCGCCCACGGTGACCATGCCGAGGATGAAAGCCGGCAGGAAGGTCGGCGCCGCCAGCCAGGCCGCTCCCGCCAACGCCACCAGGATGATGCCGTAGGCGATGCCGACAAGATAGTGAAAGGCCCAGCCCAGCACCACTTCGTGCGTGTAGGGCGCCGCGTCGCCAATATCGTCGTGAAAGACCTTGTCGCGGAGATGCCAGACCCATCGACCGACCGGTCCCCAATTCGGCCGCGGTTGACCGAATGCCTTGTGGAGGAAGAAGGCCCAGATATCCATCAGCGCGGTGGCGCCGATGCCGATCGCGATGGTGCGCCAGAAGATGTCAAACATCGTTGGACCTCCCCAAAATCCGACAGTTCAGAAACAAGCTCGGTCGCCGGGCGCAAGCGACCGTTGCGACGTCACGCCCGAAATCATCGCCGGGGCGTTAGAGCTGTCCCAGAATGTGAGCCGCGCCGGACTCGTCGACACCGGGCTTGGTCTCTACATTGAGCGCGGTGACCTTGCCGTCCTCGACGATCATCGAAAACCGCTTCGAGCGCAGTCCCATGCCACCTGCGGACAGGTCGTTATCGAGGCCGACTGCCTTGGCGAAATCCCCACTGCCGTCGGCGAGATAGAGGATCTTGCCCTCGCCGCCGGTGAAGCGCGCCCAGGCGCCCATGACGTGAGCGTCGTTGACCGAAACGACGGCGATGGTATCGACGCCGCGTGCCAGGATGGCGTCACGGTTCTCGAGATAGCCGGGCAAATGGTTGTTGCTGCAGGTCGGCGTGAAGGCTCCAGGAACCCCGAAAAGCACGACCTTCTTTCCCGAGAAAATCTCGGCCGACGTGATCGGCTTCGCGCCATCGGCGGTCATCGTCTTGAAGGTCGTTTCAGGCAGCTTGTCGCCAACGGAAATGGTCATGAATTTCTCGCTTGGAAAATGGGGAAGGGGCGTGTGCTTGCGTAGCGAACTCGGCGGCCTTCTGCAACCATCGAGGCGGCTTCAGTACATGATGCGGCGCGCTTTAAGGAAACGGCAAAAGCCCTTCGACCGCGCCGGTCGAACTCGTCAGCGTATAGTGAAGCCCGCCATCCGTCGGCGTCGTCGAAGGGCGGTCGAGGATCGGCACGGTGAAGATCAGCTTGCCGTCCTTTTCGCTGCGGGCAGGGGTCCCGAACATGTAATCCCGCTCGCCGGCGACAAAGAAATCAGCCGCCTCCGGATCGCCGGGAAAGCTTGCCTCGACAACCAGTGTTTCATGGTCGCCCGGCAGCACATTGATGCCGAAGTCGGACCTTGCGGGTGTCGGCAACGCCGCGAAGCTCGCCTTCACCAGCGCCGTGTCTTCGGCATTGTCCGGATCGGAGCCGGGGTCGACGGTCAGCCGCGTCTGCACCGGAATGCAGATCGTTTCGCAAATGCCGAGAAAGATGTCGGCGTCGATCACGGCGGGATCCTTCGCCGCCGACAGGGTGAACACCACCGGCAGCGAAACCGGATAGTCGTAGCCTGCCCATTTGCCATAGCCTTCGTCATGACGCTGCGGCGCCGGGAAGGAAAGCTGGGCGTCGGCGATGTTTGTGCTGCCTGAAATGTCGAGCTGCGGTGGCACGCCGGCGTCGCCCGGATCGCGCCAGTAGGTCTTCCAGCCGGGCTTGAGTGCTATGTCGAGAACGCCCTGGATGCGGCCGGCGGCATCGGCTTTGCCGCTTGTCACCAGCCGGACCTTGCCGCCTTCGCTGTTGTACCACGATGATGAGGAGGCGGCGGCGGGAAGAGCGGTCGCCAATCCGATGGCGGCGCCGAGCAGCAGGATTTTCAAGCTTTGCATGGCGGTGATTTGATCGTCCGTTCGTGGCCGCGCAATGATTTCGTACCCTTGCCGGTATCATATTTGCGTGACCTTGAGGGAAGGAATGCTCGAGCCGGCGGTATGGGCTTTGGTCGAATCACGCACGGCGCATCTTTTCGGCGCTTTGGAAACGCGTTACGCTCGCCGTCATGGACTTGTTGCGCCACAAGAAGACAGCCGCCAGCCGCGGCTTTCTCGACGATCAGTTCCTGATTGCCATGCCCGGCATGAAGGACGACCGTTTCACGCGCTCGGTCATCTACGTCTGCGCGCACAGCGATGAAGGCGCGATGGGGCTGATCATCAACCAGACACAGCAGATGCTGTTTCCCGACCTGCTCGTGCAACTGGGCATCATGAACGAACAGGAAGCGATCCGCTTGCCGGCGCAGGCGCGCGATTTCGTCGTGCGCAACGGCGGACCCGTCGACCGCAGCCGGGGCTTCGTCCTGCATTCGGGCGACTACCGGGTGGAATCGTCGCTGACCGTTTCGGACGACATCTGCCTGACCGCGACCGTCGACATATTGCGCGCCATTTCGTCTGGCCGTGGCCCCCGTCACGCGCTGATGGCGCTCGGCTATTCCGGCTGGGGCGCTGGCCAGCTGGAGACCGAGATCGCCGAGAATGGCTGGCTGACCTGTCCGGCCAATGCCGAGCTTCTGTTCGACACCGACATCGAGCGCAAATACGACCGGATCCTCGCCTCGATCGGCATCGATCTGGCGCATCTCAGCCTTGCCGCGGGACACGCCTGACCTCATCACAGAGGCTCTCAGGCTTGTGTCAGTGGATACTGTTCCTTCAGCGTCTTCAGCACCTGGTCGCCCGGCATCGGTGCGCCGAACATGAAGCTCTGCACATATTCGCAGCCCATCTGGCGCAGTTCCAGCGCATCGCTTTCGTCCGAAATGCCCTCGGCGACCACGGACAGGCCGAGTTCATGTGCCATGTTGACCATGGATTTGAGCAGCACCGCGCGCTTGGGGGTGTTGTCGTCGACGAAGCTCTTGTCGATCTTGATCGTGTCGAAAGGGAAACGCGTCAGATAGGCCAGCGAGGAATAGCCGGTGCCGAAATCGTCCAGCGACAGGCCAATGCCGAGCTGCTTCAGCTTGGTCAGCACATGGGCGGTCTGCTCTGGATTGTCCATCACCAGCGATTCGGTGAGCTCGAGCCGAAAGCAGCGCGGCTTCAGATTGGCGCGTGCGATGACCGAGCGGACATCGCTGACCAGATCGCGGCGGATGAGCTGGCGGCTGGACAGGTTGACCGAGACTGACAGCGGCGCGTCGCCGATCTGCTTTTGCCATCCGGCGAGATCTTCCGCCGCCTGCTGCATGGCGAACAGGCCGAGTTGCACGATCAGCCCGCAGTTTTCGGCGACCGGGATGAAGTCCGCCGGCGGGATCATGCCGCGGCGCGGATGATCCCAGCGCAGCAGGGCCTCGAAGCCGGCGACGCTGCCATCCTCCAGCCGCACGATCGGCTGGTAGGCGAGCGTGAATTCGCGCCGTTCGATGGCGCGTCGCAGGTCGGATTCGAACTGCAGCCTGTCGGTGCCGACGGTGCGGAAAGCCGGGCGGAACGGCTCGATCCTGTCGCCGCCGAAGCGCTTGGCCTGATGCATGGCAAGCTCGGCATCCTTGACCATGTCCTCGGCCGACATCTGGGGCGAGTTCCAGGTGATCAAGCCGATCGACGCCGTCAGCACGATCTCGCGCTTGGCGAAGGTGATCGGGTTGTTGATCGCGTGCTTGATTGCATCCGCCACCGCCGCGATGCGGGCCGGGTCCTGCTCGGACAACAGCATTAGCGCGAACTGGTCGCCGGCAAAGCGCGACAGCGAATCCTTCGGCTTGAGCAGCCGGTGCAGCCGACGCGCAATGGTCAAAAGGATGGTGTCGCCGGCCGAGATGCCGAGCCCGTCATTGACCTGCTTGAAGCGGTCGATGTCGATGACGAATACGGTTGGGCGCACTTTCTCTTCGGTACGGGCGATCGATATGATCGCTTCCAGCCGGTTCATCAAAAGTTCGCGGTTCGGCAGCCCGGTCAAATTGTCGTGTACGGCGTCGTGCAGCAGCCGTTCCTCGGACTTCTTCTGCTCGGTGACGTCGACCATGGTGCCGACGCAGCGGATGACTTCGCCGTCCGACCCGATCACCGGGCGAGCCCGCAATGAAAACCAGTGATAGTGGCCGTCGGCGCCGCGCAGGCGGAAGTTCTGCGACACCCGGCCGCGCCGGTGTTCCAGCACCACGTCGAGCGTCGTGCGGAAGGTGTCGCGGTCGTCGGCATGCAGCACCGGCAGCCAGTTGCGCGCGGCACCGCCGAGACTGTTGGGCGCCAGGCCGAGCTGGATGCTGACATCGGGCTTGGTGACGACGCGGTCGCGCAGCACGTCCCAGTCCCACACCGTATCGCCCGATCCGGCGACGGCCAGCGCCTGCCGCTCTAGGTCGGAGAACAGGCCCTGGTGCAGCGCACCGCCGGCAAAGGCGTGCTGCATGACGGTGAAGCCGATCAAAAGGATGATCAGGATCAGCCCGCCGCCCAACGCCGGCTGGGCGATGTCGTTGTCGAGCATGCCGGTGATCGCCATCCACGACCCGCATAGCCATAGCAGCACCATGACCCAACTGGGCACCAGCATGATGGCGCGGTCGTAGCCGCGTATGCCGAGGAAGATGATCAGCCCGAGCCCGGTCAACGCGGTGGCGGCGAAGGACAGCCTGGCGATGCCGGCGGCGACCGCCGGATCGACGATGGCGACGCCGGCGATCAGCACCAGTCCGAGGATCCAGACCAGCGCACCATAGCTGAAATGGCCGTGCCAACGGTTGAGATTGAGATAGGCGAACAGGAAGACCACGAAGGTCGCCGCCAGCGCCACCTCCGTCCCCGCTCGCCACATCTGCTCGTTGCCGGGCGATATCTCGATGATCTTGTTGAGGAAACCGAAATCGACGCAGATATAGGCAAGCACCGCCCAGGCGAGTGCCGCGGTCGCCGGGAACATCGACGTTCCCTTGACCACGAAAAGGATGGTCAGGAACAGCGCCAGCAGGCCGGCGATGCCGATGACGATGCCGCGAAACAGCGTGTAGGAATTGACCGAGTCCTTGTAGGATTCCGGATCCCACAGATAGACCTGCGGCAGCTTTGGCGAGGCCAGCTCGGCGATGAAGGTGATCACCGTGCCCGGGTTCAGCGTCACCCGGAACACGTCGGCGTCGGGGCTGGTCTGGCGGTCGAGCGCGAAGCCCTCGCTGGGCGTGATGGCGGCGATGCGGGTCGAGCCCAGATCGGGCCAGAAGATGCCGGAGTTCACCAGCCGGAAATGCGGCGCGACGATCAGCCGGTCGAGCTGCTGGTCGGTGGTATTGGCCAGCGCGAACACCGCCCAGTCGCCGGTCGACCGCGCATCGTTGGCCTCGACCTCGATGCGCCGCACGATGCCGTCCGGCCCGGGAGCGGTCGACACCTGGAAATTCTCGCCCTGGTTCCGGTAGATCTCGACGGCGCCCGACAGGTCGAGCGCGACGTCGTCGCGGGCAATCTTGATCGGCTCGACGGCGAAGGCCGACGATACCGCGCACAGCGTCAGGATTGCCGCAAGGACAAAGGCGAACAGCGGCCCGTTTCGCAGGAAATTCGTCAAAATCAGTCCTTCGTTCCCGCGCCCGGCGGATCGTCCGCGATCCGGGCGTAGAGGTAGTGGTCCTGCCAGATGCCGTTGATCCTGAGATAGGATCGCAGAAGTCCTTCGCGCCGGAATCCGGCTTTTTCAAGCACGCGGATCGACCGGGCGTTGTCGGGAATACAGGCCGCCTCGATCCGGTGCAACCTCAGCGTATCGAAGGCGAAGCGCGCCACCACCTTGACCGCGTCGGTCATCAGTCCACGGCCGCCGAAGCGCTCGCCGATCCAGTAGCCGACATGGCCGCTTTGCGAGACCCCGTGGCGTATGTTGCCGAGCGTGATGCCACCCGCCAGTCTGCCGCTGCTTTTCTCGAAGATGAAGAAGGCGATCGCCGTTCCCTGGGCATAGTCCTCGCGATAGCGGCTGATGCGCAGCCGCCACGCGGTGCGGTCCAGTTCATCGGGAGTCCAGCGTGGCTCCCATGGTTCGAGGAAGGCACGGCTTTCGCCGCGCACCGTCGCCCATTCGCGATAGTCATTCGTGAAGGGCACGCGCAGCGTTACGCGGTCGCCCTTCAGCGCCGGTAGATCGCGGCGAAAGAAAGGGAGCGCGAACACGACGCTTTGGGGGCTTAGACGGCGAGCTTGCGGGCCGTGGTCTGCGTGCCCGCAAGCGACTCGAGGATCGCCTCGTATGGCGCCAGCGTACCCACAGGCCCGACAGCGGTCAGCGTCGGCTTGGTCGAGAACAGCCGTGACGACAGGTCGGTCAGCCGCTCGATCGTCAGCGCCGACAGCCGCTCCATCAATTCCTCCTTGGCGATCGGCCGGCCGAACAGAAGCAGCTGCCGTGCGATCTGCGAGGCGCGGCTGGCCGGGCTTTCGGCGGACATGATCAGCCCGGCGCGATACTGGGCGCGGGCCCGGTCGAGTTCTTCCTGCAGGATGTTCTCGCCGGCCTTCTGCAGTTCGTCGATGATGACCGGTACCAGTTCGGCGATGTCGCTCTGGCCGGTCGCGGCATGGACGCCGAAGACGCCGGTGTCGGAAAAGCCCCAATGGAAAGCATAGACCGAGTAGCACAGGCCGCGCTTTTCACGGACTTCCTGGAACAGACGCGACGACATGCCGCCGCCAAGGATCATCGACAGCACCTGCGAGGCATAGAAGTCGCGCACATGATAGGCGCGTCCCTCGAAGCCCAGCACGATCTGCGCGTCCATCAGGTCGCGGTCCTCGCGGAAGTCGCCGCCGACATATTGCGCATATTGCGGGATGGTGCTGTCGGCCTTGCTGCGGAAGCCGCCGAGTTGTTTTTCGACCTCGCGCACGAAATTGTCGTGCTTGATGTCGCCGGCAGCGACGATCACCATGCGCTCGGCGCCGTATTGCCGTTCGATGAAATCGTGCAACTGCTTCGAGGTGAAGGATTTGACGGTTTCCGGCGTGCCCAGGATCGAGCGGCCGATGGTCTGGTGGCGAAAGGCCGTCTCGGTGAAACGGTCGAAGACGATGTCGTCGGGCGTGTCGTGCGCGGCGCCGATCTCCTGCAGGATCACATGCTGCTCGCGTTCGAGCTCCTGCGGGTCGAACTCGGACTCCTGCAGGATGTCGGCAAGAATGTCGACGGCCAGCGGCACGTCGTCGGAGAGCACCCTGGCATAGTAGGAGGTGGTCTCGACGCTGGTGGCGGCATTGATCTCACCTCCGACGTCCTCGATCTCCGAGGCGATTTCGAAGGCGCTTCGCCTTTTCGTACCCTTGAACGCCATGTGCTCGAGCAGATGGGCCATGCCATGCTCGTCGTCGCGTTCATTGCGGGCACCTGACTTGACCCAGGCACCAAGGGCAACCGATTCGATGCTTTGAAGGGTTTCGGTGGCGACTGTCAGGCCGTTCGACAGACGGCTTACCTCAACACCCATATGGCTACTACTCCCTAACGCGCCGCCCGCGCGCGGCGGCCGACGTAATCTTCCACCATTTTCAGGTCGGATGGAAGTACCGTGTATTTTTCCTCTGATGTCATCAACCCACCTAGCCATGCGGGCAGTGCCGGCGACACGCCACTGGCGGCTTCGACGGCGGACGGAAACTTTGCCGGATGGGCGGTGCCCAGCACCACCATCGGCACGGCGCCTGTCGCCTTGCCCGCCGCGACATGCACGGCTGCCGCGGTGTGCGGATCGAGGAGATAGTTGCTGGCGGTCAGCGTCGAGCGGATGGTGGCGGCGACCTCGTCCATCGTTGCGCGGCCGGCATCGAATTCCGACCGCATGCTGGCGATTTCCCGGGCTTCGATGGTGAAAGCGCCGGACTGCTTCAGGCCGTCCATGTAGCGCCGCACGGTCGCCGCCTCACGGCCGGAGGCCTCGAACAGCAAACGTTCGAAATTGGACGACACCTGGATATCCATCGACGGCGACGTGGTCGCAAAGACGCCTTTGGTGCGGTATTCGCCGGTCGCGAAAGTCCGCGCCAGGATGTCGTTGTCGTTGGTGGCGATGACCAGCCGCTCGATCGGCAAGCCCATCTTCTTGGCGGCGTAGCCGGCGAAGATATCGCCGAAATTGCCGGTCGGCACCGTGAAGGAGACCGGCCTGTCCGGCGCGCCGAGCGACAGCGCCGAAGAAAAATAATAGACGATCTGGGCCATGATGCGGGCCCAGTTGATCGAATTGACGCCTGAAAGCGCAACCCGGTCGCGAAAGCCGTGATCGTTGAACATGTCCTTGAGCAGACCCTGGCAATCGTCGAAATTACCTTCGATCGCCAGCGCATGGACGTTTTGCGCGGTCGACGTCGTCATCTGCCGCTGCTGTACCGGCGAGACGCGGCCATGCGGGAAAAGGATGAAGATGTCGGTGCGGCTGCGCCCGGCAAAGGCATCGATGGCGGCCCCACCGGTATCGCCCGAGGTGGCGCCGACGATGGTGGCGTGCTGATCGCGTTCGGTAAGCACATGGTCCATCAGCCGGGCCAGAAGCTGCATCGCCACGTCCTTGAAGGCGAGCGTCGGCCCGTGGAAAAGTTCCAGGACGAAGGTGTTGGGGCCGGTCTGCACCAGCGGGCAGACGGCTTCGTGGCGGAAGGTGGCATAGGCTTCGCGAACCAGACGTTCGAAGACGGGCGCCGGAATTTCGTCGCCAAGGAACGGCGACAGCACGCGGATCGCAAGGTCGGGATAGGCGAGGCCGCGCATGGCGCGGATCTCGGCTGCGGAAAACCGCGGCCACTCACGCGGCACATAGAGCCCGCCATCGCGCGCCAGGCCAGCCAGCACGGCATCGGAAAATCCAAGCACGGGCGCTTCGCCGCGGGTACTCACATATTGCATGTCACAAATCCGTTACTGCTTGACATTTCCGTTCACCACAAGGTGGTTAATTTCTGCGCTGGCTCAGTCGCATTTTTGCCGCGCGGTTGATATACGTCACCAGCTTTGCGAGAGGGAAGTGCAGTTCATGGCGTTTCATACATTCAGCGGTCGCTTTTTGGCGGGACTTGCGCTCACCGGCTTTATGCTTGCCGCCGCCGGCTGCCAATCGAGCGACAATGGCGTCCTGAACTTCGGTTTCGGCAAGAAGGATCCGACGGCGCCACCGCCACCACAGGATCCAAAGGTCCTGGCCAGCCAGTTGCAGGCCTATTGTCCGAGAGTGATGGTGCGAGACGGTACGGCCTTCTTCAACACCTATTCCAAGGACGTCCAGAAGCCCAAGTCGAGAAGAAAGGCCGACGCAGCAGAGGACCAGGCTGCAACCGACCCGGCTGCGACACCGCCTGACAATTCGGACAAGATCATCTACCAGGCATCGATCAGCGACGTGACCCGCGACTGCGTCCGCGCCAATGGCCAGTTGACGATGAAGATCGCGGTCGCCGGCAAGATCGTGCCGGGACCGAAGTTTTCTCCCGGCACCATCACCATGCCGATCCGTGTCGCCGTGATGCATGGCACGGATGTTCTCTATTCGCAGATCCACCCGTATCAAGTCCAGGTCACCGATTCGTCGGTCGCGACGCAATTCGTCTTCACCGATTCCAACGTTGTCGTGCCTGAGCCGACGGCGCAGGACTATCAGGCCTATGCAGGCTATGATGAAAACGCGCCGAAGACGACGGCGGACAAGCCGAAGAAGAGGAAGAGAACCGCCGCGACGAACTAAGTCTCGGCAGTTGTACGAGGCGTGCGTCGCTGCGTACGCCTCTCAGGCGTCCGCCGACCACTCCGACAGCGCCGCGATCACGCTTTTCAACTCCGCCCAGCGACGGATGACCGTCTCGGCGCCGGCCTCGGTCAGCGCGTCGGCATGGCCAGGATAGCTGTGGCTGGCACCGGTGAAGCCGATCACGCGCATGCCGGCCGTCCGGGCGCCGTGGACGCCGTGCACGGAATCCTCGATAACGAAAGTGTTTGCCGGATTGGCGTTGAGTTTTTCCGCCGCAAACAGGAACACGTCGGGCGCCGGCTTGGTCTTCTTGCTTGGTATCTCCAGGGCCGAAAAGATCCGGCCGGCGAAAAACGGCAGCAGGTGCACCTTCTCCAGCATGAATTCGATCCGCTCGGAGCGCGAATTCGAGCAGATGCAGTGCGGCACCGTGACCGCCGCGACCGCATCGCGCACGCCGTCGATGGCGCGCACGTCGCTGCGCAACTTGCGGTCGACCAGGTCTTCGGCGCGGTCGATCAGCGAGGCCTGGAAGGGAATCTTCGACTTTTCCTCGACCCGCATGTCCTTGAAGGTCAGTCCGGCATAGGTCTCGGCAATCTCCTCCGCCGAGATTTCGTATCCGGCCAAGGTTATCAATTCAGCCTCGACCCGCGCGGCGATGATTTCTGAATCGACGAGCACGCCGTCGCAATCGAAGATGACAAGGTCTGGCTGGGGCATGGTGATCCGGACAATGGGAGGATGAAGGGGCCTCGGAAGGCTCAGGCGGCGCGGCATACACCAACAGGGCGACCTTCGCAAATTCGCCAGTCCGCAGGTTTGACCTTCACCGAATATTTACGCTGATCGGTAACCATAACAGAGAGTAAAACTGTAACGCGTGCCTTGGGTGTCAGAATGTCAGCCGTGCGTCTTCTCGACGAGCTATCCCACGCTCCCCAGCAATCCGAATGGCTGGACACGATCCTCAAGGGCGACTGCGTCGCCGCGCTCGATCGGCTGCCGGAAAAGTCGATCGACGTCATTTTCGCCGATCCGCCCTACAATCTGCAGCTCGACGGCGACCTGCACCGGCCCGACCAGTCGAAGGTCGACGCCGTCGACGACGATTGGGACCAGTTCGAGAGCTTTGAGGCCTACGATGCCTTCACCCGCGCCTGGCTGCTGGCGGCGCGCCGGGTTCTGAAGCCCAATGGCACCATCTGGGTGATTGGCTCCTATCACAACATCTTCCGGGTCGGCGCCAAGATGCAGGATCTCGGCTTCTGGATCCTCAACGATGTCGTCTGGCGCAAAACCAATCCGATGCCGAATTTCCGTGGCCGCCGTTTCCAGAATGCACATGAGACGATGATCTGGGCCTCGCGCGACCAGAAGGGCAAGGGCTATACCTTCAACTACGAGGCGATGAAGGCGTCGAACGACGACATCCAGATGCGTTCCGACTGGCTGTTTCCGATCTGCACCGGCGGCGAGCGGTTGAAGAACGACAATGGCGACAAGCTGCACCCGACGCAGAAGCCGGAGGCGCTGCTCGCCCGCATCATGATGGCCTCGACCAAACCGGGCGATATTGTGCTTGATCCGTTCTTCGGCTCCGGCACCACTGGCGCGGTGGCCAAGCGCCTCGGCCGCCATTTCGTCGGCATCGAGCGCGAGCAGGCCTATATCGACGCCGCCAATGAGCGCATCGATGCGGTGCGGCCGCTAGAAAGCGCCGACCTGACCGTGCTGACCGGCAAGCGTGCCGAGCCGCGCGTCGCCTTCGTCAGCCTCATCGACACCGGGCTGGTGATGCCCGGCGCGACGCTTTACGATGCCAAGAAGCGTTGGGCGGCCAAGGTGCGCGCCGATGGCACGGTGGCGATCGGCGACAGCGCCGGCTCGATCCACAAGATCGGCGCCGAAGTGCAGGGCCTGGACGCCTGCAACGGCTGGACCTTCTGGCACTATGAGCGCAGCGGCGGCCTGACCCCGATCGACGAGCTTCGCCGCATTGCGCGGCTCGGCATGGAGCGGGCAGGGGCCTGAACCCCTGCCAACTGCCGCTCATTCTCGTTGATTCAAAATCTCATCGGATCGCTGGAAGCGATTCAAATCACGCCTTTATGCCGAGCCGTTCAAGGTCTGCTTGAAGCTTCTGCGCATCGGTGAACAGCACCGATTGCCAGCCGGCCGCCTTGGCGCCGTCGACATTCTTCTGGCTGTCGTCGATGAACAGCGTGGCCGACGGCTCGAGGCCGAACGCGGCGACGTGATGATCGTAGATACCCCGATCCGGCTTGATCATGCCGACTTCGCCGGAGATGGTGACGCCGCGCGGCCGTTCGAGAAAATCAAAGCGCTTGCGCGCCTCGGCCAGCGTGTCGCTGGCGAAATTGGTCAGCATGGTAACGTCGTGGCCGCTCTCGATCAGGCCGAGCATGATGGCGACGCTGTCCTCATAGGCATGCGGCACCATGTCGTGCCAATAGCGGCGGAAATTGCGGATGTTTTCCGCGTGGTCGGGATGCTCCGCGATCAGCAGCGCCTCGGCCTCTTGCCATGTCCGGCCACGGTCCTGCTCGATGTTCCAGTCGTGTGTGCAGACATTGTCGAAAAACCACTTTCTCTCTTCGGCATCCGGAATGAGGCGGCTGAACGGGATATTCGGATCGTAGTGGATCAGCACCTTGCCGATGTCGAAAACGATGTGGCGGATTTCAGTCATGCAGGCCTCTTTGCAGTGTGTGGCGACGGCTTTTTCGTCGCGCCGGGTATCGCAGCCTCTATTGCCTTTTTCATGACAGTGGGCAGCGCCTCGCCTGAAATGTCCGATGACAGCGACCAGAAATGACCGGCCGGCGTCTCGCCCTTCGTGTGGGCAAGGAACACGTCGAGCTCGAGCGCGAAATGGGTGAAGACATGCACGATCCGCCCCGCGAGCTTCCAGTTGCCGGCAAAGGGTGCGGCTGCTTGCGTGGTGTCGCCATCGATCCGCGCGGTCCAGCCCGTCGTCGGCACCTCGGTCATGCCGCCGAGCAGGCCTTTTTCCGCGCGTTTGCGCAGAAGAATGGCACCGTCGCCCCGCACGGCGACGAAGGCGGCGCCGCGCCGCAGCGGCTTGTCGGCTTTTGGCAGCCGGACCGGGAAGTGCTCGGGATCGCCTGAAACGACGGCGCTGCAGTCTTCGCGAAGCGGGCACAGCATGCAGCGCGGCCGGCGCGGCGTGCAGATCGTGGCGCCGAGATCCATCATCGCCTGGGCGAAGTCGCCCGGCCTTGTCCATGGCACCATGCGCTCGACATGGGCGCGTATCTCGGCCTTGGCCTCGCTCAGCGGCGTTGTGATCGAAAACAGCCGGGAGACGACGCGTTCGACATTGCCGTCGACAACGGCGGCGGGGCGGTCGAAGGCGATCGCCGTGATGGCGGCCGACGTATAGGCGCCGATGCCGGGCAGTTCCCGCAAGGCCGTCTCGGTGTCGGGAAAGCGGCCGCCACGCCGGGCCACCAGGTCGGCGCAGGCCTTGAGATTGCGCGCGCGGGAGTAGTAGCCGAGCCCGGCCCAGGCCTTCATCACGTCTTCGGTCGGCGCCGCGGCCAGCGCCTCGACATCAGGCCATTTCTCGATGAAGACGCGAAAATAGGCCTTCACCGCTTCGACCGTGGTTTGCTGCAGCATGACTTCGGACAGCCAGATACGGTAGGGATCGGGCCTCGCCCCGCGCGCATGCTCGCGCGGCGTGATACGCCACGGCAACTCGCGATGGTGCACATCGTACCAGCCGAGCAAGCGCGACGCGATGTCGTCACTCACTCCGGATGCAGCTACGCTGCTATCTCCGGATGTGGCTCCGCCACTATCCCCGGATGTGGCTCGGTCACTATCTCTGGATGCGGTCTTGCGGGTCTGGTCTGCTGGTGCCATTGATCGGGAATTGGCCTTGGCCGATATGAAGGTCGTAGCTGGAGAACGTACATGGCAGGGAGAACGCCCTACGGCAATCCCGTCCCGGTCAGCGATCTGGCGACCAAGATTCTCGACCCGGTGCTGCGCAAGCGGGCCGGCATTTCGATTGGCCTCGTCCAGTCGTGGGAAGAGATTGCCGGGCCACGGCTGGCCAGCCGTTCGCGTCCCGAAAAAATCCAATGGCCGCGCCGCATGCATGAAGATGATCCGTTCGAGCCGGCGGTGCTGGTCATCGCCTGCGAAGGCATGGCGGCGCTGCACCTGCAGCACGAGACCAGCGAGATCATCAACCGGGTCAACGCCTTTCTCGGCTTCACCGCGATCAGCCGGATCAGGATCCTGCAGAAGCCGGTGACAGTGGACAAGGGGAAGCACAAGCCGACCTTCAGGCCGCTGACCGCGGCCGAGAAGACGAAATTGTCCTCGACCGTCGGCCTGGTCGACGATGATGGGCTGCGCGCCTCGCTGGAAAGGCTCGGCGCCACCATTCTGGGGGAAAAGAAGTCATAGATTTGTCGTCAATATCTCGGATTTGTCTTCAATATCTCGCATTCGTGATCGTCCCAGTCAGGTTTCGCGATTGGATTGGGGACGGAGATGCCTTAATTCGCGCCAACTCTCGCCTTTTCGTGCCTTTGCATTGCAAAATCCAACCCTTGTCAGGTGATTCGTATGAACCGTCCCCCGTTTGGCCAAAGTCTGTCTCGCAGAAACGTCCTGTCTTCGCTGGCCGCCATTCCGGCGGTCGCCCTGCTCGCCGCCTGCAGCGACTCCAGCGAGGAAGCCAAGGCGGCGGATGTGAAGCCCGCGGCCCCGGCCGCGCCTGCGAAGCCGGCCACGCCGGCCGCCGCTACCGCGCCGGAAGCCCAGGGCACCGTGGATATGGCGGAACTGCTGAAGCCGGGCGCGCTGGCCGACAAGCAGCTTGGCAAGGACGACGCCAAGGTCACCATCGTCGAATACGCCTCGATGACCTGCCCGCATTGCGCGCATTTCGCCGAGACCACCTTTCCGGACCTGAAGACCAAATACATCGACACCGGCAAGGCCCGCTACATCCTGCGCGAATTCCCGTTCGATCCGAGCGCCGAGGCCGGTTTCATGCTGGCGCGCTGCGCCAAGGATAACTATTTCCCGATGGTGGATGTTCTGTTCAGGCAGCAGGCGAACTGGGTTGGAGTGCCCAATACCAAGGATGCGCTGCTGCAAATCTCGAAGCTCGCCGGTTTTACACAGGAGTCATTCGAAGCCTGCTTGACGGACCAGAAACTTCTGGACGATGTGAGATCGGTCCAGAAGCGCGGCGCCAATGAATTCAAGGTCGACTCGACACCGACCTTCTTCATCAACGGTAAGACCTACAAAGGGGCGATGTCGATTGAGGAAATGTCGGCCATCATCGACCCTCTGCTCTGACGTCCAGGCAGCGCCGAAGCGGCGGCGCTTCGGCGTGCGCGCCCCTTTGTCGTGCCGCAGCTCTAGTGGGCGGCGCGAATGAAGTTTTCGCGCCTCCGCCTCCTCGGTTTCAAATCCTTCGTCGAGCCCGGCGAGTTCGTCATCGAACGCGGCCTGACGGGAATTGTCGGGCCGAATGGCTGTGGCAAGTCGAACCTGGTCGAGGCGCTGCGCTGGGTGATGGGCGAAAGCTCGTACAAGAACATGCGCGCGTCCGGCATGGACGACGTCATCTTTTCCGGCTCGGGCACGCGTCCGGCGCGCAACACCGCCGAAGTCACGCTCTTCCTCGACAATAGCGACCGCTCGGCGCCCGCAGCCTTCAACGATGCCGACGAACTGCAGGTGTCGCGCCGCATCGAGCGCGAAGCGGGCTCGCTCTACCGCATCAACGGCAAGGAGGCGCGCGCCAAGGATGTGCAGCTTCTCTTCGCCGACCAGTCGACCGGCGCGCGCTCGCCGTCGATGGTCGGGCAGGGCCGTATCGGCGAACTGATCCAGGCCAAGCCGCAAGCGCGCCGCGCCCTGCTGGAAGAGGCAGCGGGCATTTCCGGTCTGCACACCCGTCGTCACGAGGCCGAGCTGCGGCTGAAGGCGGCCGAGCAGAACCTTGAACGCCTGGACGATGTCGTCGGCGAACTGGAAAGCCAGATTGAAAGCCTCAAGCGCCAGGCGCGCCAGGCGTCACGCTTCAAGAACCTTTCGGCCGATATCCGCAAGGCCGAAGCGACGCTGCTGCATCTGCGCTGGACTCTGGCCAAGACACAGGAGGGCGAGGCGCGTTCGGCGCTGGCCGTTGCCACGGCGCTGGTCGGCGACCGCGCCGCCGCCCAGATGGCCGCCGCCAGGGAGCAAGGCATCGGCGCCCACCGCTTACCGGACCTGCGTGACGCGGAAGCCGCCGCTGCCGCTGCCTTCCAGCGCCTGTCGATCGCCAAGTCGCAGATCGAGGAGGAAGCCGGCCGCATCCGCGCCCGTCAGAGCGAGATTGAGCGCCGGCTGCAGCAACTCGACGGCGATATCGCGCGCGAGGAGCGGATGGTCCGTGACAATGCGGATATCCTCGAACGCCTTCGCACCGAAGAAGCCGCGCTCAATTCTGAAAATGCCGGTGCCGCCGAGCGCGAGGCCAGCACCCGCGCGGCTTTCGAGCAGGCCGCTTCGACGCTTGCGGCAAGCGAAGCCAAGCTCGCCGCACTGACCGCCGAACGAGCCGAGGCTGCCGCCTCGCGCAACCAGATCGAGCGGACGCTGCGCGACACTGCCGAGCGCCGCGACCGTTTCGGCCGTCAGCTCGCCGATGTCGACCGGGAACTGTCGGAGATCCTCTCCAAGGTGGCGGGCCTGCCGGATCCTGCCGAGAAGCGCTTGCTGGTCGAACAGGCCATGGCGCTGCTGGATGAGGCCGAGGCAGCCGTGGCGGAGGCCGAGCAGTCGGTCATCGATGCCCGCGCCACTGAAAGTGCGGCCCGGCCGCCGTTACAGGACGCCAGGGCCGAGCTGGCGCGCATCGAGACCGAAGCGCGCACGCTGGCCAAGATCCTCAACGCCGCCAGCGGCGATCTCTTCCCGGCAGTGCTGGAGCAGATCAGCGTCGATCGCGGCTTCGAGACAGCGCTGGGTGCGGCGCTTGGCGAAGACCTCGACGTGCCGCTCGACCGCAGCGCGCCGGTGCATTGGGGCGAAAGCGGGATCCAGCCCGGCGACGCCGCGCTGCCTGAAGGCATCAGGAGCCTCGCCAGTGTCGTCCATGCGCCGGCACAGCTCGCCCGCCGCCTGGCGCAGATCGGTATCGTCGAGACCGGCGATGGCCGCCGGCTGCAGGCACTTCTTGCCCCTGGCCAGCGGCTGGTCAGCCGCGAGGGCGCGCTCTGGCGCTGGGATGGCTTCACCGCCAGTGCCGACGCGCCGACCGCCGCCGCGCAACGGCTGGCGCAGAAGAACCGGCTGGCCGAGCTCGATGCCGAAGCGGTGCAGGCGACACTCGTCCTGCGCCAGGCCGAGGAGGCGCTTGCCCAGGCCGAACAGGCACTTCGCCTGGCGAGCGAGACCGAGCGCAATGCGCGCCAGGCCGGACGTGACGCCCAGCATCGGCTGGACGCCGCCCGCAATGCGCTGGCCGAGGCCGAAAAGGCCGGCGGCGAACTGTCGAGCCGGCGCGCGGCCCTCGATGAGGCGCGCGCCCGCATCGTCGACAGCCATGAGGAGACCTCGGCGGCCTTCGCCGAGGCCGAAATGCTGCTGCAGGACGCGCCTGATCTCGGCGACCTGCAACTGCAGCTCGAACAATCCTCGGCCAATGTCGCTCGCGACCGCGCCACGCTTGCCGATGCGCGTGCCGTGCACGAGGGTCTGCGGCGCGAAGCCGAGGCGCGCACGCGCCGGCTCGATGCCATCGGCACGGAGCGCAGCAACTGGCTGGAGCGGGCCGAAAACGCCTCGACGCAGATCGCATCGCTTGGCGAACGCAAGGCCGAGGCGGAGGCCGAGCGCGAGCGACTGGCGGATGCGCCCGACGAAATCGACGCCAAGCGGCGCGCCTTGCTGTCGCAACTCACCGAGGCCGAGACCTTGCGCAAGGCGGCCGCCGACCGCTTGCAGGAGGCCGAAAACCGGCAATCCGAAATGGACAAGGCGGCCACCGGCGCCATCCAGTCGCTGGCCGAGGCACGCGAAACCCGCGTCCGTGCCGAAGAGCGGCTGACGGCGGCCGACGAACGCCGGCTGGAGATCGAGGCGCGCATCCAGGAAACACTGAACACGCCGCCGCATCTGGTTATCCGACATACTGGTCTGGAGGCCGACAGCCCGATGCCGGAAATGGCCGAGATCGAGCGTCAGCTTGACCGGCTGAAGATCGAGCGCGAGCGGCTTGGCGCCGTCAATCTGCGCGCCGAGGAAGAGCAGAAGGAGCTTTCCGACCGGCTGGAGACGCTCGTCTCCGAGCGCGAGGACATCATCGAAGCGATCCGCAAGCTCAGGCAGGCGATCCAGAGCCTGAACCGCGAAGGCCGCGAGCGCCTGCTTGTCGCCTTCGACGTGGTCAACGGCCATTTCCAGCGGCTGTTCTCGCATCTGTTCGGCGGCGGTACGGCGGAGTTGCAGCTAATCGAGTCCGATGATCCACTCGAGGCCGGGCTCGAAATCCTGGCCCGCCCGCCCGGCAAGAAGCCGCAGACCATGACGTTGCTGTCCGGCGGCGAGCAGGCGCTGACGGCGATGTCGCTGATCTTCGCCGTGTTCCTGACCAACCCGGCGCCGATCTGCGTGCTCGACGAAGTCGACGCGCCGCTCGACGATCACAATGTCGAGCGCTTCTGCAATCTCATGGACGAGATGGCCGCCACCACCGAGACGCGCTTCGTCATCATCACCCACAACCCGATCACCATGGCACGCATGAACCGGTTGTTCGGCGTAACCATGGCCGAGCAGGGTGTCAGCCAGCTCGTCTCGGTCGACCTGCAGGCCGCCGAGGCAATGCGCGAGGCGAGCTGAGCCGCCGGCCTGAGGGCCGCCGCAAATTCCGGATTCGACAACTCCTGTCATGAACGGGTTCAGTCGAGGGCGCTTTAAGTCTTTGCTTTTCTGCCTGCCGCAGCCAGCCCCCGCACGTTTTGCGCACCTGTGGCCGGCCTAAAAATAGGTTCTCGGCTGGACGAGGTTGTTCTGCTGGCGAAGATAGAAACAATAGAAGCCGAATGCGGCAGCGAACCACATGAAGGCCTCGCCCATCGCCAGCCGGTTGTTCGAATTGCTGAGGATGGTGAGGGCGAAGAAGACCAGCGTCGAGATGTAGCAGGGCCATGCGGCCGGAGCGATAAGCCTGGCCCGCACGGCCAGCAGGACCTGCCTGGACGACCAGGTGTAGAGAAAGGCGAAGAACGCCAGCCCGACCACACCATAGCGCACGGCTATCTCCAGATACCCGTTGTGGAAGACGTTGAAGATCATGGGATGATAAGTCCTGTTCTGCCATTCCGTGAGCCAGCTGGAGCTGGCTCCGAAGATCGGGTGGCGTTTCCAGACCTCGATCGCATCGGCCCACAGCATCAGCCGTTCCTTGGCCGCAAGCGGAACCGTGTTGCTCGCGATGGCGCGGTCGAAGGCCGGGAGGACGCCGCGGCTCAAAACATCCGCAACCAGGCTCTTGACGAAGATCATGGTGTCGCCCGCGGTGGACCAGAAGATGTTGTGGGCGGCGACGAAGCCGGCTGCCACGATCGCCAGCACGCCGCCCCCGACCATCAGCTCGCGGCGATGGCCTCTCGCCAGGGTCATGACCGCCACCAGGAGCAGGGCGAGTGCGAGCGCGAGCCAGACGCCCTTTGACCGCAGCGCGATGATGTTGACGAGGGCAAACAGGAGGACGGCTGCCGACAGCGCCCAGTGCAGGCTCCTGGTTGTCTTGCCCAGGTCTGTTCTTTGGGCCGTGTAGGCCATGAACTGCAGCGTGCAAAGGAAGACGAAACCCGCCGCCACCGACGCGTGAATGGGATTGTTGAAAAGCCACGGCTCCGGTCTGATGCCATGAAGTATGGCCGAATAGCCGGTGTCCGCCGCCAGGAAGACAAGACTGAGGATCATGAACCAGAGCACGAGCCGCGCCGGCCGCCTGGCAAACAGCAGGAGGGCGAAGCCGGTCGTCGCATAAAACAGCGGAAACAGGTAGATGCCCTCGGCGCCACCCAGCTGATGGGTGCCGAAATAGACGACCGCCAGTCGGATGAAGACATAGAGCGACCAGCCCACGCACAGACCGCCGACCCACCCGATCAGCGGTTTGCTGTAGGTCCACAAATCCACCCTGAACCAGCGGATGGCGGCGACCAAGGCCAGCGCCAGGCCCGCATAGCGGTAGGTGTCGGCCTCGCGCCAGGCCGAGGAGACCAGAGCGAGAATGGCGAATGACGCGAGCACCAGAAGCAGGGTGTTGCGCGGCGCGTCATCCCTGGCGTAGTCCGGTGTTTCCAGCGGTAACGGCGGCCGCAGCAGGACGTGATGCAGGCGGCACAGCTCGTCCCTGGCCCGCGACACCCCGGCGACCCACCGGCCCGGCCAGGGCAACCGCGCGAATTTGTAGCTGCCCGAGGGGCCGGCTATGCCGGAAACCTTGCTGCTGGCGGCGAAGCCAAGCACGTTCTGGCGAACCGAATAGACTTTCAGGCCAGTGTCCCAAAATCGTTCGAGTGCGACGTCCCACGGCATTTTCATCACGGCGAGCGCCGACAACAGCCCCTGCGCGCCCTCCCGCGTCACCAGGTAGGCGGCGGCCGAGCCCTGCGGGCCATGCAGCGCGCGGCCGATCTCGTCGCCTTGCGTCGTCCCGACGGCGCGCATGAAGAAGCTCATGCGATGGTTGGTCAGCTTGATGACGTCGAAATCCGGCACCGCGGCGATGATGGCCTCGATGCGCTGCATGGTGTTTTCGCCGAAGAGGACGTCGTCCTCGACAATCAGGCCATGGGCGCTGCCATTGGTCAGGAACGTTTCCAGCGCCTGGATATGGCTGCGGTAACAGGCATATTCGCCGGGCAGAATATCGCGCCCGCTCAGCCTGCGTGCGGTTGGAAGATCGATCTCCGTCCAATCCGCTTTGGCAAGGGCGCGGCCGTCGATGGCGGCAATGCGGTGCAGGGTCAGGCCGGCCGCTTCGGCGCTGGCGAGCAATCCGCTCCAGCGGTCGGTCTCACGATCGAGGTTGATGGCGAAGATGGGAAGGTTCATTGAAGTTCCATTTTCGGCCGCCACCCGTCCTGGTCGAATCTGCGACGACCTTGTATGGAAAAGGGGGAGATGTTCAAGGCTATACTGTTCAGACCATGTGCATGCTTTCGGAGCTTGAAAAGATCGTCAAAGTTCGCCTGAACCATCACACGGCCGCCACGCGCCATGGTCGCCGAAAGGCAGTGCTGAGTGGCGGACGATGCACAAGCCCTCTGTGCATGACCATGAAACAGGTGATTGCGGCCAACGCTACGATCAAAGCCGAAGATCACTGATCGGAAAGGCGCTTTCTGCGATTGGCCTGTCCACGACGATTGGCCGTAGCGAAACGGGGGGCCGGCGCGCCCGCTTGCGGGGGGCGTGAGACGGACGCGCCAACGTCACCGACAACGCCGAGCCATCTTTCTGACGCACACGACCGGGGGGTGGGTTGCGCCGGTAGTCATGCGGTTGCCACACCGAGATGGTCTTGGGTTGTAGGTCCGGTCCGGAGGGCGGGACCACCGCAAAATCTAACACAGGTGCAAGTGACTTGGCTGTTCCATACAGAACAGGTCCTCAACGCTCCTTGCCCCTGAGGCGAGGATTGTCGTGCAGCACCACATTCAGGAGAGAGTTGTGAACCTCCAAATCTCCATTGTAGTGGATGAACCCGAGCTTGCGGAACTTGTTCATGAACGTGCTCACGCGCGACCTTGTGGTGCCGACCATCTCCGCGAGCGTCTCCTGGCTTATCTTCGGTATGACAAGCTGAGGGCTCCCTTCCTTGCCAAAGTTCGCCATCAGAAGGAGCAACCTCGCCAGACGCTTCTCACTCGAATTGAAAAGCTGGTCCACCAAGTCCTCTTCAACGCGGGCGTTCCTCGCCAGCAAATATGAAATGAACATCGCTGAGAACTTCGGCTCCTCCCGGAGCACGCGCGCGATGGATGCTTTGTCCAGTCGCATAACGACGCTGTCCATTATCGCAAAAACTGTCGCCAACCGCAGCGGCTGACCAGACAAGCAGCCTTCGCCGAAGAAGTCCCCGCTCTCGTGCAGAGCGACGATCGCTTCCTTGCCCTGCTCCGATACGATGCAGACTTTGATCTTGCCCTTTTGGATGTAGAAGACGGAATCCGCCGGGTCGCCCTGCGAATAGACAGTCTCATTCTTGCGATACGTCGCTACGGTCCTTCCGCCGTCCACGGTATTGAGGAAGACGTTCACGTCGAACGGGCGCTTGTTGGTCCTGGCCACGACATGTCTCAAGTTCGGTAAGGTGATATTCTAACAGAAAATGCCTCGGTTGAGGAACAGTCAAGCAGCCCTGTGTCGGGGCGAAGGCGCATAAGCGCCGACACCCATTCTGTTGCCGGTCATCTTTTCACGAGACCCCTCAGGCAGCGGTATATCAAACGACATGGCAAACGAGCTGCAGTTAATCGTGGGCCTCGGGCGGAAGCAGGCGCGAAAAAGCCCGCGTTCCAGAGGGAAGGGGGAAGGCGGGCTCTTTGACAAGCTAAGGCTTGGGCTTCTCAGGTCGGCCATCAACTCGCGAAGAGAAACAGGTGACCTTGAATGCCAGGCGTTTGGAAATCGAATTCAACGCAAGTCATTGGTTTTGCTTAAGAAACATGATGGCTGGGGCGCCAGGATTCGAACCTGGGAATGTCGGTACCAAAAACCGATGCCTTACCACTTGGCGACGCCCCAATTGCCGTCAGAGTCGCTTGTGCGGCGCGTTCTTAGCAGAGCAGCCAAAAAGCACAATCCTTATGAGCGATGGCGAGAACGCCCAAATTGGGCAGGCAACTCAGTGCTGCCAGATGACATGCATCGGCTATTCAGCCCACACCGCCATCTCGTTTCCGGCCGGATCGACAAAGTGGAAGCGGCGGCCGCCGGGGAATGAAAAGATCGGCTTGACGATCGTGCCGCCCGCGCTTTCAACGGCGCTGAGGGTTGCTTCCAGATCGCTGCTGTAGAGCACCGGCAGAGGCTTGGCCGGTGCTTCCTCGGCGTCGGCCTGGAAGCCTCCGTCCAGCCCTTCGGCAAACGCCGAGTAGGTCGGCCCGTAGTCGGTAAACGACCAGGCGAAGGCGGCGCTGTAGAAAGCCTTCAGCCGGTCCAGCGTTCCGCCGGTCGCCGGCATTTCCAGATAGTCGAGTTTTCCGGGCAGTTTCATGCGGCACCTATTTGTTCTTGTTATGTTCTAAATCAAAAACCCTGCGAAGGCAAGTCTTTTTGACGCATCCGCCGACATGGCTTTTGCTTAATCGATTGTAGCGGCCGGATGGCTTGCCAACGCCTTGCCTTTCGCACTGCAGCATCATATCGCTCCACAGTCGGACGCGGCGGAACTTTCCGTTTCGCCAATCTTTCCAATCTCCTGCAACCGGAGAGCAAAGCATGACCAAGTGGGTTTTCACCTTTGGCGATGGTGCGGCGGAAGGCCGTGCCGGCGACAAGAATCTGCTGGGCGGCAAGGGCGCCAACCTGGCCGAGATGTGCAGCCTGGGCCTGCCGGTGCCGCCGGGCTTCACCATCACCACCGAGGTCTGCAACGCCTACTATGCCAATGGCCGCACCTATCCAGAAGGCTTGGAAGCGGATGTCGCGGTCGCGCTCGACCAAATCGGCCGGCTGACCGGCCGCCGGTTCGGCGATCCGTCGAAACTGCTGCTGGTGTCGGTGCGTTCGGGGGCTCGCGCCTCGATGCCCGGCATGATGGATACCGTGCTCAACCTCGGGCTGAACGACGAGACGGTCGAGGCGCTGGCCGCCGATTCCGGCGATGCGCGCTTTGCCTATGACAGCTACCGCCGCTTCATCCAGATGTATTCCGATGTCGTGATGGGCCTCGACCATGAGGTGTTCGAGGAAATCCTCGAAGACCAGAAGGGCGGGCTCGGTCATGAGCTCGACACCGAACTGACGGCGCTCGAATGGCAAGGCGTCATCGCGCTCTACAAGGCCAAGGTCGAGGAAGAACTCGGCAGGCCGTTTCCGCAGGATCCGCATGAGCAGCTCTGGGGCGCCATCGGCGCCGTGTTTTCGAGCTGGATGAACAACCGCGCCATCACCTATCGGCGCCTGCACGACATTCCCGAAAGCTGGGGCACGGCGGTCAATGTCCAGGCCATGGTGTTCGGCAATATGGGCGAAACCTCGGCCACAGGCGTTGCCTTCACCCGCAATCCGTCGACCGGCGAAAAGATGCTCTATGGCGAGTTCCTGGTGAACGCGCAGGGCGAGGACGTCGTTGCCGGCATCCGCACGCCGCAAAACATCACCGAGGCAGCGCGCATTGCCGCCGGATCGGACAAGCCGTCCTTGCAGAAGCTGATGCCGGACGCCTTCCAGTCCTTCGTCACCATCTCCGACCGTCTGGAGAAGCACTACCGCGACATGCAGGATCTCGAATTCACCATCGAGCGCGGCAAATTGTGGATGCTGCAGACCAGATCCGGAAAGCGCACCGCCAAGGCGGCGTTGAAGATCGCGGTCGAAATGGCTCGCGACAAGCTGATTACCAAGGAGGAGGCGGTCGCTCGCATCGATCCGGCCTCGCTCGACCAGCTGCTGCATCCGACCATCGATCCGAAGGCCGCGCGTGACGTCATCGGCATCGGGCTGCCCGCTTCTCCCGGTGCCGCCACCGGCGAGATCGTGTTTTCCTCCACTGACGCCGAGGAGTTGAAGACGCAAGGCCGCAAGGCGATCCTAGTGCGCATCGAAACCAGTCCCGAAGACATTCACGGCATGCATGCGGCGGAGGGCATCTTGACCACGCGCGGCGGCATGACCAGTCACGCCGCGGTCGTCGCGCGCGGCATGGGCAAGCCTTGCGTGTCGGGCGCCGGCTCGCTGCGTGTCGACTACAAGGCCGGCACGCTGATGGCGATGGGCTCGACCTTCCGCAAGGGAGACATCGTCACCATCGACGGCAGCAATGGCCAGGTGCTGAAGGGTGCCGTGTCGATGCTGCAGCCGGAACTGTCCGGCGATTTTGCCGCCATTATGGAGTGGGCGGACGCCGTGCGCCGCATGAAGGTGCGCACCAATGCCGAAACGCCGCTCGACGCGCGCATGGCGCGCTCCTTCGGCGCCGAAGGCATCGGGCTTTGCCGCACCGAGCACATGTTCTTCGATGGCGACCGCATCGTCGCCATGCGCGAGATGATCCTGGCCGACACCGAAAAGGACCGGCGCACGGCGCTCGCCAAGCTGCTGCCGATGCAGCGCTCGGATTTCCTTGAACTGTTCGAGATCATGGCCGGCCTGCCGGTGACGATCCGCCTGCTCGATCCGCCGCTGCACGAATTCCTGCCCAAGACCGAGGCGGAAGTCGCCGAGGTCGCCGCGGCCATGAAGGTGTCGCCGGACAAGCTCCGGCAGCGCACCGAGGCGCTGCACGAGTTCAACCCGATGCTCGGTCATCGCGGCTGCCGCCTGGCTGTCTCCTATCCCGAGATCGCCGAGATGCAGGCGCGCGCCATTTTCGAGGCGGCCGTCGAGGCCGGCAAGAAGGCGGGCGCGCTTGTGGTTCCGGAGATCATGGTGCCGCTGGTCGGCCTGGTGAAGGAACTCGACTACGTCAAGGCGCGCATCGATGCCGTCGCCAAGAGCGTCATGGAGGAAACCGGCGTCAAGATCGACTACCTCACCGGCACGATGATCGAACTGCCGCGCGCCGCGATCCGCGCCCATGTCATCGCGGCTACGGCCGAGTTCTTCTCCTTCGGCACCAACGACCTGACCCAGACCACATTCGGCATTTCGCGCGACGATGCGGCCTCGTTCCTGGAGACCTACCGCCAGAAGGGCATTATCGACCAGGATCCATTCGTCTCGCTCGACATCGACGGCGTTGGCGAACTGGTGCGCATGGCTGCCGAAAAGGGCAGGGCGACGCGGCCCAACATCAAGCTCGGCATCTGTGGCGAACATGGCGGCGACCCGGCCTCGATCCGCTTTTGCGAAGAGGTTGGCCTCGACTACGTGTCCTGCTCGCCCTATCGCGTGCCAATCGCGAGGTTGGCGGCCGCGCAGGCGGCGGTGCTGGTTGCTAGATCGAATCCGGGAAAAGTGTGAAACGGTTTTCCCGGGAAAAGCGCGTCGCGATTTCCCTCAGGGAATTGTGTCAAAAACAGTTGGAGGCAGGCCGCGGATAGGATCCAGTCAGGTCGAGCTTACCGTTTTGTAAGGCAAGTCACACGAACGTGCTGACGGCATCGCCTAGTCTCGACAATATCTCGACAATGTTTCCGGGTATTTTGCGGGCATCCCGCCAATTGCCCGGAAACAGATATTGCAGACGTCACCCACGCCGTTTCACTCGATCTTGATCATCCAAACGAAGTTCATTGGAGATCTCGTCTTGGCCTCGGCGCTCTCCGAAAACCTGCGGCTGGAATTCCCCGGCGCCAGGCTCGTATTTCTGTGCGAGGCCCGCTTCGCGAGCTTCGTGATCGCCCACGGCATCGCTTCCGAGGTGGTCACATTCAGGCGCGCCCACATGCGCGGCACCCCCCTGGAGCGTGGGAAAGAGCTCTACGCCATGGTGCGGGCGTTGCGCCGCTTCCGCTTCGACCTGACGATCGACCTGACCGATTCAAAGACGTCGCGCATCATCACCGGGCTCGTCAACGCAAGGACCCGCGTCGGCTACAATCCGACCGAGAGACCCTTGCGTCTGTTGGAGCGGCAGCCTGCCAATGTCTTTGCCGAGCCCTTTGGTTTTGGTGGCCAGCATTTTCTGTACCGCTATCTTTCGCCACTCCAGGCGCTTGGCCTCGGTCTCCACGTGACGGTTCCAAGCATTCAACCGCTGCCGTTCGAGACGGCGAAAGCGTTGGCGTTGCTGGACAGGCATCATCTTCACCCAACCGCCTTCATCGCTGTGCATGCGGGTGCAAGCTTCGAGGGGCGACGTTGGCCACCTGAGCGGTTTGCCGCGGCGATAAGCGAGATTGCGGTCGAAACCGGCCTGGATGTCGTCCTGGTTGGCGGCCCGGACGAGCGAAAGATTGCCGAACGGATCGTCGCCGAGACGGCGTCACCTGTCGTCAATCTCGTTGGAACGCTGTCGCTTGAAGCGTTGCTGGCGGTGCTGGAGCAGGCCCGGCTGTTTCTCGGCAATGAGAGCGGCCCGATGCACATGGCTGCAGCAGCCGGAATCCCGGTTGTCGGGCTCTTCGGCTTGACGCCGCCGTCGCAGTGGGGTCCCGTTGGCGTGCCGAGTATAGCGCTTCGGCCGCCGATGCCTTGCAACTGCGTGGCCAGCGACCGATGCGGCCAGCCGGATTTCGGCAAGGCCTACTGCGTCTGGCGACTGGAAGTCCAACCTGTTGTCGATGCGGTGCGCGAACTCCTTTCGCGCACCGGCGTGAAGCTGGAGCGCGCCATCTGAGTTCACGCGTAGCGCGGACAACAACCGCTATCGCGGTCGCGGAATGGGCCGTTCTCCGCACGGACGGTCAAATTGTCGCGCCGGGCGCTTTTCTGCTATTGACCATCCCGATTTCCGCCTTCATGCGGGTCTTGGGATACCCGCTTGAAACGACCGTCAGGAATTCGGTTTGATGCACCTGCTGCAAAAAAATCTCTGCATGATCGCCATGTCGCTGGCCGTCATGTCCAGCGGCCATGCCGCGCCGCTGGTGGAGCCCACGCTGCACATCAGGCCGGAGGCAGGCGGAGCCGGCCGCGTTGCGCTCACGCTCGATGCCTGCGGTGGACAGACCGACAACCGGATCCTTTCGGCACTGGTCGAAAACAAGATCCCGGCCACTATTTTCGTGACCGGCATCTGGCTGAAGCGAAACGCCGCCGCCATCGAGATCATGCGGGCGCATCCCGACCTGTTCGAGCTGGAAAATCATGGCGGCCATCATATCCCGGCGGTCGACACGCCGCAGAAGATCTACGGCATCCGCAGCGCCGGCAGCCCTGACGCCGTTCTGGCCGAGGTCGAGTCGGGTGCCGCGGCTCTTGCCACGACCGGTGAGCCGGCGCCGAAATGGTTTCGTGGCGCGACCGCCGAATACAGCCCGTCGGCCATCGCCATGATCCGCAAGCTCGGCTTCAAGATCGCCGGCTTCTCGATAAACGGCGACGGTGGCTCTTTGCTCGGCGCCAAGGAAACCGCACGGCGCATTGCAGCGGCAAAGGACGGCGACGTCATCATCTCGCACATCAACCAGCCGACCCATGCGGCCGGTGAAGGCGTGGTGCAGGGGCTTCTGGCGCTCAAGGAAAAAGGGCTGACCTTCGTACGGCTCGACGATGCCGACGGCATTGGCAACAACGGCACCACGGACTGAGAGTGCGTTGATATCAGCCGGCCTTGCAGACGGCTGATACGTGCGCTTCCGGTGCTCACCTAAATTGGCAATCACGGCGCCACGGATTGACCGAAAACCAGGCCTGTAGGCGCTCTTGTTACTTTTGAAGCTCAGCCCGGCTTGGCTTCGATGCTGACCTTGCTGGCGTAGAACGCGCCGTGGTTGCGGATTTCAGCCATCTCGTCGAAAGGCCGCTCGTAAGCCCACATTGCGTTCTGGCCGGCCTCGCCGGCAGGCAGCACGCTCCAATAGCTGGCATCGCCCTTGTAGGGACAATGGCTCGAGTGTTCCGTGCTGGAGAGCTTGGCGAAATCGATATCGGCGAACGGAATGTAGAAGACCGCGGGATAGGGGGCCTCGGTCAGCACCCTGGCTTTCGTGGAGGAGGCGACAACTATGTCGCCGGCGCGCACAGTGACTGTGCCGATGTAAGGCTCGATGGCAATGACCTTGTCCCGATTGCGTTGAAAGCCGGGTGCCGGGTTGGCGATCTGATCCATGCGGGGGTCTCCTTGCCTCGACCTTAAGGTGTGTCGCGCAAGCGCATTGCGCAAGGGCCGGCTGTCAGCAGTGACACACAAGTCGCTTGCCCGGGCCTGGGGCCGGCGGATCACGCCCTTGAAGGCTCGTCCGCTTTGATGGTCAGGCGGCGGCCTTGAACGCGTCCATGAGTCCGGCATAGGCGGCTGCGATGCCGGCCACCGGGTTGCTGCTTCTCGATACGGTCTCCACCTTCAGGTGGCCACCACCGGTTGGCAAGGTGAGCAGCAGGAACTGGCGATTGCCGCCGTCGCCGATGGATGCGGCCGCGACGTGCTGGCCTGAGCCTTCGTTCTGGACGCACATCTTGAACAGCAGCGTGCCGCCGACCGCTTCGAGCGCGCCGCCGACAACTTGAACAAATTCGTCTTCGGAAACGGTCTTCGTATCCGGCCCAAGATCGGCCAGACTTTCGGCAAGCGTATTTTCAAGCGCCTTGTCGTCGAGCTGCGCGTCCATGCGAACCTCTTTCAGCCGCCAATCGCCCCTTGCCCGTTAACGAAGCTTAACGCCGACGATGGCCGGATTGTGGCGGCGGTTTTCCCGGCCATGCCGATCAATGCAGCGCTTGCCTGTGCTGGTGGCTGGACAATCCGCCGGTTCGCTCCACAATGGCACGAAAAGCATAGCGCAAAGCGTAGGGGAGGAAGCAATGCTGGGACTGATGCAGGAATGGCCGCTGCTTTGCCATAAACTCATCGACAATGCCGAGCGGCAGCATGGTGTGCGCGAGATCGTGTCGCGCTCGATCGAGGGGCCGATCGTTCGCACCAGCTATGCCGACATCCATCGCCGCGCCCTTAAGGTCGCCCAGTGGCTGGAACGTGACGGCTATCGCCTGGGCGACCGTATCGCCACGCTTGCCTGGAACACGGCGCGCCACATCGAGGCCTGGTACGGCATCATGGGCATCGGCGCCATCTACCATACGCTCAATCCGCGCCTGTTTCCCGAGCAGATCGTCTGGATCATGAACCATGCCGAGGACAAGGCTGTCTTCGTCGACCTGACCTTCATGCCGCTGCTCGAGAAGATCGCCGGCGCCGTCAAGTCGCTGAAACAGGTCATCGTGCTGACCGACAGGGCGCACATGCCGCCGACGACACTGCCGAACGTGGTTGCCTATGAGGAATGGCTTGATGAGGCGGATGGCGACTTCGCCTGGAAGACCTTCGACGAAGGCACGGCCGCCGGCATGTGCTACACGTCGGGGACCACGGGCGATCCGAAGGGCGTCGTCTACAGCCACCGTTCGAACGTTCTGCATGCCATGATCGCCGCCATGCCCGACGCCATGGGCCTGTCGTCGCGCGATACCATCTTGCCGGTCGTGCCGATGTTCCACGCCAATGCTTGGGGTCTCGGCCAGAGCGGGCCGATGATCGGCGCCAAGCTGGTCATGCCCGGCTGCAAGATGGACGGCGCCTCGATCTATGAACTGCTCGACACCGAGAAGGTGACCTTCAGCGCTGCCGTGCCGACCGTATGGATGATGCTGCTGCAGCATCTGGAGGACACCGGCAAGAAGCTTCCCTATTTGAACAAGGTGGTCATCGGCGGTTCGTCCTGCCCGCGTGCGATCATGACCAGGTTTCAAGAGAATTACGATGTCCAGGTCATCCATGCCTGGGGCATGACCGAAATGTCACCGCTCGGCACGCTGTGCACCTTGAAGCCGGACTATGCCGGTCTCCAGGGTGAAGCCCGGCTTGATGTGCAGCAGAAACAGGGCTACCCGCCCTTCGGCGTCGAAATGAAGGTGACCGACGACGACGACAATGCACAGCCCTGGGATGGCAAGACATTTGGCCGCTTGAAAGTGCGCGGACCGGCCGTTGCCCGCGCCTACTATGGCGGTGTTGGCTCGGAGCAGTTCGACGGGGACGGTTGGTTCGATACCGGCGACGTCGCTCATATCGACGCCGGCGGCTATATGCAGATCACCGATCGCGCCAAGGACGTCATCAAGTCCGGCGGCGAATGGATTTCAACCATCGACCTCGAGAATCTGGCTGTCGGTCACCCCGATGTCGCAGAGGCAGCAGCCATCGGCGTCCATCATTCGAAATGGGGCGAGCGGCCGTTGCTGGTCGTTGTTCGCAAGCCGGGCAAGGAGCCGACCAAGGCGGACATTCTCGACTTCATGGATGGCAAGGTCGCCAAATGGTGGATGCCGGACGATGTCGCCTTCGTCGGCGAAATACCGCACACCGCCACCGGCAAGATCCAGAAGATCACCTTGCGTCAGCAATTCAGGGACTATCGCTTGCCGACGGATTGACGTGAATGTTGCGTGTTTCGGCTTCAAGCCGCCACCAAAAGGTTCTAGAGCAATTCCAGGAAAAGTGTGAAACGGTTTTCCGTCCGGAATTGCGTCAAAACAAATAGACAGAGTGGTTCGGCGTTTCCATGAAACGGTGAACCGCTCTAAGTCTTCGTTCGGGTTGGGGCAGCGCAGAAAACAATGGTTAGCATTCCCGAACGGCAAACGTCGAGGGCGGCCGGCTGGTCGCGGCGCACCGGGGCCTTTTCAGCGGTGTTGCTGCTGACCGTTTTCGTCGGCCATCGCTTCGACCTCGTCGAGACGCCTGTTTTCCTGTGGGTGCTGGGTATTGTCGCGCTGCTGGCGGCCCTGGCGTTGTTGTTTGCCGGGTTTGCCTTTTCGCGGCTGTGGAACTTTGGCGACCTTGGCGGCCGCGACCTGACAGTCGGTGCGTTGCTGGCGCTGCTTGTGCTCGTACCCTATGGCGTTGCCGCCTACTGGGCGACGATCTATCCGCCGCTCAGGGATATCTCGACGGATTTCGACGAGCCGCCCGCGCTCGACGTCAGCGACCGGACGAAGGACATGAATGTGCTCTCGCCGTCGACGCCAGGCGAACAGCGGTTGCAGACCGAGAGCTATCCGCTGGTCAGCGGACGCAGCTACGACCTGCCGTTCGACACTGTCGTGGATGCCGTCGAAACCGTGCTAGACCGGCGCGATTGGGATCTTACCGAACCTTATCCGGACCTCAGGGGACAAAGCGAGGTGACGATTGCCGCGGTGGCCAAAGGTTTCGTCCTCGGTCTTCCCGCCGACGTCGCGATCCGCGTGACCGATGACGGGGACACGATCATCGTCGACATGCGGTCAGCCTCTCGCTACGGCCGCTACGACCTCGGCGACAATGCCGCGCGTATCGTTGATTTCCTCGCCGAACTGGACCAGGAAGTCGCCGGCCAGGTCGGCGCGGCTCCGGCCGAATGAACCCAAAGGCATCCTGCGGCCAATCGCTGACGCCGTGGAATTGGTAGGTAAGTTTGCGGCGGACTATTCGGCCGAGTCAAATCTGCCTTCCAGCAGGACAGTCGCCACCGGTCCAAGCGGATCGGCGATCCGGCTCTCCAGCAGCTCGATGAGTTTGTGCCCGACATCCGCCATATCCACGGATTGAACGTCGATCTTCGCCGGCAGGAAGCGGGCCAGCCGCGTGTTATCACGGGCGACGATGTGGACGTCTCTGCCCGGCACCAGACCTCGCCTGCCGAGAGCGTGCAACGCTCCCAAGAGTCCCAATTCGTTGGCGCATGCCAAGCCGGTCGGTGGATCTGACGATGCCAGCAATCGATCGAACCAGTCTGCGCTGGATTCCATCGTGAACGTGCCGTGGCCGATCAGCGATTGGTCGACTGGAATGCCGGCTTCGGCCATAGCCTTTTCATAGCCTGAAAGGCGCATGGCGCTCGCCTGATCCTTCGGCACGAGGAGTTGCAGGGCAACGCGTCGGCATCCTTTGTCCAGAAGCCGCCGGGCGGCATCGTAGGCGATCTGCTCATTGTCGATGTCGACATAGGGATAGGCGATATCCAGATCGGTTCTTCCAAACGCGACGAACGGTATGCGTCGATCGAGCAGCAGCTCGACGCGGGGATCGCCCGAGACCATGCGCGTGATGATCAGGCCGTCTGCACTGCGCGCCTGGAGCAGTTGCTCTACACTTGCGACGGGATCGTCGTCGGGCGTCGTGGAATAGATCGACAGACTATAACCCGCTTGCCGCGCCGCCAGCGTCATGCCTTCGATCAGAGGAAGCTTTGCCAGGTCGGACAGGTGTTCGCTTGTCTCCATCGGGAGCACTGCCGTCAGCGTCAGGGTTCGTCCGGTTCTGAGCGCACGACCGTGGTGATCCGGTACATAGCCTACCCTCAGCGCCACCTCCTTGACACGTGCGATGGTCAAGGGATGCACTTCCGGACCATCTTTCAGTGCGCGCGACACGGTGGTCACCGAAAGGGAAAGTTCCGCCGCGATCTGTTTTAGATTGGCCATGTCGCCCGACTATGTTGCGAAAACGCCGGCTGGTTTGCTTGGCATCGTAACGTTACCGGATTCGACCCAACGGTCAAATCCGGGCTCACCAAGCCTGCTCGAATTCTACTTGACTTTTAACTCTCTCGCGGCAATCGTAACGTTACGATTGCAAAAAAATCGACATAAACGACATCGCTCGATCCTGGGAGGAGAACACATGTCCTGGCTACCACGCATTTTTTTGACGGCAATCGCAGTCTCGGCTGCAATGCCCGTCTCTGCCCAAACAGTCACCATCACGACCGCAGGCGGGGACTACGGCAACGCCATTAAGGAGGCCATGTGGGCACCCGCTGCAAAAGAGCTGGGCTATGAGGTCCGCGAAGAGACGCAGAGCGACGGCCTGGCCGCCCTGAAGATGCAGGTCACCGCTGGGGCGGTCACGACGGACATCATCCACCTCGGTTCGCCGGAAGGCGCGCAGGCGGCCACGCAGTCGTTGCTGGAGCCGCTCGACTACAAGATCATCGATCCCAAATCCGTGCCGGCCGGCGCAAAGTCCGACTACTGCTATCCGTTCGACTCCTATGGCACCGTCATGTCATGGAGCACCAAGACCTATGGAGAGAATCCGCCGAAGACCTGGGCGGAGTTCTGGGACGTCGCCAAATTCCCGGGCCGGCGAGCGCTACGCGCCAATGCGCAGGACCTGATCGAAATCGCGCTGCTCTCCGATGGCGTGGCGCCGGCGGACGTCTATCCCACGCTCAGCACGCCGGATGGCCTGGAGCGCGCTATCAAGCGGCTCGAAGCGATCAAGCCGAATGTCTCTGTCTGGTGGACATCGGGAGCCCAATCCGCGCAGTTGCTGAAGGACGGCGAGGCGGATCTGGTCGTCACGTGGAACGGACGAGCGCAGACCGTGAAAGCAGATGGCGGCGCGGCTGACTACACGTTCAAGGGCTCCGTCGTCGGCACGGACTGCCTCGGGGTACCGAAGGGAGCGCCGAACAAGGAAGCGGCCATGAAACTGATCGCCGCCATGACGCAGCCAGCACGGGTGGCGAAGCTGACCGATTTCATTGCATACGGCCCGGTCAACCCTGCAGCATACGAGGGGGGCCTTATCCCGAAGGACCGTCTGAAGACCCTGGCGACTGCGCCGGAAAATGCAGGCACGTCGGTGTTCTCGAATGCCGACTGGTGGGTCAAGAACGGCGAGGCCGCTCAAAAGGCCTTCGACGAAATGATGAACTAAGGCTCAATTCGTCATCTTAAAGCATGATCCCGAAAAGTGAATCCGGTCTCGCTGGAGTCTGTGATGAAGTCGTTCCCGATCACCATCGACAGCGTGCGCAAGGCCTACGGGTCCTTCGTCGCGCTGGACGATGTTTCGCTCGACATTCGCGCTGGCGAGTTCCTCACCCTTTTGGGGCCTTCCGGATCGGGCAAGACCACGCTGCTCATGGCTCTGGCCGGCTTTGTCCGGCCCGATCGAGGTAAACTCCTGCTGGGGGATCGGGACATCACTCGCTTGGCCCCCAACAAGCGCGACATCGGCATAGTGTTCCAGAACTACGCCCTGTTTCCCCATATGAACGTCCTGGCCAATGTCGAGTACCCGTTGGCGCTGCGCAAGACACCGAAAGCCGAAGCCCGTCAGCGGGCCCTCGACGCCTTGGCCCGCGTGAAACTGGAAGGTCTGTCTGAGCGCAACATTGCCGCCCTGTCCGGTGGTCAGCGCCAGAGGGTGGCGCTGGCGCGGGCCATCGTCTTCGAACCGCGCGTGATGTTGATGGACGAGCCGCTGTCGGCGCTCGACAAGAATCTGCGCGAGACCATGCAGCATGAGATCCGGCGGCTTCACGATGATCTGGGGGTCACCACGGTCTATGTGACGCACGACCAGCGCGAAGCGTTGACCATGTCCGACCGGGTCGCGGTTATGAATACCGGCCGCATCGAGCAAATCGACCCGCCGCAGCGAATTTACGATCGTCCATCGACCCGCTTCGTCGCGGAGTTCATGGGCGAGGCCAACATCATGGCGCCGGGTGCAGTGCGCAAAATCGGCGGCGCTGACGCATCACGCGAGACCCTGGTGATCCGCGCGGAAAGCTTCCATCTCGATGCGAAGCTGGTCGGGCAGGACGGCGTGGCGCTCGAAGGAACGTTGCGCGCCAAGGCATTTCGCGGCGAAAACTGGCTTCTCACTCTGGCGCTTGACGGTGGTCAAGAGGTTCTTGCCAGTATTCCGGCAACGCTGGCCGCCGGCTGCGCCGAACTTGCTACCGGCCAGCGGGTGACCGCGTATGCGCCAGCGGAGAAGATTCATGCCCTGCCGGAAGCGGGAGCGTGACCGTGACCGTTACCTTGGATCCCGGGCTCGCGGCGGACGCGCGGCGTGAGCGCCGGTTCTTCCTCTCGCTTTCTTTGCCGGCGCTGTTCATCGTTGGGCTTGCGGCGATACTGCCCATCCTTTGGATCATCCGCGAATCCTTCCTCACCACGGGGGGGGAGTACACCGTCGGCAACTACGAGAAGGTGCTTTCGAGTGGCCTGACATGGTCGGCACTCCTCACAACCCTTGAACTTTCCCTCGGCACACTGGCGATCTGCATTTTTCTTGGTATCCCCCTGGCCCTCGCTCTGGCCAGCGCCAGACCAAGGGTGGCCAACGTGCTGATGGCCTTCGTCATGCTGCCATTGTGGACCTCTATTCTGGTGCGTACGTATGGCTGGCTGGTGCTCTTGCGCCGCGATGGCTTGATCAACGCAGCCTTGACAGGTTCAGGCCTCACAGCGGAGCCATTGCCGCTGGTCTACAATTTCACCGGGACGCTCATCGGAATGGCTCACTACATGCTGCCGCTGTTCTTGCTGCCTGTTTATGCCGCCATGCGCGATATCGACGCAAATCTCGTTCGCGCCTCGGCGAGCATGGGAGCCACCCTCGGACAGGCGATCCGCACGGTCGTTCTGCCCCTTTCGGCCGGCGGCATCTTCTCGGGTTCGATCATCGTCTTCATCTACACCATAGGTTTTTTCATCACGCCGGCGGTGCTTGGCGGCGGCAAGGTAAATCCCCTTTCCACCCGGATCGAGCGCACGCTGTCGACCTTTCAGGATTGGGGTTCGGCGAGCGTTCTGGGGATTCTGCTTCTCGTTCTTATGTGCCTGATCGGCGTGATGTTCCTGACGGCAAGGCGACTGTTGATGCTCAACAGGGTCGACACAGCCCATGCTTGAAGCTTATCCGGACAACAGGTTGGCCCGCATCCTCCTGTGGAGCTTTTCCGCGCTCGTCTTGTCGTTCTTGATGCTGCCGACGCTGGTGGTTGTGCCACTCTCGTTTTCGGCCTCCAATCTTCTCGAGTTTCCGCCGCGCGCATACTCGTTTCGCTGGTACGAGAATTTCTTTGGTTCGGCGACATGGATGGCTGCGCTCAGGGTGAGCCTGATCCTCGGGACACTGACAGCGATGATCGCAGTACCCCTGGGGCTGTTGGCCTGCATCTCGATGAATCGGCTCGGCGGAAAGGCCGCGGTAAGCATTCAGGGCGTTCTGCTCACCCCGTCCATCGTGCCGGGAATCCTGCTGGCGATCGGTCTCTTTTTCGTACTGGCAGCGCAACATCTGGTTGGAACGCTGTTCGGCGTGCTGGTCGGGCATGTGGTGCTGGCCATTCCGGTCGCCTGCATTGTGTTGTTGCCCGCTCTCGCCCGCTTTGACTGGAATCAGGTTCAGGCGGCGCGTAGTCTTGGTGCAAATTGGGCGCGAGCCATTGGCGGCATAATTGTTCCGCAACTTCAGATCAGCTTGTTGTCGGCCACATTGATGGCCTTCCTGACTTCGCTCGACGAGTCCGTCATTTCGATCTTCGTCGCAAGCGGCCAAAACAGTACGCTGCCGAAGCTCATGTTCCTGTCGCTGCGCGATCAGATCGATCCGACCATCGCGGCGATCTCGACAGTGTGGACCGCCATCGTCGTGGCCGCTGTCTTGATCGTGACCCTTCGCCAAAAACCCTGACTGAGACTGGAAAGATGCCTATCAATCATCATCTAGCCGACGATCTGGCGGATCATTCAATACCCCAGGTGGGATTGGCGATCATTACCGGGTCGGCAAACTGGGGGCTTGCTTTCCCGGAAGATGTCGAAGTCGATGGCGTGCGCACCTTGCGGCGCGACATGAGTTTTGAAACGCCTTTCGGTCGCACCGACAACTGGAAGCTGCTTGAGTTCGATGCATCAATCACCGCCGAAGGCAAAACGAAACGTGCGTTGTGCATGTATTCGCACGGCAATCCCCGGGACCACATCGATCATTCCTGCCATCGCCGGGCCTTCTGGGTATTGATGCGCGCGGGTGTCAGGCAAGTCCTCTCCTGCTCGACCATTGGCGCCGTCAACAAGGCGATCAAGCCCGGCGACATGGTGGTGAACGCCGATATCATCGAGCTGACGCAGACCCCGTTTTCACTCCTTCCCGGCCGTCAGAGCTTCGACTGCTCCGGCAAGCAGATCGTATGTCCAAGATGTGCGGCAGTTCTGGCCGAAACGGCCCGCCGTCATTGGCCAGCCGAATTCCGCGTTCATGGCATCGAACAGCAGTTGGTCGCGGCCCACTGTTACGGGCCGCGACTGACCACTCCGGCCGAAGCCTTGGCGTTTCGAGGCATGGGAGCGGATGTGCTCAATCATTCGATCGCCCCCGAGGCGACCTTGTCGCGAGAGATCGGCGCGTGTTTCGTGCCCTGTGCGTTCGTGACGGCAGGTTTCAACGACTACATGGACCGTAATCGGCAGCAGCTTCTGCAGGAGGACGTGTTGCCGAACCTCTCAATGACAGCCTCGCGGGTCGCGCTGGAGACCGCGGCACGGCTTCCTGCCAATCCTGAATGCTCTTGCCAGGGCTTGAAGTCGCCTCAACCAGCAGGGCGTTCCAGCCGTTTCTAATTGTATGAGGGTGTAGATTGAACTCGTGCCGAAGTCTTAGCCAACCGGCCTGAAAATGCCGTCAATGGCCGGTGCGGCGTCTGTCACGACCAGACCGCGCGCTACCAGGTCCTCGAGATGGGCAAGCACCGACAATCCGGCAGCACCATGCAGCCGCGGGTCGGTATCGCGATAGATCGCCTTGACCATGTCTGCGATCGTCCGGTCGCCGGCTCTGACCCGCTCCAGGATGGCGCGCTCGCGCATCTTGCGATGCGTTTTCAACCCGCGCATGAAACCACGCGGTGCCGTCACCGGTCCGCCATGTCCGGGCAGCAGCAAGCGGTCTCCACGTTCGATCAGCCGGTCCAGCGAGGCCATATAGTCGGCCATCGCCCCATCCGGCGGCGCGACGATGGAGGTCGCCCACGCCATGACATGATCGGCCGAAAACAGGATCCCGGTTCCTTCCAGCGCGAATGCCGCGTGATTGGCCGTGTGGCCCGGGGTCAGAACCGTCCTGATCGACCAGCCGTCGCCGTCGACCACCTTGTCGTTGGGCAATGCGATATCGGGAGCGAAGGCCGTATCGGCACTGGCGTCGAGCGCGTTGGTCTCGCCGATATGCAGGGATCTTGCGGGGCGATGCGGTCCCTCTGCCAGTACGGCGGCGCCGGTGCGCTCTTTCAGCCGGGCCGCCAGCGGGGAATGATCGCGATGCGTGTGGCTGACGAAGATATGGCTGACCGGCCGGCCTGCGATCTCGTCGAGCAGCGCCTGCAGATGCGCCTCGTCATCCGGCCCCGGATCGATCACCGCCAGCGTGTCGCGGCCAATGATGTAGCTGTTGGTGCCGTGAAAGGTGAAGGGGCTTGGATTGCGGGCCGTGATGCGCTGGATATCAGGCGCGACGCTCACCCCCTGGCCATAGACGGGGTCGAAGCCGGTGTCGAATTTGAGAGCCATGGCAGGTGCATCGGTGCTTTGTTTGAGGAGACGGCAAAACCGATTGCCGCTTAACACGCAAGCCAATATAGGAGAACGCGAGGCCGCGAACATAAGATGCGGCAATCGGATTGGGGAAATATCATGGCAATTGCAACGACGATGGGTCCGCTTGTGTCTCTGGCTTTGCCGCAGAAGGGCGCGGCGCGGCTGGCAACGCAGCTTTTCCTGGCGATCGCCGGAACGCTGCTGCTGACCCTGTCGGCCAAAACCAAGGTGATGCTCGGACCGGTCGACATTTCAATGCAGACGCTGGCCGTGTTGCTGATCGCCGCCGCCTTCGGCTTGCGTCTCGGCGTCGCCACCTTGCTGCTCTACATGGCGGAGGGCGCGATGGGCTTTCCGGTCTTCCAGAGCACCCCGGAAAAGGGTATCGGCATTGCTTACATGCTCGGCTCCACCGGCGGCTATCTCTGCGGTTTCGTGGTCATGGCGGCGATTGTCGGCTGGGCCGCCGATCGCGGCTGGGACCGCCATCCGATCAAGCTTTTCAACGCGATGCTGGTTGCCGAAGTCGTCATGATGGCCATGGGCTTTGCCTGGCTGGCGCTGCTGATCGGCCCCGAAAAGTCGTGGCAGTTCGGCGTCGTGCCGTTCATCGTCGGCGATTTGATCAAGGTTGCCCTGGCGGCAAGCCTGGTGCCGGCCGTGTGGTCGCTGCTGAAGCGCGGCTGAACCCAGGGGGCGATCGAGGACCGGACGGGCGCTTCGGATGAAGGTTCTGGTCACCGGCGCGGCCGGCTTCATCGGCTATCACGTGTCGAAGCGTTTGCTGGAGCGCGGCGACGAGGTTGTCGGCATCGACAACGTCAACAGCTACTACGATCCGCAGATCAAGGAGGCGAGGCTGCGGCTGCTGGAGGAGGTGAGCCGCAAGACCAATGCTGGCTATCATTTCATCCGCGGCAATCTTGCCGACAAAAGCGTGGTCGACGGCTGCTTTGCCGACCACGCCTTCGACCGGGTGGTCCATCTCGCCGCCCAGGCCGGGGTTCGCTACAGCCTGGAAAACCCGCATGCCTATGTCGAAAGCAACATCATCGCATACACCAACATGCTCGAAGCCTGCCGCAGCAGCGCCGTTGCGCACCTGACCTATGCCAGCACCTCGAGTGTCTACGGCGCCAACACCGACATGCCGTTTTCGGAGCATCGGCCGGCCGACCATCCGCTGCAGTTCTACGCCGCGACCAAGCGCGCCAACGAGCTGATGGCGCATAGCTACAGCCATTTGTTCGGGCTGCCGACGACCGGGCTTCGCTTCTTTACGGTGTATGGTCCCTGGGGGCGCCCGGACATGGCGCTTTTCCTGTTCACCAGAAGCATTCTTGCCGGCGAGCCGATCAAGCTGTTCAACAACGGCAACCACACGCGCGACTTCACCTATGTCGATGATATCGCCGAAGGGGTTGTTCGGGCCAGCGACAGCCCGGCTGCCCGCAATGCCGCCTGGGACTCCAGCCGTCCGGATCCGGCCACGAGCAGCGCGCCCTGGCGCATCTTCAACATCGGCAACAACAAACCGGTGAAGCTGACGGCCTATGTCGAGGCGCTGGAAAACGCCCTTGGCAGGAAAGCCATCATCGAACTGCTGCCCCTGCAGGCCGGCGATGTGCCCGATACCTTTGCCGACACATCGGCGCTGGAGCAGGCGGTCGGCTACCGCCCAGTGACGACGGTGACCGAAGGGGTAGGGCGGTTTGTGGACTGGTACCAGGCGTATTTTGGACAGACCTAGCTGAGGTCGCATCCCGGCGCCAAATAGTCCGGCCGTTTGTCAGGCGCCGAGATTGACAAGCCATTGCATGGAACCTAAGCACAGCGGCTTATGTCAGGGCTGGGGGTTTCGGCATGTCAAGGAGAGCCGCTTGAAAGGAATTATCCTTGCTGGAGGCAGTGGAACGCGTCTTTATCCGCTAACATTGGCAGTCTCCAAGCAAATCCTCCCGATATACGACAAGCCGATGATCTATTATCCGCTGAGCGTTTTGATGCTCGCGGGTATTCGCGAAATTCTGGTTATTTCAACGCCGCGGGATCTGCCGGTTTTCCGCGAGTTGCTTGGCGACGGATCGAACTTCGGGCTTGATCTGTCCTATGCCGAGCAACCGCAGCCCAACGGGCTTGCGGAAGCCTTCATCATCGGCCGTGATTTCATCGGCAAGGACAGCGTGTCGATGATCCTGGGCGACAACATCTATTTCGGCGAAGGCCTGTCGCAGCTCTGCCGTGCGGCGGCGTCGCGCGAAAAGGGGGCTTCGGTGTTCGCCTATCATGTCGAGGATCCCCAGCGTTATGGTGTCGTTTCCTTCGACAAGGTCACCGGAACCGCCCTGACGATCGAGGAAAAGCCTGCCCAGCCGAAATCCAACTGGGCTGTCACCGGCCTCTATTTCTATGACAACGATGTCGTTGACATCGCCCCCGCGATCCGCCCGTCGGCGCGTGGCGAGCTCGAGATCACGGCGGTCAACAACGTCTATCTCGATCGTGGCCAGTTGCATGTGCACCGGTTGGGGCGCGGTTACGCCTGGCTCGACACCGGCACCCATGACAGCTTGCACGAAGCGTCCTCCTTCGTGCGCACGATCGAACATCGCCAGGGCATCAAGGTCGCCTGCCCGGAGGAAATCGCCTTCGAACAGGGCTGGCTGACGGCGGACGATGTCCTCCGGCGCGCCACCCTCCTGGGAAAAAACGAGTATGCCGCCTACCTGCGCCGGCGTGTCGTCGAGCGGTTGGAGGAGTAAATGCTGGAGGTCAGGTCCCTTGGCATCGAAGGCGTGCTGGAAATCATTCCGAAACGACATGGCGATGCACGCGGTTTCTTTGTCGAAACCTATCAGGCCGAGCGCTTTTCGCAGGCCGGCATAGACTTGCGTTTCGTCCAGGACAACCAGTCCTATTCCGCCGCGGGAGGGGTCCTGCGCGGGCTGCACTACCAGCTTGCGCCGCGAGCTCAGGACAAGCTGCTGCGTGTCCTCCGGGGTGCACTGCTGGACGTGGCGGTCGACATTCGCCGCAGCTCGCCAACCTTCGGAAAATGGGTTGCGCTCGAAATTACCGCTGAAAAGGGCAACCAGATCCTGGTGCCAAAGGGCTTTGCGCACGGCTTCGTGACGCTCGTGCCCGACACCGAAGTCCTGTACAAGGTGACTGATACCTATTCGCCCGCACACGACCGTTCGATCCGTTTCGACGATCCTGCCATCGGCATCGACTGGCCGACATTGGCTGGCGGGTTCCAGCTTTCAGACAAGGACCTCAAGGCGCCGGTTCTGGCCGCCGCCGAGGTGTTTGCTTGAGGGGTTGTATGAGGACAGCAGCATGAATTTTCTAGTGACAGGCGGTGCCGGCTTCATTGGTTCGGCGGTGTGCCGGCATCTGTGCGCCAACCCGGCCTATCGCGTGACCAATCTCGACAAACTCACCTATGCGGGCAACCTGGCCTCGCTGCGGCCGATCGAGAATGCGCATAATTACCGCTTTGCCCATGCCGATATCTGCGACGAGAGGGCGGTGCTCGACATCCTCCGCCGGGACGATATCGACATCGTCATGAACCTCGCCGCCGAGAGCCATGTCGATCGCTCGATCGACGGACCGGGCACGTTTATCGAAACCAATATCGTCGGCACTTACCGGATCCTCAATTCCGCGCTGGAATACTGGCGCGGCCTGCCCGAAGAGAGGAAGAGCCGCTTCCGCTTCCACCACGTCTCGACCGATGAGGTGTTCGGCGATCTTCCTTTCGATGGCGGTATGTTCGTCGAGGAGACGCCCTATGCGCCGTCTTCGCCGTATTCCGCCTCGAAGGCGGCGTCGGACCATCTGGTGCGGGCCTGGCACGAAACCTATGGCCTGCCGGTCGTGCTTTCCAACTGCTCGAACAATTACGGGCCCTATCACTTTCCCGAAAAGCTCATCCCCCTGGTCATCCTCAATGCGCTCGACGAAAAGCCGTTGCCGGTCTACGGCGCCGGCGCCAATGTGCGCGACTGGCTGTTCGTCGAGGACCATGCGCGCGCGCTGGAACTGGTTGCCACCAAAGGTACGCCAGGCGAGAGCTACAATGTCGGCGGCAATTCGGAGCGGACAAACCTGAGCGTAGTCGAGACGATCTGCGATCTGCTCGACATCAGGCGTCCCCGTTCCGGAGGCAAGAGCTATCGCGACCTGATCTCTTTCGTCACCGACCGCCCCGGCCACGACCGCCGCTATGCCATCGACGCATCGAAAATAGGGCGGGACCTCGGCTGGACGCCCAACGAGAACTTCGACAGCGGCCTGGCGAGAACCGTGGACTGGTTTCTGGACAACAAATGGTGGTGGGGGCCGATCCGCGAACAGCACTATGCTGGTGAAAGATTGGGCGAAGTGCGCAAGGGGGTAGCGTGAGGCTCGTTGTCACCGGACGTGAAGGCCAGGTTGTGACAAGCCTTCTGGAGGCCGGCCAGGGGCGCGCCGGCGTGGAAGTCGTCGCCATTGGCCGTCCGGAGCTCGACCTGGCAAAACCCGACACCGTCATCGACGCCATTGCGGCCGCGAAGCCCGATATCGTCGTGTCGGCTGCCGCTTACACGGCCGTGGATCAGGCCGAGGATGAGCCCGATCTGGCATTTGCAGTGAACGCTGTCGGCGCCGGCAAAGTGGCCGAAGCCGCGGCGCGGCTTGGCATTCCCGTCATCCATCTTTCGACCGACTATGTCTTCGACGGCAGCGCTTCCGGTGCCTATGTCGAAACCGACGCAACCGCCCCGCAAGGCGTCTATGGCGCCTCCAAGCTTGCCGGAGAACAGGCGGTCGCAGCCGCCAATCCGCGCCATCTGATCCTGCGCACGGCATGGGTCTACAGCCCGTTCGGCAAGAATTTCGTCAAGACGATGCTGCGGCTTGCCGCCGACCGGGATGAAATCGCCGTGGTCGCCGATCAGTGGGGAAACCCCACCTCCGCGCTTGATATCGCCGACGCGATCCTGCACTCGGCGGCGATGCTGCATGGCGACAAGAGCTTCGCTGCGTTCGGCGTCTATCATCTGGCCGGCACAGGCGAGGCCAACTGGAGCGGCTTTGCCCGCCATATCCTGGACACAAGCCGAGTGTCTGGTGGCCCTTGGGCGCGGGTACGGGACATTGCTACGATGGACTATCCGACCAAGGCACGACGCCCCGCCAATTCCCGGCTATCGAGCGCGAAATTCGCCTCTGTCTTCGGATGGAATGCACCGGACTGGCGGCTATCGACGGAAGCAGTGGCGCGTCGTGTCCTGGTCTGAGAGACGGGATGGGCATTGAAGCATGAAGAAGTTCCCATCGCCGGAAAATGCAGAAGCCGTCCCACTGGCGGTCGACCCGACGGCGCTCGGCCCTAAGCCGGACGGCGAGATGCCACTGAGCGTCCGGACCAAGGCGAATGCCGCGCTTGGAGCGCGCGCCCCTTCACTTCGCGATCTGTACGAGGCCCATAGCGGCAAGGTGTCGGACAAGTGGTCTTCCTATCTGGACGCATATGACCGGATTCTTTTGAACTATCGCAACAGGCCGGTTCGGCTGCTGGAAATTGGCGTTCAAAACGGCGGTTCGCTCGAAATCTGGCCGCGATATTTCCCGAATTCGGAGCTTATTCTTGGCTGCGATATCGACATGGCTTGCAGCGGTCTGGTTTTCGACGATGAGAAGATCTCCGTGGTTATCGGCGATGCCAACACTGATGAGATAGAAAGAAAAATTGTTGCAAAATCCGCGACATTCGACATCATAATTGATGACGGATCGCATACATCATCAGACATAGTGCGTTCTTTCGCCCGTTATTTCCCTCATCTTTCTGATGGAGGGGTTTACATAGCGGAAGATTTACATTGCAGCTACTGGCAGGAATTCGAGGGCGGTCTCTATGATCCTCTTTCGTCGATGTCGTTCTTCAAGCGCCTGCTCGATGTGGTCAACCATGAGCATTGGGGGCTGGCCCGCTTTCGGGCGGATGCCTTAGCCACTTTCTCCGATAGGTATAAAACCGTATTCGGGGAAGCTTCGCTGGCATCCATTCATTCCGTCGAGTTTTTGAACTCGCTCTGTATTGTGACCAAGCGACCAAGTCAGGAAAATGCTCTCGGGGTTCGCAATGTGCAAGGCCGGGTTGCGATCGCCGACAAGGGAATGATCCCTCTTGGCGGCACGACGAACAAAGCGCTCGATCAAACCGGAAATCCATGGTCCTTGTCGTCGACGACCATGGAAGAGGAAATTGAGACCAACAGGGCGTTGGTGACGAACCGCGCGGCGCGCATAGAGGAACTCTCCCACGAGATAGCCGAAACACGCGAGCAGGTCCGGAGCGGCAACGACGAGATCGCTCAAATGAGGGCACGTCTCGCCGAGAGAGTTCAAGAGATCCAGATCTTGCAGGCAGACATATCCGTTGTGCGTACGACGGCAAGCGCACTGCAGGCCGAGCGCGACAGCGAGACCGCACGAGTCCAAGCGGTGACGGCTGCGCTCAAGGCAAAAATAGAGCAAAGTGAACGCGTTGTTCAAGAGTTCAAGCACTCGACGAGTTGGCGGATAACTGCTCCGCTGCGAGCGCTATCCGGGAATGTCAGGTGGTTGCTGAAGATGGTCGCCGCGGTTTTTCGTTGAGAGCGAAATTGAATGGGAGACAGGCGGCTCTGCTGCTGGCCCCTCCATCAGCAATCCGTTTCTTCAGAATCGGCGCAACATCAAATCACGGGATGTTTTTCATTCGCGCGACGACTGGTCGTTCCGGCGGCGCCGGCTTGTGGCGTTTGGGACGCACCCCGGACCGATCCAGCACTCCGCCTGCCAAGCCGTCGAATTTCCGGTTGCGCAGTCTGAAGGTGTATGCGAGGCGCCCTGGGGAGGCCTGACTGAAACCTTGCATTCATGGCTCTCCCGAGTGAATTCGCTGTGAACGCCATCAACGCAGCGCCGCCCTGAACCCTCCCGCACCGTTGTTGACAACTGCAAAAACAGGTTATTTTGCCAAAGCAGGTAGCGCGCGGGAGCAAAGTTCTCTAGGTCCATAGCGAAGACGGCAGCTGATCGATCTCGAGAAAAGAGGGTGGATTGTCAAAGCTTATTATTCAAATCCCATGCTTGAATGAGGAGGGGACACTCGCTGTCACGCTTGCTGATCTCCCGCGTCAGGTCGCGGGCTTCGATACAGTGGAATGGCTCGTAATCGACGATGGCTCCACCGACCGCACGGTCGAGGTTGCCCGGGAAAACGGTGTGGATCACGTGGTCTCACTGCCCCATAACCAGGGGCTTGCCAAAGCCTTCATGACCGGTATTGAAACCGCGCTAAAACTAGGTGCCGATGTAATTGTCAACACCGATGCGGACAACCAGTACGATGCCTCCTGCATTCCCGATCTTGTCCGGCCCATATTGGAAAAAAAAGCTCAGATCGTCATCGGCGCAAGGCCGATCAGTGAGATAGAGCATTTTTCGCCCATCAAGAAATTTCTGCAGAAGCTTGGAAGCTTCGTTGTCAAGATTGCCAGCGGCACGACGGTTCCCGACGCGCCGAGCGGGTTCCGCGCCATTCATCGCGACGCGGCGATACAGCTCAATGTCTTCAACCGCTATACTTATACGCTGGAAACGATCATCCAGGCGGGACGACGGAACATTCCCATTACCTCGGTACCGATCCGCGTGAACGGCGATCTCCGGCCCTCGCGGCTGGTCAAGAGCATACCAAGCTATGTGCGACGCTCGCTGATAACGGTTGTGAGGATTTTTGTCGTCTATAGTCCGCTGCGCTTCTTCTCGGTGTGCGCGGCTGTCGTCGCCACACCGGGGTTGATCGGGATCGTCCGGTTCCTTTTCCACTACTGGATGGGCGAAGGCAGTGGCAACATCCAGTCGCTTGTTTTGTCCAGCGCCTTGCTTGCGCTTGCCGGCATCCTCGCCATGAGTGGCGTCATTTCCGAACTGATCGCAGTCAATCGGCAATTACTTGAAGAAATCAGGATCAGGCAACTGCAGCAGGAGCATGGTGGCAAGGCCCGCATCCGGTCATTTGCATTAGAGCACAAAGAGCCAAAGTTTAAGAAAGATAATATAGGCGGAGCAATATAGATGAATGAAACGCCGCTGGCTTACGACAATGTTCCGGGTAATTTCTACGACAAGTACAATACTCAGAATCCGATCGCACGATACCTCATGCAGGGCTTTCTAAGCAACTTCGATATGATGACGGCCGAGACAGGCGTTCGCGATGCCTACGAGGTTGGCTGTGGCGAAGGAAATTTGTCTATTCGTCTTCATGATCAGGGGTGGAATGTCCGTGGGAGTGACCTGGAAGCGGTCAGTGTTTCGGAGGCCAATCAGCAGTGCGCCAAGCGCGGTATAGCTCCGATATTTGAAACCCGCTCGCTTTTCGACCTGAGGCCGGAAGGGGACTCCGCCGAATTGGTGATATGCTGTGAAGTCCTCGAGCATGTTCCAAATACAGAGCAAGCGCTATCTGTGCTTAAATCGCTGGCAAAACCATATCTTCTTGTCAGCGTGCCGAGAGAGCCGATCTGGAGAGTGCTTAATATTGCCAGGGGAAAATATATAACAGAGCTTGGAAATACGCCAGGCCATATCAATCACTGGTCATCCTCATCTTTCGTTGATTTGCTAAGCAAGTCGCTCAAAATCATCAAGGTCAGCAAGCCGTTTCCTTGGACGATGGTCCTTTGCCGCTGTGACTGAGACAATGCAGACGGCACAGCCGGTCAAAAGCAGCAAGCTAAAGTCCATAGTTCGCCTTGGCGGGCTGGCCGTCAGTCTTGCAGCGCTTGTCTTCGTGGGGCTGGCGATCCATCGCTCCTTCGGTGATTTGCAACAACACCTTATCTCGCCACTCTTTTTGATCGCCATATTGGGCTGCGCTAGCGCTTATGCCGTCATTCTGCAACTGGTCGGCATCGCCTGGTACCGCTTCCTGGTTCTCGTCGATGGACCGTCGTTTGGATTGGGCCGTGCGCTCGGAATTTTTGGAAGGACGCAGATTTACAAATACCTGCCGAGCAACGTGATGCATATGGTTGGCCGTTTTGCCCTTGCCCGCAGTGCCGGGGCGTCCAACAGGGCTCTTGCCGTTGCTCAGATAGGGGAATTGTCCATCACTGTTCTCGCCGCCGGGGCGTTGGGCGTATTGCTGGCGTGGCCGATTTTTCAAGGTGCATATGCTCGGTATGGTCCCGACAATCCTGCTTTGACAATGGGATTGATCGCCGCCGGTCTTTTGACGCTTGCGATCGGGATGGGACTTTTATTCCGCTCCAGGTTGGCGGACATCGGGGGCAGGGCGCTTGTCGTATCTGCCGAAGCTTTTGTCCTCTATGTACTGTTTTTCATTGGCAATGGGTTGCTGATCGTTGCGCTTTTCAGGACCCTGAACGATGGGGGGCAAATGGCGGAGTTGATCGGCATAGGAGCCGCGGCCTGGCTCATTGGCTTTGTCGTTCCGGGAGCGCCGGGCGGACTTGGCGTGCGCGAGGCCGTCCTGATCATGGGGCTTACTGCCGCGGGTCTGCCGCCTCCATCGGCTACCGCGGTTGCCCTGGGCAACCGCCTTGTCACCGTTCTCGGAGACTGCCTGATCGCCTTTGTGGCGTTGATATTGCGAAAGCGGAAAAGCGCATGAATGTGCTAATGACGGAAACATCCACGCAAAACAAATCCTTGCTGAGGCAGCCCTCATTTTTGCGGCATGCCGTCTCGATGGCGCTTCTTTTCGCTCTCGTCCTGGGGATCGTAGGCGTGAACCCTGCTCGGCAAACACTGGCACCGATGGATGTGTTGTTGTCCTATCCGGGATGGGACAATGCCGGGATCGACTCTCCAATTGTCAATCTGGAGCGCTCTGACGCGCTGGATCACCGGCTGCCAAACTGGCGGGAGTTCAGGCGAGAGTTGCGGGAAGGGCATATCCCGCTGTGGAACCCCCTCCATCAACTGGGTGCAACCGGCATTCAGGCGGCGATTTATGAAGGCCTTTCAATACCGTTTCTGATTTATGCCCTCACGCCGAATGAGGCCATGGGATACACGTTCGCTATCCTGGCCAATTATCTCCTGGCTGCTTTCGGCGCGTATTTTCTGCTTTTTTTCATGTTCAGGAATCATGTGGCCGCGATTTTCGGCGCCATGGTCTTTGCATTTTGCGGTTTCAACATCGCCTGGGCGCATTGGCCGCATCTGACAACCAGCGCTCTTATTCCGTGGGTTCTCGCCTGCCAGCTTCGGTATTGGCAGACGGGCCGCTTGGGCTGGGCTCTGGGGTTCGCTGTCAGCTTAGCCCTGATGGCGCTGGCCGGCTTCCCATTTGTGGCCGTCCTGGGAGGCATCTCCTCCTTGATACTGGCGATCGTGGTTCTCGCTGTCGAACTCAGGAGCACCGGCATCAATCAGACGATGGTCAGGCGGGCAATCGGGCTGGGATGCGCAGGTGTTGCGGGCGCGTTCCTTGCCCTTCCTGGGCTTCTGGGGGTCAAGGACATCCTCGACGGAACCGATTTGTCGATCCGAGTGGGTGGAACGATATTCACGCCCTACGACATCATTAACATGTTTGGATTTGATTTTAGCAACCATCTTGGCGTCGAGCGGACGTTTTCGGCGGGGCTGCCCGCTGCAATCCTTACCCTTCTTGCTCCATATTTTATTTTCAGGAAACCCAATCTGTTTGCTGTTTTTGGGTTGCTCTTGGCCATCTTTACCATGGCGACTGCATTCGGCGCGGCGCCCGCCAGTCTGGTAAGGCTAATTCCATCATTTGATTATAATGGTTGGAATAGAGTGACATTATTGTTCGGACTGTCGGCAGCAATATTGTCGTCGTATTCCATTGCTTGTATGTTGCCGGCCAAATTTGAACAGACTTACAGGTTTCACTTTGTAATATTGATATGCCTTCTTCAGGCGGTCAATCTCGGGTATTCATTCAGGCAATTTAATGCGCGACCTGATATTGCGACGTTCTTTCCAGATACGCCGTCTATATCCTATGTATCATCAAAGATACTTCCAGGTCAAAGTGTTCTTGCGGACGAAAGTTTCCTTTTCTCAGGATCTTTGTCAAATTATCGATTGCCGGAATTGTTTGCTCACGGTTTTCGTACCGACGCGCAAAAGCCGATAGCCGCTGACATAGTGCCTTCTCATCAGGTGACATATACGGCCTCGATATTTCAGTGCTCCGACATTAATTTCTCCAGTCGGGATATTGTCTATGCTGCTGTTCGCTTCATCCTCGGCAAGGAAGGCTGCACCTCGGCGGTTTATGAAACCGTCGGAACCGGCCAGCGACCGACTGCCGCCCTTAACAGTGGCGCACTTCAAGGCAACGTGACGATCGACAAGCCGGTTAGCGTGATGAACGTCCAGGTGTTGTTCGGAACCTATGATCAGGACTATGCCCCTTCGGCATTGACATTGGATCTCTACAAGGATGGACGCCTCGTGGCTCATTCCGAAATACCGCCGGAGGCGGTGCGCAACAACCTGTTCGCCACCTTCGGTTTCAGTCAAGACGTGCCGCTTGTGGCCGGAACGTATCGATACGTCATTTCGATGACCAAACCCGATAGCCAGAAGCCACTCAGCGCCTGGGTTTTCGAAACCGCCGGGGGGGCAACTTATCAGGTTGGGTCGAAGGTGTTTCCCGGCATGCCAATAATAAAGATTTTCGAGAAGATCGATCTTCCCCAGAATTTCTCGATCGCGTCGGTCGAGCCGGGGATCAGTGTTATCGAAAATCACGCGGTTTCGGGTTCCGGCTATTATGTGAATAGGCTGAGCGGGCAGCCGGACGCGGATTTTGGCCCTGTGCAACTCGCGGCGTACGAACCGGACGACCTGACAGTGGACTATTCGGGGGCAGCCCGTGGATGGGTCGTTTTCCCCATTCGCACCAACAAATATTGGCGAGCCACGCTGGATGGAAGACCGGTAGAACTGAACAAATTCTTGGATTTTTTCCCTGCCGTCGAGGTGAACGGACCAGGCAAAATTCGTTTCTATTACGACAGCAGTCATTTGCTGAAAACGCTGGAGCTTTGCATCGCCGGCTTTGCAGCCTCGGTCATTCTCCTAATCGCGTTGACGCGTAGATCTTCCAGGCCACGAACAGGCACTGGGTAATTGGTCGCCCGGAGATGACTTGCCGAACTCGGGCATTGGTTGAGGCAAAATTCAGTTACTCGGGCGTCGCGCCTTGATGGTCATTGACCCGTGCGGCCGAAACAGGTTGATGGCCAGATCCAGTGGCAAGAACATCACCGACAAAGCCGTATGCATGACCCCGCGGCCGCGCCGAGCAGATTCCTTGAACAGCGAGTTGGCGAGAGAAATAGCCCACCACGCATAGGCGCCGGATACGCGCTCGGTCTCCAGCCCACCAATCCTCATCGCCGTGACGACGTTTCGATGGTTGAACAACGTCAGGTGGCGAGGATAGTGATATCCTCCCCAACGCCGCCCGAAAACGTATCGATCGAGCGACAGATGGTTCGGCGTGATGACGAGCGCGCCGCCGCCAGGCCGTAGCAGCCGCCGCATATGCTCGATGAACCCAACGGGATCGACGACATGCTCAATCAGGTTTGAGCAATAGATCGCATCGAACGAGCCGTCCGGCAGGTCCACTTCCTCGATCTGGCCAAGGTGGAAGTCGATGCGTGGGTTGGCGCTCAGGCCGAGATCCTTGATGTCGATGCCGCACACGGACGCTTTTGGATTTATTTCCAGGATGCTTTCCAGGAGGGAGCCGTTACCGCAGCCGACCTCAAGGATGCGAGGAGCGGGCAATTTCGCAACAGCCAGCACCTTCCTGGCGTCGCGAGCTACGATCGCGCGTTTCAAGGCGCCGAACACCGAACTCTTTGGCTTCGAATAGGCCAGGTAGTCGTCGGGATATAGTGACGGAATCTCAGCCGCAGGCACCTTTGGGATCTGCATCACAAACCCGCAATCAGTGCATTCGAAATAGTTGGATTGCCGCGGAACCGCGTATTCATAGTCTGCGATCGAGGTGTAGATCGGCGACATTTGCCCGGGTTTGTGTTCGGCGGCGCACAGCAGGCAGATGTCGCTCAAATCTTGATCCCTTTCGGCTCATTGCGATCGTGGGACAACTCCAAGAGCTTTCCGATGTAGCTGGGCGACAGGAGCTCACCGCGATCATCGTAAAAGCGCACCTCCTCGCGCAGGAATCGGTGCATTTTCGACAGCCGATAGGGAGGAACCATCGGCCAGCCGTGGTGCTCCAGATGGTAGTTGAAGCTCTGCGGAGCGAAGTAGGTGTTCTCAAGAACGGTCGCCAGCGTGGTCACCGTCATATCGTCCTCGCCCGGGTGCTCGGCCATAAAACGTAGGCGGCTGAGCAGTGGGTTCCATGTCACAGCGAGGTATAGCCAGGCGGCATATTCCCACCATAGCCCTGAAACAACCATCACAGTGGCCAGGACAAGCTGGCAGGCGAAGATATGCTTCATCGACCAGAGCTTTCCGGATGAACCGCCTTGCTTCCTTGCAGGGGTATCCGACTTCTTTGCAGGGGCGTCCGATTTCGCGAAATATTTTAGAAAGAGACGCACAGATTCCAGGCCGAGGACGTAGCGGGCGATCATCCAGGCGAGGCCGCCGTCGGCGCTCACCGTCGCGAAGCTGACATGCTCGGGATCATCCTTGCTGCCATTGTGTGCGTGATGTTTCATATGGATCTTGCGATATCTCGCGACTTCCATGCCGATCCACCCGGCCGCAAGCCAGTTGGTCAAGGTGTCATTCCTTGATGGGTTCCGGCTGTAAAAATAGTGCGCGGCGTCATGAATCAGCGTCTGAAAATGACGTTGTGCGGCGAGAAGAAGTAGTGCCGCGACAGGCACGGCAACCCAGAGGGGGCCAATCATCAGACCGGCCAGCATGGCAAGCATGATCAATATGAAGGGCTTTGCCGCGTAGGCGATTATCCAGAACGTGCTGCGCTGGAGCAATTCTTCGGGGACCCTTATCTCTTTCAGATTCGACGAATAGAGATGAGCCTTCGGATGAGCGACGTTCAGCCCTGTGCTCCCTAAACGGCGTTATTTGGCACCTCTTTAGCCTGAACAAACTTCGCCTGTCCAATCTTCAAAACTTCAAATTCGAATTTTCAGCCTGCCCGCGAAGGCGGCCTGATCAACAGAGGCCCGCCGCAACTTGGTGTCGGCGCTGCCGCGGCGTTGAGCGGACGCTTGGTACACCTTTCCGCAGGCTGGCACGGATGCCGAACTTGCCGCACAAGCCCGATTCGACTGGAATTGACATGTTGTGCCTATTCAAACGAGATCGACGCTGATAACGCACAGCCGGGCCAATGAAACTTGGAATGCTGTTTGAATGTCCAGAATATGTATGGTGACCGGTGGAGCCGGATTCATTGGATGTGCGCTGTCCACCACCTTGGCCAACCGTTTCGACCGTGTAATTGTCATCGACAGTTTGCATCCGCAGATCCATGCTGAACGGAAACGTCCCGCCGAACTTGACCCTCGCGTTGAACTCATGGTTGCCGATGTGACCGAGGCGTCTACCTGGGTGCAGGCATTGGAAACCGCCCGGCCGGAAATTGTGGTGCATCTGGCGGCTGAAACGGGCACGGGGCAGTCGCTCACAGAGGCTTCTCGCCACGCGATTGTGAATGTCCTTGGCACAACCCGCATGCTGGATGCTTTCGCTGCGGTGTCGCACGTCCCCGAGCGCTTTGTTCTGGCTTCGAGCCGCGCCGTCTATGGAGAAGGGGCGTGGCGGTCCAAGACGGCAGGCGCGGTAACGTATCCGGGTCAGAGATCGAAGCAGCAGCTTGAGCGCGCGGAGTGGGATTTTCCCGGGCTTGAATCTCTCCCCATGGACGCGGAAAAAACCATCCCGAATCCAACCAGTATTTATGGAGCAACGAAACTAACCCAGGAACAGATATTGCGAGCCTGGGCCCTGTCGTTCGGAACGATCGTCAACGTGCTTCGCCTTCAGAACGTATATGGTCCTGGCCAGTCTTTGACGAATAGCTACACGGGAATTGTGTCGTTGTTCATCAGGATGGCCAAGGAAGGCAAGAGCATTCCGATCTACGAGGACGGTGATATTGGACGGGACTTCGTTTTCATCGATGATGTGGCATCGGCCCTCGACAAAGCCACAGCCACGGATCTGTCACAGTCGCTCGCCTATGATGTCGGTACCGGTTCCAAGACCACGGTTCTCGACCTGGCGAGGATCATCGCAAAGCGGTATGGGGCGCCGGAACCGCGCGTCAACGGCATGTTCCGCAACGGCGACGTGCGCTGCGCTGTCGCCAACATTGGCAGGACGGTCCGCGAACTGGAATGGCGACCTTTGAAAAGTGTGGACGAGGGGATCGGCCAGCTTTCCGAATGGATAGATTCACAACTCGGCTAAAATTTGGGCCTTGCATCTAGAATTGGTTTGGCAATCTGGATTTCTTGAGGAACGAGAAATGAGCTCTGTATTGCGCCGGGTTGCTGTGTTTTCTCTGTATAATGAACGTGGCGTCGCAGACGACTATGTCATATTTCTACTCACAAAGCTGCGAGAATTGGTCGAGAGGGTTGTTGTTGTTTCCAATGGGAATCTTTCAAAACATTCTGTCGTCGCGGTGGAAAAGGTATGTGACCAGCTTCTGATCCGTGAGAACGAGGGATTTGATATCGGGGGATACAAAGCCGGAATGGAAGCCATCGGCTTCGATGAACTTTCCAAGTATGACGAACTCATCCTGCTGAACGACACTTGCTACGGACCTCTTTTCCCCTTTTCGGAAATGTTTTCGGAAATGGAAAGCCGGGATTGTGATTTCTGGGGCAGCTCTGCCCACAAGGAAATGACGCCAAATCCATTTACCGGAACGGGTCATTTGCCCTGGCATCTTCAGACGTTCTTCATCGCCATCCGGAAAGAGATGCTGAAATCGGAAGCGTTCAAGAGATACTGGAAGAATTTACCGGAGATAAGAACGTACGTGGATGCCGTTCTGCTTCATGAATCGCAATTCACGAGGCATTTTACAGATCTTGGCTATTCGGCGGAAGCGTATGTCGATCCGGAGAAATATGGCTCGCACTATCCCGCGTTCATCAACGTTGATGAAGCAATCATCAATAGATTTCCACTGCTAAAGCGACGTGCGTTTTTTAATGATCCAACTTTCCTGGAGCATAATGCGATCGATCTGCCACGCACTTTGCGGGTGCTTAAAGAAACATCCGAATATGATCTTAATCTGATTTGGCGAAATGTTCTACGCGTTTCGGAACTGAGAAATCTCAACAGCAACGCCGCACTGATGAGTGTCTTGCCGGACAAGCGGATCAAAAACGCCGATGCCCCTGCCGACTACGGCAAGGTGGCTGTTTGCGCGCATATCTACTACGCCGACATGATCGACGAGATGCTGGATCTGACCGGGAACATTCCAGTTCCCTATGATTTCATTGCCACCACCGATACGCCGGAAAAGAAGGCTGAGATTGAAGCCGCACTGGCGAAGCGCTCCGGCATAGAGAAAGCCATCGTCCGCGTCGTCGAGCAGAACCGCGGGCGCGACATGTCGGCGTTTTTCATCGCCACGCGCGATCTGCTGGTCGACGATCGTTATGACCTTGTCTGCCGCGTGCACAGCAAAAAAACCCCTCAGGTGCAGGCATCCAAGGGCAATCTGTTCAAGCGTCACATGTTCGAGAATTTGCTGAACAGCCGTGGCTACGTTCAAAACGTCTTGGACATGTTCCACGACAACCCTTCGATCGGGTTCGCCATTCCGCCGATGATTCATATCTCGTTTCCAACCATGGGGCACTCATGGTTTCGCAACAAGCCCAGGGTTGAAGAAACCGCGCGCCTGTTGAACATCGACGTCAAGTTCGATGACACCACTCCGGTGGCTGCCTATGGCGGCATGTTCTGGTTCCGGCCACGCGCCTTGCGCAAAATTTTCAAACACAAGTGGAAATGGGAAGACTTCGATCCCGAGCCATACTTTGACGACGGCGATCTGGCTCATGCGCTTGAGCGGCTGATGGCCTATGCGGCTCAGGATGCCGGGTACACCACACAGCACATTGTGTGCTCGCATCAGCTTGCGCACACCTACGCCATGTTGGAATTCAAGCTGCAAAAGCTTGCAAGCGCGATGCCGGGCGACTTCCCGTGGCAGTCCCATATACTGTCTGAGTGGAAAAAAGCCGGCTACCCCATGGGCAACCATCCGTCGGCGGCTGGGGCTGTGACGGCGACGCCAATCACGGAGACAGTGGCCCTGACGTCGGTGAAGCACTCTTTGGCCAAACTCAATCTGGCCATCAAGAGCTCTCTGAAATTCAGAGTGCCCTTCATCTTCAAAATACTCAGGCCATTCTATCGCGGCACGAGGGCAGTTTTGAAGCCTGGTTCGCGGCGTGATGAACAGCGCAAGACGCGACAATAGAATTAGTGATATTTATGGTATAAATTGGCAGGAGTATCAATTTGCGCCGTATTGCAGTGTTTTCTCTCTACAACGAACGCGGAATTGCAGATGACTATGTCATCTTTCTGCTCGAGAAACTGCGAGAGGTTGTCGACAAGGTCATTGTCGTTTCCAACGGGGACTTGTCCAAACATTCCGAAATAGCGGTGAAAGCCAGCTGCGATCAGCTTCTGGTGCGCGAGAATGAGGGATTCGACGTTTGGGGATACAAGGCTGGAATTGACGCCATCGGCTATGATGCTCTTTCCAAATACGACGAACTAATTTTGCTGAATGACACCTGTTACGGCCCCCTTTTTCCATTCTCGGAAATGTTTTTGGAAATGGAAAGCCGGGATTGTGACTTCTGGGGCAGCGCCGCTCATAAGGAAATGACGCCAAATCCATTTACCGGAACGGGCCATCTGCCCTGGCATCTCCAAACCTACTTCATCGCCATCCGAAAAGGCATGCTGAAATCGGATGCCTTCAAGAAATACTGGACGAACTTGCCGGAAATAAAAACGTACGTGGATGCCGTTCTGCTTCATGAATCACAGTTCACGAGGCATTTTACAGATCTTGGCTATTCGGCGGAAGCGTATCTCGATCCGGAGAAATATGGCTCGCACTATCCGGCGTTTATCAACGTGGATGAAGCAATCATCAACCGATTTCCACTGCTAAAGCGGCGTTTATTCTTTCATGACCCAGCTTTCCTCGAGCATAACCCTGTCGATTTGCCACGCGCTTTGCGAGTGCTCAAGGAGACATCCGACTACGACATGAATCTGATTTGGCGCAACGTTCTACGCATTTCGGAATTAAGGAACCTCAACACCAACGCGGCGCTGTTGAGCGTTCTGCCAGACCAACGGATCAAAGGCGACGATGCTCCCGCCGACTACGGCAAGGTGGCCGTTTGCGCGCATATTTACTACACCGAAATGCTCGACGAGATACTGGATCGGACCGGGAACATTCCGGTTCCCTGTGATTTCATTGCCACCACGGATACGCCGAAGAAAAAGGCCGAGATCGAAGCCGCCCTGGCAAAACGCCCTGGCATAAACAAGGCCATCGTCCGCGTCGTCGAACAGAACCGCGGCCGCGACATGTCCTCGCTTTTCATCTCCCTGCGCGACCTGCTGGTCGGCGATCGTTATGATTATGTCTGCCGCTTGCATACGAAAAAGTCGCCCCAGGTGCAGGCGTCGAACAGCAACCTGTTCAAACGGCATTTGCTCGACAATTTGTTGAATAGCCGTGGCTACGCTCAAAACGTCTTGGACATGTTCCACGACAACCCTTCGATCGGTCTCGTCATTCCGCCGATAATTCATATCTCTTACCCGACCATGGGGCATGTCTGGTTCGCCAACAGGCCCAAGGTCGAGGAAACCGCGCGCCTGTTGAAGATCGACGTCAAGTTCGATCCAGACACTCCGGTGGCCGCCTATGGCACCATGTTCTGGTTCCGGCCACGCGCCTTGCGCAAATTGTTCGAACACAAGTGGAAATGGGAAGACTTCAATGCCGAACCGGATCATCTCGATGGCGGTCTGGCTCATGCGCTCGAGCGGCTGACCGCGTATGCAGCCCAGGATGCGGGTTACACAACGCACCACATTGTGTGCGCGCATCAGGCGGCGCACAACTACGCCATGCTCGAGTTCAAGATGCAAAAACTTGTCGGCGCGTTGCCGCTAAACGACTTTCCGTTGCACTATCAAATGTTGTCTGAGTGGAAGAACGCCGGTTATCCGTTGGGAGCGTCAGCGATGCATATGTCAGCGATGCAGATGCCCGTGACGCTGACGTCAGTGAAGCACTCTCTGGCTGAACTCAATTTTGCCATCAAAACCTCTCTGAAGTTCAGGGCGCCAATGCTGTTCAAAATTCTAAGGCCGATCTATCGCGGCATGAGGGCGGTCTTGAAACCAAATTCCCGGCGCAACGGCGGATAGCGGAAAAGAGCTGCGCTTTTCCTGGTATCACCCGTCTCAGGCGCCAATCCACTCATCCATCAGTGGAATTTCAGCCTCAAGCGCGGCCGCTACGTCAAATCCCAAGCGTACCACATGAAGCCGAACCAACCGAGGAATTCAACATGGACGCCGCTCCGCCAGAGTTCAACCGAAACGATCTCGCTTCCCTTGTTGGTCGCGAATCAACCCTCGAGCTGGGGCCTTTCACGAATCCGACCCTGCGTGGCCCAAATGTAAAATATTTCGACGTCATGGACAAACAGGGACTGATCAAGAGGGCAGATGCGATCGGCTATGCTTACTCTAGCCCTGTCGATATTCACTATGTCTCCAGCAATGGTGACTTGAGTATCGTGGGCGAGACTTTTGATTTTTGCCTGAGCAGTCACTGCGTCGAGCATCAACCGGATTTGATCTACCATCTGAACCAGGTGGCGAGGATTCTCGTGCCAACGGGCAGATACCTCCTGATTATCCCGGACAAGCGCTATTGCTTCGATCATTTCATTCCAGAGAGCTCAATTGCAGATTTCATCAATGCTCGGGGCAACAGGGTTCACAGCGCAAAGAGCGTCATCGAACACATAGCTCTAACGACGCACAATGACGCGGCTCGCCATTGGATCGGAGATCACGGGGTGCCAAAATTTCGGCATGACCTGACGACTGTTTCTTCGGCCATGGGCGGGTACGACAATTCCGGCGGGGCCTACATCGATGTGCACGCTTGGCAGTTTACGCCCCAAAGTTTCCGGACGGGAATAGAGGTACTATCCAATCTCGGCCTCATCGGGTTGGACGTGGAGCAAATCTATCCCACGCCGCACAACACTTTTGAATTCTGCGCAATTTTGAAGCGACGGCTGGGGGCCGAAAGCTGACTGGAAAAACCGCCGGAACAGAAATCAACTGCTGCCAATGGTATGCTGCCTGCTGGCAATCATAGATCCCGCAGTGTCGATGGTGGCGCCGGACTTAACGTAGCCGTTGCCGAAATGATGCCCACGCAAAGCCGACAGGTTGCGCAGCCATGGTGTTCCAAGTAGGGGTGCTGCTAGAGTTCCGATGAGGTTATCAATTGGCAGGCAGCTACAACGCAGCCCCGAACCGGGTGCCCTTCTTGGACGCCTTGCGTGGGCTGGCGGCCATTTGGGTCGTCGTTGTGCACGTAGCGATGCTACCATCTCCGCGTCTTCAAGTTGCACCGTTTCTCGATCTGTTCGTCGTAAACGGCACCATGGGAGTGGATCTGTTTTTCGTGGTGAGTGCGTTTTCACTCTGCCTCAGTATGCCGGTTCATGATCGCGAAGTTCGCCCGATGCTGGGGTTCGCGCTGCGGCGGTTTTTCAGGATTGCTCCCCTATTTTACCTGATTATCGTGGTCATGTGCATCCACAACTTCAGCGGCGTAAAGATCGATGGAAAATCGATCCTATTGAATATGACATTTCTGTTTAACTTGGTTCCAGGTTACCAGACTTCCATTGTTCCAGCGGGTTGGACGGTTGGAGTGGAAATGATATTTTACATGATATTCCCCTTGTTGTATCGATCTGCTAAAGGTGTAATTCTGTCGGTTTTTGTGTTTTTTGTTTCTATAAGCATAGCGACTATTTTCTTCATGAATGTAAACTTGTTTGTTGCTGATCCGTTTAATTACTATATATATTCAATTCTTTATCGTGCGCCAATTTTTACGTTCGGCCTTATCGCATTTTACTTGTTGCCGATATTGGAGAAGCGTCCGGAAAGGAAACGGATAGGATTGGCTCTTCTGGCGTTTGTGCCTGTGATGTTTTTTGCAATCACCGCAAATAAGGTCGCTATTTTTGATAAATATTATTGGGAAGGGGTGATGTTTGGCGCGTTGGTCATCGGGCTGGGCCTTTTCCCGGTCGCTCTGATCGTCAATCCTGTTTCGGCATGGCTGGGGAGAATCAGTTACTCGGTCTATCTTCTTCACAGCCTCTTTATCGTCGTGCTCATTCCGACCATGAGGTCGATCCAGGGGTTGGTCGCGGATCAGACGATTGCCTTCATGCTCAGTCTGATGATGACCTTGGCCTTGGTGATCCCGGCCGCCTTCCTGCTGAATTACTTTGTTGAGGATCCAATCAACAAGTGGGGCAAGGGTTTTTCGTCTCGGGTTGCCGGCCGCAAGAAGGTCGACCCGATTCCAAGGGGGGAGGCGGTCCTCGCGGAGTCTTCAGGGGGGTAGCGGATTGTTCCGTCCTAAGGCTTCCTTGGGGTGCTCGCTCTGGAGATCTGGGGCATGGCCAAGGCAAGGGTTCATTCAACAAGCTACACGTGAGCGCCGAAGAGATTGCATTTCTGCGGCCTTTTTTATCGGCACCGAATGGTTTAATGCGTGCGCCTGACACCCTGCGGGATGGCGCCCATTCTAACCAGCGGCCTTGGAATGCCTGTTTTTTCGACGCTGTCACGGACCTCTATGAAGCGACCCGGAAACATCATCGCTCGATGACGTTTGCTTGGCAGCATGTGGTCAGCGCCACCATCGATCCCATATCGGAGCGTCCTGCAGCATTCCGGATATTGATGTATCGAGGACCGCTTTCCAGTTTGATTTTTAGGTGCCGTTTGCACCCGAGAGAGATAGGTCGATGAGACGTCTGGCAATTGCATTTTACTACGACCAATACGGCAAGATGGATGATTATTATTTTCACCTGATTGCGTCGATCAGGCCTTTTGTCGAGAAACTGCTGGTGGTCTGCAACGGTCCGGTGGACGAAGAGGCCCAGTCTCGCCTTTCCGAAGCTGCCGACAGCTTCCTGATCAGGGAAAACAAAGGGTTCGATGTATGGGCCTATCGGACGGCGCTCGAACATATCGGCTGGGACGAACTTTCACACTTCGACGAGATTTTGCTCTTCAACCACACTTTCTACGGGCCGATTTTCCCTTTCTCGGAAATGTTCTCCGAGATGGACCAACGCCAATGTGACTTTTGGGGGATCTCCGCTCACGGCGCGATACGGCCCAATCCGATCGACGTCAGAAAAGCGGAACTGCCCTTCCATCTCAACTCCCATTTCATCGCCGTGCGGCGGTCCTTGCATCAGTCGAAGGCGTTTCGTGACTATTGGACCCAGATGGTGCCCATCAACTCCTATATGGATTCAATCGCGAAGCACGAGACGGTGTTCACAGGGCATTTCCAAGCCTTGGGCTACACATGTTCGGTGTTGCTCGATCCCGAACGATATAAGACGGCATATCCAGTTCTGATGGAGCCGGACAAAACGCTGGAGGATCGGAGCCCGATCCTGAAGAAGCGGCTGTTTTTTCAAGACACGCTGTTTCTCGAGCGCGAGGCCATCAACCTGCCGCGTGCCTTGGAGATAGTAGAGAAGCAATCGGATTATGATTTGTCGCTGGTATGGAAGAGCGTTGGCCGCCTGGGCCCGCCTCGTACGCTAAATGGCAATGCCGCGTTGCTCTCCGTCCTGCCGGATACACGTATTGGTGCGCAAAGGAATTGGGACGACTATCGGATAGCGGTTCTCGCGCATGTGTATCACGTCGACATGATCGATGAGATTCTAGGCTACGCCGAAAACGTGCCGAAGGGCTACGACCTGATCGTCACGACCGACAATGCCGACAAGCAGGCGTTGATCCAGCAAGCAATCGCGAAGGCACCGAACGTCGGAAATGCCGTCGTTCTGGTTGTCGAGAATGACGGCAGGGATACCTCCGCTCTCCTCATCGGGTGTCGGGACTACGTGCTTGAGGACCGCTACGACCTGATCTGCCGGATCCATTCCAAGCGATCTGCCCAAGACGGTACAAAGGGGGAGTTGTTGTTCAAACTTCACACCTTTGAGAACCTACTTCACACCCCTGGATATGTTGAAAATCTGCTTGAGCTTTTTGCTAAGAATCCAGCGCTTGGCCTCGCCATACCGCCGATGATCCATGTTGGCTATGCGACCATGGGAAACTCATGGTTTGGCAACAAAGGCAACGTTGCAAAGCTGGCCAAACAGCTCGGCCTGATCGTGCACCTGGACGACAATTCGCCCGTTGCGCCTTATGGTGGAATGTACTGGTTTCGTCCTGCAGCTCTAAGGAAGCTTTTCGAACATAGATGGAGCTGGGACGATTTTGCCAACATGGATTATCGGGATGGGAGTTTGGTCCACGCCATAGAGCGGCTCATCGCCTATGTCGCAATCGACGCCGGATATACCTTCCGACACGTAGTGACCGCGGGTCACGCAGCTCACAACTACGTGATGTTGGAGGCCAAGTTGCAAGCATTGTTAGCGAATGGATCGCCGGCGGAATTCGGCAACCTGGGAGTGGCAAGATCCTTTCGTGGCCTCGTCTTCTCGATCAAGAGAGCAATTTTGTTTAGATCGCCAACAGCGTTCAGGGCCCTCAGGCCGCTCTTTCGCGGTCTGCGATGGATAACCACACTTGGTCGCGGCGCGACAAACTGAGCTCAAGCCTGGGCAATTCGCCCGGGCAAGGCGCCACTTGGCCTGAATGGATGGCGTTCAAAGCGAATTCACTCGGGGAGACATGCGTTTAAGGTTTCGGCACCCATGCAGAAGCCAGCCAGATCTTCGACGCACACTGCCAGGCACTCGGTGACATATGCCACCTGTTCGCAGGAACTCCTTCAAAGCCGCGGATACGAGGCAAACAATCGCCAGGCGAACTAAGTCAGCGACTCCACCCGGCCGGCTTGAAGTGTCAGTCTCTTCGTGCAAACGCGCTCGATCAGGGTGTGATCGTGACTGGCCAGCACGATGATGCCGGCCTTTTCCGCCAGTTCGTCCATCCGCCGTTTGGCCTTTTCCTGGAACGACGCGTCGCCGGCGCCAATCCATTCATCCATCAACAGAATTTCAGGCTCGAGCGTGGTCGCCGCTGCAAATGCCAGACGTGCCGCCATGCCCTGGCTGTACGCCTTGAACGGCAGGTCGATGAAGTCGCCCAATTCGCTGAAATCGATTATTTCTTCCATCTTCTCTTCGATCTCGGCCGCGGTCCAACCGCTGATCAACCCCCTCAGCACGATGTTCCTGCGCCCGGTGGCCTCGGGACGAAACCCTATGCTGATGTTGAACAGGGCATCGACCTTGCCCGCGATCGATATGGTGCCGCCCGATGGCTGATAGATTCCATAGAGAACCTTGAGCAGGGTGGTTTTGCCGGCGCCATTCGGGCCGACAAGCCCCAACCGGTCGCCCGCCTTGAGTTCGAAGCTGACATCATCGAGCGCCTGCACGACCTGCCTTGTGCCCGACTTTGCTATGTTGCCGCCGAGAGCGCTCCGACGTCGGCCAGGCGCCGAAAGCGTCAACTTTTCAAACAGCCGATACACGAGGCTGACATTGTTCAGTTTGATAGAGGTCATGGAACTCAGATCAGGAAAACGATGCGCTTGCGATAACGGCCCAGCAGCAGCAACGCAAGGGCCCAGACGCCGAGGCAGACGTAACCCGTTACCATCAAGGCGTGCGTCGGAAATATGCCCGCCGTGATCGGCTCGCGCACGCCCTCCAGGAAATAGGTGAACGGGTTCCAGTGGTAGGCATATTTTTGAACGCCTTCTTGCCCGCCATAGACCCAGAAGACCGGCGTGAAGAACATGCCCACCCGCATCATGTTCCCGACGATGAACTCACTATCGGGAAAGAAAGCACCCAGGAACGCAAAGAGCGTGACGAGTGCGGGAGTTGCCAAGATGATAAGCAACAGGCCCAGCAACGACAGCAGCCAGTTTGTGTTGATCCCGTAGCCGGCCAGCAGCAGGATAAGAACGCAACCCGCCATAGAATAACCAGCCCGGATGATGCATTGCATCGTCAATCGCATCACATATACGAACAACGGCAGCGTGGTGCCTTGAATGAAGCTCGCTTCGCGCTGGAAGAGGGACACGCTCATGGTGATGGTTTCGCTGAGATAGAACCACACCAGCATGCCGATGGCTACATAGGCTATGTAGCTCGGGTCGCCTGCGTCTTTGGTCACGAAAACAAAGACAAATGTGCCGACGAAAGCGAAATAATTGACCAGCATCCAAAGCGGTCCCAGGGTCGTGCGTCTGTGCTGGTCGCCGATGTCCTCGTGGGCGAGCGCGATCCAGACCCGGTGCAACCTCATGGCCTTCGAGATGTCGTCAAGCGCGCCGGTTAATGCCGAAATCATTGTTGGGAGTGTCGCAATCTGTTGTTCCGGCGCTTCATCTCTTCCAGCCCGTTCGAATCTTCAGGCCCATGATGAACCGCCACCGACCTCTTAATAGCCATTGCGACGTGCTTATGGCAACGCACTGCGTTTTAATGTCGCGAATAGGGCGTCAGGTCAGATCCGAAGACCTCTCGCACTTTTGAAAAAAACATCTGGCTATGACTTCGGGCCCGCAGTATGCGATACAGCACCGGCGGGGGCCGGGGATGGCACTTTGAGAAAGGTGATCGGCCACGAATGGTCTTCGTGTTCGCACTTTTGGTGATATCCATGTCGGGTGAGCCTGGAGTCTAGTGCCGTCCAATGAATTCTTACCTCGAAGCTGTACTTGGACTCAGGCCGGGGATGCGGCGCGCCTTCATCATGGTCCAGGACGTGGTCATGGTCCTGGTCGCCGTGGCGCTCAGCCTTGTGCTTTCGCGGTCGAATCTTTCGTTCGATCCGCTCTCCAACCAGGGTTTGGCAACCTGGGCGGGCATTGTTGTCATCGGCCATTTTCTGTTCAGGTATTGTGGTCTCTATACGACCGTCTGGCGCTTCGCCTCGACGCCCGACTTTTTCAATATCCTGAAGAGCTGCGCAATTTTGACGCTCGCTCTGTATGCCGCTTCGATGCTGGTTCGCTCTTTCCAGCCAGTGCAAGGGCTCAATGAGCGTCAGTTCATCGTCTTCTTCCTGGTCTCCTTCACCGTCATATCGGCGCCACGGCTGTTCTACCGCTTCCTGCGTGACGGTGCGAGCTGGGGCATACTGAGCAGCAAGACCGACAAGGCGCAGGCCAAGCAAGCGTTGTTCGTTGGCCGGCTCGGAGAAGCCGACCTGATCATTCGCTTCACGCGCACGGCGGAGCCTGCGGACTATTCCATCGCCGGGATCATGGCGACCGAGCGCGGCGTGCCATCGGGCACACGGATTCAAGGCGTTGCCGTGGTTGCGACCCAGCCGCGTCTGATCGACGTCCTGGAAGACTATGCGAGCGGCACCAAGAGCCTGGACTTGCTGATTTTCGGCAGCGGCGCCGAGCGGGAGATCGAGGAATATTCGGAGCTCGTCCGCGTCGCCCGGCACGGCGACATAGCCGTCGTGCAGTTCTCCGGTCTCTCGGAACTGGAACAGCACGGGAAGCTGGTTCTCGACGCCGTCGAGATGGAAACGATCCTGCGCCGTCCGACAGTGCCGTCCGATGTCGAGCGTATCGGTGCTTTTGTTGGCGGCAAGCGTGTTCTGGTAACAGGCGGTGCCGGGTCGATCGGCCGAATCTTGGTCAAACGATCGTTGGAGCTGGGGGCGGAGGCGGTGCTCGTCGCCGACAACTCCGAGTTCGGCATCTTCCAGTTGAGCCAGTACATTGACGAGAAGCACCACGACCGTCTCAAGGTCCGCATCGTCGATGTCGCGGACCGGCGCCAGATAACGCGTGTCGTCACGGAATTCAGACCGGACATCGTTTTTCACGCCGCGGCGCTCAAGCATGTTCCGCTGCTCGAGGAAAACTGGGATTCGGCCATCCAGACCAATGTCTTCGGCACGCTTGTCTGTGCCGAGGTCGCCGCCAAGTGCGGGGTTGCGCAGTTTGTCCTGATATCGAGCGACAAGGCGGTGGATCCCTCATCGGTGCTTGGCGTGACAAAACGGGCTGCCGAACAGATCGTCAGCGCCTTGCACGGGACGCCCTCGATCGAGCCGGGTGCGCGTCGATCGGTCACCAAGTTCGTAGCCGTCCGGTTCGGCAATGTCTTTGGCAGCAACGGTTCGGTGGCGACCATATTCCAGGCGCAGATCGAGGCCGGTGGACCTGTCACCATCACGGACAAGCGCATGACACGCTATTTCATGACCGTGGCCGAGGCCGTCGATCTCGTCATCATGTCGGCGGCCGATGCCGCGTCGCGGCACAGCGGCGAAGATTATGCCGTCTACATGCTCGACATGGGCAAGCCGGTGCCGATCCTTGAAGTGGCCGAGACGATGATCCGTCTGGCCGGAAAGAGCCCATACACGGACATTCCAATCCGGTTCACCGGTATAAGGCCGGGCGAAAAGCTCCACGAAACGCTGCACGGCGAAGATGAGGAACTCGTCGAACTTGGCATTTCGAAGATCTTTGGCCTGAGCACGGATGTCGTGGAATGGTCGGATGTCCAGGCCGCGCTCACGACGCTGCAGCAGTCGGTGAAGAACCAGGACAAGGCTGCTGCACTCGCCGTGCTGGCAGGCCTTGACCGCGCCAAGAAGGCCAGGGGGACCATTCATCAGGACGTGATCCCGAAAACGGCCGGGCAGGCGACCTAACTCAATTCGGAAAGCGATCTTGATCGTGGATCGGACAAGCCCGGCCATTCCTGGGCACTTGCAGGATGTTGGAAGCTCGTGAGCAAAGAAGATCTGCGCATCGCAGTCCTGATGGGCACGAAAGACGGCGCCGCCTTCATCGATGAGCAGCTGCAATCCCTGCTTGCGCAGTCGCACCCCCTGGTCGACCTGTGGATCTCCGACGACGGCTCTCTCGATGGCACCATCGCCATCATCGAGACATGGAAATCCCGCTGGCCCAAGGGTCGAGTGACCCTGATGGAGGGGCCGCGGCAAGGGTTCGCCGCCAATTTCCGATCGATGATCCTCGACCGGCGCATCGATGCGGACTGCTATGCCTTCTGCGACCAGGACGATATCTGGGAGCCCGACAGGCTGGAGAGCGCCATCAGCTGGATGCAGGCCTATGACCCAAAAACCCCGCTGATGTTTTGCTCGCGGACCGCGACCATGACAGAAACGGGAAGCTTGGTCGGCCATTCGCCGCTGTTTCGCCGGCCGCCATCCTTTCGCAACGCGCTTGTGCAAAGCATCGCCGGCGGCAACACCATCCTGCTCAACGCCGCGGCACGCGACCTGTTGGCCAGGGCCTCCGCGCGGACCGGGTTCGTCAGCCACGACTGGTGGGCCTATCTCATGGTGACCGCCGCTGGCGGCATCGTCCGCTACGATCCGCGGCCGCTGGTTCGCTACCGGCAGCATGCGGCAAACCTGGTTGGCGCCAACGTGTCGTGGAGGGCAAGGTTTTCCCGGCTTGGTCGTCTGTTCAAGGGCGAGTTTGCAGGCTGGACGGATCGCAATCTTGACGGACTTGCCGTCAATCGCGACCTGCTGACCGGGGATGCCGCGGCGTGCGTCGACCTGTTCACAAACGGGCGGCAGGGCAGTCTTTTCCAGCGTTTGCGCAGCTTGCGCAAAACGGGTGTCTATCGGCAAACTCTTACCGGCACGCTGGGGCTCTATCTTGCGTTCATCCTGGGTCGCATCTGAGCATCGAACGGCTGCACGGTGTGCTTGGCCAGGCGATGACCTCATGCTACGTCGACCGGATTGACGGGCTTCGTCTGCGGCGTTGCCTCGGGGCTTTGGCAGGGAGCACGATCGGCCGTTCATGAAGGCAACCAAGCAAATCGTCGATCTTGCCGGTGCGGCTCTGCTGCTGGTGGTCACATCGCCTGTTCTGGTGCTCGCCGCCATTGCCGTTCGGGCATCGTCGCCCGGTCCGGTCATTTTTTCGCAGACGCGGGTTGGCCGCGACGGCCTGCCTTTTCGCTGTCACAAGTTGCGGACGATGTACGTCGGAACGCCGTCATTGCCGACGCACGAGGCGCCCGCGAATTCCGTGACGTCGGTTGGTAAGGTCTTGCGGAAGTTCAAGCTCGATGAGCTGCCGCAGTTCTGGAACGTTTTGAAGCGCGAGATGAGCCTGGTCGGCCCGCGTCCCTGTTTGCCCACTCAAACGGAACTGATCGAGTGTCGCAGGCGGCTGGGTGTTTTGGCGGCACTTCCGGGCATTACCGGCCTGGCCCAGATCAGGGGCATCGATATGTCGAACCCCGAGCTTCTGGCCGAAACGGACGCCGCCTATCTCAGGACGGCATCGTTCTGGCTCGACCTTCGGATCATGTTTGGAACGCTCTATCGCAGCTGAGCAGACCAAGATCCCACAAGTGGAAGCCGGTTTCTGCAAAAAAGATATGGCTCAAGCAAGAAGTCGAGCTTTGCTGACCCGGGCTAGCTCGGCGAGCCGCTCCAGCGTGCCGGTTTCAGGGGCCCACCCCTGCGACATCAGCAGGGCTGGGTCGCATATCTGCGTCGCGGTCATGCTGTCCCAAAACGCCCGGCTGCCCAGAACGGCCGCGGCCGGTCGTATCAGGCCGGCCGGTATCGCGATCAGACGCTTCGGTCGTCCGAAACCGCTGCGAAAGGCGGCGATGATGGCGGTGACCGCGACCGGCGGCACATCGGCGCCAACATAGATCGGGCGAAGCGTCCCCGAATGGATCAGCAGGTGCGACACCGCTCGTGCCGCAGCCTCGGAGGACATCAGCGAGCGGATTCCCGTCAAGGCGCCCGTGGGCAGCGGTAGCGCCGTATCAGCCAGGCGCATCAGTGTCCCCAGGTTTCCCTTCATGCCGCTTCCATAGACCGGAGGCAGGCGCAACACGGCGGCATCGGAACGGCCGTGCGATGCATAGGCTTCCAGAACCTTGATCTCGCCTTCGCGCTTCGAGCGCCCGTAGACGCATTGCGGGGCAGGAAGCGTGTTCTCGTCGATCGTTGCGCTGACGCGAGCGCCGATCACGGCCCGGATCGAGGAGAGGTGGATGAAACGTCCGCTCGCCTGTACGGCCGCGGCATGCGCCAGCCGCGCGCTCAATTCCACATTTGCCGCCCGATAATCGGCTTCGGTGGCATTGCCCTGGTCATTGTTCAAGCCGGCACAATGGACGACGTGGTTCACGTCCCTGGTCAGTTCCAGGAAGGCTGCGGCCGGCGCATCGAAACCGGGCATCGGCACAGCCTCGGTTCCCGAACCAAGCCTCTCCGGGTGACGGGAGGCGAGGCGAAGCTCGGCACCGGCCTCGCGAAGGTGGTGCGCGACAAGACGTCCGATGAAACCCGTCGCGCCTGTCACCAGGACTTTCATTGCCTTGCTCGCAACAGCTCTTGGGTGGTTGGTGGAAGTGCTTGCTCTTCAGGCAACGGAGCCTGACGTCCGGAGGCAAGATATGTTCCGCACACCAGGAAGACCATCAGCACCGAGTCTAGAATGTCATGGCCGACAAGGATGCCCGTCATCCCCGCCGTGAGATAGGTGATCACGACGATGACAATCATGGTGGCGCCGAACCGTTCGGCCGGATCGCCGCTGTTTCGCAACACCCGCGCGGCGTTTCCAGCGGCAGCGACAAAGATCGCCGCCAGCGTCGCGGCACCCAGAATTCCTGCTTGCACCAAGGCGGTCAGGAAGCCGTTGTGGAAATGGTTGAAGCCTGTGTCCATTGCGAACTGATCATGAAAGCCCTGCTTGATCAAAAGCTGACTCGCACCCACACCATGTCCGAACACTGGCATGTCATGGAATGCCTTGAGGCCGATGTCCCAAAGCGCAACGCGTATACCCAACGACGTGTCGTAGTTGCCGTGGGTGCCCATCTCATCCCAATCGGAATGCAGAAAGTCGACGCGCCCGGAGATCGCCTGGAAGCCGAAAGCGGCGATCACGATGCCGACTGCCACAAGCAGATGCAGCAGGCGAACGGCATTCCTGCCTCTGAGCCTGTGTCGGTTGATCAGCAGAACCGCGATGCCGGCAATCAGCAGGGCCAGCCAGACAATACGCGAACCGGAATAGATGATGGCGATCGTCCCGGCCAGCGCGGCGTAGAAGAGGGGGCTTCGGGCTCGCTCTATGCCTGACAAGGCACCGGCCACACAGACCACCACGGCAAGGCAGAGGACGGTTGCGAAGACGATCGGATTTCCGGCCCCGCCCTCGGCCCTGACCCCAACCCAATACTGCTGGATGACGGCCATGAGCAGCGCGACAAAACAGGCGACCATGCTGCTGAGCACGACAATGCGGGCAAGCGTGGTTTTGTGCGTGATGCTCCAGGTCGAATAGGAGACAGGGAAAAACAGGAAGGTGACGAGCGGGATAAGGTGTGGCGCATCTCTGACGAACGAGTTGTTGACGATGGAAGCCACGAGATTGGCCGCGCAGTAGGCGTAAATCGCGACCGTCAGCCAGATCATGGGCCGGTCGGCGTTGAAGCGCCTTTTCCCGGAGGCAATCAGCACGACGGACGCGAGGGCTCCGCCATTGAAAACAAAACTGACCACCGATCCCAGAACCGGTGGAAAAAAGAAGCACAGGATGGAGAAGTAGATGTTCACGCGCGAGGGCGTGAGCTGCTGTCTTATGGATGAAAGCCGGTTCAATGCTCTAGGTCGCAATTCTCTGGGAGCGATAGGTGTCATTAGCGGAAACGGATATGACCGCTTCGAATTTGCACGTGTTCCATCATGCGTCGCGCTCGTCTTCAACGGCCGGTATAGCGGCTGGGCCCCTTTTTCGATAGTCCGGCAAGGCGGGGCTGCCATCAGAAATCGACGGCCACCCGACGGGCGCCTGCGGGTGGCAACTTGCGCGTTCAGCCAGGCAATATTTTTCCCGGCTTTTCTTGTCGGCTCGCCCTGTGAGCAGGAATTTCCGGGTTTTGTGACGCGTATGGAAAATTCATTCCCGAACCGCGCGCCGCCGGGCAGTCTTGCATTGTTCTCGACAACCGCGATCTGCTAGAACGCCGGCACGAAAGAGATTGTCCAGAAGCAAGGCTTGAACCGGGCGCAAAAAGCTCGATGATTTGAGGCAAGGTCTTCTGTCGGAAGGCACGAAAGAACGCTCACAGTCCATGACCATAGCGCTTACGCATCTGCAGCGGCTTGAAGCCGAGTCCATCCACATCTTCCGCGAGGTTGCGGCCTCCTTCGCCAAACCGGTCATGCTCTACTCCGTTGGCAAGGATTCGTCCGTGCTGATGCATCTGGCGATGAAGGCGTTTTATCCCGCAAAGCCGCCGTTTCCCTTCCTTCACGTCGACACGACGTGGAAATTCCGCGAGATGATCGCCTTTCGCGATCAGATGGCGCAGAAATTGGGCTTCGATCTGCTGGTTCATGTCAACGAAGATGGCGTGCGCGATAACATCAATCCGTTCGATCACGGTTCAAACACACATACCCATGTGATGAAGACCGTGGCGCTGCGCCAGGCGCTCGACAAATACGGTTTCGACGCGGCCTTTGGCGGCGCCCGCCGCGACGAGGAGAAATCCCGCGCCAAGGAGCGCATATTCTCCTTCCGCAACGCTCAGCATGTGTGGGACCCGAAGAACCAGCGACCCGAGATGTGGAAGATATTCAACACCCGCATCGCATCGGGCGAATCGATCCGCGTCTTTCCGCTGTCGAATTGGACCGAGCTCGACATCTGGCAGTATATTCTGCAGGAAAACATCCCGATCGTGCCGCTCTATTTCGCCAAGCAGCGGCCGGTGGTCGAGCGCGACGGCATGCTGATCCTGCGCGATGACGAGCGCATGAAACTGCGGCCCGGCGAGACGGTGGAAAACCGGCTTGTGCGGTTCCGCACGCTCGGCTGCTATCCGCTGACCGGCGCCATCGAATCGGATGCCGACACGCTGGAAGCCATCGTTGGCGAAATGCTGACCGCACGCACCTCCGAACGGCAGGGTCGCCTGATCGACCGCGATGAAGCCGGCTCGATGGAAAAGAAGAAGCGCGAGGGGTATTTCTGACCATGCGCCACATCATGGCAAAGAGCCTCGCACCCACCGACGGCGTCCGCGACTATCTGGCGGCGCAGGAGAAGAAGTCGCTGCTGCGCTTTCTGACTTGCGGCTCCGTCGACGATGGCAAGTCGACGCTGATCGGGCGCCTGCTTTCGGACACCAAGCAGATTTTCGAGGACCAGCTCGCCGCGCTCGAACGCGATTCGCGCAAGCATGGCACGACCGGCGACGACATCGATTTCGCGCTTCTGGTCGATGGCCTCGAGGCCGAGCGCGAGCAAGGCATCACCATCGACGTCGCCTATCGCTTCTTCGCCACGCCGAAGCGCAAGTTCATCGTTGCCGACACGCCCGGCCATGAACAATACACCCGCAACATGGCGACCGGCGCCTCGACCGCCGATTTGGCGATCGTGCTGATCGACGCCCGGCAAGGGGTGCTGCGCCAGACAAGGCGCCATTCGATCATTGCCTCGCTGCTCGGCATCCGGCACATCGTGCTGGCCGTCAACAAGATCGATCTCGTCGGGTTCGACCAGGCGATCTTCGAACAAATCACCGAGGCCTACCGGCAATTCTCGCGCGATCTCGGTTTCCAGACCATCGTGCCGATCCCGATGTCCGCCCGCTACGGCGACAACGTCTCCCGCCGCTCGGAAAGCATGGAATGGTATTCCGGCCCGACGCTGATCGAGCATCTCGAAACCGTTTCGGTGGACGAAGCGGTGGTCGAACTGCCGTTCCGGTTTCCGGTCCAGTATGTCAATCGTCCCAATCTCGACTTTCGCGGCTTTGCCGGCACGATCGCGTCGGGCTCGGTCGCGCCCGGCGACGAAGTGGTTGTCGCCAAGTCCGGCAAATCCTCGCGCGTCAAGCGGATCGTCTCGTATGGCGGCGACCTCAGCCAGGCCGCGGCCGGTCAGGCCGTCACCCTCGTCCTTGACGACGAGGTCGAGATCTCACGCGGCAACATGCTGGTTTCGCCTGCCGCACGGCCGCAGGTTGCCGACCAGTTCGCCGCCAACATCGTCTGGTTCGACGAGCATGCGCTGCTGCCCGGCCGCTCCTACATCCTGCGCACCGAGACCGACCAGACCAGCGCCACCATCACCGACCTAAAATACCGGATCAACGTCAACGACTTTGCCCATGAGGCGGCCAAGTCGCTTGAAATGAACGAAGTCGGCATCTGCAACATCTCGACGCGGACACCGATCGCCTTCGATCCCTTCGCCGAGAACCGCACCACTGGCGCATTCATCCTGATCGACCGCATCAGCAACGCCACGGTCGGCGCCGGCATGATCCTCCACTCGCTGCGCCGCGCCGAAAACATCCATTGGCAATCGCTCGATGTCGGCAAGCGCGTCCGTGCCGACATGAAGAACCAGCGGCCCGCCGTATTCTGGTTCACAGGATTGTCGGGCTCCGGCAAGTCGACCATCGCCAACCTGTTCGAAAAGAAGCTGTTCGCCACCGGCCGCCATACATATATCCTGGATGGCGACAACGTTCGTCACGGTCTCAACCGCGATCTTGGTTTCACCGACGCCGATCGCGTCGAGAACATCCGGCGTGTCGCCGAAGTGGCGCGTTTGATGGCCGATGCCGGACTGATCGTCATCGTTTCGTTCATCTCGCCGTTCAGCGCCGAGCGGCGCATGGCACGCGAATTGATGGCCGACGGCGAATTCATCGAGGTGTTTGTCGACACGCCTTTCGAGGAATGCGCCAGGCGCGATCCGAAGGGCCTCTATGCCCGCGCGCTGAATGGCGAGATCAAGAATTTCACTGGCGTGGATTCGCCCTACGAAGCGCCGGAAGAACCGGAAATCCATCTGAAGACGCTCGGCAAATCGGCCGAAGAGATGGTAGACGCCCTGGAACACTGGCTGAACGAGCGAGACATTGCCGAAGACCAATACGACAACGGCGGCGGCATCTGACGACAGGCTGATGCTCGAAATCTTCGAGCGGCTGGCCCTGGCGGCCGGACGCGAGGTGATGCGTGTCTTCCACGCCGGCTGTGCGGTCGACCGCAAGTCCGACGCCTCGCCGGTGACCGAGGCGGACCGCGAGAGCGAGAAGATCATTCTCGCCGGACTGCGCGCCGCATTTCCCGACATTCCCTGCGTGGCCGAGGAGGAAGCATCCGCCGGCATCGTGCCACCGGACCTGGATGGGGCCTTCTTTCTCATTGATCCGCTCGACGGCACCAAGGAATTCGTCAACCGTCGCACCGACTTCACCGTCAACATCGCGCTTGTCCGTCACGGCGTGCCGGAAGTCGGTGTCGTCTTCGCCCCATGCAGTGGCCGTTTTTTTTCGGGGCGGCCGGGCAGGGCGGAAGCCATCGAGGTCGACGGCGACTACCAGATCGCAAACCGCCGGCCGATCTCGGTGAGAACGGCTGTGCAGCCATTGGCCGTTGTCGCCAGCCGCTCCCACAACACGCCGGAAACCGAAGCCTATATTCGCGATCTCGGTGCGGCCGAAATCGTCTCGGTCGGTTCGTCCTTGAAATTCTGTCTTCTTGCCAGCGCCGAAGCGGATGTCTATCCGCGCTTCGGACGCACCATGGAATGGGACACGGCGGCGGGCGATGCCGTGCTGCGCGCGGCCGGCGGCATGACGCGCACGTTGGACGGCCGGCCCCTGGTCTACGGCAAGCGCAAGCAGAGCGATGACGAGGATTTCGCCAATCCGCATTTCATTGCCAGCGGCAAGGTTGGCGCCAGCGGCAGGACAGGCGAGGTCAGCCCCAACTGAGGCGGCTCGACAGCTTTACTCGGCTGCGGCCATCGCCGAATTCGAGCCGATATAGTTGCGGATCGTCTCGATGATCCGGTCCTGGTCGGCTTCGCTGAGATAGGGATGCATCGGCAGGCAGAGGATCCGCTTCGGCAGGTCCTCCGACACGGCAAGGCCGGTCGGCGTGCGCGGATAGTCGCGATAAGCGACCTGGGCATGCAGCGGCTTGACATAGTAGATGACCGACGGAATGCCCTTTTCGCCGAGATGCGCCCTCAGCCCATCACGCTTGGGTGTCTCGATCGCATACTGCGCCCAGGCAGACCGGCTGCCGTCCAGATTGCGGGCGGCGGTGACGATATCGCCAAGCCCTTCGGCGTAGCGGTTGGCCACCACCTGGCGGGCAACCATTTCGTCTTCGAGGATGGCCAGCTTCTCGATCAGGATCGCGGCCTGTATCGTGTCGAGCCTTGAATTGATGCCGACGCGGACATTGTCGTACTGTGTCTCGCCCTTGCCGTGGAACGCGAACGATCTGAGCTGCTCGGCCAGCGCATCGTCATTGGTGAACATCGCGCCGCCGTCGCCATAGCAGCCAAGCGGCTTTGCCGGGTAGAAGCTGGTCGAGCCGACCGCGCCGAACGAGCCGCACATCTTGCCGTCGGTTGAGCCGCCCATCGACTGGGCGGCATCCTCGATCACCATCAGCCCTTCGCGGTTGGCGATCGCCATGATGGCATCGTAATCGGCGGCGAGGCCGAACAGATCGACCGGAATGATTGCCTTCGGCTTCAGCCTTCCTTCCTTCTTGATCATCGCGATGGCCGCCTCGAGGCTGGCAATGTCGATGTTGTAGGTGTGCGGGTCGACATCGACGAACACCGGCTCTGCCTTGGCCAACGCCACCACTTCGGCGGTGGCGGCAAAAGTGAAGCTTGGCACGAACACGGCGTCACCCGGGCCGACACCGGCGGCAAACAACGGCAACAGCAGCGCATCGGTGCCGTTGGCGCAGGCCACGACATGCTTGGTCCCGACATAGGCGGCGAGCTTGTTCTCGAATTCGGTGACTTGCGGGCCGAGGATATAGCGGCCTTCTTCGACGACACGGTCGATCGCGGCCTTCAGCCGGTCGCGGATTCGTTCGCGCTGCGCGCCAAGATCGATGAACTGCATGTCGGCCTCAAAACGGGTTAGCCAGATAACCGGCCGCTGGTATCAGAGTTGCGCCGGCCGAGAAAGCTGCGGCAGCAAAACCGCGAATTGCCTAGGTGTCGCAGTCTGTTACCTCGGATTTCCCGCTTGATCGCGCGAGATGCCTGAAATCCGGGCTTCGGCAGCTGCCGCCACCGGTTTATATCGGATCGGCGCGGTCACGCGAAACATAAAGTGATCGACAATCCCAACGCTTCCAGGCAGTTTGGCGCCTTGTCAGGCGATCTCATGCCGCCAGGGCGGATTGGCGCCGGCCCGCGACACGGTCACGGCCGCCGCCTTGTTACCGAGCGCCAGTGCCTTGCTGATGGCGTCCTGCGAGAGGCCGGCGATTGCCGTCTTTGTCAGCAGGCCTTGTTCCTGCAGCGAGGCGAGGATGCCGGCATTGAATGTGTCGCCGGCGCCGACCGTGTCTATCACCTCGACCCTCTCCGTCATCACCGTGACGGCGTGTTCCTTGGTGTAGCCGATGGCGCCTTCGCTGCCACGCGTGACGACGATCAGCTTGGGGCCGCGATCCAGCCAGTTGCGGATGACATCCTCGTGCGAGCCCGCTTCGCCGAACCAGTTCAGATCTTCGTCCGACAGTTTCACGATGTCGGCCATCGCCATCATGGCGCGGATGCGCCTGAGGTGCTTGGCCTTGTCCGGGATGAAGTTCGGCCGGATGTTGGGATCGAGCATCATGACCCGGCTTTCATGCTCGCGCTTCATGAATTCCTCATAGGCACTGCCGGCAGGCTCAGAGATCAGGCTGATGGCACCGAACAGCATGGCTTCGATCTCGCTGCCGAGCTGCGGCAGGTCGTCGATGGTCAGCATGCGGCCGGCGGTGTTCTCGTCGTAGAATGTATAGGTGGCCTGGCCGTTGTCCAGTTTGACGAAGGCCAGCGTGGTCGGACGTGGCGAGGTGTGCGCGTAGGTGGAACTGACCTTGCTCGCCCCAAGTGCGTCCCTGAACTGACCGCCGAACAGGTCCGACGACAGGCCGGAAAAAAAGCCGGCCGGCGCGCCGAGCCGGCCAAGCGCGATGGCCGTGTTGAACACCGCGCCGCCGACATAGGGGGCAAAGGCCGGCTCGCCCGCCGTCGTGGTGCGCGGCAGCATGTCGATCAGGGCTTCGCCGCAGCAGAGGATCATGGTTTCCTGGTCTCCGGCGGATAGATCACGCCCTTACGGATGATGATGTTGGCGTAGAGCCGCGGCTCGCTGGTCGCGACGATGGCATGCGCTGATTTGACCCGTGCATAGAAGTCGGCACCTGCCAGCGCAACCACCTTGCGGCCCGGAGCGTGTTTTGCGCATAGCGCCTCGATCTCGTGGTGCACGGGATCGGCAAGCGAGGGGTCGCCCTTGACCGAGGCACGAAACAGCGCCTCTGGTACGGCATCGTCGACCGGCAGCACGCTCAAGATCGCGTCGAGCACCGGCAGGAGATGATGGCCATCGGCTCGGACGAGCCGGTTGGCCTGTTGCTCTGCCGGATAATTTCCGTCGACAAGGGCGATCTCGTCGCCATGGCCCATGGCGCGCAATATCGCCAGAAGTTCCGGACCAAGCAGTGCCGGGATTCCGATCAGCATCAGGCGCTCCTGGAAATCGTCGTCGAACCGATCAGGAAGCGTTCGGAAAGCGGCAGGCTGGCGCCGCCGAGGGCGCGGGCATGGATGCCGACGGTTCCCTCGCGAACGGCGGGAAGTTTCAGCCCTTCGCCGTCGATCGTGGCGATGGCCTCGATGACGGCGTCAACCAGCCGGCGGCGCACGGCCTTCGGCATCCATCCGTCGATCACCGCCGCTTCGAAATCGATGACCGACGATGCGGCGACGATGGCATAGGCGAGCGCCTGCGAGGCGCTGGCGATCCAGTCATCGAGTTCGGGGCCGATCTCGCCCCAGTCTTCCGGCGATGTCCACAGATGCGAAGCCTCGACGCCGCGCGCATTGAGCGCCCTTTCGAGCATGGCGATGGACGCCACGTCGATCAGCTGGGTCGGCATGCCATCCGGCCCCGGCACAGGCATAGAGCCGAGTGCTCCGGCATTGCCGGTTGGCCCGCCAAAAAGCCGGCCATTCAGCACGATGCCACCGCCGGCAAAGGCCCCGATGTAGAAATAGACGAAGTCACGCGCGGCACCGGTCTGGCCGAAGACGAGTTCGGCGCCACAAGCCGAAGTCGCATCGTTCTGCAGGTAGACCGGAAAATCGCACTGCGCCTGGATGTCGGCCCTGATGTCGCGGTGACGCCATTCGTCCATGACGTCGCGCGGGGCGCCGGCGGTATCGGCCCAGTTCCACAATTCGAACGGCATGGCGATGCCGAGGCCGGCAATGCGTTTGTCTTGCGCAGCCGTCAGCTCGCCGCGCATCTGCCGCATGCCGTTGCTGACGAAGTCCACCGTCTCGCGCGGTGCAGGATAACGATAGGAATGCTGCAGCATCGAGCGGACATGGCCAAGGAAGTCGATCAGCACGAGTTCGGCGCTGCGGCGGCCGATCTTCAGGCCGATGAAATAGGCGCCGTCGGGATTGAGCGCCATTGGGATGGAGGGTTGGCCGATCTTGCCGCGCAACGGCGCCTGACGCAGCAGAAGGCCTTCTTCCTCCAGTTCGCGCATGATGACCGAAACCGTCTGCGCCGAAAGCCCGGTCATGCGGGCGATGTCGGACTTCGCCAGGCTGCCGTGCTGGCGCACCAGCGAGAGCACCAACCGCTCGTTGTGGTCCCGCATGCCGCTCTGGTTGGTGCCGCGGTGAATGAGACTGTCATTCACCTCGGGCGAACCGTGCCTCGCAATGGCGGTCTCCACCCTGTTCCTCCCGTCGTTTCCCCGCAATGCTTTTGGGCTAGAATGGGTGAACGAAGCAAGGCTGTCAATAATAAATAAGAGTGATTTAATTATTGACAGAGACTTCGCTCTGGTGTCTGTTGAGGCAGCGTCCACGCTGGGAGAAATTCGTTGGATGCGCTGCAGATGCCGGTTGGCCGGCATCCGGATAGTTCCATTGGGAGGAAAATCGTGACCAATATTAAACTGTTGAAATCGACCGTGTTTGCCGCCGCTGCTCTGGGTCTGATGGCGTTTGCGTCGTCTGCATCCGCGGCCGGTGTCGGCGCCTGCCTGATCACCAAGACCGACACCAACCCCTTCTTCGTCAAGATGAAGGAAGGCGCCACGGCAAAGGCCAAGGAACTCGGCGTCGACCTCAAGACCTACGCCGGCAAGATCGACGGCGACAGCGAGAGCCAGGTGGCGGCAATCGAAAGCTGCATCGCCGACGGCGCCAAGGGCATCCTGATCACCGCATCCGACACCAAGGGCATCGTGCCGACGGTGAAGAAGGCGCGTGATGCCGGGCTGCTGGTGATCGCGCTCGACACGCCGCTCGATCCGATCGACGCCGCCGACGCGACCTTCGCCACGGACAATCTCGAAGCCGGCAAGCTGATCGGCGCCTGGGCTGCCGCCACGCTCGGCGACAAGGCCAAGGACGCCAAGATCGGCTTCCTCGACCTGACGCCGTCGCAGCCGACCGTGGACGTGCTGCGCGACCAGGGCTTCATGATGGGCTACGGCATCGACGTGAAGGACCCCAACAAGATCGGCGACGAGACCGATCCGCGCATCGTCGGCCACGACGTCACCAACGGCAACGAGGAGGGCGGCCGCAAGGCGATGGAAAACCTTCTGCAGAAGGACAACACCATCAACGTCATCCACACCATCAACGAGCCCGCCGCTGTCGGCGCCTACCAGGCGCTCAAGGCCGTCGGCCTCGAAAAACAGGTGCTGATCGTCTCCGTCGATGGTGGCTGCCCAGGCGTGAAGTCGGTGACCGAAGGTGTCATCGGTGCAACATCGCAGCAATATCCGCTGCAGATGGCTGCGCTCGGCATCGAGGCGATCGCTGCTTTCGCCAAGGACGGAACCAAGCCGAAGCCGACCGAAGGCAAGAATTTCTTCGATACCGGCGTCAACCTGGTGACCGACAAGCCGGCCACTGGCGTGAAGTCCATCGACACCAAGGAAGGCCTCGCCAAGTGCTGGGGCTGATGCCGGTCTGACAGGCATCTACGGAACCTGAGCGGTTGGGGCTTGATCCCCGACCGCTTCGGGTGGACGATGGGTCGCGTGACCGCGAACAATCCCGGCAGCAGACCGGAAAGGCGTGGACGGGCGTCAGCGTTTGGCTGAAGTCTACGGGGAGGAAACATGGCTCAAGCTCAGGAATTCGAAAAGGTTCTCTCAGGCAGCGACACAAGCGTTGCCGCGTTCGACGAGCACAAATCGGCCGTCAAGCGCATCCAGCATTTCCTGCATTCAACGCCGGCCGCGGTGCCGCTGATCGTGCTGGTTCTGGCGATCATCGTCTTCGGCATCACCATCGGCGGGCGATTCTTTTCGTCCTACACGCTGACTCTGATCCTGCAGCAGATCGCCATCGTCGGCATTCTGGGCGCTGCCCAGACGCTGGTCATCCTGACTGCCGGCATCGACCTGTCGATTGGCGTGATCATGGTGATTTCAGCCGTGATCATGGGCAATTGCGCGGTCAACTACGGTATGCCGGCAATTCTCGCCGTGGCGATCGGGCTTGCCGCCGGCGCGGCCTGCGGGCTGCTTAACGGCGTGCTGGTCGCCTACATGAAACTGCCGCCCTTCATCGTGACGCTTGGCACCTGGAACATCGTCATGGCCACGAACTTTATCTATTCGGCCAATGAGACGATCCGCGACACCGACGTCGACACCCAGGCGCCGCTGCTGCATCTCTTTGCAATGAGCTTCAAGATCGGCACGGCGGTGCTGACGCTCGGCGTCATTGCCACGGTCGTGCTCGTCTTAATCCTCTGGTACGTGCTCAATCACACAGCATGGGGCCGCCATGTCTACGCCGTTGGCGATGATCAGGAGGCGGCGAAGCTGTCGGGCATCCAGACCAAGAAGGTGCTGATGACGGTCTACACCCTTGCTGGGCTGATCGCCGCCTTCGCTGCCTGGGTCTCCGTCGGCCGAAACGGCTCGATCTCGCCGTCAGCCGCCGTCACCGACTACAATCTCCAGGCGATCACCGCGACGGTGATCGGCGGTATTTCTCTGTTCGGCGGACGCGGCTCGATCCTGGGCACGTTGTTTGGGGCGATGATCGTCGGCGTCGTCTCCATGGGTCTCAACATGCTGGGCGCCGACCCGCAATGGAAGGTGCTGCTCACCGGTGTGCTGATCATCGGCGCCGTGGCGATCGACCAATGGATCAGAAAGGTTTCGGCATAGTCATGACCCAGGAACCCATCCTTACCGCGCGCGGTCTGATCAAGCGCTATGGCCGCGTCACCGCTCTCGACAATGCCGACTTCGATCTTTATCCGGGCGAAATCCTTGCCGTCATCGGCGACAACGGCGCCGGCAAGTCGTCGCTCATCAAGGCGATTTCGGGCGCGGCCGCGCCCGACGAAGGCGAGATCCGGCTTGAAGGCAAACCCGTCGCCTTCAAATCGCCGATGGAGGCCCGCGAAGCCGGCATCGAAACCGTCTACCAGAACCTGGCGCTATCGCCGGCACTGTCGATTGCCGACAACATGTTCCTCGGCCGCGAGATACGCAAACCCGGCTTCCTCGGCCAATGGCTGCGCATGCTCGACCGGCCGGCGATGGAAAAGCGCGCCCGTGACAAGCTCACCGAACTTGGACTGATGACCATCCAGAACATCAGCCAGGCGGTGGAGACGCTCTCGGGCGGCCAGCGCCAGGGCGTCGCCGTGGCGCGCGCCGCCGCCTTCGGCAGTCGCGTGGTGATCATGGACGAACCGACTGCCGCCCTTGGCGTCAAGGAGAGCCGCCGCGTGCTCGAACTGATCCTCGACGTCAAGAAACGCGGCCTGCCGATCGTGCTCATCTCGCACAACATGCCGCATGTCTTCGAAGTCGCCGACCGCATTCACATCCACCGGCTGGGTCGTCGCCTCTGCGTCATCGATCCCAAGCAATATACGATGTCGGATGCCGTGGCCTTCATGACGGGAGCCAAGGTTCCGCCGGAGGCGGCACTGGCGGCCTGAACTGTCAAATTGCCGCAGGGTAACTCCGCGCGGGTTCATCTAAATCGATTGAACATGTGGGAGTATCGGCTAGCATGGGCTGGGAGGAACGATGAAAGCCGGTATGATCATGGCAACCGCACGAGAGGCAGCATGACGCGCGCTATGACATCCGAACCCCTCCCGCCACTGCTCAAAAATCCTGACCCGGAGACGCTCGCAAGGGAAGTCTTGATGGCCCTCAAATACAGGGTCGGCAAGGATACCACCGTCGCGACCCAGTACGACTGGCTCACCGCCTCGATCAAGGTCGTGCGCGACCGCATTGTCGATCACTGGATGCAGGCGACGAAAGAGGCCTACGACCAGAAGGAAAAGCGCGTCTACTATCTGTCGCTGGAGTTCCTCATCGGCCGTCTGATGCGCGACGCCTTCTCCAATCTCGGCCTGATGGACAATATGCGAGAGGCCTTGTCCTCGCTTGGCGTCGATCTCGACCTCATCGCCGCACTCGAGCCGGATGCCGCACTTGGCAATGGCGGCCTTGGCCGGCTCGCTGCCTGCTTCATGGAAAGCATGGCGACCGTCGATATTCCCGCGCATGGCTACGGCATTCGGTACGCCAATGGCATGTTCCGCCAGGAGATTCACGACGGCTGGCAGGTCGAACTGCCCGAGACCTGGCTCGATCACGGCAACCCCTGGGAGTTCGAACGGCGCGAACGCTCCTTCGAGGTCGGGTTCGGCGGTTCGGTGGAATCGATCACCTCGAAGGACGGCCGGCTCGAGCGCCATGTCTGGAAGCCGACCGAGCATGTTCTGGCCGTCGCCTATGACACGCCCGTCGTCGGCTGGCGGGCCAACCGCGTCAACACGCTGCGGCTGTGGTCGGGCATGCCGGTCGATCCGATCCTGCTCGACAAGTTCAATGCCGGCGACCATATCGGCGCGCTTGCCGAAAGCAACAAGGCCGATGCCCTGTCACGCGTGCTCTATCCCGCGGATTCGCACAAGGCCGGGCAGGAGCTGCGGCTCAGGCAAGAGTACTTCTTCTCCACCGCCTCGCTGCAGGACATCGTCCAGCGCCATCTCAGCCAGTATGGCGATCTGAAGTCGCTGCCCGACAAGGCTGCGATCCATCTCAATGACACCCATCCGGCCATCGCTGTGCCCGAGTTGATGCGCCTGTTGATGGACGTCCACGGCATGGATTTCGATCTTGCCTGGAGCATCACCAAGCGTACCTTCGGCTACACCAACCACACGCTGCTTCCCGAAGCGCTGGAAAGCTGGCCGGTGCCGCTGTTCGAGCGGCTGCTGCCGCGCCACATGCAGATCGTCTACGCCATCAACGCCGAAGTGCTTCTGGAGGCGCGTGCCTCCGACCAGTTCTCGGACGAACAGATCAGCCGCATCTCGCTGATCCAGGAAAATGGCGACCGCCGGGTGCGCATGGGCAATCTGGCCTTTGTTGGCTCGCATTCCATCAACGGCGTTTCGGCTCTTCACACCGATCTGATGAAGGAGACGGTGTTCGCCGACCTGCACAAGCTCTATCCCGATCGCATCAACAACAAGACCAACGGCATCACGCCGCGGCGCTGGCTGATCCAGTGCAATCCCGGGCTGACGTCGCTCGCCCGCGAGGCGATCGGCGACCGCTTTCTCGATGACATCGACGCCATCAAGGATCTTGATGCCTTCGCCGACGATGCCGCCTTTCGCGACAAGTTCGCCGCCGTCAAGCGCGCCAACAAGACGCGGCTGGCCAATCTCGTCGCCGACCGGCTCGGCATCAAGGTCGATCCCTCGGCGCTGTTCGATATCCAGATCAAGCGCATCCACGAATACAAGCGCCAGCTCCTGAACATCCTCGAAGCGATCGCGCTCTACGACCAGATCCGCTCGCACCCGGAACGCGAGTGGATGCCGCGCGTGAAATTCTTCGGCGGCAAGGCGGCGCCCAGCTATCACAACGCCAAGCTGATCATCAAACTCGCCAACGACGTCGCCAAGGTCATCAACCGCGACCCGGCCGTGCGCGGTTTGCTGAAGGTGGTGTTCGTGCCGAACTACAATGTCAGCCTGGCCGAGATCATGATGCCGGCTGCCGACTTGTCCGAGCAGATATCAACCGCCGGCATGGAAGCATCGGGCACCGGCAACATGAAGTTCGCGCTGAATGGCGCGCTGACCATCGGCACGCTCGACGGCGCCAATGTCGAGATCAAGGAGTGTGTCGGCGACGACAACATCTTCATCTTCGGCCTCACCACCGCCGAGGTCGCCGAGCGGCGCAACAATGGCTACAACCCGCGCGCCGTCATCGAGGCTTCACCGGAACTGTCGCAGGCGGTGGCCGCTGTTTCGTCGGGCGTCTTCTCGCCGGACGATCCGGAGCGTTACCGTGAGTTGATCAACGGTCTCTACACCAGCGACTGGTTCATGGTCGCCGCCGATTTCGATGCCTACGCCGCCGGGCAGCGCGAAGTCGACGCCGTCTGGCGCAACAGTCCCGACTGGTACGCCAGGGCAATCCGCAACGTTGCGCGTGTCGGCTGGTTCTCCTCCGATCGCACGATACGCCAATATGCGAAAGAAATCTGGAACGTGCCCGTCTGATGTGATTGCATGGGACCGCGACCAATGTGGTCCAGGTTCATGTCGCCCAAAAGTGTGTAGCGGTTTTGGGACAACGACATGAACAAAAACAAAGCGTCGTGCCCGGGGAGGGACACTGCCTGATGAAGAAGCCGCGCGTGACCGCTGCGACAAGCGGGCCGGACGGACTGGCGACAGCCGGCGATGTCGCGGCGATTGTTGCCGGCACGCATGGCGATCCGTTCGCGGTCCTTGGCGTCCATGAGGTCGGCAAGAGCCTGTTTGCCCGCTGCTTCGTTCCGCATGCGGAGTTCGTCACCGCCTACACGCTGACCGGCATCATCGCCGGCGAACTATCTAGGCGCGACGATGGCGGTTTTTTCGAAGGCAAGCTCTCGATCAGGAAGCGGCAGCCGCTGCGCTATCACGCGCGCAATGCCGGCGGCGACTGGTGGCTGACCGATCCCTATTCGTTCGGTCCGGTGCTTGGCCCGATGGACGACTACTACATCGCCCAAGGCTCACACCTCAGGCTGTTCGACAAGCTCGGCGCCCATGTTGTCGAGCACGAGGGTGCCACGGGCGTGCATTTTGCTGTCTGGGCGCCCAATGCACGTCGCGTCTCGGTGGTCGGCGACTTCAATGAATGGGACGGTCGCAGGCACACGATGCGCGATCGCCGCGACACCGGCATCTGGGAACTGTTCGTGCCCGACATCGGTGCCGGACGGCCCTACAAATACGAGATCATCGGCCCCGATGGCGTCAGGCTGCCGCTGAAGGCCGACCCGTTCGCCTTCAAATCTGAATTGCGTCCGGCCACCGCTTCGGTCGTTGCCGTGCCACCGGCGCATGAGTGGGGCGACGAGGCGCACCGCAATTTCTGGCGCAATGCCGATCACCGGCGCGAAGCCATCTCGGTCTACGAGGTCCATGCCGGTTCGTGGCAGCTTCGCGACGACGGGACCTTCCTGTCATGGGACGAGATGGCCGACCGGCTGATCCCCTATGTCGTCGAGACGGGCTTCACGCATATCGAATTCATGCCCATCTCCGAACACCCCTATGACCCGTCCTGGGGCTATCAGACGACTGGGCTCTACGCGCCGTCGGCCCGATTCGGTGATCCGGACGGCTTTGCTCGTTTCGTCGATGGCGCCCACCGCGCCGGCGTCAGTGTCATTCTCGACTGGGTCCCGGCGCATTTTCCGGTCGACGCGCATGGCCTGGCCAATTTCGACGGAACCGCACTCTATGAGCATGCCGATCCGCGCAAGGGCTTTCATCCCGACTGGAACACCGCGATCTACAATTTCGGTCGCCGCGAGGTGGTGTCGTTCCTCGTCAACAATGCGTTGTTCTGGGCCGAAAAATATCATGTCGACGGTTTGCGCGTCGATGCGGTCGCCTCGATGCTTTACCTCGACTATTCGCGCAAGCAGGGCGAATGGATCCCGAACGAAAAGGGTGGTCGCGAAAACCTCGAGGCGGTCAGCTTCCTGCAGAAGATGAACAAGGAGGTCTACGGTCACCATCCGGGTGTGATGACCATCGCCGAGGAATCGACCTCATGGCCGAAGGTCTCGGCACCGGTGCATGAAGGTGGGCTGGGCTTCGGCTTCAAGTGGAACATGGGCTTCATGCACGACACGCTGGAATATTTCTCCAAGGAGCCGATCTTTCGCAAGCACCACCACAACGATCTCACCTTCGGCCTGACCTACGCCTTCTCGGAGAATTTCGTGCTGCCGCTCTCGCATGACGAGGTCGTGCACGGCAAAGGCACGCTGCTTGGCAAGATGGCCGGCGACGACTGGCAGAAATTCGCGACCTTGCGGGCCTACTACGCCTTCATGTGGGGGTATCCCGGCAAGAAGCTGCTGTTCATGGGGCAGGAGTTCGCGCAGCGCCGCGAATGGAGCGAGGCACGCGCGCTCGACTGGAACCTGCTCGAGTTCCGCCCGCATCGTGGCGTCTGGCAGACGGTGCGCGATCTCAACTATCTCTACCGTTCGCGCCCGGCGCTGCATGGCCGCGATTGCGAACCGGAAGGGTTTTCCTGGCTGATCGTCGACGACAGCCAGAATTCGGTTTTTGCCTGGCTGCGCAGCGCGCCGGGAGGCAGCCCGGTGGCCGTCATCTCCAATTTCACGCCGGTGCCACGCGACAATTATCGCGTGCCGTTGCCGAAGGCCGGAAACTGGCGCGAAATCATCAACACCGACGCTTCGGAATATGGCGGTTCCGGCAAGGGCAATGGCGGCCTGGTCGAGGCGCGGGCGGAGGGAGGAAGCATCTTCGCGACGATGCTTTTGCCGCCGTTGTCGACGATCATGCTCGAGCTTGTCGCAGACTGAGTAACTTGGGAGGGTAGAAATGGCAGACTTGAAACGGACCCAGCCGCTGGCGCGCGATGCCATGGCCTACGTATTGGCCGGCGGCCGTGGCAGCCGCCTCAAGGAACTGACCGACCGGCGCGCCAAGCCGGCTGTCTATTTCGGCGGCAAGACGCGCATCATCGACTTCGCGCTCTCCAACGCGCTCAATTCGGGCATTCGCCGCCTCGGCGTCGCCACCCAGTACAAGGCGCATTCGCTGATCAGACATCTGCAGCGCGGCTGGAACTTCCTGCGGCCCGAGCGAAACGAGAGTTTCGACATCCTGCCGGCCAGCCAGCGTGTCTCGGAAACGCAGTGGTATGAAGGCACGGCCGACGCCGTCTACCAGAACATCGACATCATCGAGGCCTACGGGCCCGAATACATGGTCATCCTCGCTGGCGACCACATCTACAAGATGGACTACGAGCTGATGCTTCGCCAGCACGTCGACGCCAATGCCGACGTCACCGTCGGCTGCCTCGAAGTGCCACGGATGGAGGCCACCGGCTTCGGCGTCATGCATGTCGATGCCAAGGACAACATCATCGCCTTCGTTGAAAAGCCCGCCGATCCGCCTGGCATTCCTGACAAGCCGGAGTTCGCCCTGGCCTCGATGGGCATCTATGTGTTCAAGACCAAGTTCCTGATGGAGCAACTGCGCCGCGATGCCGCCGAGCCGGGCTCGAGCCGCGACTTCGGCAAGGACATCATTCCCTATATCGTCCAGCACGGTAAGGCGATCGCCCACCGCTTCGCCAAATCCTGCGTGCGTTCGACCGCCGAGAACGAAGCCTACTGGCGCGATGTCGGTACGGTCGACGCCTATTGGGAAGCCAATATCGATCTCACCGATATCACGCCGGAGCTCGACCTCTACGACCGCGACTGGCCGATCTGGACCTATGCCGAATTGAAGCCGCCGGCAAAGTTCGTCCATGACGAGGATGGCCGCCGTGGCTCCGCCGTCTCCTCGCTCGTCTCGGGCGACTGCATCGTCTCGGGCGCCTCACTGAAAAGAAGCCTGATCTTTACCGGCGCGCGCATCAATTCCTATTCGACCCTCGAAGAAGTCGTCATGCTGCCCGACGTTCATGTCGGCCGGAACGCAAAGTTGAAGCGCGTCGTCATCGACCACGGTGTTAGGATACCGGAAGGGCTGGTGGTCGGCGAAGACCCCGTCCTCGACGCCAAGCGTTTCCGCGTTTCCGAAAAGGGCATCTGCCTGGTCACACAGGACATGATCGACAAGCTGAAGCTTTAGAGCAATTCCAGGCAAGGTCTGAAACGGTTTTCCGTCCGGAATTGTGCCAAACAAAGAACTCTAGAACGGACAGGATCGGATTGTAGGCGCATGCAGGTTCTGTCGGTCACGCCCGAGATCTTCCCGCTGATCAAGACCGGCGGGCTTGCCGACGTGACCGGCGCGCTGCCCATCGCGCTGGCGGCCAAGGGCGTGACCATGCGCACGCTCATCCCCGGCTTTCCGACCGTGATGGCCGCCTTCAAGAAAAAGAGGGCGGTTCTGCAATACCCCTTGTTGCAGGGCGGCAAGGCTTCCGTCCATTCTGTCCAGCTCGCCGGGCTCGAACTCTTCGTGCTCGACGCGCCGCATCTGTTCGACCGTCCCGGCGGCCCCTATGGCAATGCGACCGGCGTCGACTGGCCGGACAACTGGCGGCGCTTCGCGGCGCTGAGCCAGGTCGGCGGCGACATCGCCGGCGGTGCCATCTCGGGCTACCAGCCTGACATCGTCCATGCCCATGACTGGCAGTCGGCGATGACCCTGGCCTATATGCGCTACGGCAAGGCGGTCGGCATCCCGTCGATGATGACCGTCCACAACCTCGCCTTCCAGGGCCAGTTCGGCGCCGGCATCTTCGGCGAGCTTGGCTTGCCGGCGGTGGCGATGGCGCTCGACGGCGTCGAATATTACGGCGGTGTCGGCTTCCTCAAGGCCGGGCTGCAGGCGGCCTGGGCGATCACCACCGTCAGCCCGACCTACGCGCAGGAGATCCGCTCGGCGGAATTCGGCATGGGCCTCGACGGCCTCATCAACATGCGCTCCAGCGATCTCTATGGCATCGTCAACGGCATCGACACCGGCATTTGGGATCCGGAAACCGACAAGCATCTGGTCTCCGCCTACTCAGCCGGGACGCTGAAGGCGCGCGCACCCAACAGGGCTGCCGTCGAGGACCGTTTCAGCCTCGATCGCGACGACAGCCCGATCGTCTGCGTCGTCAGCCGCCTGACCTGGCAGAAGGGCATGGACATACTGGCGCTGGTGATCGACGGCATCGTCGCGACGGGCGCGCGTCTGGCCATCCTGGGCTCGGGCGATGCCGGCCTCGAAGGCGCGCTGCTTGCGGCCGCGGCGCGGCATCGCGGCCGCATCGGGGTCGTCGTCGGTTACGACGAGGGGCTCTCGCACATCATGCAAGGCGGATGCGACGCCATCGTGGTTCCCTCGCGCTTCGAGCCCTGCGGCCTGACGCAGCTTTACGGCCTGCGCTATGGCTGCGTGCCAGTGGTCGCCCGCACCGGTGGCCTGGCCGATACCGTCATCGACGCCAACGAGGCTGCCGTCTCGGCCGGTGTCGCCACCGGCTTCCAGTTCGCGCCCAACAATGGCGGCGCCTTGCTGCACGCCATGCGCCGCCTCGTCGATGCCCATGCCAGTCCGGCGGTCTGGGAATCGCTGCAGCGCCAGGGCATGAAAGCCGATGTGTCGTGGGACAAGAGTGCCGAAAAATACGTTGAACTCTATCGCTCGCTGCTTTCGAAAAGGGTTGCCTGAAGCATGATACGGACCGTCCCCACCAAGCCCTATTCCGATCAGAAACCCGGCACGTCGGGCCTGCGCAAGAAGGTGCCGGTGTTCCAGCAGGAGCACTACGCCGAGAACTTCATCCAGTCGATCTTCGACGCCCTGGACGGTTTCAAGGGCAAGACCCTGGTGATCGGCGGCGACGGCCGCTTCTACAACCGCGAGGTCATCCAGAAGGCGATCGCCATGGCCGCGGCCAACGGCTTCGGCAAGGTGATGGTCGGGCAGGGCGGCATCCTGTCGACGCCGGCCGCCTCCCACGTCATCCGCAAATACAAGACCTTTGGCGGCATCATCCTGTCGGCAAGCCACAATCCGGGCGGCCCGCACGAGGATTTCGGTATCAAGTACAATGCCGGCAATGGCGGCCCGGCGCCGGAAAAGCTGACCGACGCGATCTTCGAAAAGACCAAGACGATTGCGAACTTCAAGACCACTGACATCGCAGCGATAGACATCGACAAGATCGGCACGGTCGAGGCCGGCGGCATGACGGTCGAGATCATCGATCCGGTCGCCGATTATGCCGAACTGATGGAAAGCCTGTTCGATTTCGACGCCATCCGCGCCAATTTCAAATACGGCTTTCGCATGCGCTTCGACGCCATGCATGCGGTGACCGGCCCCTACGCCAAGGAGATCCTGGAAAACCGGCTTGGCGCGCCCAACGGCACCTGCCGTAATTTCAAGCCGCTGCCGGATTTCGGCGGCCACCATCCGGACCCGAACCTCGTCCATGCAAAGCATCTCTATGACGAGATGATGGGCCCGGACGCGCCGGACTTCGGCGCCGCCTCCGACGGCGACGGCGACCGCAACCTGATCATCGGCAAGGGTATCTTCGTCACCCCGTCGGATTCGGTCGCCATGCTTGCCGCCAACGCCCGTCTGGCGCCCGGCTACAAGGAAGGCCTGAAGGGCATCGCCCGCTCGATGCCGACCAGCGGCGCGGCCGACCGTGTCGCCGAAAAGCTCGGCATCGGCATCTATGAAACGCCGACCGGCTGGAAGTTCTTCGGCAACCTGCTCGACGCCGACATGGCGACGATCTGCGGTGAGGAAAGCGCCGGCACCGGCTCCAACCACGTCCGCGAAAAAGACGGTCTTTGGGCGGTGCTGCTGTGGCTCAACATCCTCGCCGCGCGCGGCAAAAGCTGCAAGCAGATCGTCACCGAGCATTGGGCGACCTATGGCCGCAATTACTATTCGCGCCACGACTATGAGGAGGTCGAGAGTGACCGCGCCAATGCGCTGGTCGACGAACTCCGCGCCAAGCTTGGCGCGCTGCCCGGCACCAGCGTGCGCGGCATGACCATCGCCAGTGCCGATGACTTCGCCTATCACGATCCGGTCGATGGTTCGACCAGCGAACACCAGGGCATCAGGGTGTTGTTCGAGGGCGGCTCGCGCGTCGTCTTCAGGCTTTCGGGCACCGGCACGTCTGGGGCTACGCTGCGCGTCTACATCGAACGCTACGAGCCGGACAAGTCGAGGCACGATCTCGACACCCAGGTCGCTCTTGCCGATCTGATATCGGCGGCCGATGATATTGCCGGGATTCGCAGCCATACCGGCCGCTCCAAGCCGAGTGTCATCACTTAATGAAATCTGCGATGCCGGCCGATCAGCGGCCGCGATTTGGCGGACTTGTTTCGGAGGGCGGCATTCGCTTTGCCGCATGGTCGCAGGCCGCCCGTCGGTTGTGGGTCTCGATTTTTGACGAGCAGGGCAACCGGGAAATCGAACGGCTTGAGCTGCAGGCGGAAGGCGAGGGCGTGCATGCGCGGTTCGTCGCTGGCCTTGGCCCGGGCACTCGATACGGGTTTCGCGCCGATGGCGACTACGCACCGGAGCGCGGGCTGTGGTTCGATCCCGACAAGCTCCTGATCGATCCCTATGCCGTCGGGATCGACAGGCCCTACGCCTATGACTGGCGGCTGGCCCAGCGCCGGGGCGAGGGGGCCAATACCGCGCCGCTGATGCCGAAGGCGATTGCCGCTGCCTTGCCGAACCCTGTGCAGGCTGCGCCGCCGCTCTTCCGAACCGGTGGTCTGATCTACGAAATCCCGGTGCGCGCCTTTACCATGCTGCATCCGGACGTTCCCGAAAAGCTGCGCGGTACGGTCGCTACGATCGCTCATCCGGTGGTTATCGAACACTTGAAAAAACTCGGCGTCGGTGCTGTCGAACTGATGCCGGTGACGGCGTCGATCGATGAGCGGCATCTGCCGCCGCTCGGACTGCGCAACGCCTGGGGCTACAATCCCGTCACCTTCATGGCGCTTGATCCTCGCCTTGCGCCGGGCGGCATCATGGACTTGCGAAACGCGGTCGCCGCGCTGCGCGAGGCCGGCATCGGCGTCATCCTCGACCTCGTCTTCAACCACACCGGCGAGAGCGACCGGCTCGGGCCGACGCTGTCGTTGCGTGGCTTCGACAGCCAGGCCTATTACCGGCACACACCGGACGGCAGGCTGGCCAACGACACCGGCACCGGCAACACGGTGGCTTGCGACCACCCAATCGTCCAGGAAATGGTTCTCGACACGCTCCGCCATTTTGTCCGGGATGCCGGCGTCGATGGCTTCCGCTTCGACCTGGCACCCATTTTGGGGCGGGTCGAAGGGACATTCGACGCCGAGGCGCCGTTGCTGAAAGCGATGCGCGAGGACGCGCTGCTGGGCGATCGCGTGTTGATCGCCGAGCCCTGGGACATTGGCCCGGACGGCTATCAGCTCGGCAATTTTCCACCGCCTTTCCTCGAATGGAACGACAAGTACCGCGACGATGTCAGGCGCTTCTGGCGCGGCGACGCCGGCAAGATCGGCGCGTTGGCAACCCGGCTTGCCGGTTCGTCCGATGTGTTTGCCACGAAGCGACAAAGCGCCAGCCGCACGGTCAATTTCATCGCCGCCCATGACGGCATGACGCTGGCCGACATCGTGCGCTATGAGCGCAAGCACAACGAGGCCAATGGCGAGCAGAACCGCGACGGCCACAACGAGAACCTGTCCTGGAACAATGGTGTCGAGGGCGATGCGGGCGACCCGGCCGTGGTGGCGGCTCGCCGGATTGATCAGCACGCGCTGCTCGCCACGCTGTTTGCCTCGCGCGGCACCATCATGCTGACTGCCGGCGACGAATTCGGCCGCACCCAGAAGGGCAACAACAACGCCTATGCGCAGGACAACGAGATCACCTGGCTCGACTGGGCAGCGCGCGACCAGGCGCTGGAGCAGTACACGGCGCGGCTCTCGACGCTGCGCCATGCGGTGCCGGCGCTCTCCGGCACGCGCTTCCTCACTGGCCTGCCACCAGTTGGTGCCGACATGCCTGATGTCGCATGGCTGACCGAGACAGGCGCGCCGCTCGACGAGCAGAGCTGGCAGGATCCGCAGCGGCACCGCCTTGTCATGATTCTGGGCGCCGCCAGCGATGATCAGCCCCGTCTTGCGGTGCTCATCAACGGTGATCGACGAGCCTGCATGTTCTCCTTGCCCGAGCGCGATGGGTCTTTTTGGGCGCCAGCCCTCGAAACAGGCGAGACGATGGACATAGCGCGGCCGGTGCCGGGGCGGACGGTGATCTTCATGATCGAACGGATAGCCACGCAGGCCGGCACAAGGGAGAAGCGCAATGGCGGCAGCTGACAAGGCCGGATGGTGGCGCGGCTGCGTCATCTACCAGATCTATCCGCGCTCTTTCCAGGATACGACCGGTGACGGCAGCGGCGATCTGCGCGGCATCACGTCGAGGCTGGCTCATGTCGCCTCGCTCGGTGTCGACGCCATCTGGCTGTCGCCCTTCTTCAGGTCGCCGATGGCCGACATGGGCTACGACGTGTCGGACTATCAGGATGTCGATCCGATGTTCGGCACCATTGCGGACTTTGATGCGCTGGTGGCCGAGGCGCACCGGCTCGGCCTGAAGATCATCATCGACCAGGTGCTGTCGCACTCATCCGACAAGCACGACTGGTTCGTCGAGAGCCGCGCCAGCCGCGACAACCCCAAGGCCGACTGGTATGTCTGGGCCGACACGAAGCCCGATGGCGGCGCGCCCAACAACTGGCTGTCCGTCTTCGGCGGCCCGGCCTGGGAATGGGATTCGACCCGCCGGCAATATTACATGCACAATTTCCTTGCCTCGCAGCCGGACCTGAACTTCCACAATCCGGAGGTCCAGGACGCACTTCTGGAAACGGTGCGGTTCTGGCTCGAGCGTGGCGTCGACGGTTTCCGGCTCGATACGGTCAACTACTATGTCCACGACCGCTGGCTGCGCAGCAATCCACCCCTGGCGTCAAGCGTCGCCGGCACCAACAGCGAGACCAACACCTACCTCTATCAGGAACATCTGTTCGACAAGACGCAGCCGGAAAACCTGGCGTTCCTCAAGCGTTTCAGGGCGTTGCTCGACGAATACGAGGACCGCGCCGCCGTCGGCGAGATCGGCGATGAAGGCCGCTCGCTGCAGACGCTCGCCGCCTACACCACCGGCGGCGACAAGCTCCATATGTGTTACACCTTCGATCTGCTTGGCGCACAATTCTCGGCGGCGCATGTGCGTGGCTGCATCGAAGCCTTCGAGGCAGCCGTGTCCGACGGCTGGGTCTGCTGGGCGTTCTCCAACCATGACGTGGTGCGCCATGTCAGCCGCTGGACAAGGTCGGGCAGCGATCCCGACACGGTCGCAAGATTCTCGATCGTGCTGCTCTCCTGCCTGCGTGGATCGATCTGCCTTTACGAGGGCGAGGAACTCGGCCTGGAGGAGGCGGAACTCGCCTTCGAGGATCTGCGCGATCCCTTTGGCATCCGCTTCTGGCCGGGCGTCAAGGGCAGGGATGGCTGTCGCACGCCAATGGTCTGGGAGGCCGGCGCCGACAATGCAGGCTTCTCCACGGCCAAGCCGTGGCTGCCGATACCTGCCAGCCAACGCGCCCGCGCGGTCGACGTCCAGAACACTGACGACGCCTCGGTGCTCGCGTCCTATCGGGCCGCGCTGGCGTTGCGCAGGGAGCATCCGGCGCTGGTCAGCGGTTCGATCCGGTTTCTCGATGCAGAGGGCGAAATTCTCGCCTTCATCCGGGAAGGCGGCGGCGAGAGGCTGCTCTGCGTCTTCAACTTCGCCGAGGAGCCGGGGAATTGGCCATTGCCGGCGGCTATCGGAGCTGTCGCTTCCATTGTCGGCGGCACGGCGGTTGGTGAAGAGAGCAAGCTCGCGCTGCCCGAGCTCGGGTTTTTCCTTGGTCAGCTCGGTTGAATCAGTGCTTCGGCCGCGGCTTGCAGGCAAGTGATCCCACTTGGCTGCAAGTGCCCTATTGAACGAGAACCGAGCGTCCACAGGTCGCGCCGGTGACACGCACATCGGCTTGGCCGACGCCGACTCCCAGCGCCGAAAGCACGTTATAGAGCAGGTCGTCGACCGGCGCCGATACGCCGTTCAGCACCGCCACGACTGCTGGCTTGACCGTTCCGAGCAGGGCGGTCAGATCGATCCCGAGACCAAGCGCATTGACCGATAGCGACAGGTTGTTGACCAGCGATGTGGTGAGCGACTGCGAGATGTTGCGCGTCGAAACGGTCTTGATCGTCTTGTTGGCGATGTCGGTCGCATCGAAGGTCAGCGTCGTCGGGCTGTTGTTGGTGATCGCGGTCGCGGCGGAACCCATCACCTGTATCAGCGGAATGTTGATCAGCAGCAGTCTGAGGCTGACATCCGCGATCTCCGCGTCGGTGAAGGTCTGCGGCTGGCTGAAGTCGGCGAAGCCTGAACTGTTGCTGTTGGCCAGATGCAGTGAGGCAATGCCTGGATGCGCGGCGATGGAAACCTTGATGCTGGAGGGCCCGGTCGGACAGGTGATGTCGGTCAGTTTGGCTTCGGCATACGCGACTTCGACATTGAGTGGCAGATTGACGGCCAAAAGGCTGATACCGCCGCCGAGACCGGGCGAGCCGACACCGACGGTGGCTACCAGCTTGATGCGCGTCTGGGCGGTGCGCACCACGGTTCCGATGCCATCGACCGCGAGCCACGGCGAAGATTGCATAGGCTCGCCAATGGCAATGGTAAGTGCGGTGGACAGAAGCCCGGGTACGGTGGCTCCGAGATTGACCTGAGCCTGGCTGGTACCGTTCGCCAGCACGGCGGCAGCGGTCAGCATGCCCATGGCGCTGGCGTCCACTCCAAGGCCGGCTGGTCTTTGCCCAAGCGCCAGGCTGCCGACGGAGCCGAGATCGACGAGTTTGTTGAGCGGGATCTTGAAAGTGCTGGTCGACTTGGACGCGATCGACTGCAGCGCCACCTTGGCCGTATTGCCAAGCCCGGGCACGTTGGCCATGGCCGTGGCGATCTGGCCGACGGTCGCCTTCGATGCCAGCACATCCGAATAAGTGACGCCGGTCAGGCTCAATTGTGTGGCAAGGCCGTCTATAAACGAGAACACGCTGACATCGGCCGAGATCAACCCGTTGTAATCCATGACACTAAGCGAGATGTTGCCGCCGAGAAGTCCACTGAGCAGCGCGTTGAGAATGCCGCCATTGACGCTGGCGAGCCTCGACCCGACCGAGAACGTCGCCTGCGGTGTCATGCTGGCGGTGGCATCGGTGCCGATCACGGGAGAGGGGATCAGCGAACTCGCAAAATAGCGGACGGGGATCTTTTTCAGCGTGACATGCACGGCATTGTAGGGTGTCACGCCGGCCTGGAAGCGCTGGCTGACATTGGCGCCGGATGCTGCGTAGCGCCCGCGCGTGACCGACACGACCGTTTTGCCGACGGCTGGCGCGATCGTCTGTCCCGAGCCCTGCACGACAACCCCCGGCATGCCGTTGTCGGTCAGCGTGGTCACGACAGCGGTCTCGACGTTGGTGATGTTCGAGGCAGCGGTGATCGCGGCCAGGTCCACCATGGCCTGTGCTTCGCGGCGCTCGGTGTAGATCGAGGCTTCGTCGATGGCCACTGCGGCCAGCGCCAGCGCGACCGGCGCGCTCAATGCCGTCATGACGGTGAAATTCGCTCGTCTGTCGCCCAGCATCAACCGGGCGAGCCGGCCGATCCCATCGCGCGCCCGCAGCAGCATTCAGATGCCCCCGACCCGTATCGTTGACTGGCGCTTGATCGTGCTTCCCGGCATGGCTATGCCCGGGAAGAGGTTCCAGATCGGCAGGTTGCGGGCATCGTACTGGATGGACACCACGAACTGGCTTCCGTCGGCCGTGCTGTCATTGGCCTGGTAGGTCAACTTGCTGACATCCACGAAGGGATATCCGCCGGCATTGTTGGTGACGAAGCTGGCTACGAGCGTCTGGCGCTCGGTCTGGTTCAGTCCGGCAATTGCAGTGCGGGCTGCATCGGCCGCGATCTGCTGGACCGAGTTGGCGGCGCCGAAATATATACCGTATGCAACCATTCCGAGCAGAAGGACGACGAAAACGGGAGAGAGCAGGGCGAATTCGACAGCCGAAGTTCCTGATTCTTCTTGAAATTTCTGCGTTGCTTGGCGAATTTTGGACAATTTACTTGCCTTGTTACTCATGACCGCCATGCGTCTGAGATAGAAGCGTATAGAAGGTAGTCGTAATGTAACCTATGGTTGCTTAAGAACGCATTAACACATTCCGGCAAACTGGCGCGGCCACGGATTCTCGCCGCAAAATGGCGTCGAGGTGAGGAAACCAAGTCAAGCTTCTGGTTTCGGCTGGTATTTCGGCCGTCACGGCACAGCTTTCGTCCCGCCTTACTTTGGGTGACCCAGAGAGTCTGTTGAAATAAAAATTCTCCGCGTTAGTGTTTGGCCACCAGCCGCGGGAAGGGAACCGGCGGCGCGCTCAAAGGGGTCAGATATCGGCTCCGGGGCGTCAACACGTAAAGGCGCGCCGACGGCTGCGCCAACAGGGAGAACTTCATGCTGAAAAACATGCTGAAGGCGACGGTGTTCGCCACCACCATGACGCTGGCCGCCGGCACGTTCTACACGCAGGCTTTCGCCGAGACCGTCTACAACCGTGGCACCGCCGCCGAATCGGAGTCCGTCGATCCGCACAAGACCTCGACGGTCTACGAAGCCAATGTCTTGCGCGACCTGTTCCAGGGCCTGGTCATGCAGGATGAGAAGGCCAACCTCATTCCAGGTGCCGCCGAGAGCTGGACAGTATCGGATGATGGCACCGTCTATACGTTCAAGCTGCGCAAGGACGGCGTGTGGTCGGATGGCAGCCCGGTGACGGCAGAAGACTTCGTCTACGCATTCCACCGACTGGAAGATCCGGCGACCGGTGCCGAATACGCCTCCATGCTCTATCCCGTGAAGAACGCCGAGGAAGTCAACACCAAGAAGGGCAAGCCGGAGGATATGGGCGTCAAGGCGATTGACGCAAATACTCTCGAAGTCACGCTGAAGGCACCGACGCCATACTTCCTGGAGATGCTGACCCACCAGGCGACCTATCCGGTCAACAAGGCCTCCATCGAAAAGCTTGGCGCCGACTGGATCAAGCCGGGCAAACTGGTCTCCAACGGCGCCTATACGCTCGCCGAGTGGGTCCCCAACGACCACATGAAACTGGTCAAGAATCCGAAATTCTGGGACGCCGCGAGCGTCAAGTTCGACGTGGTCAACTACATTCCGACCGAAGATCGCTCATCGGCGATGAAGCGCTTCGAGGCCGGCGAACTCGACAGCTATGACGATCTCCCGACGGAACAGCTCGCCGACCTCAAGACCAAGTTCGGCGATCAGATCCACGTCGGACCGTATCTCGGCACCTACTATTATGCGATCAAGACCGACAAGGCGCCTTGGGATAATGTCGAGCTGCGCAATGCCATCTCAATGGCGATCGATCGCGACTTCCTGGCCGAAAAAGTCTGGCAGAATTCGATGCTGCCCGGCTATTCGATGGTGCCTCCCGGCATCGAAGGCTACACGCCGGCACTGGCCAAATATGCCGACATGCCGCAGATCGACCGCGAGGACGCAGCCAAGAAGATCCTCGAGAAACTCGGCTATACGCCCGAGCATCCTTTGAAGATGGAGATCCGCTACAACACCTCGGAAAACCACAAGAACACCGCCGTGGCCATCCAGGAACAGTTGAAGCCGCTCGGCGTCGACGTCACCTTGCTCAACACCGACACCAAGACCCACTATTCCTTCCTCGAGCAGAAGGGCGACTATGACGTGGCGCGTGCCGCCTGGATCGCCGACTACAAGGATCCCGAGACCTTCCTCGGCATCTCCCGCAAGGCCAGCGGCAACAACTATTCGGACTACAACAGCCCGAAATACGAAGCGGCCATGGACAAGGCTGCCGCCGCCGGCGGCAAGCCCGAAGAGCGCATGAAGGAGCTCGCCGAGGCCGAGCGCATTCTCGTCGACGATGTCGGCCAGATCCCGCTTCTCTACTACAGCTACCACGATATCGTTTCCTCGAAGCTGCATGGCTTCGTCGACAATGTGATGGACGTGCATCCGTCGCGCTTCGTCAGCAAGGACTGATCCCTGGCCAAGCCGCCGCGCACTGAGTGCGCGGCGGCGCTGGTTTGCCATCGCATCGGCCCGGGAAGCGGAATCGATTTTCGGAAAGTTCGGTGCGAAGATTTGAAGGCTAGAGCGCAATCGTCCAGCTGGACGCGCGCTGCTCTGGATCAAGCGGGGCACCGATGCTGCGATATGTATTAAGGCGGCTTCTGACCGCCATTCCGACGCTGTTCGTCATCGTGACCATGGCGTTTTTCCTGATGCGCGTCGCGCCAGGCGGCCCATTCAACCAGGAGCGGGGGCTGAGTCCCGAGATCAGGGCCAATCTCGAAGCCCAGTTCGGGCTCAACGACCCGCTCTGGCTGCAATTCGTTCACTATCTCGGCAATCTGCTGCGCGGCAATTTCGGTCCGAGCTACAACATGCCGGATTTCACCGTCACCGAACTGTTCGCCAAGGGCCTGCCCATTTCGGTCCAGCTCGGCGCCTCGGCACTCGTCCTTGCACTTCTGCTCGGTTCCGTGCTCGGCACCATAGCCGCGCTCAACCAGAACAAGCTGGGCGACTATACGGTGATTGCGCTGGCGACCGCCGGCAGCACCATCCCCACCTTCGTGATCGCGCCGGTGATCCAGCTCCTGTTCGGGCTGACCTGGAAACTGTTGCCGATCGGTGGCTGGGGTGATGGCGCCTTCATCAACAAGGTCGGTCCGGTGCTGACGCTTGCCTTGCCGCAGATCGCCATCGTCGCCCGGCTGATGCGTGGCTCGATGATCGAATCCTTGCGATCCCACCATATCCGCACGGCACGCGCACTCGGCCTCTCCGACTGGTCGGTGGTGGTCAAGCACGCGTTGCGCGGCGCCATCCTGCCGATCGTCTCCTTCACCGGCCCGGCGGCGGCGGCACTGCTGACCGGCTCGGTCATCGTCGAGACCATCTTCTCCATACCTGGCGTCGGCCGCTATTTCGTCGATGCCGCGCTCAACCGCGACTACACGCTGGTGATGGGAACGGTGGTGGTGATCGCCATCTTCACCATCGTCTTCAACCTGATCGTCGACGTCATGTACGCGGTCGTCGACCCGAGGGTGCGCTATGACTGACATTGCAGCCACAGCTCCCGCCGTCGTCGGCCGCTCGCTCTGGGGTGATGCCTGGGCGCGCCTCAAGGCCAACCGCGCCGCCATGTTCAGCCTCTATTACCTCGCCCTGATCGGTATCGTCAGCGTGTTCGGGCCATGGTTCGTGCCGCATCAATACACGACCATCTATGCAGATTATGTGCGCATGCCGCCAAGCTTTTCGGCATACCCAAAACCCGACATGATCGAGACGGCGCTCACCGAAGCGATCAAGCGCATGCGGGTCGACATCAAGGAGTGGCGGCAGGAAGGCAATCAGGTCTTCGTCACCGTCAAGTCGACCAAACCGATCGACGACCGCAATATCCGCTATCTCGACCGTTCCGACGCCTTCGACGACACCAAGATCGAGAGCAAGTCGCCCGACGGCCTCGAAGTGACGATGAGCGCTTCGGTCAAGCAGCAGTATTTTCTGTTCGGCACCGACAACACCGGCCGCGATCTGCTCTCGCGCACGTTGATGGCCGGGCGCATCTCACTGGCCATCGGCCTGCTTGCCGGCGTCGTGGCGGTGGTCATCGGCGTGGTCTATGGCGCCGCCGCCGGCTTTTCTGGAGGCAAGATCGACGAGGTGATGATGCGCATCGTCGACGTGCTCTATTCCTTGCCCTTCATCTTCTTCGTCATCATGCTGGTGGTGTTCTTCGGCCGCAACTTCGTGCTGATGTTCCTGGCCGTCGGCGCCGTGCTGTGGCTCGACATGGCGCGCATCGTGCGCGGCCAGGCGCTGTCGATCCGCCGCCAGGAATATGTCCAGGCGGCGGAAGCCATGGGTGTCGGCCAGCGCGGCATCCTGCTGCGCCACGTCATTCCCAACCTGCTCGGCCCGGTGGTGATCTACATGACGCTGCTGGTGCCGCAGGTCATCATCCTCGAGAGTTTCCTGTCGTTCCTCGGGCTGGGCGTGCAGGAGCCGATGACCAGCTGGGGTGTGCTGATCTCAGTCGGCGCCAAGAACATCGGCACCGCCAACTGGCTGCTGCTGTTCCCCGCCTTCTTCCTCGTCTCGACGCTGTTCGCCCTGAATTTCGTTGGCGACGGCCTGCGCGACGCGCTCGACCCGAGAGATCGATAAAGATGGGAATCGCTAAGATGGCTGCTTCCGAAACGATCCTCAGCGTCAAGGACCTGCGCGTCCGCTTCCGCACGCTCGACGGCGCAGTCGAGGCGGTGAAAGGCATCAACATCCACGTCAACGCGGGCGAGACCGTCGCCGTCGTCGGCGAATCCGGGTCCGGCAAGAGCCAGACCATGATGGCGGCGATGAGCCTGCTTGCATCGAATGGTGAAGCCACCGGCAGTGTCGACTATCGCGGCCGCAACCTCCTGACATTGAGCAAATCCGACTTGAACAAGGTCCGTGGCGCCAAGATCAGCATGATCTTCCAGGAGCCGATGACCTCGCTCGATCCGCTCTATTCGATCGGCAACCAGTTGATCGAACCGATCCGCCGGCATCAAGGCTTGAATGCCGCCGCGGCGCACGAAGAGGCGCTCAAGCTGCTGCGCCTCGTGCATATCCCCGATCCCGAGCGGCGGATGAAATCCTATCCGCACGAAATGTCGGGTGGCCAGCGGCAGCGCGTCATGATCGCCATGGCGCTCGCCAACGACCCCGACATATTGATCGCCGACGAGCCGACGACGGCGCTCGACGTCACCATCCAGGCGCAGATCCTGATGCTGTTGGCCGAACTGCAACGCAAGCTCGGCATGGCGATCGTGTTCATTACCCACGATCTCGGAATTGTCCGGCGTTTCGCCGACCGCGTCTATGTCATGCGCCAGGGCGAGGTTGTCGAAGAGGGAGAGGCGGAATCCATCTTCGTCAACCCGCAGCACGCCTATACGAAAATGCTGCTGGCGGCCGAGCCGACCGGCAGCAAGGCGCCACCGCCTGCCAATGCCCCCGTTCTGCTCGAAGGCAAGAATGTCGAAGTGACATTCAGGATCGGCGGCGGGTTTCTCGCTGGCGAGCCGCTGGTGCTGCGCGCCGTCGACCACATTTCGATCAGGCTGCAACGCAACCAGACCATCGGCATTGTCGGTGAATCCGGCTCGGGCAAATCGACGCTCGGCCGCGCTTTGTTGCGGCTGTTGCCGAGTGACGGGCTCATTCGTTTTGGTGATCGCGACATTTCCCAGGCCGACCGACAGGCGATGAGGCCGCTGCGGCGCCAGATGCAGCTCGTCTTCCAGGACCCGTTCGGCTCGCTGTCGCCGCGCATGACCGTCGGCCAGGTCATTACCGAAGGGCTTTTGGTGCATGAGCCGGACCTTTCGGGCAAGCAGCGCGATCAACGCGCGGTCGAGGCCTTGAACGAAGTCGGCCTCGATCCCAACGCACGCAACCGCTACCCGCACGAATTTTCCGGCGGGCAACGGCAGCGCATCGCCATTGCACGGGCCATGATCCTGAAGCCCAAGCTGGTGGTGCTGGATGAGCCGACCTCCGCGCTCGACCGCTCGGTGCAGAAACAGATCGTCGAATTGCTGCGCAAGCTGCAGGCCGACCACGAACTGTCCTACCTGTTCATCAGCCACGATCTGTCGGTCGTGCGCGCCATGGCCGACTACATCATCGTCATGAAGCAAGGCAAGATCGTCGAGGAGGGGCCGACCGAAGCGATTTTCAGCAACCCGCAGCACGCCTACACACAGACGCTGATGGCCGCTGCGATCGACGTCACGCGTTTTCGCCTGAGCGCCTGAGCGCCTCTATCGGGTTGAGATGAGGCTCATTGCGACAGCGACGTGCATCTGCGCGCTCTTGTGCTGGCAATAGCCTCTTCCTGCTGTTTCAGCCGCTCGATCCTGGCCGTTTCACGGTCGGTGACCGCGCCCTTCACGCGCGAGCCGCCTAGCAGCCAGCGCGGTACGTTGGTGCTCGCGACCTTGCCGCGGGTGATCGCGGTTTGCGAAATGTTACGGGCGATGTCTCCCAGCGCGCTGTTGAGCTCGGTGCAGCTCATGCTGTCGTATTTGGCCGGATCGACGGTTCTGCCGATCGATGAACAGCCGGCGACGAGAAACAGCGCGATCACAAGAGCCGGTAGCGAGGCTGCCGTTGAATTCAAATTCATGTCCACACTCCGGCATCGCCGTTTCACTGGCTCTATCATATGCATCGACCTACCTAGAGCCGACGGCCACCTTCGTCAAAGTTTCCGATCGCTCCGGAACCCATGAGACGAGCCCATGGTCGCATCAACTGACGCCGGGTTTCCTGCCCAGCGGGAACGCTCTCGATCATTCGTAGTTAGTGTCCGTCGAGTGCTTCAAATCAACCACTGGCAAACGGAGAGAGCCCGTCTCAGCTGACGCCGGGGCGGGCTTTTCCTTTGCTGGTCTGCGACTTGGAGAAGGTCGTTCAGTGGTCCGCCGCGGTCTGCTGGTCCACGAGGCCCGACTCCCAGGAGCCAGGCCGGCGGTCGGCGATCAGTAACCGTCGTTTTCGATCACCACGGGGTGGTGGCGGTGGTAACGATGAGTGGAAACGGAGCCTGTCACGACGACGGTGTCTCGGCGATGATGCCGGCTTACGACGACGGTGTCTTGACGATGATGCCGGCGCCCATGGTCATAGAACGCAATTGCGCCGTGGCGGCGGTGGTGCAAGCGCTGGCCGTCCTCGTTGATGATCTTGACGTTGTTGTGGTGTCGATGGTGGGTTCTGATGACCACATCGGCTTCGGCGGCCGAAGCCATGGCCGGCAATCCCATGGAAAGCGCCAACGCGCACATGACCATTGTTTTCATTGCAGTTTCTCCATTTTCTCAATTTGCCCTTCGTCTGGATAACTGCCTCTGGTCACTTTGGTTCCGGTCCTCCCATGGCCAGCCAGAACACTTTTCGCAAGTCGAAGAACGCGCGATCGCACCGCCTAGGGCTGGGCAGGGGCTGCCTCTCGCTTGTGGTATTTGCAAAGAACGATGCGTCTAGACGCATCGTTCTCGCTCACATCAGGCAGCACAACGATCTGCCCCCAAAAATCGCAATATCTGGCTACTGCATCCGGCAGTTCTTTGCTGCTCATGCCAGAGATAGCAGCGACATCGCCTTCGCTACAGTTGGTCTTTCCAGAGAGCTGCGCTGCCGCCGCCACTATTTTGCATGAACGCTCGTCGTCCGCCTGGGAGGGCGCGCAGGTGCAGGCAAGCGCAACTGCTGTTGTGAGAACCAATTTATGCATGATGCTCCGGGCGTGGCCGGCATTCCTGTTACCGCCGTCGGCATAAGCATGCGCCGCAGCTAATACAAAGGCAAATCACCAGGCCATCTCTTGATCTCGCCAACCCGTGGAACATTAGGCCTGCCTAACGGTTCTATTCCTCACAGGCGACATCATGGCTTGATGTCCGCTGAAGATCAGCCGGCAAAGGCTGGTCGGGCTCGCATTCTCCGCCGGAGGCGCGGGCTTTCTCAAGGCAACAGGAGATAGATCATGAACAATATCATTTGGCTTGTTGGCGCGGTGGTCATCGTGATAGCGATATTGAGCTTTTTCGGACTCCGATAAGCGCGACGCGAACTCTGACCCGAAGCGACACCACGAAAGCGCCGCGGGGGTGTCGGCCGAAGATGGACACGGTGGCAGGAAGATCACTGCTGCTGTGGCAATGCGTAGCGTTCTCAAGCTCGTCGGCAACGGATATGTGCGTCACAAGACAACGGCTAGGCCTGTGTCACCGGGAAAGTCATCTCACGATTGTTTCAGGTGGGGGCGCCAAAGTCGGGATGCGCTAACACATTGTTTTTTCTGGTCGGAGTGGCAGGATTTGAACCTGCGACCCCCTCGTCCCGAACGAGGTGCGCTACCAGGCTGCGCTACACTCCGTGACCAGACCGCGGGCTTATAGCCGCCGTACTTCGTTCCTGCAAGCGGCAATGGCAGCACTTCTGTCGCATTTCATCAGCTTTCGCCGCGCGCCTTGCCGGCGGCCGGATTTTCTTTAGGGATAAACACGACTTAAAGGCTTGTGTGGTAACCACCGTTCCGACAAACCGTGTTCCAGCCGCTTGGAGTTTTCAGTCTTGACCCCCAGGATCGTTGGCGAGGCCCGACCCAACAGCTTCGAGTTTGAAACCTCGGCGCTGATCAAACAGTCCGGGTTCCGCGAATATGATGCGCGCTGGTGGTTCGGCCATCCGGGCTCGGAGATACCACCCGAACTCAACCTGATCGGCGTCCAGGCGCTCGGCATGGGGCTCGGCACGCTGATCCGCCGCCTTGGCGTTGGGCCGGATATCGTCACCGGACATGACTTCCGTTCCTATTCGCTGTCGATCAAGCTGGCGCTGGTGTCCGGGCTGATGGCGGTCGGCGCGCGAGTTAGGGATATCGGCCTGGCGCTGTCGCCGATGGCCTACTTCGCCCAGTTCGCGCTGGATACGCCGTCCGTCGCCATGGTCACCGCCTCGCACAACGAGAATGGCTGGACCGGCGTCAAGATGGGCGCGGCGCGGCCGCTGACCTTTGGCCCGGAAGAGATGAGCGCGTTGAAGGCGATCGTGCTGGCCGGCGACTTCGATCTGGCCGGCGGCGGCTCCTATGATTTCGTCCGCGATTTTCGCGCGACCTATCTCGACGACCTGACCCGCGAAAAGCGCATCACCCGAAAGCTGAAAGTGGTCGCCGCTTGCGGAAACGGCACCGCCGGCGCCTTTGCCCCGGAAGCGCTGCAGCGCATCGGCTGCGAGGTGATCCCGCTCGATGTCGAGCTCGACCATACCTTTCCGCGCTACAATCCCAACCCCGAGGACATGCGGATGCTGCATGCGATCAGGGACAAGGTGCTGGAAACCGGGGCCGATGTCGGGCTCGGATTCGACGGCGATGGCGACCGTTGCGGCGTTGTCGACAATGAAGGCAACGAAATCTTCGCCGACAAGGTCGGTGTCATGCTCGCGCGTGATATTTCGCTGCTGCATCCCGGCTCGACCTTCGTCGTCGACGTCAAGTCGACCGGCCTGTTCAACACCGATGCAGTGCTGCGCGCCAACGGCGCCGTCACCGACTATTGGAAGACCGGCCACTCCTACATCAAGCGCCGCGTCGCCGAGCTCGGCGCCGTCGCCGGTTTCGAAAAGTCAGGCCATTTCTTCTTCAACCCGCCGATCGGGCGTGGCTATGACGACGGTCTGGTCACCGCCATCGCCATCTGCCAGATGCTGGATCGCAGTCCCGGCAGCTCGATGGCCGATCTCTACCGCGCCCTGCCGCTGACTTTCGGCACGCCGACCATGTCGCCGCACTGCGCCGACGATGTGAAGTATGGCGTGGTCGAACGGGTGGTCACCGATTTTCAGGCGATGAAACGGGACGGCGCAAGCTTCGCCGGCCAGAAGATCATCGATCTGATCACCGTCAATGGCGTGCGCGTCGTCGCCGAGGACGGCACCTGGGGGCTGGTGCGCGCCTCGTCGAACAAGCCGGAGCTTGTCGTCGTCGTCGAAAGCCCGGTGTCGTCGCAGCGCCGCCGGCAGATGTTCGACGCCGTCGATGCGGTGCTGCGCCGCAGTCCCGAAGTCGGCACCTACAACCAGACGTTCTAGAGCATCCCGAAAAACGGTTTCGGAACAGATCATGCTCGAACAATAAGAAAGGACCCCATCCCAATTCCATCGGGATGGCGCAGGCTCTCGCTTCAGCGGTCGCCCGCCGAAGCTGTTTGTTTCATGGCGCTCCAGTTGAACGCTCGCGCCCAGTCGGCAAAACCGTGCCAGCGGACCTCAGGAAAATCCCTGCGCAAGCCGGCGATATCGACGTCGTAGCCGACGCGGTCGAACCATTCGAACATCAGTGCCGCATCCTCGCTTTGCTGGCGGGCCACGGCGATCGGGATTTCCTGGTAGCCAATCGGGCGGCCGATGGCCTCGGACAGGATTTTCGCCTGCTCTTCGCCGGACACTTCGTCCCCGGCGAAATCGAAGCGCTTGCCGAACACCTGTTCTCGCCGCTCGGCCAAGGCGGCGACGAAGCCGCCAATGTCTGCAAGGGAGACCAGCTGGAGGACGCGCTTGGGAGGCACCGCGAAGGCAAGGGTGCCCTGGCTGAGCGCGCCGATCGACCATGGCGCGACGATATTCTCCATGAACGCGACGGGCGCGCTGATTGTGTAGGGGATGCCCAGCCCGACGACATGTTTCTCGACGAGATATTTGCTTTCGAAATGCGGGATGCCGGTCATCTTGTCGGCATCGGCAACGGATGAATAGATCAGATGTCCGACGCCGGCAGCCTTCGCCGCATCGGCGGCGATGATGCCCTGGCGGGTTTCCTCCTGCAGGCCGGCTTCATAGCTGTTGCCCATGAGGAACATGGTGTCGACGCCTTTTGCGGCCGTCACGACGGAGCCTGCGTCAGCGAGATCGCCGGCCACGAGATCGGCGCCCGCTGATGCCAGTTGCCGTGCCGCCTCGCTGTCCGGTTTGCGCGTTAAAGCCTTGACGCGGTGTCCCTTCGACAACAGCGCGCGCGCAACTGCGCCGCCCTGCTGGCCCGTAGCGCCGGTCACTAGAATGCTTCGTTTGCTGGTCATGGGTATCTGCTCCTTGTTTCTCTGCAGCAAAGTTAGGAGCTTTTATATTGATGCATAATTGGCTATAATCGGGAAACGTCGTCCCAATTTTGGATACAATGCTCGACCTCAATGATATCGTCGTGTTTGCTCGCGTCGTCGAAGCCGGCAGCTTCACCGCAGCCGCGCGCCTGCTCGCCATGCCCAAGACGACGGTCAGCCGCCGCATCGCGGTGCTTGAGCGCGAGGTCGGCGTCCGGCTGCTGCAGCGCACGACACGTAGCCTCAGCATGACGGCTGCCGGGCGCCTCTACTATGAGCAGAGCAGCCAGGGGCTGCGGGCCATCGAGGATGCTAATCTGCGCCTCGCGGAGGCGAGGGCGGAGCCGTCGGGCACGATACGCATTTCTGCCCCGGTTGGCTTTGGCGGCCATTTCCTTATCCGCGCCGTGGTCGACTTTCTGGCACTGTATCCAAAAACCAATGTCGAGTTGCGTCTCACAGACGACAGGCTCAACCTGGTCGAGGACGGCATAGACCTCGCTTTTCGCACCGGGATCCTTCAGGATTCGACCCTGATCGCCCGCAAGCTCGGCTCCACGCACAGGCTGCTCTGCGCCAGCCCGGATTATCTCGCTCGGCACGGCATGCCGGAAAGCCCCGCGGACCTGACAAACCACCAATGCGCCATCGCGGGCCCTTCGGCCTCAGGGGCTCATTGGGTGCTGGACGGGCCGCACGGCGAGGAAACGGTCATGGTGGCCGGGCGCTTTGCCGCCAATGAAATGCAGGCGGTCGTTGCCGCCGCGCTCGCCGGCTTCGGCATCGCCCAGGTGCCGCAGGCAATCGCCGAAGGGCTGATCAATGACGGGCGGCTGCGGCGCGTTCTTGGGGACTACAGGACACCGGCCGGCGGCCTGCATGTGCTCTATCCGAGCAGCCGCCACCTTTCGCCCCTCGTCCGGGCATTCATCGAGCTTGCATCCGAGCGCAATTCCAATGGGATTAACACCGCTTAAGGCTTGTGTGATAGCAACCGGCCATTACCTACTGGGCGTGAGACGTGAATGACCGAGCGGATCGTTAGTTTTGTCATGAGCGGCGGCATCGGCTCGCGGCTGTGGCCGCTGTCGCGCGAGGACAATCCCAAGCAGTTCCACGATCTGTCGGGTGACGGCTCGATGCTGGCCAAGACCTTGCGCCGGCTGACGGCGAGGCCGGAAGGCGAAACGCCGATCTTCCTGATCGCCTCGGAACGCCATGCCGAACGCGTCCGTGCCGATCTCGCCGGCCTCGATCTCGCCGGCGGCGGGCCGCTGTTCGAGCCGGCCGGCCGCAACACTGCCGCCGCCGTCGCGCTGGCGACGCTGCGCACGCTGTCCGAGTTCGGCGACAGCCTGGTGCTGGTGGTGCCGTCCGACCATGAGATATCAACCCCGCGCAAATTCTGGCAGAGTGTCGAAGCCGGCATCGAGGCGTCGCGCGCCGGCCGGCTGGTGGTGTTCGGCGTCAAGCCGACACAGCCCGAGACCGGCTATGGCTACATAGAAGTCGCAGCCGAAGGCGGCGGGACCTTCGACGTGTCCCGTTTCGTCGAAAAGCCGGACCTTGCGACTGCGCAGAACTATCTCCAGGCCGGAAATTTCTATTGGAACACCGGCATCTTCCTGTTTCGCGCCGGCGCCATGCGCGACGCCTTCGCGGCGTTCCAGCCTGATATCTGGCAGGCCACCGAGGCGGCCTACAAGGCGGCAACATCGGATTTGTCCGGCCTCTACATGCCGCTGGAACTCTACGCCGCCATCCCGTCGAATTCGATCGACTACGCCATCATGGAGCGGGCAAAAGACATCGCCATGGTGCCGGCTGGCTTCCGCTGGAACGATCTCGGCTCCTGGCAGTCGCTGCTCGATGTCGGCCCTGCTGACGACCAGGGCAATGTTGTCATCGGCGATGTCGTCGCCATCGACTGCGAGAACTCCTACATCCGCGGCGAGGGTCGCCTGCTGTCGGCGATCGGCATGAAAGATGTCGCCATCGTCTCGACATCAGACGCCACCTTCGTCGCCCCGGTCAGCCACAGCCAGCACGTCAAGAAGATCGTCGAGCAGCTCGAAAAATCGGGCCGGCTGGAAACCCGGTTCACACCGGCGCATGACCGTGTCATCGAAAGTGGTGCCTGGCGGCGGCGCGTGCATCACTGGCTGTTTCAGGAGACCTTGCCGCTATGGTCGACATCAGGCGTCGACGAGCGCCATGGCGGGTTTCACGAAGCGCTCGGCCTCGATGCCTCGCCGCTGATGAAGCCCAAGCGCATGCGCACCATGGCAAGGCAGGTCTATGCCTTCGCCGTCGCCAAGGCGCGCGGCTGGGACGGTCCGGCCGACCGGCTGATCGGCCATGGCATCGACTTCATGGCCGGGAAGGGCCGCACCGACAAAGGCGGCTGGGTGCGCACGCTGAATGTCGACGGCAGCGTCGCCGATGCCACCGAGGATGCCTACGATCATTCCTGTGTGCTGCTGGCGTTGGCGCATGCGCATATGTCGGGCAATCCCGACGCCTTGCGGCTCGGCGAGGAGACCTTCGCCTTTCTCGATGCGCATCTCGAGGACAGCCGTATGACCGGCTTCCTCGAGACGTCGGACGGGGAGGGCGAGCGGCGCTCCAACCCGCATATGCATCTGCTCGAAGCCTTCATGGCCTGGCATCAGGCGACCGGCGAGCGTGCCCATCTGCGCCGCGCGGCGCGCATCATCGACCTGTTCCGCAGCCATTTCTTCGACGCCGAAAGCTGGACGCTGGGCGAGTATTTCGATGCCGAGTGGAAACCGTCCGCCGCCGAGAAAGGCTCATGGACCGAGCCCGGCCATCACTTCGAATGGGCCTCGCTGCTGGTCGATTTCGCCGGGCGCAGCGGCCAGGCCGAGCTGAGCGGCTTTGCCAGGAAACTTTATGCCTCGGCCATCGCCAATGGCCTCAACCGCGCCACCGGCCTTGCCTATGGCGCCGTCTCACGCCAAGGCCTCCCGCTCGACCTTGTCTCACGCAGCTGGCCGCAGGCCGAAGCGGTCAAGGCAGCGATTGCGCTGGATGGTTCAGGCGGGCCGGATCTCAAGCCGGAGATCGAGGCACGCGTCGGCCGGCTGTTCCGCTGGCACATCGACCCGGCGCCGCTCGGCCTGTGGATCGACCGCATCGACGAACGCGGCCGCTCGTTGGCCACCGATGTGCCGGCCAGCATTTTCTATCATCTGGTCTGCGCGTTGACGCAGTATCTGGACAGCACGGCTGAGAAGGGCGGCTGAGGGCGGGCTCAGTAGGGACTGGCCACATCCCCGGTCTCGACGTAAATCGACTTCAGCTGCGAATAGAGCGCCAGCGCCGCCAGCGAATTCTCGCGTCCGATGCCGGACTGCTTGAAGCCGCCGAACGGAATCTCGACCGGCGTCAGATTGTAGGCGTTGATCCAGCAGGTACCGGCCTGCAACTCGGCGATGACGCGATGGGCACGCGGCAGGTCGCGCGTGAAGACGCCCGCCGCAAGGCCGAACTCTGTGTCGTTGGCGCGGTCGATCACCTCGTCCTCGCCGTCGAATTTCAGCACGCTCATCACCGGCCCGAAAATCTCTTCGCGCGCGATGCGCATCGTGTCGGTGACGCCGGTGAAGACCGTCGGCTCGACGAAGAAACCGCCATCAAAGCCCTGCAGCGAGGGCACCTTGCCCCCGCAGGCGAGAACAGCACCATCCTGCTTGCCGACCTCGATATAGCCGACCACCCTCTCGTGCTGCGCCTTGGAGACCAGCGGCCCCATCTGGGTTTCGGGGTCGAGCGGATCGCCGATGCGGATCTTCTTCGTCCGCTCGATCAAACGATCTACAAAGCGGTCGTGGATGCCGCTCTGCACGAAGACCCGCGTGCCGTTGGAGCAGATCTGGCCGGTCGAATAGAAATTGCCGAGCATGGCGCCACCAATGGCATTTTCGAGATCGGCATCGTCGAAGACGATCAGCGGCGACTTGCCGCCAAGCTCCATCGTCGCGTGCTTCATCTTCGAACCGGCAAGCGACAGCACCTTGCGCCCGGTCGGCACCGAGCCCGTCACCGAAACCTTGGCGACGACATCGTGGCCGACGAGCCCGGCGCCGACATCGCCATAGCCCTGCACGACGTTGAACAGCCCATCGGGCAGGCCGGCTTCGCTGTAGATTTCGGCCAGCGCCAGCGCCGAAAGCGGCGTGTTTTCCGACGGCTTGAACACCATTGCGTTGCCCATGGCGAGCGCAGGCGCTGATTTCCAGCCGGCGATCTGGATCGGATAGTTCCAGGCGCCGATGCCGACACAGACGCCGAGCGCTTCGCGCCGGGTGTAGGCGAAGGGCCCGCCGAGGTAGACGGACTCGCCATTGTAGGCGGCGACCGCGCCGCCGAAATATTCCAGGCAGTCCGCGGCGGACGGCGCGTCCGCCACCAGCGTTTCCTGGATCGCCTTGCCGGTGTCGAGCGTCTCGATGCGGGCGAGATCGGCGTTGCGGGCGCGCAAGATGTCGGCGGCACGGCGCAGGATCCGTCCGCGCTCGACCGGCTTCAGCCGTGCCCAGGCAGGCTGCGCGGCACGTGCGGCCTCGACGGCGAGTTCCAGCACGTTCGGCGTCGCCGAACGCAGCATGGCGATGGTCTCGCCGGTTGCCGGATAGATGACCGGCAGCGGCGCGCCTTGCTCATCGTCGATGTAGCGTCCGTTGACATAGTGCGATGCCGTGGGCTGGGCGCGCATGGGAGGTCTCCAAATCGTCTTCGCCCAGGCGGGCGGCTCAATCTATCGGACGGCTCAATCTGTTGGGCGGATCATGCTCTATCTGTCCGACGCCTGCCAGCGCGGATTGATCCATGGTTCCTGGTTGGACGGCGCCAGCGGCGTGCGGCCGAGAATATGGTCGGAAGCCTTCTCGCCGGTCATGATCGACGGCGCATTGAGGTTGCCGTTGGTGACGCGCGGGAAGATCGAGGAATCGGCGACCCGCAAGCCGTCGACGCCGATGACCCGGCATTCCGGATCGACGACGCTCATCATGTCGTCGGCGCGGCCCATCTTGCAGGTGCCACAAGGATGGTAGGCGCTCTCGGCGTGATCCCTGATGAAGACATCGAGATCGTCGTCCGACTGGACGTGCGAACCCGGCGAGATTTCCTTGCCGCGATAGGAGTCGAACGCCGACTGGCCGAAGATCTCGCGGGTCAGCCGGATGCAGTGACGGAACTCCGTCCAGTCGTCCGGATGCGACATGTAGTTGAAGCGGATAACCGGCTTCGATTTCGGGTCCGGCGAGCGCAGCGTCACCGAGCCGCGCGACTTCGACCGCATCGGCCCGACATGCGCCTGGAAGCCGTGCGACTTGGCCGCCGCCTTGCCGTCATAGCGGACCGCCGCCGGGATGAAGTGGTACTGGATATCGGGGTAGTCGACGCCGGCGCGCGAGCGCACGAAGGCGGCTGCCTCGAAATGGTTGGTGGCGCCAAGCCCCGTCTTGAAGAACAGCCACTGCGCCCCGATCAGCGCCTTCGAGAACGGGTTGAGCACCGAGTTCAGCGTGATCGGCAGCAATGATTCCTGCTGGATGTAGAGCTCCATATGGTCTTGTAAATTGCGGCCGACGCCGGGCCTGTCGGCCACCACTTCTATGCCGTTTTCCCTCAGATGCTCGGCCGGACCGATGCCCGACAGCATCAGGATCTTCGGCGAATTGATCGACGAGGCGGCGACGATCACCTCGCGTCGTGCCTTAACGACCTGAATCTGTTTGTGAGCTTCGATCTCGACGCCGATGGCGCGTTGATTCTCGATGATCACCCGCCGGGCAAAGCCCTTGACCAGACTCACATTTTTCCGCCCGAGCGCCGGTTTGAGATAGGCGCTCGCCGCCGACCAGCGGCGGCCGCCGCGGATGGTCTGCTCCATCGGCCCGAAGCCTTCCTGCTTGGAGCCATTGTAATCGTCGGTCAGTTCGAACCCGGCCTGGCGGCCGGCATCGACGAAGGCGCCGTAGAGCGGATTGCGCCGCGAGCCGCGCTGTACATGCAACGGGCCACCGTGGCCGCGCCAGCCATCCTCGCCGCCGTCATTGTTCTCCATGCGCTTGAAGTAGGGCAGCACGTCGGCAAAGCCCCAGCCGGTAGCCCCTTCTTCGGCCCAATGGTCGAAGTCGCGGGCGTGGCCGCGCACATAGACCATGCCGTTGATCGAAGACGAACCGCCGATGACCTTGCCGCGCGGCGTCGCCAGCACTCGGCCGCCCAGATGCGGTTCCGGCTCGCTGGCAAAGCCCCAGTCGTAGAGGCTCATGTTGAGCGGGATGGAAAGGGCCGACGGCATCTGGATCAGCGGCCCGATATCGGTGCCGCCGAATTCGATGACGATGACCGAATGCTTGCCGTCCTCGGACAGGCGATAGGCCATGGCCGAGCCGGCCGAGCCGGAGCCGATGATGACGAAATCCGCTTCAAGCATGGTTCATATGCGCCATGAAATCGGCGAGCGAAACGTTGCCGCCAGTTGCCATCACGAGCACGGTCTTGCCCTGCACATCCACCTTGCCGCCGAGCAGTGCCGCCAGCGAGGCGGCCCCCGACGGTTCGAGCACCAGCTTCATGCGCTCGAAGGCGATCCGCATGGCGCGCCGCACCGATTGATCGTCGACGGTGATGCCGCGAACGCCGGCGGCCTTGACCGCCGCGAACGGTGCGTCGCCCGGCCGTCGCGACATTAGCCCGTCGCAGATCGACTTCGGGCCGATCGGCATCGTCTCGATGCTGCCATGCGCCAGCGACGAGCCCATGCCATTGAAGCCTTCCGGCTCGACGCCGATGATCTCGGTGGCGGGCGACAGATAGTGGAAAGCGAGCGAAACGCCGCCGATCAGTCCACCGCCGCCGACCGAGCAGAACAAGAGATCGGCGCTGGCGTCCTTGGCGGCAAGCTGGTCGAGCGCTTCGAGGCCGGCGCCCGCCTGGCCGGCGACGATCTCCGGATCGTCGAACGGATGCAGCAAAGCCAGCCCCTCGGTCTCGGCGATGTCGCGCGCCTTGGCGGCGGCGACTTCCTCACGCGCACGCTCGCCATGATCGGTCAGCACGACGCGGGCGCCATAGCCCGCCGTGGCGTCGCGCTTGGCAGCCGGTGCGTCGATCGGCATGACGATGGTCACCGGAATGCCGAGCGCCTGGCCGGCCGCCGCCAGCCCTTGCGCGAAATTGCCTGAGGAATAGGCGACAACGCCCTTCTTCGCCTCGTCGGCCGAAAGCTGCTTCAGCCGCCAATAGGCGCCGCGTATCTTAAAGGATCCGGCCCATTGCAGCGATTCCGGCTTGATGAAAACGCGGGCAGCGCCGGTCTCTCTGGCAAGGGCTGCCGATTCCAACAGCGGCGTGATCTGCGTCGCCTTGGCGGTGACGGCATAGGCCTGCTTGAGATGGTCGAGGGTGGGGACGAGGGTCATCATCATTCGCCGCGCGGATACCTTTTGCTCTCTTCGAGATTGTCGAGGTTCATGTGGTTGCGCATGTAGCGCTCGGACGCCTTCTGCAGGGGCTGGAAATCCCAGGGGTAATAGGCGCCGTTGCGCAGCGCCGGGTAGACGACCCAGCGCCGCGCCTGGCTTTCGCGCACCGCGGCGTCGAAGCCGGCCATGTCCCAGCGCGCCCGGACCTTGCCCATGAATGCCGCCACCAGGCTCGCATTGACGGGATCGTCGGCCAAATTGTGTCGCTCGAGCGGATCGGCTTCGAGATCGAACAGTTGCGGCGGGTCGAGCTCGCAATGGACGAATTTGTATCTGCCGTCGCGGATTGCAACGAGTGGCGCGCAGGAGCCTTCCGCTGCATATTCCATCAACACAGGCGCGGTGCGCTCACTGCCCTCGGTGAGCGGCAGCAGCGACTGGCCGTCGGTCCACGGGGCTATCGCCCCGATGTCGATGCCGGCGAGGTCGCAAAGCGTCGGCGTCACATCGAGATTGGAGACCGGCGCCTCGATCAACCCCCCGCGAACGCCTTTGCCGGCAACCATCAGCGGCACCCGTGCCGAACCCTCGAAGAAGCTCATCTTGAACCACAGGCCGCGCTCGCCGAGCATGTCGCCGTGGTCCGAGCAGAACAGGATGACGGTGTCGTCGAGCATGCGCGTTCGCCGCAAAACGTCCAGAAGCTCGCCGAGCTTGTCGTCGACATAGGAGATGTTGGCGAAATAGCCGCGCCGGGAACGACGCACCTGCTCAGCGGTGATCTCGAAAGAGGCATAGTCGCTGGCGTGGTACAGCCGCTGGGAATGCGTATCCTGCTCGTCATGCGCAATGAACCCGGTTTCCGGGTCGAGCGCCTGGCAATGCTCATAGAGATCCCAATACTGCTTGCGCGCGACATAGGGGTCGTGCGGGTGCGACAGGGAGACGGTGAGACACCAGGGCCGATGGCTCGTATCGTCCTGCTCGCGCGAAAGCTGATAGAGCTTCTGCGTGGCCAGAAAGACGACCTCGTCATCATACTCCATCTGGTTGGTGGTCTCGGCGATGCCGGCGCCGGTCACCGAGCCCAGATTGTGATACCACCATTCGATGCGCTCGCCGGGCTTGCGATAGTCTGGCGTCCAACCGAAATCGGCCGGATAGATGTCGGTGGTCAGCCGCTCCTCGAAACCGTGCAATTGGTCCGGTCCGACGAAATGCATCTTGCCTGACAGGCAGGTGTAGTAGCCGGCGGCGCGCAGATGGTGCGCGAAAGTCGGGATCGACGAGACGAATTCGGCCGCATTGTCATAAACACCGGTGCGCGACGGCAACTGCCCGCTCATGAACGAGGCGCGGCCCGGCGCGCAGAGCGGCGAGGCGGTGTAGTTGTTGGCAAACCGTGCCGAACGTGCGGCCAACGCTTTCAGATGCGGTGCATGGAGAAACGCGGCCGGCCCGTCCGGAAACAGGGTCCCGTTGAGCTGATCGACCATGACGATCAGGAAGTTGGATCGCTTCGTTGTCACTGTTTGCGCCGCTCGCCGAGTTTGGTTTCGAGATAGTCCTCGACCAGCGCGATCGCGGTCGCGGCGTCGGGCACGCCGTCCTTCAGCGCGCGCCTGATGTAGAGCCCGTCGATCAGCGCTGCGGTCGCTTCGGCGACGCGATCGGCTTCGGCTCTCGGCAAGATGCCGGTCAGCCCGCTCAACAGGTTGGAGTGCAGGCGCCGCGCATAGACCTTGAGCAGCCGGCGCAGCGCCGCCGATTTCTGCGCCTCGACATAGAAGGCGAGCCATGCGGCAATGGTTTCCGGCTGGAACTGGAGGTCGGAAAAGTTGACAGCTACGACCGCCGAAACGCGCTTGCGCGGGCTGCTGGCTGCACCAAGCGCGCGCCGCATGTCGATGGTGAGTTCGGCCAGGATGTGGCGCATCGTCGCCAGCAGCAGTTCGTCCTTGGCGCCGAAGTAATGATGGGCAAGGGCCGAGGACACGCCCGCGCGTCCGGCGATCTCGGACATGGTCACGTCGAGCGAACCGCGCTCGCCGATCGCCGAGATCGTCGCATCGATGAGCGCCTTGCGGCGCAGGGGTTCCATTCCGACTTTCGGCATCTCGCTACTGTCCTTTGAAGCAGGATTATTTTTTATTGACGGGTCAATCAACAAAAAAATCGACACCGGCTCGGCCTGTGCCAAGCGATTGTCTGGTTCCGGCTCTTCCCGGAGCGGGGATGATTGTTTATATTTGAACAATAAAGGCGAAGTGCGCCATGAGCCACATGATAGGCTGGCGCCAAGGATGGAGACCGCCATGACCGCATGCATCGTTGGCTGGGCGCATTCGCGTTTCGGCAAGCTTGAGGGCGAGACGCTTGAAAACCTGATCGTCAAGGTGGCAACGGACGCGCTCGACCATACCGGCATCGGTCCGGACGAGGTCGACGAGATCGTGCTCGGCCACTTCAACGCCGGCTTTTCGGCGCAGGATTTCACCGCCAGCCTGGTGCTGCAGGCTGACGACCGGCTGCGCTTCAAGCCGGCGACGCGCGTCGAGAACGCTTGCGCCACGGGGTCGGCAGCAGTCAGGCAGGGCATCCGTGCCATTGACGCCAATGCCGCCCGCATCGTGCTGGTGGTCGGCGCCGAGCAGATGACGACGACGCCCGGCCCAGAGATCGGCAAGAACCTGCTCAAGGCCTCCTATCTGCCCGAGGATGGCGACACCCCGGCGGGCTTCGCCGGCGTCTTCGGCAAGATCGCCCAGGCCTATTTCCAGCGCTATGGCGACCAGTCGGACGCGCTGGCGATGATCGCCGCCAAGAACCACAAGAACGGCGTCGACAATCCCTATGCGCAGATGCGCAAGGATTTCGGCTATGAGTTCTGCCGCCAGGAAAGCGAAAAGAACCCCTTTGTTGCCGGTCCGCTGAAGCGCACCGACTGCTCGCTGGTCTCCGATGGCGCCGCCGCCCTTGTCCTTGCCGACACCGCGACGGCACTCAAGATGCGCCGCGCCGTAGCCTTCCGTGCCAACGAGCATGTGCAGGATTTCCTGCCGATGTCGAAGCGCGACATCCTGACCTTCGAAGGCTGCGAACAGGCCTGGACCCGGGCGCTGAAATCGGCCGGCGTGACGCTGGACGATCTGTCCTTTGTCGAGACGCATGACTGCTTCACCATCGCCGAACTGATCGAATACGAGGCGATGGGTCTGGCCAGGCCGGGCGAGGGGGCGAAGCTCGCCATGAGCGGCGAGACCGCCAGGGATGGCCGGCTGCCGGTCAATCCGTCCGGAGGGCTGAAGTCCAAGGGCCACCCGATCGGTGCCACCGGCGTATCGATGCATGTTTTGACCGCCATGCAGCTTGTCGGCGAAGGCGGCGGCATCCAGGTGCCGGGTGCGAAACTCGGCGGCATCTTCAACATGGGTGGCGCGGCCGTCGCCAACTACGTTTCCATTCTCGACCGGATCAGATAAACCGCCCGCATTGCAGCGCCGCGCGCCTTTTGAGGCGCGCAAAGGACGCTGTAACACTTTGATTTTGCGCATGATCCTTTTCGAAGACCGATTCTTCGAGGTCATGCGCTAGGGAGGTGACATGACAAATCCGGTTCTGATCGAAGTCTTGCGCGGCGCGATCGTCGAGAGCGCGCACCGTGGCGCTGTCGCGGTCTTCGATGCCGACGGCAAGCCGGTCTGGGAAATCGGCGACACGTCGAGGCCGGTGTTCCCGCGCTCGGCGGTCAAGGCCATCCAGGCATTGCCGCTGGTCGAAAGCGGCACGGCGGATGCCTATGGATTTGGCAATCGCGAACTGGCGCTTGCCTGTGCGTCCCATTCGAGCGAGCCGGCGCATGTCGAACTGGCGCGGGCCATGCTGGCCAAGGCCGGGCTAGACGGCTCAGCACTCGAATGCGGCGGGCATTGGCCCTCCAATCACGACGCGGAAATTTCGCTTGCCCGCGCCGGCGGTTCGCCGAACGCGTTGCACAACAATTGCTCCGGCAAGCATTCCGGCTTCCTCTGCACCTGCGTCCACGCGGGCATTGCACACCGTGGATATGTTCGGCCGGAGCACGCCTTGCAGGAGATGGTACGCGACGCCATGCAGGCGGTCACGGGCGCTGTCCATGGTGCCGACGAACGGGCAACCGATGGCTGCTCGATCCCGACCTACGCGGTGCCGCTCAGGAGCTTCGCCCTCGGCTTTGCCCGCATGGCCACGACAAATGGTTTTGGTCCCGAGCGGGCCAAGGCCGCGAGGCAGTTGCTGGCCGCTTGCATGGCAGAACCGTTCTTCGTCGCCGGTACCGGCCGCGCCGATGTCGCCTTGATGGAGGCTGCACCCGGGCGGATTTTTGCGAAGGGCGGCGCCGAAGGCGTCTATTGCGCGGCGCTGCCGGAGCTTGGCCTCGGCATTGCGCTGAAATGCGATGACGGTGCCCCCCGCGCTGGCGAAGCCATGGTCGCCGCCGTCATTGCCAGGCTGCTGCACGCCGACGAGGCCTTGGCGGCGAAGCTGCTCGAACTGGCCAACGCTCCGATTGAAAGCCGGAACGGCGCCAAGGTCGGGGCGCTCAGGCCCACCGTGGCTTTAACTAGAAGTCCGGCACTCAACTGACGTGATTGCGCTCGACAGTCAGATGGGCATAGCCGCTCTTGTCCGACGATGACAGGTCGCCTGTCGCCGGCTCGGCCCAGCGTTGGCCGACGACGGCGCCGTTGAGCGCGCCGTCGATGACGTTGTCTGATATGACGGCCGTACCGGCGCCCTCGACCACGCTGACGACGATGCCGGTTCCAGCCTTGCGGATGATGTTGCCCGCGGCCACGACATTGCGCAGGTACGGCCCCCAGCCGATCTGCATGCCATAGAGCGGCGCGTTCTCAATGACATTGTTTGAAACGGTCGTGTCGGCCTCGACGCCGATGCCGACGCCAAAGCCGGGCGGGTCGGCGGGGTAGGGGCCGCTGGTCGACAGATTGCGGACGATGTTGCCCGAGCAGACACCCATGCGGCCGCCTTCGTTGAAGTTGACGATCGAGATGCCGTTGGCGGCGCCGTCAACGATGTTGTTGCTGATGACCGCGCCTTCGAAGGAGAATTCGGAATAGACCGCGGTCTCACCCGAGCGTGAGCAGGTGTTGCCTGATATCTGCAGATTGCTGGCGCTGTTGGCGCGGATCGCCGAAAAGGCGCAATCGGACACGATGTTGCCCGAGATAACGACATTGCCGGCCCGGAAGGCGTTGATGCCGTTGCCGTTCTGCCCGGTTCCGCCACTGCGCGCCTGGATGCGCTCGACGCGGTTGCCGGTGACCATGGTGCCGTCTTCCGCCGCCTGCCATCGGTGCACCAGAATGCCGCCATTGGCGCAGTCTGAAATAGTATTGCCCGTGATCGCCAGCCCGCCGGCCTCGACCGAATAGATGCCAGCATCGGCAGCCCCCGATATCTCCGAGCGCTCGACCCGACCCGCCGCGTGTTCCAGCGCCAATCCGTTCTTGCCGCTGCCGGTTATCTGGCAATTGTCGACGACGAGGTGCGCGACCCGACGCAGATCGAGCAGCCCTTGCGCGTAGTCGCCCATCGAGCGGTTGCTGCCGTCGAAGACCAGCCCGCTCAGTTCGATATGGTCGGCCTGTTCGGCCATGAACAGGTGGCCATCACCGCCATAGACGATCCGCGTGGCGCCCGGCACGCCGGAAAGACGCACGCGGCCAGGCAGCGAGAGGTTGGACACCACATAGGTGCCTGGTGGCAGAAACACCGGCATGTCGCGGTCGTTTGCGCCGCGCAGCAGCTTGGCGAAGGCCTTGCTCTGATCATCAAAGGTGCCAGGTGACACGCCAAGTTCGGTCGCGTTGATCGAACCCCGCATCGAGGCTTTCTCGATGCCGGTCAGGCTGGCGGCCGCCGCTCTGCCAAGCGAAAGGCCCATGACGGCAAAGCCGGCGGTTCCGGTTAGCAGCGTTCGTCTGTTCAACATCGGCACAGGGTCCTGGCGTTCAACCCCGACACCGCAGGAATCGTGCCAGACGTACTGGCGCTCCTCACCGGCGCAGCGACAATGGCTTGTCGAGCAGCCTCTCCGCGCCTAAGTTCAAGAAATGAGCAGAGCTTTCACCCGCGAGGAAGACAGCGAAAACGCCATTGCCGGCGTCGGCGAGCGGCCGATCAGCCACCACCGCAACCTAGTGACGGAGCGCGGCCTGGCGATGATCGAGGAGAATCTGGCCGATCTGCGCGATATACTGGCCAAAGCCGAAAGGAAGGCGGACCGCGAGCGCATCGCGGTGGTGTCGCGCGACCTGCGCTATTGGACCGCCCGGCGCGAAAGCGCCGAGTTGTCGGTGCCGGAACCGGGCAGCGACCTTGTGCGCTTCGGCATGGGCGCTACGCTTGAGGCCGATGACGGCAGGAAGGTGCACTGGAAAATCGTCGGCGAGGATGAGGCCGATCCGGCCAAGGGCACGATTTCCCACGTGTCGCCGATGGCCGTCGCCCTGTTCGGCAAGAAGGTCGGCGACGTAGCGGTGGTCAACGGCAAGGAATGGGAAATCGTCAAGCTGTCGGACAGCTAATCTTCGAGCTTGGCGACATGGTCGCGGAAGAAAGCTGCGGCTCCGGCTTCATCGATTTGGCCTGAAGCGACCGCCATGACGAATTCATAAAGCGTGCCGTTGTCGGCTGTCAGGACATGGCCGTTCACAATCAAAAATGCGCCGGCCGCCACGATGGCAGTGCGCTTGTTACCGTCAACGAAGGCATGATTTCTGGCAATGCCAAAGACATAGGCGGCGGCGAAATCCTCGACCGATGGGTCTCCATAGTTCGCCTTGTTTTCAGCGCGCGCGAGCGCCGGTTCGAGGGCGTTTTCATCTCTCAAACCTTGTGCTCCGCCATGCCTGCGCAGTTGCTCCGCATGCATCGCCTCGACCACGCGACGTGACAGAAACTCCCAGCTCATTCGGCGAGTTTCTGAAGTGCGACCTTGTACTTGTCCATGACCTTACGAGCAGCTTCCATCTGCCGCTCGAAACTGTCGTCTACCGGCTCAAGAGCAATACCCTTGTCCGTTTCGATAATCTGGAGTCGATCGCCTGTCTTCATGTTCAGACGGTCAAGGAGATCCTTGGGCAGGATCACACCTTCGGAATTCCCGATCTTGCGTATGGTGGTGTTCATGACGGGAATCCTGTTGCAACGCTGATTATAACGCAATCAGCGTTCGTTGCAACAGATATTATAACAGAGGCTTGTCAGGCCGATAGCAGCCGGTCCAGCAAGCGATCCGCTGCTTCCGGAATGACGGTGCCCGGCGGGAAGATTTCCGCCGCACCTGCTTGCAGCACCGCGTCATAGTCCTGTGGCGGGATGACGCCGCCGGCGACGATCAGCATATCGCCGTGGCCGAGCTTTTTCAGCGCGTCGCGCAGCTCGGGAATGAGCGTCAGGTGCCCCGCCGCCAATGACGAGGCACCGATGACATGGACGTCCTGCGCGACCGCCAGCCTGGCGATTTCGTCCGGTGTCTGGAACATTGCTCCGACGGTGACGTCGAAGCCGAGATCGGCGAAGGCCGTGGCGATGACTTTCTGGCCACGGTCGTGGCCGTCCTGTCCCATCTTGGCAACGAGAATGCGCGGTTTGCCGCCGGATTTCCTCTCAAAGGCTTCGAGCTTGTCCTGCAGTCCGTCGACCACGGAATTGTCGCCGAGTGCCTTTCGATAGACGCCGGAAATGGTCTGAACCGTCGCGACATGGCGACCAAAGGTTCTTTCCAACGCGAACGAGATCTCGCCGACCGTGGCATTGGCGCGCGCGGCGCGGATGGCGAACTCCAGCAGGTTTTCATTGCCTTGCGCGGCACGGGTCAGCGCATCGAGCGCGCTCTCGACCGCGCCGACATCGCGTGTGCCTTTCAGGCTTTGCAGCTTCGACAATTGCCGCGCCCTGACTTCGGCATTGTCGATCTTCAGCACGTCGACCTCGATGTCGGTCCCGGGACGATGCGCATTGACGCCGACCAGCATCTGCTCGCCGGAATCGATCCGCGCCTGCGTGCGGGCAGCGGCTTCCTCGATGCGCAGCTTGGGAATGCCTTGTTCGGTCGCGGCGGCCATGCCGCCGAGAGCCTCGATCTCCTCGATATGGGCAAGCGCGCGCGCCGCCAGGTCATGCGTCAGCCGCTCGAGATAGGCCGAACCGCCCCACGGGTCGATGATGCGCGTGGTGCCGGATTCCTTCTGCAGGATCAACTGCGTGTTGCGGGCGATGCGCGCCGAATGGTCGGTCGGCAGCGCCATCGCCTCGTCGAAGGAATTGGTGTGCAGCGACTGCGTGTGGCCCTGCGTCGCCGCCATCGCCTCGATCATGGTGCGGATGATGTTGTTGTAGGGGTCCTGCGCCGTCAGCGACCAGCCCGAGGTCTGGCAATGGGTGCGCAGCGACAGCGAGCGCTCGTCCTTGGGCGAAAAATTCTTTTTCATCAGGGTCGCCCACAACAGGCGCGCGGCTCTCAGTTTGGCGACTTCCATGAAGAAGTTCATGCCGATCGCCCAGAAGAAGGACAGGCGCGGCGCGAAGCGGTCGATATCGAGGCCCGCCGCAACGCCGGCGCGAGCATATTCGATGCCGTCGGCGATCGTATAGGCGAGCTCCAGGTCGGCCGTCGCGCCGGCCTCCTGCATGTGGTAGCCGGAGATCGATATCGAATTGAACTTCGGCATGTTCTTCGACGTGTAGGAGAAGATGTCCGAGACGATCCGCATCGAGGGCTTCGGCGGATAGATGTACGTGTTGCGGACCATGAACTCCTTCAGAATGTCGTTCTGAATGGTCCCGGCGAGATCCTGCTGCGCAACGCCCTGTTCTTCCGCCGCGACGATGTAAAGCGCCATGATCGGCAGCACCGCCCCGTTCATCGTCATCGAGACCGTCATGTCGCCGAGCGGAATGCCGTCGAACAACTGCCGCATGTCGAGGATGGAATCGATGGCGACGCCCGCCATGCCGACGTCGCCGGCGACGCGCGGATGGTCGCTGTCATAGCCGCGATGCGTGGCGAGATCGAAGGCGACCGACAGCCCCTTCTGGCCCGCGGCAAGATTGCGCCGGTAGAAAGCGTTGGACTCCTCGGCCGTCGAGAAGCCGGCATATTGCCGGATCGTCCAGGGCTGCTGGACATACATGGTCGGGTACGGGCCGCGCACGAAAGGCGGCAGGCCCGGATAGGTGTCGAGATACGGCAACCCCTTGAGGTCGCTTTGATTGTAAAGATGCTTGGCGACAAGCCCTTCCGGCGTCGTCCGCTGGCCTTTGACCTCGACGGAAGTGCGGCGTGGCGGCACCCAGCCGATCTGGCTGAAATCAGGGATCAAGAGGCGGCTCCGATCGATTGGTCGATGCGGACCGGAAACAGGGGTTCGCAGACGGCAACGCCATCGGTGAAGGCAGGCCGCGGTTCCGCTGCCAGCGTCTCGACCGGGCGTTCGCTCTTCGACGGGTAGAGCGTGGTGCCGATGATGGTCCGCTCGCCAGCCAGGTAGGTTGCGTGGCGCCGCGCCGCCGCGGCGTGAACGCGCTTCTGGATGTGTCCGTCGCGAAGGCTGGACAAGACGCCGCCCTCGGCCTCGATTGTCTGCAATTCCGCCCAGGCCATCTCGCACAGTTCCGCGGTCAGCGATTCGACCGCGCCGGACCCATAGGCAGGATCGGCGACATGATCGATATGGCTTTCATGGGCCATGATCAGCTGCGCATTGCGGGCAACGCGACGCGCAAAATCCGCCGGCAAGCCATGTGCGATCGTATGCGGCAGGATGGAGATCGAATCGGCGCCGCCAGATGCCGCGGCAAAGCAGGCAATTGTGGTGCGCAGAATGTTGGTCTCCGGGTCCATGGCCGTCATCATGCGAAACGACGTCTCGGCATGGATATTGGCCGTGGTATTGGGGATCGAGCAGGCCTCCTGCAGCCGTGCCCAGAGCCTGCGCAGCGCCCTGACCTTGGCTACCGACAGGAACTGGTCCTGGTCGACGCTGAGCGCGAAGCCGATATGCGGTGCGGCATAGACGAGCGGCTGCCGTGCCGTCTCGAACATTCTGAGATAGGAGACAGCCGAGGCCAGCATGATGCCAAGCTCCTGCGCTTCCGTGGCGCCGGCGTTGTGGAACACACGCCCGTCCGCCTCCAGCAGCACGCCCGGAACGCCCATCGAGAAGAAATGCGCCAACGACTGCGGCATCGACGCCTGCAGTGCCTCGATCGACATGCGCAGCCGGCCGGTTCCGGCGAAGATCGCCGCCGGATCGATGCCGAAGGAGAGGTTGAGCTTCGCCGGGTCCGAACGGCGCTTGCTCAGGAACGCCACCAGCCAGTCAGCCACGGCGCGGCTCCAGGGATGGGCGTCGATACGGACCTGGATACGGTTGAGCGGCACACCGTCCAGCACCGTCTCCAGCGCCTGCGCCGTCCTCGGCAGGCCGTAGCCGAACGCGTTTGGCGCTCCTTCGAAGACAAGCGACAATCCCGTCGCGCCTTGCGCCACGTCCTCTAGGGCCTGGGCCCTGGCGCGGTCGATATCTGGATCATCGATGCGCTGGCTGACGATCCAGGGCGATTTCGGGTTTGCGCGCACCGTCGGTTCGGCTGCGATGCTGCGCTCGTAAAGCGGTTCGATTCGGATGTTGTCGTCGGTATGGGAGACCAGCTTTTCCTCGAAGGATGCGCCGGCCAACGCCTTTTCCGCCAGGGCCAGCCATCGCTGGCGCTCGGCATTCTCTGGTTCAACGTCCTGGATCAAGGCTCCGGCGCCCATCCGTCTTCCTCGTTTCATGCGACCGCACCAGCCTGGAGCAGTTCAGTCTACGGTTCCCGGTCCGATATCGCAATGCAATGCGCTTTCAGGGTCGGAATTCAATCCATCAGATATAGGTAGCCTGCATGGACGAACCATGAACGATTGCCAAACACCGGCAAAATCCGCAAGTTCCAAAAAACCGATTTTGACGATTGGCCCGATCTGAACGATTGGCCCCGTTTTGGACGATTGGCCCCGTTTTGGACAATTGCATTGTCGCTGTGCAACGGCCTCACTATACCTGCGGCAAGGCCACTGGCTTTAAACACATCAGTTTGCGGAGACCGGACATATGGCTGACGAAACCAGTATTTTCATCGGCGCCAGCCGCAAGCCGGACGACAGCTATCAGCGTGCCGAGCACCTGTTGCTGCAATATGGCAATCGTCACGGACTGGTGACCGGCGCCACCGGCACCGGCAAGACCGTCAGCTTGCAGATTCTGGCCGAAGGTTTTTCCAACGCCGGCGTGCCGGTGTTCTGCGCCGACATCAAGGGCGATCTGTCCGGCATCGCCATGATGGGCACGGCGCAGGATTTCCTGGTCAAGCGGGCCGAACAGGTCAAGCTCGACCCCTACGACTTCCAGGAATTCCCGGTCATCTTCTGGGATCTGTTCGGCGAGCAGGGCCATCCGATCCGCGCCACCGTTTCCGAAATGGGACCGTTGCTTTTGTCGCGTCTGATGAACCTGACCGAGGCCCAGGAAGGGATCATGAACATCGCCTTCCGCCTGGCGGACGAGGAAGGCCTGCTGCTGCTCGACATGAAGGACCTGCAGGCGCTGCTGTCCAACATCGCCGAGCGCGCCGACGAGTTGGGCTCGCGCTATGGCAATGTGACGAAACCGTCCGTGGGAGCCATCCAGCGCACGCTGCTGGTTTTGGAGCAGCAAGGTGCGGCGCATTTCTTCGGCGAGCCGGCGCTGCGCATCGCCGACATCATGCGCACCACCCGTGACGGGCGAGGCGCCATCAGCGTGCTTGCCGCCGACAAGCTGATGATGAATCCGCGGCTCTACGCGACCTTCCTGTTGTGGCTTATGTCGGAGCTGTTCGAGGTGCTGCCGGAAGTCGGCGATCCCGACAAGCCGAAGCTGGTGTTCTTCTTCGATGAGGCGCATCTGCTGTTCGAGGACGCGCCGAAGGTGCTGATCGACCGCGTCGAGCAGGTTGTCCGCCTGATCCGTTCAAAGGGCGTCGGCGTCTATTTCGTCACGCAAAACCCGCTGGATGTTCCCGAAACCGTTCTCGCCCAGCTCGGCAACCGGGTGCAGCACGCGTTGCGCGCCTATACGCCGCGCGAGCAGAAGGCGGTGAAGACCGCGGCCGAAACCTTCAGGCCGAATCCCGACTTCGATTGCGCCACCGCCATCACCCAGCTGGGCACCGGTGAGGCACTGGTCTCCACGCTCGAAACCAAGGGTGTGCCGTCCATGGTGCAGCGGACGCTGATCCGCCCGCCATCCTCGCGCCTCGGGCCGATCACGCCTGACGAGCGCCGCAAGCTGATCCAGGAAAGCCCGGTCGCCGGCCAGTACGATCAGGTCGTCGATCGCGAATCGGCTTTCGAGATGCTGCAGAAAAAGGCCAGGGAGGCGCAGGACGCCGAAGAACAGGCGCAGCAGGCGGGCAGTGGCGGCTCGCGCTGGACCATTCCCGGCTTCGGCAATGACGATCCGGCACCGCAACCAGGTGGCAGGCGTGCGCCGGCACCGCGCCCGTCCAATCGCCAGACGGTGGCCGAGGCGGCGATCAAGTCGGTGGTTCGATCGGTCGGCTCGTCGGTCGGCCGCGCCATCGTGCGCGGTATTCTCGGCAGTCTGTCGAGAGGGCGGTAAGGCTGGAGGCAGCGGCGCTGCCGCGGCCTCGCAGATCAGAAGATCGAGTTGGTGACCTCGTTCAACGGCCCGAGCAGGATCGATCCGTCCGGCACGCCGGCGTCGATCGGGATAGCCCGGCGATTGGCCGTCGCCGCCACCATCGGCTGATTGATATCGGCGGTAACGATGACCGGGCTTTTCGAGGGCACCCGATCATAGAGATCGATGATGTCCTGGTTCATGAAGCGAACACAGCCCGACGAGACCGACTTGCCGATCGACTGCCATTCCGGCGAACCGTGCAAGCGGTAGAGCGTGTCCACATTGCCCTGGAACAAATAGAGAGCGCGCGCGCCGAGGGGGTTCTTCAGTCCGCCGGGCATGCCGCCATTGTCGGCGCTGTATGGCTTCAGTTCCGGCTGCCGGGCGACCATTTCATCCGGCGGCGTCCACTTCGGCCACTTCTGCTTCCACTGGACGACGGCGTCGCCGGACCATTCGAAGCCGGCGCGGCCGAGGCCGACGCCGTAGCGGATGGCCTGGCCGCCCTGGCGCACGAGATAGAGGTGGTGCCCCGTCGTATCGACGACGAGGGTGCCGGGCTTCTGGCCCGTCGGATCGGGAACGATCTGGCGCAGGAACTGCGGATCGATCTTCTCGAACGGTATGGCCGGAAGGTCGAAGCCGCCATCGCTGACGGCCGCGTACATGGTCGCATAGTCGGGCAGGGGCGGCTCGACATAGGTTGGCGGCGGCGGCTCGACCGGTTCCGGTCCGGTGGTGGCACACGCGGAAACCGCAATCGAAGCGGCGCCCAATGCAGCGGCGTTGAGAAAGCCGCGACGGCTCAGGCGATAGGATTCGATTTCGGTTATGGACATGGTTGCCTTCTTTAGGTCTCAAATCGCAACAAAGCGTGAAACGCCGACCGCCGCGTGGATGTCTGACAACACCCGGCGCGATAGGCGGTTCCGATTCTGGCTCGAACGTGGACAAACAAAGGCGAAGCTGTGACTGCGCGGCCACTGTGGCGCCAGAGACACAGGTGCAGCCTAGCTGCCGGGCACCAGTGCTTCGAGCGACGGCAGGATCAGGGCCGGGGGGAAGTCCCGGTACTCTTCTGGCTGGTTGGCACGGTTGATCCAGACCGTGCGGAAGCCGAATTTGGTCGCACCGGCAATGTCCCAGCGATTGGAGGACTGGAAGGAAACCGCACTGGGGTAGAGGCGCCACCCAGTTGTGGCCATGTCGTAGACCGCCGGATCGGTCTTGAAGCGCCGCACCGTATCGACGGAATAGATGTCGTCCAGAACCTGGTCGAGCGCGGCGGATTTGACCGCTGCCTGCAGCATTTCGGGCGAACCGTTGGACAGGATCGCCAGTTTCGCTCCCGAAGCCTTGAGCGCCTTGAGCACAGCTGGCACTTCCGGATAGCAATCCAGCCGCCAATATGCGTCCAGCAATTTCGCCTTGAGGCCGGGATCGGCCGAGGGCACCTTGCGCAAGGCGAAATCGAGCGCCTGTTCGGTCAGTTGCCAGAAATCGGCATAGGCGCCCATCAGCGTGCGCACCCACGAATATTCGAGCTGTTTGGCGCGCCAGATTTCGGACAGCAATTGGCCGTCCGGCCCGATCTGATCGGCATGACGGCGCACGGCGGCATGCACGTCGAACAACGTGCCATAGGCGTCGAAAACATAGGCGGCGTATTGCATGGCAACAGTTTTGAGGCGAGGCGCAACAAGGTGCAAGCTTTGATTGCACCGCACTCGCCGCTGGCCTCAACAAAACTCCTCGATGCCGGTTGACGGCGCCCGCCAAAGCATCTTCCAATGCCGTGACACGAGATCGATTGAAACGGGACAACGCGATGACACTGGCGGCTGCGGCACTATCCGCGACATGGACTTTCGTCGATGGTGACTGGCACGAGGGCAATGTCGCCATTTTGGGGCCGCGCAGCCACGCCATGTGGCTTGGCACCAGCGTGTTCGACGGCGGCCGCTGGTTCGAAGGCGTCGCACCCGACCTCGCTCTTCATGCCGCCAGGGTGAATTCTTCGGCGATTGCGCTCGGCCTCAAGCCGTCGATGACCGCCGACAAGATCGTCGGGCTGACCTGGGACGGGTTGAAGAAGTTCGACGGCAAGACCGCCGTCTACATCAGGCCGATGTATTGGGCCGAGCATGGCGGCTATATGGGCGTGCCGGCCGATCCCGCGTCGACCCGTTTTTGCCTTTGCCTCTATGAATCGCCGATGATCCCGCCGACCGGTTTTTCGGTGACCGTGTCGCCGTTCCGGCGCCCGACCATCGAAACCATGCCGACCAACGCCAAGGCCGGCTGCCTTTACCCCAACAACGGCCGCGCCATTCTCGAAGCCAAGATGCGCGGGTTCGACAACGCGCTGGTGCTCGACATGCTGGGCAACGTCGCCGAGACCGGAACGTCGAACATCTTCCTGGTCAAGGATGGCCATGTGATGACGCCCGCGCCAAACGGCACTTTCCTGTCCGGCATCACCCGCTCGCGCACCATGACGCTGCTGGGTGAGTATGGCTTCAAAACCACCGAAAAGACGCTGTCGATACGGGATTTCCTCGAAGCGGACGAGATCTTTTCGACCGGAAACCATTCCAAGGTGGTGCCGATCACGCGCATCGAGGATCGCAATCTGCAACCAGGGCCGGTGGCCAAGAAGGCACGCGAGCTCTATTGGGATTGGGCGCATTCGACGTCGGCCGGCTGACGCGCCCCCCATTGGCCTTTTGTCGCTGCAAGGGTCGTTGCCGGAAAACCGTGTGACAGTTTTCCGCAACCCGCTTAGAAAGGGAACTGGCGCTTCATTCCGGAGTTGTTCCAGCTCAATCCAGACCTATCTTAATCCGGTATCGACACCGGATTTTCCACGAGGGAGTACTACCCATGGCTTTTGAATTGCCCGCTCTGCCTTACGACTATGAGGCCTTGCAGCCTTACATGTCGAAAGAGACGCTGGAATATCACCACGACAAGCACCACAAGGCCTATGTCGACAACGGCAACAAGCTGGCCGCCGAGGCTGGCTTGGGCGATCTGTCGGTCGAAGAGGTGGTCAAGCAGTCGTTCGGCAAGAATGCCGGCCTCTTCAACAACGCTGCCCAGCACTACAACCACATCCATTTCTGGAAGTGGATGAAGAAGGGCGGCGGCGGCAACAAGTTGCCGGGCGCCCTGCAGAAGGCGTTCGACAGCGATCTCGGCGGCTACGACAAGTTCAAGGCCGATTTCATCGCCGCCGGCACGACGCAGTTCGGCTCCGGCTGGGCCTGGGTCTCGGTCAAGGATGGCAAGCTGGCGATCTCGAAGACGCCGAATGGCGAGAACCCGCTCGTCCATGGCGCGTCGCCGATCCTTGGCGTCGACGTCTGGGAGCACTCCTATTACATCGACTATCGCAACGCCCGGCCGAAATATCTCGAGGCTTTCGTCGACAGCCTGATCAACTGGGATCACGTTCTCGAATTGTACGAAAAGGCCTGATGCATGTCGCCCAAAAGTGCGCAGCAGTTTTGGGACGACGACATGCACGAAAACAAAGACTCAAACCGCGTCGTTCGAGTCCGTTTGGACACGACGCGTTTGATGTCCTGATCGATCTGCAGAAAGCCCCGGCATCCCCGGGGTTTTTTCTTATTCCGCGTCGGGGCCTCGTACCGGTGAAAGTCCGGAAAATTCTTCCGGGGAGAAAGGAATATTCCCCCCGCCGCATCCGTTAACGTCCAGTCCCGAAATGCGTTCATCCCCCAAATGCCTTCATCCCCCCAAATGCCTTCATGGAGCCAAATGAATGAGAAAGCTTGTCATCGCCATCTCAATGCTCGCACTCGCTGGTTCGGCGGCTTTTGCCGACCCTATCCTCGATCGGCAGGCTCTGATGAAGGAGCGTGGAAAGATCGTCGGCGGCCTGTCGAAAGCGGTCAAGGGCGAGGACCCCTTTGATGCCGCCGCTGTGCTCACCGCTCTGCAGGCATTGCAGGCGAATGCCGAGAAAATCGACGTCGACGCGTTGTTCCCGGCGGGCAGCGACACGGGCGATACCACGGCGTCGCCGAAGATCTGGGAAGACATGGCCGGCTTCAAGGCGGCCAACGCCAAATATCTCGCCGACGTCAAGGCAGCGACTGCTGCCGCTCCCGCGGACATCGATACGTTGAAGACGCAATTTGGCGCCATCGCGTCCAATTGCGGCACCTGCCACCAGACCTACCGGGTGAAGAAAGGCTGATAGCGGGCAATGCCTTGGCTGAAAAAACTCGTCGTCGCCCTCGTCGTTCTGGGCGGCGTCGGCGCGGTTGCCGGGTGGGTCCTGTCAGCGCCGGTAAAGCTCGACAGTGAAACCCTGGCCAAGCTCGGCCCTGGCGACGCGGCCAGGGGCAAGCGTATTTTCTATGCCGGCGGCTGCACCTCCTGCCATGCAAAGCCGGGTTCGCAGGGCGAGGCGCGGCTCGCGCTTGTCGGCGGCCTCCAGCTCAAGACGCCGTTCGGTACCTTCGTGCCGCCCAACATTTCGCAAGACCCCAAGGACGGCATTGGCGCATGGTCGGTCGAGGACCTCGCCAACGCCATGCTGAAGGGGGTGTCGCCCTCCGGCGAGCATTTTTATCCTGCATTTCCCTATGCGTCCTACGCACGCATGAAACCGGCCGACATTGCCGATCTCTATGCCTTCCTGAAGACGCTGCCGGCCGTCGCCGGCAAGGCGCCTGGCAATTCACTGACGTTCCCGTTCAACATCCGCCGCGGCATCGGTCTTTGGAAACTGCTCTATCTCAGCGATCAGCCGGTTGTGTCGCTCGCCGAAGGGACGGCTGACCCGGTGATCGCCGGCCGCTATCTGGTCGAAGGTCCGGGTCACTGCGGCGAATGCCACACGCCGCGCGACTTTGCGGGAGGTGCCAAGAAGAGCGTGTGGCTGGCGGGTGCCGTGGCCGCCGAAGGCAGCGGCATCGTGCCGAACATCACATCGGGCGAGGGCGGCCTTGGCAACTGGTCTGAAGCCGACATCGCCAATTACCTCGAAACCGGCTTCACGCCCGATTTCGATTCCGTCGGCGGCGCGATGGTCGACGTGCAGAGGAACATGGCCGAACTGACAGCAGGGGATCGCGCGGCGATCGCGGCCTATCTCAAGGCGGTACCGCCGCATCCAAACGGCTATCCGGCGCGCAAGAAGACGGCGAACTAGTCAGGCGAGACGCGCTCTAGTTGTCGGATGGCGGATGGCGGTCGCCCAGGAAGTCGAATCCCGTCTCGAAGAAATGGTTGTAGTCGCAGGTCAGCTCTTCGCCGGGTGCGATGTCGCGCAGCGCAAAGGTCTCCTCGGGTGAGGAGATGTCGCAATTCGGCTCGTCGGCGTGGTTCATGTAGCGGGCATCGTCGGCTTCGAACACGATGTAGTTCGGGTCACGGCGGTCGGGATAGGAGTAACGGTCGAGATAGCTCTTCACCGGTCCGGTCTCGCCCTCATAGGTCTCGACATTGATGAGCCGGTCGAACCTTGGATCCAGCTTCCAGATCAGCGTGCCGCGGGGAATGTAGTTCTTGGCAAAGACGCCGATGCCCTGGATGGGCGATTTGTCGAGATAGACGTCGACGAGCAGCATAGTGGACCTTTACGCGATTGGGGCTGTGGTGGCCTCTCAGAAGCCGCGCACTGGGTAGCGCGCAGCCATTGCAATTGCGAGCGGAAAATCCACTTCACATAGCTAGAACAGAAGCGTCGGAAGGGACCATGCGCAAATCAAAAAGTGATGATCGTGGGCGACCGGCGGCGCAGTGCCGACACTCGCTTCGGGTCAGCGCTGCTGCAATGCCAGTCGGACGCCCAAAGCACAGTAGATGCCGCCGACAATTTTGCCTTGCCACTTGAGCACCCTCGGATTTCGGCGCAGGAAAGTGCCAAGCCGACCGGCGCTCACGGCAAAGACGACGGTACTGAGAAGACCCAGCATGACGAAGATGACCCCTAGTATGGTCAACTGAAGCATCACCGACCCGATTTCAGGCCGCACGAACTGAGGCAGGAATGCAAGGAAGAAAAGCGCGGTCTTGGGGTTGAGCACTTCGGTCAGGATAGCCTGTCGAAACGCCTTGCCGGCGGAGATGGCAAGCGCGCCGGCAGCCGGGTTGGCCGGTGTTTTTTCGATGATGGCGCGAATACCGAGATAAACCAGGTAGGCGGCGCCGATGTACTTTACGATGCTGAACAGCGCCGCCGAAGTGGCGATGATCGCCGATATGCCGACCATGGTCATGACGGTGTGAACCACGTCGCCGGCCGCGATCCCGGCACCAGTCGCAATGCCCACCTTCGTCCCGGAACTCGTTGCCCGCGCGACGGTAAGGAGGGTGGCTGGGCCTGGAATGAAGACAAAACCGAGCACAACCGCGATGTAGGCTGTCAATGTTGACAGATCGATCATTGGCTGACGTCTCCTGTAAGCTGCGCCCTGCCCATCACCTTCAGCGCGAAGGAATAAGTATAAGCAATCTCCTCCAGTCGCGAAAACCGGCCGGAAGCACCGGCGTGGCCGGAATCCATGTTGATCTTGAACAGCACGGGATTGTCGCCGCTCTTGCGGTCGCGCAGGCGTGCCACCCATTTGGCCGGTTCCCAATAGGTGACGCGAGGATCGGTGAGACCGGCCAGCGCCAGGATCGGCGGATAGTCGAGCGCGGCGACATTGTCATAGGGCGAATAGGCGGCGATGGTTCGATAATCGTCGGCGGACGCGATCGGGTTGCCCCATTCCGGCCATTCCGGCGGCGTCAGCGGCAGGCTGGCGTCGAGCATGGTGGTGAGCACATCGACGAAGGGCACCTCGGCGACGATGCCGCCAAAACACTCCGGCGCCATGTTGGCGATGGCGCCCATCAGCATACCGCCGGCCGAGCCGCCTTGCGCGACGATGCGGTCATGCGCCGTGTAGCGCTCGGCAACAAGGTGGCGCGCACAGGCGATGAAATCCGTGAACGTGTTCATCTTGTGCGCCCGCTTGCCGTCATCGTACCAGCCATAGCCCTTGTCCTTGCCGCCGCGGACATGAGCGATGGCAAAGACAAAACCGCGGTCGACCAATGAGAACCAGTTGGTGTTGAATGCGGCCGGCACCGTGATGCCATAGGAGCCGTAGCCGTAAAGCAGGCAAGGTGCGGATCCATCCAGCGGCGTGTCACGGTGGTGCAGGAGCGAGATCGGCACCAGTTCGCCGTCGGCAGCGGGCGCCATCAGCCGCCTGGTGACGTAGTGACCCGCGTCATGGCCCGAGGGCACTTCCTGGGTCTTGAGCAGCACCCGCTCGCGGGTGCGCATATTGTAGTCGAACACCTGGGCCGGCGTCGTCATCGACGAGTAGGAAAAGCGCATGATCTCGGTGTCGTACTCATAGGAGCCCGACAAGCCGAGCGAGAAGGCCTCTTCGTCGAGGGACAAAAGATGCTCCTCGCCGCTGCTGCGGTCGCGCACGATGATGCGAGGCAGGCCTTCCTTGCGTTCGAGCCGGACCAGATGGTCCCTGAAGCCGATCACCGACAGGATCAGCCGGCCAGGTTCATGCGGCACCAGTTCCTGCCAGTTGGCGCGCACCGGATCGTTCGCCGGCGCGGTCATGATCTTGAAATCCTTGGCGCCGTCGGCATTGGTCAGGATGAAGAAGATGTCGCCGCCTTCTTCCAGATCATACTGAAGGCCAATCTCGCGCGGCGAGACCAGTTTCGGTTCGGCAAATGGATCGCTGGCGCGCATCAGGCGATATTCCGAAGTTTCGTGATCGTTGATGCCGATCATGATCCATTCGTTGTTGCGGGTGCCGCCGACATCCATGAAGAAGCCGGGATCGGTTTCCTCATAGATCAGCCGATCACTTTCCGGACTTTGCCCAAGCGCATGGAACAGCACCTTGGACGGGCGGTGGTTGGGATCGAGACGGGTGTAGAAGAAGCCGTCATCGCCGGCGTTCCAGACGCCCGACCCGCCGGTGTCGGAGATCTGGTCGGCGAGCTCCTTGCCATCGTCGAGGTCGCGCACGCGAAGCGTGTAGAATTCGGAACCCTTGTCGTCGAATGCCCACAGGAGCTTGCGATGGTCGGCCGAATGATCGACGCCGCCAAGACGGAAATAGGCCTTGCCCGCTGCCTCCGCGTCACCGTCGAGCAGGATATGCTCGGCGCCGCCGTCGCGCGGCATGCGGAAATAACGCGGCTGCTCGCCGCCAAGCTTGAAGGACGAGCCATAGGCAAAGGGTCCATCCTTCATCGGCACGGAGGAATCGTCTTCCTTGATGCGGCCCTTCATTTCCTTGAAAAGCTGCTTACGCAACTCGGCCGTGTCGGCCATCAGCTTCGACTGATAGGCATTCTCGGCCTCGAGCTCTGCGCGAATCCCCGCATCGAGCAATGACGGGTCCCGGAACATCTCTTGCCAGTTGTCGGCCCGCAGCCACGCATAGTCGTCGGTTCGCGTGATGCCGTGATGCGTGTCGGAAACCGGCCGTTTCTCGGGCGTTGGCGGGCTGACGTGCGGAAAGGCTGAAGTCTTGGTCATTGCGTCTCACTTTGCCGGTATCCTTGAGTGGCCAGTATCTTGAATGGGCCAGTATCTTGAATGGGCCGGTATCTTGAATGGGGAAGTATCTTGAATGGCGAATGAACATGCCGATCAGGGCGGGTTCAAGAGCCGCAGCTCAAGGGATGTGGCGGCTCCAGGAGATGAGCCGGGAGGAGAGATGATGAATATGTATTCTCGGACTGGTGCGGCTTTCGCCGTTGCTTCGCTAACTCTGGCTTTTATCGGCCAGTCTCATGCGACCGTATTCGCGGCTTGGCAAGTGGCCAATGTGCCGTTCGGCGACACGCTCAATGTGCGCAAATACCCTTCAGGCACATCCCAGAAGCAGGCCGCATACCCGAACGGGACCGTTCTGCAGATGACCGGACGATGCACCGGCGGGATAAACCTGCTCGACATCGCCAATCAGCCGGCCTGGAAGCAGGAACAGACGGTTCGCTATCGCTGGTGCGAAGTCTGGCATGACCCGGCCCAAAACGGCAACTTCGTCACCGGCTGGGCTTATGGCAAGTACATCGCGCCGCATTGATCGACCTGGCAGCGATTGATCCCGAACCGGCCGGATGACGGGCATGCCGCCTGATTGCTTGGGGGGCAACCTGTGGTTTTGTGGATAGATGCAAGCAACCAAGCTTGCCCGTGCGGCGGCCAAGCAAAATTAAGCATTGAAACCTGCTTTGTGAGTTATCGCGAATGTAACGGTTAACTGACGCTGCGTCAGCCTTTGCTGGTTGGCGGGCGAAATATCGAAAAATTACACAACGCACGAAAGATTGAAGCTGATCCGGGAATAATTGATCAACATCGTTCAATATAGCGCAAGGTCGAATTGACTTACTTGGGTCGCAGGCTCATTGATGTGCCCGCGACACGAATCGCAGAAGCTCTACCTGCACAAAATTTCGTGCTATGCCCTGCCTGTAAAAAAGGGCGCACACCGACGTAACTCTTGTTGGGGCCTGATAACCATGGATATTGTCGAAACACCTTCCAGAAACAGCGACGCGCTGATCGAGTTGACCGCCGATGTGGTGGCCGCCTATGTCAGCAACAATCCCGTGCCGGTCGGCGAATTGCCGAACCTGATAGCCGATGTCCATGCCGCGCTCGGGCGCGTGGGCGGCACCGCCGAACTACCGCCTGCCGACAAGCAGAAGCCGGCGGTCAACCCGAAGCGCTCGGTTCATGACGACTACATCGTTTGCCTCGAAGACGGCAAGAAGTTCAAGTCGCTGAAGCGCCACCTGATGACCCACTATGACCTGACGCCCGACCAGTATCGCGAAAAGTGGAACCTCGACCCGACCTATCCGATGGTTGCTCCTAACTATGCCGCTGCGCGGTCCCAGCTCGCCAAGAAGATGGGTCTCGGCCGCAAGCGCAAGGCGCGTTGATAGCCGCTCGCCAGATCGTTCGATATCAGCGGCGCCTTCGGGCGCCGTTTTATTTTGCGGTGCAGGATCGTTGGTCGACCGACGGTCGTCAGGCGGTCTGCTTCAGCGCCGCCTCGGCATCGCGCTTGATGCGCTTGACCATCGAGCGAAGGCCGTTGGCGCGCTGCGGCGAAAGATGTTCGTCGAGGCCGAGCTCTTTCAATGTCGCTTCCGCATCGGTCTTCTGGATCTCGCTGGCGGTCCTGCCGGAAAACAGCGCCAGCATGATCGCGACCAGCCCGCGCACGATATGGGCGTCCGAATCGCCGGTGAAGGTGATGACCGGATCGGCTCCCGGCCCCTGTTCGGTGGTCAGCCAGACCTGGCTGACGCAGCCTGGCACCTTGTTGACCGCGTTGCGCTCATCGTCCGGAAATGGCGGCAGCGCCTCGCCGAGCTCGATGACGTAGCGATAGCGGTCTTCCCATTCCTCGAGGAACGAAAAATCGTCGCGGATCGTCTGGATCGTGGTCGTCATGGCCCGGATATAATCACGCGGTGGCGCCGCGTCACGGAAAAAACAAGGACACCGCGGGCGTCGAGAGGCAGACAGCCCGCGGTGCGCCGTCGAGACGGCTTAATTCTGCGCCGGCAGTGTGACTGTCTCGGGCAAGACGATTTCCTCCGGCACGCTGCCGGTCATCGTCGATGTGTCGGGTCCCGCGGCGGACTTGTCGTCGAGCATCGCTGCCGCGATCTTGGCAGTCTCCTTAGCGCGGGCGGTGATGGTGTGCATCGCCGATTTGCCGGTTTCGCAGACATCGGGCTTGCGTTCGCAAATGCCGGCGATGTCGCCTACCGCCTCGCGCGCCGCAAACAGGGCCTGGATCGGCCCGACGCTTTCGCGGCCCGATTCGTCGGGGCCGACGCCCAGCGGCAGCGCCAGCAGCACCAGCGAGAACCAGAAAGCCATTCTTATCAGGAAGACCATTTCCCTAACCCTCTCGTCGTAACCGGATCATGCATCCATATGGCATGACCTCTTTTATGGCTGGATGTTGGCACACAGGCGCAAAGGACGGCTTGCGGGTTCGCCGAAAATTTTCCTCAAATTTTAGGCAAATTCGAAACGAACCATTGTGAAATCAGTTTGTTTCAAATCCGAACGATTTCCCTTAATGCCAGATAACCATCTATCTGGCTGCTTTTATTGCATTTTTTCTGAAATCCGGGAGTCCTGGCGCCCCGTGCATGCAGCCGAGAGGCGCCAGCGTGGGATAACCCTCCGTTTACTATGGCTGCATTTGCCCGGGCTTTCGGCTGCCGGCATCCCGATATTTGCCGCAGGCCGGGTCCTGGTCGGCCCTGCCTTATCCATTCCTTAAACGCTGGATGCGACTTTCGGAGCCAACCAAAACAATCTGCAAAGCAGAGCTGTCCACGACGAGTACGGGTGCGTTGAGTTGAGTTCGATCAAGGCCAGATCCGTTGAATTGCCTGGCGCGATGGCCGCTGGTTGCGAACGTATGGTCCATCCGTCCATCCTTGGGCGAAGCGACCGCGACCGCCAGCGCCGCTTCATCGGCGTCATGTTGGCGGCTCCTTTCTTTGCCGCCGGTACCGCGGTCACGCTGGTCACTTCGGGCATGGGCGCCGCCGTCACCGTGGCCGCCATCTTCGCGGCCTTTGGTCTGTGCTGGTTTGTCGCTTTGCTGGTGGCGGCGACCGGCAAGATGGCTATCGCCGCTCAGGTTGCGCTGGCGATGGCGGGCATTGCTCTCGGCAGTCTCATCGCCGCTGCCGGCGGGCTGAGCTCGCCTGTCGCCATGCTTGTCGTGGCGCTGCCGTTCGAAGCCTGGTGGATCGGCGCCTCGCGGCGTGCGGCATTCTGGGGAGCCGTGTCGGCAGCTGTCGCCATCCTGGCTCAGCCTCTGGCTGGAATTCTGCTCCCATTTGCCGGAACTCAGATTGCCGCGTGGCACTGGCTGGTACCATTGGCCTGGGCGCTCACCCTGATCCCGCGCGCGTCGGCGTTTCAAAACACGACCGGTGCGGCCGATGTCGTCGACACCGCCGACCGGCTCGAAGACATCATCGATGCGGTGGTCCTGCGCATTGCTCGCCATGGCGAAGTTCTGGACGCTTCGCCCAAGGCGCGCACGCATTTGAAGCTGCCGCCTGAACTGCTTTCCGGAAACGGCCTTTTTGATCGCATTCATCTGTCGGATCGCGTCACCTATCTCAGCGCGTTGGCCGACATGCGCGATGGCGCGCTGTCGCGCCGGCTCGAATTGCGCATCAGGCTGCCTCAGAACGGCAACGGCCTGACAGCCGACAATTATCGGCCGTTCTCGCTCGACCTGGTACGGAGTGAGGAACAGGGCGACGTCTTCACGCTTGTCCTGCGCGAGAATGACGAGATTGCCCGGCTGCGCGAAGATCTCGCGGCGGCCAATGAGGCGGCCGCGTCCGCCGAGGTGGCCAAGGGACGCTTCCTGGCGGTAGTCAGCCATGAACTGCGCACCCCGCTGAATGCCATCATCGGCTTCTCGGACATGCTGCTGCACGAGATGTTCGGCGCTTTCAAGAATCCGCGCCAGAAGGAATATGTCGGCCTGGTGAGAGATTCGGGCCAGCATCTGCTTGCCGTCGTGACCTCGATACTCGACGTGTCCAGGATCGAGTCGGGCGTCTATGCGACCGAACCTGAGCCGTTCCGGTTCATGGAAGCGGTCGACATGTGCCAGTCCATGCTGCGGCTGCAGGCGCAGGCGAAGAACATCGATCTGCAGGCGCAGATCGCACCCGACGCCGGCGACATCAATGCCGATCGGCGTGCCGTGCAGCAGATGCTCATCAACTTGGTCTCCAATGCGATCAAGTTCACCCCCGATGGCGGCGATGTCGTCGTCGGCGCCAAGCGGATCGGTTCGCGCCTGCATTTCTGGGTCAGGGATACCGGCATCGGCATCGCCGAGGAGGATTTTGCCAATCTCGGCAAGCCCTTCATGCAGATCCAGAACGACTATACCCGCCGTTTCGAGGGGACGGGTCTCGGCCTTTCGCTGGTCAAGGGACTGGTCGCGCTGCACGACGGCACGATGTCCATCGAAAGCATGCCGGGCGAGGGCACCACGGTGACCATCAGCCTGCCGGTGAACGGACCGAAGGTACATCAGGCGGAGAAGGCCGGCGTGCTGACGATGCCGATGGCCATGGGGAAAGGGGACAGAAATGGCTCGCTCCGCAAGACAGCCTAAGGCGGTCAAGCGCCGCAGCAGTGCCTTTCAGGACGGTGCCGTCGCCGTTGGCGGCATGATCTCGCGCAATCCCGTCCTTGTCGGCGGGTCGACGGCATTCCTGGTGACGCTGTTCTACGTTTCCGCCAATGCTTTGTGGTACCAGCCTTTCCCGCACGCCGGCGCGTTCTTCGCGACCCGCAGCATCCAGGGCTTTCCGCGCACGGCGTCCGACGAGCCGGAGACGACGTTCAACATCGTGCGTCCATCCGGCACGCCGGCGCCGATCAAGGGCGATCCGGTGGTCGAACAGGTGCAAGGCATACTGAAGGATCTCGATTTCTACTCCGGAACGGTCGATGGCATTTCCGGGCCCAACACGCGCAAGGCCATCCAGGCCTACCAGCAGAAGGTCGGGCTCAACGCGTCCGGCGAGATCGACGCGCTTCTGCTGGATCAACTGGGCGCATCGCCGAAAACAGCGGCCGTCATACCGAAACCGCAGCCGCGCCCGGATATGCCGGCCGCCGTTCCGGTGTCTTTGCAGACGAATTCCGGGCAGACGAATGCCGACCAGACGAATGCCGCGGCGCAGGGACCCGATGCCCGCATCGTCAAGATCCAGGCCGGGCTCAAGGCGTTCGGCAATGACGACATGCAGCTGGACGGCGTCGTCGGTACGCGTACCAAGGCGGCGATCAAGGAATTCCAGTCGCTGTTCGGGCTGCCGCAGACGGGCGAGCCCGATGAGATCGTCTACGTCAAGATGCGCGAGATCGGCCTGACCAACTGACGGCTGAAATGGCTCGCCGAGCGGCGGAAATATCGATAGATAGCCCGCACGCTTAAAGCGCGTCGCGCCCGAAACAGCTTCATGCGCCGCGCTTGAAGCCTTTGTTTTCATGCATGTCGCTGTCCCACAACCGGGGCCACTTTCGGGCGACATGCATCAGCGGAGTTTCTCATGCGCGTCACATCGGATCTGTGGGTCTCGGCCCTGCTGCGCCGGGTTTTCGGCGCCGGCGGATTTGCTGCCGTGGTCAAGCGCGGTGCCACCGAAGCCGGCGCTGTTTTCGTCCTGGCGCGCGGCAGGGCGGGGGAGATTGCCCTGTTCGGACCGGCACCGCAGACAAGCTACGATTCGGCAAAGCCCGACGATCGCTTCTTCAGCCTTCTCGGTGCCGGCGATGATGCCACCGTGCTCGAGGCGCGGCTGGAACGGGAAAAGAAATTCGATCCCGACATCTGGGTGGTCGAGATCGAGGCCGGTGCCGTCCCCGTCGAGGAGCTTATTTCCGTGAAGACGCCCTGAGGCCGGGCGAAACCACCGCATCGTCGCTGTTCGAAGCCGTGCGGGTATCGCTGTTTGCAGGGGCGGTGTCGCGAACCACCCTTGAAAGGGTCTCGGCTTTCCACAGCCGCACCTTGTCCACGGCCGCATCGCGATGCAGCAGGCGGTAGCGGTCGAGGAAGATGCGGATCGCCTGCGGATGCGGGAACTGGCTGGGATAGACCGCGACCGTGATCAGGAATGCCCTGTCCTCGCTGAGGTCGAGCGAGCGCAGTGCTGCAAGCAACGAGGCATAATTCTGGTTGGCGGTGAGCGATCGCGCGATCGAGAAATCGATATCGAGCGCATCGGCGAGCGCGGTGTGGAAGAACGCAGCGTTTCCCGTCAGCGCCGTCTCGCGCAATTTGACATACGTGTCCGCGCCCGCGAAAGGATCCGCGTTCGTCGCCGCTGCCTCGTCGCGGGTGGCCATCATCGAGCGCAGCCTGCGCCTTGCATTTTCGGCGGCAATGCCGGGCGCCAGTTCTCTTGTGGGCTCTTCGACGGCGGCTTCCGTGCTTACCGGTGCTATCTTGTCCGCTGAATTGGCGTTCGCGTCCGGCTCCCGCACCCGGACCAGGGTTGGCCTTTCGAGCGCCCTGATCAGATCGGCGATGGTCGGGTTCAAGCCCTTGCGGCGCGCAATGGCGCGTGCATGCGGCAGGCCGTGCCGCCCGATCAGCGCGATGAGGTCGATGTCGCTGACCGCGCGTGAGCGGATGAGCAGCGGCGCGGCAATGTCGACCGGTTCCTCGCAAAGGCGGCGCACCAATGCGGCGGGGGCGTATTCGCATTCGGAAAGGGCGGCTGCCACGTAACGGCGGGATTCGACGGACACATTGTCGAACAGCGGCAGCGTCAGGTCTTCGAGCTGGCCGATCTCGCGGCGTGACGGGCGGGTGAGCGAGCAGAAAGCCGACACCGCGGCGCGGAACAGCCTTTCAGCCCTTCCCGAGTCGGTTCGCACCGCGATTTGCCTGAAGTCCGAAGATGACACGAAGGATACGCCCGTACTCGACACAATCTCGACCACGCTCGACCGGGACTGTGTCGGTTTCGCGTTTGCCTCGGGTCAGGATGTCCTGACCTCGAACAAAGATCAAGTTAGCGGCGATCCGTTAGCGCTCCGTTAACCCTCTGGCGTCCTTAATGATATTTGGAGGCGTTGCGTTGTGCTCCGGGGAAACCGAGAGGAATGCGCGAATCATGGGCATGGTACTGTCTTTCGTGCCGCGTACGGCACCAAGCAATCGGACGAAGCAAACCGCCGAAATGCCGGCGGCGGTGATCATCTTTCCAGGCATCCGCTACGAGCGGTCTCAGGCCGGCGAAGTGCGGCCGGTCGATCCCGACAAGCCGGGATCGCCACGGACGAAGCCGGTTCCGCACCACTGAGTTTCGGCAGCCACCGAGCATTGGTCCGGGATCATGTCTAGAAGTCCTGCAGTTCGCAGGAGCTCTGCTCGAAAAAGCGCGAAACGATCGGCTTCCAGCTGTCGTCGGGCACGAAGGCGCGGATGACGAAGATGCCTTCCTCGATCGGCGCTTCGACAAAGATCGCTCCCTGAAGGTCCTCGGGAAGGTCCTTGCGCACGTCGATCATCTGCGCCGGTGTCAGCACGACCGCATCCAGCACGCCGCCGGTCGCGGTGTGGTCGTTGAAGGAATAGATGTTGTGCCCGCTGCGGTCGTAGACCGACACCGACCAGAACGGGACATGTCCCGGCGCCTTGATGCGGACCATTCCTTCGCCCAGGTCGAACCGGCATGCCGATGCGTAAAACAGCGGATCGACGGATTTCACCACTGGCGCGCCACCGGCTTCGGCATCGAGCCGGGTCATCCTGTAGAGGTCCGAGGCCATCGACAGCCGCGACCAGGCGTCGCGTTCGGAAAATTCAGGCACCAGAAGCAGCACGACGATGTGCACGATGCCGGCGCCGAGCAGGCCGAGCAGGACCACATGCAGAAGCTTGCGCATCGTCGCGTAAGAGTTACGCATCGCAGCCGACCCTCACGATCCGCGGCAGCGAAACGTCCGACAGGCCGGTGCTGCTGGCGATCGGCGTGTCGTAGAATGTCAGCACGAAATACATCCTGCCGAAGCCGTCGGTCAGCAGCCAGTTGCCCGGCATCGGGTGATGGCTGGCGGAAATGACGACCGAATTATCGGGTTGTCGTACCACCCCGTAGGATTGCAGCGCCGCAAGCCGTGGTTTGCCGGTTTCGACCACGCCGAGCGACTGATCGGCGGCATAGAGCGTCCAGAACCGTGCCGTCGGAAATCCACCCTCGATCGCGTAGGTGCATTCGCGCCTGAGTTCGTTGCCGCCGGCGTCGTGCTCGGCGACGAAGGAAAGCCCTTCGGCACGGCCGAGCGCAAGCACGCCCTCGCGCGCCACGCGGGCCTTCGAATAGGGGTCGGCGGATGCCGTGCCGATATCGGGAAAGGCCGTCCATTGGCCGATCCGGATGGCGCCGACACCATCCTGGACCTTCAGTGCATACCAGACGCTGCCGCCACCGCCACCGATGGCTATGACAAGCGAAAGCAGCGCCAGGAATACATTCTTGAGCATGAAGGGCCGGGGACACGAAGAGTTGCCGCTCGGGGATATCGCGGCGTGGGGCCCTGTGGCAAGCGGGCCGATGGATTTGCCGCCCAAGCCAGTCGGAAAGACTCACAGTGCCGACAACGTTTCCGGCGGTTGAGGCGCGGCGAGGGCGGGCGCCGACTGGAACAGCTTGGTCATGTCCCGCAACGTCTGCGTGGTCCGGCTGGATAGAACGGGCGGCCGTTCGGCTGCGGCATCGGCCGCCGCCTGTTCGTCGCTCTTCTTCTGCGCTTCCTCGGCCTTGGCTGCGACCTCCTCGTCGACGAAAGGCTTGTCGATGCCGGGGATCGGCTTGAGGTCGATGTTCTGGTGGGCATAGACCATGAGACGCTGCCAAACCATCGCCGGCAGTGAGCCGCCCGTCATGTTCTTGGTCGGCGTAAAGTCGTCGTTGCCCAGCCACACGGCCGCCGTGTAGTTGCCGGTGAAGCCGACGAACCAGGCGTCGCGGTAGGATTGCGTCGTGCCGGTCTTGCCGGCGACGACGATGTTGGGAATCTGGGCCCGCCGCGCCGTGCCCATCACCGGCACCGCCGCCAGCATGGTGTTCATCGATTTCAGCGCCTGCTCGGACAGCACCCGGTGCGGCGGTGGCGCATCCTTGGCGAAGTCGTAGACCACCTCGCCGGTGCGGGTGACGAGCTGGGAGATGCCGTGCCGGGAGCCGACGAAGCCGTTCTGGGCGAACACGCTGTAGCCCGTCGCCTGATCCATCACGGTCATGCCCGAGGTGCCGAGCACCATCGTCTTGTGCGCTTCGAGCGGCGACTCCACACCCATCGCCTCGGCCATCGCCTTGATCGGTGGGATGCCGAGATAGTCCTTGGCCAGCCGCACCGGCACTGTGTTGATCGACTTGGCCATTGCCATGATCAGCGTGATGTTGCCGGCCGATTCGCCGCTGTAATTGTGTGGCGACCAGGTGCCCCAGCTGATCGGACCGCCGGAAATGATGGAGTTGGGCGTGAAGCCGTGCTCCATCGCCGTTGCATAGACGTAGGGCTTGAACGATGAGCCGGTCTGGCGCAGCGCCTTGGTGGCGCGGTTGAACTGGCTGGCGCCATAGTCGCGGCCGCCGACGATGGCCCTGACGGCGCCGTTGGTCTCGATGACGACAACAGCGCCTTCGGTGACGTTATACTCTTTGCCGAACTGGCGCAGATGGAACTCCACCGATTCTTCCGCCGCCTTTTGGATGTTGGCGTCGAAAGTGGTGTGGGCGACCAGCGAGTGCTGACCCGGCTTGGCGATCTTCTTGACCTCGTCGAACGCCCAGTCGAGGTAATAATCCGGGCTTTTCTGTTCGCCGCGATCGACGACATCGGCAGGGTGCAGCCTTGCCTGCAGGACCTGACCCTCGGTCATGAAGCCGGCGTCGACAAGGTTGGACAGCACCACGTTGGCGCGCGCGCGCGCCGCGGGCAGGTTGATGTGCGGCGCATATTTGGTCGGCGCCTTGAACAGGCCGGCCAGCATTGCCGCCTCGGCGAGGTTCAGGTCCTTGACGCTCTTGCCGAAATAGAAATCGGCGGCCGCCTCGATGCCGAACGTGCCGCCGCCCATATAGGCGCGGTCGAGATAGAGCTGCAGGATTTCCTTCTTCGACAGATTGGCCTCGAGCCACAGCGACAGGAAGGCTTCCTTGATCTTGCGCTCCAGCGTGCGCTCATTGGTGAGAAACAGGTTCTTGGCCAGCTGCTGGGTAATGCTCGAGCCGCCCTGGACCACCGAGTTGGCCCGCACATTCTCGAAGATCGCGCGTGAAAGGCCAAGCACATCGATGCCGTAGTGATCGAAGAAGCGGCGATCCTCGGTCGCGAGCACCGCTTTGATGACGTGATCAGGCATTTCGTCGACCGGCACCGAATCGCGCTGGATGATGCCGCGCTGGCCGATCTCGTTCCCGTAGCGGTCGAGGAAGGTGACGGCGAAGTCGCCCTGCGCGCGCCAGTCGCCGGCCGTATCCTGGAAAGCCGGGATGGCCAGCGCCAGCATCACCACAATGCCGCCCGCGCCCAGGGTAAAACCTTCGCTCAACAGTTCAATGATCCCACGGCGCCAGCCGTTGACGCGGAAGCGCCGTGAGAAGATCGTCGCGGCTTCCCAGAACTGGCGCGCCTTGAAACCGATCTCGTAGAGCGAGGAATCGAGCCATGCATCGAGCGCCAGCAGCCAGGCGGCGATCGGACCTCTTCTCTTGCGCGGTTCAGGACTGGCCATTCGGAAATCCGGCTCGGCTGTGGGCGTGACCTGAAAACCGCAAGCCGGCAATTTCAGGGCGGCGCCCTGTCCTGACTATTCATCCATTTTGCCGGCGCTCACAAGGGCGCCGAGGACACAGCCGCAAGGTTTGTTGGCGCAAGGGCAGGGGGCAAGCGTCAGGGGCAACTCTGTCGCGCGCCCAGAGAAGGTAAATTGTTGAAGGCAAGCAGACATAACGTTTCTTCAATCAAGGCAAATTATATGTTTGGTGAGATAAAAATTGCAGCGAAAGAAAGTAGTATGAAACGCCTGATTTTTATCTGCTCCATATCCTCCTTGCTGTTCCTGTCCGTGCGCCGAGCATTCGCGTTCAATTTCGGATTGATGAGAGTGCCGGACTGGATGGATTCTTACATTGGCGTGCTCGTTGTCATCACCTGCATTTTCTGGCTTGGCCTGGCGGCGACGAAACCGAGTGGCGTTCCGTTCAAGCAGCTTGCAAACGTCAAGCTCTCGCCGCTAGCGAAGTTCTTCCGCATCGGCCTGCTCATCGTCTTCACCATCCTGATGGTCATCTTTTTCGCCGGGATGGGGCTCAGACGATACGCTGAGATGACGGGCGCAGCGTAAAGCCGCGCGCCGATTTTGTCGGTCAAGGTGGGATAGTTGGTGCCCCGCCAACCGCTGCCTCTCAGGCCGGCTCGCGCTTCAACGCCTGGGCCATGCAGTGGATGCCGCCGCCGGTCTTGGAGATCTCGCTCATGTCGACCGCCGCGACCTCGAAGCCGCGCGCCTTGAGCTGGCCGATCAGTGTCTGGCTGGAGGTGGGCGCGATCACCCGGTCCTTGCCCAACGACATGAAGTTGCAGCCGAGCGCCATCGTATCCTGGAACGGCACGTCGATGATCTCGTGGCCCTTGCCCTTCAGCCAGTCGACGATGCCCGGCTCGGTGCAGGCGAGGCAGACGGCGGTCAGTTTTTCGGCGATGGGCACCACCATCAGGTCGATATGGACATAGTACTCGTCGATGAAGGCGATGCGGGTTTCCCAGCCCTCCTTTTCGAACCACGCCTGCACTTGGCGGGCGCCTTCTTCCTGCGTGCGGGCGCCGCCGCAGCCGATCAACACGACGCCGTCCTCGATGACATTGAAGTCGCCGCCCTCGAACGTGCCTGCCGTGACCATGTCGTAGATCGGGATGCCGAGTTTTTCGTAGGTGCGGATGGCGGCATAATTCTCGCCGCGCCGCCACCAGTTGGCCATCGCGGTGATGACCGCGCCGTAAGGCGTCATGACACTGGAATCGCGGGAATAGACCTGCATCGGCAGTTCCGGTGTCGGCTCGTGCCAGTGGATGTTGACGCCGAAATGCTCGTAGGCGGCGACAAGGTCCTTGTGCTGCGCCTGCGCGATCTGGACGTTGCAAGGCGCTTCGCGCAGATGCTTGCGCGACAGCGAGCTGGTCGACAGATGGCGCAGGAAATTGGGCGAGCCGAGCAACACGTCGGTCAGGACATCGGTCTCGTTGGCAAAACCCCAGGCGGTCAGCGGCTTGGTGCCGCCGGCCGGGTTGCGGCGCTGCAGCGAAAACGGCTCGGCGACGATGCGGTCATGAACGGTCATGGGGTTCTCCTCGTGAGGCAACTTGGTTGATCATGTGGCTTTGGGATTGTTCGGTATCCACCAGTCCGGTCCGCGCGGGGTGGTGACATATTCCGGCCAGCGAAATCCAATCGGCGGTTCGTAGTCGCAGAGCGGCGCGATCCAGTTCGAGCCGCCGACGCCGCCGCCGGTGCGGGCAACGAATTCATTCATCGCCGCCTCGCGGGCGGTCTGGTCTTCCAGCAGGCGAAGGGCGGCGAGCGCGATGGTCTTCGCCGCGCAGATGACCATCGGATCGATGGTGGCGGGAATGCCGCCCAGCGCATTCATTACCCATGACGGATAGGGGTAGCCGGTTTCCGAGCGCAGCGCCGGGCGGGCGATGTAGAAGCGCGCAGTCGGCGTATGCCAGCTCATATCGGTGTAGTCGTCGGAGGTCGAATTCACCTGCGAGGGCGGCAGATCGCGGCGCAGGATCGCTTCCGCCGCCTGTGGCTCGATCAGGCGCTCCAGTTCTTCGATGAACGGCTCGTCACTCGCCATGCGCCCGGCATTGACCTGCATGTCGCGCGCAACCGCCTTGGCGTCCTCGTCCCAGCGCGGCGGCCCGACGGTCGACAGCGCTTCATAGGCGACTTCGGCCATGGCGTGATTGGCCAGCCCCGGCCGCGACTTCGACACCCAATGCCGCTCGTGGCGGCAGCCGCTCATGCTGGCAGCGGCCTCGGCGTTGCGGTCGAGCACGGCGGTGATCTGCTCGGCCATCGCCAGCGTCGGCACGCGGATCATGTACTGGATCTCGGCCAGCCCCGCCGGCAGGTTGTCGGCGGTCGCCTGGCCGGCTGTCAGGATCGCCTCGCTGATCGACCAGCCGCCCTGGTGCGGCAGCATGGAATCGCGCAGTGCCTTGGACGCCATGTACATCATCATGAGCGCGTCGTTGGCGCCCGGCGCGCGCACCGCCGAATGCGCCTGCGGAATGGGCGCTGCGCCGCCCGCCGCTCGTGCCCAGCGCTCCGGTTGGTCGCAGATGAAGCGGTAGATCATTGCGTAAGCTGCCCCGCAATGCGTGTCCCAGCGCGCGGTGTTGCAGAGCGGCAGCATGTAGAACGGGTGGAACGAGATCATGCCGGCGAGACCGTCATAATAGCCCTTGGCGGCATGGATCGGCTTGGACCCGCGAACCTTCTCGGCTGGCTCGCCGGTGAAGCGCAGCGTGCCTGAAATGCCGTGGCGCTGCATCGCCGCCTTGGTCGCCAGCAGCCCGCCGAGGCTTGAAATGCCCAGCCCGGAATGCGGGTCGGTATGACCACCAGCATGTTCCGAGAGGCCTGGGCGCGGACGCTTGACCGTCGCGGCATCCTGGCAATTGCCTGGTACCGCGTCATATTCGGCGTACATGCCGATGGTCGGGCCGGGGCCATTGGTCCAGTGGGCGCAGAAGGCCGTCGGCATGCCGCCGGATCCTTCCTCGACGGAGAAGCCTTCGCGCTTCAGCCGCTCCACATACCAGGCAGCCGACTGATATTCCCGCCACGCGGTTTCACCGAAGTCGAAGATAGTGCGCGTCCACGCCGACAGCAACGGCTGGATGTCGTCGAGACAGGCAAGGGCGGTTGCTTGCGCCGAGGTGGCCACCGGTTTCTCCATGGGATGAGAAGAAAGCAGTGAAGCGGTTCGCCAAAAAGTGATATGTTTTCCCGGCTCATGCAAATTCGGTTCACCTGAGGCCTCTTGCGCATACCATCCACCCAGGCGCTGCGCGCGCTCGACAGCTTTGCCCGCCACGGCAGCGTCTGGCGCGCCGCCGACGAATTGCATCTGACCCGCAGCGCCGTGAGCCATCAGCTTCGCCTGCTTGAACGCGACCTTGGCTTCGATCTGCTCGAGCGCATCGGCAAGGGCGTGGCCCTGACGCCGCGCGGCCAGCGTTACGCCAGCGACGTGCGCAAGGCGCTGACCGTGCTGGGCGATGCGGTCACCCGCCATGCCGGCACCGGCGTTGGCGGCTCGTTCAGCGTCAGCTGCACGCCGGGCTTTGCCTCGCTGTTCCTGTGTACCCATATCGGCGAGTTCAGGCAGATGTACCCCGATGTGGCGCTTCGCATCCTGACGCCGCGACGGCTGGATGATGTCAGCAACGCCGACGCCGACGCCTTCATCGCCTTCGGCGTTGGCAATTGGCCGAACCGGGCCGCCGAACTGTTGTGCGAGATTTCCTTTACGCCGCTCTGCAGCCCGACGCTCCTCAACAAGGTCGGCGGGTTCTCCAAGCCCGCCGATGTGTTGCGCGCCAATCTCCTGCATCTCGGTGACACCGAGGATTGGGCGCGCTGGCTGGCGCTGTCCAGGGTCGAGAACCCCGACCCGGAAGGCGGTATCTTTTTTTCCGACATGAATCTTGTCTTCTCGGCCGCAATAGCCGGCCAGGGCATGGCCATGGGCGACGAACTGACCAGCGGCAAGGCCCTGGCCGAGGGCAGGCTCGTGCGTCCCTTCGACATTGCGATCAAATCGCCGCGCTCCTACTTCCTCGTTTCCGAACACGCCAAGGCGACGCACCCGGTGCTTGACGCATTTGCCGGATGGCTGCGATCGAAGCTCGCGGAGAGCAATGCCAAGGGCATGGCCGACCACGGGCGCCACAGATTGGACAGATGAATGGAATTTGCCGATCCGGCGAAAACTATTCGGTTGCGGTGAGGCCGCGCGCTGCCTACGATTTCTCTTGGAGTTGAGGAAACAGACAGGATGCAGCAACCCGGCCGGGCCGCAGAGATCAAGGCAATCGGGATCGGCAAGAGCTTCGGCTCGTTCCGTGCGCTGGACAATCTGACGCTCGATATCGGCCGCGGCGAGTTCCTGACCCTGCTCGGGCCGTCCGGTTCGGGCAAGACCACCTTCCTGATGATCCTTGCTGGCTTCGTGCAACCGACCGAGGGCCGGCTTTTCAGCGATGGCGTCGACATCACCGAACGACCGGCCGAACAGCGCGCAGCCGGCATGGTTTTCCAGGGCTACGCGCTGTTTCCGCATATGACCGTCGAAGCCAACATCGCCTTCCCACTCAAGGTGCGCAAGAAATCGGCGGCCGACATCAAGCGCCGTGTCGGCGAGATGATCGAACGCGTCGGCCTCAAGGGCCACGAGAAAAAACTGCCGGCGCAACTTTCAGGCGGTCAGCAGCAGCGCGTCGCGCTCGCCCGTGCGCTGGTGTTCGAGCCGGGCGTGCTTTTGCTCGACGAGCCGTTTTCCGCACTCGACAAGGGCCTGCGCGGTCAGATGCAGGCCGAGATGAAGCGGCTGCACCAGGAGACCGGCACAACCTTCGTCTTCGTTACCCACGATCAGAGCGAGGCACTGGCGCTGTCGTCGCGCGTCGCCATCTTCAATCATGGCAAACTGCTGCAGGTCGGAGCGCCGGACGAGGTCTATGACCGGCCGGACAACCGCTTCGTCGCCGAGTTCCTTGGCGAGATCAACATGCTGCCGCTGAAGGGGGTGCGCCCGGCCGACAATGGCTCGACCGGCCTCTGCGAAGACCGAGCGGTCTCCATGCGCTGCAGGGCTGAGGCGGTGCGCGGCGATGCGATCCTGGCGATCCGGCCTGAATACATGTCGATATCAGGCGAGGCAGTAGCCGGCGAGAACGGCATCGCCGCGACCGCGACCAACTCCACCTATCTCGGCGCGGCAACGCGGCTTGACCTGACGACGCGGCAAGGCGCGAAGGTCACGGTCTCGGTGCCGAACGAGATAGCTGCCGCCGCGCTGAGCAAGGGCAACTCCGTCTGGCTCACCTGGCCGGCGGAAAAGGGTTTCCTCCTTCCGGATGGAGGACAATGACGAACGGTGTGGCGAGACTTCGCGCCACCGCTTTCCGGTACTCTCAACGACAAAAAAGGGGAACTGCCATGACAAATGAGACCAAGAAACAAGCCATCGAGAGCCTGTCCGCCAGGGCAGGTCGCGGCGAGATCTCGCGCCGGCAATTCACGCAGCTGGCAGCAATGGTGCTGGCCGGCACGCCGATGCTGCTGCGCTCGACCGGAGCCTTTGCAGCGGCGAAGGAACTGGTGCTGGTGAACTGGGGCGGCGACGCCATCACCGCCTATGATGCCGCCTATGGCCAGGCATTCACCAAGGAAACCGGCATCACCGTCAAGATGGACGGCTCGGGCCCGACCGAAGGCGCCATCGCCGCGCAGTTCAAGAGCGGCGCACCGACCTGGGACCTCGTCGACGTCGACCCGTTCTCGGCCATCACGCTCGGCGCGCAGGGCGCACTCGAGCCGATCGACTATGCGGTCGTCGACAAGAAGAAGATGCGCGAAGGCTTTGGCTGGGAATATGCCGCTTCGACCTATTTCTTCTCCTATGTCATCGCCTACGATTCCGAAAAGTATGGCAAGGACGCACCGACCGGCATGGCCGATTTCTTCGATGTGAAGAAATTCCCCGGCAAGCGCTCGCTCTACAAATGGGGCGTGTCGAGCTGGGAGGCCGCGCTGCTCGCCGACGGCATCGCGCCTGCCTCGCTCTACCCGCTCGATCTGAAGCGCGCTCATGACAAGATCGCCGCCTTCAAGGAGAACGTCGTCGCCTATTGGGGCGGCGGTGCCGAAAGCCAGAGCGTGCTGCTCAATGGCGAGGCCTCCATGGCCATCGTCTGGTCGACCCGCGCCTCGCTGATCGAGCAGGATTCCGGGGGCAAGATCAAGTTCATCTGGGACCAGGGCCTGATCTCGCCCGGCGCGCTCGCCGTGCTCAAGGGCAATCCCGGCGGCAAGGACGCGGCGATGAAGTTCATCGCCAGCGCCCAGGACCCGCAAAAGCAGCTGATCATGTTCGACAAGCTCGGCCAGGGCCCCGCAAACCCGGCCGCCGACGCGCTGATCCCCGCCGACAAGAAGCGCATCAATCCGGTCGACCCCGAGAACATGAAAAAGCAGATCGCGCTCGATATGGACTGGTACGCCAAGAACTACGGGCCAGCGCTCGACGAATACACCAAGATCATCTCCGCCTGATCAAGGCCGGATGACCGGGTCGACATGAGAGCATATCTCTCCGACAGGATGGGCGCGGCGCTGTTGATGGCGCCGCTGCTCCTGTTTCTTGCCCTGGCCTATGCCTGGCCGTTCCTCGGCGTCGTCAAGTGGAGTTTTACGCTGCCGACGCCGGGGCTCGGCCAGTATGATGCGCTGCTCACCGACGATCTGGTGCAGTCGGTGTTCATCCGGACACTGCGCATCGCGGCGGTGGTCACCATGGTTTCGGTGGCCGCTGCCTATGCCATCACCGTCGTCTGGGTGCGTGGAACCCCGGGACAGCGCCTGGTTGCCGAGTTCTGCATTCTCGTTCCCTTCTGGATCTCGGTGCTGACCCGTGCCTTCGGCTGGGTGGCGCTGCTGTCCAATCGCGGTCTGATCAACACCTGGCTGCAGGCGATCGGTTTCATTTCCGAACCGCTGGCGCTGGTGCGCAACGAGTTCGGCGTCATCGTCGGCATGACGCATTTCCTCATTCCCTTCGCCGTCTTTCCGCTGGCGTCCGCCATGCGCAGCCTCGACGACCGCGTGCTGCTGGCCGCGCGCGGGCTCGGCTCCACCCGCATGCGCACCTTCTGGTCGGTCTTCGTGCCGATGACCAGCTCCGGCATCATCGGCGCGGCGCTCATCGTCTTCGTGTTTTCGCTGGGCTTCTTCGTGACGCCGGCGATCCTCGGCGGCGGCCGCAGCGTCATGGTCGCCGAGCTGATCTATCTCAGGATATTCCAGAGCCCGGACTGGGGGCTGGGCGCGGCGATCAGCGTCGTGCTGGTGCTGTTCGTCGGCGCGCTGATGGCGCTCTTGTTCCGTTATGTCAGACCGAAGCAGTTGATCTGATGCCGACCTACCGCCCTGGTCCCGTCTCGCTGATCATCGCCGCCTTCGTGGCGCTGTTCCTGCTGATGCCGCTGCTCGCCGTGATCCCGGTGTCGCTGACACCGAGCCGCATGCTGGCGATGCCATCCGGCGAACTGTCGCTGCGCCATTACCGGGCGCTGATCGAGGATCCGCGCTGGATCGATTCGATCCTGCTCTCGATCCGCATCGGCATCGTCAGCAGCGCCTTTTCCACCGTGCTGGCGCTGTGCTTCAGCCTCGGTGTGTGGATGTTCCAGCCGCGCTTCACCGCGGCACTCGTCGGCTTCGTTCTGCTGCCGATGGTGGTGCCGCCGGTGGTTTCGGCCATCACGCTCTACTTCCTTTTGACCTCGATCTCGGGTTTCAGCTCGTTCTTCGGCTATGACACCTGGCTTGGCGTTGCCATGGCGCATTCGGTGATGACGGTGCCCTTCGCCACCGTGCTGATGCTGGTCTCGCTCAGCCAGCTCGACCGGCGCATCGACCTTGCCGCGCGCGGTCTGGGCGCAACTGTCTGGGAGCGCGCCACCCGGATCATCATGCCCAACATCAAGTTCGGCATCATCACCGCGGCACTTCTCTCCTTTGTGCTGTCCTGGGAAGAAATCGGCGTCACGCTGTTCATTACAAGCGTCAACGCCATCACGCTGCCCAGGCTGATGTGGATGGGCCTGCGCGACAACATCGACCCGGCGATTGCAGCGCTCTCGGTGATCCTGATCATCATCACGGTGCTGGTGCTGGCGCTGCGCAGTTTCGTGGTCAGGCTGCGCCAGGCGAATTAGAGCAATTCCAGGAAAAGTATGAAACGGTTTTCTGTCCGGAATTGTGTAAAAACAAAGAGATAGAGCGGTTCGCCGTTTCCGGGAAACGGTGGGTCGCTCTAGACAAACCTGACCGAGACGCGGCCAAACCTGCCCAGATCGCCAGTGACTTCGTCACCTGCCTCGACACTTATCGGCGTTACGCAGGTGCCGGTTATCACCACCTGTCCCGGCTGGACTGCTATGCCGAGGCCCGACAGTTCGTTGACGATCCAGGCGAGCGCAATGCGCGGATCGCCCAACACGGCTGCCCCGGTTCCGTCATGCCGCGACTTTCCAGAAACAAAGGCGACAACCGGGTGCTTGGCGAGGTCCACGTCGCGCCAATCATCTTTTGCGGCCTCACCGATGACATACAGGTTGGCGCAGGCATTGTCGGCTATGAGCTGCGGCGCGCCTACCGCGCAGAAATAGTCATATCGCGAGTCCGGTATTTCGATCGCCGGGTGCAAGGTCTCTACGGCATCCATCACTTCACCGATTGCATAGGGTTCCGGGCGAGGCGGCAATCGGCGGCCGAAGCGGAAAGCGAATTCGATCTCGGCCACACGCATCTTGCTCGTCGCCAGCGAAACGGCCCCGCCAACCTCGACCGCTTTTTCGGCGAGGAGACGCCCGGCCATCGGGCCGTCGACATTGATGTGCCTTTGTCCGGCCAGACTGGTTGCCGCAATCTTCCAACCGAAGAGCGGAGCCACCGAACGATCCATCACATGCGACTGGATGGCGTAACCTTCGGTCCGCGTTTGTGGCCGCAATTCTTGGGGTATGGCGTCGAGACGAGTGCCGTTGTCCCAATGGCTTACCAACAAACGCGACGCGGCCCTGGCCTTTTCTGGATCGAGCATCATTACTCCGGAAATCAAGGAAAACGCCCCGCTGCTTGGCGCCGCGTGGAGCAAAAGCGGGCAAGGAACCCCGTCCATACGGAGGCAAGGTTAGGTGAGCGGGAATCGAAAGTCCACGTTCACACTCGGCTTGCCAGGCATCTGGCCAGCCCGTCCTCTCTCAGATCGCCGTGCGTCATCACCTTGGCGCCGGCGCTTGCGTTGCGCAGCTTCGTGCGGATACGCTGCGAGCGAATTATAGTGCGCAAGATGCTGTTCGAGGCGTGGCAGGCGAGGGAACGACATATGACCGCATCCGGCGACTTGCTGCAGGCATTGTTCCTGCGATTGAGAAGCGATGCATCGCTGTCGGCGCTGCTGGGCGGCGCTGGGCTGCTCGAACATGCGGCCGACAATGCCGCCTTTCCCCATGTAACCTGCGGCCAGACCAGCGCCTTCGACTGGGACACCGGGGTCCAGAACGATGCCGATCAGCTGGTCACGCTGCATGTCTGGTCGAAGACCCATGACGAGGCCGAAACGCGTGCCATCATGGACAGCATCAAGGCGCGCCTCGCCGACTCGGTGCTGATCATCGGCCCGCGTGGACAGACACGCCTCGTGCTGGAATTCGCCGAGGCTCGCTATGACGAGGACCTGCTCGTGCATCACGGCTTGCTGCGGTTTCGCGCCATAACGCAGGAAAATGACTGATGCGCTTTCAATATGGTCCAAACGGGGTCTAGACTGATGCTTCCGGGATTTCGCCGTGTGGGCGGCGAAATCCGATCGGTTGTCTCGCGTTACAGGGGTAGCGGACATGGTCTTGGCGGCGTTCACTGTTCATTTCACGTTCAGCACCGATGCGTTACAACGCCGAGCATGAAAACGCTTCGCTCCCACTTCCGAACCGCGACACTGGCGCTCTGTGCTGCCGGCCTGTTTGCGTCGCAGGCGATGGCGACACCGGTCATTGCCCCGGACCAGGCCCGCCCGGTCGTATTGGTGGCGTCCGATTGCTACGCCATCGGCCAGCAGGTGGCCGAGCAGAATGGCGGAACGCTGGCCAAGGCCTCGCAATCGACGCGCGGAGGCCAGCCGGTTTGCGTCATCGTCGTGCTCGTGCCGGGCAAGGATGGGCAGCGTCCGCGCCGTTCCGAAATCATCGTTCCGCAGAACTGACCCAATCTTTCATCTTAAAGGCCTTCGTTTCCCAGGCCGCCGGAATCGGCCTATATCTGCCCCAGCTCTTCAACAGGTATCGATCTCCGCATGCGCGTACTCGTCGTCGAGGATGACAAGGATCTCAACCGGCAGATATCGGACGCGCTGGTCGACGCCGGCTATGTCGTCGACCGCGCCTTCGATGGCGAGGAGGGCCATTTCCTCGGCGACACCGAACCCTACGACGCCGTCGTGCTCGACATCGGCCTGCCGCAGATGGACGGCATCAGCGTCGTCGAGCGCTGGCGTCGCGGCGGCCGCAAGATGCCGGTGCTGATCCTGACGGCGCGCGACCGCTGGAGCGACAAGGTCTCCGGCATCGACGCCGGCGCCGACGACTATGTCACCAAGCCGTTCCACATCGAGGAGGTGCTGGCGAGGCTGAGGGCCCTGATCCGGCGTGCCGCCGGCCATGCCTCGTCCGAGCTGACCTGCGGGCCGCTGCGCCTCGACACCAAGGCCTCGAAGGCCGATGTCGACGGCGTGCCGCTGAAGCTGACCTCGCACGAATTCCGCCTGCTGGCCTATCTGATGCACCATATGGGCGAGGTCGTCTCGCGGACCGAACTGGTCGAACATCTCTACGATCAGGATTTCGACCGCGATTCCAACACCATCGAGGTCTTTGTCGGGCGGCTGCGCAAGAAAATGGGCATCGACATGATCGAAACCGTGCGCGGCATGGGCTACCGCATGCGTGAGCCGGAGGCGTAACTCGGAACCGCTCAAACAAACCGCAAGGACGCCGCTGTCGCTGCGTTTGTGGCCGCGTTCGCTGACGTTCCGCGTGATCGCCTTTTCCACGGTGTGGGCGATCGTGACCCTTGTCATCATCTTCACCCTGATCACGACGCTCTACCGCCAGGCCAGCGAGCGCGGCTTCGACAGCCTGCTTTCGGCGCATCTGTTCAACCTGATCGGCTCCATCGGCATTTCCGACAGCGGTGCGCTCACGGGCGCTCCCGATCTCGGCGACCTCCGGTTCTCGGAGCCGAATTCGGGCTGGTATTGGTCGGTTGAGCCCGCCTCGGAAGATGTGCACGGAGATCTTCATTCGTCGTCGATGACCAAGACGATCCCGTCGCCGAGCGTTGCCGATGTGCCTTTCAACTCCAGCTTCCAGCGCAGCTATCCGACCGTAGGCATTGACGGCGAGCAGCTCGAAGTGTTCGAGAGTGAGTTCGTTCTCGACTCCAAGAACCGCGCCGCGCGCTTCCGCGTCATGGGCAACCAGAGCGAACTCGAACAGGAAATCTCGACCTTCCAGCGCCGGCTGCTGACTTATCTCAGTCTGTTCGGCGTCGGCATGATCGCCATCAACGCGATCGCCATCCTGCTCGGCCTGCAGCCGCTGCGCCGGGTCAGGAACGCACTTGCCATGGTGCGCGAGGGCACCGCGCACAGGCTCGATGGTCGGTTCCCGGCCGAGATCGAACCGCTTGCCAACGAAACCAATGCGTTGATCGAAAACAACCGGCGCATCGTCGAGCGGTCGCGAACCCAGGTCGGCAATCTCGCCCATTCGCTGAAGACGCCGCTGGCGGTGCTGCTCAATGAGGGCCGGGCGCTTGGCGGCGCCAAGGGGCAGTTGATTGCCGAACAGGCCGCTTCCATGCAGAAGCAGGTCGAGCACTATCTGCAGCGCGCCCGTGTCGCGGCGCAACGCGACAGCGTCGTCTACCGCACGCCGGTGACGCCGCTGGTGCAACGCATGGTGCGGGTTTTGCAGAAGCTCAACCCGCAGACCAACCTGTCGCTGACCCTGCCGGCCACCGAGGTCGTCTTCGCCGGCGAGCGCGAAGATCTCGAGGAGTTGCTGGGCAATCTGCTCGAAAACGCGATGAAATGGGCCAGGAGCGCGGTGCTGGTGTCGGTCGTGCCTTTGACCGGCAAGGACGACACGTCCAGCCTGTTTGAGATCAGCATCGAGGATGACGGCCCGGGCATTCCTGAGGACAAGGCGCGCGAGGCGATGAAGCGCGGGCGGCGGCTGGACGAGACGAAGCCCGGAACAGGTCTGGGGCTGGCCATTGTCGCCGACCTCGTCAACGAGTATGGAGGCGTCCTGGCACTCGAACGGTCCGGCATGGGCGGATTGAAGGCGGTGGTGCGATTGCGGAGCCTTCAATGATGCTTTCCGGGGGCCAATCGACATCGATGGACGGGGCATGTTATGGCGGCATGTCGATTGGTCATGGATCGGCCGGCTGCGGCCAAATTTCCGACAAATATCAATACTATGGCCACACCCACTTCTCCGATGACGCGGCCCCCGGCTCATCCATGGCAGGCTCCAACTCAAGAAAACCGGTTGTTGGCATGAAGATTCGCGTCGCACTTGTTTCCGCATTGCTGGCCGTCTCCGGCTGCACCACCTTGAGCAGCAAGGGTCCCACCGTCGCCCCGACACCGGCCTCGACGCCTCCTTCGAGCGGCAAGGTCACGACGACGATCATCTCGGCGATGGACGGCGGCTTGGTCGGCGGCTCGATCGGCAACGGCCTGAGCGAGACCGAGAAGCGCAGTGCGCTCGAGGCGGAATACAAGGCGCTCGAATACACGACCAGTGGCCAGAAGGTGGCATGGAAGGGCGAGCAGGCTTCGCATTATGGCGAGGTGGTTCCGGGCCAGCCCTACCGCGTCGGCTCGCAGGACTGCCGCCAATATACGCAGACGGTGTTTACAGGCGGAGCCGGAGTGACGGCGCGCGGAACCGCCTGCCGCAACGGCGACGGCAGCTGGACGCCGCTGACCTGACAATCGACCGGGTTCGGCCGGTATCCGGCCGGTTGATGTCGATCAAGGACATGCGGCGCGCCTGCCGTCAAAGCGTCGCAGGACACTTGTGTTGGCACGGCAGGGCTCTGCCGTTATTGGAAGAACCATGCTGTTCTGGGTTATAGCCGCAATTCTCACGCTGGGTGCAAGCCTGGCGGTGCTGCTGCCGCTGGCCGCCAGCTCGAAGAGTGCGTCGTCGGCTGGCGATCACGATCTGGAAGTCTATCGCGATCAGTTGTCCGAACTCGACCGCGACGCCGCACGTGGCTTGATCCAGCCGGCGGAAGCGACCGAGGCCCGCGCCGAGATCGCTCGTCGTATCCTTCGCCTCGACAATGCGGCAGCGGCCGGCAAGGCCTCCGTCAGACAGGCGTCGGTCGCGGCAAGGCTGGTGGCAACCGCGGCCGTGCTCGCGGTACCGCTTGTCAGCTGGGGTCTCTACAGCCAGCTCGGCTCTCCCGAGCTGCCGTCGCAGCCGCTCAGTGAGCGGCTGGCCAGGAATCCGGCCGACAGTTCGGTGGACGAATTGGTGGCGCGGGCCGAAGCCCATCTTGCCGCCAATCCTTCCGACGGCAGGGGATGGGATGTGCTCGCACCCGTCTATCTGCGCATGCAGCGCTTTTCCGATGCGGCAGCGGCCTATCGCAATGCCATTCGCCTCGATGGCGACAGCGCGATCCGCCGGGCCGGTCTTGGCGAGGCGATCGCCAATGCGGCAGGCGGCATTGTCTCGGCCGATGCCCAGGATGCTTTCGAGGCGGCCTTGAAGCTCGATCCGGCCAATGCCAAAGCCAGCTTCTACCTGGCCATGGCGCTGGCGCAGGAAGGCCGCGCCAAGGATGCGGTCGCGGCCTGGCAGGCGATGCAGGGCAAGCTGCCGCCGGATTCGCCATGGCGCGGAGCGGTCGAGCAGGCGCTGGCCAAATCCGGCAGCCCCGAAGTCGCTTCCGGCAGCGCCACCAACGGTCCCGGTGCCGGCGATGTCGACGCCGCATCCTCGATGTCTCCCACGGACAGGGAGGCCATGATCAACACCATGGTCACCGGCCTCGACGACAAATTGCGGCAAAATCCGCGCGACCCGGAAGGATGGATGCGGCTCGTTCGTTCCTATCTCGTGCTGGGCAAGGCCGACCAGGCGCGGGACGCGCTGGGTCGCGCTATAGCCGTCTTTGGAGCCGACAGTGACGAAGCCAAGAAATTCACCGCCTTTGCCGCCTCGCTTGGCCTGACGGCGACGGAGTAGACCTTGATATGACGCGCAAGCAGAAACGACTGTCGGTGATCGCGGGCGGTCTGGCCTTCCTGGGCGCCGCCACCGGGCTGACCTTTTACGCGCTCGGCCAGAAGGCGTCCTATTTCTACATGCCGGCCGACCTCACCACCGCCAGCGTCCAGCCCGGCCAGCGCATCAGGCTGGGCGGACTGGTCGAAAAAGGCACCATCCAGCGCGGGCAGGGGACGACAGTCGCCTTTTCGGTCACCGACACGCACAAATCGATCAAGGTCACCTATACCGGCATCCTGCCGGACCTTTTCCGCGAAGAGCAGGGCGTCATCACCGAAGGCACCTTTGGCCCGGACGGCACCTTCGTTGCCGACAGTGTGCTGGCCAAGCATGATGAGCGCTACATGCCCAAGGAGGTGGCCGACGGATTGAAGGCCAAGGGCGTCTGGCAGGAGAGCAAGAGTGAATAAGGGGCGCAACCGTGGTTGAAACCGGACATTTTGCCCTGGTCCTGGCGTTTGCGCTTTCGCTGGTGCAGACAATCGTGCCGCTGTTTGGCGCGCGCCTGAACAACCAGCGCCTGATGGCGGTCGGCGGCCCGGTCGCGGTGACCGGCTTTGCCTTGACCGCGCTGTCCTTCGCAGCACTTGCGAGCGCCTATGCAAGCTCCGACTTCTCGGTGGCGAGTGTGTGGGAAAACTCGCATTCGCTGCAACCGTTGATCTACAAGATCACCGGAACCTGGGGCAATCACGAAGGCTCGATGCTGCTCTGGGTGCTGATCCTGACCTTCTTCGGTGCGCTTGTCGCCGCTTTCGGGTCGAACCTGCCGGCAACGCTGCGCGCCAATGTGCTTGCCGTGCAAGGCGCGATCGGCGCCGCCTTCTTCCTGTTCATCCTTGCGACGTCCAATCCGTTCATCCGCCTCAATCCGGCGCCGATCGAAGGCCGTGATCTCAACCCGATCCTGCAGGACCTCGGCCTCGCCATTCACCCGCCGTTTCTCTATCTCGGTTATGTCGGCTTCTCGATCTGCTTTTCCTTCTCGGTCGCGGCCCTCATCGAAGGGCGCATCGATGCGTCCTGGGCGCGCTGGGTGCGGCCGTGGACGCTGGTCGCCTGGATGTTCCTGACCGGCGGCATCGCCATGGGATCGTACTGGGCCTATTACGAGCTCGGCTGGGGCGGTTTCTGGTTCTGGGACCCGGTCGAAAACGCCTCCTTCATGCCGTGGCTGGCGGGCACCGCACTGCTGCATTCGGCCATCGTCATGGAAAAGCGCTCGGCGCTGAAGATCTGGACGCTGCTGCTTGCCATCCTGACCTTTTCGCTGTCGCTGCTCGGCACCTTCCTGGTGCGCTCCGGCGTGTTGACCTCCGTCCACGCCTTCGCCACCGACCCGACGCGCGGCGTCTTCATCCTGTGCATCCTGACGCTGTTGATCGGCGGCTCCCTGACGCTGTTTGCGCTGCGCGCTTCCCGGCTGACGGCCGGTGGCCTGTTCCATCCGATTTCGCGCGAAGGCGCGCTCGTTCTCAACAATCTGTTCCTGACCACCGCGACCGCGACCGTGCTCGTCGGCACGCTCTATCCGCTTGCCGTCGAAGCCTTTTCCGCCGACAAGATTTCGGTCGGCGCGCCATTCTTCAACCTGACGTTCGGACCGCTGATGGTGCCGCTGCTGGTGATGGTTCCGTTCGGGCCACTGCTGGCCTGGAAGCGCGGCGATGTCTTCGCCGTTGCGCAGCGCCTCATGGTGGCGTTCGCCGCCGCCCTTCTGGCGACGCTGGTCACCGCTTTGTTCATCGACGGCGCCTCGGTGTTCGCGGCCTTGGGGGTTGGCCTCGCCGTCTGGCTGATGCTTGGCGCGGTCACCGATCTCGCGGTCAAGTCAGGCTTCGGCAACGTTGCGGCCGGGACCATGGTCAGGCGCTTGCTCGGCTTGCCGCGCTCGGTTTTCGGCACTGCCTTCGCTCACCTTGGCCTCGGTCTGACCACGCTCGGCATCGTCGGCACGCTTTGCTTCGGCACCGAAAAGATCCTGTCGATGCACGCCGGCGAGACCGTCGAACTGTCCGGCCACACGCTGCGTTTCGTCGGGCTCCATCCTGCCCAGGGTCCGAACTACAGCGAGGACCGTGGCCGCTTCGAGTTGATCGGCGTCAGCGGCAGCGCTATTGGCGAAATCAACTCCGCCAAGCGTTTCTATCCGGTGCGGCAGATGACGACGACGGAGTCCGGCATCAGGACGATCGGCCTCTCCCAGCTCTACATCTCGCTCGGCGACGAGGGCAATGATGGATCGGTCGTGGTGCGTCTGTGGTGGAAGCCGCTGGTGACGTTGATATGGGGCGGCGGCCTGATGATGATGGCAGGCGCGGCCATGTCGCTGATGGACAGGCGCCTGCGTGTCGGCGCGCCGTCGCGCCGTCGCAAGCAGGCGAGCGCCGTGCAGTCCGCGGGCCTGCCATGAGCGCACGGCTTTCGCTGACCTCGATCGTACTGCTGCTGGCGCTGCTCATCGCCGGCGCGGCACACGCCGTGAAGCCCGACGAGATGCTGGCCGATCCGGCGCTCGAGGCGAGGGCCCGGGCGCTGTCGGAAGGCCTGCGCTGCATGGTCTGCCAGAACCAGTCGATCGACGAATCCGACGCCGATCTCGCCCGCGACCTGCGCATCCTTGTACGCCAACGCCTCGTAGCCGGAGATACCGATCAGCAGGTGATGGATTATGTCGTGTCGCGCTACGGCGAGTTCGTGCTGTTGAAGCCGCGCTTCGAGCTGCGCAACGCCTTGCTGTGGGGCACACCTGTCGTCCTGCTGCTCGTTGGCGGGATTTTCATTGTGATGACCGCGCGATCGCGCCGCACGCTGGCAACAAAATCCCTGTCCGCCGAAGAACAGGCATCGTTGGACGCCATTCTGCGACGCGACTGACGGCGACAGTCACCTCAAACATTACCAAAGTTTCATGTGTCGGAAATGGCGCCGTAATGTGCGCCTCTCTAATTCTCTCTTCCCGAGGATGCCGATTAAACGCGTCCATTTGAAAGAGGATAAGAGATCGATGAATATTGCCCCCAATTCATATTCCGTCACCCGCAAGCGTCTCATGGCTGCCGTCGCGTCCATCGCTGTTGCCGGTGCGATCGGCGTTGGCGCGCTGACGACAGGAACAGGGCCTGTTCTGGCCGATGCCGTGCGTGTCGAGGCACCGCAGGTGCCGGGCTTCGCCGATGTCGTCGAGCGCGTTTCTCCCGCCGTTGTCAGCGTCAAGGTCAAGGCCAAGATCAGCCCGGCGGCGGACGACGGTTCCGACCAGTCCGACGATCCGGACGGCATGAACAACCTGCCCGACAATCCGCAGCTGCGCCGCTTCTTCAAGGAATTCCGTGGCTTTGGTGACCAGAACGGCCAGGGCGGCGGTAATCGCCGCTTCAGCCACCGCGACCACAACAACGACCAGCCGCGGCCGGTGGCGCAGGGTTCAGGCTTCTTCATCTCCGATGACGGCTATCTCGTCACCAACAACCACGTCGTCGAGGAAGGCTCGGCTTTCACGGTGGTGATGAATGACGGCAAGGAACTCGACGCCAAGCTGATTGGCACCGACCCGCGCACCGATCTCGCCGTGCTCAAGGTCGACGGCGTCGGAAAGTTCACCTATGTCGATTTCGCGGATGACTCCAAGGTCCGCGTCGGCGACTGGGTGGTGGCCGTCGGCAATCCGTTCGGCCTCGGTGGCACGGTCACGGCAGGCATCGTCTCGGCCCGTGGCCGCGACATTGGCGCTGGCCCCTATGACGACTTCATCCAGATCGACGCCTCGGTCAATCGCGGCAATTCGGGTGGCCCGACCTTCAATCTCAACGGTCAGGTCGTCGGCATCAACACCGCGATCTTCTCGCCTTCCGGCGGCAGCGTCGGCATCGCCTTCGACATTCCCGCTTCGACCGCCAAGCAGGTGGTGCAGGATCTGATGAAAAGCGGTTCCGTACAGCGTGGCTGGCTTGGTGTCGAAATCCAGCCGGTGACCTCCGACATCGCCGAGTCGCTTGGCCTGAAGTCGCAGAATGGTGCTCTGGTTTCGAGCGCCCAGGACGATGGTCCGGGAAAGAAGGCTGGCATCACCGCTGGTGACGTGATCACCCAGGTCGACGGCAAGGACGTTGCTTCGCCGAAGGAACTGGCCCGGCTGATCGGCGCCTACTCGCCTGGCAAGTCGGTCGACGTCACCGTGTGGCGCGACGGCAAGAGCCAGGCGGTCAAGGTCGATCTCGGCAAACTTCCCTCGAGCGACAAGCAGGCATCAGTCGACCAGCAGCAGCCCGCCGCTCCGGCCAAGCCCAATTCGCTGGCCGATCTCGGCCTGACCGTCACCAAGTCCGAAAACGGCAAGGGGCTGGTTGTGACCGATGTCGATCCCGACAGCGATGCCGCCGACCGCGGCATCCAGCCGGGCGATGTCATCACCGCCGTCAATTCGGCCGAAGTGAACGGCACCGACGACGTCACCAAGGCGATGACCGAAGCGGTGAAGGCCGGACGCAAGGCGGTGCTGATGCAGATCACCCGCGACGACAACAATCGTTTCGTCGCGCTGCCCGTCGCCAAGGGCTGAGGTACGGCTCCGGAGCGTTCTTGCCTCTCCAGGCGGACGGGACGCTCCGGCGGCAGGTTCGACTTTTCCAGTGCGGCGATTTCAAACACCCCCGAGCCCGCCGCACGGGAAAGCAAGGAGGAGCGCGCGTTAGTCAGTCATCGTGCTCTCCCCCGGCGGCAGCGGGCTTCCCATCGCCCGCTGCCGCACACGCAGGCATGTCATCAAAAAGCGTTTGAGCGGTCTTGGCGCAACGACCTCGGGGACAAGGACTTTATCGCGCACGCTTTCGGATGATCTTGACCGCGATGCGCTTTGGCAAAGGCCACAATGCAGATGTCTGCCACTCAACCTTCCAGCGAAATCGCGTATAACAGTCCTATGAAGATTCTCGTCATAGAAGACGACCGCGAGGCTGCGGATTACTTGCAGAAAGCCTTCACCGAGGCCGGTCACACCGCGCATGTCGCCGGTGACGGCGAAACCGGCTTCGCGCTCGCCGATGCCGGCGATTACGACGTGATGGTCATCGACCGGATGATGCCGCGCCGCGACGGCCTGTCGGTGATCGCTGGTCTCAGGTCCAGGGGCAACACGACGCCGGTGCTGATCCTGTCGGCCCTCGGCGAGGTCGACGACCGGGTCACCGGCCTGCGCGCCGGTGGCGACGATTATCTGACCAAGCCTTATGCCTTCTCCGAACTTTTGGCTCGGGTCGAGGTGCTGAACCGGCGCGCCAGCGCCAAGGAAGCGGAAACCGTCTACCGCGTCGGCGATCTCGAACTCGACAGGCTGTCGCATTCGGTCCGCCGCGCGGCGCGCGAGATTACGCTGCAGCCGCGCGAATTCCGCCTGCTGGAGTATCTGATGCGCCATGCCGGCCAGGTGGTGACGCGCACCATGCTGCTGGAAAATGTCTGGGACTATCATTTCGATCCGCAGACCAATGTCATCGACGTCCATGTTTCGCGGCTGCGCGGCAAGATCGAGAAGGGCTTCGACAAGCCCATCCTGCACACGGTTCGCGGCGCTGGCTATATGCTGAAGAGCGGCTAGCAGCAGCATGGCTCTTTCCGTGCCAGCCATCATGAAGACGACGGCAGCGCGGCTTTCGGCGCTCTATCTCCTGCTCTTCGCGCTTTGCGCCGTGGCGCTCGTCTTCTACATGACCTCGCTGTCGGCGCGCATGCTGACCGCACAGACGCAGGAAACCATCAACGACGAGGTGCTCGGCCTTGCTCGCGCCTATCAGCGCGGTGGCCTGCCGGTGCTGGTCCGTGTTGTCGAGGCGCGCTCGCGCCAGCCCGGTGCAAACCTCTATCTGATCGCCGATGCCAACGGCCAGATCCTGACCGGCAATGTGCAGAGCCTGGAGCCGGGCGTCCTCGAAACCGAAGGCTGGACCAACAACCCGTTCTCCTATCAGCGCTTTGGCGAGGGGGAACTCGAGCGGCAGCGCAATCTGCCGGCGGACCAGGGCACCACCCAATCCGACCAGAACGAACCGCAGGCGCAAGGCGAAAAGGGCCACAACGCCATTGCGCTGGTGCTTCGGCTGCCGAACCAGATGATCATGCTGGTCGGCCGTGACCTCGGCGAGCCGGAGCGGTTCCGCGCCGTCATTCGCCGCGCCCTGATGCTGGCGCTCGGCATGATGGGGCTTGGCGGACTGCTGATCTGGTTCTTTGTCGGCCGCGCCGCGCTGAAGCGCATCGACAGCGTGTCGGAAGCAAGTCGCCGCATCATGGGCGGCGATCTGTCCGGCCGGTTACCGGTCACCGGCGCCGGGGACGAGTTCGACCGGCTCTCCGAAAATCTCAATGCCATGCTGGCCAGGATCGCCACGCTCAACGAAGGCCTGAAACAGGTTTCCGACAACATCGCGCATGATTTGAAGACGCCGTTGACCCGGCTGCGCAACCGGGCCGAAGCGACGCTTTCGGGCAAGCACAAGCCCACCGACTACCGCCAGGCGCTGGAAGGCACCATTGCCGAGTCCGACCAGCTCATAAAAACCTTCAACGCCATCCTGATGATCTCCCGGCTGGAGGCAGGCTACTCATCCGAGAACACCAACCGCGTCGATCTTGCTGAAGCCGTGCGCGATGTCGTTGAACTCTACGAACCGGTGGCGGAGGAGGCGGGCGTCTCGCTGCAGACAGACGTGCGGGAGGCGGCCTTCGTCAACGGCAACCGCGAATTGATCGGCCAGGCACTGTCGAACATCGTCGACAACGCCATCAAATATTCGACCGACGCCTGCGCCCAGCCGGCCGTGCGCGTGGCTGTCGAGCGCGTCGGTGCGGACGTGCGGCTGTCGGTCGTCGACAATGGCCACGGCATTCCCGACGATGGCGACCGTGCCCGCGCGACGGAGCGTTTCGTGCGGCTGGAAAAGAGCCGTTCGCAGCCGGGTTCCGGTCTTGGCTTGAGCCTCGCCAAGGCGGTCATGACATTCCACAATGGCCGGCTTGATCTCTTGCCTGGCAATCCCGGATTATCCGTGGTCATGAGTTTCCCCTTACGGGAGGATCACTGATGAGCGCGGCCGCGAAGGAGGTGGAGACGGATTGGCTGCTGAAGCCGGTCGCCAGGCTTGCTCCGCTGGACGAAAACCGGGCGCAGCAAGAGCTGACCGAGATCGCTTCCGCGGCGCGGGAAGAAGGGCTGGCGCGGCTGGCCAAATTCCTGGCCGGCAAGGGGCCGGGCCAGGATTTCCTGGCGGCGGTCTTCGATCTGTCGCCGTTCCTGCGCCATACGGCACGTCGCCGGCCGCAGATTCTGGATGGCCTGTTCGAGCAGACGGTCGAGGCGCGGCTGAAAGCGATCGGCGACGCCATCGACCAGGCGCATTTTGCCGAGGCGGTCTCGGAATCCGGCCTGATGATGGACCTGCGCCAGTGGAAGGCCGAGGCGCATTTCCTGATCGCGCTGGCCGATCTTGCCGGCGAAGCCGAAACGGCGCTGACGGTACGGCGGTTGAGCGATCTCGCCGACGCTTGCGCCCGTGCTGCCGTCGACTTCCTGCTGCGCGACGCGCATGGCCAGGGCAAGCTCAAGTTGCCGGATCTCGACAATCCGTCGAAGCAATCGGGTTGGATCCTGCTCGGCATGGGCAAGCTTGGCGCGTACGAACTGAATTTCTCCTCCGACATCGATCTTGTCGTCTTTTTCGATCCGGAAGCGCCCGCCGTCATCGATCCGCTTGATGCCACAGAGCTGTTTTCACGCCTGACGCGCCGCCTGGTGCGTATCCTGCAGGACCGCACCGAACACGGTTATGTCTTCCGCACCGATCTGAGGTTGCGCCCCGATCCCGGTTCGACACCGCTGGCGATCCCGGTCGAGGCCGCGTTGCGCTACTATGAGGCGCGTGGCCAGAACTGGGAGCGCGCCGCGATGATCAAGGCGCGTCCGGTGGCCGGTGATCTCGCCGCGGGTACGGCCTTTCTCAAGGAGCTCCAGCCCTATATCTGGCGCAAATACATGGACTACGCGGCGATTGCCGACGTCCATTCGATCAAGCGCCAGATCCACGCCCACAAAGGCCATGGCGAGATCGCCGTGAAGGGTCACAACGTCAAGCTCGGGCGTGGCGGCATCCGCGAGATCGAGTTCTTTGTCCAGACCCAGCAGCTCATCGCCGGCGGCCGATTCCCGGAACTGCGCGGACGCGAGACCGTGCCGATGCTCGGCCAGCTTGCGGCGCGCAGCTGGATCACGTCAGACGCGCGCGACGCGCTGGCCCTTCAATACTGGTTCCTGCGGCGTGTCGAACATGCCGTGCAGATGGTTGCCGACGAGCAGACGCATACGCTGCCGGAAGACGATGAAGGGCTGGAGCGTATCGCCCGCATGCTCGGCTTTGTCGACGCGGCTGCCTTTTCCCAGGCGTTCCGCGCCTCGCTGCAACAGGTCGAACGCCACTACGCAGCACTGTTCGAAACCGCGCCGGAACTGTCGACGGGCATCGGCAATCTGGTCTTCACCGGCGATGTCGACGATCCCGATACGTTGCAGACATTGCACGGCCTCGGCTTTCAGCGGCCGAGCGACATCTGCCGCGTCATCCGCGGCTGGCATTTCGGCCGCTACCGCGTCACCCAGTCGGCGGAAGCACGCGAGCGGCTGACGGAACTGACGCCGGCGCTGCTGCGGTCCTTCGGCCAGACACGCCGGGCGGATGAAGCCCTGCTGCGCTTCGACGAGTTTCTCGCCGGCCTGCCGGCCGGCATCCAGTTGTTTTCCTTGCTGCAGTCCAATCCGGCCCTGCTGAAGCTCCTGGCGACGATCATGGGGGCGGCACCCCGGCTGGCGGCGATCATCACGCGCCGGCCGCATGTCTTCGATGGTCTGCTCGACCCGGCCCTGCTGACCGAACTGCCGGACCGCGCCTATCTGTCGGCGCGGCTTTCCGCCTTTGTCGAGGGTGATCGGCTTTACGAGGACGTACTCGACAGGCTGCGCATCTTCGCCTCCGAGCAAAAGTTCCTGATCGGCGTCCGGCTGCTGGCCGGCTCGATCGATCCGGCTCGGGCGGGCCGCGCCTTTTCCGATCTGGCGGATCTCACCATCGAGGCGGCGTTGCAGGCGGTGACCGCCGAATTCGCGGCACGCCACGGCACGATTGCCGGCGGCGTGGTTTCGCTGCTCGGCATGGGCAAGCTCGGCAGCCGGGAGCTGACCGCCGGATCGGACGTCGACCTGATCCTGCTTTACGATCACGCGCCGGATGCCGAGGAATCCGATGGCGACAAGCCGCTGGCGCCTTCGCATTACTACACCCGCATGACGCAGCGGCTGATCGCGGCGGTGTCCGCGCCGACGGCGGAAGGCGTGCTCTACGAACTCGACCTGCGCCTGCGGCCATCCGGCAACAAGGGCCCGGTCGCCACCCACGTCGATGCCTTCAAGAAGTACCAGCGCCAGGAGGCCTGGACGTGGGAGCACATGGCGCTGGTGCGGGCCCGCGCCATTGCCGGCGACGCCGGCCTGTGCAGCGAAGTTGAGGCGGAAGTGGCGGCAGTGCTTGGCCAGTCGCGCGAGGCGGCAAAAGTGATGGCCGAGGCCTCGGATATGCGCGCCATGATCGCAAAGGAAAAGCCGCCGCGCGACCTGTGGGACATCAAGCTGATCCCCGGCGGCCTGATCGATCTCGAATTCATCGCCCAGGTGGCCGTGCTCACCGCGCATGTCGAAGCCGGGCCGCGTGCCCCGGCCGTGCCAATTGCACGTGCCACCGGCACGGCCGAGATCCTGTCGCGCCTGGCGCCGGGCTTCGCCGATGCCGGTGTCAGGCAGGAGCTTGCCGATGCCTATGCACTCTATCTGGGGCTGACCCAGATCACGCGGCTGTGCCTCACTGGGCCCTTCGAGCGCGACGATGTCCCGCCGGGGCTTTCGGATCTGCTTCTGGCGGTCACCGACCTGCCGGATTTCGGTGTGCTGGAAGCACACCTCAAGGAGACGTCGCAAAAGGTCAGGAAGGATTTTGACCTTTTGCTTCGTGCCGGACGATCGTGAAAGCGTTTGTCCGGCCGCATCGGGGGTGACGATGCAACAGGAGAAACACCATGAGAACGACGACCAAACTTGCCCTTGCCTTCGTCAGCTTGGCCGGCGCCGTCGGCACCACGGCCTACGCCGAAAACAATGCCAGCGAAAAGATGCGCGAGGGCACGATGATGCGCCTCAGCAAGGCAATCCGCGATTCCAACGGCACCATCACCTTCGATCAGTTTTCCGGCGCCATGAACGCGCGGCTGAAGAAGCTCGTCGCCGACAATGGGGGCAAGCTGACCGTTGCCCAGCTCGCCGACGCGCTGGAGAAGGCGCGTTTTGAGCAGATGGCCAAGCGCATCATCGCCCGCTACGACACCAGGGGCGATGGCACGCTGACATCAGACGACATCACCAGTCGCCAGAAGAAGGTCTTCGCCATGCTCGACAGGAACAATGACGGCAAGATCGAGAAGAGCGAACTGCCGAAGGGCGGCCGATTTGGTCGTCATCACCAATGGGGTGGTGACGACAACGACGGCGAAGACATGCAGTGAGGTTGTCGACGCAGGTTCCGGCAACTCAGCCGGAGCCTGTTGTTGCTAAGCCGCGACCTTGATCGCCGGTGCGGCTTTCTTGACCGGAATGCGCACCGACACGATCGTGCCGACGCCTTCGGTCGAACGGATCTTCAGCGCGCCACCCTGGAGCTCCGCCAGCGAGCGCGAGATGGCGAGGCCAAGGCCCGATCCCGCATGGCTCTTGGAGAACTGGTTCTGCACCTGTTCGAAGGGACGGCCGAGCTTGCCGAGCGCGTCTTTCGGGATGCCGCAGCCATTGTCCTCGATGGTCAGCACCAGCGCGCCGGAGGTGTTGCGGGCCCTGACCGATATGTGGCCTCCCTGACCGGTGAATTTCACCGCGTTGGACAAGAGATTGATGACGATCTGCTTGATCGCACGGCGATCGGCAAACAGCGTCAGCGCGTCGGCGATGCGCGTTTCCACGGTGATCGCCTTCTGCGCCGCCTGCAGCGAGACCACGCGAACCGTCTCGCTGATCAGCGGGCCGAGGTCGATCTGTTCCTGGTCGAGCGAGAACTGGCCAGCCTCGATCTTCGACATGTCGAGAATGTCGTTGATGACGCCCAGCAGATATTTGCCGCTGCTGTTGATGTCGGTGGCATATTCCTCGTAGCGCTCCGACCCCAGCGGACCGAACAGGCCCTGTTCCATCAGTTCGGAAAAGCCGATGATGGCGTTCAGCGGCGTGCGCAATTCGTGTGACATGTTGGCCAGGAATTCGGACTTCGCCCGGTTCGCCGCTTCGGCGCGTTCGGTTTCCTTCATGTATTTGCGGTTCAGGTCGACCAGTTCGCGCGACCGCTCCTCTTCTGCCCGGCGGGCGAGGCTCAGATCATGGATCGTCGCCATCAGCCGGCGCTCGCTGTCGACCAGCTTCTCCTGGTGCAGCTTGATCTGGGTGATGTCGGATCCGACCGAGACGATGCCGCCATCCCTGGTCGTCAGTTCGTTGACCTGCAGCCAGCGGCCGTCGGCCAGCTGCCGCTCGAAGGTGGCGCCGCCCTGCAGTCCGCTGGTGTGGGCAAGCCGCCGTTCGGAAGCAAAGGCCAGCATCCGTTCTTCCAGCACCGCGCGCGCGGTGCCCGGCATCACGTCGCGGTCCGAAAGCCCGTTGTCTTGCTGGTATTTGGAATTGCACATGATCAGGCGTTGGGCCGAATCCCACAGCACGAAGGATTCGTTGATGTTCTCGATCGCCGTTCTGAGGCGAAGGTCGGCCGCCTCGGAACGCAGCGCCAGATGGCGCTGTTCGGTGACGTCGACGGCGATGCCGATCAGCTGGATCTCCGGCGCTTCCGGATCGATGACCTGGGCCCGGGCACGCATCCACACCCATTGGCCATCGGCATGCCGCATACGGAACACCTGGTCGATATGGTCGATCTCGCGGGCAACGATCCTGTTTGCGAGCTGGAACAGGTCGCCGTCCTCCGGATGGATGATCTCGTCGACCTCGCCGAAGGACAGCATCGTGTCACAGGGCTTGTAGCCCAGCATGTCGTACATCGAGCGCGACCAGTACATCTTGCCGCGCACCATGTCCCAGTCCCACAGGCCGCAGCGACCGCGAACCAGCGCCATGTCGATGCGCTGATGCGCTTCGAGATAGATGCGATCGGCAGCCTGCGCCCGTGCCGCCTGGCCGAAATAGGCGTAGAGGATGATGATCAGCACGCTGGCCGTCAGCACGAACAGGGTGACGTTCAGCGAGACGGTCTTGCGCCAGGCGTCGAAAACCGCGTCCTGCGGTACCAGGGCCGCCGCGGCACCCTTTCGCCCATTCGCCAGGCTGACCGCTGCATACCAGTCCTGTCCGCCGATGTTGACCTCCATGACGCCGGCGCGATCGCCGAACATGAACAGGGGCTGCCCGCCCTCGACGAGGCCGTCGAGCAAATGGCCTTGCCATGGCACCGAGCGCGGCGTTACCGCGACGATCTTGAAGGCGCTGTCGGTGATGACGAGCACATGGCTGCGGCCCATCGCGCCCTGGCGGCTGGTGGTCTCCAGCAGATCCTGGACGGCGCCCGGCACCGTGTCCGAAGTGGTGGCGAGCGAACTCGCCAGCTGACCCGCCGCCAGCGTGAGGATAGCCTTGGCGTTGCGCTCTACATCGTCGCGCTCGTTCATCAGCGACAGGATCCGCAGCGCGGCGATGACGATCAGGAAGGTGATGATGAGGGCCGGTATCGATCGGCGCAGCAGCGGCTCGGCGGCCAGAAGCCGCCGGTAGGCCGGCTCGGCGATGAGCCGCGCATTGCCGGCAAGGCCATCGCTTCGCGTCTCGCGATGCGCAAAAGCCTTCCCTCCGGGCGCGCCCCACGCGTCCGCCTTCGCCATAAATGGCACTCCCCGATTTTGCCTAAGCTGCTTGATCCGGCAAACGCCGCACATCCGAATCGTCAGTAAAGAATCAAAGGTGATTCGCCTTGTCCAGTGGGCGAGCGAAAAAAGATTAAAAATCGACTAAAATAACGCTGAAACGGCCGTTCCCGGACAAGAGTGCACGCTTACGCCAGTGTGCGCTCGACAATATCCCTCAGATCCGCCGACAGGTTCTCGGCATTGGCGATCGAAAGCAGCGCTTCCCGGGCCTTGGCTTGCCGGCCAGGTTCGAGCGAACGCCACGATCTGAGCGCCGTTGCCAGCCTTGCCGCCACTTGCGGGTTGCGCTTTTCGACCTCGAGCACGGTCTGCGAGAAGAACTGGTAGCCCTCGCCGTCGGCACGGTGGAAGCCGGTCTGGTTGGCGCTGCAGAAGGTGCCGATCAGCGAGCGCACCCGGTTGGGATTGCCCATCGAGAAGGCCGGATGGCCGGTCAGCGCGCGCACCGCATCGACGGTCCGCGGCCCGGGCACGCCGGCTTGGATCTGGAACCATTTGTCCATGACCAGCGGGTCGGCCCCAAAAGTCGTCTCGAAAGCCGCCAGCGCCTGGATGGCCTCGGGCGAACCGTGATGGCGATAGGCAAGCACGGCAAGTGCTGCCGCGCGGTCGGTCATGTTGGTCGCGGACTGGAAATGCCTGACGGCCAGTGCCGCTCCGCCCGGCTGCAGCGAGAGATAGTCCAGAAGGGTGTTGCGCAAGGCGCGTCGTCCGGCGCTCGCCGCGTCCGGGCTGAACGCGGCCTTGTCGGCAAGGCGGTCGTACGGGCCGGCAAAAATATCCCGGTTGGCCGTGGCGATCGCCAGGGCAAGCGCCTCGCGGGCAGCATAGATGGCGTCGGGGTCGATGTTCCTGCCGATGTCGCGGGCGATGTCGGCTTCGCCGGGCAGCGCCAGCGCCAGCGCCCGGTAGGCCGGTTCCAGCGCTTCATCGCCGGCGATGCTGCCGGCGAGTTCGGTCAGCCGCGCCGCGAAAACCGGCTGCTTGCCGCCGCGGATCTCGCGGAAGGCGGCGATCAGCGCATCGGTCAAGAGCGTGTTGAAGGCCTGCCAGCGCGAGAAGGCGTCGCTGTCATGGCGGGCGAGGAAGAACTGGTCGTCGGCCTTCTGCTCGACGGACAGTGTCACCGGTGCCGAAAAGCCGCGGTTGAGCGACACCGCCGGGCGTTCGGCAACACCCGAAAACCGCACCATGTGGCGGCGCTTGCGGACATGGATGACGCCGTCCTCGACGATGGCGCCCTCGACACTGGTATAGTCGACCGGCTTGCCGCCGGCGCCGATCAGGCCGAAGGCGAGCGGGATGTGCATCAGCCGCTTGCGGCTTTCGGAGGGCGTCGGCGGCACCGACTGCTCGATTTCGAGTGTGAATTCCTGCGACGCCGGATTGTGCGTCGAACTGATGGTCAGGTTGGGCGTGCCGGCCTGATGGTACCAGAGCGCGAACTGCGACAGGTCGCGGCCGGACGCATCCTCGAACACCTTGATGAAATCCTCGATCGTCGCCGCGTCACCGTCGTGCCGTTCGAAATAGAGATCCATGCCGGCGCGAAAGGCATCGGTCCCGAGAATGGTACGGATCATGCGCACCACTTCGGAGCCCTTTTCGTAGACCGTTGCCGTATAGAAATTGTTGATCTCGCGGTAGCGGCGCGGCCGCACCGGATGCGCCAGCGGGCCCTGGTCTTCGGGAAACTGGTGGGCGCGCAGCGTGCGCACTTCGGCGATGCGCTTGACCGCGCGCGAGCGCTGGTCGGCGGAAAATTCATGGTCGCGGAAAACCGTCAGGCCTTCCTTCAGGCAGAGCTGGAACCAGTCGCGGCAAGTGATTCTGTTGCCTGTCCAATTGTGGAAATACTCATGCGCGATGATCGCCTCGATATTGGCGAAATCGGCATCCGTCGCGGTCTCCTGATCGGCCAGCACATATTTGTCGTTGAAGATGTTGAGGCCCTTGTTCTCCATCGCACCCATGTTGAAGTCGGACACGGCGACGATGTTGAAGACGTCAAGATCGTATTCGCGGCCAAACGCCTCCTCGTCCCATTTCATCGACCGCTTCAGGGCGTCCATCGCATAGCCGGCCAGCGTCTCCTTGCCGGGCTCGACATAGATGCCGAGCTCGACCGTGCGGCCGGATAGGGTAACGAAACTGTCGGCGAGCCGGCCGAGGTTGCCGGCCACCAGCGCGAACAGGTAGGACGGCTTCGGGAAGGGGTCGTGCCATCTGGCATAGTGCCAGCCATCGCCGAGGTCGCCCTTGTCGACCGGGTTGCCGTTGGACAGAAGCAGCGGCGCCTCCTCGCGCAGGGCCTCGATCCGCACCGTGTAAACGGACAGGATGTCGGGCCGATCGAGGAAATAGGTGATGCGGCGAAAGCCTTCGGCCTCGCACTGCGTGCAGTAGACATGGTTCGAGCGATAAAGGCCCATCAGGGCTTCGTTGCCCGCCGGCGCCAGCTCGGTCTCGATGACCAGCTGGAAGCGACGCGCCGCCGGCGGCTTGAGGATGGTCAGCTGGTCCGATGTCACCACAATATCGGCCGGTTTCGCTTTCTTGCCGCCGATCTCGATGCGCTTGAGCGTCAGCCCGTCCCCGTCGAGCACCAACGGAGCCGACGCGGATACGCCGTCACGGCGCTCGACAGTGAGCACGGCGGTGACGCGCGTTGCATCTGGCGAAAGGCGGAAGGTCAGGTCGGTTTGCGGAATGAGGTAGTCGTTGGGGCGGTAGTCCTCGAGCTTGAAGACCTGGCCGGTGTCCGTGCGCATTCCGTGGGTTTTCCTGTCGATCGCGTTGGTGGCGGATGTTCCGCTGGTCCAAGAAGTTTGAAGTCCGCGCTCTTTACACGAAACGGCCCCTCGACAAAACTGAGGCAATGCCTATTTCAGGCGTTCCTCCTCCAGTCATCATCACGAGGCATCCATGACCGTCGTCACGCCGAAATTCGGGATGGGCGCATCTGTGCTGCGGCGCGAGGATGCTGCCTTCATCCAGGGGCAGGGCCGCTATACCGACGACATCCAGCCTGCCGGCGTCCTGCATGGTTATGTCCTGCGCTCGCCGGTCGCCAAGGCCAGCTTCACCATCGGTTCGACGGAGGCGGCCAAGGCAGCGCCCGGTGTGCATCTGGTGCTGACCGGCAAGGACCTTGCCCATCTCGGCGATCTCAGGTCCGGCGTCATGCAGCAACAGCCGGACGGCACCAGGGCGCCGACCCGCGACATTCCGATCCTGTGCCGTGACCGCGTCAACTATGTCGGCGACGCCGTTGCATTTGTCGTCGCCGACAGTCGCGCTTTGGCGCAGGATGCCGCCGAACGGATCGACGTCGATTATGACGGCGAAGATGCGGCGTCCGGAACGGCGACGGCGCTTGCCGAAGGAACGACGCTGGTCTGGCCGGAACTCGGCTCCAACCGGGCCTTCAGCTATCACATAGGCGACAAGAAGAAGACCGACGCGGCTTTCGCCAGGGCCGCCCATGTCACCCGCATCGAATTCGTCAACAACCGGCTGGTCTGCAACTACATGGAGCCGCGCTCGGCGATCGGCGAATGGAACGTTGAGGAGAACCGCTTCGTGCTGACCACGGGGTCGCAGGGCGTGCATTCCATGCAGTACATCCTGGCCAGCCTGTTCAAGATCAAGAAGGACCAACTGCGCGTCATCACCCCGGATGTCGGTGGCGGTTTCGGGCCGAAGAGCTTCGTCTACCGTGAATACCCGCTGGTGCTCGAAGCGGCGAAGCGGCTTGGCCGTCCGGTGAAATGGGCTGGCGACCGCACCGAACATTTCCTGACCGACGCGCAAGGCCGCGACAATGTCGTCAAGGCCGAGATGGCGCTGGACAAGGGCGGCCGCTTCCTTGGCATGAAGGTGGACCTGCTGGCCAATATGGGCGCCTATGTCTCGCAATACGGTCCCTATATCCCCTATATCGGCGTCACCATGTCGACCGGCGTCTACGATATCCAGGCGCTCGATGTATCGGTCACCGGCCTCTACACCAACACCTGTCCCGTCGATGCCTATCGCGGCGCTGGCCGGCCGGAAGCGGCGTTCCTGCTGGAAAAGCTTGTCGACGCCTGCGCCCACGATCTTGGCCTGCCCGTCGAAGAGATCCGCCGCCGCAATTTCATTCGGCCCGAGCAGTTTCCTTACCGCACCCAAACCGGCCGCCTCTACGACAATGGCGAGTTCGAAGGGCATATGGACCGCGCCATTGAACAGTCCGAATGGAAGGCGTTTCCGCAGCGGCTGTCGCAGTCGAAGGCCACCGGAAAGATCCGCGGCCTCGGCATGGCGACTTATATCGAGGCCTGCGCCTTCCCGGGTTCCGAACCGGCCTTCGTCGAACTCAACGGCGACGGCACGGTGACGCTGAAGATCGGCACCCAGACCAACGGCCAGGGGCACGCCACCGCCTATGCGCAGTTCCTGTCCGAAAAACTCAATCTGGATATCGACAAGATCCATGTCCGCCAGGGCGACACCGACGAATTGAAGGCCGGCGGCGGCACCGGCGGCTCACGCTCCATTCCGCTCGGCGGTGTTTCCGCGTCACGCGCCGGTGAGGACCTGGCCAACAAGATCAAGCGCATCGCCGCCGACGAGCTGGAGGCTTCGGCCGGCGATATCGAACTGTCTGATGGCGTTGCCCGCATCGTCGGCACCGATCGCACGATCGATTTTTCCGCCATCGCCAAGGCCGCCAGGACGCCGGACGATCTCAAGGGGTTCGGCGAGTTCGTCCAGGACGAGTGCACCTATCCCAACGGTACCCATATCTGCGAGGTCGAGATCGATCCCGACACCGGCGTCACCGATATCGTCCGCTACACCATCGTCGACGATTTCGGCGTCACCGTGAATCCGATCCTGCTCGCCGGTCAGGTGCATGGTGGCGTCGTGCAAGGCATTGGCCAGGCGCTGACCGAGGACACCATCTATGGCGAAGACGGACAGCTCCTGACGGCGAGTTTCATGGACTACGCCATGCCGCGCGCCGACAATTTTCCGTTCTTCCATTTCGAGACCCGCAATGTGCCTTCGACCACCAATGCGCTCGGCATCAAGGGAGCGGGCGAAGCCGGCACCATCGGCTCCACGCCGGCGGCGCTCAATGCGGTGACGGACGCGCTGTGGCGCGCCTACGGCATCCGGCATATCGACATGCCGGCAACACCGGCGCGCATCTGGGCCGCGATCAGGGACGCATCACCAACGTGACATCAGGAGCGGGGGCGCAACCAGAAACGACGGGCGGCCACGATACGCTGAGGGGCATCGCCCTGAAGATCGTCTCCGTGGCGGTTTTTGTCGGCATGCAGACCTGCATCAAGGCGGCCGGCGACGTGCCGGCCGGGCAGATCGTCTTCTTCCGCTCCTTCTTCGCCATCTTTCCGATCATTGCCTTCCTGGCATTGAAGGGCCAGCTGTCGACGGCATTCGTCACCAAACGTCCCTTCAACCACGTCGCGCGCGGCGTCGTCGGCGTCGGCGCCATGGGGCTTGGCTTCTTCGCGCTCACCAGGCTGCCGCTGCCGGAGGCGATCACCCTGAACTATGCGCAGCCACTGCTGGTCGTGGTGTTCTCCTCCGTTTTCCTTGGCGAGACGATCCGCGTCTACCGCTGGAGCGCTGTCGCGGTCGGTCTGATCGGCGTGCTCATCATTTCCTGGCCGGAACTGACGTTGCTTAATTCGGATGAAGCGCTCGACGACCAGGAGGTCCTGGGTGTCATGGCCGCGCTGGTGGCCGCGGCGATCTCGGCTGTCGCCATGCTGTTGGTGCGCAATCTCGTGCAGACGGAGAAGACGGCGACCATCGTGTTGTGGTTTTCGGTGACGGCGAGCGTGCTCTCGCTGCTGACGCTGCCTTTCGGCTGGCAAGCACTGATGCCAGCGCAAGCCGCGCTACTCATCATGGCCGGCTTCTGCGGCGGCCTCGGCCAGATCTTGATGACCTCGGCCTATCGCCATGCCGAGGCGTCGGTGGTGGCGCCGTTCGAATACACCTCGATGATCCTCGGCGTCGTCGTCGGCTATCTCGTTTTCGGCGACGTGACTTCGCTCAGCACGCTGGTCGGCGGTGTGATCGTGGTGGCCGCCGGCATCTTCATCATCTGGCGCGAGCGCCAGCTTGGCCTGGAGAGGACGCGGACGCGCAAGGCTGCGCTGCCGCAAGGCTGATCAGGATCGTTCGCTCCGCTCCTTCGCCAGCCGCACGAGCACAGCCCTTGTCTGATCATCCGCCGGGAAGAAGGATTCGATTGCCAGTTCCGACAACGTCACCTCGAGCGGCGTGCCGAACACGGTGATCGTGCTGATGAACGACAGCACCTGATCCCCATGGGCAAGCCTCAGCGGATGCACGATGGCATTCGGCTCGACGGGTGTTGGTCGGCTGCCCTTCAACCCTGATGGATAGGTTCGCAGCTCGCGCTCCAGGTCGGCCAGCACCGGATCGCCGCTGGCGTCGTTCTGATGCTTCAGCCGCTCCAGCAGGTGCGTGCGCCATTCCTGCAGGTTGACGATGCGTGGCGCAATGCCGCCGGGGTGCAGGCTGAGGCGGAGCACGTTGACCGGTGGCGCCAGCAGCGAAGCCTCGCCGACATCGGCAAGGAAGGGAGCAATCGCGGCATTCGCCGAAACCAGATTCCAGTGCCGGTCGACAGCCAGCGCCGGGAAGGGCTCGTGTCCCTTGAGCACGATCTCGACCGCCGCCATCGCCGGTGCCAGCGTCGTGTCGGAGAGTGACCGTTCGCTGAAGCTCGGCGCAAAGCCCGCGGCGAGCAGCAACTGGTTGCGCTGCCGGAGCGGGATCGACAGCTGTTCGGCCAGATGCAGCACCATGTCGCGCGACGGCGTGGCACGGCCGCTCTCGACGAAGCTCAGATGCCGCTGCGAGATCTCGGCTTCCATGGCGAGGTCGAGCTGGCTCATGCGGCGGCGCGTGCGCCATTCGCGAATAAGACTGCCGGCGGAATTTTGGGCTGTTGTCATGAGCAAATGACTAGGGCGGAGAGAGGCGCATTTCAATTACCTGCCAGGTCATCGCTAGGTGAGCGCCCGCAGCTTCGCCTTCACTTCGAGAAAATCCCGCCAAGCCAGCTTCTTGTGCGCGGGCGTCCGCAGGAGATAGGCCGGATGCAGCGTCGGCATGGCGGGGATGGCGATACCGGATGCCGTCGTGTGGACGCGCCAGTTGCCGCGCAGCCGCAAGATGCCTTCCGAGGTGTTGAGCAAGGTCTTGGCCGAGGGGCCGCCGAGATTGATCAGCACTTGCGGATTGACCAACTCGATCTGTCGCTCGATGAAGGGCCGGCAGATCTCGGTCTCGTGCGGCGTCGGCGTGCGATTGCCCGGCGGCCGCCAGGGAATGACGTTGGCGATGTAGACCGAAGTGCGGTCGAGCCCGATCGCCGCCAGCATGCGGTCGAGCAGCCGGCCGGAACGACCGACGAAGGGCAGGCCCTCGATGTCCTCGTCGCGGCCGGGCGCTTCGCCAACCAGCATCACGGCGGCCTCCGGATTGCCGTCGGCGAACACCAGGTTCTTGGCGGTGGCCTTGAGATTGCAGCCGTCGAAGGACGCCATGTGCTGGCGAAGCTCGTCCAGGGTCGTTGCCGTCGTTGCCAATTGGCGCGCCAGCGCCGCCTGCGCCTCGTCGGGAACCGTAGCGGTCGTGGACGGTGGGCGCGCAACGGGCGGCACATTTGTTCTGTCGCCCGGCTCCGGGCGCGCCACGCTCGTCGAGCGAGGCGGAGCGAGGGTGTCGACCACAGGCGCTGCCGTCGGCGCCCGCTCCGCCGGTTTGGGCGCCTCGGCAAACCGGTTCACCGGCTGATCTTCGAGTGCCTCGTCGACGCCCGCGCTGGCGTAAAAGGCCAGCAGGTCGGCGAGGTCGGGTCTGTTGTTTGGGGAAGCGGCAGTCATGGCGGCACATTCGTCCGCATGGCGGCAATTTGCAAGGCTGGCCGCTTGCTCTAACCCGTCGGTATGCGTGGATCCTGCACCAGATAGAAGGTCCAGCGCGGCGTGTAGTCGGTCATCAGGAATTCGAACCTGGCGGTTTTCAGCGGGTCGACCTTGCCGTTCTTGAACAGCAGGCGATCATAGGGTTCGAAATCGCGATCGAAATCGGCGAAGTTGCTGGACCAGATATTGTCGGGCGTCTTGTTGCGCTGGTCGAACGAAAGTCCGTCGCCGAAGACGCTCGGCTGGTTCAGGATCTCCTGCAGCTCGAACTGGAATTCGACCCAGGCCTGGCCGCTGTTGTTGAGCACATCGATGCGCATATACATGATGCCATTGGCGAATTCGCCGGCCGGGCCGAAAGCCTGGATCGGCTTCGTCGTGCGGATGGTCAGCGTCACCGGCGTTGACGCATCCAGCTCTTCGGTGATGACCAGCGGGTCGTCCTTCGTTCCGATGCCGGAAGCGCCGGTGATGTGGAAGCCGCCAAGCTCGTCGGAAAAGGAGTAGGCGCCCGTCGCCCAGACTTTCACCTCGTCGGCGGCGGCGTGGTCCGGTGCCAGCATCAGAAGGGCCAAAAGGAGCGCCCGGCAGGCCCTGCCGGGCGTCGATGGAAAGCGCGTCGATGAGAAGCCGGCTGGCCCAGGAATGCGCATGGCGTGAAGTATGGCCGATAAGCAAGCCGTCGAACAATTAAAAACGTGCGTGTTGCGAGCAACATGGGGCGAAAGCAGTTGTCCTGCCTCGCTGTGCGCGACTTTTTGGCCAAAACGGCATTGTCACGTATGCGCCGGTTTCCTGTCGCCAATTGATGCGCTATGCAGCGCAGGAGCCAGCAAGATGCCCGAATGGGATAAGCCAGTGCGGAGGGGTAGATGAGCGACATCGAACGCGAAAGCATGGAATTCGACGTGGTTATCGTCGGCGCCGGCCCGGCCGGCCTCGCCGCGGCGATCCGCCTCAAGCAGGTCAATCCTGAGCTCTCGGTCGTCGTCCTGGAAAAGGGCGGCGAGGTCGGCGCCCATATCCTCTCTGGCGCCGTCGTCGATCCGATCGGCATCGACCGGCTGCTGCCGGGCTGGCGCGACGAGGAAGGCCACCCGTTCAAGACGGCGGTGACCGATGATCATTTCCTGGTGCTTGGTCCGGCCGGCTCGTTTCGCCTGCCCAATATCCTGATGCCGCCACTGATGAACAATCACGGCAACTACATCGTTTCGCTGGGCAATGTCTGCCGCTGGCTGGCGACCAAGGCAGAGGCGCTTGGCGTCGAGATCTATCCGGGCTTTGCCGCTGCCGGCCTGCTTTACAATGAGGAAGGCGCCGTTACCGGCGTCGTCACCGGCGACATGGGCGTCGAGAAGGACGGCACGCACGGCCCGGGCTTCGCGCCTGGCATGGCGCTGATGGGCAAATACGTGCTGATCGGCGAGGGTGCGCGCGGCTCGCTCGCCAAGCAATTGATCGCCAAATACAAGCTTTCCGATGGCCGCGAACCCGGCAAATACGGCATCGGCCTCAAGGAACTCTGGCAGGTCAAGCCGGAGAACCACCGGCCGGGCCTGGTGCAGCATTCCTTCGGCTGGCCGCTCGACATGAAGACCGGCGGCGGCTCGTTCCTCTACCATCTCGAGGACAACCAGGTGGCGGTCGGCTTCGTCCTCCACCTCAATTACAAGAACCCCTGGCTGTCGCCGTTCGAGGAATTCCAGCGTTTCAAGACCCATCCCGCGATCAGAGGCACCTTCGAGGGTGCCAAGCGCCTCGGCTATGGTGCGCGCGCCATCACCGAAGGCGGCTGGCAGTCGGTGCCGAAACTGTCGTTCCCAGGTGGCGCGCTGATGGGCTGCGCGGCCGGTTTCGTCAACGTGCCGCGCATCAAGGGCTCGCACAACGCGGTGCTGTCCGGCATGTTGGCGGCCGAACATGTCGCCGAGGCGATCGGTGCTGGCCGCGCCAATGACGAGCTTTCCTCCTACGAGGCGGCCTGGCGGGCGACCGATATAGGCAAGGACCTGAAGAGGGTGCGCAACGTCAAGCCGCTATGGTCGCGCTTCGGCACCATCGTCGGCGTCGGTCTCGGCGGCCTCGACATGTGGCTGAACACGCTGTTCGGCGTCTCGCCCTTCGGCACACTGAAGCATGGCAAGGCCGACTATGCGACGCTTGAGCCGGCCGCCAAGCACGAGAAGATCGCCTATCCGAAGCCCGACGGTGTGCTCACCTTCGATCGCTTGTCCTCGGTGTTCCTGTCCAACACCAATCATGACGAAAACGAGCCAGTGCATCTGCTCGTCGCCGACATGGCCCTGCAGCAGCGCTCCGAGCACGATGTCTTCGCCGGACCCTCGACGCGCTATTGTCCGGCCGGCGTCTATGAGTGGGTCGACAAGGACGGCAACGCCGCTGCCGATCCGGCGGCGAAGGACGTGCGCTTCGTTATCAACGCGCAGAACTGCGTCCACTGCAAGACCTGCGACATCAAGGATCCGAACCAGAACATCAACTGGGTCCCGCCGCAGGGCGGCGAGGGACCAGTCTACCAAGGCATGTGAACTGCCTAGCGCCGGCGGCACTCTGCCGCCGGTCCACTCATCGTCGTTGGAAAGGAGCCGGATATGCGCTTGCTCACGCTTTCAGGTCTGGCGATCATCGGCACCCTCTGCGGCTCCGCGACCGCCGCATCGGCGGGGGTCAAAGTCCTGGTCAAGACGCAGACCTATGCCATCTCCGGCAAGACCGGAGAGGCTCTGATCGAGTCCATGGACCGCAATGGGCCGAGGCATGGCTTCATGGCCCGCGCCATCGCACAGACCAGCTATACAAAGGCTTGGAACTTCGACCTCATTGAGGTCAAGGGCACCTGCCGCATCGGGCAAGTCAACGGAACGCTCAACCTGAATTTTACCTACCCCCGTGTCGCGTCTACCCTCCCGCCGGCCCTCGACAAGCGCTGGGCGCGGTTCTTCGCCGGCGTTCGCGCGCATGAGGCGACCCATGGCGACATTGCCAGGCAGATGATGAGTGCAACCGAGAAATCGCTCAGGGGCCTGACGGTCCCCAATGACGCCCAGTGTTCCAAGGCACGGCGTGAGGCGCGGCGGCGGATCGACGCGGTTTTTGACGACTATGAGGCCAGGCAGAATGCCTTCGACGCGCGCGAACACCGGGAAGGCGGTCACGTAGAATATCTGGTCGAGGCCTTGGAGCGGCCTTAGGGCAAACTCAATCAAATTGGGCTGCCCGGTCGGCGGGAACGAGCACAGAGCGCCAGGCTTGACAGTCAAATGGTCCGTTCCATCAGGACGGAGGGCAAAATCGGCCCAGGGCCGATGCGCACTTCGATCCGCCCCACCGACCTGAAGCCCAAGGCCGCATAGAATCCCTCTGCGTTAAGGCTGGCCTGGCATTCGAAACGGCGCACACCTGACGACCGTGCATCTTCTTCGCAACGCCGGTAAAGCTGGCGCCCGATCCCGCGGCCCAACCACTCGGGACGAGTGGCGAAATGTCGGATGTGCGCGAGTTCAAGCGTTACCTCGGAACTTCCCGGCCGTTCGCGGGACCAACCGCCGCAGCCGACAGGAAAGCCATTTTCATTTGCCGCGAGATAGTATGTGCCAGCAGAAAGCAGCGCAGGGTTTGCGCGGGTGATCAAAGGCAGCGCGGCTTCAAGGATGGCCTGATCGTATACTGTGCGCATCAGGCCGGGGTAGGATGCGAGAAGCAACTCGCTTACCCCAGACTCGTCCTCTGGCGTGGCGCGTCTGACGGTGAAGGTGGGGGGCATGCACTGGGGCCCGTGTGTTGAGCTGATCGATCTTCGATGGACCACCCGGCCATGTCAAATAGAACACGCCAGGGGTCCGAACCCGGTCATGCAGCGGGATCAGTTCTTGACCCTGGAGCATGATCCGAAAAGTGGAATCCGGTTTCGGAAAGATCATGGTCAAACGAACAGGCTCTAACCTCGATAGCCGTTTCGCGTCTTTCCGGCCGATGTCAGCGACACGGTCGCGGTCTCGTGTTCGTCAGCCGGCTTTTGCTCGTTCAGCCTGAGCGAGAACTCCACCAGCACAGGCAGGTGGTCCGACCCGGTTTCCTCCAGCCTTGTCGCTGAATGAATGGTCACTCCGCCCTTGCTGAAAACCTGGTCGATCGGCAGGCCGGCGAAGCGCCGCAGGAAGTCGGGCAGCTTGATGTAGATCCAGGTTGGTCCTGCGGATGGCATGACGGTCAGCCCGCCGAGCCCGGCGACGCGGCGCACGGCAGCACTCCATGGCACCGCGTTGCAGTCGCCCGCCATGATGGCCGTCTCGCCGAGCGAGGACAGCGATTCCGCAAGCTCGCCGATCTGCCAGTGCTGCTCGCGTGGCCACGGCCAGCTGAGATGGATCGCGGCGACATCGACGCCGATGCCGCCGAAGTCGACGGTCGCTGTGGCCATGGCGCCACGGCGCTCGCAATGCGGCTCGGTGCCGGCGGCAAAGGGCCGTCGCGAGAGCAGTGCGACGCCGAATATGCCGTTGGGGTAGGGACAGAGGATCCGGTATGGATAGGCGCTGGTGATATAGCCAAGTTCGGTCGTCCACATCGCCGACACCTCGTCCAGGGTGATCACGTCGGGATTGGTACGGCCAATCAGCGACAGCACCTTCTTCGGCGTCGGATTGTCGTAGCGCAGGTTCATCTGCAGCAGCTTGTAAACCGCGCGGTCTTCGTTCTTGGCTTCATAGGCCGCCTGAACCGGCCACAAACGAGACAATGGCAGCGCGCTGGAGGTGGTGGCAAACGCCGCCACGGCAAAAAGCAGCGCCGTGGCCGCTTGCAGGCGAAACGGCGTGGCCAGCAGCGGCAGCGCGCAAAGCGCCATCAGCACGGCGAGATGGACGCGGAAATGCGAGAAGGAATCGAAAGCCGGATGCAAGGTGCCGAAGAACCCGGCGACCAGGGCAACCGAGAACAACATCATCGCGATGAATGCCAGTGAAGCCGCCATGTCTCGACTGCGTCTCATCGGGTCAGGTCTGCAAGGGTTGCCAAAGTGGTGCTGGCACGGTTATCGGCAAAAATGCGGCCCAATCAAGATGACGAAATGCCCAATGCATGTCGCCCAAAAGTGCGCAGCGGTTTTGGGGCAACGACATGCAAAAGACAAAGACCTAAAGCGGGTCGCCGTTTCAACGCGACACGCTTCAGGCGATGCGCGGATCGTCCTACTGGAACGCCGTCTCCGAAAAACTTCTGAGCTTGCGCGAATGCAGCCGCTCCATCGGCATTTCCGCAAGCTTCTCCATCGCCCTGATGCCGATGGTCAGGTGTTGCGCCACCTGGCGCTTGTAGAACTCGGTCGCCATGCCGGGCAGCTTCAGCTCACCGTGCAGTGGTTTGTCCGAAACGCACAGCAGCGTGCCGTAGGGCACGCGGAAGCGGAAGCCGTTGGCGGCGATCGTCGCTGATTCCATGTCGAGTGCGATGGCGCGTGACTGCGACAGACGCTGCACCGGTCCGCGCTGGTCGCGCAGTTCCCAGTTGCGGTTGTCGATGGTGGCGACGGTACCGGTGCGCATGATGCGCTTGAGGTCATAGCCGGACAGGCCGGTGACTTCGGCAACCGCCTCCTGCAGCGCCACCTGGATCTCGGCCAGCGGCGGGATCGGCACCCAGACCGGCAGATCGTCGTCAAGCACGTGATCCTCGCGCACATAGGCATGCGCCAGCACATAGTCGCCGAGCGCCTGGGTGTTGCGCAGCCCGGCGCAGTGACCAAGCATCACCCAGGCATGCGGCCTCAGCACCGCGATATGGTCGGTGATCGTCTTGGCGTTGGAAGGCCCGACGCCGATATTGACCATGGTGATGCCGCCATGGTTCCGCTTCTTCAGATGATAGGCCGGCATCTGTGGCAGGCGCGGCGGTGCGACCCCTTCGCTGGGCGCGCTTTGCCCAACCTTGGTGGTGACATTGCCCGGCTCGACGAACTCGGTATATCCGCCGCCGCCATTGGCCATCAGGTCGCGCGCACGGGCGACGAACTCATCGATGTAGAACTGATAATTGGTGAACAGCACGAAGTTCTGGAAATGCTGCGGCGTGGTCGCCGTATAGTGCGACAGGCGGTGCAGCGAATAGTCGATGCGCTGCGCCGTGAAGGGCGCCAATGGCCTTGGTTCGCCGAAGGCCACTTCGAAAGTGCCGTTGGCGATCTGGTCGTCGGTTCCGTCGAGATCCGGGACATCGAACAGGTCGCGGATCGGCCGCTTGATGCGTTCAGCCGCCGAGCCGTCGACATGGGTGCCTTCGAGGAAGGCGAAATGCAGCGGAATGGGGGTGGTCGATTCCGAAACGGTGACCGCAACCCCATGATTGCGCATGATCAGGCGCAGCTGCTCGACAAGATAGCTTTCGAACAGGCCCGGCTGGGTGATCGTGGTCGAAAAATGACCCGGCGTCGGCATATGGCCGTAGGCTTGGCGCGAGTCGATCTGGGTGAATGAATTGGTGGTGACGCCGATCTCCGGGTAGAAGGCGCGGTAGCGCTTGCCGTTGTCGCCGCCCGCTGCCGCCAGCGCTGCAAAGGAGTCGCGCAGGAACTTGGTGTTGCGGTCGTAAAGCACCTGCAGTGCCGCGACGGCTTTTTCGGCGCGATCGAAGCTTTGCCGGCCAAAAGGCTCGGGCATGACGACAGATTCGATGGCTTGTGGGTAGATTCGCTTTTCCATGGCTCAATATAGAGACTTGGATCGGCACTTGGGAGGGGTGTCGCGACCGAAGGCGGCCAAAGCGTCGTTTTTCTTTAACCGCGCTGCAGGCTGACCAGGAGCACGAAGCCGACACCTGACTTCTTTAAGGCTGGCGCGTCGATCGTCGAGCCGGCATCGGCGCGCATCATCGGCACGGCAAGAACCGGAGCGGCCAGAACCATCAGGATAAGCGCCGCCCGCGGCAGAAGCCGAAGGGTCTTGAGAGTGTTGGCGGCGATGCGGTCCATGGTGTTCTGCTTTTCTTTTCGAGGTCTTGTTTTCTGTTCAATTGCGAAGATGGGTCGGGCAGGCGAGGCGGCAGGTTCTGGAACTGGCCTCGTCCCAGGCGCGGGCCGGACGGCCCGCTTCGGCGACGAGGATGGCGAAGAACATTCCAAACAGGCTCAGCAGCAGGCAGACGATGGTGAAGCGGCGAGCAAGCATTGGGTCGTGTCTCCTTCAACACGGCGGAGAATGCCCGAGCGCGACTGAACCGGCTCTGATGCCGGCGTTCATCTGCTGTTCAAATTGGTTGACGGGGTTTCGACGGCGCCGGCGTCGGTTGGATAGCCGCTGGCGGGCATCGAGCATCACCGGCGCGGGATGTGTCGATGAAACGAAAACGGGGCCCGTCGAGGCCCCGTTGTCATGTCGCAAGGATACGATCGATCAGAGCTTGTGCCAGGTCTGGCTCTTGCAGATCAGTCCGCCAAGCACGCAGCCGCTCATCTTGAGCGAGGTGCCCGACAATGTCGCCTTGCCCGAATAGGTCTTGTCGTTTGCCGGGTCGGTGATGTTGCCGGCATATTTGTTGTCGCCGGCCGCCTTGAGCGAGCCGATGGTCTTGCCGGCATATTTGCCGGACTTGAGCGTGATGGAGAACGTGCCGCCGCCAGCGATCGCTGCGGTGTCGCCGGCCTGGGTTTTCCAGTTGCCTTCGATCGGATCGGCCCACGCCGCGCCTGCCATGATCAATGTGGCCGCCAGGGCCAGGCTCACTTTTCGAAACATGCTCTTCCTCCCTTTGGATGTCCGGCTGAATGCTCCGCCTCGCCGGGCTGCCGCTTACGCAAACGTAAGCTAATCCAGCTCCCGGCAAAACAAAAGCGGTGCCGCGGCGGAAGACTTTGGGAATTTTGAAACGCGTCGATACGGGCCGTGCGGGCAAGGAAAAGAAAGCATCGGCGGATCGTGTTTGTTTCCCGTGGTTAGCGGAGTGTTGATTCCCGCCGCGAAAATTTTCGTCGAATTTGACGAAAACCAGCGCGATTGCTGGTTTTGTATCCTTAACGAATTTCCGCGTTTACCTCTTGTTTTAGCTTTGTTTTCCTCAAATTAAGCACGCCATTTAACGGCGGATTCAAGCCTCCACGGCATTCTCGAAAGCATCGGAAGAGCAGCCCGCAAGGACAAACGAAGGCAGCTCTCGGGAGCCGGACAGGGCCAGAACAGGGGATTGAAAATGGCACGTTTTGAAATGCTTGAAGCAGGCTTCGGCGCCATGGGGGCAACTGCCCAGGCCGACATTCTTTTCGAACTGGGCATGATGTATGCGACCGGCCGCGATTGCGAGACCGATGTCGTTGCCGCCCACAAGTGGTTCAACATTGCCGCGATCAAGGGCTCGGCCCGCGCTGCGGAACTGCGCTCGGAACTGTCGGCAGCGATGTCGAAGGTCGAGATCGCCAAGGCGCTTCGTGAAGCCCGCGAATGGATGACCATGCATTGAGTTCTGCCAATCGCAGATAGGCCTATCGAAGACAGGGAAGCCCGGGTCAAGACCGCACAGATGGCCCGACCCGGCGGAATAGAAGGCCGCGCAAGACGGTCGACGACCTAAAGAATAAGAACGCGACAGCCCGCTAAGGCTAAGTCGTGCACGACATGGGGAAGGCGAGCGGGATTTCGGGGCGCGGGGGCGCTTGGGGACCGCTTGACGAGCAAAAAGCCACGACCAGCCGAAACAAGGCTGGCGTGGCTTTTTTGCTTGGAAGGCGTCTTGCAGGCCCAATCGAGTGCTGCCGATGCGCCTAGACAGGTCCAGTGAAGGATGAAATTGTCCCGCCTCTCTGGAAGAAGTGCGGCCGAGCGGCCGCGCGTGAGTGGAGGAGTTCTATTACCATGAAAAAAATCAGTATTTTGAGCGCGGCCGTTTTTGGCCTGATGATGAGTGCGCCGGCCGCATTCGCCGACGACATCATCTTTGCGGTGGTCGGTCCGATGACCGGACAACTCGCCACCATCGGCGATCAGTTCAAGCAGGGCGCACAGGCCGCTGCTGACGCGATCAACGCGGCGGGTGGTGTCGACGGTCGCCAGATCAAGCTGAGCATCCAAGATGACCAGTGCGATCCCAAGCAGGCCGTGTCGGTCGCCAACCGTATCGTCGCCGATGGCGTCAAGTTCATCGATGGCCACGCCTGTTCGGGTTCGAGCATTCCGGCCTCTGCCGTCTATGCCGAAGCCGGCGCCCTGATGATGAGCCCGGCCTCGTCAAACCCGGTGCTGACCGACGCGGCGGCCAAGGCCGGCTGGCCGACGATCATGCGCCTCTATACGCGTGACGATGCGCAGGGCGCCTTCATCGGCCCGTGGATCGCCAAGAAGTTCGCGGGCAAGAACGTCGTCGTCCTGCACGACAAGAGCGCCTACGGACAGGGCGTGGCTGACGCCGTCAGGGCAACCATGAATGCCGGCGGCCTCAAGGAAGTGTATTATGATGGCATCAATGCCGGCGAGAAGGACTATTCGGCTCTCGTCACCAAGCTCAAGGATTTGAAGGCCGATGTCGTCTATTTCGGCGGCTACCATCCTGAAGCCGGCCTGATCCTGCGTCAGTCGGCGGAGCAGAACCTGAAGTTCCAGCTGATCATGCCGGACTCCATCGCCTCGCCGGAATTCTGGCAGGTTGCCGGCCCGGCTGGCGAGGGCACCATGTTCGTCTTCCCGTCGGATCCGCAGGCAAAGCCTGAAGCCAAGGCAGCCGTAGAGAAGATCAAGGCGGGCGGCTTCGTACCGGAAGGCTTCACGCTGTTCTCCTATGCGGTGGTCCAGGCCTTCGCCGAAGGCGTCAAGCGCGCCGGCAGCGACGACCCGGCCAAGGTTGCCGAAGCGTTGAAGAACGGCACGCCGATCAGCACCGTTGTCGGCGACGTCACCTTCGACGAAAAGGGCGACCTCAAGAATGCCAGCTATGACATCAACCAGTGGCATGACGGCAAGTACGCGCCGATCGCGCAGTAATCGCTGACGTCGCTCCGGCGACCAACCAAAAGAAATGGCCGGGTTCGTCCCGGCCATTTCTTTTGCAGTCCGTCGCCTGTTTCGGCTGTCAGCTTGCGGCCGCGGTAGCGGCGCTCTGGTCCTCGACGAACCGCACCAGCACCGTCCCATCGGTGACCTGCGCTCCTTCGGTGGCGATCTCGGCGATCACCCCGTCATGCGGCGCGGCAATGGTGTGCTCCATCTTCATCGCTTCGAGGATCAGCAGCGGCTGGCCCTTGATCACGGCATCGCCTTTTGCCGCGCGCACCAGCTTGACCAGTCCCGGCATCGGCGCGCGCAGGCTGCCGGCGCCTGCCGCCGCTTCATCCGCCCGCGCCAGCGGGTCCTGCACGGCGAAGGTATAGCCAACGGCGCCTTCGAACACGGTGATGTGGCCTGGCCAGCAGGCGAGGCGCGGTGTGGCGCGAAAATCATGCGAATTGGTGTTGTCATAAGGCTTGTCCAGCGCGACCTGGAACCGCCCGTCCGGCCGCATCGAAACCCTTGCCGCGATATCGTCTTCGCCGAACGTCAGCCGTGTGCGCCGTGCTACGCCGTGGAAATGCGCATAGCCGGCAAGTGACGACCATGGGTCGTTCGACGACGGCAATGCTCCAGCACCTGAGGCCGCAAGGGCGGCTGCCGCAACGGTTTCGCCACTCGGCGGGGCGACCTCGGTCAGTGCCGGTTGATGCCTGGCGATCAGGCTGGTGTCGACATCGCCCGCGACAAAGTCCGGATCGGCGGCCAGCGCAGCAAGAAAGGCGGTGTTGACGGTCGAGCCGGCGATCTCGGTTTGCGAAAGCGCCGCGCCGAGCGCTTCCAGTGCCGCCTGCCTGTCCTTTGCATGGACGACCAGCTTGGCGATCATCGGGTCGTAATATGGCGAGATGGCATCGCCGGCCCGCACGCCGGTCTCGATGCGCATCGTGGCGCCTTCAGGGGCTGCGTCCGGAAACTTCAGATGATGCAAGGTGCCAGTCGCCGGCAGGAACCCCTTTGCCGCATCCTCGGCATAGATGCGCGCCTCGAAAGCATGGCCGGCAAGCGTTATCTCGCTCTGTGCCTTGGGCAGCTTTTCGCCGCTGGCGACACGCAACTGCCACTCGACCAGGTCTGTGCCAGTCACCATCTCGGTGACCGGGTGCTCGACCTGCAGGCGGGTGTTCATTTCCATGAACCAGAAGCGATCGGCCTTCAGGCCTTGCGAGGCATCGACGATGAACTCGATGGTGCCGGCGCCGGAATAATTGATCGCCTTGGCGGCTTTCACCGCCGCATCCGTCATCGCCTTGCGCAGTGCCGGCGTCATGCCGGGGGCGGGGGCCTCCTCGATCACCTTCTGGTGGCGGCGCTGCGCCGAGCAGTCGCGCTCATAGAGATGCACCGCATTGCCGAAATTGTCGCCGAACACCTGCACTTCGATGTGGCGCGGCTTGTCGACATATTTTTCGACCAGCACGCGATCGTCGCCGAAAGCGGCTTTCGCCTCGCGCCGGGCGCTGGACAGCGCTTCGGAAAACTCGTCGGGATGCTCGACGCGGCGCATACCCTTGCCGCCGCCGCCGGCGCGCGCCTTGATCAGCACGGGATAGCCGATCTCGCGCGCCTTGGAGGCCAGCAGCACGATCTCCTGCGCCTCGCCATGGTAGCCCGGCACCACCGGCACGCCGGCCTTTTCCATCAGCCGCTTGGCGGCGTCCTTCAGCCCCATGGCACGGATCGAGGCCGCCGACGGGCCGATGAAGATGAGCCCTGCCGCCACCACCTGGTCGACGAAATCGGGATTCTCCGACAGGAAGCCGTAACCGGGATGAATGGCTTGCGCCCCCGTCGCCAAGGCCGCGGCGACAATCTTGTCGCCGCGCAGATAACTTTCGCCAACGGGTGAGGCGCCGATGTGTACGGCTTCGTCGGCCATCTCGACATGCAGGGATTTCGCGTCGGCATCCGAATAGACGGCGACGGTGCGCACCCCTAGCTTGCGTGCCGTGCGGATCACCCGGCAGGCGATCTCGCCGCGATTGGCGATCAGGATCTTGGCGAACATGGAGCCTCCCGGGTTTGCCTCGGGCGGCGCCAGTCTGGCCGCCGGCTTACTTCGACGCAGCGATCGCACAGCCGCCGCTTGCCGTCTTGACCTTCCACCTGGCGAAGCCGCTCTGACAGGCGCGCAACGCAGTTGCCTCTGCAGCCTTCTGCGAAGGTGCGTTCAGCTTCACGCTGCAGAAAATGTGGAGATCGACGACGCGCGAATAGAACGTCGTAGCGTAGGCTGAATGGCCGCTCGCCGCGATATAGGCGAGGTAGGATTTGTAGCAGGCTTCCTTGGGATCGAGCGACAAGGTCGGCGAAAACCGCTTGTCGCCCATCTTGCCCGCCAGCGATTCCGCTGATCCAGCGCCATGTGTTGCGAATATGAGCAAACTTGCAAGTATCGAAGCAGCCGCCTTCCGGCAATATTTCAGTTTCATTTACGCCCTGTCCCCATTGCACTGTGCAGGATGAGCGGTAGCGAATATTTTGCCTCGACGCCAGTTCGCCAGCGGAGATTCGACGCTGCCTATGCTGATGAATCGGTTGGTCCATTCAGTTCAGCCTTTTCGCAGGGCAGCAACGGCCTGCCGGTATAGTTCCGCCGTTTGGTCGTCGAAGCAGCAAAAAGTGATGGTTTTCGGCATTGTTCGTTTCTCGATGAACGTGCTGACCGTGTCGACGGCGATCTGCGTCGCCTCATCTTTCGGGTAGCGGTAAACACCAGTCGAGATCGCCGGGAACGCCACTGTGCGGCAGTCATTGGCGGCGGCGAGTTCGAGCGAACTGGTATAGCAGGAGGCCAGCAATTCGGCTTCGCCTTTGCTGCCGCCTTGCCAGACCGGCCCGACCGTGTGGATGATGTATCGCGCCGACAGTTTATAACCCTTGGTGATCTTGGCTTCGCCGACCTTGCATCCATTCAGCATGCGGCATTCGAACTCGAGCTCGCGGCCGGCCGCGCGATGAATCGCGCCATCGACCCCGCCACCGCCGAGAAGCGAGGAATTGGCGGCGTTGACGATGGCATCGACGGCCAGTTTGGTGATGTCGCCGGTGTGAACCTCAATCCGCGCACGGTCGTTCATGTCACATCCTGAACACGCCGAAGCGCGTCTCGTCGATCTCCGCGTTGAGCGCGGCGGACAGGCTTAGCGCCAGCACGTCGCGCGTCTTGGCCGGGTCGATGATGCCGTCGTCCCAAAGACGGGCGGACGAGTAGAGCGGATGGCCCTCATGTTCGTATTTCATCAGGATCGGCTTCTTGAATTTTGCCTCCTCCTCGGCGCTCCATTCGCCACCTTTGCGTTCGATGCCTTCGCGCTTGACCATGGCCAGCACCGTCGCCGCCTGTTCGCCGCCCATCACCGAGATGCGGGCGTTCGGCCACATCCACAGGAACCGCGGTGAATAGGCGCGGCCGCACATGCCGTAATTGCCGGCGCCGAACGAGCCGCCGATGATGACGGTCACCTTCGGCACCCTGGCGGTGGCAACCGCCATCACCAGCTTGGCGCCATCCTTGGCGATGCCGCCCGCTTCGTATTTTCTGCCGACCATGAAGCCGGTGATGTTCTGCAGGAAGACCAGCGGGATCTTGCGCTGGCAGCACAATTCGATGAAGTGCGCGCCCTTCAACGCGCTTTCGGAAAACAGCACGCCATTGTTGGCGATGATGCCGACTGGCATGCCATGGAGATGGGCGAATCCGGTGATCAGCGTGGTGCCGTAGTTCTGCTTGAACTCATCGAATTCCGAGCCGTCGACGATGCGCGCGATCACCTCGCGCACGTCATAGGGCTGGCGCAGATCGGTCGGCACAATGCCATAAAGCTCATCCGCCGGATGAAGCGGCGGAATCGATCTCTGTAAGTTCAGGCTTACGGTCTTGTTTCGATTCAGGTTTTTGACAATGCGGCGGCAGATGGCGAGGGCATGGTCGTCGTCCAGCGCATAGTGGTCAGCAACGCCGGACAGCCGCGTGTGTACGTCCGCGCCGCCGAGGTCCTCGGCGCTGACGTCTTCACCGGTGGCCGCCTTCACCAACGGCGGTCCGCCGAGGAAAATGGTCGCCTGGTTGCGCACCATGATCGTCTCGTCGGACATCGCCGGTACATAGGCGCCGCCCGCCGTGCAGGACCCCATGACGCAGGCGATCTGCGGGATGCCGGCCGCCGACATGTTGGCCTGGTTGTAGAAGATGCGGCCGAAATGCTCGCGATCGGGAAACACTTCGTCCTGGTTGGGCAGATTGGCGCCGCCGCTGTCGACGAGATAGATGCAAGGCAAATTGTTCTGCAGCGCGATCTCCTGCGCCCGCAGATGCTTCTTCACGGTCAGCGGATAATAAGTGCCGCCCTTCACCGTGGCGTCGTTGACGACAACCATCACCTCGGTGCCTTCGATGCGGCCGATGCCGGCGATCATGCCGGCCGACGAGATCTCCTCGCCATACATCGACCATGCCGCGAACTGGCCGATCTCGAGGAAGGGCGATCCGATGTCGAGCAGTTGGGCGAGGCGTTCGCGTGGCAACAGCTTGCCGCGCGAAACGTGGCGCTCACGCGCCTCGTCCGAGCCGCCGCGCTCGACGCTTGCCGCCTTGTCCGCAATGTCGGCGACCAAGGCCCGCATGCGCTCGGCATTGGCGCGGAAGGTCTCGGAGGACGGGGAGATCTGGGACTGAAGCGTGGCCATTGGCGATCCTGTTACTCGGCCACGACTTGCAATTTGCCGTTTTGCCGCTCGAAGATGTCTTCGGAGAGAAGATCAGCTCCGTCTTTGAACGCCATATCGATTACCTTGCGGGCGATCTGGGTGGCGTCTGGTTGCCTTTTGTCGAAAACGAAAATGCAGTCGCGGCGAGGGATTGCAACAAATGCTCCTTCGGGAAAGTGAAAATTTACGCGAGACCAGAATTTTTCAGTGAGAATTAATGCCGGGGAAATCGCTTCGTCGCCCTCCATGATAAATGTAGATACCCCGTCAGATAGCCTGTCTTCTCGAATGTTACTGAGTTTTCTGTTGATATTGTCGAGAGCGATCTGACGAAGTTTTTCGAGGGTGCGGCCTCCCACGCTCGACCACAACATAGAACTAAGCGCATCCTTGCTATTGATTTGATACAAAATCACCAGATCGCCTACGAACTCTTCATACACCGGTCCTGAATCGTCCTCGCCCTGGATTTGGTTGAGCGCGTCGACATATTCGCGCGGCCGAATATTTGCGATTAAGTCCGCTGGGTCAAAATTGCTTGCCGTGTTCGCAAACACAAGAGCGTTGATAAAGCGCTGGATTTCAGTCTTGGTGTCCGCTGCGGAAAGGCCGCGTATTCGACCAAGCAGATTTGTGACATCCAAAAGAATGTCCGGCTTGTTCTCAGCTGCGATTGCTCTGATCACGTTGACGCGCGCCGGGTCGTTCGGATCGGGCACTGCTTCCCTGATGCGATGGTCCGCTTTTAGACGTGAAATGACTTCAGCGCGTAGCGCCGCAACATCTTCGAATTTGAGCTCCTCGGAATGCGCCGTCCCTGCCAATCCTGACAGCGAAACCAGCGCGACCATGGTTCGCGCCAGCGTTCCAAGGTATTTCGCCAGGCCCCGCATTCGCTCACGCCCCCTCCGCCATGATTTCCCGCCCGATCAGCCAGCGGCGGATCTCGCTGGTGCCGGCGCCGATCTCGTAGAGTTTGGCATCGCGCAAAAGCCGGCCGGTCGGATAGTCGTTGATGTAGCCATTGCCACCCAGCAGCTGGAGGGCGTCGAGGGCCATCAGCGTTGCCTTTTCTGCGGCAAACAGCACGCAGCCGGCGGCATCCTTGCGGGTGGTCTGGCCGCGATCGCAGGCGGCGGCGACGGCGTAGACGTAGGCGCGCGCGGCGTTCAGCGTCGTGTACATGTCGGCAAGCTTGCCCTGCACCAGCTGGAATTCGCCGATCGGCTGGCCGAACTGCTTGCGCTCGTGCACATAGGGGATCGCCACGTCGAGGCACGCCGCCATCAGGCCGATCGGCCCGCCGGCGAGCACGGTGCGTTCGTAGTCGAGGCCCGACATCAGCACTTCGACGCCGCGGCCTTCCTCGTGCAGCACGTTTTCGAACGGCACTTCGACATCTTCGAATACAAGTTCGCCGGTGTTGGAGCCGCGCATACCGAGCTTGTCGAGTTTCTGCGCCACGGAAAATCCGGCCATCGCCTTCTCGACGATGAACGCGGTGATGCCGCGCGATTTCCGTTCCGGATCGGTCTTGGCATAGACGACCAATGTCTCGGCGTCCGGCCCGTTGGTGATCCACATCTTGGTGCCGTTGAGCACATAGCGGTCGTTGCGCTTTTCGGCGCGCAGCTTGAGCGAGACCACGTCCGAGCCGGCGCCGGATTCTGACATCGCCAGTGCGCCGACGCGCTCGCCGGAACAGAGTGGCGGCAGGAATTTCTCCTTCTGCGGCGTCGTCGCCCAGCGGTTGATCTGGTTGACGCAGAGGTTGGAATGGGCGCCGTAGGAGAGGCCGACCGATGCCGAGGCGCGCGAGATTTCCTCGACCGCGATGACATGCGCAAGATAGCCCATGCCGCTGCCACCGAAATCGGGGCCGGCGGTGATGCCGAGCAGTCCGAGCGCGCCGAGTTCGCGCCACAGATGCGCCGGGAATTCGTTCGAGCGATCGATGTCGGCGGCGACCGGCGCGATCCTGTCCTGGGCGAAGCGCCGCACCATGTCGCGCAGCGCCTCGATATCCTCGTCATGCCCGAAGCTGAGCGTGTTCGTGTACATGCTTTTCCTCCTGGCGCATGACCTCGAAGATCCCTCTCGATCTTCGAAGGAGCATACGCGAAATCAAAGTGCCGCGGCGTCTCTGGCGCGTCCGAAGGCGCGCACGGTGCCATGGGTCGTCTCGCCGTCGGTTCCTGCTCCAACCAGGCGCATTGTCATCGAAAGATATGTCGACGTCACTTCAGCGATCGATAGCCGCTCGCCGGGGCGAAACCAGACGATGACGCCGGTCATCATCTGGATCAGCGCCATGGCCGTCAGCCCGGTGTCGTCGATGTTGAAGACGCCTGCCTCGGCGCCGTCGCGCAGGATCGCGCGCAGCTCCTTTTCGTAGGCTGTGCGCATCCGCAGGATCTGTGTCAGCCTGTCGGGCGACAGGCTGCGCAATTCCATGTTCGACACATGCGTGGCGTGCCGACGCTCGATATGAAAAGCAATGTGGTTTTCGACATAGGCTGAGAGCCGCTGCACGGGATCCGCGCTGGCAGGGCGGGCGGTTTCCCAGGCGTCAGTCAGACCTTCCATGTGTTCGCGCATAAGCGTGAACAGAAGCTCTTCCTTGGTCGGAAAATAGCGATAGAGCGCGGCTGCCTGGACACCGACTTCGGCGGCGAGCTGACGCATCGACATCGCCTCGTAGCCAAAACGCGCGATCAGATTGACGGCCGCCTCGCGGGCGGCTGCTTCGGTCTTTTCGCCATCGGATCCGGTCGTGCGCGCCATGTCAGCCCCTTCACGGGACGATAATAAAACGAACGTTCAATTAATTCAAGTCATCCAAACCAATCCATCGTCATGCAACAATCCTGAAGCCAACAAAAGTGTTTCCGGGTGCCAACTCCTCGACGTCGACCCTGGAAACCGAAGCCTCGGACGGCCCTTTCCAGAGGCGCCCGATCATTGTCGAGACCGCTTCGTCGAGGCCTGCAATCTGGGTCGTCACCGACCCGTCCGCTTCATTGCGGACCCATCCCGCAAGGCCAAGGCTGGTGGCCTCGCCCCGAGCCCAGATCCTGAAGCCGACGCCTTGCACATTGCCGTAGACGCTCGCCCGCACTTCCCTGCGATGACCAGCCATGAATCTCTCCTAGCCCGTCTCCTTGGAATCTGGCGCATGGCGCAGGGAATGCAACCTGAGAACTGCATGCGCGACGCAATAGCTGGGCTTCTGGTTTTGAAATTTAGTTGACTCAGTCCACTAATTTTTGGAAATTGGACCAGCGTCGGGAGTTGGATGCAGATGTTGGACGAAAGAAACGCATTGGTGGCGCAGATCCGCCACTTCAACCGATTCTACACCCGCACCGTCGGCCTTCTCGACGAAACCCTGACGCAGAGCGCGTTCACCTTGACCGAGGCGCGCGTGCTGTTCGAACTGGGCCACCACAGCAACCCTGCTTCGGTCGAAATCTCCGGCGAACGCGGTTTCCTGGCCGGGGCTTTTCGGCTGGAGGGCGGCCCGGCCGCCTCCGAAATCGCCAGACAATTGCGTGTCGATGCCGCCTATCTGACGCGAATCCTGCGCAAGTTTGCCGGCGAGGGGCTGACCGAGGCTCGAACGGATCCGGCCGATCGGCGCCGAAGGGTTTTATCACTGACGCCCAGGGGCGAGGCCGCTCTTGCGAGGCTTCAGGCGGCGGCTGATCGGGACACGGCGCGGCTGATCGAAAGCGTCCCCGACGACAGGCTGCACGAGCTGGGCAGCGCCTTGCGCAAGGCTGGGGAATTGCTGGGTGATCCTGCCAGCGAGAATGACGCGGTGACGCTGCGGCCGCACCGCGTCGGCGACGTCGGCTGGGTCGTGCAGCGGCAGGCCCAGCTCTACGCCGATGAATATGGCTGGAATATCGAGTTCGAAGCCATGCTCGCCGAGATCGGTGCCGATTTCATCCGCAATTTCGTGCCCGGCCGCGATTTCTGTTGGATCGCCGAACGCGGCAGCGAGCCGGTTGGCGCGGTGTTCCTGGTGCACCTGGACGACAAGGTGGCAAAGCTGAGGATGCTGCATGTCGAGGCGGCGGCGCGCGGCCTGGGCATTGGCAAGCGCCTGGTCGCGGAGTGCGTGAGCCAGGCCCACGCCTGCGGCTACATAAGGCTGGTTCTGTGGACCAACGACATCCTCGTCGCGGCGCGCGCGATCTACGAGCGTGCCGGCTTCAGGCTGGTCTCGGAGGAGCACCACCGCAGTTTCGGCAAGGAATTGACCGGCCAGACCTGGGAGCTGGATTTGTAGGTCCGGCCCCAGAGCATCGTCCCGAAAAGTGGGTACCGATGATCTCGGACAAACGGAAACCGTTTGTCCGACATCATGCTCAACGAAAAAATAGAGCCCCATCCCGATTCCATCGGAATGGAACAGGCTCTAATTCCCCCGGGCCGCCGCCAGCGCGCCGGGCAGTTCCTCGGCGAAAATGTCCAGCTCATGATCGAGGCCGACGCTGACGCGGATGCAACGATCGAGCACTGGCACCATCGGCTTGCGGATGAAGATGTCGCGTGACAGCAGGCCCTGCAGCACTCTCAGCGCGAAGGCGCCATCGCGGCCGCAGTCGATGGTGACGAAGTTGGTTGCCGAGGCCAGCGGCTTCAGCCCGTTCGCATCGGCAACGCTGGCGATGCGTCGGCGGCCGGCGGCGACTCTGGCCACCACGCTTTGCAGATAATCCTGATCGGCAAGCGCCTCGACGCCGGCGATCTGCGCCATGCGGCTGACGCCGTAATGGTTGCGGATCTTCTCGAAATCGCGGATCACCTGCGCCTCGGCCACCGCATAGCCGCAGCGTATGCCGGCCAGCCCGTAAGCCTTCGAGAAGGTGCGCATGCGGATGACGTTTGGCCTGGAGATATCGATCGGCGGCAGCGCCGAGGCCGGTCCAAGTTCGCCATAGGCCTCGTCGAGCACCAGCATCGTGGTTTCCGGCAGCGCCTCGATGAAGCGGATGAGCTCGCTTGCCTCCCACCAACTGCCCATCGGGTTGTCCGGGTTGGACAGATAGACCAGCGGCACCTTCTCCTTGCGCACGGCAGTGAGCACGCCGTCCAGGCTTTCCCTGTCGTTCTCATAAGGAACCGCGACCAGGCGCCCGCCGACACCGGCAATATGGAAGTTGAAGGTCGGATAGGCGCCGAGTGACGTGACCACGGCATCGCCGGGCGCCACATACATGCGCGCCACCAGGCCGAGCAACCCATCTATGCCTTCGCCGACCACGACGTTTTCGACCTTCACGCCGTGGTGCGCGGCGGCCGCCACCTTCAGGTCGTGATTGTCGGGATCGCAATACATCCACATGTCGCGGGCAATTCCGGCCATGCGCTCGATGACGCGCGGCGAAGGGCCAAAGCTGCTCTCATTGGCCCCGATGCGCGCACGAAAAGCGCGGCCGCGCTCGCGCTCCTGCGCTTCGGGGCCAACAAACGGCACGGTCGAGGGAAGCGCTGCGACAAGCGGCGTGAGGGGAGGGCGTTGGTGCATGGCGGAAGCTCATTTGAAAAGGGCCTTCTTGCTAGCCTGCCCGCATGGTCGGTGCAAGTTACCGCGGCCTGCAACCGTAATGCTGGATTCCTGCGTCTCTTTTTGCTAGCGAGGCGCAATGAACAATCGTCTCCCGCCAGCCTGGTCCAAGCACCTGAAGGTCCAAACCGGGCCGAAACCCAAATTCCCGCAGCCAAATCTGCCGAAGGTGAATTCGCTTTCGCGAGCACAGGCAGACGACGCGCTGCTGCAGCAGGCATATCAGTTTCAGCAGGCCAAACGGCTTGATGAAGCTCAGGACCTATGTCTCCAGGTTCTGGCGCGCACGCCCAACCATCCACTCGCCCTGTATATTTTGGGGACCGTGTGCCTAGGCTACGACGATGAGGCGGCCTTGCGATATTTCGCGCGAGCGCTGGGCGAGGAGCCAAAAAATCCCTACTACCACCTTGGCCTCGCCTCGGCCTATGTGAAGGTCAGTGAATATTCACCAGCAATCGAGCATATGCAGTATGCCTTGGAGTTGCAGCCGGACCTCGTAGAAGCGCTTTGTGCATTGGGGAGTGCTTATATCGAGTTTGATAAACCCGAGATGGCTTTGCCGCTCTATGAAAAGGCGCTGAAGATCAATCGCGATCATCCCAAGGTGCGGACAGGGCTGGCCAGCGCGCTCAGCAGCCTGGGGCGCATGGACGAGGCCGCCGTCTATCTCAAGGAAGCAATCGAACGTCGCATCGCGGTGCCGACTGCCTACAACGACCTTGTACAGACGCAAAAGTTCACCGAAGAGCCAAAGGAACTCCAATCCATCCTTCGTGAACTCGGCAGTCCCAAGCTTGATCCGGACGGCTTGGAGAAGCTCCATCTGGCGGCCGGCAAGGTGCTGAACGACCTGAAGCGCTACAAGGATGCGTTCGGCCATTTCAAAAAGGCCAAACAGGCCTCGGGCCGCAACTTCGACATCGACCAATACCGTCGCTGGATAGACTCGCTGATTGAGACCTTCACGCCGGAGATGCTGGCTGGCAGGGTGGGTTACGGAAATCCTTCGGAAGTTCCTGTGTTCGTGGTCGGTATGCCTCGCTCGGGAACAACGCTCACCGAACAGATTTGCGCCAGTCATCCCGATGTGCATGGCGCAGGGGAACTGAGCAAACTTAGACGAGTCGCGAATGCGATCGAACTCAAAAAGTCATCGGCCGGACGTTTGAACCAGGCTATGGCGTCGATCACAAAAGGCCTGTCCAGGACGTTGGCCGAAGAGCACCTGACCTATCTGAGGGAGCGGGCACCTTCCGCGCTTCGGATCGTGGACAAGATGCCTCATAATTTTGAACTGATCGGTCTTATCGCCGTTCTCTTTCCCAACGCGCGCATCATTCATTGCCGCCGTGACGCCATCGACAATTGCGTCTCTTGCTTTGTCTTGAAATTCGGCGAGGGCCACAGTTACAACACCGACCTGAAGGCACTCGGCCTGTACTATCGCGAATATGACCGCCTGATGCAGCATTGGAACGAGATTTTTCCGGGCCGGATCTTCGAAAATCAGTACGAAACGCTTGTCGAGGATCAGGAGGCACAGTCCCGTCGCCTCATAGACTATCTCGGGCTACCCTGGGACGACGCCTGCCTGCGCTTTTTCGACAGGGATGGTTCGGTCAACACGCCAAGCCGCTGGCAGGTTCGTCAACCGATCTACAAATCGTCCGTCAAGCGCTGGAAAAACTACGAAGGCGAGATCCAGCCTCTGATCGATGCATTGGGCGACCTGGCGGACAAATAATTCCATTCTCCAATTTGCTGACGCGGTTTGCGGGCGCTAGAGCAATTCCGGAAGAATGTGAAGCGGTCTTTCCATCCGGAATTGCGTCAAGAAAAAGAGATAGAGTGGCTCTGCGTTTTCATGAAACGATGAGCCGCTCAAGGCTGTATCAAAGTCAAGACAGAGGACTGCAGCTTGCAGCACCGCATGGTCGAGGCGAGTTGCAGCGAGGCGGATCCGTGATGCGCTGGATTCCTTCGGCTCTTTTTGCTAGCCAGATACGATGAACAATCGACTGCCTCCCGCCTGGTCCAAACATCTGAAAACGTCCTCTGGACCGAAAATCCCGCAGCCGAAAATTGTCCAGTCGAAAGCGAAGCCGCTGTCGCGCGCGCAGGCCGATGACGCGCTGCTCAGGCAGGCACTCGAACTTCAGCAAGCGAATCGGTTGCCGGAGGCGGAGGCGCTGTGTCAGCGTGTATTGGCCCATACTCCTCGACATTCCCTTGCTTTGTACTTGCTGGGAACCTTCGCGCTCGATTTGGATGACGAGAAGGCGATTCGCCATTTTTTGCAGGCGGTGAGGGAAGCACCTCAAAATCCGCACTATCAGCTGACGTTGGCCAAAACCTATTTGAAAGTCGGTGAACATTCGGATGCAATCAGACATTTTGAGCTTGCTTGCGATCTGAAGGCGGACTGGGTCGAAGCGCTGTGCGCCCTTGGCCGCGCCTACACCGAATTCGGCAAGGCCGATCTCGCGGTGCCGCTTTATGAGAAGGCGCTCAAAATCAATGGCAGCCATCCTCTTGTCCGAATGGGGCTGGCCAATGCCCTTGTAAGCCTCGGCCGCATGGATGAGGCGACAACGTATTTGAATGAGGCGATCAGCCATCGCCTGGGTAACGCAGCAGCCTACAACGGCCTTGTTAGCATACGAAAATTCGCCGAAGAGCCGGCGGAACTGAAATCCATTCTGACCGAGTTGAAAAATCCCACACTCGATAGGAAAAGCATACAGCAACTCCATCATGCGGCGGGGAAGGTCCTCAATGATGTCAGGCGCTATGACGAAGCGATGGATCACTTCCAGCAGGCAAAAAAGCTTTCAACATATCGCTTCGACATAGAGTCCTACCGCCGCAGCGTCGATTTCATGATTGAATTGTTCAGCCCGGAGATGTTGGCTTCCAAGGCGGGGCATGGAAGCTCGTCGCAAGTGCCTGTCTTCGTGCTTGGCATGCCGCGTTCGGGTACCACTTTGACCGAGCAAATTCTTGCAAGTCACCCCGATGTCCATGGAGCTGGCGAGCTGACAAAGCTTCGGCGGATCACAAACAGGCTCGCGCCCAAAACGCACTCACCGGAGGAACTCCGAAGGTCGATCCTGGAAATGACGGTCGATCAGTCGAAATCGCTGGCCGAAGAATATCTCACCCATGTCAGGCAAAGATCCCCGGATGCCAGGCGGATCGTCGACAAGCTGCCCCACAATTTTGAGCTTATTGGCCTCATAAGGGTGCTGTTTCCCAACGCGCGTATCATTCATTGCCGCCGCGATGCTGTTGACAACTGCCTCTCGTGTTATTTTCTGAACTTCAATGAGGATAACGTTTATAACGCCGATCTCCATACACTCGGATTGTATTATCGCGAGTACGACCGGCTTATGCGTCATTGGGACAGGGTTTTTCCCGGGCAAATCCTGCGGAACCGCTATGAGGACATGGTCGCCGACCAGGAAGGGCAATCGCGCCGGTTGGTAGACCATTTGGGTCTGTCTTGGGACGACGCCTGCTTGCGATTCTTTGACAAGGGCGGTTCGGTGAACACATTCAGCCGCTGGCAGGTTCGACAACCGATCTACACCTCGTCCGTCAATCGCTGGAAGAGCTATGGCAGCGCAATCCAGCCGCTGGTCGATGCCTTGGGTGATTTGGCTGGGAACTGACCCAGGCACGCTTGCGGTGGACGCCGGCAAGATTGCGTTGAGTGCCCCGGCCGCTTTGACAAATTCCTGGCTCTCGGTGCTGCAGCCGGGGAGCGGCTCGTCGCGGCAACAAACCTGGGTTCTGTCGGCGGTTTTGCAATTTTGCGAAACTACGCGGCAGCGCGGCTGTTCATCCCGGCACCAAGGTCTCAGCCTCGCATCAGGAGACGCATTTCCCCGGGCAACTCAATAAAAAACCCGGCGGTTGCCCGCCGGGTTTCGATTTCGACAAGTCGAACCTTGTTAGAACGAGCGCTGGAAGCGGAGGAGACCGCCAACGTTGTCCTTCTTGGTCGCGGCAACCCACACCGAGTTGTTGTCGATTGCGCCTTGACCGACGCGCTGCCAGTCGACTTCGGCCGTGACCGTGAAGCCGGGAACGATGTCATAGGCGACGTTCGCGGCGACGCCGATGTCCTTCCAGTCATCATACGACGCCTGGAGGTTGAACGAGGTCTTCGGGTTGAACTTGTAGGTGCCACCGCCCCACACCGCCCAGTTGCCGCCCCACTGCTTGTAGAAGCCGCGGCCGCGCGCATCGATGTTGTTGTTCGGGTCGTTGAGGTTGTCATCCGAGCCGTAGCCGGCCATGGCAAAGAACGACAGGTCGCTGGTGGCGTTGAGGTCCAGGCGGACCTTGCCGGCGACTTCTTCGTAGTTGCTGTCATAAGCGACGACACCGGAGATGCCACCCCAGCCCTGCGTGTACTTCACGCCGCCGACGACATGCGGAACATAGCTATCGATGGTGCCAACCTCACCGGAGCCTTCTTCCAGAGAGGCCACCGCCGAGAAACCGTTGCCGGCGTCGAAGTAGTACTGGATGACGTTGGACTGGAAACCGCCGTACGGGACGATCGTGTCGTTGATGACGTTGCCGGCGTAGCCGATGAACGTATTGAAGGCCGATTCGTCGGCACCGACGCGCAGGCCACCAAGCTGGATATAGGCGAATTCCAAGGCATAGGATTTGTTACCCGCCTGCCAGCCGCTGCCGTTGCGGTTGGGATTCGTCGTACCATCGGGCCCGGAATTATCGCCAAAGTCGCCGTAGTTGTTGCCGAAGTTGAAGCGAAGCTCGGTGTAGGTTTTCAAGGTGCCGAGCTCGGTTTCCTGGCCGGTCCAGGTCTTCAGCGTGAAGCGGGTCTGCTTCCAGTAGCTCGAGTGGTCGTCGCCGGCATTCATGTGGTCGGGGACGTGATTGACGCCATCGAACGAGCCGGCATCGCCCACGCCGATGTCCTCACGGATAAAACCGCCGATGCGCAGGCAGGTTTCGGTGCCGGGGATGTAGAAGTAGCCGGCGCCGTAGACGTCGCAGATCTTGACGTATTCAGCGGGTTCCGGCTCGGCGACGACGACGGCGTCGGCGGCGCGCGCACCGGAAACTGCGATCAGGGCCGCAGCGGAGCCGAGGAGAAGGCTCTTAATGTTCATTTTCTGACCTCCAGTCAGAATCGAACAAAACAGCGGTGTTCTCAGTGCATTTTAGCGCCGAATCGCGCGACGCCGCCAGCTAGATATCCGGCTATCTATCTGTTTTTATGGGGTAATTGTTGGAAGTCTGCCTTCGAAGCCGGCAAAAGTGGCGGAGAGGATGGGATTCGAACCCACGAGAAGCTTTTGACCTCTACTCCCTTAGCAGGGGAGCGCCTTCGACCACTCGGCCACCTCTCCGTTGCGCCGCTGGATAAAGAAAAGCGCCGGCACAATCAACAAGCCCGCATCATTATATGGAAAAATAACAACGCACCGAGCTGCGGCTTTTCCCCGATATGGCGGTTCTGCGGCAGTTTCCTGGCGGGCGACTCGGGGCCTTGCCATGATTCCGTCGGCCGATCGCCGGATTCGCCGGCAAACAAGGGGTTGCAAAGGGCCCGAAGGTTAACGAGAGCTTTCTGAGTGAGGCCAAATCGTGTCATTTGTGCAACAACGCCAGGGGATAGCAGCCGAACAGCCCTTTCGCCGGTACGATCGTGGTTGAACGCCGCCGGCTCATGGGTAATGTCGATTTCGAAGGAGCGGCGCGGTGCGCATCTTTTTCGGTAGTGGGGATGGGGCAGGGAACGCTGTCCTTCAGCAAAGAATACCCAGACCCGTTTTTTAACTTTTGACTGGAGGTCAGAAAATGAACATTAAGAGCCTTCTCCTCGGCTCCGCTGCGGCTCTGCTCGCAGTTTCCGGTGCGCGCGCCGCCGACGCCGTCGTCGTCGCCGAGCCGGAACCCGCTGAATACGTCAAGATCTGCGACGTCTACGGCGCTGGCTACTTCTACATCCCCGGCACCGAAACCTGCCTGCGCATCGGCGGCTATATCCGTTATGACATCAGCGGCGGCGACATCGGCTCGTTCGATGGCGCGAGAAGCGCAGATCATATGGACTTCGACAGCAACGACACCTGGCGCAAGCGGGCCCGCTTCACGCTGAAGACCTGGACCGGCCAGGAAACCGAACTCGGCACCTTGAAGACCTTCACCGAGACGCGCTTCAATTTCAGCAACCACGGCGCTGATACGAGCCCCTACCTCAACGAAGCCGGCAATGAAGCTGTTTCGCTGAACTTCGCCTGGATCCAGCTCGGTGGTCTCCGCGTCGGTAAGGACGAATCGGCTTACGATACGTTCATCGGTTATGCCGGCAACGTCATCCAGGATACGCTCGTTCCTTACGGCGGCTTCGACACCAACGTCATCCAGTACTACTTCGATGCTGGCAACGGCTTCTCCGCCGTCGTCTCGCTCGAAGAAGGCTATGGAAAATACACGATCGACAGCTACGTTCCGCACGTCGTCGGCGGCGTGAAGTGGACGCAGGGCTGGGGCGCTGTCACCGGCGTCATCGCTTATGACAGCAACTACGAAGAAGTCTCGGGCAAGGTTCGCTTGGACGTGAACGCGTCTGACGCTATCTCGCTGTTCATCATGGCCGGCTACGGCACCGATGACAACCTCACCGACGCGAGCTTGAATTTCCCGGCTGGCGGTCGCGGCATGTACAAGCCGTGGGGCGGCAACTGGGCAGTGTGGGGCGGTGCTACCTACAAGGTCAACGAGAAGACCTCGCTCAACGCTCAGGTGTCGTATGACGAGGACAAGAACCTCGGCGTCGCGGCGAACATCGCCTACGACATCGTTCCGGGCCTCACGGTCACGGCCGAAGTCGACTACGTCAATGAAGGCGACTCGAACTGGACGGGTATCCCGGCTGGCAACGACGACGCCATCGGCGGTATCCTGCGCTTCCAGCGCTCGTTCTAAGGGCTGGTTCCTTAGAGGTGAAATCCAGCCCGGGCGCACAAACGCCCGGGCTGTTTTTGTTTCGTGACTGGGTCAAGGCAAACAGAAGGAACAGGGGGAATCGGTAGCTGAATAGGTCCGTGGGACGATTTCGTGGGATCCGTTGATGGGCGGGTGAAATCACAACCGCGTGATTAAAATCTCTTGAAAGGACGCCTCCAAGCGGATAGGGCTGATCTATCCCACTCGGGGGTGTGGCAAATGATGACGACCGAAGCGATTCAAGAGGGTGAGCCCTCCGATCAATTTTCGATGTTTTCTTCTCAGAATTCCAAGATACGATATAGTTACAACAAGATCAGAGAAGTAAAGTCGTACCGGGTCGGAGAGCTTTTTTTAGCGTACCGGGACATACTATGGGATGATGGGCGGCATAAATACAATGTCAGCTCTTTCATCGGCGAGATAGATGAGCTTCTCCTTGGGGAGCGATTCAGCGCCTTCGACCAGAGTACCCTGGATAACCTTATTGGTACCTTGCGCCAGCGCGGCAACAGCAACGCAACCATCAATCGAAAGATGGCTGCCCTCAGCAAACTGCTGCGCAAGGCTCATAAGATGGGAGATATCCACAGCCTGCCCGAGTTCCGCCGCCAGAAGGAGCGGGCGGGGCGGATTCGTTTCCTGGAGAGGGACGAAGAGGCACGGCTGTTTGCTGCCATAAGGAGCCGTAGCGAGGATGCCTACAGGCTTTCAGTCTTCCTGGTCGATAGCGGATGCCGTCTCGGTGAGGCGCTTGGGCTGATCTGGAACGACATCCAGGAGCACCGCGTCAGTTTCTGGATAACCAAATCCGGCCGCAGCCGCACCATTCCGATGACCGAGCGGGTCAAGGAGGTCATCAAGCTGCCAGCCACTGAAGGCCGCCGGCCCAAAGGCCCCTTCACCAAGCTCAGCCAGGCACAATACCGCGCCATCTGGAACGATGCGAAGGCCGAAGTTGGCCTTGGCGCCGACGATCAGGTGGTGCCGCACATATTGCGCCACACCTGCGCTTCGCGTCTCGTCCAGGGCGGCATCGACATCCGCCGTGTGCAGATGTGGCTCGGCCACCAGACTCTGTCGATGACCATGCGTTATGCGCATCTGGCTACCAATGATCTCGACGGCTGTGTGGTTGTCCTGGAAACGCCTCGCAGCGATCAACCGGCAAGCGGCGGCGAAGCCTCCGTGTTTTCGTCGCCCGTGACCGCGCCTTCATCCCCGACGGCGGTACGGAAACAGAGGGACGAAGCAGCTGCGGCCTCGCCGAAAGCGCCTCGGAAAAGTTCAAAAGCCAAGTAGGCCGGAAGGCTAGCTTATACTGTTGCGACAACCCCAAGACCTTGTGTGGTCTTGGGGTTTACTTTTGGCTGTACTGTCGCTCGGCTCGATCAAAAAAAGCCGCGATGTCGTGGGGCAGGCTTCCGGTCTCGAGGAATGGCGCATGGCCCTGGCCCTCGACTGTGATCGTCTCCATCATGGAATGATGCTCGCGCATCTGCTGCAACGTGTCTGTGGACAGCAATCGCGAATTGGCGCCGCGTATGGCGAGCAACGGGATCGCGCCCAAAGCGTCGAATTGCGGCCATAGCGACGGCAAGGGCTGCGTCAGGTCGAGACCTGCAACGGTGTCGACCAGCTTCGGATCGAAATCCGGCATCAGGCCTTGATCCGTCTCGCGGTTGAGCGCCCGTACCATCCGTGCCCAATCCGCGTCGGTGAGTGCGGAAAAATCCTGGCCGTGAACGCCGCGCTGGGCATCCATTGCGTCGGTGAAGGTCTTGGGCTTCGGCGCGCGTTCGAGATAGGATTGAATGTGGGCAAGGCCGGCTGGCTCGAGCACCGGCCCGATGTCGTTGAAAACAATGGCTTTCAGCATAGCCGGTTGCATCATGCCGAGCACATGGATGATCAGCCCGCCACGTGATGTGCCGATGAAGGCGGCCGCCTCTATTTCCAATGCCGCAAGCCCGGCGAGAATGTCGCCGGCTTCGACGCCGACATTGTAGTGACCGATGTCGGGATCGTAGGCCGACTGTCCGCGCCCGCGATAGTCGAAGGCAACCACTTTGCGCGGAGCCGCAACTCGGGCCGAAAGATAGAGCGCCAGCTCATGAAAATCCCGGGCGTTGCGGGTCAGGCCGGGCAAGCAGACGACTGGCCAGTGTCCGGAATTCGCTTCTCCATAGACGCGCGCGTGAAGTTTTAGCCCATCCGGCGCGCTGTAGAAAAAGTCGGAAAAACCTTCAGTAGTCGACATCTGGATTCTGTCCCTTCCCGTCGCCGGATTGTTTCTCGACAGCTACAGCTGAGGGAAGGTGGGGTCAAATTGGGCTGCGTTGGTGAGGAGGCAAATCTCGAGCAAAGGGCGAAATTGGCAGCTTCGGCGAAGTCGCCTCTCGAGCGGTCTGCTTCGGTCAGCTACGCCCGTTCACAAGATCGCCGACGATGTCGTATTTGCCGGAAATACGCATCTTGTAGACCTCGTAATTCTCCATCACGCGCTGCACGTAACTTCTTGTTTCCGTGTAGGGAATCCGCTCGATCCAGTCGACGACGGCGTCGATGTCCTTGCCGCGCGGATCACCGTATTTCGCGACCCACTGGCTGGCACGGTTGGGACCGGCATTGTAGCCGGCGAAGGTCAGCACATAGGAGCCGTTGAAGCGATCGAGCTGCTCGCCAAGGAAGGCCGAGCCCAGCGTCGCGTTGTAACCGGCGTCGGTGGTCAGTCGTGTCTGCGAGAATTGCAATCCGGCCTTCTTCGCCAATTGCTTGGCGGTGCCCGGCATCAGCTGCAGCAACCCGCGCGCGCCTGCGCTGGACACGGCGCCGATGTTGAATTCGCTTTCCTGGCGGGCGATCGCATAGGCCAGCGCCTTGCCCGAACCGGAAACATTGGCCGAATCAGGAATGACGCCGAGCGGATGCGACAGCGCGCCGACATCGATCCCGCGCGCCCCGGCGATCTTGCCGACTTTCAGCGCCATGAAATGGTTGCCTTGCTTTTCTGCAAGAACGGCGAGCAGCGCCAGTTCGCCAGGGCTGGTCAACTGCCCGGCAAGGTCGCGATAGAGCGTTTCGGCATAGCGGTCGTAGCCGGCCTCCTGCAGCCGCTTGATGGCGCTGACGGCCTCGCGGCTGGCAAAATTCTGCCGGTCGGCGGCGTCAGGCTGCGGGTAGGCGATGTTGAGCGCCTGCCGGCCGACGCGTTCGGCGGCAAGCTGGCCGTAAAATGTCGTGCCGTAGGCGGCAGCGCGCGCAAAATAGTCCTTGGCATTGCCCGGGCCACCGACTTCCGCAGCACGGCCGAGCCAGTAATAGGCGCGCGACAGGGTCATCGGTCCCTGGGCAAGGTCGGCGATGCGCGCGAAATGCGTTGCCGCGGTTTTTGGGTCGTTCAGACCACGCAGCGCATACCAGCCGGCATGGAACTCGGCCTCCGCCGCATTGGTGGCACTTTCGGCGGCATGCGTGGCGACGATCCGGTATGCCGTCTTCATGTCGCCCTGGTCGACCAGTTCGCGCGACAAGACCCGGCGCTCGACCCACCAGGCATCCGGATCGACCAAAGCTTCGCGATCGGTTGGTGCCTGCATCACGACAGCCGCGGCGTCGGCAAAATTCTCTTGCTTGCGCAGATATTCGGCCTGCGCGAAGAAGTAGCCGGCCGACCGTTGCGCCGGCGGCACCGCCTTCAGCAGTTTGGGTGCATTCTTGTCGCCGCGGTCTGCCGCCGCCCAGGCATCTGCAAGCTGCTGGGCGCCGGCGAGACCGGCGACGCGCTGTGCGGAATTCGCCCGGTCGGCATAGAACATGCGCTCCATGCGGAAACGGTGGTCGGCAGCCGGAATCAGGCTGCCGAATTCCTTGATCAGCGCTGTCTCGTCCCTGGCCTCCAGGATCGCGGTGCGCCAGAATGGCGACAGCACTGAACGCGCCGCCTTGGCATTGCCCGACGCCACATAGGCGCGGGCGAGAACCATCACGCCTTCGAATGTCTGCGGCTGGCTGCCGTCGAACGCCCGAATGACGATGTCCGGGGCAGGGTTCTCGCGGTAGAGCGCGCGCTCGCTGTTTTTGCGCAGGGCGACGGTGCCCGGCCAGTTGGGCAGCATCTTCGCGGCAGCGGCAATATCGCCGCTCGGAACCTTGTCGCCGCCGTAAAGCGCGATCGCCCAGGCAAGGATATGCTGGTCGAGCGAGTGGCCGGGAAGGGCATCACGCACGGCACGGGTGCCGGGAATGTCGCCGGCCGCCAGCGCATCCAGCCCGCTCTTCATCAGCGCGACGCTGGGCGAGGCATCCTGTTGCGTCCTGTCCTGCAGGCCTGGCATCGGGAGGGCCGAGGCGACCTGCACTTCGACGCTGCCGCCGATCGCCATGCCCGGCAAAGGCGCGAGTGTGGCGCAAAGCAGCGCGAAGAGTTGAGGCCGACTGGCCGGCATGGTCTTATGTCTTTCGTCGTCCGGGTATTCTACCAGCAGGCGCGGAGGCCTCGAAGCCTAAACTTAGGTCGTGAAGAGCTCGTAAACAAAGAGTTATCGAGGTCGTTCGAATTGCGCTTGCTGGCACCATGGCAATGCTTGCCGCGCAACAATGTCGAGACTATGGTGCGCCGCTTCGCTTTCGGCTAGAAGGCGCGCACAACAAAACCAGAAGTGCCAAGGAGTTGGACGACATGCTGAGAGGCTCGCTTACTGCGCTCGTGACACCGTTCGAAAAGAGCGGGCGTTTCGACGAGAAAGCCTTTCGCGCGTTCGTCGAGTGGCAGATCGGCGAGGGCACGACGGGCCTGGTCCCGGTCGGCACCACCGGCGAGTCGCCGACGCTGTCGCATGACGAGCACCGCCATGTCGTCAAGGTGTGCATCGAGGTGGCCAGGGGCCGGACTCCGGTCGTTGCCGGCGCAGGCTCCAACAACACCGAGGAAGCGGTCGGGCTGGTGCAATATGCCGAGAAGGCCGGCGCGGACGCCGCACTCGTCGTCACCCCCTATTACAACAGGCCGACGCAGCGCGGCCTCTACGCGCATTTCGCCGCTGTCGCCAAGGCGACCAGCCTGCCGATCATCATCTACAACATCCCGCCGCGCTCGGTCATCGACATGAGCCCGGAGACGATGGGCCAGCTGGTGCACGACTTCAAGAACATCATCGGCGTCAAGGATGCCACCGGCAAGGTCGAGCGGGTTTCCGAGCAGCGCGCCACCTGCGGCAAGGATTTCATCCAGCTTTCGGGCGAGGACGCTTCGGCACTCGGCTTCAACGCGCATGGCGGCGTCGGCTGCATTTCGGTAACGTCGAATGTCGCGCCGCGGCTCTGCGCCGAATTCCAGGAAGCCACGCTTTCCGGCGACAGCGCCAAGGCGCTGGACTTGCAGGATCGCCTGCTGCCGCTGCACAAGGCAATCTTCCTCGAGCCCGGCGTTTCCGGCGCAAAATATGCGCTGTCGAAGCTGGGCAAGGTCGAGAACGTGTTGCGTTCACCGCTAATGACGGTCGAACAGTCGACCGCCGACAAGATCGATGCGGCGATGAAGCACGCCGGCTTGATAAACTAGGGATGAGGCGCCACCTCTCCACATCATGAATCAAGTCAGAAAAGCCGATCCCAACAACAAGACCGTTGCGGAGAACCGCAAGGCGCGGTTTTCCTATGAGGTGCTCGATACGGTCGAGACCGGCCTGGTGCTGACCGGCACAGAGGTCAAGTCGCTGCGCCAGGGCCAGGCCAACATCCAGGACAGCTATGCCTCGGTCGAAGGCGGCGAGATCTGGCTGATCAATTCCTATCTGCCGGAGTACCTGCAGGCCAACCGCTTCAACCACGAGCCGCGCCGGCGCCGCAAGCTCCTGCTCAACAAGCGCGAGATGGCCAAGCTGGCGCAGAGCGTCGACCGCGAAGGCATGACGCTGGTGCCGCTGAAAATCTATTTCAACGATCAGGGCCGCGCCAAGCTGCTGCTCGCCGTCGGCCGCGGCAAGAAGCTGCACGACAAGCGCGAATCCGAGAAACAGCGCGACTGGTCGCGCGAGAAGGGCAGGCTGCTGAAGGAGCGCGGGTAGGCTGGGGGCCATTGGTTTGATGAACCGGATTGTCCTTTTGGGATTGGCCAGCCTGGTTTTGGTGAGCCTCGTCGCCGCAGGCGGCTATCTCTATTTCAGGGCATTCTCGCCGGACCGTAGCAAATATCCGGTCAGGGGCATCGACGTGTCCCACCATCAAGGCCAGATAGACTGGCGCCGCGTGGCCGCCGACGATGTCGCCTTCGCCGTCATCAAGGCGACCGAAGGCGGCGATCATGTCGATGACGCCTTCTCCACCAATCTGCGTGAGGCCCGCGCCGCCGGGCTTGCCGTCGGCGCCTATCATTTCTTCACCTTCTGTCGGCCTGGCGCCGACCAGGCCAAGAATTTCATCTCGGTGGTGCCGCACGATCAGCCCTTGCTGCCGCCGGTTGTCGACATCGAGTTCGGCGGCAATTGTCCACAGCGGCCAACGCCCGAGCAACTGAGCGCCGAGCTCGCCGCGTTCCTCGCTCCGGTCGAGGCCGCATTCGGCAAGCCGGCGATTGTTTACCTGACCGATGAGGCTGAGCAGGCCTATGCGGGGCGCATCGCTGCCCGGCCGCTCTGGCTTCGCTCTTTGCTGCTGCAGCCAGACCGCGACGACTGGGTCTACTGGCAGTACCATAACAAAGGACGCGTCGACGGCATCAACGGCGATGTCGATCTCAATGTGCTGCAGGGTGGACCGGCTGTGTTGGCCGCGCTGTCTGCAGCATCACCGGGACCGATCTCACCGGAAACTCCGCCATCGCGGTGATTCAGGGACATCGCCCGCCGCCGCTTCATGCCGCGGCCTGGGAAGCCTCCGGCGCGAGCGTCACATTCGCATCGCCCCAGATTTTCAGGGCGGTGATCACCGGTTCCAGGCTTCTGCCGCGCGGGGTCAGGCTGTATTCCACCTTCGGCGGCACTTCCGGATAGATCTTGCGGGCAATCAGCCCATCGGCTTCCAGTTCGCGGAGCTGGTTGGTCAGCATGCGCTGCGTGCAGTTCGGAATGCGCCGGCGTATCTCGTTGAAGCGCAGCGTGCCCTCGAACAGATGGTAGAGCACCACGCCTTTCCACTTTCCGTCAATGTAGCGGAGCGTTCCCTCGACGGTGCAACCGGGGCTGCAATCGAATCGCTCATGGCGAATGCGCGGCATGACGGTATCCTTTTCGACACTATGTGCGTTATATGTGCATTCTTGCGCTTGCGGCACATAATCCGCATCTCTGCTCCGAACAATGCTCAACAGCAATCGCGGAGATCGAAAAATGCGCGCCGTCGGCTATCAAATCCCAGCCCCCATCACCGATGAGGCCTCCCTGGTCGACATCGACTTGCCCAAGCCCGAGCCGAAAGGCGGTGAACTGCTGGTCGAGGTGAAGGCAATCTCGGTCAACCCGGTCGACACCAAGGTGCGGCAAAGCGCCAGGCCAGAAGCCGGAGCATGGCGTGTGCTGGGCTGGGACGCCGCCGGCCGGGTCGCCGCGGTCGGTCCGGACGCCACCCTGTTCAAGGCGGGTGATGATGTCTTTTATTCCGGCGCCCTGGCGCCGCAAGGCACCAATGCCGAGTTCCACCGTGTCGATGAACGCCTTGTGGGCCGCAAGCCCGGCTCGCTCGGCTACGCGCAGGCCGCGGCGCTGCCGTTGACCGCGGTCACCGCCTGGGAGGCTCTGTTCGACCGCCTCGATGTCAGCAAGCCTGTCGCGGGCGCGGCGAATGCCATCCTGATCATTGGTGGCGCCGGCGGCGTCGGTTCGATCGCGGTGCAGCTTGCGCGCCAACTGACCGATCTGACAGTGATCGCCACCGCATCGAGGCCCGAGACGCGCGACTGGGCACTTGGGCACGGCGCCCATCATGTCGTCGATCATTCCAGGCCGCTCGCCGCTGAAGTCGCAGCGCTCGGCATCGGCGCACCAGCCTTTGTGTTCTCGACAACCAACACCGACCGGCACCTGGCCGAGATCGCCGAATTGATCGCGCCGCAAGGCCGTTTCGGACTGATCGACGATCCCAAATCGCTCGACGTCAATCCGTTCAAGCGCAAGAGCATCTCCGTGCATTGGGAGTTCATGTTCACCCGCTCGATGTTCGAGACGCAGGACATGGCGGCGCAGGGAGAGCTCCTCAACGAATTGGCCCGGCTTGTCGACGCCGGGACCATCCGCACGACTCTGGGCGAGACCTTCGGTCCTATCAATGCCGCCAATCTGAGGCGCGCGCATGCGCTGATCGAGACCGGCAAGGCCAAGGGCAAGATCGTGCTGGAAGGGTTCTGAAGGGCCGCGCTATTTCTGCAGGAACGCCGCGATTTCGCTGAAGACGCTGACGAACATCGCCTCGGTCAGCACACCGGTGTTCGTGTTGTAGCGCGAGCAGTGATAGCTCGAAAACAGCGTGATGCCGCCGGCCGGCAGCTGCCCGCCGTGCTTGAACGGATAGGCTGCGATGCGCCCACCCAGCGCGCGCACGGTCGACTGGTGCGCGATCGATCCCAGCGCCAGCACGGCGCACAAATTGGGAAACTGGGCGATCGTCGGCACCAGGAACGTCCGGCAGGTGGCGATCTCGGCGCCCACCGGCTTGTTCTCCGGCGGCACGCAGCGTACTGCATTGGTGATTGCCGTGCCGACCAGCTCCAGCCCGTCATCGGGTCGCGCCTTGAACTCGCCGCGCGCAAAACCATGCGAAATCAGCGTCGAGTAGAGCAGGTCGCCGGCATAGTCGCCCGTGAAGGGCCGTCCGGTGCGGTTGGCACCGCGCAGGCCGGGCGCCAGCCCGACGATCAGAAGCCGGACGGCATCGTCGCCATCAGGTGGCAGGAAGGTCGGCACCGGCGCGTTGAACCAGGATGGCTCGCGTTGCCGCCATTCGGCGATGAAGTCATGCAGCCGCGGGCAGAGCGGGCAGTCGCGGCCGGGTTCGGAGCGGGAGAGGGCGGTCAAGGCGACCGGCCTCAGTAGTCATCCTCGTCGACTTCGGCCGGCTCGGGCCGACGCACCGGCCGCTCGGACGGATCGCGGCCGACCTCGTTCTTCAGCGTTGTCAGGTCGATGAAATGGTCGGCCTGGCGGCGCAGATCATCGGAGATCATTGGCGGCTGCGAGGCCATGGTCGAAACGATCGACACCTTGCGGCCGCGGCGCTGCAGCGCCTCGACCAGCGTGCGGAAATCGCCGTCGCCGGAAAAGATGACGTAGTGGTCGACGACATCGGCGAGTTCCAGCGCATCGACGGTAAGCTCGATGTCCATATTGCCCTTGATCTTGCGGCGGCCAGTCGAGTCGGTGAATTCCTTCGCCGGCTTGGTGACCACCTTGAAGCCGTTGTAGTCGAGCCAGTCGATCAACGGACGGATCGAGGAGTATTCCTGATCCTCGACCAGCGCGGTGTAGTAGTAAGCGCGCAGCAGATAGCCACGCTTCTGGAAGCTCGACAGAAGCTTGCGATAGTCGATGTCGAAGCCGAGCGCGCGCGAGGTGGCGTAAAGATTGGCGCCGTCGATGAATAGGGCGATTTTTTCACGAGGGTCGAACATGGAAAATAGTCCTTTCGAAATAAGCGGCCGTCTAAACGAAATGCGCTGGCGACTATCGGTCAGGCTCATAATAAACCGGCTGACCTTACCCTATCCGAAATAGCGCCAGTTTCGCGGCAATCCAAGGGCGGTTGCCGCACTGCAAGCAATTGTGATCGGGACGCCGAACCCATGGATGCAGCCTGATTTTGCCGAATCGGGTGTTTAAACGAAGGATTGGGCGCCCTGCGACCCGGCCATTGCCATGATGCTTGTATTTTGGCGGCGTTCGGGTTAAGGACCGCGCCTGTTTTCCATCAAATCCATCGCATGAAAGGGGCAATCCATGGCCCGCGTAACCGTTGAAGATTGCATCGACAAGGTCGACAACCGCTTCGAGCTGGTGCTCCTTGCCGGCCACCGCGCCCGCCAGATCAGCCAGGGCGCGCCGATCACCGTGCCGCGTGACAACGACAAGAACCCGGTCGTGGCGCTGCGCGAGATCGCCGACGAGACACTGTCGCCCGACGACCTCAAGGAAGACCTGATCCACTCGCTGCAGAAGCATGTCGAGGTTGACGAGCCCGAAGCCGATGGCGAGGCGATTGCCGACCAGACCGGCGCCGCCGTCGCGGCCACCGACGCGGATGACGCCGAGGAGAACATCACCTTCGACCGGATGACCGAGGAAGATCTTCTCGCCGGCATCGAGGGCCTGGTGCCCCCGGAAAAGAGCGACGACTACTAAGCGAACCTCTGTTGCGGAGGTCGCTGGAATAATCGTCCAGCACTTCCGTATCGGCAGTTTCGTGGCTATCTATGACATGCGCCGCACAGCAGTGCGGCGCATGATTCATTTCACCGCTGCGAGATCCCGCCCATGATGCGTCAGTATGAGCTTGTCGAGCGCGTTCAGCGCTACAAGCCTGACGTCAACGAGGCGTTGCTCAACAAGGCCTATGTCTATGCCATGCAGAAGCATGGCCACCAGAAGCGCGCTTCCGGCGATCCCTATTTCTCGCATCCGCTCGAAGTCGCAGCCATCCTCACTGAAATGCATATGGACGAAGCGACGATCGCGGTCGCCCTGTTGCACGACACCATCGAGGATACCACGGCGACGCGGGCCGAGATCGACGAGCTGTTCGGGCCCGAAATGGGCAAGCTGGTCGAGGGACTGACCAAGCTCAAGAAGCTCGACCTCGTCTCGAAGAAGGCCGAGCAGGCGGAAAACCTGCGCAAGCTTCTGCTGGCGATTTCGGAAGACGTCCGCGTGCTTCTGGTCAAGCTCGCCGACCGCCTGCACAACATGCGCACCCTCGACCATATGCCGGAGGCCAAGCGCCTGCGCATCGCCGAGGAGACAATGGACATCTACGCGCCGCTGGCCGGGCGCATGGGTATGCAAGGCATGCGCGAGGAGCTGGAGGAGATCGCCTTCCGCTACATCAATCCGGAAGCCTATCGCGCCGTCACCGCCCGGCTCGCCGAAATCTTCGAGCGCAACAAGGATGTGCTGTCCGAGATCGAGAAGGCGCTGTCCACGCTGTTCGAAAAGCATGCGATCAAGGCTGGCGTGAAAAGCCGCCAGAAGAAGCCGTGGTCGGTGTTTCGCAAGATGGAGGCCAAGGCGCTGTCCTTCGAACAGCTGTCCGACATTTTCGGCTTCCGCGTCGTCGTGGAGACGGTCGAGGATTGCTACCGGGCGCTTGGCGCCATCCACACGACGTGGTCAATGGTGCCCGGCCGCTTCAAGGATTACATCTCGACGCCGAAGCAGAACGACTACCGATCGATCCACACCACCATTGTCGGGCCGTCGCGCCAGCGCGTCGAACTGCAGATCCGCACCCACCAGATGAACAAGATCGCCGAATACGGCGTCGCCGCGCATTCGATCTACAAGGATACCGGCGGCAAGACGAACGGTGCCGCCCACGCGATCTCGAAGGAGACCAACGCCTATGCCTGGCTGCGGCGCACCATCGAGCAGCTTGCCGAGGGTGACAATCCCGAAGACTTTCTCGAAAACACCAAGCTGGAACTGTTCCAGGACCAGGTGTTCTGCTTCACCCCGAAAGGCATGCTGATTGCCTTGCCGCGCGGTGCCACGCCCATCGACTTTGCCTATGCGGTGCACACCGATGTCGGCGACACCTGCGTCGGCGCCAAGGTCAATGGCCGCATCATGCCGCTGATGACGGAACTGAAGAACGGCGACGAGGTCGAGATCATCCGCTCCAAGGCGCAGGTGCCGCCGGCGGCGTGGGAATCGGTCGTCGTCACCGGCAAGGCGCGCTCGGCGATCCGCCGCGCCACCAAGAATGCCATCCGTAAGCAGTATTCGGGTCTCGGCATTCGCATCCTGGAACGCGCCTTCGAACGCGCCGGCAAGACCTTCACCAAGGAAAGCCTGAAGCAGGTGCTGCACCGGCTGGCGCGCAAGGACATCGAGGACGTGCTGGCCTCGGTTGGCCGCGGCGAGCTTGCGTCCACCGATGTCATGAAGGCGGTGTTCCCCGACTACAAGGACGAGCGCGTCACCACGGCCGCGCCCAAGCAGCGCGAGGAAGGCTGGTCGAAGATCCGCAACGCCGCGGGCATGCTGTTCCAGATTCCGGGCCGTGCCGCGCGCAAGGACAAGGACCAGCCGCGCGATGGCGCGGTGCCGATCCGCGGCGTACGTGGCGACCTGCCGGTGCGTTTCGCGCCGGAAGGAGCGGTTCCCGGCGACCGCATCGTCGGCATCGTCCAGCCGGGCACCGGCATCACCATCTATCCGATCCAGTCACCGGCGCTGCAGGCCTTCGACGACCAGCCCGAACGCTGGATCGACGTGCGCTGGGACATTGACGAGCGCACCAAGGAACGGTTTCCGGCGCGCGTCTCGGTCACCGCCATCAATGCGCCGGGTTCGCTCGCCGATATCGCCCAGGTCGTTGCCTCGAACGACGCCAACATCCATACGCTGTCGATGGTGCGTACCGCGCCCGACTTCACCGAAATGCTGATCGATCTCGAAGTCTGGGATCTGAAGCACCTCAACCGGCTGCTGTCGCAGCTCAAGGACAATTCGAGCGTCAGCGATGCAAGGCGCGTCAACGGCTAGACCATGATCCCGAAAAGTGGGGACCGGTTTTCGGAAAAGATCATGGTCAATCAAAAAGAGGCAGAAATGAACACCGATGAAGTGCTGGGCATTTTCCGCGAGGCGGGTGCTGTTCTCGAAGGGCATTTCATTTTGACCTCGGGCCTGAGAAGCCCAGTCTTCCTGCAGAAGGCACGCGTGTTCATGCATGCCGACAAGACCGAGCGGCTGTGCAAGGCGTTGGCCGAAAAGATCCGCGCTGGCGTGCCGGGCAAGATCGATTATGTCGTCGGTCCGGCGATAGGCGGGCTGATCCCGGCCTACGAGACGTCGCGCCACCTCGGCGTGCCGGCCATCTGGGTCGAGCGGGAAGGAGGCGAGTTCCGCCTGCGCCGCTTCGAGATCGCCAGAGGCGCGCGTGTCGTCATCGTCGAGGATATCGTCACCACCGGCCTGTCGATCCGCGAGACCATCGAGTGCCTGCGCGAGCTTGGCGCCGAAGTGGTTGCCGCCGCCTGCATCATCGACCGTTCAGCCGGCAAGACCCATGTAGGCGTGCCGCTGATCGCGCTCGCCGAATATGAGGTTCCGGCCTATCCGGCCGACCGTTTGCCGCCGGAACTCGCCGCCATCCCGGCGATCAAGCCCGGCAGCCGCAATATCTGACGGCGAGGCGGAAATGATCGCCGGCATCGATCATTTCGTACTGACGGTGGCTTCACTGGAAGTGACCTGCACTTTCTATCAGCGCGTGCTGGGTTTTGAGCGCATCGATGCGCTGGGCCGGCCGACAGCGCTGGCTTTCGGCACACAGAAGATCAATGTGCATGAGGTCGCCCGTACCTTCGAGCCAAAGGCCAAGTCGCCCACGCCCGGCTCGGGCGACTTCTGCCTGATCACGGATCGGCCACTGAGCGAGGTCTGCGATCGTCTCGCGGCCAATGGCGTGGTCGTGGAACTCGGGCCGGTCGAACGCGTCGGCGCCCGAGGTCCGATGATCTCGGTCTATTTCCGCGACCCGGACGGCAATCTGGTCGAGGTCAGCGAATATTTGCCGTAGGCCGGCGACCGCGTCGATCCCGCGCCTTTCGGCGACGCGACAATGCCGGTTCCTTAAATTCGCCGCGATTGTCCAATGTTCGAAGCGAGGAATGCCGACCCGATAGGGCGGCAATAAGCGCGCCTCACAGGCGGTGTTTGGTTGTTCTTCCGCTAGCGCGTCGTTATATCAAGGTTGCGATTGCCATTGGGTGATCGTCAAGCGCAAGATGTGTTGCCACGCCCGGCTGAAAGTGCCGGCGCGAGAGCTGTGGACGGGTATAGGGTGCTTTTTCGACGCCGCAAGCCTGATGGCCTTTTCGAGCGGGTGCGTACCTATCTGTGGCCGCGCCGCTCGTTTTCGCGTTCGTTTCAGTATTTGTCCAAGCGCATCCTGCGGCTGAAGGCCACGCCGCACGCGGTGGCTGCCGGCGTCGCGGCCGGTGTCTTTGCCTCGTTTTTTCCCGTCGGTTTCCATTTTGTCATTGCCTTCGTCCTGTGCTGGGTGATCGCCGGCAATTTGGTGGCTGCGGCCCTCGGCGCGGTGTTTTTCGGCAACCCGCTGACCTTTCCGCTGCTGTGGGGCGCCTCCTGGGAAACCGGCAAGCTGATCCTGCATGACCGTCTGCCGGCGCATGGCCCGCCGGCGCATCTGGGCGAGATGCTGCACAAGCTTTCCTTCGCGCAATTGTGGAAACCCGTGCTTGAGCCGATGCTGATCGGCGCGGTGCCGCTCGGGCTGGTGTTCGGCCTCCTGTTCTACGCCATCACGCGCTGGGGCATGAACGCTTTCCGCGAGCAGCGTCGCAAGCGCCTTGCCGAGCGCGCAAGCCGGCATGGGCAATCGTCTCATCCCGGCGGAACCATCGGTTCCGCCGTACGATGATCATCGGCATCGGCAGCGACCTGATCGATATCAGACGCATCGAGAAGTCGCTGGAGCGTCACGGCCAGCGCTTCATTCAGAGAATCTATACGGACATCGAGCAGGCCCGCTCCGAGAACCGCCGGTCGCGCGCAGCCTCCTACGCCAAGCGCTTCGCCGCCAAGGAAGCCTGCGCCAAGGCGCTGGGCACCGGTCTGGCGCAAGGTGTGTTCTGGCGCGACATGGGTGTCGTCAACCTGCCCAGCGGCGCGCCGACCATGGCGCTGACGGGAGGGGCACGGGCGCGGCTGGACAAAATCCTGCCAAAGGGCCATCGGGCGGCAATCCACCTCACCATCACCGATGATTTCCCGCTCGCTCAAGCCTTTGTGATCATCGAGGCGTTGCCCGTCGAAGAAGCGCCACATTGATTGCATCTGACGACCGGCACGACGTTGCCCAGTGCGCGCCGAGACTTTATACCATCCAACGCACAATCGAGGACGACATGAGCGTGGCTGAAAAATCTGAGAAGAAATCCGGCGGCCTTGGCGAGACCGTCAGCGTCATCGTCCAGGCGCTTTTGCTCGCCCTGGTCATCCGCACGCTGTTGTTCCAGCCCTTTTCGATCCCGTCGGGATCGATGCGGCCGACGCTTCTGGAAGGCGACTATCTGTTCGTCACCAAATGGTCCTACGGCTATTCCCGCTACTCGCTGCCTTTCGGCCCCGACATCTTTTCGGGTCGCATCTGGGGCTCCGCGCCGAAGCGCGGCGACGTGGTGGTGTTCAAGTTCCCGCCTGATCCGTCTGTCGACTACATCAAGCGCGTGGTCGGCCTGCCGGGCGACAAGATCCAGGTCAAGGACGGCCAGCTGTTCATCAACGGCGTTGGCGTGCCGCGCGTGAAAACCGGCCAGATCGACAATCCCGACATCACCGAGGAATCGCGCCCGATCGATGTCTACCGGGAGACCTTGCCCAATGGCGTCAGTTACGACACGCTCGACCTGAATTCGAACTCGATCGGCGACAACACCCGCGAATTCGACGTGCCGGCCGGCCATTATTTCATGATGGGCGACAACAGGGACAATTCCGCCGACAGCCGTTTCACCGTCGGCTACGTTCCCGAAGAAAATCTGGTTGGCCGCGCCAATCTTGTTTTCTTCTCGATCGCCGGCAAGGCGAGCCCGCTCGAAATCTGGAAATGGCCGTCGCTGATGCGCGCTTCGCGCCTGTTCCACTTCGTCAATTGATGGCTTTGAAGCGCCCGACAGGTGAAACACTGGCCGGTTTGGTGAAGGCCAAGACCGGCCATGTCTTCAAGGATCTCCGGTTGCTTGAGACCGCATTGACGCATTCCAGCGCGGTCAAGGCGGCCAGCAACAATCAGCGTCTCGAATTCCTTGGCGATCGCGTGCTTGGGCTCGTGGTCGCCGATATGCTTTTCGAAAAGTTTCCTGACGCACCGGAAGGTGAAATCGCGCCCCGCTTCAATGCGCTGGTGGATGCTAAAACGTGCTCCGAAATCGGCATCGAAATGCAGCTGGAGGATCTGGTCCGGGCCGACGCTGCCTTGAAGACGCGATCGCGTGGCTCGGGCGGAAACTATCTGGCGGATGCGGTCGAAGCCCTGATCGCGGCGGTTTATGTTGACGGTGGCATCGACGCCGCGCGGCGCTTCGTCCTGCGCTACTGGGAGCCGCGCTCGCGCACGGTTGTGGCAAAGCCGCTCAATCCGAAATCCGATTTGCAGGAATGGATCGCCAAGACCAGCGACGCGCGCCCCGAATATGTGATCGAAAAACGTGAAGGCCCTGATCACCAGCCGGTCTTCACGGTGTCCTTGCAAGTCAACGGCTTTGCGTCTTCTATCGGCACCGGCGGCTCGCGCAGGGCCGCGGAAGAAGCGGCAGCCTCGGCATTTCTTTTGCGCGAAGGCGTCTGGGCCAACGCATCGGCCCAAAAATCGGAGTCGGTTTTTGGAAAGCACGATGCGTAGATTTAAAGTTTTAGGGCGTCCTTTGCGCGTCCAAGTGGACGCGCGGCACTCTAATGAAGGGAGCGCGGCATGACCGCCACCGAAGAGCCGGCTACGGAAGCTGTCGTCACGCACTCCGGCTTTGTCGCCCTGATCGGGGCCCCCAATGCCGGCAAGTCGACACTGGTCAACCAACTGGTCGGTGCCAAGGTGTCGATCGTCACGCACAAGGTGCAGACGACCCGTGCCATCGTGCGCGGCATCGCCACGCATGACAATGCGCAGATCGTCTTCGTCGACACGCCGGGCATCTTCAAGCCCAAGCGGCGGCTCGACACCGCGATGGTGACCACCGCCTGGGGCGGCGCCAAGGATGCCGATATCGTGTTGCTTTTGATCGACGCCGAGCGGGGCATCAGGGGCGATGCCGACGCCATCCTCGAACGGCTGAAGGATGTCCGCCAGCCGATGGTCCTGATCCTCAACAAGGTCGATCGCGTCAAGCACGAGGCGCTGCTGGCTTTGTCGGCGGCAGCAAACGAAAGGGTGCCGTTTAAGCGCACCTTCATGGTCTCCGCGCTGACCGGTTCCGGCTGCAAGGACGTGCTCGATTATCTCGCCGACACCCTGCCGGCCGGCCCCTGGTACTATCCGGAAGACCAGATTTCAGACCTGCCGATGCGCCAGCTGGCAGCCGAGATCACCCGCGAGAAGCTTTATCTCAGGTTGCATCAGGAACTGCCCTATTCCTCCCATATCGAGACCGAGAAATGGGAGGAGAAGAAGGACGGCTCGGTGCGCATCGACCAGACCATCTATGTCGAGCGCGACAGCCAGAAGAAGATCGTGCTCGGCCACAAAGGCGAGACCATCCGCGCCATCGGCCAGGCGGCGCGCATGGAGATAGCAGGCATCCTCGAACAGAAGGTGCACCTGTTTTTGTTCGTCAAGGTGCGCGAGAACTGGGGCGACGACCCCGAGCGCTACCGCGAGATGGGGCTTGAGTTTCCGCGCTAGAGCAATTCCAGGGAAAAGTGTGACGCGGTTTTCCGTCCGGAATTGCGTCGAAACAAGTGAGCAATTCCAGGAAAAGTGTGAAGCGGTTTTCCGTCCGGAATTGCGTCGAAACAAGTGAGCAATTCCAGGAAAAGTGTGAAGCGGTTTTCCGTCCGGAATTGCGTCGAAACAAGTGAGCAATTCCAGGAAAAGTGTGAAGCGGTTTTCCGTCCGGAATTGCGTCGAAACAAGTGAGCAATTCCAGGAAAAGTGTGAAGCGGTTTTCCGTCCGGAATTGCGTCGAAACAAGTGAGCAATTCCAGGAAAAGTGTGAAGCGGTTTTCCGTCCGGAATTGCGTCGAAACAAGTGAGCAATTCCAGGAAAAGTGTGAAGCGGTTTTCCGTCCGGAATTGCGTCGAAACAACTGGGTCCATGGACAGCAAGCCGAACATCGACAAAGCGCTTGTCAGCCGGTTGATCGCCACGCAATTTCCACGTTGGAAGAATCTTGCGGTCAACGCGCTGGGTCAAGGGCTGGCGCATCCGCGCCGCCGTTCCGGCCTCGGGCACCGCGCTGACTGCGAGCCTAGTCGGCGCCAGCGGCGGCGAGCTGTGTCCTTGGCCGGCGGACGAAGCTTTCGGTGCCGTAGTGGGCGACGATGGCGACGGCGATGATCGCCCAGATAGCCACGCCGATCCACTGCTGCTGCACATAGTCGCCACCGGTGAACACCTTGCCGAGGAACCGCACGCTGTTCTGGTGTGTCACGTGCATGATGAAGGCGAGGAGCACACTGCCGGTGTTCTGATAGAGCCAGGTGAACACAATTCCCGCCAGCACGACGTTGATCGTGCCGAAGAGGCTGAGGTCGCCGACCAGGCCGAGCGGAAAGTGCCAGATGGCCCAGATCGTGCCGAGGATCAGGCTGCCGCCCAGTGCTGAATGGCTGGCGAGCAGGCGTGGCGTCGCAAAACCGCGCCAGCCGGGCTCCTCACCGAGCGGGCCGCTGAAGACTGCGTACAGCGCGATGATCGGCAACATTTCGGAGAGGGCCGGAATATTGCTCCAGGCCGGTGCTGCCGCCCCGAACAGCGGATTGATCAGATCGAGACCAACTGCGTTCCGAAGGGCAGGCCGAATGCCACAAGGTACCAAAACGGCTGCACCCGCCATTTCACCATCGAGGCGAGGATGGCCTTGACCGAACTCCAGCCGCCGGACAGGGCCGCGACCATGATGCCGGCGACCATCGGGCCGAAGGTAAACCAGGGAATGCTGTCGCCGTCCGACAGCCAGAACGGGATGAAGGTCAGCCAGGTGAGGCCAAGCGCAAGCGAAAAGAAGGCGGTCAGCTGATGCCTTCGCACCAGGCTCGGGACGGAGATCATGTCAGGTCCTCTCGGGGGGGCAGATTGGTCATGAGAGGTCGCCGGGCTGCCCGATCGGTCGACATGCATCTGGAACGAGCCAGCCGAATTGCTAGGCAGGCCATGTCGACCGCTTCGGCCTACCCGTCCTTATTGGCGCCAGCACGGCCAAAAATCCCGAGCGGTTTCTGAAAGATTTCCGATATTTCCATAGGGCAGGGCCGATGTCGCTCGGCTGTCGCGTCGTTACGGGATTGGCGCGCGGCTAGCTCACATAGGATCGTCTTCAACGGTTGGCCGCTGTCACAATCGGCAACGCCACGGCGCTCCGGTGAGTTTCGATCGCCCCAGCAAAAGCAAAATCGGCCGGGCAGGCATCGCCTGGCAGTTCGGCGCAACGCCAGAACACGATTGGCGGACGGACACCATCTGATGGCTGGCGGATGAAAAAATATCCAGATGGTTTTCACTGAAAATGGGCGGATATTCCACATATCGGGCGCAATTGTAGAAGTATCACGCATCAAAAGATAGTTAGACACGAAACTATCTGTATATATATTGACTGTATGGCGTTGTGCCAATTGTGCCAATTGCGCTAGTTGTAAGTGTTATTTGTGCAACACAGAGTTAATCTGTTTTTTGAATCGTATTTATTTCAGGAATCGTCATTGAAGGCAGAAGATCGATGGGTATGTTCGCCGCTGAAAAGGGCGAGCGGTGCTGGCCTTTTTCGTTGTGGGGGTGAGGCGGGAAAACATTGCCGCCAGCCACAAATCCGAAGCCATTTAAAACTGTGACTGGAGAGGTCAGAAAATGAACATCAAGAGCCTTCTTCTCGGCTCAGCCGCGGCCCTGATCGCGGTCAGCGGCGCGCGCGCGGCTGACGCTGTCGTCGTCGCCGAACCGGAACCAGCCGAATACGTCAAGATCTGCGACGTCTACGGCGCCGGCTACTTCTACATCCCGGGCACCGAGACCTGCCTACGCATCGGCGGCTATGTCCGTTATGACATCGGCGTCGGCGATGCCGGCTCGCTCGATGGTGTCAACCATGTCCCTGACCACCAGAGCGCCGGCGACACGCACTCGACCTACTACAAGAACACCCGCTTCACGCTGAAGACCTGGACCGGTCAGGAGACCGAGCTCGGTACCTTGAAGACCTACACCGAGACCCGCTTCAACTACGGCAACAGCAGCGGCGACTATCTCAATCAAGCCGCCTCCAATGCGGACGACTGGCAAGGCCGTAACAAGTCTCTCTCGCTGCGTTTCGCCTGGATTCAGCTCGGCGGCCTGCGCGTCGGCAAGGACGATACGGCTTTCGATACGTTCATCGGCTATGCCGGCAACGTCATCCAGGATACGCTGGTTCCGTATGGCGGGCAGGAGAGCAACGTCGTTCAGTACTACTTCGACGCAGGCAACGGCTTCACGGGGGTGGTCTCTCTCGAAGAAGGCGCCGGCAAGGTCGGCACCATCGACAGCTATGTTCCGCATGTCGTCGGCGGCGTGAAGTACAAGGGCGACTGGGGTGCGGTCACCGGCGTCGTCGCCTATGACAGCAATTACGAGGAAGTAGTCGGCAAGGTCCGTTTGGACGTCAATGTCAGCAAGGAACTGACGTTGTTCATCATGGGCGGCTACGGCACGGACGACAACCTCAACGACAATGCCGGCAACGCCATCGATGCCAACGGTCGCGGCTTCTACAAGCAGTGGGGCGGCAACTGGGCAGTCTGGGGCGGCGGCACCTACAAGTTCAACGCCAAGACTTCATTCAACGCCCAGGTCTCTTATGACGACTGGAAGAATCTCGGCATCGCCGCGAACGTTGCCTATACCGTTGTGCCCGGCCTTACGGTCACGGCTGAAGTCGATTACCTCAATGCTGGAAAGTTCGGCGACGCCGACTTCAACAACTGGACCAAGGCCAACAAGAAGAGCAGCGTCGGTGGCATTCTCCGCTTCCAGCGCTCGTTCTAACGGATAGACTGACCTTACCAGGCCGCCCGCAGCGATATGCTGCGGGCGGTTTTTTGTACACTGTCCCCGCTGCCGGCCTGTCAGGTGCCAAAACCCATACCTTGATTTCGCCACCCAACCGGTGAAAAGCTCCGAAAATGGAATGGCGCGACGAGGGAATCATTCTCGGCACCCGCAAGCATGGCGAAACCAGCGCCATTCTCGAGGTGATGACACGCGCGCATGGCCGTCATCTCGGCCTCGTGCGTGGCGGCCGTTCGCGCAAGCAGCAGCCTGTCCTGCAACCCGGCAATCGCGTCGACCTGTTGTGGCGGGCGCGGCTCGACGAGCATCTCGGCACGTTCCAGGCAGAGGCGATCGAGATGAACGCCGCCCGGTTGATGGACAGCGCGGTGGCCGTTTACGGGCTGCAGACCATGGCCGCGCATCTGCGCCTGTTGCCCGAGCGTGACGCCCATGAAGGTCTCTACGAAACGCTTGCCGTGATGATCGTGCATCTCGACGATGCCGACGCTGCCGGCGAACTGGTGGCGCGCTTCGAGCTTCTGGTGCTGGACGAACTCGGCTTTGGCCTCGATCTCAGCCAATGCGCCGCAACCGGCACGCGGCAGGACCTGGCCTATGTTTCGCCGAAATCGGGACGTGCGGTGTCGCGCGAAGCAGGCTTGCCATGGCGCGACAAGATGCTGGCGTTGCCGGCCTTCCTGCAGCGCGGCTCCGGCCTGCGCGCGGATCCGGCGGCGGTCGACGACGCCTTCCGGCTCACCGGCTTCTTCTTCACCCGCCACGTCTATGAGCCGCGCGGCATCGAGCCGCCAGACGCCCGCACCGGCTTTCTCGCCGCATTGCGCAAGCACCACGCGCGCGGCAAGGCCACTGCCGGAGAGACTGCGGCATGAGCGAGGTCGAACTTTATCCGGGGCGGGTCTCGCCGCTAGGCCTCGGCACCATTCCACATGCCGACATCCTGGAATACACCGGCCTGGGTCTGCTGCAGCGCATCATCGACGGCAAGTATCCGGCGCCGCCGATCTCCTTTCAGCTGAATTTCGCTTTGACCGAAGTGTCGGAAGGTCGTGCGGTATTCCGTGGCGTTCCCAACGAACGCCACCTCAACCCGCTGGGCAGCGTGCATGGCGGCTGGGCGGCGACGCTGCTCGATTCGGCACTGGGCTGCGCCGTGCAGACGCTGCTCGAAAAGGGTGAGGCCTATACGACTGCGGAGTTCAAGGTGAATTTGACCCGGCCCATCACGCCGAAGACCGGTGAGGTGGTCTGCGAAGGCAAGGTCGTCCACAAGGGTCGCACGCTGGCGGTGTCGGAAGCGACGCTGAAGGATGCCAGCGGCAAGCTGCTGGCTTTCGGCACCGAAACATGCTCGATCTTTCCGGCCGCCAATCTGGCGGCGCGTTGAGTTTTGTGGCCGTTTGGCCGCCGCATTTGAATGTCAATGAGACTGAACGTCAGTGAAAACTGGCCTGGTTTGGGGGAACCGCCATGTTTGAAAGCCTGATCGGCCTTGTCGCCATCATCGCCTTGTTCGTCATCATTTCACGCCAGCAGAGCCGCATAGGGCTTGTCGAGCGCGAGCTCGGCGCGCTGCGCAGCCTTGTCCTTTCAGGCGCCGTGCCGCCTGCGGCCAAACCGTCCGAACAGGCAGCCGCCGACAGCGCGCCGCCCGCCGATATGGCTCCAGCCGTTGCGGCAGCGGTCGATATCGTCTTGCCGGCGGTGGGCGATCCGGTCGCCGCGCAGGCACCGGTGACTGAGGCAGAAGCCCCAACCGGCGAGGCCGTGTCCGGGCCATGGGCGCCAAGTGAGGCGGCGCCGGCGGCAGCAGAACCCGCCGAGCCGGCCGCAGCGGCGAAAGCCGCCCGCCAGTCCGATGTCGAAACCGCGCTCGGCACCCGCTGGGCGGTCTGGGTCGGCGGCATCGCGCTGGCGCTGGGTGGCCTGTTCCTGATCCGCTACACCATCGAGGCCGGCATTTTCGGCCCCGGCGTGCGGCTGACCATGGCCGCGGTTCTCGGCCTGGTGCTGGTTGCCGGCGGCGAGTTCATCCGCCGCACCGGCTTCAAGGTGCCGGTGCAAGGTGTCGCTGGCGCCTATATTCCGGCGATCCTGACGGCGGCCGGCGCTTTCATCCTGTTCGGCACCGTCTATGCCGCGCATGGCATTTACGGCTTCATCGGCCCGGCGCTCGCCTTCACGCTGCTCGGCGCCATCGGCGTGGCGACGATCGCAGCCGCCCTGGTCCATGGCCAGGCGCTGGCCGGCATCGGCCTCATCGGCGCCATGGTGACGCCAATGCTGGTTGCCTCACAGGCGCCCAATCCTTGGGCGCTGTTCGGCTACCTCGCGATCGTGCTTGTGGCCACCGCTGTCATCGCCCGCATGCGCGACTGGAAGTTGCTGATGGCGGCGGCTTTTTTTGGCACCGGTGTCTGGACCATCCTCTACATGACCGATGCGCCGGGTGCGAACCTCTCCACCATCCTGTTCATCGACGCCGTCACGCTGGCGGTGCTTGCGTTTGTCTGGCTCGCTCGCCGTGACGCCGAAACCGGACCAGCCATGGCTTTCGACTGGCCGTCCATCGTGCCTGGCCTGTTCGTCGCATTCTCGGCGCTGGGCCTGTCGGTCGACCCGGTCTTCGCCGCCGCCGGCGATGCCTTGCCAGGCGCCGTGCTGATCGCCGCAATGGTGGCGGTCGCGCTCTATCGCCCGTTGGCGCTGCCGCTCCTCTATGCCGCAGGACTGGTGACGGTAATGATCTATCTCGGCATCATCCCGCCGACTTCGATCGCCTCCGACTTTTCGGGCGGCGCCTTGGGCGTCGACGGCCTGCCTGTGGCCACGTCCAACGCGTTGACATTGCGCATCGGCATCGCGCTTGGCCTGGTCTTCATAGGCGCCGGCTTCTGGGCCGCCCGCAGGTTCGCCGCCGCGACACAGATCCGCGCCGCCTCATGGGCGGCGTGGGGCGTCATCGTGCCGCTGGTCATCCTGCTGGCACTCTGGTTCACCTTCGGCAATCTCGACCGCGACTTTGTCTACGCCGCCGTCGCGGCACTGCTGGTCGTGGTTTTCGCCGCCGGCAGCGAGTGGATCGCACGCAGCGAGGAACCGCCGCTCAAGGGCGGCGTGGCGGTGTCGTTTGCCCTGGGCGGTGCGGCCATCGCCGGTCTCCTGATGCTGCATATGGCTTTCGATTCCGGCTGGACCACCATCCTGCTCGGTGCGGCCGCCATCGTGCCGGCGCTGGCCACGCGCTGGCGCCCCTATCCGGTGCTCGGCTGGATTTCGGTCGGCGCGGTGATCGCCGTGCTCGGCCGCGTCGCTTTCGATCCGACCATCGTCGGTGCTGAATTCCTATCGACGACACCGGTGTTCAACTGGCTGCTGCCGGGCTATGGCGTGCCGGCGCTGGCCTTCGGTTTCACCGCCTGGCAACTTGCCCGCACCACCAACGGCCGGCCGCGCCTCGCCATGGAAGCGGCGGCGGCATTGTTTGCGCTGCTCGCGCTCGCCATGCTGGTGCGCCATGCCATGCATGGCGGCGTCATCGACACGGGTGCGATGACGCTCGCCGAGCAGGCGATCTACACGCTGATCGCCATCGGCGCCGGCGCCATCCTGGTCGCCATCGACATGCGCTCACCAAGCTCGGTGCTGCGCTATGGTTCGATGGCCGCCGGTGTGGCTTCGGTCGCCTTGATCGTTGTCCGGCATTTCGTGGTGCTGAATCCGCTGTTAACCGACGAATCGACCGGCCAGATCCCGGTGTTCAACCTGCTGTTCCTCGCCTATCTCCTGCCGGCGGTCGCCGCAGGCGGGCTGGCGCTCTACGCCAGGGACAAGCGGCCGAAATGGTATGCACAGATGCTGGCGCTCGTGGCGGCTGTGCTTGCCTTCGCCTATGCCACGCTGTCGGTCAGGCGGCTGTTCAAGGGCGAATTCATCGGCCTATGGAGCGGTCTCGGCCAGCTGGAAACCTACACCTATTCGGCGCTCTGGCTGGTCATCGGTGTGGCGCTGCTCACCGCCGGCGTCTGGCTGAAATCTCAGGTGCTGCGCATTGCCTCCGCCGCGCTGATCGCGATCGCCGTGCTGAAAGTCTTCATCTTCGACATGTCGGAGTTGGAAGGTGTGCTGCGGGCGTTGTCCTTCATCGGCCTCGGTGCGGTGCTGATCGGCATCGGCCTGTTCTACCAGCGCCTCCTGACGCACGCGGCAAGGGAGAAAATATCGGTCGGCGAGCAGTGACGACAGGAGTTCAATTTAGCCGGGAATAAAACGGCAGCGCGCGTCGTTATCTCATTGCTTGGGTGACCGGGGCGGCGGACCGCTTCGCGCTGGCCGCTTGCGCCGCGCCGAGAAGGCGCGTTCAATCGGGATCAACAAGGGCGACCTCAGAACCAGCGGTCATGGACGAAAAGAAGGCAGCAATCCTTGGCGAAATACCGCGACTGCGCCGCTACGCACGCTCGCTTTTGCGCGACCGCGATGCTGCCGACGATCTCGTTCAGGATTGCCTCGAGCGGGCGCTTGTTCGGCTCGACAACTGGCAGACAGGAGAAAGCCCCCGGAGGTGGCTGTTTACGATCATGCATCATTTGTTCATCGATCAGATGCGCAAGGTGAACCGTCGCGGCGAGGCGGCGATGCTGCCTCTGGAAGCGGGCGAGGCGGTGGCCCAACCGGCCGAGCAGGTGGAAAGCATCGCTTCGCGCGAGATCATCGACGCATTGCAGGCGATCAGCCCCGACCGCCGCGCGGCTCTGGTCATGGTCGCCATCGAAGGGTTTTCATATGCCGAAGCCGCCAACATTCTGGGCGTCCCCGCAGGCACGCTGATGTCGCGCATTGCGCGTGGGCGTGAGGAATTGCGTGGGTTGCTGGACGACACGGCGCGCCGCCGCGCGATAAGGATCGTCGAGAAATGATCCGCCGCGACTTTTCCGAACGTGACATCCACATGGCGCTCGATGGCGAGCTGCCCGGCGACGAGCGCGCTGCCTACGACGCCTGGCTCGACGCCAATCCCGAGATGAAAGCCAGGAGCGCCCGCTTCACCGCCGACCGGGTAGCATTGCAGGCCGCCTTCGCCGGCGTGCTCGACGAAGCCGTCCCCGTGCGGTTGCGCAAGATCGTGCTCGGCGAGACGCCGGTCAAGGCTGCGGCGTCACGCTCACGCTGGTGGCTTGCCGCCGCGGCGGCCGTGCTTGTGGTCGCTGGTGGGCTTGGCGGCTACTTTGCCGGCATCGACGGCATCGGGCAGGAGGATCCGGCGGAAGATCAACTGGCCGAGCAGGCAATAGCGGCCCATGTCGTCTTCGCTGCCGAAAAGCGGCATGCAGTCGAAGTGCCGGCCAGCGACAAGGATCATTTGCAGACCTGGCTGTCCAACCGGGTAGGGCTGAAGCTGGTGGCGCCGGACCTGACCGCGAACGGTTTTCAACTGGTCGGCGGCCGGTTGCTTCCAGCTGGCGACAGCAAGGCCGCGATGCTGCTCTACGAGGACGACAAGGGCGAGCGCATATCCCTCTTCGTCACGGCGGAATCGGCGGAGAATGCCAAGGGAACCTATGCATCGGCGCAAGACGGTCCCCAGGCCGTCTACTGGATGGACAAGGGCTATGGTTGCGCCGTTGTCGGCTCGCTGCCGCGCGAGCAATTGGCCGTCGTGGCAAAGAGCGCCTATGGCCAGCTTCTGGCCGGCCTGGCCAGTTGAAAGGCGCGCTTTTGATGGCAACGCCAGTCTATGACAATGATCCCATTCGAAGCGTTTTTGCATCGCCGAGCGGCTGCCGAATCTGTCACAATTCGGCCCTATTCGAGGTGCGATAGCGCTTTCATGGCCATCAGCATTTCGGCTGGTGTCCTGAACGTTTTCGACTAGGGCATTTCCCACCACCAATCGGGGTTTTCTCAAGCCGCATGCCTGCCGAGATCCGCACGGCCCGCGCGTCTGACGTCGATGATCTCGCCGCCATCGAGAAAGCTGTTTTCCAAAGCGACCGCATTTCCCGTCGCTCCTTCCGCCTGTTCATCGAGCGCGAAACCGCCGAGACGCTGGTCGCGGAAATCGATGGCCGCGTGGCCGGCTATGCGATCGTGCTGTTTCGCAAGGGCAGCGGCGTGGCGCGTCTCTACTCGATCGCCACCGGTCCGTTCTTCGGTGGGCTGGGTGTTGGCCGCATGCTGCTCGAATCCGCTGAGGATGCCGCCTTCGAGCATGGCCGCATGATGCTGCGTCTCGAGGTGCGAGAGGACAACGGCCGAGCCATCCACATCTACGAGCACGCCGGCTATCGCAAGATCGGCCGCGAGCCAGGCTACTATGAGGATGGTGAGGCGGCGCTTCGCTATGAAAAGACCTTGCGCGGCGACATTCCGATCGCCACAAAGGTGCCGTTCTACCAGCAGACCTGCGAATTCACCTGCGGTCCATGCTGCCTGATGATGGCCATGGCCAATTTCGATCGCGGCTTCGTGCCGGATCCGGTCATGGAAATCCGACTGTGGCGCGAGGCGACGACCGTCTTCATGATGTCGGGACCCGGTGGCTGCGAGCCGTTCGGCCTCGCTGTCTCGGGGTACGAAAGCGGGCTTGCGGCGGAGATCTATGTTTCCTTCTACGGCGCGCTGTTCCTGCAGTCGGTGCGCAGCGAGGACAAGCGCCGGGTGATGGAACTGGCCCAGGTCGACTTTCGCCGCCGCGCGGAACTTTACGGCATCCCGGTGAATTACCGTCCGTTCACCATCGACGACATTCGCGCCGCGATCGCGGAGGGAAAACTGGTGCTGGTGCTGATCAGCGGTTTCCTTATGTTTGGCAAGAAGGTGCCGCACTGGGTGCTGGCCATCGGCGATGACGGCGACCACATCCTGATCCACGATCCCTGGGTCGAGGACGAAAGGCAGGAAACCATCCTTGATGCCGCCAACATTCCCGTGCCTTACGGCATCTTCATGAACATGGCGCAGTTCGGCCGCGACGGACTGCGCGCCGCCATCACTCTGGGAAAGCGCGACAGACAATGACCTGGGTCATCCTAACCGGCCGGCAGAGCGATCTCGACCAGGTGGCGACACCGCACAAGATCATCACCAACCGTGATTATCTTGCGCATCCGTCGCTGTTTCGCGGCCAGCAGCCGAAGGTCATCAACCTGTCGAACAACTACGCCTACCAGAGCCGCGGCTATTACGCCTCGCTGCTGGCGGGCTCACGCGGCCACAAGGTCATCCCGACCGTCGAGACGATGATCGACCTGTCGGAACGCAAGCTCTACGAGCACGCATTGCCGGAACTGGAGCTGGCGCTCAACAAATGCCGCAAGGATCTCGGCGGCGCCTTTCCAACCAAGGTCTGCATCTTCTTCGGCATCGGCCCGTCGAAAATCTGGGACCGTTTTGCCAAGCTGTTGTTCGACTGGTTCCGGGCGCCGGCGCTGGAGGTTCACATCAAGGACAGCGCCGAATGGGCCTCGATCCGCAAGATCGGCTTCCATCCGCTGGCGCGGATGACGGAGGAAGAGGAAAAAAGCTTCATCCAGTGCCTGGAGACCTACACCAACCGTGAGTGGCGCGACACCAAGGGCCGCACGCCGGCGCGCTACACCTTCGCCACGCTGGTCGATCCGCATGAGGAATTGCCGCCGTCGGAGATATCGTCGCTGCGCTACTGGGCCAAGATCGCCGAAAAGATGGGTGTCGAAATCGAGCCCATCACCAAGCGGGACCTCGCCAAGCTCGCCAATTACGACGCGCTGTTCATCCGCGAGACCACGTCGATCTCCAATCACACCTATCGTTTCGCTCGCCGCGCCCAGCAGGAAGGCATGCCGGTGATCGACGATCCGCTGTCGATGATCCGCTGCACCAACAAGGTCTATCTCAACGAACTGATGGCCTACAACAAAGTGCCGGTGCCGCCGACGGTGATGATCGCCGGCACCTCGGACCTCGAACTGGCGGCGCAGACACTCGGCTTTCCGCTGGTGTTGAAGATCCCCGATTCGTCGTTCTCGCGCGGCGTCAAGAAATGCGCTGACTTCGAGGAGCTGAAGACGCTTGCTACGGAATGGCTGGAGGATTCCGACCTTCTGATTGCGCAGAAATTCATTCCGACCGAATATGACTGGCGCGTCGGCGTGCTCGGCGGCCAGCCACTGTTTGCCGTCCACTATTTGATGGCCAAGAAGCACTGGCAGATCGTCAATCACAAGGCCAACGGCAAGCCCGACCAGGGCGGCATCAAGACCTTCACGCTGAAGGAAACGCCTGCGCATGTCGTCGAGACGGCTGTGAAGGCGGCGCGCTGCATCGGCGATGGGCTCTATGGCGTCGACCTCAAGGAAACCAAGGACGGCGTCTTCGTTATCGAGGTCAACGACAATCCGAACCTCGACCATGGCTGGGAGGATTCCGGCGAAAAGGACGAGGTCTGGGTGCGGTTGACGCAGTGGTTCCTGGAGAGGCTGGACCGGCCGGGGCGGTAGTCACCGGGGGAAAAGATGCTGTTCATAGTCATCGAGGATTTTACCGGCTGCGATCGCAAGGAGATCTACCGCCGCTTCCGCGACCGTGGTCGCCTGAAGCCGGAGGAGCTTCTCGTGCACCACAGCTGGATCGCGGCGGATATGAGCCGCTGTTTCCTGCTGGTGGAGGCCGATGACGTCACGCTGCTGCAGCGCTGGGTCATCGAATGGGCGGATCTAGTGGAGTTCGAGATCGTTCCGGTGGCGACGAACAAGGACATGGTCGAGGCATTGAGCGGGCACCTCTGAGCGGCCATCACTGGCCGTCACGGCTCTCGACCAGCGCCGGCGATTTGACCGCGCGCACGCATTCCTCGATCAGCCACTGGCGAAACGCCGCCACCACATCGCGTCGTGCGCTGCGCTCCGGGATTGTCAAGCAATAGGGCTGGCGCAGCTCCAGCGCCTGGGCAAGGGGCCTGACAAGCCGCCCGTCTTCCAGCGCCTCGGCGCAATAGATCCCTTGCGCCAGCGCCACGCCAAGGCCGGAAATGGCAAGGTCGAGCGCGGCCCGCGACGAGTTGGCCGACAGGCCGCGCTGGGCTGCGCGGCCGAGCTCGATGCCCGCTGCCTCGAACCAGTTGCGCCAGGACGGAAAGGAGGCACCAGTTGGGCCCCAGTCCGTATGTATCAGCGGCAGGCCGGCGAGGCCTTCGGGCTTTGCCGCATCGGCAAACCCCGGCGCGCAGACGGGATAGACGGCGTCCCTGACAAGGTCTTCGGTGGGGTGATCGCGATAGTGAGGGCCGTAGGATAGCCTGATATCGATCAGCTCGCGGTCGAACGGCACCGGATCGTCGTCGCCTCGGAGCGAAATGTCGACCGCGCCGTGGCTTGCAACAAAGCCGGCCAGGCGTTGGGAAAGCCAGCCCATCGCCATGGATGGCGGCACCGACACCACCAGCCTGGGGCGGAACGCGTCGCCGGCAAGCTCGCGCGAGACGCTGCCGATCTCCTGGAAGGCCATGGTCAGCCGGGGCAGCATCTCCACACCGGCCTCGGTCAGCAGGACGCGGCGGTTGACCCGATGGAACAGCTTGCGTCCCATCTGCTCCTCGATGGTCCGGATCAGCTGGCTGACCGCCGCCGCCGAGATGGAAAGCTCTTCGGCGGCAGCAGCGAAGCTGCCGGAACGCGCCGCTGCCTCGAAGGCCTGGAGCCCCCGCAAGGATGGAAATGCGATCATGACGGCCCCAATAGATAAGCTAGGCTTATCTAAATCGCAGAATTCCTCGTTTTCAGAAAGCTTTTTTGTTGCTTACGATAGGCCTTCGACATTTTCCAGCTTGGATGACGCCAGTGGACCATCGCGACGTAATTGCATCCTTGACACAAGAAGAGCGCAATCGCCTGACCGCCAAGTCGGACGTCTCAGGTCTGGTCCAACTTGCCGCCCATTGGGGTGCGATCATCATCATTGGATCGCTGATCGCCGCCAAGGTGCCGTTCTGGCCGCTGCTGATGCTGCCGCAAGGCATCCTGATCGTCTTCCTGTTCACGCTGCTGCACGAGACGGTTCATCGCACGGCCTTCGAAACGCAGTGGCTGAACGATGCGGTGGCGCGAGTGTGCAGCCTGGCGATTGCACTGCCTGCGGACTGGTTCCGCTACTTCCATTTCGCCCACCACCGGTACACCCAGGATCCGGACAATGATCCGGAGCTGGCTTCCCCCAAACCGGAGACATGGCGGCAATACATCGTCCACGTCTCCGGCATCCCGTTGTGGTGGGGGCAGCTCAAGACGCTCTATGGCAATGCGATTGACCGCGGACGGGAAAGCTACGTTCCGCCAAAGGGCGACGACAAGGTGCGCATCGAGGCGCGCGCCATGATTGCCTTCTATGCCCTGGTCGTTGTGCTGGCCGTCTATTTCCGGCTCACGGTGCTGCTCTATGTCTGGATCCTGCCGGCCTTGCTCGGTCAGCCATTTCTGCGCCTCTATCTACTGGCCGAGCACGGGCGTTGTCCGTTCGTCGCCAATATGCTGGAGAACACCAGGACCACGTTGACCAACTGGCTGGTGCGCAAGCTGGCGTGGAATATGCCGTTCCATGCCGAGCATCATGCCTATCCCGGCGTGCCGTTTCATCAACTGCCGGAGTTTCATGCGCTGGTCGAGAGTCATCTGAAGGTCGTCGAACCGGGCTATGTCAGCTTCCACGGCAAATATATCGAGACATTGCGCTGACGGCGGGCCAACCTCAGCCGGTCTGGCTATGCAACCCGCGCGATTTCAGCAGGCGCTGGATATCGCCTGCCTTTGACGGCACACCGATCAGATAGCCCTGCGCCTCGACACAACCATTGTCGCGCAGCATGTCGAGCTGCATCTCGGTCTCGACACCCTCGGCGGTAACGGTGATGCCGAGTTCGGCGCCCAGCCCGATGATGGTGCGAACGATCGCCGCCGTATCACGATTGTGGATGTCGCGGATGAACGAACGATCGATCTTGATCTTGTCGACGGGAAAACGCCTGAGATAGCCGAGCGAGGAATAGCCGGTGCCGAAATCGTCCAGCGCAATGCGGATGCCCAGCCCGCGCAACTGACGCAGCGTCCTCAGCACGGTCTCGCTTTCGTCCATCAGCACGGTTTCGGTGATTTCCAGTTCCAGCCGGCTGGCGGGCACGCCGGAGAAGGCCAGCGCCGAGATGACGCTACGGGCGAAACCGCCGCTCTTGAGCTGCACGGCCGAGACATTGACCGCGATGCGCAGGCCAGGTGGCCAGCTTGCCGCCGTCGCACAAGCTTTCCTCAGCGCCCACTCGCCAAGCGGCACGATCAGTCCGGTTTCTTCGGCGACCGCAATGAAGTTGTCCGGCGCCACCGTGCCACGCGTCGGTGAATGCCAGCGCATCAAGGCCTCCGCGCCGACGATCTCTCTGGATTCTATGTTCATGATGGGCTGGAAATCGAGATCGAATTCCTGGCGCGGCAGCGCCGTCTCGAGGTCGGCCTCAAGCGCGCGGCGCGCCTGCACCGTGGCGTCCATACCGGGCTCGAAGAAACGGTACAGGTTGCGCCCTTCGCTCTTCGCCCGATAGAGCGCCGTATCGGCATTTTTCAGCAGCGTGTCGGCATCCTTGCCATCGTCGGGGAAAACGGCAATGCCAAGGGTGATGCCGACATGCATCTCCCGGTTTTTGTCGCGAAACGGTTTTGCGATCACCTCGACGATGCGCTTCGCCAGCTTTTCCACTTCGGCCAGGCCTTTGAAATGGAACTGGATGATGACGAATTCGTCGCCACCGAATCGGGCGACGACGTCTGTTTCATTGCGCAGGCAACGTTGCAGCCGGTCGGCCACGCTCTTCAACAGCCAGTCGCCGGCCGGATGTCCCCAGGTGTCGTTGACGGCTTTGAAGCGGTCGAGATCGAGCGAGAAGATTGCCAGCGGTGCCGCCGCCGAGTCTTCCAGCGCATTGTCAAGCCGTTCGCGAAACATCGAGCGGTTGGGCAATCCGGTCAGCGTGTCGTGATGCGCAAGATGGGTCATGCGCTCTTCGACCAGCCTGCTTTCGGTGACGTCGTCGAACGTCGCGACCCAGCCGCCGCCGCTCAGGGGCCGGCTCGCGATCATCAGTGTTCGTCCGTCGGCGAGTTGGCGGGGGGTCGACCGCGTCAAGCCGGCCCGCAGGCGAGCCTCCGTTTTCGCGACCTCGCTATCAATGTCGATCGGTGCATAGATACCCAGGTGCACGAGCCGCTCGAGCAGTTCGCGCAGGCCCATGCCAAGCGGCATGTCCGCCGCGCTGACACCATAGAGTTCCAGAATGCGCTGGTTGCGTACGATCAGCCTGCCGTCGGCATCGTACATCAGCAGGCCTTGCGACATGTTGGCCAGTGCCGCGTCGAAGCGGCGATGCTGCTCCTTGAGGTCCAGTTGGGCGCGGCGCTGTTCGGTGATGTCCTCGTAGATCGAGACCCAGCCGCCCGAAGCCAGCGGGCGATGCGAGATGTTGATGATGCGGCCGTCCGACAGCGTCTCCTCGTAGGTCGAGGGTTTCGCCTGATCGATATAGGGCTTGCGGATGGCGTAGAGTTCGTCGGCGCTTTGCGAGGCGATGCCGATGTCGACGCTGTGCCGCAGTATGTCGAGGAATCGGATACCGGGCCGCATCATCCTGGCGTCGAGGCAGAAGATGTTGATGTAGTTGCCGTTGCAGATGATCATGCGCTCATCGGCGTCGAACATGCACAGACCGTGCGACATGTTCTCGACCGCGGCTGAAAAGCGTTCGTTCTGTTCGCGCAGCTCGTCTTCTATATGGCGCGCCCGATCCATGCCTTCGGCCCCCGGTTCCGGGACGGCCGAACCATCCTTGGCATCAGCGACGGGCATAAGGCGCGCCTGCGGGCTCGTGATCGAACGGGCTACTGTGGTCGCCGCCGGTTAATTTAGCGTTTTTCAGCCGATCGCCTGTGCCGGGACCTGGCGCCGCGACTTCTCGATCGCCGAAAAACGCTTCAGGAACGCATTCTGCGCCCAGGTAACCGAGCGTGGCGTGAAATCGAAGCGATCGGCGTTGAAGCCGCGCGGACGGCCGAAGAATTCGGTCGCCTCGGCGGTCGAAAAACCGGCAAGCAGCGTTGCTTCGAAATAGGCGGCGATCTGGTCGGCGCGTTTGATTTCCTTGCGCAGCGCCACAGCCGGTTCCGGCGGCAGCGAGAAGCGCAGATGGATGGCGCGCTGCAGCCGCAATTCACAGTCCTTGTAGCTGCCGCCCATCACCGATTTGAACGGCGAGATCATGTCGCCGATGACATATTCGGGAGCATCGTGGAGCAGGGCTGCCAGCCGGGCCTCGGCCGGGGCCTCAGGCACCAGGTCGCAGAATAGCGCCTCGACCAGCAGCGAGTGCTGGGCAACCGAAAAGGCGTGCTCGCCGCTGGTCTGGCCGTTCCAGCGGGCGACGCGGGCGAGCCCGTGCGCGATGTCCGATATCTCGATGTCGAGCGGCGAGGGGTCGAGCAGGTCGAGCCGGCGGCCGGACAGCATGCGCTGCCAGGCGCGTGCTGGCGCACCGACGCGATCGGCTGCCATCAGGCCTCCTCCGCGCTGACGGCTTCCTGCGGGAAGCTGAATTTCGCCCAGCCGGGAATGGCCACGGTAACCGGCACGTCTCCCGCCATGATCGGCTGGCCGGCGTCGAGCGCCGCCTTGACCCTGTCGATGCGGGCAATGGCCAGCCCGCTCGTGCCGGCGTTCGAGCCAAGCGAGCCGACCGGCCGTCCATCGACGGTGAGTTCCGTGCCCGCGGCCGGCAGGGGAAGTTCGGCCTGGACGATCAGCACGCGCCGCCTGGCCGTGCCGCGGTGCTGCATGCGCGAGACAACCTCCTGTCCGACATAGCAGCCCTTCTTGAAGCCGACGCCGCCGGTTTCGTCCAGCAGTACGTCATGCGGAAAGGCGTCGCCGAGCGCATAGTCGGCCCCACTTTCGGCAATGCCGCTGGCGATGCGCAAGGCTTGCCATGCGGCAAGGTCGCTCCGCTCGCCTGTTTCGCCATAGGAACGCGTGACGGCGCCGTTTGGAAAGCGCGTATCGGCGGCCGCCGTTGAATCAGATTGTGAGGTGGTTGACTCATCTCCCCATGCGACGGTGACAAGCGCCTGATCCACCTTGGCAATCTCGACCTTGGCGCGCAGCTTGTAGAGCGTCAGCCGGCGTACGAAATCGTCCGAAATTTCGGCACGGCATTCCAGCCGGAATGCATTCTCGCTAGCGCGCGAGACCAGGAAATCGAACAGGATCTTGCCTTGCGGCGAGAGCAGCGCGCCGGGCTTTGCCTGGCCGGGATGCAACACGTCCAGATCGGTGGTCAGGATGTTTTGCAGAAAATGCTCGGCATCGGGGCCCGAGACGGAGATGAGTGCGCGGTCTTTGAGCTGGGCAAAGGGCATTGGCGAAAGCAGCCTGATCTTGCAAAACGGTCGGCCTTTACGTAAGCCGCTGGCACTCCCCCCGCAAGAGAGCATGGCCATGACCTACGACCTCATCCTGACAGGCGGCACGGTGGTCAACCATGACGGCGAAGGGTTTCGCGACATCGGCGTCAAGGACGGGCGCATCGCTGCCATCGGCGATCTCTCACAGGCGTCGGCCGGCGAGACGATCGACTGCCGCGGCCTGCACATCCTGCCCGGGGTCATCGACAGCCAGGTGCATTTCCGTGAGCCCGGGCTTGAGCACAAGGAAGATCTGGAGACCGGTTCGCGGGCGGCGGTGCTGGGCGGTGTCACCGCCGTGTTCGAGATGCCCAACACCAATCCGCTGACCACCAGCGAGGCAGCGCTTGCAGACAAGGTGCGGCGCGGCAACGGCCGCATGCATTGCGATTTCGCCTTCTGGGTCGGCGGCACCCGCGAGAATGCGAAAGACGTCGGCGAACTCGAGCGGCTGTCGGGTGCGGCCGGGATCAAGGTGTTCATGGGTTCGTCCACCGGCGACCTGCTGGTCGAGGACGACGAGGGCGTCGCCTCGATCCTGCGGAATACGCGCCGCCGTGCCGCCTTTCACTCCGAGGACGAATTCCGGTTGCGCGAGCGTCTGGGCGAACGCATCGAGGGCGACCCGTCATCTCACCCGGTCTGGCGTGACGCGATCGCCGCCTTGCGCTGTACCGAGCGGCTGGTGCGCATCGCGCGCAATGTTCGCGCCCGCATCCATGTCCTGCACATCTCGACCGCCGAAGAGATCCTGTTCCTCGAACAGCACAAGGATGTCGCGACCTGCGAGGCGACTCCGCATCACCTGACCCTGTCGGCTGACGATTATGCGCGGCTCGGCACGCTGATCCAGATGAACCCGCCGGTGCGCGACATCAGCCATCGCGACGGCGTCTGGCACGGCATCGCGCAAGGCATTGTCGATGTGCTCGGTTCCGATCACGCACCGCACACGCTGGCCGAGAAGGCCAAGCCCTATCCGGCCTCGCCCTCGGGGATGACCGGCGTGCAGACGCTGGTGCCGATCATGCTCGACCACGTCAATTCCGGCCGGCTGACGCTGCAGCGCTTCGTCGACCTGTCCAGCCACGGCCCGCAGCGCATCTTCGGCATGGCGAGAAAAGGCCGCATCGCCGCCGGCTACGACGCCGACTTCACCATTGTCGACATGAAACGGCAGGAAATCATCACCAACGCCCAGGCGGGTTCGAAAGCCGGCTGGACTCCTTATGATGGCAAGCAAGTCACCGGCTGGCCGGTCGGCACCGTCATCCGTGGCCGCCGCGTCATGTGGGAAGGCGAGATCGTTACGCCGAGCCAGGGCAGGGCAGTGGAGTTTTCCGAGGCATTGCCCAGCTAACTCCCTAACTCCGCTTCTGGGGTGAGGGGAGAGCCGGCGCCGAGGGGCAAAAAGGCTCAGTCGCCGGCGACGAAGAACGTCCATTGCCCGGCCGGCGTGATGCCGACGCGGTAGAAGATGTAGGCGCCGAACTGCTTCATGTCGTCGAAATCGCCGGCGGTGACGATCTTGAACAGTTCGACCCGCTGCTTGGCATCGAGCTTGTCCAATGGCAGCGCGAAGAAGTACGGCCACACATAGAGCTCTTCCGGCGTGCCCGCATCGAGGTGGACATAGCCGGCATTGAGCACCTCTTCCAGGATGGCCAGGATCTCCTGGCCCTCCTTGTCGCCGGACAGCCCCTTGAGGAAGGCGATGGCATCGCCGTCTATATCGGTCAGCGACAATTGCGTCGTGTTGTCGCCCGTGCCGATCAAGGGCCGCAGCCTTTCGATGTCGCCGCTCTCGCAGGCTTCGACGATCAGGGCATGCATGCGCCGCACCGGTTCCGGTAGCTTGCCGAGATCGTAGACGACCTCGGGCACCGGCGTGTCCGGATCGACGCGCGGCCTGGTCACGCCGCCGTCCGCCGGGCTTTCCGGCTCGGCTTCTTTGGGGGCAGCCGGCTGGCTGGTTGGAGGCGGCGTTCCGACCGGATCGGGCATTGGCACGGTGGTTCCCGGCGGCGACATGTCGTCATCCGTAGACGGCTGGACCGGGGAGGGAAGCTCTTCGCGCTTGATCTCGCTTAGCGCATAAGCAGGGCTGCTGACGAGAACCAGGGGAATCGCGGCACAGCAAGCGGCGAAGCAGATGCAAAGGATCAAGCCGCGCGGCTTGCCTGACATCGAAAAACTCACTGCCCGTTTCTCCCTGCTTCCGGGCATGACGCCCGAGCGGCATTCTGTCGTCAAAGAACCGGACGTCGGTTCAGTGCCGCAGCCGTTCAGGTTCGAAGGCGCCAGCAATCACCTTTTCCCGCATGCGGTCGAGCAGGGCAAGGGCCGAGGTCTCGCCATTGGCACGCAACATCTCGCCGAACGCTGTCTCGAGCGCTGCCTCGGCAATGATCTCGGGCTCTATGCCGGCGGAGAGGCCTTCCGCCCAGGCTTCGCTGTGGCTTTCCACGGCGGTCAGGCGTTTCTCTTCCCTGACCAGCGCGTCGATGTCGTTGACACCATGTTCCATATGCGATGTCCACCCTTTCAAGCGGCGATCCGTCGATGTGGATCAGGCTTGATCTGTTCATTGTCACACGCAAGGTCAATTAAGTATTTGTAAATGCGACATTTTTTTGATCGATTTTTACAAATCCCGATTGCCTTGTGCGAAGCTGCGTTCAACTCGGGTCAAACTTAGCCGATTAGGGCGGCCTGCGGGGCGAAAACCTTCAGTTTGAGTTAATTCCGCATTCGCGCAGTAACGTTTCGTTAATACTGTTGCATAAGTGCAACATCAGCATTGCACCAAGATGTCACCCGGCACAAGCCGGAAATATCGACCGCCGCCAGTGATGGTCCGGATATCTGTGGATGGCTGGGCGGTCCCGAGCGCCTAGTTGCCGTAACGCGAGGCGATGTCTCGCGACAGCGTTTCGCCTTCCTTCATATAACGGCTGATGGCTTCGGTCGCCGAAGGGGTGCATTGCGTGTAGGTGCCGCCGAAAGAGCGGTAGCCGCGATTGAAGCTGGCGATGAAGCGGGCGCGCCGCTCGGCATCGGGATTTTCCGAATCGAGCAGCTTTTCCATCTCGACACGCCACTGGTCACCTTTCTCACCGCACAAATTGCGCAGGAAATGCAGCGACCCCAGAACTTCCGCCAGCCGCATCAGCCCGGGCTCGAACGGCAACTCGGCGCTGAGCGCCGGTCGCGTCGAGACGATCGTGCTGACGGCAAGACATACGGTGAGGTACAGGGATGGACGGTTCATAAGCCTTCTCCGCCTAACGGCGTAAGCCTTTGTGGCGAAACAATTTGTCGCCCGCAAGGCGATTTTCAGGGGTGCAGCCCGGCGTTTCCCCCGGGATCCAACAAGTCCTCGGCGACGGCAAACACCGAGCCGGCGAGCGGCAGCGCTCTCATTTCGTTCAGCGTATAAAAGGCAGCCGTTTCGGCATCGTCGCTGGCCACCGCCTCGCCGCCGGCAAAGGCGGCGCCAAAGACTGTGAGGATGTAATCGACCGGATGGCTGTCGTCCCTGCCGTCGATGTGGATTTCCCGAAGCGGGCGGTAGTCGGTGGCCTGCAAGCCGGTTTCTTCCAGAAGTTCGCGCCTTGCCGCGGCCTCCAGCGTCTCGCCAACCTCGACCTTGCCGCCCGGAAAGGCGTAGAGCCCTTGTGATGGCTGCCGCGCCCGTTTGACCAGGAGCACGGTGTCGCCACGCACGACGGCCACCGAGACCGCCGGAAGTGTCTTGCGCGCTTCGTTCATGGATTCCCGATCAGGCTCATTTGAAGGTGGGTCTGTTGTGGACCGCCCAGCATGGGGAAGCTTTAGCGGTTGCGCAACGCCGGTTCCATTGCCACCTTCAAACCGAACTGTTCGAAGGGTACCAACCGATCATGTGCGGACGCTTTGCCTTGACCGCGACACCGGATCGGACAGCCGCACTGCTCGGCTTGGCTGAACTGGAGGAATTTCCAGCGCGCTACAACATCGCGCCGACGCAGCCGATCCTGATGGTGATCGCCGGTCCTCCCAGGGCGCTGGGCTCCAATCTGCCTGACCGACAGCCGATGTTGGTGCGTTGGGGGCTGATCCCGACCTGGGTGAAGGACACGCGCGAGTTTCCGCTGCTGTTCAACGCACGCTCTGAAGGGGCCGCCGAAAAGGCCTCGTTCAAGGCCGCCATGCGCCATCGCCGCGCGCTGGTGCCGGCATCCGGCTTCTATGAGTGGCGGCAAACCGGCGGCAAGAAGGGGCAACCCTATTGGATCCGGCCCAGGCATGGCGGGTTGGTCGCCTTTGCCGGCCTGATCGAGACCTATGCCGAGCCGGGCGGTTCGGAGATGGACACCGGCGCCATCCTGACCGTCAATGCCAACGCCGACATCGCTGATATTCACGACCGCATGCCGGTGGTGATCGATCCCAGGGATTTCGCCCGCTGGCTGGATTGCCGCACGCTCGAGCCGCGCGATGTCGCTGACCTGTTGCGGCCGGCGCAGCCTGATTTCTTCGAGGCGATTCCGGTTTCCGACCGCGTCAACAAGGTCGCCAACACCGGACCGGAGATTCAGGAGAGGGGCGAGATCGGGCCGAAGCCCGAGAAGGTCAGGCGCCGGAAGCCCGGCGCGGACGACAGTCAGATGACTCTGTTTTAGCAGGATACGATATTACGAGGCGCATATCGGCGCCGTCATGCCCGGCGCCTTTTGCGCCGGCCGCGCATCATTTCAGGCAGCGCGAGGCGATACGATCTTCTGCGCCGGCTTTTTCTTCTTCGCGGTGTGGAGAAGGGCGGCGACGATCGCGGCCGGGCCGATTGCGCGGTAGTGGTTGGCCAGCGCCGGTTGCTTGGCGCGGTTGGATTCCTGCTTGGTTCGGGGCATGTCTCTCTTCCCTGGTAACATTTTCGTGTCTGCGTTTGATGGCCGATTCTGACCAAATCGTGACGCCCGCTGATCTAGCCGGCGAATGTTTCATGACTGTGCTGACATGTTTAATAAAATGTTTCAGTGCATCAATACCTGTGATCCAGCGACGTTTTTGTCGAAACTAGCGACTTGACGGCAACACTGGCCAAGGCGATAAAGCCGCCCATGAAAACGTTTTTCGCCATTTGTGGCATTTGCATTATTGGCTAGCCTCGCGCTGGACCGGACGTTTTCGCCTCATCTTTCCCCAGATTGGACAAACGCCCCGGCCAGCAGGCTGGAATCCGGTTTGCGCTTGATGCGTCCGGCTCCAGCCAAAGCATGATCCCGAAAAGTGGGAACCGGTTTTCGGACCAGATCATGCTCAAAAGAAGTAACGAACCGGGAAGGCACGAATGTCTGACGCATCGCAGGGCTTGCGCCTCTACAACACGTTGACGCGGACGAAAGTGGATTTCGTCCCGATCGATCCGCTGAACGTGCGCATGTATGTCTGCGGTCCGACGGTCTACGACTTTGCCCATATCGGCAATGCCAGGCCGGTGATCGTCTTCGATGTGCTGTTCCGCTTGTTGCGCCACCTCTACGGCGAGACGCACGTCACCTATGTGCGCAACATCACCGACGTCGACGACAAGATCAACGCCCGTGCTTTGCGGGATTTCGGCGGCGAGATCGCTTCCGGCGCGCTTTCGCTCAACGAGGCGATCCGGCGGGTCACCGAAAAGACCGCCGATCAGTTCCACAAGGATGTAGCTGTTCTCGGCTGCCTGGAGCCGACGGTCGAGCCGCGCGCGACGGAATTCGTCGAGCCCCGCACCGATGGCAAGGCCGACATGATCACCTTGATTCAAAGCCTTATCGCACGCGGCCATGCCTATGTCGCGGCGGGTGAAGTGTTGTTCGACACGGCGTCGATGCCGGACTACGGACAATTGTCGAAGCGCAATCTCGACGAGCAGCAGGCCGGCGCCCGCATCGCCGTCGACGCGCACAAGAAAAACCCGCAAGATTTCGTCCTGTGGAAACTGTCGTCACCGGAGGAGCCGGGCTGGAATTCGCCCTGGGGCAGGGGCCGGCCGGGCTGGCACATCGAATGCTCGGCGATGTCGGCTGCCTATCTGGGCAAGGTCTTCGATATCCATGGCGGCGGACTCGACCTGATCTTCCCGCACCATGAGAACGAGATCGCGCAGTCGCGCTGCGCCCATGGCACCGACGTCATGGCCAACATCTGGATGCACAACGGCTTCCTGCAGGTCGAGGGGCAGAAGATGTCGAAGAGCCTTGGCAATTTCTATTCGATCAACGAACTGCTGGAGACGGAGACCTTTGGCGGCCGTAAATGGCCGGGCGAAGTGCTGCGGTTGGCGATGCTGATGACGCATTATCGCGAACCGATCGACTTTTCCGTGCGCAAGCTGGAGGAGGCCGAGAACACGCTGCGCAAATGGAAGCGGGCGGCGGACCTGGCGCCGGTGGCGGCAGGGCAGTTGCCGGTGGCGGTCATCGATGCGTTGTCGGACGATCTCGCGACCTATGCCGCCTTCCAGGTCCTGACGCAGTTGGCCGGCGAGGCTGCCGACGGCAACGAAGCCGCCGCTGCGCTGAAGGCCTCGCTGCTGTTCCTCGGCTTCGACGTCGCGTCGGCGAAAGTCGATGAAGACCATATCGCCAAGGCCATCGCCATGCGTCTCGCATTCATCGCGGCGAAGAACTGGGCCGAGGCCGACCGCATCCGCGACGAGTTGCTGGCACAAGGTGTACAGTTGAAGGACGGCAAGGACCCCGTCACTGGCGAACGCATCACCACCTGGGAGGTAAAAAGATGATCGACCATCTCGGCATCACCGTTGCCGATTTCGATGCTTCGAAGGCTTTCTACGACAAGGCGATGGCGCCGCTGGGTGCCTCGCTATTGTATATGGTGCCGCTCGAATACACCGGCGGCGCCAAGGTCGGTGGCTATGGCCGCGACCGGCCGGTGTTCTGGCTGAGTTCCGGCAAGGACAAGCCGAAAGACCATCAGCACGTCGCCTTTACCGCGCGCAGCCGCGCCGAGGTCGATGCCTTCCATGCCGCCGCCCTTGCCGCCGGCGGCAAGGACAATGGCGGGCCAGGCCTGCGCCCGCACTATCACCCCAATTACTACGGCGCCTTCGTCTTCGATCCCGACGGCAACAATGTCGAGGCCGTCTGCCATGCCGCGGAGTGAGCCGCGATGAGCCTCGACAACCGGCCGATCTACACCGGTGGCTGCCAGTGCGGCGCTGTGCGCTTCCGCGTCGAAGGCACGCTTGGCGACGCTTCGATCTGCCATTGCCGCATGTGCCAGAAGGCGTTCGGCTCGTTCTACGCACCGCTCGTGTCGGTGCGCGGCGCCAAGCTCGACTGGACGCGTGGCGAGCCGAAATATTTCCGCTCGTCCAGCCATGTCGATCGTGGCTTTTGCGCCGATTGCGGCACGCCGCTGACCTTCACCGCGCCGGACGGCGTTGGCTTGGCCATTGGTGCATTCGACAATCCGGCGGAGATCGTGCCGCTGATCCAGTGGGGCACCGAGGCAAAACTGCCCTATGTCGACACAATCCCGCAATTGCCGGGCGAGGAGACGATGGCCGACATGTCGTCGGCCCCCTATCTGGCCGATCTCGTCTCCTACCAGCATCCCGACCACGACACCGAACAATGGCCACCGAAGGAAAGATCATGACCGAGACAATACGAACCGGCGGCTGCCAGTGCGGCGCCGTGCGTTTCCGCATTCATGGGGCGCTCGGCCGCCCGTCCATCTGCCATTGCCGCATGTGCCAGAAGCAGTTCGGCTCGTTCTTCGGTGCGCTGGTGACCGTGCCCAAGGATGGCGTTGAATGGACCCATGAGGAGCCGAGCTATTTCCAGTCGTCGGTCAACATCGATCGCGGTTTCTGTGCCCGCTGCGGCACGCCGCTGACCTACCGGCAGCCCGGCGGGCTGGAGGTCGCCATCGGCGCCTTCGACGACCGCTCCGATCTCGCCCCGCAGATCCAGGTCAATTACGCCGCGCGGCTGCCCTGGGTGGAGACCATCTTCGATCAGCCCGTCCATCAGGATCCCGATTTCTACACCAGGCAGGAGCAGATCATCTCCTTCCAGCACCCCGACCACGAAACGGCCGACTGGCCGACCAAAGGTTTGCAGTTATGAGCAGTCGATTGCGTACCCTCTATCCTGAGATCGAGGCATTCGAGTCCGGTATGCTCGATGTCGGCGACGGTCATCAGGTCTATTGGGAACGTTCCGGCACCAGGGGCGCCAAGCCGGCGGTGTTCCTGCATGGCGGGCCGGGCGGCACCATCTCGCCAAAGCACCGGCGGCTGTTCGACCCAAAGCTTTACGACGTCATCCTGTTCGACCAGCGCGGCTGCGGAAAATCGACGCCCAACGCCTCGCTCGAAGCCAACACCACCTGGCATCTCGTCGCCGACATCGAACGCCTGCGCGAAATGGCCGGTTTCGACAAATGGCTGGTGTTCGGCGGCTCCTGGGGCTCGACCCTGGCTCTGGCCTATGCCGAAACGCACCCCGATCGCGTCAGCGAACTGGTGGTGCGCGGCATCTACACGCTGACGCGTGCGGAGCTCGAATGGTATTATCAGTTCGGCGTCTCGGAAATGTTCCCGGACAAATGGGAGCGCTTCCTGGCACCGATCCCCGAGGCCGAGCGCGGCGACATGATGGCCGCCTACCGCAAGCGGCTGGTCGGCACGGACCGCACGGCACAGATCGAGGCGGCGCGCGCCTGGAGCCTTTGGGAAGGCGAAACAATCACGCTCTTGCCGGACCCCGAGACCAGCGGCCCGTTCGGGCAGGATGATTATGCCATCGCCTTTGCCCGCATCGAGAACCATTATTTCGTCCATGCCGGTTGGCTGGAGGAAGGACAGTTGCTGCGTGATGCTTTCAAACTCAGGGACATACCGGGCACCATCGTCCATGGCCGCTACGACATGCCGTGTCCGGCGCACTATGCCTGGGCGCTGCACAAGGCCTGGCCGAAGGCGGATTTCCACCTGATCGAAGGTGCCGGTCATGCCTATTCGGAACCGGGTATCCTGGACCAGCTGATCCGGGCGACAGACAGGTTTGTGGGGAAATGACCATGACCCGCGAGCGCCTCTATCTCTTCGACACGACACTGCGCGATGGCCAGCAGACGCCGGGCATCGACTTTTCCGTCGAGGACAAGATTGCCATCGCAAAACTGCTTGATGCGTTCGGCCTCGACTATGTCGAGGGCGGCTATCCCGGCGCCAACCCGACCGACACCGCCTTCTTCCAGCAGAAGCGCACGGCGCGCGCCAAATTCGTCGCCTTCGGCATGACCAAGCGGGCAGGGGTGTCGGCTTCCAACGATCCCGGCCTTGCAGCCCTTGTGCAGTCGAAGTCGGACGCCATCTGCTTCGTCGCCAAGAGCTGGGACTACCACGTCCGCGTGGCGCTTGGTTGCACCAACGAGGAAAACCTCGATGCCATCAAGGCCTCGGTAGAGGCGGCGATCGCCGCCGGCAAGGAGGCATTGGTCGATTGCGAGCATTTCTTCGACGGCTTCAAGGCCAATCCCGACTATGCACTGGCCTGTGCCAGGACAGCCTTTGATGCCGGCGCGCGCTGGGTAGTGCTGTGCGACACCAATGGTGGCACACAGCCGTCGGAAGTCCGCGCCATTGTCGAGAGCGTCATCGCCTCTGGCATTCCCGGCGGCAATCTCGGCATACATGCCCATGACGACACCGGCCAGGCGGTCGCCAATTCGCTGGCCGCGGTCGAGGCCGGCGTGCGCCAGATCCAGGGCACGCTCAACGGCATCGGCGAGCGCTGCGGCAACGCCAATCTGATCTCGATCGTGCCGACCTTGGCGCTAAAGCCGGCCTTCGCGACCCGGTTCGAGACCGGTATTTCGGCCGAAGCCCTGACCGGTGTCTCCAGGCTGTCCCGCGCCTTCGATGAACTCTTGAACCGTGCGCCGGAAGCGCAGGCGCCCTATGTCGGCGCCTCGGCCTTCGCCACCAAGGCCGGCATCCATGCCTCTGCACTGGCCAAGGAGCCGGCGACCTACGAGCACGTTCCTCCGGAAGCGGTCGGCAACCGCCGCCGCGTCATGGTCTCTGACCAGGGCGGCAAGGCCAATTTCCTCGCCGAGCTGAAGCGGCGCGGCATCGACGTGCCGAAGGACGACCACCGGCTCGATGCGCTGATTGCCGTGGTCAAGGAACGCGAGGCCGAGGGCTATGCCTATGAAGGGGCCGATGCCAGTTTCGAGCTGTTGGCGCGCAAGATGCTGCACGGCCTGCCGGAATTCTTCAACGTCACCTCGTTCCGCTGCATGGTCGAGCGTCGCTTCGATGCCAACGGCCAGTTGAAGACGGTGTCAGAGGCGATCGTGAAAGTTCTGGTCGACGGCGAGGAGAAGATGTCGGTGGCTGAGGGACATGGGCCGGTCAACGCACTCGACATCGCACTGCGCAAGGATCTCGGCAAATTCCAGGGCGAGATCGCCGACATGGAGCTTGCCGACTTCAAGGTGCGTATCCTCAATGGCGGCACCGAAGCGATCACCCGCGTGCTGATCGAATCGCATGACGGCACCGGCGCGCGCTGGTGGACGGTCGGTGTTTCCGAAAACATCATCGACGCCTCGTTCCAGGCGCTGATGGATTCCATCGTCTACAAGCTGATGAAGAACCGCGAGATGGCCGGGCTGGTCGCGGCGGAGTAGGGTTGAACCATCAGCGAAAGTCCATTGATCCATCAGAACTTTGCGATGGTCTTGGCAAGGTGGCTGGGCCATAGCGTTGGCCCATGGCCACTGAAGCACTTGTTCTGGACGCAGATGCAAAGGCCCGCCGCGGCTTCCTGCTGGCGTTGGGCGCCTATCTCCTGTGGGGGCTGTTGCCCTTCTACATGAAGGCGGTCGCCCATCTGCCGCTCGCCGAAGTCATCGCCCATCGCATCGTCTGGTCGGTGCCGATTGCCGCCGCCGTTCTGGTCTGGGCCGGCCGCACGGCGGATTTCAAGGCGGCACTTCGCTCACCACGCACCATCGCCATGGCCGCGCTGACGGCGGCGCTGATCTCGGTCAACTGGGGCATCTATGTCTGGGCGATCGCCGTCGACCGCACCGTCGAAACCGCGCTTGGCTATTACATCAATCCACTGGTCAGCGTCGTCGTCGGCGCGCTGTTGCTGGGTGAGCGTCTCGACCGGCTGCAGATTGCGGCGGTGGTGCTGGCGGCGGTCGCCGTCGCGGTGCTGACCATCGAAGGCGGCAAGCTGCCCTGGGTGTCGCTGGCGCTGGCGTTTTCCTTCGCCGCCTACGGCTTCTTCCGCAAGACGCTGCCGATCGGCCCGAGCCAAGGGTTCCTGCTCGAAGTGCTTTTGCTGTCGGTGCCGGCCCTCGGTTACATCGCCTACCTGATCGGCACCGGGCAGGACCACATCGTGTCCGGTAGTGGCGCCGATACGGCGTTGCTGATCGGCTGTGGTCCGGTCACATCGGTCCCGCTGCTGCTGTTCGCTTTCGGCGCCAAGCTCCTGCGCCTCTCGACCATCGGCATCATGCAATATATCGCGCCGACCATGGTGTTCCTGATCGCCGTGCTGATCTTCGACGAGCCTTTCGGCATCACCCAGGCCGTTGCCTTTGCGCTGATCTGGGCGGCATTGGCGATCTATTCCTGGTCGATGCTGACGACGGCGCGCAAGGCTTCTGTCAGGTAAGGGATTTCGGATGTACCTGCTGCACATCGCCAACAAGAATTATTCCTCATGGTCGCTGCGGCCATGGCTCCTCATGCACGAGCTGGATATTCCGTTCGAGGAGCGGCTGACGCCGTTTCCGACCGGATCGAGCTGGGACCTCTACCGGCCGTTCTCACCGAGTGGCCGGGTGCCCTGCTTGATCGACGATGGCTGGGCAGTCTGGGATTCGCTCGCCATCGCCGAATATCTGGCCGAGCGCCATCATGGCGTCTGGCCTGTCGAGGCCAAGGCGCGCGCCTGGGCACGCTCGGCCGCCGCCGAAATGCATTCGAGCTTCACCGCGCTGCGCGGCGCATGTCCGATGAATTGCGGCGTGCGGGTAGAACCGTTCCCGATGTCCAATGCGCTGAAGCAGGATCTGTTTCGCCTCGGCGATCTCTGGAATGATGGCCTTGCCCGTTTCGGCGGGCCGTTTCTCGCCGGCGCTCATTTTACCGCCGCCGATGCCTTCTTTGCCCCGGTGGCGTTTCGGGCCCAGTCCTATGGGCTCTCCTTCGAGGGGGCGGCCGCGACCTATCCGGCACAGTTGCTCAGTCTGCCGGCGATGCGGGAATGGTATGCCGCGGGTCTTGCCGAGATATGGCGTGAGCCCGACCATGAAGCGGAAGTCCATGCCGCCGGCACCATCATCGAGGATCTTCGCGCCACAGCGTAAGGACCGCCCGGCCGGCGTTACAACCCCCGGCCAAGCCGCCTGACGAACAAATAGGTGGCTGACGCGATAACCACCGATATTGCCGTCACCACCCAGAAGCCCACCGGCGTGTCGACCAGCGGCAACCCGCCGACATTCATGCCGAACAAGCCCGAGATGATGGTCATCGGCAGCAGCACCGCCGTCATGACGGAGAGAACATAGAGCAGCTGGTTCGACTGCATGGTCAGCTTGGCCATCAGTTCGTCCTGCAAAAGCCTTGTGCGCGCCTGCAACTGCTCGCCGTCATGGTAGAGCGTATGCGCCCGTTGCAAGAGCCTTGCCGCCATGTCGTTGATCGGGTCAGGCAACTCGTTGCAATGCGAATGGTCGAGATGCCGGAACAGATTGGTGATCGTCGCCATCTGCCGATGGATCACCACGAGTTGCCGGCGCGCCTCGACCAGCGCTTGTCGCTCATTGTGCCATGCATCGCGCACGACGCGGTCTTCGATGCCATCGAGCGTGTCACCCAGTTTGCCGAGCTCGGCCGACATGCCGTCGAGCGACTGGCCCGTGACCGCCTCGATCAGTTCCGCCGGCGAGCGGAATTTTCGCGATCCATTCTCCACCGCCTTGCGGACGGCATCGACCGATTCCAGCGGCTGTTTGCGCGCGCCGATCAGCATCGTCTCGTTGAAGGCGAAGCGGAAATGGACGAGCCCGCGCGCCTCCGAAAAGTCGTGTTTCAGATCCGGCAGATCGCCATGGAGCCAGCCATCTTCGAAGTCGATGTGGCAGCCATGGCTGGGGGCGAGGAAGGCGTCGCGCACCGGCCTCGGCAAAGCGTTTTCGGCGGCGATCTCCTGGCGTGCATGCAGGTCGGTGATCTGATAGCTACGCCATGTCCAGCACGCCTGTGCCGGGTCTTTGGTGCGCAGGCCCTCAGTGGTGAAATGGTAGATGAAGAACAGCCCGTGCTCGTCGGGCAGGTAAGGCGACAGGTCGGTGCCTTCCGGGGCGAGAGCGATATCCATGGGTGCGGTGCCAGATGCAGGTTTCGAACATGGCGTCGCATGGCGGCCGCCTGACCCCAATTCCTAGCACGGGCGAACCCGGTTTCGTGTGACGGTTTATTGACAGCCGATCGCAGTCTGTCGGTCACACTCCGTCACTGGCGTCGCGCTGGCCGCGTTCGATTTTGCCGTCATCGTCGGCGCACGAACGGGCCTCGCACCCAACGCAGCGGTGCGGTCAACCGCCAGCTGCTTGATGCGAGAAGCGCGTTGCGTTCTGCCCAGAGAGCGTCCCGGTCGCGGAAGAGCTCATCGCGCTCGAGGCTGAGGTCGTGAACGGCACGAACGGCCGAATCGCGCTCGATCTCGACGTCATGAAGGGCACGGGCGACCGTATCGCGCTCGAGTCCAAGCTCATGATGGGCGCGAACGGCTGCATCGTGCTCGAGCCTGAGATCGTGAAGGACGCCGGCGACCGTATCGCGCTCGAGTCCGACGTCATGAAGGGCGCGAACGACCGCATTGTGCTCGAGCCTGAGGTCGTGCTGGGCGCGAATGGCTGCCCCGTACTCCAAATTCCGCGCTCCAAGCTCCCCGCGTAACTGTTCGGTCTCGGCGGCGACCATCATACCCAACACATCGCAGCTTTCGTCGAACCCCATCCGCACCCGATCCAGTTCAGCGCGCAATTCAGGGCTTTCGCCATCGACCGCCATGGCACGGAAAATGTCATAGGTTTTCCGGATCAGCGGTGTGACATCCGGATGGTTCCGCATGTCTTCGATCGAGGCCCTTTCATGATGCAGGTCCGCGGTCAGGAACTGTTCGATCTCGACATCGGCCTGGCTGGAACGAGCCGGCCAGACGACATCAGTTTGTTTGGCCGCACGGTCCATAAGGCGTCGCCAGTCGATGAGGAAATCTTCGTGGCGCAGGAAATATCGTGGCATGCCTCGCGAATGATACTCCGCATCGAGCACGTGCCTCAGCCACAGCATAAGTGATCTTGGCAGCGGCAGACCATCGCGCCGCCTCAGCGACAACGCGACCTCGAGAGGATTGCGGACCGGCAGAAATGCGACCGCGTCGACCGCCATCTCGGCCAGGATCGACGACAAGAACGGGACAAATCGACAAATCCGCGGGTCCTTGACAAAAAACAAGGGCTCGTCGCCGAATTCATTGTCGAGGATCGCCCTGATTTTGTGGCGATGCCGATCGGCTGCCTGCGATTGCATCCATCGCGGGTCGAGCGCCCGCCAGTCACTCCAGTGGGAATTTGCCGATGCCAGCAGGTCTTCATTGGCGAGATGGAGGCGGGCGCTTTCCCAGAATCCCTTGGGATTGTGGGAATTTGAGGACAGCGGATTTTTCGGACCGGCCGCTCCAAGTGCATTGATCACGCCGCCAAGCGCGGAGGTGCCGCTGCGGTGCATACCCAGGACGAGGATTGCCTTTCTCCTGGGTGGTTTTGGCAGATCACGCTTCGGCACCGTCGGTTGCGGGCTTTCCTGCAGCGGCAGCCGGGCCAGAAGCCATTCGGAAATTCCCACCGGAAGGTCCAGAGTTCCGTTCAATACCGGATTTGCACCAGCCGATCCGGCGCTGAACAGGTGATGATAGTGGATATGGACCAAGCGCGCCGGGTCAGGCACCGCCAGCGCAGCCACGCAATTGAGTGGAAAATTGTGCGTGTCCGGCAAAAGTCGAACGGGGTGGTTTCCGGCGACTGCCGCCAGCGAGAACGCCGCCTGGCTTGTGCCCCAATAGGTGGTGGCCTCTCCGTGCAGAACTCCGGTCCCGGTGCTGATGGTTGGCCCGTCGGTCCACGGTTTCATATCCGCGGCCACCAATTGCCTGAAAATGTCTTCGGTCCGCTGGAAAAGGCCGCATGCCCTCTTTGCCACAAGGAGCCCGCCATCGTAGCTCGCTCGCACCGCCTGACGATGGACCGTTGTCTCCACGATGGGGAGATGCTCATAGTCGACGCCGACAAGGGTGCACAACTGTCTCCAGTAGCTGTCGAATGGATCGCCAGGCCCGGTCGTGCACATGCCCTTCATGTCCACCGGACGCGCGGCAGTCGCACCTGTGCCCAACGAGAAATCGGGTTCGGCGACAAATATCGTATCGCTGTCGAGCTGGATGATGACTGGCGGTCCCGGCCGACGTTCGACGTGAGCGAGCACATGGATGCGATAGGACGTACCGTATTGCGGGTAGCAACTCTCGATCTCGAGCGGCAGATATTCGACGTCCAGCTGCTCGAGTTTGCGCAGCGTCGACAAGGATGGGCGACGGCTGCTCCTTGGCGACACGACCGTTATCGGGCACCGCGAATAGACGCCGGTGAAACACCGTATGCTCTCGCACAGCAACAGGGCTTGTGCTTCGAGAATGCCCGCTTCGGCAATCAGGACAAATTCGACGCTGTTTTCAGCGATGCCGAGCGCCTGGCCGGCCTCCCGCCGCAGTGCCGGCGCGGGCTCCCGTGAAGGTTCGATTTTTGAGGCCGCGATTTTTTGGACAATGATTTGCTGGCCCCGGTACAACTCGCGGTATTGGCCAGCATGCACCGACAGGAACGTATCGATTCCAAGTTTCGGGCGATCGACTTCGTCGGGGAAGAACGTCCACTCATAATCGTCGAAAATGACGATCCCGCCGTCCCGGACCATCTGCCAGGAAAACACGGCATCGGCCTGGACATCGGCGCTGTGATGGCTGCCGTCGATGAAGACGACGTCGAAACTGCGCTCCTCGGCGACCAGGCGAGCCAACGCTTGCGACGAACGGCTTTTGATCTTTTCGACCCGTCCGCCGAATTCAGCGATGTTGAGGTCGAAACGTTGTTCCACATGGGCAAGCTGGTCGGCCCATCTGGCCCGAAGTGTGTGTTCGGGACTTCCACTGAACGTATCGATGCATGTCAGTTGGCACTTGCTCAGATATCGTAGAAAGAAAATCGCGGACCGGCCCTCCCAGGAACCGATTTCCAGGACCTTGAGGGGCTCGTCACGGCGCGCTGCAAGCAGCGCCGCCCAGACGGAGAAGAATGGCGACGTCCAGTCGGTGGAAAGGTACTTGCCTTCAAACCACGTAGAAAAATCAGGGTCCATCATGCTCTCTCGTTACGGACGGGCAGGGACGGCAGATCTCGCGCCATAGACACCCTAGTTCGCCCAACGCCGGCTCAGCCGTTTTCCTGCCGCCCGCAACCGGGAACTGGCGCCGACTGCCAGCCGCCTTATCGCCGTGCTGGTCGCGGCGCGCCGGTCGAGCGGCCAGCTCAGGGCGCAGACCTCCAACACCTCTCGCAGCCGCACCGGTGGGCTGGCGAGCATGCGCGCGACTGTACTGTGCGCTAGCCGTTGGGCGTCGTCCGCATCCTCGGCGCGCGCAAAGGGTTGCGATGCAGCAAGAAAGGCACGCAGCACGCCAAGCAGTTTGCGGTAGGCGGTGACGCGTCGCTCAGTGGCGATCTCATGCCCGCGCAGGAAGCGCGACATGTCCTGGGCGAAGGCGTCGTCGTAGAGGTCGTAGGTCAGGCCGATACGGGTCCACAGCGCCTCGCGGATCGGATGTGTCCGGTTGCGCCAGTTTTTTGAATTTGCCATCGACAGTCCGAGCGCATTCATCCGATAGCGCGTCAGCGGCTCGGCAAGGTTTCGCATGCGGCACAGGGGCAGCATCTGGAACCAGAGATAGTGGTCCTGCGAGACCAGTTCCTCGATCCTGTAATGTCCGGCCGCCTCGAAGCAACTGCGGCGATAAGCGACCGCCGAATGGTAGAACGGATTGTAAAACAGGATGGTCCACCGGATCTCCAGATCCGTTTGCGGCATTGCCTGTACATAGTGGACCTGATCGGCTTCGTCGATCAGCGTCACGGAACTTCCGACCAGGCCCAGTTGCGGATCGTCGGCCAGTGCCGCGACGAGACGCCCGACATGCGTCGGCTCGGCGACATCATCGGCGTCCAGGCGAAGAATGATGTCGGCGCGAGCGGCTTCGATGCCGCGGTTGGCGGCTGCGGCGGTGCCTAGATTGGTGGGATTGACGACAATCCGGATGCGCGGGTCGCGACGCGCCAGCGCCTGGAAGACCGCGTCCTGGCCCGTCCCATCATCGACGATGATAAGTTCAAGGTCGCCAAATTCCTGCGCGAGTATGCTCTCGACCGCCGCATCGAGGAAGCGCTGGTCGGTATAGACGGTCATAACGACGGATGCGCGTGGAACGCGATCAGTTCCCGCCTCGGGTCTGTTCTCCAAAATTTCTCCCCTTGCCGATATTCCCCGATAGCCAACTAGGCAGTCAGCCGCAAACGGAAATCGTTACAAGGCGAGTTTGCCCGCTGTATCAGGCGAAAGCTTGGAGGCGGAGCCGGAGGCGGGCGTTGCCGACCGCCCCACCTCTTGCTCTGGTTCAGCGCTTCGGGCCGAAGCCTGGATAGGGGTTGAGCGGGACTATGGCGGCGATGTCCATCATCCCGGCCTTGACCAGAGGCAACGTGGCGAGATGACCGCGCACGTCGGCGTCGCTGCCGGCCTCGAACATCATGCCGCTGCCCGGGATGTCGCCGCGGTTCCAGACCTGGCGCACCGCGCCTTCAGAGTAGAGCGTGCGCCGCTGCTCGGCCTCGCCGGGGAGCAGCGGGGCGAAATCGGCATCGGTGAACTTTTCGGTGTTGCGGGTCAGAAGGGCAAAGAACTGCATGGCGGGTCTCCTTGGTTGGGATGGCCAAATATCGCCTTGACTGGTCAGACTGTCCAAGACTGAGTAGGCTAAAGTTGAGACCTAGAAGGACTTGATGCCTCGGAGAAAAAATGTTCGACCTGCGCCAGCTCCGCTATTTCGTCGCCGTCGCCGAAACCGGCAATGTCGGCCGCGCCGCCGAAATGCTGCACATTTCGCAGTCGCCGCTCAGCCGGCAGATCATGCAGCTCGAGCAGCAGCTTGGCGTTTCCCTGTTTGAAAGGGCAAAGCAACGGGTCCATCTCAACGCCGAAGGCCGTGCCTTCCTCACCGAGGCCCGCTCGCTGCTGTCCAATGCACGACGATTGGAGGAGTTCGGCCGCAACCTGGCCAGCGGCGCCGTCGGCCGTCTCGCCATCGGCTATGTCGAAGGCGCCGTGCATGCCGGGCTTGTCGCCGGGATGCTGCGCCAGTTCCGCCGCGAACGGCCGGATTTTCATCTTCAGTTGCGAAGCCTGCGTTCGGCGGCGCAACTGGAGGGGCTGCGGCAGCGGTCGCTCGATCTGGGCTTCGTCTATTCGCCGCCGGCCGAGGATGACCCTGATGTCGCAGCCATGGCGTTGCGCCATGAACCGCTGGTGCTTGCGATCCCCGAAGCCGATCCGCTTGTCGGGTTGTCGGAGATCAAGCCGCACCACCTCGACGGCCGCACCTGGATCACCGTCGTGCGCCAGCCCGACGACACAAACCGTGGCCAGTTCCTCGCCGCTTGCGCCAAGGCCGGCTTCCTGCCCGACATCGCCTACGAGACAGCCGATCCGCTGACTTCGCTCGGTCTCGTCAGCGCCGGTCTTGGCCTGGCCACGGTGCAGGCCAGCCTGCGTGCCGCCGCACCGTCGCGGATCGTGTTTCGCGACCTGCCATGGTTCGAACGAACGGTTTCCATCTATCTTGCCTGGCGGCGCCATGATCGCCGTGCGGTCATTGCCGGCTTGCGGCAGGCTGCTGGGGAAGAGCGTAGGGCAGTAGGCAGTAGGCAGTAGGCAGTAGGCAGTAGGCAAGCGGTTCACGGGCACAGCTTCCGGCGCTCCCTACTTCCTATTCCCTACTCACTTACAGCTTGTCGATCACCGACTGCATGCCCTCGGTCGGGGCGTCGACGGAGGAGCCGGCCACCATGATGGCGGCGACGATTGCCTCGGGGTCGTTGACCACCAGCGGCTTGACCCGCTGCGCGGTGTGAATGAAGCCCTCGGCGGCCATGTGATCGAGCAACGCCAGCATCGGATCCCAGAATCCGCCGATGTTGCCGAAGACGATCGGCTTGCGGTGATGGCCGAGCTGGGCCCAGGTCATGACCTCGACGATCTCCTCGACCGTGCCGATGCCGCCCGGCAGCGCCACAAAGGCGTCGGATTTTTCGAACATCCTGTGTTTGCGCTCGTGCATGTTGTCGGTGATCACGAGCTCGTCGAGCCGGTCAAGCGCGGTTTCGGTCGCCTCCTTGTTGATCAGGAAGCGCGGAATGATGCCCGTCACCTTGCCGCCGGCACGCAGGGCGCCCTCGGCGACGGCGCCCATGATGCCTTTGGTGCCGCCGCCATAAATCAGCCTGAGGCCGGAGCGCGCAAGCGAGCGCCCAAGCAGGTGGCCGGCCTTGGCATAGGTTTCATCGCGGCCCGGAGACGAGCCGCAATAGACGCAGACGGATCGAATCGTGTTCATACTGATGATTGGTGATTGGGTCTGAAAGCGGGGTCAAGCCCGGGCGGGCTTTTTCTTGTCGGTCTTGGCAAAACAGGCTAGACCGGCATTAGGTGGCTAAGGGGTAGGGAAATGGCAATTAATCCACTGAAGGCGTTCTTGTTCGCGGCGGGTGGGACCGTTGCGGCCGCAGGAACAGCCTATGTATCGGGCGCACTCGACCCGTATCTCAATCACACGCCGCCGGCTGAAGTGGCGGCACTGACGCCGCCCGCGGCGCCGAAACCTGCCGATCCAGGCACGGAAGCGCGGCTGCCGCCAGCGGCGGTCCCGGCCGCTCCCGTCACGGCGCCCCAGGCAACGGCCCCGGGCGCGCCGGCAACGGATGCGGCAGCGCCCGCTACGGCCGGTCCGATCGTGCCGTCCTTCGATGTGGTGCGCGTCGAGGGCAATGGCTCGATCGTCATTGCCGGCAATGCGGCGCCCAACTCGAAGGTCGAGATCCTCAACGGCACGACCGTGCTCGGCTCGACGGTCGCCGGTCCTGATGGCGCCTTTGTCATCGTGCTCGACGATCCGTTGAAACCCGGCGACTATACAATTGCACTGCGTTCGACAACGGGCGATGTGGTGACCGCCTCGGCGCAGACCGCCGTCGTTTCGGTTCCCGCCGGCCAGGTGCTGGCCATGGTCGAGGAGCCGGGCAAGCCGGCCGAACTGCTCACTGTTCCGGCGCCCGCCGCACCGGCCGCCGGCAACCAGGCTGCCGCCCCGGCTGCTCCTGCAGCCGAAGCGCCTGCCACTGCGGCTCCGGCACCGGCCGGGGTTGAAGCATCACCTGCTCCGGCAGCACCAGCGACGCCGCCCGCCGTACCCGGGGCAGAACCCAAGATCGTCGTCGAGGCGGTCGAGATCGACGGCAACAAGATCTTTGTTGCCGGTCTTGCCGATCCGGGCCGCAAGGTGCGCGCCTACGCCAATGACATCCTGCTCGGTGACGCGCAGACGTCGCCCGACGGCCATTTCCTGGTCGAGGCGACGCGCGACATTCCGGTCGGCAGCTACACCATCCATGTCGATGGCCTCGATGCCGACGGGGTGAAAGTCGTGGCCCGTGCCGCCGTGCCCTTTGAGCGCGAGCCGGGTGAATCGGTCGCTGCCGTGGCGCCCGCCGAAGCAAAGCCCGCCGAGCCGAAGCTGGGCGCGCCGGCTGCCGCCGAAGCGCCTGCCGCTCCAGCACCTGCCGTGCCGGCCACCGCCGCTGCCGAAGCGCCAGCGACGCCGGCAGCGCCCGGCACCGAGGCTCCGGCGGCAACGCCGCCAGGCGATGTACCCGAGACGGTGGCGCCCAAGCTTGAGCATGCCGGCAGCGCCGTCATCATCCGCCGCAACGATACGCTGTGGCGGATTTCGCGGCGCGTCTACGGCCATGGCGTGCGCTACTCGACCATCTACCTCGCCAATCAGGACCAGATCAGCGATCCCGACCGCATCTGGCCGGGGCAGGTGTTCAAGGTCCCGGAAAAGTCGAAGGAAGGCGAAGCCGCCGACCTCAAGTCGATGGGCGAGCAGGCGACGACGGCGCCGACCAAGACCAAGTGATCGCATTGAGCAATGGCGCTCACCTCCATCGCGAGGCGGGCCCCCCTTCTCACAAGAGGTCTGATCCCTTCGGCTGAGTGACTGCACAATCAGCTGAGGAAGGGCGTGGCTCGAGGTTTTGAACCAATCGGTGGCGCGCTGCGCGTGCCCGCGACCCAATCCCGTCGTCAGTCACTGATCGATCGCTAAGTGACGATCCATGTTCTCGGTCAATTCGGCCGCGCTCGGTCAGCCGGCCTGGGGAACAAATAGCTGAGGACGAACATGCCGATTGGGCACTATAATCGGCGCGCAGTCAGAAGCAAGGCTTATAAATGAGAAAAGGCGACTTCAGCGAGCTGGCCATGTTTATCGCGGTCGCCGAAGAGGGAAGCTTTACACGTGCCGCCGCAAGGCTTGGCCTGTCCCAGTCGGCACTCAGCTATGCCGTCCGCATGCTCGAGGAGCGGCTCAAAGTCAGATTGATCTCACGAACGACGCGCAGCCTGTCGCTGACCGACGCAGGAGAAAGGTTGCTTCACAGCCTGCGTCCGGCATTCGACCATATTGACAATGAAATCGCTCAGCTCACCGCACTTCGTGACAGGCCTGCGGGCACGATCCGCATCACCACCTTCCGCCATGCGGCAAGAACGGTGCTCTGGCCTGTCCTGCTGAAGCTCCTGCCGGAATATCCGGACATCGCTGTCGAAATCAATGTTGATGAAGGGCTCACCGACATCGTCGCCGGGCGATTCGACGCGGGCATCCGCGTCGGAGAGCAGATCGAGAAAGACATGGTTGCGGTTCGGGTGAGCGCCGATATCCGCATGGCGGTGGTCGGCTCCCCAACCTACTTTGCCACCCGTGAGGTTCCACAAACGCCGCGTGATTTGAGCAACCACAATTGCGTCAGCTACCGGCAGAGCGCAGGGGGTGGGCTCTATGCCTGGGAGTTCGAGCGCGATGGCGTCGAGCTTGAGGTCCGGGTCAGCGGGTCGCTCGTCATCAACGACAATGAGATGCTGGTAAACGCTGCCCTCGGCGGACTGGGGCTGGTTTACACTTTCGAAACTCAGGTTGCCCGGCACGTTGCCGACGGACGCCTGATTCGTGTGCTGGAGGATTGGTGCCCGCCATTCTCCGGCTATCACCTCTACTATCCTAGCAGACGACAACATACGCCAGCCTTCGCCGTTCTGGTCGAAGCGCTTCGTTACAGAGGCTAGTGCGACTTGGTGATACGGTTCTGAAACGCGACTGTACATTTATCTATTTCATTTCTAACTACATGCGAATTGTGCCGTCTAATCGGATAGAGCAGCGTGGCCTATCTTCCTGTTCATCGAAAACAGGAGTTAGAAATGAGCAAGGTCTGGTTCATCACAGGTGCCGGCAGCGGCATCGGCGCCGCCACCGCCAGGGCGGCCCTGAAGGCCGGCGATCGGGTGATCGCGACTGGCCGCAATCTCGATAAGGTCCGCAATGCGCTGAGCGATGTTGCAGGCGACAGGCTCGTGTGCGTCCAGTTGGACGTCGCCAACGAAGCGCAGGCGAGGGCTGCGGTCGATGAGGCGATGAAGGTCTTTGGACGCATCGACGTCCTGGTCAACAATGCCGGCTACAGCCTGCTCGGCAATTTCGAGGAGCTGAGCACCGCCCAGATCGAGGGACTGATCTCGACCAATCTGTACGGCGTCATCCACGTCATGCGCGCGGCTCTTCCGGTCATGCGCAAACAACGCTCGGGCCGGATCATCAACATCAGTTCGCTCGCCGGCATAATGGGCTTCAAGCATTGCGGCGCCTACAGCGCTGCCAAATTCGCGGTCGAAGGCCTTTCCCTCTCGGTGGCGCAGGAGGTCGAACAGTTCGGCATCAAGATCGTGGTAGTCGCACCGGGCTTCTTTCGAACGGACCTCCTCGATGCGCAGAACGCCAAATATAGCGCCAGCACGATCGAGGACTACGCGGCTGAAGGGACTGCCCAAGACATGTGGTCTGGCTATGACGGCAAACAGCAAGGTGATCCCGCCAAGCTCGGCGCTGTCTTCGTCAAACTTGCCGGGATGGAGAATCCGCCAAGGCAGTTCCTGGCCGGCAGCGACGCCTTTGCGGCGTTCAAGCCGGTCCTCGAAGGGCGCATTGAGGAACTGAGTGCTTACGAGGATCTGTCCAGGTCGACAGACGGCTCATTCTAGCCCCCAAGCCAAAGGAATAATACAATGAAGAAATTCGCCATCGGCGCGGCTGCGGCCACGGCCGTCACCATCGCTCTCGCGGCAACAGGCTACGCGCAGAACACACATGCGCCCGGCTACATGATCGCCAACTACACGGTCAAGGATCAAGCGGGCTACCGAAAATATATGGAAGAGGCGGGCCCGCTTGCTCCGAAATACGGCGGCAAGATCATTGTCTTCAACCTCAACGCGACCGCTGTGGAGGGCCAGCCGAAAAAGGTCATGGCCATAGCCGAGTTTCCAAGCCTGGCCGACGCCCAGCGCTTCTACAATTCTCCCGAGTATACGGCCGCGAGGAAGTTCCGCGTCGCCTCGACCGAAGGCACGGTTGTCATCACGGAAGGGTTTGTCCCTCCGCAGCCATAACGAGCGAATAGGGCGGGCAACACCGAGTGTATCCTCGCCTCAAATCCCCGCGGACATCGACATCTCAACAACCATCAAGGAGGCCCACATGGGCAACCAGCGCGACAATTCTGTTCAGCAGGAAGGCGCTCTCTCGAATGACCGCCGACAGCTTCTGAAAGCCGGGGTGGCGCTCGCCGCTCTCCCCATCATCGCCGCCTCATCTGCAGTTGCAACGGCTGCAGACAACCAGACGACAACGGGTGCAACTATGACCGACGCCAAATCCGAAGAGTTCATCAATGGCATGGCTGATTTGATGGCGCATTCGACCCGCACCCCGATCCTGCGGTGGCCGCACGAGTATGGCCTGGAGTACGAGGAGATTTTCTTCCCGGCGATTGACGGTGTGACGATCGAGGGCTGGTTCATTCCCGCCGACTCCGACAAATTGCTCATCTTCAATCACCCGATGCCTTGCAATCGCTACGGCTATCCGGGCCATCTGGAGCCGTGGACAAATTTCGGCGGCTTCGAGGTGAACTTCCTGCCGGAATACAAGCTCCTGCATGATGCCGGCTACAACATCATCACTTACGACATGCGCAACCACGGCCGCAGTGGAACGGGCAGCGGCGGCATCAATGGCCACGGCGTGCTGGAATATCGTGACGTGATCGGATCATTGCAATACGCCAAATCCGGGCCCGATACGAAGGACATGAAGACCGCCCTTTACAGCCGCTGCCTAGGCGCCAATGCGACGATCGTGGGCATGAAGAAGCACCCGGAAGAATTCGCCCACATCAAGGCGATGATCGCCTTGCAGCCGGTCTCGCCGGCAGTGTTCGTCCAAACGGCGATGGAGAACCAGAAAATCGCAAATGGTGTCGAACTGTTCGACGTGGCTTTTCACAAGCAGACGGGCTTCCACCTCGCTGACGTCTGGCCAATGGAATATGCCAAGGCGGTGACGGTTCCGACACTCGTCGCGCAGGTCCGCAATGATTTCCTGACCAAGCCCTCCAACGTGCAGGAAATCTATGACACCATTTCCTCCAGGGACAAGAAACTGTTCTGGATCGAAGGGACGGACCAGCGTTTCGAAGGCTACAACTACTTCGGCAAGAACCCGCAACTGGTGCTGGATTGGTTCGACGCCCGCGTTTCATGACATCGCAGCCAATCTGCCCATAAGGGCAGCTTGCCGCAGACCCGGTCATCGTTTATCGCCGATGGACGATGACCGAATCCCTAGTTGAAGCCGGCACAAGCTGTCCAGGGCCGGAAAAACTCGCCCCCGACAGCCGCGCTATCGCCGCCCGCATGGCGGCACTTTCGCATCCGGCACGCATCGAAATCCTGAAGCATCTGTCGGCCAGCAACTCCTGTTGCTGCCGCGAAGTCGTCGATCGTTTCGATCTGGCGCAGTCCACCGTGTCGCAACACCTGAAGATATTGGTCGAAGCCGGGCTGGTCCGCTTCGAGCCTGACCGCCAGCGCTCGCGCTATGCGGTCGACCACGCCGCGCTCGCCGATGTATCCGCATCGGTCGCCGCGCTCGTCAATTCCTGCTGCTCCGGCCGCTGAAAATAAGAAGAAGGCATAAGAAATGGCCCAAAAAACCGTCTCCGACTCCTCGACCTTCAAGACGTTGCTCAACCTGTGGCCTTACATGTGGCCGGCGGACCGCGCTGATCTCAGGGCACGGGTCACCTGGGCGACGCTTCTGCTGGTCGTTGCCAAGCTGACGCTGGTCGCCGGCCCATATTTCTTCAAATGGGCGACCGATGCTCTGGCGGGCGACGCCAAGTCCGTACCGCCGCTGCCGACCTTCCTTTTGGCGCCCGTCATGCTGGTCGTCGCCTACAATGTCGTGCGCCTGGTGCAGCTTGGCTTCAACCAGCTGCGCGACGCGCTGTTTGCCCGCGTCGGCCAGTATGCAGTGCGCCAGCTTGCCTTCCGCACCTTCGTCCACATGCATGAACTGTCGCTGCGCTTCCATCTCGAGCGGCGCACCGGCGGCCTGTCGCGGATCATCGAGCGCGGCACCAAGGGCATCGAGACGATCGTGCGCTTCATCATGCTCAACACGGCGCCGACCATCCTCGAATTCGCGCTGACCACCGGCATCTTCGCCTACACCTATGGCTGGAAATACGTCGTCGTCGTCGCGGTCACCGTCTGGGTCTACGTCTGGTTCACGGTCCGCGCCAGCGATTGGCGCATCTCGATCCGCCGCGACATGAACGACAGCGACACCGACGCCAACACCAAGGCGATCGACTCGCTGCTCAACTACGAGACGGTCAAATATTTCAACAACGAAGGCATGGAGGCCGAGCGCTTCGACCGCTCGATGGCGCGCTACGAGACCGCCGCGACGCGCATCTGGACCTCGCTCGGCTGGCTGAATTTCGGCCAGGGCATCATCTTCGGCCTCGGCACCGTCATCGTCATGTGCATGTCGGCGCTGGAAGTGCAAGCCGGCACGCAAACGGTCGGCGACTTCGTCTTCATAAACGCCATGCTGATGCAGCTGTCGGTGCCGCTCAATTTCATCGGCTTCATTTACCGCGAAATCCGCCAGGGGCTGACCGATATCGAGCAGATGTTCGACCTTTTGGATGTGCCGCAAGAGATCGTCGACAAGCCGGGCGCCAGCCCGCTCGCCGTCAGCGCCGGCAAGGTCGAGTTCCGCGACGTGCATTTCTCCTATGACCCGAACCGCAAGATCCTGAAGGGCATCAGCTTCGAGGTGCCGGCCGGCAAGACGGTCGCCATTGTCGGGCCGTCGGGCGCCGGCAAGTCGACGATCTCGCGGCTTCTGTTCCGCTTTTACGACGTCCAGGCCGGCCAGGTACTGATCGATGACCAGGATATCAGAGACGTAACCCAGGAGAGCCTGCGCGGGGCAATCGGCATGGTGCCGCAGGACACTGTGCTGTTCAACGACACCATCGCCTACAACATCCGCTATGGCCGCATCGGCGCCAGCGAGGAGGACATGCGCAAGGCGGCCGAACTTGCCCAGATCGGCCCTTTCATCGAGCGGCTGCCCGACGGCTACAAGTCGATGGTCGGCGAACGCGGCCTGAAGCTCTCCGGCGGAGAGAAACAGCGCGTGGCGATCGCCCGCACCATTTTGAAAGCGCCGCCGATCCTGATGCTGGATGAAGCGACTTCGGCGCTCGACAGCCACACCGAACAGGAGATCCAGGCCGCGCTCGATCTGGTCAGCCGCGGCCGCACCACCATTGTCATCGCCCACCGGCTGTCGACAGTGATTTCGGCCGACGAGATAATCGTGCTGCAGGATGGCCAGATCGCCGAGCGTGGCACCCATGCCGAGCTGATGCGCAAACATGGCCTCTACGCCTCGATGTGGGACCGCCAGCGCGAAGCGACCGAGGCCGAGGAGCGGCTGCGCATCGCCCGCGAGGGTGACGAGCTTGGCGTCATCGTCCGCCGCCGCACATCGGAGGTGAATTGAAGGCAAACTGATTTTCTGCGCTTGACCTCAACTTAAGTTGAGATCGTAGACCGATCTTGGAGCCCGATAACAAGAGCATTCAAGAACGGAGCAATCGAAAATGAGCAAGATAAATCAGAGTGTTAACGGCGGCAGCGTGTTCAGGGTGGACAAGTTCGTCGTCCCCGCCGCGGCCCGCGAGGAGATACTCGCCAAGGTCAGGACGACGCATGAACTGCTGCGCCGGCAGGATGGCTTCGTGCAGGATTTCCTGCTCGAGCAATTCTCGGGGCCGGGCGAATTCAACCTCGTCACGATCGTCGAATGGGAAAGCCAGGCGGCCGTCGACGGGGTCGTGCCGATCGTCAAGGCCGCGCACGAGCGCATCGCCTTCAACCCGCAGGAGACGATCGCCCGGCTCGGCGTGCGGGCCGACATCGCGAACTATCAGCGGATACCCCGGGTGTAAGTTAGCCTCTTACGGCCAGCCGACGCCAGGTGCCGGCGCTTCGACGCTGAGCACCTGGCCGGTGCGGGCATCCCCGGTCATATGCTCGAAGCCGCGCCATTCGGCGGCGGCGATGAACAGCGTTTTCCCGATCGCACCGCCCAGCATACAGGCAAAGCAGCCGCGATCGATAGTGACCGTCTGCAGCACCTCGCCGCCTTCGAGCACCCGCACACAGTGCTTGTTGGGCACATCCGCATACCAGGCGGCGCCTTCGGCATCGAGGCAGATACCGTCGGGAAAACCGTCGAGATCGGCCCAGACCCGGCGGTTGGACAGGGTGCCGTCCGCGGCGATGTCGAAGGCGGTCAGCCGGTTGGCGTGCGATTCGGCAATGATCAGCGTCTTGTTGTCAGGCGTCACTGCCATGCCGTTGGCAAAGGCGATGTTTTCCGCCACTTGCCGGACCGCGCCGTGCGGGGTGATCAGCACGATGGTACCTGGGCCGAAATGCTGGCCGGAATCCGGCGCCGGGCCGCCGCCATTGACATAGATGTTGCCGCGCCCATCGACGACGATCTCATTCCACGGGCTTTTCGACAGAGGCCGCAAATCGGCATGGGTAACCAGTGAACCGCCCGGTTCCTGGCGCAAGAGCAAGCCCTCCCGACCAGAGATGACGAGCAGGCGGCCATCTGGCAGCCAGTCGATGGAGTAGGGCAGGACAGCCGGTACGGTGAGCATAATCTCGCGGTTGCCGTCGGCATCGACTGCGATGATCTCGCCTGTGCCCCAGTTGCAGAGCCACAGGCGTCCGTCATGCCAGCGCGGCGATTCGCCAAAGGCGAGGCCAGCAGTAAGGAGATGCGCTTGGAGGACCGGTTGTTTCTGCATTTGCGGTATCTCCTGGTTGCGCGTCATCGCGGCCGAAAGGCCTATGAATGACGCTGTCTACCAAGGACGGGCGAGGGGGCGGATCCCCGACAGCAGCCCTACTGTTTTTCGCCCAGGAAAAAATTGCCATCGGCATGGCCGTTGGCGCCGCATGAAGGCGGTTCCGACATGCCGTCCATGCCGGTGCCGCTCTGTTCGGCGACCAGCGCATCGCCATCGCGACGGAATGTGAAAACAAAACCGGTCGGCTTGTCGTCGGTATCGACAAGCCGCAATTCCTTGCGGACCTTGACCGTGCCGCCGATTTCGCACGAACCACTGCCGGAGACGGGATTGGCGACCTCTTCCGACACGTCGAGCTTGCCAGCGCCAGCCGCTGCGATCTCGACCGTGCCGCGAACGCTACTCCATGTGCCGACGAAACGGCTGTCCGCCGGCTTGCGGATGCCGGCGAGGAAGGCCGCGCGGTCGCGCAGGAATTCGCCGAGATCGAGATTCTGCTGGTCCTTGGGCGTGTTCTCGTTGAAGCTGGCGATCTGGTCGCGATACAAGATGAAATCGCTTTGGTCGTCCCGCAAGGCCTTGCCGGCATGAGGATCGAGCATCTTCATCACCGCCGCGTAGTTCTTCGCGACATCAGCATCGGCCTGCGCCAGGGCAGGGTCGGAACAGATGGCCTTTTCCGCCGCGCTGGCGGCCTTGGCGCAGTCGAAGGATGGCTTGGCTTGCGCCATTGCGCTGCCATTCGATGCCAGCAATGCGGCCAGAACCGCACTCACGGCTGCCCATCGTCTGGCATCAAGGTTCGCGCGGTTCAGGTGTCGGATCATGGGCAGTCGGTCTTTTCTCCGGGCTACTACCTGGCGGTGGCCTGAATTCTGGCGGCAATGATGCAGACAGGCAAGCGCATCACGGCTCCCGCCAGTCGCGGCCAATGCCGCCTTGCCGATTGTTGCGTTGCGGCGAAGTGGGCTTTCGGCTATTGAGGCCGGACTTGAAACGGAGCCTGCCCCAGCCCGATGAGCCTAGTCGATACGGTCAAGAACGCGTTCGTACCGATCCATCGCGAAGGCTATCCCTTTATCGCGGCCTTTGGCGCGGCTACGCTTTTCCTCGGCTATTTCTCCTCGATCCTGTTCTGGATCGGCCTCATCCTGTCGGCCTGGTGCGTCTATTTCTTCCGTGATCCCGAGCGCGTCACGCCGGTCGACGACCGCCTTGTGGTGAGCCCGGCCGATGGCATCATTTCGGCGGTTGGACCGGCGGTGCCGCCGCGCGAACTCGGCCTCGGCAATGTCGAGATGACCCGCATCTCGGTGTTCATGAACGTGTTTTCCTGCCATGTGAACCGCGCCCCGGTGCGCGGCCGTATCGCCAAGATCGAACATCGGCCGGGAAAATTCCTCAACGCCGAACTCGACAAGGCGAGCACCGAGAACGAGCGCAACGGCCTGGTCATCGAGAGCCCCAACGGCACCGTCGCCGCTGTACAGATCGCTGGCCTGGTGGCGCGCCGCATCGTCTGCTGGGCTGAGGCCGGCGGCTCGATCGCCATCGGCGAGCGCTTCGGCTTGATCCGCTTCGGCTCGCGCGTCGACGTGTTCCTGCCTCTGACCGCCACGCCGCGCGTTGCCGTTGGCCAGACGGCGGTCGGTGGTGAAACCGTGCTGGCCGAATTCGGCGGTGTCGCCGGCACCCCCCTCGTGCGGATTTCCTGACCGGTGGGCACGCAGTACAAAAAATTCGAAGCGCATGCCAGCGGTGGCCCGCGCATCCGCGAAATCCCGATGCGCATGGTGCTGCCCAACCTCGTCACCGTGCTTGCCATCTGTGCCGGCCTGTCCGGCATCCGTTTCGGCTTCGAAGGCCGCTTCGAACCGGCGGTGGTGATGGTGCTGCTCGCGGCATTCCTCGACGGCATTGACGGGCGCCTGGCGCGGATGCTGAAGGCGACCTCCAAATTCGGCGCGCAGATGGATTCGCTGGCCGACATCGTCAACTTCGGTGTTGCGCCCGCCCTGGTGCTCTATGCCTTCCTGCTCGACCGTGCAGGATCGCCAGGCTGGATTGCCGCGCTCCTGTTCGCCATCGCCTGCGGGCTCAGGCTTGCCCGCTTCAACGTGCTCGATGACGAGAAGGCCGAACGCCCCATGTGGCAGTCCGAATATTTCGTCGGCGTGCCGGCGCCGGCCGGCGCCGTGCTGGTGATGCTGCCGCTCTATCTCTATTTCCTGCGCACGGGTCTGGAGCCCAGTCGCCCGGCTGCCTTCGTAGCCACCGGCTTCACGGTCCTGGTTGCCTTCCTGCTGGTCAGCCGGCTGCCGGTCTATTCCGGCAAAAGCCTGAGAATTCCGGGCGACAAGGTGCTGCCGATCATCCTGGCTGTCGTGCTCTACGTGCTGTTGCTGATGACCTATCCCTGGTACACGCTAACCGCCTCCGTCGCCGGTTATCTGCTCTTCCTGCCGTTCAGCGTGCGCGCCTACTCGAAGCGCGCCAAGCAGGAGGGCGAGAAGGTGCCGCCTTCGGACATCGGGTAGCAGATTTGTCGCGAATTCGCTCGGCGGCCACCTGACAAGGTTTACTGCGCTTCCGGTGCTCACGGAATTGATGGTCCCCTCCGCTCCGGTTCTCGAAAACCACGCCATCTGACTCACCGGAACGAATTCTCGATCAGGTCTTCGGTGTCTCAGGCCGCGACGCCGAGGCCCAGCCTGTCGATCGCCAGCTTTCTCGTCGACACATAGTCGGTCTTGCCGGAACCCAGCACCGGGATTTCCTCGACCTTGACGATGTCGTTCGGCACCATCAGCTCGGTGGCACCCGCCTGTTTGCCGAATTTGCGCAACTCGTCGGGGTTGGCATCGTCGGCGGTGGTGACCAGCACGATGCGTTCGCCGCGCCTCTTGTCCGGCACCGCCACCGCCGCATGGCGTTCTTCCGGCCACAGCGACTGCACCAGCATCTCGACCGCGCCCAGCGACACCATCTCGCCGGCGATCTTGGCGAAGCGCTTGGCGCGGCCGCGGATGGTGATGAAGCCTTCGCGGTCGACGGCCACGATGTCGCCGGTGTCGTGCCAGCCGGTCAGCGGCTGCAATTCACCGGGGCGGTCCGATGTCATGTAGCCCATCATCAGGTTGGGTCCGTCGAGCCACAACTGGCCGGCATCGGCAATGCCATCGACCGGCTCCAGCTTCATGCGCATCGCCGGGAGCAGCCGCCCGACCGTGCCGTCACGGCCATGGATTGCGGTGTTGACGGCAACCACGGGTGCGGCTTCGGTCAGCCCGAAACCTTCGATGATCTCAGCCTGGAAGCGCTCGCGATAGACGCGACGGGTTTCCGGCTTCACCGCCTCGGCGCCGGCGACGACGAAGCGCAGGCTGGAAAAATCGCCGTCCTTGGCGGTGCGCGCATAGTTGGCGAGGAACGTGTCGGTACCGAACATGATCGTCGGCTTCACCTTGCGCGCCACCTCGGGGATGATCTTGTAGTGCAGCGGGGAGGGGTAGAGGAACAGTTTCACCCCGGTGACCAGCGGCAGGATGGTGCCGCCTGTCAGGCCGAAGGAGTGGAACACCGGCAGCACGTTGAGCAGGATGTCGGCAGGCGAGATGGTGATGCGCGCCTCGGCCTGCATGGCATTGGCGAGCAGGTTTTTGTGCGACAGCACCACCGCCTTGGGAGTGCCTTCCGAACCCGAGGTGAACAGGATCACCGCCGGCTTGGCCGCGTCCTGCCGCTGCAGGGGCAATCGCCACAGCAAGGCGGCGGCAAGCTTCTCCAGCGCGGTGACGGCTTCGCGCACATCCTCGAGCCAAAGCAGCCTGGCGCCGCCCTTTTCGACCGCCGCGACGATGTCAGCGAGGTCGGCCTTCTCGACGAAGGCGCGGGAGGAGACAACCGTGCGTATCACAGCCGTGCGCACCGCGGCGGTCACGCTGGCTGGGCCGGCGGTGTAGTTGATCATTGCCGCCACCCGGCCGGCAGACAGCAGGCCGACAAACGACAGCACCACGCCATTGGCGTTGGGCAGCAGCAGGCCGACCGCCTCGCCCGGCGCCGTCACCGCCTCGAACCGGCGCCCCAGGACGCGGGCGCCGATGAACATCTTGCGGTAGCTCAGGGCGCCGGAGATGACATCCTCGATGATCGGGTGCGAGGCGCCGACACGGGCTGCGGCGTCGCGCATGGCCAGGAACAGGCCACGATCGAGGTCGGTGCCGAAAAGCCGGGCCTCGGCGACACGGTCGAACAGCGTGTTGGTGTTCGAAGCCTGGTCGGGGTTGCGTGCCATCAGTTCGGCGATGGTCATCGGCTCCAGCACGCTGATCGACAGCTGCGGAAACCAGTGCCGCGGTGCCTTGTCCGCCGGCGTCAGCGACACCGGCAGGCTGCGCGCACCGCCGACAAAGATCGGCACGATGCTGGCGTCGGCCTGCATGGCGATGCGGGTGACAGCGCGAAACAGCCGAAACGTCTTGACGTCAGGCTCGACCGCGTCCGGTAAATAGACGGCAAGCCGCCCCTTGCCCTTCAGAACGCGCACCAGACGGCGGCTGACGAAGACATGTTCGGCGTTGAAGGCGATGGTGCGGCCAAGCTCGCGCCACGGTTCGAGCCATGGCGACCGCGCCGAGACATCGTCGAGTATATGCAGTGTGTCGTCCGGCAGCAGCGACAGCATCAGCGCCGGCTCGAAACGCGATTGATGCGAGATGACGTAGATGACGGGAACCTGCGCCTTGCGGGCGATCCTGATGCGGTTGTCGTCGATCCGGTAGGCGAGCTTGAACGGCACATAGAGCAGCGCCTGGGTGAAACGCAGGCCGAGGCGGAATTTCTCCACCACGCCGATCAGCAGCCAGGCCAGAACGAGACCCGCAAGCAGCGCCAGTGTCAGGATCATGCCGCTTCTCTCCCAACGATTTTAGCATCGCGGCTCTTTTGCGGCCGCTTCGGCCAGAACCTAGACGATGTGGGAGCAACGTCAATGCGGATGAATAAGCCGCTCGCCTTCCTCCATGTGGGGTGAGAAGTGGTCCGCGCAGCGGACGAAAAGCCAATTGCTTGGCTTATCGAACTTCGAACGCCCTGAGCCTGCGAAGGGCCGGGTGGTGGACGGCCACCTGCCGGGTCCCCGCTGCTTTGCAGCGACCCAGCGTTCGCTGGCCTTTCATCATGCCACCGGCACGATGAATTCGCTCCGCGAACCGGCCGCTCACCCCACAAGGGGGAGAAGGGAAACTGCAGTTCACGCCGCCTTCAACCGCCCGCTGATGAAACGAAACTCCTGCGTCTTGCCGCCATAGCCATAGGCGGCCGCCGGCACCTCATGCACGAAGGCATAGCTTTCTTCGTGCACGCCGCCCAGCAGGCGGCCGAAGGCGTCGAAGATCGCCTTCAGATAGGCTTCCAGCTCAAGCTTGGTGTTGGTGCCATCGACCACCTTGATGTCGAGCCAGAACGTGTTGGTGCCGTGCTCGGCAAGTGACTTGCCGCCGGCGAACCAGTGCTGTGGATCGATGTAGGATACGGCAACCGCGGTAATTGTCGGATCCTTGCGCAGCTGCGTGGCGGTGATCTCGGTGATTTCCCTGGCGATGCTGGCGGACAGGGCGGCATCGGGCTTGCCGGTGACGCTGATGTTGATGATGGGCATTTTTGTTCTCCTGGTTTGAGCGGCGTCCGATCGCCGTTGGAAGGAGCATGTCACCATCATTGAATCAAAAAAATCGAATTGTTTTTAACTGATGATTCGATAGTATCGAATTATGGAAACGCTCGATCCCGATCTGCTCAGGACCTTCCTCGCTTTCGTCGACAGCGGCTCGCTGGCGCAGGCGGCTTCAAGCGTCGGCCGTTCACCTTCGGCGGTCACCGCGCAGATGCAGCGGCTGGAGGAGATTGTCGGCGAGCCGCTTCTGGCGCCGCAAGGCCGGGGCCGGGGCCTGACCAAGGCAGGCGAGGATCTGGTCGGCCATGCAAGACGTATCATGGCGGCGCATCGCGAGGCGTGGCTGGCGCTGAAGGGGGCACGGGCTGCCGGGCGCGTTGCCATCGGCACGACGCAGGATTTCGCCGACAGCGGTTTGCCGGATCTGCTGCGCGCCTTCGCCGTCAGTCATCCACGCGTCAGGATCGAATTGCGTGTCGGCCGCTCCGCCGAACTGGCGCAAGCGCTGCAGTCCGGTGGGCTCGATCTGGCGATCGTCATGCGTCAGGTCGCTGCGCCGGACGAAGTCGGCGTGCTGCGCGAGCAGATGATATGGCTGTGTTCGCAGAAGGGGCTGGCCTCGCGGCAGGAAGAATTGCCGCTCGCGCTGCTCGATCCCTATTGCGGATTTCGCGAGGCCGCGATTGCGTCGCTCGACGCAGCGGGACGCCGTTACCGCATCGCCGCCGGCAGCGCCAGCCTGGCCGGCCTGCGCACGGCCGTGAATGCGGGTGTTGCACTGACGCTGCGAACGGCGCGCTTTGCCCATTCGGGCATTGTCGAAGCCTCGCGCGAACTTGGCCTGCCACAGGTGCCGATGGCTGAGTTCGCCATTCGGCTGCGCGCCGGTGCCGGTGGTCCGGCGGCCGATCTGGCGGCACTGCTCAGCGGTGACCTGGCTCTGCCCGGGCTCCGCGGCTAAATCGACGAGATCCGGTATCGCTGAGGGTTAAACGCCAAAGAAAAAGCCGACCTTGCGGTCGGCTTCGAAGTGGGACGGGCCGAGGGGTTTGGGGGGACTTGGGGGTGGCCCGTCACACCAACAATGCATCACCCGGATGATGGTTCCGTGACTGTGTCACTTTTTTTAAGAAATATTTGACGCCAAGCGTCACGAGCGGGCCATCAGCCAATCCCGCCCCGCATGGGCAAACACCGCGCACAGCACGATGGCGCCGCCGATCATGCTGGCGGCTGGTGCGATCTCGCCCAGGAACAGGAAGGCAAACAGGATCGCGAACGGCACTTCGGCCGAGCCGAGCAGCCCGGATTCGGCGGCTGGAATGAGCCGCGCGCCTTCCGTCCACAGGATCGAGGACAGCGCGAAGGAGGCACCAAAGGTGACGAGCAGAACGGCGTCCCTTGGTGAAACCGCCAGCGGATCGGTGACGAACCAACCGAGCACGAACAGCAGGAAGGCCGAAACTGCGCCGGCCCAGACCACGGGCGTGTCGCGGAAGGTGCGCACCATGATCATGTAAAGGCCGCTGCCGATCGTCATCAGCAATGCCAGCCCGTCACCGAACAGATTGCCGGTGCCGAAGCCGGACCAGACCATGATCGCTACGCCGAACAGCGACACGGCGGCGGCGACCATCGTCTGCAATCGGAACGGTTCACGCACCAGAAGCCAGGCCAGCAGTGCGGTGACGAAAGGCGCCGTAGCATAGATGACTGCGACATTTGCGACGAAGGTGAACTTGAAGGCCGAGATAAAGGCTATGCTGGCAAGCGCCCCTTCCACCGCCAGCAGCCAGCCGCGCCAGCCCAATCGCAGCGTCTCGCGCCCGCCGGAGCGGTGGCGCCGCCAAAAGACATAGAGCGCGACCAGGATCGAGCCGACAAAGCCACGCCAGCAGATGATGGTCAGCGGGTCGGCATGGATCGACTTGGTCAGCACGCCGGTCAGGCCGAACACCGCCGCCGATGACGACACCAGCAAGATACCCAGCGTGCGTTCGGCGGTGCTGTCGGTCGGGGCTGCAACATCAGTCATGCTGCCAGCCTACGCCGTTCCGTCCTGACATCGTAGCGTCAGCAGTGATGGCGATCCCGGTCATAGCTGTTTGCGGAAATGCTCGGTGCCGACGATCAGCAGCCCGGCGGCGATGATGAGGGCAGCACCCAGAAAGACTTCGCGGCGCGGCACGTCGCCCCAGATCGCGAAGCCGAGCGCGAACGCCCACAACAGCGATGTGTATTCGAGCGGTGCGAGGATCGAAGCCGGCGTTCGCTTCTTGCCTTCGAAGAGAAGGTATTGCGCAAACCCGCCGAGCGCGCCGACGCTGGCAAGGAGCAGCAACTGGGTCCAGTCCGGCGTCTGCCACCAGAGCAGCGCCGGCCTTGCCGAAAACAGCAGAAAATAGAAATTGTTGAGCAGGAGCTGGATCGTCGAGCGCTCGGCAAGCGCGGTCCTGCGCAAGAGCACGATGGCGATCCCCCACAAAACGGCGGCCGCCAGCACCAGCAGCACCGGGGCGGATAGGCCGAGATGGGTCGGGTCGCAAGCGACGAAGACCCCGGCAAAGCCGATCATCACCGCCAGCCAGCGCAGCATCGGCACCTTTTCGCCGAGCATTACCACCGAAAGCACGGTGACGATGATCGGGGCCGCGTAATAGACGGTGGTCAGTTCGGCGAGCTGCAGGCTGCGGGCGGCGTTGTAGTAACAGAGCCAGGCCGCGAGCGTGAAGGCGCTGCGCACGAGCATCGGCCGCACGATCGGCGAGCGCACCGTGTCGGCAAACAGCTGCCGCCCGCCGATCGCCGCGCAGGCACTTAGGATGGCGATGCTGCGGAAGAACATGATCTGCCAGACCGTCATGCCGCTGACCAAGAGCTTGATCGAGGCATCCTGCGTCGAAAACAGCAGATAGGCCGCGCCGGTCAGCAGGATTCCGGCAAGAACCCTTTCGCGTGTTTCGAGAATGGCGATATCGGCCATAAGGCGCGGGACCAAAGGTGCGGAAGGCGACAGAAATGCTGCGAGGAGCGACGTAAAGAACCTGGGAAGTCAGCTCCCTGACACCAAGCTATACGGGCGAAAGCCGGCGCAGCGCTACGCCAGCCTCGTGCTTGCGTTAGGGCAGGGGTTCCTTGGCGAGCTGCGTTGCGAGCCTTACTGCGTCGCCTGGTAGAGTTCCGAAGCGGCCTCTTTCAGCGCGCGACGACCGTCGGGTCTGAAATACATCATGTGCCCGCCCTCGACGACATCGAGACGGATGGGCTTGGCATTGGCGAGTGACGGGATCTGGCTCACCAGGTAGCGCGAAGCCAAGTATGGCGTGACAAGGTCGGTGTAGCCATTGACGATGACCACACCGAGCGAAGGGTTCAGCGAGCGCGCTCGTTGCAGATCATCCATCACGCCGGCATAGCCTTGCCGCGAGATGCCGTAATCCCAATTGTGGCTGATGTCACCGTTGAGCAACCGGTAGCTGACATCGGTGTGGAAATTCAGTTCGTCACGGGCGTAGCCGACGAAAGCCGAGGTCAGTGCGGGGACGCTGCGGTCGAGCACCGGATCCGGACCGGCAATGCCGGCGCTCTCCGGCGCGATATCGGCAGTCGCGATCGTGCCGTCATAAGGACTGAGCACATTGCCGCTGGCGCGGGCGAACTCCCTTGCGAACAGACCGGTCGGGATGCGGGCGAAGTTCCGCTGGACGAGATCGAGCGGCAGGCCGGTGATCTCCGCCACGCGCCGGCTCGCCAGCCGCCCGCCTTGCTCCAGCCCGCTGGCGAGAGCCGTGAGGTATTCGCCCAACGCATAGTGCTCGACCTCGGCGAGTTTCTCCCGCAGCGCATCGCCACCAATGCCTTCGGCGTGCAGGCGCACCGCCGCCAGCGAGGGGAGTTCGAGCGCCCAATGCAGCGGCTCGAATTCGTCGGGCTGGACAAGCATGAATTCGAGCGCTGGCGAGATCAGCACGATGCCGCTTGGACTGATGCCGATATCCTCTTGCAGTGTCCTGGCGAGCAGCGCCGCCCGGAACCCGCCATAGCTTTCCCCGGCGAGGAAGAACGGAGATCCGGTGCGGCTGTTCTGAGCAAGATAGAGGCGGATGAAAGCCCCCATTGAACTGGCATCCTGGTTGACACCCCAGAAGTCGTGCGTGTCCTGGCCCGGTGCCTCGCGGCTGTAGCCGGCTCCGACCGGATCGACGAAGACGAGATCGGTCATGTCGAGCCAACTGTCGGGATTGTCGATGAGTTTTTGCGGCGAAGGCAGGAATTCCCCCTCGGTTCCGGTGGTTATCACGCGCGGTCCGAGCGCGCCGATATGCAGATAGGCGGACGCCGCGCCCGGGCCGCCGTTGAACACGAAGGTGATCGGGCGCCGCGAGTCTTTCACCGCGCCCGCCGGCGATCGCAGCGTGTAGGCGACATAGAAGATCTCCGCCGTGACCGCGCCCTTGCCGGAAAGCAGCGACAGTGTGCCGGCCGTAGCCTGATATTGCAGGCTGCGCCCGGCGATGGTGATCGAATGGTCCGTGGTCTGCGCGGGCGGCAGCAACGACAGCACGCCATCCGTCGGCGCAGGGCGCTCGGCTGTTTCGGCCAAGACGGGTTGCACGAGAGCGGTGAGTATCAGCAGGATGGCTAGAATGAGTTTCAGCCTGGTACGCATGACGCCTCCGGGAACGACTGTCGCATAGGTATGGCCGAGGCGATCGAAGTCAAAGGAAATGCAAGTGTCGTCCTTCCTGCCTGTCAGCGGTCCAAGCATGCTCCGGTTTCACAGGGTCCGACGACGCAGGATGCCGGCGCCGGAAAGTCAAAACATCGAGCTGATCTTGGGCGGTGCTTCACGAGCGCCGCGACCATAGTCAAGAAGGGCGCGCTCCCAAAGCACGCTGCTCTCATAAGACCGCTAGCGCTCCGAGCGCAGGCGACAGCGCATGCAATAGCCTTGTTCCAATCAATGCCGCCCCCTCCAAACAAACTCGACGGCGACATTAGTTGGGGGTTGTGGCAAGAATCCAATTCTGGAACGTATCTGCCGAATTGCTCTTTGGCGGGCTCTGTGGCGGGCTGCCGGGCTTGTTGTAGGCAACCGCCCTTGTCTCGATCGCGCGGTATGAAACCAACTGACGAAAAAGGGTAGAAACATGGATGCCACCGAACTGAAGGCCATGCAGGCGCCGCTGAAGCAGGCCTATCGCGACGACGCTTCGCAGGCGCTGATCACGCTGAAGGCAAGGGGCTCGATCGATGACCAGTCGGTTGCCTGCAAGGTGGAGACGGGCAGGGCGCTCGCAATCGCCGGGCTGCATCCGGCAACCGGCGGCTCGGGGCTTGAGCTCTGCTCGGGCGACATGCTGCTAGAGGCGCTGGTGGCCTGCGCCGGGGTGACGCTGAAGGCGGTGGCGACGGCGCTGGAGTTCAAGCTCGACGCCGCCACGGTGGAGGCCGAAGGCGACCTCGATTTTCGTGGCACACTCGGCGTCGCCAAGGACGCGCCGGTCGGCTTTCGCGCCATCCGGCTCAAATTCAGTCTCGACACCGATGAGCCGCAGGAGCGGATAGATTCGCTGCTGAAGCTGACCGAACGCTATTGCGTGGTGTTCCAGACCATCAACCAGAAGCCGGAGCTTACGGTGAGCGCGGGGCGCTGAAACGCCACGAGATCCGCGGCCGCCGGGCCGCGGATCTCGTGCGCCTGATGCTTACTGTGCCGCCGGCTCTTCCGCATCGCCCTCGTCGGTGAAAGGCGAGGCGCTCGGCACGCATTGCACCGACCAGCCGGTCGGTGTCGGCTGCTTCTGATATTCGGTGATGGCGGCGGTGCATTGCTCGCGCTTGTCGAAGGTGCTGGGCAGCACGACCATGCCGCCCTGCGGGCCGGCGATTACCAGATACCAGACCAACGCTACGGTCGAAGCCATGGGAATTTCCTTGTTCTGCCCAGCCAGGGCGCTTGTTGCGGGAGTCGTTGCGATCCTATCAACTCCGCCGAAATGACGAAAGCATGACCGCCGCGCAACCTTCCACCGTCGCATCACAGCCGCGTGATGTGACGGTGGGTCATAGCCCGACTTTCGAAACCCAATCGGCTCAGTTGGTGGCAAAACAATAGAACAGGCCGTCGCCGCCGGTGCCCTTCAGCGCCTCCTGGCTGCAGCCGCCACGCGAGGCATGCGACGAGTTCCAGGATTTGGCGGCCGCCGAATCGTCGAGGCCGGTACGGTCGTGATGGCCCACCATCGCGGCTCCTTCCGCCCCGCTCATCGTCCAGTCACCGCAGGTCTGGTCGGCGATCCTCGTGCCGTCGGGCTTGGAGCCGGTCAGCACGTCGTGTCGGTTTGGCGTGTCGCCGCGGCCGTTGACCACTTCGCCCTTTTCGTTCAGCGCCGTCTGCTTGGTGATGCCGTTTGTGTCGCTGTGCAGGGAGGCGACGTCGTCGGCAATCTTCATGCCCTTGGCGTTCACCCACGGCCCCTTCCCGATGCGCTCGCGCGCGTCGGTGTCGCTGGTCGATAGGTAGGCGGCCCAGGTCTTGCCGGTGACGCCCGCGGCTTCCGCCAGCGAGGCGCAATGTGCGTCGGCACCCTTGAGGCCGCCGAGATCGGCACCTTTGCCTGAACCGACGCTGGTGACGAAGAAGCTCATAGTTGCACCTTGCGAATAGGCGGCGCCCGCGGCTGCGATCAGGGCGGCGGCGGTGGCGAGAAGCAGTCTGCGCATGATGGTCCTCCGTTCAAGGTTCGAATGTCTGACATTCGAAGAACGTCGGCGGTGCCGAAAATCTTCCGGCAAAAAACAGCTATTCCGGTTGGCGATAGGCGACGAAGCGGTTGTGCTTGGCCTGGAAGATCAGTCCGGTCTCTTTCAGGTCGGGGCTGGCGAGCGGCACGATGCGTTTGGCGATCTCCGACGGGTGCGGCAGCGTCGCCGGATCCTCGCCAGGCATCGCCTGCGCCCGCATCGCGGTACGGGTGGCGCCGGGGTCGACGGCGTTGACCCTGAGCGGCAGGCTTTCCGTCTCATGCGCCCAGGAGCGCATCATCGTCTCGACGGCAGCCTTTGATGCAGCGTAGGGCGCCCAAAAAGCACGCGCCGAGTGGGCCGAGTTGGCAGATAGCAAAATGGCGCGGCCGGCGTCGGAGAGCCGCAGCAACGGGTCGACCGAGCGGATCAGCCGCCATGTCGAGGTGACGTTGATGGTCATCACCTTCTCGAAGGTCTTGGCCTCGACATGGCCGATCGGCGAGATGACGCCGAGCACGGCGGCATTGGCGACGAGAATGTCGAGCTTGCCCCAGCGCTCGTGGATGGCGCCGCCCAGCCGGTCGATGCCGGCCATGTCGGCGAGGTCGAGCGGCACCAGCGTCGCCTGGCCGCCGGCCGCCTTGATCTGGTCGTCGAGCTCTTCCAGGCCGCCGACGGTGCGCGCTACCGCGATGACATGCGCGCCGGCTGCAGCCAGTTCCTTGGCGATGAAATAGCCGATGCCGCGCGAGGCGCCGGTGACGACCGCAACGCGGCCGGTAAGGTCGAGGGTCATGCGATGGCTTCCGGAAATCTGGCTAGGGAAAGTGACGGCCCGGCAATCCTACAACCCGCTCGTCGCCAGCAGCGACAGCGTGCGCACATTGTCGTGGCCTTCGAAGTCGAGCAGGCGCGTCGGGTACTGGCCGGTGAAGCAGGCATCGCAGAATTGCGGCTGGTCGTTGTCGCGGCTGGCCTCGCCGACGGCGCGATAAAGGCCATCGATGGTGAGGAAGCCGAGCGAATCGACCCGGATGAACTCGGCCATTTCTTCCACCGACATGCGCGATGCCAGAAGCTTCGATTTTTCCGGCGTGTCAACGCCATAGAAGCAGGAGGCGCGCGTCGGCGGCGAAGCGATGCGCATATGCACTTCCTTGGCGCCGGCGTCGCGCACCATCTGCACGATCTTCTGGCTGGTGGTGCCGCGCACGATGCTGTCGTCGACCAGCACCACGCGCTTGCCCTCGATCATGCGACGGTTGGCATTGTGCTTGAGCTTGACGCCCATGTGGCGGATCGAATCGCCGGGCTGGATGAAGGTCCGGCCGACATAATGGTTGCGGATGATGCCGAGCTCGAAGGGAATGCCGGCGGCCTGGCTAAAGCCGATCGCTGCCGGCGTGCCGGAATCCGGTACCGGCACGACGATGTCGGCCTCGACCGGGCTTTCCTGCGCCAGTTCGGCGCCGATGCGCTTGCGCACTTCGTAGACGTTGCGGCCCTCGACCGAGGAATCCGGCCGGGCGAAATAGACATATTCGAAGATGCAGAAGCGGGTCTTCTGCGGTTCGAAGGGAAAAAGGCTCTCGATGCCCTTGGCGGTGACGACGACCATCTCGCCGGGCTTGAGATCGCGCACGAAGCGCGCCCCGATGATGTCGAGCGCGCAGGTTTCGGACGCCAGGATCCAGGCGCCGTCGAGGTCGCCGAGCACCAGTGGCCGAATGCCGAGCGGATCGCGGCAGCCGATCATCTTCTTCGACGTCATCGCCACCAGCGAGAAGGCGCCCTCGACCTGGCGCACCGCATCGATGAAACGCGAGTTCAAATCGCGCTCCTTGCTGGTGGCGACGAGGTGCAAAAGCGTCTCGGTATCGGAGGTGGAGGAGAAGATGGCGCCCTGCTTCTGCAGCGCGCGCTGAACGGTCATGGCGTTGGTCAGGTTGCCGTTGTGGGCGACGGCAAAGCCACCATCTGCCAACTCGGCGAAGAAGGGCTGGATGTTGCGCATACCGGCGCCGCCCGTCGTGGCGTAGCGCGTATGGCCGATGGCGCGGTTGCCTTGCAGGCTGTCGATGACGCGCTGCTTGGTGAAGGTGTCGCCGATCAGGCCGACATGGCGTTCGACATGGAACTGGCTGCCATCATAGGAAACGATGCCGGCCGCTTCCTGGCCGCGATGCTGCAGCGCATGCAGGCCAAGTGTGACGATGGCTGCCGCGTCCTGCCGGCCGAAAATGCCGAACACGCCGCATTCGTCGTGGAAATGGTCGTCGGCCTCGGCGGAAAGCACGTCGTCTGCGTCTGCCATCTTAAGCTCCGCTAAAATCGCCATATAGTGCGGGTTCGCGTCGAAAGCAACGCGCGCCGTGCAGCCGTTCACACGATCGTCAGTTCCCGACGCCCTTTCCGGCGTCAGTTCGCCGGTGCCGCCGGTGCTGGACTGGCCGGGGCGTTGTCCGCGGGCGGCGTTGCGGCGTCATTGTCGTCGGGCGCCGGCGTGTTGGCGTCGTCGCCACCCGCCGGAGCGTCCGCCGCCGGCGCGTCGGGGGCCGCGGGGGTCTCGGTAGCCGGCTGATTCGGGTTGAGCTTCTTGAGGATGGCGTTTTCGGGATCCTCGGGCAGCAGGCTTTCGAGCTTGGCGCCGATCTGCTCCAGCAACGGCCGCGACTTGGCATCCGTGACCCAGGCCGGTGCCTTGGCACCAGCCAGCCAGTTGAAGAACAGCAGTGCGACGGCAACGACCAGAATGCCGCGCGCCGCGCCGTAGAGAAAGCCCAGCGTGCGGTCGAGTGCGCCGATCCTGGAATCGATGATCCAGTCGGCGAGCTTCATGGTGATGACCGAGACGACGATCAGCGCGATGACGAAGACGATGCCGGCGGCGGCCGCCATGGCGATCTTTTCGTTGTCGATGTACGGCTTGAGGTATGGCAGGACCGGCTTGTAGAAGAAGAACGCCGCCGCTGCCGCCGCTGCCCAGGAGACGACGGACAGGATTTCGCGCGAGAAGCCACGAACCATGGCGAGCATCGCCGAGACCAGGGTGAAGCCGACGAGAATTCCGTCAAGCAGCGTAATCGGCATGTCTTTCGCCCCACTCCATGAGCCGCGTTATAGCGCGGAGCATCGGGTTTTCCCAAAACCGGTTCCCACTTTTGGGTCCGATGCTCTAGTCTTGCTCGTCCACGCGGCTTCGGCGTGAGCCGGCGATGCGTGCCACGAGGTCGGCAAGCTCGGTCGGCTGGAAAGCACCGGCCCCGATCCCCCCGGCAAGTTCCTCGCTGCCCAAGGGCAGAACCGCGCTTCCAAAACCCAGCTTTTCGGCTTCCTTGAGGCGCTGTTGCGCATGCGCAACCGGCCTCACGGCGCCCGAAAGGCTGATTTCGCCGAAATAGACGCAATCGGCGGGAAGGGCAAGACCGGTGAGCGAGGAAACCAGGGCCGCAGCCACCGCCAGATCGGCCGCGGGCTCCGAGATACGATAGCCGCCGGCGACGTTGAGATAGACATCATGGCTGCCGAAGCGCACCCCGCAATGGGCTTCGAGAACCGCCAGGATCATCGACAGCCGCGCACCATCCCAGCCGACGACGGCGCGGCGCGGCGTGCCGAGCGAGGAGGGGGCGACCAGCGCCTGGATCTCGACCAGCACCGGCCTTGTTCCCTCCATGCCGGCGAAAACCGCCGCACCTGGCGATTTCGCATGGCGTTCGCCAAGGAAAAGCTCGGACGGGTTGGCAACCTCGCGCAAACCCTTGTCCGACATCTCGAAGACGCCGATCTCGTCGGTCGGCCCAAAACGGTTCTTCACCGTGCGCAGGATGCGGAAATGATGGCCGCCTTCGCCTTCGAAGTAGAGCACGGCGTCGACCATATGCTCGACGACGCGTGGCCCTGCGATCTGGCCTTCCTTGGTGACATGGCCGACCAGGACGATTGCCGCCCCCGTGGATTTCGCATAGCGGATCATCGCCTGGGCGGCGGCGCGCACCTGGGTGACGGTGCCCGGTGCCGAATCGGCGAGGTCGGTCCACAGCGTCTGGATCGAATCCAGGATCACCAGGTCCGGCCGCTTGCCATCGGCGATGGTGGCGAGAATGTCCTCGACATTGGTCTCGGCGGCAAGTTCCACGGGTGCCGAGGCAACACCGAGCCGCTGCGCCCGCAGCCTGATCTGCGCGACGGCCTCTTCGCCCGAGACATAGACGATGCGGTGGCCCTTTGACGCCAGCGCAGCCGCGGCCTGGGTCAAAAGCGTCGACTTGCCGATACCGGGGTCGCCGCCGACCAGCAGCGCCGAGCCGCGCACGAACCCGCCGCCGGTGGCGCGGTCGAGTTCGCCAATGCCCGAGATGATGCGCGGCGCGTCCTCGATGTCGCCCGACAGCGTGGTCAGCACCACCGCGCGGCCCTTGCGGGCATTGCGCGTGTTGGCCGGTCCCGAGCCGATGCCGCCGGACGTGCCTTCCTCGACCAGCGTGTTCCACTCGCCGCAGGCATCGCATTTGCCGGCCCAGCGCTGGTGCACCGATCCGCAGTTCTGGCAGATGAACTGAACGCGCGATTTGGCCATCAGTTGGATACCGCCTGAAAATGGCCTGGGCGCGGTGCGCGAGGGTAGGTCAAAAAATTACTCGAACCTTTCCGGCAAATGATGCTCTTCGGCAAGGTCGGAGAAGCGGGTGAACTCGCCCTGGAAGGCGAGGCTGACGGTGCCGGTCGGTCCATGCCGCTGCTTGGCAATGATCACTTCGGCCTTGCCCTGGACCTCGACCATCTTTGTTTCCCAGGCGAGATGCTCGGGCGTGCCTTTCTCAGGCTCCTTGTTTTTGATGTAATATTCCTCGCGGTACACAAACAGCACCACGTCGGCGTCCTGCTCGATCGAGCCCGATTCGCGCAAGTCGGACAGCTGAGGATGCTTGTCGTCGCGGCTTTCGACCTGACGCGAGAGCTGTGAGAGGGCGATGATCGGCACGCCAAGCTCCTTGCCAAGCGCCTTCAGTCCGGTGGTGATCTCGGTGATTTCCTGGACGCGGTTCTGCGACGCCTTGGCGGACGAACCCTGCATGAGCTGGATATAGTCGATGACCATCAGGTCCAGCCCGCGCTGGCGCTTGAGGCGGCGGGCGCGAGCCGCAAGCTGGGCAATCGAAATACCACCCGTCTGGTCGATGTAGAGCGGGCGCTTGTGGTTCTCCTGCGTGTACGCGACAAGCTTGCCGAAATCGGCTTCGGTCAAATCGCCACGCCTGATCTTCGACGACGGGATTTCAGTCTGCTCGGAGATGATGCGGGTGGCCAGCTGCTCCGACGACATTTCGAGCGAGAAGAAGCCGACGACGCCGCCATTTGCCGCCTTGACGGAGCCGTCGGCCTGCTGGGCAGGCTCATAGGCGGCAGCGATGTTATAGGCGATGTTGGTGGCCAGCGATGTCTTGCCCATGCCGGGTCGGCCGGCGATGATGATCAAATCCGAAGGCTGCAGGCCGCCCATGCGATGGTCGAGATCGCGCAGGCCGGTGGCGATGCCGGACAGGTGGCCATCGCGCATATAGGCCGCGCTGGCCATGTCGACGGCGTTCTTCAACGCATCGGAAAAACTCTCGAAACCGCCATCGTAGCGGCCGTTCTCGGCCAACTCGAACAGCCGCCGCTCGGCATCCTCGATCTGTTCGGTGGGCGCCATGTCGACCGGCGCGTCATAGGCGATGTTGACCATGTCCTCGCCGACGGTGATCAGTGCGCGGCGCGTCGCAAGGTCATAGATGGCGCGGCCATAGTCGGTGGCGTTGACGACGGTGACGGCTTCCACCGCCAGCCGCACGACGTATTGCGCCATCGTCATGTCGCCGACCTTCTCGTCGGCCGGCAGGAAGGTTTTTAGCGTGATCGGCGTCGCCACCTTGCCCATGCGGATGAACTCGGATGCTACCTCATAGATCTTGCGGTGCAGCGGCTCGTAGAAATGGCTGGCCTTGAGGAAGTCCGAGACGCGGTAGAAGGCGTCGTTGTTGACGAGGATGGCGCCGAGCAATGCCTGCTCGGCCTCGATGTTGTTTGGCGCTTCACGATAAAGCGGTGTTTCCGCGACGCCGAATTTTCGCGCTGCTTCTGCCATGATGTCCCCGATTCCGATCCCGGCTTCTCGATATCAGAACCCGACAATTTGATGCTGACTTATATGCATCAGTGCCCGCCCAACCGTCTTTGATGCCCGCGATTCACAGCCAAGATTTTTCGGTGGAAAGAATCCTGATTGACTCGAATCGAAGTGGCGAGCCTAGCGGTTCTCAAAAAAGAACAAAACAGGAAAATTGTGGGTGTTGCGGTCTATCACCTGCCCAGCCTGTCGCCCCAGTCCAGCCGCCGGGCCAGCTTGAAGTCCGCGCCGTCGCGCTTGGTGAACAATCGCTCCGTGGCAGTGCCGTCTTGCTGGCAAAGCTTGAGTAGAACCTTGCCGGAGCCGGATTTCGGTGGTGCTAGAACCCGTGGCTGGCGGGACGTGGGCCCGTCTCGCGAAGCCGCGACATAGATGAACTTCTCGTCCTCCCACGGCACGTCGGCATCCTTGGCCAGCCGGTGCAGGCGCGAGCGGGCGACGCGGCGGGAAAAATGGCACCAGTCGGGCGGGGCGAGCGGGCAGGGCGCCTGATGCGGGCAGGGCGCAAGCACATGCGCGCCCGCCTCGATCAGTTGCCGGCGCACGGCAAGGATGCGCTGCCATCCGGCCGGCGTGCCCGGTTCGACGATCAGCAGCGTATCGCCAGTGAGTTGCCACAACCGATCGATGAGCTTTGGCAGTGAAGCGGGGACAATTTCGTCGAGCACATAGGCGCAGGTGACCAGGTCGGCCGGCTCCAGATCGGCAAGGTCTATGGTGGCGTCGCCGGCCAGCCATCTGGTCTGCGCGGCAATCGCGCCGGCGGCAAGCGTCTCGCCGACCTTGCGCACCGCGGCGCTGGCTTCGAACAACACCGCCTGTTCGAGATCGGGCCACAGATCGGTCGTGGCCCAAAGCACCGTACCAGGACCGGCCCCGACATCGAGCAGGCTCCTGGGTTGAAAGCCGGGCCTTGCGTCGCTCAGCGCGTCGAGGCTGGCGCGGACGGCGGCGTAGGTCGCCGGCAGCCGCGTCGCCAGATAGGCTTGCACGGCCGTGCCCTCGGCCATATGCAGCCGGCCGTCGCGCAACTCGGCGCGATAGCGGTCGGACAGCGTTTTTGCCGCTTGCTTCAGTGTCGTCAGCGGGACGTTTTCGAGCAGGCGCTCGACACCCTGGCGAAGTGGGGCCGGCAACTCCATGCTCAGGCTCCGCGTGGCGCGCTGCAGAACGAAAAGCAGCCGGCGATCTCGGCCAGAGCGGCAGCGACATAGAGGACATAGGTCATGAAAAAGGTCCCGTGGCGATCACGGGACCTTTTTCAGTGCAGGGGCAGGCAATGGCAAGCGGCAATACTATTTCCAATGCATGTCGCCCAACCGGGGCCCGGTTTTGGCAGAACGACACCTGAGGCGCGCCGGGGTCCGGTCAAACGCGACGCGCCTTAGTCCGCAACCTTGCGGCGGCGAGCTGGCCTGGTAGCCGGGCTCTTCTTGACGGGAGCCGTTTCACGGTGGCCCATGTCGCGCATCTCCAGCGCCTTCTCACATTTGGCCATATAGTCGCGCGTCATCGGCAAGGTGTCGTTCTTCTTGGCGATCTGGATCTGGAAGATGACAAGATCCTGCCAGCGGAAAGCAGCTTCCGAGGCGGCCAGATAGAACTCCCACATGCGGCAGAAGCGCTCGTCGTAAATCGCCTTGGCCTTGTCTCGGTTGGCGGCGAAGCGCTCGCCCCAGTGCTTCAGAGTGTCGGCATAGTGCAGCCGCAGGATTTCGATGTCGGTGACGATCAGGCCCGATTTCTCGATCGCCGGCATGATCTCGGAGAGCGCGGGGATATAGCCGCCGGGGAAGATGTATTTGCGGATGAAGGCGCTGGTCGCCCACGGCACGCCGGAGCGGCCGATCGTGTGCAACAGCATGACGCCATCCGGCTTGAGCAGCGTCGAGCTCTTGTCGAAGAAGGTGCGGAAGTGGTTGACGCCGACATGTTCGAACATGCCGACCGAAACGATGCGGTCGAAACGCTCGTTGAGCTCGCGGTAGTCCTTGAGCTCGAAATGCGCGCGGCTTTCCAACCCTTGCGCATGCGCCCGGTCGGTCGCGACGCCATGCTGTTCGGTCGACAGCGTCACGCCTTGCACATCGACGTCGAAGGCCTTGGCGAGATAGAGGCCGAGCCCACCCCAGCCGGAGCCGATGTCGAGCACCGTCTGGCCGGCCTTCAGCCTGAGCTTGGCGGCGATGTGGCGTTTCTTGGCGGCCTGGGCTTCGTCGAGCGTCATGTCCGGCTGCTCGAAATAGGCGCAGGAATACTGCATGTCCTCGTCGAGGAAGAGCCGGTAGAGGTCGCCGGACAGGTCGTAGTGGCGCTGCACGTTGCGGCGCGAGCGCGAGGCGGTGTTGATCTGCTGCAGGCGGCGGAAGGCGTGACGCAGGCCCTCGATGGCTTTCGACCAGGTGGCGTCGATGCCGCCGCTGCCCATGTTCTGGAAGGCGATGCGCATCACACCCAGCACGCCACCTTCGAGGATGTCGAGCTCGCCGTCCATGTAGGATTCCGGCACCGCCAGCATCGGATCGAAGGTGATGGCGCGCTCGGCATGCGCGGTCTTGATGTGCATGTGCACCGGCTCGCCGCTGCCATCACCGAAAACCACTGTCGCGCCCTTGGGGCCGGTTACCTTGAGATTGCCGGTGCGCACCAGGCGGTCCAGAACGCGTTTCAACAGGATATTCATGACCAAATGTCCCCTCAGACAGGCTGCCTCGACGCCTGACCCAGAAGATCGAAAATCGATTTTCGGCCAGGATCACGCGCCAAACCAAAGTCCTACAGCGTCCTTTGCGCGTCCAAAGGACGCGCGGCGTTGTAGTCTGCATCAATATATAGGGGTTCGAAAAGTTCCATTTGGCACAAAAATGCCCGGGCGAGAGACCCGGGCATTGGTCCAGCATGGCCGAGGCCAACTGGGATCGAAGCTGAGTGCGGCACGCCCGGCGGGGCGCACCGGCAACTCGAACCGTCAGGCGTTGTCTTCGCCGCCTTCGAACTCGGTGTTCGGGTCGAAGAAGTTTTCCGGCCGGGCGTTGTCGTTGATGTCGTCGCCGTAAATGGCTTCGGCGGTGGTCAGCGTCTCGCCCTTGGCCTGGCGTTCGGCCTCGTCGGCCGTGCGGGCGATGTTGAGCGTGATCGTGACTTCGACTTCCGGATGCAGCGCGATTGCCACATTGGTGAGGCCGATGGTCTTGATCGGCTGGTTGAGCAGGATCTGGTTGCGATTGACGGTGAAACCTCCCGCCGTCAGCAGCTCGGCGATGTCGCGGGTCGAAACGGAACCGTAGAGCTGGCCGGTTTCACCAGCGGAGCGAACGGCGATGAAGCTCTTGCCGTCGAGCTTTTCGGCGACCTCGGTGGCTTCCGACTTGCGCTCGAGGTTGCGGGCTTCGAGCTGGGCGCGCTGGCCTTCGAACTTCTTCTTGTTGGCTTCGTTGGCGCGCAGCGCCTTGCCCTGCGGCAGCAGGAAGTTACGGGCAAAGCCGTCCTTGACCTTGACGGTATCGCCCATCTGGCCGAGGCGGGAAACGCGTTCGAGAAGAATAACTTCCATGGTTTTGTTCCTTCGGTTGGACGCCAATCACCGGGATCGACGCCGAATGTCTTGGGAACAGGTCAGGAAGCTTGGGCGCATTGGCGCCGGTGTCGCTGTCCTGCCTGTTCAGGCAGTTAGGATCTCTCTTTGAAATCCAACCCGGGGTTTGATGTTCGACCCGGTCACGCCCGTCGTGGCCGGTGAAAAAGCGGGCGGCAAGCCGCCCGCTCGAAAGTCCTAGCGAACCACGTAGGGCAGCAGGCCGAGGAAGCGGGCGCGCTTGATCGCCTTGGCGAGTTCGCGCTGCTTCTTCTGGCTGACGGCGGTGATGCGCGACGGCACGATCTTGCCGCGCTCGGAAATGTAGCGCTGCAGCAGACGCACGTCCTTGTAGTCGATCTTGGGCGCGTTGGCGCCGGAGAACGGGCAGGTCTTGCGGCGGCGATGGAATGGGCGCCGGGTCGGGATCTGGTTGATGTCGACCATTATTCTGCACCCCCTTCAAAGCCTTCGCGCGGACGGCGCGGACCACGATCAGCACCGGCGTCGCCAAACGAGCGCGGCGGACGGTCGCCACGATCACGGTCGCCGAAGGAGCGCGGGCCACGATCGCCACGGTCGCGGTCGCCGAAGCCGCCGCGTTCCGAGCGCTCTTCGCGCTTCTGCATCATGGCCGACGGGCCTTCCTCATGCGCCTCGACCTTGATGGTCAGGAAACGCAGCACGTCTTCGGACAGGCCCATCTGGCGCTCCATCTCGTTGAGCGCGGCCGGCGGGCAGTTCAGGTCCATCAGCGTGTAGTAAGCCTTCCGGTTCTTGTTGACCCGGTAGGTGAGGGACTTCAATCCCCAGTTCTCGACCCGGCCGACGGACCCGCCATTCGCGGAGATGACACCCTTGTACTGTTCGACAAGCGCATCGACCTGCTGCTGCGAGAGGTCCTGCCGGGCAAGAAACACATGTTCGTAAAGAGCCATTATGGTTCAGTGCCTTTCTTCGTTTCTCTCCCGGTTCCCGGCGGCAAAAGCCTCTGCAACTTCTCTGACCCGCAAACCCTCGAAGGGAACGGGGAAGAAAGGAGCATGTCGAGACGGTCGAGAGCGGAGACACGGGAGGCGGAAGCACTTCTGGCTTCACACGAAGGTGTTCGAAAAAACCTCCGGCCCTCCGTTCAGCCCCCAGCTGGGACCGGCAGATTGGGGGCGTCTATACAGCAATCCGCCCACAACGCAAGCGCAAGCGGCATTCTCTTGTGTCGCAGGGCTGAAAATCAAGCAGCAACAACGGCCAGGCTTTGTGATTCCTGCAACCAGGTCTTAACCACACTGCCAGGTTGTGCGCAGTTGAACCGCCGCCATCAACGGCCCATTCATCATGGGAGGCGCAAAAGCCGGACAACCGCGCACAAAGCGGCGAGCATTTGGGGGTAAGATGCTTCTCAATAAGTTCTGGCGCTCGACGAGCGGCAATTTTACGCTTGTGCTGGGACTGGGGTTGCCGGCCATCATCACGGCTATCGCCTTTGCAACCGATGTCTCCACCCTCATGCGGGCCAGGAGCAACCTGCGGAACGCCCTCGATGCGGCAAACCTTGCCTCTTCACATCTTGGCGATCTCGACATCACCCGCAATGACGCTTTTGACCGCTATTTCCAGGCCAACATCGCCGGCCACCGCGAACTCGGCAATGCGAAGGCGACGTTGACCGTCGACAGGGGTATCAACTTCGTCAAGACGAAGGCGGTTGCCTCAGCCGACGTCAATCTGAACTTTGCCTTCCTGTTCGGCAACAGCAAGCACATCGAGGTCGATGCCGCCGCCGTCGAATCGAACAACCAGCTCGAAGTCGTGCTGGTGCTGGACAATACCGGCTCCATGGCCGGCGCGCGCATGACGGCGCTGAGGACGGCGACGAATTCGTTGCTCAACACCCTCGAAGCGGCAAAATCGCCGACGCGCGATATCCGAGCCTCGCTGGTCCCATTCGTCACAGCCGTCAACGTCGATGGCGACGAATTCGACCCGTCCTGGATCGACATGGACGGCAAGTCTTCCACCAACGGCCTCAATTTCCCGGTCATCGACGGCAAGCGTCCCCATCATATGGCGCTTTTCAAGCAGCTCAAGGAGACCGGATGGACCGAGCCCGGATGGAACGGCACCGGATGGAAAGGCTGCGTCGAGGCGCGGCCGGGCACCTACAACATTTCCGACAGCCCACCTGACCCGGCAAAGCCCGACACGCTGTTCGTTCCGTATTTCGCGCCGGACGATCCGGAAGATGCCCAGATGCCGTCTGGCTCCTACGGCAATTCGAGCAAGTACTACAACAATTCGTATCTCGACGACGTCAGCGACAAGGTCAAGCTCGCCAAGAATAAGGACAACCTTCTCGGCATCGATCTCAGCGATCTCATCAGCGATTTGTTGACGCCCGGCAAATCCGCCAAGGAAAAGATCGCCAAATATGTTGCGCCCGCCAAGGAGCTCATCACCGAGACGGGCTCCCCCATCACCGTCGGCCCCAACCGCGCTTGCCCGACACCGGTCGTTCCCCTGACCGACGATTTCGACAAGCTGCGCAAGGCAGCAAGCCAGATGACCGAGTGGAACGGTTCGGGTACCAATGTCTCCGAAGGCCTCTCCTGGGGCATGCGGGTGCTGTCGCCCGGCGCGCCCTACACCGATGGAGTGCCGTGGAAGACGCCTGGCGTCAGCAAGATCGTGCTGTTGCTGACCGACGGGGAGAACGTCGTCTATGGCGCCAGTGAACAGCCGACGAAGTCCGACTACACATCCTATGGCTATCTGGCGGGTGGCCGTTTTGGATCGGACAACCAGACGACTGCGGCGCGCAATGTCGACGGCTGGACCAAAAGCGTTTGTACCCAATTGAAGAATGAAGGCGTGCAGATCTACACAATGGTGCTGCAATCCGACACCGCCGCCAACCGCGCGCTTTACAGTGCCTGTGCCTCGGACCCCAGCGGCTATTATGCCGTCAACGATCCAACCAAACTGCCGGACGTATTCCAGCAGATCGCCAACAAGTTCTCGAAACTGCAATTGACGAATTGAACGCGTGACCCGAGTGCGCCGGGCGGGATCCTGACGGGATCGAGTGGCTCAACTCGTGTGAGCGACGACCTTGTCGACCGTTTCGGGGAAGAAATCCGGCGCCGCGAGGCGTTTGCCGAACATCATGTCGTATTGCAACAGGCGGAAATCGCGGATCTGAGGGTCGATCTCCTTCTGCCGCGCCCAGTCGGGCGTGGCCTCGCCCGCCGGCGTCAGCAACAGGTTGCGGTCGACGACGCGGTAGCGCTCGCGCATCTCGCCCAGGAAGCCCGTGTAGTAAGGGTGGGTGATGCCGGCGGTGGTGAGGATGTGGTAGGGCAGGAACGCCGGGCTCACCGCGCCCAGGTTCTCGACCGGACCGGATCGGTTCGACCAGATGATCAGCGGCGTCTGGTGATGCTCAAGTGCGGCTTCCGGCGTCGGTTCCTTGCGCGGCGCGACATTGTCCTTCAGGAAACCAGTCTCGACATAGACCGGCCCCAGCGGAGGCAGATGATCGCCGAAGAAGGCAATCACGGTGGGACGGGAGCGTTTCTTCGCCCATTCGACAAGGCGTTCAAGGCCGCGATCGGCGTCGGCTGAGCCTTCGGCATAGCTGAGCAGCGATTCGCGCGCCCACTGGCTGATCGGTGCCTGCACCGTGTGTGTCGGATTGTAATAGCGGTTCGGCTCGTAGGGGCCGTGGTTTTGCAGGCTGACGGCAAAGAAGAACACCGGTTCGTCGCTGGCGTCGGCCTCGCTGATGATCTCGTCGGTCATCGCCGCGTCGGATGCCAGCGGACCGCGCTTTTGCATGGGCGGCAGCGTCTCTTCGGATTTGAAATCGTTGAAGCCGAAATCGGCATAGACCGCGCCGCGGTTCCAGAACCAGTTGGTGCCGGGGTGGATGGCGCGCGCCCGGTAACCCTCGCTCTTGAGGAAAGTCGCGAGCGAAGGCGTCGGTGTGCGCACATATTGCTGATAGGGAATGCTGCCGGCCGGCAGGAATGCGTTGGAGAAACCGGTCAGCGCCTCAAACTCGATGTTGGCGGTCATGCCGCCGAATTCGGGCGAGAACATCGAGCCGGAGCGCAGCGCCCGCACATTGGGGATCGGGTCGGGGGTGATGGTGACGCCGGGCAGCTTGGTCGGATCCCAGAAGGATTCGCTCATGACGATGATGATGTCGGGCTTCTCGGCCGGCACCGAGGCGGTCACATCGCTTCGGTCGATCGCCGCGACTGCCTTGTCGGAATAGCCCGGCGGCGCCGAGACATGCGCCATCGGCACGTTGAGGGCAAAGGCCAGGGCAAAGCCGTTGGAGGCATAGTTTTCCTTCTGGTCCCACATGATCGGGATGATCTGCAGCCGGTCCCTGGTCCAGGAGAAGGTGGCGTAATCCATGATCGAAACGAAGAAGGCGAGCAGCGGCACAGCCAGCGTCAACCGCGCAAGGCGACCCTTGCGGCTGAGCGCCGGAACCTTGCGGCGCCACAGCCGCCAGCCATAGACGAGCAGCGACAGGCCGGCGACGATGCCTACCACCATGGCGAGCGCGGTGATCGGCCGGTCGCGCACCAGAAGCGGCAGCAGCGCGAAGATCTGGCGGGCATAGAGGAAATCGGTGGGATAGAGCGGATCGCCGAGATAGTGTGACTTCTGGTGGCCGACGAAGGCAAGGGAAAGGGTCAACGGTGCGACGATCATCAGGCTCTGGTGGCTGCGGCCGAGCACGGCATCGAGGCCGATCAGGATCAGAGCAAACACGACGATGGTGGTCCAGCCCGGCTTGAGCGGCTGCAGGAAGAAGGAGACTGTGCCGGCAAAGTCGCCACGCACGATCAATTCGATGGCAAACACCAGGACGGCCGCGATTGCCAGGCTGATCAGTCCATAGCGCACGACCGGCCATGTCCTGCCCGGCAGGTAGCCGGTGGACGGATCGTCTTCCAGGAACTGTGGCGCCGCCTTGGCGGCGCGTTTCGAACTCTTTGTCACCTTAACTTCCCCACCCAGCGACAAACACGTCACTCGATTGTCATATTATTGTCACCGAAAGCTAGCGCCTGTGGCGGAAATAAGAAGAGCCAGCAAACGATTCGTGAGCGGTTTTCATCAGGAGTGATCGCCAGGAAGCCTTTTGGAACAGGCATTCGGACGGCGATGATGCCGCCCGGCGGGGTCGAACTGGGCTTGACTTGGCGGCCTGCCTTGCGTCACAGGCAAGAAAAACCCGTCTATCAGGCAAGCAAAACCAGCCCTTGGGAGCCCTCGCATGGCCGTTGCACTCACTTTCCCCGGACAAGGCAGCCAGGCTGTTGGCATGGGCAAGGATCTCGCCGAAGCATTTCCCGAAGCGCGCAGGGTCTTCCAGGAAGTTGACGACGCGCTCGGCGAGAACCTGTCGAAGCTGATCTGGGAAGGGCCGGAGGAGACTTTGACGCTGACCGCCAATGCGCAGCCTGCCCTGATGGCGGTGTCGCTGGCCGCGATCAGGGCGCTGGAATCGCGCGGCTTCTCGCTGAAGGGCAAGGTTGCCTATGTTGCCGGCCATTCGCTGGGCGAGTATTCGGCGCTCGCGGCCGCCGGCTTCGTTTCGGTTGCCGATGCCGCCCGGCTGCTGCGCATCCGGGGCAATGCCATGCAGGCGGCGGTGCCGGCCGGCGAGGGCGCCATGGCGGCGATCATCGGACTGGAACAGGCTGACGTCGAGGCCGCCTGCGCCGAGGCGGCCCAAGGGGCTGGCAACGGCTCTGTCTGCCAGATCGCCAACGACAATGGCGGCGGCCAACTGGTGATTTCCGGCGCCAAGGCAGCGGTCGAACTGGCGGCAAGGCTCTGCACGGACAAGGGCGCCAAGCGCGCGCTGATGCTGCAGGTCTCTGCGCCTTTCCATTCGGCGCTGATGGCGCCGGCCGCGAACGTCATGCGGGAAGCCCTGGCTGGCGTGGCCAAGAATGTGCCGGTCGTCCCAGTCGTCTCCAACGTGTCGGTGACGACCTCGATCGACCCCGACGAGATTGCGCGGCGTCTGGTTGAACAGATTACTGGCCGCGTGCGCTGGCGCGAGACGGTGGAATGGTTCGGCGCAAACGGCATCACCACGCTTTACGAGATTGGCGCCGGAAAGGTGCTTTCAGGCCTGGCGCGGCGCATCAACCGCGAGATCGCCACCGCGTCGGTCGGCTCCGCGGCAGAGGTCGAGGCGGCGCTGGCGACGAATGCTTAATAGGATGCGATTTGACCCCATCCGTGCGAAGGGTGTTCTCTTCTCAATCAGGAGACAAAAATGTTCGAATTGACTGGCCGCAAGGCACTCGTCACCGGCGCGTCGGGAGGCATCGGCGAGGCCATCGCCAGGGTGCTGCATGCGCAAGGCGCCATCGTCGGCCTGCATGGCACCCGCGTCGAGAAGTTGGAGACGCTGGCTGCCGAGCTTGGCGACCGGGTCAAGCTGTTCCCGGCCAACCTCTCGAACCGCGACGAGGTCAAGGCGCTCGGCCAGAAGGCGGAGGCCGATCTGGAAGGTGTCGACATCCTGGTCAACAACGCCGGCATCACCAAGGATGGCCTGTTCGTGCGCATGTCTGACGCCGACTGGGACACCGTGCTCGAGGTCAATCTGACCGCCGTGTTCAGGCTGACGCGGGAACTCACCCATCCAATGATGCGCCGCCGCCACGGCCGCATCATCAACATCACCTCGGTGGTCGGCGTCACCGGCAATCCCGGCCAGACCAACTACTGCGCCTCCAAGGCCGGCATGATCGGTTTTTCCAAGTCGCTGGCGCAGGAGATCGCCACCCGCAACATCACCGTCAACTGCGTCGCTCCGGGCTTCATCGAATCGGCGATGACCGGCAAGCTCAACGACAAGCAGAAGGAGGCGATCATGGCGGCGATCCCGACGCGCCGCATGGGCACCAGCGTTGAAGTCGCATCCGCCGTTGCCTATCTCGCCTCCAACGAAGCCGGCTACGTCACCGGCCAGACCATCCATGTGAATGGCGGCATGGCGATGATTTGAACGAGGTCCGGCGGAGTTGTTGCCGGCTTGTGAAAAGAGACCATTTCGGCTTGGACCTCAGCTATTTTTCGTGTAATGCGGCCCGCAACCCGGCGGTTCGGGCAAAAACCGGTCCGTGGCCGTTGCGTTTCCGGCAGGACCATCTTTCAGCTTGATTAGCGGCATTCTGCCCGCTAACGAAGACAGACAAACAAAAGACGAGGATGCCCCAAATGAGTGACACCGCAGAGCGCGTCAAGAAGATCGTCATCGAGCACCTTGGCGTCGATGCCGACAAAGTGACGGAGCAGGCGAGCTTCATCGATGATCTGGGCGCCGACAGCCTCGACACGGTCGAACTCGTCATGGCGTTCGAAGAAGAATTCGGCGTCGAGATCCCCGACGACGCGGCCGAGACCATCCTGACCGTTGGCGATGCTGTGAAGTATATCGACAAGGCATCGGCCTGACGCTTTCCGCAGTCATCACCGGGGAGGACCTGCGATGAGGCGTGTCGTCGTCACGGGCCTTGGTTTGCTGTCGCCGTTCGGCATGGGCTTCGAGCACAGCTGGAAGGAACTTCTGACCGGCCGCAGCGCAGCAAAGCGCATTACCGAATTCGAGGTGGAGGATCTTGCCTGCAAGATCGCCCACGTCGTTCCGCGTGGTGACGGCAGCAATGCCACCTTCAATCCCGAGGCCGTGCTCGAGCCGAAGGAATTGCGCAAGATCGGCGACTTCATCCTGTACGGGATTGCCGCCGCCGACGAGGCGCTGAAGGATTCCGGCTGGGAACCCAAGACCCATGCCGAGCAGTGCGCCACCGGCGTGCTGATCGGCTCCGGCATCGGTGGCATCGAAGGCATCGCTGAGAACGCGATGATCCTCAAAGAACGCGGCCCGCGCCGCATCAGCCCCTTCTTCATCCCGGGCCAGATCATCAATCTCGTCTCCGGACAGGTTTCGATCCGGCACGGGCTGAAAGGCCCGAACCATGCCGTCGTCACGGCCTGTTCGACCGGCGCGCACGCTATTGGCGATGCTGCCCGGCTGATCATGTGGGGCGATGCCGACGTGATGGTCGCCGGTGGCGCCGAGGCGCCGGTAACGCGGCTGTCGATTGCCGGCTTCGCGGCATGCCGGGCGCTGTCGACCGATCGCAACGATGCGCCCCAAACAGCGTCGCGCCCCTATGACCGCGACCGCGACGGCTTCGTCATGGGCGAGGGCGCCGGCGTCGTCGTGCTTGAAGAACTCGAACATGCCAAGGCGCGCGGCGCGAAGATCTACGCGGAGGTGACCGGTTACGGTCTCACCGGTGACGCCTATCACATCACCGCGCCCGCTGAAGACGGCGACGGCGCCTTTCGCTGCATGACGGCGGCGTTGAACCGGGCCAAGCTGACGCCCGCCGATGTCGACTACATCAACGCGCACGGCACCTCGACCATGGCCGATACCATTGAGCTCGGCGCCGTCGAGCGACTTGTCGGCAATGCCGCGTCCAAGATTTCGATGTCGTCGACCAAGTCGTCGATAGGCCATCTGCTGGGGGCGGCGGGTGCTGCCGAAGCGATCTTTTCGATCCTTGCCATTCGCGACAATGTCGCGCCGGCGACCATCAACCTCGACAACCCGGAGCGCGAAACCGCGATCGACTTGGTGCCCAACAAGCCGCGCGCCCGCCAGATCGACGTGGCGCTGTCCAATTCCTTCGGCTTTGGCGGCACCAACGCTTCGCTCGTCTTCCAGCGCTACAATGGCTGACCGCCCGGCTGCCGGGCGACGCTTGTCGTCAATTTTGCCATATTCGCCCCTACTCTGCCGCAGGGGATTCGTTGAGCGATCAAACGGTAGGGCGAAATGAACACAAATCCGGCGGGCAACGGAGAATTCGGGCAACGGCCGGCAACATCAGGTCCGATCATGCCGAAGACTGCAAACGAAGCGCTGCGGCCAGAGGCCGGCACGCCACCGCCGAAGCGCTCGCGGGCCTCGCGCAGCCAGATCGTCGTGTTCATGAACTTCGTCATCTCCTTGGTGATGCTGATGGTTCTGACGGCGGGCGTCGCGCTCTATTTTGGCAAGCAGGAATTCACTGAAGCTGGCCCCTCGGCCAATGGCGACACCTTCCTGGTCAAGCCGAACACCGGCGTCCAGGATATTGCCGAGCAGCTCGAACGCCGCGGACTGATCAGCGACGCGCGGATCTTCCGCCTTGGCGTGCGCGCCTTCGGCAATGATTCAGCACTGAAGGCCGGCGAGTACGAGATCAAGCCCAGGGCCTCCATGCGCGACATCATGGAGCTTTTGAAGAGTGGCAAGTCGGTGATGTATTCGCTGACCGTTCCAGAAGGGCTGACGGTCGAGCAGGCGCTGCAGCGTATCGCCGACGAGCCTGCCCTGAGCGGCGACATGCCGGCGACCACTCCGCCCGAGGGCAGCCTCGCCACCGACACGCTGCGCTTCACCCGCGGCGCGACGCGCCAGCAGATGGTCGACAAGCTACTGGCGGATCAGAAGAAGCTCGTCGAGGATGTCTGGCAGCGGCGCGCGCCGGACCTGCCGCTGGCCAACGTCGAAGAGTTCGTTACGCTGGCCTCGATCGTCGAGAAGGAAACCGGCAAGGGTGACGAGCGTTCGCGGGTTGCCGCCGTCTTTCTGAACCGGCTGGCCAAGGGCATGCGCCTGCAATCCGACCCGACCATCATCTACGGCCTGTTCGGCGGCAAGGGCAAGCCAGCGGACCGGCCGATCTACCAGTCGGACATCCAGAAGCAGACGCCCTACAACACCTATGTGATCAACGGCTTGCCACCGACGCCGATTGCCAATCCGGGTCGTGCGGCGCTGGAGGCGGTGGCCAATCCGTCGAAGACCGACGACCTTTACTTCGTCGCCGATGGCACCGGCGGGCACGTCTTTGCCGCGACGCTGGAAGAGCACAACGAGAACGTCGCCCGCTATCGCGCGTTGCAGAAGAAGCAGGCCGATGACGCCGCCAAGGCTGCGGGCGCCGGTGACACCAATGCCGACAAGCCGGCTGACGGCACCAATGCCGACAAGCCGGCTGACGCTGGCGACGACAGCGGTGATGGCGGCGGCGATGCGGGCGCTGCCCAGTAGGATGAAGAAAGGCGTTGCCCAACAGGCGACGCCCTGACATTTGGAAGAGCCGCGCGTCCGATTTCGACGCACCTGCGGCGCAGTCATTTCAAGCCGCACGTGCTCCTCTCCGGACAACCGGTTTCGGGCTGATGCGCCAGGGACTTGTGGGCGATATGAATTTGCAGAGCATGACCGGTTTTGCACGTGCCGTCGCCGAGCATGAAGGCACCGCGATCGCCTGGGAGGTCAAGTCCGTCAACGGCAAGAGCGTCGAGGTGCGGCTGCGGCTACCGCAAGGCTTCGAGCGGCTGGAACCGGCCGTCAGGCAGACGCTTCAGAAGCGTTTTGCGCGCGGCAATTTCCAGGCGACACTGACCATTGGCCGTGCCGCCGGCGCGCAGGCGCAGCCAGTCGTCAACGAATCCTTCCTGAAGGACCTGGCGGGGCTTGCCAAGCGGTTGCAGGAGCAGTTCGGCGTTGCCCCCGCGACGGCAGACGGATTGCTTTCGCTGCGCGGCGTGCTTGATATTCCCGAAACCGTCGAAACCGAAGAAGTGCGCGCCGCGCTCGACATCGCGATCATGGCCGCGCTCGAGGTGGCCCTCAAAGGACTGGAACAGGCACGACAGGGCGAAGGTGCCGCACTGGCCTTATTGCTGGCGGGCCACATCGACGCAATCGAGGCGCTGACGCAGCAAGCCGAGGCGGATCCGTCACGCGAGACGGTAGCGATCCGCGAACGCCTCGCCGAGCAGGTCAGGCTGCTGATGGATGCTTCCGCCAATCTGGACGTCACCCGGTTGCACATGGAGGCGGCTTTCCTCGCCACCAAAGCCGATATCCGCGAAGAGATCGACCGCCTGAAAACGCATGTCGCATCTGGCCGGGCACTGCTTGAGGGTGGCGGTGCGGTCGGCCGCAAGCTCGATTTTCTGGCACAGGAATTTAACCGCGAATCGAATACGCTGTGCTCGAAGTCGAACGCCGCTACGGTCACCGCGATCGGGCTGGAGCTGAAGGCCGTGGTCGACCAGTTTCGTGAACAGATCCAGAATCTGGAGTAGCCAATGGTTGCCAAGGATTTAGGGTCCCGCATTCGCCGCCGGGGCCTGATGCTCGTCTTGTCGTCGCCATCGGGGGCTGGCAAGTCGACGATCGCGCGCAACCTTCTTGAAAGCGATTCCAGCCTCGAACTGTCGGTCTCGGTCACGACCAGACCGCGCCGCGGCAGCGAGATCGAAGGTGTTCACTACCATTTCCGGACCATGCGCGATTTCGAGCGGCTGCGCGATTCCGACGCGTTGCTGGAATGGGCCGAGGTGCACGGCAATTGCTACGCGACACCGCGCGAGCCGGCCGAACTGGCGCTGGCTGAAGGACGCGATATGCTGTTCGACATCGACTGGCAAGGCGCACAGCAGCTCAAGGAGAAGATGCGCGCCGACATTGTCTCGATCTTCATCCTGCCGCCGTCGATGAAGGAATTGAAAGCGCGGCTGAAGCGCCGCGCCGAAGACCAGGAGGCGGTGATCGAGACGCGGCTGAAGAATGCCCGCAACGAGATCGAGCACTGGAAGGAATATGATTTCGTCATCGTCAATGACGACCTCGACCGCGCCTTCGCCGAAGTGCGCGGCATCGTCGTGGCCGAGCGGCTAAGACGCGACCGCCGGCCCGGCCTGTTCGATTTCGTCTCGGGATTGTTGGACGAGAAGACGGGCTGACTGGCTTCAGGGCGCCATGCCGTCGACCAGGATCAGATTGCGGCTGAGCGCGGCATCGCGCACGTCCAGCGCCGCCGCGTACTCAGCGGAGGCGTACCAACGCCTGGCTCGTTCCATGTCAGGAAATTCGACGACGATCAGCGGTCCGGGATGCCACTTGCCTTCCAGCGTCTCCACCTGGCCGCCACGCACCAGATAGCGCCCGCCATGCTGGGCGATGGAGGCACCGGCGCGGGATCGGTAGGTCTCGATCGCCTCTTCGTCGCGGATCGTGACATCGGAAATGACATAGGCAGGCATTTTGGTTCTCCGGCATGTTCGCCAGGTTATCTATGCCCTGACCCAGGCGATTCCAGGCCTGCCGGCGCTACACCGTGTTGGTCAGGCGTACGAATTCCTCGACGCTGAGCGTTTCGGCGCGGCGTGTCGGATCGATGCCGGCGCGCTCGAGCAAGGCTTCGCCGCCGAGGCTTTTCACGCTCTGCCGCAGCATCTTGCGGCGTTGGCCAAAGGCGGCTTCGGTGACGCGGCCGAGTTTTCTCACATCGGTGGGCAGGGGTGTCGCGCGGGGCTCCAGATGCACCACTGAAGAGGTGACCTTGGGCGGCGGCGTGAAAGCCTGTGGCGGCACGTCGAAGGCGATCCTGGCCTGCGTGCGCCAGCCGGCCAGCACGCCAAGCCTGCCATAGGCATCGCTACCGGGTGCGGCGACGATGCGTAGGGCCACCTCGCGCTGGAACATCAGCGTCATCGATGCGTAGAAGGGTGGCCATTCGCCGACCGTCAACCAGCGCACCAGCAGCTCCGTGCCGATGTTGTAGGGCAGATTGGCGATGATCTTCACCGGTCGGTCGGCTCCTTCCCTGGCCAGCGCTGCGAAATCCGTCTTTAGCGCATCGCCGGATACAATCTCCAGCCGGCCGGGATAATGATCCGATACTTCTGCGAGCGCAGCCAGACAGCGTTCGTCGCGCTCGATGGCAATGACGTGACGCGCGCCGTTGGAGAGCAATGCGCGAGTGAGCCCGCCGGGGCCGGGACCAACCTCGATCACGGTCGCATCGGACAAGTCGCCGGCGGTGCGGGCTATCTTGCCGGTGAGGTTGAGGTCGAACAGGAAATTCTGGCCGAGCGCCTTCTTTGCCTGCAGCCCATGACGCTCAATCACCTCGCGCAGCGGCGGCAGCCCGTCGATGCTCATGTGCACAGGCTCAGGCAGGAAGCGCTCATGCGGCGGCCGCCTTTGTGCCGGTGTCGGCCAATCGCCTGGCAAGCTTCAGCGCCGCCATCAGGCTGTCGGGCCGCGCCACGCCTTTGCCGGCGATGTCGAAGGCGGTGCCGTGGTCGGGCGAGGTGCGGATGAAGGGCAGGCCGAGCGTGACATTGACCGCCTCGTCGAAGGCCAATGCCTTGGCCGGGATCAGCGCCTGGTCGTGATACATGCACAGGGCTGCGTCGTAGCCGGCCCGTGCCCGGGCGTGGAACAACGTGTCGGCGGGCAAGGGCCCGAAGGCGTCGATGCCTTCTGCCCGCAGGATGTCGATTGCCGGGCGCACGATACGCTCGTCCTCGAGGCCCATGGCGCCGCCTTCACCCGCATGCGGATTGAGTCCGGCAATGGCCAGCCGCGGCCGGGCTATGCCGAAGCGCTGGGTCAGATCGGCGGCGGTGATGCGCGCGGTCGCGACGATCAATGCGGTGGTCAGCGTCTTCGGCACCTCCGCCAGGGCGATGTGGATGGTGACGGGCACGGTGCGCAGGTCGGGGCCGGCCAGCATCATCACCGGCATCGCCTCGACGCCGCTGTATCGGGCCGCCAGATGCGCCAGATACTCGGTGTGACCGGGAAAGCGGAAGCCGGCATCGTAGAGCGGCTTCTTGGCGATCGGGCAGGTGACGACGGCTGCGGCTTCGCCGGCAAGGCAGTCGGCGACGGCACGATCGATGGCCTCGATGGTGGCGGCCGCGTTGGCCTGGTCCGGCCGGCCGGGGCTGTCGATGCAGCGAGCGGCCAGTGGAACGATCGGCAGGGCGCGTGCAAACACTTGCGCCGCTTGCGCTGGCGTCGTTTCGACGATCGGCAGCGAAATGCCAAGGAGGCGCGCCCGGGATGCGATCAGCGCCGGATCGGCGAGCAGATAGAAGGGCGGCAAGGGGGCAGCCTCGCGCGCCATGAAGGCTGCAATCGCGATCTCCGGCCCGATGCCGGACGGATCGCCGGCGCTCAACGCGAGCGCAATCACCGTGCTGCCCACGTCAGCGCTTGACGATGCGGGCTTTCGCCTTCAACTCGTCGACATATTTCTTGCTGAGCTCGTCGGCATTCTTGTCACCGGAGCTTTCGCCCTGGAACACCATCTGGGCGACCTTGTCGTCGGACACTTCGCGCGACGAGCAGATGCCGATGAATTCGACGCCGCGGTCGGTCTCGCGCGTGGGGGTGGCGCCGCCGACCTTGGTAGCCTTGACCTGTTCGGCCCAGTCCGCCGGCAGTTGCGGCGCCAGCACGCGGCCCAGATCGCGAACGGTGACGTCGATCAGGCCCTTGGCGAATTCGCGCGTCGTGTTGCAACCGTTGAAGCGGGTACGCATGGCGTCGGCCTCGCGCTTGCGCTTGGCCAGCGTCGCACTGCGCTCTGCCGCCGGCACCACGAAGATGACCTGCTGCAGCATGTACTCGGTGGCGCTCGGCTTGGCGCCGCCTTTTTCCAGCATCTTCCTGACAAGGTCCTGTTCGCTGACAGCGCCGGTGCCGTCGCCGGAACGGTAACGCGCGCTCAAGGCCTGGTTCCAGGCCATCTGGGCGCGGATGAATTCCTTGAAGTGTTCCTTGCTGACCCCGGACTTCGCCATGACGCCGTCGAGCTGGCTGAGCTGCATCTTGTTGCTCGAGGCAAAGCGCTGGTAGGCGGCCTCGACCTGCGCGTCGCTGATGCGGATGCCAAGCCGCTTGGCCTCGGCCATGCGCAGCGTCTGGTCGATCATTTCCTGGGCGGCGTCGCCCTTCTTGCGCTGCAGCTTCAGAAAGGCGGCGCGATGTGCGATATCGCCGGTGGTGACCGGAATGTCGTTGACGACGTACTTGATCTCGCTGGCGAAAGCCGGCGGCGTCATCACGGCGATCGACAGGGATGTCGCCGCCACAAGCAATGCGAACCCTGCTGAAAAGAGGTATTTCCTCATCGTTGGTATCCCAATTCTATCCCGGTCCCGCCCAATTTAATCTTTTCCGGTGCGCGAAATCCGTGCCAGCCCTATGCGGCGAAACGATGTCGCCGACTGTTACTGGATCGTGCCGAGGGTATTGCTCGACGAGCCAAAGTCGCCGAGGGTGCGGAACGACAGGTTGAAGCCGATGCTCTGCGTCACCTCCCTGGTGTTCAGGTCGCGCGACTGCGAGTACGACATCAGATAGGTAAAGCAGGAATCGTTGTAGGCGAAGCCGACGCCATCCTTGACCAGCAGGGCTTCCTGCAGATCGTAGGTTCCGGTTCCGAAGACGCGCCAGTTCTCGGCCAGATGCGTCGATGCACCAAGCGTGACCTCATGGCGGTCGGTCGTGAAACCATACAATGGCTGGGCCTGGATGAAGGCGTATTTGGCACTCAGCGCCACCGGCAGGCCGGAGTAGGCGGCTTTCACCTCGGCGCGGCGAACTTCAAAGCTCTGTTCGTCGAAACGGCCGCTGAGCGAGGCCGCGAAGCCATTGGGGCTGTTGAAGCCAACCAGGCCGACATAGTCCGACTTGGTGTTTTCGAGGCCCGAATAGGCGCCGACATTGACCAGATCCGGCGCGGCGAAGGAGTTCTCGCCGCCAATCTGATAGGACTGGCCGAAAATGGCATTGGTGCCCCAACCGTTGTTGTAGGAGCCGGAATAGCGCAGGCCGACATTGGCACGCGAACCGCCTTCGACACGGTCGTAGCCGGAAAACTTGTCGCGTTCGAACAGGGTGGTCGCGTCGAAGACCATGCTTTGGGCGTCTTCGTTGGGAATGGCGAGACCGCCGACATACTGCTCGTTCGGGCGCATGAAGACCTGCGCCATCGGCTCGAACACGTGGCTTGAATTGGTCGCCGAAAACAGGACAGGCCAACGCATTTCGAGCCCGGCGGTCGCCATGTAGCGGGCAAACGAAGAGCGCATGTCGGCGCTGGTATTTATCTCAGGGTTCATCGCCATCTCGTTGATGGCGGCAAGCGAGGCCGACGAGGCGTTCAGGTAGTCGGCGTCCGCCTGCAGGGCGAGCAATGGCGTCAGCACCAGCCCGCCATCGGTGACGAAAGTCCGCTTCCACTCGGCCTCGGCGGTGAGACGTCCGGATTCGCCTTCGATGCCACGGACACGCTCGGTTGGAGTGGCCGAGTTATACGGGGTCGAAAAGGCTTGATCGAGATCGTCGCGGCGGATGATGCGGGAGTTGACGTTGAGCGACAGCTGGCCGCCGGCCACCGACATGTCGGGAATATAGGCGTAGTCGAGCGACGGCAGCACCCAAGGCTGCTGGTTGGCGCGCGCCGCGATATTGCCGTTGGGCGTATCTTCCTGCACCTCGAAATGCATGGCGCGCAGGTCGAAATAATTGCGGTCGTTGAGACCGGTCAGGTAGACCGACGACTGGTGGACGCTGGAACTATACTTGTCGATATTATAGGTGTTCGAGAAGTTCTTGTCGGTCTGCAGCAACACGTCCCAGCCGAAATTCCAGCGCGGATTGATGGCGAACTGTCCTTGGGTGCCCATCATGCCGCGGAATTTGTTCGGATCGCCAACTTCGCCCGAATCGACGTTGTGGCCAGAGGTGGCGGGAAAGCCGGACGCGTCGAGAAAGGCATCGGGATCTTGCTGATGAATTCCGGCGATCTTCAAACTGTACTGGCCATTGTTGAAGCGCTGGCGCCACTCGGCCTCACCGAGGAAGCCCTGCTTGGTGTAGCCGGTGCCGGTGACGGTCAGGTCGTAGGTCGGTGACAATGCGAAATAATAGGGAACTTTGACGCCGACGCCGAGATCGCTCTTGTAGACGATGCTGGGGATCAGGAAGCCGCTCTTGCGCTTCACTGTCGGGTCGGCAATCTCGAACGCAGGCAGATAGGCGAGCGGGAAGCCGAAGAATTCGAAATTCGCGTTCTCGAAGCGAACCGTCTTCTTTTCGCCGTTCCAGATGATCTTCCTGGCCTTGACGCGCCATGTCGGCGCCTTGTCGGGCTTGTCCTCGCACGGTTCGCAGGCGGTATAGACGCCGTTGTGGAACGTCGTCAGCACGCCGCCCATGCGCTCGGCGCTTTCGGCGGCGAAATAGGCCTTGTCGATGGTTTCGACCCGTAGTGCGTTGACGAAGCCGTCGGCGAAGTCATCGGTGATGTCGATGTGGTCCGAATTGATCTTGGTGCCGTCGCTGTTGACGACTTCGACATTGCCGCTCGCGACCATCCGCTTGGTATTGCGGTTGTACTCGACCCGCTGGGCGACAAGGCGATTGCCGCCATAGTCGATCTGCACGCCACCGACGGCAGTCACCGTCTGGTTGTCGTTGTTGTAGACCAGCGTGTCGGCGGCCAGCAGCATCTGCGAGCCGGATGGAACCGTCGTCGCCATGTCGCCGACGTCCTGCGCAAGCGCGGGCATCGGCACGGCGCAGGCAAGCAGGCACGCCAAGGCGCTGGCCGCATAGAGGCGCGCCAAACCGGCCTGCCTGTTGCTGGGCAAAAACGCCTCCCTCACTAGCCGTCTTCCTTGTATAGCAGGAAAGTCACCCCGAAGAACATAGCCACCACGACCGGTACCCAGGCGGCTATGACAGTCGGCACGAACCCCGCCACGCCGAATGCCTTCACCAGCACCGAAACGACATAAAGCAGAAACCCGGCGACGATGCCACCCAGAATCATCGTTGCCGACTGCCCCATCCTAGCAAATCGCATTGAAACTGTTGCCGCAATCAGCGTCATCGCGACGAGAAGGAACGGCAACGCCACCAGCGAATCAAACTGCATGGCAAAGGCATTTGCCTTGAGGCCGAAGGAGCGGGCAACCTCGATTTTTCCGGGCAGGTCATAGAAAGGGATGGTTTCGGGACGCGCCAGCCGCTCTTGCACGAATTCAGGCTTCAGATTGGTCGGCACGCGATCGCTTTCCGATGCCTGGATCGTGCCGTTCTGGAATGTTTTCACGTCCCGCAATTCCCAATAGCCGTCGCGCAGGAAGGCGCGCGCGGCGTCCTTGCGCTCGACGATGTTGCCTTGCGGATCGAGAATGAAAAAGACGACATCGGCCATCTCGAGGCCTTGGTCGAGGATGGCCCGTGCGCCGATGATGGTGTCCCCGGAACTGGTTTTCTGCCGGATCCAGGGTGTCGCATCGGCAGAAACCGTGTTCGATTTGCCGCTGCGCAGCTGGGTTTCGATCTGCTCGGACCAGGAAAAGGCGTGCGCGGCGAGCGGATTGATGACGCCGACCGACAGGACACCGAACAGCAACGCTCCGATGCAGCACGGCAACAGGAATTGCCAGGCGGAAACGCCGGCGGAACGCGCGATGACCAGCTCGTAGCGCCGGTTGAGCGACACCAGCGTCGCCATAGCCGAGAAGAGGCCGACAAACGGCACCGTCTGCAGCATGATCATCGGCATCCGCAGGCCGGAAATGGCCACTGCCGTCCCATAGGTGAAGCCCGGCAGGCCGGTGGTGCGACCGGAGAGCTCGGTGAAATCGATCAGGAACACCAGCGCCAGGAGGCCGATGAAGAACCAGAAGGTGATCGTCACGTAACGAAAGAAGAAATAGCGGCCCAGCGTCCAGCCCATCAGCTGACCCCTTGCCCAGAAGCGCCGCGCCCAGACAGACGCAGCTTCAGCGCGTTCCAGCTGTCACCGATGCGGGTGGCGAAGTTTGTCATCCAGTCCGCCCAGGCTATCGGCAGTTCCATGGTCCGGTTGGAGACGATGAACCAGATCGCCACCGCCGAAGCCACAATGGGCACGCCATAGACCATATAGGCGTATTGCGGGATCTCATCGGCCTTGCTGGCGGCAAAGAAGCCCAGCCAACGCACGAACAGCGATATCGAAATCGCCGTGATCAGCGGATTGACGCGCGCCTCGCGGTGCGAGCGCGCGTCCCCCGCGACCGCGAGCGCGATCAGCGCGAAGACGATGGAATAGGTCCATTCCGAAAACCGCTGGTTGAGCTCGGCCCGGTATTCAAGGGGAATTTGCTGGTAGTTCTTGTCGTTGGGGTTTGGATTGAGCAGGTACTGGGTCGTCTGGTCCTTCGGCAGCAGGTTCACCTCCGAAGCCGCTGCCATGAAGGCCGACATGTCGAAGGCATAGGATGTGAACCGGATGACCGACAGGTCGCCGGTCAGCGTTTTGCGATGGATGACGCCGTCATTCATCATCAGCACCTTTTCGCCGCCGCGTTCGATGATGTTGCCGGTCTTGGCGTAGTAGACGAGGTTGACCCCTTCTTCGCGTGAATCCGCGACGAAGATGCCGCCCAGCCGATTGTCGGGAAGCCGCTCGCCGATCTGCAGGAACAGCCCGTCCTCGATCTTGCGGAAGGTGCCTTCCTGGATGATCAGCGACAACAGATCCGCGTGCGACGCCGCCACCAGGGCGCGGTTTTTCTGCCGTGCATAGGGGTCGATGCCGTTATCGACAGCAAAGGAAAAGACGCTTGCCGCGAGCGCCAGAAGCATGATCGGCCGCACGATCGTCCAACGCGAAGCGCCGGCGGCGTTGACGACGGCAAGCTCGGAATCCGAATTCATGACGGAGAGTGTCTGTGCCACCGCCACCACCAGCGCGAAGGGTACGACGATCGGGATGATGGAGGGAAGGATGAGAGCGGCGACCTCGAAGAAGGTCAGCGACGACTGGCCGCTGTCGGTGACCAGGTCAATCTTGGCCAGCACCTGCGTCGTCCACACGATTGCCAGCGTCCACACAAGCGCGGCCAGGAAGACCACGAAAGCGCGGCGCATGATGTAGCGTTCAATGACCTTCATGAAGGCTTTTCTCGATCTTTTCGAACGGCATCATGCCACCACGCAAGGGTAGCGGTCCGGCGGCGCCTGCACAACTGGCTCCATCAGGTGATCGGCCCGGTCCCGTCCCAAGTCACCCGTCTCGGTGCGCCGGAGTGTCGTTGCGAATGGATAAGAAAGGGCGAACATCGATGGTTAACAACAGGTTGCGGCAAAAAGCGGGGCCGTGCCGCGAGGAATCACCATCGATTCCGTTGGTCATATGGGATGCGAATTCGGCAAAGTCTTGCCAAATGCCGGAAAACGACCAAATGTCGCGCATCGCTTCGAACCGCTTCCCCAAAAGCTACGCATTCCCCGAAAGCAGGACATGATGACTCAACGACCGTCGATCGCCTTCGCCAAATTTTCCGCACCCAAGAATGGCACAGTCTTCGTGCTGTCGGCGGATGAGGGCGGCCTGAGCGATACCGCAAAGGCTTGCGATCCGGGCAAGACATTGGGACGGGCATTTCCGGTGGCCGAGTTCACCGGCAAGTTCGCCAGCGCCGTCGAAATTCTGGCGCCGGAAGGAACGTCGCTCGACCGGCTGGTGGCGATCGGCGTCGGCAAGGTGTCGGGGCTCGACGAATATGCCTGGCTTAGGCTTGGCGGCACCATTGCCGCGTCGCTGCGCAAGGCGACTGAGGTGGCCGTGGTGCTCGACGCGGTTGGCGCCTCGCCGAGCGGCAAGGACGCGGCAAGCCTAGCGGCAGGCATTCTTCTGCGCAGCTATTCCTTCGACAAATACAAGACCCGCAAGGACAAGGACGACGCCGAGCCGAAAAAGCCGGTCAAGGTCATCATCCACACCGCCGCTCCGGCCGCTGCGAAAAAGGCCTTCACTGACGCGGAGGCGGTGATCGACGGCGTGCTTCTGGCGCGCGACCTTGTCAACGAACCGGCAAACGTGCTTGGGCCGGTTGAGTTCGCCGCCCGCGCCAAGGAACTCGAGGCGCTCGGCGTCAAGGTCGAGATCCTGGCCGAGAAGGAGATGAAGAAGCTCGGCATGGGCTCGCTGCTCGGTGTCGCCCAGGGCTCGCCGCGCGGCGCCCGCATGGCGATCATGCAGTGGAACGGCGGCAAGCCAAAGGACAGCCCGGTTGCCTTCGTCGGCAAGGGCGTCACGTTCGACACCGGCGGCAATTCGATGAAGCCGGCCTCCGGCATGGAGGACATGAAGGGCGACATGGGTGGTGCCGCCGCCGTCACCGGTCTGATGCATGCGCTGGCCGCGCGCAAGGCGAAGGCCAATGTCGTCGGCGTCATCGGTCTGGTCGAAAACGCCGTCGACGGTCATGCCCAGCGCCCCGGCGACATCGTCACCTCGATGTCCGGCCAGACCATCGAAGTGCTCAACACCGACGCGGAAGGGCGCCTCGTGCTGGCCGACGCGCTGTGGTACTGCAACGACCGCTTCCAGCCGAAATTCATGGTCAATTTGGCGACGCTGACCGGCGCCGTCATGGTCGCGCTTGGCCAGCACTATGCCGGCCTGTTTTCCAACAATGACGAACTGGCCGAAAGGCTGACGGCGGCGGGGCAGGCGACGCAGGAGCGGTTGTGGCGCATGCCGCTTGGTGCCGAGTACGACAAACTGATCGATTCCAAGAACGCCGACATGAAGAACATCGGCGGTCGCTATGGCGGCGCCATCATCGCGGCGCAATTCCTGCAGCGCTTCGTCAAGGAGACACCTTGGGCGCATCTCGACATTGCCGGCACGGCGATGGGCTCGCCGTCGAACGAGATCAACCAGTCCTGGGGTTCCGGTTTCGGCGTCAGGCTGCTCGATCGGCTGGTAAGAGACAATTACGAGCAGTGAGCGGGTTCATCCGGTATAGGCTGAAGCGATGGCCGACGTCCTGTTCTACCACCTGACCGAATCGACGCTGGAGGATGCCCTGCCTGGCCTCTTGGAGCGCAGCGTCGACCGCGGCTGGCGCGCCGTGGTGCAGACCGGCACAGAGGAGCGCCGCGATGCGCTCGACCAGCATCTGTGGACCTTCCGTGACGATTCGTTCCTGGCGCACGCGACCGACCGTGAGGCTTATCCCGGTGAACAGCCGATCCTTCTGACCACCGGCGACGGCAATCCCAACGAGGCAAAGATCCGCTTCCTGGTCGATGGCGCCATGCCGCCCGAGCTCGGCAGCTACGAGCGTGCCGTGTTTCTGTTCGACGGCCACGATGCCGCCCAGGTCGAGGCGGCCCGGGGGCACTGGAAGACGATGAAGGACGCTGGCCATGCCGTCACCTACTGGCAGCAGACGCCAGACCGCCGCTGGGAGCGCAAGGCGTAGGAGTGCACCTGCGGCGCACCGCTCGGCGCCCATACGGCAAGCGGATCGATTCCAAGAACGCCGACAGGAAGAATAACGGCGACCGTTGTGGCGACGCCATTATCGGCTTGTCGCGGATCACGCGCTCTACGGCTTTGCCTTGATCCGGTTTTGTTTGCGGGTGGCGTAGTCACCGTATTTTATTTTCATGAACTCGTCCGCCATGTTGCGATGCGAGCTCCTGAAAACGTACCAGTCGCCATCCGGAATCTTGCGTTGGTAAACCACCCTGCCGGCCTGGCGATGCTCGAAACAGGTGAGGGCGTCGGCGTCGCCTCCTGCTCCGTGCCATTTTGCGCGGAAGCAAAGCTTTCCGCCTCCGGGGATGAACCAGATGCCGTCACCGTAACCCAGCTTGCCCTTGTCCGAGGTCCAGGCGCTGAACTGACGGCGCTGCACGGCAAAATATCCAGCGCCGTTTCCACCCCAGAGCCACGAACGGTTCTGGTACATCTGGTAGAGACCCTCATCGGGCACCGCCTCGGCCTGCTTGGCCAGTTCAGCGACCTGCGCCGCAGTCTTGGCTGTCGCGGGAAGCTGGAAGGCAAGGACACCAATGGAACAGGCAAGCGCCGTTCCGACACAATTCCCCAATACTCGTTTCACAACCCTACCCCACTATTTTACGCCGCGCCCACTTCTGCACCGCACCCGGTACAGCACCCCTAGGGCAAGATATGCTGGGTAATCCTCCAATCAGGCAGCCCATAGCCACCCAACCACGGCCACACTTCCTTCTGGTTGAAGTAGACGACCGAGGTCAGAGCCGGAAACTCCGAATAGGACTTGCGGGTGTCGATTTCCCATTTCGAAACATATTCCTGCTTCCCGACATAGCCGAGCTCCGCCACCACGACCGGCTTGTTGAAGCCAGCGACGCGGTCATAGCCGGGCTTCAGCGCTTCGGCGAACGTACGGTCATGACCCGTCTCGTCATTGTCCTTTTTCTGCAGGCCGAACACCGACAGACCGATGACGTCGACATAGTCGTCGCCAGGGTAATATTTTTCCAGACCCGCTTCGCCCTTGGGTGACCACATGTATTTGGCGGCGGGGGCTGCCTTGCGGCAGATATCGACCTCGCGCTTGTAAGCGGCGATCCAGTCCTTGGGAGCCCAGTTGGCCCAGGTGAAGCGGCCGTTATTGTCCTCCATTTCCTGCGCCCAGCGAATGGTTACAGGGCTCTTCATGGCCCCCACCAGGTTGCAGATTGCCTGCATGTTGGCGTCATACTTGCCGCTCAATATGCCATTGCGCAGTTCGGTCGGGGTGACGCGCCAGTCCTTCGACCAGGTCCACGGCTCGACGGTGATCAACAGCGACCTGCCTCGCTGAAGGGCATAGGCGTCGGCCAAGGGAAGGCTCGCCAGATCGACGTCTTCCCAGGGCAGGAAGAGCTCCTCGATGCTGGCACTCTTGTCGGCACTGAAGTCCCCGTATGGATCATAGGATCCGAACGCCGAAGCGGCACTGCTCGTCTGAACGGGGTCCGTCGCGGCAACCGAGCCGGCGCTTCCCGCAGTGGGGAACGCGGCGCTTCCGCCCAATACCAGCGCGATTGCAAGTGCATTTGCTGCGGAGTGTTTCATGTTTGATCTCCCATGGCTTCAACATCCTGCGGAAGTTGAAGCTTCGCCCGTGCGCGTCGATGCTTGATCGACACGATTGCCCAAAACCAATCGGCTCTATTGGTGGAATCTGCGGGATTTCTGAGCGACTTTTGGCGGGCGTGCGAACCTTCGCACGGACCCCACCAAACGATTATCTATCTCTCTCAAGGCGCCAACACAAAGGAGCTACAGAGAGAGAAGGTTCGCCGCGATACTCACAAATTCGCGCCAATATCCCGATATATCATCCCTCGCTAAATTAAGAGCCGGTCGCGGCCAGGAGTCAAGTACAATTAACGGTTGCTTAACCCTGTCATTCGAAACATGGTTAACGCTGCTCTCGAGCCGGATCCCCACCGAACAGCCTCGACCCGTCAGCGAACTTCCAATGCTGAAAGATTTGCCGGCTTGTCATTTCGAGGTTGGTAGGGGGCGGTTATTCCTCTCCCGATTCAAGGCGTTAGGTTAACCAGATCTCAAGAATCATGGTTAGCGAACGCTTAATTTAGTTGACTCTAAGAAAGCGTGGACCGATTCTATCGCCGGGATTTGAGAGCTTTCAGCCATCTGTCGGCGGAAGCCCAAAGTGGCGGCGAGTAAGTGTATGAGTACTTCTGTGCGAGCAGGCATAGTCGGCTATGCGAGCAGACGGACGCGTCGGTCCGATACGGCTTTGGCCGCCGCTGCGCGGAAGGGGCCCTTTCTGGTGCCCGTGCTGTCGACTAGGCAGCAATGGGTCTTGAGACTGACCCTGGCATTCTGGTTCGTCACGCTCGGATTCTTCTGGTTCTGGTGGCTGAAGCCCGAGCATGTCGAGCATGTCGGGCCATACGCATTCGCGACACTCATTCTGGTGTGGCTCACCCTCATGCCGTTGTACTTCCTCTTGAACGTGCACGCGTCGAAAAAGCCGTCCAAGCTTCACATGATCCCGAACCGTTCGCGGGTCGCGATGGTGGTCACCAAGGCCCCGTCCGAACCGTTTGCCGTGGTTGCGCGCACGCTCGAAGCGATGCTGGCGCAGGATTATCCGCATGATACCTGGCTGGCAGACGAGGACCCGTCCGAGGAGACGATCGCCTGGTGCCATGCCCGCAACGTCATGATTTCCACACGGCGCGGCCGGGAAGATTATCATCGCAAGGTGTGGCCGCGCCGGACGCGCTGCAAAGAGGGAAACCTGGCATTTTTCTACGATCACTATGGCTACGAGCGCTATGATTTCGTCGCTCAGATGGATGCGGACCACGTCCCGACGCCAACCTATCTCAGGGAAATCCTGGTTCCCTTCGCCGACCCCTCGGTCGGCTACGTCTCGGCGCCCAGCATTTGCGACAACAACGCCGACGAGAGCTGGTCGGCGCGTGGCAGGCTGTTTCCGGAAGGGATGTTTCACGGGCCATTGCAGTCCGGCCATACCGGCGGCGGGGCTCCACTTTGCATCGGCTCGCACTATGCCGTGCGAACCATCGCGCTGAGGCAAGCCGGTGGTCTTGGCCCGGAACTGGCCGAGGACCATTCAACGTCGATGCTGATCAATGCGGCCGGATGGCGCGGCGTGCATGCCATCGACGCTATCGCGCATGGCGATGGCCCGCAAACCTTTGCCGATCTTGTCACGCAGGAATTCCAGTGGTCACGGAGCCTGATGACGATCTTGCTCGAATACTCGCCCAGCTACCTTCCCAAGTTACCGCGACGGTTGCAATTTCAGTTCCTGTTTTGCCAGCTTTGGTATCCGCTGTTCGCCGTTTTTGCGCTTCTGATGTTCGTCATGCCGATCTACGCGCTTTGTTCGGGCCAGAACTTTGCCAACGTGATGTATGCCGACTTCCTGTTCTACTACGCGCCGAACTCGATTGCCCTGGTTCTCCTCGTGATGATGCTGAAGGCGTTCGGTCTTTCGCGCCCGATCACCGCCAAGACGCTCAGCTGGGAAGGGACGCTATTCCTGTTCTTCGCGCGTTGGCCGTGGGTGCTCGCCGGCACGCTGTCGTCGATCCGCGATTATCTGACCAAATCGTTCGTCGATTTCCGTGTTACTCCCAAGGGCAGCGGCCCCAAAGACCTTCTGCCCGCCCGCGTCATCGTTCCCTATGTGGTGCTTGCGATTGGTGCGTCTTTGCCGGTTCTTCTCGTGGATCGTCCTTCGAACGCCACCGGCTTCTACTGGCTGGCCGCATTCAATGCGCTGCTCTACGGGCTGCTTGTGGTTGTGATCGTCACCAGGCACCTCATCGAGAACAGGATTTCGCTGCGAGCCAATGCTGTGAAACTTGCCTGGCAGGCATCGCTCGCCTGTGTCGCGCTCTCGGTTCCGGTGGCGGGATTTTACGACCGCGGTTTGGAAGGCATATACGGCCTGCAGCAGGGCGCCGGTCGCCTCCGCATCGTCAGGATCGCCTATGTGGTTTCCGGCGCTGGTCAGGGCGAGGCAGGCGACCGCAAATTCTACTTCGATCCTGGCTGGTACGAGAGTCGGTGACAAACAGAAGAGAGGGATGGTACGCTGCCCAGCCCTGTCTCACCCTCAGCCGGTTGTCATTTGGAGGATCACTTCTGTGGTTGGTATCCTGTCGATCCGCTGCTTTCTGTTGGCGATGATTGTTGCGCAGTCGCTGTTGGTCAGCGGCCCTAACGCCGCGACGGCGGAGGAGGTCGACATGTCGGCGGTCGCCGCGGCCGCGCCGCTCACCCCGGCGGACCTGTTTCACCTCTATGCCGGCCGCACCTGGGTCTGGGAAAATGGCGCTGCCTATTTTGCCAGGGATGGGCGCCAATTTCGCGCCTGGACCGGCGGCGCGAATGCGTCGATCGGCCAGGGCAGGTGGTTGGTCACCAAGGATGGCAAATTATGCATGGATGCAACGTGGAAGACGCTTGCCGGCAGCACGCAGGGGCGAGCCTGTTTCAGCCATCACCGATTGGGCGGCACGATATACCAGATGAAGGATCCCGGCGGTTCCTGGTATGTCTTCCAGGCTTCGCCGGCGCAGCCCGGGCAGGAGTACGACAAGTTCAAATCCGGCGATACGACCGCTGCGACCTTCGATAAGATGCGTCAGATGATCAGCCCTGGCGGGCAGCCAGCACCAGTCAAAAGCGGTGGTTGAGCGGAACTACCGTCTGGCATGAGCCGTGACGCACCGGTCATTTTCGCAACCCCGCGCCGGACCCTATCCTGACAGGTTGAGCAGACAAGCCGGATCCATATCTGTTTGAGCAGGCTGCTCTTGCCGGGCGCCTGTCAAGACATTGGCGAATCGCTTATCGTAATGCTTGAAGCGGTCCGGCGAGCGCGGTCGGGTCGCCAGCCGCTGATCGATCGCATCTTAATAATATCTGACCGAACGACCAGACGGTAAGCTCACCATACGGTTTTCAAGAATATTAATAAGTGATGTCTAATGTGCCTGCGTGATGTGGTAGCGAGCGGTTGCTCATGCGGCGTGAAAGCGACGAAAGCAAAGTATGTCGCAACTCGCCTTTGGCAGGGGACACAAGATGAAAAATTCCGCAATGGGCGCGTTTCGCTCGGGCAAAAATAGCGCGTTTATTATTGTGGCTGCGCTGGTGATCGCGACGGTTTCAGGTTGCCAGAGTGTGGATGCAACCAAAACCAATTCGGTCCTCGCCAAGCCTGTGGCCTACTCGCTTCGCAGCAAATCCGCGGTCCAGCCGGTCCGCGCCTGGTCCATGGCTCATTCGCTCAGAAGCGAACCTCTGATCCGGATGACGAGCGCAGTGCGGACGACTGAAAGAGCTTACGCTTTTGCATCGCCAAGGCGGATCACGGTCCGCACGCCGGCGCCGGTGAAAGCCTCTTACAATCCGGGCAATGGCGGCACGTTCCTGGGGAATTCGCCTTATATCTGCACCCCTAGCGGATTTGGCCAACGCGCGAGCTGCCGCCCCCGCTATTCCTGAGCCATCGAGCGGCGACAGGCGCTGCCGTCCTGGTTGGCGGCCGTTTCATCGGTTTCGTCTCCAGCCCAAAAAATGGGGCCGCCGTCCTGACGATCGTGTCGATGTCGGAAAGCTCCGGCACAAAGCCAAGATGTTCGCGGGCGCTTCCCGGATCGGCATAGAGCTCAGCCGGGTCTCCCGGGCGCCGGGTCCTGAAGACGGCCGGAACCGGTCTTGACGTCATTCGGCTGACCGCCTCGACAATCTCCTTGATGGACACGCCCCGCCCTGTGCCGAGGTTGACCGCCAGGTTTTGTCCGCCGCCCTCGAGATGCATGAGAGCTTTCAGATGGGCGCGGGCCAGATCGCTGACGTGGATATAGTCCCGCACGCACGTACCGTCCGACGTGTCGTAGTCCGTGCCGAAAACCTCGATCTCGTCGATGATGCCTGATGCGGCCATGAGCACCCTGGGAATCAGGTGCGTTTCCGGCGAATGCCACTCTCCAAGCTCGCCTTCGGGATCGGCGCCGCAAGCGTTGAAATAGCGCAGGATCGCAAACTTCATTCCGTATGCGGACGCATAGTCGCCGATGATCTGTTCGCCCATCAGCTTGGTGCGCCCGTAAGGGCTGATCGGATTTTGCGAGGACGTCTCGCGAACGGGCAATGCTTCCGGCACGCCGTAGGTTGCGCAGCTGCTGGAGAAGATGATGTTCTCGATGGAGTTCGCGCGCGCCGCATCGAGCACCGCGATGGTGCCCGTCACATTGGTCGAATAATATTCAGCCGGCTCGCAAACGGACTCGCCGACATAGGCCAGCGCCGCAAAGTGGATAACCGACGCCGGCCGGTACGTCTTCATCGCCCCCTGCAGCGCATCCTGGTTCCGGATGTCGCCGACGACAAGTGGACCCCAGGCGACAGATTTCTCGTTACCGCGGCTCAGATTGTCGAAAACCACCGGCAGATAGCCGGCGGCGGCCAACTGCTTGCAGGTGTGGCTGCCGATGAAGCCGGCCCCACCCGTCACCAGGATTGCCCGGCGAGTCATGACGCCGCGGCTCCTTTGACCAGTTTGCTTCCGTAGAGCAGGGTGTCAAAATAGTCGACGGTATGCGCGAGCCCCTGGCTTAGGCTGATTTTCGGCTCCCAACCGAGATTGTTCCTGGCAAAGGAAATGTCCGGCTTGCGCTGTCTGGGATCGTCGACGGGCAGCGGCCGATGCACGATCTTGGATCGGGAGTTGGTGTAATTGACGACCAATGTCGCCAGTTCCATGATCGTGAATTCGCCCGGGTTGCCGAGGTTGACCGGATGCGCGGGCGCATCAGGCGCATTCATCAGCCGCACAAAGCCCTCGATCAGGTCATCGGCATAGCAGAAGGAACGCGTCTGCAGGCCGCTGCCATAGACGGTCAGGTCTTGGCCGCGCAGCGCCTGGACGATGAAGTTCGAAACCACGCGCCCATCATCGGGCTGCATACGGCGGCCGTAGGTGTTGAAAATGCGGGCGACGCGGATATCGAGGCCGTATGTTCTCGAATAGTCGAAGAACAGGGTCTCGGCCGATCGCTTGCCCTCATCGTAGCAGGACCGCGGTCCGTGCGTATTGACGTTGCCGAAGTAGCTCTCGGGCTGTGGGTGCACGAAGGGATCGCCATAGACTTCGGACGTCGAGGCCTGGAATATCTTGGCGTTGTTCTGTCGCGCCAGTTCCAGAAGGTTTAGCGAACCAAGCACGCTAGTCTTGAAGGTATGGATCGGGTCTTCCTGGTAGTGCGGCGGAGAGGCTGGGCAGGCGAGATTGTAGATTTCATCGAACTGAAGACCCAAAGGCAGTGCATTGACGATGTCGTGCTCGATGCACGAGAATCTCGGATTACGCAGGAGGGCATTGAGATTGTATCTCTTGCCGGTGTGGAAGTTGTCCAGCGCGACAACGTCATATCCGTCCCGCAAAAGACGTTCACACAGATGCGATCCCAAAAATCCCGCACCTCCGGCGACCAGGGCGCGGCTCCGGTTCTGGTTGGCGCCCCTTTGACTGTGCCCGGATTCCAGTTTCAGAATCTTGGTAAGCTTACCCATGCTTTCCTCTCACGCACTGCACACGCTACCGCCGGGCCGTGACAAAGCGTTGCCCGGCCACGTCCTTGAGAACGTGACAATCCTCCGCGTCTGCGGAATCGCCATTCATTGATGTGCGTTAATTGTTTTGGGTTCGCGGAGCTGGTGCTACACGACCTGTTTGCTGCCGTTCAGCATTCTTTTCTGCGCCCCAAAAATCGCGATCACACGCCTGGTGCCATCATCGTCGATTTACTCGCCCAAATTGCACATCCCAACGCATTGAAAATATACCTGTGGAAATCCTAGTCAACTAAATTAGCGAAACCTTAACCATCGCTGTTTGCGAATGGTTAATCATGACGCTGCGTCGGCTTCGCGGCCGGACGTTGGGTGTACAGGGCGGATCCTCGTTGTGAATCAGCGTATTGCCTAGGTCACGGAAAAATATCCAGTCGAATGCGGCAAGCTGTTTCGGGGCAGAATCAAAGCTCGACAGTGAGGAGAGCCCGGTGCCGCAATTCAACGCGCATAGGTAGAGTTGCGTGCGTATTGTTGCCCGACAAGGATATGAGCAGAATAGATACGATGGCCTGTGTCAGCGGGCCATCACCGTCAGGGGGCAGCGACGAAACAAGGCAACCGCGCTATCCCAGATTGGTCCGGTTCGCCCTGCTCGAAGCAGGCGGCTTCGGTCCAGAGCTGAGTGCACGGCTGTTCCGCGCCGCGAGCTATTACCTTATGGGTGCGCAAAAGGCCCTTCGGCGGTGACCACGGTCGGTGACGAGCAACTGGCGAGGGGACTTTCCCTCGATATGCTACTGGACGAGATGGAGCGTATCCGCGACAGTGCCAATGCAGGATAGTCGCATCAAGGGGGCATTATTCGCATGCGCTTTCTGTTTGTTCTGATCCTGCTCGCCGGCAGCGGCATCGGTGTCATCTATCCCTGGGCGATGAGCAATTTCTCGGGCCATGAGATCGGCACCTGGCGCGTTTATGAGCAAGGCCGGTTCAAGCCGCTGAAGGTGCCGCTCGGCAGCCGCGACGCGCCGGTGCGGGTGATTGTCGACCTGACTGCAAGGGCCGAACGCATCGTCTCGCAGCAGCGCACGGTGCTGACGCTGACTGCCGCCACCAATGGCCGCACGGTGCTCGCCTCGACGCTGCAGTTCAACCATTCCGACAACCCGCGCCAGGCCAGCCCGCAACTACCCGACAAGATCTTTCGCGATGAGGCCGGCCTCATCGCGACCGTCAGGCCCGGCGCCTACCTCTTCACCGTCGGCCCAGGCGACGCGGAGGATATCCCGATGCGGGCGGTCGACCTCATCCTGCGCTCTGGTGTCGGCGAGATCGACGGCCGCGCTCGGCCGCTCGGCTACTCGCTCATGGCGATCGGCTTGATCGGGTTTTTGCTGACCTTGCGCACCAGTGGCGGCAGGCCGGAAAATCCGAATTCGCAGCCGCCACCGCCGCGCTGGGGCAGGGGTTCCAAGTGAATTATCGCCACGCCTATCACGCCGGAAACTTTGCCGATGTTGTCAAGCACGTCGTGCTGACGCGACTGCTGGAATATCTCAAGCAGAAGGACAAGGCGTTTCGCGTCATCGACACCCATGCCGGCATAGGCCGCTACGATCTGTCCTCGGTCGAGGCGCAGAAGACCGGCGAGTGGCAAGGCGGTATCGGCCGGTTGATCGATGCCCCGTTCGCCGCGCCGGTGGCGGCACTTCTGGCACCCTATCTCGACGCTGTGCGTGCGCTCAATCCCGAGGCCGGCATCCAGAAATATCCGGGCTCGCCGCTGATCGCTCGTCATCTCATGCGCAAGCAGGATCGGCTGTCGGCGATCGAACTGCACCCCAAGGATGCAGGCAAGCTGAGGACACTCTTTGCCGGTGATTTCCAGGCCCGCATCATCGAGCTCGATGGCTGGCTGGCGCTCGGCGCGCATCTGCCACCGAAGGAAAAGCGCGGCCTGGTGCTCATCGATCCGCCGTTCGAGGAAGCGGGCGAGTTCGACCGCCTCGTCGATGGGCTCACAAGGGCGCACAAGCGCTGGCCGGGCGGCATCTATGCGCTGTGGTATCCGATCAAGGACCGCAAGGCGATCATCGCTTTCAGGAAGGCGCTGAGGCAATCCGGCATTCCTAAGCTGCTCGACATAGAATTCGAGATCAGGCCCGCTTCTTCGGAACCCAGCCTCGACGGCAGCGGCCTGCTGGTCGTCAACCCGCCTTTCACGCTGGAGGGCGAACTGCGGGCGCTGCTGCCGGCTCTGCACAGATTGCTCGCCGTGGGAAAGCCGGCGCACTGGTCAATGGAATGGCTGGCCGGCGAGCAGGCTTGACGGAAGGTTTTCGGAGGGGCCCTTATCTGCAAGGGCTCGTCGACACGCGTCGCTCGCGCTGGCAAGAATCGGCAATCAGTCGGGGGCTTTCTCAAGTCGGCTGACTTGCCGGACAAGCCGACGCGCAGCTCTTGGGAGCGATCCCCGCAGCCATTCCGGTTCCTTGCAAGTCCGGCTTTGGCCAAGGTCGTTCCGAACTGGGAAACCATTGTTTCCACAACCGCTTGACCGCCGCCAAGCGAATCCGCAGAGTGCGCGCAATCGACCTTGAGAGGCTGTCATGACTCGCTTTGCCAAATCCGCACTTGCTGCCCTGATTTCGCTCTGCACTCCGCTCGCGGCGCCTCTCGGCGTCACCCAGGCCGTGCAGGCGGCCGACCTTGGCGTCTATTCCGACGATGATGGCGGCGTCTGCGGCCAGCCATGGGTGCTGAAAAAGATCACCAGCCGCTTCTCGTATCAGGTGCATCACGTGCCGCATCTGCCGGATGTGCAGATCACCGATTTCCGGCGTATCCACCAGCATCGTTATCTGGCGGCCAACGAAACCTGGCCGATCGGCCGCCGCTACTGCGGCGCCACCGTCAGCCTATCGGACGGCCGTGATCGCACCATCTGGTACCTGATCGAAGAAGGCCAGGGCTTCGCCTCGATCGGCGACAATGTCGAATTTTGCGTCTCGGGCTTCGACCGCTGGATGGTCTACAACGGCCGCTGCCGTATCCTGCGCTGAACGCGGCTTTCCAGTTTCCCAATTTCGTTTGGCGCCTGCGGCTTGATCAACTGCGGGCGCTTTTCCGTGCTGTGTTGACAGAAGATACGAACTCTCGCATAACTATGAGACAGACCTGTCTCATCACTGGTAAGCGCCATGACCTCGTCGCCTGTTTCCGACAAACGCCAGCACGTCGTCGAAACGGCCTACGCGCTGTTCAAGCGCGCCGGTTTCCATGCCACGGGCATCGACCGGATCATCGCCGAGGCCGATGTGGCCAAGATGACGATGTATCGTCACTTTCCCAGCAAGGACGAGCTGATCGTCGAGGTGCTCGACTATCGCGCCAGGCGTTTTGACGGTCAGTTGGACCGCCTCGCCGGAGAGGTGGCCGCGCCCAAGCAGAAGATTGAAAGGATTTTCGACTGGCACGAGCGCTGGTTTCGCAGCCCGGATTTCCATGGCTGCCTGTTTGCGCACGCGCTGGCCGAGTTCGGCGATCCCGAGCATCCGGTGTTCAAGGCTGTCGCCAGGCAGAAGAACGGCCTCAAGCGGCGCTTGCAGTCAATCCTCGAAGAGGCGATGCCACGCGGCCGCGCCGGGAGCGTGGCTGCGGCGCTGTTGATGCTGATCGAAGGTGCGACCCTGCTGGCGCAGATGGGGCAGGCGGACACCGCCATACGCGACGCCCGCAAGGCGGCCTTGAGCATCATCGCCGCTTCGCGCCGGCCGCAATGAGCCCGTTGGTCATCGGGCTCGCGTTGTTTGCTGCGATCTTGCACGCAACCTGGAACGCCTTCTTGCGAACGGGGGGCGACAGGTTGTGGACCGTCACCGTCATGAGCTTTTCCAGTACGGCGCTCGCCATTCCCTTCGCCATCTTTCACGCCCTTCCAGCCGCGCCAGCCTGGCCCTATGTCGTGCTCTCGGCTTGCCTTCAGGTCGGCTACAGCGTCTTTCTGGTCGCCGCCTACAGATATGGCGAACTGGGACAGGTCTATCCGATCGTTCGTGGCAGCGTGCCGCTGCTTGTCACCCTTGGCGGGTTTTTCCTCGCCAACCAGCAGCTCACCCAGCCACAGACCGTCGGCGTCGCGCTGGTCGCCGGCGGCATCATGGGCCTTTCGCTCGGAAGGGGCAGGGCCGCCGCGACATCGATACTCTATGCACTGGCAACGGGAGCGATCATCGCCGCCTATGCGACGGTCGATGCGATCGGCGTTCGCGCGGCGGGAAATGCCGGCGCCTACACCGCCTGGGTTCTCGTGATCTACGGCGCTTTGCTGCCGGCGACCTTCGTTGCCTGCCGGGGCCGGCTCATCGTCGATCTGCGGGCGCCGGAAACCTGGAAGGCGCTGGGCGGCGGCCTGTTCGCGCTTTTGGCCTATGGCGTCGTGGTCGCCGCCTTCGCGCTCGGACCGGCCGGTCCCATCACCGCGATCCGTGAAACCAGCGTCGTCTTCGCCGCTTTCATCGGGCGCCTGTTTCTCGGCGAGATGCTGACACCGCGGCGGGTCGGAGCCTGCGCCATTGTCGCGCTGGGCGCCATCTGCCTCGGCTATCAGCCGTGACGACGATGTGCGTCGCGCCGAGCCCGATATTTCCTGATGTCGCCGACAGGCAAACCGGCTAGTCTGAACGCCCGAGAGAGAGACAGATCACTTTCGGGAGTCGTCATGGACCTTGCCACCATCCTTGCCTTCGCGGCTGCCTTCTTCGTGTTCGCCGCCAGTCCCGGTCCGGACAACATGACGATCGTCGCCCGTACGATCTCCAGCGGTGCGGCGTCGGGCATTGCCTATGGCGCGGGCACGGTGGTCGGCATCCTCATCTTCCTGGTCCTCGCCGCCTTCGGCCTGTCGATCATCGCCGCCGAGACGGCGATCGTCGTGACGGTGCTTCGCTATGGCGGTGCGGCCTATCTGATCTGGATGGGCATCAGGTTGTGGACCGCCGTGCCCGTCGTGCCGGAACTTCAACCCATCTCCGGACGGCGCGGGCTGCTGACGATCTTCGCCACGGGTATCGCGCTCAATCTCGGCAATCCGAAAATGCCGCTGTTCTACGTGGCGCTGCTGCCGAATGTGGTCGGCGCGTCACTCGACGTTGGTCATCTCGGTGTGCTGACGATGGTGATCCTGGCTGTCGAATTCGTGGTGATCGGCGGCCACGTCCTTCTCGCCGGCCGCGCCCGCACCCTGTTGCGCACCCCGAGGGTCGTGCGCCGCGTCAACCGTGCGGCTGGCGGAGTGATGATCGGCGCCGGCGTCGCCGTGGTCGCCGCGCGTTAAAGCAGTTTCCAGGAAAGTGCGAAACGGTGTTCCCGGGAAAAGCGCATAGCGCTTTCCCTTAGGGACTTGCGTCAAAACATGAGAAAACATGCGATAGAGAATCGCGCGCTATTTTCTGCGCTGCGGCACTCCGGCCTGATCAAGAATTTTGCGCAGAAAAGCGGCGTGACTGCGGAACGCGCGCCGTCCGCTCGTCGTTGCTCTGACCCGCGTCTGCGGCCGGCGTCCGACGAACAGCTTTTCGATCTCGACATAGCCGGCCCTGACCAGCGTATCGAGATGCGCGCCGAGATTGCCGTCGGTGACGTCCACGATGGCCTTCAGCCGGGTGAATTCCAGCACCTCGCGCCTTTCCAGCATGTTCAGGGCGACCATGATCCTGAGCCGCGTGCTCTGGTGGATGATTTCGTCGGCGCTCATCGATTGGCTCCGGCGCGGCGAAGCCGGAGACCATCACCGACGAGGCGGCTGCCACGGGGCGACATCTCGGTGATCCGGGACAGCAACAGCGCCGCTTGCTCGTGTGCGATCGACATCGAAGCACTCCTTCGTATCATGCAGAATACTCTGTGAAATAGAGCTATCTGTCAATTCGCGACAAGCGGTGATGGGATCGCCCTTGACAAGGTGATGCAGCGATCGGTGAGCGCATTGCTCATGTGATCCGTGTAGATCGTCCGCTTGCACCAGATGTTCGCACCGATCATGCCGCAGATCATGCTCGCTGACCTTCGGAGCTTGACGGCGAGGCCGGTCTCGCAGGGCGCGGAGAATGTCGGCGGCGAACTTCCGGCAATGGTCAAAGATCAGCGAAGGATTTTTGCGATGATCAGCATGATCGTGTGCCATCAGTAACCAAAATTTAAGCTGCGAAAATCAGTCTTATGCTTCGCTGGCTAGAGAGCCGCGAGTCAGATATGCATTCCCCGTCGAGGTCATTCACGGCCGTCGGCGTAACGCAAGGGGCATGATATGGCGAAGCAGTCGTCTAAGGCGCCGGCATCCAAGACACCGGCAAAGAAAGCACCTGTGAAAGCAGCAACGGCGAAGGTCGCGGCAGCAGTGAAGAAGGCAGCACCCGCGGCCAAGCCGAAGGCAGCACCGGCAAAGGCGAAAGCAGCACCGGCCAAGAAGCCGGCAGCGGCCAAGGCCGTGGCGAAACCGGCAGTGAAGAAGGCAGCGCCGGCGAAGGCAGCGGCAAAGCCGGCCGCCAAGGCAGCACCGGCCAAGAAGCCTGCAGCCAAGGCGGCGGCGAAACCCGCAGTCAAGAAAGCAGCGCCCGCGAAGGCCGCGGCCAAGCCCGCCGCAAAGGCAGCACCGGCCAAGAAAGCGGCAGCGGCGGCAACAAAGCCTGCCGTGAAGAAAGCCGCGGCCCCCAAGGCCAAGGCAGCGCCGGCAAAGGCGAAGGCGCCGGCCAAGAAGTAGACTGGGTCTTGTTGGAGCACCGTGTGTCCTGCTGGATGCACGGAGAACGCTTTGACACTTGCGATCGGCGCATGATCATTCCGGAAACCGAAGCTGGTTTTCGGGCCATGCGCAGGATCGTCGGAGGGGGCCAGGGCAGCAAAGCGAGGCGCCGGACAGGCTGCCTCGCTTGCTCGCGCGGTTTGGCTTTCTTTCGTGCCTGGTCATGAAACGAATGCCCCGCCGCGAAGCCGGGGTTGCGGAGGATTGAAAAGCAGATCGGATGCTTCCGCTCTGCTGAGATCTTCTTGCTCGTCTGATCGCGGATCCGTCTGTAGCCATGTCACTGTGGCCATGTCGCAATGGCCATGGCAGGAAACCATCACCGGTTTTCTGGCAGCTGGTTTTTTGTCGCCTGGCCATTGCCGGGCAGCCACTCCCGGGCAAAAGTGCCGGCCGCAAACAGGAACCCGATCATGTCCAGACTGCTCTATGCTTCCTCGTCTCCCTACAGCTCCAAGGTTCGCATGGCAGCAGCCTATGCCGGCATCGCCATCGATCTCGTGCCGATCAAGACCGAGGACAAACCGGCCGAACTGATCGGCGCCAATCCACTGGGCAAGATCCCGGTGCTGGTGCTCGACGATGGCCGCTCGATCCATGACAGTCGCGCCATTACCCAGCACCTCAACCGTGTTTCGAAGAGCGCGCTGTTTCCGCGCAATCCCGACAAGCGCCTCGATGCGGAGGTGTTGGAGGCGTTGGCGGACGGCATTTGCGATTGCGCGCTTTCGATGGTCTATGAGCGGCGCACGCGGCCTGAAGAGATGGTCTATGAGCCCTGGCTCGACAGGCAGTGGGCGAAGATCACGGCAGCGCTCGATCTGCTCAATGCCAACCCGCCAAAGCTGCCGAAGAAAATCACCGCCGGCCACATGGCGCTGCGCGCCTGCCTTGGCTATCTCGCACTGCGCTTTGCCGGAAAATGGGAAAAGGGCCGCGCCCGGCTGACGCGCTGGGCAGCGCGCTTCGACGAGAAGTTCCCGGAGCTGAAGCCGGCGGTGCCGGGGTGAGCGACGAGTTGGTCTTCGAGGTTGGAGATTGGCGAAAGCCGGCGTGACGTCCAATCTCTCCCCTTGCGGGGGGAGATAGCCGGCAGGGCAGAGGAGTGCTGTCCTGCCAACCTGTCCGTTGGCAGCATCTCCGAGCATAGCTCAAAACGAGAGTGCTGGGGACGGAGGCCGAGTTCCTTCGCACATCCCTCTGGCCTGCCGGCCATCTCCCCCGCAAGGGGGAGATCGGCAGCTCCTACCTTTCCCCAACTTGAGACCCAACAAGGTCGCAAAGCGACGCTGTCACACCGCCGATTGCCAGCGCGCCACGTCCGCCCCGTTCACGGCCGTCCTGGGGATGAGACCGGAGCATCTGACCTGGACCGGCGACATCGTGCATTACGAGAGCAGCCCACCACATTTCGCGGTTTTTACCCGTCCTGCGGCTCAAGGCTATATTCCCGCTCCGACAAATGGCCCACCGAGATTCATGTTCACGCCGCCACGATGACCGATCCGGACGACTATCGGCCGGATGCGCAGGTCGTCATGCGCTCGCGGGCGAAATGGCTCGACCGGCTGCCGTCGATTCCGACCCATGACGGTTTCCAGCAAAAGCCGTCGGTCCACCCACCTGCCGAGACACTTTAAGGTCCCCGGGTGAGGCGCTGAGGCGGCAGCGAAGCTGGCGCGGGCAGGGCCGGCATACAGTTTTCGGCGAGTTTGTTGCCGTCTCGCACAAAGTTCTCGAAACCGGCAAGCTCCTGGGCTAGAAAGGTTTTTGAGAATGTCTCTGTGAAAACCCAGCGATGAACATTACCGACGACGACAGCCCGAACGGCGCACGCAACGCAGCGTTCACGCCGCCCGGCGATGGTGCCGGCACGGAAAGGGCGGGGCGCGGGCGCAAGGCACTGCTGTCCTCCTCGATGGTCGGCTCCACCAATCGCGGGCGTGTATTGCAGGCCCTGTTCGATCTCGGGCCGACCAGCCGCGCCGAGCTGGCGCGCCTTGCCGGCGTCAACCGCACCACCATTTCCGGCATCGTCCAGCCGCTGATCGACGATCAGGTGCTGGTCGAAAGCGATCCCATCCCCGCCAATCCCGGCGGCGGCAAGCCGGCGCGGCCGCTGTGGTTTTCGCCCCATGCCCGTCCGATCTGCGGCGTCCTGCTGATGCCGGACGCTGTCCATGCCTGCGTTGCGACGCTTGACGGCAAGATCGAGTCGGAGCGCAAGATGGCGCTGCCCGACGGCAGGGGGCCGGTTCAGCCAATCATCGAAACGATCGCGCAATGCGTCGGCGATACGCTGGCCAAGGCGCGGCGCACGCCCTTCGGTATTGGCGTCGGTGTCGGGGGCATGGTCGATACCGATCGCGGCTCGATCGTTACCGTCAACCTCGCGCCCTCACTCGACCGCTACCCGCTTGCCGACGATCTCGGCAGGCGTTTCGGTCTGCCCGTCAAGCTCGACCACCATCCGCGCGCCTTGCTGGTCGGCGACCGCTGGTTCGGCGCCGGACGCGGCGTCAGGCAGTTCGCTGTCGTCTACACCGGCGAAGTGCTGGGTGGCGCACTCTACTTCGATGGCCATCTTTATCGTGGCACGGCTGGCGCCGGCGGCGAACTCGGCCACACCTTCGTGCAGCTCGACGGCGAGCTCTGCCGTTGTGGCAGGCGCGGCTGCTGGGACACCATCGCCACGCTGAGCTGGTTGCGGCGCGAGGCCACGCGTGCGGCTTTGCCCGAAGCCGATCTGATCGATTCGGCCCGCCTTGTCGACATGGCTGCGCGGCGGTTGCCGGGCGCGGCCGAATTGCTTGACCGCTACGCCCGCAACGTAGCCGTCGGCATCGCCAATCTGCAGCAGACGGTGGCGCCCAACGTCTTCATCCTGCACGGCGATGTGGTGCTCGGCGGCGATCGCCTGCTCGACGCCATCGCCGCCCACGTCCGCGCCATGGTGCCGGCGCGGCCGGGCAGCACGATGGAGTTCATTGCCGGCGACGCGGGTGACGGCGCGGCCCTGCTGGGTGCTGCGGGGCTGGTGATCTCGGAATTGCTGCAGCTGCCGATTTAGCTGATTGGCGAAAGCCAAGGTGAGAGCCAATCTCCCCGCAAGGGGGGAGATCGGCAGCGTCAGCGCTCCGCCTACCCCTTCAGCCCCGGATAGCTCTTGAACCAGGGCTGCATGCGCTCGAAGCGCGCGGCCATGGCGAGCACGCTTGCATCGGCATGCCGCTTGCCGATGATCTGCATCCCGACCGGCAGGCCGAGCGGGGTGAGCCCGGCCGGGACCGAGATCGCCGGGTGGCCGGTGTAGTTTATCGGGTAGGTCATGCACCAGCCGATCAGCGGATCGACCGCCTCGCCATTGATCGAGGTCGGCCCGATCGTGTTGCCGTCGGTGGCATTCTTGACCGGCGGAATGGCCAGCGTCGGCGAGACGATCAGGTCATGGGTCTCGAACACATTTTCGAGCCCATCATGGACGCCGGTGCGCAACAGACCGTCGAGGGCGTGCTCGACGGCGGTCACCTTGTAGGCGCCCTCCAGCATGGCCAGGAATTGCGGAGTGAGCACCGCGGCGTGTTCGACCATCAGGTCGATGCCTTCCTGTTTCCAATACACGGCGATCGCCGCATAGTGGATCGAGATCGTGCGCACCCACAACGCCGCCAGCTCCTTGTGATCGGCCTTGAAATCGAGCTCGACCTCATCGACCGCAATGCCATTGTCCCGCATGGTTTCAACCGCGGCCGCAATCACGCTCGCGACCTGAGGGTCGACGGGGAAATTACCGAGGCGCGGGCTGTAGGCGACACGCAGCGGACGTGTCTGCCCGCCGGCGGCGGCGACATAGTCGACACCATCGTCCGGCAGGCTAAGCGGGTCTCGGCTGTGCGGGCCAGCCATGATGCTGGTCATCAGCGCTGCATCGGCAACGGTGCGGGCCAGCGGCCCGATATGGACCAGCGGATGTCCCCACAGGAACCCGTCGGGGCGCGTCACTGAAGGGATACGGCCGAAGGAGGGCTTGAAGCCGACAGTGCCGCTGAACGAAGCAGGGATGCGCACCGAGCCGCCGCCGTCGGTGCCTTGCGCCAGCGCCGCCATGCCGTCGGCAATCGCCGCCGCGCTGCCGCCCGACGAGCCACCCGAATTGTAGCCGATTGCGAAAGGTGTGCTGGTCGGCCCGAAGCGCAGATTGTCGGTGATGCCCTTGTGGCCGAACTCCGGCGTGTTGGTCTTGCCAAGCACGATGGCGCCGGCATCCAATAGGCGTTCGACCGCCACCGCACTAGTTTCCGGCACCCGGTTCTTGACCGCCCGCGACGCCATCGATGTCGGCACGCCCGCGACATCGTCGAGATCCTTGATGCCGACCGGCACACCATGCAGCGGCCCAAGCGGCACGCCGGCCATCACCTCCTTTTCGGCGACGCGCGCGGCGTCCATCGCTTCGTCGCCCAGCACCAGCGTATAGGCGTTGACGACCGGATTGCGTGCCTCGATGCGGCGCAGATACGCCTCGGTCACCTCGACCGGTGACAGGTCGCGGCGCCGGATGCGCTGGGCCAGTTCCGTGGCCGGCAGGAAACAAAGCTGCGTCGCGTCGTCTGCAGAAGTCATGAAGCCATTCCGTCTATTTGATGAACACTGGATTTGCCGAGCCGCCGGTGCCCTTGCTCACCTTGGCCGGGCTGGCACAGTAGAAACCCTCGTAGCGACGATCCGCTGCGCAATCGGCGGCCAGGGCGTCGAGCGAGGCCATTTCGGTGAAGACGACGCCGAGATTGCGCATCAGCGCCGCGTGCAGCACCAGCATCAGCCCGCTCCCTGGCTCGTAGGTGGTTTCGTTGGCCAGCGTGTCGGTGACCAGGCTCGGGATCTGCATCTCGTCGAACCAGCGCACGAGATCGAGGCTGAAGGTCAGTCCGGGCTCCCAATAATTTTCGCCGATGCTCTTGCGTCCCGCCGCCAGCGCACCGACCCAGCCGGTGCGGATGAGAAGGATGCTGCGCGGCAAGATCTCGACACCTTGTGCCCGCGCGCACCCCATCAGGTCGTGATGGGTGAAGGTCTCGGCGCGGTCGAGCACCGGCTTGCCGCGGAAGCGGGCGATGTCGAGCAGGACGCCGCGGCCGACGATGCCGCGCTCGGCGATAGGCATGATGCCGGCCTTGGTCATGCCGCCATTGGTGCTGGATGCCGCAAAGCCGTTCCATAGCATGTCGTCGAACCACATGTGGCCGAGCGCGTCGCAATGCGTACCGGCCTGGGCGAAGCCGGTGACATAGTCGTCGGCGAATTCGAGGCCGCCGGGAAGAGGGTGCCAGTGGCCATTCTCGAACCCGGCCTTGTCGGCGACCATGAAATGCTTCGCCGGCCAGCGGCCAGGGAACACGGCGTCGCCCTCATGGGTTGCGATCGGCACGCCGAGCGTGAAGGTGCGGCCATCGCGCACCGTGGCGAGGCCGCGCTTGACCTCTTCGGCGGTCAGGTAGTTGAGCGCGCCGATCTCGTCATCGGCGCCCCAATGGCCCCAGCGATTGGGCGCCTCAGCCAGAAGCCGGCCTAGCGTCATCGCGTCGGTCGCGCTCATGCGCTTGCCTCGCCGTTGGGGGAGCGGGTCTGCGGCGCCTTGGCGCCGGTGATGTAGGCGACGACCTCTTCCATACTGGTGCCGGAACTCAGGAGGTCGGCGGCCTTGCGGCCCCGACGCATCACCACCACGCGATTGCAGACCTGCCAGAGGTGATCGAGATTGTGGGTGACCATGACGATGGTCAGCCCTTTTGCGGTCAGTCGTTTGATCAGCTCGAGCACCTCGCGGGATTCGCGCACGCCGAGCGCTGCTGTCGGTTCGTCGAGCAGCAACAGCTTATGGCCCCAGAAGGCGCCGCGCGCGATCGCCACCAGCTGGCGCTGGCCGCCGGACATGCGCTCGACCGTCTTTGAGCGCACGCCGGGGATATCGATATGCAATTCATCGAGGCCTTTGACCGCGGTGTCGCCCATCGATTTGCGGCGGATCCAGCGCAGCAGCGCGGGGCCGCGGCCAAGAGCGAGTTCGCGGCCAAGGAAGAAGTTCTCGGCCGCGGTGAAGGTGCCGATCAGCGACAAATCCTGATAGACCGTCTCGATGCCGAGGCGTTGCGCCTCGGCCGGCGGCGACAGTTTTTGCGGCCGCCCTTCGAGGATGACGTCGCCCGAGGTCGGATCATGCGCGCCGGCGAGGATCTTGATCAGCGTCGACTTGCCGGCGCCGTTGTCACCGACCAGTCCGATGATGTCGCCTTTGGCGATTTCAAGCGAAACATTGTCGAGCGCCTGGATGCCGCCGAAGCTTCGGCAGATATCGCGCAGGCTGAGCAGCGTTGCCTGGGCCATGGCCTATCCCCTTCCGTAGCGGCGACCGATGCCGCCGAGCGCCACGGCGACGACGAGCAGGCATCCGGTGAACAGGAATTGGGTGAAGATCGGTGCGCCGATCATGGCCAGGCCGTTGTTGCCGACGGCGACCGTCAGCACGCCGATCAGGGTGCCGAGGATATGGAACTGGCCTTCTCTCAGGGCTGCCGAGCCGAGGAAGGCCGCGGAGAACGAGGTCAGCATGAAGCTGTCCCCCGCCGTTACCTGGCCGGACCCGAGGTTCGAGGCCATCAGCACGCCGCCGATTGCGGCACAGGTGCTGGCGATGGCAAAGGCGACGATGCGGCTGCTGTCGACGGCGACACCGGCGCGGCGCGCCGATTCCGGGCTGACGCCGATGGCCTTGATGTGCTGACCCTGCACCGTGCGATTGAGGATCACCCACAACAGCGCCAGCACCACGGCCATGATGATAACGAGGTGTGGCACGCCTGCAATCCGGCCGATGGCGATGTTGGTGAATTGGCGCGACTGGGTGAGCTGCAGCGGAATGCCGCCCGAATAGGCGTAGTTCAGCCCGACGACGATGGTGCCGGTGCCGAGCGTGGCGATGAAGGCATTCACGCCGATCTTGGAAACGACGATGCCGTTGACGACGCCGATGATGGTGCCAAGGCAGATGACGAGGATAATGGCGAGCGGGATCGACAGCCCGCTGCTGCTCAGCAGCCCGACCACGAGCAGGCCGCAGAAACTCGCGACATAGCCAATGCTGAGGTCGAAATCGCCGGCGACAAGCGGTACGGTGAGACCGGCAGCGACGATGGTGCCGATCGCCATGTCATTGATGATGTTGCGAAAATTGCCGACTGTCGCGAAGGTTCCCGGCTGCAGCGCCGAGAAGATCACGAGCATCGACGCCAGCACGATGATGGTGCCGTAAGTGCCGAGCAGGCGCATCAGCAGCGCGCGCCGGTCGCGCGCACTGGCCGATGGATATCTGGCCAGCGTTGACGGCGAAGTGCTGGGTGCCTCTGCCGGAGCGGAGGTTTCGGACAGAAAATGGTCTGCGGGCATTGCGGCTCCCATGAAGGGTAACCGGCGCGGCCGGGCAAGCCCGGCTGCACCCTCGATCGGCAGAAACTTACTGCGGATTGTCCTTCATGAACTGGTCGACATTCCCTTTGGTGACCAGCGTATAGCCCGGCACGAAGGATTTCGGCTTCCACTGGTCGCCGGCCGACAGGATGTCGGGGATCTGGTCGACCAGCATCTTGCCGGCTGACGTCAGGTCGACGCCGAGCGTGGCGGTCATGGTTCCGTCCTTGACCGCCTGGACAGCAGGTGCCGTGGCGTTGAAGGAATAGACCTTCACGTCGTTGCGGCTGTTCTGCTTCAGCGCCGCGATCGCTCCCATGGCATTGTCGTCATAGCAGTTGAAGATCGCGAATGGTCCTTTGGCGTTGGCATTGGCGGCGAGCCAGGCGCTGGTCGCGGCCTGCGAGGATTCGGCGGCACCAGGAATGCTGATCTCGTGCGACGTCGCCTTGAGTCCTGGATTGGCCTTCACCGCCGCATCGAAGGCGTCGGCCCGCTCCCGGCACGGAATACCGGGATGATAGGTGAGGTCGAGCACGGTGCCGGCGTTGCCGATATCCTTCAGCATCAGGTCGATCAGCGGCGGTGCGGCTCCGGTGCTGGCCGAAAGCGCGATGCCGTCGGCCATGCCGCCGCCGGCCGAAAGGACCGGGATGTTTGCATCCGCCGCCGCCTGCAGCCCGGCCGCCAGCCCGGTCGAGTCGAACACCGTGACGATGATGGCGCTCACCTTCTTGGTCGCCAACTGCTTCATCGAGGTGATCGCCTGCGACGGATCACCGTTGGCATTGAGCGTTTCCACCGCCCAGCCCTTGGATTGGGCTTCCTTGGTCATGGTGTCGACCATCTGGTTGGTGTCGACGTCGGAAGTCGAGAACGTGATGATGCCGATCGTCAGCTTGTCATCGGCGGCAAGTGCTGCCGGCGCGAAGGATACCGCGACGAGCGCCGCGGTCGAGAGTTTTTGAAAGCGGTTCACTGTGCATATCCCCTTTTGACGGAGTGTTCCCGGCACGCATCCTGACCGTGCGTCGGCCACATATCCTGGGGCGCTGTCTGCAGGGGTCATCACAGGTGGTTCTGTTTGTTCGTGCGAGCCACGTACTAACTATAGGCACAAGCCTTGATGCCGTGCAACGGCAAATTTTGAGACGCATACAGAGGGGGGATATTTATGCAGGCCGTGCAATGCGGCAGGCAGGAGACCGAAGCCGCCGTCGAACACAAAAAAAGCCGGGCGCGAGGCCCGGCTTTTTCGTGTCGTGGCTTGAACGACTTAGAACTTCATACCGACGCCGAAGGTGACGCGGTTGTCGGTTGCCTTGACGTTGCCGATGCCACCACCGAAGTCCTTGCTGCCGAAATCGGTGTAGCGGTACTCGACGCGGCCGAACACGTTGTCGGTCAGCTTGATGTCGGTGCCGAGACCGGCGGTCCAGCCGAGCATGGTGGCGCTATCGCTGCTGCCAAGGACAGTGTCTTCCACCTTAAGGCTTCTGCCGGCGAGACCGCCGGTGCCATAGAGCAGAATTTCCGGGGTCACGGCGTAGCCAAGACGGGCACGCAGCGAGCCTTCGAAGCCGCCCTTGGAATTGATGCCGTTGTCGTCACCCTTGATGCCGTTGTAGCCGAGTTCGGCTTCAGCACCGTAGACGAAGTTCTCCTGCTGCCACTGGTAGCCGCCGAAGGCACTGCCGACGAAACCCTTGGTATCGGTTTCAACGCCGAAATCTCTCTCCTTGGTACGGCCGCTAAAGCCATAGCCAACGTTGAGACCGGCATAGGGCCCGGCCCACGAAGCGACCGGAAGTTCGGCAACCGGCGCGGGTGCCGGCGGCTCTTCCTGGACGACGTCCGCGGCATAGGCAGTTCCGCTGAGGGCGAAGAGCCCGAGCGCCACGGCCAGCGGCCGTGCGAATTTGAGATTGGCTTGCATTGTTCTTTACTCCTTAAGCCACAGGACACAGGCTTGTTTCTCACGATCGCCATCGACCCGTCCGGGGGGTGAAACGGATCTGGCGTTCGTCGGTTCCAAATGTCGTGTCAAAATGCGGCTGAAGCGAACCTGAACTTGGGTCATTCCCCGGCGCGATTGAGGCGGAACCTTGACGTTGCATCTTCGCAACAGCGAAATGGCAGGAGCCGCTTCATGCTGCACTGCACACCGCTTGGTGCAAGGAGTCCAGCGTCCTATATTGCGATCGGGCGGCTCCAAGTTCAGGACGAGTCGGAATGCGAATTGGTTGTTTCGCCACAATGCTGCCCAAGGTGCGAACGCCATTTAACGCCTGCCGGGACACATTTCGCCGGCATTGTGTTTTCGGCCCGAAATTGAGGATTGACACCAGATGAGCAAAGCCACTGCCACGGCGCTGGTGACGGGCGGGGCGAAACGGATCGGCAGGGCGATCGTCGAGGATCTCGCCGCCCACGGTTTTGCCGTCGCCATCCACTGCAATCGGTCGCGCGACGAAGCGGATGCATTGGCCGGCCTGATCAACCGGACCGGCGGCCGCGCCGCCGTGATCGCCGCCGACCTTACCGATATGGACGCCGTCGGCGACCTCGTCGGCCAGGCGGAAGCCGCGCTCGGACCGCTCTCGCTGCTGGTCAACAATGCGTCGCTGTTCGAGGACGATTCGGTTCTGGACTTCGACTGGCGGGCCTGGGATCGGCACTTTGCCGTGCATGTGAAGGCGCCCGCATTGCTGGCGCAGAACTTCGCCCTGGCGTTGCCGCAAGGGCAGGAGGGGCTGATCGTCAACATCATCGATCAGCGCGTCTGGCGGCCGACGCCGCGCTATTTCTCCTATGCGCTGTCCAAGTCGACGCTGTGGACGGCCACGCAGATGATGGCGCAAGCGCTGGGTCCCCGTATCCGCGTCAATGCCATTGGCCCGGGACCGACCCTGAAGAATGCTCGCCAGGATGACAGCGATTTCGCCGCGCAGGTCGATGGCTTGATCCTCAAACGCGGCCCGGAATTGCCGGAATTCGGGGCCACCATCCGCTATCTCTGGGAAGCGCGCTCTGTCACCGGCCAGATGATCGCGCTCGATGGCGGCCAGCATCTTGCGTGGCAGACACCCGATGTGACAGGCATGGCGGAATGAGTCCTGTAGATCAGAAAAGCAAGCCACGTAGTGGCGGCGACGACATGCCTCCCGAAGTCGAACTCGACCTCGAGGACGAGGCTGTGGAGGAGATCGTCGAACCCGCCGGGCCCGACATAGCCTTCACCGCCATCGACTGGACGCCGCATGCCGGCGACGCCGAAGGCATGGTCGGCGCCGAAGTGATCCAGACACTGGTCAAGCGGCTGCCCAACGCGCCCGGCGTCTACCGCATGATGAACGCCGCCGGCGACGTGCTCTATGTCGGCAAGGCGCGCAGCCTCAAGAAGCGCGTCACAAACTATGCGCAAGGCCGGTTCCACACCAACCGCATCGGCCGCATGGTGCGCGAGACGTCGACGATGGAGTTCGTCGTCACCCGCACCGAGATCGAAGCGCTGCTGCTCGAAGCCAATCTCATCAAGCGCTTGCGGCCGCGATTCAATGTGCTGATGCGCGACGACAAGTCGTTTCCCTATATCCTTCTGACCGGCGACCATGTCTCGCCCGGCATCTACAAGCATCGCGGCGCCCGCTCCCGCAAAGGCGATTATTACGGACCCTTCGCTTCGGCTGGCGCCGTCGGTCGCACCATCAATTCGCTGCAGCGCGCCTTCCTGCTGCGCAGCTGCACCAACTCCTTCTACGAGAACCGTACGCGGCCCTGCCTGCTCTACCAGATCAAGCGCTGCGCCGGACCCTGCACCGGAGAGGTTTCGCACGAGGACTACGCCGAGCTTGTCGGCGAGGCGAAGGACTTCTTGTCGGGCCGCAGCCAGAAGGTGAAGACCGAAATCTCGGCTGCCATGCAGCAAGCCTCGGAAGACCTCGATTTCGAGCGCGCCGCGATCTATCGCGACCGGCTGGCGGCCCTGTCGCATGTACAGAGCCATCAGGGCATCAATCCGGCGACTGTCGATGAGGCTGATGTCTTCGCCATCCATCAGGAAGGCGGCCAGGTCTGCATCCAGGTGTTCTTCTTCCGCACCGGCCAGAACTGGGGCAATCGCGCCTATTTCCCCAAGGCCGACCCGGCGCTGGAGGGATCGGAAGTGCTGGGCTCGTTCCTGGCGCAGTTCTATGACGACAAGCCGACGCCGCGCACCATGCTTCTGTCGCAAACCGTCGAGGACCAGGAACTGCTGGCCGAGGCGCTGTCGACCCGCGCTGGCCGCAAGGTCTCGATCTCGGTGCCGCAGCGCGGCGAGAAGAAGGACCTGACCGACAACGCCCTGCAGAACGCCCGTGAGGCGCTCGGCCGCCGGTTGGCTGAAACCTCGACGCAAGGCCGCCTGCTTGCCGGTTTCGCCGAGACGTTTGGTCTCGCCAAGCCTCCGGTGCGCATCGAAGTCTACGACAACTCGCACATCATGGGCACCAATGCCGTCGGCGCCATGGTCGTCGCCGGGCCGGAAGGCTTCGTCAAGAACCAGTATCGCAAGTTCAACATCCGCTCGACCGAGATCACGCCGGGCGACGATTTCGGCATGATGCGCGAGGTGATGGAACGGCGTTTTTCGCGGTTGCTCAAGGAGCATGGCGATGTCGTCGTGGCCGACGCGGCAGCAGGCGAGGCGGGCGATGATATCGAAGACGACATCTCCGGCAGCTTCCCGGCCTGGCCCGACGTCATCCTGATCGACGGCGGTCAGGGCCAGATGACGGCGGTGCGCAAGATCCTCTCTGATCTCGGCATCGAGGACCGCGTGGTGGCCATCGGCATCGCCAAGGGCCAGGACCGCGACGCCGGCCGCGAGCGCTTCTTCGTCAGGGGCAGGGATTCGTTTTCGTTGCCGGTTCGCAATCCCGTCCTCTACTTTGTTCAGCGGCTGCGCGACGAGGTCCACCGTTTCGCCATCGGCTCGCATCGTGCGCGCCGCAAGAAGGAGATGGTCAAGAGCCCGCTCGACGAGATCAGCGGCATTGGCCCCGGCCGCAAGCGGGCGCTGCTGATGCATTTCGGCACCGCCAAGGCGGTCAGCCGTGCCGCCATCGAGGATCTGAGGAAAGTCGACGGCATTTCAGAACAGGTGGCGAAACTGGTCTACAATCATTTTCATGAGAGCTGATGCATGTCGCTCAAAAGTGCGCAGCGGTTTTGGGGCAGCGGCATGCATCAAACGGAAGAGCGCATGTCGCCCAAAAGTGCGCAGCGGCACTTTAAGGCAGATTCGGTCGTTTTCGGCTGGCCAATCGATTTTGGCCTGTTGACCCCCTACATTCGCTTCTGATTTGAGTAGGCAGGCAGAAAGAGTTCCCCCAGACATGGCCAAGCGCGCGTTCAACCTGCCCAACATGCTCACCTACGCCCGCATCGTCGCGGTGCCGCTGGTGGTGCTGTGCTTTTTTCTCGAAGGACATCTGAAGTCGAGCGATTTCGCCCGCTGGTCGGCGCTGATCATCTTCCTGCTCGCCTCGATCACTGATTATCTGGACGGCTACCTGGCACGCGCCTGGCAACAGACCTCCAACATCGGCAAGATGCTCGATCCGATCGCCGACAAATTGCTGGTCGCCACCTGCCTGCTGCTGCTGGCGGCCGACACCGATCGCCACGCCGGCATCGCCGGCTGGTCGCTGTGGGCGGCGATCATCATCCTGTGCCGCGAAATCCTCGTCTCGGGCCTGCGCGAATACCTGGCGGCACTCAAGGTCTCGGTGCCGGTGACGCAGCTGGCAAAATGGAAGACCGCGATCCAGATGGTCGCCATCGCCTTCCTGCTGGCTGGGCCGGCCGGCGACAAGATCTTCCCGCTGACCACCCAGACCGGGCTGGTGCTGCTGTGGATCGCGGCGCTGGTCACGCTCTATACCGGCTACGATTATTTCCGCGCCGGCCTCAAGCACATTATGGACGAGTGAGATGACGACCCGGCTCATCTATTTTGCCTGGGTGCGCGAGCGGATCGGCCTGCCTGAGGAGGACGTCGACTTGCCTGCCGGCATCGAGACGGTCGCCGACCTCCTGCGCTGGCTGAAATCGCGTGGCGAGGGCTACGAGCACGCCCTGCAATATCCAGACGTAATCCGCGTCGCCATCAACCAGGAACATGTCGAGCATCGCGAAAAGATCGCCGGTGCGCGCGAGATTGCGCTGTTCCCGCCGATGACCGGAGGCTGACCCATGCCGGCCGCCGTGGTGCCGACGGTGCGCATCCAGACACAGGATTACGACGTCGCCGCCGAGATCGCCAGACTGACGCAGGGCCGCACCGACATCGGCGCCGTGGTGTCGTTCTCGGGCCTTTGCCGCGACGAGCAGGCTGCGCTCTCGGCACTCGAACTCGAGCATTATCCCGGCATGGCGGAAGCCGAGATCAGCCGCATCGCCACCGAAGCGGTTCAGCGTTGGCCGCTGCAAGGCCTCACCGCCATTCACCGCCATGGCAAGATTGCGCCTGGCGAGAACATCGTTCTGGTGGTGGCCGCCTCGGCGCATCGCCAGGCGGCGTTCGAGGCGGCGGACTTTCTCATGGACTACCTGAAATCGCGCGCCCCGTTCTGGAAGAAGGAGCATCGCACCGACGGCTCCGAGGGCGGCTGGGTCGAGGCCAAGGAAGCCGACGCCAGGGCCGCACAACGCTGGAAACCGCCCGAATAAATCCTTCAGCAGCCATGCATTGACCGCAATCCTTTGGCCAATTGACCGCGGTTGGTCAGCCTGGGCAAGGGAGATGGTCATGCTGGACAGGATCGCCGAATTTTTCGTCTTCGGTTTCGTGCCTCTGGTCGTCGGCATATTGGCCGTGCCGGAATTGTCTTTCGCCGCCGACAATTTCGTGCGCGGCGAGGTGATCTATCGCGAGCGCATCGCCTTGCCGCCCAGTGCAGTGCTCTCCGTCCAGCTTGCCGACGTGTCGCTGGCTGACGCGCCCGCCACGATCATCGGTAAGCAGATCGTGAAGCCGACCGGTCAGGTGCCGATCAGCTTCGAGATCAAATTCGACCCTTCCGTTATCCGGCCTCAGATGACCTATGCGTTGCAGGCCCGGATCACTGTCGACGACAAGCTCCTGTTCATCTCCGATATGCGCCATCAGATCGATCCGCTGACCGACGTGCCGCAGACCGTTGTGCTGAAGATGGTCGCACCGAACGCCGAGTCGGCGGATGCTGTCTTTGGTCAGGTTTGGCTGGTTGACTATGTCGACGGCGTTGGCGCCATCACCGCGCCGCAAGCGACGTTCAGGGTCAGCGAGGCCGGCAAGGCAGGCGGCAGCGGCCCCTGCAACACCTATTTCGCCACCGCCAAGGTCGATGGCCAGACGATCGCCATCAGCGACATCGGCTCGACCTACAAGGCCTGCGCGCCGGAAGTGATGGCGGAGGAAAAGGCGCTGTTCGATGCGCTGGCCAAGGCGGCGTCATACAGTGTCGACGCCGGCAAGCTCGTCATATCAGACAAGGATGGCCGCGAGATCCTGCGCTTGAGCGCCGCAAGCTGATTTCCCGGTTCGGCGTCATGGACCGGCAGCATGCCGACACGCTGCAGTTCGTGCGCGAGACCTGATCGTTGCGCCAACGAAAAAGGCCGGCAAGACGCCGGCCTTTCTTACGTGATCCAAGCTCTGGATTGTCAGCCGACGATTTCGGTGTCCGAGAACCAGTACTTGATCTCTTCCGCGGCGGTCTCCGGCGCATCGGAGCCGTGCACCGAGTTTTCGCCGATCGACAGCGCATGCACCTTGCGAATGGTGCCTTCGGCGGCGTTGGCCGGGTTGGTGGCGCCCATCACTTCGCGGTTCCTGGCAATGGCGTTCTCGCCTTCCAGCACCTGCACGACGGTCGGTGCCGACGACATGAACTCGACCAGTTCGCCGAAGAACGGACGGTCCTTGTGGACGGCATAAAAGCCTTCCGCCTCACGGCGGCTCATCCAGACCCGGCGCGAAGCGATCACGCGCAGGCCGGCCTCTTCCAGCATTCTGGTGATGGCGCCTGTGAGGTTGCGCCGGGTCGCGTCCGGCTTGATCATGGAAAAGGTGCGTTCGAGCGCCATGGGTCGTCCTTTTGATGAGAATGGAATTGAGAGTGGCGGGCTCTATACAAGCCGCCCGGCTCATTGCCAAGGGGTGAGGAACGGTCCGCCAAGCGGACGGAAAGCCAATTGCTTGGCTTTCCGAGTGACGAACGCCCGGAGCGGGAGCGGAGGGCTGGAACGCTGCGCGTTTCTGCGTCAGGCCGGCGCCGATGGGCAGACCAGCAGGCGAGATCGGATGGCTGTAATGCGATGCTTTGCTTGCTATAGTCGCGTGTCGGCGCCGCGCTGAAGTCGGCCCGAATGGAGACAATATGACAATGGCAGACGATCGTCAGGAACGCATTCGCAACCGCGCGCATCAGATCTGGCTGCAAGAGGGACAACCGGCTGGCCAGCATGATCGCCATTGGCACCAGGCGGCAGCCGACGTCGACCAGGAGGACGCCGCGGGGAAGCCGGCAGCCAAAAAGCCCGTCAAGAAGGCAGCCGGCGCCGCCAAGCCAAAAGCCGCCCCCAAGGAGGCGAAGGCTGCCCCAAAGACCAGCAAGCCCAAAAAGGCTGCGGCCAAGTAAGGCCTGGCTATCTCACTGCTGACCTTGCTCGCAAGGAATTGACGGCGCTCGTGCTGCCAGGCGGCAGGGCAGGCGTTACACCGTCACGCCGCTGCAGCAGCCTTCCGCCCCAGCCCGCCATGCAGGTCGAGGCAGCGGGCGAACCATTGCGCCACCACGTCGCTGTCGTCGAGCAACTGGTAGGGCGTGGCTATGCGCGCCCACTGCAGTGCACCGAAGACGATATAATCGGCAAACAGTGGCGATGCGCCGCCGATGTACGGCTGGTAGCCGAGCATTGAACGCAGCGGCTCGAGTGCGGCGCGGAATGTCGCCAGCCCGGCGTCGCGCGCGGTGACGACATCCTCCAGCTTCCTGCCAAGGCGCTGCTCGCGGCTCCGGCGGAAATAAGCGGCGTTCTCTTCGTCCTGCATGGCATGGAGGTCGATGATCGCGGCGGTGGTGACATAGGGATGAATGGTCAGTTGCGACCAGCGTTCGATGAAGCGTGCCATCGCCTTGCCGCCTTCACCGCCAAACAGCGTCGGCCGATCCGGATAGGCTTCGTCGAGATACAGCGCGATGGCAAAGGAATCCGTGACGACTGTCTCGCCATCGCGGATCACCGGAACGGTCTTCGAAACGCCGCCCTCGACTTCGGGCACCTCCAGAAAACGCGTCGGCGCGGTTGAGATGGCGAGCCCCTTGTGCGCAAGCGCCATCGCCACCTTCCAGCAATGCGGGCTGAACGGACGTGTGGTGTCGCGTCCTACGAGGTCGTAGAGCAGAATGGTCATTGGCGTCGGCGTTCCTGCGGGGTAGGTAGGCCTCCGTGTCGACGCGAGCCGAGGGGAAACCATGAGACAGCATTTCATGATGTTTGCGGCCTACAATCAATGGGCCAACAACCGCATCTATGATGCCGCCGGAGAGCTCGACGAAGAGGAACTCAACCGCGACGTCGGAGCTTTTTTCGGCTCGATGATGGGCACGCTCAACCACCTGCTGACAGCCGACCGCATCTGGATGAAGCGCTTCACCGGCGAGGGCGATGCGCCGACGACGCTGGACGCCATCCTGCACCGGGCCTTGCCCGGCCTACGGATGGCGCGTGAAGCCGAGGACAAGAGGATCATCGATTGGGTCGGCGGCCTCGGCGACAAGGCGTTGACGGGCCGCTTCACCTACATGACTGTCTCGGACATGCGCACGGTGTCGCAAAGGCTGGCGCCGGCGCTGGATCATGTCTTCAACCACCAGACCCATCACCGCGGCCAGGCGCATACGATTCTGACCATCCTGGGACGGCCAAGCCTGGGGTTGGACCTGATGCTCTTCCAGCGGACCGAGGAGGGCAGGGCCTTCGCCTGATCCAGGATATCGTAGGCGGAAAATCAGCCGCCGATCTCGGCGTCCAGCTGGCTCTGCGTCAAGGCGGCTTCCGCCGCGATCCACTGCTTGAACAGGGACACTTTGCGCGCGGGCAGCGTCTTGTCGGGGCAGACGAAATACCACCCCGCCGTGTTCGGGTGGTGCACCGCGAATGGAGCCACCAGCCTTTCTGCACGGATATCGCTGGCCATATAGGCACGATTGGCCACGGCAAATCCCAATCCGGCAGCGGCCGCCTCGTAGGACATCATGCAAGAATCGAAATAGATGCTCTTGGTCTCGTGGAGCACGGAGCCGGCGCCGGCGAAGTCGAGCCAAGATTGCCAGTTCTGGGTGCAGGTGTCGGAATGCAGCAGCGTGAAGTGGCGCAGATCTTCGGGCTTCACCTTCGACAGCGGCTTGTTGCCAAGTATTTCATGGAAGAGTTTCCTGCTGCACACCGGCGTCAGGTCCTCCTTGAAAAGAAGGTCGGCGCTGAGTTCGGGGAAGCGGCCGTCGCCGTAGCGGATCTCGACATCGAAGTCCGATGTCGAGAATTCATGCGTTGCGTAGGAGGTCGAGACGCGCATCTCGATGTCCGGGTATTGCCTTTGGAACAGCGGCAGGCGCGGAAACAGCCAGCGCGCGGCAAAGGTCGGCAACACTGAAATCTTCAACACATGCTCCTGCGATTGCCCGGTCGCTTCCATGCTGGCGGCAACGATCCGCTCCAGCGCCTCGCGAACCCGCGAGACATAGGTCTCGCCTTCCGGCGTCAGCGAGACCGCATTGCCACCACGCAGGAAGATCTTGAAGCGAAGCTGGTCCTCCAGGCTTTTGACGCGCTGGCTGACCGCGGAAGCGGTGATGAACTGTTCTTCACCGGCGCGCGTGAAATTCCTATGCCTCGCAGCACTCTCCACGATTTTCAGCGAGTTGAGGTTGACCTGACTGAGCAGACGCACGGTTTCGACCTTAAGCTGGGCTTACGCTAGCACTAGCATTCCTAATTTTACAGGGGTGGGTGAATTAATCGACTGTTTATCAAGTGTTGTCCCCATCCTGGAGAAGTACAATGAACGCCCATACCATTCCCGAACTGCGTTATGCGATGAGCCGCGAAGCCATCATCGGCCACGAAACCGCCTGGAAAGTGTCGACTTTCGGCGTCGCGCAATATCTGCATGGCTATGACCCGGCACTGCTTGCCGCAATCGAGGAGGCTGCACTGAAGCTCAAGGCCAGCCATGCCGTGCACAAGCACCTCGACTTGACCTTCATCACCGGCGCCGACCGTTTCATCCCCGAGATCAAGGAGTTGCTGCATGACAAGCTGCGGCTGGAGCGGCTGTCCGACATGATGGGCACCAAGCTGGAGCCCTATCCGCTATCGATCGTTGGCTCGACAGTGACCTTCATGAATCCCAAGGACGGCGCCGTGGAATGGCATTGCGATGGCGTTCCGGTCACCGAGCTCATACCGCTGTCGATCAGCAATCCGCTGGTCGGCGGCCACCTCGAAATCTATTGCGACAACTCGGAAACTGGTCGCGCCATCCTCGAATCCGGCCGCGAGATCCCACGCAACCGTGTCATGCGCATCGATCACAAGATGAACTACGCGACGCTTGGGCAGTTTCTCGGCGTCCTGCACCGCACCGCGCCGATCCGATTCGGCGAGCGCGTCACGCTGGTGCTCAACCAGCGCTCGGTGGCCAAGCCCTATGTCGACGACAACCGCATGTTCTATCTCGCTGCCGACAACGACCATGACCGCGAATGGGTCAACGAGTTGGCCGAAGACGTCTGGACCAACCAGTTGCCGGCCTATCGCCGGTTCGAGGAAGAGCGTCCCGTTCCGGTGTCGCCCGAGGCTCCGGTTCCGGGTGGAGCCAGGGAATCATGGTAATGAGCCATGATCCCGAAAAGGGGGAACCGGTTTTCGGACAGGATCATGGTCGAAGACAGAGATAGAGCCCCATACGGTTTCTTTCGGAATGGATCAGGCTCGATATCCGCGCTGGTCTTCGCTGCCGGCGCGGTGGCGTTGTGGTCGACCAATGCGCTGGTCGGCAAATCCCTGCTGGCCAGTCATCCGGTGTCGCAGGTGCAATTCCTGCAATTCACAGGAGCAGCACTCGTCTTCGCAGCCATCCGGTTGATGAGCAGGGAAAGTGCCGCGCCAGTCGCGGCGAGGGCGGCGCTCGTGCCTCTCGCGGTAGGCTTCATCGGTCTGGTCGGCACCATGGTGCTGCAATACATCGCCTTCGCCTCGATGCCGGTGATCGAGGCCAATCTGGTGGCCTACACCTGGCCGTTGATGGTCGCGGCGGCGGTCATCGCTTTAGAGAGCCCGCGGCGCCCGGCATTGCTGGGCGGCGCTGCGGTCGTGGGCTTCATCGGCGTTGCACTCGTGATTTCGGGAGGGCGTAACCAATCCTGGCTCCAGGGCGATCTCGTCGGTTATCTCGCCGCATTCGGGTCCGCACTGTGCATGGCCTTCTATTCGGTCATGGTGGGACGGGTTGCCACCTCGCCGGATCGTCTGTTGCTGCCATCGTCGCTGATCGGTGTCGCCTTGACGTTTTTGTGGTGCGCTCGCGACGGTTTCGCCTGGCCCGTCGGCACGGACCTGGTTCTCGGCCTCTATCTCGGCGCTGGTCCGATGGGGTTGGGCTACTACTTCTGGTCGCGCGCCTTGAAGCTGGAAGGCAGCGGCAAGGTCGCGGTCGTCGCCTATCTCACGCCGATCGCTTCGACGCTGCTGCTGACCTTGTCCGGCGAAACGCTGACGTTGACGGCCATTGTCGGAGCTGTCCTCGTCATCGGCAGTTGTATTGCGGTCGGCTTGGAGCGTTCGGAGGCGGAAAACCATGTTTGACGAAAATGAACGTCTCGCCAGGCAGGAAGCGTATTGGCTGATCAAGGAATTCGGCGCCGAGGCGCCGCTTTACGCCGCGATGAAGGCCGAAAAGGCGATAGAACAGAAGGATTTCGGGCGTTGCGCCCGTTGGAAGCGCATTCTAGAGATATTGGCCGACGGCCATGCTGCGAAGTCTGCTAGTTCCAAGTATTAGATTTTCTAATTTGCGCGACGTCGATTTCCCATGAAAAATACTTGTTGCGAGTCTTAATTCCTTTTTGAGATTTCGTAGTCCGTTGGGGGGCGCCTTAAAGAGATACATCGACATAAGTCTTCGCTGGGGTGGATGACTTTGTCGCAAATAGGGTGAAAGAATTGTCAAATATCGATGATAAGACCGTTATCGAACTGACGGCCGATATTGTCTCGGCCTATATCGGCAACAATCCGCTTCCGGCTTCCGGCTTGCCTGAGTTGATTGCCAGCGTCAGCGCTTCGGTTCGCAAGCTGGCTGGTGCGCCTGTCGTGGAAAGCCCGACCCTGGTTCCGGCTGTGAACCCGAAGAAGTCGGTGTTTCCCGACTATATCATCTGCCTTGAGGACGGAAAGAAGTTCAAGTCGCTCAAGCGGCACCTCAGGACGGATTACGGCCTGAGCCCGGACGACTACCGGGCCAAATGGGGTCTGCCGCCGGACTATCCGATGGTTGCGCCAAACTATTCGGCGACACGGTCGGCGCTGGCGAAGTCGACAGGACTTGGCCGCAAACCGGCAGCAGCGCCTGCCGCCGTGGCCAAGGCGACGAAGCGCAAGGCCGCTACCTGAAAGCTGCCTGGCCGGGTAGGCAAGCCGCTGATCGGCTGCTTTGACGGCGCCCTCGCGGGCGTCGTTTTCAGGCCTTGTGCGGCCAACTGGCCCGCAAGGTCTTGCGAAGCGTTGATGTCCGGTGCAAAAGCGCGGCCATGCTGATCATCAATGACCTTTCGCTCCGCATGGCCGGACGCCTGCTTCTCGACCATGCGTCGCTGACCTTGCCGGCCGGCACGAAGGCCGGCCTTGTCGGTCGCAACGGCACCGGCAAGACGACGCTGTTCAAGGCCATCACCGGTGACCTTGCCTCCGAGACCGGCTCGATCAGCCTGCCCAAGAACACGCGCATCGGCCAGGTGGCGCAGGAAGCGCCAGGCACCGAGGACCCGCTGATCGAGATCGTGCTCAAAGCCGATCTCGAGCGGACGGCACTCCTCGAAGAGGAAAAGACCGCAACGGACCCGCACCGCATCGCCGACATCCACATGCGGCTGGCTGACATTGACGCCCATTCTGCTGAGTCTCGCGCGGCCACCATCCTCGCCGGTCTCGGCTTCGACGATTCGGCGCAGCGCCGTCCGGCCTCGTCCTTCTCCGGCGGCTGGCGCATGCGCGTGGCGCTTGCGGCCGTGCTGTTTGCCGAGCCCGACCTTCTGCTGCTCGACGAGCCGACCAACTATCTCGACCTCGAAGGCACGCTGTGGCTGGAAAACTACGTGTCGAAATATCCGCACACCGTGCTTCTGATCTCGCACGACCGCGATTTGCTCAACCGCGCCGTCAACTCGATCGTTCATCTCGACCAGAAGAAGCTGACCTTCTGGCGTGGCGGCTACGACCAGTTCGAGCGCCAGTATACCGAGCAGAAGGAGTTGCAGGAGAAGGGCCGGGTCAAGCAGGAAGCCGCCCGCAAGCATATGGAATCCTTCGTCGAGCGCTTCCGCGCCAAGGCCTCCAAGGCGAGACAGGCGCAGTCGCGCATCAAGGCGCTGGAAAGGATGAAGCCGATCGCCGCAATCGTGAACGATACGGTGCGGCCATTCTCCTTCCCGGAACCGGTCAAGACGGTGGCCTCGCCGATCGTGGCGCTGAACAACGTCAATGTCGGCTACACCGAGGGGCAGCCGATCCTGAAGAAGATGACGCTGCGCATCGACGCCGACGACCGCATCGCGCTGCTTGGCGCCAACGGCAACGGCAAGTCGACCTTCGCCAAATTGCTGTCCGGCCGGCTGAAGCAGGAGAGTGGCACGATGACGGTGGCGCCCGGGCTGAAGGTGGCGATCTTCGCCCAGCATCAGCTCGACGATCTCCGGCCCGACGAAAACGCCTACGAGCATGTCCGCCGGCTGATGCCGGAGGCGCCGGAATCGAAGGTGCGCGGCCGCGTCGCCCAGTTCGGCCTCACCACCGAGAAGATGAACACCGCCGCCAAGGATCTGTCGGGCGGCGAGAAGGCGCGGCTGTTGATGGGTCTGTCGGCTTTCGAGGGCCCGAACCTGTTCATCCTCGACGAGCCGACCAACCATCTCGACATCGACAGCCGTGAATCGCTGATCCATGCGCTGAACGAATTTCCCGGCGCGGTGATCCTGATCTCGCATGATCGCCATCTGCTAGAGGCGACCGCCGACCGGCTGTGGCTGGTCAAGGACGGCGCGGTCAATCCGTATGACGGCGACCTCGAAGACTACAAGACGCTGGTCACCGGTGTGTCGGGCGACCGCCGTGGCAAGCGCGAGGCGGACAAGGCATCAAAGGCCGACCGCCGCCGCGATGCGGCTGCGCGCCGCGCCGCCTTCGAGCCGCTGGCCAAGGAAATCCGCGCCACCGAAGCGCTGATGGACCGCATCCGCAAGCGCATCGACGGCATCGAGGACGAGCTGTCCAATCCGGCCGTCTACGAGAAGGACCCCTCGACGGCGACCCGGCTGGCCAAGGAGCGCTCGCAACTGGCCCATACGCTGGCCGGCCACGAGGAAAAATGGCTGACCATGTCGGCCGAGTATGAGGAAGGCACGGCGGAGTAGGGGCGCGCGCCGCGGGAGAAGGTGTCGCCGCAGGCGACAGATGAGGGGTGCTGCTCGGAGTGAGGCGCTGAGGGGTGATGAGATGCTTGAAGGTCGGGAGTGGCGCAAGAACGGTGGAGCGTCAGACGGGGCGATCCAGAAACTCAGGGACGTTGCGCCTGTTGTCCTGCCTGAAAGCTATTTTGCCCTTCTCTCTTTCAGCAACGGTGGTGAAGGCCCATTGCCAACCCAGCCACTGTGGCTGGCTTTGCATACCGCGGAAGAGGTGATCGAAGTAGAACAGCAGGGGACATTCAAGGAGTTCTTTCCGGGGTTTTTCGTCATCGGCAGCAACGGGGGCGGCGAAGCGATTGCGATCGATCTACGCACCGCCGGGCTTTATCCGCTCGTTGCATTTGACATGACAAATAGTGATCTGGTCGAAAGCGTTTGGCCCATTGCGTCGGACTTCGATGAATTCTTGCGCTTGATCGGCCCTTCAGACGAATAGCACAGAGGGGATGTAAGGCCCCGCCCATCTGGCCCTACACCCCGCACCAGGAACCGGCTAATCTCGTCCCATGAACCAACACGCCAAGCTGAGAATCGGCCATTCGGCCTGTCCGCATGATTGCCCGTCGACCTGCGCGCTCGAGGTCGAGTTGCTTGATGGCAACCGCATTGGCCGCGTCCATGGCGCCAAGGCCAACAGCTATACGGCAGGCGTCATCTGCGCCAAGGTCGCCCGCTATGCCGACCGTGTCCATCATCCCGACCGTTTGTTGAAACCGCTTATCCGGGCCGGCGCAAAGGGCGACGGCGTCTGGAAGGAGGCCAGTTGGGAGGCTGCACTCGACCTCGTCGCCGAAAAATTCATCGCGGCCGAGGAGAAATACGGTTCGGAGACGGTTTGGCCGTACTACTATGCCGGCACGATGGGATTGGTCCAGCGCGACGGCATCGACCGGCTGCGCCACGCCAAGAAATACTCCGGCTTTTTCGGTTCGATCTGCACCAATCTGGCCTGGACCGGCTGGATGATGGGAGCGGGCGCCTTGCGCGGGCCCGATCCGCGCGAGATGGCGAAATCCGACTGCGTCGTGATCTGGGGCACCAATGCCGTGGTCACCCAGGTCAACGTCATGACCCACGCGATCAAGGCGCGCAAGACGCGCGGCGCCAGGATCGTCGTCATCGACGTCTATGAGAACGCGACGATGAAGCAGGCCGATCTCGGCCTGGTGCTGAAGCCAGGCACCGACGGCGCGCTGGCCTGTGCGGTCATGCATGTGCTGTTCAAGGAAGGCATGGCCGACCGCGCCTATCTCGAAAAATACACCGACGATCCCAAGGGGCTGGAAGAGCATCTGAGGACCCGCACACCGGAATGGGCAGCGGCCATTACCGGTTTGACGGTCGCCGAGATCGAGGCTTTCGCTCGGCTCGTCGGCACGACGAAGAAGACCTATTTCCGTCTCGGCTATGGTTTTGCGCGCCAGCGCAACGGCTCGATCAACATGCACGCGGCCGCCTCCATCGCCGCCGTCACCGGCTGCTGGCAATATGAGGGCGGCGGCGCCTTCCATTCCAATTCCGGCATCTTCAAGCTCAACCAGGATGTGCTGGAAGGCACGAAGATGCGCGGTCCCTCGATCCGCTATCTCGACCATTCGCGCATCGGCCCGGTGCTGACCGGGGCCAGCGATGCGCTCTATGGCGGCCCGCCCGTGACGGCGATGCTGATCCAGAACACCAACCCGGTGAATGTCGCGCCCGAACAGCGGCTGGTGAAGCAGGGGTTTCTGCGCGACGACCTGTTCACCTGCGTCCACGAGCAGTTCATGACCGACACCGCCAAACTTGCCGATGTCGTCCTGCCGGCGACGATGTTCCTCGAACACGACGACATCTACAAGGGCGGCGGCAACCAGCACATCACGCTCGGCCCCAAGTTGATCGACCCGCCGGAAGGGCCACGCACCAACCATTTCGTCATCGAGGAACTGGCGCAGCGCCTCGGCGTCGCCGACCGTCCAGGCTTCGGCCTGACCGAGCAGCAGCATATCGACATCATCCTTGGCAAGCGCGGGCTGGGCAGCTTCGACAGCTTGAAGGAAGACAAGTGGGTCGACCTGCAGCCGGATTTCGACACCGCGCATTTCATCAAGGGATTTGGCCATGCGGACGGAAAATTCCGCTTCCGCGCCGACTGGACCGGGCAGGCGGCCCCCAACCGGCCGCCGAAGAGCATGGGTCTGTTCGGGCCGGTGGAGCGGTTGCCGGAATTCCCCGACCATGTCGACCTGATCGAGGTCGCCGACGCAGCACACCCGTTCCGGCTGACGACATCGCCGGCGCGCAACTTCCTCAATTCGACCTTCTCGGAAACACCGGTGTCGAAGGCCAGGGAAGTGCGGCCGGAACTGCTTTTGCATCCCGACGATGCGGCGGCCCATGGGCTTGCCGACGGCGACCGCGTCGAGGTCGGCAACCAGCGCGGCGAAGTGGTGCTGCACGCAAAACTGTTCAACGGCATCAAGCGCGGCGTCGTCATCGCTGAGGGCATCTGGCCAAACAGCGCGCATGAACGCGGTGAGGGCATCAATGTGCTGACCGGCGCCGATGCGCCAGCACCCTATGGCGGTGCAGCATTCCACGACAACAAGGTCTGGCTGCGCGCGGCAAGCCGAGGCTGAAGAGAACTCCGCTCGTTCGCGCCAAATTATACCGGCAGGATTTCGGCCGCCTTTTTTCGGTCTCGTCGCAGGCGGATGTCGTCAGCGATCTGCTCTGCCTCGATCGAGATTTCGCGCAGCAATCCAGTGACTGGATTGTGAAAGCCGATGAGATAAAGGCCGAGCTCCGAGGCTCGCGCGTTGACGCCGCTGCGGCCCGGCTGGACGTCGGACGGTAGCAATCTGGCAAAGCCCGGCCGGAAGCCTGTGGCGAAGATGATCGCATCGAACTCGCTCTGCTTGCCATCGGCAAAACGGGCGCCCTGTTCGGTGATCTCGGCAATGTCGGGTGCGACCTTGATCGCGCCTTCGCGGATCTTGCGGACCGTGCCGACATCGATCACCGGGATGCGCGACGCCACGGCGATCTGCTGCAACATTCCTTGGCTCGGCCGCCTGAGCCCAAATTTCTCCAGCCGGCCGAGCGCCAGATCGAGAATGACAGGGAATAGCGCATCATTGATGCGTTGCGGCATCAGGCGCGCCGCCATGCCGATCATCTGGATGGGCACGCCAAGCAGCTCGCGCGGCACGATATGAACGCCGCCGCGCACCGAAATCGTTGGTCGCGCGCCGCCTTCCACCAGATCGAGCGCAATCTCGGCGCCGGTGTTGCCCATGCCGATGATCAGCACCGATTGGCCGGCAAAAGGCGTGGCGTTGAGATAGTCGGCGCTATGCAGCCTCTTACCCCTGAAGGCATCGGCGCCGGCAAATCCGGGCATCAGTGGCTCGGCGTTGTTACCCGATGCGATCACCACGTGGGAGGCATGCACGATGCCGGATGTCGCTTCGACATGCCAGCTTCTACCTTGCCGGGTAACCGCCCGCACCGTCTCTCCAAATCGGGGCCGCAGATCGAAGCGTTGCGCGTAGGCATCGAGATAGTCAGCGAAGAGATTGCGCGGCACGTAGCGCGGATAATTCTTGGGAAAGGGCACGAAGGGCAGCGAGGAATAGCGTTTGGTCGTGTGCAGGTGGACGCGCTCATAGTGGCGTCGCCAGGCGGGTGCGGTCTGCTCCTCTTTTTCGAGGACGACGAAGTCGACCCCCGTCTGCCGCAGGCATGCAGCAATGGCCAGGCCTGCCGGCCCGGCACCGATGATTGCAACTGAAGTGATGTCGTCCAACCGCGCCTCCGCCGCCGAATTCGTGACGCCGAGAATGTCAGAAACATGGCGGGCAGGCGAGGGCCAGCAATTCTCATCCGGGCAAGGGCACCGTCAGCCCGACCTTGACGCGGTCCATCGCAACGAAGGTGCGGAACTTCCGCACATTGTTGCTGTCGAAGAACAGTTTTCGCGTCAGCGCCTCATAGGCGCCCATGTCGGCCACGGTGATGACGAGGATGAAGTCGGCCTCGCCGGTGACGTAGTAGCATTGCTGCACTTCCGGTGCGGCCGAGAATTGCCGCTTGGCCGTGTCGATGAGCTCGGCGCGTTCGCTCTCGAGCTCCACCTCGACGAAGAGGGTGATCGGTTGGCCGACCGCCGCCGGCTCGAGGACGGCGACATTGCCGGCGATGACGCCGCTCTGTTCCATGCGCTTGATGCGGCGCTGCACTGCCGGCGCCGACAGGTTCACCGCTTCGCCGATCAGCCGCTGCGGCGTCGTGTTGTCCCGCTGCAGGATGGCAAGGATGGCGAGATCGAAACTGTCGAGTGGAAGCGGCGATTCAGGCAATAGACACGTCCTTGACGAAACAAACTTGCAATTCAAGGGCTATATTACAGCGCCCTTTGCATCGGTCCTGCAATATGTTCTCGCTGGACGCCAAGGAGGGCCGCCAGTGTTCCTGCTCAATCACAATGCCTTGCACCGCCGGCCGCTCGACCATGCCGATGCCGAAACCCTGGGGGTTGCCGGGGCCGACACGGTCGAGCGTTTCCTTGCCCGTCGCGACAATCACCGGGAAACGCCATTGCATGCGCTGCCGGCGCTCGCTGCCGAACTCGGCCTCGGTGCGTTGCATGTCAAGGATGAGGGGTTTCGCCTCGGCCTTGGCAGCTTCAAGGCGCTTGGCGGTGCCTATGCTGTCTTCCGTCTGGTGCTGGAAGAGGCAAGCCGGTCGCTTGGCCGGCCCGTCGACGTGGCCGATCTCGATCAGCCGGATGTGCGGGCGGTCGCCGCGACGATGACCGTTGCCTGCGCGACCGACGGCAATCACGGCCGCTCGGTCGCGCAAGGTGCGCAACTCGTCGGTGCGCGTGCGGCGATCTTCGTCCATGCCGGCGTCAGCGAGGAGCGTATCGCGGCGATCGCCCGCTATGGCGCCGAGATGATCCGGGTCGACGGCACTTATGACGACTCGGTCAGGCAAGCCGCTCGAGTTTCGGATGAGAAAGGCTGGACCGTGGTCTCCGACACCTCGTGGCCGGGCTATGAGCGCATTCCCGGCCTTGTCATGCAGGGTTATACGGCGATCGTACGTGAAGCGCTGCGCCAGCTCCGCGAGCCACCGACCCATGTCTTCGTGCAGGCCGGTGTCGGCGGCATTGCCGCCGCGGTGGCAGGCCATCTGGCCATCGTGCTCGGTGACGCCAGACCGGCGTTTATCGTGGTCGAGCCGGCGCGTGCCGCTTGTGTTTTTGCAGCCGCCCAGGCCGGGCGCCCGGTCAAGGTCGCGCATGACCAGCCGACCGTGATGGCCATGCTCGAATGCTACGAAGCCTCTCCGATCGCCTGGCGCGTGCTGGCGCGCGCCGCCGATGCCTTCATGACGGTGGATGAGGACGAGGCCATCGCGGTGATGCGCCGGCTGGCGCGGCCAAGCGCAGGCGATCCGGTGATCGTCGCCGGCGAAAGCGGCGGTGTCGGCCTGGCCGGGCTGATCCGGGCGGTGGCCGACAACCAGGCCAGTCTCGGACTCGACCGCCAATCGCGAGTGCTGGTGATCAACACCGAAGGCGCCACCGACCCGCATCGTTACGCCGAACTGGTTGGTATGAGCGCGGCCGATGTGCTGGCCGGCAAGATGCTTGCAGGAGCAGCGTTGTGATCGGGGTCGACGCGCTGCGCCTGCTTGGCCGCATCCGCGAACTGGGCGCCGTTGGTCGCAACGGCGAGGGCAAGCTGGTGCGCCTTGCCGCCTCCGATGCCGACCGGCTCGGCCGCGACCTGTTGGTCGGCTGGCTCAGGCAGGCTGGGCTCGATATCGCCGTCGACCGGGTCGGCAATATTTTCGGCATCTGGCAAAGCGCGGACAATGCAGGGCAGGCGCCGCTGCTCATCGGTTCGCACATCGACACCGTCATCGATGCCGGCATCTATGATGGCTGCTACGGCGTGCTTGCCGGGCTGGAGGTGATCGAGACGCTCAAGGCATCAGGCTTTTCGCCATCGCGCCCGGTGGCGGTCGCCGCCTTCACCAACGAGGAAGGCGTGCGCTATACCCCCGACATGATGGGGTCACTGGTCCATGCCGGCGGCATCGATGCTGATACGGTGCTGGCCGCGGTCGGCACCGATGGCAGTGTGCTTGGACAGGAGCTTGCCCGCATCGGCTATGCCGGCGACCAGGAGCCCGGCTTCCTTAAGCCGCACGCCTATCTGGAACTGCATATCGAGCAAGGGCCGGTGCTGGAGCGTGAAGACGTGCCGATCGGCGCGGTCGAAAATCTGCAAGGCATCTCCTGGCAACGCATCACCATCGACGGTGTCGCCAACCATGCCGGCACCACGCCGATGTCGATGCGCAGCGATGCCGGCCACGCTGCCGCCAGGATCATCACCTTCCTTCACGATAGGGCCAAGGGCTCGAACAAGCCGACGGTCGCCACCGTCGGTACGATGCGCTTCGAGCCGAATGCCATCAACGTCATTCCCTCCCGAGCCATCTTCACCGTCGATCTGCGCGATCCCGACGAGCAGCGCCTGCGGGTGGAGGAAGCTGCACTTGCTGCCTATCTCGAGCAGCTTGCGGGCGCCGAAGGCGTGACGATCTCGGTGGAGCGGCTGGCCCGCTTCGAGCCGGTGATGTTCGACATCCACATCGTCGAACTGATCGCGGCCGCCGCGAAAAACCGCGGCCTTGGCGTTAGACGCATGACGTCCGGCGCCGGCCACGATGCACAGATGATCGCGCGCATTGCGCCGGCAGCGATGATCTTCGTGCCGAGTGCCGGCGGCATCAGCCACAATCCGCGCGAGCACACCGAAGATGCCGAGCTTGTTGCCGGCGCCAACATCCTGCTTGATGTGGTCACAGAGCTTGCAAAGTAGTCAGGAGGGGCAGAAGAAATGTCCGAACTCGATCGTGACGCGCTGAAGCAGGAGCTGATTTTCTGGCGGCGCGATTTACACGCCCATCCGGAGTTCGGCTTCGAGGAAAAGCGCACCGCGGCCTTTGTCGCCGCCAAGCTGCGCGAATTCGGGTTGGACGATGTCGCCGAAGGCGTCGGCGGCACCGGCGTCGTCGGCACGCTGAAGCGCGGCAGCGGCAACCGGGCGATTGCGCTGAGGGCCGACATGGATGCGCTGCGCATCACCGAGCAGTCAGCCGCGCCCTACCGTTCCGGCAATCCCGGCATCATGCATGCCTGCGGCCATGACGGCCACACCACGATGCTGCTCGGCGCGGCAAAACTGCTGGCCGGTGAGGGCGGTTTCGACGGCATCGTGCGCTTCATCTTCCAGCCAGCCGAGGAATGGGGCAAGGGCGCACTCTCCATGCTCGACGATGGGTTGATGCAGCGCTTCCCCTTTGACGAGATCTTTGGCCTGCACAACATGCCCGGCCTGCCCATCGGGCATTTCGAGACACGCGCCGGTCCGATCATGTCGGCCGAGGACAATTTCGAGATCGTGCTGAAAGGGCTCGGCGGCCATGCCGCGCGCCCGCATTCGGGCAATGAAACGCTGGTCGCCGCCTGCGCGCTGGTCACAAATCTGCAGACCATCGTCTCGCGCCGGTTGAGCCCGGCCGACATCTCGGTGGTTTCGGTGACCGAGTTGATCACCGACGGCACTCGCAACGCACTGCCCGGTCTTGCCCGCATCCTCGGCGATGCGCGCAGCTTCCGCCCCGAGGTCAGCGCCGAGATCGAGCGGCAGATGCGCATCATCGCCGAAGGCACCGCAGCTGCCTACAATGTCAGCGCCGAGGTCAATTACAGCCGCGAGTTCGTGCCGCTGCGCAATGATGCCGAACTGGTCGATGCGGCGTTTGCCGCCGCCGGAAGCGTTTTCGAGCCCGCCAACATCGCCGTCGCCCGCGAGCCGATGACCGCCTCGGAGGATTTCGCCCGCTTCCTCGATCATGTGCCGGGCTGTTTCGTCTTCCTCGGCAATGGCGAGACGTCGGCGCCGCTGCACAATTCCAGCTACGACTTCAACGATGACGGGCTGCTGTTCGGTACGAATTTTCAAGTCGCCCTGGTCAGGCAACGACTGAGCGGCGACGCGGGAAGATGATCGCGGCTTGATTGCCAGGCTGCGCTCGTCGCTGGCCCAAACACCATCGCTATCGACAGCCAGCTCCCGAGATTATTGATCTCTCCCAGTCCTTTGTTGAATTCCCCCAATTCTTGTTGGACTCACTGCCGGAGATCGGACGCTGATGACCAGGGTTTCACTTCTGGGAATTCCCCACGACGACAACTCGTCCTTCCTTAAAGGCCCGGCGCAAGCGCCCGCCCATGTCCGTCCTGAATTGTTCTCCGATGCCTACAGCATGTGGAGCGAAACTGGTTTCGATCTGACCGACAGGCTTGTCGATCATGGCGACGTCCGCTTCGACGCCGCCACCGATCCATGGGACCTGATCGAAAGCGAGGTTGGACGAGCCTTGGAGTCGGGCGATCCGTTGATCTGCCTCGGCGGCGACCACGCCATCTCCTGGCCGATACTGCGCGCGGTGCGCCGGCGACATCCCAGCCTGACCATTCTGCACATCGACGCGCACCCCGACATGTATGATGCCTATCAAGGCAATCCGCGCTCCCACACCTCGCCCTTCGCCCGCATCATGGAAGCGCGGCTTGCCGACCGCCTCATCCAGGTCGGGTTGCGGACCGTCAACGACCATCATCGCGACCAGTTCAAGCGGTTCGGTGTCGAGGTGATCGAGGCGGCGCGGTTCAGCGACAATCTGCAACTCGATCTCAAGACGCCGGTCTATATCTCGATGGACCTCGATGGGCTCGACCCGGCTTTTGCGCCAGGTGTCTCGCACCGCGAACCCGGAGGTTTGACCTCGCGTCAGGTCATCAACCTGATTCAATCGGTCAACCAGCCGATTGTGGCGGCTGATATCGTTGAATTAAACCCGCCTCGCGACATCGCCAACCTGACCGCCATCGTGGCGGCAAAACTCCTCAAGGAAATTGCCGGAATGATGGTCAAGACGCGCGTGTAACGGGCCCGCGACCAGCAACTGGCGTCAATCGGTACGCTTTTAACGAAGACAATCACCCGATGACGCCAGGGAAAGACTCAGCTAGCCTCTGCTCTGCGGCGGACCTATTATCCGCTTGGCCGGCGCTTCATCCTCCTCCCAAGCGGCGCCGGCCTTCTTCCCTAGCCTTCTCTTTGCTGATGCTAAATTAGCGAAAGTTAAATTTGGAGCCTTTGGGCTTGCCGGAAATTAGCGTCTTTCGGTCATAAATTTGGCATGCCTTTGGGGTGGCTGGCAGGAAGATAGATGCGCGGGCGTGGATGGATCAAGGCGTTGCGTCAGGACGAGGCTCAGCAGCTGCGTGCGCGCATCGCCGAACTGGAGCGCGATCTGATGGCGACGTCAGCCCAGGGGCGCCACAAGCGGCACGAGGCAGGGCACGAACTTCGCAATGCGAAGTTCCGCCTCCAGCGTCTCGAGGAATGCATCACCGAAATACCGGAGAAATGTGTGCGTTAGCGGATCTATCGCCGCCCTCGATCTTTTGACGCCCAGTCAAGACGGTCGGCGGGAGGAACCAAATGCCGTCTCCTCGGTTGGTCCTGTTCCAATGGAGGATTGCAACTATGATCCGTCTGCTTTTGGCCGGCGCTTTGGCCTATGTCACTTATCGCATCACCAGGAAGATGGTCGAGGACGTGCCCGATACAATCGACCCGCTGCTGGTGCCGCCGTCGCAATATGATCGTGAGACCTTGCGCCGGCAGTCAGTGGCGATGGGGATCGACCCGCAGCGTTAGGTGATCCTCCACATGCGCCAATACATCGTCGCATCGACATTGCGAACAAAGCAGAAACGATGCTTGATGGGCGATGAACCTCGCCACCCCTGATTCGACCTTCCGGGAACCGACCCTCCAGCCTGCCTATCTCGCCCGGCTGAACGACGCCCAGCGTCAGGCCGTCGAGCATGGCGACGGACAGGTCGCCGGGCCACTGTTGGTCATCGCTGGCGCCGGCTCCGGCAAGACCAACACGCTGGCGCACCGCGTCGCCCATCTGATCGTCAAGGGGGCGGATCCGCGCCGAATTCTGCTGATGACCTTTTCGCGCCGCGCCGCGTCAGAAATGGCGAGGCGCGTCGAACGCATCGCCGGCGAGGTGCTGGGCCGCGACGCGGCGGTGATCACCGATGCGCTGACCTGGGCCGGCACCTTTCACGGCATCGGTGCCCGGCTGCTGCGCGACTATGCGCTGGAGATCGGCCTCGACCCGGCCTTCACCATCCACGACCGCGAGGATTCCGCCGACCTGATGAATCTGGTCCGGCATGAGCTCGGCTTCTCGAAAACGGAAGCGCGTTTTCCGACCAAAGGCACCTGCCTTGCCATTTACTCGCGTGCCGTCAACGCGCAGGCGCCGCTGGGCGAAGTGCTGGGGTCCGCCTTCCCCTGGTGCGCCGGCTGGGCCGAGCAGCTGAAGCAGTTGTTCGCTGGTTATGTCGAGGCCAAGCAGGCGCAGAACGTGCTCGATTACGACGACCTGCTGCTCTACTGGGCGCAGATGGCTGCCGAGCCTGAAATAGCGGCGCATCTGGGTGGACGTTTCGACCATGTGCTGGTCGATGAATACCAGGACACCAATCGCCTGCAGGCCTCGATCCTGATGGCGCTCAAACCCGACGGTGCCGGGCTGACGGTGGTCGGTGACGATGCGCAGTCGATCTATTCGTTTCGCGCCGCCGAAGTTCGCAACATCCTCGATTTTCCCCGGCAGTTCGCGCAGGCCGCCGATGTGGTGATGCTGGAGCGCAACTATCGTTCGACGGAGACCATTCTGGCGGCAGCCAATGCGGTGATCGGCGAGGCCTCGGAGCGCTTTACCAAAAACCTGTGGTCAGAGCGCAAATCAACCGACAAGCCAAGGCTGGTGAGCGTGCGCGACGAGGTCGAGCAGGCCAATTTCGTCTGCGACACCATTTTGGCCGAACGAGAAGCTGGCACGGCGCTGAAATCGCAGGCGGTGCTGTTTCGCGCCTCGCACCACAGCGGTCCGCTGGAGATCGAGCTGACGCGGCGCAACATTCCCTTCGTCAAGTTCGGCGGCCTTAAATTCCTCGATGCCGCCCACGTCAAGGATGTGCTGGCGGTGCTGCGCTTTGCCGAGAACCCGCGCGACCGTGTCGCCGGCTTCCGCGTACTGCAGCTGATGCCCGGCATCGGGCCTTCGGCCGCCGCTCAGATCGTCGAGACGATGACGACGGCGCTGGATGAGGCGATGGGCTTGGCCGGCTGGCGCCCGCCGCAACGCGCGGTGGATGACTGGCCGGGCTTCGTCGCGCTCTATTCCGGCCTGCGGGCCGGTGCCAAATGGCCTGCCGACCTCGAACAGGTCAGGCTCTGGTACGAGCCGCATCTGGAGCGCATCCACGAGGATGCGATCACGCGCCGGGCCGACCTGTTGCAGCTTGAACAGATCGGCTCGGGCTATGCCTCGCGCGAACGCTTCCTCACCGAGTTGACGCTCGATCCGCCGGACGCCACCAGCGACCAGGCCGGACCGCCGCATCGCGACGAGGACTATCTGATCCTGTCGACCATCCACTCGGCCAAGGGCCAGGAGTGGAAGAATGTGTTCGTGCTCAACACGGTCGACGGCTGCATCCCGGCCGATCTCGGCGTCGGCACCAAGGAGGACATCGAGGAGGAACGCCGGCTGCTCTACGTGGCGATGACACGGGCCAAGGACAATCTCAATCTGATCATGCCGCAGCGGTTCTTTCCGCATGGTCAGGCGGCGCGCGGCGACCGCCACCTCTATGCCTCTCGCACCCGCTTCATTCCGGCCTCGATCCTCGCTGCCTTCCAGCAGGTTTCGTGGCCGACCGCGCAGGCGGCACAGGGCAGGGCACCCCGGCCCGAGGTGCGTGTCGACATTGGCGCGCGCATGCGCGGCATGTGGAAATAGCCGCGGGGATAGCGCATGTCCCAACCGCCGATCAGGATTGCCATCGCGGGTGCACAGGGCCGCATGGGCCGCCAGATGGCGGACGCCGTGCAGTCCGATGCCCGGCTGGCGCTCGCCGCCCGTTTCCACCGGCCGGGCATCGTCGGCGACGGGCTGGTGAGCCGTGACGAGGCACTTGCCATGGCCGACGTGGTCATCGATTTCACCACGCCGGCTGCCTCGGCCGATCTGGCAAGATCTTGCGCTGACCGTGGCGGCCCAGCCCTGGTCATCGGATCGACAGGCTTCGATGCCACTGAGTTGGCGACCATCGCCAATGCCGCGAAAAGCATTGCCATCGTCCGCTCCGGCAGCTTTTCACTCGGGCTCAACATGCTCATCGGATTGGTCGAGCAGGCGGCGAGAGCGCTCGATTCCGACGACTGGGATATCGAGATCGTCGAGGCGCACCATCGCCACAAGATCGATGCGCCGTCCGGGACGGCACTGATGCTGGGACAGGCCGCAGCCGGCGGACGCGGCATCGAACTGGAGACGGTCGCAAGGCGCGTCCGCGATGGCGTCACCGGCGCACGGCCGATAGGCGAGATCGGCTTTGCGGTGATGCGTGCTGGCAGCATCGTTGGCGAGCACAGCGTCAGCTTTTGCGCCGAGGGCGAGACCGTGACCCTGTCGCATTCGGCCGGCGACCGCATCATGTTCGCCCGTGGCGCCATCGCCGCCGCCCTCTGGGTGGTGGCGCGGCCGCCCGGTGAATATGACATGCGCGACGTGCTGGGACTGAGCGCCCCGGTACGGCATTCCGGCTGATCCTTTTCGTCAGCCGGCTGAAAGCCAGCTGAAAGCTTGGGCGTGCCATGACAGGGTCGCGGTGTCACCGCATGACCGGTTCTTGAGCGGCCGGCGAGGAGGAGAATGCGGCGCAGCTTCACGGCGCGTCGCCCAAGTGGAGGAAGTTTCGTGACCGGTTTCATCTCGAAGTGCGCCTTGCGCGCGCTAACCCTGGCCATCGTCGCCACGGGCGCCACGGCGGCATCGGCGGCCGACAAGATCACCATCATCGTCGGCGGCATGGAAAAGCAGATCTACCTGCCGGCCATGCTCACCCAGCAGCTCGGCTACTTCAAGGACCAGGGGCTCGATGTCGAACTGGTCAATTCGCGCGCCGGCGTCGAGGCCGAAAATGAACTGCTGGCCGGCGCCGTGCAGGGCGTCGTCGGCTTCTACGACCATACCGTCGACCTGCAATCGAAGGGCAAGTACATCCAGTCGATCGTCCAGTTCAGCCAGGCACCGGGCGAGGTCGAGCTTGTCTCCGCCAAGCACCCCGAGATCAAGTCGCCAGCCGACTTCAAGGGCGCCACGCTAGGCGTCACCGGACTCGGCTCCTCGACCGATTTCCTGACCCAGTACCTTGCCGTGCGCAACGGCTTGAAACCCGGCGACTACACACTGCTGCCGGTCGGCGCCGGCAACACCTTCATCGCCGCCATCAAGCAGGACCAGATCCAGGCCGGCATGACCACCGAGCCGACCATTGCGCAGTTGCTGAAGACCGGCGAGGCCAGCGTCCTGGTCGACATGCGTACCCCTGAAAAGACCAAGGAAGCGCTGGGCGGGCCCTATCCGGCGGCCTCCTTCTATGTCCAGTCCGCATGGCTCGAAAGCCACAAGGACGAGGCGCAGAAACTTGCCAATGCCTTCGTCATGACGATGAAGTTCATCGCCAGCCATTCGGCCGAGGAGATCGCCGACAAGATGCCGAAGGACTACTATGCCGGCAACAGGGATCTCTATGTGCAGGGCCTGGCCGGTGGCAAGGCGATGTTCACGCCCGACGGCCGCATGCCGGCCGATGGCCCGCCGACCGTGCTCAAGGTTCTCTCGACATTTTCGAAGAGCCTGCAGGGCAAGCAGATCGACCTGTCGAAGACCTACACGACGGAATTCGTCGACGCCGCCAAATAGCAGCACGCTGAAGGGCCACAGGCCGCCCGCCAGAGAACAAGGGCTTGCGCTGTTCGCTTGATTCACATCGGCAGCAGCGCGGCCGTTCCCAAAACACTTGAGAGACCCGCGGCAGTGTCGCGGGCCCCTTGCCCCATAGCGACAGGAGTATGCCATGCAACTGCAACCCATGGCGGCCGAGAAGCTGTCTCAGGCCGCGCTGCCAGCCGATGCGGCAATCGCCATCGACGACGTGACGCTGCGCTTCGTCACGCCGGACGGCCACATGATGACGGCGATCCGCGACTTCACCATGACGGTGGCGCGCGGCGAATTCGCCTGCGTGGTCGGGCCGACCGGCTGCGGCAAGTCGACGACGCTCAATCTCGTCACCGGCCTGCTGCGGCCGACGACCGGCAATGTCCGTGTCATGGGCAACCCGGTCATCGACATCAGCCGCGACATCGGTTTTGTCTTCCAGGCTGACGCGCTGTTTCCGTGGCGCAGCGTCATCGACAATGTCGCTGCCGGCCCGCTCTATCGCGGTACGCCCAAGGCGCAGGCCTATGAGCGGGCGCGCGACTGGATCGCCCGTGTCGGCCTCGGCCGCTTCGAAAAGCACTATCCGCACCAGCTTTCGGGCGGCATGCGCAAGCGCGTCGCGCTCGCCCAGACCTTCATCAACCAGCCCAAGATCCTGCTGATGGACGAGCCGTTCAGCGCGCTCGATATGCAGACGCGCACCGCCATGCAGGACGAACTGCTGGGTCTGTGGTCGGAGCAGAAATCCTCCGTCGTCTTCGTCACCCATGACCTCGAGGAGGCGGTGGCGCTGGCCGACAAGGTCTATGTGCTGACGGCGGGACCAGGAACGGTCAAGAGCGTCTATCGCATCGACCTGCCGCGCCCGCGCGTCATGGCCGACATCCGCTACGACCCCAAATTCGTCGAGATCGCCAAGGTGATCTGGAACGATCTGCGCGAGGAAGTGCAGCTCGGCCAGAGCCGCACCTTGCAGACCGGCCATTGAGAGGAGACGCCGCCATGACCGCCATCTCTGCCACCACCTCTCAGGCCGCCGTGCGCGATGCCTCCATCGCCGTTGCCGAAGGCCGGGCCAGGGCACGGCTGCACCGCCGCCATGCGTTGGTCATCGGGTTGCGCTTGGCTATCCTGGTCGCCTTCCTCGGCCTGTGGGAACTCGGCGCCGACTACAACATCATCGACCCGTTCTTCTTCGCCAGCCCGTCCGGCATCTGGCAGCAGATCTGGGTGTGGATCACCGAAGGCACGTCGCAAGGCCCGCTCTGGGTACAGATCTACGTCACGCTGGAGGAAACCTTTCTCGGCTTCGTCATCGGCGCCGTTGGCGGTATCGCCGCCGGCATCATCCTTGGCCGCAACCGGCTGCTCGCCGATGTCTTTTCGATCTACATCAAGATCGCCAATTCGGTGCCGCGTGTCGTGCTCGGCTCGGTGTTCATCATCGCGCTCGGCCTCGGCATGGCCTCCAAGGTGGCGCTGGCCGTGGTGATGGTGTTCTTCGTCGTCTTCGCCAACGCTTTCCAAGGCGTTCGCGAGGCCGACAGGGCAATGATCGCCAACGCCCAGATCCTTGGTGCCTCGCCGTTCCAGATCACCCGCACCGTCATCATTCCCTCGGCGATGAGCTGGATCCTGGCCAGCCTGCATGTCAGTTTCGGCTTTGCCCTGGTCGGCGCGGTGGTTGGCGAATTCCTCGGCGCCAAGCAAGGCATGGGCCTGCTGATCTCGACCGCGCAGGGTGCTTTCAACGCCAATGGCGTCTTTGCCGCCATGATCATCCTGGCGGTGATGGCGCTGGTGGTGGAGTTCATCATCACTCGCTTCGAGAACTACGTCGTCAAATGGCGGCCGGCGCCGTTCAGTGAGCAGGGGACATGATCCGCGTCTGACCCGCTGCGATCAGGCCAAAGGCAGCCTTACCTCAACCACCAGACCGCCGGCCGCGCCATCCCCGAGGGTGACGCGGCCGCCGGCATTTTCGACGACCTCGCGCACGATGGCGAGGCCAAGCCCGCTGCCTTCCTCGGTGGAGCCGGCAATGCGGTAGAAGCGCTCGAACACGTGGTCTCGCTCGTCCACTGGGATGCCGGGCCCGTCATCGGTGACCGTCAACACGGCCTGGCCGTCGACGGCCGCCAGCTTCAGCGTGACGCTGCCGCCGGCCTGGGAGTAGCGCAGCGCGTTGTCGACAAGGTTGACGATCATCTCGCGTAGCATGGTGCCGTCGCCGATGACCGGCACAGGTCCGGCCTCCTCGAGGCCGAGATCGATGTTGCGATCGATTGCTGTCGGCGCATGCGTTTCCAACACGTGCCGAGCGGCTTCGGTCAGGTCGACGCGGTCGGCGCGCGGCCGCCGGCTGCCCGGCTCGGCGCGCGACAGGGTCAGGAGCTGTTCGGCCAGCCGCGCCAGCTTGCCGGAGCTTGCCTGCAGCGCCACCAGGGCTTCCTGGCGCGCCTCGGCGGCACTTTCGCGCAGTGCATAGCTCGCCTGTGTCGACAGCAATGCCAATGGCGTGCGCAACTGGTGCGCCGCATTGGCGATGAAGCGGCGCTGCGCCGCCATCTGCGCCCGCACCCGCTCCATATAGACGTTCAGCGCATCGATCAGCGGCCGGATTTCGGTTTGCGCACCTGGCACTTCGACGGGGTCGAGGTCGCTGCGGCTTGGCGACTGCACCGCGTCGCGCAGCCGGATCAGCGGTGCCAGGCCGCGACGCAGGCCGAGCAGCACGAAGATGCCGGCGATCGCCACCAGCGCCAGTTGCTGGGCAAAGGCGCTGAACCACAGCTGTTTGACCATCGCATCGTGTCCGGCCAGCGTAACGCCCACGGTGACGGATATTGGCGAGTCAGCTCCTGCGCCGACCACCGCATGACTGAATGTCAGCAGCCGCAGCACGTGGTCGCGATAGGTCGCTTCCATGCTGGGGTGCTTCGGATCCTCGGGCAGGTCGGGATAGCCGGTCAGCAGCCGCCCGCCGGCCGTCTCGACACGATAGTAGACGCTGTCGCGGTCGCCGGTATCGAACATCTCGATCGCCGCCGGCGGCACCGTGGCATCGAGCACGCCGTCCACTATGGCGACTTGTTCGGCAATCGCGCGTGCCGAACCCAACAGCATCCGGTCGGTGACCAGATCGGCGGTCGCCAGCGCGCTGCGGTGGCTGGTCCACAGGTTGATCGTGGCGAGCCCGGCGAGCGGCAACACCACCCAGGCCAACAGCTGCAAACGGAGGCTGCTACTCCTCATGGCGCAAGAGATAGCCGAGGCCACGCAAGGTGGCGATCTGGACGCGCGACCCTTCGAGCTTCTTGCGCACACGGTGCACATAGATCTCGATGGCGCTGGGGTCGGCATCGGTCTCGAAATCATATATCGCCGCCGACAGAGCCGCCTTGCTCACGGTGCGCCCGGCCTTGACCATCAATTGTTCAAGCACCGCATGCTCGCGCGGGGTCAGCGCCAGCGTTTCGCCGGCAAGTGAAAACAGCCTTGTGTTGGTGTCGAAGACGAGATCGCCGCAAGCAACGACTGGCGCGGTGCGGTCGTTGGCGCGGCGCAGCTGCACGCGGATGCGCGCCTCCAGTTCCTCGATCTGGAACGGTTTCGCCAGATAGTCGTCGGCGCCTTCGTTCAGGCCTTTGACCCGGCCGTCGAGGCTGGCATTGGCGGTCAGCACGATCACCGGCACCGAGTTGCCGCGCGCCCTCAGCATGCGCAGCACTTCCAGGCCGCCCATGCGCGGCAATGCCAGGTCAAGGATGACAAGCGCGTGGCCGCCGGCGGCCAGCGCGTGCTCGACATCCTCGCCGTCATGGACGATATCGACGACATAGTTCGCCTGCCGCAAGGTCTTGCCCAGCCAGTCGGCAAGTTCGCGATTGTCTTCGACGAGCAGCAGCCGCATTTCTATCGCTGTCCTGGGAAGCAGGTCACCCGAATTCCGTCTGTCCTTCGACCAGCACGGCGAGGTCGCGTCCGTTTGATGATCGTGCACAAGCGATAATATCGATCGATCGGCAAGGCAAATGCGCGGACTGACGGACACCGTCAACCGCCGCCTCCACCTGCGACAGCTTGGAATCCCGAAAGCAGTGCCGGGCTGTCATTCCGGCGGACGTAGGCTCACACCAATTCGAACTGGCACACCGAAACTCCGGACCCTGCAGATACAGACAATCGAACCAGTCGGTTCAATTTATGTTGACGCACCGTGATGAGATGGTGAACGCCGGCTCAGCGAACGGCCGTACAGCTTGCCGAGCGCATCTTATAACTATCTGATATTTATAAAGAAAATTTTGACCACTTCAACTCCCGGCCCCGTTTGAAGGTCTGGATTCGGAGCGCAGAGGAACATCTTCGTGATTGGAAGTCGGCCAAAGGAAACCCATTTCGGTGTGGTCCGAGCGACGCGAAATTCCTCCCAAGGGCACGCCACTAGACGGACTGAACTGAGAAACTACTGGAAGTTAAGATAATGACCAAGATCGCTCTTACCGCCGCCGCCATCCTCGTTGCCACGGGCACCGCTTTTGCCGGCAGCGACCACTATGGTTCCGACAATGTCAACCAGCCGGCCGTAGCCGTGCCCGCTGGTAAAATCGACCACAGCTTCACGGCTTCGATCCGCAAGCCGGTCGAGTACCACGGCTTCAAGCTGACGCCCAATTCGGACCAGCCGGAATCCGGCCAGGGCATCTGGGGTCGGTAAGCCGGCGTCTGTCCGACCGTCCCAAACCAGAACCATCAATCGTCAGTCAGGAGTATTTGAAATGACCAAGATCGCTCTTACCGCCGCCGCCATTCTCGTCGCCACGGGCACCGCTTTTGCCGGCAGCGACCACTATGGCTCCAACGATGTCAACCAGCCGGTTGCCAGCCAGTCGGTTTCCAACATCGACACCACGCACACCGGCTCAATCCTGAAGTCCGAAAAGGCGCAGGCTGACGCCAATGCCAACGTGCCGGCTCCGTCTGGCCGTGGCATCTGGGGCCGCTAATTCGTTCAATCCTGGACGACAACAAAGAGCGGTGGGCTTGGCCCGCCGCTCTTGTTTTTGCGCAACAGGATCGACGCCAACTGCGGCGTGGGCCGGGCCTGCCATCTTCGCAGTCGGCAAAAAAGTTCAGCGTCCAGGAATAAAACCGGACTGCCTGAAGTCTTGTCCTTAGCGGAACCGTCCTCCCAAGACACCGCCTAACGGAAAGAACAAGGAGACTTGAAAATGAACAGGATTGCTCTTGCCGCCACCATCATCCTCGTTGCCACGGGCAGCGCTTTTGCCGGCAGCGATCACTATGGCTCAGACAAGGCCAATCAGCCGGTTGCACCGGTTGCCAGCGTCGATCGTGCCGTCACCGGCTCAGTCAAGACCATGCATATGGCTGAGCTCAAGGCTGCGGACGCCAAGAAGAAGACCACAACCAGTTGGCCCGAACCGGGTCAGGGTATCTGGGGCAATTGATGTCTCGAGCAGGTACGCGGCAGGCCGCCGTCACATCTGTCTTCGCACCCTAGCCCAGATCTTTCGGCCGCAGACAATGTGTCAGGCGGGCGGAGGACAGGCCAGACCAATCTCCTTCGAAGATGAAGCGCGCAAGGGCTGCAGTCGGGAATTTTTCCTCGAGCCGCTTGCGCGCCTTGGCCTCCGATCCCGGCCCGGCAAGCTGCTTGGCCAAATCCTCCAGGCCCGGATTGTGGCCGACCACAAGCAAGCTGCCGCTCGAAGCGTCGGCCTGACGTATCTGGCTCAGAATATCGGCCGCTGAAGCATCATAGAGCGCATCGGCGAACGCGACCCGGGGGTGAGCGGGCAAGTCCGCCGCCACCAGCCGCCACGTATCGCGGGTTCGCAGCGCCGCCGATACCAGCGCCAGGTCCGGCAGCCAGTCGCGTGCCACAAGCTCGCGCGCCATCAATCGTGCCGCCTTCAATCCGCGCTGGGCGAGCGGCCGGTCGAAATCACCGAGGTCAGGGTCGTCCCAGCTCGATTTTGCGTGGCGAAGCAGGAGAAGCTGTTTCATCGCCATATGTCTTGGCTCAGGGGGTTATGCGCGCCAACTGCTCGAGATCGGCTTCCTCGCGCAGCGGGTCGGGCGCCATCACCACCGAGGTTCCGTTGTCTGCATCGTCGGCGAAGTGGGCAAGCACGGTGCGTCCGGCCTCCATGCGCGCCTTGCCTTCGGCGACCAGTCCCAGCGCCAGCGGATAGAGCCGGTGCTCGGCCTTCAGCACACGGGCAGCCAGTGCATCTGCATTGTCGCCCACCATCACCGGCACGGCCGCCTGCGCGATGATCGGGCCATCATCCATCTCGGAGGTGACGAAATGCACCGTGCAGCCATGTATGCGCATGCCAGCCGCCAGCGCGCGCGCATGCGTGTCGAGCCCCTTGAACGCCGGTAGCAGGGCAGGGTGGATGTTGATCATGCGGCCTTGCCATTTCTGGACGAAGCCTGGGGTGAGGATGCGCATATAGCCGGCCAGCGCCACGATCTCGGCATTGAGTACCGCAAGCGCGGCGTCGATCGCCGCGTCATGCGCCTGCTTGCTGCCATGGTCGGCGCGGGAGATGACCTGTGTGGCGATGCCGCGCGCCTTGGCGATGCCGAGGCCGGCGGCGTCAGCCTTGTCGGAAATGACGCCGACGATTTCGGCCGGGAAGGCGGGGTCGCTGGCCGCCGCGATCAGCGCTGTCATGTTGGAGCCGCGCCCAGAAATCAGGACAACGGTGCGTTTCCTCTGCGCGCTCATAGGCCGATCGAGCCCCGATAGATGACGCCGGCATCGCGGCGCGGCACGATGCGGCCGATCGGCGTCACCGTCTCGCCGGCTTCCTGCAGCACGGCGGCAACCTGCGCCGCCTGGCCTGAAGCGACCGCCAAGATCATGCCGATGCCGCAATTGAAGGTGCGCATCATCTCCTCCGGCGCAACGCCGCCGGTCTTGGCCAGCCACGAGAACACCGCCGGGACGTCGATCGCCTCGAGATCGAGTTCGGCCGAAAAGTCCTTGGGCAGCACGCGCGGAATGTTTTCCGGGAAGCCGCCGCCGGTGATGTGGGCGAGCGCCTTGATGCCGTGCGTGCCGCGTATGGCCTTGAGGATCGACTTGACGTAGATGCGGGTCGGCTCGAGCAGCGCCTCGGCCAGAGTGGCCTCGTCGTTGAACGGCGCCGGATCGCTCCATGCCAGCCCGCTGGTGGCGACGATGCGGCGCACCAGCGAAAATCCGTTCGAATGCAGGCCGGAGGAAGCGAGGCCCAGCAGTACATCGCCTTCGACGATGTCGTCGGTGGGCAGCAGTTGCCCGCGTTCGGCCGCGCCCACCGCAAAGCCGGCGAGGTCGTAGTCCTTGCCGTGGTACATGCCGGGCATTTCGGCCGTCTCGCCGCCGATCAGCGCGCAGCCGGCCTGCCGGCAGCCCTCGGCAATGCCGCCGACGATCGCGGCACCCTGGTCGGGATCGAGCTTGCCGGTGGCAAAATAGTCGAGGAAGAACAGCGGTTCCGCTCCTTGCACGACGATGTCGTTGACGCACATGGCGACGAGATCGATGCCGATCGTGTCGTGTTTGCCGGCATCGATGGCGATCTTGAGCTTGGTGCCGACGCCGTCATTGGCAGCCACCAGCACCGGATCGGCAAAACCGGCCGCCTTGAGGTCGAACAGGCCGCCAAAGCCGCCGATCTCGCCATCGGCACCCGGCCGGCGTGTGGCGCGCACCAGTGGCTTGATCTTCTCGACCATGAGATTGCCAGCATCGATATCGACGCCGGCCTCAGCATAGGTGAGCCCGTTCCTGCGCTTGCTCATTTCTGGCGCTTGCTCATCGTTGTTTCGTTTGCGGGCTCTTCGCATGAACGGCTTCGCCCCGCAAGGATGACGGTGGGATGCCGAAGTTTTGCCCCGATAAAAAGCGTGGAGAGCGGGTTTTCGGCGGCGGTAACGCCGCTTGTGTGAAATCCCCCTGATTTTTTATCGGAGGCAAAACCCCATACCTGCGTCTGCGCCTTCACCCCTTGCATCCTTGTGTCTGGCTGTTGTTGGTGCTCTGTTGCTTCGCATCAGGCATCCGGGGGCAGGGCCATGCTCAATCCGTCGCAACAGATCATGAGGCTAGGCTTTGGATTCGCCGTTTCACAGGCGTTGCGCGTAATTATCGAACTCGGCATCCCCGATCTCCTGGCTGTCAGCGAGCAGTCTGTGGATGAACTGGCGGCCGCCACTCAGTCTGATGCTGACGCGCTTTACCGTGTAATGCGACTTCTCGCGCCGGAAGGCGTATTTAGGGAAGTACTGCCCCGTCATTTCGAATTGACGGAGGTTGGCGCCGTGCTGCGCTCCGATCAGCCGGGTCCTCGTGACTTCGTCCGCATGATCAACAGTGAGGCCTATCTTGCCTTCGAGCAGCTCTTGCATTCTGTCCGCACCGGAAAGCCAGCCTTCGACAAGGTGTTCGGGAGCCCAAGGTTTGACTGGTTGTCGGAACACCCGGAGCAGGCTGCCTTGTTTCAGCGGGCCATGGTCGCCTTGAGCCAAGGCAGTAACGAGGCCGTTGCCGAAGCTTGTGACTTCGGGCCGTTCACAAGGGTCGTCGACGTTGGCGGCGGACATGGTCAGCTTCTCTCGGCGATCCTGGCCCGCAACCCCCATTTGAGCGGCGTGCTTTTCGATCTGCCTTCGGGCGTCGCGGCAGCACGCCAGGGTACCGGAGGCGACCTGCCGCGCACCGAATTTATCGCAGGTGATTTCTTTGAAAGCGTTCCCACCGGTGACGTCTACGTCATCAAGAAGGTCGTTCACGATTGGGACGATGGGCGTGCCGCGGAGATCCTGCGAAATTGCCGCAAGGCAATGTTGCCGAACGGAAAGGTGCTTGTGGCCGAGACCCTCGTGCCGCCTGGTGACGAACCGAACCAGATCAAGGGTATCGACGTGGTCATGCTCGCCGTCACTGGCGGCCTGGAGAGGACGCAGGTCCAATATGCAAGCTTGTTCGACGCCGCTGGGCTACGCCTTGAGCGAGTGATTCAGACCCGAGGACCCATTTCCATCCTTGAGGCGTCTGCGGCCTAACCGAAGAATATCTCAATGTGAGCCTAGGTCGCGGTGCATCGCCGTCCAGCTACTTTGCTTTGTGTGGCGCTTCTCCCTTGCGATCCCCTGCGTCTCCATCATCTATCAGCCAGCAAACCCGACAGGCACGCATTTGACCATCCCCAACCTGATCACCATCCTGCGCCTTGTTCTGGTGCCAGCGGTCGTGCTGGCGATGCTGCAGGCGCGCTGGGACTGGGCCTTTGCCGGTTTCCTCATTGCCGGCATTTCCGATGGCGTCGACGGCTTCATCGCCCGCCGTTTCAACCAGCAGTCCGAGCTCGGCGCCTATCTCGATCCGATGGCCGACAAGCTGCTGCTGGTTTCGGTCTTCGTCGTCATGGGCTTCATCGGGCAATTGCCGCTGTGGCTGGTCGTCACCATGGTGTCGCGCGACGCTCTGATCGTCTGCGCGGTGCTGTTGTCCTCGATCATGGCCCATCCGGTCGAGATGAAGCCGCTTTTCGTGTCGAAGGCCAACACCGCCATCCAGATCGTGCTGGCGGCGGTTGTGCTGGGCGAACTTGCCCTTGCTGTTGACCTCGACCCGCTGCGGCCGGCCCTCATATTGCTGTCCGGGGTCTTGACCGTGGCTTCGGCCGCGGCCTATCTCGTGGCTTGGCTGAGGCATATGAGCGGCTATGGCGAAAGCTCCAATCCGGACATCTGAGAGAGAAGCGGCAGTTGAGAGAGAGGCGGCAGTGATCGAGGCTGCGGCTGCCGATCTAGCTGCGTCCTCCGCCTTTCGCCGGCAGATCTTCTTCTGGCTGGCCGGCGCCGCGGTGCTCGCGCTTTTCCTCTATGTCTTCAGCAACATCCTGCTGCCCTTCGTTGCAGGCATGGTGCTTGCCTATTTCCTCGATCCGGTCGCGGACCGGCTGCAGCGGCTCGGCCTGTCCCGCATCATGGCAACGGTGGTCATCCTCATCACCTTCCTCATCGTACTGGTGCTGGCCTTCGTCATCCTCATTCCCGTGCTGGCGACGCAGATGGCCGATTTCGCCGGCAAATTGCCGGAATATCTGACCCGACTGCAGAGTCTGATCACGTCGTTCGACCCGAAATGGCTGGAACAGAAATTCGGCGTCAACGCCAATAGTTTGCGAGATGGGTTGAACTCGCTGCTGACCTCGGGCTTCGGCCTGCTCTCCACGGTCTTCACCTCGATCTGGAGTTCCGGTGTGGCGCTGGTCTCGGTGGTCAGCCTTTTCGTGGTGACGCCGGTCGTCGCTTTCTACATGCTGCTCGACTGGGACCGCATGGTGGCGGTCATCGACAGCTGGGTACCGCGCGACAATGTGGCGACGGTGCGCGCCATCGCCAGGGACATCAACACCGCCACCGCCGGCTTCGTGCGCGGCCAGGGCACGCTGTGTCTGATTCTTGGCGCAATATATGCCACCGGGCTGACGCTGACCGGGCTGAATTTTGGCATCCTCATCGGCCTGTTCGCCGGGCTGATCTCATTCATCCCCTATGTCGGCTCGCTGACCGGGCTGGTGCTGGCCGTCGGCGTCGCCTTCGTCCAGTTCTGGCCGGACTGGACCATGATCGTCGCCGTCGCGGTGGTGTTCTTCATCGGCCAGTTCATCGAAGGCAACATCCTGCAGCCGCGGCTGGTCGGCAAGAGCGTCGGACTGCATCCGGTGTGGCTGATGTTCTCGCTGTTTGCCTTTGGTGCGCTGTTCGGCTTCGTCGGCCTGCTGATTGCCGTGCCGGCTTCGGCGGCAGTTGCAGTGCTGGTGCGGTTTGCCATAGCCCGCTATCTCGAGTCGCCGCTCTACAGGGGCCATGGAACCGCACCGGAGCTCCCGGCCGATCGGCGCAAGGCCATCAAGCCATGATCCGGCCGGTGACCAGGTGTCTTGCCGGCCCGCAGGGCTGAGCCCGCATGAGTGACCAGAAAACCGACCCGCCGCGTCAGTTGCCGCTCGATCTCGGCCATGGCACCGGCTATTCGCGTGACGACCTCGTCGTCTCTGGCACCAACAACCAGGCAGTGGCCTTGGTTGATCGCTGGCCGGACTGGCCTTCGCCGGTGGTGGTGCTGGCCGGTCCCGCGGGTTCGGGCAAGACGCATCTCGCCTCGATCTGGCGCGCGCGCGCCAACGCGGTGGCGGTCGACGCCAGGCGCGTCGGCGACAGCATCGCCAGTCTCGGTGCCCGACCGGCGCTGATCGACGATGTCGATACCGGGGCGGTCGACGAGCAAGGGCTGTTCCACTTGATCAATGCGGTGCGTAGTGCCGGATCGACACTGCTCCTGACAGCGCGACGCTTCCCATCGGCCTGGGGTGTCAGCCTGCCGGATCTTGCCTCTCGGCTGAAAGCGGCGGCGACGGTCGAGATCTATGAGCCCGACGATCACTTGCTCGCCGGCGTCATCACCAAGCTGTTCGCCGATCGCCAGATCGAGGTCGAGCCGCATGTCGTTCAGTATCTGGTCCGTCGCATCGAGCGCTCGCTGGCGACAGCCATGCGCGTGGTGGAGCGGCTGGACCGCACCGCGCTCGAGCGCAAGACGCCGATCACGCGGACATTGGCAGCCGAGACCGTCAGCGCCATGGACGAGGGGCAGGGCGAGTTCGAGATCTAGGCTGGATTCGCCAAAAAGGTGCGGTCAGCGGGCTGACGTCAGACCGGCGTTCAACCCAGATGCGATTGCACAAAGTCGATGAAGGCGCGCACCTTGGCCGGCGGCAGATGGCGCGATGGGTAGAGCGCATAGAGCGGAAAGCTCTCGCCATGCCAGTCCGGCAGGACTTCGACCAGAGCGCCTTGCCGGATGAGGTGCTGCACGCCGATTGCCTTGATCCTGGCGATGCCGACGCCGTTGAGGCAGGCGCCGAGCATGGTGCCAAACTCGGTGACCATGAGACGGCCGGTGGTCTTGACGTCGACAACCTCGCCGGCGCGTCGAAACCGCCACTCCTCGATCGGCTGACCGGTCAGCGAATCCCGAACCTGGATGCAGGCATGATCCACGAGGTCGGAAGGAGCGACCGGACATCCATGCGCCTTCAGATAGACCGGCGCCGCAACCGTCACCGTGCGCGTCTCGACGAGCTTCCTTGCCACCAGGGACGACACAGGCGGTGTCCCGAAGCGGATGGCGATGTCAAATCCTTCGCCCACCAGGTCTCCCAACTGGTCTCGCGCGACCAGTTCGAGCGATAGGTCGGGATAAAGCGACAGGAATTCACGGATATGCGGCGTGAACAGCTGGCGCGAGAAAAAGGCATCGACGTTGACGCGCAGCCGGCCGCGCACGGCGACAGACGTGCCGGAGGTGACGGTTACCGCGTCTTCGATCCCTGTCAGCAGCGGGGCGACCTCGGCATAAAGCCGGCGGCCCTCGTCGGTCAGCGACACCGCTCGTGTCGTCCGGTCGAGCAACCGCACGCCAACGCGGGCTTCGAGGCGCGAGACAGCGCGGCTGACGCCTGAGCGCGACAGGCCGAGCGCGTCCGCCGCCCGGGCAAAGCTGCCGCCTTCGGCAATCGCGGCCAGCACGCCGACATTGGAGATCACGCGTCCATCAAACGTCATTTTGCTTATCCGATGATTTTAGATCAACAATGCTATGACTTAATGGCACTCACTGCAACAGTGAGTGCCGGGCTAGAGATCCGTCATCCCACGCCGCAGAGATGAATGGAGACGGATCATGTATGCAATCACCGGCATTACCGGAAAAGTCGGCGGCGCGTTGGCGCGAGGCTTGCTCGCCACTGGCCAGCCAGTCCGCGCTGTTGTGCGCGACGCCGCAAAGGCCCAGCAATGGGCGGCACTCGGTTGTGATGTCGCGGTAGGTGCCATGGAGGATGCCGTAGCGCTGGCCGAAGCCTTCAACGGTGCCACGGCCGTATTCATCCTGCCGCCGCCGGTGTTCGATCCCGAGCCCGGCTATCCTGAAACGCAAGCGGTGATCGACAGCGTCGTAGCGGCGTTGGAAGCCGCAAGACCGGCCAAGGTCGTCTGCCTGTCTACCGTTGGCGCCGATGCGGTTCAGGACAATCTGCTGTCACAGCGCAGGATGATGGAGGCCGCGCTGAGCGCTCTCCCGTTGACACTCACCTTCCTGCGGCCCGCCTGGTTCCTCGATAATGCCGCCTGGGACGTAACGTCGGCGCGCGAAACGGGCCTGATCCAAAGCTTCCTGTTGCCGACGGACAGGGCGCTGCCGATGGTTGCCGCCGAGGATGTCGGGCGAGCGGCGGCGGAGCTCATCCAGCAGGACTGGACCGGCACGCGCATCGTCGAACTGGAAGGCCCAGCCCGTGTATCGCCTGATGACCTTGCCGCAGCCTTCGCCACAGTACTTGGCAGGCCGGTGCGCGCCGTGCCGGTGCCGCGCGAAACCTGGGAAGCGCTTTTTCGTTCGCAAGGCATGAAGAACCCGCAGCCCCGCCTGCGCATGCTCGACGGCTTCAACGAGGGCTGGATTGCATTCTCCGATCAAACGAAGACGGTCAAGGGGATGACAGATGCGACGGCCGTCGTTGCCGCTCTCGTCGCGGGCACAAGCGCTTAGATCTCGCGGAATATGAGAGGATGGTCGGAGTGGAGAGATTCGAACTCCCGACCCTCTGGTCCCAAACCAGATGCGCTACCAGGCTGCGCTACACTCCGAACGGTCTGTTGCCTATTCATTTCAGTGTTGCATGGCAAGTGCAAAAACCTTGCCGCCGTGCGCATTGCGCAGTAATGACGGGCGAAGGGTGGCGATGCTGCCTTGCACAATAACGAGGTGGCCATGTCCGCGCGCATTTTCAGCCCAGCCAAAACCGCGATGCAGTCCGGCAAGGCCAAGACCGGCCACTGGGTGCTCGAATTCGATCCCGAGATGCGCAAGAAGATCGATCCCCTGATGGGCTACACGACGTCGGGAGACATGAGGAGCCAGATCAGGCTCACCTTCGACACCAGGGAAGAGGCGGTGGCCTACGCCGAAAAGGAAGCGCTCGCCTACCGCGTCGAGGAGCCGAAAGAGACCAAGCGTCGCCAGATTTCCTATGCGGAGAATTTCCGCTATGACCGCCGGACGCCCTGGACGCATTGACCGGCGGCTGGCGCCAAATATCCAGCCGGCCCAGTGGCCGGCCAGCGGTCCCGTAGCTCAGCTGGATAGAGCACCGGCCTTCTAAGCCGATGGTCACAGGTTCGAATCCTGTCGGGATCGCCAATAATTTCAAAGGCTTGCGCCGGTCGGTCTGATCAAGGCCGCAAGATCCGCCGTCCCGCGACTGCCCCGCGCCCGCAACCCTATGCAACAGGACGTTGAGCCTTGGAAATGCCGCCCATTCGGTGCAGCGATCCGTAATTATTTCGTGATCCGGTATGGTCGGAACCTTAGCTCCCATCACGCGTTCCGGGCCTTGTATTCGCGGTGCCTCATAAAAAGACAATGTGCGGGCCTACGAATGGGGTGGGGCAAAACAAGCGCGGCTGGGGGAGGAGAAACCAGACCATGTCGTATCGTGAAATTGGAACGTCCCCCGCATTGGGGCGGCGTATCGCTGAACTCAAGGCCAGAATGCGGGATGCCGAAATCTCCGATCATGAGATGAAAACGTTTCAAAAGGTCGCCGCCATCATGGGGGCAGGCGACGGCTCCCTGCGACTGGACGCCGACGACCTGATCGCGGCATCCTTCGTTGTCGGGACGCTGGGTGGACCGGCGCCCAACCGCTGACATTCAGGATTCCCCGCATCAGCCGAAGTCCAGCAAACAGACGGCATCACCCTCACCGGCGATCACTGCTGCCGTCGGTGTCGTTGACCTTCGGCTGCCGTGTCTCCCGATATCGAATTGGAAGGAAAGTCTTATCAATTTGTTTGCGTTGGTGCGTCATAGTAGCGGCGGCTAACGGAGTGGAATGCGATGAAGCTCGATCTGTCGCCGACGAGCTGGGGCAGGGTGATCGTTGTCACGGCAGCCGGTACGGCGTTCTTCATTGCCGTGGCGTTCTTCGTCGATTCCTTCAATTTCCCCTATCTCTCAGCCGAGGCGGTGTGGCGGGCGCAAGTGACCGATCTGATGCTGCCCTTGGTGCTGGGCGGCTCGTTTCTGTCTTTCCTCATGTGGAAGATCCGCCAGCTGGCCATCGCCCAGCGCGATCTCAGCATCGTTGCCGCCACCGACAGCCTGACGGCGGTGCTGAACCGCGGCGCCTTCTCGATGCTGGTCGAGGCCTATCTTGAGCAGACCCGCAAGCAGGAGCACACCAATTCGGGGGCACTGCTGATCATCGACGCCGACCATTTCAAGTTGATCAACGACCGGCTCGGGCATGACTGCGGCGACCAGGCGCTCAAGCTGATAGCGCAGGCAATCAAAGGCCAGCTGCGCGGCGGCGATATCGTTGGCCGCATCGGTGGCGAGGAATTCGGCGTGTTTCTTCCCGGGGTGGATCCCGCGCAATCCTGGGTGGTTGCCGAAAGCATCCGCCGGCGCATCCGTGAAATGGACTTTTCTCCAGGCGGGCGGCCATGCCCATTGTCCGTCAGCATCGGCGGCACAAGCTTTACCGGCCCGACCACCTTCGAAGAGATTTTCGTGGCGGCCGACAGACGGCTTTATACGGCCAAGTCGAACGGGCGCGATCAAGTCAGCTTCGATCCGGCAGGTGCCTCTCCGGCGCCTCTGCCCAGCATCGCCACGGTGCATTGACAACGGAGAAGGAAGCTGGCGTGGACCGCTTCCTTGACGTCCCCATAACGCCGTGATTCCTCCGCGTCGGTGATGTATGGATCACCGCTGAAACGGTCCTGCGCTCCTGAGTTCCCCAAGCGTCCGGGCTGGCGGTCCAGTCACCGCTAGTCTCAATGCCGGCGAACGAGTGGCGGGACGGCAAGATCAGCGCGGCAACCATGATTCATCTGTTCAATGGCTTTCAGAACCCGTTTGGCGGCAGTGACCTCGAAACCCTGGAGCTGTACCGGTTGCTGAGCGCCGACTCCGAGGTGCGTCTGTGGGCAACGTCCTCAAGGGTATCCGGCGAGTTGATGCGGCAATTTCCGATTCGCCGCATCTCACTGCCAAAGTGGAATGTGCCGGATGGCGGGACCTACGTCTTCCTTGGCGCGCACTGGCGCAACAAGATATGGCCTTACCTGATCCCCCGGCCGCGCCGGCTGATCTATGTCTTCAATACCTTTCACCCGAAAGTCATCGCGCTGACGACGCGCATGCCCCGCATGCTGAACTGGCCCGACGCCGAACTGGTGCTGATTTCCGATTTTCAGAAACGCATGCTGCGGGTCGATGGCGTCGTGCATCCGTCGCCGATCGATATCGAACGTTTCCTACCGCAACCGGCCAAGCCGGGTCGTCCGTTCACGCTGGGACGATTGAGCCGCGACACCCCTGACAAACATCATGCGGAAGATGTGCCGCTCTACGAAGCATTGCTGGCAGGTGGCGACGCGCTGCGGATTCAGGGCGGAATGGTGCTCGAGGACAGGCTTAAACCGCATTCGCGACTCGAACTCCTCCCACAAGGCCGGTTTGCGGCTGAAGAGTTCCTGCCGACGCTCGACGTGTTCTACTATCGCAGCGGCTCGCATGTGGAGACGTTCGGCCGGGTGGTGTTCGAAGCGATGGCCTGTGGTCTGCCCGTGGTCTGCCATTCGCATGGCGGCTACGCCGACCATATCAGGCATGGCGAAAACGGTTTTCTGTTCGAAACGACGCAACAGGCGGGGCAGATCCTGGCCGACCTCAAAGCCGACCCGGGGCTGCGTGCGACAGTGGGCCGCGAGGCGCGGCGGACCGTCGAGCAGCTGTTTTCCTCGCAGGCGCTTCGACAGCGGCTGGATTTCTATCTGCGTTAGGGGCACGTCATCCACTGGGCTTTGCGGACACCTTCGGTCCCCGGCCTGTTTGTCATCGATCTCGACATCGCGCTAAAGCTGGCACGCGAGCGAATCAACGGGGCGGACGGGCCGCGGCGCGCCACAGACCGAGCAGGACTTCCTACCGATGACATTGATGGGCGCGGCGGCACTGCTGATCCTGGTCCTGACCTACGCCGGTGTCGCCATTGGCCGCATCCCGGGCCTGCGCCTCGACCGGGCCGGGATCGCGCTGCTCGGCGGGGCCGCGATGATCGCCATTGGCGCGCTCGGCATGGAGGATGCCTACCGCGCGATCAATTTCGACACCATCACGCTTCTGCTCGGCATGATGATCGTGGTGGCGCATCTGAAGGTCTCAGGCGCCTTTCGCGGCCTCGGCGCCGTCGCCATCGAACACGCGCATGCGCCCTTCATGCTCCTGGTGATGGTGACGCTACTCACCGGCGTGCTGTCGGCCTTCCTGGTCAACGACGCCATCTGCCTTGTGATGGCACCGATCGTCGTCCACGTCACCCGCGTCATCAAGCGCAATCCCATCCCCTATCTGATCGCCACCGCCACCGCGTCGAATTGCGGCAGCGTCGCCACCATCACCGGCAATCCGCAAAACATGGTCATCGGCGCGCTGTCGGGCATTTCCTATCCAGCCTTTTCGGCCGCACTCGCGCCGGTCGCCTTGTTTGGCCTCGTCGCGGTCATTGTCATTGTCCGCATCGTTTACCGGACCGAATTCGCCCGCACGGTCCAACTGACGCCCGAGGTCTCGCGTGGCCGTATGCACAAGGGACAGGTGCTGAAGGCGGTGGTGGTCTGCATTGGATTGGCCGTCGCCTTCTTCGCCGGCGTGCCGGTCGCCAAGGCGGCACTCGTCGGCGGCGCCATCCTGTTGCTCACCCGTGCCATCAAACCGGAACGCATCTACCGCGAGATCGACGGGCCGCTGCTGTTCATGTTCGCCGGTCTGTTCGTGGTCGTTGCCGGCGCGGAAAAGACACTGCTGACGCCCGACATCATCGCCTCGGCAAAGGACCTCGGCCTGGACGATGTCTGGCGCTTGTCCGGCTTCACCGCGGTGCTCTCCAACATCATGAGCAATGTCCCGGCCGTGCTGGCACTCAGGCCCTTCATACCCGGCCTCGAAAACCCCGAACGTGCCTGGCTGGTCGTCGCCATGAGTTCGACGCTGGCCGGCAATTTCACGCTGCTCGGCTCGGTCGCCAACCTGATCGTCGCCGAACAGGCAAGGGCTGCCGGCACGCAGCTGTCGTTCGGCGCCTTCTTCAAGGTCGGCTTGCCGCTGACGCTGATAACGCTTGCCGTGGGCACGGCATGGCTGGCGTTGGGATTCTAGACCTGGTTGCTTGAAATTCGCGCCTGGACAAGCCTCGCCGCGGCGCGGCCGGCTGCCTCGATATAATCGGGGTTGCGGTGGATCAGCATGATCGAAAACGAGCCGTCTATCAGCAGCACGATCTCGCGTGCCAGGGCTTGCGGCTCCTCGACGCTGCGGTCGGACAATTCGCCAGCCAGCCATGTTTCAAAATTTGACTTGTGCCGCGACCCGACCTTGATCGCCGGATGTCCAGGCATCGAAGCGAGTTCAGCAGCCGTGCGCAGGAAGCCGCATCCCTTCCATTTCGGATGGCGTGCGGCCCTCGCCAGATTGGTGAAGATCGCCTCGACCTTGCGATCCGCCCCGCCTTCGGCGGCATCGAACCAGCCGGCCATCCGCTTCAGATTGGGTTGGTCGCGGCCATCGAGATAGGCGGCGATCAGATCGTCCTTGCTCTTGAAGTGGTAATAGAGCGTCCGCTTGGTGAGCCCTGCCTTTTCGGCGATGGCATCGACGCTGACCCGGCCGATTCCCTCCGCATAGAAGAGCTTCGTCGCGGCTTCGACAATGCGTTTGCGGGTAGGACTCGACGCTTCAGGCATGAGGTGATGTATACCGACTAGTAAATATACAAGCAATCGAATGCGTGATCCTTTCCAGAGGTATCTGGAAAGGAAGAACAATGACCGATCTTGTCCTGAGCGAGACCCGCGACGGGGTAACCATCCTCACCCTCAACCGGCCGGAGAAACTCAACGCGCTGAATTATGCCCTGATCGATCGCCTGCTTGCGATCCTTGACGACATCGAAGTCGATGACGGCGTCCGCGCCGTCGTTCTGACTGGCGCAGGGGAGCGGGCGTTTTCGGCGGGAGGCGATATTCACGAGTTCTCGGCCAGCGTGGCGCTTGGCGCCGACGTCGCGATGCGCGACTTCGTCATGCGCGGGCAGCGGTTGACGGCAAGGCTGGAAGCGTTCCGCAAACCGGTCATCGCCGCCGTCAACGGCATTGCCTTTGGCGGAGGCTGCGAAATCACCGAGGCCGTGCCGCTCGCAATCGCCAGCGATCGCGCCCTGTTCGCCAAGCCGGAAATCAACCTCGCAATGCCACCGACATTTGGCGGAACGCAGCGCTTGCCTAGGCTGGCCGGGCGCAAGCGTGCGCTCGAACTGCTTTTGACCGGCGATTGGTTTCCGCCCCAGCGCGCCCTTGAACTTGGCCTGGTCAACCAGGTGGTGCCGCATGGCGATTTGATGCCGGCCGCAATCGGCCTTGCCAGGCGTATCCTGCGGCACTCAGATCTGGCGGTCGCCAGCATCCTAACGGCAGTGGCGCGCGGCCTCAACCAGAGCATCGCCGAAGGCTTGCTGGTCGAGGCCGAGCAGTTCGCCCGCATGGCTCCGACCGCAGATCTGCGCGAAGGGCTCGATGCCTGGCTGACGTGCCGCGAGCCCCGCTATGATGGCTCGTGGACGCATGTCGCGCGGCCTGACGAGGCCAGGCGGGCCTCGTTGGCGCTGGATCAGGGCGCCACCACCAAACGGCCTTTCATGTTGGGGTGGAAGCGGCAGAAATAGTCGACCGTCTCCGCCTTCTGCAAGGTGAGGCTCGCGGACTTTTTCGGCGGGATCATCACCTCCCAACCGCCCTTGACGGTGGCCGTGTGGGCGAACACGTCGTTGTTCACCCACTCGATCCTATCGCCGACCTTCGCCTCGACGATGGCTGGCGAGAACACCAGCTTGTCGATGGTGACCTGGATGGTTTCACCCTGTGCCGGAACGATACCGATGGCCAGCGTCAACGCAATCCACAGATGGCGTTTCGACATGATCGCTGTCCTCACTTCAGCATGCCGGCGACATGTTCGGCATGCTGCTCATGGCCCTGGAATATCTTCAGGCCGGTTTCCAGCAGGCTCTTCAGTTCGGCATTGCTGGCCGACGGGATGAGCAGTGTTTCGAGAGCGCCGTTGACCTGCTTGTGGTAGGCGACCTCGTTGTCGACATAGGCCTTGTCGAAGGCGGCACCCTCGAGCTTGGCGAGCTTGGTCCTTTCTTCGGCGGCAGCCTTGCTCAACGCCTGGCTGGTGGCGTTGTCTTCCGGCGTGACCTTCAGCTTCTTGACCAGGTCGAGCGCCTGCACGTTCACCGCTTCGTGGTCGCGCACCATGTCTTTGGCGAAGTCCACGACGTCCTTGTTCTTCGATTTCTCGATCGCCAGCTTGGCCGCTTCAACGTCGATGACCCCAGCCGTGTAGGCGATGTGGGCGATCTGCGGGTCGGTCGGCTTGTGGGCGGCTTGTGCAAACGGTGCAGAGCCAAGCAGCAGCATGGCGGCCAGGGCAGCGGTGTGACGAATAAGCATGGCATCTCCTTCGCCCGGAGCGGAAATCGCGCCGGGCAGCTTTTTCAGTTGACGGTCATTGGATGCAGGGCAGCGGCAAATGTTCCCGCCAAAATGAGCCAATACGACGAGGGTCAGCTTTCCAGGCCGAGCCGCCACATCACGGCGCTGGTCAGCCTTTCGCAACGCCGGCCGGCGAAGGGAAACGCATCGAGCAGCACCGGCCCGATCTGGTCGTCCAGGGCCTTGCGCACCAGGGCGCGCGCACGGTGCAGCCTTGTCTTGACGGTTTGTGGCCGCACGCCGAGAAGATCGGCGGTATCTTCGATGCTCAGCCCTTCGATTACGCGCGCCACGAACACCGTCCGGTAGACATCGGGAAGGCTGTCGGTGGCCTGTTCAACCAGCTGGAGGATCTGCCGTTGCGCCATCGTCCGCTCCGGATCGTCGCTGGGGTTGATGGGGAACCGGATGATCTCGGCTTGCGGATTTTCCGGCAGTGCCACCGTTCTGCGCCTTTTGCGCAGGCGGCCGAGCGCCTCGTTGATGACGATACGCGACAGCCAGGTGGCGAGCGAGGAATCGCCGCGAAAGGCATCGAGATGAGCGAAGGCCCTGACATAGGCCTCCTGCACGATGTCCTCGGCCTCGCTGTCATTGCGCACCACGCCGCGGGCGATGCGGTAGAGCCTCTGATTGTGCGTCTTGATGATGGTGCGGAAAGCGTCGCCTTCGCGCGCCAGGGCGCGGCGTACGAGCTGCATGTCGCCTGAAGCAACAGAAGGCATCGCCGTCAAGACAGCAGGCATGGCCAGTTCCTCAACCCAATCTCGGACCCGAACCCGATTGAGAGATTGGATGGCATTGTCGGCAAAAGGTTCCCGGCCGTATTCGCCGGGTCCGGCTGTGGCTACCGTGGAGCTTCCGGCGAAGGCTTGTCAGCAACCTGCAGGCGTGCCGTGGCCGCCAGCAGATCGGTCTGGGTGATCAGCCCGAGAATCCGCCTGTCGTCGTCGACGATGATGACCGCATGGCTGCGGCCGTCGGTGAGCATGGGCAACAGACCCATGGCGGCGAAACCGGCGGCGGCTGTCGCCGCTGGCGATATGACGGGCCCAACCGTGCCGGAGGCCAGCGCCAGTTCCCGCAACCCCACGGTGCCTGCCAGCCTTGCCTCTGCGTCGACGACGGGCAAGGTACGGATGTTGTGGTCAAGCAGCAACTGGCGTGCCGCCCCGGCGGAGGTGTGTGCGTCGACCGAGATCACATCGCGCGACATGATGGCCTCGCAGAGAAGGTTCTGGTGCGCGCGCACCATCGCCTGCAATTCGACTTGCCGCAGCAGCCGGTCGAGATCGTTGCGATCGATATCGAACGTCTCGTCAAGTGCACCAAGCGCGGCATCGATGTCCTCGGGCTGGAAGCCGACGCGCAACTGCGCTGGTAGATCGACGGTGCCGTGGCTGTTCGTCGGTGCTGAAACCAGCACGTGCGGGTAATTGCGCCGGGCCAGCTTGTGGAAGCCATAGCCGAGCGCCACCAGCAGAAGCGAGTTCAGTGCCACCGGCACGAATGGAAACAGGAAGCCGGCGCTGATGACGGCAGGCCCTCCCAGCACGGCGGTCAGGGCGGCCGCCCCGCCCGGCGGATGCAGGCAGCGCGTGAACGACATGGCGGCGATGGCCAGCGCCACCGCGATGCCGGTGGCAAGGGCGGTTTCGTGGATGAAATGCGCGACGATCACGCCGACCAGGGCCGATATCGTGTTGCCGCCGATGATCGACCATGGCTGCGCCAGCGGACTGGCCGGCACCGCGAACAGGAGCACGGCCGAGGCTCCCATCGGTGCCACCAGCAACGGCACGTGCGGGCCGTTGCCGAGCACCAGGCCACCGATCGCCCCGGTCAGTGCAATGCCGATCGTCGCGCCGACGCAGGCGATGATGCGCTCGCGCAGCGTCGCGCCGGCAAGAATGGGAACAAAGAGGCGAAAGGCCATGGGGTCGGAACTCAGCCGGTATTCCAGAGGAAGTCGAAACCGCGATGATCGCACCGCAATGACGCGGCAATGTCGAAGTTGAAAGCCAAATTGATCCGCGAAGTCGCGGTTTGGAGAAATAGAATTCCGTGACGTTGTTGCCGCATCCGCCGCGGTGCCGATTTGGCTCCGCAGGGCGACGTGGCGGTTCACCAGTCTTTCGAGCTGCTTGCACTGACCCGTTGAATCAGTTTGGCAGAGTGCCCTGATCGCTCAGGCAGCCGCCGCCGCGGTCAGGCCGCGCAAGATGTCGGCCTTCAGGTCCTCGACATCCTCGAGGCCGATTTGCAGGCGGATCAACGGACCTTCATACGGACCTTTCGCAACAACGCGGTCGCCGAGCCAGACCGGCACGGCAAGGCTCTCATAGCCGCCCCAGGAATAACCGAGGCCGAAGATCTGCAACGCATCGAGGAAGGCGTGCTGCTGCTTCTGGCCACCGCCGGCAAGCACGATGGAAAAGATGCCGCTCGAGCCCGAGAAGTCACGCTTCCACAGGCCATGGTCCGGATGGCTGGGAAGGGCAGGGTGGAGCACGCGCGCCACGCCCTTCTGCCCCTCGAGCCAGGAGGCGATGGCGAGCGCGCTGCGCTGATGGTGCTCGAGGCGAACGCCCATGGTGCGCAGGCCCCGCAGCACCTGATAGACATCGTCGGGTCCGGCGCAGCAGCCAAGCGTGCAGAAGCTTTCGTAGAGATGCTTCCAGCAGCCTTCGTTGGCCGAGACCGTGCCAAGCAGCACGTCGGAATGGCCGGCCGGGTATTTCGTCGCCGCATGGATCGAGATGTCGACGCCGTGGTCGAGCGGACGGAAATACAGCGGCGTGGCCCAGGTGTTGTCCATCATGACGAGGGCGCCGGCCGCGTGCGCCGCCTTGACGATGGCCGGGATGTCTTGCAGCTCGAACGTGTTGGAGGCCGGCGATTCGGTGAACACCACCTTGGTGTTGGGCTTGATCAACGCCGCGATGCCGGCGCCGGCATCGGGGGCGTAGTACTCGACCTCGACGCCCAGCCGCTTCAGCATGGTGTCGGCGAAATTGCGCGTCGGGTGATAGACAGAATCGACGATCAGAAGATGGTCGCCCGCCGACACGAAGGCCAGCAGCGGTATCGTCACCGCCGCAAGGCCCGAAGGCACCACGATAGTGCCGGCCGAGCCTTCCAGTGCATCTATGGCGTGGGCAAGGGCATCGGTCGTCGGCGTGCCGCGCGTGCCGTAGGTGTATTTCTGGCTACGTGCCGCCATCGACGCCGCGTCAGGATAAAGCACGGTTGAGGCATGCACCACCGGCGGATTGACGAAGCCGAAATAGTCATGCGGATTGTTGCCCGAATGGGCCAGCCGCGTGTTGATACCCAGTCCGTCGCCGTCTTTCGCCATTCTTCTTCGCCTTGTTTGACAAGGCGCTAGCCATAGTGCGGCGGCAATGGCCGTGCAACCGGCCCGCACCCGCCAGGGAACCGACTTCGGATGTACCAAGTCATCCCTGGTGAAAGGCGCTCAATCTTGCACCGGTCCCAGCGCATTGCGCCCCTGGCCGGTCGGCTATTGAAGACGGCCGGGAAAGATATATGATTGAATCCTAATACTTTTGCCGGACTGCCTCGATCAGACGCTGCCGGATGATCATTCCCGGTTGACCTCCTGATCCCCTGCGATCCGGGCATCTCGCTTGCATAGACATGAATGCAGCCAAGGGGAGGAATATCATGACCGACGTCAAGTGGATGATAAAGGCGCGCGAGTTCGTCAACTGCAACTGCGCCTATGGCTGCCCGTGCCAGTTCAACGCTTTGCCGACGGATGGATCCTGCCGGGCGGTGGTCGGCGTGGAAATCGAAAGCGGCTATCATGGCGACACCAGGCTGGATGGTTTGCGCTTTGCCGGTGTCTTCCGCTGGCCCGGGGCAATCCACCACGGCGGGGGCGAGGCGGCAGTGGTCATTGACGAGCGGGCGACCGAGGCGCAGCGCGGAGCGCTGCTTCGCATTCTCAGCGGTGAGGACACCGAACCCGGCGCGACCATATTCCAGGTCTTTTCGACCACGCTGGAAACGGTCCACGACCCGATCTTCGCGGCAATAGACTTCGAAGTCGACGTCGATGCCCGAGCGGCTCGCCTCGACGTGCCGGGCGTAACCTCGGGCCACGGCGAGCCGATCAAGAATCCCGTCACCGGCGCGGAGCATCGGGCGCGCATCGACCTCACGCATGGTTTCGAATATTCGCTTGCCGAGGTCGGGCGCGGCTGGACGAAGGCAACCGGCCCGATCAAGTTCGAGCTGGCAGACTCGCACAGCCATTTCGCCAATTTGCACCTCTCGCAAAGTGGCATCGTGCATTGACCTGATCCAATGAGCGACACGGCCCTCGAGGCGGTGCTGCGGCGGGACCGCACAGTCGTGACGGCCGCGCTCGTCATTATTGCCGTGCTCGCATGGGCCTATGTACTGTGGCTCGCCGCCGACATGACCATGCCGGATGCTGCCACGCCGAGCGCCACAAGTGGCGACATGGGTGACATGGACATGTCGGGTACCAATGCGGGCGGCATGGACATGCCGGGTATGGACATGGGTGGCATGGACATGGGCGCTGCGGTGGCGCCCGGTTTCCGGGCTTGGGCGCCAGCCGACTTCGCTTTCATCTTCGCCATGTGGGCCGTCATGATGGTTGGCATGATGACGCCGTCGGTCGCGCCGATGGTGCTGCTCTATGCCGGGGTCGGCCGCAAGGCGCGGGCGGGCGGGCGGCCCATCGCATCGACTGCATGGTTTTTTACCGGCTATCTGCTCGTCTGGGTTGCCTTCAGCGCGGCGGCGACCGGCACGCAATGGCTGCTGACCAGTCTCACCTTGCTGAGCCCGATGATGGCAACCAACAGTACGGTTCTCGGCGGCCTCGTCCTGATCGCCGCCGGTCTCTATCAATGGACTCCGATGAAGGGCGTCTGCCTGCAGCAATGCCAGGCACCGGTCGCATTTCTGGCCAGTCATGGCGGGTTCCGCTCCGATCCGCCTGGTGCGCTTCGATTCGGGATCCGTCACGGCGCCTATTGCCTCGGCTGTTGCTGGGCGTTGATGGCGCTCCTGTTCGTCGGCGGCGTCATGAACGTGCTGTGGATCGCCGGCATCGCCATCCTTGTTCTCCTGGAGAAGACGGTCCCGACCGGGCAGCTGATCCCGCGCATCTCTGGCGCGCTGATGGCGGCAATCGGCGCCTGGCTGCTCGTTCAAGCAATTTGAGCGGGGGCTCCTCCCGTTTCGGGCGGCACATGCGACCTGTCCTCGCCATGTGACGTCTTTAGATATGCCAATCTATCCCGGGATAAATCCAGCAGCGCGCAGCAAATCCTCCTGACGGATTTCGATGGCAAAGTCCGGATCCGCGGCTGGCCGGCCTTTGCCAATTTTGTTTGCGCGGCTTGCTAATTTCCTGGTGCCCTTGGCTGCAATTCAGGCATTTGCCGCGGTTGGTTTTCAAACTCTTTGGAATTCGGTCATTTTCCTTGACCTCACGGGAATTATCGCCTTCGATGCCATTCGTGAATGGGAGGCAGCGCGTCGGTTGCGATGCGGGGTTCCGGGTATGGGCCGGAATGGGAGCTGCGTTCACACGGGAAAAGATCAGGGTTTGCCTGAAAAACAGAGAAAAGGGTCTGTGGGTCATGAAACATATTGCTATCAGCATTCTTGGCGCCGCCACGCTTGGATTGATGGCGTCGGCCGCCTCGGCAACGACGCTCGATACCGTCAAGGCAAAGGGCTTCATCCAGTGCGGTGTCTCGACCGGCCTGGCTGGCTTCTCGGCGCCGGACGACAAGGGTGACTGGCAAGGTATCGATGCGGATTTCTGCCGCGCTGTCGCGGCCGCCGTCTTTGGTGACGGCACCAAGGTCAAGTTCACCCCACTTAGCGCCAAGGAGCGGTTCACCGCTCTGCAATCCGGTGAGGTCGACATCCTGTCGCGCAACACCACCTGGACCATCAATCGCGATACCGCACTCGGCCTGAACTTCATCGGCGTCACCTACTATGACGGCCAGGGCTTCATGATCAATGCCAAGAAGCTGCCCGGCGTCAATTCGGCGCTGCAGCTTTCCGGCGCCGCTGTCTGCGTGCAGAGCGGCACGACCACCGAGCTCAATCTCGCCGACTATTTCAAGGCCAACAAGATGGAGTACAACCCGGTCGTCTTCGAGAAGCTGGAAGAAGTCAACGCCGCCTACGACGCCGGCCGCTGCGACGTCTACACCACCGATCAGTCGGGCCTCTACGGCATCCGCCTGACGCTCGGGGCGCCGGCCGACCACGTCGTGCTGCCCGAGATCATCTCCAAGGAGCCGCTCGGACCGGCCGTCCGCCAGGGCGACGACCAGTGGTACCACATCGTCAAGTGGACTTATTTCGCGCTGCTGCAGGCAGAAGAACTCGGCATCACCAAGGCCAATGTCGATGAAATGAAGAACTCGCCCAGCCCGGAGATCAAGCGCGTGCTCGGCCAGGAAGCCGATACCAAGATCGGTACCGATCTCGGTGTCTCCAACGACTGGGTCGTCAACATCGTCAAGGCCGTCGGCAATTACGGCGAAATGTTCGACCGCAATGTCGGTTCGGGCAGCCCGCTGAAGATCGCCCGCGGCATCAATGCGCTGTGGACCAAAGGCGGCCTGCAATACGCTCCGCCGATCCGCTGATCGAAATGTGATCCGGAAGGCAGATCCTCTGCCTTCCGGTTTCTCTTTCCAGGGGACGGTCGAATGGCGTCGCAGGAAGTTATTCGAGTGGAGCCAAGTCGCGCTTCTCTCATCAACGATCCGAAAGTCCGCAGCATTTTCTATCAATGCTTGGTCGTTGCTTTGCTGGTGTCCGGTGTCTGGTGGATCGTCCACAACACGATCGTGAACCTGACGAACCTGCACATTGCCTCCGGGTTTACCTTTCTGAAGGGCCGCGCCGGCTTCGATATTTCCGATACGGCGATCGCCTATACGTCGGACTCCACCTATGGCCGGGCCATCATCGTCGGCTTGATCAACACGTTGATCGTCGCGTTTGTAGGCATCATCACTGCCACCATCATCGGTTTCATCGTCGGTGTCGGCCGGCTGTCGAAAAACTGGCTGATCCAGAAGATCTGCACCGTCTATGTCGAGGTGTTTCGCAACATTCCGCCTCTGCTAGTCATCTTCTTCTGGTATTCCGGCGTGCTCGCCGTGCTGCCGCCGCCGCGCGACAGCATCAACCTGCCGTTCGGCTCCTTCCTCAACCAGCGCGGCTTCTATTTTCCGCGCGCCATCTGGGGCGACGGCTCCTGGCTGATCCTGGTGGGACTGTTTGCCGGCATCGCCATGGCGTGGTTCGTCGCCCGCAAGGCGCATCAGCGGCAGATGGCGACCGGCCAGCAATTCCCGGTATTCTGGACATCGCTGGCGCTGATTGTCGGGCTGCCGCTGCTCGCCTATGCGCTGAGCGGCTTTCCGCTAACCTTCGACTTTCCCAAACAGTCCACCTTCAACCTGACCGGCGGTTTCGCCGTCAAGCCGGAGTTTCTGTCGCTCTACCTGGCGCTGTCGTTTTATACCGCGGCCTTCATCGCCGAGATCGTGCGCGCCGGCATTCGCGGCGTCGCCAGGGGCCAGAGCGAGGCGTCTGAGGCGCTTGGCCTGCGCTCCGGCCAGCTGTTGCGGCTGGTGGTTGTGCCGCAGGCCATGCGCATCGTCATTCCGCCGTTGGCCAGCCAGTACCTCAACCTGACCAAGAATTCCTCGCTCGCCATCGCCATCGGCTATCCCGACCTGACGGCGACGACCGGCACGGTGCTCAACCAGACCGGCCAGGCTGTGGAATGCGTGGTCATCATGATGGTGATCTATCTGGCCATCAGCCTTCTGACCTCGCTGTTGATGAACTGGTTCAACGCCAAAATGGCGCTGGTGGAGAGGTAGGGACATGCAAGAACATGATATGTCCTGGGTGCGCACCGAAATGGCGCTGGCGCAGCCGGCGCCGGCCAGCGTCACGGGCTTCGGTGCCTGGGTGCGCAAGAACCTGATCGCCTCAGCAGGCGACGCCATCCTGACCATTGTCGGCATCGCGCTGGTGGCGATAATCCTGCCGCAGATCATCAACTGGGCGTTCATCAACGCCGTGTGGACGGGACCGGACCGGACCGTGTGCGCCACGGTGGCGCAGGGCGGTATCCAGCCAGATGGCTGGTCGGGTGCCTGCTGGGCCTTCATCAACGCCAAGTTCGGCCAGGTCATGTTCGGCACCTACACGATCGAGGAGCGCTGGCGGCCGATCCTGACCGGCATATTGTTTGTGGTGCTTCTGGTGCCGATGCTGATGCCGAGTGTGCCACGCAAAGGCCTCAACGCCCTGCTGTTGTTCGTCTTTTTCCCCATCGTGTCCTATTTCCTTTTGGTCGGAGGTTCCTTCGGTCTGGAACATGTCGAAACCGCGCGCTGGGGCGGCCTGCTGGTGACGCTGTCGCTGTCTTTCGTGGCCATCGTCGCGTCGCTCCCGCTCGGCATCGTGCTGGCGCTCGGCCGGCGCTCCAAGATGCCGGTCGTCAAGATGCTGTGCGTCATCTTCATCGAAGCTGTACGCGGCATTCCGCTGATCACCGTTCTGTTCATGGCCAGCGTCATGCTGCCGCTGTTCCTGCCGCCGGGCGTCACCTTCGACAAGTACCTGCGCGCGCTGATCGGCGTGTCGCTGTTTTCCGCCGCCTATATGGCCGAGGTGGTGCGCGGCGGCCTGCAGGCGATCCCCAAGGGCCAGTATGAAGGCGCCGATTCGCTCGGTCTCGGCTATTGGCAGAAGATGTATTTCATCGTCATGCCGCAGGCGTTGAAGCTGGTGATTCCGGGCATCGTCAACACCTTCATCGGCATGTTCAAGGACACCACCCTGGTCCTCATCATCTCGATGTTCGACCTGCTCGGCATCATCAAGCAGAACTTCGCCGACCCCAACTGGGCGACGGCGCAGACGGCCAAGTCGGGTCTGGTCTTCGCGGCCTTCGTCTTCTGGCTGTTCTGCTTCGGCATGTCGCGTTATTCAATGTACACCGAACGTCGGCTCGATACCGGCCACAAACGCTAAACAAAAGAACAAGGGGACCCCTGCCATGGTCATAGAAAATGCCGTCAGCGCGGAAGAGATCAAGGTCAACGCCGCCAAGATGCACATCTCGACCACCGATGTCGCCATCGACATCATCGCCATGCACAAATGGTATGGTGAGTTCCATGTGCTGAAGGACATCAACCTGAAAGTGATGCGCGGCGAGCGTATCGTCATCTGCGGTCCGTCGGGCTCCGGCAAATCGACGATGATCCGCTGCATCAACCGTCTGGAAGAGCACCAGAAGGGCAAGATCATCGTCGACGGCAAGGAATTGACCAACGATCTGAAGAAGATCGACGAGGTGCGCCGGGAGGTCGGCATGGTGTTCCAGCACTTCAACCTGTTCCCACATCTGACCATCCTGGAGAACTGCACGCTGGCGCCGATCTGGGTGCGCAAGACGCCGAAGAAGCAGGCCGAGGAAATCGCCATGCATTTCCTCAAGCGCGTCAAGATCCCGGAACAGGCAAATAAATATCCCGGCCAATTGTCCGGCGGCCAGCAGCAGCGCGTGGCGATCGCCCGCTCGCTGTGCATGAACCCGCGCATCATGCTGTTCGACGAGCCGACCTCGGCGCTCGATCCGGAAATGATCAAGGAAGTGCTGGAGACGATGGTCGGCCTTGCCGAAGAAGGCATGACCATGCTGTGCGTCACGCACGAAATGGGCTTTGCCCGCAAGGTCGCCAACCGGGTGATCTTCATGGATCAGGGCCAGATCGTCGAGCAGAACACGCCGGCCGAGTTCTTCGACCATCCGCGCCACGAGCGCACAAAACTGTTCCTGTCGCAGATCCTGCACTAGGCCTTCGACAACCAGGGAGAGCCCGGCTGAAACAGTGCCGGGCTCTTTTGCGTATGGACGTGCAGGAGGCGGGCGGTTTGTGTCGCGCCGGGGTCCGTTTGTAGGGCCGCCATTCATGAAAAAGCTGGGACGTTTTCTAGGCCTGCTGTTGATCGTCGTTGCGCTCGCTCTGACGCTGGGCACTCTCGTGCCGCGGCCGCTGTGGCGAGCGGCTGCCGCCACGCCCGCCGTCACGCACCATATCCTGGTGCTGAACAATCCGATCCACACCGACATCGCCATTCCGGTCGATGATGCCGTGCGCAAGCGCTTCCATTTTCTGGCCGAAGCCGGCATCCCGGCCGACAGTCCGGAGGTTCGCTACATCGTCTTCGGCTGGGGCGGCCGCGCCTTCTATCTGGAGACGCCGACCTGGTCAGAGTTGAAGGCGGCACCGGTGATGAAGGCGCTGACCCTCGACGCGTCGGTCATGCATGTCGATGTCGCCGGTGACATCGCCGAACCGCATCCGGAGGTTGCCGGCTTCGACATCGGCGAGGCGCGTTTTGCGGCGCTGCTCGATTTCATCGATGCAAGTTTCCAGCGCGGGCCGAAAGGCCCGATTGTTGTTCCGGACGCGGCCTATTCCAGGTCAGACGGTTTCTACGAAGCCAACGGCCATTTCAACGCGCTGGTCGGCTGCAACACCTGGACGGCGGCGGCATTGCGCACCGCCGGCCTGCGCACCGGATGGTGGAACCCGCTGCCGGCTTCGCTCGGCCTGTCGATGCGGCTTTACAATTAGCTCTCTTCCACTGGCCGGCATCCAGGCCTTCAGCGTCGGATGATTTTCTGCGGTTGCCAGCCATAAAGCCAATCCAGATCGGCGGCGAGTTTGTCCGACGAGCGCATCTTCAGGAACAGGTTGCGCGCGATAGCCACTGGACCCGCGGCATGCCAGGCAAGGCGATTGACGGCGCCGCGACGAGCGACCTTGGCGACGCGCGCCCGCCGCAGGTTCTCCCAGATTTGAAGGCTCTGTGCCGGGTCGGCGGGGAAGTCGGCAAGGACATCGGCAAGCATCGCCGCATCTTCGATCGCCATGGCGGCACCTTGCGCCGCGAACGGCGTCATCGCGTGCGCGGCATCGCCGACCAGCGCCATGCTATCGGTCGTCCAAGGTTGTTTGCTGTCGACCGTATGGATCGGCCACGCCGTCCACGGGCCGGCTTCCTCGACCAGACGGGCGAGCGCTGCCGCCGTACCGCGCAGGGCACCGGTCAAGATCCTGGTGTCGGCGTTGCCGGACCAGCCCTCGGCAATTCGTTCGCCCTTGGTGAAGGCGGCAAGATTGAAGGCAGCGCCTTTGCTGACGGGATAGGCGACCATGTGGAAGCCGGGATGCAGGAAGGTGGTGACGCAATTGATGGCACCGATCGCGGCAAAGGCTTGTCCGGCAGCGCTGTCGGCCGGAATGGTGGCCCGCCAGGCCAGCTCGCCCGAAAAGTGACTTCTCGGCGAGGCCGCCCCTTTGGTTGTGTCGATAAGCCCGCGCAGCGATGACCAAACGCCATCGGCGCCGACCAGCAGCAAGCCCCCGGCCTCGACTGTTTCGCCAGCCATCTCGGCAGCCACGGTGACACCATGGATGCCTTTGGCAATGCTGCTGACCTGCGCGCCGGTGGTCAGAAGAATGTTCGGCATCTCGGCAACGCGTGCGGTCAGGGCGCTCTGCAGGTCGGCCCTGTGGGCGACGAGATAGGGTGCCTGCCAACGGGCTTCGGCGGCTTGTCCGAGCGGCACACGTGCCAGTTCGCGCAACGTTGCGGCGTCCTTCAGTACCACGGCTTCCGGCCGTACCGCTGCCGGCAGCAGTCGGTCGAGCACCCCAAGCTGGCGAAGGATGCGTGTTGCATTGGGAGAAAGCTGGATGCCGGCGCCGGCCGCTTCCAGGCGCTGCGCCTGTTCGAACACCTGCACAAGGTAGCCGCGTTCGGCGAAAGCAACGGCAGCGGTTAGCCCGGCAACGCCGGCCCCGGCGATAACGACTTGCCGGGACCGCGTGTCGTCCATTGGGCTTGTCGCGAAAGAATCAGGCAGCCTGGTCGATGTAGGTGCAGCCGGCCGGCAGCGTTTCCGTCGCCTTCAGCTTTGGCGAATAGCGGTAGAGCGTCGAGCAATAGGGGCAGACTTTATCATTGTCGTCGCCCATGTCGAGAAACACGTGCGGATGGTCGAAAGGCGGGTTGGCGCCCGTGCACATGAATTCCTTGACGCCGATGTCGATTGCCGGGTGGCCCGCATCGTTCTGAAAATGGGGAATGGAACCGCCTGCCATCGTCGTCTCCTTAATGCAGTCTCTCTGCATCTGGATCATAACCGGTCTCTTTGCAAGTTCGATGAAATCAAACTGTCGCAAAAGCCTGTCAGAGGATAAGTTAAGCCGGTTAACCGGCGAGCGGTTGCGGGGAAGAACGGGAATCATGAACGAACTGAAGCCGGTGCAGAGCGAATTCGTGAATATCGAGGTGGTTCGCCCGGAGGGCGGCAACCCGGATCGCTTTGTCAACCGGGAGTTTTCCTGGCTGCAGTTCAACCGGCGCGTTCTCGAGGAATCGCTGAATCTCAATCATCCGCTGCTCGAGCGCGTCCGCTTCCTGTCGATCTCGGCAGCTAATCTGGACGAGTTCTTCATGGTCCGCGTCGCCGGTCTTGCTGGCCAGGTGCGCGAGGGTATCACGCTGAAGAGCCCCGACGGCCGAACCCCCGAACAGCAGCTCGAACAGCTGCTGCGGGAGGTCGAGCGGCTGCAGGAAGACCAACAGAAGAGCCTTTCGGCGCTCACCGTGCTGCTCAACAAGGAGGGCATCGAGAGCATCACCCGCGATGCGCTGACCAAGGACGAAAAGGTCTGGCTGGAAGACCATTTTCAGGAGCAGGTGTTTCCGGTGCTCACCCCGCTGTCGATCGACCCGGCACATCCGTTCCCGTTCATTCCCAATCTCGGCTTCTCGATGGCGCTGCAATTGCGCCATCGTAAGAACGGCGAGGAGATGAGCGCGCTGCTGCGCCTGCCGGTGGCGCTGAAGCGCTTCATCCGTCTGCCGGATCGCAAGCACCATGTCCGCTTCATCCCGCTGGAAGAGGCGGTCGGCCTCTATATCGGCAAGCTGTTTCCCGGCTACGAGGTCAAGGGCTCCGGCACATTCCGCATCATCCGTGACAGTGATATCGAGGTCGAGGAGGAATCCGAGGATCTGGTGCGCCTGTTCGAGACAGCGCTGAAGCGCCGCCGCCGCGGTTCGGTGATCCGCATCGAATTCGACAGACTGATGCCTGGCGAATTGCGTGAGTTCGTTGCCGGCGAACTTGGCGTGTCGTCGAGCCGCATCAGCGTCCTGACCGGGCCGCTGGCGCTCAGCCAGATTTCCGAGGTCGTCGCCGTCCCCCGCGACGACCTCAAATTCACACCTTACAATCCGCGCTTCCCCGAGCGCATCCGCGAGCATGGCGGCGACTGTTTTGCCGCAATCCGCGAGAAGGACATCGTCGTCCATCATCCCTACGAATCCTTCGACGTGGTGGTGCAGTTCCTGCGCCAGGCGATGGCCGATCCGGAAGTGGTGGCGATCAAGCAGACGCTGTACCGCACGTCAAACGACAGCCCGATCGTGCGCGCGCTGGTCGACGCGGCCGAGGCCGGCAAGTCGGTCACCGCGCTGGTCGAGCTCAAGGCGCGTTTCGACGAGGAAGCCAACATCCGCTGGGCGCGCGACCTGGAGCGCGCCGGCGTGCAGGTCGTGTTCGGCTTCCTTGAGCTGAAAACCCATGCGAAAATGTCGCTGGTGGTGCGGCGGGAGGACGGCAAGCTGCGCAATTACGTGCATCTCGGCACCGGCAACTACCACCCGGTCACCGCGCGCATCTACACCGATCTGTCCTTCTTCACCACCGATCCGACGATCGCCCGCGATGTCGCCCAACTGTTCAATTTCATCACCGGCTATGCCGAGCCGACGGATGAAATGCGGCTGGCGATCTCGCCGTTCACGCTGAGAAGCCGCATCTTGAAGCATATTGCCGACGAGATCGCCCATGCGGTGGAGGGGAGGCCGGCACGCATCTGGATGAAGATGAACGCGCTTGTCGATCCGATCATCATCGATGCGCTCTATGACGCCGGCCGTGCCGGCGTCGAGATCGACCTCGTCGTGCGCGGCATCTGCTGCCTGCGGCCGCAGGTGCCGGGCCTGTCGGAAAACATCCGTGTGAAATCGATCGTCGGCCGTTTTCTCGAACACAGCCGCATCTATTGCTTCGGAAATGGCCATGGGCTGCCGTCGGACGGCGCGATCGTCTACATCTCTTCGGCCGACCTCATGCCGCGCAATCTCGACCGCCGGGTCGAGACCATGGTGCCGATCACCAATCCAACTGTGCATGAACAGATCCTGGGCCAGATCATGCTGGGCAACATCATGGACAATCAGCAAAGTTTCGACGTATTGGCTGATGGAACCTCCCGGCGCGTCGTGCTGGAGGAGGGCGAGGAACCGTTCAACGCGCAGGAATATTTCATGACCAATCCGAGCCTGTCCGGACGGGGTGACGCGCTGAAGTCGCATGCGCCCAAGCGCATCGCGCAGTTCAAGCGCCGCAAGAAGAACGCCGCAGCGTCCAGCTGATGCTGTCCGATTCCCAGGGCCGGTTGCAGGACCGCCGACCGCTGTCCATCATCGACATCGGGTCGAACTCGATCCGCCTCGTCGTCTATGAGGGGCTGGCGCGCTCGCCGACCATGCTGTTCAACGAAAAGATGCTGGCCGGTCTCGGCCGCGGCATCGTTTCCACCGGCAAGCTCGACCCCGAGGCGGTGACGCGTTCGATGGAGGAGTTCCGCCGCTTTCGCGCGCTCTCCGACCAGGCAGGCGCCGAGCATATGTATGTCCTGGCCACCGCCGCGGCCCGCGAGGCGATCAACGGTCCCGATTTCATCCACCGTGCCGAGGACGTGCTCAAGACCGAGATCCGCGTGATCAGCGGGCGCCAGGAAGCCTATTATTCGGCGCTTGGCGTCATTTCGGGCTTCCATCCGGCCAATGGCATCGCCGGCGATCTCGGCGGCGGCAGCCTCGAACTGGTCGACGTCAACGGCGAAGCGATCGGCGACGGCATAACGCTGCCGCTAGGCGGCCTGCGCCTGCAGGACATGGCGAAGAATTCGCTGACCCAGGCGGCGAAGATCACGCGCGACGAACTGGCGAGGGCCAAGCTGTTGAAAGGCGGGCAGGGCAGGCCCTTCTACGCCGTCGGCGGCACCTGGCGAAATCTCGCCCGGCTGCACATGGAAATGACCAACTATCCGCTTGGTGTCATGCACCACTACGAGATCAGCGCCGACAGTGCGACAAACTTCCTCAAGCAGGTCGCCAAAGCCGAGATCGAGAAGGTCAAGGGTATTGAAGGCGTGTCGAAGAACCGCCGTTCGCTGCTGCCTTATGGCGCCATCGTGCTGCAGGAGATCATGGCGGCGATGCAGCCGTCGAAGATCATCGTCTCGGCGCTCGGCGTGCGCGAAGGCTTTCTCTATTCGCTGCTCGACGAGGCCGAACAGAAGGCCGATCCGCTGATTTCGGCCTCGGAGGAGCTCGCCCGTCTGCGCTCGCGCTCTGTCACCCATGCGCATGAACTTGTCGACTGGACCGCCAGGACCTTTGCCGCCTTCGGCATCGACGAGACCGAGGACGAGGCGCGCTATCGCCACGCAGCCGCATTGCTTGCCGACATCGGCTGGCGCGCGCATCCCGAATATCGCGGCAAGCAGTCGCTCAACATCATCGCACACGCGTCCTTCTTCGGCGTCGACCATCCCGGCCGTGCCTTCCTGGCGATGGCCAATGCCTATCGTCACGACGGCATTTTCAACGAAGCCATTGCACCCGAGATCAAGGCGCTGGCTTCGCCGCGTTATCTGGAGCGGGCACGCATGCTGGCGGCGATGATGCGCGTCGTCTACCTGCTGACGGCGTCGATGCCCGGCATCATGCCCAGGCTGAAATGGGAACAGCGCGCCAACGGCGTGCTGGCGCTGGTGTTGCCCGCGTCGCTGGCCGACCTCTATGGCGAACGGCCGGCCGGGCGCCTGGCGCAACTGGCAAGGATAAGCAACCGCCGGCTGGTGCTGGCCGTCGAAGGCGGCCCAAGCGTTTCGGTGAAATAGAGCGTATCGGTCAAGTAGGCCTTAACGCCGAACCGTGGCCGTCGGCTGACCACACGCCGGCCCCGGCCATCGCCAGCGCCACAAAACCGCCCGATATGGCGATGTCCTTCATCAGCATCTGCTGGTGCAGGAAGGTAAGCATCGCGTCATCGCCGCCCTGGCCGTAATGGCCGATGAAACCGGCGACAATGCAGAAGGCGGCAAGCAGCAATGCGGTGATCCGGGTCTGGAATCCGACCAGGATCAGCAGCCCGGCGATCAATTCGAACAAGCCAGTGCCCCAGGCGGCAAGCGTCGGCAGCGGCAGGCCGAGGCTGGCGAAATAGTCTGTCGTGCCGGCAATGTCGGAAAGGGCGTCGAAGCCGGAGGGTACGAACAGGGCTGCGAGCAGCAGCCGGGAAAGCAGCAGCAGTGCGTTGCGGGGCATGCTTGTCACCTCCGATGTCGATCATCGGGCACAGCCGATCGGCCGGCCGTTCAACCCGACGTCTCGACCCTACCAGCAACGCGGGTGCAAATCCCGGCAGGCAGTTCGAGATGCGTGGACCTATGCACCGACAACGCAAAAGCGGCGCGGAAAATTCCGCACCGCTTTGTCTGCATGGCTTGGGAGGGAAGGCTCAGCCGCGCTTGGCGTCGACCGAATAGGCGCCAGCGCCCGAGGTGGCCAACACGATGAAGCCGCCGGCAATCCCCAGATTCTTGAGGAAGTTGATCATCTGCATCTGGTCGGCCCAACCGGTGTGGGCGACCAGCGCGGTGGCGACGGTGAAGATCGCGAGCACCCAGGCGGTAATCCGGGTCTGGAAGCCAATGAGGATGGCGACGCCGCCGAGAAGCTCGATCAGGCCGACGATGATAGCCGTCGCGGTCGGCAGGGGCAGGCCGAGGCTGCCGAAATAGCCGGCTGTGCCGGCGATCGCGGTGAGCTTGCCGAAACCTGAAAGCAGGAAGATGACGGCAAGCAGGACGCGGCCGAGGAGGATGGTGGCTGAGGCATTGGAAGCGCCGGAACCGGCGACGGAAGTGTTGATGGACATGGTGACTCTCTCCAGGAAGGGGTTGATACCGCTGAAATAGAGCACGCGGACTGTTCACCAAAGCCGCCAGACTGGCGACACATTGTTCACAGCGCTTACATTTCCGTGATCGGGCGACTTACGCAAAATTCGCGTCGAGTCAGGCCGCGACAGGAGGAAATTCTCCCGCCGAAAAATCCTACCCCGGATGGGTCATATCCTCGGGCCGCACCAGCCGGTCGTAGTCGGCTTCGCTGACCAGCCCGGTGGCGAGCGCTTCCTCGCGCAGCGTCGTGCCGTTCTTGTGCGCGGTCTTGGCGATCTTGGCGGCATTGTCGTAACCGATGGTCGGGGCCAGCGCCGTCACCAGCATCAGCGAGCGGTCGAGTGCCGCCTTGATGTTGTCTTCTCGTGCCTCGATGCCAACCACGCAATTGTCGGTGAAGGAGACCGAAGCGTCGGAGAGCAACTGCACCGACTGCAGGAAATTGTAGGCCATCAGCGGGTTGTAGACGTTGAGCTCGAAATGGCCCTGGCTGCCGGCGAAGGTGAGGGCGGCATTGTTGCCGAACACCTGCACGCAGACCTGCGTCATCGCCTCGCACTGGGTCGGATTGACCTTGCCCGGCATGATCGAGGAGCCCGGCTCGTTTTCCGGCAGCGACAGTTCGCCGAGGCCCGAGCGCGGACCGGAACCAAGGAAGCGGATGTCGTTGGCGATTTTGAACAGCGCCGCAGCAGCCGCGTTGATGGCGCCGTGCGAGAACACCATCGAATCGTGGGCGGCGAGCGCCTCGAACTTGTTCGGCGCGGTGACGAAGGCGATGCCGGTGATGGCGGCTATGCGGTCCGCCACCCTTTCGGCGAAGCCGACGGGCGCATTGAGGCCCGTGCCGACGGCGGTGCCGCCCTGCGCCAGTTCCTGCAGGCCGGGCAGCGTCAGCTCAATGCGCTTGATCGACGAGGCGACCTGCGCGGCATAGCCCGAAAATTCCTGGCCAAGCGTCAGCGGCGTGGCATCCTGTGTGTGCGTACGGCCGATCTTGATGATGTGGGCGAATGCCCGGCTCTTGGCGTCCAGCGCCTTGTGCAGGTGCTTCAGAGCCGGCAGCAGATCGTGCACGATGCGCTCGGCGCAAGCGATGTGCATCGCCGTCGGATAGGTGTCGTTCGACGACTGGCTCATATTGACGTGGTCGTTGGGATGTACCGGCTTCTTGGAGCCCATGACGCCGCCCAGCATCTCGATCGCCCGGTTGGAGATCACCTCATTGGCGTTCATGTTGGACTGCGTGCCCGAGCCGGTCTGCCAGACGACCAGCGGGAAATGGTCGTTGAGCTTGCCATCGATAACTTCTTGCGCTGCCTCGACGATAACCTTGCCGATCGCCGGGTCGAGCCGCTTCAGTTCCATGTTGGCTTCGGCCGCCGCCCGCTTGACGATGCCGAGCGCGCGCACGATCGATGCAGGCTGCTTTTCCCAGCCGATCTTGAAATTGCCAAGCGAACGCTGTGCCTGTGCTCCCCAGTACCGGTCGGCTGCGACTTCGATCGGCCCGAACGTGTCGGTTTCGGTTCTGGTCTTTGCAGCGGTCACGGGTCTCTCCTTGTCGAAGTCGGCAACGGCGTATCGCGTTGCACAAAAGGCTTCAAGCGGAGATTGCGGGCGGGACGGATGCAAATCGGTTGAAGCCTTTAGCCCTGGAAGGAGAGCCGGGGCGCTCACCCCGCCGTATAGCCGCCATCGATGGAAAAAATGCCGCCGCTGGTCCAGGCCGCCTCGTCGCTCGCGAGATAGACCGCGATGCCGGCCAGATCGTCGGGGCCGCCGACTCTGCCGAGCGGATAGCTGCGCTCGACATATGCTTTCAGCTCCGCCTTCGCCTCGGCCAGCAAATTGTCGACCGTTTTGCGCCGCATGGCCGTGTCCACCGTGCCGGGCGCGATGGCGTTGACGCGGACGCCGCGCGGCCCGAGTTCGAAGGCCAGCGATTTGGTCAGCGAGTTCAATGCGCCTTTCGACAGGGAATAGAGGCTCGACGGCCGCTTCGGGATCATCTTGTTGGCGAAGTAAGACGAGATGTTGATCACCGATGCGCCAGCTGGCAGATGCGGCAGCAGGCCCTGGGTGAGGAAGAACACCGCCGTCACATTGAGCGCGAAGGATTGCTGGAACTGCTCCTCGCTGACGGTTTCGAACGGCACCAGGAAGGCCACGCCGGCATTGTTGACGAGTATATCGAGCGGCCTGCCGGATTGTTTCACATGCTCGACGACGGCTGCGATGCCGGCCGATGTTGCAAGGTCGGCCGACAGCGTCTCGACACTGCCGCCGAGGTGCTTGCGGGCGGCGTCGAGCTTTTTGGTGTCACGGCCGACGATCAGGACGTCCGCGCCCTCGCGCGAAAAGGCCTTTGCAATCGCGAGGCCGATCCCGTCCGACCCGCCGGTAACCAGCGCGCGCTTGTTGTGAAGTCTCATTCGACGCTCCGAGGCAAGCTTTGGCCACTTCGAGAGCAGCGCATATAAGCGGCCGCGGTCAAGCCTTCGGTCTATCCCATGGTATGAACTTCGACCGCTGCCGGCTCTCGCATGGGCTCCCGGGTTGCGAGCCGCCCCGCGACAAAATTCTTGACCTGGCGGACCGCCTGTTCGCGCGAGACGCTGCCCGGCTGCAGGCCGAGCCGCAGCCAAAGCCCGTCGATCAACGCGGTGACGCCAAGCGCGATGTCGTCGGCGTCCGCCGGCGAGGCAAGGCCGCGCAGGCCGGACAACAGGTTGGATCGCATGCGCGCGTGAATCACCTTTTGGATACGCGCCATCTTCTCGTCGCGCGGCACCTCGGCGCAGAGCGAAAGCCAGGCATGGCAAAGGGGAGGCTGAAAAAGATGCGGTTCGAAATTACCCTCGATCACGGCATCCATGCGCTCCATCGGAGTGTTGGCCCGGCGCAGCCGCGCGATCACCGCGTGGCACAGGACGGCGTTGGCTTCGCGCATCGCGTGCTCGAACAATTCCTGCTTGTTGCGGAAATAGTGCAGCACGATTCCCTTGGAGGCGCCGGCCTGGGCCGCCACCTTTTCCAGCGTCGCGCCGGCAATGCCCTCGCGCTCCAGCACCGCGAACGCCGCCTGCCGCAGCTCCTTGCGGCGTATGTCGCTGAGACGCTTGAGTTTCACCGGATCGATCCATGCATTGCGATTCCACATTGACATCTTCGCCCACTCAGATCAACAATTGACCAGTGGGACAATAAAAAGACCAAGCGGTCAATTTTGAAAATGAGGAGAACCGAAATGTTTCGCATCCTTGCAAATGGCGTCTGTCTCGCCACCCTGGCGCTGGCCTCTCATGCGGCTCAAGCAACTGAGCCCGAGCAGTGCAGGGCCGTGCGCATGGCCGAACCTGGCTGGAACGATCTGGCATTCACCACCGGGGTTGCCGATGTTCTGTTCGAAGCCCTTGGCTATCAGCCGCAGAGTTCGGTGCTCGGTATCAACGTCATCTACGAAGGCATGAAGAACAACGATCTCGACCTGTTCCTGGGTTACTGGAACCCGGCCATGGTCACCTATTACGAGCCCTACAAGAAGGACGGCTCGGTCGAGAACGTGCGCATCAATCTCGAAGGCGCCAAATACACCTTCGCTGTTCCGACCTATGTCTGGGACGCCGGCGTCAAGGACTTCGCGGACTTGCACAAGTTCGCCGACAAGTTCGGCAAGAAGATGTACGGCATCGAACCTGGCTCGAACCAGTTGATGATGGATGCCATCGCCGATCCGTCGCTTGGCCTCAATGGCTGGCAGGTCGTCGAGTCGAGCGAAGCCGGCATGCTGTCCGAGGTCGGCTACGAGATAAAGGAAAAGCAGTTCATCGTCTTCCAGGGCTGGGCGCCGCATCCGATGAACACCATGTACGACTTCAAGTATCTCACAGGCGGCGACAAGTTTTATGGCCCTAACCTCGGCGCGGCGACAGTGACCACGCAAGCCCGCAAGGGCTATATCGAACAGTGCCCGAATGCCGGGCAACTGCTGAAGAACCTGGCCTTCGACATCGATTTCGAGAATGTCGGCATGGGCTACCTGATCAATGACGGTATGAAGCCGGAAGAGGCGGGGCTGAAGGCGATCACGCTGAACAAGGATCGGCTCGACACCTGGCTCGCCGGCGTCACCACATTCGACGGCAAGCCCGGCCTTGCCGCGGTCAAGGAAAAGCTCGGCCTTTGAGATCGGCAGCACTTGATGCCTCGCCGAATGCCTGGGCGCAACAGGACGCCTGGGCCGCCCGCAAGCAATCCGTCGACAGCGGCGATCTCGACATCGCCTATGTCGAAATCGCGGGTGCCGAGCCGGCGCTGCTGTTGGTGCACGGCTTCACCGACACCAGCCGCAGCTTTTCGCTCTTGGCGCCGCATCTTGCCGGGCGCCGGCTGGTCATCCCGGATCTGCGCGGCCATGGCGGCACGCCAGCCGGCAAGGGCTGCCGCATCGCCGATTTCGCAAGTGACATTGCCAGATTGATCAGCCGCTTGCGGCTTGACCGGCCGGTGGTCGTCGGCCATTCGCTGGGCGCCATGGTGGCTATCGCACTGGCCGGGCGGCACAACGGGCTCATCGGCGGGTTGGTGCTACTGGCTGGCACATTGAAGCCCGATCTGGCGCAGGACCACCCACTGGTCATGGGCGTTCAGGCTCTGCGCGACCCGATATCGCCGGCCGACCCGTTCTATGCCTGGTGGCATGCCTGCCGGCCTGGCGTGCCCCAGGCCTTTCTCGCCGGTCTGGCGAAAGACGCCTCGGCGATGCCGGCGTCGCGCTGGCGAGCGATCCTGAAGGAAATCCGCCGCGCCGATCTGAGTGGCGCGGCGCGGGCCGTGCGGGCTCGAACGCTGATCATCACCGGCGCGCGCGACCCTCTGTTCGGTGAGGCACATCAGCAGGCACTGTCACATTCCCTTGTGGGGGCAAGTCTCGTGCACGCCGAGGCGTGTGGCCACAATCCTCATTGGGAGGATCCGGCCTTTGTTGCCGACGCCATAGGCAAGACATTCGGGTTCGGCTAGTGCCAGAACAAAGCGCTTGGCGGTGGCATATCCCGCCGCCGCTAATCAAGAGGACTGAAGCCGCGAACGCGAGGTCGGCGAGAGGCGCAATGTCTCCGTCAGTCTGGTGAGATCCTTCCGGGCTGCGTGCCAAAACACTTGCCATGCGGGTGAGCCGACGAGCGTGGCCTCATGCCGTGCGTGTGATTCCGCGCTGTCGAAGCCGACGACACTGAATGAAGACGTTTTCGCCGGCTCGTACCGGCAGGCGCGTAAAGCTGTTTTCGGCATGCTCCGTAACGAACGCGGCGAGCAGGCGTGCGCCGGGTGCCGTCATCAGCTGCGCCATTTCGGTCTCGAAGCGATTGGCGAAAATGGTCTCGGCGCCGGGCCGCAAATGATGAATCTGGATGACAACAATGCCCGCCAGCAGCCTGTTCCGGCTCGACTTTTGGTCAGCGGTCAAACCTGCCCGTGGTGTGCCCGAGAGATCGAAGCCGGTGCCGGGCCATGCCGGCTTGAGCAGCAAGACATCGTCGGAATCGATCATTGTTGCGTTGGCCGCATTGCTGTGCGCCGCCCAGACCGGCCCGCCATAAAAGGCGGCCAGTGCATTCTTGCGCGCGTCCATGCCGTCGAAGCCGCGCATCCAGACGAACATGTCGGGACGATCGAGATCCCGGAACTGGCCGATGATGGTCATCCCGGCGTCCTCCTGACCCTCGATCAGTCTGCCGTCGAAGATGTCGACGAGTGTGTCGCGCTTGCCGGGCTTCAGCTTGTACTGCCGCAATTCGACGACAGGCGAGGCGAGGACCGCGGGTTCCGGTGGGGTATTAGAGGGCAGCAGGTTCATCCGTCAGCCTCCTAAACAGGGTGATCATCCTGTTTATAAACAGACCGGTTGTCCTGTTTTGTCAATATGGTATCTTCCTCTGCCTTCTCCCCTTGTGGGAGAAGGTGGATTGGCGCGCAGCGCCAAGACGGATGAGGGGTGCTGGACGGAGCGCCCTCTATGCCAAGCTCGGGCACCCTCATCCGCCTTCACTTCGTTCAGTCACCTTCTCCCACAAGGGGAGAAGGGGGAGATTCGCGATGGCACGGCTTGCCCGCAAACGCATCAACGACCCCGAAGGCATGCGCAACAAAGTGCTCGATGTTGCCGAGGAATCGTTTCAGGCGCGCGGCTATCATGCCTCCAGCCTTGGCGACCTGATGGCGGCGGCAGGCGTCAGCGGCGGCGCGCTGCATCATCATTTCCCGACCAAGAAGGCGCTGGCGCTGGCAGTGATCGACGAGCGTGTTGCAAGTGCAGTCGAAGAGACATGGATCGCGCCGGTGCTGGCGGCGGCATCCGTGCGCGCGGGCGTGCGCGCGGTGTTCGAGGCTGTGGCGGCGGAACTGGAACAACAGGGTTTCGTGCGTGGCTGCCCGCTCAACAATCTGGCGCATGAACTGTCGCTCGCCGATCCCGATTTCCGGATTGCCCTTGCCGCAATCTTTTCGGCGTGGCGCCAGGCGATCGCCGACAAGACCAGGGCCGACCAGCGGGCGGGCAGGGAGCAAGGCACCGATCCGCAGCGTTTCGCGGCGCTCACCGTGGCCACCTATTCCGGCGCCATGTCGATGGCCAAGACGGCGCAGGATGCCACCGTGCTGCGCGACTGTCTGGCGGCGCTTGGCGAGGCTTGAAGGATGCCCTCGAACGTGAAGAGCTGTTCTTTCACGCTGCTGTCGCGATGCCGCGCGGAGAACTGGACGGCCGGCCGCTCTCCATGCTGAAATTCACCGCATGATGAATCGCCGTTCGCCTGGTTTGTTTTCTCGACGCAGCCTTCTGGGCCAGGCCGCGGGATTTGTCGCGGCCGGCGCGTTGTCACGCCATGCATTTGGCCAGACCGGGCAGCGCATCCAGCCGATCGACGCCACTTTCCTGTTCATCGCCGATGTCCATGCCTGCCGCATGGCGAGCGGCTTGAGCCCCAACTGCCAGCAGGAGGGCAAGACCGACGCCGCGCTGCTGCGCAACGTGGCAGCGCTGAACGGCCTCGGCGACAAGGACTGGCCGGTCGAGATCAACGGCGTCGCCACCGGCCTGCGTTCGGCCGGCAGGCGTATCGGCTCGCCGCTTGGCCTTGTCGTCGGCGGCGACATCACCGACGACGGCGGCGGCCAGATCACCCAGCCAAGCGAGGGCACCCAGCTGCTCCAGTTCAGCCAGCGCTACCAGCAAGGCGTCGGCTCCGATCGGGTGCACATGCCGGTCTATGTCGGGCTCGGCAACCACGATCTCGACCAGAACGGCCCGCCGCCCCATGTCGACTGGTATCGGCGCGAACTGCGCGACTATGTCGAGGTCAATCACCGCGCCGGCGTGTTCTTCAAGCCACCGGTGCCGGCCACGGACTACGACGTCGACACCGACTGCTATTCCTGGGACTGGGGAGGCCTGCATCTTGTCCAGACGCACCGCTTCGCCGGCGACACCGGCCACGGCGCCGACAGCAGCCTGCCATGGCTGAAGCAGGATCTGGCAACCTACGCGGCGGATGGCCGCCCGGTCGTCCTGTTCCAGCACTATGGCTGGGACACCTTCTCGATAGAACGGTGGGATGCCGCCAAAAGGACCTATGACGATGACGGTGCCGGCGCGCCGCACTGGTGGAGCGAGGCCGACCGGCAGGCACTGCTGGCGGCGCTGAAGGGCTACAATGTCGTCGCCATCTTCCATGGCCACCAGCACGAAACCCCCCTGATCTACCGCCGTGACGGGCTCGACCTCATCAAGCCGAAGGCTGCCTATATGGGTGGCTTCGCGCTGGCCAGGGTGACCAGCGACAGCATGGACATCGCAATGGGCGAGGCGACCGGTGATCACGGCGAGGTCGCCTTCACCAACGCCTTCAGCAAAGACTGGAGCACATGAAAAAGGCGGCCCTGGCGGCCGCCTTTTCCAGACAAAGCGATACCCGGTGGGATCAGAGCGCTTTCTTGATCTTGTCCTTCACATCGCCATAGGCCTTCTGCACCTTGCCGGCGATCTTGTCGGCCGTGCCTTCGGCCTGGGTCTGCCTGTTGCCGGTTGCCTTGCCGGCGGCTTCCTTGACCGAGCCCTTGATCTGCTTGGCCACGCCCGCGACCTGATCCTTGTTCACCATTTTTCGCATCTCCTGGAAGTTTTGAATTCGAGGGAATTCATCCGCGGAGGCTAACGGGGCGGTGTCGTTTCGGTTCCAAGCCTCCTCCAGAAGCCGATCAAAGTCGCGCGCCGCTTTCGGCGGCAAGGCTGGCAGGCTATAGGCTGCGATGACGGACAGCCCAAAGGTTTGACGACAATCGTGCGAGCGGGGAAAAAATGGCTGAATTCACACTCCATATCGGTAACAAATGCTTCTCCTCATGGTCGCTGCGGCCCTGGGTGGCGATGAAGCATCTGGAGATCCCGTTCGAGGAAGGGTTCGTGCGGCTGCGCACGCCTGAGACGGCCGCCAATCTCGGCAAGGTCTCGCCGACCGGGCTGGTGCCGGTCTTGAATCACAACGGCAGGATCATCTGGGAAACCCTCGCCATCCTCGAATATCTCGCCGATCTGTTCCCCGGGAAAAATCTCTGGCCGGCCGATATCGGTGCCCGCGCGCTGGCGCGCTCCGCGGCAACCGAGATGCATTCCGGTTTTCGCGAGGTCCGCTATGGCTGGCCGATGAATTTGCGTCGGCCAAAAGGCCACAAGCCGCTCGACGCCGAGGGCGAGGCGCAGCGGGAGCGCATCGAGGCACTGTGGCGCGAGTGCCGGGAAAAACACGGCAAGGGCGGCCCGTTCCTGTTCGGCCATTTCACCGCGGTCGACGCCATGTATGCGCCGGTCGTCACCCGCTTCGACACCTATGGCGGCACGCTGGCGCCGGATACGCGTGCCTATGTCGATGCGGTGCTTTCGACCCCGGCAATGCATCATTGGTACGCGGAAGCGGCCAAGGAAACTTGGCCGGAGCCCGGCCCAGACGAATGAGAGCCTGCAAGGCGCGGGTCGTTGGCGCTCCGCCCCTGGGGATCAAGATGATTCGGGAAAGGGTGTAGGCCAGGCCATGACTGCTCAGCAGCCGGAAAGCCATGCAAGAACGCCCCTCGCACCTTTTATAGTGCGGGAGGCGTCCTTTGTGTCAGCCTTCCTGAGATTGCTCTCTGAAACTGCTGACAACACCAAAATGCACGGGCGCCGAATTGGTTCCCGGCATGTTTCAATTTTTTTGAGGGAACAGGAACGCCTTGTTTCTGCGCCCGGATTCACCAGCTGATGGGGTTTGCGCCGGACAACTTTGCGTTGAATCCTGATGGCGGAAAACCAGAAATTGACACGGCCCAAAAAGAGGCCTACAAGAGTTTCGTCGATATTTGTTTGACCGACTTTTGTTATCCGCGCACGAATGCGCGCCTTTGACGAACTTCCCCATCAAAAATCGAGACAAAAATCGTTGTGCATTCGCACCGCGATTAACGAATATTTGCCATGGAAAGGGTTCGTCATGAGCACCGGCACAGTTAAATGGTTCAACGCCACCAAAGGTTTTGGTTTTATTCAGCCTGACGACGGCTCGGCCGACGTTTTTGTCCACATCTCGGCCGTAGAGCGCGCCGGCATGCGCGACATCGTTGAGGGCCAGAAGCTCGGCTACGAGATGGTCCGCGACAACAAGTCGGGCAAGATGTCAGCCGACCAGTTGAAGGCGGCCTGAAGACAGAATTCAGCCTTCCCGGTGACCACGGATGTACTGGCACCGGTGAATGGCGAATTCGAGCGAGTGGCCGCGGAAACCTGAGTTTCCACGGCATGTCATGCGCGTGAGAAGGGCGTTCCCTGGGCATCCATCTGGATGCGCGGCGCTCTCATGGAAGGTCAGGCGGTGCCTGGCCTTTTTCATTTTGCGCGTCTTGCCGCCGAAAGTGCACTGCGCGTCGGCCTGAACGTGCTAAGGGACGCTCCAGCAATTTGAATCCGCTGCCGTATGGCTTTGTGCGTGGTCCTGACCGAAGACCCGGTCTCGCCCTATCGGCACCAGGCTCCTGACAGGAGAAAGATTTTGACCGCCAATTCGAAGACAGCTCCTGATCAGGCTGTGTCCCTGTTCAGCAAGACGCAGACCCAGTCGATGTCGCTCAACCGCATAATTTCCGAGCGCGATGCCGTCAGTGAGGCGCGGGAAGCCAAGACCGCGCGCTTGCGCGAACAGCGCCTCGAGAAGGAGGCTGACGAGATGGCAGCGGCCGCGGCGCTGGCGGCTTTGCCGAAACGAGCCGGAAGACGCTGATGGCCACCAAGCGCGTGCCTCCGAAACTGATCGCCGCCGACTCGACCATCGCTGACGTTGTCGATGGCCTCAACAAGCCGGTCGAATATGTGCGCCGGGTGCTGGAAAAGCTGGAGCGCTGCAAACGCGCCCATGGCGATGCCCAGGTGCGGCTCGGCGTGCGCGGTCGCGCCGAATGCCCGAACTACCTGATCGAATATGTCCGCGAAGACACCAAAACCCATGAGCGGGTGACGCATCAGGACGCTGCCTACAGCGGCAGCACGCATCGCGAACTGGCGCCCCACCACATCGAGGCGGTGAAGAACTGGTCGCCCGAGGAAATGAACATCACGGCGGTTTCGGCGCTGATCGGCCGCTTGCGCAATCCGCGCGCACCATCATCGCGCTTCGCCGACGAGGACTGACATGGCCATAAAATTCTCCGCCAAGGACCAGCCTGCAACGCCAGCTGCAAAACCGGTCAAGCCGGCAGTCGGGCCGAAAGCCGGCGAAGCCGCCGAGGCTGCGACCGACCTGTTCAAATCGCCGGTGGATGCCCCAAAGGGCAAGGCAGGCAAGAAGAAATAACGCCTTGCCGCAAGACACCGACCGCAATTCTGCCGCGCCTGGGCTGCTCGCCCTGGCAGCCGCCACAAGCCTTTCGTCGCCGCAAAACGGCACCGCTCCTGTCTTCGACTGCCAGAGCTGCGGCGCCTGCTGTTCCTATTCAGCGGAGTGGCCGCGCTTTTCCACCGAGGACGATGCGCAGCTCGACCGCATCCCCGAAAAATATGTGGCGGCCAACTTGTCCGGCATGCGCTGCGAGGGCGTGCGCTGCTCGGCCCTGTCGGGCGAGATCGGCAAGTCGACCGCTTGCGGCATCTATGAAGTCCGCCCGGATGTCTGCCGCGCCTGCATGCCTGGCGACGACGATTGCCTGATGGCGCGCCGGGCGCACGGATTGCCGACCTCTTAAAGTCCTTGTCTTGTGCATGTCGCCCAAAACCGCTGCGGACTTTTGGGCGACATGCACTGGCAAAGACTGTCGGCGGCTTGTGCGCATCCTCCTTGCTGGCTACGCTGCGACAGGGCAGGGCGCCGGAGGAAACCATCGTGAGCATCGAATTTCTGTTGACGTCGCTGATCGTCGTGGCTTCGCCCGGCACCGGCGTTCTCTACACGCTGAGCGCCGGCCTTTCACGCGGCGCGCGCGCCTCGATCATCGCCGCCTTCGGCTGTACGCTGGGCATCATTCCGCATATGGCGGCCGCCATCACCGGCCTTGCGGCGCTGCTGCACACCAGCGCGGTTGCCTTCGAGACGCTGAAATATCTTGGTGTCGCCTACCTGCTCTACATGGCCTGGAACACGCTGAAGGAGAAGGGTGGCCTGAGCGTCGAGCAGGATGTGACGCCGCGCTCGGCCGGCAAGGTGATTGGCACCGGCATCCTCGTCAACGTGCTCAATCCGAAACTGTCGATCTTCTTCTTCGCCTTCCTGCCGCAATTCGTCAGCACCACTGAACCCAATGCGCTGTCGAAGATGCTGGAACTAAGCTCCGTCTTCATGCTTTTGACCTTTGTGGTTTTCGTCGGCTACGGCATTTTCGCCGCCTCAATCCGCAGCCATGTCGTGTCGCGGCCGATGGTGCTGACCTGGATGCGCCGGACCTTCGCCGGCGCCTTTGTCATGCTCGGCGCAAAACTGGCGTTGGCGGATCGATAGCGGCAACCGGGCGCGGCGACTATCCCTTGACGTATCCCATAGCTTCGACGATCAGCCCGTCCTCGACGCGCATCAGATTGACGCCACGGATGGAGTTGCCGTTGGCGAGCCAGTAGCGCCAACGGATCGTTGCCCGTTCGCCGGCAACGAATGTCTCCTCGAGGTCGAAACGCGTGCCGGGCTGGGTGGCGATCGCCGACCACAGCTGGACGCATGCCTCCCGGCCGGCATGACGGGCGCCGTCCGGTGCCGGGACGGTGTTTTCGATCACGCAGTGCTCGGCAAGCAAGCCGGGCAGTGCCGACGGATCGTGCAGCTGGAACACGTCGTTGAAGCGCTGCATGATTTCGGCTGTCTGCCTGGTATGTTCGCCCGGATGAAGGGTCACGATGCTGTCCTGTTTCATCTCATCATCTCCTGATTTCATTTTTCCGTGGAGGCGGCGGCGACGAGCTCGGCTTTGAGCGTGATGGTTGCCACGCCGGCCAGGGCGCGCGAGACAAGGCAAGTCGCTTTCGCCTTTTCTGCAAGGGTCTGGAATTCATCCTGGGCAAGGCCCGGGATCTCGGCTTGCGTCTCAATGTCGATGCGGGTGATCGTCGGCCCGGCAGCGCTTGCGCCGAGATGCACCTTGGCAACGGTGCTGATGTTTGTTGGGATGTGATCGGCTCCGCTCAGTATGGCGCTCAAGGCCATCGAGAAGCAGCCGGCATGGGCCGCCGCAATCAGTTCTTCCGGATTGGTGCCCGGGCCGTTTTCGAAACGCGACGGGAAGGAATAGGCGCCTTCGAACACGCCGCTGCCGAGCCGTAGCCGACCCGAACCTTCCTTCAGCGTGCCTTGCCACTCGGCCGAAGCTTCACGAATTGTCATTGTCTGTTCTCCCTTGATTGATTGTGAGAAATGTCAGGCGCCGTCGACGACCACTTTCCCGAAGACGTCGCCTTGCTGGAAATACCGATACGCGTCGCCGGCCTCGGCGAAGGCAAAGACCTTGTCGATGACGGGCCGCAGCCGGTGCTGTGAGACAGCGCGCAGCATGGCTTCGAGATTGGTCCGGCTGCCGACGAAAAGGCGGCTGATGGTGGCGAGGCTGCGCTGGTAGAGCGCAGCCGGCATCTCGATTGACCTGCCTTGCAGGTCCTGCAGTGTCAGCAGCACGATGTGCCCGTAGAGTGTGCTGGCGATCAGCGACTGCGCGAATGTCGCCGGGCCACCGGTCTCGACGACGAGGTCAATGCCGCCGGTCTGGTCGCGGACAGTCGCGCCCCATTCGGGCATCTCCGACGTCGAGATCACAAGGTCGGCGCCCAGCGCGCGCAGCCTGTCGGCTTTCTCGCCACGTGAGGTGACGGCGACAACTCGGCAGCCCAGCAGCTTGGCGAACTGCAGCGCAAACAGCGAGACGCCACCCGAGCCGATGACCAGAACCCATTGGCCAGGCTTCGGAATTCCGGCACCGGTCACCGCATTCCAGGCGGTCACGCCGGCGCAGGTCAGCGTTGCCGCCTCATGCCAGTCGAGATGATCGGGCAGGCGCACCGCCCATTGCTCGTCGAGAACGGCGCATTCGGCCAGCATGCCGTCCAACGTGCAGCCGAGCTGGTCGATGAGCCCGGCATTGATGCGGCCGTCGACCCAGCGGGCGAAATAGCTGCCGGTCACGCGATCGCCAACGGCAAAGCGGGTGACGGCATCGCCGATGGCGACGATCTCGCCAGCTCCGTCGCTCAGGGGAACGACGCCCTGGCGCGGCGTCAGCGGATAAGTGCCGTTGAGGATCATCGTGTCACGCCGGTTGAGCGAGGTGGCATGAACGCGCACCACGATCTCATGCCGTTTCGGCTCCGGCTGCGCCTCGTCGCGCATCACCAGGCATGCGGTCCCGCCGGACCCTTCGAGACGATAGGCGTGCATGTCGGTTTCCTCATAATATATAGACTGGTCTACATATTATGTAGATCGATTGTCATAGTCGACGCAAGGCCTATAATGATTGCTGCTGACAGAGGTTGACATGGCGAACGACACCCGCACCCGCATACTTGAGACGACGGCGTTGCTGCTCAGGCAGCGCGGCTATCACGGCACCTCGCTCAACCACATACTGGGCGCCAGCGGCGCGCCGCGCGGCTCGCTCTACTTCCATTTTCCCGGCGGCAAGGACCAGCTGGTCATCGAGGTGACGCGGGACAGCGTCGACCAAGTGACGCAAAGGCTGGGCGCGGCACTGGCCGCCGAGCGGGATCCGGCAGTGGCCGTCCACCATATCTACCAGGCGGTCGGACGCATGCTCGAGGAGAACCAATTCACGCTCGGCTGCCCGATCGCACCTGTGGTCCTCGACTCACCGACCGATATGCCGGAACTGGCGGAATTGTGCCGATCGGCCTTCGAGCAATGGATCGGCCTTCTGCAACAGGCTTTTGTCAGGGCAGGCGTGCCCGAGCGCCGCGCGCATGCATTGGCGCTGCTGGTCGAATCGTCGCTGGAAGGGCTGATGGTGATCGCCCGCGCCACCCGCGACCGCGCCCCGCTGCTGGCGGTGGCGGACGAAGTCGCAGCGCTGATTGAAGGCGCGGTACTGTCTGGGAGGCACGGCAACGTGCGAATGCCGCCGTGTGAGGCCGATCGAGGCGCGGCGATCAAGGTGCATGCCTAAACAAAAAGGGCGCCATTCGGCGCCCTTTCCGTAGCTGAAGGTTGATAGGGGCTGGATTAGAAGTCCATTCCACCCATGCCGCCCATGCCGCCGCCGCCCATGCCGCCGGGCATGCCGCCGCCAGCCGACTCCTTCTTCGGAGCCTCCGCGATCATGGCTTCGGTGGTGACCAGCAGGCCGGCGACCGAGGCCGCGTCCTGGAGAGCCGTGCGCACGACCTTGACCGGATCGACGATACCCATGGCGATCATGTCGCCATATTCGCCGGTCTGGGCGTTGTAGCCGAAGGTCGCGCCCTTGTTCTCGAGGATCTTGCCGGCAACGATCGATGCTTCCGCACCGGCGTTCGACGCGATCTGGCGGGCCGGAGCCTGCAGCGCGCGGCGCACGATGTTGATGCCAGCAGCCTGGTCGGCATTGGCGCCGGTGGCCTTGATGTTGGCCGAAGCGCGCAGCAGGGCAACGCCGCCGCCTGCAACGATGCCTTCTTCCACGGCCGCGCGGGTCGCGTTGAGGGCGTCATCGACGCGGTCCTTCTTTTCCTTGACTTCGACTTCCGTCGCACCACCGACGCGGATCACCGCAACGCCGCCCGCGAGCTTCGCGAGACGTTCCTGCAGCTTCTCCTTGTCGTAGTCCGAGGTGGTCTCTTCGATCTGCTGCTTGATCTGGGCGACGCGGCCCTGGATCTCGGCCTTCTTGCCAGCGCCGTCGACGATGGTGGTGTTCTCCTTGGAGATCGACACCTTCTTGGCGCGGCCGAGCATGTTGAGGCCAACGTTCTCGAGCTTGATGCCGAGGTCTTCCGAGATGACCTGGCCACCGGTGAGGATGGCGATGTCTTCCAGCATGGCCTTGCGGCGATCACCGAAGCCCGGCGCCTTGACGGCGGCGATCTTCAGGCCGCCACGCAGCTTGTTGACGACGAGCGTGGCCAGAGCCTCGCCTTCGACGTCTTCCGAGATGATCAGCAGCGGCTTCGAGGTCTGCACGACGGCTTCGAGAACCGGCAGCATGGCCTGGAGGTTGGAGAGCTTCTTCTCGTGCAGGAGGATGTAGACGTCCTCGAGCTCGGCAACCATCTTGTCGGCGTTGGTGACGAAGTAGGGCGAGAGATAGCCGCGGTCGAACTGCATGCCTTCGACGACTTCGAGTTCGGTCTCGGCGGTCTTGGCTTCCTCAACCGTGATGACGCCTTCGTTGCCGACCTTCTGCATCGCTTCCGCGATCATCTTGCCGACCGACTCGTCGCCATTGGCCGAGATCGTGCCGACCTGGGCAACTTCCTCGGAGGTCTTGATCTTCTTGGCAGCCTTGCCGAGCGCCGCGACGACTTCGGTCACGGCCAGATCGATGCCGCGCTTCAGGTCCATCGGGTTCATGCCGGCGGCAACCGCCTTGTGGCCTTCCTGGACGATCGACTGCGCCAGAACCGTCGCGGTCGTGGTGCCGTCGCCGGCGATGTCATTGGTCTTCGAAGCAACTTCGCGGACCATCTGCGCGCCCATGTTTTCGAACTTGTCCTCAAGCTCGATTTCCTTGGCGACGGTGACGCCGTCCTTGGTGATGCGCGGGGCGCCGAACGACTTGTCGATGACGACGTTGCGGCCCTTGGGGCCGAGCGTGACCTTCACCGCGTCGGCGAGGATGTTGACGCCGCGCAGCATGCGCTCACGGGCATCACGGGAGAATTTTACGTCTTTGGCAGCCATTTTTAACTCCTGGCAAGGGCTTGGATTGAGCCCGGGAATTCAGTTGACGGAAAGGCCTGATATCAGCCGATGATGCCCATGATGTCGGATTCCTTCATGATCAGAAGGTCTTCGCCATTGAGCTTGACTTCGGTGCCCGACCACTTGCCGAACAGGATGCGGTCGCCGGCCTTGACGTCCAGCGGGACAAGCTTGCCGGCTTCGTCACGAGCGCCGGAGCCGACAGCGATGATCTCGCCTTCCTGCGGCTTTTCCTTTGCCGTATCGGGGATGATGATCCCGCCGGCGGTCTTGGATTCGGATTCGACCCGGCGAACGACCACGCGGTCATGAAGCGGGCGGAACTTCGACTTTGCCATTTTTTCTTCCTCGATGAGAACGGTGAGAACAGTTCCTCAGTCCGGCGGCGCCGGACATATGGTTAGCACTCACCAATGGCGAGTGCTAACGTGGCGGTGAAATAGGCTCGCGGCCGGCGAGAGTCAAGGCGCTGGGAACTGCCCATGCGCGTGAAATTTTGTTTTCCGCAACCGCTCGTTTCCGGAATGTGCAGGTTGTCGGGGGGCCAACGTGGAAATTGCCCATCGGACTGTGGAGACCGTCGCGCGGTCTCTTTGTCAACGCCCTAAGCGGAACCCAATTTCTTGTGTCTCAAGGTCAAACAGCAAACCATTCGCGCCAATACCGACGAGGACGATGCTCGGGTATGCGGTTCTGCCTATGAACCCCCTCGGCGATTTATGATCACGACGAGTTGGGAGGCGCGCCCGTCGTCCTACTTGGCGAGACGATGAAGTGCAGCTTTATTTATCTTGCCCTCCAAGCTCGAAATCAATGTGTATGAATCTGCCTTTATCGCGTTTATCAAGGGGATAGATTTGTCGCGATAGAGAGCGTTGGCTTCGTCGATCTTGCTGTCCACAATCAGGTCATGCACGTCAATTGCCACCGCGCATAGAGTCTCGACATTATGGTAGATATCTGAAAACCGTTTCAGTTCGTCCTCGGACACGCTTTTGTTTCGCTGTACTGCCGTCATTGCATGGACCAGGTTCGGCTTTAGTCCCCCCACCATTTCCTGTAGTTGAAGGTTTTCTACCCGCTTCGTCCCCATCGATGCCGCGGCTGCTGGATCATAGCGCGACCAGCCGCCATAGGCTGCAAGCAGCGCAAAAGTTTCCAGATACATGACGCCCTCGCCGTACCTCTCCAGTGTGTATGTTTGACTGATCACTTTCTGCTGTTGAGCAATGACCTCGATCGTGTCGGGCGCCGTGGTTTGTGAACTGACCGGGCGGACAAATGTGAGAGCCAGCAGTAGGAGTGCGAGCGTTCGTGCAGTCCGCAGAGCAATTTGAGAGAATAAGCGCATTTGCCACCTCCCAACGTTCAAACCATTATCCGTCAGCATAATGCAATGACGGGTCATGAATAATAACCTTCCGACGTGGAGGAAAAGACAATATCAGATTTTCTGCTTATTGTATGGCCCGCGAGCGGCCCGACCCACTACCATCACGTCACCAACCTTGCTGCCGACAGATTTGGACTAGATGCTCATTCCGCCCCACACCTCGATGCGCTGGGCGTTGAGTCCCGCCACCGCGCCGCGGTCGACTAGAGAAAGAGCCGCAGCTGGGTGTGGATGATCGACCGGTAATCCTCGATGGTCTGGCGACTTTCCGCTTTGCCCTCGGCAAGCGCCAGGCGCACCACACCACCGGCTAGCTGGAAGATGAGGAGAACCATGCGTTCGAACTGCTCGCGCTTCTCGGGCTCAAGCAGGGCGATGACATGGTCGCAGAACATCTTGGCTTGATGTCGGGTTTCGGCGATGTCGAGATTCTTGAGCGCCTTGTCGGCCTGGATGGCGTTCTGCAGATCCTGGATGGCTGGATCGCCGGCGACACGGCTGAGATAGTCGTCAAGCAACCGGTCGGCGGCCATTATCACGTCCTTGGCCTCGCGGACGTCGGAGATGATTGCTGTCAATCGTGCACGGCTGACCTCGGAAAACCGCTCGTAGAGCATCGCCAGGATCGCCGACTTGTTTGGGAAGTAATGATAGACGGTGGCGATCGGTCCGCCCGCCAGCATGCCGACTTCCTTCATGGTGACGGCGTCGATGCCCTTTTCTCCGATCAGCCGCATGGTTGTCGACAGGATCGCGTCGATGCGCTCGCGGCTGCGCTCCTGCTTGGGTTTGCGCCTAAGCCTTGTCACCGTTCGCCTTGCTTCTGTCATGCACCGATCTTCCGCGACAATTCCGGCTCCATGGTTGACAAAGTAATATGATCAAGTATCAGTTTTCTAAATACTGACAGATTGTCAGCTTTTTTGCGGTACGGCAAGGGACGTTGGGAGGCGGCTTTGGCATCTGGCGACGCGCATAACGGAAGCGGCGACTGGCTGGTCGGCAATCCGACTGGCGGACAGCTTGCCTCGGCCCTGTGGATCGGGTCGGTCGGCCTGCTCATCCTCGGGCTGCAGCCGGTACTGCTCGGCGCCCTTTACACCGAGGGCCATGTCAGCGGCGATGAACTGGCGCTGGTCGCCACCGCCGAGATGATCGCCATCGCCATCGGCTCGGCTGTTGTGGCGATGCTGCTGTCGGCCCACAACATGCGCTGGAAAAGTGCGGCTCTTCTGGTCCTACTGGCACTGGCGAACCTGTGGACGGCCTATGCCGCAAGCGCCAGCACGCTGATTGCGGGCCGCGCCCTGGCCGGCCTCGCCGAGGGCGGCCTGGTGGCGGTCGCGACCGAACTGATTGCGCGTTCGCGGCGTGCCGAGCGTATCGGCGGCTATTTCGTCACCATGCAGACGCTGGCGCAGTGCGCGCTTGCGCTTCTGCTGGCGCTCTATGTCATCCCGGCCACCGGGTCGGCGGGCGGTTTCATCGTTCTTGCGGCCGTCTGCGTCGCGTCACTGGCGGTCGCCTTCAGTGTCCCCGCTGACTATGCCGACCTGCCGAAGGACGAGAATTTGGCCAATGTGCTGACGGTCCCTGCGATGACCGCGCTGCTGTCGGTCTTCTGCTACTTCATGTTCTTCGGCGCCGTCTGGGCCTTTCTGGAGCCGCTTGGCGCGCAATACGGCATCGATGGCCGCACCGTGGGGCTGATTGTATCGGCGAGCCTTGCGGTTCAGGTCCTGGGCGCGATGACGGCGACCGCGTTCGAGGCGCGCATCGATTATCGCCTTGCCATCGTCGCGATCGGTGCCGTCGCGTTTGTCAGCTCCCTGGTCCTCGCTAGCGGACCAGGCCTCGCCACATTCTGGGTTGCCGCCTTGGTCATGGGCTTCATCCTCTTGTTCATCGTGCCCTACCAGATCCGGCTTGCGATCACAGCCGATGAGACGCGCTCCGCCGTGCTGCTGGTGCCGGCCGCGCAGCTTTTTGGCCTGGCGATCGGGCCGATCGCGGCGTCGGCGCTCATCGACGGCAAGGATTTTCGCCCGGTGCCGGAATTCGCCGCGGCCAGCGCCGTTGCCAGCGTGGCACTGCTCGGCCTGTTTGTCTTCGTGGCGCGGCGTCGCCGCGCCGTTGCCTGAGCAGGGGGCGGCATGTCGAACATGTGGAGCAACTGGTCGGGCTATGTAAGCGCAGAGCCAAAGCTGATTGCCAGCCCAGCCGATGCCGGCGAACTCGGTGATCTTGTTCGTACCGCACCCGGTCCGGTCCGCGTTGCCGGCGCCGGTCATTCCTTCACGCCGTTGGTGAAATCCGAGGGAACGATCCTGTCCCTGGAGAGGCTGGAAGGGCTGGTCTCGCATGACACCGGAAACCATCAGGCACGCGTGCGGGCAGGGACGCGGCTCGGCCCGCTGATGCATATCCTGCAAGGCATTGGCCAGGGCCTGCCCAACATGGGCGATATCGACCGCCAGGCGATCGGTGGCGCGCTCGGCACTGCCACGCATGGCTCGGGACCGACACTCGGCGCCTATCACACGCAGCTCGAGACGGTGCAGATCGTCGACGGGCTGGGCAAGTTGCGCGACTTCAAGCGGGCAGGGGATCAGGAGACGATCCACGCCATCGGCGTCGCGCTCGGTGCCTTTGGCGTGATGACCGAGGTGACGCTGAACAACATTGCGACCTACCGGCTGCGCCGCCGCAAATGGGTGTTGCCGATCGCCGACATGCTGGGCGATTTCGAAACGATGATGACCGCGCATCGTTCGGCCGAATTCTACTACATTCCGTTTTCCGGCTACGCGCAGTTCATCGCCAGCGACTTCAGCAAGGCGGCGACCACAACGCGTCCGACCGAGGATGACGAGGGCGGGTTGAGAACGCTGCGCCGGCTGCGCACCGGGCTCGCCTGGCTGCCGTCGCTCCGCCGCCGTCTGATCCGCGATGCCGTCGCGAAAGTGCGGGCCGAGGACTATGTGCAGGACTGGCTCAACGTCTATGCTAGCGACCGGCAGACCAAATTCAACGAGATGGAATATCATCTGCCGTTCGAGGAGGGGCCGAAGGCGCTGGCCGAGATCATCGAACTGACCGAGAAGCGCTTTCCCGAAGTCTATTTCCCGATGGAGGTGCGCTCGGTCGCACCGGACCAGTTCTGGCTTTCGCCGTTCTACAACAGGCAGACCTGCTCGATCGCCATCCATCACGATGCGGCGAGCGATCCGTTGCCGTTCATGCGGGCGGCCGAGCCGATCTTCCGCAAATACGGCGGCAGGCCGCATTGGGGCAAGATGCACAGCCTGAAAGCGGCGGACCTGAAAAAGCTCTATCCGCGCTGGGACGACGCCATGGCGGTGCGCCGCGACATCGATCCGCAGAACCGCTTCATCTCGCCCTATTTGGCCGGCCTGTTCGGCATCGAACGATGAGCGCCTATTTCGCCACGCTTTCGGATGGACTGAAGGAAGCCGGCATCTTCCAGCCCTGCCTGTTGCTCGATCGCGATCGGTTGGATCGCAACGTTGCGCTGGCAAAGGAGCGGCTTGACCCCGGCCTTGCCGTGCGGCTGGTCGACAAGTCGCTCGCCTGTCTGCCGCTGCTGTCGCACATCGGCAACGCTCTGGGCACCAATCGCTTCATGACTTTCCATCCGCCGATCAGCGCGGCGGTGTTGAAGGCATTTCCGGATGCGGATCTGCTTTATGGCAAGCCGATGCCTGTCCACGCGGCAAGGGCGGCACTGGTGAAAGGTGGCGCCGACTGGTCGCGTGTCTGCTGGCTGATCGATACCCAAGAGAGGCTGGCCGAGTACGGTGCGCTCGCAGACGAACTCGGCGCCGAGCTGCGCATCGCTTTCGAGATCGATGTAGGGCTGCATCGCGGCGGCTTTGCCAGCCCGGAGGCATTGTCAAAGGCGTTGAACCCACTGCCGGGCCATAGACGGCTGCGGTGCGAGGGCGTCATGGCCTACGAAGCGCATGCGCCACACATTCCCGGCCTGTTCGGCGGGGCGGCCAGGGCGTTGCGACAAGCCTCCGAACGGGCCACCGCCTTCATTGCGTGCCTCGGCGCCGACCAGCGCCGTATCCTCAACATCGGCGGCAGCAAGACCGCGCTGCTTCATCATGGCAGCGCTGCCAACGAGGTGTCGATGGGCTCGGCCTTTGTGTTGCCCAGCGATTTCGATACGCCCGGCCTCGAAGGCTTCCAGCCGGCGGCCTTCATCGCCACGCCGATCCTGAAAGTCGTCGAGCCGATGCTGCCCGGCCCACCGGCCGTCACCCGCCTGCTGCAGGCGCTCGGCCGGTTTCCGCGCAGAGGCTGTTATCTCTATGGCGGCAAATGGATGGCCGAACCGGTGTTTCCCGAAGGCATGAGGGCGAACGGCTTGCTCGGCCTCTCCTCGAACCAGCAATTCATGGGCTTGCCGGCTGATGCGACCGCAAAGCCCGGCGACTACGCCTTCTTACGCCCGACGCAGAGCGAGGCCGTGTTGCAGCAGTTCGGATCGATCACGGTGTTTTCCGGCGGCAGGATTGCCGATCGCTGGCCGGCGCTGCCGATGGCGTGACCGACTACGCCTTCACCGGTATCCAGATCTCCAGTCCGCCATTGCCGCTGCGCGGATCGAACTCGGGGCCGTAGCGCTCGAATTCGGGGGCATCCGCGATCTCGTGGCCGGAGGCCGGCAGCCATTTGTTCCAGATCGTGTTGACTGTTCGACGGATGGTCGAGATGTGCTCGCGGTGGGCAAAGACGGCATATTTCTGCGCCGGCACGCGCACCCGGCTGAACTCCTTCGGCAGGTCGGAAAAGTCCGACACTTCGACGCCGGCGATATAGTCGAAATTGCCGGCATCGTCGCCGTTGACGCAGACGCCATAGGCGACGTCGCCGGTCTCGCCCGGAATGTTGCCGATATAGGGGCCGAAGCGCTGCCACTGCATCGGGATGGCGGCGCTGGTTTCGCAGCTGTAACGCTCGCCGAGGCCGGCGATCAGGAACGGCCGGCTGGTTTCGAAGCGCGGCGGTTCGAGGTTGGCGAGAACGGACTGGTTCATCAGGATTGGTTCCACGAGGTCGAGGTTGTCGAGCGTGCCTTGTGCGCGCACCAGTTCCGGCGTGGTGCCGAACTGGTCGCGGAAGGCGCGGGTGAATGCCTCATGCGAGTTGTAGCCGGCGTCGAGCGCGACCGAGAGGATGTCGGGCGCCCCGCCAGCCAGCTTGCGGGCCGCCTCGGTCAGCCGGCGTGAGCGCATGTAGCCCATCACCGAGCGGCCGGTGGCAGCGCCGAAAGCCCGTGTCACATGAAAACGCGACACGCCGCTGCTTTGGGCAACATCGTCGAGCGAGACCGCCTGCGGCAGATGGCTCTCGACGAACCACAGCGCTTTTTCCGTCGGATTCATCGAGTTCCTTCCCGCGTTGGCCAGATCATCTTGCTGTCTCTCCAAGCGGCCAGTTTGATTGAAATTGCGCACTGGGCAATAATGCACCAAATCCCGTGCCGCGTGGATGTGGGATCGACGCGGCATGATGCGCAGTGTCCGGGGAGGGGTCCCAATGACGACGGCGACTGCCGGTCAGCTTTTCCGGTTCGGCGGATTCACGCTCGACCTCGACAGGGGAACGTTGCGTGGCGTCAACGAGCCGCTGTTCCTGCGCCCGAAGGCCTACGCGCTGCTTTCGCACCTTGCCCGCAACATGGGCCGCGTCGTTCCGAAATCGGAACTGATGGATGTCGTATGGCCGGGTGTCTACGTCACCGAGGACTCTCTGACCCAGTCGATCCGCGAAATCCGCAAGGTGCTCGGCGACGACATGGTGCGTACTGTATCCAAGCGCGGCTATATGCTCGCCGCCGAAGCCGAGACTGCGCCGGAGATCGGCGCGCAACCGGTTGTGGCGGTGATACGCTTTCGCAACGACAGCGGAGATCCGGCCGACGAGGCGATGGTCGACGGCTTTGCCGAGGATATCATCAACGGCCTGGCGCGCTTTGGGACGGTCACGGTGCTCGCCCGCAACTCGAGTTTCTCGTTCGCCTCCTTCGGGCGCGACGAGTGGTCTCAAATCCGCGCCCGCATCGGCGCCGACTATCTTGTCGAAGGATCGCTGCGACGCCAAGGCGAGCAAGTCATAACAGCCGTGAACCTGATCGACATCGCGACTGCGAGCCAACTCTGGGGCGACCGCTACCAGTCGCAGGGCACGGGCCTGTTCGCCATCGAGCAGGAGGTTGTCGAGCAGATCGTCGGCAGGCTGGTCACGCGGGTCACCAATGCAGGGCTGCAACAGGCATCGCGCAAGCCGGTCACCAGCCTTGCCGCCTATGAACTGGCTTTGCGTGGCTTTGCGCTGTTGCGCGATCCAGCCCAGACCGACCAGAAAGGTGCGGAGGCTCTGTTCGAGGCGGCAATCGCCAAGGATCCGAACTATGGACTGGCCTACACTTATCTCGCCCTGACGCGGGCGCTGGACGGAGAATTCGGGCGCGCCAGCGACGCAGTGCTGGAAAATGCGCGCGACCTCGCCGACAAGGGCCTGGCGTTGTCGCCGGACCAGCCGACCGGCCATCGTGTGCAGTCATTGATCAGGCTGTATATGCGCGACCATGAAGCGGCCGAGCATCACATGCGTATCGCGCTGCAGCTCAATCCCTACGATGCCGACTGCATCGAGCAGATGGGCATGCTGCTCACCATGCGCGGCCGGCCGCTCGATGCGCTGACGTGGCTGGCGCGCGGCATCCGCATCGATCCCTTGCACCCGCACTGGTACCAGTTTGACCGGGCTCTGGCGCTCTACATGATGGGGGAATACCGGCAGGCGGCGGAAGCGCTGGAGCTGGCTACGCGTCCGGCACCCTGGATACGCACCAGGCTGGCAGCCTGCTATGCCCAGATAGGCGACTTGGAACGGGCACGGCGGCAGATCGCCCTCATCGAGACGGGCGATCCGTTTTCGCCGATCGACTATGCGCTGCGCGGCGTGCCGTTTGAGAACAAGGCCGATGCGGAGCATCTCGCCGAAGGCGTCAGGCTCGCCCTCGGCTAGACCACGTCCGAGGCCGGTCAATCGACGACCACCACGATATAGCGGCCCTGATAGGCCCGGTAGTAGATGCCGCCGCAACGCCAGACATCGAAGCCGTTGATCTTGGTACGCACGCAGCCTGTCGGCAGTGTGGCGACCCAAGCCGTGGTGTGTCTCAGCACGCGCCATGCTGTGGTCCGCCGCGCAACACCTGCGGCACTGCGGGGCGTCCAGGGCTGACCGATACGCGCTTCGGCCTGGCTGACGAGCGACAGCGCCGGCACGGTGCTGCCGATGATCTCGACGGCGGCGAGGCCAATTGCGGCCGCCGTGGCGATCAGGCTGATTTTCTTCACGGATTTGATAGGCATTTTCTCTCTCCTGATTTGGTCATGATGAAACGTCTTTTCAGTGCGCGCGAAATGCGCGCGCCCTTGGGATGGCCGGCTGGCAGGCATTGTTGATAGGGACTGGCCGGTCGGCCGACGCTGGGCATTTCAAGCCAGGCTGTGCATCGTGCCCGAGATGCGATAGGGCGCGCGCTCGGCGATCCGCGGCCTGATGGCGAGGCCTGCGATGTACCGCTGGAAGGAGGCTGCCTCCTGGACCGGCGAGGCCAGCGCGACATGGCCGTCCGGCCTCACCAGATAGGCGCCGTCGCGCTGCAGACCTGCGGCCTTGGCCATGTCCGACCAGGCGAAGGCATGAATTGGGATGCCGGCGGGCGCAAGCATCGCCCGGAACTCGGCATTGAGTTCGCCATAGACATGCACCTGCCAATCCAGCGATCGCAGCGGCTCGAAATTGTCGTCCCTGGTGCCGGCGACATATGGCAGGCGGTCGCCACCCTCGATCTTACCCGCCTTGCCGCTGCTGATCGGACTTTCGCGGTAGCGGATGCGGGTCTGCGAAATCAGCCCGAAAAACGCGCGCGATCCCGCCGTCGTCCCGAGCGCTATGCGCAGAATCTTCGGCATCAGGTAGCGGCGGAACAGCCCGACCAGCCGCGAGCGGCTGGTGGCGACCCGAAACGCCTGGTCGGTGCTGTCGATCAGCTTGCGGGCAAAAGCGATACGCTCCGGCTCGTAGCTGTCGAGCAGGCGCTGGTCGGCGCGCCCCTGCACCACGGCGGCCAGTTTCCAGGCGAGGTTAACCGCATCGCCCATGCCGGTATTCATGCCCTGGCCGCCAGCCGGGCTGTGGATGTGGCCAGCATCGCCGGCGAGGAACACCCGGCCGATGCGGAAATGCTCGGCGACTCGATGATGGACGCGGTAGGTCGAGAACCAATTGACCTGATGGACCTTGACGCCGGTGTCACGCTCGACATCGGCGCGGATCGTCTCGAAGGTGATCGACTCGTCGGCCTCATGCGCTTTCGGTACGATGCCGATCAGGCGCAGGGAGCCCGATTGCCGGACCGGCATGACGATCGCGAAGCCATAGGCGCTGATGACAGTGTCCATGCCATTGCGTGTGACGTCGCCGAGACCGTCGACGTCGGCGACGTAGAAGGACTGTTCGTAGGTGCCGCCGGGAAAGCCGAGGTTCAGCCCGTGGCGCACGGCGCTGCGAGCGCCGTCGCAACCGGCCAGGTAGGCGGCACTGACCGTTTCCGTGCGGCCGTCCCTATTCAAGGTAGCGACGACAGCATCGCCCCTGTCCTCGAAGGCGACCAGCTCCGTGTCGCGCTCGACCTCGATGCCGGCACGTTCCAGGTGCGCGATCAGCACGCGCTCGTGGATGTCTTGCGGCAACGCGAAAGCGAACGGGTAGGGGCTGATACCGCGGCCGAAGTCGGCCAGCGGCAGCCTGGCTGCTATGCCGGCCGGCGTGTGCACGGTGAGCTGTTCGATCCGCACGCCGGCGGCGAGCACGTCTTCGACGATGCCGATCTGGCGATGAAACTCCAGCGTACGTGCCTGGACGGCCAGCGCACGCGAGGTTTCGCCCGGGGCGGACGCCTTGTCGAAGATGCGGACCGGAACGCCGAGTCGCGTCAACCAGAGCGCGAGCGTCAGCCCGGTCGGCCCGGCACCGGCAATGAGGACCTTGGTCTTTGACATGCTCATTTTTCTTCTCCTTGAACAGTGCGGACATTTTTCGCCAGCCGCATGGTCTTGCGATTTCGGGGCCGAAAAATCCCGATTCGTTTCTGAAAATTTTCCGATGTTTGGTTGGGTTGGTCGTCTGGTTGTGCGGGCGCCGCCACCGCTATCGGCGCGGCAAGGATCCCGGCACGGCGGGCCGGGACTGTTGCCTTGAGTGGACAAGCCTCGGAAGAGCGTTGCTTGACAGCGCCAAGCGATACCCTGGTCAGTTTCATCGAATGCGCGTCGAGCAAGATCGAAACGAAGGTGATCGGCCGTTCCGGCAATACGCCCGGGGCGACGAGAATTGGGCAGGAAAAGGCTATCGAAGCGATTGCGCAAACGTTTCGATGGTCCTATGATCCTCCAAAATCCACCAAAGCCAATGAGAGTGGACTGGAACGCATCATCAGGGAGGAGCGCTTGCCAGCACTCCGTTTGAGTCATCATGCCGACAATGGCTGAGGTCGCGCGCCGCGCCGGCGTGTCGGTTTCGACCGTTTCGCATGTTATCAACCGCACCCGCTTTGTCTCGCCGCAGAAGGCGCAGCTCATCAACGATGCGATCGCCGCGATGGGTTATCAGCCCAACGAGCTGGCGCGGTCGTTGAAAGTGGCCTCGACCAACAGCGTCGGCCTGGCGATCTCGGCGATTTCCAACCCCTATTTCACCGATATCATCTGCGCGGTGGAGGCTGAATGCGCGCGCCTTGGCCTCATGGTCTTCCTCTCTGACACGCAGGAAGATCCCGACCGCGAGCTTTCCGTGGTGCGCGCCTTCCACCAGCGGCGGGTCGACGGCGTCATCCTGGCGCCGTCGGGCGCGCCGCAGCGGGCCATCGATTATCTGGCGGAGAAGAAGCTGCCGTGCGTGCTCATCGACCGCTTCGCAGACGACCGCTTCGACCAGATCGGCGTCGAGAACCAGTCGTCGATGCGCGCGCTGATCGATCACGTAGCCTCCTTCGGCCACAAACGCATCGGCTACATCTCCGGCCAGCCGGGTCTGGCGACGACGCGCGAACGCATCGGTGCTTTTCACATGTCGCTGGCCGCCAATGGACTTGAGTGCCTGCCGCACTATGTCTCGCCGGAGAACGTCGATACGGCGAGCGCAACGGCATCGACCCACGCCATCCTGTCATTGCCTTCGCCGCCTACGGCATTGGTCACCGGCAACAACATGACGACAATCGGAGCGGTGCGGGCGATCCGCGAACGAGGCCTCTCGATACCGACGGATCTTTCGCTTGCCGGCTTCGATGATTTCGAATGGGCCGACTGCTTCGAGCCGCGGCTGACGCTTGTCGCGCAGCCCTGTGCCGAGATCGGACGGCAGGCGGCTGCCTTGCTCTGCGCCCGCATCGCATCCAGCGGTCTGGAGCCGCAGGCGGTGCGGCTGCAAGCCGCGCTGCAGGTCCGTCAGTCCTGCGCGAGGCCGGCATGAGTGCGCCGCTGCTGTCGGTCACCGGCGCGGTCAAGCGCTTCGGCGGCGTCCAGGCGCTGCGTGGCGTCGACTTCGACCTCAAGTCCGGCGAGATCCACGCCCTGCTCGGCGAAAACGGCGCTGGCAAGTCGACCCTCATGAACCTGTTGTCGGGTGTCTATGCGCCGGACGAGGGCACCATCCAGATCGACGGCAAGCCGGTGCGCTTCAACAACCCGCGTGAAGCGCAGGCGGCCGGCATTGCCACCATTTTCCAGGAGCTCGACCTTGTGCCGACGCTTGACGTGGCGGCCAACCTCTTCCTCGGCCGCGAACTGATGCGGCCGGGCGGCTTCCTCGACGTGCCGGCAATGCGCAGCGAGGCCCGCAAGCGGCTCGAGGCCATAGAGCTTGCCATTGATCCCGCCAGCATGGTGGCGAACCTGTCGATCGGCCAGCGCCAGGTGGTGGCGATCGTCAAAGCGCTGTCCTACGCCTCGCGCGTGCTGATCATGGACGAGCCGACCGCGGCTTTGACGGTGGGCGAGGTCGAGAGACTGTTCGACATCATGCGCAAGCTCGCCGCGAGCGGCGTTGGCATCGTCTATATCTCCCATCGCCTTGAGGAGGTGCCGCAAATCGCCGATCGGGTGACGGTGATGCGCGATGGTCGTGTCGCCGGCATCACGCAGCCGCACGCGCCGCAGGCTGAGCTGGTGCGCCTTCTGGTCGGGCGACCGCTGGATGAGCTTTTTCCCGAACGCGCCAGGGAGGCTGGCAAGACACTGCTCAGCCTACGCGATGCGAGCTTCAGGCTCGCCCATGACAGCGCTGGATGGCAGCCGCCGACAAGCATCTCACTCGACGTCAAGGCGGGCGAAATCGTCGGGCTGGCCGGCATCATGGGGGCAGGGCGTACCGAGTTGTTGAGCGCGCTCTACGGCACCGGCCTTGCCGGCCGCTGGGAGGGCGATGTCGCAGTCGACGGCCGCCCGGTGAAGCTCGATTCCATCAAAGCCGCACGCGACGCCGGCATCGCCTTCGTCACCGACGATCGGCGCGGCAGCGGCCTGATGCTGAGGATGGCGGTGGGCCTCAACCTGGTGATGTCGGTGATCCGGCGCATCTCACCCCTCGGGCTGATGTCGGCGCGCCGGCAGGCGGATGCCGTGAAGCAGTCTTTCGGCCAGTTCGATATCAGGCCGAAGAATCCCGACATCGCCGTCGGCGCGCTTTCGGGCGGCAATCAGCAGAAGGTGGTACTGGCCAAGGAGATCCTCGGCAACCCCCGACTGCTGCTGCTCGACGAGCCCACGCGCGGTGTCGATGTCGGCGCCAAGGGCGAGATCTACACGCGGCTGCGGCATCTGGCGGCGCAGGGCCTCGGTATTCTGGTCGCTTCCAGCGAGATGCCGGAACTGATCGGCCTGTGCGACCGCATCGTGGTGCTGCGCCAGGGACGCAATGTGGCGGAATTCATCGGCGGCGTCGACGAGCACACAGTGCTTAACGCGGCAAATGGCAGGGAGGCCTGATGTCTGAGCAGAAGATTTCGGCGACAGGCAGGCCGGTGGCCGCGGCACCGGTGCATCGCGATCCGTTAGCCTTTGTAGTGCGCTTCCAGAGCCTGATCGGCCTTGTCGTTGTGGCGATCGGCGGCGTCATCTTCTCGCCGCGCCGGCATGGCGAAATCCTATTCCTCAACCCCGACAACATCGCCAACATCGTTCGCGCCGTGTCCGAGACCGGCATCATCGCCATCGGCATGACCTTCGTCATCATTACCGCCGGCATCGACCTTTCTGTCGGCGCGGTGCTTGGGCTCTCCAGCGTCGTCACCGCATCGATGATGATCTCGGGCGGCTTCGGACTCATTCCTACCATCCTGGCCGTACTCGTGATGGGCATCGTCTTCGGCGCCATCCAGGGCACCATCTCCAGCCGTTTCCGGCTCGAGCCGTTTATCGTGACGCTCGCCGGCCTGCAGGCGGCGCGGGGGCTGGCCTTGGTCGTCTCGGGCAATCAGTACATCAACATTTCCTATGGCGATGGGCCGGGGCTGGCGCCACCGGTGTTCGCGGTGCTGGGTGAGCGGCTGTTCAACAACACTGTGCCGGTGGCGACGATCGTGTTCATCGTCTTTGCGGCAATCGCAACGATCGTGCTCAACACGACGCGCTTCGGCCGCTATGTCTTTGCCGTCGGTGGCAACGAGCGCGCGGCGCGCATTTCCGGCGTGCCGGTGTCGATGGTCAAGATATCGGTCTACGCCATCACCGGCTTTGCCGCCGCACTGGCCGGCATCGTGCATGCCGGCCAGTTCAATTTTGGCAGTGCCAATGACGGCATGGGCTACGAGCTGACCGCGATTGCCGCCGTGGTCATCGGTGGCACCAGCCTGTTCGGCGGCGCCGGCTCGATGGTCGGCACGGTCGCCGGCACCATTATGCTGGGTGCACTCGCCAACATCCTTCAGCTCAACAACATCACCCCCGCCATGCAGCTGCTCGCGACCGCTGCGATCATCGTGCTGGCGGCAGTGCTTCAATCCCTCGTTCGCCGCCGCGAGGGTTTGGGTCGTTAGGAGGAATGCGGCAGCAAGTGGAAGTCAACCAAGGTCTGGCCCCGGCCCGACGAGGAGGAGAGTGAGTATGAAAACCACAAGACAAAGGCGTGCCCTGAAAGTCGCGCTTCTGGCAGGCGCTGGCCTGTGCATCGCGGGAGCCGCCCATGCTGCCGACCCGATGGTCAAGGCCTGCGCCAAGGACGGCCAGTTCATCATCGGCTTTTCGCAGGCGAACAATGCCGAACCCTATCGTCAGCACGTCAACGAGGAGCTGGAGGCGGCGGCCAAGGAAGTTCCCGGCTTCACGCTGCAGATCGCCGACGGCGCCGGCAACGTCAACACGCAGACCTCGCAGGTCGACAATTTCATCACCCAGAAGGTCGACATCCTGCTGATCTCGCCCTTCGAGGCGGCACCGCTGACGCCGGCGGTCAAACGCGCCATGGATGCCGGCATCCCGGTCATCGAACTCGATCGCAAGACGGTCGGCGATCCGGGCAAGGAGTACACCGCCTTCATCGGCGGCGACAATTACAAGATCGCGCTCGAGGCGGGCAAGTATACCGCCAAGACCTTGCTGCCCGACGGCGGCGAAGCAGCGGTGCTCCAGGGATTGCCGAGTTCGACGCCCGCGGTCGAGCGGCTTAACGGCTTCAAGGACGGCGTCAAGGAGAATGCCAAGATCCAGATCGTGGCCGAGCAGGCCGCCGACTGGGTGCCGGACAAAGCCCAGACCGCCTTCTCGGCCATGCTGCAGGCGCATCCCGACATCAAGGTGCTTTATGCCAGCAACGACATGATGGCGGCCGGCGCGCTGCTTGCCGCCAAGGGTGCCGGCAAGGACGTCAAGATCATCGGCACCGATGGCTTGCCGGGACCTGCCGGCGGCATCGAAGCGGTAGCGAAAGGCGACTGGGCGGCGACCTTCACCTATCCGACCGGTGCCAAGGAAGCGATCGAGATGTCGAAGAAGATTCTGCTCGATTGCGCCACTTCGGTGGAGCCGACAGTGACAGTGGAGACGACGGCGATCACGGCGGAAAATGCCAAGCAGATGATGGGGAAGTGAGGGAGCCAGCCACCAAGGTTGGATATGACAAGGCCCCGCGCGGGGCCTTGTTATGTTTTGGAGGCAAGACTAATCCTGCAAGGAATGGCTGCTTCGCGCCTCATGACAGTCGCAGAGATCAGTTCGCCTTGTTCTTGGTTAGACGCTCCAGCGCATCCACAATCAAATCGCAGAATTTTTGATGGTCGAGCTTCATCGCCACGGTGTGGCGGAAGTCGACCTGCTCGCTCGCCGTGCCGCCGAAATGGTGCATGCCGCCCATCTTCTCGAAATTGCAGACCGTCATGCCTTTGGTCCACCGGCCGGCAAGCTCGACGCGGATATCGGCCTTCTCGGTGGTGAAGACGGTCGGGTCGATCATGGCCGCGACGCAGCATGCGTCATGGACGGCGGGATACTCGATCTGCAGGAGGCCACCATGCGTCGTCGCGATGAACTCCCAGATATCGAGGATGAACTTGGCAATCGGGCCGCCTACCGCGCGCACCCGGTCCTGAAGCCCCGTGGTGGCGAGCGCCTGATGCGTCAGGTCGAGCCCCACCATGGTGACGTCCCAGGTGGCCCGGAACACCACGTCGGCGGCGTCCGGATCGGCATAGACGTTGAACTCCGCCGCGGGCGTGATGTTGCCCCTGGTATAGCTTCCCCCCATCGCGACGACCCGTTTCACCCGCTCGACGATGCGGGGGTCCTTGCGCACGGCAAGCGCGATGTTTGTGTAGGGACCGACCGGCACCAGAGTGATCGTCTTCGGCTCATGCGCCATGACGGTGTCGATGATGAAGTCGACGGCGTGCCGCCTATCGAGCTCGAACGAGGCGGGCGGCAGTACGGGGCCGTCGAGCCCGGTCTCGCCGTGGATCTCGACAGCCAGCACCTGATCGATGAGGAGCGGGCCGGGAGAGCCCTTCGCCACCGGTACCTTGATGCCATAGGCGGTGCATACGGAAAGCGCATTGCGCGTGGTGTTCTCGACATTGTGGTTGCCCGAAACCGTGGTGATACCGAGGAGATCGATCTTCGGATTGCCTGCCGCCAGCAGGATGGCGATAGCGTCATCATGCCCTGGGTCGCAGTCCAGGATGATCTTTTCCATATGGCACCTCCTCTGTCGGCCGAGCCTGCCGCGACTACAGACTGCCGCCGCTTGCGCCGTCAAGGTTCTCGCCCTCGGCAACCGTAGTGCCAACTCGCTCGGCCCCACGGCCACCTTCTACCTCCGGCGGCGAGCCCATTTCGAGCAGCTGCCACTGCCGCCGCCGTGTTGCGCGACAAGTGGAGTTGACATCGTCGCGGAATATCGCTTCAAACGTAATGTTATTACATTTGAATGGAGCCGCGACGTCGCAAAAAACCGTTGCGATGCGATCGATGGAAATCTACGCTGGCCCGGTGATGGTCCCCTGGCCGCAAGGCAAGGGGTGAAAAGGGAACACGGTGAGATCCCCAAAGGGTCGAGGCCGTGGCTGCCCCCGCAACTGTAAGCGGCGAGCAAAATCCGTAAATGCCACTGGCCGGCAAGGCTGGGAAGGCAGGATGGCGCAACGACCCGCGAGCCAGGAGACCTGCCATCAGCATGAGTTGACCGGACGGGGTGTGCCGGGAGGAGACGTGGACGTCGGTCTTGTCGGCCGATTCGCCAACATCCTTCCGTCGCCAATCGAGAAAGACGGAAAGTTGGACGGCGCCACAGATCGTATTCACCGCATTATTGTCTGCACGCTTTGCCGCGACGTCCCGACAGGGATCAGGTCGGGTGAAAATTTGTGCTCCGATTTGCGTTCCCGGCTCTCGGCCCACCATGAACCCGCCGTGGCGCATGGCTTCACGGTCGAGGGCGTGGCTTGCATGGCCGGCTGTGCAAGGCCCTTGACGGTAGCCTTCCAGGCATCGGGCAAGGCTGCCTATCTCTTCGGCTCCATCGATGCGCAGGCCGATGTCGTCGATCTCGTGCGATTCGCCAAGCTCTATGCCTCGCTCGCCGATGGCTGGTGCAATTCGGGACAGCGCCCGGCGGGGTTGGCCGGCAAGACGCTGGCCCGCATCCCGGGCCCGGGCAATCCGGCGGGAAACAGCCGATGACAGCGCCGGTTCTCGAAGCGCGTGACCTCAGTGCCATGGCGAATGGCCGGGATCTGGTCCATGCGGTCAGCCTGTCGGTGGCCGCGAGCGATCGCCTCGCCATCATCGGCCCCAACGGCGCCGGCAAGACGACGCTGCTGCGCATGCTGTCGGGCATGCTGCGGCCAAGTTCCGGCGAGGTGAAGCTTGGCGGGCGCCGGCTGGACAGGATTTCGGCCGCCGAGCGGGCACTGCATATCGCCGTGGTCGGCCAGACCGACCAGCCCGATCCGCGGCTGGCGGTGATCGACTATGTCGAGCTTGGCCGGGTTCCGCACGCCGGGCTGAGGCGCAGGAGCGACGAACGCGACATTGTCGTCGACGCGCTGCGCCGGACCGGCCTGCTGCCGCTGCTTGGCCGCACCATCGGCTCGCTGTCGGGGGGCGAGCGCCAGCGCGCCCAGCTGGCGCGCGCCATCGCGCAGGAGCCAAAAATTCTGTTCCTCGACGAGCCCACCAACCACCTCGACCCGCGCGCCCGTGGCGAACTGCTCGAACTCGTGGCCGGCTTCGGCATGACGGTGATCGCGGTGCTGCACGATCTGGCCCTGGTGGCCCCCTTCGCCACCAGGGTCGCGGTGATGAACAATGCCCGCCTGCAAGCGTTCGCCGCGCCGCGCGAAGCGCTGACCCAACAGCTGATCCGCGAGATTTTCGGCGTCGACGTCTTTCGTCTGCGCCATCCGACCGAAGACCGCGAACTGACGGTGTTCGAGGTGCCGAACCGCGCCGCGCCGCCATCCTGATCGAAGCCGTTCCGCCCAATCCCTGTTCAACAAAGGAGCACTTACCTTGAAACGCCTCGCCTTTTCGCTTGTCTTCTCGCTGCTGGTCTCGACAGCCTTCGCCTTCCCTGTGACCGTCGACAGCTGCGGCAAACCGCTGACCTTCGACGCGCCGCCGAAGCGTGCCGTCATCCATGACCTCAACATGGCCGAGATGACTTTTGCGCTGAAACTGCAGCCGTCGATCGTCGGCCTGACCGGCATCACCGGATGGTACAAGGTCGGTCCCGAATTCAAGGCCGAGCAGGGCTCGATCCCTGAACTCGCCCCCAAATATCCGACGCTTGAAAACCTCGTCGCGGTCGAGCCCGATTTCTTCTTCGCCGGCTGGTACTACGGCATGAAGCCGGGCGGCGAAGTGACGCCCGACACGCTTGCCCCGCATGGCATCAAGACGCTGGTTCTGACGGAAAGCTGCGTCCATCTCGACAAGAACCGCCCTGCCGCCTCGATGGACCTGCTCTATGGCGACGTCGAAAAGCTGGGCAAGATTTTTGGCAAGGAGGCTGAGGCGCAAAAGCTCGTTTCGGGCTGGAAGACGCAGCTCGCCGACATCACCGCCAAGGTCGGCGACCGCAAGGGCACGCGGGTGTTCCTCTATGATTCCGGCGAGGACAAACCCTTTACCGCGGGCAAGTTCGCCATCCCCAGCGCCATGATCACTGCTGCTGGCGGTGACAACATCATGGCCGATATGGACACCAGCTGGGGCAATACGGACTGGGAAACGGTGGCCTCTCGCAACCCGCAATTCCTCATCCTGCTCGATTACCAGGACGGCGGCGGCTACAAGAAACTGCTCGATTTCCTGAAGGCGCATCCGGCGATGAAAGAAACGGACGCGGTCAAGAACGAGCGTTTTGTCGCCCTGCGCTATGCCGAGCTGACGCCTGGGCCCGCCAACATCGAAGCGATCGACAAGATCGCCAAGGCGATGCATCCGGAAGCATTTTGAGGCATGTCGCTCAAAAGTGCGCAGCGGTTTTTGCCAACGACATGCACGAAGAAAAGATCTGGGAAGTGCGTCGCATGAGCCCTGATGGACGCGACGCATTTCCAGGCTTGCGGCACAAGGCATTCGCACTCGCCATGATGGCGGGAGCGGCGGCGATCGCCGCGCTCGCCTTGCTGTCGATCGCCTATGGCTCGACGCTGATCCCATTGACGGACGTCGTGGCTTCGCTCGGCCATGCAACTGGGCTGGGTGGGCACGACGTGTCCGGCCCGGTCGGCAAGATCGTCGTCGACCTGCGGCTGCCGCGCACGATCCTGGCCATCTGCGTCGGCGCTGGCCTGGGCGTCGTCGGTGCGCTGCTGCAGACGGTGACCCGCAATGATCTGGCCGATCCGTTCCTGTTCGGCCTGTCTTCCGGCGCAGCTGCCGGCGCGGTTTCCGTCATCACCGTCTTCGGCGACAGTTTTGGCATCTGGACGTTGCCGGTCGCGGCCTTCACCGGCGGCATATTGGCTGCCGGCGTTGTTCTGCTTCTGGTTGCGCGGGTGAGGGGGCAAGGGCCGGAGCGGCTGATCCTCGCCGGCCTTGCCGTGTCGTTCATGTTCACCGCCCTGACCAACTACCTGGTCTTTGCCGGCGATCAGCGCGCCGCCCACTCGGTTCTGTTCTGGACGATGGGCGGGCTCGGCCTGGCGCGCTGGGACAACATCTGGCTCGGCGCGCTGGGTGCGGGCACCATCCTGGCTTATGCGCTATGGAACCACCGCCGGCTCGATGCTTTCCTGGCCGGCGAAAATGCCGCCGAAAGCCTTGGTGTGCCGGTGGCGCGGATGCGCAGGATGACCTTCCTCGTCGCCGCGTTCGCGACGGCGATCCTGGTCTCGGTCGCCGGCGTCATCGGCTTCGTCGGGCTGATGATCCCGCATCTGTCGCGGCCGCTGGCGGGTCCTTTGCATCTGCGGCTGGTTGCCGGCTGCGCGGTCTTCGGCGCGGTGCTTTTACTGGTAAGCGATCTTCTCGCCCGAACCTTGCTGCCGCCGCAGGAACTGCCGATCGGCATCATCACCAGCTCAGTCGGAGCGTTCTTCGTCGTCACCATGCTCATCCGCAACCGGCTCTGATCGCGGTGGGCCCGATCGCGCTGGGCAAGAGTTCCCGCCTCAGACCGTCCAGAAATAGCGCACGATGTGAAAGAAAACCGGGGCAGCGAAGACCAGGCTGTCGGTGCGGTCCATCATGCCGCCATGGCCCTCGATCAGGTGGCCCCAGTCCTTGACGCCCTGGTCGCGCTTGATCGCCGAGGCGACCAGCCCGCCCAGAAAACCCATCGAGCAGGCGATGAAGGCCACGGCTGCCGCCTGCAATGGCGAGAAAGGTGTCACGAAGGACAACAGCGCGCCGAGCAGGCTCGCCGACACCAGTCCGCCGATCAGACCTTCCCAGGTTTTCGACGGCGAGACGTTCGGCGAAAAACGGTGTTTTCCGAAGAGCTTGCCAAAGATGTACTGCAGCACGTCGCTGCCTTGCACGACGATGATCAGGAAGGCGATCAGCAACAGGGTGCGGCCTTCAAAGCCCGGAACATTGAGGGTCAGCAGCGCCGGAACATGGCTGACGCAATAGACCGAGATCATCACCGCCCATTGCTGCGCGGCGATCCGCTCGAGAAAGCGCTCGGTGTCGCCATGCAGCGCGGTGATGGCCGGCATCAGCAGGAAGCAGTAGACAGGAATGAAGATGACGAAGAGCCCGTACCAGGCGGTCCACACCAGCCAGTATTGAAACGGTATGATGATGCCGAACATGCCGAGCAGTACCCAATGGTCGCTGCGGCTTGTATGCGTCAGCGTTACGAATTCGCGCAGCGCCGCGAAGGAAATCAGCGCGAACAGGATGGTCATGCCGTAGCGGCCGAAGAAGAAGGCGACCGTCATCAGCGCCACCATCACCCACCAGGCGTTGATGCGCTGCGTGAGATTGACCAGCGTTGAACTGAGCGGCTTGGGCGCCCGCGCTGAAAGTATGGCGGCGATGATGCTGGCGGTGGTCAGCACCGCGAGCAGGCCGATGATCAGAATGGAAATCTCGTGGCGCATCAATCGTCTCGCTCGGGACGCGGGTTGAGCGCCAGCAGCGTGGCGTGGGCGCGCTCGAGAAAGGCGCGGCGTTCTTCGCCCGGGGCCACCGCCACCGGTGCGCCGAAGACGACGCGGCACAGCAGCGGCACCGGCAGGAACTGGCCCTTGGGCAGCACGCGCGACATGTTCTCGATCCAGCACGGGATCAGCTCGACCTCAGGCCGCGCCATCGACAGATTGTAGAGCCCGGAGCGGAAGGCCAGCAGCGGCTCCTCGGTCATGTTGCGGGTGCCCTCGGGAAACAGAATCAGCGAATGGCCTTGGTCGAGAACCGAGAGCATGATCTCGATCGGGTTTTCTTCAGGTCTCGTCCATTGCCGGTTGATGAGCACTGACGACAGCATGTCCTCGGCGATGAAGCGGCGCAGCCGCGACTTTCCCCAGTACTCGCCGGCAGCAACCGCGTGGGTGATCGCGCGCTCCTTTTCGCTCAGGCAGGCCGACAGCAGGATGAAGTCGCCATGGCTGGTGTGATTGGCGAAATAGATGCGCTGCCGGTCGGATGGCAGGCTGCCATTCCAGATCGGACGCACCCCGGTCACCACCCAGGCCAGCGCCGAGAGGCCAACGGAGGTTGCCGTCTGCAGCAAGGTGAAGGTCTTGAGCGAAAGCTTGTTCATCGCGGCGCCCAAAACCCCGCCGTCAGGAGCGCTGCGGCAAACAGGGCCAGGGCTGCGCGCTGTTTGAACAGCAAGCGACGGGTACCGGCCATGCGATCATCGAGCGGGCGTGTCGTGGACGGCGAAGGTTTCAGGCGCATGCGCTTCAGTATGTCATCCACCGCGGCACCACCGGAAGCCTCGTCATTGTGGCTGGCCATCAGCCGGAACAACAGCGCGTCGAACACCAGAAGCGCCGACAGCGCCAGCACCGCAACCGCGCTGGCGGCCGAGATCGACAGTGGGATGGCCGCGCGCAAAGTCTCGAAAGCGCCGCGCGCCGAAGCAGCGAGGGGCACAAGAATACTGGCGGTCACCACAACCGCAGCCGGCCATGCGGCCTGCTGCATCAGCATGCGGGCGAAGCGATCGGCGCGTTCCTGGTAGGCATTGCCCGTCATGACGCCGCCCGCTCCGTAGCCTCGGCGAGATGAATTGGTCGGCCGGTGGCCATCAGCATCTCGCGGGCAAGCGTCGGCGTCCTGGCTCTGCCGGTCGCCACCAGCCATTCGGCGACAACGCCTGCGCTGCGTTGGAAACCGAGCGCGCAGCAGACCAGCACTGTGCCGTCGCGGCGCGCGCTTTCCAGCGCTCTCGCTGCCTGCTGCTGCACTGTCACCGGCGGCGGCAAGAGATCAGTCATCGGAAAGCTGATCCAGCGGCAGTCCGTTCCCGCCGGCTTTTCAAGTTCGGCGGCAAGGTCGATGACCGTGCCAAAGCCGTTGGCCTCGCTTGCCGTCGGAAAGCGGCCGAGAAAGACGCCATCACTGACGGCGACGCGCGGCGGCAGCTTGCGCGTCCAAATCGCGGCATTCACACCAACGCCCAGCCGGTAGGGCCAAAGCAGAACGCGGCTTGCCAGGGACACATGGCCATCCGCAGTCTTCTGGAACACCTTTTCACCGGCTCCGGCATAGGCGAAGGCGACGATAGCCAGCGCCAGCGCCGGCCAAAGCAGGAAGAGGGCTGTGGCGGACAAAAAGGCGCCGAGCGCGGCGCCGGCCAGCGCAAGGACGGCGCCCAGCGCATAGAACAGCGCCAGCCGGCGCGCTTTCGCATCGCCGGTGAGCCGAGCGCCTGAAAACGGCAAGGCGCCGGTGCGCGGAAACAGCCACAGGGCGAAAAATCCGAGCAGCGCGCCGGTCGGGATGTCGATGAAATGATGTTGCCAGGTCGTCAGCACCGAAGCGCCGATCAGGAAGCACCAGCCATGCCAGAGCGGCAGGAGGAGGCCGCCGAGCCGGTGGCGCCAGTGATCCCAGATGATCACCAGCAGAGCGATGTGCAGCGAGGGCGCCTGGTTGAATGGTTTGTCGAAACCGCCAAGCACGGCAAACAGGAAGCCAGGCAGGCCGGTCGTTGCAGGCCGTACGAACGTCGCGGTCAGCGGGAACAGGATGAAACAGGCAACGGCGACGATCTGCGCGGTGAGATAGCGCCCGGCCAGGCGGTCGACGCCTTGCCTGCTGTCGTTGAGCAGCAGCGACAGTCCGTAGAACAGGTTGATCGACCAATAGGGCACGATGGTCCAGGCGAGGAAAGGGATGCTGTGCTCCCAGGAGAACACGATGCTGCCGACATCGTCGCGCCGCGATGCCAGCCAGTTGGCGAAGCCGTAGGAGAGGTAGAAGAACGGCGCCAGGAAGGCCAGCCAAAGGGCTGCCCTGACGACCACCCGGCTGTAAGGCTCAGTGCGCACCGTGGATGCAAGCGATGACACCATCCTGTTCAGCGGCGCCTTGCGACCGAGACAGTGAAGATGCCCCATTGGTCGATGCGCTGGTCGAGCTTGTCGAAACCGGCGGCTTCGATGAGCTGGTCCATCTCGCCTTGCGTGCGCCGGCGCATGACCCAAGCCTGGCCGCCGCGATGCGAGGTCAGGCTGCGGGCGATCATCTCGAGCTGCGGATGCCACGGCTGGTTGGTGTAGAGCAGCAGGCCGCCCGGTTGCATGGCATGGGCAAGCCCGCCGAGCGAGCGGGCGATCATGGCGTTGTCTGAAAACAGCTCGTAGAGGCCGGAAACGATGGCGAGATCGGGCGCCGGATCGATCGAGGCGAGCATGTCGGCATCGAAGGCGTCGGCGCGCTGGAACGAGACGCTGGCCGGCAACTGCCGCGCGGCGATCAGCTTGCGGCCAAGCTGGACATTGAGGTCGGAATAATCCTGCAGGCGCACGCTTGTCGGCTGGTCCGGGCTCTTCACGATGGCATCGAGAACGTAGCGGCCATGGCCGGCGGCGATGTCGAGAATGTGCGCCGGCCGGCCGGCGGCCTTCAGCGTCGCCAGGCAAGAGGCGATCAGCTCCTCGAGATGCAGCTTGCGCTGGCGGATGCCGCGCCAGCCGATGGCTTCCAGGAAGATGCGGTCGACGACACGGCCAAGAGCTGTAAGGCCCCTCGCGTCGTTCTCGTAGACGTAGTCCAGCGTCGAGCCGGAATCGAAGCCGGTGGTGATGCCCGCCTTCATACCCGACGAGACCCAGGCGCCCATGCGGATGGAGGCGCGGCTGACTGCCCAATAGAGGCCTTTGGGCGACAGCAGATCGAGCGGCGAGGCAAGCCGGTCCGCCTCGTCGCGCGTGTAGCCGGCGATATCCGCCTTTGTCAGGTCGACCGGCGCATCCGGTGCGGCGAACTGCTTGGCCAGGAACGGACGGATCAGGTCGAGGGCCTGCGCCCTGTCGCGCTCGCCCAGCGTGTCGTGGAAGAAACCCGGCAACACATGGCGCTCCTTGGTGCGGCTGCCGAGATTGACGAAGAACTCGTGCTGCGGGCCATGGCGCACCACCCAGTCGCTCCCTGAAAGCAGAAGCTGCGTCGGCACGGTGATGGCGCGGGCGTCCGCAACGATGCGCGCCGCGTGCTGGTAGAGCTCGACTAGGATGTTGGAGGCGATCGGCCGCGTGATCAGCGGATCGGCCTCGAAGGAGGCGATGCGCACGGGATCATGGGTCAGGAACTTCGCCTTGACGTAGGAATTGACGAAGAAGCGGCCCTTGAGCTTCTGCCAGAACGCGATGCCTTCCTTGGCGAAGGGCACGTAGAGTTTGACCGAAAAGGCCGGTGAGGCCAGCACCATGGCACGCAGCTTGGGCGCATAGTCGTGCACCCAGGCGGCGGCGAGCACGGCGCCGAAGGATTGCGCGATCAGCGCGACATCCTGCGTGGTGAAGCCGTCCCTGGCGGCGATCTCGCGCATGAAGCAGTCGATGTCGCGAACCAGGGCAGAAAAGGAAGGGGCATAGCCGCGTTCGCCGGACGAGCGGCCATTGCCGCGGGCATCCCAGGCGTAAAAGGCGTGGTCCGGCATCTGCAGTTCGTCGACGAGATGAGCCATGCGACCGCCATGCTCGTGGCCGCGGTGGAAGAGCACCACCGCGCCCTTGGCATCGGCGGAAGCTGCCGGCCAGTACCGGTAGAAGATCTCCGTCCCGTCATGGCTGCGGAAGACACGCTCTTGGGCTTGCCGCTCAAGGCTTCCGGCAGTCGCGGTGGCGATCGGTTCGTGCATCATGGTCTTTCCCTCTGGCGGCATGGCGAGCCTCGATGCTCAACTGGCGCTGCCAATAAGGCCGGCGCGTATCCGGTTTATGGCGGTCAACAGCGAAAGCGTTGCCATGGCCGGAAACACAAGCGAGGCGATGGATGCCGGCCAGAGCCCGGCGGCGCACAGCACGGCGACCACGCCCAGCGCCAGCGCCCGGTCGCTCTTGCCGAATGGCCCGGCATAGTTTCGCCCGATCCTGGCGGGGATACCGAGCACGCCGGCAAACTCGGCCAGCACAGCTGATATGGCGAAGGCGACGACGCCCCATGGGCTGAACTGTGGGAAGGCGGCGAACGGCAGGATCAGCGCAAGGTCCGAAACGACGTCGCAAAGCTCGTTCAGGTACATGCCAAGCGTCGAGGCCTGCCCGTGCTCCCGCGCCAGCATGCCATCGACGGCATTCAGCGCCATGCGAACGAACATCACCACGGGAATCAACAGCAAAAGCGAGCGCCAGTCATGCAACATCGCGATGGCCGTTCCGGTCGCGATCGACATCAGGGCTGCCAGGATGGTTATGCTGTTTGCGGTGACCCCGATTGCCGCCAGCCGGTTGACCAGCGGTCGCAGCCTTCCCTGGAAAGCCGGCTTGAGAGCGTAAAGCGTCGGCATTTCGTTGATCCCCCGATCCTGATCTGCGGCTGTACATCAATATGTCACACGCGACCAGAGCATAGACCGCTGCGGCCGGTACCGCGCCTCTCCAGTGCGCGCATCCGACGTGGCGGATGCGGTCACGCCGACTGCCATGGCCACCGGCCAGACGTTCACCAATTGCTAACCATGATTGCTTAGCACGGCAGTCATGCACATTTGCCGGCTTCCGATGCGACGAGCATCTTGAATAATAAGCACGCTTATTATATATGCCGCTCATGGTTTCTGATGGCATAGACAGATTGGGCTTCTTGATCCACGACGTGCAGCGGCTGATGCGCAAGCGCTTCGAGGCGAGGGCCAGTGGTTTGGGGCTTTCTTCGGCGCAATGGCGGCTTCTGGTCCGCGTTGCCAAGGAAGACGGTGTCGCGCAGGCGCGGCTGGCCGAACTTCTCGAAATCGAGCCGATCAGCGTGTCGCGTCTGGTCGACCGCATGGAGGAGGGTGGCTGGATCGAGCGTCGCTCCGACGCCGCCGATCGCCGCGTCCGCATGATCTTCCTGACGCCCAAGGCGAGCGACGCCTACGCCGTGATCAAGAGCATTGCCGGAGAAGTCTATGAGGAATCGCTTGTCGGCGTGAAGCCGGAAGCCCGTCGTGTCCTCATCGAAGGGCTGGAGGCGATGGTCCGCAACCTGACTGACGACGAGACGCCGTCCATTGAAAAAGTCAAGAATACAGAGGGCGCAGCAGCATGAACGCCGCAGCCAAGATAGACAAGAAGGTGACCGACCTGGAAATGGAAGCGCCGGCGCAGCCGGCCGCGGCTCCGCTGGCGGTTGCTCCTCCGGTGCAGCCGGCCCCGCCGCCGGTAAAGAAAAAGCGCCGGCTGGGCCGCTCGTTGCTGATGCTTGCGCTGCCTGCGGCACTGGCTATCGGCGGCGGTTACGTCTGGGTTACCGGCGGCCGCTACCAGGAGACGGAAAACGCCAATCTGCAGCAGGCCAAGGTGTCGATCGCTTCCGACACGGCGGGCCGCATCGTTCAGGTCGATATTGCCGACAACCAACTGGTCAAGCAGGGTGATGTGCTGTTTGCCATCGACCCGGAGCCCTACCGGATCGCACTGGCCCAGGCCGACGCGGCGGTGGCGGGCGCGCGTCTCAATGTCGAGCAACTGCGTGCTGCTTATGGCCAGTCGATGGCTCAGCAAAAGTCCGGTGCCAGTGAGGTTGCCTTCGCCCAGTCGCAGTTCGACCGCGCCGCCGACCTTGCCCAGAAGGGCATCAACGCCAAGTCGTCGCTAGACCAGGCCAAGAACGATCTCGACAAGGCCAAGCAGCAACTGGCCGTTGCCGAGCAAGGCATCATCAGCGCCAAGGCAGCACTTGGCGGCAATCCCGACATCGAGACCGACAAGCACCCGACCGTGATGGCAGCGCTCGCCGCGCGCGACAAGGCGGCCTACGATCTGGAGCAGACCACGGTCAAGGCGCCGGCTGACGGCGTCGTCAGCCAGGCCTCATCGTTCAAGGTTGGTCAGTATGTCGGTTCCGGCACGCCGCTGTTTTCGCTGGTCGAGACGGGCGACACCTGGATCGAAGCCAATTTCAAGGAAACCCAGCTGACCCACATGACATCGGGCCAAAAGGCCGAGATCGTGGTCGACACCTATCCGGGGCGCACCTTCGAGGCGACGGTAAAGGCGATCGGCGCCGGCACGGGTGCAGAGTTCTCGCTGCTGCCGGCCCAGAATGCCACCGGCAACTGGGTCAAGGTCACGCAACGCATTCCGGTGCGCCTGGAGTTGACCGATGCCGACGCCAAGATGGCGTTGCGCACCGGCATGAGCGCGACCGTTACGGTCGATACCGGCGTGGCGCGCGGGTTTCCCGCCATATTTGGCCACGCCACGGCTGGCGAGGCAGCGAAGTAAAATCGGCGGAAGCCCGCGGGGAACCAAGCGGGTGGAAGCGAGTGGCAGGGGTTGGTCTGATGGGAGGGGTGAGGAGGATCAGCGTTTGGACCGAGCCGCATCGCGACTTGATCGAGATCTGAACGACACGGACCCGTCGGTCCTCATGTTTCCGGGCGGCAGGCATCCGCTCAATCGAGACTTTCGGTCGATGTAACCCCCACATCGACAAATCGCGTCCCACCGCGATGAGGGTCTCTCAACGGAAGGCTTTGCCGCCCGGAAACCCACCGTACACGATTTTGTTACCTGCCGGAAGTTCCGCATCATGAGCACGCCCGAACCGTTCAAAGAAGTGCCGCATCGTGGCCTGATCACGGTCGCGCTCATGCTGGCGACGATCATGCAGGCGCTCGACACCACGATCGCCAACGTCGCGCTGCCGACCATGACCGGCGATCTCGGTGCCTCCCCGGACAACATCAACTGGGTGCTGACGTCCTACATCGTTGCCGCCGCCATCATGACGCCGGTCACCGGTTGGCTGGCCGACCGCTTCGGCCGCAAGGAACTGTTCCTGACGGCGGTGGTCGGCTTCACGCTGTTCTCGATGCTGTGCGGCATCGCCTGGAGCCTGGAGAGCATAGTGTTCTTCCGGCTGATGCAAGGCGTGTTCGGCGCCGCGATCGTGCCGTTGTCGCAGACCTTCCTGCTCGACATCAACCCCAGGGAACGGCATGGCCAGGCGATGGCCATCTGGGGCGCCGGCATCATGCTGGGGCCAATTCTGGGCCCGACACTCGGTGGCTGGCTGACCGAGAATTTCAACTGGCGCTGGGTGTTCTTCATCAACCTGCCGGTCGGCATCGTCGCCTTCCTCGGCATGGCCGCCTATTTGCCGGCTGTTGCTCGCCGGGTGCGCGGTTTCGATTTCTTCGGCTTCGCCATGATATCGCTCGGCGTCGGCGCGCTTCAGTTGCTGCTCGATCGCGGCGGCGAGGTCGACTGGTTTTCCTCGAATGAGATCTGGATCGAGCTTGGTCTTTCGCTGACCGGCTTCTGGGTGTTCATCATCCACACGGTGACGGCCGAACATCCCTTCATCGATCCCAAGATATTCCTCGACCGCAATTTCGTCACCGGGCTGGCGTTTATCTTCGTCATGGGTGTGCTCATCCTGGCGAGCATGTCGCTGCTGCCGCCAATGCTGTCGACCATCTTCGGCTATCCGACCATCACCATTGGCGTTGTCCTTGGGCCACGTGGTGTCGGCACGATGATTTCGATGCTGGTCGTCGGGCGGCTCATGAGCAAGATCGACGCCAGGATCCTCGTCGTCATCGGCTTTCTGCTGACCGCGCAATCACTTTACACAATGTCCAGCTTCACGCCGCAGATGGACAACTGGCTGATCATCAGCTCCGGCGTCATCCAGGGCCTGGGAATGGGAATGGTGTTCGTGCCGCTGTCGACTGTGGCCTTCGCCACGCTTGACGTGCGCTTCCGCACGGATGCCACGGCCTTGTTCAGCCTGGTGCGGAATCTTGGCTCGTCCATCGGCGTGTCGGTGGTGACGGTTCTGATGGTGCGCAACACCCAGGTCAATCACACCGAGCTTTCGGCGTTTATCAATCCGTTCAACCCCAATCTGTGGGCGGTCTCGCCGGCGGCCGCAAGCGGCGATCCAATGGCGCTTTCGGAGGTTGATCGTATGGTCAATCTGCAGGCGATGATGATCTCCTACGTCAATGACTTCAAAATCCTCATGGTAATGACCCTGATTTCCATTCCGTTTGTTTTCCTGCTGCGCAAGCCAAAACAGGCGCCGGCCGGTGGCGCACCAGCCGCACACATGGACTGACCTGCCAGAGGCGCTGGCATTGCCCTTCCAGCGCAATGTCCTCTAGCCAACATTGCTTGGCTCAGGGACTATCGTGTTCGTCCTGGGCAGTGCCGAGGCTGGAGACGATAGCGATGCAAAAGCCTGCATTCCCGGTTTTCGATCTCGGGCGGTTCGAAAGCGCCGACGCCGAGAAGAAAAAAGCGCTCGGCGCCGACGTCGACCGCATCTGCCGCAGTACCGGCTTTCTGGCCGTGACCAACCATGGAATTCCCCAGGCCGTGATCGACGCGGCATGGTCGAAGGCGCGCGCTTTCTTCGACCTGTCGCCGGAGGAAAAGCAGCGCTCGAAGGCGCCTTACAAAGGCTATCCCTACGGCTACCTCGGACCGGAGCTCGAAGCGTTGGCCAAATCACGCAATGTCGACACGCCGCCGGACCTGAAGGAGAGCTTCAGCGGCGGACCGCTCCGCGTGCCGCAAGGCATGAACGACCCGCAAGCACTGGCCTTCTGCTATGCGCGGACCATCTGGCCGCAAGCGCCTGACGGCTTCGTCGAGGCCTGGAAGGCCTACTATGCGGCGCTCGAGGATCTGGCCGTGCGCATCATGCGTGTTTTCGCTACGGCGCTCGGCTTGCCCGAAAACTATTTCGACAGCTTCCTCGATGCGCCGATCAGCGCTCTGCGGGCTCTCAACTATCCCGAACAGCATGCTGCACCGAAGCCCGGCCAGATCCGTGCCGGTGCTCACACGGATTACGGCAGCCTCACCATCTTGTTGCCGCAGGCCGGATCGCGCGGCCTCGAGATCATCACCCCGGACGGCGCGTGGACTGAAGTGCCGCCGATACCGGGAGCGTTCGTCATCAACATCGGCGACTTGATGGCGCGCTGGACCAACGATCGCTGGGTTTCCACCGTGCACCGCGTGGTCAATCCAGCGGTAAAAGAAGGGCCAGCGGCAAAAGAAGGGCCGGCCGCAAAAGAGGGGCCCCCGGCGGAAGAGGGCAGCAAGGACCGGCGCCAGTCCATGGCTTTCTTCCATCAGCCGAACTGGCACGCCGAGATCAAGGTTCTGGATGTATGCCTTGCCGATGGCGAGGCGGCGAAATACGAGCCGGTTCTGTCCGGCCCCTATCTCATGGCGAAGTTCAAGGCGACGACCAAATAGGGCGCCTGCGTGCGGATACCGGGACGCTTCTCATTTCCCGAGTTATTTCCCGAGCACAAGGCTCCAGTAGCGGATGGCGCTGTCGCGGCCGTCGCGCGCATAGGCGAGGCCAAAGCGGGTGAAGCGCTGGTCGAGCATGTTGCGGCGATGGCCGGGCGAATGAACCCAGATGTCGAAAAGTTTCTGCTGGTCGAAGCGGCCTTCGGCGATGTTCTCGGCGGCCGCGCCTGCGATGCGATTGTCCTTGACGCGCGAGGCGAAATCCTTGCCCCAGCCGGTGGTGTGGCTCATGCGGCGGCGCTGCGCCATGTAGCCGGCCTGCTGCAAGGCGGCCTGCTCGAGTTGCGGGTCGGCGACCAGCGGCGCTAGTCCCGCCGAGGCGCGGATATTGGCCAGCGTGCCGGTGGCGGATGAGGAGACGCCGGCGCCGTCGCCGGTCGGCAGCGAAATGGTGCTGCAGGCGGCGAGCCCGGCCAGTGCCGCGAGGCCGAGGCCTTTCAGCAGCATTCGCCTGTTCAGATTCGGAATCGGATGGGTTTCGATTTTGGCAATGGTCATGCCCATCTGAAATACGCGCGAACATGGCTTTTGCCGGGCAGGACGGCGAGAATTGCGAACTGCGCAGCGATTGGACCCGTTGTGCTGGTCGGAAGGTGATTTACTACACGTGGCCGGCTATTCTTGGATGGTCCGTCACTGGTGACGAATAAAGCGAAGCGGCAGCGTCACGTGTTTGCGTCCGCCCTAGTCGCGTTGGCATCCGACTGATGCGCCTCGGTGTCCACAGCCAACGTGTCGATCGAGACGTGTGAGCGGCCGGCTCCGCCGAGCCGTCAGGTCAAAACGTGGGAGGCGGCTGTCATTTCACCAGAGTGATCATCCGGTCGGCATACATTGCCCGATTGCCAAGCGCCGCCGCGCAGTCCGACTTGACGGATGAGTTTCCGGTCATCTGCACCGTCATGCCGACAAGCCTGAGACAGTCGCCCTGGCCGCTCATATCAGAGTTGCCGGCGTAGGAAATCGGCGCGTCCGGCGCGTAGATGAAACCGCTGAGTGCGGAACTTGCGCCGCCATTCAGCGTCAAGGCGGACGTATTCCCGTGATCCTGAAAAATGGTGATGCCGGCATAAGCGCCGCTGCTGGGCGGGGATAGGTTCACCGTCTGGTTGGCATTGATGTAGATATTCGAGCTTTCCATGAGGAATATGGTCACGCCCTGGCCAGTCAGGCTGCCGTTCCCCCCCGGCTTGATGGTGGTGCCGCGCATGATGTAGACGCCTGGAGCAAGCGTGATATCCCCCGACAATGTCTTGTCGCAGTAAGTGCCGGGCGACAGCGTGTAGGTTTTGCCGTTTGGGACCGGCAAACACATTGTGTAGGGAGGAGGAATGACGTCAGCCAGTGGATCAAAAGACGCGTATTGATGTTCGTGCGGCGTTCCGCAGGTGAGATTGGCGCTGGGTGGCAAGAGCCCGCTGGTGCCGCCGACGGTTGAGACGCAGCCCGCTGAAACCTGTGCGGAGCCGCCCCTGTTGACGGCATCGGATGCGTCCGAGTTCGCCGCGATCACGCAACTGTCCATCGAAACATTGGTCGAGCCCTGCAGGTTCACGGCGGCGGACGCATGCGGATCGAGCGCCAGCACGCAGGCCTGTGCGCCAGGTTTTATCTTGACCGAGGCCGTGCGGTAGGCCTGCCAGGGGGCCGCGCTGCCGATGAAGCTTGGGCGGCTTATGCTGGACGACAGCGAGATAAAGTAGGCGCTTGGGCTGCCGCTGGCCGTTGCCGCGAATGCGGAGACACTGCCCGAATATTCCTGCTGGTCGGCCGCGCTCAAGTTTGCGGCGAAGAACTGCAGCCCAAGCTGCCGAACATCGCCAGCAGTCATATCGGGAGAGAACTTCGTGCCGATGGCTAGCCCCGCCGCGTCCAGGGAATTCTGTAGTTGCGAGGCGTCATGGTTCGTGCCGACAAGATCCATGGCGCCGGCCACGCCAAGTATCATCGGTATCGTCGCTACGACGGTCGCCATGGCAAAGTTGCCGCGCTCCGAAGACCAGAAGCCTCTCAATAGTGACATCGCCCCTCGCCAAAACTTGTAAAGCCAAGCGATACGCCAGGGGTCTCTACGCCCCATTTCAGTAAATGCTAAAATGTGAATTGCTAAAATGCAGTGCAATGGTTGGCCAACCGAAAGCCTGCAAAGGGCATATGAGAGGCGACAGGGAGCACATCGAGGAACTGCTCCAAGCCATTGACGCGACGACAGCCAGCGCCAAATCTGTTATCGTGACTTCGTTCTTGAAGTGGCAGCTATGGGCGGCCATCCAGGCGGTGACCGCCCCGACACACGGGAGGAAGGTTATGGCCGGCTTTTGTGTCATGGCGGACGCACGCGGAATGCACGTGCAGCCCACGGTGCGCCACATCACCACGGCGGATCTCAGGGACGCGTTGCGCCTCGGCGCCGAGGATTTCTGGGCAAAACCGTCGCACTACGTGTTTCTTTGCCTGATCTACCCCGTTGTCGGCCTGATCCTGACGCGATGGACGTCCGGCGCCAACGCCATCCAGCTCATCTATCCCCTGATGTCTGGCTTCGCCCTGGTCGGGCCGTTTGCGGCCCTCGGCCTTTACGAGATCAGCCGCCGGCGCGAACTCGGCATGAACACCTCCTGGCGGCATGCACTCGACGTGCGCCGTTCGCCGGCGATCCCGTCGATCGCGGTGATCGGTATCATGCTAGTGGCGCTGTTCTTGTTGTGGCTCTACACCGCGCAGTCGATCTACATCGCCTTGTTCGGCGACCAGCCGCCGGCATCGATCGGCAGCTTTGTCCGCGAGGTGCTGACCACCGGCAAGGGCTGGACGCTGATCCTCGCCGGCAACGCCGCCGGTTTTGTCTTCGCCGTGGTTGTGCTTGCCACCACGGTGGTTGCCTTTCCGCTGTTGCTGGACCGCGATGTCGGCGCCGTTTCGGCAATCGAGACCTCGGCGCGCGCGGTGATGGCAAACCCGCTGCAAATGGCCTTGTGGGGGCTGATGGTCGCCGTGCTGCTGGTGATCGGTTCGATCCCGCTGTTTGCCGGGCTCGCCGTGGTCATGCCGGTGCTCGGCCATGCCACCTGGCATCTCTACCGCAAGGTGGTGGAGCCGGAGCGGGTACAGCAAATCCGGCGACCGATGTAACGAAGCCGTCTGGTTCTGGCCGCCGACGAGCACGCCCTGGAGCGCCTGACAAAGAGCGCCTGACAAAACCCGAGACGTCCGGTGTCGGGCGCTCTCAATGACCAAGTGACCGAGACTGAGCCATGGCGTGCAAACTGCTGGGATTGCTCAAAAAACCTGTCTGGCTGATCTGCCTTGGCATTGCTGGCTATCTCGATATCGCGCTGGCAAGCGCCGACCAGCCGGTGCAGTTTGAAAGCGCGGCTGTGAGGCCGACGCCGTTTCAGGAACGCATTGCGCAACAAAACGGGCAAGTGCTCAAAGCTGTCCCAGGCACGCCATTGAACGGGTATCTGACGCGGCCGCCGGGTGAAGGACCGTTCCCAGCTATCGTCCTTCTCCACGGATGCGCGGGCATGTTCCCGAGTGCAAAGGAACTCTGGCCCAAACGACTGTCTTCTTGGGGATACGTCGTCCTCGTTGTCGACAGCTTCAGCACGCGCGGCATTCATGATACCTGTAATGGCCTCCTTGCTGATCGCGTCTATGACGCCTACGGCGCTCTGGAATTCCTGTCAAAATACAGCTTTGTCGACCCGTCGCGCATCGCGTTGATGGGGTTCTCCGCCGGCGGGATCGCAACGCTCGAGGCCGTGCAACTTGGTGGCGCCGAGCGGCTTATGGAGCGCAAATTCAAGGCAGCGATTGCCTACTATCCGAATTGTTCCGTAGCGAATGGCGACATGGCAGTCCCGACCTTGATTCTTGCTGGCGAGCTTGACGATTTCAGCCCCGCCAAGAAATGCCAGGAGATGATGGCGCAGCGCAGCGGCAAGGGAAGCGCCGTGCAGCTTGACGTCTACCCCGGTGCTCGTCATGCATTTGACTCCCCGGAATTCAAGACTGGCATCGAGGCCTATGGTCACCGGATTGAGTACAATGCGGCTGCAGCGGATCAATCGATCCGCGACTCTCATGCATTTCTGAAAGAAGTCTTCGGCGGCTGACAGCGATGATCGCCGTCTTGCCCTTTCGATCTCATCGCTGCGCGTCGGTCGCCATCTTCAGCGCAAGTGCCGTCAACACGGTGCCCATCATCCAGCGCTGGATGACCAGCCACAATGGCCGTCCGGCGAGGAATGTGGCGATCGAGCCGGCCGTCACCGCGATGATGGCATTGACGCTGAGGCTGATCGATATCTGCGTCGCACCGAGCACCAGAAGCTGCGACAGGACATGGCCCTTGCCGGGGCTAATGAACTGCGGCAACAGCGACAGATAGAGCACCGCGACCTTCGGATTGAGCAGATTGGTCATCAGGCCCATGGCGAACAGCTTGCGGGGCCGGTCGCTCGGCAACTCACGCACCTGGAACGGCGAGCGCCCACCCGGCTTCACCGCTTGCCACGCGAGCCACAGGAGATAGAGCGTACCGGCAAAGCGCAGCGCGTCATAGGCATAGGGCACGGCGAGCAGCAGCGCGGTGATGCCGAATGCCGCCGCCAGCACATAGAAGAGAAAGCCGAGTGCAACGCCACCAAGCGAGATCAGCCCCGCCTTCGGCCCCTGCGACAGGGAACGCGAGATCAGGTAGATCATGTTGGGGCCCGGCGTCAGCACCATGCCGAGGCAGACCAGCGCGAAGGCGAGATGATTGGCGGTTTCGGGCATGTGTTCCTTCCCCACGCACCGCGAAATGGATGCACGATCCCGCGAGCGGCCAACATGTGCCTGTCCCGGCAGGCGCGCGCAAGGGCATGGCGCCGCCAGCCGTTGCGCCAGAGGGCTGCCAGTGCCTTCGGATCAGCTGACGACGCGCAGGTTCGACAATTCGTTGCCGATTTCCTTGAAATCGTTCGACAGGGTGGCGCCGGTGGCATTCCAGAACAGTTTGGCAGGCTTGCTTGCGTCCGTCGGATCCTTGCGGAAGCGCGAGTTCGACGAGCAGGATTTCAGCGCCGCGATCGCCGCCTGATCGCTGGTGTTGGTCGTGGACAGGTCGAGCGCCACCGTCATCACCATGATGTTGGCTGCCTTGGCGTTGTTGCAAAGCGTCGCCATCTGCTCGTTGAGCGCACTCGTGTAGTTGCCGTTCGAATAGTCGAACTGGCCAATGGCGCTCGATGTGCCGAGAAACAGGCGGCCGACCGAAGTGCCGTTGTAGCCGGGCTGGAGATAGCCGTAGGACGCATAGGTCGATTTCGAGTCGGCAGGGTCGGAATAGTTGAGCGACGAAGGCGTGTAGTAGGTGTTGGCGCCGTCGGTCAGGACGATCAGGACCTTGTCGTTGCCTCTCTCCGTTTCCGGGCGTCCTTGCGTGAACGGCTCGCCGCTCGAAACCACCCGCCAGCCCCAGGCCATGCCCTCGGGAACATTGGTGCCGCCGTTCGGCTGCATCAGGTCGATCGCGGCCTTGACCGAGGTGAGCCCCGCATCGACGCTGACATCGGTCAGTGGCGTGATCGGATTGGTGGTGCAACTGTAGTTCGGGCCATTGCCGGACGGCAGCGCCGGTGCACTCATCGGCCGGGGCATATAGTACTTGCTCATGTTGCGCAGCCGGGATTGGCCGGTGCTGCTCGTCGGGTCGTCATTCCACCAGCTGTTCACGGCGCCATAGGTTGTCGGCGTAGCCTCGTCGGGATCCTGGGTGAGCTTCCAATGATTGCCGGCTTCGTCCGGGGCGAACATCGGCACGAACATCGTCGCCGGATCGCCGACCCCTATGCCGGTGTTCGCCGAGCCGCCGGATGGCGGCGCGTCGTTGACATTGTAGGGGTAGGGCCGGGCCTCGACACAGCCCTGCCAACTGGCGAACGGGCCATAGGAATCGATGTAGTCGTACTCGTCATGGCTTCGTTTGCAGGTGTTGTTCGAGTAGTATTCGTCGCACACCACGCGCTTGCTGTTGGTGACACGCTCGTGGTTGGTGACGACCTTCATGTCGCGGTAGAGCGAAAACCGGGTCAGCATCTGGCCTTCATCGGCACCCCATCCGGAGCCGCGCTTGTACCAGATGCCGCTGGTCTGCTGGGCGTATTTGTTGGCTGGGTTCAGCGTCGACCAGTCGAAGTTTTCGTTCGATACCGGCGACAGGCCCTCCGTGTCCATCCACGATGCGTTGCCGTTGCCGGGACCGACATTCACCGACGCGGCAAACGGCACGAGGCCGAACTGTACCGGCTTGTCGACCTGCTTGATCATTGCAGCTTGCTGGGCGAGCGTGTCGACCAGCTGTTTAGCCGCACTTTTGAGGAGATCGATGCGCTTCTGTCCGGAGCCCGTTCCGGTCTTGGTCATCGATCCGGAATTGTCGAGCACCAGGGCAACTTCCAGAGTGTTCTTCAGCCGCACTTCCGAGCTGACGTCGAAGCTGATCTTCTGGTTCGCGTCGGTTTGGGATTTGCCGATGAGCTGGCCGAAGACAGGATAGAAATAGGGCTTGTAGTCAAGCCGCGCGCTCATCTTGAGCAAGCCGCCGCCGCTGGTGTTGCTCGGCAAGGTGACATTGAGCGTCGTGTTGGCGGGGTTGACGTTGTTGAGATTGGCGTTGAAGAAGTTGAGCGCATAGGCTTTCAACTGATCGTCGGTCGCACCTTCCGTCAGCCGTCGGGCCGTGGCGAAGTTGGCGGCGTCGAGCGCATTCGACACAGTCTGTTTTTGACGGTTCATCTCGGTGAAGTCGACTGCCATTGCCAGGCCGCCCATCAGCGGAACCATGGCAACGACCGTCATAAGAGCATAGTTGCCGCGTTTGTCGCGGCAGAAGCGACGCCAGAGTTCATGCATGTCTTGGTGCGGCCCCCGCCGGCGGATTCCTGATCAAACGCCAACTTTCCACAAAACGCTGAAGGGCGGGTTTGGGAAACCGCTCGATTGCCTGGCCCGCGCTTCACCAACCGCTAACCAATCCGGCGAGGCTGACGATATCTGGGTGTCCGGCGAAAGCTGGTGACAGGCCGGAGCGGTTCGGCTAATCCGAACCGGCTGCGGCGAACCGTCGGCCGCGGTGCTCGCAATGATCATGACTGAAGGAAACGGCATGGCGGATTCGCCTGAAATCATCGGCTCGCTCGAAGACGTGTCGAAGGCCTATTCGGCAATCCTGTGCGATGTCTGGGGTGTGGTGCACAATGGCGAGAGTCACTTTCCTGTCGCGGCCTCGGCGCTGGCGAGGGCTCGAGACGCAGACATCCCCGTCGTTCTGATCACCAATTCGCCGCGCAGAAGTGCCGATGTCGTGGCGCAGATGAACGCGATCGGCGTTCCGCCATCAGCCTACGACCGTGTCGTCACATCAGGCGATGTGACCCGCGACCTGATCGCCGAGGGCCCGCGCAAGATTTTCCATATCGGCGCCGACCGCGATTTCACGCTCTATGACGGTCTCGACGTCGAGATCGTCGAGGAATTCGAGGCGTCCGGCGTCGTCTGCACCGGTCTCTTCGATGACGAGGTCGAGAAGCCCGAGGACTACACGGAGCTTCTGCGGCGCTTGCGCGCCAGGAACCTTCCCTTCATCTGTGCAAATCCCGATATCGTGGTCGAGCGCGGCGAACGCATCATCTGGTGTGCCGGCGCGCTGGCACGCGACTATGCCCAGCTCGGCGGCCGCACATTGGTCGCCGGAAAACCTCACACGCCGATCTACAACGTCGCGATGAAGGAGATTGCGGAGATTCTTGGCCGGCCGACTGAGCGTTCGCAGGTGCTGGCCATCGGCGACGGCATGATGACCGACGTGAAGGGTGCGGTCGACAATGGTTTCGACGTTCTCTATGTGTCCGGCGGCATCCATGCACGCGACTATGGCGATGCATTGCAACCGGATCCGGCAAGACTGGCGACCTTCCTGGAAAAGCATGGGTATCGTCCGGTGGCTGTCATTCCCAGACTGCGGTAGGTGACGATGGCAGCCTTCCAGCACATTTTGGCAACCGCGCCGCTGCCGGCCGATTTGCGTGGCGGCGTGGTGGCGATCGGCAATTTCGACGGCGTCCATCGCGGTCATCAGGCGGTGCTCGAGCGAGCCCTGGCCGAGGCCGGGCGGCGCGGAGTGCCGGCCCTGGTGCTGACATTCGAACCGCATCCGCGGAAGGTCTTCAGGCCCGATATGCCGTTGTTCGTGCTGACGCCGCCGCCGATGAAGGCGCGGCTGCTGTCGTTGCTGGGCTTTGCCGCGCTCGTCGAGCAGCCGTTCACGCGCGACTTCGCCTCGCTATCGGCGGAAGCATTCGTTACCGATGTGCTGGAGCGAAACCTCGGCATTACCCATGCCGTGACCGGGTTCGATTTCCATTTCGGCAAGGACCGTCAAGGCGGTCCGGCCTACCTGATGGCGGCCGGCGAGCGCCACGGCTTCGGCGTCACCCTCGTCGACGCCTTTCGTGACGAGGGCGCCGAGGTGGTGTCGTCGAGCCGCATCCGCGGTCTGCTGAGCGAGGGCGAGGTGGCCGAGGCCGCCGGATTGCTCGGCTATCGCTTCACCGTCGAAAGCGAGGTTGTTGGCGGCCAGCAGCTCGGCCGCACGCTTGGCTTTCCAACCGCGAATATGAGGCTTTCCGGGGAAGTTGCCCTGAAAGAGGGTATCTATGCCGTCCGCTTTCGTCGCGCCGACGGCACGCTTCATGATGGTGTCGCCAGCTTCGGCCGCCGCCCGACCGTCGACGACAATGGCGCACCGCTGCTGGAAACCTTTGTCTTTGATTTCTCGGGCGACCTCTATGGCGAGGTCTGCCAGGTTTCCTTCTTTGGTTTCTTGCGCCCCGAGGTGAAGTTCGAAGGGCTCGACGCGCTGGTCGCGCAGATGAAGCGCGACGAAGCCGAGGCACGTGCGCTGCTTGCCGGCGTCAGGCCGCTGTCCGACCTCGACGCGGCCATGGCGTTCTAGGGTCTGTCGATATTCAGGCGGGCCGGCCTGCAAAAGGTGGTTCCTGCGCTTGCTTGGCTGACCTTCGGACAAGATCATGCTCAGGCAAGACTTTACTTTTTCAGTGCCAGGCCGACGGCGATGAAGGTCCACCCCTGGAAGATCAGGTCGATCGCCAGAAACAATCCGAGCACCCACAGGCTGTTGACCGGCCAGCCCATGGCGATGATCAGACCGGCAAGCGCGCTGATGACACCGGCCGCGACGATCCAACCCCAGCCGCGTTCCGGCCGGTGGCTGTAGCCAACCCAGGCCCTGAGGGCGCCGGACGCCACGAGGGCGATCGCCAGCAGGAACGTCAACACCGCCGAAGCAAGCAGCGGATTGTCGAAGGCGAAAAATCCGGCGACGGCATAAAGCAGCCCGCTGAGCAGCCAGTAGAAGAAGCGGCTCCAGGTCTTGACGCCGAAGGCATGCACGATCTCGATGACGCCGGCCATCAACATCAGCCATCCCACGACATAGACCGAAGCCACGGTGGCGACGAACAGATTGCCGAAGGCAATGCCGCCGAAGATGAGCAGCAGAACGCCGAGCGCGACGAACCATCCCCATTTTGTCCGCGTCTGTTCGATCGCGGTTCTCAAGGCGTCGCCGTGCAGGGTCATTGTCGCGGTCTCCATAAAAGGGCTGCGGGATACTGCCAGGTGGAGGTTAGTCCCAGCGCCTGCCAACGTCCAGCCGATGACCACGGCGGGATAACCGCAATCGGATGTCTCGCGCTTAAACCAAATTTTACCAAACCACCGTCAAAGCTTTCATCGGTAAGCGTGCGCGTTTGTGTTAGTGGAGTAGCCATGAGTCCGGTCGGGAAAATCTCTGTGGTGTTGGCCGCTGCGCTGCTGGGCGGCGCAGGTGTCGCCAATGCGGGCGAGGGCAGCTGGCTGTCCGGCGACTGGTATCTGACCGTTGGTGCCACCGGCATGGTGGCGCCGAATTTCGAGGGCGGCAAGAAGTACCTGCTCAGCGCCTCGCCGATCATCTCTCTGGGCAAGGCCGGACCGGCGGCCCGCTTCACCTCGCGCAACGACAACATCTCGCTGGCGCTGGTCGATGATGGCGGGGTTCGCGCCGGTCTGACCGGCAAGTTCCTGTTTTCCCGTGACGATGACAATGCCGATGAACTGAAGGGCCTCGATCCGGTTCGCTGGGGCGGGGAGGTCGGCGGCTTCTTCGAATTCTATCCGACCGATTGGCTACGCGCCCGTGCCGAACTGCGCCACGGCATTCGTGCCCACAACGGCTTTGTCGCCGACATCGCCGCCGACGCGTTCTATGACATTACGCCAACTGTCCGGATTTCGGGCGGGCCGCGCGTTTCATTCGCCTCGGCCCACTACTTTGACGCCTATTATGGCGTCGACGCCCAGGAGGCCGTCGCCTCGGGCCTCGACGAATATCATCCCGGTGGCGGCCTGAAATCGACCGGTCTTGGCGGAGCCATAACCTGGAAGGTGACCGAACCGATGACCGCGAGCCTGTTCGGCGAATATTCACGCCTGATGGGACCGGCGGCCGATTCCAGCCTGGTCAGGGAACGCGGCGACCGCAACCAGTTCATGATCGGCGTGTCGACCAGCTACCGTTTCGACTTCACGATGTAGCGGAATCGAACGAGAGACGCTTTATTCCTGCGCCTATCTCCGCTAAAAGCCCACCAATGACGAGCTTTTCGCGCCTTCACGCGCTGACGATACGAATTACCGGCCCGGTGTTCCGGGCGGCCTGAGCGCCGCCGGAGCCGCCGGGAATCTTGCGCGCGGCCTCTCGCGCTTTTTCCAAATCATGATAGTTCAACGCCCGAGCCCTTCGCCGCCGGGCAATGCACATGGCAGACCGATGACCGACCAGACAATCGACTATTCCAAGACGCTTTATTTGCCGCAGACGGATTTTCCGATGCGCGCCGGCTTGCCCGAGAAGGAGCCGCTGCTGGTCCAGCGCTGGCAGGACATGGACCTTTACCGCAAGCTTCGCGAGAGCGCGGCTGGCCGCACGAAATACGTGCTGCATGACGGCCCGCCCTACGCCAACGGCAATATCCATATCGGCCATGCGCTGAACAAGATCCTCAAGGACGTCATCACCCGCTCGTTCCAGATGCGTGGCTACGACTCGAACTACGTGCCGGGCTGGGACTGCCACGGCCTGCCGATCGAATGGAAGATCGAGGAGCAGTATCGCGCCAAGGGCAAGAACAAGGACGAGGTTCCGGTCAACGAGTTCCGCAAGGAATGCCGCGAGTTCGCCGCGCACTGGATCACGGTGCAGGGCGGCGAGTTCCAGCGGCTCGGCGTCATCGGCGACTTCAAGAATCCCTACACGACGATGGCTTTCCATGCCGAGGCACGCATCGCCGGCGAACTGCTGAAGTTCGCCATGTCGGGCCAGCTCTATCGCGGCTCCAAGCCGGTGATGTGGAGCGTCGTCGAGCGCACGGCACTTGCCGAAGCCGAGGTCGAGTACCAGGACTATGAGTCCGACACGATCTGGGTGAAGTTTCCCATCGTCAGCCTGGTGCGGCCTGTCCATGATGGCGAGCCCAAACTGACAGAGGGGGCGCTGGACCTGTTGCAGGCCCACGTCGTCATCTGGACGACGACGCCGTGGACGATCCCGGGCAACCGCGCGGTCAACTACTCGCCACGCATCGGCTATGGCCTCTACGAGGTGACCGCGGCCGAGAATGCATTCGGCCCGCAGCCGGGCGAAAAGCTGATCTTCGCCGATGCGCTGGCCGACGAATCCTCTGCCAAGGCCAAGGTCACCTTGAATCGGATTCGCAGTGTTTCTGCGGAAGAGCTTGGAAGTCTTACGCTTTCGCACCCGTTCAAGGGCTTTGGCGGAGGCTATGAGTTCCCCGTGCCGATGCTCGCCGGTGACCATGTCACCGACGATGCCGGCACCGGCTTCGTCCACACTGCGCCCGGCCACGGCCGCGAGGACTTTGACGCCTGGATGGATGCGGCGGCGGACTTGCGCGCCCGCGGCATCGACAGCGCCATCCCGTTCACCGTCGACGATGGCGGCTTCTTCACCAAGGACGCGCCGGGTTTAGGTCCGGATCGCGAGGGCGGAGCCGCACGCGTCATCGACGACAACGGCAAAAAGGGCAACGCCAACCAGGCTGTGATCGACGAACTGATCAAGCGCAACGCGCTGTTCGCGCGAGGCCGTCTGAAGCACAGCTACCCGCATTCCTGGCGGTCCAAAAAACCGATCATCTTCCGCAATACGCCGCAGTGGTTTGTCTACATGGACAAGGACCTCGGCGACGGCTCGACGTTGCGCAGCCGCGCGCTGAAGGCGATCGACGACACCCGTTTCGTGCCCGCCGCCGGCCAGAACCGCATCCGCGCCATGATCGAGGAGCGCCCTGACTGGGTGCTGTCGCGCCAGCGCGCCTGGGGCGTACCGATCGCCGTCTTTGCCGATGCCGACGGCAATGTGCTCAAGGACGAGGCGGTCAACCAGCGCATCATGGACGCCTTCGAACAGGAGGGCGCCGATGCCTGGTTCGCCGCCGGCGCCAAGGAACGCTTCCTCGGCAATCACGATGCATCCAAGTGGAAGCAGGTGATGGACATCCTCGACGTATGGTTCGATTCGGGCTCGACGCACGCCTTCACGCTGGAGGATCGTCCGGATCTCAAATGGCCGGCCGATGTCTATCTCGAAGGCTCCGACCAGCATCGCGGCTGGTTCCACTCCTCGCTGCTCGAAAGCTGCGGCACCAGGGGCAGGGCGCCTTACGACACCGTCGTCACCCATGGCTTCACCATGGACGAAGACGGCCGCAAGATGTCGAAGTCGCTCGGCAACACCGTCGTGCCGCAGGACGTCATCAAGCAGTCAGGCGCCGACATCCTGCGTTTGTGGGTGGTGACGACGGACTATTGGGAAGACCAGCGGCTCGGCAAGAACGTGCTGCAGACCAATATCGACGCCTACCGCAAGCTGCGCAACACCATCCGCTGGATGCTGGGCACGCTTGCCCATGACGATGGCGAAGAGGTGCCTCTGGACAAGATGCCGGAGCTGGAGCGGCTGATGCTGCACCGGCTGGCCGAGCTGGATGACGTCGTGCGCTCGGGCTACGACGCCTTCGAGTTCAAGCGCATCACCCGCATGCTGCTCGACTTCATGGTGGTGGAACTGTCGGCCTTCTACTTCGACATCCGCAAGGATGCGCTCTACTGCGACGCGCCGTCGAGCGTGAAGCGCAAGGCCTCGGTGCAGGTGGTGCGGCATCTCTTCGACTGCCTGGTGAAATGGCTGGCGCCGATGCTGCCTTTCACCATGGAAGAAGCTTGGCTCGACCGTCATCCGGACGCCGTCTCGGTGCATCTCGAACAGTTTCCGCATATCCCGGCGGACTGGAAGAACGAGGCGCTGGCGGAAAAGTGGCGCAAGGTGCGCCAGGTGCGGCGCGTCGTCACCGGCGCGCTGGAGATCGCACGCGCCCAGAAGGTGATCGGTTCGTCGCTGGAAGCGGTGCCGGTCGTGACCATAAACGATGCAGCGCTCGAAGCGGCGATATCCGATGTCGACATGGCCGAGATGGCGATCACCAGCGATCTGGTCATCGCCCATGGCGACGCGCCGGCCGGCGCCTTCACGCTCGACGACGTCAGGGCTGTCGCCGTGGTGGTCGAGAAGGCGGAGGACCGCGGCCTGGTGAAATGCGCACGCTCCTGGCGTTACACCGCCGATGTCGGACAGGACGCTGCGTTTCCCGACGTTTCGGCGCGCGATGCGGCGGTGCTGCGCGAGTTGAAGGCGCTTGGCCGGCTTTGAGCCGGCCGGAAAGGCACTATCGGTGCACAAATGCCACGCCGGGCGGGCGAAAACCGCCCGCGCGTTGCCCTTAACGAGTGGTTGAGGTAAACACGCGAAACTCCGGAAGACAAATTGTCGCCGGATTTCCGTCGCAAGAGCTTGGACGATGGGGACCGGACATAAGGCCGGTGGCAATCGAGAGGCTGTCTACAGTGGGACTTTTTGGCATGACCGAGAGATATAACGCGCGCCTTGCGCTGCTGGCGCCGCTTGTCGCATCGGGTTTGGCCTTGTCCGGCTGCATGGGCTCACCGACCTATGGCACCGACAAGACCGCCGGCGAACAGCTGGCTGGCGATATTTCCGGCGCCTTTTCGTTCGCGCCCAAGCGCAAGGAACAGATCGACTACAAGCCGCGTCCGACGCTGGTGAAGCCGGCGCCAGGCCAGAAGGAAGCGCTGCCGGCGCCGCAGGACAGCATCGAGACGGCGAGCGCCGAATGGCCCGAATCGCCAGAGCAGCGCCGCGCCCGCCTGCGTGCCGACGCGACGGCCCACCAGAATGATCCGGGCTACCAGTCGGAGATCGTCGACGATGTGCAGACCGATCCGGCTTCGGTGAAGAAGGCGATGGAAGACTCCGCTTCGAGCCACCCGCCACGCTGGTCTCCGGCGGATTCGGACAAGGGCCGCGCCGCGGAGATCCAGCGCCGTCTTGCCGACAGCAAACAGGGCGACCCGAACACCCGCAAATATCTGAGCGAACCGCCGGTGCAGTATCGCGTCGCCGCCGACACCGCGCCGCAGAACGAGCTTGGCGAGGACGAGTACAAGAAGGAACGCCGCCTGAAGAAAGAGGCGGAAGGGAAGAAGGGCAGCGGCTGGTTCGACTGGCTGCCGTCCCTGTAAAGACGGGTTACGCTCGTTGCTCTTTGCGTTGCGGCTGGTTCAGTCGCGCCGCTCCCGGAAAAATCCTTTGAGCAGCAGGGCCGCTTCGGTCTCGCCGATGCCCGGATAGATGTCGGGCGCATGGTGGCAGGTTGGCGAGGCGAAGAAGCGCGCGCCGTTGACCACCGCGCCGCCCTTGTCGTCGGCAGCGCCGAAATAGAGCCGACGCAGCCTGGCGAAGGAAATGGCGCCGGCGCACATGGTGCACGGCTCCAGCGTCACATAGAGATCGTGGCCGGTAAGCCGTTCGATGGACAGCTTGCGGCAGGCTTCGCGGATGACCAGCATCTCGGCATGCGCCGTCGGGTCGGCAAGCTCGCGGGTGCGGTTGCCGGCGCTGGCAACGACCGTGCCGCCACTGGCGATCACCGCGCCGACCGGCACTTCGCCGCGCAAGGCGGCGGCTTCAGCCTCCTTCAGCGCCAGCGCCATGAAATCCGGTCGCTTCACGCGATCTCCATTCCGATTATCTCCTCGCCACTCCAGGCTTTTGGTTTTCGTTTGTCTTGCCGGAAAACCGGTGTCCACTTTTCCCTGACAAACTCCGGTGATCCTGTTATTGAGCGCATGACCCCGAAAATCGGACTCGGTTTTCGGAAATGATCATGCGCCAAATCAAAAGTGCTACAGCGTTCGTTGCGCGCCCAAAAGGATGCGCCACGCTGTAGCAGCGCAAACGGACAAAGGCCACATGGACGACAACGACAAGAAATTCCGACCCAAAAAGGGTCCGGTCAGGAGCGGCTCGAAAGCCGCGGGACCGCGCAGCCGCGACGCCGCCAGCAAAGGCGGCAAGCCGTCCTTTGGCGCCAAGAAGCCCTATGCGCCGCGCGGGGACCGGCCGATGGCCGCCGAAGGCGAGCGCCCGAAGCGCGACTTCAAGGGCGGCGACAAGCCATTCAGCAAGGGGCCGCGTCCCGAAGGCAAGCCTTTTGAGAAGCGCGAGGGCCCACGCAAGCCCTACGCACCGCGTGGCGACCGCCCGATAGCGGCCGAGGGTGAGCGCCAGCCGTATGAAAAGCGCGAAGGACCGCGCAAACCCTATGCGCCGCGTGGCGACCGCCCAATCGCGGCTGAAGGCGAGCGCAAGCCTTATGAAAAGCGCGAAGGCCCGCGCAAGCCTTATGCGCCGCGCGGCGACCGCCCAATCGCGGCCGAAGGCGAGCGCAAGCCTTATGAAAAGCGCGAGGGCCCGCGCAAGCCCTATGCACCGCGCGGCGACCGCCCGATGGCGGCCGAGGGTGAGCGCAAGCCCTATGAAAAGCGCGAGGGACCGCGCAAACCTTATGCGCCACGTGGCGATCGTCCGGCTGCCGCGGCAGCGGAGGGCGGCGAAAAGCGTTTCGACCGTCCCAAGCGAGATTTTAGCGACCGCACTCCGCGCGACGCCGGCGATCGTCCGAAGCGCGACTTCGCTGACCGCCCCAAGCGTGACTTCGGTGGCGACCGTCCCAAGCGCGACTTCAGTGATCGGCCGCAAGGGGCATCGGGTGCCGGCTTCAAGCCGCGTCCGCGTTCCGCGGAAGCGACGGAAGAGGCAGGCGAGCGCATCGCCAAGCGGCTGGCGCGTGCCGGCCTTGCTTCGCGCCGCGATGCGGAGGAGCTGATCGCCGCCGGCCGCGTCAAGGTCAATGGCCGCGCGCTGACCTCGCCGGCTTTCAACGTCATGCCCGACGACATCATCCATCTCGACGGCATGGAAATCCCGCCGATCGAACGCACACGCCTGTTCCTGTTCCACAAGCCGGCCGGCGTCGTCACCACCAACCGCGATCCCGAGGGCCGCAAGACCGTCTTCGACGTGCTGCCGGCTGAATTGCCGCGGCTGATGACCATCGGTCGCCTCGACATCAACACCGAAGGCCTGCTGCTGCTCACCAATGATGGCGGCCTGTCGCGCGTTCTCGAACTGCCGGCCACCGGCTGGCTGCGCCGCTACCGCGTGCGCGTCCACGGCAAGGTCGAGGAAAGCGCGCTTGCAGGCCTGCGTGAAGGCATTGCCGTCGACGGCGTTTTCTACGGCGCCATCGAAGCGACGCTCGACCGCGAGCAGGGCACCAATGCCTGGCTGACCATCGGCCTGCGCGAAGGCAAGAACCGCGAAGTCAGGAACATCCTCGGTTCGCTCGGTCTCGATGTGACGCGGCTGATCCGCATCTCCTACGGGCCGTTCCAGCTCGACGACCTCGCCGAGGGCCATGTGCTGGAGATCAAGGGCAGGGTGCTGCGCGACCAGCTTGGCGAGCGTCTGGTCGAGGAATCCGGCGCCAATTTCGATGCCGAGGTCACCAAGCCGTTTTCCAACAAGCCGGTGCGGCGCACCGAAGTCCGCGAACCGGAGCCGGAACGGCCGAAATTCACCCGGGACGGCGAGCGCCGGCCGATTGGCGAGGGCGGGCTGATCAAGAACCGCAAACGCCGCGAAGGCAGCCGCGACGAGGCACTGGGCAAATTGTCGACAAGTCCGGACAGGGGCGCCGGGCCGGAAAAGAGCTATGGCGAGCGTGGCCCGCGGCCCGAACGCAGCTTTGGCGATAAGCCCCGTGGCGGCTTTGGTGACAAGCCGCGCGGTGGTTTTGGCGGCAAGCCGGGCGGCGGCAAGAAATCCGAGCGCGAGCAGCGGCCGATCGAGCCGCCCGGCCAGCGCAAGGCCAATGTCTGGATGGCGCCGGGCGCACGGCCGATCGGCAAGGGCAGGGCAGAGGCCGACGCCGCCAAGGCGGCTGACGCGAAGGCGCGCAAGGCATCGTTCAAGCCGTCCTATGGCAAACCGGCCGGCGCAAAGCCGTTCGGCAAGCCGCGTGGCGAGCGTCCCGGCGGCGCCAGTGGCGGTGAGCGGCCGCGCAGCGGCCCCAAGGGCCCCAGGACGAGATGAGGCCCGGATTATTATGAGGCCCGCATCATAATGAGGATCGTCGGCGGTGAGTTTCGCGGGCGTCCCCTGGCGACGCCCCGCAGCAGCGCCATTCGTCCGACGACCGATCGCACCCGCGAGGCCGTCTTCAACGTGCTGGCGCATCGCTTCGCTGAGCAACTGGACGGCGCCCGCGTGCTCGACCTGTTCGCCGGCACCGGTGCGCTCGGCCTCGAAGCGCTGTCGCGCGGTGCCTCCTACGGTGTCTTCATCGAGGAATCGGCGGAAGGCCGTGGGCTGATCCGCGACAATGTCGAGGCGTTCGGCCTGACCGGCCGCACCAAGATCTTTCGCCGCGACGCCACCGGCCTTGGCGAGGCCGGCACGCTGGCGCCGTTCGGCCTCGTCTTCGCCGACCCGCCTTACGGCAAGGGCCTCGGCGAGCGCGCCCTGCAATCGGCCAGGGCCGGCGGCTGGCTTCGCCCCGGCGCGCTTTGCGTGGTCGAGGAGGCGGCAGTGGCGCCCTTCGAGCCGGGCCCCGGCTTTTCCGTGCTGGACGAGCGCAACTATGGCGAGACCGTCATCCGCTTCATCGAGGCCGCCTGATACGCCCTGCATCCATGGCCGGCCTCTTTGCCGCCGCCTTTGCCGGCAACATGACGAACAATTCACTTTGCTTGTCGCCAGCACCTTGCCTATCGTCCTGCCAGGAAATCGGAGCCATTGATGACATCCAGGGTTGAATGGCTGCGCGCAACGCTGCTGGCGACGTCGGTTACTTTCGTTATGACCGGCCCGGTGCTGGCCGACAGTGCCGTGTCGTCCAACACGATGCCGGACGCGTTCAAGGTGACGGATTTCCTGCTCGAGAACGGCATGGAGGTCGTCGTCATTCCCGACCACCGTGCACCGATCGTCACCCACATGGTCTGGTACAAGATCGGCAGCGCCGACGAGCCACCCGGAAAATCCGGCATCGCCCATTTCTTCGAGCATCTGATGTTCAAGGCGACGACCCACCATGCCGCCGGCGAGTTCGACCGCGCCATCTCCGACATCGGCGGCTCCAACAACGCCTTCACCTCCTACGACTACACTGCCTTCCACGAGACGGTGGCGCCGTCGGCGCTCGAGTTGATGATGAGCTTCGAGGCCGACCGCATGCGCAACCTCATCCTCACCGACGATGTCATCAAGACCGAGCGCGACGTCATCCTCGAGGAGCGTCGCTCGCGCATCGACAACAGTCCCGAGGCGGTGCTGGACGAGGAAGTCGATGCGACGCTATGGCAGAACCAGCCCTATCGCATTCCGGTCATCGGCTGGATGCAGGAGATGCAACAGCTGAACCGCACCGACGCCACGGCCTTCTATGACAAATACTACCGGCCCAACAACGCCGTGCTGATCGTGGCCGGCGATATCCAGCCGGATGCGGTGCGGGCGCTGGCCGAGAAGACCTTTGGCAAGGTGGCTCGTGGCCCCGATCTGCCGCCGCGCATCCGCCCGGTTGAACCGGAGCAGAACACCAAGCGCACGGTCACGCTCTCCGATGCCCGCGTCAGCGTGCCGAGCTTTTCCACGCAGTGGGTGGTGCCGTCCTATCATTCCGGCAAGCCGGGCGAGGCGGAGGCGCTCGACCTGCTGGCGGAGATCCTCGGCGGCGGCAACCGCAGCCGGCTTTACCAGGCACTCGTCGTCCAGCAAGGCATCGCGTCCAACGCCGGCGCCTATTTCCAGGGCACCATGCTCGACGACACCAATTTCACCGTCTACGGCGCGCCGCGCGGCGACGCCAAGCTCGCCGACGTCGAAGCGGCGGTCGATGCCGAGGTGGCGCGCATCGTCAGGGATGGCGTCACACCAGCGGAGCTGGAGAAGGCAAAGGACCGCTATGTGCGCTCAATGATCTTTGCCCGCGACAAGCAGGATTCCATGGCCAACATCTACGGCTCGACGCTGGCCACCGGCGGCAACGTCCAGGACGTCCAGCAATGGCCGGACCGCATCCGCAAGGTCACCGCCGACGAGGTCAAGGCCGTCGCCGCGCGCTATCTGGTACTCGATAGGTCGACGACCGGCTATCTGCTGCCGCAGCAACAGGCGGGGAATTGATGATGAAGTCGATCCCCATGCGCGAGACAGCCCCGTCATCCCGTCACTTCGCGGCCACCTTCTCCCCGCTGGGGCGAAGAGGCTGGCGCCACCGTTGGCAAACTCCTCTCCTCAACGGCGAGAGGTCCGCCGAGCGAAGCGGAGGCTGGGTGAGGGGGAGCGCCGACTTCCGCAATTGGTCGCTGCCGACAATTGCTGCATGGCGCGCCCTCGCAACGCTCTTTCTCTCCATTCTCTTCCTGATCCTGCCGGCACTGACGGCGCGCGCCATGGACATCCAGTCCGTCACCTCGCCAAAAGGCATCACCGCCTGGCTGGTCGAGGACTATTCCGTGCCGGTCGTCGCCATCCGTTTCGTCTTCCGCGGCGGCTCGACGCAGGATCCGGCCGGCAAGGAGGGCCTGGCCAATCTGATGACCGGCCTGTTCGACGAAGGTGCCGGCCCGCTCGACAGCGAGGCCTTCCAGATCAGGCTCGACGATGCCGGCGCCGAGATGAGCTTCGACGAGAGCCGTGACGGCATCTACGGTTCGATGCGCATGCTGGCCGAGCAGCGCGACGAGGCGTTCGACCTGTTGCGGCTGGCTGTCAACGAGCCGCGTTTCGACCAGCTGCCGATCGACCGCATCCGCGCCCAGATCCTGTCCGGCATCATCGCCGGTGAGAACGATCCCGATACGGTCGCGCAGAACAAATGGGCGCGCGCACTCTATGGAGATCATCCCTATTCACGCTCCGACCAGGGCACCAGGCAGAGCATCGCCACCATCACCCCGGATGATCTGAAAGCCTTGCACAAGGCGGTGTTCGCGCGTGGCGGCCTGCATGTCGCCGTGGTCGGCGCCATCGATCCCGAGACCCTGAAGAAGAAGCTCGACGAGGTGTTCGGCGACCTGCCGCAAAACCAGGCGCTGAAGCCGGTGGCCGATATCGACCCGAAGCTGGCGCAGCATGTCGAGGTCGATTACGATCTGCCGCAGACCTCGCTGCAGCTGGCCTATCCCGGCGTGAAGCGCAAGGCGCCGGATTTCTTTGCCGCCGTGCTGATGAACGAGATCCTTGGCGGCGGCACCTTCACCTCGCGCCTGTTCCAGGAGGTGCGCGAGAAGCGCGGGCTGGCCTACAGCGTCAACTCCTCGCTGGTCAACCAGGACCACTCCAATGCGCTGATCGTCAGCACTGGGACCCGCTCCGACCGCGCGGCCGAGACGCTGGGGATCGTTCGCGACGTGGTCAAGCAACTGGCCGAGGAGGGCCCGACCGAAGCGGAGCTGGCGGCGACCAAGAAATATCTGGTCGGTGCCTATGCCATCAACAATCTGGACTCTTCGAGTTCCATTGCCGCGACATTGGTCGAGCTGCAGCTCGACGATCTCGGCATCGACTACATGCAGCGCCGCGCCGCCTACATCAACGCGGTGACGCTCGATCAGGTCAAGGCGGCGGCGAAAAAGCTGCTGTCGACTGAGCCGACGATCATGGTCATCGGCCCGAAACTGGACGGGGCCGGCAAGGGATGAGCCCGACCTTCGGCATCGCCTTCGGCGGCGGCGGTGCGCGCGGGCTGGCGCATATCCATGTAATCGAGGCGCTGGACGAGCTGGGCATCAGGCCGGTGACTATTGCCGGTTCGTCGATCGGCGCCATCATGGGTGCCGGCATGGCCGCTGGCATGACCGGCAAGGACATCCACCACTACGCCCGCTCGATCCTCGGCCGCCGCGCCGAAGTGGCGAGCCGCATGTGGCGGGCGCGGCCGGGCACGATCGCCGAAGCCATGCAGGGCGGCATCCGCGTCAGCCAGTTCAATGTCGAGCGCATCCTGAAGGCTTTTCTACCCGAGGCCATTCCCGAAACCTTCGCCGAGCTCAAGATCCCGCTCAAGGTGACGGCGACGGACTATTTCGGTCACAAGCTGGCCGTCTTCGACGACGGCGACCTACACTCGGCGCTGGCCGCTTCAGCAGCCATTCCCGCCGTGTTCCGCCCGGTTACGCGCGACGGAAGGCTGCTGATCGACGGCGGCATCTACAACCCGGTGCCGTTCGACCTGATCGAAAACGATGCCGACATCATCATCGGCGTCGACGTGGTCGGCGCGCCGGAAGAGGCCGACCGCAAGCAGCCGACCTCCGTCGACCTGATGTTCGGCGCCACGCAGCTGATGATGCAGTCGATCATCGCCAACAAGCTGAGACAAAGCCGCCCCGACATCCTGGTCCGCCCGGCAGTCTCGAAATACCGCGTCCTCGATTTCCTGAAGATCGACGCCCTGATGAACGATACGGCCGACATCAAGGACGAGCTGAAGCGGCAGGTGGAGAGGGTGGTGGAGGCTAGAAATGGCGCTGCCGTCAAGGGGCGGCGAGGGAAGAAGGCCGGGTGACGGACGGGCGCGACGTTGCTGTTGTCATACAAGCATGGAAGCCGACTACGACTTCGCCGCCGCCGGCGCATACTCCAGCGACACAACGCCGTTGCTGAACGGCTTGGCCGAAATCAACTCGAGCGCCACTGGCTCGCCGACGGGGAATAGCGGCTTGCCCTGGCCGACGGCGCCGGGGTAGCTGAGCAGCCTAACGCGGTCGACCAGGCCGTGGCGCAGCAACTCCTGCGCGACGCTGAGGCTGCCATGCACATAGATGTTGCCGCCGCTGCCTTGCTTCAGCGTCCTCACCGCTTCCGGCAGGGGTCCCTTCAGCAATTCAGCCGGCTTCCAGTCGAGCGCCTTCAGGCTGTTCGAGGCGACATATTTTGGCAGTGCGTTGAACCGATCGGCAAAATCCCCGGTTTCCTTGGGCCATGAGCCAGCAAAGATCTCGTAGGTTGCGCGCCCCAAAAGCATGGCGCCGCTGTCGGCAAGCTCGTCCTCCTTGAACCTGTTCATCTCGTCGTTCCAGGTCACGCTGGGCAGCTTCTCGACCTCGGCAATGCCATCGACGCTGATGAATTCGGTGACGATAAGTTTTCGCATGGCGTTCTCCTTCTTCCGTCAAAGGACGAACCGCATGGGCCTTCTGCGACACGCTTCGTGAAAAATGTCGCGGCGCTTTGTCTGAGGGCAGCTTTCAGCGCGAGCTTACGAAAGACCGATTCCATGGGAAAAGTTCGATCGGCCTGGACTAAACCCCCAAGATCGGATTTTGGTGGTACATCGCAAGCAGTTATTCCCAAGAGCACATTGCAGGAAGATCATGGGGTTTGGGGTCTTCATCCACCGCTCGGATTCGATCTATGATGACAGCCCCGCTGAGCAATATCAGTTTCCGAGCCAATATCTGCGCCGTGTGGAAGCATGTGTTGGCGATTGGATCATCTACTACGAACCTAGCAAGGTAGATGACACCCGTGGCTATTTCGCCATAGCCAAAGTCCAGCAGGTTATTTCAGACCCTGTGGCGCCTGGCATGTACCTCGCATTGATCGAGCCAGGATCCTATCTCGATTTCGCCAATCATGTCCCGTTTAGCGGGATGGACGGTCTCGTTGAGCGCGGCCTACTCAACGACCAAGGGCGGATTTCCGGTCGCGCCCAATCGGCGGTCCGTCCACTCAGCCGAAGCGACTTCAACCGCATTGTCGATTTGGGTCTAGGCACGAGCGACTCGTTGCTTCCGCGCGTCGATAAGATTGGTACATCTGTCGGCGGCTTCCAGGATGAGCAGCCTCCATTTCAGTTCGAGCAGAACCGCGATCGTGTGAGTTACATCGGGTCGCGAATCGTGCGCGACCGCATTTTCCGTCGTATCGTCTTACGCGCCTATGATGAGCGCTGCGCGATCACGGGTCTCAAGCTGATAAATGGCGGTGGCCGGGCAGAGGTTTCTGCCGCGCACATTCGACCGGTCGAGGCGAACGGACCTGATGTCGTAAACAATGGGATCGCACTGTCCGGCACTGCGCATTGGATGTTCGATCGCGGATTAATCAGCTTGTCCGATGATCTGGAAATCCTGATCTCACGACAGGTCAACGACCCCGACAGCGTGCATGGGTTCATAAACAAGTCTCGCCGCGCGCTTCCGCCCCGTCGACAACTCGAACGCCCACACCCTCATTTCCTGCAATGGCACCGAGAGAACTGCTTTAAGCAGTAATATAGCCCAAAGGGCTAATGAGCGATGGCGTCTCAGTCCTTCGCCCGCTCCACATAAGCCCCATCGGCGGTCATCACCACCACGCGGGTGCCGGGGGCGATGTGCGGCGGCACCAGTGTGCGCACGCCGTTGGACAGAACGGCCGGCTTGTAGGACGACGAGGCCGTCTGTCCCTTGGTCGTCGGCTCGGTTTCGACCACTTCGAAGGTCGCGCGCTGCGGCAGCACCAGGGAAATGGCAATGCCATTGAACTGTGACACCTGCACGGCCATGCCTTCCAGGAGGTAAGGCGCCATGTCGCCGACCACGGCTTCCGACACCGCCACCTGGTCGTAGCTTTCCGGGTTCATGAAATGAAAACCTTCGCCGTCGCGATAGAGGAAGGTGTGCTCGCGCTCTTCCACATAGGCGCGCTCCACCTGCTCGGTGGTGCGGTAGCGCTCCGAAACCTTCACCCCGTCGCCGATGCGGCGCATGTCGAGCTGCGTCACCGGCGTGCCCTTGCCGGGGTGGATGTTTTCGGCAAAGAGGATCACATAAAGCTTGCCGTCCTTGTCGACGACATTGCCTTTGCGGAGCGAACTGGCGATGACTTTCACCACGGCTTACAATCCTGAAATGGTTGATTGGTACAAATCGGCTTCAGCAGCCGTCCGCTGCGAACTAGCGCATCTTGGCCGCAACCGCCAGCCCCATTCCATATGATCTGAGCCCCATGACCGATACGTCGCCCGATGCCTCGCCCTGGTGGACGCCGCATGTCCACGCCGACCGCCGCCCGCGGCTGATGCTGCGCAACGCCATCGCGGCCGGCCTGCGCGACTGGTTCGCCCAGCGCGATTTCGTCGAGGTGGAAACCGCGGCTCTGCAGGTCTCGCCCGGCAACGAGGCGCATCTGGCGGCTTTCGTCACGGAAGTGGTCGGGGCGGACGGCGAGCGCTCGACGCTCTATCTCCATACCTCGCCGGAGTTCGCCTGCAAGAAGCTGCTTGCCGCCGGCGAGCAGCGCATTTTCAGCCTCGGGCCGGTCTACCGCAACCGCGAGCGCGGCCCCTTGCACCATCCCGAATTCACCATGCTCGAATGGTACCGGGTGGGCGAGGCCTATGAGAGCCTGATGCAGGATTGCGCGGCGCTTCTGGAACTGGCCGCGACAAGGACAGGAACGAAGCGCTTTTCCTTCCGGGGGCGCGACTGCGATCCGTTCGCCGAGCCGGAACGGCTGACGGTGGCGGATGCCTTCACCCACTATTCCGGCATCGATCTGCTGGCCACGGTCGCCGCCGACGGCGCCACCGACCGCGACGCGCTCTACGCCGCCTTGACCCGGGCCGGCCTGCGCACCGCGCCCGATGACAGCTGGGCCGACCTGTTCAGCCGGGTGATGGTGGAGAAAATCGAGCCTTTCCTCGGGCAGGGGCAGGCGACCATCCTGTGCGAATATCCGGTCGCCGAGGCGGCATTGGCGCGGCCGAGCTCCAGGGATGCGCGTGTCGCCGAGCGCTTCGAGCTCTATTGCTGCGGCGTCGAACTCGCCAACGGCTTTGGCGAACTGACCGATGCCGATGAGCAACGCCGGCGCTTCGTCATCGAGATGGACGAGAAAGAGCGCATCTATGGCGAGCGCTATCCGCTGGACGAGGATTTTCTCGCCGCCCTTGCCATCATGCCACAAGCCAGCGGCATCGCGCTCGGCTTCGACCGCCTGGTGATGCTGGCGACCGGGGCCCAGAAGATCGAGGATGTCATCTGGACGCCTGTCGCCTGAGAGACTGTTTGGAAATTCTACTCTGGCGGCCATCTAGCGGTGTTTTCTGCGCTTCCGTTGCTCACGACCAAATGTCCGCTGCGCTACGGTTCTCGAAACCACCACCATATGACTCGCCAGAGCGAATTTCGAAACAGTCTCTGAGGAGTGGTCGCGGACTAGGCCTAAGCGCTTGCAACCGGTCGCCGCTGGCTGCGCCGCGACAGAAGGTTGGCGACGACCAGAAGCACGATGGAAAGCCCCATCATCAGCGTTGCCGCGGCGGTGATCGCCGGGGATAGTTTTTCGCGCAAGCCAATGAACATTTCGAGCGGCATGGTGCGCTGGTTGGCGCTGGCCAGGAACTGCACGACGACCACCTCGTCGAACGAGGTGACGAAGGCAAACGCGGCACCTGAAAGCACACCGGGCAGGATCAGCGGCAGCATCACCCTAAAGAACGAGGTCACCGGTTTCGCCCCGGAGATGGCGGCGGCGCGCATCAGATTGCGGTCGAAGCCGGTCAGGCTCGCGCCCACAGTGACGACCACGAAGGGGCTGGCAAGTGCGGTATGCGCCAGGATGATGCCGGCATAGGTGCTGGCAAGGCCGACGCGGGCGTAGAAAAGATACGAGCCGACGGCGGTGATCACCACCGGCACGATCAGCGGTGACAGCAGCAGCGGCATGACGATGCGGCGTCCGGGAAATTTTTCGTCGGACAGCGCGATTGCGGTGAGCGTGCCCAGTACGGTTGCGATCAGCGTCGTGCCGAAAGCCACGATCAGGCTGTTGCCGATTGCCGCCTGCCAGCGCTGGGTGCCGAGGACGACCTCGTACCAGCGCGTCGAAATCCCCTCCAGCGGAAAGATGAAGAAGGTGCCGCTGTTGAACGACAACGGTACAGGGATCAGGATCGGCACCACCAGGAACAGGATGACCAGCCCGCACCAGAACCACAGCAGCCCGATGCGGATGCGTTCTCCAAGCGTTGGGTAGGGAGACAGGAGCATGGCTACACCAGCTTGAGGCGGTCGAGGCCGAGGATGCGCGCGAAGATGCCGAACAGCGCCAGCGTGAAGACGAGCAGGATGAAGCTGAGCGCCGCCGCCATCTCCCAGTTCAGCTCGACATTGACGTAGTTGGCGATGAAATTGCTGATCAGCTGGTCGCTGGCGCCGCCGATCAGCGCCGGCGTTATGTAGTAGCCGAGGCACAGGATGAAGGTCAGCAGGCAGCCAGCCATGATGCCGGGAAAGACCTGAGGCAGGTAGACGCGCATGAAGGCGGTGAAAGGCTTTGCGCCGAGCGAATAGGCGGCCTTCATCTGCGAAGGCTGGATCGTGCGCATGACGCTGTAGATCGGCAGCAGCGTGAACGGCAGCTGGATGTGGGTCATGGCGATGATCAGGCCGATGCGGCTGTACATCAGGTCGAGCCGGGCGTCGGCGACGCCGAGCCACAACAGCAGGTCGTTGACCAGGCCGAATTTCTGCAAAAGCACCGTCCAGGCGGCGGTGCGCACCAGGATCGACGTCCAGAATGGCAGCAGCACCGCGACGATGAGGATGGCGGCAAGGCCTCTTGGCACGCTGGCGATGAGATAGGCCAGCGGAAAGCCCAGGATCAGCGTCGCCAGCGTCACCGCGGCGGCGACGAAGAACGTCCGCATGAACACCTGCAGGAAGATCGCCTGTTCGGGCGGTACGCGTTCGATGCCACCATCATTGTTCCAGCGCAGATCAAGCGCGCTCATGAGATAGAACGAGGTGACGCTGTGCGTGCCGTTGGCAATGGCTGGCCAGGTGCCGGGCTGCGACCAGAACGGCACGGATTTCACCACCTCGAGCGGCGGCTTGTCGCCTGCGCCTTCCAATTGGCGCACTGTCTTCAGCACCTGGCTGCGCGCGCCCGGCAAACGTGCGTTCAGGCTCTTGGCAAGTTCGTACGCAGTGCCCTTGGCCTGGCTGCTCCTGAGGTCCGCCGCGAGCGCCACGAAGGCGGCATCGTCAGGCAGGCCTTGGCCGTTCCAACCGCTGAGTGCCTGGGTGGTCTGCGGCAGGGCATTGGCAATCGTCGGGTCGTAGACGGCGCGCGACAGCAAAAGCACGATCGGGATGCCGAAGCTCAGCGCCAGCAGCACCAGCAGCGGTGCGGCCAGCGCCAGCGCGCGAAGCCGGTCGCCGAATTCGGCGCGCCGCAGTGCTGTCGCCACCGACTTGGCCGGACCGGTGGTTGACCGGTCGCGGATTGCCCGCGACTGGTCGAGATGCGTTGGCTCCAGAGCCGACATTTTGCTTACTGCGCCAGCCAGGCGTTGAAGCGCTTGACCAGATCCTCGCCATAGTCGCCCCAGAACTCGGTGTCGGCGACGAGGTAGGCGCCAGCCAGATGGTCAGGCGCGTTGGGCAATTTCGGCAACGCATCGGCCGCGACGAAGGACGCGGCATCGGTCCGCACCGGCCCATAGGTGATATAGCTGGCGAGCTTGGCATTGTTTTCAGGCTGGCTGATATAGGCCAGATATTTGTAGGCGAGGTCCGGGTTCTTGGCGCCCTTGGGAATGGCGATCATGTCGTATTCGAGGATCTGGTTGTTCCAGACGATCTTGAACGGCTTCTTGTCGGTGTCGATGGCGTTCTGGATGCGGCCGTTCCAGGCCGTCGTCATCACCACTTCCTGCGAGGCGAGAAGCTGTGCCGGCTGCGCGCCTGCATCCCACCAGACGATGTCCTTCTTGATCGTGTCGAGCTTCTTGAAGGCGCGGTCGACGCCTTCCGGCGTTCCCAGCACCTTGTAGACATCGGCCGGCGCGACGCCATCGGCCATCAGCGCCCATTCGAGATTCTGCGCCGGGAATTTGCGCATGGCGCGCTTGCCCGGAAACTTCTTCGTGTCGAACAGATCGAGCACCGAGGTCGGAGCTTCCTTCAGCACGGTCGGATCGTAAGCCAGGATATCGCCATAGGCGTCGAGGCCGACACCGCAGTCGAGTGCCGACCCTTCGATGAACTTTTCGCGCGGTGCAATCTTGGAATAGTCGAGACGCTCGAGAATGCCTGCGTCGCAGCCCTGCAGCACGGTCGCGGTCTCCACCGTCACCAGGTCGATCGGCACGTTGCCGGTGTCGACCATGGCTTTGACCTTGCCGAGATCGCCGAGATATTCCTGCTCGACGATCTTGGTTCCGGTTTCCTTGCTGAACGGCTCGAACCATGCCTTGCGTTGCGCGTCCTGCCAGGCGCCACCGCTGGCCATGATCGACAGTTCGTCGGCGACAGCGGCATGTCCTATCGCCATCCAGGCGGTGGCCGCAGCGAGCGCGAGCAGCCGGGTCTTTGTGATTTTCATCTGATCTTACTCCCCTGTTGTTTTTGACTTCGATCCGCCCGTTCCGGCATCGGCCGGAAGGCGCGGCAATCACCGAGCGCGCAGGAAACCATCACCGGCTCTCCATTTGCCATGGTCGTTTCCGGGCCGACCTTGACGGTCAGCACCTGTCCATTTTCGAGCCTGGCCAGCAGCCGTTGGTGGTCGCCGAGATAGATGCGGCCATCGACCGTCGCCGCCAGTCTGTTTTCTGCGTGTCCGCCGTCCGCGAGGCTGAGCCGCTCGGGGCGGATGGCAACATGGCAGTCAGCACCGTCCGCGACGCCGATGGCTTGCGCGGTGATCGCGCCGCCGCCATCCAGCGCGATGCGGCATTCCTTGCCGATCACCCGCTCGACCTTGCCCGCCAGCGTGTTGTTCTCGCCGATGAAACTCGCAACGAACGAGCTCTGCGGTGTGTTGTAGAGATCGCCGGGTGAGCCGAGCTGGGCGATGCCGCCATTGTTGAACACGGCGACACGGTCCGACATCGTCAGCGCCTCGCTCTGGTCGTGCGTGACATAGACGATGGTGACGCCGAGCATCGTGTGCAGCTGCTTGATCTCGAGCTGCATGTGCTCGCGCAGCTTCTTGTCGAGCGCGCCGAGCGGCTCGTCCATCAGCACCAGGCTGGGCTCGAACACCAGCGCACGGGCCAGCGCCACGCGCTGCTGCTGGCCGCCGGAAAGCTGTGCCGGCCGCCGGTCGCCGAACGGCCTGAGCCGCACCATGTCCAGCGCGCGGCTGACGCGGGCGGCGATGTCGGCCTTGCCGATCTTGCGCACGGAGAGTGGGAAGGCGACGTTGTCTTCCACGCTCATGTGCGGAAACAGCGCGTAGTTCTGGAACACCATGCCGATGTTGCGCTCATAGGGCGGCAGCCGGTCGACCGAGCGGCCTTCGAGCATGATGACGCCGTTGGTCGGCCGCTCGAAACCGGCAAGCATGTTGAGCGTCGTCGTCTTGCCTGAGCCGGAGGGACCGAGAAGGGTGAGGAACTCACCGCGTGCGACACTGAGGTTCAGCCGCGTCACCGCGAAGGCACGACCGTCATAGGATTTCTCGACATCGACGAACTCGACGAATCCCTGGCGGCCGGCATCCGCGCCAGGCCCCGCGCTTTCGATCGACAAGGCTGCCGCTTTGGCCATCACCGGCCGGCTTCTCTTGTGCGGCTACAGGGGCCACGAGTTGAAACGCGCTGTTGTTTGCGGTGCATGTCTGGGTCTCGCATAACGCTGGCCGCTCAAGGGGCTATCCAAACTTGTATGCTCATACAATCTATGTCTAACAGACCATAGATGCAGACAAGTTTGCCCGTCAAGCGTCTTTTTGTGCGATTGTGTGAGTTTTAAGCAGCCATACTTCGAATTAAGGGCCAGACAAGTGCTATTGTCCGGAGCGTTGTCTTATGCTAGATGCGCCGTAGCCAGATCGTATCAACCTACCGAAAGCCGCATGCTTCAAGACCTCAAGCTCGCCTCGGATGAAGGTCCGGTCTATCGCCGCCTTGCCGACGCGATTGCCGAACGCATCGCTGCTGGCACGCTCGCCGTCGGCGACCGGCTGCCCCCGCAGCGCGAGATCGCGCGCGCTCTCGGCATCAACGTCACCACGGTGACGCGCGCCCTGTCGACGCTGCAGCAGCGCGGTCTGCTCGAAGCGCGTCCCGGACGCGGCACCACGGTTGCTGCCCGCGACACCGGCGAGAGGCCGGGCTTCGTCTCGGCGCCGAGCGATGACACCGGTGTCATAGACCTTTCCGTCAACCGGCCGGCAACCTCCGCCTATCTCGACGCGCTGGCGCTGCTTCTGCCGCGCCTGTCCAAGGACCGCTGTTACCCGACGCTGCAGGATTATCATCCGGCCGAGGGGCCGCTATGGGCGAGGGCGGCGATTGCCGAATGGATGCGGCCGGTGGCCGGCGACGGCGATCCCGGCCGGGTGGTGCTGGCCGCCGGCGCCCAGCACGGGCTCGACTGCGTGCTCGGCGCGGTGACCAGGCAGGGCGAGGTCGTGCTCGCCGACGAGGTGACCTATCAGGGCATCAACGCGCTGTGCCGCGTGCATGGGCTGGATCTCAGGGGTGTCAGCATGGACCGCGGCGGCATGCGGCCCGACGCATTCGAAGCCGCCTGCGCTCAGCTTCGTCCCCGCGCGGTGTTCCTGGTGCCGACATTGCACAATCCGACGACCATCACGCTGAGCGAACAGCGCCGGCACGAACTGGTCGCCGTCGCCCGGCGCCACAACGTCCTGATCATCGAGGATGACGTCTATCGCCCGCTGGCCGACAATTCGCCACCATCGCTGGCCAGCATCGAGCCCGAACTGACCGTCCATATCGGCGCCTTGTCGAAATGCCTGGCGCCGGGTCTGCGGCTCGGCTTCGTCATCGCGCCACGCACCATAGCCGGCCAGGTCGCGGCGGCCCTGCGCATCAATTGCTGGAGCATCAGTCCGTTGACGGCGCTCATTGGCACGCGGCTGATCGAAGAAGGCACGGCCGCCCGCATCATCGAGGCCCAGAAACAGGAACTGCGCCAGCGCCAGGCGGTGCTGAGCGAAATCCTCGGCCGCTACGATGTCCAGAGCCACGCCACTTCGACCCACGCCTGGCTACGACTTCCAGAGCCCTGGCGGGGCGCCGGTTTCGCCCGCACTTGCCTGGAGCGCGGCGTAGCCGTGCTTCCCGGCGATGCCTTCGCTGTCGGCCGCGAACCGGTGCAGCATGGGGTGCGGATCAACGTCGGTGCCGCCCGCTCGCTGGACGATCTCCGCACCGCGCTGACCATGATGGCCGAACTGCTTGCAGCCGGCCATTTGCAATTGCCTGGCTTCGTTTAGGAACCCAACGGTGGCAGCAGAAGAAACGGTCGAAATCGCCGTGGTCGGCGCAGGCGTTGTCGGGCTGGCGACGGCGCTCCGCCTTGCTGCTGAGGGGCGCGAAGTCCTGCTCATCGATCCCAATGAGCCGGGCTCCGGCGCCTCGTTCGGCAATGCGGGCACGATCGCCGAATACGCCTGCATGCCGGTCGGCAATCCGGCCGTGCTGCGCGCGCTGCCGAAGCTGCTGCTCGATCCTGACAGTCCGTTTTCGCTGCGTTGGCCGGCCCTGTTCCAACTGGCGCCGTGGCTGGTCAGCTTTGTCAGACAATCGCTGCCGGCTGCCACCCGCGCCAATGCGCTGGCGCTCGCTGGACTGCTGGCTGACGCCTTGCCGGCCTGGGAGGAGATGGAAGCGGAGGCCGGCCTGGAGGATCTTTTGCGCCGCAATGGCTGCCTCTATCTCTATCGCCGCGAAAGCGATTTTGCCGCCGGGGCCGGTGGCCGGGCAATGCGTGCCGGGTTCGGTGTTCACCAGGAGATTCTGACGCCTGATGAGGTGGCAACACTTGAACCCGGCCTGCCGACCAGCGGGACGCGTGGCTTGTTCTTCCCGGATTCGACGAACGTCACCGATCCGAAGACGGTGATGCTGCGGCTGCTCGGCGCAGCGATCGCCCGCGGTGCGACGGTGAAGCAAACGACAATTACCGGACTGCAAGTCGAAACCGGCGCTGTCCGGCTCAGCGGTCCCGGCTTTGGCATCAAGGCGGGTACGGTGGTGATCGCCGCCGGTTCATGGTCGCGCGCACTGGCCGCGCAGGCCGGTGACAGCGTCCCGCTTGAGACGGAGCGTGGCTATCACTTGGAATTCCGGACCGACGCTCCGTTGCTGACCCGGCCTGTCTGTCCCGTCGATCTCGGTTTCTACATGACCCCGATGGCTGGTCGGCTGCGCGTCGCCGGCACGGTCGAACTCGGTGGGCTTGCCGCGCCGCCAAATCCACGCCGACTCGCGCTGCTCGATCGCGGCGTCAGGCAATTCTTTCCCAAGCTGGGCTCACCTTCATCGGAATGGCTCGGCTTCCGCCCGTCTCTGCCGGATTCCCGGCCGGTCATCGGTTCGTCGCGCGGCAGCCCAAGCGTGATCCATGCTTTCGGTCATGGCCATCTCGGACTGACACTCGCGCCGATCACGGCGCGTCTGGTCGCCGAGTTGGTCGGCGGGCGCGGCGACCCGGCGCGCCTCGCACCCTTTGCGGCGGATCGCTTCGTAAGCTGATCAATCGGATCAGAATCCGATCGCTGGTCCCCGTTAGTGCGCGAATACCTGCTCCAGCGAGCGAAAGCCCTTGAATTCCAGCGCATTGCCCGAGGGGTCGCGGATGAACAGCGTCGCCTGTTCGCCAGGCTCGCCCTTGAAGCGGACCATGGGCCGTTCCAGCCAGTCGATGTCGTCGCGCGTCTCCAGCCGCGTGGCCAGTCGCTGCCAGTCGTCCATCAAGAGCACGGCGCCGAAATGCGGAATCGGCACGGTGATGCCGTCGACCTTGCCGTCGCTGGCCGCCGGCGCGGCCTGTGGCCGCAGATGCGCCGACATCTGGTGGCCGAACAGGTCGAAATCGACCCAGGTGGTTGACGATCGGCCGATCGCGCAGCCCAGCACTTCGCCATAGAAAGTTCGGGTTTCATCGAGATCACGGACCGGGAAGGCGAGATGGAAAGGCGTCATCGAAAATGCTCCGAGCGGGCGGCGGGCCGGGTTGCGTTGCCTTGGTTCGCGATGCGAACCGAGAACCGTGGCATTTTGATTGAAGCTTATGCCATTGCACAAGCCGGACCGGAACAATAGATGGGTGGCAGCGGCCAAAGCTCGCCGTACCAGCAGGATCACGCCATGACCGACATATCAGATGCAGCAAAATTGACCGACCGCGTCGCGGCTTTGGTCGAGGCTGCCAAAAAGGCTGGCGCCGATGCCGCCGACGCGGTGGCCGTGCGCAGCCGCTCGACCGGTGTGTCGGTGCGGCTCGGCAAGGTCGAGGGCACCGAATCCTCCGAGAACGAGGATGTCGCGCTGCGCGTCTTCGTCGATGGGCGGGTGGCGAGCGTCTCGGCAACCGCCGCGTCCGATCCGAAAACCTTGGCCGAGCGTGCCGTGGCGATGGCGAAAGTGTCGCCGCAGGATCCCTATCAGGGGCTGGCCGACCCGGCATTGCTCGCCAGACAGACGCGCGATCTCGACCTGTTCGACGCCACCGAAGTGTCGGCCGACCAGTTGAAGGAAGCAGCACTGGCGGCGGAAGCGGCGGCGCTTGCAGTCAAGGGCGTGACCAATTCGGCCGGTGCCAGCGCCGGTGCCGGCCTGGGCGGTTTGGTGCTGGCCACCTCGCACGGCTTCCTCGGCCACTATGTCGCCTCGCGTTTCTCGCGCTCGGCCAGCGTCATTGCCGGCGAGGGCACCGGCATGGAGCGCGACTATGAATTCTCCTCGCGTCAGCATTTTTCCGATCTCGATGCGCCCGAAGACATCGGCCGCAAAGCCGGCGAACGCACAGTGCGCCGCCTCGGCGCGCGCAAGGCGGCGACCGGGCCGATCGACGTTGTATTGGACCCACGCGTCGCGCGCGGCATCGCCGGCCATCTTGCTGGCGCCATCAACGGTGCCTCGGTCGCGCGCAAGACCTCGTTCCTGCGCGACATGATGGGCAAGCAGGTGGCCGCGTCCGCGATCACCGTCACCGACGAGCCGCTCAGGCAACGCGGCCAGGCCTCGCGCCCGTTCGACGGCGAAGGCATCGAGGGCGAGAGGCTGTTGATGGTCGAAAAAGGCGTGCTCAACCACTGGTTCCTGTCGACATCGGCCGCGCGCGAACTTGGTCTCGTCACCAATGGGCGCGGCGCGCGCAGCGGCTCCTCCGTCTCGCCGTCCTCGACCAATCTCGCCATCGAGCCGGGCGAACGGTCGCCGGAAGAGCTGATCAAATCGCTCAAGACCGGCTTCTACGTCACCGAGGTGTTCGGCCAGGGTGTCGACATGGTCACCGGCGAATACAGCCGTGGCGCCTCCGGCTTCTGGATCGAGAATGGGGCGCTAGCCTATCCCGTCGCGGAGGTCACCATCGCCTCGAACCTGAAGACCATGTTCCTCAACATGGTGCCGGCTGATGACCTCGACCGCAATTTCGGCACCGCCGCCCCCACGCTCCTGATCGAAGGCATGACCCTTGCTGGAGCATGAGCTGATCTCTGCCGGAGCGACCGAGGATTTGGTGCTGCTGCGCGATGCTGCCCACGAGGCGGGGGTCATCGCCATGCGCTATTTCGGCAACAACCCGCAAGTCTGGATGAAGGGTGGCACATCGCCGGTCAGCGAAGCCGACCATGCCGCCGACGCCTATCTGCGCCAGACGTTGCTTGCGGCGCGGCCGGACTATGGCTGGCTGTCGGAAGAAACCGCAGACGATCCGGTTCGGCTTTCTGCACGCCGCACCTTCGTCGTCGACCCGATCGACGGCACGCGCGGCTTCCTGGAAGGCCAGCGCACCTGGTGCGTCAGCGTTGCCGTCGTCGAGCATGGCCGCACGCTTGCCGGGGTGCTGGAATGCCCGGCGATGGACGAGACCTACTGGGCGCTGCCCGGACAGGGCGCCTTCCGCAACGGCACGCGCATTGCGGTGCGCAAGCTGGCGGATACGGCCGAAATTTCGGGGCTGAAGCAGTTGACCGACCTGATGCCGGCCGAATGGCAGGCGCGGCTGAAGCGGGCGCCCTACAGCCCTTCGCTGGCCTATCGGCTGGCCATGATCGCCAATGGCGCGCTGGATGCTACGTTCGTCAAGCCGAACGCACATGACTGGGACATCGCCGCTGCCGATCTCATCCTGCGCGAGGCCGGCGGCCAGTTGCTCGACCAGCATGGCCGCGCCCCGCTCTATGCCGGCGAGGTCACCCGCCATGGCGCGCTCGCCGCCGGCAGCGGTGAACTGCTGGCCGTGCTCGCCGGCGTCATCGCCGGGCTGGACGCGTGAAAGCGTTTTCGAAGGTTCCAAAGTCGGCGGCTTTGGTCTAGACCTGTCACAAACTCACGATATGTGAAGGACCGACATGGCCGCGGAAGACGGAAAAAAACAGCTTTTGCACCTGGTGTTCGGCGGCGAATTGAAGAAACTTGGCGGCACCGAGTTCCGCGATCTCGACGGGCTCGACATCGTCGGCATCTATCCGGACTATCAATCTGCGCACACGGCGTGGAAAGCCAAGGCCCAAGCCAGCGTGGACAATGCCCATATGCGTTATTTCGTCGTTCATCTGCACCGGCTGCTGGACCCCGACAGCAAGGCCGTCGGTTGATTTCGATGGAGCATGATCTGGCGAAAAGGCCAGCGAATGAGGCCGCGCCCAAGGCCAGGGGGCGCAGCCGCACGACCAAGGCCTTCTGGCGCAAGATTCGCGAACCGCTGGCGCAGTCGCGATTCGTCAAGAACGCCATAGCCAGCCTTTTCGCCCAGTTCGTGCGGCTCGTGCGCCTGACCAATCGCGTCGTCGAGGGATCGGCGCGGTTTTCGGGCGGGACCTATACCGAATTCGAGCCCGGCATCATCGCCCTGTGGCACGGCCAGCACCTGCTGACGCCAGCCTACTACCCCAAGCGCAAGCCGCTGGTCGCCATGGTCTCGCGCAGCGCCGATGCCGAGCTCAACGCGTTGATGCTGCAGAAATTCGGTATCGAGGCGGTGCGCGGTTCGGGCGGGCGTGAAAATGCCAGGCATATCGACAAGGGCGGGGCAAAAGCGCTTATCGCCCTCAAAAAGTCGCTCGCCGCCGGCAAGAACGTTGCCATGATCGCAGACATTCCGCACGGTACGCCTCGAGACGCAGGGCTTGGTATCGTTCTCCTGGCGCGCCTCTCGGGCCGGCCGCTGCTGCCTGTCGCCATCACCACCAGCCGCCGCAAGGTGCTGGAGAAGAGCTGGGACAAGACCACCATCAACCTGCCGTTCGGTCGCTCGTCGATCGTCATCGGCACGCCGATCTTCGTGTCGGCCGGCGCCGATGACGCCGAAATGGAGCGCAAGCGCCAGGAAGTCACGGCCGCGCTCAACGCCGCGACCGCCGAGGCCTACCGTCTCGTGGATGGCCCACGATGAGCGGTCGCTGGGCGCGAGCCATGTTGTCGGCATACCGTTTCGCTGGTGCCGCCGCCTATCCGCTGGTCGGGCCCTATGTCGCCTGGCGCACCTCGCGCGGCAAGGAAGACCGCAGCCGCCGCCGCGAGCGCTACGGCGTCGCCGGCCGCCCGCGTCCCGATGGGCCGATGATCTGGATTCACGCGGCAAGCGTCGGTGAGACCATAGCCGTCGTGCCGCTGGTCGAAAGCATTCTCGACTACGGGGTCAACATCGTGCTGACGACCGGCACGGTCACCTCGGCGCAGGTCGCCGACGAGCGTCTCGGTGACCGGATCATCCACCAGTATGTGCCGCTCGACCTCAAGCCGGCGGTCAGCCGGTTCCTCGATCACTGGCAGCCGGATCTGGCGATCATCGCCGAATCGGAGATCTGGCCGATGACCATCCTCGAGCTTGGCGCGCGCCGCGTGCCGCAGGTGCTGGTCAATGGCAGGCTGTCCGACCGATCGTTCACGTCGTGGAAGAAGCGGGCCAACATCGCCGAGGCGCTGTTCGAGAACCTGGCCCATGTCGTTGCCCAGTCGGATGTCGATGGCGAGCGCTTCCGTTCGCTCGGCGCCCGCCCGGTAACCGTGTCTGGCAACCTCAAGTCCGATACCTCGCCGCCGCCTGTCGACGAGCGGGTGCTGGCGACGCTGCGGCGGCAGATCGGCGCCCGCCCGACCTGGGCGGCCATCTCGACCCATGACGGCGAAGAGGTGGTCGCCGCCGAAGTCCATGCAACACTGCACAAACGCCACCATGGTCTTCTGACCATCGTCGTTCCGCGCCATCCCGATCGCGCCGAGGCGCTGGCAGCGCAGATTTCCGGCATGGGCTTGAATGTGGCGCGGCGCAGCAAGGGCGACAGGATCGCCGCCGACACCGACATCTTGCTTGGCGACACGATCGGCGAGATGGGGCTCTATCTCCGTTTGACCGAAATCGCCTTTGTCGGCCGCTCGCTGACCTCGGAGGGCGGCCAGAACCCGCTGGAGCCGGCGATGCTCGACACTGCGGTTCTGGCCGGGCGCAACGTGCAGAATTTTCGCGACGCCTATCAGCGCCTGCTCGACAGCGGCGGTGCCAAGCTGGTGCGTGACCGCGACATGCTGGCCGGGGCCGTCAATTTCCTTTTGACCAACGAAGTGGCGCGTCACGAGATGATGGCGGCGGGAGTAGCGACCGTCGACGAGATGCGCGGCGCGCTGGCGCGAACATTGAAATCGCTCGAGCCCTACATCCAGCCGCTGGTCGTCAAGTCGCGCCTGAAGGGCGCGAACGGGCGCTAAAGTGGCTTCCGAATCACCACCATTCTGGTGGGAAGAGCCGGACTGGCGGGTCCTGGCGCTGTCGCCGCTTTCGGCCATCTATGCGCTCGTCGCCGGCCGCGGCATGCGGCGGGCCCGGCGCGAGAAGATCGAGGCGCCGGTTTTGTGTATCGGCAATTTCACGGTCGGCGGCACCGGCAAGACGCCGGTGGCCATCGCCTTGGCCGAACAGGCCAGGCGCATGCAGCTCAAACCCGGTTTTCTGTCGCGCGGCCATGGCGGTTCGTTCGCCGAGCCGCATGTCGTCGATGCGCATCACGACAGCGCCAGGCATGTCGGTGACGAGCCGCTGCTCCTGGCCGAACACGCGCCGGTGGCGGTGACACCGAACCGCGCTGCCGGCGCCCGGCTGCTGCTGGAAAAACACGGTTGCGATTTCCTGATCATGGACGACGGGTTCCAGAGCGCGCGCATTCACATCGACTATGCGCTGGTGGTTGTCGATGCGCGCTACGGAATCGGCAATGGCCGCGTCATTCCGGGTGGCCCGCTCCGGGCCAAGATCGTCGACCAGCTGGTCTTCACCAACGGGCTGTTGAAGATGGGTGAGGGTACCGCAGCCGACGCAGTGGTCCGCCAGGCAGCGCGCGCCGCCCGGCCGATCTTCGAGGCCCATACCGAACCGAGCAACACGCAGGGGTTTGCCGGCAGGCGGTTCCTCGCCTTCGCCGGCATCGGCCATCCCGAGAAATTTTTCGATACGCTACGGGAAGCCGGTGGCGAGCTGGTGTTGACGCGGCCGTTTCCGGACCATCATTTCTATGGCGAGGACGAGCTTGCCGAACTGGCGGCGACGGCTCGCGCCGAAGGGCTCGGCCTCATCACCACCGCCAAGGATGCCGCCCGGCTGCGCCACGGCGCCTCACAGGACTTTCTCGCCCGGCTCGAGGTGCTGGAGATCGACACCGTGTTCGAACTCGACAATGTGCCGGAACGCATCATTCACGAGACGCTTGATGCCTGGCGCCAACGCAAGCTGAAGGGCTGACCTGCGGCCGGTCGTCTTGTCGTGGTTGCCGTTTTGCGACAACGACTTGCGCAAGGTCAACGCCGGCTGCGCAACTCCGGATGCGCCTCGATCTCGCGGCGCAGCGAGGCGGTGGCGTTGATGTAGGGCTCTTGCCTGGCGACGCTCCAGTATTTCAGCTCGTCGAGCGGGATGCTTTCGCCGGTCACCGCGCAGCGCACGAAAGCGCCCGGGCTGGTAACCTGGAAGTCGCCATCGAGATAGCGGATACGGGCTTCCTTGCCGCCAGGGCCTTCGAAACGGTTCATCATGCAGTGGCGCCAAGGTTCATGGGGATTTCATCGCCATAAATTGGCGGCGAGGTCAAGCATGTGACAAGCCTGAGACAATGCTGATCCCCTATTGTCGACCGGAAAAGCGCTGTTGGTAGGGCACAATGGACATTTCTTCGGCCCGTCTTGCTGACTTGCTCAAGGAGGTGGTGACGCCGCAGGCCGTGCCGTTGGCCAAGGCCGATCCGGTCAAAACGGCGCTGGTGAAGGCTATTCTGGCGCCGCCGGCGCCGTCCGGTTCGCTTGCGCGACCCGTGGCGACACCGACTTTGCCGATGCTGTTGCCGGCAACGGCCGGAAGAGCGCAGCAGACGGCCTCGGCCCAAATGATACAGGCCTATCTGGCGCTCACGGAAACGGACAGCGAAACAGCCGGCGATGCCGCATCGGTGGCCACTGGAGCCGGGAGGCGAGAGGTCGGCGACACCGCGCAACGTGGCTTGGCGCTGCCTCTGGCAAGGGTCGATGAGAGGGCGGCCGCAAGGCCGGCAAGCTTGCCGTGGCTGCCGCTTCTCTCAGTCGTGGTTTCACCGCCGCGCCGCGCTTCCATCGCCAGTGCGGCTACTGTGCCAAGGCCGGCCGGCTCGCGGCAGGGCGATTCGGCGCGGCTCGAACACAGGCAGGTGAGCGTCGGTCTGATGTCACTGGCGGCTGGGCTGTTGGCCGCGGCGGTGGTCGGGTTCGCTCTGTTGGTGCTGCGCTAGCCGTCAGCCTCGATGAAGGCTTCCATCTTTTCCATGCAGAGTCCTGCCTGCACCGCGATCCGGCGCGCCAGTTCTGCCGCGGCGGTACGCGGCCGCCCTATCGGCCGGTCGAGCCAGTAGGACACCGGGTTGAGCGCGGTGCGCTCGTCGACGGCGGTGATGCGGCCCGACTTCAATTGATGCCCGGTCAGCGGTGGGCGCGCCAGCGCGATGCCGAGCCCATAGGCGGCGGCGTCGAGCACCAGATTGTAGTCCTCGAAGCGGCGGTCCTGCGGGCGCGGGCGGTAATCCATGCCTTGCGCGGCAAACCAGGCGCGCCAGGCCGAAGCGTCGGAATCGTTGATCAGTGGAAATTTGAGCAGCCGTGCAGGGTCGCCGCGGCCAATCTCCCGGGCAAGCTCGGGCGATGCGACGGGGAAGACATGTTCTTCGAAAAGCTGCACCGAGACGCGGCCCGGAATGCCGCCGCGGCCGCAGCGGATCGACAGGTCGATGCCTTCATCGGCAAGATCGGCCTGGCGGATATCGACGTCGAGCACGATGCGCAGCTTGGAGGGATTGTTCTCCAGCGCCGCCATACGCGGCATCAGCCACAGCCCGCTGACCGACGGGATCGATGTCAGCCGGACCACGGCGGTGCCGCGCGGCTCGACCCAGCGGTCGGAATGGGTTGAAATCAGCGCGAAAGCTTCCGCCGTGCGCAGGTGTAGGCGGTTGCCTTCGATCGTCAGCGAGACACCGCGCGCGCCGCGATCGAAAACCTTCAAGCCCAGCCAGTCTTCGAGCTTGGCGATCTGCCGGCTGACGGCGCCGTGGGTGATGTTGAGCTTTTCGGCCGCGGCCGAAAAGCTTCCCGTCCGCGCCGCGGCGTCGAAGGCGCGCAGCGTTTCGAGCGGCACCATTGTGTCTGAGCTGTGATCCATAGTCACAGCTGATCCTCGATTTGGTCGTTTGTCAACTGGCCAGAAAAGGCGTTTTTTGCATTTCAGGGCACGAGAACACGAGGACAGTGAGATGAGCGCAATGACCAGCACGTTGAATCCGACACAACGGATGGACACCACGGCAGCCGTCGCGGTGGCGCTGACGGTGGTTGGCTGGGCCTCTGCCTTTCCGGCGATCCGCGCCGGCCTTGCGGCCTTCGGGCCGCTGGAACTCGGTGCGTTGCGCTTTGCCATCGCCGCGGTGCCGGCGGCGATCTTCCTCGCCGTCCAGCGCCCCGCGCTGCCCAGGCTCGACGAATTGTGGCGCCTGGTCTTTGGCGGCGCCATTTTCGTGGCGCTGTACACGGCAATGCTCAATTTCGGCGAACTGACCGTCTCGGCCGGCGCTGCCGGCTTCATCATCAACGTCAGCCCGATCTTCACCGCCATCATGGCGATGGCGCTGCTCGGCGAACGCTTCTCGAAGTGGGCCTGGGCTGGCACCGCCATTTCCTTCGCCGGTATCGGCATCATCGCCGTCGGCGATGGGAATGGCCTGCATTTTAACGCAGGCGCGCTGCTGGTCCTCGGTTCGGCGCTCTGTTCGGCCGTCAACACCATCGTCCAGAAGCCGCTCTTCGCCCGTCACCACCCGCTGACCATTTCGGCTTCGAATATGATACTTGGCGCGCTCTGCCTGTCGCCGTTCCTGCCGAGCGGCTTTGCGCAGGCAGCGGTCGCCAACACCGCCGGCCTTGGCGCCGTGATCTTTCTCGGCATCGTGCCCAGCCTGATCGCCTATGCAGCCTGGGCAACCGCGCTGTCGCGCCTGCCGGCCGCACGCGCCTCGAACTTCCTCTATCTGGTTTCGCCCATGTCCGCGCTGATCGGCTTCTTCTGGCTGGGCGAAGTGCCGACACTGCTCGGCGTGCTGGGCGGCGCACTGGCGCTGGGCGGTGTGATAGTGGTGAATTTGAAGAGGTAATTCAAAGGAATCCAGGACTTAGTTGAATCAAAAGAGCCGCCGAAAAGCGGCTCTTTTCTTGCCGCGAAGCAGCGGGGCGGGGTCTGCGCGCTGCGCCCTTCACCGCCGCCCGAACAGCCTCTCGATGTCGGCGAGCTTCAGCTCGATGTAAGTCGGCCGCCCATGGTTGCAGGTGCCGGAGCCCGGCGTCGCCTCCATCTGCCGCAGCAGCGCGTTCATCTCCTCGGCCTTGAGCAGCCGGCCGGAGCGTACCGAGCCGTGGCAGGCCATTGTCGCCGCGATTTTGTCCAGCCGTCCTTTGAGCGTCTCGACCGTGTCATTGTCGGCGATCTCGTCGGCGAGGTCGCGCACCAATTGCCCGACATTGGTCTCGCCAAGCATCGACGGCGTTTCGCGCACCGCGACAGCCCCTGGGCCGAAACGCTCGATGCCGAGTCCGAAGCGGGCCAGCGTCTCGGAATGCATCGCCAGCCGTTCGGCATCTTCTTCCGGCAGGTCGACGATTTCCGGCAGCAACAGCATCTGTGACGGCACGGCGCGCGAATGCAGCGCATTCTTCAGCGCCTCATAGACCAGCCGCTCATGCGCCGCATGCTGGTCGACGATGATGAGCGAATCCCTGGTCTGTGCCACGATGTAGTTCTCGTGCACCTGCGCGCGCGCTGCTCCCAGCACCGCACCAAGCAGCGTCTCTGCCGCTTCGCTCTGCCCGGCACGAGCATCGGCGCTGGCAAGTGGGTCGGCATCGAACGTCGCCTGCTCGTTTTCACGCAAGCCGCGCCGATCAAAGCCGCCGCCCTCGAAACCCATGTCGAGCGGCCGCTGCGGCGAGCGCGCCGGGTCGAAGCCGGTTGAGCCGGAGGCATGGTATGACGCCTCATAGCTTCGGTGGCCATTGGCTGGACCGCCGTGACCGTAGGATGCGGCGCCCGGCCGGAACGCTGCCATCATGCCGGCTGCCCCCGTGGTGGCGGCGCGGATACCGGAATCGGCCAGTGCTTGCCGGACAGCGCCGACGATCAGCCCGCGCACCAGTCCTGGATCGCGAAAGCGGACATCGGCCTTGGCAGGATGAACGTTGACGTCGACGATCGCCGGATCGAGCGTCAGGAACAGCACAGTCACCGCATGGCGGTCGCGCGGCAAGACGTCGGCGAAGGCGCCGCGAATGGCGCCGGCGATCAGCTTGTCGCGCACCGGGCGGCCATTGACATAGGCATATTGCTGCAGCGCGTTGGCGCGGGTGAAGGACGGGATCGACACATGACCGGTAAGGCGGACACCCTCGCGCTCGGCGTCGATGGCAATGGAATTGTCCGGAAAGTCGGCGCCCATCACCTGGGCGACGCGGCGCAGGCTGCCTTCCGGACTGTCGTCCGTCGCCGGAAGTTCCATCGTCGAGCGGTCGGAGCCCGCCAGCGTGAAGCGCACGGCGGGGAAGGCGATGGCGATGCGCTTGACCACGTCGCTGGTGGCGGAGCTTTCGGCGCGCTCGCCTTTCATGAATTTCAGCCTTGCCGGCGTGGCGAAGAACAGGTCGCGGACCTCCACTGTGGTGCCGCGATTGGCTGCCGCTGGCTTGATTGCCGAAACGCGGCCGCCCTCGATGCCGATTTCGGCGGCGCTGTCACTCGTTACCGTGCGCGAGCGGATAGAAAGCCGCGACACCGAGCCGATCGACGGCAGCGCCTCGCCGCGGAAACCGAGCGAGCGGATATCGTGTATGTCCTCGGTGAGCTTGGAGGTGCAGTGACGCGCGATGGCCAGTGCCAGCTCCGGTTCGGGGATGCCGGACCCGTCGTCGGTGACGCGGATCAGATTCAGCCCACCGCCGGCGGTGACGATCTCTACCCTGCCAGCACCGGCGTCGAGCGCATTCTCGACCAGTTCCTTGACCACGCTGGCCGGACGCTCGATGACTTCGCCGGCGGCGATCTGGTTGATCATCGTTTCGGAAAGCTGGCGAATGGGCATGGAGACATTATAGGCGGATTCGGATCCGATGCGGAAGCTTTCGATGCCGGCAGGACAGAGAGGGGGAAGGATCGCGGCGGTCTTCATTGGCCTTGCAAGAGTCAGCCCCCCTCACGCCTGCGCCACCAGCCAATCCCTTACCTTGCGCGCATTGTCGCTGAGCTCGCGGTTCCTTGGCCAGATGACGTAGAATCCGATGCCGGTCCTCAGCACATGATCCGTCACCGGCACCACCAGGCCTGATGCCACGAGGCGCTCGACGAGATGCCGCCAGCCGAGCGAGATGCCTTGTCCCTCCATGACCGCCTGAATCACCAAAGCGTAATCATTGATGCGCAACCCGCGCTCGGCATTACGGAGGCTGGTTCCGGCTGCCGCGAACCATTCGTCCCAGTTCGGGGCCTCGCGGTAGGGCTCCTCGAGATGGATGAGCCGATGCATAGCAAGTTCGGCGACAGTCTCTGGCAGCCCAAACTTCGCCAGATAGCTGGGGCCCGCGACCGGGAAGATCTCCTCGTCTGCAAGCGACAGCGAATGATAGTCCGGCCAGTCGCGCGGCACGCCGCCGCGCACGCCGAGCGGGATGCCCTCGGCGATGATGTCGAGGTCGCGGTCGGCGGTCTGGATGCGCAGATCAACGCCCGGCAGTTCGTCGCGGAATTGCTGTAGGCGCGGCATCATCCAGAACGAGCCAAAGGCGGTCGAGGCGGCCAGCGTCACATGGCCTCCGGTCGCCTGCAGGCGCAGATCCTCCGCCGACTTGCGGATATGCGACAGGCCGAGCGAAACGTCGGCGTGGAATCGCTCGCCGGCCTCCGTCAGCAGAACCTGGCGGTGGCGGCGCTGGAAGAGCTTGGCGCCGAGCTGTTCCTCCAGCCCGCGCACGGCGTAGGATACGGCCGCCTGCGTCATGCCGAGCTCGCGCCCGGCGGCGGTGAAGCTAGACAGCCGGCCGGCCGCCTCGAAGACGATCAGGCTGCCGGCGGAGGGCAAGAGGTGGCGGAGGCTTCGCATAAGGAGAGTTTATACAAGAGATCAGGATTTTCCAGCGTCACAGCTATATTCCGTCTCGCTAAGTTGACGGCTGTTGGAGGAATGAGTTGCCATGAATGAACCGGCCGTTGCAGTGACCGAACACGCCAACCGCAGAAGCGGCGGTCGCCTTGGGCGCAAGGCGATACGTGGCGCCCCCATAGCCTCGTTTCCTACGCTGGTGCGCCAGATCCCCGCCTATCAGATGGTGCCTGACGAGGCGGTCGAGTTGATCCACCAGGAATCGCTCTTGATCCTCGAAGAGGTCGGCTGCGAATTCCGCGACGATGAGGCGGTCGCCCTGTGGAAGGCCGCCGGAGCCGATGTATCCGAGACGCGCGTCCGCATCGACCGTGCGCTCTTGATGGAGTTGGTCTCGAAGGTCCCGCCGGAATTCACCCTCAATGCCCGCAACCCCGAGCGTACTGTCCGCGTCGGCGGCAAGAATTCCATCTTCGTGCCGATGTATGGCGCGCCCTATGTGCGCGACCTCGACAACAACAGGCGCTACGGCTCGCTCGCCGACCTCAACAATTTCCACAAGCTCGCCTACATGGCGCCGGCGCTGCACTCGTCGAGCTCGGTCATCTGCGAGCCGATGGAAATTGCCGTGCCCAAGCGTCACCTCCACATCATCCATTCGGCGCTGAAGCACTCCGACAAGCCGTTCATGGGCATCGTCACCTCGAAGGAACGCGCCGAAGACACGATGGCGATGGCCGGCATCGTGTTCGGCGAAGAGTTCGTCCGCGACAACCCGGTGCTGGTGTCGATCACCAATTGCAACTCGCCGCTGGTGTGGGACGCCACCATGCTGGACGCCATGAAGGTCTATGCGCGCAACAACCAGCCGTTGATCCTGGCGCCCTTCGCGCTGTGCGGCGCCTCGACCTCGGCTTCCGCCGTCGGCGCGGTGGCGCAGGTCAATGCAGAAGCACTCGCTGGCGTCGCCTTCACGCAGCTTCTGCGTCCGGGGTCGCCGCAGATCTACGGCCAGTTCATGGTGACGGTCGACATGAAGACCGGGGCGCCGATGGGCGGCACGCCGGAGGCCGCCCAGATGATGTACCTGATGGGCGCGCTGGCACGGAAATACCGGCTGCCTTGGCGCACGTCCGGCTTCCATGTAGGCTCGAAGCTCAATGACGCCCAGGCCGGCTACGAGGCGAACATGCTGATGCACGCCGCCATCCTCGCCGGCGCCAACTACATCTGGCACTCGGCCGGATGGCTGGAGGCGGGTCTCACCTGCGGCTATTCGAAATTCGCCACCGACTGCGAGCAGCTCATCGGCTGGTACAAATATGCAGGCGGCCTTCCGTTCGACGATTTCAAGGAAGCGATGGCGGCGATCCGCGAGGTGGGGCCGCAGGGCCATTTTCTCGGTACCCAGCACACGCTCGAACATTTCGAGTCCGCTTTCTTCATGCCCACCATCATGGACTTCAATTCGTACGAACAGTGGAAGGCCGAAGGCGCGAAGGACCACGACACGCGCGGCCGCGAGAAGGCGCGCAACATGCTGGCCGACTATGAGGAGCCGAAGCTCGACGAGGGCATCGCCGAGGGTCTCAAGGATTTTATCGCGCGGCGTGAGGAAAAACTGCCGGACAGCGTTAGTTGATGTGACAGGCGAAGACCTGACGGAACAACCAAGGGAGGAAAACATGACGCTCTTCAGAAGCAATGGCGACCGCGTGCCGGGCGCTGTCGAGACAATGGCAAAAGAGACGCGTGCAGGCCGCATGGACCGGCGCGAATTCCTGGCCCTGGCCAGCGCCTTCGGCGCATCGACGGGTTTCGCCTACAGCATGATCGGCCTTGCCGCGCCGACAAAGGCCTTGGCCGACGAACCGAAAAAGGGCGGAACGCTGCGTGTCGCGATGTCGGTTAAGGCACAGAAGGATCCGCGCACCTATGACTGGACCGAGATGGCAAACGTCACCCGTTGCTGGCTGGAGCCGCTCGTCCGCTATACGCACCAGTTCACTTTCGAGCCGGTCCTGCTCGAAAGCTGGGACGTCAATGACGACGCCACCGAATACACACTGCATCTGCGCAAAGGCGTCACCTGGAACAATGGCGATGCCTTCAACGCCGATGACGTGGTCTCCAATCTGAACCGCTGGTGCGAGAAGGGTGCATCCGGCAATTCCATGGCGGCACGTGTTGGCGCGCTGATCGACACAAAGACCGGCAAGGCCAAGGATGGCGCTATCACCAAGGTCGATGACCTCACGGTCAAGCTGAAGCTGTCCGAACCCGACATCGCGATCATACCGGGCTTCACCGACTATCCGGCGCTGGTTGTGCATCGCGACTTCGACAAGGATGGTGCCGACCCGATCAAGAAGCCAGTCGGTACCGGACCTTTCGAACTGGTGTCCTATGCGGTGGGTACGAAGGCGGTCGTCAAGCGTCGCGAGAACGGCAAGTGGTGGGGTGGCGAAACGCCGCTCGACGGTGTCGAGTTCATCGACTACGGCACCGACTTCAACGCCACGCTGAATGCCTTCGAGTCCGGTGAGATCGACCTCGATTTCGAGACGCCGGCCGATTTCATCGACGCCCTCGACAAGATGGATCTGGCGAAATCGGAGGTGGCAACGGCGACCACGCTCGTTGCCCGCACCAACATCACCCACAAGCCCTATGACGACCAGCGGGTGCGCAATGCGCTGCAGATGGCCGTCGACAACAATGCCGTCATGCAGCTCGGCTACGCCGGGCTCGGCACGGTCGGCGAGAACCACCACGTCGCCCCGATCCATCCCGAATACTATCCGCTGCCCAAGAAGACGCGCGATGCCGCCGCCGCCAAGAAGCTGATGGCGGATGCCGGGCAGGCCGACTTCGAGCATGAGCTGATCACCGTCGAGGACGAATGGCAGAAGAACACCGGCGATGCGATCGCCGGCCAGTTGCGCGATGCCGGCATCAAGGTCAAGCGTACCGTGCTGCCGGGCTCGACCTTCTGGAACGACTGGACGAAGTATCCGTACTCGATGACCATCTGGTACATGCGGCCGCTGGGCGTCCAGGTGCTGGCGCTCGGCTATCGCTCGGGCGAGGCCTGGAACGAAACGGCCTATGCCAACCCGGATTTCGACGCCAAGCTGAAGCAGGCGCTTTCGCTGGCCGATCCCGCCAAGCGCAAGGAGGTGATGAAGGACGTCGAGCAGATCCTGCAGGATTCCGGCGTCATCATCCAGCCGTTCTGGCAGAAGCTCTACTGCCACATGAGCAAGAAGGTGAAGAACTACGGAATGCACCAGACCTACGAAATGGATTTCCAGAACGTTTGGCTGGACGCCTGATTTAACTCCCGAGACTTCAAGCAAATGCCGCCGGCACCCTCTGACAAAAGGCGCCGGCGGCCCCGTAAATGACAGGCAATTGGCGCAGGCAAAATGTCCGACGACGAGATCATCCTATCCGAACTTTCCGACGACGAGTTGGTGCAGCAGATGCACGACGACCTCTATGACGGGCTGAAGGAAGAGATCGAGGAAGGCACCAACATCCTGCTCGAGCGTGGCTGGGTGCCCTACAAGGTGCTGACGGAAGCGCTGGTCGAAGGCATGCGCATCGTCGGCGAGGATTTTCGTGACGGCATCCTGTTCGTGCCGGAAGTGCTGTTGTCGGCCAATGCGATGAAGGCCGGGATGTTCATCCTGCGCCCGTTGCTTGCCGCCACCGGCGCGCCGAAGCAGGGCAAGATGGTCATCGGCACCGTCAAGGGCGACATCCACGACATCGGCAAGAACCTCGTCGGCATGATGATGGAGGGGGCCGGCTTCGACGTCATCGACCTCGGCATCAACAATGCGGTCGAGAAGTATCTCGATGCGATCGAGCAGCATCAGCCCGACATCATCGGCATGTCGGCGCTGCTGACCACGACCATGCCCTATATGAAGGTCGTCATCGACACGATGAAGGAAAAGGGCATCCGCGACGACTATGTCGTGCTGGTCGGCGGTGCGCCGCTGAACGAGGAATTCGGCAAGGCCGTCGGCGCCGATGCCTACTGCCGCGACGCGGCGGTGGCGGTCGAGACCGCCAAGGACTTCATGAAGCGCAAGCACAATTTGCGGACTTGAGCACAGCAGTTCGATCCATGTTTGTGACCGAGAGCGCCGTCATGCACCCGGATGGCAAGATGGCCAGAATCGCTTGGCTGGAAGGAGGCTGAGGTCCGTATGCGCATCGAATCGATCAAAGTCTATCAGGTCCTTCTGCCCGTCAAAGGCGGCGCCTACCGGATGGCTAGCGATACCGTGCAGAATCTGGATAGCACACTCGTTGAAGTGACCACCGAGGACGGACTGTCAGGCTGGGGTGAGACGTGCCCGGTCGGTCCTGTCTATCAGCCCCAACATGCTCTGGGTGCGAGAGCAGCAATTGCCGAAATGGCGCCGGGACTCATTGGTGAGGACACTGCGTCCATGCGCCGCCTCGCGAAAAGAATGGACGAGCGGTTGAATGGTCACAACTATGCCAAGGCGGCCTTGGACATAGCTCTCCTCGACCTCGCCGGCCTGCGGCTGGGCGTTCCGGTTTCAACACTTCTGGGCGGGGCGCTCACCGATCGTGTGCCGTCGTACTACTCGACTATTGTCGGTGCACCGGACGAGACGGCGCGTATTGCCGTCGACAAGGTCAAGGCCGGATACCCACGACTTCAGATCAAGATAGGCGGACGGGATCTCGAGCAAGACGTCGCCACCGTGCACAAGGTATGGGAAGCGGTTGGCTTCAAGGCCCGCATAGCCGTCGACGCCAATCGTGGCCTCACCGCCGCGGCGGCGCTGCACATCGATCGGCTTTGCCAGGCAATCCCGTTCGTGTTCGAACAGCCTTGCAACACCATGGAGGAAGTCGCGAGTCTCAAGGGACGCGTAACCCATCCGGTCTACCTCGATGAGAATACCGAGGATTTGAATGCCGTCCTGCGGGCAGTTTCTTCAGGTATCGCGGACGGATTCGGATTGAAGGTCACCCGCCTTGGCGGCCTCACCAAGATGGTCACGGTCCGCGACCTGTGTGCGATACGATCGCTTCCGCACAGCTGCGACGACGCCTGGGGTGGGGACGTCATCGCCGCGGCATGTGTGCACCTCGCCGCTACCGTCGAGCCGAGCCGTTTTGAGGGCGCCTGGATCGCGCAGGAATATATCGAAGGGCATACCGATCCGGTAAACCCCGTCGTCATCGAAAACGGGCATATACGCGTCCCGCAGATGCCAGGGCTCGGTGTCAAGCCTGAGCGCTCCCGTCTCAAGGCGCCTGTCGCGACTTTCGGAGGCTGAGAATCCTGTGATGGTCGCGGCGATTATATCTGGCCAGTATCGTCGGCAGCTAGCCGCGGAAGTGCTTTTGCGAACCTCCAGAAAGTCTGGCGGGGCGCCTGGGGCCGGCGCCGCAGGACTTCATGAGCCGCAAAAAAGCCGATATGCAGGATGCGTGGTATTGATAGCCTCAAGCCATCAAAAGCCGGAGATTCTGCATGCGACTGACAGTGCTCGTTGCCGCCCTTTCGATAGCCTTGCCTGCGGGCGCCTTCGCCGGACCGGCGTCCGACGCGGTGAAATTCTTCTATGTTCCGGCGGTCAAGTTCGAGGCCGACGAGCGATACCGGGATCGGTTCACCGAACCGGTGACGAACCTATTCGACCTGAACGACCAGGCAAAGAAAAAGAACCCGGACGAGGTCGCCTGCATCGATTTCGATCCTGGCCTGGACGCACAGGACTTCGATCAGAAGACTGTCTCGAAAACGCTGAAACTGGCTGAGAAGGTGGATGCCGACAATGCCGAGGTTACCGCGTCCTTCAGCCTTTTTTCGGAAGGCGATGATTCCAAACGTGAAATGGTCTGGTCGCTCAAGAAGGTCGACGGCAAATGGAAGATATCGGACATCGCCTCCAAGACCAGCGACTGGAAGCTCAGTGCGCTGGAATGTATGGGCGGCCAGACGCCGGAGTGAAGCGATGGCCCGTCGCCCGTTCCTGGCACTGTCGACTGTATGCCTGCTGGCGGCGGGTTTGAACGCCGCTGCCGCGCAAGGACTGTTCGGTGCGCCGCCGGCGAATACCCCGGCCGACACCGCCCCGGCTGACAGCGGGGCGCCGCCGGCAACTGCGCCCGGCGGTGCCGTGGAACCGGCAACGCCGCCAGTCGGATGGTCGCCATCCGATGCCGCGCCCGCCGCGCCGATCCAGCCGGGGTCACCGACGGCGGTTGTCAGGCCGTTTTACGATCAGGTCGGGCTGGAGATCGATCCTGCGCAGCGCAGCCATTTCATCGATCCTGCGAAAACCGTGCTCGACAAGAGCGATGCCCTGCGCAAATCGGGGCAGGGCGAATGTCTCGACCCCAACATGGCGCTCGACAATGCGGACTATGACAAGGCCGAGATCGACAAGAGCCTGAAGACGCTTGAAGCGATCAATGGCGACCAGGCCAAGGTCATTGTCGCCTTCGTCGTCGCCGGCAATCCGCACCGGCTGGAATGGAAGTTCAAGAAGGTCGACGGCGACTGGAAGATATCGGACCTGCTGTCGGTGACGGGCGAATGGGCGCTGAGCCAGTACCAGTGCGAATGAGCGGGAGACTAACCGCGCCCGCGATAGGGCGCGACCCCTGTGTCGGGCAACCAGGCGCCTTCCGGCGGCGCACCGGTCTGCCAGAAAACGTCGATCGGAATGCCACCGCGCGGAAACCAGTAGCCGCCGATGCGCAACCACAGCGGTTTGGTTGCCGCCACGATGCGGCGGCCGATCATGACTGTGCATTCTTCATGGAACGCGCCGTGGTTGCGAAACGAGGTCATGAACAGTTTCAGCGACTTCGATTCCACCAGCAGCCCGTCAGGGGCGTAGTCGATGACGATATGGGCGAAATCCGGTTGGCCGGTGACCGGGCAGAGCGAGGTGAATTCCGGGCAGACGAAGCGCACGATCGCCGGCGGGCCGTCGCCGCGCGCGAACGGCACGGTCTCCAGGATCGCCTGATCGGGGCTCTGTGGCGTCTCGACGTGCGCGCCGAGCTGAGTGAGGTTCTTGGTTACGGTCATGGGCAGTATTTCCTTCGAATTTGCCGCTCCTTAGCATCGGACCGAAAAGTGCGCAGCGGTTTTCGGATGAATCCGATGATTAAAAATAGGATCAGAAGCAGCGCGCACGCTGCTTCTGCACAATTTGAAACAGCAGGAAGACGATGACCAGCAACGATCCGCTTCTCCAGCCCTATCAGCTCAAGCATCTGACGCTGAAGAACCGGGTCATGTCGACCAGCCATGAGCCGGCCTATTCCGAGGACGGCATGCCGAAAGAACGCTACCGGCTCTACCACGCCGAGAAGGCCAAGGGCGGCATGGCGCTGACCATGACCGCCGGCTCGGCCATCGTCTCCCGCGACAGTCCGGCCGCCTTCGGCAATCTGCATGTCTATGACGACCGGATCGTGCCGTGGCTTGCTGAGCTCGCCGATGCCTGTCACGAGCACGACTGCAAGGTGATGATCCAGATCACCCATCTCGGCCGCCGCACCGGCTGGAACAAGGCCGACTGGCTGCCGGTGCTCTCGGCCTCGCCGGTCCGCGAGCCGGCGCATCGCGCTTTTCCCAAGACCATCGAGGACTGGGACATGGAGCGCATCGTCGCCGACTATGCCTCGGCCGCGCAGCGGTGCAAGGCCGCGGGCCTCGACGGCATCGAATTCGAAGCCTACGGCCATCTGCTCGACGGCTTCTGGTCGCCGGCCACCAATCAGCGCGACGACGAGTTCGGCGGCTCGCTCGACAACCGCCTGCGCTTCACCAACATTGTGCTCGATGCCGTGCGCGCGGCGGTCGGCGAAAAGTTCGTGGTCGGCATCCGCATGGTCGCCGACGAGGATTTCGAGAAAGGCCTGTCGAAACAGGAGGGCGTCGAGATCGCCAGGCGGCTAGCCAACTCCGGCAAGGTCGATTTCCTCAACATCATCCGCGGCTCGATCGAGAGTGACGCAGCATTGACCAAGGTCATCCCGGTGGCCGGCATGCGCTCTTCGCCGCATCTCGATTTCGCCGGCGAGGTGAGGGCGGCGACAAAATTCCCGACCTTCCATGCAGCGCGGATTTCCGATGTCGCCACCGCGCGCCACGCCATCGCCACCGGCAAGCTCGACATGGTCGGCATGACCCGCGCCCACATCGCCGATCCGCACATCATCCGCAAGGTGATGGAAGGCCGCGAGCACGAGATCCGTCCTTGCGTGGGCGCCACATATTGCCTCGACCGCATCTACGAAGGCGGCGAGGCGCTGTGCATCCACAATGCGGCGACCGGCCGCGAGGCCGATATTCCGCACATCATCGCTAGGGCCGAAGGACCGCAGCAGAACGTCGTCGTCGTCGGCGCCGGCGCCGGCGGGCTGGAGGTTGCGCGGGTCGCCGCCGAGAGGGGCCACAAGGTGACGGTGCTCGAAGCCTCGAGCCAGGCCGGTGGTCAAATTCGGCTGGCGACGCAGAATCCGCGCCGCAAGGAATTGATCGGCATCATCGACTGGCGGCTGGCCGAACTCGACCGGCTCGGCGTCGAGATCCGCTATGACACCTGGGCGGAGCAGGACGACGTTCTGGCGCTGTCGCCAGACGTGGTGGTGGTCGCCACTGGCGGCCTGCCGCAGAACCCGCCGCTGACGGCCGGCGACAACCTCGTCACCTCGAGCTGGGACATCATGGCGGGCAGCGTCAAGCCGGCCGAAAATGTGCTGCTTTTTGACGACAATGGCGGCCATCAGGGCATGGGCGCGGCCGAACTGATCGCCAATGCCGGCTCGAAACTCGAACTCGTCTCGCCCGAGCGCTTCTTCGCGCCGGAAATGGGCGGCATGAACCACGTGCCCTATATGCGCGCTTTCCAGGAAAAGGGCGTCACCATCACCATCAACACGCGGCTGCGGTCGGTGCGGCGCGAGGGCAATCAGCTGGTCGCGGAACTGGCTTCGGATTTCACCAACGGCTGGCGCGGCGAGCGGCGGGTCGACCAGGTGGTGGTCGAGCACGGCACGTTGCCGCTCGACGATCTCTATTTGTCCCTGAAGCCGCTGTCGAAGAATGGCGGCGCAGTGGATTACGAGCGGCTGGTGAGCGGTGGCGACATCTTTCCGGCACGCAATCCAGAAGCGCGCTTCGTGCTGTTCCGCATCGGCGACGCCGTCGCCTCGCGCAACATCCATGCCGCCATCTATGACGGCATCAGGTTCGGTCTGCGGATCTGATGCCCGGGTCGTTAGGTTGGCATGTTGAACGGCGTGATGATCTGGATGTTGGACGCGACTGGCGCGACCGACTTCGGCAATGCGCCCTGTGCCCGCATGATGTGAACGCATGCCGTGCGCATGTCCTGCCTGAGATCGTGATGCAGGACGGCTGAGATCCGCCGGCTTCGCAACAATTCGAAATTGTCGACGTCGAGATCGTGGCCAATGAACACCCCGCAGGGCCGTTTCAGTTCGGCGAATGCCTGCACGATGGACGCGTTTCCACCCCCGATGGAATACACGGCCGCAATGTCGGGATGATGTGTCAGTGCGGTGCGGACCAAATCGCCCGTCGGGCGATCGATGCCGTGCCCTTCGCTGACGTCGACGACCCCAAGGTCGGCAAAGTGCTCGCGCAGGGCCCGGCGGAAGCCCATTTCGCGCTCTTCCTCGCCCCGGAACCGGCTGCTGCTGAGGGTGACAAGGACATCGGCGCGCCTTTTACCAAGCCATGCGCCGATCAGGTAGGCAGCCGTTTCGCCGGCGGCGCGGTTGTCGACGCCGACATAGGCCAGCCGGCGGCTGTTCGGCAGATCGGTGACAAGTGTGACGACAGGTATCCCCGACTGGACAACCCGATCCACAGCGGCCGCTATCTCGGGTACGTCAGGCGCCTTGAGAAAAATGCCGTTGCTGCCGCGGCGGGCAATCGCGTCAAGCAGCGAGACGGTGTTTGCCGCCGCCCGTAGTTCTGCGAGATGATAGCGCGCCCGAAACACGGCCGGGTGCAGGCCAGGCATCTCGGCTTCCAGCGCCGCTCGCACCGCTTCGGTAAAGCGCACCGGAGCCTCCATGACCAGATCGAGAATGAACTTGCGCCCGGACAAGCCGACCTGGGAGCGTTGTGTCTCCAGTTCGCGGATCGCCTGCTCGATCCTGCGAATGGTGTGCTGACGCACGCCGCTGCGTCCATGCAGAACACGGTCGACAGTGGCGATGCTGACGCCGGCCTGCAGTGCAATGTCTTTTACCAGAAATGGATGCGACATCAGTGGACCTGATCAACTGTGAGGTGTTTTTGAGGTGTTCCAGCTGTGTGCCTCATGTCAGCTAAAGCTATACTTCCACCATCCAGTCGAGACAAGACCAGAGGGAGGATGCCATGAAAACCGACAATTCCGCCAAGCTCAGATCCGATCGCGTTTGGCTCACCGCCGACATGTGCAGCATCGACGACTTCGCCGCGTTGACGCAGCGGGCGACAAACCTGGCTGACTATCCGTTCGCGACCGAGGTCCAGAAAAATGTGCTGATCTACGACGGAGCCTCGGTACGGGCCGCTGCTGCCGATCCGCACAGGCGCAAGGTTCTTCTCGCCGAGTGGGTCGAGGCGATGACCGATGGCCCGGGTGTCGTCGTCTTCCGTGGCGCGTTCGACGACGTGGCGCCCATCGATGCGGCGACGGCAGCGTTCAACGCCATTATCGCTGAAGAGCGTGCGGCCGGGGCAGGTGGTGGCGACCATTTTGCCAAACCCGGCGCCAACGACCGGATATGGAATGCGCTGGAGAAGCTTTGCCTGCGCGACCCGGCAACCTTTGCCGCCTACTACGGCAACGACATTGTCGCGTTGATATCGGAAGCATGGCTAGGACCGGCATACCAGCTGACGTCTCAGGTGAACAATGTCAGGCCGGGCGGCGCGTCGCAGTCGGCGCACCGGGATTATCATCTTGGCTTCCAGACCGCGTCGGTCATCGAACGCTATCCGGTGCATGTCCATCGGATTTCGCCCGTGTTGACGCTGCAGGGTGCCGTCGCCCATTGCGACATGCCGGTGGAAAGCGGGCCCACGCTCTACCTGCCTTACTCGCAGACCTATCTTCCCGGATACCTTGCGATGAACCGCCCCGAATTCCAGGCCTATTTCGCCGAGCACCACGTTCAACTGCCCCTGCAGAAGGGTGATGCGGCGTTCTTCAATCCGGCCCTGTTCCACGCCGCCGGCACCAACCGGTCCGCGATTATCCAGCGCATGGCGAACCTGCTGCAGGTGTCATCAGCCTATGGCCGCGCCATGGAGAGCGTGGATCGCACGCGGATGAGCGCGGTTCTCTATCCCGCGCTGAAACGCATGCTGGAAGAGGGCAGTCTGACCAGGGGGGCGGCGGACAATGCCATAGCGAGTTCGGCGGAGGGGTATTCCTTCCCGACCAATCTGGATCGTGACCCGCCGCTCGGCGGCCTTGCACCGGAAACCCAACAGGCACTTTTCCGCCGCGCGCTCGATGCGAAATGGGAGCCTGCCGCCTTCTTGGAGGCACTCGAAAACCAGGCCTGTAAGAAGCTGACCTGAGAAGGCCTGCTACTGCAATTGGCAGCTATGGTGGCGCGCGGCCGGACCTGCGTACGAGAGCCCGTGTACGCCGGCCTGACCGCGCGCCCGCACGTCACTGGCTCGGCGCCAGACAACGTACGATTCTGTGAGGTTGTGCTGCGTCTCAAACCATCCTGGCGACGGCCATGCAGAGCACGGTGACGACCAGCAGCCACGCGGCAATGCGCTCACCCGTTGCCATTTTGGCGCGCAGTTGCGTTTCGGTTTCCGCATTCGCACCGGCAAGCCGTCTGCTGGGCGCCCTGACCATGCCGCCGAGTACGCCGGCGGCGGCGAAAGCGGTCAGGATGCCAAGCGCCAGCACCATTTCCATCGAGCCGAAATAGGCGCCATGGAAGAAATACCAGAGCAGCGCTCCGGTCAGGAAAACCATGCCGGCCGCGCCCATCTGCGGCTGGATGAAGCGCTCGGCTCGGATATCGGGATCGCGTGCCAGCGTGATCGTGGTGCCGGCCCAGAAAACACCGGCCATGACGTGAAGGCCGATAACGACGATATAGACATACTGCATGACAGGATCTCCTCTTTCGTCCGCCATTGCCATACAGTTAGATATCTAACGGTTAGGTGTCAATGTATAAACCGGTGCCAGTTCCATCGGCCGTTCCCTTGTTCTAGTGTCTGACGATGACGCCTTTCGACCGCCCGCCAGTCGGCATGAATCTCGGCCGCACCGCCAAGCTTGTCGCCCAGGCTTTTGACGCTGCCTTGGTCGAAGCCGGCGGTACGCTGCCCGTCTGGCTCACTCTGTTGTCGGTCAAGTCGAGCAAGCTTGCCAATCAGCGCGAGCTCGCCGGCATGATCGGCATCCAGGGCGCGACGTTGACCCATCATCTCAACGCGATGGAGACACAGGGCCTGCTGACGCGCCGCCGCGATCCCGTCAACCGCCGGGTTCATCTCGTCGAACTGACCGAGGCGGGAGAAGCGATGTTCGAGACACTGCGCAAGGCAGCACTTGTCTTCGACAAGCGGCTGCGGGTGGGATTGCCCGACGAGCGGCTGGCGGAGTTCGCACAGGTGCTGGCGGTGTTGCGGGCCAATGTGGAAAGCTAAAGTCGGACTGGCTCAGTCGTCGTAGCCCTTGATGGCCCCGAAGGTGTAGTGGCGCAGCTTCAGCGCGGCGATCAGATTGGTCAGCTTCGTCTTGCCATCAAAACCGTCCTGGAACATCTCGTCATGCATCAACAGGATCAGCTTGCCGGGTTTGACGAAGCGGCCGTAGCCGAACAGATGATCGATCTCACTGACGGGCTCGCCGCTGTCCTTGTGCACCCATTCGTGATCCCAGCCGTAGAGATAGAAGCCTGAGGCGGCGACAAACTCGTAGTCGGGCTCCTCGCGGCCTTCCTGGGCAAGGCCAAGCGAGGTGTCGTTCTTCGACATCGAGGGCAGCCTGAACACGTCGCGCCCCGGCAGCCGTGCATGCACCACGGGCTTGAGGCCGAGCACCGCGTTTGCCCGCACCATGTCGGCGACGACGCCTTCGATGTCGGCATAATAATGCTGGTAGCGGTTGTTGGCGTGGCTGTAGCTGTGGTTGCCGAGCGTCACCAGCGGAAGCTGTCTGGCGCGTTGGACGAGCGCCCTGTTTGCGGCACTCGCCTGCGCGTGCATGCCGACCGTGAACATGGTCGCTGGAACCTGCTCGGCTTCCAGCACGTCGAGGATATTGCTGGTGCCGTTCAGCGGTCCATCGTCGAAGGTGAGATAGATGGTGCGATCCGCCCCATGGGCGGGGAACGCAAGGATCGACAGTGCCGCCACGACAAACCGAAACGGTGTCATCACCCGCAATATCCGGTTGCGATCACGACAGGCCGTCATGTCGATGGCTGCTTGTCGAGGCGGCCGGTGTATGTCGCCCAAAAGTGCGCAGCGGTTTTGGGACAACGACATCAACAGAACAAGGACACAAAGCGCGCCGCATGACTCCGCTCAAGCGCGACGCGCTTTGGGCAGGACCTAGGCCAGGCTTCCTTGCAGCACCGTCAGCTTGGCCTTCTTCGGCATGCGGGCAGTCAGCCATTCCAGCGCCTTGTCCTGCGGCATCGGGAAGGCGATCGAATAGCCCTGGACCTGGTCGCAGCCGATAGCCATCAGCGAATCGAGTTCGGCCTCGGTTTCAGCACCTTCGGCAACGATCGAGATGCCGAGGCCACGCGCCAGCTCGGTGATGGCGCGCACGATCTTCGAGTTGTCGCCATTCTCATGGATGTTCTGGACGAAGCGGCGGTCGATCTTCAGCCGGTCGATCTCGTTCGGGTTGACATGGCTGAGCGAGGCATAGCCGGTGCCGAAATCATCGAGTTCAAGATGGACGCCGGCTGCCCTGATGTGGCGCAGCTTGGCGGCGATGCCGGTCTTCTCGTCGTCGAGAATGACGGATTCGACGATTTCCAGCGACAGTTTCTGTGGCGGCAATCCGGCCTTTTCCAACGTCGAGAACAGGAACGCGTCGAAATCATGCTCGCGCAGTTCGGTGCCGGAGACATTGACGGCAAGCCGCCCGAAGGCAATGCCGGCGCGGTTCCATTCGGCGGCTTCGTTGATCGCCTTGGTGATGACGATGCGGCCGATCTCGGGCATGAAGCCGCATTTCTCGGCGACCGGAATGAATTCGCCAGGCGGGATCATGCCGCGCTCGGCATGGTTCCAGCGCACCAGCGCCTCGATGCCGCTGATCGTGCCGTTGGTCAGCGAAACCTGCGGCTGGAAATAGACCTGGAACGCCCGGTCCGCGATGGCGACCTTGATGTCGTGCTCGAGCTGCTTGCGATAGTCGAGTTCGCGGCGCAATTCCTCGGAGAAGAAGGAGAAGTTGCCGCCTCCCAGCTTCTTGGCGGAGTAGAGCGCCAGATCGGCGTGGACCAGAAGATCCTGCGCATTGTCGGCGTCGATCGGGTAAACGGCGATGCCGGCGCTGGCGCCCGGAAGGATGGTCGTGCCCTGAAAGATGATGGGCTCGTTGATGTGGGCCAGGATGCGCCGCGCCAGCATGTTGATGTCTTCGGTGCCGCCCGCACCGCCCAGGATCATGACGAACTCATCGCCGCCCAGGCGCACGCACAGGTCCGATGCCCGGCAGGAATCGCGCATGCGCTGCGCGGTGACGACCAGCACATAGTCGCCGGCGGCGTGGCCGAGCGTATCGTTGATCTGCTTGAACCGGTCGAGGTCGAGCTGGACGACGGCAAGGCGCTCGCGACGGCGTTGCGTGCCCTTGATCAGCGTATCGAAATGATCAGTGAGGAACGTGCGGTTGTGCAGGCCGGTGAGGCCGTCATGCACCGCGATGAAGGCCATCGAATTGCGCGCGTCGATCAGCTCATGCGTCTTGCGCAGGATGGCGTTCGACATCGGCCTGAAGATGAAGAGCGCCACCAGCACGATGACGCCGAGGGTGGCGTAGAACAGCGTGCGGTGAAGCGCGAGCAGCTTCTCGGAGCGCTCGTCGGCATCGGCGCTGATACGCTGACCAAGGGCTGCGTAGCCCGACAAGGTCGCGTTGGCGACAGAGGCATCGAGATTGACGCGCTCGCCGCTGCCCTTGTAGCCGTCACTGGCGCCCGTCAGCTGGGATTCAAAGGATGAAATCAGCCGCTTGCCATTGGCGACAAGGCCTACCGAGAAATAATCAAGATGGAACGGCTTGGCGAACAGCACGCTCTCGGTCGATTTCGGGTCCAAACGGGCCGGCGACATCGGGTCGGCGTTGGTCTGCTCGAGCAGCAGATCGTAGTTCGTTTCGAACTCCGCCGTCGCCTGCTTGAGCGCGCTGACGAGCGCCGGCTGCTTGTCGCGCGTACCAGAACTCGTTGCACCGGCAAGGAAGACGATGCGCTGCGACAGCGTCTTTTGCGTGCTGACGATGTCGAGCAAGGTGTTGTTGTGCTGTTGTGTGGCCATCATCTGCTGCAGCAGGATGAAGGAGGCTATCACCATGGCGGCAATGATCAGCAGGGCCAGCCAGTAGCCAGCCTTGATCAGCAATGTGAGCTTGCCTGAAATGGTTTGCACCGGCTGCTGCGACATGTTGGGGGGCGGCCCTCTCGCCAACGGATTCTTGTTGCGAGGACCATTGGCTTGCAAACGTTAACAGGTGTGGAAATCGACAGCCGGACGGCGATGGGGAAACGCTTAAAGATCGCGAAATGGTTATCGGCTGGTTTAGCGCTGTGTCGGCATTTGAGCGGTCGTCGGTCAGCCTTGTTGACGTGACGTCGCTTCCGCGGCCGCATGACGATGTATATCGGGACCGGCTGCCCACCGATCCGGTCGTTTTTGCGATGGATTTTTCGCTCGGGCCGGACGACAGTCGGCCCACATCAAACGAGGCCCGATCATGACCGCAGCATTTCTCTCTCACATCGACAGCGAACTCGCGGGGCTTAAATCGGCCGGCCTCTACAAATCCGAGCGGGTGATCACTTCGACGCAGTCTGCCGAGATCGAGGTCGGCGGGCAGAAGGTGCTTAATTTCTGCGCCAACAACTATCTCGGCCTCGCCGACAGCGCCGACCTGCGCGCGGCGGCCAGCCAGGCGCTCGACCGCTATGGCTATGGCATGGCCTCGGTGCGCTTCATCTGCGGCACGCAGGAGGAGCACAAGCAACTCGAGGCGACGATTTCATCCTTCCTCGGCCTGGAGGACACCATCCTCTACGGCTCCTGCTTCGACGCCAATGGCGGCCTGTTCGAGACGCTGCTCGGCGAGGATGATGCGATCATTTCCGATGCGCTCAACCACGCCTCGATCATCGACGGCGTGCGGCTGTCGAAGGCAAAACGCTTCCGCTACGCCAACAACGACATGACCGACCTCGAGGCGCGGTTGAAGGAGGCGAAGGACTGCCGCTTCCGGCTGATCGCCACCGACGGCGTGTTTTCCATGGATGGCATCATCGCCAATCTCAGGGGTGTCTGCGACCTCGCCGACAAGTACGATGCCATGGTGATGGTCGACGACAGCCATGCGGTAGGCTTCGTCGGCCAGAACGGCCGTGGTTCGGCCGAGCATTGCGGCGTCGAAGGCAGGGTCGACATCATCACCGGCACGCTCGGCAAGGCGCTCGGCGGCGCATCCGGCGGCTACACATCGGGCAAAAAGCAGGTGGTCGACTGGCTGCGCCAGCGCTCGCGGCCCTATCTCTTTTCCAACACGCTGATGCCGGCGATCGCCGGCGCCTCGATCAAGGTCTTCGACCTGGTTCGCAATGGCGACGCCTTGCGCGAGGGCCTATATGCCAACGCGGCGCGGTTCAGGTCACAAATGGGCAAGCTCGGCTTCACGCTGGCCGGGGCCGATCATCCGATCATTCCGGTGATGCTGGGCGACGCGACGCTGGCGCAGGAGATGGCGGCACGCATGCTGAAGCGCGGCATCTATGTCATCGGTTTTTCCTTCCCGGTGGTGCCGAAGGGCCAGGCGCGCATCCGCACGCAGATGTCTGCGGCGCATTCCAGTGCCGACATCGATCGGGCGGTGGAGGCGTTTGCCGCTGTTGGGCGCGAACTCGGGGTGATTTCCTGAAAGGCCGAAATCGCAAAGCGATTCCGGAACAAGAGATTCAAGGGACAAAAGCATGTCGAACATGATGAAGGCGCTGGTGAAAGCCAAGGCCGAGCCGGGCATCTGGATGGAAGAGGTGCCGGTGCCGGAGATCGGCCCCAACGATGTGCTGATCAAGGTGAAGAAGACCGCGATCTGCGGCACCGACGTCCACATCTACAATTGGGATCAGTGGGCGCAGAAGACGGTGCCGGTGCCGATGGTGACTGGCCATGAATTCGTCGGCACGGTTGCCGATTTCGGCGCCGCGGTCACCGAATACAAGGTCGGCCAGCGCGTGTCGGGCGAAGGCCACATTGTCTGCGGCCATTGCCGCAACTGCCGCGCGGGCAGGGGGCATCTGTGCCGCAATACGCTCGGTGTCGGCGTCAACCGCCCCGGCGCCTTCGGCGAGTATCTGGCGATCCCGCAGCACAATGTCGTGCCGATCCCCGACGACGTGCCGGACGAGATCGCCGCGATCTTCGATCCCCTCGGCAATGCGGTCCACACCGCTCTGTCCTTCGACCTGGTCGGCGAGGACGTGCTGGTCACCGGCGCCGGGCCGATCGGCATCATGGGTGCGCTGGTGGCGCAATGCGTCGGCGCGCGAAAGGTGGTCATCACCGACATCAATCCGGTACGGCTGGCGCTGGCGAAAAAGCTCGGCGTGCAGCATGTCGTCGACGCCTCGAAGGAAAAGCTCCGTGACGTCATGCCGGCGCTCGGCATGACAGAAGGCTTCGACGTAGGCCTCGAAATGTCGGGGGCGGCCCCCGCCTTCCGCGACATGATCGACACCATGAACAATGGCGGCAAGATCGCCATTTTGGGCATCGCTTCGACCGGCTTCGAGATCGACTGGAACAAGGTGATCTTCAAGATGCTGCATCTCAAGGGCATCTACGGCCGCGAGATGTTCGAGACCTGGTACAAGATGATCGCACTGGTGCAGGGGCCCCTGGATGTTTCGGGCCTGATCACGCACCGCATCGGCATCGACGACTTTCAGACCGGCTTCGATGCGATGCGCAGCGGCAGCTCTGGCAAGGTGGTGATGGACTGGTAGCGCCGAATAAGAGGCGTCGCGATCGTTCGCGCCTCCGTTTGTCCTGCCAGCCGCTGGCGATCTAATTCCTGTCCAGCGCTCCCTCCAGCGCGGTCACTCCACTGACGACGGCCACCCGCTCGGCGGGGTTCAGTCTTGCCAGCAAGTCCCGCTCGAACGCTTTCGCCAACGGGACCATTTCGTGATAGGCGGCAAGGCCGGCTTTGGTCAGTGTCAGATGTTCGATGCGGCGGTCGTTTTCATCGGGAGTTCGGATCAGCCAGCGCCGTCGCTCAAGCTCGGCAACGGCGCGCGAAACCTTGGTCTTGTGCATGGCCGATTGTTCGCCGAGGGCTGTCGCCGTCATTGTCCCATGCTGACCCAGCCCCGAAAGGGTACGCCATTCCGGCCGAGTCAGGCCATGGCTGTCCTTGTAAATCCCCGCAAATTCCCGGCTGACGGCGTCGGCCAGGCGGTAGAGCCGGTAGGGCAGGAAGTCTTCCAGGTCGAGGATTTCCGGTTCCATGGTTGCGTATCCCGGTGGAAGCATTGGCATTGATAGTTACATTTTCGATGGTTACAAATGAAACCAGTTTGGTCAATTGAGATCAATTCCGGGAGGAAGCGATGGCCTTTTCCTACATGCCGGGTTTCGGCAACGACTTCGAAACCGAAACCTTGCCCGGCTCGCTGCCGCAGGGGCGGAACTCGCCGCAGCGGCCGGCCTATGGCCTCTATGCCGAGCAGCTTTCGGGCTCGCCCTTCACCGCGCCGCGCGGCACCAATGAGCGCTCCTGGCTCTATCGGATCCGGCCAAGCGTGAAGCACACCGGCCGCTTCAAGCCGGCGAGCTATCCATTGTGGAAGAGCGCGCCCAATGTCGGCGACCACGAGTTGGCGCTTGGCCAGTACCGATGGAACCCGGTGCCGATGCCGAAAGAGCCGACCGACTTCATCGCCGGCATGCGCAGCATCACCACTGCCGGCGACGTGCTCGGACAGACCGGCATGGCGGCACACGTCTATGTCGCCAACCGCTCGATGGCCGACGATCATTTCTTCAATGCCGACGGCGAGCTGCTCATCGTGCCGCAGGTCGGCGCCCTGCGCTTCGTCACGGAAATGGGCGTCATCGAGCTTCGGCCCGGCGAGATCGCTGTGCTGCCGCGCGGTCTTGTCTTCAAGGTCGAACTGGTCGATGCCCAAGTGCGCGGCTATGTCTGCGAAAACTATGGTGCCAAGCTGACGCTGCCGGACCGTGGCCCCATCGGCGCCAATTGCCTGGCCAACCCGCGCGATTTCAAGACGCCTTGCGCCTGGTTCGAGGAGAAGGAAACGCCGTGCCGGCTGACGGTGAAATGGTGCGGCAACTTCCATGTCACCGAGATCGGCCATTCGCCGCTCGACGTCGTTGCCTGGCACGGCAACTACGCGCCCTACAAATATGATCTGGCAACGTTTTCGCCGGTCGGCGCGCTTCTGTTCGACCATCCCGACCCGTCGATCTTCACCGTACTGACCGCGCCGAGCGGCGAGGAAGGCACCGCCAACATCGACTTCGTCATCTTCCCGCCGCGCTGGCTGGTGGCCGAAGATACGTTCCGGCCGCCCTGGTACCACCGCAACATCATGAGCGAGTTCATGGGCCTGATCCATGGCCAGTACGACGCCAAGGAGGAAGGGTTCGTGCCCGGCGGTATCAGCCTGCACAATCTGATGCTGGCGCATGGGCCGGATGCCTCAGGCTTCGAAAAGGCCTCGCGCGCGGACTTGAAACCGGTCAAGCTCGACAACACCATGGCCTTCATGTTCGAGACCCGATTCCCGCAGATGCTGACCCGCTACGGTGCCGAACTCGAAACCCGACAGGACAATTACATCGACTGCTGGGCCGATCTGAAGAAGCGCTTCAACGGCACGCCCGAGGGCGACTGGTCTTGAGCTACGAGTCCATGCCGGATCGGCTGGTGCTTTTGGGCTCGAAGGGCGGTCCGGCACTTCGACCGGGTGGACCGTGGCCGAGCTCGTCACTGCTGCAGATCGGCGGCCGCAGCATTGTCGTAGACTGCGGACTTGGCGTGACGCGCGGTCTGGTCGATGCCGGCATCAGCCTGAAGGCACTCGACCTGATCTTCATCACCCATCTGCATTCCGACCATGTGCTGGAGCTCGGGCCGCTGATCCACACCGCCTGGACGGCCGGTCTGGCCACGCCCGTCAGCGTGTTCGGCCCGCCCGGCACCGGCCATTACTGGCGGCGCTTTTGTCAGGCGATGGAATTCGACATCGAGATCCGCGTCGTAGACGAGGGCCGGCCAGATATTCGCGAGCTGGTTTCGATCAGCGAATTCGCCGAAGGCTTGATTGTCGAGCAATACGGCCCCAAGGTTTCGGCCCTGCGCGTCGACCACCCGCCGGTGACCGATTGCTTTGCCCTGCGCTTCGAGCATGGCGTGAAAAGCGTGGTGTTTTCCGCCGATACGGCCTTCTTTCCACCACTCGCCGATTTCGCCCAGGGCGCCGACATCCTCGTCCACGAAGCTATGCTGGAGGAAGGCATCGAGCGGCTGGTGGCAAAGACCGGCAACGGTGCGCGGCTGCGAGACCATCTGCTTGCCAGCCACAGTTTTGCCGAGGAGGCCGGGCGCATCGCCAGCGATGCCGGCGTGAAGCGGCTGGTGCTCAACCACCTCATTCCGGCCGACGATTCCGGGATCGTCGAGGCCAACTGGATCACCGCTGTCAGGAAAACTTGGGCCGGCGACTTGACGATCGCCCGCGACGGCCTTGTTGTGGAGTTAAGCAGCAAGAAAGCTGCACAAGGAGAGGAAACCGCATGAAGCTTGCCACACTGAAGGATGGGACGCGCGACGGAAAACTCGTCGTCGTGTCGCGCGACCTGACACGCTTCACCGACGCCTCGTTCCTGGTGCGCACGCTGCAGGCAGCGCTCGACGACTGGCGGCGCATCGCCCCGCACCTCGCGACAATAGCGGAATCGCTGGAGAACAATGCGGTGCCGTCGGAACGCTTCCACGAGCATAATGCCCATTCGCCGCTGCCGCGTGCCTATCAATGGGCGGATGGCTCGGCCTATGTGAATCATGTCGAACTGGTGCGGAAAGCGCGCGGCGTCGAGATGCCGGCGAGCTTCTGGACCGACCCGCTGATCTACCAGGGCGGCTCGGATTCCTTCATCGCACCACGCGATCCGATCCGCATGGCTGACGAAGCCTTCGGTATCGACATGGAGGCGGAAGTCGCCGTTGTCGTCGACGATGTGCCGATGGGTGTCGGCCTCGGTGAGGCGCGCGCCGCGATCCGGCTGGTGATGCTGGTCAATGACGTGACGCTGCGTGCGCTGACCGGACCGGAACTGGCCAAGGGTTTTGGCTTCTTCCAATCGAAGCCGTCCTCGGCGTTTTCGCCTGTGGCGGTGACGCCGGACGAACTGGGCGACGCCTGGGATGGCGGCAAGGTGAACCTGCCGCTGCTCGCCGATCTCAACGGCAAGCCGTTCGGGCGGGCCAATGCGGGCGTCGACATGACTTTCGATTTTCCGGCGCTGATCGTCCATGCCGCCAGGACAAGGCCGCTGGCTGCCGGCACGATTATCGGCTCCGGCACCGTGTCCAACAAGCTCGACGGCGGGCCGGGCAAGCCGGTGTCGGCGGGCGGCGCCGGCTACTCCTGTATCGCCGAACTGCGCATGATCGAGACCATTGTATCAGGCGCACCCAAAACGCCTTTCCTGCGCTTCGGCGACACGGTACGCATCGAGATGAAGCACAGGACGGGTCATTCGATCTTCGGCGCCATCGAGCAGAAGGTCGAGAAATACGAGAGGTGAGGGAATGACGGGGGAGGCATTCTATCTGCTGGCGGGTGTCTGGGCGCTTGCCATACTGGCGGTCTTCTTCGTGGCGATCCGGCTGAGCTACCGCATCGAGGCGCGCTCGCCCGACCTGACCAACCGCAGCGGCCTTCCGCGCAATACGATGATGTTCCACACCATCACCAACATGAGAGTCGCTCGGGACGAGGAAACGCAGGCTATGCGGCGGCGCATGAACCGGCTGCTGCTGGTCGTTCTCGCCGGCTTTGCGGTTATGTGGGCGGGTCTGTATCTGGTTCGATCCGCAGGATGAGGTGATGACCCTGCTTGACCATCTGCGCCGCATGGCCGGTAACAATCTCTGGTCGAATGATCGGCTGTACCGTGCTGTTCTGCAGCTCAAGCCCGGCGAATTCGCGGCCGAACGCACCAGTTTCTTCCCGTCGATCGAGGCGACACTCAACCACATCCTTGCGGTCGATCTTCTCTATCTCGATTTTCTCGAAGAGGGCGGCGTCGGTGCTGCCGCCCATGACGATTTCGTGCCGATCGACCAGCCGCAGGCGTTGTTTGCCGCCCAGGTCGCCGCGGACCGTCGCCTGATCGCTTTTTGCGACCGGCTCTCGGCAGCCGATCTCGATCGTCAGGTCATCACTGACCGGCGCAAGGACGGAATGATCCCTGAGCGCATCGGCGACATCCTCGCGCATGTCTTCCTGCACGACATCCACCATCGCGGTCAGGTGCACGCGATGCTCTCCGGCACGTCGGTCGCGCCGCCGCAACTCGATGAATTCCTGCTCGACTACGATGTGAAGCTGAGGAAAGAAGAGGTCGAGCGGCTGGGCCTCAAGATCTGATTTGGTGCATGACCCGAAACCAGGGTCATGCACAGTCCGCTCGACCTGAAGCCTACTCCGCCGCCTGCACCTTGATCACGCCACGCTTGATCTGGTCCTGCTCGATCGATTCGAACAGGGCGCGGAAATTGCCCTCGCCAAAGCCTTCGTCGCCCTTGCGCTGGATGAACTCGAAGAAGATCGGCCCGATCACGGTTTTCGAAAAGATCTGCAGCAGGATCTTGGTCATGCCGCCATCGACCACGCCTTCGCCGTCGATCAGGATGCCGTGCTTCTTCATCCGTTCAATCGGCTCGTCATGGCCATTCACGCGGTCATAGGACATGTCGTAATAGGTTTCCGGCGGGCCGGGCATGAACTTCAGGCCGTTTTCGGCCAGCCTGTCGGTGGCGGCGTAGATCTCGTCGGTGCCGACCGCGATGTGCTGAATGCCTTCGCCATTGTACTTCTTCAGATACTCGGCGATCTGGCTGGTGTCGTCCTTGGACTCGTTCAGCGGAATGCGGATCTTGCCGCAGGGCGAGGTGATGGCGCGGCTGACCAGCCCGGTGATCTTGCCGTCAATGTCGAAGAAATGGATCTGCTTGAAGCCGAACAGATTGCGGTAGAAATCCCACCATTTGTCCATCTGGCCGCGATAGACATTGTGGGTGAGGTGGTCGAGGAAATAGAAGCCGACGCCTTGCGGCCGCGGGTCGCGCGCACCGAGCCACTCGAACTCGGCATCATAGGCCGAGCCCTCCTTGCCATAGGTGTCGATGAAATAGAGCAGCGAGCCGCCGATGCCGAGGATAGCCGGCACGTCGAGCGCCTTGTCGGTGCCTTCGTAAGGGGTGGCGCCCTTGGCAACGGCGTGGTCGAAGGCATGCTTGGCATCGACCACCCGCCAGGCCATCGAGGCAGCACAAGGCCCGTGCTTGTCCGCGAATTTCATCGCATGCGAGCCGGGCTCGGCATTGACGACATAGTTGATGTCGCCCTGGCGCCAGACAGTGATGTTCTTGGTGCGGTGCCTGGCCACCGCCACATAGCCCATGCGGGTGAACAGTTCGGCGAGCTTTTCCGGCTCCGGATGCGCGAACTCGACGAATTCGAAACCGTCGGTGCCGGCGGGGTTGTGCTTGCTGATCTTGGCGGGCGGGGCGTCGTGCGGGAAGGGACCCATGATATTCCTCCGGATCTGGCTCGGCCTGAAAGGGCTCGTCAGTCGCCATCATAGCGCGGAGCCGGCGCATGGTGCTTGCATTCAAACGCTTGAAATGATCATTTCATGCGTAAAGCGTGCACTATAAGGGGTAAATCCATGGATGAGACGCGTATTGACCAGTTTGACCGCAAGATAATGGCGCTGTTGCAGGGCGATGCGCGGCTCACCAACAACGATTTGTCGGAGCGGGTGAACCTGTCGGCGTCACAGTGCTCGCGCCGCCGCCAGCGGCTTGAGGAGGATGGCTATATCAAGGGCTACCGCGCTGTGCTCGACCGCGACAAACTCGGCTTCTCGCTGGTCAACGTCATCTCGGTGACACTTGCCACCCACAACCGTGACAATGCTAGGCGCTTCGGCGAACTGGTTGCGCGGCTGCCGGAAGTGCAGGAAGCGCACGCGCTGACGGGCGAGATGGATTACATCTTGAAGGTGGTGACGCCCGATTTGAAATCGCTGTCGGAATTCGTCAACGGCGTGCTCCTGCCGCACGAATCCGTTCAGCACGTGAAGACGGCGATCGTGCTTGAGACGCTGAAGGAAACCGGCGCCCTGCCGATTTGAACTTGGGGCCGATTTAACCCTTCGACTGCTGGATCAGCCCGTAGAGGTTGGTGCAGCGCGCGCCGGAACGGCAATAGGCGAAGACCGGGCCGTCGAGTTCGTCGAGCGCCTCGGCCTGATCCGCGACATTCTCGGCCGTGATCTGGCCGCTGATGACGGGGATGTAGCGGAAGGCGAGGCCCGCGGCTTCAACCGCCGCCTTGACGGTATCGGCAGAAGGCTGGCCGGGCTGCTCATCATCCGGCCGGTTGCAGATGATACTCTTGAAGCCGGCCTCCTTGATGGCGGTGACGTCTTCGGGCTGGATCTGGCCCGAGACCGAATAGTCCTCACTGATCTCGCGGTATTCCATGGCAGCATCCTCGCAATCTGGTCTGTCGCAGAGTCTTGCCACTCCCTGACGGAGCCGGCAATCCGCCAAACAGAATTCGTTTTGCGCAGATAGCGATTTCTGGCGAAGAATCCAACTCAAGCCCAAGACCTGGAGCGGATCGGTGCGAACTGAAAAAGGCGGAGACAGTCTCCGCCTTTCCGAGGAGGCTTTGGTCAGCTGCCGAGGATGGCGCCTTTGATCTGGCTGATGTTGTTGTGCATCATGTCGATATAGGTCGAGGCTGGGCCATCGGGTTGCGACAGCGCGTCCGAATAGAGCGTGCCGCCCACCTTGATACCGGTCTCGCTGGCGATCTGCTCGATCAGGCGCGGGTTCGTGATGTTCTCGACGAAGATCGCCGCCGCCTTGTCCTGTTTCACCTGGGTGACCAGCTTGGCGACATCGGCGGCGGACGGCTCGGAGTCCGTCGAAATGCCTTGCGGGGCGAGGAAGGTCAGGCCGTATGCGTGTTCGAAATAGCCGAAGGCGTCATGCGAAGTGATGACGACGCGCTTCGCTTCAGGGATCGAGGCGATCGCCGCTTTCACTTCGCCTTCGACCGCATCAAGCTTCTTGGTGTAGGCGGCGGCATTGGTCTGGTAGCTGACGCAGCCGTCGGCATCGGCCGTGCAGAATGCATCCGCGATGTTCTTCACGTAGATCTTGGCATTGGTGATCGACTGGAAGGCGTGCGGATCGGTGACCGTCTTGCCGCCGCCGGTGCCGGCACCCTCAGCTGCGTCTGCGTCGGCGAATTCAGGTTTGAAGTCGATCGGCGTCACGCCTTTGGTCAAGGTGACGATCGAGGCCTTGGTGGCGCTGGCATCGACCAGCCGCTGCAGAAAGCCTTCGAAATGCAGGCCGTTGACCAGCACGATGTCGGCCTTGGCCATTGCCACCGCATCGGCCGGGCTCGGCTCGTAGACATGGGCGTCTCCGTCCGGTCCGACAATGGTGGTTACATCGATGCGGTCGCCGCCGACATTTTTTGCAAAATCGGCAATGACGGTGAAGCTGGCGACCACTTTCAGCGGCGCCGCGAAGGCCGACGATGCGCCAAAGGTAGTTAATGTTATAACGCTCATCGCCAGGGTGGCGCGGATCGTTTTCAGCATGGACGGGTCTCCTTTAGGGCGGGTTGGGGATCAGGCCGTTCTGTGACGGTGATGGACGATGCGGGCGCGCAGAATGCCGCGCGTGCCGAACAGGATCGAGGCGAAATAGACGACGCCGGCGGACAGGATGATGGCCGGGCCGGACGGCAACGATGCGTGATAGGACAGAAGAAGCCCGGCGATGCAGGAAGCAAAGCCGATCAGCACCGCCAGCACGCACATGGGCTCGACGCGCACGGTCCAGAAACGAGCGGCTGCGGCGGGCAGCATCATCAGGCCGACCGATAGAAGCGTGCCGAGCGCCTGGAAACCGCCGACGAGGTTGAGCACGACGAGGCCGAGAAAGATGAAATGCACCGGACTGCCGAGCCGGCTGACCGAGCGCAGGAACAGCGGATCGAGGCATTCGGCGACCAGTGCCCGCCAGAAGATGGCGAGGCTGACCAAGGTCACCGCGACAATGCCGCCGATCAGCGTCAGCGCTTCGTTGTTGAGCGCCAGCACCGTGCCGAACAGCACATGCATGAGATCGACGCTGGAGCCTCGGATCGACACCATCAAGACGCCGATGGCGAGCGAAATCAGATAGAAGGCCGCCATCGAGGCGTCTTCGCGCTGGATGGTGAAGCGTGAGACGGCGCCGGCGCCGAGTGCCACGATGACGCCGGCGATCAGGCCGCCGATGGTCATCGGCAGAATCTCCAGCCCATAGAACAGGAAACCGGCGGCGGCACCCGGCAGGATGGCATGCGCCATGGCGTCGCCGGACAGGCTCATGCGCCGCAGCATCAGGAAGACGCCAACCGGGCAGGCGCCGAGCGACAGCATCAGCGAACCGATCAGCGCCCGCTGCATGAAGCCGAAATCGGTGAAGGGCGCGATGAAAAGACCGTAAAGCGTGTCCATCAGGCAGCCCTCGGTCCGACGCCATGGTCATGATCATGCCCGTGAGCATGGCCACGATGGTCGTGATCGTGGTCATGAGCATGCCCGTCTGGCTCGCACCAGGGCGCATTCTCTTCCCAGGCTTCGTGGAAGCGGCGGGCGCGCAGCAGGTTCTCCGGCTTCAGCGTTTCCCTGGTTTCACCCCAGGCAATCGGCTGGCGGGCAAGCAGCAGCGTTTCGGGGAAATTCTGGCGCACCAGATCCAGATCGTGGACGACCACCAAGATGGTGCGCTCCTCGCCATGCCAGCGCTTGATCAATGCGATCAGATCGCCGACCGTCTTGGCGTCGACGGCGTTGAAGGGCTCGTCGAGCAGGATGAGGTCGGCGTCCTGCAGCAAGACACGCGCAAACAGCGTGCGCTGCAACTGGCCACCTGACAGCGTGTCGATCGGGCGCTTCTCGAAGCCGCCGAGACCAACGGCCATCAGCGCCTGGCTGACGGAATCGCGATCTTCCCTGGTATGGCGGCCGAGCAGGCCGCGTCGTGGCCACAGGCCAAGCGAGACCAGGTCAACCACCCGCGCCGGAAAGGAGCGATCAAGCTCCGATTGTTGCGGCAGATAGGCGGCACGCACGCCGGGCGCGCGGATGACCTCGCCGGCCATCGGCTTCAGGACGCCGACAATGCCTTTCATCAGCGTCGATTTGCCAGAGCCGTTGGCGCCGACCACGGCGGTCAGCGAGCCTGTCCGTATCGTGCCGTCAAGATGATGGATCGCCGGGTGGCTGCCGTAGCCAAGCGTCAGGTCGCGGAAGGTCAGGCAGGTATTTGTCATTCTGCGATCCGTGGGGCAGCGAAATCCGGCTGCTGGCAGCGGCCGATTGGATATGTGATGTTATTACATTAGTCAACAAGCCAATCGGGCGGAATTGCGGCTGCCGGGTCAACTTGCCGTGTGTGGATATCACACATGGTTGGCCCAAGGGGATTCGACCGAGCGACCTTGCCCGAAGCCGGCGGCAACTCTAAAGAGGCGCAACCGACACAGGAAGGAACCATCCAATGAGCATTCGTCGCATCGATGTTGGCCCGCGCATGAGCCAGATCGTCATTCACGGAAATACCGTCTATCTGGCCGGTCAGGTCGGCGAGCCCGGCGGGAATGTCGCTGCGCAGACCAGGGACATCCTGGCGGCTATCGACGAACTGCTGGCCAAGGCCGGTTCGGACAAGACCAAGATCCTGCAGGCGATCATCTGGCTGGCCGACATGAGCACCTTTGCCGAGATGAACGCGGAATGGGACAAGTGGGTGCCGCAAGGCAACACGCCCGCCCGCGCCACCGGCGAAGCAAAACTCGCCGGACCGGAATATCTGGTCGAGATTATTATTACGGCGGCGGTTTAGCTGCGGCCTTCAACCTCCCCCTTGTGGGAAGGTTGGACCGCAGGTCCGGGTGGGGGCAGCGCCGTCCCTCACCCCGTCAAGCCAGCCTTGCTTCGCAATGCCGGCACGCCGGTCCTCCCCACAAGGGGAGGGTAAAAAGCTACCCCTGCGACGGCCTGAATCGCGCTACCAGCGTATGGCTCTCCGCCGCGTAGGTGAAGCGGACGTGGGTGACCGGATGTTCCGCACTCCATGTCCGTCGCTCGACCACCAGACAAGGCGCGCCGGCCGCAATGTCGAGTGCCGCGGCGATGTGCCTGTCGGCGGCGACCGCGCGAATACGGTGTTCGGCTTCGCTCCACGGCACGCGGCCGATCAGCCACGGGCTGGGCGCGATGGCCAGGAATTCCTCGTCGGCGGCTTCAGGTACGGCGGTCAGGTTGATCAGCCGCTGCTCATGCGCGAACGGCCGCTGGCCGGCGAAATGCCGGCATTCCAGCGCCAGCACCGGCCCGGCGGTACCGAGTTCCAGCAAAGCCCGGTCCTCGGCGTCGCTGCGTCTTTTGTGCCGCTCCACGCGCTCGTAGCGATAAAGCAGGCCGAGTGCTTCGACCTCGACCCTTATATCGTGGATCTCCAGCACCGCCGCTTGTGACTGCGGCCGGCGGACAAAGCTGCCTGAGCGTCGGCGGCGCTCGATCAGCCCCGCCTTGGCCAACTGCGACAGCGCCTTGTTCACCGTCATGCGCGAACAATTATATTGCGCGCTCAACTCGTGCTCGAACGGGATGCGATGGCCGGGCGCCCAAGCGCCGGACAGGATCTTTTCGCTGATGTCGGACAGGATGCGCTGATGCAGCGAGACGCCGCCTTCCACATCCGCTGTCTCGATCATGCTCATGCCGAAAGCGCCGTCATCACGCTACGAAACCGCTCGGCGATGGCCTCGCGCCTTGCATGCCGGCCGCCGCTGACCTGTTTGTTGCCATGCACCCAGACGCAGTCGACCTTGCTGCCATTGGCGAAGATCCAGGCGTCGAGGATGGCGTCGCCGGTCTTGCCGGCCAGCGAGGGATTGCTGGCGTCGAGCGAGACGAGATCTGCCGATGCGCCGGCGGCAATCGTGGAGGCGCCTGCACCAAGGGCGACGCTGCCGCCGTCGAGCGCGGCATCGAACAGCGCGCGCCCGGTCGAGCCGCCGGCCACCGCCAGCACATTGCGGGCGCGGTGGGCGAGGCGCTGCGAATATTCGAGCTGGCGCAACTCGTCGGGCAGGCCGATCAGCACGTTGGAATCGGAGCCGACCCCGAAGCGGCCGCCATGTTCCCTGAACATCGGCGCCGCAAAAGTGCCGTCACCGAGATTGGCCTCGGTGATCGGACAAAGGCCGGCGATCGCCCCACTCTTCGCCATCCCGACCGTTTCCGCATCGGTCATGTGCGTGGCGTGGATCAGACACCAGCGTTGGTCTACTTTCGCGTTGGCCAACAGGAATTCGACCGGCCGCGCGCCCGACCAGGCAACGCAGTCATCGACTTCCTTCACCTGCTCGGCGACGTGGATATGGATTGGCCCATCCGGCGCCATGGCGGCCACCTCGGTCAATTCCTCAGGTGTCGCAGCGCGCAAACTGTGCGGAGCAACGCCGACGACAGCCTGATTCAACGCACGAACCGATGCGCGGCATTTCTCAACAAGCCTGGAGAACCGGTTCACATCGTTGATGAAACGCCGTTGGCCTTCGTTTGGCGCAGCGCCTCCGAAAGAGGAGTGCGCATAAAACACCGGCAGCAGCGTCAGGCCGATACCGGTTTCGCCGGCCGCGGCCGCGATGCGCTCGGCCATCTCGGCAAGGTTGGCATAGGGTTTTCCGTCGCGGTCATGATGCAGATAATGAAATTCGCCGGCGCGTGAAAAACCGGCCTCCAGCATTTCGACATAGAGCTGCGCGGCAACCGCCTCGACCTGGTCGGGCGTCATCGACAGGGCGAAGCGGTACATCACCTCGCGCCAGCTCCAGAAACTGTCGGCGGAAGGGCCGCGAAGCTCGGCCAATCCGGCCATGCCGCGCTGGAAGGCATGGCTGTGCAGATTGGGCATGCCGGGCAGCAGGATCGCGTGGCGTTCGTCGCCGGCCACGGCGGTGGCTCCCGGCTCGACAGTTGTTATGCGTCCGTTGGCCAAGGTGATCCGCACATTGCTGTGCCAGCCATTGGGAAGGAGCGCCTGTTCCGCGAAGATATCAGTCACTTTTCTCTCCGGTTCCCTGTCCCATATGCGATGATGGCACTTGCAGTGCGTTTCAATATGTATATACATAATCGTCACCGATTGAAACGGAAAAGATGATGGCTGCAGAGAGCAAAAGCCGGTCAGGGGGTCTTCGTCTGTGGCGCAATGCGCGCCTGGCGACCATGGCCGAGGGTGCCGCCGGACTTGGTGTCGTCGAACACGGCGCGGTCGCCGCGCGTGACGGCCGCATTGTCTATGCCGGCCCTGAATCGGGAATGCCCGCAGCGCTTGCCCAAGGCGCCGATACGATCGACTGCGAGGGCCGCTGGATCACGCCGGGCCTGATCGACTGCCACACCCATCTGGTCCATGCCGGCAACCGCGCCAACGAATTCGAGATGCGATTGGCCGGCGCCACCTACGAAGAGGTCGCCAGGGCCGGCGGCGGCATTGTCTCCTCGGTCAAATCCTTGCGCGCCGCCAGCGAAGACGAACTGATCGCGCAATCGCTGCCGCGCCTCGATGCGCTGATCGCCGAGGGCGCCACCACCGTAGAAGTAAAGTCGGGCTATGGGCTCGATCTCGAAAACGAAAAGAAGTCGCTGCGTGCTGCCCGCCAACTGGGTGAACAGCGGCCAGTGACGATCCGCACGACCTTCCTCGGCGCCCATGCGTTGCCGCCGGAAGCCAACGGCGACAAGGACGCCTTCATCGATCTGGTCGCAAAGGAAATTCTTCCGGCGGTTGCCGCCGAGAAGCTGGCCGATGCCGTCGACGGGTTTTGCGAGGGCATCGCCTTTTCGCCGGAGCAGATGGCGCGCGTCTTCGACGCTGCCAAGGCAGCAGGCTTGCCGGTCAAGCTTCATGCCGACCAGTTGTCCAATTTGCATGGCGCCGAACTTGCCGCGCGCTATGGTGCGCTGTCGGCGGATCATCTCGAATACGCCGATGAGGCGGGCGCCGTGGCGATGGCGAAGGCCGGAACCGTGGCGACAATCCTGCCCGGCGCCTACTATTTTATTCGCGAAACGAAGAAGCCACCGATTGGCCTGTTCCGCCAGCACGGCGTCAGGATGGCCGTCGCTACCGACAACAATCCCGGCACCTCGCCGCTGACCTCGCTGCTTCTGACCATGAACATGGCGGCGACCTTGTTCGGCCTGACCGTCGACGAATGCCTTGCCGGCGTTACCCGCGAGGCCGCCCGTGCGCTCGGCCTGTTGGCAGAAACCGGCACGCTCGAAGCCGGCAAATCCGCCGATCTGGCGATCTGGAACATCGAACGCCCCGCCGAACTCGTCTACCGCATGGGGTTCAACCCGCTGCATGCCCGCATCTGGAGAGGACAATGACCGAACTGACCCTGAAGCCCGGCAATGCGACGCTGGCAGACTGGCGCGCCATCTACCGTGGCGCCGTGCCGAAGCTTGACGATGCCTGCCGGCCAAAGATCAAGGCGAGCGCCGAGGCCGTTGCAAGGATCGTCGCCAAGGGCGAGCCGGTCTATGGCATCAACACCGGCTTCGGCAAACTGGCCAGCGTCCGCATCCCCGCCGGCGACCTCGAGACCTTGCAGCGCAACATCGTGCTGTCGCATGCCGCCGGCGTCGGCGAGCCGATGCCGGTCGCTGTTTGCAGGCTGATGATGGCGCTGAAGCTGGCCAGCCTGGCGCAGGGCGCATCCGGCGTGCGTCCTCAGACCATCGAGTTGCTGGAGGCAATGCTCGCCAACGACGTCATCCCGGTGGTTCCCGCGCAAGGCTCCGTCGGCGCCTCCGGCGACCTTGCGCCGCTGTCGCACATGACGGCGGTGATGATCGGCGTCGGCGAATGCTTCACCCCGCATGGCCGCTTCCCGGCCAAGGTCGCCTTCGTTTCTCACGGGCTGGAGCCGGTGACATTGGGCGCCAAGGAAGGCCTGGCGTTGCTCAACGGCACGCAGTTTTCCACCGCCTATGCGCTGGCTGCCTTGTTCGAGGCCGAAGTCCTCTACCAGTCGGCGCTGGTCGCCGGCGCCTTGTCGACCGACGCTGCAAAAGGCTCCGACGCCCCCTTCGATCCGCGCATCCATGCGCTGAGAAAGCATCGCGGCCAGATCGAGACGGCGGACGCGCTGCGCAGCCTCATGGCAGGCAGCGCCATCCGTGAATCGCATCGTGTCGGCGACGAACGCGTTCAGGATCCTTATTGCTTGCGCTGCCAGCCGCAGGTCATGGGCGCAGCACTCACCGTTCTGCGTCAGGCAGCGGACACGCTTGGCACCGAGGCCAATGGCGTCACCGACAATCCGCTGATCTTCGCCGAGGATGATACCGCACTTTCCGGCGGCAATTTCCACGCCGAGCCGGTGGCCTTCGCCGCCGACATGATCGCGCTCGCTGTCTGCGAGATCGGCTCGCTGTCGGAGCGCCGTATCGCCATGCTGGTCGATCCCGCGCTGTCGGGGATGCCGGCCTTCCTGACGCCGAAGCCCGGCCTGAACTCCGGTTTCATGATCCCGCAGGTGACGGCGGCGGCCCTCGTTTCCGAGAACAAGCAGAAAGCCTATCCGGCCAGCGTCGATTCCATACCGACCTCGGCCAACCAGGAAGACCATGTTTCGATGGCAGCGCATGGCGCGCGCCGGCTGATCGGCATGGTCGAGAACGCAACCGCGGTCATCGGCATCGAATTGCTGGCCGCCACCCAGGGCTGCGATTTCCATACACCGCTGGCTTCGAGCGCGGCACTTGAAGCCGTGCGCAAATTGGTCAGAGCGGAAGTGCCGCATCTCGACAATGACCGGCATTTCCATCCTGACATGGAAAAAGCCATCGCCATGGTGCGCAGTGGTGCGACCATCAAGGCAGCCGGTGCGGTAACATTGCCGTCGATCTCGGGAGCCTGAACATGACCGACTGGCTTACAGTGACGGAAGGCACGGCACCTCTTGTGGTGTCGATCCCGCATACCGGTACCGATCTCGCCGGCATCGCCAACCGGCTGGTCTCGCCCTGGCTTGGCCGTCGCGACTGCGACTGGTGGATCGACCAGCTCTACGATTTCGCCGCCGGCCTTGGCGCGACTGTTGTGCATACGTCGATCTCGCGCACGGTCATCGATGTCAACCGCGATCCCTCCGGCGCCTCGCTCTATCCGGGGCAGACGACGACGACGCTTTGCCCGACCGAGACTTTCGACGGTGATCCGCTTTACCTGCTCGGCGAGGAACCGACGCCGGCGGAAATCAGCCAGCGCTATCAGTCATATTTCCTACCCTACCATGAAATGTTGGGGTTTCAGGCCACCAGGCTGCGCGGCCTGCATCAGAAGGTCGTCATCTATGACTGCCACTCGATCCGTTCGGTTCTGCCGCGCCTGTTCGAGGGCAAGCTGCCTGTGTTCAATCTCGGCACCAATGACGGCCGGACAGCCGATCCGGAGCTGCAGAGCCTGGTCGGCCAGATCATGGCTGAAACCGGCGACAGCTACGTTATCAACGGCCGTTTCAAGGGTGGCTGGATCACGCGCTACTTCGGCAACCCGCAAGGCGGCTTCCATGCGCTCCAGATGGAACTTGCCGATCGCGGCTACATGCATGAGCCCGAGGGCAAGGGGGAGCCGGACAATTGGCCGGTGCCGTATGATGCTGCGTTCGCGGCACCCATGGCCGCGAAGCTGAAGAAGATTCTCGAGGCCGCGATCACCTGGGCGCAGAGCTGACATTCGATCCTTTTCTGGAGTGACCACATGAACAATCCTCGCCACAACATCCGCGAAGTCCGTAGCCCACGCGGCACGGAAATCAGCGCCCGCTCCTGGCTGACGGAAGCGCCGCTGCGCATGCTGATGAACAATCTCGATCCGGACGTCGCCGAAAACCCCAACGAACTGGTCGTCTATGGCGGCATCGGCCGGGCGGCGCGAACCTGGAACGACTTTGACCGCATCGTCGCCTCGTTGAGGACGCTGGCCGATGACGAGACCTTGCTGGTTCAGTCGGGCAAGCCGGTTGGCGTGTTCCGCACCCATCCGGACGCGCCGCGCGTGCTGATCGCCAACTCCAACCTGGTGCCGCACTGGGCGACATGGGAAAAGTTCAACGAGCTCGATAAGAAGGGCCTGATGATGTACGGCCAGATGACGGCCGGTTCGTGGATCTACATCGGCACGCAAGGCATCGTGCAGGGCACCTACGAGACCTTCGTCGAGGCCGGGCGCCAGCACTATGGCGGCAATCTCAGGGGTAAATGGATCCTGACCGGCGGTCTCGGCGGAATGGGCGGTGCCCAGCCGCTGGCCGCTGTCATGGCCGGCGCCTGCTGCCTGGCGATCGAATGCAACCCGGATTCGATCGATTTCCGCCTGCGCACCCGCTATGTCGACGAGAAGGCCGAGACACTCGACGAGGCGATGGCGATGATAGAGCGCTGGACCAAGGCAGGCGAGGCGAAGTCGGTAGGCCTACTCGGCAACACGGCCGAGATCGTTCCGGAAATGTTCAGGCGCGGCATTCGCCCCGATATGGTCACCGACCAGACCTCGGCCCACGACCCCATCAACGGCTATCTGCCCAAGGGCTGGACGATGGCTGAGTGGCGTGAGAAGCGCGTCAGCGACCCGAAGGCAGTTGAAAAAGCCGCCCGTGCTTCGATGCGCGAACATGTCGAGGCAATGGTGGCGTTCTGGAACGCCGGCGTGCCGACGCTCGACTATGGCAACAACATCCGCCAGGTGGCCAAGGAGGAGGGGTTCGAGAACGCTTTTGCCTTCCCCGGCTTCGTGCCGGCCTATATCCGACCGCTGTTTTGCCGCGGCATCGGCCCGTTCCGCTGGGCAGCCCTGTCGGGCGATCCCGAGGACATCTACAAGACCGACGCCAAGGTGCGTGAACTGACGCCCGGCAACACCCATCTGCACAACTGGCTCGACATGGCGCGCGAGCGTATCGCCTTCCAGGGCCTGCCGGCGCGTATCTGCTGGGTTGGCCTCGGCGATCGGCACAGGCTCGGCCTCGCCTTCAACGAGATGGTGGCCAAGGGCGAACTCAAGGCGCCCGTCGTGATCGGCCGCGATCACCTCGATTCCGGCTCGGTCGCCTCGCCGAACCGCGAGACGGAATCCATGAAAGACGGCTCTGACGCGGTGTCCGACTGGCCGCTGCTCAACGCGCTGCTCAACACCGCATCGGGCGCCACCTGGGTGTCGCTGCACCATGGCGGCGGTGTCGGCATGGGCTTCTCGCAGCACGCCGGCATGGTCATCGTCGCCGACGGCACGGGCGAAGCGGCCAGGCGCCTGGAACGGGTGTTGTGGAACGATCCGGCGACCGGTGTCATGCGCCACGCCGATGCCGGCTACGACATCGCCATCGAGTGCGCCAAGGAGCACCAGCTCAACCTGCCCGGCATTCTCGGCTGATTGGCTGAACCGATGCGCATCCTGCGGGCAGCCGAATACCGGTCGATGCCGTGGAAGAATGGTGGCGGGGTGACGACGGAAATCGTCGTCTCGCCTGCCGGAGCCGGGCTCGACGAGTTCGACTGGCGCGTCTCGATGGCGCGCGTCGAAGGCAGCGGTCCGTTCTCGCAATTTGCCGGGATTGATCGCACGCTTGCCGTGCTCGAAGGCGAGGGCATTGTGCTCGATATTGCCGGCCGCCCGCCGATATCGGTCACCAGGGCGACGGATCCGCTTTCCTTTCCTGCTGACGTATCGACTGCCGCCGCGCTGATTGGCGGGCCGATCACCGATCTCAATGTCATGACCCGCCGCGGCCGGATGACGCATTCGGTCGAGCGCCTGGTGGCCTCGACCTCCGTGGAAATCAGGACGGAGACCAGGACGACCCTCGTCCTGTGCTTGAACGGCGAAGTCATCGTGCCCGGCACCGATCCGATCCGCCTCGGGCCACTCGACATGCTGCTGCCCGGCCCGGACATCGCCAGCCTGCTTGTCCAGCCCGTCCATGACACGACGCTGTTCGTCATCCGGATCGAAGGCATCTCCGGCAACGATTAACGCTTGTTTCCAAACATGATCGCGATGCCGGCGAAATATAGCGTAAGCTGCTGGCGGCACCACGAAAAAGCCTGAATCCTCTCCGTCGATCGGACCTGACGGGAAGAGGGGCGCTCGTCTTTGAATTTTGCTGAGAGATGACGCCCTGTCGTGGTGCGGAAACAAACTTTCGGCAAGTGGGATAATGCAACCAATTGCATTTGAATCGGTTTTAGGGCCATTGCCGTGGCGGTGACGCCGCTCAGTGTCCGCATACGGAATTTTCAATGAATATTCAGACGACCCCTGCACAAATCGAGAAGACAAGCGCGAGCTTCCCGGCCATCACGGAAGAGCCGATTCGATCCAATTTCCTGCCCGAAGAGCGTCTTCGCCTGCTTGGCGAAAGCCTGGCAAACGGCGATCTCACCGATTTGTTCGGCCTCACGCCGTTCGACTTTCAGGCCCGCATCCGCGACAGCGCCAAGAAGATTTTGGAAGTCTACCGCTCGACCAATGCCGCGCAGGCGAGGGGTGAGACGATCACGCCGGCGGCGCAGTGGCTGCTCGACAACAATTATCTGGTCGAAGAAACCATTTTCCAGGTCAAGCGCGATCTGCCGCGGCGCTTCTACCGCCAGTTGCCCGTTCTGAAACTGCCCGATGGCGGCACCGTGCCACGCGCGCTGGCACTGGCCTGGACCTATGTGGCGCATTCGGACAGTTCCGTCTCGGCGACGATGTTCAAGTCCATCGTCCAGGGCTTTCAGTCGCTCGAGCCGCTGAAGATCGGCGAACTCTGGGCGCTGCCGTCACTTCTGCGCTTCGTGCTGATCGAAAATCTCCGCCGGCTGGCGGTCAGGGTCAACCGCACCCGCCAGATGCGCCAGATCGCCAACGATGTCGCCGACAAGGTTCTGGCGACCGACGACAGCCCGGACCGGCAGGCGATCCTGTCCAACTTCAGCGCTCACGCGCAGGACACCACCTTTGCCACCCAGTTGCTCTACCGCTTGCGCGATGGGTCGCAGAATGCCGGCAAGGCATTGGAATGGCTCGAAGGCGAGCTCGAAAAGACCGGCTCCGACGCCGAGGAAATCATCATTTCCGAACATCACACGCTGTCGAGCGGCAATGTGACGACCGGAAACATCATCCGCGGCCTGCGCCTCATCAACGACGTCGACTGGACGGTTTGGTTCGAAGGCGTCAGCCGCATCGACACCGTGCTGCGCGAACGCACCGATTTCGCCGCGCTCGACTTCTTCTCGCGTGACCAGTACCGGACCGCGATCGAGGAACTGGCGCGCCGCTCCGACCTTTCGGAGTATCGCGTCGCCGAGAGGGCCATCGAACTGGCTGGTCCCGCCGCCAGCGAGACCACGTCCGGCGACAATCAAAGCGATGCCGCTCCGGCTGCATCCGCTCACACCGATGTCGGTTTCTTTCTCGTCGGCCCACGCCGGCTGGAACTGGAGAAATCGATCGGCTATCGGCCAACCATCAGCCAGACGGTCAAGCGTGCCTTCCGCAAGACCGGATGGCTTGGCATCGTCGTACCGGTGTTTGCGCTGACGGCCCTGCTTCTCGTCCTCTCCGGCAATGCGCTGGCCAATCTCGGCCTGTCGGTGCCGTCGATCGTCTTGATGCTGGCGCTGTTTGCCGTGCCAGCCAGCGAGGGCGCGCTGGCCTTCTTCAACACCGTCGTATCGCTGTTCCTGAAACCGACGCGCCTCGTTGGCTATGATTACAGGCACGGCGTGCCGCCGGAGGCGCGCACGCTGGTGGTGGTGCCGTCGCTGATCGGCTCACGCGACGACGTCGAGGAAAACATCCGCAATATCGAGGTGCATCATCTCGCCAACACGGCGGATGAAATCCATTTTGCGCTGCTGTCGGACTGGCCCGACAGCAAGACCGAGATCGATGCTGCGGATACCGAAATCCTCGAATTCGCCCGCGCCGAGATCGCTCGCCTCAACGCCCGCTATCCCTCCGAAGGTGCGCCGCGTTTCTACATCCTGCACCGGCGGCGACTGTTCAATGCGGCGCAAGGGTCCTGGATGGGCTGGGAGCGCAAGCGCGGCAAGCTGCACGAGCTCGACCTCCTGCTGCGCGGCGACAGCGATACCACGTTCCTGCCGCTCGACGTGCCGCTGCCGGAAAACGTCGTCCATGTGATGACGCTCGACGCCGACACGCGCACCACCCGCGACGCTGTCGCGACCCTGGTCGGCAAGCTATGCCATCCGCTCAACCGGCCGCATTTCGATGCCACCAGGCGTGTCGTCACGGCCGGCTACGCGATCCTGCAGCCGCGCATCACCGCGTCGCTGACCAGCGGCGACGATGCGTCGTTCTTCCAGCGGGTCTTCTCGGCCAATCGCGGCCTCGACCCGTACGTCTTTGCCGTGTCCGATCTTTATCAGGACGTCTTCGGCGACGGGTCCTTCACCGGCAAGGGCCTCTATCATGTCGACGCTTTCGAGGCCGCGCTGCAGGGCCGCATCGAGGAAAACACCATCCTCAGCCACGATCTGCTCGAAGGCGCGCTGGCGCGCTCGGCCCTGGTCACCGACGTCGAACTGGTCGAGGACTATCCGACGCGCTACTCGGTCGATGCCTCGCGCCACCATCGCTGGGCACGTGGCGACTGGCAGCTTCTCGGCTTCATGCTCGATCCGCGCTCCGGCGTGCCGGCTCTGTCGCGCTGGAAGATGATCGACAATCTGCGCCGCTCGCTGACGCCGATCTTCTGGGTCATGGCGGCGATCGCCGGCTGGACGCTGCTGCCCTTCACCCAGGCCGCGCAGTGGCAGGCCCTGTTGATCCTCAGCCTGTTCATGGCGCCGACATTCGACATCGTCAACGCCATCCTGCCCAAGAGCGGCGACCAGACGCCGCGCGGCCATTTCTCGGCCCTGGCGCGCGACGCCGCCTTCGGCACCGCCATGGTGGCGCTCAAGATCGTGCTGATGGCGCATAACGCCTGGATGATGGGCGATGCCATCATCCGCACGCTCTACCGGCTGTTCGTCAGCCGCCAGAACCTGCTGGAATGGCGTACCGCCTCGCAGGCGCACAAGAGCGGCGACAACGATCTCGGTTCCTATTACGGCATGATGTATGGCGCCGTGATCATCGGCTTCGTTGGCCTCGCCATACCGGTGCTCGCCGATTCCACCGGTGCCTTCGTCGCCTTCTTCTTCGCCCTGTTCTGGATCGCTTCTCCAGCCATCGCCGCCTGGATCAGCCGTTCCGCTGAAACCGAGGATCGGCTGCACATCTCGGCAGCCGACATCCATGCGCTTCGCACGGTGGCGCGGCGCACATGGCATTACTTCGAAAGCTTCGTGACGGCCGAGCACCACAATCTGCCGCCGGACAATTTCCAGGAAAGCCCGGCGCCCGTCGTGGCACCGCGCACCTCGCCGACCAACATCGGCGTCTACCTGCTGTCCGTCGTGTCGGCGCGCGACTTCGGCTGGATCAGCCTGTCCGACGCCATCACCCGCATCGACGCCACCATGACGACCATCGAGGGCATGCCGCGTGATCGCGGCCACCTCTTCAACTGGTATGACACGACGACGCTGAAGCCGCTCTATCCGCTCTACATCTCGGCTGTCGACAGCGGCAATCTCGCCGGCCATCTGGTGGCGGTGGCGGCAGCTTGCGCCGAATGGGCGGAAGCGCCCTCCGTCCATCTCCAGGGCGATTTCGAGGGCATTCTCGACACGGTGACCATCCTTAGCGAGAGCCTTGACGAGTTGCCCGACGACCGCCGCCAGCTGCGGCCCTTGCGCCAGCGCCTCGTCGACCGTCTCGACGGCATGCGGCGCGCGGTCGACACCATCAAGGCGCAGCCGGAAATGGCGTCGATCCGCACCATCAATCTGGCCGTTCTGGCCGGCGAGATCCGCAAGCTCGCCACCGCCATCCACACCGAGGCGGCGTCGCCACAGAGCGACGTCATCGTCGACTGGGCAGCCAGGCTCGAGGCCACTTGCGAGGCACATGTCCATGACGCGCACAGCGACGACAATGCCGTCGAGGCGCTGCGCGCCAAGCTGCTGACCTTGCGCGAGCGCACGCGCCGCTTCGCCTTCGAGATGGATTTCTCCTTCCTGATGCGGCCCGAACGCAAGCTGCTGTCGATCGGTTACCGGGTCGAGGAGCACCAGCTCGATGAAAGCTGCTACGACCTGCTGGCGTCCGAGGCGCGGCTGACCAGCCTGTTCGCCATTGCCAAGGGGGACCTGCCGACCGAGCACTGGTTCCGGCTTGGCCGGCCGATCGTCGAGATCGGTTTCCAGGGCGCGCTGATGTCCTGGTCCGGCTCGATGTTCGAATATCTGATGCCGCCGCTGGTGATGAAGGAGGCGCAAGGCAGCATTCTCAACCAGACCAGCAAGCTGATCATCAAGCGCCAGATCCAGTACGGCCGACAGAAGAACGTTCCGTGGGGCATTTCGGAAGCGGCCTACAACGCCCGCGACCGTGAACTGACCTACCAGTACACCAATTTCGGCGTGCCCGGGCTTGGCCTGAAGCGCGGCCTTGGCCAGAACACGGTGATCGCGCCCTACGCCACTGTGCTCGCGGCACAGTTCAACCCGCGCGAAGCCGTGCGGAATCTCTCCCGGCTGCGGGAGATCGGCGCGCTTGGCCGCCACGGTTACTACGACGCCGTCGACTTCACGCCGCAGCGCGTGCCGGAAGGCACCGATCATGTGGTCGTGCAGAACTACATGGCCCACCATTCAGGCATGTCGATTGTCGCGGTCGCCGACGCCATCTTCGAAGGCCGCATGCGTGATCGCTTCCACAGTGATCCGGTCATCGAATCGGCCGAACTGCTGCTGCAGGAGAGGGCGCCGCGCGACATTCCGACCGCGACCGTGAGGACCGAGGCCGACGAACGCTCCAAGGACGAGACCGAAGTCGAGAGCCCTGACTCCCGCATCGTGCTCGATCCGTTGCGGGCGCTGCGTTCGACCAGTGTGATGTCGAACGGCCGCTATTCGGTGATGGTTACCGCGACCGGTTCGGGCTACAGCCGCTGGGGCGATCTCTCCGTCACACGCTGGCAGCCGGATCCGACCGAGGACCGGCTCGGCTCCTACATCTTCCTGCGTGATGCGGGTACCGGCGACTGGTGGTCGGCAACCGCAGAGCCGAAGCATGCGGCCGAGGAAAAGGCGCAGACCTTGTTCTCCGACGACAAGGCGAGCTTCGTTAAATCGGTGGGCACGCTGCGCTCCGAGGTCGAATGTATCGTCATCTCGGAAGGCAACGGCGAGGGTCGCCGGGTCACGCTCTACAATGACGGGCCGTCCGACCGTCACATCGAAGTGACTTCCTTCGCCGAACTTGTGCTCGGCCTGGAGGCATCCGACAACGCGCATCCGGCTTTCTCGAAGATGTTCGTGGAAACCGAAATCGCGTCCAACAACGCGCAGATCTTCGCCACGCGGCGCAAGCGGGAGACCAGCGAGCCCGATATCGCCATGGTGCATTTCGTCACCGACCCGTCCGGATCGGCGCGCGATGCCGAAGCCGAGACCGATCGGCGCGCCTTCATCGGCCGTGGTCGCACCATCGTCGACGCTGCCGCTTTCGATCCTGGCGCCAGGCTAGGCGGCCATTCGGGCTTCACGCTCGATCCCGTAGCCGCGCTGCGCCGCCAGGTGCGCGTGCCCGCCAACAAGAAGATATCGCTGACCTTCTGGACCGTCGTCGGAGCCAGCCGCACGGAACTGGACGAAGCCGTTGCCCGGCTCGACCATCCAGAGAGTTTTGCCCGCCAGGCCATGCTCGCCTGGACCCGCAGCCAGGTGCAGACCCGCCATATGGGCCTCAGCCTGACCGATGCCGCCAATGTGCAGAAACTGGCCCGCTACCTGATCTATCCCGATCCGTTCCTGCGTCTTCCCGCCGAATCCATCGCCTCGGGGCTGGGCAAGCAGTCGAGCCTGTGGCCGACCAGCATTTCGGGCGATTTCCCGATCTTCCTGGTCAGGATCGGCGACGTTGCCGATCTCGAAATCGTCGCCCAGGCGCTGCGCTTCCAGGAGTACATGCGCACCCGCGGCATGATGATCGACTTCGTCGTCGTCAACGAGCAGGCGTCCTCCTATGTCCAGGACCTGCAGCGGGCGGTCGAGACGCTGTGCGAAAACAGCCGCTTGCGCGGCAAGGAACTCGGACCTCGCCAGCACATTTTCGCGGTGCGCCGCGACCTGATGGACGAGACCACCTACAAGACGCTGCTCGCTGTCGCCAGGGTGGTCCTGCACACGCGCAACGGCACCATCTTCGACCAGATCGAACGAGCCGAGGCGGCGGCGCTGCAGGCGCGCGACGCGCTGCAGCCGGCAGCCTTGGTGGTTCCGCGCGAATTGCCCTCGCTGGCGCCCATGGCGCATGCCTCGCAAGCGGTGGCGAATGTCAGCGCCGATGGCGCCGGGCTTAGCCAGTGGAACGGTTTTGGCGGTTTCGACGGCGACGGGCGGCACTATGTCGTGCGCCTGGCTGGCCGGCGCACCACGCCACAGCCGTGGATCAACGTCGTCTCCAATGCTTCGTTCGGCTTCCACACCTCTGCCGAGGGTGCTGCCTTCACCTGGAGCCGCAACAGCCGCGACTACCAACTGACGCCATGGTCGAACGACCCGGTCTCGAACCGGCCGGGCGAGGGCCTCTACATCTACGATCAGGCCAGCGGCAAAGCGTTCTCGCCGCTCGCCGCCGTGGTACGCGATCCTTCGATGACCTACGAGGCCTGGCACGGCCAGGGCTTCTCGACATTCCGCTCGAAGCGCGGGCCGTTGTCGATGGACCTCACCCATGTCGTCGACCCGGTCGACCCAGTGAAGATCTCGCGGCTGCGCATCCAGAATTCCGGCGCGGTGCCGGCGCGGCTGCGGGTTTATGCCTATGCCGAATGGGTGCTCGGCGGGCATCGGTCGCGCACGGCGGCAACCATCGTCCCGTCGCGGGACGCCGCCACCGGTGCGTTGCTGGCGCAAAACCCCTACGGGCTCGATTTCAGCGAGCGGGTGGCCTTCCTAGCAACCGATGGCGGCGTCCAGTCGGTGACGACCGACCGCTCGGAGTTCCTCGGCCGGCATGGCTCCAGCGAGCTTCCACAGGCGGTGCTGAGCGGCGCGGCGTTGTCGGGCCGTGTCGAGGCCGGCGACGATCCTTGCGCGGCGCTCGCCCGCGACATCGAGATCCAGGCCGGTGGCGACGTGACGCTGCTCTGGCTGCTTGGTGATGCCGAGTCCGTCGAGGAGGCCAGCGCCCTGGTGCAGGAACACCGGGCTAGGGATTTCGACCAGCGGCTGGCCGACAACGAGCGCGAATGGCGTGGTTTCCTCGACACCATCCAGGTCGAGACACCGGACAAGGCGCTCGACGCCATGGTCAATCACTGGCTGCCCTATCAGAGCCTGGCCTGCCGTATCCGCGCCCGCTCCGCCTTCTACCAGGCAAGCGGTGCGTTCGGCTTCCGCGACCAGTTGCAGGACACGCTGGCATTGCTGGCGCATGACCCGCTACTGGCACGCGACCAGATCCTCAACGCGGCGCGGCGGCAGTTCCCCGAAGGCGACGTGCAGCATTGGTGGCTGCCGCGCACCGGGGCCGGCGTGCGCACCATGATCTCCGACGACGTGGTCTGGCTGGCCCATGCCACGGCGCGCTACCTGCTGGTCACCGGCGATGCCACCATCCTGAAGGAGCACCTGCCCTTCATCGATGGACAGGCGCTGGGCGAGGGGGAGCACGATGCGTTCTTCACTCCGGAAATTTCGAAGAAGACGGCGTCGCTCTACGACCATTGCGCGCGGGCGCTCGACCTTGCCATCAAGCGCAGCAGTCCCGCCGGGCTGCCGCTGATCCTCGGCGGCGACTGGAACGACGGCATGAACCGCGTCGGCGAGCACGGCAAGGGCGAGAGCGTCTGGCTCGGCTGGTTCCTGCTGAAGACGCTGGGCGACTTTGGCGCCGTTGCCAAGACCGAAGGCGATGCCAAGCGCGCGCAAGCCTGGGCAAAGCATGCCGATGCGCTGAAGCGGGCGCTTGAAAGCACGGCATGGGACGGCGAGTGGTACCGGCGCGGCAGCTTCGACGACGGCACGCCACTGGGGTCGCACAACTCGGAAGAGTGCAAGATCGACTCGATCGCCCAGTCATGGAGCGTGCTTTCGGGCGAGGGCGATCCGGCACGATCGACGACGGCGATGGAGCAGGCGACCAAACTGCTGGTCGACGACAAGCTTAAGATCGTCAAGCTGTTTACGCCGCCTTTCTCGAAGACGGACAAGGACCCCGGCTATATCAAGAGCTATCCGCCCGGTGTTCGCGAAAATGGCGGCCAGTACACCCATGCCGCCACATGGTTCGTCATCGCGCTTGCCGAGATGGGGCGGACCGACGAGGCCTATCGCTGTTTCTCGATGCTGAACCCGTTCAACCACGCGACCGACGAGGCCTCGGCCGAGCACTATCGCGTCGAGCCCTATGTGGTGGCGGCCGATATCTATGCCGGGGACGACAAGGGCGGCCGTGGCGGCTGGACCTGGTACACCGGCTCGGCCGGCTGGCTCTACAGGGCGGCGGTCGAAGGCATCCTGGGTATCGAGCGGCGCGGCAAGCGCGTTCAGTTCAATCCGAGGCTCCCCAGCCATTGGGACGGGTACTCGGCAACCCTCAAGATGCTGGGGGCGGAACTCAGGGTTCGTGTCACCCGCGACAATAAGGCCAAGGCGGTTTCGCTGGAACTGAATGGGGCAAAGACCAAGGGCTCGACTGTCGAACTGAAGAGCGGCGAGGTTGCCGAAATCGTCATCAGGATCCCTGCCTGAGGCAAGTCGCCCGGCAGCATTCCCTCGGGCTCGAGCCCGGGGGAGGGCGCGGTTTTCGGGACCACGGTTGGATGAAAGGCGCCATGCCGCCCAGCGTTTCCATCGGCCTGGGCCGAAGGGCCTGTCGCTGAGATGCCCATAAAATCAAAGGCTTGATCCGTACCGTATGAGCCGCCCCAAGCGGCGAGGCTTGGCATCGCGTTGCCTTGGCGCGCGCCCAAGGCCGCTTAGTTTCGCTCTATACTGTGCAGAAGGCGATTTGAGCCTTGGTCATCCGCCCGACATTGTTGCTGATTAAAATTGTGGCAGCGCGTTCCAGCTGCCATGATTTCGCCGCATGCCTGACATTTTACCTGTCTTCTCAAACCGTTAGATGATCACGGCAGATTTCGGAACGTCGCCATCTTTTGTTCGCTCTGAGGGAACTGAAGAGGTACACGGCCATTGTTTTGCGACGTATCAACCGGTACGAGTCAAATGATGCAGTGCACAATAAACAGCTTGGCGGAGTAACTGGGGTGACCCTTCTGCAAATCTACTGGCGAGCGCTCGGTTATCTGGCCGCGGACAGGAAACGCGTCGCGTTGATCTGTTCGGCCAACGTAGCCCTTGCCATCGTGGCGCTTCTCGAGCCGATTATGTTCGGTCGCGTCATCGGCGCCATCTCCGATCGCGGCTCTGTCTTCACCACGCTGGTCATGTGGGCGGGTCTCGGAGCCTTCAACATCGTTGCTTTCGTCATGGTGGCGCGCGGCGCTGACCGCTTTGCCCACGCGCGGCGCAGCGAAGTCCTGTGCCAGTCCTTCGAGCGCGTCATCACCATGCCGCTCGCCTGGCACCATCAGCACGGCACCTCCAATGCGTTGCACACGATGCTGCGCGCGGTCGAAACCCTGTTCAGCCTTTGGCTTGAATTCATGCGTCAGCATCTGTCCACGGCTGTCGCTCTCGTACTGCTGGTCCCAACCGCGATCAGCATGGACCTGCGCATGTCGCTGGTGCTGCTTGGCCTCGGGCTGCTCTATGTCGGCATCGGCCGGATGGTAATGCGCCGCACCAAGGCGGGCCAGGCTGCTGTCGAGCGCCACTACCACAAGGTGTTCGCGCATGTGACCAACTCGGTCTCCAACGTTGCCGTGCTGCAGAGCTACAATCGCCTCGGTCACGAGGCTGATACTCTGCGCCGCTATGTCAAGAACCTGCTCGACGCGCAGAACCCCGTGCTCGACTGGTGGGCGCTGGCCAATGCCTTGCACCGTCTGTCATCGGCAATCTCGATGCTGGTCGTGTTGTCGATCGGCGCCTATCTCGTGACTCATGGTCAGTTGGGCATCGGCGATGTCATTGCATTCACCGGTTTTGCCACGATGCTGATTGCTCGCCTCGACCAGATGTCGGCTTTCGCCAACCAGATTTCCGAGGCGCGCGCCAAGCTTGAAGATTTCTACCAGCTCGAGGACTCCGCGGCCGATGCCGCTGAGCCGGATGGACTGCGCGATCTCGCCAACATCACCGGCCATGTCCGCTTCGAGAATGTCGGCTTCGAATTCGCCAATTCGGGCCAGGGCATCGACGACGTGTCGTTCGAAGTCCAGGCCGGTCAGACCGTTGCCATCGTCGGACCGACCGGCGCCGGCAAGACCACGCTCATCAATCTGCTGCAGCGCGTCTTCTCGCCGTCCCATGGCCGTATCCTGATCGACGGCGTCGACACCCGCAGCGTGACCCGCAAGTCGCTGCGCCATTCGATCGCCACCGTGTTCCAGGATGCCGGCCTGCTCAACCGCTCGATCGAGGACAACATCCGTGTCGGCCGCGCCGAGGCGACCAATGATGAGATCCATGCCGCCGCCAACGCGGCTGCGGCGCAGGACTTCATCCTGGCCAAGAGCAATGGCTATGACACGGTTGTCGGCGAACGTGGCGGCCAGCTGTCGGGTGGCGAGCGTCAGCGCATCGCTATTGCCCGCGCCGTGCTGAAGGATGCTCCGATCCTCGTGCTCGACGAGGCGACCAGCGCGCTCGACGTCGAGACCGAAGACCGCGTCAAGGACGCGATCGACGAATTGCGGCGCGACCGTACCACCTTCATAATCGCCCACCGCTTGACCACCGTTCGCGACGCCGATCTGGTCGTGTTCATGGACAAGGGCAGGGTGGTCGAAATGGGTGGCTTCGCCGAACTGTCGCTGCGCAACGGCCGCTTCGCCAGCCTGCTGCGCGCGGGCGGCCTGCTCAACGACGAGGAGGTTCGCCGCCTCAGCCGCACCGTGCAGCAACAGCAGGAAGCAGCCGCCTGAGCTTCGTTCTTCTACCTCCCCCTTGTGGGGAGGTCGGACCGAAGGTCCTGGTGTGGGGGCAGGTGCCGCCACCCCCCATCCCGCATCGACCTCCCCATAAGGGGAGGGTGGACCAGCCTGCGACACCACCGCTCGATTGCCCCAAACGCGCCGGCGGTCTATGTAGAGCCGCATGAGCGACACGACTTCACGCCTGACCGGCTGGCTGGATCTTGCCAACCCGACGCGCTTCGTCTGGCTGGCGGACAGGGTCGTGCCATGGTTGGCGTCCATGGCCGCACTTATCCTTGCTGTCGGGCTCTATATGGGCTTCGCCGCGCCTGAGGATTTCCAGCAAGGCATTACCGTTCGCATCATGTACATCCACGTGCCTTTCGCCTGGCTCGCCATGATGTGCTACACGCTGATGGCGATCTCGGCGCTCGGCACGCTGGTCTGGCGTCACCCGCTGGCCGATGTCGCGCTCAAATCCGCCGCCCCCATTGGTGCCGTATTTACGGCACTGGCGCTGATCACCGGCTCGATCTGGGGCAAGCCGATGTGGGGCACGTGGTGGGTCTGGGATGCGCGGCTGACCTCGGTTTTCGTGCTGTTCCTGATGTATCTCGGCATCATCGCGCTGACCCGCGCACTCGACGATGCCAGCCGCGCCGCCTGGGCCGCCGCCATCATCACGCTGGTCGGCTTCATCAACATCCCGATCATCAAATTCTCGGTCGACTGGTGGAACACGCTGCACCAGCCGGCCTCGGTGTTCAGGCTCGGCGGGCCGACCATCGATCCCAGCCTGCTGTGGCCGCTGCTGGTGATGGCTGTCGGCTTCACGGTGCTGTTCTTCGCCCTGCACCTGATGGCGATGCGCACCGAAATCCGCCGCCGCCGCGTCATCGCAATGCGCCGCGTCGCGGCGCGGCAGGCCGAGCGGCAGCCAGTTTAATTCAGTATCTGACGAATCCGGTCACCCCATCCGTCCGCGCGCTGCCACCGGCAATGTTTCCAGCACCTTGTCGCCGTCGATCAGATTGATCTCGTTGAACAGGTTGGTAACGACGCAGCAATGATCGGGCACGACGCGGACGCGTTCGCCGATCCGCAGCTTGCCATCGCCCGATAGCGTGACGTTGCCGTGCTCCTCGCTCAGGCCCGTCACCCGCGCTCCCGAAACGCCGAGCAACTCGCCGAAATCGGCGAGCCCCAGCGTGTCGCTGGACAGCGCCTTGCTGCCGGCGTCGAGGATGGCGCGCGTCGGCGTCGGATGGCTGACCACCGTCGACAGCACCGTCAGCGCGCAATCGTCGAGACTGCCGACGCCTTTGGCGACCTGGTAGCGGTCGAGATAGATGTAGGTGCCCGGGCGATATTCGGTGACCACCGATGCTTCACTGGAGCGCCAAATGTCCGGCGTGCCGCCGCTTGAGATGCGCTCGCAGGCGAGGCCAGCGGCGGCCAACACCTGCCTGCCGTCGGCAAGCCAGGCCTCGGCCTCCGCCGCGCGGCCGGCGGCCGGGTAGGTCATCAGCCCGCCGAAGGCGAGGCCGCCGGCCTTGTCGATCTGTCTTGCCAGCGCAACCGCTTCACCAGCCGTCTGCACCCCGCAGCGGCCCATGCCGGTGTCGCATTCGACCAGCACCGACAGAGGATGGCTGGCATCGGTGAAGGTGGCGGCCAGCCCTTCAATGGTCTCCATGCTGTCAGCCGTCACCGACAGGGTGACACGGCGATGCAGCGCCAGAAGCCGCGCCAGCTTGGCCCGCCCGAGGATGTTGTAGGGAAGAAAAATATCGGCAAGCCCGGCGTCCGCCATCACCTCGGCCTCGCCGATCTTCTGGCAGGTGATGCCGACGGCGCCGGCCGCCACCTGCTTCTTGGCCCAATAGGGCAATTTGTGGGTCTTGATGTGAGGCCGCAGCTTCAGACCGTTCCTGTCTGCATGGGCCTGGGCGCGGGCAATGTTGGCTTCGGCTCGCGCGGCGTCGATCAGGATCGACGGCGTATCGAGGTCGTGGATGGTCGGCATCGTCTGTCACCCCATGGAAATCCGCAGGGTTTATGACCCTGAAAACACGCGATGTCACGCGGCCAGCAAACCCGATCTGTGGTCCATGCACGCAAAGCCCGGCAGGGCCAGGCGGCAAGGATGGATCGACACCGCATCGACGTTCGGCTATGCGATTTGTCGGAAAAATCGACACGAAGGACCATGATCATGAAACGCTCCGCCATCAACGACATCATCCGCGAAGCCGACGCTTTCATCCGCTCGTTCGGCTATATCATGCCGCCCTTCGCCTATTGGTCGCCGCAGGAGGCGAAGGCGCGCCAGGTCGACTCCTCGGCCGTGTTCACCTCGCGGCTCGGCTGGGACATCACCGATTACGGCCAGGAGAAATTCGACGAACTCGGCCTGTTCCTGTTCACCGTTCGCAACGGCCGCTACGAAGACATGAAGAAGGGCATGGGCATGCTCTATGCCGAGAAGATCATGATCTCTCGCAAGGACCAGCTGTCGCCGATGCACCGCCACAACATCAAGGCCGAGGACATCATCAATCGCGGTGGCGGCAAGCTGGTGCTGGAGCTGTTCATGCACGATCGCGACGGTGGCATTGATCCCAAGGCTGAGGTATCGGTGCCTGTCGACGGAACCATTCACAGGCTGCCGGCGGGCGGGCTCCTGAAGCTCGATCCCGGCCAGAGCGTCACCCTGCTGCCCGGCGTCTGGCACGCCTTCTGGGCCGAGGGCAAGGATGTGCTGATCGGCGAGGTGTCGACCGTCAACGACGATCTTACCGACAACGTGTTTCGCGAACAGATCGGCCGTTTTTCCAACATAGACGAGGACGTCGCCCCGGTGCATCTGCTGGTGTCCGACTATGAGAAGTGGCTGGGCTAGGCACTCAATGACAGCAGTCTGGCGCTGACTGCACGCTCGTCCTGCACAGGCAGGACGAGGTGATCGGCACATCTGCCTTGGCCAGCGCAGTGGCGAGGCTTGCCTGCAGCGCCGGCAGTTCTTCGGTCTCGCCGCGCCGCTTCAGGCACTCCACCAGCCCGTGCAGCGCCCAGACATTGTTCGGGTGCTGGGCGCAGCGCTGCACCTTGCCGCTTAGGCCCAGATCGTCGCGATAGACCTGTTCGGCCTCATGCGCGTGGCCCTGGTCAAGAAGCAGCGCCGCCAGCGCATGGCGCGGCGGGTGCATCCACGCCCACGGCTCGGTGTAGGACAGATTGTCGTCAAGCTCGACCGCTTGCCGCAGATGGCCGTACGCCTCCTCATGCCGGCCATGGTGATAGGCAAGCTCGCCATCGAGGAGAGCCGCGCCGACTGCCAGTGACGCCCGCGTCGGGTTGCTGAGGAAGCGCCGTTCGGCTGGAATGCCGGCCAGATGCAGGTGGAACCGCTCGCGCTCGCGCTCCGCCTCGACAAAATTCATCAGCGTCGCATGGGCCACACCCTTGGCGTAGTGCTGCATGGCCGCCGTCAGCACGTAGAGGCCGGGCTCTTCGGTCACCGGCTCGTCGATGATCTCCTGCCAGCGGCCGAAACGCACCTCAACATGCGATTTCATGGCGTGGTAGCCCTCCACCGTCTGGGTGAGCTTGGGCCGCTCGGAAAGGCTGATCAGATCGCGCGTCACCAGGCTGCGCACCTTGTCGGCGGCCCACAGGGCCGGCCTGGACTGGCCTGACAACATGCAGGTGAACATCATCAGATGCAGGTCGTGGCAGCAGCCGAGCAAATAGTAGGTCGGCTCGTCCGCATAGGCGAGATAGAGGTCGTTGGCACGGACCGCCTTCTCGCTGGCAAGCTTTGCTTTCTCGTACTCGCCGCACAGCACGTAGATATGCCCCGGCATGTGGTTCATGTGCCCGGCATCGGGACACATTTCGCCGAGCAGATCCGCCGAGCGTGTGCCGCGTTCCGGCATGGTGGACATTTCCAGCAGATGGATGTGCAGGTGAACGATTGCTGGATGTTGGGTGGCACCAGCCTGGTCGGCAAGCCGGATCGACCGCTCGCAAACCGCCAGCGCTTCGATCACGTCAGAGTTTGGCGCCGGCGCACCGGTCTTGAGATTCCACAGACGCCGCACGGTGCGCATCATCAGCGCCTCGACCAGCAGCGCCATCACATCATGGTCGTTTGGAAAGTCCTGGTAGACCAGCCGCATCGCGGCGGCGTAGGCGTCATCCCACTGCTCGAATTCCTGAGGCGTCACCCGGTGCGGCTTCTGGAAGCGGCTGGCGAGTGCCTCGATCAATCGCCTCTCAATATGGCTGGCGGCGGCCGCATTGGCGCTAGCCAACTGGACATGCTCGAAACAACGCTTCGTCGCGCTATCGGCCTCGGTCTCGCCATGCTCCTTCCAGGTCAGATTGTAGAAAGGCCCGGCGGCATAGGCGATGCCCCAATGCACCATCGGGCAGTCAGGATCCGTTTCGAGTGCCTTCTCGAAACACCTGATGCCTTCCTCGTGATTGAAGCCGTAGCACCATTTCAGGCCGATATCGAACCAGCGTTGGGTTTCTGCAGAGCGGGTTGAGATAGGGCGGCGATAGGTGCCGAGGTTGAAGCGGTCCATGTAATCTCATTCAACTTGCCGTCGGCTGTGAGCCAGGGCTCTGGCCAGATTCCTTCAGCATCAATGTGTGCCGGAATCTGTAGGAATCAAACACCACGACTGCGATTGCTGAAGTTTGAGAGGATGAGGCGATGCACAGCAGCACAACATTAGACGTGATCGTAAGGCCGTTTTCGCTGGCGTTGACGTCCTGTCTAGAGAGCATGTTGCATAAGACTTCGCTGGCATGCAGCGACCTCGTCAACGTCAGCCAGCCGTGATAGACGAGCCGCTATGCCTCAGAAGTGAGGAAGCGCCACCCCGGTCGAATCCGATCTTCCGAGCTGCTTCAAAATCGGTCCTGCGGAAGGGGATGTGCATGGTGGATTCTGATCGGATCGACAAGCTGATCGCAGCGGTGCCCCCTGCCTTGGCGCTGCGCGCCGGGCTGGACCTTGGCATCTTCACCCGGCTCGGTGACAGCGCGGTGACCGCTGACGGCCTGGGGGCCGCGCTCAAAGTCGAGCCCGATCGTCTGTCGCGGCTCCTCTACGCGCTCGCCAGCATCGGTCTCCTCGAAGTCAAGGATGGTCAATTTCGTAACGGAGCTGAAGCGTCGGCCTTCCTCGACGCGTCCAAGCCGACCTATCGCGGCGGCGATCATGCGCTCCTGCGTGAGCTCTGGGGAGCCGACCTGCTGACCGCAGAGTCGCTGCGACAGAACCGGCCGGCGGCGCTGCACGATTTTTCCGAAGCCGGGCTCGAGGCCGCGGCGGCCTTCAGCCGCATGCTCGCGCCGGGCGGGGTGATTTTCGGCCGACATCTGGCCCAGGAGATGGACCTCTCGACGATCGGTTCGGTGATCGACATCGGTGGGGGCCCCGGGACCATTCTCGTCGGACTTCGCGAGCGGCGGCCGCAGATTGCGGCGACGCTGATGGAACTCCCAACGGTCGCAGCGGTCGCGTCAGATATCCTGTCAGAATACGGTGCCGACGACGTGGTTGTCGAAGAGGGGGACATAACTGTCGCGCCATCGATCGGTCGGCACGATCTGGCGATCCTGAAGGCCGTCGTCCAGGTCCTTCCGCCGGACCAGGCGCGCAGTTCGATCCTGAACGCGGCGCGTTGCCTCACACCCGGAGGCGAGATCGCAATCGCGGGGTGGGGTGTGGTCGATGACGACCGCCTCGGCCCGTCTGAGGGTGTCTTTCTGAATCTCACCTTCTTGAACCTCTATCGCCACGGCGAATCGTACACCGAAGGTCAGTATCGCGCGTGGATGACCGAGGCTGGATTCCGGGATATCTCCAGGTCGCGCCTGACGGACGGCTGCACTTTGTTTCGTGCGCGCCTCACGGGCTGATCGTGGCTGAATGGTTGGTTTCGGACGCAAGGCCTGCAGGAGATTAGTCTGGTCTTGCGGGGGCCTATGGCAATACAATTTCGGCCAGCGCGCTGCACACAACGCCACTGCCGCCACAGAGCGCATAGGCGCAGGACTGAGGTGGTGCGCCTAGCAGAGGCCGCACACAAGCTGCGTGGGATCCGGTAGCGTGCCGCTATTCGGTCTTTGCCGGCACTTCTTTCTTTATTTGAGTGTCCGCAGCCTTCGACATATCGGCCTTCTCGACGCTCGCTGTTTTCTGCGAGTCGACCGCTGCCTGTACCTTCGAATGCGCCGGGCAATCCGCAGAGGCGGCGGATACCGACAGGGTCAGCGCGGCGGCTGTTGCGAGGAATGTTTTCATTGTCTCCTCCTCGTTCGTTGAAGACGCAGCGTAACCTGTCTGTTGCCGACCACAAAATCACATTTGCCCCCCACCGGGCGAAGGAGATCGGCGACAAAGTGCGGATCGAGGAGATCACGCCGAAGGTGAAGCGCTGGTGTTGCCCTCGACGCTCACGGGATGATTAACGTTCAGCTGAGATACCCCGCGGGGTTGCAACCCGCCAGGAGCATCCCAACATTATGCGGCGGACCTACTGTCCGAGAGATTTTGCCGGGAATATCGCGCTGCCTTGTTGAGTGAAGATAGTGAGAAGTCTAGCCCGCACCACCACCGTGATTGCATCGATAGCCGTGGCTATCGTGCTGACCTTTATGGCAGCTAAAGGATTTGAGCTATCGGCGCCAGATCCGATCGTGGCTCATACCTTCGAGAGGAACATTTGAGGAGCACGAGGCGCTACGCCAGGGGCGCTGACGTCCTCAGCCTCAGCCCGGCGCAGCCGTCATTCTCAGCGATGGACTCGACGCGGCGGGCATGATGCCGGCCACAGAGGCAGACACCAGGACGCGCGACGCGCGCCTTTGCAGAGGATTTCTGACGCGCCCCCGTGTCCCGCCAGCGCGCGTGTGAGTGAAGCGATGGCGGGACCGCGTAGCATGAAGTGTCGGCGTCGGCCTGGTTGACCGGACATCTCTGCCGCCGCTCTGGCCGCAGCACGCCGGCAAGGGCGAGCGCCCTTCAGTGGTGATGGGCGGAAACGCTCTTGACGTATTCAGACACCATTTCCCTCGGTGCCGACTGACTGATGTCGCCGACGCTCAGGATGCCGACCATTCGCATATTCTTGTTGATCACCGGCAACCTGCGAATTTTCAGTTCTTCCATGTGCTGTACGGCCTTAGCCAGATCGTCGTCTTCGCGGCAGCAGTGAATGCCGGTCGTCATGACATCGCGCGCTGTTGCCGTGCGGCCGTCGAAACCATCGTCCGCCAGTCCTTTGCAGACAATATCGCGGTCGGTCACCATTCCGATCAGTCGGTCGTTCTCTCCAATGGGAATCGACCCGATATCCTGGGCTCGCATCATTTTCGCCAGTTCGGTGACATCGGTTTCGGGGCTGACCCAGTCGACACCCTTATGCATTGCGTCTTTCACTTTCATGGCGGACCTCCCTTGCTGGGTTGGTGAATGTCCCCCTGTCCCATTTTAACGCGGGCGGGGTTTGACTGCCAGAGGCCATCATCCAGACCCGCGTTTTAAGATGGTCATCGGTGTCGCCGATGACCATTTTCGCGGTTTGGTTGTCATGCGTCCATTTCCAGCCAACAGAGCCGCTTGGTGAGACCATGGCGTGGCGAAAGAAGACCTCCGCCATGGCGCGGCGGCGGTTGTTCCGGAATTCCCAACACCGATGACTGAAGCGGCGAAGGTTCTGCTGAGAGCAAGGAACTAAGACGATGGAATACCGAATAGAGCCAGCCGGGTTTGCCGACCGCTGGTGCGTTACCCAACAAGGCCCGCTTCGGCGGGTTTTCATGTCGCTATCAATGCCGCTATTCGCAGCCTCCGCTCATTACCACGCCTGACAAATCAAGGGCTTATGTTGCTGCGCATTTCGAGGCTAGCAACATGGTTTGTGGCGGTTTTGGTAGCTAAGTGTTTGAAACTGTTTGGCTGGGGAACCTGGATTCGAACCAGGACTAACGGAGTCAGAGTCCGTGGGTCTACCGTTAACCTATTCCCCAGCAGGCGCGGTCATGAACCGTGCGGGCCGAGCGGCTGAGCCGCTTGAGCGCTGCCTTGTAGCCGCCACCGGAAAATAGTCAAGCCTGCTCGGCAGTTCAATTGGGGCAATCGCAGAAGTTTGTGCTGCCCCTCATGCGCCTGCCGGCACCTTCTCCCCGCGAACGGGAAGAAGCCCGGTGGCGACGCCTCAGCTCTCGGTCCGGCTGAACTGCGAGCGTTCGAAGAACAGCACGATACCCAGGCCGAGGAACAGAGGGATGATCAAATAGAACAGCCGGAACACCAGCAGCGCCGCCAGAACGCCGACCGGATCCATGTCGGATAGCCCGGCCAGGAACACGACTTCGAACACGCCGAGGCCGCCTGGCGCGTGCGATATCTGCGCGATCGAGAACGAGACGAGGAAGATGCCCAGCACGACGAAATAGCCGGGATTGTGGGCCACGGGCAGGGCGAAGAAGATAATCGCGGTAGCGGCCAGCAGCTCGATCGGGCCGATCAGCAATTGCCGCGCGACGATCGGCAGCGCCGGATAGTGCAACTGGAAGCTGGCGATCTTCAGCGGGCGCAGATGCAGCCAGCTGCCGAAGATGTAGGCGGCGACGAGCAGCAGCATCACGATCCCCGCGGCCTCCGACAGGCCATGATGGGCAATGCCGGAAAACCGGTCGAGAATCTCAGGCTCGAACACCAGCACAAGGCCGGAGGCGAGGATCGTCGACAGCACGAAGGTGATCCAGCAGATCGCCACCAGGATGCCGACATCCTGGCCGGTCAGGCCCCTGGTGCCGTAGGCGCGGTAGCGGATGACGGCGCCCGAGAACACCGAGCCGCCAATGTTGTGCGACAGCGCATAGGTGGTGAAGGAGCACAAAGTGACGAACAGCCACGACACCTTCTTGCCGATATGCAAGAGCGCGATGTGGTCGTAGCCGGCGAGCGAGGCATAGGCGATGACCGAACTCAGCGCGGCAAGGATCCAGCCGCGGGCTGGAATCGCGGTAATGCCGTCCCAGACATCGTCGAGCGAGATGCCGCGCAGTTCGTACCAGAGCAGCAGCAGCGAGAAAATCACCGCCGAGATGCCGACGACCGGCCAGAAATAGCGTCTCCAGTTCATTGCCTGACTGCCATGCGTTGCGGATCCGCTTCCTTTTCTGTCGAGAGGCCGGTTGCGCCGGATTCTTCCGCTCATTTCAGAAATGCCTCATTGAAGCCGGCTATTCAACCGCGAACGCTTTACGTGGCGGCAGCCGGTAGATTTGTCTGCGTCGAGGGCGGCTGGAGGGGGCGCCAGTCGGCGTTGCGCCTACCAATCCAGGCTTACGGGTACACTGCGTCGCGCGGCCGCAACGACGGTTCGCACGCCCAGGCGGCAAAATTCGACCGGCGGCTCTTGGTGATCGGGCGCGGCACTGTTAGTCTGGCGGCAACTTAAAACACGCCAAAGCGCCTGCTGCGTCCGTCATCGGTTCGCGCGGCGCCGGAAGGAACGACAGTGGAAGACCGCGACACCGGCGCCGGGGCGCCGGAGGTAGGTGCGTCCAACGCTTCCCCAGGGCCAGCTGGCTCGTGGCGGCAACGCCGCCCGACGGAGTCCCGCTCCGCCGACGGGCAGGCGGGCGACGCAACCCATCCCCAGAAGGGCAAGCCGAAGAAGCGGCGCAAGCGAAGGCGCGGGCGCAAGGTCTTTGCGCGCGATGAAGCGCATCGCACAGAGAATCGATCGCCTGTGCCCGGCAACGCCCCTGCGGCGGCGGAAGCGACCAAACTGCCCGATTTGGTGGTCCTGCCCGCCGCTGCGCCGGCACGGCACGAACAGGGGACCCGTCGGCCGCCGCTGCAGGAGCTTCCCGTATTTGCGGCACTCGACCTCGGCACCAACAATTGCCGGTTGCTGGTTGCCGTGCCGACGCGGCATGGCCAGTTCCGCGTCATCGATGCCTTTTCGCGCATCGTCAGGCTGGGCGAGGGGCTGACCGCCAATGGCCGGCTTGGCCAGCCGGCGATGGACCGCGCGGTCGAGGCGCTGAAGATCTGCGGCGACAAATTGCGCAACCGCAAGATTCGGAAGGCCCGGTTGATCGCCACCGAAGCCTGCCGTTCGGCCGAAAACGGCGTCGAATTCCTCGATCGGGTCGAGCGCGAGGCCGGCCTGAAGCTCGAGATCATCGACCGCCAGACCGAGGCACGACTGGCGGTTTCCGGCTGCGGCTCGCTGGTCGAGCGCGACACGCAGGGCGTCGTGCTGTTCGATATCGGCGGCGGCTCGTCCGAAATCGCGCTGATCGACCTCGCCGGCCGCCGTTCGCCGCGTCTCGCCAACCATATCGTCTCGTGGACATCGCTGCCGGTCGGCGTCGTCTCGCTGGCTGAGCGTTTCGGCGGCCGTACGGTGACACGCGAAATCTTTGCCGCCATGGTCGACGACGTCGCCGGCCGTTTGGCCAGCTTTGATGGCCGTGATCGGCTGAGCCATCTCAAGGCCAGCCCGAATTTCCATCTGCTCGGCACGTCGGGCACGGTGACGACGCTGGCCGGCGTCCACCTCGACCTCGAACGCTATGATCGCCGGCGTGTCGACGGGCTGTGGATGGACCGCCACAGCGTCGACCGCATGGTCGAAAAACTGGTCGGCTGGGATTTCCAGCAGCGCTGCGCCAATCCTTGCATCGGTGCCGATCGCGCCGACCTGGTGCTGGCGGGTTGCGCCATACTGGAAGCGATCCGTGCGGTGTGGCCGTCGGAGCGACTGCGCGTCGCCGACCGTGGCCTGCGCGAGGGCATATTGAGCGAGCTGATGGCCGATGACGGCGTCTGGCGCAACGATGGGCGCAGCAGGGCATGAGCCCGAACCGAAGAAATAAGCAATGACCAAGAAACCGGAAAAACCAGGTTCTGCCAGCATTCGCGTGCTGAAGACGCGGATCAAGAAGAAGAGCGGCCTGAAGGAATCGTCGCGCCGCTGGCTGCAGCGCCACATCAACGATCCCTATGTCCAGCGCTCCAAGGCGGATGGCTATCGCTCGCGCGCGGCCTACAAGCTGATCGAGATCGATGACAAGCACCATCTCCTGAAACCCGGTATGAAGGTGATCGACCTCGGCGCTGCCCCCGGCGGCTGGTGCCAGGTCGCGGCCGCGCGCACGAAATCGACGGCCGACAAGCCGCATGTCGTCGGCATCGATTATCTGGAAATGGATGCGGTGCCCGGCGCGCCGGTGCTGTTGATGGATTTCCTCGATCCGCTGGCGCCGCAAAAGCTGGCCGAGGCGCTGGGTGGCGATCCGGATGTGGTGCTGTCCGACATGGCGGCACCCACCACCGGCCACAAGCGAACCGACCATATCCGCACCATGCATCTGTGCGAGGTGGCGGCCGATTTCGCGCTGTCGGTCCTGAAGCCGGGGGGGCATTTCCTCGCCAAGACCTTCCAGGGCGGCGCCGAAAACGAACTGCTCTCCATGCTCAAGCGCAACTTCCGCTCGGTCCATCACGTCAAGCCGCCGGCGTCGCGTGATGAATCGGTCGAGCTTTATCTGCTGGCGAAGGACTTCAAAGGACGAGAGGCCGGTCCACCGTCAGGCGGATCGGAACGCCCAGTGGACGTTCCTAAGGCCTCGAGCGCTGGTAGAGATAGCGAAGGGCAAGGCGAGCCCTAAGCCTAGGCCAGCCGGTTCAATTGCCAGGCGGGCTGGCCGTTTCCAGCGTCTTGGGTGTGGTCAGCCGGCCATGGCCTGAGACGGCGTTGCCGGCATCGGGCGCCAGCCGTATGAACGATAGCGACGCGGCGGCGGAAATCGCGGCCACGACGAAAAACGCGGTGTGAAAATCCGCCAGCGTCAGCGACCTGTCATTGAGGGTCGTCGACACTTCCAGGATACCGCCTGCCACCGCCACGCCAAGCGCGATCGAAAGCTGCTGGGAGACAGCGGCAATCGGCGTCGCCTTGCTGGTGTCCTCAGCCGAAACCTCCGCGTAGGCAAGTGCATTGACGCCGGTGAAGAACATCGAACGGATGAAGCCGCCGACGAGCAGCATGGCCAGCATCAGCAGATAGGGTGTCTCGGGTGTGAACAGGCCATTGATGGCGATCGAAGCCGCAGCGACCAGCGAGCCGACGACCAGCACGCGGCGGAAGCCGGCGACGCGGAAGATCAGCGCGGTGACGAATTTCATGCCGATGGCACCGATCGCCGAGACGAAGGTGATCATGCCGGACTGAAAGGGCGTCAGTCCGAAGCCGATCTGGAACATCAACGGCAACAGGAACGGTACGGCGCCGATGCCGATGCGGAACAGCGAACCGCCGAGAACCGAAGAGCGGAACACCTGGTTGCGGAACAATTCGAGCGCGAGCAGCGGATTTCTGGCGCGGCGCGCATGCAGCAGATAGAGCGCGCCAGAAAGCAGACCGACCGTCACGGTGATGATGCCGACGAGCGGCGGCAGATAGGGCAGGCTGACCACCGACAGGCCGAACACCACGCCGGATGCCGCCAGCCCGCTCAGCACGAAACCGATGAAATCAAGTGGCGGGTTCGCCGTCGGTTCGGTCTCCGGCAGGAAACGCGTCGCCAGCCAGATGCCGATCAGGCCGATCGGCACATTGATCAGGAAGATCCAGTGCCAGGTGAAATAGGTGGTGATGAAGCCGCCGACGGGCGGCCCGACCAGGGGTCCGACCAGCGCCGGAACGGTCAGCCAGGACATCGCCGCGACGAGTTCGCTTTTCGGCGTCGCGCGCACCAGCACCAGTCGTCCGACCGGCGTCATCATGGCGCCGCCAATGCCCTGCAGGAAGCGCGACACCACGAAGGCCGGCAGCGAACCGGAAAGCGCACAGGCGATCGAGCCGACGATGAAGACCGCGATAGCGGCGCGAAAGACATTCTTGGCGCCGAAGCGGTCGGCCATCCAGCCACTGATCGGAATGAAGATCGCCAGCGACACCAGATAGGCCGTCAGCGCCAGCTTGAGCGCGATCGGGCTGGTGTGGATGTCGACGGCAATCGCCGGCAGCGACGTGGCGATAACGGTCGAATCCATGTTTTCCATGAAAAGGGCGACCGCCAGGATGAGCGGGATGGTGCGATTCAAGGAACGCGTCCAGACTTGAATGTTGCGTCGCCGAGTGCATGTCGGCCTTGAGGCGGGCGGTTACCATGCCTTCGCTGGGATGTCGCATTAATTTGCTGTCACATTTGTGCGACCGGCAACCGTAGGTGGCGTTCTTTCGGCGAAGACGTCACCTTTCCGGGAGCGTGAAATCATCGGCTTTTCATCGGCCGCGGGACGTGTTACGAGCCAGCGCCAATCCTGAAAGGGAAGAAGACGAGTCGGCGCTGTCCATTCTGGTCAAGCGCTTTTTCTGTATTCCGAGGACTGGCCATGGCAAAAATCATCGAAACGTCCACCGGCGCGCTGGCGCTCACCTTTGACGACGTGCTGCTGCAGCCCGGTCATTCCGAGGTCATGCCTGGCGAGACCGATGTCCGCACCCGCATCGCCGGCGACATCGACCTCAATGTGCCGATCCTGTCGGCGGCGATGGACACCGTCACCGAAGCGCGGCTTGCGATCGCCATGGCCCAGGCCGGCGGCATTGGCGTCATCCACCGCAATTTCTCGCCGGCCGAGCAGGCCGAGCAGGTGCGGCAGGTCAAGAAGTTCGAATCCGGCATGGTGATCAATCCCGTCACCATCGGCCCCGACGCCACCCTTGCCGACGCGCTTTCGCTGATGCGCACCTATTCGATTTCGGGCATTCCGGTGGTCGAGAATGGCGGCACCGGCGGCCAGAAGATCGGTCGGCTGGTCGGCATCCTGACCAACCGCGACGTGCGCTTTGCGTCCGATCCGGCGCAGAAAGTCTATGAACTGATGACCCGTGAGAACCTGATCACGGTCAAGGAGAATGTCGACCAGGACGAGGCCAAGCGCCTCCTGCATCAGCACCGTATCGAAAAACTGGTCGTCGTCGACAAGCAGGGTAATTGCGTCGGGCTGATCACCGTCAAGGACATCGAGAAGTCGCAGCTCAACCCGCACGCCACCAAGGACGCGCAGGGCCGCTTGCGCGCCGCCGCCGCCACCAGCGTCGGCGATGACGGTTTCGAGCGTGCAGAACGCCTCATCGATGCCGGCGTCGACCTTCTGGTGATCGACACCGCGCATGGCCACTCGCAGCGCGTGCTGGACGCGGTGACGCGCGCCAAGAAGCTTTCCAACTCGGTTCGCATCCTGGCCGGGAACGTCGCTACCGCCGAAGGCACGCAGGCGTTGATCGATGCCGGGGCGGACGCCGTCAAGGTCGGCATCGGCCCGGGCTCCATCTGCACCACCCGCATCGTTGCCGGCGTCGGTGTGCCGCAGCTTTCGGCCATCATGTCGGCGGTCGAGACGGCGAGCAAATCAGGCGTCTCGGTGATCGCCGATGGCGGCATCAAATATTCCGGCGATCTTGCCAAGGCGCTCGCCGCTGGCGCCAGTGCAGCCATGATCGGCTCGCTGCTGGCCGGCACCGATGAAAGCCCCGGCGAGGTCTATCTGCACCAGGGCCGCTCCTTCAAGGCCTATCGCGGCATGGGTTCGGTCGGCGCCATGGCGCGTGGCTCCGCCGATCGCTACTTCCAGGCCGAGGTGCGCGACACGCTGAAACTGGTCCCGGAAGGCATCGAGGGGCAGGTTCCCTACAAAGGACCTGTGTCTGGTGTGCTGCACCAGCTTGCAGGCGGGCTGAAAGCCGCTATGGGTTATGTGGGCGGTCGCGATCTTGCCGATTTCCGCGAACGCGCCACTTTTGTACGCATATCCAACGCCGGACTTCGTGAAAGCCACGCCCATGACGTCACGATTACCCGCGAAAGCCCGAACTATCCCGGCGGAGCCTGATCCGTACGGGCTCGGGCGGAGCCTGACCGCAACGATCCTGCGGCTGTCACGCCACGCGGGCGCGCTTTGTTTCCTGTCGGCGGCGGTTTTCATCGCCATGACGGTGCTGGAGTTCTTCTATTTCCGCCAGTTGAGCGGCGGCCTGGCGTCACTCGACATGCGCTTTCTCGGATTCACGCCGGACGAAGGCATGGCCTGGCTGACGGCGCTCGGCCGGCGCGGTGGCGAGATCATTCTCGTCTGGCACTATCTGACCTTCGATTTGTTGTTCCCGGCGCTGTTGTCGGTGACGCTGGTCAGCCTGATTCTGTCCACCGGCCGGCGATTGAAGAACTTCCGCGTGCTGCCGGGGCAGTTGCAGTCGATCTTCGCGCTGATTCTGGTGCTGCCCTACACGCTGGCCGACTATGCCCAGAACATTGCGGTGGCGCGCCTGCTGTCCGATTTCCTGTCGGCCAATCCGGATTCGCTGTCTCTCGCTTCGGCGCTGATCGTCACCAAATTCGCACTTCTCGCGCTCCCGCTGATCGTCATTGCCGCTTTCTGGCTGGCGGGCCAGAGGCGCCAGGCTTGACGCCAAACAGGGCAGGGGCACTTCATGAATCAGACCACGATCTTCTGGCCGATGCTGGCGCATGTGCTGCTGATCTATATTGTTTACGTCGTGCTGGGTCGTCGCAGATACGGCGCGGTCAGGTCAGGTGAAGCCAAGGCCGGTCAGTACAAGGTGCGCTCGACCGAACCGGCCTCCAGCATCACCGTCGCCAGCAATCTCATCAACCAGTTCGAATTGCCGGTGTTGTTCTACGTGCTGTGCCTGACGCTGCACGTGACCAACGGCGTCAACTATCTGACCCTGGCGCTGATGTGGATTTTTGTCGCGTCGCGCTATTTCCACGCCTGGGTTCATCTCACCAGCAACAATCTGCGGCTGCGCAGCCGCTCGTTCTTCCTCGGTGCGCTTGTGCTGGCGCTGGCCTGGATCTGGTTCGCGCTGCATCTGCTGGGAGTGGTTTGAGCTGCGCCAACTCCCCTTCTCCCACAGGGGGAGAAGGGGAGGCCGACGCTAAAGGTCAAAGACCGCAATCTTGCGCTTGTCGAACTTGATGCCGATCTCGCCGCGCACCAGCTTCAGCGCTGCCTCACCGAACACGGCGCGGCGCCAGCCCTGCAGGGCGGGGACGTCGGCCTCCTCGCCCTCGGCCGCGATGCGGTCGATATCGTCGCTGGAGGCCAGCACTTTCGAGGCGACGCCTTCCTTTTCGGCGACGATCCTGAGCAGCACTTTCAACAGTTCCGCCGCCGCGCTCGAGCCCTCGGGCGGCTGGAAATTCTTCGGCAGCTTCGGCATCTGTTCCTTCGGCAAGGCCAGCGCGGCGTTGACCGCGCCAAGCAGGGCCGTCGCCGTCGAGGAGCGCTCCCAGCCTTTCGGCGTCGTCCGCAGCTTGCCAAGGGCTGCCACGTCGCGCGGCGCCTGCTGCGCCACCTCGTAGATCGCGTCGTCCTTGAGCACGCGGCCGCGCGGTACGTCGCGCTCGCGCGCCTCGCGCTCGCGCCAAGCCGCCACGGCCTGCACGATCGCCAGTTCCTGCGGCTTGCGGAGCCGCATCTTCAGCCGCTTCCAGGCGTCCTCGGGATGCGGATCATAGGTCTCGCGCGAGGTCAGGACCTCCATTTCCTCGTTCAGCCAGTGAGCGCGGTTTTCCCGCTCCAGCTCGGCGCTGAGGTGCTGATAAACCTCGATCAAATGGGTGACATCGGCCAGCGCATAGTCGAGCTGCTTGTCGGAAAGCGGCCGGTGGCGCCAGTCGGTGAAGCGCGATGACTTGTCGAGCCGCGCGCCGGTGATCCGCTGCACGAGCTGATCGTAGGAAACACTGTCGCCGAAGCCGCAGACCATCGCCGCCACTTGCGTGTCGAACACTGGATGCGGAACGAGATCGCCGAGATGGACGATGATTTCGATGTCCTGCCTCGCTGCGTGGAAGACTTTGACGACGGCTTCATTGGCCATCAGCTTGAAGAACGGCTTCAGGTCGATGTCGGGCGACAGCGGATCGATCAGCGCCGTCACGCCGGGTGCGGCCATCTGGATCAGGCACAGGATCGGCCAAAAGGTCGTTTCTCGAATGAATTCGGTGTCGACGGTGACGAAATCCGACTTTTCGAAAGCGGCGAGAATGGTCTCGAGTTCTTTCTGGGTGGTGATGACGTGCATCAAATCGCTTTTGGCAGGAGTAAGGTCTTCCTAGATTTCAGCCGGAAGCGCGTTCGTCAAGCTTTGGCGCCATCGTCATGAGGATCCCGGCTCGTCGGGATCATTGTTTCTTCTTGCCAGCCGCGCGAAAACCGTCGAGGTGCGCAACAGGGCGGTGAAGCGGCTGCGCTTGCCTGCCGGGACGCTGGAGCGGGCCTGCATCCGGTAGAGAATGACGGCGATGAAGATCGCGTAGACGACGGCGCTGAACACGAACAGCGCGCTCGGCCCGAAATACTGCATCGCGGTGGAGGCGGCGAACGGCCCGCCGATGGCGCCGAAGGAATAGAACAGCATCAAAGCCGCGTTGATCAGCACGAACTCGCCGGCGTCGGCGCGGTCGTTGGAATGCGCCGCCGACAGCGAATAGAGCGGCATGGCGAAACAGCCGAAGATGAAGATGATGACGAAGTTGAGCAGCGGATTGCTGCCGGCGATGAACACCAGCGCCAGTGCTGAAAACATCGCGCAGCAGGTGGTGATCAACAGCACCCGGCGCCGGTCCCAGCGGTCGGAGAGGTAACCGAGCGGATACTGGATGATGGCGCCGCCGAAGATGCCGACGCTGACGAAGGTGACGACATCGGCGACCGACATGCCGATCTGCTCGGCATAGACCGGCGACAATGTGCGAAAGGCGCTGTTGGTGACACCGACGGCCATGCAGCCGAAGCAGCCCAGCGGCGAAATCCGCCAGACGCGTGCCAGGTCGAGCTTGACGTCCTCGGGCGGCGTCGGGTTGGAGCGGTCGCCGAGCGAGACCGGCACCAGCGAGAGCGTGATCATGATCGACATGATGGCGAAGATGGTGAAGCCACCGGCGCCGAAGATCGGGATCAGGAACTGGGCGCCGGTCACGGAACCGGTGTCGACCATCCGGTAGATCGCCAGCACGCGCGCCCGGTCGTGGTTGCTGACGCCGGAATTCAGCCAGCTTTCGACGATCGTGAACAGCCCGGCAAAGCAGAAGCCGCCGGCAAAGCGCACCGCGCACCACATCACCGGATCGAGAACCAGCACCAGCAAAAGCGTTCCGACCGAGGCGATTGCCGCCAGCGCCGAAAATGCCCGGATATGACCGACCGCCTTCATGATGCGGGTGATGGCCAGGCAGCCGAGCAGGAAGCCGGCGAAGTAGAAGGTGCCCATCAGGCCGATGTCGGAGGCGGAAAACCCTTCCTGCGCGCCGCGCAGCGCGATCAGCGTGCTCTGCAGCCCATTGCCGCCGAGCAGGATGCCAGCGGCGAGCAGGAGCGGGATCAGCGGGCGGATGGAGGACATGAAGGAAAACAACCGCTTGTCGTTGATCCTTCTTGAACCATCGTCTCCCCCAACGCCAGCGGCAATTCCAACGGAGCTCGGCCACGCTGACAACCACGCTGCCAAATAAGGGAGATCGTCTGCCCTTTGCTGTGGCGTTCGGCCCGCCTGCGCCTGCTAGGCCGAGCTTCGCAGCATTAGTTCGGCGTTGAGCAGGATGCGTCCACTGTCTGGTTTGGCCGGGGATTTTTCATCCAGCCGCTCCAGCAGAAGTTCGATGGCCAGGCGGCCGATCTCATTGTAGTTCTGCGCAACGGTCGTGATCGGCGGGCAGGCGTAGCGCGACAAGGGATGGTCGTCGTGTCCCGCGACCCGCATGTCGCAGTCCGCCCCATGGCCCACCTTCAGGCCCAGCTGATAGGCGGCCGCGATCACGCCGAAGGCAACGCGATCGTTAGCGCAAAGCACGGTCCTGGTCGGAAACCCCTGCCCCTTCAGGATACGAAGCGCTTCGTCAAAGCCGAATTTCTCGAAATCCCACGAGCGCACGTCGACGACGGCGACGATGCTCGGCGTCATCTTGAACTGCTGCATGGCCTCGACATAGGCGTCCTGCCTGGCCGAGGCATTGTTGTTGACCAGCGGCATGGCAAAATAGCATGGCGGCTCGCCGGACCGGCAGAGATAATCGACGATCAGCCTGAAACTCTGCCTGTTGTCCGTGCCGACGAACGACGACGTCTCGTCAAGCGGCGAGTCGACATAGATCAGCGGGATGCTCGATCCGAGTTCGGCCAGGATCCGGTGATGGGACTGCACGCCGAGCGGCGCGATGATGGCACCGGCAATGTTCATCGACTTGAATGTCTGGATCGCCTGGTCTTCCATTTCGGCACGTCCGTCGGAAGACAGCACAAACGCCAGGAAGCCGGCTTCGTTGGCGATCGTTTCGATGCGACGCGTCAGCGCCATGTAAAACGGATCCGTCGAGTTCGGAATGATGACGCCGAGAATGTTGCTGCGGCGGCGATTGAGATTGACGGCGAACATGCTCGGCCGGAAGCCGGACTTCCTTTGCGCGGCCTCGATCACGTTTCGAGTGTTTTTCCTGACCGAGCTGGGATCGTTGAAATATTTGGAAACCGTCGTGCGAGACAAGCCGACAAAGGCCGAGAAGTCCTCCATCGTCCTGATCGTCTTTGCCATTCACAGGCTCCCTGCTCGTATTGCCGTCGCCACTGTCTACTTGAGTCACCTTTTCGCGGAAAGGAGGTGGGATGTTCTTTCCGAGCGCAGGAGACCGTCTGTGGCCCATGGGCGCGGCTGTACTGTTTGAAGTTACGTGTCCGAGGAAAACTGTACTTTCATGGTCGTTGGGTCGCCGCTGCCTTTGGCGAAGAACGGCAACAGTTCGGAGAGCGGCAGCTGGTGGCTGACAAGCCGCGCCATCGTGCCGTCGTCCTGGCTGAGAATGTCGAGCGCCTGCGGGATGTTGCGGTTCAATGAGTGCGATCCCGCCAATCTGATCTGCCGGCGGAAAATCTCGAACGGGGCGACAGAGATCCTGGCATCGGGCGCGCAGACCCCGAAAACCAGCGCTGTGCCGCCATCGGCGGTGAACCCGATCATGCCTTCGACCACCTTGGCGACACCGGTGGCGTCGGCGACGAAATCGAAACCCCGCGCCATGGCCGACAGCGCCTGCGATCCGGACACCAACGGCTCCAGCCCGAGCGCTTCGGCGAAGGCGAGGCGCTGTTCGCTGATGTCGGCGACCGCCACGCTCTTGACCCCCTTGGCCCTGAGCGAAAGGGCAAGCAGCAGGCCGATCGGTCCGGCGCCGAAGACCAGCGCGGTGCCGGGCGTGCTGTTGCCGGCTTCGATCCCGGCGGCACCGAGACCATTGAGGACACAGGCGAGCGGCTCGGCGAGTGCCGCCGTGGCGAAGCCGAGATCGCCGATCCCATGCAGATGGTCGACGGCAACCACGCTGAACTCGGCGAAGCCGCCATAATGTCCTCGGGCTGCGCGAAGCGGCCGATCGGCACCGACCTGGCCACGGCAGCCTTCTTCTCGCCTGGGTTCAGACCTTCCCAACGGGCGAAGTGCGCGTCGACAACATCCCAGTGCTCGCCGTCGACGACGCCGGGTGCGATCGCGTTGACATTGATGCCGTGTTTGACCAGCGCAAGGGCGGCAGAATGCGTGGCCGAAATGATCGCTGCCTTGGAGGCGCAGTAAAGCGTCACCAGCGCCTCGCCGCGGCGCCCGGCCTGGCTCGCCATGTTGATGATCTTGCCGCCGCGGCCGCGCGCGATCATCACATTGGCCACCGCCTTCATCATGAACAGTGGCGCCTTGAGATTGATGGCGAACACCCGGTCATAACTCGCTTCGGTGATGTCGGTTATCGGCGCCATGTCGAAGATGGCTGCATTGTTGACCAGGATATCGATGCCGCCAAAATCGCGGTCAACCTCCGCCACGACCCTGTCGATCGCATCGAGGTCGGTGACGTCGAGCTGGATGGCGCTGGCCGCCGGACCGATTGCGGCTGCGGCCCGCGTGGCGCGCTCGATGTCGATATCGGCAATCACCACCTTGGCGCCTTCGCGCGCATAGGCTTGCGCGAAACCCAGGCCAATGCCGCGCGCCCCGCCTGTTATCAGGGCAATCTTGTTGTTCAGTTTCATTTCCAATTCCAATTCCGTGAGTTTTTGAAAGCGCTATCAGAGGGCCAGATGGCGACCGGTGCAACGTTGTGGGAGATGGTCCATCGAATCCTTGACGCTGCCTGAGAAACGCACGGACCCGCTGTGGCGGATCCGTGCATCCTCCAGGCCTGCTGCAATGGGAGGCTTTTCAGGCCCGGATCGCCAGGAGGCTGTGCTCATTCCGCCTCCTGGCTCACCTGTCTGGGCTTGAGCCCGCCTATTTGATGTAGCCTGCCTCCGTCATCGTCTTCTCCACGGCGGTCTGGGCGCCGTTGAGCACATCGTCAACCGACTGCTGACCGGTGACAGCGGCGGCTATCGCCTGGCCGACCTCGGTGCCGATGCCCTGGAATTCGGGGATGGCGACGAACTGGATGCCGGTATAGGGAACCGGGTCCTTGGTCTGCTTGGTCGGATCGGCGGATTCGATCGCCGAAAGCACCGTTGCGGCGAAGGGGGCTGCTTTCTGGTAGTCCGGGCTGGCATAGGTGGACTTGCGTGTTCCCGGAGGTGCGGCGACCCAGCCCTCGGTCTCACCGACGCGCTGGACATAGGCTTTTGAGGTCGCCCATTTCACGAACGACTTGGCGGCATCCGCCTTGGTGGAGCTCGCCGGGATGGCCAGGCTCCATGCCCAGCCCCAGGCCGAGCCGTTGGGTGTGACCGCCACCGGTGCCTTGGCGAAGGCGACCTTGTCGGCAACCTTGCTCTGCTTGGGATCATAGACGCGGCCCGCCGCCGACGTGGCGTCGATCCACATGGCGCAATGGCCCGAGGCGAACAGCGTCTGGTTTTCATTGAAGCCGTTGGAGCTGATGCCAGGAGGTCCATCCTTTTTCATCGTATCGACGTACCAGCCGATCGCCTTCTTCCACTCCGGCGAATTGAGCTGCGGCTTCCAGTCCATGTCGAACCAGCGGCCGCCGAACGTGTTCACTAGCGTGCCAAGGAAGGCCATGTTCTCGCCCCAGCCCGGCTTGCCGCGCAGGCATAGGCCATACTGTTCCTTCGACTTGTCGGTGAGCTTGTCGGCGAATTCGGTGATCTGGTCATAGGTCGGCTGCTCCGGCATCTTCAGGCCGGCGGCGTCGAACAGATCCTTGCGGTAGAGTGTGAACGAGCTCTCGGCGTAGAACGGCACGGCGTAGAGCTTGCCGTCGACGGTCAGGCCGCTGCGCACCGGCGCGATGAGATCGTCATAGTCATAGTCGTCGCCGAGATCGTCGAGCGACGTGAGCCAGCCGCTCTTACCCCAGATCGGCGTTTCATAGCCGCCGATCGTCAACACGTCGAACTGGCCGCCCTTGGTGGCGATGTCGGTGGTGACCCGCTCGCGCAGCACGTTCTCCTCCAGCACCACCCAGTTGACCTTGTTTCCCGTCGCCTTCTCCCATTCCGGCGACAGCTTCTGCATGATGATCATGTCGCCATTGTTGACCGTCGCAACTGTGATTTCCGCGGAAAGGGCGGCACTTGCCGTCAGTGCCGAAGCGGTGACCGACGCGGCGAGAATTCCAATACGCTTACCAATTGGCATTTCGTCTCCTCCTTTACGAATGCGCATGTGTAAGTGAACATGCGTATATATTTTATTGCGCTTGAAAACATCCAAGTCAAGCAGCATAGGGCTTGATATTTGGCCCTCGGCCCAGGCTCGACGGATGGCGGCTCGCATTTTCTGCATCATAAAAGCGGCGTGCGTAGCAAATAAAGTGAACATATGTGCAGTTTGTATTGACTTCGCTCTCGACGCGAATTACCTCGGCTACGGTCAGGAGCTATCGTACAACCACGATCCGCGTTCGCTCCGGCTGGGGAGAGAAGGAATTGCAGGAATGAGCCTTTCCCGCCGCAGGGAGATCGCATCCGAATCCGTGGGTCCGACCATTGCCGCCGGCGAAATCCTGGTTGAGATCATGGCGACGGACCGGGGTGCCGGTTTCCTCGAACCGCTGGCGCTGGTCGGCCCTTACCCGAGCGGAGCTCCTGCCATCTTCATCGACCAGGTCGCAAGGCTGGGCGGAGGTGCCGGGCTCATCGGCTGCGTTGGCCGCGACGATTTTGGAACGATCAATCTGGAAAGGCTCAGGCGCGACGGCGTCGACGTGTCGGCCGTGGCGGTCAGCGACCGCTACCCGACGGGAAGCGCCTTCGTTCGCTACAGGCCCGATGGCGGCCGGGACTTCGTCTACAACATCGCTGAATCCGCCGCCGGGCAAATCCGCCTGACCGCGCAAGCGCGCCAACTGGCGGACAGGGCAGGCCACCTGCATATCATGGGATCCACTCTGTCCGTAGCCGGGCTGAGGGAGATCGTCGCCTATGCCACGAAGGCGGTACGCGCTCGCGGCGGCTCGACTTCCTTCGATCCGAATGTGCGCAAGGAACTGATCGACGGTGCCGACGGCGCGCAATTTTCGGCACTGGTCGACAATGCGGATCTGCTGCTTCCCTCCGGCGAAGAGTTGCTTACGGCGGCAGGGGTTGACGACGAATGCCAGGCGGTGAAGGCGCTGATCGCCAGGGGCGTCGGCGAGATCGTGTTGAAGCGAGGGGCCGCCGGCTCGTCCCGGTTCGCCGCCGATGGCAGCAGGATCGACTGCGCCGGCTTCCTGGTGGAAGAAGTGGACCCGACCGGAGCCGGCGACTGTTTCGGCGCGACCTATCTGACCTGCCGGCGCAAGGGGATGGAGCCCGGCAAGGCGCTGTTCTACGCCAATGCCGCCGGCGCCCGCAACGTCACGCGGCGCGGACCCATGGAAGGCATCGCTGGCTTCGATGTGCTTGACGGCTTCATTGCCGGGACCGCGAGGGCGACATGATGGCCAACCCCCTTGCAGGCCTCGCCACGGCGCGCAGAAACGGATCGCCTTACGGCATCATCTCGATCTGCTCAGCCCATCCTCTGGTGATCCAGACGGCCGTAAGGCGCGCCGTCAGGGACAAGGAAGCCACGCTGCTGATCGAGGCAACCTGCAACCAGGTCAACCAGTTCGGCGGCTACACCGGGATGACCCCGGACCTGTTCATAGCCTTCGTGCTGGAGATCGCCAGCAGGGAAGGGCTCGAGGCCTCACGTATCATCTTCGGTGGCGACCATCTTGGACCGAACCCGTGGCGCTCGGAGCCGGCGGCGCAGGCGATGAGCAAGGCCGAAGCCATGGTCACCGCCTATGTCTGGGCCGGCTTCAGCAAGATCCATCTCGACGCGTCGATGGGATGCGCCGGCGAGCCGGCTGCCCTGGACGACGAGACGATCGCCATGCGGGCCGTGCGGCTGGCCAAGGCGGCTGAAAAGGCGGCGCGCACGAGCGGTAGTGCGCTGCCTGTTTACATCATTGGCACCGAGGTTCCCGCCCCGGGCGGCGTCGATCACACGATCAGCGACCTGAAGCCCACCGAAGCGGCGGCGGCGCGCCGCACGATCGACGTGCATCGCGAAATCTTTGCCCGGGAAGGCCTGACCGAAGCGTTCGGCCGCGTCATCGCCGTCGTCGTGCAGCCCGGCGTCGAATTCGGCAGCCAGAACGTCGTCGCCTACAGGCCGCAGGCGTCGAAGGCGCTGACCGGGCTCCTCGATGAAGAACCGTCGCTCGTCTACGAAGCGCATTCCACCGACTATCAGAGCCGCGCAGCGCTGACTGCACTTGTCGGCAACGGCTTTCCCATCCTCAAGGTCGGCCCGGGACTGACATTCGCCTTGCGCGAGGCGCTTTACGGGCTCGACCTGATCGCGTCCGACATGGTCGCGGACTATGGCGACAGGTCGCTTGCCCGCACGATGGAGCGCGTGATGCTGGCAGCACCCGGCCATTGGCACAGTCACTATCACGGCAGTGAAGCGAGTCTCTATCTGCAGCGGCATTACAGCTACAGCGACCGGATCCGCTACTACTGGAGCAACCCCACTGCCGGCGTTGCTGTTGGACGTTTGCGCGAGGTGCTCAACGGCGTCGGCATTCCCGAAACGCTGATGCGACAGTTCCTGCCGATGGTGCCGGCCGAGCTTGGGCCTGCCGGGAAGCCCGAGGCTATTCTTCATGCCGCGATCGGTCAGGTGCTGGCCGACTACGAAGCGGCTTGCCGCGGGGATACCGCCTGAAGCCCTTGCGCCGTCGCTAGCCAAAGGGGTTGCTGCGCCTGTCGGTCGGCGCCCGGCGCCACTTGCCTTGACAAATCCGGCCTCCCATGCGCTTTTCGCGCAAATTTTCAGGCCGGGCTGTGATGCTTCGGCCCGCAACCCAGCACCCCGGACCTTACCAATGACAATGCACCGTTACCGCAGCCATACCTGTGCCCAGTTGAGGAAGAGCGACGTCGGCTCGACCGTTCGGCTGTCTGGCTGGGTGCATCGCGTGCGGGACCATGGCGGCCTGCTCTTCATCGACCTGCGCGACAATTATGGCCTGACCCAGATCGTCGCCGATCCCGATTCGCCTGCCTTCAAGGTTGCCGAGACCGTGCGGGGCGAGTGGGTCATCCGTGTTGACGGCGAGGTCAAGGCGCGCTTGCCCGAGACCACGAACGCCAACCTGCCGACCGGTGAGATCGAGATTTTCGCCCGCGAGATCGAGGTGCTGTCGGCGGCCAAGGAATTGCCGCTGCCGGTGTTCGGCGAGCCTGACTATCCCGAGGATATAAGGCTGAAATACCGCTTCCTCGACCTGCGCCGTGAGACGCTGCACAGGAACATCATCGCGCGGACGAAAATCATCGCCGAAATGCGCAGGCGTATGGGCGAGGTCGGCTTCACCGAATTCTCGACACCGATCCTGACCGCCTCGTCGCCGGAAGGCGCGCGCGACTTTCTGGTGCCGTCGCGCATCCATCCCGGCACCTTCTACGCGCTGCCGCAGGCGCCGCAGCAGTACAAGCAGCTGATCATGGTGTCGGGCTTCGACCGCTATTTCCAGATCGCGCCCTGCTTCCGCGACGAGGATCCGCGCGCCGACCGGCTGCCGGGCGAATTCTACCAGCTCGACCTCGAGATGAGCTTCGTCGAGCAGGACGACGTGCTGTCGACCATGGAACCGGTCATGCGCGGGGTCTTCGAGGCCTTCGCCAACGGCAAGCCGGTGACACAGAATTTCCAGCGCATTCCCTATGACGTCGCCATGCGCAAATACGGTTCCGACAAGCCGGACCTGCGCAACCCGATCGAGATGCAGGCCGTCTCCGCTCACTTCCGCGATTCCGGCTTCAAGGTGTTCGCCAACATCCTGGCCAACGATCCGAAGGCCGAGGTGTGGGGCATTCCGGCCAAGACCGGCGGCAGCCGTGCCTTCTGCGACCGCATGAATTCCTGGGCGCAAGGCGAGGGCCAGCCCGGGCTGGGCTACATCTTCTGGCGCAAGGAAGGCGACAAGATCGAGGGCGCTGGCCCGCTGGCCAAGAACATCGGCGAAGAGCGCACCGAGGCGATCCGCCAACAGCTCGGCCTTGCCGATGGCGATGCTGCGTTCTTCGTTGCCGGCGATCCGAAGAAGTTTGTCTCGTTTGCAGGTGCTGCGCGCACCCGCGCCGGCGAGGAACTGAACCTTGTCGACCGCGAGCGTTTCGAACTGTGCTGGATCGTCGACTTCCCGTTCTTCGAATGGAACGAGGAGGAGAAGAAGATCGACTTCGCCCACAACCCGTTCTCGATGCCGCAGGGCGGCATCGATGCGCTGAATGGCGAGGATCTGCTCGGCATCAAGGCGTTCCAGTACGACATGGTCTGCAACGGTTTCGAGATCGCCTCGGGCGGTATCCGCAACCATCTGCCCGAAACCATGGTCAAGGCGTTCGAGACGGTCGGCCTGGATCGCGCCACGGTCGAGGAGCGCTTTGGCGGCCTCTACCGCGCATTCCAGTATGGCGCACCGCCACATGGCGGCATGGCCGCCGGCGTCGATCGTGTCGTCATGCTGTTGGTCGGGGCGAAGAACCTGCGTGAAATCACCATGTTCCCGATGAACCAGCAGGCCTACGACCTGTTGATGAACGCGCCTTCGGAAGCAAGCCCGCAGCAGCTTCGCGAACTGGCACTGCGCGTCGCGGTACCCAAGAAGGACGCCTGATCTCGCTTCGGGCGATGCATTAGAGAAGCGCCCGAACCAATTCTTTAAATTTGCTAATCCCGCAAAAAAGCCCGGCATCGCTGCCGGGCTTTTTGCGTTGAGGTCGCTTCGATCAGTCTTCGTTCGCCTTGACCGCGACGCCGAGCGTCTTCGGCAGGTCGAGCGGGTTGGACATGGCGCCTGCCATGATCAGCGCGAACGGCACCGATGCCGGCGGCTCGGCCGAGATTTCGATGCTTTTCGGATCGTCGAGATACTTGCTGACCGCGGCCGTGACTTGCGCCGTCAGTTCCGGATTGTTGAGCTGCGCCATGCCGAACGGCACGATCGCCTTGGCCTGGTTGGCGATGTCCTTGCCCGACATGCCTTGCTGCTTGCCGACATAATCCAGCACCTTGTTGGTCAGCGAATCGTCGTCGAAACGGATCGAGGCGCTGTTGAACGACAGCTGCTGCAACAGGCCGAGCATGGCCATGCCTTGCGCCGAATTGTCGGCGCCTTGGGGCTGTGCCGCCATCTTCTTCTGCATGTCCTGCAGCGACTTGATGAAGTCCATCGTGTAGCCGCCAAGATCGAAGGTCATGCCGAGCGTGCCGGCATTCTCGACGGAAATGTCGTATTTCGACAGTTCCATCTTGCCGTCCGCGGGCTGCCAGGTGCCGGCCATCTCGAGATTGCCGGAGATGTTCTGGTAGCCGAGCGCGTTGATGACTTCCTTGGACTTGGGGTCGTCGACCAGCGTCAGGTCGGCGTTGAACTTTTCCGTGTTGGCGGTAAATTCCATCGCCTTGCCGTCCGCTGGCGGCGTGATCTCGACGGCAAGCCCGTCCATGGAGAAGGCGGTCTTGTCGGCAACCTTGACCGTCATGTTCGAGAGTTCGGCCGACTTGTACATCATCAGCGAGCCCAGCGGACCGGTGGAACCGTCAGCCGGGACCGTCATGTCATGGATGACGAAAGGGCTGAGATTGAGGGTGACGCCATCCTTTGAGTGCTCGAATGCCGACGTCGACACGGTGGCGATATCATAGCCGCCGTTGGCCTCGGTGACGCCTTCGAGTTTGACGTCGCCGATGGCGAGCGCTTCCTTTTCCGCCGCCGGCTTGATGGCAACGCCCTGCAGCACCATGCTGGTGTTGTCGCCGGTCACGCCGGTCCAGGAGATGTCGACGCCCTGGGCGGTAAGGGCCGCCTTCAGCCGGTCGGCGACCGCTGTGTCTTGTGCGAGAGCCGCGTTCAGCGGCAGCGTGAGCAAGTAGGTCGAAAAAGCCAGTTTCTGGAGAGTTGAGCGTTTGATTGTCATCGCAAGGTCCCTGAGAGTGTCCTGAAATTGTTTTTCAATTCTTTGCGCCATCACCATTCCGTGACGAACTGGACGGGAAAAAGGCGTATCCCGGCACAATGGTCGAAAATCGCAGTGAAAGGCAAACTCGATCCAACCGTCTTTGCGCAAACCGGTGAATTTGTCATGAAGAGCAGGTTGCTTGATATCATCGAACTTGGCCTAGAGGCCGCGTGTAACAGGCTGATGTTGGTCGACATCCGTCGGCCTGCCGTTTCATGTTGCAGAAGGGCCGGTATATCTGTCGGCCTCTTGCCGCGAATCACCCGCTCGGTTAGTCCCAGCCCATGGGAAAAAGGCTTTTGCCGCCTGAAAATGGCGGTGGCGATCATATCGAGCCGGTCGATCTGAAGAAGGCGCTGGAAGAGCGCTATCTGGCCTATGCGCTGTCGACCATCATGCACCGGGCGCTGCCCGACGTGCGCGACGGACTGAAGCCGGTCCATCGCCGCATCATGCACGCCATGCGCCTGCTGCGGCTCAACCCCGACCAGGGTTTTGCCAAATGCGCCCGCATCGTCGGCGAGGTGATGGGCAAGTTCCACCCGCATGGCGACCAGTCGATCTATGACGCGCTGGTGCGGCTGGCGCAGGATTTTTCGATGCGCTACCCCTTGGTCGACGGGCAAGGCAATTTCGGCAACATCGACGGCGATAACGCCGCTGCCATGCGCTACACCGAAGCGCGCATGACCGATGTGGCGACCGAGCTGTTGTCCGGCATCACCGAGGATGCTGTCGACTACCGGCCGACCTACAATGAAGAGGACGAGGAGCCGGTGGTCTTGCCCGGCGCCTTTCCGAACCTGCTGGCCAACGGCTCGTCCGGTATCGCGGTGGGAATGGCGACCTCGATCCCGCCCCACAACGCGGCCGAGCTTTGCGACGCGGCGCTTCACCTGATCGAGCATCGGGATGCGCCGGTGGCGAAGCTGATGGACTTTGTCCAGGGCCCGGATTTCCCGACCGGCGGCATCATCGTCGACAGCCGCGCCTCGATCCTCGAAGCCTATGAAACCGGGCGTGGCGGCTTCCGCGTCCGGTCGAAGTGGATCCAGGAGGATCAGGGCAGGGGCACCTGGAGCATCGTTGTCACGGAAATCCCTTACGGCGTGCAGAAGGCGCGGCTGATCGAGAAGATCGCCGAGCTGCTGATGGCGCGCAAGCTGCCGCTGCTCGAAGATATCCGGGACGAAAGTGCGGAAGACATCCGTGTCGTGCTGGTGCCGAAGAGCCGCTCGGTCGACCCGGGCATCTTGATGGAATCGCTGTTCAAGCTCACCGAGCTCGAAAGCCGCTTCCCGCTCAACATGAACGTTCTGTCGCGGGGCAAGGTACCGAACGTGCTGTCGCTGAAGGGCGTGCTGCAGGAATGGCTCGAGCATCGCCGCGACGTGCTTGTCCGCCGCTCGAAATATCGCCTCGGCGAGATAGAAAGACGGCTGGAGATCCTCGCAGGCTACCTGATCGCCTATCTCAACATCGACGAGGTGATCAGGATCATCCGCGAGGAGGATGAGCCGAAGCAGGTGATGATGGCCCGCTGGTCGCTCACCGACACCCAGGCCGAAGCTATCCTCAACATGCGGCTGCGCGCTTTGCGCAAGCTGGAAGAATTCGAAATCCGCAAGGAATTCGACGGCCTGAGCGCCGAGAAAAAGCAGATCGAGGCGCTGCTTGCTTCAAACGAGAAGCAATGGGCGACGATCAAGTGGGAAGTCACCAACATCCGCGACAAGTTCGGCCCGGAGACCGAGCTCGGCAAGCGCCGCACGCAGTTCGCCGATGCGCCCGAGCATGACCTGACCGACATCGCCCATGCCATGATCGAGCGCGAGCCGGTCACCGTGGTCGTCTCGGAAAAGGGCTGGCTGCGGGCGATGAAGGGGCATCTGGCCGATCTTTCGACGCTGACCTTCAAGGAGGGCGACAGCCTCAAGCTCGCCTTCCATGCCCAGACCACCGACAAGGTGCTGGTCTTCACCACCGGCGGCAAGTTCTACACCATCGGCGCCGACCGGCTGCCCGGTGGGCGCGGCCATGGCGAACCGATCCGCATCATCGTCGACATGGACAATGATCAGGACATCGTTACCGCCTTCGTTCACGATCCGAAGCGCAGGCTTTTGCTGGCCTCGCATGACGCCAATGGCTTCATCGTGCCGGAGGAGGAAGTCGTCGCCAACACCCGAAAGGGCAAGCAGGTGATGAACGTCAAGGCGCCGGACGAAGCCAAGCGTTGCATTCCCGTCACCGGCGACCATCTCGCCATCGTTGGCGAGAACCGCAAGATGCTGGTGTTCGCGCTCTCCGAGATTCCGGAAATGGGCCGCGGCAAGGGCGTACGGCTGCAGAAATACAAGGACGGCGGCCTTCTCGATCTCAGGCCGTTCACGCTGCAGAGCGGCCTCTCCTGGCAGGATTCAGCCGACCGCACCTTCACCCGGTCGCGCGAGGAACTGGCCGAATGGATCGGCGCCCGTGCCTCGGCCGGACGAATGGTGCCGAAGGGATTTCCGAGGACGGGGAAGTTCGGGTAGTTGAGCGTCTCTCCCTTCTCCCCCCCCTGGGAGAAGGTGGCCGAGCGCAAGCTCGGTCGGATTTGGGGGTGTTCCAGTTGGCGCATCGTTATCCGGACCGGGCGACATGACAGCCGACGCTTCGTTTCTTCCAGCACCCTCATCCGTCCCGGCGTTTGCGCCGATCCATCTTCTCCCACTGGGAGAAGGGAGGAACTTCATCACGATTTGGAATGTCGTCACGATTGCTGCACTATATCAGTGCATAAGCCGGCAGGGTGTTTGGGAGAGGCAGGCGTTTGAAGGAAGCAAAAATCCAGGAACCGGAACGCCATCAGCGCCTGTTCGGCCTGTCGACGCCGTTGCGGTCCGCTGTCATTCCGCCACTGTCGGCGGCGCGCTGGCTGCTGGTGCTGATCGTCGCCGCCGGCGTCTATTTCTTCCATGGCTTCCTGTTTCCGGTGCTGGCGGCGCTTGTCATCGCTTTCGCCAGCTGGCCGCTCTACCGGCGCCTGCTTGTTTCCGTTGGCGGCAACCGCACCATCGCCGCGACCTTTGCTATCCTGTTCATCCTCGCCTTCCTGGTGGTGCCGATCGCGCTCGCCGGCACCTACGCCATCAATGAGGTGCGCGAGTGGGTCGGCTGGGCGATAGACACCAACCGGCACGGTGCCGTCACGCCGCAATGGATCGCCACGATGCCTATCGTGGGCGAGTGGCTGAACGAGCAATGGACGACCAATTTTGGCCATCCAGGCGGCATTGGCGAACTGATCCAGCTCGTCAGCGGCGCCAACATCGGCAGCATCTATCGCGGCGTCCTTGCCGCCGGCGGCAGCGCTTTCGGCCTGCTCCTGACGCTGCTGTTCATGATGATCGCGCTATTCTTCGCCTATCGTGACGGCGAGCATTTTGCAGGCCAGGTCGACCGCCTCGGCGAACGCATCCTGCCGACCAGATGGGAGCGGATTTCGCGCGTCGTGCCGGCGACGATCTCTTCGACTGTGACCGGCATGACCGTCATCGCGATCGGCGAAGGCCTGGTGCTCGGCATTGCCTACTGGCTCGCCGGCGTGCCGTCGCCGGTGACACTCGGCGCCCTGACCGGTGTGATGGCGCTGATCCCCGGCGGCGCACCATTGTCCTTCACCCTGGTCTCGATCTACCTCGCTGCCAGCGGTTCGCCGATGGCCGGGCTGGCGCTGTTCCTCTGGGGTGCGGTAGAGCTGTTCATCGTCGACAAGACATTGCGCCCGAAGCTCGTCGGTGGACCGATAAAACTGCCCTTCCTGCCGACTTTTTTCGGCCTGATCGGCGGCGTCAAGACCATGGGTTTCCTCGGCCTGTTCATCGGCCCGGTGCTGATGGCCCTGCTGGTTGCGATCTGGCGCGAGTGGCTGCGCGAGGTGGAACTGATGGACGAAATCGTCCCTGCTTCTGCGGCCGAAATCGAAGCCGGCCCGCAGATCGAGGTTCTGCCGGAACCCGGTATGGCGAAGAAAGCCAGCGCCTGATTCTGCAATCCAGCCCGGTTAGGTCGGATGATGCACCGCAAGGTCGGGCCGGCGCTTGCGGCCGTCCTGCAACTGCCAGAGCGAATGGGCGATCAGCGTGACGATGAGGATCGCGCCGCCGATCAGGCTGTTGCGGGTCGGTGTTTCGGCAAAGATCATCCACACCCAGACCGGCGCCAGCACGGTTTCGAGCAGGTAGAACATCGCCACTTCGGGCCCTGAAATGTATTTCGGCCCGTTGGCGAGGCAGAAGAACGAGATCGGCATGATCACCGCGCCGTTGAAGATGATCCACCACGGCGCGTTGACGTGAAAACCTTCGCCGGTGACCATGAACGCCGCCAGCGCGAGCGGCAGAAGGACGCCGACCAGGGCCGTGAAGCCCATGTCCTTGCCGCTGGCGCGCGAGATGGTGATGGCCACGGCGACGAAGAAGGCCGAGCACAGCGCCATGAAGTCGCCAAACAGATGCCCGGTGCCGACAGATCCTCCAACGATGACCAGCACGCCGAAAATCATGGTCAGCATCGCGGCGATCGTCACCAGCCGCGGTCTTTCCCCAAGGAATATCCAGGACAGCGACGCCGCAAACACGGTGTTGAAGGCCAGGATGAACACCAGGTTCGCGGTTGACGTGTGGTAGACGGCGGTGACGAAGGTCACTCCCGTCAGTCCGTAGCATATCGCCACGACAAGGCCTGGCCAGCCGGGGATGAGCTGTGGGGCATTCCGGCTCAGCGCGCGCCATATCGACCAGACGATCATGGCCGAGGCGAAGGTGGTGCCGGTGCGCAGCAACATGATGGTCCATGCGCCACCGTCGGCGAGCCGGATCAGCGGAATGTCGACTGTCAGGAGCAGCCCGCCGATGGCGGTTATCAGAAGGCCCTTCTGGTGGTCGTGGTGGGAGGACATGCGGTAACTTTCGAAATGAAGTGCAGACGGCACCGGCGCAATGACGCACTCTCCAGCCAAGCGGCTGAAAGAACAGCACCCCCTGCCTTGAAACAGTTTAAGTGTGGAACGTGGAAAAACTCAGCGTGAAACCGCTTCGTTGGTGTAGCGCTCCCAGCCTTTCGGGCCGAGATGCTCCTGCGGCATGAAGCGCATCTTATAATTCATCTTGCGCGAGCCGTTGACCCAGTATCCCAGGTAGACATGGGGCAGGCCCATCGCCCGGGCGCGGGCGATGTGATCGAGGATCATGAACGTGCCGAGCGACCGCTCCTCGAAATCGGGATTGAAATAGGAATAGACCATCGACAGGCCGTCGGCCATCTTGTCGGTGAGCGCCACCGCGATGAGTTCGCCCTGTCCCTTGCCGGTGATGAAGGTGTCGGGTCCGCGCCGCCGGTACTCGATCACCTTGGTATCGACATGGGTATCCTCGACCATCATGGCATAGTCGAGCACCGTCATGTCGGACATGCCGCCACGGCGGTGGCGGGCGTCAAGGTAGCTGCGGAACAGGGAATACTGTTCGGTCGAAGGCTCGGCATTGTGCATGTGGCCGACGAGATCGGAATTGTGCTGCAGCACCCGTTTCATATTGCGGCTGGCGACGAATTCCTGGGCCAGGATGCGTACCGAAACACAGGCGCGGCAGGTTTCGCATGCCGGCCTGTAGGCGATGTTCTGCGACCGCCGGAAGCCGCCTTGCGTCAGGAGGTCGTTCATCTCCGCCGCCTTGTCGCCGACCAGGTGCGTGAACACCTTGCGCTCGAACTGGCCGTCGAGATAGGGGCACGGCGACGGCGCGGTCAGGAAGAACTGCGGCGACTGGGTCGGGTGCTGCGTCATCGAGCCTTGGAAACACTCCTTCGAATCGCTCTACCTTTGGCGCGGATGGCGAAAAATTCAACAGGATTGTGAAGGCGTGGTTGACTCGACGCCTTCACATTTACACTCAATCGGCTGTGAATGCTCTTCAGAGCGTCGTTTCAGCGGTCCGTCCGGCTGACAACAGTGCCGAGCAAAAGGTCGTGCAGCGTGCGCTTGCGATCGGCAAACAAGGTCACAAGCAGGACCAGCGGCGACAGGATGACGTTGCCGGCCCAGAACAGCACCGAGTGGACGACGGCGGTGAGACCATCGATCGGCCTGCCGTCGAGCCGGTCAAGCCGGATGCCCATCATCTTCATGCCTGACGTGGCCTGGTCGGCACTGCCCAGCGTGTTCCAGATGTAGAGGATGGCGACGGCCGGCACCAGGACACCAAACAGCATCCAGCCAAGGCCGAGGGTCAAAAGGCCGAGGAAGAACACCAGTATGGCGAATGGAATGGTGAGCAGCGCGACGATGATATAGTCGATCACGAAGGCCAGGATGCGCTTTGTGCGCACGCCGTCATAGGCCCTGACATCGTCAAGCCTGGAGGTGATGATTTCGCCGTCGAGAACGCGCGCGTTCATGTCATTTCCCCGTTACGGGGCCCGACATAGGGTGCGGGCCGCTCAGCAATGAAATGGTGAAGGCCTGCGGCGGAATCAAGATCGTGCTTTTTTTGCGGCGCGCAAAGCGCGTGCGAATGAGATGCAATCTGAATCGGTTGAATTCGCGGCGCGGATGGCATTAGCTTGCTGCGGCGCAACAAAGCGCGCAGGGGCAAAAGGGACGGGGCACTATGGACTACGACATGCTGGTCATCGGCAGTGGCCCCTCTGGGCGGCGCGCCGCGGTGCAGTCGGCCAAGCTCGGCAAATCGGTGCTGGTGGTCGATCGCGGCCGGCGTCTCGGCGGCGTCTCGGTGCATACCGGCACCATTCCGTCGAAAACGCTGCGCGAAACCGTGCTCAACCTCTCCGGCTGGCGCGAGCGCGGCTTTTACGGACGCGGTTACCGGGTCAAGCAGGATATTTCGGTCCACGATCTGGTCGAGCGCCTGCACAAGACGCTCGACCACGAGGTCGAGGTGCTGCAGCACCAGTTCATGCGCAACACGGTCAAGAGCGCCCGCGCCGATGTGAAGTTTCTTGGCCCCAACAAGGTCAGCCTGACCTCCGACACCGGCGACTATAGCGAGGTCGGTTTTGCCAATGCGCTGATCGCGGTCGGCACAAGGCCACATCGGCCGCGCGACGTGCCTTTCGACAAGACCCGCGTCTTCGACAGCGACGAAATGCTGGAGCTTGACCGTTTGCCCCGCACACTGACCGTGATCGGCGCCGGCGTCATCGGGGTCGAATATGCGACGATCTTTTCCGCGCTCGACGTGCCAGTGACGCTGGTCGAGCCGCGCAACTCCATCCTCGATTTCGTCGACCGCGAGATCGTCGACGACTTCATCCACCAGATGCGCGATCGCGGCATGACGATCCGCCTGGGCAGCGCGGTGAAGGAGATCCGCTCCAAGCCTGAGGCCGCCGAGGTCGAACTGACCGATGGCCGCACCATTCGCTCCGAGGTGGTGCTCTACGCCGCCGGTCGCACCGGCAATGTCGGCAGCCTGGGCCTGGATGTCGTCGGCATCGACGCCGACTCCAGAGGGCGTATCAAGGTCGATCCGCATACCTTCCAGACCAGCGTGCCCAACATCTATGCCGCCGGCGACGTCATCGGCTTTCCAAGCCTGGCCTCGACCTCGATGGAGCAGGGCAGGGTGGCGGCCTGTCATGCTTTCGGCGTGCCGCTGCCGCCATCGCCGGAAACCTTTCCCTATGGCATCTATGCGGTGCCGGAAATCTCGACGGTCGGCCAGTCCGAGGAACAGGTGCGTGAAAGTGGGGCCGCCTATGAGGTCGGCGTGGCGCGTTTCCGCGAGACCTCGCGCGGTCACATCATGGGCGTCAACACCGGCTTCCTGAAGCTGTTGTTCTCGATCGAGACGCGTAGGCTGCTCGGCGCGCATATCATCGGCGAGGGCGCCACGGAACTCATCCACATTGGCCAGGCGGTGATCAATCTCGGCGGCACCGTCGACTTCTTCGTCAACAACACCTTCAACTATCCGACGCTTGCCGAAGCCTACAAGATCGCCGGGCTGGACGCCTGGAACCGGATGGGGCGAGGGTAGGCAAAACAGTTCATTCGGCGGCAGGCGCCAGTGCCACCGCGGCAGGCATCAGGTAGGGCGCGATATCGGCGATCCGCCAGCCCCGGAAAAACGGTGCGCGTGTGGAAACAAGTCATGCTGACAATCAGCGATCCGAACACCGGGCAGGCGCCAGGGCGCCGTCGCTCAATCTTATCCGCTGCTGCGCTTGGCCCTGTCGCACTATCGGGCCGGCGGTCATCCCGCCAGTTCGGAAGCGGACTTGCCTCGTTGGTTGCGGGAGCGGAAGTGCGCGCATGGCTGCGAGATGATGGCTTCCGCCGTCAATCAGCTTTGCGCGATGGGCGCCTTCAGCCATTGCCTCACGATTGCCGCGTCGACGCGGCCGAATTCATGACCCGATACAACAATCCGGGCATCGAGGTCGGCGCCATGCTGGCTGAGCAATGTCACCAGAGCTGGCGCGAAGGGCGCATAGGTGAGGTCGGCAGCGCCGGCGATGATCAGCACCCGCACGCTTGACAGATCCGCCGCCGGCACGTCGTCGAGCACCGGCATCGGCCGCAGCAGCGCGGTGCGTTCGACGATGCCGGGATGCAGCAGCATCAGGCTCGAAACCAGATTGGCGCCGTTCGAATAGCCAAGGAACGTCGTGCGGGCGAGGTCGAGATTGTGGCGTCTTGCCGCGTCGCTGACGAAGCCCGCAAAAGCGTTGGTTTCGGTGTGGATACTCTGCTGTTCGAAGCGCGTCGGCGTGATCCGCGCGAACCAGCGGAAGCCATCCTCCTGGACGATGCGGCCGCGCACGGCGATCACCGCGGCGTGCGGCGCGATCTCTCGTGCCAGCGGCACCAATGTCGTCTCGTCGACGCCCGACCCATGCAGCAGGAAGAAGCATTCTCCAGTTGAATCCGCCGGGCCGTAAAGACGGTAGTCGAAGGCAAGATCACGCCGTAGCACACCATCTTGTGAGGGCTCTTCGGTCACGGTCTCATCCTTTTGATTTCATGACGGTTCCGGTCAGTTTGCCGGCTTCAAAACGCAATATTTTCAAGCTCCGCGAAAGTTGATTGAACCGGGCGCATTAGTGTCCGTTTCTTCGCCGATACCATTCCTTCGGGAGGAATCGAAGCGGTGCGCCGGGGGTCGCATTGCCGGCATGAACAACCAGCTTTGAGGCCTTTTGTCGATGACCACCCAATTTTCGCCAGACCGCGATACGCGAGTCTCGGATCGCGATTCGCGCATCCCGGATCGCGGCACGCGTATCCCGGATCGCGCTGATCGCGTCTCGGAACGCGACACGCGCATCGATGTGCTCCGCGCTCTCGCTTTGCTGACCATCTTCGTCGACCACGTGCCGGGTACCGCCTTCGAGTATCTGACCTACAAGAATTTCGGCTTTTCGGACGCGGCGGAGGTCTTCGTGCTGATCTCCGGTGTCTCAGTCGCGCTCGCCTATGGCAAGAAATTTCAGCCCGGAAACAGGCTGCTGGCAACGTTGAAGATGTGGCGCCGCGCTGGCGTGCTCTATGCCGCCCACATCGTTACCACCATGGTGGTGATGGCGATCTTCTGCGCGGCGGCCGTGTTCGCCAGGCGGCCGGAGCTTTTGACGATGATCAACATCGAGCCGTTGATCAAGAATACACCGCAAGTGCTGGTCGGCATCGTGACGCTCGGCCACCAGCTCGGCTACAACAACATCCTGCCGGTCTATGCGGTGCTGCTCTTGCTGGCGCCGGCCTTCCTGCTCTTCGTCAGCTACCGGCCATTGCCGGCGCTGGCCGCATCCGGCGCGCTGTGGCTGATCGCGGGGATCTACCAGATCGCGCCGCCCAACTACCCCGAGCCCGGCTTCTGGTTTCTCAACCCGCTGTCGTGGCAGTTCCTGTTCAACATCGGCCTGGCCGGCACGCTGCATGTGCGTCGCGGCGGCAGCATCCCAGTCAATCGCTGGCTGGTTGGCGCGGCTTTGGCCTACACCGCCACGGCGCTGGTGTGGGTGCATAGTCCGCTCTGGGGGCAGATCTCCTGGTTGGGCCTACCTCCCGTGCTGACCGGCTTCGACAAGACGTTCCTGGCACTGCCGAGGCTGCTGCATATTCTGGCGGTGAGCTACCTGATCGTGGCATTCCCCGCCATCTCGAACCTGTTCCGCACCGGGCGAGATCATCCGCTTGCCATATTGGGCAAACGATCGCTGCCGGTTTTCATTGCCAGCACGGTGCTCGCCCTGACGGCGCAGGTGCTGAAGCTGATCAACCCGGGCGGGCTTGCCTATGACAGCCTGTTGATTGCCGCTGGCATCGCCATGCAGTTTGCGCTTGCCTACTATCTCGAATGGCTTTCGAGTCTTGGCTGGTCCGGGAAAAGCAGGCCGGCTCACAACGCCGCACCGCCCGTCCAAGCGTCCTTCGGCATGTCGTCGATGGCAACAAGAATGGGCCGGTGAGAGCGTCAGGTGGCTCAGGCGGGCGAGGGGCCGGATGAGGCCCGCACCACGAGGTCGACCGGCAGCGATTGCCGACTGAATGTGCCGTCGTTTTCGAGGATCGCCTTGACGGCGAGGCGGCCCATCTCGGCGATCGGCTGGACGATTGTGGTCAGCGGCGGCTTGGAAAACCCTCCTTCCGGGACACCGTCGAAGCCGACGATCGAAACGTCGCCGGGTACAGTGATGTCGTGCTGCCGCAGCCAGTCCAGTGCATGCAGGGCGATCCTGTCCGACATTGCCAGGATCGCGGTCGGTGTCTTGGCGCCGGCAAAAATATGGTCGAGGCCGGCCCAGACACTCTCCTCGTCATTGACGGTTTCGTAGATCGGCACCTTCGAGACGTCGATGTCGACGCGGTCGAGTTCCGCGAAGTAGCCACGCAGGCGGTCGCGTGTCCCGGAGTAGAGCGCCATCTCCACTTTCGCCTGCGTGGTCGGGCCGAAGCCGTCGTCCGCACAGGGCAGGGCAAGCACGGCAAAGCGACGATGCCCAAGTTCGGTCAGATGTCGCGCCGCCATGCCGGCGCCGGCGATGTTGTCGACGCCGATCGCCGCGACCGCCTCGTCGTCGTCTGAATCGAGATCGAGCGCCACAAAGGGCAGCTTGCGTTCACGCGCCAGTTCGACCAGCCTTGAACCGCCGTCGACACAGAAGACGATGAAGCCATCGACCAGCGCGCTCTGGATGTTCCAGGCGAGCTGTTCGTTGTTGGCGGCGGAGACCAGCGAGATTCCCGCACCGGTCGCGTCACAGGCCTGCGAGATGCTGGCCATCATCACCCGGGCGAAAGGATCGTCGAAGAAATAGGACAATGGTTCCGCGGTCGCGACACCGATGGCGTTGACCTTGCCGGCGCGCAGCAGTCGGCCTTTTGGGTCGGGTCCGCCATATCCCATTGCCTCGGCTGCCGCCTTGACCCGTTCGCGGACCTCCTCGCGCACGATCTCCGGGCGGGCGAACACGTTGGACGCAGTGCCGTGCGACACGCCGGCCGCTTTGGCAATGTCTGCCAGCCGGACCGGTCTTGTCTTTCCAGAGGTCAATGGCGCCATCTTCGTCTCCTGAATTCATTTCCATCTAACACTTTCGTTGGATCGGTTCAAATTTTGCCTTGATCGAAGGCCCGACAAGGTGTACATTTGAATCGATCCAAGGAACTGAATGGCTCCTACGGTTGGATCGATTCAATTCATAGAAAGGGAGATGTGTCATCCATCCCGTCAACTATCTCTTCCAGGACATCTATCGCAACGATTGGAGCATCAGTTCGAATGCCGCGACCGCGAAGCGCCGTGGCAGAGCCGGCCCATGGGTTCGCGAGCTACGGTCTTTTGTGAGGCGGAAGCGGAGCTGATCGGGGTCGTCTTTTCGCGACCGCCGATTGGATCGATTCAAGCACTGAAAGGAATACATGCTATGCATCCCGTGAGCTATCTGTTCGAAGACATCTACCGCAACTACTGGGGCATCGCGCCGGCTTCCGAGCAACCGGAGAGGCGTCGGTTGGTGCGTCTGCGGCGGCACAATCGCGAAGTGCTCAATCAGCCCGAGCGCCGACAGGATTGATCGGATCCGGTCTGATCAGGAACGCGCGCGCACCAGCGCCGAGCCAGCGATCACCAGCCAGCCGGCGATGAGCAAGGTGCCGCCGATCGGCGCCGACAGCGGGAACAGCCGCGAGCCGAGGAAATCGCGGGACAGCAGGTCACCGCAGAACAACAAAAGCCCGACCAGCAGGATCAGGCTGCCGATGCGCAGGATCCGGTTCGCGTCAAGCAAACCGGCTGCGAGGAAAACCGGCGCATGCATGAGCAGGAAGGATGCGGCGGTGCCGACAAAGGCGCCGCCCAGATGCGCCGCCGCGGCCGACAGCGCCACGCCGGCGGCACCACAGACGCCGCCGGCCAGGACGAGGACACGGCCGCTGTTGCCGGAAGATTGCTCGGCCGTGCTCATATCTGGGGCTCCATGACGTTCAAGGCATAAGACCCAATTCGGTCAGGTCTTGCCGGCATTGGCGAGCATGTCCTGCTCGCGGCGCGACTGCGCCAGCCAGTTATACACCGCACCGCCGGCCATCAAGATGGATGTGCCCAGAAACACCGAGCGCATGCCGAAATGGCCACCGGCAAAGCCGCCAAGCAAGGGACCGGCGACCTGTCCGACATATTGGGCGGAGATCGAGAGCCCGAGCACATTGCCGCCGACGCCGTCGGGCACATTGTGACGGATGACGCTGGTGATGCAGGGCAGGAGCCCGCCCAGCGCCAGGCCCATCAGGAAGCGCAGCCCGATGAGTTGCCAGCTCTGCGTGACGAAGGCCTGCGGGATCAGCAGCAGCGCCGAGACGGCAAGCGCGCCGATGATGACGTTCCAATGGCCGATGCGGTCGGCGAGCTTGCCGAGGCGCGAGGCCGACAGGATGGCGCCAAGCGCCGCCGCCGACATGACGACACCTGATATCAGCGTGACGCGGCTCTGGTCTTCGATGAGCTGCTGCACATAGACGGTGATGATCGGCTCGATCGACATGGTGGCGAAACTCAACAGCATGCCGGTCGCCAGCATGGCGACAACAGGCCGTTTGTCGGCAATTTGTGCCCAGCCGCCTTTCGGCTTCTGCTTCGATGCGGCGTCTGTCGTTTTCGGTCGGGGATTCTCCTTGATCAGAAACGTGGTCGCCAGGAACGCCAGGAAGATGACGCCGCCGGACAGCAGGAAGGTGGCGCGGATGCCGATCAGCGGCGGCAGGGCGCCGCCAACCAGCGGACCGACCAGTGCCCCGCCTGTGATGCCGGCCGACAGCAAGCCCAGCGCCCAGCCGGAGCGCTCCTTTGGCGTCTGCATGGCGACCAGGATGGTCGAACCCGAGGAATAGCCGCCCGCAAAGCCGATCAACAGCCGCAGCAGCACCAGCTGCCACACGGTCTGCACCATGCCGGTCAGCGACATGCATATGGCCATGCCAAAGCTGGCGCGAACCAACATCAGCTTACGACCGTAGCGGTCGCCCAGACGTCCCCACAGTGGTGCGACCAGTGCCGCCGCGAAGAAGGTCGCGCCATAGGCGATGCCCGACCATTGCACGATCGCCGCGTGGCCTTGGGCGCCGAGCTGCTCGATATAGAGCGGCAGGAACGGCAAGAGCAGTGTCATGGCGACAAGCGTTGAGAACGAGCCGGCAAAACACACGAACAGATTGCGCCGCCAGTGGATGTTGTAGGTGCTGTCGGTGGCCGGGGGCGTGTTCTGCGGCATGTCATTGTCCTGTCCAAGCAACGCCGCGTCAGGAGGTTGCTGCGGATACCGTTTTGGGATACCAAGTTGGTATCCGTCATGGACGCAAGCGTGGGCGCTGTCAATGCGACCCTTGAACGTGATCGGAAAATGCCGCCAGCAAGCCGCTCGCCGGCAACGGGCCACAGAAACGGAAACGACAATGTCGCAGATGCAGAGCGTCGAAAAACAGCTTCGGCAGATGATCCTCGGCCTCGAGATCGGCCCCGGCGAGAAACTGACCGAGCGCTGGATCGAAAGCCGCTTCGGCGCGTCGCGAACCCCGGTCAGGGCCGCGCTGCTGCGGCTCGAGACCGAGGGCCTGGTCGGCAGGGACGGCCGTGGCTGGACGGTGTCACCGATCAACCTTGCCGAGCTCGAGCAGATCGCCGTCTACAGGGAGGCGGTCGAGCTTGCAGCGCTTCGCCTGACATGCATCCTGGCGGACCGGAGCGCCGTCGATGTCATCCAGGCCATGCTCGACTCCTGCGACACCGACACGCCGCGCGAGGAATGGCATCGTGTCGGCATGGATTTCCACATCGAGCTGGCACGCCTGTCTGGCAATGAGTTCCTCTTTCGTGCGGTCCGCGATGCCATGACCCGCCTGTCTCGGGCCCGCTGGCTGGAGGTTCGCGACGAGGCGGCGCTTGCTCGTGCCTGGGCCGAACATGGCGCCATTCTGGCGGCGACCCGCCTTGGCGATGCCGATGAAGCCACGCGCCTGCTTTCGGCCCACATCGTCGGCAGCCGCGACCGGCTGGTGACGTCGCTCGCCAACGACCGGCGTGGCCTTCGCGCCAGGGGCTTTGCGGTCGTCGCCGCTTAGTTCGCTGCAAAGGGCAGGGCAATCGCCGCGCAAAAGGCGGCGTCAGGGCGCGGCGTGCACTTTCGGCCTCGCTTCACAGACGCCGATGGCGTAAGGAGCGGCGATGGAAAACAACCGATTTGAAACACCTGTGACTGTGAAGTCAGTCGCGGCGGGAAGCACTCAGCTCTTGCGCACGGCCCGTGAGGCTTCCGACTACCTCCTCAACAACTGGCCCGGCAAGCGCAGCCCCAAGCATCGCGCGGCCCTGCAGGCCTGTCATGATGCATTGGCCGGCGACAAGCCGGCGATGAACGCCAGGCGCGCCTTCATTGCGGCAGCGCGCGAAGTGGACGTCTTTGTCAGCGACAAGGCCCCGGCCTGATACAAGGCGACAATCTGGAATGAGGCACGGGCCCGCATGCGCGGGCCTTTTGCCGTCACTTTGCCGTTTCGGTTTCGGTTTCGGTCTCGTCTTCGGGCTTTGAACGCTCTCGCGCGGCAACCTTGGCCGCCAGCTTCTCGGCCTTCTTGGCCGCCTTCTGGCGGTCGCGTTCCTTGCGTTCGTGATCGTAGTTTGGTGGTCGCGCCATATCGGCTCCTTTTCACTGCCTCGCGGCTCTGGTCCTGCCTAGGAGCATTAGCCGTCAAACACAACAGCTGAAGCGATAGTGCCCGGTCGTTCGCGTCGATGACGGTCCGGGGCTTGCAAGATGCGCGGCACAATGGTGTAGGGAGAGCCGGGGCACCAACATATTGCGAGCTGCCCATTGTTTGATCAAGTGATCGATGGCCACAATTGCGCGAACGACTGCTAAGGTTTTCTATTATGTGCGAAATTTCGCGCGCGACGCCGTCCCACAGGAATTGTTTCGCCGGCAACTGGCGAACAGGCTCAAAAAGGCCAGGCTCACGGACAGCTCGGTTCGCCATAGGCTGAATTACTACAACAAGCTGCACGATGCCTTTGTGCCCAGCGCGAATGCCGTGCGCATCGGCAAGCTGCCTTTTGACCCGACAATGTACTATTACGACCTGAAGGAATTTGCCCGCTACTTCGATCCGTCATTGCTCGTCGATGTGGAATTCGGCGACATCGTCGAGGTGCCGAAGGTGCCGTCGATCGTCAAGGATCGGCCTATCCGTGCGCAAGACAGCAATGCGGTCATCATGAAGCTCGACAAGTTTCGTCATTTCCACATGCCTGCCGACGCAACCGCATTCGCCGACAAGCTCCCGTCCGTGGTCTGGCGCGGTGATCTCAACAACCCGATACGGACGAGGTTTCTGGACGCAGTGCGCGACTTGCCGTTCTGCGACGCCGGCTCACACAAGCCGAATGCGCCGGTCGCGTATAGCAAACCCTATCTGAGCATCGGCCAGCATCAGCGCTATCGCTATATCGTCTCGCTCGAAGGCATCGACGTGGCGACCAACCTCAAATGGGTCATGAATTCGAACTCGCTCTGCCTGATGCCGCCACCGACATACGAGACATGGTTCGCGGAAAACCAGCTCGAGGCTAACGTCCACTATGTGCCACTCGAAGCGGATTTCTCCAACCTTTCGGAGCGCGTGGCATACTTCGAGCGCCATCCGGCGCAGGCCGAACGCATCATTTCTGCTGCGAATGCCTATTGCCGGACATTTACCAACGAGCAGGCCGAGCAGGCAATCTCCCTGCTCGTGCTCTACAAATACTTCGTGCTCAGCGGCCAGATCAAACCCGACGCCGAGGTCTGGCGTTATATCATGGGCTAGCGGCCGGCGGGCATCGTCCGCCGGTTCCCCATCCAGATCAGTGTTCACGCGCCGCGTCGGGTGTCCGCAGATGCGTGGCACGATAGGCCCGAGGGAACAACAACAGCCACCGTTTGTTTTGATCGAGGTTTGTTTTGATCAAGTGAATTATGGCCACCATACAGCGAACGACGGCAAGGGTTTTCTATTATACGCGAAACGTCATGCGCGATATCGCGCCGCAAGCACTCTTCCGACGGCGGCTGGCGAGTCGCCTCGAAAAAGCCCGGCTTCCGGACGGATCGGTTCGCCAGCGGCTAAATTACTACAACAAGCTGCAGGACCCATTTTCGCCCAGCCCGGCTGCGGTGCGTATCGACAATCTGCCGTTTGCACCGAGCACGTACTATTACGACCTCAAAGAGATTGCCCGGTATTTTGACCCCAAATTGCTCATAGACTTGGAATTCGGCGATGTTGTCGATGTGCCGAAGGTGCCGTCGCTCGTCAAGGATCGGCCGATCCATGCCGACAACAGCAATGCGATCATTCTGAAATTCAACAAGTTCCGGCACTTCCACATGCCTGCCGACGCAACCGCGTTCGCCGACAAGCTCCCTGCCGTGGTCTGGCGCGGCGATCTCAACAATCCGATACGGACAAGATTTCTGGATGCCGTACGCGATCTGCCGTTCTGCGACGCCGGCTCACACAAGTCGTACGCGCCGGCCGAGTACCGCAAGCCATTTCTCAGCATCGGCCAGCAGCAGCGTTATCGCTACATCGTCTCGCTCGAAGGCAATGACGTGGCGACCAACCTCAAATGGATCATGAACTCGAATTCGCTCTGCCTGATGCCCACGCCGACATACGAAACATGGTTCGCGGAGAAGCAACTCGAGGCCAACATCCACTATGTACCGCTCGACCCGGATTTTGCCGACGTTGCCGAAAAGGTGCGCTATTTCGAACAACACCCGGCAGTGGCCGAACGCATCATTGCCGCGGCGAATGCCTATTGCCGGACATTCACCGACGAGAAGCACGAGCAGGCGATCTCCCTGCTCGTGCTCTACAAATACTTCGTGCTCAGCGGCCAGATCGAGCCTGATCCCGAGGTCTGGCGCTACATCACGGGTTAAGTGCCGGGCCGGCGTCGTCCGCCGGGTTCCTCGTCGAAATCTGGGGTCACACGCCGCTGCGGTCGAGAACCAGATCGGCGGCGCCGAAGCGGTCCTTTGCCGTCAGCTGCTGGTGCCAGTAGGGGTAGAGCACCGGCGGCCGGCTGACCGCGTCGAGGCGTTCACGCTCCTCGCCGGTGAGCACGAGGCTTGCCGCCGCGATGTTGTCCCGGAACTGCGTTTCGCTCCTGCCGCCGATCACCAGCGAACTGACCGCCGGCCGGCCGAGCAGCCAGGCCAGTGCCACCTGCGCTGCCGACACGCCGCGCTGCGAGCCGATCTCCACAAGGACGTCGACGATCCGCCAGAGCCGGTCCTCGTCGCGGATCGGCGGTTCGGACCAGCCGGCGAGCTGCCGGGCGGTGGGGCTGTCGCGGCGGTATTTGCCGGACAGCAATCCGCCGGCAAGCGGGCTCCAGACCAGCACGCCGAGCCCCTGGTCGACCGAAATCGGCAGCAATTCATATTCCGCCTCGCGCGCTTCCAGCGTGTAGTGGATCTGCTGGGTGACGAAGCGCGGCTGGTGATGGCTGTCGCTGATGCCGAGCGCCTTCATCACTTGCCAGCCGGAATAATTCGAGCAGCCGACATAGCGGATCTTGCCCTGGGCAACCAGCGTGTCGAGCGCGGCGATGGTTTCCTCGAGCGGTGTCGTGCCGTCCCATTCGTGCAGGAAGTAGATGTCGATGACGTCGGTCTTCAACCGCTTCAGGCTCTTCTCGCATTCGCGGATCAGGTGATAGCGCGACAGGCCTTCGTCGTTCGGACCGTTGCCGATCCGCATCCGCGCCTTGGAGGCGATCAGCACGTCGCCCTTGCGCTTGCCGCCGAGTGCTTCGCCGATGATCTCTTCCGAAATGCCGTTCGAATAGACGTTGGCGGTGTCGATGACGTTGATGCCGGCATCGATGCAGAGATCGATCATCCGGCGCGCCTCGTCGAGATCGGTCTTGCCGACAGCCGAAAACGCGCCGGCGCCGCCGAAGGTCATCGTGCCCATGGTCAGTGTCGAAACTTTCAAGCCGGAACGGCCGAGGGTGCGGTATTCCATGTCAGTCCTCGCGATTGCATTGGGGAAAGGGGCTTTGGGGAAAGATATTTGTAGGACAATTTAGACCGCTCGTCGACATGCCACGGCGACGGATCGATCATGCCTCGCGGGATTTGCTGCGGCGGCCATCGTGCTCAGTCTGCAATAAAACCGTCATTGCCGGTCTATATTGAAGTCGGCTCAGGTGTTGCCACTCCGGGACGCAGGCCAGGGGTTGGGCGCCGGACGTGGATCGACACGGCTTGCAAGCGGAGCAGCTGAAATGACCGAGCTAAAACAGAATTCTCCCGCCAGGGACTGGCTTGAAGCCGAACTCGCCGACACGCTCGATGAAGACTATGAGCTCGAAATGTCGGAGCCGGCGCTGTCGATGGAGATCGCGAAGATCTACAAGAACTCGCATCCGCCTTCGATCGATCGGATGCAATATTTTCGCGACCTGATCACCTTGCAATCCGAATTGATCAAGCTGCAGTCCTGGGTCGCCTATCACAAGAAGAAGCTGGTGGTGGTCTTCGAGGGCCGCGACTCTGCCGGCAAGGGCGGTGTCATCAAGCGCATCACTCAGCGGCTCAATCCACGCATCTGCCGTGTCGTCGCCCTGCCGGCGCCGACCGAGCGCGAGAAGTCGCAATGGTATTTCCAGCGCTATGTGCCGCATCTGCCAGCCGGCGGCGAGATCGTGCTGTTCGACCGCTCCTGGTACAACCGCTCCGGCGTTGAACGGGTGATGGGTTTTGCCCAGCCCGATCAGGTCGAGGAATTCTTCCGCGACGTGCCGGAGTTCGAGCGCATGCTGGTCCGCTCGGGCATCACCGTGGTCAAATACTGGTTCTCGATCACCGACGAGGAGCAGCAGATGCGCTTCCTGATGCGCATCCACGATCCGATGAAGCAGTGGAAACTCTCGCCGATGGACCTGCAGTCGCGCGTGCGCTGGGAGCAGTACACCAAGGCCAAGGAAGAGACCTTTGCCCGCACCAACATTCCGGAGGCGCCCTGGTTCATCGTCGAGGGCAACGACAAGAAGCGGGCGCGGCTGAACTGCATCGACCATCTGCTCAAGCAGATGCCGTATGAAGAGGTGCCGCACGAGGAGATCACGCTGCCCGAGCGCGTCTTCAATCCTGAATACGAGCGCCAGACGCTGCCGCGCGAGCTCTACGTGCCGGAAAAGTACTGAGCGTCTCACCGTCCCCACATGAGGGAGAGCGAAACCTAGGCACGCTTGATGATCACGTGGGTGGCGAGCGGCGTGGCGACCTGCTCGCTGCAGAGATAACCGAGCCTGGGCATGTCCAGTCCGGCAAAAAGGTTCTCACCGGCACCAAGCAGCACCGGCGAGATCGCCAGATGCATCTCGTCGATCAGCTTCTCCTGGAGATATTGCTGGATGGTGGTGACGCCACCGCCGACCCGCACGTCCTTGCCATCAGCCGCCGCCTTCGCTTGCTCAAGCGCCGAATGGATGCCGTCGGTGACGAAGTGGAAGGTCGTGCCGCCCTCCATGACGATCGGTTCGCGCTTATGATGGGTCAGCACGAAAACCGGCACATGGTAGGGCGGGTTGTCGCCCCACCAGCCTTTCCAACTGTCGTCGCGCCATTCGCCGCGGATCGGCCCGAACATATTGCGGCCGAGGATCCAGGCGCCGACATTCTCGAAGCTGCGCGCCGCAAAGTCCTCGTCAGTGCCGGTCGCACCGCCTTCCTCGCCGAACATCTTGCGGAAGGTGCGGGTGCTCCAGGCCCATTTGTGCAGGGCTTCCCCGCCGACACCGAGCGGATTTTGCAGGTCTTGGTCGGGACCGGCGCCGTAGCCGTCGAGCGACAGGGTGAATGCGTTGACGCGAAGTTTGGACATAAAGTCTCCTCCATAACCAGTTGTGCAAGCAGTAGCAAAGTGATTGCGATTTGCAAGCGGTTTTTGTGGATGCAGCAAACCGCAGCCGATTGGTCCAACGACCTTCGCTCGGGCTCCCGTCCGGAAGCCGGCAATTGTTCATGGAGATCGAGGAGGTCGCCGGCATTGCCCGCTGCGACCGGCCATCGGTGGGAAGAGAAAACTATCCCTTCAGCATCGTCGCCACTTCAGGCGCGAAATAGGTGAGGATGCCGTCGCAGCCGGCGCGCTTGAAAGCGAGCAGCGATTCCAGCATCGCCTTTTCGCCATCGATCCAGCCATTGGCGGCGGCCGCCTTGATCATCGAATATTCGCCCGACACCTGGTAGGCGAAGGTCGGCATCTGGAATTCGTCCTTCAGCCGCCGGATGATGTCGAGATAGGGCAGGCCGGGCTTGACCATCAGCATGTCGGCGCCTTCGGCGATATCCTGTTCGGCCTCGCGCACCGCTTCGTCCGAATTGGCGTGGTCGATGTAATAGGTCTTCTTGTCGCCCTTGAGTAGCCCGGCGGTGCCGACCGCCTCGCGATAAGGGCCGTAGAAGGCCGAGGCGAATTTGGTCGCGTAGGACATGATTGCCACGCCCTGGAAGCCGTTGGCGTCGAGCGCGTCGCGGATGGCGCCGATGCGGCCGTCCATCATGTCGGACGGCGCGATGATGTCGGCGCCGGCCGCCGCCTGGATGACGGCCGCGGCGGTTACCTGTTCCACCGTCTCGTCATTGACGATGATGCCGTCGCGCAGGATGCCGTCATGACCGTGACTGGTGAACGGGTCGAGCGCGGCATCGGTGATGATGCCGATCTCCGGCACAGCGTCCTTGATCGCCCGGGTGGCGCGGTTGATGACATTGTCGGGGTCGAGGATGTGCGAGCCGGTCTGGTCGCGCAGCGCGATGTCGACATTGGGGAAGGTGGCGAGTGCCGGAATGCCGAGCTTTGCCGCGCGCTCGGCCTCCTTGACGGCGAGATCGATAGAAAGGCGGAAAACGCCCGGCATGGCGGCGATCGGCTCGCGGACATTCTTGCCGTCGACGACGAAGATCGGCCAGATCAAATCGTCGACCGTGAGCCGGTTCTCCTGCACGAGACGGCGCGACCAGTCGGCCTTACGCATGCGGCGCAAGCGGCGGCTGCCGGTGATGTCGTCGACGCTGCGCGCGCCGGCTGGCTTTGTCGGAGTGAATTTGTTCATCGCCAAAACTCTCGTTCGGCGGCTTTTTACCACGAGCCCTTGCTGCTGACCAATGCGACACGTTTGTGCCAGGCCGTCCTAGGGTTGCCCATTGCCTGACAGAATCTGCGCCGCGCCCCTAATCGCGACACGGAAGGCCTCGTCGAAAGAGACACCACGCACCTGCCAGGTGTAGGCCCTGCCGCCCATCGCCAGCCGCCAGTCGGCGATCCAGCCAAATTCCTTGTCGCTCCAGACGATGCTGCCGAAAAGCGCCTGATCGGCGCCGGCCTTTGTCGCAACCGTATCCAGCTTCGCCATGTCGGTGTCGCGCAGCGTCTTGTCATCCAATCCGGCCTGCGACAGCAGCGCTGTCGTGGGGAAGGCTAACTGCATGGCCAGCGGCAAGGCGGCATTGCCGAACGATTCGCGCATCAATTCGCCGCGCTCGTCATCGGCATCGAGCGCGAAATGCCGGATGCCTTGCTCGGTTGCCAAGAAAACCGCCAGTCGTGGCCGCTCGGTCAGCCATGGCTTGCTGCCGAGCGAAGCCAGGACCGGATCGATCGTCGCCGGCGTGTATTGGCAATAAAGGTCGTGCGGCCGGTCGTGGGTGCCTTGTTCGTCATGCACCGATATGCCTTCCATGCGGTCGCGGTAGCGGAAGCTGGTGACAAAGCTGCTGGCCTTGTCGCGCAGCCCCGTCATCTCTGGTTTTGCCGTCAGGCGCTGATCACCGGAAACCCTGACCAGAACCGCATCGAGGCAGATCTTGAAGCCGGCCTGGCGGTTCGGCTCGCCCTGGCCGGTGACGATGGTCTGTGATTGGTAGAGGTCGTCGATATCAGCCGCCCTGGCCGGACCATTGGCGGCGTAGAGGGCCAGCAGGCCACCCAGAACAAGGGCAAGGCCCAAAAACTGCGGCATGGCTCACCGTCCGGTTCGAGGGTTTGTCGGCCAATCTCTAGCACCGGGTGTCGCTGGTGGCCAAGACCGCGCTCCGCCGCTCAGTTTTGACTTTGGCCCGCGGATCCGGACGCGGCGGCCTCCTCAACGAATTTCCTGAAGTCGGTTGGAGGGTCGCCGGTCAAATGCTGTTGCGCGTCCGTCACCCTTTGGTAGCGGCCTTCTTCTATCGAACGGCACAAGGTCGAAAAGGCATGCGGCCATGGGTCCTCCATCGCTGCCCAAGCGCGCTGAAGATAGTCGGCGGGCGAACAGGCAATGAACTCAAGCGGGCGGCCAAAGGCCAAACCGGCGGCCCCGGCGAGGTCGTGAAACGACAGCGGCCGGGGTCCCGTCAGTTCATAGGTTTTTCCAGCGTGCTTCATGGCTGACGCGACCACGGCAGCCGCTGCCAACGCAACATCTTTTCTTGATACAGGCGCAATCCGCCCAGCGCCCGTGGGGAGCGAAACGACCCCGGACGAAAGGGCCGGCTTGATCCAGCTATCCAGAACCAGATCCGAATACAGGCCGCATCTCAGGATCGTCCAGGCGCACCCGCTTTCACGCAGCCTGCGCTCCGCGTCCCTGTAGATGGGCGTGAAATAGAACGGCGAGTCCGCATCGATATCGATGATGCTGGTGAAGACGATTGACGGTACGTTTCGGGAAACGGCCGCCTCCATGGCATTGGCGTGGTGACGAAGGACATCCCGGCCGTCGCCGTCGCTCGAGACGAGCAGCAGCGTCGAGACACCTTCGAATGCCCGCAACAAACTTTTCGGATCATCGTAGTCCGCGACCCGCAACGGCATGTCGGCAGGCACGCTCGCCGCACGCGTGCTGGCGTTCCTGACCATGCCGACCGCCGGCAAGCCCTGGCGCGACAGCGCCGCAAGCACCTTGCCTCCGACAAATCCCGACGCTCCGGTCACAAGGATCATGCGTTCGTCCTGAGCCTCACAGGCAGACACGTTGCACCCATTTGGCCGGGGTGCAAAGGATGGTGCCTTGCCTCTCCGAGATCCAAACAGGCGCACGACGGCAGCGCTTGGCATTGACGCACCCATGCGCCACGCTTTAGCACTTCAGTCCCGGCGGCGCGGGGGAGGGATTCTTTCACGATGGATTTTGGCGGAGGCGACGAGATCCGCTTTGAACATCTGGGCCGGGCCGGCGTCGTCACGTTGACACGGCCGCAGGCGCTCAATGCCTTGACGCACCGCATGATCAGGGCGCTCGACGCGGCTCTTTCCGCCTGGGAGGCCGACCAAGGTGTCGATGTCGTCGTCGTCAAGGCCGAAGGCAGGGCGTTTTCAGCGGGCGGCGACATCCTTCATGTGTATGAGACCGGCAGGGCTGGAAAGCCGCCGGTCGATTTCTTCGCCGATGAATACCGGCTCAATGCCCGCATCAACGGCTTCAAGAAACCCTACGTCGCCCTGATCGACGGCATCGTCATGGGCGGCGGCGTCGGCATCTCCTTCCACGGCTCGCACCGAGTGATGACCGAGAATGCCCAGTTCGCCATGCCGGAGGTCGGTATCGGCTTTTTCCCGGATGTCGGCGCCAGCCATTTGCTGCCTGATCTCGGCGGCTCCTTCGGCATGTATCTGGCGCTGACCGGCAATCGTATCCGCTATGGCGACGCGCTGTGGTCGGGCTTGGCCACCCACACCATCAAGGCCGAGGACCAGGGCAGCTTCCTTGACCGGCTGACGCTGACCGGCGATCCGGAATCGGTGCTGCGCGGTTTCTTCGTTCAGGCAAGGCGGGAGACCGACAGGCCGACGCTGGAGGCGATCGTCCGTCATTTTTCACAACCGTCTCTCAACGCCGTCATCGACAGCCTGGAACGGGCGGCAGGCGCCGACGAGTTCGCGGCAAAGGCGCTGGCGACGATTCGGACACGCTCGCCGACCAGCCTGCGCGTCGCCTGGCGCGAGATCAGCGCCGGGCTGACCTTGTCCATGGATGCTTGCATGAAGATGGAGTTCCGCATCCTCAACCGGATGCTCGCCGGCCATGATTTCTACGAAGGCATCCGCGCCGTCATCATAGACAAGGGTTCGAAGCCGCAATGGCGGCCAGAGAGCCTGGATGCGGTCAGCGAGGCGGATGTCGACGCCTATTTCGCCTCGCTAGGCGACCGGGAGCTCGACCTGTGAGCGAGGTGACCTCGAGACGCGTCGTGCTGCAGCCCTCGGGCGTGGAGGTGATCTTCGCCTGGTTCCAGCGCGTCATATCAGGCTATTGCCTGCTGTTCGGCATTCTCTACTGGATCAAGCTGATCGGGTTCTATCCAGGCCCCCTATGGCGTTTCGACCTGATGCCCGTGCACTGGCAGGTGGCGGCGGTGGTGCTCGCCGTGTTCTTCCCCTTTGCCGCCGCCGGCCTGTGGATGCTGGCCTCCTGGGGGCCGGTCATCTGGTTCATTTGCGCGGTGACCGAGGTCGTCATGTATGCCGGGTTTCCCGAACTTTTCGGCCACCGCATACTCATTGTCATCTCGCATGCGGCGGTGGCGCTGCTCTATATCGTATTCCGGGTGATCATCTGGCTGCAGAAACGACCGGTACGGCACTAAGCCCTTGAGCACATTGGCGGCCTGGCGGCGGCCTGGATTCAGCCCCGCAATTGTTGGCGAAATCTTTAGGTTAATTGTCCTTGCTTGGGTGACCGTTCGTTAAGCCTCTTCCGAAACCTCTTAGCGGTAAGCTCTTGTTAGCCCTAGCGTTTAAGTCGAATTTTATGAGTATTCGATAGTGTCGCGATCAAGGTGAAAAACAAAAAATCACCAGGGCGACAAACGAGAGGCAAAGACAATGATCAATTCGCGTCCGGCGGCGAAGACCGCCAACGTATCCGACGACCGCCGCGAGGCTATCCGCTCGCTGTACATGGAATCGCTGCAGCTTGTAGAGCGGCTGCACCGCCGCCTGCTTGACGTGATCAAGGACGAATTCGACCGCAACGGCCGTTCCGACATCAATGCCATCCAGGCGCTGCTGCTGTTCAACATCGGCAATTCCGAGCTGACCGCCGGCGAGCTGCGTTCGCGTGGCTACTATCTCGGCTCCAACGTCTCCTACAATCTGAAGAAGCTGGTCGACCTCGGCTTCATCAACCATCAGCGCTCGCGCATTGATCGCCGTTCGGTTCGCGTCTCGCTGACCCCGAAGGGCAACGAGGTGGCGGACGTCGTCGCCGGCCTCTATGAGCGCCATGTCGGCTCGATCGAGCAGGTCGGTGGCATCAACACCGAGGAATTCAAGCAGATGAACCGTGCCCTGCAGCGGCTCGACCGCTTCTGGAACGATACCATCGCCTACCGGATGTAACCGGCACACCGGATCCGGCCCGCGCCAAAGAAGCGCGGCCGAAATGTCGACCTCTGGTCAAGGCCGGTGCCGAAGGGCATCGGCTCTTTTCTTTTCCCCATCCCAACTCTTCCCGATCCCCAAGCCCAGGCGCGCCCGGTCGGCACCATCCCGCCAGGTTTGCTTTCGCTGCGGCAGTGCCTAATGTCATGGCTTGGAGGGGGCGCATGATGGACCTGGGGAAACGCTCGAGGATTTGCTCGGTTGCCGCAGCGCTTTTGTTGGTCTCGCAAACGGCTTTCGCCGAGGAGTGGTGGCAGGATTTTTCGCCGCGGAAGGCAGCGCTCCCTGTGACAACAATGACTCGATCGTGACGTTTACCGGCAAGGCAGTGGAGATGTGGGAGGTCGGCTGCACCTTGGACAAGGTTCAGAAGATCAACCGCCTGGATGTCGTCATCCTGGACATGACGTGTACCGACGGTGAGAGCGCGGACAAGAGACGGGAACTGTTGCTCAAACTGGAGGATAGCAAAGTCCTGCGCTATCCCCAGCACGAGGTGTTGCAACGATGTTCGGAATTGAAGGCGCAGCCAAGCCCGGACACAAAAGTTGAAACTCCACGCTGAGGGATCATGAGATGGTCAGCAGGATCACTGCCTCAGCGGGCAGAATTTCTCGTGAAAATACGCAAGCGCCTGTTCGGCCTGGCGCGGCTCGCCGAAGAACGGGCCGGTCGCTTCTGGCTCACTGGTCAGATCGCAGCTGCCGTCGGTGTCGGTCGTACAACTCTTGGTCAGCCCCTTGAGCGAGATGGTGGCCGGCGGATTGTCGAAGCCAATGGCCGTGACGGCACTCAAGTCCAGCGTGTAGGTTAGGCGATAGTAGGGTTCGCCATCCTCCTCGAACTGCTGTTCGGCCTTGTAGCTGCACGCGCTGAGCTTCGTCACCGTAAACCTCAGCGTTTCGGTTCTGTCGCCGACCTCGTTGGGGCCAGTGCTGGTGAAGACCGCCGGCGATCGGGAAACCTGCTTCAGCGGTTCGTCGACCTGCTGCCCATATTTGGGGATCGCGCCCTGTTCCAGGCCGTGCACGAAATAGGCGACCGTTTCCTCCGGCGTCGGAGCGCTGCCGCTCGGAGCTGCGGCCAATGCGAAGGCCGCGACGACTGAAAGGACACCAGGCATGGTCTCGTTCCCTGTGTTGGGCGAGCTTGTCAGTGTATCATCAAGGGTTGGTGGTTCATCGGTCGATATTGGGCCTACGATCGCGGATCGGTGCCGAAAGAGCACTGGCCTTTCATTTCGCTGCGTCGACCGGGCCAAATTCGGACGGAAGCCACGTTGCCGCCATATTCCAATGGGACCGAGGATGCCGGTGATGCTGTGGTGAAGGCCGTGCGTTCACCCGGAACCCGTATCGCGGCTCGAGCGTTTGTGGCCGAACTGATACGGACATGGTTGGCTAATTGTTAAGATTGCCAACTTTAGAGTACGGGCAAAATCGCCCTGATAACCGAATGCAGCAGATCGAACGCTACAAGAATGTCTGGAACGTCCATGAGAACCAGCCGCCGTTTTTTCCTTTCCGGAGCCTCCGCGCTCGCAGCCGCGATGGTCGCCGGCGGCGCCAATGCGCAGGATGTGATCGGTGATATCCTGAAATCCTCGGCGCGCGGCAATTGGGATGACCAGTTCGACGCCCGCGCCAGCGAGGGCGGCAAGGTGGCCTCGACGCTGCCGATCTTCAGCGCGCAGACCGTGGCCTTTACCGAGCAGGCAGTGGCGCAATATCAAAACATTGCCGCCCAGGGCGGCTGGGTAGAGGTCCCGGCGACCAAGAAGCTGCAGCTCGGCGTTGATGACCCGGATGTCGTGCCGTTGCGCAAGCGCCTGATGGTCTCTGGCGACCTGTCGCAGAGCGCCGGAATTTCGACGGCCTTCGATTCCTATGTCGACTCTGCGGTCAAGCGCTTCCAGTTGCGTCACGGCCTGCCCGCCGACGGCTCCATGGGCAAATACACCTACTTGGCGATAAACGTTTCGGCGCAGATCCGGCTTGGCCAGTTGCAGACCAATCTGCAGCGGCTGAAGGAGAAGGCCGGCACGTTGGGCAGCCGCTATGTTCTGGTCGACATTCCGGCCGCGCAGGTCGAAGCCGTCGAGAACGACCGCGTCGTGCTTCGCCACACCGCGATCGTCGGCAAGATCGATCGTCAGACGCCGATCGTTAATTCCAAGATCAACGAGATCATCGTCAATCCGTACTGGAATGCGCCGGTCTCGATCGTGCGCAAAGATATCATTCCGCTGATGCGGAAGGACCCCAATTACCTGAAGGACAGCCATATTCGCCTGTTCGCGCCGGACGGCAGCGAAGTCGACCCGCTCAATGTCGACTGGTCGACCGACGACGCCGCCAAGTATCGCTTCCGCCAGGATCCGGGCGCGGGCAACGCCATGGCCTCGGTGAAGATCAATTTCCCGAGCCCGGACGGCGTCTACATGCACGACACGCCGCAGCAGAGCCTGTTCGGGAAGATGATGCGCTTCGATTCCTCGGGCTGCGTGCGCGTGCAGAATGTGCGCGACCTCGTCACGTGGATCCTGCGCGACACGCCCGGCTGGGACCGCCAGCATTTCGAGGCGGCGATCAAGACCGGCGAAAACACGCCGATCCAGATCACCAACCCGGTGCCGGTGCATTTCCTCTATCTCTCGGCCTGGTCGACGGGCCCTGGCGTCGTGCAGTTCCGCGACGACGTCTACGCGCTCGACGGCGCCAACGAGCTGCAGATCACCTCGTCGCTTTAAATATCTGATTCTTTTACAGAAAAGGTCGCCGGTCAGGGCGACCTTTTTCGTTGCTCGGGTCCCGTTGCGTTTTTAGCGGGAGAGGGCGGCTGGACGGATCGGCCGGCTTTGCGCATGGTCGGCGGACAAGTCTGGAACCGGACCATGGATGTCGCCGTCTTCATTCTGGTTGTGCTCGTCTTCGTCGCCGTTTCCGGCGCGCTGGTGCGCCTTGTGCGGGTGCCGTTGCCGGTGCTGCAGATTGCCATAGGCGCCGCACTCGCCTGGCCGGTGCGCGGCATCCATGTCGAGATCGATCCGGAACTGTTCCTGCTGGTGTTCATTCCGCCGCTGTTGTTCGGCGATGCCTATGGCGCGCCTAAGCGTGAATTGCTGGCGCTGCGCGGACCAATTGTCGACCTCGCCATCGGGCTTGTGTTCTTCACCATCGTCGGCTTCGGCTACGCCCTGCACTGGCTGGTGCCGAGCATTCCGCTGGTCGTCGCTTTCGCGCTCGCCGCGGTGCTGTCACCGACCGATGCGGTGGCCGTGTCCTCGATCGTCGACAGGAACCTGGTTCCGGCGCGGCTGATGCACATTCTGGAAGGCGAGTCGCTGCTCAACGACGCTTCGGGACTGGTCATGTTCCGCTTTGCCGTGGCGGCGGCTCTGACCGGCAGCTTTTCGTTTGCCGCGGCATCCCTGAGTTTCCTCTATGCCGTTGCCGCCGGCATCCTGATCGGCGTGGCGGCATTGTTCGTCGCTGCCAAGCTGCTGCAATTGCTCAACCGCATCGGCGGCGTGCCGGCCGAGGCGCAGGTGCTGGTGATGATCCTGCTGCCCTTCATTGCTTATCTCGGCGCCGAGCACATCGGCGCTTCCGGCATCCTGGCGGCGGTCACTGCCGGCCTGCTGACCGGGGGCTCCGGCGTGTTTCGTTTCCTCGGCGTCTCGGCGCGCATGCAGACGATGTCGCTGTGGACGACGCTTTCCTTCGTTTTCAACGGCGCTCTCTTCATCGTGCTCGGACTGCAGCTTCCCGACATCATCCGCCATGTGCCGCCTGAACTGATGAACCTGCACCCGATCGTCCAGCCGGTCGCGACCGTCATCGCGCTGACGCTGTGCCTGATCGCGCTACGCTTTCTGTGGATCTGGGTCGGCGATATCGCGGCTGGTATCGCGGCGCGGCTGGGCAAGCGCAAGGCGGAGCCGTTTGGGCTGCGCGTGCGGCTCGCCGGTTCGGTGGCCGGGGTGCGCGGCGCGATCACGCTGGCCGGCATCCTGTCTCTGCCGCTCGCCTTGCCTGACGGTTCGCCCTTTCCGGCGCGCGACCTGGTCATCTTCCTCGCCGCGGGCGTCATCATCTGCTCGCTGGTCTTCGCCAGTCTCGCCTTGCCGAAGATCGCCAGCGGGCTGGTCGAGCCTGGAGAGGATGTCGGTGCCGCCGAGGAGCGGCTCGCACGTGTCGGGGCGGCCAAGGCGGCCATCGCCCGCATCGAGAGCATCGCCGCAACCGACACCGAAGATGGAGGCGAGGTGCCCGGCGCCCGGCTGGCTGCCGCCGACAACATTGTCGCTGGCTACCGGCGCCGGATTGCTGCCTCCGACGAAGCCGATGAAGCGCGCGCCAAAGCACGCGAAGCCGGTCGGCTGGAACTTGAGCTCAGGCTCGCCGGCATCGAGGCCGAACGCGGGGCCGTTCGCGCCATGTTGCGCAGCGGCCAGATCAACGATCATGCGGCACGGGCGCTGTTCACCGAGATCACCCTTACCGAAGCCTTGCTGAAGGGGCGGCAGGATCGGAAATAGCCCACTCGTTGCCTCGTTGGCGCAATCCGGCCAGCAAATTTCGCGCCGCAAACGTGGCGGGGCGAAAACAACTGTGTTAATGGCGCGGCGAATGCATGTCGCCCAAAAGTGTGCAGCGGTTTGGGACAACGACATGCATAAATCAAAATTGCCCCCGAACCGAGGATTTCAGGCCATGGCAACAGCAGCGGCAGTGTCGAACAAATTCGAATCCTTCTTCGAGACCACGCTGGCCGACGCCGATCCGGAGATTTTCGGCGCCATCCGCAACGAACTCGGTCGCCAGCGCCACGAGATCGAATTGATCGCCTCTGAAAACATCGTCTCGCGCGCCGTGCTGGAAGCGCAGGGCTCGATCATGACCAACAAATACGCCGAAGGCTATCCGGGCAAGCGCTACTATGGCGGCTGCCAGTTCGTCGACGTCGCCGAGGAACTGGCCATCGAGCGTGCGAAAAAGCTGTTCGGCTGTAACTTCGCCAACGTCCAGCCGAATTCCGGCAGCCAGATGAACCAGGCCGTGTTCCTGGCGCTGCTGCAGCCCGGCGACACCTTCATGGGCCTCGACCTCAATTCGGGCGGCCATCTGACCCACGGCTCGCCGGTCAACATGAGCGGCAAATGGTTCAAGGTCGTTTCCTATGGCGTGCGCCAGGACGACCACATGCTTGACATGGATGCGATCGAGAAGACCGCCCACGAGACCAAGCCGAAGCTGATCCTAGCCGGCGGTACCGCTTATTCGCGCGTCTGGGACTGGAAGCGTTTTCGCGAGATCGCTGATGCGGTTGGCGCTTATCTGATGGTCGACATGGCGCACATCGCCGGCCTGGTGGCGGGCGGCGTACATCCGTCGCCGCTGCCGCATGCCCATGTGGTGACCACGACCACGCACAAGTCGCTGCGCGGCCCCCGTGGCGGCATGATCCTGTGCAATTACGAGGACATCGCCAAGAAAATGAATTCCGCGGTGTTCCCCGGCCTGCAGGGCGGCCCGCTGATGCATGTCATCGCCGCCAAGGCGGTGGCCTTCGGCGAAGCACTGAAGCCGAGCTTCAAGGTCTACGCCGAGAGCGTCGCCGCCAACGCCAAGGCGCTCGCCTCCAGCCTTAAGGAAACCGGTCTCGATATCGTCTCCGGCGGCACCGACAACCATCTGATGCTGGTCGACCTGCGCCCCAAGAACGCCACCGGCAAGCGCGCCGAGGCAGCGCTCGGCCGCGCCAACATCACCTGCAACAAGAATGGCATTCCGTTCGACCCGGAAAAGCCTTTCGTCACGTCAGGCGTGCGTCTCGGCACGCCGGCCGGCACCACGCGTGGCTTCGGCCAGGCCGAGTTCCGCGAGATTGGCAAGCTGATCGCCGAAGTGCTGGATGGTCTGAAAGTCGCCAATTCCGACGAAGGCAATGCTGCTGTCGAAGCGGCGGTCAAGGCCAAGGTGGTGGCGCTGACCGACCGTTTTCCGCTCTACCCCTATCTCGGCTGACGAGATTGAGGTCTCATCATCTTGCCGCGACGACAAGCGTCGTCGCGGCAAGCCTGCGGCAGGAGCCTTGATGATGCGAATTGTTCGTCTCGCCGACTTTGCCGTCGCTGGCACCCTGGCTGCTTTGATTGCCTTGCCGTTGTCCGGCATAGCCTTGGCACAAACCGCCCCCGCTCAAACCGCGCCGACGCAGCCCGCACCTGCCCAGGCCGCGCCCGCGGCACCCGCCCCGGCAGCCCCCGAGCTCGAAACTTTCGGCAGATGGTCGACGCTGGTCGACGAGGTCGATACCGGCGAGGACATCCGCAAGACTTGCGCGGCGTCGACCGCCTTTATCGGTGCCGGTGGCGAGAGCGGCATCCTGACGCTCATCATCACCAACGGCGATGCGCTGCCGCCGGATGCCTACCCGTCCCTGACCATTGCGGTCGATAATATGGGCTTGCCGACCGGCAAGTCGGTAGCGGCCACCTTCGGCGATGACAAGGGCCACATCACCGCGAAGCTCCATTCCGATGCCGCCGTCAATGGCCGGCTCAGCTGGATCGTGGACAATCAGGCCAAGACCAGCCTGGCGCTCTTGCGTGTCATGCGCCGCGCATCGGCGCTCGATGTCTCCTTTGGCGACGCGCCGGTTGGAAGCATATCCATGGACGGCTTCACCAAGGCCTATCGCAGTCTCGGCACATCGTGCGGTTTTCCGACCACCGACGTTGCCCCCTGACGGCATCGGCACGCTGTCCGGCTGCTTTGGCGACGCTGGCAATCTTGCTTGCGCCTCGCTATCTCTCAGGGGCAAGGGGCGAGGGGCTGTTGCCGATACTTTGCCATCGTTGCAAAAACCTCTAAGCCTTTCGCCTCACCAGATTCGCCAACCAAAGGCTTCTCCATGCGCTGTCCCTATTGCCAGTCAGAAGATACGCAGGTGAAGGATTCGCGCCCCGCCGAGGATGGCGCGGCGATCCGCAGGCGGCGAGTCTGCCCCGATTGCGGCGGCCGCTTCACCACCTTCGAGCGCGTGCAACTGCGCGACCTCGTCGTGGTCAAGAAATCGGGTCGCAAAGTGCCGTTCGATCGCGACAAGTTGTTGCGCTCGGTGGAGATTGCCGTTCGCAAGCGCAATGTCGATCCCGAGCGCATCGACCGCGCCGTGACCGGCATCGTGCGCCAACTCGAAAGCTCCGGCGAGACCGAAGTGGCTTCCGGCGAGGTCGGCCGGCTGGTCATGGAAGCGCTGAAGTCGCTCGACGATGTCGCCTATGTCCGCTTCGCCTCGGTCTACCGCAACTTTCGCGAAGCCAAGGACTTCCACGAATTGCTCGGCGAGCTCAAGGGGGACGAAATCAAGGGTGAAGAGGACGTCAGCTGAGCATGACGGCACGCGACAGACAGTCCGAACTTGATCGCCGTTTCATGGCGGCGGCGCTCCGCCTTTCGCGGAAAAATGCCGGGCGCACCGCGACCAATCCTTCCGTAGGCACGCTGATCGTGCGCGACGACGGCAATGGCCCGATGATTGTCGGCACCGGCGTGACCGCTGTCGGCGGCCGCCCGCATGCCGAGACCGAGGCGTTGGCCGAGGCCGGCGCGCTGGCGCGCGGCGCCACCGCCTATGTCACGCTGGAACCTTGCGCCCATCATGGCCGCACGCCGCCTTGTGCCAATGCGCTGGTCAGCGCCGGTGTCGCGCGCGTCGTCGGCGCTGCCAGCGACCCCGATCCGCGCGTGTCCGGCAAGGGCTACGCGATACTGCGCGCCGCCGGCGTCGAGGTCGTCGAGAAGGTGTTGGCGGCGGAAGCCGCCGAACAGATGGCCGGCTATCTGATTCGATCGTTGAGAAAGCGCCCCGAAGTAATTCTCAAGCTTGCCCTTTCCAGTGATGGCAAGATCGGCAGGCAAGGCGAAGGGCAGGTGTCGATCACCGGCGATGTCGCCCGCCGCGAAGTGTATCTCATGCGGGCCGAGGCCGACGGCATACTGGTCGGTATCGGCACGGCACTGGAGGATGATCCGGCTCTGACGGTGCGCTTGCCGGGGCTGGAGAACCGTTCGCCGGCCCGCATAGTGCTCGACCGGCAGATCAGGTTGCCCGAGGCCTCGAAGCTGGTTTCGGGCGTGGACCGGGTGCCGCTCTACGTCGCCGCTTGCCTGGAAGCCGATCCGCATCGGCGGACCATGCTGGAACGCGCCGGGGTGCGCTTCATCGGCACAGAAACGCATGAAGGAGGCGTAGCCCTGCCGGAATTGCTCGAGGATCTGGCCGCGCTCGGCATGGCCAGCGTTCTGGTCGAGGGCGGCGCCAAGGTGGCGAGCGCTTTTCTGGCCGATGGGCTGGTCGACCGCATCGTGCTGTTCCGGGGGCCGGAAGCGATCGGTCGTGACGGCATTGCATCGCCCATCGATGCTGACCATATCCCGGCAGGATTTCGCAAGCTTCGCGAGATGCGTTTCGGCGAAGACAGCTATGCCGAGTGGATCAGAGACATTTAGGATCAACACCGATGTTTACCGGAATTGTCACCGATGTCGGCACTGTCGCGGCCGTCGAGCCGCTCAGGGAAGGGGTGGGGCTGCGCATCGACACCGCCTATGACCCCGAGACGATCGCCATTGGCGCTTCGATTTCCTGCGGCGGTGTCTGCCTGACGGTCACCGCCTTGCCCGACAGCGGCTCGAACGCGCACTGGTTCGAGGTCGAGGCCTGGGAAGAAGCGCTCAGGCTGACGACGGCGATGGGCTGGAAAGCGGGCACGCGGATCAATCTGGAGCGGGCGCTGAAGATCGGCGACGAACTCGGCGGTCACATCGTTTCGGGCCATGTCGACGGCATGGCCGAGATCGTCGAGCGCAAGGACGAAGGCGATGCGGTGCGTTTTACCCTCGAAGCACCGCGCGATCTGGCGAAGTTCATTGCGCCAAAGGGCTCGGTCGCGCTCGACGGCACCTCGCTCACCGTCAACAAGGTGGAAGGCACGCGCTTCGACGTGCTTTTGATCCACCACTCACTGACCGTGACCACCTGGGGCGAGCGCCAGGTCGGCGACCGCGTCAATCTGGAGATCGACACCATGGCCCGCTATGCGGCGCGCCTGGTGGAGGCCGCGAAAGAGGGGCTCTAAGCGGTTACCCGGGAATTTCGACCCAAGGTCACCTTCGGAAAGCTTGCGAACTCGTCGGCTTCGGCCTAAGTCACCGGCTCCGCCGGAGACGTGACGTAAAAATGCCCAGGAACAAGAAACTCAAGCTGCTGATCATCGAAGCCCGCTTCTATGATGATCTGGCGGACGCGCTGCTCGAAGGCGCCAAGGGCGCGCTCGACGAAGCCGGCGCCAAGTACGATGTCGTCACTGTGCCAGGGGCGCTGGAAATTCCGGCCGTGATCTCCTTCGCGCTCGATGCCGCCGAGGGTGAGGGCACCGATTATGACGGTTTTGTCGCGCTTGGCACCGTGATCCGGGGCGAGACGCACCATTTCGATATCGTCGCCAACGAATCGGCACGCGCCTTGATGGACATGTCGGTGCAGGAATTGATCTGCATCGGCAACGGCATCCTGACAACCGAGAATGACGAGCAGGCCTGGACGCGCGCCCGGCGCACGGAAGGCGACAAGGGTGGTTTTGCAGCGCGTGCCGCGCTGACCATGATCGCCGTCAAGAAACGGCTCGGAGCCTGACCGGCGTGACGCAATCCGGAGACAAGGACCGACCACCGGTGCGCCAGGCCAACAAGCGCGGCGCTGCCCGGCTGGCCGCTGTGCAGGCGCTCTATCAGATGGATGTCGCCGGCAGCGGCGTCTTCGAGATCACCGCCGAGTACGAGGCCTTTCGTCTCGGCAAGGAAGTCGACGGCGCGCTCTACCGCGAGGCCGACGCACAATGGTTTCGCGCTATCCTCGCCGGTGTCGTCGAGAACCAGAAGACCGTCGATCCGATTATCCGCCAGGCACTGACCGAGGACTGGCCGCTGTCGAGGCTTGATTCGACGCTGCGCGCCATTCTGCGCGCCGGCGTCTATGAGCTGATGAAGCGCGAGGATGTCCCGGTCGCCGTCATCGTCTCGGAATATGTCGACATCGCCAAGGCCTTCTACGAGGAAGACGAGCCGAAGCTGGTCAACGCCGTGCTTGACCGTGTGTCTCGCCGGGTGCGTGGCGAGGGGCGCGGCAAGGACGCATCGTGACGGCAATCGTCGTCGAGGCGGCCAGGGAGGCGCGTCGCACCGCCCTGATCCTCGCCGCCTCGCAGGCGATCATCGGCTCGGCGGCACCCATCGCCATCTCCATGGGGGCGCTGGCCGGGCAATATCTGCTTGGTCCCGACAAGTCATTGGCGACGGCGCCGATCACCGGCTTCAACATCGGCGTGGCGCTCGGCGCGCTTCCTGCAGCGGCGATCATCCGCGGCATGGGCCAGCGCGGCGGCTTCATGACCGGCACGATCGTTACCGCGCTTGGCGGTCTGGTCGCTACAGCAGCGCTTTTCCACGGCAGCTTCTGGCTGTTCGCCTTCGGCCTGCTGGTGATCGGCGTCGGCGGCGCTTTCGTCCAGCAGTTCCGTTTCGCCGCCGCCGACAATGCGCCGCCCGAGTTCAAGGCGCGCGCCATCTCCTTCGTGCTGGCCGGAGGCATCGTCACCGCCATTCTCGGGCCGCAGATCGTCATCTTCACCCGTGAATCCTTCGCGCCGGTGATGTTTGCCGGTTCGTTCGCCGCCATCCTGCCGCTGGCCGCGGCCGGCGCCATCATCCTGTCGTTCCTGCGACTGCCGGCGAAGGCATCCGGCAGGGTGGAGATCGCCGACAGCGACGCAAGATCGTTGGCGGAAATCGTCACGAAGCCGCGCTTCGTCGCCGCGCTGTTCTGCGCTGTCGGCAGCTACGCCCTGATGAGCTTCGTCATGACGGGCGCCCCGCTGGCCATGGTTGGTTGCGGACTGTCGGAGGACGATGCGACGCTCGGCATCTCCTGGCACGTCATGGCGATGTTCGCGCCGAGCTTCTTCACCGGCTCGCTGATCCATCGATTCGGCGCCGAACGCATCGTCGCCATCGGCCTAGTCCTGCTCATCGGTTGCGCCATCGTCGCTTTGTCGGGCCTGGCGCTGTGGCAATTCTGGACGTCGCTGATCCTGCTCGGCCTTGGCTGGAATTTCAGCTTCATCGGCGCCACGGCGATGGTGGCGGCCAGCTATCGGCCGTCGGAAAAGGGCAAGGTGCAGGGCTTCCACGACTTCGTCCTGTTCGGCTCCGTCGCCTGCGCTTCGCTGATGTCGGGCATGGTCTACAATGCCTGGGGCTGGACCATGCTGAACTGGATGGTCTTCCCGGTCGCCGTACTGTGCTTCGTCGCCCTCGGTGCGCTCAAGCTGACGGGCATTCGCAAAGCCGACGCGTGATCCGGATTGCCGTTTGACCTGACACGATGCTGTCAGCATGGCCTCGGCGAAGCCGCCGCTGGCCGAACAAAATTATTGCGCCCCTCCCCATTGTTATGAAACCGTATGCCCCGACGGGGCGTTGAAGCCATGCTCATATGCGGCCGCCGCATTCCGGTTCACAGCAAGGGATTTCACAATGTTTTCAGTCAAGGTCTTGGCCAGCGCGGCATTGGCGCTCGGCATCACGGCGGCCTCCGCCAGCGCCCAGGTGGTTGTCTCTTCGAAGATCGACACCGAAGGTGGCGTGCTCGGCAACATCATCCAGCTCGTTCTCAACGCCAACAACATCAAGACGTCAGACCGTATCCAGCTCGGCGGCACCCCGGTGGTCCGCAAGGCGATCACTGCCGGCGAGATCGACATCTATCCGGAGTACACCGGCAACGCCGCCTTCTTCTTCGAGAAGGCCGACGACCCGGTCTGGAAGGATGCCGCCAAGGCCTATGAGACGGCCAAGAAGCTCGACTACGACGCCAACAAGATTGTCTGGCTTTCGCCGTCGCCGGCCAACAACACCTGGGCGATCGCGCTACGCAAGGAGGTCGCGGAGACCAACAAGCTCGCCACGCTTTCCGACTTCGGCAAGTATGTCGCGGGTGGCGGCCAGGTGGTGCTCGCGGCATCCGCCGAGTTCGTCAATTCCGCGGCAGCACTTCCGGCCTTCCAGACCACCTATGGCTTCACGCTGAAGCCGGACCAGTTGATCACGCTCTCCGGCGGCGACACGGCGGCAACCATCGCAGCCGCCGCCAACCAGACCAGCGGGGCGAATGCCGCCATGGTCTACGGCACCGATGGCGGCATCGCGCCGTCCGGGCTCGTCGTGCTCGACGACGACAAGGGCGTGCAGCCTGTCTACCAGCCGGCGCCGATCATCCGCGAAGCGGTGCTGAAGGAACATCCCGAGATCGAGACGCTGCTGAAGCCGGTTTTCGCCAAGCTCGACCTCGTCACGCTGCAGGATCTGAACGGCCGCGTGCAGGTCGGCGGCGAGCCGGTCAAGGGCGTCGCCGAGGACTTCCTGAAGAAGAACGGCTTCCTGAAGTAGGACGATTCCGGCGCGCCGCATTCGTGGCGCGCCGGATCGACTGACGGGGCAGCGCGTGCAGATCCGGTTCGACAAGCTCGGCGTGGTCATCGCCGCGATAGCAACCTATGCGGCTTTTGCCGCGCCCTTTGCCACGTTCCGTGCCAACCGCATCGTTCCCGGCCAGGCGCGCTCGATTCTCGAGGCGTTGCCGGCAGCGACCGGAACGCTTCTGCTCGCCATCGTTGTCGCCGCAGCACTTGTCGCGCTGTTCAAGACGCCACTTGTCCTGCGCCTTGCCGCCAGCGTGGTGGCACTTGCCGCGCTCGTTCTGCTGATCGGCGACGCTGGCACATTTCTCACGCCGGCCGGCAACACTTTTGCCAGGGTTTCGCCGGCCTCCGGTTTCTGGATACTGATCTTCGCCTTCACGCTGTTGCTGGCCGACGTGCTGACACGGCTGAACCTGTCGCCATTGGCACGCGTCGGCGTGCTTGCCGTCGCGGCATTGGCGATCGGCCTGCTGTTGATCTCGGGAAGCTGGGACAATCTGTCGATCCTCAAGGAATACGCCAACCGCGCCGACAGTTTTTGGGCCGAAGGATCCAAGCATGTGACGCTGGCGCTCGGCTCGCTGCTTGCTGCGGTGATCATCGGACTGCCGCTTGGCATTCTCTGCCATCGCGTCGAAAGGCTACGGGCCGCCGTTCTCAACGTGCTCAACATCATCCAGACCATTCCCTCGATCGCGCTGTTCGGCCTGCTGATAGCGCCGCTCGGCTGGGTCGCAACGCATGTGCCTGGGGCTGCGGCGCTCGGTATTCGCGGCATCGGCACGGCACCGGCTTTCGTCGCTCTGTTCCTCTATTCGCTGCTGCCGGTGGTGGCCAACACCGTGGTCGGTCTGGCCGGCGTGCCGCGCGCCGCCAACGACGCTGCGCGTGGCATGGGCATGACCGACAGGCAGCGCCTGTTAGGCGTCGAGTTTCCGCTGGCATTTCCGGTCATCCTCACCGGTATCCGCATCGTTTTGGTGCAGAACATCGGCCTTGCCACTATTGCAGCGCTGATCGGCGGTGGCGGTTTCGGCGTGTTCGTCTTCCAGGGCGTTGGCCAGACGGCGATGGATTTGGTGCTGCTCGGCGCCGTGCCGACTGTGGCGCTCGCCTTTGCCGCCGCCATCATTCTCGACGCGGTGATCGAAATGACCGCCACCAAGCGCAGGGTTGAAACGGCATGATCGAGATCGAAGGCATTACCAAGCGCTACGACGCGACAACGGTGGTCGATGACGTCTCGATGGTCATCGAGCCAGGCACCATCGCCGTCATTGTCGGCACGTCGGGTTCCGGCAAGACGACGCTGCTGCGCATGATCAACCGGCTGGTCGAGCCGACCGCGGGCACCATCAAGCTCGATGGCGCCGACAATCGCTCGCTGCCCGGTTACGAACTGCGCCGCAGCATCGGCTACGCCATCCAGGGCCACGGCCTGTTTCCTCATCGCACGGTGGCGCAGAACATTGCCACCGTGCCGGTACTGCTCGGCTGGGACAGGGCTCGCATCAAGGCCCGTGTCGACGAGTTGATGATGCTCTATCAGCTCGATCCTGAAGCCTTCGGCCCGCGCTACCCGCACGAATTGTCCGGCGGCCAGCAGCAGCGCGTCGGCGTCGCCCGCGCGCTCGCCGCCGAGCCCAACGTGCTGTTGATGGACGAACCGTTCGGCGCGCTCGACCCGATCATCCGCACCAAGGCGCAGGAGGATCTGCTTGCGATCCAGAAGCGCTTCGGCACCACCGTCATCCTCGTCACCCACGACATGGAGGAGGCCGTGCACATGGGCGACAAGATCGCGGTGATGGATGCCGGCAAGCTTGTGCAATACGCCAAGCCCGCGGATATCCTGGCAAACCCGGCCAGTGCCTTCGTCGAGACCCTGGTCGGCGCCAGCGAAAGGCCGTTCCGGCTCTTGTCGCTCGGCCGCGTACGCGACGCCGTGGAAAAGGGCTCTGCCGAAGGCGAGGCGATCCCGGGCGATGCCAGCCAGCGCGACGCGCTGGCTGAACTGTTGTGGTCGGGCCGGCCGGCGCTGCCGGTCAAAGGCGCCGACGGCAAGCCGCTTGGTCGCGTCACCGTCGACGGTCTGGTGAAACGCGCGGCGAGGCCGGCATGAAAGCCTGGCTTCCATCGCTGCTCAGGCTTGCTTTGGTGGTGCTGCTCGTTGCCTTTGTCACCAATCCCGGCTGGTTCGAACCGCTGCTGAAGCCGCTGACCGAGAACAATGCGCCGGTGATCTACAATCAGGGCAGGCTGCTGACGCTGACTTTGCTGCATTTGCGCATCGTGCTGATCGCCACTGTCGCTGCGACCATCGTCGCGGTCGCGCTGGCCATCCTGGTCACAAGGCCGGCCGGCGCCGAGTTCCTGCCGCTGTCGCGCAGTCTGGTCAATATCGGCCAGACCTTTCCGCCGGTGGCGGTGCTGGCGCTTGCCGTGCCGGCGGTCGGCTTCGGTGAAAAACCGACGCTGATCGCGCTGTTCCTCTATGGCCTGCTGCCGATCTTCGAGAACGCGTTGACCGGACTGACGACCTTGCCGGCCAATGTCATGGAGGCGGCGCGCGGTGCCGGCATGACCGGCTGGCAACGGCTCACCAAGGTGGAGCTGCCGCTCAGCGCCCCGATTATCCTTGGCGGCATCAGGCTGTCTGTGGTGATCAGCCTTGCCACCGCCACCATCGGCTCGACCGTGGCCGCCAAGACGCTGGGCGAGGTGATCATCGCCGGGCTGTTGTCCAACAACCTCGCCTTCATCCTGCAGGGCGGCCTGATCGTGGCAGCCCTTGCGGTGCTGATCTATGACAGTCTGTCGGCAATCGAGCGCTACACCGCACGACGCATGGGCAGGGAGGCAGAGTAGCCACGCGTTGCGTCAAGACCGATTTCAATCGATCTAATAGCACGATGCCGGTGGCGGCGACCTCGTGGCCTATGCCTTTTGGGCGAAAGCCGGGCAAAAACCGAACAATATCTTGACGTTCGCAGCCCTGTTTCGCATACACCGCTGCGAAGAGGCGGATTCCGTGCACGGATCCGGTCTTTGTCTCAACGGCCCAGGGAGGGGTTCTTTTGGGCCATCAATCGAGGAAAATCCGGCAATGACAATTATTTCCGTCGTCATCGCCTGCGGCCTGCTTTCAATCCTTTACGCCATCTGGGCGACACGTTCGGTCCTCGCGGCCGATCAGGGCAATGCACGCATGCAGGAAATCTCCGCCGCCATCCGCGAAGGCGCGCAGGCCTATCTGGCGCGCCAGTACGCTACCATCGCCATCGTCGGCGTGGTCGTGCTTCTGCTCGCCTGGTGGCTGCTGTCGATCACCGCCGCCATCGGCTTCCTGATCGGCGCCGTTCTGTCGGGCGCCGCCGGCTTCATCGGCATGCATGTTTCGGTGCGGGCCAACGTGCGCACCGCACAGGCGGCTTCCAACAGCCTCGCTGCCGGTCTCGACATCGCCTTCAAATCGGGCGCCATCACCGGCATGCTGGTCGCTGGCCTGGCGTTGCTCGGCGTGTCGATCTACTACCTCATCCTCACCCACTTCATGGGCCTTCAGCCCAATGACCGCATCGTCATCGACTCGCTGGTTTCGTTGGGCTTCGGTGCTTCGCTGATCTCGATCTTCGCCCGTCTCGGCGGCGGTATCTTCACCAAGGGCGCCGACGTCGGCGGCGATCTGGTCGGCAAGGTCGAAGCCGGTATTCCCGAAGATGATCCGCGCAACCCGGCCACCATCGCCGACAATGTCGGCGACAATGTCGGCGACTGCGCCGGCATGGCCGCCGACCTGTTCGAAACCTATGCGGTGACCGTCGTCGCCACCATGGTCCTCGGCGCCATCTTCTTCGGCGGCACCGCCGTTCTGGGTGCGGCGATGCTCTATCCGCTCGCCATCTGCGGCGCGTGCATCCTGACCTCGATCGTCGGCACCTTCTTCGTCAAGCTCGGCTCCAACGGCTCGATCATGGGCGCGCTCTACAAGGGCCTGATCGTTACCGGCCTCTTGTCCATTGTCGGCCTCGGCGTTGCCACCCACGTTACGCTTGGTTGGGGCGAGGTCGGCACCGTTGCCGGCATGGCCATCACCGGCAAGAACCTGTTCATCTGCGGCCTGGTCGGCCTCGTGGTGACCGGTCTCATCGTGGTGATCACCGAGTATTACACCGGCACCAACAAGCGCCCGGTCAACTCCATCGCCCAGGCGTCGGTGACCGGTCACGGCACCAACGTCATCCAGGGCCTTGCGGTCTCGCTGGAATCGACGGCACTGCCGGCGATCGTCATCGTCGGTGGCATCATCTCGACCTATCAGCTCGCCGGCCTCTACGGCACGGCGATCGCGGTCACCACGATGCTCGGCCTCGCCGGCATGATCGTGGCGCTCGACGCCTTTGGCCCGGTCACCGACAATGCCGGCGGCATTGCCGAAATGGCCGGCCTGCCCAAGGAAGTGCGCCACTCCACCGACGCGCTCGACGCGGTCGGCAACACCACCAAGGCGGTGACCAAGGGCTACGCCATCGGTTCGGCCGGTCTCGGCGCCCTGGTGCTGTTTGCCGCCTACTCGAACGACCTGAAGTTCTTTGCCGCCAATGGCGACAAATATCCCTACTTCCAGGGCATGGGCGAGATCTCCTTCGATCTCTCCAACCCTTACGTCGTCGCCGGCCTGATCTTCGGCGGCCTCATCCCGTATCTGTTCGGCGGCATCGCCATGACGGCCGTCGGCCGTGCGGCGGGCGCCATCGTCGAGGAAGTGCGCAAGCAGTTCCGCGAGGATCCCGGCATCATGGCCGGCACCTCCAAGCCGAACTACGCCCGCGCCGTCGATCTTCTGACCAAGGCGGCGATCCGCGAGATGATCATCCCGTCGCTGCTGCCGGTGCTGGCACCGCTCGTCGTCTATTTCGGCGTGCTGCTGATCTCGGGTTCGAAGGCGTCCGCCTTTGCCGCCCTCGGCGCCTCGCTGCTGGGCGTCATCGTCAATGGCCTCTTCGTCGCCATCTCGATGACCTCTGGCGGCGGCGCCTGGGACAACGCCAAGAAGTCCTTCGAAGACGGCTTCGTCGACAAGGACGGCGTCAAGCACCTCAAGGGTTCCGAAGCGCACAAGGCTTCGGTGACCGGCGACACGGTCGGCGATCCTTACAAGGACACCGCTGGTCCGGCCGTCAACCCGGCGATCAAGATCACCAACATCGTCGCGTTGCTGCTTCTGGCCGTTCTCGCGCACGGCTAAGCGATCAGCCAGGCCTACAAGACAAAACCCGCGGGGAGCGATCCTCGCGGGTTTTTGATTGCGCTACGACAGTCGCTCTTCTGTTCGTCCCTTCGCCTGCGGGCCTTGCCCGCCCGATCCCCCATAACAAAAACCCGCAGGATCGCTCCCGCGGGTTTTTGGTCGCCTGAGATGGTGTGGCTTCCGGAGTGAAAGCCGAAAAGAATTAGGCGCCGCCGCCACCTGGGATGCCGGGGGCCAGCTTGCTGGCGCCGTTGATGATCTGGCTGAGGAAGTTCTGGTCCTTGCCGCCGGTCGGCGTGGTGCGCGAGATGAAGTCGAACATCTTCCCGTCCTTCAGGCCGTAATTGGCGATCTGGGTGACACGACCGTCGGCGCCGAAATAGACCGCCAGCACCTTCTGGTCGATGAGTCTCGGCTTGTCGAAAGCGACGTAGCGCTTGCGCGTCTGGGAAATGTAATAGAAGGCCTCGTTGTCGAAGGTCGCCGTTGTCGACGGCGTGCCGAGCGCCAGAAGCACCTGCTCGCGGCTCGAGCCAACCGGCACCAGGTCGATCGCCTGCTGGTCGATGACGTAGCCCTGGGTGAGGGTCTCGCTCGGGTTTAGGTCACCGATCATCTTGGAGGTGTGGCAGGCGGACAACGCCGAAACGATCACCAGCAGTGAGATCGCGCCGGCGGGCCGGAACGAGAAGGTCGACTTGAAATTCAGCGCGCGCAACAACAACTCCATTAGCTGGCCGCAACTTGCGCTGGGCCGCAAAACCGGTAAACCAGCTTGCTGGCCGATGCAACAAGGCCACTTCAACAAACGGTCCCGGGAGACCATCCCCAATGTTCCAGCGCTTTTTTGGCCGCGAACGCCATGCCAACCGCGCTATCACCGAGGCGCTTTACGCACAAATCGTGGCGGCGGCGCGGCAGACTGTGTTTTATTCCCACTGGAATGTGCCCGACACGCCGCTTGGCCGTTTCGAGATGGTGTCGCTGCACATGTTCCTGTTCCAGCACCGGCTGCGGGGCGAGGACGGCGTGGCGCAAGAGGTCGCCCAGGTGCTGATCGACGAGTTCTTCCTCGACGTCGATCATTCGTTGCGGGAATTGGGCGTTGGCGACGTCGGCGTGCCCAAACGCATGAAAAAGCTGGCAAAAATGTTTTATGGCCGAACCGCTGCCTATGACGACGCCTTGGAGAGAAACGACCATGACGGGCTCAGCGCTGCCCTTGCCCGCAATGTCCGGCCCGACGCCGGCGCCTGGCCGGAAGCATCGCTGCTGGCCAATTATGTCACCGACGCCTGCAATCAGCTGGCCGCGCAGCCGTCCGAATCGATTGTCTCCGGCACGGTGGCGTTTCCGTCGCCAACGGAGGTTGATCGATGAAACACATTGACCCGCAAAGCCCGGTATCGTTCCGCGCAAACATCGCCCGTCTGCCGCACAAGGGTTTGCCGGTGGTGATCGAGGCCGACGCCACGCAGCGCGCGGCGCTGGCCGAGGAGCACGGGCTGCTTTCTGTCGAAGCCTACCGTGCCGAGCTTCTGGTGACGTCATGGAAGCGCAATGGCGTGAAGGTCAGCGGTCGCGTCGAAGCCGACATCACCCAGGCCTGCATCGTCACGCTCGACCCTGTCGAAGCTCATATAGACGAGCCGATCGAAGCGCTGTTGCTGCCCGAGGACTCCAAGCTCGGACGACAGGGTTTCGATGACGGCGGCGAGATCCTGCTCGACGCGGACGGACCGGACGGTCCCGAAACATTTTCCGGCGACACGATCGACGTCGGCGCGCTCGCCGAACAGTTCTTCGGACTTGCGATCGACCCTTATCCGCGCAAGCAGGGCGCGTCTCTGAGTGCCGGCGGCGAGGCCGAACCGGCGGAGAATGAATTTCAGCAAAAACTGCGATCCCTGCTGAGAAAATCCTGAAAACCTCGCCCGCGACGGAAAAGTCGGTTGTGCGGCAGCCCAAAACCGTTATTTTCGCCGAACCTTCGCGATCACTAAAGCGACCTGCCGCCTAACCGTGAGATAAATACCGCGTGATCAGGATTTCCATCGATGCCATGGGCGGCGATCACGGACCCGCCGTGGTCATTCCAGCGCTCATGACGGTCGCGACCCGCCGTCCCGACATCCGCTTCATCATCTTTGGACGTGAAGAGGTGGTGCGCCCTGAACTGGCCAAATTCCCAAAGCTGGCCGAGGTCAGTGAATTCTTCCATTGCGAGATCGCGGTCAGGATGGACGACAAGCCGAGCCAGGCACTGCGCCATGGCCGCTGGAAGTCGTCGATGTGGAAGGCCGTCGAAGCGGTCAAGGCAGGGTCGGCGGACGCCTGTGTCTCCGCCGGCAACACCGGCGCGCTGATGGCGATGTCGAAGTTCTGCCTGCGCACCATGGCCACCATCGATCGCCCTGCGATCGCCGCACTCTGGCCGACGACGCGTGGCGAAAGCGTGGTGCTCGACGTCGGCGCCACCATCGGTGCCGACGCGCATCAGCTGATTGATTTCGCAATTCTCGGCACCGGCATGGCGCGCTCGGTCTTCGGCGTCGCGCGACCGACTGTCGGCCTGCTCAACGTCGGTGTCGAGGAGATCAAGGGGCAGGAAGAGGTCAAGGAAGCGGGACGCATGCTGCGCGAGGCCAACATGGCCTCGATGAATTATCATGGCTTTGTCGAAGGCGACGATATCGGCAAGGGCACGGTCGACGTCGTGGTGACGGAGGGCTTCGCCGGCAATATCGCCCTGAAGACGGCGGAAGGTACGGCGCGCCAGATAGCGGGTTATCTGCGCGCCGCGATGAGCCGCACCCTGATGGCCAGGATCGGCTATGTCTTCGCCAAGGGCGCCTTCGATCGCCTGCGCGAAAAGATGGATGTCGGTCGTTCCAATGGCGGCGTCTTCCTGGGGCTGAACGGCATCGTGGTGAAGAGCCATGGTGGTGCCGATTCGGACGGTTTCGCCGCCGCGATCGAGCTTGCCTACGACATGGTGCGCAACAATCTGCTTGACCGCATCGAGGCCGACCTCGATCTGTTTCATGCGCGGAACCCGACGTCGTTATCGACGCAAAGGAATAGGAAAGAACTTTGATCAGATCAGTCGTGCGCGGCACGGGCGCCGCGCTGCCCCGCCGAATCATGAAGAATGCCGATTTCGAAGGCATGGTGGAAACCTCGGACGAGTGGATCGCCCAGCGCACCGGCATCCGCCAGCGCCATATTGCCGGTGATGACGAGACGACGGCCTCGCTGGGCGAGGCGGCGGCGCGAGCCGCACTTGCCAATGCCGGCCTGACGCCTGCCGACATCGATCTGATCGTCCTGGCGACCTCGACGCCCAACAACACCTTTCCGGCCACCGCCGTCGAGATCCAGAACCGGCTCGGCATGCATCACGGCTTTGCCTTCGACATGCAGGCGGTCTGCTCTGGCTTCGTCTATGCGGTCGCCACCGCCGACCTCTACATCCGCGGCGGCCTGGCCAAGCGCGTCCTGGTAATCGGCTCGGAAACATTTTCGCGGATCCTCGACTGGAGCGATCGCTCGACCTGCGTGCTGTTCGGCGACGGCGCCGGTGCGCTGGTCCTGGAGGCCGGCGAGGGGACTGGCTCGATCGCCGACCGTGGCGTTCTGGCGGCCAGCCTGCGCTCCGACGGTGCGCACAAGGACAAGCTCTTTGTCGACGGCGGGCCGTCGACCACCGGCACGGTCGGCCATCTCCGGATGGAGGGCCGCGAAGTCTTCAAGCATGCGGTGGGCATGATCACCGACGTCATCGAGGCGACGTTCTCGCAGGCCGGTATATCAGCCGATGATCTCGACTGGTTCGTGCCGCACCAGGCCAATAAACGAATTATTGACGCTTCGGCCAGGAAGCTCGGGATAGCTGAGCAAAAGGTGGTGGTGACGGTCGATTTGCACGGTAACACCTCGGCTGCTTCGGTGCCGCTGGCGCTTGCGGTGGCCGTCGCCGACGGTCGCATCAAGAAGGGCGATCTGGTGCTTCTGGAGGCGATGGGTGGCGGCTTCACCTGGGGTGCTGTCCTGGTTCGCTGGTAAGTGCCGAACGGTCCGGTTTCGGTCCTTGACCTTGCCGGATCAATTACTTAGGCTCTGCCGCTGTTGTGCCGATTTTATGTTTTGAACTGATGGGACGGTCGCATGGGGGGAAAGACACTTACGCGCGCCGACCTTGCCGAGGCAGTTTACCGGAAGGTCGGCTTGTCGCGCACTGAATCGGCTGAACTTGTCGAAGCGGTGCTCGACGAGATCTGTGAAGCGATCGTCCGCGGCGAGACGGTGAAGCTGTCGTCCTTCGCGACATTTCACGTCCGCTCCAAGAACGAGCGCATTGGCCGCAATCCAAAGACCGGCGAAGAGGTGCCGATTCTGCCGCGCCGGGTGATGACGTTCAAGTCGTCGAACGTGCTCAAGAGCCGTATCTTGCGGTCCCATCAAAGCGGCAAGGCCAAAAGCGGCAAGTAGCCTCGTTCACCTGCGCGGTTGAAAACTGGCGCGCACCATGACGCCGGGCTTGAATATTGCTTCACAAACCGCTGAAATAAGACCCGATTCGGTAGGTAGACCGGATCATCGTCCAGCGTGAGGATTCGCCCATGGACAAGAGCCCCGACGCCTTTCGTACCATCAGCGAGGTCGCCGAAGATCTCGACCTGCCGCAGCATGTGCTGCGCTTCTGGGAAACGCGTTTCAACCAGATCAAGCCGATGAAGCGTGGTGGCGGCCGTCGTTACTACCGGCCGCAGGATGTCGAACTGATCAAGGGTATTCGCCATATGCTCTACGACCAGGGCTACACCATCAAGGGCGTGCAGAAGCTGCTGCGCGAGAACGGCAATCATTTCCTGGTTGCCATCGGCAATGGCGACATGGCGGCCGTCGAGGCGATCTCGCAGCGGCGGCAGGCCGATCAGGTGCCGCTGACGCCCGCAGCTCAGCCGCGCGGCATGGATGACGAACTGGTTGGCCAGCCGCGTGTCAAACCCAGCCGCCGCTTTTTCGGCCTTGGCAAGAGCGACGAGGACGGTCCGGTGCAGCCGGACGCGTCGAAACTCTCGCGCGACAATCGCGCCTTGCTGCAGGAGGCGCTGTTCGACCTCCTGGAATGCAAGCGGCTGCTCGACCAAGTGCGCTGACCGCTCCGCACGGACCGACTTGAGCAATTCCAGGAAAGTGTGACACGGTTTTCCGTCTGGAATTGCCTTAAACCGCTGTGGCGTCTCGAAAACCGGAACCGGTCTTCCGGTGAGGCGTTACGTTTCCTTCTACAATGCAAGGAAACTCGTCATGGCATCATTTTCGACCCTCTCGGACATCGACCTCGACAAGCAGGTCGCGGCTCTCACCAGGGAATTGGCCGGCTTAAAGAAGGCGGTGTCGAGACGGGGCGGCGCTTACTACGAAGACGGTCGCGATGCCGCGCTCGACACCTATTCCGATCTTGCGGGCCGTCTGCGGGACGCGGTGCCGGCCATCCGCAAGCAGGGCAGGGTGATCGAGAAATCGGCCCGCGACCATCCGGCCGCGGCTGCCGCCGTCGGCCTTGTGGTGGTCGGTCTCGTTGCCAGCCTGCTCTTCAGCCGGCGCTAGCCCTCGACCTTGGCCGTCATCGGGAATACGCCGTCACAGGGATACCTCAGCCTTGTTGGCCAAGCCTGATCTGGTGGAGCGCGCCGGCCAGAACCTCCCTTGCCGTATCGCGGTTTGTCCTTGCGTGAAGGTTTCGCCGGTGCATCGGTGTCGGGTTTACGCCGAGATCTGGACCAGCGCGGTGGTTTCGAAAGCGCCTTATCCTGTCGGGCTCGCATCGCATTGCCAAGAGAAGACGAGCCTTGAACAAGAAGCCAAGGCCGGTCTTCTCGTTGGCAGTCTGGTATGCTTATGCCTTCTTCATCGTCACGTGGTGGTGATGATGATGGTAGTGATGGCGGTGATGGACGGGATGGTACGGATGATGATGATGGTGACGATGATGCTTTACCATCGGAGCCGCATCCGCGCTCGTCGCGCCGATTACCGGCACCGTGAAAGCAAGTGCAACTGCAAGCCCGAGGGCCGAGAGGAGGGACTTCTTCATGGATCGTTTCCTTTTTTAGCGGGCAGATTTGAATCGGGTCGATGATCTGATCGCCGCGAATGGAATTACGCTCCTGAATTTTTTCCTCGGTATTTCCCGATTGTAGAATTTTGTTTCTGGACTGTTTCTACGGAAACCGGGCTTCCGCCACCATCATCGCCAAGGCCGAGAAGCCGCGCTCTTGCGCCTGTTTTGCCTACATCGGCGGAACCACGCCATTGTTTCCCACCACCACGCGGCCGGAACTCAGCGTGCCGTCGGCCTCACGCTGGGCGGTAACGAAGACCGTCGCACCTGGCTTGAGGTCGGCCGGCGTGGCCGGCGCGAAGGTCACGACAGGTGTGGTGTCGGGTATCGAGATCTTCTTCGTCTGCCCATTGTCATAAGTCAGCGTGACCGCCCGGCCGTTTACATCGGTGACGTCGGCCACGGTGCCGTTGGTCATGCGGCTGTTTGGCTGCAGGTCCCAGGGGCGGTCGCCCTCACCAGTGCCTTTCAAAGCGGCCGGAAAGACCACCACCTCCAGCGCGCCACTGCCGCCATCCGCCTTCGATACGGAGGCGATGCCGAGGAAATCGCCTTGCTGGATGTCCTTTACGGATGCATTGGCGACGCCTGAAATCTTCCAGCCGGCATTGAGCTTGATCGCAGAGGTATCACCCAGGCGGGTTTTCACGGTGAGCCGCGATGGCGCGAAACTGGCCACCGTGCCGCGCACGCGCAGTAAATCCGCCGCTTGAGCAGCGCCTGCGCCGGCAGCGGAAAGGCTGGAAATCGTGCCGAGCACGATGATGAGTGTCTTCAAGTTCATTGCAGAGATCCTTCCGGGAACGGGCTGGCTGAAACCGGATGGTTCATGCCAGCGACCTCGGGATAACGAACGGGCGGGGCGAAACTGCCGAACAAAAAGGCGATTGGACGGTCAAAACAACTTGATCGCCACGTGTGCGCGATCCGACCGCGCAAGCCGCCTGGTTCACGATCCCGTGACGGTCAGATTGGGACTTGGCAAATCGCCGGCGAGCGGGCATCTTCCCGATCGTCTCAGGCAACAACGTCATTTGATCAAACTCTTTCAGCCCACGGAGTTGCCAATGCCCCAAAATGCAAAACGCGAAGCCCTCTCCGAACCGGTAGCCAATGAGATCGGGCCAGATTACAACACCCTCAGAGCGATGCGGGAAACCCGCGGCTACAGTGTGGAAAAGCTTTCCCTGACATGCGGTCTGGCTGCCGACGAGATTGAAGATATCGAGAGCGGCAAGGTGACCGATCCGTCGAAGCTGCGTCGTATTGTGTCCGCGCTTCGACTTCCCCAGGACGCTTTGATCGCTTCGGCTGTGCACACGCCGGCCGCGCAAGGTCGATCCCTGGCATAGATCAACATCGGGCATGCCCGACAGCCCGCCAAGGATATCCTTGGCGGGTTTGTTTTTGTTGGTGCCGCAGCCTTTCTGTCCAGCTTGGGACTTGCCGATTTGTGCACCGCACGTGTTTATACGCGCGGCGAACCATCCGCTGCCAATCACGGCCGCCGTCCAAAAAATCTTGAACCGTGGGTTTTCGATATGAGCCTGGAAACCGTTCGTGCCTTCTTTGCCGCCCACGCGCCCGACATCGATGTCATCGTCACCGAAGCAAGTTCGGCAACGGTGGCACTGGCGGCAGAGGCGCATGGCGTGCTGCCGGCGCAAATCGCCAAGACGATCTGCCTGCGCGTCGGCGACCGCACCATGCTCGTCGTCACCAGTGGCATCGCCAGGCTGGACAACCGCAAGTTCAAGGACCAGTTCGGCGGCAAGCCGCGAATGCTCGACGCCGCTGAGGTTGTCGAAGCAACCAGCCACCCGGTCGGCGGTGTCTGCCCGTTCGGCCTGCCGGCGCCGCTACCGGTTTATTGCGACACGTCGCTGCGCGATTTCGACGCGGTCGTGCCCGCCGCCGGCGCCACCAACGCCGCCGTGCGGATTACACCGCAGCGCATGGTCGACCTCACCGGCGCCGCTTGGGTCGATGTTTGCCAGGGGTAGGTTGGGAGTTCGCTGGCACCCCACGATGGCATCGGCCTGATAGTCGCCGAATTTCGGTTGACCCGAGCGGGGTTATCACGATACATCGCGACCGGTCCGGAGTGTAGCGCAGCCCGGTAGCGCACTTGACTGGGGGTCAAGGGGTCGTCGGTTCGAATCCGGCCACTCCGACCAAACAAAACAAAGGCTTAGCCACATCCCCCAGAGGTGGCTATGAAATTTCTAGCCACATTGTAGCCAGCAATGAACAGCCCGCGCGAAGCGGGCTAAACCTTTCGTGTGATCCGGTAACGCCTTTGCTTACGTCAGCAACACCTTCGCACAATTGAGGAACGGCGCCGCTGTGGTAGATTTCCATCTGTCGGCGGTTCTTTCCTCCCATTCAAATCGCTGACCCCGCGCTCACCACCGCCCCCCCGTGGCGAGCCATTAATAACCCGCTGCCATCCCCTCCGGCAGCGGGTTTTTTATTGTCTGACACACAAACAAAAAGTCCGCCGAAGCGGGCCTTGTCTCATTTGCGATGCTGAGCGGTCAGGCGTCGACCTTGGCGGAAAACTCGCCACCGGATTGCCGATTGGAATTGGAATAGCTGTCGGGCGCGCCCTGGCGGGCTGATGCTTGCCAGCGGCCTTGGGAGAATTGCGTATTTAAGAAGCCTCTAATAAAGACGTTGTTTGTCAGCTAACAACGGGGGACCGACAAATGACCAACGAAACCGACAACCACGCCGCTGCGCTGGCCGAGCTAACGGCGGATCTTGTCTCTGCATACGTAAGCAACAACCCGTTGCCAGCCACTTCGCTGCCCGACCTGATCGCCTCTGTGCATCTCTCGCTTTCGGGTCTCAATCGTCCCGCAGCACCGCCAGCCGAACAGCAGGCGCCCGCCGTCAATCCGAAGAGGTCTGTGTTTCCGAACTACATCGTGAGCTTGGAAGACGGCCGCAAATTCAAGTCAATGAAACGCCACCTTGGTTTGCTTGGCATGACACCGGATGAATACCGCGCGAAATGGGGCTTGCCGCACGACTATCCAATGGTCGCACCGGAGTACTCCAATCGCAGATCGGCTCTGGCAAAGGCTAGTGGTTTAGGTCGCAAGGCTGAACCTGTTAAGCAGGCGCCCGCGAAGCGGAAGGCGAAGGCTTAACGCCCCTCCACATGACGTAAGGTCAAGACTCAGCTATCAGGAAGCGCGGCGGACTTGGCGTCCGCTTTGCCGGCGCCTTTCAGGCAACCTCCAGCGAGCGGCGCCGGCTTTTTCCTTCGACTGAAATCGTCAAGCGCGCCCTTGCAGGGGCGAAGCTTGTGGAGGGGCGCCGTGTGAGGCTCAAGATGTCGCCGGCTTTGGCGCCTTGTCGTCAGCTGCGAGGAGTGAAGAGCGGCTCTCTGCATCCATGAACCAAGCACTGGCCGTCGCGCGTTGGCACAAACGCTACTGCTGGGATTTCCGACCAGTCGCACGCATTGCTGTGCTGGCGGACGTAGAGGGCATAGGTGTTCGGACCTGTGGTCAGCACCGCCGAGCCACGGCTCTCGATTAGCGCCTGCGTCTGTTGGCAGGTCATGGCGCGGGTGTCCGGCCGGGCCTGGGCGAGGGTTGTGAAGGCAAGCGTGACCGCTGCCCAGGTCAACGCAATCCGGCGAATGGACATGACTAAACTCCCATGATGGGCCATTTGGTTGACAAAACTCGCATGGCGCAGGGCGGCTCTGCAATGGTGGCGTCTAGCGTTGCCCGGTTTGCCCTAGCGGGCAGAGGAAGCCGCGCCTCGTGCTCCTCAAATGTTCCTCTCGAAGGTATGAGCCACGATCGGATCTGGTGCCGATAGCTCAAATCCTTTAGCTGCCATAAAAGCCAGCACGATAGCCACAGCTATCGAGGCAATCACGGTGGTGGTGCGGGCTAGACTTCTCACTATCTTCACTCAACAAGCAGCGCGATATTCCCAGCAAGATCTCTCGGACAGTAGGTCCGGCATATGATGTTGGGGTGCTCGCGGCGGGTTGCAACTAACCCTTAGTCTAAGTCCAGCTATCGGCGGCGCTTGGCAACGCGGGTCGGAATCGGCCCCGCGTTTCCCTCTCCCTTCGGCAGCAGCACCGGCATTTCAGAAGCTAATTATGCAAGACTTGGATCAGTCAGCGCCTCTTTACCTTCGGCGTGATCTCCTCAACCCTCACCTTTGTCGCCGATCTCTTTCGCCATGGCCAGGGCTTTGGCCTTGTCCTTGGTGGCTAGGACCGTGCGCCAATGCCGCTTTTCAAAAACGCTCACGAGCGAGGCTCGGGCTTTGGCTGACAGGTGCCGGTGACAACCTATGCGCCTAAGCCCTGGAGAGGGTCCGCGATCACACCATAGGCGTCTGCATCTCGATTATATTAGCTTGTGCTTGCGGAGCTTTCCGCCTGGGCCGGCGTCCCTTACATCCCAACACCCTGCCCAACGGCGCGCCGCGGGAAGTGAGGGAAGCATGAGCAGCTTAGGCTTATGGGTCGTGCTCGTGACGGCGACCGTGGCGATCCTTTACCTGTTGTCGTATGTCTCGATCAGGATGTAGGCCAGCAGCGCCCGGCCGCGTCTCTAAAGGGAAATGGCCGGTACGGTCGGGGTGTTTGGTGTTGGGGTAGGCCGCACCGGCCACTGCGGGTTTTGTTTTGGACGTCCCCCGCGCTGCCAAAACTATGGGCACATTATCAACTGCGCAATTAAGCCTATTGGCTGGACTAAGACCGAAGTCCCTAAGTCCCTCGCTCAAAAGTCGGTTTCCAGTCGCGGTTCCGCTCCCGTGCTGGCCTTGGTAGTCGGGAATGACCGTGAAAAACACCGGGTGCCGATCGCGGCCGCCATCGAGCGAAGCCGTAGTCGAATTGCAAGGCGGGCAGGTGATGCAATCGACCCGACCAGCCCGAACTCGCCTCAAGCTGTTTGCCCAGGGTGCTTTCCGCGAAGGGGAATTTCAGCGCTCCGTTAAAGGGGCGCTGCACCGGACGCGTGGTTTATGTGTTTCGGAGATATTAGAGGAAGCGTGTATACAGTCGACCTGCAACAGTCTCTGAAACTCGTGGGGGGAGCCAAACAGTGTGCAGCAATTGCGACGGTGAAGGGGTCGGCCGCAGGGATTTCCTCAAAATCGGCGCGGGGCTGCTTGCGATCGGTCTTGGCGGTGCTTCGTGGTCGGCGCGCGCGGCGGAGAGTGCTGCGCCGGCGCTGTCCCCCGATGCAGCGCTCGCCGCGCTGAAAGCCGGCAACGAGCTCTATGTCAGCCACCCGGAGCTCTGCTCGATCGACCTAGCCGCGCAGCGGACCGCTGTCGCCGGGCATCAGGCGCCATGGGCCACGATCATCAGTTGCGCCGATAGCCGCGTTCCGCCGGAGCTGATCTTCGGCGGCCATGGCGTCGGCGAACTTTTCGTCGCCCGGAATGCTGGCAACCTGGTCGACACCGCCACGCTTGGCACGGTCGAATACGGTGCTGCGGTTCTCGGCTCTCCCTTGATCGTCGTCCTCGCCCACACCAGCTGCGGCGCCGTCAAGGCAGCATGCGACGTGGTCACGAAGAACGCCACCTATCCCGGCGCTATCGGCCCGATGATCGAACCGATCCTGCCCGCCGCGATCTCGGCGCGGAACGAAGCGGGCGATTTCGTCGACAACACGGCCAAGAGAGCGCACGCAGGACCGCGAGGCGCCTGACGGCGTCGAGCAAGGTGTTGGCTGGTCTCACCGGGTCGCAGAATCTAAAGATTGTCGCGGCGATCTATGATCTCCAGACGGGTGCGGTGACCTACATCGAGTGACAGACTTCCCCGGCCGGCGAGCGTTTGCCCTGGCCGCCCTACAGCGCCGCGGCTGGGTAGCGCCTAAACCCGCTTGAAGTCGCGCGACGTCAATTAGCGTGCACTTAATTAGTTCCGGAAAATTTTAACGAATCATTGACCGCGCTGTCCCAGAATAGGACGGCGCGGTCAAACCCCAACCGGACTGCGCAGGCGGCTCCGGCACTCAGCGCCCGCCCACTGTCGGAGCCGCTACTCACACTCTCTAATATACCAGTGATGGTTGAATCAACTGTTACCGCAGGTGCTTTCTAGTGCATTGTTCCAGTCGTTAGACTTTGATGGAATTCGAGTTGTAGGCACCGAGATCAAGCCACGCCCCACAACTTGAAGCCGGCCGAAGCGTGATCGATCATGCCACCGCGAGCTTGAATTCGATCTCAAAGAGGAACGGTGACGATTGGCAGTGCCAGGGCAACTGCGGCAATCTCGGCTGGCTTCGTTAGAACCCATGTGAGTGAGGCGTCGGGGTTTGGTGTGCTATATCATTGCGAGATTGGTCTGCGCTTTTCTTGAAGGTCGGAAAAGGAGGATGACGTGAAGATCAGGACGACAACCCACAATCACCCCGGAGAACCGGGTGTCATTCTGCTGGACCAGTCATTGCAAAACATGATTGTGGCGACCGACATTCGCGATGGCGCCACGACGCTGTTCGGGACAGTAAATCTGCAGGTGAATTATTCCGGGCAGTACGACATCAGAGTCGAACTATCGCCAGGGGAACTCACGCAGATCTACCAGCTACTGGTCAAAAACCTCCTCGAGAAAATACAGGAACTTACGAGCGCTCAAAATCCTTGACGCTCGCAAACCAACCGCCTTCCATAGCTCGCTTTCCACCTTGGGCTTGAACCGGATCCGGTCGCAACAGCCGCTGATGGCGGTATTCCAGCGCGATGGCGCCCCAGATCAGCCCGAGCAGCAGATAGACATGGCGCCAATGGTCGATGTCGATGAAGGTGCCGAGCCCGATATTGCCGATGAAGGCGACATAGGCGCACAGCAGGTAGGGTTGCCACGGCCGGTCGCGCAGCAGGATGCGGAATCCGGCCGATATCGTCCAGGCAACGAGCGTCAGGAACGACACGAAGCCGAGCCAGCCATAGTCCATCAGCATCTTCAGCCAGATGTCGTGGGTGTCTTCGCCGAAGATGGTGCCGAAGACCAGCGGGCCGATGCCGAACGGATGCTCGAGCGCCATCTGGAAGCCGATTGCGTAGCGGGCGAAGCGGCCGAGGCGGGCGGTGTCGTAGCTCTGTTCGAGATGGGCGCGGTTGGAAAACATCTCCGACACGCCGGGCAGCTGCAGGATGACGACCATGGCGATGACCAGCAGCGACAGCGCGGCGATCGTCATCACCACCACACGCAGCCGGAACATGCCGCTGGCGCTCTGCAGGAACAGGCAGCCGGTGAGCAGGACGGCCGAGACGGCGAACATGCCCCAGGCGCCACGCGAGAAGGAGAAGAAGATGCCGGCGGTGATGATCAGCAGCGGCACCGCCAGCAGCGGCATGCGTGGGATCGGTCCGGTCAAAAGCAGATAGAGCAGATAGATGCCGGGCAGCACCAGGAACGGGCCGAACACATTCGGGTCCTGGAAGGCGCCGGCGGCGCGGTCGTATTTGGTGAACATCTCCGCGCCCGGAAAGGTGTGGAAATAGCCCGCTATGCCGAGCAGCGAGGTGATCACCGCCGACACGACATAGGCGAAGAAGATCAGCCGGTAGAGGCTGGGTTGCACCGCGGTCACCGAGGCGAAGAACACCGCGGTGAAGGCGAGAAACAGCGAGACGGCGAGATAGAGCGGCGTGTTGGCCAGATCCGCCATCTGCGTCATCGCCATCATGCCGCCGATGTTCATCGTCACCAGCAGCACCAGCAGCGGCATTGCCGCGCGCGACACCCTCAGGCCGAAGAGAGCCCAGATGGCGATCAGCCCGGCCATGTAGAGTTCATAGGGCGCCGGTTCGCTGATGACGAAGCCGGACAGGAATATGCCGAGGAAGACCGCGCCCGAGGAAATCAGCGCGATCAGCTTGGCGTTGACCGCGGCCTGCGGCAGCTCGTGGGAAATCGCGCTCAATAGGCGTTTTCCGTGTTCAAGAGCCGGATCGGCGTCAGGAACAGGATCCGCAAGTCGAACAGCAGCGACCAGTTCTCGATGTAATAGAGGTCATACTCCGTCCGCATGCGGATCTTCTCGTTGGTGTCCATCTCGCCGCGCCAGCCATTGATCTGCGCCCAACCAGTGACGCCTGGCTTGACCTTGTGGCGCGCGAAATAGCCGTCGACCACTTCGTTGTAGAGGAGGTTATGCGACTGCGCGGCGATGGCGTGCGGGCGCGGTCCGACCAGCGACAGCGAACCCAGCAGCGAGTTGAAGAACTGCGGCAGCTCGTCGATCGAGGTCTTGCGGATGAAGCGGCCCACGCGGGTGACGCGCGGGTCGTTCTTGGTCACCGTCTGCTTGGCGGTCGGGTCGGCCTTGTCCGTATACATCGAGCGGAACTTGTAGACCTCGATGATCTCGTTGTTGAAACCGTGGCGCTTCTGGTGGAACAGCACCGGCCCCTTGCTGTCGAGCTTGATGGCGATAGCGGTCGCCAGCATCACCGGCGAGAACATGACGATGCCGACGAGGCTGAAGACGATATCGAAGGCGCGCTTGGCGACCGAATCCCAGTCGTTGATCGGCTTGTCGAAGATATCGAGCATCGGCACCGAGCCGATGTAGGAATAGGCGCGCGGGCGAAATTGCAGCGCGTTGGAATGCGCCGACAGCCGGATGTCGACCGGCAACACCCACAGCTTCTTCAACAGCTGCAGCACGCGCGATTCGGCGGTCAGCGGCAGCGATACGATCAGCATGTCGATGCGGGCGATGCGGGCGAACTCGATCAGTTCCGAAATGGTGCCGAGCTTGGGATAGCCGGCGACGATGGGCGGTGAGCGCTTGTCGCCGCGATCGTCGAAGATGCCGCAGATGCGGATATCGTTGTATGGCTGCTTTTCGACCGAGCGGATCAGGATCTCAGCCGCCTTGCCACCGCCGACGATGACGGCGCGCCGCTCCATGCGGCCATCGCGCGCCCAGCGCCGGATCACCTTCGACATCACCAGCCTGAGGCCGAAGAGGAGGACGAAACCGACGACGAACCAGGTGCCGAACAGCAGGCGTGAATAGTCTTCCGACATCTTCATGACGAACGCCGTCAGCGCCATCAGGGCGAAAGTGCCGGCCCAGACCAGGAGCACGCGGCCGAAATTGGCGATGGGCCGCATCAGGGCCACGATCTGATAGCAATCGGTGACGTCGAGCAGCACCACTGCCAAGAACGACGAGGCGGCGATCGTCAGCGGATATTGCCAGGCCAGATAGTTGAAGAACCCCACATAGTGGAAATAGACGGCGAGCCCGGACAGGAACAGCAAGCCGAATTCGACCATGCGCAGGACGCCGCTGACCATGATCGGCGACATGGTATCGCGCCTGTACTGCGAAGCGACCTGGCGGGCGACATCGTTCATGCCGCCGGGCGTGTCGCCATCGGCCGGGCCGTCGAATTTACGCACCGCCTCTGCTGAAAAGCGGCGCGCGGGGTCGATCTCGTTCATGGGGCTTTCCGCAAGCTTCCCTACGGTGAATAGCAAAAGAGAGCTAAGAAACCCTTGAAACAACGAGTGGCTTTGAAACGGCTTGGGCTTGAGGCCTATCTATCGAGCGCGGCGAAGTAGGCCTTCTCGATGTTGGCGGCCATCACATCGGCGCCAAAGCGCGCCTTGAGGCTGGCGCCGTCGGGCATCAGTCTGCCATAGGCGGCGGGGTCGGCCAGCGCCTGGCTCATCCTGTCGGCCAGCTCCACCGGGTCGGGCCGGATCAAGGCCGGGGAGCCGGTGCCGAAGATCTCCGGTATGCCGCCAACGGAGGTGGCGATCATCGGCTTTCCCGCGGCAAGCGTTTCCAGGACGATATAGGGCATGGCTTCGGCGCGCGAGGGAACAATGACCAGCCCCGCCAGCGCGAACGCTTCCCTGGCCGGCATCGGCGGCAGAAAGCGGACATGGCTTTCAAGCCCGAGCCGCTTCACCTGGGCATGATAGCGGGGCAGGTCGTCGCCGTCGCCGACCATCACCGCGGTAAGCACTCGGCCGATCCGCGGGCCGGCACTGGCCAGCGCATCGATGAAGATGTCGGGCCCCTTCAGGTCGCGCATCATGCCGATATAGAGCAGATCGGCTGCGTCGGACTTGCTCGACACCGGCTCGAACTCCACGGCGCGCAGGCCATTGTAGACCAGGGTGTTGGGAATCGGCGGCTCCCCGACCTTGCGGCGATAAGTGCGCCTTTCGTAGTCGGAAACAAACAGCAGGTAGTCGGTGAAGCGCGCCATGAAGCGCTCGAGCGCGAAGAACAGCTTACCGGTGGTCGTGTTCTCGTCATAGTGGAGGGAGCCGCCATGCGGCGAATAAAGGCGGGCTACGCGAGACCTTGATACCCGCAACAATGAGCCGAACAGACGGGCATAGGCGCCACCCTTGGCGCCGTGCCCGTGCAACACGTCCGGCTGCAATTCCTTGATGATCCTGTACGTGCGCCAGGCCGACGCGAGGTCGCCCGGGCCGACATGGCGCTGCATCGGCGTGCGATGGATGCCGAGCGCCAGCATATCCTTCATCTGCTCGAACAGGCGTTCCTCGAACTCGCCGCCGGTCGTCGAATCGCAGACGATGCCGACGGAATGCCCGGCGGCGACCTGCGCCTCGGTCAGGTCGCGCACATGCCGGAAAATTCCTCCGACGGGTGAGCGAAAGCAGTGGACGATCCTGAGGTTGTCCGCCACGTGGTTCGTCAGAACAGGCGTTCGCGGACGTAGACGGTATCGCCGGGCAGCAGCGGGTCGGACGTGACCACGCGGCCGGTCATCACCTTGCCGTTGATGTCGCGGGTGATGTCGACGCTTTCCTGGTTGGCGCGCGGCGTGAAACCGCCGGCAATGGCGATCGCCTTCTGCACCGTCAGGCCGGGGACATAGGAATACTGACCGGCGGCGCCCACTTCGCCCATGACGAAGATCGGCCGGTAGCGGTCGATCTCGACCGAAACGTCGGGATCGCGCAGATAGCCTTGCCGCAATTTGTCGGCGATCTCCTTTTCCATCTGTTGCGCAGTGTGGCCACGCGCCGGAATGGCGCCGACGAGCGGGAAGGAGAGGTAGCCGGATTGGTCGACGCTGTAGGTGTTGGTCAGCCCATCCTGCTCGAACACTGTGACGCGGACGCGGTCGCCGGCGCCAAGACGATAGGGCTGATCGAGCACCTCGTGGAAAGCGGCTGGTGTCGGCCGGTAGCTGGAGCAGCCGGCGAGCATCGATACGGCAAGCAGCGCGCGAAACAGGGAAGCAGTGCTTTTCATGACCGGACAGGTACCTTCGACTGGTCGCTGCAGCGTCGCAGCAAACTCTAGGATCGAGGTCGTTATCATCCTGTTAGGGTTAATGGCCGGTAAAGGGAGCGGCCGGCGCATGGCGCATCGGCAAGAGTTTTACGATTTTTGGCGGTTTTGTTTGTCACTCGCCAGTAAACCCTAACGCGAACTTGCCGCCATCTTAACGGCTGAGTTACCATAGTTGTTTACGGTGTGTCCTGACCCAGTATCGGAGTAGGGATGCATGTCCGTTCAGTCCGCGGCCGCAGATGTCGACGTCGATCTCAGGCAGCTCTTCGCCAGCCTGGCGAGGAACTGGCTGCGTATCGTTATCGTGGCGCTGGCGGTGACCGGCGCGGCTTTCGCATTCGCCTCGCTAGCCACGCGTCACTACAAGGCCCAGACGCAGGTGGAGATTGCTCCGCGTGAATCGGTTTATACGCGGCCGGCAAGCAACAACGACACGGACAAGCCGATTCTCGATGAACAGGGCGTTGCCACTCAGGTCCAGATAATTTCCTCCAACGAAATCCTCAAGCAGGTCGCGCAAAAGCTCAATCTGGAAAAGCTGCCCGAGTTCGACGAGGCGCTCGACATGTCGCCGTTGAGCCGTGCTCTGGTCCTCGTCGGCTTGAAGAGCGACCCGATGGAAATTCCGACGGAAGAACGCGTCCTCAAGAAAATGCATGAGAAGCTCAACGTCTATGGTGTCGAGAAGACCCGCATCATTGCCATCGAGTTCTCATCGGAAGATCCCAAGCTCGCTGCCGCCGTACCAGACGCCATTGCTGCCGCCTATATCGCGGGGCAAGGGGCTGCCAAGCTCGAATCGAACAATGCCGCCGCTGACTTTCTTGCACCGGAGATCGCCGCCCTGCAGCAGCAGGTGAAGGATGCCGAGGCCAAGGTTGCCACCTACCGCGCGCAATCCGACCTTCTGATGGGCGGCAACAATTCGGTGCTAGCCACGCAGCAGCTTTCCGAACTGTCGAGCGAGCTGATGCGTGTGCGCGCCAACCGCGCCTCGGCGGAAGCGACGGCCGACAGCGTGCGCAAGGCGCTGCAGGGCGGCGGTTCGCTCGATGCCGTGCCTGAGGTCTTGTCTTCCGATCTGATCCAGCGCCTGCGCGAGCGGCAGGTTGAGCTCAGGGCCAACATTGCCGATCTCTCCACCACCTTGCTCGACAATCACCCGCGCATCCGGGCGTTGAAGTCTCAGCTTGTCGACCTCGACGGCCAGATCCGCAACGAGGCGCAAAAACTCATGAAGGGTCTGATGACCCAGGCGCAGACCGCGCAGGCTCGTGAGAACCAACTCGTCGCCGACGTCAACACACTGAAGGCCGCATCGGCGCGCGCCGGCGAACAGCAGGTCGAACTTGATGCCTTGCAGCGCGATGCGACCGCCAAGCGCCAGCAGCTCGAATCGTACCAGGCCAACTACCTCAGCGCGGCGTCGCGCAAGGACCGCAACTATCTGCCCGTCGATGCCCGGGTGGTGTCGCTGGCCCAGGTTCCGTCCGAGCCGTATTTCCCGAAGGTTATGCCAATCGTCGGTGCGGCTTTCGTCGCATCGTTGCTGGTCATGGCCATCGTGACGCTTCTGCGGGAGCTGTTTTCCGGCCGGGCGATGCGGCCGGCGACCGGTTCCCCCTTCGAGCGCATCGATGAGGTTGCGATGCCGGTTGTCCGCCAGGAGGCCACCGTCCTCCAGACCCCCGTCATTCGCCAGGACCCCGTTGCTCGCCAGGAGATGGGAGAACGTTCGGCAGAGGCAGAGGCGGATCCCTACGCAGCTTCGATGCCCTATAAGGCCGAGGTGCCTGACAGGGTCGTGATGCCCGATGCGGCGACAGCGCAGGAGACCGCTGTCGAGGCCGAGCCGGCTCGTTCCACCCTGGGCGAGATTGACGTTGAGAAGGCCGCCGAAAAGCTGATCGCCAGCGGTGCGGCGCGCGCCATATTCGTCTCGCCGGAGGGCGACGAGGCTGCCGCATCGGCGGTCCTGGTGGCACGCGAGGTCGCCGACGCCGGCCTGCGCGTCCTGTTGCTGGACCTTACCGCTTCGGGGGCCGCCTCGCGGCCGATGCTGGATAGCGGCCTTTTCCCCGGCATCACCAACCTGCTCGCTTCGGAAGCGCAGTTCAGCGACGTCATCCACGCCGATCTCTACTCGGACTGTCACGTCATTCCCGTCGGCACCGCCGATCCGGTCCGCGCCATGCGCGCCGCCGACCGGCTGCCGATCATTATGCAGTCGCTGACCACAGCCTATGATCTGGTCGTGGTCGAGTGCGGGCCGGCCGACGCGCAAGGCATCGGCCGTCTGGCCGGTGACGCCACCGAGGTGTTCCTGTCCATGCTGGAGCCGGATGATGAGGTGACCCAGGCCGCGGTCAAGCTCATCGAAAGCGGCTATCCCGACCTGACGCTGGTGACGCCGCTCGGCCACGAACCGCCCGGCAATCCGGTGCCGGGACGGCGCTCGGCGGCCTGAAAGAGCCGTAAACCTGCGGCGCAAGCCTCCCGGAAACTCCGCCTGGTTCTACCCTAATTCCAGGGTCGTCACGCCGAATAGCCGCTGCAGGCCAAGGCCCGGGGGCGGGCCCTTGTACATGCGGGTGGTGCTGAAGGTCGGCGCAAAGCCGGCCGCCTCGAGCGCCGCAATGAAGCCGGTATTCTCGGCGGGAACGTCGATGTGCAGCTCGCCGCCCTCGCAGGCACCCGCCAGTCCGTTCAGCAGCTGCAGCGCCGCGTCGGTGCTGTCGGCAAACAACGGGCCGATCTTGAAACCTGAACGGCACGGCCGAGCCACGGCATAGCCGGTGGTGCCGCGCGAGCTGATCGCCGCCAGCCCGTGATGCGGTGCCTGCAGCCATCGCTGCAGGAAGGCTCGTCGGGGTGCCGGAAAACAATACGCGTCATAAGCGATGATGTCGGGAACGAGCTGGGTCGTCACCGTCCGCAATCCGTCGACCCTGACCGCCGGGCCTGCCGCGCGGCCGCTGTAGCGGATGGTCTCGTAGGCCGGCCTGAAGCCCTTGCGCCGGTAATTGGCCTGCTGTTCGGCGACGCCGTCGAGGCCGATGGTCCTGCCCGCAAGCCTGTTCATGCCGGCGGTCCACACCGCCTTGCCGTAGCCTTTGCCGCGCTTGTCCGGCCGGCAGATGTAGAGGCCGATGAAGCCGAATTCGCGTCCATAGGCCACTGCCGAGATTGCCGCGACCATTTCGTTGCCGACAAAGGCACCGATGAAGCCCGAGGGGTCCGCAGCCTGGAACATCGCTGCGTCTTCGAGGCCGGGGTTCCAGCCTTCCCCCGCCGCCCAGTCAATGAGAACCGCCAGCTCGTGCAGCGACAGTGTGCGGATGGTTGGCTTCATTCCTCTCACTCCGCGGCGACGGCTCCGGGTGAGAAGGATTTCAGCATACCATGATAGGGCTTGGCCAGCGGGCTGGCATAGGCACCGCGCTTCGACGTCGAAAGGCCGAGCGCTATCAGCGCTTCCGCCTGTTTCAGCGCCGCGCCGACGCCGTCGATGACCGGCAGATCGAACTCCGCCTGCAGCCGGTGCGCAAGATCGGCCATGCCGGCGCAGCCGAGCACGATGGCCTCGGCGCGGTCTTCGTTGATCGCCCTGGCGATTTCGTCGCGCAGTTTACCGACTGCGCCGGATGCCGGGTCTTCAAGCGCAAGCACCGGAATGTCGGCGGCGCGCACGCGCGCCCGTTCCGCCATGCCGTAGCGCTGCACAAGCCCCTCCACCGGCACGCGCGAGCGCTCGGTGGTGGTCACCACGGTGAAGCGCTGCGCGATGAAGGACGCAATGGTGAGTGCCGCCTCGCAAATGCCGATGACCGGAATGGCGGCCATGGCACGCGCGGCGTCGAGGCCGGTATCGTCGAAGCAGGCGATGATCGCCGCCTGCGCGCCGCGGCGCTCGCCCGTAGCGATTTCCATCAGCAGGCCGGGCACGGCGAGCGCCTCGTCATAATAGCCTTCGATCGAAGCCGGTCCCATGGACGAGGTGACGGCAACGACCTCCGTCCAGGGGCCGGCGACGGCACGCGCCGCGGCACCTATGGTTACGGTCATGCTCGCAGTCGTGTTGGGGTTCACCACAAGAATCTGCACGTTCAAGCTCTCGCCCGGCGGCGGCCGACATAGAGGATGGCACCGAGTGTCGCCAGGATCACCAGGAAGGAGAATACCGTGGTCACCGTGCCCAGCGCGTAGAGGACCGGCGTCGTGACGTTGGTGGTCATGCCGTAGATCTCCAGCGGCAGCGTGTTGAACGTGCCTGACGTCATCAGCGTGCGGGCAAACTCGTCGTAGGACAGCGTGAAGCCGAACAGGCCGACGCCGATCAGGCTCGGCGCGATCATCGGCAGCACGACATGGGCGAAGGTCTGCCAGGACGAGGCGCCAAGATCGCGCGCGGCTTCTTCATAGGCAGGCGAGAAACGGTTGAAGACGGCGAACATGATCAGCACGCCGAAGGGCAGCGTCCAGGTCAGATGGGCGCCGAAAGCCGACGTGTACCAGGCCGGGCGAAAGCCGACCTGCTGGAAGACGACGCCGATGCCCAGTGAAATGATGATCGAGGGCACGACCAGGCTGGCGACCGCCAGGTAGAACAGCGCGGTGGCACCGCGGAACTTACGACGGAAAGCAAGGCCGGCGAGCAGCGACACCGCGACGGTGACGATCATCACCATGACGCCCAGCACCAGCGAGCGCTTGAAGCTGCCGCCGAAATCGCCAACCGCCTGGCGCTCGAACAAATTGGCGAACCAGTGCAGCGAAACGCCGTTGAGCGGGAAGGTGAGGCCACCGGTTTCGCCCTGGAAGGACAGGATCAGGATCGCCGACAGCGGACCGTAGAGGAACAGCACGAACAGCGTGAAGAAGGCCGCCAGCACGTAGAATTCGAGGGTGCGTTTTTCGTGGCTCACGTCACAGCTCTTTCCTGATGTCGACGATGCGCAGGATGCCGGCAACCATCAACAGCACCAGCACCAGAAGCACCACCGCATTGGCGGCGGCGGCCGGATACTGCAGCAGCGACATCTGGTTCTTCATCATCAGCGCCACCGACGCGCTCTGCCCCCCCGACATCACCTGGACCGTCGAGAAGTCGGCCATCACCAGGGTGACGACGAAGATGGTGCCGATCGCCATGCCGGGCTTGGCCAGCGGAATGATGACGTTCCACAGCACCTGCCAGCCGGACGCGCCGGCATCGCGCGCGGCCTCGACCAGCGATTTGTCGATGCGCATCAGCGTGTTGAAGATCGGCGTCACCATGAACAGCGTGTAGAGATGCACCATGGCCAGCACGACCGCGAATTCGGAATAGAGCAGCCATTCGATCGGCTTCGGCACCAGGCCCAGCTGCACCAGCGTCGAGTTGATCAGGCCGTTGCGGCCGAGCACGGGGATCCACGAGATCATGCGGATGATGTTGGAGGTCAGGAACGGCACGGTGCAGACCAGGAACAGCACCATCTGCATGGCCGTGGTGCGGATGTGGAAGGCGAGGAAATAGGCGACCCAGAAGCCGATGAACAAGGTCAGCGCCCAGACGATAACTGCGAATTTGATGGTGTTGAGATAGGTCTTCCAGGTGACCCAGGAGCCCAGCACGTCGGAATAATTGGTGGTCAGAAAATCCGGATACATGGCCGCGAAGTCGTAGTCCCAGAAGGAGACGACGACGATCATGGCAATGGGCAGAAGCAGGAACGCTCCAAGGATCAGCGCCAGCGGCGCCGATTGGAGGTAGGGCGTGACCGCGCCGAGGGAGAGCCGGCGGCGTCTCGCCGGTCTGGCGGCGGACATTGCGGGGCGTTCGAGAGCAACTGTCATCGCTACGCCCGGTGCAGGTTCGCGAAGCGGCGGAGCGGCCTTGCCTTCTCCCCTTGTGGGAGAAGGTGGATTGGCGCCAAGCGCCAAGATGGATGAGGGGTGCTGGAAGACATGGGGCTTGATAACTCCGCATCGTCTTGGTGCCGTTGGTGGTGACGTGTCGCCAAGCTGGAACACCCCTCATCCGACCTCGCTTCGCGAGGCCACCTTCGCCCACAAGGGGAGAAGGAGGGGCGCTGCCTCACGTTACGCCGCGATGAACTCGTTCCAGCGCTTCACCATGTAGCGGTCCTCGTCCATCACCGAGTTCCAGCAGGCTACATGGCCCATGCGCTCCTCGAACGAACCGCCATCGCGCAGCGCGCCGGCCTTTTCCATGACGGTGCCATCGGGCGCCTTGATGTCGCCCTTGGCCGGCTTGCCTTCGATCCAGTAGCCCCACTCGTCCTCGGTCATGAACTTCTTGGCCGAGACCATGTTGGCCGAGTAGTAGCCCTGGCGGTTGAGATAGCCGCCGACCCAGCCCGACGTGTACCAGTTGATGTATTCATAGGCCGCGTCGAGCTCGGCGCCCTTGAGATGGGCCGCGAGGCCGAGGCCGCCGCCCCACGAGCGGTAGCCTTCCTTGAGCGGCTGGAATCGGCAGGCGATGCCCTTGGAGCGCACGGCTGCCACGGCTGGCGACCACATCGACTGGATGATCACTTCGCCCGACGCCATCAGGTTGACGCTCTCGTCGAAGGATTTCCAGAAGGCGCGGAACTGACCGCCCTGCTTGGCCTTGATCAGGAAGTCGATCGTCTTGTCGATCTCCTCCTTGGTCATGTTGCCCTTGTCGGCATATTTGATGTTGCCCATGGCTTCCATGATCATCGCCGCATCCATGATGCCGATGGACGGGATGTTGAGGATCGCGGTCTTGCCCTTGAAGGCCGGGTCCATGATGTCGGCCCAGGTGGTGATGTCGCGGCCGACGAGGTCGGGGCGGATGCCCAACGTGTCGGCGTTGTAGATGGTCGGTACCATGGTGAACCAGTTGGTCGGCGCCTTGGCGAAGGTCTTTGAGTCCTGCGCTTCGACGTAGCCGACCGTGTGCGGAGCGGTGCCCTGGGCAATGACGCTGTCGGGGGTCAGCTTGCCGGTTTTGAACAGCGGCACCAGCTCATCGTAATATTTCAGCTTGCTGACATCCATCGGCTGCAGCACGCCGCTTGGGAAGACCTTCTTGCAGATCCAGTATTCGATGTCGGCGATGTCATAGCTGTCGGGCTGGGTCACGGCGCGCTGGGCGGCGGCGTCGGAATCGGTCGCTGTCATCTCCAGCGTGATGCCGAGGTCGGCCTTGCACTTGTCGGCGATGGCATTGAGGTTCGACACGCCGGTGCCGAACTGGCGCAGCGTGATGTTGGACTGCGCCCAGATGGTCGGGAAACCTGTTATGGCGCCCGAGCCGGCGGCAAGGCCGACGGCGGCCGCGCCCGTCTTGAGCAGCGAGCGGCGCGAAATGCCGGTCTTGGTTTCTATGGTGTTTGTCATGTTTTTTCCCCTGTTTTGGTTTGCTTCGTTGACGTCATGAGTGAAGGCGGCCGAGAGCGATCGCGTCCTCGGAATCCCAGGCGAGCGGCACGGCGTCGCCGATGGCGACGGGTTTGGCGAAGAAGTCGGAATCGTCGATGATGACAGTGAAATCGTCGATGCCGCCGCCGGTGACGGAGAGCTTCACCGTGGCGCCGCGATATTCGATGTTGGAGACGATGCCGGTGAAGCCGAGGCCGGGCGAGGGCGCGGCGCCGATGCGCACGTGGTCGGTGCGGATGGCGATGTCGATCGGCTGTCCCACCTCGTGTGGTTTTCCGCTGGCCGCCAGCGAGCCGCCGCCATTGACGTCGAAGACGACCATGCCATCCCGGCTGCCGGTGACGCGGCCGGAGATGACGTTATGGTCGCCCATGAAGCGTGCGACGAAAGCGGTGGCCGGCCGCTCGAACACGTCGCGCGGCCGGGCCGCCTGTTCGATGCGGCCGTCATTCATCACCACGATGAGGTCGGCAAGCGCCATCGCCTCCTCTTGGCTGTGGGTGACGTGGACGAAGGTGATGCCAAGCGACGTCTGCAGCTTCTTCAGTTCGGCGCGCATACGGATCTTCAGGAATGGATCGAGCGCCGACAGCGGCTCGTCGAGCAGCAGCGCCTCCGGGTCCGTGATCAGTGCGCGCGCCAGCGCCACGCGCTGCTGCTGGCCGCCGGAAAGCTGTGCCGGCCGCCGCGTCGCATAGGTCTCCATCTGCATCAGCTTGAGCATATCCAGCGCCTTGGCGCGGCGCTGTTGCTTGTCGACGCCCTTCATCTTGAGGCTGAAGGCGACATTGTCGATGAGGTCGAGATGCGGGAACAGCGCATAGGATTGGAACATCATCGCCGTGCCGCGTTTGGCCGGCGGCAGGTCGGTGACGACGGTGTTGCCGAGGCGCACGTCACCCGACGAGATGCTCTCATGGCCGGCGATCATGCGCAGCGTCGAAGTCTTGCCGCAGCCGGAAGGGCCAAGCAGGCAGCAATAGGTGCCGGCCGGAATCTTCAGGCTGATGTCCTCGACGGCGGTCGTCGTTCCATAGACTTTCGAAACGGACACAATGTCGATTTCGGTAGCTTTGGACATCAGGCTTCCCCGTTTGGTCGCATTAACCAATGCATCATGCATGCCAATCGCCGCGCGCACGTCCAAGCGATTGAATTGTCGGGAAAATCAGGTTTCTTGTCTGCTGCCCGCTGAACGAGCTTGTTTGTGCATTGCACAAATTATGGGCGATTGTCGGCGATGTGCACAAAAATCGTATGCAATCTTTTTTGACTTCGTGTTCACTTTGCCTCTCGTGCACGGATGACGAGTCGCGTTAGAAGGAGACAGGAAGACTTCCGCCATGAACATTGCCGACCAGATCTACTCCGCCACCGACAGCGCCACGCAGGATCGCGCCCAGGCGATCCGCGACCAGTTGCGCGACGCTATCGTCGACCGTCGGTTGGCGCCGGGCACCAAGCTGTCGGAGGGCGAGGTCGGTACCCTGTTCGACGTCTCCCGCACCGTGGCGCGCGCGGCGCTGCAGATGCTGTCCTTCGAGGGCCTGGTGCGCACGGAGCGCAACCGTGGCGCCTTCGTCGCCAATCCTTCGCCCGAGGAAGCGCGCCAGGTGTTCGCCTCGCGCCGGCTGATCGAACCGGGCATAGCCATCGCCGCCTGCGGGCGCGTCACCGCTGCCGACATCGCTGCCTTCAGGGTGCAACTCGACGAGGAGGGCCGCTTCATCGCCGAGCGCGGGCCCAATGCACGGCGCTCCGAGATCAAGGCGTCAGGCGATTTCCATCTGCTGCTGGCCTCGGTCGCCGGCAATGCCATCCTGCAGCGCTTCATGGAAGAACTTGTGGCGCGCTCTTCGCTGGTCATCGCGCTTTACGGCCGATCTGGCGTGTCGGCCTGCGGGCATAGCGAGCATACGGGGATTGTCGGCGCGTTGGAGAGCGGCGATTCCGGGTTGGCGAGCCGGCTGATGCTGCACCACATCGACCACATCGAGGCTGATCTGGATCTGCGCGTCAGGGCCGGCCCGGCGCTCCGGGAAGCGCTCAATTTCTGAAAGCTAACTAGCTCTCATCCTCCGCGCCCGAGGCTGCTGGCGCTGCCTGCCCTACGGCCTTGCGGCGCAGCATCTTCGTCAGCTTCCAGATCGTCGGGCTGTTCTTGATGAAGGCCTTGATCCCAGCGCCTTGCCGAAGCGTCAGCGCCAGCACGCGGCCCTTCAGCGTCAAGGGGATCAGCACCTCGAACTGCTGGGTTTCGATATCGCACCATAGCCGCTTGTAAGGCTCGTCGCCGACGGAGAAGTCGTAGACCTGGATGCCGGTCTCGCAGGCTTCCTGGATGTTGTCGAAGAACAGGAAGTCGCCGGGGCTGGTATGGCCGAGATCGTCCTCGGCGATGGCGCCGAACTCACAGATCAGGCGCTTGCCCGAGCGGCTTGACCCGGTGATGGCGCGGAGCTTGCCGGCCACTTCGAGCCCATGCAGCACGAAGGAGGGCTTGTCCTCGGCAAGCGCGTCCGTGAACAGCGCGCGGAAGAAGGCCCGCACCTGCTCGTCGCCGAAGACGTTGGCGATGCCCATCTTGCGAAAACGGAGTTCCTTCATCTCGAAAAAGGCATCGAGCAGCCTGTCCACCTCGTCCGCCGTGCGCGCTTCGATGCGGCTATGGCTGCCGACGGCATCGAACTTGCGCATCTGCGAGCGGTGCTTCTTGCGCTTTCGTTTGCCGCTGGCGCGGGAAAGCAGCGCGTCGAAGCCGCCGGCGAGGTCAACGGCCAGCGACAAATTGGGACTGGCAAAGTGGTCAAGCAAGGCGAAGGGATTGGCGACGCCATCGAGATCGGGCAGCAACCGCTCCAGCGCGATGAGATCGATGTCCGGACGTGCCTTGGCAATAGCCGCCAGCATCGACCGGATGGACGCAACATCCGCCTTGGCCAGCCAGTTCGGATCGGCGGCGACGAAGTTGCCATTGGCGTGGTGGCCACCCATGAAACGGGCGACACGGAACGGACCTTTCGCCGTGACCTCCAGGGCCAGCGCAAAAACCGGCCTGCCTTCCACGTTGAGCGTCGCGACAAGCAGATTTGGTTGGATCTGACCGGCCCAGTTCAGAATCCAGACAGCACTCTGGGCCGGCGCGAACAGGGCCGAGCGGCAGAACTCGCCGTAGGCTGACAGTCCTTCCGCGGATACCACCGAAATCGACAGGCCGGCCTGATGCCGTGGCAAGGCGCGCGACGACTCGGTCGCCGCAAGCCGATTGCCGTCAAATGACGCTGTTGCGTCAACCATACCTCAATCCTTAGGACGTATTGATCGCAATTTGGGGGTTCGCGTAGGCGCATTCCGTGCTTGGTTCAGCCTAGGCGCAAAAGGTGAATGAATGATCGACGGGGGCGAGGCAATCCGGAAACTGGCGCTGAACGTCGCCCGTTATACCGGTCTTGCACCGTTGGCCAAGCCGTTCATCGGCGGCATTGGCGCCATATTGATGCTGCACCGCGTTACCGCGACGCCGGAAAAGCCCGACAGCGTCAACCGGCATCTGAACATCGCGCCCGGCTTTCTCGACGCCGTGATCGCAGACATGAAGGCGAGCGGCTATGCTTTTGTCTCCATGGACGAAGCCGTCGAGCGCATCAAGGCAGGCGGCAAGGGCGGTGAGTTCGCCACCATCACGGCCGACGACGCCTATCGTGACAACATGACCGAGGCGCTGCCGGTGCTGGAGAAGCACGGCGCGCCGATCACCATCTATGTCGCGCCCGGGCTGATCAACGGCACCGCCGACCTGTGGTGGGATGTGGTCGAGGATGTTGTCAGCGCACGCGACAGCCTCACCCTGACGCGCCCGAATGGTCTGCTGACGATCGATTGCTCGACCCCTGCGAAGAAATTGCAGGCCAACGCACGCCTGCACGCCTATCTCACCTCCGAAGTCCGCGAGGAGGAGCTGCAGGCCGTGCTGCGCGACCTGGCTGGCTCGAATGGCGTCGACGCCGACGGCCCGCGCCTGCGGACCTTGATGAGCTGGAACGAAATCCGCAGCATCGCCGCGCATCCGTTGGTGACGATCGGCGCCCACACGATCAATCACAGCAATCTGAAGCGGCTCTCCGAAACCGATGCGCGACACGAGATCGGTGCCGTGAGCGACATGTTGCAGGCCGAACTGGGCGAAAAGCCCAGCCATTTCGCCTACCCCTATGGCTATGCCAGCGCGGTGGGCTGCCGGGAAGTGGGCTTTGTCCGCGACGCCGGCTACACCTCCGCCGTGACCACGCGCCACGGCGTGCTGCGCGCCGAACATGCCGGGTTCCTGCATGCCTTGCCGCGCATTTCAGTCAACGGCCGCTACCAGAGCCTCGCCCACATCCGCACCATGCTGTCGGGCGTGACCACGCCGCTCGCCAACGCCGGCAAGATGGTCGTCACCATCTGACGGCAGCAGGCCGGGTTCCGCTTCAGCGCTTCGCCGGTGGCTCCAGCATCAGCCACTTGATGATGCCCATCGCCGGCAGCACCCAGAGCAGGCCGCTGAACAGGAAGAACAGGAAATGCACCCACGGGCCCGACTCCGACAGCCGGGCGACCGCGAAGATCGATGCGAGCAGCGCATAGACGATGACCAGCGCCACCAGCAGAAACGCTCCGATCAGCTTTTTCAGGCGCAAGGGCATGGTTGGCCTCCTGGTCTAGGCTGTCGGGAATTCGGTCCCGGCAAGCTCAGGGTGTTGGCTTCGCATAGGCCTTGACGCGACCCTGTGCAACCGGTGAGACGCGGCGCGACGGCGTGCCGCGCCGCCTGGTCTTGCCAGCACGGGTGCGATGGTCCACCAATCCGCCAAACCAACCTGCCGGGACAAGACCATGGCTGCCATATCAGCTGCCGCGCCATTCGTGGCTCGCGACCGCGACCTGCACAACCGGGCACTGCTGCGCGGCTGGCTCTATGTCGTGGTTCTGGTGCTGTTTGCGCTGGTGCTGGTCGGCGGCGCCACCAGGCTCACCGGTTCCGGCCTGTCGATCACCGAGTGGAAGCCGATCCACGGCGTGATACCGCCGCTGAACGACGCCGAGTGGCAAGAGGAATTCCAGCTCTATCAGCAGATCCCGCAATATGCCGAACTCAACAAAGGCATGAGCATCGAGGCGTTCAAGTCGATCTTCTGGTGGGAATGGGCGCACCGCATTCTGGCGCGCAGCGTCGGCCTGGTCTTTGCCTTGCCGCTGCTGTTCTTCTGGGCGACGCGCCGCATCGAGCGCGGCCTGGGGCCGAAACTCGCCGGCATCCTTTTGCTTGGCGGCCTGCAGGGCGCCATCGGCTGGTGGATGGTGGCCTCGGGCCTGGTGGACCGGGTCTCGGTCAGCCAGTACCGGCTGGCGACCCATCTGACGCTGGCCGCGCTGATCTTTACCGCGACCATGATCGTGGCGCGGGGGCTGGCGCCGCATTCCGAACCCGCCGCCGATCGGTCGACGCAAAGGCTGGCCGGCTTCATCGTGCTTTTGGCGCTGATCCAGATCTATCTCGGCGGGCTGGTCGCAGGGCTCGACGCGGGCCTGAGCTACAACACCTGGCCGCTGATGGACGGCAAGATCGTCCCGGGTGATTTGCTGATCCTCGAGCCGGCGTGGCGCAATTTCTTCGAAAGCCCCAAGACGGTGCAGTTCGTGCACCGGCTCGGCGCCTACACGCTGTTCATCGTGGCCTTGTGGCACATGATCGCCACGCGCCGGCGGCTGCCGGGCTCAACGCATGCCCGCCGCGCGACGCTGCTGTTCCTGGCTGTGCTGGTGCAGGCCTCGATCGGCATCGGCACGCTGCTGATGCACGTGCCGCTGCATATGGCGCTGACCCATCAGGGGTTTGCGCTCATTGTGCTGGGCTTTGCCGCCGCGCATTGGCGCGGTACCAAGGGTGCCTATCCCTTGCCGACGGAAATAGCTCTTAGAAGCTGAGTTCAGCCAGCTACATCCAGAATTCGTTTGAAGATGTCGTCTTCTCGCCGTCGAACTCCGCCTGGCGCAAAGCTGCGGCGGATGGCGTTGATTGGCTCTGAGCGGCCTTGGCAGCCTTGTCGGCGTCGGCGGCCCTGAGTGCGTCAAGCTTGGCCTGGGCCACGGCGATGTCCTGCTGCACCTGGGCGGCCTGGACCTGATCCTTGATCGCCTTGGCCTGGTCTTCCAGATCCTGGATCTGCTTTTCGAGCGCGGCCTCCTGGGCCGCATTGCTCGATGAACTGGAAGAGGAATACTGGGTTGCCTGGGAGGAACCTGAAATCGCGCTGACCATGACAAATCCCTGATGGAGCCACGCCCACGTCAGTAGGCCATCATGGTGAACAAGCCGTTACCGCCGCCGGTCGAGTGGTCGGATCAGAAGCTTGCCCGCACCGCCTGGATCGCCGCCGCGATCGACAACTCGCGGTTCTCCTCGACCAGATTGTCGTCCTCGTGATGCCAGGACGCCGACAGGCAACCATAGGCGATGGCATGATCAAGGATCGCGGGCGGTGTCTGGGCCAATGTTCCGGCAAAGACTTCTGCCATATACGCGATGCGCTCAGGATCCAGGCAAAGCCCGTCCCGGTCGAGCGGGTTGTAGAACATGTTCGCGGCGTCGAAGCCGGGATCGCCGATTACGCCCTTCGGATCGATCGCCAGCCAGCCGCGCGGCCCATGCAGGACGTTGTCGTGGTGCAGGTCGCCATGCAGGGGCCTGATATCGTGCGGATTGGCCAGCAGCCGATCGGCGATGATGGCGGCCTTGACGTAGATGGTGCCATTGCCGGCGTCGCGGTCGGTTGCGGCTTTCCTGAACAGGCTTGAAAAACGCTCCCTGAGCGGCTGAAGCTCGGGCGGGAAGGGGTGCTTGGATGGCGAAAACAGTTTCGCCAAGAGATCCGCCGCGATTGCGGTCGCGGCGTTGTCGCCCTGTTCGTCGAGAACCTGCCGAAGCAGGGTTTCACCGGCATATTCGAGCAGCATGCTATGACCGTCGCGGCCGAGCAGGCGCACCGAGCCTTCACCGCGCCGCCAGGCGAGATAGTGCTCGCCGCGCAATTCATCAGCGACATCATCGAATGGCTTGAGCGCCTTGACGATTGCCGGCGAACCGTCCTCGCGCCGCACCTTCCAGATTCGGCTCGAAAAGGTCTCGACGATGAGTTCAGGCGCGCTGACCCTCCAGCGCGCCGGAAATGCTGGCGCGTCCATCAGAGGCCGAGCATCAGGTCCATGTTTTGGACGGCGGCACCCGAGGCGCCCTTGCCGAGATTGTCGTAGACCGCCAGCAGCAGAGCCTGCGCGCGTTTGTCGTTGGCAAAGACGTAGACCTTCATCCGGTTGGTGCCGTTGTAGATCTCCGGATCGATGTCCGGCACGCGCTCCAGATGCGCATAGGGTGCCACCTCGACCACACCGCCCTTGATGGCGGCGAAATGGTCGGCAATGGCCGCATGAAGCTCCGCACCCGTCGGTATATGGGCGAGACCACCGAGCTGCAGCGGCACCACGGTGATCATGCCTTGCGCGAAATTGCCGACCGCCGGCTGCATGATCGGATCATGCGATAGCCTGGCATAGGCCTTCAACTCCGGCACGTGCTTGTGCTGCAAGGTGAGGCCATAGGGCAGGAACTCCAAGGCGTCCTCGCCCTTGGCGACATAGTCCTCGATCATCGGCCGTCCACCGCCCGAATAGCCGGAAATGCCGTTGACCGTGATCGGGAAATCCGCCGGCAGCAGGCCGGCGGTGACCAGCGGCCGCAGCGTTGCGATCGGTCCCTGCGGCCAACAGCCGGGGTTGGCGACGCGCCTGGCCGAGGCGATCGTCTTTGCCTGTCCCTTGTCCATCTCGGCGAAGCCGTACGCCCAGCCTTCGGCGACGCGATGCGCGGTCGAGGCATCGATGACCTTGGTGGTGTCGTTGGCGATCAGCGAGACACTTTCCTTCGCCGCATCGTCGGGCAGGCACAGTATCGCGACATCGGCGGCATTGAGAAACTCCGCCCGCGCCGCCGTTTCCTTGCGGCGCTCGGTTGGAATGGAGATGATCTCCAGATCGCCGCGCTCGGCAAGCAGCGCCCGGATCTGCAAACCAGTGGTGCCGTGCTCGCCGTCGATGAAGATTTTCGGTTTCATTGCCTGATCAAATTCCCTGATATTTCAAGACTATATGCCCTGACCGTGATTCACCGCGGCACCGTTGTGGTTGCCGTTGTTCAGCTCTTCAAGCCGGGCCTTTCGTTCGGCCAGCAGGCCGAGATACTGCATGGCCACCATCGAGCCGGCGATCGCCGTTATATCGGCGTGATCATAGGCCGGCGCAACCTCGACGACATCGGCGCCGACAATATCGATCTGGTTGAGCTGGCGCAGGGTCGACAGGATTTTTGCCGAGGACGGTCCGCCGGCAACCGGCGTGCCGGTGCCCGGCGCATAGGCCGGATCGAGGCAGTCGATGTCGAAGGTGAGATAGGTCTTCCTGCCGCCGGTGCGGTCGACGATGGCATAGGCGATGTCGGACGCGCGCATCTCCTCGATCTCATGGCCGTAGAGGATCTTGATGCCGAACGTGTCGGGCGCATGGGTGCGGATGCCGATCTGGATGGACCGGTCGGGATCGATGACGCCTTCATTGACGGCGCGGCCGACGAAGGAACCATGATCGATGCGCTTGCCGTCATCAGGCCAGGTGTCCTGATGGGCATCGAACTGCACCAGAGCGAGCGGTCCGTGGATGGCGGCATGCGCCTTGAGCAGCGGCCAGGTGACGAAATGGTCGCCGCCAAGCGACAAAAGGAAGGCGCCGGATTTCAGGATTTTCGCCGCTTCGCGCTCGATGGTGCCGGGCGTTTTCTGGTGGTTGCCTGAGTCGAGCAGGCAGTCACCATAGTCGACCACCGCGAGATGCTCGAACAGATCGCGTGAAAACGGGTATTGCGGGTCGTTGTCGAGGATCGCCGAGGCGCGGCGGATCGCCTGCGGTCCGAATCGGGCGCCGGGCCGGTTGGTGACAGCGGCATCGAAGGGAATGCCCCACACCACCGCGTCCGCGCCCTTCTCACGTCCTTCGTGTATTTGCGCCGCATGAACGACAGCGCGCCGGAATAGGTCGGCTCGAGGGCCGCGCCCGTTTTGGAGCGGGCGGTGAAGGCATGGTCGATGTTGTTGGTCGCCATTACGGATCCTCGGTTTCATCGGGGTGCCACAACTACAGAACCGGCACGCAACATGCCAGTCACAGCTTGGGGAGACGAAATGGCGCCCCTCAAGTGCCATGGCAAAACAGGATTTGTATCATCATGACGCAGACCGCGTTCCTTAATCCTCCCCGCCCCGTTGTGTCGACCCACATAGGCACGATCGCCGGCGAACGCTTCCTGGTTCTCGATTCGTGGCGCGGCATCTGCGCGCTGCTGGTGGCGCTGTTTCACTTCCCGACCGGTTCGACGATTTCGCAAAGCGCCTTCATCGGTTCGTCCTACCTTTTCGTCGACTTCTTCTTCGTTCTTTCCGGTTTCGTCATCGCCAGCAGCTACGGCAACCGGCTGAGCCAGCCGGAAGAGGTGGCGCGCTTCGCCCTAGTCCGTTTCGGCCGCATCTACCCGCTGCACCTGCTCATGCTTGCCGCCTTTGTCGGCTTCGAGCTGTTGCGGCTGGTGCTGCCGCAACTGCATGGCACCGGGGCCGCTCCCTTCACCGGCGGTTTCGACCCTAGGAGTCTGCTTGCGAACCTTCTCTTGCTGCAAGGCGTCGGCTTCGAGGATCAATTGACCTGGAACGCGCCGAGCTGGAGCATTTCGGCCGAGTTCTTCGCCTACCTCCTGTTTGCGGGCGTGGTGTTCGTCGCCGGCGCGCGCGCCTGGGTATGGTTCGTCGGCGCTGCCGTCACCGCGCCGCTGTTCCTGCTCGGCTTCTCGACCCATCATATGGATGTGTCCTTCGATTTCGGCTTCATCCGCTGCCTGTACGGCTTCTCGCTCGGTGCCTTGCTGGCCTGGTTTCAGCATGATTCCATTGCAGGGGCGCGACAGGCGCTGGCCAAGGGCAGCCCGCACAGGGCCTGGACCCTTGCCGAAATCGTCATGGTGGCCGTCATCGTGCTTTTTGTCTCGCTGGCGGGCGACAATGATTTCGGCATCGCGGCACCCCTGGTGTTCGCGCTGGCGCTGTTTCTCTTCGCCCATGAAGGCGGCTGGATCAGCGCCTTGCTGAGGACGCCGTTCATGCTGACGCTCGGCGCGCTGTCCTATTCCATCTACATGGTCCACATCTTCGTCCAGGCGCGCATGATCAACGTCGCCGGGCTCGTCGAGCGCAAGCTTGGCCTGGGCCTGATCGACGACTTGGTGCTGCGCGGCCAGCCCGCAACGGGCTTTGGTTCCGGTTGGACAGGGGCCGTGGCGATCGTCGTCATGCTTGTCGCCACCATTGCAGCCTCCTGGATCACCTGGCGCTTCGTCGAAATGCCGGCCATGGCGTGGTTCCGCCGGCTCTCGAAACGCATCTGAACCCGAGCTGTTGGGGGAAGCCGCTAGCCGGCTTCGTTCACCGGCCTGTCACGGGCATCGCCTATCCGGGTTTGATCCGGCAAGGAGCGATTCTCGATGCGGACCATCTGGCTAAGCCTTCTGCTTTCCGCGGCACTTGCGGCCGCCTCTGGCCAGGCCCTGGCCGGCGAGACCCGCGCCAGGCAGATTCTCGACCGCTTCGAGCACGCCAACCAGTGGCGCGACCACGTCATGGTGGCCGCGCATCGCGCCGGCAGCATGCAGGCCGGCAAGACGCTCTATCCCGAGAATTCGATCGCGGCCGTGGAAGGCTCGATCGCCATGGGCGCCGAAATCGTCGAGGTCGACATCAGGCGCGCGAAGGATGGTGAGTTCGTCGTCATGCACGACAGCTGGCTCGACCGCACCACGACCTGCAAGGGTGAGGTGATCAAGTACACATTGGCCGAACTTAGGACCTGCCGGCTGGTGGTCGAAGGCACCGGTGCGGTATCGGGTGAAACGGTTTCGACGCTGCGCGAGATGTTGCTGGCAACCCGGGACAGGATCCTCATCAACCTCGACAACAAGCTCGATGTCGGCGACCTCTCTGGCATGATCGCGGTGGCTCGCGAACTCGGCATGGCAGAACAGGTCATCGTCAAGGAGAACCTGTGGAACTCCACCCGGATTGCCACGGTGAAGGCCGCCATGGATGCCATCGGCGGCGGCTTCCAGTTCATGCCGATCATTGCAGACGACGCGGTGCATGATGCCGGTTTCGTCGAGACAGTCGACCACGTCTTCTCGCCGCGCGCGACCGAGTTGATCAACTGGCGGGCCGGCGCCGAGACGTTGACCGAGACCGGCGGACCGCTGTTCAGCACGCGCATGCGCGCGGCTGCCGTGCGTGGCAACTGGCACATCTGGGCCGACACATACGCCATCGTCAACAAGCCGGGCGGCTTCCTGGCCGGCGGCCGCGGCGACGAACTGGCGGTGCGGGCCAGCCTGCCGCGCGAAGCCTGGGGCTTCTGGGCCGATCGCGGCGCCACCATCATCCAGACCGACGAGCCGAAAGCGGCCATCGATTGGCTGGCGGCCAACGGCTACCGCGTGCCTTATGCCGAGCCGCGCATCGAACCTGCCGCGACCGCCAGCATCAATTGACCTGCCGCGACTGAGGTTTCGGCACATTGTCGCGGGCCAGTGTCTGCTGACGGAACGGTGTCAGTGAAAAGCCGTTATCCATGGGCATGTCCGACACCATGCTCTTCAAGCGCCCCGCCCATCTCGCCTATGCCGCCACCGTCGCCGCCACCAGTCTCGGCTTCGTGGTGGTGCAGCTGGATGTCTCCATCGTCAATGTTGCGCTTAACAGGATCGGTTCGGCACTCTCGATGGGCATAGGCGGCCTGCAATGGGTCGTCGACGCCTATACGCTCGCGTTCGCTTCGCTGCTGCTGGCCGGCGGCGCGCTTGGCGACAGGATCGGCACCCGCCGCGTTTTCGTTGGTGGCATGGCGCTGTTCAGCATTGCGTCGCTGGCCTGTGGCCTGGCACAGAGTGCATGGATGCTGATCGCGGCGCGCGCCGTGCAAGGCGCCGGCGCTGCCTTGTTGATGCCGTGTTCGCTGGCGCTCCTCAATCGCGCCTACGCTTCCGACAAGGCACGCCGGGCGCGCGCCGTTGGCCTGTGGACAGCGGCGGGCGGCATCGCCCTGTCGGCTGGACCGGTGCTCGGCGGCTTCATGGTCGCGTCGCTTGGCTGGCAGAGCATTTTCCTGGTCAACCTGCCCATCGGCGCGCTCGCCATCTGGATGGCTTACCGGGTTCTCCAGGAAACGCCGCTCAAGGCCGAGAGGCCGCCGATCGACTGGGCCGGGCAGGGACTTGTCGTGCTGACGCTGTTTGCGCTGACCGGCGCCTTCATCGAAGCCGGCTCCTCGGGTTGGACTTCGGTGCCGGTGATTGGCGGACTGCTGCTGGCGGCCATTGCCGGAAGCGTCTTCCTGCTGGTCGAGAGCAGGACAAAGGCCCCGATGTTTCCCCTCGGCCTGTTTGCCAGCCGCGTGCCGGCGGTGACGAGCCTCGTCGGGCTCGCGGTGAACCTGACGCTTTACGGCACGATCTTCATGCTCAGCCTCTATTTCCAAAAGGAAAGGCATTTTTCGCCCGAGATGACCGGGCTCGCCTTCCTGCCGTTCATGGCCGCCGTCACCGTGTCGAACATCGCCGCCGGGCGCATTGCCGCAAACTATGGCCCACGATTGCCGATGGCGATCGGCCTGGCCATCGGCGCGGCCGGTTTCGGCCTGATGGCGTCGATCCAGGCAGACACATCGTATCTGTCGCTGCTGTGGCGCCTGCTGTTCCTGCCGGTGGGGATTGGTCTTGCCGTTCCCGCCATGACCACGGCGTTGCTGTCCGCGGTGCCGACAGAGATTTCGGGGACTGCGTCCGGAGTGCTCAACACCGTGCGCCAGTCGGGTGGCGCGATCGGCGTGGCGCTGTTTGGCTCCGCGTTGGCGCTGGGCACCATCGAGGGAATGCGGCTGGCATTCCTGGCCTCGGCGCTTGCGGTGGCCGGCTCGGCGCTCTGCGCGTTCCTTTTTATCCGCGATGCGGACCATGCCGCCGGATGAGAATGCTCAATGAAAAGGCCGCGCGCAGCCGGCCTTTTCAAGATCGTCAGTTGGACACTGCTATCGCAGCGCCACTGGTCAGGCCGCGGCGACGCTCGCCATACCATCCAATTCCCTGAGCACATCGTCCGAAAGGGCGAGTTCGGCAGCACTGAGGTTCTCCCGCAGATGCGCGACCGATGATGTGCCGGGGATCAGCAGGATGTTGGGTCCGCGACGCAGCAGCCAGGCGAGCGCGACCTGCATTGGGGTGGCGCCGAGGCGCTGCGCTACATCGGACAGCGTCGAAGACTGTAGCGGGTTGAAGCCGCCGAGCGGGAAGAACGGCACATAGGCGATGCCGTCACGGGCAAGGTCGTCGATCAGGGCGTCGTCGCCGCGATGCGCCAGATTGTACTGGTTCTGCACACAGACGATTTCGGCAATCCGGCGTCCTTCCTTGATCTGCGTCGATGTCACGTTGCTCAGTCCGATGTGCCTGACCAGGCCCTGCCGTTGCAGTTCGGCCAGCACGGTCAGCGGCGCTTCGATCGATCCTTCGGCGGGACCATGTGTATCGAACATGATCCGAAGGTTGACCACGTCGAGCACATCGAGCCCGAGATTGCGCAGATTGTCGTGCACCGCCTGGGTCAGCGCTTCGGCGGAGAAGGCCGGCAGCCATGATCCATCCGTGCCACGCTTGGCGCCGATCTTGGTCACGATGACCAGATTCCGGGGGTAGGGTGCCAGCGCCTCGCGGATCAGCCGGTTGGTCACGTGCGGGCCATAGAAGTCGCTGGTGTCGATGTGGTCGACCCCTTGCAGAACTGCCTCGCGCAGCACGGCCAGTGCCGCGTCATGGTCCCTGGGCGGCCCGAATACACCGGGTCCGGCGAGCTGCATGGCACCATAGCCGAGACGCTTAACGGTGTGGCTACCAAGGGTGAAGCTGCCGGACTGTTGAATAACAGACATGATTGATCTCCTTTGAGGAGACGAAGATAGGCGCTGCTCAACCTCGTGATAATCAGGTACAATCCACACAGGCCGTGCGGAATAGCGAACAATGATGGACCTCAGTGATCTGAACGCCTTCGTGGCGGTGGCGCGCGCCGGCGGCTTTCGCGACGGTGCGCGTGCCAGCGGCGGCAGCGCCTCGGGCCTGAGCGAGGCGGTGCGTCGCCTCGAGGCGCAACTCGGTGTCAGGCTGTTCAACCGCACGACGCGCAGCGTTGTCCCGACCGAAGCTGGCCTCAGCTTGCTGGAACGGCTTGGCCCGGCGCTGTCGGAGGTCGAGGCAGCCCTCGACGTGGTGAACGGCTTTCGCGACAGGCCGGCGGGCTCGTTGCGTCTTAATGTGCCGGTCAGCGCCGCGCGGCTGATATTGCCCGACATCGTTCCGGGTTTTCTCGCCGCCTTTCCCGGCATCCGGCTGGAGGTGATCGCCGATGAGAACTTTGTCGACGTGCTGGCGGCCGGCTGCGACGCCGGCATTCGCTACGACGAGCGGCTGGAACAGGACATGATCGCGGTGCCGATCGGACCGCGTGTGCAACGCTTCGCCACTGCCGCCAGCCCCGCCTATCTCGATCGCCATGGGCGGCCGCAACATCCGAGCGACCTGCTCGGCCACGCCTGTGTGCGCGGCCGCTTTGCCAGCGGCGCGATGCTGCCATGGGAATTCGAGCGCAACGGCGAGGTGGTCCGGGTCGACCCGACGGGGCCGCTGATTGTGCGGATCGGCGGCGCGACCGACCTGGCCGTCGATGCGGCCATCGCCGGCACCGGCATCATCGGCCTCTTCGAGGGCTGGCTTCGTCCTCACTTCGACAGCGGCGCGCTTGAGCCCATTCTCGAACCGTGGTGGCAGAACTTTTCCGGGCCGTTCCTCTATTATCCCGGCCGGCGCCTCGTGCCGGCCCCGCTGCGGGCGTTCATCGATTTCATCAAGGCCGGCAAGTCCTGACCTGCCGCTAGGCATGAGCTACGCCCGGCACCCCTACCTCCCATCGAGGGAAGGTAGGGCGCGCCGCGCTCAGTATTCCGAACATTGTTCTGCTACTGGAGTTCGCGGATTGCTCGGCCGGCGAAACTGCCGCGACCCCCTTGATGGGGGGGTCGTGCCGCAGGCGCGGGTGGGGTGACTGCCGAGCCCAAACAAAAAGGCCGCCCGGAGGCGGCCTTTTCGATTGTCTGAAGCTGCTTAGCGCTTCGAGAACTGGAACGAGCGGCGGGCCTTCGCCTTGCCGTACTTCTTGCGCTCGACGACGCGGCTGTCGCGGGTCAGGAAGCCACCCTTCTTGAGCACGGCGCGCAGCGTCGGCTCGTAGTAGGTCAGCGCCTTGGAGATGCCGTGACGAACAGCGCCGGCCTGGCCCGAGAGGCCGCCGCCGATGACGGTGGCTACGATGTCGTACTGGCCCGAGCGGTTGGCGGCGATGATCGGCTGGTTGAGGATCATCTGCAGGACCGGACGCGCGAAATAGGTCGCGAATTCCTTGTCGTTGACGACGATCTTGCCCGAGCCGGGCTTCACCCAGACGCGCGCAATGGCGTTCTTGCGCTTGCCGGTGGCATAGGCGCGGCCCGACTTGTCGAGCTTCTGGACGTGGACGGGGGCTGCTGGCTGGGTGTTGGTGTTGCCGGTGGCGGCGCCCAGTTCTGCGAGCGAGGAAAGCTCAGCCATCTTATGCGACCTTCTTGTTCTTGGCGTTCAGCTTGGCCACGTCGAGCACGACGGGCTGCTGGGCGACATGCGGATGCTCGGCACCTGCATAGACACGCAGGTTCTTCATCTGACGACGGCCGAGCGGGCCACGCGGCACCATGCGCTCGACGGCCTTCTCGACGACACGCTCGGGGAAACGACCCTCGAGCAGCTGGCGCGCGGTGCGCTCCTTGATGCCGCCGGGGTGGCCGGTGTGCCAGTAATAGACCTTGTCGGTGAACTTCTTGCCGGTGAACACCACCTTGTCGGCATTGATGACGATGACGTTGTCGCCGTCGTCGACATGCGGGGTGAAGGTCGGCTTGTGCTTGCCGCGAAGATGATTGGCGATGACAGTGGCGAGACGGCCGACGACGAGACCCTCGGCGTCGATCAGGATCCACTTCTTCACCACATCCGCAGGCTTCTGCGAAAAGGTTGTCATGGTTTCTGCTTTCGGTTCGGACCTTCACAACGGAAGGCGTTTCTTGTTGCTTGGATTGGCGAAAAGCGCTTGCCCGCCGCCAATAACAAAACGGCGGCCTTTGCGGGCCGCTGCTTCGTGAGGGCTTATAGGCGAGGGCAGTTGCTGCGTCAAGGCGCTTGAAAAGGCCGATAGCGGGTAAAGTGTAGCAAAAACAGTACTTTGGATAAAAGGTATTATTTTACCACATCGCCATTTCGCTTCGGTGGGATCGAATAGGTGCCGGTGGCATGCGCGATCGTGTGTCCGTCGGGACCGGCGACGATGTCGATGTCGAAGACCATCAGGCTCTTGCCAAGCTTCAGGATGCGGCAATGGCCGTCGATCGGCCCGGCCTCGGCCTTGCGGACGAAGTTGATGTCGAGGTTGACGGTAACGGAAAGCGCGTCCGGACCGGCATGCGAAAGCACGCAGACGTAGCCGCCAATGTCGGCCAGCGTGAACAGCGACGGGCCGGACACGGTGCCGCCGGGACGCAGGTGCTGCTCTCCGGCATTGAGCCGCACGGTGCAACCGCCCGGAAATACCTCGATCGCCTCATAGAAGGTGAACTGCTCGTTGAGTTGCGGATAGACGGTCTTCATTAGGGTATTGACTTGCGCTGCGGTCAGCACGGGCTTGAGATTGGTCTGGGCGGGCATGTCGGCCTCTCGTTTTGCGCCAGCCTGTATGAACGCAGCGCGGCATTTCTGGCAACACTTTCGTCCCCTGGCGCAAGCGATGGATGTTGGATGAAAGCTGATCCGATATTAGATACTCTCCCAGCCCGAGCGGAATCGCGGAGACCTTATCCATGGCTGAAATCCTTGCCATCAAGCCTGCCGCCATTGACGGCCCGGTTGTCGCACAACTGAACAAGGGCGTGCTGCGCCTCACGCTCGCCAATCCACCCGCCAACGCCTTGTCGCTGGCGGTGATGGCGGCGCTGACGGCGGAACTCGAGCGCGCCAAAGCCGACAAGGCCGTTCGCGTCATCGTGCTGTCGGCAGCCGGCAAGGTGTTCTGCGCCGGTCACGATCTCAAGGAAATGACTGCGCGGCGCGCCGACGCCGATCGTGGCAAGGCCTTCTTCGCAGAGACGTTCGCCGCTTGCGCCGAACTGATGCAGGCGATCGTGCGTCACCCCGTGCCGGTGATTGCCGAAGTCGACGGCCTCGCCACCGCCGCCGGGCTGCAACTGGTCGCCAGTTGCGACCTGGCGATCGCCTCGCATGAGGCGACCTTCTGCACGCCGGGCGTCAACATCGGCCTGTTCTGCTCGACGCCGATGGTGGCGCTGTCGCGTAACGTCTCGCGCAAGCATGCGATGGAGATGCTGTTGACCGGCGAGACGATCGATGCGGCAACCGCCAAGGAATTCGGCCTGGTCAATCGCGTCGTGCCGCGCGAATATCTGAATCAGATCGTCACCAAATACGCGCAAACCATTGCTTCCAAATCATCTTTGGTGATCAAGACCGGCAAGGAAGCCTTTTACGACCAGGCCGAGATGGGGCTCGCCGACGCCTATGCCTACACCGGCCGGGTCATGGTCGAGAACATGCTGGCGCGTGACGCCGAGGAGGGCATCGGCGCCTTCATCGGCAAGCGCAAGCCGGAATGGACGGACGAGTAATCGTGGAACCGCGCATCTCCATCATTACCATCGCGACTGACGATCTCGACCGCGCTGTGCGTTTCTACGAGGCGATGGGCCTTACCCGTCATGCCGGCATCACCGACGGTGTCGCCTTCTTCCAGATGGGCGGCGCCATTCTCGGCCTGTTCCCGCGCGCCAGCGCCGAGGGGGATTCCGGCATCGCCTTCGCCGGGGCGCCGTCGGCGGTTTATCTCGCCTACAACACCCGCTCCGACGCCGAAGTCGACGAGGTGCTCGCCATGGCGGAAAAAGCCGGCGGCCGTATCGTCAAGCCGGCCGGCCGCGCCTTTTGGGGCGGTTGGTATGGTTACTTCGCCGATGCCGATGGGCATGTCTGGGAAGTGGCGCACAATCCGGCCTTTCCGATCGCGGAAGACGGCACGATTTCCCTGCCTGACTGATGGCTTACCGCAAGCAGCTGACGCGGCTCAAGGCACCCTATCTCAAGCGCATCCTGGTCGATCCCGCGCGGGTCGAGGATTGGGAAAAATATCCCTGGAACCTGCCGCTGTTTCGCGGCCACGATTTCGAGCTCGAATTCACCACGCCGATCACGATCATCGTCGGCGAGAACGGCACCGGCAAATCGACCCTGCTGGAGGCGATCGGCGCGCTTGCCGGCTACGACGAAGCGGGCGGCGGCAAAGGTTACAGGCCGGTCGACCATTCCGGCGCCATCGACAAGAGCGGTGCCGCACTGGCCGACACGCTGCGTGGCCACTGGCTGCCGAAGGTCACCGCCGGCTGGTTCTTTCGCGCCGAATCCTTCTACGCCGTCGCGCGTTATCTCGACCAGGCGGCGCTGGAGTCTGGTGGGGCGCCTCCTGATTTCTTGTCCTGGTCGCATGGCGAGGGTTTTATCCGCTTTTTCGAGGAACGCTGCCGCAAGCAAGGCATCTACATCCTCGACGAGCCCGAAAGCGCGCTTTCGCCGTCACGCCAGATCGAACTGCTCAAGATGCTGCGGCGCATGGACCAGTCGGGCACCGCGCAAGTCATCATGGCCACGCATTCGCCGCTGCTGATGGCTTGTCCCGGCGCGCGGCTGTTCCGCATCAGCCGCTTCGGGCTCGACCCGACCGATTTCAGCGATACCGACCATTTTCGCATGATGCGCGACTTCTGCTCCGATCCGCAGGCCTTTATGGAAGAAGCGCTGAGGGAGGATGACGCGTGACTGACGAGGAACTCAATTGGCGCATCGAACAGGCCTGCCGCGAAGGTCCGGCCGTTTCACTACCGCAGGAAGCCGCATGAACCACGACAGTTACGACAACACTTACATCGCCGGGATCCTCAATTCGGTGAAGACGATCGCCATGGTCGGCGCGTCCGCCAATGACGTGCGGCCGAGTTACTTCGTGCTGAAATATCTGCTGGCCAAGGGATTTTTGGTGTTCCCGATCAACCCTGGCCAGGCCGGCAAGGAGATCCTCGGCCGGATGACCTATGCCAGGATCGCTGACGTTCCCGGACCGATCGACATGGTCGACGTTTTTCGCGGGGCGACAGCAGTGCCTGGCATTGTCGAGGAGGTGTTGCGGCTCGATCCCTTGCCGAAAGTCCTCTGGATGCAGCTTGGCGTACGCCATGACGAGGCAGCCGCGCGCGCCGAAGCTGCCGGCATGAAGGTGGTGATGAACCGCTGCCCCAAGATCGAATATGGCAAGCTGTCCGGCGAGATCGGCTGGACCGGCGTCAATTCCGGCGTGCTGTCGTCGAAGAAGCCGCTGATGCGCTCCGGATATCAGAGTTTCGGCGTTCGCCAGAAGTAGACGCAAAAATTATTCCGTAAGGCAGTGCATTTTCTCGCGCCTTGGCCGCGGATCGTTCGCTGAAGGGTATTTTCTTCTTTGCATTCGCGCCCGGGCTTCGCCAAGAATGCCCCGCCATTTCAAGAGTTTCAAAAAGGGAGGTTTCGATGACCCGCACGCCCGGTTTCAATACGCTCGCCGTCCATGCTGGCGCCAAGCCCGACCCGGCCACCGGCGCCCGCGCCACGCCGATCTACCAGACGACCTCCTTCGTCTTCGACGATGCCGATCATGCCGCCTCGCTGTTCGGGCTCAAGGCCTTCGGCAACATCTACACCCGCATCATGAACCCGACGCAGGCGGTGCTCGAAGAGCGCATCGCGGCGCTCGAAGGCGGCACGGCGGCGCTTGCGGTCGCTTCCGGCCATGCCGCGCAAGTGATTGTGTTCCACAATCTGATGCAGCCGGGCGACAATTTCGTCGCCGCCAACAAGCTCTATGGCGGTTCGATCAACCAGTTCGGCCATGCCTTCAAGAATTATGGCTGGGAGGTGCGTTGGGCCGACACCAATGACATCTCGACCTTCGAGAGCCAGATCGACGACCGGACCAAGGCGATCTTCATCGAGAGCCTGGCCAATCCGGCCGGCACCTTTGTCGACATCGAAAAGATCGGCGATATCGCCCGCAAGCACGGCCTGCCGCTGATCGTCGACAACACGCTGGCGTCGCCGTACCTCATTCGGCCGATCGAGCACGGCGCCGACATCGTCGTCCATTCGCTGACCAAATTCATCGGCGGCCACGGCAATTCGATTGGCGGCGCCATCGTCGACGGCGGCACGTTCGACTGGTCGAAGTCGGGCAAATACCCGATGCTGTCGGAACCGCGCCCCGAATATGGCGGCCTCATCCTGCACGAAACCTTCGGCAACTTCGCTTTCGCCATCGCCGCGCGCGTGCTTGGCCTGCGCGACCTCGGCCCGGCGATTTCGCCGTTCAACGCCTTCCTTATCCTGACCGGCCTGGAGACCTTGCCGCTGCGCATGCAGCGCCACTGCGACAATGCGGTGACGGTCGCCGCCTGGCTGTCCAACCACCCCAAGGTCGCCTCGGTGAACTATCCCGGCCTGCCGAGCGACAAGAACAACGCGCTGCAGAAGAGATACTCGCCGCAAGGCGCCGGCGCCGTGTTCACCTTCGGCCTCAAGGGCGGCTACGACGCAGGCGTCAAGTTCGTCGAGGCGCTCGAACTGTTCTCGCACCTCGCCAATGTCGGCGATACCAAGTCGCTGGTCATCCACCCGGCCTCGACCACCCACCGCCAGCTTTCCGACGAGCAGAAGGTCAAGGCTGGCGCCGGTCCGGACACAGTCCGGCTTTCCATCGGCATCGAGGACGTCAACGACATCATCGCCGACCTCGAACAGGCGCTTGCCAAGGTCTGATCGATCATGACCGTGTTTCTTTCCGTCGACACCAAAACCGTCGAACCCGAATCTGGCGCGCCGGCGCAAGACCGTCTGATCTCGGGCGATCCGACATTCCGCACCTGGAATGTCGAGGAGCGGGACGGCGGCCTCTATGCCGGCATCTGGGAATCGACCCCGGGCAAGTGGCGCATCGTCTACGACGAATGGGAATTCTGCCACATCCTGTCCGGTGTTTCGGTGATCGCGGAGGATGGTGGCGAAGCGCGCACGGTGCGGGCCGGCGACAGTTTTGTGCTCAGGCCCGGGTTTAAGGGAAGCTGGGAAGTGCTTGAGACGACTCGCAAGGAGTATGTGATCAAGCTCTAATGCATGTCGCCCAAAAGTGGCCCCGGTTTTGGGAGAACGACATGCATAAAAACAGGCATCCAACCCGGATCAGACGACGCGATCGATGTCGCTGTCCGAAAACCCGTATCGGGCCATCATTTCGCGATGCCATCGGCTTCCAAGCAACCCATCGAGGCGCAAAGCCATGCCACTGCGAACGCCGTCGCCGATCTCGAAAACAACCTCATTCGCCGCCCCGGGCCCGCGATCGTCAGAAGCCGACGGCGAGCGTTTCCAGCCCACGGAAGTGGTAAGTGTCGCGGAAGCGCGGCTGTTCGGCAAGATGGAGCTTTGGGTGCCGGTCGAACAAGGTTTTCAGCGACACTTGCAATTCGAGCCGGGCGAGCGGCGCACCGATGCAGAAATGGATGCCGGCGCCGAAAGACACGTTCTTCTGGTCCGCACGATCCGGGCTGAAGGCGAGCGGGTCGGCGAAGGCGCGCGGGTCATGATTGGCCATGCCAAGCAGCAATCCGATCGTCTGGCCCGGCTGCACGACGATGCCGGGGACGATTTCGATTTCCTGATAGGCGTAGCGCATGAACATGTGCAGCGGCGCATTGAAGCGCAGGCATTCCTCGACTGTTGCCGCGGTCGCTTCCGGTGAGCCGAAGAAGCGGCTGACATCGCCGCCTTGCGCCAGGATCGAGCGGACGGCGTTGCCGGTCTGATGCACGGTCGCCTCGTGGCCGGCATTGAGCAGCAGGATCGCCGAGGACACCATCTCGTCCTCCGACAGTTTCTGGCCGTCCTCCTGTGCCGAAATCAGCAGCGACAGAAGGTCGTCGCCGGGCTTCCTGCGCCGCTCAGCGATATAGCCACGCAGAAAATCGGCAAATTCGCCAGCCGCGCGGTTCGCCGTCTCCTCGGTTTCGCGGGTGCGGCCATGCAGGTACATGGCAACCATCTGGTGCGACCAGTCGAGCAGTTGCGGCCCCATCTCGACCGGCACGCCGAGCATTTCGGCAATGATGGTGATCGGCAGCGGCGCTGCGAAGGCGGGCAGGAGGTCGACGGCTTGGCCCGGTTCGAAACGGTCGATCAGGTCGTTGGCGAGCGCTTCGACACGCGGCCGCAGCCGCTCGACCTGACGCGAGACGAAGGCACGGTTGACCAGCGTTCTGAGCCGCGTGTGCACCGGCGGCTCCAGTTCCAGCATCGAATTGGCTTCGATTCCGTCGAATGCCTTCAGATGGCTACGGTCCTTGCCAACGCCGCGGCTGTCGGGAATGCCGGCCGGGTTCTGGCGTCCGAAGCGGCGGTCGCGCAGCAGCCGGCTGACGTCGTCAAAGCCGCCAAAGCACCAGAAGCCGAATTCTTCCCAGAAGAACGCATTCGATGCGCCGTGCAGAAAGGCATAGGCCTCGTACGGATCCTGGAAGAAGGCAGGCTCGTGCGGGTCAAGCCTAAGGCGGCGGGTGGCTGGATCAAAGGCTGGGGTGAGTGGCGTCAATTTGGTCATGCCAGACCAATAGCGCGGCTTGCCAGCCCGGTTCCAGACCGTATGTTGCGGCCAGTGAGCAAAACGTTGGCAGCCCAATGCGTTGAGCCAGCCGATGCGGCTGCGGAAAGACTGACCTGATGAATGTGATCGTTGTCGGCGCGGGCATTGCCGGTCTTTCCACGGCGTGGTCGCTGGTCAAGGCCGGCCACAGCGTTTCCATCGTCGAGCAGGGCCCGATCCCCAACCCGTTGGCGGCATCCGGCGACCATCACCGTATCATCCGCCGCGCCTACCGGGCCGGAACCGGCTATGGCCGGCTGATCACCGAGGCCTATCAGGCCTGGGACGAGATGTGGGCCGATCTCGGCGAAAGCCACCTTGATGCGCGCGGCTTTGTCTGCATTTCGCGCGAGCCGGACGACGAGGCCGAGGAATACCGCGAGGGCCTTGAGGAGGGGAATTTTCCGTTCGAATTGCGGGAGCCGGATGCCGCTGTTGAACGCTGGCCGTTCCTTGAGCCAGGCTCGTTCCGCTACGCCTATTTTTCGACCGAAGGCGGCGTGCTGCATTGCCGCAAGATCGCGTCCGGCCTCGCCAGATGGCTGCGGGCCACGGGCGCCAATGTCTACGAAAACAGCAAGGTCGTCGAAGTTGATGCCGAGGCTGGTCACATCGTGCTCGAAAGCGGCGAAACCATGCAGGCCGATCGCATCGTCGTCGCCGCCGGCGCCTGGGTGCTGAAACTGTTTCCGGAACTGGATGGCGAGTTGAAAACCTATCGAACAGCACTTGCCTATGTCGAACCGCCGGCCGACCTCAAGGCGGCTTGGGAGGTGGCGCCGGTTGTCCTCGATATCGGCGGCCCGGTCGACGGTCACGCGATCCCGCCCTCCGGCGGCGCCGGCATGAAGTTCGGTTCCGGGCTGCATAGGGTGCCGACCAGCGACGCCGACTGGAACCGTGACCCGGTGGCGGGCGAGGGCGAGGCGATCCGCAACCTGTTTTCGCCGCCGATCGCGCGCATCGATGAATACCGGGTGACCGAGGTCGTCACTTGCGCCTACACCTTCACCGCCGACGAGAAATTCATGGCGCACGAAAAGGGCAAGTGCCTGATCGTCTCGGCCTGCTCGGGCCATGGCTACAAGTTCGGCGCCGCCGTCGGCAGGCGCGTGGCGGCCGCCATTGGTGATGGCGACATCGCCGGCCTGAAGCGTTGGCTGCGGGCGGAGATGGCCTGAACGCCGCTGGAGCTAGGGTCCGGACTCATAACCAGTAGGAGACAGCGGCTGCGATGCAGACCGCAGCGAGAGAGATAGGATCCCATGACGGATAGAATCACCATCGCCGAGTCATTGCCGACAACCGCCGTCGTGCGGGTCTCGCGCGCCAGCTACGACCCGAGCCGGTTCGCCGAGGTCGACGCCGCGAGCAAGAAGACCTCGGAGTACATCATCCCGGCCATCAGACGGTTGCCGGGGCTCCTTCACTTTTATGCGGGCGTCTCGCCGACGGGCTCGATCGTGCAAGTTAGTGTCTGGGACACCGACGAGCATGCGGCGCAGTTGGACCTGCTGAAGGAGATGGTTGTCGACGGCCGTAGGGATATGGAGGCGGTCGGCGTGACGTTCACCCCCATTGTCAACTACCCCATCGACTGGACCTGGACCGTCTGACCCGGGGTCTGAACTCAGAACCAGTAGGACACAGCGGCCGCGACAGATCGGAACGTCACGGCGTTGCGGTCATGGCGGGTTGCGATCACAACCCGCTCCTCATGCCAACACTTTTGTGGGTCCAGACCCTAACCTAATCCTGGCAGTGCCTGGGAAGATGCACGCGCCGCCAGCCGGATGAGCCTTCGCGGACCAGCACGCGCCGCGCCACCGTCTGATAGGATGCGGGAACATTGATGATGCGCCTTTGTTCCGGCTGCACCAGCACCTCCTCTGCGATCCTGTCGTACTGCGCCGGGATGACGACGCGCCGTGTACGCTCCGGCTGGATCACCACGGTCTCGGCGACACGCCCGTAGCGCGCCTTGTGCCAGATCTTGCACAGCACCTTGCGGCCACGGATGACGCGCCATTCCCAGGAATAGCCGCCATCATCGATCTGGACCGTGTGGTATACGGTGCGGGTGATGGCGGGCACGACCTCGTAGGTCACTTGTGCCGGAACGGTCATCACCACGCGTTCGCGGGTGCCGTAGATGGCGGGAACATAGTCGACCTGCTGGCCGGGCGGGCTGACCAGCACGTCTTCGTAGACCGTGTCGTAGACATCAGGCGTGCGGACGGGCTCATAGCATTCGACGGCGCGGCCGCCGGCCGCTGTCTCGGAAATCGAGCCGAGCATGGTCAGCCCGGCAATGGTGAAGCATGCGGTTTTCCTGAACATGACACTCCCCCTGTTGAACGGTACGATGACGGTTCAACGTTGGATTGTAGGGGATCAGGCGTCTGGTAAAAGGGAATTTGCCGTATTTCGTTAAGCGATGCGGTTAAGAAATTGCTACGGATGGTGACGACGTCGCCGATCGATCACGGTACGGGTCGATGAATCCCGAGAATGTAACCTTGATTCGACTTACCCAGATGGCTAGGAGGGGGCGGCCTTGCACAAGGATGAGCCGGCATCCTATTTACGGAATAACGATCCAGAACCGATTCTGCCCGATCTGCCAGCATTCCCGGCGTCGGAATCCCACCGCGAGATAGAGATAACTAATGAAGAACCCCATCGAAACCTACATGAACCTCGTTCCGATGGTGGTCGAACAGACCAATCGCGGCGAGCGGGCCTACGACATTTTCTCGCGCCTCCTCAAGGAGCGCATCATTTTCATCACCGGTCCGGTCGAGGACGGCATGGCGACGCTGGTCTGCGCGCAGCTGCTGTTCCTCGAAGCCGAGAATCCGAAGAAGGAAATCAACCTCTATATCAATTCGCCGGGCGGGGTCGTCACCTCGGGCATGGCCATCTACGACACCATGCAGTTCATCAAGCCGGCCGTGTCGACGCTCTGTATTGGCCAGGCGGCCTCGATGGGCTCGCTGCTGCTGACCGCCGGCCACAAGGACATGCGCTTCGCCACGCCGAACGCCCGCATCATGGTTCACCAGCCGTCCGGCGGCTTCCAGGGCCAGGCATCCGACATCGAACGCCATGCCCAGGACATCATCAAGCTGAAGCGTCGCCTCAACGAGGTCTACGTCAAGCACACCGGCAAGAGCTACGAAGAGATCGAGAAGACGCTCGATCGCGACCATTTCATGACCGCCGACGAAGCCAGGGATTTCGGCCTCATCGACAAGGTCATTTCGTCGCGCGAGCCGGCTGAAGGCGCTGTGGCATAAGGGCTAGATGGCAGTTGGATGGCGACATCACGCGCTTTTGGCGTGTCTTGCGGCATTTCGGCCACAATTGGCTGTTCCCTCGGCGGTCAGGATTGCCTACGTTAAGGCTATGTTGAGTTTCGGCGGCTTAGCTTTATGCGGGGCTGTCGCGAATCATTGCCACGTTTTCTGATTTGTGTTTCGTACGGAATGCGTTGCGGGGAGCCGGATTATACTGGCGGCGGCGGATTCCCGCGATAGATTGAGTATGCGCCCTTTCAGCCAGACCATCGGCGGGCGGCCATGAAAGGACATGAAAATGAGCAAGGTCGGCAACAACGGCGGCGATACCAAGAACACGCTTTACTGCTCGTTTTGCGGCAAAAGCCAGCACGAAGTGCGCAAGCTGATCGCCGGTCCGACGGTCTTCATCTGCGACGAATGCGTCGAGCTGTGCATGGACATCATCCGCGAGGAGAACAAGACCTCGATGGTGAAGTCGCGCGAGGGCGTGCCGACACCGCAGGAAATCCTCAAGGTTCTCGACGACTATGTCATCGGCCAGCCCTACGCCAAGCGCGTGCTGTCGGTGGCGGTCCACAACCACTACAAGCGCCTCGCGCATGCCGGCAAGAACAACGATGTCGAACTGGCGAAGTCGAACATCCTGCTGATCGGCCCGACCGGTTGCGGCAAGACGCTGCTGGCGCAGACGCTCGCCCGCATCATCGACGTGCCCTTCACCATGGCCGACGCCACGACGCTGACCGAAGCCGGCTATGTCGGCGAGGACGTCGAAAACATCATCCTGAAGCTGTTGCAGTCGGCCGACTACAATGTCGAGCGGGCCCAGCGCGGCATCGTCTACATCGACGAGATCGACAAGATTTCGCGCAAGTCCGACAATCCCTCGATCACTCGCGACGTGTCGGGCGAGGGCGTGCAGCAGGCACTGCTGAAGATCATGGAAGGCACTGTCGCCTCCGTGCCGCCGCAGGGCGGCAGGAAGCATCCGCAGCAGGAGTTCCTGCAGGTCGACACCGCCAACATCCTGTTCATTTGCGGCGGCGCCTTCGCCGGGCTGGACAAGATCATCTCGGATCGCGGCAGGAAAACCTCGATCGGCTTTGGTGCCATCGTCGCTTCGCCCGAGGATCGCCGCACTGGCGATGTCTTCCGGCTGGTCGAGCCCGAGGATTTGCTGAAATTCGGTCTTATCCCCGAATTTGTCGGCCGTCTGCCGGTCCTGGCGACGCTGGAGGACCTCGACGAGCCGGCGCTTATCCAGATCCTGACCGAGCCGAAGAACGCGCTGGTCAAGCAGTATCAGCGGCTGTTCGAGATGGAGAATGTCGACCTGACCTTCCACGAGAACGCCCTGTCGGCGATCGCCAAGCGCGCCATCGAGCGCAAGACCGGCGCGCGCGGCCTGCGCTCGATCATGGAAGCGATCCTGCTCGACACGATGTTCGAACTTCCCGCGCTCGAAGGCGTGCGCGAAGTGGTGATTTCGGAAGAGGTGGTGACCGGCAGTGCCCGACCGCTCTACATCTATTCCGAACAGAAGGAAAAGAAGGGCAATGTCAGCGCCTGACATGAGCCCGCAACGGAGTTTTGAAACGGCGCCGCAAGGCGCCGTTTTGCTGTCACGCAGGGTTTTGCGGCTGCGCCCGGCGTTGGCGTCGCAAATGTGTCACTTGCGGGCAAGTTGGAGGAGCGGATTTGTACGGGCCCCTTGATCTTTGTGGATCGTGCATCCAACTAATTGGAGAAGGCCGAGGTGCCCGATTTCTGTGCTGTAAAACTCCCGTCACAAACGGTGGTAGGCGGAACGATCCCCGGTCGTTAATATAAGATTCGCGGTTGGCTGATTGGCGGCCGCGACATGAAAGGTTGGACAATGGCCAAAATATCCAAGGCTCCCAGCGACGGCGTCTTCGCAGTCCTCCCACTGCGCGACATCGTGGTGTTCCCGCACATGATCGTTCCGCTCTTTGTCGGGCGTGAAAAGTCGATCAAGGCGCTGGAAGAGGTGATGGGGCAGGAAAAGCAGATCCTGCTTGCCACCCAGATGAATGCCGCCGATGACGATCCCGAGCCCGATGCCATCTTCGACATCGGCACGCTCGCCAATGTGCTGCAATTGCTGAAGCTGCCCGACGGCACCGTCAAGGTTCTGGTCGAAGGCGCTTCGCGCGCGAAAATCGTCTCGTTCACCGACCGTCCCGACTTCCACGAGGCCCGCGCCGCGGCGCTTGTCGAGCCGGAAGAGGAAGAGGTCGAGGTCGAGGCGCTGGCTCGTTCGGTCGTCACCGACTTCGAGAACTACGTTAAGCTGAACAAGAAGATCTCGCCGGAAGTGGTGGGTGCCGCCAGCCAGATCGACGACTATTCCAAGCTCGCCGACACGGTCGCTTCGCATCTCGCCATCAAGATCCCTGAAAAGCAGGAGATGCTGGCCACGCTCTCGGTCAAGGAGCGGCTGGAAAAGGCGATGGGCTTCATGGAAGCCGAAATCTCCGTCCTGCAGGTGGAGAAGCGCATCCGTTCGCGTGTCAAGCGCCAGATGGAGAAGACGCAGCGCGAATACTACCTCAACGAGCAGATGAAGGCGATCCAAAAGGAGCTTGGCGAGGGCGAGGACGGCCGCGACGAAGCTGCGGAGATCGAGGCGCGCATCAAGAAGACCAAGCTTTCCAAGGAGGCCCGCGAAAAGGCGGAAGCCGAGTTGAAGAAGCTCAGGACGATGTCGCCGATGTCGGCGGAATCGACCGTTGTGCGCAACTATCTCGATTGGATCCTGTCGATCCCGTGGGGCAAGAACTCCAAGGTCAAGCAGGATCTGGCCTTCGCGCAGAACGTGCTCGACACCGACCATTTCGGCCTCGACAAGGTCAAGGACCGCATCGTCGAGTACCTTGCCGTGCAAAGCCGCCAGAAGAAGCTGAAGGGGCCGATCCTGTGCCTCGTCGGCCCTCCCGGCGTCGGCAAGACCTCGCTCGGCAAGTCGATCGCCAAGGCGACCGGTCGCGAATTCATCCGCATGGCGCTGGGCGGCGTGCGTGACGAAGCCGAGATCCGTGGCCATCGGCGCACCTATATCGGCTCGATGCCCGGCAAGGTCATCCAGTCGATGAAAAAGGCGAAGAAGTCCAACCCGCTCTTCCTGCTCGACGAGATCGACAAGATGGGCCAGGACTTCCGCGGCGATCCGTCGTCGGCGCTGCTTGAGGTGCTCGATCCTGAACAGAACTCGACGTTCATGGACCATTACCTCGAGGTCGAATATGACCTGTCGAGCGTGATGTTTGTGACGACGGCGAACACGCTGAACATCCCTGCGCCGTTGATGGACCGCATGGAGATCATCCGCATTGCCGGCTACACCGAGGATGAGAAGATCGAAATCGCCAAGCGGCACCTGATGCCGAAGGTGGTGCGCGACCATGCTCTGCAGCCGAAGGAATTCTCCGTCGGCGAGGACGCAATCCGCGCCATCATCCAGACCTACACCCGTGAAGCGGGCGTCAGAAGCCTGGAGCGCGAGCTGATGAAGCTCGGGCGCAAGGCGGTGACCGAGATCCTGAAGACGAAGAAGAAGACGGTGAACATCACGGCGGCGAACCTCGCCGACTATCTCGGTGTTCCGCGCTTCCGCTTCGGTCAGGTCGAGGCTGACGATCAGGTCGGTGTCGTTACCGGGCTTGCCTGGACGGAGGTCGGCGGTGAGCTGCTGACGGTCGAAGGTGTCATGATGCCCGGCAAGGGCCGCATGACGGTGACCGGCAACCTGCGCGACGTGATGAAGGAATCGATTTCGGCGGCGGCCTCCTATGTCCGCTCGCGCGCCATCGATTTCGGCATCGAGCCGCCGCTGTTCGACAAGCGTGACATCCACGTGCACGTGCCGGAAGGCGCGACGCCCAAGGATGGACCGTCGGCTGGCGTGGCGATGGCCACAGCGATCGTTTCCGTGCTGACCGGCATTCCGGTCAAGGCGGATGTCGCCATGACCGGCGAGATCACGCTGCGCGGCAGGGTGCTGCCGATCGGCGGCCTGAAGGAGAAGCTGCTGGTCGCACTGCGCGGCGGCATCAAGAAGGTGCTGATCCCGGAAGACAACGCCAAGGACCTGGCGGAGATTCCGGACAACGTGAAGAACGGCATGGAGATCATTCCGGTCGGACGGGTCGGAGAGGTGTTGCGCCATGCACTGGTGCGTATGCCGGAGCCGATTGAATGGGTCGAACCGGTCAATCCTCCGGCCGCGACCGACAGCGCGGACGATGCCGGCAAGACGCTGGCGCATTAGAGCGGCGCGCGTCCACTTGGACGCGCAGAGGACGCTCTAACGCTTGGACTTGCGCATGGTCCTTTCTGAAAACCGACTACGGTTTTCAGGGCCATGCGTTAGCTTTCGCTAACGTTGCAGTGCAAAAACAGAGAGCCGGGCTTCGCGCCCGGCTTTTTCATGTGAAAAACCCCGGAATTCCGGGCTTTTTCCGATTTTTTCCTGCCTTTTCGACTTGGTTGCGGGAACGCTTCTTTCTAAAGTCCGTTTCCTGCCGGATGAGTCGTAAGTTCCGGTGTTCTCATGGAAGGGAATTTTTATGAACAAGAACGAACTGGTGTCCGCTGTCGCCGACGCCGCGAGCATTTCGAAGGGTGACGCGCAGTCGGCGGTCGATGCGGTATTTTCCGTGATCACCGGCGAACTGAAGAAGGGCGGCGATGTCCGGCTTGTCGGCTTTGGCAATTTCACCGTGTCAAAGCGTGCGGCCTCGACCGGCCGCAACCCGCAGACCGGCGCCGAAGTGAAGATCCCGGCGCGCACCGTGCCGAAGTTTTCGGCCGGCAAGGGCCTCAAGGACGCAGTCAACTAAGCGCCTTTTTCTTTCAGAGACCAGAAAAGCCGGGCTTGCCCGGCTTTTCATTTTTACGCCCTACGCGGGTACATCCGACCAGAAAAGCCGGGCTTGCCCGGCTTTTCATTTTTACGCCCGACGCCGACGCGCGTGGTCGCCCGGGTTGCGAGTGGATTACGCGGTCGGCGCTTCAGTTCGCATCAGGCCTTCCTTCTTGAGATCGGCCCAAAGCGCTGCCGGCAGCTTCGCATCGAGCAGCGACCGGTTGCTCTCGACTTCGCTCGGCCGCTGGCCACCCGGGATTACCGACACCACCGATGGATGCTGCAGCGGAAACTGCAACGCGGCCTCGATCAGCCGCACGCCATGGCGCTTGCAGACCGCCTCGATGCGCGCCACGCAGTCGAGCACGTCCTGTGGCGCCTCGGTGTAATTGTAATAGGCGCCAGGCTTCGGCCCCGTCGCCAGGATGCCGGAATTGTAGGGTCCGCCGAGAACGATGCCGATGCCGCGCTTCTGGCAGAGCGGCAGGAAGGATGCCAGCGCCTCCTGCTCCAGCAGCGTGTAGCGGCCGGCAAGCAGGAAGAGATCGAAGTCGCCGCGCTCGGCCAGCGCCTGGCAGACCTGCCACTCATTGATGCCGCCGCCGAACGCCTTGATCACCCCCTGGTCGCGCAGGGACAGCAGCGCGTAATAACCCGAGCGCATGAACTCCTCGATGCGTTGGTCGGACGCCTGCTTGCTGCCATGGGTGAAGATGTCGACATCGTGCACGAAGAGGATGTCGATCCGATCGACGCCAAGCCGCTCCAATGAGGCCTCGAACGAGCGCATGACGCCGTCATAGCTGTAGTCGTAAACCTCGCGCCGCGACGGCGTGTCGAAGAACTTGCCGATGCCGGTGCGCTCTTCCGGCGGGCAGGCGCGCATGATGCGGCCAACCTTGCTCGACAGCACGTAGTCGTCGCGCTTCTTGCCGCGTAGGAACGGGTTGAGCCGCGTTTCCGACAGGCCAAGCCCGTAGAGCGGCGCGGTGTCGTAGTAGCGGCAGCCGGTCGCCCAGGCGGCCTCCAGTGTGGCATTGGCGTCCTCGTCCGAGACGGCACGGTAGAGATTGCCGAGCGGCGCCGTGCCGAAGCCAAGCTCCGTAAAGTCGATGCCGCCATTGCCGATGCGGTCGAAATGCCGTGTCTTCATATTCTGCTGTTTGCCTCACTTGATTTGTCTGACATGACACTATCATGCCTGTGGCCCGGCAAAAGCGTCGCGGACCGTTGGACACGCATTTTCGCGGTTGATAGCATGAGCAAAATCAAGCTGTTCGTGGCAGTAAGGGCGGCAATCCCCAAGGTGGTTTCGATGGCAGGTTTGCGGTGAGCGGCGACAACGAAAACCTGTTCAAGACCGCACTGGACGAACTCGGCAGCGTGCTGGCGGGCATCGACGAGAGCCGGATCGACGCCGCCTGCAAGATGCTGGCCAGCGCCAAGCAGATCATCGTCTACGGCTGCGGCCGCGAGGCCTTGCAGGTCAAGGGTCTCGCCATGCGGCTCTATCATCTGGGCCTGCCGGTCTCTGTGGTTGGCGACATGACCACGCCGCCCTTGGGGCCTGGCGATGTCTTCCTCGTCAGCTCCGGACCCGGCGAAACCTCAACCGTGCTGACCTTGATGCAGGTCGCGCATGGTGCAGGCGCGACCAATCTCCTGCTGACCGCCCAGGCCGAAAGCAGCGCGGCAGAGCACGCCGATTTCACGCTGCTCATCCCGGCGCAAACCATGGCCAACGACGAGGGAGCGCGGAAGACATCGGTCCTGCCGATGGGCTCCGTGTTCGAAGGCGCGTTGTTCCTGCTGTTCGAGGTGATGGTGCTGAAGCTCAGGGATTTGATCGGCGCGTCGCCTGAAGCGATGCGCGCCCGCCACACCAACATGGAATAGATCATGCGCTACGAATTGATGCTGCCACACCAGATCCGCAAGGCGATCGCCGAGAACTGGCCGGTCGCACTGCCGCTCGGCGTGCTCGAATACCATGGCGAGCACATGGCCGTCGGCATGGACACGCTGGCCGTCATCAAGACGCTGGAACTGTTCGAAAAGGAGGCCGACATCGTCATCCTGCCGCCCTTCTACTATGGCGCGGCGAGCTACGCGGTGGCTGCGCCGGAGGGCAGCGGCTCGGTGCAGGTCGGTGGCAATGCGCTGGCGCCGTTCGCGCAGGAGCTGTTCTACAGCCTGCTGCGCATCGGCTTTCGCAACATCCACGCCATCATCCACCACCAGACCGAGAACTTCGCCGCCGGCATGCCGACAGATCTCGCCTTCAAGACCGCCGGCCGCCAGGCAATCTTCCGCTTCCTCGAAAAGGAGCGTGGCGAGGGCTGGTGGGGCTCGGAGGCGATGGCCGACTACTATTCCGGACATGCCGCGGGTGAGAACTTCTTCAACTGGGTGCAGGTGCATCCGCTGATGTCGGCGACGATGAAGTACCCGTTCGACCATGCCGGCATCGGCGAGACATCTCTGATGATGGCGCTATGCCCGGAGGCGGTCGACGCCGCTCACTTCGAAGACAACAAGAGCTGGTATACGGCGACCGCCAGGGACGCTTCGGCCGAGCTCGGGCAAAAGGGTGTGGCCATGATCCTCGATCATCTGCGCGCGACGCTTCTTGGCTGACCGGTCAAGAATTATGCGCCACTCGATCTGGCGCGCTGCCGCTCGGCCCGGTATTCGGCCATAGACTTGTTCGGGTCGCTCTTGGTGGCCACGGCCCAGATGAAGGTGCCGCCCCCGCATAGGGCGAGGATGACGTAGAGCGCTATGCCAAGCGCAAGGTGGTTGCCGTAGAAGCCCACCAGGGCCATCAGCAGGGCACCGAACAGCATGGCCATGACGAAACCGGCGATGACGGCGCGGCCTTGCCAGCCGAGGGGCATGGCGCCCCTGCCGTAGCGGCCGCGGCCGACATCATCGACACGGATGTTGCGCGCGAACCAGTACTCGGCACCCATCGCCTATTTAACCGCTCCGGCAGTCATACCCATGATGAGGTAACGTTCGAGCGCGATGCCGATGACGGCCAATGGCGCAATTGCCGCGGTGGCCAGTGCTGCCATCGACCACCAGTTGATGCCTTGCGAGCCGGTCTGACTTGCCACCATGACCGGAATTGTCTTGGCATCGGTCGAGGTCAAAAGGGCTGCGAAGAAATACTCGTTCCAGCACAGCACCATCGCCAGGATGAAGGCGGCGACCATGCCCGGCAATGCGATCGGCATGACGATGCGGAAGAACGCCCCCCAGATCGACAGCCCGTCGACGAGCGCTGCTTCCTCGAGCTCGACCGGAATCGAGTTGAACTGGTCGCGCATGATCCAGATGACGATCGGCAGCACCATCAGCGTGTAGAGCAGGATCAGCCCGATGCGCGTGTCGAGCAGCCCGACTTCCCGGTAGAGCACCAGGAAAGGCAGCGCCAGCACCACCGGCGGCAAGATCAGCTGCGACAGGAAGAAGAATGAGATGTCCTCGTTCTTGAACCAGGCGAAGTGGTAGCGATAGCGGGTGAGCCCATAGGCCGCCAGGCTGCCGATGACAATTGCAAGGCTCGACGCGCCGACGGAGGTGATGACCGAGTTCATGAAGCGCTTGAAGAACTCATCGCGCACCGTGGAGGTCTGGAAGATCGAATCCGGCGACAGGCCAAGCGATCGCCAGCCCTTCCAGTCCGGCTGGAAGTCGACGAACGGGATCAGGTGGCCCTGGGTGACATCGACCGCCGATTTGAACGAGGTGGTTAGCGTCCAGTAGATCGGGAACAGGCAGATGAAGGCCCAGAACACCAGCGCGCCATAGATGAAGACGCGGCTGGTGATGAAACTCGCCGGAGAGCGGATTTCGGAAACGGTGTATTCGGTGGTTTGAACGCTCATGATCCCCGCCGCTCAGTTGACGTTGCGCACGAAGCGGTTAGCGAATTTCAGCAGCCAGGTCACGAACACGATGACGATGACGAGATAGGCCATCGCCAGCATGGTGCCGTAGCCGACATTCGAGCGGTCGCGGTATTCGCGGTAGATGAAGCTGGAAACGGAATCGGTGGCGCCACCAGGCCCGCCCGAGGTCACCGTGATGATAATGTCGGCCAGCTTCAGCTTGAAGATGATGCGCAGGATGACCGCCGTCACCGACACCGGCAGCATCAGCGGAAAGGTGACCTGCCAGAAGGTCTGCCACGCATTGGCGCCGTCGACCCGCGCCGCTTCGAGGATCTCACGTGACATCGCCTGCAGGCCGGCGAGCAGCATGATCATCATGAACGGGATGAAGGTCCAGGCATCCAGCACCATGATCGAGATACGGGCGATGATCGGATCCGAGAAGAAGGCCGGGTTTTCCCAGCCGAGATGGCGCGCCAGTGTGGCCGCCGGCCCGAAGCGGTATTCCATCAGCGACTTGCCGACCATCCACGACACCGCGACCGGCGACAGCATCAGCGGCATCAGGAAGACGACGCGGAAAAACTTGCGCGCCCGGATCTGCGCGTTGAGCAACAGCGCCAGGCCGAAGGCAATGACATATTCGACCAGCACGGCGAGCACATAGAGCACCATGTTGAACAGCGCATTGCGATAGTAGGGGTCGCGCAGCATCTGCCAGAAATTGTCGAGCCCGTTGAACCTGCGGCCGCTGAAAGAGCTGAGGTTCCAGTCGGTGAGCGCGATGTAGAAACCGAACAGCGTCGGGAAGATCACCATGGCGATGGTGAACAGCAGCGCCGGCAGCAGGAACAGCGCTCGCTGGCCATCCTCGCCGCGCGTCAGCACCTGGCCAATGCCGATTGCCACGCCCCACAGCACATAGGCGTAGACGACAGGGCGCCAGGTTTCGAAACCGACAGTGCTGGTTTCGGTCTTGTACAGGATCTCAAGCGCGATAACCGCCAGCAGGCCAATTGTCGCAACGGCCATCAACACCCAGCCGAGCCGCTTGCGGCCTGGTGAAATCAGATCGGAAGGGGCGGCATCTGCCGGCCACTGGTTTGCGGTCGAAGTCTGGTCAGCCACAAATTTCGCCCGTTTGAAGGCTCATCGAGGAGCCGGAGCCGATCGGCTGTGGTCCGGCGTTGCCGCCGGACCACGGTTTCACATAGCTTACATGCCGAGGGAGGCCTTGTAGAGCTTGATCTGCTTTTCGCGGCCGATCTGGTCGGTCAGCTTCTCCCAGGCCGCGGCAATGGCGTCGGCGCCCTCTTGTGCCTTCATCTTGCCGGCGAAGGTGTTGGCCAGGATGTCCTCAGCGGCGCTGTAGTACTGGAAGATGCCGGGGATGCGTGGCTCGATCGCCGCGTTCGGATGGTTGTAGGAGTCGCCTTCCGACTTGAGGTACGAGGTGATGAACGCCTCGTCGTAGCCGGCCGCCACCCATTCCGGAATGTCGAAATGGGAGTTGCGGTAGGGCTGGAAGCCGGACGGATACATGGCCGTCCATATCGACAGGTCCTTGCCGCCGAGATGGGCGGCGGCGGACCATGCCGCCTTCTTCTTCTTTTCGTCGGCATCGACGCGCGCCATGACGTAGACGCCCCAGCCGAGATAGGCGCAGTTCGGCGAGTAGTTCGGCCCGCTGGCGAGCTTCTCCCAGGCGCCTGTCTTGGAATTGTAGACGTCGTCCGAACCCGGCAGGATCGAGAAGCCGGTGACGTCGCCGACCACCGAGGAATCGTTGGTCTTCACGTTGGAACCGATGTCGCCCCACCAGGGGATCATCGAACCGGTTCCGGCCAGGAACTGCTGGAAGCCAGTGGTGTTCGGGTCGGCGTTGATCTGGTCGGCCGGTTCCGAAGGCAAGGCATCGATGACGTCCTGGATGGCGCGTACCCAGGCCGGATTGTTGATGCGCGGCTTCATCGTGTCGGCATCGAACAGCCAGGCCTTGTCATCGGGATGCTTGGCGTAGGCGGTGGCGCGGCTGCCAAGGAAGTAGAAGCCGAACCCGCCCCAGGGCTTGGGCGCATCGAGATAGCCGTAGACGTCCTGGCCCTTGAATTTCTTGCCCTTGAGGAACTTGGTCACGGCCTGGACCTCTTGCCAGGTCTTCGGCACGCCCCATTCTCCGGCCCCGCCGCCGTCCTTCCAGGCCTTGGCGAGGTCGGCATCGGCGAACACGTCGGTGCGGTAGTTGAAATTGTGCGTGTCACCATCGATGGTCACGCGATACTGCTTGCCATCCCAGGTGCCGACCGGAGGCTTCAGGTAGTTGACCAGATCGTCGAAATCGATCTGCGTCTTGACCCAGTCGGGCATCTCGGAGGTGAGACCTTTGCCGCAGACATCGCCTTCGAACGGCGCGCCCATCTCGATGATGTCGAAATCGACGGTGCCGGTAGCGATCGACTGCTGCAGGCGAGCGTTGTAGTCGGCCTGCGCCAGGTCGATCCAGCTGATCTTGGCGCCGGTGTAGGCTTCCCATGGCTTCAGGAAGCCGCGGAACAGCACATTGTGCAGGTTCTGGTTGTTGAGACCCATGAAGGTCAGTTCGACGCCGGCGAATTCGCCTTCCTTGACGTTGGCTTTGGTCGCCTCGAGGCAGAGTTCACCGACCTTCTGGAAGTCGGCGTCGGTCGGCTGACCCTTGCCGACGCCTGGGATCTGCAGGATTTTGGAACGCAGCTCGCTGGCCGCGGAAGCAGGGCGCGTGAAAGCGCCCAGCCCGGCACCGGATGCGGCCGCTATCGCAGCCATGCTGGCCGCGCCCTTCAATATGTCGCGCCTCGTGGCGCCGGCACGGACCAGTTTATCGTAAAGACCTGTTCTCATCGACTATTCCTCCCAGAACATTCAGCGTGAATGGATATGGCCAACCTTGTCGGACGCTGGAGCGCCAACGATTCTCCCGGCTCGGAAACGAACTACGCAGGACCCCACCTGCTTGATTGAAGCTCCGATAGCGGTACCGATTTTGGACCAGCGCCCGCCACTATTCTCACAACCAAACGCCGTGTCAACGAGAACAGGTTTTTATCTATAAGAGACCGACTTGCCCTGACCGTTCGCGTTGGTTAGCTTCTGCGTCTACGGCCGATGGAGCCGATGGGGGAGATATGGCTCAAGTCGCAATCAGCAAGGTGGCCAAAGCGTTTGGAACCGTCAAGGTCCTGCACGAAGTCAGCGTCGACATTGCCGACGGACAGTTCGTGGTGCTGGTTGGCCCTTCGGGTTGCGGCAAGTCCACGCTGCTCCGAATGGTGGCCGGGCTGGAGACCGTCTCCGGCGGTACGATCGCCATCGGCGACCGCATCGTCAACCATTTGCCGCCGGCCAAGCGCGACATCGCCATGGTGTTCCAGAACTATGCGCTCTATCCGCACAAGACGGTCGAGCAGAACATGGCCTTTGCGCTCAAGCTGCGGAAAACCGATCCGGCCGTGGTCGCCGAGCGGGTCAAGCGCGCCGCCGACATCCTCGACCTCAATCCCTACCTGAAACGCTATCCAAGGCAGCTCTCCGGCGGCCAGCGCCAGCGTGTGGCGATGGGCCGCGCCATTGTGCGCAATCCGCAGGTGTTCTTGTTCGACGAGCCGCTGTCCAACCTCGACGCCAAGCTGCGCGTGCAGATGCGCACCGAGATCAAGGAACTGCACCAGCGGCTGAAGACCACCACCATCTACGTCACCCACGACCAGATCGAGGCCATGACCATGGCCGACAAGATCGTCGTCATGCGCGATGGCCGCATCGAGCAGGTCGGTGCGCCGCTGGAGTTGTTCGACCGGCCGGCCAACCTGTTCGTCGCCGGCTTCATCGGCTCGCCTTCGATGAACCTGCTCAAGGGCGTCATGCGCAAGGGCGGCAAGCCTGGTGTCGAAATCGCAGGCACGCTGTTCCCGATTGCATCGAACAATGCCGCGCAGGACGGACAGGCCGTCGTCTATGGCGTGCGCCCGGAACATCTCGAGATCCATCCCGACGGCGTCGCGGCGAAGATTTCGGTGGTCGAGCCGACCGGCTCGGAAACGCTGGTGTTCCTGCGCTTCGGCGAAGGCGAGATGGTGGCGCTGTTTCGCGAGCGCCACGACTTCAAGCCCGGCGACACGCTCACCTTGAAGCCGAGGCTGGACCAGATCCATCTTTTCGACGCCGAGACCGGCAAGCGTCTCTGATCTCAAACGACTTCACGAGGAAGACCATGCTCAAAGGCATCAATCCGCTGCTCAATGCCGACGTGCTGCAGGCATTGCGGGCGATGGGTCATGGCGACGATCTGATCATCGCCGACACCAACTTCCCGTCCGATTCGGTGGCGCGCCAGACCGCGCTCGGCCGCCTGCTGCGCATCGATGCGCCGGCCGCCGAGGTGGTCAAGGCCGTGCTGTCGCTTTACCCGCTGGATACATTCGTCGATGACTCCGCCGCGCGCATGGAGATCGTCGGCAAGCCGGACGAGATTCCGCCCGTGCAAAAGGAAGTGCAGAAGGAAATCGACAAAGCCGAAGGCAAGTCGTGGCCGATGATGGCGGTCGAGCGCTACGCCTTCTACGAGCGCGCCAAGCAGGCCTACTGCGTCATCCAGACCGGTGAGCGCCGCTTTTATGGCTGCTTCGCCTTCCGCAAGGGTGTCGTGCCCCCGGATGCGGAGTAACGGCATGGCCTCGGGCAAGCCTGTCGTCATCCTTGGTGTGTTCGTCGCCGACACCGCCTATCGCGCCGATCGCCAGCCGCGCATGGGCGAGACGATCCTCGGCAACTCGTTCAAGCTGGGGCCGGGCGGCAAGGGGTCGAACCAGGCGGTTGCCGCCGGCAAGCTCGGCGCCGACGTCACGTTCCTCACCCGCCTCGGCGTCGACCCCTTCGCTGATATGGCCAGGCAAACCTGGGCCCAGGCGGGTGTCAAGAATGCCGTCATCGACACGCCGGAGAGCTATACCGGTGCCGCCTACATCTTCGTTGAGGAGACGACCGGCAACAACGCCATCATCGTCAGCCCCGGCGCGGCGACGCTGATCTCGTCAGCCGATATCGAAGCCAATGCCGCGCTGATCAGCGGTGCCGGCGTCTTTGTCACCCAGCTCGAACAGCCGATCGATGCCGCCATGCGGGCGCTGGAGATCGCGCGCGGGGCAGGGGTGACGACCATCCTCAACCCGGCCCCTGCGGCAAAGCTTCCCGACCGCATCTACACGCTGTGCGACTACCTCACCCCCAACGAGACCGAGACGGAGGAACTGACCGGGATGAAGGTCTCCTCGGTCGACGATGCACGCGCCGCCGCCGGAAAGCTGCTGGAAAAGGGCGTCGGCACCGTCATCGTCACGCTCGGCGACAAGGGTGCGCTTTTGCACGCGAAGGATCGCTCCGAGCACATTCCCGTCATCAATGCCGGCCCGGTCGTCGAGACCACGGGGGCAGGGGATGCTTTCAATGGTGGTCTGGCCGCCGCGCTGTCGCGAGGTGTCGAGCCGTTGCAGGCGGTGCGCTTCGCCTGCGCCGTTGCCGGAATTTCGGTGACCCGGCCCGGTACGGCGCCATCCATGCCGACGCTGCAGGAGGTCGAGGCGCTGCTGGCAAGAGTGTGAGATCGGCTTGGCGGACCGATCGCCGACGCCGCCTCCGGTCTGTTGTTAAAAGTTTTGAGCCCTATGATTTTTTCGAACGCAAGCTCGTGGAGATCCTGCGCAGGGGAGCGGTGAAGCGCCAGCTTCTGGACTGATGCAACGCAGCGATCTGCATCTGGCACACATGCAGCGTTTGTTCGATCCAGTCCTTCTCTTTCCTTGCATTCGAAGCGGCGCTCCGTAGCTCGGCGTTGCTTTGGTGAGCCAGATCGAGCTCGTTGCGCAACCTCGAGATTTCCGGCAGCAACGCAGCTTCCTCGTTGCTCGCGTCCGAAGCGGCCCTCTGTAGCTCGGCATTGCCTTGCTGAGCCAACTGCAGCTCGTTGCGCAGCCTTGAGATTTCAGACTGCAACGTCGCTTTCTCGGCCTCAGCGCTTGCAAGCATCGGTCGCGTCGTTTGCACATCCTCCCAGGCAAGCCGCGCCACCAGATCACCGATGGCACGGCGCATCTGCTCGCTCCAGGCTGCGGGGTCGGCGCGCATCAGCCGCGCATACTCACATTGTTCGTTGCTGCCGTTCGGTACCCAGACGCGCAAGGCTGAAGGCCACCAGCCTGCTCCGTCCGCGATATCGAGAAAACTAGCCAGTTGTCCCGCCTGGGAGTGGCGCGAATTCTTCCATTTGGCGCTGAAATGCAGGACGGTTGGAACGCGGCAATAGGTGAGAGGATTGCGCGGGTTCTCGCGCATGATGCGCCGCCATATCTGCCAGTCCCCGGCCGATGCGACATCTTCCGGCCAGACATCCCGCGACGGCAGGCTATCAGCCCGGTACAGGAAGCAACTGGCGGGTATCGTGTTGCCGACCTCGGTGAACATCCTGAATTCGTCGGCCAGCTCCAGATTGGTCAGGAAGGGTGCTGCGATGCCATCGGTGGAAACCCACAGCGCCTGACTGTACGCGATGGCAGCCCCGCCTTTCAGGCCTTCCGTCAGGACTTCAAAATGATCCGGAAACAGGAGATCGTCGTCGGCTGTAAAGCCGATCAGCTCGCCCCTCGCTTCGCGCAGGGCGATATTGCGGTTGGCGTAGCCAAAGTTCGGCGCCTTGGGCAGATCGAAGAAGCGGATGCGGGCGTCCTGAAAGGTTTCGACCACCTCGGCCGTGCCGGGCGCACAGCCGTCGCCGACGACCAGGAGCTCAAAATCCTCGACGGTCTGATCCAGCACCGACTGGATGGCCATGCCGATGACATCCACGCGCGAATGCGTCGGCATCAGGATGGAAATGCGGGGTTTGCTCACCATCCCTTGGCGCTGCCGAAATCATAGGGAATGAGATCGGTGTCGATGGGCAGGCGATACTTGTCGGGATTTGAGTGGTCGTACTGTATCGTTGGGAAATTGATGACGACCACTTCGGACGTTCCGATGTTTCGGTCGGCATGCCAGACAAATTTCGGAACATTGACCAGGCGTGGACGATCGCCGGAGAGGTAAACCTTCGAAATCATGCCGTATGTGCTGGATTCGGGGCGAGGATCATAAAGGACCAGCTCCAACTCGCCGCTGACCACAAAATAGCGATCCTCATGCAGCTTGTGCAGGCCCCAACCCTTCACCATGCCGGGGCGAATTGTGAAGATGTAGGAAAAGACGAGCGGATCGGCATGCCAGCCCCAGCGCGGGTCATAGACCTCCGTGACGCTGCCGCGGTCATCATTGTGTCGGATGCTGTCGAAAAACGACATGCCGTCCACCAGAGGCGCAATGTTTTGCCGCTGCTCGTCGAGAGTCCGTTGATCCTGCTGAGCCGCGGCAAGCGTGGATTCAAGAATATTTGGGCGGATCCCGGGATGGTCGCTCATGAACAAAGTCCTCGTTATTTTTGACCGAGTCGGATCGAACTAACTCCCACAATTTTCGCTGGATGTCCTGACTGGGCCACTAGGTTCGCATCGCCACGACGACTTTTTTCGGGCACAGTGCGAATGTCTGGCCGCGTGGAACGGCCAGACTTGCCTTTTGCAAGCGTGTCAGTTTGATCCGTATTTGGATCGGTTGTCGTCTGCCCCGGTATTTCGAATATCCGGCCAAGCCCGCGCCGTCGGTGCGACCCACGCGCTAAAGACCGCCGGGCGGCATATGGTTGACCGTCACTCCGGCAGCCCCGCGATGCCGTCGTGGCCGGCGATGCCGCGAAGGCGAAACAGGCGCGCGACAGTTTTCAGCCAGAGCTTGGGATCAGAACGTCTTGCCCAGATTGACCAGGAACCCGTTGTCGGTGTCGCCATCGCTGCCGAGCAGGCCGCGATATTCCAGCCGTACGGCAAAGTCCTGGACCGTCTGCACATTCACTCCAAGGCCGAGCACGAAACGGTCCTTCCCCATGCCATCAATGCTGGTGTGATAGAAAGGTCCGCCGAACAAGTCCGCATAATTCATGGTTATGGAGCTGTCGCCCTGGAAGTCGTGCTGGTACTCCAGTCTCAATTGCGGCGAAACCAGGCCAAAGTCGGTGGCGAACTTGTAGTTGAGCGTCAGGCCGAGATTGCCGGTGGTGGTGCTGATATCCTGCTCGCCATAGTGCAGGGCCGACGACGGATCGCCACTTTCGGTGAAGGCATCCAGCGTCGCCCGTGCCACGTCGAGGCGCGCATAGGGCGAAATCTGCCACTGTTCGATCTCGAACTTCTTGCCGGCTGACACCGAGGCCAAAAACTGGCCACCGTCCCGCTCGCCGGTGGCAAAGCCGCCACCGGATGTCAGATAACGCTGCGAGTCGAATGACAGCCACTGATATCCGACCAGACCGTCGATGAAGTAGTCCTGGCCAGGATGATAGCTGGCATAGAGTCCCGCCGTGTAGGCCTTGCCGGTGCTGCGGCTGCCATTGTCACCAATGTCGCTGACATCGCGGCCGTAACCCATGCCCAGACCGATTGCGAACGCGCGGCTGAAGCGATAGTCGACGCCGGCGCTGAGGCCCGTGGTCTCGAACTTGTAGCCGTCGTCGCCGTCACGCTCGCCGATATTGATCGAGCCGCCGGTCCAGATGGTCACTTTGCTGTGGCCGAAGCTGCCGGTGCCGAAGCCGCCGGGAGTGCCCGATGTGGTCGTGTCGTCGAGGGACGATTTAAACGGCCAGTCCGGGTCGGAAGCCTTGCTGCGACCGCAGTCTGGTCCTTTTGCCGCTTGCTCGGCTTCGCCGCAGGTGCTGTCGAAGGAGAGCACGATGCCCTGGACGAAGGCCAGACCATCCGTGGGTTCCTGGCCATTGTCGCTGTCATGTAGGCCTTCCAGGCGCTGCTGGAAGTTGCCGATCTGCGAGGTGGCGAAACGGCGCGTTGCGGCGGTCTCGGCGTTGAGGATGCCCATGACCTCGCTGTCCAGCGTCGGATCTGGACGCTCCACGACCTCGATGGTGATCACCGTCACCGCCGATGTTGCATAGGCATTGCTCAAGGTGAAGGTCACCGTGGCCGTGCCCTGGTAAGTTGCCGTCGGTGTAAAGGTGAGCTGGTACCCGCTCAGCGATGTCGTGCCTGACGAAGGGGGAGGCACCGAAACCAGGGTCGCACTGGTAAACGGACCGCCGGCCGCATCCTTGGTCAGGTCAACCACCACTGCCTTGCCCGACACTGTCGTGACGTGCTGCGCGGCAGGAACAGGACGAGGCCTGACCTCGATCGTGACCGATGCTGCCGATGTTCCACCCGGCCCGGTCGCCGTGTACTGCAGCGTATCCTGTCCGGTGAACGACGCTCCGGGCGTGTAGACGATTGCGGTGCCGCTGACTGTCGCGGTGCCGTGTGCCGGTGCGGTCGAGATCGCTATGGAGGTGAAGTCGCCGGTATCGTTGTCCGTGACGTTGATGGTCACGGCCTGCCCGTCAAGCGTCTCGGCCGTATCCGCATTGGCGACCGGTGGGTTGTTGCCGATCACCAGTGTATAGCTCGCCGTGCCGGTGAAACCGAGATTGTCTGTCGCCGTGACGGTAACGTTGAACGAGCCGACAACCGTCGGGGTGCCCGAAAGCGTACCTGTCGAAGACAGCGTTATCCCGGCCGGCAGCGTTCCCGTGGTCACCGTGTAGCTGTAAGGGCTGGTGCCTCCGCTGGCCGTAAGCGTCTGGCTGTAGGCAACGCCGTACTGGCCTGCAGGGAGGCTGGCTGGTGCCAGCGCTATGGTCGGCGTGGCGATCACCAGAGAGTAGGCCACAGACCCGTTCGCCGCGGTGCCCGTCGTGCTGTCTGTCGCCGTTACGGTGAAGTTGAAGGTTCCGGCAACGGTCGGCGTGCCCGAGAGCGTGCCGGCCGCAAGGGTCATTCCCGCCGGCAGCACGCCCGCGGTCACCGCAAAGGTGTAGGGGGCGGTGCCGCCGCTTGCCGACAGCGCCTGGCTGTAGGCGGATCCGGCCGTGCCGCCTGGCAGGCTGGCAGGCGCCAGGGTCAGGCTGGGCACGCCAACCATCAGGGTGTATGGGTGCGTACCTGTCTGGCCATGCGCATCTGTCGCCTGGACCGTGACCGAGAACGTGCCGGATTCCGTCGGTGTGCCCGACAAGGTGCCGGCCGCGTTGAGCGACAGGCCGGGCGGCAGCGTACCGGCCGACAACGAGAAACTGTATGGCGCAACACCTCCGGATGCGGTGACGGTGGCCGAATAGGCCGAAGCCGCCGTCGCATTCGGCAGCGTTGCCGGAGCAACCGCGATGGAGGGCGCGCCGACCTGTAGGACGTAGTTTTGCGTTCTGGCGAACGGTGCGCCAGCACCGGTGCTGCTATCCGCTGCCCGCACCGAGAAGGTGAACAGGCCGCTCGCAGCGGGTGTTCCCGAGAGCAGCCCGGTCGCAGGATCAAGGGAGAGTCCTGCCGGAATCGCCCCGGCGCTGACGATGTAGTTGTAGGGCGCTGTGCCGCCCGAGGCCGAGAACTGCTGGCTGTAGGCCGTGCCATAGGTCGCGACAAGGGTTCCTGCGGCGGGCGTAAGAGAAAGCGTTGGCGCACTGACGGTGAGCGTGAAGGGTTGTGAAATCGGGAATGGGCCATTTCCGGTGCTGCTGTCTGACCCCGTGACACTGAGGCCGAAACTGCCCCCCGCGGTCGGTGTCCCGGAGACGATCACACTGTTAGCTGTCGTCCCCGTTGCGGAAAGACCTGCCGGCAAGCCGCTCACCGACAGCGTGTACGGCGCAGCGCCACCAGATGCGGTGAAGGTCTGTGTGTAGGCCACGCCAACCTGCGCGGTCAAAGTCCCGGATGCAACGACTGTGATCGTCGGATTGCTGACCGTGACGGTGACTGTCGCTGGTGCGGACGTTCCGGCTGTATTCGTCGCCGTGTAGGTGAACGAGTCGGGGCCGGCGTAACCGGCAGTAGGCGTGTAGCTTATCGATGTGCCGCTGGCTATCGCCGTGCCGTGGGCAGCCGGAGTGGCGACCGCAACCGATGTCGGGGTGCCGGCGGTGATGTTGAGCGTGATCGGATTGGCGCTGCTGTTGTAGGCGACCGTGGCCGACACTGCGTTGGCGACCGGCGGAATGTTGACGATCTGGATGCTGTAGGCGCGGGGCGCACTCGAATAGGGGCCGGTCCCCGTGCTGCTGTCTGTCGCGGTGACAGAGAAGTTGTAGGTTCCCTCTGCGGTCGGCGTTCCTGACAACGCACCCGCGCCGGACAGCGATACGCCTGGCGGGAGGACTCCAGCCGTTAATGCATATGTATAGGGCGCGGTGCCGCCGGTCGCAGCATTGAGCGCGTCCGAATAAGCCGTGCCCACGGTACCGTTTCCAAGTGCCGTCGCAGGTAAGGTGATGGTCGGCGCGGCAACCGTCAGGGCGTAGGCGCGGGTGCCGCTTTGGGGCGTCCCGCTGCTGTCGGTAGCCTCGACCGTGAAATTGAACGTTCCGCCGGCGGTCGGCGTGCCGGAAAGCACGCCCGCCGTCGACAGCGTCATTCCGGCGGGAAGCGCACCCGCGCTGATGGTGAAAGTATAGGGGGATACTGCGCCGCTGGCGGTGATGGTCGTGCTGTAGGCGGAACCGACAGTCGCGCCACCAGGAAGGCTCGTTGGGGCAACGACGACGGTCGGGGCGGCGGCAATGACGACCGTGATGCTCGGAGCAACGAACCATTGGCCGCCGGTCGAGATCGTGGTGCTGTCTTGCGACTTCATCGTGAATGTAAAGCTGCCCTGGGCCGACGGCGTTCCGGAAAGCAGGCCGCTTGGGGACAATGTCAGCCCGCCCGGCAGGCTGCCACTATCGAGACTGTAGGTGTAGGGCGCGGTGCCGCCGCTCGTGCTGAATTGCTGGCTGTAGGCGAGGCCCACGGCGCCGGCAGGCGGGTTGGTTGGAGAAACAACCAAGGTGGGTCCGGGGATATTGAAGCTGTAGCTTTTATCGGCCGTCAAAGGCGTCGTCGGCGTCGAATCCGTCACGTGCACGGTGTAATTGTAAGGGCCCGAGCCCGTTGGCGTGCCGGAAATACTGCCGTTGGACGCAAGGCTAAGACCCGGCGGCAAGCTGCCGCCGCCCGGCGTAAAGGTATACGGCGCCACGCCACCGGCAGAGGAAAGTGTCTGGTCGTAGAAAGTGCCGACTGCCGGCGTCGCCAGGCTTGCGGGGGTGACGGTGATGGGCGAGCTGGCAGGGGAGACTGTCACATTGACCGTGACGACGCCTGCGGAGGCATCTTCAAAGGTGAAGCTGTCCGACAGGGCGCCGTCGCCATTGTTGACATAGGTCAGGAGCCCGGCAGACGGGTTGTCGATGGTGACGGTGCCGTGTGCGGGCTGCACCACTTGGCTCTGCGGGTTTGTTCCGAAAGGATCGCATGATGACGCGTCGATCTGGTGGGATCCGCCAGATGCCACGGTAAACGTTATCGGGGCGGGGCAGCCTACGGATGGCGCGGCCTGCGCCCGGGATGGCGCCAAGGCAGTCATGCCAACAAATGCGAGCATCGCAACCCATAGCAGGAACCTGCTGGCAAGCGCGTCCGAACCCCCGGCGCAATACTTTACAGTCCGACTCAATGCACGCCCCCATGCCGCCAATCGATACGCTTTAGTGCCGAAGCGAAAAATATCGACCAATCAAATCTTTAATCTGTCTAAGAATCCGGGTACGATCACCTTCTTTGGATTCGAAATCAAGTAAATCATACAGTCTTCACCATGTCTACCTCAGGTAGAAGACTCCACTTGCAGAATCCATGGTTTATGAGCAATGATGAATTCAACGAACTACCTGTCGAATATTAGGGGAGTCTAATGGCGGAAGTTTTTCTCGGCCAGATCATGATGACGGGGTTCGGGTTCGCGCCAAAGGGCTTCGCCCTTTGCAACGGCTCGATAATCGCCATCGCTCAGAACCAGGCGCTGTTTTCGCTGCTCGGCACCACTTACGGTGGCAATGGCACCACGACCTTTGGCCTACCCAATCTGCAGAGCCGCACCCCGGTCGGATTTGGCCCATCCGCTGATCCGAACTGGAACCCGTCCCCCTATCAGTGGGGTGAAACGGGCGGCGTTGAAAACGTCACGCTGCTTTCTCAGCAACTGCCTGCCCACAACCATGTGGGTAACGCGACCACGGCAGCGGGTGCGGTGCGCAATCCCAGCAGTGCGCTCTATGGCACCACCACAAACGCCATCTATACCGCGCCGAATGGCCGCGTGGTTCCCTTGGCGGCTCCCACCGTCACCTATGTCGGCGGCAACCAGCCGCACCCGAACATACAGCCTTACGAGACCATCAACTACAACATCGCGATGAGCGGGATTTTTCCGTCACGCAGTTGACGCCGCCAGCCACCACCCAGACCACTGCACGCCAAATCACTGCCCGGAGGAGGTCCATCGATGAGCACGCCCTTTGTCGGAGAGATCCGCATGTTCGGTTTTTCGCGCGTGCCGAATGGTTGGTTCGCCTGCGACGGGAGGCTGTATCCCATCTCGGAATATGAGGTGTTGTTTACACTGATCGGCACCACCTATGGCGGCGATGGCCAGTCTACGTTCGCCGTGCCCAGTCTTTCCAGTCGTGTGCCCATCCATCAGGGCACCGGGCCGGGCCTTTCGAGCTATGTCCTGGGCCAGGCGGCCGGCAGCGAGAACGTCACATTGCTCCCTCAGCAGATGCCGCAGCACAACCATTCGATGACCGCGACCCCGGCGAGCGCCGATGGCAAATCGGTCAACACGACGGTCGAACTTGCTGCCGTCTCAAACGACACAATGTATGTGACCGACATTGCCGGCGCGACGCCTTATATCACCGCTCCACAATCGACGCAGACTGTCGGCGGGAACACGGCTCACGAAAACACGATGCCGACGCTGACAGTGCAGTTCTGCATTGCCTGGGCGGGAATTTACCCATCGCAGGGCTGAGCCCTGCGCTCGGGATTTTTATGGAAACCGGTTCGCCATCCAGATCGCAAGGACACTCCAATGACTGAACCCTTCCTCGGTGAGATACAGGTCTTCGGCTTCAACTTTGCTCCCAACGGGTGGGCGTCCTGCAATGGCGCCGTTGTTCCGATCCAGCAGTATTCGGCGCTGTTCTCGTTGCTTGGCGTCAACTTTGGCGGAAATGGCACCACCACCTTTCAGCTGCCCAATTTTGCCAACCGTGCCGGCTGCAATCAGGGCCAGGGTCCGGGTCTCTCAAGTCGCTTCATCGGTGAGACGTTTGGTGCAAGCAGCGAGACGCTGACGGTGGCGCAAATGCCGGCGCACATGCATCAGTTCACAATATACAATCAGCCGGATCTGGCCAAGAAATCGGGCTCGCCTTCTGCCGGCAACTCATTGAGCCCGCCGGGAAGCACCAGTCCTTTTGTGGCCAATGCGCAGCCGAACGCTCAATTCCCGCCAACCATGCTCGGCTCCACCGGGAGCAGTCAGCCGCATGAGAATCGTCAGCCTTATCTCGCGCTGAATTACAGTATAGCGATGGTGGGGGTCTATCCGTCCTTCGGTTGATGATACCCATCGAAGCAGAAGGGTTGCCGGCATTTCCAGCCGGCGAAAACTCACGGTTGAATTTTTCACGTGGCGCATCCCGCCGCGCGACGCTCACGGACATTCCGTTTCTGCGCCGGCTTTACTGGTCATTCCGCATGGAGGAAATGGAACCGGTGCCTTGGCTGCAGGAGATGAAGCGGGCGTTCATCGACGGGCAATTCAATCATCAGCATCGCCACTATATCAGCGTGTTTTCACACGCCGATTTCCTGATCCTTCAGGCCAAGGGTGAGCCGATCGGCAGACTCTATGTCGATACCACCGCACAGCGTTGGCATATTATCGATATAGGTTTCCTGCCGCAGTGGCGCGATCGCGGCCGAGGGATCGCACTGCTGAAGGCAATTCAATTTCAGGCGCAATGCCACGCAGCATCGAGCGTCTTCCTACATGTCGAGCGGCGCAACGTCCGCGCTCAGGCGCTCTACCACCGCCTTCAGTTTCGGCAAGTCGAGTCCAGCGATACCCATATCGGGATGCAGTGGTCTACGGCCTGAGCGCCTTCCGCCTGCTCGGCTCCTATATCCAACCCCGGCCGAAGCGCTCAGTTGAAGATCGCCTGATAAACGATGCCTTCCTTGTCCTTGGCGACAGGGACGAGGAATATTTCGAGGCTGCCCAAGGTCGCATTCTTCAACTTGTAGAGCTTTTGCGGCAGCACGATCGGCGAGCCGCTTCGAAACATCAGGGAAAAGGGCGATCGCTTCATGCCGGGAAAGCCGGTCTCCGGCAGTGGTCTGGCCTCCGACAGCGTCAGCGCCATCGAGCTCTGCCCCATGTCGATGTCGAACGCACTGCCGACACAGCTGGCGAAATGATTCAGCGTCACAAGTCCCATAAGTCCTCCGCTTCACCTCAAATCGCGTGCGCACGCGCATGGCTCCGATCACGCGTTCCACCAGAAAGTCTAGCCAGATGTGTTCTCTCGGATAGCGCCCAGCACGGACTCTTGATATCACCTTTTTGCAGACCACGAAATTCTTCCGAACCGAGAAGACTTGCAGACCCGATCGGAGCACTGAGCGTCGACTGTTCAGCAAAGCAACGTCGAGGGGAGCTGGTCTTTCACAGGATCGGCAACAAGCGAATAAGCCGGATCACATGCGAAAGCGCGACCGAGACCGCACAGAGGCACTACGCCTCGTTGATGACCCTCTGCCTTCGCTTCGGGATCAAGCTGTGCCTCTCGCTCGCAACAGAGAGGCGAACCCGTGAACTCACGGACATAGGCATTCCGCAGTGCTATCTTTCCAAGATGTGCGAGGAGGAATTGCCGTGAAGGTCAGTTATGGGCGGTGCCGATCTCCGGTGGTGAAAGTGGCCTGACCGCTAGACCCAAACCCTACTCGCCATAGGGTTTGACGTTGGAAACCAAGGGTATCGCTGACGCTACCCAGCACTTCGGCCTCATTAGCTTCAGCCAGCCAACGTCAAAAGGCCGCTCATTAACTTCGTCCTATCCTTGCCGATCATCAGCACGCCGCTGTCGGGGGCCAGCAGTGCCGAGAATGGCAACATGGCAGCGCCGATCGGCGAAGCCTCGGAGCCGAATTGTCCAGAGACGATTTCCGGCGCGACGATGCCGATGGCGCTGATCCGGTTGAACTGCGTCTGCACCCTTGCCAGCAGTTCGAGATGGATCGGCCGCGGCAGGATGCTGTCGAGAACGATCGCTTCGATGTCGATGACGGAGGTGATGGCGATGATCGCCTCGACAAGCGCGTTCGCACAATCGTCGATCCATTCGAACAACGGCTCGCGCGCCCCCGGCGGCAGGGGATCCAGTTCCGCACCCGATTGATCTCGATGCCGCGCGACTTGAGATGATTGACCAGCACATAAATCGACGCGCGATGTAGCAGGCTCTGATAGCGGGCCGGCTTGGCTGCCACCGAATCGAGGCTTGAAGGCGAGACCGGCAATGGGCCGAGCGCAGCGCTGTTGCCGTGTGGTCCGGTATGGACCTTGCCGCTCTCGCTGGGCCTCACCATTGTCCGCAGCGGCACAAGCCGGCTGATCAGCATATCCCGTCGAATTGTGTAGCTATTTCCCGTTCATCGCTGGCTCCGCCCGGCTCTCCGAATACGTCACAAACCTTTCCCGGGGCGGCCGCCAGTTCCGAGGCGACGATCAGGACGCGTGCGAAGTCAGCCCGTGCAATCTTGTATCGGAAATCAAGTCCGTGGGTCGGCGCCGTAACCCGGATGCGTTGCCGCCCACCCGGTTCATCAGTCAGGATGGCACCTCTGCATATCGTGTACTCGAGACCGCAAGTTTTCAGATATTGCTCGCGATCCAACTGGTTTTTCTGCAGGTTTCCCTTGAGGGTGTTGAGTATCGCGCCTGCCAGCGAGGGTCGATCAGCTCCCATTCCTGACAGCAGGACGATGCGCCCGCTGAATCCGTTCTTGCGTGCCGCCTCGACGACGTTGACGAGGCCCTGATAGGTCACATCCCGATTCTTGCTCACGGAACCAAAAAACGATCGCCCGCCAATGCCGCCGGTAATGTCGGCCGCAAAGAAGATGGCACGGCAATCGGCGTCCAGGGCCGCAAGAAGCGAACTCGGAACCGTCACGTCGCCGCCGACCACTTGTGCCCGATCGCCCAAAAGCTGCCGCGCCTTGTCGGGGTCGCGAGCGACGACACGCACAGGGTCTCCCCGTTGCAGCAACTGGGTGGCAATCTGCAAGCCGGTCCCGCGGGTTGCGCCAACGACACAAAATACACTGCTTTTGGGCAACGATGCCTCCTAAACAGGCGCGGCTAGGTTACCACCGCTCGGATCTGGCGCAATCGCTTGCGCCAGATCCGAGCCAGAGGTCTCGAACTTTTGCAGTAGTGGGAGCAGCCACTTCAAGCGTCCGGGGTTAGCGCCTGCTGGACCAGGAATGTGTCCACGTACTGCGTCATGCGCGCGATCTTGCCACCTCTCACCTCGTAGAGATGGGCAAAGGCGGCGTGCATCGACTTGCCCGTCGCCTTGTAGGTGCCGGAGTAAACTCCGAAGGCGGCGACACGGTCGCCGTCTTCGAGATAGGTGTGAACGTCGGCACGGTAGCCGATCCATTCCGTGGCCAGGCGCCGGAAGACGCCGGCGATGATAGCTTCCGCGCCGACATAGGTCCCGGCGTATGGGAAACCTTCGGCTTCGGTCCACCGTGCATCGGGGGCGAGAGCGGCCAGCAGGTTGCGGCCGTTGTCCTCCGACGCTCCTTCATAGGTGGCGCGGATCAGATCGAGATTGGCGCCCATCTCAGCCCCACTTCATTTCGCCGGTGGCAACCTTGGAGCCGATGTCGAGCGCGACCCCCATGCCGAGGCCGGGGAAGCGGGATTCCATGGCGCTCTTGAGCGCGGCCGCGTCCTTGGCCTTGGCCAGCTCTTCCTCGAAAGCAATGAGATAGGCCTTGGTGTGCTCGACGCCCGAGAGGTCGGTAGGGGACTGCGGCGTCATGTGGCCGGCAACCACGATCGCCGGCTTGCGGGCCGCGATCTTCTCGAGATTGGCAATCCATGCCGCGCGCAGTTCCTTGGTCGGCGTGTCGGCGGTCCAGACATGCACGCCCGCAAAGATCATCACGCCGCCGAACACCGCGTTCAGCGACGGCACGAACAGATAGCGCCGGTTGGCGAGGCCTTCGGCACTGACGATCTCAATGGTCTCGCCGTCGATGGTGAGCGTCTTGTCGTCGAAGACCTCCGGGATGACGACATCGGCGAGCGTCTGCGGACCGTTCTCCTTGAGCTGCGGCCCCCATACGGCGAGCTTCTTGTCGACACTGGCTTTGATGGCGGCCACCGTCTCGGAGGCGGCGATCACACGTGCATCGGGGAAAGCGTCCTTGATCGGCTTGAGGCCGAAGTAATAGTCCGGGTCGGACTGGCTGACATAGATGGTGGTGAGCTTCTTGCCCGTCGCCTTGATCGCGTCGGCCAGGGCCTTGCCATCGGGGAATGTGAAGCCGCCGTCGATCAGCACGGCTTCAGTGGCCCCTGAGACCAGTACGGGGGCTCGGAAGAAGCCATTTTCCCCGGCGGGAAAATGTTTCCAGGAAAGTCCTGCGGCAGCATGGCCAAGCCCTGCGGGAGCAAAGACGGCAGCGACACCGGCGGCGAGGGTCGTTTTCATGATGGTTCTCCTGGTAAACATGGATGTCTCCTTGGTGTTGGTTAAGCACGCGAGTTCAGGTGTGATGGTTCGTGTTCCCGCCGAGCTCGGGAAGCCTTTGGTCGGATGGCACATTGGCCCTCTAGGGGAGCAGGCCTTTTGCTCCGGCATTAACAACCGCGCCGTCATCCGGCAGCATGCCGCCGCTGGCGCCGATCGCTCCGACGACCTTGTTGTCGACGATCAGAGGCACGCCGCCTTCGACCGGAAAGGCGCCCGGCACCCCAAGCAAACGGATCTGGTTTTGCGTGACGATCAGATCCTGGATGGCCTTGGTCGGTGACTTGATTCCGTTGGCGGCCTTGGCCTTTCCGATCGCCGCTTCGATCGTGCCGATGCCGGCCTGATAGGCGCGTTCCAGATAGACAAGGTTGCTCCCGGAATCGACGATCGCAATGGTCATGTCGAGATTGCGCTTGCGCATCTCCGTCGTGGCGGCTTGTGCCGCCTGCTTGGCCTGCTCGATGCTGATAGGAGCGCCATATTGCACGTTCTGGGCAAAGCCGGGAGTGGCCACTCCGGTCAGCAGAAACGACAGGGCAAGAATTACGCAGGGGATCAGTGTGATTGTCATCTCAAGGCCCTGTGTTGGTCGGGGGTAACGCGAGCGAACGTTTCGACGGGCGAAAATATGTCACGCGCGGATCGATTGATAAGACCAACAAAACAGACATAATGTATGCTGCTTACATACAATAAGGTGGGAGCCGAGCTGCTATGGGCTATGCATGAATCTCAACCGACTGGCCTACTTCGCGGCGGTCGTCGATGCCGGCTCCTTCACGCGTGCCGCCGAGCGGCTGGGCATCACCAAGGCGGTTGTGAGCCAGCAGGTAGCGCGGCTGGAGCGCGATGTGGGAACGACGCTGCTGATCCGCACAACGCGGCGGGTCCAACCGACAGAGGCGGGCTGGGCATTGCATGCCCGTTGCCTGCTGATCCTGCGCGAGGCGGAGGATGCCTTTGGCGAGCTTGAGCAGGCCGCCGCCGAGCCGGCTGGCACCCTGCGGATCGCAGCACCGAACGACTACGGCACGTGTGCGGTCGTCCCGGTGGTGACCGCCTTCAGCGCGCGTTACCCCGCCTGTCGCGTGGAATTGGCACTTGGTGACGAGATGATCGACCTCGTTTCCGGCAGGATGGACGTAGCGATCCGCGTCGGCTGGCTTGCCGATTCCAGCCTCCAGGCGCGACGGATCGGTACCTTCCGGCAACTCTTGGTATGCGGCGCGGGCTTCGCTGGGCAGATGACGGCTACCGAACCAGAAGGTCTTGCCCGGCTGCCCTTCGTCGCCAACACGGCGCTGCGTGAGCCGCTGCTGTGGCAATTTTCGCGTGGCGACCTCGAACATCACGCCGTGCATATGCAGGCAACAATCTCGATCAATGCCACACCGGCAGTGCTGTTGGCCGTCCGCACTGGCGGTGGCCTGTCGGTTCTGCCGGATTTCCTGGTGAGCGACGACCTCGCCACGGGGCGGCTCGTCCACGTGTTGCCCGAATGGCGGCTTCCCTCAGGGGGAATCTATACAGTCTATCCCGCCGCACGGTTCCGCCCGCCTAAGGTAACCACTTTCGTCGAGATGCTCATTGCGGCTGAGCGGCAGAAGGGTTCAGACCCGCAGGGTCGGGCACGCGCGCCCTAGCGGGCTGTTTAAGAATCCCTTTGCAGACAATGGATCATCGTTGCAGATCTGTGGCGAGATCCTTTCTCAACAGCCTGCTAACTTCACCGGTTCGGCCAAAGTAAGATATGCGAGCGCCCGCTTTTGCCCATCGACATCTAGAAGCCGACCTTCCGCTTCCGGCCCAAATCGTGCCGTTGTGCGCGTCTATTCGTCATATTAGGCGCCGAACTATGCGGGCTTTTCTGGCCAGGCGGGGCAGGGCGCTACGCAAAACAAATTGAATTTCGATCAGCTTCATCGCCGTTTGCTAGCCACCTGCTGCAGCGAAGCGGATCGAAGCGCGGGGACAATCGCAGGGCCTATGCAGGTGCCGACGAGAACACGGTGCGTGGGCTCGGCGATACCGGTGTGACGCCGGCCTGGCGATCCTGCTGGTCAAACTTCATCGGCGGTCTTCTGGCGGCGGAATGAGATCGGCCGAACAAAGGCGCGAGGCCGCCGCCGGACTGGGTGTTCAACTGGGGGGATCAATCCTCACCAAGTGGTCTGCGGCCTCGACCAGACACCGCATCTTGCCGCACAGGCCTACATTCTCGGCCAGCATTTCTGCTGTGCGTTCGAGTGCGATCTCGGCCCGAATGATGCGCTGCCTGGCATTGGCAACTTCCGACGTTAAAATATCGGCCGCCATCCCGTGGCCGTGGGGTTCCATGGTGTCCATCCGTTTCTAACACCTGGGTGGCGAAATCGTTCCCTGATGGCCGAGTCTTGCCTCGTGGCGCATCGTCTGGCAGGAGGTCACCCCTACAAATCCAGCCCGTAAAGTTTAGCCGGCCAAAGCGTATCCAATCGCGATGCCAAGGCCGATGGCGAGGCCGCCAGCGAGCTTGCAGGCCAGATCGAGGGCGAAGGCGCGGACGGAACCCCAGACATCGGTGCGGGGCTCTCTCAGGGCGTGGGAAAGGTCGTCAAAGATCGCTTCCATGCCCAAGATTCTAGATCGGATTCAGCTAAATGGGAATCCCTTCAACGATGGCGTTATCGCACCAGTGCTTAGCGATTGCTAATTCAAGGCGGAGACCATTCTCGCGCGACCGCCTTCAAGCGCGATGCCAAAAAAGGCACTGGGCCGAATGATGGACAAATGTGCCGTGGTCGTCTGGGGTCGCGTACTCAATCCTTAAAGTACGCGTGGCGAAATCGTCTTCGGCGTATAGGAACCGATAGCCGAAATACGGGTGAACGATCCCGACTTGACCCTGACTGTCATCGTGACTGCCGATTCGCACGCCGCCACCATGCTCAAGCGCACATCGGCGTGAGCAGATAGACGCCATTACGAATAGTGCTGCCAGGCAAACGCGGTTCATCGCCTGGCGCTGCGGGATCTCTCGATAAGCCTGACCATATCGATTTCGACCGTCACCAGCGGCCCCAGGTCGATTGTCACTGTCTCGCCATCGATCCGGGTGACCTCGCCAGCAAGCTCGATCTGATCTCCCCGCTGCACCTTGGTACGGATCGAAAGCGCAAAGTCATAGCTCCGTATCGACTGCGGGCAATCATAGTTCGCGACTGACACGCTGACGCGCTCGTCATCAATCCGCCTGCGCACCGTGGCCGTGACCGCCACCAGATCTCCAACGCCAATTGCCAAGGTCATGCAGCGTACCGGCCCACTCTTGGTGGGTTGTTCCTGCCGCACTGATTAATCTATCGGCATATTAGCAACTGCGCAATTACGTCTATCGGCGGTACCACCGGCAAGAACGCGCGCTAGTGGGCGTGAGAGCACGAGCCTTGCGAAGCAGTAAAAGCCGGCGGGCATTTAGTTTTAGATGCAACTAATGTTTTGAAGCCACGTTTTCACGTTGGCCAGCTAAAGTCCCTACTGGCCACAACCGGCCTCCGGACTGGTAACAGCGTCTGCTTTTTGAGGCGCAAAGCCGCCAATCAACAGTATTTCTGCGCCGTAGCCGCCAATTCTGCGTCTGCGGCTTGCCAGGAATCGATGTGGGCGGGCGAGGCTGCTCTTGTCCGCTTGATTTCATCGGTCCTCGATGCTCCCCATGCAGCTTGCTGACAGTACGGTTAAGCCATCGGTGCCGCGCCGCGCCGCTCGAGCGCGGTCTTGCGGATGATTTCCGCGATCTCCGGGCTGCTGCTGCACAGCATCTGGAAATCCGCCGCATGCAGCGATAGGAGCGAGACCGCCGTTGCGGCGCTGACGGTCGCCGAACGCGGTTCGCCGCTGATCAGCGCCATCTCGCCAAAGAAGGCGCCAGGGCCAAGCTCCACCGGGGTCGGCGTCGCGACGCTAACGCGCCCCTCCACGACGAAGAACATCTGATCACCGGGCTCGCCATTGCGGCAGATCACGGCGCCTGCCGGCACAGTGCGAGGTCTTAGCGCGCGCACGATCTCAACTAGTACGGCCGGGCCGAGCTTCTGAAACAACGGTACGGCCGCGACCAATTGCCAATTACGGACGAATTCCCCGCGACGGACTTCTTGATAGAAGCCCGTGGCAAGAATGCCGGCCCACAGCGCGAAGATGCCGATGCCACTCATCATGACCACCCCGGCGAGAACACGGCCGGCGAAGCTTTGCGGAATAGCATCGCCATAGCCGGTGGTGGACAGCGTGACCACCGCCCACCACATTGCCTGGGGGATGCTGCCGAACTCTTCCGGTTGGATGTCGCGCTCAATGACATAGGCCGCAAGCGCGACACCGAACAGAACGACGCCGAAGAGCGTGGTGACGCCGATCAGGTTGCGCGCTTCGTTGGCCAGCACCCTGCCCAGCACCGGGAAGAAAGTCGAGTCGCGCAGCGGTTTCAGCAGCCAGACAGCACAGTAGAGGCTCCGGTCGGGCGTGCGGACGAGCAGAAATGCGGCGAGTGGAACCAAAACCGCGAGCACATCAATGGCGATTGCCGGCGTCCTGTTCCGTACGTCTCCAGCCCGGCGCTTGAGCAGCGTCGCGGCCATCTGCAGAAGATAGGCGCTCCAAATGACAGCGAGCAGGGCAGCCAGAGCCAGTCTGCTTCGTCCGGACATGTTCGGTGTCGTGAGCGCTGCCACCGCCAGAAGCCCAGGCGCAGCCAGCACCGCGTTGAGCGGGGCGTAGATTCTTAGGAAAGGCAGTACCGACATTCTATGCCCACGAGCGGCTACTACCATCCAGAATAGGATGCCTTCACGGCAAGCGCAAAGGTGCTTACCGCCGCTGCGATGCGCACCGAGACCGAAAGGCGGACCGGCCGCGCGCCGGCGTGCCTTACACCAAGGATTCTTTGGTCGACGACTTTGCCGATCTGCGCACGCTGCTTGATAGGCGCCGGCTAAACTCGGCGCCGCCCGACACTAGGCTTAACCCCAAAATGTGTCCCAGGCGTAGAGGTCGTGGATAAACTCCCGGCCGTCTATCACCTTGCCGTTCTTGATTTCGTAGACGATGCAAGTGAGTACATCCAGCCGTTTGCCGTTCCGCTCCCCGGTATCACGATGGACGGCGACGACTGATCCGTCCTCGCTCTCCGTTACGTGCAAAAGATGGGATTTAAACGTCCCGTGAGTTTCGCTGCCCATCCGGCCGAAGTAGCCAAAAATCTGTTCGTGGCCCTTGTAGTCTCCGGCGAGCGAACTCTTCCCCGGACTATGCCACGTGCAGGACACGTCGTTCGTTTGCTTGAGAGTGTCCATGTCTCCTGCTTCGAACGCCGCATAACCGCGCCGTACGAGGTCGGCGTTCTGATTTCTAGGCATCACGTCTGTCATAACTTCCTCCCTAAACGGCGAACGGGGTAGGTTTGCCGACTGGCAAATTATAGGCCGTTCATTCGAATATTCAATTTTGCTAAAATACTTCGGAACTAAGATCAGGCGCCACGCCTTGAATCGCGTTCCGTGAGTCTGTGCATGCGCTTGAAGTTTGTCCTGCCCTTGATGCCGACCCTCGTGGAGAAGCCTCCCGAGGGCGACGGTTGGATTCACGAGGTCAAGTTCGACGGCTACCGTTCGCATGGCGGCGACATCAACGACGAGGCGCAAGGCGGTCAGCTTGGCGAAACATGGGAGGATAGCGAGCCATCGCTTGGCTGGACGAACCATATTGACCAGCGATTGAGCATGAAGGTCGCATCTGTGTGGTTCGAAGACGGCGAGCAAGACGCAGGGGAGATGGCAGAGCACCGGACCACTACTGAGGGAGAGAGGAAAACTTTTCCACTCTAGCCCGCCGCCTCATGGTGGCGGGCTCTATTTACTGGCACTGTTCGCCGTCGTTGCGGGCAAAATGTGGTTTGACGTTACGTTAACTAGGCGCAATATTTCGGATTGTTGTGCAGCGTGAGGGCGTTTCAATGAAACTCGTTGTCTTTGGCGTAGCAATGGTATTGGCCGCCACCGGAGCAGCTGTTGCGAAAGAGAAGAAAAAGGTGGCCACCGCTCAGGCTGCAACCTCGTGTTCTGCAGCTCATATGAAGGCTGGCAGAAAGCCGACCTCGAAACTCGATTGCAAATCGACAGGCACACTGGTTGCGCGACCGTCAAATGGGGCCGCAAACTTCCTGGATCATTACAATCCGCGCTTAGGATATGACACCAGTCCGTGGTTTTCGAACTGGCAATAATTTGACGGCGGCTTCGGCTTCCGGGCCTTTCTCCGCTGCCTCAAGGTGGCGGGCTTTTCTATTTTATTTGGCAGGCGCCAGAACTCTCGCCGCCACCCGTTCGAGGCAATGTTGGGGGATATCGGGCCAGGTGGCCGTGGTGCATTCCTTGTCGGTGACAACTACAACGGCTTTCACGACCGGTTGCACGTTTGCAGCCTGGGTAGGGGTGGAAAGCAACGTCTGGGCAATGAGAGCCGATATCACGGCGATTTGGGCAAGCACGGCAGCGAAGGGGATGTTCTTGAGCATATTGCGGTAACGCAACCCCACTGCAATCGTTCCATGCTCCTCACCGTGGCGGGGGCTTCCATTTATCTTGTGGCAGAAAAGTCACGCAGCTTGAATATGCAGACCTTCAACCGGAGCGAGCTTATTATCCAGCCAAGCGAAGCGTACCGTTTTTCACCGGGCAAAGGGGGACGCCCGACTCCTCCCGAACTAGTGCCCGCTACCCTCACGGTGGCGGGCTTATCATTGCGTGCTCCAATACGCTCCTGTCACTCCCCGCCTGCAGCAGCGTATTTTTTCGATACTAAATCGCCGTCCTTAAGTTTCTTAACGGTAGTCGTAACATACCCGCTCTTCAGATCCGGTTTTGATCCATCATAGTGGACAGACCAAAGGTCCCAAATCTTTTTTCCAGAACGCCAAAATTTGTTGCAGTCAGTGTAAGTTTTCGGATCACCCTTTGCCTTGTTCTTGGCGCAAATCTCATTGCCACTTACGCTCCAAGTGCCCTTAAAGGTTGCCGTTATCTTAGGTTTACCAAAGATTCCTTTGGTTGTGCCGTCAGGCGCATAGTATTCGCTAGAGACGTCATAAATCCCGGTCTTGCCTGAATATATCGCCTTGACCTCGTCCGCTGTTAATTCGACAGCGTCCTTTGGCAGTTTGCCTGCCCACGCAGCCCCCCAAACAACACTCGTCAAAATGCCCCCGAGCAAAATAATTGGAAATGCACGCATAGAAACCTCCCTCTATCTTTGCGTTGGCGCTACTAATTTAGCATCCTTCTTGGAAGCGAATCGAGGCGCGAAATCGCGGACGGGATGCAACCGCCCCGGCACCGCTGCCTCACGGTGGCGGGCCTTGTCACTTCACCGCTGCCCAGGAACCTTCGACGCGGCTGACCGTTGATTTTCACAAAAGACGACAGGTCGCATGAGCATCCTCTGGACCGCCATCACCGTTTGGCTTCTCGGCTCTCTCCCAGCCTCCATAGTCGTCGGCAAATGCCTCAAGAGGCTCGATGCGCCTCACGGCGGCGGACTTTTTCGTTCCCGCTGCTTACATGGTGCTTACACGGCAGATTTGCCTGACATGGCCGAAGCCTACTTAGCGCGAAAACCATTTAACTATCAACAAGTTAAATGGCGCGAGTGACGGGGCTCGAACCCGCGACCTCCGGCGTGACAGGCCGGCACTCTAACCAACTGAGCTACACCCGCGCATTGACGAGCACGTGTCAGCCGTGTTCGTCGTTGGGGCGCTGGATAAGGGGTTCGCCACCGGGTGTCAAGCGCGGCAAGACAGCATAACGGCAAACAGGAGAAGGTTTTTTGACAGCCGGCGTTTTGTTGGCAAAACCAGCCTCCAACCAGGGCATCCTCAGCTCATTTGGCCTTGCGAAGCCGACCCCGACCGCTTAAAGGTCCGGCCCGGAGCGGGCGATTAGCTCAGTTGGTAGAGCGCTTCGTTTACACCGAAGATGTCGGCGGTTCGAGCCCGTCATCGCCCACCATCCAACTTATTGCATTTCTTATATATTTTCATAGATGCACCCTGTTTTACGAAGTGGTCTGTCGGTTCACTGAACCGAATGGAACCTAAATTTCCAGCGAAGCAGTCAATTTTCGCAGGTATTCCGGGCTGTAGCGGGCATAAACCCGATACGTCATTGCGGTGTTGGAGTGACCCACGAACTGGGCAACAGCCTCCATTGAATGGCCATCTTCGACGAGCCAGACGGCAGCCGAATGCCTCAGCATGTGGGGCGAAGCATCGGGCCTTCCGATCTTGGTTCCGGCCGTCTTGATGCCCTTCTTGATCGACAGGATCTTGTCGCCGGCCCACTCCAGAACGTAGGGAGTCAATGCGCCTTCCTGAGCCTCTTGCAGGGCAGCATAGAGGCTGTCGTTGATTGGCACCGTGGCCCGTCCCTTACGGTGCGCCTTATCGAATGGATTGCGCAGCTGGATCATGCGCCGGTCGAAGTCGACACGATCCCAGGTTAGCTGGAGGGCAGCGCCCACTCTGGCTCCTGTGGCGATCATCAGCTGGATGGCCAGCTTGACGTGCGCCGAGTTTGCGGCGGCCAGGAGCTGGGTGATCTCGGGCCGGGTGAGATATCCCTCCTTTGGATCCGGCTTCGCCGGGCGCTCGATGTCGGGAGCAAAAGCGATCAGCCGCTGCTTGCGCGCCCAGACCAAGACCGAGCGAAGGCGGCCGAGCTCGGTGTGGATCGAGCCATCCTTCTTGTTGTCGTTGCGCCGTGCCGCGGTATAGGCGCGGCAGTCGGCGAGCATCACCGCTTCGCCGTCCTTATCGGCAAAGAATGGAGCCAGGGCCTTCCAAGTGTAGCCCATCGTCGTGACGACTGATCGGCCCGCCTTGTCTAGGCAGTAGGCTGCCCAGAGATCCTTGACGGTGGAGCCCTTCGGACGTGTCAGTTCCGCATATCGAGCCGGGGCGCGGCGGGCCGCCTCCTTCGGATCGTTGGTTCCAAGTCGATAACGTCGGCGGATGTCGCCTTCGTACCAGGAGATGCAAGCTCACCTCTGAGCTTGGTGATTGTCCATTCGGGTTCGTTTGACATTCGAAATTCTCCACGTCCTCCCCTCTGATGCGCAATAGCTTGCCGGCCAATCTAAAGGCAGGCAGTTCGCCCGACGCAATCATGTTGCGAACATGGCGCTCCGAACATGCCCACCGATCGGCAAGCATCGCGGGTGTATAGACCTTGGGAAAGTTCATGGGTTTCGTATTCGTGGTCGACTCGAGTGCTTTCAGCCAGAGCCAGGAAGTCAGGATTGCGTGGATATTCCGGCCCGGTGAAGTGCTCGATGAGGGTCTCCAGGGTCGGGATGATCTTGGTGACTCAGCGGCCTTTTCCTTGAGACGAGCATGCTCACGAGCAAACGCTTCGGTGTGCGGCGCCGACTTCATACGGGGGCCGCCACGCCAGGCGTAGTAGTAGATTTCCTTGGATCCGTCAGCGAGCGTCATGTTGACTTCGTGGATGCCCTTAATTTTTGCCAATGTCCGATCTCCTCCTCCAGCGCGGCTGGAGCTTTCACAGCTCTCAGAACCAAGTCGCCGTTGCCCCGGAATACAGATTGATGCTGTAGCTCAGTGGGCCTCTTGGTTCGTGAAAAATGTATTCCCCAAATATTTGTCAGGCAAGGTGATATTACTGCCATAATGCCACAATATATTGTGGGCTGCAGCGATTAACTTCGATATTATTAAGAGATAAAGGTCAGAAAAGCGCCGAATATATTATCCATTAATTGGAAGAGGTCTCTGCGATGAACGCCAAGGATCATTCGGCTCCGGTGCTTGTCTTTCTCAATTAGCTGGGCGCTCTGCGGCCTAGTTACCGTTGGCGCAGGTTGGCCGGTACCCTTTAGACGCCCCATCGCCTTTTGAGGTGGGAAGTCGAAAATAGCATTTAGAGGGTGCCAGCCAATGTCGCGGTGGGCTCACTTTTCCAACTTCCAATCGACCATACGGGACGCGTTGCTAAGGCCAGTTCACATGCTCGATTCGAAGGCGGGCGAGGTAGGGTCCTCGCCCGCCTTCGCTTCCAACTCACGCTGCGGCGCGTAGCGCTGAGGAAGATCTATGGCAACTACGTCGGACGCGCGCGGAAGCGTGACGTGCTTGCCGGTGAGTAAGGCTGCGATCTCATAGGCCTCAGCCGCTGATGGCCTGCCGATGGACGACGTGCTCGCTGACGAGGCGCCAGTTTGTCCTCGCTAAGAGTAGGTCCGCTTTGCCGACGGTTCTCTTATGTAGACCTTAATTGCAACCGTTTCCGAGTTTGCATTGTCTGGCGCCGCCACTCTAGGCAGGGGCGGTATTGCTTCATGAGCTCCTCAGAAAAGCTCTCAGTGGAAAACGACCTTGCCAATCGGCAGGCCGAGATCGGGGACAGCTTCGAAGAAGCCGAGGTAGAATGGATCGTCGCTGAGGCGCCTTAAGATCGCCTTCATCTCTTCCACCTCCTTCTCGGCAGCATTCAGCTCCTGGATGCAACGCAAGCGGGCCTGGTCGTGGATGTCCTGGCGAGCGCTGGTTTTGTCGGGGAACTCCCCGGTAATGCAGCCGCTCTTCCAGACGCTGAAACCGGTGTCGGTCTTGGCGATGCCGTAGGTGATGGTGTCGATCAGGTAGGTCTCATCGTAGGTGGTTTGGATGTAGCTCATGGGGTCCTCTGTTGATACCTTTTTGTATTGTCTCTGTTGGGCTTGGCGCAAACTGCAGGCTTATGCGGACATCCCTTGAGTCTCTGAACCAAGGTGCTCCTTGCTCGTATTGAGTCTGATCCCGCGTATCAGTCGGGGCGCTCTTGGCTTCTTAAACTGTATTTTCGACAGGCTTTGCAAGAAAGGTGCCTGTTGTACGAGAGGCCCACAGAATATTGTGGGCGTTTGGGCAGTTATCTCCCGTATTATTCAGAGATAGCGGCTAGAAAATCGCAGATAATGGAAGCGCCGTCATTCGGCTCTATCGCTTCTTTTCATTTGACTGCGTGCGCGGGTCCCAACCAATCACCAATGTCGGTGCCCTGCAGCTACCCTTTAGACGCTCTATCGCCTATCCGGCGGAGCAGTCGGAATAGTAGCCTTGCCAAGGCCAGTTCATGTGTTCGCTTAGAAGGCGGGCGAGCCAAGGGTCCTCGCCGCCTTCGCTTCCATTCACGCTGCGGCGCGTAGCGCTGTGGAAGATTTGTGCCTACTCCGTCGGACGCGCACGGAAGCGTCACGTGCTTGCCGGTGAGCAAGGCTGCGATCTCAGAGGTCCCAACCGCCGATGGCCGATTGATGACGTGCTCGCTGACGAGGCGCAAGGTTGCGTCGTCGCTAAGAGGCGGTCCGCTTGTCGAATGGGTTCCTCAGCTGCAAGGTGATCTTGCTGCCAGCGTTAAACAATATCTTGTGGTGCTTCAGCGATTAACTTCGATCTTATCAAGAGATAATGGTCAGAAAATCACAGAATATATTATCAAGGGAAATTTTACCTTCGATATATACGCGTCGCTACGGTGGCGCCAAGCATCGTTCAGTTCCAACGCCTGTTTCTTGTCATCTGGCTGGGGCGCGCTTCGTTGGTCCGCGGCCTAACCACCGATCTCGAGGCGCGGCGGTCACCCCTTAGATGCCCTATCGCCAATTCCGGCGGGAAAGTCGTAACAGCTTTTAGAATGTTGAAGCCAGAAGTGGAGACATACCCGACGCGCTGCTAAGGGCAGTCCATCGTGTGCGCTTCGAAAGCGGGCAAGGAAGTTGTCCTCGCTCGCCCTTCGTTGTCCGCTCAGCCCTCAGCGAGTGGTGCTGTTAAGGATTGCGGCAACTCCTTCGGACAGGCACGACCGTGAGCACAGGGTAGATCCGCTTCATGCCGCAGTGCCGTAAAGAGCTCGTCGGAACGAGTAGCCGGTCTTCCCGAACGGCTCGGCATTGATACGGCGCATAAGATCAATGATCGGACGGTTATGTGTCGGATGCTGCGGGCTAGCTTCTCGCCAGTCTGTAGGTCGTACGCCTCCGGCTAAGGCCGCCTTGCGCGAGCATGGCACGGTAGCGAAGCTGCGCTCTTAAGGTCGTCCTTACGAGCGTAGTTAGCAGCACAGCATGAGCCATGTGACGTTATTGACCGGGCCGGAGCGTCGTCGTCGTTGGAGTGAAGAGGATCAGTGCCGGATACTGGCCGCGGCATTCGCGCCCGGGGCCACAGTGGCGGCGGTGGCGCGTCAGTACGATGTCGCGACCAGCCTGATCTATAAGTGGCGCCGCACGGTGAGAGCCCGCGAGACGGGCTTTGCCGAAGTTGTCGTGGTTCCCGATGAGGTGCCGGCGGCATCCCCAGCGGTGATCGAGCTGGAGATCGCTGGCAAGGTGCGGCTGCGGATTCCGCTGACCACGCCGCCGACACTGGCGGCGGCGATGGTGAAGGCGCTGGGCGTTTCATGATCCCGGTTCCGAGCCAGGTGCGGATCTGGCTGGCGGTCGGCCGGACCGATATGCGTCGCGGGATGCAAGGCCTCGCTCTGCAGGTTCAGGAGACGTTGGGCCGGGATCCGCATGCCGGCGATCTTTATGTCTTCCGCGGCCGCAGCGGCAATCTGATCAAGATTATCTGGCATGATGGGCTCGGCATGTCGCTGTATGCAAAACGGCTCGAGAAGGGCCGGTTTCTATGGCCCTCGCCGGCGGACGGTACGGTTTCCATATCACCGGCGCAGCTCGCCTACATGCTCGACGGGATCGATTGGCGCAACCCGCGTCACACGTTCCGCCCCCAGCGCGCGGGCTGAGTTTTTCTTTGAGTTTGCGCCATTTTCCGCGAGTCAGCGGACGCGTTTTATGATTCACTCCAGAGCATGGTTGCCACCGCCCTGGATGCTGTTCCGGACGATATCGGCGCGCTGAGAGCAGCGCTGACCGCGGCGCTGGCCAGAGCCGAAGACGAGGCCGCGCGCGCTGCCTTGGTCGAGGCCGAACTGGCGGTCGCCAGGGCCAAGGCATCGGATGATGCGGCGCTGATCGCACATCAGGATCTGACGATCCGCAAGCTGCAGCGGGCGCTGCATGGTCAGAGTTCTGAACGTTCCGCCCGCCTGCACGACCAGATGGAGCTCACCTTCGAGGAACTCGAGAGCACGGCGACGGAAGACGAGATCGCCGCCGAACAGGCAGCGGCCCGGACCACCGAGGTGGCGCCTTATGTGCGCAAACGACCGGCGCGCCAGCCATTTCCTGAGCACCTGCCGCGCGAACGCGTGGTCGAGGCGGCGCCGACCGCTTGCCACTGCTGCGGCGGTCATCGGCTGCGCAAGCTGGGTGAGGATATCACCGAGACGCTGGAGGTGGTGCCGCGGCAATGGAAGGTGATCCAGCACGTGCGGGAGAAGTTCACCTGCCGCGACTGCGAGGCGATCAGCCAGGCTCCGGCGCCGTTCCACGCCACCCCGCGCGGCTGGGCCGGTCCTGGCCTGCTGGCGATGATCCTGTTCGAGAAGTTCGGACAGCATCAGCCGCTCAACCGCCAGGCTGAACGCTATGCCCGCGAAGGCGTGCCGCTCAGCCTGTCGACGCTCGCCGACCAGGTCGGCGCCGGCGCCGCGGCGCTGATGCCGCTGTTCAAGCGCCTCGAAGCCCATGTGCTGGCCGCTTCACGTCTGCACGGCGACGATACGACGGTTCCGGTCCTGGCCAAGGGCAAGACCGATACCGGCCGATTATGGACTTATGTGCGCGATGACCGACCGTTCGGCGGCGCCGATCCGCCGGCGGTGGTGTTCTACTATTCCCGCGATCGCCGAGGCGAACATCCCGCAGCGCATCTCGCCGGCTGGAGCGGCATTTTGCAGGCCGATGCCTATGGCGGTTATGGCGATCTCTATGCGACGGGCCGTCAGCCGGCGCCTGTTCTGGAAGCCAGCTGCTGGGCCCACAGCCGGCGCAAAGTGTTCGAGCTGGCCGATATCGAAGCGGCGGCGCGCAAGACGGCGCGCGGCGAGAAGCCCAACCTGGTCTATCCGTTAGCGGTTGAAGCCGTGAAGCGCATCGATGCCCTGTTCGATATCGAACGCGAGATCAATGGCCTGTCGCCAGGCCAACGCCACGCCGTGCGCCAAGAGCGGAGCGCGCCGCTGGTCACCGAGCTCGAGCGCTGGATGATCGAGACGCGCGACAAGCTCTCGCGCGGACACGATCTGACCAAGGCCTTCAACTACATGCTGCGCCGCTGGTCATCCTTCACCCGGTTCCTCGGCGATGGGCGCATTTGCCTATCGAACAATGCAGCCGAGCGAGCCCTGCGCGGCATCGCTCTCGGCAGAAAGTCCTGGCTGTTCTGCGGTTCCGATCGCGGCGGACAGCGCGCTGCCGTTCTCTACAGCCTGATCGTCAGCGCCAAGTTGAATGACGTCGACCCTCAGGCCTGGCTCGCCGATGTCCTGGCGCGCATCGCAGCCCACCCAGCACAGCGGATCGATGAGCTCCTCCCTTGGAACTGGCGCCGCGAGGGCCTCGACGCCGCGGCCGCCTGATATGCACATCAATAAAGTCTGCCGCGTCACCACGATCGCCCGCGTTGCCGCGGAGCTCGGCGAAGACGAAAAATGGCTCTCGGATATCGCCGGCGAGATGGAGCCCGAAGACGGATTAATCTGGGTCTATGGTCCGGGCGACGAAGAGACGATTGCCTTCACCGACTTCGGCATCGAGCAGTTGCAGGAACTCATCGCAATCCATCGCGATCAGACCGACTGATCATTATTCCCGGTGAAGCCAAAACCTCTGCGGTGTTCACCGGATGGCTACTGTAGGTCCTATGACCGGCTAGCAGCTCAGTGCCTATGACGATATTGACCGCCACACACTTCTTGGACTTAGCGTATTTGAAAATCTGGCCCCAATATCTTGAGGCGCTCGTTACCGGCATTCGGATTGTCGGCTTTTCGGTCGCGCAGGATCTCGATGTATTCCTGGATCAGCGCCTTGGCTCGCTCGGCGCCGAACTTGTCGTCTGGTGTTCTGGATCCAATGGCTCGTTGACCATCGTCTTTGATCACTCGCCGGCGCCGGCCTATATGCTTTCCAATAGTAAAGGTCGGGTGCATCCATCATTGCGCAATCTCTGTGTTCTAATCGGGGGGCGCCAACTTCTTCCGTTTTGTCATTTCAACAAAAGATCAACACTTTGGTCGTTTGTGAGGAGTCCCATGGTGGCAAGTAGGGCCACTAATTGACCTTGCCGGTGCGTTTCCGTTTTGGAGAAGATAGACTTTAGATAGGACCGAGCGGATTCTTCAGTGATACGAACGAGATTTGCTGCATCTTCAAGCGAATAACCCTCGGCAAGAATCTTGGCAAGCTTAGCCTCAGATGCCGTCAAGCCAAACTGTGTACGCAGAACCTCTGTGCTCGGTCTGCGCCGTTGTGCGGGGTCAACAATAAGAATAAGTGCACGTGCATCGCCAAAAATATCGATGGAACGCGCGCTCAAGGGGCAGGCCGATATCTGATAAGCATGTTTCCCCGACGGTCGCCGAACCACAACAATTTGAGGAGGCGATAGCTGAGTAGTATTTGAGCTTGAAGCGCAAGCGTGCAACATGGCATTTAGCGCAGCTGCATCGATGGTGTTGGTGGCCTCCAGCTTATTTTGGCGAATTTGCAGACCATCACCCAATAGCGCGTACGCGATCTTGTTGATGAGAATTGCGCGCCCACTGTCATCGATTACGATGGCGCCGATCGACATGCGCTCGAAAGCATCCACCGCACCCTCAGCATGGGCGAAGTGGAGGGCAGCGGCAGTGGTGGCGGCGCGAGACAAATGACTTGCCAAGAGGTCAAGACGTCTACGATTTGATTCCTCGAACGGCCCTTGCTTGTTGCTGCGCTGGATTGATGCCGTCCACGGCTTGCCGCCGACACTGATGCTGATGCCAGCAAACCACCTGAGGCCGCAGGGACGAAGGAAGTCGTTATAGAACGGCGAACTTGCTATTTGTTCCGAGGTCATAACGTCCTGGTCGAACACTACGCGGGCGTGCCCGTGGACGGCTCTTCCGTGGTAACGTTCATCTTGGAAATACCAACCGTCCCGCTGATAGACTTCGACAACTCCTTTAGCGCATCTGAGTGAGGCAGCCCGAACCTTCGCAACTCGGTTACGTCGGGCATCAACAATGCACCGACCCCGTTTTCCAGCCGGGCCAAGCCATCGCATACTTCGATCCATTTATGAGGCAATACGACCGCCTCATAAATGGTATCCAGCAAAGCCTCGTAAGGTTTATCGAACATTGGGTGATCGCCTGACCAGAATACAAGTCAGTAAATCTATGCCAGGGGCAAAGGAGGGTCTCTTGGAGCGGTTTTCGGGAAGCTTTGAGGGGGATGAAACCTCGACACATAGCTGAGCGCTACGCCGCCGCCTAGGCACGGTTGGACCCCATCGAGCAGGGTCGCGATGCACTAGAGTCTCCAAGCGTCTCCCACTACCCAGGCAAATTGGGCCAAAGCGATTGACTGCAACGTGGGATCATAAGGCGGTAGCCCCACTCCCCACCGATGAACTTATCTTACCTGACGTTAAAACTCCAGGGTTTTGATCCCAAATACCCCCATATGGGAGGTCCGCCGTTCTCTGAATGCGCTTAGATTTTCGTCTGCTTCTTGAGAACAAGTGCTGTGGGAGACGACGATGGGCGGCTCTACAAGTGAAATAGCTTTTATTGATTGCGGCTTAGCCGGCGTTGGGGCGTTGCCGATCGAGTTGGCTATCAAGGCTGTCGGCCAAAGTGTCTGTGCGGGTGCCGGTAACGACGAGGTCCATGCCAGAAGCGAAACAAATCTTTGGAGTAGCGGCCGTGTGAGCGTTCATGACCAACCCCAGTTACACCCCGAGTCAGACTTTTCAAATGGCGTAGAAGGAGTGTTATTTTTCGATCCTGCTATCGATGATTTGGAGACGTTGGTGAGAGGCGTAAGTCCCGGAACCAACGTCGTCGTATTAGACGGCGGAGAAGATGCTATTCCCCAGATTGTGCGGCACTTAGCCAGCCTTGCACTGGCGGATTTGAACTCGATTCACATAATTTCGCATGGGCGAATAGGGGAAATCAGCTTCTCATCGGGGGCATTGAGAGCCGACAATCTCACTCACTGGTCATTGGATTTTGCGAGACTACGCACAGTTGTGCCTTCCGACGTCAGCTTGCTCCTGTGGAGCTGCTATACTGGAGCCGGTGAAATTGGAGGAGCATTTGTCGAAAAGCTCGGTGTCATAACAGGACTGCGAGTTGCAGCTCATAGTATGCGGACCGGCTCAGTCATCCGGGGCGCTTCTTGGAACCTGGATGTTGGCTCGGCTGGCTGGACTGGCACCCCACCTATCGCCACCTCGGTACTGAACAGCTACCGCGGCACCCTTGCCAACGCAAATGCAACCACCGGCACTGACACTATCAACCAGACATCCGGCGCCGACACAATAACAATTACCAATTCCAACCAGATACAGGCCCTGGACTTGTTCGATGGCAAGAGCGGGAATGATACCATTGTTATCAGCTCAACGACCGGCGACAGTTTCGACCTCAGCATCGCCGGAATTGGGCCCGGCAGGGGATTTCGGAATTACGAAGGATTGCTATTCAACAACGCTTCCGGCACAACCACTGTCACGCTCGATGCGGCCCAGTTGGGCGCCGGCCTCATCGCGACGAATCTCGTGGTCACCGGTACGGCCGCGGCTCAGGCGATCATCATCAACAACGCCTCGAATTTCTCCGCTGCTTCGTGGACATTCCCCGTCTGGACCAACGGCGTTGACAAGATCACGATTAACGGCACCTCCGGCGCAGACACCATCACCGGCAGCGGCAGTGGCGACATCATCACCGGTGGCAATGGCGCGGATACCATCAATGCAGGCGGGGGCAACGATACGATCAATATGGCCACCGGCCAGTTCGTCGCGGGTGAATCTATCGATGGCGGCACCGGCGCCGGTGACAGCCTGAATTTCACCTCCACCGGAGACGGCACCAGCGTTGATTTGTCCGTCGGTGCCGTCAGCAATGTCGAGAGCTTGACAGCCGTCAATCAGGGAAGCGGCAACGGCTACGATCAGACTTTCACCGTCAGTGCTACCCAATGGGACGGCTTCACAAACATCAACATGAATGACGGTGGTGACACGCTGAACACGTTGGTCGCCGGCTTGATGACTATTTCTGCTGGCGGAGTTACGACCATCACCGGTGTCGAAACCGGCAACCTCACCGGCAGTTCCGGCAATGATGCGCTCACGCTCACCGGTGCCCAACTCGATGCAATCATCATCGGCTCCGGCACGATCAATCTGGGACTTGGCGTCGGTGATACGATCAATCTTACATCGACATCGGCCGATCTGAACGCATTTAGCACATTGGGAGCAGCGACCGACGCTTCAATCCAAGGCGTCGAGGCAATCTCAGCGGCCACGGCGGCGGCTGGCGTCACCATCAATTTGAGTGGCCAGTCCGAAGGCTTCACCATCACCGGCAGCGGCAGTGGCGACATCATCACCGGTGGCAATGGCGCGGATACCATCAATGCAGGCGGGGGCAACGATACGATCAATATGGCCACCGGCCAGTTCGTCGCGGGTGAATCTATCGATGGCGGCACCGGCGCCGGTGACAGCCTGAATTTCACCTCCACCGGAGACGGCACCAGCGTTGATTTGTCCGTCGGTGCCGTCAGCAATGTCGAGAGCTTGACAGCCGTCAATCAGGGAAGCGGCAACGGCTACGATCAGACTTTCACCGTCAGTGCTACCCAATGGGACGGCTTCACAAACATCAACATGAATGACGGTGGTGACACGCTGAACACGTTGGTCGCCGGCTTGATGACTATTTCTGCTGGCGGAGTTACGACCATCACCGGTGTCGAAACCGGCAACCTCACCGGCAGTTCCGGCAATGATGCGCTCACGCTCACCGGTGCCCAACTCGATGCAATCATCATCGGCTCCGGCACGATCAATCTGAGACTTGGCGTCGGTGATACGATCAATCTTACATCGACATCGGCCGATCTGAACGCATTTAGCACATTGGGAGCAGCGACCGACGCTTCAATCCAAGGCGTCGAGGCAATCTCAGCGGCCACGGCGGCTGGCGTCACCATCAATTTGAGTGGCCAGTCCGAAGGCTTCACCATCACCGGCAGCGGCAGTGGCGACATCATCACCGGTGGCAATGGCGCGGATACCATCAATGCAGGCGGGGGCAACGATACGATCAATATGGCCACCGGCCAGTTCGTCGCGGGTGAATCTATCGATGGCGGCACCGGCGCCGGTGACAGCCTGAATTTCACCTCCACCGGAGACGGCACCAGCGTTGATTTGTCCGTCGGTGCCGTCAGCAATGTCGAGAGCTTGACAGCCGTCAATCAGGGAAGCGGCAACGGCTACGATCAGACTTTCACCGTCAGTGCTACCCAATGGGACGGCTTCACAAACATCAACATGAATGACGGTGGTGACACGCTGAACACGTTGGTCGCCGGCTTGATGACTATTTCTGCTGGCGGAGTTACGACCATCACCGGTGTCGAAACCGGCAACCTCACCGGCAGTTCCGGCAATGATGCGCTCACGCTCACCGGTGCCCAACTCGATGCAATCATCATCGGCTCCGGCACGATCAATCTGGGACTTGGCGTCGGTGATACGATCAATCTTACATCGACATCGGCCGATCTGAACGCATTTAGCACATTGGGAGCAGCGACCGACGCTTCAATCCAAGGCGTCGAGGCAATCTCAGCGGCCACGGCGGCGGCTGGCGTCACCATCAATTTGAGTGGCCAGTCCGAAGGCTTCACCATCACCGGCAGCGGCAGTGGCGACATCATCACCGGTGGCAATGGCGCGGATACCATCAATGCAGGCGGGGGCAACGATACGATCAATATGGCCACCGGCCAGTTCGTCGCGGGTGAATCTATCGATGGCGGCACCGGCGCCGGTGACAGCCTGAATTTCACCTCCACCGGAGACGGCACCAGCGTTGATTTGTCCGTCGGTGCCGTCAGCAATGTCGAGAGCTTGACAGCCGTCAATCAGGGAAGCGGCAACGGCTACGATCAGACTTTCACCGTCAGTGCTACCCAATGGGACGGCTTCACAAACATCAACATGAATGACGGTGGTGACACGCTGAACACGTTGGTCGCCGGCTTGATGACTATTTCTGCTGGCGGAGTTACGACCATCACCGGTGTCGAAACCGGCAACCTCACCGGCAGTTCCGGCAATGATGCGCTCACGCTCACCGGTGCCCAACTCGATGCAATCATCATCGGCTCCGGCACGATCAATCTGAGACTTGGCGTCGGTGATACGATCAATCTTACATCGACATCGGCCGATCTGAACGCATTTAGCACATTGGGAGCAGCGACCGACGCTTCAATCCAAGGCGTCGAGGCAATCTCAGCGGCCACGGCGGCGGCTGGCGTCACCATCAATTTGAGTGGCCAGTCCGAAGGCTTCACCATCACCGGCAGCGGCAGTGGCGACATCATCACTGGATCGTCCTATGGAGACGTGATTGGTGGGGGTGTCGGTAACGACTATCTTACTGGTGGTGGCGGCGATGATGTCATCGATGGTGGTGATGGCACTGGTGATACCGCCATCTACACTGGCGCCTGGTTAGACTATACGGTGACCGATAATGGCGCTGGCTCGTACACTATTGCCGACAACCGGCCGCTCTCGCCCGACGGCACCGACACGGTGAGCAATGTCGAGAATTTCACCTTCTCTAATGGGATTTTTACAGCAAGACAGATTGCCAATGACCAGCCGACACTGGCCATTGCCGACACTTCGGGTGATCTGACCGAGGGCGACGGCACGGCGAGCCTGAGCGATAGCGGGATTTTGAGCTTTGCCGATCTCGATACCAACGACAACATGACGGTATCGGAGACCTCCAACGCCGACATCGTCTGGAGCGGCGGCACGCTGAGTCCGGCGCTGGCAGCCACGCTGGTTGCGGGATTCAGCGTGGACCAGGACAGCTGGGACTATACCACCAACGCCAACCTCGATTTTCTCGGTGCGGGCGAAACCATCACCTTCTCCTACAACCTAGTAGCCACCGACGACAGCGGTGCACCCAATGCCGTATCTGCTGCCAAGACGGTGACCATCACTATCAATGGCACCAATGACGGGCCGGTTGCCACGAGTGACATCGGGGTGGGCGATCCCCTCTCTCTACCGTCCAACCTCATTGCTCGATGGTCAGCTGATGGGACCACCGACGATGTTGTGGGCGATAACGATGGCGTACTGCAGAATGGTGCCTCATTTGCGACCGGCAAGTTCGGGCAGGCATTTAGTTTTGACGGTGTTGATGACGTTTTCCAGGCACCAACCACAGGATTGCCAGTTGGAAATAGTGACAGAACGCTTTCACTTTGGGTGAACGCAGATGCGTTCGTGAACAGTGAGTCGCTTCTGGCAGGCTATGGAAACTTCGGAAGTGGTGGTCAAACCTACCAGCTGGGCACATCCGGCAACACGCTCTTCTTTTCGCAATGGGGCGGCGCGGTGTTCGGCCCATCTCTGCAAACCGGACAATGGTACAATGTTGCTGTCACTAATGTCGGCGACTTGGTTACCCTGTATTTGGATGGAGTCGCCGTCGGCTCAGGCTCGCTGACTATCGATACCCCAGCAGGTACGGAGTTTTTGGTTGGGGCCCGTCCATCGTTCAATATCCCCGGCTTATTGCAGGGACAGGTGGATGACATTCAGCTCTACGATCGCGCTCTCACTGCCCAAGAAATCCAGTCCATCCACAATGCCGCTTCGCCCACTGGCAACGTGCTCGACAATGATACCGACGTTGACCACGGCGACAGCATGTCGGTGATTGGTGTTGCCGCAGGCACGTCGGCCGAAGATGTTTCGGGCCAGGTCGGATCGGCTGTTGTCGGCACCTATGGGGCTCTGACCCTCGGTTCGGACGGCGCCTGGAGCTACGAACGCGACAACAATGATCCCGATACACAACAGCTCGGCCAAGGCCAAGCCGCCTCCGACGTATTCACCTACACGATGACGGATACCCACGACGCTACGGCCACCACTACCTTGACCATCACCATCCACGGCACCAATGACGGGCCAGTTGCCACGAGTGACATCGGGGCGGGCGATCCCCTCTCTCTACCGTCCAACCTCATTGCTCGATGGTCAGCTGATGGGACCACCGACGATGTTGTGGGCGATAATGATGGCGCACTGCAGAATGGCGCCTCATTTGCGACCGGCAAGTTCGGGCAGGCATTTAGTTTTGACGGCATCGATGATTACTTCGCAGCACCAACCACAGGATTTCCAGTTGGAAACAGTGACCGAACGCTTTCAGTTTGGGTGAAGCCCGATGCATTTGTAAGCAGCGAGGCCTTTTTTGCAAGTTATGGAAACTTTGGATCATATGGGCAACTCTACGGACTAGGCGTAGGTGCGTCCGGCAGTCCGCTTTTCTTTACGCAATGGGGCAGCGCGGTGTTCGGCCCCACCCTTGAAGCCGGACAATGGTATAATGTTGCTGTCACCAACGTCGGCAACTCGGTGACCTTGTATTTGGATGGAGTCGCCGTCGGCTCAGGCTCGCTGACTATCGATACCCCAGCGGGTACAGAGCTTTATGCAGGTACGATCCCTGGGGGCTTCGGGGATAGCCGAAAATTGCAGGGCCAGGTGGATGACATTCAGCTCTACGATCGTGCTCTCACTGCCCAAGAAATCCAGTCCATCCACAATGCCGCTTCGCCCACTGGCAACGTGCTAGACAATGATACCGACGTTGATCACGGCGACAGCATGTCGGTGATTGGTGTTGCCGCAGGCACGTCGGCCGAAGATGTTTCGGGCCAGGTCGGATCGGCTGTTGTCGGCACCTATGGCGCTCTGACCCTCGGTTCGGACGGCGCCTGGAGCTACGAACGCGACAACAATGATCCCGATACACAACAGCTCGGCCAAGGCCAAGCCGCCTCCGACGTATTCACCTACACGATAACGGATACCCACGACGCTACGGCCACCACTACCTTGACCATCACCATCCACGGCACCAATGATCAGCCGACTCTGGCCATTGCCGACACTTCGGGTGATGTGACCGAGGGCGACGGCACGGCGAGCCTGAGCGACAGCGGGATTTTGAGCTTTGCCGATCTCGATGCCACCGACGTGGTGACGGTATTGGAGACCTACAACAACGACATTGCCTGGAGCGGGGGCACGCTGAGTGCAGCGCAGCAGGCGGCGGTGATTACGGGCTTCAGCGTGGACCAGGACAGCTGGGACTATGCCACCAATGCCAACCTTGATTTTCTGGGTGCGGGCGAGACCATCATCTTCTCGTACAACGTTGTGGCTACCGACGACAGCGGGGCGCCCAATGCCGTATCTGCTGCCAAGACCGTGACCATCACCATCCACGGCACCAATGATCAGCCGACTCTGGCCATTGCCGACACTTCGGGTGATCTGACCGAGGGCGACGGCACGGCGAGCCTGAGCGATAGCGGGATTTTGAGCTTTGCCGATCTCGATACCAACGACAACATGACGGTATCGGAGACCTCCAACGCCGACATCGTCTGGAGCGGCGGCACGCTGAGTCCGGCGCTGGCAGCCACGCTGGTTGCGGGATTCAGCGTGGACCAGGACAGCTGGGACTATACCACCAACGCCAACCTCGATTTTCTCGGTGCGGGCGAAACCATCACCTTCTCCTACAACCTAGTAGCCACCGACGACAGCGGTGCACCCAATGCCGTATCTGCTGCCAAGACGGTGACCATCACTATCAATGGCACCAATGACGGGCCGGTTGCCACGAGTGACATCGGGGTGGGCGATCCCCTCTCTCTACCGTCCAACCTCATTGCTCGATGGTCAGCTGATGGGACCACCGACGATGTTGTGGGCGATAACGATGGCGTACTGCAGAATGGTGCCTCATTTGCGACCGGCAAGTTCGGGCAGGCATTTAGTTTTGACGGTGTTGATGACGTTTTCCAGGCACCAACCACAGGATTGCCAGTTGGAAATAGTGACAGAACGCTTTCACTTTGGGTGAACGCAGATGCGTTCGTGAACAGTGAGTCGCTTCTGGCAGGCTATGGAAACTTCGGAAGTGGTGGTCAAACCTACCAGCTGGGCACATCCGGCAACACGCTCTTCTTTTCGCAATGGGGCGGCGCGGTGTTCGGCCCATCTCTGCAAACCGGACAATGGTACAATGTTGCTGTCACTAATGTCGGCGACTTGGTTACCCTGTATTTGGATGGAGTCGCCGTCGGCTCAGGCTCGCTGACTATCGATACCCCAGCAGGTACGGAGTTTTTGGTTGGGGCCCGTCCATCGTTCAATATCCCCGGCTTATTGCAGGGACAGGTGGATGACATTCAGCTCTACGATCGCGCTCTCACTGCCCAAGAAATCCAGTCCATTTACAATGCCGATTTTTCGGGCGGCTCGTTGCCCGCTGGCAACGTGCTCGACAATGATACCGACGTTGACCACGGCGGCAGCATGTCGGTGATTGGTGTTGCCGCAGGCACGTCGGCCGAAGATGTTTCGGGCCAGGTCGGATCGGCTGTTGTCGGCACCTATGGGGCTCTGACCCTCGGTTCGGACGGCGCCTGGAGCTACGAACGCGACAACAATGATCCCGATACACAACAGCTCGGCCAAGGCCAAGCCGCCTCCGACGTATTCACCTACACGATGACGGATACCCACGACGCTACGGCCACCACTACCTTGACCATCACCATCCACGGCAGCGCATCGTCTTCGTCCGGCACCTTGGCCTTTGCCAACTTAGCGGACACCGGTTCCTCCAATAATAACGAGATCACCAGCGATGACAGCTTTGATCTGAGCCTGGCTGGCGATGACGCTGGCACGGTCAGCCATGAAGTCTCGATCAATGGCGGCTCGACCTGGAGTCCGACCACGGTGAGCCAGACCAGCACCGCCGGCAACGCTACGACCTACACCGGCCCGATTAGCGCTGACGCCGACAGCTTCGATTTCTCGGCCCTCACAGATGGTCTGCATACAATCACCGATTTCTCATCCGGAATAGATTCGTTGAGAGTATCTGCGGCGGGGTTTGGCGGCGGATTGGTGGCGGGTGGCGCAGTCACTCTTGTCACCGCAGCCGATGCGGCTTCTGCATCGAATGGCGATACAGAGGGCTATTTCATTTTCGATGATGATGGAGCCAGCGCTGGAACACTTTACTTCGATGCGACTGGTGAGACAGGAGAGGACGCGATAGCAATTGCCCAGTTCACGGGTCTTCCTTATTTCCTCTCCTCAGACATAGGCATATTTTAACCACCGCCATCCGACGGCGACACAACAGTGAACAGTAGCCCTCATGCCGTTTCTGCTTGGGAGCTGGTTCCGGAGGTGCAACTGGCTCCTGGCGCGCTGGGCGGGAGCAGACTGATCCTTCTCTTCCTCGCCCGCGGCCAGTTGCTCGGCTTCCTCAAGACCCAACGGCAGTTGATCCTCGGGAAGAGTCTCAGCCCGTCGGCCGAAGGCCGAAGGCCGAAGCGGTGGCGCTGCGATTCCTTGCTGACCTGGATCAGCCGGAATTCTCGACATCGCGCCAGGAACATCGCCTTCAGCGCATCCGGATAGCCGGAAAGTGGTCAGCCGACCTTTTTATCGCGCCGAGGGAGTTCTCAGATGCTCTTTTGGAGGCGACGCGGACGAACTGGTCGCAGTGGCGGGCGACAAAGACGCCCTGACCGGCAAGGCTTCCGACGTAGCTGACCTGTTGACTTCTGGACTGGGCACTTTTCGGTCGACCGGATCCACACTGTGGGTGCCATTGCACATGTCATGCTTGGCGATCGCTCATCTGGATCTCGACCGGTTCGACGAGGCCTAGGACTGCAACGGCCAGGCGATGACGGCAATCGAGACCACCGGGGAACGATGGTACGAAGCGGAGGTCCTCCGGGTCGCCGGCAGGGCGAAAGCGGAAATGTTTTTCGATAGGTCGACACGCTCGATCCGAAGGATGCCAAGGCGCTGCTCGACGATTTACATGTCTGACAATCAATTTCGACACAGCCTCTTAGTTCGACCGAACGTAGTCCCAGGTGAGCTTACAACGCAAAGGCTAGCTCATGGGCGTAAAGCTGCCTGTGGCCCGTGCATTAGCGATTTCCGCTTTTGGTGAATGGACGGGACCGTAGGAATGACTGACATGAGGCGCATAGCTGTCGTTCGCAACGAGCATTTCGCAGTCATTTGAGCTGGTGAAAGGCGGGGTCTCGTTTGTGAGAAAACCCTCCCATCGGAGCGAGCAGCGAACTGATGTTTGGGCAGGCCACGATGATCCCGATGTAAATCGTATTACATTTCTTAAGATTTGCGAAAGTTGGGTGAGAACCGGGGAAGCGAGCACAACGCAGGGGTCGTTGGCTTTAGGTTCCCTGACGCCGATGTTGGAGAAAAAGTCAGAATAGCATTTAGAAAGTTGGAACCAAGGTTGGAAACGAGTTCAACTTTTCCAACTTTCGCGATCAGCGATCTCGAAGATATTTTTAGGATTTCTCTATCGTGTGAGCACTTAAAAAGGGAGCAAGGATTCTTTCCCTGCCCCCTCTCTGGATCCACTCAGCCTTCCGAGGATGGTCGTGTGCAGGATGCTGTGCGGTCAGTCCTTCGGATGCGGACGAGAGACTGACGAACGTACCGGTGAGCAGCGTGACGAGATCTATGCTGTATTCGTTGATATCCTGCGGGACGTTGGCGTCCTCGTTGACGCGGCGCAGCTGGATACAGAACCAGGTATATCCATTTCATCGCCCGGCCGAAGTTTCGGATAGAGGCTTTGCAAGGTTGAGCAGGTCTTTGCGTGCCGTCTCGGAATTCACGCTGTCGACGTTCTGGCCACCGACTTGACGGACGCTCCATCGTGTTGACGGGCGTACCGATCGGCAGGTTGAGGCTGCAGAAAAGGATCCACGGCAGGCCGGTAATGGAACTCGGGTCTGAGAACTGACGTCGTGCAAGGATTCTCATGGTGAGAATACTCCTATTGGTTCATGGGTGATGGTGGTTGGTTGGTTGCGCTATCGTTTGAGCGATCCGCAAACCGAGGAAAGCGATATAGATCAGCTGCCGATCAGATCACTGCCTTTGAGGCAGGCTGCCGTCGTTCAATCGCGTTGGGGAGCCCTCCCGAAATTGAACGGTGCAGGACGTGGCCTTGAGCAGTCCAGCTTGAGCAACGTCGTCCGGCTTCTGAAGGGAGATGACGAAGAAGTTAGCAATCTTGGGTGCCATTGCCGGAAATATAGACCCTCGCCATATTTTGAGCTGTCTCACTGAACCCAGGATGTGATGGCAACTCGGATTTCCCAGGAGCGGATCCGGTAGGTTTTAGGAGCGCTTTAGGGGGAACGAAAATCTGGTTCGGCTTAGGTTTGGTCGAAATGGATTGAGGATCGGATGGCTGGAGAGTTCCCCGTTGATCAGACTTTCCTGCGGCGGTTGGCTGGAAATTCGGTCAGCAGGTTCCAACGATAAGTGTGCATTTATTGAAGGCGCCTGCGACGGGGCATGATGATGCCTCCAATGGTTTTGCTGATGATCCAAGAATTGGAAAGGTTGAAAGGCGCGAAGCGCTTGGAACCAAGAGGACCACAGATAGAACCGAGAAGCCGATACGCCCTAGTCCAAGTTGGTTAGATTGATCGCTGACCGGAGCTCTTGAGCAGGGACGGCTCCTTTGGTGACTTCACGCTTGGCATCACGACTGCCGCAGTGTCGGATAATTCTCCTCGATCGAGCCTCGGAAGCGTCGTGCCGAACCAGAAGGGTAGGGCCGACTTCACTTGCATTGACCGCCGAAGGATGCAGTGCGCCCCCGCGTTCGCTTGGGCGGTGCAGGCCGAGGCCGGCATGTGCTGCCCGTTGAACCAAGAAGGTCGACCGGCTGGGCGTCCAATATCCATAGGTTAGATAGCGCCGGGCCCGATGTGCCCGATTGATTCGAGCGCTTACGACGCTCGGCGGAGGCGCTCGACACTGGCTATCTGCGCAAAAATTGAGTGCGAGGAGGGAGCTATCTACCCTCTGCTGCGTATCTTAAAGCTGGCAGCAAAGCCTTGCTGCCGTGTCGGTTTTTATGATGGTTCATGGCCTTGTCGAGAGGATAGCTCGACGTGAATGGCGAACATCAAGACCGTAGCCATGAGTGGTCAGAGCAGGCGGTCAGTGCTTGAGGCACTTCCGGCCCACGTCGCGCTTGAACTTCGGGTCGTCGGTCAAGATGTAGTCGCCAGAATATCCGCCCTTGAGTTCGCCGCTCGTGCTCGTGGCCACACCCTTATAGAGATGGCCGTCCATGGAGACGAAGATGTCCGAGTCGGTCCCGTTCTGAAGGCCGATATCCACCTTCGGTAACACGCCAAGATACCCGACCCTGATGTCGGCTTCGAGGTGCATTTCAGACATGCAGTCCCAACGACACCGAGGATCGTGACGCCGCGAATGTTAGCCGAACGGGGTAGTCGTTGCTTTCTCTCAGCAAGATCATGCCCACCAACAGTGAGCCTACCGCGCCGATGCCCGTCCAGACTGCGTAGGCGGTGCCAAGAGGACCTGGCAAAGGGACTGAGCCTGTGAGCCTCCATGGCGCATTAGATTGAGACGCCAAGCATCGCCACAAGCTGGCCTTGTCGATGCGTTCCAGTCTTGTGGAATATCGATTTGACCCTATCGCGTGCGGTTTCAACCTTGATCCCGAGAACGCCGGCCGTCTCGGCAAGCGAATCCCCTTGGGCCAACCGCTCGCAAAACATGATTTCGGCTCTGGTCAGTCCGTACTGCAGGGCAAATGCCGACAAATCACCATGGCGGCGGAGGCGCGCGTCCAGATCGCGGATAAGGACAAGAACCATCGATCTAGTGAGAAATAGGGACAGGACGCCGGAAGCCAACATGGCCGGAAGCGGCGCAAACGAAACTTGCCAGTTGCGTCCTTCGATGCAGAAAGGAATTTGGTACAAGTCCGGGAGCGATCCTTTGGAGAGCGCGACAATCCCATCGCGGAACAGGTTGTCGGCGCGAGCATTTGAGAGGCACACGCCGCCGTGGCGGACTACAGCCACGGAACCTGCGGAAAACATGTCAACAGCCTGCTGGTTCGCATCGCGGAGATGTCTGTCTCTATCTATGACGAATGCCGCGCAGCAGGCGCGTTCGACCAAGGCGGCACCCGCCATAGCGTCCTCGGTCCTTTGCCTGAGTAAATGTCCAAGATCGACCGACCTTCGCAGATTGCTTCGTATCCGCGTGAGAACTTCGGCCGCAGCTCGGTCGTAAGAGCTGGCCTTGGAAAGCGGATAGTGCACTGGGAGATGAATGACTTCCCGTGGCCCGCCATCTATTTTTATGCCGACCGCTGCCTCGATGTCTTTCTGCGGACGGAGCCAGTCATTGTAGAATTCCGTATCCGCGAACGTACGTGCCGGACAGTCTTCCTCGGCGATCAGAACCGTTCCACTTTCGACCGCCTGCCACAACGGTATCCACGGATTTAACCTTGCATAGTAATCTGCATACAATTTCAGGTAATCTGGATCCATGTTGTGGACGGCCTGAAAATTTAGTTTGTTTTCGGCAACATTGTGATTCAGGAGGGAGCACAACGATCCGGGGAATGCTTCCCCCATTGCGCGCGGCACCTCATCCCAGGAAACCACCCCGAACGTCGCGGCATCAATTGCTTCAGCAACCGTGTTACTTATTGAGGCAACACGATTCTCATCATAGCCGCCAATCCTTTCTCCCGACCCAAAAGCTGGGCGACCCTTTCCCATGGGCACGCCTCCCCAAATCCACACGTAAGAATCCCTAGATGAGGATATTCTAATATACTGAAGTTGTATAGCTAGATGTTGTCAGTCGAGCACAAGCCCGCGACGGGATGCGGGAAGTCAAGAGCGCGTTTCGTTTTGGCGGCAGACTTTGGCTTGCTGGTCTAAATGCGAGACTTGATGCAGTGCTGAAGGCCGCCACGCATCCCACATCCAGCCAAGAAGTCGCTACGAAGTTCCGGGATCCCGTCTGCAAAACGCTGAGAACAACTATGAACTAGGCCGACTCCACCCAAATGGGGGTTTCGTAGCGCAACTGACCGCCGGAATATGAGGATTCAAACGGCAATTTGGCCGGACAACAGTGGCGAATGCCAGCTCGGTAATTGGGGGAGGCGGGAATGGCAAATATCATTAACTTTGCAGACGCTGCTGGGACGACGGTTTCGTTCTCCTTTTCAGAGGATCAGCTCGCATTCGATGGAGGTTTCTCCGCAAGTGAGCTGACGTTCTTGCAGCTTGGGTCGGATGTGGTTGTGACGTGCAACGGCACCACAGTCACACTCGCTACTGTCACCATAGATGAACTTCTGGATGCTAATTTCGCATTCGCCGACGGCAGCGTCGTTCGTTTCGATACTTCTAACCAGCTGACTGGGTCTGACCAAGCCGACTATTTCTATTTTCGCAACACCGGTTCTGACACTGTAACCGCTGGCGCTGCGGACGACACAATCGTCGTGGGTGATCACCTAGATCCGACTGATGCCATAGATGGCGGCGGCGGCAACGATACGGTGATCGTTTCTGGCAGTCTCTCGGTCCCGCTTTTGCCAACAACGATCACTGAGGTCGAAAATATCGTCTATCAGGGCGGGGGAACATTCAATCTAACGCTCAGCAACGAGGCGGTCTCAAGCGCATTGGGCGGAGCTCTCGCCGTTGATGGCTCGGCTGAAGGTCAGAACGACCATCTAATCGTTGATGGCAGTTTGGTTTCCTCGGGTAGTCTGCGCCTGATTGGAGGCGACGGATCGGATACATTTACTGGAGGTACGGGTGCTGACACCCTCGTGGGTGGTGATGGCAGCGACATAATCTTTGGAGGTGGTGGCGCCGACACAATCGAAGGCGGTCTTGGCGCTGACACGATGACGGGCGGCGGCGGTAACGACGTCTACAAGTTTGGGTTCGGTATCCCGCGCAGCGAATCCTCGCCCTCGACAGTCGACACCATCACCGATTTCGAGGGAATGGGCGGGGTCGGTGGCGACCTCATCGACTTGCCCAGTTTCTACGGCAATCTACCTCTGGCCTTCAACTTGGCGCAGCTCGACTTCAGCTATACGCAGGGCGTTCCATCAGGATCGTTCTTGTCGCCCGACGGCTTCGCTGACATCTCCTGGCACTACACGACCATCGGAAACTGGGCCGGCATCGAAATCTGGGTCGATGCCGACGATGACGGCCAGTTTGGCGAGCAGGACATGCTCATTCATCTGACGAATAGCAATCCCGCCGCCACACTCGTCGCCGCCGACTTTTCCGACTCTCTCATAGTGTACCGAGGCACAGATCAGGCTGACCCTACTTATGAGGGCTCGGAAGTTGGCAACATTGGCTTCGGCCAGGGTGGTGACGACGTCCTGAACGGCAATGGTGGCAATGACCAACTCCATGGCGGCGACGGGATTGACACGCTGAACGGCGGTAGCGGCGACGATCAGCTCTTCGGCGATGACGGCATCGACACGCTGAATGGCGGGCTAAATAACGATACGCTCGCGGGAGGATTGGGCGACGACATCCTGAACGGGGACGAAGGCAACGACACCCTCATCGGCGGACTTGGCGCCGATGATCTGCACGGCGGCGACAATGATGACACGCTCATCGGCGGGCTTGACGTTAGCGGCAACGGCGACCTGTCTGCCAACACGCTTGATGGCGGCATTGGCAACGACTCTCTTTACGGAGATGCCGGTCACGATGAACTTCACGGTGGCGACGGCAACGATACTCTCTCTGGCAATGACGGTGTTGATCACCTCTTCGGTGATGCCAATGATGACACGCTGCAGGGTGGTACGGGCGACGACACGCTTGAGGGCGGCGCTGGCACCGACGTGCTCGACGGCGGAGATGGAACAGACATCCTCACTGGTGATGGTGACGCGGATGTTTTCCGCTTCTTTAGTGCGAGCTCCTCGACGCTGGCGGGAATCGATCACGTCACCGATTTCAGACAGTCCGAGGGCGACAAGCTCGATCTCTCCGTCGGGCGTGGCACTCCCGGCTCGTATGACGGCGGGCCACTGGTGTTCATGGGGCAACTCGGAGCCACTTTTACCGGAACGCTTGGGGACCAGTTCATCGGGGCTGTCACCCCTGATGGTGTCTTGCAGGGAAGCGATCTCGGGACAGGGTTTTCACAAATTTGGTGGAAAGAACTCAACGGCCACACGTATCTTTATGGAGACACCAACGGCAATTTCGAACTCGACGGAACCGACCTGGTCGTCCAGTTGGATGGCCCTAACATTCAGCTCACCAAACTGGATTTCCTGCCCGAAAATTTCAAGGTGATTGTCGGAACGCAGGGTCCGGATCTGATTCCGGGCACTTCCGGTGATGATGTCATCTACTCGGTCGGTGGCGACGACACCGTGAACGGCCTCGCCGGCAATGACGTCATCTACGGTGGCGATGGCATCGACACGCTGAATGGTGGGTTGGATAACGACCAGCTCGACGGCCAAGCCGGCGACGATTTCCTGAACGGCGACGAAGGCAGCGACACTCTCGTTGGCGGGCTCGGCGCCGATACGCTGCACGGCGGTGATGACGCCGACACGCTCATCGGTGGCCTTGCCAACCTAACTGGCGACACTGCGGTCAATAAGCTGTTTGGTGAGCTTGGCAATGACAATCTCTACGGTGACGCCGGCCACGACGAACTCCATGGTGGTGGCGACAATGACACGATCTTTGGCAACGATGGGGGTGATGAGCTCGCCGGCGAGGATGGCGCAGACACGCTCTACGGCGGAGCTGGCATCGATCAACTCGACGGCGGGTCCGGTACGGATACGCTCGACGGTGGCGATGGTGCCGATACCCTGACCGGCGACACGGAAGCCGACATCTTCAGGGTCTTGTCGGCCTCGCAATCGACGTTTGCCGCGCATGACACGATCACCGACTTCAAAGTTGAAGACGGCGACAAGCTCGATCTCTCCGTCGGGCGTGGCACTCCCGGCTCGTATGACGGCGGGCCACTGGTGTTCATGGGGCAACTCGGAGCCACTTTTACCGGAACGCTTGGGGACCAGTTCATCGGGGCTGTCACCCCTGATGGTGTCTTGCAGGGAAGCGATCTCGGGACAGGGTTTTCACAAATTTGGTGGAAAGAACTCAACGGCCACACGTATCTTTATGGAGACACCAACGGCAATTTCGAACTCGACGGAACCGACCTGGTCGTCCAGTTGGATGGCCCTAACATTCAGCTCACCAAACTGGATTTCCTGCCCGAAAATTTCAAGGTGATTGTCGGAACGCAGGGTCCGGATCTGATTCCGGGCACTTCCGGTGATGATGTCATCTACTCGGTCGGTGGCGACGACACCGTGAACGGCCTCGCCGGCAATGACGTCATCTACGGTGGCGATGGCATCGACACGCTGAATGGTGGGTTGGATAACGACCAGCTCGACGGCCAAGCCGGCGACGATTTCCTGAACGGCGACGAAGGCAGCGACACTCTCGTTGGCGGGCTCGGCGCCGATACGCTGCACGGCGGTGATGACGCCGACACGCTCATCGGTGGCCTTGCCAACCTAACTGGCGACACTGCGGTCAATAAGCTGTTTGGTGAGCTTGGCAATGACAATCTCTACGGTGACGCCGGCCACGACGAACTCCATGGTGGTGGCGACAATGACACGATCTTTGGCAACGATGGGGGTGATGAGCTCGCCGGCGAGGATGGCGCAGACACGCTCTACGGCGGAGCTGGCATCGATCAACTCGACGGCGGGTCCGGTACGGATACGCTCGACGGTGGCGATGGTGCCGATACCCTGACCGGCGACACGGAAGCCGACATCTTCAGGGTCTTGTCGGCCTCGCAATCGACGTTTGCCGCGCATGACACGATCACCGACTTCAAAGTTGAAGACGGCGACAAGCTCGATCTCTCCGTCGGGCGTGGCACTCCCGGCTCGTATGACGGCGGGCCACTGGTGTTCATGGGGCAACTCGGAGCCACTTTTACCGGAACGCTTGGGGACCAGTTCATCGGGGCTGTCACCCCTGATGGTGTCTTGCAGGGAAGCGATCTCGGGACAGGGTTTTCACAAATTTGGTGGAAAGAACTCAACGGCCACACGTATCTTTATGGAGACACCAACGGCAATTTCGAACTCGACGGAACCGACCTGGTCGTCCAGTTGGATGGCCCTAACATTCAGCTCACCAAACTGGATTTCCTGCCCGAAAATTTCAAGGTGATTGTCGGAACGCAGGGTCCGGATCTGATTCCGGGCACTTCCGGTGATGATGTCATCTACTCGGTCGGTGGCGACGACACCGTGAACGGCCTCGCCGGCAATGACGTCATCTACGGTGGCGATGGCATCGACACGCTGAATGGTGGGTTGGATAACGACCAGCTCGACGGCCAAGCCGGCGACGATTTCCTGAACGGCGACGAAGGCAGCGACACTCTCGTTGGCGGGCTCGGCGCCGATACGCTGCACGGCGGTGATGACGCCGACACGCTCATCGGTGGCCTTGCCAACCTAACTGGCGACACTGCGGTCAATAAGCTGTTTGGTGAGCTTGGCAATGACAATCTCTACGGTGACGCCGGCCACGACGAACTCCATGGTGGTGGCGACAATGACACGATCTTTGGCAACGATGGGGGTGATGAGCTCGCCGGCGAGGATGGCGCAGACACGCTCTACGGCGGAGCTGGCATCGATCAACTCGACGGCGGGTCCGGTACGGATACGCTCGACGGTGGCGATGGTGCCGATACCCTGACCGGCGACACGGAAGCCGACATCTTCAGGGTCTTGTCGGCCTCGCAATCGACGTTTGCCGCGCATGACACGATCACCGACTTCAAAGTTGAAGACGGCGACAAGCTCGATCTCTCCGTCGGGCGTGGCACTCCCGGCTCGTATGACGGCGGGCCACTGGTGTTTCGTGGCGAGATCGCGCTCGCTAATTTCGATCCCGCAGTCGACACCCTTTCGATAGGCACAGCGCTCGGAGGAGCCGATATCGGTGACGGATTTACCCAGATCTGGTGGACGCATGTCGGTGCCGACACGATTCTCATCGGCGACATCAACAACAACTTCGTGCTCGATGCTGATGATCTCTTCGTTGAACTCACCGGCACGTCAACCGACCTATCAGAAGCCGACTTCCTGCCCGACAATTTCATTGCGCTGGTTGGTCGCAACATCGATGAAGTGATCCCAGGCACCCCAAAAGACGACATCATCTACGCGGTCGGTGGCGACGACACGGTGAACGGCCTCGCCGGCAATGACGTCATCTACGGTGGCGATGGCATCGACACGCTGAATGGTGGGTTGGGTAACGACCAGCTCGACGGCCAAGCCGGCGACGACATCTTGAACGGCGACGAAGGCAGCGACATGCTTATCGGTGGACTCGGCGCCGATACGCTCCACGGCGGCGACGACGCCGACACGCTCATCGGTGGCCTTGCCAACCTAACTGGCGACACTGCGGTCAATAGGCTGTTTGGCGAACTCGGCGATGACACTCTCTATGGCGATTCCGGTGCCGACGAACTCCACGGCGGCGGCGACAATGACACGATATATGGCAACGACGGCAACGACCAGATCTTCGGAGACCAGGGCGTCGACGCCATTTATGGCGGCAACGGCAATGACATCGTCGTCATCGAGCGAGCTACACATTACGCGCTGGGGGAGACAATTGACGGCGGCGTGGGCTTTGACACGATCCGTTTCGCCAGCACCATAGCCAACGATACACTTGCGCTACGTGCAGGGGTCGCCTCCATTGAGGAAGTTGTCATTTCTGACGTGTTTGGCAGCACCACTGGGACAACTGCGCTCAATCTTGACGCGAGCAGCCTCACATATGGCCTCAGCCTGACGGGCAATGCCGGAGCGAACACAATCGTCGGAACGGCTTTCGACGACGTCATCAATGGTGGCCGCGGGGTCGACGTTCTGGACGGCGGAGGTGGCAATGATGTCGTCAGCTACAGTGATCGGGTTGACGCCGTAATCATAACACTGAACGGCACCTCGGACGCCGTCGCGATCGTGGGCGGCGTGTCGGAGGACACAATTCGCAATTTCGAGGGTGTGACGGGAGGTGGCGGCAACGACTCGCTTACCGGCGACGCACTGGCGAACGTCCTCTCTGGTTCAGCCGGCAATGACGCAATCGATGGTGGCGGGGGTGACGACACGGTTGTGTATGCGGGCCCCTGGAGGAACTACACGATCAGCGTTTCGTCTGGTGTTTACACGATCGCTGACAACGTGGGTGCGGATGGCACTGACACCGTGTCGAACATCGAGAACTTCGCTTTCTCCAACGGCACCTTCTTGGCCGCCGAGATTATCAACGACGCCCCTGCTGGCGTGATTGATGACAATGCTTCAGACAGCGTGGCCGAAGCGGGAGGTGTGGCCAACAGCACGACGGGCGATGCCATAGCCTCAGGAAACGTCCTCGGCAACGACACAGATGCCGACTTGAGTTTAGGCGACACGTTGGCCGTCAGTGGCGCGCGCGCAGGACCTGAAGCCTCAGGCGCTGCGTTCACGTCCGTTTCTGGTCCAACCACCCTCATCGGAACCTACGGCACACTGCTGATAGGTGTAGATGGCAGCTACGTTTATTCGCTCGACGACAACGACCTAGACACCCAAGCCCTCGCGGGCGGAGCGGCGGTGACCGATTCGTTCACCTATCGGGTCATCGATGTCAAAGGTGGGACCGACACTTCCCAGATCGACATCGCCATCACTGGCAGCAACGATGCGCCAACCACCACGACGGTGACCTTGACAGGGGTTGCGGAGGATTCCAGTGCCCGGCTCATCACTCGGAGCGAGCTGTTGGCAAACGCCACCGATGCCGAGGGTGACAGCCTCGCGGTCACCAGCCTGGCCATCGTTTCCGGCACCGGCTCGTTGATCGACAATGGCGACGGCACCTGGAACTACACGCCGGCCGCCAATGACGACACGGATGTGTCCTTCTCCTACACGGTCAGCGACGGCAACGGCGGCAGTGTCGCCGGCTCCGCCAGCCTCGACATCACCCCCGTCAACGACGCACCGACCACCGCGGCGGTGACCCTGGCACCCATCGCCGAGGATTCCGGTGCCCGGCTCATCACTCAGAGCGAGTTGTTGGCCAACGCCACTGATGCTGAGGGCGACGGCCTCGGGGCCACCAGCCTGGCCATCGCTTCCGGCACCGGCTCGTTGGTCGACAATGGCGACGGCACCTGGAACTACACGCCGGCAGCAAATGACGACACGGATGTGTCCTTCTCCTACACGGTCAGCGACGGCCACGGCGGGAGCGTCGCCGGCTCTGCGAGCCTTGACATCACGCCAGGCGTCAACGTTGCGCCGACCACCACGGCGGTGACCCTGGCATCGATCGCCGAGGATTCCGGCATCCTGGTCATCACACAGGCAGAGCTTCTGGCTAATGCCACCGATGCCGACGGCGATAGCCTCACGGCCACCAGCCTGGCCATCGCCTCCGGCAACGGTTCGTTGATCGACAATGGCGACGGCACCTGGAACTACACGCCGGCCGCCAATGACGACACGGATGTGGCCTTCTCCTACACGGTCAGCGACGGTAACGGCGGCGGCGTCGCCGGTTCCGCCAGCCTCGACATCACCCCGGTCAACGACGCGCCGGATCTAACGCCGAACACGCCGACTCGGGTTACCTATACCGGAGGCGCAGTTGGCTTGCTTCCGACAGCGCACATCACCGATCCGGACAGTCCGGCCAATTTCGTTGGCGGGCAGATTACCGTCTCGCTGTCCGGTGGAGATCCGGGCGACCGCTTCAGCATCATGAACAACCTGCCTACGGGCAACGTGCAAGTTGGGTACGTCAACGGCATTCTGCATTTTACAGTCGATGGCGTCGACGTCGGAACAGTGTCCGGACTTGGCACCACAAATATGTACTTTACCCTTAACAGCAATGCGACGGCAGCTGCAGTTGACGGACTGCTAAAGTCGCTCGTTCTGGATAACTTCTATCAAATCATTACAGATGCGCCGCGTACGGCTACCATCACGTTTAGTGATGGAGGAAACACTGGTTCTGGCGGAGCTTTGACTGACAGTGTTTTGATTGAAATCTCGCCTGTTGCTACAAATCATCCTCCTTCGATTGTCTCTAACGGCGGCGGAGACGATGCATCAATCAACATTGCCGAGAACACGACCGCGGTGACCACTGTCACAGCAACAGATCCGGATGCTGGTGATACGCTTATCCACTCCATCGTCGGAGGGTTTGACGCCAACCTGTTTTCGATTGACGGCCAGTCGGGCGCATTGTCTTTCGTGACGGCGCCAGATTTTGAGAACCCGAATCTCAACGGCGGGATCTTCGATCAGTTCTATCAGGTCGTCGTGCAGGCTGGAGATGGCCATGGCGGCCTGGACACCCAGACCATTACGGTCACCGTGACCAACGTCAATGACAATGCTCCGGTGTTCAGTTCGGGCACGACCGCCAGCTTCGCCGAGAACGGCACGGGCGTGGCCTATGACGCGAACGCCAACGATGCCGACAATCTCGGTGCGCTGACCTATTCGCTGGACGGCACGGACGCTGCGCTGTTTGACATCAACGCCTCCACAGGTGAGATCACCTTCAAGGCGGCGCCCGACTTCGAGACCCCGCTCGATCAAGATGCCAGCAACGTCTACGACATCACCGTCACCGCCTCCGACGGCACGCTGAGCACGGGCCAGGGGGTCGCAATTACGGTGATCGATGCACCGAATACGATCATCGGTGACGAATTTGACAACGTGCTTGTTGGGACCAGCGAAGACGAAACTATTCTTGGACTCGGCGGAAACGACACGATCTCAGGCGGGGGTGGCGACGACAACTTGCGCGGCGGGTCAGGATCAGATGTCCTCGATGGCGGCGAAGGAAATGATATCATCCATTACAGCATCCTTGACAGTGCTTTGGGTGACACGATCGACGGTGGAGCAGGATTCGACACCGTCTCGGTCGAAGGGAACAACAGCGACCTCTACCGGACAAGCATCACAGGCATAGAGCGCCTGGCGTTCGATACCATTTCTGCCGCAACGGTATGGCTCAGCAGCGACAATGTCGGAGCGGGTCAGATAAATACCTTCGTGGGCAGCTCATTTTTCGACCAGGTATCCGTGCGCGTCACCTCCCTTTCGGGAGGAACGGCTGACCTTAGTGCCGCTGTATTCCAGAACTGGGGCCCGAATGACAGTATCGAGCTGATAGGCTCCAACGCCAACGACGTTTTGATTGGCTCCGCGGTCAATGATGTTATTTTCGGCAGTCTTGGCGCTGACATCATCCAGGGTGGGGCAGGCAACGACCGGTTCAGCTTCAATACCGGGGATGTTGCAAGCGGTGAATCGATTGACGGCGGGGGCGGCGCGGATGATCTGCTCATCTTCGGCAACAACGACTTCCGCCTGGCCACCCTCGGGTCGATTGAATCTTTGAGCTTCGGTGGAGCAGCCATTCCTGCGATCGTCACTTTTTCCTCGACGCAGATTGGATCGGGATTGTCTCAGAATGCGTCCGTCGGGGGCAATGGCGGAGCCAACGCAATCAACATTTTGATGGATGCACCGGGAACTCTCGATATCGGAGCATGGACCTTTTCGAACTGGAGTTCCAACGACTCAATTTATATGGGCGGGTCGTTATCGGCAGACACGCTTATTGGGTCATCCCAAGCAGACGAGATCCAAGGGAACTTCGGCAACGACATACTAATCGGCGGGGATGGGGATGACCAACTCGCCGGGCAATATGACGTCGACACCCTTACCGGCGGCGGCGGCGTCGATACATTTGCCGGAAGTGTCACCGATTGGAATGGAGATCGGATCACCGACTACGGATACGGTGAGAAAATCATGGTCGCCTTCGGATCCGCCTCCCCAAGCGACTATCGTCTTCGCACGACAGCAACGGATACATTCATCGACATCGATGGGAACGGCGACGGGGTTTTTGACAGTACCATCGTGCTCTCCGGCGAAATCAATGGCGTTTTGACCGTGACACCGGCGGCCGATCCTGATTATGCCCAACTTGTGATCACGCAAAATACCGCTCCGGTCATCACCTCGAATGGCGGAGGTGATACCGCTCAGATCTCGATTGCGGAGAACACCACGGCGGTGACCAGCGTCACGGCGACCGATCCGGATGCGGGAGCTACGCTCACCTATTCGATCATCGGCGGCCCCGATGCCGCGCTGTTCCAGATTGATCCCGGCAATGGTGCGCTGAATTTCCAGACGGCACCCGACTTTGAGGCTCCCGGAGATGCTGGCGGCGACAACGTCTACGACGTGACGATCGCGGTTTCCGATGGCAATCTTGTCGACAATCAGTCGCTTTCAATAACTGTTACAGATGTTGCGGGACAGACGATAACGGGTACCAACGCCGGCCAGACCCACACCGGGACACCAGAGTCCGACACGATCTTGGGACTTGGCGGGAACGACATTCTCAATGGGCTTGGCGGCGACGACATGCTGAATGGCGGGACGGGTGCCGACACCATGATCGGCGGCGCAGGCACCGACACTTACGTTGTCGACAACATGGGAGACATCGTCGACGAGACGGGCGGTGACGGCACCGACCTGGTTCGCTCTTCGATTGCTTTCAACCTTTCGGATGCCCTCCACGTCTTGGGGGACGTCGAGAACCTGACGCTGACCGGCACGGCCAACCTGGCCGGCACTGGCAATGCGCTTGCCAACGTGATCACCGGCAACACCGGCAACAACACCTTGGCGGGGCTTGGCGGTGCCGACACTCTGATCGGTGACGTGGGCACCGACACGGCCAGCTATGCGGCGTCGGCGGCTGGTGTGAACATCAGCCTCATGACCGGTCTGGCTCAAGGCGGCGATGCCGAAGGCGACGCCTTCTCCAGCATCGAGGGCCTTCTGGGCTCCGCACAGAACGACACGCTCGAGGGCGATGGCGGCAACAACGTGCTGAACGGCGGCGCCGGCATCGATACGCTGAGCTACGAGCACGCGATTGCGGCCATCACGGCGAGCCTTGCGACGGCGGCGGCCCAGAACACTATTGGCGCGGGCAGCGATACCCTCTCCGGCTTCGAGAACCTGATCGGCTCGGCATTCGGCGACACGCTGACGGGCAGCACGGCAGCCAACGTGATCTCCGGCCTGGGCGGCGACGACGTGCTGAATGGCGGGACGGGTGCCGACACCATGATCGGCGGCGCAGGCACCGACACTTACGTTGTCGACAACATGGGAGACATCGTCGACGAGACGGGCGGTGACGGCACCGACCTGGTTCGCTCGTCGATTGCTTTCAACCTTTCGGATGCCCTCCACGTCTTGGGGGACGTCGAGAACCTGACGCTGACCGGCACGGCCAACCTGGCCGGCACTGGCAATGCGCTTGCCAACGTGATCACCGGCAACACCGGCAACAACACCTTGGCCGGTCTTGGCGGCGCCGACACTCTGATCGGTGACGTGGGCACCGACACGGCCAGTTATGCGGCGTCGGCGGCTGGTGTGAATGTCAGCCTGATGACCGGTCTGGCTCAAGGCGGCGATGCCGAAGGCGACGCCTTCTCCAGCATCGAGGGCCTTCTGGGCTCCGCACAGAACGACACGCTCGAGGGCGATGGCGGCAACAACGTGCTGAACGGCGGCGCTGGCATCGATACGCTGAGCTACGAGCACGCGACCGCGGCCATCACGGCGAGCCTTGCGACGGCGGCGGCCCAGAACACTATTGGCGCGGGCAGCGATACCCTCTCCGGCTTCGAGAACCTGATCGGCTCGGCATTCGGCGACACGCTGACGGGCAGCACGGCAGCCAACGTGATCTCCGGCCTGGGCGGCGACGACGTGCTGAATGGCGGGACGGGTGCCGACACCATGATCGGCGGCGCAGGCACCGACACTTACGTTGTCGACAACATGGGAGACATCGTCGACGAGACGGGCGGTGACGGCACCGACCTGGTTCGCTCGTCGATTGCTTTCAACCTTTCGGATGCCCTCCACGTCTTGGGGGACGTCGAGAACCTGACGCTGACCGGCACGGCCAACCTGGCCGGCACTGGCAATGCGCTTGCCAACGTGATCACCGGCAACACCGGCAACAACACCTTGGCCGGTCTTGGCGGCGCCGACACTCTGATCGGTGACGTGGGCACCGACACGGCCAGTTATGCGGCGTCGGCGGCTGGTGTGAATGTCAGCCTCATGACCGGTCTGGCTCAAGGCGGCGATGCCGAAGGCGACGCCTTCTCCAGCATCGAGGGCCTTCTGGGCTCCGCACAGAACGACACGCTCGAGGGCGATGGCGGCAACAACGTGCTGAACGGCGGCGCTGGCATCGATACGCTGAGCTACGAGCACGCGATCGCGGCCATCACGGCGAGCCTTGCGACGACGGCGGCCCAGAACACTATTGGCGCGGGCAGCGATACCCTCTCCGGCTTCGAGAACCTGATCGGCTCGGCATTCGGCGACACGCTGACGGGCAGCACGGCAGCCAATGTGATCGCCGGCCTGGACGGCGACGACCTGATCAATGGCGGTGCTGGCGCTGACCGTATGCTCGGCGGCGCAGGCAGCGACACTTACGTTGTCGACAACACCGGAGACATCGTGGACGAGACGGGCGGTGACGGCATCGATCTGGTTCGCTCTTCGATTGCTTTCAATCTCTCCGATGCCCTGCACGTCTTTGGAAGCGTCGAGAACCTGACGCTGACAGGGACGGCCAATTTGGCTGGCACCGGCAATGCGCTCGCCAACGTGATCACCGGCAACACCGGCAACAACACCCTGGCCGGTCTTGGCGGTGCCGATACGCTCATCGGTGACGCAGGGACCGACACGGCCAGCTATGCGGCGTCGGCGGCTGGTGTGAATGTCAGCCTGATGACCGGCCTGGCTCAAGGCGGCGATGCCGAAGGCGACACCTTCTCCGGCATTGAGGGGCTTGTGGGCTCTGCACAGAACGATACGCTCGAGGGCGATGGCGGCAACAACGTGCTGAACGGCGGCGCCGGCATCGATACGCTGAGCTACGAGCACGCGATCGCGGCCATCACGGCGAGCCTTGCGACGACGGCGGCCCAAAACACCATTGGCGCCGGCAGCGACACACTCTCAGCCTTCGAGAACCTGATCGGCTCGGCATTCGGCGACACGCTGACGGGCAGCACGGCAGCCAATGTGATCGCCGGCCTGGACGGCGACGACCTGATCAATGGCGGAACGGGCGCTGACACCATGCTCGGCGGCGCCGGCAGCGACACTTACGTTGTCGACAACGCTGGAGATATCGTCGACGAGACCGGCGGTGACGGCATCGATCTGGTTCGCTCGTCGATTGCTTTCAACCTTTCGGATGCCCTCCACGTCTTGGGGGACGTCGAGAACCTGACGCTGACCGGCACGGCCAACCTGGCCGGCACTGGCAACGCGCTTGCCAACGTGATCACCGGCAACACCGGCAACAACACCCTGGCCGGTCTTGGCGGCGCCGACACTCTGATCGGTGACGTGGGCATCGACACGGCCAGCTATGCGGCGTCGGCGGCTGGTGTGAACGTCAGCCTGATGACCGGCATAAGCCATGGCGGCGATGCCGAAGGCGACACCTTTTCCAGCATCGAGGGCCTTCTGGGCTCTGCGCAGAACGATACGCTCGAGGGCGATGGCGGCAACAACGTGCTGAACGGCGGCGCCGGCATCGATACGCTGAGCTACGAGCACGCGACCGCGGCCATCACGGCGAGCCTTGCCACAACGGTCGCCCAGAACACCATTGGCGCTGGAAGCGACACACTCTCAGCATTCGAGAACCTGACCGGCTCGGCATTCGGCGACACGCTGACGGGCAACGGTTCTAACAACAACATATCCGGACTTGCAGGAAACGATGCAATCAACGGCGGAGCAGGCACAGACATCCTTATCGGAGGTATTGGAAACGACCGATTTGTCTTCAGCGCAGTTGCAGATAGCAATCCATCGACCTGGGATACGCTGAACGACTTCCAGCATGGGTCCGACAGCATCGATGTGTCGGCAATTGACGCCAACAGCTCTGTGGGAGGCAATCAAGCTTTTGGGTTCGGAGGTCAGAACAATAGTATTGTCGCCCATGCGTTAACGTGGTTTGAGTCTGGCGGCAACACGATCGTCCAGGCTGATGCAAATGGAGATGCTGTAGCAGATATACTTATTGTGCTATCTGGAAATAATTTGAGTATTAGTTCATCTGATTTTATTTTGTAGTGCTAAAATGCAAAATAAAAAAGTATAATGTGCAGATGTCGGTAATAATTCTCTGTGGATCTTCAGGGCTGATCGCGATAAGTGTCTGCTACAGAGACGAGTCACGAGATGGGCAAGGGCGGCCAAGGTCGATGAAACCTTCCGCCAGGAAAGCCTGATCGGCACCGTATTTGAGGCCGCATCGTTCTCAGAAACAGGCAATGAAGGTGCCGGCCTTGGAATCGATTTCGCCAGGAATCTGCATGCCAACCTGCATGTTATCTTTTCCGATTTTGGCGCAGAGAGGATCAGTGAAAGTAGTCACCTCGAAAAGGTTTGCCTGGTTTCGGATGGAGTTGGCCGCGACAACATCAGCGACTTCACCACGAACCTGATCAAAGATTTCCTGTGCCGTTATACCGAGAAGTTTGCCACAGACCATCTGCCGGTCGACGCGGTGCGGGAGGTATGGGTCGATCGCGCGATGTTCAATTACAAGACGCAGAGTTGGTCTCGGGCCCGCTACAAGCTGCCTTGGGTCAATGGCGACTTAGTGATCCTCACCCCGAGGGACATACTCACCCGCGACGAAAACTGGATCAATCGGGGCGATCTGATCACTGGCTTCGAAGAAATCCCTGAGGCCATATCTGACACCGAGCTAAGGGCGTCAGTTTTCAATTATTTCGAGTTAGAGCTTCATCGAAGGAGAAAAGCGGAGGAGGCTCCCGACCCGAGAATGAGTCGGCGTGCGAAAGTGGGGAGAAGACCTACTAAAAAAGAACGCTCAGCTGCCGTGGTTGCAACCATGCAGAAATTTCCTCAGATCATCGACTACTACATCCGCCTCAAGGAGATCCGCGGCGATGAGGCGAAGGATGTCAGTGAGGAAAAGGTTCTCGCGATCGAATATCTGTTCATCCGGCAGCTGCAGGAGCTCCAATCAGTCCTGTTAGCGGAAACAGATTTTTATAAGGTCGGCAAGACGACGCACGACGAAGCGCACGCGCGCCTGGCCTACCTCAAGGATGTCATCGAGCACAAAGGCGGGCACCGCTTTTTCTACGATGATAAAGGCGAGCCAATCGAACGCGAAAAGGATCTCCATGTCCTCTATCGCCTGGTGTGGTTTGGCACGCCTTCTGACGCCGGCGCGGAAGCGAATGACGGCCGAGGGCCGGTGAACTTTAAGATTAGCCCGGGCCGAGACAAGACCCTGGTCGAGATGAAGCTGGCGAAGAATACCAGGCTCGAGCAGAACCTGGCCAACCAAGCAGAGATTTACCAGGCGGCGAGCGATGCGATGCTGGCCATCAAGGCGATCATCTACTTTACCGCAGCTGAGCTGGTGCGGGTGAAGGGTATTCTCAAGAAGCTCGGGTTGGAGGAGAGCAAGGACGTGGTTCTGATCGATGCGCGGCGTGACAATAAGCCTTCGGCATCAAAGGCCGCATGACAGTCGCCGCGCCAGAGTCCCTAGAACGAAACAACTGGTTGCAAGTGGGCACCACGCGCCCCGTGCCTACGACGGAGGAGGAATATGTTCGAGTTGGTAACTGACCGAAGCACGCTTGAGCAGGCGAGGGAGACGTTGGGCCGCGCCATAAGCAGCGATGCGCTCGCGTCCACGCAGACCATCTCCACGCCGGGAGGCAAAATCGTCGACGCGCCGGTCTACTATCGTCCTGACCTCGAAATGTGGGGCAGTATCGCGGACCACCTATGGAGCGGCAACAGATATTTCTGCGGATTCGGCGTCGGCGCGCCCACCTGGCAGCCTGCCATAGAGATCAATATTCCGGTGAGGCGGCTGCTTAGCTGCAACGGACAGGTGGTCAAGGACGAAAAAGGTGATCTCTACTTCGCTCACAAAGGGGGGCTTGGAGGCGGTAAATATTCGGTTCCGGCCAGCGCCTTCTCAGACCTTATTCGAGGTTTCGAGCGCGAGGAAATCAAAGACGCAAGCAAGTTGGTGCTTCTCTTCGTCCTCGGTCGGATAGAGCCGACCCGATTACCAATCAAGCTTCCGAATTTTGTGCGAGAGGCTGCCCGGATCCGTGAACTACGCCGCAATTTGCCCGCCTATCGGACGGCACTGATTGCCTCGGGCGTACCCCCGGAAGAGGCGGGTAAGGCTGGTACTCACGACTACCGGCCCGAAAACGACCAGGACGGCTTCTATTCTGTCCAGCGCCAGATAGCCTTTAAACGGATCCACGGGAAAGTCCAAAAGGGTCTTGCGACAGAACTTAGACGGCTAGGGCTATCTTACGGGAACAAGCGTCTCTCCGGAAACATTGCCCCTGATCTGTTCCTCCAGGACAAGAATGGGAAAGCGACAGTTGTGTTCGAGATCAAAGTACCGCCGGGGGCACAGAGCACGTTCACGGCGATTGGGCAGCTCATCGTCTATACGGTTGATCAGGGCACCGATGTCCGCCGGGTGTTGGTCTCCCGTGGTCTGCCTGCGAGTCCATTGTTCTCGGAGGCATTGGAAAAGACGAAGATCGAGCATCTTCGCTTTGAGATCGACGGCAACAGGATAGAATTCCCTGACCTGCAGAAACTGCTCAACGCCTAGCGAATCACCTCCTGAGATATCGAGCGCAGGTCGCTCAAAGAGGATTTTCCGACGGGGAGGTGGTCTCTCGGTGTAAAATACCCATTTCACACTGAATCAGTTTAGCCCAGACTGAAGCCACGTTGCTGTTTTCGGTGGGAAAGTCGTTATGATTACGGCGCCGCCCCATGAAAACAGAATTCCTAGTGCGCCTCGACTGTCAATCCGGTCCAGACTTGGCGCAAACGGGTCGCGGCCTCCAGTGCCATTGCTGTAACGAAATTTCAGGCTGGACAACGCGCATCGATCGCTCTGCTGTTCGAACAGAACCAGCACATCGGACTGCGAAATAGTGCAGCATCGCCGGTTTGCTCGATAGCGGGCCATCGCCCAAAGATACTTCGCCCAATGGCGCCGGTATCCGTCTGCTGCCCGCTCAGTTTGGGCGATGTTGGCGCAATCAGAGTCGGCCAGCTTTTCAGCGTAGGCCGTATCGAACAGCGGCGATGTTGGGTCAGGCCAACGAGCCAGCGGCGATGTTGGGTCAGGCAAACGAGCCAGCGGCGATCCACGCCGTTTGAAATAATACCGGACCGTTCCGTCTCTGTTTTGGCGGGAGGTCAAATGGGGAACGACGTTGCACATAACTATCTGCACCGGCACGCTTATGGGATGACATTACGCACACCGGAATGCTGCATCCGTTTGAAATCCTCCGATCTGCCGAAAAGGTGGAATTCCGAGGCGAGGCTTCCAGATGCCTGGGCTCCAGCGCCGGGCCGGAGTTCCAGTCGAATCGACCAGCTGATCTGATGCGGGAAGCGGATTTTGGGACATAAGTGCTGATTTCTCCGAACGCCGCGTGAAGATGGTCGATGGCCAGGTCCGCAAAACCGGCGTGAGCACCCCCAGCCGCGGCTACTCCTAGGATTATCCCTAGGACTTCCTCGTGCACTCAGCCGACAAGAGGCCCTCACTCGCGGAGTATCTTCCGCTGACGGAGTAGGGGCCCTGTCGGTGTAAACAGCCATTTCACACTCAAAGCGCCTCAAACGAATTTCGGTGCTTTTAACCGTGGTTGCTAACCGCCCCCGGTGTGCGGCAGTTGCAAATTGTCTGACATTTGAGCGGTAGGCGTGAGATTTACGAAGTGCTCTTCGGTTCAATGAACCTGAAAAGTCGAACACAGGCAGAACAACATGCCTAAAACGGCATATTGCGAAGTGCTCTTTTCCCGGATTTCCAAGGGTTTCAGTGGGGAGCCCACCGTTTACACCGAAGATGTCGGCGGTTCGAGCCCGTCATCGCCCACCATTCCACAGAATCCTTCCGCTGCCGCGTCAATGGCGAAGCGTGCGACAGGGTGCGGCTGGCCGCCCGTTGGCGGCGGCTTCACAGACGCGGCTGAGGTCGGCGCGGATATTGTCGGAGTTCAACAGTTCGGTCGCCTCCGGATAGCCCTCGGCAACCAATGTGGCGATGATGATGGCCGGACTGCCATGGGTACCGCTTTCCGTCAGCACATGCGCCCGCTGAAAGATGTGATCGGTTCTGAGTGGATTCATCATTTCCAGCCCCTCTGCCGGTTGTTGCCTGATCAACAACCTTTGAGAGGTGCTTGCGTTCCGTACTGTTTTCGCAGGTGAGGCTTGTCACACAGGGAGTGGAACCGCTGGATCGGTAGGGGATACTGCACGATCCTTGTAATTCTGCCACTGGGCAGATCCGTTGAACCGAGAGTTGTGCGTTTTGGCCGGCTGAAGCCACCGGCCCATGCGCAAAAGGCGGCGCGATGTAAAATGCGCTCGATCGCGCCGGCCGCTCCGAAAGCAGAGCGGCCAGGCGTAACCGCTCTCCCTCACACCACGACGAAATCGGCGTTGGTCAGCGCCAGGTTTGCGGCCAGTGTGGCGAAGTGGGTGGAACCACCCGCCGCACTGCCGTTGCTGTCATAGGTGAGCCAGCCGGTGTCGGTCTCGTAGATGATGTGATCGTCGCCGTCGCCGGCAAGACCTGTGGTGTTCTTGACGAACTGGTTGGCCGTCAGCGTGCCGTTGCCGCCAAGCGCTGCAAAGATCAAATTGTCGACCTGGACGGTGTCGTCGGCGACTGAGAAGTCGGTGATGGTATCGACATTGGTCGAGGCATTGAGCGCCGTGGTGAAGACGAAGCTGTCCTGACCCTGCGCGCCGGACAGCGTGTCGTTGCCGCTGAGCCCGTTGATGATGTTGTTGCCGGAATTGCCGCCGATGACGTTGGCGATGGAATTGCCGGTGCCGTTGATGTTCCCTGTGCTGCGCAGCTGCAGGTTTTCCAGCTCCTGGCCGGAGAGATTGAAGCTGACATAGGCCTGCACATTGTCGGTGCCTTGACCAATCACATCGACCACGTGATCGCCGGCATTGTCGACATAATAGGTGTCGTTGCCCTGAGCGCCGCTCATCGTGTCGGCGCCGCCAAGGCCGTTGATGATGTTGTTGCCACTGTTGCCATTGATGATGTTGGCAATCGAATTGCCGGTGCCGTTGATGGATGCGGCGCCGCGCAATTGCAGGTTCTCCAGCTCCTGACCGGAGAGGTTGAAGCTGACATAGGCCTGCACATTGTCGGTGCCCTGGCCGACGGTTTCGATGACCTGATCGCCGGCATTGTCGACATAGTAGGTGTCGTTTTCGCCACCTCCACGCATGGTATCGACGCCTGTGCCACCATCCAGAAGATCGGCTCCCCGGCCGCCGTTCAACGTGTCGTTTCCAGCTTCGCCGTAAATTGAGTCATTGCCGTAGTGCGTGTCGCTGGAACCATCACGTTCATCGCCCCAGAGCGTGTCGTTACCGTCGTGTCCCATCAGAACATCGTTGCCGCCACGGCCACGCATCTTATTGTCAGCCGCGTTGCCATAAAGCGCGTCGTTGAACGTGGTTCCACGCGCGTCATTCACGCCGACCAATGTGTCGTAGCCGATGAAGAGGTTGCTCTCATCCATGTCGTGGGCATAGCCGCCCTGCAGATCGACCAGAACCGCGCCGTCCGCCTGGTTGTAGTTGACCCGGCCTCCCGCCCCGGCGAGGAATTTTACAACGTCGTTCCCGGCCGTGAGATAGAAATCCATGTAGCCGCCGAACGTGTTGGTAAAGGAGGCATCGACGATGAAAGTGTCTCCAAAGGATGTGTCGTCGATGGCATGAATGCCGGATACGCGATCGACACCACCTTGCCCATCTGCGATGGCAAAACCAATGGCATTGGATCCGGCCGCAAGGCCGGCGCGGGCCTGTGCCGTGAGGTTGGCCACGACGGCAGTCGCCGCGTCGTCATAGCGGGTCTCGACATAATCGATGTCGGTGTTTCCGGATGTCTGTGCAATGATTCTGTCATTGCCCTGGTCCCCCGACACGGTACCGGAAACCACCGTCACGGTGTCGTTGCCGTTGCCGCCGCGCAAGAAATCGTAAACGTCCACAGTGGCCGACACGCCGCCATTGATTGTATCGGCGCCATCGCCGCCCGCAAGATAGTTGCTGCCGGTTGTGCCTGTAATGGTGTCGGCGAACTGGGTGCCTTCAGCATCCTCGATGCCGCTCAGGGTGTCCGTGAAGCCCCAGCCGTCGACGGCAATGCCGGTCGCCAAATTGATCGTTGCACCATGTGTGATGATGCCACCACCGTCGACGTCGACTCCATAGTCAAGACCGTCGTCCCTGTACGAAACCATATCTTCGCCGGCGCCGCCAATTATGGTGTCGGTGCCGCTTCCCGCAAACACTGTGCCACCGTTTGATCCCATATGGATGATGTCGTTGCCCGCCCTCGCAAACGCCCAAAAGGCGACATTTGCCATCGTGATGTTGTCTGCGAAGTAGCTGGCGTTCAGCCCCTCGACGCTGTTGAGCGTATCGGTGTTGCCCAGGCCGTCGGTGACGACACCGGTCTGCATGTTGATGGTCAGGCCGTTCGTGTAGTTCTCGTAGATGACGTCATCGATTCCATCCCCTCCATTCACCTGGTCATTGCCGCCAATCGCCATGATAATGTAGTCGTCGCCGGCCAATGCGTTGATGGTGTCGTCGCCGACCAGGTCCTGAACGCCGGGATTGATGTCGTTGCCGATGGTTCCGTTGATGACAGCCATTTTAGCCCTCCCGTGCTGTTTGGCATTATCCCAAGGATGATTGTATCCGAAGGTTGTATTAGAGTCATCTTATATAAAAGGCCGTAGAACCAAACTGTTCCGCGCCAAGAGTGCCCAGGATTTTATTTCCAATTGTATTGTCGGGCAGCATCGAAGTTTTTCGAGGAAGCACTACAGTTGGAAGCGCCAGGGCGCTCACTGGACGGCTCGACTCTCAAGAGCGTCATGAAAACAGGAAGAGCAGAAGCCGCACCGGCAGAGGTGGGCGCCTGCTGGAGTGCTTGTTGGTCTAGCGATTTGTTAAACGGCGGACCGTCGCAACCACCATTGGTTCTCGTTAAGATTTGCAACGCTCGCTCTGGTTCCTGGAGCAAGCTTAGTTGTTATTCAGCCTCTCACACCACGACGAAATCGGCGTTGGTGAGCGCGAGGTTTGTGGCCAGCGTGGCGAAATGGGTGGAACCACCCGCCGCACTGCCGTTGCTGTCATAGTAGAGCCAGCCCGTGTCGGTCTCGTAGATGATGTGATCGTCGCCGTCGCCGGCAAGACCAGTGGTGTTCTTGACGAACTGGTTGGCCGTCAGCGTGCCGTTGCCGCCAAGCGCTGCAAAGATCAAATTGTCGGCCTGGATGGTGTCGTCGACCACCGCGAAGTCGGTGATGGTATCGACATTGGTCAAGGCGTCGAGCGCTGTATGGAAAACGAAGAAGTCGCTGCCAGTTCCGCCGATCAGTGTGTCGTTGCCCAGGTGGCCGTCGAGGACGTCGTTGCCCGCGCCGGCAGTCAGGATGTTGTCGTGCCCGCCGCCAAATATCTGATCCGCAAACTGCGTACCGGTGACATTGCGGATATTGGTTACGAAATCCGTATTCCCAAACGAATCCGTTGCGGTATCGGCTGCCACCCCCAGTTGCGAGCCGCCAGCCCAGAGATTGACGACGATACCATGTACTGCGCCGCTGTTGACGTCGGTACTGTAGTCGACCGTGTCAAGGCCGGAATTGCCATTGATCGTGTCATTTCCACGTCCGCCAATCAGCCTGTCGTCGCCTGAGTTGCCGTTGATGATGTCATTCCCGTCTCCCCCAATGAGCGTGTCGTTCCCGTCCCTGCCGCTTATTGTATCGTTGCCGCCTCCGCCGATGAGAACGTTGACGAAACCATCGCCGGTCAATGTGTCGCCACCACTGCCGCCGGTGACATTCTCGATGTTGCGAACAGTATCTTCCGCGATCCCGCCGATCGTGACTTGAGCGTCAACGGCCTTGGTTAGACTTACAGCAACAGCGGCGACCTGGTTGGCGTAGTCGGCCGTGTCGAGGCCATCTCCACCATCCATAACATCATGACCGAGGCCTCCTCTGAAGATATCGTTGCCGCCGAGGCCCAAAAGTGTATTTACACCGCTGTTGCCAGTGATGATGTTGGCAATCGAATTGCCGGTGCCGTTGATGTTCGCCGCGCCTGTCAGTGTCAGGGTCTCCAGCTCCTGGCCGGAGAGATTGAAGGAGACGGAACTGAAGACGTTGTCGGTGCCCTGGCCAGTCAGGTCTATGACATGGTCCCCGGCATTGTCGACATAATAGGTGTCGTTGCCTTGAGCGCCGCTCATCGTGTCGGCGCCGCCAAGGCCGTTGATGATGTTGTTGCCGGAATTGCCGTTGATGATGTTGGCAATCGAATTGCCGGTGCCGTTGATGTTCCCCGAGCTGCGCAGCTGCAGGTTCTCGAGTTCCTGGCCGGAGAGGTTGAAGGAGACATAGGCCTGCACATTGTCGGTGCCCTGGCCGGTGGTTTCAACCACGTGATCGCCGGCATTGTCGACATAATAGGTGTCGTTGCCGATGCCGCCTTGCATGGTGTCGGCGCCCGCCTTGCCGTCCAGCGTATCGTTGCCGCCGAGACCGATCAGCGTGTTGATGCCTGAATTGCCGGTGATGACGTTGGCGATTGAATTGCCGGTGCCGTTGATGGACGCCGCGCCGGTCAATGTCAGGGTCTCCAGTTCCTGGCCGGAGAGGTTGAAGGTGATCGAACTGAAGACGTTGTCGGTGCCCTGGCCAGTCAGGTCTATGACTTTGTCGCCGGCATTGTCGACATAGTAGGTGTCGCTGCCGAGACCACCTTGCATGGTGTCAGCGCCGCCAAGGCCGTTGATGACGTTGTTACCGCTGTTGCCGGTGATGATGTTGGCAATCGAGTTGCCGGTGCCGTTGATGGACGCCACGCCGATCAATGTCAGGGTCTCGAGTTCCTGTCCGGAGAGATTGAAGGAGACCGCGCTGAACACGTTGTCGGTGCCCTGGCCAGTCACGTCGATGACTTGGTCGCCGGCATTGTCGACATAGTAGGTGTCGTTGCCGAGACCGCCCTGCATGGTGTCTGCGCCGCCAAGGCCGTTGATGACGTTGTTGCCGGTTGTGCCGGTGATGGTGTCCGCGAACTGGCTGCCTTCAGCGTTCTCGATGCCGCTCAGGGTGTCAGTGAAGCCCCAGCCGTCAATTGCAATGCCGGTCGCCAGATTGATCGTTGCACCATGTGTGATGATGCCGCCGCCGTCGGCGTCGACTCCAAGGTCAAAGCCGTCGTCCCAATAGGAAATCGTATCCACGCCGGCGCCGCCAACTATGGTGTCGGTGCCGCTTCCGGCCATTACCCTGCCGCCGTTTGATCCCATCTGGATGGTGTCGTTGCCCGCCCTCGCAAACGCCCAAAAGCCGTCATCTCGCATCGTGATGTTGTCTGCGAAGTAGCTGGCGTTCAGCCCCTCGACACTGTCGAGCGTATCGGTGTTGCCCAGGCCGTCGGTGACGACACCAGTCTGCATGTTGATGGTCAGGCCATTTGTGTAAGCCTCGTAGACAACGTCATCCTCCCCGTCCCCTCCATTCACCTGGTCGTTGCCGCCAATCGCCATGAAAATTAAGTCGTTACCGGCCAATGCGTTGATGGTGTCGTCGCCGACCAGGTCCTGAACGCCGGGGTTGATGTCGTCGCCGATAGTTCCGTTGATGACAGCCATTTTAGCCCTCCCGTGCTGTTTGGCATTATCTCAAGGATGATTGTATCCGAAGGTTGTATTAGAGTCATCTCATATAGAGAGCCGTAGAATCATTCTGTTCTGCGCCAACGAGGTGCCCAGAAATTATAATTCCAATAGTATTGTTGAGGATAAAAGAAACTTTTCAATGAATACATACAGCTCGTAATCGCTGAGGCGACCGCTTGGCGGTTTTATTTTCAGGAACGCCATGAATAACAGGAAGAGTAGAAGTCGCGCCGCCGGAGGCGGCGGTCTGCTTGGATTGCAACCATCGGTGGTTTCGGCTGAAAGTTGCAGCGCCCGCTCCAGCCCTGAAGCAGGCTTTTGCTGCTATTCATCTTCTCACACCACGACGAAATCGGCGTTGGTCAGCGCCAGGTTTGCGGCGAGGGTGGCGAAGTGGGTGGAACCGCCCGCCGCACTACCGTTGCTGTCATAATAGAGCCAGCCCGTGTCGGTCTCGTAAATGATGTGATCGTTGCCGTCGCCGGCAAGACCTGTGGTGTTCTTGATGAACTGGTCGGCCGTCAGCGTGCCGTTGCCGCCGAGCGCTGCAAAGATCGCATTGTCGACCTGGATGGTGTCTTCGACCACCGAGAAGTCGGTGATGTGGTCGACATTGGTCGAGGCATTGAGCGCCGTGGTGAAGACGAAGCTGTCCTGACCCTGCGCGCCGGACAGCGTGTCGTTGCCACCGAGCCCATTGATGATGTTGTTGCCGGAATTGCCGCCGATGACATTGGCAATCGAATTGCCGGTGCCGTTGATGGAGGCGGGGGTACGCAGCTGCAGGTTCTCCAGCTCCTGGCCGGTGAGGTTGAAGGAGACATAGGCCTGCACGTTGTCGGTGCCCTGGCCGATGGTCTCAACCACATGGTCGCCGGCATTGTCGACATAATAGGTGTCGTTGCCTTGTGCTCCGCTCATCGTATCGGCGCCGCCAAGGCCGTCGATGATGTTGTTGCCACTGTTGCCGTTGATGATGTTGGCAATCGAATTGCCGGTGCCGTTGATGGAAGCGGCGCTGCGCAATTGCAGGTTCTCGAGCTCCTGGCCGGAAAGGTTGAAGCTGACATAGGCCTGTACATTGTCGGTACCCTGGCCGACGGTCTCGATGACCTGATCGCCGGCATTGTCGACATAATAGGTGTCGTTGCCGATGCCACCTTGCATGGTGTCGGCACCCGTGTTGCCGTCCAGCGTATCGTTGCCGCCAAGGCCGATCAGGATGTTGACGCCCGAATTGCCTGACATGACATTGGCGATGGAATTGCCGGTGCCGTTGATGGAGGCCGAGGTGCGCAATTGCAGGTTCTCCAGTTCCTGACCGGAGAGATTGAAGCTGACATAGGCCTGCACATTGTCGGTGCCCTGGCCAATCACATCGACCACAAGGTCGCCGGCATTGTCGACATAGTAGGTGTCGTTGCCCTGTCCACCGTTCATCGTGTCGGCACCGATGCCGCCGTCCAGAATATTGGCAACATCGTTGCCGTAAAGTTGGTCCGTATGGCCCGACCCGGTCAGGTTTTCGATGAGGGAATAGCTGTCGCCGTCGGCGTCACTGGTATTGACCTTGTGATTTGAGAGGTTCGCAATGACGCCTGCGGCAGCACTTGCATAAGAGGCCGTATCCGAACCGTCGCCGCCATTCAGATTGTCCTCGCCGCCGCCGCCGATCAGTATGTCATTACCGAGGCCGCCATTGATGGTGTCGGCATGGGAAGAACCGGTGATCGTATTGGCAAGACCATTGCCCGTAACAGTGATAGCGTCGCTCGTGTCAGTCCAATTGTTGGCGAAGACTGTCGTCGACAGGCTGACGTTCGCGGTCATAGCGTCCAGATTGACGACGAGATTGTCGGCTCCGTCGCCGCCAAAGAAGGTACCGGTCACATTCGTCGACTGATGCGAAAGGGTCAATGACTTGCCATACAGGCCAATGCCCCCGTGATTGATCAGGTCCTGGATCGTCGTCCCGCTTGCGGTGATGCCGGATATGTCGAGAGCGCTTCCCGCGGCGATGACCAGACCCGATGAACTCGCTATTGTGCCGGCCGAAATCAGATACAGCGAACCATCCGCTATATTTGTCGCCCCCGTATAGGTGTTGGCGCCCGCAAATACCTGGGTGCCGTCACCGCTCTTCGTCAGGTTAAGGCTCCCGAAGACGCCGGAGCCATCCGAGATCACTCCATCAAACGTCCGTGCTCCCAATTCGAGGTCGACTGTCAGCGTAGCCGAGGTCACAGTGTCGGCCCGGACTTCGCCGCTGCCGGCCAGCCCTGCAACCGTTTGATCGAAAGCGCCGATGTTGAGCGTCGCTCCGGCGTTTACGGTGACAACGCTCTCAGCGCTGAACGCGTGGTCGGCTCCCGCCCGCAATGTTCCGATCGCGACAGTGGTTGCGCCGGAATAGGTATTGAGCCCCGACAATGTCAGCGTTCCGATGCCGATCTTGTTTAATCCTATATGGCTCAAGCTATTCGCCAAAACACCCGAGAAGCTGGAGATGCCGGCTTCATTGACGTTCGCGACAACATCGGAAAGGCCGTTGTTGCTGATCAAGCCCCCTCCGGTCAGATGGTTCAGTTCCAGATTGAAGCCATTCGCGTCGAGAACCGCTCCGGCTGCGATATTCGTGTTGGCCAGCCCGTTGGTAAATGACGCGAACGCTGCACCCACACTCAGCGTACCGCCATCAATGGCAAGCGAGCCCGCATCGTTGGTGGTGATGCTAGTTGAGACAAAGTGAATCGTTCCCGCATCGGCTGCGCTGCCAAAATGCACCGTAGTCCCGGCCCCGCCGAGCGCTGCGAAGGTACCGGTCAACGTCAGTGACGTGCCCGTCTGTGCTCTGATGGTCGTCGAAACGCCGGCAAGTTCGACCAGATCGTTGGCAAGCGTCGTGATGCCTGTAGACCGGAACGTGCTGTTGCCGGCGAACGCGATGTCTCCCGTTCCGAACGCGGCGGCGCCAAACGAAACCATGCCTTGATCGATTTGCGTTCCACCTGACCAGTTGTTGGTCGCATCGGACAGTTTCAGCGTGCCGACGCCGGATTTGGTTAGCAGTCCCGTTCCGGTAATCTGTGCCTGAACGTCGAGGGTGGTGTTGGCTCCGCTCGTCGCGATCAACGTTGCCGTATTGAGCTGCAGCGTCAGCGACGACGCCAAAACACTTGCCAGTGGATTGCCGCTCGACGTTACGCTGATGAGCGCACCGCCCGCCTTGTTCATGATGAGCGAGCCGTTCTCGAGACTGTAATTCTCGATTGCGGAACTCGCCAGATTCAGGGTGCCGACAGTGAATGGACCTTGAACCGCCAGGTCGATGTGATGCGTGAGGTTGGCACCGGCGAGATTGCTGAAATCGGCTGTAGCACCGATTGCGTCAGGCACGCCGCCAGTCCAATTTGAAGCGGTTGACCACGCGCCACCTGCAAGACTATTCCAAACCGACATTTCTGACCCCCGTCAAAACAAATTCTCAATTGAAGCAGAAGTTTTCCTGACTCGTTGCGCCTGGATACAGTCTTGGAATCCGACGCTACTCAGGGCCACGGCACCTGAATTGGCGCGTTCTGGAACCTGCTTTACCGCCGCCCACTAGGCCCGGCGTGTTGCAATGTCGTCACCCGAAAGGATGAGCTCTCGGAAATCCTTCGGCTTGCGTTGAGCTTTTCGAGACCAAGCTGGTATAGGCAGGGACGGGCGGTATCCCTGACTGACAGAAAGGGAGGGCGCTGCTGGGCGGGGGCAAAATGAGCAGGCTGAGCAACGAATTGCTTTCGTCGATCATCGGCGACATTTACGATTGTGCACTCAATTCGGAGTTCTGGACCGGCGTCATGGTCCGGCTCACCGAGTCCGTGGACGCCGCCTATTCAACCATCGCGCTGGCTGACCCCGGCGGTCAACATGGACGTTTTGCGGCCCAGTCGCCTTGGGATTCGGAGCAGATGCGCGTTCTCCAGCAGGACTACGGCTTCGAGGACATTCCAGGTCTGAAGGCCGTCGTCTTCGGCGACATCGACACACCGTTGTCGACATTGTCGAGCATGAGTGAAGCCGAGCTTCAGCTGTCACCTTTCTACCGGAACTGGGCTGGCCCGCAGGGATTGCGCGAGGGTTGCATCACCAAGTTCGTGCACACCTCGGATCGGATCGGCCTCGTGAGCTTCACGACACGCGCGAGCAGGGGGGCCGTCACTGCGGAGGAGCAGCGCTTCATAGCGCTGCTTTCTCCGCATTTGCGCCGCGCTTCGCTGATCGGCGACCTGCTCGATCAGGCGGGCGTCACCGCCAGTCTCTACCGCGCGACGCTCGACAATCTTGCAAGCGCTGTCGTTCTGACCAGCGCGGATGGCGCGATCCTTTATGCCAACGGCCGTGCCGAGGCGATGCTTTCGACCCAGCAGCCCATCTTTTCTAGAAACGGCATCCTCCAGGCACAAAATCCGATGACGGGCCGTGCCCTGCTGGAAGCGATATCGGGAGCCGCTCATGCCGATGCGTCGCTTGGCGCGCGCGGCATCGGCTTGCCCTTGTCCGCGGCCGGTCAGCCGCCAGCCGTTGCCTATGTATTACCACTGACCGAGGGGACCGCGCGCGCGGCTTTCCATCCCGCATGCGCCGCCATTTTCATCTCGACGACAACCTCGGCCGCGCCGCCCTCGGAGGCGGTGCTGACGACACTGTTCGATCTCACGCCAGCGGAAGTGCGGGTTTTGCTGGCTGTGGGTGGCGGACTGACCACGCAGAAGACTGCGCTATCGCTCGGGGTCGGAGAGAACACGATCAAGACCCACCTTGGCCGCATCTTTGCCAAGACCAACACGACGCGGCAGGCGGACCTCGTCAAGCTTGTCTCTGATATTGGTGCGCCGCTCAGTCGGGGTGCCGTCCCATTGGACATCGCATGACGGTTGGCGATAACGCGTCCGTTGCTGCCTCGACCGGTCGCGACGACAGGAATGGTGTTTAGCCGGGTCAAGACATTTCACTCTGCGGGAGACCCGATTCGGAAGTCGTTGCCCTCGGGCAGCAGTTGACCGCCATCGACGACAATGGTCGTGCCGGTGATGTGGCTGGCATCATCGGAGGCGAGGAACAGGAAGGCATTGGCGACGTCGCGCGGGCTGCCGAAGCGGCCGAGCGGGATGGAGTCCTCCATGTTCTTGATGTAGGCCGCGCCGCGATGCAGCTCGATCGCTTGGTGAGGATGTTGCCGGGTTCGACGCCGTTGCCGTTGATACCGCAGCTGGAGAATTCGACCGCGGCCGCGCGATAACGATGACAAAATTCAAATCAAACCAAGGCCGGTGAAGGCCGTATCCGGTTCAGGACTGGCTCACATGCTGTTCCTGGCCGATTGCGCGATGTCAAAACCGCTTCAAGGGTGGGCGAGCCCGCAACCGTTGAGCCAACAAACATGGAGCAGAGATGATCGAATTGCCGTTTGCCCGCGACGAGTACCAGCAGCGGCTTCGAAAGATCCGCACCGAGATGGCGAAGCGCGGTCTCGAACTCCTGATCATCAACGATATTGCGAATCAGCACTACATCACCGGCTATGATGGCTGGTCCTTCTACACGCCGCAGGTGGTGCTGGTTCCAATCGAAGAGGTCGAGCCGGTCTGGATTGGGCGCGCCATGGATGCGGCTGGTGGTCTTCTGACGGCGTGGATGAAGCCCGAGAACGTCGTTGGCTTCCCGGAGGACCACGTTCAGCGTGCCGATCGTCATCCCATGGACTGGATCGCGGCCTGGATCGTCGCCAAGGGTTGGGGTATCAGGCACATCGGCATCGAGCTCGAAGCCTATTATTTCTCCCCGAAAGGGCATGCCCGGCTTGTCGCCGGACTTCCCAATGCGAAATGGCACGACGCCGATCTCCTGGTGAACTGGATTCGTGCGGTCAAATCGGCGCCCGAGATCGCGTATTTGCGCAAGGCATCAACCTTGGCCGAAGCGGCGGTCTCGCGCGCCTTCGAAGTGATCGCGCCCGGTGTTCGCGAGTGCGATGCCATTGCCGCCATCCAGGCGGCGCAGATCGCCGGCAGCCCGGACTTCGCCGGTGACATCACCGCATTGCCGCCAACAATTCTCGGCGGCGAGAATGCCTCCGCGCCGCATATCATGTGGAGCGACAGGCGGTTCGGTGAAAACGAGACGATCGCCCTGGAACTCGCCGGTGTCTGCCGCCGCTATGCTGCCGGGCTGGCGCGAACCCTGCAGCTCGGCAAGACGCCGACCAATGTCTCGGATACGGCAAAGGCGGTGATCGAAGGCATGGATGCGGTGCTCGATGCGGTCAGGCCGGGGATATCAGCCGAAGCCGTCGAGGGCGCATGGCGCAAGGTCATTCAACGCTATGGACTGAAGAAGGAGTCGCGTATCGGCTATTCGATCGGCGTCGCCTATCCGCCGGATTGGGGCGAACACACGATCAGCCTCAGGCCGGGCGACAAGACGGTGCTTGTATCAGGCAACGTCGTTCATTCCATTCTTGGCATGTGGATGGACGGATGGGGCATCGAGATCAGCGAGACCATCCTGGTTACCGAAACCGGCAATGAGACGCTGACGAAATTTCCGCGAGAAATCCATGTCAAATCATGAAAGTGCGGCCCCGGCAGGCGCGCATGCCGACACGATCGAGATCGATGCCGGAATTCTCGATCGCATGATCGAGATCCGCCGCCATCTGCACCGCAATCCGGAGCTCTCGAACCACGAAGCCAACACGCAGCGCTATCTCAGGCAGATGCTGGCTGGTCAGGGAATTGCCGACATTCGCGACGTCGCGGGCTTTGGCCTGGCGGTCGACATTGTCGGAACCGGCAAGCCGTCGAACCGAAAGGTGGCGATACGCGCCGACATCGATGCCTTGCCGATCGAGGAGGCGTCCGGTGTCGACTTTGCGTCGATCAATCCAGGTGTGATGCATGCCTGCGGCCACGACGCCCACGCATCTATGGCATTCGCGGTTGCCGCGCATCTTCACCAGTCGCGGGATGAGTTTGGCGGAACCGTCCGCCTCATCTTCCAGCCGGCCGAGGAAGACGAGCCGTCGGGCGGCAGACGCATGGTGGAAGAGGGGCTTCTCGACGACGTCGACGCCGCCATCTGCGTTCACGTCGATCCGTACACACCATCCGGCAAGATCGCTGTGAATTCCGGGCCCTACACTCTGGCGTGCGATACGTTCGATGCCCTCGTCGTCGGCGAGGCGGCACATGCGGCAAAGCCGTATGAGGGCATCGATGCGATTGCCGTGGCCTGCTCCATGGTGAGCGAACTGCAGAAGATCGTCTCGCGCGAGATCGACCCCTATGATCCCCTGGTCATCTCCGTAACCGGGATCAACGGCGGCAGCGCCTACAACGTGATCGCCGGCAAGGTCGCATTGAAAGGGACCATCCGCAGCGGCAGCGACGCAACGCGTGAGCGAGCCTGGCGGCGCGTTCGTGCCATACTGGAGGGGATGGCGGCGAGCCACGGCGCCAGTGTGCAACTCGACATCCACAAGGGCGAACCGGGGGTCGTCAACGACGCCGAGATGACGGAGCTGATTGTCGCCAGCGCCAAGGCCTGCATCGGGCCCGACAATGTCCTCAACACACCTGGATGGACCATCGCCGACGATTTTGGCTACTACAGCGACAAGCGCCCATCGGTCTATTTTCGGCTCGGAATCCGCAATGAGGACGTCGGATCGGTCTTTCCGCTTCACCATCCGAGGTTTCGCGTCGATGAGGCCGCCTTGAAAGTCGGCGCCGCGACCTTGGTTTCCGCGGCCACGACGTTTCTGTCGATGCAACGGGAAAATCCCGGCTGACCAATCGGTGAAAGCGGGTCGCCTGTTCAGTATTTGATGATCCGGCGCTCGACCAGCACCACGGCGCAGAACAGCGCGATCGACAGGCATGACGACAGCACGATCGCCGCGTAAAGCCGGTCCGACTGGTAGTTGAAGCTCGCCTGGATGATTAGCGCGCCGAGGCCCTTGTCCGAGCCGATCCATTCGCCGACGATGGCGCCGATCACCGCCGTCGCCGACGCGATCCTGAGCGAGGAGAACAGCATCGGCAGCGCGCGCGGCAGGCGCAGGCCCCAGAAGATCTCCCAGCGCGTCGCCGACAGCACGCGAAACAGTTCGTGCTCGTTGTCGCTGGCCGAGTCCAGGCCGCGGATCATGTTGACCAGCGTCGGGAAGAAACAGACCACTGACGCGATGACGATCTTCGGTGTCATGCCCAGCCCGAAGATCAGGGTGATGATCGGCGACAGCGCCAGGATCGGAATGGTGTTGAAGAACAGCACGATCGGAAAATAGGCCGCCTGAAGGATGCGGCTGTGGACGAACAGAACCGCGAGCAGCACGGCCGCAAGATTGCCGATCACGAAGCCCGCCAGCGCCTCGATCAGCGTCGGCCTGAGATTGTCGATGAGCAGCGCGAAACTCTTCTGGAAGACGCCTGATATCGCCGTCGGCGTCGGCACGATATAGGCCGGCACGCCGAGAGCGGGCAGCAGAAACTGCCAGGTGAGAAGGATCGACGCCGCACCGAGAACGGGCAGGGCGGTTGCCATCTGCGGAGACAGTGGTGCCGGCCTCATGACGCGCGCTCCAGCGCGGTCCGCAGCTCGGCCATGGCGGCGACGATCGCCGGGTCTTCGCGCGAGCAGCGGTTGCCATCCTGCTTGAATGGCCGCATGTCGATGTCCTTGGCCAGTCGCCCCGGATTGGCGGCGAGCACGATGACCCGTTCGCCAAGATAGGCGGCCTCGGCGATCGAATGGGTGACGAAAAGGATCGTCGTGCCGGTGCGCCGCCACAGAGCGAGCAGCTCATCGTTGAGGCGGTCGCGGGTGATTTCGTCGAGAGCCCCGAACGGTTCGTCCATCAGCAGCAGCTTCGGTTGCCCGAGCAGCGCGCGAGCGATTGCCACACGCTGGCGCTGGCCACCGGAAAGCTGGTGCGGCAGGCGTTCGCCGAAGCCAGCAAGCCCCATCAACTCCAGCAATTCGTCGCTGCGATCCTCGATGCTGCGGGTCAGGCTGCCTTGCCCGACGCCAAGCGGCAGGCGAACGTTGTCGCGCACCGTGCGCCAGGGCAGCAGGGTCGAATCCTGGAAGACGAAGCCGACATCGCGGCGCGATCGCACAGCGTGCGGCGTGTCGCCGAGCACGTTGATGGTGCCGCCAAGCGGATCGAGCAGATCGGCAACCACCCTGAGCAAGGTCGACTTGCCGCAGCCCGAAGGTCCGAGGATCGCCAGGAAGGATCCGGCCTCGACGTCGAGGTCGAGGCCGGAGAGCACTTTGACGGCGGCCTGGCGGCCGCCATAGCCGACATCCAGTCCGCGGGTTTCGATCGCGTTCGCCATCAGGCGGCGGGCGCGTCGAGCTTCGGCCGGTCGGCGGCCGAAAGTTCGAGGATTTTGGTGGTGTAGACGTCGGCGGCCGCCGGCCGGCCGTTCGGATATTGTCCCACCTTGTCGAGCAACGCCAATTGCTCCTCGAGGGAGGCAGGATCGAACGTGCCCCAACCGTCCTTGGCCGTTGCCGCATCGAAGGACAGCTTGAGCACCAGGTTGACGGTCTTCTCTTCCCAGCCGAGGTCCATTTCCGGATAGGCGGCGACCATTTTCTTCACGGCCTCCTGCGGGTTGGCATGCACCCAGCCCCAGCCCTTGGCGACCGCGCCGATGAATTTCGCCAGCGTGTCCGGATCCTTTTCGATCGCGGCGTCCGTGGCGAAATAGACGTCGGCATAGGAATTCAGTCCGAGATCGCGCACCAGAAGGTCGATGCGATCATCGCCGACGATGCTCAACGCCTGCGTGTTGGTGATCCAGCCGCCAATGGCATCGACATCGCCGCGCATCAGTGGCGCCTTGTCGAAGCCGACATTGACGACAGTGACGTCGGACGGGCCCATGCCGTTCTTGGCCAGGATCTCGTCGATGACGAAACGCGCGGTTGGCTGGATACCGATCTTCTTGCCCTTGAGGTCGGCGATGCCGCGGATCGGGTTTGCCGCCTTCGAGGTAAAGGCATAGGGGCCGGTGCGGAAGCCGCAGGCGATGATCTTTACCGGCACGCCGCTGGCGCGCGCCGCGAAAAGCTGCGGCGTTTCGGAAAACTGGCCGAGCTGTGCCGCGCCGGAGATCACCGGCGGCACTGTCGAGGCGTTGGGGCCGCCCGGGCTGAATTCCACGTCGAGCCCGGCATCCTTGAAATAGCCATTGGCGACGGCCGCGATGTCGCCGATCTGGCCGTTGGACATCAGCCAGTCATACTGGATGATGATCTTTCCGGCCGCCTTCGCACCCGGGGTCAGCACCAGTTGCATCCCTGCCGATGCCGCGGCAACGGCCGCCATGCTGGATTTCATGAAGCTGCGGCGGTTCATGTCGTAATGTTTGTTCCCACTCATTTTTCGCTCCTGTTGCAAGACTTGTCTGTCTCTTCATTGCACGCCGGTCCCTCGGCGCGCTGTCGTCTACGGCCGTTCTTCGTGGTAGTCGCCGGGGCCGCCGTCGAGCCAGGCGTAGAGTTCCCAGAGCGTGTCGTCCGGGTCGGTGAAATAGGCGCAGCGCGCGTTCCAGACATAGTCCCCTGGCGGGCCCTGGAAGGGCACGCCCTTGGCCGTCAGATCGGCGTAGAGGCGGTCGATTTCGCCGGGCGCGTCGAGTTTGACCGCCACGCAAACCTTGTGCGCATGGCGCGGCGAACGCAGCTTCGAGACGCCGGTGTGCTGGCTGATATGGTCGATCTCCCAGGCAGCAAGCGTCACGCCCTCGCCATGGAAGTCGGCAAAACCCTCGGCGCGCCGGCGCAGGCGGAAGCCGAGCTTGTCGACGTAGAACGCCACTGTGCGCTCGATGTCCTCGACAAGCAGGCAGACGTCCGAAATCCGGTATGCGGTGCCGAGCGACATGGCTATTTCCTTTCGTCGGCGCGCTGGGCGCGCGACGCCGGCAGCTTGACGCCGACGCGGTCGGCAGCGCCGATGATGTGCGCGCGCATCGCCGCTTCGGCGGCTGCCGGATCGCCGGCGACCAGCGCCTCGTAGATGCGCACATGCTCGCCGACATTGACTTCCACCAGGTCGTGCAAGGGGTTGGTGAGGCGTGCGTAGTAGATCGAGCGGCGGATCTGTTCGCAGACGAAGGAGATGAAGGTGTGGATATAGCTGTTGCCGGTCGCCCGGGCGATTTCGCGATGAAACAGAAGGTCGGCGTCGATGCTGCCGTCTTCCCAGCGCTCCTCGCCGCTCATGCGGTCGAGAGCCGCCTTGATGGCGTCGAGATGTTCCTGCTCGCGCCGCTCGGCGGCAAGTGCTGCTGATTCTGCCTCGAGGATGCAGCGCAGCTCGAAGAGCCGCTCCATGTTCTGCCCTTCCTTCAGCGTCTCGCGGTCGATGCGGATTGCCGCGCGCTGCTCCGGGGCCAGGACGAAAGAGCCAATGCCTTGTCGCGCCTCCACCATGCCATCGGCGCGCAATTGCGCGATTGCCTCGCGCACCACGTTTCGGCTGACGCCGAATTTCTCCGAAAGCTGTTGCTCCGTCGGCAGCAGGCTGCCCGGATTGAGATCACCGGACTCGATCTCGCGGCTGAGGAACGCTGCGACCCGGTGCGGCAGCGCCTCGACAGTACCGATGGCAGCCAGTCGTTGTTTCATGAAACGGTCTCCGTCGTGGGTAAGAGGCAGCCGGGATTCATCAACTTGTTCGGATCGAGGGCATTTTTGAGTGTGGCGACAAGCCTGCGGTGGACGGGAGAGAGCCCAACCCAGTACACGCGCTGGCGGGTGCGCCCGATGCCGTGTTCGGCGCTGATCGAGCCGCCAAGGGCGTTGACGATGTCGTACAGCCCGGCTGTGATCTCGGCACCCCTGGCGCGAGACTCGGGCTCGGCAAGGTCGAGCGGCGGCAGCACATTGAAATGGATGTTGCCGTCGCCTGCATGGCCGTAGGCCTGGGGGATCCAGCCTGGATGGTCCAGCGCGACAAACTGGCGGGCCTGGGCGATGAGCGCGGGGATGTCCGAGATGCGCACGGAAAGATCCGTGCGTACATGGTAGCCGCGCTTGGCCTGGCCCTCGACCAGCCCTTCGCGAATGGCCCAGAAAGCCCTGGCCTGTGCGCCGCTTTCGGCCAGAACGGCGTCAGTGACGAGATGCTTTTCCATGGCTCCGGCAAGGAAGTCGACCAGCAGCGTGCGCAGGTCGATGGCAGCGCTCGCCGACAACTCGATCAGCACATGAACAGGGGCGGTGACCGGCGCGACGATGTCCGGATCGATCAAACGCGCAAGCTCCATGCATTCAGAGCCGATGATCTCGAAGGCGGATATCAGGTCCGAGCATCCGCGTCGGGCTTGCCCGAACAGCGCGATCGCTGCTTCGAACGAGGGAAGGCCCAGATACGCGGTCTCGACCCGGCCGGGTTTCGGAAACAGCTTGACCTCGACGCCGGTGATGATGCCCAGCGTTCCTTCGCTGCCGACGAACAGCTGCTTCAGGTCATAACCGCGGTTGTCCTTGCGCAGGCCGGAAAAGCCGCTCCACAATTCGCCGTCCGGCAGCACCACTTCGAGGCCGACAATGAGATCGCGGGCCATTCCGTAGCGCAGCACGTTGACGCCGCCGGCATTGCTTGCCGCGTTGCCACCGATCTGACAGCTGCCCTGGGCGCCGAGCGCCAGCGGAAACAGGCAGTCCTGGTTTTCGGCGGCATCCTTGATGTGCTGCAGGATGCAGCCGGCATCGGCCTGCAGGATGAAATTGTCGACGTCGACGAGACGGATGCTGTTCAGCCGCTCCAGGCTGATGACCACCGCACCCCGGCCCATGCCGATGTCGATCGCACCCGCCACAAGCCCGGTGTTGCCACCTTGCGGGATCATCGCCAGCCCAAGCCTGCCGCACAGCCGGACAGTGGCCTGAACCTCCGCGACCGAAGCCGGCTTCAGCACGGCGAGGGCGCCGCCATGATGATCGCCGGACCAGTCTGCGAGATATCTGGCCATACCCGCGGCGTCGGCAGCCACGCCGCTCTGCCCCAGCACATGCTCGAGGGCAGTGAGAATGTCAGGCGAGACGCCGTGGATGGTCATTGTCGGGCCGGTTTTGATGCAGGTGTGTATGCTTATACATATCATCCTACAACTGGAATGCTGTCAACGCCCAAGCGGTGTCGCCAAGGGCAATCACTTCAGATCGACGACAGTTTCCAATTTGTGGGGAAGGTCACCATTGTCGAAGTCGGCGCCGCCCCCATCGCCCTGCCGGGCACTTCTCCCCGTATAGTGACGGGGGGAAGGGGGCTGACCGCGTCACCGGCACCTTTTCTGCGGCGCTGACAATTGGCGAAACCATCAGGGCCTTCAGGGCGAGCTGAGTCTGGAGAGGGCCGCCGATCAGCTCAGCGCTTGCGGCGCTCAGAGATACTGGGCGACCTTCTTGCCGACGGTGAGGAAGCGCAGGGGGTCGATGGCTTCGCCATTGTGGCGGACTTCGTAATGCAGATGCGGACCTGTCGAGCGGCCGCTGCTGCCGGTCTTGCCGATGACGGCGCCGGCATCCAGCTTCTCGCCCACGGTCACGTCGATTTCGCTGAGATGTCCGTAGCGCGTCGCAAAACCATTGCCGTGGTCGACTTCCACCATCCGGCCATACCCGCCGTTCCAGCCTGCCTTGGTGACGACGCCGGGCGCCGTGACCTTGGCGGCCATGCCGATCGGTGCCCTGAAATCCATCCCGGAATGCAGCGCGGCGGTGCCGAGGATCGGGTCGGTGCGCACGCCGAACGGGCTGGTGACGGAATGGCCGGGGGCTGGATTGGTCAGCGGCAGCTGGCGCGCTTCCTTCTTGAGGTGGTCGAGCGTGTCCAGCGCCTCGTCCAGTTCCTTGACCTTGCTGTCGAACATCATCGAACTGTCGAGCGGGATCAGCGGTCCGCCGACGTCGCTCTCGTTCTTGCCGAAATCGCTGTCGACCGGCAAGCCTGCCGCTTGCAGGGCCTGGGTGATTGCGTCGGCGCTCTTGTAGGCGTTGTCGGCAAGCGTGCTGATGCGGGTCAGCTGTTCGTTCTCGATGGATTTCAGCGACTGGTTGATCGAGACGAACAGCCTGTCGGCACGGTCGGCGGCTGAATCGTTGGGCAGCGGATCGGAGCGGGTCGACCAAAGCGAGAATGGCCTGGTGTCGCCTGCACCAAGGTCGGCGCTCAGACTGGCGACCGCGTAGGTCTGCACTGGCGGGTTGATGCTGCCGGTTACCTCGGCGGGTTTGTCCGGCTTGCCAGCCGCAGCCGGATCCTCGGCTGGCGCCGTGCCGACGTCATTCTCGGCGCGTTCGAGCAGCGGGCCGAGGCGGCCGTGACGCTGGCTCAACTGGCTCTGGCGTTCAAGCAGTTCGCTGACCTTGGTTTCCATCAGCTGCTGGTCGAGCAACTGGCGGCTGGTGATGCGGTCGACCTGGCCGCGAAGCGCCGAAATGCGATCTTCATAGGCCTGCTGCATGCGTGCCTGCCGCGCCGTGGTGGCGCCGATCAGGTCGTCGCGCAGCACGAGGTAGGAGGTGGCCAGGAGGTAGCCGATGGCAATGGCGGCCAGCGCTGAGCCGACAAAGGCCGCGAGCCAGGGTCGGATCGTGAAGTGCCTGATCTCATTACCCCGGGCGATGATGATCGTGTGGGGCTCTTTACGCCTGCCGAAGACTGCTGACTGACCGGTTGCCTTCACGGGACCAAGCTTTCGTTTACGACACCACGACAAGCTTGATTACACATTATTAGGGTTAACAAAGTTTTGCGCTGCCGGCTTGCCGTCAACGATTACCAGCCATGCGGGCATGAGGTTGTAGGCAAGGGGCGTCGGCTGTGCCGACAAACTCAAAGCGCGCGGACAGCCGCCAGCACTTCCTCGGCATGGCCCTTGACCCGGACCTTGCGCCAGATCCTGGCGATCCGCCCGTCGCGGCCGATCAGGAACGTCGCGCGCTCGACACCCATGTACTTGCGGCCATACATCGATTTCTCGACCCACAGATGGTAGGCCTCGATCACCTTGCGCTCCTCGTCGGCAGCGAGGTCGATGGTGAGACTGTATTTCGATTTGAACTTGTCGTGCTTTTTGACGTTGTCAGGCGACAGGCCGATCACAACGGCGCCCGCCTTCGCGAAGTCCGGCTTCAGCTGCGAGAAGCTGATCGCCTCTTGCGTGCAGCTTGTTGTGTCGTCCTGCGGATAAAAATAGAGCACAATGGGCTTGCCGGAGGATGCGGCAAGGCTGAGCGATCCGCCGCCGTCCCGCGGCAGGTCGAATTGCGGCGCGAGATCGCCTACGTCGAGGTCAGTCATACCGATGCCCTTGTTTGTGGTTACGCGCGACGCCACACCGATATAGTGTCGAGCGGGGATTCGTCCACGATCGAGTTCGTACAACGGAAAAATGCGTGGATCAGGAGCAACCGCAACACGAGAAGATACGGTTCAGGCGGGATGAGATCACCGACCTGGGGACCTTTCCGTCCGCGTGCCGCGTGCCGCCGCTCGGTCAGGCGCGGATCGGACGCGGCTTTCGCATCCTGGCAAGGGTGTTCGCCGGTTTCGCCAGCTTCGTCTTGTTGGCGGCAGTTGTTGTCTATCTGGTCGGTGTGTCCGGCGTTGGCTCCGAGCGGCTTCGAGCGGAAGCGGAAACCGCCATCGAGAAACTGGCCGGCGTCGATGTCGATGTTTCGGTCGGACCGGCGCGCATCACCCTTGATGGATCGAGCTTCATTGCGTTGCAGGTCAGCGACGTCAGCCTGAAGACGGCCGGCGGCAAGCCGATGGCCGATGCGGGCCGCGTGCGCTTCGGCGTGCGCCTGATACCGCTGCTGTGGGGGGATGTGCGGCTGACCAGCGCCAGGATCTCCGATGCGCGCATCTTCGTGGCGGCGATGCCGTCCGGCGACTGGACCGCTGTCCTGCGCAACGAGGACGGCCTCATCGATCCGGAGAAACTGTCCGCTGCGGTGTTCGGCAACGTCAACCGAGCGCTCGATGCCGTGCGGGAAGATTCACTGCGCCGGATCGAATTTCGCAATGTCGAATTCGTGCTGCCCGAAGCCGGGACGATCAAGCTGATCAAGATCACCGACGCCACCGTCGCGCAATCGGGACCGGGCGGCATGCAGTTTTCGTCCGAGGCCGATGTCGACGGCAGGGCGGTTGCCGTTGCCGCGTCCGCCGCCCGCGATGTCGCGGCACACCGCGTGACGGCGCTGGATGCGAGCATCGATCTGGCCGGCGACACCACGGCTGTTGCCGGAAAGCTGGGCGCGGTCACGCTGAAGCTGTCGGGATCGGAAGGGGCCGGCACGAATGCATCGCGGCTGACGGCCACGCTGTCATCGACGGGTTCCGTGCTCGATCTCGGCGCACGCGGGTTGCTGCCGGCGGATGTCGATGTCAACGCGACGCTGGTTGCGGGCAGCAACAAGGTCCAGGTCGACAGATTGTTGCTGAAGACCGGCCGGTCGACATTCGATTTTGCCGGTTCGATCGGGCCGAAGCCGGCAACCGGAGCGGCAGGTGAGGAACCGTCCTATCGCTATGACCTGACCAGCGACGGTTCGTCGCTCGCGCCGTCGGAGTCGCCCGAGCCTGCGCTCGCCTTCCTCGCTCGGATTGCCGGTGTCTACAACACAGTGAGCCACAAGCTCGTGGCCGATCAGATCGCGATTCGGTCCGCCGCCTCCGGCGAGGTGCTTGGCACCGCCGCTGTGGAATTCGTCGACGGCCAGGCACCGGGGATCAATCTGGCGTTCAACGTCCACAACATGCAGGTCTCTCACGTCAAGCAGCTTTGGCCGTGGTTTTCGGCACGCAACGCCCGGCTGTGGGTGCTGGCCAATCTGTTTGGCGGCCGCGTCGTCGACGCCAACCTGCAGTTCCAGGTCGTCCCGGGCCGCCTTGGCAATGGCGTGCCGCTGTCCGCCGATGAGGTGTTCGGCCGCTTCCAGATCGAGGGATCGCGTTTTGACACGGCCGGGCGCATTCCGCCGATACGCGATGCGGTCGGCGTTGTTGCTTTCCACGGCAATGATGTCGACGTCTCCCTGTCCTCGGGCACCGTCTACCTGCCCAGCGGCCGCACCGTGGCGGCCAGCAATGGCACGCTGACGGTCAAGGCGGCCAATCATCCGCCGGTCATCGGCGCGCTCGACATCGATGTTGAAGGCGAAGCGCCGGCAATCGCTGAACTCGCCTCGTACGAGCCGATCAACGCCATGCGCCATGTCGGCCTTCTGCCGGAAGACCTGTCGGGCAGCGTCACCGGTCATGTCAGGGCTGACATTCCGTTGCAGTCCGGCGTTGACTCCTCGAAGCTCGATTGGCTGGTGTCGCTCGACTATAGCGGCCTGTCATTGGCCAAGCCCTTCGAGGGCCAGACCGTGACGGACGCCGACGGTTCGATTACCGTCGACCCCGAAAAGGCAGTCATTTCCGCCAAGGCATCGCTGAACGGCATTCCGGCCGAACTCGACCTGATCGAGCCGCTCCGGGATGATGGGCCGGCGCCCAGCCGCAAGGTGGCCCTGGTTCTCGACGACAAGATCCGTGCCGCCGCAATGCCCGGCTTGACGCCGCTGCTTGGCGGAACGGTGAAGGTCGCGATCGACAAGAGCGGCAGCGGCGACCAGAACGTCTCGGCCGATCTGACCAACGCCAGGCTGGACATTCCCTGGGCCGGCTGGAGCAAGGGGGCGGGGGTTCCCGCCAATGTCACATTCGTCATGACCAAGTCCGGCGACACCACGACGCTGTCCGACTTCGAACTCGACGGAAAGAGTTTCTCCGTCGATGGCAACATCGTGCTGGTCAATGGCGCCCTGTCTTCCGCAAAGTTCAGCAAGGTCACCTTGAACAGGGGCGACAATGTCGCGGTGTCGGTGAAGCGGTCCGGCAAGGGCTATGCGGTCAACATATCTGGCAACGCGCTGGACGCGCGCTCGCTGATCAAGCAGTTCACCTCGGACGTCGACACTGCGACCAAGACCACTGGTTCCGACTCTATTTCAGTCAGCGCCGACGTCGATCAGCTGACCGGTTTCCACGACGAGCAATTGTCCAATCTGAAGCTCGACTACAGCGCGGCCGGTTCGCGCGTGAACGGGCTGAAGGTCAGCGCCACGGCAAGTTCGGGAGCCGCCATAACCATCAGCAACACCACCGGCGCCGGCCGGCGCACCCTCAACATGCAGTCCGCCGACGCCGGCGCGATCCTTCGGTTTCTCAACATCTACGAGCATATGGAAGGCGGAGCGATCACCCTGGCGCTGGCGGGGCCGAGCGACGGATCGCTGACGGGCAAGGTGGATACCAGCAACTTTTTCGTGGTCAACGAACCGAAACTGGCCTCCATCGTCTCGACCACGCCGGCCGGTGACAACCGAAGCCTCAACCAGGCGGTCAAGGGCAATCTGGACACGTCGCGGGTGAAATTCGAACGCGGTTACGCCGAGATCGACAAGGGCAGCGGCTATCTGAAACTGGCCAATGGGGTGCTGCGCGGCCCGCGCATTGGCACGACGTTCCAGGGCACGCTCTACGACCAGAACAACAACATGGACATGACCGGCACGTTCATGCCGGTCTATGGCCTCAATCGCATCTTCGGCGAATTGCCCATCGTTGGCGCGCTTCTCGGCAATGGCCGCGACCGCGGCCTGATCGGCGTCACCTACCGGCTGAAGGGCAACGCCAACAAGCCGGTTCTGGATATCAACCCGCTGTCGGTGATCGCGCCCGGGATATTCAGGTCGATCTTCGAATACCGGTGACCGGCCTTAAACAGGCCGCACGAGAATGTGTTTTTTCCTGCCGAGTGAAAGCTTTGCGACGTTTTCCGGACTCAAATCCTGAGATGTCACCAGCTTGCGCTCGTCGCTGACAGGCAGATCGTTCAGCCGCACCGCACCGCCCTGCACATGCCGCCGCGCCTCGCCGTTCGACGCCGCCAATCCGGCGGTCACGAGCAGCGACAGGATGCCGACGCCGGCTTCGAGTTTGGCTTGTTCCACCTCGACGGACGGCAGCGATTCGGCGAGCGCGCCTTCCTCGAATGTCTTGCGCGCCGTGTCGCCGGCCTGTTCGGCGGCCGGGCGACCGTGCAGCAAGGCCGTGATCTCGGTGGCGAGGACTTTCTTGGCCTCATTGATCTCGGATCCGCCGAGCTGCTCGAGCCGCGTAACCTCGTCCAAGGGCAGCGTCGTGTAGAGTTTCAGGAAACGGCCGACATCGGCATCCTCGGTGTTGCGCCAGTACTGCCAGAACTCATACGGGCTCAGCATGTCCGCATCGAGCCAGACCGCGCCCGACGCCGACTTGCCCATCTTGGCGCCCGATGAGGTGGTGAGCAGCGGCGTGGTCAGCGCATAGAGTTGCGCGTCCTCCATGCGGCGGCCGAGATCGATACCGTTGATGATGTTGCCCCACTGGTCGGAGCCGCCCATCTGCAGGCGGCAGCCGAGACGCTTGTAGAGTTCGACGAAATCATAGGCCTGCAGGATCATGTAGTTGAATTCGAGAAACGACAGCGACTGTTCGCGATCGAGCCGCAGCTTGACGGAATCGAAGGCCAGCATGCGGTTGACGGAAAAGTGACGGCCGACGTCCCGCAGGAAATTGACGTAGTTGATCTCCATCAGCCAGTCGGCGTTGTTGACCATGATGGCGTCATTCGGCCCACTGCCGAATTTGAGGTACGGCATGAAGTTGCGGCGGATGCCGGCGAGGTTGTCGTCGATATCCTGCGGGGTCAAAAGCTTGCGCGCCTCGTCCTTGAAGGACGGATCGCCTATCATCGAGGTACCGCCGCCCATCAGCGCGATCGGCCGATGACCGGTCTGCTGCAGCCAGTGCAGCATCATGATCTGAATCAGCGAACCGGCATGCAGGCTCCTGGCGGTCGCGTCGAAGCCGATATAGGCCGTCACCGTCTCCGTGGCGAAGAGATTGTCGAGGCCGGCATCATCCGAAGTCTGGTGGATGAAACCGCGCTCGCTCATCGTGCGCAGGAAATCGGATTTGAAGGCAGGCATTTTTTGTTTCCCGAAAGCGTCCGGCCGATCTGGCCCAAGCGTGGCGTGCATGAACGCGGGCGTTTAGCACCCAAGCGCGATCAGCAAAAGTGGAATCCGGTTTTGGCGCGATCGCACGTTGCGAGCGGCAGCCGCTGCTGCCCACTGGCCATTTGCCGCAATCCACCGTCCGGCTCCCATGCTTGCTTCATCGTTTCGGCTGGCGTAATGAGGCGCCGCGCCAAAGGTTCTTGCAGTCCACGACCTCAAGCGGCACCGCACGGCATCCACAAAATGCCATATCCGACGACAGAGCCCCGACGCGACATGCCGGACGCATTGATATCCATCGTCATTCCTTGCAGGAACGAGGCGGCCAATCTGCCGCTGTTGATCGACGAGATCGAGGCCGCCATGGCCGGGCGCGACTTCGAGCTGATCATCGTCAACGATGGCTCGACCGACGACACCACTTCGGTTCTCGCCGCGCAAGCAGCACTTCGCCCGTTTCCGGTGCGGGAATTGCGGCACCGGAAATCCGCCGGCCAGAGCCTTTCGGTGCGTTCCGGCGCCTGGGCCGCGCGCGGCGGCATCGTCGCCACGATCGACGGTGATGGCCAGAACGACCCTCAATACATACCCATGCTGGTCGATGCCTTGCGGCAGGCGGGCCCCGATTTCGGCGCGGCACAGGGCCAACGCCTCAAGCGTCGCGACAGCAAGGTCAAGCAACTGGCGTCGCGTTTTGCCAACTGGCTGCGGGGCGCGATCCTGCATGACGACACGCGCGATACCGGTTGCGGCCTCAAGGCGATCCACACCGATATCCTGCGCAAATTGCCGTTCTTCGACGGCACCCATCGCTTCGTTCCGGCCCTGGTCATCCAGGAGGGTTATCGCGTCGTGCATTGCGACGTCGTCGATCGCTCGCGCCGGCATGGCAAGTCGAATTACGGCATTTTCGATCGCGGCCTGCAGGGCGCGCTCGATCTCGGTGGCGTCTGGTGGCTGCGCCGCCGGCGCCGCAGAATGCCCAAAGTAGAGGAAATCAGCCGTGGTTAACGTGCTTCAGGAACTGGTGACGTGGCTTCACCAGGTTTTCGTCAAGCAGTTCGATGCGTGGATCCTGCTCGGCTTCATCGCCCAGTTCTTCTTCACCATGCGCTTCGTCGTGCAGTGGCTCGCCTCCGAAAAGGCCAAGCGCAGCGTCGTGCCGGTCGCCTTCTGGTTCTTTTCCCTGTTCGGCGGCGGCCTGCTGCTGATCTATGCGATCGTGCGCCAGGATCCTGTGTTCATCGCCGGCCAGGCCATGGGCATGTTCATCTATATCAGAAATCTCTGGCTGATCGCCAACGAGCGCAAGGCGGCGGCGATGACCAAGGTCGATTGAGCAGCGGTCGATTGGGCAGTCTGGCGCATCGAGAGAACGGTTGGAGAGGCTGAAAACATGGCGGTGAACAGGAATTACATCCTTCTCTTCCTGTTCAGCCTGGTGATGACGGTTTCGGGGTTGGCCTCGATGCCGCCGATCGACCGCGACGAGTCGCGCTTCGTCCAGGCCACCAAGCAGATGGCCGAGACCGGCAACTATGTCGACATCCGCTTTCAGGACGCCTCGCGGTACCAGAAACCGATCGGCATCTACTGGCTGCAATCGGCGGCCGTGGCGCTGAGCGGCGAGGGCGCCCAAGCGCCGATCTGGGTCTACCGCACGGTCTCGGCGCTTGGCATTGCCATTGCGGTGCTGGCGATCGCCTGGACCGGCACCAATCTGTTCGGCGCCAATGCCGGCATCGCCGCCGGCCTTGTCATGGCGGCGATCTTCGCCACCGCTTTCGAAGGCCGCGACGCCAAGACCGACGCCATGCTGCTGGCCTGTTGCGTGGCGGCGCAAGGCGCGCTGGCGCAGATCTATCTGGCGTCGCGCCGGAACCAGCCTGTCGCTGGCCATCTCTGGTGGATTTTCTGGATCGCGCAAGGTGCGGCGATCCTCATCAAGGGACCGATCGCGCCGCTGCTGTCGGCGCTCACCATCGCCGTACTTTTTGCCTTCGAGCGTGACGGGCGCTGGCTGTCGAAGCTGAAGACGGGGCGCGGCCTGGCGCTCGTGGTGCTGATCGTGCTGCCCTGGCTTGCGCTGATCACCTGGAAGAGCGGCGGCGCCTTCCTGCAGCAGGCCGTCGGCAAGGACATGATCGGCAAGGTCGCGTCGGGCGAGGAATCGCACGGCCTGCCGCCTGGCTTCTACATGCTGACCTATTCGCTGTTCATGTGGCCCTTCGGCCTGATCGCGGTCGGCGCCGGGCTGCAGGCCCTCAACCGCTTGCGCGACGATCCCCGGCTGCGCTTCTGCCTCGCCTGGTACATCCCGTTCTGGCTGGTGTTCGAGCTCATCCCGACCAAGCTGCCGCACTATGTCCTGCCGGCCTATCCCGGCATGGCGCTGCTGATCGGCTGGCTGCTGACGTTGCAGCCGCAGGATGCGAACGCACCGCTCAAGCGCTGGCAGGATTGGTTGTGGTGGTCGACCGCCTTTGGTCTCGCCGTGGTCAGCCTCGGTCTGGCGGCGGTCTGCATCGGCGCGCCGATCTACCTCACCGGCGCCTTCTCCTGGTGGAGCATTCCGGCGGCGGCGGCAGCGCTCGGCGCCGGCTACTTCGCCTTTTCGCGGCAGTTGCAAGTGCCGCTGCGCCGCATCGGAGCTGTCGCGGTCTGTGCCGGCATCACCTATGGGCTGTTGTTCGGCGTCATCGCGCCGTCGCTGAAGCCGATCTGGCTGAGCCCGGCCATCGAGGCGGCGGTGCGCGCCAACAAGCCTTGCGACACCACCGTACTCGCCTCGTCGCGCTATCAGGAACCGAGCCTGGTGTTCCTGGTCGGCACGAAAACGGTGCTGACCAATGTCGAGGGCGTCGCCAGGCATCTGTTTACGGATCCGGCCTGCGCGCTCGCACTGGCGCCGATTGCGGACGAGCAGAAACTGAATGGCATGCTGGCGGCATACGGCAAATCGGTGAACCGCGTTGCCGAGATCGACGGGCTCAACTATTCGTCGGGAGACAAATTGTCGCTCGGCCTCTATCGTATGGCCCAATGACGGCTCGTCGATGACAGGGTCGAGTTTCCTATGCTCGTGAAATCGCGCCCTTCCGTTTCCGGTATGCTCCTTGGAGTGGGGCGCCGGTCCCTCGACAACTTTCGCGATACGTTGCAGATCGCAAGAAGGCGCTTTGCCGCTCGTCCCGCCAGATACCCGAACATCGTGTGGCCGGTTTGGGGCCTGGTCTGGATTTTGCTGACGGCGGCGGCGTTTGTTCGCCTCGACACCCCGGCAGGAATGTCTCACGGCCAATGGTCGCCAGGGTTCGTCCAATTGGCCGATTTCTTCACGCAGTTCGGCCTGGGAGGCTGGTATCTCATCCCATCAGCGCTTTTGCTCGTTGCCGCCAACCTGACGGACTGGCGAAGCCTTTCAAGGCGATCGCTGATGCTGGTCTACAACTGGACCTGCCTGGCTTTTCTGATGCTGAGCGCCGCCGGTCTGTCCGGCCTGGCCGTCAATGTGCTGAAATACGCGATCGGTCGGGCTCGCCCGCTGTATTTCGACGATTTTGGCGTGCTGGCCTTGCATCCCTTTGCTTTTGATGCGCGCTTCGCCGGCTTCCCGTCCGGCCACGCCACCACCATGGGCGCCGTGTTCGGGGTCGCTTTGCTGTTGTTTCCGCGGCGCTGGTACATCGCGCTGGCGATCACGGCCTGCATTGCCTCGACGCGGGTCTTCGTCGGCGCGCACTATCCCAGCGACACCGTCGCCGGCTTCGGCCTCGGCTGCGCCTTCGCGTTGGCTTGCGGGCTGGTCTTTGCCCGGCTCGGCTTCATCTTTCGCCCGATGCCGTCGGGGTTGCCGGTCCGCAAGGGAACGTTTCGGCTGACCTAATTGCCGTCCAGGCCGCCATAGGATCTGACCAGGCGTGCCATGTCAGGCGAGCGGTGGTCTTCGTTTTCGAGCCCTTGCGCAACGCCGGCGCGATCGGCGACCGGCCGGTTCTGGCTGACCTTCCACTTGCCGTGGATTTCGCTGATCTCGATTTCCAGCCCGATAATGCCCTTGATCTGCGACTGGATGAAGGGCGCCGGCGCGTCGGTCACCGCCCAGGGCGCGGCGCGGGCGCCTTCCTGGGACGCGGTCAGGTCGGCGATCTGCTGCGCCAGCCAGGCCTGGTCATCGATCACCTTGACGGTGCCTCGCACCTGCACGATGGCGTAATTCCAGGTCGGCACCACCTTGCCGGTCTCGCGCTTGGTCTCGTACCAGGACGGCGTCACATAGGCATCGGTGCCCTGGAAGACGATCAGCACCGGCGATGCCGGATTGTCGGCCAACAGCTGCCATTGCGGATTGGCCTTCGCCAGATGGGCGCGCAGCCTGCCGTTCGGCGGGGGGCCTTCATCGAGCCCTGAGGGGGCGTCGAGCAGGAACGGGATGGCGTTGGCGACCGGCCCCTCGGCTCCGTTGCAAATCAACAGGCCCAGCGGATGCGCCCGGATCAGCCCGTGCAGGATTTCCGGCCGCGTTTCCCTGAAATGAGGAGGCTCGTACATCGCTGCCCGTTTCCTTTGCCTATCTCAACCGCTTCGCCTATCTCAGCCGCTTGGGGCGCGGATCCGACAATTCGCCGGCCAGCCGGCGATCGAGATAGTCCGCGCATTCCTCGAGCAGCAGGTCGGCATCGTTGGAGAAGAAGTGGTTGGCGCCGGGCAAGGTCTTCTGCGTGATGGTGATGCCCTTTTGCGTGTGCAGCTTGTCGACCAGGCCCTGCACATCTTTCGGCGGCGCCACCTTGTCGGCATCGCCATGGATGATCAGGCCAGACGACGGGCAGGGCGCCAGGAACGAGAAATCATAGGTGTTGGGCTGCGGCGCGATCGAGATGAAGCCTTCGATCTCCGGCCGGCGCATCAGGAGTTGCATGCCGATCCAGGAGCCGAAGGAGTAACCGGCGACCCAGCAGCTCTTGGAATCCGGATGCAGGGACTGCACCCAGTCCAACGCGGCAGCGGCGTCCGACAACTCTCCGGTGCCGTGGTCGAACTCCCCCTGGCTGCGGCCGATGCCGCGAAAATTGAAGCGAAGCGTGGTGAAATCCCGCTTCTGGAACATGTAGAAGAGGTCGTAGACGATCTTGTTGTTCATCGTGCCGCCGAATTGCGGATGCGGGTGCAGGACGATGGCAATCGGCGCGCTCTTTTCCTTGGAAGGCTGGTAGCGTCCCTCCAGACGGCCGGCAGGACCGGTGAAAATGACCTCAGGCATGAAATACTCCACTTGGTATGCGAATGCGCGGCGCCCGGAACGTGTCTTCCTCTGGCCTTGACGCAGGGCGAGCGTCTTCTTAGAAGCTAGTTTAGAATTGTTCAAAACTGAGTGGCCAGAAGTCGAGCCCGGCCACCCGCGCCGCAAGCCGCGTAAATAGGACGGCTCGCCTTGGAATTTCAAGGAAATAACGCGATACGACAGCGGAATGGCTTCTGACGGGACCAAACGGACGAAAATGGCCGGAACACGCGCCTATCTCGACTATAACGCCAGTGCGCCGCTGCTTGCCGCGGCGCGTGAGGCTGTGGTCGCGGCACTTGACGTCGCCGCCAACCCGTCGTCGGTCCACGCCGAGGGACGCGCCGCACGCCGCCTGATCGAGACCGCGAGGCGTGACGTGGCGGCGCTGGTCAACGCCAGGGCCGAGCACGTCGTGTTCACCTCCGGCGCGACGGAAGCTGCCTCGACGCTGCTGACATCAGACTGGCAGATGGGGCGCGGCAGCGTGCGCATGAGCCGGCTCTACGTGTCGGCGGCCGATCATCCCTGCCTGTTGAATGGCGGGCGCTTCCCGGCGGCGCAGGTCGCCCGGATCGGCGTCGACGCCAACGGCATTGCCGATCTCGACGCGTTGGCGGCCGCACTCGCCCATCACGACAGGGCCGAGGGCCTGCCGCTGGTCGCCATCCATGCCGCCAACAACGAGACCGGCGTCATCCAGCCGATCGATCGTATCGCCGAGATCGTCAAGGCAGGGGGCGGCGTCCTCGTCGTTGATGCAGTCCAGGCCGCAGGGCGTGTTTCGATCGATCTGTCAGCGGGTTACGCCGATTACCTGATTCTGTCCTCGCACAAGATCGGTGGTCCCAAGGGGGTCGGCGCCATCGTCGCCGCCTCGGATCTGATGATGCCGAAGCCCTTGATCAATGGCGGCGGCCAGGAAAAGGGCCATCGCGGCGGCACGGAAAACCTCGCCGCCATTGCTGGCTTTGGCGCCGCTGCACGCGAGGCACTCACCGGATTGACGGCCATGGATGCGGTGCGCCATCGCCGCGACGAGATCGAGGCAATCGTGAAAATGCTGGTGCCGGACGCGGAAATCTTTGGAACCGGTGCGCCAAGGCTTGCCAACACGACATTCTTCGCTATTGCGGGCATCAAAGCCGAAACCGCGCAGATCGCCTTCGATCTGGCCGGCGTGGCGCTGTCGGCCGGCTCCGCCTGTTCGTCGGGCAAGGTCGGGCCGAGCCATGTGCTGAAAGCCATGGGGTACGGTGACAGTCTTGGCGCCTTGCGCGTGTCGATCGGTTCGGCGACCGGCGCAGAGGACATCGAACTGTTCCGCACCGCGCTGGCAGCAATCGCCGCACGCCGGGCGAACAGGGAAAAGGCCGCATGAGCAGCGGCCGGACACAAACAGGCCTTTGGCCTGGCAGAGCCGTGCGTTTCATATTGGCCGGGTGAATTTCCGGTCGAAACGCACTATATGAAACTTACGCTGCCGCGAATGCCCTTCGGCGTTCATTTTTGGCGGTGCCATAGTTTGAAAACTGTCGGGCCTTGACCCCGGCGTGGATGGAGAACGCATATGCCTGCTGTGCAGGACACGATCGATCGGGTCCGAAAGATCGACGTCGACCAATACAAATACGGATTCCAGACCGAAATCGCGATGGACAAGGCCCCCAAGGGCCTCAGCGAAGACATCATCCGTTTCATTTCGGCCAAGAAGGACGAACCGTCCTGGATGCTGGAATGGCGTCTGGAAGCGTATCGCCGCTGGCTGACGCTGGACGAGCCGACCTGGGCGCGCGTTCACTACCCGAAGATCGATTTCCAGGACATCTACTTCTACGCGGCGCCGAAGAGCACGCCCGGCCCGACGTCGCTGAGCGACGTCGATCCCGAACTGCTGAAGGTCTACGAAAAGCTGGGTATCCCGCTGAGGGAGCAGGAAATCCTCGCCGGTGTGCAGAAGACCGACGCCTCGGAGCTCGAGGAAGTCAGCGATAATGTCTACAAGTCGGGCCGCGTCGCCGTCGACGCGGTGTTCGATTCCGTCTCCGTCGTCACCACCTTCAAGAAGGAACTGGCGCAGGCCGGCGTCATCTTCTGCTCGATCTCGGAAGCCATCCGCGAGCATCCGGAGCTGGTGAAGAAATATCTCGGCTCGGTCGTGCCGACCTCCGACAATTACTACGCCACGCTCAATTCCGCCGTGTTCACCGATGGCTCCTTCGTCTTCGTGCCCAAGGGTGTGCGTTGTCCGATGGAGCTGTCGACCTATTTCCGCATGAACGAGAAGAACACCGGCCAGTTCGAGCGCACGCTGATCATCGCCGAGGAGGGGGCTTATGTCTCCTATCTCGAAGGCTGCACGGCGCCGCAGCGCGACGAGAACCAGCTGCACGCCGCCGTCGTCGAACTGGTGGCGCTCGACGATGCCGAGATCAAATATTCGACGGTGCAGAACTGGTACCCTGGTGACGCCGAGGGCAAGGGCGGCATCTACAATTTCGTCACCAAGCGCGGCGACTGCCGCGGTCACCGCTCGAAGATTTCATGGACGCAGGTCGAGACCGGCTCGGCGATCACCTGGAAGTATCCGAGCTGCATCCTGCGCGGCGACGATTCCAGCGGCGAGTTCTATTCGATCGCGGTGTCGAACGGCTATCAGCAGGTCGACAGCGGCACCAAGATGATCCATCTCGGCAAGAACACGTCGAGCCGCATCATCTCCAAGGGCATCGCCGCCGGCTTCTCGCAGAACACCTATCGCGGCCAGGTCTCGGCGCATCGCAAGGCGACCAATGCCCGCAACTTCACCAATTGCGATTCACTGCTGATCGGCGACCAGTGCGGGGCGCACACCGTGCCCTACATGGAAGCCAAGAATTCGACGGCGCAGTTCGAGCACGAAGCGACGACGTCGAAGATTTCCGAGGACCAGAAATTCTACGTCATGCAGCGTGGCATTCCCGAAGAGGAAGCGATCGCGCTGATCGTCAACGGCTTCGTCAAGGACGTCATCCAGCAACTGCCGATGGAGTTCGCTGTTGAGGCGCAGAAGCTGATCGGGATCTCGCTTGAGGGCTCGGTCGGCTGACCGGACACATATTCAGGAAACAAAGAATGCTTGAAATCAGAAACCTGCACGCCCGCATCGTCGATGATGGCACCGAAATCATCCGCGGCCTGAACCTGACGGTGAAAGCCGGCGAGGTCGCCGCGATCATGGGGCCGAACGGCTCGGGCAAATCGACGCTGTCCTACATCCTCGCCGGCCGCGAGGACTATGAGGTCACCGAAGGCGACATCCTCTACAACGGCCAGTCGATCCTCGAAATGGATCCGGCCGAGCGCGCCACGTCGGGCATTTTCCTCGCCTTCCAGTATCCGATGGAGATACCGGGCGTGGCCACCATGGAATTCCTGAAGGTGGCGATGAACGAGCAGCGCAAGGCGCGCGGCGAGGAGCCGCTGAAGATCCCGGAATTCCTGAAGCGCGTGAAGGAAGCCGCCGCCTCGCTCAGCATGGACATGGCGATGTTGAAGCGGCCTCTCAATGTCGGCTTCTCCGGCGGCGAGAAAAAGCGGGCCGAGATCCTGCAGATGAAGCTGCTGGAGCCGAAACTCTGCGTGCTCGACGAGACCGATTCCGGCCTCGACATCGATGCGCTGAAGATCGTTTCCGACGGCGTCAACGCGCTGCGTGCGCCGGACCGCGCGTTCCTGGTCATCACCCACTACCAGCGCCTGCTCGAACACATCGTGCCCGACACCGTGCACGTGCTCTACAAGGGTCAGGTCATCAAGTCCGGCGACAAGTCGCTGGCGCTCGATCTTGAAGCCAATGGCTATGCCGGCGTGATCGGCGAAGCCGCGTGAGATGCCAGAGGTAATACCGATGAACATGCACGCACAACCGCAGCGGACACCGGCCGAAACAGCGTTGATCGACGCGTTTGGCGACCGGCTGTCGCTGCTGCCGGGCGACGGCGCGGTAATGCTGAAGCGCGACGACGCCATCGAAGCGATCAAGCACGGTCTGCCGACCCGGCGCATCGAATCCTGGCACTACACCGACCTGCGCCGGCTGTTGAGCGCCGTACCGGACTTCGATCCGGCCGCCGCGCCCAAAGCTCTTGCACCGATCGTGGAAGGCTCCGCCGTGCTGGCGATCCTCAACGGCGTGTCGAGCGCGAAAGTGCCTGATATCGAGGGCGTCACCGTGCAGCGCCTGTCGGAAAAGCTCACCGACGGCAGCATCGCGCCGGGGCTCGACCCCTATGGCAGCGACGACGCCATCGGCGCGCTGAACGCGGCTTTCGTGGCCGACGGTTACTTTGTCGATATCGCCGATGGCGCCGAATTGGAAAAGCCGATCGAACTGCAGAACCTGCAGGCCGGTGGCCAGACCCATGTGCGCCTGCCGGTGCGTGTCGGCGCCGGCGCCAAGGCTGTCATCGTCGAACGTCAGGCCGGCGATGGGGCCGCCCTGGTCAGCTCGGTCAGCCAGCTCGTGCTCGGCGAAGGCGCCGAGGTGACGTGGCTGATCGTCCAGGAGCAGCCGGAAACGGCGACGCATCTGGCGCAGTTCAAGGCCCATATCGGCAAGAATGCGAAACTGACGCTGTTTGTCATGAACGCCGGCGGCAAGCTTGTGCGCCAGGAGATCATGGTCCGGACGACCGGCGAAGGCGCCGACTTCAAACTGCGCGGCATCAACCTCCTGGCCGGCGACACCCACACCGACGTGACCATGGTGCTCGACCACGCCGTGCCGCACACGGCCTCGACGGAAGTGATCCGCAATGTGGTGACGGGCAAGGCGCGCGGCGTCTTCCAGGGCCGCATCAACGTCCATCAATATGCGCAGAAGACCAACGCCAAGATGGCCTGCAACACGCTGCTGTTGTCGGATGATGGCGAGTTCTCGACCAAGCCGGAGCTTGAAATCTTCGCCGACGACGTCGTCTGCGGCCATGGCGCGACGGTCACCGAGATCGACCACGACCATCTGTTCTACCTGATGGCGCGTGGCGTCGACGAGAAGACCGCGCGGGGCCTTCTGGTCAAAGCCTTCGTCGCCGAGGTGATCGAGGAACTGGACGACGAGACGATCGTCGAGGCCCTGGAAGCGAAGCTCGACGACTGGTTTGTGACACACGGGTAGCTCCCTCCCTTCTCCCCTTGTGGGAGAAGGTGGATTGGCGCGAAGCGCCAAGACGGATGAGGGGTTCTGGAAGGAACGCGGCCTAGAGCGGCAAGGACTTCGAAATGGACCAGAAAGTCGAAAACATCCCCTACGACGTCGAGGCGATCCGCCGCGACTTCCCGATCTTGTCGCGCGAGGTCTACGGCAAGCCGCTGGTCTATCTCGACAATGGCGCCTCGGCACAGAAGCCGCAGGCGGTGCTCGACGCCATCCAGCATGCCTACAGCCAGGAATACGCCAACGTCCATCGCGGCCTGCATTTCCTCTCCAACGCGGCGACCGACGCCTATGAAAAGGCGCGTGAGACGGTGCGTCACTTCCTCAACGCACCAAGCACCGACAACATCGTCTTCACCTCGAACACCACCTCGGCCATCAACACCGTCGCCTATGGCTATGGCATGCCCAACATCGGCGAGGGCGACGAGATCGTGCTGTCGATCATGGAGCATCACTCCAACATCGTGCCGTGGCATTTCATCCGCGAGCGGCAGGGTGCGAAACTGGTCTGGGTGCCGGTCGACGATCTCGGCGTCTTCCACATCGAGGAATTCGAAAAGCGGCTGACCGACCGCACCAAGCTGGTCGCCATCACCCAGATGTCGAATGCGCTGGGCACGGTGACGCCGATCAAGGAGATCGTCCGCATTGCCCATGCGCGCGGAATTCCCGTCCTCGTCGACGGCAGCCAGAGCGCCGTGCATATGCCTGTCGACGTGCAGGATCTCGACTGCGACTTCTTCGTCTTCACTGGCCACAAGGTCTACGGCCCCTCAGGCATCGGCGTGCTCTATGGCAAGAAGGACATTCTCCTAGGCATGCGGCCATTCATGGGCGGCGGCGAGATGATCGAGGAGGTGACTGAGGACATCGTTACCTACAACGAGCCGCCGCACCGCTTCGAGGCCGGCACGCCGCCGATCGTGCAGGCGATCGGGCTGGGCGCGGCATTGGATTATATGGAGAAGGTCGGCCGTGAGCGCATTGCAGCGCATGAGGAAGATCTCAAGACCTATGCGCATGAACGGCTGCGCGCCATCAATTCGCTGCGCATCTTCGGTGACGCGCCGGGCAAGGGCGCCATCATTTCCTTCGAACTGCAAGGCATTCACGCCCATGACGTGTCGATGGTGATAGACAGGCAAGGCGTTGCCGTCCGCGCCGGTACCCATTGCGCCCAGCCGCTGTTGAAACGCTTTGGCGTAACCTCCACATGCAGGGCATCGTTTGGCATGTATAATACCAGGACCGAAGTCGACGCTTTGGCCGAAGCGCTTGAAAAAGCGCGCAAGTTTTTTGGGTGACGACCATGGATGACGCTAGCCACACCACCGAGACCGCACCGGAACCGGCCATGAACCCGCTGGTTTCCGCTTCGGCCATTCCCGCCGACGAACTGGCGCGGCTGACCGACGACATCGTCTCGGCGCTGAAGACGGTCTATGACCCGGAAATCCCGGCCGACATCTACGAACTCGGCCTCATCTACAAGATCGACATCGAGGACAATCGCGCGGTCAAGATCGACATGACGCTGACCGCCCCCGGCTGCCCTGTCGCTGGCGAAATGCCCGGCTGGGTGGAAAACGCCGTCGGCGCCGTCGAAGGCGTGTCCGGCGTCGAGGTCAACATGACCTTCGACCCCCCCTGGTCGCCCGACCGCATGTCCGAAGAGGCGCAGGTCGCGGTGGGTTGGTACTAGCGTCGAGCCCGACAGGGGTTGGCGCACTTGCGCCAGTCATAAAACTTCACCATTTTAGGTGAGGAATCGTTCGGCAGGCCTTGAACCTGCGTGAATGCGGAGAAAGAAAAATGGGACGCTTTGCCGTCATCACGATGACCGAGAAGGCCGCCGACCGGGTGCGCGAGATCGTCGCCACGCGCGACGGCGCGCATGGCATTCGCCTCGGCATCAAAAAGGGCGGCTGCGCCGGCATGGAATACACGGTCGACCTGGTGACTGAGCCCAACACCAAGGACGATCATATCGAGCGCGACGGCGCGCATGTCTATGTGGCGCCGGAGGCAGCCCTTTTCCTGTTCGGCACCGAGATGGATTTCGAGCAGACGACGCTGCGCACCGGATTCACCTTCCACAACCCGAACCAGAGTTCGGCCTGCGGCTGCGGCGAATCCGTCGAGCTGAAGCCGGCCGATCTCAAGGCTCTCGCGGAAGCTCGCGCCACGGCCTGAGTGCCCTTCGCCCCGTTTACGGGGTGAAGAACGCTAGTCCACCCACATGCCCGTCCGCTTGTGCCAGTCGGCGATCGATTCCTCCGGGTAGACATCGAACGTCTTGTCGCCCTTGCCGATCACGGGCTCGACCCAGTTGGCCTTGTATTTCAGCATCAGATGCACCCGGCTGGGCGGCTTGGGAAGGTCGTTGTCGATCGCCGATGCGAACGGATGCACGAGCTCCGGCCAGGTCGGATCGTAGAGCCACAGTGCCGACCCGCACTTGCGACAGAAATTGCGCTCGCCCGTTGATATCTCGCACTGCGGACGCTCGTCGTCCTCGATCTCGGCCCGGTAAACGCCGAGGCTCCTTTTGCCCTTGATTTTCAGGGTGTCGTTGATGGCGCCGAGGTTGATGGCAAAGCCGCCGCCGCCTTGCTGCTTGCGGCAGATCGAGCAGTAGCACAGCATGAATGGTGCCGGCGTGTGGCTCCCCACCTCGAAGCTGACGGCATTGCAGCGGCAGGACCCTTTTAGCAGAAGCGGCATGGCAAAAACTCCAACGGATGGCTCTCAACCTGTCAGCATGATTTTGGTTGCGGCATGACAATGCCAAATGCCGGTGACATGATTGCGGCATGGACAATGAACGCATCGCCGAACTGTTCGAGGGCCTCGGCCCGGTCAGCATCCGCAAATTGTTCGGCGGCAAGGGCATCTATTTCGACGGTGTCATCGTCGCCATCGTGCTGCGCGGCGAATTGATGCTGAAGGCCGACGCGCAAAGCGCGCCCGACTTCGAAGCCGCGGCATGCCGGCAATGGACCTATACCGGCTCTCGCCACGGCAAGCTTGTCTCCATGCCGTACTGGACCATTCCCGACAGCGCCTTCGACGATCCCGACGAGATGACGGCCTGGGCACGCCGCGCCTATGAGGCAGGGCGGCGCGCCGGCAAGTAGCTGCGTCGGAACTACAAAGCCTTGGCGATCTTCGCCGCCAGCCTTGCGTTGTTTTCGACCAGCGCGATGTTGGTCTTCAAGCTCCGGCCGCCCGTGAGTTCGAGGATTTTCGACAGCAGGAACGGCGTCACCGCCTTGCCGGTCACGTTGAGCGCTTCGGCGGCCTTCTGCGCCGCTTCGATATAACCGGCCATCTCCTCGGCCGGGATTTCGTGGTTCTCGGGCACCGGATTGGCGATCAGCATGCCGCCGGCGAGCCCCAGCGCCTGCCGCGTCTGGTAGAAATGCGCGATCTCTTCCGCTCCGTGCAAGGTCAGCGGCGCGCGGAACGGCGAATGCCGCGACCAGAAAGCCGGCATCGTCTCGCAGCCATGACCGACCACCGGCACGCCGCGTGTCTCCAGCACTTCCAGCGTCTTTTCGATGTCGAGGATGGCCTTGGCGCCGGCTGACACGACAATCACCGGCGTGCGCGCCAGTTCGTCGAGATCGGCGGAAATGTCGAAACTCTTTTCCGCGCCCTTGTGCACGCCGCCTATGCCGCCGGTGGCGAACACCTTGATGCCGACCATGTGCGCCGCGATCATCGTGGCGGCGACCGTGGTGCCGCCGGTGCGTCCTTGCGCCACCGCAAAACCGAGATCGGCGCGCGACAGCTTCATGGCGTCGCCGGTCATGGCCAGCGATTCGCGCTCGCCGTCCGACAGGCCGATCTTGATGCGGCCGCCAACCACGGCGATCGTCGCCGGCACCGCGCCGCCATCACTGATGATCTTTTCGACATCGGCTGCCATGGTGCCATTGTCAGGGTAGGGCATGCCATGGGTGATGATGGTGCTCTCCAGCGCCACCACCGGCCGCCCGGCCGCCAGGGCTTGCGCCACGGGCGCATGGATGTCGATGAAGGGGCGGGCGGTTTCTGGTGTCATCTTGATCTCCAACCCGGAGTGCGGCGCATCCATCTGGACGCGCAGCTGCATACCGGTGCTATGAACTGGCCGGTCTCATGCCACTTCCTGCGCATCCGGCACAAGAGCCAGCGCCTCGGTGAAATCAGCTGCGGAGAAATCGGGAACGGCGTCGGCGCTCTCGATGGCCAGCGTTGCAGCGGCAATGCCTTCGCGCAGCGCTGCGCGCAAAGGCAGGCCGCGCAGCAAGGCGGCGACCGTCGCGCCCGCCAGCGCATCGCCGGCGCCGGTGACATCGGCGACCTTTCTTGGCGTCGGCGGCAGGATCGAGAAGGTGCCGGCTTCATCGAAGCCCAGCATGGCAGCTCCGCCCGCCGTCACCACGCCGCTTTTGAGCCCTGCGCGCTTCAGCCCGCCGACGATGTCCTGCCCTGGGGCCGCACCGTCCAGGCCGGCAAGGGCTAGCGCCTCGCGCCGGTTCATGAAGACGACGGCCAGATGGCCGAGCACTGGCCTCAGGCGCACGATCTTGGCCGGCGAGATGGCAATGGCGAAGACGGGCTTGCCGGCGGCGAGTGCCACCAGCCGCTCCAGTGCCGCCGTCGGCAGGTTGGCGTCGCAGAAGACGGCATCGGCGGCAGCGACAACCTCTCGCACCTTGGAGCGCCTGATCTGCTTGGGAAACGCCAGCTCATAGAGCGCCATGTCGGCGAAGCCGACGATCAACTCGCCCTCGCTGTCGATCAGCGCCGTATAGCTGGGCGTCGTGCGATCGAGGAACACCGCCGACAGGTCGGCAATACCGGCCTCGGCGATGGCTCGTGAAACGGTATCGGCGGCGGCATCGCCGCCACGAACCGACAGCAGCGACGCGGAGACACCGCGACGAACCGCACTGCGCAAAGCGTTGAAGACGCCGCCGCCGACATCCTCGCGCATCGTGCCGGGATTGGACGCGGCTGGCACGTAGGGGCCGGACACCTGGCCGCGCCTATCGATATGGGCGCCACCTACGGCCAGTATTTTCGCGGATTTCAGCATGCCGGCGATATGACCTTTGTTATTCCAGCCGCACAAGCGCTAGGCTGCGTGACGAAGCTTCGCATCCAAGGCAGCGATTCGGCAGATCGAAACAATCGAGCCGCCTGGCCCAATGCGAGGTGCATTCCTGATCGAATTCCTGGGACAAAAAAAGAACAAATCGGGATATTGATTGTTTTTCAGATATTTGAACCCCCTTGCCAAACGAGAACAAAAAAGGTACAAATAGGCAGGGATTACGGATTGTCCGGCCTTCATTGACGACCAAGGGGTGATGTATCATGGCTCAGAATTCTTTGCGGCTGGTAGAGGACAAAGCGGTGGACAAATCAAAGGCTCTGGATGCGGCGCTGTCGCAAATCGAGAGGGCTTTCGGCAAAGGCTCGATCATGCGGCTCGGCGCGAACGAGCAGGTCGTCGAGATCGAAACCGTGCCGACCGGCTCGCTTGGCCTCGACATCGCGCTTGGCGTCGGTGGCCTGCCGCGCGGCCGCATCGTCGAGATCTACGGGCCGGAAAGCTCGGGCAAGACGACGCTGGCGCTGCACACCGTGGCCGAAGCCCAGAAGAAGGGCGGCATCTGCGCCTTCGTCGATGCCGAGCATGCGCTCGATCCGGTCTATGCCCGCAAGCTTGGCGTCGATCTGGAAAACCTCCTGATCTCGCAGCCCGACACGGGTGAGCAGGCGCTGGAAATCTGCGACACGCTGGTGCGCTCCGGTGCCATCGACGTGCTGGTGGTCGATTCGGTCGCGGCGCTGACGCCACGCGCCGAAATCGAAGGCGAGATGGGCGATTCGCTGCCCGGCCTGCAGGCCCGCCTGATGAGCCAGGCGCTGCGCAAGCTGACCGCCTCGATCTCGCGCTCCAACACCATGGTCATCTTCATCAACCAGATCCGCATGAAGATCGGTGTCATGTTCGGTTCGCCCGAGACCACGACCGGCGGTAATGCGCTGAAATTCTACGCTTCGGTCCGCCTCGACATCCGCCGCATCGGCTCGGTCAAGGACCGCGACGAGGTCGTCGGCAACCAGACCCGCGTCAAGGTGGTCAAGAACAAGCTGGCGCCGCCCTTCAAGGTGGTCGAGTTCGACATCATGTATGGCGAGGGCGTGTCCAAGACCGGCGAACTGGTCGATCTCGGCGTCAAGGCCGGCGTGGTCGAGAAGTCGGGCGCCTGGTTCTCCTACAATTCGCAGCGTCTCGGCCAGGGCCGCGAGAATGCCAAACTGTTCCTGCGCGACAATCCCGACACAGCGCGCGAGATCGAGCTGGCGCTCAGGCAGAATGCCGGGCTGATCGCCGAGAAATTCCTCGAGAATGGCGGCGCCGAGAGTGGCGACGACGGTTTCGAGGAGGAATCCGGCGCGATGTAGCAGCGTCGTGCGCAAGATGCCGGTCGAAGATCGGCCATAATTTTGTTTCATTATCTCAGGCTTATGTAATCGAGTTCTGTGTTTTCGCGTTCCAAACCGCCGGCTTTCGAGCCGGCGGTTTTTCATTTTGGCGGCGAAGCAGCCTGGGTTCGAACGGCAGGCAAAGGCCGCGAATTGGACCAATTCCGTGTTTCTGGACAGGGTGCGATGTGACGGCTAAAAGGCCATGTCCATTTCCGCCGGTTTGCCGGTGGCTCTCTCGAAAAGGCAGTATTCATGAGTGGCGTGAACGAGATCCGGTCGACTTTTCTCGACTACTTCCGCAAGGAGGGTCACGAGATCGTCGCGTCGAGCCCGCTGGTGCCGCGCAACGATCCGACGCTGATGTTCACCAACGCCGGCATGGTGCAGTTCAAGAACGTCTTCACCGGTCTCGAGAAGCGGCCCTATTCGCGCGCCTCGACCGCCCAGAAGAGCGTTCGCGCCGGCGGCAAGCACAACGACCTCGACAATGTCGGCTACACCGCGCGCCATCTGACCTTCTTCGAGATGCTCGGCAATTTCTCCTTTGGCGACTATTTCAAGGAGCGCGCCATCGAGCTTGCCTGGAACCTGATCACCAAGGAATTCGGGCTGAACAAGGACAAGCTGCTGGTCACCGTCTATCACACGGACGATGAGGCGGCCGGCTTCTGGAAGAAGATCGCCGGGTTTTCCGACGACCGCATCATTCGCATCGCGACCTCCGACAATTTCTGGGCGATGGGCGACACCGGACCGTGCGGGCCGTGCTCGGAGATCTTCATCGACCGCGGCGAACACATATGGGGCGGACCTCCCGGCAGCCCCGAGGAGGATGGCGATCGCTTCCTCGAATTCTGGAACCTGGTGTTCATGCAGTATGAACAGGTGACGAAGGAGGAGCGCATCGACCTGCCGCGCCCGTCGATCGACACCGGCATGGGCCTGGAGCGCATGGCGTCCATCCTGCAAGGGGTGGAAAGCGTCTTCGAGACCGATCTGTTCCGTCATCTGATCGACGCGGCGTCGTCCGCTATCGGGCACGGTCCCGACCAGGAGACGGTCGCGTCGTTCCGCGTCATTGCCGATCATCTGCGTTCGTCCTCCTTCCTGGTGGCCGATGGCGTGCTGCCGTCGAACGAAGGCCGTGGCTATGTCCTGCGCCGCATCATGCGCCGTGCGATGCGCCATGCGCAGTTGCTCGGTGCCCGCGACCCGCTGATGTGGCGGCTGGTGCCGGCGCTGGTGCGCGAGATGGGCCAGGCCTATCCGGAACTGGTGCGTGGCGAGCAGTTGATCACCGAGACCCTGAAGCTCGAGGAAACTCGTTTCCGCAAGACGCTGGTTCGTGGCCTCGGCCTGCTTGCGGAGGCGACGGAAACGCTGGGTGCCGGCGACATGCTGGATGGTGAGACGGCTTTCAAACTCTACGACACCTACGGCTTCCCGCTCGATCTGACGCAGGATGCACTGCGCCAGCGCAGCATTTCGGTCGATCTTGCCGGCTTCACCAATGCGATGGAGCGGCAGAAGACCGAGGCGCGGGCACATTGGGCAGGCTCCGGTGACGCGGCCACCGAAACTGTCTGGTTCCCGGTGCGTGAGAAGGCCGGAGCGACCGAATTCCTCGGCTACGAGACCGAGCAGGCGGAAGGCCTCATCCAGGCGCTGGTGCGGGACGGCAAGACCGTCGACAGCGCCGGCAAGGGCGACGCGGTTGCCGTGGTCGTCAACCAGACGCCTTTCTATGCCGAGTCCGGCGGCCAGATGGGCGACACCGGCGTCATTACAGGCGAGGGCTTCTCGATTGAGATTTCCGATACGCAGAAGAAGGCCGACGGGCTGTTCGTCCATATCGGCAAGGTGGCCAGCGGCACGGTCAAGACGGGTGCTGCCGTCGAACTGAAGGTCGATCATTCGCGCCGCTCCAGGCTGCGCGCGAACCATTCCGCGACGCATCTGATCCATGAGGCGCTGCGCGAGGTGCTGGGTAGCCATGTCGCACAGAAGGGTTCGCTGGTCGCACCCGAGCGCCTGCGCTTCGATATCTCGCACAACAAGCCCATTTCGCCGGAGGATCTCGAAGAGGTCGAGCGCATGGCGAACGAGATCGTCGTCCAGAACGGGCCGGTGACCACGCGCCTGATGTCGGTCGACGACGCGATCGCCGAGGGCGCCATGGCGCTGTTTGGCGAGAAATACGGCGATGAAGTGCGCGTCGTGTCGATGGGCACCGGCCTGCATGGTGCCAAGGCCAACCGGCCCTATTCGGTCGAGCTCTGCGGCGGCACGCATGTCAGGGCGACCGGCGATATCGGTCTGGTGCGTGTCGTGTCCGACAGTGCGGTCGCCGCCGGCGTACGCCGCATCGAGGCGTTGACCGGCGAAGCCGCGCGCAAGCATCTCGACGAGCAGGACCGGCGCCTGAAATCGGTGGCTTCGACGCTGAAGATCTCGCCGGCCGACGTGCCGGCGCGCGTCGAAGCACTGCTCGACGAGCGCAAGAAGCTCGAGAAGGAGCTGACCGAAGCGCGCAAGAAACTTGCGCTGGGCGGCGGTGCCGCGGCGGGTGCGCCGTCGGAGAACGAGACCGTGGCGGGCGTCGGCTTCCTCGGCAAGGCGGTCTCGGGTGTTTCGCCGAAGGATCTGAAGCCGCTGGCCGATGCCGGCAAGAGCTCGCTCGGTTCCGGTGTCGTCGTCTTTGTCGGCGCCGGGGAAGACAACAAGGCGAGCGTCGTGGTCGCCGTCACAGACGACCTCGTCGGCCGCTTCAGCGCCGTCGATCTGGTGCGCGTGGCCTCCGCCGCATTGGGCGGGCAGGGCGGCGGTGGCCGGCCCGACATGGCGCAAGCCGGTGGCCCCGACGCTTCGAAAGCCAATGATGCGATCGCCGCCGTAAGGGCTGCGATCAGCGAGGCGGCGTAACAAGCGCCAGTGAGATGAAGCTGGGGTAACAGCTGGCCCGGCGGACATCTTGGGGGATGATGTGCCCACACTGACCATGTATCAGGTCGACGCTTTTGCCGACCGCGCCTTTCAGGGCAACCCCGCTGCCGTCCTCATCCTGCAGGACTGGCTGGCGGACGACGTGATGCAGGCTGTCGCAAACGAGAACAATCTTGCCGAAACCGCCTTTGCGCGGCCGAATGGCAAAGGCTGGGATTTGCGCTGGTTCACACCGGTTCACGAAGTCGACTTCTGTGGCCACGCCACGCTGGCGACCGCCCATGTGCTGGCGGCGCAACACAATGTGGCTGAGGACATGGCCTTTGCCACGCGCGTGGGCGAGTTGCGGGTCTCGCAGCGGCAAGGCGCCTATCAGCTCGATCTGCCATGTTTTCCGCCGCAGCCTGTCGATGGCGAAACCATGTCGGCGCTGCAGGAGATTTTATCCCCGCTTCCGGTCGCGGGCTTTCGCAATTTTGAAAACCTGTTCGTCGAGTTCGCTGAGGAGCAGTCCGTCCGGGCCTTCGTACCCGATCTGCTCCGGATCGGAACCTTCCACCCGCTCGGCCTGGTCATTACCGCGCGCGGTCAAGCGCATGATTTCGTGTCCCGCTATTTCGTCCCGGGAGCAGGCATTCCCGAGGATCCGGTGACCGGCTCCATCCATGCGACGCTGGTGCCCTACTGGTCTGAAAAACTCGGGAAGACCCATCTGTCGGCGTTCCAGTGTTCACAGCGCGGCGGGCATCTGCTGTGTGATCTGGCCGGAGATCGCGTGCTGATCCAGGGCCGCGCCAGGACCTTCATGAAGGCGGAAATCTACCTTCCGGAATGAATGGCGTGCCGGAATAAACAGCAGGTGCAGGCTGATCAGGTCGCCGGGCCGCTCGCGGCAAAGCTTGGACGGGCCGCGATCCGGTCCCACCACGCCTTGATCTCGGGGAACCCGGCGAGCAGTTTTTGCCCCTCGGTGACCTTGATGAAATAGCTGATGATCGGTGCCGCATGCAGATCGGCCAGCGTCAACTGGTCGCCCAAAAACCATGGCCCCGGCGCTTTCAGCGAGGCGAGCGTCTGAAGCGCTTTGCGCGCCTGCGAAAGCCCGTTGGCGATCAGGGTCTCGTCGGGCGCGTCCTTCTCCAGCCGCTCGACGGCGACATCCCAGACCATCGACCTGTAGGCATAGGCGTCGAGCATGCCGATGATCTGGTTCATCCGCGCCTGGCCGCGCGGATCCTTCGGTTGCAGCGCCGGCCCCTCGAAGGCCTCGTCGACATATCTGGCAATCGCGCTGGTCTCGAAAAGCCGAAACCCGTCATGTTCGAAGGCCGGGATGCGGCCGAACGGATGATGCTCGAAATACCAGGCGGGGATGCCCTCGGCGGCAAAGACATCGACCGGCACAAGCTCGTAGTCGATGCCCTTTTCCGCAAGCACGAGGCGGACGATGCGCACATAGACGCTATAGTCCGCGCCGTAGACGACCGGTTTGCCCATGTGCCCTCCCGGGTCTTGGCTGGTCAGGCCATCGCCTTCTGCAGGTTCTCGTCGATCTTGTCGAGGAAACCGGTGGTCGAGAGCCAGGGCTGGTCGGGGCCGATCAGCAGCGACAGGTCCTTGGTCATGAAGCCGGATTCGACGGTCTGGATGCAGACCCTTTCCAGCGTCTCGGCAAAGCGCTTCAGCTCGGCATTGTCGTCGAGCTTGGCGCGGTGGGCGAGGCCGCGCGTCCAGGCAAAGATCGAGGCGATCGAATTGGTCGAGGTCTCCTCGCCCTTCTGGTGCTGGCGGTAGTGGCGGGTGACGGTGCCATGCGCGGCTTCGGCTTCCACCGTCTTGCCGTCCGGCGTCATCAGCACCGAGGTCATCAGGCCAAGCGAACCAAAACCTTGCGCAACGGTGTCGGACTGGACGTCGCCGTCATAGTTCTTGCAGGCCCAGACATAGCCGCCCGACCATTTCAGGCTGGAGGCCACCATGTCGTCGATCAGGCGATGCTCGTACCACAGCTTCTTCGACTTGAACTCGGCCTCGAACTCGGCCTCGTAGACTTCCTGGAAAATGTCCTTGAAGCGGCCGTCATAGGCCTTGAGGATGGTGTTCTTGGTCGAGAGATAGACCGGATAGTTGCGCAGCAGGCCGTAATTCAGCGAAGCGCGGGCGAACTCGCGGATCGAATCGTCGAGATTGTACATGGCCATGGCGACGCCGGCGCCCGGCGCATCGTAGACATCGTGCTCGATCACCTTGCCGTCCTCGCCGACGAACTTGATCGTCAGCTTGCCCTTGCCGGGAAAGCGGAAATCGGTGGCTCGGTACTGGTCGCCGAAGGCGTGACGGCCGACGATGATCGGCTTGGTCCAGCCGGGCACCAGACGCGGTACGTTCTTCATGATGATCGGCTCGCGGAAGATGGTGCCGCCGAGGATGTTGCGGATGGTGCCGTTCGGCGACTTCCACATCTTCTTCAGCTTGAATTCCTCGACGCGCTGCTCGTCGGGCGTGATCGTCGCGCATTTCACGCCGACGCCGTATTTCTTGATGGCGTTGGCCGAATCGATGGTCACCTGGTCGTTGGTGGCGTCACGGTGCTCGATGCCGAGGTCGTAATATTCAAGCTTGAGGTCGAGATAAGGGTGGATCAGCTTGTCCTTGATGAACTGCCAGATGATCCGGGTCATCTCGTCGCCGTCGAGTTCGACGACCGGGTTTGCCACCTTGATCTTCGCCATGGAAAGAATGCCTCGTTCAACAGTTGGGTGATGGCGGGGCTCGCCCCGCCAGGGTAGGGACTTCGCCTATAGCAAAGCGATCCGAGCGGTGCAAACCAACGGCGGCGGAAGACGCAGGCTTCTGCTGTAGAGATCGGTAACAAAAAGGCGATGCCGCACTGCCCTTGAGGGACAGGCGGCATCGCCTTTGTTTCGTGCTGCCGCGCAGGCGGCAGGTGGTTATTGCAATGGCGTACCGCCAGGGCCCGGGAAGGCCGTGATCGGCGTGCCGTCGGCTACGTTGCCGGAGATCATGTTGTTTTTGAACGACTGGACGGCGCCGCTTCCGGTATTGCTGACCCCGGTGACATTGCCGAACACCGTCGATCCGCCGAGAAAGGCGATGGCGCTTCCGTTGCCGCTGGCCGCGGCAGCGTTCGCGTTGACGCCGCTGCCGGCATTGGCGCTGATCGTGTTGCCGACAATCGTCGCGCGCACCGGCGAAGCCGCGGCGATGGATTTGATCGCCACACCGTTGCCGGTGTTGCCGCTGACCAGGCTGTTGGTCAGTGTCAGGTTCATGGCAACGGTGTTGCCGGTGCCGTCGACAAGAACGCCGCTGCCGTTGTTGGTAATTTCCACCTTCGAAAGGATGGCATTGATGCCAATGGCCCCAGTCGTTTTGACGAGGACACCTTCAGCGCCTGTTTCAGCTATGCGGGTGTTGCTTATGTAGAGTTCGCTGTTGCCGTTGGGGAGAAATTCGACGCCGTTGCCGGTAAACCGCTCGATGTTGCAGTCCTCGATATGCAGCTGACCTTGGCCGACCATACGCACGCCGTCGAGGCCGGTTCCCACACCGAATATGTCGAGGCCGCGAAGATGAACCGCGGCGCCGACAGGCGTGTTCACGATGATGGCGTTCGTACCACTGACAAGCACGCCCGCTTCAGTGTTCCTGCAGTCGATGGTGATGGATTTGGTGATGGTGACCCCGCCAAAACCGCCAGGGTCGATACAGTTGATTTCACCACTTACCGCCGTCTTCGAGATGGCACCTGCAAACGTCTTGCAAGGTGCCGTGCGGCTGCACGGATTGGCGTCGTCACCAACGCCGGAAACCCACGTGCGTGTCGCTTGCGCGGAAGCTGGCGCGGTCAGGAAGACTGACGCCAGGGCCAACACAGCGAGTGAAAGGAAAAACCGTACAACTTTCAATTGCCCCTCCTAGATTTTGGCCAACGCCCTCGTCGGCCATGGAAACCCGTGTCGAAATGCTTGGGGCATAAATAAATGACGGGAGCGTGCAAGACACACTCCATCTTCCAAATACCAACCGTCGATACAGATTGAAAACCCAAGCGGTTGGGAGCCTACCTTTTTCTAATTTGATTCTCCAGTCACGCGGTGCGTCATCGTAAATAAATATGCATTCGGATCGTAGATGATTTCTACAAATGGAAAACATCGTCAATGCCAACAGCGGCCGGTCCATTTGTCGGCTGGCGCATGGTCGGGCGATGCAAACCGGTGGCAGAGAAAGACGCAGGCTTCTGCTGGCAGTCGAGTACAAAAAGGCGATGCCGCACTGCCCTTGAGGGACAGGCGGCATCGCCTTTGTTTCCTACTGCGGCGCAGGCGGCAGGCGCTTATTGCAATGGCGTACCGCCAGGGCCCGGGAAGGCGGTGAGCGGTGTACCGTCGGTGAGGTTGCCGGCGATCATGTTGTTCTTGTACGACTGGACGGCGCCGCTCCCGCTATTGCTGACCCCGGTGACATTGCCGAATATCGTCGATCCGCCGAGAAAGGCGATTGCGCTTCCGTTGCCGCTGGCAGCGGCACCGTTCGCGTTGACGCCGGTGCCGGCATTGGCGCTGATCGTGTTGCCGGTAATCGTCGCGCGCACCGGCGATGCCGCGGCGATGGATTTGATCACCACCCCGTTGCCGGTGTTGCCGCTGATCAGGCTGTTGGTCAGTGTCAGGTTCATGGCAACGGTGTTGCCTGTGCCGTCGACAAGAATGCCGCTGCCGCTGTTGGTAATTTCCACCCTCGAAAGGATGGCATTAATTCCGACGGCCCCAGTCGTCTTGATGAGGACACCGTCAGCGCCTGCCTCGGCTATCCGGGTGTTGCTTATGTAGAGTTCGCTGTTCCCGTTGGCGAGAAATTCGACGCCGTTGCTGGTTATCCGCTCTATGTTGCTGTCCTCGATATGCAGCTGACCCTGACCCACCATACGGACGCCGTCGATCCCGTTGCCCGCACCGTTTATACTGATGCCGCGAAGATGCACTATGGAGCCGACGGGCGTGTTGACGATGACGCCGTTCGTGAGTGACGAAAGCACGCTACCTTCTGTGTGTCTGCAGTCGATGGTGATGGATTTGGTGATGGTGACCGCGCCAAAGCCGCCCGGGTCGAGACAGTTGATCTCGCCGGCCGTCGCCGTCTTCGAGATAGCACCGGCAAACGTCTTGCAAGGCGCGGTTCGGCTGCACGGATTGGCGTCGTTGCCAACGCCGGAAACCCACGTCCGCGTCGCTTGCGCGGAAGCTGGTGCAATCAGGAAGGCTGACGCGAGAAGCAACACAGCGAGTGAAAGGAAAAACCGTACGACGTTCATTTACCCCTCCTAGGTTTGGCTGACGCTTCGTCGGCCATTGAATCCGTGTTGGATGCTTGGGGCATAGATAAATGACAGGAGCGCGCAAAACGCACTCCATCGTTCCAAATACTATTCGTCGATAAAAATTGAACCCAAGCGGTTTCGATATTACCGCTTTCTAAATTGGTTTCCCAGTCACGCGATGCGTCATCGTAAATAAACGTTCATTCGGATCGTAGATGATTTCTACAAATGGAAAATATCACCAATAGCAACAGCGAGCACGGGCCGATCAATTTGTCAGCGGTTTGGGGTCGCAATGGTTGAGCCATTTGCCGCAACAAGACCAGATGTCTTGTCGCCAACTGCACGAGTGCGATGCCGCATCCCACCAATCTCTTGAGGGACGGAGCGCGCGGCTCAACTGCTTGGACAAGTCTGGTATTTGCGCGAGCCCCCCGGTGACGCGCATCTGGATTTTTCGCGCAAACCCGGGGGAGCGGCAGAAGAGTATTTGTCTGTCAGGCGGCCGATAACTCTTCAAAAAGCCGTATCGATATGGCAGGACGCGAAGACTGCGTAACGCAATCACCTGGAACACATGGCAGGAACGGACTTTCAGCGCGACCTCATGACCGCTGGCCCGGCGATCATCCTCGTCGAGCCGCAGCTCGGTGAGAACATCGGCATGGTCGCTCGTGCCATGGCCAATTTCGGCCTGTCGGAGCTGCGCCTGGTCAATCCACGCGACGGTTGGCCGAGCGAAAAGGCGCGCGCCGCCGCCAGCCGCGCCGACCACGTCATCGACGCCGTGACAGTGTTCGACGATCTGGCCTCGGCGCTCGCCGACCTGAACTTCGTTTTCGCAACCACCGCCAGGCAGCGCGACGGCTTCAAATCCGTGCGCGGCCCGGTGGAAGCGGGCAGGGTGCTCCGGACCCGTCACGCAATGGGGCAGCGCACCGGCATCCTGTTCGGACGCGAGCGCTTCGGCCTCTACAATGACGAGGTCGGCCTTGCCGACGAGATCGTCACCTTCCCGGTCGATCCCGATTTCTCTTCGCTCAACATCGCCCAGGCGGCCTTGCTGATGTCCTACGAATGGATGAAGTCCGGCCTGGAAGACGAGACCAAAACCAATTTTTCCGGCCCAGACATGAAGCCGGCAAGCAAGGAAGAGCTGCACGGCCTGTTCGCCTATCTCGAAGGCGCATTGGAAGCGCGCGGTTATTTCCGTCCCGCACCGAAGAAGCCGAAAATGGTCGACAATCTGCGCGCCGTGCTGACGCGTGCCGGCTTTGCCGAACCGGAGCTGAAGGTGCTGCGCGGCATAATCTCGTCGCTGGACAGATTTTCACCGGCGATGCCGCGTGGCGAGGGGTCTCCGGGCGACGATCCAAGACGATTGCCCGCGGCCGTAGCGCGCGCCCGCAAGGCGGAAGGCGATCGCCTCGCCGGCAAGGCCACCGGCAAAGACGACGACATGCCGCCGCTCGGCGGAAAAGGAACCGATAATGACTGAGCGGCCGATCCTGATGTTCGATTCCGGCATCGGCGGGCTCACCGTGCTGCGCGAGGCGCGTGTGCTGATGCCTGACCGCCGCTTTGTCTACGTCGCCGACGATGCCGCCTTCCCCTATGGCGCCTGGGAGGAGCCGGCGCTCAACGCCCATATCCTCGGCCTGTTCGGCGCGCTGCTGGAAAAATTCCAGCCCGAGATTTCGGTCATTCCCTGCAACACCGCCTCGACGCTGGTGATCGACGCGTTGCGTGAGAAATTCCCCGGTCATCCCTTTGTCGGCACGGTGCCCGCGATCAAGCCGGCGGCGGAGCGTACGCGCTCAGGGCTCGTCTCGGTGCTGGCGACGCCGGGCACGGTCAAGCGTCAATACACGCGCGACCTGATCAGCAAATGGGCGCAGAAATGCCATGTGCGGCTGGTCGGCTCGGACCGGTTGGCGCCGCTGGCGGAAATCTACATGCGCGAGGGGTTCGTCGACGAGGAGATCGTCCGCGCCGAGATCGCGCCATGCTTCGTCGAGAAGGACGGTGCCCGCACCGACATCGTCGTGCTCGGCTGCACGCATTATCCGTTCCTGGCCAACCGCATGCGCAAGACCGCGCCCTGGCCGGTCGACTGGATCGACCCGGCCGAAGCGATCGCCCGCCGCGCCATGTCGCTGCTGGCGCCCGTCGACGGGCCATTGCCGGTGGGTGAGCCTGACATTGCGGTCTTCACCTCCGGCAAGGTGGATTTCGCCACCAGCCGGCTGATGCAGGGGTTCGGGCTGGTCGTGAGCTAGATGGCGGCGGAAACGTCTGCCCCTTAAACAGGTTCGAAGACGATGCTGCGTTGATCTGGGTCGGCCAGGACCAGCCTTAGCATCAGATCGTCGCCCTGTCTAAGCCCGGAGGCCTTTACGTTGGCAACGACAGGCATGTCGGCAAGCTGAACGCGCACGCCATGGTCGACGACGTCGGTGACAGCAGCTTTGAACGTCTCGCCCTCGCGTCCGTTCAGCATTATCGCCTCGGCAAGGTCGATAGCGGCGTGGTTGATCTGCGAAGCGTGGCTATCCGCCCGCCCCATCACCTGCGGCAATCTGGCGAACGCGTCGGTGACAGCCTGGGACACCGGCTGGCCATTGGCGATGGCCAGCGCGCAGCGCACGACGTAGCGATCGGCCAGTCGCCTGAGTGGCGCCGTTGCATGGGCATAGGTCGCTGCCATCGCCTCATGCCAAGGGACAACACCTTCCTTATAGGGTTGGTAAGATGCGCCGGCGCTCGCATGGCGGATTTCCAGCATCAGCGCCGCCTGTTGCGGATCGGTCGGGTCAAGGGTTCGCTGATAGTCGCGCAAGCTGGTGGAGGCCGGCCAAGACAGCCCGAGAGCCTGTGCCGCGCTGCGCAGTCTTTGCACCCTGAAAGCATCTGGCTCCGACATCACCCGAAACAACCCGGTATGGTGCGCAAACATGGCGTCGGCAATCGCCATGTTTGCAGCCAGCGAAAGCGCGGCGTTGTCTTGCTCGGACTGCAGCAGCGGTCTGAACGAAAGCCGAAATGTACCATCGGCGAGCCTTTCAACCTCCTGCTCGGGTGGGTCGACGCGCGAAGCACCACGACGCTTTTCGTTCATTGCCATGCGTCGCGCCATTTCGGCGAAGCCGGCCGGAACGTCGGAGGCCTTCACACTGTCATAGGCGAGCTTCGCGCGGCTTTGAATGATTGCCCGCTCCGCGCCGTCCAACTTCGTCGCACCGTCCTGCGCAACCCGAACCGTGAAGACAACCGCTGGCCGCGATCCATCCGGCAACAGGCTCGCTGCACCCTCGGCAATTACCGGCGGGTAGAGCCCGGCCTTGCCGTCCGGCAAGTAAAGCGTCTCGCCCCGCGTCCAGGCTTCGAGATCGATCGCGTCACCGTCCTCGACGAACCAGGCTACGTCGGCAATGGCGTAATGCAGCAGAAGATCGCCGCCGCTCACTTCGATTGAGAACGCCTGATCAAGATCGGTGGAACTCGCCGGATCGAGCGTGACGAAGGGCATCGCTGTTCGATCGGCATGCTGGTTGGGCACACGTTTGGCCGCCGCCTCCGCGGCGGCCATTACGACTACCGGAAATCCATCTGGCACGTGGAATTCGGTGCGGATTTTCGCCAGGCCAGTGGAGAGAGCTTGTGAGGGATCGGTCAGAGATTTCATTCAGCCGTCCTACACTGGGGTTCCAGACACGGGAAGGCTGCCAACGAAAATCACCAAGCCTGACCACGTGGCGAACTGGCACCAAGCGGGCCGGGAACCGAGCCACTGGGGCTGGAACCGTCACCGAAGCGCGGCGTTTCTTCTGAGAGCAAGGGAAAACAGCCATGCCAGCCACCTCGAAAGCCCAGCAGAAAGCCGCCGGCGCCGCTCTGTCGGCCAAGCGCGGCGAGACGAAAAAGAGCGAGCTCAAAGGCGCTTCGAAGGAAATGTATGAATCGATGAGCGAAAAACAGCTCGAGGAATTCGCCGAGACGAAGCGCAAGGGACTGCCGGAGAGGAAATCGGACAGCTGACCCTGGCAGCGTCATCTGGAGAAGGGCGTCAAAAAATGAAAGCCCGCGGTTGAACCGCGGGCTATCGTCATTGTGACGGGCTGTTTTCCCCGATCAACCGATCCAGTCTGATGTCACCAGCGGTGGCAGCGCCGGACCCTGTGGACGATCACCCTGCGGTGACCATGCCGCCACACCACTCTCTTCTTCACGATGATGCGGCAAACCTGTTTGTGTCCGTGCCAATGACGCGCCATCGCCGGTTCCGGCGCCACCGCCATCGAACCCGCAAGCACCGCAGCACCAGCCAGGGTAAGGAAGAATTTCTTCATAAGTCTTGCGCTCCTCGAGCTCCAGTCCGTTCCTGATGCCGTTGGCGCAACAACCTCCCGCCACATCCGGCACTGCATTTACGCGGGAAAACGGGTATCTCGTCGCCGAGCCCTATGCCAGTCACAAGCTTGACACCGGTCAAATCTCGGTTTAACCAGCCGTCACAACCACCGGGCAGCGATGTCCGGTTTTTGTTTTGTATGCGCAAGATCAGGATGCCTAGTCGTTTCTGATCTTGTTTGAAATGACGTGTCCCGTGGGTTTTCCGCCGCGTTGCGTGGGAAAACCCTGTCAGGTCTCGAAAACGGAGGCCAGAGGAGGGCGCGTTTCCTTCACCCGGACCATGAGGTTCCGGGTGTGTTGTTTTGAAAAGGGAATGCGATGAGCAAGCGCGAATCCGCGAAGTACAAGATCGACCGCCGTCTAGGCGAAAATATCTGGGGCCGCCCGAAGTCCCCGGTCAACAAGCGTGAATACGGCCCCGGCCAGCACGGCCAGCGCCGCAAGGGCAAGCTTTCCGATTTCGGCCTGCAGCTGCGCGCCAAGCAGAAGCTGAAGGGCCACTATGGCGACGTTTCGGAAAAGCAGTTCCGCAAGGTCTATGAAGAGGCCGATCGCCGCAAGGGCGACACCTCCGAGAACCTGATCGGCCTGCTCGAGTCGCGTCTCGACGCGGTCGTCTACCGCGCCAAGTTCGTGCCGACGATTTTCGCCGCCCGTCAGTTCGTCAACCACGGCCACGTCAACGTCAACGGCAAGCGCGTCAACATCGGCTCGTACCGCTGCAAGCCGGGCGACGTCGTCGAAGTCCGCGAAAAGTCGAAGCAGCTGGTCATCGTCCTGGAATCGGTGGGCCTGGCCGAACGCGACGTGCCGGACTACATCGAAGCCGATCACAACAAGATGGTCGCGACCTTCTCGCGCATCCCCGGCCTGGCTGACGTTCCGTTCGCCGTGCAGATGGAACCGAACCTGGTCGTCGAATTCTATTCGCGCTAAGCGGCGAATTCCATTCGCGCTGAGCGAACGCGTTTGCGATACCCTCCAAAGGCCGCCCGTCGAGGCGGCCTTTTCTTTGTCGGCCATGTCCGCTAATCCGGGCGCTCCGAGCAATTCCAGGAAAAGCGGGAATCGGTTTTCCGTCCGGAATTGCTCCGAACAACGTGATAGAGCGGTCGGCGTTTCCTTGAAACGATGACCGGTTCACCGAAAGCGACATGCCATGAACATGCTGCCAGACATCGAAACGCTTGAACCGATTGCCGACAGCGACGGCGGCTTCCATCCGCTGTTTGCTGACGTGCCGTCCTCGGTCGAGTTCAACAAATTGCGCAAGCGACTGCTGCGTCTCACCCGTCAGGCGATCGAGGATTTCTCGATGGTAAAGCCCGGCCAGCGCTGGCTGGTTGCGCTGTCTGGCGGCAAGGACTCCTACGGGCTGCTCGCCGTGCTGTTGGACCTCAAATGGCGCGGGCTGTTGCCCGTCGATTTGCTGGCCTGTAACCTGGACCAGGGCCAGCCGAATTTCCCCAAACACATCCTGCCCGGCTATCTTGACAGCCACGCCATTCCGCACCGGATCGAGTATCAGGACACCTATTCCGTCGTCACCGACAAGCTGCCCGAGGGCAGCACCTATTGCTCGCTCTGCTCGCGGCTCAGGCGCGGCCATCTCTATCGCATCGCACGCGAAGAGGGCTGCTCGGCGCTGGTGCTCGGCCACCATCGCGAGGATATTCTGGAGACCTTCTTCATGAACCTGTTCCATGGCGGCCGTCTTGCCGCCATGCCGCCGAAACTGCTCAACGACGAGGGCGACGTCATGGTGCTGCGGCCGCTGAGCTACTGCGCCGAAACCGACCTTGAGAAATTTGCCGCGGCGATGCGGTTTCCGATCATTCCCTGCGATCTCTGCGGCAGTCAGGAAGGCCTGCAGCGCAACGCCATGAAGGCGATGCTCGAGGATATCGAAAAGCGCATGCCCGGCCGCAAGGACACCATGCTGCGTGCGCTGTCCAACGGCAGGCCATCGCACCTGCTCGACAGAAAACTGTTCGACTTCGCCGCGCTCAACGACACCCTCACCACCAGGCAAGATGTTCCCGATGAAATTTGACGACACCGCGATCGACTGGCTGGCCGGCCTTCTGGCCGAGGCAGCCCAGTCCGAGATCATGCCGCGCTTTCGCCGTCTGGGCGACGGCGACATCCGGCAGAAGACCTCGGCCGCCGACCTGGTGACCGAAGCCGACGTCAATGCCGAGCGGCTGATCACCGCCAGGCTGCGCGCGCGTTGTCCCTCGGCGATGGTGGTCGGCGAGGAAGCCTGTTCAGACGATCCGGCGCTGCTCAATGGCCTGGGCGATGCCGATCTGGCTTTCGTCATCGACCCGGTGGACGGCACTTTCAACTTCGCATCCGGCGTGCCGCTGTTCGGCGTCATGCTGGCAGTGGTGGTCAAGGGCGAGGCCGTTGCCGGCATCATCCACGATCCGGTCGGCAAGGACTGGTTGATCGGCGCCAAGGGCGCCGGCAGCCATATCAGGCATGCGCATGGCAGCCTGGAGAAGGTGCGCGTCGCGGCGCCTGCGCCGATCGCGGACATGACCGGCTCCGTCTCCTGGCAATACATGCCCGAACCGGAGCGGTCGCGGCTGGCGCGCAATCAGACGAAGATCCTGTCGCAATTCGCCTATCGCTGCGCGGCCCACGAATACCGCCTGCTGGCCAGCGGCCACGCCCATTTCGTCGTCTACAACAAGCTGATGCCGTGGGATCATCTGGCCGGTGTGCTGATCCATGCCGAGGCCGGTGGCCACGCCGCGCGCTTCGACGGCAGCGCCTATCTGCCGTCGCACCTGGATGGTGGCTTGCTTGTCGCGCCCGACCGGGAAGGCTGGCACGAGTTGCGCCGCGAACTTTGGGCAGAATAGGACCTATCCCTACGGCCGGTGTTGAATCGGCGGGTTTAATGCAAGTCGGCCATATGCCCTGAGACGGGTGGGTTGTGGGGCTGGAACATCTTGCCGCGCTCGGCGATGAAAATCATCAGCAGCGCTGCGACCGAGACGCTGCAGAAGCCGGCGGCCAATGGCGTCACCGTGCCGTTGAAGGCCTGACCGATCAGCGTGCCGAGAATGCCGCCGAGAAAGGTCTGCATGAAACCCAGGATGGACGATGCCGTGCCGGCCAGTTGGCCGAGCGGCTCCATGGCCAACGCGTTGAAATTGGCGCCGAGCGCACCGAAAGGCAGCATAGCGCATGCAAAGAAGGTGATGAAAAGCCAGAGTGGCATCTTCATTTCCAGCGAAACGACCAGCCAGGCCAGGCTGATGACCAGAAACAACAGCAGCGCGCTCTGCGACAGGCGGCGCATGCCGATACGGCCGACAAGACGCGAGTTCAGATAGTTGGAGAAAGCAAGCACGCCCGCAACCCCGGCGAAGATAACCGGGAACATCTCGCCGACGTTGAATATGTCGACATAGATCTGCTGCGCCGAGGCGATGAAGCCGAACATGGCCCCGAAAATGAAGGTGCTGGCAAAGGCATAGCAGATCGCAACGCGGTTGGTGAGCACGATGCGGAAACCGCCGACGATGGAGTTGACGGTCAGCGGCCGGCGGTATTCGGGATGCAGCGTTTCAGGCAGGCGCAGCAACGACCAGGCCGACACGATCAGCGCACCGGCCGCCATGGTGACGAAGATCCAATGCCAGGTTGCAAACAGCATGATGAACTGGCCGATCCCCGGCGCGATGACCGGGATGGCCATGAACACCATGAAGATCAGCGACATCACCTCGGCCATGCGCCGGCCGTCGAACGTGTCGCGCACGATCGAGACGGCGATAACGCGGGTCGCGGCAGCGCCTATGCCTTGCACGGCCCGGCATAGCAGAAGTGTTTCAAAGCTTGGCGCAACAGCAGCCGCCGCAGCCGCGGCGACATAGATCACCAGCCCGGCAACCAGTGGCGCGCGGCGTCCGAAACGATCCGAGATCGGGCCGAAGAAAAGCTGGCCGCCGCCGAAGCCAAGAATATAGGCTGTAATGACATATTGCCGATGGTTTTCGTTCTCGACGCCGAGCGAAGCGCCGATCTGCTGCAGGGCCGGCAGCATGATGTCGATGGCCAGCGAGTTCAGCGCCATCAGTGCGGCGCACAGGGCGATGAACTCCCAGCGCGGAATGGGCAGTTTGCTTGCCGATTGCGGCGCGGCTGTTGGCTGGTCCACGGCAAGTCCGATCTCTCAAACGAAAACGCGCCGGCGGGCCGGCGCATTGGCTCGTCTTGGTCCCGATATCAGGGACATAAAATTGCCGAGGTGGGGCTGCCCTGGCGCTTAACGTATGCGCAAAACAGAAATCAGGCGGCGCCTTTGACGCTGACGCCCTTCTCGACGAGGAACGTCTGCAACTCGCCTGCCTGGAACATCTCGCGGACGATATCGCAGCCGCCGACAAATTCACCCTTGACGTAGAGCTGCGGGATCGTCGGCCAGTTGGAATATTCCTTGATGCCCTGGCGCAGCTCGGCGGAGGTCAGCACGTCCACGCCTTTGTAGTCGGCGCCGATATAGTCGAGGATCTGCACGACTTGGCCGGAAAATCCGCACTGCGGAAAACCGGGCGTGCCCTTCATGAAAAGGACGACGTCGTTGCCCTTCACTTCGTTGTCGATGTAGTCGTTGATACCGCTCATGGACGATCCTTTCACGCCTGTGGGAGTCAGGCTGGAAACATAGCCATCAAATAAACCCATAGGTTGCCCGAAACAAGATGTTTGCGCCGCCGCCGCTGAAATGGCGCAAAGGATCGCCTGATATTGGGCCAAACGGGGCGCATTCTGAAGTCTCGAGGCGCGATGAAAAGCCGGCATGGTGCGGCGATCCTTGGTAGGCATTCTTGCTCTGGGCAGCGCTCCTGAAATGGTGGTTCAGGCAGCCGCAGAGCCCGGCCATCATCATGGAAACGAACGCCTACGCCGCCGCCAGCCGGATGTGGCAATCGCCACCCAGTCCGGCCCGATGCTGCCGCCGGGTGCCGCCAAAGCCGAAATATAGCTGTAGCTAACTCTTGAAGCTTGCGCTATTGTGACCGCAAGTGTCATTGCAAAGAGGACGCCGGCATGCGCGAGGGGAAACTCTGGGAGCGAAAGCTCGATCGAAGGCTGCTTCTGGCCGGTGGTCTTGCGGCTGCCGGCGGCACCGTGGTCGCGGCGAATGCCGCCCGCGGTCAGACAAGCCACGCCGGTCACGAGATGCCGGCGGCCGCTGCCGCTGAAGCGCCGCCGGCGCATCTCTCAGCCCATGGCGCCATGATCACGGTCGGCGAGGTCGACGACGCACGCAACGGCTTCGATCCATCGAAGATGCTAAGCGACTGGTACACCGGAACGGTGTCGATGCTGCCGGACGGGCGGACGCTTCGGACCTTCGAGGTCACTGCGGAGGACAAGGAGATCGAGATCGCGCCCGGCATCATGTTCCCGGCCTGGACCTACAATGGCCGTGTGCCAGGACCGACGCTGCGTGCGACCGAAGGCGAGCGGCTGAGGATCGTCTTCCGCAACCAAGGCTCGCATCCGCATTCGATGCATTTTCACGGTATCCATGCCGCGCGCATGGACGGTGTTCCGGGCGCCGGCCTGATCGGACCGGGCGAGGAGTTCGTCTACGAGTTCGATGCGAGGCCGTTCGGCTGTCACCTGTATCACTGCCACGCCCTGCCGCTGAAGCGGCACATCCAGAAGGGCATGTACGGCGCCTTCGTGATCGACCCCGATCCGGCCCGGCATCCGGAGCACGAAACGGTCGCCCGATCGCGCCTGCTCGGCACGCCGGAGAATGCCGGCTGGCAGGAATTCGTCATGGTGATGAATGCCTTCGACACCAACTTCGACAACGAGAACGAGGTCTACGCCGTCAACACGGTCGCACACGCCTATGCCAAGAAGCCGATCCGGGTGCTGAAGGACAAGCCTGTCCGCATCTATCTCGTCAATGTCGTCGAGTTCGATCCGATCAATTCCTTCCACCTTCACGCCAATTTCTTCGACTACTACAATCAGGGCACAACCCTGACGCCCACGCTCAGGACCGTCGACCTGATCACCCAGTGCCAGGCCGAGCGCGGCATCCTCGAGTTCCATTTCCGCGACCACGAACCTGGCCTCTATATGTTCCACCCCCATCAGTCGGAATTCACTGAACTCGGCTGGTCCGGCATGTTCGACGTCGTGGAGGCCGTGTCGTGACCGACCTGAGCCAAACTTCCGCCGATCCGCGCGCCGACCGCCCAAGGTCTGCCTATCTGCTCTGGGTCGCACTGCCGCTCGTTGTGCTCGGGCTAGCCATCGCCTGGCTGGTCTCCTCTGACCCGCTGTCGAGCTTCCGCAATGGCGCGCCGCCGGTCGAGAACCTCACCTTTGAACGGACGATCCTGGGGACCGACGGCATCCGGGTCCTTGTCCGGGGCGGCGGATCGGAAGCGATGACCGTTGCGCAGGTCCAGGTCGACGATGCCTTCTGGCAGTTCACGCAGGATCCTCCGGGACCGATCGCGCGCGGCGCCACGGCGTGGATCAGCCTGCCGTATCCCTGGGTGCTGGGGGAGGCGCATGCGATCAACGTCGTGACCAGCACCGGGACGACATTCGGGCACGAGATCGCCGTAGCCGTGCCCACGCCGACACGCGATTCGCTGAGCTTCGCCGCGCAGGCGGTACTCGGCGCCTTCGTCGGCATCCTGCCGGTAGCGATCGGCCTTATGTTTTATCCCGCGCTCCGCGGCGTCGGACGGGGCGGCATGGACTTTCTTCTGTCGCTGACCGTTGGGCTGCTCGCCTTCCTTTTCGTCGATGCCCTGGAGGATGCCTTCGAACTGGCCGGCGAAGCCGCCGCCCTATTCCAGGGGCCGACGATGGTGGTGCTTGCCGCCGCCGCCAGTTTCCTCCTGCTGATGGCTGCAGGCCGGCGGAGTGGGACGCCGACGGGCCTGGCGCTCTCCACTTTCATCGCGCTCGGCATCGGCCTGCACAATCTCGGCGAAGGGCTGGCGATCGGCGCCGCCTTCGCCTCGGGCGCGGCGGGGCTGGGCACCTTCCTCGTGCTCGGCTTCACATTGCACAACATCACCGAGGGTATCGGCATCGCTGCCCCGATCCTGAAGCAGCGCCCGTCATTGCGGACCTTCGCCGGACTGACGCTGCTCGCGGGCGGACCCGCCGTCGTCGGCCTGTGGATCGGCAGCCTCGCCTACGCCCCGCAATGGTCGGCGCTGGCGCTGGCTGTCGGCGCAGGGGCAATCCTGCAGGTGATCGTCGAGCTTGTTTCGATGCAGTTTCGCGAGCGGGGAGACGGCACACGTGCATTGTTTGCACCGAGCGCGATGGCTGGTTTGGCAGCCGGAGTTGGCTTCATGTACCTCACGGCGATGCTGGTCAAAATCTGAACAGCTGGGTCTCGAGGCTCAGTCCGGCACGCTGGTCTGCAGCGCCAGCGCGTGCAGCACCCCGCCCATATTGCCCTTCAGCGCGTCATAGACCATCTGGTGCTGCTGGACGCGGCTCTTGCCGCGAAAGCTCTCGGCCACCACCTCGGCCGCGTAGTGGTCGCCGTCACCGGCGAGATCGCGGATCGTGACCTTGGCGTCCGGAATGCCGTCCTTGATCAGTTTTTCGATGTCGTGGGCATCCATTGCCATGGCAAAATCCTGTTTCGAGCGGCCGGAGCCCGGCCATCTGATAAGAGTCGGGCGAGCCTAAAGCCTTTCTGGTCCGGATTGAAGCCGTTCAGTCCTGCCACCGGCAAGAAGACCCGGGCAGACTTAGGCTGGTGGGCTTGCTTCGTCCTCGGCAGCATCCTCGCGCGTCGAAAAAGCGCGGCCAAGGCTGAAGGCCAGCACATAGAGCGGAACGTTGATAATCAGGCTGACGATGGGGAGATAGCTCGTCATTCGCCAGAACGGCGAGAAGAATGGCTGACCGTATCCATCGCAGACAAGCGAGGAGCCGTATTCCCACAGCGCTCCAACGAGCACCGCGGCCGCGAAAAGCTTGATGCAGGTGACAATATGCCTTGCCCGCGCCGGATCCGGCAAAAGGCGATCCCATAGCACCAGGCAGAGGATCGGAACCGCGTAGATGAGGTTCTGCGCGGCGAGCATCGGAATGGTGCCATTGGCCGCGGCGAGGAACTCCGAGCGTGTTTCCAGCCGTGTGCAAACCTCGCTCGAGGTCGTCGACAGCAGGAAAAAGACGAACGGCCCGAGGAACCAGAAGAAGAACAGCGACGGCCAGAAAACGACTGCAAGCAGCGCCCGGGCAGCCAGTCTCGTCAACTGGCCTGATCCATGAAGCGTGGGAACCAGCCTTCGTGGGCGCCGGTCAATTCGCCGACCGGGATCGCCCGCGCCTCGCCGAGCTTCAGCGTGTTGCCGCCCGTCGAGCCGATCCAGGGCGCGAAAATGCCGAGTTCGCCTTGCTGCTTGCGAATGGTGTCCCATTCATCGCTATCCGGATCGATCGACAGCGTCAGGAGATAGCGCCCCTGATCCTCACCGAACCAGACCGGGATCGGATCGGTGCCGACAAGCCCGGGGATGGTGGCGCCGATGCCGGACGCCATCGCCATTTCGGCCAAAGCCACCGCGATGCCGCCATCGGAAACGTCATGCGCCGACGTGACGATGCCGGACGCGATCAGGGCGCGCACATGGTCCCCGACACGCTTTTCATGCTCGAGGTCGACCGGCGGCGGCGGGCCGTCGCTGCGCCCATGGATGTCGCGCATATAGACCGACTGGCCGAGATGCGTTCCCCACGAAGCGGGCGCGCCGACCAGCAGGATCATCTGGCCCGCACCGGCAAAGCCGGTTCGCACCATCTTCGACCAGTCGGCGATCAAACCGACGCCGCCGATGGTTGGCGTCGGCAGGATGCCCTGGCCGTTGGTTTCGTTGTAGAGCGAGACATTGCCGGAGACGATCGGGAAGCCGAGCGCGCGGCAGGCATCGCCGATGCCTTTCACCGCGCCGACCAGCTGGCCCATGATCTCCGGCCGTTCCGGATTGCCGAAATTGAGATTGTCGGTGGCCGCCAGCGGCAGCGCACCTGTGGCGGTCAGGTTGCGCCAGCATTCGGCCACCGCCTGCTTGCCACCCTCGTAAGGATCGGCTTCGCAATAGCGCGGCGTCACGTCTGACGAGAAGGCCAGCGCCTTGGTCGCATGACCGTCGACACGCACCACACCGGCGTCGCCGCCCGGCAACTGCAGCGAATTACCCTGGATCAGCGTATCGTATTGCTCCCAGACCCAGCGGCGCGACGAAAGATCCGGTCCGCCGAGCAGCTTCAGGAGCGCCTCGGCGACATCGGCCCGCGGAACGTCGTTGGCGGCAAGCGGGGCTGGCTTCTTGGCCTCGATCCAGGGACGATCATACTCCGGTGCCTTGTCGCCAAGATCCTTGATCGGCAGATTGGCGACCTCGTCGCCCTGATGCAGGACGCGGAAGCGCAGATCGTCGGTGGTCTTGCCGACAATGGCGAAGTCGAGCCCCCATTTGTGGAAGATCGCCTCGGCTTCCTGTTCCTTTTCAGGGCGCAGCACCATCAGCATGCGCTCCTGGCTTTCCGACAGCATCATCTCGTAGGCACTCATGCGCTCTTCGCGCACCGGCACCTTGTCGAGATCGAGCTCGATGCCGAGGTCGCCCTTGGCACCCATTTCGACTGCCGAACAGGTGAGACCGGCCGCACCCATGTCCTGGATGGCGATGACCGCGCCCGAGGCCATCAATTCGAGGCAGGCCTCCAGCAGGCACTTTTCGGTGAAGGGGTCGCCGACCTGCACGGTCGGGCGCTTCTCGTCGATCTTGTCGTCGAATTCGGCCGACGCCATGGTGGCGCCACCGACACCGTCGCGGCCGGTCTTGGCGCCGAGATAGACGACCGGCAGGCCGACCCCCTTGGCTTCCGACAGGAAGATCGCATCGGTCTTGGCTATGCCGGCCGCAAACGCGTTGACCAGGATGTTGCCGTTGTAGCGGGCGTCGAAATTGACTTCGCCGCCGACCGTCGGCACGCCGAAAGCGTTGCCATAGCCGCCAACGCCTGAAACCACGCCTGAAACGAGATGCCTGGTCTTGGGATGGTCGGGCGCGCCGAAGCGCAGCGCATTCATCGCTGCGATCGGCCGTGCGCCCATGGTGAAGACATCGCGCAATATGCCGCCGACGCCGGTCGCGGCACCTTGATAGGGCTCGATGTAGGAGGGGTGGTTGTGGCTTTCCATCTTGAAGACGACGCAGTCGCCGTCGCCGATGTCGACCACGCCGGCATTCTCGCCCGGTCCCTGGATGACCTGTGGGCCGGTGGTCGGCAGTGTGCGCAGCCATTTCTTCGAGGATTTGTACGAGCAATGCTCGTTCCACATCGCCGAGAAGATGCCGAGTTCGGTGAAGCTCGGCTCACGGCCGACAAGATCGAGGATGCGCTGATACTCGTCGGGCTTCAGCCCATGCGCGGCGATGAGCTCGGGGGTGATCGGCACGGAATTGGAAATGGTCATGGGCGGCGATTTGTATCCGGGGCGCTGGGATTTGAGTCCCCTCTTATCGCAAGCCTTGCGGCCGATACACCCATGGATCGACGAAAAACGCAGGAAAACCGGACAAAGCCACCGGGCAATCCGGGGTAGCCAGCGATCCCTCAGGAGCGAGCTGCTTCGGGCTCAGGAAAAACTGTCGTAGCCGGCGCGGCCCTCATCCAGAAGCCGCCGGATCACCGCGACGCCTTCGGCGATGTCCTTGCGTTGTCTTGGCTGTGAAACGCCGAAGCGCACGCCGTGGAAAACCTGCTCTGAGCGGCCGGCCTTGAATTCGTCCTCGTCGTCGATCAGCACACCGTGTTCGAGACAGGCGTTCTTGAAGGTGCCGGAAAGCCACGGGTCGGGCAGGGTCAGCCAGACAAAGGGCACCTTTTCGTGTGACTTGAACGCGAAGCCGGCCAGTGTCTCGCGCACGATCGCGATGCGGGCGTTGATTTCGGCGATGCTGCGTTTGCGGATCTCGTCCGCCAGGCCGGACAGCACCAGCCGGGTATTCACCTCCGCCAGCAGGAAGGGCATGCCGCCAGTCATCATCTTGTGGGCGACACGGATGCGGTGGCGATAGGCGGGCGGGCAGGAAAGCCAGCCGCCGCGAACGCCGGCCGCGACCGATTTCGACAGGCCGCCTGCGACGATGGTGCGTTCAGGGGCATATTCGGCCAGCAACGGCGTCGGATCATCGGTCAGGTTGCCGTAGAGATCGTCCTCGATGAGAACGACATTGTATTCGCGTGCGACGCGCGCGATTGCCTCGCGGCGCGACGCCGACAAGGTCACCAGCGTCGGATTCTGCGCCGTCGGCATCAGGAAGATCATCCGGGGATGTTTTTGCGCGCAGACGCGCTCGAAATCGGCCGGGTCGATGCCCCCTTCGTCTGACGCCACCAACGCCGTGCGACGGCCGATCAGCCCGGCACTGCGCGAAATCTGCGAGTAGGTGAGGTGCTCGAAGGCGACATAATCACCGGGTGTTGTCAGCGCTGCGATCGCCGCCATCACCGCGGCATGGGTGCCGAGTGTGGGGACAATGGCGTCGGCTTTTGGGCGGAAGGAATTGCGCGACAGCCAGCGGGCGCCGGCTTCGTACCAGCGGTCCGGAAAGTCCCGCGTGTAGCTCGAAATCTCGTGCGGATAGTCCTGCGCCGTGCGCGACAGGACATCGGCGACATCCGCGCCCTGGCCGATGTCGGGCGCGGCCGTGCTGTCGAAACGCAGCTTGCCGCGCGGCGCATCGATATAGCGCGTGCCTTCGCCGCTGACGTCTGAGGTCAGCAGGTTCGGCCTCGCATCATCGGCGCGCTGGCCGAGCACATAGGTTCCACGCCCGACTTCGCCGCTCACCAGCCCGCGCTCGCGCAGCAATTGATAGGCCCGGCCGACCGTGCCGACGGTGGTGCCGATGTCGTAGGCGAGGTCACGTTGCGGCGGCAGTTTTGCTCCCGCATCGATCACGCCCCGGTCGATATCCGTTTCGATGGAATCCGCAAGCCGTTGATACAGCGGCCCGGAGCCGGCGGTGAGGTCTGGCAGCCAATTTGTCATGGTGACAATTTTCTATATTGCACCGAAATGTGAGTCAATACATATCAGCTCTGCACCAAAAAGGGTGCAATTGAGAATTCTGGTAGAAAGAAAATGAATACAATCGCTACAATCCGTCATTCGAGAGCCGAGTTGTCAGGCCAATCGACATGCCCATCGGGCCGGCGCGGCTTTGCCGGCCGGCTGGTGTATGTGGTCAGGTCGCTGGCGAACTGGATCGACCATCTGCTGCAGCGCCGGCGCAGCCGGCTGGTGCTGCTGGAAATGACCGATGATCAGCTCAAGGATATCGGCGTCTCGCGCCGCGATGCCCACAGCGAGGGCATCAGGCCGTTCTGGGACTGACCCGGTTTTTTTTTGGATCAGGGCCAAACTTGGAATTGCGGACGGTGTCCGGATGACTAACGGACGCTCGATGTTCTGATGCGTGCAACGCCGTGGTCGACAAGGACGGCGGCCACGCACAGCACGAGAAAAAGCCCGGTGATGGCCGCTGCCGAGATGGCGACGCTGGCGGCGCCATTCTTGGCGACATCGAGGAAGGGGTAGGGCACTTCGCCGGCAAGCGGCGCCCGCGCCAGCGCATAGACCAGGTAGGCCACAGGATAGAGCATCCACCAGGAGATGTCGTTCCACCGCGTCCTGCCGTCGGCGCCTGCGACCAGCCACCACAGCACGAACAGCACCGGCGTCACATAGTGCAGCAGGACGTCGCAGAGCAGGAATAGGCCCTGTGGGTGCCAGAGCTGCGACAGCACCGTCGCATAGACGATGAAGACCAGAGTGATCGAAACGGCGATGCCAGCGCGCATCCGGAATCCCGCGAAGGCAGGCAGCCACGCATAGCCGGTGGACGACAGCAGCGATGTGTACACCAGCACCGCGCCGATGTTGGTCAGGATGGTGAAGAAGCTGAAAAGGAAGACGATGGAGCCGAGCAGGCTGCGGCCTGCTTCCATCGACGCCGGAATGCTGATGCAGAACTGCAGGACGAGCCCGGCCAGACCGATGACCAGACCCGCGATCTGCAGGAACCGGCTCATTGCCTATGCGGCCGCCGAACAGGAGGGATTGCCCGCCTGCCAGCGCGCAATGTCCGAACCGATGCGCGCACCGAGCGGGCCGTCGATCAGCGGTCCAAACGCGTCGACGCGGCTCGAATTGCCTTGTGCCTGCACGACCAGCAGTGGTTTGCCGCCATAATGCTTGGCCGGCACCAGCAGGAAGCGCGGCGTGCCGCTGTACGAATTCAGCTCGTTGGCCATCTGGTATTGCTTGAAGGCCGGATCCTTGCTGGCGATCCAGCATTTGTGGGCAGCGATTGCCACTTGTTCCATGGCCAGCAATGAGGCACTTTTGCCCGAGGGGACAGGCGTGCTCTTCGGGCTCGATTGGCAGGATGCCAGGGCGAAGCCTGCCGCGGCAACCAGCGCGATCGTCTTGCTCCTAGTCAAGCGGCACCCATCTCAAGCTCGGACAGAAAAATCTTCAGGCCGTCGGTCATTTCGCCCCACACCCGCGACAATGCCGGATGCTGCGAGGCGATCTGTTGATAGGCATCGAATTTGGGATAGGCGTCGAGCAGGTCGTGGCGTCCCGTCATGGCGCGGAACTGGTTGAAGATGAACCGCGTCGGCGTCAGCCAGGCGTCGGCGAAACTGATATCGTCGCCGAGCGCGAAAGGGCCTTGCGCCATGCGTTCCTCGATCGCCGCCAGTCCGTGGTGCAGGCGGGCGAACTGGGCGTCGATCTCGGCACTGTTTCGCTTCGGCACGAAATGAAGCTCGAAAAGCTTCATCATCGGGGTCAGTACGTCGAGATCGGTGATGCGGGCGAACATGCGCACCAGCGCACGATCCTTGGAATCGGGCGGCAACAGCGCGGGTTCCGGAAAGCGCTCCTCGAGATACTCGGCAATGACCACGGATTCGACGATCGTTTCGCCCGAACCGGTGATCAGCACCGGAATGCGGTTCAGCGGTGAGATGGCGCGAAACTCTTCCGGGATCGGAAAGCCGGGCGGCGGCGCGATGATCTTGAGCGGCACATCCTTGATGTAGGCCAGTGCCCGCACGATCGACGAATAGGGCGACAACGGTCGCGAATAGAGTTTCATGACCGTCTCTCTCCCCAATAATGCGGACTTGCTCCCGTAAAGAGACAGGAATGTCCGGCTGTTTTCAAGGCATCCGCCTCGATGATGTCAGGCGGCAATGCCAAGCGCGCTCTCGAACAGCGCCCGGCCATCGCTGCCGCCGTGGGCTGCTTCGATCAGGTTTTCCGGGTGCGGCATCAGGCCGAGCACATTGCCGCGTTCGTTGATGATGCCGGCAATGTCGTTGATCGAGCCGTTGGGGTTGGTACCGTCCGCATAACGGAACACCACCTGGCCCTCGCCTTCGAGGCGGGCAAGCGTGTCGGCGTCGGCAAAGTAATTGCCGTCATGATGCGCGACCGGCGAGCGGATGATCTGACCAGGCTGATAGCGGCGGGTGAACATGGTGTTGGCGTTGGTGATCTGCAGCTTCACCTGACGGCAGACGAATTTGAGCGAGGTGTTGCGCATGAGCGCCCCGGGCAGCAGGCCCGCCTCGACCAGGATCTGGAAACCGTTGCAGACGCCAATGACCGTTACGCCCTGGGCCGCCTTTTCGGCGACCGCCCGCATTACCGGCATGCGCGCGGCAATCGCGCCGCAGCGCAGATAATCGCCGAAGGAAAAACCGCCGGGAATGGCGATCAGGTCGACATCCGGGATTTCGGTGTCGGTCTGCCAGACCGTGACCGGCGGTTTTCCCGAAATCTTGGTCAGCGCCGCGATCATGTCGCGGTCGCGGTTGAGGCCAGGCAGAAGGACGACGGCGGATTTCATGGCAATTCCCGTTCGAGCATCTGAACCAGATACCGGGGTGAAACGTGGTTGGTCAACCAGACGCCGTTGTCGGAGAGAAAGAATGATACCCCATCCCTCATCATGGCTGCCGAGTCGACTTGGAGGATAACACTTTTTCCGTGGCGGCGTCGTGCGACGATCAGAGCCGTTTCGGCGTCCTTTGACAAGTGAACATGCTGGCGTGACTGTCTGGTCAGGCCTTCGCGGAGAATGCTGGGGAGAACCTCTTCCTTGGTGCCGTGGTAGAGGGTTGCCGGCGGGATCGATGGCGACAAGCCGAGATCGACATCGACGCTGTGGCCTTGCACGGCACGGATGCGTTGGCCGTCGATAGCAAAGCGCTTTTTCGGATTCTCTTCGACGATGCGCGAAACATCGGCGACCGATGCGCCGAACTTCGACTGTATCACCGCGCAGAGCGCGTCGAAATCGGCCCAGCCGTTTTCGTCGAGCGACAGTTCGGCCTCCTGCGGCGCATGTCGCAGGACCAGGCTCATGAACTTTGAAATCTGTGTGTCGTTCGGCATCGCAACAAGGCGGTTTTCAAGTGTCGACGGCGGCGTCTCGAAGGCGCGGGCGATTTTGACTGCGCACGCCGTGTGTAGCGAGGTCGCGGACGTCGGTCAAACGGGTACAGAGCTCGACAGGCAAGTGCCAATGTGGCGATCCAATGCAGGTGCATAGCACTTTATTAAGTATACTCTTGTGTCGATCTATATCGATGATCGATCTATAGGAGAATCGTTCAGTAGAAAACCACGTTGTTAAGGACCACTGCTGCAAGAGAGATGCTTCTGCAGCAGTTCGAGGCTCTGGTGGATTACGATAAGATTAGAGCACGCGAGTACAGTCGACGCGCGATGTGGGCTTCAGCCACCGTCGTGGCGGCACTCGCTGCCTTCGCCTTAATGTTGTTCTGGGATGCTTCGGCATCCATGCGATCGTTGTTTTCGACGTGGCTCTCTCTCAACACGGATTTGGGTGATTGCGCCGTGTCTTTCGCGCGCCTGTTGATGGTGGCGACGGCTCTTTCGATTGGCCTGGGGATCATTTCGGCGGGCCTGGTCGTGTCGAACGCAGTTGATGTCTTCAGCTACAAGAGAAGCTTCAGGGTCTACCGCAAGCTTCTGCTCCTCGGAGTGGGCCTGACGATATTTTTCCTTCTACCTCTTTTTTTTGGAAAAGGCACTTGGGACAGGGGTGGCCATCACGGAGTGTCGCGGATCGATCTCGCGAACGCCTGCATTGCCAGCCACCATACCACTTTCTACAGGCTGCATGGCCGTCTGCTGATAGTCGTATTTGCTGGCTGGATAAGCATATTGGTGCAGTTGGTTCTGCGACGCGCGATCGCTGACGGGCGCGATCCGAGCCAGCTTTCTGACGATCCGCGGACCCGGGAAATGCAGCTGCGAGTCCTAGAATTGGCTCAACGACGCCAGGCGAGTGGGCGAATCGTATTCAAGGTTGCGATGACGGTGCTAGCGGCTGCGCTGTTTTATTCTGGCGCGTGGTCGATGAAGCCGGCCGTCGTCCGGTTCATTCACACGTTCACCTGGGAGCGGCAAAAGGCGAACGTGGTCGAGACCGGCATGCAATGTGTCCTGGAAGTGAAAGTCAGGCGTAACTGGGTAGAGCGGTCCCGCGCCGATTGCTCCTCAGTTGCCGTGACAGTTCCTTCGACCCCGGCGCCGGGCGAGGGTGCGTGGCGCATCTCGAAAATTCCAACCGCAAAGCTCGCCTATCGCCCTCCAGGAGGTGGCGAATATTCGTTTGAGGTGACTGGAGATTTCTATGTGAAAATGCCGACGTCGGTCGGCACCGAGATCGAGGTGTTGCGAAATCCGGCCAATCCCGAGGGGATCGACAAGGTTTTCGACGGCGGTGATGTCAAACGAATGTTCTACAAACTGCTCGCGATCATCTCAGGTGCCGTCGCGATCTACTATCTTTGGTTTCGCAGGCCGCAGAGCCCACGCCCGAGCTAGACCGGATCACCGCCCGCAAACCGGCGGGCGCTATCGGCATCACACCAGCGTTACACTATAATTCTCAATCACCGTATTCGCCAGCAGCTTGTCGCACATGGCTTTCAGATCAGCCTCGGCCTTGGCCTTGTCGGTCTCCGAAAGCTCGACGTCGAACACTTTGCCCTGCCGCACCGCGCCGACGCCGCCGAAACCCAGTCCGGACAGTGCGTGTTCGATTGCCTTGCCTTGCGGGTCGAGCACGCCGTTCTTGAGGGTGACGGTAATGCGGGCCTTGATCACGCTGGACATGCTCCTGTTCTCAAATATCGGGGTGCAAGCCGCTATCAGTGCGGCTTGCCTTTGACGCCTTCGGTCGAGGCGACAAGCACCGGGCCGGTGGGGCGCGGCGGCTCGTTCTCGTTCATGATGCCGAGGCGGCGGGCGACTTCCTGATAGGCTTCGACGAGGCCGCCCATGTCGCGGCGGAAACGGTCCTTGTCGAGCTTGTCATGCGTCGCCACGTCCCACAGGCGGCAGGAATCCGGCGAAATCTCGTCGGCGACGACGATGCGCATCATGTCGCCCTCGAACAGGCGACCGCATTCGATCTTGAAGTCGACGAGCTGGATGCCGACACCCATGAACAGGCCGGAGAGGAAGTCGTTGACGCGGATGGCGAGCGCCATGACGTCGTCGATTTCCTGCGGGCTGGCCCAGCCGAACGCGGTGATGTGCTCTTCCGACACCATCGGATCGTCAAGCGCATCGGCCTTGTAGTAGAATTCGATGATCGAGCGCGGCAAAACGGTGCCTTCCTCGATGCCGAGGCGCTTGGACAGCGAGCCGGCCGCGACGTTGCGCACCACCACCTCGAGCGGAATGATCTCGACTTCCTTGATCAGCTGCTCGCGCATGTTGAGCCGGCGGATGAAGTGGGTCGGAATGCCCATGCGGTTGAGATGGTTGAAGATGTGCTCGGAAATGCGGTTGTTGAGCACGCCCTTGCCGTCGACGACTTCGTGTTTCTTCTTGTTGAATGCGGTTGCGTCGTCCTTGAAGAACTGGATGAGCGTACCCGGCTCGGGTCCCTCATAGAGGATCTTGGCCTTGCCTTCATAAATGCGGCGGCGATTTTTCATCTGATTTTTTCTCTGGAGTTCCGGGCAGGCGGCAAGCGACCATTTCCTGTCCGTCTGCCTGAAATAGTGCGGCTACGGTAGGGTTCAATGCCGGGTCTATCCCAATCACATCGTTTGCTCAATCGGCAAATCCTTCCAATCAACCGCTTTCGGGAGTGAAATGCCGCAGCGCAGCATGCTACGAAGCGTATTGACCGGCTCGCGACCTTTTGGTTTGTGCTTCGTCAACACATATACATCATCACCAGCGAATCGATTTCCATCGGAGGGATGCCATGAGCAGCATGAAGGATCGCGAAGAGGGCTTTGAGCGCAAATTCGCATTCGACGAGGAACTTCGGTTCAAGGCCTCGGCGCGCCGCAACAAGGCGCTCGGCCTGTGGGCAGCCGAAAAGCTCGGAAAATCGGGCGCCGATGCCGACGCCTATGCCAAGCAGGTGGTCGTCGCCGACATCGAGGAAGCCGGCGATCACGACGTATTCCGCAAGATCCGCAAGGACTTCGACGACGCCGGTGTCGACCAGTCGGACCACCAGATCCGCCGCACCATGGACGAGCTGATGGCGCAGGCGATCGAGCAGATCAAGAACACCTGATCCCACCACGCGCTGGACCAATCGACCGCCCGGCCTATCCGGGCGGTTTTTCTTTGCCTTTGCAGCGGTTTCCGGCTGAAACTGCTGTCGTTAACAAGGAAAAGATCAGATGTCCCTGAAGTCCCGCCTTGCGGCCGATGAAACGCTGTTCACCGCATGGTCCGGCGTACCGGATGCCTTGACCGTCGAGATCGTCGCCAAGCAGGGCTTCGATGCCGTCACGCTCGACATGCAGCATGGCGGCCATCATGAGGACAGCGTGCTGCGCGGTCTCGTGCCTGTGCTCGCCGCAAACAAGCCGGCGCTGGTGCGCATTCCGGTCGGCCGCTTCGACATGGCAAGCCGCGCGCTCGATTTCGGCGCCGAGGCTGTCATTGCGCCGATGGTGAATTCGGTGGCCGATGCAAAACTGTTCGCCGCCGCCATGAAATATCCGCCGATTGGCGAGCGCTCCTGGGGCCCGACCTATGCGTTTCCGCGCCACGGCAAGGGCGACCAGGCTGAATGGCTGCGCGACACCAATCAGCGCACCATGGCTTTCGCCATGGTCGAGACCCGCGCGGCACTCGACGCGCTCGACGGCATTCTCGACACGCCTGGTATCGACGGCATCTTCCTCGGCCCGTCGGATTTCTCGATCGCCTGGAGCAACGGCACGACCGTCAATTCGACGCTGGAAAGCATGATGGAAACCGTGGCGTCGGTCGCCGAACGCACCCGCAAGGCCGGAAAACATGCAGCGATCTATGTCGTCGAGCCGGCGATTGCCGGCCGCGTTGTGTCGATGGGCTACCGGCTGCTGGCCATGGGCTCGGAACACGCGCTGATCGGGCTCGGTGCAAAAACCCTGATCAAGAGCGTCAGGGATTCGATCGGCTCCTGAGCAAGCTCAGGGTTTCAGGTCGGTCAGGAACTTGGCGAAGGTCATCGAGCCTTCGGGCCACGGACCGAAGCCTGAATCGGCGTTGAGGTGACCGGTCTCGCCGGCGTCGATGAACAGCGAGCCCCAGGCGCCGGCAATGTCTTCGGCGACATCGAAGGCGCAGAAAGGGTCGTTGCGGCTGGCGATCACGATCGAAGGAAAGGGCAGCGGTTCGCGCGGATAGGGACCGAAGGTCATCAGGTGCCTGGGCTTGATCTTGGGATTGGCGACATCTGGCGGCGCCACGAAGAAGGCGCCGGCGACCGGCTTTACGAACTGCGGCATGGCTTGCACTGCCGCCGCGACACCAAGCGAGTGCGCAACGATGACGACCGGCCGCTCGGCCTCGTTGACCGCCTTGGCCACGCTCGCCGTCCAGTCCTCGCGCACCGGTTTGGACCACTCCGCCTGTTCGACGCGGCGCGCCGTCGACAGCTTCGACTGCCAGCGGCTCTGCCAATGGTCGGGGCCGGAATTGGTGTAGCCCGGCACGATGAGAATATCTGTGTCTTTGACCTTCATGGCGCTGAAATAGCGAGCGGCGTCGCTTCGTGCAACGGCCATGAACCGCGCACTTGATCACAATGGTGAACACGATGTTCGCTTCTTCACGTCTTGTGTGAACGATGCCGATGGACGATTTGTCGTCAGGAATAGAAACAGCCAGTGCGGGAACTCCACACGGCGTACAATGATTGGCGGCGCGGGGCTCTACCGCAGGCTGGCCGAACGGAGACTTTGATGAGTGAATTGCCTTTTGCCGCCACCACCCCCGTCAGCGTCGCCCGTGTCGGGCTGAAGGCGCGCGATGCCGAAAGCCTTGCCGCCTATTATCGCAGCGTCGTCGGCCTGCAGGAGTTGAGCCGCGCCGATGGCGCGATCACGCTCGGCGCCGCCAACCGTCCGCTGCTGGTCATCGAGGCGGATGCGACGGCAAAGCCGGATGATCCGCAAAGCGCCGGCCTGTTCCACACCGCCTTCCTGCTGCCCAGCCGCGCCGATCTCGGTCGCTGGATCAACCATGCCATCGCCGACAAGATCGCCATCGAAGGGGCTTCCGACCATCTGGTCAGCGAAGCGCTGTACCTGACCGATCCCGAAGGCAACGGCATCGAGATCTACGCCGACCGCCTCCCGCAGGACTGGAAGTGGAATGGCGACAAGATAGCCATGGCCACCGAGCGGCTGAACATTCCGTCGGTGGTTGCCGAAGTGCCGGTCGGTGATGCGGGCTGGCAGGGGGCGCCGGAAAACAGCATTGTCGGCCATGTCCATCTGCGAGTCGGCAGGCCGGAAGACGCCGAAGCCTGGTGGAACCAGGAATTCGGCTTCGACACCGTGGCGAAATATGGCGGTCAGGCGGTGTTCCTGTCGTCCGGGGGCTATCACCACCACATCGGCGCCAATGCCTGGCGCAGCCCCGGCGCCGGCCGCCGCGATCCGAGCCGCTCGGGCCTTGCCTGGGTTGAGATGCGCTCGGACAATGTGGCCAGCCCGGTAACCCGCGAAGACCCGTGGGGCACGGTGATCAGGACTGTTCCCGGCAAGGCCTGATCAACAAAAGCAGTTTAAGCTCGTAGGCGCTTGTCGACATATGAATCGACGAGCGCAGAGAGTTTCTGGGCATGAGCGAGAAATTTTTGCGCGTCGTAGCCGGCTGCGTCGAGATGAAAATCCAGCACAAACTGATGCAGCAGATCTGCAAATTCGCGGAGATCAGCGGTGTTCAGTTCATGTACGTATATGCAGTTGTAACCCCAGTCGTACTGATTACGAAAATTAACTAGGTACGGCTTTTCTCCGACCCTATCGATACAAAAGCGAATTACCCAGCGAGCGAACCAGGACGCTGTGCCAAAGTCTTCGATAACGTCGTCAATGACAACTACACCCATCGCCTGTACAGTTTATGCGATATGGACAAACTACGTCGTGCCTTGAAAAACGAAGGCGCTGTCGGCAACAACCAAGTTCCCTGCAGTCGAAATCCTCAGGCTTCGCCGAACACCCGCTTGAAGATCGTGTCGACATGCTTGGTGTGATAGCCGAGGTCGAACTTCTCGCGGATCTCGGCTTCCGGCAGGGCTGCGGTCACTTCCTTGTCGGCCAACAATTCCTCAAGAAAATCAGCGCCTTGTTCCCACACCTTCATGGCGTTGCGCTGAACCAGCCGGTAGGAATCTTCACGCGACAGGCCCGCCTGCGTCAGCGCCAGCATGACGCGCTGCGAATGCACGAGGCCGCGGAACTTGTTCATGTTCTTCAGCATGTTGTCGGGATAGACGAGCAGCTTGTCGACGACGCTGGTCAGCCGCGACAACGCAAAGTCGAGCGTCACCGTGGCGTCCGGCCCGATCATGCGCTCGACTGAGGAGTGTGAGATGTCGCGCTCGTGCCAGAGCGCTACATTTTCCATCGCTGGCAGCGCCATGGAGCGCACCATGCGGGCAAGGCCGGTGAGGTTTTCCGTCAGCACCGGATTGCGCTTGTGCGGCATTGCCGACGAGCCCTTTTGTCCCGGCGAAAAATACTCTTCCGCTTCCAGAACCTCGGTGCGCTGGAGATGCCGGATTTCGATCGACAGCCGCTCGATCGACGAGGCGATGACGCCGAGCGTGGCGAAGAACATGGCGTGGCGGTCGCGTGGGATCACCTGCGTCGACACCGGTTCCGGCTTCAGGCCGAGTTTTGCCGCCACATGTTCCTCGACATACGGTTCGATGTTGGCAAAGGTGCCGACCGCGCCCGAAATGGCGCAGGTGGCGATGTCTTCCCGCGCGTGCACCAGCCTCTCGCGGCAGCGCGAGAACTCGGCATAGGCCTGCGCCAGCTTGATGCCGAAGGTCGTCGGCTCGGCATGGATGCCGTGGCTGCGGCCGATCGTGACGGTGTCCTTGTGCTCGAAGGCACGCCGCTTGAGTGCTGCAAGCAGCGCGTCGATGTCGGCGAGAAGGATGTCGCTCGCTCGGGTAAGCTGCACGGCAAAGCAGGTGTCGAGAACATCAGACGATGTCATGCCCTGGTGGATGAAGCGGGCGTCGGGTCCGACGAATTCGGCAAGATGGGTCAGGAAGGCGATGACGTCGTGCTTGGTGACACGCTCGATCTCGTCGATCGCCTCGACATCGAATTTCGCGGCACCGCCCTTTTCCCAAATCGTTTTTGCCGCTTCCTTGGGGATGACGCCGAGTTCGGCCAGCGCGTCGCAGGCATAGGCTTCGATCTCGAACCAGATGCGGAACCGGGTTTCGGGCGACCAAATGGCGACCATTTCCGGCCGGGAATAACGAGGGATCATCGGTCAGTCCTGATTTGTCGAGGAGTTTGCCCGCGTCCTAACAGAGGCGGGCAAAATGCTCAACGCTGCTGCCGTGCAAACCAGACGCTGGCGGCAAACAAGGCGACGAAACCAAGCGGAAAATAAAGCCGGATGCCGAGCACCACGAACTGATAGAGCGCCGTCAGCGTCGTGAAGACGAACTGAAGGCCCCAGGTGAAGGTGAAAGCCGGGGCATGCCATTCGGCGTAGTAGGAGCGGTACTGCAGGGCAAACAGCCCGCCGGTAAGGCCGATCGTTGCGCCGAGCAGGCACACGAACGCCGCCGCAAAGGCGACCTCCCAGCGCCTTCCAAGCGAGACCAGCCGTGCCGCGAACAGGCCAAGCGGAAAGGCGAGCGCTCCGCCGCAGGCATAGAGGAGCGACACGGTGCGGATTTTCTCCGGCGTCTCCCAGTCGTCCAAAAGCAGGTTGACGAGCGCGCTGGCGCCCATCGTCACGGCCCACAACAAGGCGCCGAAAAGCGCGGTCCGCGGTGTTGGCATCGCACGGCGAAGGCGATTGCGCCCAGCGGGTTGAACAAGCGGTGTCACAGGCGGCCGGTCACCGCGATCCAGCGAAAGTTCGGCCCCTCGAAGCCGTACTGGCGCACCGTGATCAGCACCGCATAACCGCTCAGACTGTCCATGGAAAATGTCTGCACCGCGCCGATCCGGTAGCCGTTTGGGCAACCCCGGCTTCTGGGGATCGACTTGTCCTCGTGCAGCAGCTTGGTCGTGCCGCCATCCTGCGCCTCGATGCGCAGCAGCCGAAAGCCGTTGATCTCTCCCTGGCTCTCGCAGCCTTCGGTGTTGTTCATGCCGATCTCGTCGAGCCGGAATTCGAGCGGCCGGTCGACCGGCGAAAAGATCGGGCGTGGGTTGACCGCCATCCGGTGCGGATCGGCCGAAAGCTCGGTCACCGGGTTGAAGCCCGCGGTGATACCCCTGTTCGCGCTCAACTCAGCCTGTTTGACGATCGCTTCGCCTTTCTGCTGGGCCTCAAGGCGCGCCGCTTCGAGCGTGGCGTTCTCATCGTCAATCCGGACCCGGATCGGCGTTCCCTTGAGAAAGCTGTCGTCGTTCGTGTCGATGTAGTAGCGGTTGGCATAGGGGAATCCGGACCCGTCCTGGACGCCATACTCCTCGAAGGCGAAGACGCCGCCGTCCTTGGTGAAACCGAGGATTTCGAGTTCGGCGACATCGCCTGCATGGGCGGCGATCGACGTCGCGAACTGTGCAAGCAGATAAACGGCTAACAGAAAAAGCAATCGCATCGGTTCACTCCGGCAGCTGTCGTCGTTCCAATCCCCAAAAGCACGTCGCGTTTGAACGGATTCAGGTGACGCGCTTTAGGTCTTTCTTTCTATGCATGTCGTTCTCCCAAACCGGAACCACCTTTGGGCGACATGCATTAGCACGACGGAATCAAAACGTCGTGCAGTCCCAAAGCCGATGCATCCAATCGGCCCGTCATTAGTTATCGTCAGCAGCCCCAATGGAGAACCACCATGACCGACACCAGCAAAATTCGTGAGCATATGGAAGTCGTTGGCGCCGATGGCGTGCATGTCGGCACCGTCGACAAGGTCGAGGGTGAGCGCATCAAGCTGACCAAGGCCGATAGCGGCGCTGGCGCTCACAAGGGCCACCACCATTACATTCCCCTGAGCCTGCTTGCCGAGGTCGATGGCAAGAAGGTGTGGCTGTCAGCGAATTCCGATGTCGCGGTGACCTTCGAGGAAGAAAAATCCGATCCGGTCTGATCGGCTGATTCACCCCGAGCGCGACGACCAGACTGGAAACAGGTCGTCAACGGCAGGCGTCGCGGCAAACACGCCGCGGCTGATGGCGCGCGCGATGGTGGCGCCGGCCGCGGCGTAGAGGTCGATCGCCGCGTCGGCAAGCTCGACACCACTCGTGCCCGTCGCCAGCGCAAACACCAGGTCGCCATCGGCCGGCGTATGCGTTGGCCAGATGGCGCGCACGAATCCGTCATGCGCCGATATCGCCAGGCGCTTTGCAGCGGCCTTGGTGAGCACCGCGTCCGTGGCAATGACGGCGATGGTGGTGTTTCCGCCGGTTTCCATCTGTCCGCCGACACGCTTGTCGCGGTATTTCAACAGGATCCGTTTCGCATCGTCTGGCATCGGCGAGGGATAGCCAAGCCCGCCGAATTCGTCGCCGATTTCGAACGGTGCCGCCCAGAAATGGCGGGTTCGGCCGACGGTCACCGAGCCGGTCGGATTGATGGCGGCCAGCGCGCCGATGGTGATGCCGTTGTCCAGAAGCGTCGAGGCCGAGCCGAGGCCGCCCTTCAACCCTGAAGTGAGGGCTCCGGTGCCGGCGCCGATCGTGCCGAGCTGGAATTCGGTGCTGGCGGCTTGGACCGCTTCATAGCCGAGGTCGCGGTAGGGTGGATAACGCCCCCAATCCTTGTCGCCGCCATTGCGCAGGTCGAACAGGATCGCCGCTGGCACGATCGGCACGCGAAAGCCGCCGACTTCGAGCCCGATGCCGCGCTCGCGCAGCGCCGCCTGCACGCCGGATGCCGCGTCGAGGCCGAAAGCCGAGCCGCCCGAAAGCACCACGGCGTGGACTGCCTCGACCGAATTGTGCGGTTCGAGCAGATCGGTCTCACGGGTGCCCGGTGCACCGCCCAGGACCTGCACGCTTGCCACCGCCGTCCCGTCGCAAAGCACGGTCGTGACGCCGGACTTCAGCCTGGTGTCGGAAGCATTGCCGACGCGCAGGCCGGCAACGTCGGTGATCAGATTGCGCGGGCCGGTGCGAAACATCAGTTGCTTTCCAAGGGCGCAAAGCGCGTGCCATCGAAGCGGAAGACACGGTAGGGGCTCTGGCTGAGGTCGCCTTTCGCGTCGAAGCGGACCGGCCCGATCGCAGTGGTGAAATCATGCCCCGTCAGAGCGTCGGCGAGCGGCTTGCCCGAGGTTTCGGACAGGCCTGACGCCGCCTTGGCGATCTCGACCGCCGCATAAGCCGGTAATGTGTAGCCGTCCGGCACGATTTTCTGGGCCGAGAAGCTTTCCAGGACCTTTGGATCGGCGACATCGGCCCATTCAGGCGGCGCGATCATCAGCGTGCCCACCGCATAGGGCACGTCGCCCGGTGTGCGCAAATTTTCGCCGCCGGCGAAGACGATGCCGGCAGACAGTTGCGCCGCATCACGGCCCATGATGGCGATGTCTTCGCCGTCGCCGCCGGCAAAGACATGCGTGGCGCCTGCCTTTTTCAGCCGGCCAATCATTCCGATCTGGTTGTCCAGCTGCGGCCGGAACGTGTCGACGAAAACCGGTTTCAGCGCCGCCTGCTCGGCCGCCGCGCGAAGCGTCTCGGCGATTTCGCGGCCATAGATGGTGCCGTCATCGATGATGGCGAACAAGTCATTCTGCCACAGATGGGTGAGGCTGGAGGCGACTGCATTGCGCTCATCGTCACCTCGTGGCCCGAGACGGTAGACCGGCCAGCCGGTCTTGGCACGCCGGTCGGTCAGGCTTTCGGTTCGCACACCAACGGTGATGACCGGAATGTTCGCGTCCTTGAGGATCGGCATCGCCGCTTCGATCGCCTCGGTGCAGAGAAAGCCGACCACGACATTGACCTTGGCCGCCACGAATTCCCTGGCCGCGGCGGCGCCGCCGTCAGCGGTGCAGGCATCATCCATGGTCTTGAGTTCGATGCCGTTCGCTTCGGCTGCAAGACCCGTGCCGGCGTCGATCTGCTTGCCCAGGATGGCTGACGGTCCCGACAAGGGTGCCGCAACGCCGACCAGCATCGTCTGGGCGCTGGCGGCGCTGGCCATGAACAGCCAGGCCAATGCGGCCGATATCGTTACCCTGGATCGCATCCTGATGAAGAATTCCTCCAAGCTGGCGACATTTTGCTGGCGCCAATTCCGCCAAGACCTAAAGGCTGGCCGGGCTTGGTGCAACACGCGAATTTTGGGGAGAAGGAGCCCAGGCTCAGCCGTCGCCTCGCTTGTGGCATGTCATATGTCGCCATATATAGCGGTAGGGTTCTGACTGTGGAAAATTTCCGGTGCTGAAGAAGAACGACATTGGGCCGCAGGCCTATCGCGATGCGATGAGCCATTTTGCCGGCCACGTCCATGTGGTCACCACCGATGGGCCGGCGGGCAAGCGCGGCGCGACAGTGATCGCGGCCTGTTCGGTGTCGGATACGCCGCCGACGATTCTGGTCTGCCTCAACAGTGAAAACCCCAAGAATGAGCCGTTCGTGAAAAACGGCAGATTTGCCCTGAACACGCTGGCTTCGCACCAGGAGCCGCTGTCGGTCGGCTTTTCCGGCATCACCGGCCTGCCGGTCGAGGAGCGGTTCGCGCTCGGCGAGTGGGACGTGATTTCCACTGGCGCGCCAACGCTGAAGGGCGCGCTCGCGGTGTTCGACTGCGAACTGATCGACACCAAGGATCTGGCCACGCATCGTGTGCTTTTTGGCAAGGTGACAGGCCTGCGCATCGGCGATAATTTGCGGCCGCTGATCTACCACGCCCGCGGCTACCACGTTCTGGACAGCGGAGCGCCGGCGTTCACGGAGAAAGAATGACCGAGCTGAAACCGCGCCCCGTGCCGCGGACGATCGACGAGACGCTCGATCTCCTGACCGGCGCGGACTATGTGGCGGATCGATCGCTGGCGACCGTGCTGTTCCTGTCGCTGCGCATGAAACGGCCGCTGTTCCTCGAGGGCGAGGCCGGCGTCGGCAAGACCGAGATCGCCAAGGTGCTGGCCCAGGCGCTTGGCCGCCGGTTGATTCGCCTGCAGTGCTATGAAGGGCTCGACGTCTCGTCCGCCGTCTACGAGTGGAACTACGCCGCGCAGATGATCGAGATCCGCATGGAGGAGGCGGCCGGCAAGGTCGACCGCACCGCCATGGAGCGCAATGTCTTCTCCGAAAAATACCTGATCCGTCGCCCTGTGCTCGATGCGCTGACCGGCAAGACAGGCGCTGCCCCGGTCTTCCTGATCGACGAACTCGATCGTACCGACGAGGCATTCGAGGCCTTCCTGCTCGAAATTCTTTCCGATTTCCAGGTGACGGTGCCTGAACTCGGCACCATCAAGGCGGAAGAACCGCCAATCGTCATTATCACCACCAACCGCACACGCGAGATCCATGACGCGCTGAAACGGCGCTGTCTCTATCACTGGGTCGACTATCCCAACGCCGAGCGAGAGCTGGAGATCGTGCGCCGAAAGGTGCCGCAGGCCAACCAGCGGCTTTCGGCCGAAGTGGTTTCATTCATCCAGAAGCTGCGCCAGATCGAACTGTTCAAGGTGCCGGGCGTGGCCGAGACCATCGACTGGGCCGGCGCACTGACCGAGCTCGACAAGGTGGCGCTCGATCCGGAAACCGTGTCCGACACGATCGGCGTGCTGTTGAAATACCAGGACGACATCGCCCGCATCGAACAGGGCGAAGGCCGGCGCATCCTCAACGAGGTGAAGGCCGAGCTTTCGGCGGCGGAGTAGGGCCATGCCGGTGTCGCGCCCCGAACCCAAGGAAGTCCGGCCGGACGGACGCATCGCCGACAACATCGTCTATTTCGCCCGTACCTTGCGCAAGGCCGGCATGCGGGTCGGACCGGCCTCGGTCAAGGATGCCATAGAGGCGGTGCTGGTCGCCGGCATCGGTTCGCGCGATGACTTCTACTGGACGCTGCATGCCGTGCTGGTGTCACGGCACGAGGATCACGCCACCTTCGACGAAGCCTTCCGGCTGTTCTGGAAATCGCGCGAACTGATCGAAAAGATGCTGGCGATGTTTTCGCCGGTGGCGCCTGACGTCAGGGAGAAGCAGAAGCCGCGCGCCGCCGAGAACCGCGTCAGCCAGGCGATGTTCGAGGGCCACCAGAAGAACCAGCCGGCCCAGGAGATCCCCGAGATCGAGGTCGACGCCCGCTTCACCTTTTCCGGCAACGAGGTGCTGCGCGGCAAGGACTTTGCCCAGATGAACGCCGTTGAAATGGCGGATGCCAGAAGGGCGATCGCCCAGTTGCGGCTGCCATTCGACATGGTGCGGACCCGGCGCTTCAAGGCCGATGCGCACGGCCGCCGCATTGATCCGCGCGCCATGATGCGTTCGGCAGCGCGCACCGGCGGCGAACTGATCCTGCCGAAATTCCGCTCACCGCGCGAGGTCCATCCGCCGCTGGTGGTGCTGGCCGACATTTCCGGCTCGATGAGCCAGTACACGCGCATCTTCCTGCATTTCCTGCATGCGTTGACGGAAAAACGCCGGCGGGTGCACACGTTCGTCTTCGGCACGCGGCTGACCAACCTGACCCGGCAGATGCGCCATCGCGATCCCGATGCCGCACTTGCCGACTGTTCGGCGGCGGTCAAGGACTGGTCGGGTGGCACCCGCATCGGCGACACGCTGGCCGAGTTCAACCGGCTGTGGTCGCGGCGTGTGCTGGGGCAGGGCGCGGTGGTACTTTTGATCACCGACGGACTGGAGCGCGACGATATCGCCGGCCTGTCGGAGGAAATGGAGCGCCTGCACAAATCCTGCCGGCGGCTGATCTGGCTCAACCCGTTGCTGCGGTTCGACGGTTTCCAGGCGCGCGCCCGCGGCGTCAAGGCGATGCTGCCGCATGTCGACGAGTTTCGCTCGGTGCACAATCTCGATGCACTCGCCGATCTCTGCGCATCGCTGGATAAGAAATCGGCGCAGTCTGTCGATCCACGCCGGTGGCTGGACGCTGGCGCGAGGCACGCCGCGTGACCATATGTGGCCCGAGAAATACGAGAAACAGACTCTGAGAGAAGCGATCATGGAAGACAGCATCTATCTCGATGAGGCCCGCGACCCGCTGATTATCGCGGAAGGCTGGATGAAGGACGGCAAGGATGTGGCCATCGCCACCGTGGTCGAGACCTGGGGTTCTGCGCCTCGCCCCGTCGGCAGCCATCTGGTCATTGACGCCGACGGCAATTTCCACGGCTCCGTCTCGGGCGGCTGCGTCGAAGGCGCGGTGGTGACTGAAGCAATCGACGTGATCGACAGCGGCAAGGCCAGGATGCTCGAGTTCGGTGTTGCCGACGAAACCGCCTGGCAGGTCGGTCTGTCCTGCGGCGGCCGGATCAAGGTCTACGTTGAAAGATTGGGCTGACCTTTTATGGATCCCTATGCGCTGAAAACGTTGAACGCCGAACGCCGCGCCCGCCGCGCGGCGATCCTTGTCACCGATCTTGGTGACGGCCGCGACCGCATCGTGCGCGAAGGCGATCAGGTTGCCGGCGATCTCGGCGCTGCGATCGCCAAGGCATTCCGCACCGGCAATTCCGGTTCGGTCGAGGCCGAAGGGCGGACCTTTTTTCTCAACACGCATCTGCCGCAGCCGCGGCTCGTTGTCGTCGGCGCTGTGCACATCAGCCAGGCGTTGGCGCCGATGGCCAGGATCGCCGGCTATCCCCTGGAGATCATCGATCCGCGCACGGCCTTTGCTACACCCGATCGCTTTCCCGATGTCGCTTTGCATGCCGAATGGCCGGAGGATGTGCTGAAACGCCAGCCGCTCGACAGCTACACGGCTCTCGCCGCCGTCACCCATGATCCGAAGGTCGACGATTTCGCGCTGAAGGCAGCACTCGACGCCAGATGCTTCTATGTCGGCGCGCTTGGTAGCCGCAAAACGCATGCCAAGCGCGTCGAACGCTTGCTGGCGTTGGGCGCGAGCGCCGAGCAGATCGCCCGCATCCATGCGCCGATCGGGCTCGACATTGGTGCTGCCAGCCCCGCCGAGATTGCGGTCGCGGTACTGGCACAGGTTGTCCATGCCTTCCGCTCGCGCGGCCTCGAGTCCAAAGGCGCGGCAGCGTGAAATTTGGCCCGATCCCGATCGAAGCGGCAGAAGGTGCGGTGCTCGCACATGCCACCACAGCCGGAGAACGGCGTTTTCGCAAGGCGCACAGGCTGAGCGCCGAAGATGTCTCGGTGCTCAAGGTGGCAGGCGTCACGCAGGTGGTTGCGGCTGTGTTGGCTTCTGACGATCTCGGCGAAGACGCCGCCGCGCAGGAAATAGCCGAAAGCATGGGCTTTCGCGGTATCGATGTGCGACCGGCCGCCACCGGGCGGGTCAACCTCCATGCCAGCTCAGCGGGCATCTTCACCGTCAATGCCGCGATGATCGACGCCATCAACGCCGTCGATCCCGCCATCACCATCGCCACGCTGGCGCAGCATGCGCCGGTCGAGAAAGGCCAGATGGTCGCGACGGTGAAGATCATCCCTTTCGCGGTCAGCTCCGCGCTGGTCGATGCGGTCACGAAAATCTGCGCCGGTGGCGAGATCTTTGCAGCCAACGCCTATCGGCCGGTTCGCGTTGGCGTCATCCAGACGGTTCTGCCGGGCATCAAGCCGAGTGTGCTCGACAAGACATTGCGCGTCACCGAAGCGCGGCTGGCGCGCTCGGGCGGCAGGCTGACGGCGGAGCGCCGCACGCCGCATGAGATCGCGCCGGTGGCGAAGGCCGCGGCTTCGCTGGCGCGCGACAACGACATGGTGGTGATCTTCGGCGCCTCGGCGATGAGCGATTTCGCCGATGTCGTTCCGGCGGCGATTGAAATGGCGGGTGGTACCGTCATCCGCGCGGGCATGCCGGTCGACCCCGGCAATCTGCTGGTGCTCGGCACGCTCGATGGCAAGCGTGTCATTGGCGCCCCCGGCTGCGCCCGCAGCCCCAAGGAGAACGGCTTCGACTGGGTGCTGGACCGGTTGATCGCTGGCCTTGATGTGACCGCCAAGGATATTGCCGGCATGGGGGTCGGTGGACTGTTGATGGAAATCCCGACCCGGCCGCAGCCGCGCGAACCGCTGCCGGCCAAAAGCCAGCTCAAGGTCGGCATCGTCCTTCTGGCGGCTGGCCGGTCGAGCCGCATGGGTGGACCGAACAAGCTACTGGCGCTGTTCGATGGCAAGCCTCTGGTGCGCCGCACCGCCGAGCGTGCGCTTGGCTCGAAGGCTTCGGGCACGATTGTCGTCACCGGCCACCAACGCGAGCGGGTGCGCGCGGCGCTGGCGGGCCTCGATGTGACCTTCGCCGACAATCCCGATTTCACCGACGGCCTGTCCACGTCGCTGAAGGCCGGTATTGCCTACCTGCCCGAAGACGCCGCCGGCGTGATGATCGTTCTCGGCGACATGCCGGGTGTCGCGTCAGACGATCTCGACGGATTGATCGATGCGTTCCGCAAGGCCGGCGGCAATTCGGTGGTCCGCGCCTCGCATGACGGCAAGCGCGGCAACCCGGTGCTCTTGCCGCGCTCCCTGTTTCCGGCGATCGCCCATCTCGAGGGCGACACGGGCGCACGTCATCTGGTCGAAGCCGAAGGGCTCGATGTCATCGATGTCGAGATCGGAGCAGGGGCGTCCGTTGATGTCGACACCCGCGAGGCGCTAGAAGGGGCCGGCGGCGTGCTGCAGGATTGACAAACCGAAGTCGAAAACCGCATGCCATGGGCATGTCTTTCCGCTTCCGCTTTTTCTGCGTCCTCGTAACCGCGACAGCCCTGTTGTCGTCGGTCGCTCAAAGTCAGGCGCTGTCGCTAAAGCCCTTCAAGGACGATCTCTTCGCCTATCCGGCGACGCTGTCGTCCGACACCGACGGCGCCTACACGGTCCTCGATTACCATGAGATGCGCGACATCAACCAGCGTGACGAGGTGCCCGAGCGCCGGGTGCACGCCCAATACACCGACACCAGCGTTCGCAAGGCGCAGCAGGATCTGCTGCTGAAGACCGATGCTGGCGATGTCAGGCATGTTGCCGTCGGCAAGACCGAGGGCGCCGCCATCATTGTGCTTTACCTGCACGGGCAGGGCGGCAGCCGCAAGCAAGGCGTCGATGACTTCACCTTTGGCGGCAATTTCAACCGGCTCAAGAACCTGATGGCCGGCAATGGCGGCCTCTATCTCAGCCCGGATTTTACCGATTTCGGCGACAAAGGTGCGGCGCAGGTCGCTGCCCTGATCGACCACTACGCCGAACAATCGCCGGGCGCGAAGATTTTCGTCGCCTGTGGATCGATGGGCGGCGCTCTGTGCTGGAAGCTTGCCGCCCGCAACGACACGGGCCGGCGCATCAATGGGCTGCTGCTGCTCGGCTCGCTATGGGACGAGAGTTTTTTCTCAAGCCCGGCCTTCAGGCGTCACGTCCCCGTCTTCTTCGGCCAGGGCAGCCATGACGTGGTTTTCCCCGTGGAAAAGCAGGAAGCCTTCTTCCGCTCTATCATCGCCAAATCGAAGGCCTATCCCTACCCAACCCGCTTCGTTCGCTTCGAGACCGGTACCCATGGCACCCCGATCCGTATGACCGACTGGCGCGGCACGCTCAACTGGATGCTGTCGAAGGCGCCTTGATTCCCGCTTGGGGGAAGCTCTTCTGACTCTCAGGGTGCGGTGTTGTAGTCGACAACGGTCTGCGGATTTTGCTCGCCGTCATAGGACGCATCGACGTCGAACTGGACCAGCGAGAAATTGCCGTTGCGGAACAGATACGTCCCCGCGTCGGACGCATCGCCGATGCCGCGCCACTTGTTGAAAGTGGTGATCGTGTGGGCTTCCTCGTCATAGTCGGAATTGACCGCCCATCCGGTCGTCTGGAAGCCGACGATGCTCATGCCCAGCAATTTGCCGTCGCTGTCATTGTTCTCGTAGCGGATGTCCATCTTGGGTTCGGCGAACTGCAATTGCTGCACGCCCGACACCTCGTCGGTCATGTAGTAGATCGAGCTTTCATTGTAGGCAGCGGCCGAACAGGAAAAATGGAACAGCCGCGTTTCCTTGTCGGGATCGCCGGGCGCCGCATCCTTGTCCTTGTACTTGATCGAAAAGACGGTCGGCTCATTGGCCAGGAACTGCTTGTCGCACTGGTCGCCATAGGTCGCCAGGAAGGCTTTCTTGGCCTGCTCCAATGCCGTGTCCTTCTTCGGTGGCGGCGGCCCGTCGCCGCAACTCGGCGGCAGTGCCTCCTCGAAATCGGCCGTGGAGGGTTTCAGCGCGCCTTTTTCGATGTGGATCGGGTCGAAAGGCGGTGCCGCCTGGATCTGGGCATTGACCTGGCGCAGCGTATAGCAACCGGCAAACACCTTTTTGCCGCCACTCTTGTCGGTGGCGCGGATGGCGACTGGGACGTTGTAGAAAATGCTGCCGGCGGCGCCTTCGTCTGAAACGGCACCCGTCGCGACCTCGACCTTGTCGGTGCCGTCAAAGCCCTTGACGAAACTGTCGAAGTCTTTTGCCGGTTTTGTATCGCCGAAATAGCCCCAGGCACGGCCGAATTCATGCCGGTTGATGGCGCTGTAAAGTGAGCGGACGACGGCGTCGGCGCTTGATCGATCGTCGACATAGGGCGCTTCGGGGGCATCGTCGGCGGCGAGCACCGTCTGGCCGGTTGTGGCAAGGGAGAGAAAGGCAGTCGCTGCGAAAAGGACGCGTCTCATCGGGAATCTCCGCTCGATGAGGAGATTCTACGATGGCGATTGCGGCAACGTGGTGACGGGGCGTGAGGGACGCTTGAAGAATCGTGCGCGAAGGCGCTACGTCCGTCCGTCGGCGTTCCGGCCGGACAGGAGATTTGACGTGACGATATCGATGTATGAGGCATCCGTGCCAGTGTTTTCGGCCAGGCTGAAAGCACTTTCCACTGTGCTGGCGGCCGCCGAACAGAATGCGCTTGACCGCAAGATCGACCCGCAGGTGTTTTTGACGGCCCGGCTGGCGCCTGACATGTATGCGCTGACCCGGCAGGTGCAGATCGCCACCGATCACGCCAAGGGCGCGCCGTCGCGCCTCGCCGGGCGCGAAGTGCCGAGATATGAGGACAATGAGGCGAGTTTTGCCGAAGTCCAGGCGCGCATCACGAAGACCCTGGACCTGCTGGCGACATTTTCAGCTGCCGAGTTCGACGGTTCGGATGACAAGGTGATCGAGTTGAAGCTTGGCGGGCGCGAAAGCTCGATGCCCGGCCTGCAGTATCTGCTGCATGTGGCCATGCCCAACTTCTATTTCCACCTCACCACCGCTTACGACATCCTTCGCCACAATGGCGTGCCACTGGGCAAGGCGACATTCCTGGGCGCGCGCTGAGCAATTGAGGCTTTCGAGATGTCCCGGATGCGGCCGGGACATCTGGGCCTCCATGCACCTAGCGGATGGACATTTCGCGGGCGATGCGCGGAAAATCGGCGGGCTTGATGCCGATGTCGGCGCGGTCGGCATTGCTCATCGAATGAAGCAGTGCAAGCGCCGAGCGATATCTCAGATGTTCCTGCGGGCGCGGCCTGGCGAACATTTCAGTGAAGAAACCCATGATTCAGCCCCTCGTTGGTCCTCCACGGCTGCCAATATAGGTGAATCGTGACAATTGTGCAGTGCAGCATTTGCATAGCAGCCATGTCTTCATGATCTTTTTCGAAGATATTTGCAGTCGACTGAAACTTCTGTCCGGTGCGCACCGTACGCTTGAACGCTGGCACATGCCGGCTTTCCTCGCCACTCCTGGCGAATTCCGGACTGCATGAAAGTGCAGTCCGGCTTTTTGTCTTGGGACTGCGGATGAGCGAGCGGCGAACCAAGCGAATGCTAAATTCGTTAACATCGGTGGCATGCATTTTTAACGAGCCGGTTCTATGCTCCGAAGCTTGCATGGTCGGGCGAGAGGGAGGCTGACATCGCTACTGGCGCCAAGCGTGATTTCGCTTCGTTGCTCGACGACCTCTTCGTCGCCTCCGACAAGAGCGACGGGATTGAGGGCGAAGAGACCGGCGCTCGTCCGTCCATCCCTTTCGACTATCTCTCGGTGGCGGATGAACTCCATTCCGGCCGCATCAAGGTATCGGGCAGCGGCTTTGCCACTGAATATCGCGAGGCCGGCGCCGATCTGGCGACCGAATTCGCTGCATTGCTCGATCATGCCAAACTGGCTCTCGCCGGCGAAGAACAAAAGCCCGAGGAAAAGCTGCCGCCGATCGATCCGGAATCCATCGCGGTCGAACTTGGCCTCAATCAACCGAAGCTCATCGCCGATTTTGGCCGCATGCGCCGCAGCTTTGCCTTCGCCAACCATCCGGACCGTGTCGCTCCGCACCTGCGCCAGCGCGCCATGATCCGCATGCAGGTCGCCAACATGCTGATCGATGAGGCCAAGCGCCGTGCGCTGGCCGGCGCTCGCCGCTAAACGTCGCTGGTTCACGCAAAAGTCGGTCTGGCGAGGCTTGGAGAGCGCCTCTGCTTTCCCTATAGATGCGGCTTCCTTCCCATGCCGCCTAGCAAGCTTTCCCTCCGGAGCAGAATTCCATGCACAAACGCCGTCTCGGTCGGACCGATCTTCTTGTTTCCCAGATCTGCCTGGGCTCCATGACCTGGGGCCAGCAGAACACCGAGGCCGACGGGCATGCCCAGATGGACCTGGCCTTTTCGCGCGGCGTCAACTTCATCGACACAGCCGAGCTCTACCCGATCCCGCCCAAGGCGGAGACGCAAGGGCGGACCGAAAAGATCATCGGCAGCTGGATGAAGGCGAAGGGAAACCGCGACAAGGTGATCCTGGCCTCCAAGGTGGTCGGCCGCACGGCCAACAGCTGGTTTCGCGGCGACCGGCCGTCGCAGCTGGTGCGCGCCGATATCTTTGATGCCATCGACAAATCGCTGGCCAAGCTCGGCACCGACTATCTCGACCTCTATCAGATCCACTGGCCGGAACGGGACATACCCTGGGGCGCCAACCCGACGCGCGTCGGCGCCGTACCGCGCCGTGCTGATTCTGTCGGCGCACCAACCGACGAGACGCCGATCGAAGAGACGCTTGCCGTGTTCGACGAACTGGTGAAGATCGGCAAGATCCGCCATTTCGGCCTGTCGAACGAGAGTTCCTGGGGCGTGATGCGGTTCCTGGCCGAGTCTGACAAAGGTGTCGGTCCCCGTGTCGCGTCGATCCAGAACGCCTACAATCTCGTCAATCGCACGTTCGAGGTAAACCTCGCCGAGGTCTGCGAGCGCGAGCAGGTGTCGCTGCTCCCCTATTCGCCGTTGGCGCAGGGCTATCTCTCAGGCAAATACGACCATGGCGCGCGCCCGTTGGGATCGCGCACCCAGCTGTTCAATCGCGGCCAGCGCTATGAGACCCCCAATGCGGCCGAAGCACAGCTCGAATACAACGAACTGGCACGCTCCTTTGGCCTGGAGCCTGCGCTGTTTGCCAATGCCTATGTGTCGAGCCGGCCCTTCGTCACCTCGAACATCGTCGGTGCGACGACCCTTGCGCAACTCGACATGGCGCTGTCTTCGGTGGACGTCGTCTGGACCGAAGAGATGCAGAAGGCGGTGGATGCAATCCATCAGCGCGTCGGCAATCCCTGTCCGTGATTGGCTTCGGGGTAGAATTGTCCAGGAATGACTGAGGGGTGGAGACGATGGCGGATTTTTCGATCGAGGCAGTGCGTGGAAGGTTTCCGGCCCTCTCGCTGGCCGACAAGGGGCGACGCCGCATCTATCTCGACAACCCCGCTGGCACGCAGGTGCCGCAAGCGGTGGCCGATGCAGTGTCGCGCTGCCTTTTGACCACCAACGCCAATCTCGGCGGCTATTTCGAAACCACGATCGCCGCGCAGGCCGTCGTCGACGAGGCGCATCAGGCGATGGCCGATTTCCTCAATGCGGCGAGCCCTGAGGAAATCATCATCGGCGCCAACATGACGACGCTGACCTATCACATGTCGCGCACGCTCGGCCGCACGCTGAAGCCGGGCGATGAGATCATCCTCACCCGCATGGACCATGAGGGTAACGTGTCGCCCTGGCTGCAATTGGCCGAGGATCTCGGTCTGGTGGTGCGCTGGCTGCCGTTCGACGAAAAGAGCTGGCAGGTCGAAGAGGCGACGTTGGCCGCGCTGCTCACGGACAAGACCCGGCTGGTCGCGTTGAACTACGCCAGCAACCTGACCGGCTCGATCAATCGGGTGAAGGCGTTGACCGCCATCGCCAGGAATGCCGGCGCGTTGGTCTATGTCGACGCCGTCCAGTTCGCGCCGCATGGCCTGATCGACGTCAGGGATCTCGGCTGCGATTTCCTGATCTGCTCGGCCTACAAATTCTTCGGTCCGCATATGGGCATATTGTGGGGCCGGCGCGACGTCATCGATGGCCTGAAACCCTACAAATGCCGCTGTTCTTCGAATGGCCTGCCGGAGCGGTTCGAACTCGGCACGCCGCAGATCGAACTGATGGCTGGCCTCACGGCCGCTGTGGACTATTTCGCCGAACTGGGTGCGGCAGCGGGCGAGGGTGGGTCGCGAAGGCAGAAGATCGCCAGGGCGTTCGAGGTGTCGATCGCCTACGAAAACCCGCTGGCGCAGAGGCTGATCGACGGCCTGTCCGACATTTCAGGGCTGACCATCCATGGCATCACCGATCCGAAGCGGCTCGGCGAGCGCGTACCGACGGTTTCCTTCACCGTCGACGGCATCGTGCCGGAGACGATCGTTCGGCAGATGAACGCCGAAAACATCTTCCTGTGGTCCGGGCACAACTACGCCTGGGAGATCGTCCACCAACTCGGCATTCCGGCCGAGCATGGCGTCGTGCGCATCGGCATCGCCCACTACAACACGGCAACCGAAATCGACGAGACGCTGGAGAGCGTGCATCGGGTGATCGCCATGCTCAGGCAGCAGCGCTCCTGACGCCAGGCCGGATCTTCAGCGCGTCTTGCCACCGAAGCCGGTGAGGAAGGCGGTGAGGTTGTCGCTGAGTTCGTCGCAGAGGTAGCCGCCTTCCTGGACGATGACCGTCGGCAGGCCGAGCGTGGCAATCGCCTCGCCAATGCGCGAAAAGCCTGGTGTCGTCACCGAAAGCCCGCCGAATGGATCGCCCTCGAACGCGTCGAGGCCGAGTGCGACGACCAGCGCATCGGGCGAAAAGGCACGAATACGCTGGAACGCCACCGCAAGCGCTTCCAGAAACGCCGCATCGGCGGATTTGCGCGGCAGCGGCAGGTTGAAATTATAGCCGAGGCCCGGGCCTTCGCCGCGCTCGTCGGCATGGCCCCAGAAGAACGGATAGAAGCGCACTGGATCGGCATGCAGCGACACGGTGAGCACGTCCGGCCGAGCATAAAAGACGCCTTGCGTGCCGTTGCCGTGATGCAGGTCGACATCGAGGATCGCCACCCGCGCCGCCTGCTTCCGCAGAACCTGAGCTGCAACGGCCGAATTGTTGATGAAACAGAAGCCGCCGGCGACATCGGCAAAGGCATGGTGGCCCGGTGGACGGCACAGCGCATAAGCGGCCGGAGCGCCAGCCATCACTGTCTCGGCGGCCTCGACCGCGCTCCACGCGCTCCATCGCGCGCTCTGCCATGTTTGGCCCGAGATCGGGCAAGCGGTGTCAGCCATGTGATAGCCGGCCTGGCCCACCGCCGAGGCCGGATAGGATCCGTTGCGCGCGATCGGATGGATGTTGGGGATTACCTCGGCCGAAGCGCCGTCGATGCGCTGCCAGCGCTCGAAGATGTGCTCGAGAAAGTCGAGATACTCGGGCGTATGCACCGCCGCGACCGGGCCGAGCCCGTGATCCCGCGGCCGCTCGATGGTGCAGCCGGCAGATTTTGCGCCGGCTAGCAATCGCTCGACCCGTTCCGGCTTTTCCGGATTGGGCTTTGCCGCACCGCTCGAAAGAAAGGCCTTGGGATCGTGGCGTTTTTGTTCCTCGGCATAGAAGGCTTTCATTCCTGCTCCCCATTCTCCGGCGCGTCGGCGAAGGCAAAAAAGGCATCGCCGATGATCTTCTGCGTCTGCTCGTAGCTCGACCAGGCGATGCCCAGCCTTTCATAAAACGCCTTGGCGCTCTCATTGTCGGTGTCGACGGACAGTCGCAGATAGACGCCGCCTTCCTTTCGGCACTGTGCCGCGACGTGCCGCAGCAGGCGCTCGCCGATCTTGCGACCACGAAACCGGTCCTCGACATAGAGATCCTGCACATAGACGCCAGGCCGCCCCATCCAGGTGGAAAAGATCGGGAAATGCAGGCAGAGACCGGCGAATTCGCCGTCCACCTCGGCAATCAGGGTGGAAAAGGCGGGTTTTTCGCCAAAGCCGTAGGTTCTGAGATCGTCTGTTGTCGAGATGATCTCTTCGGGCGCGCCGATGTGGCTCCCGAGTTTCAGGATCGCCGCGTGGATGGTTTCGACATCGTCGATGCGGCCGGGCCGGATAACGGTGTCGGTGGCTTGGGCTTTTTCTCGCATGGATCAGGCCGCGGCGCCGGCCGAACCCGGTCTGGTCAAAAGGTCATCAAGCTCGTCAATGCCGTCTTCCGAAAAGACGCGAATGCCGTTCGCTTCCAGCAGCGCGGTGGTCGTGCCATGGCCAGCCACCCGGTTACCCCTGAAACTCCCGTCATAGATGAAACTGCTGCCGCAGGACGGGCTGCCGTCGGTAAGAACCGCATATCGACACCCTGTTTCTCGGGCGAGATCGAGCGTGAGTTGCCCGGCTTCGAGATAGAGTTCGGTCACATCGTTTCCCGTTTGCTCGACCACTTGGCCTTGGCCGTGAAGCACTGCGCGGCCGTCTCCTGTGCCTCGAATTTCCGCCGGAGGACGTGGCGTGGAGAAGCCTGCGGCAACCTCCGGGCAGATCTGCACGATCCGCCCCTCTGCCTGCCATCGCGCAAGAATGGGATGATCGTTGAGCCGGTAGGAGCCGTTGTAGCGGACCTTGCTGCCGAGCAGGCAGGCTGAAACGAGAACCCTTTCCATATCAGCTCCCTCCCTTTGCCACTCGACTCCAGTGCTCCCCTAGAACGCCACCCGGTCGCCGCCCTTGAGTGCCAGCATGTCGCGCGCTTCGGTGGGCGTGGCAACCTCCAGCGACAGCCCGTCGAGAATGCCACGGATACGGCGCACCTGATCGGCATTGGACTTCGCCAGTTGGCGGCCGTCATAGAGACTGTCTTCCAGCCCGACGCGGACATTGCCACCCATCGCCGCGGCAATCGAGATCAGCGGCATCTGATTGCGGCCGGCGGCCAGCACCGAGAACTGGTAGCTGTCGCCGAACAATTTGTCGGCGATCCGCTTCATATGGACGAGATTGTCCGGGTCGGCGCCAATGCCGCCCAATATGCCCAGCACGAACTGGATGAACAGCGGTCCCGACACCAGCCCGCGGTCGCGGAAATGCGCCAGCGAATAGAGGTGGCCGACATCGTAGCATTCGAATTCGAAGCGCGTGCCGCAGCCCTTGCCCAGCCTCTCAAGCACGCCCTCCATGTCGGCGAAGGTGTTCTTGAAGATGGTGTCGCGCGTGGCTTCCAGCAGCTTCGGCTCCCATTCGTGCTGCCACTCCCTCGGCTTGTCGAGCATCGGAAACAGCGCAAAATTCATCGAGCCCATGTTGAGCGAGCACATTTCGGGCTCGGCCCGCAGCGGCGCTGCCAGCCGCTGGTCCAGCGTCATCAGCGACGAGCCGCCGGTGGTGATGTTGATCACCGCATCGGTCGCCTGCTTGATGCGCGGCAGGAACTGCATGAACACGTCCGGATCGGCGGTCGGCCGTCCATCCCTCGGGTCGCGGGCGTGCAGGTGCAGGATCGAGGCGCCGGCTTCGGCGGCGGCGATCGCGTCCGCTGCGATCTGGTCCGGCGTCACCGGCAGGTAGGGCGACATTGACGGCGTGTGCACCGATCCGGTGACGGCGCAGGTGATGATGACTTTTCGCGACGCCATTCCTTTACCCCTGGCCTTCGACCGGCAGGTCGAGCTCGGCGGCCAGAATCTCCAGCGAGTCGCCGATGATCGAGACGATCTCGCCGACCTGCTCCCTGGTGACGATCATTGGCGGCGCGACCATGAAATTGTCGCCATCGACACCACCCTTGACCCTGCGGCCATAGATGATCAACCCGCGTTCATAGGCGAGGTCGAGCAGCCGCTGCGTGGCTTTCTTGTTCTGCTCTATCGGTCGTAGCGTCTCGGGATCGGCAACCATTTCCGCGCCGGTGAGCAGGCCCTTGCCACGCACGTCGGCGATGAACGGAAACCGCTTCGCCAACCCCTTCAGCCCGTCCATAAGCACATCGCCCATCGCGGCGGCATTGGCGATCAGGTCGAGCCGGTCCATTTCAGCGAGCACCGCAAGGCCGGCGGCACAGGCCAGCGGATTGCCCGCATAGGTGTGGCCGTGCTGGAAGCCGCCTGAGGCGAGCAGCGGCTGCACCAGCCGCATCGGTGCAGCCAGCGCCCCAAGCGGCGCATAGCCCGAGCCCAAGCCCTTGGACAGCGCGACGATGTCGGGCTTGCAGTTCCAGTGGTCGCCGCCGAGGAATTTGCCGGTGCGGCCGGCGCCGCTCATCACTTCGTCATGGATGAGCAGGACGCCGTAGCGGTCGCAGATCTCGCGGATGCGCGCATAATAGCTGTCCGGTGCCACCAGGGCTGCGGTCGCGGCGCCGCCGATAGGCTCCATGATGAAGGCAACCACGCTCTCCGGGCCTTCGGCCAGGATCTTCTCCTCCAGCATGTCGGCATAGCGGAGACCGCGCTGTTCCATCGAAAGGTTGTCGCGGTCGCGCCACGCCGTCGGTGCCGGCACGGTCGGCATGACGCGCATCATCGGCGTAAAGGTTTCGGCCAGCGCATCGTCGCCGGTGATCGAGAGCGAGCCCAGAGTGCCGCCATGATAGGAGGGGAAGCGCGTGATCACCTTCCAGCGGCTGGCCTGACCGGTGGCCACCGCCCACTGCCGCGCCAGCTTGATGCAGGATTCCGTCGCCTCCGAGCCGCCCGAAACGAAGAAGATGCGGTCCATGCCTTCGGGCAGTTTTCCGGCCAGCTCCCGCGCCAGTTCCTCCGCCGGTTCGTTCTCGAAATGCAGCCGATATGCGAAGGTGGCGCGGTCCATCTGGCGCTTCATCGCGTCGAGTACATTGTGGTTGGAATGGCCGATATTGGCGACCATCGGTCCGCTCGACCCGTCGATGAAACGGCGGCCATCCTGCGTCCAGATGTAGATGCCCTCGGCGCGATCGACCAATGGCCGGCGCAGGCTGGACAGATAGAACAGATGCGATTCTCGCCGGGCGTCAGTGTCTTGAGCGGCGGTCTGGACTTTCGACATATCAGGACTTTCTGAGGTAACGATCGAGGACATTCTTGGTGACGCGTTCGACCATCGGGTCATGTCTTAGCAGGCCGGCGACCCATTCGCAGCTTCCAGCGTGGAACACCTCGCCCTTGCCGCGCGGGAAATTGACGATCATGCCATTGCCGCGTTTGACTTTTTCCAGATTGGCGTCGCTCGGGTCGCCGAACAGCGTTTCGGCGGTGAAGCGGCCGTCCTCGTCAGTAAGGAACTGATCCTCGATCGGAATGTCAGCGCTTTCCTCGACCTGGGATGCCATGCCGACCGCGAGAACCTGGAGGCCCTCAGGCGCGCCGCTGGTGGCGGTTGGATAAGGCAGGCCGCCGCGTATCTCGAAGTCGAGCCCGTCGACCTCGTAGCCATAGACATGGCTGTCGGCGCCGAGCAGGTCGCCGTAATAAATGCCGGTGCCGGCAAAGGCCCAGTGCTCGGGCCGGTAGACCGGAAAGCCGCGCACGCCGCGCGGCGCGCAGCCACCCCAGCCGGCATAGACGCCGCGGGTCGCGTTGAGTCCGAAGGTAGCCGAACCCGGCCGGCCGATTTCCGGCGCTTCCCAGGAATTGGTCGCGCGGGTGACGTCGCCGCTGCTGAGATAGGCGGGATCTTCGGCACGCGCGCGGTATTTGTAGCAGACCTGCCGGCGGCCCTCGTCCTCCAGCCGCGTCTGCCACATGAAATTGCCGGCGAAGCGCGCCGTATGGCCGCCGCGCTCGACAAAGGCGTCGACCGCATCGCGCATTTCCCAGGTCCAGTATTCGTCATGACCGACGAAGACCGCGCAGTCGTAGCCGTCGAGAATGTCCGGTGAGAAATGCAGGTCGTGCTGGCTGGCGAGGTCGACGCCATAGCCGGACCGTTCGGCGAAGCGGAAGAAGTGGCTGTCGTAGCTCGCCCAGCCCGACGAGGCGTATTTCTTCGAATGGCCGGTGGCGAGCGCCCATTCCATATGCGGATAGCGCGGCACCGTCTTCGCCGGCACCGCGACTTCCAACGGCACACGCGGTGCATCGTTCGGCAGCACGACGAAGCCTCGGCACCAGGGGCGTTGCGTCGAGACAACAGGCGAATACTGGTCGCGGTTCGGCCCGGTGATGCCCTGATAGTGGTTGGAGCCGCCCCAAGTGTTGTAGGCGAGCCAGGTCCCCGTCGCCGCCACCTGCAGCACGCGGCCGGGCTTCCTGCCGCGCTGCGGAGCCACGATGAAAAGGTGGTGGCTTTGGATCGGCTTGCCGTCGCGGCCATCCGCAGTCAGCGTCACCCGATAGGCTCCGGACGGCCAGTCATCATCGACACGAAATTTGAACGAGGCCTCCCAGCCGCAGCCCTCGGCCGAGCACTGATCGGGAGTGTCCTGCCAGCGCGCCGCAATGCCCGATTTCTCGAACACTTTCGTCTCGGTACCGCCGTCGCGAATGATCGTCATGCTGAAGGTCGGAGCTGTCGAAGTGACATGCAACGCCACCGTATCGCCGGCACGATAGGAAAACCGGTCGCTGTAGCACCAGATTTCGCCGCGCTCGCCGTCCATGCCAGGCCACTCGTAATAGTGGCCGCGCACCGCGTGACGGCGCTGCTCCGGCGTCAGTCCGAAATCGGGAAACTCGGTCGGAAGGTTGATCATGAAGCCCTGGAGTTTCAAAGGCGCCATTTCGGCGATCTGCCGGTCGAGCGTCAAATGGAAACCATCGGGCCAGCATTCGTTAGCCGCGCCCTTGGTGCTTTTGAACAAACCGACTATCTCAAGGGAGGGCGGTGTTTCCGCCATGGGGGTCGGTATGCTCAGAGTGCAAAAGGTCAAGGTCGACGACATCTATGTGCCGACGGCGCGCAAGAAGACGCTGCATCCCGAGACCGTCAGGCATCTGGCCGAGGACATATTGGAAAACGGTATGAAAACGCCGATCCAGGTCCGCCACGACGGCAAGCGCCATATCCTGGTCGAAGGTCTGCATCGGCTGGAAGCGGCAAAATGGCTCGGCGAGACCGAGATCGACGCCTACCTGGTGCAAGCCAAGCGCCACTGACGCTTCCTTCGTTCGTGATCTCTGCCCAGTAGACGCATTCTCCGGAATTTTTCGCTGGCCCAGAATATTTCGCTGGCGATGTCGGCTTGCGTTTCAGCCGTTCGTCCTTGGGGCGGAAGCCAGATAAAACCGAGGAAACCATCATGACCACCAAGCTCGACATCGCCCCCGCCAACGACCGCGAACTGGTTGTGGCGCGTATCATCGATGCGCCGCGCGACAACGTCTATCGCTGCTGGACCGACACCAAGCTTTTGACGCAGTGGTTCGCGCCAAAGCCGTGGACGACCCCGCGCGCCGAGATGGATGTGCGCACCGGCGGCTCGAGCCTTGTCGTCATGGCCGGCCCCGACGGCAACGAATTCCCCAACCCCGGTGTTTTCCTCGAAGTCGTTCCCGGCAAGAAGATCGTCTTTACCGACGCCTACACCCAGGCATGGGAGCCGTCGGAAAAGCCGTTCATGACCGGCGTGCTGACCTTCGAGGACGAGGGTGAGGGCAAGACCCGTTACATTGCGCGGGTCAGGCACTGGAGTGTCGCCGACCGCGAGCAGCACGAGAAAATGGGTTTCCACGCGGGTTGGGGCCAGTGCACCGACCAGCTCGAAGAGCTCGCCAAAACGCTTTGATATGGCCAGGACGCTTTGATAGCGGCAGGACGAGAGGAGATCCATATGTCCAAAACCTTGCTTTTCGCCATTCTTGCTTCGGCCGCAGCGCTTCTTGCTTCGCCGGGCTTCACAAACGCAGAGGAGGCAAAACCTGCCATGACGACCGCTACGAACGCACTGCCGAAGCCGGAAAAGTCCGGCGTGCTGCCGATCGACGGCCTGAACTACTACTACGCCATCTACGGCAAGGGCGAGCCGCTGCTTCTGCTGCATGGCGGCCTTGGCAGCACGGACATGTTCGCGCCGATCCTGCCGAAGCTTGCCGAGAACCGCACCATCATCGCCGTCGACCTGCAAGGTCATGGCCGCACGGCACTCGGCGAGCGTCCGTTCACCCTTGAGGCGATGGGCGACGACATGGCAGCTGTCGTCAAGGCGCTCGGCTACGACAAGGTTGATGTCATGGGTTATTCGCTGGGCGGCGGCGTCGCCTTCCGCATGGCGGTCCAGCATCCGGAAGCGGTGCGCCGCCTCGTGCTGGTGTCGACAGGCTACGCCGCGGACGGCTTCTACGCCGAGATGCGCGGCCAGCAGGCGCAGGTGAGCGCAGCAGCAGCCGATTTCATGAAGGACACGCCGATGTACAAATCCTACGTGGCCGTCGCACCGCATCCGCAGGATTTTCCGAGACTGCTCGACACGCTGGGCAACTTCATGCGCCAGAACTACGATTATTCCGCCGATGTCGCCAAGTTGAAGATGCCGGTCATGCTGGCCTATGGCGACAGCGATATGTACCGGCCCGAGCATGAGATCAAGTTCTACCAGATGCTCGGTGGCGGGCTGAAGGACGCCGGCTGGATGCGCGAGAACCTGTCGCAGAACCGCCTGGCCATCCTCCCCAACCGCACCCACTACGACGTCTTCTTCGCCCCGGAACTGACGGCCGCGGCACTGCCGTTCCTCAACGGCGAGACCAAGGTGAAGACCTGGGACGAGGTCGTCAGCGAAACCGAATAATCCTGTCCATTCCCACCGGCCGTCTCCGACGAGACGGCCGGTGGCTTTGTTTATGAAGCTTTGGCGCGGCGCGGCTGCCTGAGATGCTTGATGCCGCTCATCTCGACGAAATTCGTCGCCGCTTCCCAGAGATAGTCGCCATAGAGAAACGGCTCGAAGGCTTCTGTGCCGGTCAGCGGCAGTGGCGCGATCTCCGCGTCGACGCGCGGCTCGTAGAAGAACGGGATCGAGAACCGCGCCGTCTTCGGCGCGATCACCCGGTGTCGCGTCGCCCGGACGCGTCCGCCGGTCCAGCGCTCCAGCAACTGGCCGAAATTGACCGCCAGCGTGCCGTTGGCAGGCGGCACGTCGATCCATTCGCCGGCGAGGTTTTTTGCCTGCAAGCCCCCGACGCCGTCCTGCGCCAGCAACGTGACAAAGCCGGAATCTGCATGCTCGCGGCCGATGATCGTGCGCGTCTCGCCCTTGTGCATCACCGAAAACTCCGGCCCGCTGGTGTCGATGCCGGCATTGGCGTCTCGCAAGGGATAACGGATCAGGCGCAGCGTCGAGATGCCGCCTTCGAAACAGGCATCGAAGATTGGTTCCGGCAGGCCAAGACCGCGGGCAATCGATCGCATCAGCGCGTTGCCCACCGTCTCCATCGCGCGGTAGTAATCCGCTGCCGCCGCGCGCCAGCCGGGCAGGGCATCTTCGGCCGGCAAGGGTGTCGGCTCGCACAACGGATCTTCAGAAACCGGAATATCAGCCGCGTCGACAAGACCCGGATTGGCAAAGTCCGGTCCCATGTCGATGCCTTCCTTGTAGGAAACAGCTGCCGGCTGCAGCGGGAACCAGCCGCGATAGACGTTCTTCTTGGTGTGGTCGAAATTCCAGCGCAGCAGTTTCTGCTTCTCGTCGTCGGGAAGCGCGAAGATGCGCAGCAATTGTGCCCTCCTTTCCGGCGTCAGCCAGCCGTCGCCGGGAAAGTCCCGGACCGCCATGAATCCGATGCCGGAGGCGGCAGCCATGATCTTGGCATCGGTACGGTCGCGAGCGGACGAGGGCGGCCCGAACAGATCCGCAATGCCGATGGTTTCGATGTCCGGCGTCATGGCTTCAGGTCCACCGCATCACGATAATCGATGGCGTTGTATCAAAGCTTTTCAATTGACCCAATCGGCCCCGCCTTTACCTTGCCGCTTATTCTCTCCACCGATGGGATCAGGGTAATGGCAAGATACCAGGGCGGATGCCTGTGCAAAGCGGTGCGCTACCGCACGGACGCAGCGCCGATCAACGAGCGCGTCTGCCATTGCCGGCTCTGCCAGAAGGTGATTGGCGCCGCCTTCAACGCACGCGTGCTGTTTCGCATCGACGATGTGACGGTCGACGGGCCGTTGGCGACGGTGAACACCTCGCCGGACCTCAAGCGCGGCTTTTGCTCGAGCTGCGGCACGACGATGTTCTCACGGCGCGATTCCGCCGGCATCATCGGCATCACCACCGGTTCGCTCGACGATCCCACGGTCTTCAGCCCGCAAATGCATATTTTCACGGCCTCGAAGCAGCCCTGGGTGATGCTCGACGATGGCCTGCCGCAGTATGAAGGCGCACCGCCGCCAGGCTAGGCTTTTCCCCTCTCCCAAGCGGGCGAAGGGAGAGCGCAAGCATGACCAAAATTTAATCGAAAGGGACACGAGATAGCCGGCAAAGCGTCATTGGCGGGCCATCATTGTCTCCCTATTTAAGGGGCGCGGGCACGGCATTCGAGGAGACGACCGATGAACGACAGCATCAGCACCCTGGACGAGCTTTTGAGCGATCCGATGGTTCTGCTTGTGATGGAGCGCGCTCATGTGCGCCCGGAACAGGTGCGCATGCTGCTCGAACGGGCTCGCCGGCCTGCCGTCGACGAGCCTGTCGTACCGCCGGCGCATGTGATTGCCAGGACATGCCAGAAACTCTGGCTCTGCCCATAATCGCGTTGCGATTTCCCGTATGAACACTCAAAGCCGGCCCAAGGCGGGCCGGGCCATGAACGCTGCGCATTTCGGCGCACCACCGCCAGCTTACAAATCCGTAAATTGATTATCCGGTCCATGACGATAAGGCTTGCCCGGGATTGACCGACAACTGGTCGGTCCTGCGCAAGCCCGATCTCTCATACATGGAATTCGACATTGGCCGACATCTGCACTCAAGGCGTCGACACTGGCTTTGTCGGCTTGGGATTCGCCAAAGTGGCGTTTCTTGGCGTGGTGCAAGGCATCACCGAATTGCTGCCGATTTCATCGACCGCCCATATGCGCATCGTGCCGGCCGTGCTCGGCTGGCAGGATCCGGGTTCTGCCTTCTCCGCCGCCATGCAGCTTGCGGCGCTTGCCGCGGTGGTCAGCTATTTCTGGAGCAACGTCAGGGACATCCTGTTCGGTTCGCTCGACTCCCTGACGCGACGCGATTTCGCCGACCGGCATTTCCGGCTGGCATTGTGGATCGTGCTGGCGACGATCCCTATCGTCATCGCCGGAGTGGCGCTGTCGGGGGTGCTCAACGCCTGCAATTCGCCGCTGCGCAGCTTGACCGTGATCGGCTGGGCCTGCATCGCCATGGCGATCCTGCTGGCGCTGGCCGAGATTTTTGCCAGTCACCGACGCAGCATGGGCGAAGCGTCGTTGGCCGATGCGCTGCTCGTCGGCGTCGCCCAGATCGGCGCGCTGATTCCTGGTGTCTCGCGCTCGGGCTCGACCCTGACGGCCGCGCTCGGGCTCGGCTTCAAGCGGGCCGAGGCGGCGCGGTTCTCGTTCCTGCTCGGGTTGCCCGCGATCGCGCTCGCCGGCCTCAAGGAGCTTTGGGAACTGCACAAGGTCCATCTCGACGCGCACGGCTGGTCGGTTCTGGCGGTGGGTTTGGTCGTCGCCTCGGTTTCGGCCTTTTTCGCCATATGGGGCCTGATGCGTGTGCTGGAGCGTTTTTCGGCCTGGCCGTTCGTCATCTATCGCGGCCTGCTCGGAGTTGTCCTGCTGCTGGGTGTGGCGATGGGATGGCTTGCCTGATGCATGTCGCCCAAAAGTGGCGCCGGTTTTGGGAAAACGACATGCACAAAACAAGACCTAAAGCGCGTCGCTCAGTCCGTTCAACGCGATGCGCTTTAGGGCCTGTCCACAGTATCGCTTGAAACAGGCTATATCCGCGTCGGACTCTCAACTTGGATTCCGGTACGCGCATGGATTTTTTGACCCTCCTGCAATCGCTGCCGCTGTTGCTGGCGCTGGCCAAGGGCGCGCTGCCGTCGGTGGCGGCACTTGGCATGGGATTCGGCGAATGGGTCGCCACGCTGCCGCCATGCCGGGACTTTGCCTTTGAGGCGACCAGTTATCTCGTTTGCGAGGTCGATCCGAAACGATATCAGGTCGAACTGTTCTGGAAAGATCCGGCGGGCAAGCCGTTTCAGTCGCTGCACAACCTCAATGCCGCGCAGCAGGCCGCAGGGCGCACCATGCTGTTTGCCATCAATGCCGGCATGTATCACCCCAACCTCGACCCGGTCGGTCTCTATGTCGAACGCGGCAAGGAAATGGCCTCGGTGAAGACGGGTTCGGGAAGCGGCAATTTTTCCATGCAGCCGAACGGCATTTTCTACATGAGCAACGGCAAGGCCGCGGTTCGCTCCGCCAGGGAGTTTGTGAAAAAACGGCCGCCGCTCGACTATGCGACGCAATCCGGGCCGATGCTGGTGATCGACGGCCGGCTGCATCCGAAATTCCAGGCCGACAGCACCTCGCGCAAGACCCGCGACGGTGTCGGCGTGCGAAAGGATGGCGTCGCCGTCTTTGCCATTTCGAACGGCACGGTGACTTTCCATGCCTTCGCCCGCCTTTTCCGCGACGCGCTCGGCTGCGACAATGCGCTGTTTCTGGACGGCACGATATCCAGCCTGTTCGCTCCGGCCATCGGTCGCAATGACGACTACTGGAATCTGGGGCCAATGATCGGCGTCTTCAGAAAGTCCTAGCGGCTTTACCAACTGGCTTCACAAGGTTGGCCGATCGCTTGCTCCGGGAGCCAGATTTCGGCGCTGGCGCACGCGAAAAAAATTGATTCAAACTTTATTGGTAATTTCTCGTTCATAACTGATCTGGTTTGTCCGTTGGCTGTCGTTTCGCCCTCGGTCTGTTGTGTTTTGAGTACAGGTCCAGATGCGGATTCCGGGCGTCATCAGTTTCTTGGTCGCATCGCTATGCCTTGCCGGCTGTTCGTCGACGGCCGGCGTCGATGCGCTGGATTTGCAGAAACCGTCCAACGAGACCACCAGTTCGGTGATCCGGCCGCCCGCGCCGATCGCCGCCGTCCCGGCTGCAATGGCCAGGAGGGCGCCGAGGGTCGAAATGGCGGCCGTGCCTGAAAACAGTCCGGCGGAAAGAACCCGGCCCTTCAGCCTTGCGGAGGAGGAAGAGACCGCGGCGTTTGCGCCGCCCGAAGTGCCCGATCCCGAAGCGCCGGATGTCGGCGGGCTGCCGGTCGAGCCGGCCGCGCTGGTGTCGCCGCCGAGGCTCCTGACGCGTCCCGCCCCGGCTATGCTTGCCGGGCCGGTCACCCGTTACGGCTTTCGCGACGCCAAGCCGATCAATTTCGGCCGGTCCTCGCCCCGGCACCTCGCCGTGCATGGCGTCGACGTCTCGCGCTGGCAGGGCAACGTCAACTGGGACAAGCTGCGCGCCCAGGGCGCCAACTTCGCCTACATCAAGGCGACCGATGGCGGCGACCATCTCGATCCGATGTTCATGAAGAACTGGCGCAATGCCGATGCCGCCGGCCTGAAGCGCGGCGCCTATCATTTCTTCTACTGGTGCCGCACGGCGGGCGAGCAGGCCGACTGGTTCATCCGCAATGTGCCGAAGATGGATGGCGCGCTGCCGCCGGTGATCGACGTCGAGTATAATGGCGAATCCAGTTGCAAGCGGCGGCCGTCGCGCGAAAAGGTGCTGGAAAAGATGCAGGTGTTCATGGACAAGCTGGAGCGCCATTACGGCCAGCGGCCCATCATCTACACCGCGCCTGACTTCTACCGCGACAATCTCAGGGGCGAATTCCTCGATTATCCCTTCTGGCTGCGCGCGGTGGCGCGGCATCCGTCGAAGGTCTATCCCGACCGCAAATGGCTGTTCTGGCAGTATTCCGGCTCCGGCCTGTCGCATGGCGTCACTGGCCGCATCGACCTCAACGTCTTCCACGGCGACGAACGGCAATGGCGCGCCTGGGCCGGCGGACGGGTTTCCGTCGCCGACGCCGACTGAGCCCATCAGGCCCGGCGTGCTTCACTCTCCCGTATGTCCGCGGTCTGGGCCAGGACCCAGTCCCGGAACACCTTGATCTTCGGCGTGTTGCGGCGGCTTTCGGAGTGCACCAGCCAATAGCCATCGCCGTCGGATCCGAGGACTTCAAACGGCTGTATCAACTGTCCCTTTGCCAGGAGCGCGCTGTAGATGTTGCGGGTGAGGATGGCAGCGCCCTGATCGGTCAGTGCCGCCATCGCATCGTAAGCCTGCGACCCCAGCATCGGACCCGCGATGACCCGATGGGGCTCGAACGGTACACCGGCTGCTTCGAACCAGATTTTCCACCAGGGATCCGTGGCGCAGCATAGCGCCACCTTGTAGAGATCCTCAGGGTGGCGAATACCGCCCACGCTCTCGGCCAGTTTTGGGCTGAGCATTGGCGTGTAGTCCGCCTTGAACAGATAATGCGCTGTCAGGCCGGACCATTTTCCGGTGCCGGTTCTGATCCCGATATCCATGTCCTCGCGCGTGAAATCGACCAGCCGGGACGATGTATTCACCTTCACTGCGAGGTCGGGATGCATCAGCTGGAATGTTCCAAGCCACACGGCCAGCCAGTTCGATGCAAATGTTTCCATGGTCGTGACGGAAAGCACGCCTGTCGCTCCACCCTTTGTGGCGACCCACGCATCAGCCAGGGTTGAAAACGCGCCGGTTGCGTGCGGCGCCAACTGCTGCCCGGCGTCAGTCAAGGCGATCTGTCTTGTTTTCCTTACGAAAAGCGGCGTTCCGGCGCGTTCTTCCAGCACCTTGATCTGATAGCTCGCGGCTGATTGGGTCATGCCGAGTTCTTCGGCCGCCTTGGTGAAACTGCCCAGCCTTGCTGCAGCTTCAAACACCCGAATGGCGCCTAACGGCGGTAGCTCCCAGCTCATTACGCATCAATCCTCCTGATGCATGCTACGCGACGTTCGATTGGAAACCAAGCCAGCAAAGCTGCATACTCTGGTCATCAACTCGAACCCGAAAGGACACGGCAATGACCACCACCCTCTACTCCACGCTTCGTCGTCCCATGCTCGACCTCTTCACCGCTCCGTTCAGGCCCCGCACGCGCGGCCTTCTCGACCACCGTTGCCTGTCGGACCACTTCCTGCGTGATATCGGCATGCTCGATGGCCATGCTTCCGCCGGCAGCATCCGCTGAGGAAGTGTCCGGCTCTTTGACCACCATGGAATGCAAGGGAGGAAAAGATGAGCGTTTCTGCAGAGGCCCTGGCAAAGAACCGTCAAACGATCTCCTCCTACGAGGATTATGCGGAACAGTATGATGCAATCGTGCGGCATGTTCCCAACCCGAGAGAGCAGGCGGCGCTAAAGCGCCTTGTGGCGATCGCCGGCACAGGCGGCCAGATTCTGGAAGTCGGGTCGGGACCGGGATACGATGCGGACTTTCTGGAGAGTTTAGGCGTCAACGTTCGGCGCACCGACGCAACACAGCGGTTTCTTGAGCTGCAGGCCGCGCGCGGCAAGCACGGCGAGCTTCTCGATCTCATCACCGATGATCTCGGCGGCCCCTACGACGCAGTGCTGGCCCTGTGCGTCCTGATCCATGTGCCTCGCGACCAAACCGACCAGGTACTTGCCAAGATAGCCGGATCGCTGCGGCCAGGCGGCGCCTTCCTCGTCTCTATGCGCAATGGCGATGGCGAGACATCAGGCGAATATCATACCGTCTACTGGCGCAGGGACGACTTCGCGGCCCGTATCGAAAGCGCCGGGCTGGTCCTTATCAGGGATGATTTCAACGTCGGCCGCGATCGCGAAGAATGGAACACGTTCCTGGCTGTGAGGCCGTCATGACGCGACGCGGACTGTTACGACGTCACGTTCAAGGATTGAGTCTCGAGCGCATCATGGCTCGTTGATCATCGCTTCGATGTTGTAGCCATCGGGATCAAGCACGAAGCAGGCGTAGTAATTTTCCGCATAGTTCGGCCGCGGGCCGGGTGCTCCATTCTCTCTCGCACCGGCCTCCAGTGCTGCCCGATAGAACGCATCGACCTCTGCCTTGCTGCCGACCCGGAAAGCGACATGCAGATGGGTGAGCGGCGGCTTCTCGTCCGTTCGCTGGATCTCGAACAGGCAGCCTTTGCCGACATCAAAAGCCCAGAACACGCCCTCTTTGCCAAAGGAAAGGCGATACCCCAGGGGAGCGAAAGCGGACTCATAGAAGAGCTTGCTCTTCTTCAGGTCACCCACTTCGATGGTGATATGATCGATCATGTTGTCTTCCAGAAATGTGAAGGGCGCAGGATGACGGCCGCCGTAGCCGATGTCGAGGACTGGATGCTCAAGAACGATTGCGGCACGGCGTACAGGGGGCTCGTCAGCCGGCATGATGTCCTGGCGGAACGTGCCCATGCAGGCTGCTGACGCGACCAACGTCATTCGGGATGTAGCGCAGGGTTGTCGCTTCCATGGCCACGCGGCGCATTGAGACTTGCCAGCGTTCAAGTCCCGACTTTGCGAATAAACAAGACATTGTTGTCGCCGTGTTGTCTATGTGCAGGTTCCTGCACTCCTGGGGGGAGACGAGTTGGAACTCAAGATTATGCTTGTCGGCTTTGCCTGCGTGATCGCGGGCAGCCTGTCGCTCATCACCTTTGTTAAATGGCGCGAGGTGAAGGCACTCAGCCGCTGGCTGCCGACACCAGGAAAGATCATCTCGTCGCGCGTTGAAGCCCGTGAGGTGAGACGCTCGGGCGTTGGCTCGGACAGTACCGACACCACCGAAATGCGCAATTTTCCGGCGATCACCTTTGAATACAAGGTCGGCGGCAAGAAATTTCAAAGCTCGCGCTACAGCGTGAAGGAGAATTTGGGGAATTTCGAAGTCAATGAGACCCTCGCGCAGTTTCCCCGCGGCGCGGAGGTGACTGTCTTCTACAATCCGGCCGATCCGAGCAAATCCGTGATCGAGCGCACCTTGCCGGACGGCGCCTTCAAGTTCATGGTCCAGCTTTCGGCCGGACTGGTGATCGGCGCGCTGGTGCTGGTGTTTTCCGTCGGCGGTCTGCTGGAGGCGATCGGGCCGCATCTGCCCAAGCCGCAAAATCTAGGTGCGGGAGCGCTGCTGCTATTCATGGGACTGTTCATCCTGAGCATGGGTTTCGCCCAGAAGTCGCTTGCCGAGCAGGCGGCAAAATGGCCGATCGCCGCCGGCCGCATTGAGTCCTCGGGCCTGCAGGCGCTGCGAAGCCATTCAGGCTATCGACGCTGGCGCACCGTCTTCAAATCCCGCATCGTCTACTCTTATGACGTCGCCGGCCAGCGCTACAGCGCGGATCGTGTGACCTTCGGCGGAACCGTGACGGCCTCGCTGCCCGGCCTCGTCGGCGGTCAGGCACGAGAATATGTCGAAGGCAGCAAAGTCGACGTGCACTATGACCCCGCCAACCCCGCCTCGGCGGTGCTCGAATGCCGGGTGCGCGGGCTTTGGCTGTTGTGGGTCTGTTCGGCTGGTTTTCTCGGCGGCGCCGCGTTTCTGGTCGGGCTGTTCTGAGACGCCGGATACTCAGCAGCGGACGAGGGGGCCGCTGTCGAAGCCGGGCCAGGTGAACCGCAGCGTGGCGCCATGCCTCTCGATATGGATGACGCGCGTGAACGGCTCCTTGAGTGACGGATCCGAGCCGTAGCATTGGCTGGCATGCACCGCCCATCCGGTCGGATTTTTGCGAAACGTCGCCTGCTCGCAGCCGAATTCGGGAAGCGACAGCGACGCCTGATCCACGGTGAACAAAGTCTGGCGCTGGATGTCGGCGGCCGCGTGGCAGTTCAACCTGTCACCGGACCACGCCCCGACATAGGGCGCCACCGCCAGCGCCGGACCAACCGCGAATACGGATATTGCCATCGTCATCACCAAACGCCGCATCACCAGGCTTTCTCCTTCGGTCAGTGCGCTCGACCATACAGTCTGTTGGAATTTGCGAGGGAAGTTTTCGTCCGGGTGCGGATAAAAGCGGCGGCTCGGGATTTCGCTTATGATTTTGCGCGGATAGTGCGACTGTGCGGGGCAGTCCCACCCAGGCAACGCTTTCCCAGAGACTTTTGATGATCACCCGCAAATTGGCCTTCGTTTTCCTGGGCCTGCTCGGTCCGATGCAGGCGGCGAGCGCCGGGGAATGTCTGCTGAGTCACGCCACCTATCGGGAGCCGCGCTCGGGTGCCGTCATGCAATTTCGGCCGCTTGCCAACGAGCCGGCAGCGGCGACGACCGAGGTGTTTTCGCTGACCGTGCCCAATACCGACACGAGCCTGCCGGCCGACATCACCTGGACCAACGGCAAGAATTCGTTTCCGCTTGGCACCATCCGCCACCCCTGCACCGACGACGATCGCGAAGCGGGCCTGCAGGACGGCAGCGGACTGTGCAGGATATGGCAGGGCCAAGTCTATGCCTTGACCGGAGGCGGCGCCGAGCAGTTGAACTCCAGCGAAGCGACACCGGCGCCGAAAGGCATGCTGCTGCCTGATTTCGGCGCCGCTTTCACCGAATGGGCCGATTTCGCCAATGCCAATCCGGATGGCTCGGTATGGGATGCCTTCACTTTGACAGGATGCAGCGATGAATAGCGCCATGAAATCGATCGTCTGGAGTTGCGCCCTGTTTGCGTCCGTGGCGACATCCGCCCTGGCGCGTGCAGACGAGCCGGTGCCATCGCGTCCGCCCATCGACAAATGCGTATGGGAAAGGCTGACAGACAAAAATGTCGGGCTTGCCGCCTGGGTGCAGCGTTGCGATTTCGGCTTCCGCCAGATCCATTTCGAGTTCGCCGGCAACGCGCTCGCCATCAAATACAGCGATGGTGGAGACGCCGACCCGCTTGTCGAGTTGTATGACATCAGGTCCGGCGAAACCGCCGAAGCCGCCTTGCAGCGCCTATTTCTGGAAAAGACCGACGCGGCCGTCAGCGCCCGCTGCGTGCTGGCGCCCTACACCGAGGGAAACGTGCCCGCCGGCGTCAAACGCTACACGTTCCACCCCGACGTTGCGTACGCGAAAGAACTGGAAGCGAAGGCCGATCCCAATGAGATCCCCGATCCGCCCTGCGGCGACTGGGGCGAAATGCCAGACGGCATCCAGTACTTCGAGGTGCCAGCGGGTGCGGCGCGCAAGCTGCTGTTCGTCCGCATCGGCCAGGACGAGCCGTTGTTCGATGAGCAGACGTTGCAGGTATTGCCATAGGGGTGAGGTCGGTCTGAGCCTGATCCGCATTGGGTGGGCGCCTCTTCCCTTCTTCCACAAGGGGAGAAGGGGGACGCACCGGATCACGACCCTTAAAAACAAATCGGCCCGATCTTGCGACCGGGCCGATGATATTGCGTTTTAGCGCGTCAGAATTCCTCAGCTGCACCCGCTCGTGGCGCCGCACGTGTCGCACTTCTCGCAAGTCCCGTTCCGCACCATCGTAAAGTTCTGGCACTCTGAGCAGGAATTGCCGGTGTAGCCCTGGAGCAGCGATTTGGCGCGGCGGTCGTTGGCGAGTTTCTTTGCCTCGGCCGCTTCATTGGCCGCCGCGTCGGTGAACAGCGCCGCCGTCGTGTCGGAAGCAGCACCCGCTGCTTCCTCGAAGGCGATGTCCTCGGCCAGTTCCTTTGCCCGCTCCTCATAGTCACGCTTGTACGCGACCGCTTCGTCGCTGGCCGGCTTCAGCGCCAGCACGTTGGAGCCGGAGAAGGCGGTCGGCGCCGAGCGGGCAGGGGCGCCCGAGGGAGCCGCCGCAAAACCCTTCGGATCGTTGCCGCTCACCCGCGACACCAGCTTCACCGGCGAGGCGCCGCGGGTCAGGCCCTTGGAGACCGCGTCGGTCTTGCCTTCGCTGATGCCACGGCCAAGTGCGGTGTTGGAAAAGTCCGACTGGTCGACATGGGCGAGGTCGTTGCGGCCGAGATAGGAAATCGCCAGTTCCCGGAACACGTAGTCTAGGATCGACGTCGCGCTCTTGATGGCATCATTGCCTTGCACCATGCCGGCCGGCTCGAACTTGGTGAAGGTGAAGGCGTGCACATATTCGTCGAGCGGCACGCCATATTGCAGGCCGAGCGAGATGGCGATGGCGAAGTTGTTGAGAAGGCCACGCAGCGTCGCGCCTTCCTTGTTCATGTCGATGAAGATCTCGCCGAGACGGCCATCGTCATATTCGCCGGTGCGCAGGAAGATGGTGTTGCCACCGATCTTGGCCTTTTGCGTGTAGCCCTTGCGGCGTCCGGGCAGCTTTTCCTGCTCGCGCGACACGCGCTCGATGATGCGCTCGACGATCCGCTCGGTGATCTGTGCCGCGCGCGCTGCCGCCGGTGCGGCGATCAGCTGCTCGAGGGCTTCGTCCTCGTCGTCCTCGCCATCGGCGAGCAGCGAGGAGTTGAGCGGCTGCGACAGCTTCGAGCCATCGCGGTAGAGCGCGTTGGCCTTCAGCGCCAGCTTCCACGACAGCATGTAGGCGCCCTTGGCGTCTTCCACCGTCGCATCGTTCGGCATGTTGATGGTCTTGGAGATGGCGCCGGAGATGAAGGGCTGTGCTGCAGCCATCATCTGGATGTGGCTGTTGATCGACAGCGAGCGCTTGCCGATCTTGCCGCACGGGCTGGCGCAGTCGAACACGGCAAGGTGTTCGGCCTTGAGGAAGGGCGCGCCTTCCAGCGTCATCGCACCGCAGACATGGATGTTGGCGGCCTCGATGTCCTTCCTGGAGAAGCCCAGCGCCGGCAGGATCTCGAACGAGAAGTCGTTGAGCTGCTCGTCGGTGAAGCCAAACGTCTCCTTCACCCAGTCGGCGCCCAGCGTCCACTGGTTGAAGACGAACTTGATGTCGAAGGCCGACTTCAGCGCCGCATTGAGCGCCGCGATCTTCTCGTCGGTAAAACCCTTCGCCTTGAGCGCGCCGGGGTTGATGCTAGGTGCCTGGTTGAGATTGCCGTGGCCGACTGCATAGGCCTCCATCTCGCCGATCTGGGCTTCGGAGTAGCCGAGCGTGCGCAGCGCTTCCGGAACGGCGCGGTTGATGATCTTGAAGTAGCCGCCGCCGGCCAGCTTCTTGAACTTGACCAGCGCGAAGTCTGGCTCGATGCCGGTGGTGTCGCAATCCATCACCAGGCCGATCGTGCCGGTCGGCGCGATCACCGTTGCCTGCGCATTGCGATAGCCATGCTCTTCGCCGAGCTCGATGGCGCGGTCCCAGGCGGCCTTGGCGTGCACGGCCAGGTCCTGCTGCTTCAGGTCGGAGGCGACCAGCGGCACCGGATTGACCGCCAGCTTCTCATAGCCCTGCTTCTCGCCATAGGCGGCGCGGCGATGGTTGCGCATGACGCGCAGCATGTTCTGCGCGTTGCGGTCGTAATCGGCGAAGGCGCCGAGTTCGGCGGCCATCTCGGCCGAGGTGGCATAGGCCGTGCCGGTCATAATCGCGGTGAGCGCGGCGCAGATGGCGCGGCCCTCGTCGGAGTCATAGGGAATGCCGGATGTCATCAGCAGGCCGCCGATGTTGGCATAGCCGAGGCCGAGGGTGCGGTATTCATAGGACTGCTTGGCGATCTCCTTCGACGGGAACTGCGCCATCATGACGGAGATTTCGAGAACGATCGTCCACAGCCGCACCGTGTGCTCGTAGGCGGCGATATTAATGGTGCCGTCGGCGTTGCGGTAGGGCAGCAGGTTGATCGAGGCGAGATTGCAGGCCGTGTCGTCGAGGAACATGTATTCCGAGCACGGGTTGGACGCCCGGATCGCGCCGGCGGAGGCGCAGGTGTGCCAGTCGTTCATCGTCGTGTTGAAATGCAGGCCCGGATCGGCGGAAGCCCAGGCGGAGTAACCGATCTTTTCCCACAGGTCGCGCGCCTTCAGCGTCTTCAAGACCTTGCCGTCCTTGCGGGCGGTGAGGTGCCAGTCGGCATCATCCTCAACGGCGCGCAGGAAATTGTCCTTCAGCGACACGGAATTGTTGGAGTTCTGGCCCGAAACGGTGAGGTAGGCGTCCGAATCCCAGTCGGTGTCGTAGGTCTTGAACGACATCGAGCTGTAGCCCTGCTTGGCGAACTGGATGACGCGGTAGATGTAGTTCTCCGGCACCGCGGACTTCTTGGCCGCCTTGATCTCGCGCTTCAGCGCGGTGTTGATCGACGGGTCGAAGCAGTCGTCGGCATTGCCTTCGCAGTTGACGCAGGCCTTCATGATCGCTTCGAGATGCTTCTTGACGATCTTGGAGCCGGTCACCAGCGAGGCGACCTTCTGCTCTTCATTGACCTTCCAGTCGATGAATTCCTCGATATCGGGGTGGTCGGCGTCGACGATGACCATCTTGGCGGCGCGGCGCGTCGTGCCGCCCGACTTGATGGCGCCCGCCGCGCGGTCGCCGATCTTGAGGAAGCTCATCAGGCCGGACGAACGGCCGCCGCCGGACAGCTTTTCGCCTTCGCCGCGCAGCAGCGAGAAATTGGAACCGGTGCCGGAGCCATATTTGAACAGGCGCGCTTCACGCACCCAAAGGTCCATGATGCCGCCCTCGTTGACAAGGTCGTCCTGCACGCCCTGGATGAAGCAGGCATGCGGCTGCGGATGCTCGTAGGAGGACTTCGACTTGGTCAGCTTGCCGGTGAACGGGTCGACATAGAAGTGGCCCTGGCTCGGGCCGTCAATGCCATAGGCCCAATGCAGGCCGGTGTTGAACCATTGCGGCGAATTCGGCGCCACGCGCTGGGTGGCCAGCATGTAGGCAAGCTCGTCGCGGAAGGTGCGCGCGTCTTCCTCAGACGCCTTGAAGTAGCCGCCCTTCCAGCCCCAGTAGGTCCAGGTGCCGGCGAGGCGGTCAAAGACCTGGCGGGCGTCGATCTCGGAACCATAGCGCTCGGCTTCCGGCAGCTTGGCAAGCTCGGCCTCATCGGCGACGGAGCGCCACAGGAAGGAGGGGACGTCGTTCTCCTCGATCTTCTTCAGCCGTGCCGGGACACCGGCCTTGCGGAAATATTTCTGCGCCAGGATGTCGGCGGCGACCTGGGAGAACTGCGCCGGCACATCGATATTGTCCAAGCGGAACACCACCGAACCATCCGGATTCTTGATCTCCGAAAGCGCCTTGCGGAATTCGATCTCCGCATAGGCAGATTGTCCTTGCTTGGTGAAACGACGCTCGATGCGCATTGGTCCGGTCCCTTTTGTCTATATATAGCGCTTTCGTCAGGGGATTTCTGCCCCCCATGCGAAACGCGCATGTCCGCCGCCTGCCGGCGTTCGAAAACGGCCGGCTCTCCATTTGCAGTCTCCGCCGGCCCTGCTGGTCAAAACTCCTTGCGAAGTGCCTGTCCAACGCGCCGACGAACCCGCGGGTCCCTCAAAACTGATTTTTTTCCGATTCCCTCACGTGAGGGAAATTCACACTATCTAGCGCCGAACCTGCCTGCAAACACTAAATATAGTGTTAACAGACAATTTATTCCAGTCCGACAATTCTCCCTATCGTCCCCAACCGCCCGCAATCCCAACGCTTCCGCCAGCCTCGTAAACAGGCGGAAATGCGGGAAAAAACACACATAATCCGGGAAAAAGACCGGGCTCAGAACTTTCCGGTCGCACTCTCAACAGGAGCGCATGGCCTATAAAAGGCGACTCGTTTTGCGCCGTCAAGGATTCGTTTGCGTAGCTTTTGTGACCCCAACATCTTGTGTGTCACATATGTGGATAACGGGGATAGAATTGAGCTTCAGCGCAGGCGATTTTGCCGCCGACAGGGCTGGCGCCAGCATGTGTCGCCCAAACACAACCGCTGCGGCCCCTGGGCGGATCAGCCGTAATGCAATTTCGGCTTTGGCTCGGTGCCGGTGAACTGCACCCCGATGCGATCATTGCGGCGCCAGCGAACCTCGCACCGATAGGCAACACCGTCGAGCGGCACATAAAGAAGAAAGTGGTCGGGGACCCGTGCTTCCAGCGGTATCTTCAGTTCGGCGCCACCCTCGTGCTGATTGCGCAGCGTGCAACCGACCTCCGAGTTCTGAATCCCGGTGATGATCGATCCGCCCTTGAGCACGCGCGGACGACGTTCGCGCTGAGGCTCGCCGGAATCTTGCTGAAGTGGGTTTACAGGGTTTGCCATAGATAAAGCGCCCGATCGGCGCGATTCTTATCCGCCAATGATTAGCAAACCATTTCACGACGCATCACAGGGTTGCGAATCGGCTGTGATACACGCGGGAGATGAGCCGGCAAGGGGAAGCCAACGGCTAGGGGAATCTGTGCGGGTCGGCGCAGAAATAGGCGATGATCTGGCAAAGGTCGGGTTCGTTCACCATGCGCACCGCTTCGCTGGAACTGACCCATTTGCGGGTACGCGAGTGTTTTTCCTTCCAACGATCGGCGATCTTGTCGACGTGTAGCGGAAACACCAGGACTTCGCACGGCACTTCTTCGCCGGAAGCCAACACCTTGGCGTAGAAGTAACGGCCGGCCTCAAGGTGCGACACCGTTCCGCGCAACCCGGCTTCCTCGCCGGCCTCGCGCGCCGCGGCCTCACAGAGCGGCTCTTTGGCTTCGGGCCAACCTTTCGGGATAACCCAGCGACCGGTATCGCGGCTGGTGATCAGCATGATCTCGACACCGTTTCCGTTGTCGCGCCAGGGCAGGGCGGCGACCTGCAGGCGGCATGGCGCTGTGCCGAAGAGCCGCCGGACCCTTTCGGCCAGATGATTGTGCGTCGTTGGCCTCGTTAACATCGGAGAAGCTAGCCCCAGCCTCCAGAATCGTTTGCCGTCTCACGAATCTTACGGCCAATCATAAGCAATAAAAGTAAAAACTTTTGCTCGTCTGGCCAATTTTCGCCAAGGAACGTCGATTTCGCAAATATCTGGCCTGCCGGGACCATTTGCGGAAGCAACTGATGCCCGACAGAGGCGGCTGATCTGGAAGAGGCAGTTGTTGCGAATCAGCCGGCGTGGTCGTCAGCGATCGGCTTCTGATAGGTGAAGCCCATGTCCCACGGGAAATAGATCCAGGTGTCCTGGCTGACTTCGGTGACGAAAGTATCGACCAGCGGCCGGCCTTTTGGCTTGGCGTAGACGGTGGCGAAATGCGCCTTCGGCATCATCGCGCGCACGATGCCCGCCGTCTTGCCGGTGTCGGTCAGGTCGTCGATGATCAGCACGCCGGCGCCGTCGTCGGCCAGCAGGGCAGGGGTGATCTCCTTGAGAACCTGCAGCTGCCCTTGGCTGGTGTAGTCGTGATAGGAAGCGACGCAGACCGTCTCGATGACGCGGATGCCGAGTTCGCGCGAGATGATGGCAGCCGGAACCAGCCCGCCACGGGTGATGCAGACGATTGCTTTCCATTGCCCCTTGTTGGCACCCGCAAGCCGCCAGGCCAGCGCGCGGGCGTCACGATGGAACTGGTCCCAGGAGACCGGAAAGGCTTTTTCGGGAAGGGACATGTCGCGCACTCCGCAGCACGCGGGGATCGCGCGCAAGACAACAGGGAATGCGCGCGGAATTAACTGGAAAGCCTTGGCCTTGGCAAGGGCAGGGGACAGCGATCGCTGTGGACTTACCGCGACAGGAAGGCCGCTACCTGCGCCGTGCGCAGCACGCTGCGTGTCACGCCGCCGAACAGAAGCTGGCGCAGCCACGAGTGGCTGTAGGCGCCGAGCACCAGCAGGTCGGCGCCGGTCTCCGCGATCCTGGTCTGGATGATGTCGTCGATCGAGTTGCCGCCCGACCTCTGCACCGAGACGCTGACGGTGGCGCCGTGGCGTGACAGGGCGGATGCAATTTCGGCGCCGGCGGCCTCCGGGCTCTCGTCGAGCGTGTCGGGGGGATCGATGACCAATATGTCGGTTTTCTCGGCTTCGATGATGAAGGGCAGCGCGTCGAAGGCGGCGCGGGCGGCTTCCTTGCTCCCGTTCCAGGCGAGCAGCACATGCTTGAAGGTGGTGACCAGCGGGCCGGCATGCGGCACCACCAGCACTGGCCGGCCGGCATCATAGACCAGCGTATCGACATCGGCGCTCGGATCGCCGCCCGTCTCCCGCTGCGCGGCGATGATCAGATCGGCGGCGCGCACGCTGGAAATGCCGGTCAGCGCGCTGTCGCCCGAAAAGCTTTCCAGGCTTCGCCACTCGAAGGAAAGCCCGGAATTCTCGATATGCTTGAGAAAAATGGCCTGCAGCCTCTCGGCCCGCTCCCGGTTCATGTCGGCCGAAACCTGTAGGAACTCGGTGTCCGGAAAGCCGGTGGCCGAGGTGTAGGGCACCGGAAGCGTTTCGGCATGGATACCGATCAAATGGCTCTGGAACCGGTTGGCGAGTGGAATGGCGCAGTCCAGCACGCGCTCGGCGTCCTGCTCGTTTTGCAGAATCGCGACGATGGTTTTGAATCGCATGGTAAATCCCTCAGTTTACGAGCGACCGGACTCGCGCGAAGCAAACGTTCCAGCGTCGTGCTTGGTTCCGGTCTGGACCAGATCAGCCGGGACTGCTGGCGAACCCGGCCACCATCGCCTCGACGTCCGCCCGAGCTGCATCCAGCGCTTCCTGGCTGCGGGCACGCACGACCAGTTCGGTCCAGAATTTGCCATCGCCATATTTCGGATAGGAGCCGATGATCGTGTCCGGATGCGCTTTCTGGATGTCGCCCAGCGGTCCGCCGATGAGGCCTTCGCCGAATGGGCAGTGCACGGTTGCCGACAGCATCTTGGTGCCGGCCTTCAGCGTCGGTACGACATTGTCGAGCATGGCCTGGAAGATTGACGGTACGCCGGCCATGACATGGACGTTGCCGATGCGAAACCCGGGCGCGACGGACACCGGGTTGTCGATGAGATCGGCGCCGCGCGGCATCCGCGCCATGCGCTTGCGGGCCTCGGTGTATTCGATGCCGCGCGCGGCATAGCTTGCCTCCAGCATGGCATAGGCCTTGGCGTCGTATTCGCAAGGCACGCCAAAGGCTTTGGAAATGGAATCGGCCGTAATGTCGTCATGCGTCGGGCCAATGCCGCCGGTGGTGAACACATAAGTGTAGCGCGCCCGCACCGCATTCACCGCCGCGACGATCTCGTCTTCCTCGTCCGGAACGATGCGCACCTCCTTCAGGTCGATGCCGATCGCCGTCATGATATCGGCGAGATGACCGATGTTCTTGTCCTTGGTTCGGCCGGACAGAATCTCATCGCCGATGACGAGCATGGCGGCGGTAACAATTTCGGGCATGGAACACTCCGGCAGGACGGCTCGCCTCAGATAGCGCGGCGCGGCAGCCGTCGCAATGCTGCCTGAGCGGGCCAGCAAATCAACTATCGACGGTGGTCCTTGGGCCGCCGGGTTTCGATGCAAGGTTGCAGCGGCACCGGATGCGGCTAAGCTCAAGCTGGTTCTCGTTCGGGTGAACAATGCTTCTGTCGATTCTGTCGTGGCTGCTTGCCGTTCTGTTGTCGCTGGCGATCCTGGGGATCGCCTGTCTGGTGCTGGCGACGCTGTGGATCGCGGCGAAGGCCGAAAGGCTGGTGCCGCCGGTCGGAAAATTCATCGAAATCGACAGCAACCGCATCCACTATGTCGACCAGGGCGAGGGGAGCCCGATCGTCTTCCTGCACGGGCTTGGCGCCCAACTCCATCATTTCCGGCACACTCTGTTCGGGCGGCTTGGTCCGGGCTACCGGTTGATCGCGCTCGATCGACCGGGGGCGGGCTATTCGGTGCGGGCGAGCGGCGCGACGGGCCGGCTGCCCGAACAGGCCGAGATCGTGCGCCGCTTCATTGAAGCGCTCAGTCTGGAAAAGCCGCTGGTCGTCGGTCATTCCCTGGGCGGCGCCATTGCGCTAGCCCTGGCAGTGGAACACCCCGAGGCGATTTCTGGCATCGCGCTCCTGGCGCCGCTGACGCACATGGAAGCCGATGGGCGCGAGAAATTCGGCTCACTCTACATTCCGTCACGCCTGTGGCGCTGGATCATGAGCTATACTCTGGCGATACCGACAAGCCTCAGATATGCGCTGCCGACGATGGAGTTCATCTTCGCGCCGCAGGTCCTGCCTGGCGACTACATGGTCGCGGGAGGCGGGTGGCTCGGGCTCAGGCCAGCCCATTTCTATGCCATGTCCTCCGATGTCGTGGCGATCGAGCGCGACCTTGGGCGCATCGAAGGGCGCTATGGCGAGATCGCCATGCCGGCCGGCATCCTCTTCGGCGATGCCGATCGCGTGACCCGCTTTCACACCCAGGGCGCGCCGATGAGGTCAAGGATCGAGGGGCTCGATTTCGAATTGGTCGAGGGGATGGGGCACATGCCGCAATTCGTCGCGCCGGAGCGGATCGTGGCCTTCATCAAGCGCGTCGCCAACCGGGCCTTCGCTGGCCGGACATCACCGCGGCCTCACGACAATTTCACTGAACCATTCGGCTGATTGCCGGTTTTACCCGTGTCGCACCCAAGGCGGCCAAGACACGGAGTAATTCAATGGTCACGAAACTTCTCGCAGCCTCCGTTCTGACGATCGGTCTTGCCACATCGGCAATGGCGCAATCGTCGGACAGCACCTATTCCAGCCAGCACAACTGGCTCTTCGGCAACGAGCAATCCTCGGCTGTCGACAACAGCACCACCGGAAGCATCAACGGCGATCGCTCAGGATTGAACACTTTGGGAAATCTCGGCCCGGCCGGGCCTTGTGCCTCCAACACCGCCGGTCCCGATGCGAATGCCCAAGGGAACGTGAACGATCAGTATTGCGGCAAATAGTCGAAGCATGATCCCGAAAGTGGGTACCGGTTTTCGGCAAAAATCATGCTCGCAAGCTAGAGCCCGCAGGGCAGTCGCTGGCCCCGGAACGTCTTCTCTCCGGACGTCTGCGGTCGGCGTGCTGCCTGCCCAATATTGAAATTAGTCGGAGACTTCCGTCTGCGGCCGGTCGCGGCCGTCGGCCAGTTCCTCGTGCCATTTGCCTTCGGCGTCCTCGTACTGGATGCCGTCCGTGGCTCCGGCGACCTGCTGCTCGGCCGAAGCGATTTCGGCGGCGCGCAGCGCGTCCAGATGCGTGGGAAACGTCTCCGAGAAGGTCGCTCCGACCTTGTAGGCCCAGCCGCCGTCATGCTCGACGATCTTGTAAGTCAGCTTCGCCATGAAAACCTCCAGTTGAAAGGCCCGTCTGCTCAATGCAGCCGGTCGTCGCGCAGTTTGTCGTCGGGCACCAGCACTTCCGATTCCTTGGCGGCTTCAATCAGCGCCCGGCGCGCATCCGCTGTCGAACGATAACCTTCCAGCACTTTGAGGCAAGTGTCGAGGGCTTCACGATGGCGCTGGCCGCGATTGAGCGGCCACACGGTCATCAGGCACTCCGCCGCTTCCTGGGCACTGCGGATATGGCGATATTTGCCGACGTGGCCAAGTTCGACGACGACCGGCACTTCAAAAGGTTTGTTGTCCATCATGGCCGCAACGCAAATCAGCCAATTTGGTTGCAACCGTGGCCGTTAGGCTGCGCCCAAACGTCGCGTCACGTTTGCGACGCGCTTTAGCTCTTTGTTTGATGCATGTCGTTATCCCAAAACCGGATCCACTTTTGGGTGACATGCACGGGCGTGTCAGTAGCCGCAATCGTTGTGCAGCCAGCGTGCGTTTGCCCAGCCGGTCCTGCCGCCGATCTCGACCTGATACCAGTTGCCGCGCCGGTCGAAGATTTCGGTGTGGTCGCCATTGAACAGCTGTCCGATCATCCGCGACGACGAGTTCGGCCGTGTCCGCACAGCGAGAAAGCCGCTGCCGGTCGCCAGATTGTAGCGGCTGGACAGGCCGTGCACCGTGCCCTCGCAATATTGCGCGCCGGCCGGCGTCGATGCGCCAATCCAAAGGCCAGCCACGGCTGTCAGCGCTGCAACCGGCAACAATGCCCTGAACGACATGATTTCCTCCCAAGCCCGGGCGAGCCCGCCGCAGCCTTACCCAAGGTAACAGTTCGCGAACAGAATTGAAGCGGAGCTGTGGCCAACTGTCCAGAAACTACGGGCAGGGACCGCCCCGGTATCGGCAGAACGGGCCGATCAGCCCGCCGCCTTCATCCAGTGCTGCATCGTCGTCACCGAGCGGGCAAGCTGCGGTGCCGGGTGGATTGTCTCGCTGAACGTGGCCGCCGCACGCCATCCCCAGCGTGGATCGGCCAGGAAGGCCCGCGCCAGCGCCACCATGTCGGCTCGGCCCTCGGCGACGATCGCCTCGGCCTGCTTGGGGTCGTCGATCAGGCCAACCGCACGGGTCGGAATGCCGGCGCCCCTGCGCAGGGCTTCCGCCAGGTGCACCTGGTAACCGGGGCCCGTGGGCAATTTCTGCAACGGTGAATTGCCGCCGCTCGAGCAGCAGAGATAGGCGACGCCGACGTCCTTGAGTGCTTTCGCCACGTCGATCGCGTCTTCCACGTCGAAGCCGCCATCGACCCAGTCCTTCACCGACAGCCGTGCGCCGAGCATCAGCTTTGGCGTTGCTTTGCGCACCGCCTTGGCGATCTCGACGGCAAGGCGCATGCGGTTTTCCAGCGAGCCGCCCCAGCGGTCGGTGCGCTGGTTGGACAATGGCGACAGGAACTGGAAGATCAGATAGCCGTGCGCGGCATGCAGTTCGAGGAAGTCGAAGCCGGCGCGCTCGGCCCGCCTTGCCGCCTCGGCGAAGCGCTCGATGAGCTGCAGGATCTCCTCGTCCTCCAGCGCGCGCGGCACGTTCCAGCCGGTGTCGTAGGCGATGGCCGAGGCCGAGATGGTCTGCCAGGGATCCTCATTTGGCTGCAGCGGCCCGCCGCCCTCCCAGGGCTTGCGGTTCGAGGCCTTGCGGCCGGCATGGGCAAGCTGCGAGCCGAACTTCGTGCCGGGTGCGGCGACGCGTCTGGCCGCATCCAGGGTCCGGCGGGCGGCCGCCTCATTGTCTTCGGAATAGAGGCCAAGGCAGCCATGCGTGATACGCCCGCGCCGCTCGACATCGGTCATCTCGACCGTGATCATGCCGGCGCCGGACATGGCAAGGTTCATCCAGTGATAGAGGTGCCAGTCGCTGGCCGAGCCATCTTCCGCGGAATACTGGCACATCGGCGCGACCGCGATGCGATTGGGAAAGTTGAGGCCGTCGAGGGTGATCGGCTGGAAAAGCGATGCTGTCATGAAAAAGGGCTCCGGGAGGGGTAAGCCGCTATCTAGGCAATGGATCGAAGGCGCGCCAGACACGAGACGGTGACACGCCTTTTTGGACCGATTGCCTGCATTGCGCAAACGCCGGTTCGCGGCTACGCCTCAACCAGCCAATGCATGTCGCCCCAAAAATGGCCCCGGTTTTGGGAGAACGACATGCATAGACAGGAGCATGAAGCGCGTCGCCCGCGCTTTGGCATGGAGACCATGATGGAAGATCGCATCCGCATCCGTTCGGAGGAAATCCTCTCCGACGACTGGGCTGTCCTGAAGAAGACCGTCCTCGACTACCGCCGGCGTGACGGGCAGTGGGAGACGCAGATCCGCCAGACCTACGATCGCGGTGACGGCGCGGTGATCCTGCCTTACGATCCCTCGCGCTCGACCGTGCTTCTGGTGCGCCAGTTCCGCTATCCCGCCTACGTCACCGGTCATCGCGAGCCGCTGATCGAGGCCTGTGCCGGCCTGTTGGACGAAAACGATCCGGAAACCTGCATCCGCAAGGAAGCCGAGGAAGAACTGGGCTACCGGCTGCAGAATGTGGAGCGGCTGTTTTCACCCTATATGAGCCCCGGCAGCGTCACCGAGCGGCTCTGGTTCTTCGTCGCCCGCTATTCGCCCGCCGACCGCATCTCGGCCGGCGGCGGTGCAGCGGACGAAGGCGAGGACATCGAAGTGCTGGAAATGCCGCTCGAGGAGGCGCTGGCCGGCATCGCCGATGGCCGCATCATCGACGCCAAGACCATCATCCTGATCCAGCATTTGAAGCTGAACCCGATCCCTGCTTGAAGCGCCGGCCTTCTGGCGCCTTACATCCTGTCGTTTGGTTTCAGCGTGCGCGCATGCGGCGCGCGCAGGCCGGCCCGGGGCCGCGCATATAGTGGAGTTCTGGCCGGTAGCGAGGTGCAACGAATTCGCGAAACGCTGATGCCAACCGGGTGATCAAGGCCCAACGCCCCATGACCCAATCCCGGCAAGACGCCGCTGCAGGAGCCTGTTCATTGCCGATTTTTGTCTGTGCTATCCACATGACGGCAACGTCCGCGACGCTGAAGCCGATACGGTCTCGCGTGATGGACCGCTTGAACAAAAGACCGAACCGGATTGGGTCGCCGTCAGAAATCCCCATGAGGTGTCGGACGACAAGAGGGCTATGCCCAAGGCCGTGACCAGGAACACTGCGGGAAGGCCGAACAGAAGCTTACGCGACATCATTGTCCCAACCTCACACGCCGGTGTCGATGTGGAACAGCGTCTCTGCGCCGGCGTGCCTGAAGTTATGGGAGCAAGAACCGTGCCAAGCTTGCCCAGCCCGCGTTTCCCGCCGGACCAATCCTGGCCGACGCCGCCTGAGCCAGCGCGCGCAGATGTCCCGTAATGGGTCATTTGCGCTGGCATCAGAATTGCAGTGTCAGCAATGCCGGGTGTTGGGGCCGGCAGTCGGGGCGGGTGGGGGCCTCGCCGCTTCGCAAATGGAGCGGCGAGGCTTTTTCATTCAGCCATAAGCTTTCAGTTCAGCCATAAGCTTTCAGGCGGCTCGACAGCCGTCGGGGTGGCGAGAGGCCGCCGAGCCTAACCGGCTTGGGGTTTCTTGTTGGGGCAAGCCGGCTAAAGCCAATCCTAATATTAGCAACTCTGCAGCAGAACCCTGTTTGGACGTTTTCCCCCGCTATTGGCCGCGCAGCTTTCGGAGGGCTATTGGCAACAGAGGGATGTCAGGTGTGCTGCAAAGCGACAAAGTCGTAAGCAAGCGCCGGTCGACAGGCTTGGCCCGGATCACGGCTCAATACATTGGGATCTGGTGGCGGCTCTTCGGTCGCGAAACATCACGGCCGCGACCGCAGACCGGTGTTCTTCACGGCCACTCCTGACTACGGGCCAGCAGAGGGAGCGCAATCGCGACTGGAGCCAACTTTCGATAGCGCCAAGTCAGAGCGCCAAGCAGTCATTGAACCGTAGGTTTCGGAAGAAACTTTGGATCCTGCAGATCACGGCCCAATCTCGTTGCCTGACCAGGGCTAAGGAGGACCGGGAACGGTTCGCCTGCCGTCGGGAACATGCGCAAGACGACTTGGCCCATCTCCTCGCTCATCGTTACATCCCATTTTTCGAGAGCTATCGTCCTTTTTGCGAGAGCTATTGCCCTTTTTTCAGCCGCCATCTGATTCCCCTTCGTCCGTCCCCAAGGCAATAATCGCGCAACCCGAAGGCGAGTGCAAGCGGGCGCCTCGCGCGGGGGTGCTCGACGATTTCAGCGCGAGTGGGGGCGGGAGCACATTTCGCTGTTTCGATGATGCCGGCTTTGCTGTGGGAAACGGCCCGGCACCGGGCGGCCCAGCGGCCTGGTTGCCAGTGTGATTGGCAGCTAGGCCGCCGGGCCTGACCGGCGGGGCGGGTTGGGGCGGCGCCGGCTGGCGACGATATATATGCTTCTGCTAATATAAGCGGAACACACCCATATGAACGAAGGTAGTAGCCAAAGGTGGAGCATAAACCGGCCACCTCCTACATCGTGAGCGTTTTCGAGAAGCTGCATTGGCGGCCCGTGCTGACCACCAGAGACAAGGCCAAATGCTGGCGGCGGCAAGGAGACCGGCGACAAGGTGGGGGTCGAGGAGATCACGCCGAAAGTAAAGCGCTGACGGGAGCGGATTTTTTACCGGGGCGGCCCAGCGGCTTGGGTCGTGGGGGACTAGCAGCGGTGGCCGCTGGGCCTGACCAGCCAGGCTCGAGGAGGCGCTGTGCTGGCTGAGCCGAAGCATGCTCTCACTCTAATATAAGAGCCAGAGCGCATCCGCATGAAGGCTACCGCCGAAAGGTGTAGTTTCAATCGCAAGGGCGCGTTTGACAGGAGTTCGATCCTGCCGAAGCCGCTTTGCCGATGGCCTGTACCACCTAAAACCCGAGCCAAGTTCTCGCGCGGCGTCTGGTCGTCAAGACATTGGAATGTCGCGATCAATCGACGAAAGCATGGGGTGATAACCGCTTAACCTACGACGTGCCGCTCCCCCCACATCTTTAGATTGTGAGGGCTTTGCCGGATCTCGGATGTAGGTCTTCCGTCCAAGGCAATCACAATGCCAAGGCCTACTGCGACGATGCCAGCGAGCACCAACAACGTGACCGCGACCCGAGCGTTGTTTCGTTTGCCTTCCAAGGCTTTGCTGAGATCGTCGAAAACCGATTCCATATTCGAAATTCTAAATCGGAACTGGTCGAAAGCGGTATCCCTAAAAGCCGGCGGCAAAAATGGGGGATCACGGGCGCTTGCGACGACTGCGGATGATCCATGAAGATGCGGCGATCGACGAGGAGACCAGGCCGAGGATCAGGAGAAAAGCCGAAAGGCCCGCGATGTCGTCCTTCGCGGCCGGCCAGTAGGTCAACATTTTGTCGCGCCCCGCACCCGCCACGACCAGGGTCCAAAGAACGTACGACACTATCACCGCCATGAAGGCGGGACTTGCGTCGAAATAGCGATCTGTTGTCAGCCGGCGGATCATGGCAACTAGGAGGACGGTATTGATCATGGCGGCAAAAGGAGGCCCCCATATGCCAAGTCCGCTGTGGTCGTTGAGGTCGACGCCGACATAGGTGATAAGGGCGTCAATCTGGGCGACCAGGGCAAGAAAGGTCAAGCGAGGCTCGGCGAACGCGGCGACCATCATGGTGATCTCGAAGGCGTAGAAGTAGCGCTCGTGCATCTTTGGCAGCGCCCACGGCATCAGCTGCAGGCAGACAGCCGCCGCCAGGATGGCAAACAGCGGCGTCCAGGCTGCCTCACGGGCAACTCTCAATGAAAACGCTAATCCCGCCAGCGCGGCGAGCACCAGGCCGACAACGACCCCTGCGTGGTAGAACTCGTTTGGCACGAAGATCCAGAGGTTCGCGGCGTTCTTGGAGAGCTCCTGGAAGAACTCGGCCTGGGCCTGATAAACCAGCAGCACGTCAAGGACGGACCTGCCGAGTAGGAGCAGAGGAACGGCGGTCAGCGCATAGACAATTGGGACCAGAGCCAGCCATGCCCAGTGGAGCTCGCGTCGCAGAACGAGGGCGAAGATCATGGGGCCGAAGAAAATGGCCTGCAGCTTGATGCTCACGGCGAATGCGAAAGCCGCCATGGCCCCAACCGGGCGTCTCTGGCAGATCGCATGCAGGGAAACCATGATGAAGAACGTCCAGATCGCATCGGCTTGGGCCCACAGGGCGCCATTGAAGATGACGCTCGGGGCCAGCCAGACCGCTGCAAATGCCCAAGCTGGCCGAGTGAACGAGTTGGTCGAGGTTGCGACGAGCCGATAGGCCATAGCCGCGCAACCCAATTCGAAGGGCAGCGATATCAGCTTGATGGAGGCGAAGACCGGCAGCCGGTCATGCAGAAGTGTGATGGCATAGAATGCATAGCTGTACAGCGGAGCGTAGTTCGTCAGCCCCTGCCGCAGGCTGTCCGCCCCCGCCGAAAGACCCAGTTCATACCACTGGACGAAGAGGCCGGCATCTGTTGGCGTGTAATCGCGGGCGAGGAATCTAACAGCGAGGCCGGCAGCCAGCGCCAGGCCGATGATCGCCCACGACACGACGTTATGCGAAAGGCGCCTCCGGCGACCGTGCAGAGCGCGGTCTCGCCAACGATTAGCCTGATCAGCACCTATGTTAAGCTTATCCACGCCCTTCCCCCGTAAGCAGAATGCGACTCATGGCGGCTGGTGTCCAGATGCACTTGCGAGATGCGCGAACGGCTCTGGACACGCGTCCAGACCCTCGCAGGGACGTCCTAAGGGCATGAAGCGACTGGCGACCACGTGGTGCGGACGAAGGGGTTCGAACCCGTACGATCAGAGGCCGAGGGATTTTAAGTTCTTTGAGACTTTACCCGTTGCTGGTAGGCTGCCTGGTAAGGAGAGGAAGGGGAAAGCTTATGATCTGTAGCACCTTGTTCAGTCGCGCGGTCGTCACTTGTGGCATGCTTGCGATCTCTTCGGTGGCAGGCAACGGCTTGGACGGCATTTTGGGGTTTCGCCTCGTCAGTCCGGTGGAAGCAAAGACGGTCGTGATCCAGAGGACGACCATCTACATCACGACCCTGCCCAAAGGATGCGTGAAGACCACCTACAGCGGTGGGGCCGTGGTCTGGAAATGCGGGACGAAGTATTACCAGCCTTACAAGAACCGCTACGTGCTGGTTTACATCAAGTAAGGGCGCTGGCCTCACCGGAGAGGCCGTGAAAGCTTTCGCCAAGTCACCGGCGGGACACCGCACGCCGGCTGCCGTTCGGTTGCGGTCCCTGGATCGTCCGAGGCAGCCTCCTTTGCCTGGAGGCGCGGCAGCCGAAAATGGTGCGGACGACGGGAATCGAACCCGTACGATCAGAGATCGAGGGATTTTAAGTCCCTTGCGTCTACCAATTCCGCCACGTCCGCAGGCCAGCCCTTTTCAGACGCCAGACGCAGGCCGTCAAGTCGTGTTCTCGGCCACGTCTGAATGCGGAAACCAGACAAGCTGGCGTGGCGGTACTGGTGTGATCACGGAATTATGCGCGCTGCAGGCCCTGCTACAATATTCTTCGGCGGATCAGATCCGCTACGGCCGGCGCCTCTCAGGCCCAACCCATTACCCCGCCCAACTGGGAGCGTCGGCCGCCCCCTTGAAATCGCAGCTACGATATTGGCCGGTGGCGTCCCGCTGCCGGTGAGGTTCAGAACTTGTAGCTCAGATTGATGCCGACTGTGTTCAGCTTCACATCCTGATCGCGGTCGGTGAAATCACCGGACGCGTCATAATGCTCGGAGCCAAAATCGTAGTAGCGATACTGCGCGCCGACGACGAACTTGTCGGTCAGCGCGTAATCGACGCCGGCGCCCACGGTCCAGCCGACACTCGTGCGTGAGCTGTCGAAGGCCGTGCCTGTCGCTTGCGAGGTTTCGATGCCGGCAAAGGCGATGCCGCCAATGCCGTAGACCAGCGCGCGGTCCATGGCGTAGCCGGCCTTGGCGTTGATCGACCCGAACCATTTGATGTCGGTGCCGAACGTGTTTCCCGGTTCCGCTTCGGTCGTGCCGTCGACCGAGGAATAGTTGAGGTCGGCCTCGCCGCCGAGCACCGCCTGGTCGAACTGCCACAGGCCGGCGATATGGCCACCGACAAAACCGCCGTCGATGTTGGGCGAGGCGGAAAATGGCTCGCCCTCTGTTCCTGATATATCGGATTGGCCCCAGCCGTATCCGGCCTGCAGGCCGGCGTAGTAGCCGGTCCAGTCGAAGCCGGGCGCGGTCATCGGCACGTCGACCATAGGGTCGGCCGCGGAAGCCGGCACGGCCAGAGCGGCAAGAAAACCGGCACTTGCGACCATCAGGCGACGCACATCGAACTCCCCGAAATGGCGGTTCAGAAAGGTCCTTGCGAGGAACCTAACCCGATTTGCGACAAAACGGAATCCTATTTCGGCCGATGTCGCTCTCGCCGTGCCCGGGAGGGCAGCCCGAAGTGGCGGCATTGCCGCGGCAGCATTGCCGTGCAAGATCGGCGGTTTAAGGAGAAAATCCTGATGCGTGCCTTGTTTCGCCTGATCGCCGCAGCGGCCATCGCGCTCCTCGCCTGCGGCCTCGGCATGGCCGAGCCATTGACGCTGGCCATTGCCAAGGCGGTGGTCGTACCCGATCCGGCGCCAGGACAAGTGGCGCTCAACCTCAAGATGACACCGGACAGTACGCAGGCATTCGCAGCCTTCACCAAGGCGAATGTCGGAAGGACGATCGATCTCAGCGTCGGCGGCAGCGTCGTGATGTCGCCGCGGCTGGTCGAACCCATCCTCGGCGGCGAGGTCCTGATCAGCGGCCGGTTCGCCAAGGGTGAACTCAGCCGTCTGGCGGAACGGATTTCGGCCGGAAAGGCGAAAGTCACGATCGACGTGAAGGCCCAGTAGGCTCCATAAGGCGCAGTAGATCCCAAGCTCTCCGCTGTTTGACGCTGGTCAAAACCCCACCGGCTTGGCACAGTCGGGCAAACAGGAGTTTTTCATGGCAAAGAAGCCGTCGGCCCATGCGACGAAACCCAAACCCTGGACCGAAATGGCGACGCAGCTGGTCGATGTCGCCATGGGCCGCACACCTGCCGATCTCGTCATCCGCAACGGCCGCTGGGTGAACGTCCATTCGGGCGAGATCATCGCCGGCACCGACATCGCCATTGCCGGCGGGCGCTTCGCCTATTGCGGGCCGAACGCCAGCCATGCCATCGGCCAGGGCACCAAGGTGGTCGACGCCGCTGGGCGCTATCTGGTGCCCGGTCTCTGCGACGCGCATATGCATGTCGAGAGCGGCATGGTGACGGTGACCGAATTCTGCCGCGCGGTCATTCCGCACGGCACCACTTCGATGTTCATCGACCCGCACGAGATCGCCAATGTGCTGGGCCTGCCGGGCGTGCGGCTGATGCATGACGAAGCCGTCGCGATGCCCATCAACGTGCATGTGCAGATGCCGTCCTGCGTGCCTTCGGCGCCGGGGCTGGAACATGCCGGCGCCGAGCTGACGGTCGCCGATGTGGCGGAAGCGATGACGTGGGAGAACATCATCGGGCTGGGTGAGGTGATGAACTTTCCCGGTGTCGCCGCCAACGACCCGGTCATGTCCGGCGAGATCGCGGCTACCGTGAAAGCAGGAAAAACGGTTGGCGGCCACTATGCCTCGCGCGATCTCGGCCTGCCGTTCCACGGCTATGTCGCCGGCGGCCCCGAGGACGATCACGAGGGTACGCGCGCCGAGGATGCCATTGCCCGTGTGCGCCAGGGCATGAAGGCGATGCTGCGGCTGGGCTCGGCCTGGTATGACGTCGCCTCGCAGATCAAGGCGGTGACCGAGAGCGGCATCGACCCGCGCAACTTCATCCTGTGCACCGACGACAGCCACTCCGGCACGCTGGTCCATGAGGGCCATATGGACCGGGTGGTGCGCCACGCCATCCAACAGGGGTTGAAGCCGGTGACGGCAATCCAGATGGCGACGCTCAACACCGCCCAGCATTTCAAACTGGAACGCGAGGTCGGCTCGATCTCGCCAGGGCGGCTGGCCGACCTGCTGATCGTCTCGGATCTTTCCGCCATGACCATCGATGAGGTCTATGCGCGCGGCGTCAGGCTGGCCAAGGGCGGCAAGCTCGAAATCGACATTCCAGCCTATGACTACCCGAAGACGGCGAAGAACACCGTCAAGCTCGGCAAGAAACTCAAGGCCGGCGACTTCGACATTGCGGCCCCCAAGGGCGCCAATGAGGTGCGCGTGCGGGTCATCGGCGTCATCGAGAACCAGGCACCGACCCGGGCGCTGGAGGCCGACCTGCCGGTTGAGGACGGGCTGGTCGCGATGGATCGCCGCAACGATGTCTGCCAGATCGCGCTGGTCGAGCGCCACAGGGGCACCGGCGGTGTCACCAACGCCTTCGTCTCCGGCTTCGGCTATATGGGCGATTGCGCCATGGCCTCCAGCGTGGCGCACGATTCCCATCACATCATCGTCGTCGGCACCAACAAGCAGGACATGGCGCTGGCCGTGAATCGACTGGGGGAGGTCGGCGGCGGTGTCGTGCTGTTCTCGAAAGGCAAGGAACTGGCGCTGGTTGAAATGCCGATCGCCGGGCTGATGTCGGACGAGCGGGCGGAGATCGTTGCCGCCAAGGCCGAGAAGCTCACCGAGGCGATGCGCAAGATGGGCTGTTCGTTGAACAACGCCTATATGCAGCACTCGCTGCTGGCGCTGGTGGTCATTCCGGAACTCAGGATTTCCGACGTCGGGCTGATCGACGTGACGACATTCCAGAAGGTCGATCTCTTCGTTTGAGATCGGTCGTCAGCGCTCGGTTTTTCACCCGCCAGTGGCGATGGTCAGCACCTTGAACGGTGTGGTGATGACGACCTCGGCCACCGAGCCGACCGCCTTGCCGAGGCCCTGGCCGAGATTGTTGAGCTGCGCCTGATCGGGTTCGGCCGAGGCTAGGCCGGCTGGCGCGCGCAGGCGGTCGCCGAGCAATTGCACCAGGATCGGGTTGTCGGCGAATTTTGCGTGGTTCAGGCGGTCGCCACCCTTGGCCTGGGAAAGGTCGACGACCGACACGCCATAGCTGGCGAGGTCGGCCGCATTGCCGTAGTCGCCGACACGCGGCTTGTCGCCCGAGATCAGGGAGGACAGCTTGAGAGCCCGATCATCCGCCGAGAGCAGGATGGCGAACGGCTTGTCGGGTTTGCCGTAGCGGATCATCTGCTTCTTGAACACATCGACATCGATGTCCGGCGAGGCCAGGATGACATAGCCGAGCTTGCCGTCGAGGTCGCGGTCGCCGGTGATGGCGAGTTGGCGCAGCGCCTCCATCGTCACCCACGTTCCCATCGAGTGAGCGATGATGTCGATGCTCTTGACGCGCGTCTTGGTCAGCATCCTGAGCGTCGCTTCGAGGTCGTCGCGCGCCGCGTTGGCGCTTTCCTTGTCGTAGATATAGCCGGTCGGCTTGCCGCTCGACGCCCAGGAGAACAGCACCGGCGTGCCGGGATATTTGGTGTCGTGGGCGATCTGCGTCAGTCTGTAGATGCCGTCGTCGAAGCCGTTGTTGAAGCCGTGCACGAAAACCAGCGCACGATCGCCGCGCATGGCGATGTCGGCGCCAACCGCCTTGGCGAATTGCGGCGCGCCTTCGTAGAAGGTGACGTCCTTGGCGGTGAAATCCTTGGCTGGATTGCTGTTTGCGGATCCCTTGACCCGCTCGATGGCGCCGACCTTGTGACTTTTGGGAACGGTGACGTCGACCCGCGCAAAGCTGGTGGTCAGCGAGCGATCGCCGCCATACACCTGTCGCGGGTCCTTTGTGGCCCTCAGGCGTGTCGTGGCGACGAAGATCTCATGCGTCGCCGCAATGTCGGAGGCGGGCACCGCGACCGTCGTCTTGTTGAGCAGATCATGCGTCTTCTGGCCGGCGCAGCCAGTGACAGCGAGCGCGAACGCGACGATGAGGAAACTCTTCAAACGCACGGTCACACGCCGGCTCCCGCAAAGGGGGACGTCAAACGCATGACGTCGCTGGCTATTCCGATAAAGCCAGAGGCCGGCGCGGTCCAGTTCAAAGTGAAGCGATATGTCCGCAATGCTGAACTGGCACCGCGAAAGCCTCGCGAATGCATCTATTGGCCGAGCAGGCCAATGCGATCGGTCACGTCGCGATCGCTGGCAAAACCGTCATCGTCGCGCAGCCGCTGGCCGATCATCTTCACCAGTTCGGGATTGTCGGCGAATTTGGTGTGGTTGAAGCTGTCGCTACCCTTGACCTTCGAGAGGTCGACGACCGTCACGCCGTAAGAGGCAAGATCGGCGGCATCCTTGTAGTCGCCGACGCGCGGCCGCGAGCCGGCGATCAGCCCGGAGAGCCTCAGCGCCCGATCGTCGTCGGACAACAGCAGGATGAATGGCTTGTCGGGCTTGCCATAGCGCCGCATCTGGCTCTTGAACACATCGACATCGATGTCGGGCGAGGCCAGCACCACGTCACCGAGCTTGCCGCCGAGATCGCGGTCGCCGCTGATGGCCATCTGGCGCAGCGTTTCCATGGTGACCCAGGTTCCCATCGAATGGGCGACAATGTCGATGCGCCGCGCGCCGGACTGCTCCAGCATCCGCAGCGTCACTTCCAACTGGTCACGCGCCGCGCTGGCGCTCTCCTTGTCATAGACATAGTCGGTGGTCTTGGCGCCTGAGGCCCACGAGAACAGGACTGGCGTGCCCGGATAGCCGGAATCATGGACGATCTGGGTCAGGCGGTAGACGGCGTCGTCGAAGCCGGTGTTGTAGCCATGCACGAAGACCATGACGCGGCCGCCACGCGCCGCGATGTCGGCGTTGAGGGCGGCGGAGAATTTCGGCTGTGTATCGTAACCGACGACTTCGGATGCCATGAAATACTTGGCCGGGTCATTCGATTTGCCGCGCGAACGGCGCTCGATCTGGCCGGTCTGGTGGGCACCTGGCACCGTGACATTGACGCGGGCGTAATTCAGCGTGGCCGAACGCTCACCGTCGAAAACCTTGTTTGGATCGTCGGACTTCTTGCGCGTCGTGGCGATGAAGATGCTGTGATTGCCGGCAATCTCCGTCACCGGCGCAGCGACGATGGCGCTGCCAAGCAGTTCCTGTGTTTGCGTGCCGGCGCAGCCGGAAACGAGCAAAGCGAGGACAACGGCAAAGATCTTCTTCAAAGGCACTTAGAAATTCCAACTCCGGCCAAAAGGCCTGTCTACCCCCGCGACACCTCCGGACAGCCAGAGTGCGGCAGAACTAAGTCGTGTCCAGCCGAAATATGATCAGCGCCCGGTTACGGCCATCGCACTGTTGCGCGAAAGCCAAAATGGCGGGAGAAACGCCGGAATGTTGGAAAAGGGCAGTACCTCCGGCTTGAGGCGGATGCCGAGCACATCCGCCATGAAGCCGCGCCGCGCCTCGATGCGGCCCCAGGCCTCGGGATAACGCGCTGCGATCTCCTCGCGCAGAGGCTCGTCGGCGAGCGCGATGCCGTCTTCGATATTGGTGGTGAAATAGGCGCTGCCGGTCGCCGGAATGATGTCGACCTGTAGCGCCATGCCGGATCGCAGCCTGATGTCGGAGCCGGAAAACACCGGAGAATGCATCCACTCGTCGATATGGACGAGATGGCCTGGATTGAGTGAAACACCGAAGAACGGATCGCCTATGCGGTCATGCACCGCCTTCCACAGCGTGCCCCCCGCGGTGCCGATGCCGATTGCTTCGTACCAGTCGACGACGGCGGCAAAATAGGGCGCGACCAGCCTGTCGACATAGTCGCGGATGTCCGGTGGAAGCTCGGACGCATCCTCGGCGAGGAAGCCGGCGCGCGCATTGAGCGCGCCCTGGATGCCATAGGCCATGGTGATCGGGTCGCCGCGCCGGATGACATCGAGGCGCGGGCTGGGCAGGCCATAGGCGGCGCGCTTGCCTGCCGACAGCATCGGGTGACAGCCATGCGGCAGTCCGTTCATGCCCATCAGCCGGGCCGCCTGCAGTTCGGTCATGCCGGGCTCGATGCCTTGCAGGACATTGCGCAGCCCCTGCGAAGTGAAGGTCGCTGCAAACTCGAAGGCAGCCAGTTGGTCGGCCTCGTTGAGGGCGCGCAGGCCGTCGGTGGGGTTCATCAGCAGATTGGCCGCGTTCACAACCGAACCCTTGTCGCCAGCGAGCGCGCGCAGCGTATCGGCGATGAAGGATGGCAGGTCGAGCGCCGTTTCGCCGAACCCGGTGTCACCCGCGCCGAACGGCTTCCAGCCAATGGCGCCGATGCGCTGGCCGGGTTTCAGGCCGCAATCGGCGAGGATGTCGGGAAGCGCGTCCGAGCGATCGCGCGGCTGCGCCGGTAGCGAGAAGGTCTGATAGAGCACGCGCTCGTACGGCCCGTCGCAGAGTTCGGCATAGCCCCAGCCTTCATTGCCGACGAGAAGTTTTGCCTGCCGTCCGGGGACGATGATCAGCAGCGTTTCCTCGAAGCGCGGATCGTAGCCTGAGAGATATGCCACATTGGCCGCGTGTTCGCGGTCGCCGTAGATGGCGAAGGCGTCGAGGCCGGCCTTGGTGCCTATTGCCGTCAGCGCCGCGATGCGGCTTTCGTGACTGGCGCGCGCAACCAGCGGCATCACCGTCGGTTCGCCGAATTCCGGCAACAACATGGATTTCAGGCCAACCGACGCGACAGGCATGAACAAACGCCTCCAAGTGCTTGCAAGGATTCTGCGAATGCCCGTTGCGGAGGGGCATGGATGGCCGGACAATGGCGTCGCGGGGCCGGATATGCAATAGCCGGGATCGGGCCGCGCGACGGCAGGGCGCTCAACAACAGCCGGTGCGCGGCCCGATCGATGATAGAGGTTCCGCAGACGACACGCGGTGCGAGGTGGTTTTCCGATGAACAGTTTTTCTTCCCGTGTTGCAGTCGCGGCCGCCGCGATCCGCCAGATTTTTCCGGAAACGCCGCTGCAGGAGAATGACTATCTGTCGAAGAAGACCGGTGCGCGGGTGCTGTTGAAGCGCGAGGACCTGTCGCCGGTGCGCTCCTACAAGATCCGTGGCGCCTTCAACTTCTTCCGCAAGACGCTCGCGGCCGGCAACGAGGCCGAACTGTTCGTCTGCGCTTCCGCCGGCAACCATGCGCAGGGCTTCGCATTCGTCTGCCGCCATTTCGGCAAGAACGGCGTGGTGTTCATGCCGGTGACGACGCCGCAGCAGAAGATCGACAAGACCAGGCTGTTCGGCGGCGATTTCGTCGAGATCAGGCTGGTCGGCGACTTCTTCGACGATTGCTATCGCGCCGCCTTCGAATTCACCGAAAGTTCCGGCGCTCACATGGTGCCGCCCTTCGACCACAAGGACATCATCGAGGGGCAAGCGACTGTCGCCTATGAGATTGCCGATCAGATGCCGGGCGCACGGATGCCCGACATCATCCTGCTGCCGGTCGGCGGTGGCGGACTGGCCGCCGGCGTCACCCATTATTTCGCCGATCAGGGCCGGGAAGCGCGCTTCGTCTTCTGCGAGCCGGCCGGCGCGCCGAGCCTGCGCGAAAGCCTGTCTGCCGGAAAGCGCCTGAAGCTCGCCAAGGTCGACAATTTCGTCGATGGAGCCGCGGTGGCCGAGATCGGCCGCGAGCCGTTGCGTCATCTCAAGGATTTTCCGGCCGACACCGTGCGGTTGATCCCGGAAAACCGGCTCTGCGCCACCATGATCGAGATGCTCAATGTCGAAGGCGTCGTGCTGGAGCCGGCTGGCGCGCTGGCGATCGACGCGCTCAAGGATTTTTCGAAGAAGGAGATCAGGGGCAAGACGATCGTCGCGGTGGTTTCGGGCGGCAATTTCGATTTCGAGCGGCTGCCGGACGTGAAGGAGCGGGCGCTGCGCTTCGAGGGCCTGAAGAAATACTTCATCATCCGCTTTCCGCAGCGGCCGGGTGCGTTGCGCGATTTCCTTGAATTGCTTGGGCCCGACGACGACATCGCCCGCTTCGAATATCTGAAGAAATCGGCCCGCAATTTCGGTTCGGTGCTGATCGGCATCGAAACCAGGGATCGCCGCAATTTCGACCTGCTCAAGGCGAACTTCGAGGCCGAGGGCGTCCAGTATCAGGACATCACCGACAACGAGACACTGGCCGGGTTCATCATATGAGTGGTCGAGGAAGAACCTTCGTCGCACTGTTTTCCGGCATCAATGTCGGCGGCAACCGTATCGTCAGGATGGCGGAACTGCGGTCGTTCTTCGAGGATCTCGGCTTCTCCGATGTCGCCACCTATGTGCAGAGCGGCAACGCTGTGTTCCGGGCGAAGAAGGCTGACGCGGCGGCGCTGACGAAACAGATCGAAACAGCCTTCGAGAAGAAATGGGGATTTCATTCGCGCATCATGGTGCGCGATCTCGGCTGGTTCGAGCGGCTGGTCGCGGACAATCCATACCCGGAGATCGCCGAAGAGCCGACCAAGCTCCATGCCTATGTGCTTGAGCGCGAGCCGACAGGCGATGAGGTGGCGCGGCTGGCCGAAAAGTGTACCGGCCCCGAACGGTTCGAAATCAAGGGCGACGTGCTCTATCTGCACGCGCCGGACGGGCTTGGCAAATCGGTTTTTGCCGGGCTGATCCCGCGCACGCTGAAAGTACCGGGCACCGCGCGCAACTGGCGCTCGGTGCTGGCGCTACAGGAGATGGCCGGTCAGGCCGGCGGAGCTTAGCTGGTCGTTTGAGCTGCCGTGGCGGGCTTCCAGTCGAAGGTCAGTTCTTCGCGGAAAGCGAAACGCTTGATGTGATCGGCGACGACGCTTTCCAGGCGCTCCAGCGATCCGCCTTCCTCGGTTGACACCGTGATAAGCAGTGCGCTCGCATCGGCATCCATGACGGCGCGCCCGAGCGAGAGATCGATCGTGCCGTGGTTCGGATCGAACTCGACGGGGAATTTATGCGCCCAGTGCTTGCACAATTGCTGCAAATAGCGGCTGGCATGTTCGGTGGGGACTTCGGCACGGCTGGTCGGCATGAGTGAATTCTCCGGGAGGGCAGGCGCCCATTGCTTGACATGGCGCCAGACTTGCAAGCCTGGCGCGACAGCCGGATAGATAGGTGCCGTCGTGCAAAATGCCAAAGGCTGCCGGGCAATCTCTGCCCGGCGCCATGGTCGAAGCCTACCAGCTTCCGGTGTTCGCCATTGACGCCCACGGTTCAGCCTTGGCCTTGGCCGGGCCTTTCTGCAGGAGCTCGATCGAAATGCCGTCCGGCGACCGGATGAAGGCCATGTTGCCGTCGCGCGGAGGCCGGTTGATGGTGACGCCATTGTCCATCAGATGCTGGCAGGTGGCGTAGATGTCGTCGACCTCATAGGCGAGGTGGCCGAAATTGCGCCCGCCCTTGTAGTCTTCCGGGTCCCAATTGTAGGTCAGTTCGACCAGCGGCGCCTTTTCGTTGACGCCGCTCTCCTCGTCTTCCGGCGCGGCGAGGAAGATCAGCGTGAAGCGGCCTTGCTCGTTTTCGTAGCGGCGCACCTCCTTGAGGCCGAGCTTGGCGCAGTAGAAGTCGAGCGAGGCATCGACGTCGGCGACGCGGACCATGGTGTGCAGATAGCGCATGTCATTTCCTCGATAAATTGCGTTGCGGCGCAACATAGGGTCGACCCGGTCAAAGGGCAATCGTTCGGCAGTGCACAGTGCCGGCAAAGAACAAATCCGGTATTCCCCCAATGAACCGTGAAAAAAGGCACGTCAGGTCTTGCACACACCGGAAGCCGCAGTGTTAATCTAGCGTCAAGAATCAGTTGCGGTGTTCTTGAAAAAAGGGGGCATTCTTATGGGGGAAAAGGCCTCTTTGACGGGGCGGGACGGACCCCTTGGCGACGCCTTGCATCGTGACGAAGGCGGCGATGCCGCCGATCTGCTCGAAATCGCCGGCGCCATCAAGTGGTTCGATGTGGCCAAGGGCTATGGTTTCATCCTCCCGGATGACGGCATCTCGGGCGATATCCTCCTCCATGTGACATGTCTTCGAAGGGATGGCTTCCAGACGGCCCTGGAGGGTGCGCGCGTGGTCTGCCTCGTCAAGCATGGCGATCGCGGATTGCAAGCCTTCCGGGTGCTCTCGATGGACCTGACCACCGCAGTCCATCCGGCCGAAATGCAGGAGCAGCGCACCCATATCGCGGTGACGCCGGAAAGCGGCCTCGAGCGCGCCTTGGTGAAGTGGTTCAACCGCACCAAGGGGTTTGGTTTTCTCACCCGCGGCGAGGGCACCGAGGACATCTTCGTCCACATGGAAACCTTGCGCCGCTACGGCATCACCGAGCTTCGGCCCGGACAAGTTGTGCTGGTTCGTTTTGGACGCGGCGACAAAGGCCTTATGGCTGCCGAAATTCACCCCGATATGGGCACCTTGCCGGCTTCGCACTAGGACGATTTCGGTCGAGGACTTTGAATGGCTCACAGGAACTGGCTGACGGCGGGTGTGGTGTGCGCCATTGTCGCCGTGGCCGTCGCCGTGAGCGCTTACTTCTATTCCGACCGGCCGACCGCGGCGGACAGCCGGGCGATGCTTCTTCCCGTCGATTCCGTGCCGCTAATTGTGGTGACGAAGAGCGGGAACCGCTCTTTTTCGATTGAAATCGCTGACACCCCCTCGGAGCGCGAGGCTGGGCTGATGTACCGCCAGGACATGGCGGACGACCATGGCATGCTGTTCGTCTTCGATATCCAGCAGCAGGTCAGCTTCTGGATGCAGAACACGCCGATGCCGCTGGACCTGATTTTCGTCGGCCAGGACGGCAAGATCCGGGCGATCAAGCATGGCGATCCGCAATCCGAGGCCATCATTTCGCCTGGCGTGCCGGTGCGCTTCGTGCTCGAGCTCAAGGCTGGCACCGCTGCCAGGAACGGCATCGAGTATGGCGACCTGTTGCGCCACCCGGCCGTTGGCACCGTGTCTGGTCCCAGCATGCCGCCAGCGGACAATGGCGATGCGCCCAATGGCGGTGCCGGTTGAGTGCGCGGGCGGGGTCGCTGATGCAGGTTTTCACCCATGACGGCTTCGATCTTGCCTTCCTCGACCGCCAGCCGGCGTCGGGTCAGGGCGATCCGGTGCTTATGATCCATGGCTTCGCCTCGAGCCACTATGTCAACTGGGTGTCGCCTGGCTGGTTCAAGACGCTGAACGATGCCGGTTACCGCGCCATCGCCTTCGACAATCGCGGCCACGGCTCTTCTTCGAAGAGTTATGACGAGGCCGACTACACGCCGGTCAAGATGGCTTCGGATGCCGCAGCCTTGCTCGGCCACCTCGGCATCGAGCGCGCCCATGTCATGGGCTATTCGATGGGCGCGCGCATCGCCGCGTTCCTGGCGCTGTCCGATCCCGACAAGGTGGCGACGCTGGTCTTCGGCGGTCTCGGCATCGGCATGATCGACGGTGTCGGCGATTGGGATCCGATCGCAACCGCTCTTCTTGCCGACGATCCGGCCACGGTCACCCATCGGCGCGGGCGATCGTTTCGCGCCTTCGCCGACCAGACCCGCAGCGACCGCCGGGCGCTGGCCGCCTGTATCGCCACCTCTCGGGAGTTGCTGAGCGAGGAGGATCTTGCCCGCATCGCCCAGCCGACGCTGGTTGCCGTCGGCACGACGGACGACATTGGCGGCTCGCCCGACGAGCTTGCAGCGCTGATGCCGAACGCCAGGGCCTTTCACATCGAGGGCCGCGACCATATGCTGGCGGTCGGGGACAAGGCCTTCAAGCAACGCGTGCTGGAGTTCTATGCCGAAAATCCGCTCTGAGCGGACGGTGAGGGGAGCGGGCATAAAGTGGCACAATGGGGCAGAAGCACGGCCGCTATACCGGACGCGGTCGTGCAGGGGTTTGCTCGCCTAACGTTCAGTCGTCCCGGCGCTGTCGGCATTCGCGGCGGGCGCGATTGCGATAACCATCCTGGTGGTGGCGATGCCGAGCGACGCTTCGCAGCTCACCCAGAACATCGCCAAGGTTTTCTTCATGGCGGTATTCCTGCTCGCCGCACCTTTGGCGCATGTTACCGATACGGTTTTCGGCGTGATGGCGCTGGTGGGTTCGAACGACAATCGTGCGCTTGGCATTCTCGGGATCATTCTCAACGGCCTGTCGGTGATGGCAGGGCTGGCTCTCCTTGCGGCGATGGCATCGACGATAGGCGCCTTCACCTGACTGTTCTCAGCCTGCGGTGAGGGCTTCCAGAGACCGCGCCATGTTCGCTCGGGCCTGCGGTTCGAAGCGCTGGCGAAACTCTTCGGTGTGGAAGATGTGCGGGCGGGCGAGGAAATTCTTCAGGACCGCGCTGCGGCCGGCCCGCCACATCGGCTCTTCAACCCAGGCATATTCGCGCCGAACCGCCCGTTCATAGGCGTCGAAGGCATCCGGCGCGGCACCCAGGATCGACAAATCCATGTCGAGGAAAAGACCGGCATCCCGTGCTGCTGTGGCGTCGTCAAACAGCGGCAGTTGGTGCGTGGCGGTAGCGACGATCATCGCCGAGATGCGGTTGAGGCGCCCGGCTTCAGTGCGGCCCGCGAGCTTTTTCTCCGCAAGGGCGGCACTTTGCGCCTCGTTGTCCTTGGCCCTGCTGTCATAGATGGCGTCATGGAACCAGATCGCCGCTTCGACCGCTTCGGGGTCATCGAGCAGCCCTCGATAGTCGCCTGCGAGCGCAAGCATCGCCTCGATATGGGCCAGGTTGTGATAGTGGCGGTCTTTCACGCTGTAGAGCGCCGAAAGCTCGCGCTTTTGCGGCTCGTCGATCAAGGGTCTGTTTTCCATGGCTGCGTCACTATCCACGCAATGAGATGATCCCGGCATCCTGGGCCAAAACACGGCACAGCGGAAGGCTGCGGGGGAGCCATGGTGCCACACCCGATTGACCAAATCGAAGGACGGCAGGAAGCTCCTTGCCATGAGCAGGATCCACGCGGTCACCCGCTCGGACGCATCTTGTCATTTTCAAAGCACTCAAACCCAAGGAGCCTGACATGACCACGATCGACATGAAGCTGGAGGCCGTCATCATTTCCGTTTCGGATGCCGATCGGGCCAAGCGGTTCTATGGTGGCCTGGGTTGGAGGCTCGACGCCGACTTCGTCGTTGGCGATGCGTTTCGGGTCGTGCAGTTCACGCCGCCGGGGTCACCATGCTCGATCCATTTCGGCAAGGGACTGACGACCGCCGCGCCAGGCTCGGCAAAGGGGCTTTATCTCGTGGTGTCCGATATCGAGGCGGCGCGTGCCGAAGTCGTGGCGCGCGGGGTCGATGCGAGCGAAGTGTTCCACCGTGCGGGCCCTGGGCAGCCGCCGATCAGCGGCAGACATCCGGAGGGGCGCAGTTATTCCTCCTATGCCTCGTTCGGCGATCCGGATGGCAACAACTGGCTGCTGCAGGAGATCACCCAGCGATTGCCGGGGCGCGTGGATGCCCTCGACACGACATTCACCTCGTCGGCCGAGCTTGCCGCCGCGCTGCGGCGTGCGGCGGCCGCGCATGGCGAGCACGAGAAGCGGACCGGCGGACAGCGGGATGAGAACTGGCCCGACTGGTACGCCGAATACATGGTAGCGGAACAGGCCGGCAAGCCGCTGCCGACTTGAACAGCGGCCATTGTTGCGGCGGTCATCGCCATAGCGGCGAACTTGGGCACGCTGGCCACCAGACCGCTACACCTTCCGCGGTCAAGCGCGGAAGGCTCGCTTTCGGTGGCTCATGGATCAAGGGTTCGTTTTCCATGGCTGCTTGAATTCCCGCGAACCAAATCCATTTGACACAGCACTAAGGAAAATTGAGTTCAATCGTGCTACGATCTGGCTTATATGCCGCCAGACAACAGGCAAGCACAACAGGCAAGCCCGGCAGGACGCAGGACGAGACGGCGATGAACAGCATCAGCATTTCCCGACACAGCGCATTGCAGCCGGTCGACCCGATCTGGCGCTCCATCCGCGACGAGGCGATGGAGGCGGTCAATCGCGACCCGCTGCTCGCCGCGTTCCTCTATTCGACCATCCTCAACCAGGACAGCCTGGAAGAAGCGGTGATCCATCGGCTGGCCGAGCGGCTCGACCATCAGGACATCGGCTCCGATCTCATCCGTCAGACCTTCAAGTCCATGCTGGCCGACGACAAGGACTGGCCGACGACCGTGCGCGTCGACATCCAGGCCTATTACGACCGCGATCCGGCCTGCGACCGCTTCATCATGCCCGTGCTCTATTTCAAGGGCTTTCACGCCATCCAGACCCATCGGCTGGCGCATTGGCTGTGGAAGCAGGGCCGCAAGGACTTCGCCCTTTACCTGCAGAGCCGTTCGTCGTCGGTTTTCCAGACCGACATCAACCCGGCCGCCCGCATCGGCAAGGGCATCTTCATCGACCACGCCACCGGCCTCGTCGTCGGCGAGACCGCGGTCATCGAGGACGATGTGTCGATCCTGCATGGCGTGACGCTGGGCGGCACCGGCAAGGCCGGCGGCGATCGTCACCCCAAGATCCGCTACGGCGTGCTGATCGGAGCCGGCGCCAAGATCCTCGGCAACATCGAAATCGGCCATTGCTCGAAGATCGCGGCAGGCTCGGTGGTGCTGTCGCCTGTGCCGCACAACAAGACGGTTGCCGGCGTGCCGGCCCGCGTCGTCGGTGAGACCGGCTGCGATCAGCCGTCGCGCCAGATGGACCAGCTTTTGCCGTCACAGACGATGGATCAGGTCGTCAGCTTCGACATCTGATTTTCATCTGCCCGCTGCCTGTAGCCGGAGTCTAGCCGCAGGCAGGAGCGGGCGGTTGTTCTCGTCTTATCGGGCCGCTTGCCTTTACATCGCCATTGTCGACGTGCCAGAAGCGCCTTCGAACGAGCAAGCCCGATGATCGGAGAAGACTGTTGAAGCCGGACGAAATCAGAAAGCTGGACGCCTATTTCAAGCGCGTCTTCCAGAACCCCAAGCTCGAGGTCAAGGCACGGCCGCGCAAGGAAGATTCGGCCGAGGTCTATGTCGGCGACGAGTTCCTCGGCATCGTCTTCAAGGACGAGGACGACGGCGACTACAATTTTTCGATGGCGATCCTCGACATCGATCTGGCCTGAGCCAGCCATCCAGTGCTCGGCCGGCTCCGCCACGAATGCGGCCGGCCAGCCCGATCTCCAAGCTTTCCTAGAGCAATTCCAGGAAAAGTGTGAAACGGTTTTCTGTCCGGAATTGCGTCAAAACAAAGAGATAGAGCGGTTCTGCATTTCCGTTAAACGGGTAAACCGCTTAATGTCCTGTTTTCAGGATGCGCGCGGCTTCGGTGGCAATTGCCGCGTCGAGCGCCTGCCAATCGCCCAGAAACTCCCTGGGGAAGCGATAGGTGAGGCTGAGCTCGTCGCCGACCTGGATGTCGCGCTCGCAGGGCGCCAGCGATTCCTCGGCACTCGGACCGCTCAGGCAGCGGGCCACGAACGGGTCCTTGCCGGGGCGCTTGCCGACAACCAGATCCTCATTCAGGTATCCTGATTTTTCATTGAAGCCATACACCGTCGTGCCGCCGGGGCCGGCAATGCCGGGTTGGGTAATCAAAGCGCTGTAGATCGGCGCGAAGCGACCGCTCATGTCGCGCGACATCATCTGCTGTTCGAAGGACAGGAAAATGATGTTCCTGCTCGCTCCCATGTGATTGAAATCGTCGCGCGCCGGCTCGCTGTAGCCGTCCATCTGGGGATAGCGCAGATAAAGGTCGAGCCGCGAGGCGATGCCGTCGCGCCGCGCCTGGGCGAAACGGATGGCGTTGGCCGGCACGGCGATGACATTGTTGCCGATCACCACCTGGTGGATCGTTGGGTCGTCGGTGTATCCGGCCATCGCGATCGAATGGCCGAACCATTTGCCGCCGAGGCTGATCGCTACCGACAGCAGCGCCAGCGCCGCGAATGCGTAGAACACCCGCCTCATCAGCACGGAATCGACCACGGTGAGTTCGGGGCCGTCGGTGGTCGCTGCCTGTTTCATCTCAGTCCTCGGATCCACGCTGCTGTGCGCCTTTGGGTGTCCCTGGGCGGCACACATCGCACGGCACGGCTCTTGCAGCCTTCATGGCACGACTGTGCAATTTCATGGTAAATGGAACGTAAAGATGAGCTCTCTGGCACTCACCGTATTCGCTTTTGTCGTCGGACTGACGGCCTGCGGGCTGGCTGGATCGATGATGGAGCTGGTATCGGGCCGCAAGGTCGCCTTCACTGAGCCCTATGTGTCGCCGTCGCATCTGCTGCGCTCGCTGCTCGCCACCGCTTGTGCCGGTCCCTTCATGCTGGCCAACGACGCCCTCGATGCCCGGCGGGAGCGCCGCATATCGACCTTGGCGCTGATGTCCTGCGGTTGCACGGCGATTGCCTGGGCGCTGGCGCTGGGCGTCGTTGTCCTCGCCATTGCCTCGTGGGCGATCGGTCTCCTAGGCTCCAGCCTTCCAGGCTGAGACGATTCGGAGACCGAAAATGCCGCTTTATGCGATCGATGGAGCGGAGCCCAGCTTCGCGGATGTGGACTCAAACTGGATCGCGCCCGATGCGACTCTGATCGGCGATGTACGCGTCGGCCGCAATGCCGGCATCTGGTTCGGCACCGTCATTCGCGGCGACAATGAACCCATCGTCATCGGCGCCGACACCAATGTGCAGGAACACACGGTCATGCACACCGATCCCGGCTTCCCGCTGACGATTGGCGAAGGCTGCACGATCGGCCACCGCGCCTTGCTGCATGGCTGCACGATCGGCGACAACAGCCTGATCGGCATGGGCGCCATCGTGCTGAACGGCGCCAGGATCGGCAGGAATTCGCTGGTTGGCGCCGGGGCACTGGTCACCGAAGGCAAGGAATTTCCGGACAATTCGCTGATCGTCGGCTCGCCGGCCAAGGCAATCAGGGTGCTGGACGACGCGGCTATTGCCAGACTGCGCGGCTCGGCGGCTCACTACGTTGCCAATGGCAAGCGCTTCAAGGGGGGATTGAAGAAGGTTTGAGGCCAGCGTGTCCGGCCGATGGTTTCATCGCGCCCCAACTCACCGTCGGTTAGAGCCGCGCCTGGCCATCGCATCGCGCAGCAAGGAAGCGCCGGCTTCAAAGCCGGCAATGTCGGCTTCCTCGGTGGCTGTCCTGTAGTCATCGATGCGGGTTTCGAGCGCCGGGTCGGCGCCCGCCGCCAAAAGCAGGCGGATCGCCTCGACGCTACGGATGGCCACCGAATAGTGAAGCGGCGTCCAGTCGTTCACGCCCCGCATGTTGGCGTCGGCGCCACCCTCGATCAGCACCCGCACAATTTCCAGTCTGTCGGCCCGGTCAGTGGACAGCGCGGCAATGATTGCCGGAAACCCACCGTGATCCTGATAATTCGGATCCGAGCCCGCATCCAGCAAGGTCGAGATGAAGCCTACGGGGCTCCAATAGATCGCATACTCCAGCGGGTGCCCGAGGCCGAACTCGAATGGCATGCGCTCGTTGAACCAGCAGGGCGACCCGCCCAGGGCCACACCGAGGCCCTCGAAATCGCCGGCTTTGAAGGCATCGTCGATCGCCTTGAACAGACGATGGCGCTCGCATCGATCTTCCGGGATTTCCAACATCGCCGTGATCCAGAAGGCGAAACCAACGGCCTATTGTGCCTCGATCTCCTGCCCGTGGAAAGGCGGTCGCCTGATGTGATTGGCGGGTCGGTGGGACCTGTCACCCGCCAGACGTCGCTATGTGGCTTTGTTTTTTAACTTTTTCCCAGCCGCGGGCTTGGTCCGTATTCGCATGGCTCCGCCCTTCGGGGTTTCGATTTCAAATGCGTCTGTACTCCGCACCAGATCGCTCAATTTGCTGAAACCGTAGGTACGGGGATCAAAATCGGAAAACAGGTTTGACAACTGTTTTCCGAAGGTGCCGAGCAGGACCCAACCATCTTCGCTTTCCATCTGGCCAATGACTTTTTTGAGTATGGGCATCGCAGCGCTGGGCACTTGAAGCGGTTTGGTTGCGGGCGCGGCATCCTGAATGTTCGCCGTGCCCCGCAGAAGATTTTCGGTGTAGACGAAACGGCGACATGCTTGCCGGAAGCTTTCGGGAGTTTTCTGCTCCCCAAACCCGAACACATCGACGCCTTGTTCGGGTATGCGTGCAGCAAGCCGGGTGAAATCACTGTCGGAAGAGACCAGACAGAAACCGTCGAAACGATCGCTGTGGAGCAGGTCCATGGCGTCGATCACCAGTGTGATATCGGACGCGTTCTTGCCGGTGGTATAGGCGAACTGCTGCTGCGGGATGATCGCATGCTTTGACAAGACGTCTGCCCATCCCTTCGATCGGGCGTTTGAAAAGTCACCATAGATGCGGCGGACGCTGGCTTCGCCAATCTTCGCGATCTCCTCGAACAGGCCGTCGACAATCTTGGCAGAGGCGTTGTCGGCGTCGATAAGAACTGCAAGGCGCGGTGATCGGGGTTCGGTCGGCATGCGACACTTCCTGCGGCTGGCGGGAGCTTCGAACTGAAGCCGGCGAAACCGCTGCCGAACCGCCGTTCGCGCTACTTTGCTGTTGTAGCAGAGGCATGTGGCAAACAGGAATCTAAGCCGTTGAAATCGTATCTTTTATCGGAATTTCAATGAGTTACCGCCAGAAATGGTGGAGCCGGCCCGGGGACGGGGCCGGCTCCTTGACCCGGTCGTTGGGGACGGGGAGGGTGGGGACTCGACCGGGTTTCTCCTTAGGCGGTCGCATTCTTGCGACGCGCTTGACCTCTGTTTTAGCGGACGCTGGCGACCGCGTCGGAGCGGCCGTCGTTGATCGTCACCCAAACACCGGAGTTCTGGTCTGACTGGCGCTTGAGGTAGGTGTAGTCGGTGTCCGTCCAGGACAGCACCTTGGTCTGCAGATTGTCGAGGATGAACTCTCCGAGGCTGGTGCGTACCGTCAGCACCGCATGGCCGTCGCCATTTGGCTGGCGCGCGACCGTCATCAGGAGATTGCCGGCGGGCACGCCCGCATCCATCAATTCGCGGCGCTTTTCCAGCGCGTAGTCCTCGCAGTCGCCATAGCCATTGTCGGGATAGGCCCAGTATTCCTCGACACCGTAATTTTCCATGTCGGTGCGCGGCTTGACCCTTGTGTTGACCGAATTGTTGATGCTGACGATCGTCGCCCACAATTTGCGGGTCAGTTCGACCGGCGCGCCCTTCGGCGTCCTTTCGCTGCATTCGCCAGGAATGCGCTGGCAGAATTCATAATGGCCAACAGGCTGCGTGGTGCGTCCGCCGGTGTGCATATAGGCCGGTCCCGCGGCATATGCTGATCCCCAAGCGGAGAGCTGCATCGCCATTGCCGCCAGCAACAGCTTGCCCCTCGTCTTCTTCATTGTTGTAGTCTCCCCGTTCGAAGGAGACATTGCCACATGTGGATTTATTTGAGGCAAAAGCGCGAAGTAGATATTGAGTAAAACCTCAATAGAATAAACATAAAATTTGAATCATTTGAGTATTAAATTGTTTGGACGTCCCGGGCGCCTTCCAGGGCTCGATGTCATACAGGCCTTCCGGGGCAGCTGCTGCAACCTTGGCCAAAGCATCTCGACCAACGGTCTCCTGAACCACAAAAAACCGGCCGCGAAGGGCCTGTTTCATAGAGTGCTTCTGTCGGCCTGTCAGGTGCGTGGCGTGTTGAATTCCGAATCAAGCGTTTCGGGACGCTGGATGACGGCGAATTCGATGGCGACGCCGTCCTCGAAATGACGAACGATCTGCCCGCGCATGGTGCCGAGCATGACCTGGATGCCGATCGCCGGCTTGACGTCGATCTCGATCGCGGCGCCAGAAAGCGATAGGTCGATGATACGACACTGGTACTGACGGCCGTCGGTCAGTTGCAGCACGCTGGTCGGATTGCGCGGCGCAACGCGCTCGTGCCGGCGGTCTTCCGGCAGGTCGAGCTCGTGCTTGTTGGCCAGCCAGGTCAACTGCGCGGCAAGCTTGTCCTTCTTGCGGTCGGACGCGATGACGGTCATCGCGAAACCGTCTTGCAAGGTCCGCGTGACGACACCCTCGATGCGGCCGATATGGTCGATATAGGCGATGACTTTTTCGCCGGGCATGCCGATGCGATCGGTGCGAAACGCCACATTGCCCGGCGACATGTCGACGACCTGGCAGGGGTGTTCGGTGCGATCTTCCAGCATGAAGCGCCCGTAGATCTTGACCCGGACGCGCTGAAAGTTACGCCTTTCAGCTTGGGACGGCGCATAGTCGATCGCCGCTGACCTCATGACTGCCTATACCTCGTTTGGCATCCCGCGCGTCGATGCGAGGAACTTCATCAGAGAAGTACAACAATGGGGGTTAACAAAGGGGAAAAGCAGGTGCCGTTACGGGCGCGATTTGCCGCCTATTCCTCGCGCCCACCGTCGAAGACGACGAGATGGCGGATGCGGCGCGCGCGACCGAGCGCCGATATGGTCTCCGGCGCCCCGAGTTCGTCGGGAACGAGCGAGGGAACATTGATCGCCGGGCGATTGTTGAGGAGTTCCTTCTCCGGATCGATGACGCGGATCGAATCGATCAAGGCGTCGGTTATCGGGTCGGCCCCCAGCCAGAAGGGCTTCTCCACGGCACTGATCACGCCCAGGCAGCGCGGATTTTCAACGCCGCCGTCGAGCGGCAAGGCGAGCAGTTCGAACTTGTTGGACCGGCCGTTGCGGCTGAAACCCTCGAAGGCGATGAGCACGACCGACTTCTGGTCGAAGACGCCATGGATCAGCCGCGAGACGAGCCGCTGATCCTTCTCGCGCCACAGCGACGGAAAGGAGAACCCCTTGAGTTCGCGGCCATAGCAGGCGCAAAGCCTGGTGCCGGCCAGCCGAAAAACGGCTTGCCCGCGCGTGTCCCTTTCCAAGATGAAGGTGTCGGCCAGCAGCGACTTTATGTCGGCCGGCTCGACCTCCGAACGCTTGGGGGCGGGGCGTCCGTCACGCAGGCGGTTCCAATATTGGAACAGCGTGATCGATCCGTTCTGGTTCATGCTATGCTGCTCCGCGCAATCTGTCGTCTGATGTCCCATCGGTGAACAGAAGGGCGCCCTCCGATGACCTACATGCGTTGCGGAGCAGGAAGCGTGCCAGCGTCGTTAACACTTGTTCACGGGTCGGGGCCGTTAAGGTTAACAAGTGGTTGACGTTGCGCCGAGGCGAGCTGCGTGGCACATAAAAACCACTCCAGAAGCGGTCGTTTCGCAACGATCGGCAGCACTTCAGTCAAGAGTTTTAGGGGGAGCAGGGGGCTCGACCAGCCGTTCAAGGGAAACCTTGAACGGCTTTTTTTTGATTCGCAGTGGGGCGATTCGCCGTTTGCGGTTCGTTCGAGGGTGATCTAGATGCTCGAACCCGAATTCCATGCTTGAGTGCAATTCCATATGAGCGAACCGGTAGGCCCCTCGGAAATCGAACCGATCGAGGATGTACCCGAACAGCGGCGCGAGCCGGTGTTCAATCTGCCACCTGTCGTGCTGGCAGTGATCGGCATCTGCGCGGTCGTCTATCTGTTGCAGCAGTACGTGCTGACCGACGCGCAGCAACTGACCCTGCTTTACGACGGGGCCTTCATCCCCGTTCTCTACACCGGACAATACGGCTTCGACTGGTTTCTTTTCTCTCGCCCGTTCACCTATGCCTTCATGCATGGCGGCTTTGCCCATATTGCCATCAACATGGTCTGGCTCGCCGCTTTCGGTTCGCCGTTGGCCAATCGCCTGGGCGCGCTCAGGTTCGCGTTATTTTTCGCCGTGACCGGGCTGGCTTCGGTTGTGCTTTATTGGGCCATGCATCCGTACGGAGAGGCGCCGCTGGTCGGGGCATCGGGCGCTATTTCTGGCATGATGGCGGCTGCCGCGCGTTTTGGTTTCCGCACCAACCGCTCGGCCGGCAAGGCTGCCTTCGACGGCCCTGTGCTGCCCATCGCAATCGTATTGCGCTCGCGCGGCGTCGTGATCTTCCTTGCCGTGTGGATGATCATCAATCTCGCCACTGGCCTTCTCGGCTTTGCCCCGGGCGTAGACGGCCAGATCGCCTGGGAGGCCCATATTGGCGGCTTCGTCGCCGGCTTCTTCGGACTGCGCTGGTTCGACAGGCGATGGCAACCGCCTGAATGGGAGACCACCGACCGTCGCTCTTGAAATGCAACAGATCACGGCGCACGATGTTCACTCTTATGTGAAGGCCGGTCAGGGCAGGAAACCGGCAGGCAAAGCAGAGGAGGACGCCATGACGGTTAAGGCAATTCTCGAGAAAAAAGGCCATGACGTATTGACGCTCGGGCCGAACGAAAAACTTAGCGAAGCCATCCGCATCCTTGCCGAACACAAGATCGGCGCGCTGGTCATCACCAATGGCGATCGCAAGATTGTCGGAATTCTTTCGGAGCGCGACATCGTGCGGGTTGTTGCCAGGGAAGGTGGAGCCGCGCTCGATATCGCCGTGCGTTCGGCAATGACACCGAAGGTGAAGATCTGCAATGAGAACCACACCGTCAACGAGGTGATGGAGATCATGACCAAGGGCCGTTTCCGCCATCTGCCGGTGGAAAAGGACGGCATGCTCGATGGCATCGTCTCCATCGGCGACGTGGTCAAGCGCCGTATCGAGGACGTCGAGCGCGAGGCCGACGAGATCAGGGCATACATCGCCACCGCTTGAGCGGCGAAGGAACCGCCGGCCGGTCACCGACCGGCGGAGCCAAATGCTACCTGTTGTCGAGTTCGGACCGGACGCATTCGAGCCTGCGGCGGGACGAAAGCCGCTGAAAATCCCAGCGTGCGGCTTTGCGCTTGTCTCTTTTGGCGGTTTGCACTAGCGAATGACTTCCACGTTTGACGTGAAATTCACGTTCAAACGTGAGTTCAGTCACCGCAATTCGCAGGCCGCCATGACCCTCATCGATACCCGTACCCCCGACGCAAAACGCCTGATCCCGGGCACCACCGGCGACTGGGAGATCATCATCGGCCTCGAGGTCCATGCGCAGGTTACCTCCGAAGCAAAGCTGTTTTCCGGCGCTTCGACCGCATTCGGCGCCGCACCCAACGCCAATGTCAGCCTGGTCGATGCGGCCATGCCGGGAATGCTGCCTGTCATCAACGAGGAATGCGTCAAACAGGCGATCCGCACCGGCCTTGGTCTGAAGGCGCAGATCAACCACAAATCGGTCTTTGATCGGAAGAACTACTTCTATCCGGACCTGCCGCAGGGCTACCAGATCTCGCAGTTCAAGCAGCCGATCGTCGGCGAGGGCACGGTGATCGTCTCGGTCGGCCCCGACCGCCAGGGCGAGTTCGAGGACATCGAGGTCGGCATCGAGCGGCTGCATCTGGAGCAGGATGCCGGCAAGTCGATGCACGACCAGCATCCGACCATGTCCTATGTCGACCTCAACCGCTCCGGCGTGGCGCTGATGGAGATCGTTTCCAAGCCGGATATGCGCTCGGCCGACGAGGCGAAGGCCTATGTCACCAAGCTGCGCACCATCGTGCGTTATCTCGGTACCTGCGACGGCAACATGGACGAAGGCTCGATGCGCGCCGACGTCAACGTCTCGGTGCGCAAGCCGGGCGGCGAATTCGGCACGCGCTGCGAGATCAAGAACGTCAATTCCATCCGCTTCATCGGCCAGGCCATCGACTATGAGGCGCGCCGCCAGATCGCCATTCTCGAGGACGGCGGCAAGATCGACCAGGAAACGCGGCTGTTCGACGCCGTCAAGGGCGAGACGCGTTCGATGCGCTCCAAGGAAGAGGCGCACGACTACCGCTATTTCCCCGATCCCGACCTCTTGCCGCTGGAATTCGACCAGGCCTATGTCGATGCGCTGGCGAAGGAATTGCCGGAATTGCCCGACGACAAGAAGGCGCGGCTCATCGCTTCGCTCGGCCTGTCGACCTATGACGCCTCGATCCTGGTTTCGGAAAAGCCGATCGCCGACTATTTCGAGAAGGTGGCCGCCGGTCGCGACGGCAAGCTTGCCGCCAACTGGGTCATCAACGATTTGCTCGGGCAATTGAACAAGGCCGGCAAGGACATTGAAAGCGCTCCGGTTTCGCCCGACCAGCTCGGCGCGGTCATCGATCTGATCAAGGATGGCACCATTTCAGGCAAGATCGCCAAGGACCTGTTCGAGATCGTCTGGAACGAGGGCGGCGATCCACGCCAGCTTGTCGAGAGCCGGGGCATGAAGCAGGTCACCGACACCGGCGCCATAGAGAAGGCCGTGGATGAGGTGATCGCGGCCAACCCCGACAAGGTCGAACAGGCTCGCGCCAAGCCGAGCATGGCCGGCTGGTTCGTTGGCCAGGTGATGAAGGCGACTGGCGGCAAGGCCAACCCGCAAGCGGTCAACGACCTCGTCAAGGCCAAGCTCGGCATCGCCGATCAATGAGCCGAGACGCGAAGCCGGGCAATCCGGCAAGCGTCTCGTCGGCTTTGTTGATTGCCGGCGCCGTGCTGCTTTTTGTCGGCACGTCGCTGCATCCGATGCATGAGGACCCGAATGACGCGCTTGCCGCCTTCGGTGAATATGCCGCCGACCCCATCTGGCTGTTCAGCCACATGGCTCAGCTTGCCGGCGTCCTGTCGATGGTCGCCGGCCTGGTGCTGATCCTTGCCCGTCTGTCCGACGGCCCGCTTCGCGGTTGGGCTCTTCTGACGATCCTGTCTGGCGCGGCATCGCTGGCGGCGGCAGCTGCCTTGCAGGCCGTCGACGGCATTGCGTTGAAGGCGATGGTCAATGCCTGGGTGATGGCCGATGCGGCAACAAAGCCGTCGTTGTTCAGCGCCGCCTTTGCGGTGCGCCAGATCGAAGTCGGCTTTGCCGCAATCAGCGCCATGCTGCTCGGCTTGACGGTTCTGCTCGCCAACGTCGCCCTGCATCAGGCCCAGCGCTGTCCGTTGTGGCTGTCGTTGCTTGGCGGCGCCGGCGCTGTGGCTGTCGTGGTCGGCGGTTTCGCGACCGCGGCAACCGGTTTCTCCAGCACTGCCATGGTGGCCAACATGCCGGGCAGCATGGTGCTTCTTGTCTGGGTGGTGCTGCTTGCAGCAATCGATTTCAGACGCAATCGCGTCGCAACATAAGCGGGAGAGAGAACCCATGTTCGTCCGCACCGCCGGGGACCGCGACCTCGCTGCCATTCGTGCGCTGCTGGTCGAAACCTGGCACGCAACCTATGACGGAATCTACGGCGCCGCCAAGGTCACGGAGATCATCGACGAATGGCATTCGATCGCCTCGCTGAAGGCGCGGCTGACCAAGCCGGTCAGCGAGTTCCTCGTTGCCGATGACGGCAAGCGCATTGGCGGCGTGGCTTTTGCCGAAAGCATCGACAGCGGTAAACTGGTTGTCCTCAAACAGCTCTACGTGCTCCCGGACCTGCAGGGGCGGGGCATCGGCGGTATGCTCATCGATGAAGTCATTGAGAGTTTTCCCGAGGCGCGCGCCATCCGTCTGGAGGTGGAGGAGCAAAACACGCGCGCCATCGCCTTCTATGAGGCGAACGGCTTCGTGCGATCCGGCGATGTCGGCGAACAAACCTCGGGAAAGCCGATGCTCGTCTACCGCAGGCCTCTTGTCGGCTGACCGTCGTCTGCCGGCATATGTCTGGATCACCTTCGCGCGAGCGGCCCGATAAAGGGCTGTTTTCGTTTGACGACCCAAGGGTCCGGCACCAAAGCTGACCGCGCGGAAGCTGGAATGGACCGGCATCCAAGGCGGCGCTGAGGGTATCCATGCCGAGCTTGCCGGAACTGATGCCGACACAGGTGTCGGACGAAACCTTTGGTGGCGTCACCTATCATATTGCTGGCGAACTAGTGCCGGTGCTTTCGGTTGATGTGACCCGCATGCCTGTCTATTTGCAGCTGCAACACCAGGGCCGGCGATGTTCGCGGTCATCACCAACGGCGTATCGCGCGGGTTCCTTCGTGCATTCATGGCCGGAGTTGGCGTCGCCGCCGGCGATGCCGTGCTGGTCACCCTGGCGTTGCTCGGACTGGTGGCGTTGGCCCAGACTTTCGAATGGGTTTTTCTCCTGCTGAAATACGCGGGCGCTGCCTACCTGGTTTTTCTCGGCATCAGGATGTGGCGAGCTGCCGCCACGCAATCGGATGAACCGCAGGCGTCGCAGGCGAGATTGTCACGGTCGTTCTTCCTCGGTGCATCCATTGCGCTAGGCAATCCGAAGGCTATCCTGTTCCATGCCTCGATCATGCCGCTGATCCTGAACCTCAACACCATGACCCCTGCCGACGGTCTGCTGGTGGTCGCTGTCGTCATCAGTGTCAACGTCATCACCATGGGCATCTATGCTGCACTTGCCGGACGGGCCTCGGGCTGGTTCAGGACGCCGAGACGCATGAGGCTGATGAACAGGTTTGCTGGCAGCGCAATGATCGGCACCGGAGCGCTGATTGCCGCACGCTGAGTGGTGGAACGCCGGTGGCGTCTCAATTTGAATTTCGGCTCACGACCTTCTCTGCCCTTCGTTCGCGGCATGCCCTGACCCAAACCGGACTTTGCCGTCTCGGGAAATTCACCGTACTTCAGACGTTGATCCCGCTCTTCCGGAAGCCTTCGAGCCAGTGATCCCTATCCGCCTGTCGCGAGCACATTCGCATCCAAAATGTGATGTGGGATTTCAAGTCGTGGCCGGGAGGCCGCTTTCGTTCATACTCCTTGACGGCGGCCTCCGCCTCGTCAGTTTGTCCCGATTGCGCGTATGCGGCAGCCAAGACCAGGTATAGGAATGCAGGGACGTTCTGATAGGTCTCGTGAATCTCGATCACTTTCTCATAGTTGCGAAGCATATAGTGGCAGTCGCAGAGCGTATCGAGACGCTGATCATCGGAGGCGTAGGGTTCAAGGTGCTCTGACCTAGCGAACCACTCAAGCGCCTGCTCGGGTTCCCCTGTATAGCTTAGAGCGCAACCAAAGGCGTAAAGCGCAAACGGGTCGTTGGGGTTGAGGGCCACCGCGCGCTCGGCATATTTTCTAGCCAACCGATGATCACCCGATATGTGGTACGTGTATGCCGCATACGCATTGACTGTTGGATTATTCTCGTCGAGCGAAACTGCCTGTTGTGCGTGCGTTCTGCCACGATTCAGCGTGCTTTCCGGGGGCAATCCCAAACTTAGGATACCGAATATGCAAGTCATACCGAGGCCGGCATGCGCCATGGCATAGGTGGCATCTGCCTTGACCGCCTTTTCATACCAATCAAGCGCACTTGATAGGCCTTCTGCCAGATGAAAAAACGCCCAGCGGCCGCGAAGTTCGCAGTCGTAAGCGGTGAGATTGTTTGGTGCCTTTCTCCGGAGATGCTCAACAGCAAAGCGATCGAGTTGACCGGGAATCGCTGCGGAAATAGCGCGTACCAGTTCGTCTTGGACGATAAAGATTTGGTCCAAGTCACGATCATAACGCTCAGCCCAGAGATGATTTCCAGTAGCTGCTTCGATCAACTGGACAGTCACACGGACCCGATTGCTTGTCCTGCGGATGCTGCCTTCGACGACGTACTGCGCACCGAGTTCGCGTCCGATCCGTCGCACGTCAGTAGCTTTGTCGCGATACTGAAACGATGAGTTTCGAGCGATAACGAACAGCGAAGCGAAGCGGGATAATTCTGTGATGATGTCCTCGGTAATTCCATCGCTAAAATATTGTTGCTCCTGATCGCCGCTCATATTGTCGAACGGGAGCACGGCGAGCGAATGCTTCGTGGAGGGAGCCTCGGCCGGCAGTGGGCCAGCTACCCCTGTCTTCGTCCTCACCCGGTATGCCCGCACCGGCCGATCGATGTTCTTGAGTGTCTGCTCGCCCATATCCTCCATGGCGCAGTCGACTTTGCCGCGGACCTCCTCCTGCACCTTGCCCGAGATGCAAATGCCACTGGGTTCGGCCATGGTCTCAAGTCGCGCCGCGATGTTTACGCCATCGCCGAATATGTCAGTACCGTCGCCAACGACTTCGCCGAGATTTATGCCGATACGCAATTTGATCTTCCGTTCCTCGGTCAGATCGGCGTTCGTCTCGGCCATTCCCTCCTGCAGGCCGAGCGCGCAGCGCAGCGCATTAACGGCACTAGGAAACTCTACCAACACGCCATCGCCCATGAACTTGACGATCCGCCCGCCGTTTTCGCGAACTAGCGGTTCGACGATAATCTTCCGTCGCGCCTTTAGCGCAGCGAGGGTCAGCGCTTCGTCCGCCGCCATGAGGCGGGAATAGCCGACCACATCGGCGACAAGAATGGCAGCGAGGCGGCGCTTCACCGTAGGTTCTCCTATCGGAGAGGGATTATCGGCCATTCCTCATACAAGCGACAGCGATAAGAACGCCCGCAACTTGGGCTATTGGCGCTTGCTGCTCGTTCCGGTCGACGAGACGTACGGCGGGAAACCACCCACAGCCGAAATTCAAACTGAGACACTACCTGAACGCCCCACGACTTGCGTTTGTCACGCAAGCCCTCTATATGCGCGCTCATTCCACACACGGACTTTGGTGTCTGCCCGGGAGAAATCCGGCTGAAACCTCCGGTGGCGTTCGAGGACAAAGTCCAAAAATGCCTGTGTCCGTGGAGGCTAACCGGAAAGGAACTAAGAATGGCTCTGCCTGATTTCAGCATGCGCCAGCTTTTGGAAGCTGGCATTCACTTCGGCCACCAGACTCACCGCTGGAACCCGAAGATGGCGCCTTACATCTACGGCGCCCGCAACAACATCCACATCATCGACCTCAGCCAGACGGTGCCTTTGCTGCACCAGGCGCTGAAGCAGGTTTCTGACACTGTCGCCAAGGGTGGCCGCGTGCTGTTCGTCGGCACCAAGCGCCAGGCGTCCGACATCGTCGCCGATGCGGCACAGCGTTCGGCCCAATACTATGTCAATTCGCGTTGGCTCGGCGGCATGCTGACCAACTGGAAGACGATCTCGAACTCGATCCAGCGCCTGCGCAAGCTCGACGAGATGCTGGCCGGCGAAGCCCAGGGCCTGACCAAGAAGGAACGCCTCAACCTCGACCGCGAGCGCGAGAAGCTCGACAAGGCCCTGGGCGGCATCAAGGACATGGGCTCGACGCCCGACCTGATGTTCGTCATCGACACGAACAAGGAAGCGATCGCCATCCTCGAGGCCAAGCGCCTCGGCATCCCGGTCGTCGCCATCATCGATTCGAACTGCGACCCAGACAAGATCGACTTCCCGATCCCCGGCAATGACGACGCTGCCCGCGCCATTCAGCTTTATTGCGACCTGATCGCCAAGGCTGCGATCGACGGCATCGCCCGCCAGCAGGGCGCGCTCGGCGTCGACATCGGCGCTTCGGTCGAAGCTCCGGTCGAACCGGCGCTCGATCCGGCCCCGGCGTCGGAAGCCCCCGAAGCTTGATAATCGAAGGCCGGTTGCGGCCTTCATCTTTCTCATATTTTGGCACGCTAAACAGACGCATCATCGAGGTTCGATGGTGCGTCGGTGCATTTAAAACAAAGAGGCGACAATGAGCATTTCGGCTGCACAGGTCAAAGAACTCCGCGACTTGACCGGCGCGGGCATGATGGATTGCAAGGCGGCGTTGAACGAGACCAACGGCAACATGGAAGAGGCCATCGACTGGCTGCGCAAGAAGGGCATTTCGAAAGCTGACAAGAAGGCCGGCCGCACAGCGGCCGAGGGCTTGATCGGCGTCGATTCCGGCGTGCGCGAAGCTGCCGTCGTTGAAGTCAACTCCGAGACCGACTTCGTTGCCCGCAACGATCAGTTCCAGGAGCTGGTGCGCAATGTCGCGAAGGTCGCGCTCGCCTACGGCGGCAAGACCGAAGTGGTCGCGGCGGCCAAGTATCCGGGTTCGGACAAGTCCGTCACCGAGGTTATCAAGGACGCCGTCGGCACAATCGGCGAGAACATCAGCTTCCGCCGCTCCGCCAAGCTGACGGTTCCGCACGGCGCAGTCGCGACCTACGTCCACAACGCGGTTGCCGATGGCCTCGGCAAGCTCGGCGTGCTGGTCGCCATCGAGACCACGGGCAACGAGCATGCCGCCAACGCCTTCGCGCGCCAGGTCGCCATGCATGTCGCGGCCACCAGCCCGATGGCGCTGACCACCGAAGAACTCGATCCGGCGGCAATCGAGCGCGAGAAGGCGATCTTCTCGGATCAGGCGCGCCAGTCCGGCAAGCCGGAAGCGATCATCGAGAAGATGGTCGAGGGCCGTCTGCGCAAGTTCTATGAGGAAGTCGTACTCCTGAAGCAGGCCTTCGTGCTCAATCCCGACATCACTGTCGAGAAGGCGCTGAAGGATGCCGAGAAGGACATCGGTGCGCCGGCCAAGATCACCGCCTATCTGCGCTTTGCGCTGGGCGAAGGCATCGAGAAGGAAGAGACCGATTTCGCGGCGGAAGTCGCGGCGGCGGTCAAGAAGTAAGCTACCGAGGCGGCTGTTCTTCTGACGATTTTTTTCGGCCGGGTGTCCGCAGGGATGCCCGGCCGATTTCTTGTGCGGTATCGATGAAGGCCCTGAGCTTCGGCGCCATGGACGCCCGGCGCGGAAAGTAGAGGAACAGCCCCGGCTCGTCGATCGCGGCTTCGCGCAGGATTTCGACCAATCGGCCGGTCTGGATGTCGGCTCGCACCAGCGGCTCGAACAGATAGGCGAGGCCGATACCGGCCAGCGCCATGTCGCGCGCCGACAGCGGATCGGTGACGACAACGCTGCCACGCGTTTCAACGCTGATATCCTTACCATGGTCGGACAGATCCCAGCGGTAGAGCGCACGCGATCGCAGCAACCGATAGCCGACGCAGTTGTGACTGGAGAGGTCTGCCAGCGTCCGCGGTTTTCCATGCCGGCCGACATAGGTGGGGGAGGCGACGATGACCGTTCGGAACGGCTCAGTCAGCCGCACCGTCACCATATCCTCCGCGATCATCTCGCCCAGCCGTATGCCGGCGTCGAAGCCTTCGCCGACAATATCGCTCAGACGCTCGTCGGTGAACACTTCCACCGTAACCTCGGGATAGCGCTCGGCCATTGCCGACAGGATGGGCATCAAGGCGAGAGGCAGCGCCAGGCGCGGCACGTTCATCTTGAGCAGACCACTAGCCCTGCCTTTCACCGAGCGAATGCGTTCGATCCTGTCGGTGATGTCTTCCAATGCCGGTTCCGCAGCCGCGACAAGCGCTTCGCCAGCTTCGGTAAGCGCGACGCTGCGCGTGGTGCGGGCAAACAGCGGCTGGCCGATCCGCTCTTCCACCAGGCGCACCGCGTGGCTGACCGCCGAAGGGCTCATGCCAAGTTCTGCTGCGGCCGACGCAAAGCCGCCACGCCGCGCCACGGCGACAATGACAGGGAGGTGGCTGAGCACATCGCGATCCATTCATGCACAATATCGCATAGTCCATGCAGATAATGCAATCTTCTCGACGCCGGCGCGCCCGCCCACATTGTCGCCAACAGCTCGCGGCGGGCCGATCGCGCAAAGGAGAAGAGACATGACTGCATTGAAGTACATTACCTTCGCGGCGGGACTTGCGCTGGCGCCAGTCGATGCCGGCCGGGCCGAACCGTGCCGCGAAATGACGCTCGCTGATGAGCGTGCCGTCATCCGCATCGCCGATGCTATCGATCGCGCCGTCGATGCCCAGGATTGGCGACTCGCCCGCAGTTACTTCGCCGACCGCGTCACCGCAGCAGCCTGAGCGGACAACCGTCGGCCACCATCGCCTCGGACGACCTGATCGGAACCTGGGCGGCGAACCTCCGTGGCAACAAGACCAGCCTGCATCTGCGCACCAATCACCAGGTCGCCTTTGGCGCCGAGGCCGCGACCGTCTCCTCTAACGGCTATGCCTGGAACAGGATGGAAGGCAATGGAGACCCGCTGTGGGAAGTGTGGGGCACCTATGAACACCACCTGACGCGATCGGGCGCCGGCTGGATAGTGGACGGCTTCACATTCCGCATGACGCATGAGCGTGGCAACCCGTGGGTCAAGACGACCCCCGGGCAGGATCGGCGTTGACCATTGGATCAGGATCGGAACGACATCATGACCATGTCCTACTACACCCTCGGCAACAGCGGGCTGCGTGTCACCCGGCTGGCACTCGGAACCATGACCTTCGGCACCGAATGGGGCTGGGGCGCCGACAAGGAAACGGCGCGCGCCCTGGTCGATGCCTATGTCGAGGCCGGCGGCAATTTCTTCGACACGGCCGACGCCTATACCGGCGGCACCTCCGAGACCTGGCTTGGCGAGTTCATCGCCGACCGCGGTCTGCGCGACAAGGCGGTGATCAGCACCAAATTCAGCATGAATCTGGAGCGGGGCAATCCGAACGCAGGGGGCAATGGCCGCAAGAACATCATCCGGGCCGTCGAAAGCTCGCTGAAGCGGCTCGGTACCGACTATATCGACCTCTATATCCTGCATGCATGGGACAGGCTGACGTCGCCGGAAGAGGTGATGCGGACGCTGGACGATCTGGTGCGCGCCGGAAAGATCCGCCATGTCGGCCTCTCCGACGTCCCCGCCTGGTACGCAAGCAGGGCACAGTCCGTCGCCGAGCAGCGCGGCTATGAACCGGTTTCGGCGCTCCAGCTCGAATATTCGTTGGCCGAGCGCAACATCGAGCATGAATTCGTGCCGTTCGGCACCCGCTACGGTGCCGGCATCATGGTCTGGAGCCCGCTGGCAAGCGGCCTTTTGAGTGGCAAATATCGTTCAGATACAATCAGCGAGGCCGGTGGCCGGCTGGAGACGATGCGCGGTTCGACCAATCCTGGGTTCCAGAAATTCACCGACCACAACTGGGCAATCGTTGCCGAGCTGGAGAAGGTCGCCGGCGAGCTCGGTCGCGGCATGGCCCAAATCGCCTTGAACTGGGCAGCGACGCGGCCCGGTGTCGCCTCGGTGATCATCGGGGCGACCAGGCTGGATCAGCTCAAGGACAATCTCGGCGCGCTGGATTTCGAAATTCCGCTGGAGCTTCTGGCAAGGCTCGATGCGGTCAGCCGGCCGGTCACGCCGTTCCCGTACTCGTTCTTCGGCCCGGAAATCCAGGGCGGCCTCACCGGGGGCCAGGCGGTCGGCGGCAAGCCGGCCGGCTACTTCCCGGACCTGCTCATGAAAGGCATTTTTGCCGGCGTGAGTTAAACAAAAGCCGAGACAATTTTCGGGCTCGGGCGCCGCGTGACATCGCGGCGCCCTTCGTGTATCGGAACACGGCATCGCGCCATTGTTTCGGGGCGGCGCCTGCGCGAGGGTGGCCACCCGGAACGCGTCACATGCAAAATGACGAGGACCAGATGACGGTGAAGCCCCTCTACCGACGTGTCTTGTTGAAAGCGTCGGGCGAAGCATTGATGGGCGAACAGCATTTCGGCATCGACGTTTCGGTCGTGGATCGCATCGCCGCCGATATCGCCGAGGCGCGCGCACTGGGCATCGAGGTGGGCGTCGTCATTGGCGGAGGCAACATCTTTCGCGGCGTGGCCGTTGCCTCCAAGGGCGGCGATCGCGTCACCGGCGACCACATGGGCATGCTTGCCACGGTCATCAATTCGCTGGCTCTGCGCACGTCACTGAACAAGATCGGTGTCGACGCGGTCGTGCTTTCGGCGATCGCCATGCCCGAACTTTGCGAGAGCTTCTCGCAGCGCCAGGCCACCGCCTACATGAACCAGGGCAAGGTGGTGATCTTTGCCGGCGGCACTGGCAATCCGTTCTTCACCACTGATTCGGCCGCCGCACTTCGCGCAGCTGAGATTGGCGCCGACGCGCTGTTCAAGGGCACCCAGGTCGACGGTGTCTATTCGGCGGACCCGAAGAAGGACCCGAATGCGACGCGTTTCGAGCGTATCAGCCATGGCGAAGTCATAAAACGCGGCCTCTCGATCATGGATACGGCAGCGATTGCACTTGCGCGCGAAAACAACATTCCGATAATCGTTTATTCGATCCACGAAAAAGGTGGGTTTGGCGATATTCTAAGGGGCGGCGGCCGCTGCACGGTCGTCGCGGACGATTGATCCGGGGCCTGATCCCGAAGAAGGGGAAGCCGGTTTTCGAAAATCAGGCTCGAACACGGGGCCTTGCCCCGAAGCAGTGAACCCGCGTCAGACGGGTCGAGGAGACTAAGATGAGTGGTGAGTACGACGATCTCAAGCGGCGCATGGACGGGGCAATCGCCGCGTTCAAACATGATCTGGCTTCGCTGCGGACCGGTCGCGCCTCCAGCAATCTGCTCGACGCGATCCAGGTGCAGGCCTACGGCACCACCATGCCGATCAACCAGGTCGCCAACGTTTCGGTGCCGGAGCCGCGCATGATTTCGGTGTCGGTCTGGGACAAATCGATGGTCGGCGCGGTCGACCGCGCCATCCGCGAATCCAATCTGGGTTTCAATCCGATCGTCGACGGCACCAATCTCCGCATTCCACTGCCCGAACTCAACGAGCAGCGCCGCAAGGAGCTGGTCAAGATCTCGCACGGCTACGCCGAGAACGCCCGTGTCGCCGCGCGCCATGTGCGCCGCGACGGCATGGACTTCCTGAAGAAGGCGGAGAAGGACGGCGACATCAGCGAGGACGATCAGCGCAAGCGCTCCGACCAGGTCCAGAAACTGACAGACGAAACGATCAGCACCATCGACCACCTGCTTTCCGATAAGGAAGCTGAAATCATGCAGGTTTAGGGTCTTGGCCATCGGCTGACCCGAAAGCGAGAACATGGCAACGCCCGCGCATGTCGCGATCATCATGGACGGAAACGGACGCTGGGCCAAGGCGCGCGGCATGCCTCGCCTTGCTGGTCATCGTGCCGGCGTCGAGGCGTTGCGCAAGACGGTGCGCGCTGCACCCGGGCTCGGCATCTCCTTCCTGACCGTCTATGCCTTCTCGTCGGAGAACTGGTCGCGGCCGAAGTCCGAGGTCAGCGACCTGATGGGCCTGCTGAAACTGTTCATCCGCCGTGATCTGGCCGAATTGCACCAAAGTGGCGTGCGGGTCCGAATCATCGGCGACAGGGCTGGGCTGCAGCCCGACATCAGGGGGCTGCTCGACGAGGCCGAATCGCTGACTGCCGCAAATGAAGCGCTGACGCTGGTGATCGCCTTCAACTATGGCGGACGCGACGAGGTCGTGCGCGCGGCGCGCAAGCTTGCCGCGGCCGTGGCGCGTGGCGAACTCGACAGCGAGGCGATCACCGCCGAAAGTTTCGCCGGCGCTCTGGACACCCAAGGCATTCCCGACCCGGAACTGGTCATCCGCACCAGCGGCGAGCTGCGGCTGTCGAACTTCCTTCTGTGGCAGGCTGCCTATAGCGAGCTCGTCTTCCTGCCTTGCTACTGGCCCGACTTCAGCCGCGAGCACTTGGCCGAGGCCTTGCGCGAATTTGCCGGCCGCGAACGTCGTTTCGGCGGACTTGGCCCGCAGGACGTTGCCTCGCGACCGGCCGCAGGATGAGCAATCTCCAGCTTCGCGTCATTTCGGCAGTTGTGCTTGCCATCATCACCCTCGGCTTGACCTGGCTCGGTGGCCTGCCGTTCCGGTTGCTGTGCGCCGTGATGGCGGCGGTGATCTTCCATGAATGGACACGTATGTCGCGCCCTGCCGTGGCCACGGGTCTGGGTTTCCTGCCGGAAGCGCTGCTGGTTGTTTTCATTGGCGCCTTGATCGCTGGCTTTGCCGCGTGGTGGTTGCTGCCACTTGTCGTGGTCATGGTTGGCGCAACGGCGATTGCTGCCTCGGTTCGCAAGATCGGGCAATGGGACGCGGCTGGCCTTGCCTATGCCGGCGCTTCCGGCCTGTCGCTCGCCCTGCTGCGCGATGGCGACCAGTCAGGCCTTGTCGCCATCCTGTTCCTGTTCGCGGTCGTCTGGGCCACCGATATCTTTGCCTATTTCGTCGGCCGTACCGTAGGCGGCCCGAAACTGGCGCCGTCGATCTCTCCCGGCAAGACGCGCAGCGGCGCGCTCGGCGGCGCTGCCGGCGGCGTTGTGGCCGGGCTCATCCTGGCCGCGGTTGCCGGCGTCGGCAATCTGGCATTGCTCGGCCTGGTGGCGCTGGTGCTGTCGATTGTCGCCCAGGCCGGCGACCTGTTTGAATCGTGGGTCAAACGCCGCCACGGCCGCAAGGATTCGGGTGCGCTCATCCCGGGCCATGGCGGCGTCATGGATCGTGTCGACGGGCTTGTCGCGGCAGCTTTCGCCCTGTACGTCATCGGTTGGATTTCGGCGACCGCCGATCATCCGGCGCAGGGGCTGTTTCCGGTTTGAGTGGTGTCATCTCAGGGGCCGTTGCGCGCCGCGCCTTGGATTCGCCTGGATTGATGCCACAGTCACGGCGCTATCCGCGCCGCGGAAGAATTTGAGGGTTTATCTTGAACGATATTCTTCACGCGCTTTTCAGCACCCAAGGCTTCGTCCTCGGCACGCTCTTGCCGTTCCTCTTTGTGCTGACCGTGGTCGTGTTCGTCCATGAAATGGGCCATTATCTTGTCGGGCGCTGGTGCGGCATCGGGGTGAAGGCCTTCTCGATCGGCTTCGGCCCGGAGCTTTTCGGCTTCAGCGATAGCCACGGCACGCGCTGGAAACTGTGCGCGATACCGCTTGGCGGCTATGTCAAATTTGTCGGCGACATGAATGCCACCTCGAGCCAGCCCACTTCGGAAGAGATGGACACGCTGACCGAGGAGGAGCGCAAGGTCGCCTTTCACACGCAGCCGATCTGGAAGCGCGCGGCGACGGTGGTCGCCGGGCCGCTGTTCAACTTCCTGCTGACGATCATCGTCTTTACCGTATTGTTTTCCGCCTATGGCCGCTATGTCGCCGAGCCGATGGTCGCAGAGGTGACCGCTGACAGCCCGGCGGCGAAAGCCGGCATCCTGCCCGGCGACCGATTCGTCAGCGTCGACGGCAGCAAGGTCGAAACCTTTGGCGACGTCCAGCGCCTGGTTTCGGGACGCGCCGGCGACACCATCACTTTCGTCATGCTGCGTGACGGCAAGGAGGTCACGGTGACTGCGGCGCCGCGGCTGATGGACCAGGAAGACGCGCTCGGCAACAAGGTCAAGGTCGCCGTGATCGGCGTCGTCAACAACAAGGAACTCGGCCAGCCGAGGTTCATCACCTACACGCCCGTCGGTGCGGTTGCAGCGGCAGTCGAGGAGACCGGGCATGTCATCCAGCGCACCGGTCAGTTCCTGCAGCGTTTCGTTGTCGGGCGTGAGGATAAATGTCAGCTGGGCGGCCCGGTGAAGATCGCCGACATGGCCGGCAAGGCCGCGAAACTGGGGTTCGAATGGCTCGTGCAACTGATTGCACTGCTGTCTGTCGGCATAGGGTTTCTGAACCTTTTGCCGATTCCCCCCCTCGACGGCGGCCATCTCTTGTTCTACGGGGTGGAGGCCGTCATTCGCCGTCCGGTGTCGGATCGGATGATGGAAATGGCCTATCGGGTCGGGTTGCTTCTGGTGCTGGGCTTCATGGGTTTCGTTTTCTGGAACGATCTGTTTGGCTGCTGAAATCATGAAGAAATTTGGCTTTGGCATGGTCGATGTTGAGACGCCGTTTACCATGCACGGGGATATGAGTGACGCGAAAGCCACGCCGCAGGGTTAAGTAAATACAAATTAACCAGAAGCCTTGCGTGTAGGGAAAATCCGGTTAATACGGTACGAGAAATTACCGCACGTCCGGTTTTCTCGCCGTGGGGACTACGAGAAAAGGTTATTAAGCCCGATGAAGGCAGCATCCAAGTTTCTGAGCGCCGCTTCCGCGGTGACCCTGTCCGCGGCTCTTGTCGTGCCAGGCGCGCTCGCAGTGCAGTTCGTTGCCACATCGGCGGCCGAAGCCGCTGTCGTCAGCAGAGTCGAAGTGAGCGGCAACCAGCGTATCGACGCTGATACCGTCCGCAATTACATCACCATCAAGCCGGGCAAGGCGTTCTCCAGTTCCGATATCGACAGTGCGGTCAAGGCGCTGTTCGGCACGGGCCTGTTCTCGGATGTGCAGATCAACCAGGTCGGCTCGACGCTGGTGGTCAAGGTTTCCGAATACCAGGTCGTCAACCAGGTGCTGTTCCAGAACAACAAGAAGCTCAAGGACAATGCGCTGGCGATGGCGGTGCAGCTGAAGCCGCGCGGAACGTTTTCGCAGGCGACGCTCGATTCCGACGTGGAGGCGGTCAAGGCTGCCTACAGGCGTATCGGTCGCGATGATGTGACTGTGACCACGCAGGTCATGCAGCTTGGCGACAACCGTGTGAACGTGGTCTTCAACATTACTGAAGGCGACCGCACGCAGATCGCGGCGATCAATTTCGTCGGCAACAGCGCCTACTCCAGCCGCCGCCTGTCGGATGTGATCAATACCAAGCGTTCGTCATGGGTTTCCTTCATCCTGCGCGACGACGTCTATGACGACGACAAGCTGCGCGCCGACCAGGAGTTGCTGCGCCGCTTCTATTACAATCACGGCTATGCCGATTTCCAGGTCGTGTCCGCTGTCGGCGAACTCGACAACGCGACGAACAAGTACACGGTGACCATCACCGTCCAGGAAGGCGACCGCTACACGTTCGGCGATGTCAGTGTCGAAAGCACGATCCCGGAAGTCGACAGCAAGTCGCTGGAATCGGTGGTCGAAACCCGCAAGGGCGACGTCTACAACGCCAAGGACGTCGAGGACACCATCATAGCGCTGACCGAGAAGGTGGCCGGTTCCGGCTATGCCTTCGCGCAGGTGACACCGCGCGGCGACCGCAATTTCGAGAACCACACCATTTCGGTTGTCTACACGATCGACCAGGGCACCAAGGCCTATATCGAGCGCATCGAGATCCGCGGCAACGACCGCACGCGTGACTATGTCATTCGCCGCGAGTTCGACGTCAGCGAAGGCGATGCGTTCAATCAGGTGCTCATCCAGCGCGCGAAGAAGCGCCTGGAAGCCCTAAATTACTTTGACAAAGTCGATATCTCGACCGTGCCGGGCTCGCAGCCCGACCAGGTCGTGCTGGTTGTTGACGTGGTCGAAAAGTCCACCGGCGAGTTCTCTGTCGGCGCCGGCTATTCGACCGGTGGTGATACGTCCGGTCCGTCCGTCGAAGGATCGATCACCGAGCGCAACTTCCTCGGTCGTGGCCAGTTCATCAAGGTGTCGGCTGGTGGCGGCAAGAATTCGCGCGACTACAGCCTGTCTTTCACCGAGCCCTATTTCCTCGGACGGCGCATTGCCGCAGGCTTCGACATCTTCAAGCAGACGCGGGAGTACGACAAATACGATAGCGATACCACGGGCGCTACGGTGCGCTTCGGCCTGCCAATCACCAACAGCATCACGACGCAGCTCGCGTATAACATCTCGCGGGAAAAATATGAGTACGACGACAACTGCGATGACAATGCAGACGGCGTGCTGGGTGACTGCGACATCTCGAAGGCGATCGTTCAGGGTATCGACGAAAGCCCCTGGATCAAATCGTCGGTCAGCCTTGGTCTGGTCTACAACACCATCGACGATATGAAGAACCCGCACGAAGGCATTTACGCCAACACGACGGCCGAATTTGCCGGCTTGGGCGGCGATGCCAAGTATGTGAAGCTTACCGGGCGCGGTAGCGTCTATCAGACGCTCTCGGAGCAGTTCGATCTGGTTGGCCTCGTGTCGGCTGGTGCAGGTCATGTCCAGTCTTACGGCGGCGATGGCAGTTTGCGCATCTTTGACCAATTCCAGAGTACCGACCGCATGATCCGCGGTTTCGAATATGGTGGCATTGGCCCGGCGGACAGTCTTACGGGTGACCACCTCGGTGGCACGACGTATTTCAACGCCTCGGCCGAAGCCCAGTTCCCGCTGCCGGTCATTCCGGAAAGCTTTGGCTTGCGCGGCGCCGTGTTCGCGGACGCAGCAACGCTCTATGGCACCAAGATCAGCGACACCGTCGCCGCTCAGACATCGACTGACATGAAGCTGCGCGCCTCGGTCGGTGTCGGTCTGATGTGGGCGTCGCCGTTCGGTCCGATCCGTATCGACTATGCGATCCCGGTCAAGAAGGAAGCAACCGACGACGTGCAGGAATTCAACTTCGGCATATCGACCCGCTTCTGATCGGCGGCCAACGATGCTCCCGGATTTTTAAGGTCCGGGAGAAATGTTCCGACCTAGCTGGATATAGCTTCTGGAATGACCGATCCGGTGTTCTTCGCGCCATCACGCCGGTACACGGCGGGCGAAGTCGCGAATCTGACCGGCTCGGTGCTTGTCGATTCCGGCCAATCCGATATTTCGATCGAGGCACTCGCGCCGGCCAACGAAGGCGGCGAGAATGCGCTCGTTTTCGTCGATGGCAAACGCAATTCGGCGCTGATGCCGTCACTGCGGGCGGCCGCGGTCCTATGTCCGGCGGAATTTGCCAGCAAGGCGCCGGCTGGCATCGCCGTTCTGGTCCATCCACGTCCGCAACAGGCCTTCGCGCTGGTCGGGCGTCTGCTCTTTCCGACAGCCGCGACACCAGGGCCAATGACCAGTGAAACCGGTGTCTCGCCGCATGCTCATGTCGATCCGACCGCGCATGTCGAAGCCGGCGCGGTTATCGAGGCCGGTGCTGTTATCGGTCCGAGTGCTTCGATCGGTGCCGGCACCGTCATCGCGCCCAATGCGGTCATCGGACAATCCTGTCAAATTGGTCGCGACGGGTATGTTGGCCCGGGCGCCAGCATCCAGTATGCCTTGATCGGCAACCGCGTCATCATCCATGGCGGCGCCAGGATCGGCCAGGATGGGTTTGGCTTCGTCGGCGGCGCCAAGGGCCCCGAACGTGTGCCCCAGGTCGGCCGTGTCGTCATCCAGGACGACGTCGAGATCGGCTCGAACACCACCGTCGATCGCGGCGCCATGTCCGATACGATCATCGGCCAGGGCACCAAGATCGACAATCTCGTGCAGATCGCCCATAACGTTCGCATCGGCCGCAATTGCATAATAGCCGGGCTTTCGGGTATTTCGGGTTCAGTGGTCGTGGGTGACAACGTCACCATGGGAGGCGGCGTCGGGCTTGCGGATCACCTGACCATCGGGTCTGGGGCCAAGCTTGCCGCCAGAAGTGGATTTATGAGCAATGTCCCTGCAGGCGAGATCTGGGGCGGTTATCCGGCACAGCCGATGGCGGAAGCCATGCGGGAGATAGCCATGCTGCGCAAACTCGCCAGGACCCGCAAACAGGGCGAGGGAGGCAATGGCTGACATGATCGCGTCGACGACGCTGGAAGCGGTCGACATCATGGGGCTGATGAAGCTCCTGCCGCACCGCTATCCGTTCCTGATGATCGATCGCATCGTCGACATCGACGGCGACGAGTTTGCTGTCGGCATCAAGAACGTGACCATAAACGAGCCGCATTTTCAGGGCCATTTCCCCGAGCAGCCGGTCATGCCGGGTGTGCTCATCGTCGAGGCGATGGCGCAGACGGCCGGCGCCATCTGCATCCGCAGCTTGGGCACTGAAAAGCCGTCATTGGTCTATTTCCTGACCATCGACAACGCCAAATTCCGCAAACCGGTCGTCCCCGGCGACCAGTTGAAGATTTATGTCAAGAAAATCAAGAAACGCGGCAACCTGCTCAAATTCGCTTGTGAAGCCATGGTCGACGGCGCCAAGGCGGCCGAGGCCGAGATTTCAGCCATGATGGTCACCAGCGACTGACGATCGAATGCTTATGAAAATCAAGACATCTATCCATGCTTCCTCTGTCGTGGAGGAAGGCGCCCAAATCGGCCAAGGCGTGCGCATTGGCCCGTTTTGTCATGTCGGCGCCGATGCGGTGATCGGCGACGGCGTCGAACTGGTCAGCCATGTCTCGGTGATGGGCGCGACCACCATCGGTGCGTCGACCAAGGTCTACCCGATGGCGATACTGGGCGGACCGCCGCAGAACACCAAGCACAAGGGCGGCCGCACCACCCTGGTCATCGGCAAGAACTGCACGATCCGCGAAGGCGTGACCATGCATCTCGGCACCGATTCCAGCCGCGGCGAGACGACGGTCGGCGACAACGGCAATTTCCTTGCCTATGCCCACATCGCCCATGATTGCGTCGTCGGTAACAATGCGACATTCGCCAATGGGGCGACGCTGGGCGGCCACTGCGAAGTCGGCAACAATGTCTACATCGGCGGCCTGACGGCGGTTCATCAGTTTGTCCGCGTCGGTGACAATGCGTTTCTGGGTGGCTGCTCTGCGATCGTGGGCGACGTCATCCCCTATGCCATCGCGGTCGGCAACCGCGCCAGCTTGCGAGGCCTCAACATCATTGGCCTGAAGCGTTCCGGCCTGCCAAGGTCCGAAATCCATCTGCTGCGCAAGGCCTACAGGGTGATCTTCGATCGTTCCCGAACCGTTGGCGAGAACATCGAATTCGCCAAGGCGGAGTTCGCGTCGTCACCGACCGCCATGAAGATCATCGATTTCATCACCAGTCGCGGCAAGCGGCATTATGCGGTGCCGTCGCTCAAGGGCGGCGATGGCGACGATGTCGATGACGAAGACTGAGACCGCATCAGCGGGTCTTGATCTTCCGCCGGGTTCCAGGGTCGGCATCATCGCCGGTGGTGGCAGTCTGCCGGTCGAAGTCGCGGCCGGCTCGGCGGAACGAGGTTACCCTCCCTTTGTCATCCTGATGGAAGGTGAGGTGAACCGCATGGCCGACCTTTCCCGGTATGAGCATGAAAGCCTCGCTCTCGAATCTATCGGCTCGCTGATACCATTGCTGAGGCGGCACCGGATTACCCATCTCGTGCTTGCCGGCGAGATCAAGCGCAGGCCACGATTGCTTGCGTTGCGTCCCAGTCTCAGCCTGCTCGCGGTGATCCCCCTGGTGGTCATGGCGCTGGCGCGTGGTGACGATGGCCTGCTGAAGGTCGTGGCTCGCGGCCTCGAAGCGCGTGGAATAAAGGTCGTCGGCGCCCACGAAATCGTGCCGAACCTTGTCGCCGCCAAAGGCGTCCTGACCAAAGCCGCGCCACGAAAATCGGACTGGCCCGACATCGAGGCTGGCCTTGCGGCGGCAAAGGCCATAGGGGCGCTGGATATTGGCCAGGCGGCGATCGCGGTCGGCGGCCGGACCATCGCGCTCGAGGGCATCGAGGGGACAGCCGGACTGCTCGATCGTGCGAAGCTGCTGCGCGGCCACGGCCGTATAGCGGGCAAGACCCGCGGCGTCCTCGTCAAATGCGCCAAGCCTGGTCAGGAACTGCGCGCGGATCTTCCTTCCATCGGTCCGCAGACGATCGAGGCGGTGCATGCGGCCGGGCTTGCCGGCATTGCCGTCGAGGCAGGACGGTCGCTGGTTCTCGAAGGCTCTGAAACCATAGCGCGCGCCAACGCCCTCGGTCTGTTCGTCATTGGTTTGCCTGCTGCTGCGGAGCCGCACCATGGCTGACAGGGCATTGAAGATCGCAATCGTTGCCGGTGAGGAGTCCGGCGACTTGCTTGGCGCCGACATCGTGCGTTCGCTCAAGCAGGCTACCGGGCGTGAGGTGCAACTCGTCGGACTCGGCGGCCGCCATTTGCAGGCACTGGGATTGGTGTCGCCATTCGATGCCGGCGAGATCGCACTCATGGGTTTCAGCGCTATCCTGCGCGACCTGCCGCGCCTGATGCGGCGGATCAACCAGCTGGCCAAAATCGTTGCGGATGAGAAGCCTGACTGCCTCATTACCATCGACAGCCCCGACTTTTCGTTGCGCGTCGCCAGGAAGGTGCGTGCGGCCAATCCGTCGATCCCGATCATCCACTATGTCTGCCCGAGCGTCTGGGCGTGGCGGCCGGGCAGGGCGGTGGCGATGAAGCCCTATGTCGACCATATCCTCTGCATCCTGCCGTTCGAGGTGAAGGAGCTCGAGCGGCTCGGCGGCCCGCCCGGAACCTATGTCGGGCATCGCCTCACCCATGATCCGGGCGTCCTCGCCGCGGCCAAGGCGCAGGACCTGTCACGCGACCTCGCTCCGGACCACGTCAAGACATTGCTCGTCCTGCCCGGTTCGCGGCGCGGCGAGGTGCGGCGGCTGCTCGACCCGTTCGGCGAGACAGTATCGATGCTGCGCGCGCGCGGACATCGTCTGCGGCTGCTGCTGCCGACAGTGCCGCATGTCGCCGACCTCGTCAGATCCTCGGTCACCAGGTGGGATGAGAAGCCCGAGATCATCCTTGATCCCCAGCGCAAATGGCAGGCATTCGGCAAGGCCGACGCCGCGCTGATCGCGTCCGGGACGGTATCGCTGGAGCTGGCGCTGGCGGGTGTGCCGATGGTCTCCTGCTACAGGCTCGATCCGGTCGCCCGTGTCGTCGCGCCTTACCTGCTGTCCATCTGGTCGGCGCTGCTGCCCAACCTGATTGCGGATCGCGCGCTGGTCCCGGAATTCTACAACGAGTACGTCAAGCCGAACAATCTGGCCCGGCAACTGGAAGCGCTGTTCGCCGATAGCGGGATGCGCGCCTGGCAAAAGCAAGGCTTTGCCGAGATCACGCGGCGTATGGCGACCAGCAAGCCGTCCGGTGAGATCGCAGCGGGTGTCGTGCTTCATCACATGAAAAAAGCGCCCTGACGGGCGCCTTTCTTAGTCTGGAAGCTTCGATCAGCGCTTGGCGATCGGCACGTAGTCGCGCTCTGGCGCGCCGGTATAGAGCTGGCGCGGGCGGCCGATCTTCTGGCGAGGGTCCTCGATCATCTCCTTCCACTGCGCGATCCAGCCGACGGTGCGGGCGACCGCGAACAGTACGGTGAACATGGTGGTGGGGAAGCCCAGCGCCTTCAGCGTGATGCCGGAATAGAAGTCGACATTGGGGTAGAGCTTCTTCTCGATGAAATAGGGATCGGTCAGCGCGATCTTTTCCAGTTCCATGGCGATGTCGAGCAGCGGATCGTCCTTGATGCCAAGCTCGCCCAGAACCTCGTGCGCCGTCTTCTGCATGATCTTGGCGCGCGGATCGTAGTTCTTGTACACGCGGTGGCCAAAGCCCATCAGCCGGAACGGGTCGTTCTTGTCCTTGGCGCGGGCAATGAACTCCGGGATGTGATCGACATGGCCGATCTCGCCCAGCATGTTCAGCGCCGCTTCATTGGCGCCGCCATGGGCCGGGCCCCACAGGCAGGCAATGCCGGCAGCGATACAGGCGAACGGGTTGGCGCCCGAAGACCCGGCGAGACGCACGGTCGATGTCGAGGCGTTCTGCTCATGGTCGGCGTGCAGGATGAAAATACGCTCCATGGCGCGCGCCAGAACGGGATTGATCTTGTATTCCTCGCACGGCACCGCAAAGCACATATGCAGGAAGTTGGCGGCGAAGTTCAGCTCGTTCTTCGGGTAAATGAAGGGTTGGCCGATGTGGTATTTGTAGGCCATCGCCGCGATCGTCGGCATCTTGGCGATCAGCCGCATGGAGGCAACCATGCGCTGGTACGGGTCCGAGATGTCGGTGGAGTCGTGATAGAAAGCCGACAGCGCGCCGACCACGCCGCACATCACCGCCATCGGATGCGCGTCACGGCGGAAGCCGGTGAAGAAGCGCGACATCTGCTCGTGCACCATGGTGTGGCGCGTCACGCGGTAATCGAAATCGTCCTTCTGCGCCTTGGTCGGCAATTCGCCGTAGAGCAGGAGATAGCAGACCTCGAGGAAATCGCCATGTTCGGCCAGCTGGTCGATCGGATAGCCGCGGTGCAAGAGGATGCCGGCGTCGCCGTCGATGAAGGTGATCTCGGACTCGCAGCTTGCGGTCGAGGTGAAGCCGGGATCGTATGTGAAGGCGCCGGTGGTGCTGTAGAGCGAGGCGATGTCGATGACATCGGGCCCGACCGAGCCGCTTCGCACCTTGAATTCGTGAGTCTTGCCGGCGAATTCAAGCGTTGCCGTGGCCTCTTGGGTCGTGCCGCCCAAATCCAGTTTTTTCGCAGCTTCGGTCATTGCAAACTCCTTATTGTTTCCTCATGCCGGCAAAGGCAAAATTCTGCAGAGCGACACGTCGAAATCACCGCAATGCGCGTATTCGCCACCGCATTTTAGGAGGTGCGTGCCAGATTGGGCCAAGGCCTAATGTTGCACTGCGAAACGCGCCTTTCAATGCCAATCTTCTTGGGCCAGATTGCTCCTAATCGATTTGATCCGCTATGCGAGCCAGGCTCTCGTTGCGCCCGAGCACGGCAAGCACGTCGAACACGCCCGGCGAGGTGCTCTTGCCGGTCAATGCAGCGCGCAAAGGCTGGGCCACGGCGCCAAGCTTGTGGCCGCCAGCCTGCGCATAATCGCGGACCGCGGCCTCAGCCGCAGTGGCCGTCCAGTCGCCCGAAAGCGCGTTCAAAGCTTCGTGAGCGCCGCGCAAGACCTTGCGTGTGTCGTCATTGAGCAGAAGTGCCGCCTTGTCGTCGATTGGTAGCGGCCGGGTGGCAAACAGGAAAGCGGCGCCATCGACAAGCTCGACCAGCGTCTTGGCGCGCTCCTTCAGGCCCGGCAGCGCGGCGAGCAGCTGCGCCTTGTTGTTGTCGTCGAGGCGTGCGGCCATCGCTGGACCACCCTCGAGATAGGGCAAGGTGGCGATGAAGATATCGAACAGCTCGGCATCGCTCATGCGGCGCATATGGACGCCGTTCAGCGCCTCGAGCTTGGCGAAGTCGAAGCGGGCCGCGCCCTTGTTGACATCGCCGATGTCGAACCAGGAGATCATGTCCTTGATCGACATGATCTCGTCGTCGCCATGGCTCCAGCCGAGCCGCGCCAGGTAGTTCAGCAGCGCTTCCGGCAGGTAGCCCATGGCGCGATAAGCCTCGACCCCAAGGGCACCGTGCCGCTTCGACAGCTTGGCGCCATCGGCGCCGTGGATCAGCGGGATATGCGACATCGACGGCACGCCCCAGTCCATGGCGTTGTAGATCACCGTCTGGCGGGCGGCGTTGGTCAGGTGGTCGTCACCACGGATGATATGGGTGACGCCCATGTCGTGGTCGTCGACGACCACGGCATGCATGTAGGTCGGGTTGCCATCCGAACGCAGGATGATGAAGTCGTCGAGATCCTTGTTGGGAAATCGCACCTCGCCCTGGACACGGTCGTGCACCACCGTCTCGCCCTCGGTCGGCGCCTTGATGCGGATTGCGCCCTTGATGCCTGCAGGCGCCTCGGACGGGTCGCGGTCACGCCACCGGCCGTCATAGCGGGGCGGCAGCCCCTTGGCCCGTGCTGCCTCACGCATCGCCTCCAACTCGGCCGGCGTCGCGTAGCAGTAGTAGGCCTTGCCCATGCGCACGAGCTCCTCCGCCACCTCACGGTGGCGCGGCGCACGCTCGAACTGTGACACCGGCTCGCCGTCCCAGGTCAACCCGAGCCAGGAAAGCCCGTCGAGAATGGCCGCGGTGGCAGCATCGGTCGAACGCTCACGATCGGTGTCCTCGATGCGCAGCAGCATCGTGCCATCGGTGTGCTTTGCATACAGCCAGTTGAACAGCGCCGTGCGTGCCCCGCCGATGTGCAGGTAGCCGGTGGGCGAGGGGGCAAAACGGGTGACGACCTTGTCGGACATGGAACTCTCGGAAACCATCTTAAGCGGGTGCGGTTGCGCGGACTTTCGCGCGGTCGGCGTTCATGTAGCATAGGGTGTCGAGGGCGCAAGGGGCAGACCCGATGGCTGGACCAGGCCGGGGCTCGAATCAGGGCGAGGACGCTGCTATCGGCGTCAGCGAACGGTCGCTGTTTGCGCCGCCGCAGCCGGCTTCGTTGCCGCCGCCATCACCTCTCGTGCCGGGCACCGGCAACCTGCCATTGCAAGCCGATATCCCGGTCGTTGCCGAAGTCGGCAGGATCGTGCGCGTGCGCCGGCAAATCGGTCCGATATCACTGCCTCGCCTGCGACACAGCCTGGCCACGGCAGCGGGCCTGGAGCTCGACCGAGGCGTGGCCTTTCTGCTGGTGCCGGTCTGCCTGGCAATCGGCGCGATCGGCTATTTTTCGCTGGCGGCGGAGCCTGACTTTCCAAAGCCTGTCGCGGTCGTTGCACTGACGGCGTTCTGTGCGCTTGTCTCGCGTTCCTGGCCGAAAACCCATCTGTGCCTCATGGCAGCATTGTTGTGTGCGCTGGGCTTGCTCGCCGCAAAGGTCGAGACATGGCGGGCGGGAACGCAGATTCTGGGTTCGGAAATCTCGACTCAACTGACGGGGCGGGTGGTCTCGCTCGACCGGATGGAGAGCGGCCGCATTCGGCTCACCATCGATGTGACATCGACCGCCCGGCCGAAGTTGCGCTATGCGCCGGAGCGGGTTCGGCTTTCGGCGCGAAAGATCCCGGCAGAGATGACCGCCGGCTCCCTCATCGCCGGCTACGCCAAGCTGTTGCCGCCGACAGGCCCGGTACGGCCGGGCAGCTACGATTTCTCCTTCGACAGCTACTTCGCCGGCATCGGCGGCAGCGGGTTCTTTCTCGGCAATCCAAAGATGGCCGCCACCGATGGCAACGAGATGCCGCTGTCGGCCCGCCTTTCCTCGGGGATAGAAAATGCCCGCGAAGCCATCGCCGACCATATCAGGGGCAGTGTCGGTGGCGCCGAGGGCGAGATTGCCGCGGCGCTGATCGTCGGCGTGCGCGCCGGCATTCCCGATGACATCAACGAAGCGATGCGGAGGACCGGCATTTACCACATCATCTCCATTTCCGGACTGCACATGGCGCTGGTCGCCGGCACAATCATGGGCTTGCTGCGTGGCGCCTTCGCCCTGTTTCCGGACTTTTCCGCGCGTCGACCGGTGAAGAAATACGCGGCCGCCGCGGCACTTTTCTCGATCGCCGCCTACCTGATCATCTCTGGCGTCGTCGTTGCCGCCGAGCGCAGCTTCATCATGCTGGCCGTGATGCTGATTGCCGTGCTGTTCGATCGGGCGGCGCTGACCATGCGCAATCTGGCGATCTCGGCGATCGCCGTCATTGTGGTGTCGCCGCACGAAGTGGCCGGCCCGAGCTTCCAGATGTCGTTCGCGGCGACGGCTGCGCTTGTCGGCGCCTATGCCGGGTGGTCGGATCATCGAGCGGGAAAGACGAGACCTCCGCCGCCACGGCGATCGCTGCCTGGGTTTCTCACGCAAAAATTCCTGCTGGCGGCTGGCGGCCTTGCGATGACCTCCATCATCGCCGGCGGCGCGACTGCACTGTTTGCCATCTGGCATTTTCAGCGGGTGTCGCCGCTCAGCCTGTTCGCCAATCTGGCCATCATGCCGATCGTGTCACTTGTAGTCATGCCCTTCGCCGTCCTCAGTGCTCTGGCGATGCCATTCGGTGCCGACGGCCCCTTTCTTTATGTGATGGGCAAGGGCCTGACGGCGATGATCGCCATGTCCGGATGGATTTCCGAGCGCTCGCCGGTCGACGCCGTCGGGTTGATTTCGCAGCAGTCTGTCCTGCTGGTGGCGATTGCCTTGGTCATTGCGACGATGGCGACGACATGGCTGCGGCTCGCAGCCCTTCCCTTTGCGCTTGCCGGCCTGTTGACCGTCTCGAATACGCGCCCACCGGACGTGCTGATCTCGGAGGACGCCAGGCTGGTTGCGTTGCCGATCGGGGGCGGCGAGCTGGCCGTCAGCCGCGCCCGTCCGAACGAATTCACGGTCGACAACTGGAAACGCGCGCTGACATCGGAAACCATCATCGTGCCGGAGGTGTTCAGCAAAGGAGAGGGGCAGTTCGACATAGCGGATGCCGCTGAACTGCCGCCGGGCGCGCCTTTCTACTGCACGTCAGGCGTTTGTCTCGCCAAGCATCCGTCCGGTGTGATCATCGCGCATGTCGAAGACGGGAAGGACGCCTGGAAGGCCTGCGGCTTCGCAGACCTGATCGTCATCAATGACGCCACGGCCTATGACCCCTGTCACAATCCGCTGGTGCTTGTCATCACCAAGCGACAACTGGCTCGCAAAGGCAGCGCCGCCGTCTTCTTCGATCGGGAGTCTGCGACGACGCCGGCAACGGTCAGCTTCGCGGTGGACAGGCCATACCGGCCCTGGCACACGCAACGCAAATTCTCGCGCGAGGCGAGGGGCCTTCCACCCTATCGCAAACCCGAAAAGCCGGCTGCAAGCCCTGCTCAGTAGCGCCTGATCAGGCCGACGAGCTTGCCTTGCACCTTGACCCTGTCCGGTCCGAAAATGCGGGTTTCATAGGCCGGGTTGGCGGCTTCGAGGGCTATCGAGGCGCCCTTGCGGCGGAACCGCTTCAGCGTCGCTTCCTCTTCATCCACCAGCGCCACGATGATCTCGCCCGGGCTGGCTGTATCGGCGTTACGGATGATGACCGTGTCGCCGTCGAAGATGCCGGCCTCGATCATCGAATCGCCCTTGACCTCCAAGGCGTAGTGCTCGCCGCCCATGATCATGTCCGGCGGCACCGAGATCGAATGCGTCTGGTGCTGGATGGCGTCGATCGGCACGCCGGCGGCGATGCGGCCCATCACCGGGATCGACACGGCGGAGACGACGTCGTCGTCATTGCCGGCAGAAGGCATCCGCGAAGGCGACGGTTTGATTTGCCGGCCAAGGCCGCCTTGACCGAGGCTGCCCTGGATGACGCTTGGTGAGAACTTTTTTGCCGCGTTGAGGCCAGGCGCGATCGAGTCCGGCAGCCGCAGCACTTCCAGAGCGCGCGCCCGGTTGGGCAGCCGGCGAATGAAGCCGCGCTCCTCCAGCGCCGTGATCAGCCGGTGGATGCCGGATTTGGAGGCGAGGTCGAGCGCTTCCTTCATCTCGTCGAAGGATGGCGGAATGCCGCTTTCCTTGAGGCGTTCATGGATGAACATCAGCAGTTCATGTTGTTTGCGCGTCAGCATGGCAGCCCCCAGGTTACCTGAAATCGGAATCGGAAAAACAAACCCAGAACAAACACTATCTGTTCCAGTTGTGTTCCGCAACCGTTTAAAGTTTAATGAATTTGTTAAGACGGCTGAAATCATTTGCCGCGCGGTAGCGTGCGGCGTTCCACGCTTGCCTGCAACCGCCACAGCCTTGGTTCGATTGAAAATGTTATGGTTAATGGCTTTGGCCCACCCTGTGTCGGGCTTGGCATCCGTTACAGATGAAGCTCAACGAGAGGGCTTTGGTCACGTCACCGATGGTTGGCCTGCCGTGAACGAAACGAAGCCAAAATGCCAACTTCGCCGGAGAAATTGACCAAGTCGGCTTTAGCCTGTTCCTGTTGCATTACCGCTTGTTCGTGCTGCCGTCGCCAGCATGGACATAGACATGCAACGTGTAGCCGATGTGGGCGATCATCAGGGTTTTCGCGCGCTCGATGTTGCGATCCAACGCCGCTTCCATGAGCGCGGTGTGATGTTCGATCGCGACAGCCTGGCGCAACGCCGCCACGGCCTCCTCATAACCATGCTGCAGGCCAGCGACCGCTCGCAGGGTTGGTGCAAGGCCTAGAAACCGGTGATGGCGACGCAGTTGATCCGCGATCGTGGAATGGAAGGTCAGCAGCCATGGGGATGCTGCCGCGCCGAGCAGTGCCGCGTGGAAAGCCTCGTGCTTTTCGTCCCATTCGTCCACCACGCCGTCGGACGGGTCGTCGACCGCTGTCTTGCAGCGCGACAGCCGGTAATGGGCCGCGACAACGGCATCCTCCCATTCACGGCCGCCTTTCTCGATCGATTCCTGGAGCAGCGGCAGTTCGACCACGAGCCTCGCGCGTGACAGATCTTCCAGCTCGACGCGCGAGACTGGTGCGACGGCAAAGCCACGATTGCTGATGGCGGTCACCAGGCGCTCGGCCTCCAACCGCGACAGCGCCTCGCGCAACGGGGTCCAGCCAATGCCGTAGCTGCTCCGCAACGCGCTGAGCTTGAGCGGCGCGCCGGGCTTCAGGCGGGTCGTGAGGATATCGCGACGCAGCAGCCTGTAAGCTGCTTCCGTTTTCGAGAAGTGCTCGTCATCCAGCATCGCCGTCCATCCGTACTGCCTGGGCGACGATTATATATGAAAACCTCTCGTTCCGTAAATTATATATAACGTTTGACAGCGCCTAGGAGACTGCCCATGATCGGCTAACGGTTTCACCTGATGCTCATCCGAGTACGCTCATGCGCGGGGATAGTCGATCATGAATGCCACTCTCGATCTCGCTGCAATCGAGGCGATGGATGCCGCGGATCCGCTGCGTGCCATGCGCGATCGTTTCGTCTTGCCGGAAGGGGTCATCTACCTCGACGGCAATTCGCTTGGCGCGGCTTCACCCGCCGTCTTCGAAGAGATCCAGAAGGCCGCGACGCAGGAATGGGCGCAGGATCTCATCCGTGCCTGGAACACCGCCGGCTGGTTCGACATGCCGGTCGAGCTCGGCGACCAGCTCGGACGCCTGATCGGTGCCGCGGCCGGCCAGACGGTGGTCTGCGACACGACCTCGATCAACATCTACAAGGTGCTGCATGCGGCACTTGCAATGCGGCCTGACCGGTCGGTCATCGTCGCCGAGGGCGACAGTTTTCCAACCGACCTCTATATGGCCGAAGGCGTTGCCTCGACGCGGCCAGGTACCGTGTTGCGGCTTGAGGGCGTCGACGCGCCTGCTATCGAGGAGCTCATCGATGAACGCGTCGCCGTTATCCTGGTCAACCACGTCAACTACAAGTCCGGTCAGTTGCGCGACATGGCAGCCTTGACGCGCAGGGCTCATCAGGCCGGTGCGCTGATTGTCTGGGACCTCTGCCACACCGCCGGTGCGCTGCCGGTCGAGCTTGACGGGGCTAATGCCGATTTCGCCATTGGCTGCACCTACAAGTACCTCAATGGCGGCCCGGGCTCACCGGCCTTCATCTATGCCGCAAGGCGCCACCACGGAGATGTCTATCAGCCGCTCAGCGGCTGGTGGGGGCATGCGCGGCCGTTCGCCTTCGAACAGGCCTATGCGGCCGGCACCGGCATCCGCCGCTTCCTGTGCGGCACGCAGCCGGTGTTATCGATGCGGGTGCTCAAGGGCGCGCTCGACCTCTGGAACGATGTCGACATGGCGGCGGTACGCAAGAAAAGCATCGCACTGACCGACCTGTTCATCCAACTCGTCGAAGCGAAATGCGGCGCCTATCGCCTCGAACTCGAAAGCCCGCGCAACGGAGAAGAGCGCGGCAGCCAGGTTTCGTTCATCCACCCGCATGGCTACCAGGTGATGCGGGCCTTGATCGAGCGCGGCGTGATCGGCGATTTCCGCGCGCCGTCGACGATCCGCTTCGGCTTCACGCCGCTCTATGTCGGCTACAGGGATGTCTGGCAGGCGGTCGAGGTGCTGGAGGACATCCTGCGCACCGGCGCCTGGCGGGACGCGCGGTTCGCGGTCAAGACTGCAGTCACTTGAGGTGTGTTGATATTCAGGTGATACCGGCCTGCATACGACGGCTTTCCGCGCTTCCGGTGCTCATGGACCCGAATGTCCGTTCCGCTCCGGTTCTCGAAAGCCACCGTTTTCGGCTCGGCCTGACCTGACTCTCATTACTGCTTGATGCATAAAAGTGCGCACGATGGTCAGAGTCGGGTGCGGACCGTCCAGAGCTCCGGAAACAGGACGACCTCGAGCATCTTCTTCAAGTAGGAAGCACCCGACGTGCCTCCGGTACCGCGCTTCAGGCCGATGATGCGCTCGACCGTGGTGACGTGGTTGAAGCGCCAGCGGCGGAAGTAATCCTCGAAGTCGACCAGCTTCTCGGCCAGTTCATAGAACATCCAGTAGCGCTGCGGGTCGCGGTAGACTGTCTGCCAGGCGACCAGGACCTCTTCATTCTCGGTTCGCGTCTCACGCCAGTCGGTGCGCCTGGCGTCGGCGCCGATGTCGAATCCGTTGCGCGCCAGCAGCAGAAGCGCTTCGTCGTAGAGCGACGGCTCGGCCAGAATAGCCTCAAGCTTCCCGCTGAGATCCGGCCGGTGCTTGTGCGGGCCGAGCATGGCGAGGTTGCGGTTGCCGGCCATGAACTCGATGGCGCGATACTGCCAGGACTGGAAACCCGAGGATTGGCCGAGCGCGTCGCGGAACTCGGTGTATTCGCTGGGCGTCATCGTCCGCAGCACGTCCCAGGCGTTGTTCAACTGCTCGAAAATGCGGGCGACGCGCGACAGCATCTTGAAGCTCGGTTCGAGGCGGTCGCCGCGGATGGAGCGGATCGCAGCACCGATCTCGTGCAGCGCGAGCTTCATCCAGAGCTCGGAGGTCTGGTGCTGGATGATGAACAGCATCTCATCATGCGCCGACGACAGCGGCGTCTGTGCCTCCAGCACTTTCTCCAGGTGCAGATAGTCGCTGTAGGACATGCGCTCCTTGAACGACATCTGTGCGCCTTCGGAAGCCGGATCGTATGGTTCGCTCAATTGATTTTCTCCGTGCGCAGCCGGAAGCGCTGGATCTTGCCGGTCTGCGTCTTGGGCAACGCAGCGATGAACTTCACCGATCGCGGGTATTTGTAGGGCGCGATCGTCGCCTTGACGTGGTCCTGCAGGCGCTTGGTGGTCAACGCGTCAGGTGCCACGCCTTGCACCAGCACGACATGCGCCTCGACGATCTGGCCGCGTTCGGCGTCTTGGGCGCCGATCACAGCGCATTCGGCGACATCCGGATGCGCCAGCAGCGCCGCCTCGACCTCTGGGCCAGCAATGTTGTAGCCGGCGCTGACGATCATGTCGTCGGAGCGGGCAGCAAAATGGAAGAAGCCGTCCTCGTCCTGCGTGAAGGTGTCGCCGGTAAGGTTCCATCCGTCGCGGACATATTCTTTCTGCCTGTAATCGGCCATGTAGCGGCAGCCGGTCGGGCCGCGCACCGCCAGCCTGCCAGTCGCGCCGCGCGGCACCTCGCGCATCTCGTCGTCGACGATGCGCGCTTCGTAGCCGCCCACTGGCTTGCCGGTCGATGCCGGCTTCATGTCGTCGAAGCGGTTGGAGATGAAGATGTGCAGCATCTCGGTGGCGCCGATGCCGTCGAGGATCGGTTTGCCGGTCTTTTGCGTCCACTCCTCGAAGACCGGAGCCGGCAAGGTCTCGCCGGCCGAAACGGCGACGCGTAGCGATGACAGGTCGGCACCCTCATCCATGGCCTTCAGCATGGCGCGATAGGCGGTCGGCGCGGTGAAGGAGATGGTCGCTTTGTAGGTCTCGATGATGTGGATCATGTTGGGTGGCGTTGCCTGTTCCAGCAATGTCGCCGCCGCACCGAAGCGCAGCGGGAAGATGGCGAGACCGCCAAGGCCGAAGGTGAAGGCCAGCGGCGGCGAGCCGACAAAGATGTCGTCCGGCGTCACCTGGAGGATTTCGCGGGCATAGGCGTCGGCGATGATCAAGAGGTCGCGGTGGAAATGCATCGTCGCCTTCGGCACGCCTGTCGTTCCCGAGGTGAAGCCGAGCAGCGCGACGTCGTCGCGGCCGGTGTTGACGGCGCTGAAAACAACCGACTTGTCGAGAGCCGCGCGATCGAGTTCGGCATCATGGTTGGCGGTGCCGTCGAAGCCGATAACCTGCTTGAGGAACGCGCTGTCCTTGGCGCAAGCGGTCATCTCGTCCATCAGCCTGGTGTCGCAGAGCGCGATTGTGATTTCCGCCTTGTCGACGATCTTGGCAAGCTCGCCGGCGCGCAGCATCGGCATGGTGTTGACGACCACGGCGCCGACCTTGGTGGCAGCCAGCCAGCAAGCGACCATGGCGGGGTTGTTGGCCGAGCGGATCAGCACCCGGTTGCCGGGCTTCACGCCATAGTTCTCGACCAGCGCATGGGCCAGCCTGTTCGTCCAGTCGGACAGTTCCTTGTAGGTGCGGCGGCGGCCATTGCCGATCAGCGCGGTATGGTCACCCAGGCCCTTCTCGACCAGCCTGTCGGTCAGTTCGACGCCGGCATTGAGACGTTCGGGATAGTCGAAACCGTCGAGCAGGAAGTCCGGCCATTGCTCCGGCGGCGGCAGGTGATCGCGCGTGAACGTGTCGATATGCGCTGAAGGCCCAAGCATGTCGCCGCTATCCTGTCTGCTGCCTGGCCAGTGCACGAGGCTCTGGCTGGTGTGGTGGATTTGGAATTCCTGCTTTTAGAGGAGGCTTCGTGCCGCCAGTCGCTACCTTGCTCAACATCGGCCGAAAGGGCGGACATCTGCAGGTTTTGGGCAGCACAGCAGACCTCCCATTGTCGGCTGTTCATCAGGGCAGGATCGCACCAGTCGAAATTTGTTTCAAGCCTAAAATGTTTTGTCCTGGAGCATTGACGCATGACGCGGCGGTGGCCATTGCTAGCGGAGAAACGATGCCGTTTGGGGAGGGGTGCGGATGTTCGAGCGTCACATTGCCGATTGGGACAGCGCCTACGCCAACGGCGCGAACATCGCCGGCAGCGACCGCTGGCCGGCCGCTTGGGTCGAACCGGCGCAAGCGTTTCGTGGCGCGCTTTCGGCAGAGGGCCGGGCAAGGCTCGACATCGCCTATGGCGGGGGACGGCGCAATCGGCTCGATCTCTTCCTTCCAAGCGCCACGCCCAAGGGGCTCGTGGTGTTCATCCATGGCGGTTACTGGATGGCATTCGACAAGAGTTTCTGGTCACATCTCGCCAACGGCGCGGTCAGCAGTGGCTTTGCCGTGGCGATGCCGTCCTACACGCTGTGCCCTGAAATACGCATCGCCGGCATCGTCCAGGAGATCGGCGCGGCGATCGGCAAGGCGGCCGAAATGGTCGACGGGCCGTTGATGTTGACCGGGCATTCGGCCGGCGGCCATCTCGCCAGCCGGATGGTGACGACAACCACGCCTTTGGCGGCAGACGTGGCGCGGCGCATACGCCACGTCGTTTCGATTTCGGGTGTCCATGACCTGCGTCCGATCATGCAGACCGAGATGAACGCGACCCTGGCAATCGACGAGCCCGAGGCGCTGGCCGAAAGCCCGGCGCTGTTGCGCCCGATGGACGGTGCCCGCATCACCTGCTGGGCCGGTGGTGGTGAACGCGCCGAGTTCCTGCGCCAGAACGCGTTGCTTGCCAACATCTGGACCGGCCTTAGCGCGACGACCAGCGCCGTGGTCGAGCCAGACCAGCATCATTACAACATCATCGATGGCCTTGCCGACCCAGCGCATCCGCTGACCCGGACCTTGATCTCGGAATAGCGCAGAGATCATTTTCGTTTTTTTATGAACGGCTTGTCTGGTGGCGCTTCAGCGCAGCATCAGCACACTGCATGCTTCGCCCACAGCCGCTGCAGGGGCGAACGGCGCCCGCACCACCAGCCCGTTGGCGTCGGCCAGCATTCGCAGCATCGAGGAATCCTGGATACCGAACGGCGTCGCCACGAGCGCGCCGTCATCTTCCCTGACCACCGCCCGCACATAGTCCTGGCGCAGGTCGTTGGCCGACATTGCAGCTCCCAATCGCGCCCGGCGTATGTCCTGGCGATGATTGCGGCCGCCGAGCCGTGCCAGCAGCGGCTTCAGGAACAGATGCGAGCAGACCAGGCTTGCCACTGGATTGCCGGGCAGGCCGATGCACCTGATGTCGCCGAGGCGGCCGAACATCAGCGGCTTGCCGGGGCGCATGGCGATCTTCCAGAAGCCGAGCGTCATGCCTTCGCCGGTCAGCACGTCGTGGATCAGGTCGTGATCGCCCACCGAGGCACCACCAAGCGTGACGATGACATCCGCGCCGGCCATGACAGCTTTCTGCACCAGCGCAGCGATGGCCTCCTTGCGGTCGGCAGCAATACCGAGATCGAGTGCGCGAGCGCCGACCGACTGTGCCGTCGCGGCGACGCCATAGGCATTGGACGAGATGATCTGGTCCGGACCGAGTTCGCTGCCCGGCGGCAACAATTCGTCGCCGGTGGCGATGATGGCGACCAGAGGCCGTTTCACCACGTTGACCCGGGGATGGTTGGCCGATGCCGCCAGCGACAATGCCGCAGGGTCGAGCACGCGGCCTTTTTCCAGCAGGACGTCGCCTTTCGAAAAGTCGAGGCCGATGCTGCGGATGTTGCGCCACTTCGTCGTCGGTTCGATCACTTCGATGTCGCCGCCGCCGAGGTCGCGGACATTCTCCTGGATGACGATGGTGTCGGCTCCGTCAGGCAGCGGCGCACCGGTGAAGATGCGCACGGCCTGTGCCTTGCCGACCGTGCCGTCAAAGCCGCGCCCAGCCGGCGCCATGCCGATCACCGAAAGTCTCGATGGCGCCGACGCCACATCCGTGGCGTGGGCCGCGTAGCCATCCATGGCCGAGGCGTTGAAGGGCGGCTGAGTACGCAGGGCGACGACCGGCTCGGCCAGCACCCGGTCCACCGCCTCGAGGAGCGGAACGCTTTCACCGGCCAGCGGCGCAGCGCCTTCCAGCAGGCGTTCGAGCGCCTCCGCGACGGGAACCAACGCCATCAGGCGCGCGCCTTGTAGTCACCCGACTTGCCGCCGGTCTTTTCGACCAGCCGGATGCCGGAGATGACCATGGCTCGGTCCACCGCCTTGGCCATGTCGTAGATGGTCAGGCAGGCCACGGAAGCAGCGGTCAGTGCTTCCATCTCGACGCCTGTCTTGCCGGTGACACGTGCCAGCGCGGTGACTTTCAGGCCCGGCAAAGCGTGGTCCGGTTCGATGTCGACGGAAACCTTGGTCAGAAGCAGCGGATGGCAGAGCGGGATCAATTCATGCGTCTTTTTCGCCGCCATGATGCCGGCAATGCGCGCGGTGCCGAGCACATCGCCCTTCTTGGCATTGCCGGCGAGGATCATGGTCAGCGTTTCGGCCTGCATCGCGACAAAACCCTCGGCGATTGCCGTGCGCGTTGTCTCGGCCTTGTCGCCGACATCGACCATGTTGGCCTCGCCCTGCGCGCCGAGATGGGTGAGGGCGGACGTCATCGTCAGATCGCCTCGGCCGGTGCCTTGCCCGTCAGAAGCAGGCGCGTCGCCGTGGTGACGTCCTGTTGCCGCATCAAGCTCTCGCCGACAAGGAAGGTGCCGATGTCGCTCTTCTGCAGTCTGAGGCAATCGTCATGCGTGAAGATCCCGCTCTCGCTGACCAGCAGGCGGTCGGCCGGCACCATCGACGCCAGCCGCCCGGAGGTTTCGAGGCTGGTCTCGAATGTTCTGAGATTGCGGTTGTTGATGCCGATCAGCCGCGAAGACAGCTTTAGCGCGCGCTGCGTCTCGGCCTCGTCATGCACTTCGACCAGCGCATCCATGCCAAGTTCGAACGCCGTCGATTCGAGGTCGCTGGCCAGGGCGTCGTCGACGCTCGCCATGATGATCAGGATGGCGTCCGCACCCCAGGCGCGGGCTTCGTAGACCTGGTACGGGTCGAACAGAAAATCCTTGCGCAAAGCCGGCAGGGCAACAGCGGCTCGCGCACTGGTAAGAAATTCGGGCGCGCCCTGGAAAGACGGTGCATCGGTCAGCACCGAAAGACAGGCGGCGCCGCCTTCCGCATAGGCCTGCGCCAATGCCGGCGGGTCGAAATCGGCACGGATCAGGCCTTTGGACGGGCTTGCCTTCTTGATCTCGGCGATCAGCGCGAAGGCGCCGGATTTGCGCTTCGCCTCGAGCGCGGCAAGAAATCCGCGTGGTGCGTCGGCATCCTTGGCCCGCGCCTTGATCTCAGCCAGCGGCACACGCCCCTTTGCCGCCGCGATCTCCTCGCGCTTGTAGGCCTCGATCTTGCGAAGAATGTCAGACACGCTCTATCCGTTCGAAATCTCGACCAGCCTGTCGAGCACCTGCAGCGCCCGGCCGCTATCGATGGCTTGCGCCGCTGCTGCGATGCCGTCGCCAAGTGTCGTCGCCTTGCCGGCGACCACAAGTCCGGCGCCGGCATTCATCAGCACGGTATCGCGATAGGCGCCGGCAGCCCCGCCCAGCATATCGCGCAAGGCCTTGGCGTTGTAGGCCGCGTCGCCGCCGCGCAACTCGTCCTTGGTGTGGCGCGCCAACCCAACCGCTTCGGGGGTCAGTGTGAAGCTGCGGATCTCGCCGCCGATCAGTTCGGCGACATGCGTTTCGCCGGTGGTGGTGATCTCGTCATAGCCGTCGCCATGGGCAACCCATGCATGCTCGGCTCCCAGCGCTTTCAGCGTCTCGGCCACCGGCAGGATCCATTCCGGCAGGAACACACCGACCATCTGACGCTTGACGCCAGCCGGGTTGGAGAGCGGGCCGAGCAGGTTGAAGATGGTGCGGGTGCCGAGTTCGACGCGGGTCGGGCCGACATGCTTCATCGCCGGATGGTGGGCGGGCGCGAACATGAAACCGACGCCCGCCTCATGGATGCAACGGCCGATGAATTCGGGCGAGATGTCGATCTTGACCCCGAGCGCGACCAGGACGTCGGCGGCACCTGTCAGCGACGACAGACCGCGATTGCCATGCTTGGCGACCGGCACCCCACTGCCGGCTATGACGAACGCCGACCCCGTCGAAATGTTGACGCTGTGGGAATTGTCACCGCCCGTGCCGACGATATCGATGGCGCCGGCCGGTGCGTCGACGCGCAGCATCTTGGCGCGCATGGTTGCAACGGCGCCGGAAATCTCGCTCACCGTCTCGCCGCGCACGCGCAGCGCCATCAGGAAGCCGCCGATCTGGCCGGGCGTTGCGTCACCCGACATGATGATGTCGAAGGCCTCGCGTGCTTCCTCGAAGGAAAGCGCGCTTCCGGTCGCGACCTTGGCGATATGGGTTTTCAGCGCGCTCATCTTGTCGAGGCTTGGGCAACGGCGGCCTGGTCGATGCGAACGTCGTATTGCGTCTGCAGTTGTGCCACCAGCTGGTCGAGCAGATCATCCGACATGCCGGAGGTGAAGGATTTCTGCGCGTCGTCCGGCACCGAACTGGCATCGGCCCCGGCGGGCTCGAACACTTCGGCGATCTTGTACAGGATCTGTCCGTCGCCGGTGGGCGAGGGGATCAGGCCGGTGCCGCCTTCGCCGACACCGAACATCGCCGCCGCACCCTCCTTGCCGAAATCGACATCGTCAGCCTCGCGCTTGACGCCGCGCTTGGTCTGCTTCTCCAGCTTCAATTCGCCGGCGATGACGTCGAGCGTGACACCGGCCTTGAGCCGCTTCTCGAGCTCGTCAGCCTTGGCGGCGAGCCGCTTGGTCGTCTCGGCAGCCGTCCAGTCGGCGACGACTTTCTGACGAACCTCGTCCAGTGTCCGGTCTCGGGCCGGCGTGATGGAAGCCACCTCATAGAAAACGAAGCCGTTGTCCGCCGTGGTCAAGGCGTCGTTTTCCGTCTTGGGTTCGGCGTCGAAGACAGCCTTGATCAATTCCGGTGATTGCGGCAGGTCCTTGACGATGGTTGCGTCGGGCCGCAGCCCGCTGCGATCGATGGCGTCGATGGTGACAACCTTCAGCTTCAGCTTGGTGGCGGCGTCGGCCAGAGAACCGCCGGCGGCGCGGGTGTCTTCGTAATTGTCACGCACATCCAGAAGAATGCGGCTTGCCTCGCCCAGCGCCAGATCCTTGCGGATCTGGTCGGACGCTTCGGCCAGCGGCTTCACGACTTCGGGCTTGATTTCGGTGACGCGCAGCAGCACCGGACCGAAGGCGCCCAGCACGACCTGGCTGACTTCATTGGCATTGAGTTTGAAGGCGGCGTCGGCGACGGCCTTGTCAGCGATCTTGTCCTTGGCCAGCGTGCCGAGCAGCGTGTCGGCCTGGGTCTTGCCTTCCGCCGTGACCAGCTTGTCGAAGGTGGCGCCGGCCTTGAGCGAATCGAGCGCCGCCTTGGCCGCGTCTGGCGTCTTGAACACAAGCTGCTCGATGGTGCGCAGCTCCGGCGTCGTGTAGCGCGCCTTGTTCTTGTTGTAGTCGTCGTTGACCTGTTGGTCGGTGACGGCGGTCGTATCCATGATGTCGACCGGTTCGAGCCTGACATAAGAGAATTTGCGGTATTCGGGCGCCGCATATGTCTTCTTGTTTGTGTCGAAATAGGTCGAGAGCACGCTGTCGGACGGCGCCTGGATCGGCTCGACCAGTGCCTTGGGCAGCGTCAAATAGTCGATGGTGCGGTCTTCGCCGCGATAGAGCGCGACCGCCTTGAAGAAAGTGTCCGGCGCCTTGAGGCCATCCGAGACCGCCTCGACGATTTGCTGGCGCACCGCCACCTGGGCACGGTTCTTCAGATAATCCTCAGGCCGCATGCCGATCTGCTGCAACATATATTCGAAGGTTCGCCTGTCGAACTGGCCGCCAGGGCCCTTGAAGGCCGGATCTTCGCGCGTCAACTCGGCCAGCCGGTCCTTGGAGAGGCCGAGGCCCAGCTTGCGGGCCTGTTCGTCGAGGATGGCTCCCGAGACGAGCTGCGCCAGCACCTGGTTGTCGATGCCGAGCGCTTTTGCCTGTTCGTGGGTGAGACGCTGGCCGAACTGCTGCGACATGACGGCGAGCTGGCGATCATAAGCCAAGCGATATTCGTTGAGCGACACCTTGGTGCCGCCGGCGGTTATGACCGAATCGTGGCCCGCGAAGCCACCCATCACCCGCCCGGAAATGCCCCAGGCGAGGAAACTCACAACCAGCAGCGAAAGCAGCGTTTTCGCGACCCAGGTTCCTGCCGCGTCTCTCAATATACCAAGCATGGACAATTCCGATTTATGCGCATCTTCGCGTGCGCCGAGTCTGAAACAAGCGCAATAGCGCCCTTCCGGGCCACTGTCGATTGCTTTGTGGCCTGATTTTGGTAGTGAGGGCCAAAGCCGAATATTGCCCGGAGAAGCAAACCCATGACGCCAGGAATTCGACCACTCGTTGCCGGCAACTGGAAAATGAATGGCACCAGCGCCTCGCTCAATGAGCTCAGGATGATCGGCAATGGCTTCATGAGCGGGCTCGACGCGGAGACCGAAGCGCTGGTCTGCGTCCCAGCAACCCTGCTTGCGCACGCGGCGGAAATTCTGTCACGCACGCCGGTCCATGCCGGTGGCGAGGATTGCCACACCAAGGAAAGCGGCGCCTACACCGGCTGCATCTCGGCGGAAATGCTGAAGGATGCGGGCGCGAGCCACGTCATCGTCGGTCATTCCGAATGCCGCGAGCAAGCAGGCGAGGATGACGCGACGGTCCAGGCCAAGGCCTCCGCCGCCTGGCGCGCCGGGCTTGTGGCCATCATTTGCATCGGGGAAACGCAGCAACAGCGCGAAGCGGGCGCCACGCTCGACGTGCTGTCACGGCAGATCGCCGGATCTGTGCCACCAAGCGCCACCCCGTCCAACTCCATCATCGCCTATGAGCCGGTATGGGCGATCGGCACCGGCCTGACTCCGACTGCGGCCGATGTGGCCGAAGCACACGCGCATATCCGCGAAAAGCTCTCGGAAAAGCTCGGCAGCGTTGCGGCCAAGATGCGCATTCTCTATGGCGGCTCGGTCAAGCCCTCCAACGCTGTCGAACTGCTCGGCATAAAGAATGTCGACGGCGCGCTGGTCGGCGGCGCCAGCCTGAAAGCGGCGGACTTTCTTGCCATCGCCGAGGCTTATCGCAACATCGCCTAGGGGCAGACGGCGCCGGAAATCGTTGCAAAGGGAGCGTTGCTTCCCATATTCCGGCCACGGGCTTGGAAATGCCGTCAAAGCATTGTATTGAGCCGCCTCCAATTCACCGGTCGTGTCCGCGGCCGGGCAAGGCCTTGCCAGGATAAACTATGGAAACCGTACTGATCGTCATCCATCTCATGGTCGTGCTCGCCCTTGTCGGCGTGGTGCTGCTGCAGCGCTCCGAAGGCGGCGGCCTGGGCATCGGCGGCGGCTCGGGCTTCATGACCGCGCGCGGTGCGGCCAATGCGCTAACGCGTGCGACGGCGATCCTGGCGGCCGCCTTCTTCGCCACCTCGCTGACGCTGTCGATCGTCGCCCGCTACGGCGAGAAGCCGATCGACATCCTTGACCGTGTGCCCGCGACATCGGACGGCGCCGGCAAGGGCGTGCTCAACCAATTGCCCGGGACGACCACCCCGGCGCCTGCCGGCAATGCCACGCCGACGCCGCCGTCCGGCAATGACGCCGCCGCAAAGCCTCCGGCGACGGCGCCTGCCGCCGGTTCGACTCAGCCGGCGGCAAACGGCACCACTCCCGCTGCACCGGCGACCCCGCAGGTCCCGAACCAGTAGTCTCCAACGCCTGAAGCCGCGACCTGTTGTCGTTTGAACACAGTCGCGGCAAATGCGGCACGATCACGAAGATTCGAGTGGGTGCGGCGCGGCCTCGCGCTTGAGGCATCCGCGCTTATTCGACTATAGATTGCGCGCGGCATTTCCGGCGCCCTTGGGGGGCGCTGGGCGACGCCGTGGGCAACAGCATAGAACGATCGGATCTTCGCCATGCAGCTTCGCAGCTTCATTTTCCTGGGACTTTGCGCCGCACTCGGCATGAGTTCCCCGGCTTTCGCCGGTGTGCCGGCCAATATGGCCGTATCGGCTGACAAAACCAGTGCCATCAACGTCGCCGTCAAGAGTGATTCGGCGCAATTGAAGCTTCTCAAGAAGAAGAAGAACCCGACACCCGACGATCTCGCCCAGATCAAGAAGATCGAGGCCAAGATCGTTGCCGACAAGGAAGCCGCCAAGGCCAAGGCGCTCGAAGCCAGAAAGCTGGCAATGCGCGAAGCGGCGAAGGCCAAGGCCGACGCGGAACGGCAGGCGTTCCTCGCCAAGCGGGGCAAGAGCGCAACCGAAGTGGCTGACGCCAAGCTGGCCAAGAAGGCTGCCAAGGTCCTTGAGCCAATCGAACCGATCGAACCGATCCAGTCGGCTGAGCCGCTCCCGGCCGAGGCGATCAATGTCGCGTTGACCGGCAACAACGGCGAGCTGCGCAGCGAAGTCGTCGGCCAGAAGCAGGCGAGCGGCGGTCTGTTCGCCGGCCTCTTCGGCGGTACCTACTCTTCTTCGATTTCATATCTCCCCGAGACGCGTGCGCTGGACCAGGCTCTCGCCAAGAAGGAGGCCAAGAAGCAGTTCAAGGTGAAGCCGGAGTTCGTCCCGCAGGACGTGGAATTCACCGGTTACGATGCGGGCACCATTGTCATCGACACCAGCGCCCGCCGCCTCTATCTCGTCGAATCGTCTTCCACCGCTCGCCGCTACGCCATTGCGGTCGGCCGCGAGGGCCTGCAGTTCAAGGGCACGGTTGCGGTCGGCGACAAGCAGGAATGGCCGCGCTGGATCCCGACGCTGGACATGCAGAAGCGCGAGCCGAAGCACTATGGCCAGTACAAGGACGGCATGCCTGGCGGCGGTCAGAACCCGCTCGGCGCCCGCGCCATCTATCTCTATGACGGCAAGAAGGACACGCATCTACGCATCCACGGCACCATCGCGCCGCAATCGATCGGAACCAGCGCCTCTAACGGCTGCTTCCGCATGATCAACGAGCACGTCATGGACCTCTACAGCCGCGTTAGGGTAGGCACCAAGGTCGTCATCATCTGACGCCTGCGTCCATCATGCCGAAAGGGCCGGCCTTGCCGGCCCTTTTGTTTTGCCTTGCCTCTAAAGCGCGTCGCGTTGAAACGGAATCAGTCGACGCGCTTTAGATCTTCGTTTCATGCATGTCGTTGTCCCAAAACCGCTGCACACTTTTGGGCGACATGCATAGGACATCACGCCTTTTTGGGAAAAAACCTTCGCGGCGGTTTTTTCTCTGGCGGAATCAATCCGGCCGCGTTAAGCGATGACTCCCATGGCGCGATATGTATTCATCACAGGCGGCGTGGTTTCCTCACTTGGAAAAGGCATTGCCGCAGCGGCCCTTGGGGCTCTCTTGCAGGCGCGAGGCTATCGCGCGCGCATCAAAAAACTCGATCCCTATCTCAATGTCGATCCGGGCACGATGTCGCCGTACCAGCATGGCGAGGTTTTCGTCACCGATGACGGCGCCGAGACCGATCTCGATCTTGGCCATTACGAGCGCTTTACAGGGCGCTCGGCCAATCAGCAGGACAACATCACCACCGGCCGCATCTACAAGAACATCATCGAGCGCGAGCGGCGCGGCGATTATCTTGGTGCCACCGTGCAGGTCATCCCGCACGTTACCGACGAGATCAAGAATTTCGTCCTCAATGGCAATGACGACTATGATTTCGTGCTGTGCGAGATCGGCGGCACGGTCGGCGACATCGAGGCGATGCCGTTCCTCGAGGCGATCCGCCAGCTTGGCAATGACTTGCCGCGCAACAACGCCGTCTACGTGCATCTGACGCTGATGCCCTACATTCCGACGGCGGGTGAGCTGAAAACCAAGCCGACCCAACATTCGGTCAAGGAATTGCGTGGCATCGGCATCGCGCCCGACATCCTGCTGGTTCGCGCCGATCGCGCCATCCCCAAGGAAGAGCGCCGAAAACTGTCGCTGTTCTGCAACGTCAGGGAAAGCGCGGTGATCCAGGCGCTGGACGTGCCGCACATCTACGACGTGCCGATGGCCTACCACAAGGAAGGGCTCGATTCGGAAGTGCTTGCCGCTTTCGGCATCGATCCGGCGCCGAAGCCGCGCATGGAGCCCTGGCAGGCGGTGTCCAACCGCATCCACAATCCGGAAGGCGAGGTCACCATCGCCGTGGTCGGCAAATATACCGGCCTCAAGGACGCCTACAAATCGTTGATCGAGGCGCTTTCGCATGGCGGCTTGGCCAACCACGTCAAGGTCAAGCTCGACTGGATCGAATCGGAGATCTTCGAAAAGGAAGATCCGACGCCCTGGTTGGAAAAGGTCCATGGCATCCTGGTTCCCGGTGGCTTTGGCGAGCGCGGCTCCGAGGGCAAGATCCTGGCGGCGAAGTTCGCGCGTGAACGCAAGGTGCCGTATTTCGGCATCTGCTTCGGCATGCAGATGGCGTGCATCGAGGCCGCGCGGTCGCTGGCCGGCGTCGAGCACGCCTCATCGACCGAATTCGGCCCAACCGAGGAACCGGTGGTCGGCCTGATGACCGAATGGCTGAAGGGCAACATGCTGGAGAAGCGTCGGGAAACCGGCGATCTCGGCGGCACAATGCGGCTCGGCGCCTATCAGGCCGATCTCGCCAAGGGCTCCAAGATCGCCGAGATCTATGGCGATACGCAGATTTCCGAGCGCCATCGCCACCGCTACGAGGTCAATGTCGACTACAAGGAGCGGCTCGAGGATTGCGGCCTGGTGTTTGCCGGCATGTCACCCGATGGCGTGCTGCCGGAAACGGTCGAATACCCCGATCATCCCTGGTTCATCGGCGTCCAGTATCACCCGGAACTGAAAAGCCGGCCGCTCGACCCGCATCCGCTGTTCGCCAGTTTCATCGAGGCGGCGGTGGAGCAGAGCCGGCTGGTGTAGCGACCACTGGCTGGCAGGGCGATGCAGACGTATGTCGCGCTTCTCTACAGCATCATCCTGGGGCAGGGGCGGCGGGTGGTCATGGCCGACCTCAAGGCGATGGCCGAAGACCTCGGCCTGAAGAATGTTCGCACCTTGGTGGCGACCGGCAATCTCGTCTTCGAGACGTCGGCAACGGCCATCGCCGATCTGGAGCAACGGCTGGAAGCAGCCTTCGAAACAACCTTCGGCCGGCATGTCGAGATCATCGTGCGCGGTGCCGAGGAGTGGCTGACGCTTGCCGCCGGCAATCCGTTCCCGGGCGAGTCCACCGAAGCCGGTGACCAGGTCGCGGTGCGCGTGATGCGCCAGCCCGCGCCCATGGATGTCGTCGCGGCGCTCCAGGCCTATGCCGCCGAGGACGAGAAGGTGCTGTCGGTCGGCGGCGACATATGGGTTGTCTTTTCACGTGAGAGGCCAAGTTCGCGGCTGCTTGCGGCAACCAACCACAAGCGTCTGGGCATTGGCACGTCGCGCAACTGGAACACGGTGCGCAAACTGGCCGAGATGGTCAGCGCATAAAATTGGGGGCGGCCTTGCGCCGCCCCCAATAATGCCTGTCAGGCCTTCGCGGTCTTGGCGCCGGCACCGAGTGCCGCGGTGCGCAGCACGTAGTAGATGATGCCGGCGATGGCAACGCCGAAGAACCAGCCATAGACGCCCCACCAGGACGGCAGCCAGTTGGTGAAGTTGGGCAGGATCGACGAGAAGATGGCGCCGACGCCGGCGGCGATGAAGGCATTGACGTGCCAGCCGCCCTGGAAGCGGAATTCGCCGTCCTCGCGATAAAGCGCTTCGACGTCGACCTCACCTTTGCGGATCAGATAATAGTCGACCATCATCACCCCGAAGATCGGTCCCATCGTCGCGCCGATGATGTTGACGAAGGAGGCGGCGCTGCCTTCCCACGGCGCGAAGGGATAGAGCACGAGCGCAATCAGCGCCGCGATATAGCCGCCCTTCTTGAAGTCGATCTGCCTTGGAAAGACGTTGGAGAAGTCGAAGGCCGGCGACACGAAGTTGGCGACGACGTTGATGCCAAGCGTCGCCACGGCGAAGGTCAAGGCCGCAAGGGCCGCCAGGAACCAGCTGTCGAATTTCGCCGAGATCTGGTCGGGGTGCAGCAGCACCTCGTGATAGACGTCATAGGCGGCAATGGTGGTGACGCCGGCGACCAGCGAGAACAGGATGAGGTTGACCGGCAGGCCCCAGATGTTGCCCTTGCGCAGCGACGCCTGATCGGGCGCATAGCGGGCGAAATCGCAGAAGTTGAGATAGAGCGCCGAGAAATAGGTTACCCAGATCGCGGCCACCGCAAACAGCGCGGTCCACGAACCCGGCGTGCCCGGCACGCCCGCATCCTTGGTCTTCTCCAACAGCACGTCCATCGGGATGTCGCTGGTGAAGGCGAAGGTTCCGGATTTGACGCACAGGTAAATCGCCAGGATCAGCATCATCACCCAGACCGCCGGACCAGCCCAGTCCTGGAAGCGGCGCACTGTTTCCATACCGCGCTGGATGATCAGCAGCTGCAGCGCCCAGATGACGACAAAGCAGATCACTTCCAGGCCCGAATGACCTAGGAAATGCGTGTTGGCGTTGAAATCGGCGAACCATTGCGAGCGGATCAAGAGCGCCACGATGGCGCCGGAGGCGGCGGCAGTCTGCGCGCCGTACCAGAAGCACGCGACGATGGCGCGCACCAGCGCCGGTATGTTGGCGCCCCAGATGCCGAAAGAGGCGCGGGCAAGCACGGGGTAGGGCACGCCGGTCTTCACGCCGGCATAGCCGACCATGTTCATCAGCGCATAGATAATCAGCGAACCGATGCCGATGGCGATGATGAAGTTGACGAAGCCGCCGCAGAAAAGGAACAAGCTGGCGGCCAGGTAGTAGCCCCAGAGGCTGTGAACGTCCGACGTCCAGACGTTGAAGATCGAGAATGGTCCCCAGTTTCGAACTTTGGCCGGAGCTAGATCCTCATTGTACAGATCAGGTGATGCGCCTTGTATCGTCATTCAAATATCCTCCCCTTGATTGCCCGCGCGCCGCCGCGCGTTGGCCCCGCAAGGTAAGCCTGGCGCAGGGGAACCGACAAGCAATCCATTTGCCGGCTTTGGCCTTAAAGATATTCAATGAGAACCGCGATTATCGATCGGACGCGATGGTGGGCCGCTTTGCATTTGTCGGTCGAGTGATTCGAATTTCGGCGTCTCGCGATTTTTCAAAATTCCGCTTCTGGCACGGAACCAACCTGCGGATGGAGCGTTTCATTGGGTTCGATCGTGCAGCGGTCGACCGGGAGGAAACAATGGATTATCTGCATTTCTTTTCGCCCGTGCGGATTTCGCGCGGGCAGGGACACCCTGCTGAAGAAATCGATAGTGTTGCCGAGGCCATGGTGTTCTTGCGGAAATGGCCGACGGGACGGCGCGGTCCGGTCTATCAGTGCGCGCTGAATTGCTGCTCGGCCGCCTTGTCGGGCCAGATGTCGGCCGAGGAAGCAAGGAAAGCGTTTACAGGCTTTGCCCGCATTACGCGCCTTCTCGACGATGACATGGCGTTGCCGCTCGGCGGCGAAGGCGAAGCCAAGGTGTATGCGCTGAGGCGGTAAGCGCCTGTTCTGTTGATGATCTCACAAGGTCTCGCACCGTGGCGGCGCGGGTCTTGTTTTGGTGCGCTCCGAGATGACGGGCGTCGAAGTTCGTCCGCATCGCATCGGACGCTTGCCTCAAGTGACGGAATAACGGTCGATCACCCAAAGCCAGCTGCCATCGCCTTAAACCTCGCTGGTCACGTCGCCATCGGGGAGCCGGGTCGATGTGAGCGCAAGATCGCCGCATATGAGGGCGGGGCGCTGCTGTCCCACCGCAAACTTTCGTCCTGACGCGACAATCTCGACATAGTAGCCGCGAATGGCCTCCTTGCCGCGCAGCAAATTTCCACCTCCACGATCGATCACCGCGTCGGTTCGAACAGAGCCGTCATGCCATCGACATCGCCAGCGTGCTGTCGCGAAACCAGCAGGGGCTCCAGGTGCTGGGGATCGTAAACAGGTTGTCTCCCGGCTGGATCGTTCATGCTGACCTCCGCTGGTCTTGCGAACGCAATCCTAGCGCAGGCTGGCCGGATATGTCCGTGGCAAGTCGGAGAATGTTCTGGGTCAGCAAGCACGGCCACGCCGTGCAGTCGACACGTGACGAAGGCGTCACGTTGTGGCATACGATCGTGCGCCAGGAACGACCCGGAATTGGTTTTGACGAAAGAAGCCGCGAAATATCAAGAACATAGGCTTGCCATCGCCCCAATGATGGACTGGACGGACCGGCATTGCCGGTTCTTCCATCGCCAGCTGACGAGCCGTGCGCTGCTTTACACCGAGATGGTGGTGGCCGACGCGGTCATCCAGGGCGCACGCGCGCGGCTGCTCGGCTTCGACGAGGCGGAACATCCGGTTGCCTTGCAGCTCGGCGGTTCCGATCCACGCAAGCTTGCCGAGGCGGCGCGCATTGGCGAGGCCTTCGGCTATGACGAGATCAACCTCAATGTCGGGTGCCCGTCCGATCGCGTCCAGTCGGGCACGTTTGGCGCCTGCCTGATGAAAGTGCCTGACCTCGTTGCCGGCTGTGTCGCGGCGATGAAAGCTGTGGTGACAATTCCCGTCACCGTCAAATGCCGCATCGGCGTCGACGAACAGGACCCAGGACCCGCACTTGATGCACTGGCGGACGGTGTTTTCGACGCCGGCGCGGACGCGCTGTGGGTGCATGCGCGCAAGGCGTGGCTGGAAGGGCTGAGCCCCAAGGAAAACCGCGACATCCCGCCGCTCGACTATGGTCGCGTCTATCGGCTGAAGGCCAGAAAGCGGAGCGAATTCATTGGGATTAACGGCGGTATTCAATCGATCGAAGAGGCGCAGGCGCATCTTGACCATGTCGACGGCGCCATGCTCGGCCGCGCCGCCTACCACACGCCCGGCATCCTGGCCGGCGTTGACGCAGCCTTCTATGGCGCCAAGTCCGAAACGTTCGATTTCGCCGCGCTGATCGATTCGATGGCAGAATACGCGGCCCGCCATATCGAGCAGGGCGGGCGGCTTGGCCATGTCACCCGCCACATGGTCGGTCTGTTCCATGGCTTGCCCGGCGCGCGCCGTTACCGCCAGATCCTGTCCACCGACGCGACGCGGCCGGGTGCCGGACCGGAGGTGCTGAAGACGGCTTTCGCAGCCGTCGAGTTGGGTGGGGCGGCTGAAGCGGCCTGACGCGTCGGGTCGGGGTCAATCCCTGAGGACCATGCGATCGCCGCGCACATCGAAGCCCGACAACGAGCCGATGAAGTTCATGCCGAGCAGGGACTGGCTGAGCATGCCGGGTGCCGCGACCATCACCGACATGTCCTTGCGCACAATGCCGCCGATCGCCAGCTGATCGGTCTTCACGGCCGCGGCGCGCGCCATGCCGTTGGCGGTCGAAACCGGTATGGTGTAGTTGAGCGCCGCTGGATTGAACCCGGACGCCTGGGCGTCCTCGGAGGTCAGCACGGTGCTGGTTGCGCCGGTATCAACCACGGCGCGCACAGGATTACCGTTGATCAGGATGCGAGCTTCGAAATGGCCGTTTTCCGCCTTGTCGAGCGTCACCGTGGCGTGGCCGTCTTCGACGCCCAGGGCGAGCGGGCTGCCGGGAACAAGGCCGGCGGTCACCCGGCTGGCGAAATCCTGCAGTTCATAGCGATACTGGTAACCGGCGATCAGCGCGAGCGCAATTGCCGCCCAGGCGCCGAGGTTGCGGGCCATGGCGCCCAACGGCCTGCCCGAACGAAGCAGGCCGGCGCCGATCAGGGCGCCGAAGGCGCCAAGCCAGATCAGCCGACCAAAATCGTAATTCTCGACGCCGAGCGTGCTGCCGCCGGAATCGTTGACCATGAGCAGGACTGCTCCCACCCCGATCACGGCAATCAGTATCCAGAACAACCTCATCTGCGTCTCACGAAAGCACGTCGCGTTCGCGCGCCATGCGGGTGCGGCGCGTTTCCCGGCGCGGCCGGCGCTCGACCGTGTCCAGCCGGGCGGGCAATTCAGCCATGACGCTGCGGCGTGCTTCCGGCGTCATTGCGATCCAGGCGCCGATTTCCTCGCGCGTGCGACCGCAGCCGAAGCAGAAGCCGGTTTTCATGTCGATCGAACAGACTAGGATGCACGGGGATTCGATGGCCGTCATGACTTTCTCTTGAGGGTTTCCATCCGGATCCCTTTGTTCCATCTCCACATGGTGCAACGGCAAAGCCAATGCAAGCCCTCACAATTGCGCCGTGCGCAGCCGCCTTTGCGGCAAAGGGTGGAGGGTTGATCCTAGAGGTTGTGCCAACAGCGCAAGGCGGCTATGCCGCTCACCAACTTCAGGGAATGACCACCAACGACATGACTAGCGCGCTGCCTTTCGAAGATTTTCGCAACCTGTTGGCCAACCTGCCGGCGGCCGACACGACGGCCGAGGCGCGTGTGCGCACGCTGTTTGCCAGGGCCGACAAGCCCAGGAGTTCGCTTGGCCGCGTCGAGGACATCGCCGCGTGGCTCGCCGCCTGGAGCGGGCGTGCTCCACCCGCAGTGACAAGGCCGCTGATGGCGGTCTTTGCCGGCAATCACGGCGTCACCCGGCATGGCATTTCGCCCCGGCCGGTGGCGGCGACCGCCAACGCGGTCGAGCTTTGTGCCGCCGGAGGTGCTGCGATCAACCAGATCTGCATTGCCAACGATCTCGGCCTGAAGGTTTTCGATCTTGCCCTGCACATCCCGACCGCCGACATCACCGAGGATGCCGCGCTCGACGAGCGCGGCTGCGCCGCCACCATGGCCTTCGGCATGGAAGCGATCGCCGGCGGCACCGATCTGCTTTGCCTCGGCGATCTCGGCGTCGGCAACTCCACCGTCGCAGCTGCCCTGTTTGCCGCGCTGTTGGGCGGCGGAGGCGCCGACTGGGTCGGCCCGGGGTCGGGCGCCGACGCGGCGATGCAGACACGCAAGGCGGACGTGGTCGATGCGGCGCTGGCCTTTCATGGCGGCCATCTCGGCGACCCATTAGAGGCGCTGCGCCGGGTCGGTGGCCGAGAGTTCGCGGCGATTGCCGGCGCCATCCTGGCGGCACGGGTGCAGAAGATTCCGGTGCTGCTCGACGGATTTGCGGCAACGGCCGCGGCTGCGGTGCTGCATGCCGCGAACCCCACAGCACTCGACCATTGTCTTCTTGCCAGCCTGTCGCCGGAGCCCGCACATTCCCGCGCCGCCGAACGCCTCGGTCTTCACCCGTTGCTCGACCTGGGCATCGGCCACGGCGAAGGGGCAGGGGCCGCTCTTGCCGCAGGTCTCGTCAAGGCGGCGGCGCTGACCAGCTCAGGCATGGCGGCGGCGGTTCGGGGTTAGGCGCCAGGCACGCTATATCCGGGCGACGCCTGCTACCGCCGCCGCGCCGCCACGGCCGCCACCGCCGCGGTCGGCAGCGCGGGCAGTTCCTCCATCACCCGGCTCAGCGGGAAGAAGGCGATCGCCTCGGTGCCTTCGCGCAGCTTGGAGTGAAGTTGGAACTCGCCGCCATGCATGGCGAGCAGGCCTTGCACGATCGGCAGGCCAAGCCCGGTGCCCTGCTCGGCGCTCTTGATCGCGATGGAACCCTGGCCGAAGGCCGAGAGCACCACCGGGATTTCGTCTTCGGGGATGCCGGGACCATTGTCCTTGATCGAAATGTACTGCCCGCCGCCCGCCGTCCAGCCGACGCGGACGCGGATTTCGCCGCCGGTGGCGGTGAACTTGATGGCATTCGACAGAAGGTTGAGCGTGATCTGGCGCACCGCCCGCTCGTCGGCGAACAGGCGCAGCAACTCATGCTCGAAATCCTGGACGACGCGGATATCCTTGTTGCGCGCCCTCAATTCCATCATGTGACAGCAATCCTCGACGATGTTGAGAAGCATCACCGGCTCCTCGTTGAGCTGGTAGCGGCCGGCCTCGATCCGCGACAGGTCGAGGATCTCGTTGATGAGGTCGAGCAGATGCTGGCCGGATTCGTGCACGTCATGAGCGTAGTCGCGATAGGTGGGATTGCTCATTGGTCCGAGCACTTCGTTCGACATCACCTCGGAGAAGCCAAGGATGGCGTTGAGCGGCGTGCGCAGTTCGTGGCTCATCGAAGCGAGGAACCGCGACTTCGCCAGGTTGGCGTCTTCCGCCCGCCGCCGCGCCTCGTCTGACATCGATTTCGCCGTCTCCAGTTCAGCGACCAGCGCATCTTTCTCTGAGCGGAACGACAACAGCATCAGGGACGCGCGGTTGAGATCGCGGGCCAGATAGGCGAAGAAGGGCAGCGACACGACCAACAGCCCGGCCATAATCACCTCGACCGGCATCCACAGCTTGATGCCGGCATAGGCGTAGAGCGCCACCGGAACGGCAAAGGTCGCCAGCAAGGCGCCGCGCAGGGATGACGTCATCACCGCGGTTGCCGCCATCGCGAAGAGCAGCACCACCGCCTTGACGACATGGAACTGGTCGACCTGGCAAGTGCTGCAGCCAAGCCAGACGAACCACCCCCAGCCGAGCCCGCAGAGGAAGTGGCCGATCAGCAGTTCTCTTTGTGTTTGCAAGGGGTTGAGGTCGGAAGCTTCAGTGCGTTCGATGCGCCGCGCCAGGAATGTAACGATGGTGTAGCAGGCGAGCGTGAACAGTGCCCAGAGCCCGATCTCGTTGCCGACGCCGGCAAGCCGGCCGGCTGCCGCGATCACCAGGACGAGCAGCGGGATGGCGATGGCGCCGCTTGTCATTGCGCGGGCATGGAGCTTCAGGAGTTCACGATCAAAATCGGGATTGCCGGCCTGCTGCGAAAGACGGTCGCGCGTCTTGCGCACCGCGCGCGCCACATCGCTGTTGCGATGAGGTTTCCTGCGGTCCACTATGAACTTGTCCGCTGTGTTCGAGCGTTGCAAGGGCATGAAACTTCGATTTATGCGAGCAGCGGTTTCCAAGTGTTAAGCTACGTTCGAATGATTAACCAACCGTTTGCCATATGAGCCGTTCATGGGGGCCAGGGCCGCGCCGGCGATACGTTTCGCCACCCCGAAGCCCATGGCGTCGGCTGCTGGACTACGGGCTTACCGTCATCATTTTCGGGCTGCTGATCCTGCTGTCCGCCCGGCTCGACCGTGTGGAAACGCGCAAGACGGTAGGTGCGGCCATCGTCAACGACGGCGATTCGATCACGCTTGCCGCCGAACGCATCCGCATGCGCGGCATCGATGCTCCGGAGTATACGCAGACCTGCCGCAGGAATGGCGCCGACTATCCCTGCGGCACACTTGCGCGCCAGTCGCTGGTGCGGCTGATCGCCGGCAAACCCGTCTCCTGTACCGGCTGGCAGCTTGATCGCTATGGCCGGCTGCTTGGCAATTGCACCGCCGGCGGCAAGGACCTCAACCGTGCGCAGGTCGAGGCGGGCTGGGCGGTTGCCTTTGGCGACTTCGAGAGCGAGGAAGCCATCGCCCGTGCGGCAAAGGCCGGCATCTGGGCCGGCACGTTCGACCAGCCGCAAGACTGGCGCGACAGCCATCACGGCGAAGCCGTCGAGAGAAAGCACGGCACGCTGGCGTCGATCGGCGATGCCATGCGCGAGATTTTTCGCTTCTGGTGAAGCGCATCGGTAAATGAACCCAGCAGTTGTCTGGAAAACCGGGAGGATAGATAGAATGAAATTGTTCGATGGCGGCCGCGCACCCAATCCGAGGCGAGTCCGCGTTTTCCTGGCCGAGAAGGGGATCGCGGTTCCGCTGGTGTCCGTCGACATGGGCGCACTGGAGCACAAGCAGCAAGCGGTCAGCTCGCGCAACCCTTTGCAACGCCTGCCGGTGCTTGAACTCGACGACGGCTCCGTCCTCACCGAATCCGTCGCCATCTGCCGCTATTTCGAGGAGTTGCATCCCGAGCCGGCCCTGTTCGGGCGTGGCGCACTCGGCAAGGCGCGGGTCGAGATGTGGCAAAGACGGATGGAATTCAACCTGCTTAGTTGCGTCGCGCAGGCCTTCCGGCATATCCATCCGGCCATGAAGGATTGGGAAATCCCGCAGATTCCCGAATGGGGCGAAGCCAACAAGCCCAAGGCCGTTGCGTTCCTCAGGCTGCTGGACGATGAGCTGGGCAGCCGAGAGTTCATCGCCGGCGACGGCTATTCGATTGCCGACATCACTGGCCTGATCGCCGTCGACTTCATGAAGCCGGCACGCATCAAGGTGCCGGAGGAGTGCGCCAATGTGTTGCGCTGGCATCAGGCGGTTTCCAGCCGACCGAGCGCCGCCGCCTAACCATGAGCCCGAAAAGTGGAAGCTGGTTTTCGGACGAGACCATGGTCAACGAGGATGCGCTCGAAAGCTTGGCCGCGGCGGTGCGGGCTTGCCGCATCTGCGTCGAAAATCCGATCGGCCGGCCACTGCCGCACGAACCGCGCCCCGTGCTGCGACCATCGTCCAGCGCCCGCATCCTGATCGCCAGCCAGGCGCCGGGAACCAAGGTGCATCTGTCAGGCATGCCATTCACCGACGCCTCGGGCGACCGACTGCGCAGCTGGCTCGGGGTGACAAGCGAGGAATTCTACGACATCGAGAAATTTGCCATCGTGCCGATGGGCTTCTGCTTTCCCGGCCAGGATGCCAAGGGTGGCGACCTGCCGCCGAGGCGCGAATGCGCGCCGGCCTGGCGCGCGCCCTTGATGGCGTTGATGCCACGGATCGATCTGGTGCTGACGATCGGCATCTATGCGCAGTCCTGGCACATGGGTGCGGCGCGCCGGGCCTCGCTGACGGAAACGGTGATGGACTGGCGTGCCATCTGGGACGCGCCCGGCAGTCAGAAAGTGCTGCCGCTGCCGCATCCGTCATGGCGCAACAGCGGCTGGCTGAAGAAGAATCCATGGTTTGAAATGGATTTGCTGCCATTTCTGAGATCGGAAATCCGCTATCGTCTCGATTGACCTTTCAGCAAGAAATCACTCGCTTTTTGCCCGATCGGCAGAATTTCTTTCTTGTGAAAGGCCTGGATAAGGCAGAGTATAGGCAATCTATTCCCTTGGGAGCACGATATGGACCGCCTCGATAGAAAAATTCTCCGGCTCTTGCAGGAGGACGCGACACTTGCGGTCGCAGACGTTGCCAAGAAAGTCGGGCTGTCGACCACACCTTGCTGGCGGCGCATCCAGAAGCTCGAGGAAGAGGGCGTCATCAAGCGGCGCGTCGCTATTCTCGACCATGAGAAGGTCAATGTCCGGGTCACCGTCTTCGTGTCGATCCGCACCAATTCGCACAGCCATGAATGGCTGCGGCGGTTTTCCGAGGTCATCCAGGAATTTCCAGAAGTGGTCGAGTTCTACCGCATGAGCGGCGATGTCGACTATCTGTTGCGCGTCGTGGTGCCCGACATCGCCGCCTACGATGCCTTCTACAAGCGGCTGATCGCAAAGATCGAGATCCGTGACGTTTCGTCGTCCTTCGCCATGGAGCAGATCAAGTACACGACCGAGATCCCGCTCGACTACATGGTGCTGGACAAGGAATCGGGCGCCAACGCCGCTTGAGCCGAAGGGACGTCTCAGTTCTTCTTCTTGTTGAGGAAACTCCAGGGTGAGTTCACCGGCAGCGTGATCGTGTCCGGCACGCTGTCGACACTCACCACATCGGCCTTGCGCACGGTGTAACCGGACTGGATGACGCTGACGCCATCGAGAATGAACAGCTGGCTTTTCTCCATGTCCGGCTTCAGCGCACCGGTAACCGAGACCGGCTGGTAGGCTTCCGACATCTTGTAGGGGTGGGCCGGCGTGACCAGAACGATCTGGTTGGGCGGCGGTGTTGGCATGTGGCTGCAGGCGCCTGTCCACGGCACCAGCAGGAACTGATAGACAAGATCGCCGTCGCGATCGACCGGCAGTGCATAGCCGGCCAGCTGGATGGTTTTGTCCTGCAGGCTCAGGGACAGAGTCTCGCCATGGTCGGGCAATTTTGCCGCGATCATCGGCAGCCCGACGTTTTCGGCCGCGACTTGCGTCGCCGGGCGCAAATCCTTCCAGACTATGTGTGCGGTCTCGGCCGAGGCATTGGCGGCAATCGACACAGACAGCGCAGCTGCGAGCGCCATGGTTGATCTGATATGCTTGCTCATCGGACGCTTCCTTTGGGTCTCGAGTAAAGACGCCGCCACCAGCGACGTCAACGCTCGAGCCGCATCACATGTCGGCGAGAACCGGCCATGCCGATCTCGTGGAACCCGCGCGCCGCGAACATGTCGCGAAAGCCCATGAAACTGTAGCTCGGCGACGCCTGATCGACCGGATAGGCTTCGACCGAGCTGGCGCCCTTGGCAAAGGCGTGATCGATGGCCGCGTCCAGCAGTGCTGCTGCCAATCCGTCTCCACGCAGGACCCTTGGCACGTAAAAACAAACGATCGACCAGATATCGGTCTCGCTGTCGTCCTGTTGGCGTGAAAGCCTGCGATAGGTCTGGCGTGGCGCGACCGAGCACCAACCGACGGTCTTGCCCTCAAGATGGGCGAGGATGCCGACCGGTGCGCCGGCATCGACAAGCGCCATCATGGCTCGCTTCTTCTCGTCGTTCCGGACATGCTCTCGGCTGGGCAGATGGCGCCAGGCCATGCACCAGCAATATTTCGGCGCGCCCGGCTGTTCGAACAGGTTTTCGAAATTGGCGCGTGTCGAGCCTGTCACTTCCGTGAAGCGGATTTTACGTCCGTCAGCCTTTCCTGGCGGCGAGGCGTTCGAGCGTCCTGGCATCCGATAGTTCCTTCACAGCGTCCTTGCCGATCCAGCGCGCGGTCTTGTCGGTCGATTGCGCGAGCCTTTCGGCGACAGCAAGGACAGCAGCGTGCATATCCATCGATCGTTTACCGATCGAACGAAGGGCCCAGTTCACGCCCTTCTTCACGAAGTTGCGGCTGTCGGTGGCATGCGCTTCGATGATCGGCAGGAAGGCGAGAAAGGTCGCCTCCGGCTCTTTCTTCCGGTGGACGACAGACCAGGCCATCATGGCAAAAGCCGTGCGTCGAACGAATTCCCGTTCATCGGCCGCGAACTCGCCGATCAGTTCTTTCCAGGCGTCCGTGTCGACGAAGAGATCAGAGACGCCATCGACGATATCCCAGGAGTCGAAACTCGACGCCCATTGCCTTGCATCCGCGGCAGAAAACCGTTTCGGGTCGGCCGTGACGGAAGCGATGAACTGCGCCTCCATGATACCGGTCTGCCACAGCGCGAAAGCGCGCTCGTGGTTGCGCTTGATTTTCCTGGCAATCTGCCGCTGCACCCCGTGCGAGATGCCGAGCGCACGTTCGATCTTGATGCCGTAGCGCAGCATGCCAAGGCGATTTTCCTCCGAACCGATCGAGCGCAGATGTGCGACGATTTCGTCGGCACTCGATTGGGGCGAAAGCTCGGCCATCGCGAACCCTATTTTTCCAGGCGCGCCAGCAGCGAGGACGTGTCCCAGCGCTTGCCGCCCATTGCCTGCACATCCTTGTAGAATTGATCGACAAGTGCGGTCACCGGCAGCTTGGCGCCGTTGCGGTCGGCCTCGGTCAGGCAGATGCCAAGGTCCTTGCGCATCCAGTCGACGGCGAAGCCGAAATCGTATTTGCCGGCATTCATCGTCTTGTGCCGGTTCTCCATCTGCCAGGAACCGGCAGCGCCCTTGGAAATCACCTCGATCACCTTCTCGATGTCGAGCCCGGCCTTCTTGCCGAAATGGATGCCTTCGGCCAGGCCCTGGACAAGGCCGGCGATGGTGATCTGGTTGATCATCTTGGTGAGCTGGCCAGCACCGGCCGATCCCATCAAGCCGACCATGCGGGCATAGGCATCGATAACGGGCCTGGCCCTGTCGAAAGCTTCCTGCTCGCCGCCGACCATGACGGTCAGCACGCCGTTCTCGGCGCCGGCCTGGCCGCCGGAGACCGGCGCGTCGAGGAACGAAAACCCGCCGGCCATCGCGGCCAATGCCAGTTCGCGTGCGACCTCGGCCGAGGCCGTGGTGTTGTCGATGAAGACCGAACCTTTCTTCATCGTCTGGAAGGCGCCTTCCGGACCCGTCGTCACCGAACGAAGGTCGTCATCATTGCCGACGCAGGAGAAGACGAAATCCTTGTCCGTGGCCGCCTCCGCCGGCGTAAGCGCCAGGCTGCCGCCGTGCTGGCCAACCCATTGCTCGGCTTTGGCCTTGGTGCGGTTGTAGACCGTGACGTCGTGGCCGCCCTTGTTCCTGAGGTGCCCGGCCATCGGATAGCCCATCACGCCAAGACCGAGAAATGCCACAGATGCCATGAGCTTGCCCTTCATACGGAAAACGAATTTGCTGCGAAAGCTCTAGGCTCTACGCGCAATTCGTCAAGGCGCCTGTGGCCTGATCGACTGGTGCAGGCGGTATGGAAAGCAGTCAGCGTTTCAGGTGAATGGTGATCCGGCGCTCGATCCATTCAACGCCATGGCGCAATATCTCGACCATGACGAGGTAGACGACGGCGACCCAGATATAGGCCTGGATGTCGAAGGAGTTGGCGAAGGCGAGCTTGGCGTTGCCCATCAGGTCGTAGACGGTGATGATGGCGACGATGGCCGAAGCCTTGATCATCAGGATCAGTTCGTTGCCATAAGGCCGCAAGGCGACAATCAACGCTTGCGGCAGGATGATCTTGCGCAGTGTCTGCAATTTGTGCAGGCCAAGGGAAGCAGCACCTTCCCACTGGCCGCGGGGCACGCTCTCGATGGCGCCGCGCAGGATTTCGGCCTGGTAGGCGGCGGTGTTGAGCGCAAAGGCAAAGACGCCGCAGTTGAAAGCGTCCTTGAAAAAATCCCAAAGCGTGAACCGGGCGACAGTAAGCCCATCGCTGATAACCGGAAGGTAGATACCGTATTCGCTGAGCTGAGGCCGGAAAGAGCCGACGCCGTAATAGACGAGAAAAGTCTGGACCAGCAGCGGCGTGCCACGGAAGAAGTAGACGTAGCAGTAGGCGAGGCCGGACAGAATCCGGTTCTTGGACATGCGACCGTAAGCGACGGGGACCGACAGTATCGCACCAAGCACCATCGCTATGGCGACCAGCGACAGGGTGACCCCAAGCCCTTTCAGATAGGCCGGCGCATACTTGGCAAAGAAGGCGGGATTCCAGGCTAGAACCAGATAGGCAACGATGCCCAGCCCGAAGGCTATCCACAGGCAGACGAGCGCATAGCCCGCGATGCGGGGGCGCGGCCAGCCGCGCGCCCGGGGCGGGGGCCGCTCGACCATGGTGGCTGTGGCGCTCATCGTTGTGCCTCCCGCCGGCCGAGCGAGCGCAGGATGGCGCTGGTGGCGAAGGACGACACGACTGCCAGGCCGAGAAAGACCAGGGCCGCCACACTGTAAAACATGAACGAGTGCTTGGTGACGCGAGCGGCAACACCGGCATTGCGCAACGTCTCAGCGAGACCGACGACTGATACGAGCGACGTGTCCTTGAGCAGGCTAAGCCAGCAGTTCTCTAAACCGGGAAAGGCGATGCGAAGCAGCTGCGGCAAGATCACCTTGCGCATGGTCAGCCAATTCGAAAGGCCGATGGCATAGCCACCCTCATACTGGCCTTTCGGTATGGCGCGGAATGCGGACAGGAAAACCTCGCTGGCATAGGACGAGAAGATCAGCGCAAGCACGATCATGCCGGCGACGAAACCGTTGACGTCGATTGTCGCGTCGGGCCGGAAATATCGGATGAGATGCTGCAGCAGAATTGGCATGCCGAAGAAAAACAGGAAAAGCGTCACCAGTTCCGGCAGGCCGCGGAAGACCGTGGTGTAGATGTTGGCGGCAAGGCGCAGCGAGGGTTCTTCGGACTGTTTGGCCAGTGCTATGAAAAAACCGATCGCCAGCCCAATCGGCAGTGTGGCGAGCGCAAGCGCCACAGTGACCAGTGCGCCATAAGCGATATCATCAAGCCAGCCATCGGGTCCCCAACTGAGAAGTGTCCATATGCTCTGGGCTGGCATTGACGGGTCTTGTCTCCACTCTGGTCAGGGAAGAGCGAAAGGCGGCGGGAAATTTCCCGCCGCCTTTGTATATTATCAGGAATCGCCGCCGAAGACGTCGAACTTGAAGTACTTGTCGTTGATCTCTTTGTATTTTCCGTTGGCGCGGATGGCGTCGATGGCAGCATTGAACTGGTTGACCAGATCGGTCTCACCCTTGCGCACGGCAATGCCGGCGCCAGGTCCGAAGATTTCGACCGGCTGCGGCGACGGCGTGCCGAGAATCTTGCAGCAGGCGCCATCCGGAGTCTCCAGCCACTGGCTCAGCACGACGATGTCGTCTTCAATGGCGTCAAGCCGGCCATTGGCCAGATCGGCCTGCTCTTCCGGGCTGCTCGGATACCCCTTGACGGTGCTGTCGGTGTAGGTCTTCGAGGCATAGTTGAAATGCGTTGTCGTGGTGGCGACGCCGACAGTCTTGCCTGCGAGATCTTCCTTGGTCACGCCCTTCAGCGTGGTGTCCTTCGGCGCGGCAAGGGCCGAGGGCGTGTTGTAGTATTTGTTGGTGAAGTCGACCTTTTCCTTCCGCTCCGGCGTAATGGACATCGAGGCGACGATGGCGTCGAACTTGCCGGCCTGAAGCGCGGGAATGATGCCGTCCCAATCCTGGGCGACGAAGGTGCACTTGACCTTCATCTGGTCACAAAGTGCCTTAGCGATGTCGATGTCGAAACCGACGAGCTGGCCATCGGCGGTGAGGTTGTTGAAAGGCGGGTAGGCGCCTTCGGTGCCGATCCTCAGGGTCTTTTCCTGGGCCTGGGCTACGCCGAGCGTCAGCAGCGCAGCCGATGCGGCAAGCGCGATACGCAGTGCAATACGCATGATAGTCCTCTCTTATGGTCCCGGCCGTCGTTCCAAACGGCTCTGTGGGGCGGTGCTTTTGACCGCCCGCTGGCGCGATACTCCCACTCTTTCCGAGAAAAAAGCAACTGCAAAACCACAAAAATGGGCAAGACTATTCTGCCGCTACGTTACCTCTCAAGCAACGAGTCCGGTGGCCAGTTCGATGAAGTCGGCTATTGATTTCACGTCGTCGAGATCGAACATCGGCAGGTGCTCGCCTTCGGCCGCAAAATCGGCGGCGACGGCGACGATATTCGGATCACCTGCCGAAAGCGGCGTACGGTCCTTGGCTTCCAGCCGGCGGGTTTCGATCTTGCGGTGGGCTTCGCGCTTGTAGCCTTCGATCAGCACCAGATCGCAAGGGGCAAGCCGTGACAGAATGGCCTCCAGTGTCGGCTCATCCTCACCGCGCAGTTCGTGCATCAGCGCCCAGCGATTGCCGGACACGATCGCGACTTCCGTGGCACCGGCCTGCCGATGGCGGAAGCTGTCGGCACCCGGCTTGTCGATGTCGAAATCATGATGGGCGTGCTTCACCGTCGACACTGTCCAGCCGCGCCGGACAAGCTCGGCGACCAGCTTTTCGGTCAATGTCGTCTTGCCGGAATTCTTCCAGCCGGTGATGCCGAAGACGCGCCTGTTCATGGTTTCATGCTCTGCAACAGACGTTCGGCCCGAACAAGGTCATTGGGCTCGTTGATGTTGAAGAAAGGGTCCACCGGTTGGCCCGCGGATTGCAGAACCGGGAATTCCACCTCGACAAAATCATGCCGGTCGATGAAGGCCGAAACCCGCCTGATATCCTCATCGACCAGAAAGTGCCGCAAGGCGTCGCGACAATCCGTCGGCCACAGCGCGAAGGTCGGGTGCCGCTTGCCGGCCGAGCAAGCAACGGCAATCGAACCGGTGCGTTGAACGGTGGCAGTGGTCAGTCGCTCGACAAGATCAAGCGGCAGGAAGGGCGTGTCGCCGGCAGCGGTGACGATTGCCTTGCAAGCCGTGTTGGCGGCAGCCCATTCAAGGCCGGTCAGGACCCCGGCAAGCGGTCCGGCAAAGCCCGTGACCATGTCGGCAAGTACCGGCAGTCCAAAGCGGGAGAACCGCGCCGGATCGCCGTTGGCGCTGAGCGCCAGGGGTGCGATCTGTGGGCCAAAGCGCGACACGACCTGGTCAAGCACGCGACCGCCGCCAAGCGGCAACAGGCTCTTGTCGCCGCCGCCCATTCGTCGTGACTGGCCGCCGGCCAGAATGATTCCTGCAACATCTCGCTTCATGCCATCGAGCCTGTACGCCAGCCGCCGGAAATCACAAGAGCCTGCTAGATTCCATCCGGGACCATGGTTGGCCCTGTGCTTTCGGCGACGATCTTGCGCCGGCCGACGACCCGCTCGCGATAGAGTGCATAGAGGCCGGAGCCGATGATGATCGTGGCACCGATGATCATCGGCAGATCGGGAATATCGGCGAAGATGAACAGGCCAAGCAGGATCGACCAGATCAGCGCCGTGTAGCGGAACGGCGCGATGAAGGAGATGTCGCCGGCCCGCATCGCCATGATGATGAATTGGTAGCCGATGAGCACGAGCACCGCGGCCATCGCCAACAAGGCCGTGCTTTTCCCCGTCATCGGCGCCCAGCCGCCCATCGGCAAAAGCAACACGGCTCCCAGCACCGTCATGGCAAGCGCCGTGGCGGTCGACACCAGCAGCGTCGGAATGGCCTGGGGAATCCGCTTGGTGGCGAGATCGCGTACCGCACAACAGGCAACGCAGGCCAGCGCCACCAGCGAATAGACGCTGAACCCTTCGAAGCCAGGCCGCACGATGACCAGCACACCGGCAAATCCGACGGCGATGGCCAGCCAGCGCCGCCAACCGACGCCCTCGTTGAAGACCAGTGCCGCGCCCATCGTCACTGCCAGCGGCAGCGCCTGCAGGACAGCCGAGACGCTGGCAATCGGCAAATGGGCGAGCGCGATAAGGAACGTCACCGTACCGCCGGCTTCGCCGAGGACGCGCAGCGCCACCATTGGCTCCAGCATCGAGCGTAGCCGGACAAGGGCACCGCGCTGCCAGGCAAGCGAGCCGACGAAAAGCGTCGCAAACGCTCCCCTGATCAGCATGACTTGCGCCATGTTCATCGATTGCGACGAGTATTTGGTGATGGCGTCGTTGAGGGTGAAGCCGGCCATCGCCACCACCATGAACAACGCGCCGCGAAGATTTGGAGACAGGGGCAAGACGACTACCGGTTCTGCTTTGCAGCAAGCCTGTAGCAGCCGGATATGAGACAGCAATACCAAAGGGCTGGGCCACAGAATTTTCCGTAGCCCAGAATATCGCCTGCCATAGTGGCAGGCCTTACTTCTTCGGCGTCAGCACTTCGGTGCCGTTGCCTTCCTTGCCGGCGATCGTCCACAGGCCGTGCAGCGAACCGTCGTCCATCACCTTGTAGACGACGAGGCCGATGTCCTTGTCCATCACATAGCCGGCGGAGAAGGCATCGTCGTTGCGCATGCAGATACCGTCGGAAGATGAGCCGCCGGTTTCCCAGTGGATCGTGCACGTCGTTCCGCTGGTCAGCGTGATGGTGGCTTCGCCGCCGTAGGCCGAACCGTCGAAATTGGTGCCGGCGACGGTATAGGTGCCGCCGATGGACTGGGCCGCAGCGGGCAGGGCGGCGAGGCCAAGCAATGCCAAAGAAAGAAGAAGTTTGCGCATGGTGTGTTCCCCCGAGCGAAAGGCCGCTACGAGGCGGAGGCTAAGCGGGAAAACACCACCGGTAAATCAGGCGAACATTCGCGAACCGAGATTTGTCGGCGGTGTGGCCGAAAATGCTCATGGTCCCTTGAGGCTGCCGGCGATGGCGCCGACCAGCGGATCGTATTTCGGTTTCAGGGCCTGCGGATAATCGATCCAGACCGTGCGGATGACGCCATCCCGGCCGAACAGGCGCCGCTCGCAAAAAATCTTGCCATCCTTCAAGCCCGACAGCACCGCCCAGTCCTTGCCGGCCTTGCTGTAGGTGACCTTGTAGCCGATTTCGTCACTGGCCTTCTCGGCCGCCACGAAACCCTTCGGCGTGTCATCATCGATGTTCAGGATGCCGAGCAGATCAGGCTGGCGCCGTCGGCACTCAGCCATTCCTGGCCGTCACCATTGTCCGGTTCAGGCTGGCGGTCGGTGAAGATCTCGTCGGGAAAGGTGCAGACGGTGCCGAAGCGCTCGTTGACATAGGTGAACGGTGCGGCAACTGCATTGGTCGCTGCGATTGTTGCAATAACCGCCAGAAATGAGCAACACCTCTGCATATCTCGCCTCGAGACCAATGACCGAGGGCGATCTTGCATCAATTTCCCGAAAAGATCAGCCGCCGGTGACGCTCATGTGCCGCGAAACGGAGGGACGGCTGGTGCGGCGGTCGATGATGAAATCATGACCCTTGGGCTTGCGGCCGATGGCTTCGTCTATTGCCGCGGCGACCAGTTCGTTGCCTTCGGACGCACGCAGGGGCGCGCGCAGGTCGGCGGCATCTTCCTGGCCGAGGCACATATAGAGCGTGCCGGTGCAGGTCAGCCGGACGCGGTTGCAGCTCTCGCAGAAATTATGCGTCATCGGCGTGATGAAGCCGAGCCGTCCGCCGGTCTCGGCGACATGCACGTAGCGGGCCGGGCCGCCGGTCTTGAAAGGAATGTCGGTCAGCGTGAACTGGCGTTCCAGCGACGCGCGCAGCAGCGACAGCGGCAGATACTGGTCGGTGCGGTCGCCCTCGATCTCGCCCATCGGCATGGTTTCGATGACCGTCAGGTCCATGCCGCGGCCATGCGCCCAGCGCATCATGTCGGCCAGCTCGGCGTCGTTGAAATCTCTCAAGGCCACGGCATTGAGCTTGACCTTCAGCCCGGCAGCCTGTGCGGCATCGATGCCCTGCATCACCTTGTCGAGGTGGCCCCATCGGGTGATCTTGTGGAACTTGTCGGCATCGAGCGTGTCGAGCGAGACGTTGATGCGCTTGACGCCGCAATCGGCGAGTTCGGCGGCGAAACGCGACAGCTGCGAGCCGTTGGTGGTCAGCGTCAATTCTTCCAGCGCGCCGCTTTCGAGATGCCGCGACAGCTGGCGCACGAGGTGCATGATGTTCTTGCGCACCAGCGGCTCGCCGCCGGTGAGGCGCAGTTTTCTGACGCCTTTTTCGATGAAGACCGTGCACAGCCGGTCGAGTTCTTCCAGCGACAGCAGGTCTTTCTTCGGCAGGAAGGCCATGTCCTCGGCCATGCAATAGGTGCAACGGAAATCGCAGCGGTCGGTGACCGACACCCTGAGATAGCTGATCGTGCGACCAAAAGGATCGATCATGTCCATGCTTCAAGCGCTTCCCGTGGCCGTGAACGGCTTCGTTATATACAGCTATGTGATACGATCCGGCCGGTCATTCAAGATACCGCTTCTCGATCTTTGGTAACATCCCCTGGCCGACATCGCATGTCGGCTCACTTCAAACGGTCTTTTCCCCTGTGGCGAAGCAGCGTAGGGAAGGGTGATTGCTACGGGATCGAACACCATGACCGCACCCAGGGAACTCCGAGTCTCGAAGGATCGCAGACTGCTGTCCGTCACCTTTCCCGATCATCAGCCGTTCGAACTGCCGGCGGAGCTGTTGCGCGTCGCTTCGCCGTCGGCCGAGGTGCAGGGACATTCGCCCGAACAGCGGGTGACGGTTCCCGGCAAACGCGATGTCGCGATCCTGAAGATCGAGCCGGTCGGCAATTATGCCGTGCGCATCACCTTCGATGATTTACACGACACCGGTATCTTCACCTGGAATTACCTGCACACGCTCGGCCACGAGAAGGATGCGCGCTGGAATGCCTATCTTGCCGAGCTTGCGGAAAAGGGCTTGAGCCGGGACCGATGATCCCGTCGTTGTCGTCACATCGTCATCGATGTGGAGTAGCGCCGGCAAAGGTTTGGAGACGAAGACAATGTCCGTCATCACAACGGTCGAGCAGCTCGAGGCGCTCTATGGCATTCCGGGCGAAGCCTCGCTGGTCAAGGAACTCGACCACGTCATTCCCGAATATGCAGCCTTCATCAAGGCATCGCCTTTCGTCGCGCTGGCAACCAGCGGACCGGAGGGGCTGGACTGTTCGCCGCGCGGCGATCTCGCCGGCTTCGTGCGCATCGTTGATCCGAAAACGCTGATGATGCCGGACAGGCGCGGCAACAACCGAGCCGATTCGCTGAGAAACATCATTCGCGATCCGCGCGTCGGTCTGCTGTTCCTGGTGCCGGGCTCCGGCACGACGCTACGCATCAATGGCAGGGCTCATATCACGACGGATACAGCGCTGTGCGCTTCTTTCACTGTCGATGGCAAGGCGGCGCGCTCGGTAACCGTCGTCGATGTCGATTCGGTCTATTTCCAATGCGCCCGCGCCATTGTCCGCTCCGAGCTGTGGAATCCGGCGAGGCATGTCGACCCCAAGTCGCTGCCGACGCCCGGACAGATCCTGGAAATCACCAGCCTCAAGACCATCGACGGCAAGACCTACGACAAGGAGTGGCCGGAGCGGGCGAAGAAGACGATGTGGTAGGCCAGGGCTGAAAGGGCGGCTAGGCGTCCTTCAGCACGTCATAAATCTTGCGCATCTGCTCGCCGATCATGTCGCATTGTTCCGGCGTCGACTGGCTCATCGCTTTTTCGATCAGCGCCATATGCACTTTCAGCGCCTGCATCAGCAGCGCTTCCCCAGCCTCGGTCAGGGCAAGCCGCAGGATGCGCTTGTCCTTCTCGTCGCCCTCGCGGCGCAACAGGCCACGCGCTTCCAGCTGCGGCAAAAGCATGGTGATGTTGGAGCGGCCGACGAGCAGCTTGCGGGCAAGGTCGTGCTGCGACATGCCGGGGTGGCGGTAGAGGTTCATGAGCACGTCGAGCTGCGCCGGCTTCAGGTCGAGCGGCGCCAGCTTCACCGCCAGCGTGCGTTCAAGCACATGGCAGGCGCGCGCCACCGCGACCCAGTTGCGAAAACGCGGGTTGTCCCAAGGTAACTCTTGTTTATTGTTCATCTTTGAACTATTATGTTCATGCTTGAACGTATGGATGGATTCTCACTATGGCATCAATCGGGCTGAAGGTCATCCGGGGTGTGTTTGGTGCGGCCGAGCGTATTGCGCCGCGCCTCACCGGGCGCGCGGCTTTCGAACTGTTCTGCCGCACGCCGAACGTGAAGGCGCTGAGCGACGGCGAACGGCGCGCCGTCGACCGTGCCGCCGAGTTCATGACCGAGGCACGCCATCACCGGCTGAAGACAGCGACCGGCTGCGTCATGGTGCACGAATTCCGCCCGGAGCCGGGCAGGGCGAAGGCCGGCACGGTGCTTGTCGTCCATGGCTGGCGTTCGCGCACCGAATATATGCGGGCGCTGATCGAAGGCTATCGCGCAGCCGGCTACAGGGTCGTTTCGCTCGACCTGCCGGGCCACGGCCAATCGCAGGGCCGGCGGCTGAACATGGTCAATGCCGTGGATGCGATGCGGGTTGCCGGCGAATGGTTCGGCCCATTCGTGGCAGCGGTCGGTCACTCCTTCGGCGGCGCCGTCGCCGCCAATGCCATCGCTGGATCGGTCAAGAACATCCCGCCGCTGGTGGCCGGACGTCTGGTGCTGATCGCGGCGCCAAGCTCGCTGCCGGCGATCTTCGCCGACTTCAGCCGCATGCTCAATGTCGGCCCGCGCTCGCAGGCCGCCATGGCCGACCGGGTCGAACATCTTTCCGGCCGGCCGCTGCATGAATTCACCGGCGACCGCCAGCTCGCGCATGCACCGGTGCCGACGCTGGTCATCCATGCACCGGACGACCGTGAGGTTCCGGCCGATCATGCAACACGCTATGCCGGCGCCGGCGGCCATGTGCGGCTCTACTGGGCCGATGGGCTCGGCCACCGCCGCATTCTGGCAGACAAGGGCGTGGTCGGACGCGCGGTCGGCTTCGTCGCGGAGCATCGGGAGCCGTCGCTGCTGCACTGACGGTGATCGAATCTATTTCTTCTTCTCGCCGGGTTCGACCGGCAGTCCGGCCCCCTTCCAGGCGGTGTAGCCGCCAAGGATGTGCTTGACCGGCGACAGCCCCATGTCCTGCGCTGTCTTGGTGGCCAGCGCCGAGCGCCAGCCGCCGGCGCAGAAGAAGACGAAGCTCTTTCCCGAAGCGAAGAACGGCTTATGGTAGGGGCTTTCGGGGTCGATCCAGAATTCCAGCATGCCGCGGGTGACATGTTTGGCGCCGGGAATCCTGCCGTCGCGTTCGACCTCGCGTGGATCGCGCAGATCGACGAAGATGGTGTCTTCATCCTCGAGCAGCCCGGCCGCTTCCTCCGGCGACACCACCTCGATCTCGGCATTCGCCTCATCCAGCAGTTCGCGGTAACCCTTTTTCATGAGGCTAGTCCTCCCGACCGCGCATTTGGCTGGCTGTTGGATTTCCAGCACAATGACCGGCGTTTGTCACGCTCCGTCCGTCCCGGCTATCACCTGCCAGGCCGCCATTGCGCCGGCCACGGTTGCCAGAAGAGCCGAATGCGAGGCGCCGTCGCGGGCCTGGATCGACATGCCGTGCTGAACCGTGGCGTAAAAGGTAGCAGTAGCGTCGCAGTCCAAGTCCGCCGGCAGTTCGCCTTCGGCAACGCCGCGCTCGAGACGCTTCTCCAGCGCTGAATGGTTTTCGGCGCGGCGGCGGCGCAGTTCCTCGCAGATGGCGCCGCGGCTGGAGTCCTGGTGCAAAGCACCGAGCGTTATCAGGCAACCCTGCGGGCGATCGGTCTGCGCATAGGCTTTCGCCGTCAGGCACAAAAACTGTTCGATCGCCAGCCGCGCCGTCGGTGCTTCTTCAAGCGCCAGCCAGATGTCGGCACCCTCCGTGCGCGAATAAAAGTCTGTCGCCTCGAGGAACAGCGCCTCCTTGCTGCCGAAGGCGGCGTAGAGGCTGGGCGAGTTGATGCCCATGGCAGCGGTCAGGTCGCTCATCGATGCGCCTTCGTAGCCGCGAGCCCAAAAAACCTGCATCGCGCAGCGCAAGGCTGCGGTTCGATCGAAGGTGCGGGGACGACCTCGCTCAGACATCACGCTCTTTTCTGTGTTGATCGATACATAATTCAGTTGACGCTGCCGGGCAAGGCTGACAGGTATTTATGTGTCGATCATTACAAAAAAGGAGAAATCGATGTCATCCAATCAGCAGGCGGGCAACCAACTGGGCGGCAAGGCCGCGCTCGTCACCGGCGGCAGCCGCGGCATAGGCGCGGCGATTGCGCGAAGGCTCGCCACCAATGGTGCCAGCGTCGCAATCACCTATGTCAATGGCGAGGAGCAGGCCGTCGCGGTCGTCAGGGAAATCGAGGCAACCGGCGGGCGAGCCATCGCGATCAAGGCCGACAACCGTGATGCCAAGGCCATAGACAAGGCCGTCGATGACGCTGCGACTGAATTTGGCCGGCTCGACATCCTGATCAACAGCGCCGGCATCTGGCGCGCGGCTTCCATCGAGACATTGTCGCTCGCCGATTTCGACGAGACCATGGAGGTCAATCTGAGAGCCTCGTTCATCGCCTCCAAGGCAGCGGCAGCCCATATGGGCGAGGGTGGCCGGATCATCTCGATCGGCAGCAATCTCGCCGAGCGGGCAACCGACACCGGCCTCACCGCCTATTCGGCCAGCAAGGCGGCGCTTGTCGGCCTGACCAAGGCGCTGGCACGCGACCTCGGCCCGCGCGGCATCACCGCCAATGTCGTTCATCCCGGATCGACCGACACCGACATGAATCCGGCAAACGGCCCGCATGCCGAACACCAGCGGCAGAAGATGGCGACACCGCGCTTTGGCAAGGCCGACGACATCGCTGGCATGGTCGCCTGGCTTGCAGGTCCCGAAGGCCGTTTCATCACTGGCGCCGCGCTGACCATCGATGGTGGCGCCAACGCCTGATCAGCAATGGATCGCCCCGGCCGTAGTGGAGGCATCCCGCTTTGGCCGTCACGATGTTGTGAAACCGTTCTGCAACAGGCTTTCGGAAATTTATGAAAGCTTAACCAAATCAGTATGAATCAGTATAGTCGCGCCTTACATCCGCCATGCGGTGCGCGAGATCGTCTAGCGGTGCGGAACGGGAGCCGGTTACAACCGGAGCGGGTGGTCCATGAAATTCCTCGGAAACAAAGCAACCGTGATGCCGCTGGTGGCAATCTCGGCGACGCTGGCCTTCGGTGTGCCACAGGCAGGCGCGCAAGGGCTTTTCGAAATGCTTTTCGGGGGTGGCATCAAGCACGCTCCGCAAGGCGAATTTCCGCCTCCGCCTCCAAAGTATAAGCCCAAGGCACCAGGCGGCGGTGGCGGTGTGAAAATCAGCGGCCCGTCCTATTACACCTACAAGGCCGATCGGCTGGTTCGCATCGACTTTTCAGCGCTGGCGACGGCACCGCAGCCGGCGACGCCGCAGGACGCCGCTTTCGTGCCTTCAGCTACGGGTGCGGCTTTCCGTGATGCGGTTGCCGGCTTGAGCGACTACGAACTCTATGCCGAGCCGGACATCGCCAAGGCGCTGATCGCCTATTACTCGGCCAATCCGGATTTCATCTGGGTGACCGGAACCAGCCTCAACAGCCGCGCGCAAGATGCGGTGCGGGTGCTCGGCGAGGCTTCAAGCTACGGCCTCACGCCCGCCGACTATACGGTCGAAGTGCCCGCTGCCAGCGCGTCGCCGGCTGACGCCAATGCGCAACTGAAAGAACTCGTCCGCTTCGAGATGGCGCTGTCGGCCCGCGTGCTGCGCTATGCCCATGACGCCCAGAACGGCCGCGTCGAGCCCAACCGCATGACCGGCTACTATGATTTTCCGGCCAAGCCGATCGACCTGGCGGGCGTTCTGAAAACGCTGGCGCACACCCAGGAAGTGCGCACCTACCTTGAATCGCGGCATCCGCAGAATCCGGAATACCAGGCGCTGCGTGTCGAACTGGAGTCGCTGCAGGCCAGCGCCGAGAACGAAATCGTCGTCGACCCCAAGCTGTTGCTGAAGCCGGGCGAAACCAGCCCGGAATTGCCGAAGCTGCTGACCTTGATCGCGCGCAATCTCGACGACGAGATGGGCGGCGCCTATGGCGAGGTCCTGTCCAGGCTGGCCACCAGCCAAGTCTATGACCCGGAACTGGTTCCAATCATCAAGGCGTTGCAGCAGAAGGCAGGCATGAAGGGTGACGGCGTCATCGGCCCGCGCACCGTCGCGACGCTGGCCGGGACCTCCAAGGCCGACAAGCTGCTGAAGGTGGAAGTGGCGCTGGAAGAACTGCGCTGGCTGCCCTCCGACCTCGGCAGCCCGCGTGTCTTCATCAACCAGCCGGCCTTCACCGCGAGCTATATCGACAATGGCGAGGAAAAGCTGAAGACGCGCGTTGTCGTCGGCCGGACCACCAACCAGACCGCCTTCTTCTACGACCAGATCAAGCAGGTCGATTTCCATCCCTATTGGGGCGTGCCGCAGTCGATCATCGTCAACGAGATGCTGCCCAGATTGCGCAACGATCCCGGCTATCTCGACCGGGCCGGTTACGAGGTGACCGACTCGCGCGGCAAGCGCATCCCGTCGTCGGCGGTCAACTGGGGTGCTTATGGCGCCAACATTCCCTACAGCGTGCGCCAGCAGCCGAGCGAGGCCAATGCGCTGGGCGAGCTGAAGATCCTGTTCCCCAACAAGCATGCGATCTACATGCACGACACGCCACAGAAGTCGTTCTTCAAGCAGGACATGCGCGCGCTCAGCCATGGCTGCGTGCGGCTGCAGGATCCGCGCGGCATGGCGGCGGCGGTGCTAGGCACCTCGGTCGACTATATCGCCGAGAAGCTGAAGCACGGGCATTCGACCGAGGATGTGACACGCAAGATCCCGGTCTACGTCGCCTATTTCACCGCGTGGCCTGACATGTCCGGCAAGGTCGAATATTTCGGCGACGTCTACGATCGCGATTCGCGACTGAAGCAGGCCCTGGACGCCACCGAAGCGGTTCGCTCACCGTCGAGTTGAGCTAACGCTCCAACAGCGGCCGCCGGAAGCCGGCGTCCCGCCCGGCGATCAGCCAATAGACCAATCCGGCGACAAGGCCGGCAGCGGCGATGATGCCGATGTCGGCCCAGCGCTCGGGGTCCATATCCTCCGCTGAACTTGGCCAGATCAGGAAGAAACCGGCGGCGGCGGCCGCGGCACCGAAGACCATGTGCAACACGACGTTGCGCAACGAAAAGAGCTCGGCAATCAGCGCGAAGATGAGCGTCTGCAGTGCGGTCACGACTATGGTCAGGAAATAGACGAACAGGCCGAGCGGCGGCACCACCAGGACCGCTATCGGCGAGACGCCCATGACGTCGAAATAGCTGGGCGCGTTGGGCAGGGAACTGAGTGCGGCATAGATCGCCGCGACCGCGATCAAGCCGACCAGTACCGCCACCAGGTAGCCGGCCAACATCATCAATATGCGCTTTAGAACGTGCTTCGCCGTCGCCATGCCCCATCCCCCATGCGGCGCCCAAGCGTCCAGTCAGCCATCAAAGCGGGACTGACGCAAGGGGAGGCGCCCTTGGCAAGTCGTCGCGAAACGCGAAGGCCTGCTCAGGCGCCGCCACACAGATGCTCTGAGTCCGGCAGCGCCCATGACCCTTTGAGGGCGAGATCGATGCCGTAGTAGACACGGCCACGCTCATCGTTCTTGGGGCAAACCCTGGGAATGGAGATCAGACACATCTCGACCGGTTCGCCGACCTTCGAGGCGGCCAGGCCAGGGTCGCGATCATAGGAGACGGCAGTGCCGTCATTGGTGAATGTCGCGGCACTGCCACCATCCGGGCTGGCCGTTTCCAGCGGATCGTCGCCAAGCCGCGTGGTCAGCGTCTTGATATGGGTGGACGCGCATTGGCCGATTGCCGCGGGCAGGGGCTGGTCGGTCCCGTTCGGGTTTCGCGCGGCTGCTTCCAGCGCCTTCTTGCCGATCAGCGCGATGTTGTAGTCCTGCACCCACGGTGGCGCAGCGCCATAGGTTTGCAGCGCGTTGCTCAGCGCGCTGACAATGCAGGCGGTATCGGCCTTACAGGCATTGCGGTCGGCAATCAGCCCGCGGGCGATCTTGCGCTTGTCGCCGCCGAACGCCGGCTCGAAATCCTTGAACGCCCTGGAGACCAGCAGATCGATGGCCGACAGCTGCGGATCGGCACAGATCGCCTTTTCCGCCGGCAGGCTTGCCTTGCGGCAGTCGAAGGACGGTCCATCGGCCCGCGCCGAAGCAGTCCCGAGGATGCCGCAGGCCAGGATGGTCGCGAGCACAGCCAGAAAACAGGGTCGAACGGAAGATCGCATGTGTGCCCCCAAGCCAACACCCCAAGATGCGGTCAGCGCCCTGCTTCCACATCATACGCCAAGAGTGGACAATTTTAGGCAAGGACCCGTTGGCCGTTGAAAATGCGCGGAGAGCGGGCCGGCGCATCCGCATCGGGACAAGAATGTCTGCCGACGGACCTTTATTTTGGCTCGGCGGTCACAGGGTCGTAGGTGATTTCGACCTTCGCTTTGTCCGACGTGTAGTAGGTGACGACGTAAGCGCCGCTGTCCCAGTCGACCTCTTTCACATAGCGAAAGCCGTCGCGCTGCTCGACCTTGGCGAGGATCTCCGACAGCTTCTTGGCATTGGGTGGTGGCAACGGGCTCTCGTCCGCGGCAAGGGCCGGCCCGCCGGCGAGAAGAACGGCGACGCTTGTCGCCAGCAGAAATCTGGACATGGCTTTCCCTCAAAGTTTCGTCGGACAGAAACTCGCTGCCATGCCGGTTTGTTCCGCAACTGGAATGCGTGACCATTCAAGGTCTGTTGAGATTCAGGTCAGGCCGCGACGAAAGCGCGGGCACCAAAAAACCGCGATGGGTCGCATCACTATGCGTGGCTGGGCTCCGCTCGACGCCGAGCAATTCGAGGTCGCTTACGGTATAGCTTTGCGTCTCCAGCCATGCCGTCGTGTTGCCGCTGCGACATTTGCTGCCAAGGCGCTTCGACACTATGCCCTCAAGCCCCGCCTGGTCGACCAGATAGAAGACCGCATTGGCCTCGCCGCCCGGCATCGTCTCACTGAACTGGATGCGGCTGTTGGGCTGGATCAGACCGAGCAGGGTCTCCGCCGCACCTCGACGCCGAGGTCGTCCAGATCGTGGCCGTCGCCGCGCCGCGCCGATTTTCTGGAGTGATAGACCGCGCCCGACGCGGCGAATTCGTAACCTACTCGGCGGCCGTCTCCGATGGCGCCTCTACCGGCCCCGAAGGCTCGGCCTCGGCACGGGGCTTGCGCCGAGAAAACAGCGACCTGAGCGTGACGTAGAACACCGGCGTCAGGAACAGTCCGACGAAGGTGACGCCGAGCATGCCGGAGAACACCGCGGTGCCAAGCGACTGGCGCATTTCCGCGCCTGGGCCCGTTGCGATCATCAGCGGCACGACGCCGAGGATGAACGAGAAGGCGGTCATCAGGATCGGCCGCAGCCTGAGCCGGCAGGCTTCGACGGCAGCCTCGGCGGCCGTCAGGCCGCGTTCCTCCGCCTGCCGCGCGAATTCGACGATCAGGATCGCGTTCTTGGCGGCAAGCCCGATCAGCACGATGAGGCCGATCTGCACGAGGATGTTGTTGTCCAGCCCTCGGAAAGACACGCCGAGCAACGCCGCGAGCACGCCGAGCGGCACCACCAGCACAATGGCGAACGGCAGCACCCAGCTTTCATATTGCGCCGCCAGCGCCAGGAACACGAACAGCACCGACAGTCCGAAGATATAGACAGCGGCATTGCCGGTGTTGCGCTCCTGATAGGCGAGTTCGGTCCATTCATAGGAGGTACCGGCCGGCAGCGTCTTTGCCGTGATCCCCTCCATCATTGCCAGCGCCTCGCCCGTGGAAACGCCGGGGGCGGCGTTGCCCTGCAGCGGCACCGAGACGTACATGTTGTAGCGCTGGACCAGCGCCGGGCCCGTGACGTCGCGGATCTCGATCAACGTGCCGAGCGGAACCAGCGCGCCGGTCGCCGAGCGCACCTTCAGTTTCAAGATGTCGGCGCGATCGAGGCGGAACGCCTGGTCGGCCTGCGCACGCACCTGGTAGACGCGCCCGAACGCGTTGAAGTCGTTGACGTAGGCGGTCCCCAAATTGATCGACAGCGTCTCGAAGATGTTGGGGATCGGCACGTTCAGGATGCGCGCCTTGTCGCGATCGATCGCCAGGAAGAATTGCGGGCTCGACGCGGAGAACGTGGTGAACACGCCCGTCAGCCCCGGCGTCTTGTTGGCCTTGCCGGCGATTTCGTTGGCAAGTGCCAGGATCTGCCGCATGTCGGCGCTGTTGCGCTCCTGGATCTGCAGCTTGAAGCCGCCGGCATTGCCGATGCCGCGGATCGGCGGCGGCGGCAGTGCGATAATGAAGGCTTCCTTGATGCTTTGCAGGCTGCCGAACAGATTGCCGATGACCTGGGTCGCCGACAGGCCGGCTTTCAGTCGCTCGTCAAACGGCTTGAACCTGGCGAAGATCACCCCCGCGTTGCTGGCGTTGGTGAAGGTCGCGCCGGAGAAGCCGGCGAAGGCGACTGCGTAGTCGACGCCTGGCGTTTTCTGGATGATCTGCGACGCCTGTTGGATGACCGCATCGGTCCTCGACAGCGAGGCGCCGTCCGGCAACTGGACGACGACGATCGCATAGCCCTGGTCGAGCGACGGAATGAAACCGCGCGGCACCGCCTGCACCATGTAGACCGTGGCGCAGATGAGCGCCGCGAAAACGGCCAGCATGGCGGCGATCGTTATCCACGAACCGACCAGCACGCGGATGATGCTCGAATACCAATGGGCGACCCTGTCGAAGCCGCGATTGAAGCCGTCGGCGAGCGCCAGTCCGAACCGCGCCAGGAAAAAGCGCGGCGGTGCCGCCGCGGCGTGGTGCGGCTTGAACAGCAGTGCGGCCAGCGCCGGCGAAAGCGTCAACGAATTGAATGCCGAGATCGCCGTCGACACCGCGATGGTGATCGCAAACTGCAGGTAGAACTGCCCAGAAATGCCGGGGATGAAGGCTGTCGGCACGAACACGGCTATCAGCACCAGCGAGATCGCGATGATCGCCGTTCCGACTTCGTCCATGGTCAGGTGCGACGCCGGATTGGGCGCCAGCCCTCTGGCGATATTGCGCTCGACGTTTTCGACCACGACAATCGCATCGTCGACGACGATGCCGATCGCCAGAACGAGGCCGAACAGCGTCAGCATGTTGAGCGAGAAGCCGGCGGCGTAAAGCACCGCCAGCGTGCCGATCAGCGACACGGGGATCGCCACGATCGGTACGATCGCCATGCGCCACGATTGCAGGAAGACGATGATGACGATGATGACCAGCAGCATCGCCTCGAGGATCGTCTTGTAGACCTCCTGGATCGACTCGGCGACGAACTCGGTCGGATTGTAGACGATGTCGTAGCTCAACCCCTTCGGGAAGTCGCGGGAAAGCTCCTTCATCTTGTCCTGGATCTCCGCGGCTGCGGCGAGCGCATTGGTGCCCGGCCGCTGGAAGATGGCGAGCGCCACCGCCGGTTTGCCGTTGAGATAGGAGTTGGTGACGTAATCCTTGGCGCCGAGCTCGATGCGCGCCACGTCCTGCAGCGAGATCAGGCGGCCGTCGTCGGTCGATTTGACGATCACGTATCGGAAGTCGCGTGCGTCGTTGAAGCGGCCTTGCGTGGTGACCGTGTACTGGAACGCCGTGCCGGTGCTGGTCGGCGGCGCGCCGATCGAGCCGCCCGACACCTGGACGTTCTGGTCGCGCAGCGCCTGCACCACATCGCCCGAGGTCATCCCCAGGGCGGACAGTTTTTCCGGATCGAGCCAGATGCGCAGCGAATATTCGCGTTCGCCGAAGATGGTGAGGTCGCCGACGCCGTCGAGTCTGAGCAGTATGTCGCGCACCTGCGAGCGGGCGTAGTTCGAGACGTATAGCTGATCGTAGGTATCGTCGGGCGACAGCATGTGCACGACCATCATCAGGTCGGGCGAGCTCTTGGTGGTGGTGATGCCGAGGCGGCGGACTTCTTCGGGCAGGCGCGGCTCGGCGACCGACACGCGGTTCTGCACCAGCACCTGCGCCTGGTCGAGATCGGTGCCCAGCTTGAATGTGATGGTCAGCCCCATCGCCCCGTCGCCCGACGAATAGGACGACATGTAGAGCATGCCCTCGACGCCGTTGATCTCCTGCTCGATCGGCGTTGCCACCGTCGCTGCGACCGTCTCGGCGTCGGCGCCCGGATACTGCGCGCGAACGACGATGGTCGGCGGCGCGATCTCGGGATATTGCGCGACCGGCAGCTGGGTATAAGCGATCCCGCCGAGGATCAGCAGGACGATCGAAACGACCGATGCGAAGATCGGACGGTCGACGAAGAAATGTGCGAACCTCATTGCTGCAACTCGGCGGTCTCGGACTTGGGCGGCAACGTCACCATCTCGACCTTCACCTTGGTGCCGGGCCTGGCGTGCATCAGCCCGTTGACGATGATCGTCTCGTCGCCGGTCAGGCCCCCGCGGATCACCCGGTAGCCGTCGAGAAGCGGGCCGGTGCGCACGGGCTTCGCCGACACCATCCCGGCCTCATCCACCAGGAACACGATGCGGCGATCCTGATCGGCGCCGATCGCCTCGTCGGGCACCAGCACACCGCTATGCGGCAGCGACCCCGGCACGTTGATGCGCCCGAACATGCCTGGCTGGAGAATGCCGTCGGCGTTGGGAAAGCTTGCACGCACCCGCATGGTGCCGGTCGCGTTGTCGATCCGGTTCTCGGCAAAATCGAGCTTGCCTTTGAATACCGCCTCCGCGCGGTCGGCGACGCGAACCACCACATCGAGCCCGCCGGCGCCTTCCTGCATGCTGCCGCCACGCTGCTTCGCGTCGCGGGCGTAGCTGAAATACAGGCGCTCATCGACGTCGAAATAGAAGTCGATCGGATCGCGCGTAACGATGGTCGTCAGCAAGGTGGAATCCGGCTGCACGAGGTTGCCGACCGACACCAGCCGGCGGTCGATGCGGCCGGACAAGGGCGCCTTGATCTCGGTGAATTCCATGTTCAGGCTGGCCGTCGTCAGCGCAGCCGTCGCGCCCTGCATCTGCGCCTGCGCCGAAAGGTATTCCCGCCGGCGGTCGTCGACCGTCGCGGTTGAGATATTGCCGGTCTTGGCGAGTTCGTCGGCGCGATCCAGCTGCATCTTGGAGAATTCGAGCAGACTCTTGGCGACGTCCACTTGCGATTTGGCGGCATCATAAGCCGCCTGGTACGGACGCTGGTCGATGGTGAAGAGCAGGTCACCCTTGTTGACCAGTGCGCCGTCCTGGAAGCTGACCTTGTCCAGATAGCCGCTGACCCGCGAACGGATGGCGACCTGGTCAACGGCTTCGAAGCGCCCGACGAACTCGTCGTCTTCGACGATTTCACGGACGACCGGCTTGGCCGCCGTCACCACGGGTAGCTGCTGGTCCTGCGCAAACGCGGTGCTGCTGAAAGCCATGCCGAGCAGGAATGCCGCCGACACGGCGGCGCGGGCAAGCCAGCCGGCCGATCGACAGGGTCGCCCGCCCGCGTCGCGATGCAATCGCCCATTCTCTGGGGTGTCCATTTGCGTCCTCGCTCACTGGACCCGGAGGTCGGTTGATCCGCTTCTACGCTCAGGCTTTTCGTCGAGATCAGAGCACTGCAGTGTTGTGCATGGCAACAGGATCATTTTCCATGTGGGCTGAAATGTCCACCCTGTGGCTGCCCGCCATCGGGCTAAAGCCAGTCGCCGGGCGATGTCGTCATCCTCGACAACGTCGCCTTCCACAAGAGCCCGCGAGCCGAATACCTCCGCGGGCGATGCGGCGCCTGGCTCCTCTTTCTGCTGCCATACTCGCCCGATCTCAACCCGATCGAAATTGGCGTACTCAAAGCTGAAAGCGCTGCTCAGCAAACGTGCAACGCGATCCTTGGACGCCATCTGCAACGCACTCAGCGAAATCTGCGACCTGTTTAGGCCCCAGCAGTACAGAAACTTCTTCAAGGCTGCCGGATATGAGGCTGATCAAAACGCTACTCGCTTTGGCGTCAAAACCCAATCAGCAGGCGGTCGCCGCATACGGGTCGGCCGTCACTCCGGCAACCCCGCGAACCGCATGTGTCCGATCCAGCGGTCGAGGGCTCCGGGGACGAGGTAGGTCTTCTCCCACTGCCTGCGTTGCTTGCTGATGGAGTCGCCGGGCGAGTCTTTGAGGAAAACTGCAAGCGCTTCCTTTGCCTCCCGCTGGTTTCCCAGACAAGCGTAGATACCCGCAAGCATTCGGTGTGCGCCGATCGGGATTGGGGACATTTTCCGCATCGCCGTCAGCGCAGCCCCGCAATCATTCTTTTCGTAGAGCGCCCAGCCCATCTGCCAGTTGAACCAGTCAGGATAGAAAGGATCGATGCCCTTGGCCTGCTCGATCCGATCGATCGCTTCGTCGATGCGCCCAACGTTCAGTAGCACGCCTGCACTGTGGACGAGGATATTCGGGTCGCTGGGGTTCAGGGCAATGGCCCGGTCGTACCGCGCAATGGCCTGCTCGAACTCTCCAGCTTCGTTCTGGATCTGGGCGCGGGCAAAGTGCGCTCCGGCGTCATCAGGAGCGAGCAGGAGAGCCTTGTCGGCGTATTCGGCGGCGCGCTTCAACGCCTCGTCGGGGTCATTTTCCTGCTTGTGCCAGAATACCGAGTCATTGCGATAGTACCAGGCCATCCCGATATAGCCGAACTGGGAGTTCGGATCCGCTTCGATCGCCTTGAGGCTGAACTCCCGCAGCAGCTCGTTCCGCGCGGCTGAGAAATCCTCGGTGATCCTGTCCCTCCCCATCAGGTAATAGCTGAGCGCGCTGACCTGCGCGGCGTCGCTCTTTGGCAGGGGGCGCTCGACGCTCTGGCCGACCCGATCCGCAAGCGTGCGGATGATCTCCTCCTGGACGACAAAAAGATCGCCAATCTCCCGGTTGTAGGTGTTGGCCCACACATGTGATCCGTCATGCGCATTCAGCAACTGGGCGGACACTTTCAGCCGGTCTCCGATCTTCTGCTGGCTGCCCTCGAGCAGGTAGTCGACGCCGAGTTCGTCTGCGATCTGCCTGATGTCGACCGGCTGGTCGCGATACCTGAAGCTCGAGTTCCGGGCGATGACGGCATAAGTCTTGCTCCGCGCAAGCTCGGTGATGATCCCCTCGGCGACGGCATCGCTGAGATATCCCTTGTCCGCGCCAGCACTCATGTCGTCGAAGGGAAGGATCGCAATCCTCGGCATGTCGCTCGAAGGAACTGGAGCGGCTTGCCATGCTTCGGTGCCGTAGTATGCGCCGATCGCGACAGCGAAGAGAACGATTGCAGCAAGAATGAAGCCGCGCTGCGATCGGGTCTTGGCACGTTCCGTGCCGGCTGCGGCGTTTGGGTTCGCCGCTTCCGACGGATCGGCATTCAGCCGGTAGCCTCTCCGTGGGACGGTTTCCACGATCGCGTGCGCGTCGTCCGCCAATGCGCGGCGAATATCGGCAATGCATTGAGTGAGGCTGTCTTCGGTCACGAAGGTATCGGGCCAAACCGCCTGCATCATCGCATCCTTGGACACGATCGCGCCTGGTCGCGCCGCGAGCACGGAGAGCACCTCGACGGACTGGCTGCGAAGATTGACCGCTTTGCCTTCGACGGTTCGGAGTTCGTTGCTGCTCGCAAGAAAAACAAAACCGCGGAACGTGACCGTTTCAGCAGATTTCAGGTCAATTTCAGGGGCCGTTCGGGACATTTCACCCTCTTGGCGCGCTTCCTAGCATAGCCCATTCGGCCGTCGCCTCCAAGCGATCCTGGCGGCACTGGATTGGACAGGAGGCTGACATGAAACGGACCAGGTTCGTCATCGCTCTCGCTTGTCTTTTGGCAGGGCAAACGGCTGCAAAAGCGGATTCCCGCATTGCGAGACTCTGTGGCCCTGACCATGTCAACCAGGTTGCCTCAGACGACGTCCGTCCCAACCCCGGCGGTTATTGCGTCGCCAGCCTCAAGTCGATGGATGACCCGGCCATGTCCGCTGCCATCGCTGTCACAATCCATCTGACCAACCAGGGGGAGTTGGTCAGGCTCCCCCTGGTGAAACCCATGACCTCGATGGCCGAGTGCAGAGCCTGGACCCATCAACAGGAGTTCATGCGCGCAGTCCCCGGCTATCTCGCAACCTTCCATTACTGCGACTACGCATCAGTGGCCAACGTGGGAAGCGGTCAGCGACCTGTCGGGCAAATGGCAGGTGAGACGAGTGCTCGATGAAGCCTCGTGCAGCGCCGCCTCATCATCCTTGCTGAGCGAAGTATGGAGGAGCAAGGGTCCGGAAATCTCTAATGGCGCCACAAGGGTCACGTTTGGCAGGGCACGTCTGAAGCCGCAGATCTCACAGGCCCGACCGCTCCGTCCGCTGGAAGCAACGAGGCAAACATGTGCGCGTAGTTCTCCGCCTGCACGCCCCAATCCCACTCTCGGATCGTCTCGATCATGCGGACGGCCATCCGCGACCGGAGTGATGGCGTATCCCGCAACAGGGCGAGCTTGTTCGCAAGCCCCTCCGCAGTTCCATCGAAGAACAGCCCGTTGTCGCCATCCCGAATAAGCTCAGGCATGTTTCCCACCCGGGTCGTCACCACGGGGACACCGCACGCCGCCGCCTCCAGGCAAGGATTGGGAGTGCCTTCGCTGCGACTGGCGCAGACATAAACGTCGAGATCTCGATAGAAGTCGAGCATCTCGTCATGGCTACGCCAGTGTTGCTCCCGAATGGCAGTCAATAGTCGCGCGCCCCGCACGGCAGCGACCGCGGGCTCGATGACATCGTGGAAGCCGCGATGTGCCGGACCATGGTTGCCGAGACTTCCCGCCCATCCGACGCGGAGCTCGCCGGAACGGGGTTGTGGTACTTGTGGCGGACAAAAGAATGTCGTGTCGACTCCATTGGGCGTGTAGTGGACCGGAACACGCAATAGGGGAGCGTATTCGTGCTCTAGCCGCCGATTGTTGACAAAGACAGCGCGCGCCAGCCGGTTCAGGGTGGCGAGCCCGCGCTCGCGGAATTCGCCCTCCAGCTCTGGGTGGCTGCAGATCCCGATGACCAGGCTGTCAGACCGGCGGGCGAGGGCCGATTCCGGCAGGGGCAGCTTCGCGATTTGGAGCCAGTAGAAGATGAGCACGATGTCCGCCGCATCCACGTCGGACTCAGTCACATCATGCTGAAATCGTTCTACGATCTCGAACCTTTTTGCCAGCACGCGGCGGAGATTTTGGGTCTTGCGATCGATCGCCCAGCCGGGTCGGTCGGCGATCGCCAGGATGCGGGGGAGGCGTACATCGCTCACGAGGCGTACCGCTCAAGCCAGTGCGCCGACCATGGATTGGCCTCGTCCAGATCGTCGTCCGTCACAATGGCGCGCACCTGGGTAGCGTCAGGCAGCCGGATATCCTCTGATCGCAAGCGGGGTCGCCATCCGTGCCAACCAAGATCAATGACCTCCTCGCTCAGGTACCGGCGGCCAGCATACTTGCGCGCGGCGTGCTCTGCGCTCAGGAACAGATAATGCTTCATGCGAAACCGCTCGGGGTAGAGCCTCACCGGACCGGCGAAGCGCACGCGATGGCCGCCTGACCACGCAATCTCCATGGGGCCGTCCTGTTTCTTGTACGCACGGACGCAGTGTGGGGAGGACGGCCGGAACGGGTAGTAGGTGCGCAGCGTGTCTTGATAATTGGGATTGTCGTGATTGGGGGCTTCCCGGGTTGGAATGAACGTGAACTCGGAAAACTCGATCGCGTTGCAGCCGAGTGCGTCGGCCGCCGCAATGGCGGAGACCAACGATGGGTGCGAAGTCGGCGGAAGGTGGATCTCGTCAGCGTCAAGATGCATGAACCAGTCTGCTTCGAGCGACTGAAAGAGTTCCTCTTTGCGACGAAGAAGGTGCTCCCAGCAATACCAGCCATTATGCGGGATGCTTTCGACCCCTATCAATCCGGCCCCGCTGTAGCGCTGGACAATCTCAAGCGTTCGGTCCGTCGACTGATTGTCGCAGACGTAGACCTGCACGCCTTGACGAAAGAGGTTCTCGAGACATCCGGCGACGAACCGCTCTTCGTTGCGTGTTGTAAGAACCGCGACGACTCGCGGGGAACTACGATCAAGCGCAGCATTCGCAATGTGGCTGTCGAGATCCACCAAGTCCCTCAATCCTTCGTCGTGTGATTCCAGATTCAGCCTAAAGATTCAGAGCGGCCATGCCAAGGCGACATCACTTTCCCACCTGAAGTGCAACACGCGCTCTTGGCGGTTCCCCGTCGCGATCGCAAGTCATTCCGGACGCCCACCACCGATAGCCAAATCAGCATCGACGAGTGGGGCGAAACGCTTCGCGCACAAGCGCGTCGACCCCGGCTCGAGCTAACGGGTTGCATAACACCTGCTATCCCTGCACCCGATCAGCGCACTGCGCCGCTACTGATCAATATGCGACGCGACCGACATCATCGCCTCAGCGTTCGGGTGGGCGCCCAAGCCGCCATCGAAAACCTCGGAGAACGTCCAGCGAACGACGCCGTTGCGGTCGAGCAGGAACTGGCCCATGAGCTGGCCCACACCGGTCGCCATCATTTGCTGGTCCGCTTCAGTGATATCGTAATTGTCTTTTTTGTTCAGATATTCGAGCGTGGCAAACGGATCCATCGGCTCAGGCATTTCGCCTGGCACGTTGAGCCGCATCGCCTTCACATCGCTCATTGAGACCTTGTGCGGCAATGCGGTCTCGCCCTCAGTTATTTGCATATTGGGCAATCCAAAGGCGCGGTGTGAAACGCGCTCCGGATCGGATGCGGCAAGCAAGCCAACCATCGGATGGTAGCGGAGATAAAGGCGCGCCCGCTCGATGGGCGTGTTCACCACCGTGAGGCTTTCGATGCCCTTTGCGTTAAGGGCTGGTGTGAGCATCGAAACGATCGCGATATGACGCCTGCAAAACGGACAATGCAGACCTCGATACAGCCCAACCAGCACTGGCTTCTCGCCGCGGAAGTCGTCGATGGCTATCTTGCCCTCGCGAGTAATCGCGTCGAGTACGAAATTGGGCGCTCGTTCGCCCAGTTGCAGAGGGCCTACGTCGGCGCGGTCAGACATGCTTGATCCTCCTCGCGGTCAATCCAGTAACGAAAGCGCGGCGGTACTTCCGGCTCCAGCCCGTGTTCGGCACACACTTCCTGTGCGTGTTGAAATTGCAATATAGCACAGAGATGGGCGGACGTTGGGGCGCTACCTTGGTGTCGGCACTTTCCGAGCTTGATTTCCGTCCATTTTCGCGTCTTCCAGGCATTCCGGGGTCAACCGCGCCGGCCGCTGGAGAGGTCGGTCGTTTCATTTCAATGTGACCAGGTCTATACTCCACGGGGGACAGGCCAGATCGATGGACCGCAAGCTTTCCGCCATTCTCGCTGCCGATGTTGTGGGCTATTCCGCCCAGATGGAACGCGACGAGGCCGGCACGTTCGAGCGCCTTCGTGCTCAACGCAAGGAACTGTTCGAGCCTGAGATTGCCCGCCACCACGGCCATATCTTCAAGCTGATGGGCGATGGACTGCTGGCCGAATTCGGTAGCGTCGTGGACGCGGTCGAATGTGCCGTGTCTTTGCAGAATGCCCTGGCGGAACGCAACGCCGCCGTTTCCGAGGATCAGCGGATTCGCGTCAGGATCGGGATCAATCTCGGCGAGGTGATTGTCGAGGGCGAGGACCGATATGGCGAGGGCGTCAACGTCGCTGCCAGGCTCCAACAACTAGCGGAACCTGGCGGCATCTGTGTCTCGGCAAAGGTCGCAAAGGAGGTTGAGAAGAAGTTGGCTTTCGGCTTTGAGCCGATGGGCCAACAGAGGCTGAAAAACATCGCCGAACCGGTGCAGGCGTACCGGGTGCTGCTCGATCCCGCAGTGGCGGGAAGGCCCATGGCTGTCAATCGACACCCACGCTTCAGGCGCAATCTGGCCGTCGCTGTTGGGGTCCTTGTTGTCGCGGTCGGCCTTGCAGCAGCGTGGTGGCGACCGTGGGAGCCACAGCTTCGGGCCACCTCTCTGACGGCCAATGCGAAAGCCGACACCCGGCCATCCCTCGTCGTGCTTCCATTTGACAATCTCAGCGACGACAAGGCGCAAGGTTATCTGGCTGACGGTTTCACCGAGGACCTGACCACAGAACTGGCACGTGTGCCCGGCCTGTTCGTCGTCTCGCGAAACGCGGCTTCCACCTACAAGGGCAAGGAAACTAAAGCCGCTGAGGTCGCCGCAGCGCTTGGTGTCCGGTACATACTGGAGGGCTCGATACGTCGGGTCGGCGACGACATGCGTATCAACGCGCAATTGATCGACGGCTCGACCACCGGTCATCTCTGGGCAGAACGTTTCGACGGCCAGTGGACGGATGTGTTTGCGCTGCAGGACAAGGTCGTCGTCAGCATCGCAGGCGCGCTCAAGCTCCGTCTCGTCAGCACCCAAGGCAAGGCAGACGTCGCGGGCGGCACGCGCAATCCCGCAGCCTACGAAGCTTACCTCCAGGGCATGGAAATCTACAATCGTCGCAACACTCCAGACGAGTTTGCGCAGGCGGTGAGGTTTTTCCAGCAGGCGCTGGAACTCGATCCGAATTTCGGCGTGGCGGCAGCCGCGCTCGCATGGGCCTATTGGGACATGGACGGGCCGCGGGTCAAAGCTCTGGCCTCTTCGGAAACGGTGGCGCTTTACAACGTCTACAAGCACCTGGAGGAGGCGGCCAAGCATCCTTCGCCCTCCTACTATCAACTCGTCGCCAGTTTGCTAATTCGCGAGCACCGGTCCGACGAGGCAGTCGCGCTTATGTTCAAGGCAGTGGCGCTCGACCCGAGCGATCCCCTGAACTATGTCGGGCTGGCAGAAGCCCTGAATTTCAATGGCAGGCCGGACGAGGCGCGCGACTATCTCGTCGCGGCCAACCGTGTCGACCCAGGCGGCAATGACCATCGGCACTACCAGGCTGGGCTGGCTGAATTTGGCCAGGGTCGTTTCGAGGAAGCTGTCGACTACCTTGAAAGGATCGATCTCCAATCGCCCGATCCATGGCCGAAATTCTACGGCCTGCAGGTGTTGGTTTCGGCCTACGCACATCTCGGGCGCAGTGACCAGGTCGCGGCCTATAGTGACAGGCTAAGGAACGTCATGTTGGAACGAAAGGATGGAGGGGCAAATCAGCTGGTCACGCAGAGGTATTTTGTGTTCAAGAACCCGGCTGACATCGGGCGTCTGCTGGATGGCCTGGACAAGGCCGGTTTGCCGGAGCTGCCGGAAGAGGTCGATCTGGATGCGAAGGACCGGCTTACCGGTTCGGAGATCAGGTCGCTCATCCTCGGTCGTGAGCTGAGCGGGGGAGGCGCATGGTTGGATAAAGGAACCAGCTGGGTGCAGCAGAACTTCCTGTGCGACGCCATTCCGAAAATTCAGACAACCTGCGGCGCGATCTTCCGCAATCCTGCCGGGACGCCGGAGCGACGCAACGAGTATACGGCAGTCTTCCGTTTCGATCGTTTTGCGTTTTCGACCGCCAAATAAGACCACCCGAGACCTGCCGGAGAATATTATCTGCGGCTAATGCGCTCGCGCCTGCCCACTCGAGCGCAGCTGCGGGTTGCAACGGGCCCGCTGGCTTGTGGGCTCCAGCGAATTCAATGGAAGCGGATGGTTCTGCGCCTCGTGCAATTGCCCCCGACGATGTCCCCAACTGATGTGGAGCGCATCACGCCGAGCCCTTGCTCCCTGTCCGAGGGGCCGCCGCCCGCTTAAACTTACGCGGCCCGTCGCTGAGCGAGGTGGAGACCTGAACGGGTTCTACGAGGGTCGACGGCAGTCACGATGCTGTGGTGGTGATCGCAATAGACGCGATCCGGCGAAGTTGGCCCAGCACAAAAACGGTAACCGCCGGGTACTGACGGGTCTTCGCTCACCGGGAAGCGGCACTGATAGACGCCCAGCTGAATGAGGGGGACGTCTCTCGAAGTTGGTCTGATATTGTCAGGCATTGTTTTCAGGTTCCTGGTTCATGGCCATTGCCGGCTGACGGCCGCAGTGCGGCAGCGTCAGGGCAAGCTTCTCTCGTTTTGGAGGGCTATGCATCATCATATGGTGTTGGTCGCAGCCTCAATGAAGGCCGGGGCCCTGCTTTCGGAAGCCAGTTGTTGCGACTTAAGGCCACACTTGCCGCTGGGGTGCGGTTGACAGCGCGAGGGCACGCGGCGGGCGATGTTGTCATCCCACTGATCGCACCGCCCCCGGGTTGATCGGCAGGCGGGTGAAGGGTGGCTTGTGGGCCCCAACGCTCTGCGCTTTCGGTTTTCAAGGCCTCGACCGGCCAGCACCAGGAGGGCGGGCCGCGGGCGAATACATTTTGTCAGCAGACAGTTTTGTCAGCAGACAGTGTGGTCGCGTCCCAGCGCATCTCTTCGAACCGTTGCGCCGGTGCTATGGTGTGCCGTCATGATCAGACAGCAGGGATATGAGGCATGCCCGAAGTCACCCGCCGTACACTTCTTGCGTTCACCGCCGTGGCCTCGGTCGTTGGACCGACGTTTGCTGAAGGGGAAGGTGCCTCACCCGAATTGCGGGCGCTGATCGGAGCCCATCACGCCAGCTATGTCGGGCTTCACAGGGTTGTTCATCAAGCCGGCAGCAGCAGCCACGAACGCAAGAGGGCAGACCGGATTGAACAGGAAGCATTGCTGGCCATCTGCTCCTATCCGGCGATCAGCCGAGGCGATCGCCGGGCCAAGGCCGAGTACCTGCTGACCGTTGAGGCTCGGGGGGAACTCGACCTGGAAGAGCACATGCAGGCCATCCTGCACTCGATGAAGCGCTGATCGCGGCTCGACCGGCGCATCTCCACAGCCAGACATCGCCGACTTCACCACCATGGCGACAAGCGAGGTCGGGCACGCCATGTTATCGACACCCTGACGGGAGGCCGGGCCAAACTGATAAACGACGCTTTCAAGGAAGTTGCCGCGTGAGGCAGCGCTGGCTGCAGCCGCAAATCGACTACCGTACGGATTTTGGTGGGCGATGCAGGGATTGAACCTGCGACCCCACCCGTGTGAAGGGTGTGCTCTCCCGCTGAGCTAATCGCCCGCTCGTTGCCCGAAGGCCAAGCGAGCCGCGATATAAGGGAGGCAGGTGCGGGAAGTCAAGGCGGTGTAAGGTGTTCCGGCAAGGATCGGATTTGTCACCCTTTCAGGGCTATCTCCGACGTGATGCCGGCCGCTTTCCGCTCACTGTCCGGCAGCGGCGATCAGCCTTTGAGCCAGATCGAGCGTCAGCGCGTCGAAATGCGAGATCACCGCCGAGGGCTCGAACTCGCGCACATGGCGGTCGGTGTAGCCGAAATCGACGGCCACCACCGGAATGCCGGCGGCCTTGGCGGTGTCGATGTCGGTCTGCGAATCGCCGACCATCAGGGCGCGGTGCGGATCGCCGCCGGCGAGCTTGATGGTCTCGATGAGATGGCGCGGGTCAGGCTTGCGGAACGCGAACGTGTCCTGTCCGGCGATAGCCGCGAAATGCTTCGTCAGGCCGAGCGCCTCGATCAGCGCCAGCGAGTTGGCTTCGTATTTGTTGGTGCAGATGGCCAGGAGATAGCCGTCATTCTCGAAACGCGCGATCGCCTCGATGACACCGGGGTAGGGGCGCGATTTGCCGGGAATGTTGTCGGTGTAGTGATCAAGAAAAAGTTTTAGCAGCCGGTCGTGCTCCTCGACGTCGAGCGATCGCTGCTGGGCGGCGTGCGCCCGCTCGATCATCACGCGGCCGCCGTGACCGACATAGCGCTTGAAGCCGGCCTCGTCGACCGCCGTGATCTGGCTGGCGGCAAGGCTGTGGTTCAGGCTGTCGAGCAGGTCCGGCGCTGTATCGATCAGCGTACCGTCGAGGTCGAACACGATGATCGGGCGAGTCATGGTCTGTCCTGCGGGGGTTTGTGCATGGGGCAGGCGATAAAGGCTGCGGGGCGTCAAGGCAAGCTTGCTGGGCGAGCTCGCGAGAGCAAGCAGGCCCACCGGACATTTCGCGGCGGCCGCCAGAAAAGAAAAACCCGCCTCGGCGGCGGGTCGTTGGCGCAAATCAGCACCATGGGCAAATATGTAACATAGCTGCCCTCACCAAGTCAAGAAAAAATTCCTATCGGAGCTGACCGCGCATTGCGCTTGACCGCGCGCGTTGCACAGTATCCAGCTCGCCAACAGCAGTAGGCTGCTGCCAAAGGCTTTGACCCGACCGGCAAAAATGGTAGGAGCCCCACAGCAAGTTCCGGGGCAGCAAACGGCATGGATGCAAGACAGTTGAAGGTCGAAGCCGCACGCGCGGCGCTGGCCCATGTGAGCGACGGCATGCGGCTCGGCATCGGCACCGGCACCACCGCCGAAGAGTTCGTGCGGCTGCTTGCCGAGAAGGTCGCCACCGGCATGACCATCATCGGCGTGCCGACTTCGGAGCGCACCGCGTCGCTCTGCCGCGAGCTTGGCGTGCCGCTGTCGACGCTGGAGGAAACGCCGCAGCTCGACCTCACCGTCGATGGCGCCGACGAAGTCGACCCGGAACTGACCTTGATCAAGGGCGGCGGCGGTGCGCTGCTGCGCGAGAAGATCGTCGCAGCGGCGTCCCAGCGCATGATCGTCATTGCCGACCGGTCGAAGATGGTCGAGACGCTCGGCCGTTTTCCACTGCCGATCGAAGTCAATCAATTCGGCCTGCGCGCCACCGAAATCGCGATTGGCGCGGCGGCTGAAATGCTTGGCCTGTCCGGTCCGGTCATATTGAGGATGACGGGGGACCAGGCTTTTGTTACAGACGGCGGCCATTTTATCCTCGATGCATCTTTTGGCCGCATTCCGGATACAAGAGCGCTTTCGAATGCTCTCCACGCCATTCCGGGCGTGGTCGAGCATGGTCTTTTCATCGGGCTGGCTTCAGCGGCCATCATCGCCGGCGGCGACGGTATCCAAACTGTCCATGCCGCCCGAAAACCAGGGAGTTCTACCGATCATGATGTTGCATAACCGGGTTCGCAGCCTTTGCGCCGTTCTGGCGGCTTCGGCTGTTTTGGCCTTCTCTTCGCCGGCGTTTTCGCAGGATGTCACGGATGCGCACCTGAAGGCCGCCCGCGCGGCGGTCGCGGCGATCCATGCGACCGACCCGTTCGACAACATCCTGCCGCAGGCCGCGGCCGCGCTCGAATCGCAGCTGATCCAGAAGAACCCGGACATGCAGGAGCTGATCGGCAAGACCATCAACGAGAAGGCGCTGACGCTGGCCTCGCGCCGCGCCGACCTCGAGAAGGAAGCCGCACTCGCCTACGCAAAAGTGTTCTCCGAAAAGGAACTGAACGACATCGCCACCTTCTACAGTTCCGATTCGGGCAAGAAGCTGCTGGACAGCGGTCCGATCGTGACACGCGAACTGGTGAAGGCAGCCGACATCTGGCAGAACGGCCTCGCCCGCGATCTCGCGCAGCAGGTCGGCGAAACGCTGGCCGCGGCGGCCAAGGCAAAGGCGCCGGCGCCGGCAGCACCTGCCGATGCCGCAGCGCCGGCAGACGGAGCAGCACCTGCGGATGGCGCCGCACCCGCCGATGGTTCGGCCCCGGCAGACGACACGCAGAACTGATCCTGCGTTTCCAAACGGCCTAGAGCCTATTCCATCCCGATGGAATCGGGCTGGGGCTCTGGCTCTTTGTTTGGGCATGATCTCTGGACAAACGGTTTCCGTTTGTCCGAGAAAACCGGGTTCCACTTTTCGGGATCATGCTCTAGCGGCCATCGATGAAGCCCGGCTTGTCCGGGCTTTTCTTTTGCTGCCTGGCGGCCTACCTGTCTCTGGATTTCTGAAGCTTGAGGAGCCGCTGCATGGCCGGTTACGACTACGATCTTTTCGTCATCGGCGGCGGCTCGGGCGGGGTGAGGGCGGCGCGTGTGGCGGCGGCACTCGGCAAGCGCGTCGGCATCGCCGAGGAGTACCGCTATGGCGGCACCTGCGTCATCAGGGGATGCGTGCCGAAAAAGCTCTATGTCTATGCCTCGCAATTTCCCGAGCATTTCGCCGATGCCGCCGGCTACGGCTGGACGGTGCCGGAGGCCAGTTTCGACTGGCAGACGCTGGTCGCCAACAAGGATCGCGAGATCAGCAGGCTGGAGGCGATCTACAAGAGGAACGTCGAGGGCGCCGGCGGCGAGGCCTTTCACTCGCGCGCCATGATCGTCGATCCGCATGTCGTGCATCTCCTCGGCGAGGATCGCACCGTCACCGCCGACCAGATCCTGATCGCCACCGGGGGCCGCCCGGCGGCGCATCCGGCGCTGCCCGGCCACGAACATTGCATCTTTTCCAACGAGGCTTTCGATCTCAAGAAGCTGCCCAAGGCAATCATGATCGAAGGCGGCGGCTACATCGCCGTCGAATTCGCCAACATTTTCCACGGCCTCGGCGTCGACACCACGCTTGTCTATCGCGGCAAGGAGATCCTCAGCCGGTTCGACATGGACCTGCGGCGCATGCTGCACGAGACAATGGAAAAGAAGGGGATCAACATCCTCTGCCATTCCGTGTCCGAATGGATCCGCAAGCGGCCGGACGGCCGGCTCGACGCGCTCGTCACCGGCGGCAAGGTGCTGACGGTCGACCAGGTGATGCTGGCCATCGGCCGCATCCCCAACACCGAGAATATGGGCCTGGAAGGTATCGGCCTGGAGATGACGAAAACCGGTGCGATCGCGGTCGACGAATACTCGCGCACCAACATCGACAACATCTGGGCGATCGGCGACGTCACCAACCGCGTGCAGCTGACGCCGGTGGCGATCCACGAGGCGATGTGTTTCATCGAAACCGCCTTCAAGGACAATCCGACGGCGCCCGACCACGAGACGATCGCGACCGCGGTCTTTTCACAGCCCGAAATCGGCACGGTCGGCCTGTCGGAAGATGATGCCGTCAAACGCTTCCCCGACATCGAGATCTACCGCGCGACGTTCCGGCCGATGCGGCATACGCTGTCGGGCCGCGACGAGAAGATGCTGATGAAGCTGGTGGTCGACGGCGCGTCGAAGCGGGTGCTCGGCGCGCACATACTGGGGCCGGATGCCGGCGAGATGGCGCAGCTTCTCGGCATTCCGCTGAAAGCCGGGCTGACCAAGGATGATTTCGACCGCACGATGGCGGTGCATCCGACAGCGGCGGAAGAGCTGGTCACCATGTACAAGCCGACCTATCGCGTGAAGGACGGCGTGCGGGTGGATTGACCGCCATGCCGGGACGTAACGTTCCACCGTGGCAAGGGTCTTGCCACGGTGGAGATTAGGAACTGCTACAGCAGCGTGCCGCGCAGGATCACCAGCGCCACCGAGAAATAGATCACCAGCCCGGTGACATCGACCAGCGTGGCGACGAACGGAGCCGATGCGCTGGCCGGATCGAAGCCGATGCGTTTCAAGGCAAACGGCAGCATCGACCCCGACAGCGAGCCGAAGGTAACGATGCCGACCAATGCCGCGCCGACCGTGGTGGCGATCAGCGGCCAATGCGGGCCGTAGTCGTAGAAGCCCATATATTGCCAGAGCGCGATGCGGCAGATGCCGACCACGCCGAGCATGGCGCCGAGAACGAGGCCGGTGGGCAGTTCGCGCAGCGCCACCCGCCACCAGTCGCCAAGCCCGATCTCGCGCAACGCCAGCGCGCGGATGACCAACGAGGTCGCCTGCGAGCCGGAATTGCCGCCCGAGCTCATGATCAGCGGGATGAACAGCGTCAGCACGATCGCCTTTTCCAGCTCGCCCTCGTAGCTCTGCATGGCGTTGGCCGTCAGCATCTCTGAGATGAACAGCGCGCACAGCCAGCCGCCGCGCTTCTTGATCATGGCGAGGAAGCTCATCTTCATGTACGGCTCGTCGAGCGCCTCCATGCCGCCGAAACGATGCACGTCCTCGGTCGTCTCCTGAACCATCGTATCGATGATGTCGTCGATGGTGACGATGCCGAGGATCTTGCCGTGGTCGACGACCGGGACGGCAAGCAGATCGTATTTCGAGATCGTCTGCGCCAGGGTTTCGCGATCGGTCAGCGGGGAGACCGTCACCGGCGCACGATCCGGCGCCACCGTCATGATCGAATCCTCCGGCTCACCGGTGATCAGCCGGCGCAGGCCGGTCGAGCGCACCAGGAGGTGGGTTTCCGGATCGACGATGTAGATCGCGTAGACGGTTTCGCGCGTCCGCTCGACCTTGCGGATATAGTCGAGCGTGCGGCCCACGGTCCAGTCCGAGGGCACGCTGACGAACTCCGTCGTCATGATCGATGCGGCACTGCCTTCGGGATAGCCGAGAATGGCAAGCAGCGTGGCGCGCAGCGGTGGGGCAAGCCCGCCGAGCAACTCGGACCGGGCCGGTTCCTCCAGTTCGCGCAGGATGTCGGCGGCGCGGTCGACCGACATGGCGGTGAGCAGCTTGCCCGCCTTGGCGCGCGGCAGCGCCTCCATGAGTTCGGGCGCGCGGTCGAGCTCAGGCTGATCGAAGATGTCGACCAGCCGCTCGAACGTCACTTCACACAGCAGTTCCGTCGCGGTTTCTCGGGGCTCCCTGTTCAGGGCCTCGACAATGTCGGCGACGTGATCGTTGGCTAGGATACGGGCGATTGCAACGGCTTCGTCGCTCGCCACCGGGGCAAATTCGTTCATGGCTCACTCCTTGCCGTCCGGCAGGACGTGAACCATTAGAGGTCACGTCTAGGCGGACGGCGGTTGCGTTCGACTGTGACTGTCGCCAGGCATGGCGCGGTGACCTTTCCGCTTGCGGGTTCGCGTTTGACTATCTGCAAGCGGGCGCAACATAGGAGCGCGCCTTGCCGAGTCAATCGCAGTGAGGACGGAAAACGGTGCCGAACGGCTTCGATCGCGAGACTGTGATCACAGGCCGGCGCATGAACCTGGCCGACCGAGGTTGAAGCGTCGTTATTTCTGCTTCAGCCGGCGCGAGAAGCGCAGCCACTTGTCCTCGACCGGCCTTGGCTGGGCAAGAATGGTGGTGAGTTCGACGGGCAGGGTCGGAACCAGGGGCTTCTTGGTGGCGACGCCGTCGGCGATCGCGACGATGCTGTGATAGAATTCGCTGCCGGTCTGCGATCTCGGTGCCACCGCCTCGTGCATGACACTGATTACCGTGACATCGGGACAGTTGTCCTTGATGGCTTGGTGGAAGGCAATCTTGCCCTCCGGATCGAGCGCGCCGGTCGCCTCGTCGAGGAACAGCAGCCCTGGCTGCTGCAGCACGATGCGAGCCACCACCAGCTTCTGTTTCTGGCCGCCCGACAGAACCTGATCCCAGCTTTTGCCTTCACGGCTTCCTTCGGCCAAATGCGAGATGAAGTCGCCAAGGCCGGCCTTGTACAGCGCCGCCGCGACCTGGGCGTCGCTATGACCGTGCTCGGAGCCCGGCAGGCAGACCAGCTGTTTCAGCGACACCGGCTGCAGCTTGACCTCCTGGGCGGCATAGAAACTCTTCACCCCCTCGGGGAAGACGATGGTGCCGTGGCCATAGGGCCACAGGCCGTTGATCGCCTTGATCAGCGAGGTCTTGCCGCAACCCGATTCGCCCTTCAGGAAGGTCCACTCGCCACGCCGGAAGCGCAGATTGGCGGCGCTGAGGAAAGGCGTCGCGTCCTCGCCCTGATGCGCCAGCTCGAGCTTCTGGATGGTCAGGCCGAAAACCGGGTTCTGGCTGGCATAGTGGAAGTCGGAGCGACCGGTCTGGCTGTAGAACTCCTGCGGGTGCTGGACGTTCTCGATCGCCTCCGCGAGTTCGGTCACGCGCTGGCTGTTGGCACGCAGCGTGGCGATGGCCGGCATGACGTGGATGAACCACGAACATTGGCCGATCAGCGAATTGACCAGCTCTGAACCGGTTATGTAGCCCTTGAGATCGAGACCGTTGTGGATGAATGGCACCAGGCCGGGTCCGTAGGCGACAATGCGGGCGCCGATGAAATTGTAGATCAGCTCGAACGACATGTAGATGGTGTTGACGATGTTCAGCCGCGTCCATGTGCCGTCGATATCGACATAGAGCCGGCCATGCATGGTCCTCTGCACGCCTTCGCCCTGAGACGCCGCAACATGGAAGCTACGGCGCAGGAACGTCGTCAGCTCGCCGCGATAGCTGCCTTCGGCCTGCTGCATCCTGACGTTGAGGCGTTCGAGCAGGCCGCCGAGCTTGACCGCAATCCATGTGTTGAAGGGGACGTAAATGGCGACCGCCAGGAGAGCAAGGGCGGCGCTGCCATAGCTTCCCAAGAACTCAAGTCCCTTCACCTCAACCGAGTTTTTCAGCAATGCGCCGCCAACAAAGTAGAACGAGGTGAAGACACTGAATACGCCCATGGCAAGCCCGATGGCGCCGCCGGTCATGTCCTTGATGGATTCCTGGACGCGCTGGTCGATGTTGTCGGGAGCGGGCGTGCCGCTGCCGGTCGACGCATGCTGGGCATGAAAATGCGTATGGTTGGTGTCCAGCAATGCCTCATTGAAGCGGCTGTCCAGCCAGCCGCGCCATTTGCGGTGCAATGTCGCCGACACAAGATTGCGGATGCCGGTAAAGCCAGCGTCCTTGAGCACGACCAGCATTACGAGGATGCCGGCATTGACCAGCAGCGTGCGAAGCGGGGTGGTGTTGGCGGCGTCGTGGAAGAAGGCGATCGAATTGACCAGCTCGCCGGAGGTTTCTGCGAACCAGACACCGGCCTTGCTGGACAGCGCCGTGAGCAGCGCGATCACCAGCGTCAGCGTCCAGGCTTCCTTCCACCGGTCCGAGACCCAGTAGGCCCGCATCAGGCCCCAGAAGCTGCGCATCGACGATACCGGCGTCAGAAGCGATGGCCTTGCGGCATCGCGAGGTGTTTTTTCCGGTACTGACTCTTGCGATGGTCTAACGACCCGAATCACGATCCCGCCCAAACCTTTTTTCTTTTGTTACGGATGGTAACACCAATTGATCATTTTCTATTAATTTTTAAAGCTGGCCAAAGGGATTACCCCGGCGGCCGTTGCGCTGAGGCAACAGATTGCAGGGTTGCAAGGCTCTCAAACCGATCGGAAGAATCGGAATATCGCCATTGATTTCAAAACGTTGTTGGCTCGAACGGGCTGTCGGAGAAGCTTCCCTAAGGGAAGCTTTCCACACAGTTTTGTGAACTTGAAAATCGCGTGGAGTGGTAAATTTTCTCGTTGGGGACTGACCGGAATCACCGAAAATGTGCCGTTCGCGCTCTCGCCACGCTTGCCGTCTCTCCTTGTCGGAGGCTGAAAAGTGACTGGAAATGGTCGTTGCAGCAGCGTCTGTCGATCACCGCTTCGCCGATCTCGAAACGAACATGATTCATCAGGTCGTCACCCGCGCGGGGCGGCATTCCACCCTGGTCAGATCCGGAAACGCGTTTGACAATTCCTTCGTTCGGGATTGAACCTTGCCGGGTCCTGTCGGCACCCATGCATGTCCGGTTCTCCAAACAAGGAAGCTTCCCAATGCTCGTACGCGCGGCCGCAATCCTGTCCCTCTTCGCCTGGCTGCCCTTGGCGCATGCTGCCGAACAGAGCATTCCGGCGGGCGACGAGGGCCAGATCGAGTTCAACACGCCGTCCGACAACATCGGCTGCATCTACACCGCGAAGGGCGGCACCAGCACCTATCAGCCACAGGACGGCGGACCGGAACTCAGTTGCTCACGCGTCGAGCCGAGCTATGTCACCATCATCCTGGGCCCCAAGGGGCCGGCGACACTGATCAAGAACCCCGGCGAGCAACCTTGCTGCAGCGATGTCACCAGGCTCGCCTATGGCAACAGCTGGCGCGCCGGGCCGTTCTCGTGCCAGTCGTCGACCAAGGGGCTGACCTGCACGGCCACAAACGGCCACGGATTTTTTATCAGCAAGGCCAAGGTGACGGTGAAGTGACGTCTGCTCTTGACGGATGCGGAGGAGGGGTGGCTCAGCCGACCTTTTCCAATTCGCCGCGCGCCTTGGCAGCCGCCACCTGACGGATGGCATCGGTCAGGGTGTCGACGTCCTGCGCGCCCATGACTGCGTATTTGCCCTCGAGCAGGAAGCACGGCACGCCTGAAATGCCCATGCGCGACGCGGTGGCGATCTCGGTGCGAACCGCCTCGACATCGGCCTCGGTCGGCAAGAGCGTGGCAACCACGGATGCATCCATGCCGGCCTCGCGCGCGGCTTCGACCAGCACGGTGTGGTCGCCGATGTCAGCACCTTCCTCGAAATTGAGCTGGAACAGGCGGCGCACCAACCTGTTCTGCACGGCGTCGCCGGCGACACCCGCCCAGCGGATCAGGCGGTGCGCATCGAGCGTGTTCGGCGCCACCTTGATGGCGTCGAAGGCGAAGGAAATACCCTCGGCTTCACCCAGCGGTTCGATGCGGGCATGAATTTCGCGGATGCGTTCGTCGCTGCCGAACTTGGCCAGCATGTACTCGTGCCGATCCTTGCCTTGCGGCGGAATGGTCGGATCAAGCTGGAACGGCCGCCAGCGGACATGCACCTCGGTATCGCCAACAGCTGATATCGCCTTGTCGAGCCGCTTCTGACCGATGAAGCACCATGGGCACACGACGTCGGACACCACGTCGACGGTGATGGCGTTCAGCTCGCCCATCTCGATCTCCTGAATCTTCAGTTCGGCTTGCGCCACCAGCTTGGCAGTTGATACCCAAATATGGGCGTCTTTTGCGGATGTTCCAGATAGTTCCAGTAGGCAATCCATTGCTGCGTGTTGTACTGCGTCGGCACCATGTAATTGCCGGAGATCAGCAACCGGTCGAGAACGCGGACTGCGGCGACGTAATCTTCTTTCGACCGGGCTCGCAGCATCGCGTCGATCGCCGCGTCCACCGCCGGATCGGCGACCCCGGCGAGGTTGAACGAGCCTTCGGCCTTGGCCGCTTCGGATCCCCAGCGTCCAAGCTGCTCGATACCGGGCGACAACGAGTTGTTGAAGCCGCTTGATCCAATCAGAGCCTCGAAGTCGAAGCGCTGCTTGCGCGATTGGATCTGGTCGCCGTCGAGACTGCGAATTGTCACATCGATGCCGATCTTCTCCAGCGTGCGCTGGTAGATGCCGGCAAGACGCTCCTCGTCCTGCGAAGCGACCAGAATCTCAAAGCCGAAGGGTTTGCCGTCGGCATCGAGCATTGTCCCGTCCTGCACGTGATAACCGATGCTTTTCAAGAGATCGAAGGCCGCTTTCAGCACTTTGCGATCCTGCCCTGAACCATCGGTGACCGGTGGCCGGTACGTACCGTCCATGACATCGGCCGGCACGCGGCCGGGGTAGGGCGCCAAAAGTGCTTTTTCCCTGCCGTCGGCCGGATGGCCGAGCGCGGAAAGCTCGGAATTCTGCCAGTAACTCATCGCGCGCGCATATTTGCCGCCGAACAGGTTCTTGTTGGCCCATTCGAAGTCGTAGAGCATGCCGAGTGCACGCCGCACCACCGGGTTGGCGAATTTCTGCAGCCGCATGTTGAACAGGAAACCGGTCACCACGGGCGGAATGCCGGTGTCGAAGGTTTCGGCGACCACGTCACCCTTGTGGAAGGCCGGAAAATCGAGATCGCGCTCTCGCTTGACCGGATCGCTGTCGTCGTCGATGGCGCAAAGGCCTTTCTTGAACGCTTCGAGCTTGGCGTTGGCGTTGAGGAAGTACTCGATCGTGATCTGGTCGTAATTGTCGAAACCGCGCTTGGCGGGGACGTCCTTGCCCCAATAGTCCGGGTTGCGCTTGAAGACGATGCGTTGTCCAGGCTGTACCTGCGCAACGGTGTAAGGCCCGCTGCCGATCAGCGGCTTCAGCGTCGTCTTGTCGAAGGTCTCCTTGTTGAAGGCATGTTTCGGCAGGATCGGCGTCAGCGCAATGATCAAGGGCGTCTCACGATTGGCCTTGTCGTTGAAGGTGAAACGGACACTGTGGTCGCCGGTCTTTTCCAGCTTGGCGATCAGGCTCATCCGCGCGCTGTAGGGCGGGCGACCCTTGTCGGTGTAGACATCATAGGTGAACAGCACATCCTCCGGCGTCACCGGCTCACCGTCCGACCATCTGGCTTTCGGGTTGAGATGGAATTCGATGCTCTTGCGCTCGGGATCCATGTCTGCGGTGTCGGCAAGCAAGCCGTACAGGCTGAAAGGCTCATCGTAGTTGCGCTGCATCAGCGGCTCGAAGACGAGATTGCCGTAGTTTTGGTCCATCATGCCGCGCGCCGTCGTGCGCAGGCTCTTGAGGATGAAGGGATTGAGGTTGTCGAAACTGCCGACGACGCAATAGGTGATCGTGCCACCCTTCGGCGCATCCGGATTGACATAGTCGAAATGCGTGTAGTCGGGCGGCAGCGCCGGTTCGCCCTGCATGGCGATGGCGTGCTTCGGCTCCGAGGCGGCCGGCTGATGCGAAAGGGCGAGAAATGATATCGCGGTGATCAGCCAAACAAGAACGCGGCCCATGACCGTCTCCTTACTGGGTCGGCTTGATGATTCGGTGCGCACCCTAGCATGAGGCAGCTGTGCGCCGGCCAACGGCGTCATCAAGAATTACAAGTGGCGGGCTGGATTCGACATCGCTTGCAGTGTAACACGCCGTCCGAAGTCATCCTGTTGCCTCATTTCGGCAACAGGTAGCTGGACCGCACGGCACGAAGAAGCCGGTCCTGGGATCATTTGAGAGGAAATGCACGACATGACGAGCCTGAACAGCAACGCGTACCGCCTGTCGGTCATGGCCGCTGGCGTGGTCGGCTTTCTGGGCGCAGGACTTCCCGCTGCTTCCGCACAGCAGCAACAGCAGATTCCGCAAGGCTGGTTCAAGGCCTGCACCAAGCAGGAAGACGTCGACATCTGCAACGTCCAGAACATCACCACGGCCGGCAACGGCCAGCTGATCACCGGCGTCAGCCTGATCGAGCTGAAGGGCAAGGTGAACCGCAAGGTGTTCCAGGTAACGGTCCCGACCGGTCGTCTGGTGCCTCCCGGCATTGGCCTGCAGATCGATACCGGCAAGGCCGTGAAGCTTGATTACGTCATCTGCTTCCCGGATCGTTGCGTGGCCGAAGTGCCGCTGACCGACCAGCTCGTCGCCTCGTTCAAGAAAGGCCAGGCGATCACGCTGACCTCGGTCAATTTCCAGAACCAGCCCAATCCGATCAAGGTTGCCCTGCAGGGCTTCAGCGGCGCCTATGACGGCCCGCCGCTGCAGCAGTCCGACATCGAAGACCGGCAGAAGAAGCTTCAGGATTTTGTCGCCAAGAACAACCAGGATTTCGCCAAGAAGCTCAAGGAAGAGCAGGACAAGGCGAAGACAGCCAACTGATCGGCCGATATTTGTCGGGTCATAAAAAAGCGGGGTCATGCCCCGCTTTTTTTGCGCCGGTCGCTTGGTCGGTTAGTGCCTGGACTGCCGTTTCGGCTCGTAGCGCCCGTCCGGCCTCTTGTCGAACATCTCTTTGATCTGCGGATGCCGGACCGGTTCACCCGACTGATCCTCGAGCAAATTCTGCTCGGAGACATAGGCGATGTACTCGGTTTCCGAATTCTCGGCGAGCAGATGATAGAAAGGCTGGTCCTTGCGCGGCCGCACGTCGGCGGGGATGGCTTCGTACCATTCGTCGGTGTTGGCGAATTGCGGATCGACGTCGAAAATGATGCCCCTGAAGGGAAACAGCCGGTGTCGAACCACCTGTCCGATTGCGAATTTGGCTGTTTTCATCGTACTCACCACTGAATTCCTTAGCTTTATCTGGCGCAGACTGCGCGTCAATTCAATCCCGAAGCGCCTGAACGCCCTGAAGCTACGCGGGATGTGGCGCAAAGGTTTTGCCGCATGCGGCTGATGTCGACGATCGTCGATGACGCAGACTGTCGGAATGTCCGGAAGATCGCTGTCAGCGCGCTGGCCTTCGCAGGCCGCCGGCCAGCGCCGCGAAGCCGCTGCCGGGACGAAGCCCCTCGCGCATGAAAAAGGCGCGAAGCGGCGCGAAGCCGCCGAGCACGCCGAGCCCGGCAACACGGGCCATCTGGGCCGGCAGCATGTCGGAAAGCAGCGACATGTTGAGCAGATTGACCGCGCTGCTGCGCGCCAGAATATCGGGGCGGCGCTTGAAATCGTAGGCTGCAAGGGCCTTGGCAGCGCCGGGATCTGTACGGTTTTCACCAGCAATACCAACGAGATCGTCGATATCCCTGATACCGAGATTGAGGCCTTGCGCGCCGATCGGCGGAAACACGTGGGCGGCTTCGCCGACGAGCGCCACACGCTCGCGCGCGAAACGCAGCGGCGTCACCGCCGACAGCGGGTAGATCTGCCGGCCCGGCTCGACCGTCACCCGGCCCAGCATCGACTGCATCTGCCGTTCGACCCGCAGCGAAAGCGTTGCATCGTCCAATGCGGCGAGTTCCGTTGCGGTCTCGGGCTTCACCACCCAGACAAGGCTTGAGCGATTGCCGGGCAGCGGGACCTGCGTGAACGGACCGGTCTCGGTGTGGAATTCGGTCGAGGTGAAGGCGTGGTCGCCACTGTGACGGAAATTGACGACAAAAGCCGCCTGCGGGTAGGAGCGGGCGGAGGTCGAGATGCCTGCCGCCTGGCGCGCCGGCGACAGCCGGCCGTCGGCGGCGACCGCCAGGGAAGCATCCACTTTGCTGCCGTCGGTCAGGACGGCGCGGACATACCCGGCATCGAGATGCCAACTCGCCACCATCGCCCGTCGCCATTCGATGCCGGCATGGGCGGCCACAGTGCCGGCAAGCGCCGGATTGAGGACGCTGTTGGGCAGGTTCAGCCCGAACTGGTCCTCGTCGATCTCGCTGGCGCGAAAGGTGACGACGGGGCTGCGGATCAGCCGGCTGGTCGCGTCGACGATGCGCATCACCTTTAACGGCGCTGCCTTGGGCCTGATGGCTTCGAGCACGCCCAGCCGCGCAAGCACCTGCAAGGCAGGGTTCATCAAGGCCGTCGTGCGGCCGTCGGGGGCAGAAGCTTCGGGCCCGACGAGCGTCACCGGGAAACCGGCATCGGCGAAAGCGAGCGCCGCGATCAACCCTGCCGGCCCCGTGCCAGCAACCAGTATCCGCGCAGTTTTCTGATGCTCCAAGATCGGCTTCCGGCTTGCTATGCGAGGCAGCCCACCCGACCTGCCAGTCGATCAGCATATAGGTCAATTCATGCCGCTTGATCAACGCGGCGATTCGGCCCATTCGAATGTCATGACCGGCCAGCACGACGACTTCAGCCATCTCGACCGCGCCGGCCGCGCCATGGCGAACATCGCGCGTAATCCTCGCGTCACGGTAAATGTCGTTGTCGGCGCTTGTATCCTGCTTGCCTGGCTGTTCCTCGCCGCGATGGCGGTCCGCAGCGCCGAAGGGCGGATTGCCGGCGCCAGCGCCCCCGGCGACGCTCTCCTGCGCGACCTGCCGCGACTGCCGTTGCCGGACTTCCTGGAGCGGTTCTTCGCGCTCTGCCTTTCGCCGGCGCCGCTGGACGGAAGTCTCGGTCAACAAACCGGCGCGCTGGTTTTGATGTGGTTCCTGATGGCGATCGCGACCATGCTGCCCTCGGCCGCGCCGATGATCCGCACCTATTGCGAGATCGCCGACACAGCTCGAATCAAGGGCGAGCCGGTCGTCCATCCGCTGGTGCTGGTTGCCGGCTACCTCAGCGTCTGGCTCGCCGCCTCGGCGATGTTCGCGGCGCTGACCCTGGGCGCCCATGCATCCACCTCGTCCGGTGCTTTGCTCGACCCGGTCATCGGCATTGCCGGCGCGCTCGCCCTGCTGATTGCGGGCCTGTACCAGTTCAGCGGCATGAAGGAAGCCTGTCTGAAGAAATGCAGGAACCCGTTCTCCATCCTGTTCGCGAACTGGAGCACGAGGCCTGTCCGCGTCTTCCGGCTCGGCATCGTGCAAGGGGTGTGGTGCCTCGGCTGCTGCTGGGCGTTGATGCTGGTGATGTTCGCCATCGGGGTGATGAACGTCTTCTGGATGGCGTTGATCGGGCTGTTCACCCTGATAGAAAAACAAACGGCAAGCAGGGTTCCAACCCGACTGGCCGGTGCGATACTGCTTGTCTGGGCAGCGGCGCTGCTAGTAGTCTCGCTATGAGTGGGGGAAAATCGATGGCAGATCCGAGCTGGGCGATGAAGGGAGAGCTCGTACTCTCCTGCAATTGCACGGTTTTTTGCCCTTGCGTGCTCTCCCTCGGCAATCATCCGCCGACCGAAGGCTATTGCCAGACCTGGGCGGGGTTTCGCATCGATGCCGGCCATTTCAGCGACGTCGACCTGTCGGGTCTCAATCTCGGGTTGATCATGGAAATCCCCGGTTACATGAGCCGCGGCAACTGGACCGCGGGCCTGTTCATCGACAAGCGCGCCTCGGTCTACGCGGTCAAGGCGCTGACGAAGATTTTCACCGGCAAGGCGGGCGGAACCACATCGTTGCTCTCCATCCTTGTCGGCAAGTTCCTCGGCGTCGAACAAGTGCCGATCACCTATGAGACGCGTGACAAGACACGCATTTTCCAGATACCGAAGATCATCGACGGTGCGGTGACACCGATCCCCGGCAAGGATCGCGACAAGGATACGGTGATCAGCAATTCGGAGTACTGGATCGCGCCCGAGATCATCGTCGCGCGGTCCGACAAGAGCAAGATGCGGGCTTTCGGTCGCAATTGGAATTTTGCCGGCCGTTCGGCCGAAATCTGCAAGCTGGATTGGCGGGGCCCGTGAGCAAGAACACATCGGCCAGGAAGATTACCGCCAAGAAGTTGACTGATCGCATTCCGCGACCGAAGAAGAAAGTCACCTGGCCGCAGGCGAGGGCGTTCTCCGTCCATCTGCTGACGGCCTCGGGCTCGTTCCTGGCCTTCCTGTCGCTGGTGGCGGCGAGCGAACAGCGCTGGACCGCGATGTTCTGGTGGCTCGGCCTGGCACTGTTCGTCGACGGCATCGATGGGCCGATCGCCAGAAAGCTGGAGGTGAAGGAGATCCTGCCGACCTGGTCGGGCGAACTGCTCGACAACATCATCGACTACGTGACCTACGTGTTGATCCCGGCCTTCGCGCTTTACCAGCGCGGCTTCATGGGCGAGGGACTGTCATTCCTGTCGGCGGCGATCATCGTCGTCTCCAGCGCCATCTATTATGCCGACACCGGCATGAAGACGAAGGAGAATTTCTTCAAGGGATTCCCCGTGGTCTGGAACATGGTGGTGTTCACGCTGTTCGTCATCGAACCGGGACAGTGGGTTTCGTTCGCGGTGGTGGTGGTGGCCGGTATTCTGACTTTCGTGCCGATCAATTTCATCCATCCGGTGCGGGTGGTGCGGCTGCGGCGCATCAATCTGGCGATGACCCTTTTGTGGTGCGCTTTCGGCGCGCTTGCCCTGGCGCAGGCGGCACTCGCTGCCTTCTACGACCAGATCGGCGTGCTGGGCGAGCAGGTCAGCACTTTCACCAAGATCGGCATCACCATCACCGGGCTCTATCTTGCCTGTATCGGTGGCATCATGCAGTTCTTTCCAAATCTCGGTGCCAAAAAGGCCTGATCAGCCACTCCTTGAGGAAGCCCAATCATGTCCAAAGCGATCCGCATCCACGCCCATGGCGGCCCGGAAGTTCTGACCTATGAGGATACCGATCCCGGTCAGCCGGGATCAGGGCAGATCCTGATCCGGCATACGGCGATCGGCCTCAATTTCATCGACGTCTATCACCGCACGGGCCTTTATCCGCCGCCTGGCGGATTTCCGCTGATCCCCGGCAGCGAGGCTGCCGGCGTCGTGCTGGAGGTCGGCCAGGGCGTCGACTGGCTGAAGCCGGGCGACCGGGTCGCCTATTCGACGAATGTCGGCGCCTATGCCGAACAGCGCGTCATTGCCGCCGACAGGGTGGTGAAGATTCCGGACGGCATAACCGACGAACAGGCGGCCGCGATGATGCTGAAAGGCATGACCGCCGAATACCTGCTGCGCCGGACTTTCAAAGTGAAAGCAGGCGACACGATCCTGTTTCATGCTGCCGCCGGCGGCGTCGGGCTTATCCTCGGGCAATGGGCTAAACATCTCGGCGCGACCGTCATCGGCACCGCCAGCTCGACCGACAAGATCGAACTCGCCAAGGAGCATGGCTTCGATCATGTCATCAACTACAAGGAACAGGATTTCGTCGCCGGCGTCGCCGTGATCACCGGCGGCCGCAAATGCGACGTCGTCTACGATTCGGTCGGCAACGACACGTTTCCGGCTTCGCTCGACTGCCTGAGGCCGCTCGGCATGTTCGTCAGCTTCGGCCAGTCCTCGGGACCTATCCCGCCGTTCAGCATGTCGTTGCTGGCCCAGAAGGGCTCCCTGTTCGCCACAAGGCCGACCTTGTTCGTCTACAATGCAAAACGCGAGGACCTCGATGCCTCAGCAGCCGCCTTGTTCGAGGTCGTGCTCAGTGGCGCCGTCAAGGTCAAGATCAATCAGCGCTATGCGCTCAAGGACGTCGGCAAGGCGCATTCCGACCTTGAAGGCCGCAGGACAACAGGGACGACCATTCTCATCCCTTAGACTATGTTGAGATTCAGGTGGACTATGTTGAGATTCAGGTGACGCCGGCCTGCAAATGGCGGCTTCCTGCGCTTCCGGTGCTCACGTACTTCAAATGCGCTCCGCTCCGGTGCTCGGAAACCAGCATTTTCGGCTCGGCCTGACCTGCATCTCAACACAGCTTCGTCCCTTCTGCCTTGCTATCCCTTGAATTTCCGCTGAAATTCTTGAAGCTCTTTCAAGACGCGTGCCGCTTTCCGATGGGAGCAGGCCGCGCCTACCATGCTTGCGGGAACACAGAACATATCTGGCTAACCAGATGGGAGGCACTGTGAGTGCAAATCAGGACGGTACGAACCTGCTCGAGGTCCGTGGCCTCACCAAGATATTCGGTACGCTGACCGCGTGCGATCATATCGATCTCGACATCGCCAGGGGTGAAATCCACGCTCTGCTTGGCGAAAACGGCGCCGGCAAGTCGACGCTGGTCAAGATGCTGTTCGGCTCTCTGGAGCCCAATTCCGGCGAGATCTTCTGGAACGGCCAGGCGGTCAGGATTTCCAGCCCGGGCTTCGCCAAAAAGCTCGGCATCGGCATGGTGTTCCAGCACTTCTCGCTGTTCGAGGCGCTGACCGCGGCCGAGAACATCGCGCTGTCGCTGGATGACGGTTCGCCGATCAGCAGCATCGCGGCGAAGGCGAGAGCGCTTTCCTACAGCTACGGCCTGCCCCTCGATCCTGAATCGATGGTCGGCGACCTGTCGGTCGGCGAGCGCCAGCGCATCGAGATCATCCGCTGCCTGCTGCAGACACCGCAGCTCATCATTTTGGACGAGCCGACCTCGGTGCTGACGCCCCAGGAGGCCGACAAGCTGTTCGAGACGCTGGAGCGTCTGCGCTCGGAAGGCAAATCCATCCTCTACATTTCGCACCGGCTTGAAGAGGTCAAACGCATCTGCGACCGCGCCACCGTGTTGCGACATGGCAAGGTGGTCGGCCACTGCAATCCGCGCGAGGAAACAGCCTCTTCGCTGGCCCGCATGATGGTCGGCAACGAGGTCCAGGCCGTGGTACGTGCGCCGGTCGAGGGGATCGACAAGGCGCAGCCGCTTCTCGAAATCCGCAACCTCAGCCGCAAACCGGCAACGCCGTTCTCTATACCGCTCAAGAACATCAGCCTGAACGTCCGCGCCGGCGAGGTGATTGGCATCGCGGGTGTCGCCGGCAACGGCCAGGGAGAGTTCTTCGAATCCGTCTCCGGCGAGGTGTTGCAGCAGGATGCCGCTTCCGTGCGCATTCGCGGCAAGGATGCGGGCGGCCTCACCATCACCGGACGCCGCTTGCTGGGCGCCGCCTTCGTGCCGGAAGAACGCCTTGGCCACGGTGCCGCGCCGCGCATGAAGCTTTCCGAAAACCTGCTGCTGTCGCGCCATGCCACTGACGGCAAGGCGTTTGTCGGCTCCGGCGGAATGGTCAAGAGCGGCGCCATCTACGCCGCCGCCCAACGCATCATTGAGGCGATGGACGTGCGCAAGAGCGCGCCCGATCCGGAGGCCGCGGCACTTTCCGGCGGCAATCTGCAGAAATTCATCGTCGGCCGTGAACTCGACCGCCGGCCAAGCGTCATGGTGGTCAACCAGCCGACCTGGGGCGTCGACGCGGGCGCTGCCGCCCACATCCGGCAGGCCCTGATCGAATTGTCGCGCAGCGGATCGGCGGTGCTGGTGATCAGCCAGGATCTCGACGAGCTGTTCGAGATATCGGATGCGATCGCGGTCATGCACAATGGCGAGCTGTCCAGGCCGCTGCCGATCGCCGAGGCGACCTTCGAGAAGGTCGGCTTGCTGATGGGCGGCGCTGAACCCGGCCACGCCGAACACACGCTGGAGACGGCATGATGCGCCTCGAACTCGTCAAACGCCCGCAGCGCTCCGCGCTGTTCTCGGCCCTGTCGCCATTCATCGCCTTCGCGCTGACGATCATCGCGGGCGCCATCATGTTCGCGCTGCTCGGCGTCAATCCGTTGACCGCGTTCCGGATCTACTTCATCGAGCCGGTGAGCCAGGTCTGGCAGCTGCATGAATTGGCGATCAAGGCGGCGCCGCTCATCCTGATCGCTGTCGGCCTGTCGGTCTGCTACAAGGCCAACATCTGGAACATTGGCGCCGAAGGCCAGTTCATCCTGGGCGGCATCGCCGGTTCGATCATTCCGGTGCTGTTTCCGCAGTTCGAAGGTCCGCTTGTGTTGCCGCTGATGCTGTTGCTCGGCATGGTTGGCGGTGCCGCCTATGCGGCGATCCCGGCTCTGCTCAAGACGCGCTTCGGCACCAACGAGATCCTGACCAGCCTGATGCTGGTCTATGTCGCCCAGCTTTTCCTCGACTGGCTGGTGCGCGGACCGTGGCGCGATCCGCAGGGTCATGGTTTCCCGCAAACGATTCAGTTCAACGACTCGGCCGTGCTGCCGGAGCTGCTGCCGGATGCCGGGCGGGCAAACTGGGGTTTTGTGTTCGCGCTGGTCGCCGCCGTGCTGGTCTGGATCCTGATGAGCCGGATGCTGAAGGGTTTTGAAGTTCGCGTGCTGGGCTCAAGCCCGCGGGCAGGGCGTTTCGCCGGCTTCGGCCTCAACCGCATGGTGTTCTTCGCCTTCCTGCTGTCGGGTGCCTTGGCAGGCCTTGCCGGCATCTCGGAAGTCTCCGGCGCCATCGGCCAGCTGCAGCCCGTCATTTCGCCCGGCTACGGCTTCACCGCCATCATCGTGGCGTTCCTTGGCCGCCTCAACCCGCTCGGCATCGTTGCCGCCGGCCTGGTGCTGGCGCTGACCTATCTCGGCGGTGAGGCGGTGCAAAGCGCGCTCGGCATCTCCGACAAGGTGGCGCGGGTGTTCCAGGGCATGCTGCTGTTCTTCGTGCTCGGCTGCGACACGCTCATTCACTACCGCATCCGCCTGATTGGCCTGGCACTGACCAAACCGGAAGGTGCCGCGAAACTCGAAGCCGCGCCAAAGTTGAAGGAAGCCCGTTGATGGACATCACCATAAACATCCTTCTGACCATAGCCACCGCGGCAACGCCGCTGTTGATCGCGGCGATCGGCGAACTGGTGGTCGAGCGCTCCGGCGTGCTCAATCTCGGCGTCGAGGGCATGATGATCATGGGCGCCGTCGGAGGCTTCGGCGCCAGCTATCTCACAGGATCACCCTGGATCGGGTTGTTGGCGGCAATCGCCATGGGCGCGGTGTTCTCGCTGCTGTTTGCCGTGATGACGCTGTCGCTGGCCACCAACCAGGTGGCGACCGGCCTGTCGCTGACCCTGCTCGGCCTCGGCCTCTCCGGCATGATGGGGACGAGCTTTGTCGGCCAGCCCGGCGAAAGGCTGCCCAACCTCGACATCCCCGGCCTGACTTCGATCCCTGTCATTGGCAGATTGCTGTTCGGGCAGGACCCTATCTTCTACATCTCGATCGCCCTGACCGCCGCCGTGATGTGGTTCCTGTTCAAGACCCGGACCGGACTGACGCTGCGCTCGATCGGCGACAGCCATTCGTCAGCCCATGCACTGGGCATCCAGGTGATCCGCTACCGCTATCTCGCGGTGATCTTCGGCGGCGCCTGTGCCGGTCTCGCCGGCGGCCATCTGTCGCTGGTCTACACGCCGCAATGGGTCGAGAACATGAGCGCTGGCCGCGGCTGGATCGCGCTGGCGCTGGTGGTGTTCGCGTCGTGGCGGCCATGGCGGGTGCTGGCCGGCGCCTACATCTTCGGCGCGGTGTGGATCGGCCAGCTTCATGCACAGGCTTTTGGCATTCCGGTGCCTTCACAGTTTCTTTCTTCGCTACCCTATCTGGCAACCGTCGTGGTTCTCGTTCTAATCTCGCGCAACAAGCGTCTGACGATGATGAACACGCCGGCTTCCTTGGGGCAGCCATTCGTTCCGGATCGTTGACAATAAAAACAAACGGGAAGCTCCAAGGCTTAACACAGAGAGGTAACACAATGAAAAAACTGCTTATTGCCCTGATGACCACGACAGCGGCCTTGTCGCTGGCGGCGTCCGCAGAGGCAGCCGACAAATTGAAAGCCTGTTGGGTCTACACCGGCCCGATCGGCGATTTCGGCTATTCCTACCAACACGACCAGGGCCGTCTCGAGGTGGAGAAGGCGCTCGGCGATAAGGTCGAAACCGCCTATCTCGAAAACGTCTCCGAGGGCCCCGATGCCGACCGCGCTTTCGAGCGCCTGGCGCGCGAAGGCTGCAAGATCATCTTCGGCACCTCCTTCGGCTTCATGGACCCGGAAGTGAAGGTGGCCAAGAAATTCCCCAAGGTGATGTTCGAGCACGCAACCGGCTACAAGACCGGTGACAATCTCGGCATCTACAATGCGCGTTTCTATGAAGGCCGCTATGTGCTCGGCCAGATCGCCGCCAAGGAATCGAAGGCCGGCGTCGCCGGCTACATCGTTTCCTTCCCGATCCCCGAAGTGGTGATGGGCATCAATTCCTTCATGCTCGGCGCGCAGTCGATCAACCCGAACTTCAAGGCCAAGATCGTCTGGGTGAACTCGTGGTTCGATCCGGGCAAGGAAGCCGACGCCGCCAAGGCGTTGTTCGACCAGGGCGCCGACATCATCGTCCAGCACACCGATTCGACCGCCGCCCTGCAGGTGGCGGAAGAGCGCAAGCTGCACGGCTTCGGCCAGTCCTCCGACATGATCAAGTTCGCGCCGAACGCGCAGCTGACCTCGCTTACCGACGAATGGGGGCCGTACTACATCAGCCGGGTCCAGGCTGCCCTCGACGGCACCTGGAAGCCGGACAATGTCTGGCTTGGCATCAAGGACGGCGCGGTCAAGCTCGCGCCCTACACCAACATGCCCGACGACGTAAAGGCGATGGCCGAAGCCACCGCAAAGAAGATCGCCGGCGGCTGGAATCCCTTCACCGGACCGATCGCCAAGCAGGACGGTACGCCGTGGCTGAAGGATGGCGAGGTCGCCGATGACGGCACGCTGCTCGGCATGAATTTCTATGTGAAGGGTGTCGACGACAAGCTGCCGCAGTAAACGGCACAGGATACCAAAAAGGAAAGGGCGCCGTGTGGCGCCCTTTTTCATTCGGCGGCTTGCGTCCCGGCTTGGGTGCGGCGAAATCTCGCCGAGCTGCCGACATCGACCGCGCGGCCGAGCCAAATCCTCAGCAGCCGCTGCGCCGGTTGTTCGCAGCAGCGCCAGATCGCCCACGAAACAATGAGCATGAGTGCGATGCAGCCAAAGGCAGCAAGCCATTTGCCGACCAGAGGAGCTGCGGCATTGATGGCGAGATAGCCGATGTTCTGGTGCAGCAGATAGAGCGGATAGGTCAGCCCGCCGAGAGCCAGGGTGAGGGCCGATGACCGGACACGATGGCGCAACAGCACCGCGCCGATGAGCGCGCCATGCATGACGACATTGGCGACGACGAGATTGGCCGACGAAACAGCAAGGCCGTAGTGGTCCAGCATCCAGTGCTGCGTCACGGATAGCGTGCCACATGAGATCAGAAACGCGGCTGCAAGCAGCAGCAAGGCGGGCAGGGAACGGCCATGCGCATGGAGGTGGTGGACCAGCACGCCGGCGGCGAAGTACGGCCCGAACTCGGTGATGAACAGCAACCTTGCCGCGCCGCTGCCGAGGAAGAATTCGTTGAAAGCCGAGATCGCCAGCCAGATGAAGATCAGCTCCAGCTTGCGTCTCTGGAAGAGCCCGGTGAACAGGGCCAGCGTCACCCAACCGTAGAAAACCAGTTCAAGAACGATCGACCAGTAGACGCCATCCATGAAAGGCTGGCCGAAGGCCGGCGCGAACATCGACAGATTGGCGGCATATTGGACAAAAGAGGCCGGAAGCAGCGGTGTGCCGGAAAGGATGACGATCGCGAAAGTGATCGTCATGCAGAACAGGAAGCCCGGATAGAGGCGAACGAAACGCGCCATCGCGAACTGGTCCCAGCTCCGGTTTTCCGCAGACCAGGCAATCACGAAGCCGCTGATCAGAAAGAACAGATTGACGCCGAGATAGCCATGGATGGCGATCGGTGCGGCAAGCGGATATCCCTCCGAGAGAAAGCCTTCGGCGGCCGCACCACGAAAGAAATAGTGAAAGAGCACGACAGCCAGCGCCGCAGCCAGCCTGAGCAGGTCCAGCGTGGCGATGTAGTCCTGCCTGGCGGGGCTGACGTCCATCCGAATTTTCCGCATTCCCGGTCGGGAAGCCATACTGCGGATCGTGGCGGAGTGGGTTAAAACACCGAACTATTGCTGAATGTAGTAAATGCGCGGAGCGTCAGACCGCCGAGCCGTAGAGGTCATAGGCATCGGCGCGGTCGATCTTGACGGTGACGATGTCGCCGGCACGCAGCGGACGGCGCGACTGGATGTGCACCGAGCCGTCGATTTCGGGCGCATCGTATTTGGTGCGGCCTTTTGCCGATATGCCATGCGCTTCATCGATCAGCACCGGCAGGCGCTTGCCGACCTTCTTGGCCAGTTGCGTCGCCGAGATCTTCTGCTGGCGCTGCATGAAGCGATGCCAGCGCGCTTCCTTGATCTCCTGCGGAACCTGTTCGAGACCGAGGTCGTTGGAGCGGGCGCCACGCACCGGCTCGTATTTGAAGCAGCCCGCGCGATCGATCCTGGCCTCGTCCAGCCAGTCGAGCAGCATTTCGAAATCCTCGTCCGTCTCGCCGGGGAAGCCGACGATGAACGTCGAGCGAATGGCCAGATCCGGGCAGACCTCGCGCCAGCCGCGAATGCGTTCGAGCGTCTTTTCGCCATGGGCGGGCCGGCGCATGTTCTTCAGCACCTGTGGCGAGGCGTGCTGGAACGGAATGTCGAGATAGGGAAGGATCTTGCCCTCGGCCATCAGCGGGATCACGTCCGCGACATGCGGGTAGGGGTAGACATAGTGCATGCGCACCCAGATGCCGAGCTTGCCCAGTTCCTCGGAAAGATCGAGGAATTTCGCCCGCACTTCGCGATCGCCGAACATGCTGGTCTGGTACTTGATGTCGATGCCGTAGGCGCTGGTGTCCTGCGAGATGACGAGGATCTCCTTGACGCCGGCCTTGGCCAGTTTCTCGGCCTCGCGCAGCACATCGGCCGCGGGGCGCGAGACGAGGTCGCCACGAAGTGCTGGAATGATGCAGAAGGTGCACCGGTTGTTGCAGCCTTCGGAAATCTTGAGATAGGCGTAGTGGCGCGGGGTCAGCTTGACGCCTTGTGGCGGCAGCAGGTCGATATAGGGATCGTGCGACGGTGGCGCCGCTTCGTGAACGGCAGCCATCACGCTCTCATAGGCCTGCGGCCCGGTGATCGCCAGCACATTGGGGTGCCTCTCGCGAATGACGTCCGGCTCGGCACCAAGGCAGCCGGTGACGATGACCCTGCCGTTTTCCGAAAGCGCGGAACCGATGGCGTTGAGCGACTCGTCACGGGCGGAATCGAGAAAGCCGCAGGTGTTGACCACGACCAGGTCGGCGCCGTCATGCTTGCGTGCGATCTCGTAGCCCTCGGCGCGCAGGCGCGTGATGATGCGTTCCGAATCCACAAGGGCCTTCGGGCATCCAAGACTGACAAAACTCACGCGAGGAGCGGACATATAGCGTTTCCGGGCTTTTCAGGATTGCCGGCGCAGTACCACACTTATTGCGGCATTGGTATGGGCACGCCTTCGATGCGGCAAAACGCACGGCGATTGCGCTGCGGAACATACTTTTCCGGATCGAGGAAGCGGCAGGAGGGGGGCCTCAGCCGACCGCGCCGTTTACATGCGGCCAGACTTCCACTGCGCCACGATAGACCATGTCCACCGCCACATAGAGGATGATCAGCAGACCGATATAGGCGATCCAGCGGTGGCGATGCAGCAGCTTGGCAATGAAAGTCGCCGCGAGCCCCATCAGTGCGATCGACAACACCAGGCCGATGACCAGCACCGGGAAATGATCGCGCGCAGCACCCGCGACGGCCAGCACGTTGTCGAGCGACATCGACACGTCAGCGACGACGATCTGCAACGCTGCCTGGCCGAGCGTCTTACGCTTCGTCTTGCCGGCCACCATCTTGTCGCTGTCGAGATCGGAGTTCGACAGCGCTTCGGTCGCTTCCAGCTCGTCGGCATGGGACGTGCGCAGCTCGCGGTACATCTTCCAGCAGACCCACAGCAGCAAGATACCGCCGGCCAGCAGCAGGCCGACGATCGCCAGGAGCTTGACGGTAACCGCGGCAAAGCCGATGCGTAGCACAGTTGCCGCCAGCACACCGATGAGGATCGCCTTCTTGCGCTGTTCGGTCGGCAGGCCGGCGGCAGCCAGCCCGATGACGATCGCATTGTCTCCCGCGAGCACGAGGTCGATGGCGATGACCTGGAGCAGGGCGGTCAGGCTGGCAGCGCTGAAAATGTCCATCGACCGGAAGCCCTTGCTGATTTGCCGAGTGTTCGTCGATTATCCAGACGGCCCTAACTTGGTGGTCCCTTGGCGTCAAGGGATCACTCGTTACGACGTGACCAAACCATCTTTGCGCCGAAGCCGGATTGAGGATCGGCGGCGCTCGCCTGCAGCCGGGCAAAACCACCACTGCCGATCAAAAATCAGTCGTAGAGATTGTACTTTGCCCAATCGGCTTCCGGAATCTCGTCGCCGATCCGATAGCGGAGCTGCAAGACTTCCATATGATCCGGCGCCGTCTGGCACTTGAATTTCAGCCGGTACCATTGCCCCTTGCTGCGAAATGCGGCACCCGGGCTCCTGATTGCATCAGCGCCCATTTCAGGCGTTGCGAAGGCGTAGGCGACGACGCGATCCGCCTTGAACTTGCGATCGTCGTGGGTGATCCGGTCGAGCACTTCGGCGTCGCAACGCTGTTCGAGCCGGGTTTGGGGATCGAGTTTCAACAACCCGGCACGCAATGCACTGTCCATTGCGTTGGCTGGAAAACTCAGTGTCACGGACGCCAGGGCGGTCATGCAGAGCTTCTTCATGGGCGGGAGAAGCAGCATATTTTGTCGGAGAAATCAACCAAGGGGATCACCTCGGACCCGGCATGCATCCTCAATTAGATGGCCGGAGCGTTCAACATTACGTGTCGAGATTCATCGTGCGATGCCTGCGGCCAACGGACCAGCGAGGCGCGGCCGGCATCCGTGAGATCATAGAGGCCGCGGTCGACGCGCGCGAACCAGCCATAGACATTGTGCCGCAGAATTTTCGGCGCGATCGGCGTCAGCGCCTTCAGATCGCGCGAGCGCTTGGGTCCATCCACCATGGCGGCGGCGCAGGCGAGGGCGCTCTGGCGATAGGCGGTCATGATCGGATTGCGCGATCCTCCTCCCGCGACAGGATCGCCGCGACGGCGCTGGTGCTCGTCGACCAGGCGAGAGCGACGGCGGGTATTCTTGCGCGGCGCCACGGCGATCGGGCTGAGAAGCACCTCGACCCGGTCATTAGCGGTAACGCCAAGCAGGCCGAAGCCAAGCCGGCGGCAGAGATTGCGAAACCGCGCATCGCCTTCGCGTCCCTTGCCCCGGGCCGACAGGCGCGCGGCCAGCCACACCTCGTCGCAGACCGTGGCGCGATCGACACCTTGCAGCACCAGCTCAAGATTGAACTGCAGCTTCAACTCGCAGATGACGACAATGGGCGGCTCTCCGTCGCGCAGCGCGACGATGTCGCAGCCGCCGATCTCGCCCTTGACGACAAAGTCGAGGGTTTCGAGGAACCGCTTCACCGGCGCATAGAGTGAGGTCTCGTTCATGCCTCAAGGCTTAGCCGATTCGGCGCAAAAAGCCTTCCAGCTGTCAGGCTTCCGTGCTCGGCGCTGTTCGGTTCGACAGCTTCCTGCGGCGCAGCAGCGGATAGCCGGTCTGACCAAAGTAGGTCGAGGGGATCGGATCATCGACGCCGTACTTCTCCGGCACCTTGTTGCCGGTGGCATTGTAGGTGCCGAACACCACGTCCAGCAGAGGCAACTGACCGGCGAAGTTCTTGTCATAGGCTTCGCGCTGGTTGGCATGGTGCCAGCGATGGAATTGCGGGCTGGCGACCAGCCATTTCAAGGGTCCAAACGAAATCCGCACATTCGAATGAACAAGCAGCGTGTGCCAGAAGTAGATGCCCGAAAAGACGGCGATCGAGGCTTCGGAGAAGCCAAGGAAAAAGATCGGTGTCAGCGATATTGCCTTCGTGAGGATGGCGTCGATCGGGTGGGAATGGAAAGCCCCGAGCCAGTCCAGTTCGTCAATGCCGTGATGAACTGCATGGAACTTCCAGAGCGCAGGGATTTCGTGGAAGGCCCTGTGCGTCCAATAGACGCCGATGTCTGTGATCAGGATGATTTCGGCAACCTGCAGCCATATGGGCTGACCACTGACGGCCTGGGTTATCGATTGCGGGACAAGGATTGCAGCGGCGCCGAGGGCACTGGCCGCCATCATGATGATGGCTGCCTTTATGATGAAGCCGTTGAACAGCACATAAATCAGATCGACAGCCAAGCCCTTGCGGAAGATCTTCTGCGGCCGCTCGGCAAACAGATGTTCGAACGGAATGAAGATCAGCGCGCAGATCAACAGCGACTTGATGCCAAAGATATCCATTCGCCCGCCTGTATCGCCTTGTCTTCGCAGTGCGCCACTTGCGCTTCCAGCTCATGAGAAGAACCACATCTCCCTTTCAAAAGGCTGAAGCGGTCTCCCGCCAATCAGCGTGCAAAGCCACGTTTGATACGATCGACCACCGCCCTGAACGGGGTAGATGCACGCCACGTCGTGCTCGACAACATGGCGTCCAGGCGAGCCTGCGCGTCCCGGCACGCCTCTCGCGTACGTTCAATCTCCTCGACCAAGCGCGAATTGTCCGAGCGCAGATGCTCCAGCTCGGCATCATTTTGGCGCGAGTGCACGCTGGCTATGTGAGACCATAGCTGCCGTTGCCATCGGTCCAGGGAAGTCTCCCGGTCCAACGCGTGAGGCTGGAGCTGATCCCGGACCGCGGATGCCAGCCTGCCGAGGCCTATCACGGCCACGGTGTCTGGAAGGAACACCGTCTCGTGCGTGATGCCGAGACGATCGAGAAAGCGCTCCGCATTGACAATCGCGTCCGCGATCAGGTTGGCGTCGTGGAAGGAAACGATGCAGTCCGGTTTCATAAGCGACAGGACGCCGACAAAGTCCGAAAAACAGGCCGTGTTCGTGTGCTCTGCGTCGATAAGCGCGAGCGTTGCCTTGGGCCCGATCGACTCCGGAGGTACAGCGGAGACGTCGCTATCAATGGTGGTCAGTTTGGCCAATGCGGCGGGCGGAAGCCTGTCCGACAGCAGGGCGATCATCCGGGCCGCGGTGTTGTCGGGGTAGTGAAAAACCTCGGCACGTTCGTCGGGCTGGGTCGCTGGACGCAGATCGACCGATATCGCCGCCTCACAGGTCGGATCGATCAGGTGCGGTAACAGGCTGCCGCCGATATCCGAGCCAACCTCGAGGTAGACGTAGCGGCCGAGCATCGATCGGGCGAAGTTCTGCACGCGCAGGAAACTTGTTTGGTCACTGAGCGTGCTTCCGCTATTGACTTGGAAAACAGCAGTGTCGAGCGTCTCGATCATGCCCATCGCTTGATTGGCGGTTAGCATTCAGGGGACTCCGTTGGACAATTAGTTGCAGCTCGCCTGCATCGCGCGGCTGGGCTGGATCGTGCAAATCCTGTTGCACTTCGGCTGGATATCCGCAACAGCGTATTTCGATACGGAACCGGTGATGCCTTGAAAGGTCGACGATGAACCGCCTCTATACAGATCTTCTGATCAAGATCATCGCCAATACAATCTACGGCTCTGGTTCGCAGGTGATGGATCCCTCGAAAATGGGAAAGTCGACCCCTTTCAAGCGCGAGGATCGCCTCGTGGGTCGCGATTGGCCGACGGTTGCTCATTCGATGGCGGGCATCAGGCGTCTGACGAATGTGCGCGATCTCGTCCAGCGCGCCATCGATGAGAACGTGCCCGGGGATTTCATTGAAACCGGCGTCTGGCGCGGCGGCTGCTGTATTCTCATGAGAGGTGTGCTTGCCGCCAACGGGATCAAGGACAGGAAGGTCTACGTTGCGGACTCATTCGACGGTTTGCCACCGCCGGACCCCGAGAATTTTCCGGCTGATCGGGGTGACACGCTGCACGAGTTCCGGCAGTTGGCGATCGATCAGGCACAGGTCGAATCCAACTTTGCCGCCTATGACCTCTTGGACGACCAGGTGGTCTTCGTCAAAGGCCTGTTTGGAGACACCTTGCCTGGCCTGAAAGCCGGTCCATTCGCCCTGATTCGACTGGACGGCGACATGTATGAGTCGACGACGGACAGCCTCGATGCGCTCTATCCTCGGCTGTCGCCCGGCGGATTCGCGATCATCGACGACCTTGCGCTTCCTCCATGCCGGCAAGCGGTCGAGGACTACCGCGCGCGCAACGGCATCAAAGCCGAGCTCCACGAGATAGACTGGACAGGCGGTTGGTGGCAGAAGCCAATGGCTGACAACTGAGCCACGGAAGCGCGATGAAAACGAACTACCTGTCCGTCGTCGTTGTCGCCTACAACATTCCCCGAGAACTGCCGCGAACCTTGCTTTCGCTCGCATCGCCTTATCAGCAAGGCGTGACGGCGGACGATTACGAGGTCATCGTCATCGACAACGGATCATCACCGGCCGTTGGCGAGGGCTTGGTTGCGGACTATGGGCCGAACTTTCGCCTGTTGCGCATCGACGACGCGTCACCCTCGCCCGCTGCTGCCGTCAACCGCGGGATCAAGGAGGCGAGGGGGGACAACATCGGCGTGATGATCGACGGCGCAAGGATCGTGACGCCCGGGTTGGTGCATTTCGCTCGCATCGGCCTGGGCATGGCTCCGACGGCAGTCGTGGCCGCGCCTGGCTGGTATCTTGGCAGCGACACCCAGGTGAATGCCCGTAGCAATGGCTATACGAAGGCCATCGAGGATTCGCTTTTGCAATCGATCCGATGGCCGGAAGATGGGTATCGGCTGTTCGAGATCGGGACGACGGACGAGTCGTCGGTCGATCCGTGGTTCACCCCGATATCCGAAGCCAATGCCCTGTTCATGAGCCGGGAGAGCTGGCAGGCGATCGGCGGCATGGATGAGCGCTTCACCTATCCGGGAGGCGGCTTCGTCAACATCGACACGCTCGAACGTGCGATGGAGATGCCGCGGGCAAAGCTCATCCTCACGCTTGGCGAGGCTACATTTCACCAGTTGCATGGAGGTGTCGCCACCAACGCAACCGTCGAGCAGCCCAAACACTGGCTCCTCTGGAAGGCCGAAAGGGACGCGTTGAGGGGTCGCGAGGACTTTAGCTTTCACGCCCCCTCGGCTTTCGTGGGATCGCTGCCTCCAGCGCTTGCGCCGCACCTTGCCCGCGCCCTGATTGTGTCTCCACACGGCGCCGGGCCAGCCACGGCCGCGGGCTTCAGGGCGCAATTGAAGCCGTCGGAAGAACCCGCGCCGACCAACCAGGCAGCCGCGGCGCTTGTCGAGTTGGCCAAGGTCGAGTTGGAGCGCGGGAATTACAAGGCGGCGGCAGACGTCGCCCGCATGGCAAGCAGCCATGCACCCGCCGAGCTGGCAACGTCGCGCGTGCTTTTGGCCGCCGGCGTTCTTTCGCGGTACAATCAGCATCGGGATGCCGCCTATTTCACGGCCATGGGTGATGCGCACCGTGCCATCGGCGAGAACGAAGCGGCTGATAGTCAATACCGCAACGCACTGGCGCTTGCCGCCGATAGCGTGGGTGCCCATACCGGCTTGGCCAGCATGCGGATGTCGGGGCCCTTCTACTACGACTGGCTGGAGCGCCTTTATGCAGAGCTGAAGCCCGCCGTGGTGGTGGAGATAGGCGTCTTTGACGGCGTATCGCTTTCCAAGATCAAGGCTCCAACCCTTGCAATAGGCATCGATCCCAATCCACGCGCGACGGTGGCGCTCGGCGCGGAGACGCACATTTTTCCGGAGACGAGTGACGCCTTCTTTGATCGCGGTGGAGCGGACGCCTTGCTTGCCGGCCGCCCGGTCGGCGTCGGATTCATCGACGGTTTGCACACCTTCGACCAGGTGCTGCGCGATTTCGCGAACCTTGAACGCTATTGCGACGCCGGCTCGGTTCTGCTCGTGCACGACACCGCCGCCCTGGACGATGCGACGCAAAAGGTTCCGCCGACAACGCAATTCCACACCGGTGATGTCTGGAAATTGGTTCCGGCACTCAAGACGCTGCGGCCGGACCTCGACGTGTTCACCATTGCCACGCCCTGGACCGGGCTCACCGTCATATCCGGCTTCGGCAAGGGCAGATACGATCGTTCATGGATTGTCGACGCGAGCCAACGCTTTGCCAACATGAAGTTTGCCGAGATCGAGGCAAATCTTGGCGAAGCGCTTTGCCTGGTTGCAAACGAATGGGAGCCCGTGTTTGCGCGGCTCAGAGCCAACCTCGCCGGCAAAGGCGGTGGCAGTCACAATAAGGGCAACTGGCGGCGGCAAATTGCGAAGCTGATGAAGAGGCTATGATGGGCGGGTTCCTGCATCAGTACTTTTTGAACAACAGCGGCAAGGAGATGTACAAGTGGCTGCACTATTTCGACGTCTACGAACGCCACTTCGAACGGTTCCGAAACCGAAGGCCGGTCGTCGTTGAAATCGGCGTCTACAAGGGAGGATCGCTCGAGATGTGGCGTGCCTATTTTGGTGAGGGCGCGCGAATCGTCGGAATAGACATCGATCCTGCATGCAAGGCGCACGAGTCCGAAGGGGTTGAGGTCTTCATCGGGAGTCAGGACGACCCTCAACTTCTCGATCGGATCGTCGGGAAATATGGCCCCATCGACATCGTCATCGATGATGGCAGCCACATGATGGATCACGTCATCGCGACATTCGAGCATCTCTATCATCACGTGCAGCCGAACGGGGTCTACTTCGTCGAGGACACGCATACGAGCTATTGGGATGACTATGGCGGCGGGCTGCGCAAGCCGGGATCGTTCATGGAATTCGCCAAGGGAAAGCTCGACGAGATCAACGCGCATCACACGCGCGGCGCCTTGCCGCCGAACGCCTTCACCAACGCAACAGACTCGATCTGTGTCTATGACAGCATTGTCGTCTTTGAAAAACGGCCGCAGGGCAAACGTCAGTCCCTCTTCACAGGACAGGGATAGAATCCGCTCACGGGCACACGCCTGCGGGTCGGTCCGAACTGGAGGTAATCTGCGCCTAACGATCTTGGGGCAATTATTCCCTGAAGGCCCGGGAGAGCTGATCGGTGATGGGTTTCATCAGATAAGACCAGACAGTGCGGTCACCGGTCTGGATATGCAATTCGGCAGGCATGCCCGGAATGAGCCGGGTTGCCGTTTTCAGGCAGGTCGCCTCGTCTGTAATGTTGATGCGGGCCTCGTAATAGGCAGTCTTGTTGGCTGCGTCCTTGACCAGATCGGGGGAGATCCGATCCACCGTTCCATGACACTCCGGCGTGGTGTTGCGGTCGAAGGCCGAGAAGCGGATGACGACCGCCTGGCCAAGGCTGACATCGTCGATGCGCAAGGGCGGAACCTGGGCATCGATCACCAGATCGTCCGTCTGCGGCACGATCAGCATCATGGTCTCGCCAGATGCGACAACGCCGCCAACCGTGTGGATCGCAAGTTCCTGCACCACGCCTGATTGCGGGGCCTTTATCGTCATATGGCCCAGCTGGTCTATGGCCACCTGCTTGCGCTCCACCAGTTCGGCCTCCTTGCCTTCGGCCTCGCGCAGGTCGGCATTGGCGCTTTTGCGAAAGTCGTTGTCGAGCTGGATCCTGGCCAGCGCGTTCTCGCTGATGCGCCCTTCTACTTCGGCGATCGCAGCCAGGAGCCTTCCAGCCTCGCCCTTTTGCTGGATCGTCTGCGTCTTCAAAGCGGTCAGGCGGTCCAACGATGCGAACCTCTTGGCGTAGAGATCCTGGATAATGGTGAGATCGTTGGTCGCTAGGTCAAGAGCTTCCAGGGCTGCGGCGCGCTGGGCTTTGAGGCCTTCGATCTGTTCGCGATATTGATCGTTGCGGGTTCCAAGCTGCGCCTTCTGGCTTTCCAGAAGCGTCATGTTGCTTTGATGCAGCGCGTTTTCACCCGCGATGAGGATCGCCATTGCGGGATCGCTGGCCCGGGCGGATAGATCGTCCGGGATGATCATCTCGTCGCGGCCAATGGTCTCTGCCTCCAGGCGGGTCATTTGCAGCCGCGCGCGGTCCAGCTGTTGGCCGACGATGCCGAGATTTGCGCGCGCCACCGTATCGTCGAAGCGAACCAGGATCTGGCCGGCCGTAACCTTGTCGCCATTTCGCACAAGGATTTCGCTGACGGTTCCGCCAGTCTGCTCCTGCACCTTCTTCACATTCGATTCCACCACCACCGTTCCGTTGGCGATGACCGCACCGGCAAGGGATGTGGTCCCGGCCCAGATGCCGATGCCGCCAACAAGTGCCGCGACAACGACAAGGCCGGTTCCAATGGTCGATCGAACTCCGTCATCGCGCATCGACGGGCGTTGCAATGCGGGCAGGGTTGCTGCGTGCGTTGCCGCCTGGGTCATCAGGGCCGCCTGTCATGCAAGGTCACGACCGTTGGTACACGCTCGCCGCCCGGGTTCTGTTCAGGCCGCACATTGGCCGGGCGCGTCATCTTCGCCAGCACTTCGTCCCGTGGTCCCATCGCCTGTACCGTTCCGCCGGCCATGACCAGCACGTTATCGATATTCGCCAAAGCTGCGGGCCGATGCGCGATGACGACGATGATGCCACCTCGATCGCGCACGCCCCTTATGGCGGTGCCCAAGGCGATGTCGCCTTCGCCGTCCAGATTGGAATTCGGTTCGTCCAGTACGACGAGGAACGGATCGCCATACAATGCCCTCGCCAGACCGACCATCTGACGCTGGCCTCCGGATAGCGCGGAGCCGCCTTCGCCGATACGCGTCTGGAAACCGTCGCTCAGCCGCAGGATCATCTGTTTGACCCCGGCAGCTTCTGCCGCCGCAACGACGGCATCCGCGCTCGCATTGGCGTTGAAACGGTTGATGTTCTCGGCAACTGTACCCTCGAACAACTCGATGTCCTGCGGCAGGTATCCGATGTCGCGTCCAAGTGCTTCTTCATCAAATTGATCAAGTGCGGCCGCATCGAGACGCACAGTGCCGCGAAGCGGGGTCCATGCGCCGACGAGCGCGCGCGCCAGCGTGGACTTGCCTGACGCGCTTGCTCCGATGACGCCCAGCCCGGCTCCCGCCTGCAAGGAGAACGCCACATTCTGGATGATCGGTTTTTGCTGGCCGGGAGCACCGACCGAAATGGCCTCGACCGACAGCGTCTCCCGCGGTCGCGGAAGCGTCAGAGGCGCTTCTTGTGCATCGGCATTGCGCAGCATCTGCGTGAGCCGGCCATAGCTCTGTCTGGCAGAAACCCATGGCCGCCAATTGGCAATGACGAGATCGACGGGCGACAGTGCCCTGGCAAGCATGATCGACGTCGCAATCATGACGCCAGGCGACGCCTCGCCTTCGATCACCAGGTAAGCGCCAAGTCCGAGCATCAGCGATTGCAGAATCATCCGCCACGTACGGGACACGGTCCCGGTGGCGCCGACGACGTCGGTAATGCGCAACTGATTGGCAAGATACGCTTCGCTCCGGTCTTGCCAGAGACGGCTGATACGAGGTCCCATGCCAAGCGCGCGGACCACCTCCGCATTCCGGCGCCCGGCGTCGGAAAGCTGCCTGCGGGAAATGGACGATTCCATCGCTCGTTTGGCGGGTCCCCGGCTTAGCCCTTCGGCAACCAGCGTCAGCAGCACGCTCACGATCGCGCCGCCTGTCGCAAGCGCTCCAAGCAGCGGGTGGAGGAAGAAGATGCCGACCAGATAGAAGGGCAGCCAGGGTAAATCGAAGAATGCTGTCGGCCCCGATCCCGAGATGAAGCTGCGTATCTGGTCGAGATCGCCGATCGGCTGAAGCCGTGTGCCTTCCTGGCCGGACCTGAGAGGGAGCGAGACAGAGAGAGCAAAGACAGCGGGTTGCAGGCTTGTATCGAAACGCCTGCCGATCCGTGCAAGGAGCCTGAGCCGCAGGAGATCAAGCAAACCATAGGCGATATAAAGACCCGCCATGGCGATCGAGAGCACTGTCAGGGTTGGAATGCTATGCGAAGGCAGGACGCGGTCATAGACCTGAAGCATGTAGAGCGAGCCGGTCAGGCCAAGCAGATTGATCATTCCTGAGAACAGGGCAACGCAAACCAGCGCCGCGGCGCACGACCTCAGCGCCCGGCTGGGCGCGGACAGGCCCGTTGGGGCGGCACGGGAGCCGCCACGGTTCTGTATCTGAATTGCCACGTGCCCCCGCTTAAAGTTCAGACTACGACGAAATCGGCATTCGTCAGCGCCAGGTTTGCGGCGAGAGTGGCGAAATGGGTCGAGCCGCCCGCCGCATTGCCGTTGCTGTCATAATAGAGCCAGCCGGTGTCGGTCTCGTAAATGATGTGATCGTTGCCGTCGCCGGCAAGACCCGTGGTGTTCTTGATGAACTGGTCGGCCGTCAGCGTGCCGTTGCCGCCAAGCGCTGCAAAGATCAAATTGTCGACCTGGATGGTGTCGTCGACCACCGAGAAGTCGGTGATGTGGTCGACATTGGTCGATGCATTGAGCGCTGAGGTGAAGACGAAGCTGTCCTGACCCTGAGCGCCGGACAGCGTGTCGTTGCCGCCGAGCCCATTGATGATGTTGTTGCCGGAATTGCCGCCGATGACGTTGGCGATGGAATTGCCGGTGCCGTTGATGTTTCCTGCGCTGCGCAGCTGCAGGTTTTCCAGCTCCTGGCCGGAGAGATTGAAGCTGACATAGGCCTGCACATTGTCGGTGCCTTGACCAATCACATCGACCACGTGATCGCCCGCATTGTCGACATAATAGGTGTCGTTGCCCTGAGCGCCGCTCATCGTGTCGGCGCCGCCAAGGCCGTTGATGATGTTGTTGCCACTGTTGCCGTTGATAATGTTGGCAATCGAATTGCCGGTGCCGTTGATGGATGCGGCGCCGCGCAATTGCAGGTTCTCCAGCTCCTGGCCGGAGAGGTTGAAGCTGACATAGGCCTGCACATTGTCGGTGCCCTGGCCGATGGTCTCAATGACATGGTCGCCGGCATTGTCGACATAGTAGGTGTCATTGCCTTGAGCGCCGCTCATCGTGTCGGCGCCGCCCATTCCGTCGATGATGTTGTTGCCACTGTTGCCGTTGATGACATTGGCAATGGAATTGCCGGTGCCGTTGATCGAGACCGCGCCGCGCAGCGCCAGATTTTCGATCTCCTGGCCGCTCATGTTGAAGCTGACATAGCTCTGCACATTATCCGTGCCCTGGCCATTCACCTCAATGACGTGGTCGCCGACATTGTCGACCCAGTAGGTGTCATTGCCGATGCCACCCTGCATGGTGTCGGCGCCTGCGCCGCCATTCAAGGTGTCGGCGCCGCCGAATCCATAGAGCACGTCGTGCAGAGGCGTTCCGTTCAGCGTGTCATTGCCACTCAGCGCAAGATTGAGCAGGCCCATCGTGTCATTGGTCAGGACGAAGCTCACAACGTCGGTGGCTGCTACGTTCAGGCCCGTGATCTGCAACACCGTGCCGCCAGCCACGACATACAGGACGGATGTGATCGTTCCACCGGTAGGGACGCCGGCGCTATAAGTGAATCCAGAGCCCTGAAAGAGTGTGTAATTCGACGCGTCGTCAAAAAACCTTGCATATTGAGGCTGCGGGTCCTCGAAGTCGTAGTCGAGCAGTGCTCCCACCTGCAGCGTATCGAAATTCAGCCCAAAAACCGTACCACCGCTGACCACAGCCATGACGTTCTCCCAGCCAAGATTAATACCCCACCGTATAACTTACGAGGTTTCCTGAACCAGTACAACTGACCGTTTTTACTTGCAGTTGGCCGGCGAGGGTAGGGACGGATTCGTTGCGATGGACTTTGGCGGCGGTGGCCACCTCCGCTTCGGACGAACCGGCAGACCTCTTTACACCACGACGAAATCGGCGCTGGTCACCGCCAGGTTGGCGGCCAGCGTGGCAAAAACGGTCGAGCCGCCTGCTGAACTACCGTTGCTGTCATAATAGAGCCAGCCGGTGTCGGTCTCATAGATGATGTGCTGGCTGATATTGGCAGCGGTGCCCGACGCGTTGGCGACAAACTGATCGGCCGTCAGCGTGCCGTTGCCGCCAAGCGCTGCAAAGATCAAATTGTCGACGCATATGGTGTCGTCGGCCACCGAGAAGTCGGTGATGTGGTCGACATTGGTCGAGGCATTGAGCGCCGTTGTGAAGACGAAGCTGTCCTGACCCTGCGCGCCGGACAGCGTGTCGTTGCCGCCGAGCCCATTGATGATGTTGTTGCCGGAATTGCCGCCGATGACGTTGGCGATGGAATTGCCGGTGCCGTTGATCGAAGCTGCGCTGCGCAGCTGCAGGTTCTCCAGCTCCTGGCTGGAGAGATTGAAGCTGACATAGGCCTGCACATTGTCGGTGCCCTGGCCGATGGTCTCAACGACATGGTCGCCGGCATTGTCGACATAATAGGTGTCGTTGCCCTGTGCGCCGCTCATCGTATCGGCGCCGCCCATTCCGTCGATGATGTTGTTGCCGGAATTGCCGTTGATGATGTTGGCGATGGAGTTGCCGGTGCCGTTGATGGAGGCCGAGGTGCGCAGCTGCAGGTTCTCCAGCTCCTGGCCGGAAAGATTGAAGCTGACATAGGCCTGCACATTGTCGGTGCCCTGGCCGATGGCCTCGACGACATGGTCGCCGGCATTGTCGACATAGTAGGTGTCGTTGCCTTGAGCGCCGCTCATGGTGTCGGCGCCGCCAAGGCCGTCGATGATGTTGTTGCCACTGTTGCCGTTGATGATGTTGGCAAGAGCATTGCCGGTGCCATTGATGGATGCGGCGCTGCGCAGTTGCAGGTTCTCCAGATCCTGACCGGAAAGGTTGAAGCTGACATAGGCCTGCACATTGTCGGTACCCTGGCCGCTGGTCTCAACCGCGTGATCGCCAGCATTGTCGACATAGTAGGTGTCGTTGCCCTGAGCACCGCTCATGGTGTCGGCGCCGCCGAGGCCGTCGATGATGTTGTTGCCGGAATTGCCATTGATGATGTTGGCGATGGAGTTGCCGGTGCCGTTGATGTTCGTTGCACCGCGCAGCTGCAGCTTCTCCAGCTCCTGGCCGGAAAGGTTGAAGCTGACATAGGCCTGCACGTTGTCGATGCCCTGGCCGATGATCTCAACGATATGGTCGCCGGCATGGTCGACATAATAGGTGTCGTTGCCCAGGCCGCCCCGCATCGTGTCGGCGCTGGCACGGCCATCCAGGACGTTGTTGCCGGAATTGCCTATCAGCGTGTCGGTGCCGAAACCGCCGTTGGCATTCTCGATTGTCGCCCCAAAGGCAATTGAAACATTGCCGCGGAGGCCGCCGATATTGGAGAAACTGCCTGCCGCCAAACTGATGAGCTGGGCTTGGCTGAAGCCGGACGCATCCAGTGTATCGACACCACCGGCATCCCAAATGCAGATCGCAGGCGAGGTGTTTATGGCGAAGTTGTACACGTCTCCTGCATTGGAACCAAAACCGTAGACGGTGTTGCCCGTGCGCGTCGTCATATTGGCGCCGTAGAGCTGCTGAACCGCCAGAATGTCATACAACATCAGTGTGTCAGGGTAGTCATTTAAGTCCGATGTCCCATAGGCCGATGCCCCGGTGTTGGTTTCGTCAAAATAGCTCATAACGGTGTATTGGTTGCTGTCCTGGATGAACTGGGCGTCTTGGCCGTAGCTGAGAGTCTGTCCAGGCGTGGTGTTGTAATCGCCGGGATGTGACAGGCCGATCGCGTGGCCTGTTTCGTGCAGGATCGTCTGATAATCGTAAGAGCCGATCGGCAGACTTTCCGTGTGGATGGCGTCGGTGTTCAAATACACGTCCCCGGAAATGTCGCCCGGCGCCGTCGTTCCCGGATAGATTGCGTAGGCTCCTGCAGGATCCTCCTCCGATGTGTAGTTTCCAAACAGCATCGTCGCGTTGTTGCTGGTGCCGCCGGGATTGACTTGCGTGAAAGTCAGGCCGCAGACAGACGAATACATGGCAAGCACAGACTTGACGGCAGCGACTTCCGCGGCAGTCAACTGGCTGAAGGGGGCAGCAAACCCTTGCGAGTCCGTGCAATTGACGTCCGTCGTACGCACAGCCCATGTCACGGTCGCCGGTTGCCCGGGCGTCGTGCTCCAACTGCTTTCGGGCGTCAGGATCGCGCCGGCGCCCATCAATTCGTCATAGCTAGCCCGGGTTCCGCTCACCACGGAAACGCCATACTGCCCCGCATACCAATCGAATGATGAGCCGGCATTGATGAAGTAGTCGCCCGTGGCCGTCGCCGTGTAGGTAACCGTCGAATAGTAACCTGGGCCGCTGTCATCGTCGGCCGCGATCAATGTTCCGGCCGCGTTCATGAGAGACAAATAGGTATCACCGACATTGTCGCCGAGCGCGCCCTCGCCGACTTGCGCAAATGTATAGGTCTGGCCCGCCACCAGATGGACCCGGTACCAATCATGGTCGCCGCCGGAAGACAGATGGCCGGTCGCCGTCTGGCCCACTGCCAGGGTGTAGCTCGTGGCGGTGGACGCTGCCGCATCCGTTGTTTCGGTGACGTTTGGCATTGCCTTCCCCGTTTGCCCTTCCAGCGGCCGTACCGCTTAATTATCCATAATGGCCGCGAGGTTCAGAACCTGCGCCTGTCCGACTGCCTTATTCGCTGTCGTTCGCCTTGCCCTAGCCGCACAGACGTTCTGCCACTTCGAGTGCCCCCCGAAGAACTTCCTGATGTTTCGCTGCCGGCGCTGCGGATCCGCGGGGACAGGGTCGTGCTTGTTGAGGTCCGACGAATGCCACGACGATAGCGCCTTTCCGTGGACCGGCCTGGTCTTGACCCGGCGACCGTCCAAAATTTCTCGGCTTGGTGACAGTAGCGACCATCCATGCCTGCCGCCATCATGATCGGCCAAAGTCGCATTCCGAAATATACAATCGTTTTCCGCGCAGCCGAATGCTGACGGTCAACTGCTGAGCATCTGTTTTCGAAATCCTATGCCCAAAGCCCGCTAAATTGGTACTGTATGTCGTGCATGCGTTCAACGCGGTTCTTACTGACAGGCTGAAATTCTGCTTAATTCACGTATGTACCGCCGCGCTTTGACGGTGGTTTCTTGTTGCGTACGAGCCGGGTAGTCCGTTGCCCTTGCGAGAATCTGAACGATCCAGTCGCAATTCTTGCGCATCACAAATTCTGAGCCATTGAGGAAGCCGGGTGGTTTCCTGCTTCTCATTGTTGGATGAGGCTTCCCTCACACCACGACGAAATCGGCGTTGGTCACCGCCAGGTTGGCGGCCAGCGTGGCGAAATGGGTGGAGCCGCCCGCGGCGTTGCCGTTGCTGTCGTAGGTGAGCCAACCGGTGTCGGTCTCGTAGATGATGTGCTGGCTGGCATTGGCAGCGGTGCCCGACGCGTTGGCGACAAACTGATCGGCCGTCAGCGTGCCGTTGCCGCCAAGCGCGGCAAAGATCAAATTGTCGACCTGGATGGTGTCGTCGACCACCGAGAAGTCGGTGATGGTATCGACATTGGTCGAGGCGTCGACGGCGGTGGTGAAGACGAAGCTGTCCTGACCCTGCGCGCCGGACAGCGTGTCGTTGCCGCCGAGCCCATTGATGACGTTGTTGCCGGAATTGCCGCCGATGATGTTGGCAATCGAATTGCCGGTGCCGTTGATGGACGCCGAAGTGCGCAGCTGCAGGTTTTCGAGTTCCTGGCCGGAGAGGTTGAAGCTGACATAGGCCTGCACATTGTCGGTGCCCTGGCTGATGGTCTCAACGATATGGTCGCCGGCGTTGTCGACATAATAGGTGTCGTTGCCCTGAGCGCCGCTCATCGTATCGGCGCCGCCCATTCCGTCGATGATGTTGTTGCCGGAATTGCCGTTGATGATGTTGGCAAGAGCGTTGCCGGTGCCGTTGATGGAGGCGGGGGTCCGCAGTTGCAGGTTCTCCAGATCCTGACCGGAAAGGTTGAAGCTGACATAGGCCTGCACAGTGTCGATGCCTTGGCCGATGGTCTCAACGACATGGTCACCGGCATTGTCGACATAATAGGTGTCGTTGCCCTGAGCGCCGCTCATCGTGTCGGCGCCGCCAAGGCCGTCGATGATGTTGTTGCCGGAATTGCCGTTGATGATGTTGGCGATGGAATTGCCGGTGCCGTTGATCGAAGCTGCGCTGCGCAGCTGCAGGTTTTCGAGTTCCTGACCGGAAAGATTGAAGCTGACATAGGCCTGCACATTGTCGGTGCCCTGGCCGATGGTCTCCACGACATGGTCGCCGGCATTGTCGACATAATAGGTGTCGTTGCCCTGTGCTCCGCTCATCGTGTCGGCGCCGCCGAGCCCGTCGATGATGTTGTTGCCGGAATTGCCGTTGATGATGTTGGCAATGGAGTTGCCGGTGCCGTTGATGTTCCCTGCGCTGCGCAGCTGCAGGTTTTCGAGTTCCTGACCGGAAAGATTGAAGCTGACATAGGCCTGCACATTGTCGGTGCCCTGGCCGATGGTCTCGATGACATGGTCGCCGGCATTGTCGACATAATAGGTGTCGTTGCCCTGAGCGCCGCTCATGGTGTCCGCACCGCCCATGCCGTCGATGATGTTGTTGCCACTGTTGCCGTTGATGATGTTGGCAAGAGCATTTCCGGTACCGTTGATGGAAGCGGAGGTGCGCAGCGCCAGGTTCTCCACCTCCTGACCGCCCATGTTGAAGCTGACATAGGCCTGCACATTGTCGGTGCCCTGGCCAATGGCCTCGATGACATGGTCGCCGGCATTGTCGACATAATAGGTATCATTGCCGATGCCGCCGCTCATCGTGTCGGCGCCAGCCTTGCCGTCCAGGAGGTCGCCTCCCGAGGAACCATGTATGGCCTGGGTGCCGTCGGTGCCGGTCAGCGTCAAGGCATTCGTGCCAAGTCCGACAATGGTCGAAATGCCGTTCACCGCTGTCACCGATACCGACGTGCGGATGGTCGATTGGCCCATCAAGTCGATCTTGGCGTTGAAGCCGGCAGCGATCGTGGCGGTGAGAACCACCGGCGTCACCTGATCGCCACCAGAAAACGTGATGGTTTTGAGACCGGCTGTCACCTCTTCGGAATAGCCGCCGGCGCTGCCGCCGGCCGTGCTCGGTCCGCCGCCAACGGAGACCGTTATGCCGGCGCGCCCTTCGCCGATCGAATAGAACTGGTCGGCAGTCACGGTGTCGTTGAAGGCGACACCGGTGAGAAACTGGCGGTTGGCGCCTGGCCGGCCAAAATCTTCGGTCAGCATCGTCGCGTTCAAGCCCTCATAGAGGCCTTGGGCCTGACCGACACCAACCTCCTGAAAGTCCGGATTCATCAAATTGACCCGGTGGCCACGGTCAGGGATGCCCGCATCGACAAACAGATCTTGATGGAGCTGCAGCGTCATCGCCGGTGTGAGAACGCCGGAAGTAGATCGAAACGCGATGTTTTCGCCGGCCCGATCGAAGCTGTAGCCAGCGGCCGTCATCCGTTCGAATGGATCGTGGCCGCCCAGATCGTCATGCGCGAAGTAGTCGTTGTCGATCATGTCCTGGCTATGAGCCCGCGCCACACTGAGCAGCGTATCGTTCATCGCCAGCGGCTGCTTCATGGCCGTGGAGATGGTCTCGTCGGCCGGGACCCCCTCATTGAGGCTGATGCCATATCGTGCGGCCTCCGCAGCAGGGTCGAGCCGCGCGCGATTGACCAGCTCCAGGACTGCCTGCTCGATAGCACTCTGATTGGCCATGGCCTTTCCCCATTCAGTATTGTCCGAGTATTATGTTAGGCAAAATATTGCCGAACACCAGTCGGCTCGGAGCGGGCCTGCGCAAAAAGCCTTGCCGCCAACGCGTGAACCGAAGCTGACATGGCTGACTGGTCGCGGGCATCCTCGACAAGGGCAGCTGGCCGACCTCGCCGGCGCATGTTCTTGTTGGTAGCTATTGATCTTGTTGCTTTTTCTTCGATTTTTCTGGCGGAGGAAGTGTCCGACAGATGCTTGATTGCGCCCGACTGGCGAGTTATGCGGGCCTTTAGGGCCGCCAACCAAGGGACTTCAGCCTCAATTGCGTGACCTCTAATATAATATAAACTTGTCCGAGCGGGGCCTTTCCCGCTGTCGCAGTGGCCGGTGCAGAGATGCTTGGGTGGGAGGCGCCCGCACCGGCCATCCCCTTGGGCGTATACCGAAGTCCGCCGCCCTGATTCCACATCGCTGGCCTTGGTTATACTTGTCACCGCGGAGCTTCGACGGTAATCTTGATCGCGGCATAGTAAGCCGCAACATTGGCGATGTCTTCATCGCTCAGCTTCTTGACGACGAGCGACATCATTGAACTCTTGCGCTCTCCGGCCTTGTAGGCCATCAGCGAGTGGACGAGATAGTCGTACTTCTGACCGGCGATATTGGGCGCTTCGCCGCCGACGGGCATAGCTCTGCCGAGGCCATCCTTGCCGTGGCACGATTGGCATTTCGCCATTACTTTCCCGCCGGCGATGCTGTCGCCTGCTGCTTGCGCAAATGACGAGGTGACCACGAGGGCAGTCAGGCCAGGGATCAAACCACGCATACTGTTGATCATCGAAGTCCTCCCATCGGTTGACGAACATATTCAATGTCTTTGCCATTTGCTCCCAGTTCGCGGCCTCTATAAGTGCTTGTCGAGCAGCGGCTCTGTACCCTTCGGCCGTCGGAACTTCCTCACCAACTCGACCGTAGTGGCTTCGACCGTGACACGCCCGAGCACCTGCACGGTGACACGGCCCAGACCCTCGTCGACAAAGACGACATCGCCCTCGAATCTCATCCTGTCGCCTGGCTTCGCCTTTGGATCGACGATCGAATAGGGATTGTTGGCCGTAAGGATGTGCAGGGTCACGCGATCGTCGATGCGTTTGCCCACAGTGGCGAAGATTGCCACCCTGTCACCGATATTGATTTCCCGCGCCATGGATAGATTCTGGCGCGGCGCGGCTGGCAGTCAAGGGGTTGCTAATATGCGCGACAGTAATCTGATCGAGCGCCGAGCGGCGCGTTCAAGACGGTGGATGACACGCCTTCAAACCCGATTTCTTCCGCAACCTCACGCCAGCGCCGCCGGCCACCAGCAGTCCGCCGCGTGCCCCCACGCGACGGACCTCCTGATGGGAGCGGCTACATCCCAAGGGAATCAACCGCTTGTAGTGTATTGTGAACTGCGGGATCGCGTTAGCCTATGGTGTGATCGCGCAAGTAGGTGCGGGTCGAGGAGATCACGCCGAAGGTGAAGAGGCGGTGATCAAACCGGCCAATGCCATACCGATGGCAATTTCCCTCCGAACCGGAATAGTTTTCAGTTACGGTTCGGCGGCTTGTAGCTCTCCCATCGCGATAGATGGGTCTCGATGTCGAAGCGGGACGCCTGGAAGTTGGTGCCGGCGATGACATTGGTTTTGCCGTCGATCAGCCGATACAACTCGTCCTCGACATCGTCGACAGGGTGGGTCGATCGCACCACCCGCAGCCATAGCGATCGTGCTCGATCGCAAACGTCCTTGACCCGGCTCATTTCTTCCTCCCGTGCTCGGTCGGTGCGTTCAAGTTGCGCCTGACCTGTGATCCCGTCAATGTCTTCGCATCCAGATCTCGTCGTCCTTCAATCGAGTTTCGCCAAAGCTTCGCCCCCGCAAGGGCGCGCTTGACGATTTCAGCCCCGGCAGCGACACGGCGCCGAGCCTATGGCTCGCTACAGGGCCAATCTTCAGGCCTCGTCAAGCCAGAAGGCAACTCGGTCCGGGCGTCTCCGCAAGCCATGTTGATCTGCCACTGGGATAGACCCGCCGAATTGGAAAGATCGAGGCCCTCGATACGGGTCAGAAAGAAAAAAGCGCGGTCAAAGTCTATCGGCGCGGTGAACGTCGCGCCTCGGAAGTCCGCCCGCGCGAGATTGGCAAACGAAAAGCGGCTGCCGCTGATATCGGCGTGATGGAACTGCGCTCGCCCCAATTCCGCCTTTGTGAAATCAACATTGGTCAGATTGGCGTCCTGGAAATTCGAGCGCTGCACTTCCGCGCTCGTAAACACAGCGCCCTGCGCGTCCAAATGGCTGAAGTCGGTCCTGTAGGCCTCGATTTTGTCGAACCGGGCGCCTTTGGCGGTCGAGTTGGCCAGGGAAGCACGCACAAGCGTTGCCTTCTCAAAATTTGCCGCAAGGAGATTGCTGTTCCTGAGGTCGGTCGAAGTGAAATCAACACCGATCAGGTTCGCCCCGCTCAGGTCCTGTCCTTCTAGGATGAGAAGCTTTTTGTCACAGTCCTGCCAATTGACGCCAGGCGTCGCGGCTGCGTCGCAATTTGGAGCGGCAGTGGCGTTCTGCCAAGCAAATACAATGCAAACCGCTAGAACCAAGCCGGATGTGCCGTAAGCTCTGGTTCGTCTCAAAGTCATTGTTGCTGGACCTCTGCTACTCGCCGACAATCAACCTTACCACATCTGCCGACACTCGAAAGCGACGGCATTTTGCCCGCTAATCCCGCCTAGTCCCCACAGCCAAATGAAAAGCCCGCCACCGTGAGGCAGCGGGCCAAAATGAAAACCGTTTTCGATTTCAGTAGTGGTCGGGCTGCTCTGCCATCTCCCCTGCGTCTTGCTCGCCGTCTTCGAACCACACAGATGCGACCTTCATGCTCAATCGCTGGTCAATATGGTTCGTCCAGCCAAGCGATGGCTCGCTGTCCTCCCATGTTTCGCCAAGCTGACCGCCTTGCGCCTCGTCGTTGATGTCGCCGCCATGGTCGTTTTCGGCCTCGCATTCGTCATGGCCTGGGAGCCTTGGGCGATCGCCCGCCCAATCCTCTTGCGAGCCGGTGCGCAGTTCAATGGCGCCCATCATTGGCTCGTCGTCGCCGCCGTCCTCGTGGTCGCTGTTGTCCTGCTCCCGGTCGTCTTCACCTATCGATGGCTCGGCGTCGGCGCCGTCTTCTAGATCGCAATCGGCTTCCATGAGATCCAGCGCCGTTATCAGGCTCATGGCGCGGTCGAGGTGATCGTTCAGGCGCTTCTGGACTGACTGGCGCCATTCGCGAGGGTCCATTCCCTTGGGCCTGTAGAGTGGGCGTGTGAGCGTTCATTGCCCGATCTCCCTCTGCAGCTGATCAATAACGCGGCCACCAGCGGCGCCCAGGGCGTTCGCGGCGCGCAGCAGTCGGCGTGCAAGGTGAAGACGCACGACGCGCGTGCGTAGGGCCGCTGCGGCAAGCAGGCAGGCATTTGGCGAGGTAGGTCATTTCCCTATCTCCTTCGGTTGCCTTTTCCTTGGGAAACGCATTGGGAAGGAGGCAAACGGCGCTGACAAATACCTTACAAAATCAGCCTATTAGGCCATAAATCTGGCGGAGGAAGTGGGATTCGAACCCACGGTGAGCTTGCACCCACGCCGGTTTTCAAGACCGGTGCCTTAAACCGCTCGGCCATTCCTCCGGCAGTCGCGGTCCACTGCTCTAGTGTGATCGGCAAAGACCTGTCAACCGGCAGGCATGTCCCAGTAGGAGCGGGGGAGGAGCCCTGCGGCAGGGGACGACATGACTTTCACGCAGCACGACGAAAAAAATCGTGACTTTTCAGGATGCTCAGCCAGGAGCCCCGCCACAATCTTGCCCGGTTCCGGCCACAATCGGTTAATACCGTGATAAACAATTCCTGCGCACAAAGGATCGGGGTTCAAGGCGTCGTTGGTTGATCGAGAGAGTGTGTTGGCTCCTCTGATGCTCAAGCGGCGTCTTGGCTGAGACTGTAGGGGACATCAGAAAAATGCAGGCTATGACGCGCCCGCGTCTTCGTCGCGCTGCTACCGTCGCGTTGTTGGCGGTCTCGGCTGCCTTGCTGGCGGCTTGCGCGTCGCAGCCTGAACCGAAAGCGATGGTCTACAAAAAGACCCGCTCCAAGGAATATTTCTCCGAATCCGAATATGGCGTGAAGGCAAGCCCGCGCGTGGCCTTCCGGGGCGGGCGTCTGCAGCGTGGCGGCGGCCGGGACCAGCTCGGCAAGCCCTACCAGGTCCGGGGCAGGTGGTATTACCCCAAGGAAGACAAGCACTACGCCAAGGTCGGTCTGGCCTCCTGGTATGGCGACGCCTTCCACGGCCGGCTGACCGCCAATGGTGAAGTCTACGACATGACGCATCTGACGGCGGCGCATCCGACCATGCCCCTGCCAAGCTATGCCCGCGTCACCAATCTCAAGACCGGCAGCTCGGTCATTGTTCGCGTCAACGATCGCGGCCCCTATCACGAAGGCCGCATCATCGATGTGTGGAGCGCGCTGCCCAGATGCTTGACTACGCCAACATCGGCACTGCGCAAGTGAAGGTCGAATATGTCGGCCGCGCTCCGCTCGACGGCGATGACGACCAGTATCTGATGGCTTCCTACCATCCCGGCAACAGGGCGCCCGATCCGTCGGATGGACTGCCGACCGGCGTCATGGTCGCCATGAACGGGCCGTCGCCGAGCCTGCCTGTCGGTGCCGCCGCCGTACCGTTTCCTGGCCAGCTGACCGATTCAGGCCAATCGACCGATTCAGGGATGGTTCGGCCGGTCATGTCTGCGCAGTCGCCTGCCTATGGCGATCTGGTGTTGCCGGATTTCGGCCCGATCGTGCCGGAACGCCCGGAGATCAACCTGCCGCCGCAATCGCCGTTTGCCGTGGCCTCGCTGTCCTATGCGGACGAGCGGGTAGAACGCGCCTCCAACGCCTTCGCAGCGCTCGGCGGCGACGGCATGTCACCGGCCGACGTGCTTCAATCGTGGAAGCGGCAGTCGCCATCGGCCGGTTCCGACTACGTAGCGGCGGGTTCGTTCGAGGATGCGGCGGAGGCCAGGCGCATTGCCGCTCAGCTTGCCGCATTCGGCAAGATCGAGATCCAGCGTTCAGAACTCGATGGCGAGGATTGGTATTCGGTCAATCTTTACCCCGATGGCCACCGCAATCTGGATGACTTGCTGCAGGCGGCCTGGTCGCATGGCGCGCCGGACGCACTGGCCGTGCGCAACTGAGCGGAAGCCAGTTCGTATTTGCGCAGCGCGGTTGATCCGCCGCGGAAAAAGCCCGATACTTTTTGCGGGCTTGCCGGACGTTCCGGCCAACGGGTCGAACATCATGCAACTGCGCTTGCTCCAGCCTTTCGCCGGGCTTCTGGTTTTTTGCCTGCTCTTGCTTTCCCTGGCTCCAGCCAGCGCGCAGCTTTTCGAGACCAAGGCCACGCAGGTCTTCATGATCGACGCCGAGACCGGGACGGTGCTGTTTTCGAAAGATGCCGACAAGCCGATACCGCCGGCTTCGATGGCCAAGCTGATGACAATGGAAGTGGTTTTCAACGCCATAAAGTCCGGACGCCTGAAGCTCGACGATACCTTCGTGGTCAGCGAAAACGCCTGGCGCAAAGGTGGTGCGCCTTCGGGAACATCGACGATGTTCGCCAAGCTCAAATCGTCGATCCGACTCGAGGACCTCATTCAGGGCGTAACGGTGCAGGCGGCCAATGACGGCTGCATCGTCATCGCCGAGGGCATGGCCGGATCGGAGGACAATTTTGCCGCGCAGATGACCGAACGCGCCCGCCAGATCGGCCTCAAGACATCGACCTTCGTCAATTCGACGGGCCTGCCGGCCGACGGCCAGCAGACGACCGTGCGCGAGCTGGCGCTGCTGTCCGTGCATCTGTGGCGCGATTATCCGGATTTCTATCGCTACTATGGCCAGAAGGATTTTACCTGGAACAAGATTTCGCAGCGGAACCGCAATCCGCTTCTGGCGATGGACATCGGCGCCGATGGCCTGGCGGTCGGCGCGAGCGAGGCGTCAGGCTTCGGCATCGTCGGTTCGGTCAGTCACAATGGCACGCGAGTGATCGCGGCGATGAGCGGGCTGGCCAGCGACAAGGAACGTGCTGAAGAGGCGCGAAAGCTGCTCGACTGGGGTGTTCGCTCTTTCGAGAAGACCGAAATCTTCGCCAAGGACGAGGTGGTCGGCGAAGCCCAGGTCTTTGGCGGCGCCAAATCCGGCGTGACGCTGAAGGCCAAGGGCCCGATCGAGATATTCCTGCCGATCACCAACCGCGACAAGCTGACGGCCAAGATCGTCTACAACGGCCCAGTTGCAGCACCTGTGGAGGAAGGACAGCCGGTGGGGGCGCTGCGCGTCTGGATCGGCGACACGCTGAGCCAGGAGACGCCGCTTTTCGCCGCCGAGTCGATCGGCGTTGGCACATTGCCCCAACGCGCGCTCGACGCCGTCAAGGAACTGGCGATCGGCTGGCTGCGCTAGCGCCGTCGGCATAGACGTTTCCCCCAACGCGGACTATCTAGAGCGCAATAACACCCGCAAGCATGGCAAAGGCTTTTCGATTGGCGCGCGGATTTTTCATCACCTTCGAAGGCGGCGAAGGAGCAGGCAAGTCGACGCAGATCGAGCGGCTGGCCAGGAAGATGCGCGCCAAGCGATATGATGTCCTGCTCACCCGTGAACCAGGCGGCTCGCCGGGCGCCGAAGCGGTCAGGCATGTGCTGCTTTCCGGCGCCGCCGAACCGTTCGGGCCGAAGATGGAGGCGCTGCTGTTCGCCGCCGCGCGTTCCGACCATGTCGAGCAGGTCATCCGGCCGGCGGTCGAACGTGGCACCATCGTGCTTTGCGACCGCTTCCTGGATTCCTCACGCGTCTACCAGGGCGTCACCGGCGGTATCGACCCGGCCTTCATGGATACGCTGGAGCAGGTCGCCATCAACGGCATGATGCCCGACATGACGCTGATCTTCGACATCGATCCGGCGGAAGGCCTCAGGCGCGCAACGCTGCGGCGCGGCGCCGAAGCAACCGCCGATCGCTTCGAGAAGGAGACGCTGGCTATCCATCAGGCCCGCCGAGAGGCGTTTCTGGCGATCGCCGCGGCCGAGCCGGAACGCTGTATCGTCGTCGACGCAGCCGCCGATCCCGACACGGTCGAGAATGTCGTCACCGCCGCGGTGTTCGCGGCGCTGGAGGAAAGAACGCCTTCGCGCAACAGGCAGGCAACGCCGGCATGATCTTCGAGCGCATCGCCCCCGAGCAGCACGACACGCTGGACGGCGTGCCCGAGCCATCCGAAACAGCCCGTCTGGTCGGACACAGGCAGGTCGCGGGGATGCTCACCGCCGCCTACCGTGCGGGAAAGCTGCCGCATGCGCTGATCTTCTCGGGGCCGGTCGGCATCGGCAAGGCGACGCTCGCCTTCCATCTTGCGCATCATCTCTTGAAGCACCCGGACTTCGCGCAAGCGCCGGAAAGTCTTGCCATTCCTGATCCGGCCTCGTCGCTGTTTCGCCAGATCGCCACTGGCGCGCATCCTTCGGTGCTGCATCTGACCCGCCCGCTCAACGACAAGACCAAGAGCTTCAAGACCGTCGTCACCGTCGATGAAATCCGCAAGGTCAGCCGCTTCCTGTCGCTGACCTCGCATGACGGCAGCTACCGGGTCGTCATCGTCGATCCGGCCGACGACATGAACGCCAATGCCGCCAATGCCTTGCTGAAGAATCTCGAGGAGCCACCGGCACGAACGCTGTTCATCCTGATCGTCCATGCGCCGGGCAGCCTGCTGCCGACGATCCGGTCACGCTGCCAGGTGGTGCGGCTGACACCGCTCGACGCCGACGAGCTGATGGCGGTGCTGGAAACGGCCGAACCGCCACCGCCGGACGACCCGGCGGCACGGGCGGCACTGGCCGAGCGGGCAGGGGGCAGCGCGCGCAGCGCGATCCTGCTGACGCAGTATGGCGGGCTGGAAATCGCCTCGACGCTCGATGCCCTGGTGGGTGCAAGAAAGGGCGATGTCGGCGGCGCGTTTCGCCTTGCCGAGGCTGTCGCCGGTCGCGACCAGGCGATCCAGTTCGACATCTTCAACCGCCGGGCGCTCGACCTTTTATCGGACGCGGCAAGCCAGGCTGCCCTGGCCGGCGATCTCGCCCGGGCCAAAACGCTGTCGGACACCTGGCATGAGGCGCTGGACGCCATATCCGAGACCGACACCTACAATCTCGACAAGAAGCAGCACGCCCTGACCATGATCGAGCGCCTGAACATCGCAATGCGGATGTGATGGTTCTTTGCGCAATCCGTTGGCCCAAAACCGGGGCCACTTTTGGCCGGCATGCACGGCCTTGGGATGGCTATCGCCATTCCGGGGAGGTTTGTCGGCATGGGCGGTCCGCTTTCAGGCGCCCGCCGTGTTCTCCTCCAGCAGTCGGATCGCGGCTATTCGGGGCGCCGTGCGTGCTGGCTCGCTCGCTGCACCGCGAGCGCGGCATCATACTTTGCGCGATTGGCCCAATAGATGGTGGCGAACAGCAGCGCCTGGTCGCGGAAAGGAACGTGATCCACCGTATCCGTGGCGGCCTCGGCTTCGATCCAGTCGGCGTGAAAGTCGGCGGCTCCCATCCTGTCGCCGCCGAGAGCCATCTGCTGGAAGCGATACATATGATCCTCGATATCGAGGTAGCGATCGGCCCAGACGATCGACCATTGCCGGTTTTGCATGGTGAATTTGCGAATCCAGCGCTCGCTCAGGTCCATGTCGCCTTCGGGTTTGGAATACATGACATTCCGACGCGCTTCGAGCAATGTGTTGGTGGCGACGACTTCATTTTCGCGCCACAGGAGCCGCATGGCCGGATCGTTCAGAAATCGGTCTGCGTAAATGGGATGAGGAAACGCGCTTTCTCTCAGCCCATCCATTTTGAAATAGACCAGCAGTTCGGAAGCCACGCTCGCTTCGAGTTCGTTGCGCTCCATCTTGCCGTGGAAAGCCTCGAATCCGATACCCGGAATGAAGGGCATGTGCGCGGCGTGCCAAATTTCGTGCAGGAGGTAGAGATCCTCGATGGCCGCAGCCGCATAATCATCCCGGCGCATCGTCAGCCCCCACCAGGTGCAGAAGTGCGCGCGCTCCAGGCGGTCGTTGGTGGTCTCGCAGCTGAAGCGCGGCAGGCGGGCGTACTGATTGACGATGCTGTGAATATAGCCGCCTTCTCGATGCGAGGATCGGAATGCTTCTGTTTTCCAGTGCACCAAGCAGTGAGCGTGGACATCGTCGCTCGTCACAAGCGGGATCAAATGTTTCATGAAAACGGCCCCGAATTCGGGCTCGCCATGCCGATCCGCTCCGCCATGCCTGGCGTCAGGCACACGCGTGGCCGGGCATCGATCGCGCCGGGCGCGCGCGTGAGATAGGAGACCAGTTCCGGATCGGCGTCCGCGCCTGGCGACGCCTGGGCAAGAATGAAGACGTCCGCCGGCATCAAGGTTAGGCCGAGAGCCTGGCCGGCATGTTCGGCTACGCTCTGTTGAATACTGGCGTAGCGGCGCGCCATGGCGAACACGTCGAACCGCTCCATGAGCCGGATCCCCAATTGCAGCGACGTCAGATTCTTGAACCATTGATTGCCAAAAAGGCCGAGATTCTCCGATCGGCAGAACACCCCGCCTATGCGGTCGTAGTAGGCGCCGAACGGCTTGGACAGGCTGATCACCACGGCGATCACGCAAGGCGCGTCGGCGAGGATCGTCTCTGCCGGCGGTTCGGCGGTTGCGCCGACATATGTCAGATCGAGGACAATTTGGGGCGGGTTCGCGCGCACGCTCAGCCTGCGCAGAAAGGCATTGGCCTCCGGCCACACCATGCCGTCTATGGCCGAGGGTTGGCTGAGACAGAGCAGGTCCTGGGGATCAAGGGTGTCGGCGACATCGCTCCAAGCGTGGCGCTCATGTTCCGTCACCGGAACGCCGCAGGCTTCCGCGTAAGCCTTGTAGCCTTCATACTCGCCCCGAAAGATCACAAGCCGAGGTGCAAACCGTTCGACCCGTGCGCGATTGCCGTAGTCGGAAATCAGGTGAAAAAGCGGCTCGCTTGCACCGGCGGTCGGATAGGTGAATGGAAAGTCAGCCGCGTTCAGAGGTACCATCGGCCTCGCCCAGCCGAGCCACGCGTCGAAGAACTGTCTGTGCAGCGCGTTCTGCTTTCCAGTCCAGGCATGGCGAAACTGATCGAGATAGGCGACGCGGATCGGATCGGGGCCATTTCCCCCGCTATTGCCGAACAACTCGGCCTTCACTGTTTCGATCTCCGGGCTGACGAGGGCGTAGACGGTTTTGCTCGCGCCGGCCTGACGCAAGCGCAAATCAAGGTTCTGTCGCGGATCGTATTGAGAGGTCGTGGCCATGCCGGTCTGCCTGTGCACCGCCACGAAACTACGGGATCGTGGCCTCTCTTTGCAACGGGTCCCACTGGGCGTGGTCTGCGGGTGTCAGCGAAGCGCTGCTGGCTGGAAACGTCATCAAGGCAGAACGCGCGATCCGGGACTTGGCATGAGGCGCTGGACGCTATATCTGAGACTGATACCGACAATCTCGACAAGAAGCAGCACGCCTGACCATGATCGACCGCCTGAATTCTGCAATGCGAATGTGACGGGGCCTCGGGATGGCAATCGCCGCCCCGATGCGATATCCACCGCCACGCCTTTCCATTCAGACATTCATGACGGTTCATTCATGTCACGCGACAAATTCTACATCACGACCGCGATTTCCTATCCAAATGGCAAACCGCATATCGGCCATGCCTACGAGCTGATCGCAACCGACGCGCTTGCCCGCTTCCAGCGGCTCGACGGCAAGGACGTATTTTTCCTAACCGGGACCGACGAGCACGGCATCAAGATGCTGCAGACCGCGAAGCGGGAAGGCATTTCGCCGCGCGAACTGGCCGATCGCAATTCGGCCGATTTCAAGCGCATGGCAGAGGCGCTCAACGCCTCCAATGACGACTTCATCCGCACCACGGAAGAGCGCCACTACGCGTCGTCGCAGGCGATCTGGAAGGCGATTGCCGCCAATGGCGACATCTACAAGGGCGGCTATGCCGGCTGGTATTCGGTGCGCGATGAAGCGTACTACGGCGAGGAGGAGACGGAGGTCCGTCCCGACAATGTCCGTTATGGGCCGCAGGGAACGCCGGTCGAATGGGTCGAGGAAGAGAGCTACTTCTTCCGCCTCTCGGCCTATCAGGACAAACTCATTGCGCTCTATGAAAGCCAGCCCGACTTCATCGGCCCGGCGGAGCGTCGCAACGAGGTGATGAGCTTCGTCAAATCCGGTCTGAAAGACCTGTCGATCTCGCGCACCACCTTCGACTGGGGCGTGCCGGTGCCGGGGGACGAAAAGCATGTGATGTATGTCTGGGTCGACGCCCTGACCAATTACATCACCGGTGTCGGCTATCCTGATGAAAACGCTGATGATTGGCACTTCTGGCCTGCAGATGCACACATCATCGGCAAGGACATTGTTCGCTTTCATGCGGTCTACTGGCCGGCCTTCCTGATGTCTGCCGGCATCCCGTTGCCGAAACGTGTCTTCGGCCACGGCTTCCTGTTCAACCGCGGCGAGAAGATGTCGAAATCGGTCGGCAACGTCATCGACCCGTTCACCATGATCGAGCATTACGGGCTCGACCAGGTGCGCTACTTCTTCCTGCGCGAGGTGCCGTTCGGCCAGGACGGCAGCTACAGCCATGAAGCGATCGTCAACCGCACCAACGCCGATCTTGCCAATGGCCTCGGCAATCTGGCGCAGCGCTCGCTGTCGATGATCGCCAAAAACTGCGGCGGCGTGGTGCCGCAACGCGGCACCCTGACGAATGAGGACAAGGCGATCCTCGATCAGGCAAGCGACGTGCTTGCCGTGGCGCGCAAGACCATGGCGGAACAAGGCATCCATCTGGCGCTGGCGGCGATCTTCGGCGTGGTGGCGGAAGCCGATCGCTACTTCGCCGGACAGGCACCATGGGCGCTGAAAAAGAGCGATCCGGCCCGCATGGAAACCGTGCTGTGGACGACCGCCGAAGTCGTCCGGCGCGTGGCATTGCTGTGCCAACCCTTCATTCCGGGATCGGCCAACAAACTGCTCGACCTGCTGGCGGTGACCGCGGACAGCCGCGATTTCGTGCATGTCGCGGCAGACCATGCGCTCGTCTCCGGGGTTGCGTTGCCTGCGCCGGAGGGGCTGTTTCCGCGTTACGTCGAACAGCCGGACGCGGACGCCTGATGCTCGTCGACAGTCACTGCCACCTGGATTTTCCAGATTTCGCCGAGGAGCGGGCGGCCATTGTCGCCCGCGCCAAAGCGGCCGGTATCGGCCGCATGGTGACGATCTCGACGCGCGTGAAGCGGTTTCCACAAATACTTGAAATCGCAGACACTTTCGACGAAGTCTTTTGTTCGGTCGGCACCCATCCGCACAATGCCGCGGAAGAGCTGGACGTGACCTCGGCGGATCTCGTCCGTTTGGCGGCCCATCCGAAGGTGGTGGCAATCGGCGAGGCCGGTCTCGACTATTTCTATGACAAGGCGCCGCGCGAGGCACAGGCGCAGGGGTTTCGTGCCCACATCGCCGCGGCGCGGGAGACAAGGCTGCCGCTGGTCATCCATTCACGCGATGCCGATGATGACATGGCAGCCATTCTGGAAGACGAAACAGGGAAGGGCGCCTTCCCCTTCATCCTGCACTGTTTTTCCTCGGGGCGGCGGCTGGCTGAAATTGGCGTCGCGCTCGGTGGGTACGTGTCGTTCTCGGGTATCCTGACCTTCAAGAACTCGGCCGAGTTGCGCGCCATTGCCGCCGATGTGCCGCATGATCGCTTGCTGGTCGAAACCGACGCTCCCTATCTGGCGCCCGTACCGTTTCGCGGCAAGCGCAATGAGCCGGCCTATGTCGCGCACACGGCCAAGGTGCTGGCCGAGACGATTGGCGTCAGCGAGGCTGAAATCGCTAATCTGACGACGAACAATTTCTTCCGTCTGTTCGGCAAGATGACACGACCTGCCGAGCAAAGCGCCTGAACGATGACTGACCGGCTGCGCCTCACCATTCTCGGCTGCGGCTCGTCGCCAGGTACGCCGCGCATCACCGGCGACTGGGGCAAATGCGACCCGGATAACCCGAAGAACCGGCGCATGCGCGCCGCCGCACTCGTCGAGCGGATTGCCGCGAATGGCAACCGCACCAGCGTCGTCATCGACACCGGGCCGGATTTCCGCCAGCAGATGCTGCTGGCCTCGGTCAGGCGCATCGATGCGGTCGTCTATACGCATCCGCATGCCGACCATATCCATGGCATAGACGATCTGCGTGGTTTCGTCCTCGACCAGCGCCAGCTGATCGATATCCATGCCGATAAGCCGACGATGCTTCGACTGCGGGAAGCGTTCGGATACTGCTTCGAAACGCCGCAAGGCAGTTCCTATCCGCCGATCGTCAGGCCGCATCTCATCGACCACGCCAAGCCGGTGGTCATCGAAGGAGAGGGGGGTGCCCTCACCCTCGAGCCACTGCCGCAGGTCCACGGCGACATCATATCGCTCGGCTTTCGCATCGGCGCGCTCGCCTATTGTCCCGACATCAGCGATTTTCCCGATGCCACCGTCGAACGGCTGCGCGGCCTCGACGTGCTGATCATCGACGCACTGCAGTACAGGACGCATCCCAGTCATTTGTCGCTTGGCGAAGCGCTGGAATGGACCGAGCGATTGGCGCCAAAACACGCCGTGCTAACGCATATGCACGTGCCGCTGGACTACGCCACGGTGATGGCCGAGACACCTGCCAATGTCGAACCCGCCTATGACGGCATGGTGATAGAAATGCCTTATGAGTCAGTATGATAGGAAGGAATTTTCATCACAACGCTGCGCTCCTTGAGCCAAACATGAACAGCGTTCCGATCCGCTCATAGCCAACGCGAGGGTATAGAAGCGCCCCCGTGTGGGTAGCGGTCAGCACTGAGCATCTCGAACCATGGGCCTGATCGTCCCACAACATTCCGAGGAGCAGCGCCTGGCCGATGCCACGGCGCCGGTGCGTGGGATCGACAAACATGTCCGCGCACCAGCTAGCGCCGACAGCGTCCACGCTGCGCACACGCCCAACAATGTCAGCTCCGTCGATTGCCACATACTGGCGGAACGGAGCGTCATCGCCGAGCAAATCGTCCGGGATTGGCTGCCTGCGCGTGGTCTTTCCCAACCGCGCTGCCAGGTCAGCTGTGCGCACGCGTTCGATCGAAATCGCAGTCGGTGGCGGCTTTGGAACCTGGCCCAATTGCCGCACGAAAAAGCCTTCCGTTCCGAGCAGCCGATAGCCGAGTGCCTTGTATGCGCTTCGCGTCGGCTCGTCCGGCTCCGCTGTCGCGATCATGGCGCCCACATAGAATCTTCCGCGCGCGTGCTGGCGAGCAATCGCGTCGACATCCTCGGCAGCGACGTCATACGCTATCCATTCCTCCTTGCGGTAGTCGCGAGGGTTCTTGCGCGAAGCGTCGCGCATCAACCACACAGGCCCGACGCGACTTGCCTCGTAGGGAAAGGTACGGCTTTTGCCGGCGCTGTGTCCGTGCACGAACACTTCGATCGCAGACTCAATCGCTTGGTTTGACCTCGTCATCGCAGCAGCCTAGCGTTGCCGGACGGATCAAGGCAACACGCCGGCTGGCATCAAGCCAATGAAAAACATCGGCAATTTCCAGCTTCAGCCCAATGTGCTAGTTCCATAATCTATCTTATGCGACTTTTGTATGCCGTTGTCGGCGACGCGCTTGACCCGTTTCATTTCGAGCGATCGGGCCAAGAGCGCCACCCCGCTACTCCAGAATGACGGTGGCTTCGACCTCGAAGAGCATGGGGTCGATTGCAAGCTTGGGAACCGGGATCAGCGTCTGCGCCGGCAGCGCCTCGCCGAACATTTTCCTGACTGTCCTGGTCAACACCTCAAGCTTGGACATGTCGTGGTCGACCACGAAGACCGTGAGTTTGGCGACCTGGTTCGGTTTCGCACCGATCCCCTCAAGCGCGGTGCGCAGGTTCGCGTATGCCTGTTCCACCTGGACAGCGAAGTCGGGCGACAAGGCTCCCGTGCTGTCTTGGCCGCCCTGCCCGGAGATGTAGGCTACGCGGCCTCCGCGGGGCGTGATCACCGCCGTGCTGTAGCCATTCGGCGATGGGTCGTAGAGGTTTTGTGGATTGACGATGGTCAGCTTGAGATCATTCGCTGTCGTCACAGTGGGAACTCCCATGATGATTAGCCCTCCGATAAGCAGATGCTTGATTGCGCGTGACATGATTTTCTCTTGGCTCTGCGGACGGCGAACAACGTGCCCTCGCGGCCGGCATGATTGAAATGAAACCACATCGTCCATACGATGAATCGTGCGATGTACGAGTTATCGTATGGTACGTCGTACGAGTCAAGCCACAAGATCGACATTCGTCGCGTTGCCGGTCAATATCGACGCTCTGAACAGCGAGGAACACGGATGGCAGCCAAGCGTAGCGGCGCCCAGAGCAAACGGTCTCAACGGATCAGCGGGACGCTCCAACCCGCGCAGGTGGCGAGCGATGAACCGGCTCTCTCTCGGGAACGCATCGTGGCGACTGCGGTGGAACTGCTGGACGCCCAAGGTCTCGACGGTTTGACGATGCGTCGGCTGGCCGATCGCCTCGGCTCTGGCGTGATGAGCCTGTATTGGCACGTCGACGACAAAGAGGATGTCTTTGATCTGGCGCTCGACTCGGTGCTCGAATATCGCGGGCCGCCGCAAGCAGTTGAGTCTCAAGACTGGCGCGGAGACGTCGTCCATGTGCTCGAAGACTGGCGCACCAGCATGCTGCGCCATCCTTGGTCGGCATCGCTGTTGCCGCGCCGGGCGCTCGGCCCGAACATCCTCGGTCGCCTGGAACTGCTGAGCAAGACCTTGTCCAGGGCCGGTGTGGCGGACGCAGATCTAAACGTCGCGATATGGTCGCTCTGGAACTATGTGATGGGCGCCACCATCACCCGGGCGAGCTTCGACCTCTCGAACAAGGACAGGGCCGCCGCGCAGCAGCGCCTTGAGCGTCTTAGCGGACGCTACCCGGCAATCGAACGCTCCCGCCTGCTGTTGGATGACGATTGGGGTGGCGCTTTCCGCAAAGGCCTCGACTTCCTGCTTGATGGCCTCTCTCCGAGATAGTGAACTGTCCTTCAATGGCTCCCAATCCCTCGACCTGCAGTACGACGCCCTGTGCGCCGCCGGCGTTGGACAGACAACATCTATGAGGATCGCGCTTCCGGAGGGCGCGATGATCGCCCCGGTCAGGCGTGTTCTCGGCAAATTGGAGAGGAGGTCCAGCGGTGTCCACGCCGGAACCTGATGAAGACTCCGGACTTTGCAAATTTTATTAGCACATTCATACCTTTAGCGAGCCGGAAACGCGAGTAGCAGCGTACCTGAGGCGCGGTTATTTTATCACCTTACGCAGATGCATCCCGGTGCGAGGTGAATCGATGTCGAACGAACAGGTGAACTGGCTCTTGAAGGTCATCCAACCCGAGCGGAGCCTGGCATCCCTCCCCGGAGGCGCCAATTTCGACCAAGACTCTCATGCCGCGCTACTCGGCCTTCCAGCCGAGATCTATGCGGCCGAACTTGGCCGCTTGCAGAGGGAGGCCTCGGAAGCGGCCGGCGTCCTGCTAGCCAACCAGGCTGTTGGATTGATGATCGATCGTTTGCCCCTTCGGAACGGAGCCAACATCGTGACGTTCGGCGACAGCCTGACGTCTGACCCACAGTCCTGGACGGTAATTCTGCGGGAGATGCTGAAGATGCGCCGGGGCGCCGACAAGATTTCGATGACCATCAGCGCTGTGGCAGGTGAGACGACCACCCACGGTCTCGTCCGGTTCGGAGAGATTGCCAATGCCCAGCCGGACTGGGTCATCTTCCTGGTCGGCACCAACGACGCGCGCACGCAGGGTCCGCACCCCACCAAGACACTCGTCCATCATGAGGAGACCGCGCGCAACATTGCGGAGCTGCGTCAACGCGTTGCCACAGAAACCAAGGCCCGCACCATTTGGATCACTCCGCCGGCGGCCAATGAGGCGCAGGTTGCAGCGCATTGGGGCCTTTCCAGATTCGGGGTTCGGTTCCGTAACGAAGACTTGGGACGAGTAGCCGAGATCGTCCGCAACGGCGATGCGCCGGTCATCGACGCCTTCGCTTCGCTGGGCAGCCCGCCTCCTTCCGATCTCCTCATGGACGACGGATTGCATCTCACTCTGGCAGGCCAGAAGCGAATGGCGCTCGAGGTGATCCGTGGCTGGAGCGCACTCAAGTGAAATACCTCGTCTTCGGAGCAACGGGCAACATCGGCTCGAGGGTAGCTCAACGCCTCATCAACTCTGGGGCGCGCCCGTCCGTTTTCGTTCGCAGCGCGAAGAGAACCAAAGCCCTCTTCGGTGACCAGGTCGACATCCATATCGGAGACCTCGAAAACCCAGGCCCTTCTTTGGCCAAGGCGTTGGTTGGAGTCGACGGGATACTCCTTGTCACTGATGGATCGGATCTTGAAAAGCGAGATCGCGCGGTCTCCTTCGCTGCCGCCCACGCAGGCGTCGGCCATGTGGTCAAGCTCTCTACGCTAGACGTGCGAACCGGGATCGGCACCGGCCCTTGGCACGCACAGGGCGAGGATGCCATTCGGGAGAGCGGGGTGGCATTCACGTTTGTTCAAGCAGCCGGATTCATGTCCAATGCGCTCAGCTGGTCGGAGTCCATCCGCCGAGAGGGCGTGCTGCGCTCGTCGACGGGTGGGGGCAAGATCGCATTCATCCATCCAGACGACATCGCCGCCGTCGCCACAGCCTCGCTAACTACGCGCGACTACCAAGGTCAGGCGCTTGCGATTACCGGCCCTGAGGCGCTGTCGTATAGGGAGATGGCGGTGGCGATAGGCAGAGCCATCGGCAAACCGGTTCGCTTCGAGGAAATAACGGACGGACAGGCATACGCCCGCACGGTCGAATGGGCCGGGAGAGGCGCCTATGCAGATGCTCTCGTGGACATCTGGCGAGCGGTGCGCGAGAGCCGACTTGATACGGTGACGGATGGCGTCAAGCAGACAACCGGGCGGGAGCCAATCCCGTTCGATCAATGGGCCGTCGAGAATGCGTCGTCGTTTCAGTAATGCTTCGGTGCGCCACCCTGAAAGGAATTCAAGTAGACCAGTACGGTACGGATTGCCTCGCTCTTTGCGCCAGCGCGCGAGAGGGGCGCATGCGCTCCTCCGTGCACGAGCGATTCCACGATGCGGGGCAGGACAAAAAGCATCCGCTCCGCATTGTCGCTGCTGTACCGCTCCGGGTCGTCGGCGCGTGATAAGACTTGTCCGAAGGTCTGATGCAGCGCCTTCCTGAAGCTGAGAGCGCTCTGCGGAACAGCGGCCGCGACAACGTCGTGCAGGTCGGCACCTTCCGCGTGCGCGTCCACTAGGCCCAAGACGAGTTCGCGCGCGAATTCCTCCAGCGGAGCCGAGGCGCAGTCAGTCGTCGTCTGCTTGATGACCCGCCGCACCTCGTCGACGTGTCGGTCGTGAAGGGCTGTGAAGATCGCGCGCTTGTCGGGGAAATACTGATACAGCGATCCGACGCTGACGCCGGCGGCCTCCGCAATGCGATTGGTGGTAATGGCCTGGGTCCCGTGGCGCTTGGCCACAAGCTGGACCGCGCTGAGCACGAAGTCGACAGTCTGGCGCGAGCGTTGCTGCTTCGGCTTGCGCCGCGTAACGGTTCCTTCGGCGGTCTGCATGCTGCCTTGCTGTGGCTGGTCGCTGGGCCGGGCCTCGGGGCAGACCATAACAGTTCCAACACCTCCGAACAACGTGCCAACGATTGCTCAGCAAACGGCACGGCCCAGACGCAAATCCGGGTCTGGATACGGTAAGCCAGTTCTGCCCCGAAGGAATTCAAAGTGACCCCAGCCCGCGCGGACGTTAACTGCCCGGCTGCGCCGATGGTCAGCGCAGAGAAAGGCGATTGTCTTGTGCATGATGGCTATAGGTTCAAGGCGTCATCTTCGAAGCAACTTCCCAAAGCGCCCAGGCTTTGCGGCGCGGGTCCTCCACCGCCTGCGCAAATTGCAGCGCTTCGGACGGTTTGCCCATTTCCGCAAGCGCGGCGGCGGCGAAGGTGATCAGCGTTTCCTTGTCGTAGTCGTTCGTCGCAGAATCGATGAGGGTTTGCGCAACCGGCAGGTAGCCGGACAAGGTCAGCGCTCGAACCAGGCCATTGGCCATACGGTCGCGGCTGAAGTTGGCAGGGTCGTCGCGCATCGCCTTGTCGATTAGTGCGAAGACTTCCGGCTGGCGGGCGTATTCCGCAACGCTGACGAAGGCAAAGGCCCGGTCGGACGCAGGAAGTGTCTGTGCAAGATCGATTGCCTCTTGCCACTGCCCCGTGGCGGCCAGTGCATAGATCACGTCCAGCACGATGTAGGGGTAGTCGTCGGGCGGCACCTGCGCCAATGAGACTAGGACCGCGTCGGCAGCCGCCTTGTCCTTCGTTTTCGTCGCAATGTAGGCCTTGCGGCGAACGGCGCTGGGATCGGATGAGGTCAGGTAAGGCAGCATCGGTTTGGCGCGCTCGGTCTCACCGCCAAAATAGAGCGTTTCCGCAGCCAGTCCGGCCAACTCCTCCCGCTCGGTCTCCGGCACGTCGCCCAGATGCTTCACCGCTTCCACCGCACGACCGGCGCGCAAATGGCCGAGCACCTGCCAATAGCTAAGCTGGAACGGATCCGGCGGCGGTTGCATGGCCTTCAGCAAGGCCGCGAGTTTGTCCTCGCGGCCCAGTTCAACAAGGACCGGGCCGATGACGAAGGCATATGTCGTCTCCGACGTTTCGAGGCGTGAGAGGGTCGCTTGCAGATCGGCCAGACGGTCGGCGCGGGCAAAAGCGGCGACCAGGTCGGCTGACGCGATCGAGTCCGTCTTCTTCAACTGGGCGGCGAATTCGAGCGCCAGATCGAGTCGCCCGGCGCGAGACGCTGCCTCGACCATGCTACCGTAAGGCAAGTTCTCAGTCGTTAGCGGCGCAGTGCGGATCGCGTCCGCAGCCATGTCGAGCGCGCAGGATTGTGTCGGCTTGGCCTGGCACATGAGCGCGGTCAGGCTTTCCTGGGCTATGCCGGCGTTGGGCGCGGCAAGCAGCAGAGCGGCAAGAACCAAACGACGCATCGAATGCCTCCGGAAAGTGCGCTTTCACCGCATTGGGCTTTGGCCCGACTGGATTGCGCGCGACGGTACACCTAAGCATAGATTCGTTGGTTGGCCATCGGATCGCGGTTTCGTTCTGAATTCAAGGCGGCGACGGCGCTGAAATGATCTGGTCGCTGTATCTGCCAACGCGACCCGGCCCCTGCCCGCTAATTTGTCGTCGTTCTCGGGACCGGCGGCAGTTCAGGCGCATCCAGTCCCCTGAAGGGATCGCGCCAGGCGTCGATGTCTTCCAGCCGGCGATACCAGCGGCCTACAGAGGGATAATCGTCGAGCGGCAGTCTGGCGGCATCGTTGAACGGCAGAAAGGTCGCCATTCGGAAGTCGGCATAGGAAACCGAATTCCCGACCAGCCATTCCCGCTCGAAAAGTTCTGTTTCGAGTATTGCAGCGGCCGTACGGAAAAGTCCCAGCCCCTCTTCCACGCGCTCCTGATCAATCGGGCCGATGCCGTACCGCTGTTTGGTGCCACGTTCGAAATGCACCGTGTCGCAAGCGAATGCGAAGTGCTCCTTGCCCCAACTGAGCCACCGGATCATGTCGGGTTCGTCATCGCCGGTACGCCAGAAAGCAGAATGTGCGTCGCGTGAGAGCCGGCAGGCTATGGCGTCTGCCTCCCAAAGACTTTTTCCCCCGCCTTCTACAAGTATGGGCAGTGAGAGATTGGGATTTAACGGGCGATATTTCTCTGCTTGCCCCGGGGCGAATGGCGAGGCGAATTCAAACTCGACTTTCGCGTCGAGATAGCGCGCCACTGCGACCGCGAGCCGAGGATTGGGATTGCGGCTGAAGTAAAGCTTCATTCCATGTCTGCCCTTGAATGGCGCCAGCGAAATCGACGCGAAAGCCTACTGCAGCCGGATCTGATAGGTCAGCACGCGCTTCGCTGCGGGCGGAATCAGCATCAGGCCGGGCTTGTCGACAAAGTCGCCGTCGAAGTCCGCCGGACTTGCGATGCCGTGCCAGGGCTCGATGCAGAGGAACGGCGCGCCGCCCGGCTTCGACCAGACGCCCAATTCCTGAAATCCCTGCCACGCCATTTCGATCCCCGGACCACGCTCGGCGGCATAACGCACGGTGGTGCCGGCGGGCCGGTCGAGAATGACCGCGTCCTCGTCGAACAGCCGCTCGGAGAGCGCGAGGATGTTGCCTTGGACGGGCGTCGGCTGCGGCGCTTTCAGCAGCAGGCCGTCCTTCAAGCGACGGATCTGAGCAGGTTCGGCGTCAGCAAAGGTCAGTTGGTAATCCGTCTTGGCCAGACCCGGCAGCAACGGCCAATTGAATGCCGGGTGCGCCCCGACCGACGCCGGCAGCGGCTCTTCGCCGGTGTTGGTGATGTCGAAGGTCACGCCAAGCTGCTGGCGGTCCAGCGCGTAGGTCACGGCGAGGCGAAAGGCGAACGGATAGTGCGTGCGAGTGTCGGAGTTGTCGGTGAGAACCAACGTGCACGATCGAGGGTCCCTCGCCGCCCAGGCAAACGGCTTGTCGCGCGCGAAGCCGTGTTGCGTCATCGGGTAGGTCCGGCCCTGATGGCGCAGTTGATCTCCCTTCAGCCGGCCGACGATCGGAAACAGCACCGGCGAATGCCGCCGCCACTCCGGACCGGCTTGCCACAGGAACTCAAATCCTTGTGCATCTTGCAGCGAAACCAGTTCGGCGCCCTGGGCGACGATGGTCGCCGAGATGCCGTCGCCATGAAGCGTTAGGCTGTCTTGTGCCACATGTCCTCGCGCGGCCGGTGTGCAGCGGGCAATGTAGCAAAAGCCCTTGCGGACTCAAGGTGTGGTCGGGCCTTCGGGTCGATTGTTGGCCGGAGGGTCGCCCTCCGGCCATGTCTCTATATCCAGGTCTGGGCGGCAACCCTGGCCTGCCCCTGCCCGGCGCGGTTATTCGCGTTCGCCGGTGAAATTCAGCAGCAGCTGGAAGATGTTGATGAAGTTCAGATAGAGTGAAAAGGCGCCGAAGACGGCGAGCTTCTGGCGCGATTCCGCGTCGAAGTTCTCGGCATACTGCTCCTTGATCGTCTGCGTGTCCCAGGCGGTCAGTCCGATGAAGACGGCAATGCCGATCACCGAGATGGCGAACTGCAGCGCAGTCGAGCCGAGGAAGATGTTGACGATGCTGGCGATCACGACGCCAATCAGGCCCATGATCAGGAACGACGAGAACTGGGTCAGGTCGCGTTTGGTCGTGTAGCCATAGAGGCTGGTCGCGCCAAACATGGTGGCGGCGATGAAGAAGGTGCGCGCGATGCTGGTTCCGGTGAACACCAGGAACACCGACGCCAGCGACAGGCCCATGACCGCGCAGAAGGCCCAGAACATCGCCTGGGCGCTGGCCGCCGACATGGTCTGCATCTTGAACGAGAACAGCATGACGAAGGCGAGCGGCGCCAGCATCACCACCCATTTCAGCGGGCTGGAGAAGATCGGCACGTAGAGCGCCGGTGTCGATGACACCATGAAGGCGACCAGGCCGGTGACCACGAGGCCAACGCCCATGTAGTTGTAGACGCGCAGCATATGCTGGCGCAGGCCCTCGTCATAGACGGCTCCGGTTTGGGCGCCGGCGCCCGCGCGATATCCCAGATTGGGGGTGTTCATTTGAATTCTCCTTTGTGGATCGGTCAGTAAAGCGTTTGGGCGAGCGTCTCGGCGGCGCGGTCGAGGTCGTGCACCTCGCTTCGTCCGACCACCGCATAGGCGACCTCGCCGATCTGGAAATAGGCCGAGGAAATATCGCCCGAAGGCGCGACGGTCGGCTTGACCACGTCGAAGGTTCCCGGCCGGATCGCAAACAGCGAAACCAGCCCCATCTCCTTCGTCTCGACAGCCATCTCGACGCTCGGGCCAAAGCGCGACGGGTAGATCTGCACGTCGCGTACCTTCCAGTCCTTGGGCAGCGACGGCATGACGATAGCGGTCGCGGCGCGGATCTCGCCGGCATTGTAGTTGGGCGCCTCAGGCTGCGACGCCATGGTCTCGCGCACCAGCGTCGTCCTATGGGCTCGCACCGCCTCGTCGACATAGGCGGGCGGCTGCGGCGAGGCGACGACCTTGGTCACAGACATCGGCCCGACGATGCCGTTCGCCAGCCAGCCGACGGCGATGAATGCGGCCACCGCCGCCGCGCGCTGCAACACGCCGAAGATGCGGCCACGGGCAAGCCCCCTCTCCAGCCGCCGCGCGGTGTCAGCGGTCGCCGGCCGTGCCATGCCCTTGGAGCCGGCAAGCGCCACGCGCAGTTCATCGCGGGTCCTCAGATCCGACATCACGCGCGCCGCGGCCTCCGGACGGGTGGACAAAAACGCCTCAACCTCGATGCGGCGGGTGACGTCGAGCTGGTCGTCGACATAGGCGTCGAGGTCGGTATCGGCCACGGGATCGACAGTTCCAGTCATGACGGTCCTCCAACGACCCTGAGGTGGTTTTTCGCCTTTGAGGGCGCCGCGTCCTCCATCTCGCGCAGTGCGGCGCGCGCCCTGCCGATGCGCGACATCAGTGTTCCCAGCGGCACGCTGCAGGCATCGGCCGCCTGTTGGTAGGAAAGCCCCTCAATGGCAACGAGATGCAGCGCCGAACGCTGTTCTTCCGGCAGGCTGAAAAAGGCTTCGCGCACCTGAGCCAGGCGCACCGAATGTTCCTGCGGCGCCGGGGTGCTGCCGTCGGCCAGATATCCGGCCTGTTCGACACGCGCCGCTTCAGACCTGCGGGACCGCATTTTGTCGATGAAGGTGTTGTGGACGATCGACAGCAGCCAGGCGCGCAAATTGCCGCCGGAGCGGAAGGTGCCGCGCCGCTCATAGGCGCGGACCAGCGCGTCATGTACGAGATCCTCGGCATCCGTGCTGTCGCGCGTCAGCGAGCGCGCGTAACGGCGCAGCGACCCGAGCTGTCCTATGATGTCAAAGCGAGGCATCGACCGTTTCATGTTCTGTTTACGGAGCATGTGGGGATTTTAATCCCTGCCCTGCCAATTTTTTCGCTGGGTTCGCTAGGGGACATCGTTTCATGGCTCTCGCCTCGCAGGCAAAACCTAGCGGGCTGAGCAGCCAGGAAAAGCGCTGGCGAAATGCGTTCGATTTGCGTATCACTCCGCCGCGTCAATGGAACCATTGCCAATGTTTGAAGATCTGCAGCCAGCCCCCGCCGACAAGATCCTTGCCCTGATCGGCCTCTATCGCGCCGACCCGCGCCCCGACAAGGTCGACCTCGGCGTCGGCGTCTACAAGGATCGCGACGGCAAGACGCCGGTCATGCGCGCCGTGCGCGAGGCCGAAAAGCGCCTGCTGCAGGGCCAGGACACCAAGACCTATCTCGGCCTTGCCGGCGATGTCGGCTTCAACACGGTGATGGCCAAACTTGCCTTCGGTCCAGGCGCCGACATGACGCGCATTCGCGCGGCACAGGCGCCCGGCGGCTCCGGCGCGCTGCGGCTGGTGGCGGAACTGCTGAAGCGGACACGATCCGACGCGACCATCTGGCTGTCGGACCCGACATGGCCCAACCACATGCCGGTCATGCGCGCTGCCGGTCTGCAGATCCGCGAATACCCCTATTTCGATGCCGCTTCGGGCGCTGTTCGCTTCGACGACATGCTGGCCGCGTTGCGGACGGCGAAGAGCGGTGACGTGGTGCTGCTGCATGGCTGCTGTCACAATCCGACCGGCGCCAATCTGGATAGCGGGCAATGGGCGGCCGTCGCCGATCTGGTCGTCGAGCGCGGCCTGCTGCCGTTTGTCGACATCGCCTATCAGGGCTTTGGCGATGGTCTTGAGGCCGATGCCGTTGGCCTGCGCCTGCTGGCCGCGAAAGTTCCGGAAATGGTCGTCGCCTCGAGCTGCTCGAAGAACTTCGCCGTCTACCGCGACCGCGTCGGCGCGGCGATGATCCTGGCCAGGGACGGCGCCCAGGCGGATGTGGCGATGAGCCAGATGCTGTCGGCGGCGCGCGCCATGTATTCAATGCCGCCGGACCATGGTGCTGCCGCGGTGCGCATCGTGCTGGAAGACGCCAGCTTGCGCGCCGACTGGGAGGCCGAACTCGAAGAGATGCGCCTGCGCATGCTGAGGCTTCGGGTGCAGTTCGCCGAGGCGCTGCGCCGGCAGTCCAATTCCGACCGCTTCGATTTCGTTGCCAGTCATCGCGGCATGTTCTCCAGGCTCGGCCTCACCGAAGCACAGGTCGAGCGGCTGCGCGCCGAGCACGGCATCTACATGGTCGGCGACAGCCGCATCAACGTCGCCGGCCTGCCCGAAAACGGGATGGATGAACTCGCCAAGGCGATCGTCTCCGTGCTAGACTGACGAAGCTGGCACCGCGCACCTGTGGACAATGCCCCCTCGCCGACTGACAGCGTTGGCCGCGCGAGCGGCCGCGCGATAACATCCGCCGCATGACGCCATCGAAAGACATTTCGCGCCTGATCGAGATCATGGCGGCGCTGCGAGCGCCGACGACCGGTTGTCCATGGGACATCGAACAGGACTTCTCGACCATCGCGCCCTATACGATCGAGGAAGCCTACGAGGTGGCCGACGCCATCGCTCGCGGTGACCTCGGCGATCTGCGCGACGAACTCGGCGACCTCCTGCTGCAGGTCGTCTACCACGCGCAAATGGCCGAGGAAGCCGGCGAATTCGCCTTCGGCGATGTGGTTCGGGCGATCACGACCAAGATGATCCGCCGCCATCCGCATGTCTTCGGCGACGAGAAGGCCCGCAGCGCCGGCATGGCCAAGGGCATGTGGGAAAAGATCAAGGCCGAGGAGAAGGCGGAGAAACGAAGCGCCCGCCTCGCCCGCGGTCTCGACCCCGAGGACAATGGCAAGGGGTTTCTCGACAGCGTGCCGGTCGCACTGCCCGCGCTGACGCGGGCGCTGAAACTTCAGGAGAAGGCCGCGCGCGTTGGATTCGACTGGAGCGAGGCAGCACCCATCCTCGACAAGATCGAGGAAGAGATCGGCGAGTTGCGCGAGGCGCTGGCCAAAGGCGAGACGGCGTCGATCAAGGACGAGTTTGGCGACATGCTGTTTGCCGTGGTCAATCTCGGCCGTCACCTCAAGCTCGATTCGGAAGCAGCGCTCAGCGGCACCAACGAGAAGTTCCGCTCACGCTTCCATTATGTCGAGCAGGCCCTGGAAAAATCAGGCAACACACTGGAAAAGGCTGATCTGGCTGAGATGGAAGCGCTCTGGCAGCAAGCAAAAACGCGAAATAAACAACGTTAGACGTTGTTCTTGCGACGCAATCTGCTTTCGATCTCCTCGCGGGCGATTTGCGTGGCCTTGAGCGAGATGGTGGCGCTGCCGTCGTCATTGTCGGTTCGCGAAACGACATCGCCATTGCGGTAAAGCCAGTCGACGAGGCCGAACTGTGCCGGCTCGATCGTCACCGTCAGGTCTTCGAGCTCGCCTGCCATCCGCGTTTCGATGATCGCCTTCAGCGCATCGATACCCTCGCCGGTCACCGCCGACACCGCAACCGGCGGCGCCTTGCTGGCGTCGGCGCCATCGGCAAGCAGCCGGTTCCTGTTGCCTTCGTCGAGCCGGTCGATCTTGTTCCACGCTTCAATCACACGCTTGGCGTCGCCAGCATCGACGCCAAGGTCGGCGAGGATGCGCTCGACGTCCTCGGCCTGCGCGGCCGTGTCGGGGTCGGAAATGTCGCGCAGGTGAATGACGAGATCGGCCTCGACCACCTCTTCAAGGGTGGCGCGGAAAGCGGCGATCAGATGCGTCGGCAGGTCCGAGATGAAACCGACAGTATCCGAAAGGATGATCGGCGTGCCGTGCGGCAGGCGCACGCGGCGCAGCGTCGGATCGAGCGTGGCGAACAGCATGTCCTGCGCCAGGACGTCGGCTCCGGTCAGCCTGTTGAACAGAGTCGACTTGCCGGCATTGGTGTAGCCGACGATCGCCACCACCGGGAACGGCACTTTCTTGCGCTTGGCGCGGTGGAGGTCACGGGTGCGCCGCACCGTTTCCAGTTCGTGCTTCAGTTTGATGATTTTTTCTTGCAGCTGCCGCCGGTCGGACTCGATCTGCGTTTCGCCAGGGCCGCCGAGGAAGCCGGCGCCGCCGCGCTGGCGCTCAAGATGGGTCCAGCTGCGTACGAGGCGGCCCTTCTGGTAGTTGAGATGGGCGAGTTCGACCTGCAGCGTACCCTCCTTGGTGCGCGCGCGCTCGCCAAAGATCTCAAGGATCAGCCCGGTGCGGTCCAGCACCTTGGCGTTCAGCTCCTTTTCGAGATTGCGCTGCTGCACCGGCGTCAACGGATGGTCGACGATGACCACTTCCGCATGACCCTCTTTGACGATCTCGGCGAATTCAGCGACCTTGCCGCTGCCGAGCAACGTCGCCGGGCGCGGATCGTTGACGGTCACCACCGCCGTGTGGATCAGATCAAGATTGATGGCGCGGGCAAGGCCGACCGCTTCGTCGTGACGGGCGTCAGCCGAACGCGTCAGCCGCGGACGGTTGGTATCGTCGTCGCCGCGCGGCTGGCGGGTAAGCACCGGCACAATGACAACCGCCCGGGTCGGACCCTTGGCTTCCGTCCCGGGATGATGCGTTGGTTTTCCGCGAACTGGTGCGTCCGCGTCTTTCTCACGTGCCAATCAGGCGCCCTGGCTTTCCTCGCCATCGAACATCTGAACCGGCTGGCTCGGCATGATCGTGGAAATGGCGTGCTTGTAGACGAGCTGGGAATGACCGTCGCGGCGCAGCAGGACACAGAAATTGTCGAACGAAGTGACCACGCCGGTCAGCTTCACACCGTTGATAAGGAAGATGGTGAGCGGGTTCTTGCTCTTGCGAACTGAATTCAGGAACAGGTCCTGAAGATTTTGCGATCGTTCCGCCATTGTTCTTGTCTTTCGCCGATCCCCTTCGGTTTGCAAGCCAATGCGCCAAATTAACCGGCACATGTCAAGCGCGCAAACACCCTCTTGTCGTCAGTAACGACAAGCAGAACGAGATATATTGATGTTCATTCCACCTGTGCGGTTATCAGGCTGGACTTTTTTCCGCAATGTCAAAAAAGGCCTGCCGCAACGAAAGTGTTATTGAGCCGGGGTGTCCATTGGCGACCGGATCGCCATCGATGGCCACCACCGGCATGGCGATTGTCGTTGCGGAACTGATGAAGGCCTCGCGTGCCGACTTGGCCTCGGCGACGGAAAAGCCGCGCTCCTCGATCTTCAGGCCGAGCTTGGCCGCCACTTCAAACATGGTCGTGCGAGTGATGCCACGCAGGATGCCACGCTCGGCCGGCCTGGTGACCAGAACGCCATCCCTGGTGACGATCCAGGCGTTCGACGAGCCGCCTTCCTTGACGATACCGTCGCCGTCGACGAACCATGCCTCCTGCGCACCGGCTTCCTTGGCCTTCTGCTTGGCCAGCACGTTAGGCAGCAGCCCGACGCTCTTGATGTCGACCCGGTCCCAGCGATTCTCCGGCACGGTAATGACCGCAATGCCGGTTTCGGCTCGCTTTGCTCCCGCGGCAGGATCGGCTTTCCTGGCGGTCACCACCAGGGACGGCTTGGTATCCGGCGATGGGAAGACAAAGTCGCGGCTGGCAACGCCGCGCGTGACCTGGACATAGACCAGGCCGTTGGCGACGTGGTTGCGGTTGACAACTTCGCGCAGGATGAGTGGCAACACGCCGCGGGTGACCGGCCAGGCGATCGACAATTCGGTCAGCGAGCGGTTCAGCCGTGCGAGATGGCGCGGCATGTCGACGATGAAGCCACGCGCCACCTCGCAGACCTCATAGACACCATCGGCGAACTGATAGCCGCGATCCTCGATATGCACGGAAGCGTCAGCGTGAGCGACGTAGCGCCCGTTGACATAGGCAATGCGCGGCATTGGCAACCCCTGGATAACTCTCGGGCTTTCTTATGCGATTCCGCCGTTGCCGTAACCGGCAAATGCTTGGCCCAGCGCGGCTGAACGAACGCCGCGCCGGTCAGACGCCCAGCGACTTCAGCTTGCGATGCAGAGCGGAGCGCTCCATGCCGATGAACTCGGCGGTCTTCGAGATGTTGCCGCCAAAGCGGTTGATCTGGGCGATCAGATAGTCCTTCTCGAACTGTTCACGCGCCTCGCGCAGCGGCAGCGCCATGATGTGCTGGTCGGATTGATTCGGCGTGCGCGGCATCACATCGCCGATCTCGGCGGGCAACAGATCCGCAGTGATCGGCGCATCGACATCGTCGCCGCGCGCCAGGATCATCAGACGCTCGACATTGTTACGCAGTTGGCGGACGTTGCCCGGCCAGTTGTGCGCCTGCAGCACGGCCAGCGCGTCATCGCCGATGCGACGCGGCTTGATACCGGCCTGGCGGGCGATCTGCTTCATGAAATTGTCGACGAGGTAGGGAATATCCTCGCGCCGTTCGGCCAGTCCCGGCACCGTGACCGGAACCACTGCCAGGCGATGATAGAGATCTTCACGGAACCGCCCATCGGCAATCATCGCCTCCAGATTCTGCGAGGTCGAGGAAATGATGCGGACGTCGACCTTGACCCGCTTGGTGCCCCCTACCCGCTCGAACTGCTGCTCGACCAGCACGCGTAGGATCTTGTTCTGCGTCTCGCGCGGCATGTCGGCCACTTCGTCGATGTAGAGGATGCCGCGATGGGCCTCCTCAAGCGCGCCGACCTTGCGCTCGACGCCGTTCGATTCGGTGCCGAACAGCTCGATCTCCATGCGCTCGGGCGTGATGTTGGCGGCGCTCAGCGTCACGAACGGTGCGCCCTTGCGCGCCGACAGCGTGTGGATCGCGCGCGCGGCCAGTTCCTTGCCCGACCCGGAAGGGCCGATGATCATGACGCGGCTGTTGGTCGGTGCGACGCGCTCGATGGTCTGGCGCAACTGGCTCATCGCCGACGACATGCCGATCAGATCGAAGGTTTCGCCGCTGCGCAGCTTGAGGTCCGAAACCTCGCGCCGCAATTTCGAGGTCTCGAGCGCACGTTCGGCAATGAGGATCAGCCTGTCGGCCTTGAACGGCTTTTCGATGAAATCATAGGCGCCGCGACGGATGGCGGAGACCGCCGTTTCGATGTTGCCGTGACCCGAGATCATCACCACCGGCAAGGTCGGGTGCATCGTCTTGATCTCGTCAAGCAGCTGCAGCCCGTCCAGACGCGAGCCCTGCAGCCAGATGTCGAGAAAAATCAGCCGCGGCGCCCGGTCGGCGATCGCCGCCAGAGCGCTGTCGGCATCGAATGCCGTACGGGTTTCGTGACCTTCGTCGCTCAGGATGCCCGCGACGAGTTCACGGATGTCTTCCTCGTCATCGACGATGAGAATATCAGACGCCATTACCGACCTTTTCAGTTTCTCGTTCGTTTTCAGCCCTGCTTTCGCCGCGCGGAGACGCGGCGGCCGCCGGCGGCAGGATGATGCTGATCATCGCGCCGCGCCCATCGTGGAAATCCGCAGGGGCATCGTGAAGTTCCAGCCTGCCACCATGGTCCTCCACGATCTTCTTGACGATAGCGAGACCGAGCCCGGTGCCCTTCTCGCGTGTGGTCATATAGGGCTCGAGCAGCCGTTGGCGATTCTCGCGCGGCAGGCCTTTGCCATTGTCGATGACGTCGATGCGAATCGCGCCATTCTGGCGCCCCGCTTGAATCCGGATTATGCCGTGCGAACCGTCCTTCTGTTCCAGCCCGTCAATCGCTTCGGCGGCATTCTTGATCACATTGCCGAAAGCCTGTGCCATAAGCCGGCTGTCGAACGTGCCCTTGAGCGGTTCGTTGCCGAATATCCGCTCGAAGGTGATGTCGGCGCGGCTGACTTCGACCAGGAACGAGGCCTCGCGCAGCGATTCGCGCAGGTCGATGGCCTTCATCTCGGGCTTCGGCATGCGCGCGAAAGCCGAGAATTCGTCGACCATGCGGCCGATATCCTCCACTTGCCGGATGATGGTGTCGGTGCACTGATCGAAAATCTCGCGGTCCTCGGTGATGACCTTGCCGTAGCGGCGCTTGATGCGCTCGGCGGACAGCTGGATCGGCGTCAGCGGGTTCTTGATCTCGTGCGCGATACGCCGCGCCACGTCTGCCCAGGCGGAGGAGCGCTGCGCCTGAACCAGATCGGTGATGTCGTCGACCGTCACGACATAGGATTTTTCCTCCGAGCCGTCGTCGCCGGCCTCGATGGTGATCTGCACGTTGAAGGTCCGCTCGGCACCGGCGCGATAGAAAGTCACCTGCTCGCGATAGACGGGTTTCCCGGACTTGCGGCCGATCTCGAAGACGCGGCCGACATGCGGCAGCACGGCGGAGAGGTTCTGTCCAAGTGCCGCGTTGGCGGATATGGCCAGCATCGCCTCGGCCGAGCGGTTGACGATGGTGACGATGCCGTAGGGATCAACGCCGATAACACCGGCGGTGACGCCGGCAAGCACGGCTTCCGAGAAGCGACGCCGTTCGTCGATCAAATCCTTGGCGGACAGGATCTCGTTGCGCTGTGATTTCAGTTCGAGCAGCATCTTGTTGAAGGTGTCGCCGAGCGAAGCAACGTCGCCGTCCGAGGGCCGGACGGGAACCGCGACGTCGAGATTACCGGTCGCCACCTCGTCGGCGGCACCGATCAACTGCCGGATCGGCCGCACCAGGCGGTCGGCGACGGCGATGCCAGTCCATATCGCGGACAGGATGATGATCAGCGTCAGCGACAGATAGGGCAACGCGAAGGCCACCTGCGAGGTGCGCCTGTTGTCTTCCAGCCCGCGATATTCGTCGGTGTTGGATCTGACGATCTGCCGCGCCTTGATCACTTCGGGATCAACCAGGCGAATGGTGTAGAGATAAAGGCCTTCGATCTCGCGCAGCTTGACGATGGCACCCATGATGTTGCGCGTCTTCGGTTCGATCAGCACCGGCTTGCCGTCGACAGCGCTGGCCACGGCGCCTTCCGGCGGCTCGGGCATGGCGAAATCCGTGTCGGTCTTGGCGCTCATGACAAAAGAGCCGTCCGGCTTGATCAGTGCCGCGTGGGCCAGCGACCGGCCCACGGCTTCCTTATTCATCAGGTCGAGAAAGCCAGTCCGATCAAGGCCATAGAGCGTCCTTGACGCGTCGAGATCATAGGCCATCGACAGCGTCGTGCCCTGGAGGTTGCGGGCGTTTTCCTGGACATAGGCATCGGCGATCGACAGCGACGAATTGACGATCGTCTTGGTGCGGATCTCGAACCAGCGGTCGAGGCCGATGTCGAGCGTGATCGACGCGATGATCGCCACCATGATGGCGGGAATTGCCGCAACCAGGGCAAACATGGCGACGATGCGCACATGCAGCCGCGAGGCCGCCTTGCCGTGCCGGCGGGCCATCAGGATGCGGTGCACTTCGCGTCCGACCAGCGCGATGAGGAACAGGACGAAAGCGGCGTTGAGGGCAATCAGCGCCAGCGTTGTCGACTCGTTTGGCGTGATCGGCGTCGCGCCGACGAGGATGGTGAACGAGATCGCCGCCGTCACCAGCGCGCCGACAACCGCGACCACACCGGGCAGCGCCAGCAGCCGGCGCCCGTCGCGTGCGCCGGGTTCGCTGAAAAGCGGTTGGTTGAGTGTTGGTGCCTGCGGAGCCATGTCGCCGTCTAGAGCCATGATTGCGTCGGATGTATGCAACGCATTGTGGCGATTATGCAACAAGTGTGACCGAGACGGAAATCTTTCGCGAGCCCGTCCCCCGAAAAGCGCTTCAGGCTCAGATCGGGCTCAGCCCTGTCGTGATGATTTGTAGACGTTGACGCCGAGTTCGCGAATCTTCTTGCGCAGTGTGTTGCGGTTCAGGCCCAGCAATTCCGCGGCCTTGATCTGGTTGCCGCGGGTTGCCGTCATCGAGGCCAGGACCAGCGGATATTCGACCTCGGACAGAATGCGCTGGTACAGCCCCGCTGGCGGCAATTCCCCGGCAAACGACGTGAAATAGCGCTGCAGGAAATGCTCGACCGCCTGGCCTATCGACAGGTCGTCGGGAATGAGATTGCCACCGCCCGGCACCACCGGGCGCTCGCCTGTCTTGAGCTCGGCCTCGATGATCTCGGCCGAAATCTCGTCCTGAGAATAGAGCGCGGCGAGCCTGCGAACGAGGTTTTCCAGTTCACGCACGTTGCCCGGCCACGGGTAGCGCTTCATCAATTCGATGCCGCCCGAGGAGATGCGCTTGGTCTGCAGACCTTCCATCTCGCCGAGCTTGAAGAAGTGCCGGACGAGGTCGGGCACGTCCTCGGAGCGCTCGCGCAGCGCCGGCAGCCTGAGCGGCACGACGTTGAGGCGATAGAAAAGATCCTCGCGGAAAAGCCCCTGGTTGATCAGCGTGCGCAGATCCTTGTTGGTGGCGGCGACGATGCGCACGTCGGTCTTGATCGGCGTGCGTCCGCCAACCGTCGTGTACTCGCCCTGCTGCAGGACGCGCAGCAGGCGCGTCTGCGCCTCCATCGGCATGTCGCCGATCTCGTCGAGGAACAGCGTGCCGCCCTCGGCCTGCTCGAAGCGACCGGTGGAGCGGTTCTGCGCGCCGGTGAAGGCGCCCTTTTCGTGGCCGAACAGTTCCGATTCGATCAGATCGCGTGGGATCGCCGCCATGTTGATGGCTACGAACGGGCCGCCACGGCGGCGGCCATATTCATGCAGCGCGCACGCCACCAGTTCCTTGCCGGTGCCGGATTCACCTGAGATCATCACCGTCAGGTCGGTCTGCATCATGCGCGCCAGCATGCGGTAGATGTCCTGCATGGCCGCCGAGCGACCGACCAGCGGCATCGCGTCAGGTTGTTCTTCCGGCCGCGCATCGATCTTCGGCCGCCGCGGTTCGGAAAGCGCCCGGTTGACGATGTTGAGTAGTTCGGTCAGGTCGAATGGCTTCGGCAGATATTCATAGGCGCCGGTCTCGGATGCGCGGATCGCCGTCATGAACGTGTTCTGGGCGCTCATGACGATGACGGGCAGTTCCGGGCGCGCCTTCTTGATACGCGGCAGCATGTCGAAGGCGTTCTCGTCCGGCATCACCACATCGGTGATGACCAGATCGCCCTCACCCGCAGCCACCCAGCGCCACAGAGTCGAAGCGTTGGAGGTGACGCGCACCTCGTGGCCGACACGCGAAAGCGCCTGGTTGAGGACGGTGCGGATCGCCGCATCGTCGTCGGCGACGAGAATATTGCCGCGAACGGTCATTTGCGCTCTCCTTCACCGTCTTCATCGGCGCCGTATGGCGCTTCTTTCCAGGCCGGCATCAGGATGCGGAAGGTGGTCCCGCGCGGCGTCGATTCGCATTCGATGATGCCGCCATGCTCGCCGACGATCTTGGCGACCAGCGCCAGACCCAGTCCCGAGCCGTTCGGCTTGGTGGTGATGAAAGGATCGAACAGGATCGGCAAGATGTCTTCCGAGACGCCGGAGCCATTGTCGCGCACGCAGAATTCCAGCGGCAGCGATACGCGATCCTGCGTCCCCGGAACGGAAACGCGGATGCCCGGCCGGAAGGCCGTCGACAGCACGATCTCACCCTGCGGATCGCTGCCGATCGCCTCGGCGGCGTTCTTGACCAGGTTGAGGAATACCTGGATGAGCTGGTCACGGTTGGCGAACACCGGAGGCAATGAAGGATCATAATCCTCCATAATCTTGATTCTCTTAGCAAAACCGTTCTTGGCAATCGCCTTCACATGGTCGAGAACGACATGGATGTTGACGGGGTACCGATCGATCGGCCGCTCGTCGGAAAACACCTCCATACGGTCGACCAGCGACACGATGCGGTCGGTCTCGTCGGTGATCAGCCGCGTCAGTGCGCGGTCCTCGTCGGAGGCCGACAGTTCGAGCAGCTGGGCAGCACCCCGGATACCGGAGAGCGGGTTCTTGATCTCATGGGCAAGCATCGCCGCCAGACCGGTCACCGAGCGCGCGGCGCCGCGGTGCGTCATCTGCCGGTCGATCTTGTCGGCCATCGACCGCTCCTGGAACATCACCACGACAGAGCCCGGAAATTCCGACACCGGCGCGACATATAGATCGACGACCTTCTCGATGCCGAGGCGCGGCGACGACACGTCGACTCGATACTCGTTGACCGGAGCGCGACGCTCGCGCACCTGATCGACGAGCGTCAGCAGCGGGCTGCCGAAGGGGATCAGCTTGGACAGCGTGTTGCGCGCCAGCATTGTCGCGCTCGAGCGAAAAAAATCCTCGGCATCGGCGTTAGCGAAGGTGATGAACCCTTGCTCGCTGATCATGATCACCGGGCGGCGGATCGTGTTGAGCACGATCTGCGCGGCATTCGCCGTTTCAGCACCCTGGCCAGCGACGGCGTTCATGCGGCGCTCCGCTGATTCAATGGTTGCGGATCGCGCGAAAACACATCGCGCAGCAAGGCAATGACGCGCGCCGGCTCGAATGCGGTCAGCATGGCCTTTCGGCTGTCGCCAGCGACGGCGCCGGCATGACGGTCGAGATACCAGCCAAGATGCTTGCGCGCCTGGCGCAGGCCGCTTTCGACGCCATAGAGCGCCAGCATGTCCTCATAGTGGGCCACGACATAGTCAACCAGTGCCGCCGGGTCCTGCGGAACGTTTGACGCCGCCTTGCCTGTCGCAGCCGTCGCAATGCTGCCGGCGATCCACGGCGCGCCATAGTGGGCGCGGCCGACCATCAAGGCATCGGCGCCGGATTGATCGAGAATGGCAGCTGCTTCCGTTGGCGAAGAAACATCGCCATTGGCGACGACCGGGATGGACACGGCTTCCTTGACCCGGGCGATGGCGCGCCAGTCGGCCTTGCCGTGATAGAACTGGCAGCGCGTGCGACCGTGCACGGTCACCATCTTGACGCCGGCCTGCTCGGCGCGGCGCGCCAGCATCGGGGCGTTGAGCGCGCCTTCGTCCCAGCCGAGCCGCATCTTGACCGTGACCGGCACGTCGACAGCGCCGACCACGGCGTCGATCAGCGTCAGCGCATGGTCGAGATCCAGCATCAGCGCCGAGCCGGCATAGCCACCGGTAACCTTCTTGGCCGGGCAGCCCATGTTGATGTCGATGATGTCGGCGCCCTCGCCGGCGGCGATTCGCGCGCCTTCCGCCATGTGCTCCACCTCGCGGCCGGCAAGCTGGACCATGTGAACGGGCAGGCCGGAATGACGGATGCGCAGGTCGCAACCGGCCCTGCCCTTGGCAAGCTCGCCGCTGGCCACCATTTCGGACACGACAAGGCCCGCGCCATGCGCGTGGGCACGCTGCCGGAACGGCTCGTCGGTAATCCCCGACATCGGCGCGAGAAACACGCGATTGCGGATTTGCACGCCGCCGACGTCGAGCGGCGCGGCCAATTTGGTCAAATCAGGCATGCACAAAAACCAAGCATGTTCATTCGCTGCACATTCTCTAGCCAGAACCGCCGCAAAGTGCAACGCGGAATGACGCCACATTAAGGCGCAATTGGGAAAATGCCGGGCCATCGGCTTTGGCCGCGACCGAAACGCCGCGCGTCCCTCAGGACGCGCGAAGGACGCTTTGGACGTTCATATTTGGCGCACGATCTTTTCCAAAACCGATTACACTTTTCGGGATCGTGCGCTAAGCCAATCGGCATGACCGACGCAAGTGAAAACTCGAGTGCGGATGACAAGGTCGCGGTGGTTATCGTCGCCGCCGGCCGTGGCGCGCGCGCCGGGCAGGCCAATGGGCCCAAGCAGTATCAAAGCATAGGCGGCCACGCTGTCATCGCCCACACGCTGGAGATTTTTCTGGCCCACCCACGGACCAGCGCGGTTGTTGTCGCCATCCATGCGGACGACCACGAACTGTTCCGGCAGGCGGCAGGCGCCAACGCCGAACGGGTCATCGCCATCATGGGCGGGGCGACCAGGCAGGCTTCGGTGCGGCTCGGACTGCTTGCACTGAGAGGCCACGCACCGGGACGGGTTCTGATCCATGATGCGGTCCGTCCGTTCGTCGACGCGGATTTGATCGACCGCACCATCGCGGCCATCGGCGAGCGCGAAGGAGCGTTGCCCGCCCTGCCCGTCGCCGACACGCTGAAGCGCGAGTCGGCCGCTGGCGTGGTCGGAGAAACCGTTTCCCGCAATGGACTTCATGCCGCCCAGACACCACAGGGCTTTCCGTTCTGGCCGATCCTTGCCGCGCACGAGAAAGCCCATCACCTGGGAAAAATGGACTTCACCGACGACGCCGCGATCGCTGAATGGGCGCATATTCCGGTAAAAATCGTTCCGGGCTCACCGGACAATGTCAAACTTACCTGGGCACGGGATATTGCGATGGCGGACCAGAGGCTTACCGGCGAACGTGCACGCTTTCCCGACATCAGAACCGGCAACGGCTACGACGTCCATGCCTTCGAACCCGGCGATCATGTCACCCTGTGCGGGGTCGCCATTCCGCACGACAAGAAACTGTCAGGCCATTCCGACGCCGATGTCGGCCTGCACGCCTTGACCGATGCACTGCTGGCGACCTGTGGCGCCGGCGACATCGGCACGCATTTCCCGCCGTCCGATCCGCAGTGGAAAGGGGCTGCGTCGCGTATCTTCGTAGAACATGCGGCAAAGCTGGTACGCGAGCGCGGTGGCCGCATTGCCAATGCCGATATCACGCTGATCTGCGAGGCGCCGCGCGTCGGCCCGCATCGTGAGGCGATGACGGCAGCCCTTTCGCAGATGCTGGCAATTTCCCCGGACCGCATCTCGATCAAGGCGACAACCAACGAAAAGCTCGGCTTTGTCGGTCGCCAGGAAGGCATAGCGGCGATCGCCACCGCCAGCGTGGTGTTTCCAGGCGAGGTGCCGGAATGACCAACAACGATCGGGCAAATGCGCTGCTGCAAGCCTGCCAGGAGCGCGGCATCAAGCTGGCGACGGCCGAAAGCTGCACCGGCGGCATGATCATCGCCGCTCTGACCGACATCGCCGGCTCCTCCACCGTCGTCGATCGCGGCTTCGTCACCTACTCAAACGAGGCCAAGATGGACATGCTCGGTGTGTCCGCCGCCACGCTTGATACGCATGGCGCGGTTTCCCGCGAGACGGCGATCGAGATGGCAAAAGGTGCGCTTGTCCGTTCGCGCGCCGGACTGACCCTGGCGGTCACCGGCATCGCCGGTCCCGGCGGCGGCTCAATGGAAAAGCCTGTCGGCCTGGTCTGGTTCGGCGTCGGCATTGACGGCGAGACCGTGACCGCCGAACACAGGCTGTTTGCCGACGAGGGTCGCGATTTCATCCGCCGTGAAACGGTCGGGCATGCGCTGGAACTGGGTTTGCGCGCACTCGCCGCGCTTTAAGTCATTGTATTGATGGATGTCGTTGGTCCCAAACCCCTGCGCACGTTTGGGCGACATGCGTCAGGCCGACGGCGCTGCACCATAGATGACGTCGGCACGCTTCTCGAAAGCCTCGGCGAACATGCGGAAGGCGCGATCGAACATGGTTCCCATCACCGCGCCCAGAATGCGGTTCTTGAACTCATAGTCGATGAAAAAGCGGACGGCGCAGCCGCCGCCGTCGGGTTCGAAGCGCCAGACATTGCTCAGATATTTGAACGGGCCATCGATGTACTTCACGTCGATGGTGTTCTCGTCGGGTTTCAGCAGCACCTGCGTGGTGAAGGTTTCGCGGATCGCCTTGTAGCCGATGCTCATGTCGGCGAGGAGAACAGTGCGTCCGTCGCGCTCCTTGCGCGAGCGAACCGCCAGCGCTTCGCAGAGCGGCAGGAATTGCGGATAGGCCTCGATGTCGGCAACCAGCGCGAACATCTGTTGGGGCGTGTGGGCAACCCGGCGAGTGGCTTCGAATTTCGGCATGAAACCGGCTCTAAAGCGCGTCGCGTCGAAACAGGTTCATGCGACACGCTTTAGATTCTTTGTTTTTATGCATGTCGTTCTCCCAAAACCGAGGTCACTTTTGGGCGACATGCATCAGAGCGTTTTCTTGAGAAGCGCTTCCCGTGCCGCGCGCAGCCGGGCGAAATCGTCGCCGGCGTGATGCGACGAGCGCGTCAGCGGGCTCGACGCCACCAGCAGAAACCCCTTGGTCCGGCCGATCGTCTCGAAGGACTTGAACTCCTCCGGCGTGACGAAGCGGATCACCGGATGGTGCTTCTTCGACGGCTGCAGATACTGGCCGATGGTCATGAAGTCGACATTGGCCGACCGCAGATCATCCATCAATTGCAAGATTTCATTTCGCTCTTCGCCGAGACCCACCATGATGCCGGACTTGGTGAAGATCGAAGGGTCGAGCTCCTTGACCCGCTGCAACAGCCTGATCGAGTGGAAATAGCGGGCGCCCGGCCGAACCGTCAGATAGTTCGACGGCACGGTTTCCAGATTGTGGTTGAAGACGTCGGGCTTGGCCGCCACGACGATCTCCAGCGCGCCTTCCTTGCGCAGGAAATCCGGCGTCAGGATTTCGATCGTCGTCAACGGCGTCGCCGCCCTGATGGCGCGGATGACCTCGGCAAAATGCTGCGCACCGCCATCGGCGAGATCGTCGCGGTCGACCGAGGTGATGACGACATGGGTCAGGCCCATCTGCTTGACCGCGTGCGCGACGCGGGCCGGCTCATCGGGATCGAGTGCGGTCGGAATGCCGGTGGCGACATTGCAGAACGCGCAGGCGCGCGTGCAGATCTCGCCCATGATCATGAAGGTGGCGTGCTTCTTCTCCCAGCACTCGCCGATGTTGGGGCAACCGGCCTCTTCGCAGACCGTCACCAGCTTGTGCGATTTCACGATTTCGCGGGTCTCGGCATAGCCCTTGGAGACCGGCGCCTTGACGCGGATCCAGTCGGGCTTGCGCAGCACTTCCTGATCGGGCTTGTGCGCCTTTTCCGGGTGCCGCAAGCGCGGTGCGTTGGCGATCGTGTCGAGGACGGTGACCATCTGAACCCTGGCTTGTTTTCGCGACCACCCGTCGGCGATCGTCATCTCAACGTCATCTAGGACTTTTCAGCTCAAAGAAAAAGGCTGCGGCGGCGCATGCCGCTGCAACCGTTTTCGCATAGCGGGATCGATATCGACTAGCGGCGCACCAGGCGCCCTGCCCAGATCAGCAGGCAGGCGCCGATAAAGCCGGTGATCAGATAGGCAGTCCAGCCGACGCCAAACGGGCCGAAATTGAGCGCCCGCAGAATGGCGTTGAGGACCACGGCCCCCACGATCCCCAGGATTATATTCATGAAGATCCCGGTGTTGCTCTTCATAACCATCTCGGCAAACCAACCCGCCAGACCGCCGATGATGATGGCTGCGATCCAGCCCACGCCATTCACGTCCATATGCCCTCTCCTTGCACGCGCGAAAATGCATCCGGAAACGAACACCCTTGCCGCCGAGTTCCCGCAGCTTGCGCGTTTGAGTCTCGTGCGGCCAATCTATCATGCGTTGAGCGCGCGGCCATAGGCGTCGAGCACGCTTTCCTTCATCATCTCCGACAGCGTCGGATGCGGGAAGATCGTGTGCATCAGTTCTTCCTCGGTGGTTTCGAGGTTCATTGCCACGACAAAACCCTGAATCAGCTCGGTCACCTCGGCACCGACCATATGCGCGCCGAGCAGCTGACCGGTCTTCTTGTCGAAGATGGTCTTGATGAAGCCCTGATCCTCGCCAAGTGCGATGGCCTTGCCGTTGGCGGCGAACTGGAAGCGCCCGACGCGGATGTCCTTGCCCTCGGCCTTGGCCCTGGCTTCGGTCAGGCCGACCGAGGCGACCTGCGGATTGCAATAGGTGCAGCCGGGGATCTTGAGCTTGTCGGTGGCATGCACGCCCGGGACATTGGCAATCTTCTCGACGCAGACCACGCCCTCATGCTCGGCCTTGTGGGCGAGCATCGGCGGGCCGGCGACATCGCCGATGGCATAGATGCCGGGCACATTGGTCTTGCCGTAGCCGTCGACGACGACGCAGCCGCGTTCGGTCTTCACGCCGAGCGTCTCGAGGCCGAGGCCCTCGATGTTGCCCTGCACGCCGACGGCCGAGATCATGCGGTCGGCGGTGATCTTCTCGACCTTGCCGTCCTTCATCTCGACATGCGCGGTGACCGAGTTGGCGCCTTTCTCGACCTTGGTCACCTTGGCCTCGAGGATGATCTTCATGCCTTGCTTCTCGAACTGCTTCTGCGCGAATTTCGAGACTTCGGCGTCCTCGACCGGCATCACCGCCGGCAGCAACTCGACCACCGTCACGTCCGCACCCATGGTGCGGTAGAAGGAGGCGAATTCGATGCCGATGGCGCCTGAACCCATCACCAGCAGCGATTTCGGCATCTCCTTCGGCACCATCGCCTCGAAATAGGTCCAGATCAGCTTGCCGTCCGGCTCGATGCCGGGCAGCGCGCGCGGCCGGGCGCCAGTCGCCAGGATGATGTGCTTGGCAGTGTAGGTGCCCTCGCCCTTGACCCCTTTCGGCACTGGCGGCTGCGGCTCCATCGGCTTCTTGGCCGTCTTGGAAACCACGATCTCACCGGGTTTGGAGAGCTTGGCTTCGCCCCAGATCACATCGACCTTGTTTTTCTTCATCAGGAAGGCAACGCCGCCATTGAGCCGCAGCGACACCTTTCGCGAGCGGTCGACCACTGCTGACGTGTCAACGCTGACCTTGCCGTCGAGCTTCAGCCCGTAGTCCTTCAGATGATCCGAATAATGCATGATCTCGGCGGAGCGCAGCAGCGCCTTGGTCGGGATGCAGCCCCAGTTGAGGCAGATGCCGCCGAGATGCTCGCGCTCGACGATCGCCGTCTTGAAGCCAAGCTGGGCGGAACGCACCGCCGTGACATAGCCGCCGGGGCCGGAGCCGATGATGATGACGTCGTAGTTCTCAGCCACGATTTTTCTCCCTGATTCAGAATTCGAGCGTGACGCGCACGACGGGCGTCAGCGCCTTGCCGATGTTTCGCGTGTTTTCGGCATCGAGGTGGACGCCATCGAGCGGTGTACATCTGGCGACGCTCGCGGCATCAAAAAAGCCGCAGCCCATCTCGTTGGCGGCGGCTTGATAAAAGCCGGCGAGCTTGGGCGACTCGATTGCACCCGTTCCCAACATTTCGGCGTAGTCCGCCTTGCGCGTTTCCACGATATGCGGCGGCGCGACCAGAATAATCCTGGGGGCGACACCGCCGAATGGATAGGCGTGCCCCCGCACGATTTCAACGAGGCGTCGCATGCCATAGGACGCTATGACTGCGCTGCCATGAATCGACGGTTTCATGTCGTTAGAGCCAAGCATGATGACTATCAGATCGATCGGCGAATGCGTGCTCAGGATTGTCGGCAATATCCTCGCGCCGTTTCGGTCCGCGCCCGACAAGAAGTCGTCATAGGCCGTGGTGCGACCGCCCAGTCCCTCGGCAATGACGTGGAAGCTCGGCCCGAGCCCTCTCGCCAGTGTGGTTGGCCACTGGTCTTCATGATCATGTCGACACAAAGTCTCCGGGTTGTGTCCCCAGGTCAGCGAATCGCCGTAGCACAGAACTGTCTTCATGCACCCACACCCACCTGTGTCTTGATCAAACGGCGTCTCACCCGCCAGCGCACGAACAGCCAATGAAGAATGATGGTCACCAGACCCGGCAGGCCAAGGCCGGCAACCATGGGAATGTCCTTCTTCACCACCGCTGCACTGCTGTCGGCGTAGAGGATCAGCGCGACCAGCAGGGCAAGCAACACCACAAACACAATCAGCAGCCACTTACCCGTCATGGCCACCGCCGCGACCGGATCCGTCGTGAACTGCGCCACGAAGAAGATGAAGGTGACGATGCATGTCACCAGCGCGGCGAACATGAAAACGAGGATGTATTCTTCCTCCCCGCCAGTGGCGATGGCCAACCATTGCGCCACCAGCCCGCCTGCCAAACCGGAAAGAATGAAAGCGACAAGGCTGGTGAAGAAAGTCCGCACCGCCTTCTCCCTTCCTAGACCAGCATGCCCATCGGGTTCTCGATCAGCCGCTTGAAGGCGACGAGCAGTTCGGCACCCAGCGCGCCATCGACGGCGCGATGGTCGGTCGACAGTGTCACCGACATCACGGTGGCTATCTTGATCTCGCCATTCTTGACCACCGCCCGCTCCTCGCCGGCGCCGACCGCCAGGATCGTCGCATGCGGCGGGTTGATGACGGCGGCAAAGTCCTTGATGCCGAACATGCCGAGGTTAGACACCGCCGTGGTGCCGCCCTGATACTCTTCCGGCTTCAGCTTGCGGCTGCGCGCACGGCTGGCCAGGTCCTTCATCTCGTTGGAGATCGTGGACAGCGTCTTTTCGTCCGCCCTGCGGATGATCGGCGTGATCAGGCCACCTGGGATCGACACGGCAACGCCGACATCGGCATGCTTGTGCTTGACCATGGCGCTTTCGGTCCATGACGCATTGGCATCCGGCACCGCCTTCAGCGCCAGCGCCATCGCCTTGATCACCATGTCGTTGACCGACAGCTTGTAGGCGGGCGCGTCGCCCTTGTCGGTCTTCTTCACGGGGGCTGCGGCGTTGATCTGCGTGCGCAATGCCAACAGCGCATCGAGTTCGCAATCGAGCGTCAGGTAGAAATGCGGGATTGTGGTCTTGGCCTCGACCAGACGCCGCGCGATAGTCTTGCGCATGTTGTCATGCGGGACCAACTCGTAGGAACCTTGCTCGAACAGTTTCAGCACCTGATCATCCGACATCGCCTTCACCGGCGCGGCAGAAGCAGCAGCCGGAGCCCCGGCAGGTGCCGCCTTGGCGGCAGGCTTGGCGCCGCCACCGGCAATCGCCGCATCGACATCCGCCTTCACCACGCGGCCGTGCGGACCGGTGCCGGTCACGGCAGAGACATCAACGCCGGCCTCCTTGGCGATACGCCGCGCCAGCGGTGACGCGAAGGTGCGCTCACCAGCCGCATGGCCGTTGGCGGCCGGGGCCGCTTTGGCTGCGGCTGCAGGCTCGGCCTTTGGTGCGTCAGCCTTTGGTGCTTCCGCCTTGGGAGCATCCTCTTTCGGCGCCTCGGCTTTCGCCGGTGCGGCAGCGCCACCGCTTTTCGCGGCAGCGCCGGCGTCCTCGCCTTCGGCGGCGAGCACGGCGATCAGCGCATTGACCTTGACGCCTTCGGTGCCGGCCGGAACGACGAGCTTTGCTACGGTGCCCTCATCGACGGCTTCGACTTCCATCGTAGCCTTGTCGGTTTCGATCTCGGCGATGACATCGCCCGGGGAAACCTTGTCACCTTCCTTGACAAGCCACTTTGACAGATTGCCCTCTTCCATCGTGGGCGACAGGGCCGGCATGGTGATGTTGATTGGCATTTTGTCCTCCCGCCCGGTTCAGCGATACGCGACGGCTTTGACCGCCTCGATGACTTCGCCGACATTCGGCAACGCCAGTTTCTCGAGGTTGGCCGCATAGGGCATCGGCACATCCTTGCCGGCAATGGTGATGACCGGAGCGTCGAGGAAATCGAAGGCGCGCTGCGATACCTGGTTGGCGATATGGTCGCCGACCGAGCTCTGCGGGAAGCCTTCTTCCACCACGACCAGCCGGTTGGTCTTCTTGACCGAGGCGATGATGGTGTCGAGGTCGAGCGGGCGGATCGTGCGCAGGTCGATGATCTCGGCATCGATGCCCAGGCCGCGCAGCTCGGCTTCAGCCTTGACCGCATAGGTCATGCCGATGCCGAAGGAGACGATGGTGACATCCTTGCCGGTCTTGTGGACGCGCGCCTTGCCGATCGGCAGCACGAAATCATCCAGCTTCGGCACGTCGAAGGACTGGCCGTAGAGGATTTCGTTCTCGAGGAAGATGACCGGGTTGGGATCGCGGATCGCCGCCTTGAGCAAACCCTTGGCGTCGGCCGCAGTGTAGGGCATCACGACCTTGAGGCCGGGAATGTGGCTGTACCAGGCAGCATAGCACTGCGAGTGCTGGGCGGCGACGCGGGCGGCGGCGCCGTTCGGTCCACGGAACACGATCGGCGCCCCCATCTGACCGCCCGACATATAGAGCGTCTTGGCGGCAGAGTTGATGATCTGGTCGATCGCCTGCATGGCGAAGTTGAAGGTCATGAACTCGACGATCGGCTTCAGGCCGGCCATCGCCGCGCCGACGCCGACGCCGGCAAAGCCATGCTCGGTGATCGGCGTGTCGACGACGCGCCGCGGCCCGAACTCCTGCAGCAGTCCCTGCGTGATCTTGTAGGCGCCCTGGTATTCGGCGACCTCTTCGCCCATGACGAAGACATCGCCGTCGCGGCGCATTTCCTCGGCCATCGCATCACGCAGCGCTTCGCGCACCGTGGTCGAGATCATTTCCGTGCCGGCCGGAATGTCCGGATCGGCCGCTATTTCGGTCTCCGGCGCAGAGGCCCCGCTTTTGGCCGCCGCCGGCACTGGCGCCGCGGTTTCAGCCTTGGCAGGCTCTTCGCCGATGCCTTCGCCAGCCTTGTCGACGTCTTCGCCTTCAACCGCGAGCACGGCGATCACTGCGTTGACCTTGACGCCTTCCGTGCCGGCAGGAACCACGATCTTGGCAAGCGTGCCTTCATCGACGGCTTCGACTTCCATCGTCGCCTTGTCGGTTTCGATCTCGGCGATGACGTCACCGGCGACGACCTTGTCGCCCTCGTTCTTCAGCCACTTGGAAAGATTGCCCTCTTCCATGGTCGGCGAGAGAGCGGGCATGAGAATTTCGATCGGCATGTCCTTGCCCTCCCGTTACAATACGATATCGGTCCAGAGCTCGGACGGATCCGGCTCCGCGTCGTTCTGGGCAAATTCGGCGGCATCGGCGACAACGTCGCGAACCTCCTTGTCGATGGTCTTGAGTTCGTCCTCGGTCGCCCACTTCTTCTCGATCAGCCGCGCCTTGACCTGTTCGATCGGGTCATGCTCGGAGCGCATCTTCTGCACTTCTTCCTTGGAGCGGTACTTCGCCGGATCGGACATCGAGTGGCCGCGATAGCGATAGGTCTGCATTTCGAGGATCAGCGGACCGTTGCCGCCACGGCACCATTCGGTGGCCAGATCGCCCGCCGCCTTGACGGCGCGAACGTCCATGCCATCGACCTGGATACCGGGAATCTTGAACGAGGCGCCGCGATGCGAAAAATCCGTCTCCGCCGACGAGCGCGAGACTGAGGTGCCCATGGCATAACGGTTGTTCTCAATGATGTAGATCACCGGCAGCTTCCATAGCGAGGCCATGTTGAAGCTTTCATAGACCTGGCCCTGGTTGGCCGCACCATCGCCGAAATAGGTCAGCGAGACATTGTTGTTGTCGCGATAGCGGTTGGCGAAGGCGAGACCCGTGCCGAGCGACACCTGCGCACCGACAATGCCGTGGCCGCCGTAAAAATGCTTCTCCTTGGAGAACATGTGCATGGAGCCGCCCTTGCCCCTGGACAGGCCGCCACGACGCCCGGTCAGCTCAGCCATGACGCCGCGCGGTGAAAGCTCCATCGCCAGCATGTGGCCGTGATCGCGATAGGCGGTGATCATCTGGTCGCCTTGGATCAGGGCCATCTTCATGCCGGTGACGACAGCTTCCTGACCGATATAAAGATGGCAGAAGCCGCCGATGAAACCCATGCCGTAAAGCTGGCCGGCCTTTTCCTCGAAACGGCGGATAAGCAGCATGTGCCGGTAGGCGGCAAGCTCTTCATCCTTGGTGAAGTCAGCAGGCTTTGGGGCTGAAAGCCCCGATTTGCCGTCGGATTTGGATTTGGCAGGCGCTTTTCTGGCTGCGGTGGCCATGCATCACTCCCTGTTGGCGTCTCTTTGCGGACATTAGAGCAGGATCAAATCTGCTCTGGGGAGATCAGCTCCTCCCCACCGATTTCAGGGAGGCTAACACGCGTCAGGGCGATGCGCCATGCCGAATTTGCATAGCTGACATGCGTCTAAGTGATTAAAATCATTGAAAATATTGGCTATTAACCGAAAAGTGGTTACTTCGCCGAGGTCGGCAACATGATTGTGATTTCGTCCGCTTGGGACAGATTGAGAGCCTTGCGCGCCTGCTCGTCGAGCATGTCTTTCTCAAGTGTGCCTTCATGCATGAGCCGAACGCGGCGTTCAAGTTCCATCCGGCGTGCCTTGATCGCATCGAGTTGACCTTGCAGCGCAACCGTCTGGGCTTCCAGCTGATATTTCGAATTGATGCCGAATTCGCCGTGGTAGGCGTGGAAGCCGAAATAGGCCAGGAATGCCACGCAGAGCGAGGGGACGATCAGCCGGCCGGTGTTTCGCTGCTTGTGCTGACGCGTCCACATGATCCAGATCCTCGCGGCCGCGAACTCATGCGGCTCCCGATCTTTTTCGCCTGATTGTGCTTAACGGACGGTTACGGATGACCGGTCTGGCGGCGCCGAAATGAAAAAGGGCGGGAATGCTCCCGCCCTTCCGTCCGATATTCCAAATCCGGCGTTCCGGATCAGCCCTTCACCACCGACTTGCCGGCGTAGCTCGCCTGCTTGCCGAGCTCTTCCTCGATGCGGATCAGCTGGTTGTATTTGGCCATGCGGTCCGAACGCGACAGCGAGCCGGTCTTGATCTGCCCGCAATTGGTGGCAACGGCGAGATCGGCGATGGTCGAATCCTCCGTTTCGCCCGAGCGGTGAGACATGACCGCGGTGTAGCCGGCCTTGTGCGCGGTCTCGACGGCGTCGAGCGTTTCCGTCAGCGAGCCGATCTGGTTGACCTTGACCAGGATCGAATTGGCAACGCCCATGCGGATGCCGTCGCGCAGCCGCGCCGTGTTGGTGACGAACAGATCGTCGCCGACCAGCTGCGTCTTCTTGCCGATCAGGTCGGTCAGGTACTTCCAGCCTTCCCAGTCGTCCTCGGCCAGCCCGTCCTCGATCGAGATGATCGGATAGTCGGCGGCAAGCTTGGCCAGGTATTTGGCCTGGGCCTTGGGGTCGCGCGTCTTCTTCTCGCCTTCATAGACGTAGTTGCCGTCCTTGAAGAACTCGGTCGCCGCGCAGTCGAGGCCGAGCGCGATCTCTTCGCCTGGCTTGAAGCCGGCCTTCTCGATCGATTCCATGATGAAATCGAGCGCCACTGGCGCGCTCTTCAGGTTCGGGGCAAAGCCCCCCTCGTCGCCGACATTGGTGTTGTGGCCGGCATCCTTCAGTTTCTTCCTCAGCGTGTGGAAGATTTCCGAACCCCAGCGAACACCTTCGCGCAGCGTCGGCGCGCCGATCGGCAGGATCATGAACTCCTGGAAGTCGATCGGGTTGTCGGCATGGGCGCCGCCGTTGATGATGTTCATCATGGGCACCGGCAGCACATGCGCCTTGGTACCACCGACATAACGGTAGAGCGGCAGGCCGGCGGCTTCGGCCGCGGCCTTGGCCACCGCCAGCGAGACGCCGAGGATGGCGTTGGCGCCAAGCCGGCTCTTGTTGGGCGTGCCGTCGAGCTCGACCATGGTCTGGTCGATGTGGATCTGGTTTTCGGCTTCCATGCCGCCGATCGCCTCGAACAGCTCGCCATTCACCGCCTCGACGGCCTTGAGCACGCCCTTGCCGAGATAACGGGCACCGCCGTCGCGCAGTTCGACAGCCTCGTGGGCGCCGGTCGAGGCACCCGACGGCACCGCCGCGCGGCCCATCGATCCGTCTTCGAGAATGACATCGACCTCGACGGTCGGATTTCCACGGCTGTCCAAGATTTCACGCCCGACAATGTCGATGATGGCGGTCATTGCGATATCCTCGATTGATCTGAAAAAGCGTCGCGCACGTCTTAGCCAAAGCACCGCAAAACGCAATCGGGCCCGCTCGCAATTATTGCCGTGGCGTCAGCCTAAAGCGCGTCGCGTTGAACGAATTCAGGCGCCGCGCTCTAGGTCTTTGCTTTTATGCAAGCGTTCTCCCCAAAACCGGGGCCACTTTTGGGCGACATGCATCAGGCGATTCACGAAGCGCAAATCGCTGTCATCATAAGTCATGTGCGGCGGACCAGCTTCAGGCTATGGTGCAGGTGCGCGGGGCGAAACAGGAGGAGTTTCGCCATGTCCCAGTTGAGCGGTATCGTGAGTTTGTTCCTGATCGCGGCGGCGTTCCTGACGTCGTGCGACAATCAGCAATCGCCACCCAAGGCAGGGGTGCTATCTGCCTTGCACATCAGCGAATAGGCGCCGCACCGAATGCAAAAAGGCCCCGTCGAGACGGGGCCTTTTTGTTTGCAGGCGTCAATGCCAGTAAGGCGTGACCTTGTAGTAGTCATAGGACGCGTCGCGCGCCGTCTCGCCATCCGCGCCGGCCAGTTCGTTGATCGAATAGGCGGGCGCAGCCTTCAACTGGTCCTTGGAGAACGGCACGACATAGCCGCCCTTATCCTCGTCATAGTCGAGGCTTGCCCATGGAATGGCGTGGTACTTCTCGCCGATGCCGAGAAAGCCGCCAAAACCGATCACCGCGAACATGATGCCGTTCGAGGTCTTGTCGAGCATGATGTCCTCGATGCTGCCGATGCTCTTGCCTTCGGTGTTGTAGACCGACGTGCCGATGACTCGCGAAGCGGCAATGGCTTCGGTGTGACCTGTCTGGGTTGTCATGATGTGCTCCTCATTGTCGTTAATCGGTACTTTGACAATGAGGGGGGCGGGCGAAAGTTCCCGACTTTTTCGGCGGCAGCCGGTCATTCCGCAAGGATGAATGTGACCTTCATATTGACGCGATAGGCAGCAATCTTGCCGTCCTCGACAACGATCTTCTGGTCCTGGATCCACGCGCCTTCGACGTTCTTCAGGGTCTTTGCGGCACGCGCAATTCCCTTTTCGATGGCGTCCTGAAAGCTCTTCTTCGACGATGAGGTGATTTCGGTGACGCGGGCGACAGACATGGCTTCCTCCTGCCAAAACGCTCATTTGCCGGGCAAGCGTACAACCGGCCCATGCCGACCACAAGCCGGCGCCCCTGGCGGGCGTCGCTGACGCTGGAGCCGCCCTGAGGACGTTTTAGCGACCCTTGGCGATACGATCGAACGCCATCAGCCTTTCCAGGAGTGCCGGCATGTCCTTCAGCGGCAGCATGTTCGGGCCATCGGAAGAGGTCGAATTATCCGGATCTTGGTGGGTCTCGATGAACACGCCGGCAACGCCGACGGCGACGGCGGCGCGGGCCAGCGTCTCGACGAAGCGACGCTCGCCGCCCGAGGAGCCGCCCTGGCCGCCGGGCTGCTGTACCGAATGCGTGGCGTCGAAGATCACGGGCGCGCCGATCTCGGCCATGATCGGCAGAGCGCGCATGTCGGACACCAGCGTGTTGTAGCCGAACGACGCGCCGCGCTCGGTGGTCAAAACATTGGCGTTGCCGGAACCGGTGATCTTGGCGACGACGTTCTTCATGTCCCAGGGAGCAAGGAACTGCCCCTTCTTCACGTTGATCACCTTGCCGGTCCTGGCGGCGGCGACCAGCATGTCGGTCTGGCGCGACAGGAAAGCCGGAATCTGCAGGACGTCGACATGCGGCGCGACGATCGCACACTGTTCCTCGGTGTGGACATCGGTCAGTACCGGCAGCGCAAATTCCTTGCGCAATTCGTCAAAGACGGGAAGTGCCGCATCCATGCCGGCACCACGCGTCGCCGACAGCGAGGTGCGGTTGGCCTTGTCGTAGCTGGTCTTGTAGACGAGGCCTATCCCGAGCTTACCTGTCAGTTCCTTCAGCGCGCCGGCCATGTCGAAGGCGTGCTGGCGCGATTCAAACTGGCAAGGGCCAGCGATCAGCGACAAGGGCGCGTTGTTGTCGAAGACGACATCGCCGACGGTTACCGACGAATTGGGCGCCAGGGGCTTGCTCATTGGATCTCCCGGAAGATGAAAGCCGCGCCTTGTCCGGATGCCGGCTGCACGACAATATCATTGCCCGCTATATCGTGTCTGATGGAATTGGCTGCAAGCAGCTTCGCAATGACATCGGCGCTAAGGACCGCAAAGACCACCGCGGCGAAGTGAAGGTCTGTCGGCGCGCCCGCAGGCAGGCCAAAGCGTGCGGTGAAAGACGCAGGGTCAAGCACGCTCAAACTTGCATTCGGCAAGTGAAACGCGCCGCCCTGCCCGCCGACGGTCGGGTCATTCACCGCCAAGGAAATCAGCCGATGTTGTTCAGCAGGCCGGTCGCTGACGGCCACTACTTCGACAATGCCGGTGACGCCGTTGGCGTGGGCCTGCAAAGCCGCGCGGTCCACTTCCGGCGCGTTGACCCGTTCGCAGGCGAACAGGAAAGCATCCGCAACCTTGCTGCTCGATGCAAAGGCGAGCTTGAACGATGCGATATCGCTTTTGCCTGCCGTGTCGGTGAAGGCTCGTGAAAAGCTCAGCATGTCTCCCGCAGAAATGCCGGCTTCGACGTAACGTGCCTGGTCGGCATCTGCGTTGCTGGTACCCAGCACCACGGCGGAAAATCCCTCGTCGCCGTGGCTGTTGCGATAGATACGGTCGCGCGCGACGAAAACATTGCCCTCGGTAATGGCCGTCATCGCGGCCTGTTCATCGCCGACCGCGAGTGGCTCGAGATAGGTGCCGTCGGCCAGGAACACACAACAGTTTTCCGTTCCGAAGGGATGGATCCCGGTCGGGGCAACGACGAAGCCAAGCGCGGTGAGCCGGGTTCGCGCCACATCGAGGTTCTGCGTCGGCAGCACCAGATGATCGAGCGGATGAGTGCCAGCGGTGTTTGTTCGGGTCATACAGGCGCGATGTGCATCATTCCGCAAACCGGTTCAAGTCTCGATCAGCTGCCGGCCACGACATCGGCGGAATAACGCAGCTCGCGCAATGGTTTGACCTTGCTGGTCGTCTGCGCATAGAGCGGGTGCGCCTTGTAGGCGGCCAACGCCGCGGCATCGGTGAACTCCGCATAGACGACCACATCGATCTCGTCCGACAGCGGATCGACCTTGGTGTTGAGGGTCACCTCGAAGAGGCTGGAATGGGGAATGTTGCCGAGCGCCTGCAAGCCGGTGCGCACGGCCTCCACATCCTCTTTACGCCGCGCGCTGAAGAAAACGATATGCCGGATCAACCCCGCCTCCTCGATCTAAGTGCCGGGGTCTTTTGTGACGACAGGACGGTCGCGTCAATCGACAAGGATGTCGCGGCAGTGAGTCGTTCGGATGGATGCTAGATCTTGCCGGTGATCGATCGCACGACGTGCGAGACACTCCTCACCGTGGTGTCGAGATACCGACCCTGATTGTAGAGGCCATCCCAGATCAGGAAAAAGGCGATGGCGGCAATCACGATTACATAACGCATGGCTAAAACTATCTCACAAGCACGGTTGCAGCCATAGGCGTTTTTGGCGTGTTCGGCCTTTGCTGTGTAAAATGCAAACCCACGCCGGCGGGAGCCGGCCACGTGGCACAGCCCAGCTTGCAGCATGCCTCTTGATGTTCTCCCTCGTGACGTGGAAGATTGTCGCAGGGATTCACTGGGAAGCGCTGAAGCTCTGGTTAAAGGGCGCGCGCTTTCGTTCGAGCCCGCCCGTCACCGAACCGGTCCGCTGCCGGTATCAGGCAACGGCGCTCGAACCTGGCGAATGAACCGCGAGAACCGAGGCTCGGCAATTGGCGCCGACACCGCGGAAGTCCAGGGGCGTGAGATGGCACACAAGGAACATCATGGCGTAGCGTCAGGCGACGCGGTCAGGCTTGACGAATTCAATTTCGCCGAGATCGTCAAAGGCCTGCCGGCAAAGGCGCGCATGGTGCTGTCGGCGGCGATGAACCTGCCGCGCGGCTCGCTGAAGGTCAGGATGCCGGACGGCCGCGCCGTCCTGGTCGGCGGCAAGGGACCGGGCCCAGACGCCGAACTTGTGCTCAAGAACTGGCGCTTGCCCGGCCGCGCCTTTTCCGGCGGCACGATCGGCGTTGCCGAATCCTACATGGACGGCGATTGGGAAAGCCCTGACGTCACCAGCTTCCTGGAGCTGTTCGTGGTCAATTCGGCGATCGGCGAACGCGTCGCCGGCGGCGCCAGCTGGCTCATCAACACCGTCCAGCGCATCCGCCACTGGTTCAACGAGAACACGCGCACCGGCTCGAAGCGCAATATCTCGGCGCATTACGACCTCGGCAACGCCTTCTACAAGCAATGGCTCGATCCGAGCATGACCTATTCCTCGGCGCTCTATGCCACCGGCGCCAACGACCTGGAAAGCGCCCAGGCCGCCAAATATCGCGCACTGGCCAAGGATACGGGGATCGGCCCGAAGGACCACGTGCTGGAGATCGGCTGCGGCTGGGGCGGCTTCGCCGAATTCGCGGCACGCGAGATCGGCTGCCGTGTGACCGGACTGACGATCAGCCGCGAGCAGCACGACTTCGCCACGGCGCGTATCGCCAAGGCCGGCCTTGCCGACAAGGTCGACATCAAGCTGCAGGATTATCGCGACGAAACCGGCACTTACGACCGCATCGCCTCGATCGAGATGTTCGAGGCGGTCGGCGAGAAATACTGGCCTGTGTTCTTCAGCAAGATGAAGGCCTGCCTGAAGCCCGGCGGCACCGCGGGCCTGCAGATCATCACCATCAACGAAGCTTCTTACGACACCTATCGCGCAAGGCCGGATTTCATCCAGCGCTATGTTTTTCCGGGCGGCATGCTGCCGACGCCGTCGATCCTCAAGGCGCTCGGCAAGGATCATGGCCTTGCCCATCTGCGCGAGCGCGTGTTTCCGGACGACTATGCGCGCACGCTCGCCGAATGGCGCCAGCGGTTCTGGGCATCATGGGAAAAGATCGTCCCGCTCGGCTTCGACGAGCGGTTCAAGAAGCTCTGGGAGTTCTACCTGCACTATTGCGAGGCTGGTTTCCGCGCCAGCTACATCGACGTGCGCCAAGTGGTCTACAAGGCATAGGCCTACGCCGCCGTGACGGCGCAGACCTATGGTCTATGTGGCAACAATCAGAGAAGGATGCGGTATTTCGCGAATCCCGCTTCACCCTCACCCGCCGGCTCGATCTTCAGCGACTTCACCTCGGCAATGAGATCCTTCGCCTTGGCGCCGGTTTCGAACACGGCGCTGGTTCCAGGCAGCGGCGCGAACGACCAGTTGTCGTCCGCCGACGGGTTGATCGTGCCCTCGCTGACGATATAGCGAACGATGACGTCGCGATTGGTGTCCGGCGCCTCGTAGATGATCTTCGAGGCATTGATGTCGGGGAAATTGCCGCCGCCGCCGGCACGGTAATTGTTGGTCGCAACGACGAATTTCTGTTTTGGATCAATCGGTTTTCCATCGAACATCAAGTCCGCGATACGATTGGCGCCGGCATTCGCTAGCCCGCCCTTGGCGTCATATTTCGGCGGATGCGACAGGTCTATTTTGTAGGTGACACCGTCGATGACGTCGAAATTGTAGGACGGGAAGTCTGTGTTGATGAGTGGCTGGTCGGCCTTGCCAGGCTCGATCTTGTTGAAGATGCCGGCCGACATTTCCAGCCATTCCTTGACCTGCGCGCCGGTGATTTCGACGGCGCGCACGGTGTTCGGGTAGAGATAGAGGTCGGCGACGTTCTTGATGGCGATATCGCCTGCGGGCACGTCGGTATAGTAGTCGGCGCCGTTGCGCCCGCCGGCCTTGAAGGGAGCGGCGGCCGACAGCAGCGGCACATCCTTCCATTGCGTGTTCTTGAGAATATCCTTCAGGTACCAGGTCTGCGCCTGGCTGACGACCTGCACCGACGGATCGTCGGCGACCAGCGCGAAATACGAGTAAAGCGGCGCGGAAGTCTTGCCGACGGGACGCCGCACATAGGCCAATGTCGCCTGGTGGTCCTGCTCGAGTGCAGCGATGATGCGCTTGTCGTCCGGCACGGTCGGCTTGTTCTTGTTGTCGACGCGTTCGAAGATCGGTCGGGCTTCGGAGGTAGCGGAAACGACCTTCCATTTCGATCCGTCGCGCTCCAGCATCAAGTCGATCAGCCCCATATGCGAGCCCCAGAAGCCGCCCATGACGGCGGGTTTGCCCTGCAGCGTGCCTTTTTGCGTGTCGACTCCATCGAGCGACTGGAAATCCTTCTTGCCGGGGAAGACCAGATGCTGGTGACCGGTGAACACCCCATCGATGCCGTCGACACCGGCGACGAAGAACGATGCGTTCTCCATCATGTCGCCCTGCTTCACGTCGATGCCGGAATGCGAGAGTGCAATGACGATATCGGCGCCCTCCTCCTTGATCTGCGGCACCCAGGCCTTGGCCGCCTCGACGATGTCGCGCGTCTTGACGCTGCCTTCGAGATTCTTGAGGTCCCAGACCATGATCTGCGGCGGCACGAAGCCGATGATGCCGATCCTGATCGGCTGCTCGGCGCCTGAACCGTCCTTGATTTTCTTGTCGAGGATCACATAGGGCTTGAGGTAGAGCTTGTCGTCGCGCGGGTTCGCGGCGAGCTCGGTGCCACGGATCAGATTGGCGCAGACGAAGGGGAAATTGGCGCCGGCCAGCACCTTGTCCATGAACGACAGGCCGTAGTTGAACTCGTGGTTGCCAAGCGTCGAGCATTCATAGCCGAGCAGGTTCATGGCTTTCATGATCGGATGCAGGTCACCATCCTTCATGCCCCTCTCATAAGCGATGTAGTCGCCCATCGGATTGCCCTGCAGCAGGTCGCCATTGTCGATCAGCATCGAATTGACGGCTTCCTTGCGCACTGCGTCGATGAGCGACGCCGTGCGCGACAAGCCCATCGTGTCGTTCGCTTTGTCGGCGTAGTAATCATAAGGCAGCACGTTCACATGGATGTCGGTGGTTTCCATGATCCGGAGATGGGCCTGGTTGGCCTGCGCGCGGGCGGAGAACGGATGCAGCATGATCAGCGCTCCTGCGGCGGCGGCACTGCCAAGGAGATCACGGCGGGAGATGGGATGGAGCAGTCGCGACATGAGTTCTCCTTCTTCGACAACGTGACAGCCCTGCCCCGAAGCGAACTTCGCGCTGAAACCCATCTAAGTCCATTCAACAAGTCGCGCGCATCAAGCCACCAGTCGATCAGGAACAGATGACGTGCGGATGAACGGGCTCGGTGAAGAAATCAGCCCTTGTCGTCGTCGCCCTGGGTAATCAGCCGCGCGCTACGCTGACCCGTCGCGTAGATCCATAGCCAGCTCAGCGACACCGCAAGCCGGTTGCGAAAGCCGATCAGGAAATAGATGTGCGCAATTCCCCACAGCCACCAGGCCGCCCAGCCCGTCAGCTTGATCCAGCCGAAATCGATCACCGCGGCGCGCTTGCCGATCGTGGCGAGGTCGCCGTCATGCCTGTAGCGGAATGGCCGCGGGCTGATGTCACCGGCAAGCCGCGCCTTCAGCGCGGCGGCAACATGCCGACCCTGCTGCTTGGCAGCCGGCGCCACACCGGGAACAGGACGTCCATCCGGCCGCAGGACATGCGCGGCATCGCCGACGACGAAAACCTCCGGGCTGCCCGGTACGGTCAAATCAGGCTCAACGAGCACCCGTCCCGCGCGGTCCGCCGCCGCGCCGAGCCATTCGGCGGCTGGCGAGGCGGCGACGCCCGCCGCCCACAGGATCGTGCCTGCCGCCAGATGCTTGTCGCCGAAGACGACGCCCTCCGCGTCGCACCGCGTAACGGCCCGGCCGAGCTCTATCGTCACGCCGAGCCGCTCGAGCGCCTTCACGGCATAGTTGGAAAGTTTCGGGGCAAAATTGGCCAGGATACGATCGCCGGCCTCGATCAGCACCACGCGCGTTTGCCGTGTATCGATGTTGCGGAATTCACCGCGCAGCGTGTCATGCGCCAGTTCGATGATGGTGCCGGCAAGTTCCACGCCGGTCGGCCCGCCACCGACGATCGCGATGGTCAGCAGCGCCTGGCGCTTGGCGGGATCGGTCTCCCGCTCGGCCTGCTCGAAGGCCAGAAGAATGCGCCGTCGAACCGTGGTGGCGTCCTCCAGTGTCTTCAGGCCGGGCGCGAAGGGTTCCCATTCGTCATGGCCGAAATAGGCGTGGCGGGCACCGGTGGCGAGCAGCAGCGTGTCGTAGGCGACCGCACTGCCATCATCGAGCAGAACACGTTTACCGGCGCGGTCGACGCCGACGACATTGGCGAGCAACGTCGTCGCATCCTTGCGCTTGCGCAGGAGGTGGCGGACCGGCCAGGCAATCTCGGACGTCGCCAGCGCCGTAGTCGCCACCTGGTAGAGCAGCGGCTGGAACAGATGATGATTGCGCTTGTCGATCATGGTGATGCGGACTGGCGCACCCGCGAGCGCTCGGGTGAATTCGAGACCGCCGAAACCCGCGCCGACAACGACGACATGATGGCTGGCCTGGTTCATCTCATTCACCGCTAACGGATTGCCTAGCCTAGATGTAGGTACTTTTGTGCATCGCAGCAACGCAAGGGTGGTGCCTGAGACTCGTCGTTCTATGTCGTGAACGCACATGTCGTATCGTGTCACGAGGTATAGCGTGATCAAATACGCGATGAGGTAAAGCATGGCTAACGATCATGACGACCAAGGTCCGGCGCAATATGCCTCTCCTCCCTGCTTCATGCATGAACTCGATCCCGCGTTTCAGATACCACTAACCGACTGGACCGACGTCCGGCGCTGGCGCAAGGCCGAGCGCGAACGCCTGATCGCCGCGCGTCTTGCCGTTTCGGCCGACGCGCGAACGGTGATGTCGCAACGCATTGCGGAAGGTCTCGACGCAATCGTCGGCGAGGTCGCCGGCCGCATGGTCAGCCTCTACTGGCCGTTTCGCGGCGAGCCCGACCTGCGGTCATGGATGGCGTCCATCAATGCGCGTGGCGGCCGCACCGCCCTGCCCATCGTTATCGAGAAAGGGCAGCCGCTGATCTTTCGCGCCTACGCGCCGGGCGACCGTCTGGAAAAAGGTGTCTGGAACATCCCGATACCGGCCGAGGGCGATCCGGTGCTGCCGGACATCGTCATCTCGCCGATCGTCGGCATCGATCCCGGCAACTACCGCCTGGGCTATGGCGGTGGCTTCTTCGACCGCACGCTGGCCGCGATGCCGTCCAAGCCACTGGTGATCGGCGTTGGCTACGAACTGCAACGCATAGCCACCATCTACCCGCAGCCGCACGATATCCCGATGGATCGGATCGTCACCGAGGCCTAGGAGCCTTTTTGGAAAATGAGACCGGCTGGATTTCTGTTTCGCTGCAAATATGATTCGCGATGTGGACACGACAGCAGCGAGGCTGGTTGGGCGGGATCACCCGACGTAAAACACCTCAGGTACGGACCCAACGCGTTTCAATCGAAACATACTCCCGCCGTGTAGCAGCGCAAATGTCACGTGACAAAAATCCGACTTGGTCGATAAACAATATGATCCTTAAGGGGACCATGCTGCGGCGGGCCGTTTCGACATGTGCTCTGGGCGGATCCAGCAGTGTCCGGTCGCTCTTTAGATTGGCTGCTTCAAGACAGATGATGATCGGACAAACTATAGCGGCTGCCCTTGCAATTGCTTTTTCCTTTTCGCCTTCGCATGCGCAACCACAGCATCGTTTACCGAGCGGTTATAAATGGGGCCGCTGCCTGCTTATTGTTAGCGGTCAGACACGCATATCCGGAAGATGCTCTTATCAAATCGAGAAGGGTGGCGATTTTAATATCCAGGGGCCTCGGCAAGTTTTTGCAGGCATCGACTATCCTGATACGAATAGTGGGGCTGGTGAAATGTCCGAAGATTACTGGGCAGTTGTCTACAAGGACGGTGATTTTTGGGAAGGCTATGGGAATTCGGACATTCGCGAAACTCACGGTGAACCAGGAGATTGGGGAGAACTTCGCCGCGAAGGCGCATGCTATGTTGGGAAGGACGTCCGGGTGTGCCTTTGGCATTAGGCCATTTCCGGCTTCATGCCCATCGCCGTGCGGTCGACGATCTCACGCAAGGCGAACGACGAGTTGATCTTGGTCACATGCGGCATCGCCGACAGCCACTCCTTGTGGATACGCTCGTAGTCGACGAGATCCTTTGCCGCGATCCTCAGAATATAGTCATATTCGCCTGACATCAGGTGGCAGGACAGCACGTTCGGACAGCGCTTGATCGCCGCCTCGAAATCCGACAGCGTCTTCTCGAACTGTCCCGACAGCGATATGTGCACGATCGCCGTCATCTGGTGGCCAAGTGCGGCATTGGAAAGCCGGGCGTGGTAGCCGCGGATGGTTCCGGATTTCTCCAGATTGTCGAGCCGGCGCGAGCACGCGGACTGCGATAGACCAACCTTCTCGGCAAGTGCTGCATTGGGTATCCTGCCATCCTTCTGCAAAGTCTCGAGAATGGCGATATCGATCCTGTCGAGCGGCATTTTTCGTGAATCCTGCGAACATCTCACTATTTTGCGCAACGATTATCGAAACGCGCCCCTTGGCGCAAGCGCATTCGCAAACACCTGCGCAACGAATTCGTGGTTCACTCCACCAATACAGGGAACGAGCCCAAAAGGGCCGGATCAGGAGAAGAAAATGCGCGTCGGCTGCCCCAAGGAAATCAAGAACCACGAATACCGCGTCGGCCTCACGCCCGGCTCGGTCCGCGAATATGTCGCCCATGGCCATGAAGTGCTGGTCGAGACCGGCGCAGGGGCCGGCATCGGCGCCGACGACAATGCCTACCGTGCCGCCGGCGCCACGATCGCCAAGACGGCTGCCGACGTGTTCGCCAAGTCTGACATGATCGTCAAGGTCAAGGAGCCGCAGCCCAATGAATGGGCGCAGCTTCGCGACGGCCAGATCCTGTACACCTATCTTCACCTGGCTCCGGATCCGGAGCAGACCAAGGGCCTGCTCGCCTCCGGCATAACCGCCATCGCCTACGAAACCGTGACCGACGACCGTGGCGGCCTGCCGCTGCTGGCGCCGATGTCGGAAGTTGCCGGACGCTTGTCGATCCAGGCCGGCGCCACGGCTCTGCAGAAGGCCAATGGCGGCCGCGGCGTGCTGCTCGGCGGCGTGCCCGGCGTGCTGCCGGGCAAAGTCACCGTGCTCGGTGGCGGCGTGGTCGGCCTGCACGCGGCCAGGATGGCGGCGGGTCTTGGCGCCGACGTCACCATTATCGACCGCTCGATCCCGCGCCTGCGCCAGCTTGACGACCTCTTTGCCGGCCGGGTTCACACCCGCTACTCGACCGTCGAGGCGCTCGAGGAAGAGTGCTTTTCGGCCGACATCGTCGTCGGCGCCGTGCTTATTCCGGGCGCCGCCGCACCCAAGCTGGTTTCGCGCGAAATGCTGTCAGGCATGAAGAAGGGCTCGGTGTTGGTCGACGTCGCCATCGATCAGGGCGGCTGCTTCGAGACCTCGCATGCCACCACCCATGCCGAGCCGACCTATGAGGTTGACGGTGTCATCCACTACTGCGTCGCCAACATGCCCGGCGCGGTGCCGGTCACGTCGGCCCACGCGCTCAACAACGCGACGCTTCATTATGGCCTGCAGCTCGCCGACAAGGGCCTGAAGGCGCTGGTCGACGACCACCACCTGCGCAACGGCCTCAATGTCCACAGGGGCAAGATCACCAACCGGGCGGTCGCCGAGGCGCTCGGCTACGAGCTGGTTGAGCCGAAAGCCGTTCTCGCGGCCTGATTTCACCTTAAAGCGACCTCTCGTCAGCCCGCCGGTTCATTCCGGCGGGTTTTTTCTTGACCTGACGGCGGGCAACAAAAAAGCGGAGCCAAAGCCCCGCTTCCTCGATGTCGAGATTTCCCGCCGGTTCATCCGCGGTCGGCAAATCGATCGACAATCGGTTTCTATCGCGACGATGCGACAGGAGTACGACAGCCCCTCCGCCGGCGGTCTTAACGCCTCAGGCGCGCTCGATGCGGCACTGGTAGCAGTTGTTGCGCGCCGAGCGGACATGGACGTAGGCGATATCGTGGCGTTCGAACAAGGTTGCGGCTCGCGCCGCGATCGCTGCGGTCGGGATGACGCCGCCGCTGCCATAGACGATACGATCATCGCTGCCATAGCCGCGCACGATGTAGTCGGGGCTTTCGAGGACCTCGGGCAGCGCGTCGGTCTCGGCGGCGCGGTCGCATTCTTCGGCATGCAGGAAGATCGGCCCGGTTTCGGCATAGGGCTGAAGCTCCGGGAATGGCCGGTAGGCCAGAGTGAGGTAGGCGTCGCCGGCGGCGATGTTTTTCAGACAGTGCCGGCAAGGCATGCCGTCACCATCGGAGATCTTTCGCTCGGGCGTCTGGCCGTAGGCATCGGGGCCGCCGCGCTGCAGCGCCCTGACATCTTCGGTCGGCAGAGCTTTGAACTGGATGGTCATGATGAGATCTCCGGTGTCGTTGACCGGAAATTATGCGCCCACGCCGCTACTTCCCACCCGATTCCTGCCAAGTGTCGAAGGACCGAACGGACCAACTGATGTCACGGCCGCATGACGCTGGCCGAGCGCTCGAGGAACGGCAGCGGATGCACGACTTCCTTCTTCTGCGCCACCGGTGCGAAACCAAGCTTCTGGTAGAGCGGCAGAGCCGCCGGATGATCGAGCGTACAGGTCTGCACCGTCACCCGCTTCGGCCCGTACGACCATGCCGCCGCGATCGCCGAGCCCAGGAACCATCTGCCGATGCCTTGCCCGGTCGCATGTTCCATCATGCCGAAATAGGCGAGTTCGACCTCTTCCGGCAAGTGCGGCTTGAGGTCGAAGAAGCCGGCGGGCGCGCCGTCGAGATAGAGCACCCTGATGTCGCGGTCCTCGCGGTGGATACCGGCTGAAAGCTCATCGTCATCCAGCCTCAGCACATTGACCCAGTGCCATTTTCGCCCCACCCGATCCATCAGGTAGCGGTAGAAATGCAGGGGAATTTCCTTGGTCTTCAAAAGCGCGACCTGGCGGTTGTAGGGCACCGGTGGCGAATAAGCCGGCGGCACATTCATCTCGAGAAACGTCACCGTGACTTCGATGTCTTCCAGAGCGCCGTTTTCCATCGTCCTCATTCCTTGCCGGTCACGACGGGCGTGTCGGAGAGCCCACCCCATTCCGTCCATGAGCCGTCGTAAAGCCTGTTGTCGGTATGGCCAAGAGTTTCCAGCGCCAGCGTCACCACCGCGGCTGTAATGCCGGATCCACACGAGGTGATGACGGATCTCGACAGATCGATGCCAGCCCCCTCGATCACCTTGCGCAGGCGGTCCTTCGACAGCAGCTCGCCATTTTCCGACAGCGCCGAATAGGGCAGATTGCGCGCGCCAGGCATATGGCCCGATCGGATACCCGCGCGCGGTTCAGGCTCCGTGCCGGTAAAGCGGCCCGGTCCACGGGCATCGGCGATCTGGCTTTCCCCGGTATCGACGATCCGGCGCATGTCGGCGAGGCTGGCGACGCGACCGGCATCAAAATCCGCATGAAATACACTTGGCGCGATCTTGGTCGGTTCGGCCGTTACCGGCCGGCCGGCCGCTTTCCAACCATCGAAGCCGCCGTCCAGAATATACGTCTGGAAGACGCCCATCACCCGGAACATCCACCACGCCCGAGGCGCGGAGAAGAAGCCCGGACCGTCATAGACGACGATGGTGTCGTCGGCCGAAACGCCCATGGAACCGACATACTGGGCAAAATGCTGCGGCGACGACAATGTATGCGGCAGCGCCGAAGCCGGGTCCGAAACCGCATCCTGATCCAGAAATCGTGCGCCCGGGATGTGGGCTGCTTCGTATTCGCCGCGCGCAGCGCGTTTTTGCGCCGGCAGATACCAGGACGCGTCGACGATCGTCAGGCCGGGTTCGCCGAGGCGCTGCTGCAGCCAGTCCGCATCGACGGTGAAAGGGCTGTCCTCGGCCATTTTGTTCTCCTGCACGCCTTTTGGCGCTGGTTGTCTGATTAAAGCGCGTCGCGTTTAAGCGGATCTAGGCGACGCGCTTTAAGTCCTTGTGGCTTTAAGTCCTTGTGGTTGTCCCAAAACCGGGGCCACTTTTAGGCGACATGCATCAGTTCACCGGCATCGGGCCGAAGCGGATCCGGAAGCGCCGGTTCTCGCGGCCCTTCTTCTCGATCTTGCCGATATGGATTTCGCCGACTTCGCCGGTGCTTTTGACATGGGTGCCGCCGCAGGGCTGGCTGTCCACCGAAGCATTGTCACCGATGCAGACCAGGCGGATCTTGCCGGTGCCAACCGGCGGCCGGACGTTCTTGGATTTCACGAGGCCGGGGTTCGCGGCCAGTTCCTCGTCGCTGATCAGCCTGGTGAAGATCGGGTGATCGGCCCGCACCAGATCCATCAGGCTGGCCGTCACTTCCTCCTTGCTGAAGCTGGCATCGGGAATATCGAAATCGACTCGGCTGTCGTCCTCGGAAACCGCCGCCCCCGTGATCGGGAACGGGCAGACGACGGTGAGCAGGTGGCAAGCCGCGTGCATGCGCATCAAGAGGTGCCGCCGTTCCCAGTCGATGGCAAGTTTCACCCGCTCGCCAACCTCCGCCACCCCTTGTTCCAGCGCCGGCACATGGATGATCTCGTCCTTGGTCTCACCGGTGATGGTGGCGGCAATGGCGATGTGGCCGCCGTCGGCGCGTTCAAGATGACCGGTATCGCCCGGTTGGCCGCCCGAGGTGGCGTAGAAGATCGTCCGGTCGAGAATAATGCCGCCGCGGTCGTTGACCGCAATGACTGTAGCGTCCGCCGCGCGCAGATAGGCGTCGTCGCGAAAAAGCGCTTCCGTCTTGTGCGCCATTACGCGACCTTTTCGAACGGTACCGAAATGGTGCTGCGCTGTTCCATCCAACCCGGTACCGGCAGGTTCTTTTCTCGCAGGAATTCCGGGTTGAAAAGCTTCGACTGATAGCGCGTGCCATAGTCACAAAGAATGGTCACGATGGTGTGGCCGGGCCCAAGTTCGCGCGCCAGACGGATCGCGCCGGCAATGTTGATGCCGGTCGAGCCGCCGACGCAAAGGCCCTCTTCCTGGATCAGGTCAAAGACGATCGGCAGCGCATCCTCGTCTGGGATCTGGAATGAAAAATCCGGCGTGAAGCCATCGAGATTGGCGGTGATGCGCCCCTGCCCGATGCCTTCGGTGATCGAGCTGCCTTCGGACTTCAACTCACCGCTGGTGTAGAAACTGTAGAGCGCGGCGCCCAGCGGATCGGCGAGCGCAATCTTGACGTCCTTGCTCTTGGCCTTCAACCCGGAGGCGACGCCGGCCAGCGTTCCGCCCGAACCCACCGCTGAGACAAAGCCGTCGACCTTGCCACCGGTCTGGTTCCAGATTTCCTGCGCCGTGGTGCGGATATGGCCGTCACGGTTGGCGACATTGTCGAACTGGTTTGCCCATATGGCGCCGTTCGGCTCCGTCCGCGCCATCTGCTCGGCCAACCTCCCCGACAGTTTCACGTAATTGTTGGGGTTCTTGTAAGGCACCGCGGGCACCTCGATCAGCTCGGCACCGAGCAGTTTGATGGTGTCCTTCTTTTCCTGGCTCTGGGTGTCGGGGATGACGATGACGGTGCGGTATCCCAGCGCCTTGGCAACCAGCGTCAGCCCGATCCCAGTATTGCCGGCCGTTCCCTCGACGATGACGCCGCCGGGCTTCAGCAGCCCGCGCTGCTCGGCGTCGCGGATGATGAACAGACCGGCGCGATCCTTGACCGATTGGCCCGGGTTCATGAATTCGGCCTTGCCCAGGATCTCGCAACCGGTTTGTTCAGACGCTTTGTTGAGGCGGATCAGAGGCGTGTTGCCGATCGCGTCGATCACAGAACGGGGCATTCAGGATTCCTTGTGTAGGTGCGCCGAAACCCTAGAAACCCGAAGCTTCGGTTTCAAGGCAAGAATTTGTCTGGTCCAGTCGCATTTGCGGCACTGTTATCGCGCCAACGCTTCTCAACATCGCCTTCATGCCCCACAGTTCATTTCCGCGCGGCGATGAAAAGCACTCTTTTCATTCGATTTCTTCATCGCTAGAGCAGGACACGAACAAGTCGACAGGGCGCAGCATGACACTCTATCGGGCCAACCCGAAGCACGGCGTCGCCTGGATCACGGGCGGCAGCAGCGGCATCGGCCGTGCGCTGGCCAGGGATCTTGCGTCCCAGGGCTACGCCGTCGCGGTGACCGCGCTCGACGACGATCCGATCGACACGCTTGCCGTCGAGACGGCTCAGATGCCGGGCAGTGTCACGGCCTTTCCCTGCGACGTCACCGACGAGCCGCGCATGGCAAAGACCGTCGCCGCTATCGAGAAGGAGCTCGGTCCCATCGTGCTCGCCGTCTTCAATGCCGGAAACTACATATCGACACCGGGCGAGAGTCTCGCCGTCGCCGACTTTCGCCGGTCCTTTGAGGTCAACTATTTCGGCATCGTCAACGGCCTGGTGCCTGCGGTCGAGCGCATGCGTGTGCGGGCGCGCGGCCACGTCGTGCTGGTCGGCTCGGTCACCGCTTATTTCGGCTGGCCGACCACGGCTGCCTATGGCGGCACCAAGGCGGCGATCAACATCCTGGCGGAATCGCTGAAGTATGATTTCGACAAGATGAACGTGCGCATCCAGGTGATCAATCCGGGCTTCATCGACACCCCGCTGACCGAGAAGAACATGCTGCCGATGCCGGGATTGATGCCGGTCAGCCGAGCGTCGCGCCGCATGGCGCGTGGCATCAAGTCCGGCGGCTTCGAAGTCACCTTCCCGCGCCGGTTGAGCTGGCCGCTGAAGCTGCTCAGCCTGCTACCGAGGCCGCTGTGCAGAGGGGTGATCAGCCTCATGACCAGTTGGAAGGCCCGGCCGCTGCACTACGACCGCAAACCGCCAAGCGAGTAGAACGGCATCGCAATCGGCGAGCTGCCCGCTTCGAGCCGGCACGTTGCCTGCTTGTGGCCGCCGCCATAGGCTGAGAAATTATTCTCTGGACTCTGCGATGGGGCGACGGATCGTGCTTGCTGTGCTGGGCCTTGTCGCAGTCCTTTCATTGGCTTCCGTGCTTGGCCCACACGTTCCTGTCGACACCACGATCCGTTTCGATCCCTCGGTCATCCGCGACGATCCGCAGGCCTATGTGGCGAAGACGGAAGCCGTCATACCCGGCATCCGGGACGGGCTGGAGAAAGAGATCGTCTGGGCCAATCCGATGGTGCATGCCAGGACGCCGCTGTCGATCGTCTATATCCACGGCTTTTCCGCCTCGAAGGGAGAGGTCCGCCCGCTGCCCGACGAAGTGGCCGACCAGCTCGACGCCAATCTGTTCTACACTCGCCTTACCGGTCACGGGCAGGACGGCGCGGCGATGACGCAAGGCAGCGTCAATGCCTGGATCAACGACTATGAGGAGGCACTCGCCATCGGCCGGGCGATCGGCGACAAGGTGATCGTCATCTCGACCTCGACCGGGGGCTCGTTGGCGACATGGGCGGCAACGCAGCCGGGCGCGTCGGACGGGGTGGCGGCGATTGCGTTCATCTCGCCGAATTTCGGCGTCCAGGCATCCGGTGCCGAGATCCTGACCATGCCGTGGGGCAAACAGATCGCAAAACTCGTCGCCGGCAAGGAACACAGTTTCGTGCCGCGCAACGCGCTGCACGAGAAATTCTGGACCTATAGATATCCAATTGCCGCGACGCTGCCGATGCAGGCGCTGACCGAGCTTGCTTATGGCGCGCCGGTGGAGAAGGCGACCATCCCTGCCCTGTTCATCTTTTCGGACTCTGACAGAGTGGTGCGCGAAGACCGCACCCGCGAAATCGCCGCGCGCTGGGGCGGGCCGCACGAATTGGTTCCGGTCGAGAACAGCGGCGACCCCGACAACCACGTCATCGCCGGCGACGCGCTGTCGCCATCGACCACCGCCTTTCTGGCGCAAAGGATCGCCGTCTGGGTCGAGGCGTGGCCAAGTAGCTTACGACAAAAAGGGCGGCCGAAGCATCGCTTCAGCCGCCCTTTCTTTGTCAGTCACGAGCAATCAGCCAGCCTAGGCTTGACTGATTGCGAAGCGGTCTGGCTTACGCAGCCCGCGCCGCCGGACGCTTGCCGCCGAAGCGGCGCTTGTTGTTGCCCTTGAAGGGCTTGGCGCCTTCAGGCTTGCGCTCGCCAGCGAATGCCGGCTTGTCGCCGAAGCGCTTCTTGCCAAACCCGTTGCCCTTGTTCTCGCCACCGGGCCGCCTGCCGTCGCGACGACCATTGCCGTTGCGATCATTGGCCGGCTCGAAGCGCTCGTTCTTTTCAGCCGGATTGCGCTGCGGATCAGGGTTGCCGAGATGGTCGGCAACGATCGGCAGCTTGGTGCGGATGATGCGCTCCACCTGGCGCAGCTTGCTGTTTTCCGACGGGTCGCAAAGCGTGATGGCGATGCCGTCCATGCCGTTGCGGCCGGTGCGACCAATGCGGTGGACATAGCTTTCGGCTTCGTCAGGCAGGTCGAAATTGACGACATGGCTGATGCCTGGGACGTCGATGCCGCGCGCCGCGATGTCCGTCGCCACGAGAATGCGCACCGAGCCCTCGCGGAAATCGTTCAGCGCCTTTTGGCGGGCATTCTGCGACTTGTTGCCGTGGATAACGGCGGCCTTGAAGCCGTCGCGCTCGAGGTCCTTGGTCACCCTGTCAGCGCCATGCTTGGTGCGCGAAAAGATGATGACGGACTTCATCGCCTCGTCGGCGAGCATCGTCGACAGCACCTGGCGCTTCTGCTTGGTGCGGGCGAAGACGACGCCCTGCACGATCTCGGCCGCCGCCGTGCTGTGGGGGGCGACTTCGACGCGGATCGGGTTCTTCAACAGGCCTTTCGCCAGTTCGGCGATTTCGGCCGGCATGGTTGCCGAGAACAGCACCGTCTGACGGTCCGGAGCGGTCGCCTTCGCGATGCGCTTGACGTCGTTGATGAAGCCCATGTCCAGCATGCGGTCGCCTTCGTCCAGCACCAGCCATTTGGTGTCGGCAAGCACGAGGTCGCCCTCACGCACCAGATCGGTCAGCCGGCCTGGTGTGGCGATCAGGATGTCGACGCCGGGAGCGACCTTCTTCACCTGGCTGAAGCGCGAGACGCCGCCCAGCACGAGCGCGGTCGAGACATGCGCGCCCTTGGCGAGCAGCTTGATCATGTCCTCGATCTGCACGGCGAGTTCGCGCGTCGGCGCCAGAATCAGCGCACGCGCCGTCTTCGGCCGGCGCTTGGTGCCGAGAGCGATGATCTTCGACAGGATCGGCAGCGCAAAGGCCGCGGTCTTGCCCGAACCGGTCTGGGCGATGCCGAAAATGTCCCGGCCCTCCAGCTGTGGCGGGATTGCCTGGGTCTGGATCGGCTTCGGCTCGGTGAAGCCGGCGGCATGGGTCGCCTTGAGCAGCGCGCCCGTAATTCCAAGTGCTGCGAAACCGGAGAGTTCCCCAGTACCGAGCAAAGTGTTTTCGTTGGTCAAAATATTCTTCTTTCACGCGGCTCATGGCCGCAAACATCAATGGCGGCAGGGCGCAACCTGCCGTCGGATAAATTGTCATGAAACGACAAGGCGGGCGGACGGTTTCGTCCACTCGGCTGCGCTGTCGTGCCCGCAGGCGTCATGCCACGGGGCTTTTTCGCCGCTTTGTGATGTACCGGAAAGAGGGGCCGATATACCGGAAAGAGGGAAAACAGACGCAACCAGTCTCATTTGTCGAGAAGGCCGGATTGTTCCCGGCCCAAGCGCCTATGTCGCCGCATATGGCCCAGTTCGCTGCCAAATGCAAGAGGCGTCATGCTGCAGCGCAACAAAACCGCAGCGCAAGCGGTGCTTGCACTCGCTTGCCGGCACGATTACCACGAAATGCTGCTGGCCTGGGAGGATAACCGATGAAGGACGTGCTGAAGGAACTCGAGCGCCGCCGCGACATCGCCCGCATGGGTGGCGGCCAGGTCCGCATCGATGCCCAGCACAAGAAGGGCAAGCTCACCGCGCGTGAACGCATCGAGGTGTTTCTCGACGAGGGCTCGTTCGAGGAATTCGACATGTATGTCGAGCACCGCTCGACCGATTTCGGCATGGAGAAGACGAAGATCGCCGGCGACGGCGTCGTCACTGGCTGGGGCACCGTCAATGGCCGCCCGATCTATCTCTTCGCCAAGGATTTTACCGTCTTCGGCGGCTCGCTGTCGGAAGCCCATGCCGAGAAGGTGATCAAGGTGCAGGAGATGGCGCTGCGCAACCGCGCGCCGATCATCGGCCTCTATGATGCCGGCGGCGCGCGCATCCAGGAGGGCGTCGCTGCACTCGGCGGCTATGCCGAGATCTTCCAGCGCAACGTGCTGGCGTCCGGTGTCATTCCGCAGATATCGCTCATCATGGGTCCTTGCGCAGGCGGCGACGTCTATTCGCCTGCGATGACCGACTTCATCTTCATGGTCCGCGACACCTCCTACATGTTCGTCACCGGACCGGATGTGGTGAAGACCGTCACCAACGAGACGGTGACCGCCGAGAGCCTCGGCGGCGCCTCGGTCCACACCACGAAATCCTCGATCGCCGACGGCGCCTACGACAATGACGTGGAGGCGCTGCTGCAGATGCGTCGGCTGGTCGACCTGCTGCCCGCCTCCAACACATCGGAGCTCCCCGAGATCGAATGCTACCAGTCGGTCACCGACAATGATCTGTCGCTCGACCGGCTGATCCCCGACAACGCCAACAAGCCCTACGACATCAAGGAGTTGATCTTAAAGACCGCCGACGAAGGCGATTTCTTCGAGATCCAGCAGAATTTCGCCAAGAACATCGTCACCGGGTTCGGGCGGGTCGAGGGCCGTACCGTCGGCTTCGTCGCCAATCAGCCGATGGTGCTGGCCGGCGTGCTCGATTCGGACGCCAGCCGCAAGGCGGCGCGCTTCGTGCGCTTCTGCGACTGCTTCTCGATCCCGATCGTTACCTTTGTCGATGTCCCCGGCTTCCTGCCCGGCACGGCGCAGGAATATGGCGGGCTGATCAAGCATGGCGCGAAACTGCTGTTCGCTTATGCCGAAGCCACCGTGCCGAAGATCACCGTCATCACCAGAAAAGCCTATGGCGGCGCCTATGACGTGATGGCGTCAAAACACCTGCGCGGTGACATGAACTACGCCTGGCCGACGGCGCAGATCGCGGTGATGGGCGCCAGGGGGGCGGTCGAGATCATTTATCGCAAGGACATTGGCGATGCGGAAAAGATCGCAGCGCATACAAAGGCTTACGAGGATCGCTTCCTGTCACCCTTCGTCGCTGCCGAGCGTGGCTATGTCGATGAGGTGATCATGCCGCACTCGACCCGCCGCCGGATCGCCCGCGCACTGCGGATGCTGCGCAACAAGGACATGCAGAACCCCTGGAAGAAGCACGACAATATTCCGCTTTGAGGCATCCAGAGCCGCAAACGGCGGTATCTCAGTCGGTCGCACCAGCAATCGCCAGGTTGGGTTATTCCTCTACCGGCGCACCAAACCCCGCTCCCATCGTGGCGCGGACGGAACTGCCCCAGGGCGTCGCATGGTTGTCGATGCGCATCTGGAAGATGAAATAGGTCGGCGAGCAGAAGCCGATGCCTTTCACTTTTGCAATGCCCGGCGTGTCTGAAGGCAGCGACTGGCACATATAGTCCTCGCGGCAGAAATGATCGGCCGAACAGGCCGGCCGGTTGCCGCGATTGACGGCGCCGCCAAGGCATTGGTCGAAATTGTTGGTGGCCACGCAGATGTCAAATTTCTTGCCGCCGACCAGCCCGCAGATCTCGTTCGGCATCGGCTTGCCGGCTTTGAAGGCCGCGAAGACCCGGTCCTTGTCGTCGCAGCCGCGATAGGCGATGCCGGCAGGAACGCCGATCTTCGGCGGACGGCAGGTGTAGGCGGTGCGCGACACATCCGGCGCGAAGGCTGCGAACTGGCCTGATATGCTGTAGCGGTCGTTGAAGGGCTGGGTGGCGTTGCTGGCGATCGAGCCGGCCAGGCAGGGATGGCCGGAAAACATCTCAGGGCTGTCCTTGGGCAGCAGGCATTGCGCCAGCTTGGTCCGCACGCCCGAAGCGGTGGCCAGCGGCGTGCAGACTGTGCCGCCGCCGCACTGCCAGGTCCCGCCAAAACGGGCGGCATCTTCCGGCATCAGGCACGGCATGGCCATCTCGGCCGGCGCGTAGTCGACCGCGCCGGCGTCCGTCCAGGCAGCCGGCGGTGCAAAGGAGAGCGGCCGGAAGCGGTTCGGCTCCTTGCCTTGCGCCATGGCGCGCAACCAAGCCTCGCGGCGCGGGATTTCGGCATGAAGATGCGGCGAAATGCCAACCTCGATGCGGTTGAGCGGCGACGTCGTTTTGTCGTCGAGCCCGATGAAATGGAAACCGGCAGTGGAACCAGCCTGATGGCACCCCTGGCAGGCGCCATTGTCCAGCCGCTCGACCAGCGCTTCCGGCGTGCGCAGCAGTTTCAGCCCGGAATAATCGAGCGATGCGAATTCCTCGGGCTGAAGCAGCGGCGTGAACGGGTGGTTGGCCTGCCGGGCACTGCCGAAGGTCGACCAGGAGATGACCTTCCTGGCCAGGAATTCGTCGGGGATTTCGTAGACGCCTTCGTCGACCGCCGGCAGGTTGGCGCTGACATAGGCGGCGAGCCTTGTCTTCAGCGCCGCGTCTTGCGAGAGCCGTGCGGTGTCGGGCGTGTTCTCCAGCGGCTTCTCGCTGACCGTCCCGCCATCGATGCCGAATATCCGCATGAGATAGGCTGCCTGGCCGCCGAACTCGGTTTCCTGGCCGGAGGGAAAGCGCACCACCTGTGCGTTGAGTTCCAACTGCTTGAAGGTCAGCCCGGTTTTCTCCAGCGGTCCGCCGGTCAGCCAGCCGGCATCGACGGTCTCGTCAAGCTGTGGCGTCCAGCGTCCGGCAACGCCGACGCAGCCGCCGTCGGTATCGGGCGCCGCGCTGTAGACGGCGTTGAAATTGAACGGCAGGCGCGACGCCAACAGCTTGCCATTTTTCCGAAAACTGTAGGCAAGGCGGTAGATAAAGCGCACCTCGCCGCAGCTCTTGTCACCCAGCACGGCGGCGAAGTCGCGACGATCGAGCCGGTTGACGACGCCGACCAGCCGGAAGCGGGCGGCATCGGTCTTCAGCCAGCGCATGTCCATGATGCGGCCGACATTGCCGTCGGTGACCTCGTAGAGCGGCCGCCCGCCGGCCTTCATGTCGGCGCGCAGCGCGACGACATCGGCCGCCACAGTGTCGACGACAGCGTGATAGGCCGGCGCCTTGTCGTAGAGAGCTTTCAGATCGCCCGCGCCCGCCGCGCCAAACATCTCGGCAAAGCCATAGCCCTTGGCATCGAGCGCGGCGAGCACCGCCGGATCATCGACGATCGTCACTGGACCTTCGGCGCGCGCTGCCGACGCAACGAAGACAGCAAGGAGGGTGGCTAGCAACAGAGCCAGGGCGCGGCTCATCGAGCGGCCGAACGCGCTTCGACCAGTTCGCGCAGCACCGGCACCAGCGCCAGGGGCAGATCCTCGGCGATCAGCCCCGGCCCGAAGCGGCTGCCGGCCTCGGCATGGATCCACACCGCGGCGCAGGCCGCTTCGAACGCCGGCATGCCTTGGGCAAGCAGCCCGGCGGTGATGCCGGACAGCACGTCGCCCGACCCGGCGGTGGCTAGCCATGGCGCGCCATTGGCGTTGATCGCCGCCCGGCCGTTCGGTGCCGCGATCACCGTGTCGGCACCCTTGTAGACGATTGTTGCATTGGCACGCGCGGCGGCCGCACGCGCCTTGGCGAGCTTGGAGGACGCGCCGTCATCGGCGATATCGGGAAACAGCCTGGCGAACTCCCCTTCGTGCGGCGTCATCACCAGGGCCGGCGCGCCGGGTTGGCGAGAAGCTTCGAACAGGACGTCCGGCGCCTCACGAAAAGAGGTGATCGCGTCGGCATCGAACACGAGGCCGTCAATCCGGGTTGACGTATCCCTTGGCTGGGCACGGCTGAGTAGCGCGAGTGCAAATTGCCGCGTCTTTTCGCCAATGCCGAAACCGGGCCCGAGAACAAATGCCGACGGCCGGCGTTCGTCGATGAACGAGGCGATGTCGACGCTGTCATCGGCCTTGCGCAGCATGATCGAGGTAAGATGCACAGCGTTTACCTGCACGGCATTGGCCGGCGACAGCACGGTGACCGCCCCTGCCCCGCTTCTCGCGGCGGCTAGTGCCGACAGCCGTGCCGCGCCGGTAGCGCTCGGACCGCCGGAAAAGACGCCGACATGGCCGCGCTTGTATTTGTGTGCGTCCACCGCCGGCACGGGAAATTCCCGCAACCACAGGTCCGGCACATTCTCAAAAGTCGACACGGCGAGCTGGACGATGACGATGTCGTCGATGCCGATATCGGCGAGCACGGTTTCACCACATTGCTCTCGTCCCGGGAGCAGCAGGTGGCCCGGCTTTTTCCGCGCGAAGGTCACGGTGACCTCGGCGTGAAACGCTCTGCCCAATATTGCGCCGCTGGCTCCTGAGACACCCGATGGCAGGTCGACCGCGACCACAGGCAGGCGCAGAGCTGTTGCAGTGTCAACGGCTTTCGCGGCATCGCCGGCCAGCGGCTTGGACAGCCCTGCCCCGTAAAGCGCGTCGACGACAATCGAGCCGGCCTCGGCGGCAAAATACGACAGTGGCCGAGGCTTGACCGGGCATTGCGCGGCGGCGAGCGCCGCATCGCCTTGCGGCCTCGGCGTGCCGCTGGCCCAGATCGTCGTGCCGACGCCGGCCTCGGCCAGCAACCGCGCGACGACATAGCCATCACCGCCATTGTTGCCGGGGCCGCACAGCACGTGCACGCGCGTCGCGGCGGGATAACGCGCCAGGACCACCGCTGCGACCGCTTCGCCGGCTCTTCGCATCAGGCCGATACCATCGGTTGGACCGGCGGCAATCGTCAGCCGATCGGCCTCGCTCATTTCGGCGGGGGAAAGAAGTTCGTTGCTCATGGATTGCCGATCCGCATTCGATCAAGCATTGTCCAATTTTCGATCCGAAGCAAACAAAGGGGAGTTGGCAAAATTTGCCGCCATATCGTCGGGAGGAAGGCTTCGCAGGCACAAAACTGCCAGCTGAATAGGCGATATGCCTAATTATTATGCGGACCCAGGTTCTGGCACTGTGTCGGCTCCAGCAGCCCATGCCGCACCTGATGCAGTGAATGACGCGAATTTGCATCCCGGTGCGGCGCGACTTTGAAATCGTATGAGACCGCTTCAAATTCGTCCAATTGGCACAGTTCGTGCTTGATGGAGGCGCAAGCGGGGGCTCACAACCCGTTTTTTTGGCAGTGGAGGCCACTTTTTACATGAAAAAGATCGAAGCGATCATCAAGCCATTCAAGCTGGACGAAGTGAAGGAAGCGCTTCAGGAGGCCGGACTGCAAGGCATCACGGTCACCGAGGCCAAGGGCTTCGGTCGCCAGAAGGGGCATACCGAGCTCTACCGCGGCGCTGAATATGTCGTCGATTTTCTGCCCAAGGTGAAGATCGAGGTCGTGCTCGGCGATGACGCGGTCGAAGGCGCGATCGAGGCCATCCGCAAGGCGGCCCAGACCGGCCGTATCGGCGACGGCAAGATCTTCGTCTCCAACATCGAGGAAGTCGTGCGAATCCGCACCGGCGAAACCGGCATGGACGCGGTCTGATCCACCCGGCAATCTTCTGAAAACGTCATCATCAAAAAACGTCATCAAACAGGGATAAATGACATGACGACAGCCAAAGACATCATGAAGCAGATCAAGGACAACGACGTGAAATTCGTCGACCTGCGCTTCACCGATCCGAAGGGCAAGCTGCAACACGTGACGATGGATGTCATCGAGGTCGAGGAAGACATGTTCGCCGATGGCGTGATGTTCGACGGCTCCTCGATTGCCGGCTGGAAGGCCATCAACGAGTCCGACATGGTGCTGATGCCCGATCCGGACACGGTTCATATGGATCCGTTCTTCGCGCAGTCGACCATGGTCATCCTGTGCGACATTCTCGATCCGGTTTCGGGCGAATCCTACAACCGCGATCCGCGCGGCACAGCCAAGAAGGCCGAGGCCTACATGAAGTCGGAAGGCATCGGCGACACCATCTATGTCGGCCCGGAAGCCGAATTCTTCGTGTTCGACGATGTGAAGTACAAGGCCGACCCGTACAACACCGGCTTCAAGCTCGATTCCACCGAACTGCCGTCGAACGACGACACCGACTACGAGACCGGCAATCTCGGCCACCGTCCGCGCATCAAGGGTGGCTATTTCCCGGTGCCGCCGATCGATTCCGCACAGGACATGCGCTCCGAGATGCTGACCGTGCTCGCCGAGATGGGCGTGCGCGTTGAAAAGCATCACCACGAGGTGGCTGCTGCCCAGCACGAACTCGGTATCAAGTTCGACACGCTGGTCCGCAACGCCGACAAGATGCTGATCTACAAGTATGTCGTGCACCAGGTCGCCAACGCCTATGGCAAGACGGCCACCTTCATGCCGAAGCCGATCTTCGGCGATAACGGTTCGGGCATGCACGTCCACCAGTCGATCTGGAAGAACGGCAAGCCGACCTTCGCCGGCAACGAATATGCCGGCCTGTCGGAAAGCTGCCTGTTCTACATCGGTGGCATCATCAAGCACGCCAAGGCGATCAACGCCTTCACCAACCCGCTTACCAATTCCTACAAGCGCCTGGTTCCGGGTTACGAAGCGCCGGTGCTGCTCGCCTATTCGGCGCGCAACCGCTCGGCGTCCTGCCGCATCCCGTTCGGCTCGTCGCCCAAGTCCAAGCGCGTCGAGGTCCGCTTCCCCGATCCGGGCGCGAACCCCTACCTCGCTTTCGCCGCCATGCTGATGGCCGGTCTCGACGGCATCAAGAACAAGATCCACCCCGGCCAGCCGATGGACAAGGATCTCTACGACCTGCCGCCGAAGGAACTGAAGAAGATCCCGACCGTCTGTGGTTCGCTGCGCGAAGCGCTGCAGAGCCTGGACAAGGATCGTGGCTTCCTGAAAGCTGGCGGCGTCTTCGACGACGACCAGATCGACAGCTACATCGAGCTGAAGATGGCCGAGGTGATGCGCTTCGAAATGACCCCGCATCCGGTCGAGTACGACATGTACTACTCGATCTAAGATTCGATATACTATTCAAGCCCTTGAAAGACTTCCCTCTTTCAAGGGCTTTTTGCTGCGCTCCGATAGCCGCACATCCCGCCGATCAGCCGTGCTGCCGATCGGTCTCGCGCTGTTTCGCGCAACCGTTGGGCCGAGCATTGCGATTTGAATTTTCGACAATCGCTCGCATGCCGGGGCTCATGAGCCCTTTGGCAGGCCCAGCACGCCGGTCTTGATGACGCGTGTCCCAGGCTAAGCAATGTTCGGTGGACGATGAAGGGTGGCCATTCGGTCGCCAACATTAGAGCCAGGAGCGAGCGGAGCACTGCCTCAGGCTACAGTGACCGCTCGTCCGGCGCCCACGCCTATGCCGCCGTTCAAGTAAACCCCGCCCGTCCGAACAGCATTGCGTGACGTAACCCCAAGACTTGCGAAGTCGCATGCTGCACTGCGATCTGTCAACGCCGCTCATCGGAGGCGCGGATCGCCGATTTTGACGCTTGAACAGAGACTTATGCAATGGAGCGCAAGCAGGCGGAGTCGCCGAAACAGGCCATTTTCTGCGGTTTTTTGGGCTTTCATGGTCCGCGACACTGCCTCACAGAAAGCCGCGCACCAGCCCGGACCGTCACCCCACAACGGTCCGCGCAGCGATCTTTCCGCCTGACTTTTTTTGGGGGCTTTTGTCCAGTAAGGGCATCCCCACAAAAAGAACCCCGGCCTGGGCCGGGGTTCCTACAGGAGCAGATCGTCGGAGGGACGTGGATGGCGCGCAACAAGCCTGCCATGACCAGCCAGTGGCTACTGCCGATGGTGGCGGAAACCTGGGACGGCTACCTCGATGACATCAACGGCCCACATGTCACCGTCGACCACGCCATGGCGGCGATTGACAGCGCTGCCGCCGGTAGCATCGAACAGGGCTCGGTCGGCGGCGGCACGGGCATGAACTGCTACGCCTTCAAGGGCGGCTCGACGCTTTCTACGCCGCTGTGGTGCAAGCGACCGAGGAGGCCGTGCTCAACGCCCTCGTCGCCAACCAGGAGATATTGCCGCTACGGCAACCGCACACCTGCCCTGCCCCATGCCAAGGTCGTTGCTGCACTGAAGGCGCGTGGCATTGTCTGAGGACGGACACACTGCGCCTTTCCCGCTCGATCCGGCAGCAGCAACAAAAAAGCCCCGGCGCGAACGCCGGGGCTTTTTTCATCTATGCCGAAATCCTTACGCCGCTGCCGAAACTTGGGCGCTCGCCGGTACCGAGGCGATCGTCTTCAGGATCTGCGAGGCGATCTGGTAGGGGTCGCCCTGCGAGTTCGGACGGCGGTCTTCCAGATAACCCTTGTAGTCGTTCTTGATGAAGGAATGCGGCACGCGGATCGAAGCACCGCGATCGGCGATGCCATAGCTGAACCTGTTCCACGGCGCGGTCTCATGCTTGCCGGTCAAACGCTTGTCATTGTCAGGGCCGTAGACGGCGATGTGATCCATCAGGTTCTTGTCAAAGGCTGCCATCAGCGCTTCGAAATAAGCCTTGCCGCCGACTTCGCGCATATAGGCGGTCGAGAAGTTGGCGTGCATGCCCGAGCCGTTCCAGTCGGTGTCGCCGAGCGGCTTGCAATGGTATTCAATGTCAATGCCGTATTTCTCGGTCAGGCGCTGCATCAGGTAGCGGGCCATCCACATCTGGTCGGCGGCCTTTTTGGAGCCCTTGCCGAAAATCTGGAATTCCCACTGACCCTTGGCCACTTCGGCGTTGATGCCCTCGTGGTTGATGCCGGCGGCGAGGCAGAGGTCGAGATGCTCCTCAACGATCTGGCGCGCGACCGAGCCGACGTTGGAGTAGCCGACGCCGGTATAGTACGGGCCCTGCGGCGCGGGATAACCGCTCTCTGGGAAGCCGAGCGGGCGGCCGTCCTTGTAGAAGAAATATTCCTGCTCGAAACCGAACCAGGCGCCCTCGTCGTCGAGGATGGTGGCGCGCTTGTTGGAGGCATGCGGCGTAACGCCATCGGGCATCATGACTTCGCACATCACGAGCACGCCGTTCGTGCGGGCCGGATCCGGATAGACAGCGACCGGCTTCAGCACGCAGTCGGAACTGTGGCCCTCGGCCTGCATCGTCGACGAACCATCAAAGCCCCACAGCGGCAGCTGCTCGAGCGTCGGGAATTCGGCGAACTCCTTGATCTGCGTCTTGCCGCGGAGATTTGGGACCGGGGTGTATCCATCGAGCCAAATGTACTCGAGCTTGTATTTCGTCATTCTAGCCTCTCGTTGCTTGATCACCGAACACTGGACGGCGTCGACATGCCTCTGCCACCAGCAGCCGGTCTGCCGGATTACTAAAATGCAATTCGTGTGCCACTCTTGGTCTGGAGGGTGCGGCAAAATTGACGCGGCATTCGGTTGAAGTCGGCAAGCCGCCCAAGCAATGCGTCCGGATCAATCACAGTCGCAATGCGCACAAATATTGGGCAAATTCTGATCTTTTCGTAGGCATATTGCCTAACTTGATTGCAGACCTTATCTTCGAGACAAGTTGAATCGACAAGGTTCGGCAGAAGAAAGGAGCCTGACAATGGAAATCATTTCCACGCGTCCGTCGGCCAAAATTCTGATGTTCCCGGCGGCAGCCCGCATCTCTGCCTCAAATTTAAGCGGTAAGGCTAAGTTTGCAGCAGAGCTTGCATCGCTGCGCGGTGTTCGGGCGGATTTCGGTGACGGCTGGTATCACGAGGCGGCTATAGAGGACGCGAGGCAGGACCGGCAAAGCTAACCGCCTGTCCTCGTCGCATGTCGCCATGCATTGAAAAACCCGGCGCGATCGCTCGCGCCGGGTTTTTTGTTGGCTACCGAGTATCGGTTACTGCTTGGTGTTCAGATCGGTTCCAAGCGTATCCCTGACAAAGATCAGGCCGATGACCAGCGACATCGCGGCGATGATCACCGGATACCACAGACCATAGTAGATATCGCCCTTGTAGGCGCTGAGTGCGAACACGGTCGCCGGCAGCAGACCGCCGAACCAGCCATTGCCGATGTGATAGGGCAACGACATGCCGGTGTAGCGGATGCGGGTCGGGAACATCTCGACCAGGATCGCGGCAATCGGGCCGTAGACCATGGTCACGAACAGGACCAGGATGAACAGGATGCCGATCGTCATCGGCCAATTGATCGCCGCCGGGTCGGCGAACATGGCGAAGGGGCCGCCACCCGGTATGTTGTAGACAGTGACTTCAGGGGCGCCCGCGGCCTCATCCTTGGTCAGGATCTTGTCCTTGATCGCCTGGTCGACCGGAACAGTCGCCTTCTCACCGGCGCGGATGGCGGCGGCATCGAGCTTCAACTCCGGATTGGCGGCGACAAAAGCATCGAGCTTCTGGTCCGATACTTTGATCGCCGCGCGCTTCAGCGGATAGCCGCCGTCCTGTAGCGACATGTTGACGGCCTTGACGAAGGCGGCATCCTTGGCTTTCGCCTGATCGCCGGCGGCGATCGCATCGTAGGAGTCCACCGTTTCATTGCCGATCTTGACCGAAGCCGCAGTTCCGGCCGCAGCCGTCGACACTACGTCGTAGGGAACCGAGTTCTTGGTCAGGAACGAGGTCGCGATGTCGCAGGACGTCGTGAACTTCGCCGTGCCGACCGGATTGAACTGGAACCTGCAGTCGCCGGGTGCCGCCGTCACCGTTGCACGCGTGTTCTGCTGAGCCTTGGCGAGTGCCGGATTGGCCGACCAGGTCAGCGCCTTGAACAAGGGGAAGGTGCAGACGATCGCCAAAGCGAGACCCGCCATGATGATCGGCTTGCGGCCGATCTTGTCGGAGAGCCAGCCGAAGACGACGAAGAAGATCGAGCCGAGGGCGAGCGCAATGGCGATCATGATGTTGACCGATTGGGCTTCGACTTTGAGCACGTTCTGCAGGAAGAACAGCGCGTAGAACTGGCCATTGTACCAGACCACGGCCTGACCGGCGGTAAGGCCGAGCAGCGCCAGGATCGCGATCTTGGCATTCTTCCACTGGCCAAAGGCTTCCGAAAGCGGCGCCTTGGAACCCTTGCCTTCGTCCTTCATCTTCTGGAAGGTCGGCGACTCGGAGAGAGACAGCCGGATCCAGATTGAAACGGCAAGCAGCACGAAGGAGACGATGAAAGGAATGCGCCAACCCCAGGCGGCGTAGTTCTCCTTGGTCAGTGACGCCTGCACGATCAGGATGACGATCAGCGACAAGAAAAGGCCGAGCGTCGCCGTCGTCTGGATCCATGACGTGTAGAAACCACGGCGGTCATCAGGCGCATGCTCGGCGACATAGGTCGCCGCACCGCCATATTCACCACCGAGCGCCAGGCCCTGCAGCATGCGCAGGACAATCAGGATCACGGGAGCCGCGATGCCCAAAGTCGCATATCCAGGCAGCAGGCCGACCAGGAAGGTCGATAGGCCCATGATCGTCATGGTGACAAGGAATGTATATTTGCGGCCGACAAGGTCGCCGATACGGCCGAACAGCAGTGCACCGAACGGGCGCACCAGGAAGCCGGCGGCGAACGCCAGCAGCGCGAAGATGTTGCGCGTCGCCTCCGGAATGGTTGGACTGAAAAAGGTCGAACCAATGAACACCGCCAGCGAACCGTAGAGATAGAAATCGTACCATTCGAAAACGGTGCCGAGCGAGGAAGCGAAGATGACCTTCTTCTCTTCCCGCGTCATGCCGCGGCTTGCTCCGCCGGCAGTCGATGCCATTGCCATAGAATTGTCCTCCCGTGAGACCCATTGCCTCGATGCTGCGTGTCATTGTCCGCGTTCTCCTCCGAACACAGACTCAAGCACAGCGATCACGGAAAAAATGACAGAAAGCGCGCGCCAATGTCAGGGCGTCTTTGGGATTATGACTTTGGTATTAGGTGCACTGCGGGATGCAACGGGGCAGCGGTGGATCGTCAGCCCTTGAGCGCTTCCAGCAGGCCGACGGCAGCGATCATGTCGCGCTTGCGTGCCGCGCGGCGCGCGACAGCCTCGGCGTCCTGTCCCCAATGCTCGATCTGCCAGTCCTCGTCGACATGGCCGGCGGCCCACGCACCCTCGGCATCGAGTTCGCCGAAATCGACGGCCAGCGCCAGCAGCGCCGAACCGGTCAGCGAGGTCATGACATGGATGGCGGCGAGCCGAAGCGGGTCGGCGCGCTGGGCAAGGTGGCTGCCCAGTATTGCAATGGCTTCGCGTGGCTGCTCGACATGGATGATCCCCTCGGCGAGATTGAACCTTGCCCCGAGGCTGCCACGCGCCCAATCGAGGACCGGGTCCCAATGTTCGTTCTGCCGCTCCACCAAGCCCTGCGGCGCGTCGGCGCGATAGCAGAGCAGATCGGACGAAGCGAAGCGCAGGATGTCTTCCAGCACCACCTGTGTATCGCTGGCGACACCGTCGATGGCGGTGTTGACGAGGCGCATCACCGGCATGGTCACCGGGTTGATGGTTTCGCCTTGTGCGGCGAACTCGTCGGCGACGAGCGCAGCCGCCGCCTCGGTCGGCAATGCCAGCAGCGCCTTGCCCGGCGTACGCACCGGCTTGCCGTCGAGATGTACGGCAAAGCCCTCTCCCACCGGCACGACCGAGACGGTCTTGTAGAAGCGCTTCGGCAGATGCGTCTTCATCTGGATCTGCGCGCGGCGCACCGGATCCGGATCGGAAAGATATTTGCCCGCTTCGAGGTCGTTGAGGATGTCGCGCATAAAAAGTCTCTCTTATACGGGCGTCAGCTTGCGCACCGGCCGGTTGACGATGATCAGGCCGGCGGCAATCAGGCCAAGTGCCAGGAAAATGCGCATGGTCAGCGGCTCATTCAAGAACACGGCGCCGCACAGCACACCGAAAACCGGCGACAGGAAGGTGAAACTGGACAGGCCCGACGCCGGATAGCGCCGCAGCAGCCAGAACCAGAGCACATAGGTGAAGGCGACGATGTAGACCGCCTGAAAAAGCAGGGCCAATGTCGGCAGCACGCTAGGGTCACGAACGGGCGGACCGGCGAGAGGCAGCACCAGCACGCCGACGATTGCGGCCCCGGCGAGCTGATAGAGAAGCAGCTTCTCGGCGCTCGCCTCGACCAGCTTCGAGCGCTTGATGAGGATGTTGGTCAAAGCCCAGAAAAATCCGGAGCCGAGGCTCAGGAGATCGCCGAACAGCATGTCCCCGCCGCCGCCAAGCTTGTCGGAAAAGACCGCGGCGAGGCCGGCAAAGGCCAGCAGCAGGCCGAGGAACTTGCGCAAGGTGATCTGCTCGCCCAGCAGGAAGTGGCCGCCAATCAGCATCCAGAACGGCATTGTGTTGACCAGCAGCGTGTTGCGGGCAACGGTCGTGTGCTCCAAGCCGACATAAAGAAAAAGGAACTCGACGCCGAAAAGGGCGCCAACCGCGATGCCTGCGAGCAATGTCCCATCGCGCGTGAAAAGCGCGATGCCACGCCAGCGGCACCAGGCGAAGACGCACAAGCCGCCGATGATCGAGCGCGCGATCGACAGGAAGACAGGATCGTAACCGGCGTAGGAGATCTTGGCGGCGACGTAGTTCAGTCCCCAGGAAAACGTCAGGCCGACCATGATCCCGGCGGCCGCCATGTCAACCGTGTCGCGCCGGTCGAGCGTATCGGTGGCGCCGCTCACAATTCAGTCCTCCGCGCTGGCGTCGTCGAAGCCGATCAGGTTCCAGCTCTGGCGCATATGCGGCGGCATCGGTGCGGTGACATCGATAACGCCCTTGTCCGGGTGCGGAATGATGATGCGGCGCGCATGCAGATGCAGGCGGTTTTGTATGCCGCCGGGAAAATCCCAGTTGGTGTCGGCCTCGAAATATTTCGGATCGCCGAGGATCGGGCAGCCGATATAGGCGGCATGGACACGAAGCTGGTGCGTGCGGCCGGTATAGGGCTCCATTTCAAGCCAGGTCATCGTCTGCGCCGCCTGCTCGATGATGCGGTAGTAGGACACTGCGTGGTCGGCGCCCTTTTCGCCATGCGCGGCGACGCGCACGCGATCGCCATCGGGCGTCGGCTCCTTGATCAGCCAGGTCGAGATCTTGTCCTCGCGCTTGGGCGGCACGCCCTTGACCAGCGCCCAATAGGTCTTCTTGGTCTCGCGGGCGCGAAACGCTTCAGCAAGCTTCATGGCGGCTAGCCGGGTGCGGGCGACGACCAGCACGCCCGAAGTGTCGCGGTCGAGCCGGTGGACCAGACGCGGCTTCTCGCCCTTCTGGTTGCGCCAAGCCTCCAGCATGTCGTCGACATTGCGGGTGACGCCCGAGCCGCCCTGCACCGCAAGGCCCGCCGGCTTGTTGAAGACGAAGACCTTGGGATCTTCATGGATCAGCATTTTCGCCAGAACGTCGGCATCGCCCTGGTTGCGGATCGAGTGACCGGTCAGTGCACTCTCGCCCTTCTTGTCCACTTCCAGCGGCGGAACGCGGACCATCTGGCCGGGTTCGACACGGGTGTCGGCCTTGACGCGGCCGCCATCGACGCGGATCTGGCCGGAGCGCAGCAGCTTTTGCAGGTGGCCGAAGCCGAGGCCCGGGAAATGGGTTTTGAACCAGCGGTCGAGCCGCATGCCCGCCTCGCCGGCCTCCACTGTGATTTGTTCAACGCCTGCCATATTTTTCGCTTATCCGTTTCCCGAGCAGGGTTCGGCCCACTCTCGGCGCGGCAATAACATTATGAAACGGTTCTTGCGAGCCAAAGTCCCAGAAACAGGGCGATAATGGCGCCAATGACGCTGGCAAGGGCATAAGCTAGCGCCGGCAGTGTGGCTCCACGCTCCCACAAGGTGGCGAAATCGAGCGAAAACGCGGAAAAGGTGGTGAAGCCGCCAAAGATGCCGGTGGCGACGAACAGCCTGAGCTCGTTCGAACCGCCGCGGCGCGCCAGGGTGGCGATGAATAGGCCCATGGCGAACGAGCCGATGATGTTGATGGCCATCGTGCCCCAGGGATAGTTAGGGCCGACAAGGCGCAGTGCGCCGATGTTGGTGAGATGACGAATGCCGGCGCCGATGCCGCCGCCGACCACAACGAGAAGCAGATTGAACATAACCGTTTACTGCCCCCACAAGGGCGGCCTGGTCAATCCCCAGTGCGTGCGGGCGCCGGCACGGCGCAGACAATCGAGCGCGTCAGGAATCGCCTCTCGCGCCCGTTGTCGAGCGAGAACATGCCGCCCCTGCCCGGCACCACGTCGATGATGAGATCGGTGTGCTTCCACACCTCATATTGCGAGGCGCTGATATAGACCGGCGTCTCGCCGATTTCGCCCAGCATGACATCATTGTCGCCGACGATGAAATCGCTTTGCGGATAACACATTGGCGAGGAACCATCGCAACAGCCGCCCGACTGGTGAAACAGCACCTGACCATGGTCGGCGATGATTTCGGCCAGAAAGGCCCGGGCCGCCGGCGTGGCCGAGACTTTTCCCAAGGAAGCTTTGTCGAGCATGCCGTCCTCCACCACGAAGCGCCCTTGTTCACGAAGAGAGATAGAGGCGCGGCCATGTCGGCCGCGCCCCTTGCCTGGATCACGCATGATCGTTCGGAAAGCATCATGCGCCGCCTCGGCAGGCGATCAGAAGAAGCCGAGTTTCTTCGGGCTGTAGCTGACCAGCATGTTCTTGGTCTGCTGATAGTGGTCGAGCATCATCTTGTGGTTCTCGCGGCCGATGCCCGACTGCTTGTAACCGCCGAACGCAGCATGCGCGGGATAGGCATGGTAGCAGTTGGTCCAGACGCGACCGGCCTGGATGGCGCGGCCGAAACGGTAGCAGCGGTTCGCGTCACGGCTCCAGATGCCGGCGCCGAGACCGTAGAGCGTGTCATTGGCGATCGACAGCGCTTCGTCGTCATCCTTGAAGGTGGTGACAGACACAACGGGCCCAAAAATCTCCTCCTGGAAGACACGCATCTTGTTGTGGCCCTTGAACACGGTCGGCTTGACGTAGTAGCCGCCGGCCAGGTCACCCGGCAAATGGTTCTGCTCGCCGCCGATCAGCACTTCTGCACCTTCCTGGCGGCCGATGTCGAAGTAGCTCAGGATCTTCTCCAATTGCTCGCTCGATGCCTGGGCACCGATCATGGTCGCGGGGTCGAGCGGATCGCCCTGGACGATCGCCTCGACGCGCTTCAGCGCTTTTTCCATGAACTTGTCATAGATCTTCTCATGCACCAGCGCCCGGCTGGGACAGGTGCAGACCTCGCCCTGGTTGAGCGCGAACATGACGAAGCCTTCGATCGCCTTGTCGAAGAAGTCGTCGTCCTCGGCGGTCACGTCCTGGAAGAAGATGTTGGGCGACTTGCCGCCGAGTTCGAGCGTTACCGGGATGAGGTTCTGGCTGGCATATTGCGAGATCAGCCGGCCGGTCGTCGTCTCGCCCGTAAAGGCGATCTTGGCGATGCGGTTCGACGACGCCAGCGGCTTGCCTGCCTCGAGACCAAAGCCATTGACGATATTGAGCACGCCGTCGGGCAACAGGTCCCCGATCAAGTCAGCCCATAGCATGATGGTGGCGGGCGTCTGTTCGGCCGGCTTCAGGACGACGCAATTGCCCGCGGCAAGTGCGGGAGCCAGCTTCCACACTGCCATCAGCAGCGGGAAGTTCCACGGGATGATCAGGCCGACGACGCCAAGCGGCTCATGGAAATGATAGGCGACAGTGTCATGGTCGATCTCGGAGATGCCGCCTTCCTGGCTACGCACGGCGCTGGCGAAATAGCGGAAATGATCGATGGCCAGCGGCAGGTCGGCGGCGGTCGTCTCACGGATCGGCTTGCCATTGTCCCAGGTCTCGGCGAGCGCAAGGAGATCGAGATTGTCCTCCATGCGGTCGGCAATGCGGTTGAGGATCAGCGCGCGTGCGGCAGCGCTTGTCTTGCCCCAGGCATCCTTGGCCTTGTGCGCGGCGTCGAGTGCCGCCTCGATGTCCCTCGCTTCAGAGCGAGCGATCTCTCCCAGCGGCCGGCCGGTGACCGGCGATATGTTGTCAAAGTATTTTCCGGAAAGCGGGGCGACCCATTTGCCGCCGATGTAGTTGTCGTAGCGCTTGGCAAAGGGAACCTTGGCCGTGCGGGAAAATTCTACCTTGTTCATTCGTCTTCCTCCCAACAAGCAGCGCCGCGGGATGCGGCGCGTCGTTGGCAAGAGTTGCGGATGGGGTCGGACTTGTCAGCCCCGGCCAAGCACTCGCCGGCGCCAACTGTCGCAGATCTGCGACAGTTGCGAGCTGGAAAGCTCAATGCGGCCGGCGGATGCCGAAGCGGGTGAGCTTGCGATGCAAGGTGGCGCGAGAAATTCCGAGATTGCCGGCGGCGGCCGACACATTACCTTGGGCGCGCGCGATGGCACGCTGGACCACGCCGCGCTCTGCTTCGTCCAGATCTTCGGCGGGCCTGGCCGAGTCGCCAAGAATATCGGCGGCCGGCAACCCTTTGGCCAAGGCCTGCTGGGTGATGCCGAGAGCGAGGCGCGCCGAACGCGTCGCGCCCACCACCAGATCGTCGGCATCGACGGCGATCAGCGCGCCGGTGCTGCGCTCAGCGACCGGTGCCAGCAAGAGGCGGGCGTTGGCAAACCTCAAGCGGAAATTCTCGGCCTCGATGCGGCGCGCGGCATCGCCAACCGCAATGGCGATCAGGTTGACAAAGCCTTCGGTCAGGTCCGACCGGCAAGACGAGACATCGAGTGCCGCCGCCAGATTGCCTTCGTGATCGTAGATCGGCGCGGTGGTGCAACTGAGCAGCGTGTTGCGCGCGAAGAAATGCTGATCGCGGTCAATGGTGAGCGCGCGCTGGTCGGCAAGGCAGGTGCCGATGCCGTTGGTGCCCTCGGAGTCCTCGCTCCAGACGGTGCCGGTCCACAGACCCCACTCGTCGAACGTGTCGTCATCGGCGACCGCGCCGCGGCGTTCGACCGGGATGCCTTCGCGATCGGCAAGCAGCACGCAGCAGCCGACACCGCCAACTGCCAGATAGAGACGATCCAGGCTCGCATCGGCGGCGCGAAGCAATGGTTCCATGCGTTGCCTTGCTTCGCTGAGCTCGCCCGCGGTCAGGCGTCGTGGCGCCTTGCGCTCGGCCGGATCGAGACCGTGCAATGTGAGCGAGCGCCGCCAAGAGGCAACCAGCGCCGAGCGCGCCGCATCGCTGCTGGCGAGGGACGCCTGGATGAAATCCGCATGATGACCCGTCGGCTGCCGTCCGCTCACCTTATCCTCCCAAGGCGAATGTCGCTCCAACTCAAAGCAGCGTTATATCCGGCTAGACATATCCGCTGCATCGAGTTGTAGGGATCCCGCTTCGATGAGGCTATAGGACGATGGTGCAACGACCGCCGCTGGGGAGTGGACGCACAGGCACTGCGCGGGAGCGATCGACCTGGTCATCACCACTCAGGCGTTGCCCAGCCTGGGTATTTTTTCCGGAACTCGCTGTAGAGGGCGTCGATTTCCGTTTTGCTGACCGGGCGCACCTGTTCATAGAGGTAGCCCTTGACGTCGTCGGACAACTCGTATGCCGTAACGCGCTTGTAGGCGGCACCAATGCCCTTCCCTTCGACAATGTCGTGATCCGGGATCGTAACGCAGATCTGCGCACCCGATTGCAGATGCGTCACGGGAGGGTCGGTTACGACGATGTATCTGGATTTCAACGCCCCCGGCCAGAATCGATCGCGACTGTCAACCTGGCAAGACCATTCGATACGAGGGTAAAGGTCCTTGTCCATTTCATACAAGAGCGAGTCATTCATGACCGCGCCTGAGGCAAATACCGAAAAACGGTCCTCAGGTCGCATTTCCCTGACAAGGTCGTCGATAAGGCGCCGGTATTCAGGAAGATTGTCGAGGTGGAGAGGAAGCGTGGCTTCCCTGGCAAAAACGTAGCTGACCGGTGACAGCAGCTGGCGGCCGATCGGGAAAAAGGTACCCAAATAGGCAGACCCGGCGACAATGGCTATGGCGACGGTTGACCATCGCGATCTCAGCGCCGGCAACGAAACGATCGCAACGACTGCCTGGGCGTATGCAGGAAAGAGCCAAAGAAACATCGACATCGAATGATGACGGTCCGGGTCCTGCGTCCGGGTAAAGAGGAAAAAGGTGAGTGCCGAGGCAAAGGCACAGAACAAAGAAAAACTGTTGCGGCGTATGACAGAGATATAAAGGCCCACTATGATCATTAGCCAATTCACATAGCTGAGCCGCGATCCTAGCTGGTCAATCTGCGAAACGAGACCCGTTTTGTACCCGCTATAGATGTCACCATAGCTGGTTCCCAGAATCTTGAGGATCAGGGGTTGCTGGAAGGCCAATGCGGCTCCGGCAATAGTGAAAATCGCACACACGCCCCCTAACGCAGCTTTCCGGAGCGCCGGAAAGTCGCGGTCTTTTGCGACCTGAAACAGACAAAAGAAGGCCGCGGAAATTGTGATGCCCAAGACAGCGTATGCATACCAACGGCGCAGCACGAACGCCAACCACAGGCTTATGCCGACGCGTATTCCGTTGATCGCCGGTTCGCGGGTCAGGAACCTTGATTTCCAAAGAAAATAGGTCGCTGCAGAAAGCGCGAGACAGCCGGCAATATCCGGCAATCCACGAAGCGTCGCTGCCCAGAACGGCGTGTAGAGAAAGGCAGCAATCCAGACGGCAGGCCAGCTTTGGGAAGAAGATGTTTCGGAGGTGGCCTCCTGGTAGCTCATTCTTCCTATGAAAAGAGCGGTGGGGACCAGGTAAACCGTGACTATTCCGGCGACGTAGGAAAGCCTTGAGCCGCCAAAAAATACGTGAAACGGCATAAGAGGCACCAAGATTGCCGCACTGTAGTCATCCCTCGCGATAGAGCTCCTCAATTGGCTCAGCCATTGGAGAGGGCTCTCGGCCAGGAGCGCGCCATATTGGTTGAATCCATTGAAATAGGCGGCGAAATCCCAATAATAGATTGGCTCTTCAAGTTTTATGTATAGGGTGACGAATGCAACGCCCAACAACACCGTACATATGTAGATTTTTAGCCAGAATCCGAGAATTTCGTTCTTCGTCACTTGAGGCCGCCAAGGAAGGGAAGAAGCAGGACTGTCGAGGTCAAACAGGGACTCCCGCCGACGCAGCCAAGGGCTGTTCCGGCAAATAGAAATCCCACGCGATTCGTATCGGGAACTCTTGAGCTTGAAGGGATGTATACTTGAACGGGTGGCCACCGCAAGCGTTGAGAGCACCTTCAAACGGCGCCCGCGAGGCGGGCGTTTTCCAAAAGGCTTTCAGTGTATCAAGGCTTGGCCACGCACGGGGCGGCATGACCGGCGCGCCAACATGGGTTAATTCCCGGACCTATGCCCCCAAAGGCTGCCGGCAGAGCCGACAGCACTGACGATTTCAAGCTCAGGTCGTCCCGACCTTCTTCGGCTTGCTCGAACCAATCATCTTCCAGTTCTTGTAGAACATCGAGTTGATGCGCTCGACGCTTACCGAGACGACAGCCAGCATGCCCGCGATCAACCCGGGAACCGGGGATGGGCGGATGATATCCATGAACACGCAGTAGCGGCGGCCGTCATACTCATTGACAGAGCGATGCAGCAGCGTGTCGTCGAAGATGAACAGCGGATTGTCGTACCAGTAGTTCTTGACGTTGCCGCATTCGACGAAAATCTCCGACTTCACCGGGATCAGATTGTAGAGAATGCGCAGGCTGAGCCGCAGCGGCCCGAAGTGCCATGACGTCGATTCGCGCTTGCTGAAGACGGAAACGGCGATCGTCTTGATGTATTTGAAATCCTTGTTGAACTCGGCGACGTTGTCGATCTTGTGCTTGCCGTACCACTGATAGACATACATGCCGCGCCGGCCGGCGCCGAAATTGGCGTCGATGTCGGCGATGATCTCGTCCTTGCGCGCCTTGAAGATGTCCAGGACCTCATTGACCTCACGCTGATAATCGGCGGGAAACTGCTCCAGCTTCCAGACGCCGGGATTCCTGTAGCACAAGAGATCGACCAGCAGGTTGAAGGGCGAAAGCAGCCAGGTGAACAGGCCGTTGCCGAGGAAATAGCCGCTGAACAGCGACAGGTCCTTGCGGTCGTTGCGCAGGACATCGATGAGGCCGAGGACGATAAAGACCGATGTCAGGATCGGGATGAAATAGAAGCCAAGGGCGAGAAGCGGGATGGCAATGGCGAATTTGCGTAGGGTTTTGCGAAGCGTTTTTGTCATTTTTCCACGCGCGAAGCGCGATCCTGTTGCGAAAGAGTAGCGCCAAAATCATGGCATCGACCACCGCCCGGCCGTGCGCCTTGATAAGGTTTTTTGGGTCCCCGCACAACGCCCCCATCGCGGCCGACGCTCCAGCGCCTTGAGCGGTTTGGCGGTGCGAACGCGACCGAGGGCAACATCGGTCAATGCACCGCCGGCAAACCAAGCTCGTCCCATTTCTCCTTCGCCACGGGATCACCGACCAGAAACTCGAAGCCGATGACGCTTTCGCCATCCTGCGCGAGCCGGCAATTGAACTTCAGGCCGTACCAGTTTCTCCGGCTGCGGAAGGCAGCACCGTCGGCGGCGATTGTCGTGCCGGCAATCTTTTCCTCGGCTGTGGCGTAAGGCACCACCCGCTCGGGCTGGAAATCCGTGCGCCATTTACGGATCTGATCCATGGCTTCGAGATTGCACAGCTGAACCATGCGCTCGTCGGAAGCGAAGGTGGCGAGGTCGGCGCGCGCCTGCCGGCTGCGCGGATCGGCCAGCGTCTTGGCCGACAGCATTTCGGTCGGGCGGATCATCGCCGGAGCGGTGGGCGGTTGCTGTCTGGGCGTGCCCAGAGCAGGCGGAGGCACCGCTGCAGGCGCCTCGGGCTCTGCCGGTGTCACCGGAGCAGGTGGCGGCCTGGTCGCCGCCTCGAACTGCCGAGGCGTCAGGATGTCGACCGACACCCGCTCCTCCTCCAGCCGCTTTGGCCGCTTTGGCAACGGCATCAAGGCCAGCATCGCAGCCAGCAGCGTGTGGAGTACGACCGAAGCGGAAATGCCCCAAGGCGAAGCCTCGTTTCGAAGCGTGACGACGACCGGGCTGCGCAAGCCAGCTATTCCCGCTCTTTGCGCAGCTTCGCCCAATAATCGAGCCGCTTTCTGATGTCGCGCTCGAAGCCGCGTTCAGGCGGATCATAAAAGGTCTGTCGGCCCATCTTCTCGGGAAAATAGTCCTGGCCCGAAAAGGCATCCGGCTCGTCATGGTCGTAGCGATAGCCGGAGCCGTAATCCTCCTCCTTCATCAGCTTGGTCGGCGCGTTGAGGATATGCTTCGGCGGCAGCAGCGAGCCATGTTCCTTCGCCGCACGCGTGGCTGCCTTGAAGGCGGTGTAGACGGCATTGGATTTGGGCGCGGTGGCGAGATAGACGGTGGCCTCGGCAAAGGCGAGTTCGCCCTCGGGCGAGCCGAGATAATCGTAGGCGTCCTTGGCGGCGTTGGCGATGACCAGCGCCTGCGGATCGGCCAGGCCGATGTCTTCCATGGCCATGCGCACCAGCCGGCGGCCGAGATAGAGCGGATCCTCGCCGGCATCGAACATGCGCGCGAGATAATAGAGCGCGGCGTCGGGATCGGAGCCACGCACCGATTTGTGCAGCGCCGAGATCAGATTGTAATGGCCGTCCTGGCCCTTGTCGTAGATCGGAGCGCGGCGTTGGACGATGCGCTGCAGGCCCTCTGGATTGAAAATCTCGCCTGGCTTGGCGGCGCGCCAGACTTCTTCCGCGAGGGTAAGGGATGCACGACCATCGCCATCGCTCATGCGGATGAGCATCGCCCTAGCCTCGTCATCAAGCGGCAGCGCCCTGCCCTCGGTCTCCTCGGCCCGCGCCATCAGCTTGGCGATGCTTTCCTCGCCCAATGAGTGGAAGACCAGCACGCGGGCGCGCGACAGCAACGCAGCATTCAGTTCGAAGGACGGATTTTCGGTGGTGGCACCGACGAGCACGACGGTCCCATCCTCCATGACCGGGAGAAAGGAATCCTGCTGGGCACGGTTGAAGCGATGGATCTCGTCGACGAACAGCAAGGTCTGGCGGCCATTGGTGCGGCGCAGCTTGGCTGCTTCGAACACCTTTTTCAGGTCGGCGACGCCGGAAAACACCGCCGATATCTGCTCGAAGGCAAGGCTGGTTTCACCGGCCAGCAACCGCGCCACCGTCGTCTTGCCGGTGCCGGGCGGCCCCCAGAAGATCATCGAGCCGAGCGAACCCGAACCAATCAGCCGGGTCAGCGCGCCGTCTGGACCGGTCAGATGCTCCTGGCCGACGACCTCGCCAAGATTCTTCGGCCGCAGCCTGTCGGCCAGCGGCCGCCCGGGCGGTGCCCTTTCAGGTTCATCGACGCTGAACAGATCGGCCATGCACTTCTTTTTGGTTGGAGCATGAGCCCGAACACGGGACCGGCTCTAATAACGCAACACCTGGCGCAGTATCTGCCCGCCGCGCTCGACGGTAAAGCGCCACCAGCGTGTATCGGCCTTGGCGGCTTGCTCCAGGGTCGCCGCGGTATCGATGGTGGTGCCGTTCACCTCACGCACGATGTCGCCCGGCTGGAAGCCGAAATCGGCGGCCGGCGAATCGCGGTTGATGTCGACCACGGTGACGCCCTTGATGTCGGTGCGCAGGCCAAGCTTCTGGGCGAGCCGGGGCGACAGTTCGGCGACCTTGGCGCCGGAGAACGGGCTGCGGCCGTGCAGCGTGACTTCAGCAGCCTTCATGCCTTCCGGAGCGCGCTCCAGCGCGATGTCCATGGCCGCCTGCTTGCCCTTGGTCAGAACCGCGAAGTTGGCGTTGGTGCCGATCGACAGCGTCGCCATCCGGTAATCCAGCGCTTCGATGCTCTCGACCGGCTTGCCGTTGAGCTGCAGAACGACGTCGCCGGGCTTGAGCCCCGCCTTGGCGGCCGGTCCGGTCGCCTCGACCGACGAGACCAGCGCGCCGGTCGGCTTCTCCATGCCGAGCGATTCGGCGATCTGCGGCGTCACCGCTTCGAACTCGGCGCCGATATAGGGCCGTTCGAAGAAATCCAGTCCGGCCTTGGCCGCGTCGGCGAAGGCGCGCACCATGTTTGCGGGGATGGCAAAGCCGATGCCGATCGAGCCGCCGCTGCGGCTGTAGATGGCCGTATTGATGCCGACCAGCTGGCCGCCCATGTTGATCAGCGCGCCGCCCGAATTGCCAGGGTTGATGGCGGCGTCGGTCTGAATGAAGAAGCTCGAATCGGACACGCCGATATGGCTGCGGGCAAGGGCTGAAACGATGCCGCTGGTGGTGGTCTGGCCGACACCGAAGGGATTGCCAATGGCCAGCACCAGATCGCCAACTTCGAGCGCGTCGGAATCGCCGATGGCGATGACCGGAAACGGCTTGTCGGCGGAGATCTTGAGCACGGCGAGGTCGAGCGTCTCGTCCTTGAGCATCACCTTGCTGTCGAATTCACGCCCGTCCGCGGTCGCCACCTTGACCTGATCGGCATCCTTGATGACGTGGTAATTGGTGACCACGATGCCGGTTGGATCGACCAGCACGCCGGAGCCGAGCGAGGACTGGGCGCGCGGCTGCGAGCGGCCGAAAAATTCCTCGAAGAACGGATCGCCGTCGAACGGCGACGTCACCTTGGCGGTCTGCGAGGCATAGACATTGACCACGGCCGGCGCCGTCTGCTTGACCAGCGGGGCGAACGACAGCTGCACTTCCTCGCGGCCGAATGGCACGCGCTTGTCGGGACCGGACGTGGAGTTCTCGCCTTCGACGCCATGCAGCAGGTCGGTCAGCACGTCGGACAGGCCGGGATCGGTCTTGGTTTCTTCGGCCAATGCCTGCCTGACCACCGGTGCGGCTGCGAACGCCATGATGGCGAAGAGCAGGACAAGGGACAGTCGGTTGGCGCGCATTCACGAATCCTCCAAGACAAGTTCGGGGGCATTGTCCCGACGATTGTGCAAATTGAAAGGCTAAGCCGCTGAAATCCGATTATTTTATGCAGCAAAGCAGCTATAGGTCGACCTGAACCTGAAAACCCTCGTCGACCCTCATGAAAAGACAGTTCGTTTCATTCCGTGACTTTTTGAGGACCGGCAAACTGGGCCCGGTCGTCCATGGCATGAAAATGATCGAGATTGCCGAAGTGCTCGGTACACCTGATCACGCCGATCCAGATTATTGGACTTTCGGAAAGCTCGAGATTTCCTTTGATGACGAGGCGCCGTGCCAGATGAACTGGTTTCAAATCGAAGAAGCCGGTTACCTCGAAGGCGATTTCGAGGTTCTTACCGAGACCCTTGCGCTTTCGCTAGATGGCTTCAATGGAAACACGAAGCCATCGGAATTCCTGGCTGCGGCCTTGTGGCCGCCAGAAGAGGTCATTGTCTTCTACACCTCGGCGGACGGCGATATCGAGCTGAACATATGTGCCGGTCCCATCCAGATTCATTTCCGGGTTGATGCGGATTTCATCGAAGATCAGGACATCGGAAAATATCTGAACAGCGCTACGGCTTCCCAATTGATCAGCGATATCGACCGTCGAACGGCGGTAGACAGCATCTACTCCTACCCGCATCCGGCGGTTGAACAGATTTCACAAGCGATCGATTGGAAGCGGATTGGCGGTCGAGACTATCTCGATCTTGCCCGGTAAGGGACAGAGCCCTTCAACAACAAAAAGGGGCCCGCAGGCCCCTTCGAATTCATTCCGGAAACCAAGCCTTATGCGGCTGCGGCGTCCGCGTCGGTGCCTTCGGCTTCGATGCGGGCGCGATCGCCGGCGCCCTTGGCCGAGGTGTCGCGATCTACGAACTCGATGACTGCCATGGCGGCGTTGTCACCGTGGCGGAAGCCCGCCTTCATGATGCGCAGATAGCCGCCATTGCGGGTGGCGTAGCGCGGGGCGATGGTGTCGAACAGGCGCTTGACGACGCCTTCATTGCCGATCTGCGCGATCACCTGGCGGCGGGCGTGCAGGTCGCCGCGCTTGCCCAGCGTCACCAGCTTCTCGACGATCGGACGCAGGTCCTTCGCCTTCGGCAGGGTGGTGACGATCTGCTCGTGCTCGAGCAGCGACACGGCCAGGTTGGCGAACATCGACTTGCGGTGGCTTATGCTGCGGGCGAACCGGCGGCCCTTAAATCCGTGGCGCATGGCTCTTCTCCTTCATTGCGGGTTCAAGAGGCCTCAGCCTCAACTGGTTAGCCGCATGATCTTGCCCGAAAAGTCGCGCAACTTTTCGGGATCATGCTCAATACTGATCTTCGTAACGCTTGGCGAGGTCTTCGATGTTTTCCGGCGGCCAGTCCGGCACTTCCATGCCGAGGTGCAGGCCCATCGCCGCCAGGACTTCCTTGATCTCGTTCAGCGACTTGCGGCCGAAGTTCGGGGTGCGCAGCATCTCGGCTTCGGTCTTCTGGATCAGGTCGCCGATATAGACGATGTTGTCGTTCTTCAGGCAGTTGGCCGAACGCACCGAAAGCTCAAGCTCGTCGACCTTCTTGAGCAGCGCCGGGTTGAAGGCGAGCTCGGTGACGGCTTCGGCGGCGACTTCCTTCTGCGGCTCGTCGAAGTTGACGAACAGGCCGAGCTGGTCCTGCAGGATGCGGGCAGCGAAAGCCACCGCGTCCTCGCCGGTGATCGAACCGTCGGTCTCGATCGTCATGGTCAGCTTGTCATAGTCGAGAACCTGGCCCTCGCGGGTGTTCTCGACCTTGTAGGAGACCTTCTTGACCGGCGAATAGAGGCTGTCGACCGGGATCAGGCCGATCGGCGCGTCTTCGGCGCGGTTGCGGTCGGCCGGCACGTAACCCTTGCCGGTGTCGACGGTGAATTCCATGCGGATTTCAGCGCCTTCGTCCAGCGTGCAGATGACGTGGTCGGGGTTGAGGATTTCGACATCGCCAACCGTCTGGATGTCGCCGGCGAGAACCGCACCCGGTCCCTGCTTGCGCACGACCATGCGCTTGGGGCCATCGCCTTCCATACGGATGGCGATTTCCTTGATGTTCAAGACGATGTCGGTCACGTCCTCGCGCACGCCGGCGATGGACGAGAATTCATGCAGAACGCCGTCGATTTGCACGGCGGTAACAGCCGCACCGCGCAGCGAAGACAGGAGCACGCGGCGCAGCGCGTTGCCGAGCGTCAGGCCAAAGCCACGCTCGAGCGGCTCGGCGACCAGCGTGGTCAGCGTCTTCTTCTTCGACGAGAACTCGATCTTGTTCGGCTTGATCAGTTCCTGCCAATTTTTCTGGATCATGATGCTTTCCTTCCGTTGACCCGCCACCATCCAATCGTGGCGGGCGACCTGGAATGCCGTGGAGGAGCGCCCCAAGGGGCGCTCGCGCGGCGTTCGGTAATTTTCTTAGACGCGGCGCTTCTTGCGCGGGCGGCAGCCATTGTGCGGGATCGGCGTCACATCACGGATCGAGGTGATGGTGAAGCCGGCCGCCTGCAAGGCGCGCAGTGCCGATTCACGACCGGAACCGGGTCCGCAGACCTCGACTTCGAGCATGCGCATGCCGTGTTCCTGGGCCTTCTTGGCAACGTCCTCGGCAGCCATCTGGGCAGCGAACGGGGTCGACTTGCGCGAACCCTTGAAGCCCTGGGCACCGGCCGACGACCAGGCAATCGAATTGCCCTGTGCGTCGGTGATGGTGATCATCGTGTTGTTGAAGGTCGAATTGACGTGGGCAACGCCCGACGAGATGTTCTTGCGTTCGCGACGGCGAACACGAGCGGCTTCCTTGGCCATGATAGTCCTTTCAGTTGATCTCTACACCGCCGTAATGCCAGCGGCTCCACCTTGCAAAAGCGAGTTGGGAGTAGCGAATAGTGGGTAGAAACCTATTCGCTACGAGCCAATCGCTGTTCGCTCAATTACTTCTTCTTGCCGGCGATCGACTTGGCCGGACCCTTGCGGGTGCGCGCATTGGTATGCGTGCGCTGGCCGCGAACCGGCAGCGAGCGGCGGTGACGCAGGCCGCGGTAGCAACCGAGGTCCATCAGCCGCTTGATGTTCATCGAGACTTCGCGGCGCAGGTCGCCCTCGACCTGATAGTCGCGGTCGATGGTCTCGCGGATCTGCAGCACTTCCGCGTCGGTGAGCTGGTTGACGCGACGCTCGGCCGGGATGCCGACCTTGTCGACGATCTCCTGGGCGAACTTCTTGCCAATGCCGTGAATGTACTGAAGCGCAATGACGACGCGCTTGTTGGTCGGAATGTTGACGCCGGCTATACGAGCCATATTCTTCTCTTCTCCATGTGGGCCGGACGAACCGGCGCTATCTTAAGTTGCCCCGCGTCCGGTGGAGGCCGGCCCATGCGGGAGTTTCCAGTTCAAAGCGGCTGCCTTGCCCTTGCGGACAAGCAAAGCCGATGCCTGATAGGAAGACGGGCCGCCATACCGCAGCGAACCGCTCCCGTCAAGTGCAATCGCTTAAATTCCCCGCGTTGCGTCCCTGAGCACCGCTTCGATCTGTCCCGTCACGGCATCGATATCGGCCATGCCGTCGACGCTGCGGAGCTTGCCCTTGGCATAATAGTAGCCAATCAGCGGCGCCGTCTTCTTGTAGTATTCCCTCAGACGCTCCTCGAACACGGTAGGATTGTCGTCCTTGCGCACGGGCTGGCCGGCGGCCTGCGCCTCGTTGGCGCGCTTGACGATACGACCAACCAGCGCCTTGTCGTCGACGACAAGTTCAATGACCGCATCGAGGCCCTGCGAGCGTTCCGAAAGCATCTGCTCTACCGCGTCCGCCTGCACCAGGGTTCGCGGATATCCGTCGAGGATGAAACCCTTCGCGCAATCCGGCTGATCGATACGTTCGGCGACGATGGCGTTGACGATGGCGTCGGAAACCAGTTCACCGGCATCCATTACCGCCTTGGCGCGTTTGCCGACTTCGGTGCCAGCCTGGACTGCAGCACGCAGCATGTCGCCCGTCGAGAGCTGGGGTATGCCGTGTTTTTCTACCAGTCTTTGTGCTTGTGTCCCCTTGCCCGCCCCTGGCGGCCCAAGCAATATCAACCTCATCTGGCTTTCTTCCCCCCGCGCAGCTTCGACTTCTTGATCAGGCCTTCATACTGGTGCGCAATCAGGTGGCCCTGAATCTGCGCAACCGTATCGAGCGTGACACTGACCACGATCAGAAGCGATGTGCCACCAAGGTAGAATGGTACGCCAGTCGCCGAGATCAGGAACTCCGGCAGCAGGCACACCAGCACCAGATAGATGGCGCCGACGACGGTGATGCGGGTGAGAACGTAATCGATGTAATCGGCGGTGCGCTCGCCCGGACGATAGCCCGGGATGAAGCCCGAATGCTTCTTGAGCTGGTCGGCGGTGTCCTTCGGGTTGAAGACAATCGCAGTGTAGAAGAAGGCGAAGAACACGATCATCGCCGCGTAGAATGCCATGTAGAGAGGCTGGCCGTGGCCGAGCGACGCCAGGACAGTGCTCGCCCAGGCCGGCATGTTGGTCGTCTGCGAGAAACCGGCGACGGTGGCCGGCAGCAACAGCAGCGACGAGGCGAAGATCGGCGGAATGACGCCTGACGTGTTGAGCTTCAGCGGCAAATGCGAGGTATCGCCCTGGAACATGCGGTTGCCGACCTGGCGCTTCGGATACTGGATCAGCAAGCGGCGCTGGGCGCGTTCGAAGAACACGATGAGTGCAATGACGACAACAGCCAGAACGATGATCGCCAGGATCAGACCGGTCGACAGCGCGCCGGTGCGGCCAAGCTCCAGCGTGCCGGAGATGGCGTGCGGCAGGCCGGCGACGATGCCGGAGAAGATGATCAGCGAGATGCCGTTGCCGATGCCGCGCGCGGTGATCTGCTCGCCGAGCCACATCAGGAACATGGTGCCGCCGACCAGCGTGACGACAGTCGAGATGCGGAAGAACATGCCGGGATCGCTGACGATGCCGTTGCCGCCCTCCAGGCCGACCGAAATGCCGTAGGCCTGAACCAGCGCCAGCAGCACTGTGCCGTAGCGCGTGTACTGGTTGATGACCTTGCGGCCCTGTTCGCCTTCCTTCTTCAGCGCTTCCAGTGACGGGATGACCGAGGTCATCAGCTGCATGATGATGGAGGCGGAAATGTACGGCATGATGCCGAGCGCAAAGATCGCCATGCGCTGCACGGCACCGCCGGCGAACATGTTGAACATGCCGAGCACGCCCTTGCTCTGCGAGGAGAAGGCCTGGGCGAAGGCGTCGGGATTGATGCCGGGAAGCGGGATATAGGTGCCGAGACGATAGACGAGCAACGCGCCGATGGTGAACCAGATGCGTTTCTTCAGGTCCTCCGCTTTGGCGAAGGCCGAGAAATTCAGATTCGAGGCTAGTTGTTCAGCAGCCGAAGCCATGCCTGATTCTCCGCTTGGTAACGCTTGATGGCCCTTGAGGTCAGGCGGCGCGTTTCACCGAAGCTCACGAGATAAGCTCCGGGCTCTAAACATGCAAGCGGCCGCGTTGACGCGGCCGCCCAATTGAACAGATCAAAGCGCAATCGTGGACCAAAACGGATCCCGCTCGCGCTTCAAATTGCTGTTACTCGGCAGCTGCCTTTTCCGGCAGCTTGACCGACCCGCCAGCCTTCTCGATCTTCTCGATCGCGGCCTTGGAGGCGCCGGCAACGTCAAAGGCGAGCTTCGCCTTGATCTCGCCGTCCGAGAGGATGCGCACGCCGTCCTTGACGCGGCGGATGACGCCGGCGGCGACCAGCGATTCAGCCGTCACGGTTGCCTTGGCATCGAGCTTCTTGGCGTCGATGGCCACCTGGATGCGGGCCAGCGAGACGACGGTGAAGCTCTTGGCGAAGATGTTGTTGAAGCCACGCTTCGGCAGGCGCCGGTAGAGCGGCATCTGGCCACCCTCGAAGCCGTTGATGGCGACGCCGGAGCGCGCCTTCTGGCCCTTGACGCCGCGACCGCCGGTCTTGCCGGAGCCGGAACCGATGCCACGGCCGAGACGCTTCTTGGAGTGCGTCGCGCCGTCCTTGTCACGCAGATCGTTGAGTTTCATCTGGGTTCTCCTGCGCTCTGGCTCAGCCCTCGTCCACGACGCGGACGAGATGCTGGACGGCAGCGATCATGCCGCGCACGGAGGGTGTATCTTCCAGCGTGCGCTGCTTGTGCATCTTGTTGAGGCCGAGCCCGACCAGCGTCGCGCGCTGTTCCTTCGGGCGGCGGATCGGCGAGCCGATCTGCTCAACGGTGACGGTCTTTGTTGCTTTCTTGGCCATGGTCAAAATCCCTGGTCAGATCGACTATTCTTCAGCCGCAACGGCGGTGCCGCGGCGGGCCTGAAGGGTCGAGTACTTGATGCCACGAGCAGCAGCCACATCCTTGGGATGCATCTGGCTCTTCAGCGCGTCGAAGGTGGCGCGAACCATGTTGTAGGGGTTCGACGAACCCATCGACTTGGCGACCACGTCATGCATGCCGAGCGTCTCGAAGACAGCGCGCATCGGGCCACCGGCGATGATGCCGGTACCTTGCTTGGCAGCGCGCAGCAGCACGCGTCCCGCGCCCCAGCGTCCTTCGACGTCGTGGTGCAGCGTACGACCCGAGCGCAGCGGCACGAAGATCATGTCGCGCTTGGCCGATTCAGTTGCCTTGCGGATGGCTTCCGGCACTTCGCGCGCCTTGCCGTGACCAAAGCCGACACGGCCCTTCTGGTCGCCGACGACGACGAGTGCTGCAAAACCGAAGCGACGGCCGCCCTTGACGACCTTGGCGACGCGGTTGATGTGGACGAGCTTGTCCACCATGCCGTCATCGCGTTCTTCACGATCGCGGCCGCGGCCGCCATCCCTACGTTCCTGTGCCATATCCTGTTCCTTGTTTTTTTCCGGAAGCACGGTTGCTGATAAGATCCGGCGCCTCTGTGGGTCACCGGGGGCGAAAGTTATTTTTTCCTTTGCATGATCTTATCCGAAAAGTCTGCAACTTTTCGGGATCAAGCATTAGAAGCTCAAGCCACCTTCACGGGCAGCCTCGGCGAGCGCCTTGACGCGGCCGTGATAGATGTAGGCGCCGCGGTCGAAGACGACTTCCTTGACGCCAGCCTTGGTGGCGCGCTCGGCGATCAGCTTGCCGATCGTGGCGGCAGCGGCGGTATCGGCGCCGGTCTTGAGCGAACCCTTGAGGTCCTTCTCGAGCGTCGAAGCAGCAACGATGGTGTGGCCCTTGGCGTCGTCGATGACCTGAACATAGATGTTCTTCGACGTGCGGTGGACCGACAGACGCGGACGCTCGCCGGCGACCTTCTTGATCTGACGGCGGACGCGCTGCGCACGGCGCTGCGTGGATTCCTTGGTGCCCATGATAGTCTTCCTTGCCTTCAAAAAACGGGGGCCGCCATATGCGGTAGGCGAAACCGCCTCCCGCGACCGCTCCCCGCGGCGTTACGATTACTTCTTCTTGCCTTCCTTGCGGACGATCTTCTCGCCAGCGTAGCGGACGCCCTTGCCCTTGTAGGGCTCGGGACCGCGATATTCGCGGATCTCGGCGGCAACCTGGCCAACCTGCTGCTTGTCGATGCCGGTCACGGTGATTTCGGTTGGCTTCGGCACAGTGATCGTGATACCGGCCGGCGTCTCGTAGACGACGTCATGGCTGAAGCCAAGTGCCAGCTGCAGGTTCTTGCCCTGCATGGCGGCGCGATAGCCGACGCCGGTGATCTCGAGCTTCTTCTCGAAGCCGTCCTTGACACCCTGCAGGATGTTGACGATCTGCGTGCGCGACATGCCCCACTTGGAGCGCGCCGTCTTGGTCTGGTCGCGCGGCTGGACAGCGATCTCGCTGCCTTCCATCTTGACCAGCACTTCTTCGTTCACCACGAACTTCAGCTCGCCCTTGGGGCCCTTCGCCGTAACGGTCTGGCCGTTGACGGTCGCGGTCACGCCCTGCGGCAGCGAAACGGGTTTCTTTCCAATACGAGACATTTTGTTGTCCTCGTCACTTCTCTTGTTTCAGGTCTCTGTCTTCGGGCATGATCCCGAAGACCGGATTCCGATTTTGCCGGTCACACGCCAGATCAGAAGATCTGGCAGAGGATTTCACCACCGACGTTCTGTTCGCGCGCTTCGTGGTCGGCCATCACGCCCTTCGGTGTCGAAAGGATGGCGATGCCGAGGCCGTTGGCGACGTGCGGGATCGACTTGGCCGAAACGTAGACGCGGCGGCCAGGCTTCGAGACGCGGGCGATTTCACGCACGACCGGCGCGCCGTCGAAATACTTCAGCTCGATTTCGATCTCGGACTTGCCGTTGTCGAAGTCGGTCTGGCTGTAATCGCGGATGTAGCCTTCAGCCTTCAGCACGTCGAGGACGCGGGTACGCAGGCGCGAAGCCGGCGTCGAGACGCTCGACTTCTTGCGGCCGTAGGCGTTGCGGATGCGGGTCAGCATATCGCCGAGAGGATCGCTCAATGACATATTATATCCTCCTTACCAGCTCGACTTGACCAGGCCCGGGATCTGGCCGTTGTTGCCGAGATCACGGAGCGCGATGCGCGATACTTTGAGCTTGCGATAGTAGGCACGCGGACGGCCGGTGACTTCGCAGCGGTTGCGGATGCGGATCTTGGCCGAGTTGCGCGGCATGGCGGCAAGCTTGAGCTGAGCGCGGAAGCGCTCTTCCATCGGCTTGGACTGATCCATGATGATCGCCTTCAGGGCAGCACGCTTGGGACCGTACTGGTCGGCAAGCTTGCGGCGCCTGTTGTTCTTCTCGACTGAGCTGGTCTTTGCCATTTCAGATTTTTCCTTTTCTCGCTGCCGTTACTGGCGGAAGGGGAAGTTGAAAGCCTTGAGCAATGCCCTGGCTTCGTCGTCCGTCTTCGCAGTCGTACAAACGATGACGTCCATGCCCCAGATCTGATCAACCTTGTCGTAGTTGATCTCCGGGAACACGATGTGTTCCTTGATGCCCATGGCGTAGTTGCCACGGCCATCGAAGCTCTTCGGATTGAGTCCGCGGAAGTCGCGGACGCGTGGCAGTGCGATGTTCACGAGGCGATCAAGGAACTCGTACATGCGTTCCTTGCGCAGCGTGACCTTGGCGCCGATCGGCATCTTCTCGCGGACCTTGAAGCCGGCGATCGAGTTGCGGGCGCGGGTGACGACGGCCTTCTGGCCGGCGATCATCGCCAGGTCTTCGGCCGCGATCGAAGGCTTCTTCGAATCGCCGGTCGCTTCGCCAACGCCCATGTTCAGCACGATCTTGTCGATGCGCGGAACCTGCATCTCGTTCTCGTAGCCGAACTGCTCCTGCAGCGCCTTGCGGATGGTCTCGTTGTAGACCTGCTTGAGGCGCGGCGTGTTCTGGGCCTTGGACTGCTTGCTTTCAGCCTTGGGCTTCGTGGTTTGAGCCTTAGCCATTGATGACTTCTCCCGAGCGCTTGGCGACGCGCACCTTCTTGCCGTCCTTCTGGAAGATGAAACCGACGCGGGTCGGCTTGCCATCCTTGGGGTCGGCCAGCGCGATGTTCGACAGCTGGATCGGCGCTTCCTTGGTGATGATCCCGCCCTCTTGGGACTGGGACTGCTTCTGGTGACGACGGATCATGTTGACGCCGCGCACCAGCGCGGTGTCTTCCTTCGGCTGAACCGAGAGGACTTCGCCCGAACGGCCCTTGTCCTTGCCGGCCAGCACGACGACCTTGTCGCCTTTTCTAATCTTTTGCATTGGTCCGGCTCCTTACAGCACTTCAGGCGCGAGCGAGATGATCTTCATGTGGTTCTTGGCGCGGAGTTCGCGCGGAACCGGTCCGAAGATACGCGTGCCGATCGGCTCTTTCTTGTTGTCGACGAGAACGGCCGCGTTCTTGTCGAAACGGATCACGCTGCCGTCCGGGCGGCGGATGTCCTTGGCCGTGCGAACCACGACCGCCTTCATCACATCGCCCTTCTTCACGCGGCCGCGCGGGATGGCTTCCTTGATCGACACCACGATGATGTCGCCCACGGAAGCGTATTTCCGCTTCGAGCCGCCCAGCACCTTGATGCACATGACACGACGGGCGCCGGAATTATCCGCGACGTCGAGGTTTGTTTGCATCTGAATCATGACTGGCCGCCTTCTTCTTTTCTAACGGGACGAGCTCAAAGCCCTTCCCCGGTCTGTCCAAAATTCGTTTGTTTACGCCTGGTCCGAAGACACGACGATCCAGCGCTTATCCTTGGAAATCGGTTTCGATTCCTGGATGAACACCTGATCGCCAACCTTGTGGGCGTTGTTCTCGTCGTGCGCCTTGTACTTCTTGGTCATGCGCACGGTCTTCTTCATCACGGGATGCGTGAAGCGCCGTTCGACCTTGACGACTACCGTCTTCTCGTTCTTGTCGCTGACGACGGTGCCCTGCAGAATGCGCTTTGGCATGGTTTTCGTCCTTAAGCCTTCTTAGCCGCGGACTTTTCCGCAGCGATGGTCTTGATACGCGCAATGTCCTTGCGGACCTGTCTCACGCGCGCGGTCTTCTCGAGCTGGCCGGTGGCCTTCTGGAAGCGCAGGTTGAACTGCTCCTTCTTCAGGCTGGCCAGATCGTCGGTCAGCTGGTCCTGGGTCTTGGTCCGGATGTCTTCGGCTTTCATGATCAGCCCGTCCTTATTCTGCGATGCGCTGCACGAAGCGCGTCTTGACCGAGAGCTTGGCCGCGCCGAGACGCAGTGCCTCACGGGCGGTTTCTTCATTGACGCCGTCGATCTCGAACATGATGCGGCCCGGCTTGACGCGTGCCGCCCAGTAGTCGACCGCGCCCTTGCCCTTACCCATGCGGACTTCGGTCGGCTTCGAAGTGACCGGCACGTCCGGGAAAATACGGATCCAGACGCGTCCGGCGCGCTTCATTTCACGCGTGATCGCGCGGCGGGCCGCCTCGATCTCACGTGCGGTGACGCGGTTCGGCTCAAGCGCCTTCAGCCCGAAACCACCGAAATCCAGGTTGGTGCCGCCCTTTGCGGTACCATGGATACGGCCCTTGAACTGCTTGCGGAACTTTGTGCGCTTTGGCTGCAGCATCGTTCTAACTCCAAATTCCTAAATGTCTCAGGCGTTTTCGCGACGACGACCGCGTTCGCGATCACCACCACCGCCATGTGCAGCATCGCCCTCGGTCGCACGACGCTCCGAAGCCATCGGGTCGTGCTCGAGGATCTCGCCCTTGAACACCCAGACCTTGACGCCGCAGATACCGTACGCCGTATTCGCCTCGGCCGTGCCGTAGTCGACATCGGCACGCAGCGTATGCAGCGGCACGCGGCCTTCGCGATACCATTCCATGCGCGCGATCTCGGCGCCGCCAAGACGGCCGGCGCAGTTGATGCGGATGCCTTCGGCACCGAGGCGCATCGCCGACTGCACGGCGCGCTTCATGGCGCGACGGAAGGCGATACGGCGCTCGAGCTGCTGGGCGATCGACTGTGCGACCAGGGTCGCGTCGATCTCCGGCTTGCGCACTTCAACGATGTTGAGGTGCGTCTCGGACTTCGTCATCTCCATCAGCTTCTTGCGAAGCTTCTCGATGTCGGCGCCCTTCTTGCCGATGATCAGACCCGGGCGCGCGGCATGGATGGTGACGCGGCACTTCTTGTGCGGGCGCTCGATGACGACCTTCGAGATCGCAGCCTGCTTGAGTTCCTTCTCAAGATACTTGCGGATCTTGATGTCCTCATGCAGCAGCTTGCCGTACTCACCGGTGTTCGCGAACCAGCGCGAATCCCAGGTCCGGTTGATGCCGAGGCGAAGACCGATCGGATTGACTTTCTGGCCCATTATGCGGCCTCCCCTTTTTCTTCGACTTCACGAACGACGATCGTGAGGTGCGAGAACGGCTTCTCGATACGGCTGGCGCGACCACGGCCACGGGCATGGAACCGCTTCATGACGATCGACTTGCCGACATAGGCTTCCGCCACGATCAGTGCATCGACGTCGAGGTCGTGGTTGTTTTCCGCGTTGGCGATTGCCGATTCCAGAGTCTTCTTGACCGTGCCGGAAATCCGCTTGGCCGAGAATTCGAGATCGGAAAGCGCTGTCGCGACCTTCTTGCCGCGGATCAGCGCGGCAACGAGGTTCAGCTTCTGCGGGCTGATACGGATCGTGCGCAATACGGCGCGCGCTTCGTTGTCAGCAAGCCTGCGCGGAGCTTTGGCCTTGCCCATGATTATTTCCTCTTCGCCTTCTTATCCGCGCCGTGACCGTAATAGGTCCGGGTCGGAGCGAATTCACCGAACTTGTGACCGACCATGTCCTCGTTCACCGAAACGGGAACATGCTTCTGGCCGTTGTAAACACCGAAGGTGAAGCCGACGAACTGCGGCAGGATGGTGGAGCGACGGCTCCACATCTTGATCACCTCATTGCGACCACCTTCACGAACCTTGTCCACCTTCTTGAGAAGGTAGCCGTCGATGAAGGGGCCTTTCCAAATAGAACGAGTCACTTGGCGTTACCTCTTCTTAGCTCTTGCGCTGATGGCGCGAGCGCAGGATGAACTTGTCGGTCGCCTTGTTGGACCGCGTCTTCTTGCCCTTGGTCGGCTTGCCCCAGGGCGAAACCGGATGGCGGCCACCCGAGGTGCGGCCTTCGCCGCCGCCGTGCGGATGGTCGACCGGGTTCATGGTCACGCCGCGATTGTGCGGACGCTTGCCGCGCCAAACCGTGCGGCCGGCCTTGCCGTCATTGATGTTGCCGTGGTCCGGATTGGACACGGCACCGACGGTGGCCATGCAGGAGCCGTGAACGACACGCTGCTCGCCCGAGTTGAGGCGCAGGATCGCCATGCCCTGGTCACGACCGACCAGTTGGCCATAACCACCTGCCGAACGGGCAACCTGAGCGCCCTTGCCCGGCTTCAGCTCGATGTTGTGGACGATGGTGCCGACCGGCATCGAGGCCAGCGGCATCGCATTGCCAGGCTTCACGTCGACGGCTTCACCGGACACGATCTTGTCGCCGGGAGCCAGACGCTGCGGAGCGATGATGTAGGACAGCTCGCCATCGTCATACTTGATCAGCGCGATGAAGGCGGTGCGGTTCGGATCGTATTCGATGCGCTCGACAGTGCCGACAACGTCGAACTTGCGGCGCTTGAAGTCGATGATGCGGTACGAACGCTTGTGGCCACCACCGATGAAGCGGGCGGTGATGCGACCGTGATTGTTGCGGCCGCCCGACTTGGTCAGGCCCTCGGTCAGACCCTTGACGGGCTTGCCCTTGTAGAGGCCCGAGCGGTCGACGATGACCAGCTGGCGGGTGCTCGGCGTTACCGGGTTGAATTTTTTCAGTGCCATTGTTCTGTCCTCGCGGCCTTGCTCAGAGACCCGTCGCGACGTCGATCGACTGGCCGTCGGCCAGCGTCACAATCGCCTTCTTGACGTCGCTCTGGCGGCCGATCGTGCCGCGGAAGCGCTTGATCTTGCCCTTGCGGACAAGCGTGTTCACGGCCATCACCTTGACGCCGAACAGCGCTTCGACGGCGGCCTTGATTTCCGGCTTCGACGCCTTCTTGGCGACGTTGAAGACGACCTGGTTGTTCTCGGAGGCCATGGTCGACTTTTCGGTGATCGCCGGCGAGACGATCACGTCGTAATGACGAAGGTCGGTCATTTAAAGCGCTCCTCGAGAGCCTCGACGGCGGCCTTCGAAAGGACCAGCGTGCCGCGGCGCAGAATGTCGTAGACGTTGATGCCCTGGATGGGCAGCACGTCGATGTTGGGGATGTTCGTCGCCGCCAGCTTGAAGTTCTTGTCAAGCTCGGCACCGCCGATCACCAAAGCGTTGGTCAGGCCCAGCGTCGCGAAATTCGCGATCAGCGCCTTGGTCTTGGCCTCGGTCAGCTTCAGCTCGTCGATGATGATGATCGACGCGCTCTTGGCCTTGGCCGAGAGAGCATGCTTGAGGCCGAGCGCGCGAACCTTCTTCGGCAGCTCGTGCTCATGGCTGCGAACGACCGGGCCGTGAGCCTTGCCGCCGCCGCGGAACTGCGGAGCGCGTGCCGAATGGTGACGGGCGCGGCCCGTACCCTTCTGCTTGTACATCTTGGCGCCGGTGCGCGCGATCTCGGCGCGGCCCTTGGCCTTGTGCGTGCCCTGCTGCTTCTTGGCGAGCTGCCAGCGCACGACGCGCTGCAGGATGTCTTCGCGCGGATCAAGGCCGAAAATCTCCTCGGAGAGTTTCACCTTGCCGGCGTCCTTGCCGCCAAGCGTTGTGATCTTGAGATCCATTATTCCGCTCCCTCTGTGGCCGGAGCCTCATTCTTGACAACGGCGCGGATCGCGGCGGGCTTCGGCGCATTGGCCGGCAGTGCCACCTTGGCCGCATCGCGGACCAGGATCCAGGCGCCCTTCGATCCGGGAACCGCACCGCGGATCAGGATCAGGCCGCGGTCGGCATCGGTCGAAACGATCTCGACATTCTGCGTGGTGACGCGGGTGTCGCCCATGTGGCCAGCCATATGCTTGCCCTTGAACACCTTGCCCGGGTCCTGGCGCTGGCCGGTCGAACCGTGTGTACGGTGCGAGACCGAGTTACCGTGCGTTGCACGACCACCGCCCATGTGGTGGCGCTTGATGACGCCCTGGAAACCCTTGCCGATCGTCGTGCCCGTCACATCGACCTTCTGGCCGGGGACGAAATGCTCGACGGTGATCTCGGCACCGACATCGATCATGTTGTCGGCGGAGACGCGGAACTCGGCGACCTTCGCCTTCGGCTCGACGGAAGCGGTCGCGAAATGGCCGCGCATCGCCTTCGACGTGTTCTTCACCTTGGCAAGGCCAACGCCGAGCTGAACGGCGGTGTAGCCATTCTTCTCCTGCGTGCGCTGCGCCACGACCTGACAGTTCTCCATCTGGAGAACGGTGACGGGAACATGTTCCCCGGCATCGTTGTAGATGCGGGTCATTCCCACCTTCTTTGCAATCACACCTGAACGCATCGGTTCAATTCCTTTAGAGTTCCGGGCCAGGGGCACCGCCCCTTACCGCGCTCTCATTCCCTTAGAGCTTGATCTCGACGTCCACACCGGCGGCCAGATCGAGCTTCATCAAAGCATCGACCGTCTGCGGGGTCGGATCGACGATGTCGAGCAGACGCTTGTGCGTGCGCATCTCGAACTGCTCGCGGCTCTTCTTGTCGACGTGAGGCGACCGGTTGACCGTAAACTTTTCGATCCGCGTCGGCAGCGGAATGGGGCCGCGGACGTTGGCACCGGTGCGCTTGGCCGTCGACACGATTTCCTTCGTCGAGGCGTCGAGCACGCGGTGATCAAACGCCTTCAGGCGGATGCGGATATTCTGTCCGTTCATGCGTCACTTCCTTGTTCTGGCGCGGCGCGGGCAACTCCTGCGCCCGCGACAGATCGGTTTAAGTCCAAATTACTCTTTGATGGTGACGACGATGCCGGCACCGACGGTGCGGCCGCCTTCACGGATGGCGAAGCGCAGCTTCTCTTCCATGGCGATCGGCACGATCAACTCGACATCGACCGTGATGTTGTCGCCCGGCATCACCATCTCGGTGCCTTCCGGCAGCGACACAATGCCGGTCACGTCCGTCGTGCGGAAATAGAACTGCGGACGGTAGTTGGTGAAGAACGGCGTGTGACGGCCACCTTCGTCCTTGGTCAGGATGTAGGCTTCAGCCACGAACTTCTTGTGCGGCTTCACCGTGCCCGGCTTGGCCAGAACCTGGCCGCGCTCGACACCTTCACGATCAACGCCGCGCAGCAGCGCGCCGATGTTGTCGCCAGCCTGGCCCTGATCGAGCAGCTTGCGGAACATCTCGACGCCGGTGCAGGTCGTCTTGGTCGTCGGACGGATGCCGATGATCTCGAGTTCCTCGCCGACCTTGACCACGCCACGCTCGACGCGGCCGGTCACAACCGTGCCACGGCCCGAGATCGAGAACACGTCTTCGATCGGCATCAGGAACGGCTTGTCGAGCGGACGAACCGGCGTCGGGATGTAGGCGTCAACCGCAGCCATCAGCTCGCGGATCGCGTCCTCGCCGATCTTCTTGTCCGAATCTTCCAGAGCCGCCAGCGCCGAACCCTTGACGATCGGAATGTCGTCGCCGGGGAACTCGTTCTTGGTCAAAAGCTCGCGAACCTCGAGCTCGACCAGTTCGAGCAGCTCGGCGTCGTCGACCTGGTCGACCTTGTTCAGGAACACAACGATCGACGGCACGCCGACCTGACGGGCAAGCAGGATGTGCTCGCGGGTCTGCGGCATCGGGCCGTCGGCAGCCGACACAACCAGGATCGCGCCGTCCATCTGCGCGGCACCGGTGATCATGTTCTTCACATAGTCGGCGTGGCCGGGGCAGTCGACGTGAGCGTAGTGGCGGTTGGCCGTCTCGTATTCGACATGCGCCGTCGAGATCGTGATGCCGCGCGCCTTCTCCTCGGGTGCCGCGTCGATCTGGTCATAGCGCTTGTATTCGCCAAAATACTTCGTGATCGCTGCCGTCAGCGACGTCTTGCCATGGTCAACGTGACCAATCGTGCCGATGTTCACATGAGGCTTGTTACGCTCGAATTTACCTTTTGCCATGTGATGTCTCCAATCCTGCTCGCCCGTGCGGGCCTTGAATTAAGTTAATGCTGCAACCCGTTCGAGTTACGCGTATTTCTTCTGTACTTCCTGGGCGACCGCAGTCGGCACAGGCTCATAGTGATCGAACTGCATCGTGTAGGCCGCGCGGCCCTGGCTCATCGAGCGCAGGTTGTCGACGTACTTGAACATGTTGGCGAGCGGCACCATCGCGTTGATAACCACTGCCACGCCACGTGCTTCCTGGCCCTGGATCTGGCCGCGACGGCCGTTCAGATCGCCGATGACGCTGCCGACGTAGTCTTCCGGCGTCACCACTTCGACCTTCATGATCGGCTCGAGCAGCTGCACGCCAAGCTTGGGTGCAGCTTCACGGAAGCAGGCGCGGCCGGCGATTTCGAAGGCCAGAACGCTGGAGTCAACATCGTGGTAAGCGCCGTCGATCAGCGTCGCCTTGACGCCGATCATCGGGAAGCCCGCGAACGGACCCGAGGTCATGACGCTGTTGATGCCCTTTTCGACACCGGGGATGTATTCCTTCGGAACGGCACCGCCGACGATCTTTGTTTCGAACTCGAATTCGCTGCTGTCCGGATTCGGCTCGAAGACGATCTTGACGCGGGCGAACTGACCGGTACCGCCGGTCTGCTTCTTGTGCGTGTAATCCTGCTCGTGCCTACGGGTGATCGTCTCGCGATAGGCCACCTGCGGTGCGCCGACATTGGCCTCGACCTTGAACTCGCGACGCATGCGGTCGACGATGATGTCGAGATGAAGTTCGCCCATGCCGGAAATGATGGTCTGGCCGCTTTCCTCGTCGGTCTTGACGCGGAAGGACGGATCCTCGGCGGCCAGGCGGTGAAGGGCGAGGCCCATCTTTTCCTGATCGTTCTTGGTCTTCGGCTCGATCGCGATCTGGATGACCGGATCCGGGAATTCCATGCGCTCGAGGATGACCGGATGCAGCGGATCGCTGAGCGTGTCGCCGGTGGTCGTGTCCTTGAGGCCAGCCAGAGCGACGATGTCGCCGGCAAAAGCCTCTTCGACGTCGGCGCGCGAGTTGGCATGCATCTGCAGCATGCGGCCGATGCGCTCTTTCTTGCCCTTCACGGTGTTGTCGACCGAGATGCCCTTGGTGAGCTTGCCCGAGTAGATGCGGGCAAAGGTGAGCGAACCGACGAACGGGTCGTTCATGATCTTGAAGGCGAGCATCGACAGCGGCTCGTTGTCGTCGGCGTGACGCTCGATCTCGGCGTCGGTCTTGGCATCGACGCCCTTGATGGCCGGAACATCGGCCGGCGACGGCAGATATTCGACGACGGCATCGAGCAGCGGCTGCACGCCCTTGTTCTTGAAGGCCGAGCCGCAGAACATCGGGTAGAACTTCACCGCGATGGTGCCCTTGCGGATCAGCGCGCGGATCTCGTCATTCGACGGCATCTTGCCTTCGAGGTAATTCTCGAGTGCCGTCTCGTCCATTTCGACGGCGGCTTCGATCATCTTCTCGCGGTATTCCTCGGCACGGGCCTGGAGGTCGGCCGGGATTTCGACGACGTCCCAGGCAGCGCCCAGCGTCTCGTCGCGCCAGACCAGCGCGTTCATCTCGACGAGGTCGACAACGCCCTTGAACTCGGTCTCGGCGCCGATCGGCAGCTGCATGACGACGGCATGCGCACCGAGGCGCGAACCGATCATCTCGACCGAGCGGTAGAAGTCGGCGCCGATCTTGTCCATCTTGTTGCAGAAGATCATGCGCGGAACGCGGTACTTGTCCGCCTGGCGCCAGACGGTTTCCGTCTGCGGCTCGACACCGGCATTGGCATCGAGCAGCGCAATGGCGCCGTCGAGCACGCGCAGCGAACGCTCGACTTCGATGGTGAAGTCGACGTGTCCGGGGGTGTCGATGATGTTGAAGCGGTACATCTTGCCGCTACGACCCTTCCAGAAGGTCGTGGTCGCGGCGGACGTGATGGTGATGCCGCGCTCCTGCTCCTGCTCCATCCAATCCATGGTGGCAGCGCCGTCGTGGACTTCGCCGATCTTGTGCGACTTGCCCGTGTAATAGAGGACGCGCTCGGTGGTCGTCGTCTTGCCGGCGTCAATATGCGCCATGATACCGAAATTGCGGTAGTCTTCGATTTTGTATTCGCGGGCCATCGTAGCTGCCTCTCAGTCTCGTTCGCGCTTTACCAGCGGTAGTGCGCGAAAGCGCGGTTGGCTTCAGCCATCTTGTGGGTGTCTTCACGCTTCTTGACGGCGGTGCCGCGGTTGTTGGCCGCGTCCATCAGCTCGCCGGAAAGGCGGTCGACCATGGTCGTCTCGTTGCGGTTGCGGGCCGCGGCGATCAGCCAGCGAATGGCCAGCGCCTGGCGGCGCTCGGGACGCACGTCGACGGGAACCTGATAGGTGGCGCCGCCGACACGACGCGAACGCACTTCCACATGCGGCGCGACATTGTCGAGCGCCTGATGGAAGACGGTGACCGGCTCCTGCTTGGTCTTCGACTGAACCTGGTCGAGCGCGCCATAGACAATGGTCTCGGCAACCGACTTCTTGCCGTCATACATGACGGCGTTCATGAACTTGGTGACGATCAGATCGCCGAACTTCGGGTCCGGATTGATCTCACGCTTTTCTGCACTGTGACGACGCGACATTTTTTCTCTGCCTCAATTATGCGTGGTGGCCTTGATCCCGGATGCTTGCCCGGGATGACCTTCGCTACGCTTCGGTCACTTCGGACGCTTGGCGCCGTACTTCGAACGGCGCTGCTTGCGGTTCTTCACACCCTGCGTGTCGAGCACGCCGCGGATGATGTGGTAGCGGACGCCCGGAAGATCCTTGACGCGGCCGCCGCGGATCATGACCACGGAGTGTTCCTGAAGGTTGTGACCTTCGCCGGGGATGTACCCGATCACTTCAAAACCATTGGTCAGGCGGATCTTGGCCACCTTGCGCAGCGCCGAGTTCGGCTTCTTCGGCGTCGTTGTATAGACGCGCGTGCAGACACCCCGCTTCTGCGGGTTCTGCTGCATGGCCGGGACCTTGTTGCGCTTCACCGGCGCAATGCGCGGCTTGCGGATCAGCTGGTTGACGGTAGGCATTAAACCCTCTTGTCTCTCAATTCCGTGTCTCGCCCGGTCAGGGCCGCTCAAAGCGTCATTTCCATACGCAAATTCGGGCCATAAACCGCGCCTCGCGGTCTTGCCCGAACAAATGGCAGAGGAAGCGGAAGCCGCTTCGTGCACGCCGGAAATGTCTTTTCGCTCGTAAAACGAACCCTGTTTGAGGCAAACTCCAAAGCGTGTCGCTTCGGAAGGGAGAGCCTCACATCGGTTCTGACTGGGCGGCTTCTACTCGTAAGCCCGCGAACCGTCAACCCCGGAGCGCCAAATATTGCATTGAAGCCGGGGCTTGGCAGCCATGCGAAAACCGCATGTAATTTTCTTTCGCCATTTTGCAAGCCCGAGGAAGAAAGTGACCGGCTTTTGGCTGTTGCACGGCAAGGCTTCATGCGAAAAAGGGGGCATGAACAGTACAAATTCCCTCGCCCGGAGGAATTGGCCCGTGAACGACAATGAGGAGCGCCCGGTCACCATCATCACTGGCCGGGTGTGGAAGAAAAAGGGCGGCAAGCCCGAAGGCGTGCATGTGATGCTGGTCGCCCCCGACGACGATTCGGCGGTGCGCCGGGCGCTCGAATTGCTCGCGGCGGAAGGTTACGCGGAGGCCGAGCTCGACCAGATCGGCGACATGGACGGCGTGCCGGACGAAGAGCCGCATCTTTCCGCCTTCCAAGGCGCGCTCGAAGGCGAAGTGTCGATCGTTACGTTCGACGTGCCGATCTGAAACCAGGATGCCGATGATGGCCGGACCAAAAGCGGTTGGACCTGCGTCCCGGACCTGGGCCGACCGCGCAGTCGCGGCAATCGAGGCCGACCAGCGCCGCTCGGCCGACACGCATCTGTGGAAACTTGATCTGCCGGCACTGGCCGGCATCGACTTCTATCTCAAGGATGAGTCCACCCATCCGACCGGCAGCCTCAAGCACCGGCTGGCGCGCTCGCTGTTTCTTTATGCGCTGTGCAATGGCCTGATCCGCGAAGGCGCACCGGTGATCGAAGCATCGTCGGGTTCGACCGCGGTGTCGGAAGCATACTTTGCCCGCATGATCGGCGTGCCGTTCTATGCGGTGATGCCGCGCTCGACGTCGCGCGAAAAGATCGCAGCCATCGAGCACTATGGCGGCAACTGTCACTTCATCGACGACGGCAGGCGCATCTATGCCGAGTTGGCCGAACTCACCGAGCGGCTTGGCGGCCATTTTATGGATCAGTTCACCCATGCCGAGCGCGCCACCGACTGGCGCGGCAACAACAACATCGCCGAATCGATTTTCGGGCAGATGCGCGAGGAGCGACATCCGATCCCGGCCTGGATCGTGATGAGCGCCGGCACCGGCGGCACGACCGCCACGATCGGCCGTTTCCTGCGCTACAAGCAGCATGCGACGCGGCTGTCGGTTGCCGATGTCGAGCGCTCCGCCTTCTTCGACGGCTATGCCACGCACGATCGCAATTGCCGCTGCGAACAGCCGTCGCGGATCGAGGGCATCGGCCGGCCGCGCATGGAGCCGTCCTTCGTGCCGGGCGTCATCGATCACATGCTGCGCGTGCCCGACGCGATCTCGCTGGCGGCGATGCGGGTGCTCTCTCGCCGGCTGGGCCGCCGTGTCGGCGGTTCGACCGGCACCAATTTCATCGCCATGTGCTTGCAGGCCGCGCGCCTGATCGAGGACGGCAAGGCCGGTTCGCTGGTGACGCTGATCTGCGATTCCGGCGACCGCTATGCAAACACCTATTATTCCGACGAATGGCTGGCCGCGAACAGCCTCGATCCCTCGCCTTTCGAGCCGGCCATCGAGGCCTTTCTGGCGGGCAAGAAACTGACGCTGCAGTTCGAGGAAAGCTGGGGCTGACTTTTCGGCTTCGGCTTGCCGGTTTCGGCTTGCCGGGGCAAATGTTCTGCCAGAGCGGTTCACCGTTTCACGGAAACGCCGAACCGCTCTATCTCTCTGTTTTATCGCAATTCCCCAAGGGAAAGCGCTTCGCGCTTTTCCCGAGAAAACCGCTTCACACTTTTCCTGGAATTGCTCTAAGAAACCACCACCATCATCCAACAGACGGAGCGGCCGTGTCCCAGCCCATCAAGATTGGCATCGTCGGTGTCGGCAAGATCGTCCGCGATCAGCACCTGCCGGCCCTGGCGAAAGACCAGGACTATCGCCTCATCGCGGCCGCCAGCCGGCATGGCAAGGTGGAAAACATCCCGAATTTTCCTGATATCGAAGCCATGCTCGGCGCGGTGCCTGAGCTCGAGGCCGTCTCGCTCTGCATGCCGCCGCAGTTTCGTTACGACGCGGCGCGCACAGCGCTGGAAGCGCAAAAGCACGTCTTCCTGGAGAAGCCGCCCGGCGCCACGGTCAGCGAGGTCGAGAATCTGAAAGCATTGGCCGTGAAGAACGGCGTCTCGCTGTTTGCCAGCTGGCATTCGCGCTATGCGCCGGCGGTAGAGGCCGCGCGTGCCTTCCTGAGTTCTGCCAGGATCAAGTCCGCCGCCATCAACTGGAAGGAGGACGTGCGCCGCTGGCACCCGAACCAGGAGTGGATCTGGGCGCCTGGCGGCTTCGGCGTCTTCGATCCCGGCATCAATGCGCTGTCGATCGCGACCCACATCCTGCCGGCGATGTTCATCACCTCGGCCGTGCTTGATTTTCCAGAGAACCGTGCCGCCCCGGTCGCCGCACACGTCACCTTCCGGACCTCGAACGGGTTGCCGGTGACGATGGATCTCGATTGGCTCCAGACCGGCCCACAAAGCTGGGACATTGTCGCCGACACCGACAAGGGCGCGATGGTGCTTTCAGGCGGCGGCTCGAAGCTGGCCATCGACGGCCGCGTCGTCCATGACGAACCGGAGGCGGAATACCCGATGCTCTACAAGCGCTTTGCAGAGATTGTCCGGGCCGGCACCTCCGATGTCGATCTGGCACCGCTGCAGCATGTTGCCGACGCCTTCATGCTGGGCAAGCGCAATGTGGTCGAGGCGTTTTTCGACTGAGCACCGTCAATCCACGATAGCAATCGCAAACCCGTCATAGCCCTTAGCGCCGACGGTCTGGATGGCGGTGCCGTCCAGCCGTTTGTTGCCGCCGATGAAGGAGAACGCCGCGCGTGCGCCTTCGACGTTGGCGTCATGGCCATCCTCATCGAGCACCGCGCCGTCACGGACGACGTTGTCGCAGACGATGACCCGTTCCCGGCCTCGACAGCCGCATGGCAAAGGACAGGTAGTTCGGGTTGTTCGGCTTGTCGGCGTCGATGAAGATGAGATCGAACGGACCGGCGTTCTCGGCGCTCAGCGCGGCAAGCGATTGAAGCGCCGGCCCGACCCGCAAGTCGACCCGTTCCGACACCCCTGCCCGCTCAAAATTCGAGCGCGCGACCCTGGCGTGGTGCGAATCGAGTTCCAGCGTCACGATCATGCCATCGGCAGCCAGTGCGCGCGCCATCCAGATCGTCGAATAGCCGCCCAGGGTGCCGATCTCGAGGATCCTCTTCGCGCCCTGAATGCGCGCCAGCAGCGAAAGCAGCTTGCCTTGCGCCGGCGATACGTCGATCGCCGGCAGGCCCTGGTCGTGGTTGGCTGCCAGAACGGCATCGAGCGCCGGATCCGCTTCGAACAGGGCGTCGACGATGTAGTCGTCGACAGAAGCCCAGGTCTTTCTGCTCATCGCTTCCTCCTCCGATCCAATTCGAAGCACAAAAGTCTCGCACAAACAAAAAAGCCGCCGGGTTGCCCCGACGGCCTTGTTGCCTGAGATTCCTGGAGCGGCTCACTGAGCCGCTCCATGTTTTGTTTGGCGCAATTCCTGGAATTGGCCCGGCCGCGCTTACTGCGCAGCGGTTGTCATATCGGCCAGCATCGGCTCGGCGACTTCCACACCGGAGGCCTTGCGGCGCTCGTCGATGATCAGTTCGTCGCGCGAGGTGGCGATGCGCCGGATCTGGCTCATCGTGCCGCCGGTGCCGGCCGGGATAAGCCGGCCGACGATGACGTTTTCCTTCAGCCCCTGCAGCATGTCGGTCTTGCCGGCAACCGCGGCTTCCGTCAGCACCCTGGTCGTCTCCTGGAAGGAGGCGGCCGAGATGAAGGACGGCGTCTGCAGCGATGCCTTGGTGATGCCCAAAAGCACCGGCTGGCCTTCGGCCGGCTTCTTGCCGTCCTCGATCAGACGCTCGTTGACCTCTTCCAGCTCGATCACGTCGACGTGGTCGCCCGGAATGTAGGTCGAGTCGCCCTGCGTGGTGATCTCGACCTTCTGCAGCATCTGGCGAACGATCACCTCGATGTGCTTGTCGTTGATCGACACGCCCTGCAGACGGTAGACTTCCTGGATCTCGTTGACGAGGTAGGAAGCAAGTGCCTCCACGCCCTTGATCGCCAGGATGTCGTGCGGCGCCGGATTGCCGTCGAGGATGTAGTCGCCCTTCTCGATGACGTCGCCGTCCTGGAGATGGAACGGCTTGCCCTTCGGGATCAGGTATTCGACCGGCTCAAGCGTCGAGTCATGCGGCTCGATGATGATGCGACGCTTGTTCTTGTAGTCGCGGCCGAAGCGGATCGTGCCGTCGATCTCGGCGATGATGGCGTGATCCTTCGGACGGCGTGCCTCGAACAGTTCGGCAACACGCGGCAGACCGCCGGTGATGTCCTTTGTCTTGGCGCTTTCCATCGGGATACGCGCCAGCACGTCGCCGGGGCGAACCTGAGCACCCGGCTCGACCGAAAGAATGGCCTCGACCGAGAGCAGGAAGCGGGCGTCACCGCCCTTCGACAGCTTGCCGACCTTGCCCTTGGCGTCCTGGATGGCAATCGCTGGCTTGAGGTCGTTGCCGCGCGGCGTCGAGCGCCAGTCGATGACCTCACGCTTGGTGATGCCGGTCGAACTCGTCGGCCGTTTCCTGAACGGAAATGCCGTCGACCAGATCCTCGTACGACACCCTGCCCTCGATTTCGGTGAGGACCGGGCGGGTATAGGGATCCCACTCGGCGATACGCTGGCCGCGCTTCACCTTGTCGCCATCGTCCACGAAGATACGCGAACCATAGGTGAGACGGTGCGTGGCGCGCTCCTTGCCGGTTTCGTCGAGGATCAGCACCGCCATGTTGCGGCCCATGACCATCTGCTGGCCGTCGGAGTTGCGCACCACGTTGCGGTTGCGGATCTCGACCTTGCCCTCGTAGGAGGCTTCAAGGAACGAGCTGTCCACCACCTGCGCCGTACCGCCCATATGGAAGGTACGCATGGTGAGCTGGGTGCCAGGCTCGCCGATCGACTGCGCCGCGATGACGCCGACAGCTTCGCCCTGGTTGACCGGGGTGCCGCGGGCAAGATCGCGTCCGTAGCAGACCGCGCAGACGCCAACCCTGACCTCGCAGGTCAGTGCCGAGCGGATGCGGACCGACTGGACGCCGGCCTTTTCGATCTTTTCCACGTCACGCTCGTCCATCAGCGTTCCGGCCTTGACCAGAATCTCGCCCGACACCGGATGGGTGATGTCGTCCAGCGACGTACGACCCAGCACGCGCTGGCCGACGGAAGCGACGACCTGGCCGGCATCGACGATCGGCTGCATGGTCAGGCCCTTGTCGGTGCCGCAGTCGACGGAGTTGACGATGCAGTCCTGCGCCACGTCGACCAGACGACGGGTGAGGTAGCCCGAGTTCGCCGTCTTCAAGGCGGTGTCGGCCAGACCCTTGCGGGCACCGTGGGTCGAGTTGAAGTACTCGAGCACGGTCAGGCCTTCCTTGAAGTTCGAGATGATCGGCGTCTCGATGATTTCACCCGACGGCTTGGCCATCAGGCCGCGCATGCCGGCGAGCTGGCGCATCTGGGTGGGCGAGCCACGCGCACCGGAGTGCGACATCATGTAGATCGAGTTCATCGGCTTCTGACGGCCATTGTCCTCGAACTCGACCGCCTTGATGCGGGCCATCATTTCGTCGGCGACCTTTTCCGAGCACTTGGCCCAGGCGTCGACGACCTTGTTGTACTTCTCGCCCTGGGTGATCAGGCCGTCATTGTACTGCTGCTCGTATTCCTTGGCCAAAGCCTCGGTGTCGGAGACCAGCTTGATCTTGGCGTCCGGGATCAGCATGTCGTCCTTGCCGAACGAAATGCCGGCGCGGCAGGCATGGCTGAAGCCAAGCGCCATGATGCGATCGCAGAAAATGACCGTCTCCTTCTGACCGCAGTGGCGGTAGACGGTGTCGATCATCTTGGAGATGTTCTTCTTGGTCATCTCCTGGTTGGCGGTCTCATAAGGCACGTTGACGTTCTTCGGCAGCAGCTCGCCGATGATCATGCGGCCAGGCGTCGTCTCATGGATCTTCGACACGACCTTGCCGTCGGCATCGACCGTCCGGAAACGACCGCGGATCTTGGAGTGCAGCGTCACCGCCTTGGTCTCGAGCGCGTGCTGGAGTTCGCCCATGTCGGCAAACACCATGCCCTCGCCCGGCTCGTTCTGGTTGACGATCGAGAGATAATAGAGACCCAGAACCATGTCCTGCGACGGCACGATGATCGGCGCGCCGGAAGCCGGGTGCAGGATGTTGTTGGTCGACATCATCAGCACGCGGGCTTCAAGCTGCGCTTCCAGCGACAGCGGCACGTGAACGGCCATCTGGTCACCGTCGAAGTCGGCGTTGAAGGCCGTGCAGACCAGCGGATGCAGCTGGATCGCCTTGCCTTCGATCAGGATCGGCTCGAACGCCTGGATGCCGAGACGGTGCAGCGTCGGCGCGCGGTTCAACAGCACCGGATGCTCGCGGATGACCTCGTCGAGGATATCCCAGACTTCCGGACGTTCCTTCTCGACCAGCTTCTTGGCCTGCTTGACGGTCGAGGAGTAACCCTTGGCGTCGAGACGGGCGTAGATGAAGGGCTTGAACAGTTCGAGCGCCATCTTCTTCGGCAGGCCGCACTGATGCAGCTTGAGCTCCGGACCGGTGACGATGACCGAGCGGCCGGAATAGTCGACGCGCTTGCCGAGCAGGTTCTGACGGAACCGGCCCTGCTTGCCCTTGAGCATGTCGGACAGCGACTTCAGCGGACGCTTGTTGGCGCCGGTGATGACGCGGCCGCGACGGCCGTTGTCGAACAGCGCATCGACGGCTTCTTGCAGCATGCGCTTTTCATTGCGCACGATGATGCCGGGGGCGCGCAGCTCGATCAGCCGCTTCAGACGGTTGTTGCGGTTGATGACGCGGCGATAGAGGTCATTCAGATCCGAGGTGGCGAAACGGCCGCCGTCCAGCGGGACGAGCGGACGCAGGTCCGGCGGAATCACCGGAACCACTTTCATGATCATCCATTCCGGACGGTTGCCGGATTCCATGAAGTTTTCGACGACCTTGAGCCGCTTCAGATACTTCTTCTGCTTCAGTTCGGACGTCGTCGAAGCCAGTTCCGAACGCAGGTCGCCGGCGATCTTCTCCAGGTCCATGCCGGCCAGAAGGTCGTGAATGGCCTCGGCGCCGATCATGGCGGTGAACGAGTCCTCGCCATACTCGTCGACGGCGATCATGTACTCTTCCTCGCTGAGCAGCTGGTGCTCCTTCAGCGCGGTGAGGCCAGGCTCGGTGACGATGTAGTTCTCGAAGTAGAGGACGCGCTCGATGTCTTTCAGGGTCATGTCGAGCAGCGTGCCGATGCGCGACGGCAGCGACTTCAGGAACCAGATATGGGCTACGGGCGCGGCGAGCTCGATATGGCCCATGCGCTCGCGGCGAACGCGCGACAGCGTGACTTCGACGCCGCACTTCTCGCAGATGACGCCCTTGTACTTCATGCGCTTGTACTTGCCGCACAGGCACTCATAGTCCTTGATCGGCCCAAAAATGCGCGCGCAGAACAGACCGTCACGCTCCGGCTTGAAGGTGCGGTAGTTGATGGTCTCCGGCTTCTTGATCTCGCCGAACGACCAGGACAGAATCTTCTCAGGGCTGGCAAGCGATATCCGGATGGAATCGAACACCTGCGCAGGCGCCTGCGGATTGAAGAGATTCATGACCTCTTGGTTCATGCCGTTCTCCTTTTCGGGGTCATCGAAAACCCCTTGCATCTAGCGCGGGCCAAACGCCCGCCGTCTTGTGTCGGCCACCGGCCGAAGAATTGGTGCGCCCGGTCGCGGTTTCCCGCGGCCGGGCGTCTTGCTTATTCGGCCGCGTCGGGCAGCCGGACAGGGTTGTCGTCGAGCTTGGTGTTCTCCAGCTCAACATTGAGGCCGAGAGACCGCATTTCCTTGACGAGAACGTTGAAGCTCTCGGGGATGCCGGCCTCGAAGGTGTCGTCGCCACGGACGATCGCCTCGTAGACCTTGGTGCGGCCGGCGACGTCGTCCGACTTCACCGTCAGCATTTCCTGCAGCGTGTAGGCGGCGCCGTATGCTTCCAGCGCCCAGACCTCCATTTCGCCGAAGCGCTGGCCACCGAACTGCGCCTTGCCGCCCAGCGGCTGCTGGGTGACGAGCGAGTACGGTCCGATCGAACGCGCGTGGATCTTGTCGTCCACGAGATGGTGAAGCTTGAGCATGTAGATGTAGCCCATCGTCACCTTGCGATCGAACGGTTCGCCCGTGCGTCCGTCATAGAGCTGCGACTGACCGCTGGTGTGCAGGCCCGCCTGCTCCAGCATGATGTTGATGTCAGCCTCGTGCGCGCCGTCGAACACCGGGGTCGCGATCGAGACGCCGCGGCGCATCTGCTCGCTGAGGCGAACGATGCTCTCGTCGTCATAGTCGCGGACCGGCTCGTTACGGTCGTTGGCCGGAATAAAGCTCTCGAGCGTCTTGCGCAGCGGCTTGATGTCACCCGCCACCTTGTACGCGTCGATCAGATCGCCGATCTTCCTGCCCATGCCGGCGCAAGCCCAGCCCAGATGCGTTTCCAGGATCTGGCCGACATTCATGCGGCTCGGCACACCGAGCGGGTTGAGCACGATATCGGCATGCGTGCCGTCCTCGAGGAAAGGCATGTCCTCGACCGGAACGATCCGCGACACGACACCCTTGTTGCCGTGACGGCCGGCCATCTTGTCGCCCGGCTGCATCTTGCGCTTCACGGCCACGAAGACCTTGACCATCTTCATGACGCCAGGAGGCATTTCGTCGCCGCGCTGCACCTTCTCGACCTTGTCCATGAAGCGCTGTTCGAGCGCCTTCTTGGAGTCGTCGTACTGGCCACGCAGGGCTTCCAGTTCGCTCTGGAGCTTTTCGTTCTCCACCGCAAACTGCCACCACTGCGAACGCGGATACTCGTCGAGCGTATCCTTGGACAGCGTCGAGCCCTTCTTGAAGCCCTTCGGTCCAGCGATCGCTTCCTTGCCGACGAGCACGTCGGAAAGACGCGCGTAGACGTTGCGGTCCAGAATGGCCTGCTCATCGTCGCGGTCCTTGGCGAGGCGTTCGATCTCCTCGCGCTCGATCGCCATGGCGCGCTCGTCCTTCTCCACACCGTGGCGATTGAAGACGCGCACCTCGACGACGGTGCCGAAGGTGCCCGGAGGCATGCGCATCGAGGTGTCGCGAACGTCCGATGCCTTTTCACCGAAGATGGCGCGCAGAAGCTTCTCTTCCGGCGTCATCGGGCTTTCGCCCTTCGGCGTGATCTTGCCGACCAGGATATCGCCCGGCTGAACTTCGGCACCGATATAGACGATGCCGGCTTCGTCGAGGTTCTTCAGCGCTTCTTCCGAGACGTTCGGGATATCACGCGTGATTTCCTCCGGACCGAGCTTGGTATCGCGCGCCATCACCTCGAACTCCTCGATGTGGATCGAGGTGAAGACGTCGTCGGCGACGATGCGCTCGGACAAGAGGATTGAGTCCTCGTAGTTGTAGCCGTTCCACGGCATGAACGCGACCAGCACGTTGCGGCCGAGCGCCAGATCGCCGAGCTCGGTCGACGGACCGTCGGCGATGATGTCGCCCTTGTTGACCCGGTCACCCATGCGGACCAGCGGACGCTGGTTGATGCAGGTGTTCTGGTTCGAACGCTGGAACTTCATCAGCCGGTAGATGTCGACGCCGGATTTGCCCGGATCGAGATCTTCGGTGGCGCGGATAACGATACGCGTCGCGTCCACCTGGTCGACGATGCCGCCGCGGCGAGCGCCGATGGCGGCGCCCGAGTCACGAGCAACGATCGGCTCCATGCCGGTGCCGACGAACGGCGCCTCGGCGCGCACCAGCGGCACGGCCTGACGCTGCATGTTCGAGCCCATCAGCGCGCGGTTGGCGTCGTCGTTCTCGAGGAACGGGATCAGGGCCGCGGCCACCGACACCATCTGCTTCGGCGACACGTCCATCAGATCGACGTTTTCGCGCGGCGCCATCATCACTTCGCCGGCACTGCGGCAAATGACGAACTCGTCGACGAAGCCACCATTCTTGTCGAGCTCGGCATTGGCCTGCGCGACATGGTGCTTGGCTTCTTCCATCGCCGAGAGATAGACAACGTCATTGGTCAGCTTGCCGTCGACGATCTTGCGGTACGGGCTCTCGATGAAGCCGTACTTGTTGACGCGTGCGAAGGTGGCCAGCGAGTTGATCAGACCGATATTCGGGCCTTCCGGCGTCTCGATCGGGCAGATGCGGCCGTAATGCGTCGGGTGCACGTCGCGCACTTCGAAGCCGGCACGCTCGCGGGTCAGACCGCCCGGTCCAAGCGCCGACAGGCGGCGCTTGTGGGTGATCTCCGACAGCGGGTTGGTCTGGTCCATGAACTGCGACAGCTGCGAGGAACCGAAGAACTCGCGCACGGCGGCAGCCGCCGGCTTGGCGTTGATCAGGTCCTGCGGCATCACCGTGTCGATCTCGATCGAGGACATACGCTCCTTGATCGCACGCTCCATGCGCAGCAGGCCGACGCGGTACTGGTTTTCCATCAGCTCGCCGACCGAACGCACGCGGCGGTTGCCGAGGTTGTCGATGTCGTCGATCTCACCCTTGCCGTCGCGCAGTTCGACCAGCGTCCTGACCACGGCCAGGATGTCGTCCTTGCGCAGCACGCGCACGGTGTCCTCGGCCTTGAGCTCGAGGCGCATGTTCATCTTGACGCGGCCGACGGCCGACAGATCGTAGCGCTCGCTGTCGAAGAACAGCGAGTTGAACATGGCTTCGGCGGTTTCGAGCGTCGGCGGCTCGCCGGGGCGCATGACACGATAGATATCGAACAGCGCGTCCTGGCGGCTCTCGTTCTTGTCGACGTTGAGCGTGTTGCGGATATAGGCGCCGACATTGACGTGGTCGATGTCGAGAACCTTGATCTCGTTTTCACCGGTGCCAAGCAGCACCTTCAGCGTCTTCTCGTCGATCTCGTCGCCGGCCTCGAGGAAGATCTCGCCGGTGGCGTAGTTGACGATGTCCTCGGCCAGGTAGTTGCCAAGCAGATCCTCGTCGGTCGCCTTGATCGCCTTGAGACCCTTTTCGCCAAGCGCCCTGGCCTGGCGGGCAGTGATCTTCTTGCCGGCTTCGACAACGACTTCGCCCGTATCAGCGTCGACCAGGTCGCCGACGGCCTTGAGGCCGCGGAAACGCTCGACGTTGAACGGAATGCGCCAGTGGTCGCCGGCGCGCTTGTAGGTGATCTTGTTGTAGAAGGTCGACAGGATCTCTTCGCCGTCCATGCCGAGCGCCATCAGCAGCGACGTCACCGGAATCTTGCGGCGGCGGTCGATGCGGGCGTGCACGACGTCCTTGGAATCGAACTCGATGTCGAGCCACGAGCCGCGATAGGGGATGACGCGCGCGGCAAACAGAAGCTTGCCCGACGAGTGCGACTTGCCCTTGTCATGGTCGAAGAAGACGCCCGGCGAACGGTGCATCTGCGAGACGATGACGCGCTCGGTGCCGTTGACGATGAAGGTGCCGTTCAGGGTCATGAGCGGCATGTCGCCCATGTAGACGTCCTGCTCCTTGATGTCCTTGATCGACTTGGCGCCGGTATCCTCGTCGATATCGAACACGATCAGACGCAGCGTCACCTTGAGCGGCGCGGCGTAGGTGAGGTCGCGCTGACGGCATTCGTCAACGTCGAATTTCGGTCCTTCGAACTCGTACTTCACGAACTCCAGCATCGAGGAGCCGGAAAAATCGGAGATCGGGAAGACCGACTTGAAAACGGCCTGCAGTCCCTCGTCCGGACGCCCACCCTTGGGCTCCGCCACCATCAGGAACTGGTCATAGGATGCCTTCTGAACCTCGATCAGGTTCGGCATCTCCGCAACTTCCGGGATCTTTCCGAAGAACTTGCGTACGCGTCTGCGGCCATTGAAAGTCTGGGTCTGGGCCATCGTCGCTCCTTAGCTCTAAACTCGGGACGAGCCTCGCCGCGGCTCGCCTTGCATTCTGGGCCACCTGGGCGGCGACCCTCTGTCTGTTTTCCCGGCGCCTGTCGGCGGCCGGCTAAAACGGGAGAAAACCCGTTTCCTGAAGGCCGATTTTCGGCCCTCAGGAAAGAGGTTCTCGTACGTCTCGCGCTACGCGTGCTCCCTCCGGGCGAAGGGAGTGGCGGACGGCGCGAGGCCGTCCGCCGCTTTTACGCTTACTTCAGGTCGACCTTGGCGCCGGCTGCTTCCAGCTGGGCCTTGAACTTGTCAGCGTCGGCCTTGGAAACGCCTTCCTTGACCGGCTTCGGAGCCGCTTCGACCAGATCCTTGGCTTCCTTGAGGCCAAGACCGGTGATGGCGCGGACTTCCTTGATGACGTTGATCTTCTGAGCGCCTGCCTCGGTGAGGACGACGTCGAATTCCGTCTTTTCCTCGGCCGGAGCAGCAGCAGCCGCACCACCGCCAGCGGCGGCAACAGCCACCGGAGCAGCGGCGGAAACGCCCCACTTTTCTTCCAGAAGCTTCGACAGCTCGGCCGCCTCGAGGACGGTCAGCTTCGAAAGGTCGTCTACGATCTTTGCGAGATCAGCCATTGTTGTATTCCTTCATCAGGTTCGAACGTGTGTTTGTGATAGCGAGGAACGGCCTCATGCCGCCTCGTCCTTCCGGGCGTAAGCGCCGATGACGCGCGCGACCGAAGCCGCTGGCGCATTGACGATCTGGGCGATCCGGGTTGCCGGCGTGGCGATCATGCCAACCAGCCTGGCGCGCAGCTCATCGAGCGACGGAAGTGTGGCGAGTGCCTTCACACCGTCGGCATTGAGCGAGGTGGTGCCCATTGCGCCACCGAGAATGACGAGCTTGTCATTTCCCTTGGCGAAATCGGACGCGACCTTCGGCGCCGCAATCGGATCCTCCGAATAAGCAATCAGCGTCTGTCCCTTGAACAGGTCGATGATCGATGCGGAGTCCGTGCCCTGAAGAGCGATTTTGGCGAGACGGTTCTTCGCGACTTTGACGGTGCCACCGGCGGCGCGCATTTTCGACCGAAGGTCGTTCATTTGCGCGACGGTGATACCGGCGTAGTGGGCCACGACCACTGAACCTGCGTTCGAGAACGCACCATTCAGGCCCGTGACGAGTTCGCGTTTTTCCGCTCTGTCCACTGCCTATCTCCAGTTGACCCCCATCCTGTTAACGGGAACATTCCCATTCACGAGGACAGGCGTCGGGTTGCCTTTTGTCGGCCGGGCCATCCAGTAACGGATCTCCCGAACGACGCTCGAGGATCCTGCCCCCTTTCGCCACATCGACGGCCAAGCCGGCGATGCGCAGACAAAAGGCAAACACGGTTCGAACCTTTCATTGGAGCGGTCGCTCCGTTGTCCGGTCTTCACCCGTCTCATGCAGGCCCACATGAATTAAGGCCCCCCTTTTCAATCTAAGGCTCGGGCCGCCTGCAATCTCGGACAGGATGTCCGGAAGCCTTTCGACTTCCGGCACCGGGCCGCCAACCTAGATTGGAGGCCCGGAATTCTTTTGCGGATCAGCCCTTTAACGGCTGATCCCAATCATGCTTATCAGGACGCTGCGAGCGTCGAGACGTCGAGCTTGAGGCCCGGGCCCATCGTCGAGGTGACCGACACCTTCTTGACGTAGTTGCCCTTGGCGCCAGCCGGCTTTGCCTTGGTCACCGCGTCAGCGAAAGCGCGGATGTTCTCTTCCAGGGCCTTGACCTCGAACGAGACCTTGCCGACGCCGGCATGAACGATACCAGCCTTCTCGACGCGGAACTCGACGGCGCCGCCCTTCGATGCCTTGACGGCGGCGGCAACGTCGGTGGTGACGGTACCGACCTTCGGGTTCGGCATCATGCCGCGCGGGCCGAGCACCTTGCCGAGACGGCCGACGAGCGGCATCATGTCCGGCGTGGCGATGCAGCGATCGAAATCGATCGTGCCCTTCTGGACGATGTCGACCAGATCCTCGGCACCGACGATGTCGGCGCCAGCGGCGCGAGCTTCGTCAGCCTTGTCGCCACGTGCGAACACGGCGACGCGAACCGAGCGGCCGGTGCCGTTCGGCAGGTTGACCACGCCGCGGACCATCTGGTCGGCATGGCGCGGGTCGACGCCGAGATTCATGGCGACTTCGACGGTCTCGTCGAACTTGACCGAGGAACGGTCCTTGAGCAGCTTCAGCGCTTCACCCAGGGCGTAAGCCTTGTTGGGATCGATGCCTTCGCGGGTCTTCGATACACGCTTTGCAATCTTTGCCATGATCTTAGCCCACCACTTCCAGACCCATCGAGCGGGCGGAGCCCTCGACCATGCGCATGGCCGCTTCGACGTCGTTTGCGTTCAGATCCTTCATCTTCTGCTCGGCGATGGCGCGAACCTTGTCGCGGCCGATCGTGCCGGCCTTGATCTTGCCCGGCTCCTTCGAACCCGACGTCAGGTTCGCCGCCTTCTTCAGGAAGTAGCTCACCGGCGGCGTCTTCATGACGAAGGTGAAGGACTTGTCCTGGTAGTAGGTGATGACGACCGGAATCGGCGATCCCTTTTCCATTTCCTGGGTCTGCGCGTTGAACGCCTTGCAGAATTCCATGATGTTGATGCCACGCTGACCAAGCGCCGGGCCGATCGGGGGAGACGGCGTGGCCGATCCCGCTTTGACCTGGAGCTTGAGCTGGCCTGCAATTTTCTTAGCCATCTCTTTTCCTGCCTTTGTCTATGCCGGCCCCACTATCTGGGAAACCCCGGCGGTTGCAGTCTGGTGGTGCGATCCATGCGGCCGGCTAAAGCCGCACTCGTCTCCCACCGTTCTCAAAAGCCGCGCGATCTCCGCGCCGCCTTTCCCTGACGCGCTTGGCGCAGGGATTTCGGATCAGCCTTTTTCGACCTGTCCGAATTCCAGATCGACAGGCACAGCGCGCCCGAAGATCGAAACTTCCACCTTGAGCCGCGCCCGCTCCTCGTCCACTTCCTGGACGAAACCGTTGAACGACGCGAAGGGACCATCCGAAACGCGGATCGCCTCGCCGATCTCGAACGTGACCGAAGGCTTCGGCCGCTCGACGCCTTCCTGTACCTGGTTCAGGATGCGCTGCGCTTCCGCCTCGGTGATCGGCACCGGCTTGGAGTCGCCCAGGAAGCCGGTGACCTTCGGCGTGTTCTTGACCAGCGAAAACACCGCGTCGGTCAGGTTGGCCTTCAGGAGCACATAGCCCGGAAAGAACTTGCGCTCGGCATCGACCTTGCGACCGCGACGAACCTCGACGACCTTCTCGGTCGGCACCACGATCTGGTGGATATCGGCGGACAGGCCCTTCTGCTTGGCCTTGTTCTCGATGTCCTCGGCGACCTTCTTTTCAAAGTTCGAATAGGCGTGGACGATGTACCACCGCGCAGTCATTTCAAGACTTCTCCGTAATCGCCGGACTTAGCGTCCGATGCCAAGAATCTGCTCGACCGCGAGGCCCATGAGCTGATCGGCTGTGAAGAAAAAGATCATCGCGATCACAGCGAAAGCCAGAACCATGACCGTCGAGATCATCGTTTCGCGCCGCGACGGCCAAGTCACCTTGGCGGTCTCCGCGCGAACCTGCTGGAGAAAGACGAAAGGATTTGTGGTTTTCGAAGCCATATGCCGCTCTGTCTTCAAGACCCGTTGGCCGGGTCCCCTGGATGATCCCGCTGGCCGGGACGTGCCGCATGGGCTGGTTTTCGCGCCGAATCAGCGCAAACATTTCGCCCATGCAAATCAGACGCGTAAAGCCGGCTTCCCAGCTCCACGCGTCGCGTGTCTGTTTCGTCTACATAAAACCGATTCTTGATCCACGCAAGTGGCAAGTGTCCGCTTTATGACCAAACGCCGCCTCGGAACCATCCAGTCGTTCCGTCCCGGCTATGGCGCCCTTATGCCCCAATCACGCTAATATGGCAAGCGGGCCGCCGGTTTTCAAAGGCTAGCGCGGAGAAATATCAAAGCGGCTTGGGCGGAACTTAGCAAGCAGCGGGTGTTCATTGCCGGTGGCGATCTCTCCGGCAAGCAGCTCGCCGGCAATCAGGCCAAGCGTCGCGCCGCTATGGCTGAAGGCGACGTAGTATCCCCGGATGTCTCTCAACAGGCCGAATACAGGCTCGCCGTCGCCGGGAATCGGCTTGGGGCCGACACCATAATTCTCCAATTCCAGCTTTGGATGCCCCTCAAGGACCTTCGCGGCTTCTTTGAGAAGCCCTTCAACCGTCGAATCTTTCACGCCATAGGTGCCGTCAGCATTGATGATCACCTCTTCTTCCGACCAGGCGGAATCGAGCGCGAGGGCTCCGTCCGGCGTCGGGCGGATGGCGACGCGCGGCGTGTTGAGCACGGCCCGAAGAGCCAAGTCGACCGGCCTGGTCCTAACCAGCAGGGCGATCGGTGTCCCATCTGCGATATGCTGGCCTGAGGCCGCAACCATTCGCGGCACATCACCGCCGGTCGCCAAGAGGACTGCATCGGCAGGAAAGTTGATGCCGCTTGTCGTGGTGGCGCCAGTGGCACGACCGTCGACAACCGTGACCGTGGCCCTGCCGGCATCAGTGACCAATCGCCCACCGCGCTCGACGAATTCCGCACTCAATACATCGATCAGCGACGGCAGGTCGACCCAGCCTTCGCCCGGGTTGAAAATGGCACCCTGTGGCGTGACGGCGCTTGCGGCAACGCCTGGCGTGACCGACGCTATGGCAGCTGCGGACAGGTGTTGTGCGTCATAGCCGAGGTCCTTTTCATGGGCGAAGACATCCGCGATCTGGTTCGAGGCGTCGTCCGCATCCCATGTCAGGCCGCCGTCGAAACGCAGCCAGGCAGCATCCGGATATCTCGCTGACAAGGTTCGGTAGCGGTCGATACCGATCATCCGCAAGCGATGATACTCAGCCGACCGCTTGCGCGCCGAATTGAGCCAGGCGAGCGAGCGGCCGGACGCCCCCTGGGCGAGCGGTCCATCATTGACGAGGATCGTTTCGATGCCAAGCCGCGCAAGATGAACGGCTGTGGAGACACCGAAAATGCCGCCCCCGACAACGACGACCTTTGAGACCGGATGTGATGTAGCCATGGGGATGTTCTTTCAGTGTGCAGTGGATAGGTTGAGCGGCCGGGGCGAAGGCGTTTCCACGCGTCTCTCGGCCAAGCGATGATGCGGATTACAGCACTTCGGCAAGGAAGTGCTTCAAGCGCGCACTTTTCGGAGTGTCGAAGATCGCAGCGGGCGTGCCGGCCTCGATGACACGGCCCTCATCCATGAAGATGACCTGATCGGCGACCTTGCGGGCAAACCCCATTTCATGAGTCACCACGACCATTGTCATGCCACGCCGGCCGAGGTCCGCCATCAGGTTGAGAACGCCCTTCACCAGTTCTGGATCGAGAGCGCTCGTCACCTCGTCGAACAGAATGACCTCCGGGTCCATTGCGAGTGCCCGGGCGATTGCCACCCGCTGCTGCTGGCCACCGGAAAGACTGCCGGGACGATGGTGTTTGCGTGCGGCAAGGCCAACATCGGCGAGGCGCGCCTCGGCGAGGCGCTCGGCCTCCTGCACCGGAATGCCCTTGACTTTGGTCAGCGACAGCATGACGTTTTCGAGGGCTGTGTGGTCGGGAAACAGATTGAACTGTTGGAACACCATGCCGACACGCCGGCGCAATTTTTCGGGCTTCATCGCCAGGATGCTCTCGCCGTCGAGCAGCACGTCACCGCCCTTGGGTTCGACCAGGCGGTTAAGGCAGCGCAGCAGGGTCGACTTGCCCGACCCTGACGGACCAATGACGCAGGTGACGGTGCCGGGTTTGACTATCAGGCTGACGCCGTTCAGGACATCGAGGTCGCCATAGGCCATGTCGAGATTGCTGACGGCGAGACTACCGCCCTTGAACCGTGGCAGCGCCGAGCGATCTTCAGGGCTGGTCTCCGAAGGTGGCCCGCCGATGGCGCTTTCCAGTTCGCTAACCTCAGCAAGACCGCTGGTGACGAGGCCGCCCTTTTGCTTTCCGACCCGCAGCGAATTGTCGATGTAGTTGACCATATGGGTCAACGGCACGGTGATGACGAGATAGAACATGCCAGCCAGCAGCAATGGCGAGAGGTTTCCGGTGACCACCGCCTGGTCCTGACCGACACGGAAAATCTCGCGCTCCGACGCGAGCAGACCGAGGAAGTAGACGAGGCTCGAATCCTTGACGTTGCCTATGAACTGGTTGACCAGCGCCGGCAGGACGCGGCGGATGCCCTGCGGGATCACGATCAGGCGCATGCCCTGCCCGTAGCTCATGCTGAGCGCCCTGCAGGCTTCCATCTGCCCGCGCTCGACGCTCTGGATGCCCGAGCGGAAGATTTCGCCGATATAGGCGCCGGCGATCAGGCTGAGGGCCAGAATGCCAAGCGGATAGGGCGAAGGCCCAAAGATTTCTCGGCCGATGCGGGCAAAGCCCTGACCGATCAGAAGAATCGTGACGATCGCCGGAAGGCCACGGAAAATGTCCGTGTAGACCCGGGCCGGAAGGCGCAGCCAGCGCGATTGCGAGATGCCCATGACTGCCAGGATCATGCCGAGAACGACACCCAGCACCGTGGACGCTGCCGCGAGGATCAAGGTGTTCTTCAATCCGATGGTGATCATGCTCGGCAGCACGTCCGCCATGGCTTGCCAGTCAAGGAAACTGCGCCGCAAGTTTTCAAGCCAGTTCATTCGGCCCCCTTTCGGTTGCACTGTCCGCATCGTCCGAGATCAGGCGCGGCAGCCCGTGGTCCGGCCGCCGGCATAAATGCCAGCGGCCGGGTGCGGTTACTTCTTGGGGAGGTATTGATCGGGCATCGGCGAGCCGGGGAACCACTTCTCATAGAGCGTTTTCCAAGTGCCGTCCTGCATGGCCGCATGAAGGGCGGTGTTCAATGCGTCGCGGAACTTGTCATTGCCCTTGCGCAACACGAAGCCTGCGGGGGCATCGAAGGAAGGAATATTGATCGCAATCACCAGCCCCGGATACTGCCCGCCATATTGTTTGGCGGCCTCGTAATCGAGAAAATGCGCGTCGACGGTTCCGTTGTTGAGCGCGGAAACGGCGGAGTTGTTGTCGGGGAATTTGACGAGATCCGTTCCGACAAAGTTCTTCGTCGCGTAGATTTCCTGGAGCGTTCCCTGCACGACGCCGAGGCGCTTGCCCTTGAGCCCCTCCGCCGACGTGATCGCCTTGTCGGACGTAAGCACAGAGAGATAACCTGCAAGATACCCGTCAGAAAAGTCGACAGTCTTCTTGCGCGCTTCCGTCGTGCCGATTGCCGCGACCGCGACATCGAAGCGCTCGTTCGCAACCGAAGGCATCAGTGCCGAGAATTCCTGGCCGGTGAAGATCACCTGGTCCGGCTTGAATCCAAGGCGGCTGGCGACGTTGCGGAACAATTCGATGTCGAACCCGGTGAATGTGCCATCCGCTTGGGTGAAAGCGTAGGGCTTGGCATCACCCATGGTACCAACGCTAATGACTTTCGCGTCAATAAGACCATAGGGATTGTCATCCGCGGCGGCTGATCCAGAAACCAAACCCGCGCCGATGCACACAGCCATAAGAGCCATTGCGCCGGCCCGGACCGGTGACATCAACGACTTGAGAATTCCTATCCTGCTCATGTCTTCTCTCCACTCTGAAGGTCTGTTCTTCTTGGTATTTGCGTCGAGCCCGGCAGTCTCGCGCTTGCCGCCGCGACTGCGGCATGCACCTCTTGGCTCGCAATTTTTTAAAAGAGACCGGTCTCTTATTGATTGAGACCGGTCTCTTTGATAATCGTTATCGTCAGATTGACCTTCCGTCAACAACTCTTGTAGTCGTCATCCCATGAAAAGAACCGCGCCCAAGACCCCGTCGATAACGGTCAGCGACGTCGCCCGCGCGGCCAATGTGTCAAAAGCCACGGCCGCGCGCGTGCTCGGCGGCTACGGTGTCGTCAGCGACACGATCCGCGCGAATGTCATGGCCGCCGCCAAGGCCCTCGACTACCGTCCGAACGAACTGGCCCGAAGCATGACGACCGGCAGGTCCGGCATCATCGGCGTGGTGGTCGGGGACATCGAGAACCCGTTCTTCAGCCTGGCGGTGCGTGGCATCAGCGACGCCGCAAGGGCGGCTGGCTTCAACGTCATCCTGGCCAACTCCGGCGAAAGGATCGAGGTGGAAAAGGCAGCCGTGCGGCTGTTGATCGGCAAGCGCGTCGACGGACTGATCGTCACGCCGTCGGAATCGCGTGACATCGCACACCTGCGCGACATCCATCGTTCAGGCCGGCCGCTTGCCCTGCTTGACCGGGCGCTGCCCGATCTCGATGTCGATACGGTTACGGTTGACGACAGAGACATCGCCATACGGGCGACCCGTATCCTTGTCGACGCCGGCCACAGCAAAATCGCCTATGTGACTGCGGTTGACGCCGAAGGTCATGAGTATCGCGACCTCGGGCAGATCTACACCTCATCGGTCCGGGAGCGCATCGACGGCTTTCTAAAGGTGTGCCGGGACGCCGGAGTTGATCGACCGGAACGTCATATTCGCCTTGGCGCGACAAGCCCCGACGAGACGCGGAAGCTCGCCGGCAGACTGTTGTCCGGGCCAGATCGACCAACCGCAATCCTTGCCTCCGACAGCGTCATAGCCCTGGAGATCTTCAGGGTCATCCGCCAGCGCGGGCTGCGCATCCCGGAAGACGTTTCGCTCATCACCTTCCATGACGCGGACTGGACGAGCGTCACGACTCCGCCCATCACCGTCGTCGACCAGCCCGTCTATGCGCTGGGCAAAAGCGTCGCGGAACTGCTCATTCGCCGCTTGAAGGGCGAAACAAGACCGGCCGAAAGGCTCGTCCTGCCGACCGGGATCATCGAACGCGGATCTGTTGGTCCGCCTGCTGACTACGAGCCGTAAATTCTCGAATTGGTCCAAAGCGTGGCATGGAAGCCTATGTCCGAGCGTCGGATGGTTTGTTTTCTGCGCCCGCATCCTTCAGACCGAAGTACCAATCCTCGGCCCTCGCCAAGCTATCTTCCTTGGTGCCGACCCGCCAATTATTTGCCTTTGAGGACCGTCGAATAGGGCCAGACCGGGCTGTCGTTGCGCCGATAGAGGTGAATTTCCCATCCCGATTCCGGTGATTTTCCGCCGCCGTCAGACACTCCTCGCGGACGTGCAAGTTCGTGAAAGAGATGTGTAAGGGTGGTTTCGGCTTCCTAACCAAGCAGCGCTATTTCTAAGCGCCTGATTTCCCTAAGGAAATGGCACGGGCAGCAGGGCTCGAACCTACGACCTGCGGTTTTGGAGACCGAATAGCCTTCTCACATCTTCTTGTTTACAAAGCGCTATTTGGCATTTTTCTAATCGATGTGCAAGGATTTGTGTAAGACACAATGACCTTTTCCACCGGTTTCCAATCATTTTGTAGCGGATGGTAACTCTCGAAATTAAGGATGACGTGCTTAATACGCCCGAATCTGTCTATGGAGTGGACTGTCAAACAGGGCGAAAATTCTTGGCGAGCCGCCTCAACGGGTAGCATCCCATGAATCCAGGGTGAATGGCAGTCTTAGACCCGTTGCCAGATATCCGAGTTCACGGTAGCGTACACGATATGTTCCGCAAGAAATGTGTCCAATGAAATCTCCCGTTCGCCAGGTCGGAAGACCACGAAAGGCCGTCGCAGCGTACGCTGGAGTGACGGATGCGCCTCTGAGCCTGCAGAGCGGACGGGTGATGGCGCGCGCCTGGAGCGAGCAGCTGGAAATTCGAAGGAGGCAGCCAGCAGCTTGGTCTTTCATTGCCAAGACAGTTGAGGCCTATGTCGAGGCTTCGGGAGAGACAATCGGCTGGCCGCTGCCGATCGCACCACTCAGCGTCGCGTTGACCTACTCACTTGATACTTCGGCTACAGAGTTGGCCAAAACGTTGGGTCGAGCTGCCGCCACGCTGCCGATCGAGGAGGCCTGCTATCAACTGAGCGCCTGCTACACAGCCATGTTGCCGCAGGAGGTGCGCACTGCCTGGGGTGCCTATTACACACCGCCAGCGCTTACTGACCGGCTTTTGCAGCTTGCGAAGGAAGCCGGTGTCGACTGGCGAACCGCACGAATCCTGGATCCGGCATGTGGCGGCGGTGCCTTTTTACTGCCGGTGGCGATGCGGATGCGCGACGCCCTCCCCGAGGCGAGCGCCACGGAGCTGATCGAGCACTTTAGCGGCCATCTGCAGGGCTTTGAAATTGATCCGTTTGCGGCTTGGCTGACCCAAGCCTGGCTGGAAATTGCCTTCGCCGATGAGCTGAAGGCGGCACGTCGCCGGTTTCCGTCTGTCGTGAGGGTCTGCGACAGTCTCGAAGAGGCCGTGTCTGGCAAGCGTTTCGATCTGGTGATCGGCAACCCCCCTTACGGTCGCGTCAAGCTCGCTGCGCGTCAGCGCGAGCGTTACGGCCGCAGTCTCTATGGCCACGCCAATCTCTATGGTCTTTTCACAGACTTGGCGTTGCGCTGGACAAGAGTTGGCGGCGTCATCGCCTATGTGACGCCGACGGGTTTCCTCGCCGGTGAATATTTCAAAGCGTTGCGTGGGCTGCTAGCCAAGGAAGCTCCGCCGTTGGCCGTGGACTTCGTGACCGCCCGCAAAGGGGTATTTGAGGACGTCCTTCAGGAAACGATGCTGGCCACATACAAACGCGGCGCCAAAGTGGCGCCGACGGTGGTCCACTATCTGTCTGTCAACGGAACCGCACAGGTCACGCATGCCGGCGGTTTCAAATTGCCGGCCGAGCGCACAGACCCTTGGTTGGCACCAAGAAACCCATCGGATGAGGACTTGGTGAAGTCGCTGGAGCGTATGCCGACGCGGCTTTCCGATTGGGGCTATAAGATCTCGACTGGTCCGATGGTGTGGAACCGGTTTAAAGGCCAATTCCGCAATCGCCCCGGCAAGGATACCTTCCCTGTGATTTGGGCCGAGGCCGTTACGTTCGACGGACGGTTCATATTCCGGGCGGAAAAAAGGAATCATGAACCGCATTTCCGGCCATCGGCTGCTGACGAGTGGCTGAAAGTGTCGGAGCCCTGCGTCCTGCTGCAGCGGACTACCGCCAAAGAACAGGCCCGCCGGTTGATTGCGGCCGAATTGCCCGCCGACTTTATCAAGACGCACGGCAGCGTGATCGTCGAAAATCACCTCAATATGGTCAAGCCGCGCGTCAAAAAGCCAAGGGTCTCGACAGCGGTGATTGCTGCTGTCTTGAATTCGGGGATTGTTGACCGTGTGTTCCGCTGTATCAGTGGCAGCGTAGCAGTTTCAGCATATGAACTTGAAGCACTGCCAATACCGTCCCATGATGCTATGCAGAAAATCGAGGAGTTGGTGCGGCGCGGATCATCACCCGTCAGCATCGAGAACGCCCTGACCACATTGTATTTCGGGCAGGCGCAATGAGCTTGCCTGCCCTTGTCACCTGGCCGGAAGCGCAGCAGCGCTTGAGGGAGATTTTTCCTGAGGGCACACCCAATCGGGCTCAGTCCATCTGGGAAATAGCCGCCCGCACGGTTTTCGTGATGCTTTACATCGATGCTGTCGAAGGGCGCGGGATTTGGCTCAGGCCTGACCAAGTAACTCGCATGACGGATCTCCAGGCTTTGAAAACCGACGAGCAGGATCGGCTTGCTTGGGTCAAAGAGAGCGTGCGGCCTTCCAAAGGGGAATTGCCCGGACGCTGGTATGCCGTAAATACTCGCGAGTCCATTCGCGACGACACGCTGCGGACCGGTTTGGTTGTGAACGGAGCCGTGGTGGAACGTCCAGGAATGGCCACGACTTCACCAGCCGGCAAGTATGCGCTGGAAAGTGCGTTTGCCAAGTTATTCAATCCGACACTTACCGGGGATCGCTTCACCGAGGCGGTCGCCGGGTGGCAGGCCAAACATCTCAGCGCGGGTGCCCGCATGCGTGTAGCGGTGTTGCGCAAGGGCGCAGCCGCCGGCGGCGACCGGCTCCTCGTTACGTTCCCGAGTGGCGAAACGCAGCGCATGGCACCCGGGCCGAGTTCTGAATTATCCAAGGCGGTGATCGAGGTGTTCGCGCCGCTTTTCCTGGGGGAACCTGTTGTCATCTTCCTGAGTGAAAGCCGTGACAAGGTCGTGTCTCGTCACGACGAGTTGGCCAAAAAGATCGGTCTCAATATTCTGGCCGACAAAAACCTACCTGACATCATCCTCGCTGATTTGGCGCCTGCTCATCCCAAATTGGTTTTCATCGAGGTTGTCGCCTCGGACGGTCCCGTCTCGGAACAGAGGAAAATCGCTCTCTCGACATTGGCTGCGGGTGCTGGCTTCCCGCCTGAGCATATTGCCTTCGTCACCGCATACTTTGACAGGAACCGGCCCCAGTTCAAAAAAACCGTCGATTCTCTTGCCTGGGGCAGTTTCGCCTGGTTCGCGAGTGAACCAAGCCACTTAGTACATTTCGAAGCTGAAGGGGGAGCGCTCTGGAGCGGCTCCGGGGTATCTGTCAATGGCGCGTAATTTAGGCACTCAGGACGTGAGCTGGTTTCTTGATATGTATGGCAAGAAACAGCTTGATTTGGACCCGCCTTACCAGCGTAGGAGCGTTTGGTCTCCACGTGACAAGCGGTTTTTCATAGACACGATCCTCAATAATTATCCCGCGCCGCCGATCTTTCTCCACAAGACCCTCGATGACAACGGGCGACCGACGTACCACGTGGTCGACGGCAAGCAGCGGCTGCAGACCATTATTGACTTCAGCGAGGGGCGTCTGCGCATTCCGGATGATTTCGCCGATGTGAATCTGCAGAAGAAGCGGTGGAAGGACATAGAGCGCAGCACACGGGAACGGTTCTGGAATTATGTGCTCGTCGTGGAAATGCTGCCCGATGTTTCGGACGCGGCGGTCCGCAACATTTTCGACCGTATCAACCGCAACGCCCGGAAGCTCATGCCTCAGGAAATGCGCCATGCCAAATACGACGGGTGGTTCATTACAACGGCCGAGGCGGAGTCGGAAAAGGCTGAGTGGCGTAGTTTTGGCGTCGTTACGCCAGCCCGGGTTAAGCGTATGGCTGACGTGCAGTTCATTTCTGAACTCCTCATGCTCCAAATTAAGGGTCAAATTATTGGCTTCGACCAGGATGTGCTGGATGAATTTTACGCCGAGTATGAGGATACATCTGAGATCGGCGATTTTGTTGAGGATGACTTCACCCAGAACCTCGAGACGACCAAGCAATACCTCGCTGAAATGCTGGTTTCAACGCCTCCGTGTCGGGTCTTTATGCGGGTGCAGAGCCATTTTTACACGCTGTGGAGCTATTTGACGTTGGAAAGTGCAAGGCGTCCGAATGCAGCGGATTTTGCGCCCCTGTATCATGCGTTTTTAACCCACGTCACAGCTTACATCGAACATCCTGACAATCCTCCAAATACTGGCAATGCTGATTATGACACGGCGATCGTCGACTACGCGGCTGACACCCGCGGCGCCAGTACCGATATCACGCCACGCCTCAATCGTCACAATGCACTTGCCGTCGCAATCCATGGTGTACAGGCTGCCCACGAGTGAAAATAGCTAAGGAGCTACGCGATATCTTTTCAGCAGCCGAGGAGCGCTACAAACGTCTCGCGGCGGAAGTCCGGGACACACTCAAAACCCGCGTGGAAGAACGAGGTTGGTTCTTCGCCTCGAGAGTCAAGGGGCTCGAAAGCTTCGCGTTGAAGGTTGAAACAGGACGCGTTCCAGATCCAACGGCGGTCGAGGATTTTTTCGGTTGCACGATTGTTGTACCGACAATCCCAGAGATAGCCGTGGCGGAGGCGTTTGTCGCAGAGCACTACAATGGAAAGGGCAGAAGACCGGTCGACGACAAAAACACCAAGAAGAACTCGTACAGTTTTCAATTCGACGATCTTCGGCTCTACGTTTCGCGGGATGCCCTACCCAGTGGCCGTAATCCCGATTTGGACGGGCTGATTTTTGAGGTCCAGATCAAGACAATCCTCCAGCATGCGTGGAGCATTGCCACGCATGACCTTATTTACAAATCAGACTCTGTCAGCTGGCCGCGTGAACGAATCGCCTTTCAGGTTAAGGCTATGCTGGAACACGCTGAGATTGCCATTGCCGAGGCCAACAGCCTGTCGGCCTCACCGGCAGTTGCGAAGGCAGATGAGCGATCTATCTCGGTGGGAAAGGTGCTCGCCGCCCTTAAGGCAATTTGGGACCAGGAGAGGCTGCCCAACGACGTGAAGCGCCTAGCAGAAACCGTGAATGACTTGATGAAGACCTGCTATCTACCCCCGCAGCGGCTCACTGAAATTGTCGAAGCTGAAGTTGCCAGAGTCGGTGCTTTGCCAACAGACTTGTCTCCTTACTCCTTCATCGTTCAGGCGATTGCCCACACGGGTGATTTTGACTTTAAGAAGCAGCTCGACCGTGGCCGAACCAAAATCGTAGTGCATGGCGGTATGGAGTTGCCTGATTGGATGTTGCAGCCAAACCCCAAAATCATTCGCATCGACACTCCCGTGGCCGCTCCGGCAGAGGTAATCGAGTTGGCGCCCGGCCCAGGCGCGGAATGACATGAGGCAAGCATGAAATCCTGGCTGCTGGCGGTTGGTATCGTGCTTCTGGTGGTGTTCTTGATGGCCGCCGGCCTCTACTCTCAATACGACCATCTTTCCAGCTATTGGCAGGGCGTGGCGGTTGAGAGTGCCGGCGTGCTGATGGAGGTGGTGATCCTGCTCGCCGCCTTTGGCCTCTATGAGAAAATACGTGGACGCAGCGAAGACATCCGCCGCCTCCGGGATCGCATCGGCGATTTCAAACGGGTCGACGACGCCCACGCGCATAGCATCATCGCCTCATCAGTTCGGCAGCTGGCAGAACATGGGCTGACCGATATCGACTTTCGCGGTGCGCATTTGCATGGCTTTTCGTTTTCGCGTCAGGACATCACGTCGCTTAAGGGTTCGATGTTTTCGACCGGACTGGACTTTTCCAGGCCCAGCCGCGCCTTTACGGAGCTAAAGGACGTGGATTTCACGGATGTGGACTGCCGCGACGTGAAGTTCGGCACAGGCAACCTGTCGCTGGCCAAGTACGAGAACTGCCAGTTCTGGAACACAAATTTGCAGGGTGCGTCGTTCAACGGTGTGCGCCTGTTGTGGGACGAAGGCAGCGTTAAGGGGGACGAAGCCGACTGGAAGGAGCAATTTGATGAAACAGAGGATGGGCAGCCGCTGTTTGCGGATGTGTATAGTCCTGCCTTCCACGGAGCCGACCTGAAGGGCACATCCTTCCGGGAAACGTCTTTTGACAGGGCCGACTTTCGCGGAGCAGACAATATTCTCAGCGCCGATTTTACCAAGGCGAGAGGGCTGGAAACCTGCTTTTTTGACGAAGAAATCGGCGACGAGTTCCGGCGGAAATGGCTGACCTAATCACAAGTGCCGGCATGAGCGAGACTCTGGCAGACCGGATCAAGGGTATTCTCGCAGCCGTGAAGCCTCTGGCGGCCGAATACTACCAGCTGACCGGAAAACCGCTCGGCGTGACCGGCGAGGTTGCCGAATACGTCGCGGCGACCGTCTTGGGGTTGGAGCTAGCTCCTCCCCGCACCACGGGTTATGACGCCATCCGGCAAACTCCAGCCGGACCAGAGCGGATCCAGATCAAAGGGCGCGCCTATGACCCGAATGGGAAACGTAGCCAGCGCATGGGTCAGATCAAGCCGGCCGGCCCTTGCGACACCGTGATGCTGGTATTGTTGCACAATGCCACCTTGGACCCGGTCGAGATCTGGGAAGCCCCAATCACCGCCGTGGTGGCGCGCCTCGCTGAGCCCGGTTCCGTCGCCCGCAACAAGCGGGGTGCGCTGGCTGTGTCCGACTTCAAGCGCCTAGCCCGACAGGTCTTCGGCTCTCCCCGACTGCAGGGTATGAGAGCCGGCCTAATTCACGACCCTGGAATGTTTGTATCTTCATGATTTAGCATATTGCAATTAGCTTTTAGCTAAATTATGTCTACGCCCAGTGGGGTGACTGCTGAGGTGTAACGATGACCGCGGACGAAGCACTTAAGAAGATCAAGCTTGCCATCGAGACATCGCCCCGGAACGGGTATATCGCCGAGCTCCACGTTCAGGTGATCAAGTATGCCGATGTTCTGGAGGGTGTAACAGGTAGAGAGTTCTGCGAAGCCGTGGGCCTGACGCCGGCCTTCGGGACTGAATTTGCGAAGATGCGAAAGATCGCCGGTAGGCTCGTGAACGCCGGCCTTGATGTGGACCGGATATGACGACAGTCGCATCAAACTACCTTTACTCAACCTTACGGGAGCGGATCGTCGAACACGTGTTCGTTGGCGACGCTCTCCGCGAGCTGTGGCGGCTCGGTGTGTATGACGTGGAGGTGCTCCGGTCGGAGTTCGACGCCCACGGCTATGACCTGGTCATGGCGAGGGGAAAAATCGTTCGGCACATCCAGTTTCAAGACCGGAACGCAGAAGAAACCCGGCACCGTATCACTCTCCCGAGCGTTGGCTGAGAAACCCAGTGGCTGCGCCATCTGGATCCGTCTGGAACCCGACCTTGGCATGGGACCGTTCTTCTGGTTTGGCGGGGCGCCCGGGCTACCGCTAGCGGCACTGGACCACCTTCCCAACTCTCGGCGCGTGACGCCCAACAAGTCCGGGGTCCGGCCGATACGCAAGAATCATCATGAAGTGCCGGGCGCTGCATTCGTGCCTCGGACCAGCTTGCGGGAAATTCTGGTCGACCTTTTCGGTGACCTGACGCCGACGCTCGTCGTGGAGCAGCAAGAATGATCCTGCCCTATGGCCGCCACGTGAGTTCAGGTTTTCGGCTTAATGGGATCGCTCTCAGACCAGACGCATTTCGCGGTCAAAATCTTGGCGCCGGCAGTTTTAGCGTGCTGCATCAAGCCCCGCTGCAGCGTTGGCATAGCAGCTTCCAACGATGCTTCGCAGTCCGCGAGCGTCATGTCCGGTACGGCTGGATTATCGAAAGCCTCCTGTCCCTTGGTTCCGTCTGCCATCAAGAGGTCTAGAACGATCCAGGCTCTCCCCGACTTCTCCGAGCATCCCGCTATGATGAGAAGCGCACAAATCCCCAGCATTCCAAGCAAACGTGCCATATTCCCCCGCGTTAGGCATTCCTGGCACCGATAGAGCGACCGGATTGAGTTTGTTATCTTATCCAGGCCATTGAATCTATGGCCGGTCAAATCTGGTTAGGCTTGCCGTCCTGGCCGTTAATCTGGCCGGCGCTATGGCAACCTTCGTGCTTCAGACCTCGAACGAGCATCAATCACCAGAGACTTGAGGCGCGTTCCAATGCCAGTCTGGCAGTTGCCAACTAGGATACCCGTGCAGCATGCCGGCGATAGCTTCAGTCAGCGCCATCCGCTTTATGTGCCGACCTCTGCCGAACCTGATCAGTGGCAAAACATCGGGGTAAGTGTCCTTTCCGGCAAGTTCTATTGCAAAGGGTACAATCTCCTCACAGTCGCTTAGAAACTCGCCGTTCTCTCGGTAATATGGAATGTTCTCATAGATCAGCGCCTTTGTCAGACGCCACGCGACAGGCTTCTCAGACATGATCCAACAACACCTGACACCAGAACGCAGATAGCGCTGCGTCCTGCTTCGGAAATCGTTTAGGTGCTGGCTTGAGAGCTGAATCTCAAACGCGACCCGGCTGCCGTCAGCCAGAAACACCAGCACGTCCGCTATCCAGTCGGCGCCTGCTCCGTCTGTCCCCCAGGCCTCAAGTTCCGCCCGAAAGCCCATAGCCCGCGCAGCCTTAACCACGTCAATCTTCAGGCGAGTGTGTGCGTAGCTCTCCGGACCGGGAAGCTGACCTGTGAATCCAGGAGCGTGCGCGAAGAATCGTAAGCCCCGGATTGACGTTTTGGGCACGGCCGGCCAAGCCGTGCGCGGCATTAGCCACGTCCCGAGCGGCGCATTGCAAATACTCAGCCAAGCAGCATCCGAGGCCGAGAACGCTTCGGCCATGTCTCTCGTCGCCGCGTTGTACGCGACCTGCCCCATTTATCCGAACCCTCTCACATAATTATGTCGTTGAGATTGTGTGGCCCGACGCTGTCCAAACTCTCTCGCTCATGACGCAGCCGCTGGCCGTAGCTGCGGCGATGCCGAACAGACCACAAGCAACTTCGATCCGCGTGTCATGGCTACATAGAGGTGTTTGGCGTCCATCTCCGTCACGTCGAGTATGACGGCGACGTCGGCTTCCAAGCCTTTGAGTGTCAGCGTGCTCCCCACACCACGGGCCGGAAGCGGCCGCCCACGGAAACGGTTTTCCTCGCGCGCACGGATCGCAGCTTCATGCAGGGACAACGGATCGTCCTGTTTTGCCCCATTCAGCGCGCGGATGCATGCGCTCATCACTATGGGCCGGTGCTGACGTGTGCCCGGGCGTTTGCTTACCTCGACCAGTAGGTCGACGGCGCTCTTGAACGTGCGTTCTTGCTCAAAAGCGATAGCGGCCTGTTCTGTATCGGTCGCCTCCTTACGCTGACGCCCGGCCAGCAACGTTGTGACGCGCTGCTGAAGATCGGCCGCGCCCACATTCGTCATGACGCTCTCGGCGAAACTGAGAAGCTGGTTTAGGGCGTCAGGCGCATTGAGCTTGAAGCGCAGCGCGAACTGAATGAAGTCCTTTAGGTCGACGCTTTCGACCGTCACCGCGCCTGGCGTCTGGCTGGCGAAAAGTCGCTGACCTGACGGTTTTTTGCTGTCACCCATAATGAGGACATTGCCTTGGCCATCCCCCACTTTTGACAGACCGGCCCTCAGCCGCCGCTGATGATCTTCTGTGCCATCAAGGTGCACCCAGCGCACCTCCGGCGGAGCCTCTCTCAGATCGATGGCCTGGCCGTCCTTCAGCGCCTTTCGGACGTCAAGCAGCCACCGGCCAAACGCCTCTGTCCCAGCGTTTTTCCAGCGCCATGGCGTCCTGAGTTCGCCCGCGCTCGGGAAGTACTTGCAAACGTTCGTATCCCACTCAGGCAGCGGTCCGCTAAAGCCGAATACCGCCTGCATTGGGTCACCAAGGACGCAGGTAGGGAGATGGCGGGACGAATAGTAAACCAGTGCGTGCTGCGACTGTGAACAATCCTGATATTCATCCACGATCTGGCGGGAAAAGCTGGCGGCGAGGATGTCGTCGACGTGGCCGGCTTTCGCAAGCTCTGCCGCAGCCTTCTGGATTGTCTTGTAATCAGTTCGACTGTCCGTGATGCGCAGCACTTCCGGCGGGACGCCACAGCGCGCCGGGAACAGGGTTGCTAGCTTGATGGCCCAGCCATCAAGCGTCATGAGCCGGTAAGCTGCGGAGGGAACGCCGAGCTTCTGGAGCCGGCCCCGTAGGGCAACCACACCGGCAACGGTGTGGGTGAGTATGAGCGCCGGCTTCGTATAGTCATGTTCTAGCAAATTGGTCACGATGAGGTGGGTTTTGCCACAGCCCGCAGGAGCCGCGACTGAGCCCCGCCTGATCGCAAAGAGATCAATTTCAGCGGCCATCATGCATCCAGACGAAAAGCGCGTCGATGATCGCGACGAATGTGGCATCCGCATGCTTTAGCCCTGGCCCGATGATGAGACGCGCGGCGTCTTCCATCCATGTGACCTGCTTGAACCAGCCATTGCTGCGGACACTCGAAGCCACGCCGAGCAATGCGCGGGTGGCCTCATCGAAATCGCCAATTAGGAGCTCGTTGTCCACGTCGGTGTAGGTCGTCAAACCGCCCGACTTCGACTTGATATGCTCATCGATGAGGTCTTCGCCGTGCAACTCGACAGCATAAATGACCAAGTTACCCGCGGCGCTCTCTCCGAGGCTTAAGAAGAGCTCCTGTTCGAGTTTGCGCTTGGCTGGCCACTTCGTGAGCGCGCCGCCCCCTGCCAGGAACGCTGCTTCGTCGGCAGCGTCCGGCTCGACGTCGTCGTCGCGAAGCACGTGACAACGGTAGCCGAGTTTGAGCAACGCATTGGCTCGCTTGTAAATGTTGCCGACTCCGCCGGCATCGAGAAGCGCGACGCCAAGCGCCGTCAGTGACTGCTCACCTTGCGCAACGCGGAACTGGTCGAGCCCTCGCAGCAGGCCGACCTCGCTCGCCCCCTCACAGATGATAACGGACGGCGCCAGGAACGCTTCCGGATCACGACGAATGGTGCTCTGGACGTCATCTTCGTCGCCGACAGTTTGCACGGACAACCGACCGCCATTGCGTCTGACGATCATCAATTGTGTGCCGCTAAGCTCCTGTAGAGCCACCGGTGAATGTGTTGTCGCAAACACCTGTAGAGGTAGGCTCGCGTCTTTGCTTCCGAGAGACCCCAGCAGCCGGTGGATGCGATGCGGTTCCAGGCCATGTTCGAGCTCGTCGACAAGCACCATTGTCGCCGTCGCGGCGGCCTTGCGTTGTAATCCAGCCGTTAAGAGGCGCGTCGAGCCCACGCCGAGGGACCGAAGGGGGATCCCTGTGTCGCTATGGAGTGAAATGCTGCCGCCGCTGAACGACACCGAGTGGGCGTCAAGCATGGCCTTCACATCGTCGCCCACCGGGATGCCAAGTTCATCGGCCGTGTCTTTCACGACCGCAAGTGTTGCGCCCAGCTGAGCGCCAGCGCTATCGCCAAAGCCGGCGCGTGCTTCGCGCGCGGCTTTTACCAATGCGGTCGAGATGTCGGCTTTCTCCTCTGAGAGCTTGTTCAAGACGGATCCCCTGCGCCACATGAGGTTACCGTCCGCGAATGGACCGATGCGTGTGGGTGCAATCACCTGACGGTCGGCCCACGCGAGGTTCCTGACCAAGCCCGCATCAGCCGCGCGGTCTGAGATGAGAGTCCAGACCGGCTCAAGGTCACTTCCGACGGTAAGGTTCACGGTAAGCACGGTTTCGCCGGTGGCTTCTGGCTCATCCTCAACCAGAGCCGATTCCGCAACGAAATTGCGCAGGTGGAGTCCGTAAGCCTCGATGTTTTTCAATCGGTCAGTCAGTGAACCGAGTGTGCACGAGATCGAAATTGGCTGAGTCACGTCGAGGTTGAAGAAGTCGGCATCGGTGATCTGGAGATTGCGGCGCGCACCAAGACAAAGGTCAATGGCGTCGAGAATTGAACTTTTGCAGCTATCCCCGGGGCCGATAAGGCAATTGATTCCTGCGGACGGAGCCCATGTAAGCTCCTTGATCCCCCGAAAATTTGCGATCTCTATTAACCGTATGCGTGCCATGAAGAGTCCCCCCAATGGTGACTATAGACCGTCGCGACCATCCGGTCATGAGCATTGCTTACCTGCGCGCCAAGCGACGAAGCCTCCTAGGTCGAGATCCAATGGACCTGATGATCAGAACCCCAGTTACACGAAAGTTACATGAAAGAATAGGCACGATCGATATTCATGTAACTACTTGAAAAATATGGTTGTCGGTACAGGATTCGAACCTGTGACCCCTATCGTGAACACACGCAAGTAGCATTGCAACGAACTAGAGAACAGCTTTCGTTCGGGAAATAACTCTTTTGCGACAATGGATTGACACGACTGACCTATCCCCCGTCAAGCTCTTCATGTTTCAAATCTGTGACAACAGTGACCTGATCGTGACAGGGCAGCCGCCATGCAAGCTATACAACGGGGATCAAGCAACTTTGGGGCTTGTTAGATAGAAGCGCGACGATCCTCATCACTTAGGACTTATAGCGACCTTCTTTTCATCGGCAGTGGGATATTTGTAGGCGACAAAGCCAAACAAGGCCGCGCATACGAGGTCGATCGGCATCCAAATCACTCGAGATAGGAACACGGGTAAGAATGGATTGAACACCAAGGCGACAAAGAATAGGCCATAAGCCAATTTCTCTTCGTCGGCCGATTTCAATTTGATGCCGCAATAAATGCTTGCGGCAAAGATCCCCAGGCGAAGTAGCTGATAGTACCCGTACGGCAGGGACAGGATTGCAATTACAAGTGCAGCGGCGGCGCATATGGCGATGATCCTAGTCATCCGCGTGCGCGCTCCGCAACTCCACCGATGGCAGCGACCAGCAGGCCGGCAATCATGAATGCAAGCCCTGGGAAGAAGACTGGCACCACAATCCAAAGCGGCCATTCCCAAGCGTAATAGGCTCCGTAGCCGCCAATCACCATGGCCGCTGCTATGAGGAGGCCCGAGCGGAATATGATCACACCAACAAAAAACAGGACCGGCACCCACCAGCCGTGCCAGCCGAACCATTCCCTAGCACCTGCCTCGAAGGCTACGCTGTAAAAAGCAAGTGCCCCAATGCCAATTGCCATTGCGCCGAAGACGCCGACGACGCCAAGAACTGACGTGACGAAATTTCTCATAGTTGATTCCCCCGTGCCCACAATCAAGATTGCTTAAGTTGGAGGCTGGGACAAGCCCCGTTTCGGGCGTCCCAGTGGGTCAAACTAGGCGAGATCGCAGCGTATTTCGGAAAGCGCGGCCATAGGCGGCGCTCGCCGGATCGCCTCTCACGCGGCTGCAGCCTCGGAGGCGCTGACACGCGACAGATAGTCGGCGGCGCGCTGCGCGTGCGCGGCGGCGGCGAAGATCGCTCGCTTGTCGTCCTTCAACACCGACAGCCAGTGGCCGATATAGGCGGCATGGTCGTCGCGATCCTCGAGGCGCAGCCCTAGGTCGGCGCACAGGAACGCGGCCCCGAGCTCAGCGACCAGCTCCTCGCGGGCATAGCCGTCATCTCCGAACCGCTTGCGACCGAAATCACGGTCAAGGCGCGTAGCGTGCCGGGTCCAGTGCGTGGCCTCATGGGCAAGCGTGGCGTAGTAGGCTTGCGCATCCCGGAAGGCCGCGAAGGCAGGCATCTGGATAAAGTCGAGAGCCGGGCTGTAGTAGGCGCAGTCGCCGCCATGACGGATGTCGCCGCGCGTCGCAGCGAAGAAGGCTTCGGCATGAGCGATGCGCTCATCCGGGTTGCGGACATTTTCGGCGGAGGCATAGAAGTGAGCCGGCAGCCCGTCGACCTGTTCGACATTGAAGACCGTGTAGGCCTTCAGGAACGGGATGAAGCGCTCGGCCTCATCGCCCGTGGCCTCGTCGGTCTCGGTGCGCCGCATGGTGTCGGCATACACAACCGGAGAGCCCTTCTCGCCCTTGCGGACACGGCCGCCGAGTTCGATGGCCTGCTTGAAGGTCATCCAGATCGGCGCGGCGTAATGCGCGGTCATCGCGGACGCCCAGAGCGTCAGGACGTTGATGCCGGCGTAGGGCTGGCCGTTGTGGCGAAGCGGCCGGGAGACGTGGCCGGCGGCATGGGCGGCACTCCAGGGCTGCGTCCAGGGTTTGACGCCCTGCTCAAGGGCCTCAATGATCTGGTTGGTGATGCGGCTGTAGACATCCTGCCGCGGGGTTTCATTGGTGTCCGTCATGACCTTGCTCCTTTTGCGTCGGGTTTTTCTCAAGACGCGGAGAAGCAGGGCCGGGCGATTGAGCCGGCCGGTCAGGCCCTAACACGGTCCCGCCCCTTCGGCGGGAGTGGTGCGGGCGGGGTTTGACCGGGCGGCGCGCCCGGCCGAATGATCGCGGCAAAGATTGAGGAAAACCCGCCGCAATGAGCATGGACGAAACGCCGGAAAGCCAAACCACGCGGCATCGGCGAAAGTCGAGAGGAAGCGCCCCTGCAAAGGCAGGCAGCAGGGGAGTCAACTCAAATGGACGTCGCCGTGCGAGACCAACTTTACCGCGGCCCTTTTTAAGGTACGGGCCATGGCTGGCCTGTGCGACTGGGAAAACGACTACGATCCGGGCGAAAGCACCGCGACCGGACTTGCGTCAGCAGCACCCCGATACGAGGATCACCGGAGAGAAGATCGCATGAGGCGGGAGAACGCCAAAAACGGTCCGGTGGCCTTCCGCAACGCCTAGCCCTTGCGACGTCCTTTCGAGTATGACCGGGATGCAACGCCACCACGATCCAAAGGCGTTAACCGGAACAAGAGGTGCGGCGGCCATATTGACAGCTGTGATAGAATAAATTCGACCATGACCAAAAGCACCCTCGCCTATATCAATCCGGCCATCCTGCGATGGGTCCGGGAACAGGCCCGTCTCAGCCCCGAGGCGGCGGCCGAAGGCATTGGCATATCCGCCGATAAGCTGCAGGCCTGCGAGGCCGGCGACAAGCACCTGACCTTCCCGCAGTTTCTGGCCGCGGCGAACTTCTACAAGCGCGCGCCCGCAATCTTCTATCTGAACGAGCCTCCGGTCGGATTTCTGCCGATTTAGGATTTCCGGCGCCTCCGCGAGACGCCGGAGGACGCCTTCAAGTCCGGTCTGGAATGGGCGATCCGGCAGGCCAGGGAGAGACGGGAATTGGCGCTCGAGCTCCGCAATGATTTGGGCGAGCCGGTTCAGCCGTTCAAACTGCAGGCCTCCGTCAAAGACAACGTGGAGACCGTTGGCGCGGCGATCCGGACCTATCTTGGCATCAAGCAGGCCGACCAGCAGACCTGGCGCGCCAAGGCTTTCGACAACTGGCGCACCGCCATTGAAACCAAGGACGTGCTGGTCTTCATGGTGCCGCGCTTGGCATTGACCGAAATGCGCGGCGTGGCGGTCGCGGAACCCAAACTGCCGATCATCCTGATCAATTCCAAGGATCGCACCAACGGGCGCACTTTCACCCTGTTGCACGAATTCTGCCATCTGGTTGTCAGGGCCAGCGGTATTAGCGGTCTCGACTTCGTCGCACCCGAGCCGGCCAGCGCCGTCGTCGAGCAATTCTGCAATGCGGTCGCCGGCGCCGCCCTGGTTCCGAGCGACTGGCTGCTAAGCGAGCAATTGGTACGCACCAAGGGCCAGGTGAAGACCTGGGACGATGACGAGCTGGCCGCGCTGGCCGGCCGCTTCGGCGTCAGCCGCGAAGTCATTTTGCGCCGTTTGCTGAACCTCGGCCGCACGACACAGGCATTCTATGAAAGCCGCCGTGCGAGCTTCCAGGCCGAGTATGACGCCTTGGCCGAGAAAAAGAGTAGCGGAGGTCCCGAGCGCCATCTGGTCGTGCTCAGCCAGCTAGGTCGTAGTTTCACTCGCCTAGTGTTACAGGGCTACTACGATCGCCAGTTGACGCTGCGCGACGTTGCAAGCCACCTCAATATGCAGGTGACTGCCGTTCCGAACATCGAACGCGCCGCCTTCGGCCTTGCGGGGTAGCGCTACGTGGCGACGATTTATTGCATCGACACGTCAGCCCTGATCGCCGCCTGGTACGAACGTTACAAGCCCAAGCGCTTCCCGAAACTGTGGGACGAGTTTGACAAGCTGATCGATCAGGGCCGCCTGGTTTCGTCCCTTCTGGTCCAGGCAGAATGCGAGAAACGCTCCCCGGAGCTGCATGACTGGCTGAAAGAGCGCGCGCACATGTTTGTCGCGCCCGACCAGGCGATCCAGCAGCGCGTCCAGCATGTGCTGAACACCTACAAAGGCCTGGTCGCCGCCGGCAAAGAGAAGTTTGCCGCCGATAGCTTTGTCATTGCCACGTCTGAGGTGTTGGGTCACACGCTCATCACCGAGGAAACCGGCGTGGACAGCTTACGCAAGATCCCCGGCGTCTGTAACGCCATGAAAATACCCTGCATCAACCTGATGCAGCTGTTCGACGCCGAAGATTGGACCGTCGGCTAGACGAAATGCCTTGGGAACGGCGTACGCCGCCCTATAGAGCTAACTCTCCCTATGGAAGGTGTATTACCCGGCGCAGAGGTCCCAACGGCGAAGCATCGTCAATCCAGGTGCGAGAGCGCTCTATCGACCCATTGACCGACCTCAGGGCGACACGCACCCAGCGTGTGGAGGCTGCTCGGTCATGTGGCGCTGAATGCTTTTTGGCGCCAGCTATTGCAATCGACAACGGCACTTCGGACACGCCATCGTCGCAGCCCGATTTCTGTTCTCATTTATCCGGGTGGACCAGGCTCACCCGTTGATCAACATACGCCGTCGCAAGCGTGAGCCTCTCGAAAAGGTCTCCCTTGCGCGGACCATAAATCTTCGCAAGCCGCGCACCATCGCCCCCAGTCATCCCAGCTGTCTTCTTCTTTGTCTCGAAAGTACTCTTCTGCAACCGCTTAGCGCATTCGATAAGAGATCAACTGCACCGAGATACTGATAAGTTCACGCCAAAAGATCACTTTAACGCCAGAGGGATTCAATTGCGTTGCACCAATAACTGATCGAAAAATCTGAACAATACTGGCTTTGTGCAATCAAAAATGACGCAATGATTGAATGTCGTAACTATAAAATTAGGTTGCCACCTTTTACTATATCTCTTTGGTTCTTTGTGTTCGGTCACTTGTCCGCTGCTGGTCAACGCTTATTAAACATATCGACTCTTAATTCTCGATCCATGAAGCCATTCTATCGTTTATCCTTCGCGGCGATGCTTGCATTTTCGGCCACGTCGGGGTTATGGCAATCACGGGTTGTTAAGTCAAGCTTGTCCTGAACAAGAGAATGTGAGAGTTGTGTGCCGCCCAAATTGTCGCCACGGCATTACTGTTATCGGTAAAAAACAATGGAGAAAGAGGCTAGTATTACAATTGCGTTTCACACATGAATTAGTTATTTTTTTCGATTCCGTGCCGGGCGGCCAAAGGGGGGTTATTGATAATGGTTGAATCGATTGAAATGACACTGGAGATATGGGCCTCGGCACTACGGGAGGTGAAGTCTCGGATCAAGGGGCTTTTCCCTCAGGAACGCGTGGCTGTCTCGGCCGGTCTGTTCCTTGAAGGCCTGCTCCGGGACGCGCATCGCAAAACCGGGTGGATGCGCGCCGAGGCTGCGGGTGACCCGGGGCCGTGGCGCCAACAGGCCATTCTCGGAAGGGGCAGGTGGGACGCAGACGCCCTGCGCGACATCGTGCGCGAATATGCACTCGAAACGCTAGCCGACGCCGAAGCGGTCCTCGTGATCGATGAGATGGGTTTCGTCAAGCAAGGCAAGACGTCCTGTGGGGTAGCGCGCCAGGTCAATGCCTCGACGGGCAAGATGGCCAACTGCCAGATCGGCGTGTTCGCCGCCTATGCATCGAGGCACGGGCATGCTTTCGTTGATCGCGTACTGTATCTCCCGAGGGCCTGGACGGAAGACCTTGCCCGCCTGGCGCGGGCCCACGTGCCTGCGGGCACGACTTTCGCGACAAAGTCCCGCCTGGCTCTTGATATGATCGCGCGCATCGTCGCAGCCGACGTACCCTTCAGCTGGGTAGCCGTTGACCGGGTCTACACTGGCGTCGACATCGAGATGGCCCTGCGACGCTGGTGCAAGGGATACGTGCTCGCCGTTAGCGCAAACCATCATTTCGCTTTCCGAAATCGCTCTTTCCCGGAAGGAGGAACGGCCGAAGATGTCGCACGGAACCTCGATCCCTCCGTTTGGCGGAGCTTGCCCTCAGGAGGGCCCCTCCAGGGCTCTGAATCCTGGGCTTACTGCCCGTTCACTGACTCGGACGTCGCGCAATACGACAAAACCCGCACCGGGCTCTGGACCCCAGGGCTCTTGATCCGACGCGATGCGAACAAGGCTCTTTGCTACTTTTCAGCATGGTCTCCTGCGGGCACCGAGATCGAAACGCTGATTGCAGTCGAGCAATGTTGCAGGATTGTCGAGGAAGGCCTTCGCGCGGCGAAGAACGAACTGGGCCTCGACCATAACGAAACCCGTTCCTGGCACGGGTGGCATCGCCACGTCTCGCTGGTCATGCTCGCATTCGCGATGGTGTCGACCGTGCGTCTCAGGGCGAGCCATCAGCCCCCGGGAGTGGTCAGTGACCTCAAGGGGACTAGTTGCCAGCTCGAACGCTTGCCGAGGACCTTCAGGAAGCCGAAACCGGGATCGCTCGGCGCCGCAGCCACTCTCCCATGGCAAGATCAATCCGGCGAATGTGGCCGCAAGCCCTTGCCGCGCAAAACGCAATAGTAGCGTGAGGTTCTCATCATGAAATTGTCCGTGAAAACGAATGCTCCCGACTTCCGAACCAGGGCCGACAAGGCCGCGGGATTCGCTTGGATTGGGAGAAATGAAGAGGTGGTATGCGACAAAATGCCATCATCGGTGTCTGTACGTCAGATCGAGCCATCCGACCTGAGCAAGGGCGTACCCAAGCGGATCCCGGGGACAGGAGCGAACAAAACAGCCCGCCGATCTGGGCCCTGCTCTTACTTGGACAAGCACGCAATCTTCGATGGAGAGGTTAGGCGCGACACTAAATCATCAGTACTCGAAGCCGACAAGATGTCATCCCTTTCGATGGCTACAATGAGACCCAGTGGAAAAATGCAGTTAACGCCTTCAGAGAAGACGATTTCAATTTGCGTAGCGCAAGTGGACCGTCAACAGTTCCCGAATAGGAAGGCTTACAGAAAGCAAGGAATATGCCTATGACCGAAGTCAATACCGAACGCACGAGCGCAGAAGACAACAATACTGATCAGACAGGCGTGAATGAGGAGAATACCGAGCACATAAACGTGGATGAGGAGAATACCGAACAGCCAGGCGTGGACCTGCTGGCCCTTACGGCAGATATTGTGGCAGCCTACGTCCAGAAGAATGCGACCCCCGTTGCCGACCTTCCGGACTTGATCTCTAGCGTCAATTCCGCGTTGAGGGGCATTGTACAACCACCTGCCCCAGCAGAATCTGAGCTCGTTCCGGCGGTCAATCGCAAGCGGTCCGTTTTTCCCGACTATATCATCTGCTTGGAGGACGGAAAAAAATTCAAGTCTCTTAAACGGCATCTCCGAGCCAATTACGGCCTGACACCCGAGGATTACAGAACAAGATGGGGACTCGCCCCTGACTACCCGATGGTGGCACCCAATTATGCCGCTCGGCGGTCCCTCCTTGCGAAGTCCGCTGGTCTCGGACGCAAGCCCGCCGTCAACACGGCAGGGTGAAGTCTCCGCTCGCTTGCGGCTTCTGGACTTTTGGCTTTGAGAGACGCATCCTCCCCTCGGGAGAGATGGCGATGGGGAATGCGGTTCAGCCATGGCGCAAACGGCGCACACCATGGTGGCGCGCGGTTCTCAAAGCCCGTCTTGCAATCGTTGTTGCACTGCTTGCGATCTCATCTGCAGCCTATGTCGCGGCTGACAACCGGCCGCGGCTCCCAACTGTTCACTCTTATGGCCCATCTTCGAACACAGGGCGTAAGGTCGGTTGTGACATTAAGGGCAACATCAACCAGCGTGGTGAACATATTTATCACGTGCCGGGCCAGGAATATTACCTGGCTACCCGGATCAACCCTGCGCGTGGCGAGCGATGGTTTTGCTCCGAATGGGAAGCATGGTGGGCGGGTTGGCGAAAGGCTAAGGTTTGAAGAAACCTGCTATATCCTTTACGGATGAAGCCGCGAGATCGTGCTGTTGCTGACATTGTAGCGGTGGGCGACCTCACCCCTTGCCTCCCCGGCCGCAAGCCGTGCCAACGCCTCTCGTCGCTGCTCTTGGGAGAGCTTGGGCTTGCGGCCGAACTTAACCCCCATGGCCTTGGCGCGAGCGCGTCCATTCGACGTGTTCTCGAGGATCCTGCGCCGTTGCCATTTGGCGGCCCATCCGACAAGGAAAAGTACCAGATCCGACATCTCCGACGTGGTGTCGATAAAGGGCTCGTCCAGCAGGCGCAGCCCGGCGCCGGCCGACGTCACGGTCCTGAGGATGTTCAGCATATCAAAGGGATCCCGCGCCATACGGTCGCTGACGACGGCATAAACCACGTCGCCTGACTTCAGGGATCTTAACAACCGCTGCAATTGAGGACGGTCGGCATCCTTGCCGCTGCGCTTTTCAAAGAAAATCTTCTCGCAGCCTGCCGCCTGCAGGCGCTCAATCTGGGCGGCCAAGTCCTGCGCTTCGGTCGATACCCGCGCATAGCCGTATTTCATTCACCCATGCCTCCTCCGTTGCTCCAAAAATCACGACTTTTGCAAGAGTCGTCATGCGCAATATTTGCCTTTTTTTGAGCTTATCTGATAGGTATTTTGCACAAAGTATGTGCAGAAAGTCGGTGCGCGCGCAGCGCCACCGCCGCGCGGAGGCGTGCGCAAAAGTCGTGATTTCTGCATAAACCTGCCGTCTCTCCAGCCTCCTCCTTACAGGTGCACCTTTGAGACGTAGCGCAGCCTTGTTCTTCGTCGCGGCCGGGTCGATTCCGCCGCATAACCCGTTTGAAGGCCCTAAGGTATTCGTGAAACGATCCCGGGTTTTGTCGCTCGCGTTTGCGTTAGCAGTCGCCGCCACGCCCGCCTTTTCTCAAGAGAAACTTTCTCTCGATGTTGCGGTGCCCGCGGCGAGCCTGCCGTCCGATTTGTTCAGGTCCAATGGCCGGTCAGTTGACTTCCTTGGAATAGGTCTCGGCCAGACGGTTGATGACATTCGCAAAATATTGACCGACCAGAACTTTTCCAACGAGGAACCATCGAACCGCTTCCTGCTCGAGGAGGAATATTTCAACGTCGAGGTCATCGCCACCGGCCCCAACAGGTACTTCCCTGACATCACCTGGACCGGGCCAGAAGACGCTGAAGCCACCCAACGCATAAGGGTGGAGTTCTCATCTCCCTTGACCGGCCAGCGCTCTACCGACGTCCGGCGCCTCGTCACCTACAACGGCGGCAAAGGTCCTTTGCTCGCGACGCTTCGTGCGGCGATCGTCCAGAAGTTTGGCCCGCCAAGCGTCGATAGCAGCTCGTCGATGCGCTGGTTTTGGAGCAAGGGCCAGTTGGTCAAGAACGGCGCCCGTGACAAGCAGATGGCGATCGGTATGGAGACCGAAAGCGATTACGTGAAGGCTGTCTCCTACGAGGTGGTCGATGACGCCGCAGCTGCTGCTGACCGGGATCAGGTTGCCCAATTTGAGAAATCCGTCGAGAGCGCCACCAAAAAGGTGCGCGACGCACACTCCACGGCGCCCAAGCTCTAAAATCTGTCCCACAACAAACGGAGGAAGATTGTGAATATGATTTCGCGCGTCCAGGCTCTTCGGGTGGCAACCCTCGCCGCCGGTCTGTTGGCCGTTGTTTTGCCTGCAAGGGCCAAGGACATTATTGCATTTATTGATCAGGAGATGTCGCAAGCCAACCCAAGTTATATGCTCATTCTCCACAACAAGCAGGGATGGACCTCCAACATCATCGACACAATAACGGGCCAACTGAAGGCCAAGAATTTCAAGTACGACTTTCAAACATACAATGATGGCGATCGGCCGAAAGACATAGCCCGACCCTTCAACTGGCCCAATTACGGTGCGGTGTTCTGTTTCGGGCAGTTCCTGGAGTGCGACTATGTGCACCAGCAAGCTACGGCAAAAGGCTTCGAAGGCGATTTCTTCAACTCCAATTTGGAGAAGCGATAGACATCGCCCAGGCCCTACCCGGCTTATCCCCCAAAAATAGGTGCTCTCTTGAGACGTAGCGTTGCATTGCCACTCTTGGCGGCCGGGATGTCCGCTTGCAATCCACTCACTGCTGACCCGAAAATCGAAATCGTTGGACGGTGGGAGAGCCCTACCTGGACCCGAAGCCAGCGGCGGCTTTTCGCGGAATTCAAAATGAGCGGGAACGTGTTCTTCCTCAACAGCAACGCCTCTACCTCCAGGGCCGATTGGACGTTTCTCGAGAGTGGCGAGCTCCAGATCACCTATCCCGCTGGTTTTTCGAGACGGTGCAAGGCGACGATCGCCGGCCCCTCACTGACCATCGAGCCGCCGACATGCCTTTACGGCTGGGATGAGGTCGGCTCGAGTATCGCGCTCGTCAAGCAATGAGCCCGGCTGCGCCCGATACGCCCCACCGTACAGACGACTGTCCAACCCTTTCTCCCGAGGTCACCTTCCATGCAAAACACAATCAAGATTCCGACGATCGCGTGGGGCATCGCCGCGCTGATCTTCTTTCCCTTCTTTGTTCCGAATTCCTACAATATCAGCCTGTTCGGCATTCGTTTCCTGCCCGCCGCGCTCTTTGCCTATCTCGCCCATCGGGCCTACAAGAACGGGCTCACGGCAGGTGCCAGCGCCGAAGAACGTGCCCTGGCCCGGCACCAAGCCTTCGCAGCCGTGGCCTTATCTGTGGTCAGTGTGATCCTCGGAATCGGGTTTGGCCTGATCCGACCGCCAAACTTCAACTCTGCCATGCCCTCTGTCGCCAGCATCGAGGGCAAATACAGGGATCCCAACGGCAGCACAGTGGAATTTCTCGGCGACGGCACGGCCGTCATCGTCATCCATGGAACCCAAGCCATCTGGAAATGGAGCACCTATGCGGGCAATCGCCTGAAGCTCGAGCCCGATCCCGGTATGATCGGCGTTTCGTCCGCAATGTGTGATTACCAGCTCAATGGCTCCAGCCTGCGCGTCACCAATTGTGAGTATGCAATGCAATTAACCCGGCTCTGAAGCGCTGGGAAGAGTGGAGGATTGTATCCGGTGAGTTCCCCGTACCAACCCCTTTTTCCGAGCTCCTTGTCGAGCCGTAAGGTGGCACCGTGGCGTTCCTCCTGACCCAACACCATCGGAGAATCCCCATGACCAAGCACAATGTTAGACTGGCCGTCCTTGCGCTCGCCGTCCTGGTGGCGGCGACCGGGGTCACCGCTGCTCACGCCCAACCTCCAAAGTTGGGCGAAGCGGCCGCAACCTTGGCTATCACCGAATATGCCGAGGCTAACTGCCCAGGCCTCGCCGTTGACCATGCCAAGCTCGCAGCCTATTTCGCCGCCGGCGGCTTCACCGCCGATCAACTTAAGAAAGAGGGGAAATACCGGCACGTAAGGGATATCGACCTCCCTGGCGACGTCGCCAACAGGGGAGCCGCCGCAGTCTGCTACGACATTCAGGCATCCTGGTACGTGCCGAGCGATACCCTTCGCCACAAGATTGTCTTCAAACCATAAGTCCACATCTGCTGAGGAGAGATTTCATGAACAAAGCCATAGGCCTTGGCATAGTAGGCGCACTGGTCGGGGCCGGCGTCGGGTTTCTGACGAAACCACAACCTGCATTGTCGATGCTGGCGACCGCTGACCCCGACGCCACCTATCAGTCAGCCATAGTGAGCCACATTGCAATTTATGCCGTGGTTGGACTTGTCGCCGGCGCAGTCTTGGGGGCGCTAACGCTCCTGGCTGGGAAAGCCAGGTGAGCCTATCCGAGTGCGCCAGGAGCGGGAGTTGAATGATTTTGACCCGCGATGAAGCCAGGGCAGCACTTCTGCGCCAGATAGGCGGCTTGCCGGATAAGCAAGCCGCTATCGCTCACAAGCTGGTTCCGATCTTTGACGAGATCGAAGATGATGCCTCCTACGTGAACGATGTGAATACGCTCATGGCCGCCCTCCAGTTCGTAGAATACATGGCGACTGGTGTGCGGCCGAGGTCAGATGCGGTGCAATAAGGTTGTCATGGATTTCAGGCATGTAGTGGCCTTCACCGTGGCGGCGGGCAGCTTCCTGCCGACGCAAGCCAGCGCCCAGGAAGAGCCTTCCCAACCCGTCCCCAGCCAGCGATTCAAGCTTGGCCAAAGCGACGGCTGCTTTCGCTACATTGGCGACGCCGTCGAATTCGTCGGCCGCTTCAAGGCCGGGAGCTATATCGGCGTGTCCATGATCACCATTGGCCAGGACGGCATGCCTACACCGGCCGCCGATGAGGACCGGACACCGGCAATGGATTTGCCGGCGTGGACAAGCCCTTCACCCTATTTCTGGTTCGGACCGGCGACCAGCAGCCGCGACTACTCCATTACCTTCTCGCCTCGTGCCGTATGGGGCAGTACCGCGATCGTCACGATCTGCGGCCGCCAGTCCCCGCCAGGAAACTGACATAAGTCTTTTTTCCAATTACCGGCCGCTTCGTTCTTCCTGACAGCCGGCGACGCCTTCCTCCTGTTCTCTCTGAGCAGCGGCTGACTTGCGTCGGCCCCTCCCGCGTCGATTGGGCGTCACATGCCCCAAATCAGCATCGGAGGCGAACAGCGTTTCCCTCGGGCGGCAAAGAACAGCATCCGATACTTTATCGTCTACATAATTGATAGACATAGTAAACAGCGTAAGTAGGAGCCATTTCCAAAATTGGAGCGAGAAGATGATGCTAGCTGTGGAGAGATTTTCGAGAAGGAGGCTTGGCGTATTGGTCACCGCTTTGGCGGCAACCTTGGTCGCTTCTTCCTTCGCTTTCAGTGCCCTAGCGGGCAGTCCGGACGCGGCTAAGCTGCCGACCAAAATCCCGGATGGCACTGTCCTTCGTATCGGCGATCCCGAGACGCAAAGGGCCCTGGAACTCTCGGGCCTGATTGGTCAACTACCCTTCAAGGTCGAATGGGCCAATATCAGCGGCGGTCCCCAGACAATCGAAGCCTTTCGCGCCAATGCACTGGATGTCGGATCCGTCGCCGACATTCCGCCCATCCACGCGACCTGGACGGGCCTCAAGGTTAAGATCATTGCCGCGAAGTTCCGCAAGGATCCGGTTGCGCACCCGATTTATCAACTCGGCATTGCGCCGGGCGTCGAGGTCAAGTCGCTCGCGGACTTACGCGGCAAACGGATCGCTTTCAGCCCCGGGCAGGCGCAAGGCGCATTGGTGCTGAGGGTCCTGCAGGCCGCCGGGCTCAAAAAGGAAGATGTCAATCTCATCGAACTGCCCAGCAAGGGCGACGCCTATCCGGTGGCGCTCGCCAGCAAGCAAGTCGACGTCGCGCCGATCTGGGGCGTCCTCGTCAAGCACTATTTGCACCAGTATGGTGCCGACGGCGCTACCACTATCCCGCACGGCTTGCGCGATGATCCAGCCCATCTCTATGCCCCACAGGCCGTGCTTGACGACCCGGCCAAAGCTGCCGCGCTCGGCGAATATGTGCGCTACTGGGCACTTGCGGCCCGCTGGGTGCAGGAGCATCCGAAAGAGTGGATCGAGGGCTACTACGTCGCCACCCAGGGCCTCAACAGCGAAGATGGCCAGTATCTCGTCGACGCCGACGGCCAGTTCGACATCCCGTCCGACTGGAACGATGTGATCGCGCGCCAGCAGGCAACGATCGATCTCCTGGCTAGCGAACTGATCAGGCCCACGATCAAGGCCGAGGATCTTTTCGACAGGCGCTTCGAGACGATCGCCGCAAATGCGCTGAACGCGTCCTGACGCCCGCTTTTCAAGACTGGAGACGACGCAGATGAACGCAATCTCACATACCGCCTCAGTTGCACTCCCTATTCCCTACGCATTGGATGAGAGGGGGTTGGTTCCGCCTGCTGCTAAGCCCCGCACGGCCCGGACGACGCGTCGCCTGGCCCTTGGGCGAGCGATCCCGTTTGGCGCGCTGATTGGACCCGCGCTTCTACTCGCAATCTGGTCCATCGGCAGTGTCGCCGGCCTGATCGATCCAAGAACGCTGCCGGCGCCATGGTCCGTTGTCGGCACCGCCATTGATCTCATCGCCGAAGGCAAGCTTCAGGATCATTTGATGACGTCCGCCTGGCGGGCAGCACAGGGTCTGGTGTTCGGAGTCCTGATCGGGACTGTGCTTGCACTCATCTCCGGGTTGTCCCGACTTGGTGAGGCGATCATCGACGGCCCTGTTCAGATCAAGCGGGCGATACCGACGCTCGCCCTGATCCCGCTGCTGATGCTGTGGTTCGGCATCGGCGAAGGCATGAAAGTGACGGCCATCGCGCTGGCTGTGCTGATCCCGATCTATATCCAGACCCACAGCAGCTTGCGGGGCATAGACAACCGCTATGTCGAACTGGCCCAGACCTTGCGAATGGGCTACGGCGAATTCATCCGCCAGGTCATCCTGCCGGGCGCCCTTCCCGGCTTCTTTCTTGGCCTGCGTTTGGCGGTGACCTATGCCTGGCTGTCCCTGGTGGTGGTCGAACAGGTCAATGCCACCAGCGGCATCGGCTACATGATCGATCTCGCACGCAACTACGGCCAGACCGACATCGTCATCGTCGGTCTCGCTGTCTACGCGTTGCTCGGTCTCGCCTGCGATGGCATCGTCCGCTTCTTCCAGGAAAGGTCGCTGTCATGGCGTCGCACCTTGGCGGATTGAGCGGCGCGCCCGTGGTGCGGGTCGAGAGCCTTGTGAGACGTTTCGGGCCGCGAACCGTCCTCGACGGCCTAAGTCTCGACATCGAGAAGGGGGAGTTCGTCGCCCTTCTCGGCCGCAGCGGATCGGGCAAGAGTACATTGTTGCGCGCGCTCGCCGATCTCGATGACAAAGTCTCCGGCTCCGGCCAACTCGATACGCCCGAAAAGAAATCGGTGGTGTTCCAGGATGCCCGACTGTTGCCATGGAAACGCGTGCTGGAGAATGTGGTTCTTGGTCTCGACCTGCCGGACGCCGCCGAACGCGGACGGGTAGCGCTCGAAGAGGTTGGCCTGAGCGGCCGCGAAACCGCATGGCCGGTTGAACTGTCTGGTGGCGAGCAGCAGCGCGTGGCATTGGCGCGCTCGCTGGTTCGTGACCCTGAACTGCTGCTGGCGGACGAGCCGTTCGGCGCACTCGACGCGCTGACGCGCCTGCGCATGCACGATCTGTTGCGCCAACTCTGCGCCCGGCACCAGCCGGCCGTGCTGCTGGTCACCCATGATGTGGACGAAGCCGTGATGCTGGCGGACCGGGTCTTGGTGCTCGACAATGGCGCGATCGCCGCCGACATCGTCATCGATGTCCCCAGGCCACGCGGTCATGGCGACCGCCGGTTCGGCGAGATCCGCTGCGAACTTCTGCGTCATCTCGGCGTCGAGACAAAGCCTGTGCTGCCCGTCTGAGGGCCCCACGACTTGTCGCTTAGCGTCACCCCCTTAGGAGAACCAACATATGCCCGCCGTAAAACGACAGTTGAACCTCAATCTTTTCATCTATCCTGGCGGCCATCATGAAGCCGGCTGGCGCTACAAGGATTCTGCCCCTGAGAGGGTGCTGGACATCGCCTATTATCAGGAACTGGCGAAAAAGGCCGAGGCGAGCAAGTTCGACGCGCTGTTCTTTGCCGATGGGCCCGCGCTCGCCGACAACATCCGCTACGCGAGCCGCTTCAGGCTGGAGCCGCTGACATGGATTTCGGCGCTCGCCGCCGTAACGGAGAAAATAGGCTTCATCGCGACCGCCTCGACCACCTACAACGAACCCTACAACCTGGCCAGGCTGTTTGCTTCCGTCGATCATCTGAGCGGCGGGCGCGCCGGTTGGAACATCGTCACGACGGGTGACGAGTCCGCAGCGTTGAATTTCGGCTTTGACCGACATCCAACCCACGCCGACCGTTACGAGCGCGCCGGCGAATTCGTCGACGTGGTGACGAAGCTCTGGGACAGTTGGGAGGACGACGCGCTCATCGCGGACCGGGAGTCCGGAATTTTTGCCGACACCGACAAGATCCATCCAATCAACCACATCGGCAAATACCATCGGGTGAAGGGGCCGCTGACGCTTCCACGCTCCCCGCAGGGACGTCCGGTCTACGTCCAGGCGGGTTCATCGCCAGACGGACGGTCCTTCGCAAGCCGCTATGCCGAGGCGATCTTCACGGCACATCAGACACTCGGCAACGCACAGGAATTTTATGCTGACATCAAGGCGCGCGTGAAGTCGGTTGGCCGCAACCCTGACCACGTGAAGGTCCTGCCCGGCATCAGCCCCTTCATCGGTTCCACCGAGGCTGAAGCCCGGGCACTGCATGATGAGTTCAATGAGCTGATGCAGCCGGAATATTCCCTTCACCAGCTACGCCGCATCGTCGACGCCGACCTGTCCAGCTACGATCTGGACGGGCCATTTCCGCGCGAGCTCATCAGTGTCGAGGGCGAGCGTGGTGCAAGCAGCCGCTTCCACGTCGTACTCGACATCATCGAGCGCGAGAATCCAACCATCCGCCAGTTGCTCCACCGCCTCGCCGGGGCGCGCGGGCATTGGGTCCAGGCCGGGACGCCCGAACAGATCGCCGACAAGATCCAGGAATGGTTCGACAACGGTGCCGCGGATGGCTTCAATGTTATGCCGCCCTATCTGCAGGGCGGCTTCGACGTATTCGCCGAGGAGGTGGTGCCGATCTTGCGCAGGCGCGGACTTTTCCGGCACGACTATGACGGGGCAACGCTAAGGGACCATTTCGGTCTGCCGCGCCCGGAAAATATATTCAGCCAACCGCAAAAGGCGACTGCCTGAGCTACTTCGCATCGGCCACACGCAAGCTGGCGTCCCGCGACTGACAATTCGGGGCAGCCAGGGAGGGTCCAAATGCAAGACAGAGAACCTGGCGGGTCGCATGCTTTGCCACTGCGATTCCAACATCCCTTTCTGCCATTCAGCGACCTGCTGCGGCTTGACCTCGACGAGGCGGATATAGTCGCTCCGGACAAGACCGGCCGCATTTCACGGCAAGGAAGTGACGTCCCTAGACAAGAAACGGGGCTGTCTAACCATAAGCTTGAGTTCGCTTGAAAACGCGCTTTGGTGCGTGATTGCCGGAAGCCGCCCAGCGACGCGAGTAACCCATGAAACGTGTGGAAAAGGCGCGGCCTTTCGTGACTACCGAAATCCTGGCCCCGGTTTTTCAGAGGCGAAAGATAACACTTATAAAGAATTACCTGACACTGTCATCTTGTGCGCTGCGCCTTATCAGGGTGATTTCACCAGGAATGCTACAGGGTATTTAGGCACACGTATTGGCGGTTAACGTGCTGCATCTCCAGAACAATATTCTCGAAATGATCGCCAGGGGCGAGACGCTCGAAGCGACCACGGACCGTCTTTGCCACCAGATCGAGAAACTGTTGCCGGACGTCAGATGTTCCGTTCTGCGCGTTGACGGTAACGGCTTGCTGCATCCCCTCCCAGGTTCCAGCTTGCCGAATGAATTTATGGCTCGTCTCGAAGGCCTGATGATCGGCCCGCTGGTGGCCTCCTGCGGCAGTGCGGCCTATCTCGGAAAAGCCGTGGCTGTGAAGGACATCGCGACCGACCCGCGCTGGATCAATTTCAAGGAGCCCGTCCTGGCGCTGGGCCTGAAGGCCTGCTGGTCGAGCCCGATCTGCGACGCAGAGGGCGCTGTGCTCGGCACCTTTGCCCTGTACTTTCTGGAGAAACGCGGCCCCACCCCGCGCGAGGAGAAGGTTGTCGCGTCGTGTACCTCCCTGTGCGCCATCGCGCTTGAGCGTCACCGGCGGGTCGTCGAGCGAGAGCACGGCGCCTATGTCGATGCCCTCACCAACCTGCCGAACCGGGCGAGTTTGGACGTCGCCCTGGAGCGGCTGTCCTTTGGCCAACCGAGCGCCTGGGCGGTCCTGATCATCGACCTCGACAACCTGAAGACCATCAACGACACCTTCGGCCATGCCGCCGGCGACGCTTTGCTACAGGCGGTGGCGTCACGTCTCGCCGAAAGCCTAGCGCCTGACCGTGTGTTCCGCATGGGCGGCGACGAGTTTGTCGTAATCCTTCAGCGAGCCGGAGCGCCCGCTGGCATCGAGAGCACGGCGCGTCATATTCTCGACACTCTGGCTGTGCCCGCCGATTGCGACGGGCACATGATCCTGGCACAGGCTACCATCGGCGGCGCAGTGCTGTCGGCGGGGGACATCGATGCGAAAAGCGTGCGCCAAAACGCCGATTTCGCGCTCTACCACGCGAAGGAAACTTCCCGAGGCGGCTTCGTGCTGTACTCGCCGGGGATCGGCAGCGCAATCAAGACCCGGATTGAGGTGATCCGCGATGTTGACGTGGCTTTGCGCGAAGGGCGGATCGACGCTTTCTACCAGCCGATCCTGCGGCTCGACACCCGCGCGATCGTCGGCATGGAGGCCCTCTGCCGCCTTCGCAAGCCGGATGGCGAGGTCGTTTCCGCCGCTGCGTTTCACCAGGCAACCTCCGATGTCAGCGTCGCCTCGCATCTGACGGAACGCATGATGGCGATCGTCGCAGCGGACGTGCGCTCGTGGCTGGTTCAAGGTATTCCGTTGCAGCATGTCGGCATCAACATTACCTCAGCCGATTTTCATAGCGGCACTCTTTACGCGCGTCTCGAAGCCGCCTTCGGCCGCGAGAACGTTCCGTTGAAGCACATCATTTTGGAGGTGACGGAGTCGGTCTATCTCGGCCAGCGCGATCCGGTCGTCGCTCGGGAGATCAAGGCGTTGCGGGCCCATGGCCTGCGCGTCGCGCTCGATGATTTCGGAACCGGCTTCGCTTCGCTCACCCATCTACTGACGGTGCCGGTCGATATCGTCAAGATCGACAAATCCTTCATTGATCGCCTTGTTCAGGGAGATCCGAGCCTGGCGATCGTCGAGGGCTTGGTCGGCATCGCTCGCAAGCTCGACATCCAGGTCATCGCCGAAGGCATCGAGAACGAAGCCCAGGCCGTCTTACTTGCGGAGATCGGGTGCCAGTTGGGTCAGGGGTATCTGTTTTCGCAAGCGGTACCACGTCAAATAGCGAAAGGCCTTCTGAAGCGGTTCGGGCGACCACCTGCTGAGGAGACTAGGGTAGCGAGCGACATAGCGAACCCAATCGATCTGATCGCCTGACAGAAATCCCTCCCTGGGGGCGGCTTGAACAGGCGAATACAGAATGCTGCGGTGCCCGCAGAGAAGTGTCCGAAGAGGAGACAAATATGCGCCTGCCATCCGCGTCACAGTTTATTCGCAAGGCCTTTGGTCGCGTCGGGTCCGGGCAATCACCGGCAGGCTTGGCAATCCGTTCGGACATTCTTACGGAAGAAACGGATTTCCGGATGCTTGCCGAAAACAGCGGTGACGTCATCATGCAACTCGGGCCGGACACGAAGGCACGCTACGTTTCACCATCATGCACCCGACTTCTGGGATGGCTGCCGGAGGAAATGGTGGGGCATGGTCCGGAGGCGTTCGTCCCGCCGGAGCATCTTCAAAACATCGCTGCGGCCGCCGCGCTCTTGCTTGCCGGAGCAGATGAAGGCGAGCCGCTTGCGATCGAGATCCGGAGGAAGGATGGGGAAACTGTCTGGGTGGAGAGCAAGGCGCGCATCGTCCGTGATCCGGTAACTGGCGTTCCAGGCGACTTCGTCCTGATCATGAGAGATATAACAGAACGCAAACGGCTCGAAGAACAACTCCGCTCGCTTGCGATGACGGACGGGCTGACCGGTCTGGGCAACCGCCGAGCCTTCGACGAGACCTTGGACAGGGAATGGCGGCGCACCGTTGGCAGCGCTGGACAGATGTCCTTGCTGTTGCTCGATATCGATCGTTTCAAAGGCTTTAACGACAAATACGGTCATCAGGTTGGCGATGATTGTCTTCGTGCCGCCGCTGCCGCCATAAGAGACGTGCTTGATCGTCCTGGGGATCTGGCGTCGCGATACGGCGGGGAAGAACTCGCCGTCATCTTGCCTGATACCGATAGCGATGGAGCGCTTAAAATAGCGGAACAGCTAAGGCTGGCAATCGAAAACCTCGGCCTGCCACATGGCGACAATCCGGAAGGCGGCGGACGCGTCACCGTCAGCATTGGTTCAGCGACCGCACTGTCACGATCGGGCGGGACGATCAGGATGCCGGAAGGCCTGCTTCTTGCCGCTGACACCGCCCTTTACAAGGCCAAGCACAAAGGCCGAAACCGCGTCGAAGTCGCACTGCTGCTCGCATCGGAAGGTCCCGACGCGGCCTGATCAAAGACGCCACAGCCTCGCGTAACGACTCAGCCAGAAGGTCCCGATTTCGTTGACCTGGCCAAGCTGAAAATGCCGTTGGGCCCTTCCCCGCGGGCCACACCAGGCAGGCGCCGCTGGCGGAGATGTTTTGAGCCGGAGGGGACAAGCCACTGGCAGCAAAGATATAGAAAGAGCTTTCTCCTCACGTAAAGGGTCCCGGGTGCTTCCGCGCGCCGATTCCAAATCTTATGCGCTTGGCACGTCCCCTCTTCCGTCTTGACTAGCACCAGCCTGTGGCCTATCTCACCGCCACGTTAGCACTCGCCTCTGCCGAGTGCTAACCGCTCTCCGGCAACGGAGAACCGCTCAACCTCCGTACCAGGGATATCCAAAAAATGGCAAAGTCGAAGTTCCGGCCACTGCATGACCGCGTGGTCGTTCGCCGGGTCGAATCCGAATCCAAGACCGCCGGCGGGATCATCATCCCGGATACGGCGAAGGAAAAGCCGCAGGAAGGCGAGATCATCGCCGTCGGTTCCGGCGCTCGTGACGAAGCCGGCAAGCTGGTCCCGCTGGACGTCAAGAAAGGCGACCGCATCCTGTTCGGCAAGTGGTCCGGCACCGAAGTGAAGCTCAATGGCGAAGACCTTCTGATCATGAAGGAATCCGACATCATGGGCATCATCGGCTGATCGCCGCCAGAACCCGCCCCATCCAATTTTAATCAAGGGCCTAGGCCCAGGAGCTCAAAATGGCTGCTAAAGAAGTAAAATTTTCCCGTGACGCCCGCGAGCGCATGCTGCGCGGCGTCAACATTCTCGCCGACGCGGTGAAGGTCACGCTCGGCCCCAAGGGTCGCAACGTCGTCATCGACAAGTCGTTCGGCGCCCCGCGCATCACCAAGGACGGCGTCACCGTCGCCAAGGAAATCGAGCTTGAAGACAAGTTCGAAAACATGGGCGCGCAGATGGTCCGCGAAGTTGCTTCGAAGACCAACGACATCGCCGGCGACGGCACCACGACCGCGACCGTTCTGGCGCAGTCGATCGTCCAGGAAGGCCACAAGGCGGTTGCCGCCGGCATGAACCCGATGGACCTGAAGCGCGGCATCGACCTCGCCGTTGCCGACGTCGTCGCGACGCTGATCAAGAACGCCAAGAAGATCAAGACCTCGGAAGAAGTAGCCCAGGTCGGCACCATCGCCGGCAATGGCGACTCCTCGGTCGGCTCGATGATCGCGGAAGCGATGCAGAAGGTCGGCAATGAGGGCGTCATCACGGTCGAGGAAGCCAAGACCGCCGAGACCGAACTCGAAGTCGTCGAAGGCATGCAGTTCGACCGCGGCTACCTCTCCCCCTACTTCGTCACCAACGCCGACAAGATGGTTGCGGATCTGGAAGACGCTTACATTCTCCTCCACGAGAAGAAGCTCTCCAACCTGCAGGCCATGCTGCCGATCCTCGAGGCTGTCGTGCAGACCTCGAAGCCGCTGGTCATCATCTCGGAAGACGTCGAAGGCGAGGCTCTGGCCACGCTGGTCGTCAACAAGCTGCGTGGCGGCCTGAAGATCGCCGCCGTCAAGGCGCCGGGCTTCGGTGATCGCCGCAAGGCCATGCTGGAAGACATCGCCATCCTCACCGGTGGCCAGGTCATCTCGGAAGACCTCGGCATCAAGCTCGAGAATGTCGGCCTCAACATGCTCGGCCGCGCCAAGAAGGTGTCGATCTCCAAGGAGAACACCACCATCGTCGACGGCGCCGGCAAGAAGGCCGAGATCCAGGGCCGCGTTGCCCAGATCAAGCAGCAGATCGAAGAGACCACCTCGGACTACGACAAGGAGAAGCTGCAGGAACGTCTGGCCAAGCTGGCCGGCGGCGTTGCCGTGATCCGCGTCGGCGGTGCGACCGAGATCGAAGTCAAGGAAAAGAAGGACCGCGTCGATGACGCCCTCAACGCGACCCGTGCGGCCGTCGAAGAAGGCATCGTTCCCGGCGGCGGCGTCGCTCTGCTGCGCGCCTCGCTGGCCATCAAGGCAACCGGCGCCAACTCCGACCAGACCGCGGGCATCGCCATCGTGCGTCGCGCGCTGCAGGCTCCGGCCCGCCAGATCGCTGCCAACGCCGGTGCGGAAGCATCGATCGTTGCCGGCAAGATCCTTGACAACAAGGACGCGACCTTCGGCTACAACGCCCAGACCGGCGAATATGGCGACATGATCGCCATGGGTATCGTCGATCCGGTCAAGGTCGTTCGCACGGCTCTCCAGGACGCGGCCTCGGTCGCCGGCCTGCTCGTCACCACCGAAGCCATGATCGCCGAAGCTCCGAAGAAGGAAGCGGCTGGCGGCGGCATGCCTGGCGGCATGGGCGGCGGCGGCATGGGTGGCATGGGCGGCATGGGTTTTTAAGGTCCACGCATCTCAACAATCTCGAAAGGGCGGCAGCAATGCCGCCCTTTTCTTTGGCGCAAATCCGGTCTGGAAAAGTTCGGCGCTCGCGAAATTTTGGATCAACGGCCGCTATCGGCATTAGCCGATGTCAAAGGAGTTTCGGAGGAGAAATCCGAAGAGACCATGACGGCAATCGCTGACCCCAATTCGCGCAGGACCGGGCGCAGCCTGCTCGCGCAAATTCACGTCAGGTTCACAAATCCGTTGTGACGATTTCGTACATGAAGGAGGCGGCTTTGCTTTGCGGCCGCCCCCCGAAAAAGGATGGAAAAATGTCCAAGATCACCGGTAAGTCCGAAACGATCGAAAACGTCGAATTCCCTACCGTCGACCCGTCCAAGGTTGCCGAGCAAGTCCGTGCTGTCACCGATCAGAGCGTTGAGCAGTCGAAGGAAATATTTTCCAAATTGAGCTCGGACGCCGAAACGGCTCAAACAGCTTTCGAGTCGACCTTTGAAATGGCCAGGACCACCCGCAACGAGCTCGTCGTGAAGACGATTGCCGCTCTGCAAGCCAATGCCGAAGCCGGATTCACGCACCTCGAAGCGCTGGTTGCCGTGAAGTCGCCATCCGAGTTCTTCGAACTGCAGGCCGCATTCCTGCACAAACAGATCGAAAATTCCGCCGAGCAGGCCAAGGCCCTCCAGGCATTAATGTTGAGAGCTAGCGAGGACGTATCGAAGCCGATCAAGGATGCCTTTGAGAAGGCTTTGAAGGTACGCAAGGCCGCCTGATTTGCCCTTGGGAGTACGGGATGAAAGGTCAGCACCTCGTTGACCGGCCACGCTGGCAAGAACGGCTCGTGGCACAGGGTCTTCCCCGGTCGGTCGGACAGCTTTGTCTGCCCGACCGCGCCGGTTTGACGCCGTAACCTCTGACCGCGACCTCGGAAGCGCGCCGCAGCGTCCGCCCACAACTGCTCACGTTTACCGAGACGCTCCAACGGGAACAAACAGCTTGTCGCCATTGTGGTCGACTTCTACCAGCTCCGGCTTTTGGCTCATGCCCTCCGTAATCCCGCGATGAAAGATGATGGCGTTCATATACGCGAAGGTCATTGCGAGCGCGGCGGTGCGCAACGGGTAGTCGACCAGAGAATGCACAAGTAAGAATGCTACAGAAAGAAACGCTGCCTTCTGAAAAGAGTCCCGGCGAATTCTGGAAAACGCGAACAGAAGAAGGATTAGGTACAAGGCCATCAAAACGGCAGCGAGCACTCCGCCTTCCAAGGCAATTTCAAGATACTCGTTATGGGCATGGTTCACATACGCCCTGAATATCATCCCTTCTTTTTCGTATATTTGGTAGACCTTCTGAAAATTTCCAAATCCGACTCCGGTAACCCAATTCTCTTTTATTCCATCCATGGTCGTACGGGCAAACTCCGCGCGTCCGAACGCAGGATCTATCTCCCTTGCATCGATCGTCGTCCATGCCCCCATCGCGTAGACGGAAAGCCCAACGAAGAGAACAAATACGCTAAAACCACTTATTCTCGAGCGAGCCGAGAGAAATATGATGGACACTACGGTAACGGCCAGTCCGATAAGAACGCCGGCACGCGACCCTGCCGCCAAAAGGAACAGCAGAAGCGCGATCAGACCGATCGCTCCGGACAGGAGATGTCCGCGGAACAGGCCGTAATAGACAACGAAGGGAATGGAGACGAAAAGCAAAGCCGAAAAATGGTTTCGGTTGGCAAAAAGTCCAGCATTGATCGTGAAGGGCAACAATCCCTCGATCGCGATGTTATCTGAGAGCGAATATTGGATCGCTCCGGCTAATCCGTTGCAGATTACACCCATGAAAAAGAAGGGGAGCAGGCCGTAGACCTGATCGGAGCGTAAACGCATGACACCTAGGAAAAAAGCTACCGACGCCGCCACATACAGCAGACACTCGATCGTTCGCCCTACTCCGACGCTGATGAACCGAGTTTGATCAACCAGCCAGGGAGCGCCGAGCAGCACTTCCGGCCGCAGACCGGCAAAAAGGCTAGCAGGCAGCGGAACGATTTGCAGCACAACCAGCGCCACCGCCATGAAAAGCAGCCAGAGCACTGATCCGGGGATTGTTGTTATTGGGGTTGACGTTCGAGAGAAGGCAATGGCCGCCGAGACAATGGCTACTATCTCGATCAGGGTATCGGTATACAGCCCGCTCGCCGTACCACCGCCTATCAGCAGGGAGGTGAACAGGACCGAGCCGAGGAGATATTTGTCCCATTCCGACGGCCGTGCACTCAAGGTGAAATTCTCTCAATGCTCAATTTGTGCATGACCAATGTACCCATATAGCGAAACCGCCAACTCTCAGCTATTGCGGCGGTTTCCAACCGCAACAGCTGCATTGGGCATGCGTCCTGTCCAATGGAAAATTCCTGGCTCAGCCTCTGACGATTGAAGGTGCCCTCGGGAACGTTAAACCGCGCTATTTCGCGCGCCGGATCCACACATCTGATGGTCCAGAAGAGTTCTTTGGGCAACTTCAGGTTACTCCCGGATGCGACCAATGAAATCCTGTACGAACCAGGCGGCAGCTCGATATATTGTTGGAGAGCAGTGTTCTTCACGGGCGTGTTCAAAAAGCGAACCGTCGCCCCTCCCTCGCCTTCAACAGCATCCTGCGAGGTCGCAAACGTAACGTCGAGGCCTGACTGATCGCGAACCTGCCAATCGAAAGGCTTTCCACCGTACCCGGGCTGAAAGGTGCCGTTAAAAACATATCCGCCCAGCTTTCCTTCGTCATCGGACAGACTGAAGAGAAACAGCCGATAGGCCTGTTCGTATTCCTTCTGCGCGATATACCCAGTGATCACGGAGGACAGCTCGCCCGATTTCGGTGGCGCACCGGATCCGGCCAGGTCAAGGAGCAACTGGTTTGCAAAATTGAGCCCTGGGCGTGTTTTTCCAAGAACAGAAAACAAGGTCGCCCGCCAAGGTGCTCCCGCCGCAATTGCTGCCAGCACGGCATGATATCCGTCAGGATTCGAAAGGATTGCTGGAAGGCCCCCGGCGACGGCCGGAAACTGATCCGGCCAACGGCGCAGCAGTATATCGAGCGCGCCTACAGCCTTGGACAGATCCCCGATCTCGACTGAATGGCTGATCGTTCTCTGGAGCGCATGGATCTCTGTTTTCGACAGCCTCCGTGCCTGATCAAAGAGCGCATACGCGTCATCTTCCTTGCCTTGTCGGTACTCTATCTCCCCGATTAAGCTATAGAGGCGTGCATCTCCGACATTGAAGCGAAGGGAGTCTTTCGCCCTGGCAGCCAGTGCGTCAAGATCAGGGGGATTGGCTGTATCATTCAGGTCGCGGGAAATTTCGCTTATCAAGGCGTCGACATTCAACGGATCCAACGCCATCGAAATGTCTGGCGTGCCTGTCTCAAGGAGTTGACTTAGCCCGTTCAACGAAGCCGCTAACACTAGAGCGGATGCGACGAACCAAATGCCTGAACGTCGAAGATTTTGCGCGAGCGGGCTGGTCTGCGCCGTCATCAACTTTACCTTCAAGTTTCGGGGTACTCGTGCCATAGTTGTAATATTGGTAATTCATGTACTTGTAGGCATAATTGTAGTCGAACTTGTTCACCGCAAACTTCGACATTGCGGCTCCAACCACGTTGGAGCCGGCAGCGCGCAGACGCTTCAGGGCTGTCTTCGCCGACTTGCGGGTGACCTGCTTTGTCGAAATGACCATCAACGTACCCTCGGCCAGCCGACTGAGGATAGGCGCATCGGATAGCCCAACGATCGGTGGGGCGTCGATTATCACCAGGTCGTACCGTTTACTAAGATTGGTCACGATCAAGGCCATCTTAGGTGAAGAAAGAAGATCGGCAGGGTTAGGTGGGATGGTTCCAGAGGTCAGAACCGTCACATTGGGATACTTCGTCGGCCTGAAGATGGTCGCAAGGTCCTCTTTACGGACGGTGTTTGTCAGCAGGTTGCTCAACCCGATCGTATTGGCGAGACCGAACAGCCGGTGAAGGTTCGGCTTTCGAAGGTCGCCGTCGACAATCAGCACCCTTGCCCCAAGCGCTGCGAAATCCTGGCCAAGCTTGAACGCGGTCGTCGACTTGCCCTCCGCTGGCTCTGAACTGGTGACCAGAAGCGAGCGCGGCGCGCCTTCCGCCCCGGAGAACTGCAAAGATGTTCGAAGGGATCGATAGGCTTCGGAAAGGCCTGACTTCTGGTCTGCAATGCTGGCAATGAGCTCGCGATCGTCGACATGGGGCAATATCCCGAGCATCGCCAGTCCGAGCTCCTTTTCGACCTGCTCGGGATTGGTAAACGTGTTGTTCAGCAGCTCGATAACATAAATAATCGAGCCACTGATGGCCATGAAGAGAGCCAATGCAATTGCGAGATTGATGCTCAGGCGTGGAGAATAAGGCGCCGTCGGCTGCGTCGCGACGTCCACGATCGCGGCACTTTGGGTCTTGAGCTCGGAACTCACGCCAACTTCGTTGAGCTTGGCAATTAGACTGTCATACTGAGACCGGTTTGAGTCGACTTCACGCTTCAGGATCGTATATTTGATATTCTTGTCGTTGAAGGCGACCTGCTGCCTTTCCATATCGGCAAGCTTCTCTTTAAGATCGGCCTCCTTGTCTTGAGCTTGCTGGTACTTGAGCCGCAGTGAATCAGTGATCGCCAGCACACCATTGTTATATACACGCTGCAGTTCCTTGATCTGGGACTGCAATTGCTGCATTTCCGGAAAACCAGGCTTCAATATGCCGAGCTTCTGCTGATACTGGCTGTTGAGATCGGCCAGCTTATCACTAAGCAGCTGCAGGCCCTTGCTTTCTAGCACCGGGCCAAGGCTACCACCACGACCCTTGTCGATCTGATCCACAACCGATCCGGCATCGGACCGCTCCTGGGTTGCTGCTTGAAGCGCCGTATTGAGGGCCTCAATGTTCGACCCGATAAGCGACTTGGTGTCACCGGTGATCGTAATGCCCGCATCCCTTGCGTAAGCGACGAGCTCTTCCTCGGATTTCTGGAGCTTCTGCTTGACCTGCGAAACCTGCTCCTGGATGAATTGCCGCGCCAGGTCAGACGTTTCGCTGGTCTGATCCACCCGCTGATCGATAAAACTCTGCGCAACCTGGTTGGCCACATCGCTGGCGTATTTCGGCTTCTGGTCCAAAAAGGTAATCGACAGCAGACTTGTGTTGGTTACGAGATTAACCGTGAGGTTGTCTAAAACGCGTTTGATCGCAATGGCTTCACGTTGTTCCGGAGTTTTCTCTTCGATTGAGGGAGCCTTAGTGATTCTGAAGGCCCGATAGAAAATATTGCTGATCGAAAAGTCCGGCGTCGGAAACAGGAAGTCCGGCTTTTCGCTGAGGCCCAGTTGGAAGACAACGCGTTGCGCCAATGCCCGGCTCTTCAACTTTTCACGGGCGGTCTGAAAGGCTCGGATATCGCTGTTTTCGGAAACCACCTCGATGTCCTGGAAGACCTTCGCCGAAGGGACTAAGACTTCTAACTGCGTCGTTGCCTGATATTTGGGCGTCTGCATCATCGTCACGACGACACCGGCAACAAGCCCGGCCGCCATCATCATGGCAATCAGCCATCGATACTGGACAACATAGAAGAGCAATTTGAGCGGATTAAAGCCCTGATCCTGTTCGGCAGAATCGCGGCCATACGGGCTATGATGTTGGCCACCATCATAGTAAAGATCCGAAGACAAGGCTTGGCCATGTCCGGGAGCTGCTAATTGGTGTTGCCTGCTACGATCGAGCATAGTCCGGGCGATCCTGGTTCATAGGCGTTGACATGCGACGCGCACTACGGCGCGAGAACGCCAATTCTCATTGCGGTTGACGCAACTCCGAGGGCGTCCTTCAGATTGTTCAAAGCAATTTTTGATTTTGAAGGAAAGACGACCACTTTGTCGCCACCGTAGATGCGTGGATTGCGGCTTTTGCCAGCGCGAATGTTCTGGACGTTATAGTTCGCGACTAGCGTATTTTGACCTATATTGCGATAAACAAAGACTTTTCCCGCATCGCCAATAGGATTGAACCCACCGGCAAGTGCGACCGCGTCGATCAATGAAGCGTTGCTCGATACGGGATAGATGCCGGCCTTATTGACTTCCCCATCAACGGTAATGCGTTGTCCAATGGATTCCTTGACGAAAATTGTCACGTCCGGAGATTGGAGATAGTTCGCGCTGTAAGCGGCTTCAATTTCCTTCTCCAACTGACGGACGGTTTTTCCTGCTGCCGTGAGGGTTCCGATGAGTGGAAGCGAAATTTGCCCGCTAGCGTCGACCTGAACCGTCCTGTTCAGATTGTCGACCTGGTATACATTGACCTCGAGCACGTCATTCGGCGACAACGGCTGCTCACTGCCGTTCTGACTATTTTGAGGAGCAGGAAGATCCTTCACAATCTGCAGAGCGCCACCGCCCGATAAGGGAACCGACGATGATGATGTGAGCTGCAGCGCATCGATCGACGCCGGCCCCGTGGGCGAGGTGCTGGTGCAGGCCGAGATGCCGAGGGAACCGAGCATCACAACCATCGTGATCGCGGCGCATTTCATCAAATCGCGCATCATGAGGACACGGCCTTTAGCAAACGACCGAGCCCGCCGAAGCGGCCAACTTTGTCGGGGCTTGGCTTGTTTGCAAACCTTTTTCCAACAGGCTCAAGCGGCCGGTTCGCCAATATGTCGCTCGGCCGCCTCACCACCATATTATAAGCCTCCTCTTCCCCGCACCGCTTCGCGGCGGCGTCAACCGCTTGTGAAAGGCCAGGCCGGCGGCGATTAGCTCCATGAGTATCGGATGCGATGATATCGACGCGGCCTTCGTCTATCAGCTTTTCCGAGTAGTAGAAGGCGGTACGCCCGAAAGCGCCAATAATCGAGTCTGCAGTAAGTTGTATGAGGCAGCCGAGCCTGTTCAGCCTTTCAACCACGTCATAGTTCGCCTTGATCCAGGTTAAACGCTCCGGATGGGTGAGAATCGGGACGAACCCGGCCTCTATGAGGCGCAAGGCAAATTCTTCCAGCCGCGGCGGCAACACATGGTGAGGCGGCTCGAACAGAAAATAGCGCGACCTGTTCAAAGTCGGCACCTTGCCGTGCACCAGCTGATTTGGAAGATCGGGGGCAATGTGGATGTCGGCACCGACATAGAGAGCAAGCGGGATCTCGGCGCGCAGTAACGCTTGCTCCAACGAACGGACCGCTTCGACGATATTCTCCGTCCCGTTTTCATACATACCGGGTACGACATGGGGCGTGCATGCCATATGGGTCGTCCCGTCGGCTACCGCCAACCTCGCCATTTCCAGCGATTCAGCAATACTAGGCGAGCCGTCGTCAAGGCCGGGCAAGATATGAGAATGCAGGTCGATCATAAGCGTTTCTGGCCACGTCAGGGCAAAACAGCGATTTCGCTGAGAAAGAACACAAACGTGTCACCCGGTTCATTGCGATTGACAACCGCAGAGCGCCGACCGCCAGATTCGAGCTACTTGCTGACAGAATTGTCACCTTCGTGAAGGCTGAGGATGAGCGCTGCCATCGACCCAAAAACCGGGACAGCAACAAACCGATAGCGAACGCTCATCTTGGCTCTTTAATCGCCTACCCACCTGGGAACCCGGACGAACACGCCTAGTGGCTCACGCCGTTATTATCATCCTGGGTCGCCGCAAGAACTCCGGCAGTGAGAAGCGCGCCTGCAAAAAATTGCGCAGGCAAGCCAAAGGCAAACTTGCGCGACGGGTCAATGGCGCCAGTGTGCTCGGGACTTACCGCAGCAGCAGTGTGTTCGGGATTCACGACCTTGAGACAGATATTGTTTTCGACACGTGAAATGTCGAGAGTTGCATTCGCAGGCACGCTCAGCCTGCAATCACCAACCTGAACGGACGCAGAGCCCTTGGCGCCGACCACCAAGCGACTGCCGAAATCCAAAGCGCTTCCCGCTTTGGCAGGCCCATAACCGGCCGTCTGCGAAACCATCACATTGCCACTTACACTTCGGATCGATCCGATTGGACTTGTCGGCCCCTGATAAGCCGTCGCACAACTGCACGGTGCATCCTGCGCGAAAACTGGAACTGAGCCAAAACCGACCAAAGTGACCAACCCGGCCAACGCACTTTTCAAAACAATGTTCATTTGCTTCGATCCTTTGTTTGCGTCGTTCAGACGCGCCCAAGTTAATGTCTGCGGTAAGCGCCTAACAGCTTTTGGTTACGATTCCAACCTATTTCGCACGTGCGAGATAAGCTTTTAATTTTAGACGTGCCTGTTTGAACACAGTATATTAGCTACATCAAATGAACAGAGATGCAGTAAAAAATACAGTAAGGAGGGACGACAGCTGCGGACTAAGGCGGTCTATTGCTTTATTGCTAATCGTAATTTTAAGGTTTCGTAGATAGAACAGAGAATGCTAGTATCAGAAGGAATTAAAGCGCCGGCTTGTGTGGAAACTTAGGTATTTTACAATAATATTTTTCTTTTAGCGATAATGATTTGGAGATTCGTACGGCGTCGCGGAGATTTCTGTTGCAATTATTCGCATAATAGATGGTGGATTGAAAGAACCCGGTTGGTATCCGATGTGGTGGCGTCCATTTTCAATCCTGATACCCGTCGACTACAACTTTATCGATTGTATGTAGTCCATCTATTGTTTCCGTTGGATAATATTGTGTGAATGGAATAGTTTCGCCTACTCAAATGCACTCGTTTGGCGATACGCCAATCAACTCTGAGATGGCGATCACGTCAATGGTCTCGACTGAAGGGGTTATACCCGCGCTCCTTAGTCGGACGAGGATGCGCTTGGCGCTGGAATGAATTAGTATGGTGTCGCCGTCAGCAACGCCGCTTGCTCGCCAACCATTGGCCAGATCGTAGACTGCTGGGTCATTCATCGGGCTCGTCCTCCATTCTCCATTCGCCGACCATCTCGAATCATCATCACTAAGGACTAAGGAAAACCCATGGAACGCACCATCGCGAGCCAGATCACAAGACAATCCCCCAACGCTTCGGTGGCGATTGGTCGCCGGCCAACAGCGGCATCTGACCGAGACAGCCGGCATCAACACCTGTGTTGCTTGCCCGCTTCTTTGCATGCGGCAGCGCCGAGACATACTGCCCGCACACCCTCATCGAGAATCTGAACTATTCGGCGCAGGGCGCCCATGAGGGGTAGAAATCTGGACGGATCGTTCCACAGCTTCCGCATGCAATCCATATCCAGGATGGCAAGGTCGCGTCTGGCGGTATGGAGCCATAAATGGACGGTGAGTCCCCTATTGCACTCCCTCAATTGATATCAGCAAGCTCGATAAGTCGCCCCAACCTGACCAGGCTGGCCACAGAGTAAGCCCCTTTGAGTGAGAACAGCAGCCAGGTCACCACCGTCCGGCATAAAACACTGGACGACCACTGCATCCCCCAGCCTCTCTCCGGTCTTCCCATCGCAGGGAGTGCCTGAGCCGACCGGTCTGCAGTTCAAAACCATTCCCTGAAAATCACGCCGCGCCGCTTCTGTTACCATGTCACGCAAAGCCGGAGGTTTTGTCGACGCCGCGCCGCATAGGACAATTTTGCGCCCTCCCACCCGCAGATCGTCTATCGAGGGAATGTTGAGGTGGCCGCTAAATGGTGAAAGCGTGGCACGTGGTTGTGGACGTGGTTTGTCCCTCTGCGACACGATGACAGCCATGAAGCCCACGGCAAACACCAGGCCGACAACAGGAATTGCGATCCATTTATTCATCGATGTTCGTAGACTCTCTAATTCTGACAGTGCCGACGGGCACTCTCGGTATCCTGGTGGCGCCGGCCAGAGAGCCACCGCATGGCGTGATCACGGATTTGTCGATCCACGACGGCAGTTATGCTTGGAGGCCACTATTTGCCGTAGCGGCGCTCCAGCGCTTCGGCAATGCGCTCGCAAAGCAATTCTGAGGTCACGGCGGTGAGGTGGAGACGGAGGCGAAGGCCGTGCGTATCAACCAGCGTGGTGACAATACCCCGATCAGAGTACTCGGCGAGTTCGAGAACATCGTCGATGATGAAGTCTGGTATTTCACGAAGCTTTTTAGCGCGCTCATTCACCCTGTTGTCTCCACAAATTGGCGGCTTTCCGGGCAGGCCGAGTCTCATTCGCTGGAGCTCGGCGTAGCTCTCGGCAAGGTCTTGAGCGTTGAATGAACACCTAGTGACCTTGCCATTTTCGACGACCTGAACAATCCATTGGCCGTTGACATTCTTCAAACGCACGTCGTCTGGTTCTCCGGCAACCATACCCGTCATCCCAGGTTTTCTCACAATATGTCGTCGGCTAGCCCAGGGCTGCTGATCACGCGCCGCCGGAAACCCACCGCAAAAAACTATCACCCGAAATCATAGTCATCGCGGCCCTGGCCGATGGTTAGCGTCGCCGTCAGGCATTGCGGGAGACGGGCAGCACTCTGACCATGATGGGAGGCCAGTGCCTGCCCTCCCCTTGAGAAAAGATCCAGGCGTTATGATTATGGCCTGGAAAGCGCTTCTGCGATTTGGGACACCGCCTGCTTGGCGGAAAACTGGCGATCGAACAATCGCCTGCAACGTCCGGGCAGGTCGGCATCCGTTTCTACCTCTACTAGCAATCTTTCCGCCTTCGCGACCAGTTCATCCAGCTGATCGCTCTGGCACTCTTGGCCAACCCGCTCGTTTCGAATCAGCTCGGCCAAGTCGTTGCCTGGGTTCAAGCGCACGAGTGCAGGGATGCCGCTTTGCATATAAGTCAGGAACTTGCCTGGTATGTTGTGAGACCTATGGCGGAGATCCAACGAGACGATCCCAATCCGGCACTGTGCATAAAGGTCCGGGATTTCGTCGGGGTGGATCTCGTCGAAAAAGACTACGTTGGTGAGGCTGAGAGCCTGCGCTTTTTCTCTAAGTCTTCGGGCCTCACTGCCTCGACCGACCAGCAGGAATCCCACGTCGACCCGGGAGGCCATCCTCTGCGCCAAGTCCAATACAATGCCGACGCTTTGAGCCACACCCATATTGCCTGCGTACACGAACAGCTTGCGCCCGGCCAATGGTGTCTCGCTGACACGAATCGAACAACGCACGTTTGAAGGCTTGTCCAGCCAGTTCTGCAACACCTCAAGGACACGCCCCGACCTGCGCCGCCACCGATCGAAGTAAGCCAGGTTGCCCGGCGTCTGGACCCCAATCACATCAGCAATCGAGTATTGGTAGCGCGCGATGGAATCGAAGAAACGGTAGGGCAGACCGCGGCCCATCAGACCCATATCAACGGCCCATTCGGGAAAGATATCGCGAATGATGAGATACCCCTTGCAGCCGCTTTCGCGCTTTAGCGCGCTCGCCATAGGCCCGTGGAAGATCGAGGGAGCATACCAAACAATCCCGTCCCATCGCTGCCCTGCCAGCGGGCTTTTACGCAGGTTGCGCAACATGGCAAAGGGCATGACGAACTCATTCCAGGTACGCCTCACATAGCCAATTTCCTTGGTAGGCGGCGCTCGCAGGCGCAGCACTGTTACACCGTCAAGCTCTTCAATTGCCCAAGGGCGGTGCAGATCGGCCGATGGGAGCATGACAGTCACCCGATGCCCTTGTCGCGCAAATTCCCGGGCAAGATCCCTCAGTTGCACGGCGCCCGACGTGCGCAGCGGTGGAAAAGTATCCGCAATCAAAGCGATCCGCATGGAGTCGCTCAGTACTTCTTCCACACAACACGGTTCACATAGTCCGTATAGCTGTGGATTATGCGAACCACCTTTTCGCTGACATTGGGTATGTCATAATCGGCAACCAGGCGGAGCCCGCGCTCCGCCCCACGCGACTGGCTTTCCAAGATCGCAAGGCCCTGACACACCCGGTCGAGGCCCAAGCCCACCATCATTACCGCACCTTCCTCCATGCCCTCTGGCCGCTCATGGGCCTCGCGCAGGTTGAGCGCAGGAAAATTCAAGATGGAGGACTCTTCCGTGATCGTGCCGCTGTCCGACAGAACTGCTTTTGCATTCATCTGCAGATGCACATAGTCCAAGAAGCCGAAGGGCTTCATAAACTGGACTCTCGAGTTCATTTCGAGTTTCAACGAGTTCAGCCGCGAACGCGTGCGCGGGTGCGTCGAAACAATCACCGGAATGTCGTGTTCCTGCGCTATGTGATTGGCGATCTCAGCAATCCGGGTCATTTTGTCCGGTGGGTCGACGTTTTCTTCGCGATGAGCACTCATCACGAAGTATTTTCCTCGCTCTAGAGAGAGCTGGCTCAAGACATCCGACTTATTGATCTCATCCATATAGTAACTTAGGACTTCAAGCATCGGGCTGCCCGTCTTGATAATTAGATCGGGCGCAATCCCCTCCCGCAGCAGATAGCTTCGCGCGATGTCACTGTAGGTTAGGTGAATGTCGGCAACATGATCAACTATTCGGCGGTTTATCTCTTCCGGAACCCGTGAATCGAAACAACGATTGCCGGCCTCCATATGAAAAACAGGAATCCTCAATCGTTTGGCGGCAATTGCCGCGAGACAGCTATTTGTGTCCCCAAGCAGCAAAACCGCTTCTGGCCGACGCTCGCGAAGCACTTGATCGGTCGCCGCGATTACACGACCAATCGTTTTGGCAGCCGTGTCTCCTGCTGCTTCAAGAAACACATCGGGGCGGCGAATCTTAAGCTGCTCGAAAAAGATCTCATTCAACTCATAGTCATGATTTTGGCCCGTATGCACGAGGCATTGGTCGCACGATTGATCCAATCGGTCGATGACACGCGACAATCGGATGATTTCGGGGCGCGTCCCGACGATCGTCATGACCTTCAGCCTGTTCACCAATCCACTCCCACACTTGAACTCTCAGGGCTGAGCGATACTTTCGATCAACAACCGAGGATGCGTTAAGCTAGTTGCCTAGTAAATTCCAACAAAGCACGATTAACAGCGGCTCACGAGCCATCCTGATCTGTCGACGCGCTCAGATCCTTACTTCGAGCGACATCTTGGTTGTACTTGAGATAGCTCTTGTGCATTGTTGCCACGAGTTCCGGCCAGGGCTCAGGTGTAAATCCCGTCGTTCTCCTAAATAGGTCGGAATTCAGGGAGCGATCGATAGTGACGAACGTATCGGCAACAATATCTATTTCCTTGCCGTAGACCTTGGATACCAGTGAAAGAAGATCAAATTTGTTGATCGGAGCAGCCGACACGTGAAAAAGGCCCCTCAGGTCGTTATTGGGGATCACAAATTCCTTGATCACACGCGTAAGTTCGACCGCTGGCAAGCCGGAGAAGACGGCATTCTTGTAGCCCCTGACTTCGCCTTGCTGGCTCAAAAACCAGTCAACCAGACTTTTTGAGCTCTCTAGCTCGTGACCGATGATTGAGGTGCGGAGCGTCACTGCATTCGGGTAATCGACCTCACCTAGAAACTTCGTTCTCCCGTACAGATCGTTCGCGTCGGCAAAATCGGATTCTGCGTAATCTCCCTTGCTCCCTGAGAAAACGCAATCCGTACTCACATGTATCAAACGAGCCCCAGCTACGCGCGAAAGTTGCGCCAGGCGATGAGGGAGAGACGCGTTGATTGTCAGCGACGTGAGATGGTTTCGCGAAGCGTCAAGCTGCTTGATGACGCCCACACAGTTTACGACGACATCCGGCCGGGTCTCGGCGAACACGGCCGTCAAATCCCCATCGTTTCGAACATCTAGGTTGGATATGAGGCTACCATGATCACGAGGCAGAAAATGGCGTTTTTTGGCCGATGATCGAAGGGTTCCAACGGTTTCATATCGATGATCGGCGGAGAAGAATCGGAAGACCGCGTTTCCGAGCATCCCACCAGCCCCCAGGACAAGGATTCTGTTCGTCTTCACGTTACGCAGCACCTTTCTGGTGGGAACCTAAACCATACCGCTAAGAAATCAGTGTATTGGCCGCGGGCGGCCTGAGTCCGCGAGCAACCAGCCAACCCTCAGAGCCCATTGCAAACGGAACCAAGGTCATTCTATATGGCTCACTCTTCGGGCTCGACATTCTCGCCACGGACAATGGCTTGCACAAACCTAAGCTTCATCAATAATGCCTGCATCTCCTTGACATCCAATCTTGTGGTGTTGTGCGAATTGTAGTCTGTCGCTTGCGAAATCTCGATCTCGCCCTGCTCGAAGAATTTTCCATAATTCAGATCGCGCAAATCTGGTGGAACTCGATAGTAGTTGCCTAGGTCCTGCGCAGCCACTCTTTCCTCTCGGCTGAGCAAGGCCTCAAATAATTTCTCACCGTGTCGCGTACCGATTATCCTGATCGGATGGTCAGGGGCGCCCAGCAGGCCGGTCAGGGCCCTGGCCAAAGTCTCAATCGTTGCGGCCGGGGCCTTCTGCACGAAGATCTCACCGGGATTGCCATGCTCGAAGGCGTAGAGCACCAGGTCGACCGCGTCGTCCAATGTCATCATGAAACGGGTCATGGCCGCGTCCGTGATTGTGATGGGCTGGCCGGCGCGAATTTGGTTGGTGAACAACGGAATTACTGAGCCCCGCGAAGCCATCACATTGCCGTAGCGGGTAGCGCATATGGCGGTGCTGTTGCTCGACCGAGACTTTGCGACGATAACCTTCTCCATCATCGCCTTGCTGATGCCCATGGCGTTGATCGGATACACCGCCTTGTCCGTGCTCAGGCAGATCACACGCTCCACACCGCAGTTTATCGCGGCTTCCAAGGTGTTCTCCGTACCCAGCACATTGGTCTTGACGGCCTCAAGCGGGTAGAATTCGCAGGACGGCACCTGCTTGAGTGCCGCGGCGTGATAAATAAAATTTACCCCTCGCACGGCGTTGAGGACGGACTGATAGTCGCGCACGTCTCCAATATAGAACTTGACCTTGGAGTTGTTGTATTTCTTGCGCATGTCGTCCTGCTTCTTCTCGTCCCGGCTGAAGATGCGGATTTCAGCTAAATCGGAATCGAGAAACCGCCGCAAAACGGCATTTCCGAATGAACCTGTGCCTCCGGTTATGAGGAGGGTCTTGCCGGTAAACATCGAGCGTCCTTTTCTATTTCAACTGGCTGCGTGTCCGCTCGCCCCGTCGGATGCGGCGTAGTGTTTGGAGAACTCAATCGCGTCCATTTGGAGCGATCGTTGTGCTTGGGATCTCTATCAGCCGTGACCGCTAGTTGCTGTCGCCGCATGCCAGAAACGGTGCAGACGCTCGATCGGATCAAGCATTCCACGATATTCGACGCCGATATGGGGAGGGACGTATTCGATCATGGCCTGACAGTTTCGCCTTTTGGGCAACGTCCGCCTCAATCACCACTCTCCCCGATTTTCTGGTGCGCCCGTGAAGCATCCACCATCCATCTGGCCTTGACGTCCTGGTCTCTTGCGTCAGCAGGGCTAGGTACCTTTCAGCGCGCTCCCGAGGGGAAGAAAAGTTAATCGCGTGATCGCGCGCAGCACGCAGCGCGTCCCTATCCGGTCCGCCGTTGGCAAATATTCGGGCGATTGAGTTTGCCGCTGATACCGGCGACAGCGGGTCGAAGTAATTCGCGTGATCGCCGCATATATCTCGATTGAACGGTCGGTCGGACGCGAACAGCGGCAGCGCCATCGCCATCGCCTCCAGCGGAGTTGCAGAGAAGCACTCCAGCAAGGAAGGGAAAACCACTGCGTCAAGCCCCCTGTAGAAACTAGGGCACTGCGCTACGGAGAGCGGACCAACATTGACAGACACACGACGAAATTCCGGCGAGCAGGCCTGCCATTCCTTCTCGGTGAAAGTGACATAGAACCTCGCCTTGAGGCCATGTAACGTTTCCAGTTCCGAGGCGATTTGCGGAAAAATCTCCGTATTCTTGTGGAGGTAATTACGGCCGACAAAGCCAAGCAGCAGGTCGCAATCAACCTGCGGCAACGTAACAGGCTGCCAGATGGACTCGTCCAGATAGACCGACGAAAGGCAGTTGTGCACCACTTGGATACGCCCAGGGGCCACGCCCAGTTCACGAACTAGCCCTGCCTTGACATGTTCCAGTTCGACAATCAGCACATCGGCGCGCTTGAAAAACATCGCCTGGAGCCGGAATTTCGCCCGAGTCTTCAGGCGCTGAAAGAACGAAAGCTTTGCGTAGCACTCATTTCTTGGGTAAATGATCCACGCCTGCGCGAAGCCAACGATGCTCTTGAAGCGGGGGTTCCAGCGGTAGAGCGGTCCGAAAATCGTAAGGACCTGCCCATATGCGTCCATCTTCGCGCGCGCCGCGCGGTTCAGAAGGTCCAGTCCGTGAACATCCATCGTTTCATAATGGACTGTCGGAGATGGGCGAAATTTCAAGCTGCTAAGATTCTGCCCGACTTCCGTCGAGATGAAGACGGAGAGCGGTATATCCAATGCATGATTTCCGGACAGCTCCGCGATGACGGAAGCTCCCACCTGCACGCCACCTCCGTTGTGAAGGTTCGCTGTATTGAGAACTGCCTTTCTCGCCGGCGAGGTCATGCGCGCCTTCCTCCGATAGCACTCATTGCGTTTGACGCCTCCTAACCCATGGCCTCTGCCTACGAACGAAAGAGGGGCTGTGCGTGCTCCTCCAGGAGGATATGAAAACAATCATTAATAGAGAAGCAAAGAATGACTTTGAGTAGAAAGCATATCCATTGTGTGCAATCAGAAAAAAGTACAGCAACATGAAATGTGCATAGTCGTTAATCATCGTGCTGCTTGTTCTTTCCGACACACCCAATGCAAATGACAAACAATAGAAAGTTACGGCAACCAAAATTAACCCACCGTCTATGTAAATAGGACTCAGAGCGGTAAAAACATTCCAAGATGAAATTACAAGCAAATCATTTTCCACTTCGAATTTGCATCCAACTATCGGTATGGAATGAAGGCAATCGCTTACTGAATTTATTGCCTCTCTATCAAAGTTAACGAACCCCCAAATTAGATAATAGATTGGCTGAGCAGAAACTTCACTAATCGTATTACCTCCTCTGACAGCGTTTACGACAATAAAGACTACTGAAAATGCTAATAGAAATATTAGGTACCTAGATATATTTACTTTAAATCCCCTGAACCTCGGAGCCGCCCATATAATCACCACGAGGAGAAAGGTCCCCTTCCACGCAGTGAGAATTGCGGTGGTAGCATATAGGGCTACAAAAATTCTTCCACTAGCCGTTGAAGTCGAAAGATGTGAAAGCCTGGAGTAGATAAAGACACCAACTCCGCAATATATATATATATTCCAAAAAATTGAGCTTTGAAGATCGACCCTTAACTTTCCAGACATCAACAATGGTACAGTTCTGTATTGTAAAAAATCAGCAAATATTGCAATAAGTCCAAAAGACATTAATATATAGGATATCTTTAACTCAACAATCTCCCCACCAATTTCTCCTAAACCATAATCACCTGCGGGGAGAAATCTTGAGCTAAAGTACCCTAATACCGAAAAAACGATCGAGAAAATGATTACTGTCCGACCGGCGTTAGAAAATTCGTATCCAAAATACGAGCTAACACTTATAGCTAAAGCGGCAGGAAAAATATAAGACGAAACCGCAACCTGAGCGATAGATAATTTCATGCTACTGGTAACATCTTATATATCTATTACTGAAGATATGGATCTCTTATAGTCCATACGTACTCATATAGGATTTTTAACATCTATATTGTCTGCAAGTACTGCTTTTCTTAATTGTGTGTATATATTACTTGCCTGTGTCTCTGCTTCCACGCAGCCAAGAAGGAGGTTGAGCGTCCCCGGCAACGTAGTGTGATGGTAGGCACAAACAAAATCCAGATTGTATTGGTCATCCCAATCTAGCGGCATGCCGAACGTATCGAGAAAAAGCCGTCGCAGGGCCGCCGGGTCCTTAATCTTGGTCACTCCGCAGTGGAAGTCATAGAACACGCGACCATACAGGAACACGCGTTTTTTTAAGAGGAGGGCCTCGTAGCCAACGGTGCTCGTTAACGTGATTACAGCCGCGGATTGCTTGATTAGTTGCTTGGTCGGCTCGTCTGGTCCCAGAAGCCTGACGTTGGGCAAGGACCGTATACGTCGGTAAAAATCAAGAGAAGGATATGCCCATGCGCTAATATGGTCCTTCACGTATAAGCGCATTCCCTCCGGGAGACTGAATGCGATGTTGCGGATAACTTCATACTCGTCGAGATAAGCGCCCGCCAAAATGGACGTGGAAGATTCAGGATGGAAGTGCAACGGATAGAGCAGGAACCGCTCTCCCAGCATAGGCCTTTGATACAGTCGACGGACCTTTCCCGTCTTGAGGCGACGCCTGACGTTGCGCAGAAAAAGATTGATATGCGTCAGCAGCGGATTCCCGATCTGGAATGCGCCTGTGCGACTGTCAGCGGCGTGGCGCAGCAACGACCTCATTTTATCAAGGCGGTCGTGTCTGAAGTAGCGCCTTAGCAGACCAACGCGGTCCAGACCATTGATCTTCATATAATCGGGGACAATCGTTTCGATCATGGAAATGTATTCCGTCGCCCAACGGCGCACCTCCATGTCGACGGCGAGCTGACCATCGCGAATCGCCTGGAATGCTTTGCCGGCGGCATCATCGGCCAGAGGATCCGAAGACACAGAAAAACGGCCGGGAAGGCGAGAACCCCCGAGGCCACAATAGACCGCGCCTTTCCGACGGGCCACGAACAAGGCAAAGTGCGCGAAGGTGTTGGATACGTTTTCGTACAGCACCAAGTCGGTCTTGTGGTGCTCTAGAATCCTTTCGAAATAGGTCAGCAGAGCGCTCTTTAGTCGATCGAAGAAATCGAGGTCGGCGCGGTCTCCCCAAACCGTGTAAACCTGAGCGCGTTCGTAGTCGGAAAGCAGGGCCGCGTTCAGATCAAAGTCCGCGTAGCGCGCGAGGATAGCAGTATCCACCTGATGATCCGCGAAGAACGCAGAAAAATCGTAAATAGCCAAGAAGCCGAGTTCGTCCAGACCATTCTCCCGGCGCGAGAATGCGCCGTCGACCGCGACGACCACCGTCGCTCCATCTTGCGCGAACCGCTTGGCCAGAGCGTTGAAAAAATGAAAATAGTTCGGCGCACTATTGGAAAGGAGCAGAATGTTCATCTTGGCGGCCAGCTATCGATCAGTTCAGGGATGACGGCCGTCGACGAACGAATGTCCCGGGTCACTGTACGGCCCAACACTGCTTCGAGATTTTTAGGCGCTAGCCCAAATCCTGGTCGTACGCTGCGTATGCAGTCTCGAGTGATGACATCACCTGCCTTCAGGTCCCGTACAAAATACAGCGACCGGCGGAACTTGACGTTCCCCTGCTCACTCGATTTACGCCCATAGTCTACCTTGCCGAGCGCCTGCCAGGCCGTTTTCGCGCCGGTGCACAATGCTGCCATTTCGGCAGGCTCCAGCGAGAAGCTATCGTCTGGGCCGCCGCCGCCGCGGTCGAGGGTGAAGTGCTTTTCGATAATCGAGGCACCCAAGGCCACACTGGTAATGGCGGTGGTATTGTCCAGCGTATGATCAGACAGGCCCGTCACCAGCCCGAACCGGTCAATCATGTCGCCTATGGTGTGCAGATTGTAGTCATCGGCCGGAGCCGGATAGCCGCTGACGCAGTGCAGAATGGCCAATTCCCTGCAGCCGCCCTCACGTGCAGCGTCGATGGCTTCCTGGATTTCCCCTGCATCCGCCATGCCAGTCGAGATGATCATCGGTTTGCCGGTGCTGGCGGCGTATTTGATCAGCGGCAGATCGACAGCTTCGAACGAGGCGATCTTGTAGGCTGGCGCATTCAGGTCTTCCAGGAGATCAATCGCCGTACTGTCGAAAGGCGAGCTGAAGATGGTAATGCCCACCTTGCGGGCATGTTCGAAGAGGAGCTTGTGCCAATCCCACGGCATATGCGCTTCTTGATAGAGATCGTAGAGTCTCCGCCCATCCCACAAACCGCCCTTGATGCGGAATTCCTCGCCATCGCTATCGAGCGTGATCGTATCGGGTTTGTAGGTCTGCAGCTTGACGGCATCTGCTCCGGCCTTCTTGGCCTCGTCGACGATGTGCAGCGCCGTTTCGATTCTGCCGTTGTGGTTGGCGGACAGTTCGGCAATGACATAGGGGGGCTGATCCGGGCCGATCAAGCGCCCGGCGATCTGGATACAGTTCAATTGGGTTCTCCAAGAGGTATCATTCGAATAATCCAGTCGCTTTTCAGCAACCCAAAACAAACGATGGAACGATACAACCCCTGGATCCGTTGTTGCTCCCGCAATACGCCCTCCTGAGCAAAACCTAAACGTTCGTGCAGCGCTATAGAGGCCGTGTTGAAATCAACCGCTTGGCCGCAGACCTTATGCAGGTTCAATTCGCCGAAGGCATAAGCCAGCGCCGCGAAACCGAGCTTCTTCCCGGTTCCTTTTGTTGCCATGGGATCGGCATAGAATCCCCAGTTCGACACCCCGCCGTCAGTGACATTGTCGAACTGGACGCAGCCGATAGGGACATCGCCAACCGCAGCTATCAACAACCGGCGAGTTTCCTCATTGCACAGCCGGGAGAACCAATTGCGGTGCTCGTCCAGGCCAATTTCGTGCTGAGTAAACATGAAACGCCGCACGTCCCAATGATTTCGCCATGCCAAAACCATAGGCAGATCGTCAACAGTCATCGCCCGAACGTGGTACAGCTCAGACATATTCACAGACCATCCGGTCGGCGATCCGGGAAACGCCTTCTCCGTCAGTGACCCTTGCGGCTGCGTTGCTAAGGTCAAGGAGAAACTGACCAACCGTCCCTGACACCAGGCGCTCCTCCAAGTGCGTTACAACTTGCGAAGGTTTTTGCAGGGCGACGACGGCCCCTGAAACTTGTAGCGCCTCGGCCACCGTATGTTGGTTGTCCGCCAGCACCAACACAAAGCTGGGCAGGCCCATGCAGCAGCGCTCCCAGGAAGTGCTTCCGGCCGCGCCGATAGCAAGGTCGCTTTCGGCCATTAAGCGGGCCATGTTACTCACCCCGACCAGAACCCGGGTCGGGTAGCGCATTGCGGCCGTACGGATACGCACCTGATCTATCCAGGGCGCATGCGGGCCCATGACAACCGTGATCCGCAAATTTGGGGGCAAGTTCCCCTCATCGAGCGCGTCCAACACAGAGCCTGTGACGTTCTCCTTGTCCACACCGCCCATGGTTACGAGCAGGTGCTCGAGTTTCGGTTGAACCCGGCGAGCAAGACTCTCAGCGCGCAGCTTCGCGAACTCGGGCCGAAGAAGCGCATAGTCCGGTCCCAACAACCTGATGGCTTGGTCGCCCAGGAGGCCATCATAGTCCCCTTCCGTGCGACCGAGGCTCTGGTCGAGCAACAGATCGCAATCGTGCGGGCGGTCAGCCAAGTCGTCGATGACCATCAGGTACCGACAGGCAGAATGAAGCTCTTCCTCCCAGCGGCGGTCTAGCCCGTAATGATCGACGACCAGACAATCTACGGCCCCGATGGCCTCGCGCGTTTCCTGGGCATCTCGAGCCCAGTCCGTCCCCAGCCAGTAGGCATGGGGTGGAACCGCACACGCCTTAATGCCCTCTGTAGGCGGCTTGGGCAGCGCCACGGCCGCATGGCCGCGCTCTGCTATGAGGTTCATAAGGTGGCCATTGTGCAGGCGGCAAATGAACAGGCTTTCCGCCCCGCGCTCGCGAAGCGCGTCAGCCAGCGTGAGACAGCGCATGACATGACCGGTGCCAATCTCGATCGAGGCATCAGTTCGAAAGGCGATCTGCATGCTTTTCATTCACCGCCGGGACATTTTTGGATCATTCCGATCCTGTGTCCGCGTTCAGGACGCGGAACATACACTCCGCGCGCTCCCAATCCTCGGGTGTGTCGATGTCTTGCACACGATGGCGCGGCAAGAACACCGGGACGCTGCCTTGCCCGAACACGGGCTTGTTCTCGAGCCATGCCTCAGAGCGACCCCAATAGAATTGACCTGCGTCGTGCCAGGCTTCCTCAAGGTCTTGAGAGCGGCTCCCAAGATGCTCCGGCTGGAACATCGCCACGCGTTGACCTGCCGTGATCCGCAATGCCCGGTGAATGGGAAAGGCATAACTCGTCACCGAGAAGGCGAAGTCGGCCTCGGTCGCCCGAAGCATCTCCAGGCCCTGTCGCACGTCGCTCGCCCGCACAAATGGCGCAGTGGCGTAAATACAGCAGACCTCACGGGCAGGAGCACCCTCCCCCACATGCCATCGGATGGCATGTGCCACAACCGGAACGGTTCCAGTGTGGTCGTCAGACAATTCGGTCGGGCGCAAGAAAGGTACTTCTGCTCCATATTCCTTTGCCACCTCGGCGATCTCAGCATCATCCGTGCTGACGATGATGCGGTCGAAACAGGCGCTCCGCATGGCTGCGCGGATCGACCACGCAATTATCGGCAGCCCGCCAAAGGTGCGGATGTTCTTGCGGGGGATGCGCTTCGAACCGCCCCGCGCCGGTATCACGGCCAGTCTCATAGCCCCATGGCCTCGCGCAGCACCTTTACCACGAACTCCTGGTCCGCGTCGGTCAACGTCGGGTGCATAGGGATACTGATGGCCTCCCGGTAATAGCGCTCAGCCTCCGGGTAGTCGCCGTTCCGGAAACCCATCTTCTGGTAGTACGGTTGGGTATGCACCGGGATGTAATGCAGGTTGACCATGATGTCCCTGGCACGTAGCGCCTCGAAGACCTCCAGATGCGTCACCCCTATGTTCTCCAGCTGCAGCCGGATCACATACAAATGATAGGCGGAGTAGCTGTCTGGATGTTGCCACGGCAGCGTAACCGGCAGGTTGGACAGGAGCGTGCTGTAACGATCGGCGATCTCATGTCGCCGCTTCACGTAATGGGCCAGGCGAGCAACTTGGCTGACGCCTAGCGCAGCCTGCATGTCCGTCATCCGGTAGTTGTAGCCGAGGGCCACCTGTTGATAGTACCAAGGGCCATCCATGAGCTGCGTCATGAGTTCTGGCTCTCGCGTGATGCCGTGGCTTCGCAGGAGGCCCAAGCGAGTTGCCAGCTCCTCATTGTTGGTTAAGGCCATCCCACCTTCAGCGGTCGTGATGATCTTTACCGGATGAAAACTAAACACGGTGATGTCGCTGTATCGACCGTTTCCGACGGGCTCACCCTTGTAGCGAGCGCCGATAGCGTGCGAGGCATCTTCGATGATCTTGAAGCCGTACTTTTCACCAAGGGCGTGAATGGCCTCCATATCGCATGGCTGGCCGGTGTGGTGGACAGGTGCCACAATTTTCGGGAGGCGGCCTACCTTTTCAGCTTCGTTGAGCTTTTCCTCCAGAGCCCTCGGACAGAGGTTATAAGTCCGCGGGTCGACATCCACGAAGCTCACTTGAGCGCCGCAATAGAGCGCGCAATTCGCCGTGGCCACAAATGTGTTCGGGGAGGTCCAGAGAACGTCGCCAGGCCCGAGGTCCAGCGCCAGGCAGGCGATGTGAAGTGCCGAGGTGGCACTGTTGACGGCCACCGCATGCCTCGCACCTGTGCGCGCTAACACACTCCTCTCAAATTTCGGAATGTTGGGGCCTTGAGTAAGGTTGGCCGACTTCAGAACGTCCACAACGGCCTCGATGTCAGCCTGCGTAATGTCTTGTTGTCCGTAGCGGATCATTGGTTCGGCCCGTTCTTGAGCAAAAGTTCGAACTACGCCGTTGACTTTGGCGTTATGTGATTTCTGTGGAGCCAACAGTAGGCGAGCGCTTTCCAGACCATGATCAGAGTGAACGAGACTGTCATGCCAATGGGAACGGCCAGTTCGGCGTGGCTTTTGCTGAAGCACCAGGTGGATATCAAAAATACCGGCAATGCAGCGATGTGACTGTAGATGATGGGCTTGTCGCGCCCACGGGCATAGAGAGCATAGTGAGGCACCATACCGAGGGCGTTGGCGATCGATGCCAGAAGAACCCATGGGTATAGGTCAAAGGCATCTTGATAGACTGCCTTGCCTACCCAATGCAGCAGGTAAGGCAGCAACGTCCAGCTTACGAAGCCAAACGCGATCGAAATCACCAAGGTCTGAAAAAACATATGTTTAACCGTCTTGCGGGCAAGGTCATATTCCCGCTTGTGGCTATGACTGATCAGTGCCGGGTAACTGAAGGAGAACACCCCCGCATCCAGGAAGACCATGAGCGTTGATGCAACTCCGAGGAACAACACATAGGCGCCGACCGCTTCAATGCCGCCCAGGCCTTCCATCCAATATCGATCGGCTGTCTGGATACCACGCAAGGCAAGGGTCGAAACGAGGAACGCCGCGCTAACCGAGATCCCTTTTCGGACCCAACGCCAATCAATCGGCCTTGACCACCCTCCAATCGGAAGTTGCCTTACCCTCCAAATACCCAGTGCTCCCGCAGCGAGGCCCGCACATGCCCAGAGCGCCATAATGACGTTGAGATTTCGACCTTCTGGATATCCGATCATCAGGGCCACGGCCGCGATCGCCCAGCTGCCCTGGCGGACGAACAACGTTATACTCGCGGTGACCTGGTCGGATAACACGATGAGCAGCCGGGACACTTCCTGGTTGAAATGCTCCAGTGCCAGAATTGGAACGAACCAGCACAGCAAGGATACTGACCAGCCCATGCGCATTAGAACCAGGACAAGAGCTGGCAACACAATCAAGTATAGAAGACCACATAACGCCAGCTGGCCCTTTAACATGGCCCCCCTCTGGTCTTCAGATACCGTCAGTACCTCCCGCGAAACGAAGACATAAAAGTCCAAGCCGACCAGATATAGGCCGTAGATGAGCGTTGCTGTGAAAAGCCCGTAGTGCCCAACCGACGTCGGATCGACGTACTTGGCTAGGAAAAATACAAACAGAAACCGGGTCAAAAGAGTGCCGAAACGCAGAACAATGTTCAGCAGACGGGCCGCCCCGGCAACCAAATGCTCATTTCCCTGCAGCAGGGGCGCCGATTCGATTTTCAACGCCCGGCCTCGGCTTGAACTCGCACTCTCGGCCATTCAACGTGCGCCAAAGCCGGTGAGGACTGTTCTTATTGTTCGAAAAATGATCAGCAGATCCAGCCACGGGGAGAAATTCTTGATGTAGTAGAAATCATAATGGAGTTTCTCCAACACCTCTCCTACGGCCGCCACATGACCCTGATTCACTTGCGCCCACCCAGTAATGCCCGGTCGAACGATATGCCGGTACCTATAAAACGGCAGCTCAGCCTCATACCATTTGGAAAGAACAAGCGCCTCGGGTCGAGGCCCTATCCAGCTCATTTCTCCGCGCAAGATGTTGATAACTTGCGGCAGTTCGTCGATCCTGGATTTTCTCAGGAATCGCCCAAATCGGGTGATGCGCGCGTCACCGTCTTTCGTAATTGCGTGTTCTTTATCGTCTGCAACACGGGCACCTGCCCTCATCGTTCTAAATTTGTAGACTTTATAAATGGTCCCTCTGTAGCCCATCCGTTCCTGCTTGAACAACGCCGCTCCGCTTGAATCGAGTCTGATCAACGCCGCGACCAATAAAAGAGCGGGCGAAAGAAGAACCAGAATTGCCAACGCCGCAATCCAGTCGATCACCTGCTTTATCTTCAGATAGGCTTGGTTCGGATTTAGAGAGCCGAGAGTGTTTTCTGAAAGATGTTCGATCTCGACACGCCCTGTCAGCGACTCGCTGATCTGCTTGATATGATAGACCGGTGTGCCGGACAGCGCGCGATCGGCAATATATCGTTCCCACTCGTCTGAAAGATCGGCCCGAAGGTCGGCGACGACCCCGCTCGCTTGTTTTACAACTTCGTCAGACGAATGAATCCAATGCCACGCCACGCCGGGTATGTTTCCGAGCCGATGGACGTTCCCCCCAGGAATTACAGCCAGTCGGTAAGGCTCGAGCCGTCGCGTCACGACGCTTAGCGCGAAGTACCAAGATGTCGACTGGAAGAAACTGGCGGCCGCCTGGAACCGGCTGTAGTCAATTCGCAAAAAGAAAATGGTCAAAAACACGAGGCCGTAGGCCAAAGCAAAGGTCGGCAGAATGTATCCAGCTGCTGCTACGCCCGGGAAATTCGCGATCCTGCGGTATAACATGTAGCCTGTGATATGCGCGATGATCGCGGCGACAATCGTGATCTGCATGTTGGAAGAGTAGATCACACCGAAGCCAACTGACGTGCGGATGAGAGCAGGAAGCAGGACCGCAAACGTCAAGCCGCCCGCTAGCTGAAAGCGCATCCGCAAGAGCAGATGTCTTTGATTTGGCAGATTGATGGCGCGTACATTCATATTCATGTGCTGACATCCGGCGACTTACTCTTCGCCAACTTAGTATCGTTGTGGCTTGTCACGATCACACACGTCCCCGCAATTGCCGGTGACTCGGGCCGATACTGGGGGTTTCTTTGGTTGCCACTACCGTGCTGAGAGCAACATAGGTGTTTTGTACAAGCGGTTAGTGGCCTTCACGGCCTTTTCTGATCGTCAAAGGACGTGACCACTATTGACGTTGTTCATTATATAGTCCGCAGGGGTCAGCGGGCTTGACTGCTGCCGTTGGAGCCATTGCCCTTCGAGGACTTGCACAGTTTGTCGCAGCCCAAAAGACCTTCTCCACGAAGGTTGTTCCGCCACCAGGGGAAATGAAATCTAACCTCAGCGCAGTCCACCCGGCTCGGCCCGAACGTTGTTGTCCACGTCGTTCGCGCGCCAATATCCCTTGGTGGCGTGCAAGACCAAGGCTACCGCACTCCCGGGTGAAGCCGGAAGTTTTCACATGCAACAGGGGGAACGAGCACCGAGCAATAACGCGCTTTCATCACGCAAATGCGACAAGACCGCTGGATTCAAGATCAATAGGAATTTCACCATTCATGATGGCGACCAGAACCCGGGCCCGCCCCGTGGAATCTAGCCGATCAAGACGACCGATCAACTCGGCGAAAGGCCCCGATAGAATTCGAACCGAAGATCCCGGCTTGAGTCCGCTACTGAAATCAAGCAGGCCATCTTTGCCAGTCAATGCAATTAACCGCTCGACCAAGCCAAAAGGGACCGGCGAGGGCCTATCCCCCTGCATGATCAAAGAGCGAACGCCGATAGTTCCGTTGACTGAGCGCCAGCGTTGCTGAGTAACGTCAAAGGCCACAAACATATACCCAGGGAAATACGCCGCCTTCCGTGTAGAGAGTTGCCTGGCGTGACGAACAGTTCTCTCGCTACGCGGTACGAACGAAACAAATCCTTGCCTGCGAAGGTGCTGTTCGGCAATTGTTTCCTTGCCCAAAAATACGCTAGCCGCATACCAGCGAACGCCTATATCGGCGACTGGCAAGTTGTGCGAAGCACTTATTGCAGCGTTATCTTGTCCCACGCCTACCAAGATATTACTTCCAGTTGTCGTCCAAGCTTTGTTAGCAGGCTTTACGCCACGTCATTCCGTCTCACAAGACACTATTTTGCTAAGATTCTGACCTATCTGGAAAATGACAAACTACTTCCCATGCTCTAGCGATAAATCAGTGTCTGCTAATATGCTGCTCCGCTGTAAGTCCGCTTTTGCCAAATGTTTATGTGACGCACGGCTTATAGCTCATTTTTCTGAGTTTTTCTCTCGGCTAGCTGGACCATGGAAGGTTGCACAACGAAACGGACCGTTGTGTCCCGATTTTCGGAGCCATATGATTCTTGTGCGGTAAAAGCAAGCCTTGGTTATGCCCTCTGGGTATTACAATCGATTAGATGATGTGCGCCAGTCGGGAGGCATTCTGCTCGTTGATCGGTGTTTATTTGCGTTTGCCGATGCGTTTAGCCATACGCCGCTTGATCTGGGCCATATTTTTCCTTTTTTTATTTCGGCATCCTTATCTGGCGCGATCAAATGACGCACTATGGTTGATGGTCTTCATTGGGCATCATAGTGGCAGAGGCGCGTCATTGTCAGATACAGCATAGGCTTGGGTATGAATTTAGCTTCGTCATGTTGCTGTCAAGAGTCTTCACTAAGCGTCGCTGTTGCGAGGATTTTATTACACGGCGTTTGACGGGTGATGTAGTCCTGTTTGTAATATTACTATTGCGTTTCACACCTTGTTTGGCGGCGGTACTAAGGCGTGAAGTTCCGTTCGGCGTGACATCTCCGGCCACTTAGAAGCGTGCTTTACATGGAGCTGTGCCCTGGCTCCGCTTTGTGTAGAGAAATCGAGGAAACTGTCTTTATGTGCGGTATCATTGGAATTGTCGGCCAACTACAAGTAGCGCCCCTCATCGTCGATGCGCTGAAGCGGCTGGAATACCGGGGCTACGATTCTGCGGGCGTCGCCACCATCGAGAACGGGCAACTCGGTCGACGGCGCGCCGAAGGCAAGCTGGTCAATCTCGAACGCCAGTTGAAGGACGAGCCGCTCGATGGCAGGATCGGCATCGGCCACACGCGCTGGGCAACGCATGGCGTTGCCAACGAGACCAACGCGCATCCGCACTTCTCCGACGGCGTCGCCATCGTCCACAACGGCATCATCGAGAACTTCGTCGAACTGCGCGACGAGCTGATCCGCGGCGGGTACACATTCTCGTCGCAGACCGACACCGAGGTGGTGGCCCATCTGGTGGCGCGCGAGCTCGCCAAAGGGCTGAAGCCGGTCGAGGCCGCGCACCAGGCGCTGAAGCGGCTGGAAGGCGCCTTTGCGCTGGCGATCATGTTCAAGGGCGATGAGGATCTGATCGTCGGCGCCCGCAACGGCCCGCCTCTGGCCGTCGGCCATGGCGACGGCGAGATGTTCCTGGGCTCGGACGCGATTGCGCTCGCGCCCTTCACCAATTCGATCACCTATCTCGAAGATGGCGACTGGGCGGTAGTGCGCCGCAATGAAGTCGCCATCTTCGACATGGACGGCAACAAGGTCGACCGCAATCGCCAGCAGTCACTGTCGACCAGCTTCATGGTCGACAAGGGCAACCGCCGGCACTTCATGGAAAAGGAAATCCATGAGCAGCCGGAAGTGATCTCGCACACACTAGCGCATTATGTGGATTTCGTCTCCGGCGTGTCGAAGCCGCTCGACCTGCCATTCGACTTCGCCAAGATCGACCGGCTGGCGATTTCGGCCTGCGGCACCGCGTACCTCGCCGGCCTGATTGGCAAGTACTGGTTCGAGCGCTACGCGCGGCTGCCAGTCGACATCGATGTCGCCTCGGAGTTCCGCTACCGCGAAATGCCGCTGTCAGCGAATGACGCTGCTTTCTTCATCTCGCAATCGGGCGAGACCGCCGACACGCTGGCCTCGCTGCGCTATTGCCGCAAGGCGGGGATGAAGATCGGCGCCGTCGTCAATGTGCAGGAATCGACCATGGCGCGCGAATCCGACGTGGTGCTGCCGACGCTCGCCGGTCCGGAGATCGGCGTTGCCTCGACCAAGGCTTTTACCTGCCAGCTCTCGGTGCTGGCATCGCTTGCCGTGCGAGCCGGCGTGGCCCGCGGCACGATTTCGCGCGAGCAGGAGAAGACGCTAGTGCGCGAATTGTCGGAAGCGCCTCACTTCGCCGCCCAGGTGCTGCAACTCGAAGAGCAGATCGAACGCATCTCGCGCGAGCTTTCCCGTTACAAGGACGTGCTCTATCTCGGCCGCGACACCAATTTCCCGCTGGCCATGGAAGGCGCGCTGAAACTCAAGGAGCTCTCCTACATCCACGCCGAGGGCTATGCCGCGGGCGAGCTGAAGCACGGGCCGATTGCGCTGATCGACGAGAACATGCCGGTCATAGTCATCGCGCCGCATGACCGCATCTTCGAAAAGACCGTGTCGAACATGCAGGAAGTGGCGGCCCGCGGCGGCAAGATCATCCTGATCACCGACAGCAAGGGCGCGGCGCAGGCGAGCGTCAAGACGATGGAGACGATCATCCTGCCCGAGGTGCCCGAAATCATCTCGCCGATCATCTACGCGCTGCCGATCCAGATGCTCTCCTATTTCACCGCAGACTTCATGGGCATGGATGTTGATCAGCCGCGTAACCTGGCGAAATCAGTGACAGTCGAATAGATCCTTTTAACCCAGCGTTCGATGCAGTGATGCAGTCGTCGTTCTAGCTGATGCAATCGTGCGCGAACAATGTGGCCCCTGCCCCGCACCGGGTCCGGCCCAAATTTGGAACAGTCGGGCGGTCAGGTGAAGACCTTGGCGGGAGCAGAATGAAATCTCATAGAGTCGCCAAACAGGTTGCTTTTGTGGTCGCGCTGGTTGTCGTCCTTGTGCTCGCGCTGTTGCCGCTGCCTCGTCTAAAGGATTTTGGGATGGATATCGGCTTTCACTACGACAAGTTAAACCACGTCACGGCATTCGCCGTCCTGATGTTCCTTGGAAGCCTGGGCTGGCCCGAGCGAAAGATAGGGCTGATCATCTTCCTCACATTGGTTGGTGCCGGCATCGAGGTTCTCCAAGGGCTGGCCTGGATAGCGCGTGATGTTGATGCGCTCGACTGGGTTGCTGATTGCGTCGGCGTCGCATGCGGCCTCGCCGCCGCGACGACGGTTTCGAAGGTCATACGCCTTCATAGTTATCAGAGAGATATGCCGTCCCGCCTGATCGGAAGCGAACCACTCTCGTCGCCAGTGCTAGATTCAATTGTCTCCACGCGCTTGGACACGCCGAGATAGATCATCAACCCTACCGCGGCGAAATACCCTACCTGAAGAATGGTTGCGACGAACACCGCCCAACCTATCGTACGCCAGATCGAATCTGTTGCATAATAAACCCAGCCCACGACCACCAGCAGGGTGAGCGTTGCCCCGACAAGAAACCTTGGAAAATACATATCGACACCCCCAATGCCGCGATCTAGAGAGGCTTGCCTCTAAAAGAGTACACCCGCACTCAGATACCCATGTTTCGCGTGAACTTGCAAGCAAACCGTCTATAGTTTAGTTGCTTTTTTCTCAAGCATTGACCGCGCTATCTGACCTTGGCTTGCACCTCTTTTGTTCACGTTAAGAGATCATGAGATTTGTATGAATTGAGCGTCAAATCGATACACAGTTGAACGCGACCGTTACAGACAGTAAACAGTTACCGTGGCCTTCGCAGTCTTGCCTAAGGATGTGCTGTGGTCCGTAATTTTTCAAACAAGGGATATCGCGGTGGGTATTGATCGGCGCCTATAGCACCTCAAGTCCAGCCGCTAAGCGATTACGCAAAACTCGCCGGTCGGAATCTTCGCTTGCATATACTGCTACGTTTACGAGCTTTTAAGAAGGTGCGTGCGAAATGATTTACGCTGGACGCCCCGTCCGGCCTGCACATCTTAAGCTCGGCGGGATTGTCCTCGACCGAGCTTCTTTTTTATACAAGCTCTGTTTAATATTACTGCGACCTGCGCCAAAGGGACGTTATGTGTGCGATGCCGGTAAAGATGGCGGCGTTCACCGATCACCACGCTGGGCCTTAGCTTCTTGGAAGCGCAGATGCTCCCGCCAGCCAAGCGGTCAATCGTCGTTCGCCTTTTGTCTATTGGGCCACCAAATAATGTAGATCGGACCGAGCTTGACTACCGGCATCCGCCTCTGGCGTTCGCGAGCGCGCAGTTCACGATAATTCTTGACCTTCAAGGTGCCACCGGGAAACCTTATTCGAACAGCCACCGAAGAACTCCTAGCCTTGGAGCAAGCGGAGGCTAAACAGCGTGTCCAATTGTTAAAGTCAAGGCGCAACTTGCAACGCAAGTTATACATCCGAACAAGATTTTGTGAACTGTCACGAGCCGCCAGGCTGTACGTCAGGAATGCTTAGCAGGCCTTTAGCCGGCGACTTTGTTGTTCGGGCTTGTTTTTTTGTTTGAGCGCCTGGGGTTAGGCATAGATTTCTAGAATTCGTAAGCGTTGCGCAAAGCAATAAAGCGATGCGGGCATCACTCGCTACCGAATGTGGCACTAGGCATCCGCAAGCCAGTCTGTCGGCGAACATTCGCTTCGTCGCCCGTAAACGGCAACTCTGGCAGGTAATCAGCCGGTCTCCCTCTGGGACGGGACAGCGGGACTCCTCAGGCAGGCAGGGGTGCCGTAAACCACGCGGGCGAGCTTGCATTTCGGTGCTGTCCCTTCTGCTTCGGATTGCATCTGCGAAATTCCCGCGTATCCTGTTTATGCGCATGTGAGCATAAGGTGGCGCCTGGCGCGTTGAATGGCCACCACACTAAGAACCACCGTCGGATGGCGACCGACAGGCTGATGTCACAGATCGCCACTCTTAGAAGGATGATCCTCTCATGGATTCCAATGCCATTATTGCGTCCCTGCCGGTTACAGGGGCCGACCGGGTTGTGTTGATCGACGCCGCCAATACCGCATTCGAGCGCGTTATCGAGCGGATTGAGCCAAACAATGAGGACCTGACCCGAAGCCTCTGGGATGCCGGTGACTACATCGACAGTTGGCTGGCTACAGAGCTCATCGATAAGCTGCCGATGCCGCGCGACGAAGTTGCGTACTACGTCGATGTATTCCTGGTTCATCATGTCATCGGATTGGCAACCGAAGCGGACCGAGAGGCCGCTGAATCCCTGCCTTGAGCCTCGCCGCCTGCAACTGGGCCTGCCGGCGTTCTTGGCGGCAGCCCGATCAATACCGTGACCTTTACCGCCACCTCCTCAAGGGTGGCGGTAAGCCGGTTGATCTGCGATGCAGTTGCCGCCAGCTCCGGGCCGTAGCGGGTGATGAGATATTCCCGGTTCTGGCTGAGGGACTGAAGATGATTGGCGGTTTTCGCGCGAAGGCGCAGCCCCGCTTCGACTGTGTGCGCCGACCGCGCCGCCAAGTCGTGCTGCATCTTGCGGATCTGATTGGGATTGTGCCCACGGTGGAGCAAAAGCGCCGTCAGGTAAAGTTCGATCGCGTGAATGGCGCACAGTCTGAACGGCGCTCGAGTAAGCGGCTTACCGGATCGGCCGAGCTTAAGGAGCTCGGTTGCCGCCTTCCGGTACTCTTCAGCCAGTTCATGAATCTGCTTCGGGGAGGCGAGCTCCCCCGGATATTTGCCCACTGTCATCGCCCCCAACGCTATATTATGGAATGTTACCCTTTGCGGTAGTATGCATCCCACGCCAATCGAATATCCGCAAATGTCCATTCCCTGCGTCGACCGTAGCCAGGGCTCGGGCGGGTAAAACACTCGTTCAGTCCCGTCTCCCTCTGGAATCTCATGAACCATGCCGTGGATTTTGGCTTGCCCTGTGCTGTCGTCTGGATCCGACGGATAATCTCGCTATGCGCCCAATGGTCATTCGGGTTGGAAAGGGAAGCGGGATCGGACAGATAGCCGCGGAGCTTTTGTAAAGTCACATCTTCCGGTGCCTGGTGGAGGTCTGCGCGGAGCTCTGCGACGGCAATTGCGGCTCCCTGCCTCGCTGCTTCCGTCAGCATGTCGCGCAATTGGGTACTCGTCAGCACCAACGCTTGCAAGGCATCCATGAACCATACTTTCCTTGATGGGATTTTTGCGGCGAAAATCGCCGCTGGTGCATTGCCTCACAGCTGGAAAATGACGTCAAGCGCAAGTTTGGAACCATGATGGCCATGATTGGCGTTTTGCGGACATTTCGACCAGGCGTTAACCGTTTCCGGTCCCCGATCCGACCCGGAGCGCCTCACACCTTTACTTCTCATCGAATCTGACGCAGTTTCCGCTGTGGCATTGTTTCCGAGAGGAACACAGAGGGGCCTGTGATCGAATATTTGACGGCATCTCCGGCGCGTTTGGCCGGTGTCCGACCCATAACCGCCGACCGGTTCAGTCGCATTTTCGGCTGGACAAGTGATCGTATTGCCGCCATGATTCTGTCGCACCCAACAAAAAGAACGGAGCTTTTGGCCCCGTCCGAAGTTATAGACGCATCAATCCTTTTATTTCGCCGCGCGCGCGAGGATTTCTGCGATGGTGCATCATTTCCACGAAGCGGAGGATCTCTTCCAGCATGTGGATCGACCATTCAGGAAGTTCATACAATTCAGCGATGAAGATCGCTGCCTTGATCGCGAATACGATCAAAAAAAAGTCCACGTGGCCGTGTCAACCATGTCCATGACAATGGTTCCTTTCTTGAGACAACGACTGAGCCGGGTTGTCTAGGCCGTTAGGCTCAGCCGTCACGAGGAAGGTTAAAGGGGGAGCTCGCTGTTCACAGCGAGCTTTCTCTTTTTGGGCTAGGGTCCATTCATGCTGATCTCCCCATGTCCGGCTCCGGATCGTGCTCCGGCAAAAAGAAAGGCCACGCCCGAAACCGGAACGTGGCCCAATAGAACGGCGACCGGCGCAAAGGTGCCAGCGGTCAGCCGATGGTTGGTTGCTTCAGTCGCCAAGTGATCCACACATGTTCAGGATGCGCATCTTTGGCGAGCGCCTATGGCCGGTCTTGGAAATGGCGTACTGGAGAGGTGTCATCTGAATGGCCTTTAGCCGATCTTGCTGCAACTGAGAGTACAGACTATCGATGCACAATCAATATCCCGCGAGGGCCTGTCGCGCTCCTTTCGCGAAATATTTTTTTCGTATTAAAACGTGACTTGCATCGTCGAGGGCGCACGTTTCTGAGGAATATGCCCGCAAATCCAGAGCCTTAACGCGGTTTTGTCCACAGGTTTCCTCCACTGGGGTCTAGCAAGCCGTAAGGCCTCAGGCCCCATCGCCGAAGTTCGAAGCCATTAGATGGCTTTCGGTTCCGCCTCACGACTGGAGTCAAAAGTGCCAATTGATTCAATCCTTGATCACAATAATCGCCGCCAGCACAATATTGTCGTCAGATGCCGAGAAGCGCGCCGAGCTTTTCAGTGACCGGACGCAACGGATCAACCAGGCCAAGGTCATAGATCATTGTCGTTTCTAGATTCCCCTTGTGGTCGACGTAGTGCGAGATCGCTTCATGCGACACGCCCTGGCCCGCCAGCATCAGCGAGATCGCAATCCGCTTGAGGTCGTAGAGCTGGAAATACTCCGGGACGCCATGCAGGGCTTTGAACCGGTCCAGTCCCTTGCGGAAGTTGTCGCGGGGCTGGGTCATGTCCGTATGTGACGGGAACAGCAACTTGCTGTCAGGCCAGCGGAGGCGTTGGGCCTGCACCATCCCGGCAACCCGGAGATGGATCGGCACCGAACGGTAGGCGTATTCGTAGAGCGAACGCGACAGTTTGATGCCTTTGGTGTTGTGCTTGTGCCAGATAAGCTTCTCCAGATCGAAATGGTCGAATTCTGCATTGGCCAGGTCGCTGGGCCGGGCCATGGTCAGGAACAGGATGCCCATGAAATTGCAAAGTTCCTGCATCTGGTCGTTGGCGGTTGCCACCTGTCCCTTGACCAGAGCCATATTCCGCTTGGCAAACCCTTCCAGATGATCAATTTCAGGCACAGCCTCAAACACCGGAAAGAAGATATGCGCTGCAATCTGCCGTATCTGTTCGGTGGAATAATCCCGGCGGCGGCGGATCTGCTTCCGCGCGCGGATGGGGGTACAGGGATTGCGCATGTCCACCAACTGCATGCGAATAGCCCAATTGTAGAGCGCCAAGACGTGCCGCAGTGCGCTGTTGAACACGTATGGCGAGGTAAACTGCTTCTGGAATTCCTCGATATGGAGCGGCTTTATGGAGGAGAGCGGTCGATCGGCAAACATTGTTCCGAAGTCCTTGTAGCGCCGTCGGCTGTTGTGGCCCCGATTGCTTGCCACCTTCGGCGTGGGCCGCAGCCAATGCGCCACAAAGATCGCGAAGTTGTAGCGGTAGCCGGCGGAGAGGCCGCTCACATGGCTTTCCCAATAGCGGTCGATCGCCTCACGGACCGTTAGAAGATGAGCACGGCGAGGGTCGGTTCGGTCAAAATCTGGATTATCCCCGGCCTCCAGGCGGCGTTCCCGTTGGCCGACCGCCAGCCGGGCAGAGGATACGTTGAGGACGACGGTAGACCCGAGCACTGTTCGATAACGCCTGCCGTTGAACCTGTAAGCATGGACAAAGGCCTTGTGCCCCAACTCGGTAACACGGAGCCCCAGGCCCGAAACGGAGTCACTTCGTATACGACCGTCTACTCCAACGGGATAATCCCAGTATATTTCCTGGCCTTTCCCAAATGGGCAACTTGCAGCAAAAACAAGATCGTCAGTCAAAAACAATTTAGGCATTTTCATGTAACTTCCATGTAACCGATTTATAGCAAATGTTACATGAAAAGTGAAGTAATGATGTTGACTAGGTCAATAAAAATGACAAGAAAACAAATGATTACGAATTTCGATAATCTCGGATTATCGTACTTGGGGCGCTCCGAAGGAAGGGGTCATGCGTTCGAATCGCGTCGGGTGCGCCAAAGTTTTCAAATGGTTACATGAAAACCGATCCAGTCAATTCTTCCCATGTATCTTTCATGTAACCGATCTTTGGATCGGGACGATCATCCGGCATTAATAGTCATTGGAATGGGGCGGAGGGGCGGATTGGGTTCTCCGTCCGCGATCGTGCCACCCACTGCCCCCTCGCCCGATCTGTTTTGCGCGGCGCTTCCTCTCGACCAATCATCGCCCTTTGGAGGAGAAGTGAAAAATGAAGGAGGCACAGCCTTGAGCTCCGCCTCCCTCGTTTTTCCTACCTGACAATGTAACCCACGGGGCCAGTGCACAAATCACACACCGGCCTGTCAGAAATTTCCCAACTGCCTGTCAGAACATCTGGAGCGAGGTAGCATAGGTTTCAAGAACCCAAACAATCACCAAAGGAAACTCATGACTATGCAACTCACCTTCAACAGCCTGTTCAGCCGCCTTACCTCCAACAAAGGCTATACGATTGACCAGACCATCCTGATCGTCGCCATTATCGCCATTCTGATCACCCTCGTGATTATCACAGTGGGTTGGCAGCTTATCAACCGCTCCAGCGGTACCAAGGCCGGTGCCCAATTGAAGCAGGTTGAAGACGCCAACGGCCAGTTCTATTCCGGCCAGCACGTCTGGCCGCAAAACGCCCTGTCCAGCGCCGGCACCCCCGGCACCAACATGGCCGTGCTGGTCAATAACTCGATCCCTGCCGCCAGCTGGGCTAGCAACATCGACCAAACCAACCTGCGCAACATCCTGCCCGGCTTCCGGGTGACCGGCACCGGTACCTCTGCCGTGGTTTACCATGGTTTCGGCGGTGGCAGCTCTACGACCGGTACCATCACCGAACAGGCCAACACCATGGCCACCGTCGGTAGCGACCAGCGCATGGTTGTCCAGTTTGCCGCCATGCCCCTGGCCGACGCCCAGGAAGCCGACAAGGCCATTGATGGCTCGGTCGATGCCACCAAGGGCCGCGTGGTTTACGGCACCGCTGCCTGCCTGAACGGCACGCTCGGCGGCGCGGCCACCATCCCGACCGCCCAGCCAACTGCCAGCCTCGTAACCCTCTGCTACGCGGCCAACACCCTCAACTAAGCCTGACGCAACTGAAGAAGCCGCCCACCGGGCGGCTTTTGCACAGAACCAGTTCGACCGTAGCTCACATACAATCGCCCCGTTTCCGAAAGGTGGTACCGACAACCCGTCTGGAAGTTGAACAGGCCTAGTTGAGTTGGGCTGGCAGGTGGCTGATTTCGTGGCGAATTGGTGGACTGGTTTGCTGACAGGTCGAGAACGGTGGGAGCTTGCTGCGGGCCGTGCTGTCGCCGGCCCTGGTCGCGCTGAAACCCTTGCGGCGAGAGTGACGAAGAGAACCTGGAACCTTACCAGCCGAAATTCGCCAGCTTCGCCGCCTTGAGACAATGCCCCTTTAGTGGCGAAGCCGCAACGGCGGTTGCCCCATTTGACGTCACTGGCGACGCCAAGCGGTTCAGGTTGCGGTAGATTGGCGGCATGAAACGCCTTTCCTGCTTCCTGATGTTAGCCGCTATGGTCGTGGCCGCGCCGACGTGGGCGCAGGATTGGGGCCAGTTCCCCAACGTTTCCGCGACCATGGGCGTCTACGGTAACCGGCTTTGCTATGGCGAGGCGAGTCGGGGCGACATCGGGTGCCCGGCCGATGCGCCGGTTATTAGCGGCTCGACGATTTCAGGCACGTTTGTGGGGGACGGATCCGGCCTCACCGGCGTCACGGTTGCCACCGATCGCATCGTGAGCGGCACCAGCGCCGCGATTATAGGCCCCGAGGGAACCGTAACCATGCTCGGGAGACTGGAAATTGTGACCGGCACCAATGTGGTCGCCCTCGGCAAGAGTGCCGGGTCTAGCAATACCGGGAGCAATGTCACGGTTGTCGGCAAGTCGGCCGGAAATCTCAACTCTGCCAGCAATGTCGCAGCGCTGGGCGACTTTGCCGGTCAGACCAATACCGGGAGTGCTCTCACGGCGGTCGGCCATGCCGCCGCGCAGACCAATACCGGAAACAACGTCACCGCGCTGGGGGCTTGGGCCGGCAACTCCAACACCTTCAGCAATGTCACCCTGCTGGGCTACAACGTCTATACTGCCGACAAATCCAACCAGGTGGTGCTGGGCAACGGCAACGTGGTGGAAGTAAGCACCAGCGGCGTTTATGTCGGCAAGGGCGTCAGCATCACCGGCACTATCTCCGCCACCAACTTCGTAGGCGACGGTTCCGGCCTTACCAATCTCGCCGCCGCTGATCGCATCACCTCCGGCACCACCAGCGTCACCACCAACCAGAACGCCAGTGTGACTGTCACCATCTCTGGTACCCAGCGCATGGTAATTGGTGCCACTGGCAGGGTCGGTATCGGTGTCTCATATCCCTCGCAAACCTTGCACGTCGGAGGCAATATTCAACTGGATGGTGGTGCACTTTTTACCGGCACCGCCGGGCTAATCTTCCAAACCAGCACAGGCGCCCGTACTTACCTTGATTCTCGCGGTATCAATCTTGGTCTGTCAGGCCAGTCTCCCAGCTATGGTATGATCGAATCCGCCGCCAACTACGGGATACGCTTGAATATCAGTGGCACAACCGCCTTATTAGTATCCGGCTCTGGAAACGTAGGTATTGGGATCACTCCCACCACCAACTTCGAAGTCTCCGGAACCGTCTCCGCCACCAGCTTCGTCGGTAACGGCTCCGGTCTCACCGGCATCAGCACAGTCACCGACCGCATCACCTCCGGTACATCCAGCGCCATCATTAGCCCCAGCGGCAACCTTAACGTCCGAGGCCTGCTGGATATCGTCACCAGCACCAACGTCGTCGGCATCGGTTCTGGCGCAGCCAAAAACAATACCGGCGTCCAGGTCACCGCCTTGGGCTATGCCGCAGGCCAGAACAACATCGGCAACTATCTCACCGCCGTTGGTTATGCGGCGGCCTTGTCCAACAGCATGCCGAATGTCACCGCCGTGGGCACCAACGCCGGATATAGCAACTCCGGCACCAACGTCACTGCGGTCGGTATGAGCTCTGCCCAAAACAACACCGGCATCGCCCTCACCGCCTTGGGCTATGCTGCAGGCCAGAATAACAGCGGGGACTATAGCACCTTGGTCGGTGGCCTTGCGGGGCAAAACAATACCCAGACCCACCTAACCGGCATTGGCTACTTCGCGGCAAAGGACAACACCAGCGCCTTCGTAACAGCTGTGGGTGAAGAAGCCGGGCAGTTAAACTCCGGCTACGCCCTTACGGCGGTGGGCCTTACAGCTGGTAAGTACAATACCGGCTCCAACTCCACCGTCATAGGGTCCTATTCGGGCCAGTACAATACGGGCCTCAACGCCGCCACCCTGGGTTACCTTGCAGGACGGTACAACATCGGCAGCAACGTCACCGCCCTTGGTGCCTATGCCGTCTACACCGGCGTATCCAACACCTATAGCAACGTCACCGGCGTTGGCTTTAACGCCCAGCCCAACAAGTCCAACCAGGTGGTCTTAGGCGACGGAAACGTCGTCGAAGTCTCCACCGCCGGTGTCCTCCTGGCCGCAGGTGTCAGCACCACTGGTGCGATCTCCGCCACCAACGGTTACATCAGCAACAGCCTCGGCATCGGCACGACAACCCCAAGCACTTCGCTTAACATTATGAGCGCATCGCCCATAATTCGCCTCAGCGACATAGCCGGCCTCTATTCGAGCATCAACGGCTCCAGTGGCAACCTCTACTTCACTAGCTACAACAGCACCCGCAACCACTATTTCATGGCAGGCGGTACCGAACTGATGCGTATTCTCGGAACGGGCCTAGTTGGTATCAGCACCACGGCGCCGTCCACCACCCTCCACGTCAACGGCTCCGTCCGTATCGCGCAGGAAACCTCCACCACGCTCAATACCTGCGACACCAACCGCTCCGGCGCCATCCGCTACAACGGCTCCACCTTTCAGGTCTGCTACGGCACCGGGGGTTGGGCTAACCTTGCCGACACCTCCTCCACCGTCGCCACCGGCGACCGCATCACCTCCGGCACCGCCCAGGTCATCGCCAATGGCAACAGCAACTCCATTTCCATCACTGAAGCGGGCGTCACCACCGGGTATTACTACGGTGGCAAGCTCGTTGCGGGCGGTGTCTCCACCACCGGCACCGTCTCGGCCACCAACGTTTACGCCACCATCCTGCAACTGGCGGACAGCCCTGCCAACACCTGCGGTCCCGGCACCTACGGCTCCATGAAGATGGTCAACGGCCGCCAATACACCTGCCGGCCATAGAAAAGTTGGAAGGAGGCTTGCTGCTTATTCTGTGAACAAGCGGCTTCTGGCTTGCCGACCACGTCGCGGAAAAGTAAAGAAGCGCCAGAGACAATCCAACGTTACTCGTTCATGGGTGTTTTATGCACGGCGGTGAAGAATTGAGAAAAAAGCGGCGTCGGCGCGTTCTCAAAGGAGCGACGATTCTGACAGGTATCTCAAATTCGGAAGTCAAGTGCACTGTCCGAAACATGCATTCCGAAGGCGCGGAGCTGCAGGTGTCAATCGAAGCGCGCGTTCCGGATGAATTCCTTCTCTACATCCCGATTGACGGCATAGGCTATAAGTCAGTTGTTCAGTGGCGACGAGCAGACAAGCTCGGGGTAATGTTCTTGGGCACAGAACCCAAGCCACATTGGCACTACGGTTAAGTATAAGTTTTCAAATCTACCTTAGCTCCATTTTCGCGCGAGCAGTACTGCAGGATCCTTTTGCCCGCTCGTAGCCTTGCAATCGCTCACGAAGGTGCGGTCCAGGGCAGTTCCATTCGTTTCGGATTTTGCTAATGGTCGGCGCGAGAAAGCAGGTCGATGGAACGTTTCAAAGTCGAAGAGATGACCGGCTCAAAGATCGTCCGTAGCGTGTCAGTCGCGGCACAAAGCCATGTCCACGCTGTGGTGAAAGCGATACCGCGACCGCTCAAGCCTGGTCGCGTACCCGGGAAGCCGTGGATACGCGTTACCGACTCCAATCTTGTGTCCAGAGAGTTTTCTAGCGGAGACTGAACCGACCCATGTCACTCTCCTCGCTCGCGAGCAGCTTGATAGTGTTCCTGTTGTGGTATGGAATGCTTACACTTGGAGACATGGGAGGTGCCGACTTGTTCGAAGATGGGGAATCTGGCCGAAACGGAGACCAGATTTGTATATTCTGGATCGTGGTGACCGTTTTCGCGATAGCATTCGCCACTTGGTGGCCGGTGTAAAGGCAGGCCAGAAAGCCATGTAGGTGGCGACTGAGCGGACTTTCCCTACCGACCAACTTGCAACCGACCGGGCACACGTCATCAGAGAGCCAGTACAGTCGGCAACTGCCTTGAAAGCCAGCTGGAGTACAGGGAACTTGAGGGGTGGGCGGGGAGCGCGAGGGGCGGGCCAGGGGCGCCCTCGCCTGGCCTCAACCGGTTCGATACCGGCTTGAGGGCATTCGCGGACGCAAAAAACCCGGGGCATCGCTGCCCCGGGCTGAGTATAACGCCTTTATTCGGCGGCGATCGCCATCTCATCAGGACTTTCGGCATCGGGCCTGACCGGCATCCGCAGCGGTGCGGGGAGCCAGCCTTTGCCGTCCAGTTCCTTCTCGGCCTGCAAGACGCCTTCGGGTTTGGGGCCGCGTTCGACCGCTTTCGCGGCATCTTCCGGGCACCCGGCCTCGCGCATCACATTAGCGATGTCGGCTTTTGACAGCCGCGAGAGGAACGCCGCTTCCGGTGTCCACCACAGGCCCATGTCCAACCCGACCGCCTCTGCCATCAGGTCGGCTTGGGCTATGCGTTCCTTGCCGCTTTCGTGGCGGGCCACCACGGCGTTGAGATTGGCGGCAGTGACCACTGCCAACAGATCAAGCAACGTGTCTTGCGGTTGCGCCACCAGCCAAGCCCACAGGTCGACAGGGTTTCCGGGCAAGCGGTGGCTCCACCCTTCAATCACCTCATTCCAGCCCGACAAAGCACGGCAGGCATCCGGCTCCTTGATGGAGGGCGCAAGGTTTCGGCGCTGACCGGTGACCTCCACGGCTGGCTCAATACGGCCATGGTAGTCATAGAACACTCGGCTCACCAGCGCATGCACGATGCCAACCAGCGCAACATCGGGACGGTTTGAGAGCTCGACGCGTAGCGCTGCCGTGCGAATGGCCATCAACTCCTCGGTCAGGGCTGCCGACATGCCCACGGCTTCCTCGTCGGGGCTTTCCTTCTCCCCGGCTTCGCTGGCCTCGTCGCCTTCGTTCTGGCCCTCATCTTCGCCGCCGCTCTGCAACGCAGCGAGTGCCTTGCGGTCTTCGGCCTTCACCAGTCCCGTCGTGACCTGCAACGTGCCGCCGTGAGAGATACCCACGACACAGCCCGCCAGCGCCATTTCCCTTGGCTCAAACGCTTCCGCCGCGTTCTGGATGGCCTCGAGGCGGCTTTCCAGCGCCTGCAACTTGGCCTCGTCGGCTTCGATTTGCGGGTCGCCTTCGGCATACGCATCAACGGCCTCAACCAGTTTGTCGTACTCCAAGCCCAGCGCCGCCAGTTCAGCCTGTTCGGCTTCGGTCGGGTCGCGCCGCACCGCATGGATGCGTCCGAACCCGTTGCTGTGGATGAACGTGTTGTCGAGGCTGATTTCCACCCATTTCCAGCCCTGCGGGCGTATCTCATCGGCCACCGTCTCCAGCCGGTCACTGGCAAGCTTCACCAGCAAGGGTCGGTCGGTCAGGAACGTCTGTCCGTCCTCGTCAAACAGGTCGCGCAGCACCCCGCCCCCTGCCCCTTCATAGGCCTCGATGCCGACATAGCGGGCCAGCCGGTCGTTGCCCCGCACATGGGCGCTGGTCAGGAACGAGCGGATGTTGGCCGGGTTGCGGCTCCATCCGTCATGCTCAAACCAAGCCGCTTCCTGAGCGGTGTGGTCATCGCTGACGGCAAGGGCCTTGGCCTGCTCTAGCGTCACTTCGTCAGCGCGCATGACGTCAAGGATGCGTGGCGACAGGCTGGCCAGTTTCAGCCGCTGGCGCACTGTGACCACGGATTTGCCGAAGCGGGCGGCTATGTCCTCGGCGGCCATCCCCTGTTCGACAAGGTCGCGGTAGGCGACGACCTCGTCCACGGTGTGCATAGCCTGCCTTTGGTCGTTTTCAGCAAGCGAAATCTCTGTGTCGCTGCCCTCCTCGCGCAGGATGGCCCTCACCGGAAAATCCTTGGTCACGGCTACGCCCTGCACGGTGCGGCCTTCCTCCAGCAGCAAACGCAACGCCCCCAGACGCCGCCCTCCGGCGACAACCTCGAACTTGTTGGCTCCCTTCGGTGCCTTGCGGGTCACAAGGTTATGGATGAGGCCATGAGCCTCGATACTGGCGGCCAATTCGGCCCTGCCCGCCTCGGAATTAACGCGGCGGACGTTGGCTTTGCTCGGCACCAGCTTGCCGAGCGGAATGGTGATTTCAGCGGTATTCATGGTCTTGCTCCTTTGATTGTCGTTTCAGGACAGCCCTTTCCCCAGCGGGTTCAGGCCATCCTGAACCCCTGCCTCGCGGCGAGCAGCGGGGAGAGAGGGGGCAAGCCCCGGGGGCGGAGGGGTGTCCCCGGTCTGCACGGAGCGTAGCGCAGGAAGATGGGGGATACCGCCCGCGGCGGCTTGCTGGGAGAGAGGGCCGCGCGCCTCTTTCCCCAGTACAGAGGAAACGTGCCACCAGGCACATCCATATCGGCGTAGCCGTGCCGCTAAGGCGGCCCCAACATAGAAGGGCGCACAAGGCGGAAGCACCGAAATGTCCGCCAGCGGGACCAAGTCAGTTCGGTGCTGGAGAAAGTTCGTTGCCCTGAGACCGGTTCAACAGGGCGGCCGTAGGAGCATCAGCATAGCGCCGCCGCCAGGCGGGATGCGGGACCGACAGCCCCCGGCGAAGGGCGCCGTATCGGGATCAGTACGTCGTTTCTGGATTGACGGACGACTTAGTTCGCTCCGCGAGGGCCCGATCGAACAAGGTCGAAACCTCTGACGCGGATCCGGGCAAGAATCGCCTTCTCGACCTCGGTATCGAGAGCCTTACTCTTCAGATGTTGGACATCTTGTGTTTCAAATGTCTGACGAAATCCCTCGAGTAGGGAAAATCGCGGGCGCCATTCAAAGCTGTTTGCCAAGAGCTCGACATCGACGCAACAGGGATAATCGCGGAATGGGAAATACTGACGCGGCACGAAATCATCAGCTTGATCTATGGCGAGAATACCGGGATCAGCGAAACCGGCAGCGCTGGCAACTAGGCTGACCCACTCCCTCAAACCCACGCGCTCCTCGCTTGCGACATTGAATATCTGCGCGCCAATCGCTTCGGAAGCCGCAGCGTGGACCATGATATCGGCTAGATCCCCGGCATGGAGAAACTGGATTGGCGTATCGCCATTTCCAGGGATTATGACCGGCTGGCGCTGCAGGCAGCGTGCCCACACGAAAGATTCCCGGTCGTTGTCATTGCCTGGCCCATACAGATAAGGGGGCCGAAATATTGTTACCGGAAGATGTTCGGCCTTCTCGATGAGAAATGCGTCAGCGGCGGCCTTTTCAACCCCATAGTCCGCCCATATTGCGGCTCCGCCGATAGGATCGCTCTCCGCAGGGAATCTACCCGGTGTCTCTTTGTAGACGGCCGCGCTGCTCAGATGAATCCAGCGCTGCGTCACACCGGAAAAGGCAGCCCATGCGGTTCTTGTGCTCTCGGCGTTATAAGAAGACGTATCGATAACGACGTCAAAACCGAGCACCTGTTGTGCCAGCCTCAAAAGTTGTTCGGCGTTGGTACGATCCGCGGTCAATTGCTCCGCGCCTACCGTGACTTTGTTCCCACGATTGAGCACGCTCACGTGATATTTGTCGTGGAGCAGTGCCGGAATCAAATGTCCCCCGACGAAACCCGAGCCGCCAATCACCAAAGCTCGCTTTCTCATTGTCAAAACATCCTGATGTCATTGATCGCGTTCGGCTCCAGATGGTCCGAAACACCGTTGAGGACCGGTTTAACAGATCGGACCGCGGTCGCGCCCGACCCTGCGCCGCGCACTAAGACAGCAAGATCGCAATAGTAAAGGTACGTTACCCTATAAAGGTATCAAATAACGCCGCTTGTCGTGAATCTGTCATAGAGCGCCCCTACAGGCAAACTCAGGCGTCCCGCGACTGATATTTCGGGGCAGCCAGTTGGGGTGTAAAAATGCTAGACAGCTGCCTGCTGGGTCGCTGCACCTTATGCCGTTGCGCGTTCCAATTCCCGCCGTACAACCGGCCGCGGCGAGGGACGAGCGCGCGTGGCCTGCAGACAGATGCATGACCAGATTTCAGAACCCGCCTGACGGGATTTCACAAGAGGCCCTGGCAAGCCTGGTGTCCGAGGCGGTGCTACAGGCATTGTCGCAGCATGGTGTCCTGCTGGACGCCGAGGCGCTCATTTCCGCCAGCGCGATTGCCGGGAGTCTGGTCGCCGCCCTGCCCTTCTTGCCGCAGGCACAGCGGCTCGCGATCGGCTCTTTCAACGGCGACTTCACGGCGCTCGCCACCGAATTCTTCCGCACGATGGCGGGCAACATCGCGCGCGACGGCTCGACCGGGACGGACCGCACCTCCGAGAGCCCAGCGCCGCCAGCCGGTCTCGGCCAGCCTGCGTTTGTCGGGGGAGCCCCAGAGCTCCAATCGATGGTGATCGAGGACTGGGCGGGCGAAGTTGCCGGATCGACCTATCTGGAAGAGAAGCTCCGCATACCGCGCTCGACGCTTCATCGCTGGCAAAGGCGCAACGAAGTCATTGCCTTGCGCAAGGGCGGCCGCAAGCATGTCTTTCCGCTGGCCCAGTTCGTCGACGGAAGGCCGGCACTAGGGATCAGTGAGGTGTTGTCGCTGATTCCCAATCCAAGGCTGGCGTGGTTTTGGTTGGCCCGCCCTTCGCCCAGTCTCGATGGTCGCACTCCCATTGAATTGCTCAAGCACGACATGGTGCACGAAGTTATGCTGGCTGCACGCGACTTTTCACCGATCCGCAGTATCGACCATTCAGTTTGACTTTCCGATTTTCAAATCGATTAGTTAGCAATTGTAATACCTTCCAAGTTGTTGAGTAACGCTGCTTAGCTATACAGTCATAATTCGAATCACCTTTTGCCATTCTCACGTTTCGTTTGTGCCGCTTGTGCACTTCGTGCCGAATTTGAGCGCATATTCGTGATATTTCGGCAACAATACTTCTTAAACAACCAAATGACCGCTTTCCGGTCTCAATCTCCATTTGTGCACCGCAGCGAATTCGGCCATGTCGAGCGCGAAGAAGCGGCGCCGGTGCGCATCTTTTTCGATCGTGGGGACCAGGGAGGGGATCCTGTCTTTAGAAAAGACACCCCAGCCCTTTTTTAACCTTTGAGTGGAGATCAAAAATGAACATTAAGAGCCTTCTTCTCGGCTCAGCTGCGGCCCTGATCGCAGTTTCCGGTGCGCGCGCCGCCGACGCCGTCGTCGTCGCCGAGCCGGAACCCGCTGAATACGTCAAGATCTGCGACGTCTACGGCGCTGGCTACTTCTACATCCCCGGCACCGAGACTTGCCTGCGCATCGGTGGCTATGTCCGCTACGATATCGCCGGTGGCGACGTCGGCTCGTTCGATGGTGCGCGCACCCACGACGTGCAGGACGGGAGCGACCAGGGCACCTGGAAGAAGAATGCACGCTTCGACCTGAAGACCTGGACCGGCCAGGAAACCGAGCTCGGCACTTTGAAGACCTACACCGAGACCCGCTTCAACTTCGGCAACCGCAATGCCTATGCGGGTCCGGACAGCCCTCAGAACTATGCCTTCAACAAGGGCGTTACGCTGAACTTCGCCTGGATCCAGCTCGGCGGTCTGCGCGTCGGTAAAGACGAATCGGCCTTCGATACGTTCATCGGCTATGCCGGCAACGTCATCAACGATACGCTCGTTCCCTACGGCGATTTCGACACCAACGTCGTCCAGTATTACTTGGACGCCGGCAACGGCTTCTCGGCCGTGGTCTCTCTCGAAGAAGGCTCGGGCGTCGTCGGAACCATCGACAGCTATGTTCCCCATGTCGTCGGCGGCGTGAAGTACACGCAGGGCTGGGGTGCGATCAGCGGCGTCGTTGCCTACGACAGCAACTACGAGGAAGTGGCCGGCAAGGTTCGCCTGGACGTGAAGCCGATGGACAACCTGTCACTGTTCATCATGGGCGGCTACGGCACCGACGACAACCTCTTGGACGACGCGGGCAACGCTATCGACGCCCACGGCCGCGGCTTCTACAAGCAGTGGAGCGGTAACTGGGCAGTCTGGGGCGGTGGCACCTATACCATCAATGAGAAGACCTCGTTCAACACTCAGCTCTCCTATGACGAAGGCAAGAACTTCGGCGCCGCAGCCAACATTGCCTACGAAATCGTCAAGGGCTTCAAGGTCACGGCCGAAGTCGACTACCTGCACGTTGGCGATGACAGCGTCACCAACTGGACCAAAGCCGACAAGAAAAATAACGTTGGCGGCATCCTCCGCTTCCAGCGCTCGTTCTGATCGAATCCCTGCCGATCAGAACGGAAGGCCCGCGACGTCGTCGCGGGCCTTTTTTCTTGCCTAGGGCTGCCGTGCTGCCGGTGAATATGCCTCCCGCGCAAAAGGCAGCGCTCAGCCGCCTGGGGACGGTACAAAGTGGCCCGAGCTACGAAGCTCTGCTAGCAGCATCATGGCCGTCCCGTGGTGGTCACCCTTTGCTTGCTCACTCAGCGGAGACGCATACCAAGCAGCCAATTCCGCCACCAAAAGGGCTGTGTCCCCGTTGATCGAAGCGCATCTGAGCTGTCCGCTCTTCTCCATCACGATTATCGCTGTGCCGGTTTCGCCATATCCAATCGCAGCCATTCGCTGAACGCAGATATCGCCGTCGACACGTACGTCGAACAGAACCGATCCTGCGGTTTTCTGCGCGGCGTCAGCCACGCGATCACCGAATGGTTGACGTATGCCCTCGCGATCGCCGAGTGACTGCTCAAACAACGCCAATTCAACATGAGCCGCCACCATAGCTGCGAAGGTGCGCGCCGGCTGGCGCAATCGGCAATAGGCCAGGGCTCATTATCCACACCCCAGCCGCCGTCCCGGAGCCCGATCCGCCATCGCAGTTGCGCTCTTGGCCGGCGCTACCTTTGCTGGTCCGCTTCATACCCAAGCCCTTTGCTGCCCTCCTCGCCGGAGGTTTTTCCCAAGAGCAACCTTGTCCTCGCTAAAGTAGCTGAAGTTAAATTTCGAACGTTTCGGCTTGCCGGAAATTAGGGTCTCCCCGGGTAAACCCGCATGGCTTTTTGGGTGCTGCAAGGAAGACTAATGCGAGGACGTGGATTGATTAGAGCGTTGCGCCAGGACGACGCTCGACAGGTGCGCGCGCGCATTGCCGAACTGGAGCGCGACCTCACGACGACCGCACCTTTGGGACGCCATCGACGTTTCGAAGCCGGCCATGAACTTCGCGTAGCGAAGTTCCGCCTGGAGAAGCTCGAGGAATGCATCGGCGAACTACCGGAGAGCTCTGGGCGTTAGCGCAAGCTTCACCGCTTTCCATCCGAGCGCGCCGGCAGCGCATTGGCCCATCAACCGACAAAGAATTCGGGCCGATTCTATGGGCACTTTGCGGCTAGGATTTGAAAAGCTCCTTGGATCCCGTCGTCAGCAGCCACACCACTCGATCGAGATGGCTGCGAACCGCGTCGCGGGCGCGAACCGGCTCCTCCCACGGATCGATACCCAATATTTCCTGCGCCATCTCTTCTACGCTGGCTTCATCGTCCCACGCGTCCAGGAGTCTCAAATAGGTGGTGAGATGCTCTCTGTCATAAGCGGTTAGACGGTCAGACCAAGGGACATGGGTCGACACAGCAGAAGCTTTATTAGGCATTTAAGATCTATACTCCGTGATACCTCGCATTGCATAATCCAGACCCCGCCTTTGACGCCCCTACACTATCGTCAATTGAAGAAATTTCAACATCCTTTGGCCCCGCACCAACCGGGAGGCTGGCAAGACGTGGATACGCTTTGTTACCAAACGAAAGTTCGCTTTGCCCCTGCGTCATACAGAAATGCCAAATATCCGGCTTGATTGGAGAAAATCCGAGTGGCATAGGTTGGCGGCATATCGTCTCTTTGACGGATATGAGGATGTGATGATTGAAGGAGCACGTTGATGCCCGGGGAACCAACCAATAATATGATTGAACTTACTGCAGATATCGTTGCCGCCTATGTCCAGAAAAACGCGGTGCCAGTGTCCGGATTGCCGGATTTGATCGCGAGCGTGAATTCGGCGTTGTCGAATATTAGCCCGCCATCTCCAATAGCAGACCCCCCGCCCAAGCCGGCAGTTAACCCCAAAAAGTCTGTGTTTCCAGACTACATCATTAGCCTTGAGGACGGGAAGCAATACAAGTCGCTTAAGCGCCATCTTGCGACCAGTCATGGGCTGACGCCTGATGAATACCGGGCGAAATGGGGTCTGGCGAAGGACTATCCCATGGTTGCGCCGAGTTACTCGGCGACCCGTTCGGCTTTGGCTAAGTCGCTAGGCTTGGGACGGAAGCCTGCTCTAGCCAAGAAACCTGCGACGAAACGTAAGGCCAGGGCCTGAGGTCTGGCCGCTACCGCCTTCGGGCACTCAACGCCACCCGGGAGGATGGCGTTGAGCACCGCGACGGATGTTACGCCCGGATGCGGCCGAGGCGCTGAGCCTCGCTGGCATAGGCCGACAGGGATTTGTCCGGCCTGAAGTGCAGGTCACGCTCGACCGGCAAGCCCAGGCGGCCACGAACGGCAGTGAGCTCCGAGAGGCTCAGACTACCTATCTCCGGGCAGCCAAGCCCAAGGTCACAAAGGCCGAATGCGAGGTCCGGGTCATCCGGATCGATTTCGGTCAGGAGCCAGGTCGCGCCGGCATCCGGTGTGAACAGTTTGACCACGGGGACGAAGTCGATTTCGCGTTCGGTGCCTCGGAGAGGTTGCTGCTGGCGACCATTCGCCAGCAGCTTCTCCCGCAGCTCTTGTGTCAAGATCTGCATGGCGGCCTCCTATTCGTCAGCCTTAGGGGTGCGGAGGACGACCCGCCCATCGATGGGCAGTGCGTCGAGGAGGAGCGTTCCGCCCTCGCCGTCGTCGTGAGCGAAGAAGGAGCCGATGCGGATCCAGAAGCCCTTCTGGCCTTCCTTGCCGTCACGCACGGTGTAGGCTTGGTAGAGCGGCGATTTCGCCTCGGACTTGGTGTTGCGGTTGTTGGTCATGGTCTTTTCCTTTGGTTGATGGTTTCTGTCCCGGAGGACGGTTCCAAAGGAGACGGCGCTCAAAGCGGGCTTGTCCCCAACACGGGAGCGCAGCGAATGGAGCGGGCAGGATCGGGACAAGACGGCTGCGCCGGCTAGAAGGGAACGTCATTAGCTCCGGGCGGACCAGCAGCGGAAAAGGCCACCGCCAACCGCATGGCACCGAGTGTGATGGCCGGGTTTGCCCTCACAATCATTCCCGTGATGACGGGCGATGGTCGGGGTGACGGACCCACATTCGTTCGACTCGCGAAATGCGCAGTAAGGCGTATGATCCCCAAGTCGCCCGTACCGAACGAGGCATTGCGGAGGTTAGCTTCCGCCTATGTCCGGGAGCCTGACAATGTCACGCGCCAAGGTGTCTGCATTCGATTGCGAAATCCTGCGAAGCGCCATCCGCCGTGCGATCACCGAAGGGGAAATCCCGGAAAACCAGTCCCGGGAATACGCCGCCCAAATGATCCGAGATTTCACCGGCGAGGACCAGGTTGACCCAGATCTGCTGGATTGGATCGTGCGGGAGCTGCCAGGCGCGTCCTAAAGGCGGCACTGCAACCGCGATTTGACGGCATCGGAACTGGGTCGCGGCCCTTCAAGCCATCTGTGTCAGAACGATACCCCATCACCGTCGAGAAGCCCTTGGCTCTGACGCGAGAATGACCAAACATCTGCGCCATCGCTCTGGAGCACCCAGATGCTGTCGAAATCCTCGTCCGGCCAAGATTCCGGGGCGATACCCGCGCCACCGACGAGGGCAGCTGCCAGGCTCGGAATCAATTCGTGCTGCCAGCTCACCAACACAGGTGTTGGGGCTGTGCGGATGGCTTCTGCCGCCAGCGCCTCTTGGCCCTTTGAATATGTGACATCAGGTTGAAGACCGAGGCGTCTTGCAAGTGGTGAGATTGTTTGGCTGGGCCGTTTGCTCCGGGTTCCCGAACCATCTTTTTTGATCGTGCCCGACGCAACAATCGATGCCGGTTTTTCCATAGGCGCAGGCGGCCCAGAAAAGAGTGAGCAAAGCCCACCCGCGCGTTGCCAACCACGCACGGTCAATGATGCGGGATCAACCTCGCCCTGTTCTGTCACTCCATAATCGGTGCCCTCCGGAACCGGCTTCTCGGCGTGCCGAATGATCATGACAAGCCTATTTGGCATCGTCCGCTCCCATATGTCCGTACGACGCTCCTGGCGCCAGTCGGCGCCCATATTACGGCCGCAAGCATCCGCACGGCAAGGTCGCGCGCTCGATCCCTAACAATATCAGCGTAAAATAATTGTCGCAGCTAGACTTTACTTTGGCGGTTTATTCTGAAGAATAACACTCTTGGTGCGCTGAAGGCCGGAACTTTAAAGGTTTTCGGCCTTCTTTATAGATTAGCCGTCTCATAAAATCGGGCCGGCTGGTCTTTGTTCTTCTAGGGGGATGAGATGGTGCAGATCGTCAAGGCAACTGCAATCGTCAACAATGAAGTTGCGTTTCTTGCGTGGCAAACCAACCCCGACCCGATTCCTGATTGTCTTGGCTTCCACATTGTTCGGGAATATCTCGATGGCACTGGTCTGGTAACCGCCGAACGCCCGCTTGCCGCTTATGTCGCCTTTGAAGGGCAGTCGAACACGGACTGGCAGGCGCAGAACACGACTGTTTGGCCCGTACAGAAGTTCAACTGGCGCGACCTCACGCTGCGGCGACACCGTGACAAGTTGGGTCTCCGGCCCGAAAATGAGCGGCTACGATACCGTATCCGCCCGGTAGGTCGCTTGCGCGATGGCCTCGAGGAAGTAGTGCCCGTCCCCGAAAGCCATTGGGATGCAAAAACCAAACAGCGCGTCGAGCATCATTATCAGGGCGCACCTGTCCGGCTCGGCTATCTGGCTCCTGCGGCATTCACCAACATTGTTGAGGCTAGCCGCCGCTTGGGACCGTTCGTCTCCACCTTCACCAACGGCATTCTATCGAGCCAGTTCCTGATCCGCATGCTCGAAGAGAATGATGGCAAAGTTGGGCGCAACGAACTTGAAGTTCGTCTGCGCGATCCAAATGACGCCCTGCGACGCTACCTGGCCGGCGACGTCCCGACGACGATAACCGAGTTCCTGAGCCGAGCAGGCGGGCAATTTCATGCCGCCCTCTACGAGCTTGAGGATCGGCAGTTACTCGACCTCCTTGTCGCGGCGGCACCCCGGATGCAGCTCATCCTGTCCGATGCAGGGTCCAGCGACACCAAGGACAAGATTACCAAGAAGGTCATTCACACCGACTACGATACAAGAAACAAAGCAGCTCGCGCGACGTTGCGCGCGATAGCGGATGCGCCTGGAGCGACTTTCCGTATGCAGGACCGGCTGTTCAACGGCAGCGGCCACATCGGCCACAACAAATTCGTCGTCTGGTCGGATGACCAGGGAACACCCCAAGCCGTGCTCACCGGCTCGACCAACTGGACGTGGAGTGGCATCTCCGGCCAGAGCAACAATTGCATCGTCATCGAAGACACGAACGTGGCGCGCGCCTACCTCGACTACTGGCAACGGCTGTTCGATCACCCCTTGCCGCAGCCCGCGCAAACGGGGGATGCCAACACCGGCGCGGACCAGGGCGATATCGTAAAGGACGCCGACCGCACTCCGGTGACCGGAAATCTCGCCAACGGCGCTGCATTTGAATGTTGGTTCTCGCCGAACGTTCCGGGCGCCGAACAGCCGCCTTCGGCGCGCGCCAAGCGTCAACTGCCGCCTCCACCGGACATGGACCGTCTCTTCTCGCTGATGCGCCGTGCGCACCGCATGATTTTGTTTGCGGTGTTCTTGCCGTCCAAGGGCGGAGTACACTCGATCATCTCGCAGGCGATCGACCTCGGCCTGGCGGATACCAGCCTGGAGGTGGTCGGTGCGGTGTCCGATCCGCTGGCCTGGGGCTATCAGCCCTCAGGCACCGGCCCAGATGGCGAGCCCTTGGTGCCGAGTTCGCCGTTCATCATCCAGCAGGGCGGCGTCAATGTCGTGCGCGCGACCGCGCTCACTGACAAGGATATCGGCCGCGAACTCGGCAATTTCGTCAACAAGGAGATTTTGAGCGCGGGCAAAGCGATTATCCACGACAAGATCCTGGTGATAGACCCGCTTGACCCGGTGAATTGCGTGGTCGCATTTGGCAGCCACAATCTGGGTTATAAGGCCTCCTACTCCAACGACGAAAACCTGGTAATCGTGCAGCGCGATCCCGCACTTGCCCAAGCGTATGCAACGCATGTCCTCGACGTATTCGATCATTACCGCTTCCGTGCAGCTGAGGCAGAGAAGTCGGCCGAACTGCAGCGGGCGGGCGTCGCCGCATCCCCAAGCCCGACCGATGGCTTCCTGAGCATTGACGACAATTGGCAGACCAAGGCGGATCGGCGGATTTCTGCTTATTTTGCAAAATAGGTGCCTAGCAGCGTGCAGGGCCGACACAAACGGCGCTTGGGGCAGCAATATGTTGCGAATCGTGGCCGGCTTGCTGGTCGCCGGCGTTCTGATGCCGGCGCAACTCGGGTCGATCATCAACCGACCGGATGCGCCGATATGTCGCCGAGCGACAGGAAAATGCCCCTCCCCCAACCACCACGTCGACCTTGTAGTCGAGCCGGTCCAGACAGCGAACCAGCCTGTCTATTGGCCGATCTGGCAAGCCGCTTACTCGAGCGCCGTTCAGACTGTCTGCCATCCACGCGATCGAACTCTACCTGACCGCGCTTTTGCTCCACCGCGGGCACAATCCCAATCAGATCCGCAAAATGCACCACGGCGCTAGTCGGCGCCCATATTACGGCCGCAAGCATCCGCACGGCAAGGTCGCGCGCTTGATCCGTAACAATATCGGCGTAAAATAATTGTCGCAGCTAGACTTTACTTTGGCATTTTCTTCTGAAGAATGGCAGTCTTGGTGCGCTGAGGGCCGGAACTGAAAGGTTTTCGGCCTTCTTTATAGATTAGCCGTCTCATAAAATCGAGCGCGCTCGGACTGGCTGGATCTAAGAACAAGAAGCAGACCCAAGCCCTAGCCTCTTGGAGTGTGGCAATGACCCGGGATGAAGCCAGAGCCGCGATACTCCGGCAGGTAAAAAGCCTGCCGGCACCGCCGTCTGCCACGACGTTGGATGTCGTGATGACGGCACTCGATGAGGTGAAAAGCGACGAGGAATACGTGCGGAGCGCCAAGACCTTTCTGGCGGCGCTCCAATTCGTCGAATATGTGCAAACCGGGATTAGGCCGAATACTGACACCGTGCATTAGCTGAAAGCCTTCCGAAGCTCATCTGGCCGGGCGGGGAGCGCGAGGGGCGGGCCAGGGGCGCCCTCGCCTGGCCTCGGCCGGTTCGATACCGGGACGGTAGGCAATGACCTCGTCCACCGGATGCATCGGCTCGCGCTGGTCGTTCTCGGCCAGCGAAATCTCGGTGTCGCTGCCTTCCTCGCGCTAGCGCTCTAGCCGCCGAGATGCCGTTTCGGCATGGCGGGATCCAACTCGATGCCCAGCCAGTTGCGGCCGCAGTCCTGCGCAGCAACAAGCGTGGAACCCGACACGCAAAACGGGTCGAGTACCAAGCCACCCTCAGGGCAGAACGCCTTGCCGCCGCAGCGGCTCAACGGGCTTTTCCGTAGGATGGAGGCGATTGCCGGTGTATTGCTACGGCAACCCGATGGAAACGATCGGGGTGCATTCAAAATCTCCATTGTGACCTTGATAGAAATCTCTATGCTGAACCGAATGCACACTTAATCTGTCAATCATTTCTGACTCGGGGGTGGCAATGGCTGAAACGGACATCCAAAATCCGGCCTCTCCAAAGATTCAGGATCCTGGCGAGGGGAGTTCGACAGCAGACGCTACGGAAAATATTGATACTGTACAGGCCGATCTTCGCAGGACCGGCGCTGGTGACAATTCTGGCGTCGACGGTATCGGCGCGACATCAGCAACCACATCTATAGGCACGGGAGTCCCGGTACAAAGCCAAGCAATTTTGGCATTGCGAACAAGAGAAGACTTCCGGTTTAAGGTCAACACCGTCAAATGGTTCGGTGGCCTTTGCGCCATAGCTCTAATCGGAATGATCGGACTTGGCTTCTGGTACCTCGACAGAATGGTCGAAGCGTCGCAAGCCTATAAATCAGAGATGGATTTCAGTAAGATTTTGTCGACGTCACCCGTTAACAATGACACAGTGTTGCTTGGGCTTGAACATGACGGACTAGGTATGCGCAACAAGCGCGCGATTTCTGCCCTCTACATGAGGGCCTACACTCAATTCCTCGCTCTTATCGCCGGTACAGTTTTATCTCTTTTGGGAGCGGTCTTCGTCCTTGCTCGTGTTGACAGCGTAGCAACGACAAGTGACGCAACGATTGGCGGCATGAAGTGGGCGCTGTCGTCCAGTTCACCGGGAATTATCGTCGCGATCGTGGGTGCGGTACTTATCGGTGGCGTCGTTTACCTCGCGAGCGACGCCATCCAAGTTTTCGATGCTCCAGTCTTTCTCGGCCGCGGCGCTCAAGCCGCATCTCTTCCAGATGGCACATTCGAGTCACCTGATTTCCAGGAGTCCATGAAACAGAGTTTAAAGAGACTTCACGAAGGGGATCAACACCATGATTAGGAACGTCATATCAGTAGCGGTCTTCCTTTCGATCAGCAGCTCTTGCCAGACCATGGCAGACCCGCTCGAAGACGCATACAAACTTGGCTACAAAAAGGGATATGCTGACGCAGCATCTATATTTATTGGCGGCCCGTCTGGCAATACTATCATGAAAACATTGCCCGGACCTGAATTTAAGACCATCATTGTACCTCCAAGCGGAACGAAATTCGACATTGGCAGCGACAGCGCAGTCGCTATCGTTCCTCACAATTCCTTAAATGCGTTTAAACAGAAACTTGGAAATGACTTCATTATAGACAATAAGATACTACTAAATAATTGATGGCGCCGGGTTCTGATTCCGGCGCAACTCGGGTCGATCATCAAACGACTGGCGGCGCCGATACCGTGGCGGCGATTCCTCCCCAACAGGAAAAACCACCGGCATACCCGGTCGACCGTGATCACCAGACGACGCCCTGGATAAGGAACGCCGGGATCGATACCCAACATGTGCTGCACCATCTCTTCTTCGCTGGCACTATCGGCGCATGCGTCGATGACCTCCAAATAGATCGTGAGATCCCTAGCGTCATGGCGGTAAGATGATCCGCCCAAGGGACTTCAGTTGCAAATGGTTGGATCAGGCGATTGGCGCGATGTCTTGTTCATCCATGTGCGCTTTCAATCACGAGCTTAGCTCGGCCCTCGCGTCAGAGTAACGTTAAACGGCGCACGTTCAATACCGCCTGTCTGTAGGCTAAACAATCTTGCGACGGCATTTTTGCACTGCCAATAACACTGTGGCGTTCAGCAGAATCAGACTAAGCAAAAACGCGCAGCGATCGTTCGAGCCTGAACCATTCACTGGCTCGCCGTATTGGAGATCCAGTAGCTAGACTTGCTTGCGACTTGAGAATTTTAACTGATCAACTTGAACCTTTTGCTGATCGGCGGGAGAGTGCCTAGCAACATCATCCTAAGTTGACTAGGCTGGCGGAATAACGCACAAGACTGTTGGGTTCGGGGAATCGCTAAATGACGTTTTCTGATGGTGAGTTTGTTCTGGTAATCCCAGCTATCGAGGTCGGCACAGTCCTGACCACTGTGGCGGTGGATATCTACCTCGTCAGGGTACACGGCGGGCTAGAAAAGAATTACCATGCGGATGAACTCCGCGCCCTTCCCGTAAGACGACTACGATGCCCCGCGGCGAACCGAGGTTTTTACTACCTGATAAGCGCAGAAGTCCGGGACGAATACGCTGTAATAACCGAGCGGAAAGCGTACACCAAGAATGGGCAGAGGATCACGCGTTGATGCCCGAGAACCCGCTTAGTCCGTATTTCAGACCAAGTGAGCAGGCGATACGATTTGCTCAAAATGGTACATTTGTCGGACTAATTTCGATTGGCATAAGCCGATACAATATTCGAATTGATAAGTGGCCCGGGACGGATATAGCAGTCCCACAAAACCTTTTCGCTCCGTTCTCCACCATCTTGGCAGCGTTTGCCCTTTATTTTCTTATTGTATTTGCTGTTTACTATTTCGAGGAGCTTTTTCAATTCAACCAGATCGATTTTGAAGATACCTACAAGGAAGCCGTTAAAGTGTTCAGGGCTGAGGAGGGGCACGTCGAAGATGCCGAACTCCGCGTAATAGTGCAAAGCCTACAGCAAAAGGCCGATGAGGCAAGGCAGGCTCGCCGCTTTTTCGGAATCATTCGCCATACGTTGCTTTTGGCCGTCCCAGGATGCTTGATGTTGCTACTTATTTACTTAGAAAGTGGAAATATAGTTCATATTTTCTTTCCCGGCGTCAGTAACGGTGCTATGATTATTTCTAGATCTTAACCCGTGAGGCGAAGACATGGAAAAATCTGTACCCTTGACTTTTGTTCTTGAGAACGGCGTCGAGATCGGGGCCCATAGACATGCCAACCCGGACGGAAGTCCGGGTGGATGGGTCGCTGACAACGCCGACGTTTCGTCGCAGGCGATCGTTGAGTTTGAAGCGGTAGTTGCGCCCTTCGCCGTTGTAAAGGCTGGTCGGATTATTCGCGACCGACACTTCGTTCGCCAAAACCAAGTTATCTGAGAGAAATAAGGGCCCATGTGGGCCCTTATTTCGTTTTGTGCCCGTCGCACCGTCCAGGCTCACAGCTAGCAGCTAGCGCTCTAGCCGCCGAGATGCCGTTTCGCCATGGCGGGCATCCAACTCGATGCCCAGCCAGTTGCGGCCGCAGTCCTGCGCAGCAACAAGCGTGGAACCCGACCCGCAAAACGGGTCGAGTACCAAGCCACCCGCAGGGCAGAACGCCTTCACCAGCCGCCGCAGCGGCGCTACGGGCTTTTCCGTGGGATGGAGGCGATTGCCGGTGTATTGCCACGGCAATACGTCGGGAACCGCCTCCGTCGGCAGGGGAGGCTGTCCCTTGGCAAGGATGTAGGCGGACTCGTGATGCGCGGCCACGAACCGCGTCGAGGAGGCATAGCTTTTGCTGAAGACGAGATGGCCGACAATGCGGAATCCCGCCGCGCGCCACGCTTCGATAAACTGGTCGGCAGCGTTCCAGCCGTAGAAGCTGACGCACAAGCTGTCTGGCCGCAGCACGCGATAGGCTTCGGCAAAGGCCGGCTTCAGCCAATGCGAGTTATTGTCGTTGGCCACCGTGCGGCCGGTACGGTCACGGTAGCGGCACAGGTACGGCGGATCCGTGAGGATGAAGTCGACACATTCGGCAGGAAGGCCGGCCATGACGTCGATGCAGTCGCCGTGGAGTACGCTGTTGCGGGGACTCGTGGCGGCAGCCGCTGCCGGGACGGGTCCCAGGCGCTGGATAGAAATGAACCGGCTCATCGCACCAATTCCTCTCTATCGGCTTCACTTCTGCCGGCAAACGCATCGCCGGCAAGGCCGTCCGCACCGCGGAAGCGGTGGGGGCTCATGCCCCCACGCTTTCCTTGGCCTTGCGTTCGCGGATGACCAGGCGTCCGCTGAGCGGCAGCGCCTTCAGGTTAAGGTTGAAGCCCTTGCGGTCATCGTGGCTCCACAGTGCGCCGATTTCGGTCCAGGTGGTCTTATCGCCCTCGCCCTCGACAACGAAAACGGTGTGGGTCGGCCGTTTGGTGGTGGTGGTTTTCGTCATAGTCTTTCTCCTTTGTTACCCCGGCCACGTCATTGCGGCCGGTCGGGTGACCAAGGCGCCGGGCGATTCAGCCGGCCTGCAACGGAGGGTCCAACCGAGGGTCCCACTGGGAGACGGTTGGATGCCTTGCAGGACGGCACGCCGGGTGCACACACGACCCATTTCCGGCCGCTTTGAGCTGTGACCGGCACAAAGGGGAGAAAGACGACGAAACCGCCGCCGGCGGCCGACCACCCATGCCATGTCGAGGCGCGGGCGATCCACCTGCGACAAGGGTGCTGCCACTGCCGCCAAGACGACCGCAAGGGCTTGGCCCTGAACAGGGCCTCCGCTTGCCGTGCCGACGCCAATCCGGGTGCCGGGCCAATGCCATTGGCCAGGAACGCGGAGGGGGCGTACCGAGCCATGTCGGACATGGGAATGTCCGACATGGCGGGCGGCCGGCGGTCTGTCACTCGCCAATGTATTGGGGAGTGACAGACCGCCGCCAAAGCCTCGGTGGATGCCGGGTTTGCGCAAACGTTCCCGCATGACGCCCAAATGACGCTGCGCTTCGTCGATCATTTCTGATGCAACGCGCTGGCCATCAGCAGGCAACACCATCACTGTCTCGCCGGGCAACTAAAGCCTTATCCATCTCACCCGACCTTTTCCCCAACCAAAGGAGAGCAGAATGCCTGCTTATCTCATTCGTGCGCCGCCGCGGCGGCCACACCTCCGGTTTCGACCTCTCGGTAACCGGATGCCCAACAGGGCAAACCATATCGGCCAGCCACCCGGCTGGCCCGGGAGGCTCGTACCGTAAGGAAGACTACGCATTCCGGCCATGCCGCGAATGACCTTCGCGGGGTGCCACGATCTACGGACGTGCATCGGCCATCAACACTCACCTTAAGGAAGCGAGCAAGATGGACGATCTGACCATGGACCTGGTGCGGCTGTGCCAACGCAACAGGGACGGCTCTTACGGCACGCAAAACAACCGCCGGCGCGGCCTGTCCGCAATGGCAAATGACCTCGCGGACCTCGGCTACAAGCTGCCGTCCGCCGGTTCCCTCAAACCCAAGCACGTCGAGGCCCTCGTCGAAAGATGGCTCGATTCCGACACCTCGGACGCCAGTGTCCGCAACCGCCTCACCTGGCTGCGCTGGTGGGCGGAGAAGATCAACAAATGTAATGTCGTCAACCGCGACAACGCCGCGTACGGCGTCGCCGAACGTAGCGAAGTCGCGCGCAACCGCGCGCAGACCCTCGACCACGCCAAGCATGGCAAGATCGAGTGCCCGCATATCAAGGCCTCCGTTCTGCTTCAGGCGGCGTTTGGCCTGCGGCGCGAAGAAGCGATGAAGTTCCAGCCGCAAGCGGCCGTCAGGGCGGATCATATCGCCCTCCAGGCGAGTTGGACGAAAGGTGGCCGGGCACGGACCGTGCCCGTTAACACGCTCGAGCAGCGACAGGTCCTCGAACACGTCATGCGCCTTGTCCCCGGCCGAGGCTCTCTAATCCCCGCGCACATGAGCTATGTCGAACAGCTGAAGCGGTTCGAGTACCAGACGCTCAAGGCGGGCCTCCGCAACACCCACGGATTGCGCCATGCCTATGCCCAGCAACGCTACGCGACGTTGACCGGCCAATCCTGCCCGCTGGCAGGCGGTAAGCGCTGGGGTGACATGAGCGGAAATGAACGCGCCGCCGACCGCGCGGCGCGCCACAGGATTTCCGCGGAGCTCGGCCATGGCCGCCTGAAAATCACCGACACCTACCTCGGGAGGGCCTTCTAATGAAACGCGCAGAAGGCAATTTCCTGATGGCCACCGGCATGAGGACGAAGTACGCCGATACACTGTTCAAGCCAGCGACGATCGCCGCCGCCATCGACGAGGCGGCCAAGCAGGGACATCGCCACTACCGTGTCGTCCAGGAGTACGCGTTCGACCTTTCAGACACAGAGGCCGCCAAGGCGCTCGAGGAATGGCTCGATTCCGAGGAGTTCCACTACGTCTGGCGCCACACCTATATCGAGAGGAGTACGTTCCGCCCGCCCATTGTCACGGAATACCCGGAGCTGGAGATTTCCTGGTGACGCGCCGAACGAAAAAACAGCCATAAGATATTGAAAATCATGGCGTCCGTCCGAACAAGAGCGAAGGGGATGTTCATCCCCCCTTTTGCTTTTTGCCTCCGCTTCCGGAGTCCGTGAGGCCAGCAGTTCTGCTGTCCCGTTCAAAAAGCCAGAATGTGTTCAACATTCCCTCCCCGCACAACCATTGACGATCTATAACCACAGGATAGTTTTAGCTTGAGCTAACAACCTTAGGACCCGAGTCTTTGGTCCCAAGTTAGCCCAACCAATTTCTCAAAATCCCATTGTATTCGGCTTCGCTGTTGCTACTGTCGCGTCGGTCGGGCTGGGGTGGAATATGGCCGATAAATTTGATCTGTTTGGCGACCTAGATCGCAGCGTCGCGCTTGCGCTGTCAGGCTGGCAACGCAACGGCTGGCGCTGGAGCATCAGCTATGCCCGCGGCGCCCGGCCTTTCAAAACCAGGCTCGTCTCCTACGCCGAGAGCGAGACCTGCAAGACCCGCGTTGGCACGATGGACGGAGGGCCAGGCACATGACGCTCGCTACGGCGATATTCGGGTCAGAGACGCGGTTGCGTCCGCTCATCAAAACAGTGCTCGTTGTGACGGCGCTGCGGTTCGGCTGGCTCGCCATCAACATCTATCAACCGACCGCGCTCTCCTTGGCCTGGGCCTTAGTCCCCTGGCCGTATCCCATGTACTCTTGGACCGTGTGGGTGGCGGACGGGGTGCTGGTCTTTTACCAGTTCCGCACCGCCATCCGGATTGGCCGGCTGCTCGCGTTGCGCCACGCCCCTCAGTTCAGTGCGTTTCTTGGATTTTCGGCCCGCGCCACCGGAGCCGAACAGCATCTGACGCCACGCAACCGTTCTTGGATGCCGACAGCACTCCAACTGTCCGGGGTGCTTATCCTCACGTGCTGCGCGGTAACCTGGGTTGCGCTGATGCTCGGCTACAGGGAATGGGCACCGTTCGACTACTTCATGCGAACCTATTATGCCGATCGGTCAGTTCTGGTTGGCTTGGTCTTGTCCGTTCTTGGTCTGATGTTTGGCGGCCGTTACATCGCGCGGGCCTCTGGCGACGTCAGCACCTGTTTCGGGGTGATGCCGGTCGAAGACACCCACTGGCTGGCGGAACGTGTGCATGGCCTCGCCGAACAGCTCAACCTGCCCAAGCCGGCCGTGGGTATCACCAACGTCATGAACGCCTTCGCCATGGGCGCGAACCAGAAATCGTCCATGGTCGTGATCGGCAAACCGCTCTTCGTGTTCGAGAGAGACGAGCTTGACGCTGTTATCGGGCACGAACTCGGCCACATCCTGCATAACGACGTGGCGCGGATGCAGTTCGCGGAAGGCTTTCAGCGCATGCTGGTCACCGTGGTGAACATCATGACGCGGGTCGGCGTCAAAGTGGCATTGCGCGGCAAGAAGAGTCGCGCAAAAGCTCGCCGGGACGCGTATCTGGCCTGGGTTAGCGGGTTGGTTGTCCGGAAAACGGTCTTCGTCGCCTCCGAACTCGTCGCCAAAGGCATTTCGCGTAACCGCGAGTTTCACGCCGACGCGGTCGGAGCGCACGTAACGTCTCCCGATGCCATGGCCCGCGCCCTCAAGCGCGTTCATGGCGTTGCGGACAAGCCGACCGCCGAAGAGCGGCAGTACGGCTACCTGATGTTTCGGGGAGCAGGTTTCGGCAAATTCTTCGCGACGCACCCGCCCCTAGAAGCGCGCCTGAAAGCCCTGGACGCTCATGGGATTTCGCACGAAGCCGCCAAGGCGGCCGTTATCCCGGCCTCGGTTGTGGCCGTCGACGGGACGAAAGGCCTTGGCCTTGCCGGGCCGGGATCCGGCGACGTTACGCCGGCCGCTCTGCGTGCGCAGCTTGCCTCCTTGGCTTACGGCCTTGGACGCAGGACGCGGCGCGGCCTCACGGCCTTCCGCACAAAGGCTAATGTCCGGCGGCTGGCGACCATGGGCGCAATTTGCCTGGTCTTGGTGGTGGTGGCGCCTGCCATTGTGAACTTCTACAGCCTCGATCGCCGGTTCAATGACGCCAAGGCGTCAGCAGGCCAGGCGCTGTCAAGCTCCTGGAACTGGGTGGCCGACACCCAGGAAGCGTGGTTCGGTGACCCAGAATCCACCACGCGCATTGGACAGCTTGAGGCTCGCGAGCAGGCGGTAAAGGCGGCGGAAGCGCGCCTTGCCGACGACCGCAAGGCCCTCGCCCAGCAGACCTCCAGCGGCACCGTGAGCCTTTCTAACGCGCTCACCGAGCGCGACCAGGCCCGCAGGCAGGTGCAGGACCTGCTCCTGAAGCTCGATGCGGCCAACGCCGACCGCACGGCGCTGACGGCGCGTCTTGCCCAGCGGAAAACCCCTGAGGCTGGAACACACCCCGCGGCTCCGGAAGCCGACACGCAGCATCAAATCGCCTCCCTTACCGAACAGCTGGCCACGATGACCGCCGATCGGGACGAGATGGTCCGGCGGAATGACGAGCTTCGGCAGATGAACCTCGATCTGAAGGGACAGATCGCCGACCGGGACACGGCCCGGGTCGACCTCGACAGGCAAATCCAGACCTTCAAGGATCAGATCGCCAATCTCACCAACGGCGAACCCGCAAGCCAGGAGCAATCCGCCGTGCCGGCCGTCCGCGAAGCGCCGGCCACGGCGCAAGGCGGTTACGGCGCATTTGCTGCCGCTGGAAACGGCATCGTCATTCTGACGAACCGGAGCTTCGCGACCCTGGAGGCTGCGACTGACGCGGCTCTGGCCGAATGCCGCCAATTCAGTGGCGGAAGCCAATGCGAGGTGAAACAGGTGTTCCGTAACACCTGTGCGGCCGTGGCGCGGGTCATTCCGGCGACGAAGCGGTCGCGCTATGAACTGCAGTTGGAAGCGACGATCGAGGACGCCGAAAAAATGGCACTTTCCGAGTGCTATCAGCGCAACCGGCGGCCTTGCGAAGTGACGCGCCAGGTTTGTGTCCGGTAGGAGAGCATGCCTGCTCGGTCCCTCTCACGGAACTGTCATGAATGACAGGTAAACGTGCTTTTCCTGGGGGAGCGATTGATCGTTGGTGGACGTACAGCACGCGCAAAGTGACGCCTACCGCCTCGTGCGCATTGACGGTGGTCGCGCCATAACTGTTGTCACTTTCTATTCGGCGGCCGAGGCATTAGCCGTCTTGGGTTGCTTGGTCGATGGCTACCGCTTGATGCTTGGCGACAGGCAAGTATGGCCTACATCCGGCGGTCATGACGGCATCGCAAGTTAGGCACGCCGACCGCTGGTCGGTGTTCCCAAACGTCTCAGCGCGGCTTCCGGCCGGGCATATTTTTAGCTTTCAATATGTTCCAGTTTTGCCCGGATCTTGCCGATCGCCTTCATGATGGTGTCGGCGGCTTGCCGGTCCAGCGCGATATCGAGGAGGCCTTCAGTTGTCCGGATCGAGAGAATGCCAAGGGTGCCTTTCTCGTCCGTGACCGTGCCGACATGAACTTCGGTCGGCACGAAAGGCTGTGCCTTTTCCACACGCTTCATGGGTTTCTCGCGTCGCTGGGTGGTTTCCGACAATCACGCACCAAAGCGCTGTGTTCAAGCGAACTCAAAGCTTATGCTAAGACAGGCCCCGTTTCTTGTCTGGGAACGTCACCACATCGCCGAAAATTGCCGTCCTTTTTTCCGCTTAGTGTTCGTAGTGGTAGGCGGGCAGGTGCTCCGGCTGGTCCTGCAGTTCCGCAATCAGATAGGCTCGGACCTTTTCCGTGGAATTCACTTGCTCCTGGGCTCGGGCATGAAAGTAGAACGTACTTTGGCGCAGATCTTCCGGTATTCCGGGGATGGTTTCCGCCTGCGTTTTGCGGAGGGTCCAGTAGTCAAGGCGCTTCCGGCACCGGATAAGTTCCTTTTCGAGCAATTCCAGATCCTTGCGGGCTTTCGCGCGCTGCTCTTCCGTGAGTTCACGGATACCGAAAACAGAGCCTCTATATACCTTGGTCATACATTCATCATGGGGCGGCTCCCCGAATCCCGCAAGTGCTACCTCTGATTGCGGGCGGGCTCGTCCCGCCCGCGGTCATCCACGCCCTCGGCCGGCTCGTGGCGCACCGGATCAAGCCAATCCAGGTGGTTTTCGGCGCGCTCCGGTATTGCGTCGGATCGATGAACCAGCGTTCCGACTTTGGAAAGCCAATCCAGCTGGTTCTCGGCGGGACTACGACGCTCCCCGTTCGACGAAGGGGATTGCATCCGTTCACTCTCCTTACGGCCTTGGACGCGGCGCTCCAAATCCTCGATCTGCCCTTCCACCTTGCCGAGTTGATACATGTGATGCCGTTGAATGCCGTAACGGTCCTAAAGGAACGAAATGATGCCATTGGGGCGGGAGTCCGCCTCCATCCGGGCAAGCCAGTTTTTAATCTCGTACTCGATATCGCCGATGGCTTTTTTCAAAGACCGGGATTGGTCGTGAAGAAGTTCGAGTGCGCGCTGGCTGTCCATGTCTTGTCCTTCGTCCTCTTGCGAAATCATGCGGCTCGCGACCCGTGTTACAGCGAGGATTGGGCCGGAAATGACGGCTTCCCTATCGCTCATCCCGCACCGGTTTGTTCGGCTGGTGCGGCCGGAGACAAGGACAGCTACAAAAAACGGGAAAAGGCGTTCGCCTACTGAAGAGGCAAGGGGATGTTCATCCCCCTCTTTAGCTTCTTGCCTCCGCTTCCGGAGGCCTCTGCAACAGCAGTTCTGCTGTCTTGATTAGAAAGGATGCTTCCGCATGCTGGCCCGTGAGCTTTCGCTCCAGCGCATTTCAGCCATTCTCTTCGCAGGAAATCCGTTTGCAAACACTCAAGAAAAATTCATCTCGCCCCTTCTAAAGGGGTTTCTGCCAGATGTTTCCTGGTGTTACATCATCCAGTCTCGCGGGGGGGCTGGGGTATGCCAGATTGGTTCAAGGATTTCGATCCCCTGAAGGGAGTCGAGCCGTTCGGATCGTCTCGCAAAGGGGGTGCGGGAGAAGGTTTTTCAACTGGACTCAAAATAGCCACCGCCATCGGCAACATGTTCGCCCAACATCGGGCGCGCAAACAAATGGAAAACGAGCAGCGCGAGGAGAAACGGCGCGTCGATGAGGCGGTTGCCAACCCACCTCCCCTGCACGGTTCGGCGCGCTGGGCTGATGCCTCGGAGCTCTCAAACGCGGGCTTGCTGCATCCGACTGCAAAATTCGACAGTCCCTCTTCTATTTTGCTAGGAGTCTTCGAGGACCCCGCCCTCGGCGGCGTGGTCGCCGGCCAACTTCACTGGGATGGCGAAGGCCATCTCCTGACCGTGGCGCCCACACGCTCAGGCAAATCGACGACGACGATCATCCCCAACCTGGTCCGCTACAAGGGCTCGTGCGTTGTGCTCGACCCCAAGGGCGAGCTCTACGCCCAAACGGCGGCTTGGCGCCGGAAGAACGTCGGGCCGGTCTATCGTCTTTCACCTTTTCAGTCCGAAACTGACGCCTACAACCCTCTCGACGGCATCGCATCATTTTCGGATGCCCAGGCGCTTGCCGACCTGATCATGCCGCCGGATCCGCACGCGCCGGACTTCTTCCGCAAGGATGCCATCTCAGTCCTGACTGCCATTATCATGTTCGTCACCGAGGCAGCGCCGCCGGGCCATCGCAACATGGCCGAGGTGCGGCGTATCACGGCCGCTCCTCTCGATCTTTTCACCGAGGCCATCAAAACCATGGGGGACTCGCGCAATCCTGCGATTGCAAACGCCGCCAACATTGTCCTTGGGAAGGACCGCAGCAAGGCCATTCCGAACCTGCGGGATACCATCAATACCGAGTTTGCCCTTTGGGACGACCCGGGACTCCATCGCGCCACCTCGGTGGCTTCATTCGATTTCCGTTCGCTGAAGGACGAGCCGGCGACCGTCTACATCACCGTCCCGTTCCACAAGATGTCGGCGTATGCCGCGTTCCTGAAAATAACGCTGACCACGGCCCTTGAGGCGATGCTCCAGAATGAAACCATCCCTGAGATACCCGTCCTGTTCATCCTGGACGAGTTCCTGAGCCTCGGCCCCTTCCCGCGCTTCCGCGACGCAATCCGAACACATGCCGGCGCCGGCGTCCGCCTCTGGTTCTTCCTTCAGGACGTCCCCACGTTGGAAGAACATTACCCCGGCGGGTGGAAGACGTTCTTCAACACATCGGTGAAAACGTTCTTCGGAACGGACGAGCACTTTACCGCATCGATGATCTCGGACTTCCTCGGCGACCAGACGCGGGGTTACCGGACAGCAGGGACCAGCAATAGCGCCTCGACCGGCCCGATTTTCAGTGGCAACGGTGCAGGAACGGGCTCGGTCAATCAAGGCATCGCCTATTCGGGCCGTGCCCTTCTGACGCCGGACGAACTGACGGAGCTGCTCAGTGGCACCGCCACGGATCAGACCCGTACCGGCCTTGTCTTTGCGCGCGGCGTCCGCCCGATCCAGGCCAAGCTCGTGCCCTGGTATCTCGGGCAAACCTGCCGAGACCGTGTCACCAGCCAGCCGCAACGCATGAGAACGGTCTGACTCCGGTTCCTTTTTCGTCGAAGAGGCCCTTGGCCGTCAGGTATTTGGCGGCCACGGCGGTAGCCACCTGAAAACGCTTTCTCGCAAAAAAGCCGATTGATCTTTGCGGGCCTAGCGATCCCACAGCCATTGTCGGCTTAAGTTTTTCTCTTGCTCTCGGTCATCGGGCTCAGGCGATTCAGGTTTTCGCTTGACCCACCACGGATCCGGGTCGGCTCGCATCTCGCGCTGCTTGCCATCGAAATGCACGGGGTTAACGGTGCGCATCTCATCCAATTGGTCGCGAACACCACGATATTCCTGAAATATGGCCGGGAGCCGTAAGCTGGCGTCTATGGCGTTCTCCTTTCTTGTCTCATCCCGCGGCATCTCGCCAAGCGAGAAGAGGTGGTTCTTCAGGAGCTCATACGAATGCGCATCGTTTAGGGCGGACTTCACCCACTTCTCATAGGCGAGGTCAGGCCGCTCAAAGCACCGCTCAAAAAGCTCGTCGAACTGGCGGTTGAGCTGAACCATCCGCGTGGTCAGCTTCTGCATGTCTGCTTCCGGATCGAGATCCTTCGCCATCGCAATTTCCTTTGACAGGGAATAGGAATAATGTCCTACTCCTACGATGCGGCCGTTTTGGATGAGAAGGTTAGACTACGAACTTGCGCTAGCAAAGCGCCGCCCGTGGAGAGATTGGCCAGGATGGTTCTGGTTTCACATGGTCAAACGACCCTACTATGCATACATGCTGCACCGTCGTCGGAAACTGGGAACCTATAGAGAAGGGTTGCCACCCAGCGATACCGCGACCCGCGTGCGAGGCGACATGCTGGCTGGCGCGCTGCCCGCCAAGCGCATTCCAAAAGACACGGTAAACTAAGTTCACGGGGAACTCCGTTCCTAGGTTGCGTGGCACGCCTTCCCGTCGCCGATCACCGGCTCCGCCACCAGGCATCGCGATCCAGTTCAGGCGCATCATGTTCGCTTTCCGGCTGCCGATGATGCTGCGTGCTCACCCACCACGCCCTGTCGGTCTCGGCAGCAAGCTCCCGATCGTTTGGTAGCGGATAGCGCTCGGCCGGCTGCTCGACCTCGGTAATCATCCTGTCCTGCGCCGCCTCCAGTTCATGCGACGGGATCAAGTCACCTTCGGGATTCAGGACGGGCAGATCGCGCTCGGCAACAGGGTCGCCCTGCTCGTGATCGCGCGACTGCCAATAGAGCCAGAATTCGTTCCGTTCGTGCTCACTCATATCCGGCGCCGGTTCGCGGCTTTCCGGCGGCCAGTCGCGTCTCAGGGATAGGTGGGGATATAGTTCTGCAAGCGGGTTGGGCATTCTCAGCTCCTGTCGGACCGTGGCTATGCGTTCTACGTCGATGTGCGCCCGGCGTGACCGCCGCGCCCGGCGATCGGCACCCATGTGCCGGCCTGCGCGCTGAGCCGAACCGATGGAGGCTTGGCTGCGGGCATCAATGCGGGCATCGAGGCCGGCGCTGGCGAAGCTGGCGTTGGCAATTTTGGCCCACCTGGCACGCGCCTCGGTCACGAAGCGAAGCCCGTCGGCCTCCCGGATCTTTTCAGCGAAACCGCTCGCCGTAATCCGACGCGTTGTCAGCAACATGTGGGCATGAGGATTGTTGTTGCTGCCGTCCTCGTGAATCGCCAAATCCACGACATAACCTTGACGCGTGTACGCATCGGCCATGGTGCCAGTCAGCTCCAGCCAAATCGCCGGAGCGACTTCACGCGGCAGTGCAAATTCGATTTCCTTGGCAAGCCGCGCGTCCTTGCGCTTCTCGGCCGCTTCGACGGCATTCCAAAGCTTGGCACGGTCACCCATCCAAACAGGAGCTCCAGCCGGTATCCGGATCTCGGCATGGACAACGTCGCGCCGGCCGCCAAACGCGCTCTCACGTTCTTCGGCGTCGTTCGGCAGCGTTTCGCCTGCCCGATAAGCGGCGGCAGCGACAACCGAACGGCCGTCCCCGCGACTGATGTTTTTGACGTGCAGATGGAAGATCGCCACCGGTCACCCTGCCTATCCGCACTTTGTCGGGCTGCGGTGCACAGTCAAGATGAAAAGCTGCTCCAGGTGCGCAGCGGGGTTCCAAGGGGCTTGCCCCTGGCGCACTTGCCGGTTTTCTCCGATTGGCGTTTCGCCAGCGGTTAGAAAACCGAGCAACGCATCGCAAATTTTCGTCCAATGCGTACACATTGGGCGATGCGTAAGTGCGCTGTTTACATGGCTCCAATCTTTCACGTTCGTCCTCTCAAGCGGCTACCTGGCGAGTGCCCTAATCCTCAATTCGTTCGGGCCTCTCTGCCTTCGCCTTCTGAGCCGGCCTAGGCTTGCGCACGTTGATAGCTGCCGCATCCAGGCGGTTTTTGAGGTGCACGGCATAGTGCTTCTCGATCATCTCGACGCTTGTCCGGCAGTTTTTGGCGACCTGATAGATGTCGGCGCCTTCAAGCAATCGAAAGCTGATGTAGCTGTGCCGGAGGGAATACAGTGTTCGCCGGTTGCCCTCGCGGTCGAGTTTGAGGCCGATCTTATCGAGGAGGCCGTTGAACTGCTTTTTATGGTCGACTGGAAACAACCGATCTGTGGGCTTCGGCTTGTTCCGGGCCACCATCCGCTGGAAAGGGAAGACGGCGCCGGAGGTGCTTTTGCAGTACCCTACCCCGCGCTTACCGCGCACCTGGATCTCCAGGATCTTTTGGCCCGTCGCCTCGTCCTTGACGACCTCCACATCCCGGTACTCGAGCCAGTTGGCCTCGTCCGGCCTAAGGCCGGTGTTCGTCAAAAACAGGATTTTGTCGTGCAGCTGTTCGGCCAGCCACACCCGGTGGGCTTTCTCGCCCTTCTTGGCTTTGTGGCTGACGTCCCGCGCCTCCTGGGCGTGCGCCCGCGTCGCTTGGTACAGCTGTTTGTATTCCTCTGGCGTAAACCAAGCCCGGTGAACGACCTTCGCGGACTTCTTATAGGGCTGGGAGATATCTGGCAGGTGCGTCAGCCAGCGATGGCGAACGGCCGCTTTCAGGACCAGGCGCAAGGTTACGGTCTCATGATGCAGCGTGCTGCGCGAGGGAAGTTTCTTGCCCTCCGCAGGCGCCAGCCGGGAGATGCGGTATTCCTGCACCGTGCCGGCATTGATCGTTGAGAGGCCCATGTTGCCGAAGTATGGCACCAGATAGGAGCGAACCCGTCGATAGTGGTCCTGGACCCAACGGGCGTTTCGCTCCCCGTCGGTCAGCACCTCATATTCGGTGATGAACTGGTCGGCGGCGTCCTTGAACGTCTTCTCAGCCAGCAGTTCGCCGCGCCGGCCTTTGTCCTTCAGGCCGAAGTACCAGTCCTCGGCCCAGTCCTTGGCCCTCGCCAAGCTGTCTTCCTTGGTGCTGACCCGCCAGTCCTTGCCTTTCAGATACGTCGAACACTGCCAAATCGGGCTGCCGTTGCGCCGATAGACGTGAACTTTCCCTTCCAGAATCGTGTGCTTTTCCGCCATCGCCAGACACTCCCTGCGTGCGTGCAAGTTTGTGTAAGAGATGTGTAAGGCTAGTTTCGGCGTCCTCGCCTCGCAAGGCAATTTTTAAGTGCTTGATTTCCTTGAGGGAAATGGCACGGGCAGCAGGGCTCGAACCTACGACCTGCGGTTTTGGAGACCGCCGCTCTACCAACTGAGCTATGCCCGTACGTGCGCATGTCGGCGCAGCAGGCGCTTCCTAAAAGCTTCCGCACGCTCTGTAAAGAGCGGTTTGCAAGCAAACGCGCCTTAACCCCTGCGCCAGAAATCGGGATAGCTGACAACCAGACCGTCGCGATCGATCTCAAGCTCCTGCTTGAAGTCGCTGGCGCGCGATTCATAGAGATATCGCCTGCCCTGTTCGAGGCAGGTGTAGCGCTGCGGGTTGGCCACGACAGTGAGGGCCGGGAACTCAATGAAGGCGGTAGTGATCTCGGCACTTTGTCCGGTGGAAAGCCGCAATCGCCGGATTGGCAGGGTGTTGGTGAACGGCGTGACCGTGAGATCCGGATCGAGGACGCCGTCGAGCTCGGGCATCGGCAGGCCGTCCCTGGTCCAGCGACCTTCGCCATCGGCGACAAGAGCAAGTGTCTGGCCACTGCCGATCATGTCGACCATGACACTCCTTGCGCGCCAGTTCGCGCCGCAGGCGATGCGATAGCGGACGGCAAAAGGCGTTTCACCGGAGCAGATGACGACGGAGTTGGCCAAAACTTCCCCTGCCCGCTGCCGCAGCGCCAGATGTTCCAGGCCGGGTCCATCCCACTCGTGCCAGCGCACGATCTTCGTATCTTCCGGCATCAGCCCGACACCTCCCGTGGCGACTGAAGGCTACTTGGTTTCCGGTGGCCGATACGGCCCGCCCGGCACGCCCCAGCCCCAGGCCGGCATCGGCTCCGTCTCCGGGTCGCAGGTCTCACCGAGATTGGAATTCATCTTGGCCAGCCGCGATCCCCATTCAACATAGCCCATAAAGGCCGAGCGGAATTCAGGATCGTCGGGCAGTCCGACCGCGTCGGCGGCATCGGCCAGGAGATTGATCCAGCGGCGGCGCTGCTCCTCGTTCAGATGCTTGCCCAGGTGATGCATGACCATCTCACGGTGGCCGCCGAATTTTTCGCTATAGGTTTTCGGCCCTCCGAAAACCTCGCCGATGAACGCAGCAACATGGGCGGGATGGTCCGGCGACATGGTCCTGAACACCGGCCCGACGACCGGGTCCTGAAGCACCTTGTCGTAGAAGGTTTCCGTCAGGCGGTTCAGCGCCTCGGCGCCGCCAGTCCATTCGTACAAAGTCGGGACGTCCTGGCTCATTTTCGTTTCCTCCACCGGCGCCCCAAGACGATGCCGCAGATGACGATAGCGGAACTGTCGGGGATGGCTCAACCTGCCTCGATGGCCAGTTCCGCGCCTCCAAGCTTTTGGCGCAATTCCGAACGGAAAAACCGCTACGGCCTTTTCCTGGAATTGCTCGATTTGCCTGTCGCAATTCCGAACGGAAAACCGCTACGCACTTTTCCTGGAATTGCTAGGGGCGCTACGACTTGGTGGGCGCGTTGGCCTGGAGCCTGGGCGCCGACACAAGGCGGCAATTGCCCGGCTTCGGTGCCGATTTGCAGATCGAGGCGCCCGTCAGTTCATCCGCCGATTGAGGCCCTGTCGTCAGCCCGACTTTGAGCATCATCCTGGGGTCGAGCCGCCGTTGGCTTGAATGGGGCTTGATCGCCGCAAACAGACCCGGCCCGACCGCCATCTCCTCGAGGTAGGACTTGACCTTCCGGTCGAGTTCCAGCGACCGCAGGCTCAACCTTGCATGGGGACCGACAAGACGTCTGACACCGCCCGCAAGCATGATCGGACAGGCTTCGTTGCATTCGCCCAACGCATCATTCGTGAGCCCGACATAGACGCCGTCCTCAGCCGTGCAGCCCGGCTTGTCGGGCTCGCATTCCATGAACTCGGTGCGTGCGACCGCCACGTCGAGCTTGCGTTCGCGGATCAGCCTCCCTGTGGCGAGAGCGCCTGGTAAGTCACCTCCCGGCGAGCTGATCACGACCGGCAGCCGCCGATCCCCCAGGGTGCCCAGCAGTTGGCGCAGCTTCTCAGGCGTCTCGGCCGTAACTTTGCCTTCCGCCGAAATCCATTCGGGACAATCCGGGTCGCAGAGGAAACTTTTGCCACGCACCAGAACGAAGCGCATGTCGGCAATATTGTCCTGCTGTACGGTTTGCGATTTGGTCGGGGCAGCGGGGGAAGGCTCAGCGCTCGCCACAGCAGCCGGCGGTGTGGCCTTGCTCGTCGGAGCCGGCACTTCCCGGCAATTCGCGGGCGGCGGATTGGCGCGGCAGATGGCTCCCGCGGTCAGCAGGTCGACGGAATCCAGGCTGGTGACCATCTTCATCCGAAGCATGTTTTGCAGCTCCAGCTGGTGGATGCCGCTGGCCGGTGTGTTCTTCATCGTTTCGAGCACGCCCTGCTCGATGCCCATCCCGTTCAGATAGGCCGCCAGCCTTTTCTCCACCGACTTGCTCATCTCGTAGGTCTTGTAGCTGCCGGCACTCTTTCGGCTGACGATTCTTGTGCTGAGCACCTTCTTCTTGCCGCCCACGATGCGATAGGTGGTCCGATATTGCAGTTTGGTGCGGATATAGGTGGTTGTGATCTGGTGGACGCCGAGATAGGCAGACTCGCCGACCAACCGCCGGACACCACCGGCAAACATCAACGGACAGGCGGAATTGCACATCGCGCCGCTGGCGTAAGGCTCGCCGAAGTAATGGGCGCCCTTGCCGTCATGTCCCGCGCAGCCCGTTCCATCGGGCAGACAGCCGTCGAACCGGGTCCTGCCGATGGCGATATCGAGCTTGTTCTTGCGGATCAGCTGGCCAAGCGTCAGCGCCGCCTCGACATTGCCGCCGGGAGAATCGACGACGATCGGCAGCTTTCGACCACTGAGCGTTTTGAGCAAGCGTTTGAACAGAACCGGCGTCCCGGCTTCTATCGAGCCCTCGGCCGAAATCCATTCCGGGCAGATCGGCTCGCAGCCCGGCGCATTGCTGCGGACAATGCCAAACCGCATCGTCGGACCGAGATCCGCCGCTGTATCCGCCGCAAAAGCGGCATGCCCAACGACAAACAACGCCAGCAGACTGATCAGCCGCAGCGACCACAAAGCCTGACAATCTGGAAGGCGCCCTACAACCATTTGGGAAAAAGCCCCGCGATGCAACTATACTAGACAAGGTCCAAAGGCTTGCAACAGGACAATATGGCACCCGGTCGCCGGTAAAAGAAAAGGGCGGCCCCAAGGACCGCCCTTTCTGTTTGAGCCTGACCGGCAGAATGCCGGCGTCGATTACTCTTTGATGGTGACGACGATGCCGGCACCGACGGTGCGGCCGCCTTCACGGATGGCGAAGCGCAGCTTCTCTTCCATGGCGATCGGCACGATCAGCTCGACATCGACCGTGATGTTGTCGCCCGGCATCACCATCTCGGTGCCTTCCGGCAGCGACACGATGCCGGTCACGTCCGTCGTGCGGAAATAGAACTGCGGACGGTAGTTGGTGAAGAACGGCGTGTGACGGCCACCTTCGTCCTTGGTCAGGATGTAGGCTTCAGCCACGAACTTCTTGTGCGGCTTCACCGTGCCCGGCTTGGCCAGAACCTGGCCGCGCTCGACACCTTCACGATCAACGCCGCGCAGCAGCGCGCCGATGTTGTCGCCAGCCTGGCCCTGATCGAGCAGCTTGCGGAACATCTCGACGCCGGTGCAGGTCGTCTTGGTCGTCGGACGGATGCCGATGATCTCGAGTTCCTCGCCGACCTTGACCACGCCACGCTCGACGCGGCCGGTCACAACCGTGCCACGGCCCGAGATCGAGAACACGTCTTCGATCGGCATCAGGAACGGCTTGTCGAGCGGACGAACCGGCGTCGGGATGTAGGCGTCAACCGCAGCCATCAGCTCGCGGATCGCGTCCTCGCCGATCTTCTTGTCCGAATCTTCCAGAGCCGCCAGCGCCGAACCCTTGACGATCGGAATGTCGTCGCCGGGGAACTCGTTCTTGGTCAAAAGCTCGCGAACCTCGAGCTCGACCAGTTCGAGCAGCTCGGCGTCGTCGACCTGGTCGACCTTGTTCAGGAACACAACGATCGACGGCACGCCGACCTGACGGGCCAGCAGGATGTGCTCACGGGTCTGCGGCATGGGGCCGTCGGCAGCCGACACAACCAGGATCGCGCCGTCCATCTGCGCGGCACCGGTGATCATGTTCTTCACATAGTCGGCGTGGCCGGGGCAGTCGACGTGAGCGTAGTGGCGGTTGGCCGTCTCGTATTCGACATGCGCCGTCGAGATCGTGATGCCGCGCGCCTTCTCCTCAGGTGCCGCGTCGATCTGGTCATAGCGCTTGTATTCGCCAAAATACTTCGTGATCGCTGCCGTCAGCGACGTCTTGCCATGGTCAACGTGACCAATCGTGCCGATGTTCACATGAGGCTTGTTACGCTCGAATTTACCTTTTGCCATAGTCTCTTTCCTTGGACGGCCTGGACCTTCAGTTCAGTCGAATGCGGGGCGATTAGCGACAAAGGCCAGAAAACACAAGCGTCTTTTGGCCGGGTGCCCTCTCACTCAGTCCGAACCATTGATCCGATTGCGGGGATGTGGCGCTGATATAGGAAGGCTCGAACCGAAATGAAATGGGCGACAGGCCGCTCGATCGAAGCCGCGGCAGCGCCATCTCGCCTGCCCGGCCCTGTCTGAGTCATGGCCAGGTCATGGCCCATTGCGGTCGTCATCGCGGTCTGATTTCTTCGCCGGATGCATTTCCTTCCGACCGCCATCCGCGGCCCGCTGTTCATGATCATCTCGACCGGGTCGTATCTCGTCAACGATACGATGATGAAACTCGCGACGTCGGGCCTGCCGTCCTACGAAGTGCTGTTTCTGCGCGGTGCGGCGGCGACGCTGTGGGGCTTTCCGCTGCTGTTCGCACTCGGCTACGGCAAGCAGATCCCGCTGATCTTCGACAAGCGCGTGCTGAGCAGGAACCTGCTCGAGCTGGCGGCGATCCTCTGCTACGTCATCGCGCTCGCCAACATGCAGATCGCGGATTCGACGGCGCTTGGACAGATCACGCCGCTGTTGATGCTGGTCGGCTCCTCGATCCTGTTTGGCGAGCGGATCGGCGGGCAGCGCATGGCGCTGATCGGGCTCGGCTTCATCGGCGCGCTGATGGTGGCGCAGCCGACCATGCAAGGCATTTCGATCTACGCCTTGCTGGCGCTCGGCAACGCGACGTTCGCGGCGGCGCGCGATCTTGCTGGCAGGCGTGTTTCGGCCGAGGTGCCGGGGATGATCGTGGCGATTTCGGCCGTCGTGATTGTGCTGATCGGCGCCGGTGCCGCGCATCTGGTTTCCGAGCGCTGGGTCATGCCCGAGGCGCGCCATCTGCTGCTGATGGCCGGCGCCGGATTTTTCCTGATTTTCGGCCACTTCTTCATCTTCATGGCCTACCGCGTCGGGCCAACCAGCGCGGTGGCGCCGTTCTACTATTGCTTCACCGTCTGGGCGGTCATTTCGGGCCTGCTGGTGTTCGGGCAATTCCCCAATGCACTGGCCGTCTGCGGCATCCTGCTGGTGGTCGGCAGCGGACTGACCATCGTCTCCCTGGATCAGCGCCAGCGCCGGCTGACCGTCGTCGCCTGACCTCACCTGCTCACGCGGGCCAAGCGGGGCGCTCACACAGGTCTTCCAACGAGTTGTTGCCGAGCCGAAAAAGATCGTCTAATCGGCGAAGGACCGTTCAGTAGACGACGGCATGATCGATCAGCCAAGGGCGTTTCCCATGACGGATTTTGACCAGAACAAGAACTCCGACGCCGAGCACAAGGCCGCCATCCGCAAATCGCTTGTCGGCTGGGCGGTGTTCATCGCGGGAACGCTGATCTTCTTCGCCGCGGCCGACGCAGTGTTGATGCCATAGGCAAGCTGCCGGGTCCCGGCGCGAAGCTGGTCTTGCCTGGACAGAAACTCGAAGCTTCAGAAGATCCAGCCGCGCTTAGAGCGCCCGGCGGCCGCTGAACTGGTGGTAGGCCCACAGGACGACCACCGCGCCAATCACGGCAACGATCAGGCTGTAGATGTTGAGGCCGGTGACACCCGATGCGCCAAAGGCGCTGAAGATCAGGCCTCCAACAATGGCGCCGACGATGCCAAGAACGATATCGAGCAGAATGCCCTGGCCGCTCTTGTTGACGATCTTGCTGCCCAGGAAGCCGGCGATGACGCCGAGTATGATCCAGCTGATGATTGACATTTTTTCCTCTCCATCCCCCGCCAGCCGGACATTTTCACAGGACTGTCAAAACCTCAAGCCAACTTGAAATCCCGCTCGGATGCCCCATTGTTGAAATGGGCTGGGCTTGGTTGAGATGGAGGATCCACTATGGGACTTTTTGACAACGCCGTTCCCGGCGGCAACATCACCAAACCGCTGATGATCGCGCTCGGCGCGTTGCTGGTCGGAAAAATGCTGAGCGGCAGAAGCGCCGAACAGCCGGACCAGACCGAGACCCCGGCCCCGACCGGCCCTGCTTCCACCGGAACGACCTCCGCCGACGGCGGCCTGCTCGGCGGACTGGGCGGCCTGCTCGACAAGCTCAGGGATGCCGGCCACGGCAACGCCGCCGATTCCTGGGTCGGCACCGGGCAGAACCAGTCGATCAATGCCAATGATCTCGGCGCCGCACTCGGGCCGCAGGTCATCCGCGAGATCGCGCAACGGACGGGGATGGATGAGCAGGAACTGCTCAAGCAGTTGTCTACGGCCTTGCCCGGCGTCGTCGACAAGCTGACGCCAAATGGCCAGGTACCGCAGCAGCACCAGGTCGCATCGGCGTTCAACAGCTAGCGCGGCTCAGACATCCGCACCGTTGGAGCACCTGTGCTGCTTGTCGCGCGGTGTTTCGGCCTGCAGATCGCAGGGATGAGAGTCTGGAGCGGGTAGCGGGAATCCGTGCATGGGGATCGCGTTCGTTTTCATCGGCATAACTCTGATTTCGGTTACCAGAAACGCTCCCCGCCTAGCTCACCATCTCGATCGCAGGAGGGCATGCACCACTCGTCACATGGGTGCGGCACCGATTTGTTGCAGAAGCCCCAACCCACGTTCACCTACGATCTGTCCATTGGACCATTGATAAAAATTCATCGCCTGGACGGCGATTTTCTTTCCCATGGGTGGGACGCCGAAGAAGCTCCCTTTGATGTGCCTCTCATGGTGAAGCGCGGCAGCGTTGCCCCCTCGGTGATCGTCTCCTCAAGAGTCCACTGGATGTCAGGTGGTGCAGGTTCTATGCGTCGGAAATGTCGCTCTGCGCGCCTCCATTGGCGACATGCGCAGAGTGCTGGGACAGAACAACCGCCTCAGTCCTGTTCTTCGCATGCAGCTTGTGCATGATACGCGAGATATGCGACTTGACCGTATTCTGCGACAAGTTCAGTTCATTGGCGATGACCTTGTTGGACAGGCCGCGCAACAAGGTTGCCAGCACCTGTCGCTCGCGTCCCGTGAATACGATGTTGGCTGGGCTCGCAATCACGGGCAGCGCGGTCGCCATGCCGTTCAGGGCAATAGGCGTTTGCAAGGCGGCGATATTCTCCGGCGAGACGGAAACCCAGCTCGCGCAGTCCATGTCCAGCGATCGCGGAAAGTAAACGCCACCGGCGATTACCAATCGAAGCGCAGCCAAGGCAATCTCGACAGAAACGGAGTGTGCAACGTAGCCTCTCACGCCAAAGCGGGTCACTTCGGAAATCATTGCATCTGAAATAGTTGATGCTTCGAGCCGCGTGAGGAGCATGAGAGGGGCGTCGGGCAGCAATCGGTGAAGCAAAGAAAGGCTCTTCAGTACGCGCTCGTCCGTTATGGCAGCGCCTCCGATGTTGAGCGTAGCAAGACTGATAGCTTTCCCGACCACGGAGCCCAATTGATGCGGGGTCTCGATCTCCAGGATAGCGAAATCCTGGAACTCATCACGAAGAATCCGCGCGAGACAACTTCGCCATAGCGGATGGTGGTCGACTATAACGATGGAAGGACGCTCGCAAGGCGAGCCGTTCTGTTCGACCGAAAGCGAGAGAGTCAATACACCCTCCTTATTGGCTCCCCAAAATAATATAAGCGAGTTAGCTGCTGCTAATCTACCTCTAGTTGTCCGTATGGTTAAGATCGGTCGCATTTGACACAAATTTGCGGCAATTCTGTCTGACGGACTTCCACCGCGATCCTGCAGGCCGTGGCGCCGAGCAGATGATCCGAATTCCGCGTCGAACCGTAAATTCCAGCGGCCGATCGACAGGCAAACCTACGCGATGCACAACTGCATCGGGCGCCCTCTCCGACAGGATCAAGCACTCACGCCCCATTTGTGGCGCGCTGAGACGAACTCGTGCCCGGTTTGCCGGCTGCGTGTAGATCGCAACTGTCACACGATATGGATCAGGTTTGCCCAGATGATCTAGACCAGCGCAAAATCGACTTGCACGACGGTTTGCTGTTCGATGATCGCGGTCTGTGTTGCGTCCACATCCACGTCGATCTTGCTATTCAAGTCCTCGATGTCCACGACGGCGTACTGATCGGCGTCGGCCTGCTGGAGCACGTCAACATATGCTTTGACGGCGTAAAGTTCTTCCAGCTCGCTGTCGATGTCGATGTCGATGTCGATGTCCTGATCGAGCTCGATATCCTGGTTCACGTCGACCGTGCCACCAGGTGGTCCGTCGCTGATCCGCAGATCGATCGTCGTATCCTGTTCGACCTCGACGGAGTCCCACAGGAAAACATCCAGATGGAGCACACCGTCGGCTTCGAAGATTTCGAGATCGAGATCGATCTCCTGATCGATGCGCATTTCCTGATCGAGCAGAACCGCGAAATTTCCGTCGCCGTCGACGATGACGGAAATGTCTTCGTCCTGGTCCATCACAAGATCCTGAAATATGTGCAGCCGCGCCGCCACCTCGCCCACGTAGCCGCTGACCGCGAAGCTCGCATCCTGGTCGACCAACACGGATTGCATCACATTGATGCTATGTACGTCGTCGGTCCCGGTCGGCCCGCCATCGTTCGAACCGGCGCCGACACCAGTGGGCGTGTCGTCGATTTCGTCCAACTCGCTATCGCTCGGACCGAGGCTGACACCACCGCCGGCGTCGTCGCCGCTTGGCTCATCTTGGTGATCGTGCCCGCTGCCGGCGCCTTCTCGGTGGGTGATCGCGGGAGATCTCGGCCCAGAGGAATTCTGAGCCACGGAGATGGAAATGACGTTTGGTCCGTCCGTCGCTCCAAGGGCGCCCGAGAGGTCGTGCGCGTCGCTGGACGGAGCCGGGTTCTTGATCGGCATTGTCGCGGGATTCCCATCGAAGCCGTGCGCCGTCGGCCCGCCTTCCTGCTCGCCCGGCGCCAGATCGGCAACCGAATGCATGGCCGGCGGAGCGGCAGGGAACGGGATCTCGCTCGGCACGGCCAAGCTGCCAACGACGGTCAATTCCGGCCCGGCGATTTCCTGCGGATCGGCTCCGATGGGTGGCAGGGCGCCGCGGGTTCTCCTATCGGTGGGAAGCATCCCAGCCTCTCAATCTTCTCGGAAGGCCCGGTTGAAGCTCTCGAGGAGGGGACGCAGCATATAGTGGGCGACAGTGAACTGTCCGGTCCTAATCAGTACTTCGGCCGGCATTCCGGGCATGATCTCCACCTCCGGCAATTCACGCAAGGACGTCTCGCTGATCCGGACGCGGGCGATGTAATAGGCCCGCGCCGTTTCCTTGTCGATTTGGCGGTCGGCGGAGACATAAGTAAGGACGCCATCGACGGGAGGCACCCGTCGGTGCTTGTATGCCAGGAGGCGGACCCGCGCTGGGAGACCGGCACGGACCAGGTCGATGTCCTCCGGTTTGACCTGAGCCAGCACTATCAGGCGGTCCCGACGCGGGACAAGATCCATGAGCGGCTCGCCGGCGACCACGACCCCTCCGAGAGTGTGGATACGCAGATCCGTGATCGTGCCGGCTTCGGGCGCGCGAACGATTGTTCGGCCCAGCACTTCCCTTGCGGACTGAATACGCTCGATAAGCTGGTAAATCTGCGCTTGAACGTCGCGCAGCATCTCGGCGCTCTTGTTGTCTTGGTCGCTCCTCATCTGGAGGATCATCGCATCCGATTCTCCTATGGCTTGCCTGGCCCGCGAAACCTGCGCCAGTGTATCGCCGGACCGTCCGTCAATCTCGGCCTGTTCGCGCTCGAGCTGTAAGAGACGTCCGCGCGTCTGCAGTCCTTTGGCGACCATGCTGGCAACAATCGCCATCTCCTTCTTGATGATTGCCGCGCGCTTCGCGGCCGCTTGCGCCTGAAAGCGCAGCGCAGCGATTTCCTCCTTCGTCTGAGCCTTGCGCTGCTGAATGACCCCGATCCGCGATGACTGGAGCTTGTGGTGCGTATCGAAGATCCTGATTTGCCCGGCCATCACCTCCCCCAGCGCGGGGTTGCGCTGAGCTGCCGAGATAAGGCCAAGCGGGAACTGAATGGCGTCGCGGCCATCGCGCTCCGCCACCAGGCGCGCCTCCAGGGCCCGTGCTTCCCAGAGCTGCGCCTGGAGCACGTGAGCGGTGGCGCGAGCCCTTGTATTGTCCAGCCCGATGAGCGGCTGCCCAGCGGTCACCTCGTCGCCGTCCTTCACCAGGATCCGGCCGATTATTCCACCCTCCAGATGCTGAATGGTTTTGCGGCTGGACTCTGCCTCGATCGTCCCTCCAGCGATGGCAGCGCTTTCGAGCGGTGCATAGGTTGCCCAGAAGCCGAAGCCGATGACGAACACGCCGACCACCGCAAACGCGCTCGCAGCGAGGAACCGCAAGCGCCGGAACGGCGTCCCCGGCGGTGGCGGTAGGACGTCTGCGAGATCGTGCGCCACAGTGTGGTTCGAGCTTCTCATGACACGACCCCCTCGGCTTCCGCCCCGTTAGCGAGGCGTCTCGCCGCCGGCGGCGGCCCCGAGGAGTCAACCTGGCCAAGTTGCCCTGCGCGATTCAGGGCGTTTACGATCTGTGGGCGCCTGACCGCAATGCTGGTGCGCCCGCTCTTGATCTTCCTGGCGACGTCCCGACGGTTCCCGAAGGCATCCATTCTGCCGTTGTCAAGCACCAGAATCTTGTCAGACATGTTCAGGATGCCAAGGCGCTGGGCGATGACGATGATCGTCGATCCTCGCCCCCTCATCTCCTCAATAGCCCGCCGCAAGGCATCTTCGCCTTCGGCGTCAAGGCTGGCGTTCGGCTCATCCAGAACGATGAGACGCGGATGGCCGAAAAGGGCTCGTGCCAGGCCGAGCCGCTGCCGCTGCCCGCCGGACAGCCGCGTGCCACCTTCGCCGATATCAGTCTCGTAGCCCATAGGCAGCCGCATGATCGCTTCATGCAAGCCCACCATGGCAGCGGCAGCGATCACGTCATCCGCGTGGGCCTCCTGCATGCGGGCGATGTTCTGCCGAACCGTCCCGCCTAAGAGCTCGATGTCCTGGGGAAGATAGCCGAGATAGCGATGACCACCGGAGGCCAGCCAGAGCCCGATGTCGGCGCTATCGAGGCGCACATGCCCGACCGTGGGAGCGAGAGTGCCCGCAATGATTCGCCCAAGGGTCGACTTCCCGGCCCCTGAGGGACCGACTATTCCAAGGATTTGCCCGGGATTGACGACGAAGGTCAGCCGGCGCAGCGCCGGCGTGTCCGCGCCCGGCGGCATGAAGGTAACCTGCTCGACAGAGAGTTGTCCATTTGGGCGCGGCAGTTCCATTGCCCTTCGAGGCTGCGGCGCGGCCGCCATGATCTTGTGAAGGCGGCTGTAGCCCAGACGTACGCCGCTGACTGCCTTCCAGGTACCGATCGCGCCCTCGACTGGGCCGAGACACCGGCCCAGCAGGATAGACGTTGCGAAGATCACCGCTGGGCTAACATCGTGCAGGATCACCAGCCAGGCTGCGCATGCCATGACGACGACTTGAGCGAGAAGTCGGACGAAGCGTGCGAGAGCCTGGATTGCTGAGCCACGCATCGCGGCGGCGAGTTGAGCCTCCTTCGCGTCGGACTGGTCATCGTGTAGGAGGCGGGCCACCCCAGGCAGCATTCCCATGGCGCTGATTGCTTCAACATTGCGCAGCAGGGACTCGAACCGGTGTTGGCTCTCTGCCCAGACGGCGCTCGACCGGGCAAAGGGTTTGCGGGTCACCATTTCATTGAGCATCGCAAGCCCGAACAGGACAACCGCCGCCAAAAGGCCGATCGCGCCGAGAAGCGGATGCACCAGGATCATCGCGAGAATGAAGATCGGCGTCCACGGAAGATCGAACAAAGCGGTGCAGGCGGTGCCGCCGAAGAAGGAGCGGAGGCCGCCAATGTCCCGCCAGGCCTGCGCCGCCGCGGCCGGATCGCCGCGCATGGCCGACTGCACCGCTGCAATAAGAACAGGAGCTTGCAGGCGCTCATCGAGCCACACCCCAATGCGGATGAGCATCGCGCGGCGTAGGGTCTCCAGGATGGCATGCACGGCCAAAGCAACGATGACGATCAAGGTCAACATCACGAGCGTCTCGATACTGCGGCTCGCAAGGACGTGGTCATAGATATGCAGGAGGTAAAGGGGAACCGTCAGCGCCAACAGGTTCACGAAGAAGCTGAGTACCAGGATCATGAGCAGTGAAGCTTTGCAAAGATTGAAAGCACGCTCGACGTCGGTTCTTCCACGGCCCTTCAAGCGCGAGTGGGTCACGGGCGAGTCACGGAGGTTGCGCACGAGGACCGCATGCAGCCAGACCTTGGAAAGACGACATGCGCGCTCGATCTCGGCTTTGGCGCTTCCCTTCACCCACGCGAGGACCGTCAGCGATTTCTCTCTGAGGGGACCCAGCGCAAGAACCGCCGACAGCAGCGCCCTGGACGCGCGCTCGATCTCGTTTCTCGCGCTGGCCCTCATCCAGACGACGCCCACCAGCGATTTGTCTCTGAGGAAACCGAGCGTGAGAACCGCCAGCAGCACGGCCCTGGACGCGCGCTCGACCCCGTTTCTTGCGCTGGCCTTCATCCAGGCGAGCATCATGAGTGACTTGTCCCCGAGGAGGCCGGGCACCCAAAGCAGCCAAGCTTTGCAAGAAAGAAGTTTGCGCTCTATTTCGGCTTCCCCGCCGCCTTTCATCCAGGAGAGAGCCATTGTCGGTTTATCTCCACGAGGGTGTCTTGGCGGTGCATTGAAGTGCGTCGACGAGCGAAGCCCGGCCGTCGCAGCTTGCGCCTGCGACGGGTGGCATCGCTCGGCGCCCGGATGAGTCCCGGGCGCCTGGTTTTCAGCAAAGACGGTCAAGCGAAGTCGAAATCGAAGTCGATATCGATGTCCGCGTCTTGATTGGCGGATTGATCCTGATCGACATCTACGTTGACGTCCTGATCCTGATCGACATCTACGTCATTGTCGTTCGCTTGATCAGTGACGATTTCGGTGTCGTTGTCGTTGTCGGCATCGCCGTCCGCATCGGCATCGGCATCGGCATCAGCATCGCTGTCATCATCTGCGTCCGCATCTGCGTCCGCATCTGCATCGTTGTCGGTGTCCGCGTCCTGGTCGTTGTCGTTGTCGACGTCGGAATCGTTGTTGTTGTCTAGGTCTACGTCGGAGTCCTGGTCGGTATCGACGTCTACATCCTGATCCTGATCCTGATCGAGGTCCTGATCGATATCGGCATCAATGTCGAAATCGAAATCAATGTCTTCAATGTCCGGCATGGGACTAACCCTCCCTGTGATTGACGAACCGCTCTGGCGGGCATCCGCTCGCAGACCGGACCGACGGGCTATCCGGACGATCCCTGTGGATCCTTCGACAACGCGTCGATGGAGGAATCATCGCCGTTCTCAGCACGGGAAAATAGCTACCAATGAGCATGCGGCCCAAACGGGAAACTCTCATGCCAATTGGTTTATTCGCTTGGGTAAGAGTCAACCCGAACGGGCGAACCCGCCGGCTCATCGAAGGATGAAGCGTTTCTTTTGGGTGGGCACAGGACAGCAGTGCAACAGGCGCCGGAAGAAAGCCGGGGCAAAGCCCGGCTTGTCCCGCGTCGCGGCGGCGATGAAGCTCAGGCGTCGCTGAGGTCCACGATTATGTCGACGTCCCCGTCGGCGGCGGCTTCTTCGTCGAGATCGACATTGATCTCCGTCGCGTCGTCATCCTTTGCCGCATCGATGGCGGCACGTACTGCGGATTCGACGAGAGAGGCGATGTCTACGTCCACGTCAGCGTCGACGTCGTCGCGGATTTCCACATCAACGTCGGTGTTCTCATCATTTTCCGAATTCTGTTCGACATCGGCATCGAGACTGTTTTCATCATCATCGTCTACGTCGACACTCAGATCGCTCTCGATTTCGACATCGTCTTCAATCTCGGCGTCGACCTCGACGACGATGACCCCGTCATCTTCGCTGACCTCGACATCGACGTCGATCCGCTGATCGACCTCGGGCCGTTGGTCAGTCGCGATCTCGATGTTACGTCCGCCGGAATCGCCGACGTCGCTGTCGACATCCGCGTCCTGATCCATTTCGTCGTTCTGGTCGACTTCCGTGTCGAGCTCGACAATAGCCGGCCGCGAACCGATGACCGTCACCCCCAGATCGACATCGTCGCCAAGCTCGGAGTTTTGATCCAGATCGATGTCGAGATCGTCTGCATCCTCGGTGTTGCTTTTGGAGACGTCGTCTTCGTCTTCGTTGTCATCAATATCGACTTCTTCTTTTTCCATCGCGCGTCTCCGTGGTGCAGCCGCGCCCGGTCGGCGCCTGCCATCAGCATCCCACCTTTCGAAAAACGGGCATAGACGCCAAGTCGGGCGAAACACCACGGTGCTGCAGGGACAATCGCACTCCTTGGTGGTAGCCGAAACGGCCCCCTTGGACGGTGGTGTCACCTGATAGGGCCAATACCTATGGGTGCCTGGTTTCCACCGCTCATGCGTTACGACCCAGCTTGGAGTGGGTGGATGCGGCTTACCAACGGGGCACTTTTCCACAGGGGCCGAGACGAAGAGCCTTGGCCACGACGACAATCGAAGAGAGCGACATCGCGACCAAGCGGCGAAGGCTCCTGGGCGCCCGCCGAATGGGCCTGTGTTCAACGATATCGAGGCCGTGGCACTGGCTGCTATCGCCGGCCTCGGCCTTGCCCAATTGCCCCACTATCTGGCGGCGCGTGCCCGTCGCGGATGGACGTCTTCGTACCGTGCTCGCCGATCATTCGGTCAATCGGGGCGGCATTTTGCTCATACGACCTCCTGCGAGTTCAGAAAGTCCGCGTGTTCGCGACATTTTTGACCAAATTGATTGAATCGATCTGAAGCCGCTGGGCCGAGATAGCGGTTCGACGCATTCCATCCGCAAGATTCCGGCGAAACCTCGGCTGAAGGAATAAGTGGCTGTCCGGATTGCTAAAAAATTCCGAGGCTTGGAGCGGGTAGCGGGAATCGAACCCGCATATTCAGCTTGGAAGGCTGCTGCTCTACCACTGAGCTATACCCGCGCCTTTCAGTGAAGTATCGGATTCCCCCGAAAACCGCTACACACTTTTCGGTCCGATGCTTTGCGTTTCAGGGCTTCCGGGCCGGCAGTGGTGGAGAGGGTTGGATTTGAACCAACGTAGGCATAGCCAACGGATTTACAGTCCGTCCCCTTTAACCACTCGGGCACCTCTCCAGTCTGCCGCCGGAGCCATGCAACAAGGCATCGACGCGTCGCGACCGCCTCAGCAGCCTTCCGCGAAGCGCCTTATGGCGGCACCGCCCAAAACTGTCAACCGCAAGATCCCGGCAAAACGCGCTGAATTTCGTCTGCCATCCGGCAAGCCGTTCGAACCAGCGGTATCCATTGCCGCGCGACACGGTTATAGAAGCCGGCCATGAGCAACGACAACAATTCCAAGACGCCGAAAGACACCCATTACGCCAAGCTGCGCCGCGCCTATCGCGACGAGAAAAGCGGTGGCGCGCCGGCATTCCGGCCCCGGCAGCCGGTTCCACCGGGCGAAAACGCCGCCGATGGCCTGGTGCGGCTCTATGGCCTGCACACGGTACGGGCGGCACTCGACAATCCGCGCCGCAGGATCAGAAGGATGCTGGTGACGCGCAACGCGGCTGAGCGCCTGGAAATAGCCGACCTCGCCGCCCTGCGCTTCAAGGCGGAACTGGTCGAGCCCAGGGATATCGACGAGATCACCGGGTCGGACGCGGTGCATCAGGGCGTGCTGATCGAGGCCGAGCCGCTGAAGCCGAAGCGGCTCGATGCCCTTGGCGATGCAAGGCTGGTGCTGGTGCTCGACCAGGTCACCGATCCGCACAATGTCGGCGCCATCCTGCGCTCGGCGGTCGCCTTCGGCGCTGGGGCGCTGATCACCACGGCCCGCCACAGCCCGCAGGAATCCGGCGTGCTGGCGAAAGCTGCATCGGGAGCGCTGGAGCATATCGACCAGATCGAGGTGAAGAACCTTGCCGACGCGCTCGACCAATTGCACGTGGCCGGCTTCCAGACCATAGGCCTCGATTCGGACGGGCCGGCGGAACTCGAAACGAGTTTTTCAGGCGAAAAGATCGCGCTGATTCTCGGCGCCGAGGGCAAGGGCCTGCGCCAGAAGACCCGCGAGACCGTGACGACGCTGGCGCGGCTCGACATGCCCGGCGCCATCCGCTCTCTCAACGTATCGAACGCCGCAGCGATCAGCCTCTATGCAGCGCGGGCATTTTTGAAGCGCGGCTGAGCCTCTCGAAACAGTAGGCGTTCGGCGAAACATCTCGAAATGCGAAACGGGCTCCGGCGATAAACGCAGGAGCCCGCTCTTCGACAGGCAAGAGTTGGCGGCTTGGGAACGGTGCGCCGCCCTCTCCTGCTATGCTGCCTTGCCTTTGACGTCGGCTGCGTTGCCGCCGACCTCGAAATTGGCCATCCGCTCCAGCGCCCTGACCAGCGCCGAGTGATCTTCCTTCGCGCCGCCATTGGCCGCGCAGGAATTGAACAGTTGCTGCGTGGTCGAGGTGTTGGGAAGCGACACGCCGAGAGCCTTGGCGCCCTCCAGCGCGAGATTAAGATCCTTCTGGTGCAGTTCGATGCGGAAGCCCGGCGCGAAGGTGCGCTTGACCATGCGCTCGCCATGCACTTCGAGAATGCGCGAGGCCGCCAGCCCGCCCATCAGCGCCTGCCTGACCTTGGCCGGGTCGGCGCCGGCTTTTGAAGCAAAAATAAGCGCTTCGGCGACGGCTTCAATGGTCAGCGCGACGACGATCTGGTTGGCCACCTTGGTGGTCTGGCCAACGCCGTTCGGCCCGACGAGGGTGATGTTCTTGCCCATCTTCTCGAATACGGGCCTGGCGCGCTCGAACGCCTTGTCCTCGCCGCCGACCATGATGGTCAGCGATGCCGCCTTGGCGCCGACTTCGCCCCCCGAGACCGGCGCGTCGAGGTAATCGCAACCGAGATCGTTGATCTTTTTGGCAAACACCCTGGTCTCGATCGGCGAGATGGAGCTCATGTCGATCACCAGCTTGCCCTTGCTCAGACCGGACGCGACGCCGTTCTCGCCGAACAGCACATCGGCCACTTGCGGCGTATCGGGCACCATGGTGATGATGATCTCCGCCGCCTCGGCCACGGCGGCATGGCCAGAGACTGACTTCAGACCCTTGGCGATGAGGTCAGCCTGTGGCTTCGAGCGATGGTCGCTGGCGATGACCTTATGACCCGCATCCAGCAGATGCCCCGCCATCGGCGCGCCCATGATGCCGAGGCCGATGAAGCCGATGGTTTCCATTGTTTTTCTCCGTCCTATGTCTTTGTCGAGGCTGCGTTCCTCGCGCCCCCTCTGGCCTGACGGCCATCTCCCCACGAGGGGAGATCGGTAGCTTCGGCTCCCCGCAGCTAAGCCGCCGCACTTCCCTGCCCGACCAATTCCCTGAACCAGCCCAGCCCGGCCTCCGTCCCGGCTTTCGGCTTGTATTCCGCGCCGACCCAGCCGGAATAGCCGATGCGGTCGATGTGTTCGTAGAGGAAGGGATAGTTGATCTCGCCCGTCCCCGGCTCGTGACGGCCGGGATTGTCCGCAAGCTGGATATGCGCGATGCGGCCGAGGTTTGCCTCGATGGTACGGGCGAGATCCCCCTCCATGATCTGCATGTGATAGATATCGTATTGCAGGAACAGGTTCTTCGAACCGATACGGTCGATCAGCGCCAGCGCCTGGTCGGAATAGTTGAGGAAAAAGCCCGGAATATCTCGCGTGTTGATCGGCTCGATCAAGAGCCGGATCCCGGCCTGCTCCAGCTTCTCCGCCGCGAAGGCGAGATTTTCGGCAAAGACATCCTCCAGTACCTTGTGGTCGGCGCCGGCCGGCGCGATACCGGCCAGGCAATTGACCTGCTGGCAGCCGAGCGCCTGCGCATAGGTGATCGCCTTGGCGATGCCCTGGCGAAATTCCGGCACGCGATCCGGCAGCACCGCAATGCCGCGCTCGCCCTTGCCCCAGTCGCCTACCGGCAGATTGAACAACACCTGGGTCAGACCGTTTTTCTTCAGCCGCGCGGCGACCACCTCGGGCGCGTGATCATAGGGGCCGATATATTCGACGCCCTTGAAGCCCGCGCGGGCAGCTGCATCAAAACGGTCAAGGAAATCGTGCTCGCCAAAAAGCATGGAAAGATTGGCTGAAAAACGCGGCATTCTTTTTCTCCTTCTTCCTGCGGTGCGTTGAGATTCAGGTCAGGCCGTGTCGAAAACGGTGGGTTCCTAGAACCGGAGCGGAGCGTACTTTTGGGTACGTGAGCACCGGAAGCGCAGGAAGCTGCCATTTGCAGGCCGGCATCAGCTGAATATCAACGCAGCTTAGTCCAACATCACGATCGCCGTTGGCGCATCTTCATGGCTTTCGGCAAGGTCCTCGAATTCGGTGATCTTGTCGATCTCGGTGCCCATCGAGATGTTGGTGACACGCTCGAGGATGAATTCGAGCACGACCGGAACCTGATGCTCCTTCATCAGCCGCTGTGCCTCCTTGAAGGCGGCAGCGAATTCCTCCGGCTTGCGCACCCTGACCGCCTTGCAGCCCATCGCCTCGGCCACTGCGACGTGGTCGACGCCATAGCCGGCCTCGGGGTCGCCTGAGCGGTTGATGTTCTCGAAGGCGAGATTGACCTCGAAATCCATCGAGAAGCCGCGCTGCGCCTGGCGGATCAACCCGAGATAGGCGTTGTTCACGACGACATGGAGGTAGGGCAGCTTGTGCTGTGCGCCAACCGCCAGTTCCTCGATCATGAACTGGAAATCATAGTCGCCCGACAGCGCCACGATGGTGCGGTCTGGATCGGCGGCGCGAACGCCAAGGGCAGCCGGCAAAGTCCAGCCGAGCGGGCCGGCCTGACCGCAATTGATCCAGTTGCGCGGCTTGTAGACATGCAGGAACTGCGCGCCCGCGATCTGCGACAGACCAATCGTGGTGACATAGGTGACATCGCGGCCGAACGCCTTGTTCATCTCCTCGTAGACACGTTGCGGCTTCAGCGGCACGTGGTCGAAATGCGTCTTGCGCTTCATGGTCTTCTTGCGGCCCTGGCATTCCTTTGCCCAGCCGGACCAGTCGCGCAGCTTGCCGGCCGTCTTCCACTCGGTGGCGACGTCGAGCAGCATCTTCAGCGCCGCGCCCGCATCCGAAACAACGCCAAGGTCCGGCGCGAAGACACGGCCGATCTGCGTCGGCTCGATATCGACATGAACGAATTTTTTCCCCTTGGTGTAGACGTCGACCGAACCGGTGTGGCGGTTGGCCCAGCGGTTGCCGATGCCGAAGACGAAATCGGCCTCGAGCATCGTGGCATTGCCGTAGCGGTGCGAGGTCTGCAGCCCGCACATGCCGGCCATCAGCCGGTGGTCGTCGGGAATGGCGCCCCAGCCCATCAGTGTCGGGATGACCGGAACGCCCGAAATTTCGGCGAATTCGATGAGTAGATCCGACGCGTCGGCGTTGATGATGCCGCCGCCGGCGACGATCAGCGGCTTTTCGGCCGCGTTGAGCATCGCCAGCGCCTTCTCGGCCTGGGTGCGCGTCATCGCCGGCTTGAACGGCGTCAACGGCTCATAGGCATCGATGTCGAACTCGATCTCGGCCAGTTGGACGTCGACCGGCAGATCGACCAGCACCGGCCCCGGCCGCGACGAGCGCATCAGGTGGAAGGCCTTCTGCAGCGCCATCGGCACCAGATAAGGCTCCATGACGGTGACCGCCCATTTGGCGACCGGAGCGGCGATGGCGGCGATGTCGACGGCCTGGAAATCCTCCTTGTTCAGCCGGGCACGCGGCGCCTGGCCAGTAATGCACAGGATCGGGATGGAATCCGCGGCGGCCGAATAAAGCCCGGTGATCATGTCGGTGCCGGCCGGACCCGAGGTGCCGATGCACAGGCCGATATTGCCTGCCTTGGCGCGGGTAAAGCCTTCCGCCATGTGCGAGGCTCCCTCGACGTGGCGGGCAAGGACATGGCGGATGGTGCCCCTCGCCTTAAGGGCCGAATAGAGCGGGTTGATCGCCGCGCCTGGCACGCCGAAAGCGCAGGAAATACCTTCCTTTTCGAGAACGAGAACCGCGGCATCGACAGCGCGCATCCTGGCCATTTTCCGGCCCTCCTCAGGGGTTTGTCATTGTTGGATGAGCTGAGAATGTCACCAAGCCGGCTATTTTTCAATTTTTTCAGAATATTTTTTCATTTATAAGAAACGACGATTAGCCAATGAATTTGCATGGCTTTTCGTTTTCCACCGATTGCATGACCTTACACAATGAAAAACTTTTTCATTGCCTATTGCAGCTGAATTGCCGACAATGCGGCCATGGAAACCACCGAGAAACGCCAGCGTGGTCGGCCGCGCGCCTTCAACGGCCCATCCGAGGCCAGTTCGGTGCAGTCGCTCGACCGGGCATTGCGCATCCTGGCCATTGTCGCGGAAGGCAGCGGCCTGTCGCTGAGCGAGATATCATCGCAAAGCGGCCTTGCGGCCTCCACCGCCTACCGCATGCTGACGACGCTCGAAAACCACGGCATGGTCGAATTCGACACCGGCGACCAGCTGTGGTCGATCGGCGTCGAGACCTACCGCATGGGCGCGGCGTTCCTGCGCCGCCGCAAGCTGGTCGACCGCGCCCGCATCGTCATGCAGGAGCTGATGGAAAGCACCGGCGAGACCGCCAATCTGGGCGTCGCCGAGGATGATTGCGTGGTCTTCGTCAGCCAGGTCGAGACGCACCAGGCGATCCGCGCCTTCTTCCGGCCGGGCACCCGCAGCCCGTTCCATGCATCCGGCATCGGCAAGGCGGTGCTGGCGCATCTGGAACCGGAGCGCGTCGGCACCATCCTGCGCAAGGCAGGCCTGCAGCGCTTCACCGACAAGACGCTTTCCGACATTTCCGCCCTTGCCCATGACCTGGCCACGACAAAGCGGCGCGGCTGGTCGGTCGACGACGAAGAGCGGCACCCCGGCATGCGCTGCGTGGCCGCCGCCATCTTCAACGAATTCGGCGAGCCGATCGGCGGTGTCTCGGTGTCGGGGCCGACCGTTCGGGTGACGCCGGAGCGGCTGGCTGAGATCGGCCCGCTGGTGCGCGATGCAGCAGCCGAGGTGACCAGGATGATCGGCGGCGTGCAAGCTGGCTGATCAGCCTGCCCCGGGCAGCGCGCTCTTGGTCGCAATATCGAAGAAATCGAGCAGAATCGCCATGCCGACACCGCAGGCGGTGAAGATGAGGCCGGCGATGAAGACGCGATTGGCGTGTTCATAGATGCGCCGCTGCAGGGACTTTGTGTCGAGCAGCAGCGACAGCGCCCGCATCTGCAAGGCGATGCCGAGCAGGATCGGCAGGACGGCGACAAGATGGTAGGTCTGCCACGGGATCGGGTTGGCGGCCCAATGGGTGATGAAGCCCAACGAAAAAGCCAGCAGGATGCCGACGGCGGTGACGGTGCCGTTGCGGAAAACCGTTTCGACCAGGTCTTCCTTCGGGTCCTGCTCGTCCAAGGGTCTCTCCCCCACGTTTCGCGGTCAGAATAGACGCTCGGAAAATCGCTGTACACCACCCAGATCGGCCGCCGAAGGCAAGCGCTTCAGTCTGTGCTTGCCGACGTTGAAAGTCGACCGCGGAGCAAGCATAGCTGCCATCGAAACACAGAAAAGGGGCTCGCGTGAGCCCCTGTTCTGTTGCTGAAACGGTCCACCTCCTCTCAGAGCCGGCAGTAGTGGCGATAGCCGTCGTAGCCGACATAGGTGTCGGAGTCCGGATCGTAGCTCGCGTAGCGATCGAAGCAGCGGCGGACGTGCCAGGAACCGCCGTCTTCGTCGACATAGACAGTACGGGGCTGCTGGGCGAGCAGGCTGCCCAGGACGAAACCGCCAACGCCGGCGGCGATGCCGATGCCGAGGTCATGGTGATGCGAATGCGCAGCCGAAGGCTGGACGGTTCCGACCAGCGCGGTGGCGGCGACGGCGGTGGCGATGACGCCGGAAACGAGTGTGCGCGTGAACATGATGATCTCCTTGCTTCGTTGACCGAGGCGATCCATCCGCCTCTTGATCATCTGTCGCGGTGGCAAGGAAAAAGGTTCGAAACATTTTTCCTGGAATGGCCAAATCGCATGGATCGAGGTCGTGCCGACGGCGAGTTCGACGTGCAAGAGCTTGGCGAAGAACTTGATAACGGCTGATCTCCCCGCAAGGGGAGATCGGCAGCTTTGCCGGGCTGCTTCGCAAGATGGTCGCATAACGCAAAAAGGGCGGCCGAAGCCGCCCTTTGGGGAATTGGGTCCCTCCATCAAAGGAAAATGATCACCCTGCCATGATTGTGGTGATGATGGTTGTGGTGCCACCACCAATGCTTCTTGAAGTGCTTGTGATGATGATGATGGTGATGCATGCCGTGGGCCGACGACGTGCCGACGGTGCCGGCGAGCGCGCCGGTGGCGACGAAAATGGCAACGAGGCCTGAGGTCAGAGTGCGCTTGAACATGATGATCTCCTGGATCCTTGATCGAGGCGACCCTTCGCCTCTGACCATCAGTCGGCCAGGCGCCGGAAAAGGTTCGATGATCGAGGAGATTTTTTGTGGAGGCGGCGCTCAAAGCGAGTAGCGAGTAGCGAGTAGCGAGTAGCGAGTAGCGAGTAGCGAGTAGCGAAGGCAGGCACACCAAGGTGCCACGCGCTACAATACTATTCCCTATTCCCTATTCCCTATTCCCTATTCGCTACCCTTCAGCCCATGCCCGTCACATGGCGAAGCCAGAAGGCGAGCGCGATGAAGCCGATGATGGTGGTGACGCCGGTCCAGTCGACATTGGCCTTCTTCACATCGCTGATGATCTTCACCAGCAGCATCCAGGCTATGAAGACGATAGGGAGAATGATGACAAATCTAATCATGCGACACCCCTGCGCGAAGCGATTGCACCGTTTCATATGTAGGAAGCGATTTGGCGGTTTTCAGGATGCCCCTCCCCCACAGCCCATATGAGACACCGGGTAACCGAAAAAGGAGTTTTGTCTTTACTGGCGCAACAAATATGCTAACCGGAGCGCCGTGCCCTTGTAGCTCAGCTGGTAGAGCAGCGGTTTTGTAATTCGCTGGATCAATCGGCTAAAGCGTTGAAAATCCGCAATGTTTTTCAACGCAACGTTTCAGGGGTATACGCACGGGTAAATGTGCCGCCTTAGCTCAGATGGTAGAGCAGTAGTTTTGTAAACTATTGGTCGGGGGTTCGAGTCCCTCAGGCGGCACCATCCCCGGTCGGCTCTCGCCTAACTACTGTCGCTCTCTGATCCATTTGGCGTGAAGTCCTGACCGGCTGCGAAGCCTCCCTCCCAACAGCCGTCGAATAGGTCGATGAGGATGGCCCGAAGGACCTCTGCGGGGCTGTCACAGCGTCCGTTGGGCTGCCTTCCGATACGCCACTGCGCAATCTGATCAACGGACGCCTCAACCGCCGCCATGGCGGCAGTAGCTCGAAGCGAAACCTGCTTCTCCCGTTCCATTCGATAAACTTGGTCCTCTCCCATGATCTCCCTTCACCCTCTCAATTTTTTCTGGCCAAACTTGCGGTTTTCGCGACTCAAAAGTACAGCGCGCGCGCCCTTGCGAATGCAGTTCCAATCGTGACAAGTTGCCTTTCGGGGAAATCGGCGGGAGGCGACGGGTGCGAACCATACTATTAGCGATAGCAGTGACGATAGCTACATCAGCCGTAGCGGGACAGGCAGACCCTCGCGCCCTAGAAGCGTGTCAGAAAACGTCTAAGGTATTCACCAAGATCGCCCAATGTCTTCCCGATGCAGATGTAGCCATCAAGACACTGGATGCATTTTCAGCCATCTACCCAGTCGAAGCGTCTCCTCTCAAGGATAAATGCTTGGAACTGAACGGCGACAACCTTGCCGGCGCAGGAGCATGTGTGACCACCGCAATCAAAGATGGTCTTAGCCTACGAAAGTCACTGCCTGCCGGAAGTGAGTTGGGCGATCCGATTTTCGCCGCCGTGGCTGACGATAGCCGTTGGTCAAAGCTTGAATCTGCAATCAAAAGTGCGCAAGCGGCCTACCCGGATCAGATGATTTGGGGAGGCACGATGTACCAACCTTATCGCTGACGTTGCAAAATGCGGTCATTTGCTGATCGCGATAGCCGGGCCGGATTCGACAACAGAATTCAAATGGTGCATGGTTTGAATTGGTGTCGGGGGATACTTTCATGCACTGGCGTTTGTTGTCGACCGCTACAATTGTGGTGCTAATTTCGGGCTGCGCTGCCGACTATTTGAATAATTATGACACGGTGACGCTCGCTGCCGGCGATTCCAACCGATCAAATATGCTTTTGCAGACTGTCGATCCGTTCAATCCGAACAGCCAGAACACGCACATTGAAAGCGACGGCGCGCGGGTTGTAGCTGTCGTCAATAGGTACCGAGGTACGGCCCAAAGCGGTGGTGGTGACTTGGACTGCGCAGGCGGCAAAGGGAACAGGCCGGTCGTAGCTGGCCCGGTTACGATCAACGGCGCTGATCCCAATAAGTTGGACGGTGATCACGACGGCGTTGGGTGCGAGTGAGGCGGAAAGCATGGGCGCCAACATGCGAATTTCGGACGGTGACTATTACACCTTGGACCATTTTATCTCCGCAGTCCTAACAAGGGTGCGAGACGGCCACTGTTCTGCCGGCGAAGGTCGCTCTGCAATTATGCACACGTTGACGGCGTGGGATCGCGAGAACTGGCAAGAATTCGGGCCGTGGATGACGATGATGATGGAACAATGGAAATCCGAGGATGCCAACCGGGCCTAAAAGGTCAGAGGCCGCGTTGTCATTGCAAAATGCGGTCATTTGCGATGCGTTCGCTTGCTGCTTTCGATAGTTTGCGGCGGTCGGCTTCCTTGGTGTAAATCTCGGCGGTCGCAAGTTTGGTCCAACCATACATTGCACAAAGTTCATGCGCGCTCGCGCCATTGTTTGCTGCGATGGTTGCGCCGGCTTTCCTCAATCCATGCGCTCGGCAAACCTTTGGTAAATCCGCGTCATCACATTGCTTCGCGAACCATGTGCCGAATGTTTCGGGTGTACTAAACGGCTTGCCGTATGACGTGACCATGAACGCAAGATCGCCCGTCTTGGTGGCGTCGATGGATCGCTGCAATTCCGGCCATATGGTCAGATAGACGGTCGTATTCGTTTTGCTGGTGCGGAGCGTGATTAGATCGTCGCGGACGTGCTGCGGCCCTACGCGTACAAGGTCGCCACGCCGCAGCCCGCAGAACAGCATGATATCGAGCGCGAGCCGGGCGCGGGTTCCTACCGGGTGTTTCAGCCGGAATTGCTCAACCTCATCAACCGTCCAGCTATGGAAACCGTCTGTCTTGGCGCGGATCGGCTTCACGCCGTCGCAAGGGTTGATTTGGATATGATCGACGGAAACCGCCCATTCGAACATTTTGCGCAATGCCTTCAACGCATTGTTGGCGGCGAAAGGTGTATCGGCCTTTGCGTCCATTGCGGATTGAAGGTGATGGCGCTTGATGGCCCTGAACGGTTGCGTTCCCGACTTCTCCACCAATCGCGCAAAGATGCTTTCGCGAACGCGCCGGGTTGATGGTCGCAGTCCCTTGTAATGCGCGCTCTGCCGGTACTGATCGACAAGCCAAGCAAGTGTGTGCGCAGCAGGACGGCCAACGGCTTGCACAACCATCTTGCCGGCGAATGCGGCGTTGTATGCCGATATATATTCGCGCGAGTTGTGATCGTTGGGCAATCGGACGCGGGTCTGCCCCGGTCGTCGGAAATACCAAACGTAAGTTCCGTGCCGGTTTTTCTCCCGGATTTCGTAACGTCTTCTGGCGGCAATCAAAACCGCACCATTATCGTTTCGTCGCCTCGTTCGTTTAACCTGGGTTCAAGGTCGGGAGCGCTCCGCTCTGGCACAAGGCGCACGTTCAAGCCGCCCGGTGTTTCGACAATCGGCACATATCCAGCCTTGGACGCCCCCTTACAAATTGCGGTTATTTGCTTTTGTGTGAGCAAGAGTTTTCGCGACATTATCTACCCCTCGAATTACCCCTGCTATCGGACGCCATGGGCGCAGGCAGGGGTAATCGTTGAATTAGTTGCACATTTATCGCCAGTCTGTTTCGGCTCGCATCTGTTTGGATATTTGCTGCTCAACACCCCCCGTTGGGATTGGCTGCGGTTCGGACGCAACGAAGACCGTTTGAACGTCGTCCGGTTGATGCCAGCGATGAACAGTCGTTATCACGTTCTTGCCGCCCGGCACTTCTGTTTCCGTCGTTTCCGCCCATGTGTTAAACGGAACATCAACGGGACCATCGGGAACGTTTTCGAGCGGTTCCGGAAAGGCCAACCACGGTTCCGGATGATGTGCATGAGGTAGAATAATCGTAACGTGCAAATCGCCGTCAACACGTTCCACCGTGTCAACGTACCATTCGCAATCGATTGCGTCGGCGGGCAATGTCGCACCATCGGGAATGACGGAAAAATCCGTCGCATCGCCGTTGATGATCAGAACATCACCGAATTTTTCCAACGTGAGCGTGTCATCACGTCGTTGTGGCGAAAATGAAATGCGCATTAGAACCACCTTCCTGTTGCTTTGAGATCGACAACACAAGTATCGCCAACCGTGTAAATACCTTCGCCAGCAAAACCTAAACCAGCAACCGAGCCGGCAGCTTTAGTACCGGTAAAGGGAAGTCCGCGCCGCTTGGTGCCAGTCAATGAACCAAGATTAGTGATGATCATGTCTAGCGACCAGTTAGCGTTCACAAAAGGAGCTGGAAAAGTCCAAGAACTAGTAACCGATGAAGCAGCCGCAGAAGTCAGCGTTACACCTGTCAGAATGCAAATCAGCGTTCCATCTGGAAATTGCATGTAAGTTCCATTCGCATTCGAACCGATGATGACTTTGTAAGCGCCCCATGCGCCAATACTTCCGGCAATGGATTTGCGAATGAATGAGTTGCTTCCTCCGGATACACCGGCACCGAAAACGATATCAGTGAAATTGTTAGTTGTTGCATCAAATTGCAGACGCAAAAGAACGCCCGCGTTGGCGTCTGGTGCATTTGTCGCGCCGGCATTGAATGAATAAAAGCCGGGTCTTGTGATGCTGTTGAGATTGGTGACTAGCGTTGATACCCCTGTCCCGGCTGGCAACTGAGCATCGGGAATAACGCCAAGTGAAGGATAGCCGCCGAGTGTGGTCATAACGGCAGGGCCGTCTGCATCGTCAAGCAACGTTTTGCCGAATGTCGAAAACCCTAGCGTCGTTAGGGCCGCGCTTGCGCTCGCATCGTCAAGCAACGTCTTGATGAACGTCGAAACGCCCAAGGTGTTAAGGACGGTTGACGCGTCCGGATCGTCAAGCAATGTACGCGCAAACGTCGTGAAATCCGCGAGCGTTGCCGAACCCGCACCGTTGAAATAGGGAAGCTTGTCGGCGGCACTCGTCAACGCTGCGATTGCGGCAAGATTGCCACCCGCGAGCAATTCAATCAAAGCGGTTGCCGCAGCCGTGTATCGCGATCCGTCCGGTTGGAAGCGGATACGATAGGCGGAAGCGGCCAAAGTCGTTCCCGGCCAATTCTCGGCCAACGTCAAATGCGTGTTGTCCGTGACAGATAGGACGGGAACGGAGAAGCCGGCGCGCATGAACAAATCGCCCGCTCTAACGGTCGTTGCCCATGCTGTTCCAACGCCAGTAACCGCCGCCGCGCCGTTGGCAACCGAAACCGTTCCGCTAGTATAGTCTTGGACGATTGTCATTCTTATTCCTCTTTATCTCTTGCTATGATCATTGAACCACTTTCGGCGTGGTCGATGCTGCTGCATACGCCTCTGCCAACTCCGCAAAGCCTTCGGCGTCCGATGCCTTAGCCTTTTCGATAAAGTAGAGTTCTTCGCCTTGCGGAGCTTGTTTCAAAGCCGGGGCACATACGATCTGGATTGCCGCAATCAAAACGTCGCGGAATTGCATTGATCCTGGGAACATTTTCACGACGGCATCACCAAACGCCTTGATTGATGCGCGCGGCGATTGGGTGTGCAACCATCCGGCAAATGTGGTCACGTCTGCGGCGTCTAAATAGAGCTTGGACTTGTCCATATAAACGTTGCGGTCAGCAACATGGACGTGGGTCCGTTCGGTCGTAGTGTCAAAGAACTCAACTCGGATCGCATGGGGATTGATATGCGCTTCCGTGCCTTTCTGAATTTGAACAATCTTGTTGCCGGCCAGAAGAACGTAAAGATTACCGGTGTCGACATGGATCAACTGCGGGTTCATTGCCGTCGCCTACTTTTTACAATCGATGGAATTGCGGGAAATATCTCCGGGGCTGTCCGTGTCGATTGTTGTTATCAACGGACTGCTTCCATCGTAATCGCCTATTACGAGTGCAAGCCGTGCATGGGCCAAAAGCCCGTTGCCAACCAGATTGCCTGACGCAATCGAATTGACGTTGACGAAATTGATGATTTCTCCATCTAGCGTCTCGGCTTCAATCTTTGTGTTATTAAAGTAGATGATGTTCATCGTCATGTTCCGTGTGGGGTTAAATTGAATACCGTGTGACGCCATAGCGCCTGTTCTTGGACCATCTTGCAATGTCGTCGGTCCGAATGACCAATATCTTTCCGTATCGCGTCGGGATCGGAAATGAATTCCACGATTGCATGTAGTGAAGCCTGCTCATGTCCCAACCGAAAATGGATGCGGCAAAGGTTTCATCAACGAATTCGCAATTGGAAGGGATTGCAACAGTCTCGTTTTGCGATGCTCTAGCCATTGATCATCCGCGCATAAACAGCCGCCGCTTCTTCATCCGATATATTTGCAGGTAGCGTTGTGGTTTGTTGCTTATCGTCAATGGCGTCCTTGTGAACGGCGTCCAAATTCCGGGCTTTCTCGATTGATGTCATGAGTTGGCGCAACTCGGCGCTGTTGATCTCGCCTTCGGAATAGGCTTCGATTGGATCACGGTTCGGGATTTCGGCAGGTAAGCCACCTGTAGGAATGAGCATCTTCACCAACAGCGAAAGTAGCTGCGTATCGCCACCAAGCGCGGCGGAAATTGCCGTTGTGATGATCGCATCACCATGCGTGCTAAGATGCTCCAAAGCTCTGCGGCGCTTGCTGATTGCCCCAACGGTTCGCCCGCCAAGCTTGTTGCCGGGCAAGAACCTGCCAGTAATTTTGTCTTTACCGCTCATCAAAAATCCGATTGATATTCAGCAATTTACCGGTTTTCACACAAAGACAGCTTTGCCGCCGTTGGCGACAATCCATCGCGATACGGCGCGGGTGTCGTAGCGGGCCGCGCTGTTGCGTCCGGACGGACGGGGAAAATCATGGGATTGGCGGTGGTAATAGAGACCTTGCCGAGTCAATCCCAACGCGGCGCAAAGCTCTGCGGAGCGAAGCGTTGGGCCGGCAGGAAGAACAATGGTAGCGGGCAACTTCATCGCAACTACTCGCGGCCCATGAGCAGCTTCCAGGCGGCTTCGGTTGGCAATTCCGTTGCGACGGCAATCACGGTGATCACGGTTTGCAAGCTGGTTTTGACCAACGCCAAATCTTCGATAAGCTGCTTCCGTTGATCGATAAACTGCTGCGCAAACGCTTCTAACTGTGCGCTGTCTGGACCAGACGCGAGCGGTTCAGCTGGTGTCGGTTCTTTGCGGAAAGAGCCTTGGGCCGAATATACCTTTGCAATTTTGAGCCTTGCGAACCGCTGCTCGATTGCGTCCCATATCGGCGTCCCGGTCATGTCGGTGAAGAACCCTCGACCTTCAAGGATCGCACCCAGTTCATCGATATCGGCATTCTCGACACGAGCCGCGCGTTCCGCCAGAGAGAGCGATTGCCAAAGCTGCCGGTATTCCTGCGGTACGGTCCCGGTGCCGGGCTCTGGCGTGGTAAAGCGCGCCCATGAAGCGTCACCGTCCCGCCGTTCGTTCACACCGGCCTTTGTGGTCCCCTGATAGGCGGGTGACACGTATTTAGTGACCAGTTCCCGCGCGCGGTCACCAAACCGCGCCGGATGCACTTCGTTGCGTGCTTGGTTCGCAGCTGCGGCAAACACGCTGACGCCGGCAGACAGCGCCGTCATTGAGTGGCGTAGCGGCTCGCTGGCATTGTCGGACAGCCGGGCGATCAGCGCCGTTTGCGAGACATCGCCGTTGCGGACAGTGAAAGCCTCGCCGCGCCCTGTGTCGCTTTTAACGAACAGATCGGCTTCGGGATTGGCGAAGGCCCGGGGAAACGACATGTGGCGGCTGCGGACGGTTAGCATTGGTGTGCCTCCTTAGAATGTTGCTTTACAATAGGGTGAGGCGGTTCGGCCTCAATGTAAAGTATAAAAGTGCGTTGATGATCATATATTATTTGAAGTGACGAACAGAACTGCGAATTAACAAATATACATTCGATCAACTCGACGACGATTACATTGATTAATTCGACCGTATTCACGACGACGACCATCGCAAACAACCGCAGCGCCGGAGCAGCAAATCAATGATTCAATGCTCACCGCGACCAATTCGCAATGAATTCAACGTGCTACTTGGCACGTTGAGGCGCGAAATCAGTTCTGGGTGTTCCTACGGGTAACTGTCAGCAATTTAGCGGGCCGAATAGGCAATTAGCGCCCGGCGCTTTGACGCTCTAATCACACTCTAATCCAAACTGATATTAGAGCGACCGTTTTCCTAGTTTTTTCAATAGGTTGAAGGCTATCCGCTTTGATCGCTTTAATGTTCTCTATATTGAGAGAGAGAGAGATATATAAAATAGCGGTAATTGCTATAATTACTGCGCCCCCGTCCCCCCGCCGGAGCCGGAGAGTAGAGCGAATAAAAGCGATCAAAGCGGATAGCCATAACTATTTGTATTGTAACAGTTTTTTGGCCGCTTTGATCGGCGCTTGGATCGCCGCTTGGATCGCCGCTCATAAATAGCGGAAATTACTCATATCCTTGATCACGTCCATAATTTGCAACGACGGCCAGCGGATTAGTATTCCACAACCAACCTCGCCGGTTCGGGAAAGCCGCGTCTTCCTGAAAGTAGCCGCGCCCGGCTTGCCCAATGCGATGATACCCGAGCGCCTTTATCGCATCGCCAATTGTGCGCGGCTTCGCGTCCTTCCGCTGGTCCCGCATCAAAGTCGCGAGCGCCGCCGTGCTAATCCAACCGGCCCGGAAGCCGTTGCGTTGATCGTCCGCAGCTTCCGCAATCATGGTTTCAAGCCAACCGCGACTTTCGATCAAAGCTTCTGCGGTGCTGCTTGTGGCTGGCGCTCGCGTCGGTAGCGCGCCGCGTTCAATTGGATAGGTCAACAGATAGTTGGCCACGATCCGCAGGCCCATGCGATGCCCGCCGTTCTGATGGTCGCCAAGCCAAGCATACAGGCTGTTGAAATAGGCGTCGTTCATGCCGCGTGACCGCAGATCGTCAAGCGTCTGGATTGGGCTGTAAAAGATTGCAAAGCGCCGGCCATTGGTCGTGATCGGAATTGCGTCTTTGTGGTTGGAAAAGAACATCCAATTTGATGGCGTGTCGGCCATCCGTTGGTTGACGCCCTTTCCTTCTATTTCAAGTTCCGTTTCGGTAATGAACGGTTTGAGAGTTTCGACCATATCGCGCCTGTCGTCGGTCTTGATCTCATCAACCAAGAAAAACAACTTGCTATCCATCCAGCCGTTAAATTTGCTTCCGCTATCGTTTAACTGCTTGGCCTTCGGCTGATAAAAATATTGCTTGTCGATGGCATGGCGGATCACTTGTTTGAAAACGTTTTTGCCAACGCCTTCAACGGATTGGATGAGCGGAGCCCAAGGGATTTTATGACCGGGATAGCGAGCGTTGTGCGCGAGGAATTCGAGCAATATGCGCTGGTCGTCCAGGTTCGGCAGCACCAACGCCAAATGACGCAAGAATGGCGTAGGATCGCCGGCAAAAATATCGATGCGGGCGGGTACGTAGGTGTTGACGTAGGAACGCCCTAGCCCGTCGCGAACGATTTCGCCCGTTGGTCGTTCTGGTCGAAAACATGTCCCGTCAACTTTCGGCACGGTCCAAAGCGTTGACCGCGTGGCGGCTTTCCATGCCTCATCGGTAGGCTTGCCGGTTCCATCAATGATGAATTTTTTGCCGCCATACGATGCGTTGAAGCTTCCGACATCGTAACGAATGCCGCGCGGTCCAATGATGCGACTTTCCGGCCCGATCAACACGCAATCCTTGAACCATGTCTGCTGTTCCAAGTGCGTCAACATTTCGCCGCTGCAATCGAGTTCGGGCGGCGCTGGCATTGGTGGCACGGTCGCGGCTGGTGTGGTCGTTCCCGGCATTGGAGGCGCTGCAATCGGTTGCGATGGCGGCACCATTAAATGCTGATACGCGAGCAAAGACGGGACGCGACGTTCAATCGACGGCCAACCGACTTCGGTGTTGCGAAAAGAAAGCCACTGTTTGAGGTTCTCGCCTTGGTCATTCCCGACGAAACGGGCGCACCATTCCGACCAAATGCGGAATAGCGTGTCGGGATCGGTTAGCGTCCAGCCGGCCTGTTTCACCGCAGCGGAAAACGATATCCATTCACCACGATCTAAATCATTCGGGTCTAAGAGCTTCAAGGCGAACCGCAGCCAATCGAGCGACGGCGCGGCAAGCGACGGCTCGCCTAGCTCATGCCGCCCGCCGCTGCCGTCTATGACGTTGACCGATGCCAGGGCGGCTTCCAGCGCCTCCGCTGGCGTCACATAGCCATAGCCGGGCAAACTAAAGCAGGAAACAAGGTGCGGCTTTGTCGGGTCTTTCAAATGCAACGTCCCGGCAAGCCTTAGAACCCTTGTAGGATCGATCACGGATTTATCGCCGTCGAACAGTTGCCGCAGCTTCCGTTGAATGAGCGTGTAACGGTCGTTGTCGCGATATGGCGTAACCGGCCAATAGCAATGGTATTTCAAAGGTGACGTTTGGACCGCAAAAGCCGGCGCTGGAAGCCATTGCGAAGCGCGTTCAAAGTTCTGTTGCGCGGACAGGTTGTCTAAGTCGATGACGTGCGTTCGAATGCTCGCGACGTTGGCGAGTTCCCGTCCATTCCCATCAAGATGACTGATGTTTAGAAAAACGCCGTAACCCTTCGCTTGGTAATCCAAGAACGTTTGCCATAGTTGTGGCAACGTCCCATCATAGGAATGCGCTGGAATGTCTTTTTGAGTGTCATGAATGCATCGGTAATTTACAAGCGTTGTGTTCGGGTCTTGCCCTGTCAACGCGGCAATATGCGCGAAGGCTTGATTATAGTCTTGCGTGGCCGGGTTGACCGGCGCTCCCGATGATAATATATCGGCCATTGTAACTTCAACTTTCCGTATCGTTTTGAACACTGATTGATTGTGCCCGGCCTCACACGCCGGGCATATTTTTTGAGCATCGGTCTTAGCAACCGCTACGCCTGCTTATAATAATTGCGCGATATCAAATACTTGTGCTCGCGCAGCGGCCCGTTTTCTCGATTGGGGTATTTCGGCGGGTAAATCAGGCGGCGCGACCGGCAATAAAGCGCTCGATATCGGCCCGCGACCAATAACGACGGCGGTTGATCACGCGAGGCTTTGGGAAGTCGGCAACGGGCGGCGTACGTTTGCCGGTGCGCTTGTCGTAATCGCCTTTCAGCCAACGGTGCAACGCCATGTCGCTGACGCCGCCTAGTATAGCGCGCACGGCAGGGGCGGGAATGAGGGTGTCAATGGGGTTCGGGTTCATAAGGGTACCTCAAATCTCTGAAGTTTCAGGATTTGCAGGCATCCACCCGCGTTCACCGCGTCTTCCTCGCGACATTGGGCCAGTCCAGCCCCTTACACCGCCCAAATCAGGCGACATAGCAACCGTGAGCTAACGTTGGCTCACGGTCAAGAGTATACCTTAACGATTTTTGAGGTTATGCACGCTTCGGAAGGATCGTTACATTGTTTGCGGTAATCGTTGCGATCCGCGTTGCCCATTGCTTCAAAGCTTCTGCTTTCTCGTCCTGATAATCGTAGCGGTTATAAATCCCGGCAACGCCGCTAACTTTGCCGGTCTTGTGGTTCAAGATCGCTTCTGTCACTTCCTGCTTGATTCCAAGCTTCGCGAGTTCGGTTGCACATGTGCGGCGCAAATCATGCAGATGCCAATTTGCCAAAGCCGGTTCGCCGCAATTCTTATCAAGAGCAAGTTTGCCGTTGGAAAAGCCGCTGTAAGGCGTCTTGCCTGTGGTCGTGAAAACATATGCCGATAGCTCGCCGTCCGCGTCGGTGATCACCGGCAGTCCTTCAATGATCGTCTTTGCCAATGGTGCGAGCGGCACGATATGAGCGCGTCCGTTCTTGGTGCGTGATCCTTCAAGCGTGATCGCGTCCGTTGCGTCGTTTATTTCGGACCATTTGAGGTTGGCTATCTCGTCGCGGCGTTGCCCGGTCAAAAGCAATAGCTGGACCATGGGACCGAACGGATAGCCGCATTTGTCGGCTGCATTCCAAACGGCCTTGATTTCATCGTGAGATAAGACGCGCTCCCGGCTTTGCGGCTTCGTCGGCGCTTCCGCTAGTTCGATGATGTTGCGCCCGATCACGCGGGCAACAGCTTTCCAGCGGAAGAATGCGGACAGGACCGCGAAGGCGTTGCGCTGCGCTCCGGTTTGCAGCTTGGCAATCAGCTTTTCAATGTCGCGGTAATCAATGGCGCGAATGTCGGTGACATGCTTCAAATTGGGTTTGATGTTGGTCGCAATGATCCGCTCATATTCGTCTGCGGTGGACGCTTTGACAGGCCGCCCTTTGAAACCAGCGGTGCGGGCCGTTTTCACGAATTCATCAAGCCAGTGATCAACGCTAAATTTGTTGCCGGTCTTTTCCTGTCGCGGATCGTGACCGCGCTTTGCGTCTGCAATTACACGTTCGGCCAACGCTCGCGCTTGCGTGGTGTTCAAAACTTGCGTGGCAGATATCACCACGTTGCCGCTGCGATCTTCGGCGGTCCCTTCCTCATCGTATCGGCCTAGCGTGATCTTCGCGGGCTTGCCGTCCACCTTCGTTCGCACCGCCCAAGATAGCGCACCGCTCGGTTGCGGCTGCATCACCAGATAAAGCCCGGCTTGCGCGCTGTCCGGTATCTCTTGCCGCGCTGCTCCCGGCTTCAATGCGTTGATGAAAGCGGCGGCTCGCTTGTGCTGCGACGGGATCGAAACGGCCATGTGAAAAGCTCCGGGTAACGTCAGGGGTAAACCGGGGTACGTTATTTCACGTTATGGCCCGTTATGCAAACCGATGCTCTAAGCTCGAAATATGTATAAAAACCAGCAATTTACCTGAGTTCGTGTTGGGAACCGTGAGGCTCCGGGGTGCTCTGGCACAAAATTTGTAAACCGAAGGTCGGCGGTTCGATTCCGTCCGGGGGCACCAGTTCGCAGTGAACCGTCGATCCTTTGACTTTGATGTGCCGGTGTTCCTGAAATAGGAGCTGATCCATGTCACGCTGTGGGGACGTCTACGAGAACAAGGTGACCGGTGAATTTGCGGTGATCCTGCGCGGCAACGAAGATCGCGGCCAAGGACCCGGCATTGTTCATTTAACCGCTCGGCCGGGAGCTGCGGTCGTTGGCGAGCACTTCCATCCGAACATGACCGAACGGTTTACCGTCTTCAGCGGCCGGCTCGATGCCTCCATCGCCGGGAAGACATTTTCTCTGGGGCCCGGCCAATCGGCAATGGTCGAGGCGGGCGTGGTGCACGATTGGTGGAACAGCAGCAAGACCGAGGAAGCACACGTCTTGATCGAAATAGAACGGGCGCCGGGGGCGGACCAGATTGACCCGAACCGCTTCGAGCTCATGATCGGCATGCTCTTCGGCCTCGCCAATGCCGGTCGGGTCGATAAGAGAGGTAGACCCTTCCCGCTTCAGGCGGCCGTCATCGTCAGGGAATTTGCCGACGTGGTCGTCTTCACCCAGCCTCCGCCCGCTATCCAGCGGGTGGCGCTCGGCATCCTGGTGCCGCTCGCCAACCTGCTTGGCTATCGAGCGATCGACCCTGCTTTCTGCAGGCCGCATGCGCATGTCACTCCTGCCCCCGAAATCCTCGCTTTGGCAGGCCTTCCGCCGAGCCCCTAACGCTTCAAATATTCCAAATTGTGCTGTCTAGGAGGCGCGCACGATCCGGGCGGATGCTCTGACCCCGGTGAACGTGTTTCGTACCCTGACGGATTTGTGGATGTAAGCGACCCAGAGTCCGACCAGGACAAACGAGACTATAGGCGCGGCAAGTGCGTGTCCGGTGACCACTTGCCCGACCGGAACCCCGAAAGCCGTGGAAACCCAGACCGCGTCCAGGATGAAGACCACCGGGATTGCAAGCCACTGGATGAGAAACAAGTGCTTGAACCAAGGGCTCCGCCTCAGCATGGCAACAAACACCACCAGTTGAAGCACCAGAAATGCCAGCAGCAGAGCAACCTCGCCATAGACCACCATGGGTCCGTTCGGCATTAGCATGAGCTGGTTGTAGCCATCGCTCGAGGACCCCATTGCGGCAAGCGTGCGCAACGGGGACAAGGCCTGCCCGATCGCAAGAAGCATCAGCCATCCTCCGAAGCCAACAAGGTCAGCCGGATTCTGTGAGGGCTTGATGGCAGATCGGAGCGCAAAGAAGACAGGAATGCCGATCAACAGCAGAACTATCGCCCAGTGCCAGACTGAAAACTGCATTCACCCCTCCCCCAAAAATGCACGCATGGGTTGTATCATATTTCAGATTCGACTCAAGAGGGTTGAGTCGCGGCTTGGCCCAAAAATCAATTCTGCTGCCTTTTCCTGACAATCAAACCGCAATCGCCGCCACCAGTATCCGGTTCTGCCGGCGTATCGCCGCGCGCAGCCCCGGGATCTTCGCCGCGTCGCGCTTCACGAACTCGATGAACATCATGTTCATGTTGTTGAAGATCAGTTCGCCGAGTGCGGCCCCGTCGATGTCCTGCCGCACCAGGTCCAGCACCTGGAGGCGGGCGATCAGTGCGCGGATCTGCTCGGTCAGCGCCCGGTCGAGCGCGGTGTAGGCCTGGCCGAACGGGCTTTCGGGCAGTTGCGTCGAGATCGCCATCGCCTGCCGCCACATCTCCTTGCTGAGATAGTGCAGCGAGTGCTCGATATAGATGCCGATCAGCGTGTCCAGCGCGTCGCCGACATTGGCGGGCGGCCTGGCGACGACGCCTTGCCCGGCATTCAGCACCTCGTTGACTTCCAGCGAGACGATGGCGCCGAGGATGTCGCCCTTGTTCTGGTAGTAGTTGTAGATGGTGCCAACAGAGACCTCGGCCTGTGCCGCGATCGCTTCGATCTTGGCGCCTTCATAGCCGGCCTCGCGGAAAAGTTCGGCTGCCGCCTCGATGATGCGCCTGTGCCGATCCGCCTTTTGCCTTGCCCGCAATCCGCTCATCTCAGCCTCTTGCCACAAAAACAGAATTGACTCAATTTTAGAATTGGTTCAACTTTTTGCAAGAAGCCACAAAGGCAAGGGAGAACACTCGATGTCCGCAAAATCTGCATCCAGGAATCCGCATTCCATCCTGACGCGCCATCTGCACGCGGCGTGCGCCGCCACGGCACTGCTGCTCGGCGCCGGCAGTCTCGCCCAGGCCGCCGATCTCAACGCATTGATCTGGTGCGATCATTCCGATCCCGCACTGCTGCAGCCCTTCGAGGAGGCCAACAATGTCAAGGTCAACGTCAAGGAGTTCGAGGGAACCGGCGCTGGGCTCGCCATCGTCGAACAGTCGCAGCCCGGCGACTGGGACGTGATGGTGATCGACTCGATCGACATACCGCGCGGCGTCGAAAAGGGCCTGTTCGAACCGCTGCCGGACGACAAACTGCCCCTGGCCGACATGTTTCCCCAGGTGAAGATGGACGGCTCCACGGTGGTCGGCGGCAAGCGCTACGGCATCACCGAAAAGTTCGGCTACAACACAATCGGCTACAACAAGACCAAGGTCGATCCGGCCGACATGCAGTCGATGGCGGCGCTGACCGGCGACAAGTACAAGGGCAAGGTCGCCATCTACGACTATTATCTGCCGGTCATCGGCATGGCCGCACTCGCCATCGGCAAGAAGACGGCGGATCTCACCGAAGCCGACCTGCCCGCCCTCAAGGAGGAGCTTCTCAAGATGAAGGCCAATGCCAAGCTGGTCGGAGAAGTGACCGCCAGCCAGACGGCGCTGGCGACCGGCGAGGTCGATATCCTGGTCGGCGGCGGCGAATGGGTGACGGCGGGGTTGGCCAAGGAGAACCCGGCGCTGGACTTCTCCATTCCCAAGGAAGGCGCGGTGCTGTGGTCGCAGTCGCTGGCCATGTTCAAGGATTCCAAGAGCAAGGACATGGCGCTGAAATTCATCCAATACATCATGAGCCCGGAGGGCCAGGCGCGACTTGCCACTTCGTCCTGCTACTGGGGGATGCCGGCGAACACCAAGGCGGCGCTGACCGACGAGCAGAAGAAGATCCTGCGTTTCGACGAGCAGCCGGGCTTCCTCGCCCGCGCCCAGGCCTATCCGGCGCCGAATGCCGACCTCGACAAGAAGATGCAGGACATGTGGACCGAAATGCTGCAGGCGAAGTGAGCGGCTGCGGCTGATGAACTCAGTTGGTAACAACGGGCGTGCCCTGCCCCGGGCGGGCCGCGCCCTGCCCTGGGCGCTGGTCACGCCTGCGCTCGGCTGGACGCTGCTGTTCTTCGTGCTGCCCTTCATCGCCATGGGGTTTTCCAGCCTGACGGCGCATGAGGGCGGCGGCTTCACGGCGTCCAACTACAGCCAGTTCTTCACCAACCCCTCCTACTGGCAAGCGATGGTGAACTCGCTGCAAGTGACGGCGATCGTCACCGTCGTCTCGGTGCTGCTCGCCTATCCCTTCGCCTGGATCCTGGCCGAACAGGTGCCGGAACGATGGCAAAGGCTGGCACTGATGCTGGCCGTGCTGCCGTTCTGGACGTCCTATGTCGTGCGCTCCTATTCCTGGCTGCTGGTGCTGGCGCAGAACGGCGTCATAAACCGGGCGCTGACGGGCATCGGCGCGGTTGCCGAGCCCCTGCAACTCGCCAACACGCGTTTCGCCACCGTCACCGGCTTCGTGCATTTCTTCGTCATGCTTTTGACGCTGACGATCTTTGCCAATCTGAAGCAGCTCAGCCCGAGCTACCGCAAGGCGGCCGCCGATCTCGGCGCCGGGCCGGTGCGCACCTTCCTGCATGTCGTCCTGCCGTTGACCTTGCCCGGCATCATGGTCGGAGCCTTCCTCACCTTCGTGCTGTGCATCGGCGACTACATCACTCCGCAGATCCTCGGCGGCAACAACGAGCTTCTTATGCCGCAGCTGGTGATGATGCAGATCGGCCGGCGCGGCGACTTTCCGCTGGCATCGGCACTGTCGATCATCCTGATGGCCGTTGTCACCATCGCCTACCTCGCCTGCGCCCGCTGGCTAAAGATCGAGCGGGCCTGAGATGCACCGGATTGTCCGTATCGTATCCTGGCTCTACGCGCTTGCTATCTACGGCTTCATCTTCCTGCCGGTTGTCGTGCTGGTGCTGTTCTCGCTCCAGGCGACGTCGTTCCCGATCCCACCCTTCACCGGCCCGTCATTGCGCTGGTACGACGCGGTTCTCTCGGACACGCGGCTGACCTCGGCGCTGGTCAATTCGCTGCTGGTGGCTTCGATCGTCGCTTGCTGCAGTCACGCTCGGCTTCCTCTCCGCCTGGGGTTTTGCCCGCTTCGTCCTGCCGGGCTCCGGCCTGCTGCGCGGGCTGATCACCCTGCCCTTGACGGTCAGCTATCTCATCATCGGCATGGGACTGCTGGTGCTGTTCAACTGGGCCGGCGTGCCGAAGTCGCTGCTGGCCGCCGGCATCGGCCATGTCGTGATCAACCTGCCGCTGTGCTTTGCCATCATCTACAGCCAGATGGGCGACCACCAGATCAACATCGAGCGCGCCGCTCGTGACCTCGGCGCACCGGAATGGAAGGTGCTGCTCCTGATCACCGTGCCGGTGATGGCACCGGCCATCTTCGCCGGTTTCTTCCTGTCGATGACCTTCTCCTGGGACGAGTTCGTCATCTCCTTCCTTTTGACGCGCTTCGACACGACATTGCCGGTGGAAATCTGGAACCTGCTGCGCTCCGGCCTCAATCCGAAAACCAATGCCGTCGGCTCGCTGGTCTTCGCCGTCTCGATCGTGCTGGTCGTGCTGTTCGAACTGACGTTGCTGCGCAGGAGAAGAGCATGACCGCGCCCTTGGTCGACATCCGCGCCGTCTCGCATCGCTTCGGCCAGCAGACCGTGCTGAAGAACGTCTCGCTGCAGATCGAACCGGGCAGCTACACGATCCTGCTCGGCCCTTCCGGATCAGGCAAGACGACGCTGCTGTCCATCCTCGGCGGCTTCGTTACTCCAAGTGAAGGCAAGGTGTTCATCCGCGGTGTGGACTGCACCTCGGTGCCGCCGGCCAAGCGCCCGACGACGACCGTGTTCCAGGATTACGCGCTGTTCCCGCATATGAGCGTCGGCAGCAACGTTGGCTTCGGCCTGCGCATGCAGGGCGTCGACGGTGCGACACGAGCCACCCGGGCACGCGAGGCGCTGGTGCTGGTTGGGCTGGCCTCCGCCTTCGACAAGAAGCCGCACCAGCTTTCCGGTGGCCAGCGGCAGCGTGTGGCGCTGGCGCGTGCGCTGGTGATCGAGCCGGCGGTGCTTTTGCTCGACGAGCCGCTCGGCGCGCTCGACCTCAAATTGCGCCGGCAGATGCAGGACGAGTTGAAGGCGATCCAGCAGCGCGTCGGCACCGCCTTCATCCATGTCACCCACGACCAGGAAGAGGCAATGGCGCTGGCCGACCACTGCGTGGTGATGAATGACGGGCGCATCGAGGACGAAGGGCCGCCCGAGCGCGTCTATGCCAAACCGGCGACGCGCTTTTCCGCGACCTTCATGGGCGAAAGCACGATCCTTGCCGGCACGGTCACGAAAGCCAGGGACAGGACCAGCATTGTCGCGACGCCGGTCGGGCCGGTTTCGCTGCCCAGCGCGTTGCCGGTGGGCTCGGCGGTCGGGCTCGCCATACGTCCGGAGCACATTGTCCTCGGCGCGGCCAGCGGCGATATCAGACTGGGCACGGCTGAAGTGAGCGACGTCGTCTTCCAGGGCAGCTTCAAGCGCGTGCTCGCAGTTTCCGTCGAAGACCCTTCGCTGCGGTTCATCGCCAGGCTGCCAGCGGCAACCACCGTCCAGCCGGGCGACACGGTCGCGGTTTCGTGCAATACCGACCAGATCATCCTGCTGACGGATTGAAATGGGCACGCTTCCGGTCATCGACGCCCCAGACTGGTACGAGACCATCCGCATGAGCGATGGCGTGACACTGATCCATGAGCCTTGGATCAAGCCGTTCTTCCGCTGCAACATGTGGCACGTGCGGGGTCGCGACCGTGATCTCCTGTTCGATACCGGTCTCGGCCATTTCAGCCTCAGGCGTCACCTGCCGCTGGTGACGGAGCGAAAGCTGACCTGTGTCGCCAGCCACACGCATTTCGATCACATTGGCTGCCATCACGAATTTCCCGACCGTTGCGTGCACGCGGCCGAGGCCGAAATCCTCGCCGATCCGCGCAACGAATGGACGGCCGCCGACACCTATGCGACCGACGAGATGTTTGACGGCATGCCGCAAGGCTGGGACACGGCGCGCTACAGCATCCGGCCAGCACCGGCAGGCCGCCTGCTCGAACATGGCGACGTCGTCGATCTCGGCGACCGTGCCTTCGAGGTGATCCACACGCCCGGCCACTCACCCGGCGGCATCGCGCTCCACGAGAAGAAGACCGGCATCCTGCTTTCCGGCGACATCATCTATGACGGCCCGCTGATCGACGACGTCTATCACTCGGATATTTCGGACTATATGGCGACGCTGGTTGGCATGCGCGACCTCGATGTCTCGGTCGTGCACGGCGGCCATTTTCCGAGCTTCGGCAAGGTGCGCTACCGGCAGCTCGTCGACGAGTATCTGGCGCAGAAGCGGCAGGCGGGCTGCCATCTGCGGCAGCCCTAGTAGTAAGCGAGTTAGCGCATCAATTCGAAATGCCGCGGAAATGCCTGGTGCAGCAGCATCAGCATCGTCTTTCTCAGCACATCGGAATTGCCCGACGGTGGGTTGAGGTGATCCCAGATCCATGCCCCATGGACGAGATAGTTGAGGCTTTCAGCCAGCGTGTCCGGGTCGACATCGGTGTAGCCGCCGCCGCGCTTGATTTCGATGAGCAAGTCGCGCGCCTCGGCATTGTAGCTGAGATCGCTGGGCAGGCCGATCTCGTTGTAGATCTGCATGCTCTTGCGGTCGCTGGAGAACACAACAAAGACCGAAACCCATTTCGGATGCTGCCGCGCGAATCTTTGCGCGCATTCGACCGCGCCCATCAGCCGCTCGACCGGCGACATGCCTGGCGCCCGCACCAGCGTCGCCCACAATTCATCGTACTGATCGCTGAGATACTGCAGCACGGCCCGGAACAGGTTCTCCTTGCTGCGAAAGTGGAAAACCACCAGCGCGTTGGAAGAGCCGACATGCTCGGCGATCCGCTGCATGGTGACGCTCGCCAGGCCTTCGTCGGCGATGAGATCGATGGTGGCGTCGATGATCCGCTGAATGCTGGCCTCGCCGCGCTCGCGCCGGCGATCCCTGGGCGCCGGCTCGATCTTATTGTCCCCATCTTCGGCCACAATTGCATTCCCCTGTGCCGCGGCAGCCTTGCGTTGCGCCATTCCTGTCCAGCCCTTTTTCAAACCTTGCGGCGGTAATTTCCAGCCCCGCGCGCCGGCGCACCATAGCCGAAGCGAGAGAGCGAGCACCAGCCAGCACAGGCTACGTGACCGTTCAAAGCGACGGGCGTGTTTCGGTGTTTCCGTACCATTGGCCCTGAGCCGTTTCAAAGGCCAGCGCTGCCCGGAAGACATCGGCGTCGCAATAGGTGCGGCCGACAATCTGGATGCCGGTCGGCACGCCGCTCGCCGCCCGCCCCGAGGGTATGGTGAGAACGGGACAGCGGCTCAGCATGTTGAACGGCGTCGTCATCACCCAGCCAAGCGACGGGTTCACCGGCTTTCCGTTGATCTCGACAGTGTCCCTGGTGTGGTCGAACTCCGCCGGCACCGCGGGAAGCGCGTTGGTCGGGCAGATCAGCACATCATATGTCTCCAGCAGCGGGCCTAGCGTCTGGTACATCCTGGCCGCCACCTCCAGAGTTGCGACAAAGTCCGTGGCCTTGGACTTTTGCCCATCCTCGGCGAATTGCCGTGCATAGCTGGTCATGTCCTTGCCGTGCTGCTTGAGCAGTTGCGACAGCGAGGCGCCGAAGAGATGCTCCAGATAGGCCATGCCGGCCTTGAGCACTTCGTCGCCCCAGCCCAGGTCGACCTCCTCGACGGTGGCGCCAAGTGAACGAAACGCATCACAGGCGGCAAGCGTGTTCCTGCGCACCTCGGCATCCACTTCGAAGGAACCGAGGTCCATCGAAAGAGCAATCTTCCAGCCCTTGATCGGCTTGTAGTCGAGCGGCAGGCGCAGTTTCGGGCGCAACGTGGCGATATCGAGCGGGCTTGGACCCGCCATGACGTTCTGCAGCAGGATCGCATCCCGGACGTTTCGTGCCAGCGGTCCGGTGTGGCAGTAGAAGTCGAGATTGAATGGCGGCTCGTCCGGGTTGCGGCCGTATGGCGGCTTGAAGCCGACAAGACCGCACGCCGAGGCGGGAATGCGGATCGACCCGGCAATGTCCGAACCACTGGCAATCGACGATGTACCCGCGGCCAGCGTCGCCGCCGCACCGCCAGACGAGCCGCCTGGCGTGAAGTCCGGATTCCACGGATTGCGCGTCACGCCCCAGCGCCTCGACCAGGTGACGCCGGCGCAGCTGAATTCGGGTGTCGCGGTACGGGCGTGGACGATGCCGCCAGCCTTGATGATGCGCTCGTTCATCGTCGAGGTGTGGCCGCCAATGGCGTCCTTCGACAGCAGCGAGCCGTGTGATGTCGGCTTGCCCTTGATGTAGCTCTCGTCCTTGATGCCGATCGGCAAGCCCTCGAGCGCGCCGGTCCTGGCGCCCCTGGCGTATTTCGCCTCGGCCTTTCTGGCCAGCTCCATCGCCTCGTCGAAATGCGTGAAGGTGAAGCAGTTGATCGTCGACCTGGTGGCTTCGGCACGGCGGATGGTCGCCTGCATCAATTCGACGGGCGAAAGTTTCTTCGCCTTGAACAGCCGCAGCGCCTCGCTGGCTGGCAGATAGCAAAGGTCGAGATCGGTCATGGGAAGTCTCCTGCGATCGCCAGATCGCCTTTTGCATAAGGGCGCCAAGCCGCGCGTGATGTCGCGGCCTGGCGGTTCTCGGTTGGATTTCCGGTCGGCTACTTCTGCAGGTCGGTCCAGATTTTCGTGTAGAGCGCCTGCACGTCCGGCGGACAGGCCTGCATGAACTGTCCCTTGGCAGCGAATTCGGCCGGAACATTCACTTCCGGCGCGTTCTTCATGTCGTCGGGCATGAAGGCCTCCGAGCCGTTGATGCCGTTCGAATAGCGCGCGAAGGCCGAGATCAGTGCGGCGTTCTGCGGGTCCATGATGAAGTTCTGGAAGAGCTTGGCGTTGTCGACGTTCCTGGCATCCTTGAGGACGGCGACGTTGTCCATCCAGATCGGGTAGCCTTCCTTGGGATAGCCATAGGCGATCTTGTCGTTTTGCAACCGCTGCCGCAGCGAAATGCCGTTCCAGTTGACGCCGGCTGCGATGTCGCCCTTGCCCAGGCCGTCGACGGCGCCGTAGTCGAAGGACAGCCATTTCGCCTTGGCCTCGACCAGCTTGTCGCGCACCTTCTTCAGCACCACCTTGTCGGCGGTGCAGTATTGGCCGCCTTCGTAGGCGATGGCGAGGAACATGATGTCACCCATTTCGGGCACGACATTGATCTTGCCGACGAGCTCGGGTGGCGGGTCGAGGAAGATTGCGGACGTGTTGATGTCGCCGGAATAGACCGACTTGTTGACCGACACGCCTGTCGTACCCCACTGCCACGGAACAGTGTATTTGCGGCCCGGATCAAAGGGGACATCGACCCACTTGGGATCGACGTTTTTGAAATTCTCCATCTGGTCCGGGCGCGATTCAAGCAGCAGCCCCTCGCTGATCCAGATCGGGACGACGCTTGCCGAAGGCACGACGATGTCGAAACCGGCACCGCCCTGGCGGATCTTGGCCAGCGCTGTGTCGTTGGAATCGAAGTCGGTGACGGTGACCTTGACCTTGTAGGTCTCCTCGAATTTCTTGATCAGATCGGGGTTGGTGTAATTACCCCAATTGTAGATGTTGAGTTCGCCCTCGGCGCGGGCCACACCCGTCACGGCCAGCAGCGACAGCCCGATCGCCGTCGCGGTCAGTTTCCAGTTCATGCTCCATGCTCCCATTGTTGGGACTGTCGGCGTTGCCGCCTCAGGTCCGTTTCCTGCTGATGAAAAAGAAGGCCGTGACGATACCGATCGACAGCACGAGGAAGGCCGTCGAGATCGCATTGACTTCCGGCGTCACAGTGCGCCGGAGCTGGCCGAGCATGTAGGTCGGCAGCGTGTCCTGGCCGCCCGATTTGACGAATTCGGTGATGACGACGTCATCCAGCGAGACGACGAAGGCGAGCATCAGCCCGGCAAGAATGCCCGGCCAGAGCAACGGCAAGGTCACATGCCGGAAGGTCTTCCACTTGGTCGCATAGAGATCGGCCGCCGCGGTTTCGAGCGACAGGTCCATGCTTTCGAGCCGCGCCCGGATCGGCAGATAGGCGAACGGGATGCAGAAGGCGGTGTGCGCGGCGACGAGGTAGCCGAGCCCGGAATAACCGGTCCAGATCTTGATGCGCGAGAACACGATCAGCAGCGCCACCGCCGTGACGATCTCCGGCACCATCAGCGGTTGGTTGATGAAGGCGTATTTGAGCGTCAGTCCCGGATACGGTTTGGTCCTGGTCGTCGCCAGCGCTGCCATCGTCGCCGTGATCGTCGCCAGCACGGCGGCGACGGCGGCGATCTGGAACGAGCGGATCGACGCCTCGATGACCAGCGCATTGTTCCAGGCGATGTGGAACCAGCGCAGCGAAAAGCCTTTCCAGATCACCACGGAATCATTGTCGTTGAAGGCGTAGACCACCAGCGTGGCAATCGGCAGGTAAAGCAGGAAGAAGCAGAGCATCGCCACGCTGACGAAGCCGTTCTGCCGCCGGACGTCGAAGCGATTAGCCATGGGCGCCATCCGACCTGGTCGTGTTGCGGACGTAGAACAGCAGCGCCACCATGACGATCGCCATCAAGGTGATCGAGAGCGCGGCACCGAGTGGCCAGTTTCTGCCCTGGCCGAACTGCAGCTCGATCAGGTTGCCGATCATCAGATTGGTGCCGCCGCCCAGCACGCGCGGTGTCACATAGGCGCCAAGCGAAGGGATGAAGACGAGGATCGAGCCGGCGACGATGCCCGGCGTGACCAGCGGGATGATGATGCGCCTCAACACCTGGAACCGCGTCGCGTAGAGGTCGTAGCCCGCCTCGACAAGGCGGAAGTCGATCTTCTCCATGCTGGCGTAGAGCGGCAGCACCATCAGAGGCAGGAACACGTAGACCATGCCGGCCAGGACGGCGAAGTTGGTGTACATGAGCTGGACAGGATGGTCGGTGATCCCAAGCAGCTGCAGCACCGAATTGATGATGCCGTCATTGCGCAGCACCTGCTGCATTGCGAAGGTGCGGATCAGAAGGTTGGTCCAGAACGGGATGGTGATCAGGAACAGCCAGATGTCGCGCCGGTGATCCGGCCGCGTGGCAATGAAATAGGCGGTGGGAAAGCCGAGGATCAGGGTCAGCACGGTGGTTGCCAGCGACAGCGACACCGAGCGCCAGAAGATCGACAGATATGCGGTGGCCAATGACAGCGTGTCGTCGAAGACATCACGCTCGAACAACACGCTCACCCACGCGTCGGTCGAGAACTGCCATTTCACATCGCCGTAATTGCCCGGCGTCAGGAAGGAATAGACGACCACGATCAGCAGCGGCCCAAGGGCCGCGAGGAAGACGATCAGCAGCGCCGGGGTGGAAAGCAGCCAGCGTGACCTGATGTCGTCACGTTCGGCCATTTCGGCTACCTCTATCGCGGTCGCCATGGGCCCTAGTCCTTCAGCACTTGGGCAGCATCGTCGCCGATCGATATGCCGACCTTGTCGCCGTTTTCGAAGCCGCAGCTGGCGCTGCGCGAGTTCTGCTGGCGCACCATGAAGACGTCGCCTTCGTCCAGCCGGACATGGATGTGCGTATCAGTGCCGAAATAGACGATATTCTCGATCGTACCGGCCAGGTCGCCGCGGCCTTTGACCAGCTTCGCATGCTCAGGCCGGACCATCAGCGTTGCGTTGCCGCCTGCGCGGAAGCCCGCGGCGGCGGTCGCGCAGATCTTGGCACCCGAGCGCAAGGCGATCCGCGCCTGGCCATTGCCCGCACTTTCGACCATGCCGGTCAGGAAATTCGTCTCACCGATGAAGTCGGCGACGAACCGCTCCGCCGGGTGGTCATAGACGTCCCAGGGCGAACCGACCTGGAGGATGTTTCCCGACGACATCACCGCGATGCGGTCCGACATGGTCAGCGCTTCCTCCTGATCGTGGGTGACGAAGATGAAGGTGATGCCGGTCTCGTGCTGCAGCCGCTTCAGTTCGATCTGCATTTCCTTGCGCAGCTTGTAGTCGAGCGCCGACAAGGGCTCATCGAGCAACAGCACCTTCGGCTGCGGAGCGAGTGCCCTGGCCAGCGCCACACGCTGCTGCTGACCGCCGGAGATCTGGCTGGTGCGCCGATTTTTGAGCTCCTCCATGTGGACGAGCTTCAGCATCGCATCGACACGCGCCTCGATCTCGGCTTTTGGCTTGCCCAGCATCCTCAGGCCAAAGCCGATATTCTCGGCGACCGTCATGTGCGGGAACAGCGCATAGGACTGGAAGACGGTGTTGACCGGCCGCTTGAACGGCGGCAGCGGCGCAATGTCCTGGCCATAGAGCAGGATTTCGCCGTCAGTCGGATAGTCGAAGCCGGCGATCAGCCGCAGCAATGTCGTCTTGCCGCAGCCGGACGGACCAAGCAGCGTGAAGAACTCGTTTTCGCGGATCGCGACGGAGACGTTGTCGAGCGCTCTGACCGAATCCTGACCGGTTCCCCGAAAGATCCTGGTAACGCCCTTCGCCTCAACGGCGGGCCGTATGGCTGTCAAGATATTCCCCTCTCCTTCGTGGCCATTCACCGGCAGAAGCCGGCTGGCCAACTCGATCCTCGCCATCAGGAATAACTATGACTAAACATACAGTCAATATCTTTTTGCGACCACCAGCACCACATCGACCAGTGATGATGCGGTCGATGCGCCGGCTTCGTGCAGGACTGGGGACCGGCGGTGCTGGCCGGCGGCGCGTCGGGGTTCATCGGCGGCATGTGGCCGTTTGACCGACCGCGCGGCCGCCGCCTTCTCGAGGGATTTCTATGGCGGCATCAGCGCGCGGCTCAAGGACGGACCGGTTTATCTCGCCGAGATTGCTGCAAGTGATGCGCAAGCGCTTCTATGAACCGGCGATCCGACCTATCTTGCCTATACGTTCTACGGCAACGCCAATTTGCCGGTGGTGGCGCGGTGCGCGGCCGATTTTTGCGTCACGTCATCGACCGCATGGTCACGGCGATCTGTTGGCGAAACCACTCGTAGGTGCGCTCAATACCTTCCTGATAGCCGGTCTTTGCTTCCCAACCAGGAAGGACATGCCTCGCCAAAGTCAGATCCGGGCATCGGTTGGTTGGATCCTGGGGAGCCGGAGGCTGGTGCTCGATGCGGCTGCCGGGGACAAGCGCCCTGACGAATTCAGCGACGTGCAGAACCGAAACCTCGTGATTGTTGCCGATGTTCAGCGGACCACGGTGCGAGATGTTATCGCGCCAGAAGAAGCGTTCCAATCCATCGACGATGTCGTCGACATAACCCCAGCTGCGCGATTGGGAGCCGTCGCCATAGACCGTCAGGATCCCTGTTGTCAGGGCCTGGATGACAAAGTTCGAAATGGCGCGGCCGTCGTCCATGCGGGTTCGCGGCCCATATGTGTTGAAGATCCTGACGACACGAGCGTCGAGCCCGCCGACGCGCTGCTGTTCGAACAGCAATGCCTCGGTGCAGCGCTTGCTTTCATCATAGGACGCCCTGGGACCCGTGCAGTCCACCGATCCCCTGTAACTCTCGGGTTGCGGGGAAACCAGCGGATCGCCGTAGACTTCCGAGGTCGAGGCAAAGCAGAAACGACCGCCGGGCTTGAGCAGGGTCAGAAGATTGAGCGCGCCGCCGATGTTGGCCTTGATCGTGCGTGCCGGCTCGCGCATGTACCATATCGGCGAGGCGGGCGACGCGAGATGGATGATCTCATCGAAGCGCTGGCTGGATGCAAAGCTTTCGGCGTCGGCAACCTGCAGGCTGAACCGCGGGTCGGTGACATGCGCAATGTTGTCTCGCGTCCCGGTCCATAGATTGTCGACGACGACCAACTTTTGCAGATCACTTCGCTGCAGCAGGCGGTCAATCAGATGCGAGCCGAGGAAACCGCAGCCACCGGAAACCAATACGCTGCGCGACATGGAAAATTCCCCCTCCAGACACCCGGCCAGTCAACGAGCCGCAGGGCTTGTTTCCCAAGAACAGCGGATACGTGGCCACCACCAATCCAAATCCGCCAATCCGTGCTCTCATCTACGCCGCGAAGGGCGGCAAACGCAACGAGCAAGCTGGCGCGCGCCACCGACACGCCGCGGCCGACCGGCCTCTGTTTTGAGGAGAAAACTGCCGAGCGATCTCGCGCACCGAAGCAGGGCAGACGCTGTCGGTCTTCGGGAGTTACAGCGCCCTTTGCGGGCAAGGTGTTCCAGCTGCATCGCCGCAGCGCGACGCCGTGGGCTGAGGCCGGAAGCTCATCTCTTCGGACTGGCGGACCAGTTCGGCGAAGACAAGAGCGAAACTTCCCAGCATCAGAACGACGATGATCAGGCGTGCTACCGGCAATATGACGGCCTCGACTGGCTAGGCCCCACGCCACCCATCCACTGCCGGCTAACATGACCGATCCGGCTTTACGAGAGTTTAAGCCCGGTCTTAACCATCACATTCGTGTCGGCTTTGACATGATGCGCGAACGGCAACCCCGCATCTCGCCGGAACAACGGCTCTCTTTGCAGACGTGCCCCGCCCATGCTACCCCGGCGCTGGCGCGGCCCGGTAACCGGCCGCCGCCAATCGATCGTCATCGGGGAGCCATGAGCCAAACCGCCAGCCGCATCGCCTTCGTTTCGTCCGACACCGCTGACGCCAAGACGGCGCTGGAAAGCCTGTCGGCGCGCTATGGCCAGTCCTCCATAGAGGATGCCGGAATCGTCGTCGCCCTTGGCGGTGACGGCTTCCTGCTGCAGACCCTGCGCGACACGATGGGGACGGGCAAGAAGGTCTACGGCATGAACCGTGGCACCATCGGTTTCCTGATGAACGAGTATCGTTCGGGTGGCCTTACCGAGCGCCTGGCCGCCGCCGTCGCCGAAACGATTCGCCCGCTGGAGATGCTGGCCGTGACCTCGGAAGGCGAAACGGTTTCGGCACTGGCGATCAACGAGGTGGCGCTCTGGCGCCAATCCTATCAGACGGCCAAGATCCGCATCACCGTCGACGAGCAGGTACGGCTCGAGGAACTGAGCTGCGACGGTGTGATGATCGCCACGCCGGCCGGATCCACCGCCTACAACCTGTCCGCGCACGGGCCAATCCTGCCGCTCGACGCGCCACTGCTGGCGCTGACCCCAGTCAGCCCGTTTCGCCCGCGCCGCTGGCGCGGCGCGCTGCTCTCCAACAAGGCGACGGTGCGCTTCGACATTCTCGAGCCGGAAAAGCGCCCGGTGAACGCTGCAGCCGACCACACCGAAGTCAAGGCAGTGACCTCGGTCACGGTCAGGGAATCGCCGACGGCGACGGCGACGTTGCTGTTCGATCCCAATCATTCCTGGAACGAACGCATTCTCGCAGAGCAGTTCCGCTACTGAGCCGGCGCAGCGATCGACACCTCGATTAAGCATCCCGATTAAGGTTACAACTTCACAATCGTGCCTTTCCCGCCCGTTTCTGTTGACAAATCGCGGGCTTGCGCCTAATCGCAATACCAATCTTGCAGGCGCGTGGCGCTTGCCGCGACAGACGCCGTTGCGCTTCCCCGAACCAGCCAAAGACAACAACACTTGTCCTCAGACACCACGATCGCTCCAGAAGCGTTGACCTTTTCAGACCTCGGCCTGTCGCCGAAGGTGCTTTCCGCAGTAACCGATGCCGGCTACACCCAGCCGACGCCGATCCAGGCCGGTGCCATCCCGCACGCCTTGCTCGGCAAAGATATTTTGGGCATCGCCCAGACCGGCACCGGCAAGACGGCTTCCTTCGTGCTGCCAATGCTGACCCGCCTCGAAAAAGGCCGGGCTCGCGCTCGCATGCCGCGCACGCTGATCCTGGAGCCGACCCGCGAGCTCGCCGCTCAGGTCGAAGAAAATTTCATCAGATACGGCAAGAACCACAAGCTCAATATCGCGCTTTTGATCGGCGGTGTCTCGTTCGACGAACAGGACAAGAAGCTGGAGCGCGGCGCCGACGTGCTGATCGCGACGCCCGGCCGCCTGCTCGACCACCGCGAACGCGGCAAGCTGTTGCTCAACGGTGTCGAGATCCTGGTCATCGACGAAGCGGACCGCATGCTCGACATGGGCTTCATCCCCGACATCGAGCGCATCTGCGAGATGATCCCGTTCACCAGGCAGACGCTGTTCTTCTCGGCGACGATGCCGCCGGAAATCACCAAGCTCACCGAAAAATTCCTGCACGCGCCGGTGCGCGTCGAGGTCTCGAAGGCCGCGTCCGCAGCGACCAACATCATCCAGCGCCTGGTCAAATCCGGTTCCAAGCCCTGGGACAAGCGCGAGACGCTGCGCAACCTGATGAAGGCCGAGGACGCGGAACTGAAGAACGCCATCATCTTCTGCAACCGCAAGGTCGAGGTGTCGGAGCTTTTCCGCTCGCTGCTGAAGTATGATTTCGACGCCGGCGCGCTGCATGGCGACATGGACCAGCGGGCGCGCATGCAGATGCTGGCCAATTTCCGCGACGGCAAGCTGCGCTACCTGGTCGCTTCCGACGTCGCCGCACGTGGCCTCGATATCCCCGACGTCAGCCACGTCTTCAATTACGACGTGCCGATCCATGCCGAAGACTATGTCCACCGCATCGGCCGCACCGGCCGCGCCGGGCGCTCGGGCAAGTCCTTCACCATCGCGACCAAGTCGGACACCAAGTATATCGATGCCATCGAGCGACTGATCGGCAACAAGATCGAGTGGCATGATGGGGACCTGTCGACAGTGGTCGCCAGCGAAGGCGGCGAGGACGATGCTCCACGCCGTGGCAAGGGCGCGCCGCGGCGTGCCGGCCGCAAGGACGACGATCGCAAGGACAGGGGCGAGCGCAAACCACGCGAACGCCACGCAAGGCACAGCGAAGAGGCGGCACCGGCGACGGTGCGCGAGGAACAGCCCGTGGTGGCTGAGGTCGAAGTCGCCGATATCGGTGAACGGCGCGCGCGCAAGGATGCAATCCGCTCGGAGAACACCGAGCGCAAATCTTCCGATCGCAACGAACAGCGCGCTCCGGAACGTGGTGACACAAGACCGCAGCGCGACAGCAACCGCCCTGCCCGCCACCGCCAGGAAGACAACGACGCCACTGTCGGCTTCGGTGACGACATGCCGGCCTTCATGCGGATCGTCGCCAAGGTCTGATCTCCGACCGCTTTTCGAAGGCAAGCCGTCCGGCTTGCCCTCAAGCTCGTAGAGCAGCTCGCCGTCTCACGGAGGGCCGAACCGCTCTCCTTGTTTTGACGCAATTCCCCAGGGAAAGCGCTACGCGCTTTTCCCGGGAAGACCGTTTCACACTTCTCCCTGGAATTGCTCCTGGCCTGGCTCGCCCGTTACATCGGCCCAGGCATCATCTTGGTCGGTTTCTCCAGCATAGGAAACTCGGCCTTGCTGCATTTCACCTTCGGATTCGTCGGACTGAACATACCGTTCGGATTGTCCCTGAACAGCCAGGCGTGAAGATCGTAGTGGACGAACTCCCTCGGGATGAGCGGATAGTGCCCCTCCATCGGACCCATGAAGGTTTGGCCAAACAGCTTGGGCGGCTCCTTGGTGTCCGGCGTCAGCGGCACAAGCCATTCCACCCCGACCAGGCGCAGGCCTTTTTTCGTCGGTTCGTAGATGAGCACATTGGGGCGCATCGGATCGAGTTTTTGGCCGACACTTGGGACGTTGACGAAATGGATACCCATGGCGCCTTTCGGGTAATCCATCGTGCCCGGTATCTTTTCTCCGCTGTAGTAGACGCAGCCGACTGTCGACAGATAGAGGTCGCGGACGGCGACGGTGTAGTCCTCATATTTGGCGAGCGACTTTTTCAAGGCATCGATGTCGGCCTTGTTGGCGTCCTCGGCCCGAGCCGTCGCGACGCCCAACCATGCGCCTGCAAGACTTGTTAAAACGAGGACGCCGCAGCGCCCAAGGCTGGCTGTTCTTGTCATGCATTCCTCCCAGATTTTCTGATCTGGCCGTGCAAGACCGAGGCGGGGAAAATGCTGATTGCGCGGCCAGTTGTACCGCCTCATCCCCTCTGGAACAGGGACGATGCTATTCCTTTCCATGATTGCGGGAAACTAGCCAATTAGAACTAGCTAATTCTCTGGTGCGCCAATCTGCGCCGACGTCCGCTCAAACAAAAACGGCCCCAGGTGGGGCCGTTTTGCGATTCGCGTGCCGAACAAATCAGGTGAGCGGCGACAGCTGGATCTCGACGCGGCGGTTCTGGGCGCGGCCTTCGGCCGTCGCATTGGACGCGACCGGGCGCGTCTTGCCAAAGCCGGTGACGGCAAAGCGGCGCTGATCGACGCCCTGGCCCGACAGATAGTTGGCGACCGCCAGCGCACGACGCTGCGACAGATCGAAATTGTGCTGGTCGCCGCCAGTCGAATCGGTGTGGCCGAAAACGTCGACCGTGGTCTGCTTGAACTTCTTCAGCACCAGCGCGACCGAATTCAGCACCTGGTAGAAGCCGGGCTTCACCGCATCCTGATCCGAGTTGAAGGTGATGTCGGACGGCATGTTGAGGATGATCTGGTCGCCGCTGCGGGTGACGCTGACACCGGTGCCCTCGAGCTGCCGGCGCAGTTCGGCCTCGTTCTGGTCCATGGTGGCGCCGATGGCGCCGCCGGCGAGCGCGCCGATGCCCGCGCCGATCAGCGCGTTGCGGCGATCATTGCCGCCGGCAAGCAGGCCAAGGCTGGCACCGGCCAGCGCGCCAAGGCCGGCGCCCGCGGCCGTGTTGGAAATCTTCTGGTCACCGGTATACGGATCGGTGGTGGTGCAGGCACTCACGAGCACAGCCGTCGCCACGACGACGAGCACAGTCTTTTTCATAGGATCGTCCCTCTCCAAGTCACGCCATTGCGATGGCGCCAAATCAGCCCTTCCCGCGACTTGTACCATGAATTGCGGCGAAATGCGGAACGGCAAGAGCTCTCGCAACGGCTTTTCCCGGCGCCAATTGGCCGGTCGCCCTCCTGGCCAGCTACCAGAGATTCTTGCCGTCGATGACCACCACTTCGACCTTGTCGAGATCGAAATCATCGAACAGCCGCGAATTGACGCTGATCTTGGGATTGTCAAAATTCGGCTCGCCGGTCGACCAGTCCGGCGTTTCCGTGAAGGTGCCGCAGCCGCACGTGGCGCAAAAACCGTGCTTTACGGTTTTCGACCCCCACTCGTAGACAGAAACGTTCTCCGGCGGGCTGGTGAGCTTGAATTGCGACGGGATGTAGTAGGCCCAGAGCGAGCCGCGTTTCGAGCAGAACGAACAGGTGCATTGCGTCACCGTCTGCGGTGCATGCGAAACCTCGAATGTCGTCGCTTTGCAATGACAGCTTGCCTTGATGGTCATCAACGAACTTCCTCCTGTCCAGCCGCCTCGTAGGGCAAGGGCAGCATAAAGAGGCGCTCCTGACAACTGTCTGTCAGCAGACCCGCCAGACACGCTGGCGCGGCCCGAAAACGACGCGTCGGCTTGGACCCTTCGGCCTAAGATCAAGCCTGAAGGGCCTAGAGCCCGTTCCATCCCGATGGAATCGGGATGAGGTTCTATCTGTTTGTGTGAGCATGATCCCTGGACAAACGGTTTCCGTTTTTCCGAGAAAACCGGTTCCCACTTTTCCGGATCATGCTCTAGTAGGACGATGGTGGCACGAACAGGCAGATGGTCTTGCCGGCATCGAGCCCGGCTTCATGTGCGCACCAATGGAATTCGCCGTCGGGCGAATCCTTGATTCGTCTGTCGCTGTAGGCCAACACCTCCCCGGTGTCCTTGATGACATAACCTTCCGGGCGCTCGCTGATCGAGGTCTGCGACACCTCGTGGCAATCGTAATTGGCGCAGCAGGCGAATGGATAGCTCCAGCCTTGCGGCTTCGCCGCGGTCGGCTTGGCGTCATGCGCCAGCGCCGGCGGCGACAGCATTGCCATCATTGGAATTGCGAGCAGGGTAAACAGGAGTCGGCCGGCCGGTTGAACGGCTTTGGCCGATCTGGGTGTGGCAGCAGACATGGAAACGTTCCTTTCAAACGAGCATCAAGCGTTTCGCTTGCCCGTTCCCGGAACGTGTCTTCCCAGCGGCCGGATCGTCAGCTTGCAGATATGCCGCGCCCAGCCATAAATGCTTTTGCCTCCCGTAATGGTGAGCGCAAATGTGAGTCGGCGCAAGAAGTTGCTACGTGGCTGGCCGACGCCTATTCGTCGACAGCTCCGACGACATGCTCTTGATATTGCGGCAGGTCGTCGGTGATGGTGAACCAGCCTGCCTTCGAACCGACGAAGATGTGGGCGGTTGGACGGATGGCCGGATCGTCGACAAGAGTGCCCATGGCGACATGGACAAAAGCCGCCTCGCGGACGAGCGAATAGAGCAATGAGCCGCACAGCCCGCAATGCGCGTCGTGGCCGCTTTGATCACCGAAGATCAGAAGCTGGTCCTCGCCTTCGGTGAGGACAAGTTTTTCACGCTCGATACCGGCGAACGGCTTGAAGGCCGAACCCGTGGTCCGTCGGCAATTGGAACAGTGGCAGTTGGCCGCGTAGGCAAATTCGTCCTGAACGGCGTATTGCACAGCGCCGCACAGGCATTTTCCAACAAGCTTGCGAGCCATCGCCCAATCCAGGTCTATGTTAGGCCGCTGTTCTCGGGCCACTGCGCACTTTATCCGAGGTGCATCAATCCAGGTCCGCCACCGCTTCGCCCGCACCGCCTTCGATGCGCTGCGACAACGAGGCTTCCATGAAATCGTCGAGGTCGCCATCGAGCACGCTCGATGGGCTGGTGCTCTCGACGCCGGTGCGAAGGTCCTTCACCAGCTGATAGGGCTGCAGCACATAGGAACGGATCTGGTGACCCCAGCCGATATCGCTCTTCGACGCTTCGGTGGCGTTCGCAACCGCTTCGCGCTTCTTCAGCTCTTCCTCGTAGAGGCGTGAGCGCAGCATCTCCCAGGCCTTGGCCTTGTTCTTGTGCTGCGACCGTTCGGCCTGGCAGGCGACCGCGATGCCGGTGGCAAGGTGGGTGATGCGCACCGCCGAATCGGTGGTGTTGACGTGCTGGCCGCCCGAGCCGGACGAACGGTAGGTGTCGATGCGGACATCGGATTCGGACACGTCGATCTCGATCGTGTCGTCGATGACCGGATAGACCCAGATGCTGGCGAAGGACGTATGCCGGCGCGCATTGCTGTCATAGGGCGAAATGCGCACCAGGCGATGCACGCCCGATTCCGTCTTCAGCCAGCCATAGGCGTTGTGGCCCTTGATCAGCAGCGTGGCGGACTTGATGCCGGCTTCTTCGCCGTCGTGAACTTCCAGCACTTCGACCTTGAAGCGGCGCCGTTCGGCCCAGCGCGTGTACATGCGCAAAAGCATCGAAGCCCAATCCTGGCTTTCGGTACCGCCGGCGCCGGCATGGACTTCGAGATAGGTGTCGTTGGAGTCGGCCTCGCCCGACAGCAGCGTCTCGACCTGGCGGGCCTTCGCTTCGCCCTGCATCGAACGGATCGACGCTTCGGCCTCGGCGATGACGCCTTCGTCGCCCTCTTCCTCACCGAGTTCGATCAGGCCGATATTGTCTTCCAGCGCCTGTGTCAGACCTTTCACCGAGGCAATGCCTTCCTCGAGGCCCTGGCGTTCGCGCATCAGCTTCTGCGCTTCCAGCGGTTCGTTCCAGAGGCTGGCGTCCTCGGCGCGTACGTTGAGGTATTCAAGCCGCTTTATGGCCTGATCCCAGTCAAAGATGCCTCCTCAGCAGGGTAATCGCCTGCCTGATCTCGTCGACAATATTCTGCGTTTCCGCGCGCATGGCTGGCTGTTCTGTCCTGTTTGCTGAAATCGGTCGGCGCGATACATAGGGAGGCTGCCGCCGGCTGTAAAGCAAAATGGGCTGGCGCAAGGCCAGCCCATCCGCTCATGAAAATCGTCAGTAGAGGCCGCCGCCGCCAGATTGGATGGCCTGGTTGGCCTGCGGCGACAGCGCACCCCCGGTGGCATTGGAGCCGTCGGCACCCATGCCGATCACCCAATAGCTGTCGGCAGGACCGGTGCCCGGCTTGAAGGCTTCGATGATGGTGCCGGGATCACCCGAGGCGGCACGCATGCCGGTCTTGCGATTGATGGCGACCAGATTCATGCCTTCCGGCACCTTGAAGTCGACATTGGGCGTGCCGTCCAGCGCCACGCGCATAAAGTCCTTGAAGATAGGGGCCGCGAGACCACCACCGGTGGCGCCATGGCCAAGGCCGCGCGGCGTGTCGTAGCCCATATAGAGGCCGACGACGAGGTTCGGCGTGTAACCGATGAACCAGGCGTCCTTTTCGTCGTTCGTCGTTCCGGTCTTGCCGGCGATGTGGCGGCCGAGTTCGCCGATGGTAGCGCCGGTGCCGCGTTGCACGACACCTTCCATCATCGAGGTGATCTGGTAGGCGGTCATTGGATCGAGCACCTGCTCGGAATTGTCGACCAGTTCCGGCTCGGGCTGGTTCTGCCATTCTGGCGCATTGCAGCCCTGGCAGCCGCGTTCGTCCTGCTTGAACACCGTCTTGCCGTAGCGGTCCTGGATGCGGTCGATGAGCGACGGCTTGATCGACTTGCCGCCATTGGCCATGATCGAATAGGCCGACACCATGCGCATCACGGTCGTTTCGCCGGAGCCCAGCGCCATCGGCAGATATGGCGCCAGATGGTCGTAGACACCAAAGCGCTCGGCATATTCGACGACCAGCTTCATGCCCATGTCATTGGCAAGCCGCACCGTCATCAGGTTGCGCGACTTCTCGATGCCGGAGCGCAGCGTTGCCGGGCCAGCGACGGTGCCGTCATAATTTTTCGGCGTCCAGGTCGTGTTGCCGCTCTGGATGGTGATCGGACCGTCCATGATCACCGAGGCCGGCGTATAGCCATTGTCGAGTGCGGCCGAATAGACGATCGGCTTGAACGAGGAGCCTGGCTGGCGCATGGCCTGGGTGGCGCGGTTGAATTCGGACTGCGCGTAGGAGAAGCCGCCGACCATGGCCAGCACGCGGCCGGTATGCGGATCCATGGCGATCAGGCCGCCCTCCACCTCGGGAACCTGGCGCAGGCTGTAGGCGCCGTCGGCGCCATCGTTCTTCTGCACAAAGATGACGTCGCCCGGCTTCAAAACGTCCGCCGGCGACTTGGCCTTGACGGTCTTGCCGCCAACCACATGGCGCATGGCGAAGCCCATGTCGTCCTTGCTGACGGTGCCTTCGACGCGTTCCTTGACGATGTCGCCCGACGCCTGGCGCGCGGGCTGCAGGCCGATCGACAGGCCGGTCTCCGAGCTGTCGAGCACGACGGCGAGCGACCATTCAGGGACATCCTCCAGTCCCTTGACGTTGCCCAGCGGCACGCCCCAGTCGCCGGACACGTCGATGTTCGTCACCGGCCCGCGATAACCGCGCAGCGTATCGTATTTTATCAATCCGTTCTGCATCGCCTTGCGGGCGATGAGCTGAACCTTTGGATCAAGCGTCGTGCGGACGGAAAGGCCGCCTTCGTAGAGCGCATTCTCGCCGTAACGGGCGATGATCTGGCGGCGCACCTCCTCGGTGAAGTACTCGCCAGCGAAAAGATAGGTGCCGTTGCGGCGCGGCGTCACGCCCAGCGGCTCGGCCTTTGCCTTGGCGCCTTCCTCGCGCGTCACGTAGCCATTCTCGACCATCTGGTCGATGACCCAGTTGCGGCGCTCGATCGCGCGATCGGCATGTTTGAAGGGATGGTAGTTGTTCGGTCCCTTCGGCAGCGAAGCCAGATAGGCAGCCTCAGCCACGGTCAGTTCGTTGACCGACTTGTCGAAATAGGTCAGCGCCGCGCCGGCGACGCCATAGGCGCCGAAGCCGAAGAAGATTTCGTTGAGGTAGAGCTCGAGAATGCGATCCTTGGGGTAGGCCTGCTCGATGCGGAAGGCGAGGATCATCTCCTTGATCTTGCGCTCATAGGTCTGGTCCGAGGACAACAGGAAGTTCTTCGCCACCTGCTGGGTGATCGTCGACGCGCCGACCTGGCGCTTGCCAGAGCCAAAATTCTGCAGGTTGACGATGATGGCGCGGCCAAGCCCGGTTACGTCGATGCCGGGGTGGTTGTAGAAGTTCTTGTCCTCCGCCGACAGGAAGGCCGCCTTGACGCGATCCGGTATGGCCTGGATCGGCAGGTAGAGGCGCCGTTCACGGGCATATTCGGCCATCAGCGCGCCGTCCGACGCGTGGATGCGGGTGGTCACCGGCGGCTCGTATTTGGCCAGCACCTCGTAGTCGGGCAGATCCTTCGACAAATGGCCGATGTAGATGGCAACGCCCGCCGCGACCAGAAGGGCCAGCGTCGTGCCGATGCCGAAAAAATAGCCAATGAGACGAATCATACCCGCTCCAGTCCTTGGTTCGGGAATTTCCTAAACGAAGCCGCCTTCCACGCAAGCTTTCGAGCCGGTCCCAATCCGCAATGGAAAACCCATGTCGCCACCATGTGGACAAAATACGGCAATGCCTCAATTCGTGACCGCAAGCCGGAAATAAAAGCACCGGCTGTTGTCGTCGCGCAACGCTGCCTCCGGTTGTGGCCGAGCATATCAGCCTCCGGTTCCGGCCCCGCCCTTGGCTGAAGCGAAAAGCGCAACGGCATTGGTTATGCTTTGAGCAGCCTTGCCCCGCCAGTCGGCGTTGAGCAGCTGCGCTTCGTCCTTGGCATTCGAGAGATAGCCGAGTTCGACCAGCACGGATGGCACGTCGGGTGCTTTCAGCACCTTGAACCCCGCCGAACGCTGCGGGTTGTTGATAAGGCCGACGCTGGTCGACAACTGGCCGACCAGCGTGTGGGCGAAACTCATCGAGAAATTGTGCGTTTCGCGCCGGATCAGGTCGATCAGGATGTCGGTGACTTCCTTGTTGTCGTTCTTGATCTCCATGCCGGCGAACTGGTCGGAGAGGTTTTCGCGGTCGGCAAGCGCTTGCGCTTCGGGATCCGAAGCCTTGTCGGAAACGGTGTAGACGGTGGCGCCGCGAATGCCCTTGACGCTGATTGTGTCGGCATGGATGGAAATCAGCAGGTCGGCCTCGTGCTGTCGGGCAATGCGCACGCGATCATCCAACCGCAGGAATTCGTCGGTGTCGCGCGTCATGAACACATCGTAATTGCCGACGGCCGCGAGCTTGTCGCGCAACTCGGTGGCGAAGGCGAGCGTGACGTTCTTTTCAATGGTGCCGTTCAGGCCCTCGGCGCCGCCGTCGACGCCGCCATGGCCGGGATCGAGGACGACGGTGAAGCGGTGGCCCGGATTGGAGACCGGTCCGGTGCCGACCCGCGCTCCCTTGTCGGTCGAAACCGTCGATCCGGTGGTCAGCGCCTGATTGGCGAGTGCCGCGTCGAACTCGCGTTCGGAGGCTGCCGACATGTCGATGGCAATGCGGTAGCCGGTTCCGTCCTCGTTCTTGAGCACATCGAGCTTGTCGACGGCGAACGGCCCCTTGCCGGTGAGGATCAGCCGTGAAACGCCCTCGCCGAGTTCGCCCAGGCGAACGCCCCTGACTAGGCCACGCGCCTTCAAATCCTTGGCGTTAATAGCGAATCTCGTATTCGCGAGATCGATGACAAGACGATTGGGGCCGCGCAGCAGGAACCATTTGACATCAGGTTCACGGTCGAAATCCATGACGATGCGCATCTTGGTGGCATCGCCAGCCATCTTGTAGCCTTTTGCCACGAGTGGTGCGTCGGCGGCATTGGCAACGGAAGTGATTGCCAGCAACAGCAAGAGGCAGATGGCACTGACGATCTGGCCGCCAACACGACATCCCTTGTCTGTGAAGTCTGCCAGTCCCATCTCTCGTCCAGTCGCTCCCGATTTGGCGCCAGGCGCCGGTGGTTTCGTCGAAATGCCGGCAAGGCCGCGATTCAATTAACGATTGGTATCCAGAGAAGGTTAACCAAGCCTTTTCATGCAAGGTCGGAGCCTGTTCTTACGTTACGGAACCGCTTTTTGCCGGCATCGGAAATCGGGGTTGCCTTCCACCCCGCCAAATCATAAAAGCGATGGTGGATCACTGCAATCCTGGAACCGCCCTCCTCCGCAGCTTCCTGCTACAGGGTCAGATGAAAGGCGGCTCCTTTCGCTTCACGCGAAAAGGACACAGGTGATCGCGACGAATTTCGCAGGTGTGCGCCCGTGGCGGGGGAATCGCCTGCGTGAGGAAAACGGCCGGGTTTGTTCCCGCGCCGGCTCTGTATGAGCAAACAAGCTGGTCCGGTTCGTCCGGGCTTTGGTTCAAAAGGTTCTGCTGGTGACGATGGCTTCAAGCGCAATCATGGAAAGGTCCGCATCAAACCGCGCCATTGTGGCTGCGGGCGGCACCGCCATGGCGCTCAAGCGGCGGCCGGCGGACATTCAAGTATCCGGCACCCACACTCCAGACACGCAGCAGCAGGCATTGCCTCGCAAGCTGCGGCTGACGGCTGCCGGGGGGAAACGAAATAATGCCCAACAAAATGCTGATAGACGCCTCCCACCCGGAGGAAACACGCGTTGTCGTCGTTCGCGGTAACCGTATTGAAGAATTCGACTTTGAATCCCAGGACAAGAAGCAGCTCAAAGGAAACATCTACCTCGCCCGCGTAACGCGCGTCGAACCCTCCCTTCAGGCAGCCTTTGTCGAATATGGCGGCAACCGTCACGGTTTTCTCGCCTTCAGTGAAATTCACCCCGACTATTACCAGATCCCGGTCGCCGATCGTCAGGCACTGCTGCGCGCCGAAGCGCAGGAGGCTGAAGACGAGGAGGACGAGGACGGCGACGGTGAAGATCGTCAGAGCCGTGATCGCGGACGGCGCGGACGCCGGCGCGGCGGCAAGAGCCGCGACCGCGGTGAGCACAAGCGCGACGCAGCCGAATCCGGCGAGGCGAGCGAAAGCTCCGGCGAGCCAGGCGAAGGCAGCGAGAATGGCGACATCGTTCTCGAGGAGATCTCCCACACATCCGAGATCATCGAACACGCAGCCGATACGTCCGAACATTCCGAGACGTCGGGGCATGCCGATACGTCAGGCCACGATGAAGGTTCAGCCGAGCAGGACGAAACCAAAACCCGCGAGGGCGGCCCGACATCGATCGCCGCCGCGGTCGAAGGCGATGTGATTTCCGAATCCGTCCCGCAGACGGAACAAGGCAGCGAAGCGACATCCGGCGACAATGATCGCGGCATGCTCGAGGAAGTGCAGTCCTCGCATCCGGATGACCATGAGATCGAATCGGTCGGCGCCGAGGATGCGCTGGAAGAAGTGCGCAACCGCCGCAAGCCGGTGCGCCGCCAGTACAAGATCCAGGAAGTCATCAAGCGCCGGCAGATCCTGCTGGTGCAGGTCGTCAAGGAAGAGCGCGGCAACAAGGGCGCCGCCCTCACCACTTACCTGTCGCTTGCCGGCCGCTATTCGGTGCTGATGCCGAACACGGCGCGCGGCGGCGGCATTTCGCGCAAGATCACCAGCGCGGTGGACCGCAAGCGCCTCAAGGAGGTCGTTGCCGATCTCGAAGTGCCGCAGGGCATGGGCGTCATTCTGCGCACGGCCGGCGAGAGCCGCACCAAGGCCGAGATCAAGCGCGACTATGAATATCTGATGCGGCTTTGGGAAAATGTCCGCAATCTCACCTTGCAGTCCACGGCCCCCGCCCTGGTTTATGAGGAAGGTAGCCTGATCAAGCGCTCGGTGCGCGACCTCTACAACAAGGATATCGACGAGATTCTCGTCTCCGGTGAGGAAGGCTATCGCGAGGCCAAGGACTTCATGCGCATGCTGATGCCGAGCCACGCCAAGGTGGTTCAGCCGTTCCGCGACACGACGCCGATCTTCGTGCGCAATGGCATCGAGGCGCAGCTCGATCGTATGCTGCAGCCGCAAGTGACGCTTAAGAGCGGTGGCTACATCATCATCAACCAGACCGAGGCGCTGGTTGCCATCGACGTCAATTCGGGCCGCTCGACCAAGGAGCACTCGATCGAGGACACCGCGCTTCACACCAACCTGGAAGCGGCCGAGGAAGTCGCCCGCCAACTCAGGCTGCGCGATCTTGCCGGCCTGATCGTCATCGACTTCATCGACATGGAGGAGAACCGCAACAACCGCTCCGTCGAGAAGCGGTTGAAGGATCACCTCAAGAACGACCGTGCGCGCATCCAGGTCGGCCGCATCTCGCATTTCGGCCTGATGGAGATGTCACGCCAGCGCATCCGCGCCAGCGTGCTGGAATCGACCATGAAGCCCTGTGCGCATTGCGGCGGCACCGGCCATGTGCGCTCCGATTCGTCGGTCGCGCTGATGGTGGTGCGGGCGATCGAGGAATTCCTGCTCAAGGATTCGCGCAGCCACATCACGGTGCGGACGCCGGCGGCGACCGCACTCTATGTGCTCAACCACAAGCGCGGCACGCTGGTTGAACTGGAAAGCCGCTTCGGCCTGACCATCACCATCGAGGCCGACGATTCTGTTGGCGCGCAGCACTATGCGATCTTCCGCGGCGCGCTGGCTGAAAAGCCGGAAGGCTTTGTCGAGGCACGCAGCTTCCCGGCCTATGTCGAGCCGGAAGAGCCCGAGGACGAGATTGCCGTCGTCGAGGAAGACGACGAGGCACCGGTGCAGGCGGAGCAGCCACGCCAGCAGCCGCAGCAACAACAGCCGCGGCCTGCTGCCGGTGGCGAAGAAGGCGAAGGCCGCGACCGCAAGCGCCGCAAGCGCCGGCGGCGTCGCGGCGGCAAGGATCGCGACCGCGAACATGGCGCGCCGACGGAAGGGGCTTCCGTCTCCGCACCGGCGGCCGAGTTCTCCGGCTCAGCGGCCACTGCGAGCGATAGCGACACGGAAGCGGACGACGACGCCTCTGTTGGTGTTGCCGAGACCGCTGAAACGGTTGAGGCTTCGGACGAAGGCCAGGGCAAGAAGCGCCGGCGCGGCAAGCGTGGCGGCAAACGCAATCGCCGCGAAGACGGTGAAGGCGAGGCCGAAGCAAGTGCTGGCGAAACCGCCGAGGCATCCGACAGTGATGTCGCGGAAAGCGTGGCGGTCACCAGCGAGCCAGTAGGTGTCGCACCGGCCGAAGAGCCAGTGGCGCTTGCTCCGGCCAATGACGACGCGCCAAGCACCGAAAAGCCGAAGAAGCCACGTCGTGCCGCCAAGCCGAAGAAGGCAGCAGCCGAGGTCGTCACCGAGGAGCCGGCCGCGGAAGTGGTCGCGGAAGCACCGGTCGAGACCCCGGTCACTGCGTCCATCGAGACAGCGGCAGCGACCGCCGAGGACGCACCGAGGGCCCGCCCGTCACGGCGCAAGCCGGCGGCAGTGGATGCGCCGGTCGTGCCGGTGGTGTCTTCGACCGTTGCGGACGAACCAGCGGCCAAGACCGAAGACAAGCCGAAGCGCGCCGGATGGTGGCAGCGGAAGGGCTTTTTCTAGTCTTTTCAATTACTTGTGCTGATTGTCTGACAAAAGTCCCGCGCTATCGAAAAGATGGCGCGGGATTTTTCACATCTGGCGTTCTGCGGCCGCAAGAATGCTAAAAATGCTAAGGCGCGAAGATCGACCAGTTCATCATCCTGGCCAGCTTTTCCAGCGCGATCGACCCCAGCTTGGAATTGCCGTTGGCGTTGAGGCCGGGCGACCAGACGGCGAGCGAGGCGACGCCCGGCACGATACCCAATATGCCGCCGCCGACGCCGCTCTTGCCGGGGATGCCGACGCGGAAGGCAAAATCGCCGGAGCCGTCATAATGGCCGCAGGTCAGCATCATGGCGCCGATGCGCCGCGCCCGTTCGGCCGATACCACGGAATGCCCGGTCGCCGGATTCTTGCCACCATTGGCCAGGAAGCGGCCGGCGAGCGCCAGTTGCCGGCAGCTCATGGCGATGGCGCAATGATGGAAATAGACGCCCAGCGCAAGCTCCGGCGCATGGTTGAGATTGCCGAAGGATTTCATGTAGTTGGCAAGCGCGAAATTGCGATAGCCGGTGGCCCGTTCGGAGGCCGCGACCTCGCGGTCGATGATGATCGTCTCGTCGTCAGCGAGGAACTGGATGAAGCGCAGGATCTCGCCGATCGCCTCGCGCGGCTGGTGGCCGGCAAGCAGGATATCAGAAACGACTATGGCGCCGGCGTTGATGAACGGATTGCGCGGAATGCCGTTCTCGTGCTCGAGCTGCACGATCGAGTTGAACGGATTGCCCGAGGGCTCGCGTCCGACCCGCTGCCACAACGCGTCGCCGACATTGCCGAGCGCCAGCGTCAGCGTGAACACCTTGGAGATACTCTGGATCGAAAATGCCTGGTCGGCGTCACCGGCCATCAGCACGCGGCCGTCATTGGTGACGGCGGCGATGCCGAACTTCCTTGGGTCGACCTTGCCCAGTTGCGGAATGTAGGTGGCGACGTCACCGCGATCGGTGCGTTGCGCCATTTCGGCGGCGACTTCAGCCAGTGCCTGCTCGAGTTCCGGCATGGCTCTCTACCTCAACCAGCGTTCAATGCGCGCCATGGCCTCGACCATGTCGTCGTGGCTGCCGGCATAAGAGAAACGCATGGTGCGGTGCCCCGCCTGCGTATCGAAGTCGCGGCCGGGCGTCGCCGCGACATGCGCCTCTGCCAGCATCTTTCGTGCGAAGGCCATGCTGTCATTGGTGTGCCTGGTGACATCGCAAAAGGCGTAGAAGGCGCCATCCATCGGTGCCGCCAGCGGAAAGCCGAGCTCCGGCAGACGCTTCATCAGGAGCTCGCGATTCCAGGCGTAGCGGCCCTTGACGGCCTCCAGCTCCTCGGTTGCGGCGAAGGCCTCGATCGCGGCGATCTGGGACAGTTCCGGCGGCGAGATGTAGAGACTCTGGGCGACGCGCTCGACCGGCCGCACCAGGCCTTCGGGCAACACCATCCAGCCGATGCGCCAGCCGGTCATGCAGTAGTATTTCGAGAACGAGTTGATCACCGTCACGCTGTCCCCAAAGGCGAGCGCCGTGGTGTCGGGCGCGGCATAGGCCAGCCGGTGGTAGATCTCGTCGGAGATCACGGCGATGCCGAGTGCTTCCGCCGTCCTCACCAGGGCCGCCAGTTCATCGGCCGGTATGACCGCGCCGGTCGGATTGGCCGGACTGGCAAACAGGACGCCCTTCAGCGGTTTTTCGCGATGCGCGGTTTCCAGGTGACCGGCATGCAGGTAGGCGGCGTCGCCGAGCTCGATCTCGACCACGTCGATGCCGAGCGCGGCCATGATGTTGCGATAGGCGGGATAACCAGGTGCCGCGATGGCGACGCGGTCACCCGGATCGAACATCGCCAGGAAGGCGAGATTGAAGGCGGCCGAAGATCCGGTGGTCACCGCGATCCGTCCCGGCGGAACTTCAAGCCCATAATGATCGGCATAGTGCTCGGCGATCGCCTTGCGCAAGGCAGCGAGCCCGAGCGTGTCGGTGTAGCCGATGCGCCCGTCCTGCAGGGCCCTGGTCGCCGCGGCGCGAACGCCGATTGGCGCCGGATCGGAGGGCTGGCCGACGGCCATGGAAACAACCGGCACGCCCTGCGCCTTCAGCCGGTTTGCCTCGGCCAGAATGTCCATGGCATGGAAGGGCTCGACATTGCCACGGCGTGAGAGCGAAACGACCATTTAACCAGTCTTCCCGATGGTTGAGGGCGCCAGGCTCTGGCGCATGCGCCGCACAAATGCCCGATTGATGTGAGGTTCACAAGTTGAGGAAGTTTCCGGCGCCGACTTTTCATCTTTCGCCCGCTCGTCTACCAGTGGACATGTCATGTTGAGCCGACCCAGATCGACGATTGCCCAGACAGCGCGTGTCTTCGCGACGCTTTCGCTTGGCGTCGCCGTTGCGGTGGCGAGTTCGGTCAGCGCCTTCGCCCAGAACGTGCCGGTGATACGCGATGCCGAGATCGAAGCGCTGGTGCGCGATTACGCGCGGCCGATCTTCAGGGCGGCGGGGCTGGCGAACGACGGCATCGATATCGTTCTGGTCAACGACCAGAGTTTCAACGCCTTCGTCACCGGGCGGCGGCTGTTCATCAACACCGGCGCGCTGATGACGGCCGAAACGCCCAACGAGATCATCGGCGTCATTGCGCACGAAGCTGGTCATATCGCAGGCGGCCATCAGCAGAAGCTTCGCGACCAGCTCGAACGCGCCAAGACGATGGCCGTCCTCGCGACGTTGCTGGGCGCCGGCGCCATCGTCGCCGGTGCCACCACAAACAGCCGCGGCCTTGCCGGCGCCGGTATGGGTGTGGCGGCGGGCGGCGGCGAGATGGCGCAGCGCAGCATCCTTGCCTATCAGCGCACCGAGGAGATGACCGCCGACCGCTCAGCGATCACCTACCTCAACGCCACAGGCCAGTCCGGCATGGGCATGCTGAAGACGTTCCATCGCTTCCAGACGGCGCTGTCGCTGTCGGGCGCGCAGGTCGATCCCTACCGGATCAGCCATCCGATGCCGCAGGACCGAATCGCCAACCTCGAAGTGCTGGTGAAACAGAGCCCCAATGTCGACAAGGTCGACCCGGCGGCGCTGCAGCAGCGGCACGACATGGTGCGTGTGAAGATTGCCGTCTACATGGAAGGCCAGGCGGCCGCGTCGCGGCTGATGCGCAAAATGCAAGGCAGCCTCGCCGCGCGATATGGCGATGCCCAGTCGACGTATCTGTTCGGCAACATCGCCGCCGCGCTGGCCAAGACCAATGCACTGATCAAGGCGCAGCCGAAAAATGCCTATTTCCAGGAATTGCGCGGCGACATCCTGATGAAGGCGAACAAGCCCAAGGAGGCCGCGGATGCCTATGCGAAGGCGGTCAGCCTCGACCCGGCACGGTCCGGATTGCTGCCTGTCTCCCTTGGCCAGGCGCTGATGGCCGTCGGTACGCCTGAATCCCTCAAGAAAGCCGTCGTGCAGATCAACAATGGTCTGGGGCGCGACAAGGAAAATTCAGCCGGATACCGTTATCTGGCACAGGCTTATGGCGAGTTGGGCGACATTCCTGGCGCCGAACTTGCCACCGCCGAAGGTCACTTCTATTCCGGCAACTACAAGGATGCTAAGATTTTCGCCATGCGGGCGCAGCAGGAGATGAAGCGCGGCGAGCCGCGCTGGCTGCGCGCTCAAGACATCATAAACTACGCACCATCAACCAAGATCAAGTGAACCTTCCAGCCGCGCGCCGCGACACAGCCGGACGGAACGGCCCGGAAAACAGGTAAAAGGAACAGGAACGATGAAAAAGGCACTGCTGCTGGGCACCACGGGGGTTGCGGTCGCCCTTGCCATGCTGGCTTTCGGATTCGTGGCCGGAAGCCCACAGATCGCCAAGGCCGGTACGGCGCAGCCCGTCCAGACGGTGGCGGCCGACACCAAGATCGACCGCACCGAGGTCGAAGGCATCATCCGCGACTATCTGCTGAAGAACCCGGAAGTGCTTCTGGAGGTTCAGGACGCGCTCGAGGCCAAGCAGAAGGAAGAGCAGCGTATCGCCCATCTCGGCGTGATCAAGAATGCCAAGGAACAGATTTTCAACTCCGCCTTCGACGGCGTTGTCGGCAACCCGAACGGCAAGGTCACCATCGTCGAGTTCTACGACTACAATTGCGGCTTCTGCAAACGCGCCATCGACGACATGCAGGCGCTGACCAAGTCCGATCCGGACCTGCGTTTCGTGCTCAAGGAATTCCCCATCCTCGGACCGGATTCGCAGAAGGCGAGCGTCGTCTCGATGGCCTTCCACCTGATGATGCCGGAAAAATATGGCGAGTTCCACAATGCGCTGCTCGGCGGCCAGGGGCGCGCCACCGAGGCGTCGGCGATCAAGATCGCGCTTTCGCTCGGTGCCGACGAAGCGACGCTGCGCGAGAAGATGAAGGACCCGTCGATTACCGAGGCGTTTTCCAAGACCTTCGATCTTGCCAACAAGCTCGCGATCACCGGCACGCCGTCCTATGTGGTTGGCAACGAGGTCGTGTTTGGGGCGCTTGGACAGGAAGTGCTGGCTGAAAAGATCGAGGCGGCGAAAGCCGCGCTCTGATTTTGCTCACGAGCATATTCGTCACGGGCACATTTCCGCCTGTTGTGGACATTGAAAGAACGCACTTGCGCTCTTTTCGCAGGCGTCTATGCCCATTATAGAGGGCCCAGCGCGCCGGTTCATGTCGGCGCCGGGAAAGGTCGGCTTTTGAAAACGGTTTTCGTCCTGAACGGTCCCAATCTCAACGCGCTCGGCAAGCGCGAGCCGGGCATCTATGGCGGCAAGACGCTTGCCGCGATCGCCGACGACTGCAAGCAGGCCGGTACGGCGCTTGGGCTCGAGATCGATTTCCGTCAGTCGAATCATGAGGGCGACCTTGTCGACTGGATCCAGGAAGCTGGCGACAAGGCCGCCGGCATCGTCATCAATCCAGGCGCCTACAGCCACACCTCGATCGCTATTCACGACGCCATCCGCGCCATCGCGCCGCTGCCCGTCGCCGAAGTCCATCTTTCCAACATCCATGCGCGGGAACCATTCCGCCACGTGTCCATGGTCGCGCCGGTTGCGGTCGGCATGATCTGTGGCTTTGGGCCGCTCGGCTACACGCTGGCGCTGCAGGCGCTGGCGGCACGCCTATGACCGGCCAACAAACAGAAGGCTCGAAAATGTCGATAAAGAAGACCGGTGTTGACCAGCAGCTGATCCGCGATCTGGCGGGCATACTGAACGACACCAACCTCACCGAGATCGAGGTTGAACTGGGCGACCTGAAGGTGCGTGTCTCGCGGCAGGCACCGGCCGTTCACGCGATCGCGGCACCGCAGCAGACTTATGCGCCGTCAGCCGCCCAGCCCGCTGCCGCGGCAGCCCCGGCGGTGGCCGATGTATCGAAAAATGCAATAACCTCGCCGATGGTCGGCACCGCCTACTTGGCGCCGTCGCCGGACGCCAAGGCGTTCATCGAAGTCGGCCAGAAGGTCAAGGAAGGCCAGACGCTGCTGATCATCGAGGCGATGAAGACGATGAACCAGATCCCGTCGCCGCGCGCCGGCACGGTGACGGCTATCCTGTTCGAGGATGCGACGCCGGTCGAATACGGCATGCCCCTTGTCGTGATCGAATAGAGCGGGCCGGATGTTCCAGAAGATCCTCATCGCCAATCGCGGCGAAATCGCGCTCCGGGTGCTGCGCGCCTGCAAGGAACTTGGCATCCAGACGGTGGTGGTGCATTCGACCGCCGACGCCGACGCCATGCATGTGCGGCTCGCCGACGAGAGCGTCTGCATCGGGCCGCCGCCATCGCGCGACAGCTATCTCAACATTCACCAGATCGTCGCGGCCTGCGAGATCACCGGCGCCGATGCCGTGCATCCGGGCTACGGCTTCCTGTCGGAGAACGCCAAGTTCGCCGACATCCTGGCCGCCCACAACATCACCTTCATCGGTCCGTCCGGCGACCATATTCGCATCATGGGCGACAAGATCGAGGCCAAGCGCACTGCAAAACGCCTCGGCATTCCGGTGGTGCCCGGTTCGGACGGCGCGGTTACCGATGAAAAGGAAGCCAGGCGCATTGCCGGCGAGATCGGCTATCCCGTGATCATCAAGGCGTCGGCCGGCGGCGGCGGACGCGGCATGAAGGTGGCGCATACCGAGGCCGACCTTGAGGTCGCGCTGCAGACGGCGCGCTCGGAAGCCGGTGCTGCCTTTGGCGACGATGCCGTCTACATCGAGAAATACCTGGAAAAGCCGCGCCATATCGAGGTGCAGGTGTTCGGCGACGGTTTTGGCCGCGGCGTGCATTTCGGCGAGCGCGATTGTTCGCTGCAGCGCCGTCACCAGAAAGTCTGGGAAGAGGCGCCCTCGCCGGCCCTCAATGCCGAGGAGCGTGCGCGCATCGGCGGCGTCTGTGCCAAGGCCATCGCCGACCTCGGCTATTCCGGCGCCGGGACGATCGAGTTCCTCTACGAGAACGGCGAGTTCTATTTCATCGAGATGAACACGCGCCTGCAGGTCGAGCATCCGGTGACCGAAGCGATCACCGGCATCGATCTCGTGCACGAGCAGATTCGCGTGGCGTCGGGCGGCGGACTTTCGGTCAAGCAGGAAGACATCAAGTTCAACGGCCACGCGATCGAATGCCGCATCAACGCCGAGGATCCGCGCACCTTCACCCCCTCGCCCGGCACGATCTCCCACTTCCATACGCCGGGCGGCTTGGGCATCCGTGTCGATTCCGGCGTCTATTCCGGCTACAAGATCCCGCCCTATTACGACAGCCTGATCGGTAAGCTGATCGTGCACGGGCGCAACCGTGTCGAGTGCATGATGCGGCTGCGGCGTGCGCTGGACGAATTCGTCGTCGACGGCATCAAGACGACGTTGCCGCTGTTTCGCGATCTCGTCGGCAATGCCGATATCGCCAATGGCGACTACGACATCCACTGGCTGGAAAAATACCTGGCCAAGGAAGAGTAGTCCGGGGACGCGATGACCCGCCCCTACGCGCCCGGCTATCGCATTCCCACCGACCTGTTGCTCAAGGCCTATGCCTCGGGCGTTTTTCCGATGGCCGAAAGTGCCAGCGATCCGGAGGTGTTCTGGGTGCGGCCGGAAACGCGCGGCATCATCCCGCTCGATGGTTTTCACACGCCGAAAAGCCTCAGGAAAACGATCAAGAAGCATCCTTTCGACATCCGTTTCGACTTCGATTTCGAAGCCACGATCGATGGCTGTGCCGAAAAGCGCGAGGAGCGGCGGTCGACCTGGATCAACGCGCCGATCCGCGAAGCCTATGTGCAGTTGCACCGGATCGGGCATTGTCATTCGGTCGAGGCATGGCGCGAGGATCGGCTGGTCGGCGGCCTCTATGGCGTATCGCTTGGCCGGGTGTTTTTTGGCGAAAGCATGTTCGCCAGGGAAACGGACGCCTCCAAGACCTGCCTTTTTTATCTCGTCGAGCGGTTGAAGGCGCGAGGCTTTGCTCTGCTTGATACGCAATTCACCACCGAGCACCTCAAGCGCTTCGGCGCGGTCGACGTGCCGCGCGGCAAATATGAGAAGATGCTGGCCGACGCGCTGAAGGGTGAGGCCGTATTCTATCCCTGACGATCGAGTCCGTTTACTTCCTGGCCGCGGCTTCCAGCGGCGTCTGGGAATGGAACATCATCTTCCAACCATTGACGCGATGGACGTAGCCAGTGCTGACCAGTGCGGCGTAGGACTCGCCGTTCTCCCGCGTCGCCCGCGCCTCGTAGGTCAACATGATGATGTCGCTGCCGGGCTCGATTATTCCCTTGAGCTCGATGTCGAGATCGCGCCAGCGGTTGGGCTTGGTTGCGGTCTTGGCCAAATCCGCATTGTCCATCGCCTTGGCCATCTGCGGAAATGCCACCAGGCATTCGGTGTCGGCGTTGGCCGCATAGTAGGCCGCATCGCCCGTCCAGAACCCTTTTTCGAGTTCCAACAGCTCTTTCTTGCTGGCCGTGATCCGCTTGCTGTCTGACATCGGAAATCCTCCCTGCGCATAAAGGCGCGGTCGTCCGTGGCTCAACGCATGGTGGCCATGACGGTTCCGGGGGATCAGTTACTGTCGGTGGTGTCCGATTCCGGTTCCGTGGAATCGGGCTGTTCCACATCCGGGCTGGCTGCAGCGTCCGGCTCGGCCGCGGCGGGTTTGGCCGCAGCGGGCTTCGAGGCGTCGGCCTTGGCAGCGTCGGCCTTGGCGGCGTCGGGCGCCGGCACGTCCGACTTCTGCTTGCATTCCTTCAGCCAGACGTCATAGACGGCATGTTCGACGGCGTTGAGGCCAGGGCTTTCGGCGAACATCCAGCCGGTGAAGATGCGGCGGATCTTGCGGTCGAGCGTGATCTCGTCGACCTCGACGAAGGAATCCGTCTTTGGCTCCTCGGTCTGCGGCCGTGAATAGCAGACGCGCGGCGTCACCTGCAAAGCGCCGAACTGCACCGTCTCATCGATATAGACATCGAAGGTGATGATGCGGCCGGTGATCTTGTCGATGCCAGCGAATTCCGCGATGGGATTGGTGACCCGGTCCGATCCCGCGGGCGCCGCCGGCGCGGGTGCCGGAGCAACGGGTGCAGGCGAAGCGGCAAAGGCCGCGGTGCTGACGGCAAGGCTGGCAGCTAGCGTCAGCCCGCCCATCGATATTCGGTTGAAAAAACTCATCTAGGGATACCGGTGGTTCGCGCCCGGGTGATTCTCGTGATCGCCAAGGCTAGTCGCCGTTTTCTGATCAGCAAGCAGCTAAAGACCAATTGTGGCGATAAAGGACCGACCTGCACTTTGCGTCGTTACAACCCGGGGCCGTTACGACCCGGGTGTCCAGGCGTCATAATCGCCCGTCACCTGCGGGCGATGCTGATTGGTCAGCACCGAGCCTTTGGGGCGATAGGCCGCCGGGCTGCCGGTCAGATTGGGCTGATGCGGCTTCTGCCAGTCGCGCGCCTTGTAGTCCTCGCTGGACGGCGCGACATCGACACGGTGATGCATCCAGCCATGCCAACCGGGCGGTATGGCCGAAGCTTCCGAATAGTTGCGGTAGATGACCCAGCGGCGCGTGCGGCCTTCCGAATCGATGCCGCCTTCGTAATAGACATTGCCTGTCTCGTCCTGGCCGACCTTCTTGCCATGCCGCCATGTGTGCAGGCGCGTTCCCAACGTCTGGCTGTTCCACCAGGTGAAAAACTGCGTAAGGAAAATCTTCATTTCAGAACCCTCGCGCCGGCGGCGCCCGTTTCCTGCTTATGGCGTCAGGCATTCGGGAAGGCAAGGGTTTTGCCACAGGCACCGTTGAAATGGCTTGCCTGAAACCCGACACAAGCCCGTGAACTTCTCGAACGCAGGGATGGCGCTTGCCAAGCCTTTGCGGTCTTTCTAAAGCTCTGCGCGCGCCCATGCGGGTATCCAGCCCGGCTGCAGGCCGAAGGAGGTGACGATTGGCCCCGGAAATGCCGACCACCGACATTCGCATCAGCGCCGACGCGATTCGCCGCCGCAAGGGCGGCACACCGATTGTCTGCCTCACCGCTTACACCTATCCAATCGCCCGATTGCTCGACGACCATGTCGACCTGCTCCTGGTCGGCGATAGCGTCGCCATGGTCCTGCACGGCCACAAGACGACGCTGGGTGCCTCGCTGGATATGATGATCGCGCATGGGCAAGCAGTGATGCGCGGCTCGGCCAGAGCCTGCGTCGTCGTCGACATGCCGGCTGGCACCTATGAAGATTCGGCAGGACAAGCCGTTGCCTCGGCGCGGCGTGTGGTCGACGAAACCGGTTGCCAGGCGGTGAAACTCGAAGGCGGCGTCGACATGGCCCGGCAAATCGCCGCGATCGTTGCTGCCGGCATTCCGGTCATGGGACATATCGGCCTTCAGCCGCAATCGGTCGAAAAGGATGGCGGCTACAAGATCAAGGGCCGCACCGAGGAGACTGTTGCGGCGCTGGTTCGCGATGCGCTCGCGGTCGAGAACGCGGGGGCTTTCGCGGTCGTCATCGAAGGCACGGTCGAGACCGTCGCCGCCGACATCACCCGCCGCATCGCCATTCCAACCATCGGCATCGGAGCCAGCGGCGACTGCGATGGCCAGGTTCTGGTGATCGACGACATGGTCGGGCTCACCGTCGACCGGGTGCCGAAATTCGTCAAGGAATATGCCAACCTGCGCAGCGTGATCTCGCATGCTGCCGAAAGCTACGCAGCGGAGGTGCGAAGCCGGACATTCCCCGGCCCCAGCCATGTCTTTTCGGCCGCGACGGGCAAGGACAAGATATGAGCCGGCCCGTCGTCGTCGACAGCGTTGCCGCGCTCCGCGCGCAGATCCGCGACTGGCGGCGCGACGGCCTCCGTGTCGCCATGGTGCCGACCATGGGCGCGCTGCATGACGGGCACATCTCGCTGGTCAGGATCGCCCTCGAAAAAGCCGAGCGCTGCGTGGTGTCGATCTTCGTCAACCCGACGCAGTTCGCGCCGACGGAGGACCTCGACAAGTACCCGCGCCAGCTCGCCCGCGACCTCGGCCGGCTGGGAATGGCAAAGGCCGACCTTGCCTTCACCCCGACGGTTGGCGAGATGTATCCCACCGGCTTTGTCACAAAAATCTCGGTCGGCGGCCCCTCCGCCGGACTCGAATCGGACTTTCGGCCGACCTTTTTCGACGGTGTCGCCACCGTGGTGGCAAAGCTTTTCCTGCAGGCAATGCCCGACTGTGCGATCTTTGGCGAGAAGGACTACCAGCAGCTTTGCGTCGTCAGGCAGCTCTGCCGCGACCTCGACCTACCCGTCGAGATCATCGGCGCACCGACGATACGCGATGGGCATGGTCTCGCCATGTCGTCACGCAATGCCTATCTCGGCGAAGCCGAACTCGACATCGCCCGCCAGTTCAACGTGATCTTGCGCGACACGGCGGCGGCTTTGGCGGCCGGCGCCGACCAGGCCGACGCAACCGCCGAGGCCAGCCGTGCCCTGATCGCGGCCGGCTTCTGCGCGGTCGACTATGTCGAGGCCCGCGAAGCCCTGACGCTCGCGCCATGGCGTCGCGACCGTGAAGGGCGCCTGCTCGCGGCGGCGTGGCTCGGCATGACCAGGCTGATCGACAATGTGGACGTTCCCTCCGCCTAGGTCGAGCTACCTCAATGCTCTTCGTCCGCCGCGCCTGACGAGCATTTGCCCGACGACGATCCCAACCACTCCGGCAAAGGCTTTCACAATTGCGTCGAGGAGGCGTGCGTGACGGCTGGGGTCGATGATCTGAAGCAATTCCAGAACGCCGGCGGTCGCAACCACGAAGATCACGGCTTGATACAGGCGATTCGGGAAGCCGAGTGCCACAGTGAAGCCCAGCAACACGTAAGCCAGGGCGCGCTCGACGTTCGCTTCGGCTATGTGTGGCCGCATCTGGATCGGCGACAAGGTTGCAAAAATGATGATGGCGAGCACCACCAGTGCTGCGATGCGGGACAGTTTGATCATGTTTCCTGCATATCCGTCGTAAGCGGGCACAGCAAACGCCGGGATGACGCATGCCAGGATGGGATCGATGGGAACCTCGCAGCCGATGCAGAGAGTGCGATTGGCCATGCCGCGCCGGCTGGAACGACAGCGGCAACTGGCCGGCGCTGATACATATCCCTTTGCTCAGGCCTATTCCTCGGTCGGCATGTGCAGATACATCGACTGGATGCCGACCCGACCGGGTCCGGTGAAGCGGTTGACGATGAAATTCATGCTGGCGCCGAAGAAGCCGCTCGACAGGCGGTCGATCTTGGTTTCCATCCTGACCGAGACATCCTTGAACAGCCAGCCACCCGGCTCTATGTCGATGGTCTCGCCAGCGGCGAGCGTTTTCACGAAGACATTGCCGTAGCCGTGCAGCCAGACGATCCCGTCGCCGGCATCGCCACGAAACCGGTCGATGAAGAAGCCGCTCTGGCCGAACAGCATCGTCGCGAGACCACGCACGCGCTCGAAGGTGTAGTCGACATTGCCGGTGGCGGCGAGAAACTGGTGTTCGCGTACCTGGATCTCCTCGCCACGCCTGAGATGGATCGGCACGATGTGGCCTGGTCCGTCGCGGCTGAAGGCGATGATGCCCGCCCCCGACGCTTCGGTGACGAAGATCTGCATGCCGGCCATCATGCGCTTCAGCGCGCCCTTCAGCGACTTCAGACCGATGGTGATGGTGGAATTCTTCCACAGCAGGATGTGGTGCTCGAAAGCGTGATCGCGGCGCAGTAAGCCAGAAATGCCGTTGGTGTCATGGTCGAACCTTTCCGTTGGGCACCCGCACCCGCCGGAAGATCGCGACGATCTCCTCGCGGCTGCATTCTGTAGCGCCGAGCCGCACCGCGCGGTCGCGCTCAAAGCCGGTTATGTCATAGTGCGGCGCTGATGTCCTGGGCGGCCCTTGATAGGATGAGCGCTTGACGCCAAGCTGTGCGGCAAAGCGATGCAACTCATCGGTGTCATCGGCCATCAGATGGCACCAGCGATGGCCGGCCCAGTTCCAGATCGCCGCGTCGACATAGATCGCCATGAGGCTTGCTGCCTGCCTTCCATTCTTTCCAACCGAATGACGATCGGCCGTTCGCATGTCAGTGACGATAGAATGGATTCGGATAGAAAATGAAGCCGCCATTGGCCGCAAGCTCAGCCACGGTGCCCGTGACTGTGTCCTGCATGCGACGGTGCAACTCGGCAACAGCAACGTCGACCGAGCCGGCATGCTCATGCAGGCCGAGTGGATCGGGTACCCGGATATGGGCGCAACGCGGCCCGGCCGGCTGCGGAATGAATCGGTTCATCGTGTCGTGCAGTCCGCTCCGGCAATAGTCGTTGCGGATACGCTTCAGATGCTCGGCGATCTCCTCCTGGGTGATGCGCGGATTGGCCGAGGCCCAGGGCCCGACGCGTTGCAGCCTCTGAATCATATCGGTGAGCGCCCGGACCTTTTTTTGCCGTTCAGCGTCGCCGGTGTTTTCGCGCTGCCAGCGACGCGCCCGCCGCAGAAGCTCGGTGATGTCGGTGACAACGGCGTCAGCTGAAATGTCTTCGCCGAGCCGGCGGCCCAGTTCGGCGACCAATATCTGCTGGCGCTCGGCATAGGTCGTGCGTTCGTCGGATGGCATGCCCCACGCGGCTTCGTCGCGCGCCAGCAGCGTCGAATAGATATGGTGGATCCTCTGCGGCAGCGTGTCGGCCGCGCGGCGTTCTATTTTCAGGCTTTTCTCGACATAGGTGCATTCCTTCGCCAGCGCCGCTTCGACATTCCTGGTGAAGGCCAGTTTCCAGACGACCGGCGCGATCCAGACCTGGAAATTGGAATCTGCCGTGCGGCCACGCTTCAGCGCTTCCAATCCCATCTCGACGGCACCTGGCAGCAGCGGCGCAACGATGTTGCCATGCCAGCCGACGCCGCCTTCGGGATGCAGCAGCACGCCATGGCCTTTCAACGCCCAGGCGACGGAGTGTTCTTTGGCTGCCTCACTCTTGCCGGGGATCTGGGCGATCAGATTGTTGGCCAGCCAGAATTTCTGCATCAGCCGGCCAAGGCCGTTGACGACACCGTTCGTTGCCCAGGAGGCCGCAAGCGGGCTGACCTGCGACACGATCTCCTTGTCGATCATCCAGTCGGTGAAGAACTCGGGATGATTGGGCGTGATGAAGGTCGCCTTCCCTGTCCCGCAACTGGCCCTCAGCCGCTCGAGGTCGGCGTCGGGAAAGTCGATGTGACGGACATTGGCGACGCCACGCAGTCCGGCCACGCGGTTGAACGGCAAGATATCGCGAAGGCCGGGAATGCCATGCAGCATGACAATCCGGTTGACGAACGTCATGATCTTGATCAGCGCCGGATTGGGCCGCGGCGCCACGAAGACATCGATCCTGCTCAAGTTGCCCCCCTCGCGCCTCGACGCTGGAAAGGAAGTTGAGAGCCGATTGCGGCAGGTTCAAGTCGTTCGCCACGACAACGCCGTGTCGTGGTCGATCAACCGGCGAGCTGAACCACTATTTGGTCGGGCAGGTTTTCGATTGGTCGAACAACGAAAGATTGACCAGCTTGCCGGTCATAGAGAAGTCACCATAGTCCATGACGAGGTCGCGGGTGATGCCGTTCTCATGCAGCTTGAAGCTGATCCGGTACTCCGGCACCTCTTCGCCTGTCTTGTCGCTGTCGTCGAAATAGGCGATGTCGACCGGCCAATATTTGTCGGTGGCGAGCTTCGCCAATGCCGGAGCCTCCGGGTCGGCCTTGTCGGCATCGGTTTTCTTGCCGACGACGACGGTGGTGGTCATCACCTTGTTGGCGTCTTCGGAACCGTCGAACAGGTTGGTTTCGTAAAAATTCTCGCCCTTTTCGGCCTTGCCGATCAGTTCGACCAGATGTTGGGTCGGGAATTGAGTCGTGGCCAGTTCGAGGCTGTTCTTTTCAGGCTTGTCGATATCAACCTTCAAACCCTTGGTCTCTTTCGTGGCGATGCCCTTGACCTCCTTGTCGAGGTTCTGGTCGACGAAGGACTTCGTCACGAACGAGAAAGTCTTGCCTTCAGCGTCTTCGAAAGTGGTCGTCTGCTGGTCGGTCAGCCTCGTGTTGTCGTTGGTGACGATCTGGGTGACGAAACGGAATTTCACCGTATAGCCCTCACAGGCCGAGCCGTTGAACTCGTAGACCATGCGGCCGGATATGCCTGTGATGCCGGATTGATCGGACGCCTTTTTGAGGGTGAGGTCGTAAACGGCGCGGTGGGCTTGCAGCGCCGGCACGGCGAAAGCAGGGCCGATCGAGAAGACTGCCGACAAAAGCACGGCATGGAATGCAAGGCGCGTTGCGCGCATGAGGTACTCCGATCGTCGCGGCTGATGGCAGGCCGCAGGGAAAGATGGTCCAGCTTAAAAAAAGTCGTGGCGGAAGCGAGGCAAAAATAGCAATTTCGGCCCGGCCAGCGCGGCGTCACCCAAGCAATAGGGAAATACCATGAGCGAAACAATCGAAAAGCGGCTAAGCGATCTGGGCGTGACGCTTCCTGTCGCCGCCGCGCCCGCCGCCAACTACGTGCCCTATTGCAGGACCGGCGATCTGCTGTTCACCGCCGGCCAGTTGCCGCTCAAGGACGGCAAGCTGCAGGCCAGCGGACTGCTTGGCCGTGACGTCGACACGGCGGCTGGCATGGACGCGGCAAAGTACTGCGCGATCAACATTCTGGCGCAGGCCAAGGCCGCACTTGGCGACCTCGAGAAAATCCGCCGCCTGGTGAAGATCACCGTTTTCGTCGCCTCCGCACCCGAGTTTGTCGAGCAGCACCTGGTTGCCAACGGCGCCTCCGATTTCCTGGTTGCAGCACTTGGCGAGCGCGGCAAGCATGCCCGCTCTGCAGTCGGCACCGCCTCGCTGCCGCTTAATGCCGCAGTGGAAATCGAAGCCATCTTCGAAATCGAGTGAGCCAGGGAACAACCATGACCGACCTATCCTGGCTGACCGCCCGGCCCGTTGCCCATCGCGGCTTCCACGACATGAACAAGACGCGTTGGGAAAACACGCTTTCCGCTTTCGCCGCCGCTGCCGAGCGCGGCTATGCCATCGAATGCGACGTGCACCTGTCATCGGATGGCATTCCCGTCGTCATCCATGATGGTGACCTGCAAAGGCTGACCGGACAGGACGGCTTCGTCTGGCAGCGCACCGCGGCCGAGCTGACGGCGCTCAAGGTGGGCGGCACGTCAGACCACTTGCCGACACTTCAGGACGCGCTGGATCTCGTCGATGGCCGGGTGCCGGTCGTCGTGGAGTTGAAAGGGGTCCCCGGCCGTGACGAGGGTCTCGTGGCGGGCGTCGGCAAGATGCTCAAACGTTACAAGGGCAAGGCAGCGATCATGTCGTTCGACCACTGGCTGATCCGCGATTTCTCCAAACATGCGCCGGGCATTCCGGGCGGACTGACTGCCTACGGCAAGGAAAACCAGCTGATCGAGGCGCATTTCGCCATGCTGGCGCACGAGATCGCCTTCACCTCCTATGCCGCCGGCGACCTGCCGAACCGGTTCGTCGGCTTCGTGCGTGAAAAACTGAAAATGCCAGTCATAACCTGGACGGTGCATGACCAGCCCGCGGTGGACCTGACCTATAGATATGCCGACCAGATGACATTCGAAGGATTCGAACCCGATCTGGTCAAAGTAGCCTGAAGTCGAGTGTCTGAAACGTGACTTGTACCAGGCCAGACGGAGCTTAAATAAGCCTCATGGATCAAGGCGACGACGGCGATGGCCAGACAGCAAATGCGGACTATTCGATCCGCGTCGCCGCTGGCATCGGCGCTTTCACCCCGGACGAGTGGAACAGCCTTAGTGGAACCACGCGCAGGGACGCCGAGAACGGCTATAACCCGCTCGTTTCATACGCTTTTCTGAGTGCGCTCGAAGAGTCCGGCTGCGCCGTTCGGCGCACCGGCTGGCAAGGTCATCATTTGCGGCTGGAAACCGCGCGAGGCAAGCTGCTCGGCGCGGTGCCGTGCTATCTCAAGTCGCACAGCCAGGGCGAGTATGTGTTCGATCATGGCTGGTCGGATGCCTTCGAACGCGCCGGCGGCCGCTACTATCCCAAACTGCAATGCGCGGTGCCGTTCACGCCGGTCACAGGCCCTCGCCTGCTGGTCACCAGGGGCGAGGATATCAGCACCGTCAAGGCCGGGCTGGCCGCGGGTCTGCAGGCGGTCACACAGAAACTCGGTGTCTCTTCCGCGCATGTCACCTTCGCGCAAGAGAGCGACGTGGAGGTGCTGGAAGCGGCGGGTTTTCTGCACCGCACCGACCAGCAGTTCCACTTCTTCAACGAAGGCTTTTCAACCTATGACGACTTCCTCGCCACCCTTGCCTCGCGCAAGCGCAAGGCGATGAAGAAGGAAAGGCGCGAGGCGCTGGCCAACGGCATCTCGATCGACTGGCTGACCGGCAAGGACCTCACCGAAAAGGTCTGGGACGACTTCTTCGCCTTCTACATGGATACCGGCAGCCGCAAATGGGGCCGGCCCTATCTCAGCCGCCAGTTCTTCTCGCTGATCGGCGAACGCATGGCCGACGACATCCTGCTGGTGATGGCCAAACGCAATGGGCGCTACATTGCCGGCGCCATCAATTTCATCGGCTCCGACGCACTCTATGGCCGCAATTGGGGCTGCATCGAGGACCATCCCTTCCTGCATTTCGAGGTCTGCTACCATCAGGCGATCGACTTTGCCATCGAGCGCAAGCTGGAGGTGGTCGAGGCAGGTGCGCAGGGCGAGCACAAGCTGGCGCGCGGCTACCGACCGGTGATCATGCATTCCGCGCACTACATCGCCCATCCCGGCCTACGCAACGCCGTTGCCGACTATCTCAGGCGCGAACGGCACGAGGTGGAGCGGATGAGCGAATATCTTGAAGAGCACACCCCATTCCGCAAGGATGTGGAGGAGTAGCACCCTGGCTGCCCCGATCGGCAGGGTCGACTTTGCCCAATCGCCTTGCCGACTTCTGGCGGCTTCGCTACACGAAGGCACAATCCGGAGCGTTTGCGATGGCCCAAACCGCCTATGACACCGACAACATCTTCGCAAAGATCCTGCGCGGCGAGATCCCCTCGCATCGCGTCTACGAGGACGAGGCGGTCGTCGCTTTCATGGATGTGATGCCGCAGGGGCCCGGCCATACGCTGGTGGTGCCGAAGTCACCATCGCGCAACCTGCTCGACGCCGATCCGTCAACGTTCGGCCCGCTTTTCACGGTCGTCCAGAAAGTGGCTCGGGCCGTCAAACAAGGTTTTGGCGCCGACGGCGTAACCATCATGCAGTTCAATGAGCCAGCCTCGGGGCAGACCGTCTATCATCTGCATGTACATGTCATCCCGCGCTTCGATGGCATCCCGCTGAAGCCGCACACGGGCGGGATGGAGAAGCCCGAAGTGCTGGCGCACAACGCCGAAAAGATTCGGGCGGCGCTGCAAAGCTGAAGCGCACGTCGCTTTACGACTGGAAACAGTGCTACCCGGCGGCGGTTTGAGCCAGGTGCTCGATCGCGCTCGGCCGAACGATGCCTTGCTGCAGCCGCCCGCGGATCGTATCCGCGCATTGCGCAGGGCTCAGCAGCGAGGTGTCGACTTCCAGATCGTATACGCCTGGCCGGTGCACCTCTTCCTGCCACAGGCGCACGGGCAGCGGTACGGGATCATCGGGCGAGCCGGTCACATACCTCCTGCCCGTCGCGCTGGCGGCGCGCCGTTCTATGATGATTTCAATTGGACAGCGAACGCCGACAAGCAGCACCGGCAGGCCGGCGAGACGGCGCGCGCAATCAGCAAGGCAATCGAGGGGCTTCGAATAGGCATCGTGATGGCCGACATCCACCACGACATTCACGCCCAGCCGGCTGTGGGCGGCAATCGATTCGTAGAGTGCGGCGTAGAAGCCGGGCACGAGGCCTTCAAGGTCCGGACGCTCGCCGCCCGGCCGCAATCCTATTCCAGGCCGATATCGCGGCGGCGTGGCGTGCTCGTAGACATCGACGCCGAGATTGATCCACACCCCATCGAAATTCTCCTGGATGGCCTGGACGATGCTTGTTTTTCCCGATCGCGGCGCTCCGTTCAGGATGATGATCTGTCCGGCCATGCGTCCTCTCGTCGTTCCAAAGAAAAAAGCCCCGTTTCCGGGGCTTTTTCGATTTTCGTCAGGGTCAGTTCTTTCTGGGCAGTTGCGGCACGAGGCTGCGCTTGCCGCCGTCCTTGCCCTTGGCTTCGGGTTTCTGCGCCACCAGCTTCTTCGTCGCGGGCTTTTTCGCCACGGCCTTTGCGGGCTTCGGTGCTTCTTCCGGCTCTTCCTTCTTCGGCTTCACCGGCGCCTCGTCGGCGAGCGACTCGAGCTTCAGGCCGGTCTCGCCGGTTTCCTTCTTCTCGACGGTGACGCGCACCGTGCCGCCCTTCTTGAGCTTGCCGAACAGCACCTCGTCAGCCAATGGCTTCTTGATGTGCTCCTGGATGACCCGGCCGAGTGGCCGCGCGCCCATGCGCTCGTCATAGCCCTTGTCGGCCAGCCACGCGATCGCATCGGGCGAGAGGTCGAAGGTGACGCCCCGCTCGGAAAGCTGGGCCTCGAGTTGCATGACGAACTTCTGCACCACCTGATGGATCACCGGCACCGGCAGCGAGCCGAACGGGATGATCGCATCGAGACGGTTGCGGAATTCCGGCGTGAACAGCCGGTTGATCGCCTCGACGTCGTCGCCTTCGCGCTTGGTCGAGCCGAAGCCAATCGCCGCGCGCTGCGCATCCGACGCGCCCGCATTGGTGGTCATGATCAGGATCACATTGCGGAAGTCGATCTGCTTGCCGTTGTGGTCCGTGAGCTTGCCATGGTCCATGACCTGCAACAGGATGTTGAACAGATCCGGATGCGCCTTCTCGACTTCGTCCAGCAACAGCACACAGTGCGGATGCTGGTCGACGCCGTCGGTCAAAAGACCACCCTGGTCGAAGCCGACATAGCCGGGAGGCGCGCCGATCAGCCGCGACACGGTGTGGCGCTCCATATATTCCGACATGTCGAAGCGGATCAGCTCGACGCCAAGCGAGGCGGCCAATTGCTTAGCCACTTCGGTCTTGCCGACGCCGGTCGGACCCGAGAACAGGTAGGAGCCGATCGGCTTCTCCGGTTCGCGCAGGCCGGCACGCGCCAGCTTGATCGCCGAGGTCAGCGCGCTGATCGCGGTATCCTGGCCGTAGACGACGCGCTTCAGTTCGATATCGAGGCCTTGCAGCACCTTCTCGTCGTCGGCCGAAACCGTCTTCGGCGGGATGCGCGCCATGGTGGCGATCGTCGCTTCGATCTCCTTGATGCCGATGGTCTTCTTGCGCTTGGCTTCCGGCACCAGCATCTGCGAGGCGCCGGTCTCGTCGATCACGTCGATCGCCTTGTCCGGCAGCTTGCGGTCGTTGATGTAGCGCGCCGACAACTCCACCGAGGCCTTGATTGCCTCGTTGGTGAACTTCACCTTGTGGAATTCCTCATAATAGGGCTTGAGGCCCTTCATGATCTCGATCGCATCCTCGATGGTCGGCTCGTTGACGTCGATCTTCTGGAAGCGCCGCACCAAGGCGCGGTCCTTCTCGAAGAACTGGCGGAATTCCTTGTAGGTGGTCGAGCCGATGCAGCGGATTGCACCCGAGGACAGGGCCGGCTTCAACAGGTTCGAGGCGTCCATGGCGCCGCCCGAAGTCGCCCCTGCCCCGATCACCGTGTGGATCTCGTCGATGAACAGCACCGCGCCGGGATAGTCCTCGAGTTCCTTGACGACCTGCTTCAGCCGCTCCTCGAAGTCACCGCGATAGCGCGTGCCGGCGAGCAGCGTGCCCATGTCGAGCGCGAAGATGGTGGCGTTGTGCAGCACCTCGGGGACGTCGCCCTCGACGATGCGCTTGGCGAGGCCCTCGGCGATCGCCGTCTTGCCGACACCAGGATCACCGACATAGAGCGGGTTGTTCTTGGAGCGGCGGCACAGCACCTGGATGGTACGGTTGATCTCGGATTCGCGGCCGATCAGCGGGTCGATCTTGCCGGCCTTGGCCTTGTTGTTCAGGTTGACGCAATAAGCGGTCAGCGCATCCTGCTGCTGCTTTTTCTTGCCGCCTTCCTCCTGCGGCTCGGCGCCGTTCTGGCCGCCCTGCTCGTCATCGGCGCCGCGCGGCGAACGCGTCTCCGATGCTCCCGGACGCTTGGCAATGCCGTGCGAGATGTAGTTGACCGCGTCGTAGCGGGTCATCTGCTGTTCCTGCAGGAAATAGGCGGCATGGCTCTCGCGCTCGGCGAAGATGGCGACGAGCACGTTGGCGCCCGACACTTCCTCGCGGCCCGACGACTGCACATGGATCACCGCGCGCTGGATGACGCGCTGGAAGCCGGCTGTCGGCTTGGAATCCTCGTCGTAGCCGGTGACCAGATTGTCGAGCTCGGTGTCGATATAGGTGAGAACCGTATGCTTCAGCTCATCGAGATCGACATTGCAGGCGCGCATGACGGCGGCCGCCTCGGTGTCGTCGATGAGCGCGAGCAGCAAATGTTCAAGGGTTGCATATTCATGGTGCCGCTCATTGGCGAGCGTCAGCGCCTGGTGAAGCGCCTTTTCCAGGCCTTGGGAGAAAGCCGGCATGTTACCTCACTTCTTCTCCATCACGCATTGCAGCGGATGCTGATTCTGTCGGGCGAAATCCATGACCTGGGACACTTTGGTCTCGGCCACCTCGAATGTATAGACCCCGCACTCGCCCACTCCATGATTGTGAACATGAAGCATGATGCGTGTGGCGGCTTCGCGGTCCTTCTGGAAAAAACGCTCCAGCACGTGAACCACGAACTCCATGGGCGTGTAGTCGTCGTTGAGGATGAGGACCCGGTAAAGGCTGGGCTTCTTGGTCTTGGTTTTGGTGCGCGTGATGACGGCCGTCCCGCGGCCGGCCTCATTGCCGTCGCCGCCGCCGTTTTGCATCCGCGCCACGTGTCTCGTGGCAGTCAAACCGATCGTCACGTATTCCTGCCTCTTTCGAATCCCCATGCGAGTTCGACATGTAGGTGTTCGATGAACGATTTTAAGCCCTTCTGTTTAGCTGACAATATGGCTAGGTGACCAAACTTGTCCGATTTTCGCAATCGTGAAGGGGCGCGAGGCCCTGGAGCGGAAATTGACATGAAAAAACCCGGCCACGCTTCCGCGGCCGGGCTTTGTCCCGGGCCCAAAGGGCCGGATCTGGATCACGTCAGGCGAATTTAGGTCACCCGGGCGAAATTACTTCGCCTTGGCAACGATCGATTCGAACGGCTTGTAGGCTTCCTTGGCCAGTTCGGCATAGAGGTCGCCAATCTTGGTGGCCTCGGCGACGAACGCCTCATAGGATTGCTTGGCATAATCGGACTGGATCTCGATCGCCTTTTCCAGCGACTTGGCAGTAAAGATTTTTTCGACGGCGGCGCTGCCGGCTTCGAAGCTTTTCTTGGTGTATTCGCCAGCCTCGGTGGCGATCGCCTGTGCGCCCTTGGAGAGCGAAGCGAAGCTCTTCAATCCGGTATCGGCAAACTCTTTGCCGTATTTGCTGAAGTCCTCATAGGTCTGGGTCATGTCACGCATTCCCTTGGGTTGAAGCGTCCTTCTTCGGGGCGCCCTTGTGCAATGCACTCCAATATATTGTGCGCCGCACAAAAGTCAATATTTCGACGGCGTGCGGAGCCCGCCTGCCCAGCCAATGGATAAAAATCGAATAAAGAGAGCTTCAAGCCCGAAGAAAATGGTGAACGCGGCGGTTACCATAAACGGATTGGTAACGCTGCCCCGGTAGCCTGGCTGGAAGTGAGGCAGGACCCTTCGCCGCCTCCAACGCAACGAAGAATCCAAGGGAAGTACCAGTGCGTAAGGCGTTGTTGGGCATCGTATCCAAATCCACATCCCCTCTCAAAAAGATGATGATCTTCGCCTTGGCGTTGACATTCGTCTGCGGTGACGTCGCTTCATCCCTGGCGGCGAGGCAGGCGGCCATAGTTGTGGACGCCAAGACTGGCAAGGTGCTGTACTCCGCGGATGCCAACGGCAGGCGCTATCCGGCTTCCCTGACCAAAATGATGACGCTTTACCTGACCTTCGAGGCGTTGGCGAAGGGCAAGATCAGCCGGAACTCGCAAGTTGTGTTTTCGGCCCATGCCGCAGCCGAGCCGCCGACGAAACTCGGCGTGAAGGCAGGCGGTTCGGTCACGGTCGATACCGCCATCCTGTCGATGGTCACCAAGTCGGCGAACGACTCGGCTACCGCGCTCGGTGAATTCCTCGGCGGCAATGAAACCAATTTCGCCCGCATGATGACGGCCAAGGCGCGGGCCCTGGGCATGAACGGCACCGTGTTCCGAAACGCCAATGGCCTGCCCGACCCCGGCCAGTTCACCACCGCTCGCGACATGGCGACGCTCGGCATCGCGCTGCGGGAGCATTTTCCCCAGTACTATGGCTATTTCTCGCAGCGGTCCTTTCTCTACGGCCGTCAGCGCATCAACGGCCACAACCGTCTGCTGGGACGCATCAAGGGCGTCGACGGCATCAAGACCGGCTACACCCGTGCCTCCGGCTTCAATCTCGTCTCGTCGGTTTCCGACGGCAATCGCCGCATCGTCGGCGTGGTCATGGGCGGCAGCTCCGGTGGCAGCCGCGACAACCAGATGGCTGCGTTGATCAACACTTATATGCCGCGCGCATCGACCCGGGGCGGTGGTGATCTGGTCGCCAAGGCCGGCGGCAACAACCCGATCACCGCCCTTGCCAAGGTGCTCCTGCCCAAGCACGACGCACCGACGCCGGACGACAAGCCGATAGTGGCACAGGATGATGCGACCCAGGACGTTGCCACCGTTGCCGAAGACGCCACAGTCGCGGAAGACAGCACCGCGCAGAGCGAGGAGGCTACCCCCGTCGTCAAGACCAGGAAGGTCAAGACCGTCATCGTATCGGCGCCTCAGGTGGCCACGGCCCAGGTCGTGGCGGCCTATGCCGAGCCGGCACCGACGCCAACCGTCGACCCTGTCAACACCGCGTCGGTGCCGTCGGGCTGGGCTATCCAGGTCGCCTCGTCGCCAAAGCAGTCCGAAGCACAGGCCTTCCTCAACAAGACCACCAAACAGGCACCCAAGGTGCTGGCCGACGCATCCGGCTTCACCGTCGCCTTCGACAAGGACGGCGTCACCTACTACCGCGCCCGCTTCGGTGGCTTTGGTTCGAAGACTGCCGCCTGGAAGGCCTGTACCGCTTTGAAGAAGAAAAATATCGAGTGCTACGCCGTCCAGCAGTAGGACGGCGTGGAAGTGATCTCCCGGAAAAATTCTGCGTCGAAGGAGAACTAATTGTGATTGGAGAGCAAGACGTCCTTGGCTTCATTGATCCGCGCCGCCAGGAAAGACGTGCCGCCGATATCGGGGTGCAGGCGCTGCATCAGGCGGCGGTGCGCCTTGCGGACATCCGCCGCGGCGGCCCCCGCTTCAAGACCAAGGACCTTGTAGGCCTCCTCCTTAGTCATGGCGCCCGAACCTGGCGCAACACCCAGCCCTTCGCCACCGTTCGTCTCAGTGTTTTTGCGCCAGACGGGAAATCTGCCGTCAAGATACGTCTCTAGCAGTTGCCGGCTCTCCGGATCGCCGGAGAGTTCGCGATAAAGCTGCTGCAGCTCGGCCATACCCATCGCGCCGAGCATCTTGCCTTCATGGCGACCGGCCAGCACAAGCCCTTCCAGGCCGCCGGTATCGTGATCAAGCTCCATTTCCAATGCCGCGGTCCGTACCGTCGACCGCTTGCCCGGCGCGAGTCCCGCCGTCGGCCGCTTCGTCCGCACTGAACCATACCAGGTAAGTGCCGCGGCCAGGATGATGCCGGCGATGCCTTCCCGCCCGACGACAAGCACGGCGAGGCCGACCAGCGCCAGAAGAACCGGTCCGAGCGTCCGCATCCCGTTTGCCAGTTTTCCCGGATCGGCGCGCAGAAAGATGGTCACCGCACCGAGAAGCACCAGAAGCAATGCAACGAATAGGATAATTGCGCCCATCAGTTCCCGCCGCCCCGCAGATGCTCGATCATCAGCCGGTCTTCCGGCCTGCCCCTGGCCTCGAGCGCCTTAAGCCCGCCGGTTGCAAACACCGCAACCGCCGAAAGCAGTCCTGCCAGGGTCGCGGCAGCCTGCCGATCAAATCGGAACCAAGCCCCTTTGGACAACCGCGCGATTTCCTTAAACGCCTTTTCTGCGCCGGAATCATGACCTTCCTGGAAGACGAAGACGGGAACGCCATGCAGGCCGAGGCTGCCGGCCTTTTCGGCCAGATCGTCGATGTTCTCTTCCATCGCATCGCCGATATAGACCAGCGCATTGACCTTGGCCGTGGCCGTCTGTTTCAGCGCATGCGCCAGCACCTTGCCGATCTGGGTGTGGCCGCTACGGCATTCGATTCGCGTCATCAGCTGTTTCAAGGCATTGGTATCGGTCACGAAAGCGGACGAACGGCACTCGCCCAGGCCGCGAAAATAGACCAATTGGACGCTGAGGGTTCCGGCCTTGCCGACGGCATCGAACATCTGGCCCTGCAGCTCGCAAGCCAGATCCCAGGTCGGCTGGCGGCTCATCGTCGCGTCGAGCGAAAGGATCAGCCTGCCCGAACCCGTCGCCGACGCAGCCAGCGTCCTTGCTTGTCGAAGAAACGCTTCGATCTCGCCGGCATTGGATTGAGGTTTGACCGGCGCAGGGTTAACCCTTGCGGGCACGGGCTGCTTCTTGTCGCTCATGAAAACAAGATGTGGCGTTGTTCCATCGCTTGCAAGCCCTGCCTGAGGCAACATTGAGGGCCAGAGGACACGGGATCAGAGCAGGCCGAGATCGGCAAGCTCGCGCCGCAGCTTCGGCGGCATCTCGATCAACCCTGCCTTGCCCTTGCCGAGGTCAACCGGCGCGTCTGACGGTTTCAGATAGCGCCAGCCCTGAAAGGCGCGGCGCGGCTGCCAATCGGTGCGCACGACTTCCGGATCGAGGATCAAGTGGCAGCGGCCGATGCCTTCGTCGTCGGTGAAGGGGCGAATTTCTGTGATCAACTGGCGGCACTGCACGTTGCCCTTGACCACCCAGTAGAGCGAACCGCCATCAGTGATTTCAGAGGCGCGCGTCGGCACCATGCGGGTGGTGTGATATTGCTCGACCGGCTCACCGGCACGCCGCCGCTCGTCGAGGCGGAAAGCGATCCACTCCTCTAGGTCCTCGACGCTGTCGCAGCCGACGCAGAGTTTTATGAGATTGAGAGACATCGCCTAAGGTTTAGCCCCGCGCGCGGATGCGTCAACGGCCTGATCGACTTCTCCACAGTGCCAAAACGCCATCAGATGGCCCGCCGGAGCGGTTCCAAACGGGCTCTCAGCACTCCACGACATTGACGGCAAGCCCGCCAAGGCTGGTTTCCTTGTACTTCTCGTTCATGTCGAGGCCGGTCTGGCGCATGGTCTCGATCGCCGCGTCGAGCGGCACGAAATGGATGCCGTCGCCCTTGATGGCCAGTGACGCAGCCGTCACCGCCTTGACGGCGCCCAGCGCATTGCGCTCGATGCAAGGCACCTGGACCAGCCCGCCGACCGGATCGCAGGTCATGCCGAGATGGTGTTCAAGCGCGATCTCGGCGGCGTTTTCGACCTGTTCGGGTGTGCCGCCCATGACGGCGCACAGGCCGGCCGCGGCCATCGCCGATGCGGAGCCGACCTCACCCTGGCAGCCGACCTCGGCGCCGGAGATCGAGGCGTTGGTCTTGATGATGCCGCCGACTGCCGCGGCGGTCAGCAGGAAGTCGCGGATGCTCGGCTGATCGGCCTCGGGATGGAAATGCAGCCAGTAGCGCAGCACCGACGGCAATGTGCCGGCAGCGCCATTGGTCGGCGCGGTGACGACGCGGCCGCCTGCGGCGTTCTCCTCGTTGACGGCCATGGCGTAGATCGACAGCCAGTCATTGGCGAGCAAGGGATTGGGCTTGTTCTGCTGCCACTGCTCCTGCAGCTTGTCATGCAGCATGCGTGCCCGCCGGCGCACCTTCAGTCCGCCCGGCATGATGCCATCCTGCGACAGGCCGCGGTCGATGCAGCCCTTCATGGCGCTCCAGATGCCGTCGAGTCCGGCGTCGAGCTCCTCGCGCGACATCTGCGTTTCCTCGTTGACGCGCTTCATGTCGGCGATGGAAAGGCCGCTTTTGCCGGCCATCGCCAGCATCTCGACCGCGTTCTTGAAGGGATAGGGCACCTTCTTGCCTTCGGTCGTCACCGACCCCTTGGCCTTCATCCGCTGCAGCTCTTCTTCCGAAACGACGAAGCCGCCGCCGATGGAATAATAGATGCGCTTGAGCAACAGGCGGTCGCCGGCATCATAGGCGTAGAACGCCATGCCGTTGGCGTGGCCGGTGAGCGGCGTCTTGCGGTCTAGCACCAGATCGGTGGCCGGGTCGAAACGATAGGACGGATGGCCGGGCGGTGAAATGCGCTTCTCCGCGGTGATGCGGCTGGCAATGCCATCAGCCTGATCCGGATCGACAGTCTGCGGCGTCAGGCCGGCAAGGCCGAGTATGACAGCACGATCCGAGCCATGACCGATGCCGGTATAGGCGAGCGAGCCATGCAGGCTGGCGGCGAGGCGGTCGACCTTGACGCCCGCCGGACGCGGCCAGTCATTTCCCGCGACCTCGTCGAGAAACCGCGCTGCGGCGGTCATCGGCCCCATCGTGTGCGAACTCGAGGGTCCTATGCCGATCTTGAACAGGTCGAAAACGGAAAGGAACACGCGGCGTTGTCTCCTGGAGTTCACTTCGAACGACTACATATAGGAATTCCCAGATGTTTCCGCTCTTTTGTCAATCGCGGCGCAGCGCCAGCCGACCTTGTTTGCTCCGGCAGCGACATTGGTTGTCGATCGCTCTTTGCCGGGCATCGAAGCGATCACACTGAATGTGATAAATTCAGGCTATGGGCGATTCCCTCGATCTTTCGACAGCCGATCTCGCGGCGCTGGCTTTCTTCCTCGTCGTGTGGCTGCTGCACACGCTTGCCTCCGACGGCAAGCTCATTAGCCGCATATCGCTGACGACGGCGATGAATGCCCAGCGGCAAGCCTGGATGCGCACCATGGCCGAGCGCGAGATCCGCATCGTCGACACCGCCATCATGAGCGGGTTGCAGCAGGGAACCGCCTTTTTCGCCTCCAGTTCGCTGATCGCGATCGGCGGCTGCTTTGCCTTGCTCGGCGCGTCCGACCGGGTTCTTGAAGTGCTCAGCGACCTGTCTCTGGGCGGCGCCCCGTCGCGCGCTGCCTTTCAGATAAAGGTGTTCGGACTGGTGCTGATCCTGGCGTTTTCGTTCTTCAAATTCGGCTGGGCGTACCGGCTGTTCAACTATTGCACGATCCTGATCGGCGCCGTGCCGATCCCGCACGGCGAAGCCTCGCGCAACCCGGTCACCGAAACGGCCGTCTGGCGTGCGGCGCAGATGAACATGCTTGCGGGAAAGCATTTCAATTCCGGCCTGCGCGGCGTGTTCTTCTCGATCGGCTATCTCGGCTGGTTCGTCGATCCAATGGTGTTTGTGCTGTCGACGCTGTTGCTGCTCGCCGTGCTGGTGCGGCGCCAGTTCTTCTCGGCCGCCAGACAGGCGGTAATCGGTCAGCCGCCGGGCGCCGGAAAAGGCTGATCGATCCGGCCCGATAGCCAGTAGGCCAAGAGCCCGATCCATTCACGGATGGCCATGGTGGTGGCCTGCAGCGAATCGGCTGGATTGTCGCGGAACAGGCCGATGCCTTCCCGCCCCGTGGTGCGATAGTCGACCGGCCAGGGGATTGTCGCAAATCCGGCCTTGTCGAACAGCGCCTTGGCGCGCGGCATATGGAAGGCCGAGGTCACCAGCAGCCAGGTCTCGCCAGGCATCGGTGTTACCAGCTCCTTGGTGAAGACGGCATTCTCATAAGTGTTGCGTGACTTGTTTTCGAGGATCAGGCGATCGGCCGTCACACCAAGCGCTGTGAGCAATCGCGGTGCCGTGGCGGCGTCGCCCTCGCCATCCAAGAACAATTCGCCGGTGCCGCCGGAGACGACCACCTTGGCGGTTGGAAAGCGTCGGGCGAGTATCGCGGTCTCGACCATCCGATCGCCGCCGCTGTTCAGCTCATAGCCGCCGCGCACCAGATTGATGGCACCTTCGAATCCGCCGCCGAGCACAACGATGCCGTCGACCCTTTCCGGCAGCGGCGGACGCGCAAAGCGCTCCTCCAGTGGATTGAGCATCATGGCACCGAGCGACGTCCAGGCCGACAGCGCAAGAATCAAAAACGCAAGCACGCTGCCCGTGGCGGCAAGCCGCCGTCGGCCGATCATTGCGGCAAGCAGTCCGGCCAGCAGCAGGAAGATCGTCAGGTTGAGCGGCTGGATGAAGAACCAGAAGATCTTGGAAAGGTAGAAGAACATCGCTCACCCCCGTCGGACGAGCGACTTCGTTACCACCACTTTTCCGGCTGAAATGTGCCAGCCGCCTGCTCGATGACGGCAGCGGTCTGGAACAGCGTTTCCTCGTCGAACGGCCGGCCAATCAGCTGCAGGCCAAGCGGCAGGCCCTTGGCGTCGAGCCCCGCCGGCACGGCGATGCCCGGCAGGCCGGCCATGTTCACCGTGACGGTGAAGATGTCGTTCAGATACATCTTGACCGGATCGGCAGCCATGTCCTCGTCGGCGATGCCAAAGGCGGCGGACGGTGTCGCCGGGGTCAGGATGACGTCGACACCGGCGGCGAAGACATTCTCGAAGTCACGCTTGATCAGATTGCGCACCTTCTGCGCCTGCAGATAGTAGGCGTCGTAATAGCCGGCCGACAGCACATAGGTGCCGATCATGATGCGGCGCTTGACCTCGCGGCCGAAACCGGCGGCGCGTGTCTTCTCATACATGTCGACGATGTCCTTGCCCGGCACGCGCAGCCCGTAGCGGACGCCATCGTAGCGGGCGAGATTGGATGAAGCCTCGGCGGGCGCCACGATATAATAGGCCGGCAGCGCGTATTTGGTGTGCGGCAGAGAAATGTCGACGATCTCAGCGCCGGCGTCCCTCAGCCAGGCAATGCCCTTCTGCCACAGCGCCTCGATCTCTTCGGGCATGCCATCGACGCGGTACTCCTTGGGAATACCCACCTTCATGCCCTTGATCGGCTTGCCGATCGCCGCCTCGTAGTCCGGCACCGGCCGGTCGACCGAGGTCGTGTCCTTCGGATCGACCGAAGCCATCGACTTCAACAGGATCGCGGCATCGCGCACGTCGCGGGCGATCGGCCCGGCCTGGTCGAGCGACGAAGCGAAGGCGACGATGCCCCAGCGCGAGCAGCGGCCGTAGGTCGGCTTGATGCCGACGGTGCCGGTGAAGGCGGCCGGCTGGCGGATCGAGCCGCCAGTGTCGGTAGCCGTGGCACCCGCGCACAGGAAGGCCGAGACGGCGGTTGCCGAACCGCCGGAAGAACCGCCCGGCACCAGCTGCGCATTGTCGAGGCTGCGCGCGATCCTGGTGCCGCCGGCCGAGACGAAACCGCCGTCACCCTGATGTGTTGTCGGCATCACCACCGTGTCGAGACGCGAGCGCCGCCATGGGTTGATGACCGGACCGTAGTAAGACGTCTCGTTGGACGAGCCCATGGCGAATTCGTCCATGTTGAGCTTGCCCAGCATGACCGCGCCGTCGGCCCACAGATTGGTGGTAACGGTCGATTCGTAGCGCGGCTTGAACCCGTCGAGCACATGGCTGCAGGCCTGGGTATGGACACCTTCGGTCCCGAACAGGTCCTTGATGCCGAGCGGAATGCCTTCCAGCGCACCGCCCTCGCCCTTGACGAGCCTGGCGTCACAGGCCTTGGCCATGTCGCGCGCCTTGTCGCCGGTCACTGCGACATAGGCATTGAGCGCCGGATTGGCGCGATCGATGGCCGCGAGATAGGCCTCGGCGATCTCGGTCGCGGTGATTTCCTTGCCGCGCAGCTTGGCGCGGGCCTGCGAAATCGTCAGCTGGGTCAGGTCGCTCATCAAAGGCTCTTTTCGTAAAACACCGACCACTCGGAATCGGGATAATCCAGCACCGGGCCGCAGCGCGAAAACCCGGCGCGTTCGTAGACGGTCCACGCGGCGGGATGACGATCGCCCGTCTCCAGTACGAGACGCTTCAGCCCCTCGTTGCGCGCCAGCGCCTCGACCCGCTCGACAATCCCAGCGCCGATCTTGCGGCCGCGATGCGAAGGCCGCGTGTACATGCGCTTGACCTCGCCGATGGCGCCGTCATGGCGCTTCAGCGCGCCGCAGCCGATGGCCAGGCCGTTGTCGCGGGCGATGAAAACGGTCGTATCCTCACCGGCCATCTGCTCAACCGTCAGGTGGTAGCAGTGCTCCGGCGGCGTCAGTTCCAGCAACGTCTCGTTGAGTTCGTTGACCAGTCCGCGCACGTCGTCCTGCAGCGGCGTTTCAATGGCGATCTCGATTGCCATCGGCGCGCTACTCCACGACCTTCGGCACGAGGAAGAAATTCTCTTCGGTCGCCGGCGCGTTGGCGACGATGTCGGCGGCCTTGTTGCCGTCGCTGACGACATCCCTGCGCTTCTTCATCTCCATCGGCGTCACCGAGGTCATCGGCTCGACGCCGGAAACATCGACCTCGTTCAACTGTTCGACGAAGCCGAGGATGGCGTTAAGTTCGCCGGTCATGCGTTCGGCATCTTCTTCGCTCACCGCGATGCGGGCGAGACGCGCGACGCGCTTCACTGTCTGCAGGTCAACGGACATGTTTTTGCCTCGGGGAAAACCAGTTCGGGCTATAGCGGCGCCGCGCGCGGTGCGCAACATGCATCGTGCGAGAGACCAGGCCGTGGTGCCGGCCCGGTCTCCGCGATCAGTCCACGGACAAGATGCTGTCTATGGCAGGGCAACGCCCTCGCAGAGATAGTAACTGCCACTGTTGCCGCTCGCCTCGCTTTCGTCACCGGCCGGCCGGACCGAAACGAGATCAAGCTGCGTCGCGCTCACCTGCGTCACCGAAAGGACGTCGGGAAAGACGTAACCCGGCTCCTGGCAGATGGCCGTCACCGCCCAGCTTGGTGACGCGGTCGCCTTGCTGATCTGCAGAAACTCGCAATTGTATTCGACCCCCTCCAGGCCGTGCGCCGAAAGCACGATGCTTCCGGCGTCGATCAGTGTCTGCAGCGTAGCCTTCCTGGCCTGTGTGCAAAGCTCTTCGGACTGAAGGTAGACGCCTTCGATGAAATCATCCGCGGCGAGTGCCGGCGACGCCGCGACCAACATGGATACGCAAAGAGATTGCCTCAAGGCCATGGTTTCATTCCGTTTTAGCCGCCTCTAAATGGTAATCGTCTCGCCGATCTTCGGCAATGCCACCTTCACATCCGATCCTTCCAGCCCGGCCTCGAATTTTTCAGCAGTCGGATCGATCATCGGAAATGTGCCGAAGTGACAGGGAACCACGGTGTCGAACTTGAAGAAACGGCGGCAGGCGAGCGCGGCCACCGCTCCGCCCATGGTGAAGCGGTCGCCGATCGGCACGATGCCGATCTTCGGTTCATGCAACTCGTTGATCAGCGCCATGTCGGAAAAGATGTCGGTATCGCCCATGTGGTAGAGCGTCCGGTCTTCCGGGAAATGCAGGACGAGGCCGCCCGGATTGCCGAGATAGGTGTTCTGGCCGCCATCGCCCGGAAACGACGATGAGTGGAGCGCCTGGACGAAAGTGGTGGTGAAGCCGCCGCAATCGACGGTGCCGCCGATGTTGCCCGGATTGATCTTCTTGTCGCTGACGCCCTTGCCGACCAGGTACATGCAGATCTCGAAATTGGCGACCAGCTGGGCGCCGCTTTTGCCGAGCACTTCCACCGCGCCGCTGATGTGGTCGCTGTGACCATGCGTCAGCAGCACATGCGTGATTCCTTCGGCCGGCCCTTCCCAGCCACCCGTCCAGGACGGATTGCCGATCAGATAGGGATCGATGAGGATCTTGGCATCGGCGGTTTCGATGCGAAAGGCCGAGTGGCCGTACCAGGTCAATTTCATGAATGCTTTCCTCGATTTTTGCCTTGCCAAAGGATAGAACGCCGATGGCCCTGAGATCAAAGGGTTACAGTGTCCGTTGCGCGTTTGGCAAAACACGAGGCGTTGAAGGGTAAAGGGCAGCCATTGGGCATTATCGCGATCGAGGAATTGCCGGCGCGGCTCGCCGGCGGCAAGACGCTGGCAGGGCTTGACCTCGGCGACAAGACGATCGGCGTCGCGGTCTCGGACCAGAGGTTTTCCTTCGCCCATCCGCGCCCGGTCATCATGCGAAAGAAATTCTCGCTCGATGCCGCCATCCTGCTGGCCTTGCTGCAGAAGGAGAACGCCGGCGCGGTGGTGATCGGACTGCCGATCAACATGGATGGTTCGGAAGGGCCCCGCGCGCAGAAATCGCGCGCCTTTGTCCGCAACATGGCGCAGATCAGCGACCTGCCCTTCGTGCTCTGGGATGAAAGACTATCGACGGTCGCGGCCGAAAGGACGCTGATCGAGATGGATTTCTCGCGCCGCAAACGCGCCGGCAAGATCAATTCGGCGGCAGCCGCGTTTATTCTGCAGGGAGTTTTGGACCGGCTTCACTCACTCCACGCATCCGCTCGAACGGAACCGGACCCGCCGAGCGCTGCTTGACCCAGCCGGCGATTTCGCGGCGCCGGCGAAACGCCCACAGCGCCATCAGCAGAAAGCCGTCGAAGACGCAGGCCTTTGCCACCATGCCGGGGATGGTCACCGGATCGATACCGAGCATCTGGCCATACAGCTGAAAGACGAAATCGTGCAACTGCCGGCTCAGCATGACGTAACCGAAGTTCATGTCGTTGAGCGACAGGTAGAACCAACCCCAGAACAGCGCCATAGGGGCGGCCCACAATGCGAAGATATAGCGCATCAGCGGCCTCCCTTGGGATTCGAGCCTGTCCGGCCCGATATGAGTGAAAGCAGCGAATTGTGGGCCGCGGCCTTTGCCATGCCGTGCGCGACGGCGTGGATCTCGCCCTCACCCGGAGCAGCCGCCGCAACCGCGGACCGCCGCTCGGCAAGCATGGCGACATAGGACGTCAGAAGTGCCGCCAGTTGCACGGCGACAACCATGAACAGCCCGTTGATGCCTTGCGCGGCGCCACCGATGACGATCAGCGACAGCACGCCAGACGCGGAGATGAAAGCGATGCGGGCAACGCTGTCGGCGCCCTCGCTGTTTGCGTCATTGATCAGGGTTTCGACAAAGGCCCAGAAGAAAAGCACCGCGACGACCAGCAATGCGGTGGCGAGCGGCGCCACGACGATGACGTTGTCGAGGTCGATGAAGCGAGTGCCCTCGATGGTGGCGCCCAACACGCCCAGCGCCGCCGCAACACCGCGGTTTCCGTCGATGCAGATGAGCGCAAGCAGGGCGAAAACAATCGCCCAGTGCAAGGCCAGAAAAGAGGTCAGTACGTGTCGCATCGGCATTCCTGCTTCGCAAGATAGAAATGGCCAATTTGAACCATTCCCTGCTCTCGTCAGAACAGTGGGCTTTGCCGCCCGTCACCGCAACGGAAACCATTTGTTAAGGTTAACGGCGATCAGTGATGCGCATGAGGAGGCTCGCCGGCGCCCCAAAATGATCAATGGCGCCGGTTTTTTGCGCAACGCTCGCGGCTTAGTTCACGGGCGGATAGAGCGTGTCGATGATCATGCGCGCGTCGTGGCGCGAATCGAGCATGCCATAGGTGTTGCGCCACTGGCCGGCCAATCGCGTCTCGACGAAGGCGTCGGCGATCCGCCCTGCCCCCAGTCGGCGCAGTTCCGCCGCAGCCGCCGACAGTGCCAGCTGTTCGGTAAGCAGCCGGGCCGAGCCTTCATCGGTTGCAGCAACCTGCATCGCCGCCTTCAGCACGCCGATCGTGCCGCGTCCGCCAGCGCCGAGGTCGCGGTCGATGCCGGCCAGCACGTCCTCGAACAAACCAGGCGCGCGGCCAAGCACGCGCAGCACGTCGAGGGCCATGACATTGCCCGACCCTTCCCAGATCGCGTTGACCGGGGCCTCTCGATAGTAGCGGGCGAGCGGCGCCTCTTCGACATAGCCGTTGCCGCCGAGGCACTCCATCGCCTCGTAAAGCAACGGCGGCGCGATCTTGCAGACCCAGTACTTGACGACCGGGGTCATGGCGCGGGCGAATGCCGCCTCGCCGCGATCGCTCGCCGCCTCGTCGAACGACCGCGCCAGTCGGAACGACAGCGCGGTGGCGGCGGCGACATCGAGCGCCATGTCGGCCAGCACACGCTGCATCAGCGGCTGCTCGATCAGATTGGTGCCGAACACCTGTCGATGGCGGGCGTGATGAACGGCCTCGGCGAGACCGGCGCGCATGATCGCCGACGACGCCACCGCACAGTCGAGCCGGGTCAAGGTGACCATGTCCATGATCGTCTTCACGCCGGCACCCGGTTCGCCGACCATCTCGCCGATGGCGTTGACGAATTCCACCTCGGAGGACGCGTTGGAACGGTTGCCGAGCTTGTCTTTCAGCCGCTGAAAGCGGAAGCCGTTGCCCGAGCCGTCGCCGAGAACACGCGGCACGAGGAAGCAGGACAGCCCCTCCGGCGCCTGTGCGAGCACCAGGAACGCATCCGACATCGGTGCCGACATGAACCATTTGTGCCCGGTCAGGCGATAGAACCCGCTGCCGGCGCGTTCCGCCCTTGTCACATTGGCGCGCACATCCGTGCCGCCCTGCTTCTCGGTCATGCCCATGCCGAGCGTAAGCCCGGCCTTCTCGACCGGTGGCTTCTGGCTCTGGTCGTATTTGCGCGTCGTCACGCGCGGCGCCCATTCGCGAAACAGCTTTGGGCTGGCCATCAAGGCGGCGAGCGAAGCGTTGGTCATGGTGATCGGGCACAGATGCCCGGTCTCGAGCTCAGCCGTCAGATAGAACCTGGCAGAGCGGACCTGATGGCGGCGGCCGATCTCGGCGTCGCCGTTTTCCCACACCGAGGAATGCAGCCCGTTGGCCACCGAGCGGCGCATCAAGGCGTGATAGGCGGGATGGAACTCGACCACATCGATGCGCCGTCCCTGCCGATCATGCGTCCTGAGCTTCGGCGTCTCGACATTGGCGAGACGGGCCAGTTCCTGCGCCTCCTGCGTCAGCACGAAACGGCCGAGCCCGTCGAGATCCTTGCGCACCGGATCGGAAAAACGCTCGGCAAGCTGGATCATCAACGGATCGCCCCGCCAGGCGTTGCCGCCTGCGAGCGGCGGCGGCTGGTTCGTCACGTCGTCGGTCACGCCCAATCCTTTATCGGTAGAAAGGCCCTTGTCGTCAGAAAGCCACGAATCCGAGGCCATCGGCGGTTTATAGCCCAAGCCATGCAACGCGCGCGATGAAAATACCGGGGAGAACGGCTCCAATGCAAAGCTGGCGCTTGCAGCCGTAAAATCTCCACCCTATAGCAGCGCCTTGAGATGACCGACGCTTCGTCCCTGCCACTCTATCCTCACCGCCATCTTCTGGGCATCCGCGACCTTTCCCCCGCCGACATCGAGCTGTTGCTCGACCGGGCGGATCAGGCGGTCGCGATCTCGCGGCAGTCCGAGAAGAAAACCTCGACGCTGCGGGGCCGCACCCAGATCAACCTCTTCTATGAAGCCTCGACGCGGACGCAGTCGTCGTTCGAGCTGGCCGGAAAGCGGCTCGGCGCCGATGTCATGAACATGTCGGTGGCAAGCTCCTCGGTGAAGAAGGGCGAAACGCTCATCGACACGGCGATGACGCTGAACGCCATGCGGCCCGATATCCTGATCATCCGCCACCAGTCGGCGGGTGCGGCGGCACTTCTTGCCCAGAAAGTCGGCTGCTCGGTGGTCAATGCCGGCGACGGCGCGCATGAACACCCGACACAGGCGCTGCTCGACGCTCTGACCATCCGCCGCGCCAAGGGCCCGCTGTCGAAGCTGATCGTGGCGATCTGCGGCGACATCCTGCACTCGCGCGTGGCGCGCTCCAACATCATGCTGCTCAACGCGCTCGGCGCGCAGGTGCGGGTCGTCGCCCCGTCGACATTGCTGCCGTCGGGGATCGAGAAGATGGGTGTCATTGTCACCCGCTCGATGGCTGAAGGCCTCAAGGGCGCCGATGTGGTGATGATGCTGCGCCTGCAGCGTGAGCGCATGGAAGGCGCGTTCGTGCCTTCGGTGCGCGAATATTTCCGCTATTTCGGCCTCGATGCCGAAAAACTGAAGGCGGCCAAGGACGACGCGCTGGTGATGCATCCCGGCCCGATGAACCGCGGCGTCGAGATCGCCTCGGAAATCGCCGATGGTCCGCAAAGCGTCATCCAGGAACAGGTCGAGATGGGCGTCGCCGTGCGCATGGCGGTGATGGAAGCGCTGCTCGACCCGCGCCGCAACCATGAGGGCCGCGGCGCATGAGCACGACCGTCTTCGAGCGTGCTCGCATCGTCGACCCCTCGCGCGGCATCGACGAAGTCGGCTCCGTCATCGTCGACGGCCGCAAGATCGTTGCCGCCGGCAAGGCGGCGCTGAACCAGGGCGCGCCCGAGGGCGCGACCGTCATCGACTGCGTCGGCAGGGCGATCATTCCAGGCCTGATCGATGGCCGCGTCTTCATCGGCGAGCCGGGCGGCGAGCATCGCGAAACCATCGCTTCGGCCAGTGTCGCGGCGGCGGCCGGCGGCGTCACCTCCATCGTCATGATGCCCGACACCGACCCGGTGATCGACAATGTGGCGCTGGTCGAGTTCGTGCTGCGTACCGCCAAGGACACGGCAAGCGTCAACGTTTTTCCGGCGGCGGCGATCACCAAGGGCCTCGAGGGGCGCGAGATGACCGAGTTCGGCCTGCTGCGCGAGGCTGGCGCCGTTGCCTTCACCGATGGCCGTCACACCATATCAAGCGCGCTGGTGATGCGCCGCGCGCTGACCTATGCGCGCGACTTCGATTCCACCATCGTGCATGAAACGCAGGACGCCGACCTCGGTTCGTCCGGCGTCATGAACGAAGGCCTATACGCCAGCTGGCTCGGCCTCTCCGGCATTCCGCGGGAAGCCGAATCCATCCCGCTGGAGCGCGACCTTGCGCTGGCGCGGCTGACACGCGGTTCCTATCATGCGGCCAAGATCTCGACGGCGATGGCGGCAAACGCCGTGACCCGCGCCAAAGCCGACGGCGCGACGGTGACATCAGGCGTGGCGATCCACAATCTGTCGCTCAATGAAAACGATGTCGGCGAATACCGCACCTTCTTCCGTTTGACGCCGCCGTTGCGCGCCGAGGAAGACCGGCTGGCGATGATCGAGGCGGTCAGGGACGGTACGATCGATATCATCGTCTCCTCGCATGATCCGCAGGATGTCGACACCAAGCGCCTGCCCTTTGCCGACGCGGCGGCCGGCGCCATCGGGCTCGAAACCCTGCTGGGTGCAGCGTTGCGGCTCTACCACAATGGCGACGTGCCGTTGCTCAGGCTGATCGAAACCTTGTCTACTGCGCCGGCAAGACTGTTCGGCCTGCCCGGCGGCACGCTGAAGCCAGGCGCGATGGCCGATCTTGCGCTGGTCGATCTGGACGAACCCTGGATCGTCGCCGAAAGCGGCATTCGTTCGCGCTCGAAAAACACCTGTTTCGAAGGCGCGCGACTGCAGGGCAAGGTCTTGCAAACGCTGGTGGCGGGCCGCACAGTGTTCTCAATCTAAGACGGTGATCGCGCACCGCGCCTGATCTGGCCTGTCTGGGGAAACGCGGGGGAAACAATGACTTACAGCCTCATCCCAGCGCTGGTGTTCGGCTATTTCCTGGGCTCGATTCCGTTCGGGCTGCTGCTGACGCGCGCCGCCGGCCTCGGCGATGTGCGCAAGATCGGATCGGGCAATATCGGCGCTACCAATGTTCTGCGCACTGGCAACAAGGGCCTTGCCGCCGCGACGCTGCTGCTCGATGCGCTCAAGGGTACGGCCGCCGTGTTGATTGCCGGGCATTTCGCATCCGAAATGGCGATCTGGGCCGGTCTTGGCGCCTTTCTCGGCCATCTCTTTCCGGCATGGCTGGGGTTCAAGGGCGGCAAGGGTGTCGCCACCTATCTCGGCGTGCTGATCGGCCTGGCTTGGCAGGTGGCGCTGATCTTCGCCGTCGTCTGGCTGGTGATGGCATTCCTCTTCCGCTATTCCTCGCTGGCAGCACTGACAGCGGCTGTCATCGTGCCGGTCGCCCTCTACGTCCTGACCACTCCGCACATTGCCGCCCTGTTCGTGGTGATGAGCATCATTGTCTTCATCAAGCATCGGGAAAACATTTCGCGCCTGCTTGCCGGCATCGAGGGCAAGATCGGAGCCAAGGGGTGAGCGATCGCGCCACCAGGGTGAGCGAACCGGCCGCCGGGCCGCGCCTCAGCGACCGGCAGCGGCTGAGCTGGCTGCGGCTGATCCGCACCCAAAATGTCGGCCCCGCCTCCTTCCGCGACCTGATCAATCGCTTCGGTTCGGCCGAGGTGGCGCTGGAGATACTTCCGGAATTGATGATTTCGGGCGGCGCCAATCGCATTGCCCGCATCCCTTCCGTTGCCGAAATCGAGGCCGAACTGGATACGGCCCGAAAGGCTGGCGCGCGCTTTGTCGGCATCGGCGAGCCCGACTATCCGCCGCTGTTGCGCAGCATGGATAATCCGCCGCCACTGTTGGCGGTGAAGGGCAATGCCGCAGTGTTCCGGCTGCCGGGGGTAGCCATTGTCGGCGCGCGCAACGCATCGCTGGCCGGTATCAAGATGGCGCGCATGCTGGCGGCGGACCTTGGCCGCGTCGGCTATGGCATCGTCTCGGGGCTGGCGCGCGGCATCGACACGGCGGCGCATCAGGGCAGTCTCTTGACCGGCACGATCGGTGTGCTGGCCGGCGGCCTCGACCTGCCCTACCCGCCCGAAAATGCCGGCCTGTGCGAGGAGATTGCCGAGCGCGGCGCCGTCATTTCGGAAATGCCGTTCGGCTGGCAGCCGCGCGCCCAGGACTTTCCGCGCCGCAACCGCCTTGTCGCGGGCGCCGCCCTTGGGCTGGTGGTGGTCGAAGCAGCGCAACGTTCGGGTTCGCTGATCAGCGCCAGGCTTGCCGGGGAGATGGGCCGGCTGGTCTTCGCCGTGCCCGGCTCCCCGCTCGATCCGCGCGCCGCCGGCACCAACGGCCTGCTCAAGGACGGCGCCACGCTGGTGACGGAAGCGGCCGACATTTCCAACGCCATTGCGCCACTGACCGGTTTGCGAGCGCCCGATGTGCCGCCGTTTCAAGACCCGCCCGATTTCTCGGCCACACCGCCACCAGGCGAAAACGACCGCGCCCGCGTCATCGAGGCGCTTGGCCCGACGCCAGTGTCGGTCGACGAGATCATCCGCCACACCGGCCTGCATCCGGCCCAGGTCTTCATGGTGCTGCTGGAACTCGACCTCGCCGGCCGGCTCGAGCGCCATGCCGGCGGTCATGTTTCGCTGGTGTTCGAAGGTTCCTGAGAGACCGCGTCGATCCCTGATCCATTCGACACGTCACCGCCGCATGCAGGCGGCTCTACACCAGGTCCAGCATATTTGGATTGCCGCGCTCACGCCTGAAACGATCGGCCCATTCGAGACTGATTGAGTCGCGCTGTTGCTGGATCGCGATGCTGATGGAGTCTGGGCTGCGCGGGAGCGTCACACCCATCATGTCGGCGACTTGGCGGACGGCATCCCGTGGATTCGCCGCCACCGTCTCGTAGTCGAGCCTGAGAGGGCTAATCCCGGTCCGGGCAAAGAACATCTCCCAACGCGCCGTTTCCCGGGCCAGCGCATCAAGTTGCCGCTGAATCAACTCGGCATCGAAAACCGCCTCTTGGCTCACCGGTTGCGTCGACCGGTACTGACCGGTCTGGAGGGCTCTCGCCCAGGATATTGCCTGACCGAGAAGGTCCCGCCTGGAAAGAAAAATGAACCGAAGATTCGGAAGAGCATCGAACCAGCCTATTTCGCTTGAAATCCAATCATGCTGGTGAGCGAATATTTTCAGGCCGTATATATGGTTGGGCGTGGCGCCGACTGTCAGAATTTTCTCGACCTGCCCGGCCACATCTTCAGGAAAGTTGGGATCGTCGAAAAATCGGCGCGCCCGCCAATTGAAATACTCAAGCGGGTGTCCGAGCACACCGGTGCCACTGAGATGCAGGCCCAGGAAGTTGCTGCCAGATCTCGGCGAGGTGCAAATTGAGTAGCCGCGTACGTCGTCGGACACCTTCAGCCTCGCCTGCGAGCCCGAAGAAACATTTTTCTCATGAACAGCGGGATCATGCCGTTGTAGAGTCGTTTGCTCTCATTGACGAAATTCGAAAGGCTCGAAAGCTCCTCGTCAATTCGATGCAATGCAGCCTGGCTATCGTGGGCCACGCGGTTGAGCGAAGCGGAGCTATCGACGACAGAGTTTGAAAGGCCGGATAGCTGCTCTTCAAGCCGATGCAATCTGGCCTGACTGTCATGGGCTACCCTGTCGAGCGAAAGGATCGGACCAGTTTTTGCAATTTCGGGTCCAATGGCTTTGACCTGCTCGCCAAGCTCCATCAACGATGCGGCATTGCTCTCCAGCGTTTTTGTGTTTGATCGAAGCAATTCCACAAGCGCAGCCTGGTCTGGCGAAGTCTGCCATCCGTGCATCTCCTTCACGATGGCGGCCCATCTGCGCGACGGAAGCGACACGCCGATTTCCTCGATCCAGCACGCTGTGGCCAGTGACCGTTCGTCTGCGGTCGTGTCCGTATCGGCCGCAATGGCCTCGTTGTAGACCCTGAGATGCTCTTGAACGAAGTGCGGGATATCAGCCACTTCACGAAAATAGGCCGAAACCTTCGCGGCGTCGTCGGCGTCGAACCGCGAGATCGCTTCCATCAGATTCTCGACGGTGACGGGTTTGGTCAGAAGACCAACCCCAAGGTTCATTTGCCGCCATGCCTCCATGTTTGCCGTATCCAGCAAGCCGGCGAAGCCACGCGCGTCGCAGACGACGACCGAGCACCCGACGGCGGCGGCTTCAATGGCCATACGGGCTGTTGCAAACACGATGTCGTATTCGAGCAAATCCTTGTCGAGTTGATGGGAAAAGCGTCCTGTAGCCGGCCCCAACTCATCCAGGTGAACGTTGCTTTTCGAGCAGGCTTCACGCACGGCCTGCTGGTGGTCGAAATTCTTGGTCAGCAGCAGCCCTCTGGCCGGTCGGGAAGGCAGCGGCAGGCGGGGCTTGAAACGGTCAAGGTCGACCGCGTTGTAGATGAGGTCCAACTTGTCCGCCGGTACACCGCGTGACAGGCATTTGGCCTTGCACGCTTCGTCGACCGCGATCCAGCGGCGTATCTGCGGATGAAGCATGGGAGCTTCGACCTCGAAGAATGCGCTGTGGCAGGAAAACACGGCTGGCACATCGGGAAACCGCGCCAGCGCAGTCAGGCAAGGCGTCAAATGCTGACCGTGGATGATGTCGGGCTTTTCGACGATCTCCGCAATCCGGTCGACCACATGGTGTCCGCGGCGGCGCATTCTGTCGGCCATATCGCCAAGCGTTGGAGCCAGCACCATGGTTTGATGACCAGCGCCGCGAAGCCCGTCGGCCAGCAATTCGACAACGGCTTCGGTGCCGCTGTTCTGCGACACGAACAGATTGGTAATGAGAACCCGCAAATGCCGCCTCCTGCCTGTTTCACAATCTCCGCATTGGCGGCGAGGATAACAGGTGCTAGGCAGCGTTCTTAGTTTGAAGACATCGACCAGACAAGTTTGTGCAAAAATTACCGGCGCCTATCCCAATGTTAGGGAAGCCTTTGACGCTTGGTCGCATTAGATACAATCTAAAACGCGAATGTATGCCGAAAACCTGGATTGGAGCCGTTGCTTGTCCGAAAAGTTGCGGCATGTGCTGATCCTTGCACATCCAGGGCATGAGCTCAGGATTAATCACTGGCTTGAGCTCAAGAAACCCCGAATCTACCTTTTGACGGATGGCTCAGGCGGTCGCCACTCTGCCCGAACCCAATATTCTCGCGACGTGGTGGAAGCTGCTGGCGCAACCGCGGGGGCGGTGTTCGGCGATATTCCGGACGCTGCCTGGTATAAAGCGCTGTTGACTGGGGATAGTGGCATCTTTGCCGACGTGCTGACGAGAATCAGGGACGACGTATCTGATATGCAGGACGTGCAAGTCGTCTCGGACGCGGTCGATGGCTACAATCCGATGCACGATCTGGCATACGCATTCGGCAATGCTCTCAACAGGCTGCTGCAAGGCACAAAGCCCGGGCGCAAGCAGCTTTGCTCCGCCGCGGTTCCCGATGTGTCGGGGGTTGTCGAGGTAGAAATTCAACTGGATCCGGCTGCTCGCGCCAGAAAGATGGCTGCCGTCAAAGCCTACACGCCATTGGCGGATGAAGCCCGTCAGATTTTGGATCGGGATCCGCAGTGTTTCGACAGGGAACGTCTCATCTCGCAGCACTTTGACTGGGATGCGCCCTGGACGCCGGAGTGGGAGCGAATCGGCAAAGAGCGCGTCGCGAACAAACTTTACGACAGATGCATCACCTACAGGGAAAATGTGCAGCCGGTGGCCCGGCAGCTCATGTCGGAAAGCGCCCGAGAGCACGCGTCACGCAAAATCGGGCTGCTTTCCAGGGCCTAGCCACGAGATCTCGACCAATACCTGCGCTGATTGTGAAACGATGGTGATCGCGACGGGATTCGCACTCATCACCTACTCACCACTATCGCGATGGACGGGATTCTGAGGTTCTTGCGGCCGCCCGCCTCAACAATCGCATCGCCAATCAACATTGCGCGCTCGTCTCTTGGGCCGGGCTGCACGCTCCTGCGGGCTCGAAAAGGCAGTTCCGGCTAGGGGGCCGTGTGCGAGCGCCTCATCGCAAAAAAATTTGGCCAACCTGATTTACAACTGACATGTTAGTGAGATATCACTGCCTGCGAACTTCTTGTCGGAGACTTGCCGGTGACATCACGCTTTGGCCTTTCAGCCGCCCTCACCACGCCTTTTGATGCCTCCGGGCTGATCGCCATCTCCCCCATGGTCGCCCAGGCCAGGAGCTGTCTGGCCGAGGGATGCGGTAGCGTGACGCTTTTCGGCACCACCGGCGAAGGCGCTTCGGTGGGTGCCGTGGAGCGGCGGGCGGTGACCGAAGCCATGCTGGCCGCCGGGATTCTGCCGCATCAGCTTGTTGCCGGTGTGCTGGTCGATGCAGCCGAAGACGCCGCCGAACAGGCCCGGCATGCCTTGCAACACGGCGCCCGCAACATTCTCCTCGCGCCACCGAGCTACTTCAAGAATGTCGGTGAAGATGGTCTTTTCGGTTGGTTTTCCGCTGTCTTTGCCGCGCTTGGTCCCCTCGCCCGTGGCGTGCTCCTCTACAACATTCCCTCGGTCACGATGGTGCAGCTCTCGCTTGGCCTGATCGGCCGGTTGCGCACGGCCTTTCCGGACGTGGTCGCCGGTGTCAAGGATTCCGGTGGAGACTGGGACTACAGCGCGGCACTGCTCGGGGCTCATCGGGATCTGGTGATCCTTATCGGTGACGAGCGGCATCTGGCACGAGCGGTGCGAATTGGTGCTCAAGGCGCAATCTCCGGCATGGCCAATTTCGCAACGGGCGAGGTTCGCGCCATGGCCGATGGACGCGACGATGCCCGCGTCGAAACCTTCGTGCTCGAATTGCTCAAATATCCGGTCACGCCGGCGGTGAAGGTCATGGTGGCGCGCAAGACCGGCGACGAGCGCTGGCTGGCGGTCCGTCCGCCGCTGGAGCCGATCGCTTCGCAGGGGCAACAGCAGCTTGCGGCCGCCTATGACAGGCTGTTTGCGACGGAAGCGGCCTGACCGGCAAAGGAAGCGCGCTGAAATGGAAGACGGCAGCGAACCGACCACCCTTAGGGAAAAAGCCTATGCCAGCTTCACGCGGCATTTGCTGGCCCGCGACCTGCTGCCGGGCCAGTTCGTGTCGCAACGCGAACTGGTTGCCTTCACCGGATTGCCGCTCGGTGCCATTCGCGAAATCGTGCCGCGTCTCGAGGCCGAAGGACTGCTGACGACGATCCCGCAGCGCGGCATGCAGATCGCCCATATCGACATCAGCCTGATCCGCGAGGCTTTTCAGTTCCGCCTGTTCATGGAGCGCGAAGCGGTGGCGCTGTTCACCGCCAGCGCTTCCGATGACGAACTTGCTCGCCTGCGGCGCGAGCATGAGGAGATGTTGGCGCAAGCTCTGTCGCAGGCGCCGACGCCCGAAATGGAAGCCAGGGCCCAGAACATCGACTGGGCGATGCACGACACCTTCATCGATGCGCTGGGCAACGAGATCATCGCCAAGGCCTATCTGGTCAACTCGGTGAAGATCCGGCTGATCCATCAGGAGCGCTTCCGCATCGACGGGCGCGTCGTGCCGGTCATGCGCGAGCACCTCGCGGTCATCGAAGCCATGGAGAGCCGCGAGCCGCAGAAAGCGGTCGAGGCGATCAGCCTGCATATCGACAAGGCGCGCCGGCTGGCGCTGCAAATCTGAGGAAGCATGAGCCGCGCCGCGGTCGCGGCGCAATCCACAACGACAGCAACCGGGAGGAAGAAATGTCGTCCAATCTGTTCAACCCAACCAGGAGGCAACTCCTCCAGGGAACTGCGGCACTTGCCGCCGCCGGACTTGCAGGCGTTCGACCGGGCCTTGCCGCCGGTGTCGACTGGAAACGCTTCGCCGGTACGACACTCGACGTCAATCTGGTCAAAAGCCCGCGCAGTGACACCCTCATAAAATATCTCGCCGAGTTCGAGGAACTGACTGGGATCAAGGTCAATGCCGAGGCAACGCCCGAACAGCAGCAGCGCCAGAAGACGGTGATCGAGCTGAGCTCCGGCAAGCCGAGCTTCGACGTCGTGCATCTGAGCTACCACGTCCAGAAGCGTCAGTTCGAAAAAGGCGGCTGGCTGGCCGATATCGCCGGCTATCTCGCCGACCCCACGCTGACCGATCCCGGACTGGTCGAAAGCGATTTCGCCGATGCCGGCATGCTGTTCGCCAAGGACGGCAAGGGCGTGCTGCGCTCGCTGCCTTTCTCGGTCGATTACTGGATCCTCTACTGGAACAAGGAGCTGTTCGAGGCCAAGGGTCTGAAATATCCCGAAACGTTCGAGCAGTTGGTGGCCGCCGCCGAAGCGCTGACGGACCCCTCGACCAACACCTACGGTTTCGTCGCCCGCGGCATCAAGAACGCCAACACGCCGGTGTGGACGTCACTCATGCTCGGCTACGACATGACGCCACTCGACGGCCAGGGGAAGCTGCGCACCGAATCGCCCGAGGCGATCGAGGCCGCCGGCCTCTACCAGCGGCTGATGACCAAGTCCGCGCCTCCAGGCGTCACCGGCTTCAACTGGGCCGAAGCGCAGTCCGCCTTCCTGCAAGGCAAGATCGGCATGTGGTTCGACGGCGTGGGTTTTGCCCCGCCGATGGAAAATCCGGAAAAGTCGCGGGTGGTCGGCAAGGTCGGCTACGGCGTCATGCCCAAGGGCCCCAAGGCGCATGCCGCAGGCACCTTTGGCGACGGCATCGGCGTGACGGCCGCCAGCGAGAAGAAGGAGGCCGCCTATCTGTTCTGTCAGTGGGCCGTGTCGCCGGCCATGGGCGCACGCTTGCTGCAGGCAGGCGCCGGCGTACCGTTCCGCAAATCGGTGCTTGAAGATCCAAAGGTGCGCGAAGGCGTCACCATGCCGGCGAGCTGGCTCGATGCGGTGGTCGGCTCCGGCAATGTCAGCCGACTGTCGCTGCCGGTCATCATCCCGGTCACCGAGTTCCGCGACATCTATGGTGTCGCGCTGACCAACCTGATCGCCGGTGCTGATCCGGCACAAGAGCTGAAGAAAGCCACCGAACAATTCCAGCCGGTCCTCGACAGGAGCGAGCAAGGCTGATGTCCGCCACCACCCCAGAACGCACCGGGGTGACGATGCAAGCCATCGAAGGGAGCCAGGCGATCCGGCTGGCTCCCAACTATTGGCCCTTCGTCATTCCGGCGCTCATCGTCGTCGGCGCCGTGATCGTCTTTCCCTGGGCCTTCACGCTGTGGATGAGCGTCAACCGCTGGACGCTCGGCCAGTCGCGAAGCTTTGCCGGGATGGAGAACTATCTGCGGCTGGCTGTCGATCAACGCTTCTGGGAATCGCTTTTCCATACCTTGACCTACACCTTCCTCTCGGTTGCCGCGCCGATGATCCTCGGCACTGTGGCCGCCCTGATCTTCGACGCCAGATTCCCGCTGCGCGGCCTGTTGCGAGGCGTCTTCGTGATGCCAATGATGGCAACGCCCGTCGCCGTGGCGCTGGTCTGGACGATGATGTTCCATCCCCAGCTCGGCGTCCTCAACTACCTTCTGTCGCTGGTCGGCATCCCGCCGCAGGAATGGATCTTCAACGCCAACACGGTCATCCCTTCGCTGGTTGCGGTCGAGACATGGCAGTGGACGCCGCTGGTGATGCTGATCGTGCTGGGCGGCCTGGCATCCGTGCCGCGCGAGCCGTTCGAGAGCGCCGAAATCGACGGCGCCAATGCCTGGCAGCAATTCCGCTACCTCACTCTGCCGATGATCGCGCCGTTCCTGATGATCGCGGTCATTATCCGCACCATCGATGCGCTGAAGAGCTTCGACATTATCTACGCCATGACCCAGGGCGGCCCAGGCACGGCCTCGGAGACGATCAACATCTACCTCTACAACACCGCCTTCTCCTACTACGACATCGGCTATGGCTCGGCCATGGCCGTGGTTTTCTTCATCGTCATTGTGGCCCTGTCCTTCATCCTGCTGATGTTGCGCCAGCGCTCCCAGTGGATCGGCGTGGAGGGCAAATAGATGAGTTCACGGCTGCTCAACCAGATCGGGCTGTTTTTCGCGGCTCTGGTCTTTGTCTCGCCGGCGATCCTGTTCTTCCTCTGGATGATCTCGCTGTCGCTGAAATTCGAGATCGACAACGGCGCCTATCCGCCGATCCTGATCCCCGAACACCTCGCCTGGTCGAACTATGCAAAGGTGTTCGAGGAGAACAATTTCCTGCTCTATCTCTGGAATTCGGTTCTGGTGACGGGCACGGCGACGCTGCTGGCGCTGCTGATCGGTGTGCCGGCCGGCTATGGCATCGCACGGCTCAAGGCCGAACGGTCGGCGGTCGTCATCATGATCGCCCGCATGACACCCGGGCTTTCCTATCTCATCCCGCTGTTCCTGCTGTTCCAATGGGTCGGGATTCTCGGCACCCTATGGCCGCAGATCATCATCCATCTGGTGGTGACCGTGCCAATCGTGGTCTGGGTGATGATCGGCTATTTCGAGACCACGCCGATGGAACTGGAAGAGGCGGCCAACATCGATGGCGCCAGCTCCTGGCAGGTGTTCCGGCTGGTCGCGTTGCCCATCGCCAAACCGGGCATCGTCGTCGCCTTCATCCTGTCTGTCATCTTCTCATGGAACAATTTCGTCTTCGGCGTAGTGCTCGCCAGCCGTGAGACGCGCACGCTGCCGGTCGCGGTCTACAACATGCTCTCCTACGAGCAGGTGAGCTGGGGGCCGCTCGCCGCCGCAGCACTTGTGGTGACGTTACCGGTGCTGGTCCTGACCATGTTCGCACAAAGGCAGATCGTCGCGGGACTGACCGCCGGCGCTGTCAAGGGCGGTTGAGGCACGGTCCGACATCACACTTTTTACGAGGAAACCCAATGGCATCGGTCACAATCAACAACGTGCAGAAGGCCTTCGGAGCCGCCAAGATCATTCACGACGTCAGCGTCGATATCGCCGATGGCGAGTTCGTCATCCTGGTCGGCCCGTCGGGCTGCGGTAAGTCGACACTGCTGCGCATGATCGCCGGACTTGAAACGATCTCGGGCGGCAAAATCGCCATTGGCGACCGCATCGTCAACAATCTGCGGGCACGGGACCGGAACATTGCCATGGTGTTCCAGAACTACGCGCTCTATCCGCATATGACGGTGGCCGACAACATGGGCTTTGCCCTGAAGATCAAGAAAGCCGATCCAGCCGACACCGCCAGCCGCGTCGGCAGGGCCGCCGGCATTCTCGGCTTGGACAAGCTGCTTGACCGCTACCCGCGCCAGCTTTCCGGCGGCCAGCGCCAGCGGGTCGCCATGGGCCGTGCGATCGTGCGCGACCCGCAGGTTTTTCTGTTCGATGAACCGCTGTCCAATCTCGACGCCAAATTGCGCGTCCAGATGCGCGGTGAGATCAAGGCGCTGCATCAGCGGCTGGGCACCACAACCATCTATGTCACGCATGACCAGATCGAGGCCATGACCATGGCCGACAAGATCGTCGTGCTGCACGATGGTCTTGTCGAGCAGATCGGCGCGCCGCTCGACCTTTACGACCACCCGGCCAATCTCTTCGTTGCCGGCTTCATCGGCTCGCCCGCCATGAACTTCATTGCCGGCCGTATCGAGGAAGGCGTGTTCCGCAGCACCAGCGGACTGACGCTGCCTCTGCCGGAAGGCATCCACCCGGCGCACGCTTCAGAGGGCGACCTGGTCTACGGCATCCGCCCGGAACATATCCGTGCGACGGCCCGGGGCATCCCAGGCAAGATCACGCTTCTGGAAGCGACGGGGTCGGAAATCTTTGCCAAGGTGGATTGTGGTGGCGAAGAGATCTCCTGCCTTTTCCGCGAGCGGCTCGTGCTGAAGCAGGGCGAGCAGGTGCGCATCGAGATCGACCGCGCCTGCGCTCATCTATTCGACGCCAATACCGGTCGGCGACTGTAGGATTGCAGCCACGGAGTTGAATGGACCCTGAAACAATGGTGAGCCCGATGGGTTCGAACCATGATCTACTCAATTTAAGCCGCGATGCTGGTCAGCGCCTGCACCACTGTCGCCATTGCGGCTATCAGCTAAACACCCTGAAGCCATCACCGAATGGCGAGGCCGTAGGCGAAGTTCTGCTGCTGCTGTCGAAGTTGGAATGATCGCCGCCTGGCTCGCCCTCACCCTGTCCGCTGGCGTCGTGCTGGCGCCGGCTTGGCCGTTTTAGATGCCTGTCTGCGCCGCGGCGCCTACTCCTTCGGAACTTCGACGGTGATCTTGATCGCGGCATAGTAAGCCGCAGCATTGGCGATGTCTTCCTGGCTCAGGTTCTTGGTGACCGTCGACATCATTTTACTCTTGCGCTCTCCGGCCTTGTAAGCCATCAGCGCGTGGAGGAGATATTCGTACTTCTGCCCGGCGATATTGGGCGTGTAAGACTGTCTGCTGAGGCCATCCTTGCCGTGGCACGCTTGGCATTGCACCATGACTTTCCGGCCAGCGGTGATGTCGCCTGCTGCCTGCGCAAATGACGAGGTGACCACGAGGGCAGCCAGGCCAAGGATCAAACCACGCGAGTAAGTATCTTTAATCATCGAAGTCCTCCCATCGGTTGACGAACATGTTCAATCTGAAATGGTCCTTAGCCATTTCAGTCTCCGCTCGGGCATCGTCGCTCCCAGTTCGCGTGGCGCTGCTAGCTCAAAGCAGTAGGTGAATTGCCAGAAGCTCGATGATCAGCGAAACGGCGCAGACCGCGCCCCCAAGGGCATAGCCTCGCCAATACTGGCGGACATCCTGATGGGTTTGGAACGTTTCTACCCAGAGCCCGTCAGGGGCAATGCCAAGGCAAAGGGGCATCTGCATCGCGTCGGGCACGATTGTAGTAGGCGCTAAAGAGGTTCGATCCGACATGCAGGCGGCCCTCTCGACCGCGAACAAGTCAGCATATTAGTCCTCGCTAACTAATGGTGCAACGGCCCGGCTTGGTGGCCCCAACCGTTCGCGACTTCACGCGTCCATCTCAAGCGGCTTGTGCGTCAGATCTGCATGATATGCGACCTGCCGAAAATCTCGCATGTCCATTAACTGGCCGCAGACCGAGCAAACTATGAAATTGTCACGTTCATTCGCGGGCTCGCCGTCATGTGGCCTGCCGATCTTGGGCGGCCCGAGATCTGATAGCTTGGTCATAATCACCGAACAGCGGCTCAAGGAAAAAGTTCCGGCAACTATTTCAGCTCATGCTAATTGAATTGCGGCCGACGGCGACCGCTTCGTCCATTTGGATGTGTTTCAATTATATTAGCAATAACGCATAAATAGCCGCTACCGGGCGTTGCTGCGTCGAGGTTTGGGAATTGAGCTACTACTCGAAGCTCTATCATATCGATGGCCTCGTGCGCGCCATCGGCTGGAAGAAATCGGTTTCGGTACTGCTTCGCCGCGCATTGGGAATCGGATCGGCGATGAGAGTTCGCTGTGGCAATCATGAATTGCTGATCAGGCCTACCGACAGCGACTTGTTTGTCATCTCCCAGGTTTTTGGGCATTGCGAATATGAAATCGGAAAAGCAGGCCAAAGCGCGCTTAACCGGCTCGCGATAGCATGGAGGCAAAGGGGCTTCATACCCGTTGTCGTGGATGCGGGCGCGAATGTTGGCTACTCGTCGATTTTCCTTAGAGACCAGTATCCTGATGCCATAGTGATGGCTATTGAACCGGACCGCCAAGCTTATGAAGTGTTGATATCGAACTGCGCCGGTCTGGAGCAGATCATGCCTGTCTACGGCGCGCTCTGGAGCCACGAAGGAGAGGTTGCACTTGTCAACAGCGAGCGACCTTCGTGGGCACGGGCCGTATCAGACGGGCGAGGTGTTCCGTCGGTCACCCTACAAAGCCTTCTTGCCAAATTGCCCAGGACGAGATTGCTGATGCTTAAGATGGATATTGAAGGCGCGGAACTGGACGCAACGCGTGACTGCGGCAAGGTGCTGAAGGATGTGCCGTGCATAATTGTCGAACCCCATGATTTCATGCTTCCCGGCCGAGGCTGCCTTTCCTTTGTATACGCTTCCTTGAACGGAAGGAGTATCGACAGCCTCGTGAACGGCGAAAACTTAATCTTCATAGCGTCAGCCTTGCTATCGCCTGGCACCAGCACGAAGCGTCCAGCAGCACGCAGGCCGGTGTAGGAGTTTTCCACAGGTAATCCCCAGCCGTCGACGACAGGCAATCGCCTAACGACAAGCGAGTGAAGCCGGGGCTGATCGGCCCGTGTGAAGCACCTACGGGGCGAAGAGGGCTTGCGGCAGGCCTCGCTGCAGGATTTCGGGACGAGACGGGCTAGCGCGGGCGCATTAAGTCTACCGGAATCGAACGGGGCGGAACCTTTGCGAGCACGGGACCTTCTCTCTGTGACCCAAGGGAGGAAACCAATGGCAAATCTGGGAAAACTTGCTGTCGCAATGCTCGGCGTTCTGGCCTACCAAAATCGCGACAAGATCGGCGACTTGATCCGCGGCGCGGGAAATCGCGATCCGAACAACCCGCAAGGCGGGCTCATGGATCAGCTGTCCAAGGGTGTATCTGGGACGGCGCTTGGGGACATCCTCGACCGCTTCAGAAATGCAGGAGTGGGATCGAAGGTAAATTCGTGGGTGGGGACCGGAGCCAACGAGCAGATTGAACCGAAAGAAGTGGAGGCGGCAATAGACGAGCACACCCTCACGTCTCTTTCGATGCAGACCGGTCTGTCGCGCGATGAGTTGATTGCCAGGATCACGAAAGATTTGCCCGAAGCAGTCGACAAGCTAACACCAGACGGTGAGCTGCCGGCAGCCAATGCGACCCAACAGACTGATGAGACTACACTGCTCGATCCGGCGCCAACACACACACCCGAGCGGTAGGCTGACATTATCGAACTCTTGAGATTTCAACGAATGAGAACATCCTCGCCGACGCGGCTGCCTGCCACGTTATGGACGAGAGAAAAGCCTGAATCTCCTACGTCGGAAACTTAGCCCGTCGCCTCACGGGTGGCGAGCTTGCGTTTGAACCCTATAGAACCCGGAAGCCCCAGCGCCAAAGCACCACGTAGGTTCTTCTGTTTAGTATGTTGATTTTTCTTCATTATTTGGTGAGCGCGTCGGGGTTCGAACCCGAGACCTACTGATTAAAAGTTTGCGTTTTTCATCTATGTATATCGATGGCGATAATTGGCGCCTATTGGGAAGCGCCTGATAAATATTGACTTTTCGGCCATATCGCCATTACCTTCCGATGTGAAGTATTGACGTCAATGGGCGGACGTGTTTCCCCCGTGTTCCCCGGAAGGTTCCTAACTGATGGAAAATCGGTCGCGCATTACCAACACGACGGTTACCGATGCACAGCCTCAGGCGAAAGAATATGTGATCTGGGATTCCGCTATTTCTGGCTTTGGGCTTCGTGTCAGGCCAACCGGCGGCAAGAGCTTCATATTCACCTATCGCACCGCTGGGGGCCGCGCCGGGCGTGTCCAACGTGTCACCATAGGAAACGCCCTTAAACTGAAAGCCGATCCCGCCAGGGAACAGGCAAAGTCACTTGCTGGACAGCACCACGGCGGCGGCAATCCGGCTGCAGAGATCGGCGCCGAAAAGCTCGAGGTGGCGTCACAGAGGAACGCACCGACGGTCGCTCAGGCTCTCGATCGGTTCATTGAAGAGCACGCCAAAGTCACGTTGAAAGAGAAAACGTGGAAAGAGTACGAGAGACTCTGCGACAAGATTCTGAAGCCACATTTGGGCAAGCTGAAGGTGGCTGCAATGACGTCCAAAGACGTCTCGGAGTGCTATCACGCGATCCGCGGAAAGCCGACGCAGGCGTCCTTGGCCATCAGGGTCCTGTCGTCATCCATGGGCATGGCCGAAGAGTGGGGTCTGCGCGATGCAGGCTCCAATCCATGCCGGATCCGCCTTAATGGCGCTCGTCGACGGGAGCGGCTGTTTAGCGATACGGAAGTTGCGCGGTTGCTTGCGACAATAGACTCGCACGAGAAAGCGGAGAAGATGACGAAGCCGGTGGCGCTCGCCCTGCGGCTTCTATTCGCCACGGGATGCCGTGCCGGAGAGATTTGCGACCTTCAGTGGTCGAACGTGGATCTCGAAGAAAGGTGGTTGGAATGGCGCTCGCACAAGACTGACGGCGGCGGCTCACTTCGGAAGGTTATCACCGGGGAGGCAGCACGGTTGCTAAAGCGCGCGGAGCGGATAGAGGACGTGGATTGGGTATGCCCCTCCCCCGGTTTAAGGCGGCTGCGTGTGGAGACAGTAGAGGCCGCATTTGAGCGCGTGATGAAGGCTGCCAAGGTCCCAGCGAACGAGAATGCTACCCTTCACCTGATACGGCACTGGTTCGCCACGGCAACCTATTCGGACGCGACGATACCCCTGCCGCTGCAAATGGCGATAGTCGGTCATCGATCGGTGGCCACGGCCATGCGCTACACCCACATTGGACGGGAAGCTCATCAGAAAGCCGCACTGTCTGCCGAAAAGAAGCGTTCCGCTGCGATCAAGGCCGGGGCAAAAAAGGGCAAGCTTCTCCAGTTTCCGAAAAAAGTTTGAAACCAGAGAAAGTCCTACTCTCCGTTGAGGTTTTGGCCTCTACCGGAAAATCTGTTAACAGGAAACGTCGGGAAAAACCGTTGTTTTCCAACTAAAAGAGACCAAATCCATCGTGCACAATGCCAACGATGGAGTTTCAGTTGAACAAACTACTGTTGCCGGTGGATGCCGGTAAATATCTCGGGCCTGAGGGCCATCCGGTCCCACCTACCACATTACAGTTTTGGCGAACGAAGGGTCGCGGACCGCGCTATATCAACCGCGGCGGCCGGATCTTCTACCGGCAGACTGATCTTGACGAGTTCATAGAAGGCAGTGTGACCGACCCGAAAGCCGTCGCATGACAATCGGCGGCCCTGACGAACTCACGCGACTCCGCCAGCAAGCAGCGGACGCCCAAGCATGCTTGGGCGGTCTGGTGGAGTGGAGAGAAGCCTCGCTAGACGGGTGCGGATGGTCACCCTCGCCGGCTGATATCGACCGCGCCAGGGACCGCCTAAAGGCGGCTCAACGGCTCCTCGAGGCACACTTGCGCATCGCGGTGCGTGGGTGATCGATCCCGAGACCGAAGCCGAGCTTGGCAAGATCATGCGAGAACACGGCAGATATCTCGCAGAGAACTTCTTTCTAGTGGATCCGCGCGATCACGTCGACGCAGAAACCCATCAAACTTTCCTCAGCACGTTCGAGGACGACGCCAAGCAACTCATCAGATCGTTCATTGAACGTTTTCAGGCGGGAGGCCGCTGGCGGCAAGAGGCTATCGACACCTTGCCGAGACATACGCCTTCGAAGCATTTCGACTGCGGTACGATGAGGTTCTGCGTGGGTCGGGGCATGGCTCGGCATGAGTAAGCACTTTCAACCACGTCACGTCCGCCTCTACCATTGGCTCATGGACTGCCCCGCATATCAGTCGCTGGACGTCTATGGTCGAACTCTCCTGGTGGAGTTCAAAAAGCGATACAACAGCACGAACAACGGCAACATCTCGTTTAGCGGCAGCGAGATGGAGAAGGCGCTCGGCTGCAGCAACAAGCCGGCCGATCGCGCACTTTCAGACTTGATCGACCGGGGCTTCGTCAAGGTGGCGAAGAAGGGGCATTTCGACTGGAAGACTCAGGCTCAAGGCGGCAGCCGCGCCAACACCTACATTCTGACGGAATACCCGATTGACTACCCGACGCGTGTCTTGGCTCCGCCAACGAAAGATTTCATGAAATGGCGCCCGGCGAAGGCACTTCAGAAAAAAACGCGGGGTGACGAGAGCACCGCAATCGGGGGACGACAGCACCGCATAGAAGAGAACATGCGGGTACCAGAGCACCCGAATGGGGTGACGACGGCACCCGATACGGCACAAAAACACGACATCAGTGGGGGTAAGAGAGCACCACCATATAGTATACCACTACCCCACGACGCAAATGCATCGTTAACTACCTTATCCTCAGTCAGTGTAAGGAGCTCAGCGCCGTGAAATCCTCGTCGCTGAGGGTGATCGAGGCAGCCGCGGTGTTTTCCTCGAGATGGGCGACCTTGCTTGTTCCCGGGATCGGAAGCATCACCGGCGAACGCTTGAGCAACCAAGCCAGGACGAGTTGGTTGCGCGTTGCGCCGTACTTCGCCGCCAACTGGTCTAGGACCGAGTTGGATGCCTTGCTGACATCGAGCGGTCCCCAGGGAACAAAGCCGATGCCTTCGGCCTCGCAGTACTGCAGGACGTCTTCACTCGAATCGTTGAACAGCGAGTACTGGTTCTGCACGGTCGTGACGGGGAAGTATTTCTGGGCCGTCTTGATGTCGTCGACCGAGACGTTGCTGAGCCCCGCATGGCGGATGACCCCCCGCTCGCGGATCGCGGCGATGGCCTCAAAGGACTCTTCGCGCGGCGTCTTGGGGTCGATCCGATGGTACAGCCACAAATCGATCCGCTCGACTTTGAGATGCCGCAAGCTGAGCATCGCCGCCTGGTGCAGATACTGGGCGTTGCCAACCCTGCCCCAACCTGAGGGTCCCGGCCCGGAGCGAACCAGTCCACCTTTGGTCGCGACCTTGACTTTGCCGTAGGGATGCAGCGTTTCGGCGATCAACTCCTCCGAGACGAATGGCCCATAGGAATCGGCGGTGTCGATAAAGTCGATGCCAAGCTCGGGGATCCGGCGCAGGGTTCGGCGCGCCTCCTCGAGATCCTCAGGCGGACCCCAGATACCGCTGCCGCCGCCCGTGATGCGCATGGCACCGAAGCCGAGCCGGTGGACAACCATGTCGCCGCCAATCGCGAAGGTTCCTGAAAGCGTAGCGTCGGGTTTCAGCATGATGAGACTCCTTCAAATAGGGGCTGATTTGATCAGGGGATATTTTTTCGGCGATTGACGATGGAGCCAGACCGCTTGGTCAGATGGGCTCGGCGGATAAGTGCTCAACCTCGGCGATGGAGAGCCGGCCAAGCGTTCGCCGCTCCATCCGGACACGTCGTGCAAAAGGCATCGTTATTTCTCTCCGCGTTACTTCTTATATGCACGAGGTCGTCCAAGTTCCGGTAGCCAAATCGGGGCGGGAACAACTGGGGGTATTACTTCCGTTAATGGAAGGCGATGCTCGTCACCTCTATAAGCATTGAACACGCAAACGGGTCCGCCGTAGGTTCATCCGGATCGAAGGAAGTCCATGAACTTGGAGAGACCGGAAGCACGCATCAGATGCTGATCATCGCGTTTGGGTAGAAGCGGTTCTGGCAAGCGTTTCGACGTCCTCAATCCAGCGACAGGGCAACCCATCACCCCACCCAAGGAAGCGATGCTGACTGGCCTTGGCAGACCGCTCTGAACTCTGCGTCAAAGAGGACGTGTATGCTTGGAAAGCTAAGCACAGCCGTCATTATTGGCGGCGGGATGGCCGGTTTGCTCACGGCTCGCGTCCTGTCTGAGCATTGTGACCATGTCACAATCCTCGAGAGGGATCATTTCGTGGACGCTGCCGTGCCGAGGGCCGGGGTGCCTCAGGCCTCCCATTCGCACGCACTGCTGACGCGTGGCCAGCAATTGTTCGAAGAGTTCTTTCCGGGCATTCTGGACGAGGTCGTCGCAACTGGGGCGCGCGTGATCGATCACGTCAATGACCGCAGGAGACTGGTCTCCTATGGGTGGCAGCCGCGCTTTCCCTCGGAGTTGCGGATGCTGCTCGTGTCGCGGGCCACGCTCGAGCTTTACGTGCGCCGGCGCGTCCTAGCCATTTCCAATGTGTCACTCGAGCAAGGCGTGCAGGTGGACGAACTGCTCGCCGACGATCGCAAAATTATCGGCGCCCGCCTGGCCGACAGTGAGAGCGATCGGGTCAGGGAGATATTCGCGGATCTTATTGTTGACGCATCCGGCCGAAGTTCAAACACGCCCGAGTGGCTTGAGAACTTAGGGTTCGGGAAGGTCGAGGAGCAACTCGTCGATGCGAAATGGGCTTATGCCAGCCGCTTTTTCAAGCATCCCGACAAGTGGCCGCACGACTGGCTGAACACAATCATGTGGCCGCAACTACGCCGCACCGACGCGCAAAGGACCCGCGGTGGCATCCTATCTCCCCTTGAAACGAACAGATGCATGGTCACGCTCGTCGGTAACTCAGGGGATTTTCCGCCCCGTGACGAAGCGGGTTTCCTGGCCTTTGCAGAATCCCTCATCTCGCCTGTTATCGCCGACTTCATCAAGTCATCGCTCCCGGTCAGCCCAATCACCTTCTTGCGGTCGACAGGCAACAGAAGGCGGCGCTATGACAGATTGGTGGGAATGCCTGACAACTTCGTCGTCATCGGCGACGCCGTCGCGGCTTTCAATCCAGTCTATGCTCAAGGCATGTCTTGCGCGGCACTCGAGGCTAAGGAGCTCGGCACCGAGTTGGGGGCTTGGCTAACGCTAGGACAAGATCTCGCCGGGTTTTCAAAGCTGGTTCAAGAGAAGATCGTCGCTTCGGGAAATTTCGCCTGGGCGATGTCGACACAGAGCGACTCGGCCATCGAAGGGGTCATTGGTATCCAGCCGCCGTCCCAGGCTGCTCTCGCTTACCACGAACGAGCAATGGCGCTCGGATCGATCGATCCGAACTTTGTCGTCAATTGCGAAAAGATGGCCAATCTGGTCGGCGACAACAAATGGATGGTCGACCCCGAAGTCGAGCAATTGGTGATCGACAATTGGGACACGCTCGGCGCCGCCGCGGGGGCTCCGCAATGGCCTGCCCCCAAGATCGGGCAACAGGCATCGGCTCGGCAACCCGACGGTCATCAGGTCGGGTGACTTCATGAGTCTGGCTGTCCTGCTGCTAACCATCGAGCGTGTGCAAGAGGAAGCGCTCGGCGTCCGATCGTACACATTAGGGGACGCCAGTGGCGGCGAACTCCCCTTCTTCACCGCTGGAGCCCACATCGATTGTCATTTGGGACAATGGCCTGGTTCGCAGCTATTCGCTCTGCAACAATCCGGACGACCGCCTGCAGTATGCGATAGCTGTTGCGCGAGATGACAAGGGGCGCGGCGGGTCTACCTTTATCCACGACAACTGGCGGATTGGCAGCCAGGTGGCGGTAAGCCTGCCCCGAAACAACTTTCCGCTGGGGGCCGATGCGGCGGCAACGGTCCTGGTCGCGGGCGGAATTGGTATCACACCGATCTTGTCCATGATCCGCACGCTTGAGGGGAAGAACGCTCCCTGGACGCTTGCTTATGCGAGTCGAAGCCGCACCCATGCCGCCTTCAGAGACGAATTGTCGACCTATGGCGACCGCGTGCGATTTCACTACGACGACGAAATGAGCGGAGTGCTCGATATGGCAGAGGTCGTCGCGCGAGCCGACCAGGATGCGCATCTCTATTGCTGCGGACCTGCCCCGATGCTGGCTGCGTTCGAGTTGCAATGTCGAGAGCGAGACCCGGGCAACGTGCATGTGGAATATTTCGCCAACGAGCAGTCGAGCGCCGGCAGGCAGTTCCAAGTTTATTTGCACAGGTCGAATCTTGTTCTCGACGTCGGGGCGGAACAAACCATTCTGCAGGCGGTCCTTGCCGCAGGCGTCGATGCGCCGTTCTCGTGCATGGAGGGTACGTGTGGCGAATGCGTCGCCAGGATCGTCGATGGGGTTGCGGACCATCGCGATCGAGTGCTGACGAGGCGCAAGCGCGCCGAGAACAAAGTGATGATGATCTGCTGTTCGCGCTCCATGACCGATGTCCTGACCCTCGATCTGTAGCGCTCATAAAGAAAGATGACCCTTTAGGTACGATCGTGCCGGAAACAATCAGGACGGCCGAAAAGCCGCTAATGACCGAGTGCCTGTCAATCCCGCAGGTGGCGCCGCCGACTAACTAGCTCGCAAGTACGGCAAAAACGCCAGAAACCGACTCGCCTGTCCCTGTCACCCTTTGGAAATGACTAGGTCCGCTGCGATCGGCGAAAGAAGACTCACCGGCATGCATCGCTACTCGCCGACCACCAGCTGTTGAGAGGTCTTCCCCAGTTCTTGGCCGTTGGATTTATATCATAATTGGATAAGTCCATTCTAATTTCAGCGCATAATCAAACGCTCAGAGAGGCCTACCTATGTCGTGAAGCAAAGCAGAGGCATAACGCCACCTCTGCGTCATCGACCAGCAAAGGAGCCTATTATGCAAACACAACTCGGAAATGGCCAAACCCTGGGCGATCAGAGCGTCTTCGATGGAAATCGGCGCAATCTTCTGAAGATGACCGGCGTCGGCATTGCCGCAATGGGCCTCGGCTCCTTGGCCGATACGCCGGCTTTCGCACAGTCGAGTGGTGTCTGGGACAAAGTTTTCCCGAAAAGCGAGACCGTCGATCATCAGAAGGTCTCCTTCACGAACCGGTACGGCATTACGCTAGCGGGCGACCTTTACTCGCCGAAGGGCCGTTCGGGTGAGCGCTTGGCCGCCATTGCCGTTGGCGGACCGTTCGGGGCGGTTAAAGAACAGTCGTCGGGACTTTACGCTCAGACCATGGCCGAACGCGGCTTTGTTACGCTCGCCTTCGATCCGTCCTATACCGGGGAAAGTGGCGGCGAGCCCCGCAACATTGCCTCTCCGGATATCAACACCGAGGACTTCAGTGCAGCGGTGGACTTCCTCGGGCTGAATCCGTCAGTGGACCGCGAACGGATTGGGATTATTGGCGTCTGCGGTTGGGGCGGCATGGCATTGAACGCCGTCGCAGTCGACAAGCGCGTCAAGGCCGTCGTGGCCAGCACCATGTACGACATGACCCGGCTCATGTCCCGGGGCTACAACGACAGCGTGACACTCGAACAACGCACGCAAATGCTTGAGCAACTTAGCCAGCAGCGTTGGCAGGATGCGGAAAAAGGAACCACGGCGTACGGTCCGCCCGCCAACGAGCTGAAAGGCGGCGAGGCGCAGTTCCTAGTGGACTATCACGACTATTACATGACGCCGCGTGGATATCATAAGCGCGCAGTCAACTCAGGCAACTCGTGGGTTCAGACCATGCCGCTGTCGTTCATGAACATGCCTATCCTGACCTACATCGCGGAAATCGCGCCGCGCCCGGTTCTCTTGATCCATGGCGAGAGGGCCCACTCGCGCTACTTCAGCGAGACTGCGTATGCAGCTGCGGCGGAGCCGAAGGAACTCGTGATCATACCGGGCGCCAGCCACACTGATCTGTACGACAAGGTGGACGTGATCCCGTTCGACAAACTGCAGTCCTTCTTCGGGAAACACCTCAGCGCATAAACCATGAAAGTGGCGCCGGTGTTACGCACCGGTGCCACTTCAAAATCGAGGACGTTGCCGACCAAGAATACAGGCGCTGATCACGGCGCCTTGGGCACTGGCCAGCAACCAGTTTATCCTAAGGAGCTTTCTTACTGCCGATAAGCCGCGAGTCAGGCTTCGGAGCGAGGAACACACTTTGCAATCTGACGCTGACCGGAGTGCTGCTCGAAGCACGTCTAAAGTCGTTACCAAGCGCGACGCTGCCCCAGGCGGAACGGCGCTTCGGGGTGTTGGTTGCCCCTGTTGATTGACCATTGGCCTTGCCCATGTAGACTGCCGGATTGATCGAGGCTGGTAAGTAAATGCGTCTCAAAAAGCGTTGGAGCCTTAGCCCTTTCGAACGAGATCGCCTGCGGCGCGCGCCATGACAGAACCTCACAGGATGTCGCACGGCCGTCGGTACGCAACAGACGCTGCGGAGCTGAGCGAAGACGTGCGGCTGCGCACGCGCGACATCGATCCCAAGAAGCTGATTTATTACGCGACGGTGATCGACCAAGGAAGCTTCACCAAGGCAGCGAAGATTCTTGGTGTCAAACAGCCCGCCCTTTCCATCTCCATGAACCGGCTGGAAGCCATCTTGGGGGTAAAGATTATGGAGCGGGGCTGGCAGAGTGTAACCACCACGCCGCAGGGCGATTTGCTGTATGCGCATGCCCGCAGAATCCGCGACGAAATATTTCTGGCGGACCACAACCTGCACGAGGTCGATCACGAAAAATCCCCGATCCGGCTGGGATGCCTCATGAGCCTGACGAGCAATGTCGTGCCCTCCGCGATTGCCCGGTGGCGTTCTGGGTTTCCCGACACAGAACTTCACGTCGCCGACGCGACGCAGTTGGACCTGATGAATGGGCTGCTTTGCCGCGAACACGACTTCGTCCTCGGGTTCACGGAACACCACCAGTTCTCTGGGGGGCTGCGCCAGCGGGTTCTCTTCCGCGACCGGCTATGCGTTGCCGCGCGCCCCGGCCACCCGCTGTTCTCCGAGCGCGAACTTACTCCGTCGTCGCTGGTGAATTACCCATGGGCATCTCTGCCTTCAGGGCCGTTCGACGTGAGGTTCGAGAATATTTTTGAATCCGCTGGCATCAGCCCGGTCAGCGGCGTCACAATATGCGTTTCCATTGCCTTGATGAAGACGCTCATGAGTTGCAGCGATCACTTGGGTTTGCTTCCAAGGCACGCAGTGCAGAATGAAATCGCCGACGGACGCCTGACCATCCTACCCATCACCATGCCCGAGTTCTCGCGCAGCATTGCGATCTTCTTTCGGGAAGGCTCGACAATCAAAGGCCCCAGCCGGGCCCTCGTGGACGAAATACAGGCATTCGGATCCCAGTGTTACAGGGCCGACGGCTGACGAGAACGCCGGAAAAAACATTCTTCAATCGAGCAGTGCGGCGAGAATTATGTGACTAATGACTGTTGCTGCGCCGCCGGCAACGATCGCAGCCGCGAAGTGACAAGTGTGGCGGTGAATCCGGGCACCCTCACCCCGTCAGATGCTGATTGGAAACTGGTCGGCTTGTCGAACAGGATCAGGTCGACTGCCAAACACCTGCGACGAAGGCAACCCTTGCTGGTCCAGTCGAGCTAGGTGTGGAGCCGCGCTGGCGGTGAGCCGTCGTCGGGAAGATGTCTGGTTGCCGTGAGCCAGTCTGGAAGTCACCTCACGGGAGTCAGCCGAACCAAGCCGCCGTTTGAGCTGTCCTCGATCACCCAGACCGCTCCGTCAGGCGCTACCGCGACGTCACGGATACGCGCGCCCATATCCCAGCGTTCGACCTCATCGGGCTGTCCACCAGCGTGAAACCCAACGCGCACCAGGGATTGGACGCGCAGGCCGCCTATCAGCGCCGATCCGCGCCACTGCGGGAACAGGGCGCCTTCGTAAAAGGCGAGTCCGGCCGGCGCGATCACCGGCGTCCAATAGACGGCCGGCGCCGCAAATTCCGGCCGTGTGGCGTGACGCGGAATCGACGTGCCACTGTAATTGTCGCCGTTGGAAACGACGGGCCAGCCATAGTTGAGATCCGGCTCGATCAGGTTGAATTCGTCGCCACCGCGCGGGCCCATCTCGTCGAGCCAGAGCCGGCCGTCCGGCGCGAAGGCGAGGCCATAAGGGTTGCGGTGGCCGATCGTCCAGGTTTGCGCCCGAACGCCGCCCTCAGTCGCATGCGGGTTATCTGTCGGGGTGGAGCCGTCGAGGTTCAGCCGCAACAGCTTGCCGCGCGCCTGGTCAGGGTCCTGCGCGCTGGTAGGCTGCATCCTGTCCCCAACCGTCAGGAACAAATGGTTTCCCGCCGGATCGAAGGCAATGATGCCACCGGGTTGGCCACCACCACCGGCTGGCGTCTGCCGCCAGATCGCGGTGCGATCCATCAGGGTCGCGCCGCTTGCTGATGCGGACAGCGTCGCCCTCGACAGCACAAGGCGGCCGCCGTCACCTGGTTCGACATAAGTGAAGTAGATGTGCGAACTCGTCTCGAAATCTGGTGCGACGGCAATGTCGAGAAGGCCGTTCTGACCAGAGGCAAGCACGTCGGGCACATTGGCCACCGGCGTCTTCTGGCCGCTCTGGGTCACGAGGAAGATGTGACCTGGCTTCTCGGTAATGAGCATCCTGCCATCTGGGAGAAAGGCGATCGCCCACGGCGTATCAAACTCGGCGACGCTCTGCGTGCGGAAGGGCTGCGAGGATGTCGCAACACGGCCGCCGGCATTGATACTCTCTGCATGGGCCGCAGCATTGGCGAAAAAGGCGACTGCCACTGCCGCCGATGCAAGGAGTGTCTTAGCCAAGGACGTCTTAGGTCGTACCATTTGAGTCTCCGATCGATGGGCCTTCCTCAGGCCGGCACAGATGTTCAGCACGACTTTCCTGATCGGTCGGCCTGCTTGGTTTCTCCGTCTTGCTGAGGATCTTCGGAAATCCGGCGCGGCTCCTTAATCACCATGGGTAGAACATAGGAACAGTGCGGGCTATTGAATTGTGGCGGTCGCGCGGGAGCGCGGTTTCACGCGAGCCGCCTCCAAAGTCGGTGTACCGCAATCGGCCTTGAGTCATATTATCCGCGAGCTTGAGGGCGAAGCTCGGCGTCCGGGATGAGCCATCCCTCGGGAGGCAGCCTCTAGCGTCGCCTCGGGCTCCAAAGCCTCGAGAGATCGTTGGTTGGTCTCGATCCCCGCGACAGCAAAAATAAGACCCACCAATAGATATAGCCCCGACAGGGCACCCACCACACCGCCAATCCCGAACTTATCAAACAAGGTGAGAATAATGAACGGGGAGACAATCAACCCAGCACGACCCACCATCTGAGCCAAACCGGCGCCACGGAAACGATACTCAGTTGGGAAGAGCTCAGGTGTTCCTCCCAAGGCCAGGGTCAGGAAGGCCGCCACGCCAGCGGTAAGGAGAAAGCCACAGATGACAATTGCCGACGACGATGACAAGAACGGATAAATGGCCCCCAAGGCGGCGCAGATTACGCCAAAGACGACGATACCCCAGCGACGGCCCAGGCGATCGGAGATAAAAACGCAAACCAGCGTTCCGATGGGAAACCCAGCCATCATTGCGGCGTTAAAGCCGAGCGAGTGAGTGACGCTCATTCCTTGCTTGACGAAGAAGGTCGGCATCCAACCCGTCATACTATAGGATCCGAATAGGGCAATCACGTTCACGACTATCGCCAAGAAAGTCCGCCGGATCACGGAACTTGAGAAAAGCACGAGAAACGAGGATGCTTTGCGCGGCCCTTCTGGCAATTCTGCTGTGACAGGCGGCAACGGACCTGCCTTGGACGCCTCCTTTTCAATCTCCCGCAGAACTGTTTCGGCCTCCCGCGTGCGACCCACTCTTTCCAGCCACCGTGGCGACTCCGGCAGCTTGCGTCGCTCCCACCAAATCCACAAAGTGCCGATCCCGCCAATCACAAACATCGCCCGCCAGCCTAGCGAAGGGATAACCGCGATGCTGACCAACGACGTAACAAAAACACCTAGGTTTGCAATTAACGCAAGCAGCCCGACATAGCGCCCACGATGCTCCGGTGGCGCGAACTCTGTGACCAAGCCATAGCCCATCACATATTCGGCGCCCATTCCAAATCCCATTACGGCACGAATTGGGATCAACCATGACATCGATGGCGCAAATGCACTGGCCAAGGCCATAGTGCCAAAGATCAACAGGTTAAATTGATAAGCAAAACGCCTTCCGAATTTGTCACTCAACAAGCCGGCAGCGGCAGCCCCAACCGTGAGTCCGCCAAATGTTGCCGACATGAATAAAGAATTGAGCTCCAAGGTCGACCAATGGTTCGCAAGCATCTGCGCCAATACGGAAGATGACAGTGTGTTGTCGAAGGAGTCGAAGAACATGCCCATTGCGACTAGCCACAACATACGCCGATGAAACGACCCGATTGGAAGACGGTCCAATCGCGCGCCGGCGTTTACAGCATTAGTCAACATTTCGGTACCTCCCTAGACAAGTTCGAAATTAAGCCCCGAGACAAAATGGGGCTTCGTGCGGCAGAGGTCCCCAATCACAGGTTGCGCGAATTAGCTACAAATCGACGGCCTCGATAATGCAGGCCGTATCCGCGCGATCGCGTCAGGCCTGCCCTCGCTCGTGGACACTTGGCGAGGGATCTTGAGTGGCGCAGACGTCCCGCAGAACCGACCTAGGTCGAGGGGCGGAGCTTCCGCCACCACTTACGACAATCGAAATTATATCCAGATTACCGTCAGACATGCGGACGGAATTGGCGTCATCGACGGAGGGTATAAGTCGGAGCTACAGCTGTACTGCCGTGATCACGGAGTTTTGAACTGCCAGCGAGATATTGCACCCGCGGGTGATTTTGGTGCAGGAGCAGCGGCGACAGATGGCCGGCCAATCATCGACCAAGTTGCAAGCCCTCGGTTTGAACGGCTCGCGCCCGTGTCCTTCTGGGTCTGGCCGGCAAGTCGGTCCCGGCCGCGGCAAGCGCTGCGAATTTAGGCGAGCGGCGTGTCGACATATTCGAGCACGTTGCCGCCCGCCCAGGCGCTCGGTCTTCGGCTTCATCATGTCGGCCCTGGCGATGGTTTGGTAGGACGCCGGCAACCCTTGGCATCGGCATAGGCTCAGTCCGCCACGGCGACTGGGCGGCAGATCCCGGATCCCCCAAAAAACTCCGCTACCCCTATTGATTGGCGGGGATCAGCAAATTGAGCAGATCGTCCAATCCGGCGGCCTGCTCGAGAGTCCAAATGCGGTCGATGATTTCCTGGCCACGTTGGGCCGACAGGATTTCTTGTGTCTGCCCCAAGAACTTATCTTCCAGGTCCTTGTCGCTCATCGGATTTTGCGGGTGTCCTCTCGGGTTTTCATGTTCGAAGATACGCGTTGCGCCGGATTTGAGCGTCACCTCGAAACGGCAGATCATCCGCCAGGGAAACTCGGCTTGCAGCGAATGATCCGGCACGGCTTCAATCCGGTCGACGAGCGCCAGGATCGTCGGATCCCGGAACCGGCGCTCGGTGAAAGTCTCGTGCGAAATCTCCCCATCGATGAGCGCAGCGCCAATCAGATAAGGCCCACTGTGATCGGCGGTTTCACGCGTCATGGGATTCCAAAGATTTGGGTCGTTCTGACGCGTGGACAACGATCGCTCATCCATGAAGACCTTCAAGGCTGAGATCTCGTCGGCACTGATCTCCTTGCGAAGACGCAAAGCAAGTTCCACTGGGGTCTGCAGCTCGTAGCGCAAAGGCAGCGATTTGAAATAGGTCTTCTCGATTCGGAAAGGCACGTCACCGCCACCGAAATCGCCGAGGGTGAATTTGCTGTTGAGCTGACGCATGAATCCGAGCTTGCCCTCAAACGCCAGTTCAGGGCCGGTTATCCCCTCGCCGGCCAGTTGCGCGGCAAACAGACCATTTCGGCTGCCGTTCGGCCCCGCCAGCGACTTCCAATGCGAAAGCTCGCCAAATCGCGTCTCGCCAAGTGAGACGTTGGGTGTCGCCGCGAGGCTGGTGGCTTCGGCGAGTTGTTTCTCGCTCAGCCCGAGGAGGCGGCCGGCGGCGAGAGCCGTCGCGATAGCATGCAGGATCGGATAGTCCCATCCGTTCGATCTCAGGACCACTTGCTCGGCGAACTGCCCGTCGACTTCATAGGCGATCACCGTTCCAAGCAGGAGCCCTCTGCCATCCGTCCTGACGGTTTCAGCAGCCGCAACGATGCCGCCGAGCGTGTCGCTGGGATGCGGGCCGACATCGCCTCGGGCAGGGCTGTGCTGTGTCCCGAAATAGTCGTCGCTGAAATCGGAGTAGCGGATCATGGAGCCGTTCACGAAGGCGGCAAGATCCGGACTGGTTGTCGTCCGTGTCCCGAACAGCGTCGCCGGCGTATCGGACCTTACCCGCCCCGCGATACGCCGCAACGCGGCGATCGGCTCTTCGTTGAAGGAACTGACGGCACAGCCGAGCGAATCCAGGATCGAGCGTTTCGCTGAATGTATGGCGGCTGGCCGAATCTCCTTATAGCGCAGGGAGGACGCGAAATGCGCCAGACTCTTGATCGTATCGTCCATGTAAACCCCAGGTGAAATTACGGTTGCTTTTGAAATTGACGCCAGATCCGTGACCTGCAGGCGGCTTTACATCGTCAAGACGCTGCGGATGGTCGAACCGCTACCAGCCGCCGCGAGTGCCTCGTTGACTTCTGCGAGCGGTCGTCTTGCCGTGACCAGCTCGTCAAGGAGCAGGCGCCCTTCGAGATAGGCTTGCGCCAAGGCGGGAAGATCGTCTTCCCCGCGGCCGCCACCCAACGCCGACCGTCTGATGCGCCGTTCGTCGGACAATGAGCCGAACCGCAGCTTCACTGTGTTACTCGCGGCCATCTTGCTAAGAATGATGACTGAACCGCCCGGCCGCGCAGCCTCGAATGCAGATTGTAGAGTTACCTCACGTCCCGCAGTTTCAAAGCTGTGGTCGGCGCCGCGACCATCACTCAACCGTCGCACATATGAGACGAAATCTTCGACCGTGGGATCGACAACATGCGTAGCGCCGAACTCGAAAGCGAGCTTTCGACGGTTGGGATCGGGGTCAGACGCTATGATCACGACCGCCCCGGCCAACCTCGCTCCCTGGACGACGTTCAGTCCAATCGGTCCACAGCCGATCACACAGACGATCTCGTTTGCTGCAACCTGCGCGATCCGAAAAACGGCGCCGGTTCCTGTGACGACGGCACAACCAAGCAGACATGCGAGGTCGAGCGGCATTTCGTCGGGAATTCTCACAGCGCCCCGGGACGGCACGACCGCGTATTCCGCGAATGACGAAATGCTGAGGAAATGTCCGACCGGCTGGTTGCCCAGCCTCAAGCGCGAAGATCCGCCCGGCAGCCGTCCCGAGCGGTGGCCTTGCGTGACCGGCTCACACAACATCGGCAGGTCGCGCTCACAATAGAAACAGTGCGTGCAATTGGGGTAGGCCGAGAAGACGACGTGATCGCCGACGCGACGCGTCGGGACGTTCTTTCCAACATCCACGACAATGCCGGCTCCTTCATGCCCTAGGACCAGCGGACGGGGGGCCGGATGACTGCCTTGCTGCACCTCCCAATCAGTGTGGCAGACCCCGGCAGCGTGAACTTTGACCAGGACCTCTTCAGGACCGATCTCCGTCAGTGCGACCCTCTCGATCTTCAATGGCTCCCCGGCCTGATGGAGTATTGCGGCACTGAATTCCAACATCCACCAATCTCCCCAACTCAGCCAAAACTTCGCCTGCGCTGAGCCGTCTGGCCAAGGTGTGGCCGGCTCAAAATCTTCATATATATGACTCGATTTTTTTTTGTTGAATTTTTTGCGCAGAGAGTGCAAGGCTCGATCTGTCATTAAAGTTCTTGCTGCAGGGGTGTGAACAGGCGCTTTCCATAGATCCGGCGCCGGACCACGGACTTGATGGGTAAGGCGCCGGTTGGATCTTTTGGGGAGTATCTGAATTCGTATCGATTGCGCTGGTAAGCGACCTCTCCCGCTCTGTGATGCGTCACCTTAATGGAGCGGACAGGACAGATGGCTTCGCCAGAAAGGCATCAACAGCAGAGGCAGGTAAGACGAGCGTAGGGCTTGTCCGATCGCTTGAAATTTTTTGTGGTCGATCAGACCGAACTGGGAGGAACGCATGAAATACAAATCTATCATTGCCGCAGCGGCGGCATCTCTGACGATTGCTTTCGCCTCCGCGGCCAAGGCCGAGGACGCCTCAGCCTTTCCATCTCACCCCGTTCGGCTGATCCTGCCATTCCCGGCAGGCGGCGGCGTCGACGGCATCGGCCGTCTGCTGGCCAAGGTCTTGTCCGAGAAATGGGGGCAGCCCGTCGTTGTCGAAAACATGGCCGGCGCGACGACGACACTCGCCACCAAGGCCGTGATAGACGCGCCTCCGGATGGCTACACCTTCGGGATTGGCGTTTCCCAACTCGCGATCAATCCGACGCTGTTCAAGAACATGCCCTACCAGAACTCCGAGTTCCAGCTGGTCACAGAGATCGTCGAAGCGCCGCTCTACATCGGCGCCAATCCGCAGATCCCGGCCAAGACGTTCGGCGAGCTGATCGAGTACGCCAAGGCACATCCTGGCGAGATCAACTATGCCTCGGCCGGCCCGACGATTACCAATCTGGCCGTCGAAATCGTCCAGCAGGATGCCGGCGTGAAATTCAAGCAAATCCCTTACATCGGGTCGGCCCAGGGCATGACCGCGACGCTTTCGGGAGAGGTGAATTTCACCTACGCCATCTATCCGGTGTTGAAGGCCATGGTTGCTGACGGTCGCCTCAAGATCCTGGCCAATTCGAACGACAAGCGGAGCGATGTCCTGCCGGACGTGCCCTCGATCAAGGAATTCGTTCCGAGCTATACCGGCGTGAATGAATGGTACGGCGTCTTCGTCCCCAAGGACACTCCGAAGCCAATCGTGGACAAGCTCTACAAGGACATCAAGGAAGCGCTCGGTACAGAGGAACTGAAGAACAAATTCGTTGGCGATGGCAGCAACATCATAGCCAGCTCGCCCGAAGAGTTCGCGGTGTTCCTCGAGAAGGAAACCGCGCGCTGGAAAGCCATCGTTGAGAAGGTCGGTCTCTCGCTTGACCTGAAGTAGCATCACCGCACCGGCGCGCGACCTTGTGTTGCGCGCCTGGGCTTTTTATTGTGTCGAGCAAGGCCCTGCGCCTGCCGGAACGGAGAGTTGGCTTTGATGTCCGCTCGCAATCTTCGTGACATCGTCACCGGCGCCACCCTGTCCGTCTTCGGATTTTGGTTCGCTTGGTACTCGATCGCCCACTACGGGCGCGGTACCCTTGAGAATATCGGCAACGGCCTCTTCCCGGCCGCTGCCGCCGTTCTCTTGACCTTTTTTGGTATGTTGATCTTTTGGAGCGGCTTCGTGACGGCCGCCGCGAAATCCGACTTTCCGATCCGGGTCCCGTTTTTCGTCCTCGCGAGCGTTGCAGCCTTCGCTCTCATCATCCGGCCGTTCGGGCTGGTGCCGGCTATTGTCGTGGCCACACTGCTTTCTTCTCTTGCTGATCTGAAGACAGGGCTGCGCGGCCTGGCCGTCCTCAGCGTTTTTCTGTGCGCGCTTATCTACCTCATTTTTCGACTGGGGCTCGGCCTGCTTATCCCGATGATCAACTGGCCATTCTGAAGGGCATCATGGACACGCTTTCCAATGTAGCCCTGGGTCTTGAGACAGCGTTGCTGCCCTCGAACCTGATCTACTGTTTCGCTGGCGTATGCGTGGGCATGCTGACCGGGATCATCCCCGGCATCGGACCGCTAACGGCCATCGCCGTGCTCTTTCCGCTGACGTTTTATCTGCCCCCGACCACAGCGCTCATTATGCTGGGTGGCATTTGGTACGGCGCCGGTTACGGTGGACGCATCACGGCAATACTGCTGAACATCCCTGGTGAGCCGATCCACGCAGTCATGTGCCAGGATGGTTATCCCCTGGCCCGCCAGGGCCGTGCCGGTGTCGCCCTCCTGCTCTCCGCCTTCAGCGCCTTTATCGGCGGTTCGGTCGGCATTCTCCTCCTGATGCTGTTTGGCCCGGTTGTGGCCGACTTCGCTTTGACTTTTGGCGCTTCCGAATATTTCGCGCTCATGCTGTTCGGCATGGTCGTCGCGTCCACGATTTCCCAGGGGTCGATCATCAAGGCTCTGGCTATGGTCACGCTCGGTCTGATGTTCGGGAGCGTTGGCATCGATATATACACCGGCGTACCCCGTTTCACCTTTGGTGTGGCGGAGCTGACAAAATCAATCAGCCTCGTGGCGCTCGCCATGGGCATTTATGGCGTGGCCGAAGTCGTCGCATCCATCCGCCAGGAAGAGGATGTGGGCAAGATCGACATGAAGGGCGTCAGTGGCGCCGCCGCGAGGCCGAGCGGGGAGGACTGGAAGCGTTTCTGGCCGTCCACGCTACGCGGGTCGGCAGTGGGATCGTTCCTCGGCGTCATGCCCGGGGCGGGTACGCTCGTGGCAACGTTTATGTCCTATGCGCTGGAGAAGCGCGTATCGAAAACGCCGCAGCGGTTCGGCAAAGGCGCTGTGGAAGGGGTCATGGCGCCCGAGGCTGCTGCCGGCTCGGCCGAAATGACCGGCTTCATACCGACCCTGACACTTGGAATCCCTAGTTCACCCAGCATGGTTCTTATGGCAGGCGCGCTCATCGTTCAGGGTATTACGCCTGGGCCGGCCTTGATGACCCAGCATCCAGACTTGTTCTGGGGCGTCGTGATGAGCTTCTGGATCGGCAATATCATGCTCATCATTCTCAACATCCCGTTCATCAAATTGTGGGTCCGCATGCTGCAGATCCCTTATCATTTCCTTTTTCCGTCGATCCTGGTCTTCATTTGTGTCGGCGCTTATGTCGACAGCTTCAGCACGTTCGATGTCTGGATGATCGCCTTCTTCGGCATCCTGGGCTGCCTCATGCGCTGGGCCGAGCTCCCTGCCGCTCCTTTGTTGCTCGGCTTCGTCCTCGGCCCCCAGATGGAGGACAATTTCAGACGGGCAATGCTGCTTGGAAGCGGCGACCTGACGGTGTTCTTCCACAGACCGATTTCGTGCACCTTCATGATCCTCACGATCGCATTGGTGCCCTTCATCATATGGTCCGCAGTCCGCGAGATCCGCAGGACCCGCGACCCTGAAGATGCGGCCGTGAACAGTTGACCTTCGCGGCAATTCCGATCGCGCTTTTTCATGACCGCGCGCAATCTGCCGTCACACATTCTCAGCGCAGTCATGGCGCTTTATGGAGAAACAAAAATTGGACAGTTTTGACTTCGTTATAGTCGGTGCAGGAACAGCCGGTTGTTGCCTCGCCTACCGTCTGGCCGAAGGGGGCCACAGCGTTTGCGTGCTGGAAGCCGGACCGGCGGACTCCAACCCCTACATCCGTATCCCAAGCGGGATCATGAAGATCTCGGCGGATCCGCGCATTACGTGGCAGTTCCAGATGGAGGGCGATCCAAGGACCAAAGGGCGAAAATTCCCCGTCTTCCTGGGGAAGACGCTTGGCGGCTCGAGCGCGATCAATGGCATGGCCTACAATCGCGGCCAGCGATCGGACTTCGACGGCTGGGCGAGATCCGGCAACGACGGCTGGGATTATGAGTCGGTGCTGCCCTACTTCCGCAAGTCCGAGAACTACGTCAGCGGCGGCGACGATCATTACCGCGGACGCGGTGGCCCGATCCCGATCGAAATCCTGCAAAGTAAGGATCAGATCAGCGATCGCTTCATCAAGGCTGCCGTCGAAACCGGCATTCCGTTGACCAACGACTACAATGGCGTCGAACAGGAAGGCGTCTCCTACCTGCAAGGTGCCATCTACAAGGGCAGGCGCTGGAGCTCGGCACATGGATACCTTCATCCAGCCAAGAAACGATTTGGTGTGGATGTCCGAACCGGCTGCCTCGCTGAACGGGTCGTAATCGCCGAGGGGCGCGCCACGGGCGTGGAGTATTCAAGGTCCGGCGACTCCGCGATGCGCACCGTCCACGCCAGACGCAGCGTGATCGTGAGCGCCGGCGCGACATTGAGCCCGACGCTTCTGCAACGATCGGGGATCGGCTCGTCCGGGCTTTTGAATGAGATGGGCATTCCAGTCGTCCTGGACCTTCCTGGTGTGGGAGAGAACTTCAGCGACCACTATTCCGTTCGCATGGTCGCCCGCATCCGCGGGGGACTTGGAACGATCAACGAACGCGCACGTGGCCTGCCGCTCGTGCGCGAGGTCATCAAGTGGGCGCTGGGTCAGCCCTCGGTCCTGACGCAGCAGTCGATGTCCGTCTTCACCTTCTGCAAGCTCGACCCGAAGTCGGAGGACACCGACTATTCGCTCATGTTCCTCCCGGCCGCGCTCAAGGCCGGCATGACCAGGCGCCTGGACGAGTTCCCGGGTGTTACCGGCGGTGCCTGGCAGATGCGGCCGGAAAGCCGTGGCAACATCCGCATCCGGTCAAAGAATCCGCAGGACGCCCCGGTCATATTTCCGAACTATCTGGATGCCGAGATCGACCGGCGGGTTCTGGTCGCGGCGATCAAACATCTGGCCGCCGTTTTTCGCAGCGCGCCGATGCGCGAGATCATTCAGCAGATCACCCTTCCCGCGACGGAGTGCAGGAACGATGACGAATGGCTCGACTACGTTCAGAGCTACGGCATGACCTCCTATCACCCCGCCGGTACTTGCAAGATGGGACCACGCTCGGACCCGATGGCGGTGCTCGACGCGCGTCTTCGCCTCCACGGGATTGATGGCCTGCGCGTGGTCGACGCCTCGATGATGCCGACGCAGCCATCTGGAAATCTGAATGCCGGCGTGATGATGATTGCCGAAAAGGCGGCCGACATGATCTTGGAGGATGTCAAGGCTTAGATGTCGCTGGGGCAGTGATTGCAGTAATGCATCGAGCCTGGTTCAGGCTCGCCGTCAACCCAGCGAATCTTGGCGGCAGATCCTCAAATCAACTGCGTTAGGGCAGACGCTCGCGACTTTGAGCTTGGACTTTTCACGTTCTCGGCGAAGACGCCGAAACTGTCTCACTACCTTGGTATATTTCCGGCCCACCGACCGATGGATAGTTGGCCGGCGGGGTATCCCCGCCGGCCATATCGAGCAGGAAAATCGCCCAAAAATTCAGGCGGAGAGACCCTTCGTGATCGGCAATAACTGCACGGGTTTGCCGGTCGCGGCTCTCAGCGCGTTCGCCACGGCCGGGCCGATCGGAGGAACGCCTGGTTCGCCGACGCCAGTGGGCGGTTCGGTGGAAGCGATGATGTGGACCTCGACCTTCGGCATCTGGTTGATCCGCAGCGGGGTGTAGGTGTCGAAATTCTCCTGATCGACGAGACCGTCGCTGAGGGTCAGCTCTTCCTGCAGGATGGCGCCGAGGCCGAAGCCGATGCCGCCTTCAATTTGAGCACGGACTTGGTCAGGATTGACCGCGATCCCGCAATCGACCGCACAGACAATCCGGTCGACGGTGAAGTTGCTGCTGTCCTTGAACGTGATCTCCGCCACCTCGGCGACATAGGTCGAAAAGCTCTTATGCATGGCAATACCGCGAAACCGTCCCGGCGGAAGTTTCGTGTTCCAGTTGGCCTTCTCGGCTGCGAGCTGGAGCACGGCGGCATGCCTTGGATGCTTGTCGAGCATGGAGAGCCGGAACTCGACCGGGTCGCGCCCGGCAGCGTTTGCAAGCTCGTCAATGAACGTTTCGACTACATAGGCAGTATGCGTCGCCCCGACCGACCTCCACCACATGACCGGTACCTTGACGTCGGTGGACGTGAGGTCAACCTTCATGTTGGGTATGTCGTAAAGCGTGTCGGCCATCCCTTCCACTGACGATGGGTCGACCCCATCCTTGATCGCACCCTCATAGGGTGATCCGGCCAGGATGGACTGGCCTACTGCATGGTCATGCAGGGCAACCAGCTTCCCATCCTTGTCCAACCCCCCCTTGATCGAATGCACGAAGGCGGGACGGTACCGTCCGCCGCGCATGTCGTTCTCGCGGGTCCATTGCACCTTGACGGGGGCCTTCCAGCCGAGCGCCTGAGCCACCAGAACCGCCTCCACGACCACGTCCGCGTCGCCGACCGACCGGCGGCCGAAGCTGCCGCCCGATGCCATCACGTGCAGCCGGACTTTGTCAGGCTTCACATTGGCGGCCTTCGCCACTGCGCCCTGGAAGACGTCGGGCGCCTGATGGCCGCCCCATATCTCGATGACACCGTTTTCGCCCATCTTGGCGATGGCATTGAGGGGCTCCATCGAGGCATGGACCAGGAAGGGAAACTCGTAATGCCCTTCGACGACCTTCGCGGCGGAAGCCAAGGCCGCAACCGCGTCGCCTGTATTGAGCGCGTTGGCTGCGGGAGGCTCTTTCGCAAGTTTCAGATACTCTTCTCGAATCTGTGCGGATCCGCGCTTTTCGACCTCGGATTCGTCCCATTCAACGGTGACCAGATCCCTGCCCTTCAACGCGGTCCACATGTCGCGGCCCACCACGGCAATGCCGCGCGGTATCTGCACAACATCCACGACGCCCGCGAGCGCCTTCGCTTTTGATGCGTCGAACGCCTTGACCTTGCCGCCGAACTTTGGCGGATGGATCATCACAGCCGTCAACAGACCGTCGAACTTGAGATCGATCGTATAGGTCTGCTTGCCGGTGGTCTTCGCTCGAGAATCGTAGCGCTTCACCTTATCCGAGCCAATCTGCGTCCATTGCGCCGATGCCTTGAGCGGCACGTCGGTTGGCACCGGCAATGCCGCGGCGGCCTCGGCCATTTCACCGAACGTGGCGCGCTTGCCCGACGGATGGGTAAGCATGCTTGAAGCAACAGTGATCTCATTCTCGGGCACGTTCCAGGTCTTCGCGACCGCGCTTACCAACATCATGCGCGCCGCCGCGCCGGCCTTGCGGTAGCGCTCCCAGGACGAGGCAGTCGATGACGAACCGCCTGTTCCCTGCATAGCGCCGCCCCATGTCACGTTGCCGAAGAGAGCGGTATTGCCGGCGCCCCCCACGACATCGACCTGAGCCCAATCGCCCGCCAGCTCTTCCATGACGAGGGTCGCGGTTCCGAAATAGGCGCCTTGCCCCATCTCGAATTGGGAAGACGTGATCACAATGCGGTTGTCGGGCGTGATCTGGACATAGGACTGAAACGGGTTTGGCTGCGGAGCGGTCGTCTCCGCGCTGGCCTGCTCGGGAGCAAGCAGTTGGTACCCGACTGCCAGCCCGGCGGCTACGCCCGATGCTACCAGGAAATCGCGACGGGAGAGCCGAGCGGTGGTCAATTCGATTCTATGGGGCAACATTGTCATGCCTCCAGCCTGTGAGCGGCTTCGTGGATTGCCGCGCGGATACGATGATAGGTTGCGCAGCGGCACAGATTGCCGCTCATCGCGGAATTGATGTCGTCTTCGCTGGGCTTCGGCGTTTCCGTGAGCAGGGCCACGGCTGACATGATCTGGCCGGACTGGCAGTATCCGCATTGCGGAACGTCAAGATCTGCCCAGACGGCCTGGACCGTTTCCCCTATCTTACCGGCCAAGCCCTCGATCGTCGTTATCTTGGCGCCTTCTATGTCTGCTACTGGCGTCTGACACGAGCGCACCGGCGTGCCGTCGACATGCACCGTGCAGGCTCCGCACTGTGCCATGCCGCAGCCGAACTTCGTTCCGGTCAGACCTATGACATCTCGTATGGCCCAGAGCAGCGGCATCGATGGATCGACATCGAGCGCCCTCGCTTCGCCATTCAGGGTAAAAGCGACCATCCAAATTCCTCCCTCGCGCGCAGTTTTGACGCGACGCAAAGATTGGCATAGCCGAAGAAGAAATTCAATCTATAAGAATGAATTCATATATATGAATATCAGCCGTCGCGGAGTGTTTTTTAGGCGCTCTGCCTTGGGTGCTTGCACACTAGCAAAACGGCGGTTTGCGATCGGTCGCGGCCATTGCAGGATTGAAGCAGCCTGAGGTTGGAGGTATCGCCATCGACGACAAGAACGTGGTATCAGGCACGCGGCATCGAGTTGCTCGGGATCAATGGGCTAGCAAGGGCTGGTTGCGCTCATCTGGCCGAGTTCTACCTGCCCCAACCGGCATTCTGCTAGAACTCTGGCGTGACAAATCGATTTTCAACAACGATGTGTTTCAGGATTTGACAATTGGCGCTGCTCGGTAAATCTGTTCTTATCAACTGGAGCAATGTACTCGAAGAGAACAGGTCGCTATATTATGATTGGCATGATCGCGAACATATGGCGGGAAGACTTAGATTGCCTGGGTTTTTGAGGGGTCGTCGGCTGTGGGCGAGTGAGGCGGATCGGGATGTTCTCAATATCTATGAGGTTGATGACCTCGATGTGCTCACAGGACCAACCTATTTGGAGAAGGCAAGTGACCCGAGCCCAGCCTACCGGAGTGCCGGTAAGATAATTACCGACGCGATAAGGGGATTGTCGTATGTTCGGTATTCAAGCGGAACGGCCGTCGGAGGGTGGATGCTCACCATACGCTTCGGCGCGGCCGATGACGCTCATGCCCTGGCCGACAGGATGCTTCCCAGGATTTTGGAACTGCAGGGGGTGGTCGGCGTGCATCTTTGCGTGGCCGATAAGCCAGCAAGTGCCGTAATCACCGCAGATCGATCCGGGCGCCCTACGGCGGTGCCCGATTGGTCGATATTTGTGGAAGCGACCAATCGGCAGAACTCTCGAAATGTCCCGGGTTGAGCATCTGACAGACCTCGCCCTGCTTGATGCAGGCTGTACCGGGCCATTCGACAGCGGAACGTATTGCCTTCAGATGGTAATGACCAAGCAAGACCTGGGCATTGCCTGACACAGGGATTATGGCGGCAACTGGGATTGGAAATGGGTGACGACAGATGGTTAAGCAAAAGTCCGAAACCGAAGGTGCGCGGACTGTCGGAAGGGTGCTGAAATTGCTTGAACTCGTTGCGGATAAACGAAAGCCGATCAGGCTTGTCGACATATCCGCGGCTTTAGCCATGCCTCCTAGCTCCGCACACGTTTTGGCAAGACAGTTGGTCAAGTACAACTACATCCAAGTTGATGAAAGTCGGCGCTACAGCCAATCGACGGCGTTGGTCGTGCTGGCCAGCAAGGTGATGGGCGGCACGCAACTCATATCGATCGCCAGACCTCACATCAAAAGTCTGAGCGAGAGGACTGGCGAAAGCGTCTATCTGGGAATGCGAACCGATGAGGGCATTGTGTACGTCGATGCGGTCGAAGGTACATCCGGCCTTGTTTCAAGAACGCCTCTCGGATCGCTGAGGCCGTTGCACGCATCTTCAGCAGGTAGAGTGTTTCTCGCCTACGCGGTTGCCGCATCCGAACTGTCGAAGTTCCTCGGGAAAGGCGCGCTGCGTGCCTACACACCCAAAACACCAACCGACCGCTCGGAACTGACTCGCTTGGTGGAACAGATTCGCGTTGACGGCTTCTCTGTCAATGAGCAGTTTTTGACCGAGACGGTATGCGGTGTCTCGGCGCCCATATTCGATGCGGCATCGAAGCTTGTTGGCACCATAACGCTGAGCGCACCCGCGGCCCGCTTCGAGATCAAGAAGGATCAGTTCGTCTCAGAAGTAGTGTCGTGTGCCAATAGCATTTCTTTGATCTGCGGGCTGCAATAGTCAACGGTCAAGGATTCGATCTCGCCAACCGTAGAATTGAAGAGCGACTGAGGAAACTTCGGTGCAGTTGGACGGAAAAGTGGCGATAGTCACGGGTGCGTGTTCGGGCCTGGGAAGAGCGATAGCTTCTCGCTTTGCCGCACAGGGAGCTTGCGTTGTCGTCGCCGACGTCAACGAAGCAGCGCTCCCTGCTACTGTCAACGAGCTCAAAGGGCTGGCGGGAGATGCGATCGGGTTTGCAATCGATGTCACCGAGCGTGACAAGGTCCAGAAGATGATGGAGAGCATTGTCGCTCAGCGCGGACGTATCGACATCCTCGTGAACAATGCGGGGATCACGCGTTACCGTCCATTCGCCACCATGGCGGATGTGGACTGGGATCCCGTGCTCGCTCTCGACCTCAAGGCAGTGTTCTATTGCGCCCAGACCGCTGCGCCGCATATGGTGCGACAGCGCTACGGCAAGATCGTGAATATTTCTTCCAGTCTGGGCACGGGCAGTTCGCCTCATCATACTGCCGGTTCCCCTGGAGGAAGCTCAGCCTACGCTTCAGCGAAGGCGGCCGTCATCCAGTTGACCAAGACCCTGGCCCGCGAGCTTGGTCCCAGCGGAATCAACGTGAATTGCGTCGCTCCGGGGTTTTTCCTCACGCCCTTGCACGCATCAACGCGTACGCCCGAACAAATCAAGGAGCATATCGAAGTAAGAAAACAGGCCGCCGTTTTGAACAGAGCGGGCAAGCCTGAGGAATTGGCAGATGCCGTGCTCTTCCTTGCCTCCGATCAGTCGAGCTTCATTACGGGTCAGACGCTTTGCGTTGATGGGGGGCGAACAGACAGGATGTAGGTTCTTCAGTGCGATGCGCTTTCTACGCAATCGGAAGGACCTCACGCGCTTTCAGGCACAGCCATCGGGGACTGTCTTTTTTTAACAAAATCAATTTGTTAGAGGATGACGCGGCTGTATTCTGTCAGGCAGGAGCCGACTAGGCCTGGATCGTCGTCGCAGGGCCTCAGTGGGCAACCTGGTCATAGGTCGAAAAGATCGTCCGGGTCGAGCAGATCAGGCTTGTTCCAGAACGAAACGGAAAGCGCCTCTGGCAGAGGACGCGAACTTCATGGCCGGAACGAAACAGCGACCCCGCGATGCTGTATCAATTGAGCCCAGTCTAATTGCCGATCTTCATGGCTGTGTTCCGCTTCTATTGGTCAAGTATTGCTGCCCTGGATCGCGGCGATCACCGCGTCGGTGACCTCCCGGGTTGTTGCTGTCCCGCCCACATCCGGCGTAAAAACGCCTGCTGCACAAACACTCTCGATTGCTTTCATCAGGCGTGAGGCAGCACCCGTCTCGCCGAGATGCTCGAGCATTTGGCAGGCCGTCCAGAAAGCAGCGACCGGATTGGCAATGCCTTTTCCGGCGATATCGAAGGCCGAGCCGTGGATGGGTTCGAACATGGAAGGAAACCGTCTTTCTGGATCGATGTTCGCCGTCGGCGCGACTCCAAGGCTGCCTGCGAGAGCCCCGGCGAGGTCGGAAAGAATGTCGGCGTGAAGGTTCGTCGCTACGATGGTATCCAGGCTTTCGGGATGTAGCGTCATGCGAACGGTCATTGCATCAACGAGCATCTTGTCCCAGGTCACGTCCTTGAATTCGAGGGCGACCTCCGCCGCGATCTCGTCCCACATCACCATACCGTGGCGCTGGGCATTCGATTTGGTCACGACCGTGAGCAGTTTTCGGCGTCGAGATTGTGCCAGTCGAAATGCATAGCGCATGATGCGCGTGACAGCATGGCGGGTGAAGATGGCAACCTCGGTTGCTACCTCTTCCGGCATACCGCGATGGACACGCCCGCCGTGTCCTGCGTATTCACCTTCCGAGTTCTCGCGGACAATCACCCAATCGAGATCCCCGGGCCCCTTCCCTCGCAACGGTGCCACGATCCCCGGCAAAATTCGCGTCGGGCGGACATTGGCATATTGGTCAAAACCTTGGCAGATCGCCAAGCGAAGACCCCAGAGAGTGATATGATCAGGTATGCCCGGTGCGCCGACGGCACCGAAGTAAATCGCGTCATGGGCTTTGAGCTGGTGCAGCCCGTCATCGGGCATCATCTTGCCGTGGGCCTCATAGTGGTCCGAGCCCCAATCATAGCGCGTGATCTCGAGGCAAAACTCACCTGTCCGCTGGCTCAACGCAATAAGAACCTCGAGTCCTGCATCGATGACTTCCGGCCCGATGCCATCGGCTGGAATCGCTGCAATCGCGTAACTTCGCATCAGTGGCCTCATTTCCGCGATCGTTCGTCCATGAACCCTGGGGAAGCAAATTAGCGGCAAGCATGCAAAAAGGGGATGATACCCACTTTTTGCATGCTTCCGCCTAGTGCCAGTGAACCCAGCTTTCAAGCAAGGTTCTTAATCGCCTTACCAACGCGGGCAGTCCCCGACGTTTTCCTTCGTAAGCGGAAACAGCTTGTAGTCGATGTACTGACCCTTCTTGGCCTCCGCCGGATTGCTCAACGCTTTGAAGAGCGCGTCGAATGATAGTTCCCCGATCAGTTTCGGTTGCGTGCAGACTGAGGCGTCCATCTCGCCAGAGGTGAGTGAGTTGTCTCCGAGGTCTGATCCGCCGCCGGTCGCGATGAGGAGAGCCTTAGCACTTGCGGCTTCGATAGCTTTGGCGCAACCGATGGCCATATCGTCAGCATGGCTGAAGATCATGTCCAGGTCCGGATTTGCGATCAGTGCATTCTGGCAGATCCGCTCGCCGGATGCCGGCGTCCAGTCAGATGGCTGTGACGAGACGATCTTGAATTTGATCTTCGCCTCGTTCAGCGCCGCCTCGAATCCCTGTTGCCGCTGTTTCACGACGGAGAACCCCGGCGCACCTTCGACAACCGCGATCTTTGCTTCACGATCTTTCGGGAGCACGCCCGCCGCATAGATGCCTGCGACATGCCCCGCCTCGATGTCATTTGTCGTTACGAGAGCGGTGAGACTTGGATAAACGTAGTCGACGGGGTGCGTGTTCGGATCCCCTACGGGCACGGCTGAGGCGACGATGGGAATTCCTGCCTCGGCGACCTTGTCGACAAGGCTCTGGACCGTAACGGAGTCGTTTGGCATGAACGCGATACCGTCGACCTTCTGGAGAATGAGATCGTCGATCTGATTCGCCTGCGTTTCCATGCTCATTTTGGGGTCGAGCAAAATAACCTTGACGCCGTTCGCCTCGGCTTTCTCTTTGAAACCGTTCACGAGGACGACATCATATGGATAGGCCATGGTATTCGGGATAAGACCGAAAACCAAATCCTTCGCCGATGCAACGTTTGCCATCAACGATGCGGCGGCAAGTCCGCCCAACAGTATTCGACTGATCTTCTTGTTCATTTCTGTATGTCCTCCCGGTTGCGGTCGCCAAGCTGGCGAGGTTTGATGTGCCAGGTGCGCGCACAAAACTGACCTCAAAAACCTCCAGCCATTGAAATATCCGTGCTCTGGATGAACACGCTGCCGTACTACTTTGCTGCGTCAGATTTCCCTCTATTTTTATCTGGCTTCGCGGAAATTCCACCTGCGCAAGGAACACCGTAGCACCGGACTAGAGGTGGGTAAGTGCCTCCACCCGCCAACGTCTTTCACGCCGGACGCAAAGATGAATCACTGGCCAATCTTGCGTTCGCTGACTAGAGCGGAGTTCATTTCCGCGTCCTAGGAAACGTGCGACAGCATGCCATCTAGGTCTCCCGCGCCGCCGAAGCAGTTTGTTTTTCCTCGCCTCTTCTCGGCCGACGGCAGGGCGCCACTCAACGTTCCGGCTCAGATGTCATCTCCTGAAAAGGCTGCCCGCACTTGCGCACGGACTGCCGCGTGCGTGTCTGTTCCGGTGGTCGAAAGGCCAGAGCCGCTCCGGCTCAGTGATCCATGGCCTTGACGATTTCTTCGGTCATCTTCTTGGCGTCGCCGAGCAGCATCATGGTGCCGTCCTTGTAGAACAGCGTGTTGTCGATGCCGGCATAGCCGGAGCCGAGCGAACGCTTGACGAACAGGCAGGTGCGGGCCTTGTCGACGTCGAGGATCGGCATGCCGTAGATGGGTGAGCTCTTGTCATCTCGCGCGGACGGGTTGGTGACGTCGTTGGCGCCGATGACGTAAGCGACGTCGGCCTGCGCGAACTCCGAGTTGATGTCCTCGAGTTCGAAGACTTCGTCGTAGGGCACGTTGGCTTCGGCGAGCAGCACGTTCATGTGGCCCGGCATGCGGCCGGCAACCGGATGGATGGCGTATTTGACGTCGACGCCGTTGGCCTTGAGCTTGTCGGCCATTTCGCGCAGCGCGTGCTGCGCCTGGGCGACCGCCATGCCGTAGCCGGGCACGATGATGACCTTCTGCGCGTTCATCATCAGGTAGGCGGCGTCGTCGGCCGAGCCCTGCTTGACGGTCCGCTCAATGCCGTCGTCGGCTGCTGCCGCCGTCTCGCCGCCGAAGCCGCCGAGAATGACCGATATGAACGACCGGTTCATGCCCTTGCACATGATGTAGGACAGGATGGCGCCGGACGAGCCGACCAGCGCGCCGGTGATGATCAGCGCCAGATTGCCGAGCGTGAAGCCAAGTGCTGCCGCTGCCCAGCCCGAATAGGAGTTGAGCATCGAGACGACCACCGGCATGTCGGCGCCGCCGATCGGGATGATGAGCAGGACGCCTAGGGCAAGCGATGCCGCCACGATCAGCCAGAAGATGAGCTTCGACTCGGTGGTGACCAGCAGGATGATCAGCACGACCAGCGCGATGCCCAGCGCCGCGTTGATGAAGTGGCGGCCGCCGATCATGATCGGCTTGCCCGACATGCGGCCGTCGAGCTTGAGGAAGGCAATGACCGAGCCGGTGAAGGTGATGGCGCCGATGGCGACGCCAAGGCTCATCTCGATCAGCGCCTGAGCGTGAATGTCGGCGACGGTCCCGATGCCGAAACTTTCCGGCGCATAGATCGCGGCAGCCGCCACCATCACGGCGGCAAGGCCGACCAGCGAGTGGAAGGCGGCGACCAACTGCGGCATGGAGGTCATGGCGATGCGCCGCGCGGTGACCGCACCGACCGAGCCGCCGATGGCGAGGCCGAGGACGATCAGCCAGTAGCGGCCGGCTGAGGGGACAGACGGGGCCGCCAGCGCCAGCGTGGTGGCAATGGCGATGCCCATGCCGATCATGCCGTAGAGATTGCCCTGGCGGCTGGTGGTCGGATGAGACAGGCCGCGCAGCGCCATGATGAACAGGACGCCGGAGACGAGATAGAGGAAGGACGCGAAGTTGGCGTTCATGGCGCTCTACTTGTCCTTCTTCTTGTACATGGCCAGCATGCGCTGGGTGACGAGGAAGCCGCCGAAGATGTTGACCGAGACCAGCATCAGCGCGACGAAGCCGAAACCGGCGGCAACACCGGAGGCGGCAATGCCAACCGCAAGCAGCGCACCGACGACGATGACCGAGGAAATGGCGTTGGTGACGGCCATCAGCGGCGTGTGCAGCGCCGGGGTCACCGACCAGACGACATAGTAGCCGACGAAGATCGCCAGGATGAAGATGGCGAAGCGGAAGACAAAAGGATCGATGGCGCCGCCGGACAGAGCGTGCGCGGCATCGCCGGCCGCATCCGCACCGCCAGGGGCATTGGCCAGGTTCTGCACCGCGAGCCGGACGGCGGCGGACGCCTGATCGAGCTGATCGAGGGCTTTCTGCAAGGTCTGATCCATTACGCGATCCCCTTCGGCTTGGCAGCGGGCGACTTCCTGGGTCCTGCTTTCTTCGGCGCTGCGTCGGCAACCATCGTCTTGGCCGGGATTGCGGCCGGCTCGACATGCGGTTGCTCGTCAGCCTTGGCAAAAGCCGGATGCACGACCTTGCCGCCGTCGGTCAGCATGGTTGCCTTGACCAGATCGTCGTCGCGGTTGATGGCAAGCGTCTTCGTGGTCTTGTCGACCAGCGTTTCGACGAACGCGTACAGGTTGCGGGCATAAAGCAGCGAGGCGGACGCGGCGACGCGGCCCGGCACGTTGAGATGGCCGACAATCTTGACGTTGTTGGCGGTGGTTACAACCTGACCCGCCACGGCGCCCTCGACATTGCCGCCGCGCTCGACGGCGAGGTCGACGAGCACCGAACCCGGCTTCATCGAGGCGACCATCGCCGCCGAAACCAGTTTTGGCGCCGGCCGGCCGGGGATCAACGCCGTGGTGATGACGATGTCCTGCTTGGCGATGTGCTCGGCGGTGAGTGCCGCCTGCTTGGCCTGGTATTCCTTGGACATTTCCTTGGCGTAGCCGCCGGCGGTTTCAGCCGCCTTGAATTCCTCGTCCTCGACGGCGAGGAACTTTGCCCCGAGCGAGGCGACCTGTTCCTTGGCGGCGGGGCGCACATCGGTGGCGGTGACGACCGCGCCAAGCCGTCTTGCGGTGGCGATGGCCTGCAGGCCGGCGACGCCGACGCCCATGATGAAGACCTTTGCCGCCGGCACCGTGCCGGCCGCGGTCATCATCATCGGCAAGGCCCGGTCATATTCCGAAGCGCCGTCGATCACCGCCTGGTAGCCGGCGAGATTGGCCTGCGAGGACAAGACGTCCATCGACTGGGCGCGGGTGATACGCGGCATGAATTCCATTGAGAAAGCGGTGACGCCGGCCTTGGCCAGTGCTGCGACAGCGGCATCGTTGCCATAGGGATCCATGATGGCGATGACGGTGGTGCCCGGTTTGTAGCCCTTGAGCTCCGCCTCGCCCGGCCGACGCACCTTCAGCACCACATCGGCCCTGGCGGCGTCGCCGGCCTTGCCGATCGTAGCGCCCGCCTTGGCGAACTCCTCGTCGGGAATGCGCGACCTGGTTCCGGCACCGGTTTCGACAACCACGTCGAGACCCAGCGCCGCCAGCCGCTTCACCGTATCGGGTGACGCCGCAACGCGTGGCTCGTTGGCGTCGAGCTCACGAGGGATGAATATGTTGGCCACTCTTGTGTCCCTCTAACGATTTGTCGGTCCGCCCGATGGCATCGGATGATGCCATCGGGTCGCATGCTGCCTTGGGAGGCGAAATTCGCCGGACCGCTCTGAAAACCGAGCCCCTGAAATTGCGGATCAATAGGGTCCCCAATCGCCCTGCCACACTATGCCAGTTTCCTGCCCCGGAAATGCCGTCCGCACCATGTCCATCGTCGTGTCCGGATTACCCGGATCGTGAGGGGCGCACCGGTGTCACTTCCCGCTGTTTTTCTTCGATTCGCTTTCCATGTTGACGCCATTGAGTGCGCCTACATGGTCACTCAGCATCGGCACATAGTCGTCCGCTCGACCGATCGCCTCGACGTGTGCGTAATAATGCCGGGCCGCCGAAGCCATGACGGTTACCACGCGGGCATCCGCCGCAATATTGCTGATGTAGCGAAGGTCCTTAGCGGCATTCGAGATAGCGAACTTGTGGGCGTCCCTGTCGCGATCGACGACGTAGCGCATGAAGGTCTCGAAGAACCCGTTGCCCATACGGCTTGGGCCGATCACATCCCTTATGGTCTGTGGCGGTATGCCGATCTTGGCACCCAGGACAACGACTTCGGAATAAAGCGCCCCGTACGACATGCCGATGAAATTCATCAGCAGCTTCATTTTGTGACCGCTTCCTACGGGACCAATTCGCTTGATAGTACCTGCCCAGCATTCGATCACTGGTTTGACGATGTCGAAAAGAGCCTCGTCGCAGCCGACCATCGCATCGAGCGTGCCAGCCTCGGCCTCTTTCGGAGTTCGCCCCAACGGGGCGTCGACCATGTGCGCTCCCCTCGACAAGAGCTCATCGGCGAGCTTCACCGTCGAGCCTGGATCGGCGGTAGAAGTGTCGATCACGATCAAGCCGGGACGAACACCCGCGAGGATGCCGTCGCTCCCCCTCAGCACGTCTTCGACCTGAGCCGAAGTTGACAGGCACAGGTGGATGACATCGCATTTGGCCGCCATGTCGGCGGGGCTGGCAGCTTCTTTCGCGCCCATTGCCAGAAGGCTTTCGATAGGCGCGCGGTTGGAGCGACCACGCACCCATAGCTCATAGCCCTTTTGGCGGATGTTCTTGGCCATGCCGTGGCCCATCAGGCCCAACCCGATAAAACCGATAGCCGGTTTTTCTACCATGGTTCTTTTTCTCCTTCGACCTCCGACCGCCAGGTCAGATCTGCCGTGTATTCAGTTGTCGATACTTGCTGAGCCAACTCATGTCGGGTTCGACATTGGCTTCCGGTATGTATTCCGCCCCGATCGGCTTGTCCCAGCCCAGGTGCGCCACGCGCCGCAGCACGTAGTCGTAGTCAAGTTCGCCATGGTCCGGTTTCCCTCGATGCGGCACCGCCGCGATCTGGACGTGCCCGACCAACGGCAGCATTGCTTCGAACCGCCTGGTCACGTCGCCCTCCATGATTTGAACATGGTAGAAGTCGAACATCATCCGGAGGTTGGGAGCACCGACTTCGCGGATGATCTCGGCGGCCAAAGCTGTGTCGCTCAAGAAGTAACCGGGCGCGTTGTAGTGGTTCAGCGGCTCGATGAGAATCGTGACCCCCTCACCTGCCTTGTCGCAAGCGTAAGCAAGATTGTCGCAGAACGCCTTCCGCGCAAGCGGCCCACTCGAGTTGCCCGCCATGACGTGGACAGCGCTAGCGGACACTTCCGAAGCGTAGGCAAGAGCCTCCTCGATCGCCGCGCGTGCCGAAACCTCCCGGCCCGGCAGCGCAGAGAGGCCGTTCTCTCCAGCCGATGTGTCGCCGCGACGCGTGTTAAGGCCCAACATGCTGAGCTCCGTTTCATCCAGTGCCGCTTTCACGGATGCGGCCGACGCGTCATAAGGCCAGTGGCACTCTACCGCGTCGAATCCGGTTGACTTGGCCTCTCTGATAGCGGCCGGCAGCGGGCGGTCCTTCCAAAGGAAACCCAGATTGGCCGAAAACTTCATACGTCCCACTCCACGTTGAACGTCGTGACGACATCCTGGATCTGCCGCTCTGTCAGCAAGCGCGGCCGATGGCCATGCATCAGCACAGCCAGCCTCGCGGTGGCCTCCAGTTCCTCGATGGCGTAGCACGCGGCCTCGACGTCTTTGCCCGCCACGACCGGGCCGTGGTTGGCGAGCATCACTGCCGACCTCTTGCCAGCTAGCCCACGCACTGCCGTACCCATCGCTGCATCACCCGGCCGGAAGAACGGAAGCAACTTGACGCGGCCCAACTGCATGACGGCATAGGGCGTGAGTGGCGGAAGGAAGTCGTCTTCGTCGGCATCGGGCATCATCGACCACGCGACGGCGTGACAGCAATGCAAATGGACGACAGCGCCAGTCTGGCTTCGCGTGTCGTAGAACGCGGAGTGCAGGGGCATTTCCTTGGTGGGTTTGTCACCTTCTATATGCCGACCATGCGCGTCAAAGCGGCTCAGCCGGGACGGATCGAGCCGACCGAAGCTGGTCCCGGTAGGCGAGACAAGCAGGCCTCCATCGGACGACCGCGCCGATATGTTGCCGGTTGATCCGTGGGTCAATCCCCGCTCGAACATCGACCTGGCCAGCGAGCATATCTGTTCGCGCAGTCGGGCATCTTCTGTCACGTTCCCAACCTTTCAAGCGCGTCGGTGAAAAAGCCCTCACCGCCGAAATTGCCGGACTTAAGCGTGATCGCGACTTCATGTCCGGCTGTGCGGGCGAAACACCACGGAACACCAGGCGCGATTTCGGAGCCAATGTCGAGTTGCCGTATCTCGAGGGCTTTCGTGACAGCGCCCGACGTTTCTCCGCCGGCCACTACGAAGCGCCTGAAACCCAGATCGCGGGCCTTGACGGCGCAAGCCGCCAGAGCGCGCTCGACCACCGCTCCCGCGCGTTCCACGCCCAGCCTTTCTTGCGCCCGTCGCACTTCATCCGGCTCGGCCGTAGCATAGATGATCGGTGTCTGGTCCGGGGATCGGCTAGACAGCCATTCGGCCGCACTCCCCTCCCCCTTTTCCGCAAGATTCAGGGGATCGAGCCGGAGCCCGGGATGACCACCTGCGAGATATGCGGAAACCTGGCGATTGGTCATCGCCGAGCAGCTGCCAGAAAGAACAATCGCCGGGCCAGCCTCCGCGCGCGGCCTGCCGACCGCTTGATCCCAGCGGAGGAGCCCTTCCTCCAGCCACAGTTTGGGAAGCGGCATGGCTACCGCACTCCCTCCGGTCATCAGCGTCATGTCGCGACACGCGTCCGCGATGACATGAAGATCGTCATTGGAGACAGCATCCACGACAACGTGGGCGACGCCGTCAGCGCGAAGCCGCTGCAGCTCGCCGCGAAGCGCAGCCGCGCCCTTGGCAACGGCGAGTCTGTTCACGAGACCAACCGGGTGGGTTACCTGGGGCCGCAAGAGCCGCATCAGATTGGAGTCGCGCATGGGAGTCAGAGGATGGTCCTTCATCGGACTTTCGGAGAGCGGCTGCTCGCCGACGAAAAGGTTCCCCATGAAGATCGCACGGCCGTTCTCGGGAAACGCCGGGCAGTATATCGTTTGGTCCGTCCCCAAGGCGTTCATCAGGGCTTCGGCCACGGGGCCGATATTGCCCCGTGCGGTCGAGTCGAAGGTTGAGCAATACTTCCAGAAAAACCTCTGCGCGCCCGCCCGGCGGAGCCAATCGAGGGCTGCCTGGGTTTCGGACACCGCTTCTTCGACCGGAGCCGTCCGACACTTCAAAGCGATGATCTCGAAGGGCGATGTGTCATTGGGAGGCGTTTCGGGAACACCCATCCGCAGAGACACCGGGACACCTGATCTCGCGAGAAGACCCGCGAGATCAGTCGCTCCAGTGAAGTCGTCCGCTATAGCGCCGAAAAAGGTCTTGTCGACGTTGTTTCGGGCCTGGCTTGTTCCTGCAAACTCCATCACGCGCCCTTCTCCGGCAGCGTGAGGCCAGCATTCCGTGCGTAGACCTTGGCCACCGCGGCGTCGTCCTCGCGTCCGAGCCCCATGCCTGAAGCCGCGACGAATTGCTGGAGCGCCGCCGCCGTGATAGGCGCGGAGAACTTGGACAAGCGCGCGACATCCATGACAATTCCTAGGTCCTTGAGCCAGATATCGACGGCGGAATGGGGCGTGTAGTCGCCTGCCGCGATATGCGGCGCTCGGTTCTCGAGCATCCAGCTCGTGCCGGCGCAATTCGGAATGACCTTCAGGAAGGCGGCTGGATCGATCCCCTGCGTCATCCCAAAGGTGATGGCCTCGGCCATCACCGCGATGTGGGTGCCTGCAAGCAGCTGGTTGACGGCCTTCATGGCAGAGCCAGCGCCCGCCTTGTCGCCGACCTCGAACACGTTTTCCGCCATCGCATCCAGAGCCGGGCGCGCGACGGCGAATGCCTCCGGCGTGCCTGAAGCCATAACCGAAAGCTTGCCCTGCGCCGCCTTGACGGAGCCACCCGAGATCGGCGCGTCGAGAAAGTGCACACCCCGATCGCCGCATCGCCGCGCGACATTGCGCGCGTAGTCCGGCGCGACGGTGACGCACAGCACAACGACGGATGCCGGGGAAAGCCTGGCTACCAAACCACGATCGCCGAAAAGAACGTCTTCGGCCTGCGCGGCGTTGAGAACCACAACCACCAGCGCCTCAAGTTCGGAAGCGGCGGATGAAGCATCGCCCTCCGAGGCTCCTTCCGAGCGCAAGCGCTTAATCGCTTCCGGGTTGATGTCAGCGCCGAAAACGCTGTGCCCCGCCCGGAGGAGCGACGCGGCGATCCCATACCCCATGGAGCCCAGTCCGACGACACCGACTTTCATTTCTTGCGCTCCATGCCATGACCGAACATATCGGACGCTTTACAGTCGGAACCGATCGGCAAGCGCATCGGTAGCGTTCCGTCGCCTGGCGGAAACCAGGAGACCGCCCGCCAGCACGTGCCCGTGCCGCATTGGCATCTTTCCGTCTTCGACTCGCAGGACGACGCACCTGCCGCAGACCCCACCGCAGTCACCGGATGAATTCGGGCAATTGGCCCGCCTCTTCTTCGAAGCCGTAGACAGACTTGATCTCGAGATACTCCTCGAGGCCGAAGGCTCCCATGGAGCGGCCGATGCCAGATTCCTTGTATCCGCCCATGGGGCTGTAAGAGTTGGTTGCCGCGCCGTTGAAGCAGATACGTCCCGCCTTGAGGTTGCTGGAAAATTCGTAAGCCTTCTTCCGGTCGGCGCCGAAGACGTAACCACCGAGACCGTAGGGAGTATCGTTGGCGATCCGGAGCGCCTCCTCTTCCGTCGAGTAGGGCATTACCACCAGGACCGGCCCGAAGATCTCTTCCCTGGCGATCGTCATTTCGGGGGTGACGTCCGCGAAGACTGTGGGCCTCACGAAGAAGCCTTGGTTGACGCCGTCGGGCTTGCCCGAACCGCCGCACACTAAACGCGCGCCTTCGTCCAGCCCGGACTGGATGTAGTTCTGGATGCTGTCGTACTGCGCCTTGTTGACCACTGGTCCCATCGTGGTGGCGGGATCGCGCGGATCGCCAAGTTTGTATTTTGCGACTTCATCTGCCAGATAGGGCAATACCGTTTCCATCTGGCTTTCATGCACCAGCATGCGGCTCGGCGCGTGGCAGGATTGTCCGCTGTTGAAGAAGCAACGCTGGATGTTCCAGCGTGCCGCTCGCTCCAGGTCAGAATCCATAAGGACGATGTTGGCCGACTTGCCGCCTAGTTCGAGCGATGTCCGCTTGATGGTCTGCGCGGCGGCCTCTCCCACTCGAGTGCCCGCCCGGGTAGAGCCGGTGAAGGATATCATGTCTACCTCGGGATGCCTGCACATGGCTTCGCCGACGACGCTTCCACGCCCGATAACGAGGTTGAAAACGCCCTTCGGAACGCCCGCCTTCTCGAAGATCTCCGCCAGGATGACGGCACTGACCGGGGACGCGTCTGACGGCTTGAGCACCAAGGTGCAACCGGCCGCGATGCCGTAAATGGCCTTGATAACCGGTGTCTGCGTGGGCCAATTCCAGGGTGAGATGAGGGCGCATACGCCGATAGGCTCACGCCGTACGATCGTATCACCGATTTGGGTCTCAAACCTGTAGGTCTTGAGCAGATCGCGCGCCACTTTCATATGACCGACCGGACCTGTCACTTGCGCCTTGGCGCTTACCGGAATGCCGACCTCTTGGGCCATCGCCTCCGCAAGATCGTCGGCGCGCGTTTCGTATGCCGCGATGATACTGTCGATAAGCGAAATCCTCTCTTCGAGAGAAGTCTCAGAATATGCAGCGAATGCCCGGCGTGCAGCTCTTACGGCTTTGTCGACATCTTCCGCGTTGCCGCCAGTGGCGACTGTCGCGAACGGCTCCTCGGTGTACGGATCGACGAGAGGTCTCTGGCCGGGGGTCGAAGGATCCACCCACGCCCCGTCGATGTACAGTTTGCCAAAATGTTTCATAACGCTCTCCGCCTCCGGCCGTTAGAAGCTGTGGGTGTACCCACCGTCGCAGGCGATCGTCTGCCCGGTAATGAAAGAGGCCGCGGGCGTTGAAAGGAACATCGTGAGGCCAGCAAGATCGGAGGGCACGATGGTTCTCGGGATACATTGGAGGTCGATGTTGCGCTGGCGGACTTCCGGAGTGAGGCTGGCGGCGCGCTCCGCGACTTCCGTCGCCACCGTGCCGGGGCGGATGCAGTTGACGGTTATTCCTTCGGCCCCGAGTTCGCGTGCCAGGGAGTTCGTCATGCCGATCAGCGCCGACTTTGAAGTGACGTAGTGGAGGTAGTTCTTGGTTCCGCGATGCACCGAGTCCGACGAAATGTTGATAATGCGACCGAAGCGGTTTTTGCGCATGCTGCCGACGACCGCGGAGGCGCAGAAGAACACCCCGTTTATGTTGACGTCCATCACCCTCTGCCATTCGCCCTGCGGAATCTGGTCGAAAGGACGTTTAGCCAGGTTGGAAAAAAGCGAGGCGTTGTTGATCAGGACATCCACGCGGCCGAATTCGGCCAACGTCGCCGCCACCATCTCGTCCACCGAGTCCTTCTTGGCCACGTCCACGACCAGCGCGAGGGCTTTGCCTCCCGAAGCCTTGATCTCCTTCGCCACTGACTGGGCGTTCTCGAGGCCGAGGTCAGCGATGACGGGGATGGCACCGGCCGCGGCGAACTGGCGTGCCAGTTCCCGGCCGATACCCTGGCCCGCGCCGGTCACGATAACGACTCGGTCTTGTACGCTGAAGTTGCGCGCCTCTGCCGGAACCTCGATTTCCGGAGCGATTTGTTCGGCAGTTCCAACAGTCACGGGCTTCCCTCCAGTAAGAGCACGGCCAACCAGGGGCCGGCGGATCGAAGAATGCTTGGACCGCAGCATGCCGCGGTCCAAAATGTCATCGGAACAACCGGGCGGTCGCGGTCGCCGCACTCATCAGGAAACCCGTATCGCTTCCCGCGGACACGTAGCGTCCCCCCAGACGGATCATTTCCTTGGCGAGTTCCGGGCGAGAATTCAGTCCTCCGACACCGAGATGCTTGCCCCTTGCCCGGCAAACCGCCGCCACATGCTCGTATGCCTCGCGCACCCGCGGGTGATCCAGTTCACCGGGCACGCCAAAGGAGTTGCAAAGGTCGTTGGTGCCGACCAACAGCATGTCCATTCCATCGACCGACGCGATATCGTCGGAGTTCTCAACCGCTGTCGCGGATTCGATCATGCCGACGACCAGCGTCGCCGCTTCCATCTTCTCCATGACCTCGGCCGCAGGCCCGCCACGGAAGAGAGTGTGGGCGTTGGTCGCGAGCAGAGAGCGACTTCCCCGAGGGGGGAAACGGGAGGCATCCACGATCTCCTCCGCCTGGGCCCGGTTTTCCACATGGGGCACGATCACCCCTTGGGCGCCCGTTTCCAAAACCCGGCCGATCTCGGTCTTGTTGATCCCGGGGACGCGAACCAATGGTGTAACGCCCAGAGCGGTTGCCGTCAGGCTGATCTGACTGACGGTCTCAAGCGAAAAGCTGCAGTGCTCCAGGTCTATGTAGAGGCAGTCGAAGCCCGCACTCTTGGCGATAGCCGCGATCTCGACACCGCGCATCAGTCGGACGACCATTCCGACGGCCACTCCGCCTGAATCCATCTTGGATTTCGTCAGGTTCTTCGAGGGCGTTTCCAAATTTAACATGGCTGATCCAGAAGACTCGCGAACAGATCGCGAGTTGCTTTAATTCGCCCGTTCAGGCGGTGCCTTAGGTTTTGCAATCAACACTTACGCTTATCAAGGCCTTACGCGCTCGAGACCCCACCCGGAATAACGTGATGTTATAGCTGCCGAAATTGGAGGATACCGAGACGCCCCCGTTTGGGTTTATCTGGGGACCGGCAGTTCGGTCCTGGAGACCGACGGTTTGGTCCACAAGACGAGAGGAATGAGAAGATGCGTATCGGAGAATTTGCAACAGCCGAGGGTGGCGCGGTCGGTTCGATGAGAGATGGCAAGCTCGACCAGAAGTTTCTTCTGCAGGGCGACGACGATTCCCCCAACAACTATCTGCTGAATGTCGGCCTTACCGGATCAGGCGGCTGGGGCACGCCCCGTCACCGCCATAACTTTGACCAGATCCGCTACGTGCTGAAGGGCAGGTATCCGGCAGCTCCTCACAAAATCATGGACGAGGGTTCGGTGGCGTATTTTCCTGAGAGCGTGCATTACGGTCCGCAGGACCGGCCCGAGGGGCTGGAAATGATGGTCTTGCAGTTCGGTGGTGCTAGCGGCGCGGGCTTTCTGAGCACACCCCGGCGGGAAGCAGCCAATGAGGCTCTGAAGGCAAAAGGCGAATTCAAGAGCGGCGTTTTCACCTGGGTGGATGAAAAGGGCCAAAAGCACAATATGGATGGCGCGGCCGCTTGCTACGAAGAAGCGACCGGAAGGAAGATGGTCCTCGCCAAGCCACGGTATGACGATGTCATCATGATGGATCCCGACTCGTACGATTGGATCGAAACGGGAAGGCCAGGTGTGTACTCGAAGCTTTTGGGCACGTTCACGGAACGCAATACCAAGATGAGCTTCATCAAGGTCGAAGCCGGGGCGACATACAATACGGGATCGCGGTCTCAGGTCGACGTGCTTTTCATGAGCAAGGGGAACATCACCGTCGAAGGCAAGACGTACGGCGACAAGACGGCGCTCGAATTGACCCCGTCGGACGCTCCGGTCGACATAAAAGCCAATGAAGACTCGCTGTTTTTCGTGGTGACGCTGCCGAAGTTCTGATCCATCCCTTTGCAACAAGGCACCCGCCGCCCGAAGTCGGCGGGTCATGCCCGATTGCCTGGGTCCACAGGTTGGCGCATTGCCGGGCGGAGATGCGCGGATGGTAGTCCCGCAGACTGAAAGACGTTCCCGCCCGCTAGGGACTGGGGCTCCCTGGAAGGCTTTTATTGGCCCGAAGATCTCAACGGCGATTAAACGTGACGAACGTCCTGATGCCCGTTGTGGTCGTGGCACAGCTCCAAGCCAACTTCCGCGATGCAGGTAACTAGATCCTTTCGCGGCTGGTCCATTTGGTAGCCTTCCCGAAAAAAGACGGCGATGTCGCGGCTGAGCACGGGATCGTCGAACGCAAGCGGAAGCAGGCGTTGTTCGGCGATCTCCTCATGAACAGCATGGGCCGGGAGCAAGGCTATATTATCGGTCTCGGCCACCAACGACTTTAGGAGCGATACTGACCCGCACACGGTCACCTGGCTCGGAAGCGCTAAGTTCATGGTTTTCAGGATGTGGTCGAGGACGGTGTGCGTGCGGCGGGATGTGGGACTTATCCACGGGTACTGCACGAGCTGCTCCCATGTCAGGGTTTCCAACTTTCGCAACGGGTGATCCACTCGAGCGATGACGCGCAGGGTATCCCGAAACAAAACCCTCTGGCGCAACCCGTCCAACATGTCGAAAACCTCGGTGAACCCGACCACGAAGTCAAAGTCCCGGCGCAGCAATCCGATCAGAAGGTCGACCTGAGCATTTTCGACGACCTGCAGCTGTCCGTCTTGATGTGCGTCGCGCCATTTACGCATGGCCATCGGCACGATCTTGCTCGCCAGGCTGGGCAGGCTTCCCAGCCTGATCGCCTCGTTGTGAACATCGAGCGAGTTCAAGAGATCTCGTTCGGCGAGCTCCACTTCCTCGCGGATCACTCTTGCGTGGCAGTAAAGAATATCCCCGCTTCTCGTTGTCACGATGCCCTTGGGACCGCGCTCGATCAGCTGCATTCCCAGTTCCGCCTCGAGCCTGTTCATGGAGGTGGACAAGGCGGGTTGGGAAACGCTGAGCAATTTCGCGGCGCGATTGAGGCTGCCCTGTTCGATGACAGTGGCAAAGTATAGCAATTTCTTAGGATCGATTTCCAACAGCACCGACACAATTCACGCCCGCCAACGCGGGCGACGCCTTCTGGTTTCTAGACTCGCACACGCCTTTCGGCAATCGTTTTGGAGACTGTGTAGCTGTTCCACATCTCAAGTCCGCCTTCCCTGCCGATACCGCTCTCCCGATATCCGCCGAAGGGAGCATCCGCCCCGGGGCTGGTAAACACGTTGAGCGCGACGGAGCCGACCTGCAGTTCGCGGGAGAGATGGTCCGCGCGCTCCATCGAATTTGTAAACACGAACGCGGCCAGACCCATGTCGAGACTGTTGCTGATCGAAAGCGCCTCATCCATGGAATCGACGGGAGCGCAGGGGGAAAGCGGGCCGAACGGCTCCTCTTTCATGATCCTCGCGTCCAGAGGCACGTCCGCAAGGACAGTGGGGGCGTAGAACCATCCCCGGTTACCGACGCGCTGGCCGCCTGTGACCACCCGCGCGCCGTGTGCGACCGCGTCCTCGACCAGACCGGACATTGCGTCCAGACGACGGCGATTGGCTACCGGTCCCATTTGCGTGTCTTTGGCAAACCCGTCACCGACTACAAGCCTGCTCGCCTTGGAAGCGAGGCTCTCGACGAAATCGCGGTAGACCGAGCGGTGAACCAAGAACCGTGAGGGCGCGGAGCAGAACTGGCCCGCCATCCGGTATTTCCAGTTCACTGCGAGCTGGGCGATCGCATCGGGATCAACGTTCTCATCCACCAGCACCGGGGCATGTCCGCCCAATTCCATCAGGACCGGCTTCATCGTCTCGGCGGCGAGCCGCGTCAGATGTTTCCCGACGTTGATCGATCCAGTCAGGGTGACGAGGCGGGTTATCGGGGAAAGCACGAGAGTGCGGGACACCTCGTCCGGATCGCCGAAGACCACATTCAAGACGCCCTTGGGCAAGCCGGCATCGAGGAAGCATTGGGCGAAAAGACATGCTGTCGCCGGTGTCTCTTCCGCAGGCTTGAGAATAACGGAACATCCTGCCGCCAACGATGCGCTGATCTTTCGCGACGGTGCGCTCATCGGCACGTTCCAAGGCGTGAAAGCTGCGACAGGACCGATCGGCTCGCGCACCACAAACTGTTGTATAGGCGGGTCTGTCGGAACGATGCGGCCATACAGGCGCCGGATTTCCTCCGCGTCCCAGTCGAGAAACGTGGCCGATCTTTCGATCTCGGCGAGAGATTCTGAAAGCGTCTTGCCGAGTTCCATTGTGAAAATCGGCGCGATATCGGCCGCCCGCGCACGAACGAGACCCGCCGCACGGCGCATGATCGCCGCACGCTCGCTCGGAGGTGTTCTGCGCCAGACCTCGAAACCTCGCGCCGACGATTCCAGAGCGTTCTGGAGGTCTTTCGCTGTAGCCTTTGGTACTTGGCCCAGGATGGACTCATCGCTGGGATTTTCCACATCACAAAGAGCCGGGCGGTCGTAGATCCATTCGCCATCGATGAGAAGGCCAATGGGTGGATACGGATGGTTGGGCTTGTCGCTCATTTCTGGTTTCGTCCCTTTTCAAGCCGTTTCGCTGGCCAGAGGTTCAAATGGTCCGACCTTCGCGCGTCGAGCTGTCGGACGGAAAGCCATTATGCTTCTTCGCCGTGGAGGAATCTCAGGACCTCGGTCTCTGCGATCCTGGCCCCCCGCGCCCGCTGGCCCCACGTCTGCCCCCCGATGTGCGGAGATAGGACGACATTGGGCAACGCGGCGAGACGTTCGGGAACATCGGGTTCGCTATCCAGTACATCCAGCGCCGCCCCGGCGATGATGCCCTTCTCCAGCGCTTCGATCAGCGCGTCCGTGTCGACGAGTTTCCCGCGGCCAACGTTTACGAGCCGGCCTTTGGGACCCAATGCGACAAGTTCCTCGGCGCCTATGACATGCTGGAGGTCAGGCGTCCCCGGCAGCGCCAGGACGAGTATGTCCGACGCCGCGCAAAGGGCCTTCCAGTCCGCGTGCAGAGACGCGCCAAGCCCCATGTTCGATGGACGGTCCAGCCCGGCGATTTTCATTCTCGATACGGATGCCCGCGCGGCGATCGCCTGACCGATCCGACCGCTGAGGCCCGCGATGCCCATTGTCATGTCGACCACACTGTCACCAACCTCGAATTGACCATTCTGCCATTGGCCGCTGCGCGCGAAGGCATCGGCGCGCACGAGCCCGCGGCAGGACATCAGGGTCAGAGCCATGGCAAGATCCGCGACATCGTCGGTCAAGGCTTCGCCAACGGGGCGCACCTTCACACCGCGTTTAGCCAATGCGTCCCCGTCGATAAGTTCGGTTCCGACCCCTTGCGATACGACAAAGCGCAAGTTCGGCAACGCTTGGGCAAGCTCCGCGCTGCAGCCGCGCGACGCGCTGGTCATCAGGACCTGGACGGCGCAGCGGTCGGCTTCCGGCAACGCAAGGACATCTCTCGGCCCAGGCACGATCCGCAGAAGGTCGCGCTCTTCAAGCGAGGGATAGGTCATTCCCGCGAGCGCGGGGAAAGAAAGCACGGGATGCATTTGGGCGCCGTTCCAACATATCGATGAGTGGCCACGCTATCGGCGCGCCCGTCCGCCGGCAACGCAAAGTCGGATGCACGGCAGGGAGTTATAATGGTTCCTTATATCCGTATCTAACACCTGGGCTTGGGCTACGCGCCAGCCGGGACGTCGACGTCGATCGTGAAGATCGCACTGTTGCGCTTGCCCGCCGCCATGTCGCGCTCGGTTCCGATGAAAGCGGTCATGAACAGCGTGCTGCCCGAGCTGCCCCCGAGCGTGCAGGAAATGCCGGAGCCTTCGAACTGAACGAAATCGGTGATCTTGCCGCCATCGAGGACCCGCAAGAATTCACCGGTGTTGTAGACACCGACCCAGATCGCCCCCTCGGCGTCAACGCAAATGCCGTCGGGCTGCCGTTTTCCAAGATCGGCGAATAGCCTTCTTTTGCTCAGCCTACCAGCTTCGTCGATGTCGAAGGCAGTGAGGCGGCCTTCCCAGGTCTCCGCAACAACGAGGGTTCTGCCGTTATCGATGACGACGGAACCATTTGGGAAATCGACTTCGTCGGCGACTTCTTCGACGGTGCCGTCCGGATCGACCCTGTGGAGCGAAGTCGTCTTGCGTTCTTCACCAGCCGCGAAATCGTACCCGAAGTTTCCGACGTAGATCCGGTCATGTTCGTCGATCGCGAAATCGTTCAGCCAACCGGCCGCGTGTTCTGACAGGTCGGCGTAGTCAACCAACTGTGTGCCAGGGAAATACCTGAGGAGCTTGCGATCCTTGGCGGAAACCACAATCAAGCTTCCGTCGGAAAGGAATCCCAGTCCGGAGGGTCGGTTGGGCACATACAAGAACGTCTTGGGGTGCCCTTCGGCCGAGAGGGCGCAGACCTTATGATCGAAAACGTCGGATACCCACAAGCGGTCATCTCGCCATTTCGGCGCTTCGAGGAACATGAAATTGTCCGCGAACAACGTAGGTTTCTGGGTTGCCAATTTCGTCCTCCCCGGCGAACTTGACCGGCGTCACCAACCGCCGTCGCAATGGATGTCCTGTCCCGTGATCAGGTCGGCCTCGGGCGACGAAAGGAACACGACCAGATTGGCAATGTCTTCGGGCTCGATCCTCCGCTTCAGGCTCTGCCGCTCCAGAATCCACTTGTGATATTCCTCTCGCTTCTCGCCGAAATGGCGCCATTCGGCCTCAGACACCACCGCACCCGGCGAAACGCCGTTCACATTGATGCCGTAGTGACCGAGTTCGCGCGCCAACGCCTTGATAAGACCGTACATCGCTCCCTTCGAGGCGACATAAGGGACGAAGCCTTCCCAGTGGCCGGTCAGGGTCGCGGACGTCATATTGACGATCTTGCCGTATTTCTTCTGCTTCATCATGGCGCTGCACGCCCGCGCTACGACGAAGGCAGCAGACGAATTAATCCGGACCTCGTTCTCGTATTCCTCAATCGTGAATTGCTCGTGCGGCTTGTTCACGACGAATGCCGCATTGTTCACGAGGACGTCGATGCCACCCACTTCTTCGGCCAGCGCGGTCACGGCCTTCTCCGTGCCAGCGAGGTCGCTGAGATCGCAACCGAAATAGCGGACATCGCGAGCGATCTTCCCAATTGTTTCGGAAGCATTTTCCACATGGGGGCGGTCCGAAGCGATGACCGTGGCCCCGGCTTCGTGATAGCGAGCCACCAAAGCCTTTCCGATCGTTCCCAACGCCCCGGTGATCAGAACTGTTTTTCCGGCCAGATTTGCCAACATATCCTCCCAATGTCTTGTCCAGGCAAAATTCCATCTCTCGATCGAAATGAGAACACGGAAACTCACCTTAGTATCGGCCCATATAGCGTCTTGTTATATCTCCGTCGGATAAAGACCTTGCCGCGTGAAGTTATGGATGCGGCACGACATGTGACGTGAGATTGCTGCAGATACGAGATGGCCGCCGGCGCGGGCGGGCGTGTATGGAGGAGATTGCGACTATGCCCACCGAACCCGATCTCGTGCATGTTTTTGCCCGGCACGCGGCGGAACTCTCGTACGACGCTCTGCCCCCAGTCGCGCGCGAAGCTGCGAAAAAAAGCGTTCTCGACACATTGGGTGTCATTCTCGCCGCGAGCGGGATGGAACCTGCGGTCAGGGGCGTAGTGGAAATCGTGGAGGAAGGCGGCGGAAAGCCGGAGTGTTCCGTGATTGGCTTTGGCGGTCGTCGCCCCGCAATGATGGCAGCGCTCGCGAACGGTGCGATGGCACACTGCCTGGATTACGACGACCAGACCCCATGGGGACAGCACACAGCGAGTTCCATCGTGCCTGCGGTGTTCGCAGTCGCCGAACGCCGGGGCGGCGTTTCCGGGAAGGATTTGATAGCCGCGGTCGCTGTAGGGCAGGATATCTTCGGCCGCTTGCGATGCAACGTGGATTGGAAAAAGGACTGGAACCTCTCGACCGTACTCGCTGTCTTCGCCGCAACAGCTTCTGCGGGCCGTACGATGGGACTGTCTTCCAGACAGGTCGCGCACGCTATGGGCATCGCTACCATGCAATGCAGCGGCATCATGGAGATGGTAGCAGGGCGCGGTAGCGATCTTCGTGGCATGTACGCCGGATTCTCAGCCAAAGGCGCTGTCCTGGCCGCCCTGATGGCAGAAAAAGGCATCACAGGCATCGATCGCATGTTTGAAGGCCAGTACGGTTTTATGAATACCTATTTTGGCGGCGGTTTCGATCGCGAAGCCATGGTTCGCGATCTGGGCCGGGATTTTCTTGGAAGTGGGACGCTGTACAAGCGTTGGCCATGTGTGGGTACCGCCCACAGCCATATGAAAGCCGCGATCGACATCGTCACGAAAAACGATGTGCAACCAGACCAAATAGCCGAAATCCGTCTCCATGTTGGCGACTACCACGAGTTGATGTGTCAGCCGCTTCAGGAACGGCGGAGCCCGGCGACATTGGCTGATGCGAAATTCAGCTTGCCATTTCTCGTTTCAATCGCCATCGCCCGACGGGGCATGAGCGTCTCGGATTTTACCGAAGATGGCCTTCACGATAGAGCAGTGCTCGAGATCGCGACCAAGATAAGCCTTGTGAACGATCCAAATCTCAATTGGAAACTCGAACTCCCACCCGGCCGCGTGGAGATTCTCACCCATGACGGCCGCCGATGGTCGGAGGAAGGCCGAAGCGTTCCTGGCAACGCGGACAACCCCATGGGCTGGGACGACATCTGCTCGAAATTCAGGGAATGCGCGACGATCTCGGTCACCAGATTTGCGGACGAAGTCGTGACCCGGGTAGCGGGTCTGGCCCGTCGGCTCGAGGAACTCTCTGATGCAACGGATCTGGTGAAACTTCTCTCTCCGCCGGCACGCGAGGCTTAGAACATGCGTCGAGCGCCATGACGCTCCATACAGACGTCCGGTGGAGTCAAAAATGCCTCTATCGAGACTGTTTCACTGCCGCTAAATGCCGGCGGTCTGCCCGCCATCAACAACCATGGCATGACCCGTCACGAAAGCCCCGGCGTCGGAGCAAAGCCAGAGGACCGTGCCAGCGATCTCTTCTGGGCGTCCCATGCGTCCAATAGGTTCTTGCGCAATCACGCGAGCCCGGCCTTCATCAGTATCGCCTGTGTAGCGGGCGATCATCGGCGTATCGATGATGCCCGGGCAGATCGCGTTCACCCGAATGTTCTTGTTTGCATACTCAAGGGCAGCGACCTTGCTTACGGCCACTACACCGAACTTGGAGGCACAATAGCTGGACTGCCCGCGGATCGCCAGGACCCCCGCGCCCGATGCGGTGTTGACGATTGAGCCGCCTCCTTGGCGCAGCATGATTTCGATCTCGTGCTTCATGCAGATAAAAACGCTTTTCAGGTTCACGGCGATGGTCTTGTCCCAAACGTCCTCGGACAATTCCGCGATCGGTTGCGCGGGCTGTTCGATGCCCGCGTTGTTGAACGCGATGTCCAAGCGGCCGAACTTATCCACGGTCTGGTCCAAAGCCGCCTTCACGTCAGAGCTTTTGGTCACGTCGCAGATGACGGGCAGCACCCTTCCGCCACGTCCTTCGATTTCGGCGGCTGTTTCCTTCAAGCCCTTCTCGGAAATGTCGGCGGCCGTCACAGCCGCGCCCGCCATGGCAAATGCGATCGCTGCGGCGCGGCCGATACCGCTACCTGCCCCGGTGACGAATGCGACTTTGCCGCCGAGATCCACTCTTGGTATGTCAGTCATGTCTATTGTCCGGTTTTCTGTTTTTTGAGGCAGAGCTAATGGGTTGCGGGCCGCCGGTCGCGCTGAAGCGCCGCCTGCTGCTCAGCCGCCAGTTTTGGATTTCGCCTTGGTGCCGCCTACGGTGTAAATTGCCGCTGCGACAACCACCACGACGCCCTCGATGAGGCCCTGCCAGTTCGCACCGAGGTTCAGAATGTTGAAACCGTTGGTCAACGAATAGAGCAGCAGCGCTCCAGCCAGTGTCTTGATGACACTGCCTGCGCCGCCGAACAGCGAAGTCCCACCGAGGATGGCAGCCGCGATAACCGTGAGTTCCGCGCCCGAAAGACCTGCCGGATTGATGGATCGCAAGCGACTCGCGAAAAGGACGCCGGCAAATCCGGCCGCGCCGCTACAGAAGACGAAAGCCATCAATTTATATCGCGTGACGTTGATGCCGGACAAGCGGGCCGCCTCTGAATTGCCACCGACTGCATAGACGCGGCGGCCAACCATAGTGAAGCTAAGCGTGAACCAGACGATCGCGGTGAAGACGACCATCATGATGACAGGATTCCGCAGGATCAACTCACCGCCGGAGGCCCAGGAGACCAGCAGGAAGAAAAGGCCAATGCCGACCATTCCGAGCGTCGCGGGCCGCAGCCTTTTCCCCGCCATGCGGGTCTGGAAAATCCGGAATGCGGCCACTGCCATGAGTGCAAGTCCCGCCACCAATACGAGCCAGAAACCATCATGGCGTCCACCTTCGAAGGATTTCATGGTGGCGATCACATCTGGATTTGCAACTGAAAGCGATCGTCCGTCGGTGTAGATCAACACCAAGCCGCGGACCGCGGTCATCGTGCCGAGGGTAACGATGAACGCATTGATCCCAACGTATTGAACGATAACTCCATTCAGAAGACCGATGCTCATAGCCACGGTCACGGCAAGTGCCGCTGCCGGCCAAAAGCCGATCGCGTCGGCATTGCCGATCAACATCACTGCGGCAAGAGCCGCGACCGACGCCACCGATAGGTCGAAATTGCCGCTGATCAGAACCACAGTCATTGCTACCGCCATGATTGCGATCAGCGAGGACTGATAGACCACATTGGAAAGATTTTGCACACTGAGATAGTTAGATTGACCGAGATAGGTTGTAATGATCGTCAAAGTGACGATCAATAGCAGCAGCGCGTAGTAAACGCCCATCTCTTGAAGTCCGAATAACCTCCGCCAGTTGGTTTTGGCGCTGGTTTGCACATCCTGACCAAGCACATCAGACTGATCCAAGCGATTCTCTTTTATTATGGTCATGTTCAAATCTCGCTGTGAGATGCCCGCCGGTCAGTGGCGCGCGGCTTCGGTCGCTGCGCTCTTGCCGCCAGCCAGCAGAAGCAATTCATGCTCTGAAGTGTCACGAGCGTTGCGTTCGGCAATGCACTGGCCATCACGCATCACAAGAATGCGATCGCAAACCGTCAGCAGTTCCTCGAATTCCGAAGATACGATCATGACTGACTTGCCTTCGCTTGCCAGTTGTCGAACCAGACGCAGAATGTCCGTCTTCGCCCCGATATCGATACCCGCCGTCGGCTCGTCGAGCAGGAACAGCTTGACGTCACTGAACAGCCATTTGGCGATTGTGACCTTCTGCGCGTTGCCGCCACTCAGTTCCTTGACGAGGATTTCCGGCGAGATGGCTTTGATCCCAAGCATCCTGATGGCTTCCCATCCTCGTTCCCGTTCGCGCTCGCCCACCGGAATCGCGTTCCACATTGAGACGCCGCCCAACGCGGGCAATGTGGTGTTTTTCCAAATCTCAAAGTCGGGAACCAGGCCTTGAGCCATTCGGTCCTCGGGAACCATGCCGATGCCAGCCTTGACCGCCGCGCCGGTGTCCCGCGCGACGCGTTTTCCATCGAGCACCACCTCGCCCGTCGCGCTCTTGTCTGCGCCGAAGATCGCATGGAGCAGCTCGCTCCGGCCGGATCCCAAAAGCCCTGCGACACCCACGACTTCCCCAGGCGCAACGCTCATCGAGATCTTCTGCAGCTTGCCCCTGGAGGCAAGATCACGGAGTTCCAACCGCGGGATCTGATCGTTGCCAACGACAGTCAACGGCACGCGGTTTTCAGCCTGACGCTCAAGAGCGACAATCTGCTTTCCAACGATTGCCTCAGCGATACGGCTTTCATCGAGATCACAAGTGTTGGCGCGCATCACAGCCAAGCCGTCGCGAAGCACTGTAACCTGATCCGTAAGCGCCATCACTTCGTCGAGGAAGTGAGACACAAACAGAATGGCTTTCTTCTCGCCTTTGGACAGACGCCTAACGGTGTTGTAGACCAGCTCACGCTCTTCTGATGCGAGAGACGCGGTCGGTTCGTCCATGACGATCAGATCAGCGCCAGTACCGAGCGCTTGGAATATGGATACCATTTGGCGCTCGCCGATCGAGAGCGAGCTGACCAAGGCGTCCGGATCCAACCAGTATCCCACGCGTTCGCACAGTTGGTTGAACTGGGTCCGAATGGCTGACGACCGTCGCCAGCGCCCCCCGTTGCCCAGAAAAACATTCTCGAGAATGGAAAGTGTCGGGACCAGTGGAATATGCTGGTGGACAGTTGCTACGCCCATGTCATTCGCGGCTTTGGGGCTATCCCATTGGACCGGCTGTCCACGCCAGATGATCTCGCCTAACGTGGCCCAGTAGGAACCGGACAGAATCCGGATCAGGGTCGATTTGCCGGCGCCATTCGCCCCTAGCAGACCGTGGACTTTGCCCCGCTCGATATCGAGATCGACACCGCGCAGGGCCAGTGTTCCATTGGGAAACCCCTTCACGATACCACGCAACTGCATGATTGGACCGTTGTCTTGCATCAGTTGGGTTTCCCAATCTGTTTTGCTATCGACGAAGGAAGTTTATCACCACTTCTCTGGGCAGTCGTCCAACTTGTCCTTGGTAATCGGCGGCATGTCGTAAGTCACGAAACGTCCCTTCGGCGTCTTGGGATCGGTCGCGGCCTCCTGCATTGCCTTGAACATCAGTTCGCCGAGCAACAGTGGACGGGTGCAAACCGAGCCGTACATTTCCCCGGCTTTGATTGCGTCATAACCCAGCTTTGAGCCCCCGCCGGTCGCGATGAGCTTCCCCTTCCAGCCTGCGGCTTCGATCGCACGTGCGCAGCCGATCGCCATGTCATCCGCTTGGCTGAAAATCACGTCCAGGTCCGCGTGTGCGGTCAGAAAGTTTTGGCACACCGCCTCGCCTTCATCCGGCGTCCAGTTTGTCGGCTGCTCGGCAACGATCTCATAGTTTGCATTGGCTTGTTTCAAAGCCGCTACGAAGCCGTCAGTGTCCAGCTTAACCACCGCGTAAGCGGGATCGCCTTGGACAATTGCGATTTTGGCTTTGCGGTCTTTGGGGAGCACCGCCGCGGTCATTTCTCCCGAGACGTAGCCGGCCTTAAAGTTGTCGGTTGCGACCAACGCCGACAAAGCGGGGTACGGATCTTTGACGTCGCGCTTTTGAGGGTCACCGACCTGTGCCGCGATAGCAACAACAGGGATTCCGGCATCGCTGATTTTGTCGACGAAGGATTCAGCCACGACAGAGTCAAGAGGCAAGAAACCAATGGCGTCGACTTTCTGGGAAAGAAGATCGTCCAAGGCGTTGCCCTGCTTCTCCACACTGCCGCGCGGATCGAGCACAACGGTCTTGACGCCCGCCTTCTTGGCCGCCTCTTGGAAGCCCTTCGCGGTCATAACATTGTAGGGATACTCAAGACTTGCGGGGACGTACCCGAAGGTGAGATCCTTCGCACCGGCCGTTCCGGCGCACAGAAGCGCCGCGATGGCAGCCGTGCCGAATTTCAGTTTCAATCCGCTCATGAGTTCCTCCCTGGAGCAAGTTTTGCTACGTGCCGGTTGAGATGGCATTGTCGGTTTCGGCACTATGAAACCGGGCCGTGCGTCGCCGCGCAGAACTCGAAACAAATGAGATTCAGCGAGAGCAACCGCCTTGGCCGATGACAATTAATGGTTCAACACGCAGTTGAAACTGACAATTGTCTCGGCAAGTATGTACAGTGGAAAGAAACGCCATCTGGATTTACTGAGTCCCGGCGCATTCTGATCCTCCCATAAAGTTCATTAAGCGCTAAAGTATCAAGTCGATGCTGCTAGCGGTATCGGCTGGTTTCCGCCTTATACCGAAGTTCGACCCGCCTCCTCCTGCGTTAATCTTCTCTAACATGATGAAATTTTGAGCGACAGAGGTCCGGGGCGACGGTTATAACACCAGCTTATGTCGCGCCCCCCCCGGACAAGGGTCGGCGGCTATCAGGACTGGAAGCCTTTTGCAGGGTATATCGGTTGTCCCACGCCAATTAGCCCTAGCATCGGAAAGCCACATATAAGATTAAGTTATATGATAGCTCCGCGACCGCAGCGAATGGGGCGAAAACGGTTGTCTCAAGAGTTCGGATTTGCGACCCAGCTTGGTAACAGCCCGATCACTTGAGCGTCGGCGTACCTGAAAGCAATGTTGGAGGTCATGGCGATGAGAGGGGTTGTTTTCCTCGGCGAAGGCGCAATGGAACTTCGCGAATTCCCAGACCCTGTTCCCGGGCCAGACGAGGTCGTTATCCGGGTGAAGGCCTCGGGCATGTGCGGGAGTGACTTGAACCACCTCTATGAGCCCAAGCGAACCGAAGACCAGATCGTCATCGAAGGGCATGAGCCATGCGGCGTCGTGGAGATGGTGGGTTCGGCTGTGAGACCTCATGAAGCGAAAGTCGGCGACCGGGTGATGATCCACCATTATGACGGCTGCCGCACGTGCTCCAATTGCCGTTCGGGCTGGACCCAGAACTGCGACAGGGGGCGGATCGCTTTCGGTGGAAATGGCCATGGTAGCCACGCGGACTTCATGAAAGCCCCCGTTCACACAGTAATCAAGCTTCCCGACGTGCTGTCGTTCAAGGCAGGTGCTGCGATAGGTTGCGGAAGCGGGACTGCTTACGGTGCTTTGAAGCGGATCAACCTGCTTGCCGAAGAAACCATCGCCATCTTCGGTCAAGGCCCGGTCGGATTGAGTTGCACCATACTCGCCAAGGCCTTCGGCGCGCGGGTCATCGCGCTCGACGTTGGCGAAGAACGCCTCGCGATGGCCAAAAGGTTCGGCGCTGATTTCCTCGTCAATCCATTGGAAGGCGATCCCGTCCAGGCCATCAAGGATGTCACCCGCGGTTTGGGTTGCGACAAGGCGGTCGAATGCAGTTCGAACCCGGTCGCGCGTGAGCAGGCGGTCAACTGCGTCTGCCAATGGGGTGTCACCTGCCTTGTAGGCGTTCACGGAAGCATGCAGTTCGATTGCAATGAGGTCATCACGAAGCAGAAGACCCTCGTGGGTTCGCTGACCTTCAGCAAGAACCAGCAAGAAGAATGCGCTCAGTTCATCAGCGAACGAGGCATAGACGTCGATTCCCTTTTCACGCACGAATTTAGGCTCGAAGACGCCGTAGAGGCGTATGCTCTTTTCGAGCAGAGAAAGATTGGCAAGGGCGTGTTCGTCTTCGACTGAACCGCGCCTTTCCAGTCAGACTTTCCGGATGCCGCGGTCGGTGCACCATATTTTCAACTGCCTGTTGTCTCGGTCGCGCCGATAGGATCGGGCGATAAGCTTCGCTATTCATTCGGCTTAGGTGATGGTCGCCCTGACTTCGCGACGGGTTCCAAAAGGCAAATGGGTGTTGACGCTCTAACCGGGTGATTTTGCCCAGCGCCACACCCCACCCCAAAGTCCGCCACAGTTGCCGGGCGTTGCGCGGAAACCGCCGGCAAGGCGGCCTGCGCGTTGAGAGCCCGTTCACATTTGCACCGGAGGCCAAGATGTTTGGCGTTCGGGAACATGTTTGATCGTTTCGGTATCCGCTACTTCTTAGAGATCGGCGCGCGGACGTATTTCGCACTAGCGGCGCGAACGCTTGGCCCGACCCGCGAATGATCTGGGACCCAGGCTGGTGGATTGGAGACGTTGCCATGAATATTGCCAGCAGTGTGGCAGCCAACGAGGCTGATTTCGCCGCGCGATGGCTGACGTCATTCGAAGCCGCGCTCGGAGCTGGAGACGCCGATGCACTTGGCCGGCATCTCGCAGACGATTGCCATTGGCGCGATCTGTTGGCTTTCAGCTGGAACATCACGCCTCACCAATCGAGGCAGCCGATCATCGATGGGCTTCTAAAGGCGCAGCCGGATGTGCGGGCGAGAAATTTCAAGCTGGCGGAAGACCGCACCCCGCCCCGCCGCGTAACCCGTATCGGCGTGGAATCGATCGAAGCGATCTTCACGTTCGAGACGAAGGTCGGGCGCGGCTACGGGTTTCTCCGGTTGGTGGCCGACGCGCCGGATACAGCATGGGCATTAATGACATCGCTTGAGGAATTCAAAGGTCATGAGGAACCGATCAACGATCAGAGGCCAAGTGGTTCTGCGTATTCGAGAAACTTTGGCGGCGACAACTGGAGCGACCTGCGTGCGAAGGAGCAAGCCTTCACAGACCGCGAACCCGCCGTACTGATCATCGGCGCGGGCCAAGGCGGGTTGAGCATAGCCGCCAGGCTGAGACTGCTGGGTGTGGATACCCTGATCGTGGACAAGATGCCACGCGTCGGCGACATCTGGCGCAGGCGCTATCACTCGCTAGCGCTCCACAACCAAGTGAAACTCAACCACCTGCCCTATTTGCCCTGGCCGCCAAGCTGGCCCAAATACCTGCCGAAGGACATGATCGCCAATTGGCTGGAAAGCTACGCCTGGGCCATGGAGTGCAACGTCTGGACGGAAACGACGTTCGTCGAAGGGACTTTCGATGACCAAGCTGGTCAATGGAACGCCAAGGTGCGGAGGGCGGACGGATCGGAGCGGGTTCTGAGGCCGAAGCACATCGTCTTTGCCAACGGCGTGGCGGGCCGCCCGCTGAAGCCGAAGGTCGCGGGTCTGGACTCGTTCAAGGGCGAAGTCATGCATACGCATGATTTCACGAGCGGCGAGGATTGGGGTGGAAAGCGCGTGCTGGTTCTCGGCGCGGGCACGAGCGGTCATGATGTGGCACAGGATCTCCACGGCCACGGCGCGCAGGTAACGCTGGTCCAACGGGGGTCCACCACTGTCACCAGCGTGACCGCCGCCGGGCTGGTGCATTCCGTCTACTATAACGAAGGTTTGCCCGTCGAAGACTGCGACCTGATCGCTGCCACAAGCACGTATCCGCTGCTCATCCGCAGTTACAAAGCAGCCGTCACGAAGATCAAGGAAATCGACCGCGAACTTCTCGCCGGGTTGGAGGCAAGGGGCTTCAAGCTGGATTTCGGCGACGACGACACTGGCCACCAAATGAAGTTTCGTCGCCGTCATGGTGGCTACTATCTCGACTGCGGATGCTCGGAGCTGATCATCAATGGCGAAGTCAGCCTCATGCAGTGGGAAGAGATCGACGAGTTCGTCGAGGATGGCGTGAAGCTTGCCACCGGAAAGGTCGCTAAGGTCGACCTGATAGTGATGGCCACCGGTTACCAGAGTCAGCAGGACCTGATCCGCGACCTTTTGGGCTCAGAAATGGCGGACAAGATCGGGCCGATCTGGGGTATCGCGCCCGATGGGGAACTAGCCAACATGTTCCGGCCCACGCCCCAGCAGGGCCTTTGGTTTACCGGAGGCGGTTTCGCGCACGCGCGCATCTACTCGAAATACATCGCCCTGCAGATCAAGGCCCGCGAAATGGGGTTGTTGAGCTGATGCCACTCGATTTGTCTGGCAAGATAGCCTTTGTAACGGGTGCCGGATCGGTCGGCGAAGGCTGGGGCAACGGAAAGGCGACGGCCGTGCTTATGGCGCGTCAGGGCGCCAGGGTGTTCGGCACCGACATAAACCCCGAAGCGCTGACCGATACCGGGTCGGCGATGGGTCGGGAAAACCTCAGCGGGCGATGGTCGTCCTGCCAATGCGACGCCACTAGCAGCGAGAGCGTCGAGGCGGCGGTTGCGCGGTGCGTCAGGGAATTGGGCCGTATCGACATTCTGGTCAACAACGTGGGTGGCAGCGCTCCTGGCGACCCAATCTCGATGAGCGAAGAGGTATGGCAGGAGCAAATCTCAATCAATCTCGACAGCGTTTTTCTCAATTGCAAGCATGTTCTTCCCATCATGGTCCGCCAGTTCGAAGAAGGCGGGAGCGGCGGCGCAATCGTCAACATCGGCAGCGTAGGGTCGATGACCTTCCAGATGGGTGGTCGCGTGAGCGCCGCCTACGCGGCATCGAAGGCTGCGGTCGAAGCCTTTTCGCGCTCTACAGCAATAGCGTTCGCCAAAAAGGGCATAAGGGTGAACACGGTGGTCCCCGGTTCCATGCACACACCGCTCGTCGAGAACAGGCTGGCTCGCCAACTTGGCAAGGACGACGTCGTCAAGCTCATCGCCGAGAGGAACGCGAGCGTGCCCATTGGGCGCATGGGAGACGCGTGGGACGTGGCGAACGCGGTGCTGTTTCTCGCAAGCGACGAGGCTCATTACATCACCGCTACACAGTTGGTCGTGGACGGCGGACTGACCGCGGCACGCCCGGCTTAATTTCCGGAAAATACATGTTCCGAGTGCGGAGGAAAAATGAGCCGACCAGTTATTATCACTTGCGCTGTTACCGGTTCGGGTGACACCACTGCGGCAAGCCCCTATGTGCCCATCACGCCCGAACAGATCGCCAATGATGCTCTCAGGGCGCATGAAGCGGGCGCTGCCATAGTGCATATACACGTTCGCGATCCCGAGACGGGCAAACCCAGTCGCGACATCCGCCTCTACCGGGACGTCGTTGGACGCATACGGCAATCCGGCGCCGATGTCGTGATCAATTTGACGACCGGTGTAGGGGCACGTTTCACTCCCGCCGAAGACGATCCTAACCGGAACGCGGTCTCGGGTCTGGCCTCCCCCGAGGAGCGTATGGAGCATGTGCTCGAGTTGCGACCGGAAATCTGCAGTCTGGACGTTGCAACGATGAACTTTGGCGCGCATGCGTTTGTCAACGTACCCGAACACATCGAGCGTATCGCGCGAGCCGTCCGTGCAGCCAACGTCAAACCCGAACTCGAGGTCTTCGATCTGGGTCATTGCGCGCTCGCCGCGCACCTTTTCAATCAGGGAATATTCACGGAACCTGCCATGTACCAGCTTTGCCTGGGCATTCCATGGGGGGCTCCCGCGACCACCGAGGCGATGTTGTCCATGAAGCAGATGGTCCCGGCCGCAAGCAACTGGAGCGCGTTTGGCATCGGCGCGAAGGAGTTCCACATGGTCGCCCAGTCAGTCATCCTGGGAGGGCATGTACGCGTTGGGCTCGAAGACAACCTTTTTCTTTCCCGTGGCGAGCTGTCCCAGGGAAATGGGCCCTTGGTCGAACGCGCGGCGAGGATCATTGAGGACCTGGGGGCGGAGGTTGCCACGGCTTCGCAGGCTCGCGAAATATTGGAGCTTGGTTGAGCTCATGACAGGAGGATTCATACCTCGCCTCGAACCGTTGTCCAATGACGAGATGACCGCCGCGCAGTCCGAAGTTAGCGCGGAAACAATTGCCGGGAAACGGGGACGCGTGCCCGCCCCGATGATCGCCTGGCTCAGAAATCCGGAACTCGCGCGCAGGGCACAGCGGCTCGGCGAGCTACTCAGGTACGACACCACACTGCATCCGCGTCTCTTGGAACTCGCGATCCTTGTTTGCGCCAGGCATTGGACGTCCCATCATGAATGGACGGCACACAAGCGGCTGGCGCTGGAAGCGGGGCTGAGCCTGCACGTCATCGCCGACGTGGCCGCTCGGCGTCCGCCCGAGATGGCTGGCGACGAAGACCGTCTCGTACACGATATCGCGTTGTGCCTCCTCTCGACCGGTCGTATCAGCCGCGCGCTGTACGATCGAGGCGTTCAAAGCCTTGAGGAACGGGGAATGGTCGAGCTGGTGGCAATCGTGGGTTACTACTGCCTGGTATCGGTGACGCTGAATGCATTCGAACTGGGCATTCCGGAATCGATCGCGACGGAACTCGACGATCCAGATTTTCCCGCGCCGGCGCCCGCTCCGTGAGCCGCGCGCATCCAGACTGCCATCTGAAGGACGAGGCGCCGATCGATCCCGGACTGCCGATCGTCGATGCCCACCATCACCTCTATGACCGACCAAATTTTCGCTATCTGCTAGACGAGCTCAAAGCCGATCTCGCAAGCGGACACAACGTGGTGGCGACGGTGTTCGTCCAGGCCCGCGCGATGTACCGCGACCGCGGCCCAGAAGCGATGCGCCCCGTCGGTGAAACCGAGTTCGCCAAAAGCGTTGCTGACGCGTGCACGGCCGATCCCGAGTGCCAGACGCAGGTTTGCGCGGGAATCGTCTGCCACGCCGATCTGATGTTGGGCGATAGCGTTGAAGAGGTTCTCGGGGAACACGTCCGCGCCGCCGGCGGCCTTCATCGGGGAAATCTGCGCGGTGTTCGACACATCGCAGCGTGGGATGGCGACCAGGAAATGCTCAATAACGCCTATCCGACGACTCCCGACATGCTTGACAACGCCCGTTTCCGGGCCGGGTTCGCCAAGCTCGCGACGTACGGCCTCCGGTTCGACGCTTGGCTTTACTTCCATCAAATCTGCGGCCTGACGGCGTTGGCAAGGTCCTTTCCGCATGTTCCGATCGTCGTCGATCACTGTGGAGGCATCTTGGGCACCAGGGGCTATTCGGGTCGTCATGCCCAGGTCTTCGCCGAGTGGTCGATGGCGTTACGCGAACTGGCGGCTTGCGACAACGTCGCGATCAAGCTTGGCGGCCTCGGGATGCCGATTTCGGGTCTCACCCATCCGGAACTCGGAAGACGGCCTGACTCGGCAGAACTGTGCACGGCTTGGCGACCATGGATGGAGACGTGCATCGAGATTTTCGGAACCTCGCGATGCATGTTCGAGAGCAACTATCCCGCCGACCGAAAGAGCCACACCTATGGCACCGGTTGGAACGCTATGAAATTGGTGGCGGCAGGCGCGACCGAGACAGAACGGGACGATCTCTTCTGGCGGACCGCCGCGAGATTCTACGGGCTGGAAATGTCCGGTACCGGCGACATCGCTCAGGCGGGGCGCTCGCCGTGATGACGGAACAAGGCTACCAAGAAGTCCAAAAATGCGCGCGTCTTGGGAGAAACTTTCCGGCTGCTCGGGTAGACCGCATAGAGGGCGGTGTCGAACTCGGTGGGACTTACTTCGTGGTCCGTCAGGAGAGGTATAAGATCGCCCTTCCTAACGGCTTCCCTGACGGTCGACTCCTGCATGATCACCAAGCCGAGACCGCTTATTGCGCTGGTGACCAGCGCGGCGCCGCTATCCGTCTGGAGGTTTCCCGACACCGGTATCTCCACAGTGGTCGTGTCCTTGGTGAAGCGCCATCGGTTGTCGTAATTCTTCGCCCGATAGACAAGGCAATTGTGTTTGACGAGGTCTTGCGGAGCGGTGGGATGACCGTTCCTTTCCAGATATCCCGGACTGCCGCAGAGAACCCGGCGGCTCGGGCTCAGGCGGCGCGCGATCAAACTCGAGTCCTCAAGATTGCCGAGCCACACCGCGACGTCTATCCCGAGCCCAACGAGGTCGGCCCGCTCGTCCGTAAGCGTGACGTCGATCATAACTTCGGGGTTGTCGACCAGAAAGTCCTTCAGCGCCGGAACGATCACTTCGTTTCCGACGGAAATCCTGAGATGCACTCGCAGCAGCCCTTTGACTGTTTTTTGGTAGCCGCTGACTTCCCGCTTCACGTCATCAATCTGGCGGATGAGTTCGGTTAGCCTCTGATAATACAGGTGGCCGACCTCTGTGAGGGATTGCCGCCGAGTTGTGCGGTTGAGCAGCCGGACACCCAGCGTCGCTTCGAGGCGATTGATTTGCCGTGCGATGGAAGTAACAGATGTGCCCAGATGCCGGGCAGCGGCCGAAAAGCTGCCGTGCTCGACAACGAGAACGAACGCCCTATCCAATTTGAGTTCGTCCATTGCCTCCCCCACCGGTTCTCCTCTCGCGTCGAGAAATGCCTGATCGCAAGCACTACCGCTATCTGGTCGCCCAACTAGCGGGATGCAACAACACACACACTGATAAGGCACCCGTTGAAATTTAACACGCGGCCCGGTTTACCTCCCAGTCAGGTCGCTCCTGGGTAGACATCTTGGCCGTAGGCATCCCTCACGTCGGTCAAGAGTTTTCCGGTCGGGGGCGCGTACGTCATGCGCTTGCTGGTAAAGACACCCGTCAACTGTTTGATTTGAACCGCCAGCTCGGCGGTCTTCACGAGTGCGAGCGGTCCGTTGAGCACGGGCGTGGAATTGATTTCGTGGATGCCCGCCTCGATCAGAACCGTCATCAGACTGCCGCCAGCCGGGATCAAGACCTCGGCTCCCTTTTCGATGCTGCGGTTGGCAGCCTCGGTGAATTGACGGACAACCTCCGCCCTCGCGTCGTCATCTCGGAAGGCGAGATCGAACACGCCCGGTCTCTCGACCGTCATAGTTTCGACGGATGCCAATCGGGACATCACCCCTTGGTTGCGGACCCCTTCCATGATCCGCGGCACGAACTTGGGGTTGACGTTAATGAGAGAGAACGACGCCCCCATGAGGCAAGCCACCTGGATTGACGATTCACGCAAGCCGAGGACCGGAATATTCAGGAGCTCGCGGAGTTCATGCACCCCGGGCTCGAAAATGTTTCCGACCAGAAAGGCGTCGTAGCCGTCCTTCTCCGCCTGCAGACCCTTCTCCGTCACCTCCACGGTGTCCAACAGCTCGAGATAGCGGTACTGGTCCGCGATGGCCCGATGAGGACTGAGTCCGTCCACCGTGATCTCAGTGCCGGGAGCGGCAGCCTTTTGAATGATCCTTTTCAGCGCCTGCGCATACAGTCCGTCTCGGGAGCCCCGAGAGACGCCGAAACTTTGGTAAAAGAGTCTCATCGTCAACTCCTGCTATTCGTCGCGCTTCGTGCGCCCGCTCAAGACAACGCGCTTTCAGACGATGTCGATCAGGTCCGGATTGTATCTGCCCTTCCGCATTCTGTAGATGACGATCTTTTCGAAGATACCTGCTTTGTAGAAGGGCTCGTTGGAGATGAAATCTTCTGCACCCCCCCGAGCCGGGACGTTCAGAATGAAAAGACTTCCCAAGGCCACAGAGGCGTCATCATTTTGGAGCGGGCCCGAGAAGAAGATCCTCGATTTGAATTGATCGAGGTATTCCCGGTGCACCGTCAGGTGCTTTGCCCTCGCCTCGGCGGTGTCCGCCCTGTCAAGGCAATATACGGCCCACAACATCAAAGTTCTCCTTTGTGCACTTTAGTCCCGCGAGTGTCGGTTTTGATCCCGTGACCTCGGTCACATGCGGTCGGAACGGCCCCCATCGACAAACAGCGTTTGCCCTGTGACGTAGCTGGAGTCGTCGGAAGCGAGGAAAAGGACAGGTGCCGCGAGCTCCTGAAGTGTTCCCAAACGACCCAGCACCACCGTGTTCTTGCGGTGTTGCATGTGTTCCTGGACCTCTTCAGGTGTTCGTGTCGACGCGGAAAACGGGGTGAGAAAGCTGCCCGGTGCGATACAATTGACCGTCACTCCGCTCGGGCCGAGCTCGCGCGCCAACGTCTTCGTGAGCATGATGACCCCGGCCTTCGCCGATGCATAGGCGGCGCTTCCACCAGGAGATCCCGCGGTCTTGTGCGGGGCCGCTCCAGTGCCCAGCGCAGAGCTGATATTGACGACGCGTCCATAGTTCTGGCGCACCATATGTGGCGCAACCGCCTGCGTGCAGAAGAATACCCCTTTGAGATCGACATCCAGAACGATGTCCCAATCTTCACTCGTCGTGGTGGCGAACGGACGATACCGTGATACGCCGGCGTTGTTGATCAGGATGTCAACGCGACCGTACTGGGCCACCACTTTGTCCATGAATTCCGCGAGTTGATCGCGCTGGGTCACGTCGACTGCCGAACCGGAGGCTCTGCCCCCAGCCTGTTTGATCGATTCAACTGCCTCCGGGATGGCATCCTCGTTCTTGTCAGCGAGAACCACCGCTGCACCTTCCGCGGCGAAGAGGTCTGAGATAGCCTTGCCGATGCCGGAGGCACCTCCCGTAACGATCGCGATCTTGTCCTTCAGTCGCATTCTCTCACTCCTCCGTGCCACTTCGTTCACGACATTCCGACCCCTGATTGACCGGCGACCTAGGCCGATCGATAGGTCTGCCCGAATGCTTGTCACGCCTCCGCGTGTTCCCGTCTCATGCGGTCCAGCGCCTCGAAGATCGCGTCGTCGACCTCGATGGTACCCGCGATTTGCGCCTCTCTGCGTTTCGCTGCGCTAGACCTGCCGGGTACTCGAACTTTGGATATCCCGGCGGCGGGACGCGAAGCCTCGATCTGATCGATTAGTTTTGTCACCGACGCTCGAAACTGGCCAAGCGGCATCAGAAGCTCCGGATTGAACACCAGGAAGAAGAACCCACAGTCTGATACTTCTTCGACAATGGTCGCGCTCCCGCACAGGATGCCGAGCACTTGCACCACGAGGGAGAGTCCAGATCCGCGGTGTCCACCCCACGGCATGAACGCACCGACGAGTGCTTCTGTCGGGTCGACTGTAGGACGGCCCTCCAGATCGACGGCCATGTCAGGTTCCAACCGCTTTCCAAGCTCTTGGCGTAAAAGGACATCGCCCCAAGTTGTCATGCCGGTTCCAAAATCCACGACCAGAGGATCCGGGTCCGCGGGGAAGGCGAAGGCGACCGGATTGGTGCCGAATATCCGGTCAATGCCGCCCGTGGGCGCGACCCTCGCCATCGTGTTTGCAGTGTGCATGGCGATGAAGCCTTTGCGCGCAGCGCGCTCCACATAATAGGCAAGGCGGCCGCTGAACCAGGTGTCGGTAACGCCGACAACACCCACGCCACTTTGCACGGCCAGTTCAAGGGCCTTATCGATGCCCACCAACGAAGTGACATAACCATTGGTCCCTCCCCCGCAGACAACTGCGGAATTCGGGGATTTGACGGTCACGGTTATCGGCTTTGCCGGTGGCCTCTGTTTGAGGTTTTCAACAATTGCCAGGACTCGGGGCAAGCCCGCGAACGCGTGACCGGCAGCGGCCGCGTCGACCAGGTGATCCGACACAATCCTGGCATGCTGGGGATTCACTCCATGTTTGATCAAAACGTCGGTCGCCAACGCGTGGGCGTCTGAAAACGTGACCTGCATCTACCTGCCTCCGAGAGGGCTAGCTTACTTTAAGCCGGACGCCCCATTAACACCGACATTCGCCCACGATCTTAACGCCTGGCGCAAAGATGAACTCCTTCGTCTTTGTCTCACACCCGCACAATGAACCGAAGAAGTCGCCAATCGCATGTGAAAGCGGCGGGACAGCATATGCGGGGAAAAGCGGATTTCGTCGGGGAGGGCGATAATCCACCGCCTTTGACTATTTTGGGCTACCGCTTTCGAGTCGAAGACTCCGCCCCTTGGCGCGTTCGAACCCGCTGACCATCACCCCGATGTCGGATTGGTGGCCGAACTCGTTGGACGCGCGCTCGAATGTAGCAAGCACCGCGTTGCTCACAATAGCCGGGACGCCGTACTTGGCACTCAAGCGTGCCACGTTCCGCAACGCCTCAAGCATCCCCTCAATGGTCTTACCCGCTCTGTAAGGCTTGCCATGGGAAATCGAGCCGAGAACCCGCTCGGATGCAAGGCTCCAAGCGGAACCCGAGTTCAGAACCTCATTCATCGGCTTCGTCATAAGGCCATACTTTATGCCCATCGCCACGCATTCGAAGGTCGCGATGTGGTTACATGCGTCAACGGCGCTCTCGATGGAGGCAAGAACGGAGCTTCGGTCTGTCTCCGCCATAGCGGCAACATCCGAGTCTGCATCGTCGCGGTCGAAATCGACACCAGCCAGGGAACCTACGATCCGGAAAACATCTTCGAGACGCGCTCCCCCGCCCAAGGTGTTCAAGCCGACTTGCATAATATTTCGAGCAGCGGAAGTAATGTGCATCGGAGAACCAGTTTGAAGTCCGAGTTCCAATGCCTCGTTAAGATCCTTCACCATAAGGGCCAGCGAGAAGTCCGTGGAGGCCTTCCCCTCCAACTTGGCAACCAACATCTTCTTGGTGGTGAAGTTGGCACCGTCGCCCGCGTTGAAGCGATCGGTGATCTCGCCGAGCGAAAATCCGGACTTCAGCCCCAGGGCTGCAAGCTCCAGAACCACCATCCGATAGCCCGCCCCCATGGCATTGTTGACAAGCTTCAGAGCTTGACCGTCGCCAATGCGATCGCTGCAGCGGAAAACTTTCGAGCTCATCGCGTTGAGGAGCGGAGCGGCCATCTCCCATGCCGCATCTGGTCCCGAAGCGATGATCGACACCGCACCTGCCTGCGCGGCGGGAATTCCTCCGCTTACAGGGGCATCCAGCATCAGGACGCCGAGCTTCTCCAAGCGTTGTGCGATCTCGGCCGTCTCTTGAGGAACGCCGCTGGTCTGATCAACGACAAGCTTCCCTGCGGCAATCCCATCTTGCAGGCCGCCTGAACCGAAGATCGCCTCGCGAACGTTCGATGTGCGGGGAAGGCAGAGCATCACAATGTCGCAAGCACGGGCCAATTCGGCTCCGGTCGAAGCCGCCGTCGCTCCCATTCCCACGAAATCTTTGACCGCCCTCTTGTTGAGATCGCAAACCATCAATTCGTGGGAGTTCACGAGATGCCGCGCGAGAGAGCCTCCCATCGCTCCCAAACCGATGTATCCCACCTTCATGTCAATCGCTTCCAGTCACGGCTTCTTCCAAGAGGCAACCCGGCACCTTGCCACGTCGGCCCTTAGCCCAACCAAAGTTGTTCCCTTTATGCCGGATGGTCACAACGAAATGAACCTCGTCGTCCTCCCGGCGCTCGCAATGGAGTTTCGCGCTGCGCGTTACAATAGAAACTCAGCCAGGCGACCCACCTGTTGACGCGGCAGACTGATCCATCAAATTGCCGTGTCGCCCAGGCAATCCAGGCCCTGCTCGGTTTTCGCTAGTTCGTTCGTATTGATCCGGCGGCCGTGCGCACCCGCCGCGCGACCTCTCGTCAATAAGGTCGTTGTACATGGGACCGACACCGCGCGAGCAATCCTGTGGCTGCCGCTCCATGCTGGACCGCATTGTAACTGTTTGGACTGTGGGAACGCGTAAGCTCTCGATGGCGTCGAAATCGAGTCCGTCTCGATACCAGCCGATGGCTGACCCACGGATATATATATCCGCCATTCATAAGTCCTTGCAGGATTGTGGGGGTAATCGCGCGATGCTGCCTGTGCTAACTAACATTCGCGTATCCGTGACGACTGCGCCAAGTGCGCATGCGTCGACCTTCCTCACCGAGCAAGTTTATAGATTACCTCACCGCGGGCAGCGTTGGGCGGCGCGTTCTCCCAGATGCCTGATTCTGGCGGCCGGCTGGTCGCCTTTCTGACGTGGCCGAATTCGCCAAGCGATAGAAAGTATACGAAACTCGCATGAGCCCTCGCCTCGCCCATCTTGAAGCACAGCCGGGGAATTCGTCGGTCGCGGTGAAACTGCTGCCCCTGATGGGGATCGTCTTTGTAGGCTTCTTGATCATAGGTCTGGCGCTACCGGTTCTTCCGATCTATGTCCACGACCAGCTAGGCCTCGGCACGATCGCAGTGGGATTGGTGGCGGGCAGCCAGTTCGCAGCGTCTCTGCTGTCAAGGTTCTGGGCAGGAAACTACGCCGACCGCCGCGGCTCGAAGCCGACCGTGCTACTGGGGCTTGCTGCCGCGACCGTCGCAGGATGCCTCTACCTTGTGTCGTTGTTGCTGGTCAGCACACCGGTATTGTCGGCCTCCATTCTTGCGATAGGTCGAGGCGTTCTTGGCGGGGCGGAAAGCTTCATCATCACCGGTGCGCTGAGCTGGGGTTTCGGTACCGTCGGACAGCAGAACGCGGGCAAAGTGATCGCGTGGGCAGGAACGGCTGTGTTCGGCGCATACGCCGTCGGAGCCCCAGTTGGGACGGCATTGTTTTCCGAATACGGGTTCGTTTCCATAGCGGTTGTCACAACTGTCGCGCCCTTGCTGGCTATCGCGATCGTCGTCCCCATAAGACCAGTGGCAACGATTCCGCGCGAGCACGGCTCGCTGCGTGCGGTGCTGTTCGCGGTGTGGTTACCGGGCTTTGGCGCCGCCCTGAGCAGTGTCGGTTTCGGAGCAGTTATCACCTTCGCGGTTCTATTGTTTGCCGAACGAGGGTGGGAGTCCGGCTGGTTGGCCGTCTCTTGCTTCGCGGGGTCTTTGATCTTGGCACGCATCCTGTTCGGCCATCTCGCAGACAGTATCGGCGGTGCAAACCTCGCACTCTGCTCGCTGCCTGTCGAGGCACTGGGTCAGATGCTGATGTGGCTGGCTCCGAACCCGACAGTTGCGCTCGCGGGAGCGGCCGTGACCGGCTTCGGCTATTCGCTCGTATTCCCGGGATTCGGCGTCGAAGTGGTCAAACGCGCTCCCATCGAAAACCGTGCGCTTGCGATGGGAGCCTATACGGCCTGTCTTGACCTGGCGATGGGGGTCTCCAGTCCTTTGCTTGGCGCGGTAGCGGCCCATGGGGGAGTCGGAATGGTGTTCGCCGTTAGCGGCGTCCTTGTGCTGCTGGCATCGGTCGCCGCCTTGAAACTCAGATATCGACAGCCAACCATGTCGGGGGAACACATATGAAAGACGCCGCTCTGCTGAGTTTTGCGTCTCCTCACTCGGTCGTCATGTCGTTGAGAACGCTGTTGCCCGCATCTCAGGTCGGCTAAGTGACTGCAGAGGGGTAGGTAACCGGCAACCAATAGCTTCCTCCTGCAATGCGTGCGCTGGCAGGACAGCCAGGTAATCGCCGTTCACCACCACCGATTTCAACAGGGTGACCGAGCCACATACGGTGACGTTTCGGTCGGTAGCAACCTCGCCGCTCTGAACGCTGCATCCAAGATCGCGTGTGAGTGCCGCGCAGTCGGCAGGACCCAAGGGTAGCCGACCAATTTCGGCCGATCCACCTCCCGCTCATCGCCGAGTGGTTATCCGTTGCGCGCAACCTCATCAACGCTTGTCTGCCGTCGGGCGATTTACCGAGGACCATTAATTTTCAACCGGACGCGGTACAGCCCGTTCATCGCACAAATGTACATAATGTTTCGCCTCGGTCCCGCGAAGGTGAGGTTGGCCACGATCTTTCCAAGCTTGATCTTGCCGAGCAAGGTTCCACCTGACTGATAGCAATAGACGCCCTCGCCCGTGCTGATCCATATGTTGTCGGCGTCGTCCAGGCGCAGACCGTCGAAAATCCCTACCGGGCAGTCCGCCAAGACTTCGCCCCCGCGCACGTGCATATCGCAGTCCACCTTGAAGGCGCGTACATGGGCCGGTCCGTCCTCAAAGTGGCTCTTGCCACTGTCGACGACGTAGAGCGTGCTTTCGTCCTTCGAAAAAGCGAGACCGTTCGGCATTACCATGTCGGTGATCTTGGCTTCCACTTCGCCTGTGGTCGGGTCCACGCGGTAGACATGGCAGCCTCCGATTTCAGGTTCGGCTTTGATCCCGTCGAGATCATGGAGGATGCCGTAGGTCGGATCCGTGAACCAGACGGCACCGTCTCGGGTCACAACGGCGTCGTTGGGAGAGTTTAGTTGCTTGCCGCGCCAACGATCCGCAACGGTCACGACGGTGCCATCGTGCTCAGTGCGGCTGACCCGGCGGTGGCGATGTTCGCAAGTGAGCAGACGTCCTTGTGGATCGACTGTTTGACCGTTGGGATGGCCGCAGTCCTGGCGGAAGACGCTGACGCAGTCATTCGTCTCGTCCAGGCGCAAAATGCGATCGTTGGGAATGTCGGTGAACAGGAGGTATCGTCCGGCTGGGAAGTAAGCAGGCCCCTCCGCAAATAAGGCCCCGCGGAAAAGTTCCTCCGGGGGAAAGATCGGCGCGACCATATCCCGGAAATCCCTTTCGACGATCTCGTAGTGTTCGGACATCATTCTGGTTTCCTCAATAGTCCCCTTCCTTGGCCTCGCGCTTTGTCCATGCCCTGCCTCAGCCGCGCGCGCCCGGCAGTCGCACCCTGAAAGAAGGGTATGTTGTTAGTAGATCAGCCGCCGCCCGGTCCCGAGCCGCGTCGCGCGGATACTGTCCCGCCTCAGCCGTGGAACGTCGAGCGCGAAGACGCCAGGCTCGACATCACAGGCACGCGGTCTGACCGCCGTCTACCGAGACCACCGCACCGGTCATGAAGCTTGCATCGTCGGTCAGCAGGAAGGCGATGACGGCGGCGATTTCCTCGGGCTCGCCCATGCGGCCGATCGGATGGGCGGCCTTGATTCGCGCCACGGCCTCCGGGTCCTGCAGCATGTATTCGACCAACGGAGTCCTGGTCATGCCGGGTGCGATCGCGTTGACGCGAATTCCAAAAGGACCCAGCTCCGGACACATGGACTTGGTGATGCCCGAGACGGCGAATTTCGACGCTACATACGGAAGTCGGTTCGGGACGCCCATCACCCCTGCGCCGGACGATATGTTGACGATCGCACGGGGCCCTGTGTCGTCCCGGACCGTGCGTGCGAAGGCTTGGCACATGTTGACGGTACCGCCGAGATTGACCGCCATGACCTGTTCCAGCTTGTCGAGTTCGACATCCAAAATGTTGGCCACCCCGGTGATGCCAGCGCAGTTGACCAGACCGTTGAGGCGTCCCAGCCGCACCCGGGTTTCCTCCGCCAGGGCAAGCGCCGCGGCCGCGTCGCGTACATCGATCACAGCACCCTTGACCCGCTCGCTGTCCCCGAATTCAGCGACGAGCTTTTCGACTGCCTCGCGGCTGACATCGGCCGCCACGACGTCGGCGCCTTCGGCGTGCAGCCGCCGCACGCACGCAGCACCTATACCGCTGGCGGCACCGGTCACGATCACTGTACGGCCTTCGAAACGATTCATGCGTCTCCTCCCTGCTATAGTCGACCCGCCTTGCGGATCCGGTCGTCATTTCCGGTTATCGTCCGGGGCGCGACGTGATGTTTCTGCGATAGCCTACGGAGAAGGTATTTGGTCAGCGCCGTCCACTCTCAATTGAGGGCACGGGTGGCAGGCAAGTCCGCAATCGAATCCGGCCGGAACGCGACAGCCGAGATAGTTGTTTTAAAACGGGCACTTATTGGGGCATCCCGACTCAAGAGATGATATGCTGTAGCGTTATACCCAGCTGAAACCATTTATGCGGTCGTCGCGGATCAAGCGCGCATGGCAGTACAAGACCTCCCCGGCGGGCGTGGGCAGGACGCCAAATGGGCCACCCTCCGGAACCCGCATGCCCAGTTCGTCTTCGAGCCTGCTCATCGAGGTTGACAGGGCGGGCTGGGACAACCCCAGCGCTTTCGCTGCGCTATTCTGGCTTCCATGTTCTATGATCGTTGCTAGATGGAGGATCTTGTTGGGATCGATCCTCATGCGGCGCACGGGAACCATTGTCTTACGGCGACCACCCTGCTTCCTTGGCTAGCCAGCCCCCGCGTTCCCTTCCGGTCGCTCGGCCAACCCAAGGCTGGTCGTCGCCAAGGGGATCTTAGCACTGCGACCAAAGAGGCGATGCCACATGAAAACGCGGATCCCGCGATGACGCCCCCCCGATAATCAGTGCTTATACCCCTCTGCCGTCGGTTCGGGTCTCATGTGGCGAATGGGAGGAGCGTCTACTAAAGTCCGTCCGCAAATGATCACCACCGAGAGGAAGTGGCGTCCGCCGGAAACGTCGAACTGTCGCTCGTGATTTGTGACGGTCAGCCTCGCCATTCGCGAACCCGATAACCGCCCTGCCGATCCCGCCAGGATGCGCCAGACTAAACTGAATGCATGGGCCGGTGGTCGCAGAGCTCCAGAGGATGTCCGATGAAACAATACCAGATGTTTATTGCTGGCGACTTTGCCGATGCGGCGGCCGGGGAACGGCTTGATACCGTCGACCCTTATCGGGGCGATGTCTGGGCGCAAATCCCGCGCGGCCGATCCGTCGACGTCGACCGTGCCGTCCGCGCGGCGCAGGACGCGATGACGAAGGGTCCGTGGTCGCGGTACACGGCGACGCAGCGCGGAAAGGCGTTGAACGCGATCGCCGATCTGGTCGATCGGAACCGCGACCGGTTAGCGGAAATCGAGACACGCGACAACGGCAAGCTCCTGCGGGAAACGAGGGGCCAACTCGGCGCGATCGCGGAGTGCTGGCGCTATTATGGTGGTTTGGCGGACAAGATCGAGGGCCATTCGATCCCGCTCGAAAAACCAGACGCGATTGCATTCACCTCACGAGAACCCGTCGGTGTTGTCGCCGCCTTGACTGCCTGGAACTCTCCTCTCTGGTTCGCATCTATCAAGTGCGCTCCGGCGATGGCAGCTGGATGCGCCGTGGTGGTAAAACCCTCGGAATTCGCGTCGGCCAGTACGCTCGAATTCGCCGAACTCCTGAAGGAAGCGGACCTTCCCCCAGGTGTTTTCAATGTCGTGACTGGACTTGGCCAGGAATCCGGGGCCGCGCTGGTCGAACACCCCAGCGTCGCGAAGATCACCTTCACCGGATCTGATGTGACTGGTGCGCGCGTTTACGAAACCGCAGCGCGCAGCATGAAGCGGGTATCCCTCGAACTGGGCGGCAAGTCACCGAACATTGTGTTCGCCGACGCTGACCTCGAACTGGCCGCGTCGGGGGCCGTGTCCGGCATCTTCGGCGCATCCGGCCAGATGTGCACCGCAGGTTCGCGCCTGCTGGTCCAGCGCTCGATCATGGAGGAGTTCACCGGTAGGGTTCTCGATCTGGCGCGCAATATCCATCTCGGCGATCCTATGGATCCGGAGACCGACGTCGGGCCGATCGCCACGCCGCCTCAATTCCAGAAGGTCATGGACTACCTCGACGTCGCTCGGGCGGACGGCGCGCGGTGTATCCTAGGCGGGAAAGCAGCGGAAGGCCCGGGCCTAACCGGTGGCCAGTTCGTTCAGCCCACCGTGTTCGCCGAGGTGAAGAACAACATGCGCATCGCCCAGGAGGAAGTGTTCGGCCCGATTCTTTCCATCATCGGCTTCGACACAGAAGAGGAAGCGATCGAGATCGCCAACGGAATAGATTACGGTTTGGTGGCGGGCGTCTGGACGACCAACATTGGTCGCGCCGTCCGCATGTCAAAGGCGCTCCATGTCGGTACGGTGTGGATCAACACATACCGGGCGTACAGCTACATGGTGCCTTTCGGAGGCATAAAACGTTCCGGGCTGGGCCGTGAGAGCGGCATCGAAGCCGTCAACGAATACCTCGAAACGAAGAGTGTCATCATCTCGATAGCCGAGGCCGCGCCCGGCAATCCGTTCATTATGAGGTAGCTTGGGAAAGGCGTGTGAACGTCTCGCAAATCCGACTGCAAGGGAGATCCACTGAGCAAGCGAAGCGGTGCTGGCTAAAGGGCATCAGACATCTGTTCCCCGCTGCGTGGATCTCACAAGAAAGAATACAGCCGTAGCGTTGCCGGTCTAACTAATCGATCTGAGAGAGTCCCACTGAGAAATCAAAGACACTTCAGCCGTTAGAGCGCAAGTCGGGCCGAGGGGCAGTTGGAGTGTCAGGCCGCCGGCGGCCTGCAGTGTCGCCGCTCATCGCGGGGCCTTGCCTGCCGCAAATTCGTCTAGCCGTCAGGCGGGAATGCGCTTGTGATCGAAAATGAACTTGCGCCACTTCGTCACCGTATATTTGCTGAAAATGCCGTTCTGAAAGAAGGGATCGTTCTCGATATAATCGACAGCTTCTTGTCGAATGTCGGTATCCAGAAGAATAAGACCGCCGTTGGGAAAATCGTCGTCATCAGGGAAAAAGCCACCGCTTGCGATGATGCGACTGGCGTTCTTGGTCACGTATTCGACGTGGATGGGACGCATCGCCTTTTTCTTTTCCAGGACCCCGGGATCATCCGTGAACATGATGGCGTAAGGCATGCTTACCTCTGAATGACGTCGTTGAAAGGAGCGACTTCGCCGAAGGTGGTGCAGTCGCGTGAGCTCGTCCTTATGTTTTTAGCTTTCGATCCAGCAAGCGGCAATCGTACGGTCGATGAGGATATAACGTCCAGTTATGTCAAGGACTTGGCCCGACATCTCAAAGCGGGGTCATCTCACGAAATTCATGTACAGCATGAATAGGTCTAATCGACCTTCCGCGATAATGCCTGGCGAACCTTCGTGGTAGAATACGCATGAAATGGCACGACGAGCGCGACACCGCCTCTCCGTCTCAGTGCGCGCTTCCCGGCCTCCCGTCGCCATTCGGTGCGTTCGGCTTCCATACGCTTCATCCAGACCATTTAATGCAACACCGAGGAAACAACTCATGCTTGGAACAGTCTTGCACGGCCCCGGTAACATCCGTTGCGAAGAGGTCGACGACCCAAAGATTCGGAAGCCCACTGACGCCATTATCAAACTATCGGCTTCGTGCGTTTGCGGTTCCGACCTATGGCCCTATCGCGGACTCCAACCGATGAATGGCCCTGCCCATATGGGCCACGAATACTGCGGCGTGGTGGTTGAAGTCGGGAGTGAAGTGAAGACCATCCGGCCAGGCCAATTCGTCGTCGGGTCCTTCTGCATTTCCGACAACACATGCCCGCATTGCCGTTTCGGCTTCCCTTCGTCCTGCGAGCACCGCGAATTCATGTCCGGAGCGCAGGCCCCTTACGCCCGCATCCCGCTGGCCGACGGAACACTCGTGGCAACCGCCGAGATGCCATCCGACGACTTGATCCCGAGCCTCCTCGCGACCTCGGACGTACTTGGCACGGGCTGGTATGCAGCGGATGCCGCCCGCGTGCAGCCCGGTGCAACCGCGGTCGTTGTCGGTGACGGCGCCGTCGGCCTGATGGGCGTGCTCGCCGCCAAGCAGATGGGCGCGGGACGCATCATCGCGATGAGCCGCCACAAGGCCCGCCAAGAGCTGGCACTTGAATTCGGAGCCACCGACATCGTCACCGAGCGCGGCGACGATGGCGCCGCGAAGGTTAAGGAACTCACGAACGGCATCGGCGCGGAGTCAGTTCTCGAGTGTGTCGGCACCCAGGAATCGATGTCCCAGGCGATCAATTGCGCGCGACCGGGCGGCTCGATCGGGTTTGTGGGTGTTCCGCACAGCGTGCAGCTTGACGGCGCGAACCTGTTTTTCGCCCAGAAAAACCTTTTGGGCGGGCCGGCACCGGTGCGGAAATACCTTCCCCATCTCCTCGACCTCGTGATGACCCGCAAGATCAATCCGGGCAAAGTATTCGATCTCGAAATACCGCTCGAGGACGTGGCCGAGGGCTACAAGGCGATGGACGAACGCCGCGCGATCAAGGCCCTGCTGCGGATGTAACCCATCCGAATGCCAATCGGCAGGACAGGGCGCGAACGGCATCACGCCCTGCCCGCCCGGTCATCCTAGGGCTTTTCCATCGTGTAGTGCGGCCACACCATGCCACCCTCAAGGGTCTCGGTTGAAAGATGCGGCACGGACAGCCTCTTGGGGGATGCTCATCTGGTTTCCCAGCATACTTGAAAATCGCAAGCATCCGGGTTGAGCGGCCCAATGGCTCTGCAGATCACCCTACGGACTGGATGGGGCGCTGCGTCGGTTTGCGTAGCCCAGCCAAGCGACCACCATGTGAAGCCGCTGAGACCCATCCAGTCATGACGTAGTGCGTCAGAATGGCTGGGAGGGCGAGGACACCCGCCCAATGCCCGAAGAACGGCGTGACGGATGCCGTGAAGTCCCAGAAATCCAAGCTATAGGTGAATGTCAGCTTGCCCCACACGCCGAGCACCCAAAAGCTCCACAAGCCGAATCCCGCACTGGCCATCGCCGCCGCGCGGAGCGTCCATGCTCTGAGGGCGCTTCCGCGGGACAGACCCAGCATCGAACGTAGCAGTGCCATGACCCGGATCCAGTGAATGCCAAGATGGATGCCGACGACGATCATCACCCAATAGGCGGAGAACCAATGGACCTCGCGAAGGTTCGCGATGTTTGGAAGCGGCAGGAAAGCCAGCACCGATCTTGAGATGACGATACTCGTCGCCAGAAGAACCGCCATATTGACGATCAGGAATAGATGCAGCAGCGCCGTGAAGACGCGGCGGCCATCGTAGCGACCCCGAAACACATTCCTGAACCACAACCGGTTCATGGCGATGTGCCAGGCGATCAGGACAAACATAGCCGTACCAAAGATTTCGTGCGGAATGTTATCGAGCCACCAGTAGGCTAGCGACAAAAGCAGCAAAGCAGCCATACCGACCGGGACCAAAAGCTGAGGCGCGGCTCTCGTCGTCAGCATGGAGCCCCCTGTCACCCTAAAGCGGATCGTCATTGGAAATCGCTCCGTCATGGGTGAACATGAACTGTTGACTTTGGCGCGACCGGTGGCAGGCGTAGCACTGCGCTACGTTCTCATCGGCCTTGATCGATTGATCCGGCCAGAACCATTGATATTGCCACTCGTCGTCGCCGGCACCGATTTTCTGGCTGACCAGATACCGGGTCAGCACATCGCTTTGGTAATCGACAAGCACCATTTGGGTCCCCACGGGGACCGGTTGTCCGGCCCTCAGGGCTGCGAGTGCGGCCGAGCTTGTCAGCATATGTTCGCGCGTGATGCCGCGACGCACGGTTGTGTAGTGCTCAAGCTGGTCAAGAGGCGGGAAAGTCACAGCATTGGCTTCGGCATATGCCGGCGACGGGCCGGTCCCATGCGGCAACGTCAGGTAGCTTGCGACCAGAGCCAGTGCTCCACAGACTGACGCCAAACCAACCGGCAGGATTCTATTTTTCATGGTGACTACGTCCTCTCGCTCGGCGCGACGGGATGAGGTGATGGACCGGACTATCGTTGAGGCCGAGCCCTACTTGGCTCGGTCGATCTCAACGGTGATCGGGCCAGGGCGATCGAAAATGGACGCATCGCCATCAACGCGGCCAAGAATGATGATCCCCGGTCGCGGAACGCTTCCCTTGCGATAATAGATCACGAAGTCGGTCGACCCCCACAATCCGAGCGTGCCATTGTCGAAGTCAAGCTGGCGTCCGGACTGCGGCAGCGAGGAAGGCAGATTGCCCGTCTTCTCCTGCCGAAGATGATCGTGCATGTCCATCGTGACCGGAAGCATTCCAAGCAAGGCCTTTGTCGCTTCATTGTCGACCAGTTCGGCTGTCAGTTTCCCCCATGGTGATGAGATTACGATCCTTTCCTGTGCCATGGCGGCTCCCGTAAACAGCATTGAGGCAATTGCACCGAGAATGATGTTCCGCATTTTCGCGATGTCGGCCACGAGGGTTTCGATCCCGTCGACTCGCCGCGCCGCAACGACGACACTGGCGCCCTTGGCGGCGAGATGACGGGCAGCTGCCGCGCCCATGCCGCTTGAGGCGCCGGTGATGGCTACGATTTTAGCTGCGATGTTATCGGTCACTATAATTTCCTGACATTCTAGAACGTGGTGGGATGCCGTCGGTGAAAGGTGATCATGTATCGTCATGGCTGAATGCCGCGGGTGACACGCCAAGCCGCCACCGCAAGGAGTGATGAACCGCACAACAGGCCGGCGCTAAGCGCGAAAGTGCTCCACCAGCCGACGGCGTCGAAAAGAAAGCCGCCGGTTGCCGCGCCGGCCGTGATTGCCAGCTGGATCACGGCCACCTGCAGGCCCCCTCCGGCTTCGGCATCGTCGGGCATGGCGCGGGTCAACCAGGTGCCCCAGCCAACGGGTGCTGCAGTGCCAAAAAAGCCCCAGGCAGAAAGCAGCAAGGATACGACGATCGGCACTGCACCGAATAGGACCAACCCAGCTGCCAGCAGCGCCATGACAATCGGAATGACTATCAGGACGCTGAAGAGCCGCTTGTTCAGCAGGCGACCGATGCACCAGGTTCCGGCAACGCCCGCCAGCCCCATCACCAGCAGTATTGCGGACAGATCCGCGATGTCGAGTTGGGTAACCTGTTCGAGGAAAGGACGCAGATAGGTAAACAGCGCGAACTGGCCCATGAAGAAAAGCAGGATGGAGGCCATGCCCAGCGCGACCGAAAGGCGCCCAAGCAGCGTGAAGACATTGGCCGAACCCCGGTCGCGCTGCGGCGCCAATGCAGGCAGGCTGATCCATTGCCAGACCAGTGCGAGGAGGCCCAGGGGAACGACCATGAAGAACGCTCCCCGCCAGCCGACATATGCCCCGAGGAAACTTCCAAGCGGGGCGGCGATCGTAGCGGCGATCGCATTGCCGGCATTCAGCAGTGCAAGGCCCTTGGGCACCAGATCGGCCGGCAGGAGACGCATCACGATTGCCGTGGACATCGACCAGAAGCCACCGATCGCCATCCCGAGCAGCGCCCGGCCCACCATCAGGAAAGCGTAGTTCGGCGCGAATGTGACGGCGAGGCCGGAGACGATAAGCAGCCCTGTGAACGCCAGGACCACGACGCGTCGATCGATACGGCGGGTGAGACCTGCGATGACGAGGCTGGTCACCACCGCGGAGGCGCCGGAGATCGAAATCGCCTGGCCCGTCTGGCCGGCGGTAATCCCTAGATCGGCGGCGATCGGCGACAGCAGGCTGACCGGCATGAACTCGGACGCGATCAGCACCGCGACACAAAGCGCCATGGAAATCACGGCGCTCCAGGCGGAGCGGGAATTCGTCAATCCACTGTTATAGGTCACGTCCATAGCCGCTATCCTTGGGGTCGGCGGGATGACGCCTTCACTAATCGGCCGTCGTGACTGGTAGATATGTACCGCTACATGTTGGACAATCCGTGAAATCTGCATGAAGTTATCGATCTGTGATATGAATGAACGAAGGAGTTTGCCTTGCAACGCGAGCACATGAAGGATTTGCTCTGGTTCCTGGAGGTCGCCAGAGAGCGCAGCTTTACCAAGGCGGCAGCTAAGCTCGGTACTTCGCAATCAACGCTCAGCCTCACTATCAAGCAGTTAGAGGCACGGCTGGGAGTGAGATTACTCGCGCGCACCACGCGCAACGTAGCGCCTACCGAGGCAGGTGAGCGTTTGTTCCGCTCGCTTGCGCCACGTATTGAGGAGATTGATGCCGATCTCGCGAGCTTGGTGGCATTTCGCGATACGCCGTCCGGCACGGTGCGCCTGACCTTGTCCGATCATGCGCTGCAAACGACGGTCTGGCCCAAACTGCGCACCGTTCTCATGACCTATCCCGATGTTAGGGTCGAACTCTACAGCGACAACGGGATGCGCAACATCGTGGAGGAACGCTTTGACGCCGGGGTTCGCCTTGGCGAAAGCGTTGACCGCGACATGATCGCCGTGCGCATAGGTCCTGACTGGCGGATGATCGCCGTGGCGTCGCCCGAATATCTCTCCGCATATCCGATGCCCACAACACCACAAGACCTTGTGGGACACGCCTGCATCAATATGCGACAGACGACGGCCGGCGGACTTTACGCCTGGGAATTCGAGAAGGATGGCCGCGAACTGCGAGTGCGTGTGGAGGGACAACTCACGTTCAACACGTCGATGCCGATGATCGATGCAGCATTGAGCGGCTACGGAGTTGCATTTGTCCCTGACGACCTGGCTCAAGGCCATATCGCGGCAAGGAGACTGACGCACGTGCTCGAAGATTGGAGCCCGCCCTTTAGCGGCTACCATCTCTATTATCCGAGCAGGCGGCAGATGTCTCCGGCGATGACCGTGATATTGGAAGCGCTACGGTACAAAAATCCCGTTGCAACAGGTTCGAAGGCTGCTCGCTAGAGCTGCACCCTCGAACCAGTCGAGCGTATGGACACCGACCTGAGCCTGGCTTGTTCGCTCCCGTGGTGGGCCAAAACCCACCATGGCTCGGGCATCACCCAACGGCACATCTTTCAATCGCGGTACTTCAATCGATCGATCAATAGACGCAACGCTGAACTGACTTGCCGTCTCCCGGAATAGAATAGGTGAAAGCCCTCGAAGGGGGGACACCAGTCTGCAAGAACACGGCGAAGGCTGCCCTGCTTGATTGCGTCACGCACTTCGGGTTCGGTGACGAAAGCGATGCCATGGCTTTCCTTCGCTGCCTCGATGCAGATATCGCTTTCGCTGAATATGAACGGTCCGGAGATCTTTTTGACGATCTCCTCTCCATCCTTTTCAAACTCCCAGTCATATGTTGGCACATGCGCGTTGAAGCGTAGTGCGAGGCAATCGTGGCTATCGAGCTCCGAAGGATGCCCTGGGACACCGTGCTCTTTGAAATATTCCGGTGTGGCAACAGCAGCCATGCGCAGCGGCGGCCCGATCTTTATCGCGATCATGCCTGGCCCCACGAATTCCCCCAGTCGCACCCCGGCGTCGAACCGATCCTCCGTGAGATCGGTGAGACGACTTTCCAGACAGAGCTCGATCTGCACATCTGGATAGTCGCGGACGATCCGTGACAGGATGGGCCAGAGGATAGTGCTCGCGGCGGTCTTGCTTGTGGTCAGGCGCACCAGACCACGCGGGGCATCGCCGAGATGACGCAGCTCTTCCATACCAGCATCGATCTGACCGAAGCTGGGCCTCAAGGTCTCGAGAAGTTTCTGTCCGGCCTCGGTCGTAGTGACGCGTCGCGAGGTGCGGTTCAGCAGCTTCTGCCCAACCGATGCCTCCAGGCGGCGGATCGTATGGCTGACCGCGGATTGAGAAATCCCTATTCGCGTTGCGGCGCGGGTGAAGTTGCTTTCTTCAGCAACAGCCAGAAACACAGCGAGATCGCCAAGTTCTTCGCGCTTCATTGATCATCTCCGATTTGTTTCCGACAGATCATAGCCGCGCTAAGGCCGGTGCAGCACTGCAAACAAACCATGAGCTGGATTCATCGTTGGCATGACCGGGATGGGGGTGATCGCCTGCATGCATAGTCCTAAGTTGCTTGGGAGGGAGGGGCAAATCGAACGAGGACAGGAGAAAGCCTCCATGGTTCCACCCATCGAATTCGAGCTTAACCGAAGAACGCTACTCGTTGCCACCGCCGCTTCGGCCGCAGCAGCCGCCGGGTTCCCCGGGCGGGTCAGCGCGGAGTCTGCTGCCAAAGGTGCTCCGGTCGGCCCCGAGCGGACGTCTGTCTCAATCACTGTAAACGGTGCGCAACGGACCCTTGACCTGGACAATCGAACGACGCTGCTCGATGCGTTGCGGGAAAATATGCAGCTCACCGGCACCAAAAAGGGCTGTGACCATGGCCAGTGCGGCGCCTGCACCGTCACCGTGAATGGCCGGCGGTTGAACTCTTGTCTCAGCCTTGCCGTCATGCATGAGGGCGACGAGGTAAGGACGATTGAAGGGATCGGCACGCCTGATGATCTCGATCCGATGCAGGCCGCTTTCATCCAACATGATGGCTTCCAGTGCGGCTACTGTACGCCGGGCCAGATCGGCTCAGCCAAAGCGGTGATCGAGGAAATCCGTGCCGGCATCCCCAGCCATGTTACCGGCGACCTGGCTGCGGCGATTGAAGTGACGGATGTGGAAATTCGGGAACGGATGTCGGGCAATATCTGTCGCTGCGGCGCCTACGCCAATATCCTGGCAGCAATCACTCAAGTGGCCGAGGCACAGGGATGAAAGCTTTCTCCTACGAGCGCGCCGCGGATGCGGCTGCGGCAGCTTCTCGCGCGGCACAAGTTCCTGGCGCGAAGTTCATCGCCGGTGGCACCAATCTTCTTGACCTGATGAAGCTCGAGATAGAGACGCCGGTGCATCTGATCGACGTTAATGGGCTTGGACTGGACAAGATCGCCGAAACGCCTGAAGGCGGGCTGCGCATCGGGGCTCTCGTGCGCAATACCGATCTCGCTGCCGACAAGCGCATCCGGCGCGACTACGGCTTGCTCACACGTGCGCTTGTCGCCGGCGCCTCAGGTCAACTGCGCAATAAAGCGACCACCGCGGGCAACCTCCTGCAGCGCACCCGCTGCCCATATTTCTACGACACCGCCCAACCCTGCAACAAGCGCGCTCCTGGCGCTGGCTGCGCGGCCCTCGGCGTTGGCGCTTTCTCGCGCCAGCTCGGGATAATCGGCACCTCAGACGCTTGTATCGCCACCCATCCGTCCGACATGGCCATCGCGCTGCGGGCACTTGATGCGGTGGTCGAGACGGTGACCTCGGTGGGTGCGACCCGTAGGATTCCTCTTGGCGAATTCTACCGCTTGCCAGGCGATACACCCGACCGGGAGACGGTGCTCATGCCAGGCGAGATCATCACCGCGGTGACGCTGCCGCCGCCGGTCGGGGGTCGTCACGCCTATCACAAGGTGCGCGACCGTGCCTCCTATGCTTTTGCGCTGGTTTCGGTGGCGCTGGTCCGCCAAGCCGACGGCACCGGCCGCGTCGTGCTCGGCGGCGTCGCCCCCATGCCATGGCGGCGGGCCGAAGCGGATGCGGAACTGCCGAACGGCGCCGGCGCCGTTATGGCGCGCCTGCTGAAAGGCGCCCGACCGACCGAAGAGAACGCCTTCAAAATCAAGCTGGCCGAACGGACGCTGGCCGCCATGCTGGCAGAGGGATAAGATCATGGAATTCAATGAACCGGCAGGGCAGAATATCTTCGACCGCGCCACGATCGTTGGCAAGCCGCACCCCCGGATCGACGGCCCGCTGAAGGTCACGGGCACCGCGCCGTACGCCTATGAGCGCCACGACGTCGTGCCGGGCCAACTTGTTGGCTATCCTGTCGGCTCGACCATCGCCAAGGGCCGCATAACCTTGATCGACGCTTCGGCGGCCCGTTCGGCGCCCGGCGTCGCGGCCGTGGTCACCACGCTCGAGATAGATCCCTTGCCTCTCGGGATGCTCAACGTCGCCCGGCTGTTCGGCGGCAGCGAAGTGCAGCACTATCATCAGGCGATCGCGGTTGTCGTTGCCGAAACGCTCGAGCAAGCCCGGGCGGCGGCGGCGCTTATCAAGGCGACCTACGAGGAAGAGAAGTCTGATTTCGACCTTGATGCCGCATTTCGGCGTCTCGAAGGATCCGGCAAGCCGTCGGTTCTGGTGGGAGACGTTGAGGCGGCTTTCCGGAACGCTTCGGCCGTCATCGATGAAATCTACCGTACGCCCTCGCAATCCCATGCAATGATGGAACCGTTTGCGTCGATCGTCGATTGGTCGGACGGTGACCGGCTGACCGTCTGGACGTCGAACCAGATGATCAACTGGAACCGCGGGTCGCTGGCCACGAGCTTCGGCATCGACAAGGAGAAGGTCCGCGTGGAAAGCCCGTATGTCGGGGGCGGCTTCGGCGGCAAGCTGTGGCTGCGCGCCGACGCGGTGCTGGCTGCGCTTGGCTCCCGCGCCGCCGGCCGCCCTGTCAAGCTGGCGCTGCCGCGGCCGTTCATGATGAACAACACCACGCATCGCTCTGCGACCGTGCAGCGCATCCGGCTAGCTGCGGAAGCCGACGGGAAGCTGACCGGCATCTGGCATGAAGTCGCATCACATACCCTGCCGGGCGGCCGGGGTGAGGACGCTACGGCACAGAGCCCCTACTTCTATGCCGGCGCGAACCGCCGCATCATCCACCACCTGGTCGATATGAACCTGCCGGAGTCCTCGGATATGCGGGCGCCGGGTGAGGCGTCCGGGCTGATGGCGCTCGAGATCGCCATGGACGAGATGGCCGAAAAGCTCGGCATGGATCCCGTACAGTTTCGCATTTTGAACGACACCCAGGTCGATCCGAGCGATCCCAGCAAGCCGTTCTCGGAGCGACATTTCGTTGAATGCCTTGAGCGCGGCGCAGAGGTCTTCGGCTGGAAAAACCGCAATCAAAAACCAGGCGGCATGCGAGACGGACAATGGTTGGTCGGCCATGGCATGGCCGGTGCCTACCGAGGCGGCCCGACGTTGGATTCCAGCGCGCGGGTACGGCTGAAAGCCGGTCGACTTACGGTGGAGACCGACATGACCGACATCGGAACCGGATCCTACACGATCATCGCTCAAACGGCTGCAGAAACGATGGGCTTGCCGATGGAAGCGGTCGAGGTCCGGCTGGGCAACAGCGCGTTCCCCGTCGCCTCCGGTTCGGGCGGTCAGTTCGGCGCGGCGAGCTCCACCGCCGGCGTCTATGCCGCCTGCCTCGCCCTGCAGAAAAAAATTGGCGAGCGCCTGGGCGTTAAGAACCCCCATTTCGAAGCCGGCCACGTTCGGGCTGGCAACACCGTTTTGCCTCTCGCTGAAGTTTCGGCCGATGAAGAGCTGATCGCAGAGGATACCATGACCTTCGGCGACTTCAAAAAGGGTCTGCAGCTAGCCACTTTCGGCGCACATTTCGTCGAGGTCGCCGTCCATATCGGCACCGGGGAGATTCGCGTCAAAAGGATGCTGGCTGTCTGCGACAGCGGCCGCATTCTGAACCCGACAACCGCGCGCAGCCAGGTGATTGGCGGCATGACCATGGGCGTAGGTGCGGCACTTTCGGAGGAACTTGCCACCGATATGGGGCGTGGCTTTTTCGTTAATCACGATCTCGCCGGCTATGAGGTCGCGGTGCACGCCGACATCCCGCATCAGGAGGTCATCTTCCTCGACACGACCGATGCGTCCTCAACGCCGCTGAAAGCCAAGGGCGTCGGCGAACTCGGGCTCTGCGGTGTTGCTGCCGCTATCGCCAACGCAGCCTACAATGCCACCGGCATCCGGGTGCGAGCCTATCCGATCACACTGGACAAGATGATCGATCAACTCCCCGCGGTCTGAACCGGATCATCAACAGTGGACTAGAGCAAGACATTCACAGCGCCCGCGACTTTGGAAGCTTTGCTGGTCCCCTCGCGCCCAAAGCGTCGGCGCCGCGGGGGGCGTAACGTCGGGAACCAGCGTGATTCAGCGGTGGCTGTTGCTCCAACGGTGTTGTCGCCGGGGCGTTGCGAACCGGAACCAACTGCGGCACCTGCCGCTCCAAGATAAAGGCCATCGTCGATGCGGGACGTATGCAGGCAATCGAGTGAAACGAGGCCGGCGCGCATCGCTAAGCGACCCAAGTTGATTCATCTCAATACATTTATGAAGAAGATTCATAAGACCATGCACGCTTAGGCCTCTATTCGCTGAATGGGATGCGTGTTTATTGATGACTACCCGCTATCGCGGGAGAAGCACATCCCACTTTAACGCCGCTAGACGCTTACTCATGCCCCTTCGTCGCAAGGCAAGGGAGCCCCATGAGCGAGAGCCTCGTTTGCGCAGGACTGACGCTGCGCACAGCCAAACCTGGAGAAAAAGAATGAGTGAGAATATCAAAGGCAAGGTCGTTGTTATAACCGGAGCGAGCTCTGGCTCTGGAGAGGCGACTGCTCGTCATCTGGCAAAGCTCGGCGCCTCAGTGGTGCTTGGTGCGCGCCGTGCGGACCGCATCCAGGCCCTTGCCGCCGAACTGACGGCGGCCGGATACAAAGCCAAGGCTGTAGCCACCGACGTCAAGGTCGAAGCGCAAGTGAAAAACCTCGTCGATACAGCCTTCAAGGAATTCGGCCGCGTGGACGTGATCCTGAACAATGCCGGGGTCATGCCGCTCGCTCCGCTCGAAGCCTTGAAGGTGCATGAGTGGGATCACATGATCGACGTGAATTTCAAGGGTACTCTGTATGGCGTTGCCGCCGCACTTCCCTACATGAAGGAACAGCGATCGGGTCACATTATCAACGTGTCGTCGGTCTACGGTCACGTGGTTGGCCCAGCGGCCACGGTCTATTGCGCAACCAAGTTCGCCGTGCGTGCCCTCTCCGAGGGTGTTCGTCAGGAAGTCAAGCCGTATAACATCCGCACGACGATCATCTCGCCGGGAGCGATGAAAACGGAGCTGCTGGAGCACATCAGTGATGCCGAAATTCAGGCCGGCTCGAAAGAATTCGTCGGTGCCGTGGGTATGACTGCAGACGCGTTTGCTCGGATGGTGGCTTTTGCAATGAGTGAACCGGAAAACGTGGACGTCAACGAAATTTTGTTCCGTCCGACCGCTCAGCCCATCTGAAAGAACCGGCGCCGTCCCGAAGGGCGGCGCCTATCAGTTCGCCTCCTGGACCGAAGCCATGCATCGCTGCGGTCAGAGCAACCCTCTGTCGGCGACAGGCGCGTGGACATTGAGGTAAACCGACGATATCGACGAAAGAAGTGCAACTCGCGCGGTGGTCCATGCAGACCACTTCGGGAATTTCACATCAATAGGCCGGCCTATGAAGGCCATCGCCCTTCAGCGGTGCCTCCATCCGGATGCACTGGCACTCCCCGCGCGTTTGACCGATACGTGCCGGGCACTCCGGATGATGTCGAGCGTTCAACCCAGCCTTTGCTGAGTCTCTTCGTCAAATAGATGGATACATCTGGGGTCCGGTGCCATGGTTAGCTTCTGGCCGATCACATATTGATGACGATCACGAACGGCCGAGATCAGTTCATACGTTCCAAAACGCAAGACGAGATGCGTTTCCGCACCTGTCGGCTCGACGACCACCAGTTCCGTAACAAAGCCTTTGTCGGCGGGCACAAGGTGCTCCGGCCGGATCCCGACGATCACCTTGCGGCCAGGCGTCATGCCCGCACGCGCTGGCACAGCCAAGGGCACACCTAGTATTTCGACCGATGCGCCATCGGAACCGACAATACCCTGCAACATGTTCATTGATGGTGAACCGATGAATCGGGCGACGAACGTATTGGCCGGTTCGTCGTAAAGCTCCAACGGGGCGCCCTGTTGCGAGACATGGCCATCATCCATGACGACGATCCTGTCGGCCATCGTCATGGCTTCAATCTGGTCATGGGTAACATAGACCGTCGTGGTCTTGAGACGCAGGTGCAGCTCGCGGATCTCCGTGCGCACTTGCACACGCAGTTTCGCATCCAGATTGGAGAGTGGCTCGTCAAAGAGGAAAACCTGCGGATCGCGTACGATTGCGCGTCCCATAGCAACCCGCTGGCGCTGCCCACCGGATAATTCCCGGGGATAGCGTGCGAGATAGGGTTTCAGACCAAGGATATCTGCCGCGCGGTCGACGCGCTCCTTGATCTTGTCCTTGGGCATTCCGCGCATCTTCAACGGGAAGCCCATATTGGCCGCCACTGTCTTGTGTGGATAAAGCGCATAGTTCTGAAAAACCATAGCAATGTCACGCTCAGACGGTGGGAGGTTGTTGACCCCGCGTTCGCCGATATGGATGGTTCCCGACGTTACGCTCTCCAAGCCGGCGATCATCCGCAGAAGGGTCGACTTGCCGCAACCTGACGGTCCGACGAGCACTAGAAACTGCCCGTCCTCGACCGCGACATCAACGCCGTGGATGACTTCCAGCGTGCCGTAGGACTTGCGTATATCTCGGATCGTTAAACCGGCCATTTTCTCTCCCATAGTAGTCTCGTCAGCTGTTGTTCCAACAGCAAGATTGAATTGCCTCCAGTGCCGGCGATCGCCGTTCGACGCTGCAGTCCCCCGGTCCGGGAACCGCAACGTAGAGAGCCCGCCTTGGCCAAAGTCTATTTGATGGCACCAGCGGCCATACCCTTGATGATGAACCGTTCCAGGAAGATGCCTATCAGCAGAAGCGGTAAGATCGACGCAAAGCTAATGGCCGCCATCGTCCACCACTCGATCCCCTGGCTGCCGGTCTTGCTGGCCACCATTACCGGCAGGGTATTGGCCAGCGTCGATGTCAGTAGCGTTGCAAAGAAATATTCATTCCAAGTCAGCACCAGGCAAAGAATCGTGGCGGCCACCATGCCGGGCAGCGCGATCGGCAGTATGATCGTCATGAAGGCACCCCAGACGGAAAGGCCATCGACCATCGCCGCTTCCTCCAACTCCGTCGGAATGCTTTCGAACTGGTCGCGCATGATCCATACGACGATCGGAAGTACCGACAGCGCATAGATAGCAATCAATCCGGTTTTGGTGTCCAGAAGGTCGAGTTCTTTGTAAAGCGCAAGGAACGGCAGAGCCATGACGACGGGGGGCATGATCAATTGGCTCAGGAAGAAGAAGCTGATGTCGGAATTCCTGAAATGTAGGAATTTGTATTCGAACCGGCTCAGTCCGTAGGCCGCCATACTTCCCAACACTACCGCCAGTGCCGATGACACGCATGAGATGATAATCGAATTCGAGAAACGGTGCAGGAATTCTTCGCGCGCTGCCGAATATTCGAAGAACGTGTCCGGCGACAGCCCCAGCTTCTTCCACCCCAGCCATTTCGGCGTGAAATCGAGCCAGGGAATCAAATTCCCCTTCATCACATCCGGCGCGGTCTTGAACGAGGTGGTCGCGGTCCAGAAGATCGGGAACAGGCAAATGAAGGCCCAAATCAGAAGCGCCGCGTAGATTGCGGTCCGTCCTGTCCAGAATTTTGCCCTGAACAGGCCGTCCGCAGCAGAGTCATGAAAGATTTGCGAGGTCATTTTCGTTTCAGCTCCGGGACCGTGTCGCCCTGTCGGCGAATTTCGTCAGGGCGGTCATGATAATCACGATCACGATCAGGTAGACGAAGGCCAGAAGCGTGCCGTAGCCGACGTTGGAGCGTTCTCGATATTCGCGGTAGATGAATGAGGTCACACTGTCCGTGGCGCCCCCCGGCCCGCCCGCAGTCAATGTGATCACCAGATCGGCAAGCTTCAGCTTGAAGATGATTCGGATCAGCAAGGTGGTGATGGAAACCGGAAGCATCAACGGAAAGGTCACTTCCCAGAATGCGCTCCAACCCTTGGCACCATCGACCCTTGCGGCTTCCTGAAGTTCTTTCGGGATCGCCTGCAACCCGGCGAGAATCATGATCATCATGAAGGGGATGAAGATCCAGGCGTCAAGCATCATGACAATCAGCCGCGCCACCCAAGGGCTCGAGTAGAAGGTCGGCCGGTCAAGACCCAGGAACTGAAGGAAATAGACAACTGGCCCCGCGGGCTGAGTCACGAACATTGACTTGCCGATCATCCACGAGACGGCCACCGGCGACAGCATCAGCGGCAGAAGGAAGGCGACGCGAAAGAACTTCTGCGCCCTGATTTGCGAGTTGAGCATCAGGGCAAGTCCGAACGCAATCACGAATTCCGGCAGGACCGCAAGGCAGTACCAAACCATGTTGCCCATGGAATTCCAGAAAAATTGATCGGAAAGCAACTGCCGGACGTTCGCAAGGCCGTTGAACCGCCGCCCTTCAGCCGAAGCCAGGTTCCAGTCGGAAAACGCTAGGACCAATCCGAAGATCAGAGGAATGATGGCAAGGCTGAGAACGAACATCAACGGTGGCACGATGAACAGGGAGCGCTTGCCATGCTCACCGCCCTTCAGTACCTGGGCGATACACAGGCAAATCGAAAACCCAAGGTAGGCATAAAGCGTCGGGCGCCAGTTCAAGAACCCAAGATTGGTTTCGCCAGAGGATTGCAGGGCCTGGGCCAGCGCCACCAACCCAAGCAAAGCCAGAGAACCCCAAAGCAGCACCGTGCCGAGCGTCCGCCGCGTGCGTCCGATATTGTCTTTTGTCACGACATGTAGCATTTCGACTTGCCGCCCACATTGGCCCATGGTGGGACCGGGCGCTCAACGCGCCCGGTCAGAGGAAGGGTGGCAGAAATGGGCCCCCTTCGATGGAACTACCGTCAAAGGCCCATGGCGGTCTGGTAATTCTTGATCATGGCTTCGCGGCCCAGCTGGTCGGTGATCTTTTCCCAACTGGCAGCGATCGCGTCGCACGCTTCCTGCGCGGTTGCGTATTGGCCCGTGTAAAACTTCGCCAACTCGTCCTCCGCAACGGAGTAGTACTGCGACAGGCCGGGCAGACGCGGTTCGATGGCCGCGTTCGGGTGGTTGTAGCTGTCTTCCAGAGACTTGAGATAGCCCGTGATGTACTCACGGTCATAGCCACCGGCCACCCACTCTTCGATGTTGAAGTGGCTCTTGCGGTAAGGCTGCTGGCCCGAAGGATAGGCCGAAGTCCACAGGCTGATGTCCTTGCCGCCAAGGTGCGCTGCGGCACTCCATGCCGCTTTCCGCTTCAGTTCGTCGCCCGAAACGCGGTTGGTCACGTAAAAGCCCCATCCGATCGTGGCCATGTTCGGTGCCACGTTCGGCTCTGGCGGGGTTTCCCAGGCGTTTGTTGCCAGGTTATAGATGCGGTCGGAACCTGGGCTGACGCCGAACCCGATCACCCCACCCACGACCGAGGCGTCGTCGGTATTGGCGCGCGCGCCGATGTCGCCCCACCATGCGAGGCCCGAACCCGTGCCGGCCAGGAACTGCTGGAACCCGGTCGTCAGCGGGTCTGCATTAATCTGGTCGTCGGGCTGGTTTTGCAACATGTCCTTGTGGTCCTGCATCCCCTGAACCCAGCCGGGCGTGTTGACCAGGGGCTTCATGGTTTTGGGGTCGAACAGGTAGTTCGGGTTCCCCAGCTGCTTCACATAAGAAACCGCACGGTTGGTCAGGTAGTAGAAGTCATAACCGCCCCACGGCTTGTAGGAATCGAGATAGCCATAGGCCGGACCACCCGTCAGCGGGTCTTTCTGGCCCTTGACCTTGATGCTGAACTCGGCCCACTGCTGCCAGGTCTTTGGTACTTCCTTCATGCCGGTCGCTGCGGCAATGGCAGGATCGGTGAAGTAGTCTTTGCGATAGTTCATGCTGAGAACGTCGCCGTCGCCCGAGACGCGATAGGTCTTGCCTCCCCAGGTGCCGACCGGCGCCTTGAGGAAGTCGACGTAGTCGTCAATATCGATCAGGTCGGCGACCCATTTTGGCATCTCGTCCAAGAGCCCTTTGGCCATGACGTCGCCTTCCAGCAAAGCGCCCATTTCCATCAGATCCCAGTCCATGGTGCCGGTCGCGATCGACTGCATCAGACGCGGGTTGTAGTCCATCTGCACCAGGTCGATCCAGGTAATCTTGGCACCGGTATAGGCTTCCCATGGCTTGAGGAATGCACGGAATAGCACGTTGTGCACGCCAGAGGTGACCGCGCCCATGAAGGTCAGCTCGACACCAGCGAATTCTCCCTCCTTGACGGTTGCCTTGGTCGGGCCAAGGCACAATTCGCCGACCTTAATGTGGTCGGATTCCGCCGGCGTGCCTTTTCCGATGCCCGGGATAGCAAGGATCTGGGCACGGATATTCTCCTGCGCGAAGGAAGGACCTGAGCCCAACCCGACGCCGCCAAGTGCGGCAATACCGCCGAGAGCCGTGGCCCCCTTCAGCATGCCTCGTCTCGTCATGGCGGACTGCTTCACCAAAGCTTCGTAGATTTCGATTTTCATTCTTGAACCTCCCTGTCGTTGAGTGACCACACGCCGTCCGTTCGTCAGGCTCGATCCTTGACGGAGCACCTGACTTCGATGACTGGAATGCTGCCGTGGTTGGCCTCCTCCAGCCAAGAAAACCAGGCACGTTGCGGTTTCCAAGAAAATGTTTGCAGCGACGGACTAGCCCGGTCAACAGCCAAGCAGGGGCCCAAATGAGTAGTGATAAATCTTTTTATTATCGGTGATGGTAGTTCAGAACATCGGGTACATATTAGGTGATTGATGCTATCCTTAACTGTACCCGGCATCGGAATTGTCGTTTGAAGGTCAAGCTCTGCGTATGCTTGGCAGAGATCGTTTTCGCCGGTAAAATGTTGCACCGCATCTGGGCAATCCTCATGCAGTCCACACTTTACGATACCCGGCGTTGGTAGCTGCCTAGGATCATGCGACCACTGCTGACGGATACCGATGACCACAGCTGCAGCCTTCCTCGGGCGTCTCTGCACAAACGCCATAGCCAGGCCGACACAATGCCTGTTGATACAACTCGATATTATAGCTCCACTCGTCGGTCGTCTCGGTGCAGGCGTTCCTTATCTAGGAGTGGGTTGACCTGTGATTCCGCCTTCGCAGCTTCGCGAAGAATGCCCCTAGCGGAATTGGGGAATGCCGGGCGGCCGCGGCGCCGCAAACGCAAGCACAGCGATTTGCTTTGGTGCCGGAGCCAAAAACATACGTTGAAAGGAAGCCGTGATGTCTTCAACCGTTTTGTCTTCTTCCATCGTCGGCCGGGCCGAAATCTCGATCTACTGGATCCCTGGGTGCTCTAGCTGCGCCAAGCTAAAGGAGTTTGTTGCAGAGCATGGCCTGGAGTTCGAGTCTGTCAATGTCTTGGAGCATCCGGAGGCAATGGAAGAAGTGACAGCTGCGGGGCTCCGTGGTGTTCCAGCCATACGTAGAGGTAGCACGTTCGCTTACGCTCAATCTCTGGATGAAGTGGCGAAGCTCCTTGGCGTGACGCACAGACACACGAAACTCCCGCGCGACGTTCTGCTCCGGCGATGGGACGAGATATTGGAGAAGGCAAAGCGCATCGTTGCCACTTTCGACGGTGACATTCTGGAACGTCAGGTTATCCCACAGCGAGAGAGGAAAATTTTGCAGCTCGGCGTTCATACTTTTCAAGTCGCCGAATCTTTTCTAAGGCAGGTCGCGGATGACACGATTGATGCGCGAGCGATCTATCTAGATCCCCGGACTGATATCAAAACAAAGGATGATCTACTTTCATATACTGAACATATTCACACCGATTATCGCGAGACTTTTCTGCATGGCAATTCCTTTCCCGCGGCTACCCATCTCAACACGCACTACGGACGACAGCCGTTCGATCAGGTGCTCGAGCGTGGCGTTTGGCATACCGCGCAGCACGCCAGACAGCTAGATTTTGTTGCCGCTGGCATGGGCGCCGAGTTGCAGATCCCGGAGCAACTATACTCTGGCCTCCCTCTGCCCAAGCGCTTGTGGGGGTAGTGACAACAGATCAGCATCAAGGTCACGACGCCGGGGAACCAGCCACGCGAAAAGCGGCACGCCGAAGGATCAACAAATGCGCTTCCCGTATCGCGGTCGCCGCTTATCCCGATTCAGTGAAACGTCCGGCCGCCGTCTACGGCGAGCACTGATCCAGTGATATATGATGCCTCGCTGCAGCTCAGGAACAACATGGCCCTCGCAATCTCACGAGGATCAGCGAGCCTTTTGAGCGCATAGCTGCCCACGTTCTGACGGAACCCATCCGCCATTGGGGTGTCAACCATCCCCGGGCAGACGCAGTTGACCCGAATAGACGGCGCCAGGTCTGATGCCAGTGCTTTCGTTAGCGCGATGACACCGCCCTTTGATGCTGCGTAAGCTGCAAGCCCGGGCGCGTTGGGCAACAGGCCCGCGCCAGACGCAACATTGACGATGGTTGCGCCCTCCTGCTTGAGAAGCCACGGAAGGCATACTTTTGCAACGATAAAACTGCCTGAGAGATTGACGTCAATGACTTTACGCCAAGTTTCGAACGACATGTCTACCGTTGGACCAGTCAACATGATTCCGGCAGCATTTATGACACCGTCGATCCCGCCGACCTGTTTTGCGCAAGAATCGATCACCTCCTGCACATCGCCTTCTCTGGTGATATCCACCTCGCCGACAACTCCATTGCCACCCTCGAGCGTGGCCTCCAGACCCTTCTGATTGCGGTCGAGAAGGATGACGCGTGCACCCTCCTCCATGAAGAGACGCGCAGTGGCGCGCCCTATGCCCGATGCGGCTCCGGTTATCACGATCCGTCGTTCAGAGAGACGCCATTTGCTGGGCGGGTTCGACAATGTTTGCGACATTAGGTTGACGCTCCTGTTGGTTTTTAGCGCGAAGCATGTCGTCCGCTGATCTGACGCGAAGCAGCCCGGAAGATCGCCTTTTCGTGTGGCCTCGCAGGCAATCCGGATTCCATTTGAAACGTGCGGTGTGATGAAGCGCTTTCCACGCGCTCAAAGCACTGGCCGGCTCTCCTTCAGATAACGCAGCCTGCCCTGCTCTTGGATTAGTTCGAGTAGTGCTAAACTCGGCTCATCGAGACAGGTGTTTTCCCGCAAGAAAACAGCGATGTTGCGTGCGAGATTATCCTGATCAAAAGGCAGCAACATTAGCTTTCTACTTAGTATTTCATCTTGTACCGCATGGGCTGGAAGTAATGCCAGATTGTTGGTGTCGGATATAAGCGATTTCAATAGCGAAATTGAGCTACAGACCGTTACCTTATGCTGCAAAGTGAGGCCCTCAGCCTCGAGAATGTGCTCAAGGGCCGTATTCCGCCACCCTGTTGTTGGCGAGACCCACGCGAAGTGGGTCAGATCATCCAATGTAATGGAATCTTGGGTGGCAAGTGGATGCTCAGGTCGGCCTATCACGTAAAGGCGTTCGCGAAACAGAACGCGCTGCCGCAACCCGTAGGCATGATTGTCGGCGTCTACTACCCCAACTGAAAAATCATACTCCCTCCGAAGCAATCCCCACAGAAGCTCGTTCTGAGGCCGTTCCGTCACCTGAAGCTCGAGCTCCGGATGGTCTGTCCTCCAGCGGCAGATGGCTTGCGGCACGACACTACCCGCCAACGTAGGCAAGCAACCGAAATGTAGAGCGGCTTTCTTGGTGGCCCCGCACGCGAACATTTCATCCTCGACTGCAGAAATGCACTCCAGGATTTTCCGCGCATGACGTACTATGGCCTCCCCTTTTTCGGTCGGTTCCACCCCCGTAGGGGTGCGGATCAACAGTTTCGCTTCAAGCTCGACCTCCAGTCTATCCATCGAAATCGACAAAGCAGGCTGGGACATCCGTAGGGCCTTGGCGGCCTTTCCCAGGCTTCCGTGTTGGACGATGAGAGCGAAGTACATCAATTTGCGCGCGTCGATCGTTCGACCGAGAGAAATACCACCTTCGTCCATTTGCGAAATCATCGACATTCTACCCGTAGGAGGTGACCCGCCAAGGCTTAGTCGTGCGCCAAGCTCGAGTTCGCCCGTAGTGCTGTCCAGCTTCGGCTCTACCGTCTTGCAGCATTTTCCATGGACTTGCCACCTAAGGGTATAACCTAATCTATTAACCCTGGAACCGCGCCGAGTTTAGCCGTTGACGTTGCGGACAGCATTGCCTCAGAATTCATCCCCGGAGGCCTGAACATGCGCTTTCTCGGTCCGCGCCCGCGGCGGGTGTTGATCGGAAACATTCCATCGAATCTTCGATGAAAATCGGCGCTTGGGAGAAGGTGATCTCCATGGCGGACCCGCGTATCGCTGTCGTGTTTAGTGGCATCCAGCAGATACGGTGCAGCTAGGCGATCTCTTTGGCCGCAATGGTGCCGGGGAGGTTCACCTTGATCTCGATCATCACCGGGATGGTGTCGCACGACCGGACCAGTGTGTGGCCGCATGATTGGAACGACATCCGCCGTCGTGGAAATTCTGGCTGAATGAGACTGTGCCGAGAACGGTGCCCCGCCGCCCGAAAGACTTGCGCCGATCGGGAAGTACAACGGAAGGATCCCCATCTATGACAATCCAGGAATTCACCGGCAAAGTGGCATTTGTCACGGGGGCCGGCAGTGGCATCGGCCGTGCTACAGCGCTTGCGTTCGCTCGCGCAGGCGCGAGTGTCGCCCTTGCAGACATCGATCAGCCAGGCTGCGAGGGTACGGCACAGCTCATTCGCGAAGTCGGTGGCCGTGCCCTGGTGCTGAGATGCGACGTCACGCTAGAGGCCGACATCAAATCCGCGCTTTCGCGAACGGTGAGCGAGTTGGGCGGTCTTGATATCGCTTTCAACAATGCTGGCAAATTCCAGAGGGTCGCGCCGCTGGCGGATTCCAGGGAAGACGAATGGCGAAGGATCATGGATATCAACGTCAGCAGCACGTTTCTATGCATGAGGAACGAGATACCGATCATGCTCGAGCGGGGCGGCGGCGCAATTGTAAACGCCTCTTCAGGAGCAGGCATCGTTGGCACCAAAGGAGGCGCCATTTACGGCGCCGCCAAACATGCCGTGATCGGGCTCACTCGATCGGCAGCGCTCGACTACGCCACCTCCGGAATACGCATCAACTGCGTCTGCCCAGGGGTGATAGAGACCAACATGATGCGGGAGGTCTCCGGCGGGACTGAGGATGGGCGCGCGGCAATGGTGGCCTTGGAGCCGGTAGGAAGATTAGGCCAACCTGAGGAGATTGCCTCCGCAGTCCTGTGGCTATGCTCCAGCGGAGCCAGCTTCGCGATTGGACATGCGATGGTCGTTGATGGCGGACACACCATTCGATAGGGGCATGGCAAGAATCGCGACCCACTGAGGAGCGGGTCAGAAGGGTTGCGATTGGGTGCCCGGCCTCCTCCCGCCGGGCACCTTTTCTATGACTTCGCGGTACGAAGTGCGTTCCACACCTTCGCTAGCGTCGCGGGCATGTCGACCGGTTGCGCGCCGGCAGTGGTCAACGCGTTGTTGATCGCATTCATCACCGCCGCGAGAGAGCCGACCGTACCGGATTCGCCTACGCCCTTCACACCATACGGATTCGTGGCGGTCGGCACCGGGTGACTTAGTATTTTCATTCGGGAGATATCCGTGGCGCGCGGCATCGCATAGTCCATAAACGATCCGGTCAGCACTTGACCGTCGGCGTCGATTGCAAGATTTTCCATCAGGGCCTGCCCCGCGCCCTGTACGATCCCGCCCATAAGCTGGCCTTTGACAAGCAAGGGATTCAGCTCGAAGCCGACATCATCGCAAATAGTATGGGCAACCATTTCGACGACACCCGTCTCCGGATCGATCTCGACTTCTGAAACGTGGCAGCCGTTTGGAAAGGCGTTAGCATGGATAACGGCTTCCCCCATTGCCTGAACGCCCTCGCCTCCTTCGTCAAAACTGGCGCGTACAACGTCGCCAAACGATATCCGCTGACTTCCGCCCTCGACATTGTAGTGCCCGAGATCGAAGGTCACAATTTCGGGCGCTGCCTGTAGCAGCCGCGCCGCAACGGCCTTGCCCTGCTCGACGCACTTTTCAATCGCGTGCCCGATAGCCGCAGCGTTATAGGCCGCACTGCGTGAACCACCAGTTCCGTCGCCTTTCTTCACACGCCGCGTGTCGGACTCGACCACCTCTACGTCTTCCGGGGGGATCCCGAGTTGACCCGTGACATACTGTACGAATACGGTTTCGTGCCCTTGACCATGATTGGTAGACCCGGCGAGGACTACGGCCTTTCCCTCTGGCGTGAACTTCAGCTCGCAGTTCTCGGTGCCTTTGCCTACCGATGTCTCGATACACATGGCGACGCCGATGCCGCGCAGCATGCCGCGTGCTTCAGCTTTCGCGCGCCGTTTGGCAAATCCCGAATAGTCCGCTGCAGAGATCGCCTTTTCCAGAACCTGGTCAAATTCACCGCAGTCATATGTAAATGTCAGCGCTGTTCGGTACGGCATCGCGCCTGCAGGGATCAGATTGCGCCGGCGCATCTCGACAGGATCGACCTTCAGATCTGCCGCGGCCAGATCAATCAGGCGTTCGATGACATAGGTGGCTTCGGGACGACCCGCGCCTCGGTAGGGAGCCACCGGGCTGGTATGGGAAATTACACCGGTCACTTCCGCGTAGGCGGCGGGAATGGTGTAAGGGCCGACAAGGCCCCCGATGTTCACGAGCGCGGGTGCGATGCCGAAGAGTTCGACATAGGCCCCGTGGTTGTTGATGTTTTCTGTGCGGACGGCAAGAATCTTCCCGTCATCGTCATAAGCGAGCGCAGCATCTGAAACCAAGTCTCGGCCGTGATTGTCTGCGGTGATCATTTCCGTGCGGGTAGCGGTCCATTTTACTGGACGTCCCAGGCGGCGAGCTGCCCAAGGCAGCAAAGCCATTTCCACGGGAATGGAATCCTTTATTCCGAACGAACCACCCAGGTCGCCCGGAACCACATCGATTTTGTCCTTGCCGATTTTGAACACGTGTTCTGCGAGAATGTCCCGAAGCAGGAAAGCATGCTGGGTGCCGCCCCAAATGGTCAAATGATCGGTGCCTGCGTCGTACGAGGCATTGATCGAACGAGGCTCCATCGGATTAGCATGCACACGATTGTTGACCAATCGCTGGCGGATCACGTGCGGTGCCGACGCAAATGCAGCCGCGGTTGCTGCCTCGTCGCCAAATTCATGAATGAAGATGATATTGCGAGGCACGTCATCTCGGACCAGCGGGGCATCCTCGGCGCAAGCGGAAGCCGTATCGGCGACGGCGGGCAACGCTTCGTAATCGACGACGACCTGCTCTGCCGCATCGATGGCAAGGGCGGGCGTCTCGGCGACAACCATCCCGACTACCTCCCCCACGAACACAGCTCTCGCGCCTGCCAGAGGCTTGCGCGGTGGGTTTACGAATTCACGCCCGTCGGGAAGGCGCAAAGGCTTGTCGAGGAAATTGCTAAAGGCAAAGAGCGAGCCGAGGCCGTCCTCTTCCCATTCCCGGGCCGTCAGGACGCCCAATACTCCTGCCGTATTCTCCACGGCCGAAGCGTCGATATTCAGAATTCTCGCATGCGCATGGGGCGACCGGATCATGGCCGCAAAAGCTTGTTCCGGTAACATCAGGTCGTCGGCGTAACTGCCCTTTCCTGTAAGGAATCGTCGATCTTCTGTGCGCGGCGTAGAGGCCCCGGGCAAGAACTTGGTATTCATGTCGTCGATTTCTCCTGCCCCAGGACTATCGCATGTCGGCGATCGCCCGGCGCGTAACTGCGGCGATCAGATGCGCACGGTAGAACGCATCGCCATGAAGGTCGGCGACGAGACCATTGGGATCAGGAATAAGACCGCTCAGAGTTTCCTCCGCGAAGGCGATGTTGAGAGCGGCCTCGGCCTCCTCCCAGCGGAAAACGCCGTTCTCGCCTGCCCCAGTAACGGCGACGCGGACCCCCCCGGCAGCCCTGGCGACAAAGCTGCCGGCCATGGCGTAACGAGACGCCTGGCTGCAGACCTTGGCATATCCCGCCGCACTCGGAACCGGAATTTCGATCCGGACGATCATTTCGCCGCTTTCGAGTGCGGTCGCAAACAATCCGACGAAGAACTCGTCGGCGCCAACGCGGCGTGTGTTGGTAACTACGGTCGCGCCAAGGCCAAGCAGGGCGGAGGGATAGTCGGCGGAGGGATCGTTGTTGGCGACCGACCCGCCCATTGTTCCCATGTTTCGCACCTGGGGATCCGCAATCGATCCGGCGAGCAACGCCAGCGCTGGAATCGCCTCACGGACTGTTTTGGAGGTGGCAACGGCCGCATGCGTCGAGGCGGCCCCGATGATCAGTTGGTCGCCGTTCCGCGAAATGCCATGCAGATCCCTGATGCCCCTCAAATCGATGAGTCCGTTCGGAGCCGCAAGCCGATTCTTCATTGCCGGAATCAGCGTATGCCCACCCGCCAGGAAGGCGGCATCGTCGTATTGCGCAAACAATGTAAGAGCCTCGTCGATCGAGGTTGGGCGGTGATAGCTAAAAGGAGAAGGATACATACCTAGTCCTTCCCCACAGTCCGAAACTCGCGAGCCGCATCAAGAACGGCATCGACGATATTCTGGTAACCCGTGCACCGACAGATATTTCCCTCCAGTTCTTCACGGATGAGACGTTCATTGACTTCGCCCTGGTGGCGTTCAAGAAGCCCTATCGCGGCCAACACCATGCCAGGTGTGCAGAAGCCGCATTGCAAGGCGTGCCTTTCGTGAAATTTCTGCTGCATTGGATGCAAGGTGTCGCCGTCTGAGATGCCTTCGATTGTCGTAATCACGGCGTCACCCGCGGCGGCGACAAGAATAGTGCACGACTTCACAGGAACGCCGTCCATAAGCACGGTGCACGATCCACACTGGGTGGTGTCGCAACCAACATGCGCGCCAGTCAAACGAAGCGTGTCTCGGATGAAGTGGACAAGTAGAGTGCGGTCCTCGACTACATGCTCCACGATCTGCCCGTTTACCGTCAGTCTCGCATGAGCCATGTCAAATCGCCTTCCGCATCGTCAAGCAACCGAGGACGCGCGGGCCGCGAACGCGGCAAAAAACTGGTCAGCCAGTTTTGAAGTCGTCGATTGCAATAGTCGTGATCCAAGTTGTGCCAGCTTTCCCCCGATTTTGACTCCGACTTCGTAGTTCAGAATCGTGCCAGCGTCCGAGGTTCCCAGCCGCACTATTGCCTCGCCGCTGGCAAAACCTGCTGCACCACCCTTTCCCGCCCCCACGATCCGATAACTGCTCGGCGGGTCGAGGTCGACAAGATCAACAGTCCCATTGAACGTAGCCTTGATCGGACCCACGCCGATTTTGACGGTCGCGGCGAAGCCCTCCTCGGCACTTCCCTCAAGGCTTTGGCAACCTGGAATACAAGCACGCAGTATTTCCGGATCATTTAACATGATCCAAACCCGCTCCCGCGGCATAGCAATAGTGTATTGCCCGCTGAATTCCACACGCGCCTCCCGGGAATATATGGTCGATTGAATCGAAACGACTTATCGCCGGATCTCGAACGAGGCAACGGCTCTGCCTTCGCCAATTGCCTGACAATAGGGCTAGGCGCTTTAGGCGGTCAAATTCAAATCTCGCGAGCGCCTAACCATAATAAATTCTTTTATGGGCTCTCACAATGGCCTTACGTGCTTGGTTTTCATCGAGAGCGGGAGCCCTTATTCAGTTGTCATCAAAGGATGCCGTCTGCGGATAGTCGTCGAGCGCCAAGTCGGGTTGGGCACGGTTGGAAGATGGCCTCCGCTAGACGGCCCGCAGCGCAAGCGGCAGGCGTTTTCCCGGACAAGACCGGACAAGAACGAAACCCGGTGGACGCGCGCGTCACGTGTGCGCGGTTCTGCCGCTAGACACGAATTACGATGATCAGGAGGAGATCATGAAGGCAGTCGTTTTCCTTGGAGAAGGAAAGCTTGAAATTCGCGACTATCCCGACCCGGTTCCGGCCCCGGACGAGGTTGTCATCCGGATGAAAGCATCGGGAATGTGCGGCAGCGACCTGCACCATCTGTATGAACCAAAGCGGCGCGAATATCAGATCGTGATCGAAGGACATGAGCCTTGCGGTGTCGTCGAAGCCGTCGGCTCAGCGGTTCGTTCTTCTGAGGCGATAGCTGGCAACAGAGTTATGGTGCATCACTATGACGGCTGCCGCACCTGTGAGCATTGCAGATCTGGCTGGACGCAGTTCTGCGAGACCAATCGCATCGTCTATGGCGGGTTGAATGGCGACGGCGCCCATGCTGAATTTATGAAGGTCCCTGCGCACACTCTGATCAATCTGCACGATAACATGTCGTTCAAGGCTGGCGCGGCTGTTGCCTGCGGCAGCGGTACTGCATTTGCGGCCCTGAAGCGCATCGATCTCTCGGGCGATGAAACCGTTGCTGTTTTCGGGCAAGGACCTGTGGGCCTTAGTGTCACGATGTTCGCCAAAGCTATGGGTGCCCGTGTCATCGCACTTGATATCAGCGATGAGCGCTTGAAGATGGCCGAAAAATTCGGGGCCGACATCCTGGTAAACCCGCTCAAGGATGACCCTGTTCAGGCAATCAGGGATGTAACCCGAGGCGGCTTCGGCGCTGACAAATCCGTTGAATGCAGTTCAAATATCGAGGCAAGACGTCAGGCGATACAGTGCACTCGAACTTGGGGAACGACGTGCATCCTAGGCGTTACGGGCAATCTTGAGTTCCATAGCAACGACATCATCCTGAAAAACAGGTCCGTTGTCGGTTCGCTTACATTCTCCAAGAACCTTCAGGCCGCTTGCGCCGATTTCGTCATGGAGCGCGGGGTCGACGTCGACGCCTTGTTCACCCACGAATTCCGGCTCGAACAGGCCGAAGAGGCCTACGCGCTTTTCGACCAGAAAAAAATCGGCAAAGGCGTCTTTGTTTTTGACTGAGCTAGTTGCCGACACCCTATCGAGGATTAACCCCCTATGCTAGTTGCTCAACACGGCATCAGTGAGAACGCAGAGCGGTTTCTTGCCCGGACCAGACACAGTCTCCTGATCGGCGGCGAGCTTGTCGCTGCGGTCGCCGGCAAACTGATAGAAGTCCGAAATCCGTCGTCAGGAGAGGTGCTCGGTCACCTTGCGGCCGGCGACGCGCAAGACATGGACAAGGCTGTCAAAGCAGCTCGCGCGGCTTTCGAGGGTGAGTGGAGTCGCTGGACACCCTACGAACGCCAAGCCTTGCTGATGCGCGCTTATGATCTGCTATCTAGACGCTTTGACGAAATTGCGGAGATCGAATCACTGGACATGGGTGCGCCTATATCCCGTACGCGGGCATCCAAGGCGGCTGCCCTGCGGATGGTCCAATTCTTCTCCTCAATGGCACTCAGCGTCCGGGGTGAGACCCTCCCAAACGGACTGCCGGGTGATGTCACGACAATGACCCTCAAGGCACCTGTAGGCGTTGTGGGAGGGATCATCCCCTGGAACGGCTCGTTGAGCGCCGTGTGGTGGATCATAGGCGCGGTCCTTGCCACAGGATGCACCACGGTTATCAAGCCCGCTACCGAAGCCTCGCTAAGCGTCCTCTACCTGGTTGAGATGCTGCAAGAGATCGGCATCCCGAACGGCGTTATCAACGTCGTGACCGGTCATGGATCGACGGCGGGCGATGCATTGGCTCGGCATCGGGACGTCGATCGCATTGCTTTCACAGGGTCGACTGAGACGGGCCGACGTATCATCGACGCTTCCAAAGTAAACATTAAGCGCCTGCAACTCGAACTTGGCGGGAAGTCGCCCGATATCGTTTTTGCAGACGCCGATCTGGAAAAAGCCGTTCCAGGGGCCGCGATGGGGATCTTCGCGAATTCCGGCCAGATTTGTTATGCGGGTTCCCGTATCCTGGTCGACCGCCGAATTGCGAAGGAGTTCACGGCTCGGATCGCCGACTTTGTAAAGGGCCTCCGCATGGGGCATAGCCTCGATCCCGAGGCACAGCTTGGTCCGCTGATATCCGAGAAACAACGAGATATCGTAAGGGCCTACGTCTTAAGCGGGAAGGCGGATGGTGCGAAGCTGGTGGCGGGGGGCGAACGGCTCGAGGGTGAGTTTCGAAAGGGCTATTTTGTTCCACCGACTGTCTTTGCCAATGTCGACATGGAGATGACCATCGCGCGCGAGGAAATCTTCGGCCCGGTGGTTTCCATTATCCCTTTCGACACGGTGGACGACGCCGTGCGAATTGGCAATCAAACTGAGTACGGGCTAGCCGGCGCAGTTTGGAGCCAGAACATTTCGACGGCGTTGAATGTCGTTGACCGCATCCATGCAGGGGTCATGTGGGTCAACTGCTATGGCCTGATCGATCCTCTCGTTGGCTTTAATGGAGCCAAAATGAGCGGCTATGGCGCCAAAGGCGGAATTGCCCACCTGGATACATACCTCTACACGAAAAGCGTCTACATCAAGCGCTGACTGAGCGCTTGATGAGGCTCAGGAACGCTATATCCGATTTGCTGCAGGTGTGCGGGCAACAGCGACTTCCCGAACAGCCATTTCCGCACTGGCCAAAGGAGCCCCTCGGGCACTTTGTGGCTCGGGGGAAAAACCCTGTTTTCGTCCGAATGAAGCGCATTGAGGCGGCCTACCTGGGATATCCCTTCCACGATGGCGGCCAGGCGGCCTCAGTTTGAATTCGTGGGCCTCGCGGCGGCTCGGTCAATCGCGATAGCGCAGGGCCTCGAGGATAACGGAGAAGGCGGCGGAGTGTTGCCGTTTGCTAGGGTAATAAATGTAATAGCCGGGGAAGATCGGGGAATGATCCTCCAGCAAGGCGACGAGATCACCGGAACGAAGGTATGGAGCCGCCAGTACTTCGGGCACATAAGCGAGTCCGGCTCCGTCCACCGCCGCTCGTATGACGGGGAGGATGGTATTGAATGTCAGCTGCCCCTGAACTCTGATTTGCATTTCCTTGCCGTCTTTTTCAAACTCCCAGATGTAAATAGCACCCTTCGTCTGATGGCGTATGTTTATGCAATTGTGGGCCGTCAGGTCGGGTGGGGATTGCGGCGCGGGGTTTGCTCGAAGGTATGACGGCGAACCCACGACGAGCAGCCGCATATCGGGCCCAATGCGGGCAGCAATCATGCCGTTCTGCAGCTGCTCGCCAAGTCGAACTCCCGCATCGAAACGATCCGCCACGATATCGGTCAGGCCGTAGTCAATGACAAACTCGATTTCTATATCGGGATAGTCGGAGATCACCTTTTGAAGCTTGGGCCAGAGAACCGTCATCAATGCGGTATCTTCCGCCACGATGCGCAATGTCCCGGAAGGCTTGTCGCGCAGCTCGTTCAACGACGAAAAACCGTCCTCAATTTGTATGAGTCCGGGTTCGATCTTAGTCAGCAGCTTTTCGCCGGCCGGCGTCAATGAGACTTGTCGTGTAGTTCGCGCGACCAGCCGTACACCCACCTGAGCCTCGAGCTGTCGAATTGTATGGCTCAGGGCCGACTGAGATATCCCGAGCTTGCCAGCGGCGCGCGTGAAACTTCCCTCGTTCGCGAGGGCGACAAACGCCCGCAGATCGCGCAGTGAGTCCCTTAGCATCGGTATCCCTTCAGAATGGTGCCTTGATTTCAAGGGCCAGAGACCGTCGTAATCCTGCAGTCAATACAGGGGGGTTCGCGGCCGATTGATGAGCTGTAGATAACTGAAATACGCTCGTACGTGCTATTTGAATCGTCGCGCTTTCGTCTGTCGCTAAAGCGAGGGCCTGATCGGTGAAAGCCACGACTATCGCGGCCTAAGACCCGTCAGCGATCCATTCGAGCGAGGCGCCATGCGGATCAGTCCAAGCGACGAGGGAGCCGTTCACCGACAGGAGGAAGCGGCCCGGTGGCCAGGTCGCTTCGGTGCACGCGGCAATGGTCGGGAATACCCGAGGAAATTCGTTCGATACCCAATACGGACAGAGATTGATGACCTGCTCCGCGAAAGCCAGTCTTTCTGCGGGGTTGGAGACGTAGTCAAGGACAGCCGTGTGGAAGACGACGAGCGTGGCGTTCCTTGGAGCCTGGCGGCAGAGCTGCACGAGGTCGCTACCGCGCAGGTCGCCCTTCACCACCCGGGGCTTGACCGCAGCGGCGATCTTTACGGCCGCCCGCAGATTGGCTAGGCGCTCCGTCTGCTCGGGCCATACCAGCGTCTCTAGCCATGCAACTCGCGTGGGGTCAGAAGCATCAATCGGATTCAGATCCAACCCTGCACGCCAAACGACCTGCGGCGCGGCCGTCGGCAACGGCGTCGTCTCGCTGGCGGAGCATCGAAAGAGAGGCGATTCAGAGCCCATCGCAGGGGCGCGGATGACCTTGCGTCCATAGTCATAACTGTAGAGGTCGGGCAAAAGGCACAACCCTGCGGATGCCCCAACCTCTATGAGGGCGAGCGGTTGCGGCAGCCGCGCTAGGATGGGCAGCAGTGTAGCACACCTCGCGGGCTCGTTGGTTTGCGTTGAGCGCTCGAGCATGAGCGAGCGGACAGCGTCAGGATGCGCCAGAAGCGCTTGGCGAAATTCGGTCCACCCCGTCGGCGTGCCGAAGAGGTGGCGCACCGCGGCGAGCAGAAGGTTCGGTTGCCGCTTCATATCCGGGAGGGACGCCAGGAAGAGCAGTGTCTCCCGATCCCCCGCGACTGCACGCGCCAGATCCTCGTAGAGCGACGAGCGACCGTGAGCTTCCGCATCGGCGAATCGAACGTAGCGGGCCGATATCTCAGCCAAGCCGTTCTCGTCCATATCCATTGGTTCTCGAAGTAGCATCAGTCTACGGACTTATGTTTCGTCATCAGCACCAGCTGTCGCTTGGCACTTAGTCATGAGAATAACGGCCGTCGCAACCGCATTGGCCTTGTGCCCCGCGGCGGTCAGCTCCCTGACCAGCGCCTGAATGCGATCTGCTCGGCGTGCGCCCAAGACGTCGGTCGCGCCTCACTCGGCGAGATGATGCGCCGTAACGTCGCCTAGCCGCTGCTGGCACCGGTAATGACAACGACTTTGTTTTCAATTCCTTGAGATATGACGATCTCTTTCACTTCCGCCCACCAACGCCTTCTTCCTCGGTGGCAAAGGCACTTGTTAACGCGTATTACGATGCGGCCAACGCACTTGTCACCGCCGTTTATCTCGCCGAAGCGGGACGCCGGAACAATGTCACAGTCGTGGGTCTGCGGGAAGCAATGAGCTGGACAATCCGTTGTGTCCATGGCCGTTGACAGTTAAAACGCACCGGGCGTGTTATTTTTCATGAGGCGCAAGGATTCGCAGACCGCGCCTAACGCGGCGACCCAACACACTAGATCGCTCCCAACATCTCCAAGCTCAACCTCGACCGGTTTAACGCCTACAAGGAAGGGCGGCCGCGGTTGCCGGGCGGCACGGCACATTTCCTCTACCGGCGACGGGGTGACGCTGACCCCAGTTGGTCATCCGAACTGCGGCTTTGAAGCGTTCTCCTGCGCCGGGCTGCGCTAGGTCCCGCCAAACCGCTATCGTTAGCCCGCTCCCCTTGGCAGCAGACTGCCGATGATCATTTGAGGGGACTGCATTCGCCGGCGATTAGACGCATGGCAGCAGAAATATTCTTTCGGTGGAGTCTCGCGAAAGTGGCTCAGCAGTCGGTCCGGGATCCTCCAGTTCGCAGAAATTAACTCGCCCCCCTATCCACTCGCCCCCCAAAGAGGGAATAGCTTCGCCATTTTCTCTTTTATTTTCAAAGTGTTATATCCTTGACGAGATCGAGGTGCGGCCCCACACTGTCCCGAGAAACTTAGCCAAGGGACCATCCATGCTCACATTTGGCCCGATGATCGTGCTCGCGGTGGTCGCCATTGTGGCGGTGATCGGCCTTATCCCGGAAAGCGCTGAAGATGCCGCGCTCAAGTTCCGCCGCCAATGTCGAGCCGACGGAATGGGCTTTGCCGAGACAGAGGCGGCAATCGGCATTCGGAAGGCCTTCATCCAACTGCGCCGGCTGTCGTCCGACCAATGCGTTGCGAGAGGCGGCAAGATGGATCGTGAACAGATCAACCAGATTGCGTCCCACGTTGCCATTGGTCTCGCGGCTGCATATGGGCGTGAAGCTGCCAAGTCATTCGTCGGCTGGATCGACTCCTGTTCAGACGAGGAAATCCTTTACGATGACGCCCGCTCGGCGCGGCATCACCACACAGTCGGCGCGTTGCGCGAAATGGGCTTCTGTTATCCGCCAAAGCGCGCCGGCATGAGCGAAGACTTCCGTAATTCCTTCAAGGTAGTCCGATAGCCAATCATCTGTTGAACGGATGCCGCGTCGGAACCGTCTGCGCCGACTTCGCCGCTGTAGCCATGAACCTGAAGAGCGGCTTACGAGCGCGCCAGAGCCACCTGACCGCCATTGCCAAAGCCGCGGCCTTCGGGCGGCGGCTTTTTTTGTCTTTCCGAAGAGGCCCCGTCCGCCGCCTAAAACAACTGTGTTGTGCCGCTTCGTAAAAGGCTGCAATCTTCCGTGCCAGGTTCGGGCGAGAGGGGGAGTTGCCGTGGGCATCTTGGGGTGGCTGCTGGGGTCAAAACGCGAACCAAGATTCACACGCCCAGAATTCGCGGATCTTATCGCTCCAGTCGCTGGCGATGAGGGTTTCCCAGCCACCGAATCTCAAATGAAGGAGCTTCGCAAGCTCGCATGTGGCGAACCGCCTCCAGACCTGACGTTGCGACAGGCATCCTTGATACTATCCGCACGGGACTTTTCACGCGTCCTGCTAGAGGATGCGCTGACAAAGCGCGTCGGGCAGGACGGCTACTATGACCTTCAATCGCACGTGGTTGCCTACATCGTCAGCGACAACGATGTCTCGGCGGCCGTCAGGCGATGGAGCCGGCGAAATTATGAAGGCGAGGACTGGAAACCGCCAAGGAAAGACCAGCATTGGCGACAAGTGCTAGATTTCATCGGCCCCGCGATCGATCGTCTAGGTGGCAGACAAGTTCTGTGAAACTAACCTCCGTCGGGCTTGTGGCATTTGCCAAGGGCATTAATCGCCAGTGCAACCGCCTGCCCAATAATGACTTTCGGAGGCTTGTTTTTCCGAATCCGACCCTAGCTCCAATTTACGGATATCAGCCTCGATATCAGGTGTCTCATAGGTCAAATGCTCTTCGCTGTGGGCAAACCTGTTTCTGATGTCCCTGATCTTTTTTAGTTCCGCGGCCAACGCCGCCGAAATAACACCGGAGGCGCGGGCAATCCTGATTTTCGCCGAGAACGTCGCGAGCGGCCCATTTCCCTCGTAGAGCTCTTTTGCCAATTTTCCCGAAAGATCTCAATGCCCACGATTTGCGCGACATGGCCTTAGAGGACCGCCGCGAGATCCTGGCCGAGATGACCCCGGACGGTGGCCGTATCCAGTTCAGCCAAGCGTTGCCAGGCGATGCCAAGGCGATCTTGATCTTGTCGAACAAGCCGGGCTTGAAGGCATGGTGTCGAAGCGCAGGGACAGTAAGTTTCGCAGCGGCACCTCGACCAACTGGCTGAAGGCCAAATGCTACTCGATTGATGAATATGAATTGCTTAGTTCGAACGTGAAGCAGGCAAGCCGGCTTTCGCTCTGATGGCAGAGCGTGGCACCGGGCGCCATGTCGGGAGCGCCTTTCATTTCCCAGCTATCGCGTGAAGCCATGGGCCGAATACTTGCCTAGCAATTTCAGTGGGGTTTCCAGATTGTGATAGGGGTTTCACTTGTCAGTCTGGCGTACATTTCAACGCAGTATCGGTCGGTCATGCCCGCTATGTAATCGCAGACCACTCTCGCTTGCCATGTTTCATTGTCGATATCGCCATACATCTCTCGCCAGTCGGTCGGCAGGAGATTCCGGTCGCTCATGAAGCAATCGAATAGCGTTGAAATTATCTGATCTCCCCGCTTCTCGGCAATTTTGAGCATGGGGGAGGCAATCAAAAGTTCAAATGCGAAATGCTTCAGCGTTTCGACCCACTTGAACGTTTTGGCGTTCAATGCCACCTGGGATAGGGCAGGAAAATCTTCATTCGGCTGGGCCTCGATGCCTCGAATGAACCGGCCAACTAGGTCGGACGTAAAAGAGGTTCTGAGATAGCCCTTTTCCACTAACGCTTGTGAAGCGGCTTGTGTTTGAGATGACACCACAAACGACAGTTCAGCGAACGTGACGCCTCTGGAAAGCTCTGCGATCTTTGTGTCGTCTAGCTCCAAAAGTGGCCGAAATAGCTCTCCTAAAATGTCGTTGACGTCTCCGAGGTTGAAATTCCGGTCCTCATCTCCCAGTCGGCCCGCCTTGCTTCCCATGCTATCTCGCACTTTGGAGGCTATGCGCTCCTTGAAGGCGTCATCCTTAGAGATCATGGTCAGCGGCGACAGGAAATTCGCCTTGAATGCATCTTCCAGATCATAGGTCGAGTAGGCGATATCGTCGGCGATATCCATAATGCTGCATTCAATAGTCTTGAATTTTCCGGGGTACCCTAGAGCTACGTGGCCCTTGATTCGGTCGACCAACTTTGCTTCCGTGGCATAGAAGCCCTTTACAGGTTTCCTTTCCGATGACGAGCTTTCCCGCGCGGCCTTTGTTTCCGGAATGATCCGGTCATATTTCAGGATCGCCGCCAACGAACGGTATGTGAGATTGAGCCCAAGTCGGATGTCGGTTGATGAAACGGGATCGACTGCTCTCGGGTTGCTGGACAGGCCTGGAAACTCGATGGTTTCCTTCTTCTCGATTTTTGCGAGCAGCCTCAGCGTTTGAGCGTTTCCCTCAAATCCGCCATAGCGCTGCATCAGCCTATCGAGAGTGGCCTCTCCGTTATGGCCAAACGGCGGATGTCCTAGGTCGTGAGCTAAGCCAGCGAATTCGACCAAATCCAGATTGATAGGATTTTTCTGGAAGAACGCAACCGTGTCGTTCAGGCGTATCGCAATCGACTTCGCAATTTGTGCCACCTCAAGCGAATGCGTGAGGCGATTTCTGAAAAAGTCACTTTCATGCGATGGAAAAAGTTGGGTTTTCCCCTGAAGCCGCCTGAAGGAAGGGCTGTGAATGAGACGGGCATAATCTCGCCGCGCTTGATTTCGGTATTTTTCAACCCCCAGACGGCTTGGTTTTAATGTCGATTCACGAACCCAATCATTTTTTTGGTACAACTTTGTTCTTGGCGACATTTCCCCCACCCTTTGCACCCACCGATATGAATCGGCCATCCTTGGAAACTGATACTTTCGCGCCAGTTTGGGGAGAATGAATTCTCACCGTTGAAACAGACGAAAGCTTTTCCGAAGCGAACGACCGCGCTCCATACAGACCTGCAGAATCCACACTCGACGCCATTTTTGCCATAGCCGTTCTCCCAAGTGAATTTTTGACCGCAGCGCGACAGTACGCACTTATTCGTTTTTAACTAGGCTTGACAATTTGCTTGTCCAAAAAAACAACGAGTCGGAAATTTCCGACCCATAATCCGTGATAACGAAATGCCAAAATTGGCTTGGTCACCTGAACCATCACAGTCACCTGAACCATCACACCTGCCAATCGCCCGGAGAAAACAACGCGGTGGTGAGTGCCGGTCGAATGGGCTAGTGATTCCGTCATGAATGGCGTCCCCTCAGACCCGCGATCAATTTGTAACCTCATGTTGGATGAGGCGGCTAGGGACGATCTAGCCATTAGCAATCTCGCCCTGCAGAAGCTGCTCTACTTCGCTCACGCCCGTCATTTAATCGAAACCCGCAGCCCACTTGTTTCTGGGTATTTCGAAGCGTGGCAATTTGGCCCGGTCCATCCTTCGGCATATAAGGCCTTCAGGGCGGCAGGTGACCAGCCCATCTCGTTCCGAGCCCTGCGCCAGAACCCTCTCACAGGAGAGTCCGATACTCTTCCCGCACCGACCGACACGCCAACGATTCGCCTGGTAAGGTGGGTCATCAGTTCATACGGCAAGCTGACGCCGGGCCGTTTAGTGGAAATCTCCCACGCCAAGGGCGCGCCCTGGGAATATGTCGTTGATCAAGCCCGGTCCAAGATGGCGTTTGGCCTCCGAATCCCCGATAGTGTGATTCTTGAGCGATTCAAATTTCACAAGGTCAGCGTAGGCGCTGTGCCGATGAGTGGAGAACCCGGTGAAGATACGCCCTTTGCCTGATATCGATCTAGCTCGCGTCGCCCCGCTACCGCGTGACCAAAAAATCCGCGCCTTGGAACAAATGAAGGGAGGGCATCCACCATACTCTTATGAACCGATGCGCCGATCCGCATTGGAACTGCTCAATGTCGATGCCGGCCCTCTCGGCAAAGTGGACCGCGCATCCTGGGCAAAACTGTCCGATGCAATTTCTAAGCGTTGCCGTTCTGAGGATGAAAGCAAGGCAAATCTCGGGGCCGCAAAGGCGCTTTTCGAGTTTGCCGAAGCCGCTCATCTGCACGGCCGCCGGCATGACATCTATCCCCTGGCTATCGGCATCTCGGAGAAGGTGAAGTTTTGGCTTCCCGCCGTTGTGGCTATCGATGACCAGACTGTAGTCCCCTTTATCGACCCCAGGCGATCAAAGAAGCTGACCGCTGATGGCCGCCGGTTTGCTTTTTCCGTGATGCACGAGCGAATCCGAGCCGCGGACGAAGACTTCGCGGACGTGGAGTTCGCAATTTTCCAATTGGATGCGAATGATGACGGTTCCCGCACGACGCGGCTTCACCTGTCTGGCGGCGTTGAGCTTTATAGCTTTGACGATCTGGATTTGATGGTCCGAGAAACATATGACCTGTGGCGCGCGATCCTTGAGGAAAGGGAACAGGCAACCCGGCGAAAAGGCGCTGGGGGACGCGGATCCTTGATCTGAGATCATTCAATCGAATGGACCCCGTGAGGGGCCATTTTATTTCACCCGGCAATTTCCGTGCGCTGCTAGCACGATGGCTCAAAGCCCATGCTGCCTCGCGATCCGGTTGGTCATGGCCTCATGCCAGTGACCAGACCACGGATTCATCGATTCTGATGGGAAAGGCGCACCGTGCTGCCCCGGTGTTGCCCAGGACAATCTAGGGAAACACAAAATCAGCTGACGCCAGAAGATCCTGATTTATTTGCGATTTTGGTGAGCGCGATGGGATTCGAACCCATGACCTACTGATTAAAAGTCAGTTGCTCTACCGGCTGAGCTACGCGCTCCCGCGGGCGCGAAAGGCGGCCCTCGAAATTGCGCGGAACATAGGGAGAGTGCCTCGACCGGTCAACCGGAAAAAGAGCATCGGCAAGCCAAGCTTGTCCCGACAACGCCATGTCGCCTGCCTGGCAGGTCGACCAGGACATCGAGGTCCGTCCAGAGCCGCCAAACCAATGATCCCTGGTGCCATTGCCAGGCCAAAGAAATATTACAAATCAGCAACTTGATATTTTTGCCCGGAACAATCGCCCGGCTCGCCCGTTCTCCAACCACAAGGGACGTCAATCACCCTTTCGAAGGAGAAGACAATGAACAAGTTCGTATCGGGTACGCTGGCGGCCGCTCTATCAGTTTCGTTCGCCGCGGCTGCCATGCCGGCCAATGCGGCGCAGATGTTCGTGCCGCAGGCACCGGAGGCCTCATCCAATATCCTGAACGTTGAAGCCCGCAACGGTGATCGGAATTTCCAATGGCGCCATAACCGCCATGGCAACCGCAACTTCGGCGTCCGTCGTAACTTTGCCCGAAACAATGACGGCGGCGCCTACTGGAATGGTCATCGTGGCTATCGTGAGTACCATCGCGGCTATCGTCGCCATGGCGACAACTGGTTCCCGCTGGCGGCCTTCGCGACCGGCGCCCTGATCACCGGCGCCATCATCAACAGCGAGAACAATCGTGTCTACGAAGGCAACTCGCATGTGCAGTGGTGCTACGACCATTATCGCAGCTACCGCTCTTCGGACAACACGTTCCAACCGAATTACGGCCCGCGTCGGGAATGCCGTTCCCCCTATTGATCCGCGGATGAGTGCAAGTAGCTGACGGATTTGAGAAGGCCTGTGCCGGAAGTGGCGCAGGCCTTTCTCTTTTCAGTGTTGGCGAGCCAGCTTCAGCCTGCCCAGCTGACGCTCTTGACGATGAGATAGAGCGCACCACGTTCACCACGAGGTGATCGGTACGCTCCAAGGGAATCGCAAATTCGAACCGTTGCACCGGTCAATTCCCAACCGAGCGCTTCCAGATCATCGTTGGTATCCGTCACGTAAGCCTGAGCCAGCTCGTCAATGCTGTTCTTCTCGCCGAAAGATCGAGCCAGCTTTGAGTCGCTGAGGAGTTCGTCGGGTAAATTTGAATTTGCCCAGGCCCAGAGCCAGTTGTCTGCCCTGGCGCTCGTGGAGCCGGCAATCTGGATCTCTGCGATCACCTTGATCGCCCCATCCTTGGAGAACAGGAGTTTTCCGGTCGTCATGTCATAGTCATAGCGTGACCAGCTGCCGAGGCGGAATTCTTTCTGCAAGCGGTCATTCTCGGCATTCAGCTGCTGGAGAGCTTCGTCGCGCCAAGCAGGATACCAGTCCGGCTTCATTCCCCTCGCCCTATCTGATGTGGCTGCTTATTGCACACTCAGGGTCCTGCGCACAGCATCGCGCCAGCCTGCCAGTTTGGCGGAGCGCATGGAGCTCTCCATGTCCGGTTGGAAGCGCCGTTCGAGCGCCCAGCTTCTGGCAAACTTCTTGGCATCCGCCCAGACGCCTGCCTTCGAGCCGGCCAGCCATGCGGCGCCGAGCGCCGTCGTCTCCAGAATGGTCGGACGGTCGACCGGCGCATCGAGGATGTCGGCCAGGCGCTGCATGGTCCAATCCGACGCCACCATGCCGCCATCGACCCGAAGCACGGTCTTGGCCGAAGCACCCTTCCAGTCCTTGCGCATGGCATCGAGCAGGTCGCGCGTCTGGTAGGCGACGGATTCCAGCGCGGCACGTGCAAATTCCGCAGGACCGGAATTGCGCGTCAGCCCGAAAATGGCGCCGCGTGCCTCGGCATCCCAATGCGGTGCACCGAGCCCGACGAAGGCCGGCACGAGATAGACATTCTGCGTTGGATCAGCCTCGGCCGCCAATCTGCCGCTCTGCTCGGCCTTGCCGATCACCTTGATGCCATCGCGCAGCCATTGCACCGCCGCCCCGGCGATGAAGATCGAGCCTTCCAGCGCATAGGTTGTCTTGCCATTCAGCCGATAGGCTATGGTGGTCAGCAGCCGGTTCTTCGAGCGCACCAGGTCGCTGCCCGTGTTGAGCAGCGCAAAACAACCGGTGCCGTAGGTCGACTTCATCATGCCCGGCTCGAAGCAAGCCTGGCCAATGGTCGCCGCATGCTGGTCGCCGGCAACGCCGAGGATCCTTATCTCGGCGCCGAAGAGGTTTTTCTCCGTGATTCCATAGTCATCGGCACAGTCTTTTACCTCGGGAAGCATTTTTGCCGGGATGTCGAGAATCGACAGCAACTCGTTGTCCCAGGCATTCTCTGCGATGTTGTAGACCAGCGTGCGCGAGGCGTTGGTGGCGTCCGTGGCATGAACCTTGCCGCCGGTCAGGCGCCAGATCAGGAAGCTGTCGATGGTGCCGGCCAGCAATTCGCCCTTTTCGGCGCGCCGCCTCGCTCCTTTCACCTTGTCGAGCATCCAGGCGATCTTGGTGCCGGAGAAATACGGATCGAGCAGCAGGCCGGTCTTGCGGGTGAATTTCTTCTCAAGTCCCTGCTTCTTGAGTTTTTGGCAGAGCGGCGCGGTGCGCCGGTCCTGCCAGACGATGGCATTGTGGATCGGCTTGCCGGTCGCCCCGTCCCAGATGACTATGGTTTCGCGCTGATTGGTGATACCGATGGCAGCGACATCCGAAGCGGCGCGGCCGGCTTTCTTCAGCGCAGCCTTCACCGTCGTCACGACGCTCGCCCAGATTTCCTCCGGATCGTGCTCGACCCAGCCGGAGGCCGGATAATGCTGGGTGAATTCCTTCTGCCCGCTGCCCACGACCTTCATCTGGCCGTCGAACAAGATCGCCCGGGTCGATGTCGTACCTTGGTCGATAGCCAGCACAAAACCGCTCATCCAGAAGTCCTCCGCCTTGATACAAACAGGGGAGACGGCAACATGCCGCCTCCCCAATTTTCACACGGGCGCGAACGCCCGCATAGGACAGTCTTATTTCTGCCAGCTCTTCACCAGTTCGTCGTAGTTGATGGTGATCGGCTTTTCTTTCTCGTTCTCGATCTTGAGCTGAGGCGCGAGATTGCCCTTCTTGACCGCGTCGGCGTTCCAGTAGGCGAGGTCATGCTCTTCGGCCATCTTCGGGCCGATATCGCCCTGGACGCCCGACTTCTCGATGCGGGTCATGACCTTTTCCTGCTCGCCGCAGAGCGAGTCCATCGCTTCCTGCGCGGTCTTGGCACCCGACGACGCATCGCCGATCGCCTGCCACCAGAGCTGTGCCAGCTTCGGATAGTCAGGCACGTTGGTGCCGGTCGGCGACCACTGGACGCGAGCCGGAGAACGATAGAACTCGATCAAACCGCCGAGTTTCGGCGCCCGCTCGGTAAAGCTCTTGTCGTGGATCGTGCTCTCGCGGATGAAGGTCAGGCCGACATGGCTCTTCTTCACATCCACGGTCTTCGAGGTCACGAACTGCGCGTAGAGCCAGGCGGCCTTGGCGCGGTCGGTCGGCGTCGACTTCATCAGCGTCCAGGAACCGACGTCCTGATAGCCGAGCTTCATGCCGTCCTTCCAGTAGACGCCATGCGGCGACGGCGCCATGCGCCATTTCGGCGTGCCGTCGTCGTTCAACACTGCCTTGGCGCCTGCGTCGACCATCGAGGCGGTGAAGGCGGTGTACCAGAAGATCTGCTGGGCAACGGCGCCCTGCGCCGGAACCGGTCCGGACTCAGAGAAAGTCATGCCCTGGGCTTCCGCCGGTGCATAGGCTTTCAGCCAGTCGAGATATTTCTGGATCGAGTAGACGGCAGCCGGGCCGTTGGTGTCGCCGCCGCGTGCCGTGCAGGAGCCGACGGGCCGCGAATTCTCGTCGACCTTGATGCCCCATTCGTCGACCGGCAGACCGTTCGGAATGCCCTTGTCGCCGTTGCCGGCCATCGACAGCCAGGCATCGGTGAACCGCCAGCCGAGCGACGGGTCCTTCTTGCCGTAGTCCATGTGGCCATAGACCTTCTTGCCGTCGATCTCGCGGCCGGTAAAGAATTCGGCGATGTCCTCATAGGCCGACCAGTTGACCGGAACGCCGAGCTCGTAGCCGTACTTGGCCTTGAAGTCAGCCTTGTTCTTCTCGTCGTTGAACCAGTCGTAACGGAACCAGTAGAGGTTGGCGAACTGCTGGTCGGGAAGCTGATAGAGCTTCTTGTCGGGTGCCGTCGTGAACGACGTGCCGATGAAGTCCTTCAGGTCGAGGTTCGGGTTGGTGACATCCTTGCCGTCGCCCGCCATCCAGTCGGTCAGGTTGCGCACCTGCTGGTAGCGCCAGTGGGTGCCGATCAGATCGGAATCGTTGACCCAGCCGTCATAGAGGTTCTGGCCGGTCTGCATCTGGGTCTGGATCTTCTCGACGACGTCGCCTTCCTGGATGACGTCGTGCGTGACCTTGATGCCGGTGATAGCGGTAAAGGCCGGCGCTAGCACCTGCGATTCATACTGGTGCGTGGCGATGGTTTCCGAGACGACCTTGATGTCCATGCCGGCAAACGGCTTGGCTGCGTCGATAAACCACTGCATTTCGGCTTCCTGGTCGGCGCGCGAAAGCGTCGAAAGCGGGCCTATCTCCTTGTCCAGAAAGGCTTTTGCTTCGTCCATCCCGGCATAGGCATTGCCCACGCCGAGCAATAGGACAAGGGCAGTCGTTGATGTTAAAAATTGCCGTCGCATTAGTTTCCTCCACTGTTTCAGGTTTCAAGTGCGATCTGGAGCGGCGGCCGGCACGCTGCCGCTCCAACAGTTTCCCCCTCTATACGTAGCGGAACACGCCGATGGCGTAGACCACGGAGAGAGCGAGAGCCCACCACAGGTTGGATCCAACAAGACCCACCCAAGCGAGATGGATAAAGGCGCTGCCAAGCAGCGACAGGAAAAGACGGTCGCCGCGCGTCGTCTCGAAGCGCAGGATGCCCACGCGCGGATTGCCGCCCGGCGAGGCGTATTCCCATGCCGCCATGCCGCACAGCAGCAGCAGAATGGTTGCGAAGAAGGCCGCCGTCGGCCACGTCCACGCCATCCAGGAGAGGTCGAAGTTCATTGTTATACCCTCCCCAGGGCGAAGCCCTTGGCGATATAGTTGCGGACGAACCAGATGACGAGTGCGCCGGGGATCAGCGTCAGCACGCCGGCTGCGGCGAGCAGGCCCCAATCCATGCCGGCGGCGGAAACCGTGCGGGTCATGGTGGCGGCGATCGGCTTGGCGTCGGTCGTAGTCAGCGTGCGGGCGATCAGCAGTTCGACCCATGAGAACATGAAGCAGAAGAAGCAGGCGACACCGATGCCGCTGGCGATGAGAGGCATGAAGATCTTGACGAAGAAACGCGGGAACGAATAGCCGTCGATATAGGCGGTCTCGTCGATTTCCTTCGGCACGCCCGACATGAAGCCTTCGAGGATCCACACCGCCAGCGGCACGTTGAACAGGCAGTGCGCCAGCGCGACCGCGATATGGGTGTCGATCAGGCCGAAGGCCGAATAGAGCTGGAAGAACGGCAGTGCGAACACCGCCGGCGGCGCCATGCGGTTGGTCAAAAGCCAGAAGAACAAATGCTTGTCGCCGAGGAAGCGATAGCGCGAGAAGGCGTAGGCCGCCGGCAGCGCCGCGGCCACCGAAATCACCATGTTCATCACCACATAGGTGATCGAGTTGATGTAGCCCGAATACCAGGATGCATCGGTGAAGATGGTGACGTAATTGGCGATCGTCGGCGCGTGCGGATAGAGCGTCAGCGACGAGACGATCTCGGCATTGGTCTTGAAGCTCATGTTGATGAGCCAGTAGATCGGCAGCAGGAGAACGATGATGTAGATCGTCGGCACGATCCACCACCAGCGCGATTCCTCGCCGCGACGCCGCATCAGCCGGGCGACCTCATCCTGCGACAGCGTGCTGGCCAATTCCCCCGAAGCTGTCGTCTCGCTCACTCTGTTCGCTCTTTCGTTGGCGCCGCTCATCTCAGCGCTCCGCGTCGTAATTGGTCATCACGGTGTAGAACACCCACGACAACAACAGGATGATGAGGAAGTAGACCAGGGACATCGCCGCGGCCGGGCCGAGGTCGAACTGGCCGAGCGCCGTCTTGACGAGATCGATCGACAGGAACGTCGTCGAATTGCCGGGACCGCCGCCGGTGACGACGAAGGGCTCGGTGTAGATCATGAAACTGTCCATGAAGCGCAGCAGGACAGCGATCAAAAGCACGCGCTGCATCTTCGGCAGCTGGATGTAGCGGAACACCGCCCAGCGCGAGGCGCCATCGATCTTGGCCGCCTGGTAGAAGGCGTCGGGGATGGAAACCAGGCCGGCATAGCACAGCAGCACGACGAGACTGGTCCAGTGCCAGACATCCATGATGATGATAGTGACCCAGGCATCGTAGGAATCCTGGACGTAGTTGTAGTCGATGCCGAGCGCGTTGACGTAGTAGCCGAGCAGGCCGATGTCGTTGCGGCCGAAGACCTGCCAGATGGTGCCGACGACGTTCCACGGGATCAGCAGCGGCAGCGACATCAGCACCAGGCAGACCGGCACGCCCCAGCCCTTCTTCGGCATGTTGAGTGCGATGAAGATGCCGAGCGGCACCTCGATGGCGAGAATGATGAAGGAGAAGATCAGGTTGCGGACCATCGCCTCCCAGAAGCGGCTGGAGGACAGCAGTTCCTCGAACCACTCGGTGCCGGCCCAGAAGAAGACATTGTTGCCGAACGTGTCCTGCACCGAATAGTTGACGACCGTCATCAGCGGAATGACGGCCGAGAACGCTACCAGCACCAGAACTGGCAGCACCAGGAACCAGGCCTTGTTGTTCCAGGTCTTTTCCATCTATGCCCCCATCTCGACGCGCCAGGAATCGGCATAGATGTTGATGCCGGCCGGATCGAACCGCACCTTCGGCTCGGCGGGCACGGTCTCGTCCTCGCCGATGACAGCCGCGATGTCGCGGCCTTCCAGCTTGGCGCGCACCACCTTGTGGCGGCCGACATCCTCGATCTTGCTGATCGAAACCGCCATGCCGTCGCGGCCGAGCCGCACATATTCGGGACGGATGCCAAGCTCGATGGCGCCACTGCCGGCCTTCGGCGCGCCCGGTAGTTCGATCCGCTGCGACCCGAGCGTCGCCATCTTGCCGTCGATTGCCACCGGCATGACGTTCATGCCGGGCGAGCCGATGAAATAGCCGACAAAAGTGTGGCGCGGCCGCTCGAACAGTTCCGCCGGCGTGCCGATCTGCACGATGCCGCCATCATACATCACCACAACCTGGTCGGCGAAGGTCAGTGCCTCGGTCTGGTCGTGGGTGACATAGACCATGGTGTAGCCGAAGCGGCGGTGCAGTTGCTTCAGCTGCGAGCGCAGCACCCACTTCATGTGTGGGTCGATGACGGTCAGCGGCTCGTCGAACAGGATGGCGTTGACGTCGGAGCGCACCAGACCGCGTCCGAGCGAAATCTTCTGCTTCTGGTCGGCCGTCAGCCCCCTCGCCTTCTTCTTTGCCCAGGACGCCAGGTCGATCATTTCCAGCGTCTCGCGCACCTTGCGGTCGACATCGGCTTCCGGCACGCCGCGGTTGCGCAGCGGGAAGGCCAGATTGTCGTAGACGGTCATGGTGTCGTAGATGACCGGGAACTGGAACACCTGCGCGATGTTGCGCTCCTGCGTCGACAGATTGGTCACGTCCCTGCCATTGAACAGCAACTGTCCATGCGAGGGATGAAGCAGGCCCGAAATGATGTTGAGCAGCGTGGTCTTGCCGCAACCGGAAGGTCCGAGCAGCGCATAGGCGCCGCCGTCTTCGAACGTATGATGCACTTCGCGCAGCGCGAAATCGGCATCCTTCCGCGGGTTCGGCAGATAGGAATGCCTGACATGATTGACGTCGATGCGCGCCATATCTCTCTCCTATGCCGCCAGCTTCGGCGCGCCGACGGCGCGGCCGTGCTCGTCGAAAACCATGATGTGGCGCGGATCGATGAACACCTCGACCACCTCGTCGGGCTCGAAATGGCGGATGCCGTGGGTCAGCATGACCCAGCGCACGTCGGCGAAGTCGAGATGAATGAAGCTCTCCGACCCGGTGATTTCGGTGATCGTGACCTTCGCCCGCACCGGCACGGCCAAGGCATTGGGCCGCTCGAGCGACAAATGATGCGGCTGGAAGCCGATCGTATAGTTCGCATCAGCAATGCCTGAGAGCTCGGCCGGCACCGGTAGTTTCACGCCGCCGTCGAGCAGGAAATCCGCGCCCTTCTTAGCGAGCACGATGGTGTTCAGCGGCGGATCGGCGAAGGTCCTCGCCGTCACCAGATCGGCCGGTTTGCGGAACACGTCGATGGTCGGTCCGAACTGGGTGATGCGTCCTTCAGAAAGTGTCGCCGTATTGCCGCCGAGCAGTAGCGCTTCGTGCGGCTCGGTCGTGGCATAGACGAAGATGGTGCCGGCGGCGGCGAAGATCTTCGGCAGCTCGGCGCGCAATTCCTCGCGCAATTTGTAGTCGAGATTGGCGAGTGGCTCGTCGAGCAGCACGAGGCTGGCATTCTTGACGATGGCGCGTGCCAGTGCCGTGCGCTGCTGCTGCCCGCCCGACAGGCTGAGCGGCGTACGGTCGAGATAGGGCGTCAGCTTGAGAAGTGCTGCGGCATTGCGCACTTCCTTGTCGATCTTGGCCTGATCGGTGCCGGCCACCCGCAGCGGCGAGGCAATGTTCTCATAGACGGTCATCGCAGGATAGTTGATGAACTGCTGGTAGACCATGGCGATCTTGCGCTTCTGCACCGGCACGCCGGTGACATTCTGGCCGTCGAACCAGACCGAGCCAGAGGTCGGCACATCGAGGCCGGCCATCAGCCGCATCAGGCTGGTCTTGCCGGAGAGTGTGGGCCCGAGCAGGACGTTGAGCGAGCCGTGCTGAAGCGTCAGCGACACGTCGCGGATATGCTCCGCCGCACCGACCGACTTGGTGACGTTTCTCAGTTCCAGCATGACGCCTCCTCCCAGGCCTTCCGCATCAGCTCAAACCTCTTCATTCGGCAGCCGCGACATGTCGCCGGCTTATGCCGCGCATGAATTCATCGAGCGATGCCACTTGCTCGCGCCCAAGATGCAGGCCGCGCTTGGTCCTGCGCCATAGCACATCCTCGGCGGTGACGGCCCATTCGTTTTCAACGAGGTAGCGTATCTCGGCCTCGTAGAGATCGGCTCCGAAATTGCGGCCCAGATCGGCATTCGATTTGGCCAGGCCCAGCAGAACCTGCGCACGCGTCCCGTATAGCCGGGTCAACCTGCGGGCCAGGCGTGCGTCGAGGAACGGGTAGGCTGACTTCAGCTTCCCCACTTGCGCATCGAAACCGGTGGCCGGGAAATCTCCGCCCGGCAGCGGGGCGCTTGCCGTCCACGGCTTGCCGCGCTTGCCGAGAAAGCCCTCGATCTTTTCCAGCATCGATTCCGACAGCCGGCGATAGGTGGTGATCTTGCCGCCAAAAGCATTGACGATCGGCGCGGCACCCTCGCCACCATCGGCCTTGATCACATAGTCGCGCGTCGCTTCCTGCGCCTTGGAGGCGCCGTCGTCATAGAGCGGACGGACGGCCGAATAGGTCCAGACAATGTCCGAGCGCTTGACCGGCTGCGCGAAATATTCGCTTGCCGCAGCACAAAGGTAATCGATCTCGGTGTCGCTGATTTTCACGTCATGCGGGTCGCCGGGATAATCCCGGTCGGTGGTGCCGATCAGCGTGAACTCTTCCTCGTAGGGAATGGCGAAGATGATGCGGCCATCCTTGTTCTGGAAGAAATAGGCGCGCGGATCGTCGAACTTCTTGGAGATGACGATGTGGCTGCCCTGCACGAGGCGGACATTGTGCACGTCGTTGAGTCCGACGACGCCGGAAAGCACGTGATCGACCCACGGTCCAGCTGCGTTGACCAGCAGCTTTGCCTTGATCTCTTCGGTCTCGCCGGTTTGCAGGTTCTCGATCTTGATCGTCCACAACCCGTTTTCGCGGCGCGCGCCGACCACTTTCGTGCGGGTGCGGACGGTTGCGCCGCGATCGGCAGCATCACGCGCATTCAGCGCCACCAGCCGCGCATCGTTGACCCAGCCATCCGAATATTCGAAGGCCTTTTTGAACAGCGGCTTCAAGGGCTTGCCGGCCGGATCGTTAGCCATGTCCAGCGTCCTGGTCGCCGGCAGCAATTTGCGCCCGCCAATGTGGTCGTAGAGAAAAAGGCCTAGCCTGATCAGCCAGGCCGGGCGCAGACCCTTGGCATAGGGCAACACGAAGCGCATCGGCCAGATGATATGCGGCGCGTTCTTCCACAGAACCTCGCGCTCCATCAGCGCCTCGCGCACCAGGCGGAATTCGTAGAATTCGAGATAGCGCAGGCCGCCATGGATCAATTTGGTCGACCCTGAGGAGGTCCCGCTGGCGAGATCGTTCATCTCGGCGAGAAAGACGGAAAAGCCACGCCCGACAGCATCGCGGGCAATGCCGCACCCATTGATGCCGCCCCCTATGACGAAAATGTCACGGATCGGAGATGCGTCCACAAATTCCTCCAACGATTTCGCATTGCACCATTTTTGGCATTTTACGAAACCGTGTCGGAATTATTTCGAAATGATAACGAATGTCAAACGAAATATCACAAGCCCGTGAGAAGGCCGTGAAAAGCTCTCAGCCGAGCGATGTCTCAATCAGCTGAACCTCGGCTTCCTGGCAGATCTTGCGCACCGACGGGATGTCGCAGCGGTCGGTGATGAAGGTGTTGACCTGCGACAGGTGGCCGATGCGCACCGGCGCAGTTCGCTCGAATTTGGTCTGATCGGAAACCAGGATGACATGCCTTGCATTGGCGATAATCGCCTGCGCCACCTTGACCTCACGGAAATCGAAGTCGAGCAAGGCGCCGTCATGGTCGATGGCCGAGGCGCCGATCACGGCATAGTCGACTTTGAACTGCCGGATGAAATCGACCGCCGCTTCACCGACCACGCCGCCATCGGAACCGCGCACAACCCCACCGGCGATCACCACCTCGATCGACGGATATATGCGCATCCTATTGGCAACATTGATGTTATTGGTGATGACCATAAGCCCGTTGTGATCGAGCAATGCCTTGCTGACCGCCTCCGTCGTGGTGCCGATGTTGATGAACAGCGAGGCATTGTCGGGGATCAGCCTGGCTGCCGCCTGGCCGATCGCCTCCTTCTCGTCGGCGGCGATCTTGCGCCTGGCCTCATACTCCATGTTCTCGATGCCTGACGGGAACAATGCACCGCCATGGACGCGCGAAAGCAACCGCTGATCGCACAGGTCGTTGAGATCCTTGCGTATGGTCTGCGGCGTCACATTGAAGTGGGTGGCCAGATCGTCGACCAGCACGCGACCATGATCCTTGGCCATCTGGATGATTTCGGCATGGCGGGGCGACAGATACATTGGCAACCTCCCGTTTTCGTTTTTCTTGTCTATAGTCGAAAACGAAACCAATGAAAAGGCATAAGCCGGCTAATGAAACCCACATGATTGCAAAGGCAAATGCCAGCGCACTCCAGCTTGGCCCGATCAGGCCAGGCCGCGCGCAATTTGGTTGATGACGGAGAAGGCCGCATCGACATCGCCGGCTGTCGCCTCGAACTGTCCGACCTGGAAGCGGATTGCCACCCGCCCATCGACTCTCGTCTGCGTCAAGTAAATGCGGCCGTCGTCGTTGATCGCATTGACCAGCCGCAGATTGTGCTCGTCCGCATCGGCGCCGGTTGCGGCCCTGTGCCGGAAGGAAAACAGCGATAGCATCGGCTCGCTGACGATCTCAAAGTCCGGCTCCTTTGCCAGCCGCGTGGCAAGGCCTTCGCTCCAGGCGACATGGTTGCGGATCATCCTGCGCAGGCTTTCCAGCCCATGGGCGCGCAGCAGGAACCACAATTTCAGCGCGCGGAAGCGCCTGCCGAGCGGCACCGACCATTCGGAATAGTTGATGATGCCGTCATGGCCGTGAGTTTTCAGATAATCCGGCTTGATGGCCAGCGTCCGCACATGGCTTTCGGGATCACGCAGGAACTGGATCGAGCAATCGAACTGCGCACCTAGCCATTTGTGCGGGTTGAAGACGACAGAATCGGCTGCTTCGACACCCGCCCAGAAATGGCGATATTCGGGGCAAATCATCGCCGATCCGGCCCAGGCCGCGTCGACGTGAAGATAGAGGCCATGCCGCCGCGCCACTTCGGCAACCGCGGCGATGTCGTCGGTGCCACCCGTGCTGGTGCCGCCGACGCAAGCGATGATGCCGGCCGGCAGCATGCCGGCTTCCCGGTCAGCAACGATTGCCGCCTCGAGCGCTGCCGTGTCCATGGCGCGAAAGCGACCGTCGACCGGAATGCGCACAAGATTGTCCTCGCCGATGCCCGAGACCCAGATCGCCCGGTCGATCGAGGTGTGCACCTGGTCGGAGGAATAGATGCGCAACCGCGCCTGTCCTGCCATTCCCTTTTTGTTGCCTTGCCAGTCGAGCGCCCGCTCGCGCATGGTCAGCACTGCAGCCAGCGTCGCCGACGAGGCCGAATCCTGGATAACGCCCGAGAAACCTTCCGGCAGGCCGAGCGCCTGGCGCATCCAGTCGACCGTGCGCGTTTCGAGCTCCGTCGCCGCCGGCGATGTCTGCCAAAGCATGCACTGCGCGGCCATCGCCGAGACCAGATATTCCGCCACCACCGATACTGGCGCCGCATTGGCCGGGAAATAGGCGAAGAAGCGCGGATGCTGCCAATGCGTCATGCCCGGCAGAATCTTCTCTTCGAAATCGGCGAAAATCCTGTCCATCGGTTCGGCGTCTTCGGGCGGCGAAGCTTCTATGCTCCTGAGGATGTCGCCCGGCTCGACCAGCGGCCGCACCGGGCGGTCTCGCAGCGTGCTGCGGTAATCGGCGCCCCAGTCGGCGGCGCGCCGCGACCATTGCCGGAAATCATCGTTGTCCATCGCGTCCTCCCGACAGGATTTCTCGCCGCAGCCCGTCACGGCCGGCTCTTCAAGGCTCGATTTTATTTAACATGTGAATTATATGCAAGTGCCGGCGAATGCCGCACGCCCTACCCCGGGAAATCGGGCAGGCTGGCAAACGCTGTCTTCAGCGCACTCGACCAGCCATCCGAGATCGTGCGGTAGTACTGGTCGTCCTGGCCGATCCGTTTCTTCAGCCCGATCTTAAAAGCATCCTTCTCCAGGAAGAGCAGGTCGAGCGGCAAGCCGACCGACAGGTTCGACTTCAGTGTCGAATCGAACGACACCAGGAGCAGCTTCACCGTCTCGGCGAGGCTCATCGTCTTTTCGTAGGCGCGGATGATGATCGGCTTGCCATATTTGGTCTCGCCGATCTGGAAGAACGGCGTGTCGTCAGTCGATTCGATGAAATTGCCTTCGGGATAGATCATGAACAGGCGCGGCTCGCTGCCCTTGATCTGGCCGCCGAGGATGAACGAGGCATTGAAGTAGGAGTCAGCCTTCTCGCCCGCGGGCGACGAACTGGCGATGACCTCCTTGACCGTATCGCCGACGAGCCGCACGGTCTGATACATCGACGGCGTTTCCAAAAGCGTGGCGTGACGATCGGCAATTGCCTTGGTGCGTTCATCAAGCAGGCTGACCACAGCCTGCGTCGTCGCCAGGTTACCGGCCGACATCAGAACGATGACGCGCTCGCCCGGCTGCTCCCAGACATGCATCTTGCGGAAGGTGGAAATCGAATCCATGCCGGCATTGGTGCGCGTGTCCGACATGAACACGAGCCCGCGATCGATCTTCAGGCCGACGCAATAAGTCATGGAATCTCTTCTAGAGCGATTCATCGTTTCACGGAAACGCCGAACCGCTCCATCTCCTTGTTTTGACGCAATTCCCTGGGGAAAGCGCTACGCGCTTTTCCCGGGAAACCGCTTCACACTTTTCCTGCAATTGCTCCGGCGGCAATCTCGGGGGATTACTGCTCCACCGTGACGGTGACCGCAAGCTGTTCTTCCGCCTGTCCCAGCCGAATTCCCGACACCGGTGTCGCGTCCCGGTAGTCGCGGCCAGTGGCCACCTTTACATAGCGCTCATCGGGCGAAATGCCGTTAGCGGCATCGAAAGCAACCCAGCCGAGACCCGTAACATGCGCTTCGGCCCAGGCATGGCTTGCCGCCTGCTCGATGGTCGAATCCAGCATCAGGTAGCCGCTGACATAGCGGGCCGGAAACCCCATGGCGCGCGCGGCGGCGGCAAAGATATGGGTGTGGTCCTGGCAGACACCGGTCTTGAGCGCCAACGCTTCCTCTGCCGGCGTCGCCGCATTGGTGGTGCCGGGCGTATAAGTGACGCGTTCGCCGATCATCGCCATCAACCGATGCAGCCGCTCGATGTCCGTGCCCTTGCCGACCGACGCGGCGAGTTCGCGAATACCATCGCCGATCGCCGTCAACGGCGTTTCATGGCTGTACAGCCACAGCGGTGTAAAGCCCTGGTGTGGTCCGGAGACGCCTGCGGTGTCGCGCGTCACCACTTCGCCGGCCGCTTCCACCGTGATGAAGTCGCGCTCGCCCTCGACGCTCAGCAGCCGTGTGTCGTTGCCGAAATGGTCGACAAAGCGAACCTCTTCGCGCGCGCCTTCGATGGCCAGCGCCCAGGACAGAACGGTCTGCGTCGATCCGCTGACCGGAAGCAGCCGCAACCGCTGCAGCAGGTACTGCACCGGCGCATCGTAGCGGTATTCCGTCCGGTGAGTGATCTTCAGCCGCATGCTTTTTTTCCGCTTGTGAGCATGATCTCGTCCGAAAACCGGCTCCCATTTTTCGGGGCCATGCTCAATTGAACCGGTAATCTTGTGCGATCTCGTCGCCTAGTCTGGTGTTCTCACGAATGAAATTGGCCAGGAATTCATGCAAGCCGGCGTCGAATATGTCCTTGATCGACCCGGCTCGCAGCATGGCTTGCGTCTTGTCGGCGGTCGCATGGCATGCATGGCGTTCGCCGTAGTCGTCGCCGAGGAATTTCAGATGTTCGGCCAGGAAGCGATAGCAGAAGGTCAGCGAACGCGGCATGCGGACATTGAGGATCAGATAGTCGGCAATGTTGGTCGGCTTGTAGTCGGCCTCGTAAACCCAGCGATAGGAGCGGTGCGCCGACACCGAGCGAAGGATCGATTCCCACTGATAATTGTCGAGCGTCGAGCCGACCCAGGATATCGACGGCAACAGCACGTAGTATTTCACGTCGAGAATGCGCGCCGTGTTGTCGGCGCGCTCGACATAGGTGCCGAGTTGAGAGAAGTCGAAGATCTCGTTGCGCAGCATGGTGCCGTAGAACGAGCCGCGGATCAGCGCCGTCTCGCGCTTGATCGCATCGAGCACGCTCGGCAGGTCGCGTTCGTCGATTGGCCTTGCCAGCATCCGCTTCAGCGACATCCAGGCTTCGTTGATGCTCTCCCAGGTCTCACGCGTCAGCGCAGTGCGCACCATGCGGGCATTGTTGCGGGCCGTCTCGATCGCCGCCATCGTGCTCGACGGGTTCGACGTGTCGCGCAACAGGAAGTCGGCGACATTGGCTGCGGTATAGTCCTGGTATTTCTGCGTGAAGGCGACGTCCGAGCCAGCGCTGAGCAGCACCGAATTCCATTCCTCCGAGGCGCTCTGGGTGCGGGTCAGCGCCATGCGCAGGCCGGCATCAACAAGGCGCGCCATGTTTTCAGCCCGCTCGATGTAGCGGTTCATCCAGTAAAGCCCGTTGGCGGTGCGGCCTAAAAGCATCCAAAACCCTTCAAGTGAAAATCAATCATCCAGCACCCACGTATCCTTGGTGCCGCCGCCCTGCGAGGAATTGACGACCAGCGAACCCTCCTTGAGCGCGACGCGCGTCAGCCCGCCGGGCACGATCTGGATGCGGTCGGAAACCAGCACATAGGGCCGCAGATCGACGTGGCGCGGCGCCAGGCCCTTGTCGGTCAGGATCGGGCAAGTCGACAGCGCCAGCGTCGGCTGGGCGATGTAGTTCGACGGTTTTGCCGCAAGTTTCTTGGAAAAATCCTCGCATTCCTTCTTGGTCGCGGCCGGCCCGACCAGCATGCCGTAGCCGCCGGAACCGTGGACCTCCTTGATCACCAGCTCGTCGATATGCTCGAGCACGTATTTCAGGCTGTCCGGCTCCGAGCAGCGCCAGGTCGGGATGTTGCCGAGGATCGCCTTGCGGCCGGTGTAGAATTCGACGATCTCGGGCATGTAGGAATAGATCGCCTTGTCGTCGGCGATGCCGGTGCCCGGCGCATTGGCGATGGTGATGTTGCCGGCGCGGTAGACATCCATGATCCCGGGTATGCCCAGCGCCGAATCCGGCCGGAAGGTCAGTGGGTCGAGGAAAGAATCATCGACGCGGCGGTAAAGCACATCGATCTGCTTGTAGCCTTCCGTCGTGCGCATCGCGACATGGCCGTCGACAACGCGCAGATCCTGGCCCTCGACCAGTTGCACGCCCATCTGGTCGGCAAGGAAGGCGTGTTCGAAATAGGCGGAGTTGAAACTGCCGGGCGTAAGCACTGCAATGGTCGGCGTGCCCTTGGTGCTTTGCGGCCGCACCGCCGCCAGCGACTGCCGCAGAAGCTGCGGATAGTTCTCCACCGGCCGCACCTTGATCTTCTGGAACAGCTCGGGGAACAGCTGCATCATCGTCTCGCGGTTCTCCAGCATGTAGGAGACACCGGAAGGCGTGCGCGCATTGTCCTCCAGCACGTAGAATTCGTCCTCGCTGATGCGGACGATGTCGACGCCAATGATGTGGGTGTAGACGCCGGCCGGCGGCCTGACCCCGATCATTTCCGGCAGAAACGCCTCGTTCTTGGCGATCAATTCCCTGGGAACGCGCCCTGCCCGCAGGATCTCCTGGCGATGGTAGATATCGTCGAGGAAGGCATTCAGCGCCTGCACGCGCTGCTCGATGCCTTGCGTCAGGCGCCGCCATTCATTGCCCGAGATGATGCGGGGAACGATGTCGAACGGGATCAGCCGTTCGGAGGCTTCCTGCTCACCATAGACGGCGAAGGTGATGCCGGTCTTGCGGAAGACGCGTTCGGCGTCCTGCATCTTCTCGGTAAGCCTGGCCGGATCCTGCTCCTTCAGCCAGCGATCATAAGCCGAATACGGTCTTCTCAATCCGGAGACTTCCGGAAGCATTTCATCGAACGCTGCCAATCGCATACTCCCCTGTGGCGCCATTTCACTGGCGTCGCCGGAGAAAATCAAGCGCAATCGGTGATTTGAGGGATAAGGACGATCAGTATGTTGCGGCTGCCCAAAATTGAGGCAGCAGGAATATGACCTTGGTCAGGCTTTGCCTTGTGCCCGGGCAGGTGCGTCCGGCGGCTGGAGCATGATCCGAAAAGTGGGGTCCGGATTTCCCGGACAAACGGAAACCCGCTCGTCCAGAGATCATGCTCAAACAAAGAGATAGAGCCCCTTCCCGATTCTGTCGGGATGGAACGCGCTCTAGAAGGCGCGGAACGTGACGACGGTGAAGGTGTCCTTGATGCCGGGAAGAATCTGCACCTTTTCGTTGACGAAATGACCGACATCTTCCTCGTCGTCGACGTAGAATTTGGCGAGCAGATCGTAATTGCCGGCGGTGGAGTAGATCTCCGAGGCGATCTCGGCGTCGGCAAGCGCGCTGGCAACCTCGTAGGATTTGCCGAGCTCGCATTTGATCTGCACGAAAAACGCCTTCATGGCTTCGTCCCGCTAAACGTCCAAGTCCAAGCGGCCCTTCTGGCAGACTGGAGGCGGGCTTTCAAGCGTTGGAATGAATGCTAAGTCGGCACGGTCCTGGGCTACGGCTTGCCGCTGCTCCGCCACCGCCATGCTGCGCGATGCTCGGAATCCATTGAGGCGAGACGAATATTCGCCATCGCTGAAACCGTGAAGCGCCGCCAAGCGTATGTTAGGATGCCTCTGGAACGTATTCTTTGGAGAGGCAGCCTTCGAGGGACAACGGAGACAGGCCATGCGCCGCATGTTTTTCGCATTCGCGTTCGTTCCGCTCATCCTGGCCACTTCGGCGTTTGCCGGCGATGCCGAGGTCAAGGCGGCGCAAGCCGCCATCGACGGCCAGTTGAAAGCCTTCATCGCCGATGACGGCGCCACCGCCTACAGCTTCGCAGCACCCAACGTGAAGCAGATCTTCCCGACCGTCGACACCTTCATGAACATGGTGACCAACGGCTATCCGCCGGTGCGCAAGCCGCAGACCTACTCCTTCGGCAAGGTCGAGGAGACAAGCCCGACCTCGATCGTCCAGCAGGTGCTGATCGTCGGCCCCGACGGCAAGGACTACGAGGCGGTCTACACGTTGCAGCAACAGCCCGATGGCACCTTCCAGATCACCGGCTGCAGCCTGCGCGCCTCGAATTCGCTCAGCACTTGAACGTCACACGACGGGGATATCGCCCCTTGCCCAGCCTTCAGTGATCTCGGCCGCACGTGCCTCGAAGGCCTTGGCCTCGATCGCAGCGCGGATGTCCTGCATGAGCTTTTGATAGTAGGAAAGATTGTTCCAGGTCAGGAGCATGGCGCCGAGCGCCTCTTGCGAGCGCACGAGATGGTGCAGATAGGCGCGTGAATAGTCCCGTGCCGCCGGGCAATCACTTTCCTCATCAAGCGGGCGCGGATCGTCGGCATGGCGGGCGTTTCGCAAATTGACCTTGCCACGCCTGGTATAGGCAAGGCCGTGCCGGCCGGCCCGCGTCGGCATCACACAGTCGAACATGTCGATGCCGCGCGCCACCGATTTCAGGATGTCGTCCGGCGTGCCGACGCCCATGAGATAGCGCGGCTTGTCCGCCGGCAGTTCCGGACAGGTGATGTCGAGCATCTCGAGCATCACCGCCTGCGGTTCGCCGACGGCCAGGCCGCCAACCGCATAGCCCCTCAGTTCCATCGCGCTCAGCGCCTGCGCCGAACGCACCCTGAGCTCTGCATTGTCGCCGCCTTGCACGATGCCGAACATCGCCTTGCCCGGCTGGTCGCCAAACGCCGTCTTGCAGCGCTCGGCCCACCGCAGCGACAGCTCCATGGCGCGCTCGATCTCCTTCATCTCGGCCGGCAGCGCCGTGCACTCGTCGAGCTGCATCTGGATATCGGAATCCAGCAACCCCTGGATCTCGATCGAGCGTTCCGGCGACATCTCGTAGGCTGCGCCATCGATATGCGAGCGGAAGGTGACGCCCTTTTCGGTCAACTTTCTCAGTTTCGACAGCGACATCACCTGAAAACCACCGCTGTCGGTCAGGATCGGATGCGGCCAGCGGGCGAATTCGTGCAGCCCGCCGAGCCGCGCGACGCGCTCGGCGCCGGGCCGAAGCATCAGATGATAGGTGTTGCCAAGGATGATGTCGGCGCCAACGCCGCGCACCTGGTCCATATACATGGCCTTGACCGTGCCACCGGTGCCGACCGGCATGAAGGCCGGCGTGCGAATTTCGCCACGCGGCATGTCGATCACGCCGCGCCGCGCCTTGCCGTCCGTCGCCAGGACCTTGAAGCTGAACGGCTTAGCCATTGAATTCCTTGTCGTGAACCAGGGCGCCAGGTGCCTGTTTGTCGAGCGACTGGCGGTATTGGATGCAGCCGCGCATGAATCTGGGCCAGGGCGGCACGGCGATCGATGGCTCGGCCTTTTCCGGCAACAAGTCCCACAGGTCCGGATGATGCCAGCAGAGGTCATGGCCGGTGGCGTCGCGATGCTGGCGAATGCCGGCTCGCAATTTTTTCACTTCCGCGATCAGGCTTTCGCGATCAAAGGCTTGCAGATCATCGTCCATCGCTCATCTCCGCTCGATAAAGCAGACTTGCGTCTCCATAGGAGTAGAACCTGTAATGGTTCTCGATGGCATGCGCATAGGCCGCACGCATCGTGTCGAGGCCACTGAAGGCCGAAACCAGCATGAACAGGGTCGAGCGGGGCAGGTGGAAATTGGTCATCAGCATGTCGGCGGTGCGAAAGCGGTAGCCGGGCGTGATGAAGATGTCGGTCGGGCCGGACCACGCGGCGAGCGTGCCATCTGCCAGCGCGGCACTCTCCAGCAGGCGCAGTGATGTCGTGCCGACGGCGACGATGCGCCCGCCTCTCGCCCTCGCGGCATTGAGCGCGTCGGCGGTTTCCTCGCTGACCGAACCGGTCTCGGCATGCATCTTGTGGTCTGCGGTGTCGTCTGCCTTCACCGGCAGGAACGTGCCGGCGCCGACATGCAGGGTGACGAAGCGGCGCTCGACACCCTTGGCGTCGAGTGCCGCAAAAAGCTCCGGCGTGAAATGCAGACCTGCCGTGGGTGCTGCAACGGCGCCCTCCTCTCTCGCATAGATGGTCTGGTAGTCGGCCCGGTCGCGTTCGTCGTCATCGCGCTTCGAGGCGATATAGGGCGGCAGCGGAATGTGGCCGACCGCATGCAGCGCCTCGTCCAGAAAGGGTCCCGACAGGTCGAAGCCGAGCAGCGCCTCGCCGCCGTCGCCCTTCTCGATCACGGTGGCGTCAAGCTGGCCGAGGAAACAGGAATTGCCGTCATGGCCGAAATGGATGCGGTCGCCGGCGGCAATGCGCTTGCCCGGCCGCATGAAGGCCAGCCAGCGGTCCGGCGCCATGCGCATATGCAGCGTGGCTTCGACCTGAGCCTGTGCCTCGCCGCGCCGCCTGATGCCTTTGAGCTGCGCCGGAATGACCTTGGTGTCGTTGAACACCAGCACGTCGCCAGCCCTCAGCAGGGACGGCAGGTCGCCAACCGTCCGATCGTCGAGCCCTTCGCCGGGCTTGACCACCAGCATCTTGGCGCTGTCGCGCGGCTCTGCCGGGCGAAGCGCGATCCGCTCATCCGGCAGGTCGAAGTCAAAAAGATCGACGCGCATCAGTAGAGCCGGACGAGCAGCGCTCCGGCCAGCAGCAGCACCGCGCCGGCGACACGGCCGAGCGAAATTTCACGGACCGCGACGCCGAGGAAGCCGACGCGATCGATGAGCATGCCGGCCAGCAGCTGCCCAGCCACAAGAAATGCCATCAAGGCAGCGGCGCCGATGCGCGGCGTGAGGATTGTCGACAGCGTGACATAGAAGCCGCCGAGCATGCCACCGGCGACGAACAGCCAAGGCGCCGGCGCCTTCCAGTCGAGGGTGATGCCTTGCAGATTCCCCACCGTGACGGAGATGATGCCGAGCACGACGGCGCCCGATAGGAACGAAAACGCAGCCGCCGCGACCGGGAGACCCAGGCCGCGCGCCAGCTGCGAATTGATCGGCGCCTGAATGGCAATGAAGGCGCCGGACAGGATGCCGAGAAGCGACCAGACGACGCCCATCATTGTCGGTTTACCTTACTTGACGTCGGCCGCGACCTTCAGCGACACGATCTTGTCGGGGTCCGGCACCGGCTCGCCGCGCTTGATCTTGTCGACATTGTCCATGCCTTCGATGACCTGGCCCCAGACCGTATACTGACGGTTGAGGAAAGCGGCATCGTCGAAGCAGATGAAGAACTGCGAATTGGCCGAGTTCGGGTTCTGCGAACGGGCCATGGAGCAGGTGCCGCGGCCATGGTTGGCGTTGGAGAATTCGGCCTTCAGGTCCGGCTTCTCGGAGCCGCCCATACCAGCGCGCGACGGCGCGAAGGAAGGCTTGCTCGAATTGCCGAACTTGACGTCGCCGGTCTGCGCCATGAAGCCCTCGATGACGCGGTGGAAGACCACGCCATCATAGGCGCCTTCGCGCGCCAGTTCCTTGATGCGGGCGACATGGCCGGGCGCCAGGTCGGGGAAAAGTTCGATGACGACCTTGCCCTTGGTCGTTTCCATGATGAGCGCGTTCTCGCGGTCCTTGATCTCGGCCATGTCAGATATCCTTTTGAGAAAACAGAGTTATTTGACAACTTTACTTGTCTGCGGCGATGCGCACCTTGATCATCCGGTCGGGATCGGTGACCGTGCCATTGTCCGCTTCGTCGCCCTTCTTGATGTGATCCACCAGTTCCATGCCGCTGACGACGTTGCCGACGATGGTGTACTGGCCATCGAGCGGCGGTGCCGGCGCGAACATGATGAAGAACTGCGAATTGGCGGAGTTGGGGTCCTGTGAGCGGGCCATGCCGACCACGCCACGCTTGTAGTGCTCGGTCTGCGAGAATTCAGCCGGCAGGTCGGGCTGATCGGAGCCGCCGGTTCCGACCGCCTCGGCGCTAAACCCCTTCTTCATGTTGCCGAACTTGACGTCGCCGGTCTGCGCCATGAAGCCGTCGATGACGCGGTGGAACGCGACATTGTCATAGGCGCCCTGGCGCACCAGCTTCTTGATCTGCGCGACGTTCTTGGGCGCGAGATCGGGCCGAAGCGCGATGGTGACGTCGCCATCCTTCAGCGTGATGATCATGGTGTTTTCCGGATCGGCAGCGAAAGCCGAGACCGATGCGGTCACAAGACCGGCAAGCACAATGAGGAGCGAGGCAAGCTTTTTCAGCTGCATGGGTTTTTCTCCGGAGTCTTTATTTCGCGAATTTGGCGGTGAGCGCACCGGCAACCGCCGCCGGCACGAAGGGGCGGATGTCGCCTCCCATCGAGGCAATCTGGCGGACAAGTGTGGCGGTAATGGTGCGCACGGACGGGCTGGCGGGCAGAAAAACCGTCTGCAGTTCAGGCGCCATGGTCTCGTTCATGCCAGCCATCTGCATCTCGTAGTCGAGGTCGGTGCCGTCGCGCAGGCCACGGATCATGATCGAGGCGCCCTGCTTCCTGGCCGCGTCGATGACCAGCCCGTCGAAGGCGACGACCTTGATGCGCGCGCCGTCGCGGCCAAACAATGTCTTCGTCGCACTCTCGATCAGCGCCACCCGTTCCTCGAAGGAAAACAGCGGTTGCTTGCCCGGATGGATGCCGATCGCCGCATAGACGATGTCGGCCACGGCCAGCGACGCCTTCAGCACGTCGAGATGGCCGTTGGTCAGCGGGTCGAAGGAGCCTGCATAGAGGGCGATGCGTTCAGTCATGGCTGGTGCTTCTAGCGAGCCTCTCTCGCAAAGGCAAATCCGATTGGCGAGCGGGGCGTGAACCTTTTCCGGCGCATGAACGACAGATGAACATGCTGATCACGAAGCCTTCACGCAGCGTTCACTAGGTTGCACCTTAATAAGATGAAACCAAAATCCCATCTGTTCGTTGTTAGGCGCAGGAGAACACGCACATGCTGATCTACATGCTTGCCACTGCAATGACCGTCGCCATGCTGATCGCCACCGTATTCGGGTTGCATCAGGAGGCTCAGCGCATCCGCATCAAAGCCAACACCAAGCGCTTCGAAGGTTTCGGCCCCCGCAAGCCATATCGCCACTACTAAGTTTCGCCTGAACTTCCCGCCGCGCCGGCCAATGGGCCGGCGTTGCTATGTCAAGCGCTGGCCCTGGACTTACTCAGCGCTGTCCGGACCGGCGTCCGCCGTCGGATCAATCTCAGCGCCGGCGCTTTCTTCGATTTCCTCGTCCGCCTGCGGCTCCGATATCCGCTCGACCGAGACCACCTTTTCACCTTCAGCCGTGTTGAAGATGGTCACGCCCTTGGTGGCGCGGCTGGCGAAGCGGATGCCGTCGACCGGCACCCGGATGACGGTGCCGCCATCCGACACCAGCATGATTTGGTCGTCATTGCCGACCGGGAAGGTCGCCACCAGCCTGCCGATCTCCGCCACCTTCGACACGTCGGTGGCACGAATGCCCTTGCCGCCGCGTCCAGTCAGCCGGAAATCATAGGACGACGAGCGCTTGCCGTAGCCATACTCGGTCACCGTCAGCACGTACTGTTCGTGCTGCTTGAGGAACTCGTAGCGTTCGTCGGAAAGCTCCGTCTCCTCGCCGACCTCTTCGTTGGTCAGGGCGATCTCTTCCTCTTCGCCGGCGGCGATGCCGGCGGCAAGGCGCCGTTCGGCCGCCGCCCGCTTGAGATAGGCGGCGCGCTCGGCCGGCGGCGCATCAACATTCTCGATCACCGCCATGGAAATCACCCGGTCTGTCTCGGCCATGGCAATACCACGCACGCCGACCGAATTGCGGCTCTGGAAGACGCGCACGTCGCCGACCGAAAAGCGGATGCACTGGCCGGAACTGGCGGTCAGGAGCACGTCGTCATTGTCGGTGCAGGTCTCGACGCCAAGAATCTCGTCGCCCTCCTCCTCCAGCTTCATGGCGATCTTGCCGTTGCGGTTGACCTGGACGAAGTCGGAAAGCTTGTTGCGGCGCACGGTGCCACGCGTGGTGGCGAACATCACGTCGAGCTCGCCCCAGATGGTCTCGTCCTCGGGCAGCGGCATGATGGTGGTGATACGCTCGCCCTGCTCCAGCGGCAGCATGTTGATCAGCGCCTTGCCGCGCGACTGCGGATTGCCGATCGGCAGCCGCCAGACCTTCTCCTTGTAGACGATGCCGCGCGAGGAGAAGAACAGCACCGGCGTGTGCGTGTTGGCCACGAACAGCCGGGTGACGAAATCCTCTTCCTTGGTCGACATGCCGGAGCGGCCCTTGCCGCCGCGGCGTTGCGCCCGGTAGAGCGACAGCGGCACGCGCTTGATGTAGCCGGAATGGCTCACCGTCACGACCATGTCCTCGCGCTGGATCAGGTCCTCGTCTTCCATGTCCGCGCCACCGTCGGTGAGCTCGGTGCGGCGTGGCGTGCCGAACTCGTCGCGCACGGCGGCGAGTTCGTCCTTGACGATCTGCTGAACGCGCGCGCGGGACGACAAAATGTCCAGATAATCAATGATTTCGGCGCCGATCGTGTTCAACTCGTCGGCGATCTCGTCGCGACCAAGTGCGGTCAGCCGCTGCAGGCGCAGTTCGAGGATGGCGCGCGCCTGCTCCTCGGACAGATTGTAGGTGCCGTCTTCATTGATGCGATGGCGCGGATCGTCGATCAGAAGGATCAGCGATTCGACATCTCCGGACGGCCAGCGCCGCTCCATCAACTGCTCGCGCGCCGTCTGCGGATCCGGCGCGGTGCGGATGAGCTTGATCACTTCATCGATGTTGGCGACGGCGATGGCGAGACCGACCAGGACATGGGCGCGGTCGCGCGCCTTGCGCAGCAGGAATTTCGTCCGCCTTGTGATCACTTCCTCGCGGAAAGCGACGAACGCCCGCAGCATGTCGGTCAGCGTCAGCAGTTCCGGCTTGCCGCCGTTCAGCGCCACCATATTGGCGCCGAAGGAGGTCTGCAGCGGCGTGAAGCGGTAAAGCTGGTTGAGGATGACGTCGGCGACGGCGTCGCGCTTGAGTTCGATGACGACGCGGTAACCCTGGCGATCGCTCTCGTCGCGGATGTCGGAAATGCCCTCGATGCGCTTGTCGCGCACCAGTTCGGCCATCTTCTCGATCATCGACGACTTGTTCACCTGGTAGGGAACCTCGGTGATGATGATCGATTCACGGTCGTTGCCGCGCGCCTCGATGTTGACTTTGCCGCGCATGACGATGGAGCCGCGACCGGTCGAATAGGCGCTGTAGATGCCTGAACGGCCAAGCACGATGCCGCCGGTCGGGAAATCCGGGCCCGGAATGATCTCCATCAGCGCCGGCAGGTCGATCGCCGGATTGTCGATGATGGCAATCGCGCCGTTGCAGACTTCGCCGAGATTGTGCGGTGGGATGTTGGTCGCCATGCCGACGGCGATGCCGCCGGAGCCGTTGACCAGCAGATTGGGGAAGCGTGCCGGCAGAACCTTGGGTTCGCTGCCGGACGCGTCATAGGTGTCCTGGAAATCGACGGTGTCCTTGTCGATGTCCTCCAGCAGCTCGTGCGCGACCTTGGTCAGCCGCGATTCCGTATAGCGCATCGCCGCCGGCGGATCGCCGTCGATGGAGCCGAAATTGCCTTGCCCGTCGATCAGCGGTACGCGCAGCGACCAGTCCTGCGCCATGCGAACCAACGCGTCATAGATGGAGGCGTCGCCATGCGGATGATATTTACCCATCACGTCGGCGACCGGGCGTGCCGATTTCACATATTTGCGGTTCCAGTGGTAACCGCTCTCATGCGAGGCGAAGAGAATGCGGCGATGCACTGGCTTCAGGCCGTCGCGCACATCCGGCAGCGCGCGGCTGACGATCACGCTCATGGCGTAATCGAGATAGGAGCGCTGCATCTCCTCGACGATGGATATCGGCTCGATGCCGGAGGGGCCGCCGTCGGCGCCGCGCGGTGTCTTTTGGTCGGTCAAATCGGATCACAATCTAATCAGGAATCACTTGCTGCTTATATAGGAAGCAAGCCCGAAACTCCAACGTCCGCAGCACTTTTCCAGTGTCAATTTTGATGGTAATTTCAAATGGATACCACAGATTGCGACGATATGGCCAAGGCGGTTTTCGCCGCCACAGGGCAAAAGCCTGAAATGGGCCGTTTTCCCCAAGCGAAAGCCAAGAGCGCGACTAATTGGACCTCGTGGCTGCCTTTGCGAGCACTGAGCGGTTGGCGGCCCCGGGGTCTCAATGGCGATCTGATCGCGGGCGGGACACTGGCTGCGATCGCCATTCCCAAACCGATGGCGAATCTCAACGCAGCTTGTGCTGCGAGCTTTGGCGTGCGCCCGCTCGGCGGGAGCGATACTGGCCCGGCGTCTCACCCATGACGCGCCGAAATCGACGATTGAACGTCGACAAATCGTTGAAGCCGGCGTCGTAGGCGATCGCCGAGACCGCATCGTCTGACATGCGCAGCCGCACCGCCGCCCGGTGCAGCCGGGTCTTGAGCAGGAACTGGTAGGGCGTCATGCCCGCGACCTGCCGGAAAATGCGCAGGAAATGATAGGGGCTGGTCGCCGTCTCATCGGCAAGCGCCGAAAGCGAAATCGGTCCGTCGGCATCGACTTCGATCCGCCGCACTGCCTCGGCAACCCGTTTCTGATCGCGACGGCTTGGCGCGCATCTGACAGGTGTGGAGCCAGAGGCTGTTGCCACCGCACCCGCAATGCGCAGCCCGAGTTCCTCGAAGGCGTCGATGTCGGCCATCTCGCGAGCGGTTTCGGCCTCGGCGAGCAAGCACGCCAAGGCCGGCAATGGCGGCAGGCGCGGCACCTTGAAGGCCAGCTTCCTGGCGCCCGGCACACCAGCCACGATGCGTTCCATGTAAGCCGGCCCGAAATGGAACGAGAGGCAACGGTCGCCGCTGCCGTGCTCGTGCCCGCATTCGTAGCACGTGCCGGGGTTGCCGAGCAGGAGCGCGCCAGGCGCCAGCATCGCCGTGCCTTGCTGGGCGCGATATCGGAACGTGCCGCTGGTGACCGCGGCGACACAGAAATCCTGATGTGCTTCCTCGAACGGCCGGTCACCGGCGCTGGCCGTGCAGATCACATCCGCCACGTGCCAGCCGGCCCCGGATGCGAGACTATGCGTGGTCGCTGTCATGATCGAAATATAGCAATTTTTCCCAAGCCCAGAACCCCATCACGGCCTACTCCTCCCGGTCTCCTGACAGGAAGAGACCGTAACCATGTACGAACAATCCTCGTTTGCCGAAGCCTTGCACAGTCCCGGACCAGTCGACGGACTTGCCGAGAAACTGGACCTTTACGGCCGCTTCGTCGGCGCCTGGACGTTTGACGCCTCGCGCCATCTTGAGGATGGCACGGTGCTGACCGGGCGTGGCGAGGTGCATTTCGGCTGGGTGCTGGAAGGCCGGGCGATCCAGGATGTGTGGATCCTGCCCGCACGCGACGCCGGCCCCTCGCCTTCCCTAAGCAAATGGACGTTCTACGGCACGACGTTGCGCCTCTATGACCCCGCCGCGGATGCCTGGCACATCTTCTGGAGCGACCCGCGCAACCAGTATTACAGCCGCCAGCTCGGTCGCGCCGAGGGCGACACCATCGTGCAAGTGGGCGCCGATGGCACCGGCTCTTCGGTGCGCTGGAGTTTTTCCCGCATCACAAAGGACAGCTTCCGCTGGCTCGGCGAGCGCTCCCACGACAATGGCGCGACATGGCGCCTGGAAGTCGAATTCCTGGCGCGCCGAATGGCTACAACCTGACGTCATAAGACATTGCAACAATGGAGAAACACATGTTCGATCATGTCTCGATCGGCGTTCGCGACGCCGCTGCTTCCAAGCGCTTCTACGATGCTGCGCTGAAGCCGCTCGGCTACACCTGCCTCAGCCAGTCGCCAGGCTCGTTGGGTTATGGCGTGCAAGGCGTCGCGCTATGGGTCAACGAAGCCGCGCGGCCTGTGCCACCAGAGGAAGAATCCGGCCTGCATTTCTGCTTCGCAGCACCGACGCGGGCCAGTGTCGACGCCTTTCATGCCAGCGCCTTGCGTGAAGGCGGCAGTGACAATGGCCCACCGGGCCTGCGCGCCGACTATGGCGAAAACTACTATGCCGCCTTTGTCGTCGATCCGGACGGCTATCGCATCGAGGCCTATTGCGGCGCTGCCGGCTAAAGCAGTTTTCCCAGGAAAAGCGCGCAGCGCTTCTCCTTAGGGAATGGCGTCAAGACAAAGGTTGCCGAAGTCCCCGGTTTCATCCCTCCGACTGTTCCCACCGACCGACCTTTGCTCTACCAATATCCTTGTGCGGGCACGGCCCGGCGGGAGGGGTCAGAGATGCCGAGCTTCGACAGCCTGTTCAACGCCTTCGTCACCATTCTCGTGACCATCGATCCGCCTGGGCTGGCCCCGCTGTTCCTCGCCGTGACACGTGGCATGAATCGCGAGGAGCGCCAGCAGGTTTCCGTCCGCGCCTCGATTATCGGTTTCCTGGTCATGGCGCTGTTTGCCGTTGCCGGCGCCTCGATCCTGTCGGTGTTCGGCATCACGCTGCCGGCTTTCCGCGTCGCCGGTGGCTTCCTACTGTTCTTCATCGCCTTTGAAATGGTGTTCGAGCGCCGGCAGGATCGCAAGGAGAAGATCGGCGACGTCGCCATCACCAAGGACATGATCCACAACATCGCCGCTTTCCCCCTGGCGATCCCGCTGATCGCCGGCCCCGGCGCCATTTCGGCGACGGTGCTGCTCTCTGGTTCGTTTCAGGGCTTTGCCGCGCAAGCGGCGCTGGTCGGCATCATCTTCGTCTGCCTCGCCATCACTTATCTGGTGTTCGTACTGTCGGAACGCATCGATCGCATCCTCGGCCAGACCGGCCGTTCGATCCTGACCCGGCTGCTCGGCGTCATCCTGGCAGCACTCGCCGTGCAGTTCGTCGCCGACGGTATCAAGGCGCTGATGGCGGGTTGACGCGCAGCGAGCCGCCGAAGCCGGCCCTACTTCGCCGCCGTATCAATGACCTCGAAATCGTGGGTAATCGTGGCGGTTTTGGCCAGCATCGCGGAGGCGGAACAATATTTTTCGATCGAAAGGTCGATCGCCCTTTTGACCTTGTCATTGGAGAGCGACCGGCCCTTGACGACGAAATGCATGTGGATGCGCGTGAAAACCCTGGGCTCGGTTTCGGCCCGATCGGCGTCGAGCTCGACAACGCAGTCCTCGACCGCCTCGCGGCCCTTCTCGAGAATATGGACGACATCATAGGCCGAACAGCCGCCGGTGCCGATCAGCACCAGTTCCATCGGGCTTGGGCCTGGTGTCTTGCCTTCCGGTCCGAGCGCGGTTCCGAGCACCACCTTGTGGCCGCTACCGGATTCGCCGACGAAGGTGCGCTCTTCGACCCACTTAACGCGTGCTTTCACCTGAGATTTCCCTCCACTTGAGGTCATCCGCCTCAAGAATCAAACAGGATCATGGTCCGGCTCGGGCGACGCCAAAGACGACGTCATGCATGACCCTGCCCGGCAACAGCGTTAAGATGCCGGCGCCGACCAATGCAAAGACATACAGCGCAATCATCGACTTGCGATGCTTGGCGACGCGGTGATTGCGGGCGTGCCACACCGCCAGCGGCACGGTGACCAGCACCAGGATCGACAGGAGATGGATCGGACTGAAAGGGCCGATGAGGCGGATGTCATGAATCCAGAAACTCGAGACGGCGATCACCAGCATCAGCGCAGCCCAGACATAGCCCGCGATGCGATGGCGTGACGTTCCCTTCGGCAGTGCCAGCTGCGTGACGCCTATCGCCAGTGCTGCGAAGGCCGCAAAGGCATGCCAGGGGATTGGTGAGGGTGCGGCAAGCAGCGGTTGCAGCGACATTGCCGCCTCTCCGGGTTGATTGTCCTCAGAACGGGATTTCGTCGTCCAGCTCGCGCGACGAACCGCCGCCACCGCCGCTCTTGGCACCGCCGCCGCCACGATTGAAGCCTTCGCTCGGGCTGGACTGGCCGAAATCGGAACCGCGGCTGCTGCCGCCACCGGCATAGCCGCCGACCTGACCGCCCTCGCCCTGTCCGCGCGCATCGAGCATCTGCAGCTCGCCGCGGAATTTCTGCAGCACGACCTCCGTCGTATACTTGTCGTTACCGGTCTGGTCCTGCCATTTGCGCGTCTGCAACTGGCCTTCGACATAGACCTTCATCCCCTTCTTCAGATACTGCTCGGCCACCTTGGCGAGCTGGTCGTTGAAGATGACGACGTTGTGCCACTCGGTCTTTTCCTTGCGCTCGCCGGAATTCTTATCGCGCCAGCTTTCCGACGTCGCAATGCGGATGTTGACGACCGGCTCGCCCGAGTTCAGGCGACGGATTTCGGGGTCCGCACCGAGGTTGCCGACCAGAATGACCTTGTTGACGCTACCCGCCATGATACTTCTCCGCGCTCATCCGAAACAAATTTTTGTCGCAGCACCTTACAGGCTGCGGACAATCGCCGCCTGCTATGGCTGCCTTTTCCCACAAGGTTTTTGTTCCCTTTTCGTTCTATGATGCAGGCGTCGTTCTGTCAATGTTTGTCAGCAAGATGTAGTGTTCCGGTCCGAAATTTCCATGAAATCGGGAATGGGTCGGGCGCGATCAAATGAAGTCCGTCGCACATAAGGACCAGCAGCGCGAGCAATGGCGAGCAGGTGTGGAGACGCGTATGCATGTGTCGGCCATCAATGGTGCATCGCAACTTTGCATATTTGAGCAGTGGGTCGAACCCATGCTCGGCGCTCCAACGCATTGGCATCCGGTCGAAGAAGTGCTGACCGTTATCGCCGGCAAGGCGGAGATGTGGATCGACGATGAGCACAACGTCCTGACATCAGGCCAGTCGCTTGTCGTTCCCGCGAACAGGAAACACGGGTTCAAGAACGTCGGCACCGGAACGCTTCACATCCACGCCGTGCTTGCGTCGCCAATCTTCGAGGCGACGTTTGATGGGCCTGCCGGGGTAGTGAGGCGCTGGCTTCCGACAATCTCGTAAAAACAGTGCTTGCCAAATCAATAAGTATCGACTTATGCTTTTGCATGATCGAAGCAGAGATTTTCCGCGCCCTTGCCGACCCAACGCGCCGAGCCGTCTTTGAGCAACTCGCCGCTGGCGAGATGAGCGTCTCGGAACTGCGCAGCGGCATGACGGTGTCGCAGCCGGCCGTTTCGCAGCATCTGGCCGTGCTGCGCGGCGCCGGCCTGGTGGTCGAGCGGCGGGCCGGCCGCAACGCCTATTACCGCGCCGATCCGCAAGGGCTTGCCCCCTTGCTTTCCTGGATCGAACGCTACCGGACCTTCTGGCCGGAGCGCATCGAAAGGCTGAAGGCGGTTTTGAAGGACATGGATCAATGAAGAACATGGGATCAATGACAGACCAAAGCCACGCGGACTCCGAGGTAGCACCTGATGCGATCGAGTTTGAGTGCGACCTGCCGGAACCGCCGGAAAAGGTGTGGCGGGCGCTGACCGTGCCGGAGCTGCTCGCCGCCTGGATGATGCCGAACGACATCAAGCCTGAGACCGGCAGCCGTTTTGCCTTTGCCGGACCGGAGGCAGCGATCGAATGCGAAATCCTCGACGCCGAACCCGAACGGTTGTTGCGCTATTCCTGGCGCGAGCGGCCGCAGCCAGGCGATAGCGCGCGGCAAGATCCGCTCGACAGCACAGTCACCTTCACACTCGCCCGCACCCTCTCGGGCGGCACGCATCTGCGCATCGTCCATGGCGGCTTTGCCCGAACGGCGATGCCCGCGGTCGCCATGGCGGGCATCGGCTGCAGGCTTTCGCTCGGCGCAAACAGGCCACGAAAGCCAATCGCCGCGAACACGCCTCGCCTTTTGCTGCGTGCGGCCTGAGCGAACAGCAGCGACGGAGACAGACAATGAGCGGCCTTGCCAATCTGGTGCCGATGGTGATCGAGCAATCGAGCCGTGGCGAACGCGCCTTCGACATTTTCTCGCGGCTGCTGCGCGAGCGCATCGTCTTCATCAACGGTGAGATCAACGACGACATCTCGGCGCTGGTCTGCGCCCAGCTGCTGTCGCTGGAATCCGACAATCCCGACAAGGAGATTTCGCTCTACATCAACTCGCCCGGCGGCGTGGTGACCAGCGGCTTCGCCATCTACGACACGATGCAATACATCAGCTGCCCGGTGTCGACGGTGTGCATGGGCTTTGCCGCCTCGATGGCCTCGTTCCTGTTGATGGCAGGCACGCCGGGACGTCGCATCTCCCTGCCGAACGCCACCATCCTGCTGCATCAACCGCTGGGTGGATTCCAGGGCCAGGCCTCCGACATCCAGCGCCATGCCGAGCGCATCGGCCGGACAAAGCGGCAGATGGCCGAACTCTATGCGCAGCATTGTGGCCGCACCTATGAGGAGGTCGAACGCACATTGGACCGCGACCACTTCATGACGGCCCGCGAGGCCCAGGCCTGGGGCATTGTCGACCACGTTTTCGATACGCGCAAACGGGCCGCGTGAGGCCAATGCATGTCGCCCAAAAGTGGTCTGGGTTTTGGGCGAACGACATGCGTAAAAACAGACGCCGAATGCGCATCGCCTGAAACCGATCAATCGTGATGCGCTTTAGGCGAGATCTGATTCCTGCCGGCTGTCGAAGATTTGACGATGCCGGTCTGGTCCCTTTGGCGGCACGTCACTATGATTGAGCGATGACCGACACGCATTCGTCCAGAACATTGCACCGCAGGATCGCCGTTGTCGTGGTCGCTGTTGCCGGCCTTATGGACGGCACGGCCTTTGCCGGCGACAGTTCGCCGCCGGCGCAGAAAGGCGCCCTGCCTGGCGTGACCGGGGACTATCGCATCGCCAGGCCGGCTCCCGAGCCCGAACCCGACGACGCATTCCCCAGCAAGGGGAACGGCCAGTTCAAGATCGGCAACACGGATGTCAGGATTTCCGGCAGCATCACCGTTGATGTCGGCGCCGGCGCAATCAAGCCGCCACGCAATTGATACCGAGTGGCGGCGTACCGCGCCGCACACAAAAACAGCCCCGCCGTGCTTTGCGCAAACGGACGGGGCTTTTTTGGATCTCAAATCCAATTTTGCCGGGAGTGTACTGCCGGCGTTTGATTTCGGATGCACCGCGGCGTCAGCCGACGATCCGACTAGCAGTCTCTGATTTTTGTGGGATATGGCAGGTCACGGTTTGCCGGGTGGCGAAAACGCTGAACCCTGGCACTTATGCCTGCCGCGGCTCCAGTGACAACTGGAACCCGAGGGGACGATCCGGTGGCGTCATGGCTCCACTCCCTTGTCCGTTGCGACGTGTCGTCCCGAAGCACAAATCGCGAATGCCTGCGGCGTCTCGCAGGCCGCCTCTGGCGGCGAGGCCATCGAAAGACGGCCGGCTTCGTTTGACGCCCGGAGACTGCGCCCGTGAGTCGGTGGCGTCAACCATCAATAGCCGGTTACCGAAAAATGTGATCGCAGGGAGGTTACGTCCACGTCAGTTCTTGCACAGCTTTGTCAGGAGCGTGTTCGGCCTTTGTTCTTTCCGCTTGCCCGTTCACGCGAAAGACGGTTAAACGCTTTTGTCGGGAATTGTGGCGTCTCTCGACGTGGCGGCAATAATACCTACATAGGGGATGGCCGGGAAAACCCGCCATTCCAGGCAATTCCAGATTCTGAGGCGGCGACCGGCGATGGCCGACCATAAATATCTTTCCATTCGCGGGGCGCGCGAACACAATCTGAAGAATGTCGATCTCGACCTGCCGCGTGACAGCCTGATCGTCATGACCGGCCTGTCTGGTTCCGGCAAATCGTCACTTGCCTTCGACACCATCTATGCCGAAGGCCAGCGCCGCTACGTCGAAAGCCTGTCTGCCTATGCGCGGCAATTCCTCGAAATGATGCAGAAGCCGGACGTCGACCAGATCGACGGTCTGTCGCCTGCCATCTCGATCGAGCAGAAGACGACCTCGAAGAACCCGCGTTCGACGGTCGGCACCGTCACCGAGATCTACGACTACATGCGGCTTCTGTTCGCGCGCGTCGGTATCCCCTATTCGCCGGCCACCGGCCTGCCGATTGAAAGCCAGACGGTCAGCCAAATGGTTGACCGTGTGCTGGCGGTCGAAGAAGGCACCCGCCTGTTCATCCTCGCGCCGATGGTGCGCGGCCGCAAAGGCGAATACCGCAAGGAATTGCTGGAGCTGCAGAAGAAGGGCTTTCAGCGCGTCAAGGTCGACGGCGTCTTCTATGAAATCGCCGACGTGCCGGCGCTGGACAAGAAGTACAAGCATGACCTCGACGTCGTTGTCGACCGCATCGTCGTGCGCGGCGATCTCGCCACCCGGCTTGCCGACTCCATCGAGACCGCGCTGAAACTGGCTGACGGGCTGGCGGTCGCCGAATTCGCCGACAAGCCGCTCGACGCCAGCCAGACCGGCGAGGACTCGGTCAACAAGTCGAAGAACGAGACGCATGAGCGCATCCTGTTCTCGGAAAAATTCGCGTGCCCGGTCTCGGGCTTCACCATTCCCGAGATCGAGCCAAGGCTGTTCTCGTTCAACAACCCGTTTGGCGCCTGCCCGACCTGCGACGGTCTCGGCAGCCAGCGCGCCATCGACGGCAATTTGATCGTGCCGGACGAAAACGTCTCGCTTCGCGACGGCGCCGTCAGCCCGTGGGCGAAGTCGACCTCGCCCTACTACGCGCAGACGCTGGAAGCGCTGGGCAGGGCCTATGGCTTCAAGCTCGGCGACAAATTCAAGGATCTGGCCGAAGAGGCAAAGGAAGCCATCCTGCGCGGCACCGGCGAGCGTGAGATCACGTTCCAGTATGATGACGGGTTGCGCTCCTACAAGACGACCAAGACCTTTGAAGGCGTCATCCCCAATCTCGAGCGCCGCTGGAAAGAGACCGAATCCGCCTGGATGCGCGAGGAGATCGAGCGCTTCATGTCGGCCACGCCATGCCCGGTCTGCAAGGGCTATCGGCTGAAGCCCGAGTCGCTGGCCGTGAAAATCGCGGGCAGGCACATCGGCGAAGTCACCGAGCTTTCCATCCGCAAGGCCGACCAGTGGTTCACCGACCTGCCGGCGTCGCTCAACGACAAGCAGAACGAGATCGCCGTGCGCGTGCTCAAGGAAATCCGCGAGCGGCTGCGCTTCCTAAACGATGTCGGGCTCGACTACCTGACGCTGTCGCGCAATTCCGGCACGCTGTCGGGCGGCGAGAGCCAGCGCATTCGGCTGGCCTCGCAGATCGGCTCCGGCCTCACCGGCGTGCTCTACGTGCTGGACGAACCGTCGATCGGCCTGCATCAGCGCGACAATGCACGCCTGCTCGACACGTTGAAGCACCTGCGCGACATCGGCAACACGGTGATTGTGGTCGAGCATGACGAAGACGCCATCCTGCATGCCGACTATGTCGTCGACATGGGTCCGGCCGCCGGCATCCATGGCGGCGAGATCATCGCCCAGGGCACGCCACAGCAGGTGATGGCCAATCCCAATTCGATCACCGGCAAATATCTTTCGGGCGCGCTCGAAGTGGCGACACCCGGCGTGCGGCGCGAGCCGAAGAAGAACCGGCGGCTGAAGATCGTCGGCGCGCGCGGCAACAATCTGAAGAACGTCACTGCCGAAATCCCGCTCGGCACCTTCACCGCCGTAACCGGCGTGTCGGGCGGCGGCAAGTCGACCTTCCTGATCGAGACGCTGTTCAAGGCGGCGTCGCGCCGCATCATGGGTTCGCGCGAGCATCCGGCCGACCACGACCGCATCGAGGGTCTCGAATTCCTCGACAAGGTCATCGACATCGACCAGTCGCCGATCGGCAGGACCCCGCGTTCGAACCCGGCCACCTACACCGGCGCCTTCACACCGATCCGCGACTGGTTCGCCGGGCTCCCCGAGGCCAAGGCACGCGGTTACCAGCCCGGCCGCTTCTCCTTCAACGTCAAGGGCGGCCGCTGCGAAGCCTGCCAGGGCGACGGCGTCATCAAGATCGAGATGCACTTCTTGCCCGACGTCTACGTCACCTGCGATGTCTGCCACGGCAAGCGCTACAACCGCGAGACGCTCGACGTGCTGTTCAAGGGCAAGTCGATCGCCGACGTGCTCGACATGACAGTCGAGGAAGGCGTCGATTTCTTCGCTGCCGTGCCCGGCGTGCGCGACAAGCTCGACACGCTGAAGCAGGTCGGCCTCGGCTACATCCACATCGGCCAGCAGGCGACGACGCTGTCGGGCGGCGAGGCGCAGCGCATCAAGCTGGCCAAGGAACTGTCGCGCAAGGCGACCGGCAAGACGCTCTACATCCTCGACGAGCCGACAACCGGCCTACACTTCCACGACGTCGCCAAGCTGCTGGAAGTGCTGCATGAACTGGTCGACCAGGGCAACACGGTGGTGGTCATCGAGCACAATCTCGAGGTGATCAAGACCGCCGACTGGGTGCTCGATCTCGGCCCCGAAGGCGGCGACGGCGGCGGCGAACTGGTCGCCTCCGGCACACCGGAAGCCATCGTGCGCGAGAAGCGCAGCTATACGGGCCAGTTCCTCAAGGAGTTGCTGGAGCGGCGCCCCGGAGGCAAGCGCGAAGCGGCGGAGTGATGGCTAGAGCTGGTCTCGTCACGGTCCAGAGCCGTTTTGGCGTGGCCAACACCATCAATCGTCTGATGGAGGTGGACATGCGCGCAGGACTGATTGTGTTTGCACGCATTGGAAAAGCCTCACTATGAGAGCCGAACGCCATGGCCAATGATGTCTTTCGATTCTATTCAGACGATCCAGAACTCGTTTTCGGCTACCTGCGCAAAAATTGGCGTGAAGCCATAGTGCGTTGGGATGGCAGAAAGGTTGGCACGAGCAAAATCTGGTTGATGATCATCGTTCTTGATCAGGCGATCGCTGCGACAGCTTTCCGAAACTGGCTCAACAAATATGGAACCTCTGGTGATCTGCAAGTCACGCGACGGCCCCTCCCACCGATGGTTGTCGCCAGCACGATAGTCGTTCGAAGACATGTATTTGTTTGGCGACGGATCATCGGGTCGTTTCGACTCCGTGCCGCTATGGGGTCAGGAAAGGTGCCATGAACCTCAGAGCCGCCAGCCCAAAAAATCTCGCCGCAATCGCTTCGCTGACGGAAGCCGCCTATGCGACCTATACCGCACTGTTCGGCGCACCGCCGATTCCGGTCACGGAGGATTACGCGCCGAGGGTCGAACGCGGCGAGGTCTGGCTGCTGGAGAGCGACAGTAAGTTAGCCGGGCTGATCGTCATCGAGCGGCATGACGACCATGCGATGATCTTCTCCGTCGCTGTCGCGCCAGAATTTCAGGGCAAGGGCTTCGGCATCGTCCTGCTCAGACACGCCGATGAACAGACGCGGCTGTGGGGCCTGCCCGAGGTGCGGCTCTACACCAACGCCCGGATGGAGCGGAACATTGTGCTCTACACGGCCTATGGTTTTCGGGAAACGGGCCGCCGGCCCAATCCCTATCGGCCGGGATGGACGGTCGTCGACATGGCCAAGCCAGTGGCTGAGATCACGACGGCCTGATTTTCTGAACTTGGGAGGGATGACTATGAGCAAATCGGGAACAATCCGCTCCGGCATGGGCGGCTGGACGTTCGAGCCCTGGGATTCGTCCTTCTATCCCGAAAAGCTCTCCAAGGCCAAGCAACTGCAATACGCCAGCCGGCAGGTGCCGAGCATCGAGGTCAACGGCACCTATTATTCGAGCTTTAAGGAGCCGACCTTCGTCAAATGGGCGAGCGAAGCACCGGATGGTTTCGTCTACGCGCTGAAGGGCAACCGCTTCGTCACTAACCGGCGCGTGCTCGGCGAGGCCGGCGAATCGATGGTGCGTTTCCTCGGCTCCGGCGTGGCCGCACTCGGTGAAAAGCTCGGTCCGATCCTGTGGCAGTTCGCACCGACGAAAAAGTTCGATCCGGACGATTTCGAAGCCTTTCTGAAATTGCTGCCGGAAAAGCAGGACGGCGTTGCCCTGCGCCACGCGGTCGAGGTGCGCAACGACAGTTTCATCGTGCCGGAATTCGTCGCGCTGGTCCGCAAATACAAGGTGGCAATCGTCTATGCCGACCATGCAAAATATCCTGATATCGCCGACGTCACCGGCGATTTCATCTATGCGCGGCTGCAGACTGGCAGCGACGACAATGCCGACTGCTACACGCCCAAGGGCCTCGACGAATGGGCCGCGCGCGCCAGGACCTGGGCGGAGGGCAAGCAACCGGTCGACCTGCGGCGCGCGGACCCCAAGACGGACGCACCGGTCCAGCCACGCGACGTGTTCGTCTACTTCATCACCGAGGGCAAGGTGCGCGCGCCATTCGGAGCCATGGCGCTGATGAAGCGAGTGGCCGACTGAGAAGCGCCAGCACAAGACGTTTCACACGCCAGGCACGTCTCATACGCGTTTTGAGCGTAGCAAAGTGTCCAATTGAGCGTAGCAAAGTGACCAATCGTGGCAATTTCGGCGCCGTCGTAACCTTATCGATACCTCCTTGCTGCATGAATTCAGCCTGGCCAAGCCGCAGAGCTGGGATCGCCGCCGGCAAGGAACGAGGGGCATGTCGCTCGACTACACTTCACTTCTGCTGGCTGTCGGTTTTTCCGCCACCTGCCTGGGCCTGACACTGTTTGGGATGTGGCTGACCGCTCGCTCGGAGAAATTCCTGCTGACATGGGCGATCAGCCTGCTGTTGGTGGTCGGCGACATTTTTGCCTATGACGCCTATATCGACATGCCCGGGCGTCTGCTTGGTACCGCGACGCTTGCCCTGCTCCTGCTTGGTTTTTCGGCCATGCTGGGCGCTGCCTACCAGTTCAGGACCGGCGGTTCGCCGATCCCGAGAACGATGTGCGGCAGCATTTCGCTGGCCGTTGCACTGCCTCCCATGGCGCTTGGCTATGACGGTCTCGGCTTCATGTTCGAGAACCTGTTTGCCGCCTTGCTTCTGTTCGCAACGGCGCTCGAATACTGGAAGGGCCGCAACGAAGCCCCAGCGCTCACAATAGGCATCACCGCACTCTATTCGGCCACGGCCACGTCCTTCGCTCTCTGCGCCATGGTTCTCGCCTGGGACGGAAAGCTGATCCTTGGGCATGCGCCAAGCAATTGGGCCGAGGAGTTGAGCCTCATCATCGTCATCGCCAGCATGACCGGCATCGGAGCGCTGTCACTGGCGCTCAATCAGGGGCGTCTGGCCAGGCATCACCGCCACAACGCCCTGACCGATCCCTTGACCGGCCTGCTCAACCGCCGCGCCCTGTTCGACATGCATGGCAATGCACCGGTCGGCGCTTTCACCGCTGTTGTCGTCTTCGACCTCGACGGCTTCAAGGCCATCAACGACGAATTCGGCCACGCCGCTGGCGACGAGGTGCTGAGGGTATTCGCCAGGGAACTCGCCGGCAATCTTCGCCCGGCCGACGTCGCCGCACGTATGGGCGGCGAGGAATTCGCACTGGTGCTGAAGCGGACCTTGCCGGAAACGGTTGAGGCCACCGCCGAGGCCATACGGGCTGCCTTCGCCGCGTGCCGCATCGAAACCGAGACCGGCTCCCTGACATGCACGGTCAGTGCCGGATTTGCTTTCGGCACCAAGGAGGGCCTCAGCTTCGACAAGGTGCTCAGCGCCGCCGACAAGGCGCTCTACGCCGCCAAGCGCGGCGGCCGCAACCGCGTCGCCGCCTCGGCATTCCGGCGGGCGAGCTGACCACGGGCATCATCTCGCGTCTATGACTGTTGGAAAGGGCGAAGGCGGCTTCTATGCCGCCATGACGATTTCGTTGAAGGCATCGAGGTCGACATAGAAGACCTTGGTGATCTCCGCGATCAGTTCGTCGCGTTCGTATCCCTGGGACCTCAATATGTTGATGGCGGTGATGATATCGACGCGCTCGGTAAGCCGCCGTTTCTGGTAGTCCTCGACGTAACGTTCCATGGCTGTCCCTTAGCCTGTGTGCCCAAACGTGTTGAACGACAATCAGATCGCAGGAGGGAAGCTAGGAATGCTTGCTTGCGTGGAACTTGCCCGGCCTTCGCCGCGTCCCTCGATCTGCGATAAAACCAGACTGATACGGAAACGGCCGACTCACAAAAGCCAAGAAAAAGAGTAGCACGCAGCCGCCGGCGCGCCAGAGAGACACGGATGACTGGATCGGAGAAATATTGGGCTTGCGAAAGACTTCGAACCGTCACCTGAAGTCCAGTGCTGATTCTAGTGCATGTCGCCCAAAGTTCGCAGCGGTTTTGGGACAACGACATGCGAAAAAAAGACAGATCTAAGGCGCGTCTTTTGAATCCGTTGGGATGCGACGCGCTTAGAGCAATTCCAGGAAAAGTGTGAAACGGTTTTCCGTCTGGAATTGCGTCAAGACAAAGAGTCTATACGGTCAGGAATTTGCGGACATCGGCCCGGTCGAGATCTTCCGCCGGGCCGGTATGGACGATCAGGCCGCGGTCCATGATGTTGACCTCGTCGGCAAGCTCGCGGCAGAAATCGAGATATTGTTCGACCAAAAGCACGGCGATGCCGGCTTGGTCGCGCAGATAGCGAATGGCGCGGCCGATATCCTTGATGATCGATGGCTGGATGCCTTCGGTGGGTTCGTCGAGCACCAAGAGCTTCGGCCGCATCACCAGCGCCCTGCCGATGGCGAGTTGCTGCTGCTGACCGCCGGACAGGTCACCGCCACGACGGCCGAGCATCTGCTTGAGTACCGGAAACAGCTCGAAGACGTGGGCAGGCACGTTGCGGTCGGCGCGCTTCAGTGGCGCGAAGCCCGATTCGAGGTTCTCCCGCACCGTCAGCAGCGGAAAGATCTCCCTACCCTGCGGTACGAATGCGATGCCCGACCGGGCGCGGTCATACGCCGCGCTCCGGTCGAGCGCCTTCCCCTCGAAGGCAACGCTTCCGCTCGTCAGCCGGTGATGGCCGACGATCGATCTCATCAAACTGGTCTTGCCTACGCCGTTGCGGCCGAGCACGCAGGTGATCTTGCCGGCGCCGGCCTTCATCGACACGCCGCGCAATGCCTGGGCGGCGCCGTAGTGGAGCGTGGCGTTCGAAACTTCGAGCATATCAGTGCCTTCTCCAGAACCTGAGGAAGGACAGATCGAAGCGATGGAATTGAACGCGCCAGACCATGCTCATCTCCCCAGATAGACTTCGACGACGCGTTCGTCGGCCGACACGAAGTCGAGCGTGCCTTCGGAGAGCACCGAGCCCTCATGCAGGCAGGTGACCTTGACGCCGAGCTCGCGCACGAAATGCATGTCGTGCTCGACGACGATGACCGAATGGTCGCGCGCAATCTCCTTGAGCAGCCGCGCGGTTTCCTCGGTCTCCGCGTCGGTCATACCGGCGACCGGCTCGTCGACCAGCAGCAGCTTCGGATCCTGTGCCAGAAGCATGCCGATCTCCAGCCACTGCTTCTGTCCATGGCTCAAATTCGCCGCCAGTTGGTCGCGTTTGTCACCAAGCCGGATGATGCCGAGAATGTCGTCGATCTGCCGCGCTTCGGCGACCGAGCGGCGATGGAACAGCGCCGGGAAGATCGAGCGCGGCCCCTTCAGCGCCAGCATCAGATTTTCCTCGATCGTGTGGCTTTCGAAGACGGTCGGCTTCTGGAATTTGCGGCCGATGCCCATCATGGCGATCTCGGCTTCATCATGCTTGGTCAGATCGACCTGGCCGTCGAAGAACACCTCGCCCTCGTCGGGCCGAGTCTTGCCGGTGACGATGTCCATCATCGTCGTCTTGCCGGCGCCATTGGGACCAATGATGGCGCGCATCTCGCCCTTGTCGAGCACCAGCGACAGGTTGTTGATGGCGCGAAAACCGTCGAAGGAAACCGAGACGCCGTCGAGATAGAGGATCGTGTGCGACTTGCTCATGACCCCTCACTCCGCCGGCTGTGGTTCGGGGCTGGACGACCAGTCGCCCGGCTTTGTCGCCGCGCTGCGAACGATCTTCTGCGGCGGCGGCAGATCAGGATCGGTGCCGGCTTCCTCGGCAATCGAGACCGCACGCAACGCCCTGGCGTTGCCGCGCCAGGAATCCCACATGCCGACAATGCCCTTGGGCAGCAAAAGCGTGACGGCGACGAACAGGCCGCCGAGCGCAAACAGCCAGAATTCCGGCAACACGCCGGTGAACCAGGACTTTCCCGCATTGACCAGCAGAGCGCCGATGATCGGGCCAACGATGGTGCCGCGCCCACCGACGGCCGCCCAGATCACCACCTCGATCGAATTGGACGGTTCGAATTCGCCGGGATTGATGATGCCGACCTGCGGTACATAGAGGGCGCCGGCGATCCCGGCCATCACCGCCGAGATGGTGAAGGCGAACAGTTTTACATTTTCCGCCCGCCAGCCGAGGAAGCGGGTGCGGCTCTCGGCGTCACGCACGGCCATTAACAGCTTGCCGTATTTGGAACCGACGATCGCCCAGGTGACGAACACGGCGAGCGCGAGCGTCACCGCGCTGGCGGCGAAGAGCGCCGAACGCGTTGCATCGGCCTGCACGTTGAAGCCGAGAATATCCTTGAAATCGGTCAGGCCGTTGTTGCCGCCAAAACCCATGTCGTTGCGGAAGAAGGCGAGCAGCAGCGCATAGGTCATCGCCTGGGTGATGATCGAGAGATAGACGCCGGTGACACGGCTGCGGAAGGCGAACCAGCCGAAGACGAAGGCAAGCAGGCCGGGCACCGTGAGCACCATGAGACCTGCGAACCAGAAATGGTCGAAACCATACCAGAACCAGGGCAATTCCTTGTAGTTCAGGAACACCATGAAGTCCGGCAGGATGGGATTGCCATAGACGCCGCGCGAGCCGATCTGGCGCATCAGATACATGCCCATCGCATAGCCGCCGAGCGCGAAGAAGGCGCCGTGGCCGAGCGAAAGGATGCCGCAATAGCCCCAGACAAGGTCGAGCGCGAGCGCAAGCAGCGCATAGCAGAGATACTTGCCGGTCAGCGCCACGATGTAGGACGGCACGTAGAATGCACTGGTCGGCGACACAGCCAGGTTGAGCAGCGGCACGATGATGGCCACCGCCAGCAGGATGAGAATCGTGATGGCGATGCGGCGGTCCGCGCCCGCGGTGAAGAAGCGTCCGGTGATCATGCTTCCACCGCCCTGCCCTTGAGCGCGAACAGGCCGCGCGGGCGCTTCTGGATGAACAGGATGATCAGCACAAGCACGACGATCTTGCCGAGTACGGCGCCTGCATAGGGTTCGAGGAACTTGTTGACGATGCCGAGCGAGAAGGCGCCGACCAGCGTCCCCCACAGATTGCCGACGCCGCCGAAGACGACGACCATGAAGCTGTCGATGATGTAGCCGCGGCCGAGATTGGGCGAGACATTGTCGATCTGGCTGAGCGCGACACCCGCGATACCGGCAATGCCCGAACCCAGCGCGAAGGTCAGCGCGTCGACCCAAGGCGTCCTGATGCCCATCGAGGCGGCCATGCGCCGGTTGGCGGTGACGGCGCGCATCTGCAGGCCCCAGGACGTGCGCTTCATCACATAGAGCAGCACGGCGAAGACGGTGAGCGCGAAAACCAGGATCCACAGACGGTTCCAGGTGATTGCGAGCTGACCGATATTGAACGAGCCCGACATCCAGGAGGGATTGCCCACTTCCTGATTGGTCGGTCCGAAGATTGAGCGCACGGCCTGCTGCAGGATCAGCGAGACGCCCCATGTCGCCAGCAATGTCTCCAGCGGCCGCCCGTAGAGGAAGCGGATGACGCCGCGCTCGATGGCCAGGCCGACAAGCGCTGCGACGAGAAAGGCGAGCGGCAGCGCGATCACCAGCGACCAGTCGAACAGGCCGGGAAAGGATGTCCGGATCACCTGTTGTACGACAAAGGTCGTGTAGGCGCCGAGCATGACCATCTCGCCATGCGCCATGTTGATGACGCCCATGACGCCGAAGGTGATGGCAAGCCCGATCGCCGCCAGCAGCAGCACCGATCCCAGCGAAATGCCGTACCAGATGTTCTGGCCGGCATCCCAGAATGCCAGCGTCGAATTGATGTTACGAATAGCCGCCGTCGCCGCGTCCTTGATCGCGCCTGAAGAATTCGCCTCGACCGAGGTAAGCAGCGAAACCGCATCGCGGTCGCCACGCGCACCGATCAGAGCGACGGCGGCAAGCTTGTCTGCATCCGGACGATCCGAGACAAGAACCGAAGCGGCGCGGGCCTGTTCGAGCAGGGCCTTGACACTCGCGACCGTCTCACTGGCGATCGCCGTATCGAGCGGTCCGATGTTTGCGGCGTCGGGTGTCTTGAACATGGTGTCGGCGGCGGCGATGCGCACGGCTGGATCCCTGGCGCCGAGCGTCAGCGTGCCCAGCGCATCGCGGATGGCGCGGCGCAGCGTGTTGTTGACCTTGATCTTGGTGATGTCCTCCTTGGCAGCATCCGCCGACTTTTCACCGCTCAGCGGGTCGAGCAGCTCAACGCCATCGCCGACTTCCTTGCCGACGAAAACCAGCGAATCGGCTTTGCGGATATAGAGGTTGCCGTCGGCGAGTGCCGCAAGTGGCTGTTCGACAGCCGGATCACCTGTAGCCGCCAGTTCGTGAACGACAGCCCCCGTCTCCGAAAAACCCTTGGCTGTCGCGAATTTGGCGATGATGGTGCGCAGCTCGGCTTCGCCAGCACCCGACGACGACAAAGTCGCCAGCAGGAACAACAGCGTCAGGCCAATCGCGCGGAACAGGTTCATCGGCTTCAGGCGACCTTTGAAGGTTGAATTGGGCGTCCGGACGGCGGAGGAAACCGTCCGGACGCTGGCGGTCTTAGGTCATGGGCCTACGGTCCAGACCTGGTCAGACCTGGGAGGATCAGTTTGTGCCCTTGCCGCCGCATTTGCCGGTGGCGACATTGAAGTTGCCGCACGACAGAGGCGCGCGCCAATCGGAGATCAGGTCCTTGGAGTCAGGCAGGTAGTCGGACCATTCGTCGCCCATCACCAGGCCTGGCGTGCGCGAAACCGTCTCGAACTGGCCGTCGGCCTGGATTTCGCCGATCAGCACCGGCTTGGTGATGTGATGGTTCGGCATCATCGTCGAATAGCCGCCGGTCAAGTTCGGCACCGAAACGCCGATCATGGCGTCGATGACCTTGTCCGGATCGGTGGTGCCGGCTTTCTCGACCGCCTTCACCCACATGTTGAAGCCGATGTAGTGGGCTTCCATCGGGTCATTGGTGGTGCGCTTGTCGTTCTTGATGAACTTGTGCCAGTCGGCGATGAACTTCTTGTTCTCGGGCGTATCGACGCTTTCAAAGTAGTTCCAGGCGGCGAGATGGCCGACCAGTGGCGCGGTGTCGAGACCGGCAAGCTCTTCCTCGCCGACCGAGAAGGCCATGACCGGAATGTCCTCGGCCTTGATGCCCTGGTTGCCGAGTTCCTTGTAGAACGGCACGTTGGCGTCGCCGTTGACGGTCGACACAACGGCAGTCTTCTTACCAGCCGAACCGAACTTCTTGATTGCGGAAACTTCGGTCTGCCAGTCGGAGAAGCCGAACGGCGTGTAGTTGACCATGATGTCTTCCGCCGCGACGCCCTTGGCCTTCAGATAGGCCTCGAGGATCTTGTTGGTGGTGCGCGGATAGACGTAGTCGGTACCTTCGAGCACCCAGCGCTTCACCGAACCGCCGTCTTCGCTCATCAGATAGTCGACGGCCGGAATGGCCTGCTGGTTTGGCGCGGCACCCGTATAGAATACGTTCCGCTCGCTTTCCTCGCCCTCATACTGGACCGGGTAGAACAGGATATTGTCGAGCTCGCTGAAGACCGGCAGCACCGATTTGCGCGACACCGAGGTCCAGCAGCCGAACACCGCGGCGACCTTGTCCTTGGAGATCAGCTCGCGCGCCTTCTCGGCGAACAGCGGCCAGTTGGAAGCCGGATCGACGACCACGGCTTCGAGCTTCTTGCCGAGCAGGCCGCCCTTGGCATTCTGCTCGTCGATGAGCATCAGCATGGCGTCCTTCAGCGTCGTCTCCGAAATCGCCATGGTCCCCGACAGCGAATGGAGAATGCCGACCTTGATCGTGTCGTCAGCCGCCCTGGCGGGTGCCGACATCAACAGGCCGGCAGCGACGACGCTTGCCGAAAACATTTTTGTTATTGTCGAGAAATTACCCCTCATGCCTAACACTCCAAGCTGGTTGATTGCACCGCAACACTACGATGCAACCGCCATGCCAATCGCCGAGATGATGCCGATAAAAGGGTAATAACGACACATTATCAGTCGCTTATTATATTAGCCTTATGGAAACAACGATGGTCGGCTAAAAATTGATTGAGAGAAATTTGCGCAGTGCACAAGGCTTTTGCCTAATTTTCGCCCAAATTGGCAAAATGCCTAGTTTTTGAACTTCGCCGGAGGATCGCATACGACAAATGTTGCGGCTCGGCGCAAAAATAGGGCAAGCTCGCCCCTCAACAGAGCGACGTCATGGCATCAGGCATTTCACGCATTTTTGTCGGCATATTGGTTCTGGCGGCAGCCACCGGTGCCGCGCGAGCCGACTTCAGCGACGGCAAGATGCCCGACGGCATCTACCACTGCGAAGTGTACCTGCTTGGCATGTTTCTCAACCTCGGCGACATCACCATCAAGGGAAATGTCTACAGCGGCCCGGTCACCTTCGGGACCGCCCAGCAGGGCTACAATTATCAAATGGATGCAAATGGCGTGATCTCCTGGCTGGGGCCGCTCGGCGGCTATACCGCCGGCGGCAACTCGCTGTCGCTGACCCAGGCAACGCTGGACGGCGAAACCGCGCCCTCCTTTGACATCATCATGAAGCAGCCCGACGGCGCCTTCACCGCCTCGACCTGCACAAAGGGAGCCGGCCAGTAGGCCATCCCGGGGTAACAGAAGCCGCCTCGGCAGTCTGCCAGTCTTTCCATGTCATCTGGATGTTGCCGCAAGGACGGGCAGCCGTACAGCGCCTGGTCATTCCGGTCCCACAAAAAAGCGGAACGCGTTACGCGTTCCGCCTGACGGTCCGGGAGGACTGAAGCTTGGCACCGCCCCGCTGACCGGGGCAATGTCTTGACGGCTCAGATCGTCTTGGCCGACATTTGCGTAGCGATGTAGTCGGCCTGGCGGATCGCCAGCGACACGATCGTCAGGGTCGGGTTTTCCGCGGCACCCGTCGTGAACTGGCTGCCGTCCGACACGAACAGGTTCTTGATGTCGTGCGTCTGGCCGTGTTTGTTGACGACGCCGTCGGCCGCCTTCCCGCTCATCCGGTTGGTGCCGAGATTGTGGGTCGACGGATAGGGCGGCGTCGGGAAGGTGCGCGTGGCGCCGACCGCCGCGTAAAGCGCCACGGCCTGCTTGTAGGCATGGTTGCGCATCGCGCTGTCGTTCGGATGATCGTCGAAATGCACATCGGCGATCGGCATGCCGTGCTCGTCCTTCATGTCGGCATGCAGCGTGACGCGGTTCTCCGCACGCGGCATGTCCTCGCCGACGATCCACAGGCCGGCCATATGGTCGTAGTGGTCCAGCGCCGTGGTGAACGAACGTCCCCAGGCCCCCGGATCGAGGAAGGCCGCCATGAACGGCAGGCCCAGCGACAGCGTCTCGAACTCGTAGCCACCGACAAAACCGCGTGACGGATCATGGCGCGCCTCGTCGCGGATGATGCCGGCCATGGTGGTGCCGCGATACATGTGCACGGGCTTGTCGAAGATGGCATAGACCGAGCCCGTGGTGTGCCGCATGTAGTTCTTGCCCACCTGCCCCGACGAGTTGGCAAGGCCGTCGGGGAATTTGCCAGATGCCGAATTGAGCAGCAGCCGCGGGCTTTCGATCGAGTTGCCGGCGACGGCGACGATGCGGGCCTTCTGTTCCTGCAGCTTGCCGTCCTTGTCGGCGTAGACGACGCCGGTCACCTTGCCCGAGGCATCGTGGTTGATCTTGATCGCCATGGCGTTCGGCCTGACCTCGAGATGGCCTGTCGCCTCACCCTTGGGGATCTCGGTGTAGAGCGTCGACCATTTGGCGCCCCATTTGCAGCCCTGGAAGCAGAAGCCGGTTTGCTGGCAGGACATGCGGTCGTCGCGCTCGACCGAGTTGATGGCCATGTTGCCGGTGTGGCATTCCTTGTAGCCGAGCTTGTCGGCGCCGGCCTTCAACACCTTGAAATTGTTGTTGCCCGGCAATCTCGGCCAGTCATTGGTGCCGGTGACGCCCATCTTGGCTTCGGCCTTGGCATAGTAGGGCTCCATCTCGGCCAGCGTGATCGGCCAGTCGAGGAGATTGGCGCCTTCCAGTTTGCCGTAGGTCGAAAGCGTCTTGAACTCGTGTTCCTGGAAACGCAGCGACGCTCCCGCCCAGTGGGTCGTCGAACCGCCGACCGACTTGACGATCCAGGCCGGCAGATTCGGAAAATCCTTGGCCACACGCCAGTCGCCGGAGGTGGTGCGCTTGTCCTTCCAGGCGAGTTGGGTGAACGAATCCCACTCGTCGTTGATGAAGTCCTCATATTCGTGACGCGCGCCGGCTTCCAGGATGACGACGTCGACCCCCTTCTGGGCAAGTTCGTTGCCGAGCGTGCCGCCGCCGGCGCCCGAGCCGATGATGACGACCACACCGTCGTTGTTCAGATCAAATGCTGCAGCCATGGTTTCCTCCCATGATTTTCTGTTTGCGGGTGTCGGGACGACGGGCTCAGAGCCACTCGATGTCGTTGAAACCGCGCGCGATGTAGCCGCCCTTGGAAAAGGACTCGCCCTCGTAACCGAAGATCGGCCAGACCTCTTTCTGGTTGTAGAGGCTGACGACGAGGCCACCACGGATGGCCTGGAAGAACGGCGTCGCCTCGATCTGCTTCAGCACCGCGACACGCTGGTCCTCCCAGCCAAGGCCCCGGTAGCCACTGTCCCCCGACTTCTTGTCGAGGTCAGCGATGCCGTCTTCGATCATCGTCTTGTAGGCGGCGTCCTTGCCGGCCTGTTCGTCATGGCCTTTCACGGCGATGGCGTAATATTTGTCGGGAACCTGATCGTGCGGATAGATGTCGCGCGCCAACTGAATCAGCGTCGCCATCGTTTCGGGCTTGAGCGCCGATGTCTCGAGCCCCCAGGCGTGTTCGGGGCTGATGACCGCACTGCCGGAGATGACGAGCAACGCGCCGATCCCACCGCGTCTGAGAAGCTCGCGACGTGAAAGTCCAGGCTTCCCGTCATAGATCGTGACCATGTATTCCTCCCTGCTTGCTATTCGCCCTCTTGAAGCGAGTCACAATTGACGAGCCTCAAGTTCTTGTTTTTGCATGTCGTTATCCCAAAACGACATGGCTTGAGAGCGCCGTTGCTGGCGCCGCACCCGCCGGTGCGGCTGCACCGTCTCCTATTGGAAGCGGCCTGCGCGTTGCAGAACCTCGATCTTGTAGCCGTCCGGATCCTCGATGAAGAAGAAGCGGGCGATCAGCGACCCGTCGCTGTTGAACTCGACGATCTTCTTCGGATTGAGGCCGAGCGCGCCGAGGCGGTCATGTTCGCTGTCGAGGTCGGCGATCGAGACCGCGAGGTGGCCGTATCCATCGCCGAGCCCGTAAGGCTCGGTCCGGCCCTTGTTCACGGTCAGTTCGAGCTCGAACCCCGTTTCGGCATTGCTGAGGTAAATGAGTGTGAACGTCTCGAAGTCCAGCCTGTCGGCGACATCGAGCCCGAAAGCATTTCTGTAGAAGTCGACGGATCGGGCCTCGTCGAGAACCCGGATCATGGAATGGATCGCCTTGGCCAAATCAGTCTCCGCCCTAGTGTGGAACCGATTATGGGCAGAGCGGGGAAAAGGTGGTGGCAGCCGGTTACCACGTCCAAAACTGTGAAATGACTGGCATCGGCGACAGGGACGAAAGTCCGATTGCCGTTCCGGCAATTTTGCCCGACAATGCGAACGGGGACAGGTCAAGCAGTATCAGACTGCACGCCTGCCCGCCCAAGACCAATAAGCATGGGAGGTTTGTCGGATGTGCAGGGTATTTGCGGGCCAGGATCCCGAAGGCTATCGCCAGATCAACCGGTCGATTCGCATTGACGGCCACTCGACCAGCATCCAGCTGGAAGCGACATTCTGGGCGTTGCTTGATGAAATCGCCGAAAACCAGAACCTGACGACGCCCAAATTCATCTCGAAGCTTTATGACGAAGCCATCGAGATCAATGGTGCCATTCCGAACTTTGCATCGATGCTGCGCACCACCTGCGCGCTCTATTTGCGCGGCCATCGGCCAGGCATGGATGAGCAGATGCTGCCGAAGCGGCAAGCCGCCTAGAGCAATTCCACGAAAAGTGTGAAACGGTGTTCTAGGGAAAAGCGAGTAGCGCTTTTCCCTAGGGAATTTGCGTCAGACAAAGAGATAGAGCGGCTCGGCGGTTTCCGTGAAACGGTGAACCTAGCGTCCTTCCACGGCGACCGCGAGCGCCAGCCGGGTCATATCGGCGAACAGTTCCTGGCGTTCGGAGTAGTCGGTCAGTTCACCGGTCTCGATGTTGTCGACCACGGTGCAGATCGACAGCGCCCGGGCGCCGAAATGCCCGGCGATGCGATAAAGCGCGCTGGTTTCCATATCCACAGCCAGGGCTCCTTCTGCCTGCGCATCGGCAAAGCGGCCGCGTCCATCCGGGTGATAGAAGATATCGCTGCAGACCGTCAGGCCGGCACAGTGATCGACGCCAAGTTCGGCTGCCTTGGCCAGCGCGCATGCGAGAAGTGCCGGATCCGGACCGGCGACGGCTTTGTAGAGGCCGAAGACCTGACCGCTTCGAGCGCTTTCCGCCTGCGCCGATTGCGAGATGACAAGGCCGCGCAACTTGGCCTTGGCGGTCAGGCTGCCGCAGGTGCCTGTGCGGATCAACGTCCGGACGCCATAATAGTCAAGCAATTCATGCACATAGATCAGAAACGACGAGACACCGATGCCCGTCGCCTGAATGCTGACGGGTTTGCCGCGAAACAGTCCGGTATAGCCAAGGGCACCGCGTCGGCGATTGATGCAGCGCGGCGCTTCCAGAAAAGTCTGCGCCATCCATTCGGCGCGCTGCGGGTCGCCCGGCAACAACACCGTGTCGGCGTAGGCATCCTTGTCTGCTTCGTTGTGTGGCGTCAACCGCTGCTCCCCCAAGCCCGTCTGCCGTTTCACCCGCAATCATGGCGTTGTCGCGGCATTGTGCAAGGAAAGAACGTCAGGCGGTTCTAAGACTCCAGCACATCCTTGACGATCGTCGCCAGTTGCTTGAGCGAAAACGGCTTTGGCAGGAAGCCGAAATGCGCATCTGCGGGCAGATTTCTGGCGAATGCATCCTCGGCATAGCCGGACACGAAAACGAATTTGATGTCAGGTTGGCGCTTGCGCAATTCACCAAGAAGCGTCGGCCCATCCATTTCCGGCATCACCACGTCCGAAACGACGATGTCGACCTTGCCGCCCAACGCCTCGAACACTTCCAGCGCCTCGACGCCCGAGGATGCCTCGTGCACGGTGTAGCCGCGCGACACCAGCGCCCGCATGCCGCCCATGCGCACGGCGTCCTCGTCCTCGACGAGCAGCACCGTGGCCGAGCCCGACAGATCCTTGGCCGCATCCGCGACCTTCGCCGGTGCCGCCGGCACATCGCCGGGCTCGCCCTCTTTTTTCGCTTCCGCGATATGACGCGGCAGGAAAATGCGGAAAGTCGAGCCCTTGCCGACCTCGGAATCGCAGAAAATGAAGCCGCCGGTCTGCTTGATGATGCCGTAGACCATCGACAGGCCAAGCCCGGTACCCTTGCCAACCTCCTTGGTGGTGAAGAAGGGCTCGAAAATCTTCTTCAGCACGTCGGGCGCTATGCCGCTGCCGGTATCCTCGACCTCGACCACGACATAGTCGGCCGGGGTGAGTTCGCGATAGGAAAAGGCCTCGCACTCCTCGGCGGCCACGTTGCGGGTGCGCACGGTGAGGTCGCCGCCCGCAGGCATCGCGTCTCGCGCATTGACTGCAAGGTTGACCACCACCTGTTCGAACTGCCCAATATCGACCTTGACCGGCCACAGGTCGCGGCCATGGTCGACCTTCAGCTTGATGTCGTTGCCGACCAGGCGGGCCAGCAGCATCCTGAGATCGGCCAGCACGTCGGTCAGGTTGAGCACTTCCGGCCGCAGCGTCTGTTTGCGCGAGAAGGCCAGCAATTGCCGCACCAGCGAGGCCGCCCGATTGGCGTTCTGCTTGATGTTCATGATGTCGGGGAAGGACGGGTCCGACGGGCGGTGGTTGGTCAACAGCAGGTCCGACGCCATGATGATGGCGGTCAGCACATTGTTGAAATCATGCGCGATGCCGCCGGCAAGCTGGCCGACCGCCTGCATCTTCTGGCTTTGCGCCATCTGCCCTTCGAGCGCTTTCTGCTCGGTCGTCTCGACGGCGTAGACGATGGCCGACTCCTCGGCGCCCTCGCCGCCGGTGCCGTCGGCAACCGCGTTGACGTAGAAACGGATGTGCCGGTCGTCGTTGCCGGGCAGCAAGGTATCGATCGGCTCGATGTCGGCCTGCCGCTGCTGCGCCTTTTCGAAAGCCGCGGCGAAGGCCGGCCGGTCCCGCTCATGGATGACCGTGTCGAGCCGCACGCGACGATCGACGGCGTCGCGGTCGACGACCGACGAAAACAGCGACAGGAAAGGCGCGTTGGTGCGCAGGATGCGCCCGCTGTGGTCCACGCCGGCTATCGCCATCGGTGTCGAGTTGAAGAAGCGGGTGAAGCGCACTTCTGACGCACGCAGATCGGCCGAGGCGTCCTCGCCCTGCGTGCGGTTGAGCACGATCGTGCGCGTCGGGCCGTTGAGGCCTTCGCGGCTGGCCGAAACGCGGTGCATGAAGCGCACCGGCAGTGCTTCGCCCGTCATCGTCGTCAAGTCGAGATCGATGACCGCGTTGCGTGTCGTTCCGGGGTCGGCCTTGACCGAGCGGACCAGTGCCATGCCGTCGCCGGCCACGATCTCCGGCAGGGTGACGGAGCCGGGCGTGAAGCTGGTGAGGTCGATGCCCAGCCATTCGGCAAGCGTGGCGTTGATGTAGGTGACGCGGCCGTCCTGGTCGGCCGAAAAGAAGCCGGCTGGCGCGTGGTCGAGGTGATCGATCGCCTTCTGCAGGTCGAGGAAGAAACGCTCCTGCTCGGCCCGCTCCTGAGAGATATCGGCAAGCTGCCAGGCCAGCATCGGCAGCCGCTGGCCCGGAACGCTGAAGGCGCGGGCACGCGCCCGGTACCAGCGGGCGCCCGGCTCGGCGCCCGGCCGAATGGACTGCGCCAGCCGAAACTCGCCGTCGCCCGGCTGGCCGTCGCGCAAGCCCGACGCCAGCCGATAGATCGTCACCGAGGCTTCGGGGACATCCGAGAGCAATCCCTCGACCGTCTTCAGGTCGGCCGCCGACGTCGCACCGGTCATATCGGCATAGGCCCGATTGGCGTAGACGACGCGACCCTTGGTGTCCGTGACGAGAAGGCCTTGCGACATCGAATCAACGAACGCCTTCGACAATTCGTCACCCGTCGAGCGTGGCGTGATCTGCACGAAGCCGATCGCCGTGGCGAACAGGAAGCCGACACCGATCATCGCCAGCACACCGAGCATGCCGAGCAGGAACGGGTCGCCGAGGCGCTCGCGGAAAAGGCCGAAGACGATGGCGGCGCCGGTCAGAACGACGATGAAAATAATGAGCCGGGTAACCGCGCCCGGTCGCGTATTCTGGTCGACGATCGGTACCGGATAGAAATCGCCGCGCGCTTCCTTGGCCATGTGCCCCCTGCTCGTGAATTCCGGTGTTCCGACACCCGCCCCTATCGGGTTGAATCACATTCTCCTAGTCCGGAAAAGGCCTGGGCGGCAAATGTCAGATAAAAATGATGTCTTCCGGCCTTCGGAGTTTTCAAGCTGTTCATCAAGCGCGAAACGCAACTTGCGGTGGCCTGCCGCAACGGTCTAGTGTCGCGTCACTTCCAAGGGCAATCAGGTAAAACCAATGCAATGGCTGGATAGCGTGGCGGGCCCCGGTTATGCCGCAGCACTGTTGTGGACGTTTGCGGCGCTCGTCCTGCTGGTCATCGTTCTCGTCATCATCAAGCTCGTGCGCAATCTGACGTTCGGAACCTTTGTTGCAGGCGGCAGGAATCGCAAGACGCGGCTGGCCGTCATGGACGCCACCGCCGTCGACAGCCATCGACGGCTGGTGCTGATACGCCGCGATGATATCGAACATCTGCTTCTGATCGGCGGCCCGACCGACGTTGTTGTCGAACGTGACATCCGGCTTTCGGCGCTACGCCGACCGGCGCTGACCGGCGACGGCGGCTTGCAGCCGGCCCCGGCCACCGCGGCCCCGGTGGCGAAGCCACGTGCATCTCAACCCGCTGCGCAGACGGCGAGGCAGGCACCCGCTCCGCAGCCGGTGAACACGGCGCAGCCCGCCCGCCCGCGCCAAACAACGCCGGCGCCACCACCAGCACCGAAGTCGCAAAGTTACCAGCCGACCAATGTCACGCCGCTGCCCGCCTATGGATCCGCAAATGCCAATGCCGTCAGGCACGCGCCACCGCCGCAGCCAAGGCAGGACACCGTCGACGATACACTGATGAAGGAACTCGAAGTGTCGCTTGACCAGCCCCGTTCGAGCGCCCCGGCCGGCAAACCAGAGGCGAAGGCACCGCCGTCGCTCGACGATGAAATGACAAAGCTTCTGGGCGAACTCTCCAGCCAGAAGAGATGATTGGATTCTGATCTGCCCGCCAGCCGGGAAATTCGACCGGTCAGGGATCTTGCGCGTGCCTTGGTTTGTTCAGACGGAGGCATGGCGCACCAAACAGAAATGGCCGGAAAACCGGCCATTTCAACATCAACATCGCCGCAAACTGCCTTGAGCGCAGCCCATGGGCGATGCGTTAGTCGTCGCGATAGACCTTTTCGCGGCGCTCATGCCGCTCCTGCGCTTCGATGGACAATGTCGCGATCGGACGCGCATCGAGCCGCTTCAGCGCGATCGGCTCGCCGGTCTCCTCGCAATAGCCATAGGTGCCTTCGTCGATGCGCTGCAGGGCGGAATCGATCTTCGAAATGAGCTTTCGCTGACGGTCGCGAGCCCGGAGCTCGATGGCGCGGTCGGTTTCCGAAGAGGCGCGATCGGCAAGATCGGGGTGGTTGGCGTTTTCCTGCTGCAGAATTTCGAGTGTTTCGCGCGCTTCGCGCAATATGTCATTCTTCCAGGTGACGAGCTTTAGGCGGAAGTAAGATTTCTGCCGCTCGTTCATGAACGGCTCGTCCTCGGAGGGTACGTAATCGGCGGTAACGATGTCGTTCATTCGACTCACCCAAACAGCCCCAAATTTGGCGCCTATATATTCGCGGTCCGGCGCCTGCACAAGCGCAATCGGCGGCTGTCTCACGCAATTGTTAATGTGCGGTGGCGGGCGCCTTTGCAACGGCGCACAGTCGTTTTGATACCAAACTACGCTGCGACACTTTGAATCCCGGGCAACATGCTTCCCGAAGATCGGCTGTGATCTTCGGGCCGATGCACAAACCCCTCTTCCGGCACCGCACCATGGGTGATTCGCTGTATTCGATGAACACGGCCATTGTGCGCAGCGCCCTTCTCGTGACTAATCCTGGAAGCTTCGGCATTCGGCGTGAGCGGAGGTTGGGTGAGTACACTTTATCTGTTACGACATGCCAAGGCCGGCTGGGCATTGCCCGGCATGCGCGATTTCGATCGCCCGCTCGACGCATCCGGCCGCGCGGATGCAGAGATGATGGGCGCCGCCATGCGGTCCCGCTTCTATGTTCCGGACCTGACCCTCTGCTCCAACGCCAAACGCGCGAAAGAGACGCTGGAAGGCCTGGCCGGCCAGACCGACACAGGCCGGGTCCTGTTCTTCGATTCGCTCTACAGCGAGGACGCCGCCGGTTACCTCAGGCTGATCCGGGACAATGGCGGATCCGGTTCGTTACTGGTTATCGGCCACAACCCGATGACGGAAGATCTCGCCATGGCGGTTTCGGGCAATGGCGACGAGACGGCGCGGGCAACGCTCAATCATGGGTTCCCGACGACCGGCCTGGCGGTCGTCCGCTTCGACGGCGATCTGACAAAAGCCGCCCAGGGCGCCGGCTATCTCGAAGCGTTCCTGACGCCGGCCGATCTCTGAAGGCATTTCAAAGCCGGGGTCCAGAGCCTATATCGGACGAACCGAGGCCCGAGAGATCATATTTTGGCATCATCGCTGACCACCTTCACCGACGAGGCGAGGATTGCCCTCGACACGCTCTCGGGCCGCGCCACCGGGCTTTTCTCTCCCTCGATGCGATTGGGTGTCACGGGCCTGTCTCGCGCCGGCAAGACGGTGTTCATATCGGCCTTTGTCCACAATCTGATCCATGGCGGGCGATTGCCGCTGTTCAAGGCGCAGAAATCCGGACGCATCGCGCGCGCCTTCCTCGAACAGCAGCCCGACGACGCCGTGCCGCGCTTCCAGTACGAGGATCACATCGCCGCCCTGGTCAACGACCGCGCCTGGCCTGATTCGACGCGCGCCATTTCGGAATTGCGGCTGACCATCGAATATGAATCGGCCTCCGGCTGGAGCCGCATGTTTTCCTCCGGCAAACTGTCGGTCGATATCGTCGACTATCCCGGCGAATGGCTGCTCGACCTGCCGCTGCTCGGCAAATCCTTCGCCGATTTTTCCCGCGAAGCCTTCGAAATGGCAGTTCTGCCGGTGCGCGAGGACCTGTCGCAGGCCTGGCGGGCGTTGTCGGCGCAGATCGACACGAACGCCGATGCCGACGAGATGACGGCGCGCCGCCTGGCCGAAAGCTTCGCTGCCTATCTGAAGGCGTGCAAGCTGGACGAGCGGGCGCTTTCGACCTTGCCGCCCGGCCGCTTCCTGATGCCTGGCGATCTCGAAGGCTCGCCCGCGCTGACTTTCGCGCCCCTCGCTGGGCTCGGCGACAAGCGTCCGCGTCCAGGGTCGCTACACGCCATGATGGACAGGCGTTACGAGGCCTACAAGACGCATGTCGTCAAACCGTTCTTCCGCGAACACATCACACGCCTGGATCGCCAGATCGTGCTGATCGACGCCATGCAGGCGCTGAACGCCGGCCCCGGTGCCATGGCCGACCTGGAGCGGGCGGTGACCGAGATCCTCAGCTGTTTTCGTCCCGGCCGCGGCAGCTTCCTCACCGACCTGTTTTCGCGGCGCATCGACCGCATACTGGTTGCCGCGACCAAGGCCGACCATCTGCACCACGAAAGCCACGATCGCCTGCAGGCGATCGTGCGGCGGCTTGCCGACCGCGCCGTGGCACGGGCGAATTTCACCGGCGCCGATGTCGATGTGGTCGCCATGGCGGCGGTGCGCGCGACGCGCGAAGGCACCGTCAAGCAGGGTCGAGAGGTGCTTCCCGTCATCATCGGCACGCCGATCGCCGGCGAGAAGATCAATGGCGAAACATTCGATGGAAAGTCGGAAACGGCAATATTTCCCGGCGACTTACCGGAGAATATTGATGCTGTGTTCGATATTTCCGGACCCGATCACAAGCAGGACTCCGTGGATCCGGCAATCCGCTTCGTTCGTTTCCGTCCACCAAAGCTCGAACGCACGGCCGAAGGTGTCACGCTGTCGCTGCCGCATATCCGGCTCGACCGTGCCTTGCAGTTCCTGATTGGAGATCATCTGGCATGACCGCGCCCCGCAAGCCGGCCGCATTTCGCATCGAGCCGGAAGTCGCACCAAGACAAAAGGCGCCAGAGGCGCGCCCAGCCCAGGCCGGCATCCGTGCCCAGGCGGACGCCCAGCGGAAGCCCCGGGCGATGAAGAGCGATGTCGCGATGGTCATTCCGGCGGAAGTCGATGTCTTCGACGAGCCTGACATCGTCGCGGCCGAGCCGCCGCCGGCAATCGCGCCCAGAAGGCGGTCACTGCTCGGCAGCATCTTCTTCGGTGCCTTTGGTGTGCTGGTTTCGCTGGCAGTCGGCCTGTGGACCGATGAGCTCATCCGTGACCTCTTTGTACGCGCTGAATGGCTGGGCTGGCTGGCCGCCGGCATGGCGGCCATCGCCATGCTGGCACTTCTGGTCATCCTGATCCGTGAGTTCCTGGCAATCGCCCGCCTCGCCGAAGTCGAAAAGCTGCAGAAACGGGCGCTCGATGCCATTGCACGCGACGATCCCAAGGCGGCACGATCGGTGGTCGACGAGTTGTCGGCCTTTGTCGCGGCCAAGCCCGAGACCGCAGCCGGCCGGCGCGCACTGGCCGAACTGCGCGGCGAAATCATCGACGGCGGCAATCTGGTGCGCCTGGCCGAAGCCGAAATTCTCGGCCCCCTCGATGCCAGGGCAAAGGTGATGATCCTCGAAGCCGCCAAGCGCGTCTCGCTGGTGACGGCGGTCAGCCCACGCGCGCTCGTCGATGTCGCTTATGTCGTGTTCGAGGCCGGACGCCTCATTCGCCGCTTATCGGAGCTCTATGGCGGACGACCGGGAACGCTGGGTTTCTTCCGCCTGGCGCGCAGCGTGCTGGCGCATCTGGCGGTCACCGGTTCGATCGCCGTCGGCGACAGTTTCGTCCAGCAGATCGTCGGTCACGGCCTGGCGGCACGCCTCTCGGCCAAGCTTGGCGAGGGCGTCGTCAATGGCATGATGACGGCGCGCATCGGAATCGCGGCGATGGAGACGGCACGCCCCCTGCCCTTCAGCGCCGCGAAACGTCCGGGACTGGGCGATTTCCTCTCGGCGCTGACCTCGTTTGCAACCAGGAAAGATGTTGAAACGACACCATCCGGCAAGTAAGCCGGGCGGCAATGTTTGGACCTTCGGAATTGTTGCCGGCCTGCTTTGTGGCGGCCCCGTAGTGACGAAGCATTAACCAATCTTGTTCATGGTCAGACGGGTTCCAAACAGCCTCTTTGTTGCCGGGTGTCGTCGATGAAAAGCGTAATTCTGTCCAGCGTCTTGCCCCTGGCAACCGTGATCACGGCAGTCGTCGGTATTGCCGGAGCGGCTTCCGCGGCGGAACCGGACAAGCAGTTCTTCCAGTCGGCCGAAGGCAAATGGATCGGTCCCGGCGAAATCGTCGCCGGCAAGTACAAGGGCACCAAATTCAACTGCAGTTTCACCGGCTCGACACCGGACGGCAAGGTCGGCATGTCGCTGGACGGTGGCTGCCGGGTCGGCATGTTCACCCAGCCGATGTCGGCCAAGATAGAGCGCCAGGGCCGCGAAGGTTACAAGGGCAGCTTCATGGGCGGCGCGACAGGCTCCGGCCTCGACATCATTGGCGGCAATGTCGTCGACGCCCGCAAGGTGGTCTTCACCATCAATCGCAACCAGTTGCGCGGCGTCATGCAGGCCCGCATCCCCGACGACAATTCAATGACGGTGACCATTGCGGTGCGCGTCGACGACCAGTTGGTACCGGTGATCGGCATGAGCCTGAAGCGCGTCGACGCCGTCGAAGTCGGCTCTATCGCCCCGAACTGAACAATCATCGATCCCTGGAGCAATTCCAGGAAAAGTGTGAAACGGTTTTCCGTCCAAAAATTGCGTCACACGAAAAGATTGAGCGGTTCAGCGTTCCAGGAACCGATGAACCGCTCTGGAGACAAGAAAGGCGGCGACCCACCGGTCGCCGCCTCGTTCAAATCGGTCGAAATCAGGTGCTTAGCCCTTGATCGCGGCCGTCACCTCGTCATAGGCCTTGCAGGCGTCGGCCACCGTCGTGGCGCCCTGATACTTTGTTGTCACGGCCTGCACCTTGGCCGTCAGATCAGCTGCCTTGGACGGGTCCTTGGTGATGGCTTCCTGCAGCGCGGCAGCCATGTCCTGCGCCTTCTTGGTCGCGATCTCGGCCGTGCACTCAGGCGCCTTCGAGCAAGCCGAACCGGCAAGCACCGCCAGGCCGACGGCAACAAACAAAAACTTCTTCATGTCAGTCATCTCCTCAAAAGGGCTCGACTTGATCGTCGCTCACCCTCCATGGCCGAAGCCGAGCGTCCTTAGCCTTCGATTGTGGCAAGATGCAACGCGGTCCCGGCGTCAACTTGTGTAACGCGCCTGCAACATCGCCGGTGATCCTGATTCGGGCTGTTCGATCCCCGCCGAAGCCCCTATCTTCGCCGCTTGTCACAGACCTCCGAAATCGGAATCGGTCCTCAAACGAGCGGAATGGCGGCATGGCGGTAGAGGCATCGAGCAGCGATCTGGTCCAGGTGGTGGCACTGCTTGCAGCCGGCGTTGTCGCCGTTCCCATCTTCAAGCGCATGGGCCTCGGCTCGATTCTCGGCTATCTGGCTGCCGGTGTGGTGATCGGTCCGTTCGGCCTCGGCGTCTTTTCCGAATCGGAAGCCATTCTTCACGTCGCCGAGCTCGGCGTGGTGATGTTCCTGTTCATCATTGGGCTGGAGATGCAGCCGTCACGGCTGTGGGGCCTGCGCCGCGAGATTTTTGGCCTCGGCGCGCTGCAGGTTGGCGTCTGCGCGGTCTTGCTGACCGCTGTTGGCGTGGCGGGCGGGTTTCCAATCTCGCAATCCTTCGTCGCCGGCGCCGGCTTCGTGCTGACCTCGACGGCGATCGTCATGCAACTTCTCGAGGAACGCGGTGAAATCGCCGAGCCGAAAGGTCAGCGCATCGTGTCGGTCCTGCTGCTCGAGGACCTGGCCATCGTGCCGCTGCTGGCCCTGATCGCGTTTCTGGCGCCCGGCGGGGCAGATACCAGCCTGACGGAGCGGTTCACCGAAGTCGGCATCGGCCTTGCCGCGATCGTCGGACTGGTGCTGGCCGGACGCTACCTGCTCAATCCGTTCTTCCGCATCCTGGCGGATGCCCGTGCCCGCGAGGTGATGACAGCCGCGGCCCTTCTGGTCGTTCTCGGATCGGCGCTCGCCATGCAGCTCAGCGGCCTGTCGATGGCGATGGGCGCCTTCCTGGCCGGCGTGCTGCTGTCGGAATCGACCTTCCGTCATCAGCTAGAAGCCGACATCGAACCCTTCCGCGGTATCCTGCTCGGCCTATTCTTCCTTGCCGTCGGCATGTCGCTCGACCTGCATGTGGTGGTCGCGAACTGGCGGCTGATTGCCATCTATGTCGTCGCCTACATGGTGATGAAGGCGTTCGGCATCTACATCGTCGCCCGCCTCCTGAAAACCGGCCATCGAGAAGCGCTGCAACGTGCGGTCTTCATGGCGCAAGGCGGCGAATTCGCCTTCGTCCTCTATTCGGCGGCCGCTGCGGTCGGCATCATCGACAACCAGGCCAACGCGACCCTGACGGCCATCGTCATCATCTCGATGGTGCTGACGCCGCTGGCGATCATCGCGCTGCGGTATTTCACGCCGCGCGACGAGCAGTCGCTCGACGGCGTCGACGTCGCCGATGGCCTGACCGGCAGCGTGCTGATCATCGGCTTCGGCCGCTTCGGTCAGATCGCCAGCCAGCCGCTGCTTCTGCGCGGCATCGATGTGTCGATCATCGACAACGATGTCGAGATGATCCAGGCGGCCGCCGATTTCGGCTTCAAGGTCTACTATGGCGACGGCACGCGGCTGGACATCCTGCGCGCAGCGGGTGCTGGCCGGGCGCGCGCCGTGCTGATCTGCGTCGACAAGCCTGATGTGGCCGTTCGCATTGCCCTGCTGATCAAGGCCGAATTCCCGTTGCTCACCGTGCTGGCCCGGGCTTTCGACCGCGGAACGGCGCTGCAGCTCATTCGTGCCGGCGTCGACTTCCAGCTGCGCGAAACCTTCGAATCGGCGCTGGTTTTCGGAGGCTCGGCGCTGGAATCGCTCGGCGTCGATCCCGAAGACGTCGCCGAGGTGATCGAGGATGTGCGGCGCCGCGATACCGCCCGTTTCGAAACCCAGCTCGCCGAAGGCGTTCGCGCCGGACAACGCTTCTTGAGGGGCAATATCGGCACGCCCATTCCCACACCCCTCACCCAACCGCGCCGTACCGGCCAGGCACTTAATGAAGAGACGGCTGGTGTTCTGCACAAATCCGAACCCGCGGATTGAACAAAGGAACCATGCATGGAATTGGACAGCAGAGCCCTCTCGGTCACCAAATTCTGGCGCGATGCAAGCGAGGATGCATGGTTCGAGAAGAACGAGGCATTCGATGCCGACTTCCGCAACCGCTTTCTCGACCTGCACTACGCCGCCGCGCGGCGTGAATGCGACGACTGGTCGGCACACGCCGAAGGCTCGCTGGCGCTGATGATCCTGCTCGACCAGTTTCCGCGGAACTGCTTTCGCGGCACCGGCCATATGTACGCGACCGATCCGCTCGCCAGATATTTCGCCGCAAAGGCGATCGCGGCTGGCCATGATCTGGCGCTCGACGAGGACCTCCGCGTCTTCCTCTATCTGCCGTATGAGCATTCCGAACTGCTCGCCGACCAGCATTTATCGGTTGGGCTGACGCAGGCCAGGGCGGAGCCCTATCTGAAATACGCTGTCGAGCACCGCGACATCATCGAGAATTTCGGCCGTTTTCCGCACCGAAACAGGATGCTTGGCCGCGAGACCACACCGGAAGAGCAGACGTTCCTGGATGGCGGCGGCTTCTCCGGTTAAAAGATCCCTTTGCCGCCTCGCTCCAAGCAGCGCAGGAACTCACCGTTGCAGGCCGGCATCACCTGAATATCAACGCACCTAGACCAGCCACCAGTCCCGGCCGGATGGCAATCGTTCGATGCCAGAAGTGTCGACGGCGACCAGCCGGTCGGTGATGCTGCGACCACCGACAATCAGGCTGGGCGCGATCTCGGCCAGTGGCGCCAGCACGAAGGCCCGCTCCAGCATGCGTGGATGCGGCACTTCCAGTCCGGTCTCATGGATGACGCGTTCGCCGAACACCAGAATGTCGATGTCGATCAGCCGCGGTCCCCAGCGCTCCTCACGCACCCGCTTCAGCCTGCGCTCGGCATCGAGGCAGAGGTCGAGCAAGGCGCGTGGCTGAAGTCCGGTGGAAATTTTGGCAGCCGCATTGAGAAAGTCCGGCTGATCGAGCTTGCCCCAGGGCGGCGTGCGATAGAGCGAGGAAACGCCGGTGACACGCGTATCCGCGTCGCCATCCAGCATGCGCAACGCCGCGCCCATCGACTTTGCCGGGTCGCCAAGATTGCCGCCGAGGCTGAGATAGACCGTGCTATTCGGGCCAGACAACGGTCACCTCGACGTAATCGAGTACGCCGGGCACCGGGGCGTTTGGCTTGCGCACCGTGATCTCGGCCTTCTTGATCTGCGGAAAACGCGCCGTGAGCGCTCGGGCGACCTCGAGCGCCAGGGACTCGATCAGAAAGCGGCGCTGCCCCGTGATGATCTTTTCGATCACCGTGAAAGCGATACCGTAGTTGACCGTGTCCTCGATCGAATCCTCGACAAGCGCCCGGCCTGGGTCGACGGTAAGAGCGGCATCCACATAGAAGCGCTGGCCGAGCCTTTCCTCCTCGTCCAGCACGCCGTGCCGGGCAAAGAAGGCGCAATTCTTCATGCGGATGACATACATCGCTCAGTCTTTCGCCCAGTCGGTTTGACGCGCCAGCATAGCATCTGCGAGCGCCAATGCGTCCACGTTGAATGCGACATCATGGACGCGAAACAGATTGGCGCCCTTCAGCCTCAGGATGACGCTGGTCGCCGCTGTTCCAACACCTCTGTCAGCCGCATCGCGGCCGGTGACTGTGCCGATGAAGCGCTTGCGCGAAGTACCGGCCATAAGCGGCAAGCCGAGTGCCTTGAGTTCGGAAAAGCGAGCCATCAGGTCGAGATTTTCCTCCGCCGTCTCCTTGGCGAAGCCGAAGCCGGGATCAAGCACGATACGGTCGTCGGCAACGCCATTCTGGTGGGCAATCTCCAGCGACTTCCGCAGGAACGCCAGTTGATCGGCAATCACGTCCGCCAGCTTCGCGCGATCTCGCCCGGTATGCATGATGACAAGCCCGGCGCCGGTGTCGGCGGCGACGCGGGCTATGTCAGGCTCGCGCTGCAAACCCCAGACATCGTTGACGATATGCGCGCCGGCGGCCACCGCGAGCCGGGCGGTGTCCGCGCGATAGGTATCGACCGAAATCAGCACCTCGCCGGCGCTCGCGAGCGCTTCGATCACCGGCAGGATGCGGGCCTGTTCTTCGCTCGCCGATATCGCGGCGGCACCGGGACGGGTCGATTCTCCGCCGACATCGACGACCCGTGCCCCTTCCGCCATCATGCGCCGTGCCTGGGCCAGCGCCTTTTCGGGGGCGTCGAACAGACCGCCGTCGGAAAAACTGTCGGGCGTGACATTGAGGATGCCGACGACCACGGCTTTGCCGCCAAGGTCGAGATGGCGTCCATGCGCCAACTGCCATCGCCTGGCCGTCATTGTTCAGCAACCATGGGGCTCATCAACCAAGAGGCTCATCAACGATGTGTGATCCGCAGCGGATCAATTCCGTTGCGCCGGCAACGGCCGTAAAGCAAGGTGGTCGAAGAGGCAACATGATGAAACGATCCATGCTTGGCGTGAAACCAGCCCTGCTCTGTGCGCAGCTGCTTGCCGTGACCGCGATCCCGGCCGGTGCGGCCAATCTCGTCAAGACGTACAGCTATTTCGCCATTGGCGGGAGCACGCTCGACGACATCGAGGCACAGCTCTCCAAACGCGGGCCGGAGGTGAAAAGCACGGGCGGGCGGCACCCGGGCGCCACGCAGATGGCCTTCACGACCCGCATCAGCTATGCCCAGACACCGAACTCCTGCCGGATCGCCGACGCCGTGGTGACCGTCAAGGTGAAGGTGATCCTTCCCGAGTGGCGCCGCCCACGCAAGGCCGACGCCGATGTCAGGTTGTTCTGGGATACGCTGTCCGCCGACATCAAGCGCCATGAGGAGCGCCATGTCGAGATTGCCAAGAACCATGGCCGCGAACTCGAAGAAACCCTGAAAGCCACCTACCCGCAAAAGAATTGCGATGCCGCCAAGGCCAAGGCCGCCGAAATCACCGCGGCCGTTCTTGCCAGGCATGACCAGGCTCAGCTGCAGTTCGATCGTGTCGAAAGCGTCAATTTCGAAAGCCGCATCCTGAGGCTGCTGCGCTATCGCATCGAACGAATCGAGAGCGGTCAGCTGCCGCCCACCTGACACGAAAGCCAAGCGGCGCCGGCGAAAGCCAAAGTCGCCGAAGCGTAATGCCAGCCTCGAAAAACTTTCGAGCGCCTGTCGAAATCGGCCTATACGGGACGACATATATCAGGCTCGCCAGGGGCGGGCTTCAAAACGCCAAGCGATCGAAATGGTCAAAAGACCGGAACGGCCGAGCAAGGCCGGTCAATCGCAACTTTACGGATGAACGATCATGGACCAGGCTGTCGACAAGCAAACGATGGTGGAAACCGGCACGCCGCTGACCGAAGCCGAAAAGAACGCCATCATCGCCGGCGTGCTCTTGTCGATGCTGTTGGCGGCACTCGATCAGACCATCGTAGCACCTGCCATGCCGACCATCGGGCATGCGCTCGGCCATGCACAATATCTGCCATGGATCGTCACCGGATACCTCTTGACCGCGACCGCCATGGCGCCGCTCTATGGCAAGATTTCTGACGTCTATGGCCGCCGGCCAACCGTATATGCAGCGATCCTGATCTTTCTCCTGGGATCGCTGGTCAGCGCGTTGGCCCCCAATATGTTTGTGCTGGTTGTCGGACGGGCGATCCAGGGCGCTGGTGGTGGCGGCCTGTTCACCCTGACGCAGACCGTCATCGGCGACCTCGTTCCGCCACGCGAGCGGGCGCGCTACACTGCCTGGATCTCCGGCACCTGGGCTGTCGCCAGCATCGCCGGGCCGCTGCTCGGCGGCACTTTTGCCGAACATCTCCACTGGTCGCTGATTTTCTGGATCAACATTCCGCTCGGCCTGCTGGCCATGGCGATCATCAACAAGCCGCTCAAGAAGCTGCCGATCGCCGCAAAGCAGCATCGCATCGACGGCCTCGGCGCGCTGCTGCTTGTCGCGGCTACGGCATTGCTGCTGCTGGCGCTCAACTGGGGCGGCAGCGAATATCAGTGGCTTTCGCGCGAAATTTTCGGGCTGCTGGCCGTGTCGGCGGTTTTCTGGGCTGCTTTCGCACTGCGTCTGCTGCGCGCCGTTGAACCGCTCATCTCGCTCGAGGTGCTCAGCAACCCAGTCGTTCTCGCCGGCACCTTGTCAGTGTTCCTTTTGCAGGCCGCCAACATAGGTCTGGCGGTCTACCTGCCTGTCTATCTGCAGTCGATCGTCGGTCTCTCCGTCAGCTCGTCGGGTCTGGCGATGCTAGGCCTGCTGCTTGGCACTGTGGCCGGCGCGACACTCAGCGGGCGCTTGCTACAGCATTTCACCCACTACAAGCGGATCGCGATGGTGGGCGTGCTCTTCTCCACAATATGCCTCGGCCTGCTCGCTCTTGTCGCCGGCCACGCCTCGCTGCTGGTCGTCGAGATCCTAACGATCTGCATCGGTCTGGGCAGCGGGACGACCTTCCCGGTTGCCACCGTATCGGTCCAGAACGCCGTCGACCGCTCGCACCTTGGTGTTGCAACCGGCGTGCTCACCTTCCTGCGCTCACTGGGCGGCGCGCTGGGCGTCGCCATGCTCGGCGCTGTCGCCCTCGGCTACGGCCTGCCGCTTGCCGGTGAAGGCACGCTGGCCGTCGGACAGGCTATTTCGGCTGCGCCATTCGTCATGATCTTCCTTGTCGCCGCGGCGACGCTGATCATGGCGCTGGTCGCACTCGGCCTGATGCCGGAAATACCGCTTCGCGGCCACGCCGAGCATGCGCCGGTGATGGCGGAATAGCTGTCAAGGCGACACTGAGCCGTCCAGCGGCTCAGTCGACGACGCCGAGCTTCTTCTGCAGGCTGGTCGACGAGGTTGTGTACTGGAACACGATGCGCTCGCCGGGACTGATGATGCGCTTGGCGGCCTGCGCCATCAGCGCCACCTCGTGGAAGCCCGACAGGATCAGCTTCAGTTTGCCGGGATACCAGTTGATGTCGCCGACCGCGAAGATGCCGGGCACCGACGTCTGGAACTTCTCGGTATCCACCGGAATGAGGTTCTCGTGAAGATTGAGCCCCCACTCCGCGATCGGACCGAGCTTCATGGTCAGGCCGAAGAACGGCAGCATACGCGTGCAGGGCACCTCGACATCGCCGTCCGGACCCTTGATGACAGCCGATGAGAGTTGGCCGTCGGCGCCGGTCAGTCCCGTCACTTGCCCGACCTGGAACTCCAGCTGCTTCATCTCCTGCATGGCATACATCTTGTTGACGCTGTCGGGCGCGGCGCGGAATTCGGGCCGCCTGTGCACCAGCGTCACGCTCTTCGCCACCGGCTGCAGGTTCAGCGTCCAATCCAACGCGGAGTCGCCGCCGCCGACAATGACAAGGTCGTGGCCGCGAAAATCCTCCATCCTGCGCACCGAATAGAAGACACTCTTGCCTTCATAGGGTTCGATGCCCGGGATCGGCGGCCGCTTGGGCTGGAAGGAGCCGCCGCCGGCCGCAATCACCACAACCTTGGCCTCGAACACCTCATTCTCGTCGGTGGTGACGCGAAAGCTGCCGTCCTCCAGTTTTTCAAGACTGGAAACCATGCGGTTATGGATGAACTCAGGCTTGAACGGAGCGACCTGCTCGAGCAGCTTGTCGACCAGACCCTGCGCCGAAATCGCAGGCCAGCCGGGAATGTCGTAGATCGGCTTTTCCGGATAAAGTTCGGCGCATTGGCCGCCCGGCCGGTCGAGGATGTCGATCAGGTGGCACTTCATGTCGAACAGACCGAGCTCGAACACGGCAAACAGGCCGACCGGCCCTGCCCCGACAATGAGGACGTCTGTCTTGGTGATGTCGGTCATGCGATGCGCCTCGCTGCGCATGACCCCGAAAATCGGAATCGATTTTCGGAAAGGATCATGCGCCAAATAACAAGTGCTACAGCGTCCTTTGCACGTCCAAGAGGACGCGCGTAGCGGAAACCGCGTGACACTGCATGAGCAATCCCCCGCTGCCAAGCAGCAGCCGGCAAAAAAAGCGGAGTCTCAGCCCTGGCGGGCCGGCACCCGCACGACCAAACCGTCGAGTGCGTCGCGCACCTTGATCTGGCAGGAGAGCCGCGAGTTCGGCTGGACGTCATAGGCGAAGTCCAGCATGTCCTCTTCCATCGCTTCCGGCTCGCCGACCTGCGCCGTCCATGCCTCGTCGACATAGACATGGCAGGTCGCGCAGGCGCAGGCGCCGCCGCATTCCGCCTCGATCCCAGGGACGGCGTTGCGGATCGCGTTCTCCATGACCGTCGAGCCGTTTTCGGCGTCCATGTCGAATTGTGTGCCGTCATGGGCGATGAAAGTCAGCTTGGTCATTTGTCACCTGAAGGGAGTCTCGCCCGAGATAATCACTCCGGCAGACAAGTCAACTGCCGCGCGAAAGCGCCGCTCGGTGACGTTTTTCCACAAACCGGGTTCAGCGATTGATGGCGGCGATGAAATCGCGCACTTCGTCGATCAGCGTGCCAAGCCGCCTGAGCGTCTGGTTGTCTTCCGGCTGGTGCTCGATCTCGGTGGCGCAATCGGCAATGGCAAAGGCGCCGACACCCCGTGCCGAACCCTTCAGCCCATGTGCCAGCATAAGCCGGTCCTTGATGTCGGCATCGACTATTTTGTCGCGCACCGACAGCGCCTGTTGTACAAAAAGCGCCAGTACCTCTTGCTCGAGGCTGCGATCGCCCATGGTCTGGCGGGCAAGATGTGCCAAATCGACCGGCCGTGACCGCCTGGGTCCGGATACGTCGCCCCCGGGCATTGAGAAGGCAATGCCGCTTTCGCCACGCATGAACTCGAACTCCGTTTTCTTCGATCGCCCAAAAACCTAGGCGATTCCAATGGACAACGGGTTAATGAATGGCCGGGAAAAATGTTGCGAAAGCGGCGCCCAAATCACGGTTCCGTTAACCTTATATTTAAAGTTTTACGTATCTCGCGGAATGCATGTTTTCTTTACCCCCCTGTGTCATTACGATACGAGGGGTCCATTTTCAGCCTCCTGCGCGGGGTACGACAAACAAAATTATAAGCCCGCGGCAGCTAGTACAGGGTAGAAGGCATGGCGAAGAAACCAACGACGACGAGAACTCTCGACAACGACGTGGCCAGGGAACTGGAAAAGGCGCTTGATTTCGACCTCAACGGCGACACCGGCGACGGCGACCTCGACATCGCGGCCTCGATGGAAGACCTGGAAGCGCAGATATCCCAGGCCGCCGACGAACTGGCGCGCGAGGGACGCAACGAGAAGCCGGCACCCGCGGTCAATCAGAGCCAGGCCGAGAACCCAGCGCCAAAGGCCAAGCCAGCCGAGTTGCGCCCCGTGGAAACGCGCAATGGCGCCCAGCCGGCCGGTTTCGCGCCGGCCAACGACGATCGCCAGAAGGACTACAAGACGCTCCTGCACGGCCTCAACAGGCGTGCCTCGAACACCATTTACTGGGTCGTTGCCTTTGTCTCGCTCGCCTGGTTCGCCGGCGCAGGCGGTCTGGCCAATCTCCTTTTCGGACCGAGCATCTGGAGAATCCGCACCCTCGACCAGTTTCTTGCCCGTCCCGAACTGATCGGCCTGGTCGTTGCGGCGATCGTGCCCGTCATCCTGTTCTGGGCCTTCGCGGCAATGATCCGCCGCGCCCAGGAAATGCGCATTGCCGCCCAGTCGATGACCGAAGTGGCCTTCCGCCTGACCGAGCCGGAAAACCTTGCCCAGGATCGCGTCATGATGATCGGCCAGGCCGTTCGTCGCGAGGTGGCCGCCATGGGCGAAGGCATCGAGCGGACGCTTGCCCGCGCCGTCGAACTGGAAACGCTGGTCCACAGCGAGGTCAACCAGATCGAGCGCTCCTATTCGGAGAACGAATCCCGCATCCGTTCGCTGGTCGACGGGCTCGGCAGCGAGCGCGAAGCCGTCGTCAGCCACGCCGAGCGCGTCCGCGCCTCGATCACCGGCGCGCATGAGACGCTGAAGGATGAGATCGGCGCTGCCTCGGACATCATCCGCGACAGCATCCTCAATGCGTCGACCAAGCTGTCGATGACGATCACCAATTCCGGCGATACGCTCATTGACCGCATCAACGAAAGCTCGATGTCGATCTTCGATTCGGTGGAAGGCCGGCTCGATACGATCACCGACAAGCTATCGACCTCGGGCGAGGCCTTCGCGAGCCTTCTCGACACCCGCATCGCCAAACTGACGGACACCACGGACGGGCTGACACGGTCGTTGACCGATCTGCTCGACGATCGCACCAACGGCATGGTGTCTCTGCTTGGCGGTGCCGCGCGCACCCTCAATTCCGAATTCGAAGCAAGCCTGAACGGCATCGAGCGGACGCTGGCCGAACGCGGCCAGACGCTGATCAGCGAATTCCAGACCCGCGCCGAAGCGCTGGACACCGGAACGCAGAAGCTCAATGCGGCACTCGAGGCCCGCGCCCGCCAGATCAACGAGACGCTGGTCGAGCGCGCGCGCGAAATCGCCCACACCTTTGCCGAGAGCAAGGACGCGCTGTCGGCGATGATCGATCAGGGCAAGACCCAGATCGGCGCCGACATGGCCGACATCGTCACTTCGACCTCCTCCATGCTCGAAGCCCGCGCCAGCGACTTCGCCGGCCGCATGGAAGCCGCGCGTCATGTCGTCTCGCGTTCGTTCGATGGCGACATTCAGCGGCTCGCCGACGCCCGCGTCGGCATCGAGGAAGCCATCGAAAACCACAGCCGCAAGCTTACCGAAAGCCGCGAGCGCATGGCCGAGGCCATGCAGGCAGACCTGGCGAAGTTCGACGAAGGCCGCGCCGGCATCGATGCGGCGGTGACCAACCAGGTCGAGAAACTGGCCGAAGGCCGCAGCCTGATCTCGCGCGCTCTCGAAGAGGATCTGCGCAAGGTCAATGAATCACGGGCAGCCATCGATGCGTCGCTCGGCAGCCATCTTGAAAGGCTGGAAGAAGGTCGCAACAGGCTCTCCAGTGCCTTGAACGAAGACTCCGGGAAATTGGTACAAGCTCGTACAATCATTGATGAAATGGTTGCCGGTCATGTCGGCAAGCTCGCCGAGGGCCGCAACATCCTGTCGCGCGCTTTGGAAGCCGATCTCGGCAAACTGTCCGATAGCCGCGCCAGCATCGACGGTCTCGTCGCCGGCCAGGTCGAGAAGATCGCCGAGGGCCGCGCGGTACTCGCCAAGGCGCTGGAAAACGATATCGCCGGCATCAATAGCCTCATCGAAGCCCATTCCGCCAAGCTGGCGGACGACCGCACGCAGCTTTCCCATTCGCTCGACAACGATCTGTCCAGCATACGCGGCCTGATCGACAGCCATTCAGGACGGTTGGCCGAGGATCGCAGCCTGCTGTCGCAGACCCTCGAAGCTGACCTTGCCAAATTGGCCGACAGCCGGTCCAGCATCGATGGGCTGGTAGCCGGACAGGTCGAGAAGCTCGCCGAGGGCCGCGACATTCTCAAGCGCGCGCTGGAATCCGATCTGAACACGATCAAGGGCGTCATCGCCAGCCAGTCGGAAAGGCTGGCCGAGGACCGCGGGCAGCTTTCGCGTGTCTTGGAAACCGACCTGCAGAATGTGAACAGCGTCATCGCCGACCACATGAACAAGCTTGTTCAGGATCGTTCGACCCTGTCGAAGGCGCTCGAAGACGACCTCGCCAAACTGGCCGAGAGCCGTTCCAGCATCGACGGGCTGGTCGCTGGCCAGGTCGAGAAGTTGTCGGAGGGCCGCGATATCCTGCGCCGTGCGCTGGAAGCCGACCTCAACGCGGTCAAGAACACCATTGCCGACCAGTCGCAGAAACTGGTCGAGGATCGGGCACAATTCGCCCGTGCGCTCGAAGCTGATCTCGAAAGCGTCAACGGGCTGGTCAACAGCCATTCCGAGCGGCTTGTACAGGACCGCTCGACGTTGTCGAAGGCGCTTGAGGCCGACCTCGAAAACGTCAACGGTCTGGTCAACACCCACGCGGAACGGCTTGTCGGGGAGCGCTCGACCCTGTCGAAGGCGCTCGAAGACGACCTCGCCAAGCTGGCCGAAAGCCGTTCCAGCATCGACGGGCTGGTTGCCGGTCAGGTCGAGAAGTTGTCGCAAGGCCGCGACATCCTGCGGCGCGCGCTGGAAGCCGACCTCAATGCGATCAAGAGCACCGTTGCCGACCAATCGCAGAAACTGGTCGATGACCGGGCACAACTCGCCCGGGCACTCGAGGCTGATCTCGAAAACGTCAGCGGCATGGTCAACAGCCACGCGGAAAGACTTGTCGGGGAGCGTTCAGCCCTGTCGAAGGCGCTCGAAGACGATATCGCCAAGCTGGCCGAAAGCCGTTCCAGCATCGACGGACTGGTCGCCGGTCAGGTCGAGAAGCTCGCCGAAGGGCGCGATATCCTCAAGCGCGCTTTGGAAGCCGACCTGCAGAAGCTCTCCGCAAGCCGCAGCGATATCGACGAGGTCATCGCCGGACATGTCGGCAAGCTATCGGAGGGCCGCAATATGCTGGCCCGCGCGCTGGAAGACGATCTCGGCAAGCTCGCCGAGACCCGCCAGGACGTCGACCGCTCGCTGTCGGGTCATATCGACCAGATCGCGGCAAGAAGCACTGATATCTCCGCGGCTATCGCCGCCGATGTCGAGAAGATCGAGCAGGCGTTCAGCCGCCAGACCGGGGTCATCGAGGAGCGTGCCGGCACCATGGAGCGTGCGCTCTCGACAGGCGTCGAAAACGTCCGCGCCGTGCTCGAGAAGAGTGCGGTGTTCGTTGCCGGCGCACTGCGCCAGAAGGTCCTGGAGGTCACCAGCACGCTGCATGAGCAGGCTGGTGCCGCGTTCAGTGACGCCGACCGCAAGATCGCCGAGCGCGCCGAGCAGACCTCCGCCGCCCTGCTGGCGAGAGCCGAAGACATTGCCCGCACCTTCGAGGAAGCCGATCGTCGCCTCCACGCCCGTGCGGAAGATACGTCGAACACCTTGCTTGCCCGCGCGGATGACACGTCCACCTCCCTGCTGGCCCGCGCCCATGAAACCGCTGACCAGCTGGCCGCTCGTGCAAGCGAGATCGCCGGCACCTTCGACGTGGCGGACCAGAAGATCGCAGCCCGCGCCAAGGAAACCGCCGATCAGCTTACCGCCCGGGCCCAGGACACCGCCAACCATATGGTCGCCCGTGCCAACGAGATTGCCGGCGCATTCGATGCGGCAGACCAGAAGCTGGTCGCCCGCGCCGTCGAAACCGCACAGTCGCTGGCCGCCCGCGCCGGCGACATCCTGCGCAACTTCGAAAGTGCCGACCAGCGGCTCGGCATGCGTATCGGCGAATCCGCCGAAGCACTTGCCGCACGCGCATCGGACCTTGGCCGCATCTTCGATGCCGCCGACCAGCAACTAGTCTCGCGCATCGCGGAAGGTTCCGAAGCACTGTCGAGCCGTGCCTCGGAAATCGGCCGCATCTTCGACGACGCCGATCAGCGTCTGGTGACGCGCATCGCCAGCAGCACATCGACGATCGGCGAGCATGCCGAGACCATCGTCGGCACCTTTGCCGATACCGAGCAGAGGGTCGCCGAACGCGCAAGGCAGACCGGCCAGGAAATGGCCGTGCATGCCCGCGAAATCGAACAGGCGCTTGCCGGCGCCGACGAGCGGTTCGCATCGAGCGCGGCGGCCGCGGCCGCGCGTGTCGAAGAGCAGGTCTCAGGCGTCGAGAATCGCCTCGCCTACACTGCCGCGGCGATGGGCCAGAAGATCAGCGAACAGGTGTCGAATGCCGAGGCGCAGCTCGTCTCGCGCGCCAATGTGATCGCGGAGACCTTCACCGCGGTTGGCCAGCATATCGGCCAGAGCACCAACGATGCCGCCAAGACGATCGGCGCCAACACCCGCGAACTCAACACCATGCTCGCGGCGCGTTCGGCCGAAATGTCCAAGATCCTCGACGAAACCGCGCGGCCGCTGGTCGAGCGCTTCGCCCAGGGCGGCTCGGAACTGCAAAAGAGCATGGAAGAGGTCACCGAACGTGCCACCGAGAAGCTGCGCAGCGAGAATGCCGCACTTGTCAACGCACTCGCCAGCCGCACCGCCGAGACCTTGTCGGCGGTCGAAGGCGCCCGCTCGTCGCTGTCCGACAGTGTCGCCGACCTCATTGGCCGCATGACCAACTCCAGCTCGCAGCTCGGTCAGTTGATCGAGCAGGCCGCGGTCAATCTCGGCCACGTCGACGAACGCCTGAGCGGCAGCACACAAAGCTTCGCCGCCACCACCGAGAAAGCCGCGCAGACCTTCGCCAGCTCGGCACGGCTGGTCGATTCGAACACGACAAGGCTGACGGAACTGTCGTCGTCCACCTTGCGCGAGGTTGCTTCGATCGCCACCAAGTTCGACGAACACAGCCGCCTGCTGGCCAGCGCCTCGGACCTGCTGAGCTCGGCCCAGAGCAACCTCGAGCACACGCTCGAAAGGCAGTCGTCGCTCGAGGATCTCGCCGTCGGCCTGGTCAAGAAGTCGGAAGATCTCGAAAGGGTCATGCGCTCGTTCGAAAACCTCGTCGGCCAGACGCTGCAGAACGCCGAGGGCAAGACGATGGAGTCGGCCGACAAGATCCGCAACGCCATCACGGATGTCGTCGATTCGGCAACCAAGCGCTTCGCCGATGCGACCGAGGAGATCCGGCGCACCGCGGGCTCGATCAAGAGCGAGCTCGACCTTACCCGCGCCGAGCTCAAGAAGGGCGTCATCGAGATGCCGGAAGAGGCAAAGGAATCGACCTCGGCCATCCGCCGCGCCGTTTCCGAGCAGATCAACGCCCTCAAAGAGCTTTCGGACATCGTTGCGAAGTCCGGTCGCGGTGGTGGCGATGCCTCCGAGCAACGCAATCTGCGCCCAGCGCCACAAGCGCCGGCCGCACGCCCTGCCGAGCCACCGCGCCGCGCACCGGCACCGCAGCCGGAGCTGCGCACACCTCAGGCGCCGTTGGGCGGCGCGGCACTGCGCGGCACGCTCGACCTGGAGCGTCCGGCCGAGACGGCACCGCGCCAGCGTCCCGATGCCGGCGCCCGCACACCTCAGGGAGGCTGGGTCCGCGATCTCCTGACCGGGGCATCGCGCGAGGAGGACGCCAGGCCGGCAGCGCCCGCGGATGCACCGCGCGCGGCTCCTGCCCAGCGCTCGCCGCTGCATGTCGTGGAATCGTTGAACTCGCTCTCCGTCGACATCGCGCGGGCCATCGACCACGACGCTTCGATCGAGCTGTGGAACCGTTATCGGCGCGGCGAGCGTGACGTCTTCACACGGCGGCTCTACACGCTAAAGGGCCAGCAGACGTTCGATGAGATCCGTCGCAAGTATCAGGCGGAGGCCGAGTTCCGCACCGCCGTCGACCGTTACTGCGACGATTTCGAGAAGCTGCTCAAGGATGTCTCTCGCAACGACCGCGACAACATCATGGCCCAGACCTATCTCACGTCTGATACCGGCAAGGTCTACACCATGCTGGCCCACGCCAGCGGCCGCCTGCACTAAGGCGCGGCCCCTGCAACAAACAAAAAGGCGGGAAATTTCCCGCCTTTTTTCTTTCTACCGATTTTGTGCCGTTGGCTCGTCTGCTGCGCCGCGCCCTTGCAGAACCGGTACCGGCGCTGTCAGAAGCGTTGCGCGATCAAGCCTTTACGCAGATCAGATCACCGAATCCGTCCAGCGCACGATCTGCTTGGCGGCATCGCCGAAAGCACTGTCGAGCGCGCTGACATACGCGGCATTGCCGCTCCCCGAAACCGGTGCGGATGCGGTGAAGCTCTTGGAGGCACGCACCTCGCCATTGCGGTCATTGAGGATACGCACGAACAGGTCGACCTCGGCATGTTCGCCGCCATCGACGCGCACTTCGAACGAACGGATCTCGACGATCACCTGATAATCGATCGCCAGTCCCTCGCCCGGCTTGCCGACGCCGGCAAAGCTGCCCGAACGCTGGAACGTCTCGGCCAGCCGCGCCTGCACGATCAACGGCAGCCGATCGGCCCATTGCGCGCCCTTGAGATACTGGATCGAGCGATCCGATGGCTTGATGACGATGTTCTGACTGTCCAGCGCCTTGAGTGCCGACGGCTGGGCAATCAGGATCTGACGGCGGCTGTGGCCCTGCGCGTCAACCGAAGGCGCCGACAGCTCGAAGGTGTCGAGCGGAGCAGGCCCGCCACCCGGCAGGGCCGCACAACTGGCGAGGGCCAAGGCAAGCAATGCCACACCCGATTTAACGACGATCGACTTCACGCGCGATCCCTGTTGTCCCCGGATCGTAAATACAACCCGCACCTGCAACGACTGTTTCTGGGGCGCGCGGAGACCGAAGTCAACGCCGTGCCCTGCCATCAAACTGCCGAACCTCGCCGTCGCCACCCGAAAGGATGCGCTGCGGATTGCGGCTGAGGTCCGTTACGGCCTCCTCGATGCGGCTGATCGAACGGCGGCTGTCCTGCACCAGCGCCTCGACATTCGAAAGCCCCTGGCCCGAGAAGCGCGCCAGATTGTCGGTAATGACGCCGAGGCGCGCGTTCAGCGTGTCTGCAACCTGCTTGAACGACTTCAGTGTATCCCTGGCGTCGGCCATCACACCATCGGCTTGGCCCGAGCCAAGCAAGGTGTCGACCTTGGCTAGGATGCCGTCGACGCGCACCGAGGCGTCGTTGAGCCGTTGCGTGAGCTGGCGGGCGTCCTTGATCGTCTGGTCTATGTCGTCAGCCCGGTCGGCGAACTTGTCGGTCACTTTGGCGATGTCGGCGGCAGCCTTGTCGGCGTTTTCGCTGGCCTTCTGGATGTTGGCCAGTGCGGCGCGTACCTGCGTCGGATCGATGCCGTCGAGCACGCCGTCGACCTTGGCCAGGGTGCCTTGCGTCTGCTTGGCGAAATCGTTGACGGACCCGACCGCGGTGTCGACATTCTTGATCACGCCGTCGAGCTGCGTGGACGTTTCCTTGAGATTCGCGGTCACCGTATCGACATTGGCGACGATGCTCTTGATCTTGTCCTTGTCGACAGCGTTAAGCAGGCCTTCCGCTGCTTTCAGCGTGCCGTCGAGCTTGCCGGAAACACCTTTCAGCTCGTCGGAGAGCGCGCTGACGCTGGACAGGAACTTGTCGATGCCGTCGGCATTCTTGGCCAGCGCATCGGAGAAGGTCTGCGCATTCTGCACGGTCTGCGTCAGCGGCCCGCGAACGTCCTTGGTGAAGCCTTCAAGCTCCGTGAGCACCTTGTCGGCGCGGGTGAAGATGTTCTGCGCCGTCTGCAGCAAGTTGGTCACGGCAGAGGGGTTGGCGACGATCTCGGCGACCTTGCCTTCCTTTTCGGCCTGGTCGAGAAGTTTTACTTCCTTGGGGTCGGCGCCCTTGAGTTCGATATTGGCCTGTCCGGTGAGGCCGGCGAGGCCGATGTCGGCCTGCGTCGACTTGGTGATCGGCGTCATGCGATCGATCTCGGTGTCGGCGATGGCGACGGTTGGATTGTCGACGTCGATATAGACGCGCCTGACATCACCGACCTTGACGCCGTTGAACAGAACGAAACTGCCGCGGCCGAGCCCGGAAGCCGAGCCCGGAATGCGCACGCGCAGCAACGTGGTCTCGCCCTTGTCGCCGATCGCCGCGGTCCAGTAGACGAAGGCGAAGGCCGCCAGGATCGCGGCCAGCGTGAAAATGCCGACAATGACGTAGTTGGCTCTGGTTTCCATTGTCCCACTTATGGCTATGCGCGCGCCGCAAGATCAAGTTGCCGGGCGCGTTTTCCGCGGAAATAGGATTTTACCCACGGCTCCTCACTCTTCAGCATGTCGTCGATGGTGCCTTCGACCAGCACTTTCTTGTTGCCGAGCACGGCCACGCGGTCGCAAGCGGTGAAAAGCGTGTCGAGATCGTGCGTCACCATATAGACGGTCAAATCCATCGTATCGCGCAGCTTGACGACCAGTTCGTCGAACTCCGCCGCGCTGATCGGATCGAGACCGGATGTCGGCTCGTCAAGGAAGACGATGTCAGGGTCGAGCGCCAGCGCCCGTGCCAGCGCCGCCCGTTTGATCATGCCCCCAGAAAGTTCGGACGGGAATTTCTGCGCCGCATCCGGCGGCAGCCCGACCAGTTCAACCTTGAGCATCGCCAGCTCGTCCATCAGCTTTCGCGGCAGATCGAGATATTCGCGCATCGGCACCTGGACGTTTTCCAGCACCGTCAGCGCCGAAAACAAGGCGCCGTGCTGGAACAGCACGCCAAGCCGCATGTCGATGCGCAGGCGCTCCACATCGCTCGCCTTCTCGACATCGACGCCGAACAGCTTGATCGTGCCAGACTGCTTGCGCGTCAGACTGAGAATGGTTCGCAACAGAACGGATTTGCCGGCACCCGAGGCACCGACAAAGCCGAGGATCTCGCCGCGCCGGATATCGAGCGACAGCTTGTCGAGGATGAGCTTGTCGGCGAAGGACACGGTGATGTCGTGCGCGGAAAGCACGATATCGCCCTCGCCTGTATCCTCCGCCACCGCAATCGCCTTTGTCCTGCCCCGCAGCTTCATTTCAGAACTCGATCGCTGCGTAGAAGATGGCGAAAAGCCCGTCGAGGATGATGACGACGAAAATGGATTTCACCACCGAGGCAGTCACGTGCTGGCCGAGCGATTCCGCGCTGCCGCCGACCTTCATGCCTTCGACCGAGGCAATCGTGCCGATGATCATCGCCATGAACGGCGCCTTGATCAGGCCCGCGAAAATGGTGCTGAGATCGATGGCGACGCGCAGCCGATCGATGAAGGCGGCTGGCGCGATGTCGGAATAGAGCCAGGCAGCCAGTATGCCGCCGCCGAGCGCTGCGAAATTGGCGATGATGGTCAGGCACGGCAAGGCGATGACCAGCGCCACCAGCCGTGGAAAGACCAGGACGCCGATCGGATTGAGGCCGATGACCTTCAGCGCGTCGACCTCCTCGCGCATCTTCATCGAGCCGATTTCGGCGGTGATCGCGCTGCCGGAGCGGCCGGCGATCATGATCGCTGTCATCAGCACCCCGAGCTCGCGCAGGATCAGCACGCCGACCAGGTCGACGACGAAGATATCGGCGCCGAAATAGCTGAGCTGGTAGGCGCCTTGCTGGGCAACGATCGCGCCGACGATCGCCGACATCAGCACCACCACGGGAATGGCGCCGACGCCCATGCGGTCGATCTGGTTGAAGATCGCCGCCGGGTTGACGGCATGGCCGCGGCCGAGCTTCATTTGCGCGCCGCGGATGGTGGCGCCAAGAATGTTCATCGAGGCGAGGAAATCGTCGCGCATCTCGTAGACGCGCCGGCCGACCGCCTCCAGCGCGCGAATGACGATATTGGGTGGCCGCGCTGGACCGGATTCGGGTTCGCGCCGGACGGCCTCGCCCACAGCGTCCAGCAGGATGGAAGCGATCTCGCTCTGGCCCTGGAGGCTGATCTTGACGCCCTTCTTCTCGAAGACGCTGACCAGCCGGTCGATCAGCCAGGCACCGGCGGTGTCCATCTTCTCGATCTTGGAGAGATCGAGCGCCAAAGTATTGAAACCGCTTCGTTTCTCGATCTTGCGCATCTCCGCGTCGATCAGCGCGACGGTCCGTGTCGTCCAGATTCCCGAGAAGGCGCAGCCGAGAACGCCGTCCTTCTCACCGGTCGCCACGCGCGGTTCGTGGTCAGCCTCCCCTGCGGTCGTACCGCTTGCGTCGCGCTTGCCGATGGTCAACATGGCGTCCTGTTTAGCCTGACGGAACCAAGCTGTCGATTTGCCGACTCGCCCGTTGTTGCATAGCCGGAGCAGAAAAATATGGCGCGTGTCATTTCGGTTGAGGCCGAGCGTTTTCCGATCGCCGGAAGCTTCACCATTTCGCGTGGTTCCAAGACCGAGGCCGAGGTCATCACTTGCGCGATCAGCGAGAACGGCCACACGGGTCGCGGCGAGTGCGTTCCCTACAAGCGCTATGGCGAGACCATGGACGGCGTGAGCGAGGCGATCGAGGCGATGCGCGAGCGGATCGCCGGCGGCATCAGCCGGAGCGCCTTGCTTGACGCCATGCCGGCCGGAGCTGCCCGCAACGCCATTGACTGCGCCCTTTGGGATCTGGAAGCAAAGATCCGCGGAATACCTGTGGCCACTGCAATTGGCGCCATACGGTTGGGGACGATTGAGACGGCCTACACGCTGTCGTTGGGCGAACCGGAGGCGATGGCAGCACAGGCTCGCGCCAATACGGCGCGGCCCCTGCTCAAGGTCAAGATCGGCGGCGACAACGACATCGCCCGTATTCGCGCTGTCAGGCAAGCCGCCCCCGACAGCCGCATCATCCTCGACGCCAATGAGGGCTGGACCGACGACAACATCGTTGCGAACCTCGCCTTTGCCGCAGAGCAAGGCGTTTCGCTGATCGAACAGCCGCTGCCGGCCGGCCATGACGAGATCCTGCGCCACATCGCGCACCCCGTGCCGATCTGCGCCGATGAAAGCGTGCATGAGGCTGAGAATCTCGAAGGGCTCGTCGGCCTCTACGACGCCGTCAACATCAAGCTCGACAAATCGGGCGGGCTGACGGCGGCATTGCTGCTGCGCGATCGCGCCCGCGAACTCGGTTTCGGCGTGATGGTCGGATGCATGGTCGGCACGTCGCTGGCGATGGCGCCGGCGGTCTTGCTGGCCCAAGGCGCAGATTTCGTCGACCTCGACGGTCCGCTGCTGCTTGCCCGCGACCGTGTGCCCGGCCTTGCCTACAACGGATCGCTGGTGTCACCGCCTGAAACGGCGCTTTGGGGCTGAGCGCGCGGCAAGCCCGATCAGCACCAGTCCGATCAAGGCGATCGGAATCATGGCAAAGAAGCCGTCGACGCCGAAACGGTCGTACAGTGGGCCGGACGCCAGTGTCACCACAGCCATGAAAAAGCCGTTGGAGAAATAGGCGATGCCTTGCGCAGCACCTGTCCGCTCCTCGGAGACCGTTTCGCCGATCATCTTCTGCAGGCCGATCAGCACCAGCGCTACCGAGACCGAGTGCAGCGTCTGGACGCCGAAAAATCCAGCAACGCCGAGGCCGAGCGGCCAGACCAGCGGGAAGGCGATCCAGCGCACGATGGCTCCGATCCCCGCCATCATCATGATCGAGACGACGGAGAACGAGCCGAAAAAGCGGGTGAACATCATGAACATGCAGACCTCCGACACTACGCCCCAGGCCCACAACAGGCCGACAACCGAATCGTTGAGGCCGATCGATTTCCAGTAGATGGAGACGAAACCGTAGAGGAATGCGTGGCTGGCGGTGATGACGCCGACGCCAATGGAAAAATACAAAAAATACGGGTTGAGAAGTTTTGGCGCCGCCTGCTGGATGTCGGTGGCTGACAACGGCGAGGCGCGTCGCGGACGGCCAAGACGTGGCGCCAGCAAGCCGGCCGCAAGAGCGGCGGCAAGGGCTGCGAAAATGATCACCGGAACCGCCCGGGCGCCGGTTGCCGACAGGATGAAACCACCGGCGACATTGGCGAACAGATAGGAGATCGAGCCCCATTTGCGCATGCTCGTATAGTTCGAGCCAAAGCGGCGCACACCCGACAGCGCCAGCGAATCGGCGATTGGCGAATGCGGCGTCCAGACAATGGTCAGCGCCAGCGACACCGCCAGCACCATGGCGTAGGTCGGTGTCAGGAAATAACCGGCTGACAGCAGCAGCGACGCCGCCACCAGCGCGACATAGACATCGGCGCGGTCCCTGGCCCTGTCGGCAAGTGCTGTCAGCAACGGCGTCGTCACCACGCGCAGGAACATCGGGGCCGCCAGAATGACTGCTATCTGTTCGGCATGGAAACCCTTTGCCTGCAGCCACAGCGGGAAATAGGGCAGATGGGTCCCGAGCGACACGAACAGCGTCGCGAAGATCAGGCTCATGCGCAGTTCGAAATGGCGCGGCTTGACGAGTTGTTCGGGCGAAAGCGGCGGCAGCGACATGAATCGATCCAATAACGCTGCACTCGACCGGACGGCAACGTGTATCGACCCTTAACATGGGCGAAAACCGGACGAAACCGGCTGGCCTAATCGATTAATCCGGAATCCGTAGCGCGAACGGCGTCAGGCCGCCTGCCCTACCCGGTCTTCGAGGAGCAACGGGACAAAAGGTTCGTCCGGCGCCTCGGGAAGCACCTGCGCCCAGGTCAGGATTTCCATCCGGCCGTCAAAATGTTCGACCACCGCCGTGCAGCTTTCCACCCAGTCGCCGGTGTTGATGTACTGGACATCCCCAAAACTCTCGATGGCAGCGTGGTGGATATGGCCGCAGATGATGCCGTCGACATGCGAGCGGCGCGCCTCTTCCGCAAGCATTGTCTGGAACGAGCCGATGAAATTCACCGCTTTCTTGACGTTGGCCTTGGCCCAGGACGAGAACGACCAGTAAGGCAGGCCGAGCAGTTGACGCAACCGCGTCACCACACGGTTGACCAGCATGGCCGCGTCGTAGGCGTGATCGCCGAGATAGGCGAGCCAGCGTGCATTGTGGACGACGGTGTCGAACTGGTCGCCATGGATGACGAGCAGACGCTTGCCGTCGGCGGTTTCGTGGACGGCACGGTCGGCAACGACGATGCCGCCGAAATGCACGCCCTGGAACTGGCGTGCGAATTCGTCATGATTGCCGGCGATGTAGGTGATGGTGGCGCCCTTGCGGGCCTTGCGCAGCAATTTCTGCACGACGTCATTGTGGCTTTGCGGCCAGTGCCAGCTCCGCCGCAGCCGCCAGCCATCGACGATATCGCCGACGAGATAGATGATGTCGGCGTCGTGGTATCTAAGGAAATCGATCAGGAACTCGGCCTTGGCAGCCTTCGAGCCGAGATGGACGTCGGAAATGAACATGCTGCGGAAAGTGCGGGGCTCTTGGCCGGACATCGCGATTTCACCCTTGCTTTCGCGCAGGCTATGCCCCGATTCATGCAACAACCGTATGACGGTTGCGATTGGTCCAGCCGAAGGACTAGCTTGCCGCCGGCTCAAAGGAGAAAATCATCATGGATCTCGGCATTCGCGGAAAAAAGGCCATCGTCTGCGCTTCGAGCAAGGGCCTTGGGCGTGGTTGCGCCATGGCGCTGGCCGAGGCCGGCTGCGACATCGTCGTCAACGGGCGCAATGCTGAACTGGTGGCCAAGACCGCCGCCGAGCTGCGTGAGCGCTATGGCGTGACGGTGACCGAAGTCGTCGGCGATGTTTCGAAGCCGGAGGTGCAGAAGGCGTTGCTCGCCGCATGTCCCGAACCGGACATCCTCGTCAACAACAATGGCGGCCCGCCATTGCGTGATTTCCGTGAACTCGATCGGGCGAAGATCCTTGAAGGCGTCACCCAGAACATGGTGACGCCGGTCGAGCTGGTGCAGGCCGTCATCGACGGCATGGCGGCGCGCGGCTTCGGCCGCATCGTCAACATCACCTCGCTGTCGGTCTACGTCCCCATCCCCGGCCTCGACCTGTCGTCGGGCGCGCGCGCCGGTCTGACCTCGTTCCTCGCCGGTGTGGCGCGGACGGTGATCGACCGCAACGTGACCATCAACAACATGCTGCCGGGCAAGCTCGACACCGACCGGCTGCGCGGCCCGCATGAGGCCGGTACCGCCGAGGATCCCGCCGCCGCAGCGGCGCGCAAGACCCGCATCAGCGCCGATGTGCCGGCCAAGCGGCTCGGCACGCCGGAGGAATTCGGCCAGATCTGCGCCTTCCTGTGTTCGGTCCATGCCGGGTATCTGACTGGACAGAACATACCGGTCGATGGCGGTCTCTACGTCAGCGCCTTTTGATCGGCATGCCTGCGAGCAGTAAGATCCATATGCGATGAAATCGGCATAAGCATTTGATAAATTGACATTTTAGACGCGTCGACGGGTAAAGCTGCCGGCGCGTCATTTAGCGTCGCGAAAAACCTTGGCCGCATGCTAAAAGGACTTTCCAGGCAGATTTCGAGGGAGCGGCCGCATGGAAGGCGAGATCAAAAAGACGGCACGTTCGGACCTCGACGAAGCCGCCCTCTACTTCCACAAGCATCCAAGGCCTGGAAAGCTCGAGATCCAGGCGACCAAGCCGCTCGGCAACCAGCGCGACCTCGCGCTCGCCTATTCGCCAGGCGTCGCAGCCCCTTGTCTCGAAATCCGCGACGATCCGGCGACCGCCGCCGATTACACGGCGCGCGCCAATCTGGTCGGCGTCGTCTCCAACGGATCGGCCGTGCTCGGTCTCGGCAATATCGGCCCGCTGGCCTCCAAGCCGGTCATGGAAGGCAAGGCTGTCCTGTTCAAGAAGTTCGCCGGCATTGACGTCTTCGACATCGAGATCGATGCGCCGGGCATCGAGCGCATGGTCGAGACGATCTCGGCATTGGAGCCGACCTTCGGCGGCATCAACCTCGAAGACATCAAGGCGCCCGAATGCTTCGAAGTCGAGGAACAGTTGAAAGCCCGCATGGGCATCCCAGTCTTCCATGACGACCAGCACGGCACCGCCATCATCGTCGCCGCCGCCGTACTCAACGGGCTGGAATTCGCCGGCAAGACCATCTCGAACATCAAGATCGTCACCTCGGGCGCCGGTGCGGCCGCCCTTGCCTGCCTCAATCTGCTGGTCTCGCTTGGCGCGCGGGTGGAAAACATCTGGGTCACCGACCGTTTCGGCGTCGCCTACAAGGGCCGCACCGATGAGATGGACCGGTGGAAAGACCCCTATGTGAAGGACACCGAAGCGCGCACGCTGGCCGATGTCATCCCGGGCGCCGACGTCTTCCTCGGCCTCTCGGCGGCAGGCGTGCTGAAGCCCGAACTGCTCCAGCACATGGCGCCGAAACCACTGATCCTGGCGCTGGCCAACCCCAATCCCGAGATCATGCCGGAAACCGCGCGTGCCGCGCGTCCCGATGCGATGATCTGCACAGGCAGGTCCGATTTTCCCAATCAGGTCAACAACGTACTGTGCTTTCCTTACATCTTTCGCGGCGCGCTCGACTGCGGCGCCAGCGCCATCAACGAGGAGATGAAGATGGCGGCGGTGCGGGCGATCGCAGCGCTTGCCCGCGAGGAACCCTCCGATGTCGCGGCCCGCGCCTATTCCGGTGAGACGCCGATCTTCGGCCCCGAGTTCCTGATCCCCTCGCCGTTCGATCCCCGCCTGATCCTGCGCATCGCCCCGGCGGTCGCCAAGGCGGCCTGCGACACTGGTGTCGCGACACGGCCGATCACCGACTTCGCCGCCTATATCGACAAGCTGAACCGCTTCGTCTTCCGCTCTGGACTGGTGATGAAGCCGGTGTTCTCGTCTGCCAAGGCGTCGAGCGCCAAGCGCGTCATCTATGCCGACGGCGAAGACGAGCGCGTGCTGCGCGCCGCCCAGGTGGTGCTCGAGGAAGGCATCGCCGAACCGATCCTGATCGGCCGCCCGCACGTCATCGAAGTGCGCCTGAAGCGCTACGGCTTGCGCATCAAGCCCGGCGTCGATTTCGGTCTGATCAATCCCGAGGACGATCCGCGCTATCGCAACTATGTCGACCTGCTGATCGAACTTGCCGGCCGGCGCGGCGTGACGACGGAAGCCGCGCGCACCATGGTGCGAACCGACAATACGGTCATCGCCGCCCTAGCCCTGAAGCGCGGCGATGCCGACGCCATGGTCTGCGGTCTCGAAGGCCGCTTCGAGCGGCATCTGCGCAACGTCACTTTGATCATTGGGCCGCGCGCCGGCATCAAGGATCATGACCTGTCGACGCTCTCCATGCTGATCTCGCAGCGCGGCATCGTCTTCCTGACCGACACGCACGTCACCGTCGACCCGACGGCGGAGGAGATCGCCGAGATGACGGTGCTGGCGGCGGAAGAAATCCAGCGCTTCGGCATCGAACCGAAGGCAGCACTGCTGTCGCATTCGGATTTCGGCTCACGCGATTCGCCAAGCGCGCTCAAGATGCGGCAGGCGGCGGCGATCCTCGCGCGCATCGCGCCCGATCTGGAGTGCGACGGCGAGATGCATGCGGATACTGCCCTGTCGGAGCACCTGCGCCAGCGCGTCTATCCGCATTCGCGGCTGAAGGGCGAAGCCAATCTGCTGGTGTTCCCCAACCTCGATTCCGCCAACATCACGCTGACCGCGCTCAGGACCATGATGGACGCTCTGCATGTCGGGCCGATCCTGCTCGGCACCGACAAGCCGGCGCACATATTGACGCCGTCGGTCACGTCGCGTGGTGTCGTCAACATGACGGCGCTTGCCGTCGTCGAAGCCGCCCACAAGGCGCAGGCGGTCGTCAATCTGGGCTAGGGGTTCTCAGGTCGGCGCAAAGGAGAAATGTCCCGTCTGCCTGAAGGCGAACAAGGTATCCTCCTCCCGGGCGCCCGCCCCGATGTTGTGAATGACCAGCACCCTTTCCGGCACTTCCGCTGAACGGTTGGAAGAGACGATGGCGATGTGCGGTAGGTTGCCGGGCAGCATCTGGGTGACGAGGGCGCCTGGTTGATAGTCGGCGGGATCCTGGCTGACCGGCAGGGAACCACCCCGGCGCTCGAAAAAGACAGCAAGGTTCTGCACCCGACGGTGGTCGATGTTGCGGTCGGGCGCTTTCAGGCCCCAAGTCTTCGGATAGGCTCCGAAATTGGCCAGCATATCCTCATGCACCAGCCTTTGCAGGTCGAGATCGAAGGCCCGGCGATAGGCGCGGACCACGACATCCGTGCACACCCCCCGCTCCGGCGCGACATCGCCACCTGGATAGGCCAGGCGTGTATAGGCCGGATCGTAGAGGGTGGTGACGCCGATCTGCTCCGGGGCGGCCCCGACCAATCTGGTACGCCAATCCAGTGCGATGGGCTTCTCCTGAGCCATGGCAACCTGCATCGCCAGGCACGAGAGACCCAATTGCAGTGCGGTTCGACGAGTCATCGCGGTCATGCCAAGCCTCCGGGCATTGCTGGATTCCAGGCACTTTTTCCGAGCGAATACGCTTTTTTCATGCAGCGTCAGGATCCCGCTGCCGCGGGATCTGTCTGAACAGCCGCGCCGGCGCATCTTTGGACGAAGACCATCTTTGGTTGTAGATTGAGGGACGGTTAACCGCGAATCCGATAGCATCGCGCGGCAGGCAAGCAAGCGGGGTTTCGGGCAATGACGGGCGGAAGGTCGAAGCTGACGCACCTGGCTGGCCTGCTTGGCGCGCTCGTGCTTTCAGCCGTCGCCGTTACCGAGCCACAAGCCGCTTCGCGGGTCTGCCGGCAATTGGAAGCCGATCTTGCGGCTGCGTCCAATGGTGGCGGCGGTGGCCCGGCATTGATCCGGAAATACGACGCAGCGATCGAAAGACAGCGTGGGCAAATCTCGAAGGCCCGTAGCCAGTCCAGCAGTGCCGGTTGCGGCTTTTCACTGTTCGGCCGCAACGTCAGGGAATGCGCTGGGCTCAACGCCACCATCGATCGCATGAATGCCAACCTCGATGCCTTGCAAAGGAAACGCGAGCGGCTGGCCGACGGCGGATCACGACGCGACCGTGGCCGCATCCTGGCGGCGCTCGACGCCAAGGGCTGCCGTGACAATGCGGTTGCTCCACGCCGCGCGCCTCTGCAGGAAGCGAACCGCGAAGAAGGCAACACGAACCTGTTCGACCAACTTTTCGGCGGCAACAGCCGGCAGCCAGATACGGTCGACACGCTGGACCAGCCCGATGATTCCGGCGAGGAGCGCAACGTCAGCCGGGTGCTCAACCAGCCCGGCGTGCCGGATTTTCCGAGCGTCGGCGGTGAGTTCCACACCACATGCGTGCGCACCTGCGACGGCTACTTCTTCCCGATGTCGAACTCGGCTTCCACGAGCGATTTCGAACGCGATCAGAAGAATTGCGAATCGAGCTGCCCCGGCACCGAGATGCAGGTTTTCTACTCACGCGGCATGGACGACGATTCGGCTGCCATGACATCGTCGGTCACCGGCAGGCCCTACAGTGAATTGCCGACCGCCTATCTCTACAAGCAGTCCAACATGTCGCGGCCGCCGGCTTGCGGCTGCAACGCAGCGCAGAATTTCCAGGTCATTGCCGGCAACCCGCCAAATCCCGAGCAGTCGCAGCCCGAAACGGATGCGGCACCGCTCATTCCGGTGCCGGTTTCGAAGCCCGATCCGGGTACCGATCCGGAAACCCTGGCCAATATGGAAGGCGGCCTCAACCGCGAGGTGATCAAACGGCTTTCCGTCAAGCCGGTGACGTCGCCGGTCTCCGCCTTGCCGCCGGAGCAGCGCAGGGTCAGGGTCGTCGGGCCATCGTTCCTTCCCGACCCATCAGCGGCAATAGATCTGCAAGCTCCGGCCCCGAAGGCAGTCCGGTAAGGGCGAGCCTGAGCGGCATGAACAACGCCTTGCCCTTGCGGCCCGTCGCTTCCCTGACCTTACCAGTCCAGTCCTTCCAGATCGTCCCGCTCCAGGGTTCATCCGGCAGCAGGTCGAAGGCCTGACCAAGGAAATCGCGATCGCCATCGGAAAATTCCGCCTTCTCTTGCGGACCTTCGCGCAGGATACGCCACCAGTTCACCGCATCGGCCAGCCTGTCGAGATTGCCACGCACCGCCAGCCAGAACGGTTCGGCCTGCTCACCCGAGACACCAAGCACGATCAGCCGGTCCTGCGCCTCGGTGAAGGGCATATGGTGCAGCAGCGTCCGGTTAAGCACGAACAGTTCGTCTGGATCGAACTTGGCCGCGGATTTCGAGGTCGCCGCCGGATCGAAGCGTTCGGCGAGTTCGCCCATTGTCGGCACCGCCGCTACATTCTCCGAGGTACCGACCAGCACGGCAAGCGAAGCGACCGCCATCGGCTCGATGCCGTCCTCGCGCAGGCTTTCGATGGAGAGCGCGCCGGTGCGCTTCGACAGCCCCTCGCCCGATGCCGTGGTCAACAGATTGTGGTGGCCGAACACTGGCGGCTCGGCAGCCAGCGCCTGGAACAGGGCGATCTGCACACCGGTGTTGGTGACATGGTCGTCGCCGCGGATGACATGGCTGACGCCCATCTCGATGTCGTCGACCACCGAAGGCAGCGTATAGAGATAGGTGCCGTCCTCGCGCACCAGAACCGGGTCGGAAAGCGAGGCAAGATCGACGGTTTCCTCGCCGCGCACCAGATCGTTCCAGTGGATCTCGGTGCGTTCGGGCTGCAGCGGATCACTGGAGAAATTGGGTAACAGGAAGCGCCAGTGCGGCCGGCGGCCATCGGCCTGGTATTCGGCGATCTGCTCCGGCGAAAGCGCCAGCGCCTCGCGGCCATAGACCGGCGGCAGGCCGCGCGTGCGGCGCACCTTGCGCCTGAGATCGAGTTCCTCCGGCGTTTCGTAACAGGCGTAGACAACGCCGGCCGCCTTCAGCCTCTCGACCGCCGCGTCATAAATCTCGAAGCGCCTCGACTGGTACTCGGTGGCGTCCGGAAAGATGCCGAGCCAATGCAGGTCGTAGAGGATGGCGTCGGAGAATTCCTGCTTCGAGCGGGCAATGTCGGTGTCGTCGAAACGCTGGATGAAGCGGCCCTTGTTGTTCATGGCGAACAGCCAGTTGAACAAAGCGGTGCGCGCATTGCCGATATGTATGCGGCCGGTTGGCGACGGGGCGAAACGAACGGTAACTGTCATGAACGGGCGTACCGGATGCTTTTGTGATTGACAAGACGCGCCCCCGCGCTGTGCGGCAGACATAGAACAGGACGCCCGCAATGAAAAGACCGGGGCGGCGCCCCTTCATTCGGGGCATGCCGGGCCGCGCCCAAATGGACGCGGCCCGGCAATGGAGTTCGGTCAGATCACCAGGCCCTTGGTCAGTTCCAGTGCCTGGCGTTCGAACAGGCGGCGGTAGATGCCGCCCTTCAGCCGGATCAGATCGTCATGCGAGCCTTCCTCGACGATGTTGCCGCGATCGAAGACCAGCAGCCGGTCAAGCGCCCGTACCGTCGAAAGCCGGTGTGCGATGACCAGCGTTGTGCGGCCGACCATCAGCCGTTCCATCGCCTGCTGGATCAGCACCTCCGATTCCGAATCGAGGCTCGACGTCGCCTCGTCGAGGATCAGGATGCGCGCATCGGCAAGGAAAGCGCGCGCGATCGCCACCCGCTGACGTTCGCCGCCCGACAGCTTTACACCGCGCTCGCCGACCAGCGTGCCGTAACCCTTCGGCAGGTTGGCTATGAAGTCGTGCGCGCTTGCCAGCCGCGCCGCGTGCTCGATCTCATCTTGCGTCGCTGTTGGCCGGGCATAGGCAATGTTCTCGGCCAGCGACCGGTGGAACAGGATCGGCTCCTGCTGGACGATCGCGATCTGCCCACGCAGCGACGCTTGCGCCACCTTCGAGATGTCCTGGCCGTCGACCAGGATTTTTCCCGCATTCACGTCATAAAGTCGCTGGATCAGCTTGACGAAGGTCGTCTTGCCCGAACCCGAATGGCCGACGAGCCCAACCCGTTCACCCGGCGAGATATCGACCGAAAAGTCACGGTAGAGCGGCGATCGGTGGTTGCCGTAGTGGAAAGTGACGTTGTCGAAGCGGATAGCCCCCTGCGTGATCCGGATCGGCTTCGCGCCAGGACAGTCCTCTATGCCAAGTGGTTCGGACTGGAAATCGACCAGTTCCTCCATGTCGTTGATCGAGCGCTGCAGGTTGCGGATATGGGTGCCGATATCCCTGAGATAACCCTGCAGCACGAAAAACGAGGTCAGCACGAAGGCGACGTCGCCGGCGCTTGCTTGCCCCCAAGACCACAGCATCAGCGCCAGGCCGATCACAGCAGCTCTCATGACCAGCAGCAGCGCCCCTTGCGTGGTGCCGTTGATGGTGCCGCGCACCCAGGTGCGCCGCGTGCGCGCACGCCATTTGGCCACGATCCTGGCGAGGCGGCGCTCCTCGCGCTCCTCGGCGCCAAAGCCTTTGACCACGGCATTGCAGCTCACCGCGTCGGCCAGCGAGCCACCCAGGCGCGTGTCCCAGGTGTTGGCGAGCCGTGCCGCCGGCGCGACATAGCCAAGCGACAGCATTGCCGTCACCGTGATGAAAAGGACCGAACCGACGGCAACGACCGCGCCCATGAGCGGCCAGAACCAGCCAAGCAGCAGGGTCGAGCCGACCAGCATGACGACGGACGGCAGCAGCGCGATGAGGATCGTGTCGTTGAGCAGGTCGAGCGCCCACATGCCGCGCGTCACCTTGCGCACCGTCGAGCCGGCAAAGCTGTTGGCATGCCAGTCGGTGGAAAAACGCTGGACGCGATGGAAGGCGTCGGCGGCGATATCAGCCATCATCTTCAGCGTCAGCTCGACGATCGCCATGAAGGCAAGATTGCGCAGCACGACGCCGGTCAGCGCCAGGGCCATCAGTATCGAAAACGCCGTCATTGCGGCATTCCAGGCAATCGCGTCGGCGCCGGCGCTGCTGGCGACGGCATCGACCAGCCGGCCGGAATAGAGCGGCGTCAAAACGTCGGCCAGCGTCGACAGCAGGAAGCCGCCCATGATGAGGGAAAGCCGCCACGGCTGGCGCCGCCAATGGGTGAGCGTGAAGCCAAGAACGCTGCGAAAGGCGCTCGCGCGCAAATCGATTCGAAAACGAGCCATGATGTCATTCGGGCGCAAACGAGCCCGATCCCAGTAAGGTCGAAAATTGAAGAAGCCGCGTAAGGGGCCAATGATTGCCCAGAATGCGGAGGTGGCATATTTGGCGTCTCGCCCGTAATCGGGCGGCGACCGGCATCGGCATAAGCCTGTGCTCAACCCGGCGTCAGTGCGAGGACAAACCCCTCGCAGGACACAAGATGAGACCTAGGCTTCGCGGCCTCGCATTACCATTTGAAATACTGCCATTCGGACCTCCCGCAAATGAATCGCGGAACGGTTGTTATAGAGACGCCTCGGCGCATCGCCAAGGCGAGCTCTCGCCAAATGTCTATCTGGTCAAGGAACTGAGGTTATTTTGCAACAACGGGCTCCACGAGCCGCGCCACGAGAGAGGCCGTCTGGTCGGCAATCACGATCGTCACGTCGGTGCGGACTTGAACTTGACGTTCCCTTGAAATGGCTGACAAACCTCCACGCCCCAAGGTTCATAAATAAAATCAGCCCGTTAACCGCGATCCCTGAAACGGTTGGTGATGGGATAGCGACGGTCGCGACCGAAGTTCTTTTTGGTGATCTTCACCCCGGGTGCAGCCTGCCGGCGCTTGTATTCGGCTATGTAGAGCAGGTGCTCGATGCGTGTCACCGTCGCCCGGTCGTGACCACGAGCGACGATGTCGTCGACCCCCATCTCGTTCTCGACCAGGCATTCGAGGATGTCGTCCAGGACCGGATAGGGCGGCAGCGAATCCTGGTCGGTCTGGTTCTCACGCAACTCCGCCGACGGCGCCTTGTCGATGATGTTCTTCGGGATCACCTCGCCCGAGGGCCCGAGCGCGCCCGATGGCACATGGCTGTTGCGCCAACGCGACAGCGCGTAGACTTGCATCTTGTAGAGGTCTTTGATCGGATTGAAGCCGCCGTTCATGTCACCGTAGAGCGTGGCGTAGCCGACCGACATCTCGCTCTTATTGCCCGTCGTGACGACCATCGAGCCAAATTTGTTCGAGATCGCCATCAGGATGGTGCCGCGCGCTCGGCTCTGCAAATTCTCTTCGGTAATGCCTTCCTTGGTGCCCTCGAAAAGCTGCGTCAGCGTGTGCAGAAAACCTTCGACAGGCTCGAAGATCGGCACGATGTCATAGCGGCAGCCGAGCGCACGGGCGCAGTCCTCAGCATCCTTCAGCGAGTCCTTCGAGGTGTAGCGGTAGGGCATCATCACCGCGCGCAGGCGTTCCTCGCCAAGCGCATCGACGGCAAGCGCCGCGCAGATCGCCGAGTCGATGCCACCGGAAAGGCCAAGCACGACGTTCTTGAAACCGTTCTTGTTGACGTAGTCGCGCAAGCCAAGCATGCAGGCGCGGTAGTCGGCCTCCTCCCTGTCCGGGATCTTCGACATCGGCCCTTCCGAGCAGATCCAGCCGCCATCCGTTCGCTTCCAGGTGGTGACGTCGACCGCGTCCTCGAACTGGCTCATCTGGAAGGCCAGCGTCTTGTCGTAACCTATGGCAAACGACGCGCCGTCGAAGATCAGCTCGTCCTGGCCGCCGAGTTGGTTGGCATAGATCATCGGCAGTCCGCATTCGATGACCTGGCGGATGACGACCTGGTGGCGGACATCGATCTTGGCGCGATAATAGGGCGAGCCGTTCGGCACCAGCAGGATTTCCGCTCCGCTTTCCGCCAGCGTCTCGCAGACGCCGACATCGCCCCATATGTCCTCGCAGATCGGAATCCCAATCCGCACGCCGCGGAAATTAACCGGCCCCTGGATCTCTGGTCCGGCCTGGAAGACGCGCTTCTCGTCGAACTCGCCGTAATTCGGCAAATCGAGCTTGTAGCGCTCGGCGATGATCTTGCCGCCATCGGCGAAGATGATCGAATTATGCGTGCCGCTCTTGCGCTTCAGCGGCGTGCCGATGATGACGCCCGGGCCGCCATCGGCGGTGTCGGCGGCAAAATCCTGCGCAGCCTTTTCGCAGGCCTTCAGGAACGCCGGCTTCAGGACCAGATCTTCCGGCGGATAGCCGGCGAGGAAAAGCTCGGTGTAGAGCACGAGATCGGCGGCCTGGCGGGTGGCATCCGCCCTCGCCTCGCGCGCCTTGGCGAGGTTGCCGGCAATGTCGCCGACAGTCGGATTGAGCTGGGCGACGGCGATGCGCAGGATATCGAGTTTCTTGGTCATGCCTGCGGGTTTAGCGCGGCAAAATTCGCCGGGCAATGGCGTTCGTTTGGACCAATCCAGACCGAATGACATACCTCATTCGTGAAGATGTCAGATCGTGGCTGGGCGACCGACGATCAGTCGTCGCCCATATATTCGCGCAACGCTTCCGGCGAGTTGTTCTCGCCAATCGACATCGCCAGGATGCGCGAGATATGCCGGCGCGGCAGGCCGGTCTCCGCCGCCCATTGATTGATCTGCTTCTGGATCTTGTCGAGATCCTTCTTCGAGGTCGGGCTTTCGGCGATGTCGAGGCCGGCCTCGCGCAGTGCGGCCGCCATATCACCCGAAATGACGAAAGCATCCCAGCCCAGCCAGCGCAGGAAATACTGGCCGGTGTTGCCGCCGAGCCGGCTGCCGTGCTTGCCGAGATAGGCCATCAGGCCGACTTGGTCGTCCGCCGGCCAGCCCGCAAGAAATTTGCCGAAGCTGCTGTGTTCCTTCGACACGCGGTCGACGAAGGCAGCATTGTCGCGCACCGATTTGATCTTCTGCGGATTGCGCACTATGCGCTTGTCGGCCGTCAGATCGTGCCAGAAATCGTCGGGTTGGAACAGCAGCCGCTTCGGCTCGAAGTGGAGGAAAGCTTCCTCGAAGCCTGGCCATTTCTGTTCGATGACGCGCCAGACGAAACCGGCGGCAAAGACGCGCTCGGCCATGACAGACAGAATACGATCGTCGGCGATGTCAGCCACGGCGGCATTGTCTGGCGCCGGCCCCAAAAGCGACGAAAGCTCCGCCTCGCCGCCCTTGCGTTTGGCGGCTCGGGCGCGGATTTTCGCGAAGTCTGGCATTTTGCTTTCATCTCCGTGCCGCGCTTTTGACGGAACGGCATCTTCCTATATGGAGACGAGGCTGCCAAGCCGAGGCTTTTGGTATGGAGACATCCATGAACAAGACAGTGCCGGAACTGGCCAACCGCTGGCTAAGGCGAACGCCGGAAAATCTGACCGAACTCGAAAGGCGGGTGCTGCAAAGCGCTGTCGATCGCAAGCCGGTATCGCAGAACATCAATGAGAGACTTGCCGGCCTTCAGGGCGCGGGCGATCGTATCGCCGATGCCATTGCGCGCGTCGGCGGTTCGTGGACGTTCATCCTGTCCTTCATCGCTTTCCTGATCCTCTGGATCGGCGCCAACTGGTGGCTGCTGGGGCAAGAGTCGTTCGATCCCTACCCCTTCATCTTCCTCAACCTCGTGCTGTCGATGATCGCCGCCCTGCAGGCGCCGGTGATCATGATGTCTCAGAATCGCCAGGCCGCGCGCGACCGCATCGACGCTACGCACGACTACGAGGTCAACCTCAAGGCCGAGATCGAGATCATGGCCTTGCATGAAAAACTGGACGAACTGCGCCACAGCCAGATAATTGGCATGCGCGATGAGATCGCGCAGTTGGCCGAACAGCTGAAGCGGATCGATGAACGGCTCGCTTCGCAGACCGCGCCCTGATGACGAATGCGATCCATCACTTCATCGAACAATACGGCCTGCTTGCCGTCTTTCTCGGCTGTGTCGCCGAGGGCGAAAGTGCCGCCATCCTCGGTGGCTTCTTCGCGCACCAGCAAGTCTTCGTGCCGTGGCACGCCTTCCTCGCGGCCGCGCTTGGCGCCTTCGTCGGTGACACCTTCTTCTTCATTCTTGGACGAAGCTTTGCCGACCATCCCTATGTCGTCAGGTTGCGCGCGCGGCCCGGTTTTCGCCGCGCCTATCGCCTGCTCAACACCCATCCCAACATTTTTGTGCTGTCCAACCGCTACGTCTACGGCATGCGCCTCGTCGGCGGCATCGCGGCCGGCCTCTCGCGCATCACGGTGCAGCGTTTCGTCATCCTCAACGCCATTTCATCGGTGATCTGGGCGGTGCTGTTCGGCACCATCGGTTACGTCTTCGGGTTGGGCGCCGAACACATCATCGGACAGGCACTGGCTCACCATGAGCGGTTGCTGATCGCGCTTGCCATTGGCTTGACGGTGGCAATCCTTGCCTGGTTCGTCGCCCGGCATGTCGCGAAAAAAGAACGGGCCAGGGAAAGCTGAGGTCTTTAGTTTCATGCATGTCGTTGCCCCAAACCGCTACGCACTTTTGGGCAACATGCATCAGTCGATGCCGAGCGCCCGATCACCCCGATCGAGGATCAGCGGGATGATCAAATCTTCCTCGTCGGCAAGATGCCGGGTCAGCATGGCGATCAGCCGGCTGTTTTCGTCGGCATAGGCGTCGGCGGCGAAGCGCTGTCTGTCCTTGCTCTCCTGGAGCGTCTTGATGAAGGCGTTGGCAGCCTCGGCATTGCGCTCCAGTCCTTCATGAATGGTGTGATGGTCGGCATCGAGAATCTCGAACCCGCGCTTCAGCCGGGGCTCGGCTTCGGCGAAGACCGGGAAATATTGGTAATCCTCGACATTGTGGTGGCCATCGAGATTGCCGAGAAAATGGTTGAGACGCGGCGCGAACCAGCGCGCGAAGTCGGGCGCCGTCAGCCTGCCCTCGCGGTAGTTGCCAATGCCGTTGGTCAGCATGCCGCCGAGTTCTCGAAACATGTCGTGCCGCTGCAGCCACATATTGGCAACGCCATGGATGTTGGCGTGGCCCTGCCAGTTTTCACGCGGGTATTTCTCGGCCAGCCAGCGCAGATCGTCTGGCAGGCCGGCTCGCTCAAGCAGGGGAAAATCGGCGGCATCCGACATGAAATTCTCCTCAGCCCATGATCCCATCGGGATCAGGTCGTGGTGACCGTCATGTAGGTGCTCGGATTCTAGATCGGTAGTCCAGTGATCCGCTCGATGATGGCGATACCCCAGACGCCGGCGACGATGATCACCGAAATCAGCACCGCCAGCGAACCGCAGTCCTTGGCCAGCTGGATATCGACATTGAACTCACGGCTGAAGGCATCGCAGGCCGCCTCGATGCCGGTATTCAGCACTTCGACCATGATCAGCAGCAGCACCGCGCCGATCAGCAAGGCATAGCCGCGCCACGAGATCGAAACGAACCAGCCGAGCGGCAAGGCGAGCGCGAGCAGCATCAGTTCCTGCTGGAAAGCCTTCTCGCTGACGGCCAGCTTGCGAAAAGCCCGCACCGAATTGAAAAAAGCGTCGATCAGCCGCTGCATGCCAAACCCCTTTCGAATCACCGGGACGGGATAATGCAATGGCTGGCCAGATCAATGAAATAAGGTGACTTGTCCAAGATTCATTCAGCGACAGGTATGGACGGTGTCGACTTTTCAAACTGCGGCAGCCCGTCGTCGATCGAATAATAGTCGCCCTTGTCAGCGACGAAGATATGGCATTCGCCCTCAAGGCCCGTCGGACTGTCGAACGATCCGGCCATGACCGAAATGTAGTCCTGGTCTCGTGGCTTCCAGAACAGCACCGACCCGCATGCCTTGCAAAAACCGCGCCTCGCGAAGGAAGACGCTTCGTACCAGGTAATGCTTTCCCCGCCCTCGATCGCGATGTCGGCGTTTGCGACATTGGTCGCGGCGTAGAAATGTCCGCTCTGCTTCCTGCATTGCGAGCAATGACAATAGACGACGCCGCGCAGCGCTCCTCGTGTTCTGAAGCGGACCGCTCCGCACAGACATGATCCCAGGTGACTGTCACTCACTTCGGTCCTCCTTGAAGAAACTCTGCCTGGCATCGAGCATCTTTGTCAGGATTCCAGCTTTGCAACGGCCGCACGCAAGCAAATGCGACATTTGCTGGTGTGGCGAAACCGAAATTCAGTTTCATTGTTAGCAGCATGATGCGCGAGTTCCGCATTCAAAGCCACCAAACCGGCGTCATCTCGGTTGAACTGGCGTTCATCCCGGATTGTTGGTGCGTAGATTGATGCTTCTACAGCCTCAGAGAGAGAAAAAACTGTGGGACCTCAGGGAATTAAGGAAACTTTAGCGCTCCCGCATTTATGGTCATGGCGAGCGAACGTCGCAGGTGGGGACGCGTCTGTTCGCAAGTTGTTCTGGATCATCGGGTTGCCTTCCCCCGGCCGGCGACAAATGGAACCTGCAAGTTCTGCTGCGGGGATCCGAGGGGAAGAGTGATCACGACATGCAGCCCGCAGCCGTCCCGACCGAACGAAGCGCCGATATAGCTGCCACTGTTGTCGCCACAATGCGCCAGTTGGGCGTGCTCGGCCTGCCGCGCAACTACGAGATTTTCTATGAGGCACTGAGCGGCACCAATCGCGAACTCAGCCTCGCGGTCGTTTCGCTGAGCAACCGGCCGACACAGGATGAACTGGACCAGATCGGCCGCGCCTTCTTTGCCCATAACCACGGTCCCGGCATCGTCGAGCATGCCAGAGACGTCATTGCCAGGGAGCTCGAAGAGGTCGCCTCGCTGTTGAGGAGTGAGCGCAGCCACATCGAAAAATACGGCAGGATCCTCGATGAGACATCGAATGGCCTCAGCAACCGCAGCCTGCTCTCGCAGGATCTTTTGCAGAAGATCGCCAACGCCATGGCGACTGCCACCAATTCGACGATCGATCACGGCCGGCAGGTGGCCTCGACGCTGAGCGACAAGACGGCCGAGCTCGAGAGCGTCAAGTCGAAGCTCGAGGAATACAAGCGGCTGGCCGACACCGATCCGTTGACCCATATCTGGAATCGCCGCGCTTTCGACAAGGAAATCACCCGGATCTACAACAGCAACAAGGGCATCCTGTTCAACGCCCTGATCCTTGCTGACATCGATCGCTTCAAGGACATCAACGATCGCTACGGTCACCCGGTCGGCGACAAGATCATCCAGATTATTGCCGACATTTTCCAGACCAGCATTCGCGGCGACATGTTTGTCGCCCGCACCGGCGGCGAAGAGTTCGCACTGATCATCGAGGGCGCCAGCGAGGACGCAACCTACGAGATTGCCGAGCGTATTCGCGCCCTGATCGAGCAGACGCCGTTCACCAGCAGCCAGACCGGCGCGAACTACGGCACAGTCACCGTCTCGATGGGCATCTGCATGGCATCCGAGGCGGAAGGCCCCGAGGACCTCTACACCAAGGCCGACCGGGCGCTCTATCGCTCCAAGGTCAGCGGGCGCAACCGGGTGACCAAGCATTCGACGATGGCCGGCCGCGCCGGCAAGAGCTGGCTGCTCTACAAGAAGGACTGAGCGTCCCCTCGTCCATCGCCGCCACGGATTGTTTTGCACCCACGGAAAAGCGCATTGAGCTTTCGAGGACGGCGTTTGCCGATCCCCGTCTCGTTGGCCTGCGCCGGGAACGCAGTCACTCAACTGGCTGAAAAAAAGCGCCGGATCTCTCTAGCGCTTTTTCTGTCGACGTCAGGCCGAAATCAAGCTCAGCCGTTAACGGCCTGCTTGTGCTGCACCGGGTGGCTCTTCTTCAACAGGTCCGAGACCAGGAAGGCCAGTTCGATCGCCTGGTCGGCGTTGAGGCGTGGGTCGCAATGGGTGTGGTAGCGGTCCTGCAACTCCTCGGCGGTGATGGCGCGCGCGCCACCGGTGCATTCTGTCACGTTCTTGCCGGTCATCTCGACATGGATGCCGCCCGGATGCGTGCCTTCGGCACGGTGCACCTCGAAGAAGGTCTGCACTTCCTTCAGGATGCGGTCGAACGGCCGAGTCTTGTAGCCGGCGGCTTCGATCGTGTTGCCGTGCATCGGGTCGGACGACCACACCACGCTGCTGCCTTCCTTCTGCACCGCGCGCACCAGCTTCGGCAGATGGTCGGCGACCTTGTCGGAGCCGAAGCGTGCGATCAGCGTCAGCCGGCCCGGCTCGTTTTCGGGGTTGAGCAGGTCGATCAGTTCCAGCAACCCATCCGGCGTCAGCGACGGGCCGCATTTCAGGCCAAGCGGGTTCTTGATGCCGCGGCAATATTCGACATGCGCATGGTCGGGTTGGCGGGTGCGATCGCCGATCCAGATCATATGACCTGACGTGGCGTACCAGTCGCCGGAGGTCGAATCGACGCGGGTCAACGCCTCCTCGTAGCCGAGCAGCAGCGCCTCGTGGCTGGTGTAGAAATCGGTCTCGCGCAGCGCGTAATTGGTTTCCGAGGTGATGCCGACGGCCTTCATGAAGTCCATAGTCTCGGTGATGCGGTTGGCGAGCTCACCGTACTTCTCGCCTTGCGGGCTGTCGGACACGAAGCCGAGCATCCAGCTATGCACATTCTCCAGGCTGGCATAGCCGCCCTGTGCGAAGGCGCGCAGTAGGTTGAGCGTTGCCGCCGACTGGCGGTACGCCATTTCCTGGCGGGCAGGATCCGGAATGCGCGACTTGGCATCGAACTCGATGCCGTTGATGATGTCGCCGCGATAGCTGGGCAGCGTCACATCGCCCTTGGTCTCGTTATCGGACGAGCGCGGCTTGGCGAACTGGCCGGCAACACGGCCGACCTTCACCACCGGCTGCGCGCCGGCGAAGGTCAGCACCACCGACATCTGAAGGAAGACGCGGAAGAAGTCGCGGATGTTGTCCGCGCCATGTTCGGCAAAACTTTCGGCGCAATCGCCGCCCTGCAGAAGGAATGCGTCACCGGCAGCGACCGCTGCAAGCTGCTTCTTCAGCTTGCGCGCCTCACCTGCAAAAACCAGCGGCGGAAAGGTTGCGAGCTGGGCTTCCGTGTTCTTCAGCGCGGCAAGGTCCGGATATGCAGGAACCTGCTTGATCGGCTTTGCTCTCCACGAATTCGGCGACCATTTTGTCATCGCTGCACCCAACGCTCTTTCCGAGCAATCCCAGGAAAAGTGTGAAACGGTTTTCCGTCCGGAATCGCGTCAATAAATCAGGCGCGCGCCATCGCCCGCCAATCCGCCCCAAATGGGGATCGCGGCTCCATACACCAAGCCGATTTCCTATTCTAGACCGGATTTGGCCGCGTGGCGAATGGCGGAGCCCGGCCAGCCGGTGTCCCTATCCCCGCCCTAAGCCGCCACCAGCCGCGCCAACTGCGTCATGACGACCGCCGAACCCGCCAGCCGCTTCTCGGCCGTCGGCCAGTCGCGCACGAACACGACGCTGTGGTCGGGTCTGATCTTGGCCAGCGAACCCTGCTCGCCGATGAATTGGACCAGGCCGACCGGGTTGGAGAATTCGCGTTTGCGGAAATGGATGACGACGCCCTTCGGACCGGCGTCGAGCTTTTCCACATTGGCCCTGCGGCAGAGCGCTTTGATGAAGACGATCTTCAAGAGATGCTTCACCTCGTCCGGTAGCGGGCCGAAGCGGTCGATCAGTTCGGCTCCGAAAGCGTCGATTTCCTCGGTGTTTTCGAGGTCGCCGAGGCGGCGATAGAGCGCCAGCCTGAGCTGCAGGTCCGGAACATAGCTTTCCGGGATCATCACCGCCGTGCCGACGGCGATCTGCGGCGACCAGCCGCCATCCTGCACTTCGCCGGAATCCTTCACCTCGGCGACGGCCTCTTCCAGCATTTGCTGGTAAAGCTCGAAACCGACCTCCTTGATGTGGCCGGACTGCTCTTCACCCAGAAGATTGCCGGCGCCTCTGATATCGAGGTCGTGGCTGGCCAGCTGGAAGCCGGCGCCCAGCGTGTCGAGCGACTGCAGCACCTTCAGCCGGCGCTCGGCTGTGTCGGTCAGCTTGCGGTTGGCCGGAAGCGTGAACAGCGCGTAGGCGCGCACCTTCGAGCGGCCGACGCGGCCGCGCAGCTGGTAGAGTTGCGACAGGCCGAACATGTCGGCGCGATGGATGATCAGCGTGTTGGCGGTCGGGATGTCGAGGCCGGATTCGACGATGGTTGTCGACAGAAGCACATCGTACTGGCCGTCGTAGAACGCATTCATGATGTCATCGAGTTCGCCCGGCGGCATCTGGCCATGGGCCACGGCTACTTTCAGCTCCGGCACGGATTCTCTCAGGAAATCCTGGATTTCCGCCAGATCGCTGATACGCGGAACGACGTAGAAGGAGTGACCGCCGCGATAGCGTTCCCTGAGCAGCGTTTCACGAATCACCAGCGGATCGAAGGGCGAGATAAAGGTGCGCACCGCCATGCGGTCGACCGGCGGCGTGGCAATCAGCGACAGCTCGCGCACCCCGGTCAGCGCCAGTTGCAGCGTGCGCGGGATCGGCGTCGCCGACAGCGTCAGCACGTGCACATCGGTCTTCAGATCCTTCAGCCGTTCCTTGTGCTTGACGCCAAAGTGCTGTTCCTCGTCGATGATCAAAAGACCAAGGCTCTTGAACGAGATCGAGGCACCAAGCAGCGCATGGGTGCCGACGACGATATCGACATGCCCCTCGGCGATGCCTTTCTTGGTCTCGGCCAGTTCCTTGGCACCGACCAGCCGCGACGCCTGGGCAACCCGGATCGGCAGGCCGGAAAAGCGTTGCGAAAAGGTCTTAAAATGCTGGCGCGACAACAATGTTGTCGGCACCACCACCGCCACCTGAAAGCCTTCCATAGCCGCGATGAAGGCCGCCCGCAGCGCCACTTCGGTCTTGCCGAAGCCGACATCGCCGCAGATCAGCCGGTCCATCGGCTTGCCGGCGGCAAGGTCGTCCCGAACCGAGTCGATCGCCGTCTGCTGGTCGTCGGTCTCCTCATAGGGGAAGCGGGCCGCGAACTCGCCATAGAGACCTTCCGCCGGCACCAGCGCCGGTGCGGCGCGCATCTGCCGTTCGGCGGCGATGCGGATCAATTGCCCGGCCATGTCGAGCAGGCGTTTCTTCAGCCGCGCCTTGCGCGACTGCCAGGCGCCGCCGCCAAGCTTGTCCAGCGTCGCCTCTGCCGAATCCGAGCCGTAGCGCGACAGGAGCTCGATGTTCTCGACCGGCAGGAACAGTCGGTCATCGCCGGCATAGTGGATTTCGAGGCAGTCATGCGGTGCGCCAACCGCTTCGATGGTGCGCAGGCCAATGAATCGGCCGATGCCGTGGTCGGCGTGGACGACAATGTCGCCGGCTGACAGTGCGGAAGCTTCGGCAATGAAGTCGGAAGCCCGTTTCTTGCGCTTCGAACGCCGGATCAGCCGGTCACCGAGAATGTCCTGTTCGGCGACGACGACCAGTCCTTCGGTCTCGAAACCGGATTCCAGCGGCAGCACGGCAAGAGCCGCCTGCCCCGGCTCGAGCTGTTCGGCTTCCGCCAGCGTGGCAACCTGCTTGAGATTGCCGAGGTGGTGCTCGCTGAGGATCTGGCCAAGCCGGTCGAGCGAGCCTTCGGTCCAACCGGCAATGACGACCCGACGGCGCGCAGCGCGCTCGTCGGCGATGTGTTTGACGACGATATCGAAGACATTGATGCTGGGGTCGGCGCGTTCCCCAGCGAAGCTGCGGCCATGGCGCGAACCGGCGTGGTAGACCTTTTTCGCCCCAGCGTCAGGCGCATCGAAGGGCGTAAAGTCGATCGCCTCGCGCGGTCCGAGCGAGGCAATCAGGTTTTCCGGCGAGAGATAGAGCAGGTCCGGCGGCACCGGCTTGTAGGGCACGGCATCCTTCAGCGCGCTGTCGGCCTGCTTTTTGCGAGCCTCGTAGTGATCGAGGATCAGCGTGTGGCGTTCGGCGAGCGCCTCATGCGCCAGATGATCAAACACAACAGGCGTGTCAGGCAAATAGTCGAACACGGTTTCCAGCCGCTCGTAGAAGAACGGCAGCCAGTGCTCCATGCCGGCGAACCGCCTGCCCTCGCTGACCGCAGCATAGAGCCCGTCGTCGCGCTGCGGTGCGCCAAAGGCTTCGATATAGGAGCGGCGGAAGCGGCTGATGGTTTCCGGCGTCAGCGCCACCTCGCTCATCGCCTGCAGCGCCATCGACTTGCGCTGGCCGGTGGTGCGCTGGGTGCCTGCGTCAAAGACCCGGATCGATTCAAGCGTGTCGCCAAAGAAGTCGAGCCTGAGCGCTTCGGTCCAGCCGGGGGCGAAGAGGTCGAGGATGCCGCCGCGCACGGCGAACTCACCGATGCCGCGCACGGTCGGCACGCGCTCGAAACCGGACGTTTCCAGCCGCGATATGAGCACATTCATGTCGATCTGGTTGCCGGGCCTGGCATGAAAGGTCTGTGCCTCGACCAGTTCCGCCGGCGGAATACGCTGCAGCAGCGCATTGGCGGTGGTGAGGATGACGGCGCGGTGTGGCTTCTTCGCCAGCGCGATCATGGCGGTCAGCGCATCGAGGCGCTTGGCGGCGGCATCCGAGCCGGGCGAGACGCGGTCATAGGGCAAGCAATCCCAGGCCGGCAGTTCCAAGACGGGAAGGCCGGGGGCCGCAAAGGACAATGCTTCGATGATCGCCGGCAGGCGCTGGCCGTCACGCGCCACGAACAGCACCGGCTTGTCGGGTGCGATCTCGAGTGCCGCCTGCACCAGCGCAAAGGCTTCGTAGCCGTCGGCGACGCCGTCGACGATGAACTGGCCGGCGCGGCCTTTCGGCAGGCCGATTTTGGGAATGAGGCTCATGAAATCACTGTCTTGTCTGTCGCATTTCCGGATGGAAAACCGCTTCGCACTTTTCCTGGAATTGCATGTGTTCAGAATGTCATGGAGTGGCGAAAAGCCAGGATCTTTTGCAGGACGGCACAATCGACATCCCGGGGAACCGGACGTTCGCCGGTGACCATGGGCAGGAATTCGGTGTCGGGAATGTCGAGGAGCCGCTCATATTGGTCGATTTCCTCGCCGGTCAAGGCGCCGATCTGGGCGTCGGCGAAGGTGCCGAGGATCAGGTCCATCTCGCGCATGCCGCGATGCCAGGAACGAAACAAAAGCTTGCGGCGGTGGGCGTCGAGCCCCTCGCTTGATCGTGTCGTTCCGGTCATTGTGCCGCGTCCTTACTTGCTGCGGCGCATATAGCGTGGATAGAAGGGGCTGTCAGCCTTGCGCTGCAGCCGTCGCGACATAAGCTGACATCATGCGTCCTTCCATCCTCGATCCGCTGTTTGTCCCGATCACCTCGCTGGCCGGCGTCGGACCGAAGGTCGGCACCCTGATCGAGAAAGTGGTTGCGGCCGATCTCGGTGATCGCGCAGCACGCGCCGGCGACCTTCTGTTCGTGCTGCCGCATACCGTCATCGACCGCCGCAACCGGCCGGGCATCGCGCTCGCACCCGAGGGCGCGATCGTCACACTCGAGGTGCGCATCGACCGCCACCAGCCGCCGCCGCGCGGCAACAGGTCGGTGCCCTACCGGGTCTACGCCCATGACGACACCGGCGAGATCGCACTGACCTTCTTCCATGCCCATGCTTCCTATCTCGAAAAGGCAATGCCCGAAGGCGAAGATGTCGTGGTCTCGGGCCGCATGGAATGGTTCAACGGCCGCCCGACCATGGTCCACCCCGACCACATCGCGCTGGCCAGCGAAGCGGAAAACCTGCCGCTCGTCGAACCGGTCTATCCGCTCACCGCCGGGCTCTCGGGCAAGGTGCTGCGCCGGGCGATCGGCCAGGCACTGGCGCGCTTGCCCGTATTGGCCGAATGGCAGGACGGCGCCTTCATGCGCCGGCACAGTTTTGCCCCCTTTGGCGATGCGCTCGCCCGCATCCACAATCCGGCCGACCCGATCGATGTCGCCATCGATGGCGCCGCGTGGCGACGCCTTGCCTATGACGAATTGCTGGCGGGCCAGGTCTCGCTGGCGCTGGTGCGGGCAAAAATCCGCCGCCTGTCCGGCCGTCCTCTGGTCGGCGACGGCAGCATCGTCGAGAAACTGCGCGCCGCACTCCCCTATTCGCTGACCGCCAGCCAGGAATTCGCGCTCGCCGAAATCAATGCCGATCTCGCCGATCCCGAGCGCATGCTCCGGCTCCTGCAAGGCGATGTCGGCTCCGGCAAGACGGTCGTCGCGCTGCTGGCCATGGCGCGTGCGGTCGAGGCCGGCGGCCAGGCAGCACTGATGGCGCCGACCGAAATCCTGGCGCGCCAGCATTTGGCGACGATCGCGCCGCTTGCCGCCAAAGTCGGGCTGCGTATCGCTATCCTCACGGGGCGCGAGAAAGGTCGCGAGCGCACCGAGACGCTGGCCGGCCTGGCGAGCGGCGAGATCGACATCGTCGTCGGCACCCACGCGCTGTTCCAGGAGACGGTCACATTCCACGATCTGGTCTTCGCCGTCATCGACGAGCAGCATCGCTTCGGCGTCCATCAGCGGCTTGCCATCACCGCCAAGGGCGATGCGCCTGACATGCTGGTGATGACGGCCACGCCGATCCCGCGCACGCTGGTATTGACCGCCTTCGGCGACATGGATGTGTCGAAGCTGACGGAAAAACCGGCCGGCCGGCAACCGATCCGCACCGTAACGCTGCCGCTCGAGCGACTCGATGAACTGGTCGGCCGCATGGTCGACGCGGTTGCCGGCGGCCAGAAGATCTACTGGATCTGTCCGCTGGTCGAGGAATCCGAAGAGATCAAGCTGATGTCGGCCGAGGACCGTTTTGCCTCTCTCAAACCGTTGTTCGGGGACCGCATCGGTCTCGTCCACGGCCGCATGAAGGGCGCCGACAAGGACGAGGCGATGCGCGCCTTCAAGCAGGGCGAGACACGCATCCTGATCGCCACCACGGTGATCGAGGTCGGCGTCGACGTGCCAGATGCCACCGTCATGGTCATCGAGCATGCCGAGCGCTTTGGCCTCGCCCAGTTGCACCAGTTGCGCGGCCGCGTCGGGCGCGGTGACATCAAGTCCTCCTGCGTGCTGCTCTACAAGGACCCGCTCGGCGAGACCGCAAAGCGCCGGCTGTCGGTGATGCGCGAGACCGAGGACGGTTTCCTGATCGCCGAAGAGGACCTGAAGCTGCGCGGCGAAGGCGAACTGCTGGGCACCCGCCAGTCCGGCACGCCTGGTTTCCAGGTGGCGCGTATCGAGGCGCATGCCGACCTTTTGGAGGCTGCCCGCGATGATGCCAGGCTGATCCTGTCACGCGACCCTGAGCTGCAATCCGAGCGGGGCGAGGCGTTGCGCCTGTTGCTTTATTTGTTCGGCCGCGACGAAGCCGTCCGGCTCCTGCGCGCCGGCTGAGCCAGGGCGGCAACCGACGGGTTGGCAAGCTCTCCATTAATCGGCTCGCCGTTCACGACGACCATTTGCTTGACCTCGGGCGCCACCAGTCCGGCCGAGACGATCAGCTTGGCGCCATCTTCGATCGTCATGTCGAGCAGCACGATGTCGGACTTCGGCACATACATCAGGAATCCGGTGGTCGGATTGGGCGTGCAGGGCATGAACACGGCGATCAGCGGATCGCCTTCCTGATCGAGCTTCTGGTTGATCTCGGTTTCCTTCTCGCTGGCGACGAAAACCAGAGACCACACGCCCTTGCGCGGATATTCGACCAGCCCGACCTGACGAAACATGTCGCCCTTGTTCGACAGCACGGTCTCGAAAATCTGCTTCAGCGAGCCATAGATGCCGCGCACCAGCGGCATGCGGCCAAGCAGCCGCTCGCCAAAGTTGACGATGGCGCGGCCGACAATGTTGGCCGTCAGAAAACCGATCAACGTGATCAGGATCAGCGCGACGATCAGCCCGAACCCCGGGACCGGAAACGGCAGGTAGCTGTCCGGACTGTAGCGGGCTGGAATATAGGGCTTTACCCACGAATCGACCCAGCCGATGAACGACCAGGCAATGTAAGCAGTGATCGCCAGCGGAGCGCAGACGACGAAGCCCGTGAGGAAATAGTTCCTCAGCCGGGTCATGCCGGAGGTCTTGGGAGCGTCGGACATGGTTCACCGGGCCGCGGGTTGCAGCGCAACATTAGAGCATGATCCCGAAAAGTGGGAACCGGTTTTCAGAAAAAGATCATGCTCAAAAAGAAAAACAGCCGCTGTGATGCAAATGCCATCACTCGGTCTGAACCGGAAGGCGCTTTGGAACTGCGAAGTTTTTGGAGGCGCCTATTCCACCGTCACCGATTTCGCCAGATTGCGCGGCTGGTCGACATCGGTGCCCATGAACACGGCGGTGAAATAGGCAAGCATCTGGATCGGCAGCGCATAGATGATCGGCGAAATGATTTCCGGCACGTCCGGCAGCACGATCGTCTCCATCGTCTTGACGCTCGTAAGTGCCGCACCCTTGCTGTCGGTGATCAGGATGATCTTGCCGCCGCGCGCCGCCACTTCCTGCATGTTCGACACAGTCTTTTCGAAAATGCGGTCATGCGGCGCGATGACGATGACAGGCATGTTCTCGTCGATCAGGGCGATCGGGCCGTGCTTCAGTTCGCCCGCGGCATAGCCCTCGGCGTGGATATAGGAGATTTCCTTGAGTTTCAGCGCGCCTTCCATGGCCAGCGGGAAATTGGTGTCGCGGCCGAGATAAAGCACGTTCTTGTAGTGGGCGAGGTCGCGCGCGATCTTTTCGATCTGATGGTCGAGCTTCAGCACCTGGTTGGCATAGCGCGGCGCTTCCGACAGCTCGCGCACAAATGTCTTTTCCTGCTCGCGTGAAATCGTGCCGCGCGCCACGCCGGCGCGCACGGCAAGCGATGCCAGCACCGAAAGCTGGCATGTGAAGGCCTTGGTCGAGGCGACACCGATCTCCGGGCCGGCGAGCGTCGGCAGCACCACGTCGGATTCGCGCGCCATAGTCGATTCGCGCACATTGACGACCGCGCCGATCTTCATCCCCGCTTTGCGGCAGTAGCGCAACGACGCCAGTGTGTCGGCGGTCTCGCCCGATTGCGAGATGAAGAAGGCAGCATCGTTCTTCGACAGCGGCATTTCGCGGTAGCGGAACTCCGAGGCGACATCGATGTCGACCGGCAGACGGGCGTAGCGCTCGAACCAGTACTTGCCGATCAGGCCGGCGAGATAGGCGGTGCCGCAGGCCGAAATCGCCAGCCGGTCGATCTTGGCGAAATCGAAAGGCAGGTCGAGCGGCTTGGACACGCCGCCGACAAAGTCGAGATAGTTCGCCAGCGTGTGCGAGATCACCTCGGGCTGTTCATGGATTTCCTTCTCCATGAAATGGCGCCGGTTGCCCTTGTCGACCATGAAGCTGGTCGACAGCGACTGCTGACGCTTGCGATCGACTTGTCTGCCGTCAATGTCGAAGATCGTAACGCCTGCGCGGCGCACCACCGCCCAGTCGCCATCTTCGAGATAGGTGATCGAATTGGTGAACGGCGCGAGCGCGATGGCATCGGAGCCCAAGAACATCTCGCCATCGCCATGGCCAACAGCCAGCGGCGGGCCGTTGCGGGCGCCGACGATCAGGTCCTCGTCACCCCTGAACATGATGGCCAGCGCGAAGGCGCCTTCCAATCGCTTCAGCGCCTGGTGCGCGGCCTCGACCGGCTGCAACCCCTTTGCCAGTTCTCGCGCCACCAGATGGGCGACGACCTCGGTGTCGGTCTGCGATGAAAAAGAATAGCCATCGCGGATCAGCTCGTCGCGCAGTTCGGCGAAATTCTCGATGATGCCGTTGTGGACGATGGCGACGCCGTCGGAAAAATGCGGATGCGCATTGGTCTCGTTGGGCACACCATGCGTTGCCCAGCGCGTGTGGCCGATGCCGATCGTGCCGTCGAGCGGATCGTCCTTGAGCCGGCGCTCAAGGTTGATCAGCTTGCCTTCGGCTCGGCGGCGGGCAAGCTGCCCATGTTCGATGGTGGCGACGCCAGCCGAGTCATAGCCGCGATATTCGAGCCGCTTCAGCGCGTCGACGATGAGCGGCGCAACCTGCGAGTGGCCGACAATTCCAACGATACCGCACATGCAGACAGCCCCCAATTCCCCATGGAAAACCAGCACTATTTAGGGATGGCCGGTCCGCCGCGAAAGTCACGTTGCATTTCGTCCCTTGTAACGGAACGCTTCTGCACGCATGCACCATGACAGACCGCTCTTGCAATCCGGTTACTGCAATCATTCGGTTTTTGAGCCATTCGGTTTCCGTTCGGGAAATGTTTGGCTAAGCTCCGACCATGAACGAAACCATATCAACCATTACACTCTGGCGCCCGGTCGGGCCCGAAGAACTGAAGCTCATCTAGGCTCCGGGATACGCGGGCATTTCCGGCGCGCCTGCCCGAACAGCCGATTTTCCATCCGGTCCGCCGTGCAGATCGCGCGCGACTGGACCGTGCGGGCGACCCGCTACAGGGTCGAGCACGCAGGCAGCAAGGCACATCTGGAATACTGGATACCCGCCGAAGACCTCGATGATTTCAACAAGGCCATCGTCGGCAAGATCGAGGTGACCGCCCCATCGACAAGGACATGGCCGGCTAACCGCTAATGGTCGGCGCCTGCAGCCTTCTTCTTCGCGGCCGCGGCCGAAGCAAAACGCTCGCGCAGTTCCTTGGCCTTGCCCGGGATCGTCTTCTGGCGGGCGCGGCCGAAGGCCAGCGCGTCGTCCGGCACGCTTTCGGTGATGACGCTGCCGGAGGCGATATAGCCGCGCTTGCCGATGCTGACAGGCGCCACCAGCGAGGAATTCGAGCCGACAAAGGCGCCCTCGCCGATGTCGGTGAAGAATTTCGAGTAGCCGTCGTAATTGCAGGTGATCGCGCCGGCGCCGATATTGGCGCCCGCGCCAACGCGGGCATCGCCGATATAGGTCAGGTGGTTGACCTTGGCGCCCTCCTCGATGGTCGCCTGCTTGACTTCGCAGAAATTGCCGACCTTGGCCTTGTTCTTCAGGTCAGCACCCGGCCGCAGCCGAGCGAATGGCCCGACCTCGCAATTCGAGGCGATCGTGGCGCCTTCGAAATGGCTGAAGGCATGGATCTTGGCACCGGTGGCGATTTTCACGCCTGGGCCGAACCAGACATTGGGTTCGACGATCGTGTCGGCGCCAATCTCGGTATCGTGCGAGAAATACACGGTTTCCGGCGCAATCAGCGTCACGCCCGACAGCATCGCGTCATGGCGGCGGCGCGCCTGCCAGATGCCCTCGGCCTGCGCCAGTTCGGCGCGGTTGTTGATACCGAGCGCGCTCTCGAAGCTGGCTTCGGTGGCAACGACATCGAGACCCTGCGCGCTGGCAATCTCGACGATGTCGGTAAGATAATACTCGCCCTTGGCATTGTTGTTGCCGACAGCGTCGAGCAGCGCCAGCGCCCGGCTGCCGGCCACTGCCATCATGCCGGCATTGCAGAAGCCGATCTTCCTTTCGTCCGCACTGCAGTCCTTCTCCTCGCGGACTGCGATCAGCTTGCCGCCCTTTTCGATGAGCCTGCCATAACCGGTCGGATTGGGTGGGCGGAAACCGATGACCACGACGGCCGCACCTTCGGCCAGTTTCAGCCGCGCCACTGTGAGCGCGTCGGCGTCGATCAAAGGCGTGTCGCCAAACATCACCAGGACATCGTTGTAACCCTTTGATATCGCATCGCGTGCTGCGAGCACGGCATGCGCGGTGCCGAGGCGCATTTCCTGCACGAAGGTCTCGGCCTTCGGCGCGAATTTTGCCGCGGCCTTGCGCATCTCGTCGGCGCCATGGCCGATCACCAGCGCCTGGCTGCTGGCACCCGCGGCCTCCGCCGCCTTCACCACATGAGCGACCATCGGCAGACCGGCTATCTGGTGCAGCACCTTCGGGATCGCGCTCTTCATGCGCGTGCCTTCGCCGGCGGCGAGAATGACGGACAGGCAGGATCTCTGGCTCATGGACGGACAACCATATGAAAAGGGTTGGGAATCAAAACAGGATAGCAGTGGCGCCATGCTGCACCAATGCGGTTAAATTCCGGTCAGATCGTAAAGCAGCTAGCTCTTAATCAGCGGCCCACGGCGCGCGCATTTCGCATTTGGGCAAAGAGATTACCCCAGCCGCCCCAGCCCCGGAAAATTCTCCAGCAGCCAGTAGGATGCGGACTGTACGCCACCGGTGAGGAAAAACACGCCTGCGACGACCAGCAGTGCACCGATGGCCTGTTCGACACGACCGAGATGGACGCGGAATTTCGAGAGAAAGCGCATGAAGGCGCCGGAAAACAGCGCCGCGATCAGGAACGGAATGCCCAGCCCAAGCGAATATGCGGCGAGCAGCAGCGCGCCCTCGCCCACGGTTTCGCGGCCGCCAGCAAGCGTCAGGATCGGCCCCAGCACCGGGCCGATGCACGGCGTCCAGCCGAAGGCGAAGGCCAGGCCCATGACGTAGGCAGCAACGGCGCTGGCGGGTTTTCCCTGCGGCTGAAAGCGCGCCTCGCGCGACAGCAATGGGATGCGTATGATGCCCAGGAAATTCAGGCCCATAAGAATGATGAATGCTCCGGCGATGAAGGCCAGTTCTTCCTGCCAGCTTCTCAGGAACTGGCAAATCGTTGAAGCGCCGGCACCCAGCCCGACAAAAACGGTCGTGAAGCCAAGCACGAAGGCAAGCGACGAATAGAGCAGCGCGCCGCGTGCCCCGGCCTTTGCCGTCACACCAGTCTCGCCACGGAAATCGTCGACCGATACGCCGGCCATGTAACAGAGGTAAGGCGGCACCAGCGGCAGCACACAAGGCGACAGGAACGAGATCGCTCCCGCCCCGATCGCGCTGACATAGCCGATATCCAATGCCATTCCTGATGCTCCGACGTATTGGCGCTGATATAGCGACGCGCAGGCCTGTCTGCCAATCACCATTGCGTGGCAAGTCGTCGCCCTGGCCAAGAAAATTGCGGGAAGAACCGGCCGCTCAGATGCGTTGACACAGAGAGGCCGCGATTTTCCGCGCGCTTCTCGATCACTCAGGGAGATTTCCATGAAAACGATCACAGTCGGGTTGGCCGCGCTTTTGCTGAGCACCGCCGCATCCTTCGCCGCCGATGCGTGGAAGGAAGCCGAGGTCAATGGCACCAAGATCTACACCGACGCCAACGGGATGACGCTATATACTTATGACAAGGATGAGAAGGGCAAGACCAACTGCTACGACAAATGTGCCACCAACTGGCCGCCGCTGAAAGCCGAGGCCGGCGCCAAGGCGGACGACGAGTGGAGCATCGTCGACCGTACCGACGGCACCAAGATGTGGGCCTATGACGGCAAGCCGGTCTACACCTTCATCAAGGACAAGAAGGCCGGCGATGTGACCGGCGACGGTGTCGGCGAGGTCTGGCACATCGTCAAGGCCGACTAAGTTTCTCGATCCGAGTCCTGCCGCTGGCGGGACTTGGCTGGCCGCCGGATATCCTTCCAAGCGCCCGGCAGCCAGCATCAATCAGCCTGTCACGACGTCGACCCCCGCGATATCCCAGCTTTTCGTCAACTCGGTGGAAAAATGAATCGGGTCGTTTCCACTGGCTCGGGACCGCCATCTCCCGAAGCCAAAATTCTGTGATTTTCTCCATACACTCTAAGAGTGTATTGCTGCGGACAGCCCTGCAATTTGGGCGCTTCCCCTTGACCGGATGCAAAAGCGCGGCCATGTGAGCGGCAACTAGAACGAGATTTCGTCGCGCGCAGCGGAATTCTTCTGCCGCATCACAGCTGATATGAGACCTCATGGACGTCGTCGTCGTCGAATCGCCGGCCAAGGCGAAGACAATCAACAAATACCTCGGCAAGAACTACAAAGTTCTGGCCTCGTTCGGCCATGTCCGCGATTTGCCGGCCAAGGATGGATCGGTGCGGCCGGACGAGGATTTCGCCATGTCCTGGGCGGTCGACACCGCCTCGGGCAAGCGGCTTGCCGACATCGCCAAGGCAGTCAAGGATGCCGACGGCCTGATCCTCGCCACCGATCCGGATCGTGAAGGCGAAGCGATTTCCTGGCACGTGCTGGAAGTGCTGAAGCAGAAGCGCGCGCTGAAGGACAAGCCGGTCAGCCGCGTCGTCTTCAACGCCATCACCAAGTCGTCGGTGTTGGAGGCGATGGCCAATCCGCGCCAGATCGATGCGCCGCTGGTCGATGCTTATCTCGCCCGCCGGGCGCTCGACTATCTCGTCGGCTTCACGCTGTCGCCGGTTCTGTGGCGCAAGCTGCCAGGCGCCCGTTCGGCCGGCCGCGTCCAGTCTGTCGCATTGCGTCTGGTCTGCGATCGAGAGTCCGAGATCGAGCGCTTCATCCGCGAGGAATACTGGCAGATCGCCGCCCTCCTCGGCACGCCGCGCAACGAGAATTTCGAAGCGAAGCTGACCGCCTTCGACCGCAAGAGGCTGCAAAAGCTCGACATTTCCAACAAGGCGCAGGCCGACGACATCAAGTCGATGCTCGAAGGCGCGACCTTCAAGGCGGTGTCGGTGGAAGCCAAGCCCACCAAGCGCAATCCCGGTCCGCCCTTCACCACCTCGACGCTGCAGCAAGCCGCCTCATCGGGCCTTGGCTTCTCGGCCAGCCGCACCATGCAGGTCGCGCAGCGCCTTTATGAAGGCATGGAGATCGGCGGCGAAACCACAGGCCTGATCACCTATATGCGAACCGACGGCGTGCAGATGGCGCCCGAGGCGATTTCGGCCGCCCGGGACGCCATCGCCAAGGAATTCGGCCCCAAGTACCTGCCGGAAAAGCCGCGCCAATATACCGCCAAGGCCAAGAACGCGCAGGAAGCACACGAAGCGATCCGTCCGACGGACTTCATGCGCACCCCCGCATCGGTCAGGCAATATCTCGATTCCGACCAGATGAGGCTCTATGAACTGATCTGGAAGCGCGCCATCGCCAGCCAGATGCAGCCGGCCGAGATCGAACGCACAACAGCCGAGATCGAGGCGGTCAATGGCGCCCGCACCGCCGAGCTTCGCGCCATCGGTTCGGTCGTTCGCTTCGACGGCTTCATCGCCGCCTACACCGACCAGAAGGACGACGATTCGGAAGACGAGGAAAATCGTCGTCTGCCCGAGATCCGCGCCGGCGAGCAGCTTGCCCGCCAGGCGATCAACGCCACCCAGCACACCACCGAGCCGCCGCCGCGTTACTCCGAAGCCTCGCTGATCAAGAAGCTGGAAGAGCTCGGCATCGGCCGGCCGTCGACCTACACGGCGATCCTGAAGACGCTCGAGGACCGCGATTACGTCACCATCGACAAGCGCCGGCTGGTGCCGCAGGCCAAGGGTCGATTGCTGTCGGCCTTCCTCGAAAGCTTCTTCAAGCGCTATGTCGAATACGACTTCACCGCGTCTCTCGAGGAAAAGCTCGACGAGATCTCGGACGGCAAGCTCGCCTGGAAGGACGTGTTGCGCGATTTCTGGAAGGACTTTTCCGGCGCCGTCGCCGACATCAAGGAGTTGCGCGTCACCGACGTGCTCGATGCGCTCAACGAGGAACTGGCACCGCTGGTGTTCCCCGCGCGAGAAGACGGCTCCAACCCCCGCATCTGCCCGAAATGCGGCACCGGCAATCTGTCGCTGAAGCTCGGCAAGTTCGGCGCCTTTGTCGGCTGCTCGAACTATCCCGAATGCTCCTTCACCCGCCAGCTCGGCGACGCCGCCAATCCCAATGGCGAGAACGGCAATGGCGAGGACGGCACCAAGGTCATTGGCAAGGATCCCTATACGTCTGAGGAAATCACGCTGCGCAGCGGCCGCTTCGGCCCCTATCTGCAGCGTGGCGATGGCAAGGAAGCCAAGCGTTCCAGCCTGCCCAAGGGCTGGACGGCCGAAACCGTCGACCACGAGAAGGCGCTCGCCCTGCTGTCGCTGCCGCGTGATGTCGGCCAGCATCCCGAATCCGGCAAGATGATCTCCGCCGGGCTCGGGCGCTACGGCCCGTTCGTGCTGCATGACGGCACCTACGCCAATCTCGACAGCATCGAGGACGTGTTCTCGATTGGGCTCAACCGCGCCGTGTCGGTGATCGCCGAGAAGCAGTTGAAGGGCAAGGGCGGCCGCAATGGCGGCACACCGGCAGCTCTCAAGGAGCTTGGTGATCATCCAGACGGCGGCGGCAAGATTGTCGTGCGTGACGGCAAATACGGGCCTTACGTGAATTTCGGCAAGGTCAATGCCACCCTGCCCAAGGGCAAGGATCCGCAATCGGTGACGGTCGAGGACGCGCTGGCGCTGATTGCCGAGAAGGAAGCCAAGGGCGGCGGCGGCAAGAAGCCGTTCCGCAAGGCGGCAGCGGCCAACGCCCCGGCAACCAAGAAAACAACAGCCAAGAAAACGGCGGCCAAGAAGCCGGCCGCGAAGAAAAAAGGGTAGGACAGCGTGGCGCGCAGGATCACCGGTAGAAGCCACGGCGATCCGCGCACCGCCGACACGAGGGCCAAGGTCAAGGACGACTATAGGCCGTCCCGTGACGAAATCCTGCGCTACATCGCCGAAAATCCCGATCGCGCCGGCAAACGCGACATCGCCAAGGCGTTCGCGCTGCGCGGCGACGACCGCATCTGGCTGAAGGATATCTTGCGCGACCTGCAGGACGAAGGCGTCCTGACCAAGGAGCGCAAGCAACTGGCCCGCGTCGGCGCCCTGCCCCACGTCGCCGTGCTCGACATTTTTGGCCGCGACGGCGACGGCATTTTGCTGGCGCATCCGGCGGAAGCCGTCAGTACGGGAGAGCCGCCGGTTGTCTCCATTCGGATCTCGCGCAGCGGCAATGGCCCGGCACCTGGCATCGGCGACCGCGTGCTGGCCAAAACCTTCCCGACCAACGAAGCGACGGGCCCCGCCTACACCGGGCGGGTGATGAAGATCTTCGAGAAGCGCAGCGATGCGGTTCTCGGCGTCTTTCGCATCCTGCAGGACGGCACCTTCCGTATCGAGCCGGTGGAACGGCGCCAGCCCGAATTGATCGTCGACAAGGAGTTCCAGAACGGCGCCAGGAATGGCGACCTGGTCGAGGTCGAGCCCGCGCGCGCCTCCCGCTATGGGCTGCCAAGAGCCAAGGTGCTCAACGTGCTGGGTTCGCTGACCAGCGAAAAGGCGGTCTCGATGATCGCCATCCATGCCCACGACATTCCGCATATCTTTCCGGCCGATGTCATCGCCGAATCCGAAGCGGTCAAGCCGGCGACGATGGATCACCGCGAGGACTGGCGCGACCTTCCGCTGGTCACCATCGATCCGGCCGACGCCAAGGACCATGACGACGCTGTCTTCGCCACACCAGACCTTGACGAGAATAACCCGGGCGGCGTGGTCGCCACGGTGGCCATCGCCGATGTCGCCGCCTATGTCCGCTATGGCACGGCACTCGACCGCGAAGCGCTGAAACGCGGCAATTCGGTTTACTTCCCGGATCGCGTCGTGCCGATGCTGCCCGAGCGCATCTCCAACGATCTCTGCTCGCTGCGCGAAGGCCAGGACCGGCCGGCGCTGGCCGTGCGCATGGTTTTTTCGGCCGATGGCCGCAAACTCCGGCACTCCTTCCACCGCGTCATGATGAAGTCGGCGGCGAAACTTGCCTACCAACAGGCGCAGGCCGCGATCGACGGCGTGCCGGACGACAAGACCGGTCCGATCCTCGACACCGTGCTGAAGCCGCTGTGGGACGCCTATGCGATCCTGAAGCGTGGCCGCGACGGCCGCCAGCCGCTCGAACTCGACCTGCCGGAGCGCAAGATCCTGCTCAAACCGGATGGCACCGTCGATCGCGTGATCGTGCCGGACCGGCTCGATGCTCACAAGCTGATCGAAGAATTCATGATCCAGGCCAATGTCGCAGCCGCCGAGACGCTGGAGGCGAAGAAGCAGGCTCTGGTCTACCGCGTCCATGACGCGCCTTCGCTGGCCAAGCAGGAATCGCTGCGCGAGTTCCTGCAGACGCTTGGCCTGTCGTTGGCGCGCGGCGCGCAGATGCGGCCAAGCCAGTTCAACGGCATCTTGGAGCGCGTGCGCGGCGCCGACAATGAAGGCCTGGTCAACGAAGTGGTGCTGCGCTCCCAGAGCCAGGCCGAATATTCGCCCAAGAACATCAGCCATTTCGGCCTCAACCTGAAGCGCTACGCGCATTTCACCTCGCCGATCCGCCGTTACGCCGACCTGATCGTGCATCGCGGACTTATTGCCGCACTCGGCCTTGGCCCAGGCGGGCTGACGCAGGACGAGGAAGCGCGGCTCGAAGACGTCTCAGTGCTGATCTCAGGCACGGAACGGCGCGCAATGGCGGCCGAGCGCGACACCGTCGACCGGCTGATCGCCGCCTATCTCGCCGAGCGCGTCGACGACCGCTTCGACGCCCGCATCTCCGGCGTCACCAAATCGGGACTATTTGTCCAATTGCCGCAGTATGGCGCGGATGGTTTCATCCCGGTGTCAACATTGAATGGCGATTACTATATATACGACGAAGCGGCCCGCTCCCTGTTCGGAGAACGCTCGGGCAAAGGCTACCAGCTCGCGGACCGAGTCGAGGTCCGGCTCGTCGAGGTGGCACCAATGGCCGGCGCGATGCGGTTCGAGATGTTGACCGACCCCAAGCCTTTACCGGGCTCCAAGCGGTCGTTTCACAAGGCCAAGGGCCGCGCCCGCGCGTCGCAATCGCGACCGGGTTCGCGCGGCAGGAGACGATGATGACAACAGCCATTGAAGAACAGGTTTTCGGCGGAGAACATCACTCGGGCCGGGCCGCCCGTCCGCTGTGGACGGCGATGAAGCGCGGCATGCTCGGCCGTTGCCCGCATTGCGGCGAAGGCAAGCTGTTTCGCGCCTTCACCAAGACCGTCGATAAATGCAGCGTTTGCGGCGAGGAACTGCACCACCATCGCGCCGATGACCTTCCGGCCTATCTCGTCATCGTCATTGTGGGCCACATCGTGCTCGGCGCCTTCATGGCCATCGAGGCGACATCGAGTCTGTCCACCTGGCAGCACATCGCCATCTGGGTACCGCTGACCATCATCTTGGCGGTGGCGCTGCTGCAGCCGGTAAAGGGTGCCGTCATCGGACTGCAATGGGCGTTCTATATGCACGGATTCGGTGGCGAGCAGGATGTGATCGAGCCCCATCCCGGGGTCTAGGTCAAAGTTGGCTACACTCGCTGGTGCAACATACCGACGTGAAAGGCTACTTTCGCTTGCCAGAAGTTTCCGCTAGGTCCTGCGCATGGACGGTATGGCCAAGGCGGAAGTCGACAGGATCGAGCGGAGCATGATCGCTCATAGCGACCGGCCTATCCGCCCACGCGACGCGGCGACCCTGATCCTGCTCGACCGCGAGGGCGATGCGGTGCAGGTCTTGATGGGCCGCCGTCACGCCAGCCATGCCTTTATGCCAGGCAAATTCGTCTTTCCCGGTGGCCGTACCGACCCTGCCGACAGCCGCATCCCGGTCGCTGCCGCATTGCATCCGGAGCAGGAAGCAAAGTTGATCGCGGGGCCAGGCCGCACAAGCGCCGCACGGGCCCGTGCCATCGCCTTGTCGGCCATCCGCGAGACCTATGAGGAAGCCGGGCTGCTGATCGGCCGCAAAGGTGCTTTCGCCACTTCCAGGCCCGATTGGCAGGGCTTTGCCGAGCACGAGGTGCAACCCTCTCTCGAAATGCTGCGTTTCGTCGCGCGCGCCATCACGCCGCCCAATCGGGTGCGCCGCTTCGACACGCGTTTTTTCAGCGCCTGGCGCGACGATGTCGCCGTCGAACTGCCGGGGGGCGGTCCGACCAACGAACTCGAAGAGCTGGTCTGGCTGCCGCTGGCCAAGGCCAGGGAAGCTGACATACCCGACATCACCCGAATGATCCTGGACGAACTGGAAAAGCGCCTCGCCCATGATCCGCTGTTGCGTCCGGGCGGTCCCGTGCCCTTCTACCGGCTTGTCCGCAACCACTTCACCCGCGAAATTCTGTAGAACATCGAGTATTCAGACATCCCATGACGGTCGATACCCAACCACAGGGCGACGAACGCGTACACTGGCTGCCGATGGTGGCGGCCATCTCGTCGATCAGCGTCGTCGGCATTGCCATCGGCCTCGGCATGCCGCTGCTTAGCGTCATTCTCGAAACGCGCGGCCATTCGGCTTCAATGATAGGCCTCAACACCGCTGTCGCCGGCCTGGCCTCGATCGCCGGTGCCCCGCTGGCCACGCCGCTCGCGGTGCGCTTCGGCGTTGCCTGGACCATGGTCGCCATGATCGCCGCCGGCGCCCTGGCCTTCATCGGCTTTCACTTCGCGCCGGATTTCTGGATGTGGTTTCCGCTGCGCATCGTGCTGCATATAGCGCTGACGGTGCTGTTCATTCTGTCTGAATTCTGGATCAGCACCTCGGCGCCGCCGCACCGGCGAGGCCTTGTCCTCGGCATTTACGCCACCGTTTTGTCGCTCGGTTTTGCCGCCGGACCCTGGCTGTTCGCCCATCTCGGCAGTTCCGGCTTCAGGCCGTTCGGCGTCATCATCGGTTTGGTGACACTGGCCGCCATACCGGTTCTGGCGGCGCGCAACGAGAGCCCGTCGATCTCCTCCGACGGCGAAACCAGCAATTTCCTGCGCTACATCTGGCTGGTGCCGTCGGCGACCGCCGCCGTGCTGGTGTTCGGCGCTGTCGAAACCGGCGGCTTTGCGCTGTTCCCGATCTACGGCAACCGCATCGGCTATTCCGAGGCCGACGCAGCCCTTCTCCTGACCATGATCGGCCTCGGCAACGTACTGCTGCAGATCCCGATCGGCATGATCAGCGACCGCGTCAGCGACCGCCGCTATCTGCTGATTGCCTGCGCCACCGTCGGCCTTGCCGGCACGGTCTTCATGCCCTTGTTTGCGCAGAATTGGCACCTGATGGCGGCACTTCTGTTCGTCTGGGGCGGCGTCGTCGCTGCCATGTACACGATCGGCCTTGCCCATCTCGGCTCGCAGCTTTCCGGCCACGAACTGGCATCCGCCAACGCCGCCTTCGTGCTCTGCTACGGCGTCGGCATGGTGCTCGGCCCGCAAGCGATCGGCATCGGCATGGATGTGTTCGGTCCGTCCGGTTTCGGCTGGTCGCTCGGCCTGTTCTTCGCCGCCTACATCGCCCTGGTCAGCGTCCGGGTGATCCGCAAGATCCTCCTGTAGCGCGGCACCACGCGCGTCCTGTATTTCAGCGTGGTGCGATGACAGGCTGCTGACAGAACCATGTCAGCAGCCCCTAAGGTTGCCTCAAAACACCTGAAGTTGAGGATACTTTGATGATCGACAGCGGCTTTGAAACCACCTCGTTGCGAATGACACTGCTCCTGCTCGTGACCTTCCAGGCGCCGGCCGCCGACGTCGACCGCATCATGGACGCGGTGGTGGCGATAGCGCCGCTGGCGATGGGCAAATATGACCGCAACGCCTATCAGTCGGCGCATGGCATCGAACGCTACAGGCCGCTTGACGGTGCGGCCGCCGGCGCCGAAACCGAACTGCGGCGACGCCCCGGCACGGTGGAGGTTTCGTTCGAACTGCCCGACGACCAGGCGCTGGCCGCACGCGTCGTCGAGGCGATTTTCCAGGCGCACTCCTACCAGGAGCCGGTGATCCGCATTCAGCCGATCCTGGCCAGCCGTTCCAAGGGGCTGGACGACCGCGCCAATCCGAATCGCTGGTGGAACTCGACCGGAGACTGGAAGAAGGTTGCGGTATCCGCGGCGGAAATCGCATGATTTGAAGCAATAGGCCGGCTCCGCTGGGCCAACGAGGGACTGCCGGGCTTGACTTTCCAGGCACGTTCTTTATGTGTCGCGCCAAGTTTCCCGCGTCCGGGTGTTTTCCCGTGCTCCAGCGGCCAAAACCCCACGAACATAACGGACTGAGATCATGGCCAAAGCCGCAAACATCAAGATCAAGCTTCTGTCGACCGCCGACACCGGTTTCTTCTACGTGACCAGCAAGAACAGCCGTACCAAGACCGACAAGCTGTCGTTCCGCAAGTACGACCCGGTCGCCAAGAAGCACGTCGAATTCAAGGAAACCAAGATCAAGTAATCTGGTTTCTCCGAAAATGCCAAATCGCCGCCCATTGGGCGGCGTTTTTGTTTCATGGTTGGCCGCAGGCCCTTATCCGATGCGATCACCGCTTTTCGGATCGAACAGATGCAGCGACGCCGGAGCGGCCGACAATCGCACCATGTCGCCGGGCTTCACGCCGGCACGGCCCATGGCAAAGACGCAGAGCTGCTGGCCGGCCAGCTTGACGTAGAACTGCGTCGAAAGCCCGAGCGGCTCCACCACCCCAACCTCGCCCTGCAGTGCGCCGTCATCCGCCAGCCTGATGTGCTCGGGCCGCAGGCCGATGGTGATGACGTCACCGTCCTTCAGCGGCATTCCGTCCGGCAGGCGCAGCGCCTGACCATCGGCCAGCACAGCCACCAACGTATCGCCCTTTCGAACCGCCGCCGGCAGGAAATTCATGCCCGGTGAGCCGATGAAGCCGGCGACGAACATGTTGGTCGGATGGTCATAGAGATCCAGCGGCGCGCCGACCTGCTGGATCAGCCCGTCATGCATGACGACGATGCGGTCGGCCATGGTCATCGCCTCGATCTGGTCGTGGGTGACGTAGACCGAGGTGGTCTTCAGCTGCTGGTGCAACGCCTTGATCTCGGCGCGCATATGGACGCGCAGCTTGGCGTCGAGGTTCGACAGCGGTTCATCGAACAGAAACACCTTGGGATCCCGCACGATGGCGCGGCCCATGGCGACGCGCTGGCGTTGGCCGCCGGACAGTTGGCGCGGCAGGCGTTGCAGGAAAGTTTCGAGCCCGAGCCGCTTGGCGGCACCGTCCACCCGGGTGTCGATCGCCGACTTAGCAGCCTTCTTCAGCATCAGGCTGAAACCCATGTTCTTCGACACATCCATATGCGGATAGAGCGCGTAGGACTGGAACACCATGGCGATGTCGCGATCCTTCGGCGCGACATCGTTGACCAGCCGCTCGCCGATGCGGATCTCGCCGCCGGAAGCCTCCTCCAGGCCGGCGATCATGCGCAAAAGCGTGGACTTGCCGCAGCCTGACGGGCCGACCAGGACGACGAACTCGCCGTCGGCGATCTCAAGGTCGACCGCGTGCAGGACGCGGACTGAGCCATAATCCTTGCGGACCTTTTCGAGCGTAACAGAGGCCATCGATCTATCCTTTGACGGCGCCAGCGGTCAGGCCGGTGACGAGATAGCGTTGCAGGAAGGCGAAGAAGATGCAGACCGGGATCAGCGCCAGGATCGACGCCGCCATCATCTGCCCCCAGTCGACGGCGAATTTGCCGATGAAGGTGAGCAGGCCGACCGCGAAGGTCTTCTGGTCGTCACTGGATATCAGCATCAGCGCGAAAAGGAGCTCGCTCCAGGCGGCGGTGAAGACGAAGCCCAGCGTCGCTCCCATGCCGGGCAGCGTCAGCGGCACAATCACCTTGCGCATTGCCTGCGCGCGCGTACAGCCGTCGATCATCGCAGCCTCTTCCAGGTCCTTCGGGATGCCGTCGAAGAAGGACTGCATCAGAAAGGTGGCGAAGGCGGTGTTGAAGGCGGTGTAGATGATGATCAGCCCGGTCAGGCTGTTGATCAGGCCGATCTGCCCCATGACGCGGTAGATCGGCGGAATGACCATCACCAGCGGAAAGGTCTGGGTCAGCAGCAACATCAGCGCCAGCGCCGCCTTGCCGCGAAAGGTGAAGCGCGACATGGCATAGCCGGCGAGCGTGGCAATCACCGTCACCAGTCCCGCCGTCGAGACCGAGACGATGACGCTGTTGAGGAAATAGCGCGGGAAATCGGTGGCTTCGAGCACGGTGACGAAGTTCTGCAACGTCATGTGCGACGGCCAGAAGGTGATGCCTTCGGAATAGAGAAGCCGCTCCGGCGTGACCGAGATCTTCAGCGTCCAGTAGATCGGGAACAGGGCGAATATCACATAGGCGGCGATAGCGGCGTAGAGGCCGATGCCGCCGAAAAACCGCTGCGAGGCTGAGCGTCCTGCGATCATCAGACGTGCCTCACCAGGGAGCGGCGGATGCCGATCAGCGCGATCGCATAGGCAATGAGCAGGACGAGCAGCAGCACGGCCACCGCCGAGGCATAGCCCTTGTCCAGCGATTTGAAGGCGCTGACATAGATGTAGACCGGCACCGTGTTGGTCGAGCCGGCAGGCCCGCCCTCGGTCATGACGAAGATCAGGTCGGCGAAGGTGGCGATCCAGATGGTGCGCAACATCACGGTGATGGCAATGGTCGGCGCCAGGAACGGCAGCGTCACTTTAGTGAAGCGCTGCCATGGCGAAGCGCCGTCGATCGCCGCCGCCTCATGCAATTCCGACGGGATCGACTTCAGCGCCGCCAGCAGTGTGATGGCGAAGAACGGAATGCCGAACCAGATATTGGCGACGATCGGCCCCCACATGGCGGTTGAAGGATCGGACAGAACATTTGTCGGTTCGGCCTTCAGCCCCAGCGCGAAAAGCCAGTGCGGCAGCGGACCGATGATCGGATTGAACAGCCAGGCCCAGGTCAGACCCGACAGGAAGGAGGGCACCGCCCAGGGCAGGAACACCAGGGCCTGCACCACCTTGCGGCCCGGAAATGGCTTGTCGAGCAGCAGGGCCAGGCCGAGACCGAGGAAGAACTGGAAGAACAGGCTGGCGACAGTCCACCACAGCGTGTTGACCAACGCCTGCCCCAGCACCTGATCCGACAGCATCGCCTGATATTGTCCGAGCCCGACATATTCCGACTTGAAGGCCGAGAACTTGCGGAAGGAGTAGCTGATGCCGATCACCAGCGGCACCAGAAGCACGACGACCAGAAGGAGGATGGCCGGGCTGAGATAGAGCCAGGGTTCGATAGCGCCATGTGATAGCCACCTGCGGCGCGGCTTGCTGGCGGATCGTATTTCGGACACGGCATAGGTCATTGGCTGTGGATTGGCTCCAGGAAGCGTTGGGGCTGGTGAAAAGCGCCGTTCTCCCGTTCACGGGAGTTGAGGAGCGGTCCGCGCAGCGGACGAAAAGCCAATTGCTTGGCTTTTCGAGCGACGAAAGCTGGCAGGCGGATGAGAGGCAGCGCTAACTTGGCGGAAGCCTGTGCCGCCCCTCATCCGGCCCTATCGGGGCATCCTTCTCCTGGCAAAACGGGGAGAAGGATGAAGAGCTATTTCTTGTTCTTCGCCAACCAGTCCTGCTGTTCCTTGGTCAGGAAGGCAGCCCATTGGTCGGCGACGTCCTTGGCCGTCTTCTGACCAAGCAGCACTTCCTGGAAGTTCTTAATCGCCACCTGGTCGACGAAATTGCCGAGATTCTCCAGATGCGTCGGCGGCGTCACCATTTCATATTTGGAGGTGTCGCTCAGCTCCGTGAACCAGCCCTTGAACTGCTCGGTCTTGAAGTGAGTGTCCTGGTCGGCGCCGTTGTGGATCGGGACGACGCCGACTTCCTTGGCCCATTCCAGATTGTCCTTGGGCGAGAGCAGCGTTGCCATCAGCTTCCAGGCGTCGTCCTTGTGCTGCGAGTTGGCGAACATCGCCCAGCCGGCATAGCCGAGGGTCGGATAGGACTTGCCGCTCGGGCCGACCGGCAAGGGCGCCACGGCGAAGTCGTCGGCGCTCATCTTGTCGGCGATACCGAGCAGCGCGTCCGGATCCTGGTTGAGCATGGCGCAGGTGCCGGAGTAGAAGCCGGTGACCGTCTCGTTGAAGCCCCAGCTCACCGCATCCTTCGGCGCCAGGCCGCCCTTGTACATGTCGGCCAGCATCTGTAGGCCCTTCACCGAGCCTTCGTCATTGATGGTCGAGGTGCCGTCCTCGTTGAAATAGCCGCCCTTGCCGGCGGCGATGTTCATGAACATGTGCATGCCGTTGAAGGCGCCCGGACCGCCGCGCAGGCAGTAGCCATATTTGCCGGGCAGTGCCGAGATCTTCTTGGAATCGGCGACGAAATCGTCGAGCGTCGCCGGCGGGCCGTCGAGGCCAGCCTCCTTGAACAGCTTCTTGTTCCAGAACAGCGCGTTCACATAATAGCCGTAGGGGATCATGAACTGGGTGTTGTTGACCGTCGAGCCGAACTGCTTGGCGCGCTCGCCGAGCGTCTTGGCGTCGTCCCATTTGGCCATGTAGGGGCCGAGATCCTCGAGTTGGGCGTTGTTGGCATAGAGGCCCATCCAGCGTTCCGGCATCTCGACAATGTCGGGCGTATCGCCGGCCTGCACCATGGTCAGGAATTTTTCGAAAGCCTGGCCCCAGGGCAGCGAGATCAGCTCGACCTTGATGCCGGGATTGGCGGTTTCGAACTCGGCGATTTGTTTCTTCAGGAATTCGGTGCGCGGCGGGCTGGTGATGACTTCGACCATCTTGAGGGTCGAATTGGCCACAGCACTTCCGGCGGAAATCGCCAGCCCCGCAACGGTGGCAAGCATGACGGTCAGTTTTTTCATGTTCAAGACTCCCATTTTGAACCCGCTTGTTATTTTCTGGCTTTTTCGAAGGCTTGGGCGACGTCCGCCCAGAGATCTTCGACACTCTCCAATCCGACATTGAAGCGGATGGTTCGGGGGCTGACGCCGAAGCGCGCCATCGAATTCAGTCCCGGCGTCTGCTCCAGCGACGCCTTGGCAGGCACGACCAGGCTTTCATGCCCGCCCCAGCTGACGCCGATGCGGAAATATTTGAGCGCATCGACGAAGACGGGGATGTCGATGTCGTCCGTCACCTCGAACGAGAACAGCCCGGCGTAACCGGCCAACGTCGCCTTGCCGGGATGGTTCGAATAGGCGGGATGGTTGACGCGCTCGACATTGGCATGCGCCTTCAACCGTTCGGCGATGGTCATGCCGCTCTTCATGTGGTGCGGCAGGCGCAGCGGCAGCGTGCGCAGGCCGCGCAGCAGCAGCCAGGCCTCGAACGGCGACAGCTTGCCGCCGAGATAGGAGTACGTCTGCTCGTTGATATGCTTGATGTGAGCGGCCGAACCCGCCACGACGCCGGCGACGGTGTCGCTGTGGCCGCCGAGATATTTCGAGGCCGAGTGCAGCACCAAGTCGACGCCGTGCGCGATCGGCTTCTGGAACACCGGCGTCGCCCAGGAATTGTCGATGCTGGTGACGATGCCCTGCTCTTTGGCCAACCGCGTCAGATGTGCGATGTCCTGCAACTCGAACATCATCGAGGTGGGGCTTTCCAGGTATAGCAACTTGGCGCCGGGAAGTGCCGCCGCCACCGCGTCCGGATCGGAGCCATCGACGTAGTCGACCTTGATGTTGAGCCGCGGCAACAGTCGTTCGAACAGCCGGTAGGCATCGCCGTAGCAGTTCCGCACCGCCACGATGCGCTCGCCGGCGCCAACGAACGCAAGCACGGTGGCGCTGATCGCCGCCATGCCGCTGGAAAAGCCGCGCGCGGCCTCAGCGCCCTCGAGCGCGGCCACCCGCGCCTCGAACTCCATCACCGTCGGATTGTCGCCGCGCGAATAGATCGGCTGCTTTCGTTTACCGGCAAAAGTGTCGGCCATTTCGGCATAGCTGGCGAAAGTGAACAGCGAGGTCTGGTAGATCGGCGGCACCACCGCACCGCCCGGGAATGGCTCGTCATGCGCCAAGAGCGTTGCCGCCTCGGCGAGATAGTCGTGATCGAAACCGGATGGATGCTCGTTCATGTCTGGCTCGAAAGTTTGAGTTTGGCCGCACCGCGCTTCAGATCGTCCTCGACGGTGGCGATCAGCTTGAGCGCTTCGGCGCGGGCGCCCTGCGGGTCCCGGGCGGCGATGCATTCGTAGATGGTGCGGTGGTAGGGAAAGCTGGCATGGCCGAAGTCGCGCACGCCGAGTGGATGCTCCCAGAAGCGGTGGAACAGCTCGTGCATGGCGGCGATGATCTGCTCGAACAGCGGATTGCCCGAGACCCGGTATATCGCCTGGTGGAACTCCCAGTCCTCTTCCGACGACATGCCGTCGCGCGTGCGAAACGCCTGCTCCATGATGTCGAGCTTGCGCGCGATCTCGGCGATGTCGGTCTGGCTGGCGCGTTCGGCGCAGAGTGCGGCGGCCTCCGCCTCCAGCGCGCGGCGGATTTCCAGTGTCTGCATCAGGCTGGTGAAATCATTGCCGCCCGCCAGCGTCAGCGGCATATGCAGCATGTCGTGCGAAACGGCCGCCTTGAGATAGGTGCCGCTGCCTTGCCGGCGCTCGACGAGACCGAGCCCTTCCCAACGAGTCAGCGCCTCGCGCACGGTGTTGCGGCTGACCTTCAGCCGCTCGGCCAGAATACGCTCGGTTGGCAGCCGCTCGCCAGGCTGCAAGGCTTCGGCGCGAACAAACCCCACCAACGCCTTCAGCACGGCGTCATCGCGCGCCGTCGTCTGAATGGGTGGCAGGCTGTTCTGGTCCACAAATCCTCCAAGTGGTCCAATGGTCCAACCAATTTCTGCACATGCGGAACATCCTGTCAATCGGTTGTCAGCAGACTTTTCCACCGTGAGTTACGACGCGATGCAATTTCAACAGGTTACGTGAGCCGGCCTCATTGTGCCCGCGGCCCCGCGGCGGGCCGTCCGAACCAGGCGGTCAGCGCCTCGGCAAGTCCCGGATGCGTTCCATCCCCTACCCAGGCTACATATCCGTCGGGCCGGACCAACACGGCGGCCGGTGCCTCGACCACACCGAGGGCCGGAAGCTCCCACGCACCGGAATACACGGCGTCGACCTGCCGGACCCGATCCGCCCACGGCGCGATGTCGAAATCACCGGCGTTTCTAAGGTTGAGGAAAACCGGCCGGGCGTCGTGCAGCAAGGTGAAGACGCGCAGCGGACCATCGGCCGTCACAAGGTCGAGGTCGGGCATTCGCCGTCCGAGCAGTGGATGCCCCTCGCCGAAGTCGTAATGGACACCCAGCCCGGACATTTCAGCGGCCATTCGTTTGCGCGGTTCGTCCATGCCGAGTAGCTCGGAAAGGATATCGCCCATGGCCTTGCTGCGGTCGTCCATACGCCGAAGCGCAACCTGCGCCATCGTGTTCTGCAAGACACGGGCAGCGACCGGGTAGCGCTCGGCGTGGTACGTATCCAGCAGGCTTTCCGGCGATGTCCGCTTGACCACCTGGGCCAGCTTCCACCCCAGGTTCACTGCATCCTGCACGCCGATGTTGAGGCCCTGCCCGCCCATCGGCGGGTGGATGTGCGCCGCATCGCCCGCCAGCAGCACGCGCCTGTCGCGGTAAGTCGCAGCTTGCCGCGTCATGTCGGTGAAGCGCGAGAGCCAGGTCGGACTGTGGACCCCGTAGTCGGTGCCGTAGACGGCAACCAACGCCTCGCTGAGGTCGCGCAGCGTGGGTTCGCCGCTGGTCATCAATCGCGGCTCGGTCAAAACGACGCCTACCCGTCCGCCCTCCTCGATTTTACCTAAGGCATGAATGCCGAAGGCGTTGCTGCGAAAGCCCCATGCCGGCTCCTCCGACATCTCGACCTCGGCGATCATCCAGCTCATCGTCGGATCCCATCCGGCGAATTCGATACCAGCCACCTTGCGAATGGTGCTGCGGCCTCCGTCGCAGCCGACCAGATATTTCGCCTGCAAACGGTGGTCGTTGGACAGGTCGATATCGACCCGGCTGTTGTTCTGGGTAAACCCCGCAACCTCGTGTCCACGATAGATCGGCACCTTCAACTCGCTGACCCATTCGGCCAGGATGCGCTCGATGTGGTTCTGCCGCAGCGCCAACAGATAGTTGTGCCGGGTTGGGAAGTCGCTGATATCCAAACGGATCATGTGGAAGCCCAAGGCCGGGCCCAACTGGCCCTGCTCGAGGAACCGATCGGCAATCCCGCGCTGGTCGAGCATCTCGATGGTTCGGGCATGCAGGCCGCCGGCGCGCAGGCCGGCAAGCCTCTGGTCGGGCCGTCGTTCGACAATGGCGACGTCGACCCCTGCCAACGCCAGTTCGCCCGCCAGCATCAATCCCGTCGGACCGCCCCCGGCGATCACCACCGCATGATCTGAAATCATTATCGCAACTCTCGTTTTGCGTACCCTGGCCTGGGTCGCGGTTCTACGGGAGGAGCCGGGTCTTGCCGCAAGCCCCTTGTGCGCCATATGTATGAAATGGAGGGGTACCATTCCCCTCCATTGTCGGCTGCCACAAACAGGCCTGTCACGCAGTAACAGGCGATGCGGTATGCCTATCGCCGTCGCAGTCCCAAAAACGATATCCGGATTTTAAGCGCAAAAACGCAGAAGTCTTCCGTGCCTTGGCACGGAGCTCTGATGTCCTTTTGGAAAGGTGGGGGCCGGTCGGCGGTTGGCAGCGGTACGAGGAGGCCACTATGTGCCAGCGCCGGCCGGCCGACCCCACGGACCCAGGAGATGCGGCGGACCTGAGCATCATGGGGTATTCTGGAGATCGAACCGGTTGTCTACCCTCGTGCCGGCTTCGTCTTGACCAGCACACTTGCGCAAGAGCTTATGAAAATCAACCATTTCTTAACCAAGGCTCGGGAATCGCTTGGATTAAGGTAAACGGGTAACCCTATCGGGTTGACTGGATAATCTTGTCTGGACGGTCACGCCGCCTTGGCGACGACGCGGTTGCGGCCGCCGCTCTTGGCCTCGTAGAGCGCGAGGTCGGCGCGTTTCATAAGCGCCCCCACCGTGTCCACCCCCTTCAGCACCGACGACACGCCGACGCTGACGGTGACCTCGATCGTCTTGCCATCCGGGCCGATGGCAAAAGGCGACTGGGCGATTTCGGCGCGGATGCGTTCGGCCACCTTCTCGGCCACCGTGCCGTCGGTGTCCGGCATCACCACGACGAACTCCTCGCCGCCAAAGCGGCAGGCAAGGTCGATGCCGCGGACATTCTTGCGCAGCCGTCGCGCAAATTCCCGCAACACCTCGTCGCCACCGTCATGGCCGTGAGCGTCGTTGATCGACTTGAAGCGGTCGAGGTCGGTGATCATCACCGACAGCGGCCGCCGCCGCGCCACGGCACGATCAAACAGCGTCTGCAGATGGCTGTCGAGATAGCGGCGGTTGTGCAGCCCGGTCAGCCCGTCGGTCACCGCCATTTCGATGGTCTGGGTAACGCTGGCGCGTAGCTGGTCGTTGTAGCGCTTGCGGCGCACCTGGGTGCGCAACCGTGCCGTCAGTTCCTGCTGGTCGATCGGCCGCATCAGATAGTCGTTGATGCCCAGCTCGAGGCCACGGATGATGCGCTCTTCCTCGCCCGCCTCCGCCAGCAGGATAATCGGGACGAAACGGGTGCGGTCGAGAGAGCGCAACTGCGAACAGAGCCGGAGTGGATCGAAATTGGCAAAGGCCGTCGAGATCATCACGCATTCGTAGGACGTCTCGGCGGCCTGGAAGAAGCCGGCATGCGGATCGCTGGTGACGTCGAGGTCTGCGCGGTCGCGCAGCATCTTCTGGATGCGCTCGACCGAGGATGTGCGCTCATCGATCAACAGCACTTTCGGCGTCGTGTCGTCGGAGGCGAAATTGCGGCTCAGAAGCTCTTCGATGCCGATGTTGCGCGTCGTCGAGGCGCGCAGCCGCAACTCGTCGGTCAGCGACTTCAGCCGGACCAGGCTCTTGACGCGCGTCATCAGCTGCAGGTCGTTGACCGGCTTGGTCAGAAAATCATCGGCACCGGCCTCGAGCCCGCGCACGCGGTCGGAAACCTGGTCCAGCGCGGTGATCATCACCACCGGAATGTGCGATGTCGCCGGGTCGCTCTTCAGCCGCCGGCAGACCTCGAAGCCGTCCATGTCGGGCATCATCACGTCGAGCAGCACGACATCGACCTTGCCGTTCTCGCAGGTCTCGATGGCATCCGGCCCGTTGGTGGCGGTCAGCACCTCGAAATATTCGGCCAGCAGCCGAACCTCCAGCAGCCGCACATTGGCAGGGATATCGTCGACGACGAGGATCCGTGCAGTCATGTCACAAAGCTCCGGCTCGGCTTAAAGGGCACATCACGCATCACCCAAATAGGATTTGATGGTTTCTATGAAACGCGGCACCGAGATCGGCTTGGATATATAAGCCTCGCAGCCACCCTGGCGGATGCGTTCCTCGTCGCCTTTCATCGCGAATGCGGTGACCGCGATGACCGGGATGACGTGCAGTTCGTCATCCTCCTTCAGCCATTTGGTCACCTCCAGCCCCGAAACTTCAGGCAGCTGGATATCCATCAGGATGAGATCAGGCCGGTGCAGGCGCGCCAGATCAAGCGCTTCCAAACCGTTGCGGGTGCGCACGGTCTCGTAACCGCTTGCTTCGATGAGGTCCCGAAAGAGCTTCATGTTGAGCTCATTGTCCTCGACGATCATGACCTTCTTCGGCATCGATATCCCGTCCCGACCGCCTTCCGCTCGAAGGCGACCGTAATGCGTCCAGCTCAAGACGCACCAAACCCTGCTTCACTTTACGGCAATATGATTGACGAAACGGAAATCCACAGTGCGAAAAGCCTGTCTGGATTCCACCTCGGGCGCCGCTCTAATGGCTTGCCGCAAGCATCTCTTGCCATTACTGCGGGAGAGACTCATTCCACACACCGAAGGTAGTGATGGCAAACGCAGCGTCAATGCGCGAAGAAGCGGAAAACATTGCCGTCAGGGCTCTGGGCTTCGTCGCCTCCGATCCGGAGCTGTTGCCGCGCTTTCTGGCGATCACCGGCATCGAGGCGCATTCGATCCGCAAGGCTGCCAGCGAACCGGGATTCCTGGCCGGCGTCCTGCAGTTCATTCTCGCCCACGAGCCGACGCTGATGCGCTTTGCCGAGGAAACCGGCACGCCGCCGGCCGCTGTCGGCAAGGCCTTGCGGGCACTGCCGCTGGGCGACGACAACCATGAGCATTCCATATGAGCGATGACCCCGAAACCGCGCGCCAGATCGAGGAACTGGCAGCCGACGACCGTCCGCTGCTGGTGCTCGACGTCGACGACGTCGTGCTCGAATTCATCCGCCCCTTCCCGCATTTCCTCAAGGCGCGCGGTTTCGGCCTGACGTTGGCCTCGTTCCGCCTGACCGGCAACATCGCCGAGACGGCGAGCGGTCGCCTGATCGAACAGCCCGAAGTCACGGCACTTCTGGGCGATTTCTTTGACGCCCAAGCCGACTGGCAGAGCATCACCGACGGCGCCGCGGACGCCCTGGCGGGACTGGGCGATCGCGCCGAGATTATTCTGCTGACGGCCATGCCGCACAGGCACCGCGCCGTGCGGCGCGCTCATCTTGATGCTCTCGGGCTGAGCTACCCGCTTCTGACCACTGAAATGGCCAAGGGACCGGCGGTGGCCAGGCTTCGCGGCAAGACCGGCAGGCCGGTGGTCTTCGTCGACGACCAGCCTCACAATCTGGCGTCAGTGAGGGAATCGGTCGCCGACGCCAGTCTGTTCCATCTGATGGCCGACAATTCGCTGCGCGCCTTCCTGACGCCGGTGCCGGACGACATCGTCGTCGTCGAGGATTGGCATGAAGCCGCGCCACTGATCGCGGGCGCGCTCGGATTGTAGAAGCCAGCCCTCAAGGGTTCAGTTTCGCTCCCGCCCCGCCGCTATCGGCCCCACTGTCATCGTCCCCGCCCTCATCATCGACGCTATCGTCCACGGCCGGATCGGCCGGCTTGACCATGACGCCGTTGACCATCACCGAACCGTCGGCCTTGGCGTTGACGACCCATTCGATGCGTCCATCGGGCAGCGTCTTGCCAAAGCCCTTTACCATGAGAGCGACAGGTACGTACTGCGCCACCTCCGGTTCCGACTTCGCCGCCGCCTGCAGGCCGTCGACAAGCTTGTCGAAGCCGGTGACATCGACCGTCATGCTTGCCTCCGGCTTTTCGCCGGGGAAAGTCATCTCACCTTCCAGAGCGATCTCCGTGTCCTTGTTCTTCACGGTGCTGTGGCCGACGACGACCTTCGGCGTCTTGGCCATGAAGTCGGCTTTGAGCTTGTCGCCGAAATCAGCCGACAGCGGCGGATCCTGATTGAGATCAAAGGCTTCGATCGCCTTCTTCGCCATACTGTCGAGATCGATGTTGGCGCCGCCGAAGTTCAGGTCGATGTCGGTGGGCAGCAGCGCCACACTCCAGCTCGGCAGAAGCTGCTGCGGCACGGTCAGCCCCGATGCCTTGATGCCATAGGTGATCTTGCCGTTCTGGGCGACGCCGTCGGACCCGAACGCAGTGCTGAGCTGCGTCGCGCCGAAATTGCCGACCGGGCTTTCCACCGCGAAATCCTTGAAGCCGTAGGTTCCCTCGACATGTTCCCAAACCGGCAAGGCGGCAAGCAGAAGCGATTTGAGCTGCGCCTGGTTTGCCTTCAGCGTCGCCTCGTCTTCATTGGCCACGGCAAATGCGAGGAGATCGAGCAGCGGCTTGGTCCGCATCCCCTTGCCGCTGGCCTCGACCGACAGTTCCGGCGATTTGACGTTGACCGGGAATTTCAACCCGCTCTCGGGATCGTCGAAATTGATCGTTTCGACGAAGTTCGACACCTTTTGCGAGGTTGTGAAATCGACGCCGCCAGTCGCGGACTTGGTCGCGGCGATCGTCGCAGTGGCGCCCCCTGCGCTTGCTTCCACGTGCTGCTTGGCATCCTTCGATGCCATCGTCATGCCGGCCATCGAACTGGTGCCGCTCGTGAAGGCCGCCAGATTGGGGTCGTAGACGCCTGAACCCTTGCCGTCCTTGATCGAAAACTGCGTGCTTTGCAGACCTTCGGGCCCGTTGAACTCGAAGGAGGCGCTTTGCGAAAAATCCATCGAGACATCCCAGGATCCATCGCTGCGCGGCTTGACGATCAGGACATAGGGCGCAACGTCGAATTTGAGCAGCTTCTGCTCGGGCAGTGACCCGACAAGCGCTTTGAAATCAAACACGATCTTGTAGGCATCACCCTCGGCCGAGACCTTCAGGATGCCTTTGTCGAGCGCCTGTTTGCCGACATAGCGGGACAGGTCTTCCGACAATTGCTTCGCACCCGGGCCATCGACGGTCTGGCCGAAAGCAGGCGCGCTCAATGCAAGAAGGAAAGCGAATGGCAGGGCACGGTTCACGTGAATTCTCCGTTTGACCTAATGCTGTCGCCCAAAACTGGACCCCCGGTTTGGGAGAACGACATCCAAAAAACAAAAACCTAAAGCGCATGCGCTTTAGAAGGAACGCTTCATTCGTCTGGTATGAAATTACCGCTGCAACCGCAAGGTGAGATCAACAATGATGCCAAGGCGGAAAAGTTCGTCACAGCACAAGCCGCATCAACGGCCGGCCTGCCTTGCGTTCCACAAGCCGCTCGAAACCGGCCTTCTCGAACACCCGCGACGAGCCGACGAACAACCCGATCGAACGCGAATCGCGGGACAGGTCGATCGGACAGGCTTCAACCATCCGGGCGCCATTCTTGCGGGCGAAATCGATACCGCCTTCGACCAGGCGATGCGTGATGCCCCTGCCGCGCGCCTTGGTGCGGATGAAGAAACAGGAGATCGCCCAGACTGCCGGATCCTTGGCGTCGGCGGCATCGACGGGTGCCGACCCCCTGCCCTGATTGTTCCATTCGGGCACGTCGGCGCGCGGTCCGATCTGCATCCAGCCGACCGCCTTGCCGTCCTCGAATGCCAGCAGGCCGGGCGGCGGGCCAGCTTCGATGCGTGCCTTGATGTGGTCCTTGTTGCGTTCGCGGCTGCTCTCGCGGCGCATCGCCGGCGCCAGCCGGAAATGCGTGCACCAGCAGCCGTAGCAAGCGCCCTGCTTGCCGAAGAGATCCTCGAAATCGGCCCAGAGTTCGGGTGCCAGCGGCGCTATGGTCGTGCTCATGCGTTCTCCCCAGGCCAGCCTTGTCGCTGGCCTTGCACTGTCGTACCATTGCTTCTGTTCTCTTTATGTTCGCAGCGATGGCGGCCCCTGTCAACAATCCCGATCACGGTTTCTGCCGCGACTGCCTGACGTTTCAGCGCAGCCAGACGCGCCGCTGCGAACGCTGCGGCAGCCCCCGGCTGGCGCGCCATCCCGAGCTCTACCGGCTGCATCTCGCCCATATCGACTGCGACGCCTTCTATGCGTCGATCGAAAAGCGCGACAATCCGGCGCTCAAGGACAAGCCGCTGATCATCGGCGGCGGCAAGCGCGGCGTCGTCTCCACCGCTTGCTACATCGCCCGCATCCAGGGCGTGCGCTCGGCAATGCCGATGTTCAAGGCGCTCGAAGCCTGTCCGGAGGCGGTCGTCATCAGCCCCAACATGGAGAAATATGTTCGCGTCGGCCGCGAGGTGCGCGCCATGATGCAGGCGCTGACGCCGCTTGTCGAACCGCTGTCGATCGACGAGGCGTTTCTCGATCTCGCCGGCACCGAACGGCTGCACGGCCTGCCGCCGGCGGTGGTGCTGGCGCGCTTCGCGCTGGCGGTCGAGAAGGAGATCGGCATCACCGTTTCGGCTGGCCTGTCCTACTGCAAGTTCCTTGCCAAGATAGCGTCCGATTTCCGCAAGCCGCGCGGCTACTCGGTCATCGGCGAGGCCGAGGCGGTCGGCTTTCTGGCGGCGCAGCCGGTGACCATGATCTGGGGCGTCGGCAAGGCGTTCAACGCCACGCTGGAACGCGACGGCATCCGCACCATCGGGCAGCTGCAGCAGATGGATCGTGGCGACCTGATGCGCCGTTACGGCACGATGGGCGACCGGCTCTACCACCTTTCGCGCGGCGAGGACGTCCGCCGCGTCGATCCCGACCAGGATGCCAAGAGCGTATCGGCCGAAACCACCTTCGACACCGACATCGCTTCACTCGACGAGCTCGTCGCGGTGTTGAGGGGGCTTTCGGAGAAGGTCTCGGCACGGCTGAAGAAATCCGGCATCGCCGGGCGCACCGTGGTGCTCAAGCTGAAGACCCAGGATTTCAAGCTGCGCACGCGCAACCGGCAGCTCGGCGACCCGACCCGGCTCGCCGATCGCATCTTTCAGACCGGAGTGGAGCTTCTGCGCAAGGAAACCGACGGCACGAAATATCGGCTGCTCGGCATCGGCGTCAGCGACCTCTCGGACGACGACAAGGCCGACCCGCCCGATCTGGTGGACGTTCAGTCGCGCAAACGCGCCATGGCCGAAAGCGCCATCGATGCCCTGCGCGACAAGTTCGGCCGCAAGGCTGTGGAAACCGGCTATACATTCGGCAAGGGCCGTGACGCCCATCCGCCGGAACGGCTTGAGGACTGAGTCATATCAGTCCGAGCCAAGAGTGGTGGGTTTCGAGAACCGGGGGCGGCGCGTACTTTCCGGCGCGTGAGCACCGGAAGCGCAGAAACCAGCCATTTTGAGGCCCACATCATCTGAATATCGACAAACGCCCTGGTCAGGTACGCTGCAGATCGATCCTGCTCGTCACCACGCTCTTGCCGGTTTTCGGGTCGGTGTCGGTGACCGTAAGCCGGATGCCGTTCTCGCCCTTCTTCTCGACCGTCATCCGCGCCTTTCGATCACCGTTGACCTCCTTGGCCCAGCCAATGCCGAGATTGATCGCGTTGCCCGAGCGGCTGCCATTCAGCTGTGCCGGCCCGGTGCGAGACCCGACATAGATGCCATTGTACTTCGCACCCGTGACCTTCAAGTTGGCACTGATGGCCCGCGTTACCAGCACGAGACCGCGGCAGTTGCCATCCAGCGAGAGTGAGGTTGAGGTCGCATTCGACTTGAAGTTGCAGGATACACTAACGTTCGGCACATCGGTGGTTACCTGGACAGTGCCCTTGCCAGCGAAATTGCCATTGAACGACTGCAGAAACTTGGCCTCGTCGGCATGTGCCGTGCCAGCCGCGGCCAACAGACAGCCAGCAAGCCCGAATTGCGCGAATGATCTCATCGAAGCTCTCCTTGTCGATTTGGAAAAGGCAGGACGGCCTGCAAGGCAAGGCACGGCAGCGTCTCCAGGCTCAACGCCTGTTACCGCATCGGGTTCCGATCGCAACATGACTGTCTTGCAACATCCAGGTATCGCGACTGGCCCAGAAGAATGCAGCGGCTAGCAATTGCGGCAAGGGCCCCGGCCTGCGAGATAGCGGGCATGGTCCCTACCCCGTCCATCCCCAAGGCCGCGTTCTGGATGGCACTGTCGATCGCCTCGTTCCTGGCGATGTCGGTCGCCGGCCGCGCCACGACGGCCGAGCTTAACGTCTTCCAGGTGCTGGAACTGCGCTCGGTGATCGGCTTTTTCATTCTTCTGCCGCTGGTGATGATGAGCGGCGGCTTTGCAGCCATGCGAACGCAGCGCCCCATTGCCCACATGGCCCGCAACGTTGTCCATTATACCGGCCAGGCGGCCTGGCTTTACGCGCTGACACTGATCCCGTTGGCGGTGCTGATCTCGATCGAATTCACCACACCGATCTGGACGGCGATCCTGGCGGTGACTTTTCTCGGGGAAAGACTTTCCCGGCCAAGGTTTGCGGCGATCGTGCTGGGACTGATCGGCGTGGTGATCATCGTGCGCCCCGGCGTCGGCTCGGTCGATCCGGGACACCTCGTCGTGCTCGGTGCCGCCGTCTGTTTCGGCATATCGCTGGTGCTGGTCAAGTCGCTGACGCGCACGGACAGCGTCGTGCGCATCATCTTCTGGATGCTGATCATTCAGTCGGCGCTCGGCCTCGTCCCGGCGCTCTATGAGTGGCGCAACCCGCCGCTGGAGCTGTGGCCCTGGATCCTGCTGATCGCCTTCACCGGCATGTCGTCGCATTTCTGCATGGCCCGTGCGCTTGGCTATGCCGACGCCACCGTCATTTCGCCGATGGATTTCCTGCGCGTGCCGCTGTCGGCGCTGATCGGCTGGCTGCTCTACCAGGAGCAGATCGACGCCTTCACCGCCGGTGGCGCGCTGCTGATCCTATTGGGCAATCTGCTCAATCTGCAGCGAAAAGCGCCACAACCGGCGAAGATCGCCGCGTCTTAGAGCATGATCCGGTTCGGAGGAGATTGAGTCGACGAGAATTTCGTGCCCTGATCCGACGTTGCCGCCTTGCAGCTGGGGTGGCGGGATGAGACGCTCCTGGAAACCGAGAGCAAGCGTGAGATGGTGCAACGATGCCTCTTATGATCGTCGCTGTTTTGTTGATGTCGGCGCTGGTAGCCACCGGCAAAGCGGAGGCCGAAGCGGGAACGCACCTTCTCGAGTCGGACAATCCTGCGGCTTCCCGCTATAACCCGACAATTGTGGCGGACTATTCGGCGTCCATGTCGCATTATCGAACAAGTCTGGGCGCGCATTCCGGAACCGGTGGCCTTGTTGTTGGCGATTTCGTTTCCTCGTTGCGCATTCCCTGGACTTGGCGTTCCGATGACGGAAGTACCGTTCGGCGCCTTGGCAACAGCCTGTTCTTGCTCACCGAGGGCGATTGCCTGAGCCGAATGTGCCGCGAGATCCCTTGCAAACAGACGGAGTGGCCCGTGTTCGACTGCCGCGATGGTCACAAGCGCAAGATGGCGGCTCCCGGCCTGACGGGCATCAGCTTCGGCGGCGTCAACTACAGCCAGATAGGTGGCCCGCAGTTTTAAGCGGATAACCGGTGTACTCCGGCGGGATGGGTCTCAAGCCGGTCAATTGCCGTCGTCGGGTATGTTGAGGAGGTGGCCGCAGGCCTTACAATGGACGGCGTCGGGCTCGTGCCGTTGCAGCCCGCATTGCGGACAGGGAAAGAATACCTTGCTGGGACGGAACAGCGCCTGCGCCAACCTGACGAACAGCGAAATGCCGATGATCATGGTGGCGATCGCGGTCAGCTTGCCTGCGATCCCGGGCAGGACGATGTCACCAAAGCCGGTCGTAGTCACGGTAGCGACGGTGAAATAGAGCGCGTCGATATAGTTCTCGAGCCCCGACCCGGTGCGGAAGAAGAAGGTGTAGACGAAGCCGGTGATGACGAACAGGAAGGTCAACAGGTTGATGACCGCCTGGCTTGCCTCGCGCCATTTCTTGACGCCGCGCATCTCGAAATGCCGCCATAACGATCCGCTGCGCGACAGTGACCAAAGTCGCAGGATACGCAGGAAGCCGAGGCTCGCCAGCGCGGTCGGCATCAGTAGCGTCAAGAGGATGAAGGCATCGATCCACGATGTCGGCTGTTTCATCAGCCGCAGCATGTCGTTGGAGGCCAGCAGCCGGGCAATCATGTCGGTGGCGACCAGCGCCGCCACCGCATAGTCGAGCCAGAGGAATGACGGCTTGTCCTGAAGAACCGGCGTCGCGATGAAGAACGCAATGATCGCGAGGTCGATGACAACAGATACCAGTTGGAACCGGAAAGCCGCCGGGGTGCGTCCGTGATAGAGCTTGCGCAGCTTGTCGCGTAACCGCGCCATTGCTGAATTGTCTGGCAACCCGTCCTTGTCCGCCGCTTTCATGACGATTGCGGTGGCGTTCGCGGCAAGAGCCGCGCGGCGGACTGCCGCCGGCCCGCAAGGGCGGGGTTCACACCAGCTCCACTTCGACCACGCCCGGCACGGCACGCATCGCCGAGGCGATCTGCGGTGAGATCCGGTAGCGATTGGGCAGCTCGATCTCGATTTCCCCCTCGCCATCTTCCTTGATCAGCACGAAGCTGACCTGGCCTTCGCCCCTGACCGCAAGCTGGCTGGCCAGCGTGCCGATCGGCGCCGCGTTGCGCACGAAAATACGCAGTGCTTTCTGGATGCGGCTTGCCTCGTCCTCCAGCGATTGCACCGTCTGGATGCGCAGATTGACGCCTTCCGGCCTGTCCTCGGCCGCGACGGTGATGACGACGGAACGACCGGGCTCGAGCAGGTCGCGATACTGCGCCAGTCCTTCGGAAAACAGCACGGCTTCATACTGGCCGGATGTATCGGAAAAGGCCACGACGCCCATCTTGTTGCCGGTGCGCGTCTTGCGCTCCTGCTTGGTGGTGACCGTGCCGGCGAGCCGGCCGGCGGCGGCACCGCGTTTGACGGCCGCCGAAAACTCGGCCCAGTTCTGCACCCGCATCTTCTGCAGGGCCGCCTTGTATTCGTCGAGCGGATGGGCGGAGAGATAGAAGCCGACCACCTGGAATTCACGGTGCAACCGGTCGGCGGCGAGCCACGGGTCCGTCGCCGGCAGATTGAGCGCCTGCGACTGCGCTCCGAGCGAGGCGCCGAAGATATCGTGCTGGCCGGAGACCGCATTCTGCTGCGCCAGCGACGCCAGCCCCATCATCCGCTCCACCCCAGCCATCATCGAAGCGCGGTCATGGCCGAAACAGTCGAGCGCGCCGGCCATGATCAGGCTTTCGAAGACACGCTTGCCGACAATCTTGGGATCGACCCGCTCGCAGAAATCGGCGAGGTTCTTGAACGGCTTTTCGCCACGCTGGGCAACGATGTGCTCGACTGCTGCGTCGCCGACGCCTTTTAGGGCGGCCAGCGAATAGTAGATGCGGTTCTCGCCGACCTCGAAGGGACGAAAGCTCGATATCACCGACGGCGCCAGAACCTCGATGCCAAGGCGCAGCGCATCCTGGCGGAAATCGGCAAGCTTGTCGGTGTTGCCCATGTCGAGGGTCATCGAAGCCGCCAGGAACTCGACCGGATAATGCGCCTTGAGATAGGCGGTCTGGTAAGAGACCACCGCATAAGCGGCGGCGTGCGACTTGTTGAAGCCATAGTCGGCGAACTTGGCCAGCAGATCGAAAATGAAGTCGGCTTGCGGCTTGGCGACGCCGCGTTCGACCGCGCCCGAGACGAAGCGCTCGCGCTGCTTGTCCATCTCGGCGCGGATCTTCTTGCCCATGGCGCGGCGCAAAAGATCTGCTTCGCCGAGCGAATAGCCGGCAAGCTCCTGCGCGATCTGCATCACCTGTTCCTGGTAGACGATGACACCCTGCGTCTCTTTCACCAGATGGTCGATCTTGGGATGGATCGACGCCATCTCCTCCTCGCCATGCTTTCTGGCGTTGTAGGTCGGGATGTTCTCCATCGGCCCCGGCCGGTAGAGCGCCACCAGGGCGATGATGTCCTCGATACAGTCGGGCCGCATGCCGATCAGCGCCTTGCGCATGCCGGCACTTTCCACCTGGAACACGCCGACCACTTCGCCGCGCGACAGCATGGCGTAAGTCGCGGGATCGTCGAGCGGGATCGTCGCCAGGTCGATCTCGATGCCGCGGCGCCGGATCAGTTTGACCGCCGTCTCCAGCACCGTCAGCGTCTTCAGGCCGAGGAAGTCGAACTTCACCAGCCCGGCCTGCTCGACATATTTCATGTTGAACTGGGTGACCGGCATATCCGAGCGCGGATCGCGGTACATCGGCACCAGCTCCGACAGCGGCCGGTCGCCGATGACGATGCCGGCGGCGTGTGTCGAAGCGTGGCGGTAGAGGCCCTCCAGTTTCTGCGCCATGTCGAGCAGCGTCTGGACGATCGGCTCCTTCTCGGCCTCTTCGGCAAAGCGCGGCTCGTTGGCGATGGCGTCGGCGAGCTTGACCGGATTGGCCGGGTTCTGCGGCACCATCTTGGAAAGCTTGTCGACCTGGCCGTAGGGCATCTGCAGCACGCGGCCGACGTCGCGCAGCACGGCGCGGGCCTGCAGCGTCCCGAAGGTGATGATCTGGCCGACCTGGTCGCGACCGTATTTCTGCTGGACGTAGCGGATCACCTCCTCGCGGCGATCCTGGCAGAAGTCGATGTCGAAGTCGGGCATCGATACGCGATCGGGATTGAGGAAGCGCTCGAACAGCAGGGAGAAGCGCAACGGGTCGATGTCGGTGATGGTCGTCGAATAGGCGACCAGGGAGCCTGCGCCCGAACCGCGGCCCGGCCCGACCGGAATGCCTTGCGCCTTGGCCCATTTGATGAAGTCGGCAACGATCAGGAAGTAGCCGGGAAACTTCATCTTGGTGATGATGCCGAGCTCGAAATTCAACCGCTCGCGATATTGCTCGACCGTGTAGCCGGCGGTCGGGCCGTGCGCGGCCAGCCGCGCGTCGAGCCCCTCATGCGCCTGGCGTGTCAGTTCGTCGGCTTCCGCCTGCACGGCGGCGTCATTGTCGGCGACGTCGCCGCCGGTGAAGCGCGGCAGTATCGGATTGCGGTTCTTCGGATAGTAGGAACAGCGCAGCGCGATCTCGACCGTGTTGTCGATTGCTTCCGGCAGGTCGGCGAACAGCCTGGCCATATCGGCCTGGCTGCGCAGGAAATTGTCCGGCGACAGCCGCCGGCGGTTGTCGGCGGCAACGACCGAGCCCTCGGCGATCGCGATCAGCGCGTCATGCGCGTCATAATCGTCGCGCGCCGAGAAGAACGCCTCATTGGTGGCGACCAGCGGCAATTCATGGGCATAGGCGAGATCGATCGAGGATTTCTCGATCATTCGATCATAACCGGAAACCCGGTCCAACTCGACATAGAGCCGGTCGCCGAACATCGTCTTGAGGGTCAAAAGCCGTGCCTCGGCTAGATCGCGGCGATCTTCCTTGAGCGCAATGCCGATCGGTCCGCGCGGCCCGCCACTGAGGCAGATCAGCCCGTCACAAAAACCTTCCATCATTTCGGTGGTCAGGTGCACCGCCTCGCCGGGCGGTGTTTCGAGGTAGACGCGGCTGACCAGCCTGACCAGATTGGAATAGCCGGCTTCGGTCGCCGCGATCAGGACGACCGGCCGCATATCCGGACCTTGCCGGCGGCGGTCGCGCTGGCCATCGCTGTTCTCGCCGGAAAAGGCGAGCGCGATCTGGCAGCCGATGATCGGCTGGATGCCGTCCTTCACCGCCTTCTGCGCGAATTCCAGCGCGCCGAACAGATTGTTGGTGTCGGTGACGGCAATCGCCGGGGCTTCATCCTTGACCGCATGAGCCACCACCTTGCCGATCTGCAAGGCGCCCTCCAGCAGCGAATAGGCCGAATGCACGCGCAGATGGACGAAAGGCCGTGTCGGCGCCTCCGGCCGCGCGGCCGCGATCGCGGCTTCGCGCTTCAGGGGATCGCGTGGAAGTTTTTCGTCGGCCATGATGCTGCGCGAAGGTCCTGAGTCGATGGAGATGTATTGTCCGGGACCCGGCGATGCCAGTCCAGCACAAACGACCGCCGACCACAGGCTTGCCCTGCCCTGCCTGGCTCGCCTTACGCAAATTCCATGATCACCGCATCCACCGCCAGGCTATCGCCCGGCTTGGCGTTGAGTTTCGACACGACGAGATCGCGTTCGGCGCGCAGCACGTTTTCCATCTTCATCGCCTCGACCACGGCCAGCGTCTCGCCGGCCTTGACCTCCTGGCCTTCGGACACGGCGATCGACACGACCAGGCCGGGCATCGGACACAGCAGCAGTTTCGACGTGTCCGGCGCCACTTTCTCCGGCATCAGCCTCTCAAGTTCGGCGATACGCGGCAGCATGGCGTGCGCGGTCACCGACATGCCCTTCCAGGCGATGCGAAAGCCATTGGCAACCGGCCTGACCTGAGCGGCGACCTTGCGCTGACCGACCGAGCCGCGCCAGATCAGGTCGCCCGGCCGCCAGTCGGATGAAACGGTCAGCGCCTTGCCGCCCTCGATCGATAGATCGATTTCCATCGGAATGGAAATCATGCCTTCGAGAATGGACGCCGACAGATAGTCTTCGCCGATTTTCACCACCCAGTCGCGCTTCAGCGCTCCTGAATGCGGCGCCAGCCGTCCGCCCAGCCGGTCGAGCCGGTCGCGGCGCAGCAGTTCCACCGCAGTCGCAATCGATGCCAGCACGGCTTTCTCATCGTTGCTCGGTACGATTGGCGCAAAGCCGTCGGGGTATTCCTCCGCGATGAAACCGGTCGATATCACCCCTTCGCGCCAGCGCGGATGCTGCATCAGGGCGGCGAGGAACGGGATGTTGTGTTCGATGCCGTCGACGACGAAACTGTCGAGCGCTTCCGACATGGCGTCGATGGCCGCGAGCCGCGTTGGCGCCCAGGTGCACAGCTTGGCGAGCATCGGATCATAGAACATCGAGATCTCGGAGCCTTCGGTGACGCCGGTGTCGTTGCGGATGACGACGTCGCCGAATTGTCCTTCCTCCGGCGGCCGGTAGCGCGTCAGTCGGCCGATCGAGGGCAGGAAATTGCGGTACGGGTCTTCGGCATACAGTCGGCTTTCCACCGCCCAGCCGTTCAGCTTCACATTACCTTGCTTCAAGGCGAGCTTTTCGCCGGCGGCGACGCGGATCATCTGCTCGACCAGATCGATACCCGTGACGAGCTCCGTCACCGGGTGCTCGACCTGCAATCGTGTATTCATTTCAAGGAAATAGAAGTTCTTGTCCTTGTCGACGATGAACTCGACGGTGCCTGCGCTCTGATAGTCGACTGCCCTGGCCAGCGCCACCGACTGCTCACCCATGGCCTTGCGTGTCCTGGCGTCGAGGAACGGCGATGGCGCCTCTTCGGCGACCTTCTGGTTGCGGCGCTGGATCGAGCATTCGCGTTCGCCGAGATAGACCGCGTTGCCATGCGCGTCGGCCAGCACCTGGATCTCGATATGGCGCGGATCGACGACGAACTTCTCGATGAAGACGCGGTCGTCGCCGAACGAACTCTTGGCTTCCGAGCGCGCCCGGTCGAAACCGTCGCGCACTTCCGACTGGCTCCAGGCTATACGCATGCCCTTGCCGCCGCCGCCGGCCGAGGCCTTGATCATCACGGGATAGCCGATCTCGCCGGCGATCTTCTCGGCATGGTCCGCATTCTCGATGACGCCGAGCCAGCCGGGCACGGTGGAAACCTTGGCGGCCTTGGCGAACTTCTTCGATTCGATCTTGTCGCCCATCGCCCTGATTGCCCGTGGTTTCGGGCCGATGAAGACGATGCCTTCCGCTTCCAGCGCTTCACAGAAGGCCGCCCGCTCGGAGAGGAACCCGTAGCCGGGATGCACGGCTTGCGCACCCGTCTCCTTGCAGGCGGCGATGATCTTCTCTGGCACGAGATAGCTCTGCGCGGCAGGCGAAGGCCCGATATGCACCGCCTCGTCGGCCATTTCGACATGCACGGCATCGCGATCGGCATCGGAATAAACCGCAACCGTGGCGATGCCCATCTTGCGCGCCGTCCTGATGACACGGCAGGCAATCTCGCCGCGATTGGCGATCAGGATCTTGGTGAACATGCGGAATGTCATCCCTCGGGTCGGCCGTTCCTTTTATGGCCTGTGTCGGCGCGGTCAAGCCGGCCGGGTCAATCGCGACCTTTCAATCGATTTGGGATTAAAATTCTCCGTATTGGCCCATGCCTGGAACCAGCTAGCTGTTGATCGCCAAGACAAAACCTGAAAGCTTGCGCAAAAATCGCCTTTGGAGGAATTGCCTGATGAAAACCCGCGCCGCAGTCGCAGTCGCCGCCGGAAAGCCGCTGGAGATCATGGAGGTCGACCTCGACGGTCCGCGCGACGGCGAGGTGCTGGTCGAGATCAAGGCCACCGGCATCTGCCACACCGACGAGTTCACGCTGTCGGGCGCCGATCCCGAAGGCCTGTTTCCGGCCATCCTCGGCCATGAGGGCGCCGGCGTCGTCGTCGATGTCGGCAAGGGCGTCACCTCGGTCAAGAAGGGCGACCACGTCATCCCGCTCTATACGCCCGAATGCCGGCAGTGCCCGTCCTGCCTGTCGCGGAAGACCAACCTGTGCACGGCGATCCGCGCCACCCAGGGCCAGGGCCTGATGCCCGACGGTTCGTCGCGCTTCTCGATCGGCAAGGACAAGATCTTTCACTATATGGGCTGTTCGACCTTCTCCAACTTCACCGTGCTGCCCGAGATCGCGCTGGCCAAGGTCAATCCCGACGCGCCCTTCGACAAGATCTGCTACATCGGCTGCGGCGTCACCACCGGCATCGGTGCGGTCATCAACACGGCCAAGGTCGAGCAAGGCGCGACCGCCGTCGTCTTCGGCCTCGGCGGCATCGGCCTCAATGTCATCCAGGGCCTGAAGCTTGCCGGCGCCGACATGATCATCGGCGTCGATTTGAACAACGACAAGAAGCCTTGGGGCGAGAAGTTCGGCATGACGCATTTCGTCAATCCCAAGGAGATCGACGGCGATGTCGTGCCTCACCTCGTCAACATGACCAAGCGCGGCGCCGACCAGATCGGCGGTGCCGACTACACCTTCGACTGCACTGGCAGCACCAAGGTAATGCGCCAGGCGCTGGAAGCGTCGCATCGCGGCTGGGGCAAGTCGGTCGTCATCGGCGTCGCCGGCGCCGGCCAGGAAATCTCGACACGGCCGTTCCAACTGGTCACTGGACGCACCTGGATGGGCACCGCCTTCGGCGGCGCGCGCGGCCGCACCGACGTGCCGAAGATCGTCGACTGGTACATGGACGGCAAGATCCAGATCGACCCGATGATCACCCACACGCTGAAGCTCGAGGACATCAACAAGGGCTTCGACCTCATGCATGAGGGCAAATCGATCCGAAGCGTCGTCGTTTACTGAGGAGGAGAAAGCCGCCGACCGAAGGGCCAGCGACTGAAGTTGCACAGGGTTCAACAAGGGAGGAATAAATGCCGGAAAAACTGCATCCGAAAATCGACAATGGGCTGCCTAAGGAAAGCGCGAGCTTTGCCGGCGGCACGCTGGTCTGCGCCTGCACCAGCAAGCCGGTGAAGGTGAAGGTCAAGGGCCAGATCGCCCACAACCATGCCTGCGGCTGCACCAAATGCTGGAAGCCGGAGGGCGCGGTGTTCTCGGTCGTTGCCGTGGCTGGCACCGGCGACGTCACCGTCACCGAGAACGGCGACAAGCTCAAAGTGGTCGACCCCAGCGCGCTGATCCAGCGTCATGCCTGCACCGGCTGCGGCGTCCACATGCACGGGCCGGTCGAGCGTGATCATCCATTCAAGGGCCTGTCCTTCATCCATCCTGAGCGCTTCGAGGAGGACGGCTGGTCGCCGCCGGGCTTTACCGCCTTCGTCTCGTCGATCATCGAATCCGGTGTCGATCCGAAGCGGATGGACGGCATCCGCGCGCAGTTGAAGTCCATCGGGCTGGAGCCCTATGACTGCCTCAATCCCGGCCTGATGGACTATATCGCCACCTGGACGGCGAAGAAGTCCGGCGCCTTGCCGGGGTAGCAGCCGATTGGATCACATCCATGGGGCCGGACGAAATCGCCCGGCCCCATATTCATTGGAACCCACGATGCCCGCACCGTCAATTCTCGTCGACGCCGATGCCTGCCCGGTCAAAGCCGAGGTCGAAAAGGTCGCCGAGCGCCACGGCGTCGTTGTCACCTATGTCTCCAATGGCGGCCTGCGGCCTTCGCGCGATCCGATGGTCCGCAACGTCGTGGTGTCTAAGGGCGCTGACGCCGCCGACGACTGGATCGTCGACAATGCGCACGCCAACGACATCGTGATCACATCAGACATTCCGCTCGCCGCCCGTGCGGTGGCGCTCGGTGCCCATGTGCTCGGGCCCACCGGGCGCCCGTTCACGCCGGAAACGATCGGCATGGCGGTGGCGATGCGCGACCTCAAGCAGCATCTGCGCGAGACCGGCGAAAGCAAGGGCTACAATGCCAGCTTCGCGCCGCAGGACCGCTCGCGGTTTCTCGGCGAACTCGACCGCATCTTGCGGCGCGCCCTCAAATCCGCCACACCGCAGTAGAAACCGAGCGCCATCCAAGGGGGCGACGCCATGGCTGCCGAAACCCCGACGAAGAACCCCATGCAGCGCCACATGCTGTTCGCGATGTCGTTCGGCTTCGGCGTTGTGGCACTTGTCGTGGCGTTGCTGCTGCATGCCTCACTCGCCTATTCGATCGGCGCCAACGCATTCTTTGCCGCCTACGTCATCCTTGTCGTCGGCCAGATGCCAAAGTTCACCGGCAGGTATCTGAGCAAGAATGCGCGCGCCACCGACCAGCCGGTGCTGGTCATCTTCGCGGTGACGCTTGTCGTCGTCGGCGTTGCCACCTTCTCGCTGTTTCAACTGATCAACCAGAAAGACAGCGCTCACCCTGTCGAGCTTGGCTTTGCGCTTTTGTCGATCCCGCTCGGCTGGTTCACCATCCATGCCATGGCAGCTCTCCATTATGCCCATGTCTACTGGATGGACGGCGATGCGGTCGACGCCGAAACCAAGAAGAAAATCCCGGTCGGCGGCCTGCTGTTCCCAGGCGACAAGCGGCCGGAAGGCTGGGATTTCCTCTACTTCTCGACGGTCATTGGCATGACCGCGCAGACTGCCGACACCAACATCTCGACAACGCATATGCGTTGTGTCGTGCTTGTCCATTCGATCCTGTCGTTCTTCTTCAACACGGTGATCGTCGCCGCGGCCGTCAATCTCGCGGTCAGCCTGGGCAGCCCATAATAATTCCGTGATCGGATGAAACATCGGTTTGGTTGGCGACGTATCAGGAGGACAATGAACGCGCAGGCCACGCCGCGAGGCCGGGAGACGAGACAAGATGGAATCGGTTGCCAGAAGCCAAGCCGCCGCCGGACCGGATGCGCCCGCTTCGAATGACACAACGCTGATCTATCGGCAGTCGCGCTGGACGCGGCTGACGCACTGGATCTGGGCCATCTCGCTGTTCTTCATGCTGCTGTCCGGCCTGCAGATTTTCAACGCCCGCCCACAGCTCTACATCGGCAAGCAGTCGGGCTTCGACTACAACAACACCATCTTGGCCATAGGCGCCGAAAACACCGACGCCGGCACGCGCGGCTATACCGAAATCTTCGGGCGTCGCTTCGACACCACAGGCGTGCTCGGCTGGTCCGGTCCGGCCGGCAACGAAACGGCGCGCGGCTTTCCGTCCTGGGCGACCATCCCGTCCTATTATGACCTCGGCACCGCCCGCGTCATCCATTTCTTCTTTGCCTGGATACTGACCACGACCTTGATCGTCTGGCTGGTCGCCAGCACTGTGAATGGCCATCTGCGTCGCGATCTGGCGCCGCGCCTCGACGATCTCAAGCGCCTGCCGCAGGACATCGTCGACCACGCCAAGCTCAAATTCCACCACACGCGGGAATACAACACGCTGCAGAAGATGGCCTATGGCGGCGTGCTGTTCGTGCTTTTGCCGCTGATGATCATCACCGGCCTGGCTATGTCGCCCAGCATGAACTCGGTGCTGCCGTTCCTCAACGATCTGCTCGGTGGCCGGCAGACGGCGCGCACCATCCATTTCACCGTCATGGTGCTGCTGGTCGCCTTCTTCGTCGTCCACATTCTGATGATCCTGGCTGCTGGCCCGATCAACGAACTGCGCTCGATCATCACCGGCTGGTACCGCACCGATCCTCCCGCACAGGGCGACAATTCCACCGAGAGGAGTGCGTGACATGGGTAAGTTCCAGATCAGCCGCCGGAAATTCCTGACGGGTGCCGGCCTTGGCGCCTCCGGCATCATGCTGTCGGGCTGCGACGCTTTCGACAGCCAGCTTAGCATTGGCAGCGGCCTGCGCAGCTTCCTCGAAAACGCCAATGGCCTGACATACCGGGCGCAACGCCTGCTTGCCGGCCGCGATGCGCTGGCGCCGGAATTCACCGAGGCCGATATCCGCCAGCCGCAGCGGCCGAACGGCGTCACGGCGCCGGACGACGACGTCTACAAGGGTCTACTCGCCAACAATTTCGCCGACTGGCGGCTGGAGGTTTCGGGTCTTGTCGAAAAGCCGCTGTCACTTAGCCGCGAGCAATTGATGACCATGCCGAGCCGCACCCAGATCACCCGCCACGACTGCGTCGAAGGCTGGAGTTGCATCGCCAAATGGACCGGCACGCCGCTGTCGCTGGTGCTCGACCAGGCGGTGGTCAAGCCGCAGGCCCGCTACGTCATGTTCCATTGTCTCGACACGATCGACCGCAGTCTCTCCGGCGACATCAAATACTACGGCACGATCGACCTGATCGACGCCCGCCACCCGCAGACGATCCTTGCCTATGGGCTGAATGGCAAGCCGCTGCCGGTCGAGAACGGCGCGCCGCTGCGTGTCCGCGTCGAGCGTCAGCTTGGCTACAAGATGCCGAAATATCTCTACAAGATCGAGCTGGTCGACGGCTTCGCCAATGTCGGCGGCGGCAGGGGTGGCTATTGGGAAGACAATGGCTACGACTGGTACGGTGGAATCTGAACCGCAAAGCGCAAGATGATGATCGGCCCGGGGGCGTAGCGAGCGCCGCCGCGTGTTCAGGCTACCTTGTCGAGCAGCGGCTTCAGCGCCGGGTGGATTTCTGGCGAGGCATGCTTGATCAGGGTCAGCAGCGCGCGCTCGTTCTCGTACAGCGGCCTGTCCGCCCCGATGTGCTCGATCAGCCAGCTGGCTTCGCCGGCATCGATCGTCTCGGCGCGGCGCGCCAGGGCTTCAGTCGCCCTGTTCTTGGCTTCCCACTCGGCCTCGATGTCGTCGGGGGACCGGTAGGCCTCCATGATGCCGGCGAGGCCGCCGGAGACCATGCGGCTGAAGAAGCCGCCGATTTCCGGATCGGCGGCTTCCAGGAAGGCATCACGGCGCAGCGCCACATCGCGTGTCGGCGCCTCATAGCCGGCCGAGCACATGACGAAATTGGCGATCGCCTTGACGAACAGATCGTTCCAGGACGGATCGTTCTCGGCCTGGGCTGTCCGCTCATTGATCTTGAACAGCACTTCGGCCTCGGCACGGGTGATGGCGATGTTGCCGTCACCGCCATGGGCGTGGAGGATCCGGCGCAAAAGCTCGACCTCCGCCTTGGCGATCAGTCCGGGAACCAGCGCACCGCCAAGCATGAGCGGCCCCTTGCCGTCGATGACGGCGTGGGCGACCTGCTCCAGCGCATAGACGCAAAGCTGGCTCGGCGACGATCTCGCCTCTTCCAGCACATGGACCAGCAGCTCGAGTTCGGTGCGGCTGTCGACCATGCCGTCTCGCGAGATCGTGCGGATCAGCCACTCGGCATTGTCCTGCGAGATGTAGCCCGACGGCTTTTCCTGGTGGACGATGTAGTCGGTGACCGCTTCGACGAAAAAGCCCGGCCATTCCTGGCACTTCTCCTTCGCCGTGGCGTCGAGCGCGAACAGTGCCTCGGCCTCGCCGCGCGTCACCACGCCATCGCCGAACACTTCATGGCGCAACATGGCCACGTCTTCCCTGGTGATGCGGCTTTTCGAGGTCAGCCCCGCCACCGGCGCACTCATGATCAATTCGCCCATTTGTCGTCCCCGTCCGCTGCCGGCAAGCGCCGGCGCAAAGCCTCATGGCTGCCAACATATCAGCAGTGTCTTGAAAATCCGGCAAACGGCGTGGTTAGCGAAGACTTGTCAGCAACACGTCGCAGGCAGGTGACAATGTGTCGTCGACGGGCTATGGATGACGAGTCGAGGGCTCTTGCGAGTCCTACCTGTTTGCGGGAGAGAGCAGCGAAAGCTGCCGCCGAAGGGGAAATCGCCCGAAATCTCTCAGGCAAAAGAACCGTAGACGGGAAAGACACTCTGGAAAGTCGGGGCTTGCCCCCGCGCCGAAGGTGTAAGCGCCGCTGACAGAGTTCCGGTTGCGCGAGTCTCTCAGGCTTCAGACAGAGGGGCACGGACTGGTCGCCATTCGCGGCCGATTGCGTGCGACTCTGGAGATGACATGACGGGCGACGACACCAAACACCTTCCCCTGGAAGATATCCACGTAGCCGCCGGTGCACGCTTTGGCGCCTTTGCCGGCTGGTCGATGCCGCTGACCTATCCGGCCGGCGTCATGAAGGAGCATCTTCACACCCGCGAGCATGCCGGCCTGTTCGACATCTCGCATATGAAACTGTTCGAGATCAGCGGGCGCGAAGTGGTTGCGTTGCTCAACCGCGCCTGTCCTGTGGATGCCGGCGCGCTCGAAATCTCGCAGTCCAAACTGTCCTTCTTCCTCAATGAAGCAGGAGGCATTCTGGACGACCTGATCGTCACCAGGCTGGGCGACCAGCGCTTCATGGTGGTCGCCAACGCAGGCAACGCCGTGGCCGACGAAAAGCATTTGCGTGCGCTTGCCGCGGATTTCGACGCCAGGGTCGAGCCACTCGATCGCGTCTTCCTTGCCGTCCAGGGCCCGGAAGCCTGGGCAGCCCTTTCCCGCGCCGGCATCGAGACCGGCTCACTGCTGTTCATGCATGGGGTCGAGCCACGGCAGAACTGGTTCATGAGCCGCTCCGGCTACACCGGCGAAGACGGTTTCGAGATCGGCCTGCCAGAGACAGATGCGCGCGACCTCGTCGCGAAATTGCTCGGCGATGAGCGCGTGCTGTGGATCGGCCTTGCCGCTCGCGACAGCCTCCGACTGGAGGCTGGGCTGTGCCTGCACGGCCAGGACATCACACCGGAGACCGACCCGGCCAGCGCCAGACTGACGTGGGCGATCCCGAAAGATATCCGCGCCTCCGGCGCTTTCATCGGCGCCGACGCCCTGCGAGCCGCCGTAGAACGGGGACCCGCGCAAAGGCGGGTTGGGTTGAAGCCGGAGGGCCGCCAGCCGGTACGCGCCGGCGCCGCGCTCTTCGATGCCGACGGCAATCCCGCCGGTCATGTCACGTCAGGCGGCTTCGGCCCCTCGGCCGGCCATCCGGTAGCCATGGGTTATGTCGCAACGCCGCTGGCAAAGCCCGGCACACGGGTTTTCGCCGACGTGCGCGGCACGAAAATCCCTGTCGATATCAGCTCCCTGCCCTTCACACCGCATCGCCACCGCAAAGGATGAATCCGATGGCAAAGACCTATTTCACCGAAGATCACGAATGGCTCCGCGTCGAGGGCGGCATCGCCACGGTCGGCATCACCGACTACGCGCAGGAGCAGCTTGGTGATCTCGTCTTCGTCGAACTGCCCGAAACGGGCAAAAAGCTCGCCAAGGGCGATACCGCCGTGGTGGTCGAGTCCGTCAAAGCGGCATCCGACGTCTACGCGCCGGTCGACGGCGAAATCACCGAGGCCAACGGCACGCTGTCGTCTGATCCGTCGCTGGTCAATTCGGCGGCAACCGGCGCCGGTTGGTTGTGGAAGATGAAGCTGGCCAATGAGAGCCAGTTGGAAGGCCTCATGGATGAGGCCGCCTACCTGGCCCACATCGGCTGAAAGCAGGACCAAAAAAGATGACCGCAGCACTCACCCCCTTCTCGGCCCGCCACATTGGCCCCGGCCTCAACGATGTCAGAGCCATGCTGGCCGTGATCGGCGTTCCCTCGGTTGAGACGCTGATCAGCCAGGCCGTGCCGAGATCGATCCGCCTCGACTTGCCGCTGAACCTGCCCGTGCCGGCCAGCGAAGCTGAAGCCCTGGCCGAATTGTCAGCGACGATGGCAAAGAACACGGTGTTGAAGAGCTTCATCGGCGCCGGCTATCACGGTGTCGATGTGCCGCCGGTGATCCAGCGCAATCTGTTCGAGAACCCGGCCTGGTACACGGCCTACACGCCCTACCAGGCCGAGATCAGCCAGGGCCGGCTCGAAATGCTGTTCAATTTCCAGACCCTGGTCGCAGAGCTGACCGGTCTGCCGGTGGCTTCGGCCTCGCTACTCGATGAAGCCACCGCCGTCGCGGAGGCGGTCGGCATCGCGCTGCGCCATCATCGCGACAAGCGCACCAAGGTGGCGCTGGCCGGCACGCCGCATCCGCAGACGCTGGATGTCGTGCGCACCCGCGCAGAACCGCTCGACATCGAGATCGACGGCGAGACGATCGACGACAACACCGCCGCCCTGCTGGTCTCCTGGCCGGACACGTTCGGCGTCTATGGCGACCACAAGGCAGCGATCGAGAAGGCTCGCGCCACCGGCGCACTGGTCATCTTCATTGCCGATCCGCTCGGCCTGACGCTGACCGACGCACCGGCGAAACTCGGCGCCGACATCGCCGTCGGCCCGATGCAGCGCTTCGGCGTGCCGATGGGCTTTGGCGGCCCGCACGCCGCCTATTGCGCCGTCTCCGACAAGCTGACCCGGCTGATGCCCGGCCGCCTCGTCGGCCAATCGACCGACAGCAAGGGCCGCCCGGGCTATCGTCTTGCGCTGCAGACGCGCGAGCAGCACATCCGCCGCGACAAGGCGACCTCCAACATCTGCACCGCGCAGGCGCTGCTCGCCAATATGGCGACGGCCTATGCCATCTGGCACGGCCCTGCCGGATTGCAGGCGATCGCCGGACGCATCCATGGGCTGGCCAACCGCCTGGCCGCCGGTCTAAAGGCAGCAGGTGTTTCGGTGCTCGGTGCCAGCCGCTTCGACACGGTGACGGCGGAGGTCAAAGGCAAGGCCGCGGCAATCGCATCTGCCGCTGAAAAGACCGGCCGGCTGTTGCGCATCATCGACGCCGACCATGTCGCCGTCTGTTTCGACGAGACCTCGACCGATGCCGATGTGGAGGCGATCGCCGCGCTGTTTGGCGCCAAGGCTGGGACCGCCGCTGCCAGCACCGTGCCTGGCAAGCCGCGTGGCAAGGAGTTCCTCACCCAACCCGTCTTCCACGAGAACCACTCGGAAACCGAGATGATGCGCTTCCTGCGCCGGCTGGCCGATAAGGATCTGGCGCTCGACCGCGCCATGATCCCGCTCGGATCCTGCACCATGAAGCTCAACGCCGCCGCCGAGATGATGCCGGTCAGTTGGCCAAGCATTGCCAATCTCCATCCCTTCGCACCGGCCGCGCATTCAGCTGGCTATCGCGCCATGATCGGCGAACTGGAAGGATGGCTGTCGGAGATCACCGGCTTCGCGCCGTCACCTTGCAGCCCAATGCCGGCAGCCAGGGCGAATATGCCGGCCTGCTTGCCATTCGCGGCTACCACCGCTCGCGTGGCGACAGCCATCGCACCGTCTGCCTGATCCCGTCCTCGGCGCATGGCACCAATCCGGCGAGTGCGGCGATGGCGGGCATGAGCGTCGTCGTCGTGCGCTGCAGCGAGGATGGCAATATCGACATGGACGATATGAGGGCCAAGGCCAATGAGCATTCAAGAAATCTCGCGGCGCTGATGTTCACCTATCCCTCGACGCATGGCGTCTACGAGGAAGGCGCGCGCCACCTCTGCGCCCTCATTCACGAGCATGGCGGCCAGGTCTATTTCGACGGCGCCAACCTCAACGCCCTGGTCGGTCTCGCCCGCCCCGGCGACATCGGCGCCGACGTCTGCCATATGAACCTGCACAAGACCTTCTGCATCCCGCATGGCGGCGGCGGCCCGGGCGTCGGCCCGATCGGCGTCAAGGCGCATCTGCAGCCGTATCTGCCGGGCCACGTCACCGAAGGCTCGGGCCATGCGGTGTCGGCCGCCCCTTTCGGCAGCGCTTCGATCCTGCCGATCACCTGGATGTACATCCGCATGATGGGCGCTTCCGGCCTGAAGCAGGCTACGGAAACCGCCATCATCTCGGCCAACTATGTGGCGACGCGGCTCGCGCCGCATTTCCCGCTTCTCTACAAGGGCAGGCACGATCGCATCGCGCATGAATGCATCCTCGACACCCGCGTGCTCAAGGACAGCGCCGGCATAAGCGTCGACGACATCGCCAAACGGCTGATCGACTATGGTTTCCATGCGCCGACCATGTCTTTCCCGGTCGCCGGCACGCTGATGGTGGAGCCGACCGAGTCCGAGCCCAAGCGCGAACTCGACCGTTTTTGCGAGGCAATGATCGCCATCGCTGGCGAGGCCGCCAAGGTGGCCAAGGGCGAATGGCCCTTGGCCGACAACCCGTTGGTCAATGCACCGCACACAGCCGCCGAGGCACTGGCCAGCCAGTGGAGCCATCCCTATTCGCGGCTGGAGGCGGCCTACCCCGCCGGTGACGCCGACACAGCAGCCAAATACTGGCCGCCGGTGTCGCGCATCGACAATGTTGCCGGCGACCGCAACCTGGTCTGTTCCTGCCCCCCGCTGTCGGACTATCTGGGTGCGGCGGAATAACTACGCTGAGCGCAAGGCCGGCTTCACCGGTTCGGCCTTGCCCGTCCTTTTGCGGCTGATGACGCAATTTCGCCCGGCGCGCTTGGCGGCATAGAGCGCTGCGTCGGCCTCGGCCAGCACGTCATCGAGGCTGCGGCCGTCGGCCTCGCCAAAGCCGATGCCGCCGCTGACCGTGCTGCGCAACGGACCAATCTGGGTGGCAACGATTTCGGTGCCGAAGGCGACGCCGATCTTGCTGGCGAGATCGTAGGCCCTTTCATCCGTCATCCGCGATATGACAACGGCGAATTCCTCGCCGCCGAGGCGAAAGGCGTCGACGCCGGTTCTGGCATATTTCTTGATGACCGCGGCGAAGCGGCACAGGACCTGGTCGCCGACCGGGTGACCGTAGACGTCGTTCGTCCGCTTGAAGTGGTCGAGGTCAAACATGACGACGAACATGAATGGACCGAAACTCCGCTCCCCATAGAGCGATTTCAGCGCCCGACGGTTCATCAACCCCGTCAGCGGGTCGGTCATGGTCTCGGCCTTCAGCTCGATCTGCGCCTGCAGATGATGGAGGGAGAGCGTCAACGCGCCGAGCCCGGTCATGCAAGCCACCGCCACCACGGAATTCAGCCGTTCGGCCCAGTTGTCGGGTGCGACCGCGAGCACCCACTGCCCCCTGCCCAGCAGAACCATGCCACAGAGCGCAAAGGACACCGCACAGGTGCCGCTCAGAAACGAAACCACCAGCAGGATCCGGCGATCATGGCTGCCGTTGATCCAGAACATCGCGCCGATCGCCGACAGCAGCGCCGTTACCGTCGCGTAGGTGATGATGAAGCCGACACCATCAAGGCCGATGAAGGTCACGGCCGCACAGACCGCCATGGCGGCAAGGGTCGGTGCAAAGGCCCGTCGATAGCCGGGCACGCCGAGATATTGCATGGCCGACAAGCAGATGATCAGGAACCCCAGGCTCAGCAGCACGAGCACGACCTGGCAGAGCAATGGATCAGGCTGCTTGGTGTATCGCCAGAACAGGATCACATGCGCGACGAGCACCAGAATGCCGCACGCCACGGTCAGGACGAAGCCCGCCTTGGGCGCGGTGCACCAGATCGCGAACATGGTAGCGCTCAGGCAGATCCCCGACAGCGCGGCCGCGAGCAGGAGCGAACTGAAGTCCAACATGTCAGGCGAGAGCCTCTCGAGCGTCGGTGGGTGCGCTGCATTCTAGGTCAGCGGCAGCCCTCGGATACGGTTTTCGGCCGACCTTTCGACGCAACCTGCGGATAGGGTTTACAAAGCGTCGATGCCCTGTGTCCCGAAACCGCACCCTTGGACGCGACGACCGGATCAGCCCTTGTTCAGCAGAGCGAGATTGGCGTTGACGACCGTGGCATCGGCCATGCCGGCCTTCGCTTCGAGCAGCAGCGCCTTGGCTTTCTTGCGATTGCCACGCAACAGTTGCGAATAGCCCATGTTGTTGACGATCTGCGGCTTGCGGCCGGCGACTTTCAAAAGCTGGTTGTAGGCACGGTCAGCAAAGTCGAAGCGGCCAAGCTCGTCATACGAAGCGGCGAGCCCCATCCAGGCTTCGGCATTGTCGGCCTTCAACTCGACAGCCTTGCGGAAATGCTGTTCGGCGAGGCCGTAATTGGCGTCGCGAAACTGCGCCTTGCCTTCCGCCAGTTCGGAGGCGTCGATGTCCTTTGCCGCCGGTTGGATGGCGGTGGTCTTGGTCGTATCGACGCTGCCCGTCGTACAGCCAGACATAATCAAGACGGCCGCCAACGCGGCCATTGCCGAGAAGTTACTGTGACGCATGCCCCTGCCTCATCGCCCGATTTGCCGGGTCGTTCTTCGGGAAACACACTACATCCGAGCGATTAAACTTCGGTGCCGAAATGCGCTTAAAATTAGGCTTCGGGCACACCGGCCATTAACCACCAGGCCGCGAACCTCCGAGTGAAGACCTGTTTTCCCGCGTTCTCACGGTCCCAAGGCTTTGAGCGCCGCCGGAACCGGATAGCGGCTGCCGTCATAGCGCAGCCGATAGGTCCGCTTTACGGACTTGCCGGGATGGGACTGGCACTCACCATTCTTGTCGGGCAAGGGATTGTCGGTATCCGTCCGCTGGACCACGGTGATGTCGTGGTAGCCATGATGTTTCGCCGAGCTCATCGCCAGGCTGACCTGGCTGGTATGAAAGGACCCGGCGCAATTGGTATCGCCTTCGCCGCCATTGTCGGCCACGACGAGGCCGTCGAGCACCAACCGCAGGGCATTGCCGTCGAGGGCATAGAGCCGCAGGTCGGTTTCGCTGAAGGGATTGGGCAGCGAATTGTTTGCCATTTCGATGCGCAGGCCAAAGGCGGTGACATCGGGCGACAGCGTGTAGCGGCCGGTATCGAATTCGATCTTGCGGATGGCGACGGCATCATCGTTCATCAGCCCCGGCTGCAGCAGGCGCTGGCGCACCTGCCGGCTCGTCCTGTCGACAACCAGAAGCTCGATATCGCCGACATGCTCGCCGTCACTGGATTTGGCGCTGTCGATCAGCGGCACTGCGACCAGCAGCAGGTCGTCATGCGCCGGCCAGATCTTGCAGACCACCCCCGGCCTATCGTAATCCGTGAGCGCCAGGGCGATGCTGATATCGGGTTCGAGCGTCAACGCGGCGCTGTCGCTGCTCTTCCGGGCCTTGGGATAGGCCTGCTGCACGAGGGCGACAACATCGCCGCAATCGCCGGCCGCGGCCCAGGCTGGCGACAGACTGGCTGTAGCGAGACCTAGGAAGAGGGTGCGCAACAGCATTCGCATGGGCTTCTCACTCATTTGCGGACTTTGCCGATCCCGATGTAGGGCTGTTCAGGCCGGGCCCACCTGAATATCAGCATTTCCTAGTGCGTCGTCATTTTGACGATGATCGGAATGATCGCAATCATCAGCACCACCGGCAGGATGCACACCGTCACCGGCACCGACATCTTGGCCGGCAGGGCGTGCGCCTTCTCCTCGGCCAGCGACATGCGCTTGTGGCGCATTTCATCGGAAAAGACGCGCAGCGCCCCCGACAGGCTGGTGCCGAGCTCCTTCGATTGCTGCAGCAGCGTGGCGAAGGACCGCACCTCGTCAAGGCTGAGGCGGTCGGCCAGCGCCTTCAGCGCATCGTCGAGGCTGCGCCCGGCCCGCAGTTCCAGCGACACGAGCTGCAGGTTCTGGCTGAGCGCGGGATAGGTCTTGGCGAGTTCCTTGGAGACGCGCTCGATGCCAGCCTCCATGCTCATGCCGGCATCCGAGCAGACGATCATCAGGTCCATGAAATCGGGAAAACCGTTGCGGTATTCGCGCCGCTTTTCCCGCCCCCTCTGGCTCAGCACGAGGCCAGGGAAGAAATAGCCCGCCACTCCCGACAAGATGACGAAGGCCCAGCGGCTGGCCATCGTCGAGTCGGGGCTGCCCAGCCATTGATTGAGCACAAATGCGCCGATCGCTGAGCCGACCATCGCGGCGAAGCGTACGAGAAAGAACATGCCGACCGCACGCGGCTCCATGTAGCCCGCCTGGATGAGCTTCATGCGCAGCCGGGCGACATTTTCCGGATCGCTCTTGGCGTAGAATTCCTGCGCCCTCTTCACCGCCTTCTCGCGCACGATGCCGGCATTCTTCTTCTGCACCGGCTCGGGCTTCGCGGCCACGGGACCGTCATCCACCTTGAGTCGGCGCTTGACCTCGTTGTGATCGCTCTTCGCCGTCACCATTGGCCAGGCAACCGCGACAGCGCCCAGAGCCAGCAGCAGGACGGCCGCCGGCATCAGCGAGGTCGGCGCAAGCGAAGCGAGGAATTCGATGAAGCCTTGCATGTCAGAACCTGAAATTCGACATCTTGAACATCATCAGATTGCCCAGCATCAGCCAGGCGATTGAGCCGCCAATCAGGTACCAGGTCTTCGGCTCACCCCAGACGTCGCGGTAGAAGCCCGGCATCAGTGCCATGATGGCGGCAAACAGCAGCGCCGGTATCGCCGTCAGGATGTAGGCCGACATGCGGCCTTCAGTCGAAATGGCGCGCACCTTGCGGCGCAGCTTGCCGCGCTCGCGGATCGTCAACGCCAGGCCGTCGAGGATTTCGCGCAGATTGCCGCCCGAACTGCTCTGGATCGAGACGGCGGTAACGAACAGCGGCAGGTCCTCATGGCCGACCCGGTCGAACAGCGAATTCAAGGCCGTAACCAGATCCGACCCATAGGTCACCTCGTCGGCGATGACGCCGAACTCGGTGCCGATCGGGTCGGGCATTTCGCGCGACACCATGGCGATCGCCACCGGCACCGGATGGCCGGCCTTCAGGCCACGCGTGATCAATTCCAGCGCCTCCGGCAATTGCGTGCCGAACCTCTTCAGCCGGCGGCCGCGTTTGAAGCGCAGCGCCATCACCGGCAGCACCGGCACAAGCATGACAAACAGGATAAGCCCGAGCAGCGGCGGCATGCCGTACCAGATGGCCGCCAGAGCCGCGGCGAATGCCACGCCACAGGTGATCATCAGGAATTTCGGCAGCGGCATGATCATGCCCGACTGGGTTCGCAGGGCGCGGAACCGGTCCGGCGAAAACAGCGACGTGCCCGCATCCAGGCCGCGCTCCTTGCGCAGCTGGACAAGCACTTGCTCCTGGCTGATCCTTTTGTCCTGCAGTTTCATGCGCCGGTTGATCGCGGTACGCTTGTCGCTGCGGCCGGCAAAAAGCAGGTAGCAGGCTTCGGCGATCAGGATGCCGGTAAGCGCTGCCGTGGCATAGACGATGTAGATCGCGCTGAGTCCGTCGAACACCTGGGCTACTCCTGCGGCCGGCCGGGTTCGAAGTATCGTCCGGGGAACTCGATGCCCATGGCGCGCAAATCCTCGAGGAAACGCGGCCGGATGCCGGTCGCCTCGTAGTGGCCGAGGATCTTGCCATCGGCCTCCATGCCGGTGCGCACGAAGCGGAAGATCTCCTGCATCTGGATGACGTCGCCTTCCATGCCGGTCACCTCGGCGACGCTGGTCACCTTGCGCTTGCCGTCGGACAGGCGCGTCAGTTGCACGATGAGGTCGAGCGCACTGGCGATCTGGCTGCGGATCGACTGCACCGTCATCGGCATACCGGTCATGCCGAGCATCTGCTCGAGGCGCGAAATGGCGTCGCGCGGCGTGTTGGCATGGATGGTCGCCATCGATCCCTCATGGCCGGTGTTCATCGCCTGCAGCATGTCGAAGGCTTCCTCGCCACGGCACTCGCCGAGGATGACGCGATCTGGGCGCATGCGCAGCGCGTTCTTGACCAGATCGCGCTGCTTCAGCTCGCCATGGCCTTCGATGTTGGCGGGACGCGTCTCCATGCGCGCCACATGCGGCTGCTGCAGCTGAAGCTCGGCTGCATCCTCGATGGTGATCAACCGCTCATCTTCCGGGATGAAGGCCGACAGCGCGTTGAGCATGGTCGTCTTGCCGGTGCCGGTGCCGCCCGAAATGATCGTCGTCTTGCGGGCATGCACGGCCGCCGCCAGCACTTCAGCCATGTTCTGGGTGATGGCGCCGAATTCAACCAGCTTGTGCAGGCCGAGCTTGTTCTTGGAGAACTTGCGGATCGACACAAGTGGCCCGTCGACCGCGACCGGGCGGATCGCCGCGTTGAAACGCGAGCCGTCCAGCATACGCGCGTCGACCATCGGCTGCGATTCGTCGACCCGGCGGCCGACCGCGGCGACGATCTTGTTGATGATGCGCAGCAGATGCGCCTCGTCCTTGAAAGGAATATGGACCGGCGTCAGCTTGCCCTTCTTTTCGACAAAGCAGTTCTGGTGGCCGTTGATCAGGATGTCGTTGATATCGGGGTCCTTGAGCAGCGGCTCCAGCGGACCGAGGCCGACCATCTCGTCGACAATGTCGTCGACCAGCGCGTCAAGCTCGACGGTGTTGATCGCCATCCGCTCCTGCTTGGTCTTTTCCGACACGAAATCATGCACTTGCCGGCGCATCTCGTCCTTGGGCAAACGCTCCAGCGCGACAAGATTGATCTCCTCGAGCAGCAACCGGTGGATACGCACGCGCGCATCGAGAACCTTGTTGGCATTCTTTGCCGGTGTTGCTTCCGACTTTGCCGGCAGCGCCTTTCGGTTGGTCGGAATGACGACCGCATGATGCGCGACCGGCATTGGTTCGGCGGCGCGCTGCGGGCGCGCATCGCGGTTCTGCAGGGTGGAAAAGCGGCTGGTCATCCGGCCTTCCTCTTCAGCAATCCCCGGCCCATGCCAAACAGCGAGCGCGACTTCGTCCGCGGTTGGACTGCTTCCTCCGGCAGGATGATCTTCTTCAGATCGTTGATGACATTGGCGTTCGGGTCGATCTCGTGCAGCGGCACGCCGCGATCGACCGCCTCGCGCACCAGCCGGTAGTTGTTGGCGATACCGCCGACGAAATGCTCACCGAGGATTTCCTGGACGTCCGCCTGCTTGATGCCGTTGTCGAACATCTTCTGCTCGAAACGGTTGACGATGACGTTCGGCTTCACTTCCTTACCGACGGTCTCGTAGACCGCCTGGATCAGGCGCTGCGTGTGGCGCAGACACGGCACCGTCATTTCGGCGACGATATAGAGCTTGTTGGAACCGAGCAGCACGGTCTCCGTCCATGGAAACCAGGTGCGCGGCATGTCGATGACGACATTGTCGAAATAGGCCGAAACAAGGTCCAGCATGCGCACCACGACATCGGTCTTGAACGAGCGCATTTCCGCCGGATGCGTCGGCGCCGCCAGCACGCAAAGCCCGCTGGCATGCTTCGACAGCATCACGTCGAGCAGTTGCCGGTCGAGGCGTTCGGGCTGGTTTTCGATCTCGGTGATGTCGAAACGCGGTTCGAGGTCGAGATATTCGGCACAGGCGCCCTGCTGGAAATTGAGGTCGACCACGCAAGTCGACGCGCCGCGCGTCACCGAGTGGTGCAGCTGAAAGGCGGTCTGGAGGGCCAGCGTCGTGGTGCCGACACCGCCCGCAGCCGGCATGAAGGTGTAGATCTGCGACTCGGTGTTCTCCTCGCGCCCGGGTCCCTGCAGCGCCCGCACCACGGAGCGCACCAGGTCAGCGGTGGTGATCGGCTTGACCAGGAAATCCGCGACCTTGAGCTGCACCAGGATACGCACGGCGGCGGCATTGAACTCCTGGGTGACGACGACCACCGGGACCTTGTCCTCCAGCCGGCGCATGATGCGCTGCAGCGACTCGACCTCCTCCAGCCTTGCCGCATCCATGTCGACGATGATGGCGCCGAAGTCGGCTTCCTGAATCTCGCCGCGCAGCTCCGTGATACTCTTTTCCACTGTCGAGAGCTGGATGATCTCGGAGGCGGCGAATGCGGTCCGCGTATCCTGCACAAAGGTCCTGTCGGTCGATACGAGCAGGATCTTCCTGGTCTTGGTGCCGTTTGCCATTCTGTCAGCCTGTCAGGTCGATCGACCGTTGAATCAGTTGCCCGCGAGATCAGTTGCTTGTGGTGGATTGCGACGCCTTCGCGCTGGCCGCCTGATCGGGGGTGATGACCGCCGCTTCGCCGCGCTGGGCGGGAACAAGAAGTTTTGTGTTCTGGACACCGTATTTCCAGGGATCGACCATCTGCATGGCGGTGTTGGCGGCTTGCGCATTGCCAGCGGCGGACGACACCCCTTCGGTGCGCACATAGTCGTCGCTGGTGCAGCCGACGGCGAGGCCGGCCAGCAGCAGGGCGATGCTCGATCTCAAGACCAGACGCATGGTTTCAATCCTTGGGCAGGTCGAGGAAATGCCCGACCGTGGTAACGGCAGCCGGCTGCGCGACACTGCCGCCGGCCATGGCCAGCGCGCGATTGGTGTCGGACGTCTTCACTTCCTCGGTGTTGTTGAGAAAATAGTCGACGTTGCTTGCCGGCTGCGTACCATCGGTCGGTTCGACGAGCTTCTTTGACGGGTCGACCGGCTTGACCAGATAGGGGGTGACGATGATGACCAGATCGGTCTCACGCCGCTGATAGGATTTCGACGAAAACAGCGCTCCAAGCACGGGCATCTTGCCGAGGCCGGGAATGCGCGACGTGGTGATGTCGTTTTGCGACTGCAGCAGTCCGGCGATCATGAAGCTCTGGCCGTTCTTCAGGTCGACGGACGTCCTGGCGCGGCGCACGATGAAGCCGGGCACCGAAATGCTGCCGATATTGTAGGAGGATGACGCGTCGATCGACGAGACTTCCGGCGCGATGTCCAGGCTGACCAACCCGTCCTTCAGCACCGTCGGGGTGAAATCCAGGCTGACGCCGTATTTCTTGTAGCTGACGGAGATCTTGCCGTTGTCCTCGGAAACCGGGATCGGGAATTCGCCACCGGCGAGGAAGCTTGCCGTCTGGCCCGAACGGGCGATCAGGTTAGGTTCGGCCAACCGACGCGCCAGGCCGCGCTCTTCCAGCGCCTTGATGGCGATATCGATCGACACACCGTCCGACAGCAGCCGGCCGATGATCTCGCCGGTGCCGGCCGCCGGCACCGTGCCCGGTTCGATCGAGACATCGCGTCCGCCGAGGCCGTAGGCGAAATTGGCGCTGTATTTGGCCCCGAGATCCTGGCCCGCCTGGCGGTTGATCTCGACGAAGCGGACGTTGAGCTGGACCTGCTGCGACGACGAGATGTTGACCGAGTTGATCACCTCTTCGGTGCCGGAAAAGCGCGTCGCGATCTTGTTTGCCTTTTCGGCGGCGACCGCGTCATCCGCCTCGCCCGACAGCACGACACGGCCATTGGCCGAGCCGACCTTGATCCTGGCGTCCGGCACGCTGGCGCGGATGGTGCTGGCCAGCTGGTCGGTGTCGAGCGTCACCTCGATGTCGACAGTGCCGACAAGCTGCTTCTTCTCATCGAACAGCGCAATGCCGGTGGTGCCGAGATTGTTGCCAAGCACGTAGAAGGATTTGTCGGTCAACGGATTGACGTTGGCGATCTCCGGATCGCCGATGACGATCTGGTAGAAGGCGGCGTTGGTCATGATCGTCTTCGGCTTGCCCTTGGCCACCTTGATCGAGGCATTCTTGGTCGACGACACGTAGACGATGTCGTTGTCGGCCCTGGCCGAGGTGCCGAACGCCAGCATCCCGGCAGCAGCCAGCGAAGCCGCGACAGCCACGGTGCGCAAAACGCGCAACCGTCCCATGATCCGATATGTGATCAGCCCGAACATTGTCCCGTCCCTCACCCAGTCCCCACTGGCTTCTATTTCTGGTCCGGCGAAGGAACCTGGTATTCCTCGGCCTTTGTGCCGCGTGTCACGATGACCGTCTTGAATTTCGGTTTCTCCGGCCCTTTCGCCACGGCATCGAACAACGAACTGGCCGCCGCCTGCACATTCGAAGCGACCGAACCGCCGAAGGAAGAGATGGTGGTGACGCCGTTCTTGCCGTCACCGCCTTCGCTGGCGGAGCGAAGCGACAGCGACAGCGTGCCGACGGTGCGGGCAAGCGCCACTTTCTGCGCGCCTTCGGTCGTCACCTCGATGGTCACGGAATTGGCAATCTGCGGCGTGGTCTGGCGCGAGTCGGCGCCCTGACCGACGCTCAGCACCTTGGCATCGGAGACGACGATCTCTGAAGTGACCGTCGAACCGGCAGCGCCTTGCGCGTTCTTGGCCACTTCCTGGATTTCACCGGCATCGCGCGTCAGCACGACATCGACCCGGTCGCCCGGCGTCACGAAGCCGCCGACACCGGCAATCTCGTCGGTGCGAATGGTCACCGCCCGCATTCCGGGCGTCAACATATTGGAAAGTGTCGCGCGGCCATTGGGCCCGGACAGCTTGGTGAGCAGCACCGGTTCGTTGACTTCGATCGGCGTCAGCACCACGCGATTGCCGTCGCCAAGCAGCCCATCGATGGTCGGGAAGGCGCCCTGCGGCAGGGAATCCTGCGGCCAGGGGATTTCGCTGAGCTTGGTGCGGTCGAGCTCCATGCCATAGCGCAACGGGGCATTGGCCACCACGATGGTCTTGAACTCGATTTTGGGTGCCGCGGGAGCGGCGATCGACGCCGTCTTCTCTTCGCTATCGGCCCTGGCCTGGCTCTTGACCCAGAAATCCGCCGCAAAGATCGAGATCGCGCCGAAAACGGCGGCGATGCCGATCATCGATATGGCCTTGCCCCTCACGCCGAAACCCCTGATAGCCCGTAGTTTCTTGTTTTGTTGGGCTCACGCTAGGCGGCATTGTTAAAGAATCAGGAATCTTGTGCGGCGGCATTTGACCTATTTCCGCCGGCTTGGTTATCGAATGGTTTTGGGTTAAGACGGGGCAATCCCCCGAACGGAACAGGAACCTCCGTCGCTTGGCGCTGAAAAGCGTGGCAGTATCGCGAGGTGATTCGCAGCATCGGACTCTATGGCAGGCATGGACGACAACAACGACCTTTTCGGCAATCTGGACAAGCAGCCGCCGCCGGTGCGCACGCCGGCGCGCCCGGCCGATCCGCTGGTGCAAGCCACCAAGCGTCCTGCCGCGACCAAGGATGGCAGCGAGGGCTATAGCGCCGCCGACATCGAGGTGCTGGAAGGGCTGGAGCCGGTGCGCCGCCGGCCAGGCATGTATATCGGCGGCACCGACGACAAGGCGATGCACCACCTGTTCGCCGAGGTCATCGACAATTCGATGGACGAGGCGGTCGCTGGCCATGCCACCTTCATCGATGTCGAACTCTCGGCCGACGGCTATCTCGCCGTCACCGACAATGGCCGCGGCATCCCCGTCGATCCGCATCCGAAATTCAAGAAGCCGGCGCTCGAAGTGATCATGACGACGCTGCATTCGGGCGGCAAGTTCGACTCCAAGGTCTACGAAACATCAGGCGGCCTGCACGGCGTCGGCGTTTCCGTGGTCAATGCGCTGTCGGACCATCTCGAGGTCGAGGTCGCGCGTGGCCGCCAACTTTATCGCCAGCGCTTTTCGCGCGGCGTCCCGGTAACCGGCCTGGAGCAGCTGGGCGAGGTTCACAATCGGCGCGGCACAAAAATCCGCTTCCATCCCGACGAGCAGATTTTCGGCAAGGGCGCGGCATTCGAACCGGCGCGGCTCTATCGCATGACGCGCTCGAAAGCCTATCTGTTCGGCGGCGTCGAAATCCGCTGGACCTGCGACCCGTCGCTGATCAAGGAAAAGGACCAGACGCCGGCCAAGGCCGAGTTCCATTTTCCTGGCGGCCTGAAGGACTATCTCAAGGCATCGCTCGGCGACGAGTTCCAGGTGACGCGCGAAATCTTCGCCGGCAAGAGCGACAAGCAAGGCGGCCATGGCTCGCTCGAATGGGCGGTGACCTGGTTTGGCGGCGACGGCTTCATCAATTCCTACTGCAACACCATCCCGACCGGAGAAGGCGGCACCCACGAGGCCGGCTTCCGCAACGTGCTGACACGGGGCCTGCGCGCCTATGCCGATCTCGTCGGCAACAAGCGCGCCTCGATCGTCACCTCGGAAGACGTCATGATCTCGGCGGCGGGCATGCTGTCGGTGTTCATCCGCGAGCCGGAATTCGTCGGCCAGACCAAGGACCGGCTGGCGACCATCGAGGCAATCCGCATTGTCGAGACCGCGATCCGCGATCCATTCGACCATTGGCTGGCCGACAATCCGCAGGAGGCGTCGAAGCTGCTCGAATGGGTGATCGCGCGCGCCGACGAGCGGGTTCGCCGGCGCCAGGAAAAAGAAGTGTCGCGCAAGAGCGCGGTGCGCAAATTGCGGCTGCCGGGCAAGCTCGCCGACTGCACGCAAAATGCCGCGGCCGGCGCCGAACTGTTCATTGTCGAAGGTGACTCGGCTGGCGGCTCGGCCAAGCAGGCGCGCGACCGCGCCAGCCAGGCCGTGTTGCCGCTACGCGGAAAAATCCTCAATGTCGCCAGCGCCGGCAACGACAAGCTCGCCGGCAACCAGCAGATTTCGGACCTGATCCAGGCGCTCGGCTGCGGCACGCGGTCGAAATATCGCGACGAGGATTTGCGCTACGACCGCGTCATCATCATGACCGACGCCGACGTCGACGGCGCCCACATCGCCTCGCTGCTGATCACCTTCTTCTACCAGGAGATGCCGGCTCTGGTGCGTGGCGGCCACCTCTATCTGGCGGTGCCGCCGCTCTACTCGATCCGGCAAGGCGGCAAGGTCGCTTATGCCCGTGACGACGCGCACAAGGACGAGCTGCTGCGCACCGAATTCACTGGGCGCGGCAAGGTCGAACTTGGCCGCTTCAAGGGTCTGGGCGAGATGATGGCCGCACAGCTCAAGGAAACCACCATGGATCCGAGGAAGCGCACCTTGCTTCGCATCGATGTCATCGATGCCGAGGCCGCGACCAAAGACGCCGTCGACGCGCTGATGGGCACCAAGCCGGAAGCCCGCTTCCGCTTTATCCAGGAACGCGCCGAATTCGCCGCAACGGAAGTGCTGGATATCTAGGCGCCCGCCGGTCCATAACAGGCTCAACTTGCGGAGACGGGCATGTGAGCTGGGAGCGGCTGAAGGGCTATTTCGAGACCAGTTTGGCCGGACTAACGCAACCAACGCGCTCGGACTGGATTTTCGCCCTGCGCACCGTTTCGGCGGGCTTGATCGCGCTTCTGGCCGCCTACGCCCTCAAGCTCGACCACCCGCAATGGGCCATGATGACGGTGTTCATCGTCGCCCAGCCGGTCGCCGGCATGGTGCTGGCGAAAGGCTTCTACCGGCTGCTCGGCACGCTCGCTGGCGGCATAGCTGCGATCGGCATCACGACGGTGGTCGGCACCGGCCCTTGGGTGGTGGTGACGGTGCTTGCCGTGTGGATCGGCATCTGCACCTTCGTCTCATCGCTGCTGCGCAATCCCGAAGCCTATGGTGCAGCCCTTGCCGGCTACACCGCGATGATCATCGGCCTGCCTGCCTTCGGACAGCCGCACCTCGTCGTCGATGTCGCGGTCGCACGCTGTGCCGAGATCGTGCTCGGCATTGTCTGCGCCGGCCTGACCAGCCGGCTGATCCTGCCAAAACTCGCCAGCGACGCCATCATCTCGCGGCTGAAACACTGCATCCTCGATCTTGCCACCTATGCCGGTGGTGCATTCTCCGGTGGTGATCCGGCAACACTGTCGGGCCTGCACCGAAAGCTGGTCACCGACACCCAGACGCTTGGCGAGATGCGCGCCTATGCCAGGCTCGAAGCACCGAGCTTCGCGCCGCGCGCGCATCCGGTCCGGCGCACCATTGGACAACTTCTCTCCGCCCTGTCGGCGGCACGCGCGCTGCATTCCCACGCTGCCCCGAAAAACGCGGCGCTCATTCCGGTGCGCTCGGAGCTGCAGGCCCTTGTCAGCGAGCTGGCGGCCAAACCCGGCGCTCTGGACGACACCGCACCCTGGGTGGCCCGGCTCGACGCGATCTCGGTCAAGGCACGGCAAATGCCCGAAGCATCAAGAGATCAGGGCGACGACAGGGTCGGCACCATCACCCGCCTCACCATCGCCGCCGATTTCGCCGAGGCGCTCAAGCAGGTGCTGCGCGGCCTCGACGCCTTGCGCGCGCCTGTCACGCACCCGGCGCGGGGCAGCAGGCAACCCGCGCTGGTGGTGCATCGCGATTACCCCGGCGCATCGCGCAATGCGGTGCGCGCTGCCCTGGCCACGTTGCTGGTCGCGGCCTTCTGGCTGACGACGAAATGGTCAGAGGCGGCCGGTACGGTCATTCTCGTTGCCGTCGTGTCGAGCCTGTTTGCCGCCCGCCCCGACCCCGTGCAAGTGTCCTGGGGCTTCTTCAAGGGAACGCTGCTCGCTCTACCCTTTGCCTTTCTTGTCGGCCAGATCGCATTGCCCGCGTTGCCCGGCTTCGGCTGGTTCATGCTGTTTGTCGTGCCTATCCTGGTGCCTACGGCGCTGGCCATGGCCAATCCACGCTATGTCGGCGTGGCGACGGCCTTCGCCATCAACTTCCTTGCCTTCCTCAGTCCGCATCAGGGGATGACCTATGATCCTGGCCCATTCTTCGCCGGTTCGGCGTCGGTCCTGGTCGGCATCCTGCTGGCGATAGGTGTCTTCATCCTCGTGCTGCCCGCCGATCCGTGGCTCGCGGCCAACCGCATCGTGCGCGCCATGCGCGAGGACCTGGCGCGGCTTTGCCTGCATGAGCGCGTGCCGAGGCGTTCGGCCTTCGAGAGCCTCGCCTATGACCGCATCAACCAGCTGATGCCGCTGGTGCAGAATGCCGGCAGGAAAGGCGATGCGGTTCTCGGCGGCGGCGTCGTCGCCGTCACGGTCGGCCTGGAGATCCTGCGGCTGCGCGGCGCAAGCCAGGGCCATGCCATTCCATCCGAGACCGCGCTGTCGATCGCCAACTTCCTGAGGGGGCTGGCTCGCGAACTGCTCTTTCGCGCCCCCGGCGATCCGCATACGTCGACCATCGCTGTCGCCCGTGACTATGCGGCGAGCATCGCACAGCGCAACGGCACTGGCGAGATGCTGCAGATCGCGGCCTCGCTGCGCATCATTGCCGCCGCGATGGAGGATTTTCCGGACTTTTTTGCGAAGGATCGGGGCTAGAGTGGCTAAGCGTATTCAGGCAGGAATCGCCATTTGCAGGCCGGCATCACCTGCGTATCGAACACTTCAGGCCGCGGCGATTGCCAGCGCATGGCCCCGTGCATTTTCACGCAGCGCATCGAGATGGATCGACTTGACCAGCGCGGCAAGATCGCCTTCGGCAGACTGTCCGCCCAATTCCTTGAGCATCAGCCAGCTGACCTCCTGCACACCAGCGACGCGCTTGCCATTGGCAACCTCGCGCCAGATTTTCAGCGCACGCAGGATGATGGCATGCGTCACGGCGGCGAGACCGGCGCTGCGGAACAGCGCCTCCAGAGCCACATCGTGCCCGCCGGCAAGCAGCGTCCTCACCCTTTGTTCGGACTGCTGGCTGAGCGCGACCAGCGCCGAGCCGAAGAAATCGACCTTGCCGTGCGTAATGGTGCGGATGAGGAAGCTGGCGGTGAGATCGCCGCGCAGCCTGAGATGCTCGATGAGCGCCGGATGTTCTACCTGGCGCGTGCCTTCGATCAGCGTCACCGAAGCCTTGACGCAGGCGTCGCGCATGACGCGGTCGGCTCGTGCCGCACCCATCAACGCCATAACCAGCGGCGACGTTTTCAGCATCTCGCCAAGCTTGACGAGCAGCATATGCCGGCAGTCGGCAGGCAGGCGGGCGTCCGATATCAGCGCCTCGCGCACCAGAGGCAGATGGCCGTGGCGTTCGGCCATGCGGCGGAAGCTGAGCGAGGCGATGTCGGCGCCGCTGTTGGCGAGCAGCACGGCGCAGGCTTCCGCCTCGCCGATCTCGGCGATGGCCGCCGACAAGGCCATAGAAACCAGCGGCCGGTCGGCGATCAGCTTTTGCGTCACCTTCGGACTGCTGGCCACGCGGTTGATCAGATCAGCGTCGGTCAGCAGCGGCGAGCGCGCCAGCACCACGCCGGCGACTTCCGGCTGGTCGGAGGCCAGTGCGCTGATGATCTGCAAGGGCGCATGGAGGCTCATGGACAGCGCCTCGGCCATCGCCAGCCGCACCTTCGAGGAAGCGTCATCAAGCAGGAGTGTCAGCGCCGCCTCGGCCGCGCAGCGGTCCTCGAAAGGCAGGTCGGAATTGACGTACGCTCGAGCCAGAGCATTGGCCGCGGCGGCCCGCTCCGAGACCCTGGCCGTGCAAATCCATCTCAAAAAATGCGAAACAACCATACCGCCTGCTTACGCCCCTTGCCAGAATGCTCCTGGCCCCGTGCAGACGGTAGGCAGAAATGGTTTACGAACGGTTCACCATGTTCATTAACTGGCTTGCGAGCCCTGGATGCAGCGCCTATCAACCCCATACGCAGCAGAGGAGCAGGATATGGCCGGACTTTATCTCCAGGAGTTCGTCGTCGGTCATGTCTTCCAGCACACACTGCGCAAGACCGTCACCGAGAGCGACAACATGCTGTTTTCGGTCATGACGCTGAATCCGCAGCCGCTGCACATCGACTTCGACTTTGCGGCGAAGAGCGAATGGGGCAAGCCGCTGGTCAACTCGCTTTTCACGCTAGGTCTGATGATCGGCATTTCGGTCAACGACATCACCGTCGGCACCACGGTCGCCAATCTCGGCATGAAGGAGACCGTGTTTCCGCATCCGGTCTTCCATGGCGACACCATTCGGGTGGAAACGACGGTGCTTTCGGTGCGCGAGTCCAGGTCGAAACCGGATCGCGGCATCGTCGAATTCGAACATCGCGCCTACAACCAGAACGGCGATCTCGTCGCCAAATGCACCAGGCAAGCAATGATGCTGAAGAAGGCCAGCTGACGAATGCGTTCTCTGCTGTTCGTCCCCGGCGATTCCGAAAGGAAGCTGGAAAAGAGTTTTGGTGCCGGTGCCGACGTGATCATCGTCGACCTTGAAGATTCCGTGGCGCCGCAGAACAAGGCGCTGGCGCGCGAGATCGCGGCGCGCTTCATCCTTGAACGCCGGGCGCAAACCAGCTCGGCGATCTACGTGCGCGTCAACGATCTGTCGTCCGGCATGACGGATGACGATCTGGCGGCGCTTGTTTCAGCTAAGCCCGACGGCATCATGCTGCCCAAGTCGAACAGCGGCCAGGACGTGCAGCATCTCTCGGCAAAGCTCAGGGTTCGCGAGGCCGAAAGCGGCTTCGCTGACGGCGCGATCAAGATCCTGCCGATCATCACCGAAACACCGGCGGGGGTGCTGGCGGCGGCGACCTATGCCGGGACGAGTGCACGGCTCGCCGGTCTCACCTGGGGCGCCGAGGATCTGTCGGCGGCGATCGGCGCGCGCAATGCCCGCGACGAGCGCGGCCGCTACACTGATGTTTTCCGCTTCGCCCGAACCATGACCCTCCTTGCCGCGGGCGAGGCTGAGGTCGCGGCGATCGACACCGTATTCCCGAATTTTCGCGACATGGCGGCCTTCGAAGCGGAATGCGCCGAGGCCGAGCGGGATGGCTTCACAGGCAAGATGGCGATCCATCCCGACCAGGTGCCCGTCATCAACGCCGCTTTCACGCCTTCGGCCGAGGCCGTCAAACAATCGGCGGCAATCGTCGCGGCGTTCGCGGCGGCGGGGAATCCCGGCGTGGTCGGCATCGACGGCAAGATGTACGACCGCCCGCATTTGCGGCTGGCCGAGCGGCTTCTGGCCCGTGCCAAGGCAGCCGGGATTTCGGCTTAGTCTTTACCCCAGTGCGGCCGGCGCATCGAAAAAACCTCGCTGACGCTGGCATAGTCCATATAGCCGAGGCGAGCGACGTTGCCGGCCTTGGTGATATCGAACAGGCCATCCTTCAGGAAGGCATCGTCGATGTACACGCCGACCACTTCGCCGGCGACGACGACCGCGCTCGTCGGCGATCCATCCAGTGCCTTTGGCCGGAAGACCTCTGTCACCCGGCATTCGAGCGCCGCAGGCGCTGCCGCCACGCGCGGCGGTTTCACGAGACGCGAGGGTGCCATGGCAAGATCGGCATGGGTGAACTCATTGACGCCGCGCGGCGCGTTGACGGACGTGCGGTTCATCTTCTCGGCGAGATCGCGGCTGACGAGGTTGGCAACGAACTCACCGGTTTCCTGGGCGAAGGCAGCGCTGTCCTTCTCGCCTTCAGAGGAAAACCAGACGATGAACGGCCGCGTCGAAACGGCGTTGAAGAAGGAGTATGGCGAGAGGTTGATCTCGCCTGCTCGGTTCATTGTCGATATCCAGCCGATCGGGCGCGGCGCCACGATCGCTTTCGACGGGTCGTGCGGCAGCCCATGACCCTTTGACGGCTCGTAGAACATTCAGCCGTTCCACGGCCCCGAATAATCGGCATAGAGCTTTTCCGGATCGGGCCGGGGCCGCTCCGGCGCCGGCCCCGCATAGGAGCCGATATGAATGAAGCCAATGACGCGCTCCTGCGGTGCCAGCCCGAGCAGCGCCCTGCCCTCCGGCACGTCCGAATACCAGTTGCTGATCATGTTGGTACCATAACCCAAAGCATTGGCCGATATCATCAGGTTCATTGCCGCCATGCCGCCCGACAGGAACATCTCCCATTGCGGGATCTTTGGATTCTCCCTGGCGATCGACACCACGCCGATCACCAGCGGCGCACGCGAGAACCGCGCCAGTTCCTGGTTGCGGCGGCCTTCCGGCAACGGCCCCTCCCGCTGCTCGGCAAGCGCCGCCAGCTGTCTGCCGATCTCGACGCGGGCGTCGCCACGGTAGAGGATGAAGCGCCAGGGTTCGAGCCGGCCATGGTCTGGCACCCGCGAGGCGGCGGCGATCATCGTCGCGATCTCCGCATCGCTCGGCGCCGGCTCCTTCAAATCGGGGATCGGTGCGGAGTTTCGGGTCAGCAGGAAGTCGATGATCGGCGACGCCATGGGCGCAAAGTCTCCTAACACACTCTGTTTTGAGCTGAAGCGCACCATCGGGAATTCGGGCGGCTCGGGCAATGGCGCGGCGCGCGCCGGACGGAAGAGTCGTATCACTCGGACTCTTAAGCCTTGAAATTGCCACTGCCATGGGCTTCAACGCAAGGCATGTTTGAGGGGACACTGCGTCTTTTCCTGGTCTGGTTGGTCGCCTTGCTGTTCATGGCGCCGTTTTCGCTCGCCTTGGCGCAGAACGCGGACGGTGTTGGCAATCTCAAGCTTCCCGGAATTTCGAGCTACGCGACGCCGAAAAGCGAGAGGTCGCTGGCGCTCGGGAGCGGCGGTGCCATCACCTTGTCCGCCCAGTTGACCGACAAGGGCGCCGAGATCACCCGTGGCATCGTCTGGCGCGTCTTCAAGCCCGAGGCCGTCAACGGCAAATTGCCGATGGTCGCCACCGCGCATGGCGGCACCGCCGTCTTCCAGCTCGAACCGGGCAGTTACCTGGTTCATGCCTCCTATGGCCGGGCCGGCGCCACCAAGCGCATCACCGTTGTCGGCAAGGGCGCCAAGCGCGAAAGCCTTGTGCTCGACGCCGGCGGCCTCAAGCTCGACGCCGTCCTGTCTGGCGGCGTGCGCATTCCGCCGAAGAATCTGCGCTTCTCGATCTACGAAGGCACCGCCGAGCCGAATGGCGAGCGCGCGCTGATCATACCCGATGTCGAGCCCAACAGTGTCGTGCGGCTCAACGCCGGCACCTACCACGTCGTCTCGACCTATGGCGCGGTCAACGCGGTCATCCGCTCCGACATCCGCGTCGAGGCCGGCAAGCTGACCGAAGCCACCGTCGAGCATCACGCCGCCGAGATCACGATGAAGCTGGTGCGCGAGACCGGCGGCGAGGCGATCGCCGACACGTCCTGGTCGCTGCTTAACGAATCCGGCGATCCGATAAAGGAAAGCGTTGGCGCCTTCGCCTCGATGGTGCTCGCCGAGGGCGACTACACCATTATCGCCAAGAACCGCGACCGCATCTACCAAAAGGATTTTACGGTCGTGGCCGGGCAGAACCAGGAAATCGAGGTTCTGGCCACCGAGGCCGCGGCGATGGACCCCGAGGAAGGCGCCGACTAACCTTCCACCGCAGATTGGCTGATTTCAGGCCGCCAGCTTGCTCCGAGCGGGGAGAAACGGAAGCCGGCGACGCGCCACAATTGGCGCCATGTCGAAAACACCGCGATAGAGACGATCAAGCAAGGCCTTGCGGTCGCGCAGCGGCTCCAACTCGCTCCAGCTCAGCACATCGCCGACGCGCACGTCGATCGCCTTGCCAGACAGCCGCGCGAATTCGCGGGTGAGCAGTGACGTGCGCAGCGTCAGCGAGGCCTTGCCGACGAATTTCGCCAGGCGGCCATCGCTCTCGGCCATGTTCATCGGGCCACTGACCAGGTGGAACAGCCGACCGTTCTGCCCGTGAAAATACATCGGAATGACCGACGCCCTGGCGTCCTGGACGAGACGGGCCGGAAACATCTTCCACGGCAGGTCGCGCGCCCGGCCAAAACCTTTCGGCGCGGTGGCGACGCCGCCGGCCGGAAACACCACGATGGCGACGCCCTCTTTCAGCAGCCGCACCGCCTCGTGGCGCACGGCCATGTTGTTCTTCAGGGCGTCCTTGGTCTCGGAAAAGTCGATTGGCAGCGAGTAAGGTTCCATCTCGCGGATCTTGAGCAGGTCCTTTTGGATCATCACCCGGAACGGTCGCCCCAGTTGCTCGGCCAGCGACAGCACGGCAATGCCGTCACCGATGCCGAACGGATGGTTGGCGACGATGACCAGCGGGGTATCCGGCAATCGCACTGGCGGCCACTGATCCGCGGTCCGCACGATCAGGTCGAGCATGCCGCTGAACACCCGCTCGCCGGTCGGCACGACCTGGCGGCGCCAGAAATCATAAAGTGCGGTGTAGCGGTCGCGGCCCGACAGGCCTTCGACCGAATGAATGAACCAGCGCGTCAGCGCCGGCTGGCGCGGATTGGCATAGGACAGCTCGGGAAAGGGTCGTTCGCGCAATTTCAGCTTGAGCATAAGGGCTCGTTACAAGGTCGGCGTGACAGGGATATGAAAAGGGCGGTGGATCGCTCCACCGCCCTCTCGTCGGGACCATGCCGATCAGGCAGCGCGCTTGCGCCGGCGATCAGGCGTGATCGCCTCTTCGGTCAATTGCGCGATCGCCTCGGCAAGGCCAAGCGATTCCTGGTCACGCGAGCCGAGCCTGCGCATGTTGACCGTCTGCTCCTCCGCCTCGCGCTTGCCGCAGACGAGAATGACCGGAACCTTGGCGAGTGAGTGTTCGCGGACCTTGTAGTTGATCTTCTCGTTGCGCAGATCGGCTTCCGCCAACAGCCCGGCGGCCTTCAGTTTTGCCACCACCTCGGTCGCATAGCCGTCGGCATCCGACGTGATCGTCGCCACCACCACCTGCAGTGGTGCGAACCACAGCGGGAAATGACCGGAATAGTTCTCGATCAGGATGCCAAGGAAGCGTTCCATTGAACCGCAGATGGCGCGATGCACCATGACAGGCTGCTTCTTCTCGGAATCCGAGCCGATGTAGAAGGCGCCAAAACGCTCCGGCAGGTTGAAGTCGACCTGCGTCGTGCCGCACTGCCATTCGCGGCCGATGGCATCCTTCAGCACATATTCGAATTTCGGCCCGTAGAAGGCGCCCTCGCCCGGATTGATCGAGGTCTTGATCCGATTGCCGGACCGCGTCCTGATCGTCTCCAGCACGCTGCCCATGATCGCCTCGGCGTGATCCCACGCCTCGTCGGTGCCAACGCGCTTGTCCGGCCGCGTCGACAGCTTGACGCTGATCTCGTCGAAGCCGAAATCGGCATAGGTCGACAGGATCAGATCGTTGATGCGCAGGCACTCCGACGCCAGCTGCTCCTCGGTGCAGAAGATATGCGCATCGTCCTGCGTGAAGCCGCGCACCCGCATCAGCCCATGCAGCGCGCCCGATGGTTCGTAGCGATGCACGTTGCCAAATTCTGCAAGTTTTACGGGCAGATCGCGATAAGACTTCAACCCATGCTTGAAAATCTGCACATGGCCCGGACAGTTCATCGGCTTCAGCGCGAAGACACGATCATCATCGGTATCGTCGCCGGCGACCGTTACCTTGAACATGGCGTCGCGATACCAGCCCCAGTGGCCTGAGGTCTCCCATAGGCTCTTGTCGAGCACCTGCGGCGCGTTGACCTCCTGGTAGCCCTGCTCGTCGAGGCGGCGGCGCATATAGTTGACCAGGTTTTGGAACATCTTCCAGCCTTTGGCGTGCCAGAAGACGACGCCCGGTCCCTCCTCCTGGAAATGGAACAGGTCCATCTCGCGGCCGAGTTTCCTGTGGTCGCGCTTCTCGGCTTCTTCCAGCATCGTCTGATAGGCTTCGAGCTGCGCCTGGTCTGCCCACGCGGTGCCGTAGATGCGCGTCAGCATCGGATTGTTGCTGTCGCCGCGCCAATAGGCACCAGCCACCTTCATCAGCTTGAAGGCGTTGCCGATCTGCCCGGTCGAGGCCATGTGCGGGCCACGGCAGAGGTCGAACCACTCGCCCTGCGCGTAGATCTTGAGGTCCTGATCCGCCGGGATGGCGTCGATCAATTCCAGCTTGTAGCGCTCGCCCTTGTCGGCAAACACCTTTTTCGCTCTGTCACGCGACCAGACTTCCTTGGTGAACGGCTTGTTGCGCGCGATGATCTCGCGCATCTTCTTCTCGATCACCGGGAAATCGTCGGGTGTGAACGGCTCGTTGCGGGCGAAGTCATAGTAGAAGCCGTTCTCGATCACCGGCCCGATGGTCACCTGCGTCCCCGGCCACAGCTCCTGCACGGCCTCTGCCAGCACGTGTGCCGTATCGTGGCGGATGAGCTCCAGCGCGCGCGGGTCATCGCGGGTGACGATCTCGACCTTGCCGGACTTGCCCAGCGGGTCGGAAAGATCGCGCACGACGCCGTCGATGCTGTAGGCGACCGCTTTCTTGGCCAGAGATTTCGAGATCGATTCGGCAAGGCCGGCACCGGTCATCGCCGCGTCGTAGTCGCGGATGGAGCCATCGGGAAATGTCAGGGAAATGGAATTCAGCACGGGGTTCTCCTATCCAGTCCCGCAAACGAGCGCGGGTGGTCGTGGGTAAAGCCGGATGCGTCCGGCAGCGGGCGGGTTTTAGAGGCAGCGCCGCGTCAGGTAAAGAGCGCTGATTGGCCTGGCTGTCAGGAAATGTCGCCAGAGATGTCGCAGGCCGGTCGTCGAGTCTTGCGAGCATCGCCGGCATCGGGTGGAATTATCGACATGGAAGACGCATCCCCCAGCCAAACCGCCCTGCGAGTCGCGCGCTTGAGAGCGCTCCATCAGATCTCGCCGCAGGCGGCGCTGTTTCGTGACCCATACGCGATTGCGATTCTCGGCGAAGGTGGTCCCGCCGATCAGCAACTTGCGCAAGAAGATGCCCGCGGCCGGCGTATGCGTCTGTTCGTGGCGGCGCGCGCCCGCTTTGCCGAGGATTGGCTGGCAGCAGCGGTGCGCCGTGGCGTCCGCCAGCTCGTCGTGCTTGGCGCCGGCCTCGACACGTTTTCACTGCGCAATCCGTACCCTGAACTCGCAGTGTTCGAGGTCGATCACCCGGCAACCCAAGCCTGGAAACGCAGATGTATCGCCGATGCCCGTCTTGCCGAACCGCCGGCCACCACCTTTGTGCCGGTCAATTTCGAACGGCAGCGTCTGGCCGAGGAACTGGCCTCGGCCGGGTTGAAATCGACCGAGCCAAGCTTTTTCATGTGGCTGGGGGTCGTGCCCTACCTGACGAAAGACGCGATCCACAGCACGCTGTCCTACATCGCAGGCACCCCCGGGTCGGAAGTCGTATTCGACTATGGCGAACCGTCTGAGCATCGCGATGCGGCGGGGCAAGCCGCCCTGGCTTTTTATGCGGCGCGCGTCGCGGCGCTCGGGGAGCCATGGATCAGCTTCTTCGTTCCCGGCGAACTGGCGAAATCTCTGCGCGACCTCGGATTCGATGAGATCGAAGATCTCGAGAGCGGCGATATCGCCGCCCGCCTTTCCGGGTCATCGAAGGGAACGACGACCAACTTCGGTGGCCATATCATCCGCGCGCGTCGATCAGCGACAGTGGCACCTTGAACGTCGAAGCCGGGCTTAACCTCTGGCCGTCCTGGCAAAGCGTCTTGCCGCTCCCGGCATCGACGATGAGCGTGCACTGCACAACCCCAAGCGGCGCCGATTGTGCGCGCAGCGGAAATCCCAGCAGCCAGGCGAGCAGGAACAGGATCCCGGCAAAGATGAAGGGAAGACGGTCGACGTTACGCATTTGATGCTCGCTCCAGAGGGGGTGTTCGCGAGCGGCTTAGCGAAGTCTCTTGTCTCGATTTTGTCTCAAATGCGCAGTCTTTGTGCAGGCTGGCGTTAACCCTACCAGATCGTAAACGGCAAGGCCGCACAGGCTTGGCAGGTCGATCAGCCTTGCGCCTGGCCGCGCTTGCCGCCGATCCGCCAGTACCGCCACGGCGCGAACCAGACATAACGATCCGCCAACACCTCCGGCACGCGGTCAATGCCATGCGTCCCGAACGGCCCGCAGCGCAGCACCCGGAAAAACCCCATCCAGCCGCCGGCCCAAAGGCCATGACGGGCGATCGCCTCATGCGCATATTCGGAACAGGTCGGCAGGTGCCGGCAGGAATTGCCGACAAAGCCCGACAGCGTCAGCTGATAGAGTCTGACCAACGAAGTACCCAGGACCCGGCCCGGCGTCTTGCGCCACGGGCCCGGCCAGTTGCGGCCGCGCTTTGGCGGTCCGGCACTATGCGCGTGCCCATGCTGGTGGCCCACCGTTTTCTCCGTATCGCGTTCCAAAGCGATAGATGTGAGCTTCTCCCTGAGAACGCAATCCCCACACTTACCCTCTGCGTCATCACGGGCGGGAGCGGCGAGACGGCTGCCTGTCAACCGAAGGCGCCCAGCGGCCAGGACTGATCGGCCCTTCGCGGCGCCTTGCATGCCCTCTGTCGTCACGCCATTGAAACGTCACGATCCGCATGACATCGCCGAAGATGCTCAGAAACTGGATCATGGTCATGTCTCCTTTGGCGCGATTAGACCGCCGCTGGCCTTCGCCTTCAAACGAGTATAATTTCCACTTCGGATAATCCTGGGTTATGCGAATGAAGCGCGGACGCCTGCCGCTGACGGCATTGAGGAGCTTCGAGGCGGCGGGCCGGCATCTGAGCTTCAGCAGGGCCGCCGAAGAGCTTTTCGTCTCGCAGGCGGCGATCAGCCGGCAGATCCGCGAGCTCGAGATCTTCCTGCACCGGCCCCTGTTCGAACGTCACCATCGCCGCGTCGAACTGACCGATACCGGCCGCCGGCTTCTGGATCAGCTGGTCAAGAGTTTCGACGCCATCGACACCTTGCTCGGGGAATTGGTGGCAACACCGGCGCAGTCCGTGGTTCGTGTCAGTGTCGAGCCATCACTTGCGTCCATGTGGTTGGTACCCCGACTCAATCGGTTTCGCGAATTGCGGCCCGATATCGACGTCTCTCTCGAAGTCGATCCAAGGCCGATCGAGTTCCGCAGCGATCAGCCCGAACTGGCTTTGCGCTTCAGCGCGCATGCCACCTCGTGGCCACGCAGCGAAGCTGAGCGGCTTGCCTCGACAGCCGATTCACCGGTGCTGTCGCCGGCGCTGCTCGCCTCGGGCCCTGCCCTCGAGAAGCCGATCGACCTTGGCCGCTACACGCTGTTGCACGAGGAAAACCGTCAGGGTTGGGCACGCTGGTTCGAAGCGGCTGGCGTACCCGCCGATGCCGTGCCCGCGCGCGGCCCTATCCTGGCTGATACGTCGCTTTCAAGACAGGCCGCCGTGCTCGGACATGGCGTGGCGCTGGGCGATCTCTTGCAGATCGGTGGGGAAATCGCATCCGGCGCGCTGATCAAGCCGTTCGACATCGACGTCGCATCCGGCGCCTATTGGCTGGTGGCCAGGAGCTTGCGCGACCTCTCTGAGCCGGCCGCGGCCTTCGCCGACTGGCTGAGAAGCGAATTTGCCGAAAGCAGACGGACGCTGGAAGCGCGGGCTTAAGGCGGAGCTTCCTAGGCGGCACTCTCGCCAGCTTGCCATCAGGCCGCTTGTTCGGCGCGCTTTTTCTCGATCTGGCCGATGGCATCGACGACCGCGTCGAAGGTGAGCATGGTCGACGCATGCCGCGCCTTGTAGTCGCGCACCGGCTCCAGATATTTCAGGTCCGCGAAGCGGCCGTCGGGCGGGGTGCCATTTTCCTTCAGCATCTTCAGCATAATGTCGCGCACGGCTCGCAACTCTTCGGCACTCGCGCCGACGACATGCTGTGCCATGATCGAGGATGACGCCTGGCCGAGCGCACACGCCTTCACGTCATGAGCGAAGTCGGTGACCACGCCGTCCTCCATCTTGAGATCGACGGTGACGGTCGAGCCGCACAGCTTGGAATGCGCTTTCGCGGTCGCGTCAGGATGCTCGAGGCGGCCGATGCGGGCGATGTTTCCGGCAAAACCGAGAATTTTCGCATTGTAGACGTCGTTGATCATTATTTTCCAATCCGTCGCCGCCAAGCGAACAGCGATTGCCGCTGTCGTGTCTTCCTTTCGCTCGTCATGACCATATATAATGCTGGCAGTCCGGTATCGACAAGACAACGAAAGCCAGTGTCCTTGCCGGGAAGTTCACGCCACTTGCGGGGCTGGAAACGGGGCGAGTTTCCGACACCGAAAGGTCGTGGTCCGTTCAACTCGTTCCTCCGCCGAGAGGAACTACGGGAGACGCCTTTTATGGATGCCGTCATCAAGAAACTCATGCCCCAGTCAGCCTATATGGAGAAGCCGGTCACCGACCGGCCGAGCGAAGCCGAAGTCGAGGCCGCCGTGCGCACGCTTTTGCGCTGGACTGGCGACAATCCGGACCGCGAAGGGCTGGTCGACACGCCGAAGCGGGTGGCCAAGGCGTTTCGCGAAATGTTCGGCGGCTACGACATGTGCCCGGCGGAGGAGCTTGGCCGCACCTTCGAGGAGGTGGCCGGCTATGACGACCTGGTCATCGTCAAGGACATCCAGTTCCACTCGCATTGCGAACACCACATGGTGCCGATCATCGGCAAGGCGCATGTCGGCTACCTGCCGGATGGCAAGGTCGTCGGCCTGTCCAAGATCGCGCGCGTGGTCGATATCTTTGCCCACCGGCTGCAGACCCAGGAGGCCCTGACTGCACAGATCGCCGGCGTCATCCAGGATGTGCTCAATCCGCGCGGCGTTGCCGTCATGATCGAGGCCGAGCACATGTGCATGGCCATGCGCGGTATCCGCAAGCAGGGTTCAACCACCCTCACTTCGACCTTCACCGGCGTCTTCAAGGACACGCCCGAAGAACAGGTTCGTTTCGTCACCATGGTGCGCGGCGGCGGGGTGTAAGCCCTCGCCCATATCGCCAGACCATGATCCCGAAAAGTGGAGACCGGTTTTCGGACAAGATCATGGTCAAAGAGGAAAATAGACCGGCGATGTCGGCACTGGAATTTCCCAAAGCTTCGTCAGACGAGAAGGCGCTCGAGGAAGGCGCGGTGTTTTCACCGCGCTTCGACGCAGCTGGCCTCGTCACGGTCGTCGTCACCGACGCCGAGGACGGCATGCTGCTGATGGTTGCGCACATGAATGCGCAAGCGTTGGCGTTGACGCTGGAGACAGGCATCGCCCACTACTGGTCGCGCTCCCGCAACGCGTTGTGGAAAAAGGGCGAAACCTCGGGTAATTTTCAGCATGTCGTCGAGATGCGCGCCGATTGCGATCAGGATGCATTGTGGCTGCGCGTCAAAGTGTTGGGCCACGACGCAACCTGTCACACGGGCCGACGTTCATGCTTTTATCGGACGGTGGGCCTGGTTGACGGCAAGGGGACGCTTGCCGACGACGGCAGCAAGCCGCTGTTCGATGCGGAAAACATCTATCGGAAACCACCAGCTTGAACCTTCTGCCTGACATCAGCGACATAGATTCATCATTTCGATACGGCCCGCCTGTATATTAGCCGTGGGACAAGGGAGATCATGATGCTCGAGTGGGCGTCATTGCGTAACAGACCAGATGTCAGGGAGGCCAATGGCCTGTCCTCGTCAGGCGGCGCATCCGAAACAACACCGCCAGGGAAAACCGGCATTTCGCTCGCCTTGGGTGGCGGTTGCGCCAGAGGCTGGGCACATATCGGCGTGCTGCGTGCACTTGACGAAGCCGGCATCGAAGTCTCGATGATCGCCGGCACCTCGATCGGGGCGCTGGTCGGCGGCTGCTACCTTGCCGGCAAACTGGACGAACTGGAAGAATTCGCCCGCAGCCTGACCAAGCGGCGCATCTTCGGCCTGCTCGATCTCAACCTGCGCGGCAGCGGCCTGTTCGGCGGCATGAAGCTCGACGCCCGGCTGCGCGAGCATATGGCCGGCATTCGTTTCGAGGACCTGGTCAAGCCGTTCGTCGCAGTCACTTCCGAAATCCGCACCGGTCACGAAATCTGGCTGTCGAGCGGCTCATTGATCACCGCCATGCGCGCCTCCTATGCGCTGCCCGGCGTGTTCGAGCCGGTGAATTGCAATGGCCGCGTGCTGGTCGACGGTGCGCTGGTCAACCCGGTTCCTGTCTCGGTCTGCCGCGCCTATGAGCAGCCCCTCGTGGTGGCGGTCAACCTTCACTATGATCTGTTCGGCCGCGCTGCCGTCATCAAGCACAGCGCCGGCGAACTGGTCGTCGAAAAGGACGCACCGCGGCCCGGCCACATCGACCCCCAGCACCAGTCGCATCAGACGCGGCTCGGCATCACCGGCGTCATGGTCGAGGCCTTCAACATCATCCAGGACCGCATTTCCCGCGCCCGGCTTGCCGGCGATCCGCCTGACATGTCGCTGCAGCCGAAGCTCAGCCATATCGGCCTGACCGAATTCCACCGCGCCGACGAGGCGATCAATATCGGCTATCAGGCGACGATGGCGCAGATCGGCGAACTGACCCGGCTGCAGTCCGTTCTGGCCTAGGCCTATCTGCCGTTCGCCGTGCAGGGCATGCTGCTGCGCACTTCCAATTTCGTTCGCTTCGCCATAACCCGATTGCAAGATGCAATTGGTTATGCTCGTTTGCTGGGCGCTGCAAGCCGTACTTCCAGTCCGGCCCATTGTTGACATTGAGGCCGCTCGGCACGGAAAGCCTTGCCCAGAGCGTGACACTGCTGCGTTACGCGCCAGCAAGCTGAGTTGGCGCGACTAAGCACGCGCCGCATCGGTGATGCGAAACTGAACCGTGCGGTTGCCGTTCCAGTGATTGCCTGAAAGCGAGCCGGCGACATGGATTGTCTTGCCCCGGTTCTTGAACAGGAATTCGCCAAGTGCGGTATCGACCGCGCGAAACGCGATCGCCTGGATGCGGCCGCCGCTTTCCGACTGCAGCTCGATGCGGATGTGGTTGGTGCCAACCGGCCGTGCATCGGCCAGCCGATGACGCGGCAGCACGAAGACCGGTGCTGCATGCCCGGCGCCGAAGGGTCCGGCCTTCTCCAGCGCGTCGAGCAAGCCAAGCGTCGCGCCTTCGGCGGCAAGTGCACCATCGATCGCCAGGCTTTCCTCGCCTTGCAGGCGGAACACATCGGCCGCCGCCCGCTCTTCGAAAAACGCCCTGAGCTCGCCTAGCTTCGCCCGCTCCACCGTGATGCCGGCCGCCATGCCGTGGCCGCCGCCCTTGACGATCAGCCCGGCATCGGACGCTTCGCGCACCAGCCGGCCAAGGTCGAAGCCCGACACCGAGCGGCCCGAACCGGTGCCGATGCCATTGGCGTTGAAGGCGATGGCGAAGGCCGGCCGGCGCGCGTGATCCTTCAGCCGTGACGCGAGCAGGCCGACAATGCCCGGATGCCAGTTGTTGCTGGCGGTGACGACGATCGCCGGGCCATTGCCGCCGGCCAGCTCGGCATCCGCCTCGGCGCGCGCCGCCGCCAGCATCTCCTGCTCCATCAACTGCCGCTCCTGGTTGAGGCGGTCGAGCGTTTCGGCAATGGTGCGCGCCTCGACCGGGTCGTCGGTCGCAAGCAGGCGGCTGCCCAGTGCGGCATCGCCGATGCGCCCGCCGGCATTGATGCGCGGGCCGATCAGATAGGCGAGATGGAAGGTGCTGATCGGCTCGCCGATGCGCGACACTCGCGCCAATGCGGCGAGCCCTTCGTTCTTCTGCTGGCGTGCCATCTGCAGCCCCTTGACGACGAAGGCGCGGTTGACGCCGGCAAGCGGCACCACGTCGCAGACGGTGGCGAGCGCGACGAGATCGAGCAGCGAAAGCAGGTCCGGCGGCGTGGCATCGGCCATGCGCCCGCGCAGGATCCTGGCCGTCTGCACCAGGGCGAGAAAGACCACGCCCGCGGCGCAGAGATGACCCTGCCCGGAAAGATCGTCGTCGCGGTTCGGATTGACGACAGCGATTGCCGCCGGCAAAGCACCGCCGACCTGGTGGTGATCGAGCACGACGACATCGGCGCCGACAGCATTGGCGGCATCGATGGAAACGGCGCTGTTGGTGCCGCAATCGACAGTGACGATCAGTGTCGCGCCGCGCGAAACGAGTTCGCGCATGGCTTCCGGATTGGGACCATAGCCCTCGAAAATACGGTCCGGAATGTAGATTTCCGACGGCACCGAGAAATGCGCCAGGAACCGCTTCAGCAAGGCCGACGAGGCGGCGCCGTCGACGTCATAGTCGCCGAAGATCGCCACCTTTTCCCTGGCCATCACGGCAGCGGCGATGCGGGCCGCAGCCTCGTCCATGTCGGTCAGCGATGCCGGATCCGGCAGAAGGTCACGGATCGTCGGGTCGAGAAACCGCTCGGTCTGCTCGGCGGAGACGCCGCGACCGGCAAGCACCCGCGCGACGATGTCGGGCACACCGTGGCCCTGCGCGATGGCGAGCGCAATCATGTCCTGCCGTTCAGTCAGCCGGTGCTCCCAGGAAACCCCGGTAGCCGACTGCCTTATATCGAGGAAGAGGCGTTTCTCGCCTGTCATGCGGTTTGCCAACTCATAATTGGCCGCAGGATAATGCATGTCGCCCAAAAAGTGTGCAGCGGTTTTGGGACAACCACATGCACAAACAACAACGTAAAGCGCGTCGCGTGAGCGCGCCGCGCTTTAGAGCAATTCCAGGAAAAGTGTGAAACGGTTTTCCGTCCGGAATTGCGCCAAAACAAAGCTCTAGGCCAAAGGCAGGCAAAGCCAAGCGGTTCGCGGTGATGCGCCGTCGAGGGAGATTTCAAGAAAACGACGCTTTCCGCTTTTCAGCCTGGCGCCGAAGCCATTCGTCGGCCGCATCGCCCATCGTCTTCTCCGCACCGTCCTTGAGCCAAGCCATGAAAGGCCGATCGAACCTGAACGCATCGCCGCATTCGCGGGTGAAGAAGCGGCGCACGTTCTGGGTATTGCGATAGGATTTCGTAATGGCGGTGGCGCGCGAAATCGGATCCGCGTGCCAGTCGAACGGGTTCATCGTCAATTCCTTGCGGCCGGCATCATCCGATGCAGCCACAGGGCTAACAACTGCGATGCCGGTCCGCAAGCACCCGAGCCAACAACAGAGACTAGAACTTGTCCAGATCCTGATGGCGCGCCTTGATCTCGCGCACCGTCCGCGACGACGAGCGCAGCACGATCGTGTGGGTGGTGATGGTGTTGCGGCCGAACTTGACGCCGGCCAGCATGTTGCCGTCGGTGACACCGGTGGCCGCGAACAGCACGTCGCCGCGCGCCATGTCTTCCGCTTGATAGACCCGTTTCGGATTGGAAATACCCATCTTCGCGGCACGCGCGACCTTTTCCGGCGTGTCGAGGATCAGCCGGCCCTGCATCTGGCCGCCGGTGCAGCGCAGCGCCGCCGCGGCCAGCACGCCCTCCGGGGCACCGCCAGTGCCGAGATAGATGTCGATGCCGGTTTCCTCAGGGTCCGTGGTGTGGATGACACCGGCGACATCGCCGTCGCCGATGAGCCGGATCGCGGCGCCCGTGGCGCGCACGGCGTCGATCAGCTTGCTGTGGCGTGGCCGGTCGAGGATACAGGCGGTGATGTCCGATACCGCGACACCCTTGGCGCGGGCGAGGCTGGCGATGTTCTCGGCCGGCGAGGCATCGATGTCGATGACGCCGTAGGCATAGCCCGGGCCGATGGCGATCTTTTCCATGTAGACGTCGGGCGCGAACAGCAGGCTGCCCTTCTCGGCGATCGCGATGACGGCAAGCGCATTGGGCAGGTTCTTGGCGCAGATCGTCGTGCCTTCGAGCGGATCGAGTGCGATATCGACCGCCGGGCCTTTGCCCGTGCCGACTTCCTCGCCGATATAGAGCATCGGCGCCTGGTCCCGCTCGCCCTCGCCGATCACCACCGTGCCCTTGATGGCAAGCCGGTTGAGCTCCTCGCGCATGGCGTCGACGGCGACCTGGTCGGCGGCCTTTTCGTCGCCCCGACCGCGCAGCCTGGCGGCCGCGACGGCGGCCCGTTCGGTGACGCGCACCAGCTCCATGGTGAGTATCCGGTCAAGGCCGGCGACAATGTTCTGGGCCACATTCATTTGGCAATTTCCTCGTTGATATGCGGCCTCCCGCCGGAGGCGCATCCCTTTTGTCAAACGAGCATGACAACGGCAAGACCTGGCGAAAATTTTATCAAATAGCCAGCAATATCAATCGATTAAATCGCATTCTTGAAACGAAGCCGGCCCGGTCGCAAAGAACCGGGCCGGCTTGAAAAGTGAAACTCGATACCCTTCTGGCCTAGAAAACCGCAAGATATTTGAGCAGGGAAATGATGCCGATGATGATGACGATAATCTGGGCGATCTGTCTCATCCGGGCGTCGAGCGGCAGACGCTGAACCAGATAGAGAACGAGGATGATGACGAGGAATGTGATCAGGATGCCGATCAACATGGATGAAGCCATAATGCCCTCCTGGAAATGATGTTTTTGAAAACAGAGAAATGAGCCGGCGGGGCCGGTTCCGTCACGACGCGATCAATACCAGCGGCGCTGCTGCGTGTCGTTCATCGACTGGCCAATGGCAAGACCGGCCAGAAAGCCGAGCAGACCGATCACGCCGACCACGGCGGTCGTCGTACCGGGGTTTTCGCGCGCGACTTCCGACACCGCCTGGGCCTGGCTGCGCAATTGCTGGGTGGTCCGCGACGCGCGGGCTGCGGCCGTTTCGTAGAAATCCGAAGCCTGTTCGCTGGCGTCATCGAGCATTTCCGCACCCCGCGCCGAAATGCTCTTGTTGATCTTGGTGATCTCCTTGCGCAGTTCAGCGATCTGTTTTTCCAGCGTTTTCTGGATGTCGTCGATGTGGGGGTTATCGGATTTGCTGGTATCGGCCATGAAGCGGTTCCTTTGGTTGCTGACCAAGAGAACGGCGGCGACGCCAATTCGTTCCGGTCGGGTGGTGGCTCATTGCCATCAACCGATGCGCAATACCGGCGGGATTCTTGCCTCCGCGCGGCGACCAGACGGGAGCTATCCTGCCCGCTCGATGCGAATGACCTGCGGCTTGTCGGTCAGATGGCCATCCTTGGTGATGCCGTCGACGGCCTTGCGCACGGCGGCTTCGGTCGTCTCGTGGGTGACGAGGATCACCGTCTTCTGCGCCGCCGCTTCACCATTGACCGCATGCTGGACGATCGATTCGAGCGAAATGTCATTGTCGGCCATGCGCTTGGCGATCGCGGCAAACACGCCGATGCGGTCATGCACGGTCAGCCGGATGAAGTAGCCGCCGGCATGGCTGCGCATCTGTGCCTTCTTGTAGGGTTTCAGCTCCTTGGCCGGCCGGCCGAAGACCGGACCGTGCTGGAAGCCGGGCCGGCTCTTGGCGATATCGGCGATGTCGCCGATGACGGCCGAGGCAGTGGCGTTGCCGCCGGCGCCCGGACCGGAAAGCAGCAGTTCGCCCAGTATATCGGTCTCGATCGCCACCGCATTGGTGACGCCATGCACCTGCGCGATGACCGAGGCGGTCGGCACCATGGTCGGGTGCACGCGCTGTTCGATGCCGCTGTCGGTGCGCTGCGCGACACCCAGCAGCTTGATCCGGTAGCCGAGATCGCCGGCCGCGCGGATATCGGCCTGGGTGATGTTGGAAATGCCTTCCATGTAGATATCGTTGGCGGCGATCCTGGTGCCGAAGGCAAGGCTGGTCAGGATCGACAATTTGTGCGCCGTGTCGTGACCCTCGATGTCGAAGGTCGGATCGGCCTCGGCATAGCCGAGCCGCTGCGCGTCCTTCAGGCAGGCGTCGAACGAGATGCCCTCGGCCTCCATGCGGGTCAGGATATAGTTGCAGGTGCCGTTGAGAATGCCGAACACGCGGGTGACCGAATTGCCGGCCATCGCCTCGCGCATCGTCTTGATGACCGGGATGCCGCCGGCAACCGCCGCCTCGTAGTTGAGCAGGACGCCGCGCTTCTCGGCGATTTCGGCCAGCGCCACGCCATGCTTGGCCAGCAGCGCCTTGTTGGCGGTGACGACGTGACGGCCGGCTTCGAGTGCCGCCTTCACCGACGACCGCGCCGGGCCCTCGTCGCCGCCGATCAACTCGACAAGCACATCGATATCGGCGGTCTGCGCCATCTTGACCGGATCGTCGAACCATTTTGCCGAGCTGACATCGACGCCGCGATCGCGTTTCCGGTCGCGCGCCGAGACCGCCGTGACGACGATGTCGCGCCCGCATTGCCGGGTCAGTTCCGCCGCTTTGTCGCGCAGCACGCGCGCCACCGACGCGCCAACCGTGCCGAGGCCGGCAATTCCAACACGCAGTGCTTCAGCCATGGCCGGCGACGTCCTCAAAATTCGATCAAATTGTGTACGGCAAACTTACCGGTGAGCGGAAAGCGGCACCACATTGTTGGGTTGCTTTGCACTGCTCGACAGGAAGCGCTTGATGTTGCGCGCCGCCTGCCGGATCCGGTGCTCGTTCTCGACCAGCGCCACGCGCACGAAATCGTCGCCATGTTCGCCGAAGCCGACACCGGGCGCCACCGCCACGTCGGCATGTTCGATGAGCAGCTTGGAGAATTCGAGCGAGCCGAGATGCCGGAACGGTTCCGGGATCGGCGCCCAGGCGAACATCGATGCCGCGGGTGCCGGAATGGCCCAGCCGGCGCGGCCGAAGGAGTCGACCATCACATCGCGGCGCTTGTGATAGATGTCGCGCACCTCGGCGATGTCGGCGCCATCACCGTTGAGCGCGTGTGCTGCCGCAACCTGGATCGGCGTGAAGGCACCATAGTCGAGATAGGACTTCACCCGCGTCAGCGCCGAGATCAGCCGCTCGTTGCCGACGGCAAAGCCCATGCGCCAGCCGGGCATGGAGAAGGTCTTCGACATCGAGGTGAACTCGACGCAGACGTCGATGGCACCCGGCACCTGCAGCACCGAGGGTGGCGGATTGCCGTCGAAATAGATCTCCGAATAGGCAAGGTCGGACAGGATGATGATGTCGTTCTTCTTCGCAAACGCCACCACGTCCTTGTAGAAATCGAGCGAAGCGACCAGGGCCGTCGGGTTCGACGGATAGTTGAGGATCAGCGCCAGCGGCTTCGGGATCGAGTGACGGACGCCACGCTCGAGCGCCGGAATGAAACCGTCGTCCGGCTCCACCTGCAGCGAACGGATGACGCCACCCGACATGATGAAGCCGAAAGCGTGGATCGGATAGGTCGGATTGGGGCACAGGATCACGTCGCCGGGGGCGGTGATCGCCTGCGCCATGTTGGCGAAGCCCTCTTTCGAGCCGAGCGTCGCCACCACTTGCGTGTCGGGGTTGAGCTTCACGCCGAAGCGCCTGCTATAGTAGGCGGCCTGGGCGCGGCGCAGGCCCGGAATGCCGCGCGACGAGGAATAGCGATGTGTGCGCGGATCGCGCACGACCTCGCACAATTTGTCGACGATGGCCTTGGGCGTCGGCAGGTCCGGATTGCCCATGCCGAGGTCGATGATGTCGGCGCCGCGCGAACGGGCGCTGGCCTTGAGCCGGTTGACCTGCTCGAAGACGTAAGGCGGAAGCCGGCGAACCTTGTGAAATTCTTCCATGGCAGTTCCAGACAGCGAAAGGGGGCCCAGATATCTGAGGCTTTGGGCGCGCGCTATATACTTATTTGCAGGTAGGGTCGAGGGCGGGGTCGCATTTGCCTTCGATCTGCTTCAGTGTTTCGTCGCCATGCTTTTTGGCAAGATCGGTGAGCGCCGCCTGGTCGGCCACGTCGGGGCTGGCGTTTTTTGCCCCCTGCGCGCTCTCATCCGCCTTCAATTGCGCAAGCTTGGCGTTCTTCTCGGCATCGGTGAACTGCGGCGCCGCCACTTGCGGCTTGATGTTCAGGTTCGGAAAGGTCCCGGTATCCTTCGGACCGGTGCCCGCCGCGACCGACGTCGTGCCGCTGGTGCTCGAGCATCCGGCAATCGCCAGCACGACGATTGCCGCACCGATGCGGCAAAAACGTCCAGCACCGAAAAAAACAGTCTCGCCAATGTTAATCGTCATATTGTTTCCTTGGCAGCCGGGGTAGAGCGAGATTGGACCCGGTCGGATGTCCCATGTTAATATGTCAAGAAAAGGCCTCGGGAGGAACCCCGCGAACCATGTCCAAAACACCCGATTCGGGCAAAGCGGAAGATGACGAGCCTTCGACCGTCGAGCAATATCTGGTGAAGGACCCGGAACGCTTCGCCCTGAACATGGCGCGCATGATCGAGCAAGCCGGCAAGGCGGCCTCCGCATGGGCCGAGCCGCGCGAAAAAGGCGACGTGCGCGATCACGTCGCCGAGCCGGTAGTCGACATGGTCAAGACCTTCTCCAAGCTCAGCGAATACTGGCTGTCCGATCCGCAGCGCGCGCTGGAAGCGCAGACGCGGCTGTTCTCCGGCTATATGTCCGTCTGGGCCAACGCCATTCAGCGTACCAGCAACGCCGCGGAAGCGACGGAGGATGCAGTCAAGCCGGAGCGTGGCGACAAGCGCTTCCTCGATCCCGAATGGGGCCGAAACGCCTTCTTCGATTTTCTCAAGCAGGCCTATCTCGTCACCTCGCGCTGGGCGGCCGACCTGGTCGAGCACGCCGATGGCCTGGACGAACACACCCGCCACAAGGCCGGCTTCTACGTGAAGCAGGTGGCCAACGCCATCTCGCCGTCGAATTTCATCCTGACCAATCCGGAACTGTTTCGCGAAACCGTCGCCTCGAACGGCGAAAACCTGGTGCGCGGCATGAAGATGCTGGCCGAGGACATCGCCGCCGGCAAAGGCGACCTGAAGCTGCGCCAGGCCGACTACTCGCCCTTCGAGATCGGCAGGAACATCGCCACCACCCCCGGCAAGGTGGTCGGCCGCAGCGATGTCGCCGAGATCATCCAGTACGATCCGGCGACCGAGACTGTGCTCAGGCGACCGCTGCTGATCTGCCCGCCATGGATCAACAAGTTCTACATCCTCGACCTCAACCCGCAGAAATCCTTCATCCGCTGGGCGATCGAACAGGGCCACACCGTGTTCGTCATCTCCTGGATCAATCCCGACGAGCGCCACGGCACCAAGGGTTGGGAAGCCTATATCCGCGAGGGCCTGCAATACGGCCTCGACACAATCGAGAAGGCCACCGGCGAACGCGACGTCAACGCGATCGGCTATTGCGTCGGCGGCACGCTGCTGGCGGCGGCACTGGCGCTGATGGCGCAAGAAGGTGACGACCGCATCAAATCGGCCACCTTCTTCACCACGCAGGTCGATTTCACCCACGCCGGCGACCTGAAAGTGTTCGTCGACGAGGAGCAGGTCGCGGCGGTGGAAAAGTCGATGAGCGAAAAGGGCTACCTCGACGGCACCAAGATGGCGACCGCCTTCAACATGCTGCGCTCCGGTGACCTGATCTGGCCCTATGTCATCAACAACTACATGCGTGGCAAGGATCCCCTGCCCTTCGACCTGCTCTACTGGAATGCCGATTCGACCCGCATGGGCGCGGCCAATCATTCTTTCTACCTGCGCAACTGCTATCTCGAGAACAACCTGTCGCAAGGCATGATGGAACTGGCGGGTCACACGGTCTCACTCGGGGATATCACCATCCCGATCTACAACCTCGCCGCCAAGGAAGATCACATCGCGCCGGCACTTTCCGTGTTCCTCGGCTCGAAATACTTCGGCGGCAAGGTCGACTACGTGATGGCGGGATCGGGCCATATCGCCGGAGTCGTCAATCCACCGGCATCCAACAAGTACCAGTACTGGACCGGGGGGACGCCAACGGGCGACTTCGGCCAGTGGATAGCCAAGGCCACCGACCATCCCGGATCCTGGTGGCCGCACTGGCAAAACTGGATAGAGGCCAAGGACAACACCCGCGTGCCGGCCCGCAAACCCGGCAAGCATATGAAAACCTTGGGAGATGCTCCCGGCACCTATGTGAAAGTGCGTGTGTAACGGACTGTAATGTCTGGTGAGTTGACGGGCCGGTAAAAGCGGGCGAAATGGTGTCGTCAACCATCAAGCAGTCGTAATTCGGCAATCTCTGCAAAAATACTTCCAGGCTTGCGGATTTGACACAGGTCTCGTTTCCGGAGCGGAGACAAAGGTCACCTCGACGCTGACATCAGTGCTGCACGAGGATATACCGACCGGACATCGAGGGGGAATTTGAGTTTGAAACCAGCAGGTTGGAGCCTCGCAAAGGGAGAACGCCGCGCCATCGTGGCAGCGCTCTGCTCCGTGCTTCTGGCTTCCTGCACCTCGGCCGGCGACCCTACAATGTCGGTTGGAATGCCCGGCTACAATGCCACTGCATCGGACATAAGCGCTGCCTCGAGTGGCAAGTCGACTGCTGTCGTCGATTCGACGCAGACCACGACCGAGCAGACGATCGTGATGACAGCGAGCGATACGGCGCTTCCCGAGAAGGTCGCCTACGTTCCGATAGCCAAGCCGCAGGCCGCCTTTCCGCTGACCACGCCGGCAGGCACCGAGACGATCGCCGGCAACACCCCGCAATCCCTGCAGCAGCCGGCGCAGACGGCGCAGCAGACCGACGCGGTTGCCCAACAGATTGCTGCGGCCGATGCCGGCGTGAACGCGCCGAAGCCGACAGCTGCTCCGGCGATGGACAATCCGGTCTATGTGACGGCAGGCGAGATGCCGCAGGCCGACGCGCCGAAGAAAAGGGGCTTCCTGGCCTCGATGTTTGGCGCCACGCCCGCTTCGGCAGCACCGGCGCCGCTTATCAACACAAGGTCGGGCGAGCCGCCCGCGGCGCAAGCCAAGCCTGAGCCAGCAGCGGCAAAACCGATCATCACGCTGGCCTCGGCCAATTCCACGGCAAAACCGGTGCAACTGGCTTCGATCGGCGGCGATACCGGCCACATAACCGGTAGCGATGCGCTGCCCGGCGTGCGCCAGACGGCCCTGTTCGAGATCAAGCGCAAGTCCGGCCTCGATGATGAGAGCGACGTTGACCTCAATGAGGACGAGGGTCCAATCGGCGGTTCCTATCAGGTTGCGTCCGCCGCCGGCCTTGCCCGACTGGCGCCCAACGGGTTGCTCAAGCAGAACGAGAGCGTCGATGTGGCTTGCCTGAAGCCGTCGCTGGTTCGGGTCCTGAAGACGATCGAAGGCCACTACGGCCGCAAGATGGTGGTGACCTCGGGTTATCGCGACCCGGCCCGCAACCGCCGCGCCAATGGCGCCAAGAATTCGCTGCACATGTATTGCGCCGCTGCCGACATCCAGGTCCCCGGCGTTTCGAAATGGGAGCTGGCGAGCTACATCAGGACCATGCCGGGCCGCGGCGGCGTCGGCACCTACTGCCACACCGAATCCGTGCACGTCGACGTCGGCCCCGAGCGCGACTGGAACTGGCGCTGCCGTAGGCGCAGCGGCGGCGACGGCTAGTCTTCCCCATTCTGCCCAGATTTGCAGGCCGGCCACGCGGCATGGCTCGCGGGATACCGGAACCATGCCGGACCTGGCGAAATCCCTGATTGAAAAGGCTGGAAAAAAGTTGTCCAAGGCGGCAACTGACGGGTTGCCGGTTGCGCGCAACGTCAGTATAAGCCGCTTTCATCTGAGCGCGCCCATCGTCTAGCGGTCAGGACACCGCCCTTTCACGGCGGTAACAGGGGTTCGATTCCCCTTGGGCGTACCAGAGATTTCAAGCACTTGTTGTCGTTTGTTCGGATGTGTCGAATATCCGGCAAATACACGCCTGCGAACAGCGGGCGTCCGATCCTGGCTTTGGGCGCGAGGCCAGCGACGCCATTGCGCTTGATGGCGGCATAGGCACGGCTGCCGGCGCCGACCCAAGTCTTCCTTCATGAATCGAATCTATAGTCGAATTGGGTGACTATCGGCGGAGGCCTGCTGTTGACACGTAGCAACAAGACTATCGCCATTGTTGTCGCCGCCGCTCTTGCTATCTGGTTCCTGGGTCCGAGACTGCTTGGATTCAGAAGCTGGGAATGGCATCAGAAGCTCGTGCTGGAGGTCGACACTCCGGCCGGCGCCAAAACTGGCGGCAGCACCGTTGCAATTTACGCCAACACGGAGCCGAAATGGATCCCGATTTCAGCGGCGGGCGGTATTCATAGCGAGATCAGAGGGGAAGCATCCTTCGTGGAGGTCTCGCCTGGCAGATATCTCTTCGCGGTGATTCGCGCCCAAGATGAGGCCGAGCGCGCGGTCGTTTCCTTCCATTTCCAGAAGGGCGCCACAAATTCCCAGATTCTCAGTGCATTGGACACCAAGCGCGGGACAGGCTTCGTACCGTACATTTATTACCCGCAACTCCTGACTTTTGATGATCTTTCCGACCCAAAGTCGGTGAAAGAGGTCGACCCTCGCAACCTCGAGGCGACTTTTGGCCCTGGTGTCTCCCTTAGGCGCATCGCATTGCAGGTTACCAACGAACGAGTGACAGACGGTCCCATAGAAAAAATCTTGAAGTGGTTGCCTGACTATTGCGGAATTCTCTTCGACCGGAGTCGATACGAGAGCTTGTCTGCCCCCAACAGGCTTGCCAATTCATTGAGTTCTGGAGTGTTCAAAGTGCCCTGCAGATAATGAAGCGCCCGGCAACACAATGGGTCAAGTTGGGCCTTGTTGACACCGGCGTTGACGGCAACCGCGTCTTCGGCGGCCTGCTGCCACCGTGTCCCTGACTTCCGATGATCCCTGAATAGCAAGTGACCAGGCTTGCGTCACTTGACCGCCAAAGCCCACACCCAGGCAGGCCACATGCCTAGCTGCCGACCAGCGGCACGGTAACGGTGGTCGCGTAGTTGATCGGGTAGGAGCTGAGGTAGGGGAAGTCGATGACGAAGGCATAGGTGGCGGTCAGATGCGCCATGCGGAAGCCACCGCTCGCCGGATCGATGGCGATCGTGACATTCACATCCTTCAAACCCAAGGCCTGCAATTTCTGTGTGGCGATCGTTTGGATGTCGGCCTGGGTCAGCGTGTTCTGAAGCTGCAGCGAGCGTGAGGATGTCTCCAACGCATAGCGAACGCTGGACACGGAGTTCATCGACCAGCCGAAGGCGAAGATCCCGAACAGCAGAATGATGAGGAAGGGCGCGATCAGCGCGAATTCCAACCCAGCCCCGCCGGATCGATCCCACCTGAACGCGCCTGCCCTAGCGGACACGGATCACCTCCTGGTGGCCAATGACACTGGGGGCGGAAAAGACCCCGAAGGTGAAGGGCGGCGTCCAGGTTGCCGATGCCTGGATCTGGACATAGACCGATGGCACCTTCGGCCCACTGCACAATGTGGCAGCGCCGACCACGGTCGTCCCGCACTTGTAGATCCGGCTTAGCGTGACCTGGCCATCCGCCGGCCGCTTCTCCCAGCTTGAAATGGCAACGGCCTGGGTCGCCGTATCATTGGTCGATCCTGCCATGATCAGATTCGCTGCGGTCTTCACACCGGCGCGCATCGACAGCGAGCTCGTCATGTAAGACCAGCCGTCGATGATACCGAGCAACGCCACGCACAGGAAGGGCAGGACCATCGCGAACTCGACCGAGGCAACGCCCGCATCATCGCTCAGCATCGGAGTCGATGGGCGTTCCACGGAGGCTACTCTACCAGCGCCACGGACTGCGCCGCCGGAATGTCGCGCATTCCGAGGCTCGTGCAATCCTGGTTGATGGTTGTGCTGCCGGACCATTGAATCGTATTGGCTACGACCTGGGTGCAGCCGCTGTTGCCCGAGAAGTTGCCTAGATAATTCACTTGCTGTCTGGGGAAGTAGATGGCCCCGGTCAGCAGCGAATCCGCTGTACCATTGAATGTGCTGGATGCGCTGTTGCCGGTCCTGTCGCCGTAGAACAGCACACCGGAATAGGGGCCCGAGGTCGGCGCGCTGAGCTTCACGGAGGCGTTGCCATTCATGCTGACGGTCGAACTGCCCGACATGAAGATGGTCACCCCGCTGCCGATGATGGCCGCGTTGGCGTTTATCTTGAGATCGCCCTGAACGACATAGACGCCGGGCGAGAGGGTGACATTGCCCTTCAGCGTCATGCCGCTGCAATAGGTGCCTGGGCTCAGCGTCGCCTTGTTGTCGTTCTGGCAAGGGTTCGAGGCCGCCGGGGTCGGCAGGTCGGCAAATGGATCGGCGGCAGGCAGCGCCTGGGTGATCGGGGCCGCGCAGACAGTGGTGACGGGATTGCTGAGAGAGACGCCGCCCGCCGCTATCAGGCAATCGACCTGGAGGCTCGCCGAGCCCTGGAGCTTGATGGAGTCCGTGGCGTTCGAATTGGACATGACCACGCAGCCGGTGACCTTCACGCTGGTGTTGCCGGAAAACAACGCCGCCTGCGAGGCGGTCGGATCGAGCGCGGTCATGCAGGACTTCGAGGCATTGGTGATGAGGGCCACCGCCCTCGCCTGTTCTGGAACCTGGCCCTGCGTAAAGATTGCGGTGAACATCCGGTCGAGGTTCTGGCGGACGATAACCTCGACCGCCTTCTTCGCCGTATTCGGTCCGGACGCTGGTGGCGTATTGACGACGATCGTCCCGGAGCCCAGCCAATTTGTCGCCGCCGACTGGGTCGCGGCCGCGACAATCGTCGGCTTGTCGGACCCTGAGATCTGTTCGAGCGCGCCGGCATAGGCCGCGGCATCGGCCGTCGCCTGCAGTCTCAGGCTGTTGTAGTACCAGTAGGAGGTCTCCACCCCGAAGCCTGCGGCGCCGACAACGATCGGCAAGGTCAGGGCGAAAATGGTGGCAACGTTAGCGTTCCTACCCCGGCATATGCCGTTCGCTATAAGCCAAATTCGGGTAAAGCCACTGAAGACCATGAGATGGATTAGAAAACACGCATGTATGAACGAATGGCTAAAAAGTTCAGTTCATTTTTGATCAGTAAGCTATTGGTTTGCAAAAGAAAGGTTCGTTGGCTGTTCGAAGCCTGTGCAAGGCAGCCAGAAGAACAAAAAGCGGGGAATAGTTTACCATTCGCTAACAGCGCAACGGTGACGACGGCGGCAAGTGATCCGCCATGGAGCATGGATCGGACGGCCTGTGTTCGCGACAAGATTTGTGCGCCGGCAAACTGACACCAGGTCCGTCTGGCGGAGCTATCGGCGTCGTCGCATGGTCGCGGCAACGGGCAGCGTTTACGCGCATTTGGCGTAAAAAGGCGTAACCTTGTAGGGCGGCTTTGCTCTCAGGCGGAAAGAATTGGTGTCGACTCAGCGTTAGCGCCGGCCGACATTTCCCTCTGCACGGCCAGGAAGAACCTGCGCACTTCATCGCTGGCTGCAGTTCTGTCCCGGCCGGATCCGACAACGAGATCGAGCAACTCCGACGCCTTTGCCCTCCAGAACGAGGTGGCCGGCTCGCCATGCAGATTGCCGAGCTTGGCGGCAACCTCTCTGACCAAAAATACCTGACGGTCGATCGGGAACGCACGGACTTTTTCTGGAGACATCTTCCGAACCATGAACTGACGCAACGAATCAACCATTGCTGAACAAGCACTGGCGTAGCTGCGAAGGTGGAAACGGAAGCTTAACGACGCAGACATTGACGCAGCTTCGTGCAATCGGACGCAACAGTCCGATCACGACATCGCCGTGTGGGTTCAAAGGCGATCGTTGGCGATTCAAACGGACGGACGAAGCGGTCGACGGCCTTCAGGCCTGCAGCGTTCTCGCCTCACCGCCACGCTTGCGCGGCATCATCATGTCCTTGGCCATTAGACCGCTGGCACGACAAAACGCCATAAACGCGCGGCAGGCTTCCTCGGTCTTGACCACGTCCACCGTGGCGCCGAAGCAGGCATTGAACGCCTTCTGATAGATCGGGCCCTGACGGCGCACAGGCCAGTCCTGGAGAATATCGAGCGCCTGTTCGACGCCATAAATCTCCTCGACTGGCAGGCCGGGCGCGGGTGCGATCCGCACCGGCACCTCGAATTGCAGTCTGTCCATTCCATATCTCCCGAACTGGCATCAACCGACGCAACGCCGTTCGTCGTCAAAAGTTGCTTTGACCGGCTTTGGCGCAGAAATGTGTCGTCACTGCGGTCAGGAACCACCCCGCCTTGACGGGGCCAAGAGCTGTCAAAGCGCGGCCGTCTGCGACGCGCTTTGAGTCTCTGTTTCATGCATGCCGTCGTCCCAAAACCGCTGCGCGCTTTTGGGCGACATCGGGCTCACTGGTTCGCCGGATCTGTCTCCGCGTCAAAAGCCATGCGAACGGCCTTGATCAGCACAAATGCCGTCGGCACGGCGAAGATGCCGCCGAGAACGAGTGCCGCCATTGCCGACAGGCCGAGCGTCTCGGCGACCGCCCAATAGACGGTGCCGATGCAGATGACCGCCTGGACGGAGAGGAACGTGGCAGCCGAGGCCCCGCGCGACAGGGTTTTGAATGTCTTGATGCGTTGCATTGAAATAGTCCGGAAATGACGCGCCGCGCAACCGGTGCACGGCTGACAGCCGCCGCACGGTCACGACGCGAACAGGGATAGCTATAAGGTGAAGGTGCGGTTCTGGACCGCTCAGATCACGATGGTCGGCGGTGCACGCGGCTGGTGGGCATTTGCCCTGGGGCCCGACGGCGCTCCATATCTCGAAACAACCGCTTTTGGCGAAGTCCGCTCAACCCAAAGAAAAACAGCGTCGAGAATCGGCAAGGCGGGATGGCCGCTGGCGAACTTGACCACGGCCGGTCGAACGGCGCGAACTTCCAGCGCTTGCGCCTTGCCGGAGACACGCAGCAGCGCCGCCACCTCGCCAGACCTTTCCAGGCCGACGCTGGCACCGCCTTGCGCACCGCCCGCGAAGGCTGGCACGTCCGGGCGGCCGAGGCACAGCATCGCCAGCAGCACCATGCCCATCAGGCATGAGCAGGCCGCCGTCAGCGGCGCTTCAAGCAATCTGGAACGCTTGGCCGCCGTGAAGGGACGTCTCGAAAACATCACTCGCCCTAACGCAGGATGGCCGGAAAGGAAAGCAAGCCGGGCAAAAACCGGCATGACATCACTCCATGCAGGCGAATATCCCGAAGTGCGCGGCTGCATCAGGCAGTTCTTCCTTGAACCTTTTGCCTTCAAGTGCCAAATCTGGGGAGATTTTCACGTTGGCTCTCTTGCAGCGCCCTACCGGCTATACGGACAAAATGGTCACCTATCTCGACGCCGCCACGGCACCACTCAGAAACACCGGCCAGATCCGCCTCTACGGCGAGGAAGGCTTTGCCGGCATGCGCAAGGCATGTGATCTCACCGCGCGCTGCCTCGACGAGCTGGTGCCGATGGTCGAGCCCTGCGTCACCACCGAAGCCATAGACCGCTTCGTCTTCGAGTTCGGCATGGACCATGGCGCGCTGCCGGCGACGCTCAACTATCGCGGCTATACCAAATCGTCCTGCACCTCGATCAACCATGTCGTCTGCCATGGCATCCCCGACAACAAGCCGCTCAAGGATGGCGACATCGTCAACATCGACGTCACCTACATCCTCGATGGCTGGCACGGCGATTCCTCGCGCATGTACCCGGTCGGCACAATCAAGCGCGCCGCCGAGCGATTGCTGGAGGTCACCCATGAATGCCTGATGCGCGGCATCGCCGCGATCCGGCCCGGTGCCCGCACCGGCGCCATCGGCGCCGCCATCCAGACCTATGCAGAGGCTGAGCGTTGCTCGGTGGTGCGCGACTTCTGCGGCCACGGTGTCGGCCAGCTTTTCCATGACGCGCCGAACATCCTGCACTATGGCAGCGCCAATGAAGGCGTCGAAATGCGGCCCGGCATGATCTTCACCGTCGAGCCGATGATCAATCTCGGCCGCCCGCATGTGAAGGTCCTGTCGGACGGCTGGACCGCTGTGACGCGTGACCGCTCACTGTCGGCCCAGTATGAGCATACGATCGGCGTGACCGACACCGGCTGTGAGATTTTCACGCTGTCGCCCAACAAGCTCGACCGCCCCGGCCTGCCGGCTTAAACTCGTTCCGCCGGTTCTTCCGGCCAGAAAAATGCGGAGCAGCTTGTGGGGACAGGAAGCGACGACGAGCGAGGCTTCTTCTCCGAAGTGCCGATCCGGCCTCCTGCGAAGGCCAAGCCGAGCGAGGAAAAGCCGCATTATCTCGGCCATCGCGACCGCTTGCGCGAGCGCTTTGCCATGGCCGGTCCAGACGCCCTGCCCGACTATGAACTGCTGGAGCTTCTGCTCTTTCGCCTGATCCCCCGCGCCGACACCAAACCGGTCGCCAAGGCATTGCTGGCGCGCTTCGGTACGCTGGCTGAAGTGCTTGGCGCCCCGGTTGGCCTGCTGCAGGAGGTCAAGGGCATTGGCCCGGCTGTGGCGCTCGACCTTAAGGTCGTCGCGGCGACCGCGCAGCGCATGGCGCGCGGCGAGGTCCGTGGCCGCGAAGTCCTTTCGTCATGGACGCAGCTTCTCGACTATTGCCGCTCGGCAATGGCGTTCGAGGAGCGCGAGCAGTTCCGCATCCTGTTCCTCGACAAGAAGAACGCGCTGATCGCCGACGAGGTGCAACAGGTCGGCACCGTCGACCACACGCCTGTCTACCCGCGCGAGGTGATCAAGCGCGCGCTCGACCTCTCGGCGACCGCGATCATTCTGGTCCACAACCACCCGTCGGGCGACCCGACGCCATCGCGCGCCGACATCGAGATGACCAAGGAGATTGTCGACGCGGCCAAGCGGCTGGGCATCGCCGTGCATGATCACATCATCATCGGGCGGAAAGGCCATTCCAGCATGAAAGGCCTGCTGCTGATCTAGGGGGCGACCGCCGCTGCTCCAGAATACGCTGACCAGGCCGACATCCAGTCAATGGCGACGCAGAAATCGCAGCGGTCTCCGGACAGCCACCGATCCGCAAAGCGGCGGCTTCAGCATCGCGCATCTGGCCGGGACCTGTGCTTTCGTGACCGACTTCCCTTGTTTTCAACGCCCCTTTCCGACAAATCAGTCGACGACCGCTGTAGTACCGCTGGCTGGTAACTAGGACCATGGTCTGGCCGGCATGGGACTTCAGTGCCGAGGCGGTATATTTATATGCAATATCAAATAGTTAATGCCAATGCGAGTGCCAGGCTCGCGGATTGAAACCGCTTTTGTCTAAAGTTTACTCCGCACATTTAGTAATTCCTCATACGACGCTGCTCTAGCGGTTGGGCGCAGGTGGCGATTCCCCGAGGAGACACCATGACAAACCGAAAAACTCTGTTCGCGGCGCTTGCCGCATTGGCGCTTCTGGCGTCTCCGGCGCTCGCCGGAGGCGGCAACGGGCACGGCAACGGCGGCGGCAATGCTGGCGGCAATGGCGGTGGCAATGGCAATGCCGGCGGCAACGGCAATGGCAAGAGCGGGGCCTCGCATGGCAAGTCTGCGTCGGCCCGAGGAAAGGTGGCCAAGGCGGAAACGGACACGACGACCGATATCACGGTCAATACGAAGTCCGTGCCCAAGGACAAGAACATCCATGCCAAGCTTGGGCGGCTGAACTCGCTGCAGCGCAACATCAACGCCTACATGAACTCCAAGAGCAAGAAGTTCGCTGCCATTCAGGCCTTCGTGACGCAGTCCGCGATAGCCCAGAACGCCGAGGCCGCAGCTGCCGCGGCTGACGCGACGGCAGAAGCCGCCCAGGCCGAACTGGATGGCCTGAAGGCAGATCTGACCAAGCTGCAGTCGGATCCGTCCGCCACGACTGCACAAATCCAGGCTCTGAACGATCAGATCACCGCTCAGCAGGACGTTGTCGACGCCGCCGATGCGAAGGCGGCCCAGGCCGAGGCGGACGCTAAGGCGGCAACGGTCGGCACCGATCCGGCGTCGCTCAACGCGGCGCTGACGGAGATGGCCAACAAGCCCGTCGACGCCGAGGTCACGACTTGGGCCGAGGGCGTCCTTGCCGACAAGATCGACCAAGCGGCCGCCGCACTTCAAGCGGAGGCGACGCCGTAGGCATCGCGACCCGAACGACTGCAGTCAAAGAAAATGCCGCCGGGCTAGCCCGGCGGCATTGCTGTTTCCAGGCCATGGAGAAGAAAGCCGGTCGCCAACGCGCCCACCCGGCGTGATCCATTGCGCGATAATCGGACCTGCGATGCCCGAACGGGTCTCGACGATGAATAAGATGCAGAAAATTCGCATGCACAATCTTTTTGCCGAAAATTTGAAAATTGTTCAATTTCGGAAAGAACGATCCCGGAATAAGCCTTCATTCGGGACAATCTTCTAATAAAGAGGAACAATCTCCCATTCTTTAGAAGACAGTTTCGTTGAGGGGCGGCATTTCCGCTGTTACCGTTTGAAACGCTTCAATCGGAACCAGGCAATTGCAACGCAAGCGCCCAACCATAGCGGATGTCGCACGAACCGCCGGTGTTTCCATCGGAACGGTGTCGAACTTCATCAATGGGACGGCCGGCCTCAAGGACGGCACGCGCGACCGCATCGAGAAGGCGGTTGCCACGCTGATGTATCGGCCGAGCTCGTTTGCGCGCTCGCTGCCGGGCCGCGCGCCACGCAGGCCAAAAAACCTCGACCATCTGCCAAGGCTTCTCGTCGCTGGCCGGGTGAGCGTCGACTTCCTGTGCCGGGTCGACGTATTGCCGCATCGCGACGACCGTATCACCGCCAGCCATATCGAAAAGGCGTTGGGCGGGCCTGCGGCCAATCTCGCTGTTGCTGCCGCCGGTGTCGGAGCGCCCTACGCTCTTGACGTCGAGTTGGCGACAGCGGTCGGCGAGGATGCCGAGAGCGACTGGGCGCTCGGCGCGCTTTCGAAACTGGGCGTCCACGCCCTGCCGATCCGCAGCACGCCCAACAACCGCCTCTCGCAGGCGATCGTGATCATCGAGCGCAATGGCAGCCGCACGATCATCAGCGAACCGTTTGAGCTTGGCGAGGTCGATTTGACCGCCAATCTGGATATCCAGCCCGAGCAACGTCCGGCCTGCCTTCACATCGAGGGCTTTCACTATGAAACGATGACCGCTTCCATCGGGCGCTTTCACCATGCCGGATGGAAGGTGAGCCTGCATTCGGCCGGCCTGCCCAAAAGCGCGCGCACGCCGGAAACCTTCACGCAGATGGTCAGGCAGATCGACCTGACCTTCATCAACGACGTGATGATGCGGGAGATTTTCGACTTCCGCTCCCGGATGGCGACAATGATCGAGGAGGTGCGGCTGATGCTGTCACGCATCAAGCGGCGCGGAACGGTTGTGCTCACCCTCGGCGAATTTGGCGCGGTCGTGTTTCCGGCAAACGGCGGCCCGCAGATCGAGGTGCCGGCACTGCCCGTCAATCGCGTCGATGCCACGGGCGCCGGCGACAGCTTTGCCGGCATCTTCCTCAGCCTGTGGCTGCATGGCGCGCCGCTGGACGATGCCGCCCGCCATGCGGCGATTGGCGCAAGCCTGACGACAACGGTCGAAGGCGCGCAGGGATACATCGCGGACTTTGCGACACTGAAGGCTGCCGCCCTGGCGAACAACGCCATGATGGCAAGCTGAATCAATGGCTTATTGACGCTTAGACATCCGCAGACAGCCGTCCCAGTGACGACATCAGGAGAATATGATCATGGCGAAAACAAAGGTCCTTCTGGTCGGCGAGAGCTGGGTGAGTTCGGCGACCCACTACAAGGGGTTCGATCAGTTCGGCAGCGTCACCTTTCATCTCGGGGCAACGCCTCTGGTCGACGCCTTGAAAGACAGTGAATTCGATCTCGACTACATGCCCGCCCACGAGGCTGTCGAGAAGCTGCCTTTCACCATGGAGGGCCTGTCGCAATACAAGGCGATCATCCTGTCCGACATTGGTGCGAACTCGCTCCTGCTCCATCCCGATGTCTGGCTGCACGGCAAGACCGTCCCCAACCGGCTCAAGCTGCTGCGCGACTGGACGCTGACTGGCGGCGGTCTGATCATGATCGGTGGCTACTTCAGCTTCCAGGGCATCGACGGCAAGGCCCGCTGGCATCGCACGGCTGTGGAGGATGCCTTGCCGGTGACCTGCCTTCCCAACGATGACCGGCTTGAAATTCCCGAAGGGTTCCGGCCTTCGATCACTGGCCCCAGGGATCATCCGATTTTTGCCGGCATCGAAGGTGACTGGCCGCTGCTGCTCGGCGCTAACGAGGTCATTGCCCGCGATCGGGACGATATCGAGGTTCTGGCGCGGCTGCCGCAGGACCAGGGCAATCATCCCTTGCTGGTCACCGGACGTCATGGCGAAGGGCGCACGCTGGTCTGGACGTCGGATATCGGCCCGCACTGGCTGCCCAACAGCTTTGTCGAATGGCCCGGCTACGCCCGCCTGTGGACCAACGTGCTTCGCTGGGTCAGCAAGGCCGTCTAGCCAACCGTAGTCGCCGGGGAACCGCCATGACCGAACCGTTTCTTGTGGCAAGGAACATCGCCAAACGCTTTGGCGCGCTGACTGCGCTTGCCAATGTCGACCTGGAAATTCGCTCCGGCGAGGTGCTGGCGCTGCTCGGCGACAACGGCGCGGGCAAATCGACCTTCATCAAGATCCTGGCCGGCGCTCATCCGCCCAGCGATGGCGAACTCGTCATCGAGGGCAGTCCGGTGGCTTTTTCCTCGCCCAAGGATGCAGCGTCGTCGGGGATCGCGACGATCTTCCAGGAACTGGCGCTCTCGGAGAACCTGTCGATTGCCGAAAATGTCTTTCTCGGCCGTGAATTGAAACGCTCCATTTTGGGCATTCCCTTTCTCAAGCGCAAGGAAATGCGCCAACGCGTCGATGGCCTACTGAAAGAACTCGACGCCCATATATCCGATCCGGAAGCCCCGGTCGGCAGCCTGTCGGGTGGCCAACGCCAGGCTGTGGCCATCTGCCGGGCGCTCAATCTCAATGCCAGGCTGGTCATCATGGATGAGCCGACGGCGGCCCTTGCCGTCGCCGAGACACGCAAGGTCCTGGCGCTGACGCGGCGGCTCGCCGCGCGCGGCTGTGCCGTCGTCCTCATCAGCCACAACATTTCCGAAGTCTTCGAGGTTGCCGACCGCATCGTGGTGTTCCGGCGCGGCCGCAAGGTGGCCGAACGGCTGGCCGCCGAGACCAATCACGAGGAAGTCGTTTCGCTCATAACAGGCGCCCATCCCGACGTGCGGGCGCTCGAAAAAACAAACTGAAACGCACGTCATTTCCAGAGAGGATCAAACCACAATGCTTTCACAGTTCAAGAAAGTGCTCGCAGCCTCCGCACTGTCACTCGTCGTTGCGACGGCAGCGCATGCCGCGGACAAGCACAAGGTCGCGTTCGTCCCGCAGTTGATCGGCATCCCCTATTTCAACGCCATGGAAGCCGGCGGCAATCGCGCCGCCAAGGATCTGGGCGTCGACTTCATCTATTCCGGTCCGGTCGACACCAATCCGGTCGACCAGTTGCAGATCGTCCAGAACCTGATCGATCAGGGCGTCGAGGCGATCTCGGTCAGCGTCCTCGATGCCTCCAGCATCGCCCCTGTTGTCGAGAGCGCCAAGGCAAAGGGCATCAAGCTGTTCACCAGCGACAGCGATGCGCCCGACAGCGGCCGCGCGGTCTATGTGGCCCAGGCGACCGACGAAGGCCTCGGCACGACCATCGTCGACGAGCTCGTCAAGCGTGTTGGCGAGGACGCAACGATCGGCATCGTTTCCGGCGAAGCGACGGCATCCAATCTCAATGCCTGGATCGGCTTCATGCAGAAAGAAGCCGCCGCCAAGTATCCGAAACTGAAGCTGCTCGCGCCGCAGTTCGCCGGTGGCACCGCCGAGCGTGCCGCGCAGATCTCTGGCGATCTCATGGCCGCCAACCCCGATATCAAGGCCATTATCGCCGTCGCATCCTCGACATGCCCGGGCGTTGCTCAGGCAATCGAAACCGCCGGCAAGATCGGCTCCGTCATCGGCGCGGGCTATTGCAGCCCGAACACAGCACGCTCCTACCTCAAGAGCGGCGCCTTTGGCTTCACCGTGCTGTGGGATCCCGAGCAGCTTGGCTATCTCACCGTCTGGGCCGGCAAGCAGCTGATCGACGGCAAGACCTTCGAGGCGGAAAACAAGATTGCCGGCCTCGACAAACCGGTCACCTACGACGCCACAAAGGGCATTCTGCTGCTCGGGCCGCCGGCCGTCTTCACCAAGGACAATGTCGACAAGTTCAACTTCTGAGCTCCGGCATGAACGCGGTGCGACAGTTTGGAAACGGTATTTTCTCCATGAACGGGCGGGAATGGTCTTTGCTTGTCGCCTGTCTGCTGGCGATCATCCTCTTTTCTGTCGCATCGCCCCACTACGCGACCTCTGGCAATGCGGCCACGGTCCTGCGCAACAGCGTCGAACTGCTGCTGATCGGCCTAGGCATGACCTTGCTGCTCGCCATGGGCGGCATCGATGTGTCGATCGGCATCGTCATGGGTCTTGCGGCCATCGCCATCGGTCGCGTGCTTGGTGTCGGCGGCAATCCGCTGCTGGCGCTTGTTGCAGGCCCCCTGGTCGGTGCACTGCTGGGGTGTGTGACCGCCACCGTCGTCGTCATCGGCCGAGTTCCGGCGATTGTCGGGACGCTCGGCCTGCTCGGCGTCTACCGCACCGCTGTCTTTGTTCTCCTCGGCGGGCAATGGCTTTCCGGCCTGCCCTCGAGCCTCACCGATCTGTTGGCAACCACCGTGCTTGGCGTCCCCGTCCCCGCCCTGGTGATTGCGATTGCCTATCTGGCCGTTTGGCTGGCGTTGCGGCGAACCCCTTATGGGTTGCACTTGCTGGCGATCGGCAATTCGGAGGAAAAGGCGCGGCTGTCAGGCATCCCGGTGATCAAGACCCGCTTCATGACCTTTGTCATCAGCGGCGTTCTGACCGGCATTGCCGCCACTTTCTATGTCGCCACCTACCGCAATGTCGAAATGACGATCGGCAGCACGCTGGCGCTCGATGCCATTGCCGCGGTCATTCTCGGCGGCACAAGCATCTTGGGCGGTAGATGCAGCCTGATCGGCACCGTGCTTGGCGTGCTTCTCCTGCGAATTCTCCAAAACGGATTGCTTCTGATTGGTGTCCCATCCCTCTGGCAGCCCGTCGTCACCGGCATTCTCATCATCGGCGTGCTTGGCTTTGAGGCCGTTTCCAACCGCTTCCCTCTGGTCCAGCTGCTGCGGGCCCGCGCATGAAGACGCTCGGGAAGTTGCAGGGCCCGGCCCTCACCCTGGCCTTGCTGTGCGGGCTGTGGTTGATCGTGGTTTTGGGCCTGCTGGTGCTCAAGCCTTCGGTCTATAATCTCGGCACCGTCACCACCATCCTGCAATTCTCGACCATCCTGGCCCTGGTTGGACTTGGACAAGGGTTGGTCATCCTGGCCGGTGGCTCGGGCATCGACCTGTCGGTCGGCGGCGCGGTCTCGCTCTCCGCCATCGTTGCAATGCTTTCCCTCAAGCTGGGCTTGCCACCCGTTCTGCTGCCCGTCGTCTGCATTTTGGCCGGCGCGATGCTCGGCGCCTTGAACGGATGGCTGGTCAACGGGCTCGCCCTCCTGCCCTTCATCGCGACACTGGGCACATTCTTCGCCTATTCCGGTACAGCGCTTGCCATCACAGGCGGCGCGGCGCAGGCGGGCGTACCCGCCTGGCTGCTCCTGTGGGGGCGCGGCGTCGTGATGGGCATTCCGGTGCCTTTTCTCACCCTTGCCATTCCGTGCTTCGCACTTGCCGGCCTGGTGCTGCTCTCGACGGCCTGGGGGCGCTGGATCTACGCGATGGGCTTCAACGAACGTTCCGCCAGACTGGTCGGCATTCCGGTCGACCGCGTTCGTTTCATTCTCTACTCCCTGAGCGGCGCACTGGCCGGCGCCGCCGGTCTCGTCTCGATCGCCTGGCTCGGCAGCGGCAGGCCCAATATCGGCCAGAACCTCGAACTCGAATCGCTGACTGCCGCCATGCTTGGGGGCATCGCCATCACCGGCGGACGTGGTGGCGTTGGTGGCGTGTTCGCGGCCGTCCTGCTGCTGGTCACGCTGAAGACCGGTCTTCTGCAACTGAACATCAACACGGTCTGGCAGGTGGGAATTGTCGGCGCCCTTCTGGTTTTCGTCCTTCTCGCCGACCGACTTTCCCAACGTTGGAGATCATAATGCCGTCCATGGAAGAGATCATTGCCGCGCGCGTCGAGGCAACCGCCGATCGCATCGTCGAAACGTTGAGCGATCTCGTTGCCTTCCCCTCGATCGTGAAATCCAATCCCAGGGACGCCGGCCCCGGCGAGCGTGATTGCCAGCTGTATCTGCAAAAGCGCCTGGAGGCGCTCGGCTTCTCGACCGATCTGTGGGATCCGGATGGCCCGGCGCTCTATGAAAAATACAAGGGGCGCGCCGGCGCCAACAAGGGCAGGACGTTCGACGGCAGGCCCAATCTCGGCGGCGTCCTGAAGGGCACCGGCGGCGGACGCTCCATCATGCTGACCGGCCATATCGACGTCGTCCCGCCGGGCGCCGCCAGCCATTGGATGACCGACCCGTTTCAGCCAGTCCTCAAGGATGGATTTCTGCACGGTCGCGGCACGGTCGACATGAAAGGTGGCGTCGCCTGCATGCTGATGGCCGTCGATATCCTCAGGGAACTCGACATTCCTCTCTCCGGCGACGTCGTCTTCACCACCGTCGTCGATGAGGAAATCGGTGGCATGGGGTCGCTGGCCATGGTCGATCGCGGCTTTCATGCCGACGCCGGCATCATGACCGAACCGACGGCAAACAAGATCGCACCGCTTTGCCACGGCATTCTGTGGGGAAGGATCATCATCGACGGCATAGGCGGGCATGCGGAACTGACGCCGAATGCCTGGTATTCGAGCGGTCCGGTCGATGCTGTCCAGCTTTGCCGGCAAATTCTCGACGGCATCGACATTCTCAACCGGCGCTGGATGTTCGATCCGAAGAAGAACCATCCTTTGATGGATCTGCCGAACCAGATCATCGTCACCCAGATGAGTGCTGGCGAACATCCCTCCTCCATGGCGGGCCGCGGCGAGATCATCATCGACGCGCAGTATCTGCCAAGCGAGCATGACGAGTTCAAACTGGGCGGCAACGTCAAGCGCGAAATCGAAGAGCATATCGCCAATGTCTGCCAGGCAGATCCCTATCTGCGCCAGCATCCTGCCCGGGTCGAGTGGATCCTCGATGCGGATTGCGCCGAGATCCCGTCGGACAATCCTTTCGTCGGCGTCTTCCAGCAGGCCGTCAAGCAAGCCAACCTGTCGCCGGTCCTGAGTGGCTTTGGCGCGCATAGCGACATCGGCCTGCCGACCGGCCTTGGCAACACCCCGACCGTCAACTTCGGTCCCGGCGATCCGGCGCAGGCGCATCAGCCGAACGAGCGCGTCTCGGTGCGTGATCTCGTCGATTGCACAAAGGCGATTGCAATCGCCGTCGAGAAATGGTGCCGCTAACGGCGGCAACACGACGGGGCGAATGGACAATGCCTCGGCGTCGCCGTGCACGACCACATCATCATCATCATCATCATCGGTTGGAAGGCCATTCCAGCATGAAGGCCTGCGGCTGATCTGGCGTGATCCTGAACCAAAAGTGGCTTTTTTTCCCCTCCCATAGTCGGCTCTGGAATTTCGATCGCAAATCAAGCATGATGCGCTTGGTTTTTCCTGGGACAGCTTCACGCGCCCTCGAATGCCGGGAGGAACGGGACATGGCCGTAGCGCTTGTACTCGTTTTAATCGTCGTGGGCTCGGTGTTGTTTCACCTCCTGAGCCCATGGTGGTGGACTCCGATTGCCTCGAACTGGGACTATATCGACAACACCATCATTATCACCTTCTGGATCACGGGCGTCGTCTTCGCCGCCGTGGTTCTATTCATGGCCTATTGCGTCTTCCGCTTCCGTCATCAGGACGGGAGCCGGGCTGCCTACGAACCGGAGAACAAGCGGCTCGAATCGTGGCTTACGATCGCCACCGCGGTCGGGGTCACGGCGTTGCTGGTTCCCGGCCTGTTCGTCTGGAGCCGGTTTGTCAACGTCCCGAGCGACGCAACCGACGTCGAAGTCGTCGGCCAGCAATGGCAGTGGAGTTTCCGTCTGCCCGGCAAGGACGGCAAGCTTGGCACATCCGATACCCGCGACGTCACCGCTGAAAATCCGCTGGGCGTGATCGCCAGCGATCCCAATGGTCAGGACGATGTCGTGGTCGAAGCGGCTGACCTGCATCTGCCGGTCGGCAAACCGGTCAAGATGCTGCTTCGCTCGATCGATGTGCTGCATGATTTCTATGTGCCGGAATTCCGCGCCAAGATGGACATGATCCCGGGCTCGGTCACCTATTTCTGGTTCACACCGACCAAGACCGGGACCTTTCAGGTCCTGTGCGCCGAACTTTGCGGCCAAGGGCATCCTTTGATGCACGGTGTGGTTATGGTCGACACACAGCAGGACTACCTGGCCTGGCTTGGCCAGCAGCAGACTTTCGCGCAGCTGTCGGCACCCCAGCAAACGGGCTCGGCAGACCAGGCGCCTGGCAACACGATGGCGTCAGGTTTGAAAATTGCAGCAAAGCTCGAAACGGTCGGGTCTCGCTGAAAAGGACACGGAGGTGTTCCTATGGTCGACATCACGCCTGCAGATGGCATCCCGCCGGCCGAAGTCGCGGAAGTGGAGCTCTACCATCCGCACAGTTGGTGGACGAAATACGTCTTCTCGCAGGACGCCAAGGTCATCGCCATCCAGTATTCGGCGACAGCAACGGCAATCGGCCTGGTCGCCCTGGTGCTCTCCTGGCTGATGCGGCTGCAGCTCGGCTTCCCCGGCACGTTCGACTTCATCACCCCGGAAGCCTACTACCAGTTCATCACCATGCACGGCATGATCATGGTGATCTATCTGCTCACCGCCCTCTTCCTCGGCGGCTTCGGCAACTATCTGATTCCATTAATGGTCGGCGCGCGCGACATGGTCTTTCCCTATGTCAACATGCTGAGCTACTGGATCTACCTGCTCGCCGTGCTGGTTCTGGTGTCGAGCTTCTTTGCGCCCGGCGGACCGACGGGCGCCGGCTGGACCCTCTACCCGCCGCAAGCCATCATGAGCGGCACACCAGGCGGCCAGGACTGGGGCATCATCCTGATGCTGTCCTCGCTGATCCTGTTCATCATCGGCTTCACGATGGGCGGCCTGAACTATGTGGTGACGGTGCTGCAGGGCCGCACGCGCGGCATGACGATGATGCGCTTGCCGCTGACCGTATGGGGCATCTTCACCGCGACCGTCATGGCGCTGCTCGCCTTTCCGGCGCTGTTCGTCGCCTGCGTGATGATGCTGCTCGACCGCGCCCTCGGCACCAGCTTCTTCATGCCGGCAATCTCCGAGATGGGCGAGCAACTGCAGCACAATGGCGGCAGCCCGATCCTGTTCCAGCACCTGTTCTGGTTCTTCGGCCACCCCGAGGTCTACATCGTGGCGCTGCCGGCGTTCGGCATCGTATCCGACCTGATCAGCACCCATGCACGCAAGAACATCTTCGGCTACCGGATGATGGTCTGGGCCATCGTCGGCATTGGTGCGCTGAGCTTCGTGGTGTGGGCGCACCACATGTATGTCAGCGGTATGCATCCGTATTTTGGCTTCTTCTTCGCCACCACGACGCTGATCATCGCCATTCCGACCGCCATCAAGGTCTACAATTGGGTGCTGACCCTATGGCGCGGCGACATCCATCTCACCATACCGATGCTCTTTGCCCTGGCCTTCATCGTCACCTTTGTAAACGGCGGGCTGACTGGGTTGTTTCTCGGCAATGTCGTCGTCGATGTTCCGCTGTCCGACACGATGTTCGTCGTCGCCCATTTCCATATGGTCATGGGTGTCGCCCCCATCGTCGTGGTTTTTGGCGCGATCTACCATTGGTATCCGAAGGTCACCGGCCGGATGCTCGACGAGACGTTGGGCCGGTTCCATTTCTGGGTCACGTTCCTCGGTGCCTACCTGATTTTCTTCCCCATGCACTATCTCGGCCTGATGGGCGTGCCGCGGCGCTACGCTGAACTGACCGACATGACCATCATGACGGAGTCGGCCCACCACCTGAACTCGTTCATCAGCATCATGGCCTTCATCGTCGGCTTTGCCCAAATGGTGTTCCTGTTCAATCTGATCTGGAGCATCCGCCATGGCCGCGAGGCCGGCGGCAATCCGTGGCGGGCCACGACGCTCGAATGGCAGACCCCGCAAACACCGCCGGCCCACGGCAATTTCGGCAAGGACCTGCCGATCGTCTATCGCTGGGCCTATGATTACAGCGTGCCGGGCGCCAAGGAGGATTTCATCCCCCAGAACGTGCCGGGCTCCTTCGGCCCCTCAAGGGAGCCGGCATGAGCGTCATCCTCGCCTTCCTGCTCGTCATTGCCGGTTTCGCCGGATGGTGGCTTTCGCACCAGAGGCTGATGACCAAACCATGGCTCGAACAAGGTCTGGCCGGCGATTTTGTCGGCCTCGACCGGTCGGCGCTGCCCACCGCCAAGGTCGGCCTCGGCGTGTTCCTCGCCGTCGTCGGCTGCCTGTTTTCGCTGTTTACCAGTGCCTACTTCATGCGCATGGGCCTGTCGGACTGGCGACCCCTGCCGCTGCCGCGCCTGCTCTGGCTGAACACAGGCGTGCTGGTCCTGAGCAGCATTGCGCTGCAATGCGCCGTGGTGGCGGCACGCAGGGGTCAGATCGACATGGTCAGGCTCGGCCTTGCGACGGCCGGGGTCACGGCGCTTGCCTTCCTCATCGGACAGTTGATGGCATGGCGGCAAATGACCGAAGATGGCTATCTGCTGAGCTCCAATCCGGCCAACAGCTTTTTCTACCTGATCACCGGCATGCATGGCCTGCACATACTGGGCGGGCTGGTGGGCCTCGGCAGAACGACCGCAGGCGCCTGGAACGCAGCGCGGCCAGAACGGCTTCGCCTCGGCGTCGAACTGTGCGCCATGTACTGGCATTTCCTGCTCTTCGTCTGGCTCGCCATCTTTGCCTTGCTCGCCGGCTGGGCGGCGACCTTCATCGACATTTGCCGACAGTTGCTGACCTGAGAGGATCAAGCGGATGGCAGAGACTCTGACGCATATCGGCCAGACGGAGCCAAGGCCCACAGGCTGGCAAGGCATCGCCGCCGACTGGTCTTCGGATCAGCGTGCGTTCAAGAACGTGTCCTGGGGCAAGGCCATGATGTGGATCTTCCTGCTCAGCGACACCTTCATCTTCGGCTGCTTTCTGCTCTCCTACATGAGCGCGCGCATTTCGACACGCGTGCCGTGGCCCAATCCGAGCGAAGTCTTTGCACTTCGTATCGGCGGCTCGGATATCCCGCTGATCCTTATTGCCATCATGACGTTCGTGCTGATCTCAAGCAGCGGAACCATGGCCATGGCGGTCAATTTCGGCTATCGCCGCGATCGCCGCAAAACAGCGATCCTCATGCTTCTGACCGCGGCACTCGGCGCGACCTTTGTCGGCATGCAGGCCTTCGAATGGACCAAGCTGATCACTGAAGAGGTGCGGCCCTGGGGCAACCCCTGGGGTGCCGCACAATTCGGATCGTCTTTCTTCATGATCACCGGTTTCCACGGTACCCATGTGACAATCGGCGTGATCTTCCTGATCATCGTGGCGCGCAAGGTTTGGCGCGGAGATTACGACACCGGACGGCGCGGCTTCTTCACCAGCCGCACGGGCCACTACGAGAACGTCGAGATCATGGGGCTGTATTGGCACTTCGTCGATCTGGTCTGGGTGTTTATCTTCGCATTCTTCTATCTTTGGTGAGAGGCAGGGACATGGCTGAAGCAACCGCAAACGGCCTCGGACAACACGCACTTCATGCTGCTCATGCCCATGAAGCGCCGGCGGTCGCCGCGCATGCCGACGTGCATCAGGAACATCCGATCAAGCTCTATCTGGTGGTCTGGGCATGGCTGTTCATCCTCAGCGCATGCTCCTACATGGTCGATTATTTCGGCCTTCACGGCTATCTCAGATGGTCCTTGATCCTGATCTTCATGATCCTCAAGGCAGGGCTGATCGTCGCCGTCTTCATGCACATGGCCTGGGAACGGCTGGCGCTGGCCTATGCGATCATTCTGCCGCCGATACTGGTGCTGGTGTTCGTGGCAATGATGGTCTTCGAAGCCGACTACACCCTTTTCACCCGGCTGGCGTTTTTCGGATCCGGGCCCTGACGCCGCTCGGCGTCGCGAACTCCGGCAAGGGAGGCCAAGATGACGATCGCAACCAGACTGAAGGACTTCATCGACGGCAAGGGAATTTCCTACGAGACCGTCGCTCATCATCGCACTTCAACAAGCCGGCAGTCGGCGATAGCCGCGCATGTGCCCGGCAGCATCATGGCGAAATCCGTGGTTGTTCACCATGAGCTTGGCTATACGCTGGCCGTGGTTCCGAGCACTCACAGGATCGAACTTGGCAGGCTGCAAGACGTCATGAACAAGCGTCTTGGACTTGCCTCCGAAGACGAGGTGATTTCTCTCTTCGGTGATTGCGACACCGGCGCTATCCCACCGATCGGTGCAGCCTATGATGTGCCGGTGATTGTCGATGAAAGCCTCGGCGATGTCGCCGACGTCTACTTCGAAGGCGGCGACCATCGAACGCTGGTGCATGTCAGCGGCAAGGATTTCCGCAACCTGACCATGGGCGCATACCAAGCCCGCTTCAGTCACCCGGCCTACTGACGGCTTCGTTCAAACTTGCACCGGCCCCCTTGCCGGTGCGGTGAGGTCGAACTTCCTCAAGTTGCCGGTCTGGCGGGCGACTCCACGACCTTGCGGTAGACATGCCAGGTGGCGTGACCGAGGATCGGCAACACGACGGCCAGGCCGGCGAACACCGGCAGCGAGCCGATGATCAGGGCGACGGCGACGATTAGTCCCCAGACAGCCATGGTGATCGGGTTCGCCAGCACCGCACGCACCGAGGTGTGGATGGCTTCGTAGGCGCCGACGTCGCGGTCGAGCAACAATGGGAAGGCGATGACCGTTGTGCACAACACCACAACGGCGAACACAAAGCCGATGGCGTGCCCCAGGATAATCAGCGTCCAGCCGCGTCCGGTGGCGAATATTTCATTGATGAAGCCGGATATCGATGCCGGCGGAGCCGGGCCGAAAAGATATTGGTAGAACATCTGCGCCGTCAAAAGCCAGGTGATGAAGATTGCAAACAGCATGATCCCGACCGCCGCGATGGCCGGCAGCGCCGGAGAATTCCTGACCTCGAAAGCGTGCCTCCAGGAGGTGTCGAGTCCGTCTTCCCGTCTGCGGCTGATTTCATAGAGGCCTATCGCCGCGAACGGGCCAATCAGCGCAAAACCGGAGACCAGCGGAAACAACAACGGCAACGCATTGGCGCCCGAAGTCCAGGCGGCGAGCACGACGCCGACGAGCGGATAGATCAGGCAGAGAAAAACGATGTGCGATGGTTTGACCATGAAGTCGTCGACGCCCCGCTTGAGCGCGTCGAAAAGGTCGGAAACGCCGATTTTTCGAATTTTGGTATGTTCCAGCGTCTCGCTGGCGCCTGCTATCACGTGAAAGCTTGCCATGACCATTCCTCCAGACCCAAGTCCGGCAAGGTCGCGGTTTCACGGTGCATCCGTTTTGCGTGACTGGCCACGCAAACCGCGACCTGCACCGCAATCAACATACTCTCTTGCCAGAGACTTGTCGCCCTTTGTCAGAAGAGATCCAGCGGTCTGGCTAGCTCTGGTGGTCTTTTTTCGATATTCTCTTGGGATTAGAGGGGAAGGTCATGGACGGAAGGACGCTTCTTATACTCGGCCTTGGCATAGTCGCCCTGCTGATCCTGGGATTCTGTGCAATACCATCGTGATGTTCGAGCCGATTCTGGTCTGCAACGTCTTCAATTCAGCAACCAGGCTGGCCGCTTCGAGCCGTTGAGTCTTCCGACAACAGCGATCATGCCGTCAACCTCCGGCTGACATGAACCCCCGCATTGCGATGGTGTCGGCAAGCAGTATGGCAAAGATCGCGAAAAGATAGAAAATCGAGAAGGCAAACAGCGCCTTTGCAGGCTTCATCTCCTTGTCTGGAGCGACAACCAGGACCCTCCAGGCGTGCCAGATGAAACCCGCGCCCAATGCAGCCGAAACAATTCCATAGAACGCGCTTGCGAATCCGAACGCCCAGGGCAGGACGCCGATTGGCGCCAGGAGCAGTGAATAGGCGAACATCTGTTTTCTGGTCGAGGCCTGGCCGGCCACGTTCGGCATCATCGGGATGCCGGCAGCGGCGTAGTCCCCGACCTTGAACAGCGCCAGCGCCCAGAAATGCGGCGGCGTCCACAGAAAGATAATCAGAAACAGGATGAGGCTTTCAACGCCGATGGCGCCAGTGGCGGCCGCCCAGCCAATCATCGGAGGCAGCGCACCCGCCGCGCCGCCGATGACGATGTTCTGCGGCGTCGAGCGCTTCAGCCACATCGTATAGATGACGACGTAGAAGAAGATGGTGAAGGCCAGCAACGATGCGGCAAGCCAGCCCACCAGCACGCCGAGCGTCATGACCGAAAGCGCGGATAGCACCAGGCCGAAGCCGAGAGCCTCGCCCGGCGTGACGCGGCCCGACGGGATCGGCCGCTTTGATGTGCGCGACATCAACGCGTCGATGTCCGCGTCGTACCACATGTTGAGTGCCCCCGCCGCTCCCGCTCCGATCGCAATCGCACCGATTGCAATCACGGCGATGACCGGATTCATCGCGCCGGGCGCCACGATCAGGCCGACAAAAGCGGTGAATACCGCAAGCGCCATGACCCTCGGCTTCAAAAGCGCGAAGAAATCACCCGCCGTCGCTTCCGAGAGGCGGATGCCGGTATCCTTGAGGCGGTTTTCCCTGGTCGACATCTCAGACCGATGGAAGCAGGCAATGCGGGCAATGATCCCGAACTGAAGGCATGCGAGCGAAAACGGAAACCCGGTTTTTGCTTACGCTGCCCACGGTTCGGACAAGATCACGGTAAAACAAGAGGCTAGACGCATGGCGGAGGAGCCAGGTCACTTGGAGAACGTTTTCAGATAGGCAATGACGTTGGCCACGTCCGCATCGTTCTTGAGGCCGGGAAAAGCCATCTTGGTCCCTTTGACCATGGCCTTGGGATCGTGAAGATAGGTCGCCAGTGTTGGTTCGTCCCATTTGACGCCGGATTTACCGGCCGCAATCATCGCATCAGAATATTTGAAATCCGGATGCGTACCGGCAATACGGCCGATGACGCCGTGCAGCGATGGACCGATCTTGTTCTTGTCCTCGTCCGCGACGTGGCAGGCCTTGCATTTGGTGAAGACCTTCTCGCCGGCCGCAGTATCCTGGGCCTGCGATGGGTTGGCGACGAAGGTTGCAACAGACACGACGGCCAAAAACGCGACCAAGCGCATGACTTTTCCTCCCTGATTGTCAAATGTGCCTGAGACGATCTGCGCATGCCGGCACCACCGGCGATGCACCTTGTACGGCAGAACAGATTTTTTGCTTCTCCCCCTATGGAATTGCCGCACCTCTATACCACAGAATCTGGCCGACAGGTAGAAGAGGTCGCCCGTACAAAGGTTTAGGTGGTATGCAGCGGCTCAGGGCACATCCGTGTTGCAGGTGCCGGCAATTTGCGCGAGCGCCTCGCCAAGCCCGGCAAGGTCGAAGTCCGCCTCGCCGCGGCCCGACAGCAGGCCGAACCGCCAGGAAAGCCCCAACCGGCTCGCCGACACCAACTGCTTGACGCCGTCCGCGCCATCCCTGACAAGCATTCTGCCACGGCCACCGACGGACCAGCTTTCATTGACCTTGTCACCCCGGTCGACCGAAACCGACATGGTAATTTTCCGGCTGGCGGACACGGCATCGTTGAGCTGCAGCCATTCGCTCCAGCGCGGTTGGCCGCCGGGTCGGCAGGCGATGGTCAACACCGGGCTGTAGCCCAGAGCGCCGCCGCCGGTAAAAAGCTTGTTGGTGGCATAGAGCGAGGCGGTGACCAGGCCGTCGCTGCCGGTGTCGAAGCGCCAGTTGTCCAGAACGCTGTCAGCTCGGGCGGCGCCACAGACCGAAGCGACAAGCAGCGCCGTGGCAACCACCCCACCCATCTGGACGAACAGTCTCAACGATGCCTCCAACGGCCTGCGTTCTGCAACACAACAGATAATCATCAAAAGTTCGTACCGCCAGCCGCCAGCCGCCATTTGCCGGAGAGGCTGTTGCCACAACGCCACAACGAAAAAGGCCGCCTCATGGGCGGCCTTTTGAAATTCCGTTTTCAGACGCTTATTCGGCGTCCTTGGCAGCCTTCTTCTTCGGCGCCGCCTTTTTCTTGGGCTCTTCCGCGTCGTCGGCCTTCTTGTCGTCAGCCTTCTTTGCGGCGGCTTTCTTCGCCGGCTTCGCCTTGGTTGTGGTCTCGGCCTCCTCGTCGTCGGCCATCAGCTCTTCCTTGCTGACCTTGACGTCCGTGACCGAGATCTGGCCGAGCAGGTGGTCGACCACCTTCTCCTCGAACATCGGCGCCCGCAGCGTGTTCAACGCTTCCGGGTTGTTGCGGTAGAACTCGAAGACTTCCTGCTGCTGATTGCCCGGATAGCGGCGCACCTGCTCGAACAGGCCGCGCTGCAGTTCCTCGTCCGATACGGTGACGCCGGCTTTCTCGCCGATTTCAGCCAGCACCAGGCCAAGACGCACGCGGCGCTCGGCAAGACGCAGATATTCGGCGCGTGCCTCTTCTTCCGTCGTCTCTTCGTCGGCGAAAGTGCGGCCGGCGGCTTCCAGGTCGCGATTGACCTGCGCCCAGATGTTATTGAACTCGGCGTCGACGAGCTTCGACGGCGCCTCGAACGAGTAGGACGCGTCGAGCTGGTCGAGCAGCTGGCGCTTGACCTTCTGGCGCGTCATGGCGCCGAACTGGTTTTCGATCTGGCCACGAACGACATCACGCAAGCGCTCCAGCAACTCAAGGCCCAGGTTCTTGGCGGTCTCGTCGTTGATTTCCAGCGCGCCGGGCTGGGACACTTCCTTGACGGTGACGTCGAAGGTCGCTTCCTTGCCGGCAAGATGCGCCGCCTGATAGTTTTGCGGGAATGTCACGGTGACCTGCTTTTCGTCACCGGCCTTGGCGCCGACCAACTGATCCTCGAAACCGGGGATGAACTCCTTCGAACCCAGCACCAGCGGCTGATCGGTGCCGGCGCCGCCATTGAAGGCCTCGCCGTTGATCTTGCCGAGATAGTCGATGGTCACGCGGTCGCCGTTGGCGGCCTTGCCGGTCTTCGGCTCGTAGCTGCGCGCCGATTCGGCAACGCGCTGGACCTGCTCGTCGATCTCGCTGTCCGGAACGTCGAACACCTGACGCGTCACCTTGATGTCGGAGAAATCCTTGATCTCGATCGTCGGAATGATCTCGTAGTTGAGGCGGAATTCGAAGTCGGCGCCCCCGGCCAGGATCTTCTCGGCTTCCTTCTCGTCCTCGGTCATGATGACTTCGGGCTGCATGGCCGCCTTTTCACCGCGCCCGGTAATGATCGTGCGGGTCGAATCATTGAGGATTTCGTTGACCACTTCGGCCATGAACGACTTGCCGTAGACCTTGCGCAGGTGCTGCACCGGTACCTTGCCGGGACGGAAGCCGTTGATGCGGACCTTGTTCCTGGCGTCCGAAAGCCGCGCCATCAGCTTGGCTTCCATGTCACCGGCCGGCACGGTGATCTTGATCTCGCGCTTGAGACCGGAGTTGAGCGTTTCGGTGACCTGCATCGTAAAACCTTTGTTTTCACCAATGAGACTGCCACGGCCTCTGCCGTTCACAGCCTGCCGGTATAATCTTGCCGGGAATGGCTTTTGGTACGGAACCTGGCGATTTGACCGAAAATACGGCTCAAACTCTCCCAAACTGCGTTCCAAAATGTGAATAAGTTCTTGTTTTTCCTACTTCTTATCACATTTTGTAGAAGCGGATCGTCGCGTTCCGTCACATTCGACACGCCTTTTGTCACAGGCGAGGCTATTTTTCAACCTTCTTCGCATTTCGGCGAACAACCAACATTTTGGCTCCGACATTGACAGAATGATGGCTACATGGGATTGCCGGTCCATGCGGATGTGGCGGAACTGGTAGACGCCCTGGATTTAGGTTCCAGTGCCGAAAGGCGTGGGGGTTCGAGTCCCTTCATCCGCACCAATTCACTGGCTTTTCTTCCTGGCATCGGTGCCTACGCCTCGAACACTCTCCCTGTGAACCACTCGGCCAGCTTTGCAAGCTCCGGCCCCAGCACGCGATCGTCGCCGACGGGCGGTACGATGGCTCTGATTTCATCGACGAATGACTGAAGCGCCGGCGGTGGCGCGCGTTCGGTGACGTGCAGCGCCTGCGAGGCCATCATCGCCAGCATCGCCATCGCCGCATCGACGCAGCGGCCGGCGGTTGCCTCCTTGGTCCATGCGAAGAACGCCGTGGTGGCGACGTCGTCCTGCCCGGCACCGGCCGATTCCGTTCCCGGAATGAAGGTGCGCTGCGCCGCGAGCTTGGCCTGCTCGAGATAACCGGTGATCGCCATCGGCACATAGCCGACATTGCCATGACCGTCGCTGTCGGCCCAATGCCGCCCGGTCATCAAGAGATCGGGCAGCAGCGACACCTTGCCGTTCAGAAGCTTGGAGGCATGACGGTCGCAGAGCAGGCAGATATCGGCCCATATCGCTGCCAGATCGTCCATCGCCGGCGTCGCCATGGCATTGTGATAGCCGCCGGTGCTGATGCAGCGGCCGAGCGGATGTGCATCGTCCGGCGGGATATAGACCGGATTGTCCGAAATCGAGGCCAGCGAGACCGTGGCCGCCCGCTCGGCGCCTGCCAGCGCACGATGCGCCTGGCCGAGAACGCGCGGCACGATCCGGTAGCTGACCGGCGCCTGGTAATTGCGCCGCCCGTCTCCGGCGCCAACCAGAAATTCCCGCAACCCCTGGAGGGCCGCCGCTTCATGTTCATCGCCCCAGAGCATGTCGAGCGCCGCGTCATAGTGCTCGAGCGGGGCGCGAAACGCTTCGATCGACAGTGCGAACACCTTGTGCGCCATGCGGACGCGGCGTCGTGCCGCGAGCGCCGCGTCGGCCACCAGCGCCGCGGCGCAGGGCGAGCCGTTGATCAACGAGCCCCGTTCCTTGACCTCCAGGTCGAAGCGCGTCGTGAGTTCGGCAAACAACGGATAGAGCGCCAGGATCTCGCCGGCGCCGCCCTGGCCGGAGGCCGGTACCGTTGGCATCGGGCCGCCGTCGAGCATCGCGGCAACGGCGAGTGCGATGCGTGGCGTGGTGGCAGCGTTGCCCTCGATGAAGTTTGTCAGGCGGGCCAGCGTGATCGCCCGGACCACACGATCGGGCAAGAGATCGCCGAACGAGGTGGCGGCGGCGAACGCCTTGATGCGCGCATGGCGATCCCGCTCGTCACGTTCGAGCCTGCGGCTCGCCAGCTCCCCCATGGCGGTCGTTACGCCATAGATGACCGGTGGCGGGTCGGATTCAATCAGCTTCAGGAATAGGGCACGGCATTCGGCGATGCGCTGCAAGGCCGCCTCGCCGATCTCCACTGTCTCCTTCTTCCAGGCGACGCGAAAAACAGTGTCGAGGTTGATGTCGCCACGCGTCGACAGGGTAATTGGCATGCTTCTACCGTCCAAGAGGGAGACAAAGAAGGGCTTCTGTCGACCATCACGGTCGACATCACTAGAGCAATTCCAGGAAAAGCGTGAAACGGTTTTCCGTCCGGAATTGCGTCAAAAACAAAGAGATAGAACGGTTCGGCGTTTCCGTGAAATGATGAACCGCTCTATCCTAATACAGCGGTTCCTCGAACAGGGTCTTGTCACCGTCCACCAGCGCCTTGATCTGCGCGGTGCCGTCACCGGCGAGCGCAAGACGGATACCGAACGGCCGCACCCGCATGTCGTCCTGGATCGCCGCCCCCTCACCTTCCGGCAGATAGAAACGCTCGATGCCGTAGTCCGGCGCGATGGTCATGCCTTCGCTGCGAAGGTCCCACCCCTCGGCGACATGGCCTGATATATCGGCCTCGTCGGCAGCTGCCGGCGTCGGCGCCTTGCCGAACCAGGCGGTGGCCGGCTGCCAATAGCCATCGGCGTCCTTCTTCAGGCGGACGACAATCGATGTATCATCGCTGGAGAGTTTGTCGGCGGGGATGTTGGCGATCATTTTCACCGGTATGCGCGAAATCTCGTAGCCGAGGATAATGTAGTCGCCGCGCAGGAGATCGCGTGGATCGACGGGTTCGATCTTCAGCAGCACTTCCTTGCCGTTGCGCAGGATCGCCGCGCGGCCGGCGATGATCCAGCTCAGAAATCCGATCTGGACGAGCGCCAGCACCAGCGCCGAGATGATCAGCCTCTTTCCGGTCATCATGCCGCGGCTCCTTTGGCGACTGGGCTCTTCATGCGTTTTTCGATGCGGATGATGACGAGCGCAAGGATGCCGAGCAGCACCGCGGCGGCAAGGAAGAAGCCGGCCGTATCGAGCATCGATTGCAACATCACCACATAGATGATGGCGATTTCCAAGGCGAAGCCGGCATAGGCAAGCCAGCGCAACCCGCGGCTCTCTCGCCCGGCCAGCACGATTGCAGCGACGATGCCAGCCAACGCAATCACCGATGCTATGGCGAATCCGCTGTTGTAGGTGCTCTCATCCGCGAGTTCGAACTGGATCATCGCCAGGCCCGTCAGGAAGCCTAGCAGCGCGTGCAAGGGCAAGCGGCCGCCGAGTTGCACGATCCTGTCGACCGGCTCTGGCGCGAACACTGAGGCGGCGAACAGCAGCGCCGATACGGCGACCAGCGGGATCGCTACCTGCAGGGTGTCGTGGTTCGTGACCAGCAGCACCAGATAGAAAAGCAGCGACAGGATGATCAAGTGCCGCGCCGGCTGGCTGCGGGTCCAGAACGATACGGCAAACAGCACGATCGCCATAACCACGAAGAGATGCGGAAATTCACTGCGGCTGTAATAGTCGAAGCCTTTCAGGAACAGCCAGGCATCGGCGATGCCGACCGAAGCGATGGTCAGCGGGTTCGAACGCAGCGCGACCGCAGCCAGTGCCGTTCCGGCACCCCAGGTGACCAGGGCCGACGCCTCGTCGCCCGAGAGATGATACATCTGGCCGATCAGCGCGATCGAGCCGCCGAAAGCCGCCGCGGCCACGAACCACAACGCTTCGCCGATCGCCGCGTGGTCGCGCGTCTTCAACAGCGCACCGCCAACATAGCCGCCAAGAATGATGGCAAAGAGTGCCGCCACCCGCGCCAGCCTCGGAATAGCGTCCCAGTTGGCGGCGACGAAAATCAGGATGGCGGCGCCGAACAGCAAGGCGGCCATCATCGCCAGGATAGAGCCGAAGCTGAGCGATTTGCGCTCGTTGGCCTCGACATCGCTCGTCAGGGAATCGGCGGTCGCGGCGTCGATCAGGCCGGCCTGCCGCCAGCGCGCGATATCCGCCCTCACTCGTGACGAATAGCCCGCCATACCGCTTCTCCCCCAGCTTGGTCTTTTTTTCAGCCGACCCGGTCAAACCGTTGACGTTACGGCATTTTCCGATTCGGGTTTCTTTGTGTCAGTCCGTGAACGCGCGTTAATGCTGCATTGCACAATTTGCATTGCTGCCATGCAGCCATAGCGCTTTTAAATCGATATAGGCCCGCCTATCTATCGTTCGTACACAAAGACGGAATGATCCGAAAGAAAGACGAAACGAGAAATACCATGAACCTGATCCGCAACTACCGCAACTGGCGCCGCTACAGGGACACCGTGTCCGAGCTGAGCCGCCTGAGCAACCGTGAACTGACCGACCTCGGCATCAGCCGCAGTGACATTCCTTACGTCGCTCGCAAGGCGGTCTAATTCTTCGGACCGCAAATGGTCCGAACAAGTTTTGAAAAGAGAACGACAATGAACCTGATCCGCAACTATCGTAACTGGCGCGTTTATCGCGAGACGGTTTCCGAGCTGGGTCGCCTTTCGAACCGTCAGCTGCATGATCTCGGTATCGTCCGCGACGAAATCAAGATCATCGCCCGTCGGGCGATCTAACCAGAATTTCGCCAGGGTCGACCTCCTCCCCGACCCTGACGGATCCGGTCAACCTTCACCTCCTCCCGAGGGTTGACCACCAAAACGGCGCCCGCCGCACCTCCTCCCGCGGCGGGCGTTGTTTCCCAAAAAGGGTTTCGCCCCTTTTAAAAATGGCGAAAGAGATTTCGTCAAAGCCGACCTCCTCCCCGGCGATGACGAATACGGTCGGCCTTCACCTCCTCCCGAGGGTCGACCCCAAAAACGACACCCGCCGGACCTCCTCCCCCGGCGGGTGTTGTCGTTTTCAGGGTTTGGTTGCACCCGCATCTGTCTGCCCTGCGCCGCGCACGGGAATTGCAATCGCCGCACCAAGCGATTATTCCGGCGCTCATGAACAAAAATCCCATCCACATCATCGGCGGCGGCCTCGCCGGTTCCGAAGCCGCCTGGCAGGCGGCGCAAGCCGGCGTTCCGGTCGTGCTGCATGAAATGCGCCCCGTTCGCGGCACCGACGCGCACAAGACCGATGGCCTGGCCGAACTGGTCTGTTCCAATTCCTTCCGCTCCGACGACGCCGAAAACAATGCCGTCGGCCTGCTGCATGCGGAAATGCGGCTGGCCGGCTCGCTGATCATGAGCGCCGGCGATGCCAACCAGGTGCCGGCCGGCGGCGCACTTGCGGTCGACCGCGACGGTTTCTCCGACGCGGTGACGAAGAAGCTCGAAGCGCACCCGCTGATCACCATCCAGCGCGAGGAAGTGCCGGGCCTGCCACCGGCGGATTGGGACCAGGCGATCATCGCCACGGGTCCGCTGACCGCGCCTTCGCTTGCCCAGTCGATCGCGGAAGCGACCGGCGCCGATGCGCTGGCATTCTTCGATGCCATCGCGCCGATCGTCCATTTCGACACGATCGACATGGATATCTGCTGGTTCCAGTCGCGCTACGACAAGGTCGGGCCCGGCGGCACCGGCAAGGACTACATCAACTGCCCGATGGACCAGGACCAGTATCTTGCCTTCGTGCAGGCGCTGGTCGACGGCCAGAAAACCGAATTCAAGCAATGGGAAGGCACGCCCTATTTCGACGGCTGCCTGCCGATCGAGATCATGGCCGAGCGCGGCGTCGAGACGCTGCGCTACGGACCGATGAAGCCGATGGGGTTGACCAACGAGCACAATCCGACGGTAAAGGCCTACGCCGTCGTCCAGTTGCGGCAGGACAATGCGCTGGGCACGCTCTACAACATGGTCGGCTTTCAAACCAAGCTGAAGCATGCCGAGCAGGTGCGCGTGTTCCGCACCATTCCAGGCCTCGAAAACGCCGACTTCGCCCGCCTCGGCGGCCTGCACCGCAACACCTACATCAATTCGCCGACCTTGCTCGACGCCTCGCTGCAGCTGAAGTCGCGTCCGGGCCTGCGTTTTGCCGGCCAGATCACCGGCTGCGAGGGCTATGTCGAAAGTGCCGCGATCGGCCTGCTTGCCGGCCGGTTCGCCGCCGCCGAGCGGCTCGGCCAGGCACCATCGCTGCCGCCGCTGACCACGGCCTTTGGCGCGCTGCTCAACCACATCACCGGTGGCCACATCGTCTCCGAAGACGAGCCGGGAAAACGCTCCTTCCAGCCGATGAACGTCAATTTCGGCCTGTTCCCACCAATGGAAGCACCGAAAATCGAAGGCAAGCGCCTGCGCGGCAAGGACAAGACCGTCGCCAAGCGGCAGGGGATCACCGCACGTGCGCGCGCCGACTGCCGGCAATGGCTGGGGCTTCCGGCGCAAACAGCCGAAGCGGCGGAATAAAGAGCTCTATTCTGCAGCCTCGGCACTTGCCGCCGGCAGTCCCGGCTTGCCGGCCTCGCCCGGATTTCGCCTGACATAGGCGGCCTTCAGGCTCTCTGAGGTTTCGCGCGATCCGTCATGGCTCCAGCCCGGCGGCTTGATCAGATAGTTCAGGCGGTCGCTCATGTTCAGCCCGGGTGCAAAGGCATCGCTGAACATGCCGATCCATTCATGGAACGCCACTTTCAGCGGATTGAAGGTGCCGAGATTTTTCACAATCCCATAGCGCGGCCGGTCTTCCTCCAACTCCGCGACGAAGGTTCCAAACATGCGATCCCAGATGATCAGCGTGCCGGCATAATTGGCGTCGAGATAGCGCGGATTGGTGGCGTGGTGGACGCGGTGGTGTGACGGCGTGTTGAAGATGAACTCGAACCAGCCCCACATCTTGCCGATCGTCTCGGTGTGGATCCAGAACTGCCAGACGAGGTTGAAGCCGAAGGTGAAAGCAATCACCGCCGGATGGAAGCCGAGCAGCACCAGCGGCGCCTGCAGCACGAACATGAAGGTGAACAGCCCCGTCCAGCTTTGCCGCAGCGCCGTCGACAGGTTGTAGTGCTGGCTGGAATGGTGGTTGACGTGTTCGGCCCACACCCAGCGCACCCTGTGCGCAATGCGGTGGTAGACATAGTAGCGCAGGTCGTCGAGCAGGAAGGCGGCCAGGAACACCCAGACGGACAGGCCGAGATTGAAGACGCGGAATTGCCACAGCCACAGCAGCGCCCAGTAGGACACCACGCCAAGCAGCAGCCCGGCGACGACATTGCCGGTTCCCATCATCAGGCTGGTCAGCGTGTCGCGCGTCTCGAACGAGCCCTTGGCGCGGCCGCTGCGCACCAGCCAGAGTTCGATCAGGATCGCGGCAACGAAGAACGGGATGGCAAGCTGGGTGACCTGCGGAAAATTGTAGCTGTCCATCACGCCGCCTCCCCGGCGGAATTCGAATGTTGCGGCTCAAGCGCTTTCAGCAAGCCCTGCGCATCAGTTGCACTGGCAAAGCTGAAGCGGCCGCCTTTCCAGGTGAAATCGGCAAGCCGAAACGAGACCGTATTTGCATTGTCAGCAGTCAAAGCGGTGGCGTCCCGAGGCGTCACGACGCGGGTCAAAAAGCAGTCGCCGATGCTGTGCACGATCCCGATGCGCCCTCGGCCAAGATCGAGGAACGCCGTCCTGGCATCCGCGGTCAGGCGCACCACCGTCGCCACGTCGTCGGGAAAATCCTCGGCGAAACGGCTCAGCGCCTGATCCGTGCCGGTGAGCGTGGCCGTCTTGCTGCCGCCGGTGAAATGCACGGCGGCGACCGACAGCGCAATGCCAAGGGCGACGATCGCGACCAGCAAAGGCAAGCTCATCGATGGGTATCTCCTCCGGGCCGGCCTATCGTCTATGGCAACAGTTTTGGCCCGGGGACTCCTTAGCATGGTTGACGTTTACGTCAAAGTGCAGGCCAACCCTTGCTCGCGCGACGCAGCAACAGCCAATGCCGGTGCAAGGCCGACAGCCGCGCGACACCGTCCAGCGGCGAGCCACTCTCCATTTTCGCGAGATAGGCACGCGACAGGGCCAGCGGCAGGAACGCCTGGTACAACGAGACCGGCAGAGCCGATGCGCCTTGTTCGAAAGCGGAAAGATGGTCCCGCGCCAGCGCGATCATCGCCGCCACCGCGCGCTTCGCACCAGGGCCACCATCGCCGGTAACAAACTCCTCGGGCGACGATCCAGCGGCGGCCAGGATATCGGCCGGGACAAAACATTGCCCGCGTTTGCGGTGCAGCGGCAGCAGGAGCAGCAGACCGGTGATCGCCTGTGCGCAGCCTGCCCTGCCCGCCAGTTCGGCAAAACGCGGCGCCTCGACGGGATCGAGCACCATGGCCGCAAGCTGGATGAGCGCGGCTGCCGTCTCGCCGCAATAGCCTTCCAGATCGGTGCGCGACGGCATCGGATCGTCGTAGAGGTCGAAAATGCGCGCATCGAGCATATTGTCGAACGCCGGCTTCGGCAGGCTACAAGCGGAAATGGTCGCCTTCAGCGCGTCGGCGACAGGGTGGCCGATGCCCGTGCCGTCATCTTCAGCGGCAAGGACATCGCGCCACCATTGCAGCCGCACCTCTCCCGGCAGCGCCTCATGGATGCGATCGCGAATGCCCGCGATCTCGGCGTTGAAGGCGTAGAGCGAAAACAGCGCGTCACGTTTGTCAGCCGGCGCGTAGAGCGCGGTGAGATAGCGGTCGTGGTCGGCGGCGCGCACCGCGTCCATGACGATTTTGGCATTTTCAGACATGTCAATCGACGGCAATGAGCGCGGCGGCCACGGCGCGGTCTTCCGCCAGAAGGACATTGTAGGTCCGCACCGCTGCCCCCGTCGACATCGGGTCGGACGCAATGCCGGCCGCCTTCAGCGCGGCCCGCAGTGCCGCCGGCAATGGCCTGAGGTCCCGGCCCATGCCGACCAGCAGGATCTCGACCTTGTCGGCCTCAGCCAGCAGCCTGTCGAAATCCGCCACCGTCAGCGCCAGAGGGTTCGCCGGTTCCCAGCCGTGGATGCCGGACGGCAGACAGAGCAGCGAACCGCGATGCGACATGTCGGCGAAGCGGAAGCCGCCATTGCCATAGGCCTCGATCGGCGCGCGGCCGGGGAAGTGCGCCTCGCGGATGACGATGCCTTTGCCGGTCACCGTTCTGTCACCCCTTCGGGGCCGCGCGTCAGGTCGCGACCGCCTTGCCGCCGCCGACCGGCTTCTCCTCGTCGGCTGCAGCCTGAGGCCGCAGCTTGAACAGGATCAGCAGCGGTGCCGCGATGAAGATCGACGAATAGGTGCCGAACACGACGCCGAACAGCATCGCCATGGTGAACGAGCGGATCACCTCGCCGCCGAACAGCACCAGCGCCAGCAGCGCCAGGATCGTCGTCACCGAGGTCAGCGTCGTTCTCGACAGCGTCTCGTTGATGGCGTTGTTCAGGAGTTGCGGCAGCGGCATCCGCTTGTATTTTCGCAGATCCTCACGGACACGGTCATAGACCACGATGGTATCGTTGAGCGAATAGCCGATGATGGTCAGGATCGCTGCCAGAGACGACTGGTTGAACTCGAGCCCGGTGATGACGAAGAAGCCGATGGTCATGACCACATCGTGCACCGTCGCTATGATGGCGCCGACCGCGAACTGCCATTCGAAGCGGAACCAGACGTAGATCAGGATGCCGAGCAGCGCCACCAGCATGGCAATGGTGCCTTGCTTGGCCAACTCCCCGGAAACCGTCGGCCCCACCACTTCGACGCGGCGGAAATCATAATTGTCCTGCAGCTCGCCGCGAACCTTGTCGATGACCGTCTGCTCGGCATTCTCGCCACCGTCCTGCGTACCGACACGGATCAGCACGTCGTTCGGCTCGCCGAACTGCTGCACCTGGACTTCGCCGATATTGAGTTCCGTCAATCTGGCACGGAGGTCGGCGAGATCGGCATTGCCGCTCTTGGACTGCACCTCGATCAACGAACCGCCCTTGAAGTCGATGCCATAATTGATGTCGACAGTCATGAACAGCACGACCGACAGCACCGACAGCAAGCTCGACAGCGCAAACGTCCAGCGGCGAATGCCCATGAAGGGGATCTTCGTGCCCGGCGGAATGAAGGTCACCGGTGCACGCGGCAATTCCTTCGGGCGGGCACGACGCAGCCAGATCGACACCAGCAGGCGGGTGAAGGTGAAGGCGGTGAAGACGGTGGTCAGGATGCCGATGGCGTAGGTGATGGCAAAGCCCTTCACCGGCCCGGTACCGAGATAGAACAGCACCACCGTGGCGATCAACGACGTGACGTTGGAATCGACGATGGTCGCCAGCGCCTTGGTGAACCCGGTATCAATCGCCTGGATCACGGAGCGGCCGTTTCGCCGCTCCTCGCGAATACGCTCGTAGATCAGCACGTTGGAATCGACCGCCATGCCGATGGTCAGCACGATACCGGCGATACCCGGCAAAGTCAGCGTCGCGCCGAGCAGCGACAACAGCCCGACGATCATCGCCACGTGCACCGCCAGCGCGATGTTGGCGAGGAAGCCGAGGAAGCCGTAGGCCACGAACATGAACACGACGACGAGGATCGAGCCGATGATGCCGGCGACCTTGCCGGCATGGATGGAATCCTGGCCGAGACCCGGACCGACGGTGCGCTCTTCGATCACCGTCAGCGTCGCCGGCAATGCGCCGGCGCGCAGCAGCACGGCGAGGTCATTGGCGCTCTGGGCGGTGAAATTGCCGGAGATCTGGCCGGTGCCGCCGAGGATCGGCTCACGGATCTGCGGCGCCGAGATCACCTGATTGTCGAGGATGATGGCGAACAGCTTGCCGACATTCTGCGAGGTCGCCTGGCCGAAGCGCGCAGCACCCTTCGAATCGAAGCGGAACGAAACCACCGGCTCATTGTTCTGCGAATTGTATGTCGCCTGCGCATCGACCAGGTTTTCACCCGAGACGATGACACGGTTTTCGATCAGATAGGGAACCGGCGGATCGTCCTGCGAATACAGCACCGACGAGCCAGCTGGCGGGCGGCCGTTGAGCGCGTCCTGTACCGGCATCGACTGGTCGACCATCTGGAACGTCAGCTTGGCCGTCTGGCCGAGGATTTCCTTCAGCCTTTGCGGATCCTGAAGACCCGGCACCTGGACAAGGATACGGTCGTCGCCCTGCCGCTGCACAATGGGTTCGGTCGTGCCGAGTTCGTTGACGCGGCGTTCGACCACCTCGATCGACTGCGTCAGCGCCGTGGACGTGCGGTATTTGATGCCGGCGTCGGTGACGTTGAACTTGAGCAGGCCGGGCTCGGAATCGTCGAGCGTCATTTCCTGGATGGAGCCGCCGGTGAACAGGCCGGCGGCGACTGGATCGGTCAGCGGCTTCAGCGCCGTCTTGGCGGCATCGAGTTGAGCGGAATCGGTGATGCGGACCTGCAAGGTCCGCCCCGTGCCGGCAAGGCCGGTATAGCCGATCTTGGCGTCACGCAGCAGCGTGCGGATTTCGTCGCGCGTCGTCTCCAGCCGATCCTTGATCAGATCGTTCTGGTTCATCTCCAGCAGGATGTGCGAGCCGCCCTGCAGATCGAGGCCGAGCGTCATCTGCCGCTTCGGTACCCAGCTGGGCAGATGCGCCAGCGTGCTGGCGGAGAACAGATTGGGCGCGGCGAGGATCACTGTGATGGCCACGGCCACCCAGATCAGGATCATCTTGAAGCGCGAAAAATACAGCATATGGCGTCGTCCGTCAGAGCGTGTCCGCGGATCGCTCCGCCTGAAATTCGGTTATTTCTTGGCGTTCTGGTTCGCCACCGGCTCGCCCTTGACGCGCACATCGGCGATCGTCGAACGCAGTGCGGTCACCTTGGTGCCACCGCCGAGGTCGATCTCGAGCTCGTTGTCGTCGATCACCTTGGTCACCTTGCCGACGAAGCCGCCGCCGGTGACGACCGTGTCACCACGACGAACCGCGGCCAGCATCTCGCCGCGCTTCTTCAGCTGCGTCCGCTGCGGCCGGATGATCAGAAAATACATGATCACGAAAATCAGGACAAACGGCAAAATGCTGATGAACATGTCGGGAGAGGCCCCAACGCCTTGGGCGTATGCCGGTGTCACGAACATCGAGGTACTCCTGAATTTTGAAAACAGCCGCCAAACCGTCCTGTGAGATTGGCGGCCCCTTGAAATTTGGCCGGAATATAGTCGGTAAAGTTGCCAATGCAACTGCGTGGCCGGCCAAATCGGCTGCTTTTCCGGCCTGTTGAGCCGTGTTAGAGCATGATCGCCAACAGCACGAGCCGGTTTTCGGAAAAGATCACGCTCGAACAAAAGGTTGCAACCGGTTTCGGTCCCGACGGAATCGACACGCTCCCACGTCAAAACGCGAAAAACAAAAGACCGACATGACCGACAGCAGCATTGATGCCCTCAACAAGAAGCTCGACCGCCTGATCGAAGCGGTTGGCCGCCTCGCCCCGCCGCCGGTGCCTGAAACGGACATCGGCGAGGCCGACTGCTTCGTCTGGCAGGCCGATCCGGGCTATCTGGAGCCGGTGCGCAGGGTTAACCGCGTCGACATCGGCCTGATCCGTGGCGTCGACCGCGTCCGTGACATCCTTGTCGACAACACCGAACGCTTCGCCGCCGGCTATGCGGCCAACAACGTGTTGTTGTGGGGCGCGCGCGGCATGGGCAAATCGTCGCTGGTCAAGGCCGTGCATGCCGAGATCAACGCCAGGGCCAGGTCCGACCTGCCGCTGAAGCTGATCGAAATCCACCGTGAGGACATCGACACGCTGCCGAAGCTGATGGGGCTGCTGAAGTCAGCTCCGTTCCGCTTCATCCTGTTTTGCGACGACCTCTCCTTCGACCACGACGACACCTCCTACAAGTCGCTGAAGGCAGCACTTGAAGGCGGCGTCGAGGGCCGCCCGGCCAATGTCATCTTTTACGCCACCTCGAACCGCCGCCACCTGTTGCCGCGCGACATGATCGACAATGAGCGCTCGACCGCCATCAACCCGTCCGAAGCGGTCGAGGAAAAAGTGTCGCTGTCCGATCGGTTCGGCCTGTGGCTCGGCTTCCACAAATGTTCGCAGGACGAGTATCTCGACATGATCGACGGCTATGTCCGCCATCACGACCTCGCCATCGACCCCGAGACGTTGCGCACTGAGGCGCTGGAGTGGGCGACGACGCGCGGCAGCCGCTCGGGCCGCGTCGCCTGGCAGTTCACCCAGGACCTGGCTGGCCGTCTCGGCAAGCCGCTCAAGGATTGACGTGCACGCAAGCAACTGAAAAAGCCCGCTCCTTGCGGGGCGGGCCAAGCCGGCGGGCCGGACTGGAGGTCAGGCGGCCCGCAAAATCTCTTCTTTTCTTCTATTCGAGATCGCCCGACTATTCGAGATAGCCAGAGGGGTCGACCGGGGCGGAATTCTTGCGCACTTCGAAGTGCAGCTTCGGCGAGTCCGTCGTGCCGCTCATGCCCGACAGCGCGATTTCCTGGCCGCGCTTGACCTTCTGGCCGCGCTGGACCTCGATCGAACTGGCGTGGCCATAGACGGTGACCAGACCATTCTCGTGGCGCACCAGCACCGTGTTGCCGAATTCCTTGAGGCCATCGCCGGCATAGATGACGACGCCGTTCTCGGCTGCCTTGACCGGCGTGCCGGTCGGCACGGCGATGTCGACACCGTCCTTGCCGGACCCGAAACCGGAGATCACGCGGCCGCGGACCGGCCAGCGCATCTTGCCGATGCCGGTGGCGTCAGGCGCGACAGCGTCGTCGTCCTCGGCCTGCTGAATGACCTTCGAATCTTTCTTCGGCGGCGTGTAGGACGCCAGCGTTTCCGACGGTGTCGTCTTTGCCGCGGGCGGCGTGGTGGCCGTGGTCACCGGATCGATCTTCGCCGGCTTGGCGCTGGCGACGGTCGCGGCTCCGCCGGCCGGCACATTCAAGGTCTGGCCGATCTTGAGCAAGCCGTTCTGCATGCCATTGGCCTGCTTCAGCGCAACGGTGCCGACGCCTGTCTTCCTGGCAATCGAGGAAAGCGTATCGCCTGACTGGACCGTATAGGTGCCGGCAGCGCCGGTCGCCTTGGCCGCGGCCATCTGCGGCGCGGGCTTGGCCTTGGGCTGGCTTGCGGCGGCCGAAGCATCAACCTGAGCGGCGGACTTGCCCTCCTTGAGCTTCGGCTGCTGCGGCAGGACTGCGACCTTGTCCGGTGCGGTGGCCGGCAGGTCGTGCTTGCCGTTTTTCGCCGGCTTGGCATCGGCGACTTTCGGTTCTGATTTGCTCGAGTAAGCATAGGCCGGGATGACCAGCTTCTGGCCGGTCTTCAGCCCCTTGGTCGCGCTCAGCCCATTGACCTTCATGATCACGTCGGCCGGCACCTTGTAGCGCTGCGCCAGGCCGGAAATCGTCTCGCCATCACTGACGACGATCTCGGTCGCGTGCGGCTTGCCAGCCGCGGCGACGCGCGGTGCGTCGGGCTGCGCGACCTTGAACGGCGATGCCGCCGGAGCGACGGTGCCGGTCGTGGTGGTCCGGTCGAGGTGCGGCGCCGGGGCCGATGCGGTGCGTACCGGCTTTGAAGCAGGCGCCAGTGCGGGAGCCGGCTGTGCCTGGGCAACGGGCGGAGGCAGCGGCCGCGTCGAGACCGGCTCGAGACTGGAGCGGCTGACCGACTGCGTATGGCTGCCGTCGACCGGAGCGGCCGCGACATCGCCCGGATAGGGCTGCACGGCGTCCTGCTCTTGCTTGTTGATGATGGCGCGCTGATTGTTGGTCGATGAGGTAAAGACGTCATCGACACTGTTGAAGCGTGAAGCCTGGGAGCTGCACCCCGCCGCAACACCTGCGACCATGAGGACGGCGCAACCACGCATCAGATTGCGGCCATTTGTCTTCAAAACACTGAGTTGCATCGCACTGACCCGCACATACCCGGTACAAACTAGGTATGATTAAAGCGCGTTAATGTTACTCGTCGGTTAACCTCATGGAATCCGATGCAATTTTTCTTAAAATATTAGGGGGCGGACTAAATGACGGCGGCGAGGCTGCGCAGGATCGGCTGCAGGCGCACCAGGCCAATGTCCTCGCGTTCAAAACGGCTGCCGACCTTGGTCAGCTTGGCCAGCACCTGCTCGCCCTCTTCGGGTCCGATCGGAGCGATGACGATGCCGCCGCTCGACAACTGGTCGAGCAGGAAGCGCGGCAAGCTGTCGAAGGCAGCCCAGGCGACGATGCGATCGAACGGCGCTTCGTTCGGCAGCCCGCCAGAACCATCAGCTTGGCGCACGATGACATTGCCGATGCCGAGCGCCTCGAAACGCTGCCTGGCCTGCTCGACAAGCGTCTTGTAGCGATCGGCGGTGACGATCCGCGCCGCCAGCCGCGACATCACCGCCGCCGTATAGCCGGAGCCGGTGCCGATCTCGAGCACGCGATTGCCCTGCTCGATGGCGAGTGCCGCGATCACCGCCGCCTGCAAGTCGGCACCCTCGATCGCCTCGCCGCATTCGATGGGCAGCATGCGGTCCGACCAGGCGATCTGATGGAACTGGGCGCCGAGGAAACCGCGCCGAGGCGTCGCCTCGAACGCGGCGATCAGCGCCTTCGGCACCGTCCCCCTGCCGCGCAAGCGCAGCAGAAAGGCGGCAAAACCTTCGCGGTCATCGATTGGGAGGCCCTGGTTCATGCAAGCGCCTTGCTCAGTTGGTCACGGATTTCATGCGCGGTGAGGTCGAGTTGCAATGGCGTCACCGACACAAGCCTGTTGCGCAAGGCATGGAGGTCGGTGCCTTGCTTGCCTTCGACCGGCTCGCGGCCGAAGCGCAGCCAGTAGTAAGGCAGGCCGCGCCCGTCGCGGCGCTCGTCGACCCACAGGCTGTGCACGAGCTTGCCTTGCGAGGTGACCACCGTGCCGGCGACTTCTTCGGGAAGGCAGTTGGGAAAATTGACGTTGAGCAGCACGCCGTCCGGCAGCGGCGTGGCGACAAGCTTCTTCAGCAAAGCAGGTGCCAGCGCCTCTGTCGTCTCATAGGGAACGACGCGATCCTCGCCGACATAGCTGTAGCCCTGGCTGAGCGCGATCGAGCGGATGCCGAGCAGCGCGCCTTCCATGGCGCCGGCGACGGTTCCCGAATAGGTGACGTCGTCGGCGATGTTGGCGCCGGAATTGATGCCTGACAGGATCAGGTCGGGCGCGCCCGGCAGGATCTTCTTGACGCCCATGATAACGCAATCGGTCGGCGTGCCGCGCACGGCAAAATGCTTCTCGCCGATCTTGCGCAGCCGCAGCGGCTCCGAGATCGACAGCGAATGCGCGTAGCCGGACTGGTCCTGCTCCGGCGCCACCACCCAGACATCGTCGGACAGCGTCTGCGCGACGCGTTCGAGCACCGCCAGGCCCTCGGCATGAATGCCGTCATCGTTGGTCAGGAGAATCCGCATTATTTCGATTCGATCTTTTCCAGACCGCCCATGTAAGGCCGCAGCACTTCAGGAATGGTTACGCTGCCATCCTCGTTCTGGTAGTTTTCGATAACGGCTATGAGCGCGCGGCCAACCGCGGTGCCCGAGCCGTTGAGCGTGTGGACGAAGCGGTTGCCCTTGCCGTCCTTGTCCTTGTAGCGGGCGTCCATGCGCCGTGCCTGGAAGTCGCCGCAGACCGAACAGGACGAGATCTCGCGATAGGCGTTCTGGCCCGGCAGCCAGACCTCGATGTCATAGGTCTTGCGCGCGCCAAAGCCCATGTCGCCGGTGCACAGCGTCATGGTGCGGAACGGCAGGCCGAGCCGCTTCAGCACTTCCTCGGCGCATTGCGTCATCCGCTCGTGCTCGGCGAGCGACGATTCCTGGTCGGTGATCGACACCAGCTCGACCTTGTAGAACTGGTGCTGGCGCAGCATGCCGCGCGTATCGCGCCCGGCCGAGCCTGCTTCCGAGCGGAAGCACGGCGTCAGCGCGGTATAGCGCAGCGGCAGCTTTTCATGTGCGGTGATCTCTTCGCGCACCAGGTTGGTGAGCGGCACCTCGGCGGTGGGGATCAGGCCAAGCCGGCCCTCCCCATGTGGCGTGAAAAACAAATCTTCCTCGAACTTCGGCAGCTGGTTGGTGCCGAAAAGAACGTCGTCCTTGACCATCAGCGGCGGGATGACTTCCTCGTAGCCATGCTCGGTCGTGTGCAGGTCGAGCATGAACTGTCCGAGTGCACGCTCCATCCGCGCCAGCCCGCTTTTCAGCACGGTGAAGCGCGAGCCCGACAGCTTTGCCGCGCGCTCGAAGTCCATCATGCCGAGCGCTTCGCCGATCTCGAAATGCTCCTTCACCCAGTTCGGGCGCGTCGGCACCTTGCCGACGATGTGCTTGACGACATTGTCGTGCTCGTCCTTGCCGACCGGCACATTGTCGAACGGCACGTTGGGCAGCACCGCCAGCGCGTCGTTCAGCGCCTTGTCGAGGTCGCGTTCACGCGCCTCGCCATTCTGGATGAAGGTCTTGATCTCGCCGACTTCGGCTTTCAGCTTTTCGGCAAGCGCTGCATCGCCCGAGCGCATGGCGTTGCCGATCTCTTTCGAGGCGGCGTTGCGGCGCTCCTGCTTGGTCTGCAACTCGGTGACGTGTTCGCGCCGCGCCTCGTCCGACGCGATCAGACCGTCGACCGTGGACTGCGCATCGTCGGCCGACCACGAGCGCTTGACCAGCGCCTCGACAAGGGCCTTCGGGTTGTCGCGAATCCACTTGATGTCAAGCATGGTCTGGAAGCTCCTGCGGTAGCATGTCGCCCAAAAGCGCATGGCAGTTTTTGCGCTACGATACGCTCAAGAATAAAGCCTGAAACACATCGTCGATTTTCTCGACGCGTTTCAGGCCAGAGGGCGTAAACTGCATCTTTGATCGATGCAAGATCGGGCGTCGTGAAGCCAAGGCTCGAGCTCGCTTTGGCGCGCTTTCGACCGGGGATGGCGAGAGCCTGAAACAAAAAACCCGCCTCTGAGGCGGGTCGCTGGCGCAAATCAGCACCATACCCAAATCCATAGCATAGTTGCCGTCACAAAGCAATGATTCCAGGTCCGCCGACCCCGGCGGGGCGCCGCGCAATAGCTATGTGGAGGACACGTCCGCTGGCTTTTCGGCCACCTCTTCCGCCGCGTCCTGCTTCTCGCGCGCCACCCGCTGCTTTTCCTGATCGCGCTCGATCAGTCGGGCGGCCCAGATGGAGACCTCGTAGAGAAGGATGGTCGGAATGGCCAAGCCAATCTGGCTCATTGGATCAGGTGGCGTCAGCACTGCCGCCACGACAAAGGCAATGACGATCGCCCATTTGCGCTTCTCGGCCAGCGCCTTGGACGACAGCATGCCGACCCGCGTCATCAGGCTGGTCACCACCGGCAGCTGGAACACAAGGCCGAAGGAGAAGATCAGCGTCATGATCAGGCTGAGATATTCCGACACTTTCGGCAACAGCGAAATCTGCACCTGATCGTCGGTGCCGGCCTGCTGCATGGCCAGGAAGAACCACATCACCATCGGCGTGAAGAAGAAATAGACCAGCGAGGCGCCCATCAGGAACAGGACGGGCGATGCGATCAGGAACGGCAGGAAGGCATTGCGTTCGTTCTTGTAGAGGCCAGGCGCAATGAACTTGTAGATCTGCGTGGCGATCAGCGGAAAGGCGATGACCATGCCGCCGAACATGGCGAGCTTGACCTGGGTGAAGAAGAATTCCTGTGGCGCGGTGTAGATCAGCTCGACCTTGTGCGGATCAAGCCCTGCCCACTTCGTCGCCCATTTGAACGGGACGACCAAAAGGTTGAACAGCTTCTTGGCGAAGAAGAAACACACCAGGAAGGCGACGAAGAAGCCGCCTAGCGACCAGATCAGCCGCCGGCGCAGCTCGATCAGATGCTCCATCAGCGGCGCCGACGATTTCTCGATCTCGTCTTTTTCCTTGTCCGAAACGCTCACTTGGCGGCTCCCGCCGTCTTTTTGGCCGCCGGCTTCTTCGCCGCGGCAGGCTTCGGTTCGGCTTTCGGCCCCGTCTTGGTCGCCATCGTCTTGGTCGCAACCGCCTTGGCTGCGGCCGGCTTCGCGGCTTTGGTCGTTTCAGGCTTTGCCGCCGGCACCACCTTCGCGGGCGCCTTGGATACGGGCGTAGTCTTCACGATCGCCGCTTTCGCCGGCGCGGCAGCCTTTGCGCCATTTGCCGACGCCTTGGCAGGCGCTTTTGCGGCCGGCGTGGCCTTCGCCGGCGCAGCCTTGGCCACTTTCTTCGCCGCCACAACTGGTTCCGTCGGCACCGACGCCGTCAGCACCGATTCATCAGTCATTGCCGGGAAAATCGGCGCTGCTGGTGCGGCGTCCGGCCCGTTGACGCCAGGCATGGTGGTTGCCCCGTTTTTCAACGGTTCGGCCGCCTGCAGCGTCGAAGCGGCAGGCGTTGCAGGATCATCGGCCGGCTTCGGCTTCATCACCGCGTCGACGCCGGAGCGCACGTCGGCTGCCGCCTGTTCGAATGGATTGAGCTGCTTCTTGATCTCGGCCATCGGACTGAGGCCCCTGAGCTCGTCGACCGATTTCTTGACGTCGTCGAGCTCGGCTTCCTTCAGCGCCTCGTTGAACTGTTTCTGGAAATCGGCCGCCATCGCGCGCAGCTTCGCCGTCGTGCGCCCGAAGGTGCGCAGCATATTGGGCAAATCCTTGGGCCCGACGACCACGATCATGACGATCGCGATGACCAGCATTTCGGTCCAGCCGACTTCAAACATGGCACTCTGTTCCGACTAGAACCTTTTTGGCTCAGCTCTTGCTGGCTTTTTCCTTCGCGGCCGAAACGGTCTCGTCGGCACGATGTTCGACGGTGCGCTTGTCTTCGGCAACGTCGTCGTCAGCCATGCCCTTCTTGAAGCTCTTGATGCCTTTGGCCATGTCGCCCATCAGCTCGGGAATCTTGCCGCGGCCGAACACCAGCAGCACGATCACCAGCACGATCATCCAGTGCCAAATCGAAAATGAACCCATAGCAAATCTCTCTCGAATGTTTTCCCTGGCGATGATCTATGCGTTTTCGCGTTGGGATTCAAACACAACTGCGACAGAGTTTATGAAAGGGTGGCGGATGTCACGCATTTTCGGCGTGATGGCCCGCTACGAATCCGCGCATCCTCGACAGAATGGCCGCCATTGCCAGTCAATCTTCCGTGACGCGCGGCGTCAGCAGGCCGAGTTCCTCGAGATCGATATCGGTCAGCGCATCCTCGTCGTCGGTCAGCGCATCGGGATCGGACGGCGGCTGCGGAATGGAAAAATTCGACGGCATACGGCCGGAAAGCAGTCCGGCGCCCTTCAGTTCCTCCATGCCGGGAAGGTCGCGGATCTCCTCCAGCGCGAAATGGTCGAGGAAGGTCTCGGTCGTGCCATAGGTAACAGGGCGTCCAGGCGTTTTGCGCCGGCCGCGCATGCGCACCCATTCCGTTTCCAGCAGCGTGTCGAGCGTGCCTTTCGAGGTTTCGACGCCTCTGATGTCCTCGATCTCGGCGCGCGTCACCGGCTGGTGATAGGCGATGATTGCCAACACCTCGAGCGCTGCGCGCGACAGCTTGCGCTGCTGCACCGTGTCGCGGCTCATCAGGAAAGCCAGGTCGCCGGCGGTACGGAACGCCCAGGCATCGCCGACGCGGACCAGATTGACGCCGCGCCGCGCATAGATCTGCTGCAGGTCGGCCATCGCCGCGGCAATGTTGATGCCGTCGGGCAGACGTGCCGCAAGCTGCTTTTCGCTAACAGGTTCGGCGCTGGCGAACACGATCGCCTCGGCCATGCGCACGGCTTCCGCCATATGCAGCCGCTCGGCCGGGTTCTGGACCTGCTCGCCCGGTTCCTGGGAAAACAGCTCCCCTTCCGGTTCGTCGTCTACCTTGAACGGGATAACCGAAGCGTTGGCGCGTTCGCTCATGATGCCACCTCGACTGCCTTGATTGCCTGCGCGCGACCGCGCAGGTAGATCGGCGCGAACACTTCGTCCTGCCGCATGTCCATGCTGCCTTCACGCACCAGTTCCAGCGTGGCCGCGAACGAGCTCGCGATCGCCGTGCGCCGCTCCTCGGGGCTGGTCATGTATTCGATCAGAAAACTTTCCAGCGTCGCCCAGTCGCGAAGCGACCCAACAAGGCGGGTCAGGATGTCGCGCGCATCCTTGAGCGACCAGACACCACGCCTGGCGATCGTCACATTGTTGATCGCCTGCTTCTGCCGCTGCTGCGCATAGGCGGTCAAAAGATCGTAGAGCGACGCCGAATAGGCGTTGCGCTTTTCGACGATGACCATTTCCGGCATGCCGCGCGCGAACACGTCGCGGCCGAGCCGGTTGCGGTTGACCAGGCGCGCCGAGGCGTCGCGCATGGCCTCCAGCCGCTTCAGCCGGAACTGCAGCACCGCCGCCAGCTCCTCGCCGCTTTCGCCCTCGTCGCCCGGCTGCTTGGGGATCAGAAGCTTTGACTTGAGGAAGGCCAGCCACGCCGCCATCACCAGATAGTCGGCAGCAAGCTCGAGCCTGAGCGCCCTCGCCGTCTCGACAAAGGTCAGATATTGCTCGACCAGCGCCAGGATCGAGATTCGCGCCAGATCGACCTTCTGGGTGCGGGCAAGATGCAGCAGCAGATCGAGCGGACCTTCGAAGCCGGCCACGTCGACGACCAGCGACGGATCGCCGGTGACACGCGAATCGTCGTTCTCGGCCCACAGACGGTCCATCGGTGCGGCCTTCGCGGCCTTGCTTTCCAATGTTTCCGCCACGTCCTCTCGCTTCCTTTGTCAGGCCACCGCATCGAAATAGGTGGCGAATTCTGCACGTATCTCGGTTTCTTCAGCCGCGTCGCTTTTCCTGATATAGGTCAGCGCCCGCTTGGCGCGCTCCAGCGACTTGCCTTCAAGCCCCGTGGTCCGCGATGCGATGCCGGCCATCTCCTCGAAAACGCCGTTGCAGTGAAGGACCAGATCGCAGCCCGCCGCAAGGATCGAGGCCGCCTTTGTCGGGAAATCCCCAGAAAGTGCCTTCATCGAGGTGTCGTCGCTCATCAGCAGCCCATCGAAGCCGATTTCACGCCGGATGATCTCGTCGATGACCTTGCCGGAGGTGGTCGCCGGGTTCTTCGGGTCGATGGCGCTGTAGACGACATGCGCCGTCATCGCCATCGGCAGATGGTTGAGCTCCCGGAACGGGGCAAAATCATGCCGTTGCAGATCGCTGAGCGATGCGTCCACCGTCGGCAATTCGAAATGCGTGTCGGCAAAGGCGCGCCCGTGGCCCGGAATGTGCTTCATGACAGGCAGCACACCGCCCGACATCAGCCCTTCGGCGGCAGCGCGGCCGAGTTCGATGACCGGTCGCGGATCCTTGCCATAGGCGCGCGCGCCGATGACGTCGCTGGCGCCTTCGATCGGCACGTCGAGCACCGGCAGGCAATCCGCCGTGATGCCGTAGCGCAGCAGGTCGAAGGCATGCAGCCGCGCCATCAGCCACGCCGCGCGCGCGCCGGCGTCATGGTCGTCGCGCCATAGCGCGCCGAGCGCGCCGCCGGCCGGATAATTCGGCGCCAGTGGCGGGCGCAGGCGCTGCACCCGGCCGCCTTCCTGGTCGATGAACACCAGCGCGTCCGGACGCCCGATGCAGTCGCGCATCTCGGCGACCAGATCGCGGATCTGCTCGGTCTCGCCAATGTTGCGCGCAAACAGGATGAACGCCCACGGGCATTCATTGCGATAGAAATTGATTTCTTCGCGAGTGAGCGATTTCCCGGCACAGCCGAGGATCATGGATTTTGATTCGGTCATGCCGGGAGTTTAGGGCTTCGCGCGATCAAAGGGAATCGCCCCCGGTCGCATGCTGTTGAAGACATATCTCTTCCACATGAAAAAGCCGACGCTGTCTGGGACAGCGCCGGCTTTGATTGGTTGGGTGGCTGCTAGCGCGAGACGAAGCAGTTGCCGCCGGCAGCCTTGTAGCTGGTGCACAGGTTGATCGCGTCGTTACGCGACTGTGCTGGCACGCGCACACGGTAGAACGTACCCTTGCCGGCGATCTCCGCCTTGACGATGTTGGCGGTGCGGCCGGAAAGCACGCTGCCGTAGCGGCGCTGCAGATCCTGGTAGGTCGACTTGGCGCTTTCGACCGTCGGCTGCGAAGCGATCTGCATCGACCACGAACCACCACCGACCGCGGTCGAAGCCGGATCGATGGATGCAACCTGGTCGGGCTTGACCTCACCTACGACATCCACCGGCTGGTCGGACGGGCGCTGCGGCGCGACTGGAACCTTGGCCGGCGTGTTGGCCGACTGCGCTTTGGCCTCTGCCTTGGGCTTGGCTGTCGCCGCCGGCTTGAGGGCCGGCTCATCGTCCGCCTGGGCGGTGGCCGGCGCCACGGTGCCGGTCTGGTCCGCGTCGGCCTGGGCCGCCGGAGCAACATGCTGCGGCGCAGGGTCGGACGGTTCAGCGGCCGCCACTTGCGGTGCCGCGGGCGCCGGGTCCTCACGCGGCACCAGCGAACCGTCTGATTTGACCACCATGGTCCTCACCTTGCGCGGCGCGACGGCGACGACATCGGCGTTGGTGCCCTTGTCAGCTTCCTGCAGCACCTGCGCGATGCGATCCTCGGATTTCGGCGCCGGCGCCGCGGCGTCGGCTGGCGCCGCGCTGGCGGTCGAAGCGGCGCTGCCGTCCTCGGTTCCAGCTGCCGCGGCATCCTGGTCAGTCGAAAGATCGATGGCGCGGGCAGGATCCTTCGCCTGCACATCCACCGGCTCTTCGGTGTTGGTGACCAGTTTTTCCTGGACCGGTTCGGCGGGCTTCGTCCCCTTGACCACCGCGTCGTAGACCTTGTTGTCCTGGTTCGGCACCACCGTGCCGCCTGGATTTTCCGGCTTGACCTTGATCGGTGCGTTGTCGGCCTTGACGATTACCGGTGCTTCGCTGCCGCCCTTGCCGCCGAAAGACAGCGCAAAGGCACCGAGGCCGCCAGCGACCGCCACCGCGCCGACAATGGCGGCAATGAACAGGCCACGTCCGCGCGAAGGCTTCGCGGCCGTCTGCTCTCCGAAACCCGGAACAGCCATCGCCTCGTCCAGGTCGGGATCGTAGTCCAGGTCGTCGACAGTGAAATCGTCCGCCTGTGAAACCGGCTGGCTGCCAGGCAAACTATCGAGGTCGAATTCAGCGGCATCGGCATAGGCGCCCGATGCTGTCGCGCGGGCGGACGCTTCCATCGGCCGCGCCGTGTAGGTCCGCGCTTCCGGCTGATAGCCCGGCTTGACCCCGTCATAGCCCGGCTTGACGCCGTCATAGGCCGGCTTGACCGCGTCATAGGCCGGCTTGGGTTCCTCATGGCCAGGATTGAACCCGGCATTGTAGGATTCATCGCTATAAGAGGCGCTGCTTGCCGGAGCAGGAGCGACCTCCACTGAATTCATCTCGGTGAGAAGGCTGGAGAATTCCGCGTCGAGATCGTCATAGCCAGGCGCCGCCGGCTCGTCTTCCTCGAAGTGCAGCTCCGGAATGTCGAGATCGTCCGCCAGCGCCACGACACGCTCGGGCACGTCGACTGTCTCGACATCGGGCACGTCTTCGTAGCGTGCGGACTGTCGCGGCTGCGGCTCGGATACAGGGGCTGCATAGGCGACGGTCTCGGCCGGCTCGGTCGAACGGTAGGACGGCGCTGCGGTGACTGCCGGCGCCGCGGCCGCTAGTGCTATCGAAGCGGTCGGCTGAGCGCTGAATGCCGGTTGCTGCGGAACCGGCGTCACGCGGCTCCACGAGCGGGTTGGCTCCGGCGACGTCGAACGCTCTGCCAGCCAATCGGGGGACCCGCCCTGATCGTGCCGGGAAGCGGCGGAATCATCCAAGCTCTTGGCCAAAGCGGCGTCGAACGCATCATTGTCGAAATCGACATCACCTTGCGCGGAGACATCCGCGCCCAGATCCTGATCCTGAAGGTCATCGAGCTGCTGATCGTCGAGATCGGGATCGGCTGCTTGGGCAACATCAAGGCGATGCTGTTCCTCAGGCGCGTGTTCGTCGAGACTCCATTCGAGGTCGCCAACAATATCGGCCGGCTCCTCGGTGGTCTTTGCAACTGCGGCGACCGGCGGCTGGGCGGCGACAGCCGGCTGAGCCGTGACGGGCTCCCTGGCCAGCGGCACCCCGCGCGTGGTCATGGCACCCAGCAGCGCATTCAACTCGTCTTCCAGGCTTCGTTCATCCGCGATCGGGGCGTGCACCGGCTCGGCCACAAAGGCAGCTGGCGCCGCCGGTTGGACCGTAGCGGCTGCAACCTCTGGGATCGGTTCCTCGGCCGTCTCGGCAAACGTGTCGCCGAAGTCCAGGTCGAACCCGTCATCCGACGCGCCTTCAGGGCTGGAAATCTCGCCCTTCGCGTCCACTGCATCGGCGCGCACATCATGCGCTTCCGGCTCATCCGCTTCCGGCTCGTGCGTTTCCGGCTCATCGAATGCGACCGGCTCATCCGCGCGACTGTCAAAATCCATGTCGACATCAGCCATGGCGTCGTCGAGATCACCGGCAAAATGCTCGGCGGAGATCGCCTCGACGTCAGGCGCAGCCGCTTGCGCCGGCACAGAATATTCGACCGGATCTGCAGCGGTGGAGGACTGTTCCGCCGCCCAATGGTCGTCGAGCATCAGCTCGTCTTCGAGCGAGATCGCAACCGCATCGTTGAATTCAGGATCGGCGGCCGGCTCGACCGAAGCAGGCGCGTCGGCAATGGCCGCGGCGTGCTGGACCTCGTCGGCTTCCTCGTCAGTCCGGAAGCCCTGATCGAGCGACGCGGCAAGCTCATCCTCCATCGGCTGATCGTCCTCGAAGGGCGAAACGTCTTCGAGCGAACTGGCAACGGCATTGTCGAAATCAGAACCGAAAGCCGGCTCGACGGCTGGTGCGGTTTCGGCAGCGCCCAAATCCGCATGGCCGGCGACATCCGCATGGCTGGCGACGGCTGCGTGGTCGTCGACATCCGCAATGTCCAGATGGAAATCTTCGTCGAACGACACCGCAAGGCCGTCGTCCGCCGCGCCGGCATCAGTCGTTTGGAACGTCGGCTCATGAGCCTCGGCAACCGGAGCGGCGTCGCTGTCGTCAGCGCCGAACTCGCCCATCAGTTCCTTCTCGAGGTCAATATCGAAATCGCTCTCCTGCGCCGACTGATCGGCGACGGGTGCCTTCGGCGGGACAGGCGCTTGCGGCTTGACCGGCTGGCGCGGGTCGAATCCCATGATCCTGGTCAGTTCCGCGAACGGATCATCGTCAGCGATGTCGTTGTTGTCGGCTACTCTCAGCTGGGTTCTGTCTGCCATTATTGTTCCCGAACTCGCACTCATTCGGACGCCATGGACGTCGCGTAGGGTTGGCCCTTACCAGCGCAATGTGGGCAAAAGGTGACAGGTTTTTTAGTCAAACCTAACGCATTTCGGTGGGCGCAGCGGCTCCGATCAACGTCAGGCCGGACGTGAGAACGTCCGAAACAGCCTGCACCAGCCCTAGTCTGGCATGCGTCAATTGTCGGTCGTTAACCTTAACAAAACGTAAGTCCGGATTATCTGTGCCACGGTTCCAGTGTCCGTGGAAACTGGAAGCCAGATCATAGAGGTAGAATGCCAGCCTATGCGGCTCGAGCGCAAGGGCCGCGGACTCGATCAGGCGCGGGTATTCGGCAAGCTTGCGGATCAGGCCGATCTCGCCCTCGTCAGTCAGCAAAGCACCCGCGGACGCCAGGCTGTTGCGATCGAAATTGGCCTCGCCCAGCTGCTCGCTGGCTTGCCTGAACACCGAATGGCAGCGCGCCGAGGCATACTGCACATAGAACACCGGGTTGTCCTTGGACTGCTCGGTCACCTTGGCGAAGTCGAAGTCGAGCGGCGCATCGTTCTTGCGATAGAGCATCATGAAGCGCACGGCATCCCGTCCCACCTCCTCGATGACTTCGCGAAGGGTCACAAAATTCCCGGTCCGCTTTCCCATCCGCACAGGTTCACCCTCGCGAAACAGCTTCACCAACTGGCAAAGCAGCACGGTAAGCTTGACCTTATCACCGGCAATCGCGCGCGCTAAGGCCTCCAGCCGCTTGACATAGCCGCCATGGTCGGCGCCGAGCACGTAGATCAGGTCGACGAAACCGCGATCGATCTTGTCCTTGAGATAGGCGACGTCGGCGGCGAAATAGGTGAACGAACCATCCGACTTGACCAGCGCCCGGTCCATGTCGTCGCCGACGGCGGTCGAGCGGAACAGCGTCTGCTCGCGATCCTCCCAGTCGTCGGGCTTCTCGCCCTTGGGTGGCGGCAGCTTGCCCTTGTAGATATGACCCTTCAGCGTCAGGTCGTTGATCGCCGAGCGGATCTTCTTTGCGTTGTCGGCGTGCAGAGTGCGTTCGGAGAAGAACACGTCGTGATGGACGTTGAGCATCGCCAGATCCTCGCGGATCATCGCCATCATCGCATCGATGGTGCGGTCCTTGACGATGGCCAGGGCCTCGTCTTCCGGCATCTGCAGCAGCGAGCGGCCGAACTCCCTGGCCAGCGCCTCGCCGACAGGGACCAGGTAATCGCCGGGATAGAGCCCGGCCGGAATCTCGCCGATATCCTCGCCAAGCGCCTCGCGGTAGCGCAGCACGACAGAACGGCCGAGCACGTCGATCTGCGAGCCGGCGTCGTTGATGACGTATTCCTTGGTCACGTCGTAGCCGGCGAAGGCCATCAGGTTGGCAAGCGCATCGCCAACCACAGCGCCCCGGCAATGGCCGACATGCATCGGGCCCGTCGGATTGGCCGAGACATACTCGACATTGGTTTTCCTGCCGCCGCCAACCGTCGAGCGGCCATAGTTGCGGCCTTCGCCAAGCAGCGCGGTCAGATGCGCCTGCCAGAAGCCATCCTTGAGCCTGAGATTGACGAAACCGGGACCGGCAACCTCTGTGGCGGCAACGTCCTTGTCCTCACGCAGCGCCTGCGCCAGTCTTTCGGCCAGAGCACGCGGATTCTGGCCGGTCGGCTTGGCCAGCACCATCGCCGCATTGGTCGCCAGGTCGCCATGGCTGGCGTCGCGCGGCGGTTCGACGGCAATGCGCGACAGGTCCGGCGAAACGCCATCATTGTCTTTCAGATCAAGCGCTTCGACGGCTTTTATGATTCGCGCGGTGAAATCGGCGAAGATGTTCATTTGTGTGACTCTGGGGACTGACTCTGGCGGCTTTGTAGCGAATCCGGCTCGTTGGCCGGCAAAATCGAGCCCGCCCTAGCTCAAATCCGGAGTGCGGTCAAACAAACGCCGATGTTCCTTGAGTGCGTAGGTGTCGGTCATGCCGGCCAGGAAGTCGGTCACGCTGCGCGCCTTGATGCGATCGTCGGCCCGATCCAGCCCTTCGCGCCAGCCGTCCGGCATGGCGCGCGGATCGGCGAAATAGGCATCGAACAGGTCTCTGACGATCTGCTCGGCGTCGGCGCGCACCCGCATCACCTCCTCGTGCCGGTAGAGATGCTTGTAGAGAAAGGCCTTCAGCTCTTTCTCGAAGGCAGCCATTTCAGTCGAAAAAGTCACCATCGTCTCCCCGGCCGACCTCACCGCGTCGGCGCTCCGCGGCCTGATCCGCTCCAGATTGGCAGTGGTGGAAACAATGACATCCTCGACCATCGCGGTGATCTGGCGCCGCATCAGTTCATGGCCGGTACGCACGTCGTCGAGCGCCGGATAGCGTGCGCGCACGCCCTTCAGGATCGTTCCCGGCAGCGAAACAGTCTCCAGCATGTCCAGCGTCAGCAGCCCTGCCCTCAGCCCGTCGTCGATGTCATGCGTGTTGTAGGCGATATCGTCGGCAATCGCCGCGCATTGCGCCTCGATGCCGGCAAACCGGGCCAGCTCGAGGTCGTGCAGCTCGGAATAATCACGGATCGCCTGCGGCACCGGCCCTTTCAGACCCTTTCCGTTGGCGTCCGTCAGCGGTCCATTGTGCTTGACCAGGCCTTCGAGCGTTTCCCAGGTCAGGTTGAGCCCGTCGAACTCGGCATAGCGCGCCTCCAGCCTTGTCACGATGCGCAGTGATTGCGCATTGTGGTCGAAGCCGCCCCAGGCGGCCATCTTCTCGTTCAGCGCGTCCTCGCCCGTATGGCCGAAGGGCGTGTGGCCGAAATCATGCACCAGCGCCACCGCTTCGGCGAGATCCTCGTCGCCGCGCAACGCCCGCGCCAGTGCACGCGCGATCTGCGCCACTTCGATCGAATGGGTCAGGCGGGTGCGATAATGATCGCCTTCGTGCGCGATGAAGACCTGCGTCTTGTGTTTGAGCCGCCGGAACGCCGTCGAATGAATGATGCGGTCACGATCGCGCTGGAATGGCGTGCGGGTCGGGCTCTCAACCTCGTCGAAAAGCCGCCCGCGCGACTTTGCCGGATCGCAGGCATAGGCCGCGCGTGGCCGATAGCCGAATCCGATGTCGCCCAACTCGTTGGTCATGATCGATGCCGCAGTTGACTAGGTTGACTTGGCCGCTCGCGCTTCATACCTATCATGTGAAACCGAAAGCAAGGTGACGCCCATGGGCGCGGATGCCAAGACTGCCATGAAAGTCGACATGACCGAGGCCGCCGCCAGGCGGATCGCCAAGATTGTCTCTGGCGAAGCCGGCAAGACGGCGCTGCGCGTTTCGGTCGAAGGCGGCGGTTGCTCCGGCTTTTCCTACAAGTTCGACCTGGTCGCCACGCGCAACGACGATGACGTCGCCATCGAGAAGGATGGCGCCACGGTGCTGATCGACGATCTGTCGCTGGTCTATATGGGCGGCTCGGTGATCGATTTCGTCGACGACCTGATGGGCCAGTCGTTCCAGATCAGGAACCCGAATGCCGTCGCCTCCTGCGGCTGCGGCACGAGCTTTTCCATATAGAAATGCCTGCAATCGGCGCGGTCCGTCAGATCGCGTTGTCGGCCGGGCGCAACCTTGACGCCACGCTGGCCTTCTGGCGCGATGTGCTCGGCATGAACGTGCATGCGCGCTTCGATCCGCCGGGCATCGCTTTCATCATGGCTGGCGATGTGCGGCTGTTGTTCACCGACGGCATACCGGCCGGAACCGTCTATCTCGACATATCGGGCCTCGACGATTTCCACGCCGAGGCAAAAGCCGCAGGCGTCCCCTTCACCGCGCCGCCGACGCTCGTCCATCGTGACACCGAAGGCCAGTTCGGTCCGGCGGGGGAAAGCGAATGGATGGCCTTCCTAAAGGACCCGGCTGGCAATACGATCGGCCTGGTCGAACGCCACCCGCCGCAAGAACAATGAGACTGTCATGAAAATCGTCACCTGGAACATCAACGGCGTGCGCGCACGCATCGGGAACCTCACCCATTGGCTGACCGAGAGCGCGCCCGACATCGTCTGCCTGCAGGAGATCAAGACGGTCGACGACCAGTTTCCGCGCGCCGAGATCGAGGCGCTTGGCTACAATGTCGAAACCCACGGCCAGAAAGGCTTCAACGGTGTCGCCATCCTGTCGAAACTGCGCTTCGACGAGGTCAATCGCGGCCTGCCGGGCGACGATGCCGACGAGCAGGCGCGTTTCATCGAAGGCGTTTTCTCGACCGACAAGGGCGCGCTGCGCGTCGTCTCGCTCTATCTGCCGAACGGCAACCCGATCGATGACGAGAAGAAGTTCCCCTTCAAGCTGTCCTGGATGGCGCGGCTGGAGCGCTGGGCGCAGGAACGATTGAGGCTGGAGGAGGCCCTGGTTCTGGCCGGCGACTACAACGTCATTCCCGAGCCGATCGACGCACGGTTTCCGGAAAACTGGCTGGGCGACGCACTGTTCCAGCCGCAGACGCGGCAAGCCTTCCGCCGGCTGCTCAATCTTGGTTTCACCGAGGCGGTGCGCGCGGTCACCGACGTGTCAGACACCTACACGTTCTGGGACTATCAGGCAGGCGCCTGGCAGAAGAACAACGGCATCCGCATCGACCATCTGCTGCTGTCCCCGGAAGCCGCCAACCGGTTTTCTTCCGCCACGATCGAAAAGCATGTGCGCGCCTGGGAAAAGCCGTCCGATCACGTGCCGGTGGCGATCGATCTCGCGCTCCAGCCTGTCTGAGGGAGAGCCACCTCCTGACCCCGGACCCGCCGGCGCTGGACCTCATATAGCCACATTCCGGCGCATGATGGGAGATCATCATGGCGGCCGGGGTTCCCATGACCATTCGTATTGCTCTTTGTCCGATCGGCTTGGCATTTGCCATGGCCGCTCCTGCAGCGGCCCTCGCCGATCAGGAATGCCTGGCCAACGGAAAATCCTACCAGGTCGGCCAGGTCGCCTGCCTGACGATTGCCGACCAGAGCCATCTGGCCCGCTGCGACATGGTGCTCAACAACACGTCGTGGACGAAGGTCGGGGATAGCTGCCCCGCAAATACGATGGCGCCTCATCTGCATGTGACGCCGATTTCGACGCCGGCCCCCAGCATGGTGCCGACGGAACCGACCGAGAACTGATCAACATCGAAATCGAATGCTGTTGGTGAGGCCGGCGCGGCCGCGAGACTACTGGTCTGCGTTGCCGCCCTTGGTGAGGATGTCGTCAGCCAGCGAGATCGCGGTGCGGCGGTCGGCTTCGCCGGCGGTGGCAAATGCCTCTTCCTGCATGCCGCGGATCCACGGCTGATCGGCCGGCGAAGCGCGCTCGAGCGCGGCGGTCATCATCGCCAGGCCGCGAACGATCTTGCCGCTCTGGAACAACAAATGGCCCAGCGTCGCCTGCGCGCCGGCATGGCCCTTCTCGGCGGCAAGCTGGAACCAGCGCCCGGCCTGCTTGACGCTGGCCTTCACGCCGCCCTCGCCCTTCAGGAACATCTGACCCATCTCGAACTGCGCGTTCGGATTGCGGTAGTTGGCGGCGGCGCGCATGTAATATTCCTGGGCCGCCACCTCGTTCTCGGTGACCGGGGTGCCGGGAATGCCCTTGCGCAGATAATCGCCCAGCGCCACCAGCGCGTCGGAGACGTAGCTTTCCTCGGGCGAGCCGGGCTCGACATCCTGGTCGACGATCTCGGAGAAGAACTTGAACGCCTCGTAGTCATCGCGCGCCACGCCATCGCCCTCGGCATACATGCGGGCAAGCTTCCACGTGGCGCCGATCTGGCCGTTTTCGGCGGCGTATTTATAGGCCTCGGCGGCCTGTTCCTTGTGGCCGTTCTTGTAGGCGGAGAAGCCGAACTGAAACACCGCCCATGGGCTGGATTGCGGCTTCACGCCGGTCTTGTCGTCGAACACCTTGTCGTCGAAGGCCATAGCCTGGCCCACGGCGCCAAAGGTCGCGCCAAAAGTGGCGAACACGACCAGTGCCGAAAAGACAGACGACCTCAACAACTCAGATGTCCGCATAACAGTGTGTTTCTTTCGCACCGCCCGGATGGGTGACCGCGCCATCGCGCGCCGGCCCAACCGTCTGTGCATATTTCCATATCGCGCCCGACTGATAGTCGGTCGTGCGCGCCTTCCAGGTCTTTGCCCTCGCCGCCAGTTCGCTGTCCGACAACGCCACCTCGATCGTGCCGTTCACCGCGTCGATCGAAATCACGTCGCCATCCCTGAGCAGCCCGATCGGGCCGCCCACGGCTGCCTCAGGCCCGACATGGCCGATGCAGAAGCCGCGCGTCGCGCCCGAGAAGCGGCCGTCGGTGATCAACGCCACCTTGCCGCCCATGCCCTGGCCGTAGAGGGCTGCCGTCGTCGACAGCATTTCGCGCATGCCTGGGCCGCCGCGGGGCCCTTCGTAACGGATGACGAGAACCTCGCCTTCCCTGTAGTTGCGATGTGTCACCGCCTCGAAACATTCCTCTTCCGACTCGAAGCAGCGCGCCGGGCCGGAGAACTTCAGCTCCGACATGCCGGCGACCTTGACGATCGCCCCTTCGGGGGCAAGGTTTCCCTTCAACCCCACGACACCGCCGGTTTGAGTAATGGGTCTGTTGGCCGGGCGGACCACATCCTGATGTTCATTCCAGGCAACGTGCTGCATGTTTTCGGCCAAAGTGCGGCCAGTCACCGTCAGGCAGTCGCCATGCAGATAGCCGTGGTCGAGCAGCGTCTTCATCAGCAGCGGAATGCCGCCGGCCTCGAACATGTCCTTGGCAACATATTTGCCGCCCGGCTTGAGGTCGGCGATGTAAGGCGTCTTCTCGAAGATTTTCGCCACGTCGAACAGGTCGAACTTGATGCCGGCCTCGTGCGCGATCGCCGGCAGATGCAGTGCTGCGTTGGTCGAGCCGCCAGTGGCCGAAACCACCGTCGCCGCGTTCTCCAGCGCCTTCAGCGTGACGATGTCGCGCGGCCGGATGTTTTTCGCGATCAGTTCCATGATCTTTTCGCCCGAGGCGAAATTGAAACGGTCGCGCATCTCGTAAGGCGCCGGCGCGCCACAGGAATAGGGCAGTGCCAGGCCGATGGCCTCGGCAACGGTTGCCATTGTGTTGGCGGTGAACTGGGCGCCGCAGGAGCCGGCCGACGGACAGGCGGCCTGCTCGATTTCAAGCAGCTCGGCATCACCGATCGTACCGACCGAATGCTGGCCGACCGCCTCGAACACATCCTGTACGGTGATCTGCCTGCCGCGATAGCTGCCTGGCAGGATCGACCCGCCATAGATGAAGATCGACGGCACGTTGAGACGCACCATGGCCATCATCATGCCGGGCAGCGACTTGTCGCAGCCGGCCAGCCCAACCAGCGCATCGTAGCAATGGCCGCGCATGGTGAGCTCGACTGAATCGGCGATGACCTCGCGCGACACCAGCGACGACTTCATGCCCTGGTGGCCCATGGCGATGCCGTCTGTCACGGTGATGGTGCAGAATTCGCGCGGCGTGCCGCTGGCGGCCGCGACGCCCTTCTTGACCACCTGCGCCTGGCGCATCAGCGAGATGTTGCAGGGAGCCGCTTCGTTCCAGCAGGATGCGACACCGACCAGCGGCTGCGCGATCTCGGCCGCCGACAAACCCATGGCATAGAGATAGGAACGGTGCGGCGCACGCGCCGGACCGACGGTCACATGGCGGCTCGGGAGCTTGGCCTTGGAAATGACTTTGGCGTCCATACTCTTCCTTGCCGCGGGCGGTGCGGCCTGTCCCATCGCCGAGCCTTTTGGCGCGTGTCCCGAGACAAGATCGAGGTGCGCCGGGTTTATGGCGGGAAATGGGCAATTTCCTTGGCCTGACTTCTAGCGCAGGGGTTGTTCAGAAAGTGTTGCCAAAACGTCACAATCGCACGAGGCCAAAGCGGTGCGGCTTATATGCAACGCGGCTTGGATGCTCAGACACCCGGGCCACAGTCGCTCAACGAAAAAGGCCGGGCATTGCCCGGCCTTTTCATTCGACTTTCCAGAGGCTTAGAACTTGATCTTAAGGCCGCCCGAAATCGCCGTGACCAGATCGTTGCCGAAGTCGTAGCTGACTTCCTCGCCGGCCACATAGCCGTTCTCACCAGCCACCGTTCCCGAGTGGCCGCTGGTCAGCACGCCGATCGCGCCGGCCAGACGAACCTCGATGTTGGGCTTGGGCGTGTAGGCGACGCCGCCGCCCACGGTCCAGGTATCGGTCTGTGAGCCGTAGCCATGCGAAGTGCCGCGATCCCAGGAAAGCTGGCCAGCCGCACTCCACTCATCGTTGAACTTGTGGCCGATGCCGCCGGTGACGGTCCAGCCGTCACGATACATCAGGTCCAGCGAGGTGATCTGGCCTGAATGCAGGGCATCGCCGGTAACGCATAGCGCAGAGGGAGTGCCCTGGACGCAAATCGGAACACTCTGCAGCAGGCTCCAGTTGACCCACTTGAGCGAGCCGAAGGCGAGCCAGCCGGGCGCAATGCCTGACTGCAACTTCAGTTCGACCGTGTCCGGCATGTACTGCGTTGAGCCATAGATCGGCAGCACTGGCATGCCAACATGCGTCAGGTCCAGCGTGCCCGAGATATTGTCGAGCTTGACCCGCGAATTGTAGACGAGGCTGGCGCGCAGCGCGATCTCGGGGATTTCATAGGCAAGGCCGGCGCGCCAGCCCCAGCCAGTGCCCTTGAGATCAACACGACCGGTTCCCTGGAAACCCGGCACGAGCGGCGACACAAGGTCTTCCTTGAAGCCATAGACTTCCTGGTAGTAGACACCACCGATGAAGCGAAGCTGACCTTTACCGGCATCCATCTTGTAGGAACAGGTGCCGGCGTAGTTGTTGCTCTTGATGTCGGTTTCCATGTTGGACTCGGCACCGGCCCACAGACCCGGATTCGTGTGCGCGCCCCAAGGCTGGGAATAGTCGAACATACAGTCGACGCCTTTGACGAGCTCCGCCTTGGCGCCGATGCGCGGCACCCAGTAGCTCTTGCTGTCCTTTGCCGTGCTGCCCAGGAACGTCAAATCGCCGTCGCTTGGGTCGGTGTCCACGGCATTCTTGAGTTTGCGTTGCGGCATCACGAAGGTCGATTCGGCTTCCGTAGCGAAAGGTGCCGGATCAAACAGCAGGTCGATGTCGTAGCCGCCGCGCTCAATGCCGCCGGCATGCGCCGAGTTCATCGCCGTCCCGATCAAAGCCAGCGAAAAGCACCCCGCCCCCAGCAGTGCTTTCAGTCGCAAAATAGTCATGAATGTCCTCCCCGAATTCGAGTGCAGCCAGCTAGAACCAATTCAGGTTAACGGTGCAATAACGAATTTATGGGGCGTACATGTACATGTTTGCCAAGCGCATTTTCGACATAATGCAGCCGCTGCCGTTAGGCCGAAAAACACCCTCTGGCGCGTGTGTCGCCCTCAAAACGGGAGAAAAGCCAGCCTAAAGGGCTCAAAAAAAGCAGGTTTTGGGGTTCCAGGGCCCCATTGTTACATTATGGCAACAATGGGGCCAAAACTTTCCGTTTACGTCAAAATTAACGCAGCGGAATGCCTATTTTCGAGGCAAAAAACCCCGATTTCGAGACGGATCAAGCCCCACGAATCTTCCCTTCAACCCGCGTCGCGAACCCTGGTCAACGCCACCGACAGCCTGTCTTGCGCATCGCGATATTCGGTGAGCTTTTCACGCTCTGCATCGACGATTTCGGCCGGCGCGCTGGCGACGAATCTTTCGTTCGACAGCTTCTTGTGCAGGCGCGCGATTTCCTCGGTGACCTTGGCCAGTTCCTTCTGCAGCCGGGCCGCCTCGGCGGCGAGATCGATCAGGCTGCCAAGCGGCAGGCAGATCGTCGCCTCGTTGAGCACGATCTGCGCCGAGCCTTTTGGGGCGACATCGGCGAGCGAGATGTCGCCGACCCGCGCCAGCCGCTTGATCGCCGAGTCCTCGCGAACCAGCCGTTCGCGTGTCACGTCGTTGGCGCCGACCACGACGAGCGGCGCGATTGCCGCCGGCGGCACGTTCATCTCCGAGCGCACCGACCGGATGCCGGAGACGAGGTCGACCAGCCAGTTGATGTCGGCGGCGGCGTCAGCGTCCTCGAAGTCCGGCGCCGGCCATGCGGCATGACACAGCAGCGACGGCCGCTCCTTGCCTTCGCCAGCGGTCTGCGCCCACAGTTCTTCGGTCATGAACGGCATCATCGGATGCAAGAGCTTGTAGATCTCGTCGAGCACGAAGGCGACGCAGGCGCGGCTTTCGGCCTTGGCCGCCTCGTCCGTGCCCATGAACACCGGCTTCAGCAGTTCCAGATACCAGTCGCAGAACAGGTTCCAGACGAAGCGGTAGGCTGCGCCCGCCGCCTCGTTGAAGCGGTATGAGGTGATGCCGTCGGTGATCTCGCGCGCAGCCCGCGTCAGTTCGGTGAGGATCCAGCGATTGACCGCCAGCTTGGCGTCGTTCAGCCAGAAATCGTCATTGCGCGCGACCTCGTTCATCTCGGCAAAACGCGTCGCATTCCACAGTTTGGTGCCGAAATTGCGATAGCCGGCGATGCGCGCCGGGTCGAGTTTCACGTCGCGGCCTTGCGCCGCCATCACCGTCAGGGTGAAGCGCAAGGCATCCGCGCCGTATTCGTCGATCAGGTCGAGCGGATCGATGACGTTGCCTTTCGACTTCGACATCTTCTGCCCGTTCTTGTCGCGCACCAGCGCATGGACATAGACGGTGTGGAACGGCTCCTCGTCCATGAAATGCAGGCCCATCATCATCATGCGGGCGACCCAGAAGAAGATGATGTCGAAACCGGTGACCAGCACGTCGGTCTGGTAATACGTCTTCAGTTCGGGCGTCTCATCAGGCCAGCCCAATGTCGAGAACGGCCACAGCGCAGAGGAGAACCATGTGTCGAGCACGTCCTCGTCGCGGGCCAGGATCTCGCCCGGCTTGAAATTCTCGAGCTTGTCCTCGACCCAGGCCTTCCACGGTCCTTCGAGCGCCAGATAATATTCGATCGCAGCACCCAGCGCCTCTTCCTCGGTCTTCTCGACAAAGACGCGTCCGTCCGGCCCGTACCAGGCCGGAATCTGGTGACCCCACCACAGCTGGCGCGAGATGCACCAGGGCTGGATGTTTTCCATCCAGTCGAAATAGGTCTTTTCCCAGTTCTTCGGCACGAAATTCGTGCGGCCTTCACGCACCGAGGCGATCGCCGGTTTGGCGAGCTCAGCAGCATTGGCATACCACTGCTCGGTCAGAAACGGCTCGATCGGCACGCCGCCGCGGTCGCCATGCGGCACCGCGTGGCGATGCGGCTCGACCTTTTCCAGGAAGCCGCCTTCTTCCATCAGCTCGACGATCTTCTTGCGCGCGACGAAGCGGTCGAGGCCGTCGAGTTCATCCCAGACCGCCTCGCGCTCCGGCGTCACCTCGAGACCGGCAAGGAAATCCTCATTGTCCTTGAGGCTTACTGCCGCCTCGACGGTGAGGATGTTGATTGCCGGCAGCTTGTGGCGCTTGCCGACCTCGAAGTCGTTGAAGTCATGCGCCGGCGTGATCTTGACCGCGCCGGAGCCTTTCTCCGGATCGGAGTACTCATCCGCCACCACCGGTATCTTGCGGCCAACGATCGGCAGAACGATGTTCTTGCCGACCAGATGCCGGAAACGCTCGTCGTCCGGGTGCACGGCGACGGCCGTGTCGCCCAGCATCGTCTCGGGGCGTGTCGTCGCCACGGTGATGAAGGTTTTTGGGTTCTCCGGATCGAAGACCTGGCCCTCGATGGGATAGCGGAAATGCCAGAGATTGCCGTTGACCTCCTGCTGCTCGACCTCGAGATCGGAGATCGCGGTGAGCAGCTTGGGATCCCAGTTCACCAGCCGCTTGTCCTTGTAGATCAGCCCTTCCTTGTAGAGCGTGACGAACACTTCGAGGACGGCCTTGGACAGGCCCTCGTCCATTGTGAAGCGCTCGCGTGACCAGTCGGCCGAGGCGCCGAGGCGCTTCAGCTGATTGAAGATAGCGCCGCCGGATTCGGCCTTCCACTCCCACACTTTTTCGATGAACTGCTCACGCGTCAGGTCGCGGCGGTGGATCTGCTTTTCCATCAACTGGCGTTCGACCACCATCTGGGTGGCGATGCCGGCATGGTCCATGCCCGGCTGCCAGAGCACATTCTTGCCACGCATGCGCTCGAAGCGCACCAATATGTCCTGCAGCGTGTTGTTGAGCGCGTGGCCCATATGCAGCGAGCCGGTCACATTCGGCGGCGGGATGACGATGGTGAAGGCTTCCGCCCCCTCCTCGGCCCCGGCACCGGCGCGAAACGCGTCGGCCTCCTCCCAGACTTTGGCGATCTTCGGCTCGACGGTTTTTGCGTCGTAGGTCTTTTCAAGCATGGGAAAATGGTCCGCGCTGTCGGGATTTTTGCTGGTCCGGTGTAAATCGGAAGGTTTTGATCAAGTCAACCGCAAGGGCTGCCTCGGGTCACTACAGGCAAATAGGCGTGGCCCTGTTCATTTCAACGTAAGGCCGTGTCCGCACCCGGCACAAAACTTCGCCCTCGGCGTGCGGTATCGCTTTGCGCAGGCCGGGCAGCCAGGGTGGCGGTCGGAGTGGCGAACACGCAGGAGCCGAGATGTACGGCCGAGTGTGGCTCCGATGCATTCGCGACAGCGGTCGGTAGCCGGATACCTGATTTCTTTCCAAAGGCCATTCTTGGAAACGAACCGCCGACGCGAACTGATCCTGCCAACAGAAACGCCGCCTCACCGGCGGCGTTTCAAGGTTGATGGATATGCCGATATCGGAGGCTACTGCGCCCCGCGCGCCACGCGCTCGATTTCCTCGCGCACCAGCCTTTCGACCAGTGTCGGCAGATTGTTGTCGAGCCAATCCTGCAGCATCGGCCTCAGCATCTCTTCGGCCATTTCGTCAAATGTCTTCTTGCTGCGGCTGGCAAACGCATCGGAAAGCTCACCAAAGGCGGCGGCAACCTGCCGGCCGGTGTGCTCGGAGACGATTGCCGGACGCGGCGAATCGCTGGCGGCCACCGGTCGCACCACGCTTGCGTCTGGACGAGACGGCTCGACGGCTGCTTTCTCTGTCGGCTCGTCCGTTGGCGTCTCCACCGGCGGCAGGGCGACTGGCTTGAGTACCTCGCCCTTGTCCGGCACCGCCCTCGCCTGCTCGCCAACCGCGGCGATCTCGCGCCGCCAATCGGCAACGGGAGCATCGGCTAGAGGGCCTGCTGCCGGCGCGTCGGCCGTGGCCGGCAAGGTCGGCTCTGCGGTAACCCGGGCGCTGACCTCTGCAAGTGTCATGGATGGCTTTGCCGGAGCGGAATCGGGGCGCACCGGCGTTTCCATGCGCGCAATCACCGGCTCGGCGGCCGGCAATTGTGCCTGGACTTCCGCCAGCGTAATGGGCTTCTTGATCTCGGGGGCGGCATGCAGGTCGGCACGGAATGCCTCGACGTCGGCAACTGGGTCGGCGCTCGACGCCGGCTCCAGATCCTGGCGCAGCTCATCGGCGTCGCCCGGCTGCTTGCGGCCGCCGTCGCTGTCCTCGATGATCCTCCTGATGGAAGCCAGTATCTCTTCCATGGAAGGTTCGCGCTGTGCGCTGCTTGCCGTTGCCATCGTCACATCCGCCGCCCTTGTGACCCCTGTGGAGTTCCGCCCGGCAAAGCCGGAACGAATCATGACGACAGCGTAACCGACGGATCGCCGCACGAGAATCCCCAATCTGGGGACTTGTGGGATTTCAACAGATTAGAGCGCGATCCCGAACCAGGGTCAGCGAAACCAAAAGGCATACCAGAGCTGGAAGACGGAACTCCGAGCCGAACGCCGTCAGCGGCCGTCCGGCGTGCGCAGTCCGTACCACTTGTCCTTGACCGCGTTGTAGTGCTCTTCAGGCCTGTATTTCGTCACCTGCAAGCCGAGGCGGTCGACGGACAGGCGGCCGGTCGCCTGCAGGATGGCATAGCTCGCCACCACCACGTCATGTTCAAAGCTGGCCTGGTTGATCTCGGCGGTGATGACCGTCGCCTGTGCGTTGAGGACATCAAGCGTGGTGCGCTGGCCGACATTGCGTTCTTCGATGACGCCGCTCAGCGCAAGTTTCGCGGCCTCGATCACTTGCCTGTTGGCGGTGACTTGTTGCTGCGCGGCGGTGTACTCGGTCCAGGCGGCGGTCACCTGTTGCCGCACCAGGTCGCGGTTGACGTCGACCTCGATGCGAGCCTGGCTGAGCGATTCCTTGTCCTGGCGAACGATCGCCGAGGTACGGCCACCGGAATAGATCGGGATGCTCAGCGTTGCCCCGATACTGGCCGAATTGGTCGTACCGTCCTGCGTCGCGAAGGCGCCCGGCACGGTGTTGCGATAAGCGCTCGACACACCCGCGCTTGCGGAGAGCTGCGGCAGCAGCGCGCCTTCGGCCGACTTCACCGAAAACGCGGCGGCGTCGACCAGATGCTGGGTGGCAAGGATGGCGGGGTGCTCGTTCGCGGCCACCCCGACGGCGGCGGCGAGGCTCGACGGCAACAGCTTTCCCACCGGCGAAGCGGCTTTGAGCTTGCCGGGTTCGTCGCCGACGATCTGGCGGTAGCTCGCCGCACTTGACAGCGCCTGCGCCCGGGCGGCGCTCAGCGATGCCACAGCGGCAGCCCGCGAAGCGTCGGCCTGCGCGACATCGGTACGCGTGCCTTCACCAACCTCGAAGCGCGAACGCGCGGCGCGCGCCGTTTCGGTCAGGAATTGCAGGTTCTGCTCGGTCAGCACGGCGATCTGGCGGTCGCGAATCACGTTCATATACGCTTGGGCCGCGCTGAACAGGGTGTTCTCTTCCGTGTTGCGCAGGTTCTCGACCTGGGCACGGACTTGCGCTTCGGCGGCAGCGACATTGTTCCTGGTCTGAAAGCCGTCGAACAGCGTCTGATTGATCTGGACGCCAAAATTGCCGGTGGTCAGCGCCACGCTCTGGTTCGTGCCGTTAACGTGGCTGCTCGAGTAATCGATGTCCGCCGAGCCATTGATGGTCGGGCGCCAGCCCGACTTGGCGATGGCGACGCCCTCATCGGTGACACGGACGCCGGCGCGGGCCGAATTCAGCGTGGAGTTGTACTGATAGGCCTTTGCAAGGGCACCAAGGATGGTTTCCGCCGAGGCCGAGAAGGGAGAAAGCGCGGTCGCGGAAACGAGGACGGCGGCGAAAAGACTCTTGCGTAAAGGCAGGACCATGTATCCCTCATTCGTTTTCCATGGGAACCACGCCGCGCCAGCTTCTCCTCTGAGAGCCGGTGCCGCGTGTTCGATGTTCCCTGCTGCTCAGCCCCAAAGCACCCCCAGTTTGCGGATCAGCAACGATTTCAAATGCAAGCGACCATGACAACGCCGATCCTGCAAGGCAAAATCATTCAGAATTCGAAGGCACGGATACGTTCAAATCCCGGTAGTGGCTTAATTGCCGCATTAAACGCGCGTCTTCCGGTTACAACCCCCCCTGCTTTAAAAAAAAGTCGGGCCACGCCGGAATTGCCCTGCCCTTCGACGGCGACGAGTTGGCCGCCTTCGGCAAGCTGGTCGAGCAGCGGCGCCGGCACGTCCGCGACGCTGCCGCCGATGAAGATGACGTCATAAGGCGCCTGGGCGGCATGCCCTTGCGACAAGGTCCCCTGGACAACGGTCACATTGCCGCAGCCCAGCGACGAAAGCGTCGATCTGGCCGTTTCGGCCAGCGCCGAATCGCTTTCCAGCGCCACCACGGACTTGGCCAGCCGAGACAGGATGGCCGAGGCATAGCCAGTGCCGCAGCCTACATCGAGCGCCGAATTGGCCGGGCTGATCTCGGCCAGTTGGATAAGCTTGGCCAGCGGCGAGGCTTCCATGAGATAGCGCGCGCCGTCCGCGCCGGCGGCAATGCGGATATCCTCATCGATATAGGCGAGATCGCGCTGGTCGACGCCGACAAAGGCCTCGCGCGGCACGACAAGCATTGCGTCGAGCAGTGGCGCGCTGGTCACGTCGGTGGTGCGGACCTGACCATCGACCATCTTGACGCGAAGCTCGGAGAAATCAGCGCTCATGTTCCAACCAATCCGCTTGCCGCGCCAGAACCGCGGTTCATTACGATCGGAACTTCAGGCCCCAGCGCTGCTGCGCGGGGCCCGGGCATTGGAGGCCTCGCCCGGAATCGAACCGGGGTGCAAGGATTTGCAGTCCTCTGCGTAACCACTCCGCCACGAGGCCTCGTTGCTCCCGGCGTTCCACCCGGTTCCAATAGGTTGCGGCGAAAATGCCGTCAAGCGGCCACCGTGCATTCCGGACGGTTTCCTCTGCGCCAATCCGGGCAGCATCCCGTCAAATCGTCGGGGAGGACCTCACGGCGATACATTAGCGGATTGTTAAGCATGGCTCGCGCTCGGATGAAACCCATCCACGGCCCATACGTTCAGCACGGCGGGAGGCTAGCCATGCGTCCGACAATGGCGGCAAAAGACAAGAATGCGGCGTCCGGCCTGTCGCTGCCGCAGTGCGAAGAGCTTTTGCGCTATGCCATCGACCGCCTGTGTATCGGGAGTGCGAGCAGCCTGTCGCCGCACGACCGGGCGAAGCTCGCCTCAGCCGCGGCGATTCTCAAGCAGATCCGCGAAGCGTTGGAAGAGCACGCCGGCCGCTGAGCCCCTGCGCTATCGGCCCTCAATCCGGCCGGCGGCGCCGTTCCCACCAGACGACAAAACGGCGCCGGTGGCGGCGGACCAGGGCAAATTCATAGGACAGCACCAGCAATCCGAGCGGAACCATCCAGAAGCCGAGGATCGGCAGGAAACCGAGGATGCCGCCGATGGTCAGCACGATGCCGATGGTGATTCTGAGCCCGCGCGAGCGCGGCATCTTGAATTCACGTCCGAAAACCGAGATTTTCCGCGCCGGCATCTGATTGTCTTGTACTGTCATCGTCTCGAGATTGACCCGTTTTCACCGCTCAGGAACATCATGAACCAAAGCCGCAGCCGCGCTTTCGGTTCCGTACCCCTGCCAAGACGGCTAATATGAGGACATCCGCCAACGATTGCGAGAAACGCCTGAGCGAAAAAGCCTCGAAAAAATACGAAATGCTTCTTTGCAAAGCGGAAAAGGGTTTGCTATAGGCTGCGCCACTCACATGAGAGCGTCTGTTCCCCGGTAGCTCAGTGGTAGAGCAACCGGCTGTTAACCGGTTGGTCGCTGGTTCGAATCCGGCCCGGGGAGCCAATCTTTTCAAGGTGTTCAGAGTTTTCAGAAACAGCCGAAAATTGGCTGATCTACAGCATATCTACACAACTCGACTTCGCTAGGCCCGACTACGCGGGAATCGCTCGAAGGAGAGAAATCACCATGGAACGCGTTTTTGATAAGTTGATCGCGCTGCAGCAGACGCAGCCGAGATGGATCTGGCGCGCAGTCGCGGCGGGCTGGGCACTTCGCCTAGCCCGCAATCTGATGACGGGTCTCGCTATTGGCCTCGGGATAGCAATGGGCCGAGCGCTCGCCGGCTAAGCGGACCCCGGATGCGTCCAGCCCTCGGCCTCCAAGAAAAAAGACCGGCAATTTGCCGGTCTGAGCAGCAGATGGATTAGGGGAAAGCTGTTTCAGTGCGGCTCCCGTGAAACAAATCACGCCCGCAATCAAGTGGTGGGATGAAATAGCCGCATAAAATCAGGCTGTTACAGCAGACGTTCCCCGTGAAAACCCTTCAGCAGCGCCGGGATATGGCGACGAGGTGGTTGACGTGATCGGTTTGCGTGTCCCACCGCCCGCCATGCATCGCCGTCAGCTGATCGTTCAAAAGGTCGGCCGCTGCGGCGACGGCTTCGGCCGAGCCGGACTTCTTTTGCAGCGCGAACTCCTCGGCAGCGTCGAGCAGCGCGCTGATCCGGATACGCAGGCGTCTAGCGGCCTCCGGCGCCACGCGTTCAAGGGCATCGAGGCGCGCGTCGATGCTGGTCAACTTCATATTGTTCCCGTCGGGAACATTAACATGAGTGGCAGCATGGGCGATCGAACCGACAACGGAGAGCGCAGTGGCAGCGCCGAAGCCTGCGAGAAGGTTGCGGCGGTTCATGAGTGCCTCCTAACCATCACGAACTCAACCAGATGATCTATTTGCACGCGCCAATCGCCACCATGAAGCGCTGCCATACCTTCGGCGAGCCTCTCTGCGCTGATCTGGATTTTCCGGGCCGCCTCAACGCCTGCTTCGGTCTGCGATTTGATAGACGCGATAGTTTTTGGCAAGCCTTCGGCGCCTGCCCGAACATGGATTTCCGGCATTGTATTTGCTCCTGTTGTCGCGTTATGCGAGGCCGAGCGCTCATCCATGTTTGCAGCTCCCAACATGCAAATCACGCGAGATCAGCACGAACGTCTCGTCGTGGTCGACCACGATATTCCAATCGCCGCCGTGCACCTCTCTCATGATGCCGGCTATTTCGGCGCATGCCCGATCCAGTTGACCGGCGGCGGGCGGCAGCGCGGCCAGGGCACCAAACAAGGCGCGACGGGAAAATCTACCGATAATGTGGCTTTCCTCGGTGGCGGGCAAAGCTTCGCCGGCCGCCGGAACAGGGATGTTCGGCATTTGCTTTTCTCCATATAACGGTTTACGTTATGGATAACGCTAATCGTTACATATTTAATAGTCAAACGATTTTCGTTATGGGCAACGCTTAACGTTAGGATGAGCATGACACCGGCACAAAGCCGCGCAGCCAGGGGACTGGTTGATCTCTCGCAGCAGGAACTTGCCAACGCGGCGAGAGTCGGGCTCTCGACTGTTCGAAATTTCGAAGCAGGCCGATCGGTTCCCGTCGCCAACAATCTGGCTGCCATGAGGTCAGCGCTCGAATCGGCAGGCGTGATCTTCGTCGACGAGAATGGCGAAGGACCCGGCGTGCGATTGAGGAAGGGCAAGGCGTGACCGCCAAGACCAAGAACGGCAAGCCGGTGACACTGGACGAGATCGAGGCCGGCCTTGATCTCGTCGCCCGGCGGATGGAAAAGGCCGGCCGCGCCGAACTCTATCTGCCGATTTGGCGTGCACTGGTGCGCGAACGCGACAAGCGCGTCGGCGCTGAAACAATTTTTGCCGCCGCGAGAGCCCGACTATCAGGCTAGCAGCTGGCACCGTGAAGAAGCGCTGGCTTGAGGATTTTGCTCGGCAATCTGATGGACATCACAAGGGAACGGCGCGGTTCGATCGAGCATTCTATGTCCCGAGCCAGGTCTTGAAGTTGGCCACCAGCGCATCACGTTGAGGCGCTGTTGGGACTGTCGCCCCGAAGGTCGCCGCTTCGAACACCTTGCCGTTCATCAGGTAGCCATTGCCTCCCATGGTGAAGGCGAAAGCCGTGCTGATGCCGCCCGTTGTTGCAGTTGAGTATTCCGTCCCGCCATTAACCCGAAGGTAGACGAAACTGCCATCAAACCGCCACTCCGCAACGTAGGCCGTACCGACAGTGATTTCCGCGCTTGAAGCAGCGTATAGGGTAGTGCCGTTGAAAAGGTCGGCGTGAATCGTCTCGGGCGTGCCCGTGGTGTTCTGAAGATTGAGACCAAACTGAGCGTTGGAACATCCAAGGATCAGGTGATTGTGCGACGCGTTTGCGTCGTTCTGGGTGATCGCATCGGCGAGGAAGCTGGCGATCATGTAGCCGCCGGTTGACGTGATAAAATTGAGGCATTGACCCCCGAACAGGGTCATACTGGAACCATTAAAGTCCGCGCTGTTCCGATTATTCGGTCCCGCCAGGGTTGGGATCGGTTGCGCGGGGCCGGATGCGACGTCTAGGTTGCGGGCATTGCCGGTCTGGTCTTTGAGACTGTTTACACCGGTTGCGGTCGTGTAGCGCGTTCCGCCGATAAATGAGGTCAGGAGATCACGGCCCATCGACCAGGCAGCGGTCGGAGAAAGACCATCGAGCGCAAGGGCGGATGATCCACCGCCTGCCGCGCGCCTGGCGCCAAAGCCAGTCAGCTGATTGACCATGAGCATGATTAATCGTCCTTCAGCGCGTCGATGACGTAGAGCACGACGACACCGTGCAGCCTGGCGTCGATGGCCATGGTGTCGGACCCGTTGGCGGGATCTCGATGGATGCGGAACTGCACCAGATCACCGACCGCCGGAGAACCGGCTATGGTGATCGCCGAGCTCTCAGCGCCCTCGTACTTCATGTTCGTGGTGCCGCCCGTGTCGGTCACCACCTGGGCGGTTCCGAACGCGACATCGAGCGTGTCACCGTCCGAGATCGCAACAGCATCGAGGCCCCAGGCGACACCAAAATTCGTTGTCGTCGCGGCGTGTGACCAGACCGGAATGAAGGTCACCGTCCCTTCGTTCCAGCTCTTCGGCATCCGGATATCGAACTGCGCGAATTCCTGGGTCGAGGCATCGAAATCGAGCGTCGACACCATGTTCTTGTTCGACGACATTTCGGCTGTGCCCGCGGCCGCACCATTCGTCGTACGCGGGATCATCGCGGCGGCGGGCATCCAGATGGTTTGCTTGTTGATGTCGACCGCGACGTCATCAGCATTGACGACGATGCCTGTGCCGGCGCCCACCGCCAACGTTCTATCGGCAGAAAGATTTCCACCGCCGGTGAGGCCACCGCCGGAGATGATTTGCCGTGAGCTGGTGACGCCGGAGATCGAGATCGACGTGAAGGCGATTGCCGTCGTGTTGAGCGTGCCGCCGACGTTCGACGTGCAGAGCCAGAGCGTGTCGGCGTTGGCGGTGCCTTCCTCGACCGCCTGGAGGCTTCCAGGGTGCTCGTCGTAGGTGTCGAACTCGGTGGACCTGGCCGGCGAGACGCCGACGACATAGATGCCGTTCTGCTCCGGCGCCGACTGATCCTTGACTAACACCAGGTCGCCGGTGACGAGCGACACGCCGTCGAGCGTGTCGCCGTTGTTCAGCGCCGTCGCGATGGTGACGTTGGCCGTGGTGGCGACGCGGACCCTACCGCGCTTGCCCAGATTGAGCGCCAGGCCATCGACATAGGTCTTCGTCGCCTTCTCGGTGGCGACCTTGGCGTCGGAATTGGCGGCGAACGTGCCATCGGTCGAGATCGCGGCGCCGCTGTCCTTGATCAGCTTTCCGGTGGTCGTGTTGAACAGCGCTATGTTGTTGTTGACAGCGCTGGCCGGGCCGACGACGTCGCCGGCACCGCTACTGCTGCTGACCAGCGTCCATGTCCCGCCGGCATCGTAGTAGTAGAAGGCGTCTTCGTCGGCGGCATAGGCCTGCATGCCAGGCAGCGCGGGAATGAATTGCCATGAGCTATTGCAGAAGTTGGCGACCGCTTTGCCATGGCCGGTCCAGGTGCCCGTCGGCGAAGCGCCAAGCACGTATTGATCACCCTCGGCGGGTGAGCCGGGCGGTGAGGTATCGCCGATGGAGACGCAGCCGAACAGCGCGGCGCCGGCCTCGAGCTTGGAGATCGCCTCGTTGACCGTGACCGATCGGTTATTCTGCGACGACGCCATGAACGTGATGCCTAGGCGGTTTGAAATCGTCATCGGCTCGTCTCCGGCTTAGACAGTCCCGGAAACCAGATTGGTGCATGGCGCTTGGACGATGGTTTCGCTTCTGGTTTTGCGTCGGTCATCAATTCAAACCTTCTGCTTGGAGGAGAGACGGGCCGGGCAAGCAGGCGCCGGAAGCTGCGGCTATGAAGGCCATTTAGGCAATCCCTTCGGGGGCGGATGTCATTGCAGCCTCGTCGACGGTGCTTGAGGCGCGGCCAAGCGCCTGACTGCAGCCATGATGACAAAATCGATTTCATAACCTGCGAGGCGACGCCCGATCTTGGCCTCGACCTGCAATGCCACGTCTAGGATGGTGAGCTTTACCTGTTCAGTTATCTCAACGCCGCCGATCGTCATGCCACCGGCCTCGACGGTGCTTGGCGGCGGACGCGCGGCTTGGCGGCGGCCTCAAGTGTGGCGAGCCTGTCAGCCAGTTCGAGATGCCGACGGTATTCCGCGGTGCGCATAACGCTGATTGTTGCGGCAAGACCGCCTAGAACGTCGGCCATGGTGTCGACGGTTACGCCTTTCTTTAGGACAGCCACAGCACGCATCAATTCCTGCACTGATTGGTGCCTGTAGGAAAAATCAGCGTCATCGAGGGATAGCCTCTCGCCCTTCCGCCGGATGATGTCCGCATGGCGGATGATCGCGTGCGCTTCGTTCAACTCCGCCGTGTCGCTCATTCGCCTGTTCCATTCAGGGGCCTCGGGAAGCTTGCCAAATAGCGGTCGAGGTCGAACTCCGCCTCCTCAGCGGCGGGCCTTACCGCTTCACGCGGGCGCGACATAATCTCACGAGCCTTTGCGAGGACGCGGGCGCGGCGGGCCTCGGGATCCTCATCGCTTATGGATTGCTCTCCTCGCGATAAAGGCTCCGCCGCGCCGGCTCTCCCCTCCGGCACGAATGCCGCCGTCGGCGAGGCATAAAAGCCGCAAACGTGGCGACGTGTTTGCTCGGTCATGGCGGCTCACCAGGTCAGAACTTGCGCCCAGGCCACCGCGCTCGGCCGGCGAGGCGCAAAGGCCACATCAGCGAGCAAGCGCATGGCGATGGAGTCGGTCTGCCAGTAGGAACGGACCGGAGCGGCCACCGTTGCCGGCGAGCCGGGCGTGCTGATTGGCAGCGGGTCATCGCTCATGTGGATCGTCGCCGCCTCGGATACATCGAGGCTGAAGTCGTCGCCGAAACCGTGCGCCCATGACAGCGGGTCGATCGCGATGATATCGGTGTCTGCGACGGCAAGGCTCGGAACGAATGTCAGTTCTCGGTTGAGGTCTGGCGCCTTGATCTTGATGCGCCCAGCGCGCTTCGGCGACACGATGAAAACCACCTGGCCGGATCCCGCAGCGGTGACGGCATCGGACAGCGCTGCGAGATCGTATTCCATCGCCAGCCGATCGCCGCCTGCAAAGCCGCTCAGCGCCGAAACGCCATGCAGCATCCCGGCGTGTGTCTCGGCGTCGCCCGCCGCGGTGCTGAAATAGGCGCCGTCCAGCGTCGCAGCTGCATCCTCGCGGATCAACTGCCGTACCACGGCATCGCCGTTGGCGCGCTTGGCCAGATCGAGGCTGAGGCCGACGATGAAGCCGAACTTGCGCGGGTCGAGTTCGCAGTCGTCGTTTACCACGTACTTGCGGACCGGAATCGGATTACCCTCGCCGACCCAGGTCACCTCCGTCGACGGGGCACCCTCGCGCGCCGGCAGCTTCATCGTCCGCGCGGTGCCGAGCCGAACTTGAAGGCCCTGCGAAATAATCTGAGCCGCAGCCGAGAGCGGCGCCAGCGTGGCGAGGAAATCGCCGACGAGGTTCTGAGAAAGTTCCGCAGCCCAGCCACTGCCCGTGGTCGTACCGAGAGGAGCAGCGCCGCGCTCAACGATCTGTGAGACGATCTTATCGTCTGCATAGATCATCTTGGCGACGCCTTCGCGCTCGTACTTGTGAGGATGGGTTTGCGCGCGGGCCAGGGCAAAAAGTGATTTTTCAATGGCCGATGACCGCTGGCGGTCAGGCATGGAAATGAGGGCTTTCACTTGAGGGTTCTCCAAAATTATCAGGTCGGCGAATCATCGCAGATTTGAGAAAGGCGCGGCGTCACGCGTGACGCGGCCTGTGGATATCCACCACGGTCCAATCCTCCACGACAGCCTTCGTCGCGGGGATACATCGAGGCTGAAGTCGTCGCCGAAACCGTGCGCCCATGACAGCGGGTCGATCGCGATGATATCGGTGTCTGCGACGGCAAGGCTCGGAACGAATGTCAGTTCTCGGTTGAGGTCTGGCGCCTTGATCTTGATGCGCCCAGCGCGCTTCGGCGACACGATGAAAACCACCTGGCCGGATCCCGCAGCGGTGACGGCATCGGACAGCGCTGCGAGATCGTATTCCATCGCCAGCCGATCGCCGCCTGCAAAGCCGCTCAGCGCCGAAACGCCATGCAGCATCCCGGCGTGTGTCTCGGCGTCGCCCGCCGCGGTGCTGAAATAGGCGCCGTCCAGCGTCGCAGCTGCATCCTCGCGGATCAACTGCCGTACCACGGCATCGCCGTTGGCGCGCTTGGCCAGATCGAGGCTGAGGCCGACGATGAAGCCGAACTTGCGCGGGTCGAGTTCGCAGTCGTCGTTTACCACGTACTTGCGGACCGGAATCGGATTACCCTCGCCGACCCAGGTCACCTCCGTCGACGGGGCACCCTCGCGCGCCGGCAGCTTCATCGTCCGCGCGGTGCCGAGCCGAACTTGAAGGCCCTGCGAAATAATCTGAGCCGCAGCCGAGAGCGGCGCCAGCGTGGCGAGGAAATCGCCGACGAGGTTCTGAGAAAGTTCCGCAGCCCAGCCACTGCCCGTGGTCGTACCGAGAGGAGCAGCGCCGCGCTCAACGATCTGTGAGACGATCTTATCGTCTGCATAGATCATCTTGGCGACGCCTTCGCGCTCGTACTTGTGAGGATGGGTTTGCGCGCGGGCCAGGGCAAAAAGTGATTTTTCAATGGCCGATGACCGCTGGCGGTCAGGCATGGAAATGAGGGCTTTCACTTGAGGGTTCTCCAAAATTATCAGGTCGGCGAATCATCGCAGATTTGAGAAAGGCGCGGCGTCACGCGTGACGCGGCCTGTGGATATCCACCACGGTCCAATCCTCCACGACAGCCTTCGTCGCGGCACTGATCGCGTCACGATCGTCGGCCAGGTGCAACTGGAGGCGGCCGCTGCCGACCAGCACTGCGGTGAGGTTCGCTTCGTCGGTCCAAAACTCGATGTGCACCAAGCCGGCGGCTGCACGCTCGCGGCGGCGCCGCTGCCGATCGGCAGTGCCCCTTTCCGCTGCAACTCGCTTCAGCCGCTTGCCCACGTCACTCTTCGCCAGGCACGATTGCTGAAAATGTGAAGTCGCGGCTAATGCCGAGCCGCTCGAATTCCCCGGCCGCCGCCCTGGCCCTCAGGTCCTCGAGCTCCGCCTTCGCAGCCGCGTTATAGGCGTTCGAATACCGTCGCCGGGCCTCCCGTCGGCAAGCTTCGCTGCATCGCGTCGACGGCTTCCGCCGCCCGGCCTGCACCGCCTCGAAGGCCTTGCCGCAGACCGTGCAGGTGACAGTGACTAGCCGCCGAGGAACCGTCGGAAATAAATGATCGTTGGCCCCCGGTTGCGTCATGTGGATTTGTCTTTTCAGCAATCTTTTCAACGCTTTATCGATTGGCATGTCCGGCTCCTTGGCCACATCTGGAATCGTGCCGGTCAAGAAAAAAAACCTCCGAATGAGCCCCAAGCGAATGGAATAAAAACCGATCACGCCGAGCGCTTTGTCGACCTCGACCACCATCGGTTCAAGCCCGCCGACCACATCATCGAAGGTCGCGAACTTGCGCCAGCTAAGCCGGGAATACAGGCTCCCAGGGCCAGAGATTGCCAGCACTGCCGATCCGTCGACGGCGGCGGCAAAGATCTTGCTTCGGATGGCATGCAGTCGACCGTCATCCAGGCCGATGTATGCTCCATCCGCCACGATGGAGGCGGTATCGGGTGCCGCGTAGCAAAGGATCGCTGTCATGGCTGCCGCTGTCTTTGAATCTCGGCCGGCGTCATGCGCGAATGAGCGGCGGCGAGCAGGTCGCGGGCGGGGAGTTGCTGGTTCATCGCGCCGAGCCCGACCCGTATCTGCGGGCGTGGCGGCTCTCTTTTCCGGCCACGCAATGGATGATCCCCGCAGCCTGAGCTGTGTAGATGGGAAGCGGCTTTTCGTTCTTCAGTTCGTTTTCGAACCACTCGCGACCAAAGAACCCACGCTTCGCATAGATGTCGACAATTTGCCGATTGCTGCGTTCGATGTTCCGCGCATACCGATCATATTTCTCGGCGGTCCAACGATCCCGCTCGGCATCCGGCGGCGCCTCTATTTCGACTCCGTGGATCAGGATCGTGGACTTGGGATGAGCCAGCCGTAGGTCACCCGCCATCAAAATCAGCGATGCACCCGATGCACATACCTCGCCTGCCGTTACGGTCACGAAACCCGGACAGGCGCGAATCGCATGATAGATTTTCATCGATTCACTGAAGCCGCCGCCGTTGCTGTCGATGTCGATCTCGACAAACTGTGCGTCTGAATTTTCTCTGAGCGCGGCTTCGACGCTTTTGGCAAAAATACCCATGCCGGTCTTTTGATCCCGCTGGCCGATCGGCCCTTCGAGACCCATCCAAAGCGTGTCACCTCGCCGGATCGCGACTGGGGCGGTTGCTGCCAGCCGAGCCATGGTGCGCCGCGCCGCAGCGAGCCGGGGGCGTTTCATGGTCATCGCACCGCCCTAAACCGCAGTTTAGCGCTTCCGTCCGGCGAGGACTCGATCTCGACGATGACGTCGCGATACCCGGCCGCGACGGCGTTCGCGGCTGCCTCCGAAATTCCCGCGACGGTCGGCGCCAGAGCAGGAACGGATGATCCGGCTTTCCGCATGGCTTCGAGCGCGACAGACGCTGCCTGGCGACGTGGTCGGTCTTCAATCACTTGCAGCGAGCGGTCGGTCATGTGTTTAGCCCCCTCAGCAACAGGGCGCCGGCCATTTGGTCGGCGCCCTGCACGATGTTGAGCCCTTGGTGCTGAGGAACACGACAGCGCTGGTACTCGCGACGTTCACCGCCCTTGGCCTGAGCACGAATGCCCGGCCGGCCCAGGAGAGCGGCTATCTGCTTTCGGACGAGTCGCATCCACGCCCTCAATGATCGGCCGGCCGGGGATTTCATTTTCTAGCGCCCTCCAGCCAACTGCTGCCGAAGATGTCGAACCGTCAACAGCACCGCCTCCGAATGCTGCGCGGCCAGCGGCGCGGTAAGTCCATTCTGGATGGCGAAGCGGTGGATATCGGCAAGGGCGGTAGCGGCGAGCTCGACGAGCGCGATCGCGTCGGACATCTCGCCAGCTAATGCAGCTACAGGAAGCGCGACCCGCTCCATGAATTTCGGCTGGTAGGCCGCCCGCGCGTCATCGAGTGCCTGCCGAGCCTTGTTTGCATTCACGGTGAGGCGATCGACCTCGGCCTGCAGCTCGACCGATACTGCCCTGGGTTTCTGGAACCCAGCGGCGAAATCGGCCTTCTGGGACCGGTCCAATTGTTCCATGGCCTTGGCGCGATCGCCGCGGGCGCTGCGGTAAAGGGTTGCCGCGGCCTGGACGGATGCCGACGTCCCTAGCCGAAGCGAATCGCGTGCCGCCTCGATGCGGACCGCGATAGGGTTCGGATCAGCGTCGGCGGTCGGTTTGGAGTACATCATCTAGCGTCGGCTCCTCGGTTTCGCGAGTGCTACCACAATCGATTCCGTCGATTCGGTAACGCGTTACCGCCGCCTCGACGAACTCCTCGATCGCCGCCGCGATGGCGACCAGGTTCTTATCGTCCCAAGCCTTGAGGCGCTCGGTCTCGATCAGCCAATCGGCCAGTGCATCAAGATCCTTGATTTTGACTTTAAGGAGCGCTCCACCGCCGCCATAGAGCTCATCGTGGCGCCGCTTCCTCTCCTTCGGCGACAGAGCCATCGCCATCACTGGCGAGAACCAGGCGCCGCCGGCCACGGGGATCTCGGCGGGGTCGAACGGCGGCGGAGATTTGCGAGCGCGCGCGGTCATTCTGCCGACCCCAGTCCGAGCCGAGCGGCGGCTCGCAGCAACGGCGCGATGATTGAACGGCTCGCCGTCAGACATCGAAATCGGTCCCGTCCTTCGGCAGGGGGCGTCCGTCGCGGCCGATGCCGAACCGCTCCAGGTCGCCCGCAGCGGCCCTCGCCCTAAGGTCCTCTAGCTCCGCCTTGGCAGCGGCGTTGTAAGCGTTGGAATACCGGCGACGGGCCTCCTTTCGGCAGGCCTCACTGCATCTCGTCGACGGCTTCCGCCGGCCAGCCTGAACCGTCTCGAATTCCTTGTCGCAAACCGTGCAGGTGACCTTGACCAGCCTTCGCGGGACCTTGTGAAATAAATGGTCACGCGAACCCGGTTGCGTCAGGTTTCTCTGCCGTTTCATCAACATTTTCAAAGCCTTATCGAATGTCATGTCGGGCTCCTTGGTCACACTTCTCCGGAATCGGGCCGGTCAAGAAAAAAAACCCTCGCTGAGCCCCAAGCGGTTGGAGGCCCCATGACACGCCAGACATTTGACCCTCCCCCCTCCCTTCATGGCTTTGCCACTTTGCTGGCTTCGTCGCCGAAGATCTCGGGGTAGAGGTGGGGATTCGATAGCTGGAACTTTGTCGGCTGCTTCACTGCTGGTCTCACTGGCGCGGCGGCCGTCGTCAATGCAGCCTTAGGCCGCTCGTCGGGAAGTACCTTCCACTTCTGGTCGCCGAGGTATGTGGCAAAGCAGCAGATCAGCGTGCGGCCCGCCGACCTGTTCGTTTTCACAAACCGGCTGATTTCGCTGCCAGCCTCAATGCGATCTTCAGGCGAAAGCGCCAGCCAAGCTTTCAACGCATCTTGGCGACTGTCCGCAAAGCCTGTCGGCCAAGCACGTAGTGCACGCTCGAATTCTTTTTCGTCGTCTCGCGCGCTCTCTCTCTCAGTTCGTTTAACAGGGGTCGTTAACATTGGTGCCCGCTCATGCGTGGGCACCCCCTGCCCATCCAGGGTGGGCACCCCTGCCCGCTGGTGGGCACCCCCCTTTGAGGCAACTTCTGCGGCGACATCGTTCTCTTCAGGAACGAGATCGGTACTATAATTCGCGTCCGGCCGGTCGAGCACCACGCGATATTCGTGCGCTGCGTCTGCACCTGTGTCGCGGACAATGGTGCGATGCTGCAGGTACCCTGCCGCCACGAGGCGAGCGATCGAGCGCTGCACCGTGGCGCGTCCGCATCGCAACTCCCTTGCCATTTTGACCTGCGACCGACAGCACCACCCCCGATTGTCGGTATGGCGCCCAAACAGGGCCAGGAGCTGCAGGTCGCGCCCTTCTAGCAACGGGTCGGTGACCGCATCTGCAGGGATGATCGACAGTCGCGGCCGGCCAAGGCTCATGCTCGCCGCCCATTGGCTTCGCGGATGGCGGTAACAGCCTCGTGTGGCGTCAGCCCGAAGCGGCTTCTAAGCGCAGGAATGATCGGATGCTCGCAGCTAGAGGCGTTCGCCCGATACCACGCCGCCGCGACCTCAATTGCGGCGTTCGACTGGTGGCAAAGGCCGGTCGATTGACCGGCATCCGCTATCATGGCTGCACCCATCCGGTGAGGACGGCGACCACGAAGAGAATGGCGGCGCCTGCGACGAGGAGCGGAATGGCGCGCATTTAGGCCGCGACCTGGTCGCGCTCGGCGACCGCTTTTTCGATCACCGCGACGAGTTCAGCACGACGCCAACGATTTGTTGCCTCGCCGATCTTGATCGGCTTCGGGTATCGGCCCGAGTTCACACCGCGCCATAGCGTGCTGCGATGAATGGGGGATTGCTCACCGCCCAAGATGCGGCATGCCATCGGCTCGTCGACGAGTTCGGGAACGCTTTCCATCTTCTCTGCCTCACTTCGTTTCGTTGTGATGCGAGAAGGTTCGACGATTTTGGCAGGCTAAACCAAGGGCAAAACCTGCACATAAAACCGCCGATTTTATTTGTCTATTTTGCCCTTGACATAAGGATTGCCCGCCGTGGCTGCCGCTGCGATCAGTTGACCTGCTGAAGCATCATCTATTTGACCGGCGCGACGCAGGTGTATCCCCAGTTCTTTTTCTGTGAAGATGATCAGCGGATTGACGGCAAAGCAAAGGAACCGCGCGGCGGGGCTCCCAGTCTTCCCACGACCCGCCGGCTTGCCGCTCCACCACTCCCAGCGTCCCACTGCGAAGCTGACGAACTCTATAAATTCGGGCATATGGTGCGAGGCGAATTCATCGGCGCGATGGATGATCGCATTCATTTGCTCGGCAAGTTCCGCCTTTGCGATAATCTCCTGCAGGGCATTCGATGTCGCGCGCGGATCGAGCTCAAGCAGCAGCGCAAACGATCCTGGCGAAAGATTTGGGCGGTTGAGATCCGTTTTCAGACGCCGAGCGTCCTTTGCAATGCGGCGAATAATTTCCAGGTCTTGCTTCTGTGGTCTCCTGCCGCCGCGCGCGAGTTGCTCCAGGCAGGCGTTGGCCTGCAAAGTGAGCTGCGATGCAATCCACCTGCCCATCGTACCGCGAATGTCGTCCCGGTCGGCCAATTTGCGCTGTTTGCTCCATTCGTGAAGGTCGTTGGCAGCGGTCGGAACCGGGATCTGTGCCGCAAGCGCCTGCTGCTGTTGCTGATCATAGGAAAAGGTCCGCGCCGCGCTCATGCCCGGGCCTTCCGCGCCAGCGGCACAACCTTTGCATCGGCGTCAATTATCCCTCGCAATCGTTCGGCCCAAAGCTGCAGCGCCTCGCGCTTTTCGCGGGCATAGTCATACCTGGCGTACACGCGACTAGTGATCGACGCCTTCGTCGCAGAAATGTGGTTGAGCACGTGGCCGATGACAAACGGGGAAATTCCGACCTCTTCCATGTGCGTGGCAGCAGTGCGCCGCAGGTCGTGGGGCGTCCAGGGTGAGACACCCATGATGGTTGTGACGTTGCGTTTCGTTGCCTCCTCGCGCTTGACGGCTTTTGGCACAGAAGCGCCAGTGACAGCCACGCGCCCGCCTGGTGCGGGAAAGACGAATGGCGGCAGTTGCCTGTCCTTCCGTTCGGCCAATGCGGCCGCGTCATCCAGTTGCGCCGCGATGATCTCAATTGCCATGTCGGAAAGCGGCACCACATGCTCGCGCTTGTTCTTGGCCCGGGCCGGCGGGATCGTCCAGATGTGCCGATCGAGATCCAGCTCGTCGCGGACCATGCCGGAAATCTCCCCGACGCGCTGCCCGGTGACGAGGCAAAGGCGAAGAATGCGCCGGGTCGATTCCCTCATATCGGCGTCGAGTAACGCCTTCCACATGGTCTTTATCTCGTCGGCGGAAAGGACGCGGTCCCGCTCTGTCGTTTCGGTCGGCCGGCGCATGCCTTCCACAAGGTTGCTATCGAGGTCACCGCGGCCTCGCGCCCACCTGATCATTGCTCGAACATCTTCGAAGATCCGATTGGCCTCTACGTGGGCGCCGCGGTCCTTGACGGCGTCAATGCACTTGGTGATATCGCGCCGGTGCAGTTCAGCGAGTTTGATGGTGCCGATCAGGTCTGTGACGTTCTTCCGAAGCCGGCGAGCGATCTCACCGCCGGACCGTTTCGTAGAGGCCTGCCGGGCAACATAGTTTTCGACGAGATCCGCGACGGTCTGCGAGGCGGCCAGAGCCTTTTTCTCGGCAATCGGGTCGACACCATCGCCGACCTTGGCGCGTGTATCCTTGGCCCTCTGCCGTGCCCCTTTCTCGCTTCCGAGCGGCACCTCGGGATAGGTCCCCAACTTGAGCCATTGGCGCTTCGCTGGAGGTCCGTACACGGCATACCAGGAGCGTTGGCCGCCGCTTGAAACGCGAAGGACAAGGCCCTTTACGATGGTGTCGAAATAGTCGGTCTTGCGACCTGACAGCGATTTGGCTGACTGACAGAATTTGTCGGTGAGTTCGACGGTCGGCATTGCGTCCCCCGAGAAACCGGTTCGGCTTGATCTACAGCATGATCTACACAAAACCCTGCGCTTTGTCGATACACCACGCGACAAGCGGCGACGACGTGCGCCGACAGGAGCCTTGCCAAGCAACGGTTTCGGCTGTATCAGTGTGTCGCAAGTCGACGCGTGAAGATGCTTAGGAAAACCTCTGTTAACCGGTTGGTCGCTGGTTCGAATCCGGCCCGGGGAGCCAACATTTCTAAACACTTAGCGATGCAGCGAAAACGCCGATTTTGGTGATAGGTACGCTTGGCATGTTTGCCATGCGCAGGAATCACGCGGCCGAACGCAAATCTCGGAAGGATCGGAGAAAAGCTCGCACCGGCGAGTTGGCCTGCACTGTTGCCAGCAATGTAGGTTCGTCAGCCATGCACAACACACACCATGAATCCCGGAGCGTCACCCTGAACGAATTCTTGCTTTCCAAATCCTTCCTGCGACTATCGGTGGGTCCGTGCGACATGGAGGCGACATAGGAGGATATGCGAGGAGCGCTTTTCGGTGTCGTTGTGGTTGCTGCCTTGGCCGGTTGCTCGAACAGCGAGCCTCGGTATCAAGTCCGATCGCGGCCTATATGAATCCGGGCCAGCCGCAGCCGACAACCCTCTTGCTTGACAGACAGACCGCTCAGACTTGGTTCTTGGTCGCGCACCGCCACCGGTTAAATCACATGGTTGCCTCTTGTTGCACCAATGATGTTGAAATGAGGTTCTTCCGCGCCGTGGCGTTGGTTTCAGTCTTGGCCGGCTGCGCGCCCAAGGCTGACGACTCCGTCATCTACACGCTCTACAGAAGCTCCGCTGCCGCCGAAATGCGGATCCATGTGGCAACCTTCGATGCGATGGAGGCAGAGGCCTACAACCGCGAGAATTGTCAAGTTGCAGCCGTTCTGTTTCAGGCGCAACCGGGTGTCGTTGTCCATTATTGGTGCGAGAAAGGGCGATACAGAAAATAGAGAAGCCCGCCACATGAGGCAGCGGGCTCGAAAGTTGGCAGTATCTCCCCCGCCGTCTGCACCGGCGCGACCAAGACGCGGATTGAAGGCAATCCCGATCCGGTGCATGTCAGCACGTCGCATATCGAGCGCGCCAATCTCACGATGCGCATGGCCAATCGCCGCTTCACGCGCCTCACCAATGCGTTCTCAAAGAAGTTTGAAAACCATGTCCACATGGTCGCGATCTACGCGGTTTGGTACACCTTCATCACAAGACGCTGAAAATGACGCCAGCAATGGCCGCTGGCGTTTCCGCCACGCTCTGGTCAATGGACGATCTTTGCGAGAAGATGGATGCAGTTACGCCGAAGCCGGGGCCGCGCGGCCCTTACAAAACGAAAGCCGTCGCCTGATGCCTATAAAAGATAGCACTGGGAGGACCGCGTGAAACGCGCGTTACTATTTGGGCTCGCGGCCCAGCTAATCTTCATTGGCGCGATCTTTCTATTTTTTGATGATCTAATGCTGCCAATGACGCGGTCTCCGGTCATTGGCATTGTCGCATTGGGTTTGGGCGTCGCGAGCGCATTTTTCGCTTGGAGGGCGACCCCTCATTCGTCATGGCTGGTCAAAATCGGGATGTGGATTGCCGGCTTCCTTGCCATCTACGTGGTAATCCCCGTCATCGAAGTCGTCGCCGTGCTGATCATTCCGCTTATTTCAGACTGAGACACTACCCGAAAGTTTGAACCATTCCGCAGTGTCAGCATTGAAGCTATATTACGTCGCGGAGGCGAAGGGCGATGGATACGGTAACGTCTGCCATTATGGTGCTGTTGTCGTGCAGTCCCGATTTGATGCTATGCCGAGCGCCGGCAGCAAAGCCCATGGTCTTTTCGACCACGTCCCAATGCGAAGAAGCGCTGGCCGATCAGATATCGAGAGTTCCGCACGCTGGTCAAAAAACGGTTGGACGTTGCCAGGTGATCAGAGATGAGAAGGATGTCACGAAGTGGGGCGTCTCGCCGAATGGCGAGCTATTTTACGCCAGCGCGACGGACGTGATCGGGACAGTAGCCTCGACTGCAACCGCTGCCCCTGCAAAGAGCGGACCTGCGACAGTGCGCGTCACGCGTGGTAACGGTTCCGGCGCGGTGACCACGTCGTACACAGTCCTTAGCACCGGCTCAAAGTAAACGAGAGAAAAGCCCGTCACCATAAGGCAGCGGGCCATTGGTCAGGGGTGATCAGGAATTCTTATCGCCGTTTGGAATTGGTGCCGGTGCCTCTCTCACATCTCGCGGTGGCGGATCGACGTGTTCAGGCTCCGGCGACGATTCCTTTTCGGGACGACGGCCTGGTGTTTTCTTTGGGTCGGGGCTCGGCGGTTCTTTGATCTTGTTTGGCATCTCCATGTCCTCTCATCCCCTGAAACCGGATCGCTACTGTCTTGGTTCCCATAGCGCAGCCAAAAAGGCCGCCAAACGTGATGCAGCTCGTGCCGAGCCCTCGGCCGCGCGCTCGCCTTGATCGGGGGATAATGGCATGGGGGAAGATCGTAATTGTAGCAAGGCAATGGCCGACCTCGCTGCTATGCGAGCACGAGCGATATAAGAGCAGCCCGATCTTGAGGCTGCGCGGGGCTGCCGGTCCAAATGATCGATGAGGAAGCGATACGGACGGGAATGATTAAGCCAAAGGGTTTCGCGATTACACCATAGGCCAGCGCAATGACGCTGTTCACAACACAACGACAAGCGGTCGATTCCTTAGGGATGTCGCCACTCCAAAAGCCCGTCGCAGGTCGCTCCCGTGGCGGGCTTTTCAGGGTTTGGGGCTGGATTGCGGGCTTCCCGCATAGGCGAGGCCTCATGGGTCCAACCCTGTTGCGAAAGCTATTGCGATCGACCTCTCCGCGAAAACAGTTCGGCAGTGATTTCGTCTCTGTCCCCACCATGCCTGGCGATCATGGCCAGCGCTTCCTGGCGGCCAATGTTGCCGAGCTTCATGAGGTACGGAACCTCGAACGTTCTCTTGTTGAGGCGCCATTCTGGCACGTACCTCGTTGCTGCTTTTCGCGCTGTTGTTCCATCTTGACGCATCATTTTGACTCCTCTCCCTGATATGATGATGCCGTCGCGAATTCCGTGCCACGTCCCGCTTCGGAAGGGTATTCGAGGTTACATCTTTCGGCGGTAGCGCTTCATGCGCACGCGCTCTGGCCCTTGCATTGGAGGGAGCGCATGCTTCGCGCCAGCCAGGACAGCGTCCCCTCGAAGCCAGACTGGTCAGGCCCGGCGGCCGCCGCTGCTAGTCCCCTGGCAAATCGCTGTTGGCTCTTGCCGCCGATCTCCTTCGGTATCGCCAGCGCCTTGGACTTATCCTTGGGGTGAGAGCACCGTGCGCCAATGTTGTGTCCGGCTTAGGTCCGGCTGGCATACTTCACCTTGCCCCACTGGCTGCATTGAGGACACGAAGGACGGAGATAGGCCAACTTGTCGCCCGGAATATTTCCGGAACTGGTGATCGTCAGGCTACCGCCATTGAAACCCTCCAAGCTGTAGGATTCCCAGGTGCCGCTGAGGGGCTGATCGTCTTCTCGTAGCTTCAAATACCCGGTGCGACCGCATTCGCAAACCAGCTTTTCCCGTAAGACTGTTGAGAGCACTTAGGACTGACCTTGCGATGCGGCAAACAAGCCTGATACTACCATGAGCATCTTAAGCTTGCCGCCATTCATTGTGATGATTGCGGATAACGCTATCGGATAGCTATCGAAAGTCGGTTTCCATTCGCGATTACAGGCGGGATTTTCTTACGGGCACGCGGGGTCTTCTTATCGTCAGGCGAGCTTTTGTTACCGGAAGCGACTTGGTTTTGGCGACAGCCAAGCTTTTCTCTCTTTCCCTCTCTAGTTCCAACAAGCTGATGTACTCCGTATCAAAGGCCTCACTGTTCTTCCGGTCCTGGCTCCTGAGATAGAAATACGGCAGCGCAAATGCCAAAATCATGACTATGCCGATCGCACCTGCCATGTGACTGCTGCCGACAATCCAACAAAAAACAGCAACCACGCTGCCAGCTATCGCCGCCCCGGCCACACTTGCCCAGAAAGGATCATATTTAGGCGGCGGAGCAACAGAGTCTGCCCGTCGTCTGGCCTCGAAGCTAATGCGTGCAGCATCCAATCTGACAATTCCCGATATCGATTGCACTTTAGCAATTTCTGATGACACGGCAAAGCGCGCGCCATCGTCCAAAAGGCTGTATTCCGACAACTCTAGCGAGAGCGCTATAATTCAACACTCGGCGTCGTTTCCCTCAAAGCGCCGCCGGTAAAGGCTCGGCGCCCTTCTGGTTCGTTCAGTGTCAAAAGCAGGGCGCCGGGCTGCTTAGCCAGCGCTCCCCAGCCGTAGCCCGCACCGGTCCCGTCCCGGGCCATTGAATGAACGGCCTGCGATTTCTCGGATAGATTTTGGGAGAAGCGGCTTGACGATGCACTTATGGAGCGCCTCCGCTGCCTTCAGAACGCGCTTGATCTCAGCCTCTGAAAGTTGCCTGGCCCAGCTTTACTCCGCAGGTGTGTCTTCGGGCGGCGGCGTCAAAACTGTGATGTCCATTCTGGCGATCTTCGATGCGGCGGTGCCCTGCGAGTTAGAATCTGTGTCGCCCGTTTCTGCAACCATTGCCTTGGCGCGATGTCCTACGCTGTCGGCGCTTTTGCCCGGCGCAAATCCTTCGCCTGTTTCTGGCTTTGCCGCTTTCAATTGAGTTTCCGGTACCTGCCGATGCTGACTTGCAATAACCGAAACCATCGATCCCTCCTTTGGTGAGGCGCCATGGTATCTGGCATGGCTGTTGCGAGACTTACCATGCTGCGCTCAATGCCTTGCGCACGGCGGCGGCAAGGTTCCCGTCTGCTGCCCATTGCCGCAATGAGTACATCTTTCGGCGGTAGACCCTCATGCGGATGCGCTCTGGCTCTTGCATCACAGTGAGCGCATGTTTCGGCTCAGCCAGCACAGCGCCTCCTCGAGCCTTACTGGTCAGGCCCAGCGGCAACCGCTGTTAGTCCCCTAGCAAGTTGCTGGGCCGCCTGCCCCGGCAGAAGAAACGCGGCTCCCTTGCAGGTCTGTCAAAATTCTCATCCCGGCCTTGGCCGTCGTTTCGACTGGGGCCATTGCCCACGAGTGGTATACGGGGAAGACGGATCCCGTCACAGGCTTCGGCTGCTGCGGAGGGTCGGAGTGCGCACCGATCCCGGTATCTGAAGTCACCATGTATCCCCCGCGCAATCCAGCTGGGCAGCTCGATCCCTTGCGTTCCTTCATTCATGCTTCGAGAACATTAGCATTGGCGCATATATTTGCCAGCCGCGCCGTCCCCTCAAGCCCGCCGGTCAGACCCACGCTTTGATTAGGGAATTCGCCGGCAGCGACGACATCTGAGTTGCTTGGAATTGTAAGTAGCCAGCGCTACCGGACGCAAAAGAAATGGCCGGTGCGGGTAGATGCTTGGGTGAAGCGCGCCGCACCGGCCACTGCGATTGCGGGAAAAGCCCCCGCGCTGATAAGCTTATAACATATTAGAAGTCGCGCAATTAAGACTGAAGTCCTTGGTTTGCCGGCCCTAAAGACCCGCTTTCGCGGTGTGCGGACTTCGCGCAAAAACGACCGGCCATCTGCGTGATGACAGCACAAGAGTGAGCCACGACATCGTCACACAGCGGGTGTTGCGATCCCCTCGAGCGCGATGATTCTGGTGCTGGCGCAACGCTTGCGGATGTCGATAAGGCGGGCGTATTCCGGCGAATTGTACCAGCCCATCAATGACGCCATGTCGGGGAATTCGATAATAACCAAACGGTGTGGCTCCCAATCACCTTCAAGAACCTTGGTCGCACCGCCACGACCCAGGTATCGCCCACCGTAACGCTCCTCGGTGGCCGGCACATCCCGCCGGTATTCCTCGAACACCGCCGCGTCTTTTATGTCTACATCCGCGATCAGATAGGCGGCCATTTGTGCTCCTCCCTCTCAGCAGCGGCCGAACCTTTGCGCTCCGAGCTTTAGCCCCAGAGGCCACCCCGGATCGCCGCATGCTCCGCTCGCCCTGAGCGCGCCATCGCCCCCAGCAATGTTGGGAGTGGCGATTTCCGCTTCCTGCCCCCTACCCATTGTGACACCCCCCTTAGTCGAACGGCTTATATTAGCAGTCTCTTGACTAACGGGCCAGCAGCGTCAGAATCCTGTGCTTGGCGCGGCAGATCAATACCGGTGACAGGTTGCCGATCAGCGTCACCGTGGGCAAGCATATCGAATGGCGAGACGGTGGGGCAGATGGCTGGCAAAGAGGTGATCGCGGTCAAAGACTGGGCTTGCGCCATGAGTGACGAGCGCGGCCGTGTGGTCCTGACCATCAACCCGACTGAGGGCGAGTCAATCTTCGTTTTGATGACAATTTTCCAGGCAGCAAAAATGGCCCAGGAACTGCGGTCGCCGAAACTCGTCCACCTATCCCCTCAATGACACCAAGCGCCGGCACGAAGCCAACACAAGGGTGAAGGCTGCGGTAGCGCGGTTCATCCCGGCCGGATGGCCAGGCAGGATATCGGCACTATTAAACTCGCCAGGCGGCCTCACTCCACCCGGGTAAGAAGCGCGCGCCCTCCGAAATATGCGTCCGCATTCTGGATGACCAATTGTCCCATCGCCAAACGCGTCTCGTAGGTAAAGCTGCCGATATGAGGGGTGAGGACGACATTTTCCAGCCTCAGCAATTCCGCCGGTACGTTGGGCTCGTCGGCAAACACGTCGAGCGCCGCGGCGCCCAGACTGTTCGACTCGAGCGCTGCAACGAGGGCAGCCTCGTCCACGACGCTTCCGCGCGACACATTCACCAGCAAGCCGCCGGGACCAAGAGCATCGAGCACTCTGCGGTCGATCAAGCGAAACGTGCCTGCACCGCCCGGCACCGCAATGAACAGCACCTCGCAATACGCCGCGAGGGAAACCGGATCGGGAAAATACCGGTACGCGATGTCGCTCGCCGGCCTGGACTTGCAATAGGCGATCTCGGCGTCGAACACGGCGAGGCGCCTGGCGATGGCTTTTCCGATCCGCCCCATACCGACAATGCCGACCTTGCGGCCCCTTGCGCTCAGCGGAAGCCGCGACTGCAGCGGTGCCGACCATTGTCCCGCGCGTACCGCACGATCACCTGCCGCGATCAGGCGAGTTGCCGCGAGGAACAGCCCGATGGCGAGATCGGCGACGTCGTCGGTGAGAACGTCTGGCGTATTGGTCACGCTGATGCCCCGTCGGCGGACGGTCGCAAAGTCTATGGCATCGACACCCACACCGTACACGGTGATGAGTTCGAGCGCGGGCAAGCTGTCGATGAGGCGCGCATCGGCTCCGCGACCGCCGGTGGTTACCAGGCCGCGGATGGTATGGCCGTGTTCTCCAACCAGCGCTTCTAGTCCCGGGCTCTCGAAAGCGTTGTAGCACGTGAACCGGGCGCTGAGTTCAGCCATGGCGGCCGCGGGCTCGAGCTTCGACAGCACAAGGATTTCGGGAGCACGTCCAGGAGCGTTGGCCGGTTGCGAAGTATCGTGCGTCTGCATTGCAGCGTCCAGGACGTAAGAGGGCCGATCAGATGATCGCGAATGGCGTGCCGGGCGATCCGGTCGCCCCCACGATCGGCACCGGCGCGAACACATAGGCGAATTCGCTGATCCCGGTCGCCGCGATGGCATCGAGCGCAAGGCCTTCGTGCAGGTGGATGCCATGCTGCATGATCAAGTGCTGATGGCAGGGGTGGAACACATCCGGATCGACCGGCGGCACCACGTCCACGGCAAAATTGTCGGCTCCAACCAGTGATGGCTGGAACGGCGCTAGCCATTCAGCGGCCGCCAGCCCGAGGCCGGGCGCGCCGTCGTAGAAGGTCGCCGCCTCGGTCCGGAAGCGGCTGCCGTGCCCCGTACGCACCAGGATTGCGTCGCCGGGAGTCAGCGCCGCCTCGCTGAGGCCTTGCCGCTCAAGGCAGGCCTTGAGATCGGCGACGGTGATCTCCTCACCTGGATCGAGCACGCGCTGCTTGAGCGCCTGCACATCGAACAGGATGCCGCGGGTGAAGAAGATGGGGGCATTCTCGATCCCGAGCCGGCGCAGGCCGTAGGGCGACCAGATTTCGGAAAGCGGGGTGCCGTTGTAGAAGAGGATGTTGCCGTGATCGGACGCATCGCCGACTTGCCGGCCGAGATGGCCGAGCGCGTCCATGTGCGTGCCGATCTGGCCAATCTCGGTCGTCAGGAACTCGTCGTTCCAGACGGTTCGGCTGCGGGCGCCGTGCGGGCCGCCGGTCGGCCCGCCAGGCATGCGCAGGCCAAAGATGCGCCCCGGCGCGAGCGGGATCTGGGCATCGTAGCGATGACCGAGGGAAACGATCTCTCCCGTTCTGACCAAGGCGAGCGCCTCCATCACCTTGTGTGCCCCCTGCAGATTGCCGTTGCCGCGCTGGTCGTCCGCGCCCCAGCGCGAGGGGTACCAGTGCGCACCAAGCGCGGGACTGCTGTCGGCGGGTCCGTCGGATGGGTTGCCAGTCATTTGCTTACTCCCTCGGCAGGTGTGGCCGGCACATCGGTGCCGCTTCGCGCCGCGGCGTCGGCGGCAGTGCCAGCCACGGTCCGACGCTTGCTGGCGGTGACGGCCAGCCCCACCGCGATGATCAGCGTTGCGCCGTTGAACAGGGACTCGACGAAGAACGGGGCCCCCAGTTGGTTGAGACCGGCAACGGTGACGGCGAGCACCGCCACTGCGAGCACGGTGCCCCAAACGTTGACGCGGCCCGGCTTGATGGCTGTGGCACCCAGCAGCGCAGCCGTGAAGGCCGGAAGCAGGTATTCCTGGCCCACGGAGCTCTGGCCAACCTGCAACTGCGACTGCAGCACGATGCCGGCAAAGGCCGAGAGCACGCCGGCGGCGACGAGGGCCCCGGTGACGTATTTCTTTTCCGAGATACCGTTGAGCTGGGCGGCGCGCGGGTTCATGCCGAGGACATAGACGAAGCGGCCGACGGGCAGGAATTCGAGCACGATCCAGAGAATGATGGTGATGACCAGGACGTAGACCGCCGGCAGCGGTACGCCATAGACGACGCCGGACAGCGCGAGGAAGGAATCGGGCAGGTTCGCCAGCACCTGCTGACCGCCAGTGTACCACTGGTTTATGCCGAGCAAAACGGTACCCGTACCCAGCGTGGCGATGAAGCTGTCGATGCCGACCACGGTGACCAATATGCCGTTGATCAGGCCCACCAGTGCCCCGAGCAGCAGGATCAGCACCACGACCGCCGGCCAAGGAATGCCCATGCCCTGGAGCCCGATCGCCAGCACCTGGGCGATGCCGAGGACGAAGGCGACCGACAGGTCGAAGCGGTTGGCGGCGATGGGGATCATCGCAGCGAGCGCCACGATGGCCTGGATCGATTTGCTGCCGGCGAGCGCCTGAAAGTTGAAATAGGTGAGGAAAGTGTCGGGCTTGAGCACCGAGAACAGGGCGATGAGGGCAACGAGGACAATCAGCAGCCCCCATACCGAAACGAACCGGGTGGCCCGCGCCATCGCGCTTCCGCGCTGGGGAAGTTGTGCAGTCATGCTGTAGCCTCAAACGTTTCGGCGCCGGCTGCCAGTGCAGTCAGGCGTGACACCGTCAACTGGTCGCGAGGTATTTCGGCCGCCACCCGCCCGCGATTGAACACAAGCGCCCGGTGACACACCTTGGCTATCTCCTCGAAATCCGACGAGACCAGCAGCACTGCCATGCCCTTGGCGAGTGACCTCTGCATCAGAGCGTAGATCTCGGCTTTCGAGCCGACGTCGACGCCTGTCGTCGGTTCTTCGAGAATGAGCAGATCGACCGCCCCCTCCAGCCAGCGGGCAACGATGACTTTCTGCTGGTTGCCGCCGCTCAGCGTCGCGATGGCACGTTCCGGATCGGACGGGCGGATCGAGTAGCGGGCAACGACGGCGGCAGAACGGGCCCGCTCTCCCGCCGGATCGATCCAGCCTGAGGGCTTCATTCCGGTCAAGGTAGGGTTGAGGTAGAGGTTCTCGCGCACGCTGAGCGAGGCGGCCATGCTTTCCTCGCCGCGCTTGCTCGAGATGAACCCGATGCCGGCTGCCATTGCCTGCTCGGCGGTGGCCGGCGCGATCAAGCGACCGCCCAGGGTCACCGTCCCGGCATCGATCGGTCGATCGCCGAACAGAGCGCGGGCGATCGTGTCATGGCCGGCACCGCGCAGGCCGACCAGCCCGAGCGTCTCCCCGGCGGTCACGGAAAAGCTCACGGGCCCGGCGGGGCCAGACTGCAGCTCCGACACCGCGAGCAGCGGACGGACGGACGCAGGCGGTGGAGCGAGTTCGGTTTCGACCAGCTCCCGGCCGACGATCATCGCGACCAGCCGGTCGGGCACGGTATCCCTTACCTCGGCAGTCGCGACCTTGCGTCCGTCACGCAGCACCGTCACACGGTCGGCAATGCGAAACACCTCATCCAGGCGGTGCGAAACATAGATAATGCCGAGCCCGTTCGTCCTGAGGCGGGCGAGCGCCCCGAAAAGCCGGCCGACGTCGGCCTCTGGCAGGGACGCCGTCGGCTCGTCCAGCACCAGTACGTCGCAGCGGGTGGCCAGGGCGCGGGCGATCGCCACGATCGATTTTTCGGCGGCCGTCAGCGTTCCAACCCGAGCCTCGGGATCGATGTCGCTGGCCATTGCCGTCAGTGCCCGGCGCGCGGCCCGGTCGGTTTCGCGCCAGTCGATCAAGTAGCGGCGGCGGGAATAGCCGGCGGCGATCGCGACATTCTCGCCGACGCTCATGGTGTCCACGAGCCCGAGGTCCTGATGGATGAAGTTGATCGGCAGCCGCTCGCTGATGGGGTCTGCCAGGCGGCCTGCGATCCGGATGTCACCGCTGAGCGGTGGGTAAACGCCGGCAAGAATCTTGATCAGCGTCGATTTGCCGGCGCCATTCTGACCGAGCAGGGCGTGGATTTCGCCACGCCGCAGGTCGAAATCGACTCCGTCGAGTGCGAGCGTTCCGGTAAACGCCTTTGAAAGACCGGTGATTGAAAGCACCGGTTCGTCGCCCCGGTTTGGCGGGGATGGCTCAAACGGCATGTGCGGTACTCAGGCTGGCCGCGCGAACCTGCGGTCCGCGCCCGAAGAACTAGGAGGCGTCGTCCGGAGGAACGACGCCTCGCTTGTCGTTGCGGAGCAGTCTACTTGACGCCCCAGTTGCTCAGATAGTGTTCCTTGTAGCCGTTCGACGGCACGAAGTTGTTCTTGTCGCCGCCTTCCTTTTCGACGTTTTGCGGCGTCACCAGATAAGGCGGCTGCACGAAGCCGCTTGGCGCCTGCTTGTTGAAGGCGCGGTTGAACTCGTCGACCGCCTGATAGGCCTGCAGCTCGATGGGCTCGGATACCGTCACGGTCTGGTAAGTGCCCTTGCGGATTCGGTCATAGGCTGACCGGTTGCCGTCCGCGCCGACCAATTTGACGTCAGCCGCCTTAAGCCCGCCCGTCCGCAGCACCGGCACGGCGAAGTCGAAGTCGTTGTCACCCACGGACGTGATGTAAAGCGGCGTCCCGAAACGCTGAATCCAGCTCGTGGTCAGCTGCGGCATCCGTTGAGCCGCTTCGGAGGCCGGCGAGTTCGCATATTCGACGACCTGACAGGTCGTGCACTTGGCTATCTGGTCGCGCGTCGCCTTCGATTTGGTCTCGGCGATCTGGTACTCGTTGTGGGTCAGCACGACGACCTTTGCCTTCCCGTCGCTGTCGGCGATCGCCCAGTCAGCTTCGGCCGCGCCGATCTCGCGCGGATCTTCCTGGATGTTCACGAACAGTCCGAGATCAGGCTGCGGTCCGGGCAGCGAGGCGGCATGCATGCCGATCACCGTGATACCGGCCTTGTTGGCTGCTGCGATTGGATCCTTGAGGCTCGCCGCGTCGGCAAAGATCGCAATGCCGTTTGGCTTCAGCGCGATCGCCTGGTTGAACCCGGAGAGCCAGCTGGTCGGGCTGCCCTTGCCGTCGATAACGGTTACATCCCAGCCGAGCTTGGCTCCGGCTTCCTTCATGAACTGTCCATAGAGGTGCGAGATGTCATTCTGCTCGTCACCCGACAGAAACACCAGCTTCATGCCCTTGGCGGGAGCGGGCGCGCTGGTCGGCCCTTCCCAGGTGGTCTGCGGGCCGGCATATTTGGCGACCGCCGCCTTTGCATTCGCCACGGCGTCATCGGCGTGAGCCAGGCCGGCGAATCCCACTGCCTGCAGCGCCAGGAGGGCAACCCCTCCCCACCGCAGTGCCGGACCGCCTCGTCCAAAGCGCTTATGCATTTCGTTCTCCATCCCGTTGAACACCACCTGAGCACAGGGAAGCGATCCCGTGGGTGGTACCGGCACAACAATTGCAAATCTCCACACGGTACGCAACAACTTTTGCATCGATCTAAAAGCTTGACCGCAACCAAACCGGGTTCTATTGATCCAAAGGCGACCTTGTGCGATGGAAATTTATGGATCGATCCAAGACAATTCGAAAGGAAGGCCGCCTCTCGCCTTCTGCCAGCGCCGAGCAGCGCGTGACCCTCAGCGACATTGCGAAATTCGCCAACGTATCGCGGTCGACCGTGTCGCTGGTGCTCCGCGAGAGCCCGCTTGTGGCGGAGATGACGCGGGTCCGCGTGCTCGAGGCGATTGCCGACCTCGGCTACGTTTACAATCGAGGGGCTGCCTCGATGCGCTCGGGCCGCTCGCAGACGGTGGGGCTGGTCGTTGCCGAAATCACCAACCCCTTCTACGCCGAACTCACTGCCGGCATCGAGCGCGTGCTCGAGGAAGCAGGGCTGCTGACCTTCCTCGCGAACACCAATGACAGCACCGAGCGACAATCGCGCTTCATCCAGCGCATGCGCGAACAGGGCGCCGACGGCATCATCCTCAGCCCCGCCGAGGGAACCGACCGCAAGGTCATCGAGGAATTGCAGCGCTCGCGTGTACCGGTGGTGCAAATCCTCAGGCAGGTCGCCGGCACCGTGACGGATTACGTCGGCGCCGACTACCGACTCGGCACCGAACTCGCGACCGAGCATCTCATCGAGCGCGGACACACGAGGATCGCCTTCATCGGCGCCGACCGGCAGACCTCGGCTTCGGCCGAGCGCTTGACCGGGTTCACCAGCGCTCTCCGCCGGCACGGGCTGAATCCGGCCCATGTCATGCCCTGCCCGTCTTTGCGGGTTGAGGCCGCCGAGAGGGTCATGGCCCTGCTGGCCGGTCCCAATCGGCCGACGGCGCTACTCTGCCACAACGACGTCATCGCCCATGGTGCGCTCAGCGCGCTCTACCGACTCGACCTGGAACCGGGCCGCGACGTGGCCGTGATCGGGTTCGACAATGTCGCCGAATCGGCGATCAGTCGGCCGCCGCTGACCACGATTGCGGTCGGTACCAGCCATATCGGAGAGGTGGCCGCCCATCGACTGCTGCAGCGCATCGCTCATCCGACGGCAACGCCCGAACGGATCATCCTGCCACCGCGCCTCGTCATCAGGGCCACATGAGCAGCGAACCGGACGGACTTCCGCGCTGGCCGGTCACGCTGCTGACCGGCATGCTCGGCAGCGGCAAGACGACTTTGCTCCGACACATTCTCCTTGACCCGGCCATGCGCGGCACTGCCGTGCTCATCAACGAGATTGGCGAGATCGGGATAGATCATCACCTGATCGAAAGGATCGATGGCGAAACGGTCCTGATGCGCAGCGGCTGCCTGTGCTGCACCATGCGCGCCGACCTGCCGCAAAGCCTCAACGCCTTGCGGCGCCGCTGGCTGGGCGACGATCGCCTGGATCTGCGACGCGTGGTGATCGAGACAACCGGGCTGGCCGTGCCCGGGCCGATCTTGCGCGAGCTTGCGACGAACCCGCTGGTTGCCAGCGACTTCCCGCTCTCTTCGGTGGTTGCGACGGTCGATGCCCAGCACGCCTTGCGCCAGACCCGTTCCCGGGAGGAAGCCCGCCAGCAAATCGCCGTGGCCGATATCGTCGTCCTCACCAAAACCGACCTCGCGAACAAGGCGGCAGCAGCAGCCGTTCGCCGTGAAGTCGCGGGCCTCAATCCGCGCGCGCCTGTCATCGCTGTGACGTCAGGTGTCGTGGATGCAAAGCGTCTCATTGCCGACCATGATCGCAAGGAAGAAGACATCCGAGCGTGGGCCGCTGTCGATGGCACTCCCGCTCCGCTTCGCCATGTGACACATGCGCCGCACGCCGGCATCGGCACCCTGTCGCTCGAAGCCCGGGATCCGATCGCCTGGAGCGCACTCACCGCCTTCCTATCCGGCCTTGTGGGCGAATTCGCGCCAACCCTTCTGCGCTTCAAGGGCATTCTCAACGTGCTGGGGTCGGACTTGCCGGTGGTCGTGCACGGGGTCCATGATGCCTTCTACCCCGCCGAAACGCTGGAGGCTTGGCCGACGCAAGACCGCAATTCGCGTCTGGTCCTCATCCTCGACCGGATGGCCCGGCAGCGCGAGAAACTCTCCCGCCTGATAGGGTCGAGCGGTATCAACTGGTCCATCGCCGGTTGACTCGGCACAAGGGCAGCCGGCCGAAACGTCAGACTGCAAGATTGGCGACGCCCTCGAAGGCATGCTGGGCGCCTGCCCCTTGTGCGGGCTCGCAAATATGGTGGCGTACCCGGCCATTGAACAACTTCAGCAATTCGGCTGTGACGCCCCGGCTGACGGTCCGAACTTCCGACTGCAGCGACATGTGCAGTGTCGCCAAGTCCGGATAGTGGAAAGAGAGGACCAAGGGGCAGGACGGCACTCCGTCGTCATGCTCGACCTCGAACGAGACCGTAACGTTCTGGCATCCCGGAAACTTCGTCCAGAGTGGAATCAGACGCTCGTGGACGATGCTCCTGAACTCGGCCTCCCGGCCCGGGTGGATGGTACCTTCGAAGAACGCGTAACGAACCGTCATGCTGCTGCAGCCCCATGGACATTGCCCGCCGGCCGCCAAACCGCCAGGCCCGCCATCCGGGACAGGCCAGTCCTGCGAAGCGCAATCAAGGCACGCAGTAGCTTCTATCGCCCCCTTTGCCCGCCTGACAAGCCGGCGCCCGGTTCACGTTGACCGATGCGCACAAGTTCGCGCAAAGCCACCGGTCCGCTCGGCTCTGCCCTTGCTCGTCCGACCACGCTTCCGCATCCTCAGGCGCGCGTAGTGCCATTCTCCAGGCTACCAAAATGGCGTGCCGGTGGCGGCTGATCAGCACTTCGCCCTTGGCCTGACCCGCAACCCATTTCGATGATTCCGACCAGTGCGCGAACAAACGCAACCATATCGTTTGCCGTGATGGCTGCCTCGTCCGGACTTTGCCCAATGTGCTCGGCGGCTGCGCAACATGAGAGGCGAATGAGATCGTAGTGTAGATCCCTTTCATCCTCCGGCAACGCCGCCAATTTCATGGCTCGGCGATGAATCAACCGCAGCAATTGTTCGAGAGCTGTTCCGACACTCATGCGTTGGCCCCGCATCTGCTCAAGCGTCCCGCCGCTCCAACGGCGTGCATTGGAGCGTCGATGAGGAGGTGCTTCCTGTGGAAAGGCTGCATCACAGCCGTTAATATATCGTTTCTTGCTAATATAATGGGCTTCGCAGAAGCCGCTCTGCACAGGCCGGGCGGCGCCCGACGCCGTGGGGTTCACTGAACACACGGCCCCAAGGACGCGAAAGCAGGATCTCTTTTCATCGGTCACGCCGGCATGACCTGCGTCCATTTGCTGGCAGCCTTGCGAGGAAATCCTGCAGCGAGGCACGCCACCAATCTTGCTCGCCGCGCAGATATTTGACACCGGCGGTTAGGCCAGGCTTGACCAGGTTGAGTCGCGGGCCCTGGTTTCCCTACGTTCCCTGCCCTTCAGCACGCTTGATGTTGGCTGACCGACCGTTTCGGCTTCGGCTTCGGCTTCGGCTTCGGCTTGATTTCCTCTATCCGGACCTTGTCACCGATCTCCTTGGCCAGGTCGAAGGCTTTGGCTTTGTCGTTCGTTGACAGCACCGTGCGCCAATGCGGCTTCTCGAACACGCTGACGATGTAGGTTGTCATGGGTTTGTTCCTGCCGTTCGACACTCCATTATCTGCGTATTTGCTAAATTAGACAACGCTACTAGATAGCGTTCCACCGACCCGCGGAGGCGCCGTGGTGACCGACCTGTTGATGAGGATGACGTTCCAAAATCCAGCGGCGGCATCGTGAAAGACGGCGTGTGCCCCAGGCAAGCGATCACGAAGCGGTGACGGCCGTAACGAAGGCTCGGCAGGCTGCGAAGATTGGACGTGAGCGCCGCGCAAAGCATTTGCGGCGCCATCGGCCGCAGCTTCGGCGCGGATCTGCCAATCTTTCAAGGAATCCACGATCATGTTGAATAGACGTACTTTCTCCACCGCGCTTTTCGCCGGGGTGGCCACGAGCATACTGGCCGGCTCCGGCAAGACGCGGGCCCAGACGGAGCCCAAGGTTCGCAATGTCGTCCTGGTCCATGGCGCCTATGCGGATGGCTCGTGCTGGTCAGGGGTGGTTGGCCTGCTGCAGCAGGCTGGCTTCAACGCAACCGTCGTCCAGCACCCGCTGACCACGCTGGAGGCGGGCGTCGAGGCGACGCGCCGTGCGATCGCGCTCCAGGATGGTCCGACGATACTTGTCGGACACTCCTTTGCCGGCATGATCGTCACCGAGGCCGGGATGGATCCAAAGGTTTCCTCGCTCGTCTATGTCGCGGCGCGCGCTCCGGATGCGGGCGAAGATTACACGGCGCTTGCGAAGACTTTTGCAGCACCCCCCGCCTCCGCCGGCCTTGTCTGGACCGCAGGCTACGGCAAGCTCAGCGAAGAGGCTTTCCTGCGGGATTTCGCCGGCGGAATTCCTCGCGAGAAGGCGCGCATCCTCTATGCCGTCCAGGGGCCGATTTCGGACAGGCTTTTCACCGGAAAGACGACGCAGGCGGCCTGGCGCTCGAAGCCAAGCTGGTATGCCGTCTCGACCGAGGATCGCACGATCAACCCGGATCTCGAGCGCTTCATGGCAAAGCGCATGAACGCAAAGACCATCGAGGTGAAGGCAAGCCATTTGTCGCTGATCTCCCACCCGCATGAGATCGCCCAGCTGATCTCGCAGGCCGCCGGGCAGCTCGGCTAGCGAGGTTGGCTGGGTCTGGGGCGGCATGGAACTCAACCCTCAACAGACCGACCAAGGCCAGGGCGCCACGACATGGGCCGCTTGCAACCGAGACGGCCCGTGCCCGGTTCGTATCGGAAAAGGCGCAAGCGCCCCCGAGAAGACGTGCTTGCACGCGGATGGCCGCCGCGCGATGCTGGCGCGGAGGTGGAGGGAATCATGCGAAACATTCTGATGTCAGGGCTGCTGCTGGCGGCCGCATTCTCCACAAGCCCCGCCCATGCGCTGGACAGCAGCGGCACGCCCGTCGTCGTGACGCCACTGGCATCACGCACGACAACCGCTTCCGGTCAGCCGATCACGCTGCCGCAGAAAAACGTGCAGGTCCTGGTCTCGACTTTTGACATCGCGCCGGGTGCGACCTTGCCGGTCCACAGACACCCCTTCCCGCGCTACGCCTATGTCCAGGCCGGGACGCTGAAGGTCACCAATGTCGAGACCGGCAACAGCAACACCTACAAGACCGGGGATTTCATCATCGAAATGATCGGCCAGTGGCATCAGGCCACCAACATCGGCGACGGTCCGGTCAAGCTGCTGGTGATCGATCAGGTCGAGGAAGGCGCCAAGAATACGGAGTTGCGCCAGTAGCGGCCAAGGCCGATATCCGCGCCCCAATGGCCGAGGGTGCACGCCGTGCGTCACCGCACCGTCGCGCACAACCATCCGCCCCCGGGGCTCATCCCCAAGCACCGGCCATCTGCCGTGTCGTGGCGTTGAGCCGGTTGAAGGCGTTGATCAGCGCGATCTGGATGACCAGGGCGGCAAGAGCCTTTTCGTCATAGTGTCGGGCGGCTTCGTCCCAGACTTCGTCCGGCACCGCATCGGGCCGGTCGGCGAGCCGTGTGCCGGCCTCGGCCAGCGCCAGGGCCGCGCGTTCGGCATCGGTGAAGTACGGCGTCTCCCGCCATGCCGCCAGCGCAAAGATGCGCTCGTCTCTTTCGCCGGCCTTCTTCAGCTCGCGTGCATGCATGTCGACGCAGAGTGCACAGTTGTTGATCTGGCTGGCGCGCAGATGGATGAGCTTGCGCGTCACATAGGGCAATTCGGCCGCCTCGGTCGACTTGTCCAGCGCCAGCAGCGCCTGCAGCGCGCCGGGAATGATCACAACCGGATTCTTGATTCTTGCTTGCATGATCTTCTCCTTTGAAGTGTGTCGTCGGGCGTGTCTTGCCAAGCCCGGATGGCCGCGCATCCAGGTCTTTTGAGTTCGGCTAGCGAAATCAATAACCATTTGATTATTGATTAATCCATAACCCAATGGTTATTAGACTGTCAAGCAGGGAAAATTCGCCTGGCCCAAATGGCGGCGCGCTGTTCACGCTTTCGCGCCAACCGGCCTGATGCTAGGGCTGCGGCGACATCATCGATTGGATCGCCCCTTGACCAGAGAAACTCGCCTGCCGCTGATCGAAATCTGTGTCGAAGGCATTGACGGCTTGCTGGCCGCGCAGGCCGCCGGCGCGGATCGGGTCGAACTGTGCGCCAGCCTCGTTGAAGGCGGCATCACGCCGAGCCTCGGCACGGTACGCGCCGCCCTCGACCAGGCGACCGTGCCCTTTCACGTCATGGTGCGGCCGCGCGGCGGCGATTTTCTCTACAGCGACAGCGAATACGCCTCGATGCTCGCCGACGTCGCAGCACTGCGCGACCTCGGCGTGCCCGGCGTGGTGTTTGGCTGCCTGGACGCCGACGGCACCATCGACGAGGCGCGCATGGGTGAGTTGACGCAGGCTGCCGGCTCCTTGAACGTCACCTGCCACCGCGCCTTCGACATGACGCGCGACCCCGCCGAGGCGCTCGAAGCGCTGATCCGCAGCAAGGTCGGCCGTGTGCTGACCAGCGGCCAGCGCGATACGGCGGTCGAGGGCACAGCATTGTTGGCCGATCTGGTGCGGCAGGCCGGCGACCGCATCATCATCCTCGGCTGTGGCGGGCTTGATCTCGGCAACATCGCCGAGGTGCGCAGACAAACCGGCTTGTCCGAAATGCATTTCGCCGCCCTCAAGGACGTGCCGAGCGCCATGGATTACCGCAACCCGCATGTCGGCATGGGCGGCTCCGACCTCGACCGCGAATACCGCAACACCTTGACCGACACGGATCTCGTGGCGGCCACCATTGCGGCTGCGAAGGCATGAGCGCGACCCCTGCCCCGATCAGCCGTGTATCGGCCGAGGAAGAAGCAGCGATCCTGGCGCTCAACAACGAGCACGCGGCCGAACTGTCGTGGCTGGAGCCTGAACGGCTGTCCTTCCTGCTCCGCGAGGCATTTTACGCGCGCCGCATCGGCGATCTCGAAGCCTTCATCATGACCTTCGACCAGGATGCCAATTACGACAGCCCGAATTTCGTCTGGTTCCGCGAACGCTACCCCCGCTTCGTCTATGTCGACCGGGTCGTCGTGGCGGCACAAGCGCGCGGCCGTGGCCATGCCCGCCGGCTCTACCAGGATTTGTTCGGCCATGTTCAGCGCGCCGGCCATACGCTGGTCACCTGCGAGGTCAACATGGACCCGCCGAACCCTGCCTCGGACGCGTTCCACGCCGCGCTCGGTTTCGTCGAGGCCGGCGATGCGGTGATCCACGGCGGCAAGAAGGCGGTGCGCTACTACATCAGACGGATTTCCGTCTGATACGTCAGGCGATCTCCGCCTGACCCGCTGGCGCTGGCCACACAAAGAAGCCTTCGCCTGGAAACATCGCTGGACAACACCGCGCGGTGAAGCCGGTCTCCGACGGTATCTGCTCACGAAAAAGGGCCGATCGGCCTAACCGCGAAATCCAGTCCGCGGCCGCGACCTTTCCGGCGCCTTTGGATTATCCTGCGGGCAAGACGGCGGGATTCACCAGTTGCGGTTAAGCCATTCGCGCGCCGGCCGCTCGATGATGTAGTAGCTGCAGAACGCGCAGACAAAGACCCCGGCCAGCATCGGGATCGGCGCGCTGCCTTGCTCATAGACGAATTTGTAGAACGGCTGCTGCCACAGATAGAGCGAGTACGACCACAGCCCGAGCGTTGCCATCGGCCAGGACGACAGCAATCCGGTCAGATAGCGCGGGCTGAAATCGAGCGCGTTGACGGCCAGCGCCAGCAGCGGCACCGCGAAGAGATAGTGGATTGGTGTCGGCACCCGATCGAGGAAAAGCACTACGGCGCAGATCGATGCCGCGAGCGCCACATGCTTGCCCCCGAGCACCGCCGGCAGCCGGCCGTCGGCCTTGAGCAGGCAGATCGAAGCCGACAGCAGGATCGACGCGATATGCACATCGGTGCGCCAGTAGGTGGCTTCGTAGTCCATCCCCACGACCCAGTACGAGACAGCGCCGTTGGCCATGGCAAGCAAGGCCAGCGCCAGCAGCAGCACGACGACGCGGGAGCGGCTTGAGACGACGACGCTGATCAGCGCCAGGATGATGTAGGCGTGCTCCTCGATGCAAAGCGACCAGATATGGTCGAGCGCGCCTGCCCGCGTAACGAGGATGCCGGCATAATTGTAGGTGAATGTCAGCGCGGTCAGCGCCGCCTTCCATTTGAAGGCGATGAATGTGCCGGAGAGCGCAATCATCGCGACGACCACGAAGACCAGAAGTGCGGGATAGATTCGGGAGAAGCGGCGCTTGAAGAATTTCTTCAGCGGGTAGCGCTCGATGAACAGGATCTCGCCCATCAGCCGGCCGCTGAGCACGAAGAAGAATTCTACGCCCAGCACGCCCAGATTGATTCCGGGAACGGGAAAAAAATGGCCGATCAGCACCAGGGCGATCGACAGCCCGCGCCAGCCATCGAGATAGGCCAGTCTTGTCCTGGCCGCTCTCTCGGCGGTCGATCGGGGCAGAACCATGCTGGTCGCGGAAATTTCGGACATGCCGATCCCTTCGCATTGGACATGCGAAAGGGCATGGCGGTACACGCTCCAACCCCGTTCGCATTCCCGCCCGACCACATATTGCAGTGCGAGATAAATTTGTGCAAGTGCGAGATTGCCGCCGAAGCAGGTCCAAGGAAAGCATGTGCCGGAATTGCCTCAAGCAAAAAATGGTGATGGCAATTCCTTCAGGGACTGGACCGTTGCGGGTTGTCGCACGTGAAAAAGGGGCCGCTATGGCCCCTTTCCTTGCCCGCGACTGATGGTGTCAGGCGGTGGCGGCCGCCACGGCACGCTTTGCCATCACTACGATCAGATTGGCGCGGTAGTCCGCCGAGGCGTGGATGTCGGTCATAAGATTCTTCGCCGGCACCTTCACGCCTTCGAGCGCCGAGGCGGCGAAATTCTTGGCCAATGCCGCCTCGATCTCCTTCGAGCGGAAGACGCCGTCGTCGCCAGCGCCGGTGACGGCAACGCTGACGCCGTCCTTGCCCTTGGCCACGAACACGCCGACGATCGCATAGCGCGATGCCGGATTGCGGAATTTTTCATAGGCCGCCTTGGCGGGCGCCGTGAAGCTGACCGCGGTAACGATCTCGCCTTCCTTCAGCGACGTCTCGAACAGGCCCTTGAAGAACTTGTCGGCAGCGATCTGGCGCCTGTTGGTAACGATGGTGGCACCCAGTGCCAGCAGCGCCGCCGGATAGTCGGCCGCCGGATCGTTGTTGGCGATCGAGCCGCCGATCGTCCCCCGGTGGCGCACCGCCGGATCGCCGATCAGCGACGCCAGATGGGCAAGCGCCGGACAGGCCTTCCTCAGCTTCTCGTCCCTGGCGACCTCAAAATGCGTGGTGGCGGCACCGATGGTGACCGTCTTGCCCGACACCTTGACCCCCTGCAACTCCTTGATCTTCGACAGGTCGACAAGGTCCGAGGGCGCGGCGAGCCGTGTCTTCATCGCCGGGATCAGCGTCATGCCGCCCGAGAGCAGCTTGGCGTCACCCGTCTTGACCAGCTTGGCGGCATCAGCGAGCGAGGCGGCGCGGTGGTAATTGACCGAATACATGCTCGTTCCTCCTCAGTGTTTCGTCGCGGCGCGGATTGCCGCCCACACGGTGGACGGCGATGCCGGCATGGCCAGATCGTTGCTGCCGATGGCATCGGTGATGGCGTTGATCACCGCCGGCGGCGAGCCGATGGCGCCGGCCTCGCCGCAGCCCTTGATGCCGAGCGGATTGCCCGGGCATGGCGTGTTCGAGGTCGAAACCTTGAACGACGGTAGGTCGCCGGCGCGCGGCATGGTGTAGTCCATGTAGCTGGCGGTCAGCAACTGGCCGCTGTTGTCGTAATGGGCGCCTTCCAGCAGCGCCTGGCCGATGCCTTGCGCCAGTCCGCCATGCACCTGGCCCTCGACGATCATCGGGTTGATGATGTTGCCGAAATCATCGGCGGCGACGAACTGGATGATCTCGGTCATACCGGTTTCCGGGTCGACCTCGACCTCGCAGATGTAGCAGCCGGCCGGGAAGGTGAAGTTCGACGGATCGTAGAAGGCCGTCTCCTTCAGCCCGGGCTCCATGCCGCCCGGCAGATTGTGGGCGGTGTAGGCGGCGAGCGCCATCTGGAACCACGGCACGTTCTTGTCGGTGCCGGCCACTTTCAGCGCGCCGTTCTCGATGATGATGTCGCCTTCGTCGGCCTCGAGCAGGTGCGCGGCGATCTTCTTGGCCTTGGCCTCGACCTTGTCGAGCGCCTTGACGATGGCCGACATGCCGACCGCGCCCGAGCGCGAGCCATAGGTGCCCATGCCCATCTGCACCTTGTCGGTGTCGCCATGGACGATGGAGACGGAATCGAGCGGCACGCCGAAGCGCTCGTTGACCAGTTGCGCGAAGGTCGTCTCATGGCCCTGGCCGTGGCTGTGCGAGCCGGTCAGCACCTCGATCGTGCCGACGGCGTTGACGCGCACTTCCGCCGATTCCCACAAGCCGACACCGGCGCCAAGACTGCCGACAGCCGCCGACGGAGCGATGCCGCAGGCCTCGATGTAGCAGCTCATGCCGATGCCGCGCAGCAGCCCCTTCTTGGCGGCGGCGGCCTTGCGCTTGGCAAAGCCGGCATAGTCCGACGCCTTCATCGCCGCGTCGAGCGAAGCGGCATAGTCGCCGGCGTCGTAGCACATGATGACCGGCGTCTGGTGCGGGAACGAGGTGATGAAGTTCTTGCGGCGCAACTCTGCGGGTGAGACGCCGAACTGGCGCGCGGCCGTCTCCATCATGCGTTCCATGACGAAGGTTGCTTCCGGCCGCCCTGCCCCGCGATAGGCATCGACGGGTGCGGTGTTGGTGTAGATCGCCTTCACATTGGCGTGGATGGCGGGGATGTTGTACTGGCCCGACAGCAGCGTCGCGTAGAGGTAGGTCGGCGTCGCCGACGAGAACAGCGACATGTAGGCGCCGAGATTGGCCTTGGTTTCGACCTTCAGGCCAAGGATCCTGTGATCGTTGTCGAAGGCCATTTCGGCATGGGTGTGATGGTCGCGGCCATGCGCGTCGGTGAGAAAACTCTCGGTGCGGTCGGCCACCCATTTGACCGGCACGCCGGTCTTCTTCGACGCCCACAGGCAGACGATCTCTTCGGGATAGATGTAGATCTTCGAGCCGAAGCCGCCGCCGACATCGGGCGCGATGACGCGCAGCTTGTTTTCCGGCGCGACATTGTAGAAGGCGCTCATCACCAGCCGCGCGACATGCGGGTTCTGCGACGTCGTCCAGCAGGTATAGTGGTCCTCGGCCTTGTCGTAATGGCCAAGAGCCGCGCGCGGCTCCATGGCGTTGGGCACCAGGCGATTGTTGACGATATCCATCTTGACGACATGGGCCGCCTTCTTGAACGCCGCCGCCGTCTCGTCTGCGTTGCCGATGTCCCAGTCGAAGATCAGGTTGTTGTCGGCCTCGGGGTGGACCTGCGGCGCGCCCTTGTCCATCGCCTTCGAGGCATCGACGACGGCCTTCAGCTCTTTGTACGTGATCTCGACCGCCTCGGCGGCGTCGCGCGCCTGGCCCTTGGTCTCGGCCACGACGATGACGACGGCATCGCCGACATATCGGACCCGGTCGAACGCGAGCGGCGACCACGCCCCCATCTTCATCGGCGAACCATCCTTGGAGTGGATCATCCAGCCGCAGATGAGGTTGCCGATGCCGTCGGCCTTGAGTTCCTTGCCGGTCAGCACGCCGATGACGCCTGGCATGGCTTGAGCCTTCTTGACGTCGATCTTCTTGATCTGCGCATGCGCGTGCGGGCTGCGCACGAAGGCCGCGTGCTTCATGCCGGGAACCACCATGTCGTCGACATAACGGCCGGCGCCGGTGATGAATCTTTTGTCTTCCTTGCGCGCGACCCGAGCGCCAACACCTTCAATGCCCATCAGAAATTCCTCCCGAATGCTGAGATAGCGAATAGTGAGCAGCGACTAGCGAGTAGTGAAGGTGAGTTGGCGTTTGGTCAGACTGCTGACTATTCGCTACTCCCTATTCGCTACTCACTTCCCTCTCACGCCGCTTGCCTGGCTTTGCTCTTCGACCCCTTGGACATCGTCTTCGATGCGGCGAGGATCGCCTTGACGATGTTGTGGTAGCCGGTGCAGCGGCAGATGTTGCCTTCGAGCTCGGCGCGCACCGTGGCCTCGTCGAGGCCTTCGGGGTGGCGGTTGATCATGTCGGTCGCCGTCATGATCATGCCCGGCGTGCAGAAGCCGCACTGCAGCCCGTGATGTTCCTTGAAGGCGGCCTGCACCGGATGCAGATCTGCGCCATTGGCCAGGCCCTCGATCGTCACCACGGTCGAGCCCGAAGCCTGCACCGCGAGCATCGAGCAGGATTTGACCGCCTTGCCGTCGACATGGACGACGCAGGCACCGCATTGCGAGGTGTCGCAACCGACATGCGTTCCGGTAAGACCGAGATTCTCCCGAAGGAAGTGAACCAGAAGTGTTCGGTCCTCGGCAACGCCGCTGACCCGCTTTCCGTTCACCATCAACGAAACGTCCGACATGGTCCCTCCCTGGGTATCAACCTTGGTCATCACGCTGCCGACGCGGTGTTGGCGCCTCGGCCACGCGTTAGTCGTACACCGCACAACGGACAAAAAACAGCACGTCTAAAACTCGGCACATTGTACTTTCGGTCATGGCCGAGCCCAAACGTGCGGCCCCTGTCGCCCCATTGCCAAACCATGGATTGAGGACAACAATGTTGTCCGACGCCCGCGCGCCCGACGCGCATAAAACAGCGTCGGAGGAAATGCGGAGAACGCCGCTGGCCAGTTCACGGACGCGCTATGCATGCGGCCTGTCGGCGCTCACCACTGACGAGCCCGACATGGACGCGTTCGCCACGGCTATCGCGCTGGAAGCCGCGGCAATCGACGCCGGCTTTGCCCTGCTGTTCTTTTCCCAGAGCCTGGTCGAGGCCGACGCTCTTTCCCGGGCGCTCATGACCCACGCGCCTGCGCTCCACCACGCGGGCTGCTCGACCGCCGGCGAGATCACGCCCCAGGGCCTCGAGGACGGCCACGTGCTCGCCATGCTGCTTCCCTCCACCGCGTTCACCGCGGTCAGCGTAATGGTCGACAACCTGTCCTCGTCGGGCATGGACAGGATCACCAGCGAGGTCGAGGCTTTGCGGCGGTCGCTGCGCGCGCGCCTGGGCTATGACCGCACCAAAGGCACGTTCGCGCTCTGCTTCATCGACGGGCTTTCCTATGCCGAGGAAGCAGTGAGTTCGGCCATCCACTGGGGCCTCGACGACATACCGCTGCTCGGCGGGTCGGCCGGCGACGATTTGAAATTCGAGACGACGCGCCTGATCTGGAACGGCAAGGTCACCTCCGACAGCGCCATTATCGTGCTGGTCGCCACCGAAATTCCCTTCCATGTCTTCAAGACCGACAATTTCGTTCCCACCGATGAAAAGCTGGTGGTGACGGCGTCCGATCCCGATCACCGCATCGTGCGCGAGTTCAACGCCACCAATGCGGCGGAGGAATATGCCGCGTCCGTCGGCATCATCCCGCAGACGCTGACGCCGCTGAGTTTTGCCTCGCACCCGGTGGTGGTGAAGGTGGGTGGCGAATATTATTGCCGGTCGATCCAGAAGATGCACCCCGATGGCTCGCTGTCGTTCTTCTGCGCCATAGACGACGGCGTCGTGCTGTCGATCGCTCAGCCCAAGGACATGGTCGAATCGACGCGCGCCGCCCTTCGTGACGTCGAGGAGCGGCTCGGCGGCATCGACATGATCCTCGGCTTCGACTGCGTGCTGCGCCGGCTGGATGCGCGCAACCGCCAGGTCTTTCGCGACATCTCGGAGCTCTACCGGGTCAACAACGTCATCGGCTTCGGCACCTATGGCGAACAGTACCGGTCGATGCATTTGAACCAGACTTTTACCGGCATCGCCTTTGGCGAACGACAGGCGGCCGAATAAGATGCCGCTCAGGGACATAAACGATCTTGAAAAGCTGAAGAAGATCAACGCCGCACTGGTCAGCCGCGTCGAGCGCTCGATGGACCAGCAGGGCAATGCCTTCTCGCTGTTCCAGACCGCGATTTCGCTGGAAAATCGGGTGCGCACGCGCACCGAGGAACTGCACTCGACCTTGCGCCGGCTGGAACAATCCAACATCGACCTCAGCGCCGCCAAGGAAAACGCCGAACTGGCGAACCTGTCCAAGACCCGCTTCCTCGCCGCCGCCAGCCACGACGTGCTGCAGCCGCTGAATGCCGCCCACCTCTCGGTTTCGGCGCTCGCCGAAGTGCAGACCAGCGAAGAGGGCCGGAAGCTGGTGCGGCAGGTCGAGCGCTCGCTGGAGACGATGGAGGACCTGTTGCACACGCTGCTCGACATCTCCAAGCTCGATGCCGGCGTGGTGCAGCCCGACATCGGCGACGTCAGCCTGGAGGTGCTGTTCTCGTCGCTGCGCTCGGATTTCCAGCCGGTGGCGGAACTGAAGGGCCTGTCGCTGAAATTCCGGCCGGTCAATGCCGTGGTCCGCTCCGACCGCACGCTGTTGCGCCGCATCCTGCAGAACATTCTCTCCAATGCGCTGGGCTATACCCGCTCGGGTGGCGTGCTGGTCGGCACCAGGCATCGCGGCGACACCATCCGCATCGATGTCGCCGATACCGGCTGCGGCATTCCCGACGACCAGCGCGAAGCGGTGTTCGAGGAGTTCCACCGCGGCACCTCGTCGGCCAATGCAGAGCTGGACGGCGGCGGTCTCGGGCTCGGGCTTGCCATCGTGCGCCGCATGGCGAGCGCCCTCGGCCATCCCGTGACATTTTCATCGAAGGTCGGGCGCGGCACGATTTTCCACATCGATGTTCCCGTCGGCATCGGCGCCCCGGCCGACGCCATCGCCAGCGGCGCCGACACGGAACGGCCGCGCGGCTACGGCCTGTTCGGCACCAAGGTGCTGCTGGTCGAGAACGATGCCGAGGTGCTGCAGGCGATGACCTTCCTGCTCGAACGCTGGCAATGCCTGGTGCGGGCCGCGACCTCGACCGACGATGCGCTGGACATGCTTGGCGACACCGACTGGGTCCCCGACATCGTCATTGCCGACCAGCATCTCGACGGCGGCGACCTCGGCACCGCCACCATCGCCGAGGTCCGCGACTATCTCGGCCGCGCCGTGCCGGCGCTGATCGTCACCGCCGACAGTTCCGAAGCCGTCGCCAAGGCGGCGCGCGCCGGCGGCATCGAACTGATGCGCAAGCCGCTGAAGCCGGCACAACTGCGCGCGCTGCTGGCGCATTTGTTGGCCTAGCCCCCACCCCGGGAACGATGAAGATGTATTGGCGAGTTGAAGACGATATCATGAATTATCGCCTCCTTGTTGATGATGGAAGCGACTATGGATCACAAGACTTCTTAAGGATGGAAGGTACAAGGACGATCGACCCAGGGAGACTGGGCTTTCGCTTTGACGACGAGCGGCCACTTCCTATAGGAGACTTCGTGCCGGCCTCTCACCTTGGGGTCTTGTTTGCAAAACGTGAAATATTCGATCTGTTTGGCTCGGCTATTTCGCGAGGTCGGCACACCTTCTACACGGCAAGAACCGAAAAGTACGACCTAGAGATATATGTTCCGATGGAAGAAGTATATAGCCTCGACTTCTTGAGATCGTCTTATGAAACGTTTGACGACGGAGATATAAGCCAAATTTAAGATTTGAAAGTGAGCGAAGGATTTTATACGGATTTCGACGTCTTTCGACTGAAAGATAACTTCGGCACGAGGTTTCACATAATTGTTTCTGAAAAATTCAAGGAGCTATTTGACTCTAAAGGATTGACAGGATTGCGTTTCACCAAAGTTTGATTTTGTGTAACAGGCAATTACAGTGACAGCGCACTGTTGCCATGATCACCCCGGCCTCTTAATTCGCAATTCAAGAGAATAATGCAAATGGCGGATCGCAAAATGCCACCAAAAAACCCTGAAGTAGAATATGTTGCGGCTGCCATCCTGCACCTTGGACAGCTTGAGAATGGAGACAGCAAAAGCTCGAATGCGGCGCATGACCGCCTAATTCGAGCGATAAGGGAGATTAGAAAACAAAACGATCGGGGGCGATTGTTTCTATTGGAGAACTTGAAGCATACCGAAGAGAACGTCAGGCTTTGGAGTGCATCGCACTTGCTTCCATTGGAGGAAAGGGCAGCCCTTGCTGAACTAAACAACCTTGCAAGAGACGCGAATTCCCGGGTTGTCAGTTCGAGCGCCGATGTGACTATCGCGGAGTGGAAAAAAGGCACATTGGATATTGATTGGTTCATGAAGGAGGAATTACGGTGACAGTGCACTTTTTCTATGTCCCTTCCTGCCTGTCAGCATGGGTAAACTGACCGCATGGCCCGCCTTGCCGTATCGTCGTTCCCGGTCTGCCGCACCACGTGACGCCACGACGCTCTATCCCGACGCCTCTGTCGAGATCAATCCGGCAACGCCGGGCGCGGAAATCTACACCCGCTATCCCCACCCCGATATCAAGGTTGTCAACGGCGTCAAATACTTCCTGCACCGCGATCACCTGGCCTCGGTGCGGATGGTCACCGATGCCACGGGCAACATCGTCGAGCAGACCAACTACGCCAGCTATGGCGAACGCCTCAACACCGGCTTCCAGACGCAGAAGAGCTACATCGGCGAGCGCTTCGACCCCGAGACGGGGCTGCTCTATCTCAATGCCAGATACATGGATCCGCTGCTGGGGCGGTTTATTTCGCCGGATGATTGGGATCCGACCAAGCCAGGCGTCGGCACAAACAGATACGCGTATGCGCAGAACGATCCGGTTAATAGGAGTGATCCGAATGGGCATGCGACAGGCATAGCCGGCAAGGCGGCTCAAGACAGAGCGGCAGCTGCCAAACAGGCGGAGATATCTCGCGAACAAGACAGACAAGCGGACAAATTGGCGTCAGCGCTACGGCAGGCCGACGGTGATCTCAGCGTCCTAAATGGCGTTTCGCCAGAAGTTGCCCGTAAGGCCGTGGGGAAATACAACCTTAGTAGATCAGGAAGAGCAGATACGGCCGACGGCGTTTTTGGATTGCTTCCTACGCCGGGGCTCGCTTTGAACGTCGCGAGGGCCGGTTTCTTCACTCGCGCAATTGCCGAAGCTTCGGATGTTTCAGTAGAAGTCACTCCTGTCGAGTGCCGCTACCGGCGCAGCGCAGAAGGTAGGGCCAGGCAAAGGCGCCGTATACGGTACCAGGGTGCATACAGCATTTGAAAATGAAGTCAAAGCACTTGCCGATCCCAAACTTTCTACTGAAGTGTCTTACAAAGCGGGCTTGCCGGTTCCACGCGGAACCCCTGGCTCGGTACGCGTGGATGTTGTAGAGGGTCCCATAGCAAACCCCGGCGCTGCGTACGACTTGAAAACAGGCAATGCTTCCTTAGATTTGAATAGGGTGAATCAAATCCAAAATAATATGCCATCTCTACCGAACGGCTCACCGGTTCCGGTAAAGGAGATACGACCATGAATAAAAGAGATTTTACCTCGATTTTTAAGAAAATATTACCTGGATTAACCGGATATTTAATCTACAATGGATTGGTTTATAAGGATCCAGTCGAAGACTTGCTGCTGGCCATCACATATGACAGCTCATCTCACGATAAGAACTCATTTTATATCAATTATTTCTTCATACCGCTCTTTGTTCCAACCGAATCTTTGCACTTTGCATTCGGAGATCGTGCCGTCCCCCGGCCGGGAGTAACCGGGTGGTATTATGGTATGCCAAACCTGATCGAAGAAATCAGGCTATCGTTGCTTGCGCAAGCGTTGCCGTTTCTGAATGACATCAAGTCACCCGGCGATGCTGCCCGTACATTGAAATCAAGGTCGCAAGACAACCCGCATATCCGGAGAGCGATCGCTTTCTGCGCGGCGCGGGAGGGCAATGTTGACGAAGCCGTGCGAGAACTCGACGCGCTCATCATAAGTATAAAAATCCGCACAAGTTGGGAATTGGAAATAAAAGAGACAGCGGTACTACTGAGAGACAAACTTATTCACAGGCAAATTGAAGCAGATGAGCAACTTGACTCTTGGAGAGAGAAGACTATTCGAAATTTAAAACTGGAGAAAATAGTTGATATTTGAATTGTGAACTACGGCGACCGTGCACTTTTTACCGTGTGCCCCGCCCGGCCATCGTCGCGAATTACGGTGACAGCACTGGACTGCACCCCGTAGGTGAGACACGACAATTTCTGTGACAGGTTATCCTGGAGGATGACCCATGGCAGACAGAATGACGTTCAGAACGTTTCCGACGGCATTTAAGCTGGCGGCGATCAAGCGGCTTGAGGCGGGGGAGTCCGTGTTGCCTTTGGCGCGCGTCGCCCAATCATCGTCGCGCCTTCCCTCTCCACAAGGGGAAGGCTAAAGCCTCAAAACCCAGCCTGATCCCGAAACAATTCCGCATTGTCCAGCTTCGACACCTCGATCACCGCCTGCGTGCGGCTGTAGACATTGAGCTTGCGCAGGATTTCGGAGACGTGCGCCTTGACCGTGGTCTCTCCCACCTGCAGCTCATAGGCGATCTGCTTGTTGAGCAGGCCCTGGCGCAGCATCTGCAGCACGCGCAGCTGTTGCGGCGTCAGCGTTGACAGGCGCTGCACCATGTCGGCGCGGTCGATGCTGTCGGCGTCGGGCGTGCGGCCTTCGTAGGTTTCCGGCACATAGATCGCGCCCTCCATCACCGAGCGTATGGCGGCGGCGAGATCACTCTTGCGCGCCGATTTCGGAATGAAGCCGGCGGCGCCATAGGACAGCGCTTCGGAAATGATCTTCGGCTCCTCATGGCCCGAGACGATGACCACCGGCAGGCGCGGATAGCGGGTCCTGAGCTGCAGCAGCCCGTCGAAGCCGTGCACGTCGGGCATGCTGAGGTCGAGCAGCGCCAGATCGAACGGCTTGGCGCCAGCCAGAAGATCGAGCGCCTCGGTGATCGAGCGCGCCTCCACCGTGTCGACTTCCGGATAGGCCATCTGCACGGCGCTGTGCAGCGCCTCGCGAAACAGCGGGTGGTCGTCGATGATCAGGAACCGGGCGCGATCGTGGATTGCGGTCATGGGGTTCATTTCGGTTCAGGGGCGATTAATGCATGTCGCCCAAAAAGTGGCCCCGGTTTTGGGTGAACGACATGCATGAGACAAAGACCTAAAGCGCGGCGCCTCAATCCGTTTCAAACGCGACGCGCTTTAGAATAACCTCGCGACCATGGCCAGATTATTGCCAAATAGTATATCGCCATCTCCGTCGGAAAGCGCCGCCGGCGCTTTCTCGATTGCTCGGCCATCCAAATCGGTCGAATGTTCCGGCAACCAAGCAGAGACCCACATGACAGAATTCGTTCTCCCCTCTCCCGCAACCTCTTCGGTGGCCGTTGCAGGTTCGCCCGCGCGTTTTGCGGTGCGCCGCATCTACTGCGTCGGCCGCAACTACGCCGCCCATATTCGCGAATTCGGCAATGACGAGCGCGATCCGCCCTTCTTCTTCACCAAGCCGGCCGACGCGGTGGTCGATTCCGGCTCGGCGATCCCCTACCCGCCGCTGACGGCCAATCTGCACCACGAAATCGAACTGGTTGCCGCGATCGGCAGACCGGGTTTTCGCATTGGTCGCGAACAGGCGCTTGATCATGTCTGGGGCTACGGCGTCGGCATCGACCTCACCCGCCGCGATCTGCAGGATGAAGCCAAGAAGATGGCGCGGCCGTGGGACTGGTCGAAGGCGTTCGACCGCTCCGCGCCTTGCGGCCCGCTGGTCCCCGCTCAGAAATCCGGCCACCCGCAAAAGGGCCGCATCTGGCTCGCCGTCAACGGCAAGGTCAGGCAGGACGCCGACCTCGCCGAGCTGATCTGGCCGATCGCCGATATCGTGTCGATCTGCAGCGAGGCGATGGAGCTGGAACCCGGCGACCTGATCTTCACCGGCACGCCGGCCGGCGTCGGCGCGGTCGGTCCGGGCGACACGATGACTGGCGGCATCGACGGCATCGGTACGATCGAAGTGACCATCGGCCAACCGAAGTGAGCGCATGAGCGGCATCGTCCTGCACAACTACTATCGCTCCTCCACCTCCTACCGGGTGCGGATTGCGCTGGAGATGAAGGGGCTGAGCTATGACTACGTCCCGCACCACCTGCGCCATGGCGAGCATCTGGAGCCTGCCTATCTCGCGGTCAATCCGCAGGGTCTGGTGCCGGCGCTGATCTGGAACGACGGCACGCTGCTGACGCAATCGCTGGCGATCATCGAATTCCTCGACGAGACCAGCCCCGAACCACCGCTGCTGCCGAACGACGCTCTTGGCCGGGCGCGGGTCAGGATGCTGGCGCAGATGATCGCCTGCGACATCCATCCGGTGAACAATCTGCGCGTGCTGACCTCGCTGCGCACCCTGTTCGGCGCCGGCGACCAGGACATCACCAACTGGTTCCGCCACTGGGTGAACGAAGGCTTTCAGCCGCTTGAAAAGATCCTGGCGTCCTCGGCCGAGACCGGAGAATTCTGCCATGGCAACACACCGGGCCTGGCCGACATCTGCCTGGCCGCGCAGGTCACCAACAATGCCCGCTTCGGCGTCGATATGACGCCATACCCGACGATCGCGCGCATCAACGCCGCCTGCATGGCGCTGCCGGCTTTCCAGAAGGCGGCACCTGAAAACCAGATCGATGCCGAGTAAGATTTCATTTGCCGACGCGTAGCGTCAGCGCCTAACGCGACCGGCCACCATGTCTGGCGGAATCGATTTCCGCTTGACCCGACAGGGAATCGGCTATCGTTTCCCGCGGGCCGTCTGAAGGGTGGAGTTGCCAAATGAAAGCCGTCGTCTTCGAGAAATTCGGCGAAGCGCCGACGATCCAGACCGTTCCCGATCCGAAACCGGCTGCCGATGGCGTCGTCATCAAGGTCGAGGCGACCGGGCTGTGCCGCAGCGACTGGCATGGCTGGATGGGCCATGACGACAGCATCCGCCTGCCGCACGTGCCGGGCCACGAACTGGCCGGCATCGTGGTAGCCGCCGGCAAGCAGGTGACCCGCTGGAAGGCCGGCGAACGCGTCACGGTGCCGTTCGCCGTCGGCTGCGGCCGCTGCTTCGAATGCTCATCGGGCAATCACCAGGTCTGCGAGCATCAGACGCAGCCTGGCTTCACCGGCTGGGGTTCGTTCGCCGAATATGTCGCCATCGAACACGCCGACACCAATCTCGTGCGCTTGCCCGACGAGATGGAATTCGCCACCGCCGCCAGCCTCGGCTGCCGCTTCGTCACTTCGTTTCGCGCCATTGTCGACCAGGGCCGGGTGACGCCGGGCGAATGGGTGGCGGTGCATGGCTGCGGCGGCGTCGGCCTGTCGGCGATCATGATTGCCAGCGCCATGGGCGCCAATGTCATCGCCATCGACCTCACCGACGAGAAGCTTGAGTTCGCCAAGAAGATCGGCGCGGTCGCCACCATCAACGCGTCGAAAACGCCGAATGTGGTCAAGGCGGTCAAGCAGATCACCAATGGCGGCGCGCATATGTCGATGGACGCGCTCGGCCACCCCACCACCTCGTTCAATTCGATCGCCAATCTGCGCCGGCGCGGCCGCCATGTGCAGGTCGGCCTGATGCTGGGCGAGCACGCCCGCCCGCAGGTGCCGATGGACAAGGTGATCGCCTTCGAGCTCGAAATCCTCGGCAGTCACGGCATGCAGGCCTATCGCTACCAGGCGATGATGGAGATGATCCGCAACGGCAAGCTCAAGCCCGAACTGCTGGTCGGCAAGAAGATCAGCCTCGACGAGGCGCCGGCCGCCTTGATGGCCATGGGCGGCTTCGAGGGCATCGGCATCGGCGTGGTGACGAAGTTCTAGAGGCAAGGCAGTCAGAGCCAACCCCTACCTCGCGAACTTCTTCGCCCCGAACACGCACGCCACCACGCCGAGCGTGACGACGACCATCAGCGAACTGACCTGTTCATGCAGCAGCGTCGCCGCTAGCGCGAGGCCGAAGAACGGCTGCAGCAGCTGCAACTGACCGACGGCCGCGATGCCGCCTTGCGCCAGGCCGCGATACCAGAAGACGAAGCCGATCAGCATGCTGAACAGCGAGACATAGGCCAGACCGATCCAGGCGTTGGAGCCGACGCTGGCAAAGGACGGCGGCTGCGTCGCAAAGGTCAGCGCCAGCATGATCGGCAGCGACAGCGTCAGCGCCCAGCAGATCACCTGCCAGCCGCCGAGCTTGCGTGACAGCGCCGCACCCTCGGCATAGCCCAGGCCGCAGGCGACGATGGCGGCGAGCATCAGACCATCGCCGACCGGCGAGGCGGTCACGCCTTGCATCAGAGCAAAACCCGCGACGAGCGCGCTGCCCACGCACGAAAACAGCCAGAACGCCGGGCGGGGACGATCGCCACCGCGCAGCACGCCGAAGATCGCGGTCGCCAGCGGCAGCAGACCGACGAAGATGATGGAATGGGCCGTGGTGACGTGCTTGAGCGCCAGAGCCGTCAGCAAGGGGAAGCCGACCACCACGCCAAGTGCGACGATCACCAGCGACAGCAGATCCCCGCGCTCCGGACGTTTCTGCCGGAACACCAGCAGCATTGCCAGGCCAAGCAGTCCGGCAATCGCCGCGCGCGCCGTCGTCAGAAAGATCGGATCGAAATCCATCACCGCCACACGCGTCGCCGGCAGCGAGCCGCTGAAGATCAACACGCCGATGAATCCGTTCACCCAGCCGCCCGCGGTCTTGTCCATTCCAGGCTCCATTTGTTTCGCCCTCTATCGGGCCGACGCCTATGGTGCAGCCAGAGACAATGGAGTACAATTTTACAAAACTGTAATGGTCAACTAGGCAGTACGGATGACGGAAGTCGCGCTGGAAACCGAAGACACGCTCACCCTGATCGAGAGCGTGATGGCGACCATCCGCCAGCGAATTGCCGCGCGCAGCCTGACGCCGGGAGCGCGACTGCCGTCGATCCGCGCCTTCGCCAAGTCCATGCAGGTGTCCAAATCCACCGTGGTCGAAGCCTATGAGCGGCTCGCCGCCGAAGGCGCGATCCGGTCCCGGCCGGGCTCGGGGTTTTATGCCGCCGGATCGCTGGCGCCGCTGTCTCTGGCCGAGATTGGCCCCCGGCTCGACCGCGCCGTCGATCCGCTCTGGATCTCGCGCCAGTCGCTGGAGACAGGCGATGACATCCTGAAACCCGGCTGCGGCTGGCTGCCGGCCTCCTGGATGCATCAGGCAGGGTTGCGCCGGGCATTGCGCACCGTGGCGCGTGCCGACGATGTCGCGCTTGCCGACTACGGCACGCCGCTCGGCCTGCCGCCGCTGCGGCAACTGCTTGCGCGGCGCATGGCGGAGCACGGCATCGAAGCCTCGCCAGAACAGATCATGCTGACGGAATCGGGCACGCAAGCCATCGACCTGCTGTGCCGCTTCCTGATCGAACCCGGCGACACGGTGCTGGTCGATGATCCCTGCTATTTCAATTTTCACGCCTTGCTGCGCGCCCACAGGGCCAAGGTCGTCAGCGTTCCCTACACGCCGTCGGGACCGGATATCGACCTGTTCGCGCAGGCGCTCACCGAGCACCGGCCGCGCCTCTACATCACCAATTCCGCCATCCACAATCCGACCGGCGCGATCCTGTCGCCAGTCACCGCGCACCGCCTGCTCAAGCTCGCCGATCAGTCGGAATTGACCATCGTCGAGGACGACATCTTTGCCGATTTCGAACATGCGCCCGCCCCCAGGCTGGCGGCGTTCGATGGCCTGAGCCGGGTCGTCCAGATCGGCAGCTTCTCCAAGACGCTGTCGGCGTCGGTCCGCTGCGGCTACATCGCGGCGCCCCGCGACTGGATCGAGCGCCTGACCGACCTCAAGATCGCCACCACCTTCGGCGGCGGCCGGCTTGCGGCCGAACTGGTGCTGACGCTGCTGAAGGACGGCAGCTACCGCAAGCATATGGATCTGCTGCGGGCGCGGCTTTCGCGCGCCATGGGCGAGACGAGTGCCCGCCTGAAGGCAATCGGCATCACGCCCTGGATCGACCAGCCGGCCGGCCTGTTCCTGTGGTGCGGCCTGCCGGATGGCGTCGATGCGGCCGAAGTCGCCCGCCGCGCCCTAGCCGACAACATCGTGCTGGCGCCCGGCAATGCGTTCAGCCTGTCCCAGACAGCCAGCCGCTTCCTGCGCTTCAACGTTGCCCAATGCGCCGACGAGCGGATTTTCAAGGTGCTTGAGGCGGCGATGGCGAATTGATTGCGCACGGTTGTCGGTCAGCGGGCCGCACAGACCTCCCGCACGCAGTCGCGCAACCAGCGCTGTGCCGGATCGGCATCGAGACGCGGGTGCCAAAGCATGGAGATGGTGACCTCCACAGTGGCAACCGGTAGTGGAAAGCTGTGCATGCCGGCGCGCGCGCCTTCCGTGTGCCGCTCGGGCACGCTGGCGATCAGGTCGGACGCGCGCGCCATGGCAAGCGTGGCCGAAAAGCCGGAAACCATGCACACGACTGTCCGCTGGAGTCCAAGCCGCTCCAGGGCTTCATCGATCGGCCCTTTCTCGCGGCCCCGCCGCGAAACACTGATGTGGCGGCCGGCCGCGTAGCGCTCGGGCGTCACGACGCCCTCGCTCAAGGGATGGCCAGTTCGAACGGCACCGATGAAGCGGTCGCGAAACAGCGCCTGGATGCGCATCTCTGGTCCGGTTTCACCGGCGACGCCGATTTCCAGGTCAATCGCCGCCTCGCGCAGCGACGTGACATCCTTGTCGAACTTCGGCGCGAAACGCAGCCGCACGCAAGGCGCCTCCGCTTCGATGCGGGCGACAAGGCGCGGCGCGAACTCCTCGACGAAGCTTTCATTGGTGCGCAGCGTGAACGTCCTGGCGAGGCCCGAGAGGTTGAGGAGCTTGGCTGGGCGCAGCAGTGCCTCCGCATCCTGAACGACGCGACCAGCCTGCTGCTGCAACTCCTGCGCACGCGGTGTCGGAACCAGGCCGCGACCGGCGCGAACCAGCAGCGGATCGCCAGTCGCCGCGCGCAGCCGCGCCAGCGTCCGGCTCATCGCCGAGGGGCTGAGACCAAGACGATTGGCGGCGCGCGCCACGCTGCCTTCCGACAGCAGGATGTCGAGAGCGACGAGCAAGTTGAGATCGGGTGATGCCATCGGCGGACCATAGCATGGGATATGGCGTTTGGCGCATGAATAACATGCAAATGCTGCGCCTTCCGCCATATCACCCGACAGACTAGATCTCCGACAGCTCCGCATCTGGAGCCGATGGAAGGAGATCGCCTTGGCAATCGCTGAGCAAAATCGGGACGAGCGCGTATCGGCGCCGCCACAGATCCAATCCGCCCGCTGGGCGCTGGCAAGCCTGTCGCTTGCCACGCTGCTGTCGTCGCTGGGAACCAGCATTGCCAGCGTCGGCCTGCCGTCGCTGATGCAGAATTTCGGCGCTTCGTTCCAGTCGGTGCAATGGGTCGTTCTCGCCTATCTCCTCGCCATCACCACACTGATCGTCAGCGCCGGACGGCTGGCCGACATGTTCGGGCGCCGGCCGTTGCTGCTTGGCGGCATCGCGTTGTTCACGCTGGCATCGGTGCTCTGCGGCCTGGCGCCGACACTCTGGCTGCTGATCGCCGCGCGGGCCGTGCAGGGGCTTGGCGCGGCGCTAATGATGGCGCTGACGCTGGCTTTTGTGGCCGAGACGGTAAGCAAGGCTAAAACCGGCAGCGCCATGGGCCTGCTCGGCGCCATGTCCGCGATCGGCACGACACTTGGTCCGTCGCTGGGCGGGTTCTTGATCGCGGGCTTCGGCTGGCAGGCGATCTTCCTCATCAATGTCCCGCTGGGTGTGCTGACCTTCGCTCTCGCCTGGCGTTCCTTGCCGGCCGACAGCAAGGCGCGGACTGATCGAGGCAAGTTCGACGCCGTGGGCACCGCCCTGCTGGCCCTGACGCTGGCCGCCTATGCGCTGGCCATGACACTTGGCAGAGGCAATTTCAGCGCGCTCAACATCGCCCTGCTGATAGCGGCCGGCATCGGCGCCGTTCTGTTCGCCGCTGCGCAGGCGAACGTGAAAACCCCCCTGATCCAGCTTGCCAGCTTCCGCGATCTCCAGCTGACCGCCAGCCTGGCCATGAGCCTCATCGTCGCCACCGTGATGATGGCGACCCTGGTGGTTGCCCCGTTCTATCTGTCGCGCGGGCTCGGGCTCGATGCCGCAACGGTCGGCCTCGTGCTGTCGACCGGCCCGCTCGTCTCGACCCTGTCGGCGCTGCTGGCCGGACGCCTGACCGATCGCTTCGGAGCCCACAGGATGATGGTCGCCGGCTTGGCCAGCCTCGCCACCGGCACGTTCCTGCTGTCGCTCGCCATGACGGGACTCGGCATTGCCAGCTATGTCGTTCCGATCACCGTCACCTGCATCGGCTACGCGCTGTTCCAGACGTCCAACAACGCAGCTGTCATGACCGGCGTCGGCGCTGGCGAGCGCGGCGTCGTCTCAGGCCTGCTCAACCTTTCGCGCAATCTCGGCCTCATCACCGGCGCATCGCTGATGGGTGCTATCTTCGCCGTCGCATCGGCCGGGGAACGGCAAGGCATTGGCCAGGACATCCTGAGTTCAGAGGCCGCCGCCCGCGGAATGCAGGTCACCTTTCAGACGGCAACGGCGCTGGCGCTGGTCGCGCTGTTTCTTGCGCTGCTCGCGGCCCGCGCCGCTGGCCGCGCGGAGTCCAGAGTTTCGTAACGCACGACCTGATTGGCTGCAGGCAATCGAAGCGTGATGTCCAGTTGGACGCTGCTCAGAGGTTGTTTCCAAATTCGCTCTGGCGAGTCATATGATGGTGGTTTCGAGAACCGTAGCGCAGCGGACATTCGGTCCGTGAGCAACGGAAGCGCAGAAACCGCCATCAGATGGCCGCCAGAGTGGAATTTCCAAACAGGCTCTCAGGCCCCTGCCCGTTTGCGGCGCTCATAGAGCATGACCAGCGTTTCAGCCGTGAGCGCCGGCTTTTCCTCGCCTTCGATCTCGACGGTATTGGCCGCCTTCATCAGATACTGGCCGGGCCCCCTGTCCTCCATCGAAAGAAGAGTAGAGCGCAGCCTGATGCGCGCGCCGACCTTGACCGGCGCCAGGAAACGCACCTTGTCGAAGCCATAGTTGAATGCGGCCTGGGTATTCTCCGGCACGATGCCCATGCCGAGCGCCAGCGCGCCGATGATCGACAGCGTCAGGTAGCCATGCGCGATCGTCGTGCGGAACGGGCTTTGGCGTCGCGCCCTCTCGGGATCGACATGAATCCATTGATGGTCGCCTGTACATTCGGCGAACTGGTCGATGCGATTCTGGTCGACCGTCGTCCACTCCGACACGCCAAGCTCCTGCCCGGCCATCGTCCTCAATTGCGCGTAGGTCGGCGGCGTCTTAGGCCGTATTTCGTTCATTCTGGTTTCCCGATCGCTTCCAACGCCTCCGGACCACGAACTGGCAGCCCCTGTCAATTCGCTCGGTGCAAATCCGTTCCGCCAATTTCGGCCGCGATCGTGCCACTCCGCCCGGCGCAGTGGCAGGGCAAATCCGGATTTCCTGGCTTTTCAGGGGCTGCCGGCGGCAACAAACGCCGCCTTGGCCGGAGAACGCTACTTCTTGTCGTAGCCGGCGCGGATTTCCTCCATCGCCTCCTTGATGCGCGTGCGCAGGATGTCGACCGATTCGGTGCCGGATTTCTTGGCCAGTTCAGCCACTTCGCCGGCATTCTTCAACGCAGCCTCGAAGGATTTGCGGGCGAATTCGGTCTGTTTGGCCATCAATTCCTGCGGATTGCCCGGCGCTCTGTAGCTTTGCGCCATCTCGGTGATCTCGCGCAGCGTGTCCTGCAGCATCTCGCGCTGCCTGGACAACAGCGACGACGCTCCGGCAGCACCGGTTCGGGCTGATTTTTCCAGTGCCTCGAGGTTCTTGCGATGATGCGCGAGGATCGCCTCGACATCGACGTTGGGCACCTTCAAGTCGCGGCCAAACTTGCCGAACATGTCCATGAAGGAATCGGATTCCGGTTGCTTGGCCATGATCGTCTTCTCCCCTTGTCGCCGCCGATTGGGCTCCCTGACGGAGCATAGCACCGAAGTGCTGGCTGTCCATTCGAACGCAGTGGAATCGACCCAGGCTCGCGCTTCAGCCGACGAGGAACAGCCGCTCGGCGACATAGAGCACGACACCGGCAAGCCCGCCAATGATCATGCCGTTGAAGCGGATGTATTGCAGGTCCCTGCCGATGTTCATCTCGATCAGCCTCGTCAGCTGCGCGAGATCCCAGCGCTTGACCTGGTCGGCGATGAATTTCGACACGCCGCTCTTCTGGCTCTCCACGAACGAAGCCAGCGCCACCACGAAGCCCTGGTTCATGTCGGCCCTGATCTGTGCGTCGCTGGCAAGATGCCGGCCGACCTCGACGAACATGTTGGCGAGATGCGCACGGATGATCGAACTCGGGCGCCTTGGTATCCTGCTCGATGAACTGGCTGAGGCTCGCCCACATGTCGCCGGCCAGTCCCCTGACTTCCGGCCGGGCCAGGAAATCGCGCTTCAGCTTCTCGGCCCGTTTGGCATATTGCTTCGAGGTCCTGAGCTTTTCGATGAAGCCCAGAGCGAAACGGTCGAATTCGGCGCGCATCGGGTGGTCGGGATCGGCCCGCACTTCGTCGAGCAGCGAGCCGGCGGAAGCGACGATCTTCTTCAAAAGATAGGCGTCGGCGCGGAACAGGTTGAACAGCGATGGCAGCTCCTCGCGGATCTTCTCGCGCATTGTCGCCAGCGCCTGCTCGTCGTTGAGGAATCGGCCGATCACCTTGGTGAATTCGTCGAACAGTTTCTGGTGGCGGCGATCGTCGGTGAGCGCCGACAACAGCTCGGCGGCCAGCGGCGCCAGCGGCACCTTTTCGATTTGCTCGAGCATGCGGCTGGTGACGAAGCCACGCAGGCCGGATTGCTCGACGGCGGCGAGCGTCTGCGGCACCAGACGCACGACGAAGCGCGACAGGCCGGCGGCGCGTTCGGCATCGGCCAGCCAGTCGGCGACGAGCGCCGAAAAATCGACCTCGGCAAGCTTTTCACGCACCGGTTCCGGAGCGAGGAAGTTCACCTCGATGAAGCGGCCGAGATTGTCGGCAATGCGGCTCTGGTTCTCGGGAATGATGGCGGTATGCGGGATCGGCAGCCCCAGCGGCCGTCGGAACAGCGCCACCACCGCGTACCAGTCGGCCAGACCGCCGATGGTCGCGGCCTCGGCAAAGGCAGCGACGAAGCCGAGCCATGGATAGGCGTGCTCGAACGATTTGGCGACCGCAAACACCAGCACGCAAAGCGCCAGCGCCGCCGCTGCCACGAGTTTGGTACGCCGCAACGCGGAAAGCTTGGCGTCCGCGTCGGCATCGAAACGGACAGGCGCCAGGGAAGGAGCCGATTGGGACATGGAAGAGCCGCTCCTCGTCGATCTCGGGCCTATTTAGTGTTTCATCAGGCGAAATGCCCGTGACAGCCGAATTCGCTCCGCGTCTGGTCCGGCTGCGCACACAAAGTTGAGGAGGATATTCATCTATTGTGCCACGCCAGTCTGGAATTGTTCCAAGGTATAGGCCATATTCCGCTCAGGCTAATGTGGCGAATCCGAAATTTTCAAAGCCGCATCGGCAAGTTTTGAAATCTGGCGTGGTTGCACCGCACCAGTGCCTTGTGAGGACAAAATGCGGCTTACGCGCCAAACCAACTATGCCATGCGCATCCTGATGTATTGCGCGGCGAATGACGACCGATTGAGCCGCATCCCCGAGATCGCGGCCGCCTATTCGGTGTCGGAACTTTTCCTGTTCAAGATCCTGCAGCCGCTGGTCGAGCATGGTCTTGTCCAGACCGTGCGTGGCAGGAATGGCGGCGTCAAACTTGGCCGGACGGCCGAAGCCATCAGCCTGTTCGATGTCGTGCGCGTGACGGAAGAGAGCTTCGCCATGGCCGAATGCTTCGAGAACGATGCCGCCGAATGCCCGCTGGTCGACAGCTGCGCACTGAACTCGGCGTTGCGTGAGGCGCTGAACGCGTTCTTCGCCGTGCTCGCCCGCTACACGATCGCTGACCTCGTGGCAGCGCGGCCGAATGTGCGCAACCTGCTCGGCATCGACATGCTGGTGGAGCGCCGCGCACCCGCTGCCTGATTCCGGCCACCCCGCGTCTGGCTCGGTCAGTTGAAATTCAGGTCAGGCCGAGTTGAGAATGGTGGGGTCCGAGAACCGGAACGGAGCGTACGTTTGGGTACGTGAGTACCGGAAGCACAGGAAACCGCCATTCGCAGGCCGGCCTCACCTGAATATCAACTGACCGACGATTGCGGCAGCACGAACGGCACGTTGCCGGCCGGCAGCACGCCGACCCTGAGCCGGCAGTCGAACACTTTGTCGATCAGATCGTCGCTCAGCACATCCTGTGGCGACCCGGTGGCGGCGAGCCTGCCGCGATGCATGACGAAAATCCGGTCGGCAAACATGGCCGTGAGATTGAGGTCGTGCAGGATGGCGACCACGCCCCCGCCACGTCTGGCGAAGTCGCGGGCGATGTTCATGATGATCAGCTGGTGCTTGATGTCGAGGCTGGAAACCGGCTCATCGAGGAACAGATAGCGCGGCTTGCTGTCGAGCACCGGCGCCCAGACCTGGCACAGCACGCGCGCGAGTTGGACACGCTGTTGCTCGCCGCCTGAAAGCTCCTGGTAGAAACGTCCGGCAAAGCCGTCGAGATCGACGCGGGCCAGCGCCCGTTCCGGCAGCCGCGCATCCTCGCCCGGCAGGACGCCCGAGCGGCCGCCGACAAGCCCGAGCTTGACCACCTCTCGCACCGTGAATGGAAACGAAAGCGTCGTCGCTTGCGGCAGCACCGCTCGCTGGGTAGCAATCTCGACCGGTTTCATGGCCGAGAGATCGCGGCCGTTGAGGGCGACATATCCGGTATAGGCGAGTTCGCCGGACAGTGCCTTGAGGAAGGTCGTTTTGCCGGAACCATTGGGGCCAACGATGGCGGCGATCTCGCCGGGCCGCGCAGCGAAATCGACACCGGCAACGATACGCTTGCCGGCGATGTCAACCGAAACATCCCTTGCCTCGATCATCCAAGCCTCACAAATCCACAAATCTCATCCCCGAATCCTACAAATCAATGACGCCGCGCTTGCGCAGCAGGATCCATAGGAAGAACGGCGCACCGGCGATCGCGGTGACGATGCCGATCGGCAATTCGGCTGGCGCCACGATTGTGCGCGCGACGGCGTCAGCCAACAGCAGCAGCGACGCGCCAAGTAGCGCCGACGCCGGCAGCAGATAGCGATTGTCGGGACCGATCAGCAGGCGCAGCAGATGCGGCACGACGATGCCGACGAAGCCGATGCCACCGCTGACGGCGACGGAGGCGCCGACAGCGGCCGACACGCCGACGATGGCCGTGTATTTCAGCCGCTGCACCGGGATGCCGAGATGACCTGCGGTCGCCTCGCCCAGTGCCAGCGCGTTGAGGCCGCGGGCCAAAAACGGCATCGCCGCCAGCGCCAGCACGATGATCGGCCCAACGGAAGCGATCTTCGACCAGGTCGCGCCGCCGAGCGATCCGAGTTGCCAGAAGGTCAGGTCGCGCAACTGGCGGTCGTCGGCCATGAAGATGAGGATGCCGGTCAGCGCCATGGCGAGCGCCGCCAGTGCGATGCCGGCGAGCAGCATGGTGCCGACCGAGGTTTGTCCCCGTCGCGTCGCAACCTGATAGAGCACCAATGTCGTGGCGAGCCCGCCACAGAATGCCGCCAGCGGCAGCGCAAGCGTGCCGAGCATGGCCGTCACCGGCGCCAGCACCGTGGCGCCGAGCACGATGACGGCAACCGCACCGAGGCTGGATCCGGCCGAAACGCCGATCAGGCCAGGGTCGGCGAGCGGATTACGGAACAGCCCCTGCATGACCGCTCCGGAGACGGCAAGAGCAGCCCCGACCAGCATGCCAAGGATGACGCGCGGCAGGCGAATGTCGTAGACGATCAGGCTGTCGCGGGCGCTCAGCGCGGCGTTATCAGGCACGGTACCGAACAGCCAGTCGCTGATGACGTTGACGGCCGATGCGTCCGATGCTCCTGACGTGAGCGACAGCAATACGGCGATGACGAGCCCCAGGCACAACAGAAGGATGACGATGCGGGCGCGGCCGGAGCGGTCGCCTTCGGATGCACCCGCCATCACTTCGACCGGGCCGGCGATCGATTGATCGACCATGATCCGCCCCGCTCAATCCGTGACCTGCCCGCCATAGAGCGAGACGGCGAGGTCGTGGATGGCGTCGGCCGTGCGCGGCCCGAAGCCGAGCAGATAGGCACCGTCAATGCGGATCAGCTTGCGCGCGGCACCCGCCGGCGCCGAGGCGATCGACGGATTGGAGAACAGTTCGTCGTCCGATACCGGAGGCCCGGCATTGCTCATCATCAGGATCACGTCCGGCCTGGCGGTGATGATCGCCTCGTCGGACATCTGCTTGTAACCGGAAAAGCCCTCGACGGCATTGACCCCGCCGGCCAGCTTGACCATGCCGTCAGCGGCGGTCTCGTTGCCGGCGGCCAGGATCTTGCCGCCCTGTATCGACAGCACGAACAGGATGCGCTTGCGCTGGTTGATCGAGGCTGTCTGCTGTTCGGCGGCCGTGAGCTTGGCATCAAGCTCCCTGGCCAGCACCTCGGCCTTGGCATCGACGCCGAGCGCCTTGCCGACGGTGCGGACCTTCTCCAGGATGCCTTCGTGGCTATAGTGTTCCGGCACTTCGATGAACGGAATGCGCGTCTTCTTCAGCACATCGACGGCTTCCTTGGGACCGCTGCCGTGCAGAGCCAGGATGCCGGTCGGATTGACCGAGAGGACACCTTCCGGCGACAGCTGGCGCATGTAGCCGACATCAGGCAGCTCAAGTGCTGCGTTCGGGAACCGGCTGGTGGAATCGCGAGCCACCAGGTGCTTCTCCTCGCCGAGCGCATAGACGATCTCGGTGATCGAGCCACCAATGGCCGCTATCTTCGAGGGATCGGCAAAGACCGTCGCACCCTCGGTGGCGTTGCCAGGTTGCAGTTGGGCGAAAGCCAGGGAAAGACCGATCGCCGGCCCGAGCGCCAACCGGAGGACGGGCGCCAGTCTGGAAAAGGAAACCATTTCTGTAGTCCTCAGGCTGCGGTCGGGCTTGGGATGCGCGGCAGGTTCTCCGCCAGGAATCGCCAGTCGTCGCGCTCGCTCTCGCCCTCATGGCGCTTCCCGAAGAACTGGATGATCATCTTGCCGTCGGCGTCATAGACCTCGAGCGAGGTGACATGACCGTCCCTGGTCGGCTTGCGCACCGCCCAGACCTCGTGGATGTGGTCGGTTCGCAAATGCAGGTGGAAGCTTTCGTCCAGCACATTGATCCACGGCCCCATCGGCTTGATGGATTTGACCGGACCGGAATGGATCTGGATGCAGCCGCGATTGCCGACAAAGCACATGATCGGCATCTCGCCCTCGGCAGCATGATGGAACATGGCACGGACGGCATCGTTGTCGAGCAGCCAGGCATAGTCCTGGCCGACCATGCGCACCGCCTGGCGGCGGCTGAGCTTCAGCGTCTTCAGCATTCCGAAGAACTGGTGCACATCGGTCAGCCGGCTCCAGCGGTCGCGCAGGTCGTCGAGACTGGCGGTCGTATCCGCGTCATGGGCCTCGTCGTCGGAAATCTGCCCTGAAATGTCGACCGTCGGCTCCTGGTTCGACGATTCGAGCGCACCGACCAGCTTCTGATAGGCATAGAGGCTGGAAGCCGGCCGCAGATGCACCTTGTGCACCGCATCGCCGGCCGCGTCGAAGAACTGCAGGCTGCGGCGGATGTCGTCGCCATCGCGCTTTTCCACGGCAAAGCCGTGCGCCCAGACTTTCGGGAAGATGCGCAGGTCGATGTTCTCGCCGAGCACCATGGCATTGTGGTTGCCGGTGACGACCTTGTCATAGACACCGATCTTTTCGTGCACGGCGCTTTCATTGCGGGTCAGCGCCATGACCTCGCCGACGGCTTCGAGCCCGGTCAAAAGATCGTTGACGCGAGGCTCCATGCGAACGACGCCGTCGCCGCAATGCGCGGCGACCAACTCGGCCTCCGAAATCCCGAGCTGGGCGGCCAGATCACGCCCGCGCGCCTTCGGATTCTCTGTCCGCGCCCGCCGGATTTCATGCGGGGCGGGTTTTACACGCTGGTCCATGTCTCGTCCCTACTGCCTTGCCTTACTTGTTGAGAATGAGCTTGCCCTGACGGGTGATCTTCAGCCGGTAGAGCGCGCCGTGATGCTCGATGCCGATCTCGTGCTCGCCCTGGAACAGGGTGTTGCTGGAGAGGGTTCGCACCGCCACCGGAACCCGGTCGAAACGGGCGGAGGTATCGTCGGAACGGCGGACGCGATAGCGAAAATCATTGGGATTGTGCGTGTTCATCTGGATCGATCCCTTTCCTGTGCCGGGCGTCTGGCTAGGCGTTGCATAAATGCCGATTCATTTCTTGACTCGAATAATCATGTTTATTAGTCAGTGCAATACCGGAGCAAACGAGTCAAGATTTAAGACGCCGGATACGATCAAAAATGCCAGCCAGCCCCGGGCCAGCCAGCATCGAACCTGGACTTTGGAGTTGGGGCATGGGGTTGATGAATTGGGAATGGCGCGGCCGGTTTGACATCGGCCCGTCTGATCAGGGTCTTGGCGGGCGATCCGCGACAAGAGGAATGGCAGGCTTGCTGGCAAGCGTGGCGGCAGCCACTTTGCTGACGCCACCGGCCAGCGCCCAGCAGGCCACCCAGTTGACCGCCGAACAGCAGGCGGCGCAATCCCAGAAGGCGGAAGAGACAAAGCCTGCCCCGGCGGGCGCAACGCTGCTCGACAAGATCCTTGTGCTGAGCCGCACCGGCGAGACGGCGATCGAATCGCTGTCCTCCGCCAGCCATGTCGATCAGGAACAGCTCGATCGCCGCATGGCGACGACGCCGAACGAGATGCTGCTCGGTGTTCCCGGTGTCGCGGCACAGGCCGACGCCAGGCGCGTCAGCACCAGCATCAACATCCGCGGCTTGCAGGATTTCGGTCGCGTCGCCGTCATCGTCGACGGCGCGCGCCAGAATTTCCAGCGTTCCGACCACGGCACGCAGTCGACCTTCTATGTCGATCCCGAGCTCGTCAAATCCGTCGATGTGATCCGTGGCCCCGTCGCCAACACCTATGGCTCGGGCGCCATCGGCGGCGTCGTCTTCTTCGACACCAAGGACGCCGCCGACTTCCTCAAGCCGGATGAGACATGGGCTGGTTCCGTCACCGGACGCCATGAGAGCAACGGCAAGGGTTGGACCACCAGCGCATCCGGCGCCTACCGCCTCAACGAGAACTGGGACGTGCTGGGCAACATCGTCTACCGCAACTATGACGACTACAAGGATGGCGGTGGGGACACCGTCAAGGGCACCGGCTTCAATGTGCTGAGCGGCCTGCTCAAGACCACCATCCGGCCGACCGACAACAGTGAATTGAAGCTCGGCTGGGTCGGCTCAAGCGACAGCTGGAACGAAATCAGCGGCGGTGTGCCGGTGAATGACGTGGACCTGAAATCGAATACCTTCACCGCTCGCTACAACATCACTGATGAAGACAAGAGCTGGCTCGATCTCCACATCAACACCTCCTACAACAAGACAAATCTCGACCTGACCAGCCTTGTGCCCCAGAACCGGTTCGACCCCGTCACAGGCCTTCCCATTGTTTTGCCGGCGGGATCGCAATCCACGTTCGACGTCGGCACCACCGGTATCGACATCTGGAACACATCGCGCTTCGAAACGGGCGGGATCGCTCACGAACTGACCTATGGCGGCGACTGGGTGGGGGACAACGTCAAGACCGGCGGCACCGCCGGCGGCGACAGTTTCTACACGCCATCGGGCAAGCGCAGCGTGTCCGGCGCCTATGTCCAGGACAAGCTCACCTGGGAGTGGCTCGAAGTCATCGCCGGGCTGCGCTACGACAATTACAGCCTCAAGGATGACACCCACGAAACGTCAGGTGACAGAGTGTCGCCGCGCATTACCGTCGGCGTCTCGCCCTTTGAAAGTGCGGGCCTCGCCGGTCTGCAATTCTACGGCACCTATGCGGAAGGCTACCGGTCGCCCTCGCTGACGGAAACGCTGATCAGCGGCAACCATCCGGCCGGCGTCAGCTTCCCGTTCCTGCCCAATCCCAATCTGCGGCCCGAAACCGGCAAGACGACCGAATTCGGCGTCAACTACAAGCAGAACGATATCCTGGAGGCAGGCGACGCACTCCGCATCAAGGCGGCCTATTTCAACAACGATGTCGACGACTACATCGATGGCGTGACGCTGTCGCCGTTCGACCCGACCAGTGGCTGCCCGTTCGGCCCCGGTATCCCGATCTGCTTCCAGTATCAGAATTTCGCCAAGGCGAAGATCAACGGCTTCGAGATGGAAGGCATTTACGATGCGGCATGGGGCTACGCCGGACTTTCCGCCTCCATCATCAATGGTCACACCATATCCTATGACGGCGACCGGGCGGACCTCGCCAGCATCCCGTCTTCGCAAGTCACGGCCCAGATCGGCCTGCGCTTCCTCGAGGACAAGCTGACCGTCGGTGGCGAGGTGCAGTACAATGGCAAGCCGAAGGGCAATGCGGTGGCCAAGGACTATACGCTGGTCAACGCCTTCGCCAGCTATCATGCGACCGACAATCTGAAGGTCGATTTCCGCGCCGACAATCTGTTCGATGTCAAATACGCCAACCCGTTGAACGGCGGCACGACAGTTGCGGTCTATGAACCGGGCATAACGCTGAAGCTGGCGGCAACGATGCGATTTGGAGGCTGACGGCAATGATGCGCCTGATGACATCCCTTCGTCTGCTGACCTCGACGTTTGCGATGTCGCTTCCGATGGTTCCGGCGTGGGCACAAGGGTCCGCGCCGGTCCCCGCACTAACCCTCGAACTCAATGGTGCGCAAGCCTCCGACAAGGGCTGCCGCCTGACCTTCGTGGTCAACAACGATCTCGGCGCCGACCTCTCCAAGGCGGCGTTCGAGATCGCATTGTTCAACGAAGCCGGCGTCGTCGACCGGTTGACCGTCCTCGACTTCAAGGATTTGCCGGCCGGCAAGACCAAGGTGACGCGTTTCGACCTGGCCGGCACCGACTGCGCCAAGGTCAGCCGCGTACTGATCAACAGCGCGACGGAATGCGCCGGCACCGGCATCGAACCCAATGCCTGCATGCGCAAGCTGAAGACGGGCTCCAAGACCGGTATCGCTTTCGGCGTCTGAGGTGGGATTGCATCCTGCATTCCTGCAAAACACAGTGGCATGGCCTCTGGCCGGCTCCCATGCGTTGTCGTCTGGACCAAGCGATCTTGATTTGACAATTCTGCTAGGGTCGCTGCAGGTCTCGCCGCGAGACATGCCGGATATCAGCCCCTTCCCCGAAGCCAGCGCCGAGTTGGCTATCACGCCGACCGAGGCGCTTGCACCGCCACGGCCATCGGCCTGGAACCGCAAATGGACGGCGGCGATCGTCGTCTCCTGCCTGCTCCATGCCGCGGTGGCGGCGGCTTTTCTGATTTCGCCTTCACGGACATTCGATACCCCGGACGCCATGCAGTCCGAAGGCAGCGATCAATCCGGGGACAAGGTGGTCGGCAGCGCACTGGACCAGGACCCGGCAGTAATGAAGGTCATGCTGGTGCCGAACCCGCAACCGACCAAACCAGAGCCGGCAAAGGCAGCTAGGCCGACGCCACCAACCGAACCCTCCCAGCCCGCGAGGGAAGCGACAAAGCAGCCCGTCGAGCCTTTGCCGGAAGCCGTTAAACAACCTGCGGTGACGCCGGACATACTGGTGACCGGCGCCCCACGCTCCGATGACCAGAGCGTGGCTCCGAAGACCGAGACGCCGGCACAGCCGACTGTTCAGGCCGAAAGCACCGAGGCGCCTGCCGCCGTTCCAGACCAGCCACCGATCCCAAGCGCCAGGCCAAGTCCGGCAGCCCAATCGGATGACAAGCGCGGCACGGCGGACGGCCAGGACCGGTTGGCGCAGGCGGCCAGCAAGGGCAAAAAGCAGAAAGAGGCAGGCCGCGCCGCGGAAGACAGCTACCGCGGCGACGTCATCAGAAAGCTCAGCCGTGTCAATCGTGGCGTTCCGCCTTCAGTGCAATTGGCCGCTCGCAAGAATGCCGTTGTGACATTCGCCATAGGCAGCCGTGGCGGCATCGATGACCTGCGCATTCTGCAAAGCTCCGGATCGCCAAACTTCGATCAGGTTGTGCTCGGCATCGTCCGCAAGGCAGCGCCATTCCCGCCAATTCCATCACAAGCCGCAAGCAAGAGTTTGGTGTTCGAGGCCGAAATCGGCCCATTTTGAATGTGCACAGAACAAACTTGTTGCGGCGCCAACCATCAACATCTGCATGAAAGGAACCACCATGTACATCGCCATGAACCGCTTCAAGGTGCAGAACGGCTCGGAGGGTGACTTCGAAGCCGTCTGGAAGAACCGCGATTCCAGCCTTGCGGAGATGAAAGGTTTCCGGGAATTCCATCTGCTGCGCGGCCCGGTCAACGAGACCGAAGGCTACACGCTATTTGCCTCGCACACGGTGTGGGCGAGCCACGATGATTTCGTCGCCTGGACCAAGTCGGAGAATTTTCGCGCCGCCCACAGAAATGTCGGCACGACGAAAGTCCACTACCTCGGCCACCCGCAATTCGAGGGCTTTTCCGTCGTCGAGGGCGCATAAACTGGCCGGATCAAGCTCCGGCCAGTAGGCTCGCATTGCCACCCGCAGCGGTGGTGTCGACGCAGACGGCGCGTTCATGCGCGTAGGCCGCCGGGTTGAGCACCTCGCTGACCAGCGGCACGATCGGGCCCGAGCGATCGGCGATAACCTTGCGCACGATGCGCGCGGCCTCGAGCGTACCCGAGAAAGCGACCACGTCGACGCGCAGTGAGCGCGCTTCGACCGGATCAGGCCGGCCGTCGATGGCGGCCAGCGGCAGGCCCTTGCCGGTCAGTGCCGAGAGCGCCACCGGCGCGCCGGGCGCGACGGCCAGCACCGCATTGCCGGCGGCGAGCGCCTGGATCGTCTGCGCGAGCAGCGTGTCACCATCGGGGCCAAGGCACAGCACCCGTCCACGCGGTGACAGCGACAGCGTGTTAGCCTCGCCGGTCGGCCCGGGCAGGTCGACCTGGCCGAAGTCGATACCGGCGGCGGCGCCAATAGCTGCCGCGCCCTTGCCGCGCAGATGCTTTCTCAGGATGGCGACCCGGTCGGGCCGCGTCGACCAGCCGCCGAGCGTCGGATCGGGCAGATTGTCGGCAAGCTCGGTCGCCGTCACCTTGTGGCCTTCGGCGATATGCGTGCCGGCCTCCGGCCCCTTGCGGAAGCGGCGGAGATAGTGCGGACCGCCGGCCTTCGGTCCGGTGCCCGACAGCCCCTCGCCACCAAACGGCTGCGAACCGACGACCGCGCCGATCTGGTTGCGGTTGACATAGATGTTGCCGGCATGGATGCCGTCGACGAAATGCTGGACGCGGCCCTCGATGCGGGTGTGCAGGCCGAAAGTCAGGCCGTAGCCCTTGCGGTTGATCGCGGCGATGACCGCATCGATTTCGTCGGCATCGAACGTGGCGACATGCAGCACCGGCCCGAACACCTCGCGTTCCATGTCTTCGATGCCCTTCACCCGGAAGACATGTGGCGCGACGAAGCGGCCTTCCTTCGGCGCCTCGAGCTTGGCGATCAGCCGGCCCTGCAGCCCCATCTTCGTGCAGTAGTCGCGGATTGAAGTCTGAGCTTCGTCATCGATGACCGGGCCGACATCGGTCGAAATCCGCCAAGGATCGCCGATGCTGAGTGCCTCCATGGCGCCTTTCAGCATCTCCAGCATCTTTTTCTCGACATCCTTCTGCACGTAGAGCACGCGCAGCGCCGAGCAGCGCTGGCCGGCACTCTGGAAGGCCGAAGCCAGGATATCGCGCACCGCCTGCTCGGGCAGCGCTGTGGAATCGACGATCATCGCGTTCAACCCGCCGGTCTCAGCGATCAGCATGGCATCGGGCGCAGCCGTCTCGGCCAGCTGCTTCTCGATCAGTTTGGCGACCTCGGTCGAACCGGTGAAGCAGACGCCGGCAATGCGCGGGTCGGCGGTCAGCGGGCCGCCGACCGAGGGGCCGTCGCCGGGCAGAAGCTGGATAACGTCTTCCGGCACACCGGCCTCGCGCAGCATTTCGACGGCGCGGAAGGCGATCAGCGGCGTCTGCTCGGCCGGCTTGGCGATGACCGAATTGCCGGTGACGAGTGCCGCCGCGATCTGGCCGGTGAAAATGGCGAGCGGAAAATTCCACGGCGAAATGCAGACGATGGCGCCACGCGCCTGCGTGCCCGGTTCGGCATTGGCCGCCTCGGCGGCGTAGTAGCGCAGGAAGTCAACCGCTTCGCGCACCTCGGCGACACCGTCGGCCAGCGATTTGCCGGCCTCGCGCGTCGCCAGTGCGAAGAATTCGACGGCATTGGCCTCATAGAGATCGGCGGCGCGGTTGAGGATGGCGGCGCGCTCGGCGACGGGACGCTTGGCCCAGGCCGGCTGCGCCTCCACGGCGATGCGCACGGCGGTCGTCACCTGCTTGGCGGTCGCCTCGCTGACAGCGCCGACCACTTCGGATGGCTTGGCCGGATTGGCGATCGGCCGTTGCTTGCCATAGCCGGCGGCCCGCGTGATCGGCTTGGCATGCCAGCGGTCGGGGCCAGCAAACGCCGCCTTGGCCCTGTCGATCGCCGCCAGCGTCACCGTGTCGGTGATGTCAAACCCCTTCGAATTGCGGCGACCGGCGCCGAAGATCTGGGAAGGCCGGGCAATCGCCGGATTGGCTGCGGGCCCCTGGTCCTCGACCGTTTCGAGCGGATCGCGGGCGATGTCCTCCGGCTCGACCTCCTCATCGGTCAGCTGATGCACGAAGGAGGAATTGGCGCCGTTCTCAAGCAGCCGACGGACCAGATAGGCAAGCAGATCGGAATGCGCCCCGACCGGCGCATAGATGCGACAGCGCGTGCCTTCGGACCGGCGCACTGTTTCATGCAGGGCCTCTCCCATGCCGTGCAGGCGCTGGAACTCGAAGGAATCGCGGTCCCCGGCCATCGACAGGATCGCCGCGACGGTGTGGGCGTTGTGCGTGGCGAATTGCGGATAGATGCGGTCGGTCATCGACAGCAGCTTTTTGGCGCAAGCCATGTAGGAGACGTCGGTGTTGGCCTTGCGTGTGAACACGGGATAGCCGGTGAGCCCGAGCGTCTGCGCCCGCTTGATCTCGGTGTCCCAGTAGGCACCCTTGACCAGCCGCACCATGATGGTGCGGTCGTATTTCTTGGCCAGCGCATAGAGCCAGTCGATGGCAAAGGCCGCACGCGGCCCATAGGCCTGGACGACAACGCCAAAACCGTTCCAGCCGGCGAGTTCCGGCTCGGCCAGCACCCGCTCGATGACGTCGAGCGACAGATCGAGGCGGTCGGCCTCCTCGGCATCGATGTTGAGACCCATGCGCGAATGCCGCGCAGCGAGCGCCAGCGACAAGAGCCGGTCGGCCATGACAGGCAGCATCTCGCCCTTCTGCGCCACTTCGTAGCGCGGATGCAGCGCCGACAGCTTGACCGAAATGCCGTGGTTCTGGCGGATATCCGGGCCGTTGGAGCCGGCGTCGAGCGAGGAAATCGCGTCGGCGTAAGCCTTGTGATAGCGCAATGCGTCGGCCTCTGTGCGGGCCGCCTCGCCCAGCATGTCGAAGGAATAGAGATAGCCTTTCTGCGTCATCGGCCGGCCGCGCTTGACGGCCTCGGCAATGGTGCGGCCGAGCACGAACTGCTCGCCCATCTCGCGCATGGCGGCGGCCACCGCCTTGCGGATGACCGGCTCGCCCAGCCGGCGCACCATTGAGCGCAGCGTGCCTTCGATGCCGCCCTCGCCTTCATCGAGGACGCGGCCGGTCAGCATCAGCGCCCAGGTCGAGGCGTTGACGAAGATAGAGCTCGAACCGCCCGAATGCGCCGACCAGTCGTGCGGCGCGATCTTGTCGGCGATGAGGTCGTCCATGGTCTCGGTGTCAGGCACGCGTAGCAGCGCCTCGGCCAGGCACATCAACGCCACGCCCTCCTTGGTGGAGAGACCGTAGGCAGAAAGGAAAACTTCCATCAATCGTGGATCGGAAGAGCCGCGCACGGCCCGCACCAGATCGGCGGCGCGGGTCGAGATCGCCTTGCGGTCTTTCGCGGAAAGACCCGTCGCCTCGGCCAGTCGCTTTACCGCCTCGTCTTCGTCGGGCAGATAGTTGGCGCGGATCTGCTGGCGGATGGAATCTAGGGGCATGGCGGTCCTGCGGAGCGAGCATCAGGGAGCGGACCGGCGGTCACCGGACCGAATGGCGCAAGCTAGCACAGGTACGAATTTCAGTCGGTCCAAAGAAATCGACATGGTGGATCGTTCGATCTATCGTAGTGGCACAAAATTGGCATATGGACTGCGCTTTCGATGACAGAAGACCAATTGGACCGCATCGACCGGAACATCCTGTCGGCGCTGGCAAGCGATGGCCGGCTCTCCATGTCCGAACTGGCGGCAAAGGTCGGCCTGTCGAAGACGCCGGTGCAGGCGCGGGTGAAGCGGCTGGAAAAGGACGGCTACATCAGGGGCTATCAGGCAATCATCGACCGCGAGCGCATGGGTGAAGGCCATGTCGCCTTCGTCCAGGTGAAACTGTCGGACACCCGTTCCGCAGCACTCGATGCCTTTAACCGGTCCGTACAGGCGGTGCCCGAGATCGAGCAGTGCCACATGATGGCGTCGAGCTTCGACTATCTGCTAAAGGTCCGCACGCGGGACATCGCCGCCTATCGCCGGGTGCTTGGCGAGCGCATCTCCGCCCTGCCCCACGTAGCCCAGACCTCCACCTTCGTGGCGATGGAGACGGTGAAGGATCGGTAGATCACTCCGCCAGCGTCTTCAGAAACGCCACCAACGCCGCACGTTCACGGTCCGACAGGTCCAGCGGATGGATTTCGGATGTCCCCTCGACACTGGGCGCGGCCTTGGCGTAATGCGCGACCACCTCGTCAAGCGACGAAAACTGCCCGGCATGCATGTAGGGTGGACGCGTAGCGGCGCCGCGCAACGAGGGCGTCTTGTAGGCCCGGACCAGTTGCGGCGCATCCTTGACCATGAAACGCAGTTCTCCGCAGGCGCCGGCGTCGCCGTCGCGGAAGGCACCCAGGCAGTTGAACGGGTCGGCCTCGACCTGCGCCACCGCATCGATGCGGCCGCGATCCGGCGGCAGGTCCGCGACAGGCGGCACGCCGGTGTTGTGAAAGCTGTTATCGGTGAAAAGCGGCCCGTCGTGACAGGTCACGCAATTTGCCTTGCCGATGAACAGTTTCAAGCCAAGGATTTCCTCTTGGGAAAAGCCGGCATCGCCCTTCGGCTCGGCGCCGGTGACGAGATCCAGCGCAAAGCGGTCGAAGCGGGTCGGTGCCGGCTCGATCGACCTTTCGAAGGCGGCGATCGCCTTGCCGATATTGGCATAAACGCCGTTGATCGCGTCGCGCTGCGCACCGCTCATCGCGTTCCAGGCGGCCTTCTCGGCATCGTTTCCGAGCGGGCTGGCATTCAACGGCATGCCGGAAAAGTCAGGCAGCGGACCAAAGATGCGCTCATAGCGCTCGCCGAAGCGCGCCTTGATGTAATGCGCATAGGCGGCGCGGTTTCCTGCTTGCTCCAGCGGGTTTTCGAGCGGCGTCAGCGCTTGCGCCCACAGGCTGTCGCGACGGCCGTCCCAGAAGAACCAGGGATCGCGCGCCACGCCGGCCAGCGGCATGGTGCGCCGGTTGGTGTGGCCGACGCCGACCGCTTGCGGCAGGTCGTCCTGGAACTGCCGGTCGATCTTGTGGCAGGTCGAGCAGGAGACCGTGCCGTCGCGGCTCATCCCCTGGTCAAAGAACAGCGTCGAGCCGAGGGCGGCGGCGGCCGGCACATCGGCAAAACGATTGGTGGTGTCGGGCTTCAACGGCGGCAACGCCGACAGTCCCAGCGAGGCGATGGTCTTCTTCTCGGCGTCGGAAAAGTCAGGCTTGCCGCACCCGGCGAGGATGACGACCACCATCAGCGCCAGAAACCGCGGAAAGTGCCTCATCGATCGCTCACAGGACCACGTTGAACAGCACCGTGTCGGAACCGGCGGTGGCCGAAATGGCGAAATGCAGCTGCCACCAGCCGCTCATCGTGAATTTCACCCCTTCGATCCGATAGCGCCCGTCGCCGAGATAGTCGGTCGCCTGCGGGCTGGTAGGCAGGCCGTGATTGTGCAGTGGCATGCCGCCGGAGATCGCGATTGCCGCACCCTCCACTGGAACTCCCGCCTTTGTCTTTAGGGTCAGTAGCCAAGACTCAAGTTCACCCTGCCGCATGACGCCCCGCTCCGGCGAAAAACTGGCCACGAACAGCCCGTTGTTGGTATTCTTCGTCCGCGAGACATCCGGGCCGGCAGGCTGGGACGATCGCGGCGCCGTCAGATAGACGACCGCGAGAATGCCGGCCAGCAAGGCAGCCAGACCAAGACCCGCCAGAAGATAACGCCATAACGATGTCAAACCGGTTCCTCTTCTGCAGACAACGTTTTGCCGGACGGATCGCGTCCCGCCAGCCTGTGGGAAAACGCTGTGGCGGAAAAAACCCTGCTTGCCAAGCATGGCGCTGCCGGTGGCAAAAAGCTACAGCACCTCGATCACTGGAGGATTGTAGATGGCGGGAAACGGCGTCGCCTCGATCGGCGAATGCATGCTCGAACTGTCGGGCCAGACGGGCCCGGCCTGGCGCATGGGCTTTGCCGGCGACACGTTCAACACGTTGTGGGCGCTGCACGCATTGAGCGCTGAGCGGCCAGCAACCTATGTCTCGGCCTTCGGCGACGACCCGTTCTCGCAAGGCCAGATCGGCTTCTTCGCCGAAAACGGCATCGGCATCGGCTCCAGCCCGGTCATAGCGGGCGCGCGGCCCGGCCTCTATGCGATCACTTTGACCGGCGCCGAGCGTTCCTTCACCTACTGGCGCGGCGACGCCGCCGCCCGGCAGCTCGCCTCCGACCCGGCGGCATTGTCGAAAAACCTGGAAAATCAGGCGTTTGTGTACTTCAGCGGAATCACTTTGGCAATTCTGGACGATGCCGCACGCAAAACACTACTGGCGGCTGTAGCCAAGGCGCGGGCCGCAGGCTCGACTGTCGCCTTCGACCCCAATTACCGGCCACGACTTTGGCGCCGGCGCGAGGACGCGCAATCAGCGATCGCCGAAGCGCTTGCCGTCACCGACATCGCCTTGCCGACCTTCCCCGACGAGCAGATGCTGTTCGGCGATGCCACGCCGCAAGCGACCACTGAGCGGCTCGGGCAAACGGTCGGCGAGGTCGTCGTCAAGAACGGCGAGGCGCCGGCGCTGATTGCCGAAAATGGAACATTGCACGACGTGCCGGCGATCCATGTCGCAGCACCCGTCGACACGACAGGCGCCGGCGATTCCTTCAATGGCGCCTATCTGGCCGCACGCCTCGCCGGCCACGCCCCGGCAGATGCCGTCTTGCGCGCGCATCGCGTCGCCGCCGCCGTGGTTCAAGTGCGCGGCGCCCTGGCGCCGTTCGAGACATTGCGAGCGGCTTTCGATGGCTAAGGTCTGTTGAGATTCAGGTCAGGCCGAGTCGAAAATGGCGGTCTCCGAGAACCGGCGCGGAGCGTACTTTTCGTAGGTGAGCACCGGAAGCGCAGGAAACCGGCATTTGCAGGCCGGCCTCACCCGAATATCAGCAGACCTACGGAAGCCTGAACCGATATTCCGTCACATGATGGTAAATCGCGCCGGGCCACAGTGTCGCCTGCGGGAAATACGGCCGGTTCGGCGCATCCGGCCACACTTGCGGCTCCAGGCAAAAGCCGCAGAAAGCCTTGTAGTCTCGCCCTTCCAACCCCTTGCGCGGAGTCACGTACTGGCCGGTGTAGAGCTGGACCCCGGGCTCCGTGGTCCAGACCTCCATCTCGACACCGGAACTCGCCCCTTGCGTCCAGGACGCCTGCTTGAGCGGGCCGCGTGTCGGGGCGAGGCAGAAATTCTGGTCATAGGGCAGTTGTTCGCCTTCGGTCTCCATGCGCAGCGGCCGCGCCTGGCGGAAATCGAAGGGCGAGCCGTCGACCGGCTTGACCACGCCGGTCGGGATCATGTCGCCATCGACCGGCAGATAGGCGCCGGCATTCAGCATCATCCTGTGGTCGAGAATGTCGCCGGCCCCGCCATCATCGAGGTTGAAATAGGAATGCTGGGTGAGATTGCACAGCGTCGGCTCTTCGCAGGTCGCCGTCAGTTCGACGCTGAGCGTGCCGGGGATCTTCAGCCGGTAGGTGCAGGTGACGTCGAGCGCACCGGGAAAGCCCATCGTGCCGTCGGGATCATGCAGCGTCAGCGTGACGAAATCCCTGCCATGCAGCGAAACCGTCCACGGCCGGTGGAAATAGCCTTGCGAGCCGCCATGCAGCGTATGCTTGTCGAGGAAGTTGCGTTCGGTCTGGTAACGCTGGCCGGCGATGGTGAAGCGGCCGTCGCGGATGCGATTGGCATAGCGGCCGACGACCGCGCCGAAGAAGGCGGTGTCGGTCTCATAGGCTTCCAGACTGTCATAGCCGAGCACCAGCGGTGCATCGTGCCCGGTCAGCCGCAGATCCTGGACGATCGCGCCAAGCCCGATGATGTTGGCGGTGAGGCCGCCGCCCCTGATCGTGAAGCGACGCACCGGCTCGCCTGCCTGCGTCGTGCCGAAAACCTCGCCGTCCTTCATCGCCATGCCCGCAAACGTCAGTTGATCCAGAGGATTTCGGCTGGTTTTCTCACGCAAGATGGGCAGGCCATTGGCCTCCCCATCTCAGAATAGTCTATCAGAGGCCGAGGCCGCCAATGCAGACATATTTGGTGTCGAGGTAGTCCTCGATGCCCTGATGTCCGCCTTCCTTGCCGAGACCGGATTCCTTGACGCCGCCGAACGGCGCCTCCGGCGTGGTGATGAGGCCTTCATTGACGCCGACCATGCCGTATTTCAGCCCTTCCATGACGCGGAAGGCGCGGCCGAGATCGCCGGTGTAGAAATAGCAGGCGAGGCCGAATTCGGTGTCGTTGGCGAGCGCGATCGCTTCCTCTTCGGTCTCGAACTTGAACACCGGGGCGACCGGGCCAAAGATCTCTTCCTTCATGAAGCGCATCTCGGGCGTGGCGTTGGCGATGACGGTCGGCTGGAAGAACGAACCACCGAGCGCATGGCGCTTGCCGCCGGCAACGATCTTGCCGCCCTTGGCAGTGGCGTCGGCAATCAGCTCCTCGACCTTCTCGACCGCCTTCTCGTCGATCAGCGGTCCTTGCTGCACGCCGTCCTCAAGGCCGGAACCGACCTTCAGCCCGTCGCTGGCGGCAGCGAGCTTCTCGACGAATTTGTCATAGACACCCGCCTGGACCAGGAAGCGGTTGGTGCAGACGCAGGTCTGGCCGGAATTGCGGTACTTGGCGGTGATCGCACCGGCAACCGCACGCTCGAGATCGGCGTCGTCGAAGACGATGAACGGCGCGTTGCCGCCAAGTTCCATCGACACCTTCTTGACGGTGACCGACGACTTCTGGATCAGAAGCTTGCCGACTTCGGTCGATCCGGTGAAGGTGATCTTCGACACCAGCGGATTGGCGCAAATCTCGTCGCCGATCTCGCTGGCCGAACCGGTCAGGATGTTGATGACGCCCTTCGGGAAGCCGACTTCCTCGGCGAGCGCGCCCCAGGCCAGACCCGAGTACGGCGTCTGCGAGGCCGGCTTGACCACCGCGGTGCAGCCGGCGGCGAGTGCCGGGCCGAGCTTGCGGGCCAGCATCGAGGACGGGAAATTCCACGGCGTGATGGCGGCGATGACGCCGACCGGTTCCTTGGTCACCAGGATGCGGCGGTCGGCCCATGGCGATGGCACGACGTCACCGTAGGTGCGGCGGCCTTCCTCGGCGAACCACAGTATATAGGACGCGGCCGAGCCGATCTCGCCTTTGGATTCGAACAGCGACTTGCCCTGCTCGATGGTCAGCAGTTCGGCCAGCACATCCTGATTGTCCATCATCGCGTCATGCAGCTTGCGCAGCAGCTTCGAGCGCTCGAGCGCGGTGGTCTTGCGCCAGGTCTTGAAGGCTTCGGCGGCGGCCTCGATGGCGCGACGGGTCTCGGCCTTGCCCGACTTCGGCACGGTGCCGATCTTGAGGCCGGTGGCCGGGTTGTTAACGTCGACCGTCTGGCCGCCGTCGGCCTGCACCCATTCGCCATTGATGAGATTGGCCTGCCGCATGAAATGGCTGGTTTTCTGAAGCATGGTCTATCCTCCGTTTGGCGCACTGACGGGCCGGTCTGTGAAGTCTTCGGCGAGCGTGCGCATTGGACTGAAGCCGGCACGCCGGAGCCAGTGCTCTTTACCTAGGGCAAGGCCCGCAAGCAATCGCAAGATGGCATATAGGGGTTGGGCCAGCGCGAGACGAGGGCAAGATGGCATGAACGCGTCTCAAATACGCTACCCGAATACCTGCACGACCACCGTTAGCCAGAAAGCGGTGGTGACGGCGGCGCAGGCCGTGGCGATGGTCATCTGGTTCGACGCCAGCGCCTGGCCGGTGTTGAACTGGACAGCGATGAGATAGGAATTGATGCCGGACGGCAGCGCCGCGACCACGACCGCCACCTTGGCCGTCAAGGGCGGCAGGCCGAGCAGCCAGACGAAGGCAAGAACCAGCGCCGGCATCAGGAACAGCTTCAGCACCGAAAGCGCCAGCGCAGGCCGGACATTGCCGGAAATGCCGAAGCGGCGCAGGCTGAGCCCCATGGCGAAAAGCGCCACGGGCCCGGCCGTATCGGCCAGCGCATCGACCAGCCGCATGACAAGCTCGGGCAGCGGCACACCGCTGAGGCGCCATGCCAGCCCCGCCAGAATGCCGATGATCAGCGGATTGATGAACAGCCGTCTCAGGAAACTGCGGACGATGCGCAAGGGATGCATCGGCTCGCCACCGCCGCGGCCGAACATCTCGAACAGCACGATCGAAGCCATCATCATGATCGGCAGGTGCACGGAAACGAGCAGCGACAGCACTTCGAAGCCGCTCGGGCCGAATATGCCAAGGATGAAGGGAGCGCCGAGCAGCACGACATTGGAGTAGGCAGACGACACGCCACCGACGACCCCGGCGCGTGCATCCCGTCCGAAAATCCGCGTGGTGACGACATGGCCGGCGGCCCAGGTGATTGCCACTGCCGCAAAATAGGCGCCCCAAAGGGACCATGGCGCGACACCGTGGAAATCGGCATTCACCATGGTCTGGAACAACAGCAGCGGCATCGCCACGCTGACCGCGAAATCGGATATCCCCTCGCCGCTCGCCGGCTTCAGATAGCCGGTGAACCCGGCGAGATAGCCGAGCGCGACGAGGCTGAAGACGAAGAGGACGGTTTCGGTGAGCGGAGACATTTTTCCAGGGATAGGCGAGCCACGGTCGCGGCGCAATCGCGCCTGAATTTGATCATCGTCGGCTGGCAGCGTTATAGAGGGTTTGGATTATCAGGGCGGGCGCGGACGACAAATGGCCTTTGTCGAACCTTCAAAGCGTAATCTTGTCCGGCAGGCGTGGCTGACAGCTTTCGCCGCCGCCCTGTTTTGCCTTGCCGCGACAGCGCTTGAGGCCGCCGAAACGAAAAGCCTCAAGGGCGTGGCGCTGATCATCGGCCAGTCGAAATACGAACACATCGCCGCCCTCCCCAACCCGGCCAACGACGCGCGCGACATGGCCAAGATGCTGACCGACCTCGGCTTCGACGCGCGCAATGTCACCGACCGCGACGCCACCAAGCTGAAGCGGGACCTGGAGCGTTTCGCGGAGGATGCCGAAGGAGCCGATGTCGCCTTCATCTATTATTCCGGCCATGGCATCGAGGCCGGCGGCGAGAACTATCTGGTTCCGGTTGATGCCGGCGTGTCGTCTCTGAAGGATGCCGACGCGGCATTGGTGCCGATTTCCGCCGTCATGGACGCTTTGAAAAAGACCGTGCCGGTGACGATCGTGCTGCTCGATGCCTGCCGCACAAATCCGTTTCCGGCGGACGCCGTGGTGCGACGCGCGCCAACAGCCTCCGCCTCGCCCATTGGGGCTGGTGGGCTGGAACCGGTGCGTGGCGCCAAGGCGCTCGGCAACACGCCGGCGACAGACGAAAGCCTAGGCACCGTGGTCGGCTTTGCCGCCGAACCGGGCCGCCCGGCGCTCGATGGCGCCGCCGGGGAAAACAGCCCCTATGCGGCAGCCCTGCTGCGCCATCTGTCGGCAATGAAAGGCACCGAGTTCGGCTCGGTCATGCGCATGGTGACGGAGGAGGTCTATCTCGACACCAAGGCCAAGCAGCGCCCCTGGGTCAATGAGAGCCTGCGCCGCCTGCTCTATTTCGGCATTGCACCACTGGAACCGACCGGCGACGACGGGTTGATCACCGGCGAGCGGCGGCAGCTGCTGTTGACCATTTCCGACCTGCCCGACCCGAAGCGGGCGCAAGTTGAACTGGCCTCGCTGGAGGAAGGCGTGCCGCTCGACGCGCTCTATGGCGTGCTGAAGGCGCTCGGCACGGAAAAAATCCCCGAGGACCCGACAGATCTGCAAAAGGTGCTCGACGCCCAGGCCGAGCGCCTGAAAAAGATGATGTCCGAGCGCGCCGCGCTGCGCACCGACGATCCCGAAATCAAGCGCCTCGTCGCCTCCGCCGACAAGGCCATCGGCCAGGGCGCCATCGTGACCGCGCGCAAATTTCTCGATGACGCAGTCGGCCGGGTCGAGCAGACAAGCGATGCGGTCGATGAAGCCGAAGACCTCGTCAAGCAGAAGCGCCTTGCCGATGCCGCGATCTATGCCAGGCGCGCCGATGCCTCTGCGCTGGTCTTCGACTACAAGTCCGCAGCCAACGATTACGCCAAGGCGTTTTCGCTGGCCGAAAAATGGGACGACAAGCAGCGCTGGAACTATAAGAACCAGCAAGCCGAAGCGTTGAATGCTTTCGGCTATGCCACCGGCGATCTCGATGCGCTGCAGCACTCCATAGAGGCCTATCGCATCATCCTGAATTTCATTCCCAACGGCGAGCAGAATCGCGACTGGGCGATCACCCGCAACAACATGGCGGTGGTGCTGCAGACCATCGGCGAGCGCGAGACCGAAACCGCGCATCTCGAAGAGGCGGCGCAGATCTTTCGCGACTCCCTCATCGTGTTCGTGCGCGAGAAGGACGATCTCAACTGGGCCGCCGCGCAGAACAATCTGGCCAATGTGCTGTTGAAGATCGGTGAGCGCGAGAGCGACCCGAAGCGCCTGAATGAAGCTGTGGCGGCGATGCGCGCCACGCTGGAGAAGCGCCCGCGCGACAAGGTGCCGCTCGACTGGGCAGCTTCGCAGAACAATCTCGGCCTGGCGCTCTATGCACTATCCGAGCGCGAGGCCGCCGGCGAGCATCTGCCGCAAGCGGAGGTGGCCTACCGGCTGGCGCTGGAGGAATACACCCGCGAAAAAGCGCCGGTGGAATGGGCGATGGTCGAGAACAATCTCGGCAACACGCTCGTGTCGCTCGGCATCCAGCTCAACGACAAGGCGAAGATCAACGAGGCGGCCGATGCGTTCCGCGCCGCACTCGAGGTGCGAACCCGTGAAACCTTCCCGGTCTCGTGGGCGACCAGCCGGCTGAATCTTGGCAACGCGCTGAGCGGCGTCGCTCGCTTTGACCTGGGCACCGGCGCTCTCGAAGAGGCAGCGGCGGCCTATGACGATGCGCTGACGGTGTTTACCCGGCAGCGTTTTCCGATGGACTGGGCATCAGCCCAGAACAATCTCGGTTCGATCTACCAGACGCTTGGCCAGCGTAACCTCGATGCGGCCAAGCTCGAACAGTCGGCCGCGGCGTTCCAGGCTGCCCGACAGGTTTATGTCAGGCGGAAATTCCCCCTCGACTGGGCAATGAGCCAGTACAATCTCGGCAACACGATGCAGCTTCTTGGCGGTGTGACCGACAGGCCGGAACACTACGGCAAGGCCATTGCCGCCTATCGCGATGCGTTGCGCGAATACAAGCGCGAGACGAACCCTCGGCAATGGGCATTGGCCCAGGCCGGCGTCGGCTCGGCGCTGCACTGGCTAAGCATGAGCAATGCCGATCCCAAGACCTTGCTTGAGTCCATCGCCGCCCGCAGGGCAGCACTTGAGGTGCTAACCATCGAGGCGGCGCCCGTCGACTGGGCCAATGCCCAGAACGGCATCGGCATGAGCCTGCTCAACCTCGGCAATCTCCAGCGGACCGACAAATATCTCAGCGATGCCGAGGCGGCTTTCACGGCAACGCTGAAGGTGTTCACCCGCGAAAGCCAGCCGATGCAGTGGGCGTTCGAACAGAACAATCTCGGTGACATCCACTGGAACCGCGCCAGCTATGGCGGCGGCAAGGCCGAATATCAAAAGGCGATCGAATTCTTCGAGAACGCCAAGCAGGGCTTTACCGAAGCCGGCTACACGATGCCCATTCCATTGACTGACCAGAAGATCGATCTGGTGAAGAAGCAGATGGCGAAGAAGTAGGGCTCGGTCCGACCGCGCCTTGTCTTTCGGCTGGCTTTACCATCCCTATATGTCCAATCACCGGAACCCATTGCCGGGAACCGGAGAAGGATAGCCTATGATTCGATTTGTGCTGGCTTTGCTTCTGCTCGCCGTCCCGGCCGCGGCCCATGCAACGGACGCCGGCTGGGCGCTGTTGAGCGACGGCGGCCATGTCGTGCTGCTGCGTCATGCCATGGTCACCGGCACCACCGATCCGGCCAATTTCGACATCGACAGCTGCGCCACCCAGGTCAACCTGTCGGCGCGCGGCAAGCAGCAGGCGAGCAAGATCGGCGCCCTGTTTGCCGCTCGTGCAGCGCCCATCGAGCGCGTGCTGTCCAGCCGCTATTGTCGTTGCCTCGACACCGCACGCATCGCTTTCGAGGCCGAGCCGGAGCTCTTCGCGCCGCTCGACCTGTTGAAGGGCGACGAAACGCAGAAGGCGGCACAGATCGCGGCAATCATGAAGGAAATCCGCGCCTACTCCGGCTCCGACAATCTGGTCATGGTCACGCATCTGGAGGACATCTTGGCGCTGACCGGCGTTTCGCCGCGCGAAGGCGAAGCCGTGGTTGTCGAGCCGCAGGGCGACGGCCTGCGTGTGCTCGGCCGCGTAACGTTCTGACCTCGGCAGTGTTGCCGAAATGCCACCACTGTAAGAAGCCGCAAATTGACCACGACAATGCCGCTTGCGACAACCCGTCGCAGGGGCTATAGGCGCGCACCCGGTCACGAAAACCGAAGTGAGCACAACGGTTGGAGCTTTCGTCTCCGCCCGTGCAGGCGGCTTTGACCGCCCTGTATACGGCGCCGCTTTGGGGATTGGGATCGCGGGTGTAGCTCAATTGGGAGAGCGCCGGACTTGGTCCGGAGGTTGTGGGTTCGAGTCCCGTCATCTGCACAACGGATAGCTCAGTTGGGAAGAGCATCAGACTGTTAATCTGACTGTCGAAGGTTCGAATCCTTCTCCATTGGCCTGATAAGCCAGCACCCTGCCACGGTGTTATCTGAAAAACGGTCCGGGGACTGGAATGCTGAAGATCTGACGGACGGCCCAAGCCTTCGGGCGCGAGCCATCCTGAAAGTCTGACGCCATCGGCTCGCGGCCAGGCCCGCGGTGATGGTCAAGGCGCAGCGTCGCCGGCAAGGGAGGCCAAGGCCTCCGGCGTCCGCTTCGCTGCCCCGCGATCCGCTCCCGAAGGCCCGCCACGGATTGATGCCACCAGTCCCCGGATCATTCGTGCCCGGACATGACGCAAGAGACGATGTGAAACGAGAAACGAAGGGAAGATCGACGCATGACTTGACGCCTCGCATGGGGCCATGCCCGACAGGAGTAAGACAATGACCATTCTCGACAAGGTTCTTGGACGCGAGCGCGTCCTCGTTAGGGAAAACGAACGTGCCCTCACCCTCTACAAGGGTGAGATCAAGGCTGTCCTGCTGCCGGGCGAGCATTGGCTCGCCAACCGGCGCGGAAGCCTCGAGGTGTCGCGGCACGATCTGAAGAACCCGGAATTCGTTTCTGCATACGAGAAGGCGTTGTTCGACAAGCTCCCGGATGTGGCCGCGCGTCATTTCACCGTCGTTCGCACAGGGCGCACGGACGTCGCCGTCATCGAGCGTGACGGCAACCTGCACGCCGTTGTGGCGCCGGATCGCAAGCTGGTGCTGTGGACGGATGCCGGTCCGTGGAAGGTGACGGTGATCGACACCTCGGCCGACCTCGCCATCGATGCGGCGGTCATGCGCCGGCTCGGCCAGGCCCGGAAGGCGGATTTGATGTCCGTCCATCCGGTCGTCGACGGCCAGGCAGGACTGCTGTTCATCGACGGTGTCCTGGTCAGGACGCTGACGGCGGGCGTGCATGGCTTCTGGAACGTCGGACGCATGGTGCAGATCAAGGTCGTCGACCTCAAGCGCCAGTCGCTCGATGTCGCCGGGCAGGAAGTGTTGACCAAGGATCACGTCACGATCCGCGTCAACATCGCCGCCGAATACCGGGTTGTCGATCCGGTCAAGGCGGTGAGCACCGTGAAGGACTTCTCCGAGGCCCTCTACCGCGCCCTGCAGTATGCCTTCCGCAAGACGCTGAGCGCGCTGACGCTCGACCAGATCCTTGAAAAGAAGGTGACGGTCGACGAGGAGGCCGCGACCAAGGTCCGCGCCGATATGGCCGAGATCGGGGTGGAGGTCAGCGATATCGCCCTCAAGGATGTCATCCTGCCGGGCGAGATGCGCGAGATCCTCAACCAGGTGGTGTCGGCCGAAAAGCAGGCCGAGGCCAACATCATCCGCCGCCGCGAGGAGACGAACGCCACGCGTTCGCTGCTCAACACGGCCCGGGTGATGGCGGAGAACCCGGTGATGCTACGGCTGAAGGAGCTCGAAGCTCTGGAAACCATCGCTGGCAAGGTCGAGCGACTGACCGTCCACAACGGAACGGGCGGACTGCTCAACGACCTCGTCAAGCTCCGCGACAGCTGAGCTGACGTAACGTCAAAGGGAAGGGCCGCCGGGTCAACCGGCGGCCCTTCTTGCGTTTCTTGAGCACCCTACCCATCTGCCCCCGGCGTATCAGGCCTTTTCCTGTCGGGAAAAACCGATTAGACAGCGCCCAAACACATGCGGACAGATTCCGCCCGCAACCGAAGGAAAAGCCCCTTGTCCACCACGTTCGACAAAGTCGCCAAGATCATTGCCGACACCAGCGAGATCGATATCGACACCATCACGCCCGAGAGCCACACGATAGACGATCTCGGCATCGATAGCCTCGACTTCCTCGACATCGTCTTCGCCATCGACAAGGAATTCGGCATCAAGGTGCCACTGGAAAAGTGGACCCAGGAGGTCAATGACGGCAAGGCTTCGACCGACGATTACTTCGTCATGAAGAACCTGTGCGCCAAGATCGACGCGCTGGTCGCCGCCAAGAACGCCTGACGTCAGTTGAGCGCGCGACCTTGACGCGCTCTGCCGCCTGACCCACAAAGCCGCTCATGAGCAGCCCCCGCGACGTCGTCATCACAGGTATCGGCCTTGTCTCCTCGCTGGGAGAGGGTCCGGATGCCCACTGGCAGAAGCTTGCCCAGCCGGGCCTGCAGCCGGTGCTCGAAGCGGCGCGCTTTGCGCCCTACACCGTCCATCCGCTGCCGGAGATCGACTGGAACCTGCAGATCGCCAAGCGCGGCGACCAGCGGCAGATGGAAACCTGGCAGCGGCTCGGCACCTATGCTGCCGGCCTGGCGCTGGACGACGCCGGCATCAAGGGCAATGACGAGCTCTGCACGACCATGGACATGGTTGTGGCCGCCGGTGGCGGCGAGCGCGACGAAGCGGTCGACGCCGCCATTCTCGCCGCTTCGGAAAGCCGCAACGACCGCGACGTGCTGCTCAATGAGAAGCTGACCACCGAATTGCGGCCGACGCTGTTCCTGGCCCAGCTTTCCAATCTGCTCGCCGGCAACATCTCCATCGTCCACAAGGTGACCGGCTCGTCGCGAACCTTCATGGGTGAGGAAGGTGCGGGCGTCTCCGCCGTCGAGACGGCCGCCGCGCGCATCCGCTCCGGCCAGTCGACGCACATCCTGGTCGGCGGCGCCTTCCAGACCGAACATTCCGACATGCTGCTCGGCTATGAGCTTGCCGGCTATCTGCATCGCGGCCCGTGGAAGCCCGTCTGGCAAAGACAGGGTGCCGAGGGCGGCGGCGTTGTGTCGGGCTCCGGTGGCGCCTTCCTGGTGCTGGAGCAGCGCGAACACGCGACAAGTCGGGGCCGGAAAATCTATGCCGAGCTCGGCCCGGTCGTCTCCGGCCGCGCCAGGCGGTCACGGGGGGAACTCGATACCGAGATCGCCGCACTGCTCAGCCAAGCGGCATTGCCGAACGGCAAACTGCTTGCCCTGTCGGGCGCATCGGGCGCGCATGCCGCAACCAATGCCGAGAAAGCAGCACTCGATGCCAATCCGGCGATCGCCTCGCGCGGCTTCTCGACACTGACCGGGCATATGAAGGAAGCGCAGTTTCCGTTCGCCGTGGCGCTGGCCGCACTCGCCGTCGACCGCAAGGCCGCCTACCCTGTTTTTGATGCCGCAGCCGAAAAGCCGTTCGAAGGCGTTCCAGCAAGTGTCCTTGCAACGGCGATTGGCTATCACCAATTCGAGGGCATGGCGCTGGTCAACGTCGCCTGAGGCGGCGCTGCGCAATCCATGTTGTAACGATAAGAGGTCGAGGGCTCCCGGATGGCCAATCTGAACGATCACATGGGCAGGCCAATCGTCGCCGTCACCGGCATCGGCGTGGTGACGTCGCTTGGCGTCGGCAAGGCCGACAATTGGGCGGCGCTGACTTCCGGCAAATCGGGCATCCACCCGATCACCCGCTTTCCGGTCGACCATCTCAACACCCGCATCTCCGGCACCGTCGACTTCCTGGCGTCGAGTTCGAAAGGTGCCAGCCCCCTCACCTATGAGCTTGCCGAAACCGCCGCGCACGAGGCCGTGGCCGAAGCCGGTCTCAATTCCGGCGACTTTGGTGGTCCCCTGTTCCTGGCTTCGCCACCGGTCGAACTCGACTGGCACGAACGCTTCTCGCTCTATAATTCCGACAAACTGGATGCCGGCGCCGAAAGGCTGCTGCGGGTGGCGCGCGGGCTGAAGGCGACAGATATTTTCGAGACCACCCAGTTCGGTTCGATCGCCGACCGGCTCGCCGACCGCTTGGGCACGCGCGGCCTGCCGATCACGCTGTCGACCGCTTGCGCCTCCGGCGCAACCGCCATCCAGCTCGGCGTCGAGGCGATCCGCCGCGGCGAATGCGACCGGGCGCTGTCGATCGGCGCCGACGGTTCGGCGACCGCCGAGGCACTGATCCGTTTCTCGCTGCTGTCGGCACTATCGACCCACAACGACATTCCGGAAAAGGCATCAAAACCCTTCTCCAAGGACCGCGACGGCTTCGTGCTGGCCGAGGGTTCGGGCGCTCTCGTGCTGGAATCGCTCGAAGCCGCGCTGGCGCGCGGCGCCACTGTTCTCGGCATCCTGCGTGGTTGCGGCGAGAAGGCCGACGATTTCCACCGCACCCGCTCCAAGCCCGACGGTTCACCGGCGATCGCCGCGGTTCGTGCCGCCCTTGCCGATGCCGGCCTGAGCAAAGACGAGATCGACTACGTCAACGCCCATGGCACCTCGACGCCGGAAAACGACAAGATGGAACATCTGTCGCTGTCGACGGTGTTCGGCGAGCGGATCGGCTCGATGCCGGTCTCGTCGAACAAATCGATGATCGGCCACACGCTGTCGGCGGCCGGCGCCGTCGAGGCGGCGTTCTCGCTGATGACGATGCGCGAAAGCGTCATTCCGCCGACCATCAACTACGACAATCCGGACCCGGCGATCGTACTCGACGTGGTGCCGAACAAGAAGCGTAACGCCGAGGTTCGCACAGTTCTGTCGAACTCCTTCGGCTTCGGTGGCCAGAACACTTGCCTTGTCATGGCGCGGGAACCGGTCTAAGCGACCTTTTTCCGCCAATCAGAACTGACAGGCTCCATGCGCGCACTGCAACTTATCGAGGACCGCCGTCTTGAGACGGTGGACCTGCCGCTTCCACCACCGCCGGCACTCGGCGAAGTCACGCTGCGCATCAAGGCAGTCGCCTTGAACCACATCGATGTCTGGGGCTGGCGCGGCATGGCCTTCGCCAAGCGCAAGCTTCCGCTGGTCGTCGGCGCCGAGGCCTCAGGCGAGGTCGAGGCGGTCGGTCCCGGCGTTTCCAGCCTGCTGCCTGGGCAATTGGTGTCGATCTACGGCGCGCGCACCTGCGGCTTGTGCCGTGCCTGCCGCGAAGGCCGCGACAATCTCTGCGAACATGTTTCGGGCGTTCACGGCTTCCATCTCGACGGCTTCGCGCAGGAGAAGATCAACCTGCCGGCCCGCCTGCTGGTCCCCGCCCCGCCCGGCGTGACCGATATCGGTGCAGCGGTGGCACCCGTCACCTTCGGCACCGTCGAGCATATGCTGTTCGACAATGCCCGACTGCAGCCCGGCGAGACCATTCTTGTCCATGCCGGCGGCTCCGGCATCGGCTCGGCGGCCATCCAGCTGGCGAAGCGGATGGGCTGCACGATCATCACCACGGTCGGTTCGAACGACAAGATCGACAAGGCCAAGGCGCTCGGCGCCGACCACGTCATCAACTATCGAGACGACCGTTTCGAAGGCGTCGTGCGCAAGCTGACCAAGAAGAAGGGCGTCGATGTCGTATTCGAACATGTCGGCGCCGACACTTTTGCCGGCTCGATGCTGTGCCTGAAGCGCGGCGGCCGTCTGGTGACCTGCGGCTCCACCTCGGGCGTGTCGACGCAGATCAATTTGATGCAGCTGTTCCAGCAGCAGTTGAAACTGCTCGGCTCCTTCGGCTGCCGTATGGAGAACATGGCCAACGCCATGCAGAAAATGGCGGCGGGACAGGTCGCACCGGTCATCGACACCGAAGTCGGCTTCGACGAGATCGATGCCGCGCTGAAGCGCATGGAAAGCCGCGACGTGTTCGGCAAGATCATCCTGCGCGTCGGCTAGGGCCCTGACCTCAGTGTTCAAGAAGTTTCGCCGGGATCTCAAATTTCGCTATGGCAGGCAGCTGCGCCAGTTGAACTACTGGCTGGTTGCGCGCGCGGCGATGATGATCATCTCGATCCTGCGCCTGCTGCCGGCCGACAGGGCACTGAATTTCGCCGACCGCGTCGCACGCCGTATCGGCCCCTGGGTGGGGCGCCATCAGGTCGCCGTCGACAATCTGCGCAAGGCCTATCCGGAAAAGAGCGAAGCCGAGATCCAGGCCATCGCTTCCGACATGTGGGGCAACATGGCTCGCCTCGCCGCAGAATACATCTTCCTCGACGCCCTGTTCGACTACGATCCCGCAGCCACCAGCCCGGGACGCGTCGAGGTCCAGGGGATAGAGCATTTTGTCGAGATCGCCGCCGAAAACCAGCCGCATATCGTCTTCACCGGCCATCTCGGCAATTTTGAATTGTTGCCGGTGGCCGCCGCCACCTTCGGCATGAACATCACGGCACTGTTTCGTCCGCCCAACAACCCCTACCTCGCCGACTACATCCTTTCGACGCGCCGCTCGACCATGGGATCGCTGCTGCCATCGATGGCCGGCGCTTCGTTTGCATTGGCGGGGGTCCTGGAGAATGGCGGCAACATCGGCATCCTTGTCGACCAGAAATTCTCCAACGGCCTGGAGACGACATTCTTTGGCCGCCCCTGCCAGAGCAATCGGGTGCTGGGCACCCTTGCCCGTCACTACGACTGCGACGTCTATCCGGCGCGCTGCGTCAGGCTGCCGGGTAACCGCTTCCGGCTCGAGATCGAGGACAAGTTGACCTTGCCGCGTACCGCCGACGGCAGCGTCGATGTCCACGCCACCACCCAGCTTCTCGCCGACGTGGTCGAACGCTGGGTGCGCGAAGACCCCGGCCAGTGGATGTGGTTCCACAAAAGATGGGAGATCGGCGGCGGGCGGAGAAAGCGGCCCCCACAGCCGGCTTCGATTGCAAGCACCTGAGCCGATCCGCCGGCGGGAAAGCGAGTTCCGCGCCAGCCGACAATACTACGGCAAGCGAAACCGGGCTTCAGTTCGTCACCACAATCCGCGTGTTGCCGAAACCCACTTCCCGCACCATCGAATAGAAGGTTGCGGCATTGGCCGTGTGCAGCCGCACGCAGCCATGCGATGCCGGGCGGCCGAGCTGCCTGACGGCGCCCGTTCCATGGATGGCATAGCCGCCATGGAAGAACACGGAATAAGGCATCGGCGACATATGGTATTTGCGCGAATACCACATCCGGGCGGTACGCTGCGGACGATAGGTACCGCGCGGCGTGAAATAGCCGGGTCGCGCGGTGGACACGCTCCACCGGTAAACCGAAAAGCCATATCTGACCGTCATCGTCTGTGACGATACGTCTATGTTTGCAACGAGGCTGGCTGCCCAGCCCTGCCCCGCAGCACCGAACAGCATCGCGACAAACACGGCTGCCATGAGAACTGTCTTTTTCATGCGATCAAACCCCTTTGATTGCCCTTTACTTGCCTGCCATCACGTTGTTTTTCATCTTTTTAATGGCTGGTGACCGGGATAACACACACTCCTTGACCAATTCGCCAATGCGATGCAGCGAATTTGAACGATTTCCCGCGATAGTTGCCGCAACGACACGCCGCACGGATCTCATCACCAGCGGGCTTGCAAAACCGTTGATATCGCTGCTCAACTTGTCGCATGAACGAGCGACTCCTCAAGGCAATCGATGACCGGCGCGACGATGTCGTCGCGCTGACCGCAGACCTGATCCGTTTTCCCACCATCAACCCACCCGGCGAGGCCTACAGGCCATGCGCCGAGTTTCTCGGTGCGCGGCTGAAGAAGAGCGGCTTCGAGACCGAATTCATCCGCGCCGAAGGCACGCCCGGCGACACCGATCGCTACCCGCGCGTCAATGTCGTCGCCCGCTTCGACGGGCGGTCGCCCGGCGCCTGCGTCCACTTCAACTCGCATATAGACGTTGTCGAAGCCGGCGACGGCTGGACCGTCGACCCCTTTGCCGGGGTCGTCAGGGACGGCAAGGTCTACGGCCGCGGTGCCTGCGACATGAAGGGCGGCCTGGCTGCCTCGGTCATTGCCGCAGAAGCTTTCATGGAGGTGTTTCCCGACTTTCCCGGCGCCATCGAGATATCGGGCACTGTCGACGAGGAGTCCGGCGGCTTCGGCGGCGTCGCCCATCTGGCCAGGCTCGGCTATTTCTCGAAACCCAGGGTCGACCACGTCATCATTCCCGAGCCGCTGAACAAGGATCGCATCTGCCTTGGTCATCGCGGCGTCTGGTGGGCCGAGATCGAAACCAGGGGCGAGATCGCGCACGGCTCGATGCCGTTCCTTGGCGACAATGCCGTACGCCATATGGGCGCCGTGCTGCAGGCCTTTGAGGACGAGCTGTTCCCGGCGCTCGACCGCAAGATGACGCGCATGCCGGTCGTGCCAGAAGGCGCAAGGCGCTCGACCATGAACATCAACTCCATCCATGGTGGCCAGACCGAGGATTTCCGGCCCGGCCTGCCTTCGCCCAACGTGCCCGATTCCTGCCGGCTGACCATCGACCGCCGCTTCCTGCTCGAGGAGGATCTCGACACGGTCAAGGGTGAAGTGACCGGCATTCTCGACCGGCTGAGGCGCGAGCGGAAAAAATTCGACTACGAGATCCGCGACCTGATGGAAGTGCTGCCGCTGATGACGGAGCGCGACGCACCCGTGGTCAAGGCGGTGGCGCAAGGCATCATGGCAATCTTCGACCGCGAACCGGACTATGTCATTTCACCCGGCACCTACGACCAGAAGCACATTGCCCGCATCGGCCACATCTATGATTGCATCGCCTATGGCCCGGGCATCCTCGACCTCGCCCACCGGCCGGACGAATGGGTCGGGATCTCGGACATGATCGAATCGGCCAAGGTGATGGCGATCGGGCTCAACGTACTGTTGCGCGGCACAGCCGCAGGATAGCCGCGCATCGCGACAAGCTTCGACCTGCCTATGGCACTGCAACGGCAAAAACATTCCCAGCCATCCAGCCGGGCAGAACGAAACGCAATTTACTCCGTGGCAAAATCACGCTTCTATCGCCCGGGTTTGAGCACGTGTCTGAAACGCATGGGAGTTGCATGATGAGATTGTGGAAAACCATTCTGGCCGCTGCGGTGCTGTCGCTGGCCGCCGGAACCGCGGCATTCGCCTCGCGAACCGATCTCGTCATCGGCATTCCGCTCGAACCGCCGCACCTCGATCCGACCGCCGGTGCCGCCGCGGCGATCGACGAGGTTCTCTACGCCAATGTGTTCGAGGGCCTGACCCGCATCGGACCGAATGGCGAGGTGCTCCCGGATCTGGCTGAAAGCTGGACCATTTCCGATGACGGCAAGGTCTACACCTTCAAGCTTCACACCGGTGTCAAATTCCATGACGGCACCGATTTCGATGCCAGCGACGTGAAATTCTCGCTGGATCGCGCGCGCGCCGATAACTCGGTCAATGCGCAGAAGGGTCTGTTCGCGGCGATCGACAAGGTCGACGTCGTCGATCCGGCGACGGTCAAGGTAACGCTGAAGAACCCGCAAGGCTCCTTCCTCTACAATATGGGCTGGGGCGACGCGGTGATCGTGGCGCCGGAATCGGCCGACACCAACAAGGAGAAGCCGATCGGCACCGGCCCGTTCAAATTCCAGAGCTGGGCCAAGGGATCGTCGATCACGCTGGTCAAATCGGACAATTACTGGGGCACGCCGGCGTTCCTCGACAAGGCCGAGTTCCGCATCGTTCCCGATGCCGCGGCCTATGTGCCGGCACTGCTCTCGGGCGACATCCAGGCTTTCCCGTTCTTCGATGCCGACAGCGTCGCGCAGGTCAAGGACGATCCGCGCTTCAAAGTGGTGATCGGCGCAACCGAAGGTGAAACCCTCCTGTCGATCAACAACAAGAAGCCTCCCTTCGACAAATTGCAGGTCAGGCAAGCGATCTCCTACGCGCTCGACCGCAAGGCGATCATCGACGGTGCCTCGGCGGGCCTCGGCCAGCCGATCGGCTCGCACATGTCGCCGGCCAACAAGGACTATGTCGACCTCACCGGCCGCTATCCGCATGACGTTGCCAAGGCCAAGGAACTGCTGAAGGAGGCAGGCCTCGAGAACGGCTTCAAGGCAACGCTGAAGCTGCCGCCACCCTCTTACGCGCGGCTCGGCGGCGAGATCATCGCCTCGGAGCTTCGCGACGTCGGCATCGATCTCGAGATCGTCCCGGTCGAATGGGCGCAGTGGCTGGATCAGGTGTTCACCAAGAAGGACTACGACCTGACCATCGTCTCGCATACCGAGCCCAACGACATCGATATCTATTCGCGCAAGGATTATTACTTCAACTACGACAATCCGGCCTTCGACAAGGTGATTGCCGATTTGAACCTCACCTCCGACGAAGCCAAGCGCAAGGAACTGCTTGGGCAGGCGCAGAAGATCCTGGCCGATGATGCCGTGGTCGGCTTTCTCTTCGAACTGCCCAAGGTCGGCGTCTGGGACGCCAAGCTGCAGGGGCTGTGGGAAAACGCGCCGATCCAGGCCAATGACCTGACAAAGGTGAAGTGGAGCGAGTGAGGCTGTTGGCCAAAAGGCGACGCTTGCGCTCCTTCGCGTCCCCCTCGGAGGGGGGCGCCGCAGAACGATACCGTAGCCCGATCTTTGGGACCGGGAACGTAGCTGTTCTTTCACCTCCATGACCGCCTATCTCCTCAAGCGCCTTGCCATTGCGCTCGCCACGCTGGTGCTGGCCTCCATGGTGGTATTCGCCGTGCTGGAGATCCTTCCCGGCGATCCGGCGCGGCTGATGCTGGGCATGAACGCCAGTGCCGACCAGGTCGAGCTGCTGCGCAACCAGATGGGTCTCAACGCGCCGCTGCCTTGGCGCTATCTGCACTGGGCCGGCGGCTTGCTCAGCCTCGATTTCGGCCGCTCCTACACCTATTCGGTACCGGTCATCGATCTGGTGCGCGAAAGGCTTGCCGTCTCGCTGCCGTTGGCGCTGATCGCGCTGGCGCTCTCGACCCTCATCGCCATCCCGGTCGGCCTGTTTTCCGCCAGCCGGCGCGGACGCGCGGGCGACACGGTGGCGATGGGCGCCGCACAGCTTGGCGTCGCCGTTCCCAATTTCTGGTTCGCGCTGATGCTGATCTATGTCTTCGCCGTGTGGCTGCGGCTGGTCCCGGCCGGCGGCTTTCCCGGCTGGAGCGCCGGCGTCTGGCCGGCGCTGAAATCGCTGCTGCTGCCGGCAGTGGCGCTTGCCTTGCCGCAAGCGGCGATCCTGGCACGCGTTACCCGCTCGGCGCTGATCGAGGTGCTCAACCAGGACTATATCCGCACCGCCCGCGCCAAGGGCCTGCCCTATCGCGCCGTGTTGTGGCGGCACGCGCTGCGCAACGCCATGATCCCGGTGCTGACCATCCTTGGCCTGCAATTCGCCTTCCTGCTTGCCGGCACCATCATCATCGAGAATGTCTTCTACCTGCCCGGCCTCGGCCGGCTGGTGTTCCAGGCGATCACCCAGCGCGACCTGATCGTCGTCGAAAGCGTCGTCATGCTGCTGGTTGCCGCCGTCATAGCCGTCAACCTCCTCGTCGATCTTTCCTATGCGATCGTCGATCCGCGCTTGAGCGGCCGGCAATGACGCTGCACATCGACATCCCCGAGGAGACGTTCAGCAGCATCCTGGCCAAGGCGTTCAGGAACACCGCCTTCGTTACCGGTTTCGTCATCACCTTGCTGATCCTGGCGATGGCGATCGTCTCCTATGGCTGGACGCCCTACGATGTCACGAAACTCGTGATATCCGACAAGACGCAAGCGCCCTCGCTGGCGCACTGGTTCGGCACCGACCATTTCGGCCGTGACATCCTGTCGATGGTCATGGTCGGCGCCCGCAATTCGATTGCCGTGGCGCTGGTCGCGGTCGGCATCGGCATGGGTGTCGGCGTCCCGCTCGGCGCCTTTGCCGCGGCCCGCGGCGGCCTCGTCGACGAGGCGCTGATGCGGCTGAACGACCTCGTCTTCGCCTTCCCTGCGCTGCTGTCGGCGATCATGATCACCGCCATCTTCGGGCCGGGCGCCGTCAATGCCATCATCGCCATCGGCATCTTCAACATTCCGGTCTTCGCGCGCGTCGCCCGAGCCGGCGCGCTGGCGATCTGGCCGCGCGAGTTCATTCTTGCCGCGCGCGCCGCCGGCAAGAGCAGCACGCAGATCAGCATCGAACATGTGCTGCCCAACATCGCTACGCTGCTCCTGGTACAAGGCACCATCCAGTTCGCGCTCGGCATCCTGGCCGAAGCCGGGCTTTCCTATCTGGGCCTGGGCGCCCAGCCGCCAATGCCGAGTTGGGGCCGCATGCTGTTCGACGCGCAGACCCGCATGGTGGTGGCGCCATGGATGGCGATCTTTCCCGGCATGGCGATCGTGGTCACCGTGCTTGGGCTCAACCTCCTGGGCGACGGCATCGCCGACATCCTCGACCCGAAATCGCGGCGGCAGCGATGAGCCTGCTCGACATCGAGAACCTGTCGCTGACCATCGGCGACACGCCAATTCTGAGCGGTATCGACCTTTCCGTCGCGCCCGGCGAAGTGATGGGCCTGGTCGGTGAGTCCGGCTCGGGCAAGTCGATGACCGCGCTGACGATGATGCAGCTTCTGCCTTGGGCCGCGCGTGCCACCGGGCGCGTCACCTTCGACGGCATCGACATCCTTGCGGCTACCGAGGACCAGATGTGCGCGCTGCGCGGCGACGACATCGGCATGGTGTTCCAGGAGCCGATGACGGCGCTCAATCCGGTCAAGACCATCGGCGAACAGGTCGCCGAAGGCATACGCTGGCACACCAAAGCAAGCCGCGCCGACGCCGAGGAGCGGGCGCGAAAAATGCTCGATCGCGTCGGCCTGCCCTCGGCGAAATTCCCGCTGTCGCGCTATCCGCACGAACTGTCGGGCGGCCAGCGCCAGCGTGTCGTCATCGCCATCGCCTGTGCGCTGAAACCCAAACTGCTGATCGCCGACGAGCCGACCACGGCGCTCGACGTGGTGCTGCAGGCACAGATCCTCGACCTGTTGCGCGACCTCGTCGCGGGGAGCCGCATGGGCCTGCTCCTGATCTCGCACGACCTCGGGGTGGTAACCGAGATGGCCGACCGCATCACCATTCTGCGTCGTGGCGAGGTGATGGAAGCCGGAGACACGGCACGCACGCTGTCGCAACAACTCCACCCCTACACGCGCCAGTTGGCGCAAGCCTCGATGCATGTGCCGGCACGGGCAAGACCGCATGGCGTCGGATCGGGCCAACCCTTGCTTCAGGTCGAGGGCGTGACCCGCGACTATCCCGCCCGGCGCACCTCGCTGTTCAGGCGAGCAGCCTCGATTCGTGCCGTGGACGACGTATCACTGTCGATGGCGCCGGGCCAGTCAGTGGCGCTGGTCGGCCGCTCCGGCTGCGGCAAGTCAACGCTCGCGCGCATCATCCTGGCGCTGGACCGACCAAGCTCAGGCACGATCCGGTTTCGCGGCGAGACCATCACCGGCAAGAACGAAGCGGAACTGAAGCCTGCCAGACGCGATATGCAGGTTGTCTTCCAGGACCCCTATGGCTCCTTCGACCCGCGCCAGAAGGTTGAAAAACTGGTCGCCGAACCCCTGCATGTGCTGGACAAGAAGCCGACGCGCGCCGAGCGCCGCGAGATGGTGGCGGACGCGCTGCACGAAGTCGGCCTCGACCAGCGCGACATGGACAAATATCCGCACGAATTTTCAGGTGGCCAGCGCCAGCGCCTGTCGATCGCCCGCGCCATCATCACGCGCCCCAAGCTCCTCGTCGCCGACGAGCCGGTCTCGGCGCTCGACGTTTCGATCCGCGCCCAGATCCTCGACCTGTTCGCAGAGCTCAACCAGAAACTCGGCATCGCTTATCTCTTCATCACCCACGACCTGACCGTCGCCCGCGCCATCACGGACGAGGTGCTAGTCATGCATGACGGCAAGATCGTCGAGCGCGGCAACACGAACGAGGTGCTGGATCACCCGCAATCCGAAGCAGCCAAGGCGCTGGTCACCGCCGCTCCCGATTTGCACCGGGCGATTGCTCGACGAATGCAGGAGCAGGGTTAGCCCTTCAGATCATCTGGAATTTTCCGGTGGTCTTGAATCGCAGATAGGCCTCGATGCTGCGCGCCATATTGGGCAGCGTTTCGGGCAAGCTGTCGACGGCGAACCAGCCGACCGCGCTGCTCTCGTCGTCGGTGACGGCCGGCTCGCCTTCAAACGATCGCGTGTAGAACATCAGCGCGAAGAACTGGGCGCGATCGCCATTCGGAAACTGGAAGGTTTCATGGCGCGGGTCACAGCCAAACCCGAACGGCTCGACATCGCTGACGATCAACCCGGTTTCCTCGAGTACCTCCCGGATCACCACGGTCTCCAGGCCCTCGCCTTCCTCGGCACTGCCGCCGGGCAGGCCCCACAAGCCAAAATCGGTCCGTTTCTGCAGCAGGATGCGGCCATCGGCGCGTTCGATGACGATGCGCGCGCCCGGCATCAGCACCAGACGATCACCGATCAGCGCCCGCAACTGTCCCAGATAGCTATCGGCAAAGGTCACACAAACGGCCCTCAGCGCCGGCGATTGGTTCTGCCACGCAGCGCCTCAGCCTTCCGGCTTGACCACGTCGACCGGACTGATGTCGAGCAGGTCGAGCGTGCGGCGGAGCAGCCGCACCTCGCTCTCGGCCAGCTGCGAATCCGCCTTGGCGATCTCAGCCATGTGGCGGGCCAATTGCTTGCGCCGCTCAATGTCGAGGTCACGGAACAGCGCAATGGCCTGCGAGCCGTTGGTCTCGTAGCCGAACTCGTTGAGATATTCGATGACGCTGTCGATGCTGGTTTCGGCGATGCCGAAGGCGTCCTTGCAGATCCTCCGGAAGGCAACCATCTCACTCTCGCTGACCGACCCGTCGGCCAGGATCATGCGGAACAGCATCAGAAGTTCCGCTGACAAGACCGGATCGTCCGCCACCTTGCGCACGCCCGGGTCGCCGTCGAAGATCGAGCGTATCTGGTCCAGCAATGCGAATGCCATCAGGGGCCTCTTTCCGATTCAGATGCGTCGCATGATTCCGTCCAAGAGCGACGCGCTTGGATAGAGGTAGCGCGGAATCGGCCTTGCGCAAACAGGGCGGTCGTGGTCGAACGCCCGATATCTCAGCCGACCGGACATCTCCATATATCAAATGATCGACCTTAGCACTCATACCGTCGCCATGCTGGCGTTCGCCGGCTTTGCCGCGGGTTTTGTCGATTCGATCGCCGGCGGTGGCGGATTGATCACCATCCCGGCGTTGCTGCTTGCCGGTTTCTCGCCGGTCGAAGCGCTTGGAACCAACAAATTGCAGGGCATGTTCGGCTCCGGGTCGGCGACGATCCACTATGCGTCCAAGGGTCATGTCGACCTGCGCCGGCAATTGCCGTCAGCGCTGCTTGCGCTTGCCGGAAGTGCTGTCGGCGCCTTGCTGGCAACGATCGTGCCAGGCGATCTCTTGCGCGCCCTCCTGCCCCTGGTGCTGATCGCCATCGCGCTCTACTTCGCGCTCAAGCCAAACATGAACGACGTCGACCGCACTGAGCGCCTGTCGCCATTCCTGTTCGGAGTGACCCTGGTTCCCGCCATCGGCTTCTATGACGGCCTGTTCGGACCGGGCGCCGGCTCCTTCTACATGCTGGCCTTCGTCGCCCTTGCTGGATACGGCGTGCTCAAGGCGACAGCGCACACCAAGCTGCTCAATTTCGCCTCCAACATCGGCGGCTTCATCGTCTTCGCCGCTGTCGGTGTCGTCTACTGGAAGATCGGCCTGATGATGGGTGTTGCCCAGTTCCTTGGCGCCCGCGTCGGCGCCAGCCTGGCCATGCGCGTCGGCGCAAGACTGATCAAGCCATTGCTGGTGATCGTCTGCCTGGCGCTGGCCGTGAAGCTCCTGGCCGACCCGGCGAACCCGCTGCGTGTCATGATTGGTGTGTGATCACGCGCCCTGATAGAATGCCGCTGTTCGAATCATGTTGCGAGGAGCCAGACATGAATCTTAGCGCACCCACCCAGATCGTTTTTATCATTTCCGTTGTTATCGCCATCATCGGCGTTCTTGCCGCGCTTGGCGTTCTTGCGTTTATTCCACTCGCATCGGTGTGGATTGTTCTTATTGCTTTCATCGTGCTTGCCGGCGGCTGCTTGATGCGCGGCGCCTGACACGTTTCCCTTGAAGGGGGGACCATGAGCGCCCGGCCAAAAGCCGGGCGTTTTTGATTCTGGTCTGAGGTCTGCTAGATTTCTGTCCGTTGAAGGATGCCGATGCCAGTCGAGATGCAACGCCAGCAGGAACAGGACCGGTCGGTCGCCGGGCGGTTCGAGATGCGCCGGCGTCTTCCCAATCCTGCACTTCAAGGCACTATCACCGACATTTGCGGCTATCGCGAAATGGCGCCGGGCCATTTGCGCAATGTCGAATACGCATCGCTGACCGTGCCGCTGGTCATCAGCTTCGCCGAGCCTTTCGCCATCGGGCTCGGCAAGGCGCCGGGTGACAATGACCGCTTCGCCAGTTTCGCCGCCGGCCTCTATGCCGGACCGGTGGTGATCGAATCCTTCGGCGGCGCCTGCTGCGTTCAGGTCAACTTCACACCGCTTGGCGCACGCCGGTTCTTCCGCCGGCCGATGAGCGAACTGACCGACAGCATGATCGTCCTCGACGACGTGCTTGGCGCCGAAGGCATGGCGCTGCGTGAACGGCTCGGCAACGCGCCGGACTGGTCGGCGCGTTTCGATATCGCCGAAGCCTTCGTCGCCGCCCGTCTCGACCATGCCGCCGAAACGCCGCTCGAGATCGCCTGGGCCTATGACCGCATCATCACCTCTGGTGGCCGGACCCGCATCTCATCGCTTGCCGAAAGGCTGGGCTGGAGCCGCAAACATCTTGCCAGCGGCTTTTCCAATGCGATCGGTATCGGCCCCAAGACGCTGTCGCGCATCGTGCGCTTCAACCGGGCGCTCGGCCTGTCGAGGCAGTCGACTGCCGACTGGGCGGATATCGCCGCGGACTGCGGCTATGCCGACCAGGCGCATCTGGTGCGTGAGTTCCGCGACCTTGCCGGAGAAACGCCGACCGCACTTTCGGTCAGGTAACATTTCTTCAAGACGATGGAACGGCCTTCGACCAAAATTGGGATATCGACCAACCCGGATGAAGGAGTTTTCATGTCCACCACCACTGAAGCACCCCGCCTCTACCCCGCGTTGCGCTACAAGAACGCGGCAAGAATGATCGACTGGCTGTGCGATGCCTTCAGCTTCAGCGTCCGTGCCCGTTATGGCGAAGGCGATGTCGTGCACCATGCCGAATTGGTTTTCGGCTCTTCGATGATCATGCTCGGCACGGTGCGCGACGACGACTACGGCAAGATGGTGGGCGAGCCCGGCTCAGGCGGCGGCAAGTCGATCTACATTGCCGTCGACGACGCCGATGCCGCCTATGCCAAAGCCAGAAAGGCCGGCGCCACGATCATCCAGGAATTGACCAACCGCGACTATGGCAGCCGCGAGTTCATCTGCCGCGATCCGGAAGGCAGTGTCTGGTCGTTCGGCACCTACTGGCCGAAGGCAGGCGAAAAGGCGTAACCCTACCGGGCCAGCGCAAAAATCGCGTCGCAGTCGAGGTGGGTTTCCAACTCGGCTGCGACCTCGTCCAGCGCCCGCTCGACTTCGGCCCGATAGTCGATGCCGCCACCCTTGATACCGAGGCTTTCGAGGAATTTCCCGCGAAAGCCGTCGGCGCCGAACAGGCCATGCAGATAGGTGCCGACCACCTTGCCGTCAGCGGAAACGGCGCCATCCTTGACGCCATTGATGATCGCCGACGGTCGCATCATGTCCGGACCGGTGGTGCGGCCGAGGTGGATTTCGTAACCTTCGAGCGGTAGGTCGAACAGCACCGAGCGGGCGCTGACATTGCGCACTGTCTTTTCCGGTTCCATCACTGTTTCGACATCGAGCAGGCCGAGCCCTTCGGCCTCGGTGACGCTGCCTTCGATGCCGTCAGGGTCGCGCACTGTCCGGCCAAGCATCTGGAAGCCGCCGCAAATGCCGACGACATGGCCGCCCCGCTTGCGATGCGCGAGCAGATCGCCATCCCAGCCGTTCTCGCGGAATTTCAGGAGATCACCGATCGTCGACTTGGAGCCGGGGATGATCACCAGTCCGGCATCGGCGGGCAGCGGCTTTCCCGGCGGCACGAACACCACCTCGACCTGCGGTTCGGCCTTGAGCGGATCGAGATCGTCGAAATTGGCAATGCGGCCTAGCATCGGCACGGCAATCTTGAGCGCACGCGTCTCGCCGGACACCAGCCGTTCCAGCACCACCGAATCCTCCGAAGGCAAGCGTGCTGCCGCCCTCAGCCACGGCACGACGCCAAAACAGCGCCAGCCGGTGAATCCTGTGATCGACCTTAAGCCGTCGTCGAACAGCGAGACGTCGCCGCGGAACTTGTTGATGAGGTAGCCGACGATCATGCGCCGGTCTTCTTCCGGCAAGATCAGATGCGTGCCGGCGATCGAGGCGATGACGCCGCCGCGATCGATGTCACCGACCAGCACCACCGGCACGTCGGCGCGCGTCGCAAAACCCATATTGGCGATGTCGCGGCTGCGGAGATTGATCTCCGCCGGCGAACCGGCGCCCTCGACGATGACCAGATCGGCGCCCTCGCCAACCTTGCCCCAGGAGTCGAGCACGGCATCCATCAGCCGGCCCTTCAGCGCCTGATAGTCGCGAGCACGCGCTTCGCCAAACACCTTGCCCTGCACGATGATCTGGGCGCCGACATCGGTTTGCGGCTTGAGCAGCACCGGGTTCATATGCACCGATGGCGCCACACCGCATGCGATCGCCTGCAGCCATTGCGCGCGGCCGATCTCGCCACCACCGGCATTGTTGTCGCCGGGAATGTCGGCGACGGCGGCATTGTTCGACATGTTCTGCGGCTTGAAGGGACGCACCTTCAACCCACGCTTTTTTGCTGCGCGGCAGAGGCCGGCGACCAGCACCGTCTTGCCAACATCGGAGCCTGTGCCCTGCAGCATGATCGCCTTGGCCATCAGTTCCTGCCCTGAGTAGCGGTGCCGGTAATCGTGGATTTCGCCGCCAACGGCCCGCCGCGCCAGATGTAAAGCGCCAGCAATGGCTCTTCGGCCGTTCGCATGGCGTGGTTGACGTTGGAGGCGTGGTGGACGACCTCGCCGGCCGCGCGCCGGCGAAAGCCGCCCTCACCCATGCGCCATTCGGTCCCGCCGGTCAGCGGAATGTAGATTTCCTCGGCAACGTGATGGTGGTCGGGATAGACGATATCGGGGCCAAGGATCAGCAGGCCAGCGGCGACATCGTCGTTGGCGAAGTGGCCACGCGTGCCGAACATCTCCAGCCAGCCGTAATTGTCGATGAATGCCTTGCCGAAATCCGCCTCGCCATAGGTCTGTCCCCAGCAAAGATCGTTCCGGTGCTCCGCCAGCCATTGCACCAGCGGCTTGGCAGCCGGCGGCGCCAGTTCCACGGCGCGATCGAGGTGGCGCAGGCAGCCAAGCCGATGCGGCTCCAGCGCGCGAACTGACATGTCCCAGGCGATCCGCGCCACGGCATCGCGCACCAAGGTATCATCCACGGAAGCGAGATAGGCGTGGAACCGTTCCAGCAGCTCATCGAATTTTGTCGTCACATCTTGCTCCGGACATGCATTGGTGCACAGCCGCTCCGCGGAAGGTCGGGTTGCGCGGCGGCATCATTGGTCTAGATTGGTCTGCGCGAAAAGCCAAAAACGACAGGCCAGCGAGCTAGCTGGCCAGCACATAGGGAGCACGCCATGGACGCCGCGGTCGATGCGAGCACCAGCCAGTTCGAACTCAACGAGGAGCAGCGCGCCATCCAGGAGATGGCGCAGGCGTTCGCCGCCGACCGCGTCGCGCCAAACGCGCTCGACTGGGATCGCAGGAAACACTTTCCCGCCGACGTGATCCGCGAGACCGGCCCGCTCGGCCTCGGCGGCATTTACACCCGTGACGATGTCGGCGGTTCCGCGCTTGGCCGGCTCGACGCCGTGCTGATCTTCGAGGCGCTGTCGCAGGCCGATCCGGCCTTTTCATCGTTCATCTCGATCCACAACATGGTGGCCTCGATGATCGACCGTTTCGGCAATGAGGAGCAGCGCCAGCGCTTCCTACCCAAGCTCACCTCGATGGAGTGGCTGGCGAGTTATTGCCTGACCGAACCCGGTTCCGGATCCGACGCCGCGGCGCTGAAGACGCGCGCGGTGAAGAGCGGCGGCGACTATGTGCTGAACGGTACCAAGCAGTTCATCTCGGGCGCCGGCGACAGCGACGTCTACGCCGTCATGGTGCGCACCGGCGCCGACGGGCCGAAAGGCATTTCCACCATTGTTGTACCAAAAGATGCGCCCGGCCTTTCCTTCGGTGCCAACGAGCACAAGATGGGCTGGCACATGCAGTCGACCCGCCAGGTCATCTTCGAGGACTGCAAGGTGCCGTCGGAAAACCTGCTGTCGGGCGAAGGCGCCGGCTTCGGCATCGCCATGGCGGGGCTCGACGGCGGCCGGCTGAACATCGCCGCCTGTTCGCTGGGCGGCGCGCAATCGGCGCTCGACAAGGCGCTCTCCTACACCGCCGAGCGCAAGGCTTTCGGCTCCAAGATCAACCAGTTTCAGGCGCTGCAGTTCAGGCTGGCCGACATGGAGACCGAGCTGCAGGCGGCGCGCATCTTCCTCTATGCCGCCGCCTCGAAGCTCGACCGCAAGGCGCCGGATGCCGGCAAATGGTCGGCCATGGCCAAGCGCTTCGTCACCGACACCGGCTTCAATGTCGCCAACGATGCACTGCAACTGCTCGGCGGTTACGGCTATCTGCACGATTACGGCATCGAGAAGCTGGTGCGGGACCTGCGCGTGCACCAGATCCTTGAAGGCACCAACGAGATCATGCGCGTCATCATCGCGCGGGCGTTGATTGGCCGCTGACGCCAGAAGAACCCGGGAGAGAGACAATGACGACGATCGCCTTCATCGGCCTCGGCAACATGGGCAATCCAATGGCCGCCAACCTGGTCAAGGCCGGGCATGCCGTGCATGGCTTCGATCTGATGCCGGAGAATCTGGCGGTCGCGCGCGAGCATGGCGTCGTCATCATGGCCAACGCGCCGGCCGCGGTGAAGGACGCCGATGTGGTGATCACCATGCTGCCGGCCGGTAAGCATGTGTTGTCGGTCTATGAGGACATTGCCCCCAGGGCGAAAAAGGCCGCGTTGTTCATCGATTCCTCGACCATCGACGTCGAATCGGCGCGCAAGGCGCATGCCGTCGCCGCCAAACACGGCCTACGGTCCATCGATGCGCCCGTCTCGGGCGGCACCGGCGGCGCGGCGGCCGGCACGCTGACCTTCATGGCCGGTGGTTCCGACGATGCCTTCGCCGCCGCCGAGCCGATCCTGAAGCCGATGGCCGGGCGCATCGTCCATTGCGGCGGCGACGGCGCCGGACAGGCGGCCAAGATTTGCAACAACATGATCCTCGGCATTTCCATGATCGGCGTCGCCGAAGCCTTCGTGCTGGCGGAAAAGCTCGGCCTGTCGCATCAGGCGCTGTTTGATGTCGCCTCGACATCTTCCGGCCAGTGCTGGTCGTTGACCACCTATTGTCCCGTGCCCGGCCCTGTGCCGACATCGCCCGCCAACCGCGACTACAAGCCCGGCTTTGCCGCCGCACTGATGCTGAAGGACCTGAAGCTGGCGCAGGAAGCAGCACAAGGTTCCGGCGCGGTGACCCCGCTTGGTGCCGAGGCAGCCCAGCTCTATGCGCTGTTCAACGCTCAGGGGCATGCGGGCGCCGATTTTTCCGGCATCATTAATTTTCTGCGCGGCGCAAATCCATAAACTACTAAAATGACTGGGTTTTTTCGCACATCTTGAGAGAAACCCCGTGAAATTTAGGTTTGCTTAAGGTCTCGATAACCCCCCGGTAACGATGTCTCTATAAAACGGAATGCGAGGCGGACATATCGCGTTCGCCCGGCGCTCCGGATCAGGTCTCGCGTACCGGAGCCCGTAAGTTTCGCCAAGTGTTTGAGTAGCGAAGTGCCGTGCGTATCTGGCAAAAGCCGCGTTCCCGATGGAGCGCGGTTTTTGCGTTTCTGCGGATCTGTCTGCGCAACCTGGTTTTATATTCCGATTGCCGCATTCGGGATCGAGACATGATCTTCGTTGATCAGCACGATCGGTGCATCGGCTCCCTCGACCCTGACCACCAGCAGGCGCAGGCTCCACGTGCCGGCCGTCCGGACAGCGGTTGAGTACGCGGTGCCCTTGCCCGTGGCGCCATGGACCGGAATGCTGAACTGGGCGTCGCCCGCCCCATTCGCATTGACATTGAGATGGCCACCGACCCAGAAACTGTCGGCCACGCCATCACCGAGAGCGGTCTTGACGCGATCGTCGGCGCGTAGCTTGTCCATCGTCATGTGATAGGCATCGCTGCCTTTCAGGACGTAGGGGATGCCGCCGACCATCGCCGCACAGCCGCCGATGCTGACCACCCAGACGGCAAGGCCGGCGATTGCCCAGTTGCGTTGCGTCTTGCGGAACTGTTCCGCGTCGCGCCAGACGCGGTTCTGCCAGGCCCAGCGGCTGCCGCGCGCACCCAGCACGATGATCATGATGATGTTGACGACAGGGATCAGCGCCAGCAGGGCGATGAAGGTGCTGTTGCCGATACCCCAGATCCAGTTGAGGAAGAAGGCGCCCCAGTTCCAGCGGTCGAGTTCAGCCGGAATTTCGGCGGGCTGGTTGAGCGGTTGTCCGGCCATGATGTTCCCCATCGGCAGATGTGCCTGACAGGGTTCTAACGTATGACCTCGAAAAACGGGAATCGGTTTTTCTGGATCGGCCTTTCGTTGTCAGGCCTTGTTGGACAGCCGGCGAAAGTTCGCTTTCACCGCGCGGCTGGCCGGCTTCAGCGCGGCGCTGATCGACTGTTCGGCCGCGACGCCGTTCAGCAGCGACGGTGTGCGGCCGGAAAAGATTTCCGGCCAGAACCGCGACGCCGACTGCAGGAAAGACATCTGCGCCGCAAGCGCGCCTTCGGTCATTGCCACGGTCTTCTCGTTTACCGCACGCGCCGTCTCGGTGCCCCATGGCTGGCTGCTCCCGGCATCCATGGCCATCAACGGCAGCCGCATCATCGCCACCAGCGGCGCCAGCATCAGGTCACCGCCGATGCTGGCCGCCTCTTGCGTCCGTCGGCTGTTGCCGGTCTTTCTCATGAAATCAAACCCCTTTTCGCGGCCGAATCAGCCACTGCCCACACACTACGCGCTGGGGATGGTATTCGTTCCCAATGTTTCTCGAGGCCGGGCGTTCCTATCGAAAGAACGCCCGGTCAAGGGTCGTGCTCTACCGCTTGCGCAGATCCGCCTGTGCCAGATCCAGCGCCCTGGCGATACGATCACAGGCCATGTCGATCGTGTCGCGGGTCCAGATCAGTGGCGGCGACAGGATCATCGTGTCGCCGGTGGCGCGCAGCATCATGCCTTGCGCGATCGCGTGGTCACGGACGGTCACCGCCGCACTTCCCGCCGGCAGGAACCGCTCCTTGGTCGCCTTGTCCTTGACGATCTCGATCGCGCCCATCAGCCCGATCGAACGCACCTCGCCGACCAGATCATGCCCGGCAATGCGCTCCTGCAAGGCCTTGGCAAAATACGGACCGGTGTCGTTCCTGACACGGTCGACCAGCCCTTCCCGCTCGATGATTTCGAGGTTCTTCAGCGCCACGGCACAGGCCACCGGGTGACCGGAATAGGTGTAGCCGTGATTGAACTCGCCACCCTTCTCGACCAGCGTCGCGGCGATGCGGTCGCCGACCAGCAATGCCGACAGCGGCTGATAGCCAGAGGTCAGCGCCTTGGCCGTGGTGATGGTGTCGGGCTCGATGCCGAGCGTTTGTGCTGCGAACCACTCGCCGGTGCGGCCGTAACCCGTGATGACCTCGTCCAGCATCAGCAGGGCATCGTATTTGCGGCAGATGCGCTGCACTTCCGGCCAGTAGCTGACCGGCGGTATCTTCACGCCGCCCGCTCCCATCACCGGCTCGCCGATGAAGGCTGCAACCTTGTCGGCACCGGCTTCGAGGATCGCATCCTCGACGGCCTTTGCCGCCCGCAGGCCGAAATCATGATCGCTCTCGCCAGGCAGCGCCAGCTCATAGGCATAAGGCATCATCACATGGACGATGTTGGGCACCGCACCGCCGAGCTGCTTGTGCATGCCATCCATGCCGCCGAGCGAGGTGCCGGCAACGGTCGAGCCGTGATAGGCCATCTTGCGCGAGATGATGCGGTTCTTCTCCGGCTTGCCTTCCAGCACCCAGTAGTGGCGCACGAGACGCAGCGCCGTGTCGTTGGCTTCCGAACCGGACGAGCCGTAGAACACCTGGTTGACGTGCTTCGGCGCGATCTCAGCCAATTTCTTGGACAACAGCACCGGCGTCGGCGTCGAGCATTTGAAGAATGAGTTGTAGTAGGGCAATTCCTTCATCTGCGCGTAGGCGGCATCGGCCAGTTCGTCGCGGCCATAGCCGATGTTGACGCACCACAGCCCGGCCATGCCGTCGAGGATCTCAGCCCCTTCGGAATCGTAGATGAACGGCCCATTGGCATGGGTGATGATGCGCGAGCCGGCTTCGCGCAGTTCCTTGTGGTCGGTGAACGGGTGGAGATGGTGCGCGGCGTCGATCTGCTGAAGCTGCTTCAGCGAATAATTCTGATAGGTCATGAATCTGATCTTTCCTCTGGATTCTATCCGGCTGCGCCGGGGCGAATTCGTCAGAGGAAAGCAGGTGGCGAATATCCGATGCGGGCGCACAGCCGCAAAAGCTCGGCGCGCAGCGTGCGCGGTGACGGTGTCACCGCGACCCGGAATGCGCGAGCCGATATCCTGACGAGAGCCATGGACGGCACCTTAGAGCAATTCCGGTCAAAGTGTGAAACGGTTTTCACGCGAAAAGCGCGTAGCGCTTTCCCCAGGGAATTGCGTCAAGAGCAAAGGGCGGTCGAGGTGAACCACCCTTTGCGTCCGCGCCGCCTAGGGCTCATCTCAGGCCTTGCCGCTTAGCGCCCTTTGCAGGAAGACATATTTCATCGCCGTCTGCGCCGCCTGCGGCCGGCGGTCGCCGCGTCCACCATGTCCACCTTCGGTCTCCTCGAAGAACAGCGTCCGCGCATGGCCGGCCTCCTGCAGGCGGGCGGCCATCTTGCGCGCATGGCCGGGATGGACGCGGTCGTCCGCCGTCGACGTCGTCAGCAGCACCGGCGGATAGGCTGCACCGGCGTCGACATGCTGGTAGGGCGAGTAGGCCGAAAGCCACTTCGCATCTTGCGGTTTCGACGGATCGCCATACTCAGCCGCCCACGAGGCGCCGGGCGGCAATTCGGTGTAGCGCAGCATGTCGAGCAGCGGCACCTCGATGATGACGGCACCGAAAAGCTCGGGATGCTGCGTCAAGGAAACGCCGGTCAGCAGGCCGCCATTCGAGCCACCCTGGATGCCGAGCGAAGCGGCTGTGGCAATGCCACGCCTGACGACATCCTGCGCAACAGCGGCGAAATCGTCGAACCCGTTCTGGCGATTCCCTTGAGCGCGGCCTGATGCCAGGCCGGACCGAATTCGCCGCCGCCGCGGATGCAGGCCTGCACATAAGCATTGCCCTTCTCCAGCCACAGCCTGCCGCGCACGCCGGCATAGCCGGGCAGCAGCGGCACTTCGAAGCCGCCATAGCCATAGAGCAGCGTCGGCACTGGACCCTTCTGGTCGCGTCGCCGGACGACGAAATAGGGGATCATCGTGCCGTCCTTCGAGCGTGCCTCGAACTGTTCCGAAATCAGCGGAGAGGCATCGAAACGCGCCGGCTGCGACTTCACGGTGGCCAGCGTCTCGCCATTGTCATCCGACCAGATGATCGAGCTCGGAGTCAGGAAATCGGTGAAGGAGAAGGAAACGCTGGAGCCGAAATGTTCGGCATGGCTGAGGCCGACATTGCCGTTTTCGGGCAGCGCCACAGGCTTCAGCGCCCAGCTTCCATCGTTACGTTCGCAGACGACGACCTTGCCGCGCACATTGTCCATCAGGTTGATGAACAGACGGTCCTGCGTGCGGGCAATGCCGGCAATCGACACGCGATACGCCGGCTCCAGCAAAGTCTCCACCGGGCCGAGCGTGCCGGTCTCGACCCAACGCGCCAGGTCCAGCGAATAGAGGCCGTCGGGTTTGCACGATGTGCCATCGGGCGCCGTCCACGGGCTGCGCACGCCGAAGACGAGCTGATCTCTGAAGATCGCCGTATCGGTCATGTCGTCAGGCAGCGGCAAACGCTTGTTCTCGCCCGAAGGCAGCCGCAGGAAGATATTCGAGGCGAAGAAATCGAGCGTCCGAGCCAGGATCAGATAGCGTCGGTCGCCATCGAACTCGAGGGCGGCACCGACAGCGAGATCCTCCTTCTGCGCCTCGAAGATCGGTGTCGCGTCTTCCAGTTTGGTGCCACGCTTCCACAGCTTGATCACGCGCGGATAGCCGGACTGCGTCTTGTCGGCCTCTTCGAAGGCCGCCGAGACGATGACAGTGTCCTTGTCCAACCAGCCGAAGCCCGACTTCGAGGCCGGCGCGCGAAACCCGCCTTCGACAAAGGATTTGCTCTCGATATCGAATTCACGCATCTCGCTGGCGTCACCACCGTCCGGCGACATCGAGACCAGGCACAGGTTGAAGTCCGGATAGAGCCGGCTGGCGCCGCTGAACACCCACTTGATCCCATCCTTCGCCGCAAGCTCGTCGAAGTCGACGATCGTTTCCCAATCCGGCTTCTCGGTCTTGTAGGAAGCGACCGTCGTGCGGCGCCACACGCCGAGCACATTGGTCTTGTCCTGCCAGAAATTGTAGACATGTCCGGCAATGGCGGCGCCGACCGCGATGTTGTCCTCGGCCGTCATCAGGTCGAGGGCGGTCTGGAACGCCGCCTGATAGGACGGATCGCCCTGCAACTCGCCAACCGTGACCTCGTTCTGACCATGCACCCAGTCGAGCGACTCTTTGCTGGTCCTGTCCTCCAGCCAGAGGAACGGATCGTCGGTCAAAGGGGTGGAATTGGACGTATTGGTGATGGGCTTGGTCATGAGATCTCCGATAAACGCGTCGCTGTTGGCACTGCCAACATCGATATGCTTTGTCCGATATTCAATATGTTCAGCCGACGATTGAGGCTTTCCGTCGGCCAGTAAGGCTCGCAATCGCCAGTGCCAGACATAGCAGGCCGAGTGTGATCGGCAGGCCTCTTGCCCCCACAATGTCCATCGCAGTGCCCGCCAGTGGCGGCACGGCGATGCCGCCGACGCCCCACATCAAGGAGAAGGCCGCGTTGCCGGCAACCAGTGTCGAGCCGGTGAAGCGTTCGCCGAGCTCAATGATCGACATCGTGTAGATGCCGTAAGAGACGGCGCCCCAGACAAAGATCATCGGCCAGATCAGTGGCGTGTCGATGACGATCGGCAGGAGCAGGCAGCCGAGCACCGTGATCGCGACGCAGGCAAGCCGCACAAGACGCGACGAGAGCCTTTCCGCCAGCAGGCCGAGCGGCACCTGCATGGCGATGTTGCCGGCGATCATCACCGACAGCAGCGCCGACATGCGGGGCTCGGGGATGCCGTGATGGGTGCCGTAGACCGGTAGCAAGGCCAGCGCGCCCTGCTCGAAGCCTGCGGCCACGATCACGGCAAACAAAAGCAGCCACGCCAGCGGCACGAAGCCAAGCACGGAAACCCGATGCCCGGCCTCATCGACCTTGGGCAAGCGCGGCAGCACCGAGGCCAGACAGATGCCACACAACACGAAGGCGAAAATGCCGACGAGGAATGGCGGCCAGCCTTCCGTGCCGACGGCAAGCAGGCACAGCGGCCCAGCCGCAAAGCCGGCCGAGATGATCGTCGAATAGACGCCCATGACGCGGCCTCGCCGCGCCGGCGGCGCCAGCGCGATCACCCAGATCTCGCTCAGCACGTAGAGCGGGTTGGTCACCACGCCGATCAGCAAGCGCAGTGGAAACCACAAATAGACATTCTGCGTCCAGCCGATCAGCGCCAGCACGATTGCCGAAAGCGCCGCACAGGTGAGCGCCGTGCGCCCTGCCCCGAACCGGCGCGCCAGCGCCGGTATCAGCGGCGACGAGACGATGAAGCCGACCGGTGTCATTGCCGCCGACAGACCGATCATCGCCGGCGACACGCCCTGCCGCTGCAGGATGAAGCTCAGCAGCGGATAGGACAGCCCCTGCGCGATGGCGAACACCGAAACGGTGGCGATCACGCCAGTGATCGCAGCCCATTGCATTCCCATCTCGCTGTTGCCCGAACCGCTCGCGATCATGCGTTGCCGCTCCGGCGCACGGACGAGCGATACAGTGCGAACATCACCAGCAACGCGTCGAGGCCGGCGATCACGACCGGCAGGCCAAGCGGGCCGATGCCTTGCATGAGCAGGCCGGCGCCGGGCGGCCCGACGATGCCGCCGGCGCCCCACATCAGCGCAAAGGCGGCGTTGCCGGCGACCAGCACCGAGCCCTTGAACCGGCTGCCCAGTTCGACCAGCGCCATCGTGTAGACGCCGTAGCCGACCGCGCCCATCACCAGCAGCACGCCCCAGATCAGCGGCGTCATGATCAGCAGCGGCAGCAAGAGCGCGCAGGTGGCGGTCGCCAGCGCACAGACGATGATCATGGCGCGGCCGCCAAAACGCTCCGCCAGCAGGCCGAGAGGAATCTGCAGCAGGATGTTACCCAGCGAAAGCGCCATCACCAGCGAGGCAAGCACGGCTTCCGCCAGGCCGTAGCTGGAGCCGAAGACCGGGACCAGCGCATAGGTGCTCTGCTGGACCGCGGCCGAAACCAGAACGGCAAGCAGCAGTGCCGGCGCCACCCTGGCAAAGCCGACAAGGCCGCTGGCGGGCTGGCCGTCCTCCTCGAAACCGGTCAGCTTTGACGAGACGGCGCGCAGGATCACCGCACACAGCGTGAAGCCGGCGACACCGACCAGGAAGGGAGCCCAGCCCGACGTGCCCAGCAGGGTCAGCGCGAATGGCCCGGCCGCGTAACCGGCCCCCATCAGCGTGTTGAACACGCCCATGACCCGGCCCCGCCGCGATGGCGGCGCCAGCGACAGCGCCCAGACCTCGCCAAGGATGTAGAGCGGGTTGATGACCACACCAATGATGAAACGGATGACGAACCAGGCCACCCAGTCCTGCAGATAACCGATGGCCAGGAAGCAGATCGCGCCGATCAGCGAGCAGCCGACCGCCAGCGTGCGCGCGCCGACCAGCCGCACCGCGGCCGGCACGAAGGAAGCCGACAGGATCAGCCCGAGCGGCATCATCGCCGCTGACAGGCCGATCAGCGCCGGCGACATGCCCTGTTTCTGCATCAGCAGCGTGAACAGCGGCGAGCTCAGCCCTTGCGCCGCGCCGAACATAGCAAGTGCCGCGGTGACGCCGGCAAGCGCCGCCCACTGCGTTCCCGCTTCGCCTTCGCTCGAGCTGGTCGCGACCATGCTGCAATCCATGTGAAATGCTGGCCATCCGACCGGCGAGCCCGACTAGCTACTGGTTCGATCCGGGTAAAGGAAGGGCCGGTGGGCGAAATCCGCTTGCGCCAACGGGACGGTGCGGCCAAGCCGATCTCCTGGCCGCGCAACTGCCGTTCCGGCATGTCGCTTCCCTCGCCCTAGTGGTCGCCGCCTCCGCAATGGCCGGCCGGTCGCCGGTCCATTATGCCGCCCGCTATTGCATCGTACGAGGACCATCATGACCGCCGCCCTACAACCTGCAGAACCGGCATTGGCCACCGACCGCGCCCGTCGCGGCGGCCGCGCCGGAAAGCGCGCCGGCGGCTCGGCCGCGTTCGAGCAGCCGGCCTTCCGCCAGCTGAAAAACCCGCTGACACCGACCAGGCTGGTGTCGGACGACGAGCTGGAATCGATCCATCTCGCCTCCTTGCGCGTGCTGCGGGAAATCGGCGTCGATGTTCTGCATGACGAGGCCCGGCGCATCATGAAGGCGCACGGCGCCGACGTGCGCGACGGCAGCGAGCGGGTGCGCTTCGACAGCGACATGATCCTCGAGCTGGTGTCGCACTGCCCGTCGGAATTCACCATCCATGCGCGCAATCCCGCACACAATGTGCGCTTCGGCGGCAACAATGTGATCATTTCGATGATGGCGTCGGCGCCCAATTGCTCCGACATCGATCGCGGCCGCCGGCCAGGCAACCAGCAGGACTACCGCAACTTCCTCAAGCTTGCGCAGATGCACAACATCCTGAACTGCACGGGCGGCTATCCGGTCGAGCCGACCGACATCCATCCGTCCGTCCGCCACCTCGAATGCATCCGCGATCTCAGCGTGCTCACCGACAAGGTGTTCCATATCTATTCCCTCGGCAAGGAGCGCAACGTCGACGGCATCGAGATCGCCAGGATCGCGCGCGGCATCAGCCACGAGCAGCTGCTCGAGGAGCCGTCGGTCTTCACCATCATCAACACCAACTCGCCGCTCAAGCTCGATGTGCCGATGATGGAAGGCATCATCCAGATGTCGAGCAAGGGCCAGGTCGTTGTCGTCACGCCATTCACGCTGTCGGGCGCCATGGCGCCCGTGACCATCGCCGGCGCGCTGGTGCAGCAGAACGCCGAGGCGCTTGCCGGCATCGCCTTCGCGCAAATGGTGCGCAGGGGCGCGCCGGTGGGCTATGGCGGCTTCACCTCCAATGTCGACATGAAGTCCGGTTCACCGGCCTTCGGCACGCCGGAATACATGAAGGCGCAGCTCGTCGGTGGCCAGCTTGCCCGCCGCTACAACATCCCCTACCGCACCTCCAACACCTGCGCCGCCAACACGGTCGACGCGCAGGCGGCTTATGAGAGCGTGTTCTCGCTGTGGGGCGCCATTCAGGGCGGCGGCAATCTGATGATGCATGCGGCCGGCTGGCTCGAGGGCGGCCTGCGCTGCTCCTACGAAAAGACCATTCTCGACATCGACCTGCTGCAGATGGTGGCGGAGTTCCTGACCCCGCTCGACTTGTCCGAAGAGGCGCTCGGCTTCGACGCCATCCAGTCGGTCGGCCCCGGCGGCCATTTCTTCGGCACCCAGCACACGCAGGACCGCTACAAGACCGCCTTCTATTCGCCGATCCTGTCCGACTGGCGCAATTTCGAGACCTGGGCAGAAGCTGGCTCGCCGACAGCGCTCGAAAAGGCCAACAAGGTGTGGAAGGAGCGGCTGGCATCCTACGAAGAACCCTATTTGGACCCGGCCATCCGCGAAGAACTCAACGACTTCGTCGACAAGCGCCGGTCCGAGGGCGGCGCGCCGACCGATTTTTGATCGCCCGGCATCCGACTTTGGCATCGCGGCGCACCGCACACCAAACAACTGATTCAGTTTACGCAAAAACGGACCTATCTTGATGAAATCTCACGTAAAAGCGGTTGTTATCGGCGGCGGCGTCGTCGGCTGCTCGGTTCTCTACCATCTGGCCAAGGCCGGCTGGACTGACATCATGCTGATCGAGCGCTCGGAGCTCACCTCCGGCTCTTCCTGGCATGCGGCCGGCGGCTTCCATACCCTGAACGGTGATCCCAACGTCGCTAAGCTGCAGGCCTATACTGTGCAGCTCTACAAGGAGATCGAGGAACTCTCCGGCCAGTCCTGCTCGCTGCACCTGACCGGCGGCGTGATGATGGCTGACACGCCCGAGCGCATGGACTTCCTGCGGCTTGCCCACGCCAAGGGTCGCTATCTCGGCATGGACACCGAGCTGATTACCCCGTCCGAAGCCAAGGCAATGTTCCCGCTGATGGACGAAACCAATTTCGTCGGCGCCATGTGGGATCCGGTCGAAGGCCATCTCGATCCATCCGGCACGACGATCGCCTATTCCAAGGCGGCCAAGAAGCTGGGCGCTGAGATCGTGCTGCGCAACCGCGTCGTCGAGCTGACGCAGGAGGTCGACGGCACCTGGAACGTCGTCACCGAACAAGGCACGGTGAAGGCAGAGCATGTCGTCAACTGCGGCGGCCTGTGGGCGCGCGAGATCGGCCGCATGGTCGGCGTCGAACTGCCGGTACTGGCGATGGAGCATATGTACCTGCTCACCGAGCCGATGCCGGAGGTCGAGGAATTCAACAAATCGACCGGCCGCGAAATGATCGGCGTGCTCGATTTCAAGGGCGAGATCTACACCCGCCAGGAGCGCAACGGTATCCTGCTGGGCACCTATGAGAAGGCCTGCAAGCCGTGGTCGCCGGTCAACACACCGTGGGATTTCGGCCATGAATTGCTCCCCCCCGATCTCGACCGCATCGCGCCGTCGCTGGAAATCGGCTTCAAGCATTTCCCCGGCATCGAGAAGGCCGGCATCAAGCAGATCATCAACGGCCCCTTCACTTTCGCGCTCGACGGCAACCCGCTGGTCGGCCCGGTGCAGGGCTTGACCAATTTCTGGTGTGCCTGCGCCGTCATGGCCGGCTTCAGCCAGGGTGGCGGTGTTGGCCTGGCGCTGTCGAACTGGATGGTCCATGGCGATCCCGGCTTCGACGTCTGGGGCATGGATGTCACCCGCTTCGGCGAATGGGCCGGCTTGCGCTACACCAACGCCAAGGTGCGCGAAAACTATTCGCGCCGCTTCTCCATCCGCTTCCCCAATGAGGAACTGCCGGCGGCGCGTCCGGCGCAAACGACGCCGCTCTACGACACGATGCTGGCCAACAACGCTGTCATGGGCGACAGCTGGGGTCTCGAGACCCCGCTCTGGTTCGCGCCGAAGGGCAAGGAGCCGAAGGACGTCGTCTCGTTCCACCGCTCCAACGATTTTGGGCCGATCGGCGAGGAAGTGCGCGCCACGCGTGAGCGCGTCGGCGTCACCGAGATCGCCAACTTCGCCAAATACGAAGTGTCGGGACCGGGCGCGGAAGATTTCCTCAACCGGCTGATGACCAACCGCATGCCGAAGACCGGCCGTATCGTGCTGACGCCGATGATCAACGAATTCGGCAAGCTGATCGGCGACTTCACCATCGCCAAGGCCGGCGAAGACCGCTTCATGATCTGGGGCTCGTCCGCCGCGCAAAAATATCACATGCGCTGGTTCGAGAAGCATCTGCCGAAGGATGGTTCGGTGCGCATCCACCGTTTCGACCAGACACTGGTCGGCCTGTCGATCGCCGGACCAAAATCGCGCGACCTCTTGCAGAAGCTGGTCGACGTCGACATCTCGACCAGGGCCTTCCGCTTCATGGATTTCCGCGAGATGGCGGTCGGCGGCGCGCCCTGCCTGGTCAACCGCATCACATACACAGGCGATCTCGGCTACGAGATCTGGATGGCGCCCGCCTACCAGCGCCTCGTCTACAAGGCGATCAAGGACGCTGGTGAGGAATTCGGCCTCGTCGATTTCGGCATGCGCGCCTTGCTCTCCATGCGCCTCGAAAAGAACTTCCCGACCTGGTTCCGCGAGCTGCGGCCGATCTACGGACCGTTCGAAGGGGCGATGGACCGCTTCATCAAGCTCGAGAAGAACGACTTCATCGGCCGCGAGGCAGCCGCCAAGGAACACGCGGAGGGGCCAAAACTGCGCCGTGTCTCCTTCATCGTTGACGCCGCCGACGCCGATGTGATGGGGGACGAGCCGATCTGGGCCAAGGTCAGCAAGGACTACGGTACGGTGGAAAAGCCGCATGGCTACGGCGCACCGCGCTTCGACACGGGCGGCAAGGAAATTCGCGGCTCCAAGGCTGCGGAAGGCGCCTCCGCCGTGCGCGGTATCGTCGATGGCGACTGGCGTGTAGTCGGCTGGGTGACGTCAGGCGGCTATGCCCACTATGTGCAGAAGTCGATGGCCCAGGGCTACGTCCCGGCAGCGCTCGCCGAGGATGAGAGTGCAGGACTGTTCGAGATCGAGATCCTCGGACACCGGCGCCCAGCCCGCATCAATGTCGAGGCGCCTTTCGATCCGAGTGGCGAGAAGATGCGCACCTGAGGTTCGACCATGGACAATGGGGTGCCAAAGGGCAGCTTTGGCCGCCATCGCAAGATCCTGCCGTTCGAGCCTGGCTCGATCGAAGCGCTGCGCGAAGCCTCCCGCCAGAAGGCGGCTTCGCTCAACCAGCATGTGCTGGGGTATGGCGCGCAAGCGGAGGCCGAATGGGCCGCGGCAGGCATTGCCGCTCCAGACCTGCCGGCGATGCGCAAATACCGGCTGGACCGCATTCGCGCCGAGCTGAAGCGCCGCGACTATGCCGGCGCCCTGCTCTACGACCCCGTCAACATCCGCTACGCCACCGATTCCACCAACATGCAGCTGTGGGTGGCGCACAATCCGACACGGCATTGTTTCGTCGCCACAGAAGGGCCGGTGGTGCTGTTCGACTATTTTTCCTGCGAGCACCTGTCCGACCATTCCGGCGTCGTCGACGAGGTTCGCCCTGCCGTCTCGTGGATGTATCTTTATGGCGGCGAACTGACCGAACAGAAAGTGCGCCGCTGGGCCGCCAGTATTGCCGATCTGGTCAGGGAACATGGCGACGGCAACAGCCGCATCGCGGTCGATCACATCAACCCAGAAGGCCTCGAGGAACTCGCTCGCCTTGGTGTTTCGATCGGCAATGGCGAAGCGGTGATGGAAAACGCGCGGCTGATCAAATCATCAGACGAAATCCTCGCCATGCGCCGTGCAATCGTCGCCTGCGAGGCGGCGATGGGCGAGATGGAACAGGCTCTGCAGCCAGGGATTTCCGAGAACGAATTGTGGGCCGAGCTGCATCGCGGCAACATTGCGCGTGGCGGCGAATGGATCGAGACGCGGCTGCTGACGTCAGGTCCGCGCACCAATCCGTGGTTCCAGGAATGCTCGTCACGCAAGATTGAAGCCGGCGACCTCGTCGCCTTCGACACCGACCTGATCGGCCCCTTCGGCTTCTGCGCCGACCTGTCGCGCACCTGGCTGTGCGGCGATGAAAAGCCGACCAATGAACAGCGCGGCCTGTTCCGCATCGCCGCCGATCAGATCACCCACAACACCGCATTGATGCAGCCGGGCATCTCGTTCCGCGACCTTGTCGAGCGCTCGGCGGTGCCGCCCGGAGACTGCTTCCCGACCCGTTACGGCGTGCTCTATCACGGCGTCGGCCTGGCCGACGAATACCCGACCTTGCCGCATGCCAGCGACTGGACATCAGACACGCCGGACGGTGTCCTCGAACCCGGCATGGTGCTGTGTGTCGAGAGCTATATCGGCCGGCTTGGCGGGCGCGAGGGCGTCAAGATCGAGGAGCAGATCCTGATCACCGAAACCGGCAACGAGAAGCTTTCAACCTACCCTCTGGATGCGAGGCTGCTCGGCTAGTCCGGCAATGGCCTCGCGCAGCGCCCTGACCCTCTTTTCCGGTGTTGTTGCGGCGGTGATGAATGGCAGGCCTTTGCGCCGGCCCGTCCAGCCGACGACCCCAACCTTCTGCGCCGCCGGCTCGAAACGCTGCGCCAGCGCCCAGCTTTCGCAGTCGATGGCGGCAACATCCGCCTTGCCTTCGGCGACAGCGACGATCGAGCCACGATGACCGCCGCTTTCGCCGCACGTCGAGAAAATGTCCAGGCTTTCGCCGGCCGCTTGCAGGTCGCGCGTCAGCGCAATGATGCCCGACATGGAATCGAGGCTGTTGAAGGTGAAGCGCTTGCCGCGCATCAGGTCGAGCGGGATGAGAGCGCGGCCGTCCGCAGGCGATCGAACCTCCGGCCCCTCGCCTGCCCGCATCACCAGCGCGCTCGAATAGAGTTCGCCCTGCCCGCCTTCACAGTAGTCGTAGCTCGGCTGGCCGACCACCTGAACGTGCCTGGACAGGCCGAGTTCCATCGGTCCCCAGCAGGTCTGTGCGAACAGCAGCGCCGGATGCAGCCAAAGCTTGTGAAAATCGAGTTCATCCGGTGGCAATGTCGCCGGGTCCGGCGCGATCAGTTTTCCCTGGGCATCATGAATGCCGCCCGGCACCGGTGGCAGGTCGCCATTGCGGTGCACGATCGATTGTGGCGCGTTGATCCCCCTTTGCCGGAAGGCATCGCGCAACCGCCCCCATTGGGCGTCGACCTCGTCGCGCGCCTCCGGCCAGTCATACATCGGCAACGCCGCAACCAAATCGCTCATGCCGGAATCTGACCGTTATTTCTGGGATTGAAGGGACCGACCGCAGCCAGTCTAGCAGACCGCACCTGCTCGCCGCAAAGAACTCATTCCTTGGGCGGCTCAGCGGGCACCGGCGCACTGCCGAGCCCATTGATGCTGCGCGCCCTGATGCGTGGCTTGAACGCCCTGCCCGGCTCCGGCGCACGCCGCAGCACCGGATGCACGATCGGCTCTTTGGCCTTGAAGGCATAGGCTTTGATCAGCGCGAAATAGTTCGGATAGGCATAGCCATTGTTCATCCGCAGCCATTCGTCGCGGCGATCGCGAAACAGTTTCGGCAACCGGTACCAGGCCACGGTCGGACTTTTATGGTGGACGAAATGCAGATTGTTGTTGAGGAACAGGAACGACAGCGGCGAGCGTTCGACGATCACCGTGCGGCCTTCCGGATGTTCCGACCATTGATGCTCGGCAAAGGTTCGGATCGAGATCAGCGACTGGCCGAGCCAGACCGGCACCAGGATGTAGAGCCACAACGGAATGCCGAAGCCGAACTGGACCATCGGCACCACGATCGCGAGCCCGATCGCATGCAGCAGCCAGGCCTTGCGGATCACCTTGTCGCCGGCGATCATCTGCTTGGCGTCGTCGATGAAGAAGCCGACGCAGGACAGCCAGGGGCCGAGCACGAAACGGCCAGCCATTGTGTTGTTGATCTTGAGCAAGAATTTCATCGTCGGCGGCAGGTCATCATGCTGCCAGAGCGCCTGGTAGTAACTCTCGGGGTCATCCAGGGGATCGGTCAGCCGCTCGTCGGCATGGTGGCGCAGGTGAATGGTCTTGAAGCGGCGGAACGGCCAAACGAGGCCAATCGGCAGGAAGACGAAGGCTTCGTTGACCCGCGCATTGCGCGTCGGATGGCCGTGCAGCACTTCGTGCATGATCGAGGATTGCAATGCGGCGGTAAAGGCCAGGAAGGCGAGCGCCAGGATGGGATAAGAGGGCCAGAGCAGTAAACCGGTGGCAAACCAAATTCCGTAGCAGAAGAAAGCGAGAACCACGGTCGGCCATTCGATGGCCGGTACGCTACGCTGTCTGATGCTCTTGCCCGTCATGCTATCGACCACTGTCCCTCAGTCGCCGGAACCCCGATTGGTTCCTGACAGTATTGTGTCAGGAGAAGTGATTCCACTCAACGAGACAAAGTGCACAAACTGTTGCGATTGCGCATTTTTGACCGCATATGTTACACATTGTAAACAGACTTAGGGATTCATTTACGCCTGAAGCGCGCATTGAGAGGCTTTGGCGCAAATTTTTCCTCCCGATTCGCGGAGTCAGGTGATGGACAAGCGAGACCTGTCAGCAGTCTTTCGGGAGCGTCTGAAGCTGCTCCTGACACGCTCCGATCTCAACCAGTCGGCTTTCGCGACGGCGGTCGGCATCGACCGCTCGGCGCTTTCGCAACTCTTGTCTGGCGCCTCGACCCGCCTGCCCCGCGCCGAGACGCTGCTTAACATCGCAGCCGAATTCAAGGTGTCGCTCGACTGGCTTCTCGGCCTCAGCCAAGACGAGGGTCTCACCGGCGAAATCCGCGAGAGCCTGGAGATCGAGGAGGCGCCCGACGGCTTCGACCGCACGCTGCTGGCCAAATGGCACGCCGAGGCGGCCGGCACCAAGATCCGTTATGTGCCGGCCGGCATTCCCGATCTTCTGCGCACCGAAGCGCTGGTCGACTACGAAGCGGGCATCACCAACAAGAGCCGCCTGGCTCAGGCCGGCGAAACGCAATACCGCATCGACTACAACAGGCGGCCGGAAACCGACATGGAAGTCTGCATGCCGCGCCACACGCTGGAGATCTTCGCGCGCGGCCTGGGTGTTTGGGACCGTTTCCCGGAAGCCGACCGCCGTGCCCAGTTGCTGCACATGGCGACGCTGCTCGACGATCTCTATCCGACCTTCCGGCTGTTTCTTTATGACGGGCGGATGCGATATTCGATCCCCTACACCATCTTCGGGCCCTATCGCGCCGCCATCTATGTCGGCGACATGTATCTTGTGCTCAACGCCACCCAGCCGATCCAGACGCTGATCCAGCATTTCGACAATCTGATCCGCGCCGCCGATATCAATGCACACGAGGCGGCTGACTTCGCGCAGAAGCTGGCCGGAATGTCGTTCCCGTCAGGCACGGCCTGAGCTTCACCAATCCTGATCATTTGGACGGAAACCGGCATCCGCATCGGCGACGCCGCCACAGCTATTTCATTGACTACACATAAAGACTTCTTTATATCCTTATTCGAATTCGAAACATGAAAGCCAATCCGATGACGACGACCAACCCGATCGATGCGCTGCTGGCTGAGAAGGGCGTGCTGCTGGCCGATGGCGCCACCGGCACCAATCTGTTCGCCATGGGCCTGGAGGCTGGCGAAGCGCCGGAGTTGCTGAACGAGACGGCGCCCGACACCATCACCAGTCTACATCAGAATTTCGTCGATGCCGGCGCCGACATCATCCTGACCAATTCCTTCGGCGGCACCCGTCACCGGCTGAAGCTGCATCATGCCCAGGACCGCGCGCATGCGCTGAACAAGCGCGCCGCGGAACTCGCGCGTGCCGTCGCCGACAAGGCCGGCCGCAAGGTGATTGTCGCCGGCTCGGTCGGCCCGACCGGCGAATTGCTGGTGCCGCTTGGCGCCATGACATATGACGAGGCGGTCGAGGCCTTCGCCGAACAGATCGAGGGTCTCAAGGCCGGTGGCGCCGAAGTCGCCTGGATCGAGACCATGTCGGCTCCCGACGAGATCCGCGCCGCCGCGGAGGCCGCAATTCGTGTCGGCTTGCCCTACACTTACACCGGTTCCTTCGACACAGCCGGCCGCACCATGATGGGGCTGCTGCCGAAGGACATCCACGGCGTCACCGACGGGCTGTCGCAGGCGCCGCTCGGCGTCGGCGCCAATTGCGGCGTTGGTGCCTCCGACATCCTGGCCTCGCTGCTCGACATGACCCAGGCGAAGCCGGAAGCGACTGTCATCGTCAAGGGCAATTGCGGCATTCCAGAATTCCGCGGCACCGAGATCCACTATTCCGGCACGCCCGAACTGATGTCCGACTATGTCAGGCTCGCCGTCGATGCCGGCGCCAAAATCGTCGGCGGCTGCTGCGGCACCTCGTTCCAGCACCTTGCCGCGATGCGCAAGGCGCTCGACGCGCACACCAAGGCCGATCGTCCGACCGTCGAAAAAATCGTCGAGCGCATCGGTCCGATGCGCAACAAGGCGGCAACGGAAAACACCGCCGAGACCAGTGAAGCCCGCCGCGAACGTCGTCGCAGCCGGGCCTGACGCGATATTTCTTTTTCGATTATTCGCTGTTGTCGGCGTAGCTCGACTGCGCCGACTTGAAATCGGTGCCGGCACCTGCGGCTGTATCGCCGCGCATCGTCATCAACGCACCGGATGCGCTGGGGTCGGTGATCTGCTCCAGCATGACGCGAAAGCGGTCATTGTTCAGCGCTGACAAGGCGGTGTGACGTGCCTGGGCGACATCGTCGCTGATCCGCCTGGATTCTGCCGACGGCCCGGACGAAGCAGCCGATCCCAGTGCCGGCATATCTCGTGATATCGAGTTCGCAACAGTCCTGATCAGCAATTCCGGCTCCCTCAAGCCCAAACATGAGCCTCTCCGTAACAAGAGGAAATTGCGATCATGTACCGGAAATCCAACGCAATTTAACGATCCGCAAAAAAAGGGCCGGCAAGGGAATGAATCCCTCGCCGGCCTGCCTCACCCGCCCGTGGGTCGGTTTCCCGTATCAGAACGATCCCATCTGAAAGAAACCGGCCGTCATCACCACTACCGGTTACCGCCCAGCGCCGAGGCAAGGCGCACAAGCGAGAGGAACTCGGACCTGTACCCAAACGGGTCGGCTCCTCGAGCGGCAGTGGCAATCTCCATGATCTTGTCGTAACCGAACTTCGCGGTCGCATCCTCGTCACGCAGCTTCTGGCCGAAGGCCGCGACCGCCACGGAGAAGCGCTGGTCGGTACTGGCCTGGTCGAAGGACGAAACCTCATTCTCCGAGGTCACCGGCGTGGTGATCAGCTTCGAGACGTCCTCGTTGGGCAGCTTGTAGCGGATCTTGACGAAGGCATATTCACCCGCATTGGCGACGCCGCCATTGTCCACCGACGCCTGGCCGTAGCGCAGCGGATCGATCTGTTCGCCACCGCTGCCCTTCGGCGTGATCTCGTAGATCGCGGTGACCGAGTGGCCGGAGCCGATATCGCCGGCATCGACGCGGTCATTGTTGAAATCCTCGCGGTTCAAGGCCCGGGTCTCGTAGCCGATCAGGCGATATTCGGAGACCTTGTTCGGATTGAACTCGACCTGGATCTTCACATCCTTGGCAATGGTGAACAGCGTCGAGGAGGCATCCTCGACCAGCACCTTTTCCGCCTCGGCCAGTGTATCGATATAGGCGGCGGTGCCGTTACCGTTCTGGGCGATCGTCTGCATCATCTGGTCGTTCAGATTGCCACGCCCAAAGCCGAACACCGACAGGAAGACACCGGTCTTGCGCTCACTCTCGATCAACCGCTTCAGATCATCGTCGTCGGTCTGGCCGACATTGAAGTCGCCGTCGGTGGCGAGCATCACCCGGTTGACGCCGTCCTTGACGAAGGACTGCTGGGCAAGCTTGTAGGCCTCCTTGATGCCGGCCTCGCCGGCCGTCGAGCCGCCGGGCTGCAGATTGTCGATGGCATTGAGAATCTTGTCCTTCTCGGCAACCTTGGTCGGCATCAGCACGGTGCCGGCCTCACCCGCATAGGTGACGATCGAGATGGTGTCGTCGGCCTTCAGCTTGCTGACCAGCAGCCGGAAGGCCGATTTGAGCAGCGGCAGCTTGTCCGGCTCGTCCATCGAGCCCGACACGTCGATCAGGAAGACCAGATTGGCCTTCGGCTGCTCGGTCGGCTTGACGTCGAATCCCTTGATGGCGACATGCATCAGCTTGGTGTGCGTGTTCCACGGCGTCGGCATGACGCTGACGGTCGAGTTGAACGGCATCGAAGCCGAGTCCGGACCCTTCCAGTCATAGGGGAAGTAGTTGATCATCTCCTCGACGCGGACCGTATCGGCCTGCGGCACGAACCCTTCCTTCAGCGAACGCCGCACGAAGGAATAGGAAGCCGTGTCGACGTCGATCGAGAAGGTCGAGACCGGATCCTCGAGCGCGGCATGCACCGGATTGGTCTTGAAATCCTCGATGCGGTCGCGGTTTTGCTCTTGCGGCTGAACCTGGTCGGCCGGAGCCGTGGCTGGCTGCTGCGCCATCAGCTTGGACTCGGCCGGCGCGAGACTCCGCGACATGCTGGGCGCATTTAGCGCGACCTCACCTGTCGGGGCCGGTGCCGGGGGGGCAATGTTCACCTTTCCGGCGTGGGCGGCATCCTGTCGGGGAGCGCCCGTCGCCGCCTCCTTCTGTGCGCCGCCGATAGCAACGGTCGATTCGGATTTCGGCGGCGAGGCCGGCGCGACAAGCGCGTCTGTGGCGTCGCGGCTTTCCACGTCCGCGTCGGCCTTCTTGTCTTTCTCCAGCTCGGTGCGGGCCGGCTTGGGCTCGGCGGTCGTTGGCTTGAGGGTCGCCGGCTTGTCGGCCAGCGTCTCGGTGATCTTCTCGTCGCCGCCGAATTTGGGCGGCTGTTCCCTCAGCATGTGGAAGGTGGCGTATCCGGCGATCGGCAGGGCGACGAGCCCGGCAAGGGCCGGTGCGGCAATGAGTTTCTTGTGCATGATCTCGCTCCAGAGCTTTTGTGCTCGCTCTGTGAGACGAAGCCCGCCAACCGATCCTTGGGTGAGCGTCGAGATATTTTCCTGATCGTAGGCGCGCAGGGCGGCTTCGAAGGCACGTGCCTTCGCGCTCTCGCCCGGTGCCGGTGCTGCGATGTCGCGCAGTCTCTTGAGTTCGTTGTCGTCGACCATGGTCACACTTCCCCGGCCGAGCGCATCAGCGTCTTCAGCCGTTTCTTCGCTTCATGGATGTGCCAGGAAACCGTCGTCTCCGAGATCGCCATCGCCTCGGCGGCGGCTGAATGGCTCAAGCCCTCGCCATAAACCAGCAGCACCGCGTCGCGCTGCTTGTCCGGCAGTTGCCGTACCGCCGCCCACAACGCCTCGGCCGGATCTTCGGGTTCGACCGAAGCCTCGCTCGAGATCAGCGCGTGAACGCCGTAGGCCTCGGTCTTTGCCATGTCGCGGGCGGACTTGCGCATCATGTCGCGCGCGGCGTTCAGGGTCACGGAGTAGAGCCATGTCGTGAAAGCGCCGCCGCCGCGATAGTCGCGGATCGCCCGGCCGAGCCGGACGCAGACTTCCTGGGCGATGTCTTCGGCGTCGGCCTTCTTGCCGCACCAGCGATAGGCAGCGCGATAGACGAAGTCGTAGTGCCTTTCCAGCAATTTGCCGAAGGCCCCCCTGTCTCCGCCCTTCGCCCGCCCGATCAGTTCGGCGTCGGAGGCTTCGCTCTCATCCAGCATCATCGCCATCATTTGCCTGTTGGACGAAGGCTAATGGCGATTCCTTGGGGCAATGGAAAGATTTTTTTGGAAAGCGCGGGATGGTGGCCATCGATGCCCCCGCTTGACACATACATATCTCTGCGGTTATACGTCAATCAATAGCCACGGGGTTATCGATCCCAAATGACCAACGCTCACGACGTCCTTTTCAGAACGCTCTCCGATCCGACGCGTCGGGCGATCTTCGAGCGCCTATGCCGGGAAGGTGAGCAGACAGTCGGCGCTCTGACAGCTCAGTCGGGAGTCTCGCAACCGGCGGTGTCAAAGCATCTCGGCCTGCTGAGGCAGGCCGGGCTGGTGCGAGACCGCCATGAAGGACGGCAGACCCACTACACTGCCCAGCTCGCCGCGCTTTCCCCACTGATCGACTGGACGAACCAGATGAATGCATTCTGGCAGAGCCGGTTCGACGATCTCGAAGATCTGCTCAAAAGAATGGACCAATGACCAACATTGCGACCGAAACACGCTCCGTCATTGTCGAACGCGAGATCCCCTATCCGCCGGAAAAGATCTGGCGCGCGCTCACCCAACCGCATCTGATCGAGGAGTGGCTCATGAAGAACAACTTCAAGCCAGTCGTGGACCACCGTTTCAATCTCAGCGCAGACTGGGGCGGCGTCGACTGTCAGGTCCAGACAGTCGAGCCCAACAAAACGTTGTCCTACACATGGGACACCAAGGATCTGGAGAGTGTGGTCACCTGGACGCTCACCCCCACGAGCACGGGAACCCATTTGCGCATGGAGCAGACGGGCTTCCGGCCGGATCAGCAGCCTTACTACCGCGGCGCCACGGTCGGCTGGCAGAGGTTCCTTGCAGCCCTGGAACAGGTCCTGGCGCGGATAGATTGAGACCCCGCCCGCGTGCGGGTCGCGCTGGTCCGCTTCGGCTCGTTTGACAGGAGGTGCCCTTGGACTGGAACAAGTGGGTTCGGCAAATTCATCGCTGGCTGTCGATCATCTTTACGCTGACCGTCGTCGCCAACTTCGTCGCCATGGCATTGGGGCAGCCTCCCGCCTGGATTGTCTACTCGCCGCTCTTGCCGCTCTTCTTGCTGCTGTTCAGTGGCCTGTACATGTTCGTGCTGCCGTATGCCACCAAGGGACGCGGCGGGCAGCGTGCCGGCGGGTAGGAATGGGAAGAATGGCCAAGACGCAGGGGCAATCGACCAAAGTCGCAGCCAAGGCACCGATCCTGCTCTCGGGCGGCAACCCGCAAATCGCGAAGGGGGACGGCGACACCCCCGTGCAGGCCTACATCGCCGCAATGCCGGGTTGGAAGCGCCGCCTTGGCGAGCGCCTCGACGCGCTGATCGTGCGCAACGTGCCTGATGTACGCAAGGCCGTGAGATGGAACTCACCATTCTACGGCATCGAGGGCCAAGGCTGGTTCGTGACGTTCCATGTCCTGACCCACTACGTGAAGGTGACCTTCTTCAGCGGCATGTCGTTGCGACCGATCCCGCCCGGCGGCACGGTGAAGAGCAAGGAGGCGCGCTGGATCGACATCCGCGACGCCGACGCGTTCGACGAGGCGCAGATGGCGGACTGGATCAAGCAGGCCGCGGCCCTCCCCGGCTGGGTCCCGTAGCCGCGGCAGCGGACAGATTGAAGCCTGCCAGTGCAATTCAAAATCCCGCCCTGTCGACAGGGCGGCACCGAACGCGACAGAGGAGAAATAGCGATGAAGATCAAGCTGACCAGCGTCTATGTGGACAACCAGGAAAACGCCCTGCGCTTCTACACCGACGTACTGGGCCTTACCAAGAAGGCCGACTTCAGCAATGGGCCCTATCGCTGGCTGACCGTTGCATCCGCGGAAGAGCCTGATGGAACCGAACTGCAGCTCGCGCTCAACGACAACCCTGCGGCCAAGGTCTATCAGCAAGCCATCTTCAAGCAGGGCCAGCCGGCGGTGATGTTCTTCACCGACAACGTCAAGGGCGACTACGAGCGCATCAAGGCGAACGGCGGCGAGTTCACCATGCCGCCGACCGAGGTGACCGGCTCGACCATCGCCCAGCTGAACGACACCTGCGGCAACCTCGTCCAGATCACCCAGTTGGCGCGCTGGTAGGATGCAACCAGAACGCGTCGAGGCAGAGGAATTCGAGGTACCCAATGACTCCATCGGAACAGATCGACCAGTTGATCGCAGGATTGACGGACTGGCGTGGCAACACGCTCGCCGGCGTCCGCAAGGCCATTCTCGAAGTCGATGGCGAGATCATCGAGGAATGGAAGTGGATGGGAAGCCCGGTTTGGTCCCGCGACGGAATGATTGCCGTCGGCAACGCTCACAAGGACAAGGTGAAACTCACCTTTTCCCACGGCGCCAGCCTGCCGGATCCCGGCAAGCTCTTCAACGCAGGCTTGGACGGCAAAGTGTGGCGCGCGATCGATCTTTTCGAAGGCGATGAGCTTAATGAGCGTGCCCTGAAGGAGCTCGTCCGGGCCGCCATCGATTTCAACCAGGCCAAAAAGAAGAAGAAGGCACCTGCGGGTGCTCGGGCGAAGGCGTAGAAGTAGCATCATCGCCATTTTTCGAACTAGCGCTTGACTAAGGTGTGTCGAGATTCAGTCAGCTGAATATCAACACACCCTAGGCCGCCTGCCCCGCGACCCAGCCCGACGACCACGCCCACTGGAAATTGTAGCCGCCCAGCCAGCCCGTGACATCGACGACCTCGCCGATGAAGAACAGCCCCGGCACGGATTTCGCCTGCATCGTCTTCTGGTCAAGTCCGTTGGTGTCGACCCCGCCCAGCGTCACTTCGGCGGTACGGTAGCCCTCCGAACCGGCCGGCTTGATGCGCCAGTCGTTGACCGCGGCGGCGATGGTTTTGATCTGTGCGTCCGAAAGATCGGCGAGGTTGCAATCGATGCTGGTGCGCTCGGCGATCGACTGCGCAAGCCGCTTCGGCAGGTGATTTGCCAGCACAGTCTGTACCGCTTGCCGCCCGTTGCCTCGCTTGGCGGTGCGAATGAGATCCGCCACATCAACGCCCGGCAGCATGGCGATACGGATTTCGTCGCCCTCGCGCCAGTAGGACGAGATCTGCAGGATGGACGGTCCGCTGACGCCGCGATGCGTGAACAGCATCGCTTCGGAAAATCGCGTCTTGCCGCAGGCGACTTCCGCTTCGACGGCGTTGCCGGCCAGAGGCGCCAGCCGCTCGAGGGTTTTTGCGTCGAAGGTCAGCGGCACCAGCGCCGGCCGCGTTTCGACGATGGCAAGGCCAAACTGTTCGGCAAGCTCATAGCCGAAGCCGGTCGCCCCCATCTTGGGAATCGACTTGCCGCCGCACGCCACGACCAGGGACTGGCAGATGACCGTGCCGGTGGAGAGGGTGAGCGCAAACCCCTCCACGGTTTTGCGGACATCCCTCGCCTCGGTCGACAGTGCCAGCTCCACGCCCCTGCTCTGCATTTCCCCGACCAGCATGTCGATGATCTGGCGTGCGGAGCCGTCGCAGAACAATTGTCCCAGCGTCTTCTCGTGATAGGCGATGCGGTGGCGTTCGACGAGCGCGATGAAGTCGCGTTGCGTGTAGCGGCTGAGCGCCGAGATGCAGAAATGCCGATTGCCCGAGAGAAAGTTCTTCGGGCTGGCATGGATGTTGGTGAAATTGCACCGCCCCCCGCCGGAGATGCGGATCTTTTCGCCAGGCATCGCCGCGTGATCGAGGATCAGCACCGAACGGCCGCGCTTGGCCGTCTCCACGGCGCACATCATTCCAGCGGCACCCGCGCCGATGATCACGACATCATAGGTTTGCATCCTGCAGTCTCTACCCGTTCGGTACGACCGCAGGCAACGCTTCGACCGGCGTTTTTAGGTGTGTTAGATCAGCGTCTCGGCAAAGAGCGTCGTCAACCGCTTCCAGTGGCGCTCGGCACCTGCGGCATCGAAGACGCTGTGATCCGGCACGCACCAGCCATGCGCCACCCCGACATAGTTCTCGATGACATGATCGACTTCCGCAACCCGCAGCGCCTCGGCAAGCCGCGCCGACTGCTCCGGCGGGAAACTTCTGTCGACACCGGACGTGCCGACATAGACACGCGCCTTGATCGAGGCAGCCTTGCGATGCGGGCTGTCGGCGGCATCGCTGGCGAGATTGCCACCGTGGAAACTGGCCGCCGCCTTTATCTGCTCGGGATAGGTTGCAGCGGCGTTCAATGCCCGTGCGCCGCCCATGCAATAGCCGACAGTACCGATCGGCCCGGCAACACCTTCAGCAGCCAGCGCATCGAGGAATGCACCGCTGTCGCTGATGGTCATCGCCTGCGTGGTGCCGGTGACCAGCGCCATCAGCGCTGCCTTGGTCTTTTCCTCGGCAAAGGCGGTTTTGGCGTCGAACGGCCCGTAGGGCGCATTGCGGTAGAACAGATCCGGCACCAGCACCGCATAGCCTTCGCCCGCCAAGCGTTCCGCCATGCCATCGAGCGCAACGCGCGGCCCGAACGCGTCCATATACAGGATGACGCCGGCCTTGGCCGGGGACGTGTCTGCAGCGCGGAAAAGTCCTGCGCTGGCAACGCCATCCCTGGTCTTGATCTGAAGGTCTTGTTTCGTCATCGCCTACTCCGTTCGTCAGATCGCGATACATATCCGCGCGAGCCGCCAGAGCAAGGCATTCCCTGAACCTGGCAGTCAACATTTCGTGCAGGATCGCGTGACGACTACAGACCGGCGAATGCCGCCATATGAAAGGTCTGGACCTCCGGTGGATAGCGATAGGCCGTGCCATAGGGACAGGCATTGCGGTCGAGGCAGCCGCCACTCCGGCACGGTCCGCCATTCGTTCCCCGCACATGCGCCAGGCAGGACTGGTAGGCGAAACCTTGCGCGGAATATGCGTCGACCGGACAGGATTTCAGGCAAGGTTTTTCCGCACATGCGTCGCAAAGGTGGAGCACCGTCTCAGCGGCTTGAACCGGAAGTTCGTGCTCGAACAGCAGCGCACCACGATAGGCGTGCCACAGCCCATATTGCGGATGCATGAGGATGCCGAGCGGTGACGGCTTCAGCCCCTCCGCCCGCATCGCCCATTGCTGGAAAGGCAGATACGGCCTGTCGGATGGCGAAACGGCCCTCGCCCCGAATGTCTCCGCCACCGCCCCGATCACGTCGCGTGACCAGGTGTCGAGCGGATTGGCGATGGTCCGCGAATGCTTTTCCCGCCAGCGCATGAAATGCGGCCAGGGCGCGGCACCCGCCTGCCCGACCAGCAGGACGGCCTTGGCGGGAGCGCCTGAGGGACCAAGTGGTGGCGTTTCGCCCGGCGCAAAATTGAAGCCGCCACGACGAATAAGGCCGTTGGCGAGAAGCGCCGAAGCGATACGGTCGACGCTGCCGGCAGGCGCAATCATTCCTTCTTGACCGGATCGGAGAAAGCGCTCCGCCAGACTTCCTTGTGGATGATGTTGGCGACTTTAGCCCCGCCTGACTCGGGCTCCTTTCAAGTGAAGGCGTCGGGCATCGACCCCTTCTTCTTGGCGATGAAGTCCTTCAAGGCTTCGTCGATGCTCGGATCGAGATAGGGCGCCTCGTAGCTTTCCAGCCAGCGGCGGGCGAGTTCGTTGGCACGCTGCGGCGCGGTCTTTTCACCCTCGGCCAGCCACTGCTCGTAGGAATTGTTGTCGGCGATGTTGGAGCGGTAGAAGGCGGTCTGGAAATTAGCCTGGGTGTGGTCGCAACCGAGATAATGGCTGCCCGGGCCGACCTGGCGGATGGCATCCATCGCCTGGCCGTTTTCCGACAGGTCGACGCCTTCGGAAAACTTCTGCGTCATGCCGAGCTGGTCGATGTCCATCATGAATTTTTCATAGCAGGAGGCGAGGCCGCCCTCGAGCCAGCCGGCCGAATGCAGCACGAAGTTGGTGCCGGCCAGGATGGTCGAGTTCAGCGTGTTGGCGCTCTCATAGGCCGCCTGCGCGTCCGGAACCTTGGACGCGCAGAGCGAACCGCCGGTGCGAAACGGCAGGCCGAGGCGACGCGCGAGCTGTGCCGCGCCATAGGACACCAGTGACGGCTCCGGTGTGCCGAAGGTCGGCGCGCCCGACTGCATCGAGATCGAGGACGCGAAGGTGCCGAACAGCACCGGCGCACCCGGCCGGATCAACTGCGTGAACGACGCGCCGGCCAGCACTTCGGCCAGAACCTGCGTCAGCGTGCCGGCAACCGTCACCGGGCTCATCGCCCCAGCGAGGATGAATGGCGTCACGATGCAGGCCTGGTTGTGGCGCGAATAGACTTTCAGCGCGCCGAGCATGGTCTCGTCGAACACCATCGGCGAGTTGGCATTGATCAGGCTGGTCAGCACGGTGTTGTTTTCGACGAAGTCGTCACCGAACACGATCTTGGCCATGGCGACGGTGTCTTCGGCGCGCTCCGGCGCGGTCACCGAGCCCATGAACGGCTTGTCAGAATATTTGATGTGGCTGTAGATCATGTCGAGATGGCGCTTGTTGACCGGCACATCGACCGGCTCGCACACCGTGCCGCCCGAATGGTGGATCGACGGCGCCATATAGGCGAGCTTCACGAAATTCTGGAAATCCTCGATCGTCGCATAGCGCCTGACGCCATCGAGATCGCGCACGAAGGGTGGGCCATAAACCGGCGCGAAGACAGTGGCGTTGCCGCCGATCTGCACCGAGCGCTCGGAATTGCGGGCGTGCTGGGTGTATACGGAAGGCGCGGTCTTAAGCAACGAACGGCAGAGACCCTTAGGGAAGTGCACTCGCTCGCCCTTGACGTCGGCGCCGGCCTCTTTCCACAACTGCAATGCTTCCGCGTCGTCGCGGAAAATGATGCCGATCTCTTCGAGCACCGTATCGGTGTTCTTCTCGATCAGCGCCAGGCCTTCCTCGTCCAGCACCTCGTAGACGTTGATCTTGCGCTTGATGTAGGTCAGCTGGGTGCCGGGGCCGCCGCCCGAACGTGCCGCACGCCGGGCAGCCGCCCCGCCGCTGGCGCCGCGCCCGCGTCGCGCGTTTGACGCTTCCTGATCGACTGCCGCGTGTTCGCTCATGATCGCTCTTCCCTGAATTTGTTCTTGCCCGGAATCCATTGCGGCAGCGTATCGCCGCTTCTCGCCGGATCGTAGCCATGCACCCTATTCGAAACGGCCCGCCAGCGCCAACGCCTGTCGCAAAATCGACAAGAATTCCAAGAGAGTTACGGTCGCTTTCCTTTTGCGGGAAGTCGCAAATCAGCTATGGATACACGCCCCCAGCGGGTTAGGTATGAACGCGAATATTTTGTGCCTTGCGACGCAGTCGCGATGCCGGCAGGAGCTTGATACAAATGTCCGACGACGAGATCATCCTATCCGAACTTTCCGACGACGAGTTGGTGCAGCAGATGCACGACGATCTCTATGACGGGCTGAAGGAAGAGATCGAGGAAGGCACCAACATCCTGCTCGAGCGTGGCTGGGTGCCCTACAAGGTGCTGACGGAAGCGCTGGTCGAAGGCATGCGCATCGTCGGCGAGGATTTTCGTGACGGCATCCTGTTCGTGCCGGAAGTGCTGTTGTCGGCCAATGCGATGAAGGCCGGGATGTTCATCCTGCGCCCGTTGCTTGCCGCCACCGGCGCGCCGAAGCAGGGCAAGATGGTCATCGGCACCGTCAAGGGCGACATCCACGACATCGGCAAGAACCTCGTCGGCATGATGATGGAGGGTGCGGGCTTCGACGTCATCGACCTCGGCATCAACAACGCGGTCGAGAAGTATCTCGATGCGATCGAGCAGCATCAGCCCGACATCATCGGCATGTCGGCGCTGCTGACCACGACCATGCCCTATATGAAGGTCGTCATCGACACGATGAAGGAAAAGGGCATCCGCGACGACTATGTCGTGCTGGTCGGCGGTGCGCCGCTGAACGAGGAATTCGGCAAGGCCGTCGGCGCCGATGCCTATTGCCGCGACGCGGCGGTGGCGGTCGAGACCGCCAAGGACTTCATGAAGCGCAAGCACAATGTCCGCGCTTCGGCCTGAGAAAGGAAAAGGCCGCCCAATCATGGCGGCCGTTTCACTTGGGCAGAGCAAGCTAGCGCGAGGCTAGTTCGCGGCGGTGGCAACTCTCTTGCCAGCGTTCTGTGTGGCGTTGACCGTGTTTGCGGCATCCTTGCCGACGCCACGGATCGTGTTTGCACATGCCGAAACCAGCAGCGCACTGGCGAGCAGCGCAATGACTGCATATGTAGATGTTTTCATGGACGGTTTATCCCTCTCTCGATAGATTCACCCCACAGCAACGAAAGCCGGCTCAGCTGGTTCCATGGTCAAGACTCAAAAGAAGACACCAGACCAAGCGGACACGCTGCTCGTCATCGCCTGCGGAATGATTGCGCGCGAGGTGTTGGCCGTCAAGGAACAGCTCGGACTCAATCACCTGGAATTGACCTGCCTGCCGGCGGAATTCCATTTCTATCCGGACCGCATCGCGCCGGCCATGGACAAGGCCATCGAAAAAGCCAAAGCGGAGGGCTACCAACACATCTTCGTCGGCTATGCCGATTGCGGCACCGGCGGCCTGCTCGACCGTATCTGCGAGAAGCACGGCGTCGAGCGCATGGCCGGCCCGCATTGCTTTGCCTTCTATCAAGGCATGGAAGCCTATGCGAAAATCGCCGACGACGACATGATGTCCTTCTACATGACCGACTTCCTGTGCCGTCAGTTCGACGCCTTCTTCATGAAGCCGCTTGGCCTCGACAAGCACCCGGAGCTGATCAAGGACTATTTCGGCAATTACGAGAAGCTGATCTACCTCGCCCAGACAGACGATCCGGAACTCGACAAGGTCGCCGAAAATGCTGCAAAAATGCTCGGTCTGGCCTATGAACGCCGCGCGACGGGCTACGGCGACCTGACAGCGGGAATGGCGAGCGCCGCGGCCATCGCTGGTTAGGCAGCCCCCGCTTCCGTCCGCAGCCCCGCAAGCACATCGGCAAAGCTTGTCTTGCAGACGAAACCCAGCCTTTCCCTCGCCCGCGACGCGTTATAGACGCGGTCGATGGAGGAAAACATCGTCCAGCCGTTTCGCGCATAGAGCGCCGGGAATTCCGGAAAGTAGCGCGCGACCACCGACGGAGCGTCGGCGATCAATGCCGCGCAATCATCGGGCCGGAACGGCGTCGGCGCGCAGACGATGAAAATGTCGAACCCGAACTGCGGCGCCTTTTCCAGGGCGAGGACGTGGGCATCGGCCGCGTCCTCGACGGTCAACCGGCGAAACAGCAGTTCATTGGCCTTCGTGTTGGCATCCGACTGTTCGATCGCATGCGCCATGTCGTCGGCTTCGGGAAAGAAGCGGGCCGTGCGCAGCACCACCACCGGCAGCCCCTGCTGGATATGATAGAGGCGGCAGAGATGTTCAGCCGAAAGCTTGGTGACACCGTAGATGTTGCGTGGCTCGGGAGACATCGCCTCCGTCAGCCAGGCAGCCTTGCGCGCGCCACCTTTGAACCCATCGCGCACAGCCTGCGAAATCATCAGCGAGGTCGTCGACGTGAAGATGAAGCGGTCGACGCCGGACGCCACCGCCGCATCGAGCAGGTTGAGCGTTCCTTGCACGTTGGTGGCGACGAAATCGCTGTTGGCGCGGTTCTCGATATTGGGTTTGTGCAGCGCGCCGCTGTGGATGATGGCTTCGATCCGGTTGTCGCCGACCGTGCGCAGGACAAGGTCGCGATCGGCGATCGAGCCGACAATCTGGGTCTCCGCTGATGGAACGGGATCGAGGCCGGTGACATCGTGACCAAGCGCCCGCAGGCGCGGCGCCAGCGCACTGCCCAGCCAACCCGACGACCCCGTGAGCAAGATTCGCATTCGTCACACCATGATTTTTGAGCGTGGCGCTGTTAAGCACGGATGACAGGCGCCAGCGACCCGATAAGTTATGCTCCAGATGGCAGCGGCGCTGCTCCAGACATCAACAGGAGGCCTCCCATGACCCTTCGTCCACTGCTCGCCGCTATCGGTCTGCTCTGCTGCACCCTCCCCGCGCTTGCCGATGGCGAGGTGCAGAAACTCATCACCCCAGCCGACAAGACACGGCTCGACAAATATGGCGAGACACGCAAGACGGCGCTGGCCGAGGCGAAAGCAGGAGACCCTGCCGAGGTCAAACAGCTCGATGCCTTGCTGGCAAAACCGCTGGTGGCCTTCTCCGACAAGGATTTGACCGGCAACTGGCAGTGCCGCACCATCAAGGCCGGCGGACCTTTGCCGCTCGTCATCTATGGCTGGTTCAAGTGCAAGGTGACCGACGACGGTTCCGGCTGGCGCCTGGAAAAGATCAGCGGCTCGCAGCGCACCAAGGGCCGCTTCTTCGACGATGCCGAAAAGCGCGCGATCTATCTCGGCTCGGCCTATGTCAACAGCGACCCGGCAAAGCCCTATGGAAGTGGTCCGCAAACCGACCAGGTCGGCTACGCCTTCCGCAACAGCGCCAGCGAATGGCGCATCGAATTTCCGGCGCCCTATTACGAATCGAAGCTCGACATCCTCGAATTCAAGCGCTGATCCGGAAACCGCAATCACCAAGGATTAACCCGCACGCCCTAGCATCCCGCAAGCCAGGGCCGATACCGGCCGCATCTTGTCCAACGGCGCGTCGCGAACCATGGAACCCCTCAAGTCGAACATCGTCGTCGTAACCGAAGGCGGCCCACACATCTGGGCGGTCATCAACGCCATCATCGACCGGCTGGGTCCTGTCAGCGTTATCCTCGAAGCTCCTGAATCCAAGAAGCAATTGCTGCTCAGGCGCGCCCGCCGGCTGGGCTGGGCATCGGCCATCGGTCAGTTGGGCACAATGGTGCTGACGCGTCTGGGAAAGCGCTTCTTTGCGGGCCATGCGGCGCAAATGATCGCCGAGCAGGAGCTGGAGACGGAACCGAAGCCAGGACAGTCGATCACCCACGTTCCCTCCGCCAATGCGCCGGAATGCCTGGACGCCATCGCACGGATCCAGCCAGGCGTTGTGTTTCTCGCCGGTTGCCGCATGCTGACGCGGGAGACGCTGTCGAAAATCGCTTGCCCGGTCATCAACTACCATGCCGGCATCACGCCCAGATACCGCGGCATGAACGGCGGCTACTGGGCGCTGGCGACCGGTGATGCCGAAAACTTCGGCACCACCGTGCTGCTGGTCGATGCCGGTGTCGACACCGGGGGGGCGCTCAGGCAGGCGCGCGGCAAGCCCGAACGCGGCGACAGCATTTCAAGCTACGCACTACGCCAGGCAGCATTGTCGCGTGACATCTGTGTCGAGGCGGTCAGCGACGTGTTGGCCGGAAAACTCGCCACCATCGACCCCGGCCTGCCGTCGCAACAATGGTATCACCCGACGATCTGGTTCTACCTCTGGACAGGCCTCAGAACCGGCATCTGGTAGCGCATCCCAGTTCCGCAATCGCACGCAAAGCGCTGGCTTTTCCGATGCGTCGAACCTGCCGCCGGCACACGCCGCGAACGAATAAACGCACCTTTCATTTTACGACATCCAAATGCGTCGCTTTTGAATGCGCGCGCGTCGTCCCATAACAAGCGGCCCAACTGCGCTTCCGGCAATGCTCGTGCATCGAGGAGTGAGAATTCATGGCCGATCTGATCGTCGTCTACTGGCGCGACATCCCTGCCCAGGTCATCGTCAAGAAGGGCCGGCAGAACGCCAAGCGCGAACTGCCGCTACGCTTCACCGAGGCGATCGACATGTGCGCCATGCGTACCGGCGCCGGCGGTACCGACGACTATCTGGCCGAATGGCGCAAGGCCGATCCTGTTCCGGTCGGCGACGACCTCGAAGCCGAGGTCGAAAAGGCTTTCCAGGACATCGACACGAAGTACGACCGTGAGCGGCTGGTCGCTCTGGTCAAGGCGGGCGGCAAAGAAAATGTCTGAAAGCAACCCGGCGGTTACCCAGGCCACTCTGGTCAAGAAGGCAGCGCCGAAATCCGACTACAAGCCGGCCGACGTGTCGCCGCAGCGGCGCGTGCAGCGTTCCTTCGCGGTCAGGCTGTGGTCGATCAGGCACTCGCGCCTGCTCGAATGGTTCTACGCCAGATTCGCCGACATGTTCCTGCTGCTCCACCCCTTGTGGAAGGGCATCGGCTACGGTCGTGTCGAAGGGCCGATCAAATTTGTCGAGAAGCGCGTCAAGGGCTTCATGTTCGACTGCCGCATGTGCGGCCAATGCATATTGTCCTCGACCGGCATGTCGTGCCCGATGAACTGCCCCAAGCAATTGCGCAACGGCCCCTGCGGCGGCGTACGCGCCAACGGCAATTGCGAGGTCGAGCCTGACATGCCCTGCGTCTGGGTCAAGGCCTGGGAAGGCTCGCAGAACATGGTCCACAGCGACAGGATCCTGACCGTGCAGAAGCCGGTCGATCAGTCGTTGCGCGAAACCTCGGCCTGGCTGCGGGTAACCGCGCAGGCGGCCGCCGCGCGCGAAGCAGCCGCAGCCGCCAAGAATGGGGCGGCAAACACCGGGACATCGGCATGATCGGACGCCAACTCGACGAGAACCCGGCCGGCATCGATCTGCCGCTCGACCCCCTGCCCGGCCACACCTCGCGCGGCCGGCTGGAGCGCGTCCTGCGGCGCGGTGAATTCGCAGTGACGACGGAGCTTAATCCGCCCGACAGCGCTGATCCCGAGGACGTCTACAACCGGGCGAAGATCTTCGACGGCTGGGTCGATGCCATCAACGCAGTCGATGCGTCGGGCGCCAACTGCCACATGTCGTCGGTTGGCATCTGCGCACTTTTGACCCGAATGGGCTATGCGCCGATCATGCAGATCGCCTGCCGCGACAAGAACCGCATCGCCATCCAGGGCGACGTGCTGGGCGGTGCGGCAATGGGTGTCGCCAACATGCTGTGCCTGACCGGCGACGGGGTGCAGGCCGGCGACCAGCCCGGCGCCAAGCCCGTGTTCGACCTCGACTGCATGTCGCTCCTGGAAACCTGTCGCATCATGCGCGACAACGGCAAGTTTCTGTCCGGCCGCAAGCTGACCACGCCGCCGCAGCTTTTCCTCGGCGCTGCGATCAACCCGTTCGCACCGCCGATCGACTTCCGCCCGCATCGGCTGGGCAAGAAGATCGCCGCCGGCGCGCAATTCGTGCAGAGCCAGTATTGCTTCGACGTGCCGATGTTCCGCACCTACATGCAGAAGGTGCGCGATCTCGGCTACACCGAACAGTGCTTCATCCTGGTCGGCGTCGGACCGCTGGCCTCGGCCAAGACAGCCAAATGGATTCGCTCCAACGTGCCCGGCATTCACATCCCCAATTCGGTCATCAAGCGGCTGGAAGGCGCGCAGGACCAGAAGAAGGAAGGCAAACGGCTCTGCATCGACATCATCAACGAGGTGAAGGAAATTTCCGGTGTTTCAGGCGTCCACGTGATGGCCTATCGCCAGGAGGAATATGTCGCCGAGATCGTCGATGAATCAGGCGTTCTGAAGGGCCGCCAGCCATGGAAACGCGAGATCCGCCGCGACGACCAGATGGTCGCCGACCGGCTCGAGCACATACTGCACGACGACATTACCGAAACGCAGGTGGACATGGTGAAGACCGCGCACTGACGGTGCGGGCGACCACCCATTCGCTTGAACGAAACAAGACAACGATATAAAGAAATCTTTATATCACGGCGGAGAGAATTCATGACCCGGACCATCGTCGCCTCGGCGACACGAGAAATCATCATTGGCTTCGACCAGCCGTTCTGCGTGATTGGCGAACGCATCAATCCGACCGGTCGCAAGAAGCTGGCCGCCGAGATGATCGCGGGCAATTTCGAGACCGTGATCAGGGACGCGCTCGAGCAGGCAGCCTGTGGCGCCACCATGCTCGACGTCAATGCCGGCGTCACCTCGGTCAACCCGAACGAGACCGAACCCGGCCTGCTGGTGCAGACGCTGGAGATCGTCCAGGGCCTGGTTGACCTTCCGCTCTCGATCAACTCCTCGGTCACCGCCGCGATCGAGGCCGCCCTGAAGGTCGCCAAGGGTCGCCCGCTGGTCAACTCCGTCACCGGTGAGGAAGAAAAGCTCGAAGCCATCCTGCCGCTGGTCAAGAAATACAACGTGCCCGTGGTCGCCATCTCCAACGACGAAACCGGCATTTCAATGGACCCGGACGTACGCTTTGCCGTCGCCAAGAAGATCGTGCAGCGCTGCGCCGATTTCGGCATTCCAGCGCATGACGTTGTCGTCGACCCGCTGGTCATGCCGATCGGCGCGCTGGGCGATGCCGGCCGCCAGGTGTTCGCGCTGCTGCGCCGTCTGCGCGAGGAACTCAAGGTCAACACCACCTGCGGCCTGTCCAACATCTCGTTCGGCCTGCCTCATCGCCATGGCATCAACGCTGCCTTCATCCCGATGGTGATCGGCGCCGGCATGACGAGCGCAATCATGAACCCGGTGCGGCCGCAGGAAATGGAAGCCGTGCGCGGCGCCAATGTGCTGAACGGCACCGACGAGAACTGCACCAACTGGATCCGCACCTACAAGGACTACAAGCCGGCCGAAGGCGGCCAGGCGGTAGCCGCCCCGACGCAGGTCAACGCGCCGGGCGAAGGCGCCGGCAATGGTGGCCGCCGCCGTGGCGGCCGTGAAGCCCGGATGGGTCGGGGATAAGCGCGCAATCGTGAATTCACCTGCCAACATCACCGATCCGCTCGTGCTGTTCATGCCGTCCGGCAAGCGCGGGCGGTTTCCGGTCGGCACGCCGGTTCTGGATGCCGCGCGCCAGCTCGGCGTCTATGTCGAAAGCGTCTGCGGCGGACGCGCCACATGCGGGCGCTGCCAGATCGAAGTGCAGGAAGGCAATTTCGCCAAGCACAAGATCGTCTCCTCCAACGACCACATCACGCCCAAGGGCGCCAAGGAAGAGCGCTATGAGCGCGTCCGCGGCCTGCCCGAACGGCGCCGCCTCTCCTGCTCGGCGCAGATCCTCGGCGACCTCGTCATCGACGTGCCGCAGGACACGGTCATCAACGCGCAGACCATCCGCAAGGATGCCGACACCAGGGTCATCGCCCGCGATGCGGCAATCCGCATGTGCTATGTCGAGATCGAAGAGCCCGACATGCACAAGCCGCTCGGCGATCTCGATCGCCTGAAGATCGCGCTGATGCATGACTGGGGTCTGAAAAGCCTCGATTTCGATTTTTATCTGCTGCCGCAGGTGCAAGGCATCTTGCGCAAGGGCAACTGGACCGCGACCGCCGCCATCTACAAGGATGCCGACACCGAGACAGCGCGCGTCGTGGCACTGTGGCCCGGCCTCAAAAACGAGGCCTATGGCCTCGCCTGCGATATCGGGTCGACCACAATCGCCATGCATCTGGTGTCTCTGCTGTCGGGCCGCGTTGCCGCCTCGTCCGGCACCTCGAACCCGCAGATCCGTTTTGGCGAGGATCTGATGAGCCGCGTCTCATACGTAATGATGAACCCGGATGGCCGCGAAGGCATGACGGTCGCCGTGCGCGAAGCGATCTCCGGTCTTGTCGACAAGGTCTGCGCCGAAGGCAATGTCCAGCGCAACGACATCCTGGATTCCGTTTTCGTCGGCAATCCGATCATGCACCATCTGTTTCTCGGCATCGACCCGACCGAGCTCGGCGGCGCGCCCTTCGCGCTGGCCGTTTCGGGCGCGGTGCACATCAAGGCCTCCGATATCGGCCTGAAACTCAACCAGGGCGCCAGGCTCTACATGCTGCCTTGCATCGCCGGCCATGTCGGCGCCGATGCGGCGGCGGTGACGCTGTCGGAAGGCCCGCACCGCCAGGACGAGATGATGCTGATTGTCGATGTCGGCACCAATGCCGAGATCGTGCTTGGCAACCGGGCGCGCGTCGTCGCCGCCTCCTCACCCACCGGACCGGCCTTCGAGGGTGCGGAAATCTCCGGCGGCCAGCGCGCCGCGCCCGGTGCCATCGAGCGCGTACGCATCGACCCTGACACGCTGGAGCCGAAATACCGTGTCATCGGCTCGGAACTGTGGTCCGACGAGCCGGGCTTCCTCGACAGCGTGCAGGCGACCGGCGTCACCGGCATCTGCGGCTCCGGCATCATCGAGGTCGTGGCCGAGATGTATCTCGCCGGCATCATCTCGGAAGACGGCGTCGTCGACGGCGGGCTTGCCGCGCGCTCGCCGCGTGTCACCGCCAATGGCCGCACCTTCTCCTATGTGCTGAAGGAAGGCGAACCGAAGATCACCATCACCCAGACAGACGTGCGCGCCATCCAGCTTGCCAAGGCAGCACTTTATGCCGGCACCAAGCTGCTGATGGAAAAGCAGAACACCGAGCATGTCGACCGCATCCATTTCGCCGGCGCCTTCGGCTCCTTCATCGATCCGAAATACGCCATGGTGCTGGGCCTGATCCCGGATTGCGATCTCGACGAGGTTTCGGCCGTCGGCAACGCCGCCGGCGCCGGTGCCCGCATGGCGCTGCTCAATCGCGGCTACCGTCGCGAGATCGAGGACACGGTCAGCAAGATCGAGAAGATCGAGACCGCACTGGAACCGAAATTCCAGGAGCATTTCGTCTACGCCATGGCGTTGCCCAACAAGGTCGATCCCTTCCCGAAACTGTCGGCTGCCGTGAAACTGCCGCCGCGCAAGACGGTCAGCGAGGATGGCGTCGCCGGCGACGCCGCCCCGCGCCGGCGTTCGCGCGAAGGCCACGCCGCCCGGCGCGGCCGGGAATAGAAAGTACGGCGTTACAACGGATTCAGTACCGCGCCTGTGTTTCAATCTGCGGCAGACGCAAGTCAGACTGCGGCCTGACCTGCGGCAGGCTTTTGGCGCGTGACGGATTTAAGCAAACCGGTCAGCGGTTTTTCAACAATCAGATAGAGCGCCGCGGAAATCGCAATGCTTACAAAGGCAATCGACGCCGGCTGCCAGCTTGACGGAACTCCAAACCGAAGCATGATGCCGGTCACCACGACAGCCACCAGCACGTGCCAGATGTAGATCGAATACGAGGCATTGCCTAGAAATGTAAGCAAGGCCATGGGCCTGAACGGGCTCGCGCGCTCCGCAAAGACCGCTCCGGCAACGACCAAGGTCGCCGGAATGCCCCAACGCAAGACGCGGGGCATTTCAGGGTCAAGCATCTGGGCCGTCATCAGCAAGAGAAATCCGCCAACGAACAGGGCCAGCGCCAGCATAAGCTGGAGCCGAATATCCTTCATCCACAGCCGCCCGACGACAACACCGGCCGCGAACTCGAGCACGATGGGAGAGGTAAAGGCTCCGGGGTATCCTTGCAGCAGGAAAAAGTTCATTGCGACCATCGCCAGCATCGCGCCGATCAGCGCGCCAAAACGCTGCTTCTTGGCCAGCAAGAGCGACAAGGCGAAAACGATGTAAAACATCATTTCATAGCATAGCGTCCAACCTTGGATCACCACGGGATGAAGTGACCCGTTCTGCATCATTGGAAAAAACAACAGCGACCCGAAAAAATTAGCAGGGCTCAGCACGTGTCCGAAGAGAAACTGCGGCTTGACGAAAATCGCCAACGCAGTCAGCAACGTAGCTACCCAATAAAGTGGCACGATGCGAACAATTCGCTGCCACATGAAGCGCTGTGCACCGACAGGGCGATCGACCGTCGAGACCCACATGATGAAACCGCTAATTACAAAGAAGATGTCAACGCCTGCTGCACCAATCGCGAACGGGCCGTTGAACTGCTCGTTGATATGAAAACAGACTACTGCGGAAGCGGCAAATCCACGAAGATACTGAATACTATGGATTTCATTCACGCCTTTACCCTTAACACCCCTCCCACCAAAAATGTTGCACTGCACAATAGCGAATGTCTGCCGCCATTTGTCAACTCGGCAAACCTTAAGGTGGAATTGCGGCATTTCTTTTGATCGTTTATCACGCATCCGACGACAGGTCCGCCCCGGCGTCGATCAAACGCAATTTCATTTGTATGCAAATGTTTCCGGATCTGCCTGATCCGGAAACCGAAGCGTTGTTTTCGTGAAATCCGCTGGAAACATGCGCAGCGCATTTAAGCCCCATCGAAGGGCCGGCCGGAAATGTCTTCCTGCCGCGGTGACCTTCCGGAGGAAACCAAAATGTCGATGTTCGAAAGCCTCGGCCGCTATGGTGTGGCCATCAAGATTGCCCACGACAGGAAGAAGTCGATCCGGGCCATGAACAACCTGCCGGCGCATGTCCAGAAGGACATCGGTTGGCCGGCATCGCCGCCGAACGACCCGCAGGCGGCGCTCATCTCGCTGCTTCTGGGTACGGCGCGCTGATGACATTCGCCGAAAGATGCAAGCTGCTCGTCAGGCGTCGGAGCCCTCATGCGGCCCCGGCGCCTGGCAACCACCGGCTGCGCGCCGCGCTTCTGCCGCGTCGCTGACCAACGCGGCGCGGATCACACCACCGTGTAGACATAGCGTAAAACTTGACATTTTCGGCCACGGCACGATCATCGCAAATGAAAGGGAATTCTCTTAGTCGGCTGCAGCCGAAGTTCGTGTACCCGCATGCCAAGTTTCAAAAGCCACTTTGTATCGTTCGTGCTCCGGCACAGCCGCAAAAAGGCGTTTGCCAGCCCGGAAAACCTGCAGCGCTGGATCGCTGCCGCGCGCAAGACCGAGAACCACCAGCCGCCCGCCTCGCTGCGTCAGCGTCTCGACATCGCGGTGCATGCGGTCGATGGCTTCCCCGTCTATGAAATTGCCCCCAGGGCCGGCGAGCAGAAGCGGATTCTTTATCTGCACGGCGGCGCCTATGTCTTTGAAATCACGCCCTATCATTGGCACCTGATCGCCGACATGGCCGACCGGCTGGGTTACGGCATCACCGTGCCGATCTATCCCATCGCTCCCGAACATGATTTCCACGCCATGTTCGGCATGGTCGGCGACGTCTACCGCCAGATGCTCGAAGAGACGGAGGCTGAGGATATCGTCTTCATGGGCGATTCCGCCGGTGGCAACATGGCCGTGGTGCTGACCATGATGGCCGCGGAAGAGGCCGTGCCCCTGCCGTCGCGCCATGTGTTGATTTCACCCGGCCTCGACATGTCGCTTTCCAACCCGAAGCTGTTCGAGGCCGAACGCAATGATCCGTGGCTCGGCATACCAGGCGGCCTGGAGGCGATCCGGATGTACAGTGCCGGCATCGACCGCAACGACTGGCACATCAGCCCGCTCTATGGCGATCTGTCGGTATTGCCGAAAACGCTGCTGTTGACCGGCTCGCACGACCTGCTCAGTCCCGACAATCTGATCTTCGCCGAAAAGGCGCGTGCCGCCGGCGTCGAAGTCGATGTCGTCTATGAGGAAGGCATGTTCCACGTCTGGCCACTGATCGACATGCCGGAATCGCGCCGCGCCCGCCAGCACATCGTCGCGTTTCTGAGCGAGAGCCGCTCGCAGATCAGGCAAGACACAAGGTTCGAAGTGCCCTCCGCCGAGGCGGCGGAGTAGCGCTTTCTTCTCTCGGTCCGATGCTGAAGCAATTCCAGGAAATGTGAAAACGGCTTTCCGTCCGGAATTGCGTCAAACGGATCAGAACTTGCCGGTTTCCCGGAACACTTCGAAGGTGGCGCGGATATGGTCGGCGACGGCCTTGACCGGCGCGCTGGCGTCCGGCGCCACCACCATTGCCAGATTGTAGGTGCCGATGTCGGGCATGCCGTCCTTCGGGCAGAGTTCGACCATGTCGTTGCCGAGGAATGACTTCGGCAGCGGCGCCACGGCAAGATCGGACATGATCGCAGCGCGCTGTCCGGCCGTGTGGGCGCTCATATAGGCGATACGGTAGTTGCGGCCCTCGCGGCCAAGCGCGTCAAGTGCGCCCGCCCGCCAGGCGCAGCCCTCTTCCCAAAGCGATACCGGCAAGGGTTCGCGCAGATGCGCGCAGCCGCCCTTGGCGCCGGCCCAGACGATCGGCTCGGTGAGCAGCACCTCGGCGCCCAACGCGCTGGTCTTGTAGGAATTGGTCAAGAGCGTGATGTCGAGCGCCCGGTCGTCCATGCGCCGGCGCAAATTGCTGCTCTGGTCGATGGTGACATCGACGGCGATCGACGGATGCGATTGCGCGAAACGCTTCAGCACATGCGGCAGCACGCGCTCGCCATAATCATCCGGCGAGCCGAGCCGGACAACGCCGACAATCTCGGGAATGATGAACTTCGACACCACCTCGCGGTTGATCGACAGCAGCCTGCGGGCATAGCCGAGCAGCATTTCGCCATCCGTGGTCAGCGACACCGAGCGGGCGTCGCGCGCGAACACCGAGCGGCCAAGAATATCCTCCAGCTTCTTGATTTGCATGGAGACGGCCGACGGCGTGCGGAACACGGCATTGGCGGCAGTGGTGAAGCTGCCGGTCTCGGCAATCGCCACGAAAGTGCGCAAAACGTCGAGATCGAGCAGTGGCAGTGGATGATTGAGCGGGGCGTTCATGGGAATCGACCTTCAATTTTTCTGATACAAAGCATCATTCCATTTCGTTTGATTGAACATCAGATTGGGAGGATAGTCAACACCATCGAGGCAGGACGCATTGGAAGTGGCCCCGAAACGGCCACGAGACAAACCTGCAATCGACAGAAATGGGGTTGAAACACATCGCGTGCAACGCCTCACATCCAGGGTCGGACTGTTCGGCCCGCCACCAAAGGAGAATGAAATGTCTATCCTGTCGTCCATCGGTCGGATCGCGACCGAATTCAGCGCCGCCCGCGCCCGCTACCAGACCGAACGTGCCATCCACTCCCTGCCGATCGAATTGCAGAAGGATATTGGCTGGCCTGAAGCCGCCGACACCAAGTCCGGTCTTCGCAATGGCGTCGGATCCTGGGCTGGAGCAAAGTAGATCGTGTGTACCAAGTGCTGAAGGCCTGCTGCGCAGCCCGCCCGGCAGGCCTTCTCTGTTTTATTTGTATTCAAATGAGTTTTGAAGCCATGCCGCCAGCGCATGACGCATATGAGCAAGCCGCATAGCGACCATCTTCCCGATTAGTGCCTTGTAAATAATCGTAAATTTCGGGCATCCTGCCCAAATTTGTTGCAATCGGTGTCGCATTTCATATCAAGCGCTTCGCATTTGCGATTTAGTTTTACGCAGCACAAGCCTATATCAGCGTCAGCAAACGAGCTGCCCCACTCCATCAAGCGAAGGCGACCCGTCTGAGCAACCGAATGGAGATGATCATGAAGCTTTTTGCCCGCCTCTTCGCCCGCCGCGAAATGAACCTGACCACCGCTCTCGAGCGTCAGCGCCTCGCCAACACCATGCCCGGCCAGACCGGCGCGATGGCTGCGGCGCGCCTCGGCTTCGTCGCCTGAAATTTTTTGCAGGCAGCGCTTCCCTGCCGCTGCTTTAGAACTGTAACGCCGCCTGGCTCCGGCCAAGGCGGCGTTTTTGTTCCGCCGCAAGAGCGCAATTTGCCTGTCGCTTGAACAGTTGGGGGCTGCTTTCAGCTCTCGCTGCATGCCGATTGCCCATTTGCGACCCATGTCGCAAATTTAATCTCGTCCTGGCAGCGTAGCCGATTGACAAGAATAGTTTTTCCTGATGTCGCTATGCTATTCGCGACATCCTGTTCGCGCCATGGCTGTGTGAGGTTCCCTTGAACGCCGTCAAGCATCCGATCAAGCGATCGTTTGTATTCTTCCTTGTCCCCGATTTCACCATGATCGCTTTTGCGACCGCGCTCGACCCGCTGCGCTCGGCCAACCGCATGCTGGGCTATGAGGCCTATCGCTGGCGTCTCGCCAGCATCGACGGCAAGCCGGTGCGCGCCTCGAACGGGGTCGAATGCGCGGTCAACACCTCGCTGGAGGAAGAGCGCAAGAAGATGGCAGGCCCTGACCGGCCGAACATGGCCATCGTCTGCAGCGGCATCAATGTCGAGCGCTATCAGAACAAGTCGGCCTTCGCCTGGCTGCGCGAGGAGTACAATCGCGGCGTCGCCGTCGGCGGCCTGTGCACCGGCGCGCATATCCTTGCCGCCGCCGGCCTGCTGTCCAACAAGCGCTGCGCCATCCACTGGGAAAATCTGCCGGGCTTTTCCGAGGCGTATCCGAAGGCCAATGTCTTTGCCGACCTGTTCGAAATCGACCAGAACATCTACACCTGCGCCGGCGGCACCGCCGCACTCGACATGATGCTGAAGCTGATCGGCGACGATTTCGACGAGAACCTCGTCAACCGCGTTTGCGAGCAGGTGCTGACCGACCGCGTGCGCAGCCCGACCGACCGCCAGCGCCTGCCGCTGCGCGCCCGCCTCGGCGTCCAGAACTCGAAAGTGCTGACCATCATCGAGCTGATGGAGGCAAACCTGTCCGAGCCGCTGTCGCTGATCGAGATCGCCGACCATGTCGACCTGTCGCGCCGCCAGATCGAGCGGCTGTTCCGCACCGAGATGGGACGCTCCCCTGCCCGCTACTATCTGGAAATCCGGCTCGACCGCGCCCGGCATCTGCTGATCCAGTCGTCGATGCCGGTGGTCGAGGTGGCGGTCGCCTGCGGCTTCGTCTCGGCCTCGCATTTCTCGAAATGCTACCGCGAGCTCTATGCCCGCTCGCCGCAGCAGGAACGCGTCGACCGCAAGCAGCTGCTGGCCGCCTGATGCAATAGATTTGAACAGGATGGTGAGCGGCGACAAACTGGATCGGCGGCCGGTCGGCGAAACGGCACTGGCCGCCGGAACTCCGCCATCGCTTCAATAGTCGTTGCAATAACACTCCGCCGACGAGATGCGGTCGTTCCACTCGCTGCCACCGAAATCGCGGATCCTGCGCCTGATCTCGATCGAACGGCCCTCCATCCGAGAATCCTCATAGGCAACGAACGTGCAGCCACGGCGAACGATCACCGACGAGACGCGGTCGTTCCAGAACTGACCGCCGCGAAAGTTCACGGAATCCTCAGCCCCCATGCCGATAGACCGCCCGCGAAAATTTGCGTGCTCGAACATGATGCAGGCGGGCTCATCGTCGTATTGGGCACTGGCGCCATCGGCACAAAGCACGGACGCGACGGCAGTCAGGATGGCAAGACGTTTCATCTGGTGTTTCCTCGGTTCTAACCGCGGCGCCCCCCGCCGCGGGATCGCGCGGCCTCGCAAGTTTGCCATTGCTTCGGCCGGAGAGGCAAGCCTAGCGGCTGTCGAACATCCAGCTGCGGTTCCGCCACATTTTCTCTCCGACCAGGCAGTCGCTGGCGGGCTTGTCCTGCGCCAATACCACCGGCGGATGCGCGGCTTCTTCCGCCGCCCATTGCGGCGAGGCTGGACCGGCAAGCTCCAGCACCAGCTTGCGGCGGATGGCCTCGGGAAATTGCGTCCAGTCGTTGACCGGGATCATGAAGGCACCCGGACCGCCGATGACGCAGTCGCTGTAGTAGCGATCGAGATTGTTGACGTCGTAGGCGCCGGAAAAGCCGCCTCGGGTCATCAGCGGCAGTCCGTTGATGACGATGCCTCGCTTGATCAGCTCGTCGCGGGTGAGATTGACCGGCGCGCCCTGGTTGTTGGGACCGTCGCCCGAAATGTCGATGACCCGCTTCGTCCCCTGGTAGCCGCTTTCGGCGAAAAGATCGTAGCCGAACTCCAACGCGCCGGAGATCGAGGTGCGCCGCGCGCTGCCGGGCGGCTGGGCGGACAATTGCTCGACCACCCGCTCCGCATCAGCACGGCTGGCGATCACCGTCCACGGCACGATCACGCGCTGCCAGGTGGTGCCGGCCCATTCAACATAGGTGACGGCGATCTTGCCGTGGGCGCCATCGGCAATGGCCTGCAACACGTTGTCGTGCGTCAGCGCCGCTGCGTAGCCGTGACGCTGGATTTCGAGTTCATCCGGCGACATCGACAGCGAAACATCGACGGCCAGCACCAGCTCGACATCGACCGGTTCGTCGGCGAGACACACCGGCGTCAGCCAAAACAGCGCCAGCGCTGCCCCGCCCGAGAGGAAATGTCTTGCACAAGACAAAGCAGACATGCCGCAAGGGTAAGCGAGAATCGCCCGTTTAAAAAGAGAAAAGCCCGGCCACGAGCCGGGCTTTGCATGACGCTGTTTCGCGCCCCTTGAGCACTCAGCTGCGCGGCTTGAGATTTTCCGGGTCGTAGAGCGGCTTGTAGCCGACCGCGGCCACTTCGACCGGGTAGGTTTCACCGAAATACTCGATGGAGAGCTTGCGGCCTTCCTGGGCGTACGCCCACGGCAGATAGGCAAGACCGATGTTCTTGCCGATGGTCGGGCCATAGGCCATCGAGGTGGTGAACGACCGGCGGCCGAGTTCGTCGACCAGCGTTTCGCCCGTCTTCGGGTCCATTACCGGCATCGTGCCGACGGGATAGCGGGCAACGCCTTTCGCATCGACATTCTCGGTCATCACCAGCGTGCACAGCATGGCCGGCTGGTGCTCGCGGGCGCGGTATTCCACGTGCTTCGCCTTGCCGCAAAAGTCGTTCTCCTTGACCTTCGGACGGGCGAGATCGGCTTCGAGCAGATTGTACTCGGTCAGAAGGTCGGCGTTCTGCAGGCGCAGGCTCTTTTCCATGCGGCGCGTGTTGGCATAGGTCTCGACGCCAAAGGGCATCACGCCCGTCGAGCGCAAGGCATCCCAGACGGCCAGGCCGTCCTCGTAGCGCATATGCAGTTCCCAACCCTGCTCGCCGACGTAGGAGATGCGGAAAGCCGTGACGTCCCTGCCGCCGATCCTGACCGGCTTGATCGCCGCGAACGGGAAGTTTTCAATCGAGAGCCCGTCCGGAGTCTCGACCACCTTCTGCAAGGTCGCCCGCGCGTTCGGACCCCAAATGCCGATGGTAACGAATTTCTCGGTCACATCGGTGATGGTGACATCGAAACCTTTATCCTGCGCCGTGCGGCGCAAGTACTGGAAGTCGCGCGGGCCGGCATCCGCCCCGTCGATCAAACGACAGCGGTCGGCCATGCGGATGACGGTAAAGTCGGCGCGCACCATGCCTTCCTCGTCGAGGAAGTGGGTGTAGATGCCCTTGCCGATGTTGTTGTCGCCGCCGATCTTGGCCGCGCACAGCCATTCCAGCAGCGCGACATGGTCGGGACCTTCGATGTCATACATGGCGAAGTGCGACAGGTTGACGATGCCGCAATCCTCGCTCATGGCGAGGTGTTCGGCATTGGAGACGCGCCAGAAATGGCGGTTGTCCCACTCGTTCTCACGCACCGGCACGCGGTTGCCATACTTCTCCAAGAGATGCTCGTTGGCGGCATAGCCATGGGCGCGCTCCCAGCCGCCCAGTTCCATGAAATAGCCGCCGAGTTCCTTCTCGCGCTCCCAGAACGGCGAGCGCCGGATGTTGCGGCCCTTGGAGAAGGGTTCGCGTGGATGCACCGCCGGATTGTAGACCTTCATCGCCGTCTCGGTGCAGCGATCCCAGATGAACTGCTCGTTCGTCTGGTGCGGATAGAAGCGCGCATAGTCGATGGCGTGATGGTCGATCGCGGTGCGGCCGTCCGTCATCCAGTCGGCGATCAGCTTGCCCATGCCGGGCCCGTCCTTGACCCAGATGGCGACGGCGTACCACAGGCCCCTCACCTTCTGGCTTTCGCCCATCGACGGGCCGCCATCCGCCGTCACCTGCAGAAGACCGTTGAAGGAATGGCTCTCGTTGTAGCCAAGCTCGCCCAGGATCGGCGTCAGCTCCATGGCGCGTTCGAGCGGCCCCAGGATCTGCTCCATGTCGAGATCACGCTGCGAAGGCGAAAGCCGGGCCTGGTCTTTCTCCAAGAGGTCACGCGGATGGCAAAGGCGCGGATTGGTCTCTTCGTAGTAGCCCCATTCGATCTGCCCGCCTTCGGCGGTCTTGGGATCGCCGGTGTCGCGCATATAGGCCGAATTGCCCTGGTCGCGCAGCAGCGGCCAGCCGATCTCCTTGCCGGTGCCGGCGAACTCGTTGTACGGGCCGAAGAAGGTGAGCGGATGGTCGATCGGCATGACCGGCAGGTCTTCGCCGACCATCTCCGCGATCAGCCGGCCCCAAATGCCGGCGCAGACCACGACATAGTCGGCCTCGATGGTGCCGCGGTCTGTCACTACGCCGGTGATGCGGCCGTCTTTGACCACAAGCGACCTGGCCGGTGTGTTGGCGAAGGACTTGAGCTTGCCGGAGGCTTCCGCCTGGTCGACCAGCTTGCCGGCGACGGTCTGTGAGCGCGGTATGACGAGGCCGGCATCGGGATCCCACAGACCGCCCTGCACCATCCCTTCTTCGATCAGCGGAAATTTTTCCTTGATCTCGGTGGGCTCGATCAGCCGGGCGCGCGTGCCAAAAGCCTTGGCCGAGGCGATCTTGCGCTTGATCTCTTCCATGCGGCTGTCGTCTCCGACGCGAGCCACTTCGAGGCCGCCGATGCGCGCGTAATGGCCCATCTTCTCGTAGAAATCGATGGAGTAGAGCGTCGTCCAGCACGACAGGAAATCGTGGCTGGTGGTGTAGCAGAAGTCGGAGGCGTGCGCCGTCGAGCCGATGTCGGTCGGGATGCCTGACTTGTCGATGCCGACAATATCGTCCCAGCCGCGTTCGATCAGATGATGGGCGATCGATGCGCCGACAATACCGCCCAGGCCGACGATGACGACCTTCGCCTTTTTCGGAAACTCTGCCATTGCCCGCGACTCCAAAGTGATAAAGCGGGCGGACTATAGGGCGGAGCGGCGGGCCAGATGAAGCCTGTTTGCGACATCGGCAAAAAGCCGAGCGACCAGACGGCCGAATGGTTCACATCGGGCGCCTTGGCCGGTTCTCTTTTCGCTCGACAGATCCGCTCAGGCGAAGGCCCAGATGTCCTCGGCCTGGAAGCCGACCTGGTAGCCTGATGTCTTCAGCTTGACCACGACCTGGCCGATCTCGGCCGCCGGCAGAGCGCCGACCTCGACCTTGATCATGCCTGGGCGATAACGTTCGAGGTCGAGTTGTTCGAACACGATCCAGTCGGCACCCTCGCAATCGACGAGGAAGGCGTCGATATGGCTGATGCCGTTGCGGTCGAGCAGCGTCTGCAAGGTCTCCGACGGCACCTCGATGTCTCTGAGATGCGGCGCGAACTTGTTGAAATTGGCGTCGGCTTCGCCCCAGGCATTTCTGCCCGACATCAGATTGGTGTCGGTGACCGACGAGCACCCGATGAACTCGATGGGCAATGTGCCTGCCTCAAGTGCGGCGGCATCGAAGGTGTGGACGGTGATCGTGCCCTTGCTCTTCGTCACCGCCACCGGCTCGATGACGAACCGGCTCGTGTCGGGATAGTTGGCGCGCAGCCGCTTCTGATTGTACGGGATCGGCTCGACCAGCATGGCGCGTGCGCCAGCTATGCGGTGCAGCCACGGCGTGACGTCGTCGAACAGCGCGCCGTCGCAGGCGCCGACATTGACCATCTGGAACGGTCGTCCTGATCCGCCAAAGCGCGCCTTCAGCGCCGCCTTGGCCAGGAATTTCGTACCGCGCAGCGACGGCCCGCGATCGAGAAGCCCACTGGGAAGACCGAGCGAAAGGGCAATGCGCGCCAGGTTGGATACGGAACTCATGACTTGTCTCCGGAAATGACGTGCAGGGCGCGATGCTGGCCACGAACCACTGTCGCCCACAGCGCCGTCAGCGGCGTCGCCAGCAACAGGAAAGGCGGGATCAGATTGGGGAAGTAGATGCGGGTGTCGTGGATCGGGAAGACGACGAATTTCGCCAGCACGCCGAGAACCAGCGCCGCAAACAATATGCCGGCGCGGCGATCGAGACGGAAGCCGGCGCGGCCGGCCGCATACCAGCCGGCCAGTGCCAGCACCGACACGCCGACCCAGCTGTTCAAGCTGACAGCGCGCAGCAGTGATGTGGCAAACGCCCTGAGATAGGCGGTGACCGAGAAGGCCGGCTCGAACCCATCCATATTGTAGTGCTGCTCGATGCTGGAGAACCACAGATGCGGCCACCAGCCGGGATGATGGGCCCAGTGGGAAATGGCGAAATAGGCGACGAAGGACGCGGCAAAGCCGGCCAGCGCGCCCCACGCCTTCTGCCGGAGAGTGACCAGAAGCACGGCGAAAATCGCAAGGAAAACAATGTTGTCCGGCCGCGCCATGAAGGCAAGGAAGAGCAGGATTGCCGTTGCCGCCTCGCGGCCGCGGACATAGGCGTAGAGGCCGCCGAGGAACAGCGCCGAACACAACAGGTCAGGCGTCGAGGCGCGCGCCGCGTCGCCGAAGTCGGCCATGATCAGGACCGCGCCGACGATAGGCGCCAACGCCAGTGCCCGCTCCGAGCGCAGCCAGAGCAGCGTGATCGCGCCGAACAGCAGCACGGAGAACACCGACACCAACCGCATCGCCTCGACCGGCGACATCACCGAACTCATCGTCGACAGGATCTCGGCATAGAGAAACTTGATGCGGTACATGCCGAGCAGCGAATGAAAGTCGGCGGCATTCTCCGTCATATGGCTGCGGAAGCCGCCGCCATCATCGGTCAGCGTCTTGTAGTCGCCCGCCGACACGCCGGCCTTGACGGTGTTGTAGGCATAGTCATGCAGCGCCTGCGCATCGGGATAGGTGCCTTCCTCGGCGATGGCGAGGTAGGGCAGCATATCCCAGTTGGCGTCCGGCATAACCCATGCCGTGAACGCCGTCAGCAGGATGTAGAGCGCAAAGGCCGCCGCGCCGATGGGTGCTGCCAGCCGTGCATAGGTCCCCTCGCCCCACGCCAGTCCGGCCTCGGTGAGCCGGTCGAGTGGGTTTTTCGCTACAGGAGACTTGGTCAGCATCATCTTGCTCGGCGAGCTACGCTTTAACGGACTTGGCTTTTGACGAAATCCTTGACGATCGCCACGATGCCGCGCGACAGCAGGCTGTCGAAGGCATCGACGAAGCGGTCGACATGCTCACGCTGGCAGATCAGCGGCGGCTCGAGCCGGATGACGTTGCGGTTGTATTCGGTGAAGGCCACGAGCACGTCGTAGTCGCGCAACAGCAACGCCCCGACGAAGCCCGACAGCGACCCCTTCAGCTTGTCGTCGAGTACGCTGACGATCGGCCGCAGCACCATCGGCAAGGTCTGCGAGAAGTCGTGGAACTCCAGCCCGACCATGAACCCCTTGCCGCGTACATCCTTGATGATCTTAGGGTATTTGTCCTTGAGCGCCTGCAGCCGCTGCAGCAGGTAATCGCCGGTAGCGGCGGCGTTGTCGATCAGCCCCTCGTCATAGAGCACGTTGAGCCCCTCGATCGAGGTGACGCAGGCCTCGCCCATGCCGCCGAAGGTCGCCATCGCGTGGATCATCGCCGTCTTCGGCGTGCCATAGGCCTTCATGTAAACCTCGCGCCGCGCGATCATCGCGCCGACCGCCGCCTTGCCGGCGCCGAGCGACTTGGCCAGCGCCGTCACGTCCGGAATGACGCCGTAGTGCTCGAAGGCATAGAAGCGGCCCGAACGGCCATAGCCGCACTGCACTTCGTCGGCGACCCACAGGACGCCATACTGGTCGCACAGCGCGCGCAGTTTCTGCCAGTATTCGGCCGGCGCCTGGATGATGCCGCCGCCGCCCTGGATGGTTTCGAGCACGATGACGCCGACCTCCGGGTCGGAGCGGAACAGGCGTTCGACCGCTTCGATGTCGGCAAACGGAATGCGGACCGTATTCTGCGCCATCTTGAAGTCGGCGCGGTAGAGTTGGCCGTCGGTGATGCCCAGCACGCCCTTGGTCTTGCCGTGGAACGAATTCTCGGCATAGACGATTTTCGGCCGCTTCGGGCCGGCGGCGCGCTCGGCGAGCTTGACCGCCGCTTCCATCGCTTCCGAGCCGGACGAGCCGAGGAACACCATGTCGAGATCGCCTGGCGAGCATTTGGCGATGTTGTGCGCCAGCGCCGCCGCATACTGCGACATGAAGGCAATGGCGATTTCCTGGCGCTTCTCTTCCTGGAATTTTTTCCGCGCTTCCAAGATGCGCGGATGGTTGTGGCCGAACGCCAGCGAACCAAAACCGCCGAAGAAATCGAGGATCTTGCGGCCGTTCTGGTCGATATAGAACATGCCCTCAGCGCGCTCTATCTTGATCTTGTGGAAGCCGAGCAGCTTCATGAAATGCAGCTGGCCGGGATTGAGATGCGCCTTGAACAGGTCGGTCATCTCAGCGACGTCCATCGCCTTGGCCTGCTCGACGCTGATCAGGTTGGGCTTGGCGATGGTGACTGGCGACAGCGCCGGCGCGCTGACCATGGTGCGCGCGCTCGTCTGTTCGGGCTTGGCCATGACGGTCATTTCAATCTCCTGTCTGCGCGCATGACCGTGATCGTGCGCAACGAAAGCTGTTTTGCGAACCCGCTATTCGGCGGGCACTTGTTTGCTGGCGACGGCGTGACCGGCCCTTTTGCCGCGGTACTCGCTGTAGGCGGCGATCAGCATGTCCTCGTCGCGGTACTGCGGCACCCAGCCGAGCTGGCGCTCGGCCTTGGAGACGTCGAGCACGCATTCCTCGTCGGCGATCAGATACTGCTCAGGATCCATGATCGGCATGTTCAAGAGGTCAAGCAGATCGAGCGTGCGCTTCACCGCCCAACCGGGGGTCGGGATCAGCATCGATTTCGAACCGGCATGCCTGATCAGGTCGCCGAGCAGCTTCTTCACCGGCGGCGGGTTGAGCGAGCCGAGGTTATAGGCCTCGTTCGGCACCCCGGCCTTCCAGGCGGAACGCGCGGCCTCGGCGCAGTCGAACACCGAGATGAACTGATAGGGATTTTTGCCCGAGCCGATCATCGGCACCGGAAAATTCCAGTCGATCAGCTTGAACAGCTTTTCGAGAATGCCGAGCCGGCCGGGGCCGATGATCAGGCGCGGGCGAAACAGCGAGATCGACATGCCGCGCTTGCGCCATTCGGCCGCCAGTTCCTCTGTCTTCTGCTTCGACCAGCCATATTCGCCAAGCGGCGCCACCGGATGCTCCTCGGTCATCGGCTGGGTCACCGTGTGGCCATAGATCATGTCGGTCGTGTAGTGGACGAGCTTGGGCGCGCCGGCCTTGTCCATGGCCTGCATGATGTGCTCGGTGCCATGGAAATTGACCGGAAAGAAGAAATCGTGCCGCTTGGCGCGCACCTGGATCGGCGACAGCATCTTGGCCGACAGGTTGTAGACCATGTCGTCGGCCTTCAGCCCAACCGCGGCGACCGAGGCCAGGTCGGTGACGTCGCACTTAATGAAGCGGACGCTGCGGTAATGCGGTAGGTCGCTCCTGGCGATGTCGGCGACGACAACCTCTTCACCATCGGCCAGAAGTTTCGGGGCAAGGTGGCGGCCGACGAAACCGTCGCCGCCGAAAATCACATGTCTCATCGAATAGTCTCGCTGTGAATCTTGTGGGACGAAAGAGAAGCCGTTTCCGCCTCATGCCCGCGCCCACTCTGAGCAATGAGCACCGTGCCGACGCAGATGCAGGCGATGCCGGCTATGCGCCAGCCATTGAGATCCTCGCGGAAGACGAAATAGGCGAAGATGGCGACAGCGACATAAGCGAGGCTGAGGAACGGATAGGCGAAGGAAAGCTCGACCTTGGAGAGCACGTAAAGGTGCGAGGCCATCGAGATGACGAAGGTGCACAGGCCGAGGAAGACCCACGGGCTGAAGACGATCTGCAACAGCTTGACCAGGGGATTGACGCCCTCGAACGAGATCGGCCCAAGCGACATCATGCCTTGCTTCAGCATCAGCTGCGCAGCGGCATTGGTCATGACCGTAAAGAGAATGAAGACGATGTATTTCATGTGTTCCCAACCACCCCTTCATGCTTCCTATTACAAACCCGCAAACATTTCGTGAAGCCACAAGAATGTTTTCAATGGACTGTAGAGTTAGCGATGCGCTAACCAAGCTTATTTCAAATTTTATCTATTCCGCAGCCTCGACGTCACCGCGCCGCATGTCGAGGTTCTTTGCCGTCCGTGCCCAGAAACTCGACATGAAGGCGGGATCGCGGAGCCCCTCCAGCCGTGGCCATTCGGGAAAAGACGAGGCGAAGATGCCGGCACCCATGCGGGCGTCCTTGTAGGGATTGACGGCGCCGCCGGCCTCGATCGTGATGCGATCGAGCTCCCGCAGCAGCGCCAGCGTCGCCGCCCCTCTGTTGGGGAAATCCAGGGTCAGCGTGTAGCCCTGGCGCGGGAACGACAGCAGTGCCGGCGAGCGGATAGAGCCAAACCGCTTCAGCACCGTGAGGAACGACCCCTGCCCAGCCCGCCTTGCAGCCGCCAGCAGCGCCGGCACCGCCTCGCTCGCCGTCTCTTCCGGCACCACGCTCTGGTGCTGGAAAAGCCCTTTCGGTCCGTAAAGCCGGTTCCAGTCGCGCACACCGTCGAGCGGAAAGAAAAAACCCTGGTAGCCGACCTGGCGCGGCGTCGCAGACCTTCCCTTCTTCCACCGGTAGGCAGCATTGAAGGCGGTCAGGAACGGCCGGTTGAGGACATTGAACGGCGGCTGGACCGGCACCGAGAGATTGCCGCCGGCGCGCGAGGCGGCGTGCGAGCCGTGCTCGGCATGATTGCCGGTGAACAGCAGGCCACGGCCGCTGTTGCGGCCGCCGGCGAGCTGGTCGATCCAGGCGACCGCGTATTCATTGGCCTGGTCCGCCGCCTCCGCTAGCCCGAAAAATTCGCCGAGATCGCGAAACGGCGTCGCCGTCTCGACGATGTCGAGCGAAGGCACCCGCATCAACCGGATCGAGGCTGACAGGATGAGGCCAGTCAGCCCCATGCCACCGATCGTCGCTCGAAACAGCCGGGCATTGTCGGTCGCCGAACAGCGACGGGTCCTTCCGTCGGACCTGAGCAGCGTCAAGGTCTCGACATGGCAGCCGAACGTGCCGCGCCGATGATGATTCTTGCCATGCACGTCATTGGCTATGGCACCGCCGAGCGTGACGAATTGGGTGCCCGGAACAACCGCCGGGAAAAAGCCGTAAGGAGCAGCGTATGCGATGATGTCGGACAACAGCACACCGGCATCAGCTTCGAGCAGGCCTGTCTGGGCATTGAAGGCGTGGATCCGTTTCAGCGGCCGCATATCGACGATCGAGCCGGCCTCGTTCTGGCAGGAATCGCCGTAGGAGCGGCCGTTGCCATAGGCAAGCAGCGACGCCGGTTTCGCCTGACCGCCCTTTAACAGCGCAATGCCATCGTGGGCACCGATCGCGCGGGGCGCCGGCGGCGTGGCAAGGCCAAAGCTTGGGAAGTGTCCGGCAACCACGCCTACCAGCCCCCGAGGACCAGCATCACCGCGCCGATCAGCACCACGATCTGGCTGCGCCAGTCGCGGATGATGAAGACCACCGGGTCGTCATGCATCTCGTCGCGGCGCGCCAGGATCCAGACGCGCATGGTGAGATAGAGCACGATCGGCGCCAGCGGCCAGATCAGCCATGGATGCGGATAGAGCTCACGCACCGCGACACTGTCCATGTAGAGCGCCAGCACCAGCGCCGAGGAGAAGGCCGAGGCCATGCCGGCCTGGGCGACGATCTCCTGGTCTTCGGTGCGATAGCCACGGCCAGCAATGCGCTCACCGGGCGGGATGGCGGTGGTGCGCAGTTCGACGAAGCGCTTCACCAGTGCCAGCGACAGGAAGAAGAAGATCGAGAAAGCGAGCAGCCAGAACGAGACGTCGACGCCGGTCGCGGCCGCACCCGCCAGGACGCGGATCGTGTAGAGGCCGGCAAGCGTCAGCACGTCGACCAGGAGCATGCGCTTGAACGAGAGCGAATAGGCCGTCGTGACGACCATATAGCCGCTGAGCACCGCCAGGAATTCGAGCGATATCAGGGTGCCGGTGCCGATGCCGATCGCCAGCAGCACCGCGATTGCGCCAAGCCCGAACGGGATCGACAGCGCACCGCTGGCGAACGGCCTGTTGCGCTTGGTGGCGTGCTTGCGGTCGAGCGCGAGGTCGAAGAAATCGTTGACGATGTAGATGGCCGACGCCACCGCGCTGAACGAGACGAACGCCAGCAGGCATTCCCAGATCATGTTGGTGTTGAAGTATTCATGCGAGAGCACCATCGGTACGGCGATCAGCGAGTTCTTCAGCCACTGATGGACACGCAGCATCTTGACGATGGTCCGCAATGTCGGCTTCGGCACTGGCATCGCTTCGGCGCCATGTGCTGCCTGCCAGCGCGCGGCATGACGGTCGGGTGCCACGACGATTGCGGTGCGCGCCGCGTCGAAGACCGGGAGGTCGTGGCGACTGTTGCCGGCATAGTCGAAGCCGCCATCGCCATAGGCCGCGATCAGTGACGCGCGCTTCTTGCCGGAGGTGAGATTATCGGGTCCGTCGGTGGCCAGCACCTGGTCGAAAATGCCGAGGTGGGCAGCGATGGCGTCGGCGAACTTGCGCGGCGTGCCGGTCGCCAGCACGATCTTGCGGCCCTCGGCGTGCTCGGTCCGAAGGCGGCAAAGCAGCGCCTCGCGATAGGGCAGCGAGGCCGGATCGATGTCAATGCGTTGGGAAATCGCCTGCTTCAACCGGGCCGGCCCGCCGGCGGCCCAGAAAGGTATGAGGAAGATATAGAGCGGGTTCTTCTTGAGAAGGATGAACAGCCCTTCCCACAACAGGTCGGTCGCGAGCAGCGTGCCGTCTAGATCGACCGCAAGCGGTATTGCGTTCCTGTCCGACCGCGCATCCATGTCCGTCGTGCCCTGCCAGCGTGTGATCCGGAAAACCGGAATCTCGTTGCGCGCCGCGTTTCGGCGTCTTGAAGCTGGTATAGCCGGCAACGGCATAGCGAACGTTAAAACACCCGGCGCGGGCCGGTTCTTGCCACGGTATTTCCCCTGTCATCGTTAAGCAGCAATGACCGGAAACAATAAAAGGCCGGGCAAATACCCGGCCTTTTCCTGTCATGCCGTTGGAATTACTTGATGCGGGCGACACCGCCAGAGATCTCGACGGTTTCCGAGCCGGTGAGGGCTTCGAGGTCGCCATTGGGCAAGGTGACGAAGCAGCCGTTCGGGCAGAATTCAACGGTTTCGCCAGCGGCCAGCGCAAGGTCAGATTTGCTGCCGCCCTCGGTCACGATCAGCGTGCGGGTCTCGGCGTCCTTGTTGACCGCGCTGGCGGCATGCGTCGAGCCGATGGCGGCGGCCAGAGCGACGGCAGCGACGAGAGACTTCCACATGTTGCAATATCGGTGTTCCCACCGCCTCTGTTGCATTTCGCAAGGCATTCTCGCCTTTGCATGGGAGCTTATATGAGATGGAAGCTGAACCGCAACTGAATGCCGCATTCATGCCGCAATTGGCTTTGGAGGGCTGCGAGCGGGCGCTGCTGACTGTCAGGACAACCTAGTCGGGATCTGGCTTGCGCACCTTGCGTCCCGATTTGGCGAGTCGCTTCGCCTCGGCCGCGGCCTCTACCTTTGCCTGCTCCTGCTCGGCAAAATCGGCCTCGATCTTGTCGTCGTCGGTCGGCCAGGCCTCTGGCTTGCGGACCTCGACGACAGCGCGTGGCGTCGAGGGAATCTCGATATGCTCGCCGTTGAATTTCTCGAGCACGGCAAAGCGGATGTCGTTCTGCGCGATATTGCCGTTCATCACATCGGCCAGGAACACACGGATCTCGAATTCCAGTGCTGCCGCGCCGAAATTGGAAAACAGCACGAAAGGTTCCGGGTTCTTCAGCACCATGGGGTGGCTGCGTGCGATGTCCAGCAGGATGGCGTGAACCTGTTTGACGTCGCTGCCGTAGGCGACGCCGACCTTGATGTCGACCCGGCCAAGCTTGTTGCGATGCGTCCAGTTGCCGACGGCGTTGTTGATCAGGTTCGAATTGGGCAGGATCACCGACTGCCGCTGGAAGGTCTCGATCTCGGTGGCGCGCACGCTGATCTTCTTGACGGTGCCGCTGACATCGCCGGCGACGATCCAGTCACCGACCTTGAATGGCCGCTCGGCCAAAAGGATCAGGCCGGAGACGAAATTGGACACCACATTCTGCAGGCCAAAGCCGATACCGAGGGAAAGCGCGCCGGCGACCAGCGCAAGACTGGACAGGTCGATGCCTGCAGCCGATATGCCGACCAGTGCCGCCAGCGCAACACCGGCATAGCCGACGGCCAGCCGGATCGAATTGCGCACTCCGGTATCGACCTTGCCGCGCGCCATCACCGAGCCGTCGAGCCAGCCCTGGAACCAGCGCGTCAGGAAATAGCCGATGATGAAGACGACGATGCCGGAGAGGATGCCGGTGACCGAAATCGTCACCGAACCGACGGTGATCCCGGTTGCCAGCCGGTAGGCCCACGCCTCGATGTCGCCGGGCTGGAAACCCCACATCAACAGGATCAGCGGCAGGAAGACCAGCACGATCATCAAGTTGATGGCGACGCTGACCGCGAGGCCGAGTTGATCGAGGGCGGCGTCATCGTAGCTCGAATTGGTCGACAGCCAGCGCCCAACGGACGTGTCGGCGAAAGCGCCCTCCTCGCCGATCGCCCGCGCCGACAGGAAGCCGATATAGGAAGTGATGAGGATGGTGCCGGTGACCAACACTTGCACCGAGACAAAGATGGCAAGGCCAATATAGCCGAGCAAGGCCGCCGCGATGGTGAACAGACCGAGCGCGAGCGCCATGTAGCGTAGCCATGCCGGCCACGGACGCCAGCTTCCATCACGCGCCCTGAACGGCCGCAGCATCGCCATCAGGATCAGGATCACGCCAAAGATGATCGTGGCGCCGAAGCTCCGGGCAATGGTCAGCGACAGCGGCGAACCCATCTTGTCGTTGACGATGGACAGGAAATAGTTGACGCCGATGACCACTGCCATGGCGGTCGTCAGCCGCACCAGCCAGCGCGCCGGGCCGGTTTCGACGGGAATGAGCCGCCAGTTCGGCAGCCGCGGCTCGAGCGCCGCATTGGTCAGCCGGTTGACGCCGAACACCACAGCGATGACAGCCGCCAGCGCGTTCAGGAAGACCCCAATGTCGCCACGCAACACATTGTAATAGTTGAATAAGAACACCGTGGAGGCCAGGAATACGCTGACCGCCAGTGACGGCAGCAAGGTCGACCAGAACGCCACCGACAGGCGGCTGAGATAGGATGGTTCCTCGACCGTCGGATCGGCTTCGAACACCCGCCCGAACAGGCGCCTGCCACCAACCAGCAGCACCAGCGCCAAGCCGAGCGCCACGAAGGTCGCTGCCAGGATGGCCTTGAATTTGAACTTGAAGGCAAAGCTCAGCCAGGACGCCACTGCCTTGTACAGGTTGGCGTATTCGTCCCTGGCGTCCGAGAAGACCTCCGGGCTCAGGGCATCGGACAGCACGTAGCGCTTGGTCAAAAGGTTGCGGAACAGCGCGCTGCGCATGTTACCGATCTTGTCGATCAGCCCGCTGATGCGGATTGACAGGTTCTGCGCGCTGGCGACGACTGCGTTGATCTCGGCCTTTTCCGACGCCAGCGCCTGGCGTTCGCCGGTCACAATGTCGGGCTCCTGCGGCTGCCCCGCCGCTGGCGGCGGGCCTAGCGTCTCAATCCGATTGTTGATGTCGGTAAGGCGCGAACGAAACGCCAGCGCACTGGTGAGTGCCGCCCGCGACATGTCCTCCAGTTGGAGACGGATATCAACGAGTGAGGCATCGTCCTCACCGTCCTGCTGGATCTTCTTCTCGAGATCGTCGGTCTTGGCCGTCAGGCCCTGGATGACTTTCTGCTGATCGGTGATCAATCCGGCAGCGCCCTGACCGAGCGCTTGCGCCATCGCGTCAAACGAAGGCGGCGCCGAGACAACAAGCGCGAGGATCAAAATGAGGCGAAGCAATCGAAAAAGCATGATTTGTTGGCGACTCATGGGCGGCAAAGGCAATTTGAAAGCCTGTCCTTGATAAAGACGGCCATATCATGGGGCAAGCCATCGCGTCCGATCGCCGGCCTCATCCGATCGCTGATCCCATCCGATCAATAACCGAGGCGTCGGCCAGTCGAAAGGCAATGGCGCAATATTGGCTTTGCGGATGCGGCCTGCTCTATAGTCTGCCGCATCGCCCGAACCGGATGACACTGATGGCAGAGTACTCGGCCTTTTCGCTGCTCGCGAATGCGCTCAAGGGAAACAAGGACTGGAAGCCGGCCTGGCGCAAGCCGGATCCGAAGGCGTCCTATGATGTCATCATCATCGGCGGCGGTGGCCACGGGCTGGCAACGGCATACTATCTCGCCAAGGAACATGGCATCACCAATGTCGCGGTGCTGGAAAGGGGTTGGCTTGGGTCCGGCAATGTCGGCCGCAACACGACGGCCGTACGCTCGAACTATCTGCTGCCCGCCAACACCCGCTTCTACGAGCATTCGATGAAGATGTGGGAGAACCTGTCGCACGAACTCAATTACAATGTGATGTTTTCCCAGCGCGGCTGCCTGAACCTGGCGCACACGCCGGCTCAGTTCGACGATTATGCACGGCGCGGCAACGCCATGCGCCATCTCGGCGTCGATGCTGAATTGATGACGCCAGCGCAGATCAAACGCCTGATCCCGGCGCTCGATATCTCCGACAGCGCACGCTTCCCGGTGGTCGGCGGCCTGATGCAGCGGCGCGCCGGCACCGCCCGCCACGATGCGGTGGCCTGGGGTTATGCGCGCGGCGCCGACCGGTGCGGCGTCGACATCATCGAGAATTGCGAGGTCACCGGCTTCCTGCGCGATGGCGACCGCGTCACTGGCGTCACGACCTCGCGCGGAGACATCCGCGCCAAGAAAGTGGCCGTCGCGGTCGCCGGCAGCACCGGGCGTGTCATGCAGCTGGCCGGCGTCGAGACGATGCCGATCGAGAGCCATGTGCTGCAGGCCTTCGTCACCGAATCGCTAAAACCCTTCATCGACACCGTCGTGACCTTCGGCATGGGGCATTTCTACATGTCGCAGTCGGACAAGGGCGGCCTCATCTATGGCGGCGATATCGACGGCTACAACAGCTACGCCCAACGCGGCAACCTGCCCATCGTCGACGAGGTGATGAGCGAGATGCTGGCGCTGTTTCCCGGCCTTGCCCGCGTGCGCATGCTGCGCTCCTGGGGCGGTGTCTGCGACATGTCGATGGACGGCTCGCCGATCATCACTGCCGGTCCCCTGCCCGGCATGTATCTCAACTGCGGCTGGTGCTATGGCGGCTTCAAAGCAACGCCGGCTTCCGGCTGGTGCTTTGCCTGGACAATCGCCAAGGATCAGCCGCACGACCTCAACGCCCCCTTCACGCTCGACCGATTCCACCGCGGCCTGGTGATCGACGACAAGGGCCAGGGTGCCAACCCGCGGCTTCACTAGACCATGATCTGGAAAAGTGGAAACCGGTTTTCCGACAAGATCATGGTCAAACAAGAAGATACAATTCGATGCTGATCACTTGCCCCTATTGCGGCCCGCGCGACGTCATCGAGTTCACCTATCAAGGTGACGGCAACCGCGAGCGTCCCGACCCCGCCTCGCAGAATTTCGAAGCGTGGAACGCCTATGTCTACGAGCGGCTCAACCCGGCCGGCGACCACAACGAAATCTGGCAGCATTCCGGTGGTTGCCGCGCGCATCTGAGGGTCGTGCGCAACACGCTGACGCATGAGATTTTGAGCGTCGCCTTTATGCGCGGCGCTCATACCTCTACCGCGCGCCGCAAGGCGGAGGACAAGTCATGAGCCCGCGCCGCACCGACACCGGCGGCCGCATCGATCGGCTGAAAACCATCCGCTTCACCTTCGACGGTGCGGCCTACACCGGCCATGCCGGCGACACGCTGGCGTCGGCGCTGCTTGCCAAGGGCGTCACCCTCTACGGGCGCTCGTTCAAATACCACCGCCCGCGCGGCCTGCTGACAGCAGGTGTCGAAGAGCCCAACGCCTTGGTCACGGTGCTGAAGGGCGAGGTTCGCGAGCCCAACATTCCGGCGACCATGGTCGAGATCCATGACGGGCTGGTCGCCATCAGCCAGAACCGCTTTCCTTCGCTTGCCTGGGACATCAATGCCGTCAACCAGCTTGGCGGCAAGATCCTGTCGGCCGGCTTCTACTACAAGACCTTCATGGGACCGGTGGTCGGTCCGCTCAAAGGGACGCGCTTCTGGATGTTCTGCGAGCACTTCATCCGCCGCGCCGCCGGGCTCGGCAGCGCCGGATCGGCGAAGGATCCTGCCCGCTACGAACGCATGAACGCCTTTTGCGACGTGCTGGTGGTCGGCTCCGGCCCGGCCGGCCTGATGGCCGCCAAGGCCGCCGCCGATCAGGGCGCCCGCGTCATGCTGGCCGATCTCGAACCGCGCTTCGGCGGCTCGGCCAACTGGTCTGACGAAACCATCGATGGCGCGCCGGCCGCCGACTGGGCCCGCCGCACCGTCGCCCATCTCGAAGGCCGTGACAATGTCCGGCTTTTGCCGCGCACCACGGTCTGGGGCTATTACGACAACAACACGCTTGCGGCGTTGGAGCGGGTCAGCGACCACAAGGAACGGCCCGGCAAGGGTGAGCCGCGTCATCGCTACTGGGCGATCCGCGCCCGGTCCGTGGTGCTGGCCACCGGCGCCTTCGAACGGCCGCTGGTGTTCCCGGGCAATGACAGGCCGGGGGTGATGCTGGCGCATGCCGCCGAGCGCTACGCCAACGAGTTCGGCGTGCTGGCGGGCGAACGGATCGCGCTGTTCACCAACAATGACAGTGCCTATCGGGCGGCCGTTGCGTTGAAGAAGGCGGGTGCCGCGGTCGTCGCCATTGCCGACGTTCGGCCAGAGCTTTCGGCCGAGATGCGCAAGCTGGCCGCCGAGGCCGAGGCCGAGACCTTTGCCGGCCATGCCGTCGTCGCCACCGAGGGCGGCAAGGCACTGTCCGGCCTCAAGCTGCAGCGCTTCGACATGACCAATGGCATGCTCGCCGGCGACGCCCGCAGCATCCATGCCGATTGCCTGCTGATGTCGGGTGGCTGGTCGCCGACCATCCATCTGGCCAGCCAGGCCGGCGCCAAAGCGGAATGGAATGCCGCGCGGCAAGCGTTCCTGCCACCCAAGCCGACGCAGCAGCAGTGGATTGGCGCCGGCGCCTTCACCGGCAGTTTTTCCACCGCCGAGGCCATCGCCGAAGGCCGCGCCGCCGGCCTTGCCGCGGCCGGTGGAACGAGCACGCCGGCGGCGTTGCCCACCGTCGAAGCCGCACCCGGCGATCCCGATCCGGCGCCTGTGTTCGAGATCAGGGCGAAGGGCAAGAGCTTTGTCGATTTCCAACACGACGTGACTGCGGAGGATGTGCGGCTGGCGCATCGCGAAGGTTTCGTCTCGGTCGAGCACCTGAAGCGCTACACCACGCTTGGCATGGCGACCGACCAGGGCAAAAGCTCAAACGTCCCCGGCCTTGCGATCATGGCCGAAGCACTGGGCAAGCCGATCCCCGAGGTCGGTACGACGCGCTTCCGCCCGCCCTTTGCACCGGTGTCGATCGGCTCGCTGGCGGCCGAGCGCTTCGGCGATCTGAAACCCGAGCGGTTGACGCCGATGCATGACTGGCATCTCGCCAATGGCGCGACGATGTATTCCGCCGGCCTCTGGTACCGGCCGATGATCTACGGCCACGCTGGAGAGACGGTCGAGCAGGCCTATGTGCGCGAAGCCAAGGCGACGCGCGAAAGCGCCGGCATCGTCGATGTCTCGACACTGGGCAAGATTGCCGTGCAGGGGCCCGACGCCGCCGCATTCCTCGACCGCGTCTACACCAACATGTTTTCGACGCTGGCCGTCGGCAAGGCTCGCTACGGGCTGATGCTGCGCGAGGACGGCCTCGCCTTCGACGACGGCACCACCTGGCGACTTGGCGAGCAAGATTTCCTGATGACCACCACCACAGCTAACGCCGGCAAGGTCATGCAGCATCTGGAATATTTCCTCGACGTGATCTGGCCGGAGTTGAAAGTGCACGTCACCTCGGTGACCGACGAATGGGCGGGCGCCGCGATCGGCGGACCCAAGGCCAGGCAGATCCTCGCCTCTTGTGTCACCGGCACATCGGTCGACAATGCCTCACTGCCCTTCATGGGCATCGTGCGCGGCGAGATATCGGGCGTGCCGGTGATGATCTGCCGGCTGTCCTTCTCCGGCGAAATGGCCTTCGAGGTCTATTCCGGTGCCGGCTATGGCACCCATGTCTGGGAAACGTTGATCGAGGCCGGCAAGCCGTTCGGGATGGTCACCTACGGGCTCGAGGCGCTGGGCACGATGCGCATCGAAAAAGGCCATGTCACCGGCGCCGAGATCGACGGCCGCACCACGGCGCGCGATCTGCATCTCGACTGGATGCTGTCGAAGAAGAAGCCGTTCATCGGTTCGGCGATGATGGACCGCGAGGGCCTGATCGCGTCTGACCGTCTGGAACTGGTCGGCCTGATCGCGCTCGACAACCGGCCGCTCAATGGTGGTGCGCACATCGTCGAGCAGCTGGACGAGGCCGATCCGCACGGCTCGATCGGCCACATCACCGCCTGCTGCTATTCGCCGGCACTCGGCAAGCATATCGCGCTGGCGCTGGTCAAGGACGGCAAGGCGCGGCGCGGCACACGCGCCCATGTCTCCGATCCCTTGCGCAACCGGTTCGGACCGGTCGAGATCGTCTCCAATCACTTCTTCGATCCGGACGGGAGCCGCATGCATGGTTGAGCCCCAATCGCCACTTGAGCCGGAGTTTCACATCGGTTCGCACGGCAATTTCGAGCATGGCGTCGAGATCATCCTGACCGAGACGCGGCCCGACTCGATCGTGCAGCTCGCCGCCTGGCCGGGCGAAGAGAAGAAGCTGATCGCTGCCATCCGCACCGTTACCGGTCTTGCATTGCCCGATGGCGCCGGCGGCGGCCTGAGCGACGGCGTGAAGTCGGTGTTCGGCTTCGCGCCGGGAAGATTCACCGTCGCCGACGAGGCCGAAGGTCTGGCCGCGGCCTTTGCCAAGGTGGTGACGCCTGCCATCGGCACAGTGACCGACCTGTCGCATGGCCGCACCGCCATTCGCATCGCCGGACCGAAGGCCGAATGGGTGCTGGCGAAATTCTTCGCCATCGACTTCGCGCTGCCGGCCTTTCCGGTCGGTGCCGGCCGCTCGACCGCCCATCACGATGTCTTCGCCCAGATTCAGCGCACCGGCGCCGATCAGTTCGACCTCTATGTCTTTCGCTCATTCGCGCGCTCGTTCTGGAAGGCGCTCTGCCATGCCAGCGAAGAAGTCGGCTACGAGGTGCAGTAGGCGGCGCGGCCGGATGGCCGCACCGTTGCTGCTGGCATCAAGGCCAGCCGGTTCTGCCGCTAGAGAATCGCGCCGCAGGCGGCCATGATGGGAAACGTGGCCGCCAGACCGGCCCAAGGGGTATGAAAACCCCGTCTCAGACTCGGCACATTCGTTTGGTTCGAACATCCCCATGACCGCAGAAATATCCGCCGGCGCCACCGATCGCGCCGATGTGTCGGCCAGAGCCATGCTCTTGCTGCCGCTGACGGTCGCCTGCGGTGTCTTCATGACCAGCCTCGACCAGAATGTCGTGGTGACGGCCCTGCCCGGTATCGGCGAAAGCCTCGCCCGCCCGCCCAGCCAGCTCGGCCTCCTGATCACCGTCTATGTCGCCAGCCTGATCATCTCGATGCCGCTTGGCGGCTGGGCCGCCGACCGCTTCGGCCTGCGCAATGTCTATTGCTTTGCCTTGCTGGTGTTCGCCACCGCATCGGCGCTGTGCGGGCTGTCCGACAACATCTGGATGCTGGTCGGCGCACGCGCGCTGCAAGGGTTCGGCGGCGCGCTGATGGGCACGCTCGGCCAGGTCGTCATCCTGCAGACCTTTCCGCGCAGCCGCACGCTGAAGATCAACATGTATATCTCGCTTGCCGGCCAGTCCGGGCCGCTGGTCGGCCCGCTCGTCGGCGGCGCGCTGACCACCTACATTTCCTGGCGCTGGATCTTCTTTATCAACGTGCCGTTCGCGCTGGCGGCGGCCTTTCTCGCCGCCTCGCTGTTTCCGACAGTCACCAAGCCGGTGCGCACGCCGTTCGATTTTCCAGGCTTTCTGCTGGTCGGCAGCGGCATGGTCCTGCTGGTCTTCGGCATGGATTCGCTGGCCGCCAAGGACGCGGCCGGCGGCGTCATCGCCGGTGAACTGGCGCTGGCGCTAGTCATCCTGACCGTCGCCTCATTTTACTGCCTGCGCGTGCGCAATCCGCTGCTCGATCTCAAGCTCTTGCGCATCCGCACCTTCCGCATCTCGTTCCTGACCGGCGGCGGGCTGGACACGATCGGCCTCAGCTCGGTCGTCTTCCTGCTGCCGTTGATGTTCCAGCTCGGCTTCGGCATGAGCGCGGTGCAGGCGGGATCGCTGACCTTCGTTGCCGCGGTCGGCTCGGTCGCGATGCGGTTCTTCATGCCGCGCGTCCTCAACCGGTTCGGCTTCCGCCGCGTGCTGGTCTACAACACGCCGATCGTCGCCGCCATGGTCGCCGGCTTCGCCTTGATGCAGGCGACCACGCCGGTCTGGATCGTGCTTGCCTACATCTTCATCTTCGGCATCTTCCGCTCGGCGCAATGGGCGTCGACCGGCAACCTCGCCTATTCCGACATCGCACCAGAGCAGCTCGCCCGCTTCAGCGCGCTCTATTACATCCTGTGGCAGCTGGCGGTGGCGATCAGCGTCGGCCTCGCCGCTGCAGCACTGTCGTGTCTGGCCGGGGGCGGCCCGGCCGTCGCCGACGATTTCCGGATCCTGTTCGTCATCGAGGGCGTCATCACGCTCTGCGCCCTGCTCGCCTATCTCAAGCTGACGCCGCAGGACGGCGCCCATGTCAGCGGCCACGGCATGCAGATGAATACCGAATAGTGCATGTCGCCCAAAAGTGAGCAGCGGTTTGGGATAACGACATGCACAGGTGACGGCCAGCCGCCAGCGGGCCGCTTCACTCGCTGAACGTCACCCAGTCTTCCAGCGGTACGCGGTCGGTGCGGAAGGCATTTTCGGGCTTGGAAATGTCCTCAAGGCCGAGCGCCATGCCGCAGACGACGATTTCCTCGTCTGGAATGTTGAGCACCGGCCTGATCTGCCGGTGATAGGGCGCGAACGCCGCCTGCGGGCAGGTGTGCAGGCCCCTGCCCCGCGCCGCGACCATGATGTTCTGCAGGAACATGCCGTAGTCGATCCATGAGCCCTGGTTGAGCCGGCGGTCGATGGTGAAGATCATGCCGACCGGCGCGTCGAAGAAGACGAAGTTGCGGTCGTGCTGGGCGCGCATCTTGTCGACCTCCCGGCGGCCGATGCCGAGCGCGCCATAGAGGCCGAAGCCGTTGGCGCGGCGGCGGGTCAGATAGGGTTCGAAGAACTGGGTCGGATAGTAGCGGTACTCGTCCCAGTCGGCCTTTTCGGCGCGGATGCCGGAGTTGAGAATGGCATCGGTGATCTGCTGCTTGGTCTCGCCCTTGGTGACGTAGACCTTCCATGGCTGCATGTTTGTCCCGGACGGAGCGCGCGCCGCAACCGCCAGAATGGCGCGGATGGTGTCGTCATCGACCATGTCGGGCAGGAATGCGCGCACCGAGCGACGCGACAGAATCGCCTCGTCGACGATCTCGGCGTCATCCACGATTCGAGCCTTGTTCTCCAGCATGGGCCGTGCCTTACCCTTTGTCTCGATCGGACGTCCCCACTCGCCGCTCGCGGCCGAGCCTTTGCATGAACCGCCAAAATCGCGCAAGCGAATCTTGAGCATTGGTGAAAATCTGCTTGATTTTTTCACGAGCTTGTTTTCTCATGAAATTTGACTGGAACTTTTCATGAAGTGGCCGTTTTGCCTTCACCTACCGCAAGAACATGGCAGGGACCTGACGAACGTGTGCTGGCCAGCGATATCAGGGCGTTGCGCAAGACGCGTGGGCTGACGCTCGCGGAAATCGCCCTGAAACTTGGCCGTTCGGTCGGCTGGGTCAGCCAGGTCGAACGTGGCCTCTCGACACCATCGCTCAGCGACCTCAGAGCTTTCGCCGAACTGTTCGGCGTGCCGATCAGCCTGTTCTTCAGCCATGATGTGCCAGTCGAAAGCGAGCGCGGCGTGGTTGTGCGCGCCGGCAGGCGCCGTACGCTTGGCACAAGCGAATCCGGCCTGGTGGAGGAGCTTCTGTCGCCCGATCTCGGCGGTAGCTTCGAGATGGTGCGTTCGGTCTTCGCGCCGGGCGCGGAACTGAAAACCGAGGCGCGCCGGCCAACCGAGGAGGCCGGATACGTCGCATCCGGACTGTTCGACATCGAGATATCAGGCGTCTGGCACCGGCTTGGCGAAGGCGACTCCTTTCGCTTCGAAGGCAGGCCCTACCGCTGGCGCAATCCGGGTACCGAGCCGGCGGTTGTCATCTGGGTGGTTTCGCCACCGGTCTATTGAATGCATGTCGCCCAAAAGTGTGCGGTGGGATAACGAGCGCAACGCGCTTTAGGTTTGTTGGGGAGAAGAACATGGCCGGTTTGCCGAGCACGGCACGCGTGGTGATCATCGGAGGTGGTGCCGTCGGCACGTCCTCGCTCTATCATCTGGCCAAGGGGGGCTGGACCGACTGCGTGCTTTTGGAAAAGAACGAGTTGACCTCCGGCTCGACCTGGCATGCCGCCGGCAATGTGCCGACCTTCTCTTCGTCCTGGTCGCTGATGAACATGCAGCGCTATTCGACCGAGCTTTACCGCGGGCTGGCCGAAGCGGTCGACTATCCCATGAACTACCACGTCACCGGTTCGCTGCGCCTTGCCCATACGAACGAGCGCATGCAGGAGTTCCAGCGTGCCAAGGGCATGGGCCGCTATCAGGGTATGGACATCGACGTCGTCGGCGTCGATGAGATCAAGCGCCGCTACCCCTTCATCGAGACGCATGAGTTGAAGGGCGCGCTCTACGACCCGAGCGACGGCGATATCGATCCGGCGCAGCTCACCCAGGCGCTGGCCAAGGGCGCGCGCGACATGGGCGCCAGGATCATCCGCTTCTGCCCGGTCACCGGCGTGCGCCGCGAGAACGACGAGTGGGTGATCGAGACTGCGCAAGGCGAAATCCGCTGCGAGATCGTCGTCAATGCCGCCGGCTACCGCGCCGCCGAAGTCGGCAAGATGTTCGGCCGCGAGGTGCCGATGATGGTGATGAGCCATCAGTACATCTTGTTCGAGGAAATCCCCGAGCTGGCGGCATGGTCAAAGGAACAGGGCAAAAAACTGCCGCTGCTGCGCGACGTCGACACCTCCTACTATCTGCGCCAGGAAAAGAACGGCATGAATCTTGGCCCCTATGAGCGCAATTGCCGCGCGCACTGGGCGACCCACAACGACCCGATGCCGGAGGACTTTTCCTTCCAATTGTTCCCCGACGATCTCGACCGGCTGGAACATTATCTGGCCGATGCCGTCGCCCGCGTGCCGATCCTGGGCACGGCCGGCCTGTCCAAGGTCATCAACGGGCCGATCCCCTACACGCCGGACGGCAATCCGCTGATCGGCCCGATGCCTGGCGTTCCCAACGCTTTCGAGGCTTGCGTCTTCACCTTCGGCATCGCCCAGGGCGGCGGCGCCGGCAAGGTGCTGGCTGAATGGGTGACGCAGGGCCAGACCGAATGGGACACGTGGTCGTGCGATCCGCGCCGCTTCACCTCCTTCGCCGCGGCGCCGGACTACTGCGTCACCAAAGGCATGGAGATCTACGGCAACGAATACGCCATCCAGTTCCCGCGCCATGCCTGGCCGGAAGGCCGCGACCGCAAGCTGTCGCCGATTCATGATCGCATCAAGGCGTTTGGGGCCCGTTTCGATGCCTACAACGGCTGGGAGCGCGCCACCTGGTACGCGAAAGACGGCGACGACATCTCCGAGGAAGCGACACTGACCTTCCTTCGCGAAGGACCGTGGCATCATCGCGTCCGCGAGGAATGTCTGGCCGTCCGCGACGCGGCCGGCATCCTCGACCTGCCGGGCTTCTCGCGCTTCAACCTTGAAGGCCCCGGTGCCGCCGAATGGCTGAGCCTGCAGGTCACCGGACTGGTGCCGAAGCCCGGCCGCATCGGCCTCGTTTATTTCGCCGACGACAAGGGCCGCATCGTCACCGAAATGTCTGTCGTGCGTCACGACGAGAATCTGATGACGCTGATCACCGCGGCGGTTGCGCAATGGCATGATTTCGAGTGGCTGAAGTCGCGCATACCCAAGGACGCACCGTTCAAGCTGATCGATCGGACCGAGGAATTCTCCACCCAGATCCTGGCCGGCCCCAACTCGCGAAAAATCCTCGCCGATGTCTGTGACGCCGACCTCACTCTGCCATGGCTGACGCATCAGGAGACCAAGATCGCCGGCCGATGGGCGAAGCTTATTCGCGTTTCCTTCGCCGGCGAGCTCGGCTGGGAAATCCACACCCGGGTCGACGACACCGCCGCCATCTTTGACGCCATCTGCGCGGCAGGACAGCAGCATGGTCTGAAGCCATTCGGCATGTATGCGCTGGATTCGCTCAGGCTCGAAAAAGGCTACCGCACCTGGAAAGGCGACCTGTCGACCGACTATTCGATCCTCCAGGGCGGACTGGAGCGCTTTGTCAAATGGGACAAGCCCGACTTCCGCGGCAAAGCGGCCCTGCTGAACGAGAAGCAGCAGGGCGTGAAGAAGCGCTTCGTCACTCTGGTCGTCGAGAACCCCGGTGGCTGCGACGCCCCTTCTGTTTCCACACTCTGGCACGACGGCAAGATCGTCGGCGAGACGACATCAGGCGGCTGGGGTCATCGCATCGACAAATCGATCGCGCTCGGCATGCTGCGCGCCGATCTGGCGGAACCGGGCACGACGATCGAGGTCGAAATCTTCGGTGACCGTTTTCAGGCGGTTGTGCAGAAGGACGAGCCTTTGTGGGATCCGAAGAACGAGAGGTTGCGCGCATGAAGAAAATCATCCTGACGGATGGCGGCATGGGTCAGGAACTGGTCCGCCGCAGCAAATCCGAGCCGACGCCGCTATGGTCGGCCAGGGTGCTGATCGACGAGCCGGATCTGGTGCGCGACCTGCACGCGGAATTCATCCGTGCCGGCGCCCGCGTCATCACCATCAACACCTATTCGGCGACCCCCGAACGCCTGGCGCGCGAGGGCGCGGAAGACCTCTTCAAGCCTTTGCAGAAGCGCGGCATCGAATTGGCCAAGCAGGCCCGCGACCAGGCCGGCGATGCAGCGATCGCCGGCTGCCTGTCACCGCTTTTCGGCAGCTACGCGCCCGCGCTGACCATTTCATATCAGGATACGCTCGACATCTATCGCCGCATCGTTGCCGAGCAGGCTGATGGCGTCGACCTGTTCCTGTGCGAGACCATGGCGTCGGCCGAGGAAGCGCGCGCGGCGGTCACAGCGGCATCGGAAAGCGGCAAACCCATATGGGTATCTTGGACACTGGCCGATCACGGCAAGCCACGCCTGCGCAGTGGCGAGACAATAGCCGCCGCGGCAAGCGCGCTCGACGGCCTGACAGTCGCCGCGCGGCTGCTCAACTGCTGCCGGCCGGAAGCGATCGCCGCGGCTTTGCCTGAACTGATCGAACTCGGCGGCCCGGTCGGCGCCTATGCCAATGGCTTCACCTCCACCGAAGCGCTCAAGCACGGCGGCACCGTCGATGTGCTGCATGCTCGCCACGACCTCGGTCCAGACGCCTATGCCGACCAGGCGATTGGCTGGGTCGAGGGCGGCGCGGACATCGTCGGCGGCTGCTGCGAAGTCGGACCGCCACACATCGCCGCGTTGCGCGACCGGCTCGGACACGCCGGCTATGAAATTTCTGGAGGTATACATGCCTAGACCATCGTCGCGCATTTCGGGCATCGTGCCTTCGGGCAAGGACGGCTGGGAAGTCCACTCGGCCGCCTGGGCCCGCAAGGCGGCCGGCGAAGACATCATCATGCTGTCGGTCGGCGACCATGATTTCGATACGCCTTCGGAAACGATCGAAGCCTGCGTGGCAGCGGTTCGCGGCAGCAACCACCACTACACCCCGCTTCCCGGCCTGCCGCGCCTGCGCAAGGCAATGGCGGCAGCCTCGAGCGCCTGCACCGGCATTGAGACCACGCCGGATCAGGTCATCGCCACGCCGGGCGGCCAGGCCGCACTCTACGCGGCCGTGCAAGCTGTGCTCGACCAGGGCGACCATGCCATCGTGGTGGCGCCATACTACGCCACCTATCCCAACACGTTCAGCGCCGCCGGTGCCAGTTTCACCGTGGTCGAGACGCCGGCCGAGGATGGCTTCCAGCCGCACGCTGACATGATCCGCGCGGCACTTCGACCGAACACGCGCGCCATTCTGATCAACACACCGAACAACCCGACCGGTGCGGTCTATTCGCGCGAGCGGCTGGAGCAACTGGCTGAGGTCTGCAGGGAACATGACCTCTGGCTGCTGTCGGACGAGGTCTACTGGACACTGGGCGGCGGCGAGCACGTCTCGCCGCGCTCGCTGCCCAGCATGGCCGAGCGCACACTGGTCATCAATTCCATGTCGAAGAGCCACGGCATGACCGGCTGGCGCATGGGTTGGCTGACAGGCCCCAGCGAGATGATCTCGCTGCTGATCAATCTCAATCTGGTGACGACCTATGGCTTGCCGGCCTTCATCTCGATTGCCTGCGCCGAGGCGCTCGAGAACCGTTATGGCGTCAAGGAGATCGCCGAGCGCTACGCCGCGCGCCGCACCGTCCTGCTCGACGCCGTGCGTGGCATGAACGATGTGACCGTGCGCGGTTCCGAGGGCGGTATGTACGTCATGCTCGACATATCAGCGGTCGAACCCGACGACGAGAAATTCGCGTGGGCCTTGCTCGACAAGGAAAGGGTTGGCGTGATGCCCGGCTCCAGCTTCGGCGAGGCCGCCGCCGGTCACATTCGCATCAGCCTCTGCCAGCCGGAGCCCGTGCTGCAAGAAGCAGCGCTTCGGCTGCGCCGTTTTGCTTCCAGCTATCGCCGCGAGGCCGCATGACCGCCAAGGCCATCCCCACCAAGGCAAGAGCCGTCATCATTGGAGGGGGCGTCTCCGGCTGTTCGGTCGCTTACCATCTGGCCAAGCTCGGCTGGACCGACATCGTGCTGCTGGAACGCAAGCAGCTGACGTCGGGTACGACCTGGCATGCCGCCGGCCTGATCGGCCAGTTGCGCGGTTCACAGAACATGACGCGGCTGGCGAAATACTCCGCCGACCTCTACGTCAAGCTGGAAGCCGAGACCGAGGTTGGCACCGGCATGCGCCAGGTCGGCTCGATCACCGTGGCGCTGACCGAGGAGCGCAAGCACGAGATCTACCGGCAGGCGTCGCTTGCCCGCGCCTTCGATGTCGATGTCCGCGAGATTTCACCCAAGGAAGTCAAGGAGTTGTACCCGCATCTCAATGTCTCCGACGTCGTCGGTGCCGTGCACCTGCCGCTCGACGGCCAGTGCGACCCTGCCAACATCGCCATGGCTCTGGCCAAGGGCGCGCGTCAGCGCGGTGCCACCATCGTCGAGAATGTGAAGGTCACCAAGGTCCATGCCAAGGCCGGCCGCGTCACCGGCGTGTCGTGGGCGCAAGGCCAGGAGCAAGGCACCATCGAGGCTGACATCGTCGTCAACTGTGCCGGCATGTGGGCGCGTGAGCTTGGCGCCCAGAACGGCGTCACCATCCCGTTGCACGCCTGCGAACACTTCTACCTCGTCACCGAGCCGATCCCCGGCCTCACTCGGCTGCCGGTGCTGCGCGTGCCCGACGAGTGCGCTTACTACAAGGAAGACGCCGGCAAGATGATGCTCGGCGCCTTTGAGCCGGTGGCGAAGCCATGGGGCATGGACGGCATTCGCGAGGATTTCTGCTTCGACCAGTTGCCGGAGGACATGGAGCATTTCGAGCCGATCCTCGAAATGGGCGTCAACCGCATGCCGATGCTGGCGACGGCCGGCATCCACACCTTCTTCAACGGTCCCGAGAGTTTTACGCCCGACGACCGCTACTATCTCGGTGAAGCGCCGGAGCTGTCCGGCTACTGGATGGCGACAGGCTACAATTCGATCGGCATTGTCTCGTCCGGCGGCGCCGGCATGGCGCTGGCGCAGTGGATCAATGACGGCGAGGCACCGTTCGATCTGTGGGAAGTCGACATCCGCCGTGCCCAACCGTTCCAGAAGAACCGCCGTTACCTCAAGGAGCGCGTCTCGGAAACGCTCGGCCTGCTCTATGCCGACCATTTCCCTTATCGGCAGATGGCGACGTCGCGCAATATCAGGCGCTCACCGCTGCATGAGCATCTGAAGGCGCGTGGCGCCGTGTTCGGTGAAGTCGCCGGCTGGGAGCGCGCCAACTGGTTCGCGCGTGAGGGACAGGAGCGCGAATACCGCTATTCATGGAAGCGCCAGAACTGGTTCGACAACCAGCGCGAGGAGCATCTGGCGGTCAGGAACAAGGTCGGCCTGTTCGACATGACCTCGTTCGGCAAGATCCGCGTCGAGGGCCGCGACGCCTGTGCCTTTCTGCAGAAACTCTGCGCCAACGACATGGATGTGGCACCGGGCAAGATCGTCTACACCCAAATGCTCAACCAGCGCGGCGGCATCGAGAGCGACCTCACCGTGTCGCGGCTCTCCGAGACGGCGTTTTTCCTCGTCGTCCCTGGCGCGACTTTGCAGCGCGACCTCGCCTGGCTGCGCAAGCATCTAGTAGACGATTTCGTGGTCATCACCGACGTGACGGCGGCCGAAGCCGTGCTCTGCCTGATGGGACCGGACTCGCGAAAGCTGATCCAGAAGGTCAGCCCGAACGATTTCTCCAACGAAGCCAACCCGTTCGGGACTTTCCAGGAGATCGAGATCGGCATGGGCCTGGCCCGCGCCCACCGCGTCACCTATGTCGGCGAACTCGGCTGGGAGCTCTATGTCTCGACCGACCAGGCAGCCCATGTCTTCGAGGCGATCGACGAGGCTGGCGCGGATGTCGGCTTGAAGCTCTGCGGCCTGCACACGCTGGATTCCTGCCGCATCGAAAAAGCCTTCCGGCATTTCGGCCACGACATCACCGATGAGGACAATGTGCTGGAAGCAGGCCTTGGCTTTGCCGTGAAGACGGCCAAGGGCGACTTCATCGGTCGCGATGCGATCCTGCGCAAGAAGGAGACCGGATTGAAGCGCCGGCTGGTCCAGTTCCGGCTGAAGGACTCGCAGCCGCTGCTGTTCCACAACGAGGCGATCCTGCGCGACGGCAAGATCGTCGGCCCGATCACCTCCGGCAATTACGGCCATCATCTCGGCGGCGCCGTCGGGCTGGGCTACGTACCGTGCCAGGGCGAAAGCGAAGCGGATGTGCTGGCCTCATCCTACGAGATCGAGATCGCCGGCGAACGTTTTGCCGCGGAAGCGTCGCTGAAGCCGATGTATGATCCGAAGTCGGAGCGGGTGAAGATGTAGCGCCTTACCCTTCTCCCCATGAAACGGGGAGAAGGACGCCAATCCGTCAAAACCGCTCCAGCTTCGCCCGCACTTTCGCCAGAAACGCGGCCCGCGTCCGCGGCGTCGAAGCATCCATCAGATAGTGCGCGAGAAAGAAGGTCCGGCACCGCGTCGCGCACAGCGCCCGCATGCCGCGCAGCAGGGTCTTGCGTCCGGGCTGGCCGACGACGACACTCCACCAGGTCGGCGCGCCGCAGGTGGTGATGACACCGACCTTGGTCACATGCGTCATCAGCGATTTGATGCGCCCCTTGCCCACCGGCAGCTTGAAGGCGACGTCCGTCGCCCACACCCGGTCGAGCCAGCCCTTCAGCATCGCCGGCAGCCCGTACCACCAGGTCGGATAGACGAACAGGATCGCTTCGGCCCAGTTGAGCAGCTCGAAATGCGGCTTCAGCGCCGGATCCTGCGGCGCCTGGTCATTGTAGGAACGCCGCTCGTCGCAGCCCATCACCGGATCGAATTTCTCGGCATAGAGATCGAGCAGCCGCACCTCCCAGCCCCTCGCCTTCAGCACTTCGACGGCAGTGTCGCGGATCGAAGCGCAAAAACTTTCCGGCACCGGATGGCAGTAGACCACCAGCGCGCGCATCAGAAGGCGTCCATGCTGGCCGCGACCTTGACCATGAAGGCCTTGCGCGTCTCGATGGTCGACAGGTTCATCGCATAGTGCGCGAGATAGCTCACCGGCGCGCCCGGCTTTACCGTGGCGCGCAGCATGCGCTTGATCAGCTTGCGTGGCGGGTCGCCCATCAGCATGGCGCGGAACCGGCTGCCGCCATAGGTGGTGACCGCCGCGACCTTGACTATGTTGTGCAGCGATGGCTGCACCTTGCCATTGACCAGCTTGAACGACACGCCAGGTAGGAAGACGCGATCGAAGAAGCCCTTCAGGATCGCCGGAAAGCCGTAGTTCCAGACAGGATAGGAAAGCACCAGCGCATCGGCCCGCAGCAGGCGCTCGACATAAGGCGCCACCGTGTCGGCGGGGCCGCGCTGATTGTGATAGTCCAGCCGTTCCTGGCGCGTCAGCCGCGGATCGAAATCCTCGGCGTAGAGATCGCAATCATCGACCGTATGGCCCGCTGCCGTCAGCCGCTCGACGATCATCCGGTGCAGGCCGGCGTTGAAGCTGGCCTCGACCGGATGAGCATGGAGGACGAGGATGTTCATCAGCCTGCCTTTTGCAGCCCCTTGAACAGGAAGGTCCGGCCCGAACGGTAGTCGTAATCCGGGTTTTCCCAGGCGATCATCTTGCCGGGGTTGAGCAGGCCTTGCGGATCGGTCTCGCGCTTGAAGGCAAGCTGCACCGCGTCCGTCTGCTTCATGCCGCCCTCTTCCAGAGTGTAGCGGTGCGGGTTGAAGATCGGGCAGCCATTCTCCTCATGCAGGCGCACGATCTCGTCGAGCCGCGCCTCTGTGGTGAACTTCACCAGCGGCAGGCCGAAGCAGGTGATGTTGCCGTCCAGCCGAACGAATTCGAGATGCGAGAACACCTCGCCGGGGAACATCGCATCCATCTTCTCGACCAGCGCCAGCTGGTTGGGAAAGGGATAGAGCGATTGCAGATAGGTGATCGAGGGGTCGACGCGCAGCGCCCTGAGCGTGGTGTGGTTCCAGGCCAGCTCATAGGCCGGCGGCAGGCCCTTCTTATCCTCCGGCGTTGCTGTGGCGGCATTGAAGATCACCTCGCCACCGGCACGGCGGGTGAACGCAAGGAAGGCGTCTAGCCCATGCTGCGCCACCATGACGACACAGATGCTTAGCCCATCGCTCAGGAACTTCTGGTGCCGCTTGAAATAGAGCTGCGGCACGGGAGCCGCGATCGGCGTGATCAGCTTGGTAAGGATGCCGTCCTGGCAAGCCAGCGCATTGCCATAGCGGGCCGCGTCCATGAAGACGTCGAAGCCGACGATGACATCGATCCAGTCGTAAGCTGCGGTCAGCGGCATCTCGACTTCAGTAATGATGCCGTTGGTGCCATAGGCGTGGGTTACCTTGTGCAGATCCTCGCCGGTGAGTTCGAGCGCTTTCGGCTCGGCCTCCATGGTCACCACGCGCAGCCGCAGGACATTGCCGAAATCGCGCAGGCCGCCGAAATTGATCGAGCCGACGCCGCCCGAACCCCCGGCGATGAAGCCACCGATCGAGGCGGTGTTGTAGGTCGACGGCGACAACCGGAGTTCCTGTCCCGAATGCGCCCGCGTTGCCTTGTCGATGTCGGCCAGAACTGCGCCCGGGCCGGTCACCACACGACCCGGCGCGATCGACTTGATCTCGTTCATCTCGGCAAGGTTGAGCACCACGCCGCCCGAAAGCGGCATCGCCTGGCCGTAATTGCCGGTGCCACTGCCACGCGGCGTCACCGGCACGCCATGTCGGTGACAGGCGGCAAGCACGCGGATCAGTTCGGCCTCGTTCTTCGGCGTGACGATCAGGTCGCCGGTGACATGATCGAGCTGCTGCTTCAGCACCGGGCTGTACCAATAGAAGTCGCGGCTCTTCTGCTGGACGATGGCTGGATTGTCGTCGAGCTTCAGCCCGTCGAGATCGCGTTTGAGCGCCGAAACGTCCATCATTCCACCATCAGTCCATCGAGTTCGGCATAGTCGGGCAGTTGCCGGTCGATCGCGCGCCCGGCGCGCACGACGATGCGATCCGATTCGGGCCGCGACAGCAATTCCGTCCAGTTCCGGGCCTTGAACACGATGAAGTCGGCATCGCCGCCAGCAGCAAGCGTGCCGAAACCGTCGAGCCGCATCACCTTGGCCGGTGTCGCGGTGACCGCTTGCGGCCAATCGGCGACAGGATGATCGAAATGCAGGATGCGCGTCGCCATGCGGTAGACCTCCAGCATGTCGAGATCGCCATAGGCATAGAAAGGATCACGCGTGTTGTCGGAAGCAACCGCCACCGGAATGCCCCTGGCCTTCATTTCGTGCAGCAGCGTCACGCCGCGCCAGCGCGGCGTGGTGTGGTCAGCCCGCCGGTCCTGCAGATAGAGGTTGCACATCGGCAGCGACACGATTGCGAGCCCGGCCTTCGCCACCTTGTCCAACGTGTCGAGCACCTCGAGGTCCGGCTGGCGCGCCAGGGAACAGCAATGGCCGACGAGGATGTTGCCCTCGAAACTGTTCCAGAGTGCCGCCTCGGCGATCTTCTTCAGCGAGATCGCGGCGATGTCATCCGTCTCGTCGGCATGGAAATCGAGATCGAGGCCATGCTTGATCGCCTGCCCGAAGACGTGGTCGAGCAGCTCTTCCAGATCCGGCACCATATAGGTGACGACACCAAGCACACCCTTGGCCGCGGCAACCCTTTTTGCCAGCCTGTCGAACCATTTCCTGTCGCGCACGCCCTCGATGCCGATCAGGCATGCGCCCTGCAATTCGATCCGGCCGCGCCATGTCTCACGCATCGTCTCGAATACGGGCCAGGAGATTTCCTCCTGCGGCGCGACGCTGTCGAGATGGGTTCGCAGCGCCCTGGTGCCATGCGCGTAGGCCGAGCGCAGCGAGAAATCCATGCGCCGCGCCACGTCCTCGGCGCTCCAGCGGGCGGCGCGGTCGGCACCGGTGGCATTTAGCGCTCCCATGAAGGTGCCGTCGGGATTGGGTTTTCGCGGCCAGATATGACCCTTGTCGATGTGAGTGTGGCAGTCGACGAAGCACGGCAGGATGATACGTCCGCCGAGGTCGACTGCGTTCACCGCGACTGCTGTACGGCCATGTGCGGCAATGCCTGCGATTTTTCCGTCAGCGACGGCGATGTCGGCAAGCGCAAAGCCATCGCTGTCGACGGTTGCGACAAGGCCGAGCGTCAGGGACGCGTGCAGCCGGGCGTTGGTGAGGCGGTATGAACCTGTGTTCGGTACCAAGAAACTAGCGCTCCTGCTTCAGCGCGCTTTCGTGCCAGCGCCTTAGAATGAGATGCGAAATCAGCGACAGCACAAGGAAGATCAGGATGCCGGTGATCGAGATCAGGAACAGCGCCGCGAACAGTCGCGGCGCATTGAGCCGGTAGCCGGCCTCGATGATGCGCGAGGCAAGCCCGGACGACTGGCCGGTCGTGCCGGCGACGAACTCGGCCACCACGGCGCCGATCAGTGACAGGCCGCCGGCGATCTTCAACCCGCCGAGGAAATACGGCATTGCCGCCGGTAGTCGCAGATACCGCAACTGTTGCCAGCGCGTCGCGCCGTTGAGCTTGAACATATCGCGCAGATTGCGGTCGACGGAGTTGAGGCCGAGCGTGGTGTTGGACAGGATCGGAAAGAAGGCGACGATCCAGGCACACAGCAGAAGCTTCGTCGTCTGGTTGTCGACATAGATGTTGATCAGCGGAAAGATCGCCACGATCGGCGTCACCTGCAGCACGATGGCGAACGGGAAGAACGACATCTCGACCCATTTCGATTGCGCGAACAGCACCGCCAACCCGACCCCGCCGACAACAGCGAGAAGCAGGCTGAGGAAGGTGATGCGCAAGGTCACCAGCAGCGAGGAGAACAGCAGGCCGGCATCGTTGTAGAGTGTGAACAGCACGACGCCGGGGCGCGGCAGGATGTATTGCGGGATTTCGTTCCACACGCAGATGCGATCCCACAGCCAGATCGCCAGGATCATGATCGCCAGTGGCAACACCCAGCGGCCGACCCGCTCGAGCCGCTCCTGGCGCACGCGGCGCGCTTCCTCGGGGTCGAGTTTGAGGACGCCCTCGTCAATGGCCGTCATGATGCACGCCCGCCGTTGAATTGATGGCCTTGACCAGCACATCGGAAGCTTGCCGGCAAAGTGCCGCGTAGTCGGGCGAGGTGCGAAACGCCTCGTCGCGCGGATAGGCCGCCTCGATCGCGAGTTCGTCGAACACCCTGCCCGGCCGCGCCGCCATGACGACGACGCGGTTGGAGAGAAACACGCTTTCGAAGACGCTGTGGGTGACGAAGACGACGGTGAAGCGCTCGTCCTGCCACAGCTCCAGAAGGTCATTGTTGAGCTTGAAGCGGGTGATCTCGTCGAGCGCGGCGAACGGTTCGTCCATCAACAGCACGCGCGGCTTGGTCACCATCGCGCGCGCGATCGAGACACGCATCTTCATGCCGCCCGACAGTTCGCGCGGCACCGCGTCTTCGAAGCCGGTCAGGTGAACCCGCGCCAGCATTTCCGTCACCGCCGGTGCCGCCTTGGCACGGGAAACCCCTTTCAGCCTGAGCGGCAGCCAGACATTGTCGAAGACGCTGGCCCAGGGCAGCAGTGTCGGCTCCTGGAACACGAAGCCGATGTTCGAGCGGTCAAGCGAGCCGCCACCGCGCCAGTCGAGCACGCCGGAGGTCGGCGTCGACAGGCCGGCGATCAGCCGCAGCGCCGTCGACTTGCCGCAACCTGACGGTCCGAGCAGGCTGAGGAAATCGCCTTCCCGGATCGTCAGATCGACATCGCTGAGCGCTGTCACGCCGTTGGAAAAGACCTTGCCAACGCCACGCAGCGCCAGCAATGTCGGAGCGACATCCGACGCGCTCGCCGGCGCTTGCGCCACATTCTCCTGCATCATGCCGGAACCGGACTATTTCTTCAGGTCGAGCCCGACGCCCTTGTTGACGAAGGTCAGAGTGTAGGCCTTCTTGATGTCGATACCGGCTGGCGTGACCTTGGCTTTGACCATTTTATCGTAAAAACTCTGAATGCGCGCGTCGGTCATGGCGCCGATGCCGAGCTTCTCCGTGTCGCCTGAATCGGCAAGGCCGAACTTCTTCATCTGCTCGATCGAGAACGCGATCTGCTCGTCGCTCATGTCGGGATTGTCTTTCTTGATCATGTCGTTGGCAGCCTTGTTGTCGCCGTACAGATATTTGTACCAGCCCTTGGCCGAGCCATCGACGAAGCACTGGACTACCTCCGGCTTCTTGTCGATCGTGTCCTGCATCACCTCGATCGTCGTCGAGTAGGTGTCCCAGCCATAGTCGGCAAGCAGGAACTGGTTCGGTACGAAGCCGCCTTCCTTCTTGACCGCGAACGGTTCTGACGTGACATAGCCCTGCTGGATCGACTTCTTGTTGGCGAGGAAGGGAGCGGTGTTGTAGGTGTAGGGCGCGCGTTTGGCGGCGTCGAAGCCGAGTTCGATGACCATCCACTGGAAGAAGGTCTGCACACCCTCGTCGCCCAATATGTACTGGTCGGCGTTCTTCAGATCTTCCCATTTGTCGAGCCCCTCGCCGGGGTGGGACATCATGACCTGCGGGTCCTTCTGGAAATCCGCCGCCACCACGCGCATCGGAATGCCTTGCTGGACGGCGTCGAAAGCCGACAGCAGATTGCCGCCCATGTAGAAATCGATCTTGCCGGCCAGCAGCATCGGCCGGCCGCTGACCTGCGGACCGCCCTGCATGATGGTGACGTCGAGGCCGCAGGCGGCGTAGGTGCCGTCAGCCACTGCCTGATAATATCCGCCATGTTCCGGCTCAGCCAACCAGTTGGTGCCGAAGGTGACTTTTTCATTCGCCGCGGCGCCCAGCGTGCTGGCCGCCAGCAGGGCTAGCACCGCCACCGAGATCTTCTTTTTTCCGTACATCGACACCACCTTTTGTTTGCTCCGGCGCGCCACGCGCCAGGCTCGACACCAAAGATTCAAGAAGCAAGACACATGCCACCGGCGCCTTGCACCGGGGCCGCCCGCTTGCACCACAGCCATCTGCGAAAGCCGGACGGGTCGTGCTGCACCGGAGGCATCGTGCCTATTTTTTGAACGCCTGTCCACAATCGCCCCGGCGACATGCACCGCCATCTTGAAGGGACAGTGCATCCGGTCCTAGGCTACCTGCAAACCGGAGATTGCCATGTTCAAGTTCCTCACCCCCAAGTCGATCAAGCCACCCTTTGCCCGCTACAGCCATGGTGTCGAGGTGCCAGCCGGCAAGCGGCTGGTACTGTGCTCGGGCCAGGTCGCCATCACGGCGGACGACCAGATACCGGAAGACGCCGGCGCGCAGGCCGAGCTTTGCTTCCGCAACATCGCCGCGGTACTCGGCGAGGCCGGGCTCGGTCTGCAGGACATCGTCCGCATCAACACCTATGTCACCGACCGCGCGCACCTGCGGCCGTATATGGATGTCCGCGACCGGCTGTTTTCCAGCCCGGCGCCGGCCTCGACACTGATGATCGTCTCCGGTTTCGCGCGGCCCGAATTCAAGGTCGAGGTCGAGGCCATCGCGGCTGGGTGATCGACAGGCCGCCCTTGCCGCGCTAGGTCTGGCCTAATCATCGAAGAGGCATGACATGACTGTTGCGAAGAAGCGCGTGTGGTGGGGCGACTACCGCACAACCGAATACGCCTCGATCGATCCAGAGGCGACGGTCGCCGTGCTGCCGCTGGCGGCCATCGAGCAGCATGGCCCGCATCTGCCGGTTTCGACCGACACCTCGATCATGAACGGCATGCTCGACACGGTGATTGCCCGCCTGCCCGACGATCTCGACATCCGCATCCTGCCGGTGCAGGCGGTAGGCAAATCGAACGAACATCTTCACGCACCGGGCACCCTCACCCTGCCGGCAACGACGCTGGTCGAGGCCTGGACCGAACTTGGCCTGTCGATCGCGCGCGCCGGCGTGCGCAAGCTGGTCGTCGTCAATTCGCATGGCGGTAACGAAGAGATCATGGGCATCGTCACGCGCGAACTGCGCGTGCGCGAAAACATGCTGGCAGTGAAGACCAGCTGGCAGCGCTTCGGCCGCCCGGCCGGCATGTACACCGAACTTGAGGACCGCCACGGCATCCATGGCGGCGATGTCGAGACGTCGCTGATGCTGCATTTCCGGCCGGATCTGGTCGATATGGGCAAGGCCGACACTTTCGTTTCCAATGTCGCGAAGGCCGAAAAGGAATTTTCGCTGCTGCGCCACACCGGCACCCATGCCTTTGCCTGGATTGCCAGCGACCTCAATCCGAATGGCGTGGTCGGCGGCGCCAGCATCGCGACGGCCGAGAAAGGCCGGCTGACCGCCGAACATCAGGCCGACGGTTTCATCGAGCTGCTGCGCGATGTGCGCAAGGCGAAGCTCGCCGACTGGCTGAAGTAGCTGGTTCTAATTGTCGATCGTCAGTGCAAAGGGTGTTCCCTCGAAAGCGTCGGCGCCGCGCCCGATCGCCTCGATCGCCTCGATCATGCGGCCGTTACGGTCGAGCAACACATCGGCCACCGCAATGAGTCGAGGATTGGGTGTCGCTGATGGCGACAGCGCCCGCAGCGTCCGCGCCAGTTCGGCTTCGTCGCGTTTCGGCGCCAGTGCGGCGACGATGATATAGGCCGAAGCGGTCGAGCGGCTGATGCCGGCATAGCAATGCACGACCATCGGCTTTGCCCGGTCCCACCGGCGCGCGAAATCGAGCAGGTTGCGGACATGCTCCTCGCCCGGAATGGTCATCCCGTCCTGCGCCACCGCGATGTCGTGCATGACCAGATGCAGATGGTTTTCCGGGGCGATCGAAGCCGGGCGGACCACCTCCGTCCCGGCGGCGAGCAGCGACAGTATGCGGTCGGCGCCGGTCCTCGCAACCGTTTCCTCGACCTTTGCCAGCGAGCAGACATGGATCATTGTTTAGAACCCTTCGATTGATCCTCGCGCCGCGACGCCCATTCGGCAAGAGCGGATTCGAGCCGCTGCCATTCCTCCTGACTCCCCGGCAGGCCGGCCCGCAGGATACCCGGACGGTCGGTGAAATGGCGAAGCAGGATGCCGCGCTCGCCAAGCGCGGAAAACAGATCGGCGGCATCGGGCATGCGAAGGTAACGGAACAATGTGGTGCCGCCCGCGACAGGAGCGCCGAAGCGGCCGAACAGCCCATCGAGCCGCGCCGATGCATCCGCAAGGGATGCCCGCATCGCGTCCTGCCAGCCGATATCGGCAAGCGCGCGGATGCCGTACTCCAGCGCCGGGCCGGCGACGGCCCATGGTCCGAATTGCGTGTCCACCCGGTCGACCGTCGCTGCATCGGAAAGCACAAAACCGAGCCGCAGCCCGGCCAGGCCAAAGAACTTGCCGAACGACCGCAGCACCACGATGCCGCCCTGGCCGACATCGCCGGCGAGGCTGTGTTGGCGTGGGCCGACGTCCATGAACGCCTCGTCGACTACCAGCAGCCCGCCCTTGGCGCGCATCCCTGCAGCCAGCGCCAGCAGCCGGTCGCGCTCGATGATGCGCCCATCCGGATTGTTCGGATTGACGACGATGGCAAGGTCGGCTTTTGCCAACACCTCGAAAACGCCGACCTCCGCCACCTCATGTCGCGCGATCGCCGCTGCCCGCGCATGTTCGGCGTAGGTCGGCCCCAGCACCAGCGCCTTGCCAGGCGCGATCAGCGATGCGACGCGCGGCAACAGGATCTGCGTGCCGGGTGCCGCCGCCACATTGGCTGGCGAAGGCGCGCCATAGGCGCGCGCCGCGACCTCGACCAGCTCGCGGGCGCGCTCGGCTTCCGGCAACCGCGACAGGATGGTGGCGGGCAGGTCGAAAAGCGGGTAGGAGTGCGGATTGATACCGGTCGAGAGGTCGACGAAAGGCTGAGGTGCGTTGGGGAAAAGCACCCTCGCCCGACCTAGACTTCCACCATGGTCCACCGCCGCCCCATCAAGAAGCTTCATGTCAGTCCTGATCGCTTTCCTGTCATTGGCCGTCGAATTCGTCCTGGGCTATCCGGACTGGCTGTTTCGCGCCATCGGCCATCCGGTGACGTGGTTCGGCAGGCTGATATCCTTTCTCGACCGCAGGCTCAACCGCGCCACTGATCCCGACGCACTGCGTCGCAAGCGCGGTGTTCAGGCGCTGCTGGTCATCGTGCTGGTGCCGGCGGCGATCGGGCTCGGCGTGCAGGTCCTGCTCTGGTTCATTCCCATGGGATTGATCATTGCCGCTCTTTTGGCGACATCGCTTCTGTCGCAGAAGAGCCTTTACGAGCATGTCGAGGCTGTGGCGGACTCACTCGACACAGGTGGCCTCGCTCTGGGCCGCGTTGCCGTCTCGCGAATCGTCGGCCGCGATCCGGAAACGCTGGACACGGCCGGTGTCTGCCGCGCGGCGATCGAGAGCCTGGCCGAGAATTTTTCTGACGGCATCGTTGCCCCCGCCTTCTGGACCGGCGTCGGCGGACTTGCCGGCGGCGCCGCTTACAAGGCCGCCAACACCGCCGATTCGATGATCGGCCACCGCACCCCGCGCCACGAGGCCTTCGGCTGGGCGGCGGCGCGCTTCGACGATTGGATCAACCTGCCGGCATCGCGGCTGACGGCGCTGCTGATCGTGCTGGCTGCATTCCTGGTCAAAGGCGCAGATGCGAAAAATGCCTGGCACGCGGTGTGGCGGGACGCGATAAAACACCGCTCGCCCAATGCCGGCTGGCCGGAAGCGGCGATGGCCGGCGCGCTCGGCCTGGCGCTCGCCGGACCACGCAGCTACGGCGGCGTGCTGGTCGACGACGTTTTCATGGGCGAAGGCGGCCGGCGCGAAGCCGACAGCATCGACATAAGGCAGGCGCTGAAACTCTATCGCGTCGCCGACTATCTGCTGATCGCGGTGTTCGGTTTGGTCTCGGTCGTCGTCATTGTGGTGTGACGCATCGAGGCGCCGTTCAGAACTCGATCCCCTGCTGCGCTTTCACGCCCGCGGAAAAATGGTGCTTGGTCACGCCCATTTCGGTGACAAGATCGGCCGCCTCAACCAATGCCGGTTTGGCGTTGCGGCCGGTGACCACGATATGCAGGCCCTCCCGTCGTGCTTTCAGCGCGGCAACCACTTTGTCGAGTTCGAGATAATCGTAGCGCAGCGCGATGTTCAGTTCGTCGAGCACCAGCAGGCTGATCGACCGATCGGCCATCAGCTCGAGCACTTTGGCCCATGCGGCTTCGGCCGCGGCAATGTCGCGCTTCAGATCCTGTGTCTCCCAGGTGAACCCCTCGCCCATCGCGTGCCAGACGACGCGGTCGCCAAAGGCGGCGAAGGCATCTTTCTCGCCGGTGTGCCACTTGCCCTTGATGAACTGGACGACGCCGACACGCTTGCCGTAGCCGAGCATCCGCAGCGCCAGGCCGAAGGCGGCGGTGGTCTTGCCCTTGCCCGGCCCGGTGTTGACGATCAGCAGCCCCTTCTCGACCGTCTTGCTCGCCACCTCGGCGTCCTGCACCGCCTTGCGCTTGGCCATCTTGGCGCGGTGGCGTTCCTCGTCCCGGTCTTCGATGGGCTTGTCGTCGGTATCGGTCATCTCATTTCACCTTGAGTGGCAGCCCCGCCACCATCAGCAGCACCGTATCGGCGACAGCGGCCACCTGCTGGTTGAGACGGCCGGCGGCATCGCGAAAGCGGCGCGCCAGTGCGTTGTCCGGCACGATGCCTTGGCCGACTTCATTGGATACCACGAACCAGGACCCGCGCGGCCGCGACAGCACTTCAGCCAGCCGACGGTATTCCAGATCGAGGTCGTGTTCGGCCAGCATATGATTGGTCAGCCACAGTGTCAGGCAGTCGACAAGCACCGGCTGATTGTCCGGCAGGGCCTCAAGCGCGCCTGCGAGATCGAGCGGTGCGTCGATGGTCGTCCACCCTTCACCGCGCCGCGAGCGGTGCAACGCGATGCGCTCACGCATCTCGTCATCATAGGCTTGCGCAGTGGCGATATAGGCCCACGGCGGCGGCAAGGTCGTCGCCAGGGTTTCGGCATGCGCGCTCTTGCCGGAGCGCGCACCACCGATGATGAAGGTCAGCTTGCTGCGATCAGGCAAAGCTGTCGCGCAGGCTGGTCGCGGTACCGGTGAAGCGGCCGCGCACCACGCCGACGACCGCGCCGAGAACCAGCCAGAACACCAGATTGGTCACCGTCACCGCCACCACAAACTGATGATGCAGACCCTCCGGGATCGGGGTCTCGAAACTGTCGGGCTGCGGTGCGCCGACAATATGCGGCGCAATGATCAGCAACACGGCCAGGATCACAAGCGGCAGCGACTTGCGGAACGCGATCAGGCCGATACCCGCCGCGGTCGCCGCCACGGTTGCCCACCACCAGATCTGGCGCTGCGTGAGATCGGCAGCCGGCATCGCCGGCAATTCCGGCGGCAGGCCGAGGCCGGGCGCCAGCGTGAACACGGCAAAGCCGGCCAGGCCCCAGAACACCCCCTGGCGCCAGTTGCGGATGCCGCCGGCGAATTCGGAAACCGCGACCAGGATCAGTGCGAAACCGATGCCAGTGACGATATTGGCAACCACGCTGAAGGCGAAACGCTCGAAACCGTCGGCCGGTGCCCAGCCTTCGTCTTCCGCTGCCGGAGCGACTGCTTCCGCCGGCGCCGGGGCGGCAGAGCTCATGGCGTTCCCCGCCGGGGCGGCTGTGCTCATGGCATTGGTATCCGTTGCGGCCGGAGCGGCATGGTCATGGTGATGGCCGCCGCCGGCCTGCTCGTAGACTTCCGCCTTGAGGATCAGCGGCACGGTGGCAAAGGCCTGCATGCAGGCGAGAACGACGCCAGCCACGAGCCCTGCGATCGCCGCGATGAACACGACGTTGCGAAACAGGTTCATGATGTCAAATTCCTCGTCAGTGGCAGGGAAACGCCATCGAATGGCGATAGTCGTGAGCCGCATTGTGGACCGCATCGATATGCGAGAAGCCGACAAAACCGACCACGAAGATGCCAAGCAGCGCCACGAGCGCAAGCTGCATGAAGCGCGACTGCGAGGAGACGGAGGCGCCGAGGGAGACGGAAGCGGTAGTCATGTCTTGTCCTTTCGCCCTCCACCCGAGGGCATAGAAGTCAGTTTCCTGTCGCCGGCAGGTCTCCTGGCTCGCGGATCAGCGCCCTTCCCCACCTTCCCGAAGAAAACCTTCAGTGGCATATGGAGAGGACTATCGCACACAGTTGCGGGGGCAGCCACGGCATTGGGCAAGACATTCGCCCGCACCGCATTCCCTCTTGGCTCCAAACGGAACCGACGACAGCGCGACTATAGGGAAAATCGCCGCGACCGGCAAACCAAATTCCGACAATGCATGTCGCCGAAAGTGCGGAGCGGTTTTGGGATCACGACATGCATGATGCAAGAATGCATTGTCGCCGAAAGTGCACAAATCGGGCACCGGCCCAACAATTGACAATTCCCGTGGCCGGGTGTCGGCTAGCAACTCTAGAGGAAGCCAGCCATGCAGCCCATTGCCAGCGACCGCGATCCCTACAACGGCTTGACCCGGGCCGAACCGACGCTGCCATCATCGGCCTATTGGGATACGGGCAGCTATCAGCGCGACCTCGACGCCATTTGGTACAGAAGCTGGCTGCTCGTCTGCCGCGAGGCAGACCTTGCGCAGCCGCTTTGCTTCCGCACCTTTCGCGTCGGCACGCAGGAAATCGTCGTGCTGCGTGACGAGACCGGCGAACTGCGCGCCTTCCACAACACTTGCCGCCATCGCGGTTCGCAGCTTTGCCAGGAGAGCGAAGGCCGGCTGAAGGCGCGGCTGATCACCTGCCCCTATCATGCCTGGTCCTATTCGCTGCGCGGCGATCTCGTGCGCGTTCCGTCGAAATCGCTGCCGGACGGTTTCGACAAGGCCGATCACCCGCTTTATCGCGTGGCACTGTCGGTGTGGCGCGGTTTTGTCTTCGTCAATCTCGCCGAAGACGCCGCCGGCTCGGCGGAATCATCCTTCGATCCGGCGTCCGGCAGTCTCGCCAACTGGCCGCTGGAACCGCTGGTGACCGGCCATGCGTTGCGCAAGGTGATGAACTGCAACTGGAAGATCTTTTGGGAAAACTTCAACGAGTGCCTGCATTGTCCGGGCGTCCACAAGGATCTGTCGCGGCTGGTGCCGATCTATGGCCGCGGCCTGATGGGCCGGCACGACGATCCCGATTGGGCTCGCCACGCCGATAATGACGCACCGGAGTTTTCCGGCGGTCTGCGCGCCGGCGCCGAGACCTGGTCGCGCGACGGCCAGGCGCACGGGCCGGTCTTTGCCGGCCTGACACCTGCCGAGCGCGCCGCCGGCCAGACCTACGCCACCAACCTGCCGTCGATGTTCGTCGTGGGGCATGTCGACTATGTCAGGACCGTGCGGCTGGTGCCGCTCGGCCCCGAGCAGACCGAGCTTGTCGCCGAATGGCTGCTTGTGCCCGAAGCGCTTGAGGCAACCGATATCGACAACATCGTCGCCCTCGGCAAACAGGTGCTGGAGGAGGATGCGGCGATCTGCGAGGTCAACCAGAAAGGCCTGCGCTCGACGCGCCACGAAGCCGGTGTGCTGATGCCCGAGGAATATGATCTGCACCGCTTCCACAACTGGGTCCGCGAGCGGCACGCAGCCGTTCCCTCCAAGCCTTGAAGATCACAGCGATTTCGGCAGATACCGCCAGGTCACGAAGCCGCAAATCGCCGCCAGCAGGCCGAGCGTGACGAACACCGAGCCCAGCCCGAAGAACGCCAGCACGACCGAATAGACCAGCGGCGGCGTCAGTTCGGAAAAGTCGAGATAGGTGCGGTAGACCGCCGCCATCTGCGACCTTTCATAAGATCGCACCGAGCGCATGAAGGCGGTCGAGCCCAGAGCGTCGAGCGCAATGGTGAAGAAAGCGCCGCAGAGCAAGAAGGCACCGGTGAGCAGCGGCACGGTTTCGCCGACCGCACCCGCCGCCAGCAGCATGGCCGACATGGCGAAATAGGCAAATGTCATGGTCCGCCGGCCACCAAAGCGCTTTCCCGCCTTGCCCCAGAAGATGGCCATGAACAGCAGCGCATTGCCGGCCGAAACCAAAAGGCCGCCGGCCAACTTGCCCTCGCCGGTGATGACCATGAACAGCGGCCCGTAGACGAAGAACGTCGTCCAGAAACAGGAGCGACCGAAGGCAATCAGCCAGGCCAGCCGCAACCTGGGCTGGGCGACAAAGCGACCGATATTGGCGAGCGGATTGGCCGGCCGCGACTTGCCCGGGCGGATCGACGGGTTGTCGCCCAGCCGGTAGGTCCAGAACAGCACCAGCAAGGCCATCGCGAACACCGCCACCGCGCCATGCGCGGCATAGATGCCGAAGCGCGTGTAGAGGAAGATGCCGAGCGTCGGTCCGCCGGTCCAGGCGAACATCGACCACGCCATGCGCAGCGATTCGGCCTGCATGAAGTCGGTCTTGCGGATGTGGTCCATGATGTAGAGGTTAAGCGTGATCGACAGCGCGCTGGCGCCCATCACCCGGCACAGCATGCCGGCCAGTTGCCCGGCAAGCGTGTGGGTGACGAAGAACAGCGAGCCGATGGCCAGCAGGCAGGCGCCTGCCGTGTAGACCCAGCGCCGGGCAAAGCGGCGGATCAGCATCGGCATGAACAGCGTCACCGACAGGCCGAGCATCGCCACGATGGTGTAGAGGATCGAGACGATCTGCTCGTTGTGGAGGATCTCGTAGGCCTGGATCGGGATGACGCTCGACACCGTGGCCCGGGCGAAGGATTCAACCGCATAGAGCGACGCGAAGGTGCGCGCATCCGCGGCCTTGAGGGCCGGTAGCCAGATCGGATGGCGCACATGGGTGGACATTGCTTCCCCAAAGCAGAATCACCGGGCCAAATCTGCCGTGGTGATCCCGGCGCCAATAAGAGGAAACCGACGCCTATCCGGCAAAAAGCGAAGTCGGCCAAAGGCTTTCCGGCACTGGCCTAAAGCGGCGCCTGATCCAGCATCTGCCGAAGCGTCCGGCCTTCTTTTGTCCCGGGCAACCGTGATAGTCGTCGTGCGGGGCTGAATCAGAATACGAGACCATGAGCATCCACACACCGACCGCACCCGTTCAGGATCGACCGAAGCGCATCGTCGCCATCGACATCGTGCGCGGCATCGCGCTCATCGCCATGGCGAGCTACCATTTCACCTGGGATCTGGAATTCTTCGGCTACACCGATCCCGGCCTCACCGCCTTCGGCTGGTGGAAGATCTACGCGCGTTGCATCGCATCGACCTTCCTGTTCCTGGTCGGCGTCAGCCTGTACCTCGCCCATGGCCGAAAAATCCGCTGGAACGGCTTCTGGAAGCGTTTCGCCATGGTCGCTGGAGCGGCGATCGCGATTTCGGTCGCCACACGCATCGCCACCCCGGACGGTTTCATTTTCTTCGGCATATTGCACGAGATCGCAGTGGCCAGCTTGCTCGGCCTGCTGTTCCTGCGGCCACCGGCGCTGCTGACGTTGCTTGTGGCGGCGCTGGTCATCGCCGCGCCCGTCTATCTGCGCTTCGAGGCCTTCGACCATCCCTGGCTGTGGTGGATCGGCCTCTCGGCGATCAATCCGCGATCCAACGATTATGTGCCGCTGTTTCCGTGGTTCGGCGCCGTACTTGCAGGCATCGCGGTGACGAAACTCGCCGCCGCTTCGGGCCTGCTTGCCCGGCTTGCCGAATTGGCACCCGGTCGCTGGGCCAACCCGCTGGTCTTCATCGGCCGCCACAGCCTGGCCTTCTACCTGATCCATCAGCCACTGCTGATCGGCTGTGTGTGGCTGTTCGTACAAGTGATGCCGGCCAAGGTCGAAACCCCGCAGGTGAACTTCCTGAAGACGTGCCAGTTGTCTTGCGAGCAGTCGCGCGACACCGAATTCTGTTCGAGCTACTGTGTCTGCATGCTCGATACGCTCGAGGGTGAAGCCTCACTTGATCGGCTCTACAACAACGACCAGACTGCCGAATGGAAGGCGCATATATCCGATCTCGCCGGCATGTGCACCGCCAAGACCGACGACAAGATGACGGAGGAAGGGGTCAAATGACCGAGAACCAGCCGAAGGCAGGGCTCATACCGTGGCCGCCGCTAATCTACATCGCCGCCATCGCCATCAGTATCGCACTCGGCCTGCTTTATCCCTTGCCCTGGATCGGTGACCTCTTAGGCGATATCCTGTTCGCCGCCGGCTGGGTGGCCCTGTTCGGCGTCGCGGCACTCTGGTTCACCGCCATCCGCACCATGATCCGGGCCAAGACAACACTTAACCCCAACGCGGTGCCCGATCATCTGGTCACCACAGGTCCTTTCGGCATCACTCGCAATCCGATGTATCTGGCCAACACGCTGCTGTTGATCGGCGTCGCCTTTGTCTCCGGGATCGCATGGTTCCTGCCGCTGGCATTCATCGCGGCTTATGCCACGCAAAAGGTCGCCATCGAGGGCGAGGAAAAGGTGCTGGCAGCGAAATTCGGCAAGAAATACAGGGACTACGCCAAAAGAGTGCGGCGCTGGATTTAAGCATGCGTTACGTATTGACGCCGAGCTCGACCAACCGCTCGACACAGGATTCCTCAGCCTGGTCGAGTTCGGCCAGCGTCTCTTCGAGGTCGCGGCGCTTCTGCCTGAGATCCTCGCGCTTTTCCTCGATGCGCTTGATCATCAGCTTGAGTTGACCGACCTCGCCGGGCGGCTCCTTGTACATCTGGATGATTTCGCGGATCTCGTTGATCGAGAAGCCGAGCCTTTTTCCCCGCATGATCTGGCGAATGAGGTGACGGTCGGACGGGCGAAACAGCCGCGTGCGGCCGCGCCGCACCGGCTGCACCAATCCCTCGTCCTCATAGAATCGCAGCGTCCGCGTCGACACATCGAATTCGCGGGTCAGCTCGGTAATCGAATAATATTCCCGCATTGTCACTCCCACTCGCCGGAACCCCGGGCGATTGCCATGCGGCGTCGCCTTCTGTCCCGAACCAAACCCATGCTGGAATCAACACGGCGCCCCGCGCAAGCCTCGCACGGCATTTACGTAAAAGTCAATTGAGGGCGCCTTCACGGCACCCCGAACCACCACGTGGCAATGCCGAGAAAGGCAAAGAAGCCGACGACATCGGTGACCGTGGTGACGAAGACCGCCGAAGCGACCGCCGGATCGATCTTGAAACGGTCGAGGAGCAGCGGGATCAGGATACCGGCCAAGGCGGCCGCGAACATGTTGATGATCATCGCCGCCGCGATGATGCCGCCCAGATTGTTGTCGTGGAACCAGATCGCAGCGACGATGCCGATCAGGATGGCAAAGACGATGCCGTTGATGAAGCCCACGCCCATCTCGCGGCGAATGATGCGGCCGGCATTGTAGATGTCGATATCCTTGGTCGCCAGCGCCCGCACGGTGACGGTCATCGTCTGCGAGCCGGCATTGCCGCCCATGCCGGCCACGATCGGCATCAGCACCGCGAGCGCCACGATATGCTCGATCGTGCGGTCGAACAGGCTGATCACCGACGCCGCCAGGAATGCGGTCAGCAGATTGATCAACAGCCAGGGAACGCGCGAGCGCGAGGTGGAAAAGACACTGTCGGACAGCTCTTCGTCGCCGACACCGCCCATGCGCATCAGATCTTCTTCGGCCTCCTGTTGGATAACGTCGACGACATCATCGATGGTCAGCACGCCGACCAGCCGCTCGTTCTCGTCGACGACGGCGGCCGACAAAAGGTCGTACTGCTCGAATTCCCGCGCCGCCTCTTCCTGGTCCATGGTGGCGGGAATGGCGTGTCGCGTCTCATGCATGACCTCCCCGACCTTGACCGCGCGCCTGGTGCGCAGGATCTGGTCGAGGTCGATAGCGCCGAGCAGCTTGAAGGTCGGATCGATGACGAAGATCTGACTGAAGCGCTCAGGCAGGTTCTTGTCCTCGCGCATGTAGTCGATGGTCTGGCCGATCGTCCAGAACGGCGGCACCGCGACGAACTCGGTCTGCATGCGCCGCCCGGCCGTCTCTTCCGGATAGTCGAGCGAGCGGCGCAGCCTGATCCGTTCGGTGAACGGCAGCTGCGACAGGATCTCGTCCTGGTCTTCCTTTTCAAGGTCTTCGAGAATGTAGACCGCGTCGTCGGAATCGAGTTCCTGCACGGCCTGGGCGATCTGCGCATTGGGCAGATTGTCGACGATCTCCATACGGATCGCCTCGTCGACCTCGGTCAGCGAAGAAAAGTCGAAGTCGGCGCCCAACAACTCAACCAGCACGCGGCGCTGTTCGGGGTGCAGCGCCTCGAGCAGGTCGCCGAGCTCAGACTGGTGGAGGTGGTCGACTTCATGCTTGAGCGTGAGCGTGTCGCGGTCGGCGATCGCCGCACCGATCTGGGCAAGGAAGGACGAAAGGACGGCGCCGTCCTCGCCATAGATATCGGCGTGGGCGTCGTCAGCGGCCCTGGCGCCGGTCGTCCGTTCGTCCTGGCCTTCCACCGGCGCCTCCCGCCATCGCAATCCCGGAAAAGGTGCGTCTCAGGTCTAGAGCATCGGCCTCAAAAGTGGAAACCGGTTTTTGCGAAAATCCGACGCTCATTCCAGAGATAGCGCGGCAGCATGAATCGATTTGGTAATTTGCCGCTCTAACGCACGGAATATCAAATGAAATGCGCGCGCTCCTACCTGGCTTTCTTCACGGGAAAGACGGCATTGCCATGCCCAGTCTGACAATGCCTGCCCTGTCAAAACCAACGGGATATCGGTTCAGGTGGCGCGACAGCGCATGTCGCTGGGGAAAGAGCACCCTTGTCCGGTTGCGGCGATTGTCATGGCACAGGGTCCGGATATCAGCCGGATCCGCCCCATGTCCGCAACCGGTCCAGAACGGAAGCCCTTGAGCGCAAGGTCGGCGACAACGAAAGAGGCCACATCAGGACAGCAACGCGTTCGCGTCGTTGTCGCCGAGCGCAATCCGCTTGTCATATCGGCGCTGCGCGAAATGCTGGAATGCGACGGACGCTTCGAATTGCTGAGCGCCGTGCAGAGCGGCAAGCAACTCCTGGATCTGGCGGTGAAGACCAAGTTCGATGTCGCGGTCATCGGCTGGAGGCTCGCTGACATGGACGGCGCGGACGTTCTGGCCGAGGTTCAGAGCCGCAAGCTCGATGTGCGCATTACGGTGTTCTCCAATGACCACGACATCGGCATCTTGAAGCAGTGCGTGCGGCTTGGGGCTCAAGGCTACTGCTTCCAGTTCGACGACCCGCATATCATCTTCGAGACGATCCTGGCGGTCGCGCACGGCCGCATCTGCATCCCCTACATCGACATCAACAAGGTCAACGACACGCCCTTGGCGCAGCTGACGGTTCGCGAGCGCGAACTGCTGGCGGTGCTTTCCGACGGCTGGACCAACCTTCAGATCGCGACGCGCACCGGAATTTCCGAGAATACGGTGAAATACCACCTCAAGAATCTCTACGACAAGCTTGACGTCCGCAACCGGGCGATGGCCGTCGCGCTCTATTCGAGCGAAAAGCGTCGCAGTCCCAGGCTGCCTATCGGGTAGGTCGACCGGGTAGGCCTGGTGGGTAGGCTCGTCCCACCCGCGCGCGGCGAGAACTTACCCACCAAGGTGTTGTTGCCCCTCGCCGTCGAGACGACACTCCCTCCACAAATCTCTAACTTCGGAGGAGTTTCGCGCATGGCTGGGTTCACCCACCTTTTTATTCCAGGACCCACCAACATTCCGGAGCAGGTCCGGCAAGCGATGAACCTCCCGATGGAGGATATGCGCGCCGCATCGTTCCCCGATTTCACGCTGCCGCTGTTCGAGGACATCAAGAAAGTCTTCAAGAACGAGACCGGCCGCGTCTTCATCTACCCGTCGTCGGGGACCGGCGCCTGGGAGGCGGCGATGACCAACGTGCTCAGCCCTGGTGATCGCGTGCTGATGTCGCGCTTCGGACAGTTCTCGCATCTGTGGGTCGACATGGCCGAGCGGCTCGGCTTCGAGGTCGACGTGATCGACTGCGAGTGGGGAACCGGCGTGCCGCTCGACCTCTACGCGGAAAGACTGAAGGCGGACAAGGCACACAGCATCAAGGCAGTCTTCTGCACACAGAATGAGACCGCGACCGGCGTCACCAGCGATGTCGCCGGCTGCCGCGCCATACTCGACGCGGCGAACCATCCTGCCCTTCTCTTTGTCGACGGCGTGTCGTCGATTGGCTCGATCGACTTCCGCCAGGAGGAATGGGGTGTCGACTGCGCCGTCAGCGGCTCGCAAAAAGGCTTCATGCTGCCGGCCGGCCTCGGCTTCCTCTCGGTCAGCAAGAAGGCGCTCGTCGCTTCCAGGGTAGCGACCCACCGGCGCTGCTTCTTCTCGTTCGAGGACATGATCCGCGCCAACGACGCCGGTTATTTCCCCTATACGCCTGCGACGCAACTGCTGCGCGGCCTGCGCGCCTCGCTCGATCTGATCGCCGAGGAAGGGCTCGACAACATCTTCGTCCGCCACCATCGCCTCGCGGAAGGGGTGCGCAAGGCGGTCGACGCCTGGGGCCTGAAGCTCTGCGCGAAGGCGCCGAAATGGCACTCCGACACCGTCAGCGCCATTCTGGTGCCGGAAGGCATCGACAGCGCCGACGTCGTCAAGCGCGCCTACCAGACGTACCGGACCTCGCTCGGAGGTGGTCTCAACAAGGTGTTCGGCAAGGTCTTCCGCATCGGCCATCTCGGCTGGCTGAACGAGGTGATGGTGCTCGCCTCGCTGTCGGCGGCGGAAATGGCGCTGCTCGATTGCGGCGTCCGGCTGGCGCCGGGCTCGGGCGTCGGCGCCGCCATCCAGCACTTCCGTGCCTCGGCTGGGGTACCTGTCGCCGAGGCGGCGTGAGGAGAACGCGATCATGAGCCACACGATCAACCATTTGAAAAAACTCCGGCTGCAGCGAAGCGAACTCGCGGTTCCCGGCTCCAGTCCCGAGATGATCGATAAGGCGGCGAACAGCGCCGCCGACTTCGTCTTCCTCGACATCGAGGACGCGGTGGCGCCGCCGGACAAGGAACGCGCCCGCAAGAACATCATCCAGGCGCTCAACGACATCGACTGGCGCGCCAAGGGCAAGACCGTTTCGGTGCGCATCAACGGCCTCGACACGCACTACATGTACCGCGACGTGGTTGACGTGATGGAAAAGGCCGGCGACCGGCTGGACACCATCCTGGTGCCGAAAGTCGGCGTTCCGGCCGACCTCTATATGGTCGAGGCCATGATCAACCAGATCGAGATGGCCAAGGGCTACAAGACCCGCGTCGGCCTCGAAGCCCTCATCGAGACGGCGCTCGGCATGGCCAATGTCGAGGCGATCGCCGCTACGCCCGGCCGCCTGGAAGCGATGCATTTCGGTGTCGCCGACTATGCTGCCAGCAACAAGGCGCGCACCGTCAACATCGGCGGCCTCAATCCCGACTACCCAGGCGACCAGTGGCATTTCGCCCTGTCGCGGATGACGGTTGCCTGCAGGGCCTACGGCCTGCGCGCCATCGACGGGCCGTTCGGCGATTTCTCGGACCCTGAGGGCTACACGGCGGCGGCAAGGCGCGCGGCGGCACTTGGCATCGAAGGCAAATGGGCGATCCACCCCTCGCAGATCGCGCTAGCCAACAGCGTGTTCTCGCCGCCGGAAAAGGAAGTCGTCCGCGCCAGGCGCATCCTGGAAGTGCTCAAGGAAGCGGAGGCGCTCGGAAAGGGCGCCGCGGCGCTCGACGGCAAAATGATCGACGCGGCGTCGGAACGCATGGCGCGCAATGTGCTGGTGGTCAACGAAGCCATCGAACGCGCCGGCCAATTTGATAGTCAAGAACAGCCGAACGCCGCCGCGCACTGAAGGTTTTTGGGAGGACGAGATGGACATTCACGAATACCAGGCCAAGGAACTGCTTGCCCGCCACGGGATTCATGTTCCGCGCGGCGGCCTCGCCTACAGCCCCGAGCAGGCAACCTATCGGGCGCGTGAGATCGGCGGCGGCAAGTGGGTGCTCAAGGCGCAGGTTCATTCCGGTGCCCGCGGCAAGGCCGGCGGCATCAAGCTCTGCGCCAATGACGAGGAGATTTCCAATGCGGCCGAAGCAATGCTCGGCCGCAAGCTGGTGACCCAGCAGACCGGCCCGCGCGGCAAGCTGATATCGCGGCTCTATCTCGAGGAGGCCGTCGACATCGCGCAGGAGCTCTATGTCGGCTTCGTTCTCGACCGCAAAGAGGAGCGCGTCATGATCGTGGCGTCGGCCGCCGGCGGCATGGAGATCGAGGACATCGTCGAGCGGGCGCCGGATTCCATCATCCGGACCACGGTCGATCCGGGAGTCGGCATGCAGCGCTTCCAGGCGCGGGAAATCGCCTTCGGGCTCGGCCTGGATCAGAACCTGATCGGCAAGGCAACCGAAACCATCTTCAGCTGCTACCAGGTGTTCCGCGACTACGACGCGTCGATGCTGGAGATCAATCCTCTGGTGGTGACCCGCGACGGCAACCTCGTCGCGCTCGACGCCAAGATGTCGTTCGACGAGAACGCTTTGTTCCGGCGGCCGGAAATCTCCGAGCTGCGCGACAAGAGCCAGGAAGACCCGCGCGAAACCTTCGCCAGCGACCGCGGCCTCTCCTATGTCGGCCTCGACGGCAACATCGGCTGCATCATCAACGGCGCCGGCCTCGCCATGGCGACGATGGACATGATCAAGATCGCCGGCGGCGAGCCGGCCAACTTCCTCGACATTGGCGGCGGCGCCTCGCCCGAGCGGGTCGCGAAATCGTTCCGCGCCGTGCTCGGCGACAAGAATGTCGAGACCATCCTGGTCAATATCTTTGCCGGCATCAACCGTTGCGACTGGGTCGCCGAGGGCGTCGTCAAGGCGATCCGCGAAGTCGGGGTCAACGTTCCCCTGGTGGTGCGGCTTGCCGGCACCAAGGTCGAGGAAGGGCGCCGCATCCTGGCCGATTCCGGCGAGGCGGTGATCGTCGCTGAAACGCTGGCGGAAGCCGCCGAAAAAGCCGTCGCCGCCTGGCGTTCGGCAACGCTCAAAAAAGCAAGCTGAGGGAGCTGAAAAATATGGCAATCCTGCTCAACCGCGGCACGCGGGTCATCGTCCAGGGCTTCACCGGCAAGATCGGCAGCTTCCATGCCGAAGACATGAAGCGCTACGGCACCAAGCTCGTCGGCGGCGTGACGCCCGGCAAGGGCGGCCAGAAGCATCTCGGCCTGCCGGTCTTCAACACCGTCAAGGGCGCCGTTCGCGAAACCCGCGCTGAAGCCAGCATCGTCTTCGTGCCGCCGCCTTTCGCCGCCGACTCGATCATGGAAGCCGCCGATGCCGGCATAAAGCTTTGCGTCTGCATCACCGACGGCATCCCCTCGCAGGATATGATGCAGGTGAAGCGCTACATGCTTCGCTACCGTTTCGAGGACCGCATGCGGCTGATCGGGCCGAACTGCGCCGGCGTGATCACGCCCGGACAGGCACTGATGGGCATCATGCCGGGCAGCATTTATCTCCCCGGCCGCGTCGGCATCGTCGGCCGCTCGGGCACGCTCGGCTATGAGGCCGCCTCGCAGATGAAGGCGCTTGGCATCGGTGTCTCCACCAGCGTCGGCATCGGCGGCGATCCGATCAACGGCTCGTCCTTCAAGGACATGCTGAAGCTGTTCGAACAGGACGACGAAACCGATGCCGTGGTCATGATCGGCGAGATCGGCGGACCGCAGGAGGCGGAAGCCGCGATCTGGGCACGCGACAACATGCGCAAGCCGCTGATCGCCTACATCGCCGGGCTTTCCGCGCCGAAGGGCCGGCGCATGGGCCATGCCGGCGCCATCATCTCGGCCTTCGGCGAGTCGGCGCAGGAAAAGGTCGAAATCCTGAAAGAGGCCGGCGTCGTCATCGTGCCGACGCCATCGTCCTTCGGTGAGGTCGTGGCCGATACTTTGGCCGGGATGAAGAAGGCGGCGTGATGGCCGACCGGGCGAAGGGCGCATAGCGCAAAATGTGCAGTCTGTTTCGGGTTGGCGGATGCATCGCGGCCCATCGATCGGCAGGAAATTCGATGAAACCGCGTTTGATTGTCACCCGGAGATGGCCGGCCCCCGTTGAAGCGATCCTCGCCGAGCGCTTCGACACGACGCTCAATGCCAGCGATACGCCGCTGAGCCCTGCCGCAATGACATCGGCATTCGCGCATTTTGACGCGATCCTGGCAACGGTCAGCGACCGCTTACCTGTTGCGGTGTTTCCTAAGAACGCCGCCCGCACCCGGATCATCGCAAATTTCGGCGTCGGCTTCAGCCATATCGATGTCGCGGCAGCCCGCGACCGCGACATCGTGGTGACCAACACCCCGGGCGTGCTGACCGATTGCACCGCCGACCTCGCCCTCAGCTTGCTGTTGGCTGTCGCGCGTCGGACTGGTGAGGGCGAGCGGCAGGTGCGGGCCGGAGAGTGGCGGGGCTGGTCGCCAACCCATATGGCCGGCGCGAAGGTGTCGGGCAAAACCTTGGGTATTGTCGGAATGGGGCGCATCGGCAAGGCGACAGCCAGGCGCGCGCATTTCGGCTTCGGGATGAAGATCGTGTTCTTCAATCGGTCCCCGGTCGATGACGACGAGACGCGCGCCATGGGCGCGGTCCAGATGCCAACTTTGGAAGATGTGCTCGCAGCATCCGATTTCGTGTCGCTGCACTGTCCGGGCGGCGCGGAAAACCGCCATCTCATCAATGCTCGAAGCTTGCGGTCGATGAAAAGCGACGCGTTCCTGATCAACACGGCGCGCGGCGACGTCGTCGACCAGGATGCCCTGATCGGTGCACTGGAAAGGCGCGAGATCGCTGGGGCGGGTCTCGACGTCTTTGCCGACGAGCCGACCGTTCCGGAGACGCTGAAGCAGTTGGAGAACGTAGTGCTGTTGCCCCATCTCGGGAGTGCGACCGAGGAAACGCGGGTGGCAATGGGCATGAAGGTGGTGGAGAACCTGACCGCCTTCTTCGAGGGTCGCCCGGTGCCCGACCGGGTCGCCTGACAGCAGGCGCCGCCCTCGATTCAGAGGGCGGTTACAGCGGCATCGGCGCGACGAAGCAGGAAACGGGTTTGGAACAGAGCAGACGCATCAACTTTCGTGAGGACGAGCGCAGCCTTTTGTTGCGCTTGCTGCTTCAGGTCGCAAGCGCGCGTGAGCCCGAGATCGCCGCCGTTCTGGCCGGACGCAGGTCGCTCGTCTCCCTCGCCGCGGAGCAGCGCATCCCGGCGCTTCAGGCGAGCGGCGTATGGTTCCAGTTGCTGACGATAGCAGACGAGCTGCTTGCCATGCGGGCACGCCGCGAACTCGAACAAGGCGCGGGTGTCGACGAAGTGCCCGGGTCCTTCGCCAGCGTGATCGCGCAGATGGCGGCGAACGGCCACTCGGCGCCGGAAGTCCAGGCGACGCTCGATGAGCTTTGCGTCGGCCCGACCATGACCGCGCACCCGACGGAGGCCAAACGCGTCACGGTGCTGGAGATCCACCGCCGCATCTATCGCAAGCTGACCGAGCTCGACCAGCCGCGCTGGGCGCCGCGCGAACGCTCCCTGTTGGTCACCGATCTGGAAAGCGAGATCGAGCTTCTGTGGATGACGGGCGAGCTGCGGCTGGAGCGGCCGACGGTCGAGGGCGAAATCGCCTGGGGCCTGCATTTCTTTCGCGAAGTCATCTTCGAGGCAACGCCGCAACTCTATGGCAAGCTTCAGGACGCCTTCGAGCGTCACTATCCGGGAGAGCCGATCAGAATTCCCTCATTCATGCGCTATGCCTCGTGGATCGGCGGCGACCGCGATGGCAATCCAAATGTGACTGCCGCAGTCACCGCCCATGCCATGGCCGAATACCGCAACACCGCCATAGGCTGGTATCTGACGCAGGTGCAGCGGCTGGTGACGGTGCTCAGCGCCAGCTCCAACGTCATCGACCTGCCGGCCAGCTTCAAGCCAGTGCTGCAAACGGCCCTTGAGAAAACCGGACTGGCGCACGTGATCGCCGCCCGCAATCCCGACGAACCGCTTCGCCAGTTCGCTTCGGCCTTGTTTGCCCGTTTGGAGGCCACGCGAGACGGCGGTCCGGCGGCATATCTCTCGGCAGAGGCGTTTCGGGCTGATCTGAATGGGCTATCTTCCGTTCTCGAAGCGATCGGCGGTCGCGCGGTAGCCAAGCGTTTCATCCAGCCTCTGCTTTGGCAAGTCGGAAGCTTCGGTTTCCGTACGGTCTCGCTCGACATCCGGCAGAACTCCACGGTCGTCAACCGGGTGCTGGCCGAGCTGTTTGCGCTGGCAAATCCCGCCGATCCGGTCGCAGCCGGCACGCCGCAATGGTCGGCGCGCATTCGCACAGCCATCAGCCAGGGCGAGCGGCTGGAGATCGACGCAGGCCGGCTCTCGCCTGAAGCAGGTGAACTGCTTTCGACATTCTCCGTTATCCGCGATCACATCTCCAACTCGGATGCTGACGCAGTCGGCTCTTTCGTTCTCAGCATGACCCGCTCGGCCGACGATCTGCTCGCGGTCTATCTGCTGGCGCAATATTGCGGACTTTCAACCGCGCCCGCTGGCGGCGGCACAATCAGGCTGCGGATCGTGCCGTTGTTCGAGACCATCGCCGATTTACAGGCCGCACCGGGCATCCTCAATGGATTGCTCGGCGTTTCACTGGTGAGGCGGACGGTGCGGGACTTCGGCGCGCGCCAGGAAATCATGCTTGGCTATTCAGATTCCAACAAGGACGGAGGTTTCCTGGCTTCCAATTGGGAACTGGCAAAAGCGCAAACGCGCCTCGCTGCGGTCGGGCGCAAGAACAACGTCAGGATCAGTTTCTTTCACGGTCGCGGCGGCTCCGTCAGCCGTGGCGGCGCGCCGACCGGCCGGGCGATCGCCGCACAACCGGAAGGCACTGTCACCGGAACCATGCGGGTGACGGAGCAGGGCGAGGTCGTATCGTCGAAATTCGCCAATCGCGGCACCGGCCTCAACCAACTCGAGGTTCTCGCCGCTGGCGTGCTGGCCCACGGTGTCGGATCGCCCGGCGACGTCGAGCCGAAGGAAACGCCGGAGTTCGACGAAGCGCTGGAAGCGCTGGCTGGCATGTCGCAGGCTTCCTACGCCAGATTGATGGCCGAGCCCGGTTTCCTCGATTATTTCAACCAGGCAAGCCCGGTCGCGGAGCTGGCGCTCCTGAAAATGGGCTCACGGCCGGAGCGTCGTTTCGGCGCCAGCGGCATTGCTGACCTGCGCGCCATTCCATGGGTGTTCGCCTGGAGCCAGAACCGTCATCTGTTGACCGGCTGGTATGGCATCGGCAGCGCGCTTAGCTCTTTCGTCGCTGTGCGCGGCGAGGCCGGGCGCGAACTTCTGGCTCGCATGTTCGAGCACTCGCGCTTCTTCCGCTTGATCGTCGACGAGGCCGAGAAGACGCTTTACCAGTCCGACATGGAGATCGCGGGGCTCTACGCCCGCCTGGTGTCCGACAGCGACGCGGCCCGACGAATCTACGCCCGCATCGCCGCCGAATACGAGTTGACGCGACGCCTGATTGGTGACCTCACGGGAGGCGATCTTTCCGCGCGCTTTCCGATGTTCAAGCGGCGTTTCGACAATCTGCGGCGACAGATGGACGACATTCACCGACTGCAGGTCGATCTGCTGCGTGAAGTTCGGGCAAATACCGGCACGGCGGATCAAAAGCGGGCGACCGACGCTCTGCTTGTGTCGATCAATTGCATCTCGGCCGGCCTTGGCTGGACGGGATAGGTCCGGCTTTTGCCGAGCGACCTACGAGTCGGCGCAGGAAAAGGTCGAAATCCTGAAAGAGGTCATCGTACCGACGCCATCCTCCTTCGGGGAAGTCGTGGCCGATACTCTGGCCCGGATGAAGAGGCCGCCTGATTGCCACGATCACGCCGGGCTTCCGGGGCAACTGAAAAAACGAAGCGGCGGCGGGTCTGAATGACGCGCTGCCGCTGCCGTTTCGATCCTCGGGAAGCCTTGTGACCACGACGTGCCGTCGCTTGCCGACCCGGCTCGCCAGAAGCAATCTGTCAGGGAAATTTTGGTGCGGTCGAGAAGACTCGAACTTCCACGGGTTGCCCCACAGCGACCTCAACGCTGCGCGTCTACCAATTCCGCCACGACCGCACGTGGTAGGAGCCGGAACCGACCGGCTCGCGGCGTGTAGCAAATCGTTTCCGGCGAAACAAGTGCGCGGAACGCAATAATCTCCACCGATTGGCACAACGCTCCACAGGATTGGAATGTTGGGCCGGAACTGGACGTTTCGGCCTGATATCGCCATATGGAAGGCAAATGCATGTCGCCCGAAAGTGCAAGGCGGTTTTGGGATCACGACATGCATAAACGAAAAAACGAAAAGCCATGCCAGAACGCAGCCAGATTGCCACGTCGTTCCTGCCGCTTCCCGGTTCAGCACCGGTCGAATGGCGCATCGAGCCCGGCCTCACCGCCTATCCCGATGCGCTGGCCTTCATGGAGACGCGGGCCGAGGCGATCCGAAGCGGCGCCGCCGGCGAGATGGTCTGGCTGGTCGAACATCCGCCGCTCTACACGGCCGGCACCAGCGCCCGCAGCGAGGACCTGATCGACGCCAACCGCTTCCCGGTGTTTTCGGCAGGACGCGGCGGCGAATACACCTATCATGGGCCGGGTCAGCGGGTCGCCTATGTGATGCTCGACCTGAAGCGGCGGCGCGAGGATGTCCGCGCCTTTGTCGCCGCGCTCGAACAATGGATCATCGGCACGCTCGCCGCCTTCAACGTGCAGGGCGAGCGCCGCGAGGACCGGGTCGGCGTCTGGGTGGTGCGGCCGGATCGCCCTGCCCTGCCGGATGGCTCACCGGCCGAAGACAAGATCGCCGCAATAGGCATCCGGTTGCGCCGCTGGGTGAGCTTTCACGGCATCGCCATCAATGTCGAACCGGATCTCGACCATTTCGGCGGCATCGTGCCGTGCGGCGTGCAAGACCACGGCGTCACCAGCCTCGTCGATCTCGGCCTTCCCATTGCGATGGCCGACCTCGACCTGGCCCTGAAATCCGCCTTCGAGGACGTGTTCGGTCCTGCCACGGCTTTGCCTGTCGAGGCCGCCCGCAAAGCCGGTTGAAGCTTTCTGATCCGGACAAGCTCAAATAAGCTGCGCGGACGCCCACAAGACGCCATAGCCATGGATGGCGAACACCGCCAGCAGCGCGCCGGCGATGACGAGGCGGTCGACGGTGCGGATTGGCTTCAGTTCGTGGCGCGGCTTGACCCCGCTGCTCATCGTCAGCAGGCTGAGGATTGAAAAGACCGCGCCCGCCGCGAGCAGAAAGCCGGGGGAAAAGCCGGCCTGCCGGCCAAGCGCAAGGAAGGCCGAAAGCAGAGAGAACGAGGCCACCGCCAGCACGATCGGCCCCGGGCAGATCTGGCGCAGCACCTGGCCGCCATCGAACTTCCAGACCGGCACCAGATTGGCGATGTTGAACAGGGCAGCAAAGCCCGCCAGCGCCGCCAGCAGCGTCGCCGCCAGGCGATGTCCCTCCGCCCCGGCAAAGGTGCTGGCGGCGATGACAACCGGCACCAGGAAGGCAGAAAAGCCGGCGCCCATCAACGCCACGAAGGCCACTTCGAAACGGCTGTCATACGGCCGCCCGCCAATGGCGATGCCGCCGAGCAGCGGGATGAAGATCATCCGCGCCTTGCTGTGACCCATCAGGCGAAACGCCGCCATGTGTCCGAGCTCGTGCAGGGCCACCACCGATGTCAAGATCGCGGCCAGCGCAAGCCCGCCGGGATGAAGACCGAAGAACGGCCACAGGATCAATGCCGACAGCGCGGCGAAGCCGACCTGGCTGAGCGGATGCTCGAACCAGCCGCCCTTGCGATACTGCCCGGTCCTTGCCCAGCGCTGCAGCTTGGAGAGTTCACGGCGCATGGCGAAATAGCGAAACACCAGGAAGGCTAAGCCGCGATAGCGATCGGTCTGGCCAAGCGTGACCCGCGTGCCGCTGCCTTCGGAAACGAGCTCGGTGGTCTCGCGGAAATCCTTCCAGAACGAGGTGTCGAGCGCGGTATCTTCGATAACCCGCATCGAGAACCGGTTGCCCTCGACAACGTCATCAAACTGCGACTTGCGCTCGATCGGCTTGCCGTCGCGTCCTTCCCAGGACAGCATGATGCGGGCCATGCCCTCCGCGTCCAGCGCCTCTGCCGAAAGAATCTCACCGGACCAGCCGGCGTCACTGCCGAGCGGCCACAGCGCCTGCCAGAGGCGCTGCCGGTCCATCGCTACCACGCGGCTGAGCCTGATCGTGCGCAAACCAAGCGGCACGGTCATCAAGAGAAAGATCAGTCCGAGATTGCTGGCCACGAGGATGACCGTGACGATGGGCGACACGCGACGCTGCTCCCTGTCCTGGAAGGCACACCCTAACGTCGCGGCGGCAAGAAAGGCTTAACGGCGGAACCGCTTCCCGATTGCGAGCCATCCGCATCAGCGCCGCAATGGAGGCATGGCGCCAAGGTCGAAGCCCCCTCTCCCCGTTCCTCACGGGGAGAGGGTTAAGGTGAGGAGTGGCGCGCCCGAGGGACGCTTACGTTCGCGCCACGTCCTCAACGCCAATTCACATGGCTCCGATCCAGATCGCCATGGAAATGAGAAAAGTGCTCATGCAAACCAGCGAGATGACATCCTGAACCAGATCGGTCATAACTCTCTCCTGTTGTTGATATGTTCGCAATTTGTTCTAATTTTGTTCGAATGTCAACGATCGGAATCCGGCTGTATCCCGAATTTCCGGGCGATCAGATCGGCAGGGTTAAGAAAAGGTTGAAGAGCGTGCGATGGGCCAACCGAATGGAATCACGCTCTGAAGGCGGGCTGTCCGCGAGCCCGCCAGGTCCTGTCCAGGTTGAGGTCAGCCCGAGCCGAGCGGCACCACTTTGCCATCGGCCAGTGTGACGCGCCGGTCCATGCGCGATGCCAGTTCGTGATTGTGGGTGGCGATCAGCGCCGCGAGGCCCGATTGCTTGACCAGCGCCGCCAGTGCCTCGAACACATAGGAGGCGGTGACCGGGTCGAGATTGCCGGTCGGCTCGTCGGCCAGCAGCACCAGCGGCGCATTGGCAACCGCACGGGCAATGGCGACTCGCTGCTGCTCGCCGCCGGAAAGCTCGGACGGACGGTGCGACGCGCGCTTGCCGATCTGCATATAGTCGAGCAGCTGTGCGGCGCGCTCGGACGCCTCCTTGCGGCTCAGCCCCTTGATCAGCTGCGGCATCATGATGTTTTCCAGCGCCGAGAATTCCGGCAGCAGGTGATGGAACTGATAGACGAAGCCGACATCGTTGCGGCGGATCGCCGTGCGCTCGTCATCGGAGAGCCGCCCGCAGGCACGGCCGGCCAGGATGACGTCGCCGGCGTCGGGACGTTCCAGCAGGCCGGCAGTGTGCAGCAGCGTCGACTTGCCGGTGCCTGACGGCGCCACCAGCGCCACCATCTCGCCGCGCTTCAGCGAGAAATCGGCGCCGTTGAGAATGGTGAGCTTGCGCGGCCCCTGGACGTAGTGCCGCTCGACGCTCTTCAGCTCGATAATGGCCTCGGCCATCATTCATACCTCAAGGCTTCGACGGGATCGAGCCGGGCGGCTCGCCACGCCGGAAACACCGTTGCCAGGAAGGACAACCCGAGCGCCATCAGGATGACATAGGTCGTCTCGCGCGGATCCATCTTCGCCGGCAGCTGGCTGAGGAAATAGAGCTCCGGGTTGAACAGAACCTTGCCGGTCATCCAGGAAAAGAACTGGCGGATGGATTCGATGTTGGTGCAGATCAACACGCCGAGCAGCACGCCGGCGATCGTGCCGGTCACGCCGATCGCCGCCCCCGTCATCAGGAAGATGCGCAGGATGGCGCCACGCGACGCCCCCATGGTGCGCAGGATGGCGATGTCATGCCCCTTGTCCTTCACCAGCATGATCAGGCCCGAAATGATGTTCAGCGCCGCCACCAGCACGATCAGCGTCAGGATCATGAACATGACGTTGCGCTCGACCTGCAGGGCGGAAAAGAAGGTCTCGTTGCGCTGGCGCCAGTCGACGAGGTCGATCGGCCGCTGTGCGGCCTCCTCCACCTTCGGCTTCAGCGCGTCGACGTCGTCGGGATTGTCGACATAGATCTCGATCGTCTGCGCCCGGCCGTCCATGTTGAAATAGAGCTGCGCCTCCGAAAACGGCATGTAGACGATGGAACTGTCATATTCCGACATGCCGACCTCGAAGATCGCTGCGATCTTGTAGCCCTTCATGCGCGGCGTCGTACCGAGCGGCGTCACATCGCCGTCGGGCGAAATCAAGGTGATGGTATCGCCGAGCGCCAGGCCGAGATTCTCGGCCATGCGCTTGCCGATGGCGACGCCCTCGCCAGTGTCGAAATCGGCGAGCGAGCCCTGCTTGACGTTGCTGGAGACGATGGCGATCTTGCCGAGATCCTCGCCGCGGATGCCGCGCACCAGCGCGCCGGTTCCGCCGCCGACATTGCCCTGCGCCAGCACCTGGCCGTCGATCAGCGGGATGGCGTATTTGACGCCGGGCACGCCGTTGATTCGGCCGGCGACCTGCGCATAGTCCTCAAGCGGCGAATCGAGCGGCTGCACGATCAGATGGCCGTTGACGCCGAGAATGCGCGTCAACAGCTCCGCCCGGAAGCCGTTCATCACTGCCATCACCACGATCAGCGTGGCGACCCCCAGCATGATGCCGAGGAAGGAGATCGAGGCGATCACCGAGATCACCGTCTCCTTGCGCCGCGAGCGCAGGTAGCGCCAGGCAACCATGCGCTCGAAGATGGAAAAGGGCCCGGCGCCCACCGTTCTTGCCGCCGCCACGTCGCTCATGCGGCGACACCGAAGCGTTTTTTCGCAGCGGCGATCGGCAGCGTCTCGCGCTCGCCGGTCTTGCGATTCTTGATCTCGATTTCGCCGCCAGCCACGCCGCGCGGCCCGACGATGACCTGCCAAGGCAGGCCGATCAGATCGGCGGTGGCGAACTTGCCACCCGGCCGCTGGTCGGTGTCGTCGTAAAGCACATCCTTGCCGGCGGCGACGAATGCGGCATGCAACTCGTCGCAGACGCGGTCGCACTCGGCGTCGCCCGCCTTCATGTTGATCAGTCCGATGTCGAACGGCGCCACCGCTTCCGGCCAGATGATACCGTTGTCGTCATGGCTGGCCTCGATGATCGCCGCGACCAGGCGCGACGGGCCGATGCCGTAGGAGCCGCCGGAGACGAAATGATCCTTGCCGTCAGGCCCGGTCACCTTGGCGCCCATCGGCTTGGAGTATTTGTCGCCGAAATGGAAGATGTGGCCGACCTCGATGCCGCGCGCCGAAACCTTGTCGGTGTCGCCGATCTTCTCCCACGCCGCTTCGTCATGCATCTCGTCGGTGGCGGCGTAAGGCGTCGTCCATGTCTTGACGATGTCGCCGATCTCGGCGTCGTTGGCGAAGTCGGTCTTCTCGCCGGGCACATCGAGCGAAAGATAGTCGCGATGGCAGTAGACCTGGCTCTCGCCGGTATCGGCAAGGATGATGAATTCATGGCTGAGATCGCCGCCGATCGGTCCGGTGTCGGCCCGCATCGGAATCGCTTGCAGACCCATGCGGGTGAAGGTCCGGAGGTAGGACACGAACATCCTGTTGTAGGCCGCCTTTGCACCCTCGAAGTCGAGGTCGAAGGAATAGGCGTCCTTCATCAGGAATTCGCGCGAACGCATGACGCCGAAACGCGGCCGCACTTCGTCGCGGAACTTCCACTGGATGTGGTAGAGATTGAGCGGCAGGTCCTTGTAGGACTTCACATAGGCGCGGACGATCTCGGTGACCACTTCCTCGTTGGTCGGACCATAAAGCATGTCGCGGTCCTGACGGTCCTTGATGCGCAGCATCTCCTTGCCGTAATCGTCATAGCGGCCGCTTTCGCGCCACAGATCCGCCGACTGGATGGTCGGCATCAGGATTTCCAGCGCACCGGCGCGGTTCTGCTCCTCGCGGATGATGCGGCAAACCTTGTCCAGTACCCGCTTGCCGAGTGGCAGCCACGAAAAACTGCCCTGCCCCTGCTGGCGGATCATGCCGGCGCGCAGCATCAGCCGGTGCGAGACGATTTCGGCCTCGCGCGGGTTTTCTTTGAGGATAGGCAGGAAATAGCGCGACAAACGCATGGACTGGTCCGTGAGTGAGGATGGCCGCGCGGGAATCGGCGCGACACGGGCTGCTTGCCCCGGCTTCATAGCCATTTCATGGCGGAATGGAAACCCGGACGCATCGGCCCGAAAATCGGAAACCGGTTTTTGGAAAGGCACGATGCGTGGGGGCGAAACTGTTGGAGCCCCATTGTGCGTCCCGCGGACGCGCGGCGCTCCAAGGCGCCGCAGTGCCGCGGCGTCTTACTGGTCGTTTCCCAAGCAAAGCCTGCCACACTATTGTGCAGTGCAGCACGAGAATGCCTGTTTCGAGGCAAAATTCTTCGTGACATTTTCATTCGCCTTAGGCTAGTGTGCCCCGATAACCGAGAGGGTAGAGAAAAATCTGCTCTCCTACGCGGTCAAAGTCTTGGGAGGATGCGATCTAGGCGCGGTTACTCGCTGCCGCCGGAAACCGGAAACAGATCGGACGCGTTTAAATTGCAAGGCCTCGTGCCTTGCATTTTTTTTGTGCAAACATCTGGTTAGCACCAAAAACTGACAAACCACTTGACCTTGCGTCAGCCGGCGCAAGACCAGAATCGCCGCGGCCTCAGGCGATGTCGTGTCGACTCGAATGCGCTGAAGCGCAGGCCTGAAAACGGTCTATTTCGTTGGGGTCTGGCTGAATTCCGGAATGATGTGCGGGACCTCGTCGAGGCTATATCCCAAGCCTTTCGTCAGGCCATAGAAAATGCCCATGAGAACCGCCGTGGCGACGGTGGTGCGCAGGACGGCGCGCAGCATGTGCGGCCCGCGCGGCGCACTTGGAACCGTGCCCAGCGTGACATTGTGATCGTCCTCCTGTGTCCTGACGCTGAACGGCAGCACGACGAACAGCACGATCCACCAGGTGGCGAAGAATAGTGCGGTGAACGAAACCCAGCTCATGATTGCTCCAGTTCGATCAGCGTACCGAAGAAATCCTTCGGATGCAGGAACAGCACTGGCTTGCCATGCGCACCTAGCCTCGGGTTGCCGTCTCCCAGCACCCGCGCGCCGGCAGCCTTGAGCTGATCGCGCGCGGCCAGGATGTCGTCGACCTCATAGCAAAGGTGGTGCATGCCGCCGGAAGGGTTCTTCTCCAGGAAGGCGGCGATCGGCGAGCCCTCGCCCAACGGCTCCAGAAGTTCGATCTTGGTGTTGCCGACATTGACGAACACCACGGTGACGCCGTGCTCCGGCAGTACCTGCGGCTCCGTCACTTCGGCACCGAGCGTGTTGCGATAGGCGGCAACGGCAGCAGTCAGGTCCGGCACCGCAAGCGCGACATGGTTCAGGCGTCCGAGCATATCCGAGCTTTCCCTCCCGGGTCCAATGGCTGGCGTCATACGTCAAATCGACTGATATCAACAGCCTTTCACGAGGCGCGCACTGTCGCACTTTGATGAGCAGTCTTCGAACTCCCTCGAACGAGCAGAGGGATTTCAAAATCACGACCCAGGCTATTCCGATCGACAACTGCGAAGTACAAACGGCAATGTTCGACACCCACCCTGCTCGCCCACGCGTTTTCACGTTCAGCCTTGGCTCCTTCAAAGTTGCCGCTTTGCTCGATGCCGTCGATGTTCGCGACAACCTTGCGTCGGCCCTGGCACCTGGACAGTCGCCAACCGCAGTGCATGAACTCGCCGTCTCGAACTTCATCGACCGCGATCGCTACGAACACTGCTTCATCCCAACGCTGATCGACACCGGTTCCGAAAAGATCCTGTTCGACACCGGATGCGGAGACGCGGACAGTTCACTCCTGGAATGCCTGCAGGACCTTGGGCTCGGACCGGGTGACATTGATGTGGTGATTATCACCCACGGGCACCCGGATCACATCGGAGGGCTCGTGAAGAATGGCGAACCCGTTTTTCGACGGGCACGCTATGTATTCGGCGCAGCGGAATTCAGCTTCTGGACCGGGGGAAATGCAGTGCGCGAGGCCAGGTTGGCCAACCGTGATCTATTCAGACGAATCTGCAGCAGCCTTACAGACCAGGTGACATTCATAGCGCCAGGAGATGAGGTTGTGCCAGGCATTACCGCCATCGACGCGGCCGGTCATTCCCCCGGGCTCCTGGCGTTTCTCGTCGAAAGCGACGGCCAGCAATTGCTCATCTGGTCGGACGCCTTCCTGCATTATGTCGTGTCAGTCCAACGGCCGGAGTGGCGTGCTGATCTGGATGACGACAAGGACCAAGCCGTCGAAACCCGCAAGCGACTGCTCAACATGGCCGTAGAGCGACGTCTGCTGGTCGCCGGCCATCACATGCCATTTCCGGGTCTGGGCTATATCGAATCGGTGGACGGTTCTGTTCGCTGGCTTCCCGTCAGCTACCAGTTGAACGTCTAGGGAACGGCTGCCACCCTCACCGCGTGACGAACACAGTTACCAGCGGTTTCTTGCCCCAAGCTTCGTTGGCGGCGCCGCGCACGGCGCGCCGTACCGCCTCTTGCACCAGGTCGAGATCCTTTCGGCGCTGACGGGGGATCGAATCCACCGCGCCGACCGCCGCATCGATCATCAGATCCTCAAGCGTCTCACCGCCGGCATCGGCTTCGGCGACACCGATGGCGACCAGATCAGGGTCACCGGCAAGTTCATATTTGTCGTCGAGCACGACATTAACCGCGACATGGCCGGCAAAGGACAGTTTGCGCCGGTCGCGAATGCCCATCGCCTGATCGGTCCCGATCAGGTTGCCGTCCTTGTAGATGCGGCCGAACGGCACCTGGTCGATTATGGTGGCAGGACCGGGCGCAAGCCTCAGCATATCGCCGTCGCGCACCTGCGCCACCTGGCCGATGCCGGAGGTAGACATCAGCGACCCCTGCGCCACCAGATGCGCTGCCTCGCCATGCACGGGAACGCCGATCTGCGGCCGCACCCATTCGTACATCTTGCGCAATTCGCTGCGCCGTGGGTGGCCGGAGACATGCACCAGCGCATCGCCATCCTCTATGATCTTGATACCGAGGTCGATCAGGCGGTTCTTGATCTCGAGGATCGCCTTCTCATTGCCGGGAATCGTGCGCGAGGAAAACACCACAGTGTCGCCGGCCGTCAGCGACACCGACTTCATCTCTTCGCGCGACAGCTTGGCAAGTGCTGCCAAAGGCTCGCCCTGGCTGCCGGTACAGATGATGACCAGGTTTTCGCGCGGGATGAAGCCAAAATCCTCCTCGGCGATGAACTCCGGCAGCCCGTCCATGTAGCCGAGTTCATCGGCGACATCGATGACCCGCTTCAGCGAGCGGCCAAGCACCAGGCACTGGCGGCCTGCATCGCGCGCCGCCTTGGCAATGGAAACGATGCGGCCGACATTGGAGGAGAAAGTGGTGACGGCGACGCGGCCCTTGGCAGCCTGGATGACGCCCTTCAGTCCCTCGCCGACGGCGACTTCCGAGGGCGACTCCCCTTCCCGCAGCGCATTGGTCGAATCGCAGATCAGCGCCAGGACGCCCTTGTCGCCATAGGCGCGGAAACGCGCCTCGTCGGTTTTCGGGCCGATCGTCGGTTCCGGATCGATCTTCCAGTCACCGGTATGGATGACGGTGCCGGCTGGCGAGGTGATCGCCAGCGACATCGGCTCGGGGATCGAGTGTGCGACCGGGATAGCCTCGATCTCGAACGGACCGACGGTGAATTTCTCGCCCGCCCGGTAAATCGTAAGCGGTATCTTCGGCGCGCCCTGCTCGCCCTGCCGCTTGGCCTCCAGCAGACCGGCGCTGAACGGCGTCATCCACACCGGCGCCTTCAGCTTCGGCCAGGTGTCGAGCAGCGCACCGTAATGGTCTTCATGCGCATGCGTGATGATGATGCCGCGCAGATTGGCGAGGTTCTCCTCGATGAAGCGCGTGTCGGGCAACACCAGGTCGACCCCGGGCAGACTGGCATCTGGGAAGGTCACGCCGACATCGATGACGATCCACTCTCGCGCGCTGGGCGGGCCGTAGCCGTAGAGGGCGAAGTTCATGCCGATCTCGCCAACGCCGCCGAGCGGCACGAACACGAGTTCGGCGTTTTCCGCTTTCGCCATGATTTTTCCCTTCCTGGCCCTCAGGCCAAGCCCCTTAGACCCTGGCCGACGCGACTGCGCCAAAATGCACGTCGCCGGCGGCAATCGTCAAAACCGAACCTTCATCGTCGCGAATCACAAAACGGCAGTCCTCGTCAATGGTTTCAAACACCCCACGCACCACATTACCGTCAATTCTGACAGCAACCTCGCCGCCAAGTCCCGCTGCGCGTGCCAGCCAGCGTCGCCTGACGGCGGCAAGTCCGCGCCCTTCGTCCCACAACCGGGCATTCTCGCTCCAGGCATCCGACAGCGCCAGAAACAGCGTTTCCGCATCGCATGTCGCGCCCAGTGCGCGCAATGATGTTGCCGGATAAGGCAAATCCTCGGGATAAGCCACAACATTGACGCCAATGCCGACAGCCACCGCGAAGCGGCCGCCGTCCAGGATCGCCGATTCCAGCAGGATGCCGGCCAGCTTGGCGTCGGAGGCAAGCACGTCGTTCGGCCATTTCAGTTCGAAACGGCTTTTTCCGGCGCTTGCGCCATCGAGGCCGATGGCGATTCGACCCTTCGGCACCACGGCGTCGAGTGCATCGGCTAGCGCCAGCCCGGCGACGAAGCCAAGCGTTGCGGCAAGGCGAAGCTCGGCAGTGGTCATGACAAGCAGTGTCGCCGCCAGATTGCCCTCGGGCGTCGCCCAGACGCGACCGCGCCGTCCGCGCCCGCTTTCCTGCTTCTTGGAGACGACCCACAGTCTGCCCGGGTCGCCTGCCCGGGCATGGTCCAGCGCCAGCGCATTGGTGGAACCGACGCTGTCATGCGCCTCGAGCCGGAACCCTTCCGACGCCGAGGTTGGAGCCAGCCGAAATGCCATGCCGTCTAGAAAAATGTCTTGGCGGCGGCTTCGGCATAGGTGCCGATCGGCCCGCCGATCAGCACATAGAACAGCACGAAGGCGCCACTGACGCCGAGCACGAGGCGCAGTTCCGTCGCCATCGGCACGAAGCCGCCGACCGGCTCGTCGAACCACATGATCTTGATGATGCGCAGATAGTAATAGGCGCCCACCACCGAGGCCAGAACGCCGATGATCGCCAGCGCGTAGAGGTTGGCGTTGATGGCGGCGAGGAAGACATACCATTTCCCCCAGAAGCCGGCGAGCGGCGGAATGCCGGCCAGCGAGAACATCAGGATGGTCAGGATCGTTGCCATGATCGGGTTGGTCGACGACAGGCCGGCCAGATCGCTGATCTGTTCGACATTGCCTTCCTTGCGCCGCATGGCGAGGATGAAGGCGAAGGTGCCGAGCGTCATTACCAGATAGATCAGCATGTAGATGGCAACGCCACGCACGCCCGCCTGACTGTTGGCGGCAAGGCCGACCAGCGCATAGCCCATGTGGCCGATCGACGAATAGGCCATCAGTCGCTTGATGTTGGTCTGGCCGATCGCCGCGAAGGCGCCGAGCGCCATCGAGGCGATCGAGATGAAGACGATGATCTGCTGCCAGTCGGAGGCGATCGGCTTGAACGCGCCCATGGTGACACGCACCATCAGCGCCATCGCCGCCATCTTGGGTGCAGCCGCCAGGAAGGCCGTCACCGGCGTCGGCGCGCCTTCGTAGACGTCGGGCGTCCACATATGGAACGGCACCGCCGAGATCTTGAAGGCAAGGCCGGCCAGCACGAAGACGAGGCCGAAAACCAGGCCGAGCTGGCGCTCGCCGCTGCCCAGCGCAGAAGCGATCTCCTGGAAGCCGGTGTTGCCGGTGTAACCGTAGACCAGACTGATGCCGTAGAGCAGCATGCCCGACGACAGCGCGCCGAGGACGAAATATTTGAGGCCGGCTTCGGTCGAACGCAGATTGTCGCGGTTGATCGCGCACAGCACGTAGATCGCCAGCGATTGCAGTTCGAGGCCGAGATAGAGCCCGATCATGCTGTTGGCCGAGATCATCAGCATCATGCCGAGCGTGCTGAGCAGCACAAGCACCGGATATTCGAACTTGTCGAAATGCTCCGCCTTGGCAAAGCGCATCGACATCACCAGCGTCACCGCCGAGCCGGTCAGCGCCAACACCTTCATGAAGCGGGCGAAGGAGTCCTGGATGAAGGCGTTGCCATAGGCACTGCCCTGTCCGACATGGAAGATCAGCCAGGCGCCAGCAATCACCAGCACGGCAACGGCAAGGCCGGTTACGGTGTTGGCGGTGTTGGCACGCGAATAGGCGCCAACCATCAGCAGCGCCAGGGCACCGATGGCAAGGATGAGCTCTGGCGTCGAAAGCGACAGGCTGGAGAGAAGGTCCGGCGTCATGGTTCGCAAAACCCCTGGTCAGTTCGCCGCCGCGGTTTGCGCGGCGCCGATGGATGCAGTGACATTGGTGACGAGCGACTTGACCGATTCGGCCGTCGCGTCGAAGACGGGCGCGGGATAGACGCCGAAGAAGATGACCAGCACGACCAGCGGGTAGATGATCACCTTCTCGCGCGGCGACAGATCCAGCAGGCCCTTCAGGCTGTCCTTGGTCAGCGCGCCGAAGATCACCCGACGATAGAGCCAGAGCGCGTAGGCCGCCGACAGGATGACGCCGGTGGCGGCGAAGAACGCCACCCAGGTGTTGACGCGGAACACGCCCAGCATGGTCAGGAACTCGCCGACGAAACCGCTGGTGCCGGGCAGGCCGACATTGGCCATGGTGAAGATCAGGAACACCGTGGCGTATTTCGGCATGTTGTTGACCAGGCCGCCATAGGCGGCGATCTCACGCGTGTGCATGCGGTCATAGATGACGCCGACACACAGGAAGAGCGCGCCGGAGACGAGGCCGTGGCTGAGCATCTGGAAGATGGCGCCCTGCACACCTTCCTGGTTCATGGCGAAGATGCCCATGGTGACGAAACCCATATGGGCGACCGACGAATAGGCGATCAGCTTCTTCATGTCCTCCTGCATCAGCGCCACCAGCGAGGTGTAGATGATGGCGACGACCGACAGTGTGAACACCAGCGGCGCGAACATTTCCGACGCCAGCGGGAACATCGGCAGCGAGAAGCGCAGGAAGCCGTACCCACCCATCTTAAGCAGGATTGCGGCCAGGATCACCGAGCCTGCCGTCGGCGCTTCGACGTGCGCGTCGGGCAGCCAGGTGTGCACCGGCCACATCGGCATCTTCACCGCGAAGGAGGCGAAGAAGGCGAGCCATAGCCAGGTCTGCATGTTGGCCGGGAAATTGTGCGTCAGAAGCGTCGGAATGTCTGTCGTGCCGGACTGATAGAACATCGCCATGATGGCGAGCAGCATCAGCACCGAGCCGGCCAGCGTATAGAGGAAGAACTTGAACGAGGCGTAGACGCGCCGCTTGCCGCCCCAGACGCCGATGATGATGAACATCGGGATCAGACCAGCCTCGAAGAAGACGTAGAACAGCACGATATCCAGCGCGCAGAACACGCCGATCATCAGCGTCTCGAGCAGCAGGAAGGCGATCATATAGGCCTTGACGCGCTTCTCGATCGCTTCCCACGACGCCAGGATGCAAAGCGGCATCAGGAAGGTCGTCAGGATGACGAACAGCATCGAGATGCCGTCGACACCCATATGGTAGGAGATGCCGGAGTCGAGCCAGGCAACCTTCTCGACAAACTGGAAACCGGCTTGCGAGTTGTCGAAGCCGGTCCAGATGAACAGCGAGATGATGAACGTGAACGTCGTCGTCAACAGCGCGATGGCGCGGATGTTTCGGCGCGCGTTTTCACTGTCATCGTTGATGAACAGGATGAGCAGCACACCAACCAGCGGCAGGAAGGTGACCAGCGAGAGGATTGGCCAGGCGGTCATCAGAGCATCATCCAGGTGACGAGTGCGGCAACGCCGATCAGCATGGCGAAGGCATAATGGTAGAGGTAGCCGGTCTGCAGCTTGACGACGCGGTTGGTGACATCGACGACTCGCGCCGAGACACCGTCCGGGCCGAGGCCATCGATGATGGTGCCGTCGCCGGTCTTCCACAGGAAATGGCCGAGGCGCTTGGCGGGCCGCACGAACAGGAAGTCGTAAAGCTCGTCGAAGTACCACTTGTTGAGCAGGAAGGCGTACAGCCCGCGATGATGGGCGGCCAGATTGACCGGCATGTCCGGCGAGCGGATGTAGAACTTCCAGGCCAGCGCGAAGCCGATCAGCATGGCGATGAAGGGCGACAGCTCGACCCACAGCGGCAGTTCGTGGATCTCGTGCAGTATGTGGTTGTCCGGTAGCGTGAACAGCGACGCCTTCCAGAATTCGGCATAGCCCTCGCCGATGAAGGCGCCGTGGAAGATGATGCCGGCAAATAGCGCGCCGGCGGCCAGGACGAACAGCGGCACCAGCATCACTGGCGGCGATTCATGGACGTGGTGCATCACCTCATGGCTCGCCCGTGGCTTGCCGTGAAAGGTCATGAAGATCAGCCGCCAGGAATAGAAGGAGGTGAAACAGGCGGCGATGACCAGGAGCACGAAGGCGAGGCCGGCGACTGAATTGTGGCTGGCAAAGGCGCTCTCGATGATGGCATCCTTGGAGAAGAAACCGGCGGTGCCGATGACCGTCACCGGGATGCCGACGCCGGTCAGCGCCAGCGTGCCGATCACCATCATCCAGTAGGTGGTCGGGATCAGCGACCTCAGGCCGCCCATCTTGCGCATGTCCTGCTCGTCGGAGACGGCATGAATGACCGAGCCCGAGCCGAGGAACAGCAGCGCCTTGAAGAAAGCATGCGTGAACAGGTGGAAGATCGCGGCACCGTAGGCGCCGACGCCGAGCGCGACGAACATGTAGCCGAGCTGCGAACAGGTCGAATAGGCGATGACGCGCTTGATGTCGTTCTGGACGAGACCGACGGTCGCGGCGAAGAAGGCGGTGAAGGCGCCGATGAAGGTGACGACCGTCAGCGCCGAATGCGACAGTTCGAACAGCGGCGACAGCCGCGCCAGCATGAACACGCCGGCGGTCACCATGGTGGCGGCATGGATCAGTGCCGAGACCGGCGTCGGGCCTTCCATGGCGTCCGGCAGCCAGGTGTGCAGCGGCACCTGCGCCGACTTGCCCATGGCGCCCATGAACAGGAGCAGGCAGACGATCGTCATGGCCGACTGTTTGTCCAGTGCATAACCCAGGAAGGTCAGCACGGCAGCACCTTGCGGCGCGCCTTCAGCCGGAATGAAGGTCGCCGCATTGGCGAAGATGGTGCCGAGATTGACCGAGCCAAACAGCACGAAGACGCCGAAAATGCCGAGCGCGAAGCCGAAATCGCCGACGCGGTTGACGACGAAGGCCTTGATGGCGGCGGCGTTGGCCGACGGCTTCTTGTACCAGAATCCGATCAGCAGGTAGGAGGCGAGGCCCACACCTTCCCAGCCGAAGAACATCTGCACCAGATTGTCGGCCGTCACCAGCATCAGCATGGCGAAGGTGAACAGCGAGAGATAGGCGAAGAAGCGCGGCCGGTTCGGATCGTGGTGCATGTAGCCGATCGAATAGACGTGGACCAGCGCCGACACGGTGTTGACCACCACCAGCATCACCACCGTCAGCGTGTCGATGCGCAGCGCCCAGGGCGCCTCCAATCCACCCGACTGGATCCAGCGCAGCACCGGCACGGTGAACACCTCGCCATGGCCGAAGCCGACGGTGAAGAAGGCGACCCACGACAGCACCGCGGCGATCACCAGGAAACCTGAGGTGATGTATTCGGATGCCTTGGCGCCAAGCGACGTGCCGAACAGGCCGACGATCAGGAAGCCGAGCAGGGGAAGGAAGACGATGGCCTGATACATGGTGGTTCCGTCAACCCTTCATCATGTTCACGTCTTCGACCGCGATCGAGCCGCGGTTGCGGAAGAAGACGACGAGAATGGCAAGTCCGATGGCAGCCTCGGCCGCCGCGACCGTCAGCACGAACAGCGCGAACACCTGGCCGACGAGGTCGCCGAGTGCGGCGGAGAAAGCGACGAAATTGATGTTGACCGCAAGCAGGATCAGTTCGACCGACATCAGGATGACGATGACGTTCTTGCGGTTCAAAAAGATGCCGAACACGCCCAGCGTGAACAGGATCGCCGATACGGTCAGATAATGTGCGATGCCGACGACCATCTCAGACTCCTTCGCCCGACTTCACCTTGCGGATTTCCATGCCGGTCGCCGCGGTGCGGCCGACCTGGGCTGATATCGACTGCCGCTTCACCCCTTCCTTGTGGCGCAGCGTCAGCACGATCGCGCCGATCATGGCGACCAGCAGCACGAGGCCCGAAATCTGGAAGTAGTAGAGGTAGTCGGTATAGAGGATGTCGCCGAGTGCGGCCGTATTCGTCCGCGTGGCGAGATCCGGGATCGGTTTCGACACCGTCGAGGCCAGCTGCGGCGCGAATGTATAGCCGCCGAGCACGACGATCAGCTCCGCCGCCAGGATCAGCCCAACCAGCGCGCCGATCGGTGCATACTGCAGCGCGCCTTCCTTCATCTCGGCGAAATCGACGTCAAGCATCATGACGACGAACAGGAACAGCACCATGACCGCGCCGACATAGACGACGAGCAGGATCATCGCCAGGAACTCGGCGCCCGTCAGCATGAACAGGCCGGCGGCGTTGAAGAAGGTCAGGATCAGGAACAGCACCGAATGCACGGGGTTGCGCGACGAAATGACCATGAACGCCGACGCCACCGCGACAAAGGCGAAGAGGTAGAAAAAGGCCGCCTCTAGTCCACTCAGCATGGGGTTCCCCCGGGTTCCTGTCCGGACCGGCTCTCGCCATGTCCGCTTCTGTGACTTGGTACCGCCTCCGGTTCCCAAGCCGCGTTGTCCTTAGACGAGGCCCCTCGCCCCGTCCATGCGTCAAATATCAGCGGTACGGCGAGTCCAGCGAGATGTTGCGCGCCAGTTCGCGCTCCCATCGGTCGCCATTCGCCAAAAGCTTGTCCTTGTCGTAGTAGAGTTCCTCGCGCGTCTCAGTCGCGAACTCGAAATTCGGCCCCTCGACGATAGCGTCGACCGGGCAGGCTTCCTGGCAGAAGCCGCAATAGATGCACTTCACCATGTCGATGTCGTAGCGCACCGTACGGCGGGTGCCGTCGTTGCGGCGCGGGCCGGCCTCGATGGTGATGGCCTGCGCCGGGCATATCGCCTCGCACAGCTTGCAGGCGATGCAGCGTTCCTCGCCATTGGGATAGCGGCGCAGCGCATGCTCGCCACGGAAGCGCGGGCTGGTCGGACCCTTCTCGTGCGGATAGTTGATCGTTTCCTTCGGCGCGAAGAACTGGCGCATCGACAGGAAGAAGGCGCTGACGAAATCCTGCAGCAGCAGCGATTTTGCGGCTTGGGACAAAGCGGACATCACGCAAACCCCGTGATCTTGAGGAAGGCGGCGGTGGCGACCACCATGAACAGCGAGATCGGAAGGAACACCTTCCAGCCGAGACGCATCAGCTGGTCGTAGCGGTAGCGCGGCACGAAGGCCTTCACCATGGAGATGCCGAAGAACACGAAGCAGACTTTCAGCACGAACCAGATAACGCCAGGCACCCAGGTGAACGGCGCAAAGTCGAAGGGCGGCAGCCAGCCGCCGAGGAACAGGATGGTGGCCAGCGCGCACATCAGCACGATGGCGACATATTCGCCGAGGAAGAACAGCAGGAACGGCGTCGATGAATATTCGACCATGTGGCCGGCGACCAGTTCCGATTCGGCTTCCACCAGGTCGAAGGGCGGGCGGTTGGTCTCGGCCAGCGCCGAGATGAAGAAGATGACGAACATCGGGAACAGCGACAGCCAGTGCCAGTCGAGGAAGCTGTTGGGCAGGCCGAGCTTCGTTCCCAGCCCATCCTGCTGCGACAAGACGATGTCGGACAGGTTGAGCGACCCGGCGCACAAAAGCACGGTGACGATGACGAAGCCAATCGAGACTTCGTAGGACACCATCTGCGCGGCCGAACGCAGCGCGCCGAGGAACGGATATTTCGAGTTGGACGCCCAGCCGCCCATGATCACGCCATAGACCTCGAGCGAGGAGATGGCGAAGACATAGAGGATGCCGACATTAACGTTGGCGATCGCCCAGCCCTGGTTGACCGGAATAACCGCCCAGGCCGAGATCGCCAGCACAGCCGAGACCAGCGGCGCCAAAAGGAACACGCCCTTGTTGGCGCCTGACGGGATCACCGGTTCCTTGAAGACGAACTTCAACAGATCGGCGAAGGCCTGCAATGTGCCCCAAGGGCCGACGACGTTCGGACCGCGGCGCAACTGCACCGCCGCCCAGATCTTGCGGTCGGCGTAGAGGATGTAGGCGACGAAGATCAGAAGCACGACGATCAGCACGACCGACTTGAGAAGGATCAGCAGCGCCGGCAGCACGTAGAAGGAGAAGAAAGTGTCCATGCTTATTCCGCCGCCTGCTTGAAGCCGCTCTTGGCCAGCGCCGAGCATTCCGCCATCACGGCCGATGCCCGCGCGATCGGGTTGGTCAGGTAGAAATCCTTGACCGGCGAGGTGAAGGTGCCCTTGTTCAGCCGCCCGCCGAGCTTCGCCACCTCAGTGATGTCCTCGGCATTGCCGGCCGCGACCTGATCGATGCGGGCCAGATGCGGGTATTCGCCATAGAGCTTCGCACGCAGCTGCGGCAGCGAATCGAACGGCAGCTTCTTGCCCAGCACATCCGACAGCGCCCGCAGGATCGCCCAGTCTTCGCGCGCATCGCCGGGCGCGAAGCCGGCGCGATTGGTCTGCTGCACGCGCCCTTCCGTGTTGACATAAGTGGCCGATTTTTCGGTGTAGGCTGCCGCCGGCAGGATGACGTTGGCGCGATGCGCGCCGTGATCGCCATGCGTGCCGATATAGACGACGAAGGCGCCGCCGGTCTTGCTCATGTCGATCTCGTCGGCGCCGAGCAGGAACAGCAGCTCCATCTCGCCCAGCATGCCGGCGACGTTCTTGCCGCCCTCGCCCGGCACGAAACCGAGATCGAGGCCGCCGACGCGGCCGGCCGCATTGTGCAGAACGGCAAAGCCGTTCCAGTCCGCCCTAGCGGCATTGACGGCGGCGGCGAGCTTTGCTGCCTGGCCGAGCACGGCCGCGCCATCGGCGCGCGCCAGTGCGCCTTGGCCGACAATGATCAGCGGATGCGTCGCCTTCTTCAGCGTCTGGAAGAACTTGCCGTTGCCGTCGGCCAGATCCTTCAGCGAGTCCGGTCCGACGCCCAGCTGTTCATAGTCGTAGCGAGTGTCGCCGACATCGCCGATGACGCCAACCGGCAGATTGCCGATCCGCCAGCGCTTGCGGATGCGGGCGTTGAGCACCGAAGCTTCGTAGCGCGGGTTGGCGCCGATGATCAGCACCGCGTCGGCCTGCTCGATGCCCTCGATGGTCGGATTGAAGATATAGCCCGCCCGGCCGAGCGCCGGATCGAGTGCGGCACCGTCCTGACGGCAGTCGGTGTTCTTCGAGCCGAGCGAAGCCATCAACAGCTTCAGCGCGTAGATTTCCTCGACCGCGGCGAGATCGCCTGAAATGGCGCCGATCTTCTCGGGTGCCGCCTTCGACACCGCGTCCTTGATCGCGGCAAAAGCCTCGGCCCAGCTCGCGGGAACCAGCTTGCCGTCCTTGCGCACATAGGGGCGGTCGAGGCGCTGCGTGCGCAGGCCGTCCCAGATGAAGCGGGTCTTGTCGGAGATCCACTCCTCGTTCACCTGCTCGTTGACGCGCGGCAGGATGCGCATCACTTCGCGGCCGCGGCTATCGACGCGGATCGCCGAGCCCACGGCGTCCATAACGTCGATGGATTCGGTCTTGGTCAGCTCCCACGGCCTCGCCTGGAAGGCGAACGGCTTGGAGGTCAACGCGCCGACCGGGCAAAGGTCGATGACATTGCCCTGCAGCTCCGAGGTCATCGCCTGTTCGAGATAGGTGGTGATCTCGGCGTCTTCGCCACGCCCGATCAGGCCAAGCTCGGAAATGCCGGCGACTTCCGTGGTGAAGCGGACGCAGCGCGTGCAATGGATGCAGCGGTTCATCACCGTCTTGACCAGCGGGCCGATATACTTGTCTTCGACCGCGCGCTTGTTCTCGTGATAGCGCGAGGAATCGACGCCGAAGGCCATCGCCTGGTCCTGCAGGTCGCATTCGCCGCCCTGGTCGCAGATCGGGCAATCCAGTGGATGGTTGATCAGCAGGAATTCCATCACGCCCTCGCGGGCTTTCTTGACCATCGGCGTGTTGGTGAAGATTTCCGGCGGCTCGCCGTTCGGGCCGGGACGCAGGTCGCGCACGCCCATGGCGCAGGAGGCCTGCGGCTTGGGCGGTCCGCCCTTCACCTCGATCAGGCACATGCGGCAGTTGCCGGCGATCGACAGCCGCTCGTGGAAGCAGAAGCGCGGCACTTCCGCGCCAGCGTCTTCCGCCGCCTGCAGCAGCGTGTAGTGGTCGGGTACAGTGATCTCTTTCCCGTCGACCTTGAGCTTTGCCATTCGCCTCAAACCCCTGCGGATTTCCCGCAATCTCTTGTCCCGGGCGCGGTCGAAACCGCAGCCGGCATTTCATTCATTTCCCGACGGCGAGTGCCGCAGCCTGGGCAGTCCAATCGTCACGGCCGATGCGGCCGGTGAGCGACAAATAGTCTTCGACCCAGGCAACCTCTTCCGGCGTCCATGCCGCGATCTGGGCATATGTCCAGATGCCCAGGCCATTGAGAACCCTCTCCAGCTTCGGGCCGACGCCCGATATCGCCTTGAGGTCGGAAGGATGCGCGGGCTTGTCCATGGCCTTTGGCTGCCTGAAATCCTCCGGCATCACCATGGCCGGAACCGCGCCCGCTATCGGGCCCGCATCGACCACCGGCACGGTGTCGGCGGCTTCCCTGGCTGCCATGTCGGTCACATCCTGCGCGAAGGATTGCGCTTCGGCGATCAGGGTCTTGGTCGCCGCGCGGGCTTTGGAAGCGTTCTTTTCCGTCTCCGAAAAGCGCTCGCTGCGCGCCTCGAAATCATCGACGATCGGCTGCAGCAGCCGTTGCGAGGCCTCGGTAGCCCCCGAAAGCGCGCCCAGCCAGACGCCGAAGGCGTGGTTGACGAGCCCGATGCCAAGCGCCGACATCGCTGCCGCACCGGCCACGGGGTGCGCGAGAAGGTTGACGGCACTCGCCATCTCCTTCGGCATCATCCTGGTCAGGTCCTGGTTCATCTTCTCGAGCTGGTCCAAATTGGGCATCAATGAGTAGGGTGTCGAATACGGCGCCATAGATATCTCCTGGTCGTTTGTTCGTTCGCCCCGCCCCGGTTGTCTCAAATCGGGCACTTGCCCGTATTTCGCTTCGGGCTTCGCCCGCAGTCACAAAGTCTCTATTCCGCCGCCACCATCACCGGCTCGGCCCGGTGCGCATTGCGCGAAAACTCATCGATGCGCCGTTCCACTTCGCCGCGGAAATGCCGCATCAGGCCCTGGATCGGCCATGCCGCCGCGTCGCCCAATGCGCAGATCGTGTGGCCCTCGACCTGCTTGGTGACGTCGAGCAGCATGTCGATCTCGCGCTTCTGCGCTTCGCCGCGAACCAGCCGCTCCATCACCCGCCACATCCAGCCGGTGCCTTCGCGGCACGGCGTGCACTGGCCGCAGCTCTCGTGCTTGTAGAAGTAGGAAAGCCGGGCGATCGCCTTCACGACGTCCGTCGACTTGTCCATGACGATGACAGCCGCCGTGCCGAGACCGGATTTGAGGTCGCGCAACGCGTCGAAATCCATCGGCGTGTCGATGATCTGTTCGGCCGGCACCAGTGGCACCGAAGCGCCTCCCGGAATGACCGCCAAGAGATTGTCCCAGCCGCCGCGAATGCCGCCACAATGCGTCTCGATCAGCTCGCGGAACGGGATCGACATCGCCTCTTCGACCGTGCACGGGTTGTTGACGTGGCCGGAGATGCAAAACAGTTTGGTGCCGACATTGTTGGGCCGGCCGAAGGACGAGAACCAGGCGGCGCCGCGGCGCAGGATGGTCGGCGCGACGGCGATCGATTCGACATTGTTGACCGTGGTCGGGCAGCCATAGAGGCCGACATTGGCGGGGAATGGCGGCTTCAGCCGCGGCTGGCCCTTCTTGCCCTCGAGGCTTTCGAGCAGCGCCGTCTCCTCGCCGCAGATATAGGCGCCAGCGCCGTGGTGCATGTAGATGTCGAAGTCATAACCGGACGTGTTGTTCTTGCCGATCAGCTTGGCTTCGTAGGCCTCGTCGATGGCGCGCTGCAGCGCCTCGCGTTCGCGGATGAACTCGCCGCGAACGTAGATGTAGGCGGCAACCGCGCCCATGGCGAAGCCGGCGAGCAGCGAGCCCTCGACCAGCGTGTGCGGGTCATTGCGCAGGATGTCGCGATCCTTGCAGGTGCCAGGTTCGGATTCGTCGGCATTGACGACGAGATAGCTCGGACGTCCGTCGCTCTGCTTGGGCATGAACGACCATTTCAGGCCCGTCGGGAAGCCGGCGCCACCACGGCCGCGCAGGCCTGAGGCCTTCATTTCGTTGACGATCCACTCGCGCCCCTTGGCGATGATGCCCGGCGTGTTGTCCCAGGCACCACGCGCCATCGCCCCGGCCAGCGACTTGTCGAAGAGGCCGTAGATGTTGTTGAAGATGCGGTCTTTGTCCTGAAGCATTTTTCGTCCCTCAGACCGGCTTCTTGCCGAAGACGCGGATGTATTCGGCGACGCCACCCTTGGCGAGCGCCTTGGCCTGCTTGACCCAGTCGTCGCGATCGATGCGGCCGTGGAAAGCGAGATAACCGTCCACCCAATCGCGCTCAGCCTTCTTCCAGGACGCAACCTGCGCAAAGGTGAAGATGCCCAGCGAATGCAGGACGCCCTCGATCTTGGGGCCAACGCCGGAGATCAGCTTGAGGTCGTCGACCAGCGCCGGCCTGTCGATGCCGGCCGGACGGTTCTTGTCCTCGAGCGACGGTTTGTCCGGCTTGGCAGCCTTCGCGGCTGGCGCCTTGACTTCCGGCGCCTTGAAGGCGGCTGCCGGCTCTGCCTTGGCCTTCGGACCATTGCGCTGCTTGGAAACTTTTTCGACTTCCGGTGCTGCCGTGTTGGCGTTGGCCGCGGAATGCAACGGCGCCGAGACGCTCGCCGCCTTTTCCGCCGCCGGCGCGACCTTGGTGGCCGAAGGCGTCTTCAACGCCGGGCTGGTTTCCGGCGCATCGGTCTTCGGCTTGCCGGCATTGGACGGCGCGACAGGGGCGGCCGGTGCCTGCGTCGCCGGAGCGACTGGCGCGGTTGCGGCTGCCGCAGCAGCCGGCGCCGCATTCTGGGCGGCCTTGGTCGCCGCCTTGGCTTCCTTGTCGCGCGTGCTCTTGAGAATTGCCTTTTCGCTGGTCAGCGTCGTCAGACCGGTGATCGGCTCCGACCCCGTACGGCCATCCTGCGGTCCAGGCGTCACCGAGGCGCCCTTGCCTGCTTCAAAGAGATCGATGATTTCGCCAAGCCGTTCCGGCGTCAAATCCTCGAACGTGTCCTTGAAGATCATCACCATCGGCGCGTTGACGCAGGCGCCAAGGCATTCGACCTCCTCCCACGACAAGGTACCCTTGGCATTGGTGTGGAACTGGTCGTGATGGATCTTCGAGCGGCACACATCCATCAGCGCTTCCGAGCCGCGCAGCATGCAGGGCGTGGTGCCGCAGACCTGGATGTGGGCGCGGGTACCGACCGGGCTCAGCTGGTATTGCGTGTAGAAGGTGGCGACCTCGAGCCCGCGGATACGGGGCATGCCGAGCATGTCGGAAATCGTCTCGATCGCCGCCTTGGTGACCCAGCCCTCCTGCTCCTGAGCTATCATCAGCAAGGGAATGATCGCCGACTGTTCACGGCCCTTGGGGTATTTCTTGATCCATTGCTTCGCCGCGGCCGCGTTCGCCCGGTTGAAGGCGAAGGATGCTGGCTGGACGCTGGCTTCTGCGAGACGGCGGACTGACATTTAGCGATCGACCTCACCAAACACGATGTCGAGGGAGCCGAGAACGGCGGTGACGTCGGCCAGCATGTGGCCGCGGCAGAGGAAATCCATGGCCTGCAGATGCGCGAAACCGGGCGCGCGCAGCTTGCAGCGGTACGGCTTGTTGGAGCCGTCGGAGACGAGATAGACGCCGAACTCGCCCTTCGGCGCTTCAACCGCCGCATAGACTTCGCCCGCCGGCACGCGGTAGCCCTCGGTGTAGAGCTTGAAGTGATGGATCAGCGCTTCCATCGAGCGCTTCATTGCCTGACGCTTCGGCGGCACCACCTTGCCGTCGAGGTTCGACACCGGGCCGGTGCTCTCCTTGCCGAGCAGAAGGTCGACGCACTGGCGCATGATCTTCGCCGACTGGCGCATTTCTTCCATGCGCACCAGATAGCGATCGAAACAGTCGCCGTTCTTGCCGATCGGAATGTCGAAATCCATTTCCGAATAGCATTCATAGGGCTGTGACTTGCGCAGGTCCCAGGGCGCGCCCGAGCCGCGTACCATCACGCCCGAAAAGCCCCAGGCCCAGGCATCGGCCAGCGAGACCGTGCCGATGTCGACATTGCGCTGCTTGAAGATGCGGTTGCCGGTGAGCAACTGATCGAGGTCGTCGATCGACTTCAGGAAGGGATCGATCCACTTGCCGATATCCTCGACCAGCTTCTGCGGCAGATCCTGATGCACGCCGCCAGGGCGGAAATAGGCCGCGTGCATGCGCGAGCCGGAGGCGCGCTCATAGAACACCATGAGCTTTTCGCGCTCGACGAAGCCCCACAGCGGCGGCGTCAGCGCGCCGACATCCATCGCCTGCGTCGTCACATTGAGGATGTGCGACATGATGCGCCCGATCTCGCAGTAGAGCACGCGGATCAGCTGGCCACGCTTCGGCACATCGATGCCGAGCAGGCGCTCGGCGGCCAGTGCGAAGGCATGCTCCTGGTTCATCGGCGCGCAATAATCGAGCCGGTCGAGATAAGGGATGGCTTGCAGGTAGGTCTTGGCCTCGATCAGCTTTTCCGTGCCGCGGTGCAGCAGGCCGATATGCGGATCGACGCGATCAACAACCTCGCCGTCGAGTTCGAGAACCAACCTCAAAACACCATGCGCTGCAGGGTGTTGAGGCCCAAAGTTGATGTTGAAATTGCGGACGGAGGTCTCAGCCATTCTGGCGCCTCAATTCGTCTTGGCTTTTTCATCGCCCGGCAGGACGTAATCCGTCCCTTCCCATGGCGAGAGAAAATCGAAATTGCGGAATTCCTGCTTGAGCTCGACCGGCTCATAGATGACGCGCTTGGCCTCGTCGTCGTAGCGCACCTCGACGAAGCCGGTCAGCGGGAAATCCTTGCGCAGCGGATGGCCTTCGAAACCGTAATCGGTCAACAGGCGGCGCAGATCCGGGTGGCCGGAGAACAGCACGCCATAGAGATCATAGGTCTCGCGCTCGAACCAGTCGGCACCGGGATAGACGCCGGTGATCGACGGCACCATCGTCTCTTCGTCGGCCTGCACCTTGACGCGGATGCGCACGTTCTGTTTCGGCGACAACAGGTGATAGACGACGTCGAAGCGCTTGGCCCGCGACGGATAGTCGGCACCGCAGACGTCGATGATCGAGATGAACTGGCAGCGCGCATCGTCGCGCAGGAAGGTCATCACTTCGACCAGATCGCGCGGCTCGACATGGACGGTGAGTTCGCCATAGGCGATCGCCGAGTCATTCACGCGGCCGTTCAGCTTCTCGCCGAGATAGGTCGACAGTTCGCTCAGGGATGCGGTCATGACAATCTCGCCAACCAGCCTAGGACCTTGCGCGAGTCTTCCGCGTCTTTTTCACCAAACCAACCGCTCTCTTTAACCGCGTCAATGGTCAAAAAAATTTGACATTCATCGTCACCACCCGGCTCGTCAAAAAACAACTTTCCGACAAACTGCCGGGTTTGCAGATTTGCGGGGTCACCATTTAGGGCAACGCACTCGACGAACAACTTTTCGGTGACTGCCCCCCGGCCTGACGACGCAGAGCAAAACCTGGCCGACATTTCAGAAATCAGGTTCTTGGTTCGATCTCCAAGCGAACGCAGCCTCACGTCGCCATGATAAAAGACTATTTGTGGATCGCTCGTCGGCTCGGCCTCCCAATCATTCAACATGATGTCGATACCGACACCGGCATTGCCAAATTTTGAGTTTGCTGAAAGCGTGGAAGAATAAAACCTCGAACCAGAGTCGGTTTCCTCAAATCGCTGCTCTAACGCCTTGAACGTCAAACCCAGCCAAGGCTCAGGGTTGCCGTAGATAATCTTGGCTTCATCCATAGTGATTACCGTTCGATCGTGCCGGTGCGGCGGATCTTCTTCTGTAGGAGAAGAATGCCGTAAAGCAGCGCTTCGGCGCTCGGCGGACAGCCGGGCACATAGATGTCGACCGGCACGACGCGGTCGCAGCCGCGCACCACCGAATAGGAATAGTGGTAGTAGCCGCCGCCATTGGCGCAGGAGCCCATCGAGATGACGTAGCGTGGCTCCGGCATCTGGTCGTAGACCTTGCGCAGCGCAGGCGCCATCTTGTTGGTCAGCGTGCCGGCGACGATCATGATGTCGGACTGGCGCGGAGACGCGCGCGGGGCAACACCGAACCGCTCCGAGTTGTAGCGCGGCATCGAGGTGTGGATCATCTCGACCGCGCAGCAGGCGAGACCGAACGTCATGAACATCAACGAACCGCTGCGCGCCCAGGTGATCAGCGCTTCCGTCGAGGTGACGAGAAAGCCCTTGTCGGCCAGTTCGTTGTTGATCTCGAGGAAGAAAGGATCATCCGCCCCGACCGGCCTGCCGGTGTTGGGATCGATCAGGCCCTTGGGCTTCGGCGCGACGAGCGTTCCGGAACTGTCGTTCAATCCCATTCCAGCGCTCCTTTTTTCCATTCATAGGCAAAGCCGATGGTCAACACCGCCAAGAAGACCATCATCGACCAGAAGCCGAGCATGCCGATCTTCGAGAACGACACAGCCCACGGAAACAGGAAGGCCACTTCCAGATCGAAGATGATGAACAGGATCGACACCAGGTAGAAACGGATGTCGAACTTCATGCGGGCGTCGTCGAACGAGTTGAAACCGCACTCGTAGGCGGAAAGCTTTTCGGGATCGGGATTGCGGTAGGCGACCAGGAAGGGTGCGGCCAGCAGCGCCAGGCCGACGACCAGCGCCACGCCGATAAACAGGACGATGGGCAGGTACGAACTCAATAGTGCGTTCATGCTCGGCTTTCCGTTGGCGCAATCACTTTGATTACAGCACCGGACCCTATTGCGGAAGCGTGACAGTTTAACCGCTGAACCGTTTTAAGGGCCTATGCTGCAACGCGGCGAGGGTTAGCGCAGCACTTCCAACGAAGCAAGTCAAACCTTGTTCAAAACGCGGTGCTGGACGGCATATCCGAGGAAACTGGTCCGATCCGCTCCTGTTTGATTTCCTTCGCTTTTTACTCCACTTTTCTCTCCTGACATGGTTGCCGCCAAAACCCTGCTAGCATGGGCCGGAATCACCCATCAGAACTTCGGCCAACCACCCTCAGAGTGACGCCTGCATGAAGGAAAAGATCTCGCTCCCCATGGCCCGGCGCATCGCGCTTGCCGCCCAGGGGTTTCTCGATCCCCGCCCCGTCGGTACGCCCGACCGCCGCCATTTCGCCCGCGTGCTGGCCCGCACCGGCCTGCTGCAGATCGATTCCGTCAGTGCGGTGGTGCGCGCTCATTATATGCCGCTCTATTCGCGCCTCGGCCCCTACCCGCTTGCCTTGCTTGATAACGCGGCCGTGACGCGCAAGCGCACGGTATTCGAATACTGGGCGCACGAGGCCTCCTTCCTGCCGGTCGAGACATACCCGCTGATGCGCTGGCGCATGCAGCGGGCCGAGCGCGGCGATGAAATGTATCTCGGCCTCGCCAAATGGGGCCGCGAACACGCTGGCTACATCGAACAGATCTACCGCGAGGTCGTCGATCGCGGCCCGATCGCCGCCTCCGCGCTCGAAGGCCAGAAAGGCTCCGGCGGCTGGTGGGGCTGGAGCCATGCCAAGCATGCCTTCGAATGGCTGTTCTGGGCCGGGCGCATCACCACGGCCCACCGTCGCGGTTTCGAGCGGTTCTACGATCTGCCGGAGCGCGTGCTGCCGCAGGCGATCCTCGACCTGCCGGTGCCGGCCGCCGAGGACGCGCATCGCGAGTTGCTGCGCATCTCGGCCCGCGCCCACGGCATTGCGACGGCCGGCGACTTAAGAGACTACTACCGCCTGTCGCCCGCCGACATGAAAGGCCGGCTGGAGGAACTGGTCGAACTCGGCGAGCTGTTGCCGGTACGCGTCCAAGGCTGGGACAAGCCGGCTTATCTTCATAAAGACGCCCGCCTGCCACGAAAAATCGAGACCCGCGCTCTGCTGGCGCCGTTCGATCCGGTGGTCTTCGAACGGTCGCGCACCGAGCGACTGTTCGATTTCCACTACCGTATCGAGATCTACACGCCGGCCGAAAAGCGCCAATACGGCTATTACGTCCTGCCGTTCCTGCTCGGTGACAGGATCGTCGCTCGCGTCGACCTCAAGGCCGACCGACCGGCCGGCGTGTTACGCGTCCATGCTGCTTACGCAGAGCCCGGCGCGCCGGCTGAAACCGCAGCCCAACTGTTCGAGGAACTGAAGTCCATGCAGGGATGGCTGGGGCTCGAACGCCTCGAAGTCACCCCGGCTGGTGATTTGGGTCCGGCGCTGGCCGACCTGACCGTGTCGTAAGCTCGCGTTGACACCACTGCCCGCAAAAGCCTAAATCCGTTCCAGACGGTCTCTTCTCTTCAACGAGAGGAGCCAAGAGGGAATGCGGTGCGGGATCTCGGTCTCAAATCCGCGGCTGTCCCCGCAACTGTAAGCGAAGAGCCAAGGCCGAAAGCCACTGGGACGGTCCCGGGAAGGCGGCACCAAGGCGAGGACTCGCGAGCCAGGAGACCTGCCGTCTACGACTACAGAATCCGATCGCCCGGCGGGTTTCCGGGCAAGGAGTTCGATTTTTGGACCATGACAGCAGTTTTTCGGCTGGCACAGCGGATGTTTCGTCCGGCCATGATGATGCCCTGGCCGGCGTCACCGTCATCGTCTGTGCCTCCTGTCGCGACGAAACCGGCTCCGACGCCCATCCCCGCGCCGGCGAACTGCTGGCCGAGGACACGCGCCGCGCCGCTTCTGGCGAAGATGTTCGGGTCCGCAGCGTCGAATGCCTCGGCAATTGCAAGCGCCGGCTTAGTGCCGCCATCCTGCGCGATGGCTGCTGGAGCTATGTCTTCGGCGACCTGACCGCGACCAGCGGCGCCGACCTCGTCTCTGGCGCAAAACTCTTCGCCACCTCGACCGACGGCCTCATTCCCTGGCGTGGCCGCCCCGATAGCCTGAAGCGTGGCCTCGTCGCCCGCATCCCTCCCCTCGACCTGTTGAAGGACTGATCATGACCGCTTCCGTCTCCCGCGTTCCCTGCACCGTCGTCACCGGCTTCCTCGGCGCCGGCAAGACGACGCTGATCCGCCATCTCCTGGAAAACGCCGGCGGCAAGCGGATCGCCATCATCGTCAATGAGTTCGGCGACATCGGCATCGACGGCGAGATCCTGAAGGGCTGCGGCATCGACACATGCCCCGAGGAAAACATCGTCGAACTGGCCAATGGCTGCATCTGCTGCACCGTTGCCGACGATTTCGTGCCGGCGCTCGACCAGATCCTGTCGCTGACGCCGAAGGTCGACCACATCCTGATCGAGACCTCCGGCCTCGCTCTGCCCAAACCGCTGGTCCAGGCTTTCCAGTGGCCGACGGTGAAGAGCCGCGTGACGGTCGATGGCGTCATCGCCGTCGTCGATGGACCGGCGCTGGCCGAAGGCCGTGTCGCCAACGACATGGACGCACTTCAGGCGCAGCGCGCGCAGGACACGACACTCGATCACGACGATCCGGTCGAGGAAGTGTTCGAGGATCAGATCGCTTGTGCCGACCTGATCATCCTGTCGAAGAGCGACCTGATGGATGCCGCCGGCTCGGCCCGCGCCAACGCCATCATCAACGAGCACATCGCTCGCGCCGTGAAGATCGTGCCGACGTCGCAGGGCAAGGTCGATCCGTCGGTGTTGCTCGGCCTTGGCCTTGCCGTCGAGGATGACATCGAAAACCGTAAGACCCATCACGACGACGAGCTCGACCACGAGCATGACGACTTCGACAGTTTTATTGTCGACATAGCGTCGATCGCCAATCCGGATGAGCTGGCAAAACGCGTCGCTACCGCCGCCGAGGAAGAAAACGTGCTGCGCGTGAAAGGCTTTGTCGAGGTCGGCGGCAAGCCGATGCGGCTCTTGCTGCAGGCTGTCGGACCGCGCGTCAATCATTACTATGACCGCGCCTGGACGGCGCAGGACGACCGCCGCTCGCGCCTCGTCGTCATCGGCCTGAAGGGGCTGAACCGCCCGGCGATCGAGCGTATACTCGCCGGCTGACGCACACCACGGACCGCGATGCACATCCTCACCACGACCTCCGCCTCGCTCGACGACCTCGCCGAGCCGGTCGATCTGCGGCAGACGCCGGCGGATATCGTGGCCCTGTCCTTCACCGACAGCGATCTCGCCGGGCTGGCGGCAGCATGGAAGACCGATGCCGACCGCTTGCCCTCGATGCGGCTGGCTGCCTTGCGCGACCTGCGCCATCCCATGTCCGTCGACCTCTGGATCGACAGCGTCGCCCGCCACGCCAAAATCATCCTCGTGCGCATCCTCGGCGGCTACAACTGGTGGCGATACGGCTGCGACCAGCTTGCTTCGACCGCCCGCGCACGCGGCATAAAACTGGCGCTGCTGCCCGGCGAATGCCGCGACGAGGATCTGCGCCTGATCGAAGCCTCGACGCTGTCGCGTGAGGAATTGGACGGCCTGCTCGACTATTTCCGCGAGGGCGGCCCGGCCAATATGAGCGCACTGGTGCAGAAGCTGGCGCGGTTGGCTGGGGCCAAGAGCACCGTCACAGCACCGGTGGCTGTACCGAAGGCGGGATTTTATGAGCCGGGGCGCGGTGTCGTTGATGACCTGGATGTCGTCCGGATGTCCAAGAACGGTAGCGATCCTTCCCACGTCTACGCCCCCGTCACCCCCATCCTGTTCTACCGCTCGATGCTGCTCGCCGCCGATGTCGCGCCCATCGACGCCCTTTTTGAAGCGCTCAGGCAGCGCGGCATCAACCCGGTCCCCATCTTCGTCTCCAGCCTCAAGGACCGGGCATCCCTGACGTTCGTGGAAACCGCACTGACCACGCTCAAACCTGCCGCCATCATCACCGCGACCGCCTTCGCGTCCGGCGCCGAACCCGGTGTTGAGACCCTGTTCGACCGCGCCGGCGTGCCTGTCTTCCAGGTCATCGTCGCCACCACCCGCCACGATATCTGGGAAAACAACCAGCGCGGGCTGGCGCCCGCCGACCTCGCCATGCATGTCGTGCTGCCGGAGCTCGACGGCCGCATCCTGGCCGGCGCGATTTCCTTCAAGGGCGAGACCGAGGTCGATCCCGCACTTGGTCACCGCGCCTTCGCCAACCGGCCGGAGCCCGACCGCGTCGCGCAAGTCGCGGACCGCGTCGCGACCTTCATCAAGCTGCAGGAAACGCCCCGCGCCGAGCGCAAGCTGGCGATCCTGATCCCGGATTATCCCAGTGCGCCCGGCCGCACAGGCTATGCCGTCGGCCTCGACGTGCCGTCCAGCGTGCTGGCCATGCTGCACGACCTCAAGGAACAGGGGTATGCGGTTGACGGGATTCCGCAAACGCCTCGTGAGCTGCTGGATTTGCTGGAAAGTTCAAACCACGGGCTGAAGCTTGGCGACTATCTCTCCTTTTCGACCGAACTGCCAAGGGCTGCAATGGCTGCGGTGGAAGCGGCTTGGGGGAAGGCGGAAGACGAAACCGGATTGCGCGAGGCACCCAGCTCCGCAAAATTCCCCTTCCGCGCCGCCACCTTCGGCAACGTCACCGTGGCGCTCGCCCCCGATCGCGGCCGCTCCGCGGACCGTCGCGCCGACTATCACGACCCGACACTACCGCCGCGCCATGCCCTGATCGCCTTCGGCCTGTGGCTGCGCAAGTCACTCGGCGTCCACGCTCTCATCCATGTCGGCGCCCATGGCACGCTGGAATGGCTGCCCGGCAAGACGGTTGCGCTCTCGGAAAACTGCTTTCCCGAGATCGTCACCGGTCCCCTGCCCGTCATCTATCCCTTCATCGTCTCCAATCCCGGCGAGGCGGCACAAGCCAAACGGCGCATCGCCGCCGTGACTCTTGGCCATTTGCCGCCGCCATTGACCGGCGCCGGGCTGGACGAGGACCAGCACCGGCTCGAGCGGCTGGTCGACGAATACGCCCAGGCCGACGGGCTCGACCGCCGCCGCCGCGATCGTCTGGCCAAGCTGATCGTCGACACCGCGCAGAAAACCGGCCTCGCCTCTGAAGCCGGCGTCGCCAGGACCGACGCGCCCGACGAAGCGCTGCGCCGCATCGACGCCTGGCTCTGCGACCTCAAGGATTTCGCCATCAAGGACGGGCTGCACATCTATGGCCGCGCGCCCGTGGACGAGCCTGACGCCATGCGCCGTCAAAGCGCGGACGCAGAGAAGACGGCTCTGCTCGCGGTACTGGATGGCCGTCACGTCAAGGCCGGCCCGGCCGGCGCGCCGGCACGTGGCCGTTCCGATGTTCTGCCCACCGGCCGCAACCTGTTCACGTCGGATCCGCGCACCATGCCGACGCCGACGGCCTATGATCTCGGCAGGGCTGCAGCGGAAGAAGTCGTGCGCGGCTACCTGCAGTCGCATGGCGACTGGCCGCGTTCGCTGGTTATCGATCTCTGGGGGTCGGCTTCGCTGCGCACCGGCGGCGAAGAAATCGCGCAGGGCCTGGCGCTGATGGGCTGCCGGCCGCAATGGGATACCTCGACCGGCCGCATCACCGGCATAGAAGTGATGCCGCCTGCCGCGCTCGGACGGCCACGCGTCGATGTTACCTGGCGCATATCGGGCCTGTTCCGCGACATGTTCCCGACCCAGATCGCACTGATCGATGCCGCCGCCAACGCGGTTGCCACCCGCGACGAGGAGGATTCGGAAAACCCGCTCGCAGCTCGGAGCCGCGCGGATGGCAAGATCAGCCCACGCATCTTCGGCACCTCTCCCGGCACCTACGGCGCCGGCGTTGAAGATTTGCTGTCGAGCGGTGATTGGGCGGCGCGCGAGGAGATCGGCCGCGCCTATCTCGACGCCACCTCGCATGCCTATGGCGGCGTCGAGGGCGAAGGTGTCTCCGCGCCCGGCGCCTTCGAGGGCAGCATCGCCGAAGCCGATCTTCTCGTCCACACCGGTGACGACCCCGGCCGCGACATTCTCGAAGGGTCCGCCGACGTCGCCTTCATCGGCGGCTTTTCAGCCGCGCTTGCGGCGCTCGGTCGGAACGCCGATGTCATCGTGCTCGACACCACAGATCCGCAGAAACCAAAGCCGCGTTCGATCGGTGAGGCGGTAGCCCGCGTCGTGCGTGCCCGCGCCGTCAATGCCCGCTTCATATCAGGCCAGATGCGCCACGGCCCGCGTGGCGCCTCCGAATTCGCCGAAACGGTCGACCGGCTGGTCGGCTTCGCCGAAACCACCCACGCCATATCGGGCACGCTGATCGAGGCGGTACATGATGCCTATCTCGGCGATCCCCTGGTGCGCGCCTTCATCTTGCGCGAGAACCCTGCCGCCGCCAAAGTCATTGCCGAGCGCTTCCTGTCGGCGCGCCTGCGTGGGCTCTGGCATCCCCTGCGCAATTCAATCGACGACGATCTCGCCGCACTGATTGCCGAGGCAGAAGCGCTTGGGGTTGCGGCATGAACGCCTTCTCGCGTCGCGGCGCCTGCCCCGCTCTGGCAGCCCCCATGCAGACCGGAGACGGCCTGCTGGTGCGGCTCAACCCGGTGGCTGGAGGATTGTCGCCGAAACTTTTGATCGCACTCGCCGAATCCGCCTTGCGGTACGGCAATGGCATCATGGAAGTCACAGCGCGCGGCAGTTTGCAGATACGCGGCCTGACGCCCGAAAGCGCGGCTCTTCTGGCGACGGAGGTTGATGCGCTGGGCATCGCCGTGCGCACCGGCGTGCCGGTCGAGACCGGACCGCTGGCCGGCATCGATCCGCAAGAGATTGCCGATCCCCGGCCGCTGGCCGAGCGGATCAGGGCAGCGGTTGAAGAGACTGGACTGACGCAACGGCTGGGGCCGAAGGTTTCGGTCATTGTCGACGGCGGTGGACAACTTGGACTGGATTCGGTGACGGCCGATGTGCGGCTTGTTGCAACGCGCACCGATACGGGAAATCGGTGGCGCGTGTCTGTCGCGGGTGATGGGCAGAATGCAAGGCCACTCGCCACGGCGGACGACGATGCGGCGCGCGATATTGCTGTTGCCGTGCTCAGGATGGTTGCCGAAAAAGGCCGTGACGCTCATGCAAGGGATTTGTCGGAGAGGCAGCTGACATCTCTCGCCGGTTGGCATTCCTTCGCGCCCCCCTCTGTCGTTGCCGGAGGGACAGAGGGGGGCGCGAAGGATCGCCGACCCATCGGTCTTTTCCCTTTGACCTGCGACGCCATCGCCGTCGGCATCGGCCTGCCCTATGGCAGCATGCCGGCGGACAAGATCATCGGCCTCGCCCAGAGCGTCCTCGCCCTCGGCGCAACCGAAATCCGACTGGCGCCCGGCCGTGCCCTGCTTTTCCTCGGCCAGCCGGCGACCGCCAACCGGCCCCTTCAAGACGCCGCAGCCACCCTTGGCTTCGTCACCGACCCAGCCGATCCGCGCACGCGTATCGCAGCTTGCCCCGGCACGCCGGCTTGCGCTTCCGGCCGGATCGCCACGCGCGACATTGCCGAGACGATAGCCAGGGAAAGTGCCGACATCCTCGACTTCACCTTGCACGTTTCCGGCTGCGCCAAAGGCTGTGCCCATCCGGGCAAAGCAGCGCTTACCCTTGTCGGCGGCGAAAACGGAGCCGGACTTGTCGTGAACGCGACGGCAAAGGGCCTTCCTGCCGGCTACAGGCCGGGCTATGACGCCGCGCGCGGCATCAGCCGCGTCGCGGCAGTGATCCGCAGCGCACGACTTCCCGGCGAAACCGCCGCAGCTTGCCTGACAAGGCTTGGCGCGGCCGGCATCGCCGAAGCTTACCGACAGGAATGAGCATGGCCGCCTACGACTACATCCACGACGGCACGGCGATCTACGAGCGCTCCTTCGCCATCATTCGCGCCGAGGCGGATCTCACGCGCTTCTCCGAAGCCGAGGCCGATGTCGCCATCCGCATGATCCATGCCTGCGGCCAGGTCGAAGCTGCCAGCCATTTTGTTTTCTCGACGGATTTCGTTGCCGCCGCGCGCACCGCACTTTCGGCGGGTGCGCCGATCTTCTGCGACGCGGAAATGGTCTCGCATGGCGTCACCCGCGCCAGATTGCCGGCCAGCAATGAGGTGATCTGCACGCTTCGCGATCCGCGCACACACGACATCGCCAAGGACATCGGCAACACCCGCTCGGCGGCCGCAATCGACCTGTGGGGCGACCACCTGGCCGGTTCGGTGGTCGCCATCGGCAATGCGCCGACCGCGCTCTTCTATTTGCTGGAGAAGCTGCGTGACGGCGGGCCTAAGCCGGCAGCCATCATCGGCATGCCGGTTGGCTTCGTCGGTGCGGCAGAATCCAAGGATGCGCTGGCCGAGAATTCCTATGGCGTGCCCTATGCCATCGTGCGCGGCCGGCTTGGCGGCAGCGCCATGACTGCCGCGGCACTCAATGCCCTGGCGAGGCCGGGCCTGTGAACGCGCTGGCCAAAGGTCGTCTGGTTGGCGTCGGCACCGGTCCCGGCGACCCCGAACTGTTGACGCTGAAGGCTGCACGCGTCCTGGCTGAAGCCGATGTCGTGGCGTATTTCGCCAAGCGCGGCAACAACAGCAACGCACGCGCCATCGTCGAAGCGCAGTTCCGCCCGGGCATGACGGAATTGCCGCTGCTCTACCCCGTCACCACGGAAATCGACAAGGATCACGACGACTACCGGTCGCAGATCACCGGCTTTTACGAGGAGTCCGCCGAGAAAGTCGCCGAGCATCTTCAGGCCGGCAAAATGGTCGCCGTGCTGTCCGAGGGCGACCCGCTGTTCTACGGCTCCTACATGCACCTACATGTGCGCCTCGCCCATCGTTTCCCCACCGAGGTCATTCCCGGCGTCACCGCCATGTCCGGCTGCTGGTCGGCGACTGGCCTGCCGATCGTCCAGGGCGACGATGTGCTGACGGTGTTGCCGGGCACGATGAGCGAGTTCGAGCTCACCCGACGGCTGGCGGATACCGACGCCGCCGTCATCATGAAGGTCGGCCGCAACCTGCCCAAGATCAGGCGGGCGCTGGAGGCGACCGGCAAGCTGGCGCGCGCCGTCTATGTTGAGCGTGGCACCATGGCCGGCAGCGTCTCGATGAAGCTTGCTGACAAACAGGACGACAAGGCTCCCTACTTCGCCATCGTGCTGGTCGCCGGCTGGTCCGCCCGGCCCGGCGTTTCGGGAGCACAGGCATGAGCGGCCGCCTCACCGTCATCGGGCTCGGACCCGGCAATGCCGATCAGGTGACGCCTGAGGCGAGCCGCGCCGTGGCGCAGGCCGCGTTTTTCTACGGCTATAAGCCCTATCTCGACCGGCTGGAGTTGCGCCCGGACCAGACCCGCGTTGCTTCCGACAACCGCGAGGAGCTCGCCCGCTCCACGGACGCCCTGACCAAAGCCGCCGAAGGCCATGACGTGGCCGTCGTTTCCGGTGGCGATCCCGGCGTCTTCGCCATGGCGGCTGCCGTCTGCGAGGCGATCGAGGCCGGCCCGGCTGAATGGCGTGCGGTCGATGTCGCGGTCGTGCCCGGCATCACCGCCATGCTCGCGGTTGCAGCCCGCATCGGCGCGCCGCTCGGCCATGATTTCTGCGCCATCTCGCTGTCCGACAATCTGAAGCCTTGGGAACTGATCGAGCTGCGCCTGCTGGCGGCGGCCGGCGCCGGCTTCGTCATCGCGCTCTACAATCCGATCAGCAAGGCGCGCCCCTGGCAGCTTGGCCGCGCTTTCGAATGCCTGACCGCGATCCTGCCGGGCACCACGCCGGTGATTTTCGGCCGCGCCGCCGGCCGTCCGGATGAGCGCATCGAAGTCTTCCTGCTGGCCGATGTCGACGCGCAAAAGGCCGACATGGCGACCTGCATCATCATCGGCTCGCCGGAAACCAGGATCATCAAGCGCGGCGAAAAGCAGTCGCTGGTCTACACACCGCGTTCGTCCACGGGTCAGAGAAAATGATCGACCCCAAATTGGTTGACAATGGCGGCCAGCGCTTCGACGGTTTCAGCCGAAGGGACGTCCGGCAGCGCGGGCCTGCGGACCATGACCACCTCGATGCCAAGCGCCCGTGCCGCCGCGATCTTGCCATAGGTTGCCTCGCCGCCGCTGTTCTTGGACACGACGATTTCGATGCGATGCTTTTCGAGCAGCGCGCGTTCTTCCGCCTCGGGGAATGGCCCCCTTGCCAGCAGATAGCTCGCATCCGGGACCATCAGTCTGGGCTCAACCCGATCGACGCTGCGAATGAGATAATGATGCTGGGGCGCCGCCTCGAAGGCGGCGATCTCTTGCCGGCCGAGCGCCAGGAAAACGCGCCGCGGCGCGGGACCCAGCGCGTGCACGGCGTCGCCGACCGTATCGACCTGCGTCCAGCGGTCGCCTTCGACGGGTTCCCAGCCGGGGCGTCGCAAGGCGATCATCGGCACGCCGGCCAGGCGCGCGCCTTGCGCTGCATTGGCCGAGATCCGCGCCGCATAGGGATGCGTGGCGTCGATCAGAAGGTCGATGCGCGTCTCCCGGAGATAGGCAGCCAGTCCATCGGCGCCGCCAAACCCTCCGGTTCGCACAGGCACCCCTTGCGCAGCCGGGCTTTCGGTACGGCCGGCCAGCGACAGCGTGACCGAGGCGTGCGCCGCCAGTTTTCCGGCCAGCTGCCGGGCTTCCGTGGTTCCGCCGAGGATCAGAATGCGGTGGGTCATCATGCCTGCTGAGGGTCCGCGCGGCGCCAAGCTCAACGCAAGATGGCTCTCCATCGTCGGCATCGGCGAGGACGGTTTAGCGGGTCTCGGCGACGAGGCCAAGCGACTGATCGCTAGGGCGGAAGTCATCTTCGGCGGCAAGCGGCATCTGGCGCTTGTCGCCTCCTTCGCCAAGGGTGAACCACGTCCCTGGCCAGTTCCCTTCGATGCCGAGATGACCGATGTGCTGGCACTTGCCGGTAGAAACGTCTGCGTGCTCGCCTCCGGCGATCCGTTCTTCCACGGGGTCGGCGCCACCCTCGCCCGCAAGGTGAAGGCGCTGGAGATGCATGTCATTCCCGCACCGTCGGCCGTTTCACTGGCGGCCGCTCGCCTTGGCTGGGCTTTGCAGGATATCGAGACCGTGTCACTGCATGGCCGGCCGCTCGACCTGATCCGGCCGCTGCTGCAGCCGAACGCACGCATCCTGGCGCTGACATCCGACGCGGAGGCACCCGCTGCAATCGCGCGACTGCTCGTCGAACTCGACTTCGGCGCCTCACGGCTGACGGTTCTGGAAGCTCTGGGCGGGCCGAAGGAGACTTTGCGCTCGGCCTGCGCCGATGCCTTCGGCCTCGAAAACATCAATCCGCTCAACGTGCTGGCGATCGAAGTTGAACCCGGTGCGGATGCGCGCGTCCTGCCGCTCACCGTTGGGCTTGCCGATCATCTGTTCGACCATGACGGCCAGATCACCAAGCGCGAGATTCGCGCCATCACCCTGTCAGCGCTGGCGCCCAGGCGCGGCGAATTGCTGTGGGACATCGGCGCGGGCTCCGGCTCCGTCAGCATCGAATGGATGCGCGCCCATTCCTCGCTGCGTGCCATCGCCATCGAGACCAACCCGATCCGCGCCGCCCGCATTGGCCGCAACGCCGCTGCCTGCGGTGTTCCCGGCCTTGTCGTGGTGGAAGGCAGCGCGCCCAAGGCGCTTGCCGGGCTGGACACGCCGGATGCGATCTTCATTGGCGGTGGCGGCAGCGATGCCGGCGTGCTGAACGCTGCCATCAAGGCCCTGCGCCCCGGCGGTCGTCTTGTGGCCAATGCGGTGACGCTGGAGATGGAAGGCCTGCTTCTTGCCCGCCATATCTCGCTTGGCGGCGACCTGACCCGCATAAACATATCCCGCGCATCGCCGGTCGGCTCGATGCAGGCCTGGCGGCCGGCCATGCCGGTCACCCAATGGAGCTGGGTGAAGCCATGATGGTCGCGGGCATTGGCAGCCGAAAGGGCGTGAGCGTTGAAGACGTGCTCGCGGCGATAGAAACCGCCCTGGAGACGCATGGGCTGGCCATGACGGCGCTTTCAGCGTTGGCCACCGCCCCCTTGAAGCGGGACGAAAGGGCCATCTTCGCCGCCGGACATCAGCTCAATCTTCCGGTCATCGTCGCCGATGCGGCCGCTGTCGAGGCCGCCTCATCAGCCACGATCAGCCTCTCCAGCCGTTCGCAGGATCTGGCCGGCACGCCTTCGGTGTCCGAAGCATCCGCCGTTGCCGTTGCCGGCACGGGCGCCAGGCTGCTTGGCCCCCGTACGGTGCTCGGCCCGGTCACCTGCGCCATCGCCATCAGCGGAGATGCGCCATGACCGTGCATTTCATCGGCGCCGGTCCTGGTGCCGCCGATCTCATCACGCTGCGTGGCGCCAGGCTGCTGGCAAGCTGCCCGGTCTGCCTGCATGCCGGTTCGATCGTCGCGCCCGAATTGCTGCAGCACTGCGCGCCGGGGACAAAACTGATCGACACTGCACCGATGTCGCTCGACGAGATCGAGGCCGCATATCTCGATGCCCACAAAGCCGGCCATGATGTCGCCAGGCTGCATTCCGGCGACCTGTCGGTATGGAGCGCCGTTGCGGAACAGATCCGGCGGCTGGAAAAGCACGGCATTCCCTACACGCTGACACCGGGCGTTCCCTCCTTCGCCGCGGCTGCCGCAGCACTTCGCCGCGAGCTGACCATTCCCGAAGTCGCGCAAAGCCTGGTGCTGACCCGCGTCTCCGGCCGTGCGTCCAAGATGCCGCCCGGTGAAACGCTGGCTGGTTTCGGCCGCACCGGCGCCACGCTTGCCATTCACCTTGCCATCCACGCCATCGATCGCGTCGTTGCCGAGCTGACGCCGCATTATGGCGGGGATTGCCCGGTGGCGATCGTCTTCCGCGCCTCATGGCCGGACGAGCGCGTGCTGACCGGCACGCTGGAAACGATCGAAATGTTGCTCGCGGCCGATCCGATGGAGCGCACGGCGATCATCTTCGTCGGCCGTTCGTTGGCGGCGGAAGATTTTGGCGAGAGTTCATTGTACGACGCCCACTACCAGCGGCGTTTTCGCGGACGGGACGGATTGTGAGCGGCAGCACCAGGAACAAGGGCGAGAACGCCACGCTCGAACAGGCTCTTGCGCGGCTGAACTTCACGCCGCGCCCACTTGCACCGGGCCACGTCTGGCTGGCCGGCGCCGGCCCCGGCGACCCTGGGTGCCTGACGCTGGAAGTGCTGGCGGCTTTGGCCGAGGCGGATGCCGTTGTCTACGACGCGCTGGTCTCCCCCGATGTCGTCGCCGTCGCCGCAAGCGCCGAACTGTTCTTTGCCGGCAAGCGCGGCGGAAAACCGTCGATGAAGCAGGACGACATCACCGCGCTGCTGGTTCGGCTGGCGCGCACAGGCCGCCGCGTCGTCAGGCTGAAGGGCGGTGATCCCTATATCTTTGGCCGTGGCGGCGAAGAAGCTTTGGCGCTGGCGCGGGAAAAAATCCCCTTCCGCGTCCTGCCCGGCCTGACGTCGGGGCTCAGTGCGCTGGCAGCCACCGGCATCCCGGCCACCATGCGCGGCATCAACAAGGCTGTGATCCTGGCGACCGGCCATGCCGCCGGCACCGATGACGACATCGACTGGGCAGCAATCGCGCGCACCGGCCAGCCTGTCGTGGTCTATATGGGCATGGCCAATTTGCCCCTCATCGCCGCCGCACTGCTCGACGGCGGCCTGGCGCCGTCGACACCAGCGGCCGTGATCGTCGCCGCGACGACACCGCAGGAGCAGATCGTCGTTGCCACGCTCGCCACCATTGCCGAGGAAGCGGCCGCCGCCGGGCTGACCGCGCCGGCGCTGATCGTCGTCGGCGGCATCGTCGCCATGCGCGCGGCACTGGCGGGTGCACTGTGAGCGCCCGCGCGATCATCATCGGCGCGCCGCGCTCAGGCTCGGGCAAGACCAGCGTCACCATCGGTATCCTGCGAGCGCTCACCCGGCGGGGCTTGAAAGTGCGCGGCGCCAAATCCGGCCCCGACTATATCGATCCCGGCTTTCACACCGCAGCCACCGGCCTGTCCGGCGTCAACCTCGACAGTTGGGCCATGCCACCATCGCTGCTCAATGCGCTCGCCAGACAAGCGGCCGACGATACCGATTTCGTCATCCTCGAAAGCGCCATGGGGCTGTTCGACGGTATTCCGGCGGCCCCCGGCCGCACCGGCTCCGCGGCGGATCTCGCCCGCCTCTACGGCTTGCCGGTGCTGCTGGTGCTTGACGTTTCCGGCCAGTCGACCACGGCGGCCGCTGTCGCCAAAGGGTTTGCCACCTACGATCCGGATGTGCGCATGGCCGGCGTCGTGCTCAACCGGCTGGGCAGCGAGCGCCACCGCCGTCTCTCCGGCGACGCCATCGAGGCGATCGGCCTGCCCGTTGTCGGCGCCATCCTGCGCGATCCGACGCTGAACCTACCCGAGCGCCATCTCGGCCTCGTCCAGGCCGGCGAATATGACGACCTGATGGCGCATCTCGACCGGCTGGCCGACATGGCCGAAAAGTCACTCGATCTCGATGCCATCATGGCCTTGGCGACCCCCCTCACCCCGGCGCCCGGCGGCTTTGACGAAGCGCTATCGCCACCTGGCCAGCGCATTGCACTGGCTGAAGATGCCGCTTTCACCTTCCTCTATCCGCATGTGGCGGCCTATTGGCGCAAGGCCGGCGCCGAGATCGTCCCGTTCTCGCCGCTCGCCGACGAAGCACCCGACGAGGACTGCGACGTCTGCTGGCTGCCCGGCGGCTATCCCGAGCTTCACGCCGGCCGGCTTGCCGCCGCCGCAGATTTCCGTGAGGGAATGGCAAGATTCGCCGCGACGAAGCCCATCCATGGCGAGTGCGGTGGCTTCATGGTGCTTGGCGAAGCGCTGGAGGACGCGTCGGGCGAAACGCACGGAATGCTCGGCCTGCTCGGCCATTCCACCAGCTTTGCCAAACGCAAGATGAACCTCGGTTATCGAGAGGCGCGGCTGCGCGCCGATTGTCCGTTGGGCGCGCAAGGCGCGCTGATCCGCGGCCACGAATTCCACTATGCGCAGATGATCGCGACCGGCAATGACGAGCCGCTGGCCGACCTCGCCGACGGCCAGGGCAATCCCATCGGCGCCTCGGGTTACCGGCGCGGCCATGTCAGCGGCACCTTCTTCCACGCCATTGCGAGGGGCTAGGACATGAAGCTTCGGAACTTGACCCTTTCCCCCCGGCAGGTCCTCGACGACATCGCGCTCTGCCTGGTCTTCTTCACCCGGCTGCCGCTGCCCGTCTTCGATTTTCGCGGGCGCAGCCTGGCCGCAGCGATCTGGGCAGCACCCGTTGCCGGTCTTGTCGTCGGCCTGATCGGCGCCATCGTCTTTGCCGCGGCGGAACGATTTGGCCTTGGCATGGGCCTGGCGGCAGCCCTTGCCCTTGTTTCAACCGTGCTCACGACCGGCTGCCTGCATGAGGACGGGCTTTCCGATGTCGCCGACGGCTTTGGCGGCGGCAAATCGCGCGGCCGCAAACTCGACATCATGCGCGACAGCCGCATCGGCGCCTACGGTGCCGCGGCACTGGCTCTGTCGCTGCTGATCCGCTGGAGCGCGCTGTCGGGATTCGTCGAACCCACGCAGGCCCTCTTCGCCCTGATCGCCGCGCACGCTGCCTCGCGCGGCGTGTTGGGCACCTTCATGCACCTGCTGCCCGCGGCCCGGTCCGACGGCCTCTCGGTCGACGCCGGCACAGTTTCGTTCGAGACGGCTATCGCCGGCGCCGTGGTCGGCGCGATATCGCTGCTCTTGCTCGGGCTCGGCGGCGCCGTTTTCGCGCTCATCCTGCTTGGCCTGCTGTTTGCGGCGTTCCGCGCCCTTTGCCTCAACCAGATCGATGGCCAGACCGGCGACACGATCGGCGCCTTGCAGCAGCTGAGCGAAATCGCCGTGCTGCTCGTCGCTTCCGTAGCTCTCTCCTGATTCCTCTTTGGCCTGATTCCCTTTGGAGACTTTGCCCCCATGCCCTTCAAATCACTAGATGAACTGCGCGCCGCCTGTGTCGACCTGCCCACCGGCAGCGATGCCGCCGCAAAGGCGGTCGCCCGCCGCCAGGACACGCTGACCAAGCCGCAAGGCAGCCTCGGCCGGCTCGAAACCATCGCCGCATGGCTGGCGCGCTGGCAGGGCCGCGACATGCCCAGGCTCGACCGGGTGAAGGTCTTCGTCTTTGCCGGCAACCATGGCGTCACCGCGCAAGGCGTGTCGGCCTATCCTTCGGAAGTCACCGTGCAGATGGTGGCGAATTTCGCCGGCGGCGGTGCCGCCATCAACCAGCTTGCCCGCATCGCCGGCGCCGAACTCGATGTCATCCCGCTCGATCTCGACCATCCCACCGGCGACTTCACGCAAGGCCCGGCGATGGACGAGAAGGTGTTTCTCGCCGCCGTGTCGGCCGGCTATGACGCGGTGACGAAGGACCTCGATCTGGTTTGCTTCGGCGAAATGGGCATCGGCAACACCACGCCGGCAGCCGCCATTTCGGCGGCGCTGTTCGGCGGCGGTGCACAAAAATGGACCGGGCGCGGCACCGGCGTCGATGACGCCGGCCTGAAGCGCAAGGTGGTCGCCATCGAAGCCGGCCTGAAGCGCCACGCTGTCGCCCTTAGCGATCCGCTGGGAGTTGCCGCCGCGCTCGGTGGGCGCGAACTCGCCGCCATCTTCGGCGCCACGCTCGCCGCCCGCCATCTGGGCATACCCGTACTGCTCGACGGCTTCGTCTGCACCGCCGCCGCCGCACCGCTGGCAAGGCTGCATCCGGCCGGCCTCGCCCACACCATCGCCGCCCATGTCTCGGCCGAATCCGGCCATCGTGGCTTGCTCGAAGCGCTCGGCCTGCCGCCGCTGCTCGATCTTGGCATGCGGCTTGGCGAAGGTTCCGGCGCCTGCCTCGCCGTCAACATCGTCCGTTCCGCGCTGGAGTGCCACACCCGCATGGCAAGTTTTGCCGAGGCGGGCGTTTCGGAGAAGTAGGCTAGCAACGCCCGGATCGCGCGATGAACGAGCCCTCCCAAATTTTCGGCGATCCCAAACAGGGTCTTCGCGATACTTTCGCGCTGATTATCAGAGATTTCGATCGCAGGATCGGAGCTTTTGCCGGACTGAAATACAACTCACCATGGATGTTGGCGACGCAGGACTGGGCAGATCGCTCGGGCCATACCATCGAAGAACTGCGCGACATGATTTCCGAGTGGCGGAGCTCAGTCCGCTCTGGCGATCCCATCAATCCGGCGATCCTCCGGACTTTTGAAGATCTTCGTCGCGCCGCAGAAGAGTGGAGAGCAGAAACCAGCTACAATGATCCGCCGATCCGTCTAACGCCTGAAAAGACCAAATTTCCGAACTACAAAGAATTGAAATCGCATACTTGGAAGGTCTGGAGCTCCATGGGATTGGCGACGCCATCACATGGTTACGCACTCAGAGATCTCAGCTTTCATGGAGTAATTGAAGATCGTTTCGGCCACAGGGTTTCTATCAGAATGACCTTCAAGCTTGGATATGGAGGGCCAATTTGGTTAGATTTTCGCTTTCCTTATTATGGAGAAAACGAGCCGACATATTTTGGGCTTGGTCTCCTCTCAGGTTGGGCGCTAAATCGTACCCTTCGGTTGCCGGAAGCCCCGGAACTCGAATGGATCGTTGGCAAAAGCAAGACAAACTTCGAAGACGTCGACGGCGTCCTCGCTATAACGCGAGCGATCCTCAGCTATCTGCGACCAACTATCCAATAGCGTCCACTGAATGCCGCCACCGAACGGCAGCGAAACATCCCACTTTCAGGGTCTTTCCACCAAGTCTTTGAAGATTTTGGTGGGTGCGCACAGGATTGAACTGTGGACCCGCTGATTAAGAGTCAGCTGCTCTACCAACTGAGCTACGCACCCACTCGGCCGGCAAAAACCGGCGTTGGCGGGCATATAGCCGCCACCATCGGTCCTGTCCAGCCCTGCCGGAATCATTTCCCGACAAATCGCCTGGAGCATGATCCCGAAAAGTGGAATCCGGTTTTCGGAAGAGATCATGCTCATACAAAAAGACAGAGCCCCATCCCGATTTTATCGAGATGGAACAGGCTCGAAGTGCCGCAGATGATCAGACGAACAGCTTGCCTTCCGCCACCTTGACCGCGTTGCCGCCGATGCGCGCCGAGGCCAGTTTTCCGCCTTGCACGGTCAGTTCGAGGCGGATGCGCGACGGCCGGCCCATCTCCAGCCCCTGCTCGATCCACAGCTGCGAAACACCGTCTGTCGGGCCATCGAAATGCATGATGGCGCCGGCGAAGGCGGCCGCCGCTGAGCCGGTCGCCGGGTCTTCATAGGACGGCGTGCCCGGCACGATCATGCGCACATGGAACGCACTTTCGTGGTTCACCGTCTCGCGGCAGTAGACATAGGGGCTGGCAAAGGCCCACTCGCTCTTGCGCGGCGCCAATTCGGACCAAGCCTGGTTGTCCAACCGGATTCGGCCCGCAGCTTCGAGATTGGCAACCGGGATGGTCACATAGGGCACACCCGCCGACCAGAACGCGACGCGGTGATTCTCGAAGCCGATCTCATGCGGCGCCAGCCCAAGGGCCGCACCGATCGCCTCCGGATCGGCCTCGAGCTTCAGCGGCTCCGGCAGCTTCGCCAGGTCGAACTCGGCGAAGGTGTTGCCATCGTGCTTGCTGACGGCGCAACGCACCGGACCGATGTTTTCTTCCAGCACGAAGATGCCGGCGCCGCCCTCTCCCGCCAGTTCAGCCAGCGCGATCGCCGAGCCGACGGTCGGGTGGCCGGCGAACGGCATTTCGTAGTCGGGCGTAAAGATGCGAATGCGGTTTCGGTGCTTGGGATTGGCCGGCGGCAGCACAAAGACCGATTCCGACAGGTTGAACTCACGCGCGATGGCCTGCATCGCGGCCGTGTCCAGACCTTTGCAATCCAACACCACGGCCAGCGGATTGCCGGCCAGTCGCTCGGTCGTAAACACATCGTAAAGCAAGTAATTCCGGGTTTGCATTCCTGCCTCAATCCCAACATGGGCGAAATTTAATTTGATATTTGAACCAGTAAGCCTGATCTGTGCACAGATAGGGACATTACGCATCATAGGGGTCCGACGTGGACCAGATTGTCAATCTGCCAAAGACGGAATCGGATTCCGCCATCGAGACGGCGCTCGGTCTCGACAGGCAAGGTCTGCACAAGACGCGACGGCGTGGCTGGCTCTATGCGCTGCTGACATTGATCGTGCTCGCCGCCGGGCTTGGCGCCTATCAGTGGTACGCCGGCTCGCCCGCCAAGATTGACTATACCACCGTGCCGGCCGCCAAGGCCGATCTCACCGTCGAGGTGTCGGCGACCGGCACACTGCAGCCGCTCACGCAGGTCGACATTTCCAGCCAGCTCTCCGGCATCATCCGTTCGGTATCCGTCGAGGAAAACCAGCAGGTCAAGAAGGGCGACATGCTGGCAGCGCTCGACACCGCGAAGCTGCAGGTGCAGATCGAACGGGCCGAGGCGTCCGCCAAGGGCGCGGCTGCCAATGTCGAAGACGCCACGGTAACGCTCGCCGAGAACGAAAAAGCGCTTGTCCGCGCGGCCGCGCTGACCAAGCGCGGCATGGCGACCGACCAGTCGCTGGAGGCGGCAGCCGCAACGCGCGACCGCTCCAAGGCGGCACTCGATAGCGCGGAGGCCAATCTCGCCATCGCCAATGCCGATCTGAAATCGCAGCAGACCGACCTTGCCAACAGCACCATCTATGCGCCGATCGACGGCATCGTGCTGACGCGCTCGGTCGACCCCGGCCAGACGGTCGCCTCCTCGCTGCAGGCGCCGCGGTGCTGTTCATCATCGCCGCCGATCTCAGAAACATGGAACTGGTGGCGGCGGTCGACGAGGCCGACATCGGCGCGGTCAAGACCGGCCAGCATGCCCGTTTCACGGTCGATGCCTTCCCCGACCGGCCGTTCGACGCCGAGATTCGCGACATTTCCTATGCTTCGGTCACCACCGACGGCGTCGTTACCTACAATGCGCGGCTTGAGGTCGACAACAACGAGCTGTTGCTGCGGCCCGGCATGACCGCAACCGTTTCGGTCGTCACCCGGCAGGCAAAGGACGTCCTCACCGTGCCTGCCACCGCCTTCCGTTATCGCCCGGCACAGCAGGCAGCGCGTGGCTGGAGCCTCAGCGATCTGTTCACCGGCCGCATGGGTCGCCCCGGCGGCAACCGCCAGCGCCAGGCCGTGACAGCGCCAACCGACGGCTCGCGCACGCTCTATGTGCTGGAGAACGGGCGGCCGCATCCGGTCAATGTCAAGATCGGTTCCACCGATGGCGAGCTGACCGAGATCACCTCGGGCCTCAAGGAAGGCGCTGAGGTCATCACCGCGTCGCAGCAGCGGAGCTGAGGCCGTGGCTGCCGGTGCTGCCCTCATCACCTTCGACAAGGTCTGGAAGAGCTATGGCCAGGGCGAAGCCAGGGTCCACGCGCTGGCCGGCGTCGACCTTGCCATCCGGCGCGGCGAATTCGTCGCCATCATGGGCCCGTCCGGCTCCGGCAAGTCGACGGCGATGAACATCATCGGCTGCCTCGACACGCCGACCGCCGGCACCTATTCGTTCATGGGCATCGACGCCGGCCGGCTCGACCGCAACCGCCGCGCCATGCTGCGCAACCTCTATGTCGGTTTCGTTTTCCAGGGCTACAATCTCTTGGCCCGCACCACGGCAGCGGAAAATGTCGAACTGCCGCTGATCTATCGCGGCGTCGCCGCCCGCGAACGCCGCGACCTTGCCATGCAGGCGTTGTCCCAGGTCGGCCTGGTCGGCCGCGAGCACCACACGCCGGCCGAGCTGTCCGGCGGCCAGCAGCAGCGCGTGGCGATCGCGCGTGCCATCGTCACCCGCCCGACGCTACTCGTCGCCGACGAGCCGACGGGCAATCTCGACACCGCGCGCACGCATGAGATCATGGAGTTGCTGACACAGCTCAACACCGAGCTTGGCCTGACCATCGCCATGGTCACCCATGAGGCCGACGTCGCCGGCTATGCCGAGCGCACCATTCGCTTCCTCGACGGCCACGTCGCCTCCGATTCCAAGAATCTCGAGGTGGCCTAACCATGATCTGGGAAACCGTCCGCCTCTCGCTCCGCTCGATCCGCCGCAACGTGCTGCGTTCGTTCCTGACATTGCTCGGCATCGTCATCGGCGTTGCCGCGGTCATTGCCATGCTCACCATCGGCTCCGGCACCACCGAAAAGGTCAAGGCCGACATCTCCAAGCTCGGCAGCAACCTGCTGGTCGTCCGTTCCGGCCGGCCGGCCGGTCCCGGCGGCCCGGGCGGTCTCGACCAGGTGGTCCGTCCGCTCGCAGAAAAGGACCTGGCGGCGCTGGTCGCGCACCTGACCGGCGCGCGGGCCATGTCGCCGGCCTCGCAAAAACAGGTCCGTGTCATCTTCGGCACCGAGAGCCTGACCTCGGGGGTCACCGGTACCGACAGCGCCTATCTCGATGCGCGCGACTGGAAGCTGGTGTCCGGCCGCGCGTTCAGCGATTCCGAGACCCGCTCCGGCACCGGCGTCTGCCTGATCGGTGAGACGGTGCGCCAGCAATTCTTCGGCGCCGGCGACCCCGAGGGCGAGATCATCCGCGTCAACCGCACCTCCTGCAAGATCATCGGCCTGCTCGAACCCAAGGGCTATACCGGCTTCGGCCAGGACCAGGACAATGTCGTGTTGATGCCCCTGCATGCCTATCAGCGCCGCATCGCCGGCAACCGCGACATCGACAACATCTACATCGCCGCCGACGACACCACGCCGACCAGCGAACTGCAGCCGCGCGTCGAGGACATCTTGCGCGATGCCCGCCGCATCACCCCCGACCGCGAGAGCGATTTCGCCATCCGCGACATGACCCAAATCGCCGACGCCATGGCCAGCGCCACCACCACCATGACCGGCATGCTGGGCGCGGTCGCAGGCGTCAGCCTGCTGGTCGGCGGCATCGGCATCATGAACATCATGCTGGTCTCGGTCACCGAGCGCACGCGCGAGATCGGCATCCGGCTTGCCATCGGCGCGCATGAAAAGCACATCCTCATCCAGTTCCTGGTCGAGGCGACGGTGCTGTCGCTGCTTGGCGGCATCATCGGCATCCTGATTGGCCTGGCGCTGGCCGGCCTTGCCGCGGCGGCGCTGACCATCCCGTTCGCGCCAAGCCCGGCGGTCATCCTGCTCGCCGTCGGTTTCTCGGCGCTGATCGGCATGGTGTTCGGCTTCTTCCCGGCGCTGCGCGGCGCCAGGCTCGACCCGATCGACGCGCTGCGGCACGAGTAAGCCCAGGTCAGCTTCCCACGGCGATCTCGCCGGGGGTTTTCTTCCGCGTCGTGAAGATTTCAGGCGGCCAACCGCGAGATCGACAGCTTCATGACCCTCCCAAGTTCGCGCCCAAGGTGACGAGAAGCTCGTCCAGCTGTTCGAACTGCTCGGGCATCCCATCCTCCATCCCGGCGATGGCCTCGTCGAGCGCTTCCTTAGAGGGATAGAGTTCGTGCAGCACCAGCAGCGTCTTGCCGTCTTTTTCCTCGAAGGTCACCGTGGTCACGGCGGCGTCCTCACTTTCCTCATTCGTCCAGACGAGGCGAGAGTTAGGTATCACGTCGATGTACTTGCCGAAGAATGCCATAGCGCTCGAGGCATCGTGGCCAAACGCAACGCGGTACCCGCCTCCGACACGAACATCCATCTCGCAGGAAAGCAGAGGAACGCCCATCGACTTCGGTGCCCACCACCGCATGAACAGCTCGGGCTTGGTCCACGCCTCGTACACGATGCGCGCCGGGCCATTGAACGTACGCGTAATGACGAGCTCACGTTCGGACTGCCGTTCGATCGTCGTGCGGTTGTTCATGGGGGTGGGCTCACTATGTCTTCTTTCGTCCATCGGCTTACTCCTTCCGTTTCAGTTCCTCGACAATCTTGTCCAACTCGTTGAAGCGTGCGTCCCACAGCTGGCGATACCTCTCGATCCAAGCCGCCTCTTCCTCCAGTTCGCGTAAGCCGAGCTTGCAGGTCCGCACGCGCCCGACCTTCTCCGTGGTGACGAGCCCCGCCTGCTCCAAGACGCCGACATGCTTCTTCATGCCCGTAAGGGTCATGTGGAACTTCTCGGCAAGCTCCGTGATCGAAGCGTCTGCACGTCCGAGCTGCTCCAGAACGCCGCGTCGGGTGGCGTCCGAGAGCGCGGCGAACGAGGCATCCAAGCGGGTTCGAGCATACTGAACCATGTGGTTCAGTATCTAACACACGAATTGGCGGCATGCAAGGAAAGGTCGGGCGCGCTGCGTTGCCGGCCGCGTTAACTCCCAAATCGGCATCATTTCGATGCGGATTCGATCGACTCGGCGATCCTCAGGCCCTAAGGCAAGATATCTCTGGTCGGGGGGAATAACGCATGAGCAAGAAGACACGACTGATCCTGGCGATGGTGATCATCGAGGGCGTCCTTGCAGGCATCTGGTGGTATCTCGCCAGCTACGGCATGGCCAATCCCGATCGCGTCACCGCCGACTTCCAGTCGGTCGTCGGCCAGACCATGGGAATGGCGATGGGCGGCTTGCTGGGTCTCGGCTTTATCTTGTTCTTCGTCGCCGCCAGCAACGATCGCAAGGCGGCGCAGAACAAGACGCGCCGCTAGTCCATCGTTTCACGGAAACGCAGAACCGCGCTATCTCTTTGTTTTGACGCAACTCCCCAGGGAAAGCGCTGCCCGCCTTCCCGGTAAACCTTTTCCTGGAATTGCTCTAAAGCACCCCGGCAAAATGCCATTCGACCAGCGGCTTCATGTGCGACGCCAGCCCGTCCGGAAGGTCCGTGGCGTGGCGGATGATGACCGGCCCCTCGATCTCCGGGTCGGTCTCGGTGGCAACGAACGCTGAGATCCGACGGGCAATCTCGTCGGCCGGCGCCGTCTCGTGAAAACGCCGAAACATCACCGTACCACTGGCCGTCGACAGGACGTGGTAGCGCTTGCCGCGTGGCGCGTCCGACAGATCTATACCGGTCTCCTCGCGCACCTCGCGGATCATGTTGAAATCGACGTCGACCTGGCCGTCGCGAAAATCAATGGGCTCGAACGAGCCGGCAGCGAAATAGACGCGCCCGGCATTGACCGTGTGCGAACCCATGCGGATCGCCACCAGCGCATTGTCGCCGGCCACCAGTATGGCATGGGCATAGGCATGCTCGGCGCCCGAATTCTCGCGCCGCTTACGCCAGAGCATGAAGGTGGAATAGTTGACCGCATGGCAGCGGCCGACCAGACGGTTGTCGCGGTACGCGAGTTGCGACAGTAGCACCACTGTGCCGTCGAACAGCGCCGGCTTGGCTGCTATCTCGCGCTGCCAGTTCTCGGCGATCGCCTCTGCATTATCGACCGCAAAGGGGTGCGGGCCGGGATCGAGCCGAACGTCGATGGCATCGACCGGCAGGATGACATTGCGCGGCAGGTCGAAACTCATAGCGTATCAGGTCATGTCCAGGGTGATCGCCAACGGGCAGTGGTCGGATGCCTTCGGCCGGTCCCAGCCGGCGCGCGGAAACCGCTCGACCTCCTGGCCGGGCGGGAAAATCGTGCGCCAGGGCTGGCCGTTGCGGATGATGTCGGGAACAGCCGTCGCGTTGCTGGCGGCGAGGCCCTTCGACAACAGGATGTAGTCGAGCTGGCACAGATGCCGCTCTTCCGGTCCACGCGTGTGGTAAAAACTCCAGCGGTTCATCTCCGGCCGCCGCTCGACGACGTTTTCGCAGAAGCCGCCCTCTGTCAGCACGTTGATGCAGGACTGGTTCTCGTTGACCACTTCGAAGCGGTAGCCGTCGATCGCGTCGCCGGCGATCTTCACGCGCTGCCGGTAATCATTCATGTCGCCGCAGATCGCCCAGCGCTTGTCGGCGGCGTGGTTCTTGCCGAAGCGCTCCTCGATGATCCGCCGCACGGCCTGAGCCTCGGCGATGCGCACCGGCATCGTCGCTTCGCGCCCGTCGAGCCCGTTGCGCGGCGGGCCCATCGACTTGAAGTGCACGAGATAAAGCGTCAGCGGCACGCCGCCCACGGTGATGTCGACTTCCAGGCAGTCGCGCCGGAAGATGCGCTCATTGGCCTGGTTGCCGAGCGCCGCCAGTTCGGGCGTCTGCAGCCCGAACTGTTCATAGGTGAGGTAGGCATGGCTGGTCATGCGCACGAATTCAATCGGCTGGCCCTGCGCGGTTTCGTTGCGCATCATCACGGCGACGTCGATGCCGCGCGAATCATTGCCCGATGTGGTGTATTTCTGCCGGTAGCCCTGCCCCACCATCTTGAACAGATAGCCGTATTCGAAGGCCTTCAGCGCTTCGATATTGTCGACCTCCTGCATGCAGATGATGTCGGCGCGGGTGGCCGCGATCGCCAGCGCCGTCAGCTGGCGCGTGTCGTCGGACTGGGCGATGGCCCGCGCCTGCTCCAGCATCTTGTATTCCGCTTCGCTCTGGATATCGAACAGCGCCAGCGTGCGATCCTCGTTGAGCTGGTTGCGATAGCCGGAAAAATCGAACCTGTTCATCAGGTTCTCGACATTGAAGGTGGCGAGGCGCAGCGACATGCCATGACCTTTGCCCGCAAGCGCGGCAGAAAACAAGGTCGCGGGACCACCAGCGGAGACCGATGGGTCCTGATGCCGCTCGCGCCATGGTTGACGGAACCTTTCCGTTCATCCGCCGTTCAGATGCAAACATCCACAGTAGGCCCCTAGAGTAGGCGTGGGGCCTGTGTCTCTTGGAGAGTGCAATGAACTCGCTCTTTTCTTCCACGGTCAAATCCGGGCTGATAGCGCTCGGTATCCTCTCGGGCGTCACGGCGCCGTCCACCGCCGGCCCGATCATGCAGCCGGACCTGTCGATTCCCGCAAGCACGGCAGCGCCGACCGCGGTCCGCGACGGCTGGGCGGGCGGCAATAACAACGGCGGAAACTGGAGATGGCGCCGGTCCGGAAACTGGAACGGAGGCCACGGACACTGGAACGGTGGCGGCGGAAACTGGAACGATGGAGACAACTGGCGTTGGCGCCATGGTCGCCATCACTATCGTGGCGGCCGTTATTACGATGATGGCGCGGCTGCCCTTCTGGGGCTCGGCCTTGGACTTGGCATTGGCAGCATGTACAACAACTACAATTACTACGACGCGCCGCCGCGCCGCTACTATCGCACCTACAGGACGCAGCGGGTTTCGAGCGCCCATGTCCAGTGGTGCTATGACAGGTACCGGTCGTATCGCGCCTGGGACAACACGTTCCAGCCCTACAACGGCCCACGTCAGCAGTGCTACTCGCCCTATTGATGAGCAGCGCTGATCAACGAATACCCTGCGGCGCCGCTCATCGCGGCGCCGTTTTTGTCCACGGGAACCGCGAGCACAGTGTCGTCAGTACGCCGCCGCGATCGTTCGGCTGACTCCTAGCCTGGATCTTTGGAGTGATCCTGCTGCGCCCTCGCTGACAGCTGCTTCAACACGTCAAGGAAGTTGTTGAATCGCTCCTCACCAATCTCCTCCGCCCATTCCGCATGCAATCGCCGCAGGCAGGTGAAAATCGTCTCGACAAGCTGCCGCCCGCGCGCGCTCACGTAGATGAGGCGCCGGTCGCTGCCCTCGGGAGCGCGCCGCTCGATATAGCCGAGCTCCTCGAGCTGGATGAGGAGGTAGTTGATCGCCTGCCTCGACATGCGTTTCTGGCGAGCCAGTTCCGACGGCCTTACGCCATCCGGAAGGGGATAGGAGAACACCGCGAAGTGAGCGTCCTGAAAGTCGGTGAAGCCAGCGTCACGAATGGCCTCGTGCATCTGGTTGCGAACGTGCTGCCAGGTGATGCGCAGGAGAGCCCCGAAGAAGGGTGGGCGCAGCTCTCCGTCGGGCTCCGGCAACTCTGCCGTCTGACTGGCTGTTGACATCGTTGTAAAGTCCTTTTACAAATTCTGTAAAACCACTTTACAACAAGGAGAATGTCTATGGAAGCGGGTACTCAGAGCGTCTTGACGATCGGTGAGCTGGAATTGCGCTTCCTGGTCACCGACAAGGGTGCAACCGTGTTTGAATTCGTTGTCCCGTCCCGCGCCCGCGTACCGGCGCCCCACTACCATCAGGAGGCGGACGAAACGCTGTATGGGCTGGAGGGCATTTTGACGATCACCGTTGATGGCCGAAAGCAGGAACTCGGTGCCGGCGATGCCATCTTCATTCCGCGCGGAAGTGTCCACCACCATGAGAACCTGCACGACGGGGTGTCGCGGACCTTGGCCGTGCTGACGCCGGGGTCCATCGGGCGCCGCTACTTCGAGGAGATTGCCGAGGTGGTCAATGTCCCCGGCAGGCCGGACCTGGCCAAGGCGAATGAGGTCATGCTGCGCCACGGGCTCGTGCCCGCGTAGGTCTCTATCCGAGGCACCCCCAAGCAGTGCTGGTGTATCGCCACGACAAGCTCACTGCGACCAACTCGCAGTGAGCCAGATTGAAGTACGACTGAGTCCGACCAGCTTGTTCCTGGAGATTCCTCCGCGCGCCCACGGGCGAAGCCCGAGGGCGCGCAAGGCAAGAACGTGGATTTTCGTTCAGTTCTTGGCCTTGTCGACCAGCTTGTTCTTGGAAATCCACGGCATCATCGCGCGCAGCTTGGCGCCGACTTCCTCGATCTGGTGGCTGTCATTGTTGCGGCGGATGCCCTTGAAGCGCGACATGCCGGCGCGGTACTCCTGCATCCACTCCGAGGTGAACTTGCCCGTCTGGATGTCCTTCAGAACGCGCTTCATCTCGGCCTTGGTCTCGGCGGTGATGATGCGCGGGCCGGAGACATATTCACCCCATTCGGCAGTGTTCGAGATCGAGTAGTTCATGTTGGCGATGCCGCCCTCATAGATCAGGTCGACGATCAGCTTGACCTCGTGCAGGCACTCGAAATAGGCCATCTCAGGCGCGTAACCGGCTTCGACCAGCGTCTCGAAGCCAGCCCGGATCAGTTCGACCAGACCGCCGCACAGCACGACCTGCTCGCCGAACAGGTCGGTCTCGCATTCCTCGCGGAAATTGGTCTCGATGATGCCCGAACGGCCGCCGCCGACGCCACAGGCGTAGGACAGCGCCAGGTCGAGCGCATTGCCCGAGGAATCCTGGTTGACGGCGACCAGGCACGGCACGCCGCCACCTTTCTGGTATTCGCCGCGCACCGTATGGCCGGGGCCCTTCGGCGCGATCATGACGACATCGACCGACGCCTTCGGCTCGATGAGGCCGAAATGCACGTTGAGGCCGTGCGCGAAGGCGATTGCAGCACCGTCGCGGATGTTCGGCGCGATCTCGTTTTTGTAGATGTCGGCCTGCAGTTCGTCAGGCGTCGCCATCATCATCAGGTCGGCCCATTTGGCGGCGTCCGCCACGCTCATCACCTTGAGCCCATCGGCCTCGACCTTCTTGGCGGTCGCCGAGCCGGCCTTGAGGCCTATGGCGAGGTCCTTGACGCCGGAATCCTTGAGGTTGAGCGCATGCGCCCTGCCCTGGCTGCCATAGCCGATGATGGCGACCTTCTTGCCCTTGATCAGGTTGAGATCGGCATCGCGATCGTAATAGACACGCATTTTGTCTTCCTTCCCGTTTTATGAATCAGAGGCCTTGCAGCCGGTTGTTGCTCTTGAAAAGAGCGAGAAACTGCTGCGTCGCCCGCGCGGCATCGCCGCCGATCGCTGCCTCAGTCAATTCCAGCCGGTCGCCAAGCAGCAGACGGATCTGCACGTCGCGGGCGACCAGCCCGAAAAAGGTGCGGAACGCCGTTTCGGCGTCCGAAAAATCGAGCAGTCCGGCCTGCCGACCAGCTTCAAGCACCGGCTTCAGCCGCTTGGCCAGGGCGAAGCGGCCGTTCTCCAGCACCACGGCGCCAAGGTCATCCTTGCCCGAACCGGCATGGCCGACCGCGACGCGGTTGAGCGCGATCGAAGTGTCGCTGGAAATCACCTTCAGCCAGTCGGAGGCGAAGCGTTCGAGGCTTATGGTCAGCGAGGCAAGATCGAGCCCCTTGCCATCGACCTGCGCCACCCGCACCTTGGATGCCTGCCACTGCACCGTTGCCGTCAGCAGCCCGTCGCGGTCGCCGAACCATTTGTAGAGCGTCTCCTTGGAACAGCTCGCCCGGCGCGCGACGGCGGTCATGGTTAGCTGATCGCCCTCCTCGACCAGCAGCCGCAACGCTGCGTCGAGCACGGCTTTCTGCCGCTCCGTCAGCGCTTCGCTGGTGTCGATCTCTGGCACGATGTGCAACACGCTCTTCTCTCGGCAGGCAAGGTCGGCCGGTCATTCCGGCAAGCCGTACCGTACGTTACGGTTCTCCGCTTTTATGGCGTATTGTTCTGAGCCTTGCAAGCCCTATTTCTACTACACGGCGTCGGTGTGGGACGGCTTGCGCGGGGAAACAGATGCTGATCGGATTGCTTGCCTTGACGGTTGCCGCCGCATTCTCCGGTGCCGCGATTTACGTCAGTGTCGCCGAGCAACCGGCGCGGCTCGGTCTCGACGACGAGGCGCTGCTGCAGGAATGGCAGCCTTCCTACAAGCGCGGCGCCGCCATGCAGGCGTCGATTGCCATTGTCGCCTGCGTTCTCGGTCTCATTGCCTGGTGGCAGACTGGCGGTCTCGCCTTTCTGGTTGGCGCGGTGCTGATCATCCTGCCCTGGCCGTGGACACTGATCGCCATGATGCCGACCAACAGGGTGCTGGAGGCGATGGACGCTGGCGCCGGCAATCCACAAGCCAGGTCCCTGATCGTCAAATGGGGCAATCTGCACCTCGTTCGCGTAGCCCTTGGCGTGTTGGCGACGCTGGCCTTTCTCTGGGGTAGCCATCTGGGCTGACATGGCCGGATCTTGCCAGGCCGTGCTCTCGGCACAAATGGCATCAGTCCGCAATGGGCGGATGGCGCAGCCGGCCAAGCAGTGCCGACACCATGGTCAGTTCCTCCGCAGAGAGTTTGTCGCCGACCAGTTCGGTGATCGACCGTCCGTAGACAGCCCACATGCCGCGGCGGGTCTCGCGGCCTCTTGCGGTGATGCGGATGGTCTGGCCACGACCGTCATCGGCCACCGGCAGCTTCTCCACCAGCCCGTCAGCCTCAAGCCGCGCCAGCAGCCGCGAGATGTTGTATTGCGCAAACAGGGTGCGCTCGATCAACTGGAACGGCCGCAGCCCGCCCTCACCGGCCTCGGCGAGTTCATGCAGCACGTCATACCATGCCAGAGGCGGCAGGCCACCGGCCTTCAACATCTCTTCGGCACTTTCGACCAACTGGCGCGAAACGCGCATCAGGCGGCCCCAGGCCTTGATGGCTTCGGGCGAAGGCATGGCTTTCTCAATCATGGTCCAGCATAGGCAATAGATGCAGTTGCATCAAGCTTGACGATCGATGCACCTGCATCTATATGGATGCAACTGCATTAACTTCGAAAGACGGATCCCATGAAACGAAATCTGCGACGACGCGCGTCGAGGACGGCGCGTTGAACTTGTCGGGGGAGAGTGAGATGACCGACAAGCTCATTCTCGTCAGCCATCCTCTCTGCCCCTATGTGCAACGCGCCGCGATTTCACTGGCCGAAAAGGGCGTGCCGTTCGAGCGCGTCGACATCGACCTCGCCGACAAGCCGGACTGGTTCAAGGCGATCTCACCGCTCGGCAAGGTGCCGCTGCTGCGCGTGCAGCGACTCGGCGAGGAAACGGTGATCTTCGAATCCGCTGTCATTCTCGAATTCCTCGAGGAGACACAAGCCAATCCCCTCCACCCCATCGATCCATATGCCCGCGCCCGGCATCGCGCCTGGATCGAGTTCGGCTCGGCCACACTCAATGCCATCGGCCGGTTCTATTCGGCCCAGACTGAGGCCGGCTTCCTCGCCGAATCCGGCGCACTGTCGGCGATGTTCGATCGTCTCGAGGCGGAGCTGGCGGACACCGAACGGAACGGGCCCTGGTTCACCGGCGAACGCTTCTCGCTCGTCGATGCCGTTTACGGCCCGATCTTCCGCTACCTGGACACATTCGACCGGATCGGCGATTTCGGCATCCTTGACGACAAGCCGCTTGTCCGCGCCTGGCGCAGGGCGCTGAATGCACGCCCATCGATCAGCCAAGCCGTCGCCCCGGACTACCCGCAGCGCCTGCACGCTTTCCTGGAAGCGAAGGGATCCTACCTTTCCAGCTTCATCCACGGAAACGATCCGGCCACAGCGCTTCGGTCAGTCCGATCCGCCTGAACGGATCGATCACCGTGCCGGCCACCATCGAGGCAAGGAACTGCGGCGCCGGCGGGATTTTTGCCACTGTCGCCACCAGCCTGTCGCGGATGAAGGGCAGCGCCACGGAATCCGACTGGTAGAACGGTGTGAATGCCAGCGACAGCGCCTGGAAGACCCGCACATGCCAGCGCCGCGCCTTGGCATAGGTCTCAAGTGCCGCCTCGACACTCCGCGTCCGCCCAAGCGCATGGCTGAGCGCCGCCGCGTCGAGCAGCGCCATGTTGGCCCCTTGCCCGAGCTGCGGGCTGGTCGAATGCGCCGCGTCGCCGATGATGGCCAGCCGCCGGCCGGCTGGCAGCTTCATCGTGTGGTGGCCATAACGTGCCAGCGAGAGCTGGTCGAAATCCCCGATCTGGCTGGTGAATGCCTCGCATTCGGGCCACAGGCGAACCACCCTCTCCTTCCAGGCATCGAGGCCCACCGCCCGAACGCGCTCGACATCGGCCGGCTTCAGGCTCCAGAAGAAGGCGGCCATCTTTTCAGCGCCCGGCTCCGGCCGGCCAATCGGCAGCACGCCGATCATCACGCTGGCCTTGTCGTAGCGTTGCAGCAGCGCGTGCTCGTCGAAACCTTCGTCGCGCCAGCGCAGCGACGCCCAGAACGCGCCATAGGTGAGCGGTCGTGGCGCGCTTGCATCGCCCGTGCACTGCCGCAGCTTCGAGCGCGAGCCGCTGGCGTCCACGACCAGATCGAACGGCCCTGCCCTTCGCCCGTTGCCACAGATCAGCGTCGCCCGTTCGCCGGTATCCAGAGTTTCGATCTCGACACCCGTCTCGATGGCGATCGACTCGCGCTGGACAGCGCGAAAGAGCACGCCGAACAAGGCCGCCCGATGCACTGCCAGCCCGAAACGATGGCCGCGCTGGGCATCATAGCGAACGTCGAGCACGGTGCGGCCGGTGCTGGCATCGGCGCCGTGCAGGCGGTCGATGCGGCTGCCCAGGGCCAGCATGCCGTCGAGCAGGCCAAGATCAGCCAATACCGTCAGCCCGGTTGGCTGCAGGATCAGTCCGGAACCGACCGGCTTCGGCTCCTCGAAGCGCTCGAACACGGTGACCCTATGCCCGGCGCGCTTGAGATAGAGCGCCATGGCCAGCCCGGCCGGGCCGGCCCCGGCAATCGCGATATCGTAGGAAATGCCAAAGCCCCCAAAGCCGAACTGGCCGGGACAATCCTTCAGCGGGGGGACTAAATCAAGCCGCAGCCACGGTCTTTGTCCTGCTCACCCTTGGGCGGCATCAAAACCGGCGCGCGCGTCGCGCACCGCATCATGGTTGAGCTCGGCCCACAGGATCAGCTGGTGCAAGGCGCCGAACATCGACCGTCCGAGGTCGGTCAGGCTGTATTCGACGCTCGGCGGCTTGGTCGGGAACACTTCGCGATGCACATAACCGTCGCGCTGCAGATCGTAGAGCGTCTGGGTCAGCATGCGCTGCGAAATGTCGGGCACCAGCCGCCGCAGCTCGCCGAAGCGGTACGGCTGCTCGGCCAGGGCTCCCATCAACAGCGAACTCCATTTGCCGCTGAGACCCTGAATCACGTCGCGGACCGGGCAATCGGCAATGTTGCCGCCATTGCTCATGGATTTGTAGACCTCGAGCTTGGATTTCAGATTGACGATCGTGCTGTCCACGGCTGGTTCCCTGGCTGTGCCTACCTCCCGAAAAACTGCCTTCTTTACGGCTACTGGTCAATTCCTATTTTAGTGCTGGTCTCTTTTTGAGACCACCTATGCCCTCTCCTCTGACCCTTGCCAGGATTACCCATGAGCAAAACTCTTCTCGTCACCGGCGCTTCCGGCCAGCTCGGCCGCGGCGTCATCAAGCACCTGCTGGACACCTTCAAGGTCCCAGCGGCGCAGATCATTGCCACCACCCGCACGCCGGCCAACCTTGCCGACCTGGCGGCGCGCGGCGTTGTCGTCAGGGCCGCCGACTTCAACGATCCGGCATCGCTTGCCAAGGCCTTCGCGGGCGCCGGCCGGGCGCTCATCATCTCGACAAACGAACTCGAGGTGCAGGGAAAGCGCCGTGAGCAGCAGATCGCAGCCGTCGCCGCGGCCACGCAAGCAGGCGTCGTCCACCTGCTCTACACCTCGATGCCCAACCCCGAACCAGGGTCACCGGTCCATTTCGCCCCCGACCACTACGACACAGAACAGGCGATCAAGGCGAGTGGCATTCCCTATACGATCTTCCGCAACAACTGGTATGACGAGAACCTGTTCATGGCGTTGCCGCAAGTCCTGGCATCGGGCCAATGGTATACGTCGGCAGGCGACGGCGGCATTTCCTATGGTACGCGCGACGACCTCGCCGCGGCGATCGCCGCGGGGCTCGCCTCCGGCACCAACGAGAGCATGACCTACACCCTGACCGGCCCCAAAGCCTATACGACCGCGGAGGTCGCGGCGCTCGTCACCGAAGTCACCGGCAAGCCCATCCAGGTCGTGCAGCTTTCCGACGACGCTCTGACCGAGGGCATGAAGGCAGCCGGCCTGCCTGAGCCCTTCGCCAAACTTCTGGTGTCCTTCGACGCCACCACGCGGGACGGCGGTCTTGGCATGGTGACGGACGCCGTGGAAAAACTCTCCGGCCGCAAGTCGGTGTCGCTCAAGCAGTTCCTCGAGACCAACAAGGCTGCCCTGGCGGGCTGACGGTCAGTGGCGCCGAGAGCCGGACTCCCGGGTTTCGGCGCTGCTACTTCGCTTTTTTGAGCAGCCCGAGCCGGATCAGGCTTTCGCCGGTGGCCACCAGCGCATCTTCCCGCGACCGCGGTGCCCAGCCGAGCAGGCGCACGGCCCTCGCCTTGGTTGCATTCTTGACCTTGCCCAGTTCCGGCACCAGCTGTGCGGCTTCCGGGTTGAACAGGGCCACGATCCGCACCAGCCAATCGGGAAGCTCCCGCGTCGAGACGCGCGCCCCGGCATCGCCCAGCCGCATTTTCAAAGTCTGCGCGATCTCCCGCACGGTCATGAAATCGCCGGCAACCGCGAGGAATCGCTTGCCCCTGGCGGCAGGATTGGTCATGGCACGCACATGCAGATCCGCCACGTCGCGCACGTCGACAACGCCGAAAGACAGGCGCGGCAGCCCCGGCATGGCACCGTTCAGCATACGCTGGACAAATTCGGTGGAAGTCGAGTGGTCGGGCCCGAGAACCGGTCCGAAGATGCCGACCGGATTGACGACGGCGAGTTCCAGTTTGCCACCCTCCGCGGCAATGAAATCCCAGGCAGCACGTTCGGCCAGGGTCTTCGATTTCACATAGGCGCTGACCTTGCCCGCCGGATCGGTCCAGTTCTCCTCGGTGAAAGGCTGGCCGCCGGGCGGCGGCTTTCCATAGCCGATCGCCGCGAAGGACGAGGTCAGCACGACGCGCTTCACGCTCGCATCCCGCGCCGCGCGCAACACCCGTAGCGCACCCTCGCGGGCCGGGATGATCAGGTCGTCTTCATGTTTCGGCTCCCCGGGCGGAAATGGCGAGGCGACATGAAGCACATACTTGCAACCGGCCACCGCATCCGGCCAGCCGGCATCGGCCATGAGATCTGCCACGGCGAAGGAGAGCATGCCGCCAGGCTCGGCGCCGCCAGCCTTGAGCATGGCGAGCACGTCGGCCTCGCGCTTGGCCGAGCGCACGGTGGTGCGCACGCGGTAGCCGGCCTTCAGCAGTTCGAGAATACAATGCGCGCCGAGGAAGCCGGAGCCGCCGGTAACAAGCACCCATTCGCCGCTCATTCCGCCTCCTCAGCCAGTCATCGGCAAGAGACCGTCAAATGGCTACCTGCGTACCGATCTCCACCACGCGTCCGGTCGGGATCTGGAAATACTCGGTCGCGTCGGCCGCCGTGCGCGCCAGGCCGATGAACAACCGATCCTGCCACACCGGCATGCCGGAATTGGGCGACGCCTTGAGCGAACGCCGCGACAGGAAGAACGAGGTCGTCATGATGTCGAACTTCCAGCCCTGTTTGCGGCAGATCGCCAGCGCGCGCGGGATGTTGGGCTGCTCCATATAGCCGAAGGTCAGCGTCACCCGCATGAACAGCTCGTTGACCGTCTCCATCTTGACCCGGTCGCTGTCGGGCACCACCGGCTGCGGCGCCGTCACCACCGAAAGGATGACGTTCTGCTCGTGCAGCACCTTGTAGTGCTTCAGACTGTGCATCAGCGCGGTCGGCGCACTCAAGGGATCGCTGGTCAGGAACACGGCGGTGCCGGATACCAGCTGCGGCTTCTTCTTCAACAGGTTGCCGGCGAGGAAATCGAGCGGGATCTCGTTGCGGCGGGTCTTGTCGAACAGATAGCGGCTGCCCCGCACCCAAGTCCACATGGCCAGCACGATGGTGAAGGCCACGGCCAGCGAAGCCCAGCCGCCCTCGAACACCTTGACGATGTTGGAAGCAAAGAAACCGACGTCGATAAAGGCAAACAGCGCCGTCAGCGAGACTGCCAGCCACAGCTGCCATTTCCAGATCCGCGTCATGACGACATAGAGCAGCACCGTCGTCACCAGCATGTTGCCGGTCACCGAAATACCATAGGCCGACGCCAGCTTGCTGGACTCGCCGAAGCCGACCACCAGCATCATCACCACCAGCGCCAGCAAGAGGTTGACGCGCGGCATGTAGATCTGGCCGGACTGCTTTTCCGATGTGTGCAGGATTTCCAGGCGCGGCAGCATGTTGAGCTGCACTGCCTGCCTGGTCAGCGAAAAGGCGCCGGAGATGACCGCCTGGCTGGCGATCACCGTCGCAGCCGTTGCCAGCACGACCATCGGGATCAGCGTCCAGCCCTCGTTCATCTCGAAGAACGGGTGACCGACCACGCCATTTTGCGCCAGCACGAATGCGCCCTGTCCGGCATAATTTAGCAACAGGCAGGGAAACACGATCGCCAGCCAGGCGAGCACAATCGGCTTGCGGCCGAAATGGCCGAGATCGGCATAGAGCGCTTCGGCGCCGGTGACGGCGAGGAAGATCGCGCCGATGGTGACGAAAGCGACGTCGGGCGAATTGATCAGAAAGGCGACGATGTAGTGCGGGCTCACAGCCCACAGGATTTCCGGGTCGGCGATGATGTGGTTGAGACCGGAAAGGCCAATGGCCAGGAACCATACTGCGGTCACCGGGCCGAACACCAATCCCACCCCGCCCGTGCCAAAGCGCTGCACCGCGAACACCATGGCGAGGATGACCAGAGTTAGCGGCACCACATAAGGCTGGAAGGTGGGGGTGACGACATTCATGCCCTCGACCGCCGACAGCACCGAAATCGCAGGCGTGATGACAGCGTCACCGAAAAACAGCGAGGCGCCGACGATGCCGATGGCAAGCATCAGCGCCGAGCGCTTCGGGAAACTGCCGCGCGCCAAAGCCATCAGCGACAGCACGCCGCCCTCGCCGCGGTTGTCGGCGCGCAGCACGAACATGATGTATTTGATGGTGACGATGATCGTCAGCGACCAGATGATCAGCGACAGAACGCCGAGAATATCGCCACGCTGGGCGACATTTCCGCCCGACGACGCCACCAGCGCCTCGCGAAAGGCGTAGATCGGGCTGGTGCCGATATCCCCATAGACAACGCCGAGCGCGCCCAGCATCAGAACCTTGGTGCTGTGCTGTTCGACTTCTGAATGGCTCGATTGTTCGACGGGTTCTGCCTCACTACCAGCATTGGCAAGGGCCATGGGCGACACTCCGATAAGCGCGCGGTGCTCTACGCTTGCTGCAATGCAATATCAAGTGCCGTCGCGTGATGGCTGCCATGCTTGCCCTGCGAGGCTGCCATCGCTACCACCCGCAGGCCTTGAGAAATCGCCCCACCGTGCCGGCCATGCCATACTCCAACGCGTCGGCTGTCAACCCATGTCCGATCGAGACCTCCGCCAAGGCGGGAATGCGCCTTGCCAGTGCCGGCAGATTGCTGATCACCAGATCATGCCCGGCATTGACCTGAAGGCCGGCGGCAAGCGCGGCATCGGCGGTTTTTCCCAGTCTTTCCAGCTCCTTGGCCGCTCTGGCGGGATCGGAATGATAGCTGCCGTACGGACCCGTATAGAGCTCTATGCGGTCGGCGCCGGTGTCACGCGCCGCCGTCACGCCTACGGAATCCGCGTCGGAAAACAGCGACACACGGAAGCCCCCCTTCTTCAGACGCTTGACGATCGGTGTCAGGAACGCGGCATCGGCGGCAAAATTCCAGCCGTGGTCCGATGTCGCCTGCGCCGGATCGTCCGGCACCAGCGTCACTTGCTCCGGCTGATGCTTTTCCACAAGCACAAGGAAATCCTCAGTCGGATAGCCCTCGATGTTGAATTCCGCGTGCGGGAACTCATCGTCGATCAGCGACCTGATCTCAGGCAGATCGGAGTGTCTTGTGTGCCGCTCGTCTGGGCGCGGATGCACCGTCAGCCCATGCGCCCCGGCTGCGAGTGCAATTCGGCCGAGCCCGGTCACGCTGGGCCACGGCAGGTCACGCCGGTTGCGCAGCATGGCGATGGCATTGAGGTTGACGGAGAGCTTTGCAGGCATGGAGGGCGGCCTCGGAAATCGTTCGACGCGCCACCTATAATGCCTTTGGCGGGAACAGACAGGGGGTTTCGAGTGTTCCAAGCCTGATGAACGATGTCCGTGAAAGGAAGCGCCATGAATTTTCTCGATTCCGTGCCGGCGATCCGTCGTATCGAGACCAGCCGTGACGACCTGCTCGCCATCGATGTTGTCGGGCACATCTCGGCGGCCGATGGCGAAAACCTTTTCGGCTTGATGGAGGCAGCCTATGCCCTTCACCCACGCATCGATGTTCTGGTGCGCCTTGTCGACCACGATGGCGTAGACTGGGCCAATATCGCGGAAGAAACCCTGAAGCAGGGCACCGCCCATGCGATGGAACATGTTGGCCGTTGCGCGGCAATCGGCGAGCCGGACTGGACCGCGGACGCGCGACACGCCCTGCGCGATTCGCCGTCAATCGAATTCAAGCATTTCGAGACCGAGGACGAAGCCGCGGCCTGGCAATGGCTCGGCGTCCAGCCGACCGGGCAGCAACAGGGTCGTGGCTAAAACACGACATTTCCGCGCGAGTGCTTGCTACCTGACGATCGTCAGCCGCTCGGCCGCCCGCGTGATCGCAGTATAGAGCCAGCGCTGGCGGGTTTCCTTGAAGGCCCAGCTTTCATCGAAAAGCACGATCTCGTTCCATTGCGAGCCCTGTGCCTTGTGCACGGTCAGCGCGTAGCCATAGTCGAAATCGTCGAAGCGCTTCTTCTGCTGCCAGGGGATGTCGGCATCCGGATCCTCGAAGGCCGCCTTGAGCAGCTTGATCTTGGCGACGCCGCGATCTGGATCGTCTTCTTCGGGAGAAACCAGCAAATTGATGCCGGGCTTCACCGTCTCGCGCGACGAAGTCATCACCTTCCACAGCGAGCCGTTGAGCAGGCCCTTGGCCGGATCGTTGCGCAGGCAGACCAGCTTGTCGCCGGCCTGCGGATAGTCGGCATTGAAGCCTTTGAGCTCGCGCAGCCGCTGATTGTAGCGCCGGCGCGTGCGGTTGGTGCCGACCAGCACCTGGTCGGCCTTCAGCACCAGATCCTGGGTGACGTCTTCCTTGCCGATCACCTGCGCCGTCCCGTAGTCGCCGCGCATGAATTCGCGGCCCTCGCGCACATCGAGCGCCAGCCGCAGGATCGGGTTGTCGCGCGCCTGCCGGTGGATTTCAGTGAGCAGGAAATCCGGCTCGTGGTCGGTGAAGAAGCCGCCGCCCGAGATCGGCGGCAGCTGGCCGGGGTCGCCGAGCACGAGGATCGGCGTGCCGAAACTCATCAGGTCGCGGCCAAGCTGCTCGTCGACCATCGAGCATTCGTCGATGACGACCAGTTTCGCCCGCGAGATCGGGCTCTGCCGGTTGAGCGAAAAGGTCGGCGACATCGAGGTCTTGCCGGTGACCTCGTCCGATACCGATTCCTCGCCCTTCGGCCGATAGATCAGCGAATGGATGGTGCGGGCATTGACCGCACCCTTGGAGCGCAGCACTTGCGCCGCCTTGCCGGTGAAGGCGGCGAACTGCACCTGGCCCTCGACATGTTCGGCGAAATAGCGCGCCAGCGTCGTCTTGCCGGTGCCGGCATAACCGAACAACCGGAACAGCTGCGGCTTTCCGGTCTTCAGCCAGCGGGCAACCGCTTGCAGCGCCTCGTCCTGTTGGGGAGAGAATTCCATCAGCGCGAGAGACCGGATTCGCAAGGGAAAGACAAGATAGCTGCCACCACCATCGACGCATCGATGGCGCGCCAGTGCCGCCGACACATCAGGCTATCAGGCGCGAACAAGAACGTAAAGGGAACAGATACCGCGCCACCACAACCTATCCGGTCGGGCCGCCACGACCTATGGTCGGGCTGCCACGACCGATATGGTCGGGCTGGGATCGTTCTCCAGAAGGATCGGCTTGCCGTGCGGGGTAGCATGTGCTGCGCGCCCCCAGGCTTCGGCCATCGCGTCGACATCGGCCTTGGCTGCCAGACCTTTGGAGGCAAGCAGGCCTTCGAGTGCCGCCAGCCAATGTTCGTAATAGTCGTGGCCGTCAGCCGCGGCACCTGGCTTCTTCACCTCGGTCGATAGCGCCTGCGCCCATTCGCTCCACGAAAACAGGCCCTTGCCATGCAGCGCCACCGTCATGGCGAACGCTTCGGCCTGCCATGGCTCGGCAAAGACCGGCGCATCGACGCCCGGTGGCAAATCGGCGGCGAGTTCGTTTGCCTCACGCCGGCTCAAGATAGCTCTCCCAGGCATCGATCGACACGCTCAGCGTCGGGTCGGCGCCCTCGCCCCAGATTTCCGCCCCGTCGAAAACAACGGTGTAGACCCATTGCGGATTCTCGCCCCGGCCATGTGCGTTGCTGTCGGGGAACACGAACCCATCGCGCACGGCCTCGATCGTTCCATGCTTGCCACGTGCATAACGCGGCAGCCGCGTGTGTCCGGTCGGGCTGAAATTTTTGGTCCGCACGGGATCGCCGGCCTTGAACCGAGCCGGATGCGCCATCGGCCGGTCGCAAGGACCGCCCTTGGCCAGCACACCAGGCACGTTTTCGGCCTTCAGCACCCGCTTGGGTGCCGCTGCCGGATCGACTGCCGTACCTGCCTTGAGATCGCGCTCGGTGACGAACCCGTGGCGCTTGAGTAGCACTTCCAGCGCCTTGATCCAGATCTGATAGTAGCTGGAGGCATAGTAGTCGGCGGGATGCAGCGATTCCCGCGCATGCCGGCTTTCATCGATGTTCCAGGCACCCATGGCGCCGGCGCACAGCGTCACACCGAGCGCCCGCCTTTCCCAAGCGGCATGGAAATACGGCTCGTCCTTTTCGGGTGCGACCGGTCCGAACCCCATCTGCCCGCCGAGGTCCTGCGGCCCGTTCATGCCGGCAGCCTCGCCAGTCCGGTGCCGATCATCGCGTCGCGGCTCACCAGATCGGCCAGCCGCTCCTCGCTCCAGCCCTCGGTGCCGTCGGGCCGCATCGGCACCACGAGATAGCGCAGTTCCGCGGTCGAATCCCAGACGCGGATTTTCTTGGTCGCCGGCAGCGTCAGCCCGAACTCCTCCAGCACACCGCGCGGATCGATGACCGCGCGCGAACGATAAGGAGGCGCCTTGTACCACACCGGAGGCAGGCCGAGCACCGACCACGGATAGCAGGAGCACAGCGTGCAGACGACGAGGTTGTGCGTGTCCTCGGTGTTGAACACCGCCTGCATGTGCTCGCCCTGACGGCCGGTGTAGCTCAGCGATTCGATCGCCGCCGTCGCGTCGCGTTTCAGCCAGTCGGCAAATGCCGGATCGGCCCAGGCCTTGGCCACCACCCTGGCACCGTTGCGTGGGCCGATCCTGGTCTCGTAGGTGTCGACGATGACATCGATCGCGGCCGGATCGATCAGCCCCTTGCGCGTCAGGATGGTTTCCAGTGCGCGGACACGTGCGGCAAACGGATCGAGTTCGTTGTCGTGGTCATGATCGTGTGACATGACCGCAAAATACGTTCCCGATCATGCCGCCGCAAGCACGACGGCTTGGGCCAGACCTATCGCCACCTCGACTTCTATTCGGCGGCCGCCTTTTGCGGCTCGCCCTGCATGTTGTCGCTGGCGTCGAACAGCGACGGCTGGTCCACCGTTTCGACCACATGCAACTCGGGCTTGCGCTTCGGCAACAGCCCAACCAGCCAGCCCGAGAAATTCTCCATGTAGACATAGATCACCGGCGTGACGAACAGGGTCAGCGCCTGCGAGGCCAGCAGACCACCGACAACGGCAACGCCCAGCGGCTGGCGCAGTTCGGCGCTGGCGCCGGTGCCGAGCGCGATTGGGAATGTGCCCATCAGCGCCGCCAGCGTCGTCATCATGATCGGCCTGAAACGCATCAGGCAGGCCTTGTGGATCGACTCGGTGGCCGACATGCCCTCTCGTCGCAATTCGAGCGCGACATCGACCATCATGATGCCGTTCTTCTTGACGATGCCGATCAGCATCAGGATGCCGATCACAGCGATCACCGACAGGTCCATGCCGGCGAAGCGCAAGGCAACAACCGCCCCTAGCACAGCCGACGGCAAGCCGGTGAGGATTGTGAGCGGATGGATGAAGCTCTCATACAGAATGCCGAGCACGATATAGATCGTCAGGATCGCGCCGCCGACCAGCAGGCCCTGGTTGGCCAGTGAGTCCTGGAAGGTCTTGGCGGTGCCGGCAAAGGTGGTCGAGATCGCCGTCGGCATGCCGATCTGCTCTTTGAGCGCGTCGATGCGCGTTACGCTGTCGCCCAGCGCCACGCCCTGCGGCAGGTTGTAGGAGATGGTGACGGCCGGAAGCTGGCCGAGCTGGTTGACGGTCAGGGCGCCTGCCGTGCGATCGACCCGGGCGAAGGCACCAAGTGGGACCAGACTGCCGCTCGCCGTCCTCATCTGGATGGCGAGCATCCGCTCGGGCGACCACTCGATCTTGGGATCGAGTTCGGTGATGACTTCGTAGCTGTCGGCCGAACCGAAGATTGTCGAAACCTGGTCGGTGCCGAACCCGCCATAGAGGGCGGAGCGCAGCGTGTCGGTGTCGATGCCGAGCTGGGCGGCCTTGTCGCGATCAATGACCAGCGATGCCTGCAGGGCGTTGTTCTGCAGGTCACTGGTGACGTCGGTGAAGGTCGCATGGTCTGCCGCCATCGCGTCATTCAGTTTTTGCGCCCATGTATCGGTCAGGCCGGTATCGAGGCCCTGAACCACGAGCTGGTAGGCGCTGGCCGACGAGCGCGAACCCAGCCTCAGGTTCTGCACCGGCTGCATGTAGGTCTCGATGCCCGCCACGCCAGCCAGTTGCTTGCGCAGATCCGAAAGCACCTTCTCGATATCGGGACGCTGGTCCTTTCCCTTGAGCTGGACGAAGAGCTGCCCCTGGTTGAGCGCATTGTTGCCGCTGCCCGCCGACCAAGCCACATGGTCGACATAGGGCGAATGCGAGAAGACGCTGGCCACCTGCCCTTGCAGCTTGGCCATGGCATCGAACGAGATGTCCTGGCGCGCGATGGTGGTCACCGATATCTGACCGATATCCTCCTGCGGGAAGAAACCCTTCGGCGAGACCTCGATCAGCCACACCGACGCTGCCGCGGTTCCGACAAAGACGAGGAACACCAGGAAGGTGTGCCGCAGGCAGAAGCTCAAGATTCGGTCATAGCCGCGTGTGACGAGGTCCTGCTTGTGGCCAGGGCCATGCTTGTCGCGATCGGCCTTAGTGACCGACAGCAAACGCGAGCACAGCATCGGGGTCAGCGTCAGCGACACGAACATCGACGCCAGGATGGCGACCGTGACCACGACGGCGAACTCGTTGAAGATGCGTCCGATGACGCCGCCCATCAAAAGCACGGGGATGAACACCGCCACCAGCGAGATCGAGATCGAGATGATGGTGAAGCCGATCTCGCGCGCACCCTTGAGCGACGCATCGAAGGCCGACAGCCCATCCTCCTCCATATGGCGGAAGATGTTTTCCAGCATGACAATGGCATCGTCGACGACGAGGCCGACGGCCAGCGTCAGTCCCATCAGCGAGATGTTGTCGATGGAAAAGCCGAACAGGAACATCGCGCCGAGCGTGGCGATCAGTGAGATCGGCACCGCCACGGCCGGGATGATGGTCGCCGTCACCCGGCGCAGGAAGACGAAGATCACCATGACCACCAGCGCGATGGTCAACAGCAGTGTGAATTGAACGTCGTCGACGGCCTGCCGGATCGAGCTCGAACGGTCGTTGAGCAGCTTGATCGAGGCGGCCGCCGGCATCTGGTCCTGGAAGGACGGTAGCATCGCCTTGACCTTGTCGACGACGTCGACCGTGTTGGCGTCGGGCTGGCGCTGCACCGCCATGATGATGGCGCGGGTGCCGTCATACCAACTCGCCGTCGTCGTCGTTTCGACCGAATCGACGACGCGGGTCACCTCGCCCAGCCGTACCGGGTGACCGTCTTTGGTGGCGATGATGATGTTGGAGAAGTCGGCGGCGTTCATCAGCTGCGTGTTGGCGGTGATGGTGAGCTGCTGCTTGTTGTTCTGGAGCACGCCGAGCGGCGTGTTGCTATTGGCCGAGGCAACTGCCGTCTGCAGCTGATCGATCGAGATGCCGCGCGCGGCAAGCGCGGTCGGATCGATCTGGATGCGTACGGCGTATTTCTGCTGGCCGTAGATTGAAACCTGCGCGACGCCGTCGATCGTCGACAGCGATGGCGAGATCACGTTCTCGGCGAAGGCGTCGAGATCGGTCAGCGGAACCGTGTCGCTGACCAGCGACATCAAAAGGATCGGCGCATCGGCCGGGTTGACCTTGCGATAGCTCGGCGGCGCCGTCATCTGCGGCGGCAGCGATTTCTGGGTGCGCGCAATCGCGGCCTGCACGTCCGCGGCCGCGGCGTCGATGTCGCGGTTGAGCACGAACTGGATGGCGATCGAGGTCTGGCCGAGCGAGTTGGTGGTCGAGATCGAATCGATGCCGGCGATGGTGGCGAACTGCTTGATCAGCGGCGTCGCCACAGAGGTCGCCATCGTTTCCGGCGAGGCGCCGGCGAGCTGCGCCGACACGTTGACCACCGGAAATTCGGCGCTCGGCAGTGCTGCCACCGGCAGGAACTTGTAGGCGAACAGTCCGCCCAGCACGAGGGCGAACGACATAAGAAGGGTGGCGACGGGCCTCCGGATGCAGAATTCGGAGATCATTGGGCCGCCTCGCCGGCGTTGGTCGCCTCGGCGACCTTGGGCGCGGCAGCACTCGCCGTGGCCTTGCCCTCATGCACGGCAGCACCGTTCTTCAGCCGCGTCTGACCTTCGGTGACGACCTTCTCACCGCTTTTCAGCCCTTGGCTGATGGCGCTGCTCTCACCTTCGGTCAGCGCCACCTCCACCGGCCGCATCTCGACGGTATTGTCCGGCTTGACCACGTAGACGAACGGGCCCTTCTGGCTCGGCTGGACCGCGACGGTGGGAACGGAGGTCATCTGCGGCATGATGCCGGCGTCCAGGATGACGTTCACATACTGGCCCGGCCAAAGCGAAAGATCGGCATTCGGAATGCTTGCCCGCGTGGCGATCGTGCCTGATGCGGTATCGACACTGGAATCGACGAAATCGAGCGTACCCTTACCGATCGGCGTCGGGTCGCCGTCCTTGGTCAGCGTGACCGCCCCTTGCTGCGGATTGACAAGCGCCTTGTGCAACAGCGCCAGATTGCTTTCCGGCAGATTGAAGTTCACCTGCAGCGGGTCCATCTGGGTGATGGTGACAAGTGGCGTCGCGGTGCTGCTGTTGCCATTGCTGACGGTGACGAGATCACCAACGGCGACGCTGACGGCGCCCAGCCTGCCGGAAATCGGCGCCGTGATCGTGGCAAAGCCGAGCTGGACATTGTCTGCGTCGATCGTCGCCTTGTCTGCATCGACGGTCGCCGCCGCGGCCTTCTGCGCGGCCACTGCCTGGTCATAGGTTTGCTGCGTGCCGGCCTGCTTGGCGACAAGATCCTTGGCGCGAGCAAGATCTGCCGCCGAACTGGCGAGCATCGCCTGGTCCTTGGCCAGCGTCGCCTGATCCTTGGCCAGTTGCGCCTTCAACGCGCGGTCGTCCAGCGAAAACAGTACGTCGCCGGTCTTCACCATCTGCCCGTCCTTGACGTCGATCGATACGATCTGACTGGATACCCGCGCATTGATGCTGACGACGGCCGGCGAGGAGACGAAACCGATCGCATAGCGCCGGATCGGAAAATCTGCCGTCGAAGCGACGGCCGAGAGGATGGATGCCGAGCGCGTCGCATTGGCGCCCTTTTTGTCGGAAGCCGAGGCCGGTTGGTCTGCCGCGGCAGCCTGCTTTTGGCCGATGAGCTGCTGAACCTTGCCCAACGCGTCTGGCGAAAGATAGAGCCAGGCCGCCCCGCCGAGGCAGGCGACGGCAAGCAACGAAAGAACGACTTTTCCACGCATTGTCAAAAGGCCCTCTCCATCCGACACGCCGTGGTCCGATGGTCATATTCTAGCGCAAATCACGGCCCATTGCCGTGGTTTCGCCGAATAGATAGGACACGCCTTTGTCGGAAAAGGGCCAAAACACGGCATTACGAAGATTTAATGTGCACTGCACAATGGCTGTGCAACGCGGTCGTCACTCCGAACGGGACGGCGAGTGACTTAACGCAGCATCGGCCAAAGCGTCGCCGCCAGCAGCACTCCCATGGCGATGTTGAACCATTTCAACCGCACGGGGTCCGACAGAAAACCGCGCAGCGCGGTGCCGAAACCCGCCCACACCGAGACGCTCGGCAAATTGACGACGGTGAAGGCTATCGAGATCAACACCACCGACAGGAACGGGCGATCCGGATTGGTGTAGACGGCCATGGCGGTGATCGCCATTACCCATGCCTTGGGGTTGACCCACTGGAACGCCGCCGCATCGATGAAGCGCATTGGCCGCGCTTTCGTCTCGCCCTTGCCGGTCAGAGTGCGCGACATGGCGATCTTCCAGGCGAGATAGAGCAGATAGGCGCCGCCGGCGACCTTGAGCGCCGTATGCAGCACCGGAAACGCCGTCAGCACGGCGCCAAGGCCAAGGCCCACCGCGACCAGCAGCACCAGGAACCCGATGCTGATACCCAGCATGTGCGGGACCGTCCTGACGATGCCGAAATTCACCCCCGATGCCAGAAGCATGAGATTGTTCGGCCCAGGCGTGATCGACGTCACGAGGGCGTAGACGAGCAGGGCAAGGAATGCGTCAAGGGACATCGGGACCACAAAGTCAGCAATGCTGCCTTAGATAACCAAAGCATCTGGCGCAACAACGATCCGTTGGTCCACCCAGAGCCGCCGGCCGCACCTTGATCATGACTTCAACCCGCCGGAAGCTGAGACGCGATCATCTGCCGTGGGACTGCACCGACAACCGGTTGTTCGCGACAAGCATGGTCTCCCGCTGGCCGCGCAGGCGGCGAGGTCCAGCCGACAAAATCTGACGACTAAGGCAGCCCTACATCCCCTGTGGGCCGCGGTTCAGTGCCGCCACGCCGGTGCGGCAGATTTCGACCAGGCCGAGCGGCTTCATGATGGCGATAAACTGGTCTATCTTGGTGCCCTTGCCGGTGATCTCGAAGATGAAATGCTCGGTGTTGGCGTCGATGACGCTGGCGCGGAAAGCGTCCGCCAGCCGCAGCGCCTCGACGCGGGCCTCGCCGGTGCCGGCAACCTTGACCAGCGCCAGTTCCCGCTCCAGCGGCCGCTCCTGGCCGAACTCATGCGAGCGCACGGTCAAGTCGACCACGCGGTGAACCGGCACGATACGCTCGAGCTGATGCTTGATCTGCTCCAACACATGCGGCGTGCCGCGCGTCACGATGGTGATGCGCGACAAATGCTTCTCGTGCTCGGTCTCGGAGACGGTCAGGCTCTCGATGTTGTAGCCGCGCCCGGAGAACAGCCCGATGACCCGGGCAAGCACGCCCGGCTCGTTGTCGACCAGCACGGAAAGCGTGTGGTTCTCGGGCTTTTCCGTTTCCTTGGCGATGAAGTAGGCGGAGCCGGTCGGTTGTAGCTGTGCGTTCATGACATGAATCTCGATTTCAAACTCTTGATCTAACTCTCTGTATACGCACGGCTTCTTGCGACAGCCCTGCCTTGGCTAGGCTGACTACACCAGTTCCCTGCCCTTGGCGTCGATGGCGTTCGCCACCGCCTCGTCGGTCGCCTCGTCGGGCAGCAGCATCTCGTTATGCGCCTTGCCCGACGGGATCATCGGGAAGCAGTTTGCCAGCGTCGCCACGCGGCAATCGAACAGCACCGGCTTCTTGACCGCGATCATCTCCTTGATCGCGTCGTCCAGCTCGTCCGGCTTCTCGCAGCGTATGCCGTGGCCGCCATAGGCATCGGCCAGCTTGACGAAGTCCGGCATAGCCTCGGTGTAGGAATGCGACAGCCGGTTGCCATGCAGCAGCTGCTGCCACTGGCGCACCATGCCCATATACTGGTTGTTGAGGATGAATATCTTGATCGGCGCGTCGTGCTGCACGGCAGCGCTCATCTCCTGCATCGTCATCTGCACCGAGGCGTCGCCGGCGATGTCGATGACCAGCGCGTCGGGATGCGCGATCTGCACGCCGAGTGCAGCCGGCAGGCCGTAGCCCATCGTGCCCAGTCCGCCAGACGTCATCCAGCGGTTCGGCTTTTCGAAATGATAGTGCTGCGCCGCCCACATCTGGTGCTGGCCGACCTCGGTGGTGATGTAGGTGTCCATGTTCTTGGTCAGTTCGTAGAGCCGCTGGATGGCGTATTGCGGCATGATCACGTCGTTGTTCATCTTGTAGGCGAGCGAGTCGCGCGCACGCCATTTGGCGATCTGCTCCCACCACGGATAGAGCGCCTTCTTGTCGGTCTTGGCGGTCGCCCGCCACAGCCGCACCATATCCTCCAGCACCCGGCCGACATCGCCAATGATCGGCACCTCGGTGTGAACGTTCTTGTTTATTGACGACGGATCGATGTCGATGTGGATCTTCTTCGAATTCGGCGAAAACGCGGTCAGCCGCCCGGTGATGCGGTCGTCGAAACGGGCGCCGATGCAGATCATCACGTCGCAATCATGCATCGCCATATTGGCTTCGTAGGTGCCGTGCATGCCCAGCATGCCCATCCAGTTCTTGCCCGATGCCGGATAGGCGCCGAGCCCCATCAGCGTCGAGGTGATCGGGAAGCCGGTGAGATCGACCAGTTCGCGCAGCAGATGGCTCGCTTCCGAGCCGGAATTGATGACGCCACCGCCCGAATAGATGATCGGCTTCTTGGCGCCAGCCATCAGTTCGACCGCCGCCTTGATCTTCTCCAGGTCGCCCTGGACCTTGGGCTGATAGCTGGTGCGCGGCGCGATCTGCGGCGACACGTAAAAACCCCTGGCGAACTGCACGTCCTTCGGAATGTCGACCACGACCGGACCGGGGCGGCCCGTGGTGGCGACATGAAAGGCCTCGTGGATGGTCGCTGCGAGCTCGTTGACGTCCTTCACCAGCCAGTTGTGCTTGGTGCAGGGGCGCGTGATGCCGACCGTGTCGCACTCCTGAAAAGCGTCGGAACCGATCAGCGAGGTCGGCACCTGTCCGGTCAGGCAGACCAGCGGGATCGAATCCATCAGCGCGTCCTGCAGCGGCGTCACCGCGTTGGTGGCGCCGGGACCGGAGGTCACCAGCATGACACCGGCCTTGCCGGTCGAGCGCGCATAGCCTTCCGCCGCATGGCCGGCGCCCTGCTCGTGGCGCACCAGAATGTGCTCGACCTCATCCTGCTGGAAAATCTCATCGTAGATTGGGAGAACCGCGCCGCCCGGATAGCCGAAGACATGCTTGACGCCATTGTCCTTCAGCGCCTGCACCACCATTTCGGCGCCCGTCATTTCGCGCCGTTCACTTTGTCCGTTGCTCATCGGTCTGGTCCCGTACTGTCCGCCATCTGGCGATTGCTGGTCGTTTAGTCGTGTTTCAGGCAATAAAAAAGGCCCCCGAGGGAGCCTGTGTGTGCGCATGGGGGGTTTTCGCCCGGCGGTTACACCGCCTTGCCCACGCGCTTTCCTACGAGAATGAGTGCCGTTTTCATGGTGGCGGACACTAAGGGCGGGAAAGGCAGCCTGTCAACGGGAAAAATCGCGCCGGTACGCGGAGCGTGCCGGGGCATGTGGTGGTCAGCCCGGCGCCTTGCAGCGGGAAACGCGCGGATCGCATTTCGCCGGCTTCTTGGCCTGCATCGTTGCCGGTGGGTGGTGAGGTGACACTTTCGCCGGACCATGGTGCTGGGACATGCGCATTGCCGGAGCCTGCTGGTGCGGCTTTTGCGGCCCCGCCCCGCGTGCGAGACGCTGGCCAGAAACCGCCTTGAGTGGAGCCGAGTTGGGCGACGACTTCACCACGACACGCCGCCCATTGCCTGCTGTCTTGTTGGCATGGGCCTTGAGCACATCGACTTTCGAGCCATTGCTGGCGACCATCCGCTTGCGGACACCCGGCGTCGCGACGGCGGGATTGCCCGCGGTCGCAGCGGAAATCGCCTTGTTGCCGGTCAGCGTCTTCGGCCCATGACCCGAGACGGTCGGCCCGCTCGCGTTGGCGGCCGTCGCGGCAGGCGCTCCATTGCCCGCCAGCTTCTTGATCTCCGCGCCTCTCGACGTATCGAGCCGCGCACTTGCGATCACCCCTTTGCGGGGCGGAGCCAATTTTGCCGCCTTGATCGAGGCTATGACGGGCTTCGGGAATTGTTGCAGCCTGGGTCCGGCATTGATCGCGACGACCTGGTTGCCGAGCCGCACATGTGGCGCGTTGTTGACCACGACGGTCTGGTTGATGATCGTCGTGTTGCGCACGATCACGACATTCTCAGTGGCAGGCCGCACCACTCTGACCAGATCGACCGCACCGATCGCCGCCACCGGCACGAAACACCACCATGCGTCGTCGAAGGCCACGTCGACATCGGGCGGCGCCGGGGCCCAGCCGACATCGTCGCCACCCTGGCGCCAGACCACCCAGGCCGGCGCCCATTGGTCGCCGGCGATCCACACCCAGCCGAAATCGGGATCATAGGCCCAGCGACCGTAGTGGTAGACGACATCGCCGAACGGTTCGGCGGATTCCCAGTACCAGCCGTCGTCGGTCCAGACCCATCGGCCGTCGGTGTAGGGCCGCCACTCGGCACGGACCATCGGAACCCAGACCTCGCCGAAGCGGCTTGAGGTGCGCCATCCGCCATAGCTTGAAAGCCTTTCGCGGATGGTCACGGAAATCTCCGCCGCACGCGCGGACTGGATTCCCGGCAACACCAGCGGGCTGGTCAAGACCGCGCTCAAGGCCATGACCAGAGCCATTGCGGCGACGCGTGTGCGCCGGCCGATAGAGAGGAATGAAGACGCTTGCATAACGGGCTCCACAGTTCCGCATCCAGAAAATCCCGGGAACCGCCCTGTTGCCCGCTTTCGCTTCCGGCTTCTCCGATCGGTTGTCCTCAGCCGCGGTGACCGCATTGCGGCATATGACCATCACGTTTGCGCGACCGGCGCGGCATTGCCCCGGCCTGATGACCTTAATTCCAGACAAACCATTGAAACCACTGGAAACTATGGTGGGGCGTGACGAAGTCTGTCATCTCTGTCGATACTTCATCGTCCGGCCGGCGCGTCGGGCGGAGCCACAATGACGATCTGGATTTCACGGGAGGAAGCTGATGCTCGACAAGGCCCCAAACAAGAAACTGTCCGACCTGCTCGACCAATTCGGCACCGCCCTGGCCGCCCATGACATCGAGAAAGCGGTCGATTGCTTTCAGGAGGATTGCTACTGGCGCGACCTCGTCACCTTCACCTGGAACATCAAGACCATGGAAGGTCGCGACCAGGTCCGCGACATGCTGAAAAGCCAGTTGTCGAAGACCAGGCCATCCCATTTTGCCATCGCCAAGGGTGAGGATGCGACCGAGAGCGGTGGGCTGATCGACGGGTGGATCAGCTTCGAGACCGAGGTGGCTCGCGGCTTCGGCCATGTCAGGCTGAAGGACGGCAAGATCTGGACGCTGCTGACCACCATGGCCGAGCTGAAGGGCCACGAGGAGCCGGCGGGCTTCGCGCGGCCGATGGGTGCCAAGCATGGCTCGGGCAAGAACCGCCCGACATGGAAGGAGGAGCGCGAGAGGGAAGCCGCCGAACTTGGTTTCAAGACGCAGCCCTATACGGTCATCATCGGCGGCGGCCAGGGCGGCATCGCGCTCGGCGCACGGCTGCGGCAGCTCGGCGTGCCCACGATCATCATCGAGAAGAACGAGCGGGCCGGCGACAGCTGGCGCAAGCGCTACAAGTCGCTCTGCCTGCACGACCCGGTCTGGTACGACCATCTGCCCTATATCGATTTCCCGAAGAACTGGCCGGTCTTCTCGCCCAAGGACAAGATCGGCGACTGGCTGGAAATGTACACCAAGGTGATGGAGCTGAATTACTGGTCCTCGACAGAGGCCAAGAGCGCTTCCTATGACGACAAGACTAAGGAATGGACCGTCATCGTCCACCGCGACGGCAAGGACATCACGCTGAAGCCGAAGCAACTGGTGCTGGCCACGGGACAATCCGGCAAGGCCAATATGCCGAAATTCAAAGGCATGGAAACCTTCAAGGGCGATCAGCATCACTCCTCGAAGCATCCCGGTCCCGATGCCTATGCCGGCAAGAAAGCCATTGTCGTGGGCTCGAACAATTCCGCCCACGACATAGCCGCGGCACTTTGGGAAGCAGGCGTCGACGTCACCATGGTGCAACGCTCGACCACGCATATCGTCAAGTCCGACACGTTGATGGAAATCGGGCTGGGGGCCCTCTATTCGGAACAGGCGGTTCAGAGCGGCATGACCACGGCCAAGGCCGATCTCGTCTTTGCCTCCCTGCCCTACAAGATCCTGCACGAATTCCAGATCCCTGCTTACGCAGAGATGAAGAAGCGCGATGCAAAATTCTACACGGGTCTCGAGAAGGCCGGCTTCATGCTCGACTGGGGCGATGACGATTCCGGCCTGTTCATGAAGTATCTGCGGCGCGGTTCGGGCTACTACATCGACGTCGGCGCTTCCGACCTGATCATTGATGGTTCGATCAAGCTGAAAAGCGGTGTCGACGTGGCCGAGATCAAGGAGCATTCGGTGCTGCTCAGCGACGGCACCGAGCTGCCCGCCGACGTCATCGTCTATGCTACCGGCTACGGCTCGATGAATGGCTGGGCGGCAGACCTGATCTCCAGGGATGTCGCCGACAAGGTTGGAAAATGCTGGGGCCTCGGATCGAACACCACCAAGGATCCTGGTCCATGGGAGGGTGAATTGCGCAACATGTGGAAGCCGACGCAGCAGGAAGCGTTGTGGTTCCATGGCGGCAATCTGCACCAGTCGCGCCATTATTCGCAGTTCCTGTCGCTGCAACTGAAGGCCAGACAGGCGGGCCTGCCGACGCCGGTCTATGGGCTGCAGCAGGTCCATCACAAGGCATAGTCCGCGGCCCTTGTGCACCCCGCGCGGCGTTTCCGCCGCGCGGGGTCTTCCGTCTCAGGCCATGAGCCGCACGCCCCTCGCCTTGGCCCAACGCTCGATGATCTTGCGCTCTTCCAACGAGTCGAGACGGTTGCCGACACCGCGCACCTGCACCGCGCGGTTTTGCGGATCGAGTTCGATCGTCAGCAAACGTTCGATCTTGCCGAGCGCCTTGCGCCGCAACACCCAGGTAGCAGCAAGACGCAGAGCGTGCTCGGCATCGGCGGGTTCGAACGAACGGGAAGCGGAGAGTTGGCCGGGCTCGCCGCCGGAAGCGATCAGTGACGAGGCGCGAGCGCTGGCGGCAGGCAGGCGCTCGCTGCAGTCATCCGGCCGGTGTGCGACCACCGCACGCTCGCCGTCGAAGCGGAAACACATGGCTGTCAGGTCCCCGGTGAGTTGCGGTCAGGCGCGATCGCGAAAGTCGCGAACGACCCGCTGCAGCAGCGGCACATACTCGCGAAACGTCCGCGTCTTCATGTTGGCAATCTTGCCGCTCTCATCCCAGATGCGGACCCGGACCGCTTCTTCATGGAAGGGATTCTTGCGAAACTCGGCTACCTCATCGGCGCTCATCGGCCCGCCTTGCAGCGACAGCGTATGCACCGAAGCCTGCGAAAGCTTGCCGAAATAGGTTGGGTCGGTGGCGCAGAGATAGCGCTTGGCCGAGACATGCAGCCTGACGCATTCGACGATGACAGGCGGAAAGAACGGTGCCAGCACCTCGCCGCCGGCTTCGTCATGATGCTTGTCCTCGACATCCTCGGGCGAATAGGTGCCGAACTCGCTGGTGTAATGGCCGATGTCATGCAGCAGGGCCGCCGCCACCAGCTCGTCCGGTGCGCCGTCCTGCTCCGCGAACCACGCGCCCTGCAGCATGTGCTCCGACATGGTGACGGGTTCGCCGAGATAAGATTCCGCCCCCCGGCGCTCGAAGATGTCGGCGATGAACTCGACGACGGTGTCCGCATTCAAATCCTGGCCGCTCATTCCGCAGCCTCCTTGAAGCCGTGTTCTATCGCCGCCAGCGTCGACAACAGACCGTCCTTGTCGGCGTAGCAGCCCTGCAGCCAGCGCTTGCCGCTGCCGGAAAACGCCTTGCGCGCATGCATGACCCGCGTGTTGTCGACGATGAACGCTTGCCCCGCTTCGAGCTTGAAGGTCACTTCGAAGGATGGATCCTCGATCAGTTCGGCAAACCGGCGATAGGCGGCGTAGTACGCCTCCATGTCGGCGAACGGCACATCGACAGTCGGCGCCAGCGAGCGGTTGTTGAAGCGGATGCAGATCAGCTCGCCGTCGGGCCCGAGCTCGATCATCGGCCGCTTCGCCTGCAGCCGCACGCCCGACGAACCGGCATATTCGAAACGAGCCGGGCATGAGCTCAACAGACGGAAGCCTTCGGGGTTCTCGGCCTGCAGCGCCGCCGCGACGGCAAACCCGTCGACGACACTGGACTCACCACCCTCCACCGTATTTTCGATGCAGGACAGGATCTGCAGCGTCGGCACCGGATCGCGATACGGATTGTCGGTGTGCGCCTGGAGGCCGAGATTGGTGTAGGCGAGATTGCTGGGATTGACCTCGGCGCGCACTTCGAACCAGCGTCCGTAGTTGGTTTCCCTGATGTAGCCGAACAGATCGGACACTTTGCAGAGCGCCCCGGATTCGGCCGGCAGATCGTCCATCACTGCGAAGCCATAGGCTTTCACCGCCGACAGCCATTGCCGCAACACAGCGCGGTCGCGGCTGGCTGCTGAGTACCCGGCGCGCGGTACCGAATTCTGCATCGTGGCCTTTGTCCATCGCACGGTGTCCTCGCCTGTCCATCCTGCTTGGCGCGGCGCATTGCGATCATAGGCATTGGCGCTCAGCCATATCGAGGGAAAGCTCACCGTCTTTCCTTCCGGCACGAAGCTGACCTCAAGGGCATCGCCCTTGATCGACGCCGCACCAATCTTCGTCTCGACGGGAATGTCGAGGATGGTGATCAGCCGCTGGCCGTTGCCGGCGCTGCGCGTCTTGTCGTCCAGCGCGTTGTCGCGCAGCCACATGGCGTGAAAGCGGGTGCGCGTCCCGTCCTTCCACCCAAGTTCGATTGTTCTGCCTTCGTCGCCGATCAGCGCGTGGGTGAGCATGGATATCCGTTCCTGTCCGCTGCGCCTGCGGTCCGATCCGCAGGTGTCGATTGCATGTTGACCGCGCGAAAGGCATAATTCCAATTATCATTTTTTGGCCAATGACCATAAATTTCTGATGCCTCGAACGATCCCCCCACCCTTGCCGCCGCTTGACTGGCTGCGCAGCTTCGAGGCCGCGGCGCGGCTATCGAATTTCACCGCCGCGGCGGCTGAACTCGGCCTGACCCAGGCGGCCGTCAGCCAGCACATCCGGTTACTTGAGGAACGGCTGAAGACGCGCCTGTTCTCCAGGCTGGCGCGCGGTGTCGCGCTGGCGCCGGAAGGTGCTGCTTACCTGCCTCACATCCAGTCGGCCTTTGCCACCATCGGCAACAGCACCGCGGAACTGTTCGAGCCGCGCGCCGTCCAGACCGTGACCGTTCGAGCGCCGATCTCCTTTGCTCTGCTGATGCTGGTCCCGGCTCTGCCCGATCTGGCCAAGGCGCTGCCACGCATCCAGCTCGATTTGGTGACGATCCATCGCCCAACCGACTACGACCTGCCGGGCTCGGTGCTCGACATCCGCTTCGGCAACGGATCCTTTCCCGGCCGCGAAGCCGACAGGCTGACCACCGAGCGGCTCGTGCCCGTGGCGGCCCCCGGTCTGGCGAGCGGCGCCGATTGGACCTCCCTGCCGCTGCTTCTGGTCGCCGGCGCGCGCGAGATGTGGGCGGAATGGTTCGCGGCCTCAGGATTGGCTGGCCACCCCAGGCGATCGCATCGCTTCGATAGTTTCGTCGCCGCGATGGAAGCGGCGAGCGCCGGCGGCGGCGTGCTGCTGGGCTCACGGCCTTTGGTCGATGCGGCGCTCGACGCCAGCACGCTGGTCAGGCTTTCCGATTTCGAACTTTCCAGCAGTTCGGGCCATTTTCTGACGAGGGCCTCGACCGCGCGCCTGACCAGCGCCGAGCAGGATTTCCGCGAGTGGCTGCTGTCGCGTCTCTCCGGTTCCGCGCCAGCGTGACTGGTTATAGGATTGACCCGATACGCTTCCAGTAGATGAGCGTGCCGGTCAGCCCGCCATGCGGCTTCAAGGCATAGTCCGGGATCTCGCCCGCCAGCGTGAAACCAAGCTTCTCGTAGAGGCCGGAAGCGCCCTCCTCGGTGGCTGTATCGAGAACCAGAAGCGTGCGACCCTGCTCCACGGCGAGGTTCTCGGCTGCCCGCATCAGGCGCGTTCCCACGCCCCTGCCCCGATAATCGACGCGCGTCATCAGCTTGGCGATCTCGGCCCGGTGCGGCTGGTTCGGCGGGCAGTCGAGCAGCAAGCTCACGGTGCCGATCAGAACCTTGCCGTCCCAGGCACCAAGCACCGCCCTTTCCCCTCTTGCCGCCGCAGCCAGCGATTTCTCCCAGAACGCCCTGGCTGCTTCCGGTGCTAGCGGATGCATGAAGCTGACCGATCCTCCGGCCGCTACCGTTGCGACCAGGAGTTCGGCCAGCATGTCCGGCGTCTCAGCTGCCGGGCTCAGGGATCCGATCTCGATCGAGTTCATGTGCACGATGTCCTGTGATTGCGATAGCACGGCGCTGCCGTCAGTCCAGATGGCGCACGCGGCGACGCTTTCGTGCCGCCTTGATGGCGCCGATGCGTTCGGTGTCCTCTTCCCTGAGATGCCGCCCGCGCTCCAGAATCTCGAGCGTATACTCCTCATAGGTCAGCCCCAGCCTTTCGGCCTTGTCCATGCGCAGCAGCATGACCTCGCGGCTTGGCGCCTTCCACGCCTTGGCATGAGCGGCCTGCCAGGCAAGGAAGATGTAGGGATCGCCCTTGCCCCATGGCGGCCCCTTGTACTCATCGAGAGGCGGCCCCCCATTGTGGGAGCGCTTTGGTCGTCTGGCCATCAGTTCAACCCCTGACCAGCGCGACGAGATAGTCGGCGCCCGCTTCCGGGGCGTGAAAGGTGCAGTCCGATGGTGCGCCGAGCGCCAGGCAGTCGCCCGGCTCGAGCCTGTGCACCACGTCGCCCTCCGTGAAGTCCAGCCGCCCCGAAATCAGCCATATCTGCTGCTTGATGAAAGCGTAGGAAGCGGCGGGAAAACTGACCCTGGCGCCCGCCGGCAACTGGACCCTGATCAGTTCCAGCGGCATGTCCGAGGCGGGCGACAGATGCCGCCTGACATAGCCGGTATCGGGATCGCGCCACACCGGTTGATCGGCTTGGCGCAGCAGCCCGCCGCCTTGCAATTCGGCGCGCGCGATGAGCGTCGACAGCGTCAGGCCGAAGGCCGCGGCGATGCGCACCAGAAGCGCAGCCGTCGGGCTGGTCTTGCCGCGTTCGATCGTGCTGAGCATCGCCTTCGACACAGCCGACCGCTCCGCAAGCTCGGCCAGCGACCAGTCCCGCATGATCCTCTCGGCATGGATTCTTCTGCCGATGGTCGAGGAAATATCGTTCGCTATATCATCCATACGTCCAGTATAGCGAAATATCGGCGTTGGAGAAGAGTCGTCTCGCGACAATTTTCACGAGCACCTTAATCGTCTCTACACCATCCGACCTCACCCCGCCTTAACCCCATTCCTGTAGGATCGATGCTCCAGGGGAAATGGGGATTGGCCTGTCCATGTATGTCGAACGCGAAGCCTCCGTTGGAGAACCAACATCGCAGGAGCGTCGCACCGCAGAGCAGAACGACAGGCGCATTCTGGGCAATGTCGTGCAATGCGATGGCGCGCGCGCCACCATCAGCGCCTATGCGGACGATGTTGACGGCGCGGTGACCGGCCTGTGGACGGTCGGCAAGATGATTTCCATCAATCTCGGATCCACGCGAACCGTCGGCCTGGTCTATGGGATCGGCAAGTCGGACCGCGCCTGGAGCAATGAAGGCCAGAACCCGATCGAGGTCAGCATCGAGCTGATCGGCGAAGTCCGCGACGGAGCAGAGCCGGGCGCCAAGCCGATCTTCGATCGCGGCATCACCACCTATCCGCATATCGGCGCCATCGCCCATCGCATCCGCACCCGTGACCTGCAGGCGGTCTATGATCTTGCCGGGCGTCATTCGATCACCATCGGCACACTCTCGCAGGATGAGACGATCGCCGCCAACATCGCCATCGACGACACGCTGGCGCGTCACTTCGCCATTGTCGGTACCACCGGCGTCGGCAAATCCACCGCCGTCTCGCTGCTGCTGCGCAAGTCGATCGCGGCGCGGCCCGACCTGCGCATCCTGATCCTCGATCCGCACAACGAGTTCGCCGCGTCGCTGCCCGAATATTGCGTCAGGGTCGATTCCAAGACGCTCGACCTTCCGTTCTGGATGTTCAGGCTGGAGGAATTCGCCGAGGTGCTATTCCGCGGCCGCGAGACCGTGCCGGAAGAGATCGACGCCTTGCGCGACCTCATCCCCGCAGCCAAGAACCTTTACCGCAATCCGAATTCGGGCAGCTACATCAGGCGCGGCAGCGACGCGCTGACCGCCGATACGCCTGTGCCTTACCGCATTGCCGACCTTATCAAGCAGATCGACGAGCGTATGGGCATGCTCGAAAGCAAGACCGATCGTCCGACGCTGAAATCCCTGAAGACGCGCGTTGAATCGGCCGCTGCCGATCCGCGCTACCGCTTCATGTTCAACTCGCGCCTGATCGAGGACACCATCCACGAGACGATCGGCAACCTCTTCCGCGTGCCGCATCATGGCCGCCCGGTGACCTGCTTCGAGATGGCCGGCATGCCGTCCGAAGTAGTCAATTCCGTCTGTTCGGTGCTGGCGCGCCTGGCCTTCGACCTTGCTTTGTGGAGCGAGGGCAAGCTGCAGCTTCTGTTTTTGTGCGAAGAAGCGCACCGCTATATGCCGGCCGATCCGCGTCTCGGCTTCGCGCCGACCAGGCACGCGCTGTCGCGCATCGCCAAGGAAGGCCGCAAATATGGCTGCTATCTCGGCGTCGTCACCCAGCGCCCGGGTGAGCTCGACCCAACCATCCTGTCGCAATGCTCGACCTTCTTCGCCATGCGGCTTGCCAATGAGCAGGACCAGGCGATCATCCGCTCGGCGATTGCCAACTCCTCTGCCTCGACGCTGGCCTTCCTGTCGTCCATGGGCCAGCGCGAAGCCATTGCCTTTGGCGAAGGCGTGGCGACGACCATGCGGCTGAAGTTCGAAAAACTGTCCTCGGAATTGCTCCCCGGCACGGCCAAGCGCGAAGAGGCCGCATCATCGAAGTCAGGCGACGATATCGATCTGGTGGCGATCGTCGAGCGGCTGCGCAACGTGCCGAAGCCGACACCGCAGGCGATGGCCTTCGCCGAAGTCGTCGATTCCGGCCGCCAGGCCGGCGATCCCGACTACCGCAAGCCGCCGGCCGCCACCCGCGTGCAATCGGATGACGATTTCGACATGCGCTACGGCCTCAAGCCCGCGACCTTCGGCCTGCGCCCGCAAAACGACTAAACCTGCAGCGTTACGTCCTTCTGCCGACAGATTGGGAAGCCGCGTCAAGCGTCCAAGGCGTCTGCTCGTTCGCGCGCTGGGTAAATCCCGAAAGGGAATTCATCAGGCCGAGCTGAATGACGTGGCTTTCGAGAAGCACCGGAAGTCGAGAAAGCCGCGTCAAGCGGCCTGCCTCATGAATTCTTCGTCGGGATTTCAGGCGCAGACGCGGTTGCGGCCTTGCCTCTTCGCCTCATAGAGCTGGCGGTCGGCCCGGCGATAGAACTCCTCCGCGGTTTCCTTTCGGTCCCAGACCGCCAAACCGACGCTGGTGGTGATCTTGAGGCGGACATTGCCTGATAGCACCGACATGTTGGCAATCGCCTTGCGGATGCGCTCGGCGAACTTGCCCAGCAGTTCGGCGTCCATGTTGGGCGTGACCACGGCGAACTCCTCGCCGCCCAATCGCGCCACCACGTCGTGATAGCGTGTCATGTCCTTGAGGCAATTCGCGACGGCCTTGAGCACCTCGTCGCCGACATCATGGCCATGGGTGTCATTGACCTGCTTGAAATGGTCGAGATCGAGGATCATCAGCCCGACGGGCTTTTCGATGCGCCGGAACTCCTCGAGATACTCCTTCAGCGCATCGTCGAAATAGCGCCGGTTCTGCATGCCGGTCAGGCCGTCGGTCAGGGCCGCATGCTCGAGTGTCTCCGAGCGGGCGCTGAGCGAAACCGTCATGGCGCGCAGCTTGCCTTCCTCCGTTGCCTGTTTGCGGATCAACGGATAGATGAAGAAGATGCCGAAGAACAGCGCCGTGGCCAAAAGCACGCCGGTCGCGAACAGCAGCTTGTTGAGATAGATGACCTTGTCCATGCCCGAAGCCGTATGCAGCTCGGTGGCGAAGGATTGCAGAAGCCCGTACGCATGCAGCGTCACCAGGCCGGCGGCCAGGATCACGAAGATAAAGACGAAAAATGCTGATTCCGCCTTGTGGAAACGCATCTGCTCCCCGTTGGAAAAGTGCCCACTGACCTTATGGCACGGGCGGGCTTACGGAGGGTTAATCCGGACAACCGCAACGCGAACCTTTCCTTGCAAGTCAACTTTTCAGGTTGCAGCGGAAACAAGCGATCAGATCGTGGTTTCCAGATCATCACCGGGGCGCAATCTGAGCCATTCCGGCCCCAATTGATGCCTGAACCAGGTCGACTGCCGCTTGGCATATTGTCTGGTTGCGATCTTGGCGCGCTCGATCGCCTCGGGAAAGCCAATCTCGCCTGCCATCGCCGCCTTCAGTTCGCGAACGCCGATCGCTTTCATCGCAGGCAGGTCGGGATCGAGGCCAAGCGCCGATAGCCGCCTGACCTCGTCCAGCGCCCCCTTGTCCAGCATTTGGTCGAAGCGTTTTTCGATGCGGTCGACCAGCGCCGCCCGGTCCGGCTCGATCACGAAGAAATGCGCGCTCTGCCTGTCGACGAGCGGCTGGCCGCGCTCCGCCTGCCAGTCCCGGATCGAACGGCCCGACGCGTCGAGCACTTCCAGTGCCCGCACGATGCGCTGGCTGTCGGTCGGCTTGAGCATCATGGCTGACGCGGAATCCTCGCGCAGCAGCAGGCCGTGCAGCTTGACGGCGCCCTGCTCCTTCAACTCATAGCGCCAGCGGTCACGGATTCGCTGCGGAATGTCGGGCATTTCCGAAATACCCTCAGCAAGCGCACGGAAATAAAGCCCGGTGCCACCGACAAAAATTACAGGCCGTTCGAAGAACGTGCTGTCAGGTCGCCCGCGGAGCGTCCCGTCGTCGATCAGCTTCATCACGTCGCGTAGCCAGGCGCCGGTGGAATAGGCTGTGGCCGGGTGGACATGGCCATAGAGAAAATGCGGCGCGCGGGCGAGGTCGGCCGCTCCCGGCCGGGCGGTCAGCACGTCGAGCACGGAATAGCCCTGCATGGAATCGGTGTTGACGATGACGCCACCCCTGCGCTCGGCCAGATCGAGCGCCAGCGCAGACTTGCCGCTGGCGGTCGGCCCGGCTATCAGGATCGCGTTCTTCACGCGGCCCTCGCCCGCCTGTCCGCCGGAATCTTCCATGCCGCTCATCGCCACGCTTGTTTCCCGTCCCGCCGACCGCGCTTTGTCGCTGTCGCTTGCGAATATGGCGTCACAGTCGGTCGGCGCAAGCGCTGTTGTCTGGCTTGCCGACGGGATTGCCTGCGATCTTGCCTTGCCCCGGGAAGCCAACGTCGCCGATACGAGTGCCGCCTTGCGCGCAGCACTCGCCACCGAGGCGGTCGACGTGATCGTCCAGCAGGCGGAAACCAGGCGCAAGAAGATCCTCATCGCCGACATGGATTCGACCATGATCGACCAGGAATGCATCGACGAACTGGCCGACGAGATCGGCGTCAAGGATCGGGTTGCCGCCATCACCGCGCGATCTATGAATGGCGAGATCGCTTTCGAACCGGCCTTGCGCGAGCGGGTGGCGTTGCTGAGGGGCCTCGACGCCGCGGTGGTCGACCGCATCGTCGCCAATCGCCTGACGCTGGCCTCGGGTGGCCGCGCGCTGGTTCGGACCATGCGCGCCAATGGCGCCTGGACAGCACTCGTGTCCGGCGGCTTCGAAGTGTTCACGACGCGCATCGCGGCCATGCTTGGCTTCCAGGAGAACCGCGCCAATCGCCTGCTCGAACAGGACGGCCGCTTCACCGGGCTGGTCGGCGAGCCGATCCTCGGCCGCGCCGCCAAGGCCGATGCGCTGCTCGAGATTTCAGCGCGGCTCGGCCTGACGCCCGCCGATGCCATGGCGGTCGGCGATGGCGCCAATGATCTCGACATGATCCGGCTGGCCGGCACCGGTGTCGCCCTCCATGCCAAGCCGACGGTGGCGGCACAGGCAAAGGTTCGCATCGACCATGGCGACCTGACCGCATTGCTCTATGTGCAGGGCTACAGCCAGGAAGAGTTTGTGCAATGAAACCAATGCGTACCGAGCGCCTGATCCTGCGCAACTGGGAGGATCGCGACCGCGAACTGTTCCACAGGATCAACTCCGACGAACAGGTAATGGAGTTCTTTCCGTTCCGCCGCGACCGTGCCGCCGCGGATGCCAGGATGGAAGAGGTCCGCGCATGGCTCGAGGAGGACGGCTATGGCTTCGCCGCAGCCGAAATCGCGGCCACGGGAGAGTGCATCGGCTTTGTCGGGATAACCGGAACAGAAGATATTGACGTCCTATCTGCCGGCACGATCGAGATCGGCTGGCGTCTTGCCCCGGAATTCTGGGGCAAGGGCTACGTCACTGAGGCGGCCGAGGCCTGGCTGGCCTACGGTTTCGAAACGCTTGGCCTGGACGAAATCGTGTCTTTCGCGGTCTACGACAACCATCGCTCCACCGCCGTCATGAAACGCCTCGGCATGAGCGCGGACCCGGCCGGCGATTTCGACCATCCCGACGTCCCGGACAGCCACCCCCATCTCAAGCGGCATGTCCTCTACAGACTGTCGCGCCAGGACTGGCAGGCAAGAAAAAAGGCGGCTCGATAGCCGCCTTTCTTCTTGCTAAATTCAGGGACTACAAGCTGTTCTGGACTTCAGTCCATCCGGATCGTCACAAACCGCAGTTCACCGGTCTTCGACGCCAGCATCAAGAGCGCGTTCTTGCGCCCCTGTTCCTTCAGAGCACCGATCCGGTCCATGACGTCCTTGGGCGTTGCGACCAATTCCTGCGCAATCTCGGTGATCACCTCGCCCGGTTGGATGCCGCGCTCGGCGGCGGCCGAATCCTTGGTGACGTCGGTGATGACGACACCCGAAACATCGGCCGCGATGCTGAACTTCTTGCGCGTCTCGTCGTTCAGTTCGCCGACAGTCATGCCAAGCACCGAGGCCGTCGAAACCGCAGGAGCCTTGTCGCCCTTGTCCTGGTCGGTGTTGCTGCCGTCCTCGCCGCTGGCGAGCTTTTCGCCATCCTCGAGCCGGCCGAGCGTCACCTTCACGGTCTGCTCGACGCCCTTGCGCACGATCAGCACGTCGACGGCCTTGCCGACCGGACTTTCGGCGACCACGCGCGGCAGGTCGCGCATTTCATGGATGTCCTTGCCGTCGAACTTGATGATGACGTCACCGGCCTGGATGGTGCCGTTGTCGACGGGGCCGCCCTTGATGACGCCGGCAACCAGCGCGCCCTTGGCGGTCGCCATGCCGAGGCTCTCGGCGATATCGTCGGTCACCGGTTGGATGCGCACGCCGAGCCAGCCGCGCCGCGTCTCGCCGAACTGGCGCAACTGGTCGACGACGCCGGAGGCGAGCTGCGAGGGGATGGAGAAGCCGATACCGATCGAACCGCCGGACGGCGAAATGATCGCGGTGTTGATGCCTATGACTTCACCCGCGCTGTTGAACAGCGGCCCGCCGGAATTGCCGCGGTTGATCGCGGCATCGGTCTGGATGAAGTCGTCATAGGGACCGGAATTGATGTCGCGGTTGCGGGCCGAGACGATACCGACCGTCACCGTGCCGCCGAGGCCGAACGGATTGCCGATCGCCATGACCCAGTCGCCGACGCGCATCTTGGTGGAATCGCCGAACTTCACCGCCGTCAGCTTGTGGCCTTTCGGGTCGACCTTGAGCACCGCGACATCGGTTTTGGTGTCGGTGCCGACCAGCGTCGCCTTCAGCGTGATGCCATCCGAGAAATTGACCTCGATGTCGTCAGCGTCTGCGATGACGTGGTTGTTGGTGACGACGATGCCTTGCTCCGCGTCGATGACGAAGCCGGAGCCCAGCGACTGCACCTTCTGCCCGCCATTGTCCTTGTCGCCACCACGGTTCTTGAAGAAATCGTCGAAGAAATCCTGGAAGGGCGAGCCCTCCGGCAACTGCGGCATCGGCACCGCGCCCGGTCCCTCGGTACCCTTCACCGTCTGCGAGGTCGAGATATTGACCACCGCGCCAAGCAGGCCTTGCGCCAGATCGGCGACCGAAGCGGGTCCGTCGGCGGCAAATGTCGGCGTCACGAAGGATGGGACAGCGGCGGCGCTGACAAGAAGTGCTGCCGCGCCGGCGATGAACGTCCGCCGTGCCGCGCGCAAAAGGGTGTTGGATGTCATCGAGAAGCCTCCCGGTATTCTTGAAAAGAAAAGCGCTTCGACGAAAACGCCGCGTCGCGCCATGTTGGCAAAAAATACGGCACGTTTGCGGCTATGACTAACGGCAGTGGATAAATCATCCGTTATCCCTTGGATCGAAAGCTCGTATGCCTTGGATCGAAGCTCGTATCCCATAGAAGCTCGTATCCCGGGATCGAAGCTCGCATCCCGAAAACCGAAGCGCGCCGCTCACCCGCTTCGCACCAGCCAGACGATGCCGACGCCGATGGCAATTGCCGCCAGCCCTGCGATCCGCAACGCGTTCTCGGGCAACGACAGAACTTCGGTGGCAAGCTTCCTGGCAAGGCCGGGAAAGCCGCCATAGACCAGACCTTCTATCACAAGGACGAGGCCCATGGCGGCGAGAAAATCCCGCACCGACCGCTACTGGCCGGTGCTGGGCTGTGCCGCCGGCGCGGCGGGTGCCGTCGCCGGAGCGGCTGGCGCGGGCGAAACCGGCTTCGCCGGTCCCTCCTTGCCGTCGGGATCGCGGAAGAAGCGGAAGAACTCCGAGTTCGGCGACAGCACCATCGTCGTGCCGGTGTTGTCCAGCGCCGTGCCATAGGCGTTCATCGACCGGTAAAAATCGAAGAAGGCCGGATCGCGCTGATAGGCTTCCGCGAAGGTGGCACTGCGCTGGGCTTCGCCCTCGCCGCGCAGGATTTCCAACTCTTTCTGCGCTTCGGCGACGATCTCGACCACTTCGCGATCGGCACGGGCCGTGATGCGCTGTGCCGCTTCGTTGCCGCGTGCCCTCAGCCGCGCAGCCTCTGCCAGGCGTTCCGCCTTCATGCGGTCGAAGGTCTGCTGTGAGACTTCGGCCGTGAGATCCGTGCGGCGGATACGGACATCCTCGATCTGCAGGCCGAGCGACGTGGCGTCCGGCCGGAGCTGATCGCGGACTTCGCGCATCATCACGGCACGCTGTTCGGAGAGTGCGGCCTCGAAATCGCGCAGACCGTAGACGCGGCGCAAGGCAGCGTCGAGACGCGTCCTGAGCCGGGCTTCGGCCAGTTCGATCTGGCCGGACACGGCGGCACGGAAGACGCGCGGATCCGAGATGCGATAAGCGATGAAGGCATCGACCTCATAGAACTTGCCGCCCGACACCTGGACGCGGATGTTGTCGAGGTCGAAGCGCAGCACCCGGTTCTCGATCAACTGCACCGTATCGGCGTCGAAGAACGAGAACGGTGCCTTGAAGTAGATGCCGGGCTCGCTCTTGACGTCGACGATCTCGCCGAACCTGAGCACCAGCGCCTGCTGGCGCGCATTGACCACGAACACCGACGAATAGAGCAGGAACAGGATGACGGCCGCGGCGACGGCGATGATGGGGAGACGATTGGCCATCACTGGTTACCTCCCGTAGTGCCAACAGGCGCGGCCGGTACCGGCGCTTTCGGCTGCAATGCCGGCAGCGGCAGATAGGGGACGACCCCTTGCCCGTTGCCCTGCTCTACGATCACCTTGTTCGAATCCTTCAGAACCCTCTCCATGGTTTCCAGATAGAGGCGCTTGCGTGTCACATCCGGCGCCTTGGCATATTCGTCATAGACCGAGATGAAGCGCTGCGCCTCGCCTTCGGCTTCCTGCACGACCCGGTTCTTGTAGGCGGCCGCGTCTTCGCGAACCTGTGCGGCCTCGCCGCGTGCCTGGCCGAGCTTTTGGTTGGAATACTGGTTGGCCTGCTCGACGAACTTGTCCTCGTCCTGCTCGGCGCGCTGCACCTCGTCGAACGCATCGGCCACCTCGCGTGGCGGTGCTGCATCCTCGATCGAGACGGCGTTTATGTTGAGGCCGGCCTTGTAGCCGTCCAGCGTCGTCTGGATGATCTCACGCACGGAAGCTGCGATGCCCTGGCGGTCATCGCGGAAGATGTCCTGTGCCGGCCGGCGGCCGACGGCTTCGCGCATCGCGCTTTCGGCAACCTGCCGCAGCATGCCGTCGGGATCTGAGACGTCGAACAGATAGGCCCGGGGGTCGGAGACCTGATAGGCCACCGAGAACTGGACGTTGACGATGTTCTGGTCGCCCGAAAGCATCAAGCCATTGCCGCTGGTGTTGCCGCCGCCAATGTCGACGAGCTGTTCGGAAATCTTGGCCGTTTCGACGGTTTCGAGCGGCCACCAATGGAAATGCAGGCCGGGCTGCGACAGTTCGGCCTTCGGCTTGCCGAAGCGCAGTTCAACCGCGACCTCGTCGGGCTGCACGGTGTAAACCGCCTGGAACGCCCACAGCACCACAAGTGCTGCCGCGATCAGCCCGAAAATGGCCGGGCTTGCGCCACCGCCACCCGGCAGGGCGCGCCGCAGCCTGTCCTGGCCGCGGCGGATGATGTCTTCGAGATCGGGAGGCGAGCCCTGCGGGCCGCTCGGTCCCTTTGGTCCCTGCCCCCAGGGTCCCTGATTGTTGCCGCCGCCGCCCCATGGGCCGCCGCCACCGCCGCTTTTGTCGTTCCAGGGCATGAATGTCCTTTCGCTTGGAATTCCCTCAAGCGCCGATGCTACGGCGCGAAATCCAGTGTGATACTTCTATAGGGACGCCACGAGGCGCTTTCAACGCGATGCGTTGCCGACTTCGTTCGATTTGGTCCGGTCGCGACCCTTTGTCGTTCTTTCAATGCACGTCGCGGCGTCGCTCGTAAACCGAATAGCGCGTTGCGTGGCTGTCCTTTTCCCCGGCCGGCACCTCCTGCGAGCTGACAACGCGCCAGGAATTCGCGTCGATCGGCGGAAAATGCGCATCGCCATCGACCGTTTCCAGCACATGGGTGACATGCAGCCGGTCGGCGAGCGGCAGCGCCTGGGCGTAGATTTCGCCGCCGCCGATGACGCAGACCTCGTCCACACCGACCATGCAGCGCCCGCGCACCGTAGCCAGCTGGATCGCGGCTTCGAGCGAATGCACGACCTCGACGCCTTCGGCGCGCCAGGCCTTGTCGCGGGTCACCACGATGTTCAACCTGCCCGGCAGCGGCCGGCCGATGCCTTCATAGGTCTTGCGGCCCATGATGATGGGCTTGCCCATCGTGTCCGCCTTGAAGCGCTTGAGATCAGTGGACAGCCGCCACGGCAGCCCGCCGTCCCGCCCGATCACGCCGTTTTCGGCGATGGCGACATAGATTGCGACGTACATCAGTTGCCATCCCCGTTATCGCTGTCCGTTGGATCGAGCAGCAGGATGTCGATGTCGTGCTCGGGATAGAAATCGTCCGCCGTCATCTCGAAGGTGGTTGGCCCGACCTTTTTGACATTGTCGCCGCAGAACGAGACCAGGGCTTTCGGATTGCCCTTGTCGACCGTCAGCTTGAACTTGCCGATGGTACCCGCCGCCCCGTTGCCGCCGGTGGTCAGGATATAGGCGATGCGGCTTTCGTTGTAACTGGGATAGCCCTCGGGATCATCCTTCGCCGCCTTGCGCACCGCGTTCTCGAAAGTATCGTCCATGCAGTAGCGGGTCTTGTAGGTGGCGTATTGGCCCTGGAACTGGCCGTCGAAGAAAAAGCTGACCGAAGACGTGCCGCCGACGCTCGGCTTGTAGCGGTGCGAGACATGAACGTCCTTGTTGGCCGGAAAGGTCGAGCGCCACCAATAGGTCGAACGCAATTGCCAGAACGGCGCGTAGTCGGGTTTAGCGCCGGGGCTGTCGTCAATCGTGTCCTCAATAATGATGCCGCGGTTGACCCAGTCATCGGCCACCACTTGCGGCAGCTTTGCCAATGCGGCCTTTGCCGCGTCGCCAAACGGGTTGAACGGCACATTCTGCGCTTTCAGGTCGGCACCGATATCGATGCCGAGCGCGAACACCTTCTGCTCGAGCTGCGGCTTGGCCGCGATGCCGTCGATCGTTACCTCGAAGCCGAGAAAATTATCGCTCTGATTTTCCGGAATCGCCGGCATCTCCTCGGGATCGCCCGAAATATCCGGCATCGGGAAGGCGACGATCGCATCGACATCCTTGTCGGTGTTGTTGTGGAAGACGTAGTCGACCGTCATCTTTTCCGGCGAGATGAAGAGGTCCTCGCTTTGCATCGACACGGCATCGCTGCGCGACAGGATCAGGCCGCCAGTGCCAAGCTCGGCAACCGAATCATTGGCGAATGCAGGCACGGCTGAAAGCGCCAGCGCTGCAGTCATAACGTATCGCAACATGGAAGCCCCCTCGGCCAGAATGCCCACATGACCCTAGCCGGTTCAACGTGACGTTTCAAAGCCCTTCCGCATCCGCGGGCGCGCCAAAGGGGGTCTGGACCAAGCGGTCTGGACTAACAGGTTCCGATCGGGCAGGAGTTCGCTCCATGCGCAAGCTTCTCGTCATCGGCATCGGCGCCGGCAATCCCGACCATATGACCGTTCAGGCCATAAACGGCCTGAACCAGGCCGACGTGCTGTTCATTCCCGACAAGGGGGCGAAAAAGAACGACCTTGCCGACCTGCGTCGCCAGATCTGCGACCGCTTCGTTAGCAACCCGAAATCACGCCGCGTCGAATTCGACGTGCCGGTGCGCGCCGAGCCGGCGCCCTCCTACCGCTCGACCGTGGACGATTGGCACGAGGCCATCGCCACGATCTACGAAGACCTTATCCGCGACGAGATTGCGCAGAACGGCTGCGGTGCCTTCCTGATCTGGGGCGATCCTTCGCTCTACGACAGCGCATTGCGCATCCTCGAGCGCGTGCGCCTGAGAGGCAATGTCGCGTTCGAGCTGGAGGTGATACCCGGCATCACCGCTGTCCAGGCGCTTGCCGCCAGCCACAAAATGGCGCTGAACCGCATTGGCGATTCCATCCTGATCACCACGGGGCGCCGTCTCACCCAGGAAGGCTTGGCCGACAATGCCGGCAGCACCGTCGTCATGCTCGACGGCAAATGCGCCTTCAACGTGCTGACCGACAAGGATGTCGTCATCCATTGGGGTGCCTATCTCGGCACGCCGGACGAGATCCTTCTCTCCGGCCGGATCGGTGATGTCGGCGCAGAGATCGAAAAGGTCCGCGAAGAAGCCCGCCGGCAAAAGGGCTGGATCATGGACACTTATATGCTGCGCAAGCCTGGCGAGCCGGAGGAATAGAGCGCCCGCCCTCTCACCCGCCGTCGATTTCAGACTGCAACGCCTCCATGTGGGTTGCAGCCGCCGAGGCCGCCGCGCGCTCGATGGCGCGGAAGCGGCTGACCACCGCAAGACCCACCGCCGTCAGGTGCGCACCGCCGCCCTTGCGGCCACCCGTCTGCGCCGCGACCAGCGGTTTGCCGAACACCCGGTTCATGTCCTCGACCAGGTCCCAGGCGTGCTTGTAGGACATTTCCATGCCGCGCGCGGCGGCCGAGATGGAGCCGAAGGCGGCGATCTGCTCCAGCAGCTCGATCTTACCCGGGCCGATGCGCCCGTCGGGATCGAGATTTATCCGCAAGCTCAGCGACGGCATTTTTTGTCCTCCGCGGTCACGCCCGATCCCATCTTAGAAGCTCTCCAGCGATGCCGCTATTCCAAAAAAACATAGCGATGATCATCCGTGCGCTTCGAGGGGCAGGCCGGCGCCAGTGTTGGCCCGGTCGAAGCTCACCGTCTTGACCACAGCGAAAATCTTGCCGCCGAGTTGAAGCTTCAGCGTGTGCCGCGACTGCTCGGTGATGCGGGCAAGCACGACTACGCCGTTGCAGTCGATGCCGACCTCGACCGTGGGGCCCTCACCGGGGCTTATCGCAGTAATGGTGCCCGGCAGGATGTTGAGTGCGCTGAGGCCGGTCGGCTCTTCGGTGGCGATCATCACATCGCGGGCGCGGATACGGATGCGCACCGGCGCGCCTGTCTTCGCCACCAGCCGCGGCACCCGGATCTCGCCGGCGGCCGAGCCGAGCACGGTCATGCCAAAAGTCTCGTCATGACGCAGCACCGTGGTGTCCAGCACGGCGCCGCCCTCGCCGCGCTCCTCCACCGGCAGCAGGTCGAGCCTCTGCATCACCGCATCGGTCGGGCCGCTGGCGATGACATGACCTTGCGCCAGCGTCACCACGTCGGTGGCCAACCGCGCCACCTCTGCTACGGAATGGCTGACATAGACGATCGGGGTCTTCGTCTCGTCGCGCAGGCGTTCGATATAGGGCAGGATCTCGGCCTTGCGCGCCTCGTCGAGCGAGGCCAGCGGTTCGTCCATCAGCAGCAATCCGGGGCTGGTCAGCAACGCCCTGCCGATCGCCACACGCTGCTTCTCGCCGCCCGAGAGCTTTGCCGGCCGCCTGTCCAGCAGCGGGCCGATGCCGAGCAGTTCGACGACGGCATCCATATCCGCGTAGCGCTGCGCTGGCGGCGTGAACCAGCGGCCATAGCGCAGATTGCCGGCCACGCTCATATGCGGAAACAGGCGCGCATCCTGGAACACCATGCCGATGCGGCGCTTGTGTTTCGGCACGAATATGCCGGTATTGGTGTCGACCAGCACGCGGCCATCGACCTCGATGCGCCCTTTGTCGGGTCGGATCAGCCCGGCGATCATGTTGATCACCGTCGTCTTGCCGGAACCCGAGGGTCCGAACAGCGCCGTCAGCCGCCCGGCGCTCTCGAAGCGGACGTCGAGGCTGAAGTCGCCGAGGCGATGGCTGATGTCGACGAGAACCGTCATTCGATGTCCATCCGCCTGCCGACACGCCGCGCCAGCACTTCCGACGCGACCAGTGCGGCCATCGAGATGACGATGGAGATCAGCGTCAGCCGGAGCGCGCCCTCATCACCGCCTGGCACTTGCGTGAAGGTATAGATCGCCGACGGCAGCGTCTGCGTCTCGTTGGGGATGTTGGAGACGAAGGTGATGGTCGCCCCGAACTCGCCCATCGCCTTGGCGAAGGACAGGATCGCACCGGCAATCAGCCCGGGCAGGATCAGCGGCAGCGTGATCGTGGCGAACACCCACAGAGGGTTGGCGCCGAGCGTTCCCGCCGCCGCCTCCATCTTGCGGTCGACCGCCTCGATCGACAGCCGGATCGCCCGCACCATCAGGGGAAAACCCATGATGCCGCAAGCGAGCGCAGCACCTGTCCAGCGAAACGAGAAAACAATGCCGAAATGCTCCGCCAGGAAGGCGCCGGCCGGGCCGCGCTTGCCGAAGGTGAGCAGCAACAGATAGCCCGTCACCACTGGCGGCAGGATCAGCGGCAGATGCACCAGGCCGTTGAGCAACGTCTTGCCCCAGAATTGTCCTCGGGCAAGCACCAGTGCAATCAATGTGCCGGGCGGCAGGCTGGCGACCATCGCCACCGTCGCCACCTTGATCGACAGCCGGACCGCATTCCATTCATCGGGAGTGAGGTCCAGCAGCCAGTTCATATTGCGATATCAGGCCCTTTCGAACTCAGTTGCTCGGCGTCAGGACGGTAAAACCCTGATCCTTGAACAGCGCACCAGCCTTGGCCGACTGCAGGCATTTCAGGAAGGCCAGCGTATCCTTGTCCTTCGAATCGGCGGTCTGGGCAACCGGGTAGATGATCGGCGGATGCGAATCCTCCGGGAAGGTGCCGACCACCTTGACGGCCTTTTCGGCATGCGCGTCGGTGGCGTAGACGATGCCGAGGGCCGCTTCGCCGGTCGAAACCAGCTTCAGCGCCGCGCGCACATTCTCGGCCTGTGCCACCTTGCCCTCGACCGACGACCAGACACCGAGCGATTCAAGCGCCGCCTTGCCGTATTTGCCGGCCGGCACCGCCTTGACATCACCCATGGCCAGCTTGCCGTCGCCGATCAGCTTGGCCAGGTCGAAGCCTTTCTCGATCCTGGTTTCAACCGTCGAGTCCTTCGGCGCCACCAGCACGATCTCGTTGCCGAGCAGCTTCACTTCGGTATCCGGCATGGTCAGCTTCTTGTCGGACAGATATTTCATCCAGTCGAGGTCGGCAGAAATGAAGACATCCGCCGGCGCCCCGCCTTCGATCTGCTTGGCCAGTGCCGAACTTGCGGCGTAGGAGACGGTCGCGGCTTCGCCGACATCGGCCTCGCAGGCCTTGTTCACCGCATCGAGCGCGTCCTTGAGGCTGGCCGCGGCAAACACGACCACCTTGTCTTGCGCATGCGCGGCCGGCACTGCCACCATCAGCGTCGCCGTCAAACCGCCAAGGGCGATCGCTCTCAATCCGAAACCTTTGCGCGTCATGGAAAACTCTCCCTGGGTTTGAAATCCGGTCGGCTCGAAGCCTGTCGACCGATATATCCGCATGAATATAACAAGGGAAGACCCGGTGCCCCGCGAAAACGTCTGTTCGACGTCGATTGTTCTGGTAAGACGGGCAAAGAAACCTTGAAAAAGGAACTCCGATGAAGATCAGTGCCCGCAACATCCTCAAGGGAACGATCACCGAGATCGTCAAGGGAGCCACCACCTCGCATGTCAGGATCGACATTGGTGGAGGCGCCATCGTCACCGCCTCGATCACCAATGAGGCGGTCGCTGACCTCAAGCTCGAAAAGGGCAAGCAGGCCTATGCCGTGGTCAAGGCTTCGGACGTGATGGTCGGCATCGACTGATCGGTGCCTGGTTTTTCGAAGGGCGCGCTAAATCGGCGGGCTCTAGACGGCGATAGGCGCCTTGATCGACGCATCAGCGACGTAGTTTTCCAGCCGAAAATCCTCGAAGCGGAAGGCGAACAGGTCCTTCACCTCGGGGTTGATCCACATCGTCGGCAGCACCCTCGGCGTGCGCCGCAGCTGCTCGCGTGCCTGTTCGAAATGGTTCGAGTAGAGGTGGGCATCACCAAGCGTGTGGACGAAATCGCCCGGCTTCAGCCCGGTCACTTGCGCCACCATCAGCGTCAGCAGCGCATAAGAAGCGATGTTGAACGGCACGCCGAGGAAGATATCGGCTGAGCGCTGGTAGAGCTGGCAGGAAAGCCGCCCTTCCGAAACGTAGAACTGGAACAGGCAGTGGCACGGCGGCAACGCCATGGCTTCCACTTCGGCCGGATTCCATGCTGAAACGATCAGCCGCCGCGATTGAGGATTCCGGCGTATCTCCTTCAGAAGATTCGTTATCTGGTCGATGGAACCGCCATGGCCATCCGGCCAGGAGCGCCACTGCTTGCCGTAGACCGGGCCGAGGTCGCCATTCTCGTCGGCCCATTCGTCCCAGATCGAAACGCCATGGTCGGTGAGGTACTTGATGTTGGTGTCACCGGCCAGGAACCACAGCAGTTCATGGATGATCGACTTCAGGTGCAGCTTCTTTGTGGTGGTCACCGGGAAGCCGCGCGCCAGGTCGAAGCGCATCTGATAGCCGAACACGGAGCGTGTGCCGGTGCCGGTGCGGTCGCCGCGATCGGCACCATTGTCCAGCACATGCTGCAAGAGGTCGAGATATTGGCGCATCGGTTCCGGCTCGATTCGATATTTCACCAATCATAGCGCATGTCTGGGCTGACGCCACGCTTGTCTGAAGTCTTCCCCATCCTGGCAGTGGAGACTTTGCAGAATTCGCCCTGGCGAGCCGAATGTGTGGTTTTCTAGAACCGAAGCTGGACGTACTTTGAAGCACGTTAGCGCCGGAAGCACAGAAAACCGCGCCGGTCGTCCGCCGGAAGTGAGATCAGAGGTCTCAGAGAGAGCCGAGCTTGCCCAGATCCTTCGCAACCAGATAATAGAAAGTCACCCGGTTCTTGGTGTTGTCGGCGGCCATCGCCTTGCAGGCCTTCTCAATCGACGCGTCGGCCTTCTTGTCGTCAGTGACGCCGAGCTTCTTCGAAACCCAACCCGCCTTGACGCGGTCGAGTTCCTTCGGATCGGTGCAGGACACCAGCGAGGAATCGCGGTTCCTGAGCGCAATGCCCAGGTGCTTCACGATCTTGTCGACCACGTCGGCGCTTGCCGCGGCGTCGTACTTCTTCACGTCTGCAAGATAGTCGGCCATCACAATTCCCCTCGTCGGCGCCACGGATCCGATCGATGAGGACTGTGGCGCGCTGCTGCAACCCTGCGCTAGGTCGGTAACTCCTCACCGTTGCAAAGCTTCGGTTGAGACCGCCCCCAAGTCAACCCTTGGCGACGCGGTTTTGGCGACGGACAAAGTGCCAATGCGGCCTTTCATTTCGTGCGATGTCCCCCTATATTCGTTTTGTCGGCTTGACCGACTATGGCGATAAATGGGCGATGAAATAAGCCGTTCGGACCCGGGGGCGGTACCCGGCGCCTCCACCAAAAGCCGCTGCTGACGACAGGGCGGTTCTTGCTGGGGGCGAAATAGGATCGACGAAGGTGTAAAGATCGTACTTTTGCCCGGCATGGTACCACCGTCATCGGGCTAAACCTGTAGTTGCAAATGACAACTATGCGGAAGCACGTCTCGCCGCGTAAGCGGTGCGATAGCTTCAATTCAAGCCCTAGGGGTTCGCACTTCTAGGCGGGGTTCGGAGGTACCTGGCAACAGAAACCTCCACTTCTCCTCCTTCACTATGTGTCACGCGCAATGGCAGCCCGCTGGCCAGCCTTGGCGCGTCTTTCGGGCCGCGAAGATCGCGAAGATCCCGCGCGCGTGCACCCCTCCCTCCCTGGACAAAGATGCAAAACGATTCCGATCGATTCTTCGTGTTGACCGGCGGTCCGGGTTCCGGCAAGACCACCTTGATTGAGGCCCTGTGCCAGTCAGGCTTTGCCACCTCGCTCGAAGCCGGCCGCGGCATCATCCGCGACCAGTCCGCCATAGGTGGGATTGCCCTGCCCTGGCGCGATCGCGCGCTGTTTGCCGAGCTGATGCTGTCGTGGGAGATGCGCTCCTATCAGGCCGCGCGCGAGCAGACGGGCCCGGTCTTCTTCGATCGCGGCGTGCCGGACACGCTTGGTTATTTGCGCCTGACCGACCTGCCAGTTTCCGAGCACGTCATGCATGCCGCCGAACGCTTCCGCTATGCCAGACGCGTCTTCATAGCCCCACCCTGGCCTGACATCTTTACGCAGGATGCCGAAAGAAAGCAGACGCTCGACGAGGCCGAGCGCACCTACCATGCGCTGGTCAAGACCTACACCGAACTGGGCTATGAGCTGGCCCCGCTGCCCTTGGCGCCGGTCGAGACGCGGCTGCGCTTTGTGCTGACCGAGGCAGGATTGATATGAAAAAGGCCGGGCAAGCCCGGTCTTCTCCTTGATTTCGATTGCTTATTCCGCCGGTGCCTCGACGGCTTCGCGCGCACGGCCGAGCGTGAACTTGGCCAGCGTGAAGGAAATCACTGCGCAAAGCGTGATGCCGGCGACCATCGGCAGCGGCGTCCCGTCGAAGAACACGCCGGCGACGCCCATGGCGAGCGCGCCGATACCGAAGTGCAGCGTACCCATCAGCGCCGAAGCGGTGCCGGCGATCTCGCCATGCTCTTCCATGGCCAGCACCGAGGTGGTCGGAATGACCAGGCCGAGGAAGCCGTAGCCGACGAACAGCAAAGCCGCCATCACGTCGAGCCGGTCGACGCCGGTCGCCATCACCGCAAACAGCACCACCATGGTCGTCGCATAGCCGGTCACCGCGACACGAACCACGCGTCGCAGCCCGAAGCGCTCGGACAGCAGTCCCGTCAGCTGCGACATGCCGATGAAGGCTACCGCGTTGATCGAGAAGAACACACTGTAGACCGACGGCGACAGACCGTAATGGTCGATCAGGATGAACGACGAACTCGACAGGTAGACGAAGAAGCTGGCAATGCCGAAACCGGCGATCGCCGTCAGCCCGAGGAAGTTGCGGTCGCCCATCAGCAAGCGGTAGGCGGACAACGCCGTGCCGAAGGAGGAACCGGCGCGTTCTTCCACCGGCCGCGTCTCCTTGAGCGAGGTCGCCAGAAGGATGGTCGCCAGCAGTGCAGCTCCGGTCACCGTCCAGAACACGGCGCGCCAGCCGAAACTCTCGATGATCACGCTGCCGGTCAGCGGCGCCAGGATCGGCGACACCGAAAACACCAGCATCAGCAAGGACATCAGCTTGGCGGCTTCAGTGCCGGTGTGCAGGTCACGCACGATGGCGCGTGGCACCGCCATGCCGGCGCTGGCGCCAAGGCCCTGCAGGAAGCGGAAGGCGATCAGCCATTCAATGGTCGGCGCCATTGCCGAACCGATGCCGCCAACCATGAACAGCGCAAGACCGCCATAGAGCGGCAGCTTGCGGCCGACCATGTCGGAGATCGGCCCGACGACGATCTGGCCAAAGCCCATCGACAGGAAAAAGATCAACAGGCTCATCTGCACGGCAGCGGTGCCGGAGTGCAGATCCGCGCCGATCGACGGCAGCGCGGGCAGATACATGTCGATGGCGAACGGGCCGATGGCGGACAACAGGCCGAGCACGACCGCGATGCGGAGGAATTTGGGACTCATGATCAAGGCTTCTTTCGAATCTGGTTGCCGCCGCAGTCGACGGGTAACCCAAGGACGTTCCATCCCCTGAAATTCCGACTTCCGAGAGACGAATTCTCTTCGTCTCCCCGGAGCGAAATCTCTTCAAGCTATGTCCACAAATTTAGACACTCTTGTCTAATTCGTCAATCACCTCTATATAGATTTCCATGAAGCTGCCCGTTTCTCCTGACACTTTCCCGCCACGCGGCCATGAGGCCAAGCGCATATCGATCGTCGAACTCGGCAGCTGCCGTGTTTTGCCGCGAAGGTTTCGCCGGCGCCAACATCGATCTGATCGCGGCCGAGGCCGGCGTCTCGCGCCAGACCGTCTACAACCATCATGGCGACAAGGAGAAATTGTTCATCGCCGTGGTTCGTGACCTGACCGAACGCTGCAATGCCGGTATCTTCGCCACCATTGCCACCTTCCCCGATCAGCCCAAGGACCTCGAAGTCGATCTGATCGGCTTTGCTGTGCGCCTGAACCAGAACTGCATCTGCAACCGCGATGGAAAATTCCTGCGCAAGCTGATCCAGACCGAAGGCGAGCGCTATCCCGAATTGTTTGCCGAGTGGCTCGAGCAGGGCCCGGGCCGGACATTGCCGGCAATCGCCGCGCGCTTCGCACGGCTGGCCTATGGTGGTTATCTCGCGATCGAGGATCCCGACGTCGCGGCACGCCAGTTCCTCGGCCTCGTCAATGCCGAACTGCAGACGACCTTCATGCTCGGCGGCACGCCGCGCGAGGACGAAGTGCTGCAATCAGCGACAAATGGCGTGCGCACCTTCCTGCGTGCCTTCGGCAAGCGGCGGTCTGTTGCCTCGGTGGAAAAGCAAACCGCGCTGGCCAGCGCCTGAACGATCAAATCGTTGGCAATAGTGCTCGCCTCGGTGCGGCGGTGATCTATATGCGGTTTACGCCGCCCTCAAGCTTGATTACAGGTATGCGGACGATTCAACGGAACCCGACCGCCACATGGCCGACGACCACATCCGCTACGACATTCTGGCCCAGGAGGCCTTGCGCGGCGTCATGCGCAAGGTCCTGGCCGAAGTCGCGCGCACCGGCCTCCCCGGCAACCACCATTTCTTCATCACATTCCTGACCGGCGCGCCGGGCGTGCGCGTGTCGTCGCGGCTGCGCGAGCGCTATCCCGAGCAGATGACCATCGTCATCCAGTTCCAGTATTGGGACCTGAAGGTGACCGACACCGGCTTCGAGGTTGGTCTGTCCTTCTCCGACGTGCCGGAGAAACTCGAAATTCCGTTCTCGGCCGTGCGCGGCTTCTATGATCCCTCGGTCAATTTCGAGCTCGAATTCGACGTCAAGACGGACGGGGCAGCCGAGGAACCAGTCGCCCAGGCCTCGCCGGAGCCGCTGACCGTCGTCTCCGAGAAAAAGCCGAAGGCCGAGAAGAAGGCCGCCGCCGAGTCGGAGAAGAAGCCCGCTGCTGCCGACGCCGCCGCCACCAAGGGCGCCGAAGTGGTCTCGCTCGACGCCTTCCGCAAGAAATAATCCACGTTTCGCGCAATGGCCGATATCGTCAATCTCCGCCAGGCCCGCAAGCAGAAGGCGCGGGACGAGAAGGTGCGCGTCGCCGGGCAGAACCGGGCCCTGCACGGCCGTTCCAAGGCCGAAAAGGAACGTGACCGCATGACCGCCGACAAGAGCGACAAATTCGTCGCCGGCCACCGACGCGAACCCTTTGGCGACAAAGACAGCCAGAGCGTCGGACCGAAAAGTGCACAGCGCTTTTCGGATGAATCCGATGCTTAGAGCAAAATGAGCGTTCTGCGGTGAGCGCGGTCGAAAAGCGCTCGGTGACCATTCGCGGTCACCGCACCAGCTACTCCTTGGAAAAGCCCTTCTACGACGATCTCGTCACGATCGCGGCGGCCAGAAAGCTGACGCTCGCCGCTCTTGTCGCCGAAGTCGACGAGACGCGCCCGCGCGATACCAACCTGTCCTCGGCTCTCCGGCTCTTCGTCTTGGAGTGGGCAAAGCGCGGCGCCTAGAGCCCCTCGAGAGCGTCTGCCTTTTTCCGGCGTCTGGTGCCGAAGCCAAGCAAGGTCGAGCGATCGCGATCCTCGGCCTGTTTTCTCGACCGCACCCGCATCAGATCCTTCCAGCCGACATAGCCGACCAGTTGCAAGTCGTCCCGGGTGACGACGGGCAGATGGGACACATTGGCCATCAGAAGCTTGTCGGAGAGACCTTCCAGGTATTCATCCGGATAGGCGAGCGTCACCTTGCTGCCGGCCAGCAGTTCGCCAAGCGTCGTGGTGCGGTGCCTGCCGACGCGTCTCCAGCGCAGGATCGCCGGCGGGTCGATGAGGCCGAGCACATGCCCGTTCTCGTCGACTACGGGAAAACTCGGATGCCGCGTTTCAGGCGCGGTCAGGAATGCCGCCGCGCCATGCAGGGTCATGTTCGCCGGCACGCTCTCGACCTTTGAGGTCATCACCTCGCGCACCCTGGTCAAGGCGAAGGGATCGACACGATATTCGCGAACCAGATGGTGTCCCCTTCTGGCGATCTTCTCGGTCAGGATCGACCGCTTCATCAGGAGCACAGTGACGGCGTGCGCCGCCGCGCAGGCCGCGATCAGTGGCACCAGCATATGTGTGTTGCCGGTCAGCTCGACCGCAAAGAAGGTCGCGGTCAGCGGCGCGCGCATCGTGCCGCCCATGGTGGCGGCCATCGCCAGCAGCGCCCAGAAGCCCGGATCTGCGGCAGGCAGAACGCCGGCAAGCACTGCTCCCATTGCACCGCCCATGATCAGCAGCGGTGCCAGCACGCCTCCGGACGTCCCCGAACCCAGTGCGGCCGACCAGATGATGGCCTTCACCACCAACAGGGTCAGTGCCGCCGTGGCGAATGTGCGACCATCCAGCATGTCGGCTATGTTGTCATAGCCGACGCCGAGCGCCCGTGGTTCGATCAGCCCGCCTATGCCGACCACCAGGCCGCCAAGCATCGGCCACCACATCCAGTGAATGGGCAGCTTCTGGAAGCCGTCCTCGCAGGCATAGACCATCTGCGTCAGCAGCCCCGACAGCAGGCCGGCCGCAACACCGATCGAGACCCAGCCGGCAAGGCCGACAAAGGACACTTGCATGCCGCCCTGAAACGGAAGGATCGGCCCGGGCATATGCAGCACCGTCCGCTCGACCTCGGCAATGATTGCCGCGACCGCCACGGGAACGAAGCTGCGCGGGGTCCATTCGAAAAGCAGCAATTCGACCGCCAGCATGATGGCGGCGATCGGTGTTCCAAAGACCGTGGTCATGCCCGCTGCCGCTCCCGCCACCAGCAACGTCTTGCGTTCATTGTCGCTGACCGGCAGCATCTGCGCGATCAGCGAGCCGATCGCGCCGCCCGTCATGATGATCGGACCCTCGGCACCGAATGGTCCGCCGGAACCGATCGAGATTGCTGACGACAACGGCTTCAGGATCGCAACCTTGGCGTCGAGCCTCGAACGCCCAAGCAGGATCGCCTCGATGGCCTCGGGAATGCCGTGGCCGCGAATCTTCTCGCTGCCGAAGCGCGCCATCAGGCCGATGAGCAGCGCGCCGATCACCGGGACGACGATAGAGGCATAGCCCAGCGGCGTGTCCTGGAGCTTCAGATCGGCAAGCGTGAACTGGCCAAAATAGGCAATGTTGGTGGCGAGCCGGATCAATTTCAAAAGCGCGATGCCGGCAAACAGCCCCGCCGTCGCCACCACCACGGCGATGGCGGCGACGACCAGCACCCTGGCGTCGGTGGTGAAATCCCTGAGATGGCCGGGATTGGAGTGATGGGACTTCATGGCTGATTTTGCTTTCTGGCGGCAGTTGGATCTCGGATAGGCGGCACGGTCGAAGCGGCCAGCCGGCTTTGTCGGCTGGATATGTATCGTAACACGATATAAATATTCAAGCCGGTTTTGTTCGAAATCCGTTTGAGCTTTTGCCGAAAACGAACAAATGTCCGGTATGACGCAGCCACAGAAACCACGCCCCGCCATCAGCCGCGCCGACTACCAGCGGCTGTCCGAGTTTCGCTACCTGATCCGCTGCTTCCTCGAATTCAGCCAGATCCAGGCAGAAGACGCCGGCCTGACCCCGCGCCAGCACCAGGCGCTGCTGGCAATCAAGGGGTTCCCGGGCGGCGCACCGGTGACGGTTGGCGATCTGGCGGAGCGCCTGCGCATCCGCCATCACAGCGCCGTCGAGCTGGTCAACCGGCTTTGCGAGGCGGGACTGGTCGCAAGGGATCAGGACAAGGATGACCATCGCCGCGTGCTGCTGCGGCTGACCGAGCGCGCCGACGATTGCCTGGCCGAACTGTCGGCCGCGCATCTCGACGAGCTGTCACGCATCGAACCCATGCTGAAACGCCTGCTCGTCCGCGAGTGAACACTCCCGCGTCTCAGCGGTGCCGAATTATTTCCCGGCACCCCGAATCCTTTGGCTTCATAGGAACGTCTCGGACAAGAGCGCGCCTGCAAGACGAAATAGGATCACAGGAACAACCAAGATGAAACGCCATCTGATACGCTACAAGATAAAGCCGGAGCGGGCCGACGAGAACGAGCGGCTGGTCAAGGCTGTTTTCCAAGAGCTGGGCGACAAAGCTCCGGACGGCGTTCGCTACATGACATTGCGGGCCGGCGACGGAACCTTTGTCCATCTGGTCGAAACGGAAACAGATGCCCATGCGGACCTCATCACCGGGCTGGCGGCATTCGAGGCCTTTCAGAATGGGTTCAGGGATCGTTGCATCGAACGCCCACAACGCGAGGAAATGACCGTGGTGGGCAGCTATCGGATGCTGGACCGGTAGGAGCCGACGACATCACGGGAACGCACATGAACATTCCCGGCGGCACCCGCGAGCCCTTCGATCGCCTGTTCGGCGAACTGCGCCCGAAGCTGCACCGCTATTGCGCCCGCATGACGGGCTCGGTCATCGACGGTGAGGACGTGCTGCAGGACGCCCTGACCAAGGCGTTCGAAGCCCTGCCCAACGCCGGCCCGATCGCAAATCCGCAGGGTTGGCTGTTCCGCATCGCCCACAATGCGGCGCTCGACTTTCTGCGCCGGCGAGCCCGCGAAAAGGCCTTTTCCGATGAGGATACGGACATGATCGTCGACCCGGCCAACCCCACCGTCGACCGTCAGGCCGCGGCCGCCGGCCTGCATACCTTCATGCGTCTGCCCGTCGCACAACGAAGCAGCGTCATCATGATGGACGTTCTGGGCTATTCGCTGCAGGAGATCGGCGCCATGCTCGACACCAGCATCCCCGCCATCAAGGCGGCGCTGCACCGTGGGCGCGGCCGCCTGCGCCAGCTCGCCGATGAACCCGAGGATCGCCCTTCCCCCAGACTGAGTGCGTCCGAACGCCTCCTCCTCGACGCCTACATTGATCGCTTCAACGCCCGCGATTTCGACGCGGTGCGCGACATGCTGGCGGACGAGGTGCGGCTGGAGCTGGTGGCCAGGGCGCGGCTGTATGGTCGCAAGCAAGTGGGCACCTACTTCCACAATTATTCGCGGGTCGAGGATTGGCGTTTCGTGCCCGGTTTCGTCGAAGGTCGGGCGGCAGTCCTCGTCTGCGATCCCGGCGACCCTACGGCGCGGCCGTCCTACTTTGTGCTGCTGGGATGGCAGGAGGGCAGGCTTGCCGCCATTCGCGATTTTCGTCACGCCCGCTACGTCGCGGACAGCGCCGAGATGTCCCTTCTTTGAACAATTGCCCGGTCGGATTGAACGACGGGAAGGGTCTGCGCTACTGCCTACTGCAACGACTTCAACAGATTGTCGATGGTGAACGGGTTGGACTTCGGCTTGGCCGGCGGCAGATTGTAGTTGACCCCCGGCAGCGGCGCACCCTTCGGAGCCTGTTGCGCGGCCTTGCGTTCGGCCTCGAGCCTGGCCTTTTCCTGCGAAGCGATGCGCATCGCCTCTTCCGCCTTCTGCCGCTCCTGCTCGTCGGCTTGCGCCTTGGCTGCCTCGTCGGCTTGCGCCTTGGCTGCCTCGTCGGCGGCCTGCTGCTCGGCCGCAGCCTTGGCGTCGGCATCCGCCTTTGCTTTGGCGTCGGCATCGGCCTTGGCCTTCGCGTCCGCGTCGGCCTGAGCTTTTGCTTCGGCATCGGCTTTCGCCTTTGCGTCGGCTTCAGCCTGGGCCTGCGCATCCGCTTCGGCCTTTGCCTTGGCGTCGGCCTCGGCTTTTAGCCGCGCCGCTTCCTCCCGTTGGCGAAGTTCCTCGGCGGCTTTGTCACGCGCATCCTGCAGCGCCGCGTAGTAGCGCACCTCGCGCCGCAGCCGCTGCTTTTCGAGCAGCGCCGCCTGCATTGCCTCGACGCGCTGTTGTTCCCTCTCCAGCGCGCGCTGGGTCAGGAACTGCGCCAGCGGCTCGCTGTCGAACTGCCGCTTTACGGCGCCGAACGGCCCCTCGGCGGTGAAATTCACGACCGGCTCGGAGCCGACCAGCGCCTCGTCGCCGGGCCGATAGGTGATCGCGCCCTTGGCGGAAACCATGGCTGCGTTGAGGTCGGCCGTGATGTCGGCGGACAAGGTCGCCGCCGGATTCTCCAAGCTGATCGGCGGTGCCCTGAGCGTGCCGCCGGCAACCGTGAAGGCGATGTCGCTATCCTTGGCGGCAAAACTGCCATCGGCGGCGATCTGCGGCGCGAAGCCGGCGGTCTTGGCCGCATCGATGTCGCGCCCGATCGCATCCGCCTTGGCGAGGAACGCGCTGAACGCATCGGGATTGACGCCGGCGACCTGCAACCTCTTCAGCGTCGCCGTGCCGGAGCCGGACAAGGCGGCCACCATCCCGTCGACCGATTTGCCGCTGGTCGACAGTGCCGTCGAGAAATCGCCATTGCCGCTGATGCCGGCATCCGGCAGCACGCTCGCCAGATCGGCGCCGGCCAGTTTCATCTGGCCGCTGAAAAGCCCGGTGCCGTCATTGTTCTTCAGTTCGAACAGGCCCGTCAGCGCACCATTGAGGAATTTCGCCTTGAGATCCGAAACCCGGATGCCTTCCTGGTCGAGCTTCAGCGAAAAGCTGGCGTCATAGGCGGTGGCGAACGGACCGGCGGCAAGCGCGGCCGTCGTCAGGTCGAGATCGGCGGTGAACGGCAGGCTGGATTTCTGACTGAACGGAGCAGCCGGCCACCCGCCAATCTTGTCCCTCAGGAACGCGGAATCGCCGAACAGCGCCACCGCCATCGGATCGAGGTCGAGTTCGTCGAGCGCCAGCGCGCCTGCCAGATGCGGCACGCCGTCCTTGACGTCGACATTGACATCACCCGACACCGCCGCCTCGTTGAGGGCGCCATTGAGATCGCCCAGCACCAGCAGGCCGTTGCCATAGTCGCCCTGCGCCGAAAGCGACGCCGACATGCCGGCGCCCATGCCGGGCAGACCGATGCCGGTCGTCATCAGCCACGGCTCGATGTCGGCGGCATCGAGGCTGAGCTTGCCCTTGGCGGCGAGGCCTTGCGACGTATCGGCGAGCGTCCCCTCGAAACCGGCCTTGAAGTCGTCGCCGGCAAGGCTGAAACTTGTCGCCAGGCCTCCGCCAAGCGTCCCCTTGGCCTGGATGTCCGTGCTTGCCTCGCCCAGCATTCCGAGCGGCAGCGCCGGCAGGCCGTAGAGCGCCAGCAGCGCGGTGGCGTCGGGGTTCTTGGCGTTGAAGGTCAGCGTCACCGGCGCTTCGAGAAGCTTGTCCGCAGCCCCCTTCCCCGACAGTGACGCCGAAAAGGCAGAGCCGCCGGCCTTGCCTTGTCCGCTCACCGCCAGCCCGGTCGTGCCATCGCCATTGTCGGCAGCACTTGCCACAAGGTCGACGCGCGCATCCTGGAACAGCTCGGGATAGGCTGCGGCGCGGCTTGCCAGCCCGTTCAGCACCGCATTGTCGCGATAATGCTGGGCCGCGACGTCGATCAGCGGCTTGAGATCGACGGCGACCACCGAAGCATCGAGCTTGCCCGTCGGACTCGCTGGAAAATCCTTGATCCGGCCGGTGGCGCTGATCGAGGCACCGGCAAGCCCGCCGACCGACAACCGGTCGATTTCAAGCAGCCCGTCGCGCAGCCTGAGCGCCGTGTCGACCGTGTCGGCGGTCAGGCCGCCGGCGCTGACAGGCCCCGCCTTGATCTGGAAATCGAGGTCGCGGTCGGCAAAGCGGTTGGCGCCCTTGTCGCTGACGAAGATCGAGCCGAAGGCCGCCAGCCCGTCTACATCGAGCTCGCCGCCTTCGAGCCGCATCAGCACCGATGGCTTGGCGTCGTCGGGCTGGCTGGAATCGATGCGGCCGGAAAACTTCGCCTTGCCCAGGATCAGTTCGAGATCGCTGAAGGCCTGGCGCTTTTCCGAGAGATCGACCTTGGCCTTGAAGCCGGCGGCGGGCAGACGGCGGATCGCCTCGTCGACATCCTTCGACAGCCAGGCGGCAAAGCCGGAAGGTTGCGCCACCGCCAGCAGCAGCGAGCCGGTGAAGCCGAAATGATCCTCGACGCTGAGCATGCCGTTGGCTTCCAGCGTGGTACGGCCGGGCAGTGTCGCGGCGAGCGATTTCACCAACCAGCCGCCATCCGTCGGCTCGGCGGAAAGGTGAACGTCGCGCACCGTGGTGTCGCCGGCGACCACTGCCGGCAGCTTGACCTCGACGGTTCCGGGTATGGTCGGCTTCGGCAGCTCGTGCAAAGCTTGCTCGAGCGCTGCGATGCGCTGGTCCAGTGTCGCCCCGGCGTCCGCCTCGGCGCCCACCGCCGCGTCGAACTGCACCTGTGCGCCACTCGCCTCGATGGCGAAGCTCGGCTTCAGCCCGAGATCGACCGAGGCCTTGCCATCGGCGGTGTAGGGATTGTCGAGCGGTCCGGTCTCGAAGCGGAATTCGTCGACGCCGAGCCTCTGGTGGTCGAGCGAAAACTTGCCGTTCAGCCGAAAGCCCGGATCGGGCTTGCCGGCGCTGACCTTCACCGTCTCGCCATCGGTGCCGCGCAGCGCCCCGCTGTTCTTGTCGGCACCGGAAATCTTGAACTGGCCGGAATAGACGGCCGCACCGTTGACGATGCCGGCATTACCGTCGGTCTCGATGACCAACGGATAGGCATCGGGATCGGCCTTCAGCCGAAGCCGCATCTGCCCATTGCCTTCGGCCTTGCCGGTGGAGGCATCGACCGTGGTGCGAAGGCCGTCGAGCCGCAGCGTGCCGTCCATGCGCCACGGACCTGCCAGCGACTTGGCCGAGATGGTCGAGTTGATCTCGGAGATGAGATGGCTGCGCCCACCGGCGGCATGGCGCAGTTCGATCTGCCCTTCCGTCACCGTCAGCTTTTCGATCGAGATCTGGTTGAGGTCGAAGGGCGAGGACGGCCGCATCGCCCAGTCGACCGTGCCGTTGTTGGCAATATCGATGGTCGCCTTCGGCCGCACCAGCCGCATGTCGAAGATCAGCACTTCGCCGCGCAGGAAGGGCGCCAGCTCGGCATCCATCGAAAACGTCTCGACGGTCATCGCCGGCTGGCCATTCGGGCCACCGGCGACGGCGACATCGGAGAAGGTCACCGAGGGGAACGGCAACAGCCGCGCCGTGGCGTCGCCCTGCACGGTCACCTTGCGGCCGAGAATGGCGCTGGACTCGCGCTCGAACTCGGCGCGGTAGCCGGTCCAGTCGACAAAATACGGCACCACCAGCGCCGCACACAGCACCAGCACAAACAGGCCACCAAAGATTACGAACAGGCGTGCGAGCATCAGCTCCGAACGAGTTGATTGAAATTCTGCCGCACTCTACCCGCATCCGCGTGTCGATAAAGAGGCAATTCATCCAGTGTTGCGCGATGTCGGATGATCTGAAACAAATCCGGGAAAAGCGGAGTGTTTTCGGATGTCGGGCAAGAACTGGGACCGCGTGCCGATCGACGCACAGAGCGTCGACGCTCCACTGTCGTTGTCGGCGGTCTTTCTTGTTGTCACCGTCGCCAGCGAGCAGAGCGCGCTCGCCAAGGTCGGCTCGGTGCTCGGCGGACTGGACGATCTCGTCAAGACTGTCGGCTTTCGCGACCTTTCCGGCCGCCTGTCCTGCATCGCCGGCATCGGCCGCGATCTCTGGGATCGTCTCAGTCCAGACCGAAGGCCGCTCGAACTGAAACCGTTTGCGCCGATCAAGGGAGCGGTTCATTCGGCGCCGTCGACAGCGGGCGACCTCCTCTTCCATATCCGGTCCGAGCGCCCAGACATGTGCTTCGAGTTCGAGCGCATTTTGCTCGACAGTCTTGGTGCCACGGTGACTGTCGTCGACGAGGTGTCGGGCTTTCGCTATTTCGATGCGCGTGACCTGCTCGGCTTTGTCGATGGCACGGCCAACCCGACCGGCCTCGATCTGCCCGCCGCGGCGCTCGTCGGCGACGAGGATGCCGATTTCGCCGGCGGCAGCTATGTCGTCGTCCAGAAATATCTACACGATCTCAATGCGTGGGCGCGAACGCCAACGCCCGTTCAGGAAGAGATCATCGGCCGTACCAAGATCGACAACATCGAAATCGATGATGACGACGCGCCGCGCAAGTCGCACAAGTCGCTGGCCACCATCGAGGATGCCGATGGCAATGAACACGAAATCCTGCGTGACAACATGCCCTTCGGCCAGCCGGGGCGGCAGGAGTTCGGAACCTATTTTATCGGCTATAGCAGGTATCTCTGGGTGATCGAGAAGATGCTGCAGCGAATGTATGTCGGTGACCCGCCAGGCGCCTACGACCGGCTGCTCGATTTCTCCACGCCGCACACCGGCACGACGTTCTTCGCACCAACCCGCCCCATGCTGCAGACACTTGTTCAGGGCACGCTGGAGCAGTCACCATCACCTGCGCCGTAGCAGCCTGTCGAGTAAGCGAACCGGTTTGACCTGGCGCATGGGCGCCTGATGTCCGGCGGCTTCCATCAAAACGCTCAAGACCGCCCCCTCATGCAGGCTGGCCGAAAAACTCTCGGCAATGAATTCCAGCGTCGAATCGTGGAACGTCAGGATAAAATGCCGGTAGTCTGAAAACATTTCAGGTTTGTGGGACGAATGAACTCGATTTGCCCGCTCCAGGGAAGCGATCCACGAGGAGTTGAGAACTTCGAATGACCCGTAGGACCGCAAGCCCAGCGCGTAAAGACGGTGGCCGCTGATGGCTTCGTCGTTCGGCGGGCCGAATTGAAATGCCAGATAAGGGTCTGCCGTCAGGATCGCGACGGACTGGTTGCCCGTTACAGGCGAAACCGAGCGCGGATTCGTGCCATCGAATGACGGATCTGGAATGTTGACGATATAGGCAACGAGCAGTCTGCGTTCATCCGCGAAGACGTGGGGCAGTGGAGCGCCAGCAGACGATTGCGGCACCTCGATCGGCAGAAGCGTCTCGGCCGCCGACATCTATCTGCCGACGCCCGGCAGGATCTTGCCGGGGTTCATGATATCAAGCGGATCGAGCGCCTGCTTGATCGTGCGCATGATGTCGACGCCATGACCGAGTTCATGGCGCAGGAAGCCAATCTTGCCCTGGCCGATCCCGTGCTCGCCGGTGCAGGTGCCGTCCATGGCGATCGCCCGCATGTTGAGCCGCGCGACGAACTTTTCCGACAGCGCGATCTCCTTGGGGTCGTCGACGTCCATCAGCACCAGCACGTGAAAATTGCCGTCGCCGGCATGGCCGACGATCGGCGCGATCAATCCCATTTCTGCGATATCGGCTTCGGTCTCGGTGACGCATTCGGCAAAGCGCGAGATCGGCACGCAGACGTCGGTCGACAGCCCCTTGGCGCCCGGCCGCAGCGTCAGCGACGACCAGTACGCGTCGTGCCTCGCCTTCCACAGCTTCGTCCGTTCCTCGGCGACGCTGGTCCACAGGAATGGGCCGCCGCCATTCTCCTCGGCGATCATGCCGAAGGTCTCTGCCTGCTCGGCAACGCCGGCATCGCTGCCGTGGAATTCGACGAATAGGCACGGGCTCTCGGGATAGTCGAGCTTCGAATAGATCTTCATCGCCCGCATCTGCAGCGCGTTGACCAGTTCGATGCGCGCCACCGGAATGCCCATCTGGATGGTTGCGATGACGGCGTTGCAGGCCGCCTCGACGCTCGGAAACGGGCAGACGCCGCCGGAGATCGCCTGCGGGATGCCTTGCAGCTTCAGCGTCAGCGAGGTGATGATGCCGAGCGTGCCTTCCGAGCCGATCAACAGCCGTGTCAAATCGTAGCCGGCCGAACTCTTTTTCGCGCGCTTGCCGGTCGTCACCGTCTCGCCGTCGGCCATGACGGCTGTCAGCGACAGCACGTTCTCGCGCATCGTGCCGTAGCGCACCGCATTGGTGCCGGACGCCCGTGTCGCCGCCATGCCGCCGAGCGAGGCATTGGCGCCCGGATCGATCGGAAAGAACAGGCCGGTGTCGCGCAGATGCCGGTTCAGATCCTCGCGCGTGACGCCGGGTTCGACCGTGCAGTCGAGATCCTGTGGATTGACCGCCAGGATGCGGTTCATCCCCGACGTATCGACCGAGATGCCGCCGCCCGGTGCGTTGGTGTGGCCTTCCAGCGATGAGCCGACGCCGAAGGCGATCACCGGCACCCGATGCGCGGCGCAAGCGCGCACGATCTCCTGCACCTCGGCCGCCGTCTCCGGAAAAGCGACTCCGTCCGGCGCCTGCGTCGGGATATAGGTGGTGGTGTGGGCGTGCTGCTCGCGGGTCGCCTGGCCGGTCTGGAAGCGCTCGCCGAGCCTTTGCTTGAGGATGCCGAGCACCGCAGCGATGCCTTCCTCGTTGCGCTCGACCGGATTGAGGTCGCTCAGAGCCATGAATTCCTCCGCGAATGGACCAGCGTCCACCCTTGTTATGCATTTATGGATGCGTAGTCTCACCGGCCACGCTCTGTCCAGACCAGCCCGCTGTGTCCCAGCACCAGAACAAGGAAGTTTCGATGTCCATCCCCGCCCCCTTCGTCTCCCAACCCATGGACATCGAGAAGGACTGGATCGATTACAACGGCCATCTCAACATGGCCTATTACAACGTGCTGTTCGACCGCTGTTCGGACGATGCCTTCGAGGCGATGGGCATGGGGCCGAACTACGCCAGGGACCGCCGCCTCACCATCTACACGGCGGAAGTCCATGTCTGCTACGTGCAGGAGCTGCATCTGGAGCACAAGGTCACGGTTACCTTCCAGTTGATCGACCATGACGACAAGCGGCTGCGTGTCTACCAGGAAATCCGCCACGTCGACGGTTGGCTCGCCGCCACCTCCGAATCGCTTTCGCTGCATGTCGACATGTCCGGGCCGAAGGTAGCGCCGTTCCCCGCCGATGTGTTGTCCAAGGTCGAAGCCATGCGCGCCGCCCATTCCGCATTGCCGATGCCGGAGCGCGCCGGCCGTTCGATCGGGATTCGTCGCAAGACCGCTTGAAGCGACTCGAGGCCCACGTTAACCTTACCGAGGTTTTAACGGGAAGAAGCCAATTGGGCCATTGAACGACTCAGCAGAGCGGTCGAAAACGATCCTCATGGGTTGCGATACGGGCGGCGCGGCGAAGCCGGTTCGAGGGACGTGCATGAAAACCGACATCAAGGTCGAGGTGGACAGGCTTGTCGCCGATCCGCGCATCACCGACTATGATTTCTGGCGCTCTCTCAAGAACGTCAACAACGAGATCTTCCACATCGCCAACAACAACGAGCCGATCCCGTTCGACATGATCCGCTGGCGCGCCATCCTGAAACAGGCGCGCATGAAGCGCGGCCACGCCTAAAATCTTCGAACCGACAATCCTGCCTTCAAGGCGACCTCTTCACCGCCGCCAGCGGCGAGCGCGCCACCACCGGTGACGACTGGATGATCGCCGTATTCGTCATCGCATAGGGGATGATGCGGTCGATCACCCGTTCGAGCTCGGCCACCGAGCCGACATGCGCGAGCGCGATGAAACAGTCCTCGCCGGTCACCCGGTCGCATTGCGCGATCTCCGGCAACTCGCGGATGATCTCGGCCACGACAGCCAGTTGCCCCGGCACCGGACGGATGCGCAGCCATGCCGACAGCGGCAGGCCAAGTGCGGCAGGGTTGATCCTGACCGAATAGGCCTCGATCACGCCGCTCTCCTGCAGCCGTTTGATTCGCTCGGCGACACTCGGCGCCGACAGGCCGACCGAGCGTGCAAGTTCGGCCGTGCTGATGCGTGCGTCCTTTTCCAGCAGACGCAGGATCTTCATATCCGCCGCATCGAGGTCGACACTTTCAGTTCGAAGGCGTTTCATGGAAAATCCCTTGATTCCGGGCGAAAGATAGCCAGAAGAGCCAACCATCATCCATGTAAATCAGCAAATCTGCCTGCGATACTGATCCGATGGACAACCAAACGCAAGCTCTTGAGGCAAGCCTTTCCCCTGCTGGCCATGTGCTTGGCGGGCTGGAGGCAAGGCTGCCGCCGCATGTCTGGTTCGGTGTCAGCGCCGTCTTCCACTATCTCGGGCCGGCCTTTGCCGTGCTGCTGTTCCCGCATGTCGGCGTGCTTGGCATGGCATGGCTGCGCATCGCCACGGCCGCGATGATCTTCGCGCCGTTGACCCGTCCATGGCGAACCTTCGCCCGCGCCGATCGCCCGACGCGGCTGCTGCTGCTGGCCTTCGGTGCCTGCCTGGCGGTGATGAACTGTTCTTTCTATCTGGCGCTCGACCGCTTGCCGATCTCGCTGGTGGCGGCGATCGAATTTGTCGGCACCATCGGCATTGCATTGATCGGCCTCAGGAGCCCGCGCAATCTTGCCGCCCTTGCCGTTGCCGTCACCGGCACTTTGCTGCTCATCGACATAAAGTGGTCGAGCGATCCGGTCGGGCTGTTCTGGGCCTTCCTCAACGGCGCGCTGTTCGTCGGCTACATCGTGCTCGGCCACCGCGTCGGCCGCGCAGGCGCAGGCGACGGCATCGCCAGCCTCGGCGCGGCCATGGCGATCGCCTTTGTTGTCGTGCTGCCGATCGGCTTCACCGATGCGCTGCCGGCCTTTTTCTCACCGTTGCTGCTTCTCGCCGCCATCGGCGTCGGCATCTGCTCGTCGGTCATTCCTTACATCTGCGACCAACTCGCCTTGTCGCGTTTGCCGCGGGCCAGCTTTGCACTGATGCTGTCGCTGCTGCCGGTCACCGCGACGCTGATCGGCGTCATCGTGCTGCGCCAGATTCCAAGCCTCAGTGATTGCCTCGGCATTGCGCTGGTGGTCGCCGGCGTTGCCTTCCACAAGCCGGCGCGCTGAAACAACTACGCCAGCTTCTCCTTCAGGAAAGCGATCGTGCGGCCCCAGGCTAGGTCGGCCGCTTTCTTGTCGTAGCGAGCCGCCGAGGTGTCATTGTTGAAGGCGTGGTTGGCGCCTTCGTAGACAAAGACCGTGTATTGGACATGCGCCGCATCGAGCTCCTTCTTGAAGGCGTCGATGCCGGCATTGGTGCGCTCGTCCAGCCCGGCATAGTGCAGCAGCAATGCCGCCTTGATCTTCGACACATCGGCGGCCTTCGGCTGCATGCCGTAATAGGCGACGCCGGCGCTGAGATCGGGTGCGTTGACGGCCAGCGTGTTGACCGTGCCGCCGCCCCAGCAGAAGCCGACGGCACCGACCTTGCCGTTGCCGTCCTTGTCGCCCTTGAGGAAAGCGACCGTTGCCACGCCATTGGCGGCCGTCTGCGCCGGATCGAGCTTGCCAAACATGTCCCGCGCCTTGTCCTCATCATCAGGCGTGCCGCCGAGCGGCGACAGAAAATCCGGCGCCAGTGCCACGAACCCTTCCAGCGCCACGCGTCGCGCCACGTCGCGGATATGTGGGTTGAGGCCCCTGTTCTCGTGCACCACGATGACGGTGCCGAGCTTGCCAGTCTGGTCGGCCGGCCTGACCAGATAGCCTTTCATGTCGCCGCCGCTGCCGGGATAGCTGATGTCCTCACCCTTCACGCGCGGATCGTTGTCGGCGACGATTGCCGCTTGCGCCGAATTCGCCGCCAAAAGCGGCGCGATCGCGGCGGCCGCCGCGCCCGACCCGGCAAGCCTGGTCAGCTGTTCCATGAAGCGCCGGCGGTCGAGCGTCAGATGCGTGTATTCGTCATAGGCGTCGATCATCGCCTGAGTGATGGCAGGCTTGGTGTTGACGTCGGTCATGGGGCGCTCCTTCGATCTCGGATCTCGACTTCGGTGTCCTTGTCGTCCGCAAGATAGGGGCGAGCTTCGCATCGTCCAGTCACGGCTCGGTGACGCCGTGTATCGCGATGGCCTGAAAGCGGTGGATCATCACATTTTGGTCATCGGCGACCAATCTTGATGGCGTTGCCACATTAGTGGGGGAGACTGCTGGACCTCGGCCGCGTCATGGCGCGCGGGTCACGGTCCTGATCTGAAATGCCGATCTGAAAGGAACGATGCCGATGACTATGCCTTCCCCGATCCTGGCAACCGCTGTCCTGGTTGCCGCGGCTACCATTCTGGCGCTGCGCGCGACAATCGTTGCCGCAAGCCGGAGGTCCATGGTCAAGGCTCGCAGCCGCCAGCGCCATCCGGCAAGCACGAAAACCCAAGGTTGAGGTCTGACCATGAACGTCCAGGATATCGTCAACACCGTCTCGCAAAAGACGGGCCTCGACCAGGCGACGACGGAGAAGGTCGTCGGCACAATTTTCTCGGTGCTCGAACACGAGACGGAAGGCACGAGCGCCTCATCGTTTTTCGCCAAGATCCCCGGCGCCGACGACCTTGCCCATCAATATGACGTCATGGCCGCCGCCCCGGCCGGCGGCGGCGGTGGCTTCCTGTCGTCGCTGCAAGGTGAGCTTGGCGGCGTTCTCGGCGAAAAAGCCGGCGCGCTGGTCAACGGCCTCGCCGCGCTCAAGGCATCGGGCCTCGACATGGCGCAGATCCAGAAGGCCGGCACGACGCTGATCCAGCAGGCCGAGGCGGCCGCCGGCCCCGACCTGACCAATGAGGTGCTCGGCTCGGTGCCCGGCCTGAAGAGCCATCTCGGGATTGGCTGAGGCGATGACCCAAGCCAAACTGGTCCTGAAGTAGCCTTCCCTATTTCGGCAGCGCGTAGGCCATCACATAATCCCCCGGCTTGGTGCCGACCGAGCCGTGGCCGCCGGCGACGATGACCACGAACTGGCGCCCGTCGGCGACCGTATAGGTCATCGGCGTGGATTGCCCGCCGGCCGGCAGCCTGGCCTGCCAGAGCTGCTTGCCGGATGTCAGGTCATAGGCACGCAGATAATCGTCAACGGCCGCGCCCAGGAACGCGACACCGCCGGCGGTGATCATCGGCCCACCGATGCCCGGCACGCCGACCTTCAGCGGCAACGGCAGGGGCGTCATGTCGTAGACGGTGCCGTTGCGATGCTTGTAGGCAATGGTGCCGGTGCGCAGATCCACGCCCGCGACATAGCCCCAGGGCGGTGCCTGGCAAGGGATGCCGAGCGGTGACAGGAACGGTCCCATCACCACCGCATAGGGCGCGCCTTCGTTGCGGTTCAACCCTTGCTCGCTGCCGCGCCCTTCGTCCGGCGGCGGCACCTGATCGCGCGGAATGAGCTGCGACTTGAATGCCAGGTAGGTCGGCATGCCGAACATCACCTGCCGCACCGGATCGACGGCGACGCCGCCCCAGTTGAAGGTGCCGAAATTCCCGGGATAGATCAGCGAGCCCTGTACGGACGGCGGCGTGTAGCGACCCTCATAGCGCAGGCCCTGGAATTCGATCCGGCACGCCAACTGGTCGAACATGGTGATGCCCCACATGTCGGCACCGGTAAGCGGCTTCGGATTGAACGAGAGATCCGATTCCGGCTGTGTTGGCGACGTGTGGTCGCCCTCGATGGCACCGCCGGGCGCCGGCACTTCCTTGACCCCAATCACTGGCTCGCCGGTGCGCCTGTCAAGCACATAGAGGTCGCCCTGTTTGGTCGGCCCGACCAGCGCCGGCACCACCGTGCCGTCGGCCTTGGTGATGTCGATCAGGCTAGGCTGCGCCGGCACGTCCATGTCCCAGAGGTCGTGGTGGACGGTCTGCCGCACCCAGCGCAACTGCCCGGTGTTGAGGTCGAGCGCGGTGATCGACGACGAAAATTTCTCGACATTGTCGCTACGCCCGGCGCCGAGCTGATCCGGCGTCTGGTTGCCGAGCGGCACGTAGAGCAGCCCAAGCTTCTCGTCGGCGCTTGGCGTCGACCACATGTTGGGCGAGTTGGCGGTATAGGTCTGGCCCGCCGCCAGCGGCGTCGTCTGGTCCGGGTTGCCGGAATCCCAGTTCCACACCAGGGCGCCGGTGCTGACATCATAGGCACGGATGACGCCCGACGGCTCCTGCGTCGAATAATTGTCGTTGACCGCGCCGCCGACGATAATCTTGCCGCCTGATATCAGCGGAGCCGAGGTCGAGTAGTAATAGCCCGACTTCGGATAGGGCATATTGGTCAAGAGGTTCAGCGTGCCGCCCTCCGCGAAGGCCGGGCAGACCTGCCCATTGGCGGCGTCGAGCGCGATCAGCCGCGCGTCCGAGGTCGGCAGGTAGACGCGGGTCGCGCAGGGCTGGCCGGCGGCGATGGCGGCATCGGCATAGTAGGACACGCCGCGGCAGGTCTGGTGCTGGCGGTCCTTGTCGAGCTTGATCTTGGGATCGTAGCGCCATTTCTCCTTGCCGGTCGCTGCATCGACCGCGATGGCGAAATTGTGCGGCGTGCAGATGTAGAGCGTGTCGCCGATCTTCAGCGGCGTCACCTGATAGGTGGTCTCGCCGATATCGTCCGGCCCCTTCACGTCACCGGTGCGGTAGGTCCAGGCCGGCTGCAGCTTGGCGACATTGTCCGGCGTGATCTGGTCGAGAGGCGAATAGCGCTGGCCAAACTGCGTGCGTCCGTAATAGTGCCACTCGCCGGCCGGCACATCGTTGCCGAGGTTGGCATTGGCGACCACCTTGTCTGTGCCGAGTTCGCCGGCAATGTCCTTCGGATCAGCGGTCATCGAATATCCGGCGACGGCAAGCGATGCGAGCACGGCAAGGATGAGCGGCGCACGCGCGTCGGGGCCGGCAAGACCCTGCCTTGCCCACGGCGTCAGCAGCCACAGCGCCACCAGCACGATGATGCCGCCGCGCGGCCCGAGTTCCCACCAGTCGAAGCCGGTTTCCCAGACAGCCCAGGCCAGCGTGGCGAGCACGATCGCTGCGTAGAGCCACAGCGCGGTGGATCGGCGCCGATAGAGCAGCCAGGCGGCGATCAGGAAGGCGAGACCAGCAATGATGTAGTACCAGCTGCCGCCCAGCGAAGCCAAGCGAATGCCACCGCCGCCAAGCGCCAGACCGATCAGGAAAAGGATGAGGGAGGTGATGGTGACAGCCAAGATGATACTCCTTCGACTGTTGCGCTTGCGACGCCCAAGGACAGCCCGATGCGCCGTTCCTGCCCTGGGCACAACTTTCTCCTGCCCGCCCCGCCTGTCAAGCTGGCCCACACGCCAAGGTGGCAATCCAGCTTGCCTGCAGTCGACTTTTCTAGCAGTCTCTTTTGGATCATTTCTACTCTGGAGCAAGCAAATGACGTCATTCGTTCCGCCGCTGACGCGCCTGGCGTTTGCGCTCTGCTGCCTTGTCTCCCTCACCGTGGCCGCGCCGGCGCAGACGCTGCATGAGATCAACAAGGCGAACGGCTTCCACGAGATGCTGACGGCTATCGGCCCGGGTTTCGTCGCGGCCGTGAAATCGGCGCCGGAAACGCCGCCGCAAAAAGTCCAGGACGCCCTGGCGGCGGCCATGGAAGGCGCCTTTGACGCGAACAAGATGGAAGCAGCCATCGAAGCGCGAATGGTGGACAAACTGCCCGCCAAGGACCTGTCCGACCTGGCCTCATTCTATGCGTCACCCCTCGGCAAACAGGTCACGGCGCTGGAAATTCAGGCCTCCACTCCGGCAGAAAGGGAACGCAAGACGATCGAAGGCCCCAAAATCCTGGGCGAGCTTCCGTCCAGGGATCCGGACCGGCTCGCACAGTACAGACAAATCGTCGATGATCTCAGCGCTGTCGACACCGGAGAAGCCGTGGCCTTGAACATGGGCTACGCGATGCTTTCCGAGATGTTGGGAGCGGCCGGAAAGGCCCTGCCCGACGACCAGATCATGGCCCTGCTGCGCCAGCGGTCCGAAGGGCTTCGCCATGACATTGAAACGGATGTCATGGTGTCGGTGGCCTACATCTACCGGGACCTGCCGCTTGACGATCTCAAGCTTTACGCGACGTTCCTGGCATCACCCGCCGGCCGCCACTATTACGACCAGATGCAGGTCGCCCTCGGCGCCGTGATGACGGACGAGGCGCGCTCGTTCGGACATCGATTTTTCGTCGCCCTCGGTTACCGCAAGGCCTGAACAGCCCATATCAGGCACTTTAGCGGAACAAAACGTAGACACTTCTGGCCTTTCGCCGCCGAATCACTACATTCGGGGGAGATGTCCGGCTTTTCCGAAGACATGCCCTTTTTCGACGAACCCAATGCGCGGCCCACGGCCCCGTCGGGCATTGCCGCGCGCGCCATGGCTGCCCGCAGCGGCCACACCAATGCGCCCGACTATCTGAAGGGGCTGAACCCCGAGCAGCGGCTGGCGGTTGAAACAACGGAAGGCCCGGTTCTGGTGCTGGCCGGCGCCGGCACCGGCAAGACGCGTGTGCTCACCACCCGCATCGCCCACATCCTCGCCACCGGCAAGGCCTTCCCCTCGCAGATCCTCGCCGTCACCTTCACCAACAAGGCCGCGCGCGAGATGAAGCAGCGCATCGGCATCCTGATCGGCGAAGGCAATGTCGAAGGCATGCCGTGGCTCGGCACCTTCCACTCCATCGGCGTCAAGCTCTTACGCCGCCATGCCGAACTGGCCGGCTTGAGATCCGACTTCACCATCCTCGACACCGACGATGTCGTGCGGCTGATCAAGCAGCTGATCCAGGCCGAGGGGCTGGACGACAAGCGCTGGCCGGCCAAGCAGTTCGCCCAGATGATCGACGGATGGAAGAACAAGGGGCAAGGCCCGGCCGACATCGCCGAGGGTGACGCCCGCGCCTTCGCCAACGGCAAGGGCCGTGAACTCTACAAGGCCTATCAGGCGCGGCTGCAGACGCTGAACGCCTGCGACTTCGGCGACCTTTTGTGCCATCCGATCCGCATCTTCCGTGCCAATCCGGATGTGCTGAAGGAATACCACAAGCGCTTCAAATACATCCTCGTCGACGAGTACCAGGACACCAACACCGCGCAGTACATGTGGCTGCGCCTCCTGGCGCAGCGGCCCGATGCCGGGCGCGCTTCAACATCTACGGATCTGCGACCGGCCGAAGGCCGCAAGCCCGACCGGGCGTCGGCCGGCCAGGCCGCCCCCGCGGAGGCCAGCGAGCAAAGCTCGCCTGCGGCCGTGAGCGACAACAAAGTCAACATCTGCTGCGTCGGCGACGACGACCAATCCATCTATGGCTGGCGCGGCGCCGAGATCGACAACATCCTGCGTTTCGACAAGGACTTTCCCGGCGCCACCATCATCCGGCTGGAGCGCAACTATCGCTCCACCGCGCATATTCTGGGGGCTGCCTCCCATCTCATCGCCTACAATGAGGGCCGCTTCGGCAAGACGCTGTTCACCGACCGCGACGAACCCGAGGACGACAAGGTGCATGTCCACGCCGCCTGGGATTCCGAGGAGGAGGCCCGCGCCGTCGGTGAGACCATCGAGGCCTACCAGCGCCAGAGGCACAATCTCAACGACATGGCCATTCTCGTCCGCGCCTCCTTCCAGATGCGCGAGTTCGAGGACCGCTTCGTCACGCTCGGCCTCAATTACCGCGTCATCGGCGGCCCGCGCTTCTACGAACGCATGGAAATCCGCGATGCGCTGGCCTTCTTCCGCGTCGTGGCGCAAGGCGCCGACGACCTCGCCTTCGAGCGCATCGTCAATGTGCCCAAGCGCGGTCTCGGCGAAACCACCATCCGCCAGATCCACGACACCGCGCGCGCGCTCCGCGTGCCGATGCTGGAAGCCGCCGCCAAGCTCGCCGAGAGCGACGAACTGAAGCCGAAGCCGCGCGCCGCACTGCGCGAAGTCGCGGCCAATTTCGAGCGCTGGCAGAAGGCGCTGGAAACCACGCCGCACACCGAACTCGCCGAGACTATCCTGGAAGAGAGCGGCTACACCGACATGTGGAAGAACGACCGCTCGGTCGAAGCCCCCGGCCGGCTGGAGAATTTGAAGGAGCTGATCCGCTCCATGGAGGAGTATGAGTCGCTTCGCTCCTTCCTCGAACATGTCGCCCTGGTCATGGATGCCGAGCAGAATGCCGAGCTCGATGCCGTCAACATCATGACGCTGCATTCGGCCAAGGGCCTCGAATTCGAGACCGTCTTCCTGCCCGGCTGGGAAGAAGGCCTGTTCCCGCATCAGCGCGCGCTCGATGAAGGCGGCCGCTCCGGGCTGGAGGAAGAGCGCCGCCTCGCCTATGTCGGCCTGACCCGCGCCAAGAAGAACCTGCATTTGTGGTTCGTCTCCAACCGCCGCATCCACGGCCTGTGGCAGTCGACCATCCCGTCGCGCTTTCTCGACGAACTGCCGGAAGCCCATGTCGAGGTCGCCGAAAGTGGCAACTCCTATGGCGGCTACGGCAATTCCTATGGCGGCGGTTCTTTTGCCTCCGGTCGCGGAGGCCGGCAAAACCCTTATGGCGCCTCGCGCTTCGACAATGTCGGCGCCGACACCGAAAAATCCGGCGCCTTCTCCAACACCTACGCGACGCCAGGCTGGCAGCGCGCCCAAGCCAACCGCACCGAGGCGACCGACCGCAACTGGGGCTCGCGCTCTGGCCATCAGGTCGAGCGCATCGGTTATGGCGAGACCGACTCCGGCTACGGCGCCGGCCGCACCTCCGTCAAAGGCCGCACCATCGATGGCGAACTGGTCGCCAAATCCGTCGCCGACAAGCCATCCCCCTTCAGCGTCGGCGACCGCGTCTTCCACCAGAAATTCGGCAACGGCAACATCTCAGCCATCGAAGGCAACAAGCTGACCATCGACTTCGACAAGGCCGGCCAGAAGCGCGTGCTGGACGGGTTCGTCGCGGCGGTGTGACATTAGCGCTCCCGCTTGACTGCGGTTGCTCTCGGTTTTGCGTACTTGGTGCTGACTTCAAACGACACTTTGTCCGCCAGTCGCATTTGAGATTTTCCAACGTAGTCCGCTATTTTGAAGTAGTAATCGGCATGGTTCTCACCACCGCGAATAAAGCCAAACCCCTTTTCAGGAACGAGGCTTATAACAGTGCCGATACTGCGAACCTTGTTTGATTTCCTTATTCTTATAGGCCGTCCGACGTTTAACGCTTTGCTTAGACCGTAGAAGATTTCGTACTCCATACCAGAGCGAACCTTAGGCGCTACGTTTGATAGCGTCCTCTCCCTAAAACACCATCGTATGAAAGGTTCTGACTCCTGCCGATCGTCTCCATCACGCTCTTTGTAGCAAATAACGTTTTGATCGTAAAGAAACTGCAGAAAGACACCTTCATTCTCAAAAAATTGCGGCAAAACCTTCCCGGAAGAGTCGCATTCAGATATAAATTCATTGAATGCAGCTAAATATTCTTCAAAAGTAAACTTCCTTTTCCCCTTCAAATAAAGAAAGAACTGCAAAAAAACATCGTATTCGTCTTGCGAATAGTAAAATAATAACTGATCCCTAATTTCTCCAAGCAAGTACTCAGCATGAGCGTCACGAAAAGAGGAATCGTTAAAATCAGCCTCCGATACATACTCAGATGGATTTGCCTTCTTTTTCAAAATATCCTGAATTGTCGCTATCATACTAGTAATGTCCCGAGGACGATAGTAACTAAAACGAAGAAACGAAAGGAACGAGTTCGTCCCGCTTTCCCCCGAGACCGATCCGGACTTAACGTTTTCTGCGAAGAAAGGAAAATAATGATCCCAAGCCTGCCCCAACTTCAATAATGGATCATCCTGCTGAGCAGATAAAAGGCGATCTGCAACCTTAAAAAGTAGTGAACTGCGATAATCCTTATATGTAGTCATCCAATTAAGAAAAACAGAATTATCTCTTAGTTTTGTATTTATGTTGTGTAGTCCAGTCCTAAGTAATATATCAGGCCTAACCAATAATACTACCTTAATTCTTCCTTTGCTGTCCTTTATATTCGAAAGGAAGTCGTTGTTGATAGACCATACGGCCTCCACCAGGCCTCTAACGCAGTCAAAATAGTCAGGATACGCAATGTCCGACGGCCTAACGTCGATGCCATCTATAAATATTATCATGTTTTCATCTAATTTTACGCCACTTAGCGCAGCTTCGAACGCTTTGCGTATCTTTAGTAGGTTCGTCTGAAAAACAGAATTTGAATCACCGGCCTGATAACCACTTTTTGCCGAAATACCAGATTCAATACCAGAGTATTTGGCCAACAGCGATGACGCTACCTCTCCAGACTCCACAAAAGTAAGCATTTTAACAATTTCAGGCACAAACGCTTTCTGGTAAAAATCGTCGATAACTTTCTTCAAAGCACCTAATTTTGTAAAACGTCGGAGAAATTCAGGCGTACCAGACTGCGAGATTACACTAGATGCGCTCGCCATAAGAAGCAGTGTACGCCAAACTTCGACATACTGGCTCAGAGGCAAGTGGCCTTGGCGCTTTAACTCGATGAATTTCTGATATTCTGTTTGACGGACATCGAACGTCGACACCCTATTATTTTTGTAAATATTGTTAGCCAAGTAGGTGGCATAGGCAGTTTTTCCAGTCCCCTTTTCTCCAACAACATAATATATATTAGGATCAATAATTCTATCTAAGAACTGATCTCCAACAAAATATTTTGATAACAGCGCTTTATTTTCCCGACGCCGATAGTTCTCAGCATTGCTAAATCCAACATTCAGATCCACAAATGGCTTGTACATGGGCATGATTCCGCCTCGTCGGTTTTGGAGAACGTGTCAGATGTTTGTCTGACTGTCAAAATTGCCACTCTGCGGTGACGTCCGACGGCTGTGTTGCACTCTTTGCCCTCACCAATCATTGCAAACAGACATGGCGGCATGCCGCCTGCGGGTCCTTCTCCACCTACATGCGCTGTTCGTACCAACTGATTGCTTCCACTTCGGGCTGTGACACCTTCCTAACTGTCGCCGACAAAGTCTCCGTTCACAATTCGGCCAAGATGGCGGCCCCTCACCGGTACCGCGCCTGGTTCCACTTATGCCCCAGCAGCGACAGGATGATGATCAGTCCGTTGAAGAACTGGACGTAGAAGCCGCTGAGGCCAGCCGCCACGACGCCGGTCTGGATGAACGACACGGTGACGGCGCCGATGGCGCCGCCGACGACGGTGCCGATGCCGCCCCAGGTCGGCGTGCCGCCGACGAACACCGATGCCAGCACCGGCAAGAGATAGCCATCCCCGGCGGTCGGCCACCAGGTGAAGTTGATCATCACCGAGAAGGTGCCGGCGATCGCCGCACCAATGCCGACGAAGACGAACACCTTCACCCGCACGCGCTTGACGTCGATGCCCATCTGCTGGGCGCTGTCGGGATTGTCGCCGACCACTCTCACCTGCGCGCCGAAGCGGTGGCGGTTGTAGAGCATCGCCGACAGCACGACGAAGGCTATGGCCCAGAAGATCTGCACCGGGATGCAATAAACCTGGCTGGAGAAGATTTTGTAGGCCCAGCTGTCGGCGAGGCCGGTCAGCGACATCGACTTGCCCTCGTTGACGATCTGGATCAGGCCGCGCAGCAGGAAGTTCATGCCGAGTGTGGCGATCAGTGACGACAGCCCGCCATAGACCACCAGCGAGCCGACCAGGAAGCCGAGCAGCATGCCGGTGACGAGTGCCGCGGCAATGCCGAGGAACGGATCGTAGCCGGCCTGCACGACCAGCGCGAAGACCCATGAAGCAAAACCCATCGTCGCCGGAAACGACAGGTCGATCTCGCCGCAGGTGACGACGAAGACCAGCGGCACCACCACGAACAGCGCCACCGGCAGGGTGGTCAGCACCGAGCTGTAGAGATACCAGGTGGTGAAGACAGTCGGGTTGGCGATCATGAACACCGCCATCATGACGATGAACACGCCGAGCGTGCCGAGCGAAGCGCGGTTGTCGAGGATGAAGCCGCGCAACCATTGATCGGACGGGTGCTTCCATTCTTTCTGCGAGCGAGGAATGGCGGCTGACGGTTCGTGCAGATCGGGTTCCATAGTCTTGCTCATCGCATTGCCCCCTCGGCGTCGCCGGTGTCGTGCAACCCGGCCAACCCGCCGGGGTGGGCGACATCCTCCATGAAGTTGATGAGGTCTTCCGCCGACTTGATCTCGCTGCGGTCGGCCGTCAGCGCCACCTTGCCGCGATCGAGCACCACGAAGCGATCGGCGATGTCGAAGACATGATGGATGTTGTGGCCGATGAACAGGATCGAGCGGCCGCTCGCCCGCACCTGGCGCACGAAATGGAAGACCTTGGCGGTTTCGGTCAGCGACAGCGCCGTCGTCGGCTCATCGAGGATGATCAGTTCCGCCTGCTTGTAGATGGCGCGAGCGATCGCCACACCCTGGCGCTCGCCGCCCGAAAGCTGCCCGACGATCGACTGCGGCGTGAACACTTTCGAGGTGAAGCCGATCTCGCGCATCAGCCGGCTTGCCTCCTCGATCTCCTTGTTGACCTTCAGCCAGCCGAGGAAGCCGGTGAGCTCGCGGCCCATGAAGATGTTGCGCACGATGGTCTGCTGCACGGCCAGCGCCCGGTCCTGGAACACCGTCTCGATGCCAGCGTCGCGCGAACGCGCGGCACTCCAGCCGGTCACCGGCTTGCCGCGCACGAGGATCTCGCCGCTGGTCGGTTTGACCACGCCGGACAAGATCTTGATCAGCGTAGACTTGCCGGCGCCATTGTCACCGATCAGGCCGACCACCTCGCCGCGGTCGACGCTGAGATTGACTCCCCCCAGCGCATAGACCTGACCATAGGACTTGCTGATGTCGCGCAGTTCGATGAGGCGTTCGGCCATGGCGATCCTCGCTTGGTTTGCCGATATTTTGCCGATCGGGATCGAGCCCGACCGGCATGCCGAGATCACAGGTCAGCGCAGCGCCTGCTTGGCGAGTTCGGCGACGATCTCGTAGTTCTCAGGCGTGACGAAGCCGGCGCCGGTGTCGACATTCATCGGCGCGAGACCCAGCACGACCTGCTGGCAGAGGCTGAGGATCGGCAGATAGCCCTGCAGGAAAGGCTGCTGGTCGGCCGTCAGCTGCACCCAGCCGCCCTTGAAGGCCTCGACGATCTGCGGGCTGGTGTCGAAACCGAAGTTGAAGATGTCGCCGGCCTTCCTCCCTGCGGCCTGCATGTAGGTCGGCACATTGCCGAGCATCTGCCCGCCGGGATAACCGACCGCCTTGACGGTGGGATTGTTGAGCAGCGCGGCGGTGATCACTGGGATCGCGAGATTCGGATCGGCAGCCCACTCGGGCACCGAATTGATTTGAATGACGTCGATGCCGGCCTCTTTCAGCGCCGCGACTGTGCCACGCTCGCGCGCGCCGCGACTTTCGTTATCGAACGGACCGATCATGATCGCCTTGTCACCGCCCTTCAGCTTGGCCAGCTTGAACGCCTCGGCGCCGAGCGCGCGGCCCTGCTGCTCCTGCTGGGCGCCGACATAGCCGCCACCGAACGCCGCCGTCACCTTCGGCACCGGCACGTTCTGGTACATCATCTTGATGCCGTCCTTATGCGCCTGTTCGGCCAGCGGCATGATCGCAGCGTCGCCCGGATGACCCATCATGGCGATGCCGCCAGGCTTGACCGCGACTGCTTCGCGCAATTGCTGCACCATCTTTTCGACGTCCCAGCCGGAGAAGATGTAGTCGACCTTGGGTCCGAGATCGGCCGCCGCCTGCTTGGCGCCATTGTAGACGATGGTGCCGAAGGCGTCGCCCTCGGCGCCGCCGACGAAGAAGCGGATGTGGACGTCCTTGCACCATTGGGCGTCGAGCGCCTGCGCTGGCAAGGTGGAGATCGCAGCGGCGAGTGTCGTGGCGGCGGCCACGATGGTCGAGCGCAGAAGTGTCCTTCTCATCGTCATGCTCATGCACTTATCCTCCCTTTTTTCCCTGGCCAAGCCGAGGGGTTTTCGACGATCGCTTCGGCAGTGCGCCGCAATCCTGGCTGGCCGGCACCTCCCGCCGGCCAGCCCTCACACCGGGTTGGGCAGGTAGCTGGCGCCTCCCCGGCATTGCTTCAGATAGTCGAGCGCGCGTACCTGCCCGGTGATCTCCAGCTCGTTGCGATAGACCGGGTCGTGCCAGCCCTCGATGTCGATGGCGCCCTTGTAGCCGGCCAGCCGCAATTCGCTGATCACCCGCGTCCAGTCGCTGTCGCCGAAGCCCGGCGTGCGCATCTGCACGAACGGCAGCCGGCCGAACACGCCGTGTTCGCGGATCACGTCCCAGCGCACCGTCGCGTCCTTGCCGTGGACATGGAAGATGCGCGGCGCCCATTTGCGGATCTGCGGCAGGGGATCGATCAGGTAGACGAGCTGGTGGCAGGGCTCCCATTCCAGGCCGAGATTGTCGTCCGGCAATTCGTTGAACATCAGCTCCCAGGCGTCCGGATTGTGGGCGATGTTCCAGTCTCCACCAGCCCAGTTGCCGTCCATCGCGCAGTTCTCGAAGGCGATGCGCACGCCCTTGTCAGCGGCGCGCCTGGCCAACGGCCCCCAGACTTCTTTGAAGCGCGGCAGGCTTTCGGGCAGCGGCTTGCCGCGGAGGCGGCCGGTGAAGCCGCTGACCATCGAGGTGCCGAACAGATGCGCGTTGTCGATCACCGTTTCCCAGGCCTGCAGCACGCCGCGATCGACATCGCCACCCTCCAGCGGATTGCCGAACACGCCGATCGAGGACACCGTGACGTCGGCATCGCCGATCGCCTCGTGGATCTGGCCGGCAAGCCGCGGCAAGTCCTTGCCGCCCAGCGTCTGCCAGAAGAAGGGCTGGATGCTCTCGAAGCCGAGCGGCAGGATCGCCTTGATATAGGCGGCAGGGTCATCGAGATTGGCCCTCACCATGGTGCCGATCCTGATGTCGAGAAGCGGGTTTGGCATCATTGTCCATCCTGTGTGGAGATCGCTACCCGGCGCCCGGTCTCGGCGCTCTCGATGGCGCCGAAGACCATGGCCAGGCTCTTTATGTTGTCGGCGCCGCATGTCTCCGGCTCGGTGCCGGTCTCTATGGCACGCATGAAGTCCTGGATGATGCCGAGATGGCCGCCGACACGGTCGGCGGGATCGAGCGACGGCACGGCGATCGGCTCGGTGCGGCCAAACAGGCCGTCGCGGTCGGATAGGAGTACCTCGGCCTTGAGATCGTCATTGCCGTCCCAGACCAGGCTGCCGCGCTCGGCAACGATGCGCCAGCTGCCCTCCCAGCTGGTGCGGAAGCCGTCGGCGCACCACGAGCCGGCATAGGTGAAGACCTTGCCGTCGCCGAGATCGAAGACCGCGCTGGCCGACGATCCCTGCCGGTACCAGGAACTGGCTGGCTCCCATTCCTGGCAATAGACGCCAGCCGGCTCGCCATTCACCATGTAGCGGGCGGCGTCGAAGGTGTGGATCGCCATGTCGAGCAGCAGCACATGGGCCATCTCCTCGCGAAAGCCGCCGAAATGCGGAGCGACGAAGAAGTCGGCATGGATGCTGGTCGCGGCACCGATGGCGCCGGAAGAGAGAAAGCGCCTGATGCGCCGGACATTGGCGACATAGCGGCGGTTCTGGACGACGGCATGAATGCGCCCGGCCAGGCGGGCGGCCTCGACAATGGCGCGCGCATTCTCCGGACTGTCGGCGAGCGGCTTTTCCGTCAGGAGATGGCAATGATGGGCAAAGGCGGAAAGCGCGACCTGGCGGCGGGCAGCGGGAACCACCACGTCGAAGACCACGTCAGGCCTGGTCTGGTCGAGCACGGCGTCGAGGCTGGTGCCGATGACGACATGGGTGAGGTTGTATTCGCGTGCCCTCGCCCGCGCCCTCTCTGCGTCGAGGTCGACAAGGCCGACAATGGCAAGCCCGTCGATCTGCCTAATGGCGTCGAGCCAGTGCTTGCTCATCGCTCCGCAGCCGACCAGGACGGCATTGATCATCCAGCACTCCTCCTCCGCTCGGTCCCTCCAGACCGATCGTCACGGCATTCACGGCATGACCGTAAACGTTTGCCCGTAAACGTTTACGAGAACACACCCGAAGGCGTAGAATGTCAATTGGCCGCTCGCGAAAATCGTCGTTGTCGCTTGGCCTGAGCGGCTACCGGTGCTAGCCAAGCAAGGGGGAGAACAGTCACTTGGCGTCCAGCATTCACGACCTTGCCCGTCACCTGAACATTTCGATCGGCACGGTGTCGCGCGCCCTCAACGGCCGCGCCGACGTCAATGCCGACACGCGCCAGCGCGTGCTCGAGGCCGCCAGGACGCTCAACTATTCGCCCAACCAGTCCGGCCGCAGCTTGCGGCAAGGCGCTACCCATTCGATCGCCTTCATGCTGCAGCCGCATCCGGGCGACCAGCAATATGGCGAGCCGTTCTTCATTCCGTTCCTGATCGGGCTGCAGGCGAAACTCGCCGAGAGCGGGCTCGACCTGATCGTCGTCATGGGCGCGCCTGGCGACTACCAGCAGGAGCGCCTGCGCCGTGTCGTCGAGACGCGCCGCGCCGACGCCGTGGTGCTGGCCTGGACGCGGCGCGAGGACGAGCGCATCGATTATCTTACGCAGGCCGGCTTCCCATTCGCCACGCTCGGTCGCAGCCGCTCCGGGGCCAAGTCCTACCCCTCACTCGATCTCGATTTCGAAAAGGCCGGCACTGAGGCGGTCGACCGCCTTGTGGCGCGCGGCCACCGCCGTATCGCCGCCATCCGCCCGTCGCTCGATCTCAACTTCGGCTACCTGTTCCTCGACGGCTATCGCAAGGAGTTGCGGCGGCACGGCATCGAAGTCGACCCCGAACTGATCGCGTCCGGCTTCATCAACGAGGCCGGCGGCTACGAGGTGACGCCGCAGGTCATGCGTTCCAGGAACCCGCCGACCGCCATCATATTCAACAATGATGCGATGGCGCTTGGCGGCTGCAAAGCGCTGGCCGAGATGGGCATCAAGCCGGGTCAGGACATGGCGGTGACTGTCATCGTCGACACGCCGCTCTGCCGCTATTTCTCGCCGGCGCTGACCGCCTTCCGCCCGGCGCTGGAGCCGATGGGGCAGCGGCTTGCCGAAATGCTGCTGGCCTCAATCCCGGCCTTCGCCGGCCCGGAAGGTCCACGCATCATCCGCGAGGTCTGGCCGCTGGAGTTGGTCGCGCGCGACAGCGATTGATCTGACGGGCGGTCGCCAAAGGCTCGTCGCCTCAATCCGCCTTCTTCTCGCCTCTCTCGCCGGCCTTCACGATGTCGCCCGTGGTGAACAGGATTTCCTTCAGTTCCGCCCGCCAGTCCTTCTTCTGGCGCAGCAGGAATTCGAGATCCATGCCGAAGTGCTTGAACTCCTCGCCCTGCGCGTTCTTCATGATGGCGCGCGCCTGCGGGTCCTTCTCCACCGACATGCGCTGTTCGTACCAGCCGATCGCTTCCGCCTCCTCGATCAGCGAGGTGATCATGCGAGCAAAGGTCCGCACCTTCTGCGACAGTTCTTCAGGCGGTTCGTGATACTGGTCGAAACCCATGTCGTCCTCCGTGGTTCATCCCATGAATGCCTGGGAATGCCGCCCGGTTCCGCATCATCGCTGCAATTCCGCCAACGCCCTTTCCAGCGGCACCGGCGAAATCTGGATCGGGCCGGAGAACGGAACGTCCATGTCAAGGATCAGGTAGATCGCCCCGGCGATCAGCGCGGCCGAAACAACGTAGGTTGCCAGGGTGATGGCATTTTTCGGCGCCCTGAACCCGAAACTGGCGAAGATGAGCACCAGCCATGCAACCAGCATCGCGATCAGCGGCCAGGGGATCGCGCCCTCCGATTGCTCGATCAGAATCCATCGCAATTCCACCACTTTCTGCAGACGCTGACTGGCATCCTGCAACAGAGCGCTATGCGCCGCGTCGTTCGGCACCAGCGCGCTCAGCCGGGTGCCGATCTCCGTCAGCAGATGGTCGGACAGCCGGTTGGCGGCCACCGGCGTCTCACCGGTCGGCGAGGCATTGCCCGCCACCCTCTGCACATAGACGACCAGCGGCTGGCGCACAGCGTCGGTTTCAGCCCCGTACTCGCGCAAGATCCTGTCGAGCAGGATCAGTTCCGTCGCATAGGCGTGCACATTGTGGTCGATTGATTCGAAGGTGTTCTTGGCCGAGTTGATCATCAGCCCGAGCACCAGAGAGGTCATGACGCCGAACAGGTTGGCGGCGAGCCGAACCACATTGTTCGTATCGTCGTCGCGATGTCTGGCCGGCAGCCTGGGCCATATCGCCGTGCTGACCAGCGGCGCCACTGTCAGGCAGAGGAAAATCGCGGCCGCGATGAGAACTTCCTGCATGCCCGCTATTTCTGCACGGGATGCGCCGGTTGCCAATGACCCTGGCACCGATCACATGCGAAAGTTTGCGGCAAGCGCCAGGCGTCTCGCGCGACTCCGCGACCTCTCACGACACCGGCGCTGCTCCGCCCTCTTGCGTGCGCCGGGCGATGAACTCGTCGAGCACGCCGGCGGTGGCGACGGCCGAAGCGGGAGGCACGAAATCGGCAAGCGCCCGTCTCCAGACGCCGATGGCGCGCTCGCTCGCCGTCTTCGAGCCGCTTTGCGTCCAGTTGCCGAAATTCGACCAGTCGGCGACCAGCGGCTCGTAGAAGGCGGTCCGGTAGCGCGCCATGGTATGGCCAGCCGAGAAGAAATGGCCGCCCGGCTGTACCTCGGCGATCGCCTCGTAGCCGATGGAATCGCTGTCGCCAGGCGTCGCGGCGCAGAGTTCCGCGACCGTCTGCAGCGCCTCGACATCGGTGACCAGCTTCTCGAAGGAAACGCTCAGGCCGCCTTCCAGCCAGCCGGCGGCATGGATGCACATGGTCGCCCCGGCCAGCACCGAGCCCCACAGCGCGAACTGCGTCTCATGCGCCGCCTGCGCGTCCGAAATATTGGCCGCGCTGCCGCCGCCGGACCGCCACGGCAGTCCGGTGAACCGCGCGAGTTGGCCGGCGCCCAGCGTCGCCTTGACATGCTCCGGTGTGCCGAAGGCGGGCGCTCCTGACTTCATGTCGACATTGGAGGAGAAGGAGCCGTAGACGACCGGCGCGCCAGGCCGCACGATCTGCGCCAGCGTCAGCCCGGCCAGCGCTTCGGCATGCTGCAGTGTCAGCGCGCCGGCGACCGTGATCGGCGCCATCGCGCCCGCCAGGCAGAAGGGCGTGATGACCGAGACCTGTCCCGCCCTGGCGAAATCGATGATGCCTTGCGCCATCGGGATGTCGAGCTGGCGAGGCGAGTTGGTGTTGATGACGGTGTAGCAATGCGCATTTGCCAGAAACTCATCCTCCGACAGGCCACGCGCCAGCCGCAGCATCTCGAAGCCGTCCTCGACCTGCGGCGTACCGCGCGCGAACACGAACGGAAGCTTGTCGGACAGCGTCAGCTGCGCGCGGTTGACGGCATAGTGGCGGAAGCGGTTGTCGACATCCTGCGGCTCGATGCAGGGTCCGAGCATGTGCAGCACGTCGAAATGCTGCACCAGCCGCATCAAATCCTCGAAATCGGCCAGTGTGCCCGGCCGCCGGCCGCGCTCGAGATCGGTGACATTCGGCGCCCCGCATCCGGCCAGGAAGGTCATCGAGCCGAGCTCGAGAGTCAGATCGCGGGTACGAGAACCGGCATGGACGTGGATCGACTTCGGCGCCGAGGCGAGTGCCGCCGTCATCATGTCGCGGCCAAGGCGCACCATGTCGGTGTCCGGATCGACCAGGGCGCCGGCACGGGCGAACTGCTCACGCGCCTGCGGCAGCAGCACCTTGATGCCGAGCTCTTCCAGCACGCGCAACGCCGTGTCGTGGATCGCGGCGACCTGATCATCCGAAAAGATCGGCTGCGGCAGGAACGGGTTCTTCAGCGAACGGTAATCGGGCCGGCGGCTGGTTTCCGATCCGGCCTCGCCCGTCCGTCCACGCCGGCGCTCGCGCCTGCTGTCACGTGCCGCGTCATCGACCATCAGAAATCCTCCTCATTGCCGCATCGCTTTGCCCAGGGGATCGTAGGGCGAGGCCGCGATGACGCGCGCCGGCCGCTCCGTGCCGACGACATGCACCGACAGCGCGGTGCCCTCCCCTGCGAAATCACGGTCGACGAGCGCCAGCGCCAGGCTTTTGCCGACCGTATAGCCATAGCCGCCCGACGTGACGAAGCCGACGCGCCGGCCGTGATGCCAGACCGGCTCGAAGCCGCTGGCGTCGGCGTCGACGGCATCGACCTCCAGGGTCACCAGGCATTGGCCGCTACCGACCTCTCGCTGTTTCAATGCCGGTTCGCGGCCGGTGAAGTCGCCCTTGCCGAAAGCGATGAAGCGGTCGAGACCGGTCTGACCAGCTGTGTAGCCCTGCGTGAATTCGCGTGACCAGATGCCAAAACTCTTTTCCAGCCGCAGCGCGTTCAGCGCATAGTAGCCAGTCTCGGCAAGGCCGAGATCCTCGCCCACGGCCAGCAGCGTTTCGCGCAGGCTGCCATGCATGGTCATGGGGCAACTGATCTCGAAGCCGAGCTCGCCGGCGATGGAGAGGCGGGCAACCCGCGCCTGCACCATGCCGATGTCGAATGCGCCGCAGGCCATGAACGGCAGCGCCGCAGCCGATATGTCCTGATGAGTCGTGCGCTCCAGGATTTTGCGCGCGTTCGGCCCGGTCAGCAGGAAGCCGCTCATCGTGTCGGAAAGGTCTGTGACCGTGACGCCCTCCGCCACATGGGACTCGAACCAGCGCATGTGGAATTCTCTGAGATAATAGGAGCCCATCAGCCAATAGTCGCCACCGCCCCAGTTGAAGACGGTGAGGTCGCCCTTCAGCCGTCCATCGTAGCCGAGCATCGGCGCCAGCCTCGCTTGTCCCGGCTTTGGCAGCCTGCAGGCAAGCAGGCGGTCAAGCCATGCTTCAGCGCCAGGCCCCGAGACCGCGTAGCGCGCATAGGCCGAGATATCGACCAGACCCGCCGCCCGCCGCACCTGCAGCGCCTCGTCGCCGACGATATCGAAGGCGTTGGAGCGTTTCAGCGCGGTGTTCTCGCGAAATCCCATCGGCGCGAAATAGGCGGGGATTTCCAGCCCCCAGGACGCCGTCCATTCGCACCCCGCCGCCGTCATGCCGTCATAGGCGCCGGGGCGTTTCAAGGGCCGGCCGGCGGGCAGCCGCTCATTGGGAAAGGTCATGACGAAACGGCGCGAATAGAACTGGCGCGTCGTCTGCCTGAGATATTCGCGGTTGGCGGCGAAGGCGCCATAGCGGGCGATGTCCATGCCGAAGATGTCGGCCTGCGGCTCGCCATAAATTATCCACTCGGCCAGCGACTTGCCGACGCCGCCGCCCTGGCTGAAGCCGGCCATGACGCCACACGCAAGCCAGTAATTCTTCAGTCCGCGCACCGGCCCGACGATCGGATTGCCGTCGGGGGTAAAGGTAAAGGCGCCGTTGACCCATTTGCGGATACCGGCCGTCCTCAGGCACGGAAAGCGCTCATAGGCCTTGGACAGTTCCGGGCTGATGCGGTCGATATCTTCGGGGATCAGTTCGATGCCGTAATCCCATGGCGCGCCATCCATGTTCCAGTGCTTCGGGTTCTGCTCGTAGACGCCGAGCAGCACGCCCTTGCGCTCTTGCCTGAGGTAGGAAAAGCCGTCGAGATCGACCGCAAGCCCGAGTTCCTTGTCGAGGGCGGCAACCTCGGGAATGTCCTCGGTGATGAAATAATGGTGCTCCATCGGCGTCACCGGCAAGTCGACGCCTGCCATTCGGCCGAGCTGCTTTGCCCACAGCCCGCCGGCGTTGACGACATGTTCCGCGATGATGGTGCCTTGCTCGGTGACGACGTCCCAGCGCCCGTCGGCACGCGCCTTCAGTTCGACGACCCGATTGCGCAAGATGATATCGGCGCCACGCTTTTTCGCTGCACCGGCATAGGCATGCGTCGTTCCATAAGGGTCGAGATGGCCTTCGTTGGAATCGTAGAGGCCGCCGAGTACGTCGCTGACATCGACGATCGGGCAGATCTCCTTGATCTCTTCCGGTGTCACCAGGCGAGCCGTTTCGATGCCGACCGACTGGAACACGGCCCAGGCCGATTTCAGCCATTCCCAGCGCTGGGGATCGCTGGCCAAGTTGACGCCGCCCGTCATGTGCAGGCCCGCGTTCTGGCCGGATTCGGCCTCGATCTCGCGATAGAGCTTGATGGTGTAGTCCTGCAGCGCCGCGACGTTGGGATCGGCATTGAGTGCGTGGAACCCGGCCGCCGCGTGCCAGGTCGAACCGGCCGTCAGTTCGGCCCGCTCGATCAGCGCCACATCGCTCCAGCCGAACCGTGTCAGATGATAGAGCACCGAGGCTCCGACCACGCCACCCCCGATGACGACTGCGCGGTAGTGCGACTTCAAGGCTTCCCCTCCACGGTTGGTCCGAAGGCTGCACCTTATATCTACTGGACATAAGTGTCTAGTGCGTTGCGAACACACCGCGCTTCGTAGACCTGATGTGTGATGGGGCGATCAATTCTTTCGCGCGGCCACGCGTTTTTATCGGCGTGGGAAGAAGCCGACGGGCGGGCACCGCCCGCTGTCACGCAAGCATCATGTTCGCGCCGTAGACCGCTTTTCGGGGAGGCGCGCGCGGCATCATCGATGCCCCACCTCTTTCAGTCTTTCGTCCATCGGCCGCTCCGGCATGCTTTGTCACAAAGAGGATTGTCCATGAAACACCCGTACCGAACCGCGTCGCTAGGCGTCGCGCTGGCATTGTTCACCGCCTTGACGGCGGCGCTCGCCAACAGCACCGCGACCGTCGGCGGCACCAGCTTCGTCAACAAGGGACTGGTCGGCGTCGGCCGCATCCCGGCCAGCCAGAAGGACAAGTTCGGCGAGACGTTTGGCTCCGGCTCCGGCATGGCGATCGACACCGCCGGCTGGACGCATGGCGCCGACGGCTACAAGGGTTCGCTCTGGCTGCTGCCGGACCGCGGCTACAATGTCGTCGGCACCACCGATTACCGGCCACGCCTCAACACCATCGGCATCGAGTTCGCACCGGTCGCGCCAGGCGCGGCACCCGCTGCCGGCAAGGAGCAGTCCGGCGTCAAGGCAACACTCGCCGACACCATGCTCTTGACCGACGACAAGGGCGCCGACGCCACCGGCCTCGACCCGCTCAACGGTGTGCGCGCAGCAAGCGGCGACATGCCGATCCTGCCCGAGGCCAACGGCAAGCTCGCTCTCGACAACGAGGCGATCGTGCGGCTGCCCGACGGCTCGATGTTCATCTCCGACGAATACGGCCCGAACATCTACCGCTTCTCGGCCGACGGCCATTTGCTGTCGGCGACGCAGCCGCCGGCTGCCCTGGTGCCGATGCGGCACGGCACGCCGAACTTCGCCTCCGACAATCCGGGGCCTGGTGCGGCCGAGCCCGATCCGAAGGATCCCGACACCGGCCGCCAGAACAACCAGGGCCTCGAAGGCATGGCGATGACGCCGGACGGCAAGTTCCTGATCGCCGTGCTGCAGTCGGCGCCCCGGCAGGATGGCGGCGATTCCGGCGCGACGCGCCAGAACACACGCGCGCTGGTTTATGACGCTTCCGACCTCGCCCATCTCAAGCTGGCGCATGAATATGTCGTGCCTCTGCCGGTGTTCAAGGATGCCAAGGGCAAGACCAAGGTGGCGGCGCAAAGCGAGATCGTGGCCCTTTCGGACCTGACATTCCTGATGCTGACCCGCGACAGCGGCAACGGCCAGGGATTGAAGGGCGACACCTCGCTGCTTCGCCAGATCAACATCGTCGATCTCTCCGCCGCGACCGACATCGCCGGTGGCGCCTTCGACGCCGCCGACAAGCCGGTGGCGCCCAAGGGCGTGCTCGACCCATCGGTTACGCCGGCCAAACTGACGCCGTTCATCGACCTAAACGACAAGGGCGAGCTTGGCCGCTTCGGCCTGCACAACGGCGCGCCGAACGACAAGAACAACCTCTCGGAAAAGTGGGAGGCGATGTCGGTGGTCAGCGTGCTCGATCCGAAGCTGCCCGACGACTATTTCCTGTTCGTTGCCAACGACAACGACTTCCTCACCCAGGACGGCTTCCAGGTCGGCGCGCCCTACAAGGCCGAGGACGGCGCCGATGTCGACACCATGTTCCTGGTCTATCAGGTCACGCTTCCCGGGCTCGCCAGGAAGTAATCGCACACACCCTTGCGGACGCACCAACCGCGTCCGCAAGGGTGCATCTCGATTCGGTCTGCGAGCGTTCTACAGATCGTGAAGGGACTTACTTCAATATCTCCGCGTCCCTTGGTACGCCCGCATCGATCGGCTCAGCTGTCCTGTTCGACACGGCAGTGATCTTCGCGGCGGCCGACAGGTTCGCGCGAACGAAGACCGGCGCGACGCTGTTGACGCGGCTGTAGAGGTCGATGATGTCCTGGTTCATGAAGCGCACACAGCCGGATGAAGCGTTCTTCCCGATGGAATCCCACTCCGGCGTGCCGTGCAGCCGGTACATCGTGTCCTTGCCGTCGCGGAAGAGATACAGCGCCCGGGCACCTAGCGGGCTCTGCGGGCCAGGCGGCATGCCGTCCTTGTATTTCGCCAGTTCCGGCCGGCGCTGGATCATTTCCGGCGGCGGCGTCCAGACCGGCCACTTCTTCCTCGCCTGAACAACGGCGCTGCCGGTCCATCCGAAGCCGGCCTTGCCGAGGCTGACGCCATAGCGGATAGCCTTGCCGCCGTCGCGCACCAGATAGAGAAAGTGCTCGGAGACATCGACGACGATCGTGCCGGGTTTTTCCCCCGTCGGGTCGGACACGACCTGGCGCACGAACTTCGGATCGATCTTGGCTACCGGGATTGCCGGCAGTTGATAACCCTCGTCGACGCGCGCCGCATACATGCTTTCGACATCGCCGAAAGCCGGATCGCTTGGCGCCGCTGCCACTGGCGGCGTCACCACCTCCGTCGTGGTGCACGCCGAAAGAGCCACGGAGGCCGCGCCCAGCGCGGATGCACCGAGAAACGCGCGCCGGTTCAGGCGCTCAGACAACAGCGGAATATCGGACATGAACCCCCCGGCTTATCCATAAGTTCTAAAGGAATGCGGTCCCCACGCATCAGGATCAATATCCGATTTCGGAGGCTTTGAGAACATGATTAGATCAAGGCACGGACTCAGACGCCCGTCGCCGAGTTGCCAGCCATGGACGAAAAATTGCCCACGCGCCGGCGTACCGCCGACCTGACTAGCGGGCCGATCCCCCGCACGCTTCTGCTGTTCGCCCTGCCCGTGCTCGGCTCCAACGTATTGCAGTCGCTCAACGGGTCGATCAACGCCGTCTGGGTCGGCCGTTTCCTCGGCGAATCCGCGCTGACGGCCACCTCCAACGCCAACCTCGTCCTGTTCCTCATCCTCGGCACGGTGTTTGGCATCGGCATGGCGGCCACCATCCTGGTGGCCCAGTCGGTCGGCGCCCGCGATCTCGGCGAGGCGCGCCGCATCGTCGGCACCAGCGCCACCTTCTTCTTCCTCGTCTCGGTGGTCTTGGCGGTCTGCGGCTGGATCTGGGTCGACGCCATCCTGGGCACGCTCGGCACCCCGGCTGATGCCTTGCCGCTGGCGCGCTCCTATCTGCGCATCATCTTTGTCGCCGTGCCGATGATGAACCTTCTGTCCTTCGTCATGACCGTGCTGCGCGGTGCCGGCGATTCGCGCACGCCCTTCTTCTTCATGGCGCTTGCCGTCGTACTCGACATCGTGCTCAACCCGCTGCTCATCCGGGGCATCGGGCCGTTCCCGGAGCTCGGCATCGCCGGATCGGCGACCGCGACGCTGATCGGCCAGGCGGTGAGCGTGATCGCCATTCTGATCGTGCTCTATGTGCGCAAGCACCCGCTGCGGCTGGCCGGCGCCAATCTCGCTCTGCTGCGGCCCGACCCCACCTTGCTGCGCTTCGTCGTCTTCAAGGGCGTGCCGATGGGCCTGCAGATGATCGTCGTCTCGGCGGCGGCGCTGACGGTGATGGGCATCGTCAACTCCTACGGTTCGCAGGTCGCCGCCGCCTACGGCATCGCCGCGCAGCTGTGGACCTACATCCAGATGCCGGCCCTCGCCATCGGTGCGGCGGTCTCCGCGATGGCGGCGCAGAATGTCGGCGCCGGCCGCTGGGATCGGATCGGCCGCATCGCCGCCTCCGGCGTCGGCTTCAACCTGGTCCTGACCGGCGCACTGGTTGCGGTGTTGTCCGTTTTCGACCGCTCGGTGTTGAGCCTGTTCCTGAGCAGCGACAGCGCCGCGATCGACATCGCCGTCCACATCAACAGTGTCGCATCGTGGTCGTTTATCCTGTTCGGCATCACCATCGTGCTGTTCGCCACAGTGCGTGCCACCGGCGCCGTGATGCCGCCGCTGATCATCCTGGTGATTTCGGTGCTGGTCGTGCGCACCGGCTTTGCCTATTTCATGCGCGGCGTGATCGGCGAGGAAGCACTGTGGTGGAGTTTTCCGGCCGGCTCGATCACGTCGCTCGTGCTGGCCGCGGCCTACTACCGCTTAGGCCGCTGGCGCACCATGCACATGATCGAGGACAGGCCAGCCGCCGGCGAGCCGCCGGACACCGGCCTCGGCGTGCCGCGCCAGCGCGCGAACATGGCGCCTGAGACGCCGAACGGCTGAGAACAGACCTCCACTTTCCCGATACCGCTCAGCAAATCTAGACTGGCAACCGCGCCGCAAGGAGGCTCCATTGGGCAAAGGCAGGGTCGAGGCGTTCACCGATGGCGTCGTGGCCATCATCATCACCATCATGGTGCTCGAGCTGAAAGTGCCGCATGGCGAGGATGTTTCCGCCCTGTTGCCGTTGTGGCCGATCTTCTTCTGCTACATCCTGTCCTTCATCAACGTCGGCATCTACTGGAACAATTTGCACAACATGTTCCACACCGTGCAGCGCGTTGACGGCCGCGTGCTGTGGGCGAACCTCAATCTGCTGTTCTGGCTGTCGCTGATACCGGCGACGACGGCCTTCATGGGCGAGAACCACTTTGCGCCGGTGCCGGTCGCCGTCTATGGCGCCGATCTCGCGCTATGCGCCATCGCCTACATTATTCTGGCCGCCGCGCTGCATCGACTGCATGGCAACAACACCGCCTTTGCCAGGGCACTGGGCAATGACCGCAAGGGCAAGATCTCTCTAGCCCTCTACATTGCAGCCGTCCTGCTGACCTTCGTCAATCAGTGGATCGGCGTCGCACTTTATGTGCTGGTCGCGATGATCTGGCTCGTGCCGGATACGCGCTTCGCACGGGTGATCGAAAAGTAGCTGTCATCTAGTTTTTGACGCAATTCTCAAGGCAAAGCGCTACGCGCTTTTCCCGGGAAAACCGCGACACACTTTTCCTGGAATTGCTCTATTTGCGCATCGCCTTCAGTTTTTCCGCCACCGAAGCAGCAAGGTCGGCATAGCGCTCCTCCAGCCGTTCCGCCGCCTTGATGATCGAGAAATCATGGCCGAACTTCTCCAGCGCCATGCGCAGCTTTTCGACGAACTCGGCTTGTTTCTCCAGGGCGGAAAAGAGCGTCTTCACCTGCACTTCGCTGATGTCGGGATTGGCCAGCATCTGCGGCACCTCGCGGCCCATCTGGTCGCCGGTAGCGGTCTGTTCCTTCAGAATTGCAACCCAGTCCGTCAATCAGGAAGTCTCCGTTTGCCACGGCAACATGCGCAGCCTCGACCGGGCTGGTCAACCCGAGCCACTGCATGTCGCCCAAAGTGCACGGCGGTTTTCGGACGACGACATGCATGAAAACAAGGCCTTGAGAACCCGCATGTTTCCCTTCAAACCCGATGCGCTTTGGGCGCAGAGAGGCTTGCGCAAGCCTGTTCCAACGCTAAGTTCGGCGCCATCGAAAGAAGGAACCCATCGCCCATGATCCCCGACGCCGAAATCCAGACCGCCCTGCCCGCGCTTGGCCCGGGCAACACCGCCGTCATCACCGGCGCCGCCAGCGGCATTGGTCTTGCGGCCGCCAAGCGGCTTGCATTGATGGGCATGAAGATCGTGCTCGCCGACATCGGCGGCGCGCGTCTCGACGACGCCTCCCGCGCCGTCTCCGCGATTGCCGGCGAGGATGCCATGCTCGCCGTTGCGGCCGACGTTTCGAAGGCGGATGAAATGGACCGTCTCGCCGAAAGGGCGTTCGGCGCCTTCGGCGACGTGTCGCTGCTGATGAACAATGCCGGCGTCGGCAACAACCCTGGAAAGCCGTGGGAAAATCGCGACGCCTGGAAGCGGCTGCTGGACATCAATTTCTGGGGTGTCGTGCATGGCGTCGAAGCCTTCGCGCCGCGCATGCTGGCCTCGGCCAAGCCGGGGCTGATCATCAACACCGGCTCCAAGCAAGGCATCACCACGCCGCCCGGAAACCTTGCCTACAATGTCTCGAAGGCCGGGGTGAAGACCTACACCGAAGGCCTGGCGCATGCGCTGCGCAACGAACCCGGCGCCCATCTCGCTGCCCATCTGCTCATCCCGGGCTTCACCTTTACCGGCCTCACAGAGGGTGCGACGGAAAAACCGGCCGGCGCCTGGACCGGGGAACAGGTCGTTGATTTCATGCTGGAATCCCTGACCAGGGGCGATTTCTACATCCTGTGCCCGGACAATGAAGCGGCGCGGCCGCTGGATGAAAAGCGCATGGCCTGGGCGATCGGCGACATCATCGAGAACCGCCCCGCCCTGTCGCGCTGGCACCCGGACTACAAGGAGCCTTTCGCGGCCTACATGAAGCAATGAGCGTTCTCGGAGACTGATCCTGAATTTCAGCCTTTCAGGCCGCGTGCTTTTTCGGCCCGCGCTTCTGCGCCACGGCCTTCTTCGCAGCCAAGGCGGCGATCTTCTCGTCATGCCGCCTGGCCGCACGCTCGCATTTGTCGCGAATCTCCTCGACCTCGGATTCGGTCAGATGTTCGATGCCGATGAAGGTGTTGTGGCCCTCGCTGACCCGGATCAGTTCGTCGAGCTTGGCCTGGATCGCCGCGCCGTCGCGATTCTGGGTGTTCTGGATGAGAAAGACCATCAGGAAGGTGATGATTGTCGTGCCGGTGTTGATGACGAGCTGCCAGGTGTCCGAGAAGCCGAAGAACGGCCCACTCACCGCCCAGACGACGACGATCAGGCAGCAGGCGGCAAATGTCAGCGGCAGGCCCGTTACATGGGCGACCCAGTTGGCGATCTTGGTGAAAAGCTTTTCCATCTATCGAAATCCCTCAAGGCTGCGGCGCAATGAGAAACAACCGGCAGCCGTTTGAGGTTCCCGGCGCAAACAAATACGTCAGGCGCAATTGGACACACGCATGAAGGGAACAAGGCGGCAAACACACCTTATGGCTTCAATGCCACTGTAACCATGCAGGCGAGAGAACCTGTTCCTTCCGCTTCACGGCGGTTTACCTCCGGCCCCTTCCGCCGCGCCACCCCCGCATGGCGGAAGGGGCTTCAGTCCGCAGAGCGCGGAACATGGTTTCCCGAAAGCGCCGACCGGCACACAGACTGCGGTCGCTCCGCTTTCGCGACGCATGTCAGACGGCGTCGTTTTCCCAGCGGTCGAGGAAAGCCTCGATCGGCATTGCCTGCATGTCCGGAACCGCCCTGGCGAGCTTTGCGACCGGCCAGTCCCACCAGGCGAGAGCTTCGATCCGTGCCGCGACAGCAGCCGGGAAGCGTGACCTGAGCGGTCCGGCGGGCACCCCGGCTACGATGGCGTAGGGTGGTACGTCATGTGTCACCACCGCATTGGCACCGATGACGGCGCCATTGCCGATGGTGAGCCCGGGCATGATCACCGCGCCGTGGCCGACCCAGACATCATGGCCGATGGTTACGGCTTTCGCCTGCCGCCGCTCGCGGAAGGCGGCGTCGACGCCCAGCCAGCGAAAATACTCGTTCGGCCGGTAGCTGACCTTGTGCTGGGTCAGTCGTTCAATGGGATGCTCGAGCGCGTTGATGCGGCTGTTGGCGGCGATCGAGCAGAATTTGCCGATCGTCGTGTAGATCGCCTCCGAATGGCGTTCGAAATAGGAAAAATCGCCGACCGTCACCTCGCGCAGCACCACCCGCTCGCCGATCGAGGCATAACGGCCGAGCTTGCACGCCTTCAGTTCCGCGGTCGGATGGATACGCGGCTCGGAATCCTTCGGGACGAGATTTTCGGAACGGTCCATGCCGGGGGCTTTACCCCCGAGCAATTGCTCCCGCAAGACGGGAGCAATTGTCCGTCTGCGAACGACTTCCCTTATTTCGGCTTGCCGTTGGTCCACACCACGTTCTGGCCGTAGAGCGGCACGGTTGTGACCGACATCTTGGCCGAGCCGTTCTGCACCTGGCGCGAGTGCGACAGATAGATCAGCGTCTCGTTGGCCTTGTCGTAGATGCGGTTCACCACCTGCTTCTTCCAGATCAGGCTGATGCCCTGCTTGAACACTTCCTCGCCGCCCTCGCTCATGTCGATGTCGCCGATGGTGATCGGACCGGTCTGGCGGCAGGAGATCGAGGAATCGGAGGGATCCTCGAACCAGTTGCCCTTGTGCAGGCGATCGATGATGCCGCGATCGAAATAGGAGACGTGGCAGGTCACACCCTCGACCTTCGGATCCTTGATCGCCTCGACGATGATGTCGTTGCCGAGCCAGTCGACACCGACCTTGCCGACTTCATCGGCGATTGCCGTGCCAGCACCAAGGACAACGCACGCGGCCAGCGCGCCGCCGATCAGTTTTCGCCCAATCAGTCCTTGCAACATAGCCTCCTGCGGTTCGAGCTTGCCGGTCACAGGTGGGGCGAGCAGCCCGGCTTTGCAAGCAGATACATGGACACCACCGCAGTTGCGGCAACGCGGCACTTTGCCTGGGCGGGGTCGAACCGCTAAGACTAGGATGCTGCGCGGCACGTGGCCGGCGCCCCTGATGATTCCTGTGGACGGACCCTACTGATGATGCGTTCTATTCTGGTCGGCATTCTCGTCCTGATGGCGGCCGGCATTGGCTGGCTGACCTTCGACTGGTACCGCGGCCACTATGGCGGCGAGCCCTTCGGCGCCGCCTTTACGCTGGTCGACCAGAAAGGCGCGCCGATCACCGAGGCCGCCTTCAGGGGCCAGCCAAGCGTCGTGTTCTTCGGCTTCACCCATTGCCCCGAGGTTTGCCCGACCACGCTGTTCGAACTGGCCGGCTGGCTGAAGACGCTCGGCAACGACGGCAAGAACCTGCACGCCTATTTCGTCTCGGTCGATCCGGAGCGCGACACGCCCGATGTCATGAACGCCTATGTCAGCAATTTCTCCGACCGCGTCACCGGCATCACAGGCGACCCGGACAAGGTCCACGCCATGGCCAAGGCGTTCGGTATCTACTGGAAGAAGGTCGACACCGGCGACGGCGACTACACGATGGACCATACCGCCTCGGTGCTGCTGCTCAACGCCAGGGGCGACTTTGCCGGCACCATCGCCTATGGCGAAAGCTCCGACACGGCAATCGCCAAGTTGAAGCGACTGGCCGCAGGCTGACGCAGGTCATGACCCAGACGCGACTCTATTTCACTGCCGGAAAGCTCGGCGCTGACCGCATTTTCGCGGCGTTCGAGGCAGCCTTCGAGGATGAAGGCCTGCCGATCGCCGTGCTGGAGGTCGACGAGGATCGCGACCTCTACGAAGTGTCGCTCTATGCCGATGGCGACGTCGATGCCGTCGAGGCGCGGGCCAAGGACATCCTCGCTGGTCTTTCCATAGCGAAGCCGATCGAGCGCGAATCCCTGCCCGACATCGACTGGGTGGCGCGCTCGCTGGAAGGCTTGAAGCCGGTGCGCGCCGGCCGTTTCTTCGTCCACGGCGCGCATGACCGCAGGAAGCGCCACAGCGGCGAACTCGCCATCGAGATCGAGGCGGGCCTCGCCTTCGGCACCGGCCACCACGGCACCACCGCCGGCTGTCTCGAAATGCTGGAAAAGGTCATGCGCCGCGAGCACCCGCGCAATGCGCTCGACCTCGGCACTGGCAGCGCGGTGCTGGCCATCGCCGTCGCCAAGCTGGCGCACATTCCCGTGCTGGCCACCGACATCGACCCCGTGGCGGTGAGGGTAGCAGCCGCCAATGCGCGGCTCAACCACGTCAAGGCGCTGGTGGAGACGGTGACCGCGCCAGGCTTTCACCACCCGATCTTCGGCAAGCGCGCGCCTTTCGATCTCATCGTCGCCAACATATTGGCGCGGCCGCTGATGCGGCTGGCCCCGCAAATGGCCAATCACATCACACTCGGCGGCTCGATCGTGCTGTCAGGCATCCTCGAGCGGCAGCGCGACGCCGTCGTCTCGGCCTATGTCGGCCAGAACTTCCGCCATGTGCGCACCTTGCATCGCGAGGGCTGGGTGACGATCCACCTCAAGCATTGAGGCCGACACGCCGGCAACGAGCTTGGACCAAGCCCGCCCGGTTGTCAGGCAGGCAGCGCTGTAGCAGGTTGCGCCAGCCGGAAATCGATTCCGATTTTCGGGGTCATGCGCTACGGTCGCACCGAATTCAGGGAGGCTCATAATGTTCCAGACCTTCGATTCCGCGGGCGACCCGGCCGTCGGCAAGCCACGCGTTGCGCTGCTGCGCCAGTGGCTGGCGGCCAACGGGCTGGACGGCTTCATCGTGCCGCGCGCCGACGAGCACCAGGGGGAATATGTCGCCGACCGCTCGGCGCGGCTGAAATGGCTGACCGGCTTCAGCGGCTCGGCCGGGGTCGCCATCGTGCTGCGCGACCGCAGCTTCGTCTTTGTCGACGGACGCTACACGCTGCAGGTGCGCCACGAGGTCGATCTCGACGTCTTTTCGATCGAAAGCCTGGTCGACAAGCCGCCAGCCGTCTGGCTGAGAGACAATCTTGGCAAGGGCGCACGGCTCGGCTTTGACCCGTGGCTGCACACGGTCAGCGAGGTCAAGGCGCTGCAAGCCTCGGCCGACAAGACCGGCGCGGTGCTGGTGCCGCTCGACAGGAACCCGATCGACATCATCTGGAAGGATCAGCCCGAGGCGCCGGTGGCCCCCGTCGAGCTTCACCCGATCGGTTTTGCCGGTGAGCTCGCCAAGGACAAGCTGGCGCGGCTGGCAACCGCGATCGCCAAGGACGGCGCCACCCACGCGGTGCTGACCGACCCCTCCTCCATAGCCTGGACCCTCAACATCCGTGGCGGCGACGTGCCGCACACGCCGCTGGCGCTCGGCTTCGCCATCCTCGCCGCCGACGGGTCGCACCAGCTGTTCATGGACCGGCGCAAATTCTCACGACAGGTCGCGGCCTATCTCACGCAACTCGCCGAGCCGCACGAGCCCGGCGAGTTCGAGGCGGCGATCGTGGCTCTTGCCAAGGGCGGTGCGAAAATCGCGCTCGACCCGGTGCTGGCGGCCGACAGGCTACGCATGCTGGTCGAGGACAATGGCGGCGCCGTGATTGCCGCGCCCGATCCCGCCCGCATCCCGCGCGCCACCAAGAACCAGGCCGAGATCAACGGTTCGCGCGCCGCACATCGCCGTGACGGTGCCGCGATGGCCAAGCTGCTGTGCTGGCTGGAGCGCCAAAAACCCGGCTCACTCGACGAGATTGCCGTGGTGACCAGGCTGGAAGAGACGCGCCGGCAGACCGGCGAGGAAACCCAGATGCCGCTGCGCGACATCTCCTTCGACACCATTTCCGGCGCCGGCCCGAACGGCGCCATCATGCACTACCGGGTGTCGCGCGCCACCAGCCGCAAGCTGCAGGCAGGCGAGCTGTTCCTGCTCGATTCCGGCGGCCAGTATCAGGACGGCACCACCGACATCACCCGCACAGTGCCGGTCGGCCAGCCGACCGAGGAAATGCGGGAACGCTTCACGCTGGTGCTGAAAGGCATGATCGGCATTTCGACGCTGCGTTTCCCCGCCGGCACGCGCGGCTCGGAAATCGACGCCGTCGCGCGGATGGCGCTGTGGAAGCACGGCTGCGACTTCGCCCACGGCACCGGCCATGGCGTCGGCTCCTATCTGGCCGTGCATGAAGGCCCCCAGCGCATCGCCCGCACCGGCACCGAAAAGCTGCTCGAAGGCATGATGCTGTCAAACGAGCCCGGCTATTACAAGGAAGGTTCTTACGGCATCCGCATCGAAAACCTCATCCTGGTGACGCCGGCGACACAGGTCGAAGGCGGCGACATCGCCATGCACGGCTTCGAGACATTGACGCTGGCGCCGATCGATACCCGCCTGGTGCGCACCGATCTCCTGACGCGCGACGAGCTTCACTGGCTCGACACGTACCACGCCCGCGTGCTGGCCGAGATCGGGCCGATGCTCGACGGCGAAACGCTGGCCTGGCTGGAAAAGGCCACCGCGCCGCTGCCGCATGATGCGAAGATTTGATTTTCTGAAGCGCCCGAAGGCGTGTCGAGATTCAGGTCAGGACGAGCCGGAGTCGAAGAAGGGCGCGAAGCGACCAACCAAGGTGGGTCCGAGAACCGGAGCGGAGCGTACTTTTTGTACGTGAGCTCCGGAAGCGCAGGAAACCGCCGTTTACAGGCCGTCATCACCTGAAATTCGACATGCCCTACCCGACGAACTGCCGAGCGACGATCAACACCGCCGCGCCCGCCAGAAACATCGCCATCAGTCCGCCGCGCAGCGAAACCACGGCGGTGACGACCAGTGCTGCCCATTCCGCCGGTCCAGCATTCAACAGCTCCGGCGCCACCAGCGTCGTCAGCACCGCCGCCGGCACGGCGTTGAGGCCGGCCTCGACGCGCGGATGGATGTTGTCGAAGCGGGAGATGACCAGATGCCCGCCGATGCGCGTCAGATAGGTCGCGATCGCAGCGGCGATGATGATCCAGAATGTCGTGCTCATGGCCGTGCCTTCACGCCGCTGTGGTGAGGCGGCAGGATGACGGCAAGCAGCACGCCGGCAACCGCACCGATCGAGACGTGCCAGGGCGAGCCGACCGTCTTGTAGGCGATGATCGAGGCAGCAGTGCTGGCAATGACCACCGGCAACCACAAGGGCCGCTTGCGAAAGCCCAGCACAAGGCCGAGGAAATAGATCGGCAGCAGGAAATCGATGCCGAGCGCATGCGTGTCGGGGATCAGCTTGCCGAACACCGCGCCAAGCGCGCTTTCGATCACCCAGAACACGTAGACGGGCAGGCCAAGTCCCAGATACCAGGCGAAGCCGACCGTCTGGCCGGATTGCGCCCTCGCCTCGGCAACAGCGAACTGCGGGTCGGTGAGGATGAAATAGCCAAGCGCCTGCTGGATGACAGGCCAGTGCGCGATACGCCGGCCGATGCCCGCGGAATAGAGCACATGACGGAAGTTGACGGCGAAGATCGAAAGCACGATCAGCCACGGCGCCACATGCTGGCCGAACAGCTGGATGCCGACCATCTGGCTGGCGCCGCCGAACACCAACGCGCTCATCAGGAAGGCTTCGAACACCGAGAAGCCATTATCGACGGCGAGCGCGCCAAACAGCACCGCAAACGGCGCCGATGCCACCACGACTGGCATCGACAGCCGCACGCCTTGCCAGAAATCGCTTTTCGCGCTGCTTTCGGAAATTGCGTCCGTCGCCATCGACCACTCCTCGGGAACGGCGGATGTAGGTGGCGTGGCCTGTCTTGTCACACGAATTCGCTTGAGCCAAACGATCAGCGAAAATGATCGTCGTGGCGCCTTGTCGAAGGCTAGATCGGCTTACCGTTTCACAGAAACGGCGAACCGCTCTATCTCTTTGTTCTGACACAATTTCGGACGGAAACCGTGTCACACTTTTCCTGGAATTGCTCTAGCCGGCGAGGACTTTGCCCTGGATCGCCCTGCCCCAGTCGAGCAGCGGCTTGGCGCGCAAAGTGAAATCGACGAGTTCGTCGACCAGCGCCGGACCGTGGATCCCAGCCGGATCGATCGCATGCCGGACGGCGAAATGCCGGTTGCGGATGGCCGCGACGAGATCGGCATCGTCGACATGCTCGAAGCCGCGCGGTGTCCGCTTCATGCCCCCTTCGGCATCCAGTTCGAGGCCGTTTTTCACCAGCGCTTTTACCATGGCGCGAAATCTGTCAGGCCACACTTCGATGGCCCGGCGCATCGCCAGCAGCAGAGCCGGCTCGGGTTGCCACCAGGCGACGCCGGCAAAGCAACCCTCGAGCCCGATATGCACGTAGAAAACGCCCTGCTCCATCTTGGTGCCGTCGGGCGACAGGATCGCCGACAAATGGCGGTTGTAAGGCCGCTTGTCCTTGGCGAAGCGCACGTCGCGATTGATGCGGAATAGCGATTTCTTGCGGTCGCCGCGCAGCCCGATCCCTGCCTCCGCGAAACGCTGCGTAAGCGTTTCGACCAGATCGCCAAAGGGGTCGCGCAACTCCTTTTCGAACAGGTCGCGGTTTTCCAGGAACCACTCCCGGCTCTGATGGAAATCCAGCGCCTTCAGGAACGGAATGGCCTTCTGCCCGAACCCCTTGAATGCGCCCTCCATCACGCCTTGCCAATCCGCGCCAGCCAGGCGTCCTCGTCGATCACCTCAATGCCGAGCTCGCTGGCGACCTTGAGCTTGGAGCCGGCACCCGGCCCGGCCACCACAAGATCGGTCTTGGCGGACACCGAGCCGGCAACCTTGGCGCCAAGGCGTTCGGCCATCGCCTTGGCTTCCGAGCGCGTCACCTTTTCCAGCGTGCCCGTGAACACGATGGTCTTGCCGGCGACCGCGCTGTCGGCCGAGATGGTCACGACATACGGCTTCGGCCTGACCTGCACGAGAAGCGCGTCAAGCACGTCGTCATTGCGCTCATTGCCGAAGAAATCCCGAAGTGCATCGATCACCGTGTCGCCAATGCCGTTGACCGATGGGAATACCGTGTGTGGATCGGCCGCCGCTGCCGTTTCCTTGCCGACGCGGATCAACTCCTCGATGGTCGAGAAGGTCCGGGCCAGCACCGCCGCCGTCGTCTCGCCGATGTGGCGGATGCCCAGCGCGAAGATGAAACGGTCCAGTTCCGGTTCGCGGCGCGAGTCGATGGCAGAAAACAGCTTGTCGAGGCCTTCGTAATTCCGATCCTCGACGCTGCGCACATTCTTGCGCGTCTTGCCCGATGCGGCCTCGCGCTGCCTGGCCTGCTCCTCGCGCCGCTCGGCCAGCGCCCTGGTGACGGCAGGGCGGCGATCCCTGAGCGTGAAGATATCGGCGGCTGTCTTGATCAATCCCGCATTGAAGAAAGTGTCGATGTTTTCAGCGCCGAGGCCTTCGATGTCCAAGGCACCGCGTGACACGAAGTGGCGCAATCCTTCCACCGCCTGCGCGGGGCAGATCAGTTCGCCGGTGCAGCGGCGGCGGGAATCTTCCTTGCCGGTCTTCTCGTTGATCTCCCGCGTCGCCGGCGAGCCGCAGATCGGACAAATGTGCGGGAACTCGTATGGCGCGGCATCGGACGGACGCTTGTCGATGACGACGCTGACGATCTGCGGAATGACGTCCCCGGCGCGCTGGATCACCACCGTATCGCCGATGCGCACGTCGATGCCGTCGCGGATCGGCTGGCCCGTGCTGTCCAGCCCCTTGATGTAGTCTTCATTGTGCAGCGTGACATTTTCGACCACGACGCCGCCAACCGTGACGGGTGCCAGCCGCGCGACAGGCGCCAGCGTGCCGGTGCGTCCGACCTGGATGTCGATCTTCTGCACGGTCGTCATCGCCTGTTCGGCGGGGAATTTGTGCGCAACCGCCCAGCGCGGCTCGCCCGTGACGAAACCCCATCTGCGCTGCAGTTCCAGTTGGTCGACCTTGTAGACGACGCCGTCAATGTCATAGCCCAGCGATGAGCGCTGCTCCTCGATCCGATGATAATGCGCGATCAGGTCCTCGGCCGACTTCGCCCGCACCATCAGCGGACTGATCGCAAAACCCCAATCCTTGAACTTCTGCACGGAATCGTACTGGGTCGGAGCGGGATCCTCCGATGTATAGCCCCAGGCATAGGCGAAGAATTTGAGGTTGCGGCTAGCGGTGACGGATGCATCCTTCTGGCGCAAGGAACCAGCCGCCGTGTTGCGCGGATTGACGTAGTCCTGGCCACCAACCGCCGCCGAGCGTTGCTTCAGCGCCTCGAATTCCGCGTAGGTCATATAGACCTCGCCGCGTATCTCGATGACCTCAGGCCAGCCCGAGCCTTTCAGCTTCGCGGGGATGTCAGCGATCGTCCTGAGATTGGCGGTGATGTCCTCGCCGACGGTGCCATCACCGCGCGTTGCGCCTTGCACGAACACGCCACCCTCATAACGCAGCGAAGCCGACAAACCGTCGATCTTCGGCTCGGCCGTGAAGGCGATGTCGAGATCCTTGTCGCGATCGAAGAACCGCCGGCCGCGTTCGATGAAATCCGTGACATCCTCGTCGGTGTAGGCCTTGGCGAGGCTGAGCATCGGCACCGCGTGACGCACCTTGGCGAAGCCTTCCGCCGGCGCAGCACCAACCCTGCGCGACGGTGAATCCTCGCGTACCAGCGCCGGGAAGCGCTGCTCGATGGCAAGGTTGCGCCGTGTCAGCGCATCATATTGCGCGTCGGTGATGATCGGCGCGTCCTCGGTATGGTAGCGCCGGTCGTGCTCGGCGATCTCTTCCGCCAGGCGCATCAGCTCGGCTTCGGCCTCGCTTTCGCTGAGCGAATCGACAGGTTTTTCGGCCATGCTTTTCTTCCCTGAACTGTGGCGCGTCACAATAGATCAGGATTTTGGGAAAATCATTCCTGAACAGCAGGATGGAGCCATATCCTGACTCGGTCCATGACGCCGGTTATTCTTATGCCGCCGTAGTGTTTTCGCGCAACAGCCGTTCGGCTGCCGCGCGCGCCTCGTCGGTGATGGTGGCGCCGGCCAGCATGCGCGCGATCTCTTCCTGCCGCGCCGGCCGATCCATTTCGGCAATGCCGGTCGCAACGCGATCGGTGCTGCCCGATTTGGAGATCAGGAAATGCGTCGCCGCGCGCGCCGCCACTTGCGGCGCATGCGTGACCGACAGCACCTGCACGCGCTTCGACAGCCGCGCCAGCCTCTGGCCGATGGCATCCGCCACGGCGCCGCCCACACCAGTATCGATTTCATCGAACACCAGCGTCGGCGCCGAGCCACGGTCAGCCAGTGCCACCTTCAGCGCCAAGAGGAAGCGCGAAAGCTCGCCACCGGAAGCAACTTTCATCATCGGCCCGGGCCGTGTACCGGGATTGGTGCGCACCCAGAACTCGATCTGGTCGATGCCCTCTTCCATGCGGCTCTCGGCCTCGCTCTTCATCTCGACGATGAAGGCGGCGCGTTCGAGCTTCAGCGCAGGCAATTCGGCCATCACCGCCTTGGTCAGGCCGATCGCCGCCGCATGACGAAGCGAGGACAGCTGAGCAGCGGCGATGTCATAGGTCTCACGCGCCGCGGCGGCCTGCTTTTCCATCCCGTGCAGGCGCTCCTCGCCGGCATCGAGATCGGCGAGATCGGCCGACATCGTATCGCGCAACTGCGCCAGGTCGTCGACAGGGACGCTGTGCTTGCGCGATGCCGCGCGCAGCGAAAACAGCCGTTCCTCCGCCTTCTCCAGCCGCTGTGGATCATATTCGGTGGCGCGAAGTGCCGCCTCGACACCCGACTGCGCCGCATCGAGCGACAGCATCGCCTCGTCAAGCGATTTGACCACGTCGTCGAGCAGGCCCGGCGCTTCCGTCACCTTGCGTTGCAGCCGTCTGAGCAGGCTCGCCAGTTGCGGCAAGGGCGACGACGGGCCGGACAGTACATCCTGCGCGTCATGGATTTCGGAAGCGATCTTCTCCGCCCGCATCATCGATGCGCGCAGTTCGGCGAGATCGGTCTCCTCGCCCGGCTGCGGATCGAGCTTCGTCAACTCCGCGACCGCCGCACGCAGATAATCGGCCTCGCGCGCGGCAGCCGCCACCTTGGTGCGGTGACGCGACAGTTCCTGCTCGCAGGCGCGCCAGTGCCGCCATGCCTCGCCGGTCGAGCGAACGGCACCAAGATGGCCGCCGAAAGCGTCGAGCACCTCGCGATGGGCGCCGGGATCGACCAGAGCGCGTTCGTCATGCTGGCCGTGGATCTCGACCAGCGCGCGACCCACATCGCGCATCAGCGTGACGCTCGACGGCTGATCGTTGACGAAGACGCGCGTGCGGCCATCGGCCGTCTGCAGGCGGCGCAGGATGATGTCACCGTCATCGTCGATGGCATTTTCGGCAAGCAGCGCGCGGGCCGGATGGTTGCGTGGCACGTCGAAGACGGCGATCACCTGGCCCTGCGCCGCACCATGGCGCACCAGCGACGCATCGCCGCGCGCGCCAAGTGCTAGCGACAGGGCATCGAGGAGGATGGATTTGCCGGCACCGGTTTCGCCGGTCAGCACGGACAGACCGGGCTGGAAGTCGATATCCAGCTTCTCGATCAGGACGATATCGCGGATCGACAGTCTGGAAAGCATCGGAGCCCGGACCTATTGCGTGTCGCCGAAAAGTGGACCCGGTTTTGGGACTGCGGCATGCACAAAAACAAAAGACTTAAAGCGCGACGCGCCTTAAGGCGGCACGCGACCATCTGGAGTCGCAGCGCCGCACTATCTTTTTGTTTGAGCGTAGGATCAATCCGAAAAAGCGTTTTACACGCTTCGGTCCAATGCTCTGGGGTCAGGCGCCGCCGGTGATCATCTTCCCGGCCTTGGATATCCACGACCCGGCATTCTCGCGCGGCGCAAGCCCATTGCTCTGCAGCAGCTTGTAGGAATCCTTGTACCACGGGCTGTCGGGATAGTTGGTGCCGAGCACGGCGGCGGCGGTCTGCGCCTCCGAGGTCAGGCCCATCGCATAATAGCTTTCGGTCAGGCGGGCGAGCGCTTCCTCGACATGGCGCGTGTTGGAATAGTTCTCCACCACGGTGCGGAAGCGCTTGACGGCGGCGATGTATTCGCGGCGCTCGAGATAGTAGCGGCCGATCTGCATTTCCTTGCCGGCCAGCTGATCGTTGGCGAAGCGGATCTTTTCCTTGGCGTCGTCGACATATTCCGATGTCGGCCAGCGCGTCACCAGGTCCTGCATCGTCTGAAGGGTCTGGCGCGCTTCCTTCTGATCCTGCGTCACGTCCTTGATCTGGCGGTAGTAGCTCAAGCCGATGATGTACTGCGCGTAGGCAGCGTCATCGGTCGACGGATAGAGCGTGAGATAGCGCTTGGCCGAGCCAATCGCCTCGTCGTAGTTACCCTGGCGATAGTCGGCGAAAGCGCCCATCACCATCGATTTGCGGGCCCACTCCGAATAGGGGTGCTGACGATCGACCGCATCGAACTTCTTGCTCGCCTCTTCCAGGCGTCCGGCATTCAGGTTGGCAAGGCCCTGATTGTAGAGAACATCGGCCGGCTCGGTCTGGTCGACATAGGTCGACAGGTCGATATCTTTCTCCGACGACATGCAGGCCGACAGGAAGAGCGATGGAACAACCACCGAAAGCGCCAGGAAAACAGCCCGCTGCGGCGCTTTCGATTGACCAACTCGCTTGAAGAACATGATTGGATTGCGCCCTTTCGGCGTTATTTCAATGCGCGTTTGCATGCCGTTGTCCCAAAACTGGTCCCCACTTCTAGGCGGCATGCACTAATCGACGGCAGCAGCCATAAACCATAACCGCCTTGCCCGGCAACGCTATCGCCGGCCAATCGCACATTTTTGTGGCGGTCGGACAGGGCTTGAACATCCGTGCAATTTCACCAACGGGTGATGCATTCGTGCAACACCCGCTGCCTGCCATGGAATTCGGAAAAGTCAGGAGAATCAGATCATCCAGGGCGCGTAGAGCGGCGCGTTGACGGCGTTCATCTCGGCGGAGCGGCCACGCTCTCGGCGCGTCGTCTCGACGATCTCGAACGCCGTGCGATCCGACAGCAGGCGGCGCAGTGCCGCCGCATTCATCCTGTGGCCGCCGCGATAGGAGCGGAAGCAGCCGATGAAACGGGCACCGGCCAGCGCCAAGTCGCCCATGGCATCCAGCGTCTTGTGGCGCACGAATTCGTTGGGATAGCGCAGGCCGCCCATGTTGATGACGCGGTTGTCGTCACCGATCACCAGCGAGTTCTCCAGCGAGGATCCGAGCGCGTAGCCGGCGGCCCAGAGCCGCTCGACGTCCTTCATGAAACCGAAGGTGCGGGCGCGCGCGATGTCGCGGCGGAAAATATCGGCGTTGAGGTCGGACGCGAACAGCTGGCGGCCGATCGCCGGGCTTTCGAAGTCGATCTCGATCTCGAAACGGGTGCCGTCATAAGGCTTGAACTCCGCCCACGAGGCGCCGTTCTCGATGCGGACCGGCTTGATGACCCTGATATAGCGCCGCTTGACCGGGAGCGTCTCTATGCCCGCCTGGTCGATGGCTTCGACGAATGGCATGGCGCTGCCATCGAAGATGGGAACCTCGGAACCGTCGATCTCGATGGCGACATTGTCGATACCGAGCCCGAACAACGCTGCCATGATGTGCTCGACCGTGGCGATGTGCTCGCCAGCGGGATCACCAAGCATGGTGCAAAGATCAGTGGCACCGACTTCGGAAACCAGGGCGCGGAACTCGCGGCCCTGCTCTGCGCCTTTGAAAAGCTGGAACACGATGCCGGTATCGGCATCCGCCGGCATGAAGCTGATGGACACTTCCTTGCCGCTGTGGACGCCGGTGCCGGTAAGCGACGCGCGCGTCTTCACTGTCGTCTGATAGTCGTGCAAGACAATCCCCATAAGCCCGTAGTGCCTAGGTCCGCTTCTCCAGCCCGAGGGCGCGGCTCTTTGTTGAAATCGGCAGACGGGGCGACTTCCCCCGAAATCCCGGCAAACCGACTATGGTAGGCAGCGAAGATAATGTCGCGGGAGGGAGACTCCAAATCACGGTTTCTTACTCTTTGTAACTGCGAAACGGATCCTTTACGGCTCTGTAACTACTTGAAATCACATCGTTTAAAACGTTAACAGGCAAGCAATTCCTTGCCTGCCTGTTAACAATCGTTAAAGCCTGTTTACGGATCAGTTGGCCTGGCGGCGCAGGAACGCCGGAATCTCCAGCTGATCGTCGTCCTGAGTCGCCCTTACCTGCGGTGTCAGGCGGCCCTGCTCGTCGAGTTGACCACGGCGCGGCGCGTAGAGCTGCGCATCCTGGCTGGCAAGACGGCGCACTTCAGGAGCGGCTTGGCGCAGCTTGGGTTCGCGCGGCTGCGCCGGCTGCAGCCGTGCAGGCTCTTCCTCGCGACGGGTCAGGCCGTTGGTCAGGCGCTTCAGCAAGCCCATAGGTCCGCTGTTGTTCTCGTGGTCGACCGGGCGGCTCTTGGCATCCACCTCGGCCTTGACGACGGGCGGAAAGTCCTCGACGCGCGGCATCCGCTGCGGCGCCATGGCAGGCTGAGGGGCTTCGCGCTGCAGCATTTCGCGCGGCTGCGGAGCCGGCTGCATCTGCTGGACGACTGGCTGCGGCATCGGCTGTGCTGGCGGCGCCTGGAAGATCTTGCTCTGCGGGCGGAAATCGTCGGCGTGGGCGACCGGAACCGGGCGAGCCTGTGCCATCGCCGCTGCGTTTGCTTCGGCCAGCTGGATGGCCTCGGCGACCGGGTCGATGGCGCGCGGCTCATAGGCGGTCTGCTGAACCGGCGCCGGGCGGCTTTCCACCGCGGCAACGGCCGGACGGCTGGCCGGCTTCGGTGGCGCCGTGCGGATCGAGATCGGCGCGGCGGCGATTTCAGCCGCCGACTTGTCGATGCCGGTGGCAACCACCGAGACGCGGATGACGCCTTCGAGTTCCTCGTCGAAAGTGGCGCCCAGGATGATGTTGGCGTCCTGGTCGACTTCCTCGCGGATGCGGGTCGCAGCTTCGTCGACCTCGAACAGGGTCAGGTCGCGGCCGCCGGTGATCGAGATCAGCAGGCCTTTGGCACCCTTCATCGAGGTCTCGTCGAGGAGCGGGTTGGCAATCGCCGCTTCGGCGGCGGCCATCGCGCGGCCCTCGCCGGAAGCCTCGCCGGTGCCCATCATCGCCTTGCCCATCTCGCGCATGACCGAACGGACGTCAGCGAAGTCGAGATTGATCAGGCCTTCCTTGACCATCAGGTCGGTGATGCAGGCAACACCGGAGTAGAGCACCTGGTCGGCCATCGCGAAGGCGTCGGCGAAGGTGGTCTTGTCATTGGCCAGCCGGAACAAGTTCTGGTTGGGGATGACGATCAGCGTATCGACGCATTTCTGCAGTTCCTCGATACCGAAATCCGCCGTCTTCATGCGGCGCTGGCCTTCAAAATGGAACGGCTTGGTGACGACGCCGACGGTGAGGATGCCTTTTTCGCGGGCGGCGCGCGCTACGACCGGAGCCGCACCGGTGCCAGTGCCGCCGCCCATGCCGGCGGTGACGAAGCACATATGGGTGTTGGACAGATGATCGATGATCTCATCGATGCATTCTTCCGCCGCCGCGCGGCCGACTTCCGGCTGCGATCCGGCGCCCAGCCCCTCGGTGACATGTGCGCCGAGCTGGATCAGCCGATCGGCTTTCGACATGGTCAGCGCCTGCGCGTCCGTGTTGGCCACCACGAACTCGACACCGCGCAGACCTGCGGTGATCATGTTGTTGACGGCATTGCCGCCGCCGCCGCCGACACCGAACACGGTGATGCGCGGCTTGAGCTCGGTGATGTCCGGCTTCTGCAGATTGATGGTCATTGTCTCCGTCCTTTGCCTTTCACGCCGCTTCGCCGCCGCGGCCGCCTATGGGGCTGTCCCCGTCAATTAGAAACTGTCTCTCAACCACTGACTCATGCGATGCAGTTTTCCACCCGTCCCAGTCATTCTCAGACCGGAAATTCCTTTCGCCGGATGGCTCTCGAAGCTCGCCATCTGCGGATAGATCAGAAGCCCTACCGCGGCCGAGAAGGCCGGTCCCTTTGCCGCTTCCGGCAGGCCGGCCACGCCGAGCGGACGGCCGATGCGTACATTGCGTCCCAGGATGCGGCGTGCCGCTTCCGGCAGGCCGGCAAGCTGGCTGGCGCCGCCGGTCAAGACGACACGCTTGCCCACCGCATTGCCGTATCCGGACTTGTTCAGCCGGTCGCGCAGCAGTTCGAGCGTCTCGTCGATGCGGGCGCGCACGATGCGCGTCATCACCGAACGCGGGATCTGCAGCGGCACGTCGCCATCGTCGCCGATCGGCTGGATCGAGACCAGGTCGCGATCGTCGGCACTGCCCGGCAGCGCCGAGCCATGCATCACCTTCAGCCGCTCGGCGGCATCGAGCGAGGTAGACAGGCCCTTGGCCATATCCAGCGTGACGTGGTTGCCGCCGATGGCGATAGCATCGCCATGAACGAACTTGCCTTCCGAAAACACCGAGATCGTCGTCGTGCCGCCGCCCATGTCGATGCAGGCCGCACCCATTTCCAGCTCATCGTCGACCAAGGCTGCCAGTCCGCTTGCATAGGGCGTCGCCACCATGCGCTCCACCGACAGGTGCGAGCGGTTGATGGAAAGCTCCAGGTTGCGCATTGGCGCGGCGTCGCCGGTCAAGACATGCATGTCGACGCCGAGTGCGTCGCCAACCATGCCGCGCGGATCACGCACGCCGCGCTCGGCATCGAGCGAGAAGCCGACCGGGAGCGAATGGATCACCTCGCGTTCGGCCTTCAGTGCCTGTTTGGCGCCGGCGCCGAGCACGCGCTTGATATCGGCTTCGTCGGCCTCGTGGCCGCCAAGATTGATGGTGGCCGAGAAGGCTTCGCTCTTCAGCCGGCCGGCCGTCATGTTGACGATGAGCGAATCGACCGTCAGCCCGGCCATGCGCTCGGCGGCGTCGACGGCGAGACGGATGGCATGCTCTGCACGGTCGAGATCGACGACGACGCCCGACTTTACACCTTGCGACTTCTGATGGCCGATGCCGATCACCTGGATCCGATGCGAACGGCCGCGCAACAGCTTGCCGTCATCGCTCGGCTTCAGCTTGGCCACCATGCAGCAGACCTTGCTCGAACCGACATCCAGCACCGTCAGGGTGCCGGACCGGCGCGACGAGGCATCGCCATGACCGCCAAGCCAGCTCATATCTTCGTCTCCGGCTTGCGCTTCAGGCTTTTCGGTTTTTCGTTGAGGGCTGCCTCGCGCTGCGTCGCCGCTTCCGGCGTCAACTGCACGACCAGCCTGTCGGTCAGGCGCATGTCGACGGCGGTGATGTCGCGCGACAACAGCCCCTTTTCCTTGTCCATCTTGACGAGTTCGGCGATCGCCTGGTCCTCGCCATCCTCGGGAAGCTTGATGGTGATGCCGTTGTCCAGCTTGAGGTCCCAGCGCCGCTCGCCGACGCGGATGTAGCCTTTGATCCGGGCCGCGAACTCGGGGTATTTTTCGACTTTGGCCAGGAAGTCCGGCGCCTTGGCCGGCGCGCCGACGCCGATCAGCAGCGGCAACAGCACCTGCTTGCCGCCGGAGAACGGCGCGATCACGGCGCCATCCCTCTCGATGACCGAGAGCTCATCGCCTTGCTGCCAGAGCGCGAAGGCCTCGCGCTCCTCGACACGCACTTCCAACGTGTGCGGATAGACCTTGCGCACCGCCGCGACCTCGATCCATGGCAGGCTGGAAATCCGTTCGCGCGCCGCCTCGGCGTCGAAACCGATCAGCGAGGTCCAGCCGTCGAGCTCGAGTCGGTCGAGGATGTCGATCTCGGAGGTCTGGCGATTGCCAACCACCTTGACCTGATCGACGGCAAAGCCGGTGCGGGCTGTGATGCTCTGTACGATGCCGTCGACATGGCCGCCGAGATAGGCGCCATACGCACTGCTCGAGGCAACCAGCACGGCCGACATCATGGCCGCGGAGAAGCGCGGCGCCTGGAATTCACCCACGCCCAGGCGCGCCAGAATGCGCACCGGGCGGCGAAGCACACGCGGCAGCACGAAATGGTCGAACGACAACGGCAGGCCGAACAGCGCCGGCCCGGCCGCGCCCTTCCCCTTGCCTTGTCCCCATTTCAACGCAGACACGAAGCGTCCTCCACCATCCAACTCAACAAATCGCCAAACGAGTGCCCGGCCTGGGCGGCGATTTCAGGCACCAAGGACGTCGGCGTCATACCCGGCTGGGTGTTGACCTCGAGCCACACAACCTCGCCGTTTTCGGAATGCCGATCGTCATAACGGAAGTCCGATCGGGAAACGCCCCGACAGCCGATCGCTTGGTGAGCCTTGAGCGCCAGTGTTTGTATTTTTTGGTAAATATTCGGTGAAACTTTTGCGGGGCATTCGTGCTTTGATCCCCCGGCGACATATTTTGAATCATAGTCGTAGAAGGAATGGCCGGTCGGAATGATCTCGCAGACCCCCAGCGCCACATCGCCCATCACCGCGCAGGTCAACTCCCGCCCATGGATGTAGCGCTCGACCATGACGGTATCGCCATATTTCCACTCCGACGAGCCGATGATCTGCGGCGGATGCGATTGCCCCTCATGCACGATGACGACGCCGAAGCTCGAGCCTTCATTGACCGGCTTGACCACATAGGGCGGCTTCATCGGGTGCTTGCTCTGGATGGCGAAGCGGCTGGCGACCTTCGATTCGGCGACAGGGACGCCGACCGACCTGGCAACCCGCTTGGCCTGCTCCTTGTTCATGGCCAGCGCCGAGGCAAGCACGCCGGAATGGGTGTAGGGCATGCCGAGATATTCAAGGATGCCCTGGATGGTGCCATCCTCGCCAAACGGGCCGTGCAGTGCGTTGAAGGCGACATCGGGCCGGAGTTCGGCAAGCACCGAGCCGACATCGCGCCCGACATCGACGCGCGTGACCTGGTAGCCTTCCTTCTCGAGCTCATCGGCACAGGCCTTTCCCGAGGACAAAGACACGGGCCGCTCGGATGAGAAACCACCCAGCAGGACGGCCACATGCTTGCTTTTCATTCCCCGTCATCCCCTCTCATGGCGGACCAAACCCAATATTTCCGCAACATTGAGTCAGAGTCTCCCGGCAGGTTGCCCCCCAGACGGAAAACGCTGAAAACGCGTCGAACGACTCAAATCAGGAAACGCTTTGGAGCAGAGAATCAGAGAGTTGATTCACTGGCAAGCGCTTACGATTCCGAGAGATTCACTTTCTGAGAAAATGGATGAGAAAAGTGTGCCGTTGAGTCTTTGGAGCAACGGTCGCGGGCCGTTTCGGCCTCGTTGAAGTTCATGCATCACGTGAACTTCAACGCACCCTAGAGGAGTTGTCCGAGAAATTCCTGGACGGCATGCCCTGGTCGGAAATTGCCAATGCGCTTGATTTCCCATTGCAGCCGGATGCCCGAATTCTCCAACACCCGCGTGCGCACCGTCTCACCGAGATATTCAAGATCGTAGCCGGTCGCGGTTCCGGTGTTGATCATGAAGTTGCAATGCATCGGCGACATCTGCGCGCCGCCGATCATCAGGCCGCGGCAGCCCGCCTTGTCGATCTCCTTCCAGGCCGACGTGCCGTCGGGATTCTTGAAGGTCGAACCGCCGGTCTTCTCGCGGATCGGCTGCACGGTCTCGCGGTGGTTCTGCACCGCATCCATCGCCGCCTTGATCGCTGTCTTGTCCTCGGCAAAGCCCTCGAAAACGGCCGAGGTGAAGATCAGGCCGGCAGGTGCCGCCGAATGGCGATAGGCGTAGCCCATATCGGCATTGCTCAGCGTCTGGATATTGCCCTTGCGGTCGAGCGCGCGCACCTCGACGACGCGCTCGCGCGTCTCAACGCCATTGGCACCGGCATTCATCCGCAGCGCGCCGCCGATGGCGCCCGGAATGCCGTGATAGAAATGAAAGCCGCCAATGCCGGCTTCGAGCGCCACTGCGGCGACGCGCTTGTCGGGCGTGGCGCCGCCGGCCTTGATCCTTGTCGGCCCGATGGCCTCGGCCTCGCCAAAGCCTTTCGCCGAAAGCCGGACAACAAAGCCCGGAATGCCGCCGTCCCGAACCAGAAGGTTCGAGCCGACGCCGACGATCGTCAGCGGTATGTCTTCGGGAACGGCTTTGAGGAACGTGGCAAGGTCCTCCTCATCGGCCGGCTGGAACAGCACCTCGGCCAGCCCTCCGGCGCGAAACCAGGTGATCTTGTCCATCTCGGCATTCGGCGTGAGGCGGCCACGCAGGCCGGCAAGCCGGTCGCCAAGTCTGTCGATCAGGTCCTGGCCGTGCATCATGAGACCGTCCCGCCAAGCTCCTTGGGCAGCGCATAGGCCCATTGGGTAATGTTGCCGGCGCCGAGGAAGACGACGAAGTCGCCGGGCTTGGCCAGATCGCGGATGATTGGCGCGATTGCTGCCGGACCCTCGATGTAGCGCGCGTCGCGATGGCCGCCGGCACGGATTCGCGACACCAGCGCATCGGATGTCACGCCTTCGATCGGCTCTTCGCCGGCCGCGTAGACCGGCGCCACCATCACCGTGTCGGCGTCGTTGAAACAGGTGGAAAACTCGTTGAACAGGTCGTGCAGCCGGGTGAAGCGATGCGGCTGGGCAATGGCGATGACGCGTCCCTGGGTGGCACTGCGCGCCGCCTTCAGCACCGCCGAGATTTCGACCGGGTGGTGGCCGTAATCGTCGAAGACATCGACGCCGTTCCACGAACCGGTATGGGTGAAGCGGCGCTTGACGCCAGCGAAGGACGACAGGCCCTTCTTGATCGCCTCGGCGGACAGGCCGAGCTCATGCGCCACCGCGATCGCCGCCGTCGCGTTGGAGACGTTGTGACGGCCGGGCATCGGCAGGCGCAGGCCGGCGATCGTCGTCTGGCCGCCGCTCTTGCGGTTGCGGATCACCACGTCGAATTCCGAAATGGCACCGGCCATGCGGTGATTGGTGAAGCGCACGTCGGCCTGCGCGTTCTCGCCATAGGTGATGACGCGGCGATCCTCGATGCGGCTGACCAGCGCCTGCACCTCCGGGTGATCGGTGCACATCACGCCGAAACCGTAGAACGGCACGTTCTCGACGAACTGGCGAAACGCCTCGCGCACCTTGTCGAAGCTGCCATAGTGGTCGAGATGCTCGGGATCGATATTGGTGACGACGGCAATCTCGGCCGGCAGTTTGAGGAAGGTGCCGTCGCTTTCGTCGGCCTCGACCACCATCCACTCGCCGTCGCCCATGCGCGCATTGGTGCCATAGGCATTGATGATACCGCCATTGATGACGGTCGGATCGAGCCCGCCGGCTTCGAGCAGTGTCGCAACCATGGAAGTCGTCGTCGTCTTGCCATGCGTGCCGCCGATCGCCACCGCCTGGCGAAAACGCATCAGCTCGGCCAGCATCTCGGCACGGCGCACGATCGGCAGCAGCTTCTCGCGCGCGGCCTTCAGTTCGGGGTTGGTTTTCTTGATCGCCGTCGAGACGACGACAACCTCGGCATCGCCGAGATTTTCAGCCTTGTGGCCGACGAAGCATTCGATGCCCTTGTCGCGAAGCCGCTGCACATTGGCGCTGTCGGCCTGGTCGGACCCCTGCACCTTGTAACCGAGATTGTGCAGCACTTCGGCGATGCCGCTCATGCCGATGCCGCCAATACCGATGAAATGCACAAGGCCGATGGTCTGCGGCATCTTCATGCGTGCGTCCCCTTCCTGAAGTCTGAAACGGTTTTTTGGGACGCAATAGCCTCTGTGAGATCGGCGAGCAACCGTGCCGCGTCGGGACGGCCAGCCGATTTCGCTCCCGCCGCCATGGCCCCCAGCCGCTCGGGATTGTCCATCAGCCCACCGAGGAGGGTCGCGATGCGCTCGGGAGAAAGCGAGGATTGCGGGTGCACTTCGCCACCGCCGGCGGCGGCTAGGGCCGCTGCGTTCGCTGCCTGGTCGTGGTCGAGAGCATAGGGATAGGGCACCAGCAGCGCCGGTCGGCCGATGACGGCGATCTCCGAAACGGTCGAGGCGCCGGAGCGCGAGATCACCAGATGCGCCGCCGCCATGCGCTGCGCCATGTCGGTGAAGAAGGGCGAGACTTCGGCGGCGACGCCGAGAGCGGCATAGGCCGCCTTCACGCGCGCCACGTCATCGGCGCGCGCCTGCTGCGTGATCACCAGCCGCTTGCGTTGCGTCTCGGAGAGCATGGCGATGGCTGCTGGCACCGCGTCCGAGAAGAACTGGGCCCCCTGGCTGCCGCCGAACACCAGCAGGCGGAACGGCTCCTCCCCGGTCGATGCGGCGTAAGGCGTCTTGGCCGCTTCCAGAACGGGAGGCCGGACTGGATTGCCTGTCGTCACCGTCTTGGCGCCGGCCGCACTGGTGTCTTGCGGCAGGAAGCCACCGGCGATCGCGTCGACTCGGCCTGCCAGCGCCCGGTTGGCGCGCCCCATCACCGCGTTCTGCTCATGGATCAACGTCGGCACCTTTCGCCGTGTCGCCGCGTAAAGCGGCGGCAGGGTCGGATAGCCGCCGAAGCCGACGACGGCATCCGGCTTGATCCTGGCGATAATGGCGGAAGCCTGGCGTACGCCGCGCCAGATTTTCCAGAAGGCGCCAAGCAGGGCGATGGGATTCTTCGAGCCCATCGTCGCCGACTGGATCGGATGGATGGCGGTAGCTGGGAAATGGCCGGCGAAGCGCTCGGCACGGTCGTCGGTGGCCAGATGCACCGTCCAGCCGCGCTCGTTCAGCTCATGTGCCAGCGCTTCGGCCGGGAACAGATGCCCCCCGGTTCCACCCGCGGCAAGAAGGATGACGCCTCTCGCCATATCACTCCGCCGGCAGGGCGCGCTGCGACAGGGCAAAGCCCATCTGCTTGCGCTTTTCGGGCCGCTTGCGCGTCAGCGCCAGCACCATGCCCATCGAGATGGCGATGGCGATCTGCGAGGAGCCGCCATAGGAGATGAAAGGCAGCGTCATGCCCTTGGCCGGCACCAGCTGCAGGTTGACACACATGTTGATGACGGCCTGCAGGCCGAACACGGTGACCAGCCCGCCGACGGCATAGCGAGTGAAGTCGTCATGCTCCTTCAGCGCCGTGTTGAGGCCGCGCAGCACGATGAAGGCGAAGATCGACATGATGAAGAAGCACATGATCAGCCCGAACTCCTCGCCGGCGACCGAGAAGACGAAGTCGGCATGGCTGTCCGGGATAACCCGCTTGACGGTGCCCTCGCCTGGCCCGACGCCGAACCAGCCGCCATTGATCAGCGCCTCGCGGCCCATGTCGACCTGGAACGTGTCGCCTTCGCCGGTCAGGAACTTGTCGATGCGCAAGGCAACGTGCGGAAACACCGTATAGGCGGCAAAGACGCCGCCAACGCCGGCAGCACCCAGCGCAATGATCCATAGCCACGGCAACCCGGCCATGAAGAACATCACACCCCACGTACCGGTGACCAGCATGGTCTGGCCGAGATCCGGCTGGGCGACCAGCAGCGAGACGACCAGGGCGAGCAGCAGCATGGCGAACAGATTGCCCGGAATGTCGGGCTGGCGCTTGTGTTCGGCGAACAGCCAGGCGCACATGATGACGAAGGCGGGTTTCAGGAATTCCGACGGTTGGATCGACAGGCCGGCAAGCGACACCCAGCGGCGCGCGCCCTTCACCTCGACGCCGATGTAGAGCACCGCCACCATCAGCACCAGCATCAGGCACAGCATGATCAGCGCCATGCGCCGGATCTGCCTAGATTCGAGAAAGGACACCGCCAGCATGACGCCGAGCGCCGGCACGGTGAAAATGATCTGCCTGGTGGCGAAGTGGAAACTGTCGAGGCCGATGCGCTCGGCCACCGCGGGACTGGCGGCAAAGGACAGCACGATGCCGAGCCCCATCAGCGACAGAAACGCCGCCAGGAACCAGCGATCGATCGTCCACCACCACGTCGCAACCGGACTTTTGTCGAGACGGCTCTGCATTATCGTGCCCCTCCGATGGGTTTCACACCCTCGATAGCATTCGCAGCTTGCCTGAAGGCTTCGCCGCGGACTTCGAAATTCTTGAACTGGTCGAAACTGGCGCAGGCCGGCGACAGAAGCACAACCACCTCGCTGGCATCGTCTTGAGCCGCGTCATGCGCCGCGTGCTCGACCGCAGCGGCCAGCGTGCCGGATATCTCGTACGGCACAGCCTCGCCCAGGGTCGCCGAGAAGGCGGGCGCCGCCTCACCGATCAGATAGGCCTTGGCGATGCGCGGGAAGAAGCCGCGCAGCGGCTCGATGCCGCCCTCCTTGGGCAGACCGCCGGCAATCCAGTAGATGCGCGGGAAGCTCGACAGCGCCGGTGCCGCCGCATCGGCATTGGTCGCCTTGGAATCGTTGACGAACAGCACATGGTCCTTGCGGCCGACCTGCTCCATGCGGTGCGCGAGGCCGGGAAAGCTTTCCAGTCCCGACTGGATCTCGCCGAGGTCCAGCCCGACCTTGAGGCAAGCGGCGACCGCCGCCAGCGCGTTCTGCGCATTGTGCTGGCCGCGCAGCGAGCCGATGCCTTCGAGGAAAGCAACGCGGCTGTAGCGACCATGCACTGCTTCCATCAGATTGCCGCCGTCGGCGAAATAGCCGTCGGTGAGTGGCAGCCGCTTGGAAATGCGGATGACATGCCGCCCCGCTCGCTCCAGCCGCTCGGCGATCTGCGCGCACCAGGAATCGTCGATGCCGATGATCGCCGTCTCGCTGCCGGCCACCAGCCGCTCCTTGATCGAGGCGTAGTGCTGCATGGTGCCGTGGCGATCGAGATGGTCGGGCGTCAAATTGAGCAGGATGCCGGCCGTCGGGTTGATCGAAGGCGCGAGGTCGATCTGGTAGGACGAACATTCGACCACATAATGCCGATTGGGCCCAGGCGGATCGAGTGTCATCACCGCGCGGCCGATATTGCCGCCCATCTGCGTGTCCCGTGCCGCCGCTTTCAGGATATGCGCGGTCAGTGCGGTCGTCGTCGACTTGCCGTTGGTGCCGGTGATGGCGATGAACGGTGCTGACGGCGCGGCGAGCATTCGCTCGCGGCAGAAAAGCTCGATGTCGCCGATGATCTCGACGCCAGAACCGCGCGCCAGTTCCACCGTCCAATGCGGCTTGGGATGCGTCAGCGGTACGCCCGGCGACAGCACGAAAGCCGAGAACTTCGCCCAGTCGGCGCCGCGCAGGTCTCCGGTTGCGATACCGCTGGCCGCCGCCTTGGCGACGCTGTCGGGATTGTCATCCCACCCCAGCACCTCTGCCCCGCCGGCGATCAGCGCGCGCGCCGTCGCGATCCCCGAGCCACCGAGCCCGAAGAGCGAAAGGCGCTTGCCTGCGAAGGATGCGGCGGGAATCAAGCGGCCTCCTATCTGAGCTTCAGCGTGGACAGGCCGACCAGCGCCAGGATGACGGCGATGATCCAGAAACGGATCACCACCTGGCTTTCGGTCCAGCCGAGCTTTTCGAAATGATGGTGGATCGGCGCCATCAGGAACACCCGCTTGCCGGTCATCTTGAAGTAGCCGACCTGGATGATGACAGACAGGATTTCCACGACAAACAATCCGCCGACGATGACCAGCACGATCTCGTGCTTGGTGGCGACGGCGACCGTGCCGATCAGGCCGCCCATCGCCAGCGAGCCGGTGTCGCCCATGAAGATCGCCGCCGGCGGCGCGTTGAACCAGAGGAAGCCGAGGCCGGCGCCGATGACCGCGCCAAGCACGACCGCCAGTTCGCCGGTGCCGGGCACGAAATGGATCTGAAGATATTCGGCGAACACGGCGTTGCCGGAAAGATAGGCGATGACGCCGAAGGACGCCGCCGCGATCATGATCGGCACGATCGCCAGTCCGTCGAGACCATCGGTCAGGTTCACCGCATTGCCGGCGCCGACGATGACGAAGCAGGAGAACGGAATGAAGAACCAGCCGAGATTGATGATGAATTCCTTGGCGAAGGGGAATGTCAGCGACGACGAGAACGGCGCCTGGCCGTTATGCATGATCGCCCAGGCGGCGATGCCGGCGATGACGAATTCGAGCGCCAGCCGTGCCTTGCCGGAAAAACCGAGATGCGACTGCTTGGTCACCTTCAGATAGTCGTCGTAGAAGCCGATCGAGCCGAAGCCCAGCGTCACCAGCAGCACCACCCAGACATAGATGCTCGACAGGTTCGCCCACAGCAGCGACGAGCCGATGATGCCGGACAGGATCATCAGCCCGCCCATGGTCGGCGTGCCTGCCTTCTTGAAATGCGTCTGCGGCCCGTCGGCGCGGATCGGCTGGCCCTTGCCCTGCCGCAGCCGCAACGAATTGATGATGGTCGGTCCGAAAATGAAGACGATCAGCGCCGATGTGATCAGCGCCCCGCCGGTGCGGAAGGTGATGTAGCGGAAGACGTTGAAGACCGAGATCTTGTCCGCAAAATCGACGAGCAGTGTGAACATGCGCTTATCGTCCCCCGACCTAGGTCTGTTTGGATGTCGTTTCAGCCGGGAACTTGCCCAGCAGCGCATCGACCAGTTTTGCAAAACCGATGCCCTTCGACGATTTGATCATCACCACGTCGCCCGGCTTGAGCGCGGCAAGCAGCACCGGCTTCAACTCCTCGGCGCCGGCGCGGTATTCGGTCTTGATCTCAGCCGGCAGCGTCTGCGCCAGTGCCCGCATTTCCGGACCGCCCAGAAAAACGGTCTGCGTCCCGGTGCCGACGATGAGGTCGGCAAGGGCGGCATGCATCTTGGCAGAATGGTCGCCGAGCTCCAGCATGTCGCCGAGTACGGCGATGCGGCGGCCCTCGCCTGTCACCGGCGTCGCGTTAAGCAGCGCCATCGCGGCACCCATCGACGCCGGGTTGGCGTTATAGCTCTCGTCGATCAGTGTGATCGGCCCGCCGGGGTGGCGCAACACATGGCGCTTGCCGCGCCCGCGCTCGGCCGAAAGATCGGCCAGCGCCAACGCCACCCTGTCGAGGTCGGCGCCGACCAGATGCGCCGCACCCAGCACCGCCAGCACATTCTGCACCATATGGCGGCCGGGCGCACCGATCCGCGCCGTCACCTCGTGGCCGCCGACCCTGGCGCTGATGTCGGAATGGTCGGCGTGGAGTTCGCACTTGACCAGCTTGAAGGTCGAGCGCGCATTCTCGCCGAAGCCATACACGTGCTCGACCCCAGCGGCATGAGCCATCTTGTCCAGAAGCTTCCAGCGCGCATCGTCGCGGTTGAGGATGGCCGCACCCTCGGGCTCCAGCCCTTCGAAAATCTCGGCCTTGGCCTTGGCAATCTCGTCGAGATTGCGGAAGAAGCCGAGGTGGGCGGCCGCGATCATGGTGACGATGGCGACATGCGGCCTCACCATTTTCACCAGCGGCCGGATCTCGTCGGGATGGTTCATGCCGATTTCGAACACCGCATAGTCGCAATCCACTGGCATGCGTGCCAGCGTCAGCGGCACGCCCCAGTGGTTGTTGAACGACTGCGCCGAGGCATGCACCTTGCCGACGGCCGACAGCACGTGGCGCAGCGCTTCCTTGGTGGTGGTCTTGCCGGCCGAACCGGTCACCGCGATGATCTTGGCCTCGGAGCGGGCGCGCGCCGCGACACCAAGCTTTTCAAGCGCGGCCAGGACATCCTCGACGACGATGATCGGCGCCGTCAGCCGGCCGAGCGACGGCAGCTTGCCTTCCGCCACCACCAGCACGCCGGCGCCCGCCTTGATGGCGGCGGTGGCGAAGTCGTGGCCGTCCATCGCCTCGCCCTTGATGGCGAAGAAGGCGTCGCCCGGCTGGAGGCTGCGGCTGTCGATCGAAATACCCGATATGCCTTCCGGCATCGGCCCCAGCGGCCGCCCGTCCATGGCCACAACCAGCGCCTCGGAGGTCCACAGCAAACTCATGCGGCACACTCCACGAGTGCTGCGCGGACTTCCTCGTGGTCGGAGAAATGCAGGGTTTCGGAGCCGATCGTCTGGCCTTCCTCGTGGCCCTTGCCGGCCACGATCAGCGTGTCGCCGGCATGCAGCATGGCGACCGCGTCGTGGATCGCCTGGCGCCGGTCGCCGATCTCGATGGCGCCGGGTGCGGCGGCAAGAATGGCGGCGCGGATCGTTTCAGGCACTTCCGAGCGCGGATTGTCGTCGGTGACGATGACGACATCGGCAAGCCGCGTCGCAATCTCGCCCATGATCGGCCGTTTGCCACGGTCACGGTCACCGCCGCAGCCGAACACGACGATGACGCGGCCAGTGGTGAACGGGCGCACCGAGGCCAGCACATTTTCCAGCGCGTCGGGCTTGTGGGCGTAGTCGACATAGACCGGCGCACCATGAGCAGTGGTGCCGACGAGGTCGAGACGGCCCGGCGCGCCCTTCAGTTTCTCCAACGCCATCAAGGCTTTGGCGACAGGTGTTCCGGTGGAAATGGCAAGTCCTGCCGAAACCAGCGCGTTCGATATCTGGAAATCGCCGGCCAGCGGCAGATCGATCTCGTAAAGCACGCCGTCGGCCTCGACCTCGGCGCGCTGACGATGGCGCTCGTGCTCGACCCGCTTCAGCCTGAGGAAATCGCCATGGCGGCCAACGGTCAGCACGTCGAGCCCGGCGGCCTGCGCCGCTTTGATTGTCGGCGCCGACCACGGGTCGTCGGCGAAGATGACGGCCGGCGCGCCTTTCGGCAGCAGCGCGTCGAACAGGCGCAATTTGGCCCGATGATAATCCTCGACGGTCGGATGATAATCCATATGGTCGCGGCCGAGATTGGTGAAGCCGCCGGCGGCCAGCTTGACGCCGTCAAGGCGGCGCTGGTCGAGCCCATGACTGGAGGCTTCCATCGAGGCATGGGTGACGCCGGCGTCCGCCAATTCCTTGAGCAATTGGTGCAAGGCGACCGGGTCGGGCGTCGTCAGCGAGCCGTAGTCATTTCGCCCGGGCGCCACCACGCCGGTGGTGCCGATCGAAGCGGCGGCATAGCCGATCTGCTCCCAGATCTGCCGGGTGAAGGCGGCGACCGACGTCTTGCCGCTGGTGCCGGTCACCGCGACCATGGTCTCAGGTTGCTTGCCGAAATAGCGGGCCGCGCTCAGCGCCAGCGCCAGGCGCGGATCATCGACCGCCAGCACCGGGACCGGCAAACCGGCAATGGCGTTGCCTGCCACGATCGCAGCGGCACCTCGGCCGGCCGCGTCTGCAGCATAGGTCGCGCCGTCCGCCTTGGTACCGGCGAGCGCGAAGAAGACGACGCCCGGTTTTACCTGGCGGGAATCCGACGAAATGCCGGTAACCTCCAGATCGGCGGAAGCTGTTCCTTCGACTGGCAGGATACCGGCTAGATCTTTGAGCTTCATCGAGTCCCGTTCACCGCAACAAAATAGCGCGCAGTTGCCGGCGCGCCCCAAGAATCACTGATAGGACACCAGCGTTGCACCATTTTCATGGCTGAAATCTGGCTTCACGCCAAGCATGGCCGCAGAACGCCTGATGATATTGCCGGCCATAACCCCCGCATTCGAGGCCGCGACGTCTGTCATGCCAGGCTTTTCCGGGTGCGGAGCGTCGGCAATCGTAAACACGAGGTATTGCGGATCGTCCATCGGGAAGGCGGCGACGAAGGTATTGAAATTCAATTCCTTCGAGTAGCGGCCATTGATGACCTTCTCGGCTGTTCCGGTCTTGCCGCCAACGCGGTAGCCGGGGACTCTGGCGTTTCTGGCCGAGCCCTTCTCGGCGTTGAGCGAATAGAGGTAGCGCATGCCCTCGACCGTCTTGTCGCCGACCACTTTCTTGGCCACCGCCATCGCTTCTTCCTGTGTGCGGACAAGGAAGGTAGGGTTCATCAGGAAACCGCCATTCATCAGCGCCGCACAGCCGACAGCCGCTTGCAGCGGCGTCGTCGACACGCCATGGCCGAAGGCGATGGTGAACGAATTGACCTGCTTCCACACCTTCGGTTCAGTCGGACGGGCGACTTCCGGCAGTTCGGTCTGCATCTTGTCCAGAATTCCAAGGCGATGCAGGAATTCTCGGTGCCCCTCGATGCCGACCAGCTCCGCCTCCCTGGCCGACCCGATGTTGGACGAATAGAGGAACACCTCCGGCAACGACAGCACACGGTTCTTGCCGTGGAAATCGTGAATGGCCTGATGGCCGACCCGGATTGGATGCGAAGCGTCGAAGCGGCTCGCCATCGTCGCCTTGCCGGAATCGAGCGCCATGGCTGAGGTGAAGCTCTTGAAGGTCGAGCCCATCTCATAGAGCCCCGCCGACATCCGGTTCAGCCGGTCCTTTTCCTGTGCATTGTAAGGATTGTTCGGATCAAAATCCGGCACCGAGGCCATCGCCACCACTTCGCCGGTCTTGACGTTGAGCACAACAGCGCCAGTGCCGAGCGCGCGATAGCGCTCCAGGCCGGCGGCGATCTCATCGCGCACCACATGCTGGACGCGCAGATCGATCGAAAGCTTCACCGGCTTCAGATCCTTGGCGACCGCCAGGCCCGATGCCTGCAGGTCGCTCAAGCCCTGTTCGTCGACATATTTCTCCATGCCGGAGATGCCCTGGTTGTCGATGTTGGTGAGCCCGACAATGTAGGATGAGGTTTCGCCGCTCGGATAGAAGCGGCGCTTCTCGGTGCGGAAGCCGAAGCCGGGAATGCCGAGCTGCATGATGTCGGACTGCTGCTTGGGCGTCAGCTGCCGCTGCAGCCAGACGAAGCCGGCGCCGCTCTTCAGCTTGTGATAGGTCTGCTCGTAGTCGATTTCGGGAAGCACCGTCGACAGCTTCTCGATCGCCTCGTCGGCGTCCACGATGCGTCGCGGTTCGGCGAACAGCGATGCCGTCTTGATGTCCGTCGCCAGCACTTCGCCGTTGCGGTCGACAATGTCGGGCCGCGATGCCGTCACCCGGCTCTGCGGGCCGCCCGACATGTCGGGGGTCTGGAAGCCGAGATAGACCAGCCGGCCGGAAATGGTCGCGAAGATGCCGAAGAACACTGCCATCGTCATCACGATGCGCGTCCGCCCCTTGCCGCCGGTCGCCTTGCGGGCGCCCTCGACCACGATCGATCCGCCTTCACCGGTCCTGGCGCGGCGTTTCAGCAGTTTGCCGATCATTGGCCGATGCCTCCGGTCACCACGGGATCCCTATCGCCCGAGGGCGCCTTGTCGGAATTGTCGGCCATGCCGTCCTGGCGTCCTTTCAGGATGTCCTCAATGTCCAGGGCCTTGGCCGGCAGGTCGCCGATACCGACGATCTGTCGGGCGCTGACCGGCTGGAGTTCAAGCTGCGACTTGTAAAGGTCGGCCAGCTTCTGCAGCCGCGACGGCTGGGTGAGCAGGCTCCAGTCGGCCTTGAGCAGATCGATCGTGTCTTCCTCATAGCGGATCTGAGCATGGATCTTCTGCACTGCCGCCAATTGTTCCTCGGCGTCGCGCTTGGTCTTGTAGGTAAGGGCCGCCGCCGAAACCATGACGGCGATCAGGACGATGTCGCTGGTACGAAACACGTGCTTACCTCTCCCCCGGCCGGTCGATGCCGGGAAGCTTTGGAAGGCCGAAAATCGAAAAGTCGCTGTTGCGCGCCGGCGCCTCGGTGCGGACAGCCGCACGCAGCCGGGCCGAACGGGCGCGCGGATTGGCCGCGACCTCGGTGTCGCCGGCAGTCACGCCGCCACCGGCCTTGCGGAAGGTCGCGGTGCGCGCCTGTGCCTCGGGCAAATGGCGCGAGCCGGTCACGGCGTCGGCGCGATCGGCGATGAAGCGCTTGACGATGCGGTCTTCCAGCGAATGGAACGTCACCACGGCGAGCCGTCCGCCCGGCTTCAGCACGCGTTCGGCGGCGAGCAAGGCCTTGGCCAATTCGCCAAGCTCGTCATTGACGAAGATGCGCAGCGCCTGGAAGACGCGTGTCGCCGGATGGATCTTGTCCTTCGGCGCGCGGCCGACATGCGTCTCGATCGCGTCGGCCAGTTCCAGCGTGCGCTCGAACGGCCGCTTTTCGCGGCGAGCCTCGATCATGCGGGCAATGCGCCCGGCATGACGCTCCTCCCCGAGAAAGCCGAAGATGCGGGCGAGATCGCCCGGCTTGAAGCTGTTGACCACGTCGGCGGCGCTCAGGCCCGCTTGCGCCATGCGCATGTCGAGTGGCCCGTCGGAGCGGAACGAGAACCCGCGCTCGGCCTGGTCGAGCTGCATCGAGGAGACGCCGATGTCGAGCACGACGCCGTCGGCGCTCTCGACATGCTCGTCCAGCGTCGAGAACGGCGCCTGCACCAGCCTCAACCTGCCGCCCGACTGCGCCTCGAGGTCGCGCCCGGCCGCGATCGCATCCGGATCGCGGTCGATCGCCACGACGGAAGCGCCCGTCGCCAGAATGGCCTTGGTGTAGCCGCCGGCGCCGAACGTGCCGTCGATGATGATGTCACCTACCGCTGGCGCCAGTGCTTCGAGCACTTCGCCAAGGAGGACCGGAATGTGGCGGGCCGATCCGCCAACGGCGTGAAGGTCATCGCCGTGGCCCACCGTCATTCCGGTCGCTCCCCAGGCTTCGTCCCCTGCCGAAGCTGCAAAAGCCGGGCCCGCGCCTGCGCCCCATAGGCGGCCAGCCGTCCCGGCTCCCAGATCTGAAAGAAATTGCCGCGCCCGACAAAGGCCACTTCCGCCGCAATGCCGGTGTGCTCGCGAATGAAATCGCTCATCGTGATGCGGCCGTCCTGGTCGAGCTTCAGGAAGGTGCCATCGCCATGGCAGAAGAACGACATGTCGTTCGCCGTCTGCAGGAAGGGATCTTCGAGCGCGATGCGCTGCTCGTAGCGGTCGAGCAGATCGAGCCCGCCGACATCCATCGCCGGCTGGTCGAGGCAACGCAGCGCATAGAGTTCCGAATAGCCGCGCTTCTGCACGACAGCACGAAAATGCGCCGGAACGGACACCCGTCCCTTCGCATCGATCCTGCTCAGCGTGTTTGACAGAAACCGGTCCATTGAACGTCACAGCCGCTTGCGCCGCCGCACCCCTCTTCATCTTGTCGCACGCGCCGCGGCGCGTTCCCTGCCCCGTACCAGCCTCGTCCACACGGGCAATAACCGGCAAACGCGCAGCCGCCGCGGCTGCCCGATTGGCGTACGCTTTACCCTGACACGGAACGAAGGCTTGAGTATCGAAATGGGATATCATGGGGCACTATGGGCGTCAACGGGAATGGCTTCACAAACACGCGCGCCGCGACCAATGAGAGCAGCCTTGACGGCACGTCTCGTCTTTATGGTCCATTAAGCCTAACGAAGCGTTTAGAGCCGGCTGGCACAACCGGACCCGCCTTGCCGCGAGCCACTGCCCGGCATAGCGTCTCGCCGCATCCGGTCGGTCACCAAGAGGGTCTGAGAATCGATGTCTGAAACAGCGAACGCACGCGCTGCGACACTTCCCCACCTGCGCGACAGCGGGCTCGCAAAGGGCGACCCGATCCCTCTGCCTTTGACCATGGCCGCGATCTATCACACACCTGGCGACGCCACCGGTTTCGATCAGTACGGTCGCTTCAGCAACCCGACCTGGGACGCGGTCGAGCATATGCTGGCGCATCTGGAAGGAGCACCCTGCGTCGCCTTTCCGTCCGGGATGGCTGCAATCTGTTCGGTGTTTTTCGCCCTGCTCAAGACCGGCGACCGCATCTTGTTGCCTTCGGACGGCTATCACACGACAAGGGCACTGGCCGATCGTTTCCTGAAGCCGTTTGGCGTCACCTATGATGTGAGGCCGACATCGAGCTTTATCGACGGCGGCTTCGAAGGTTACCGCCTGGCCTTTGTCGAAACCCCCGCCAATCCGGGACTGGATATCTGCGATATCGCGGCTGTCACAGACGCTGTTCACAAAGCCGGCGCCCTCCTTGTCGTCGACAACACGACGATGACGCCCTTCGGCCAGCGCCCGCTCGACCATGGCGCCGACATCGTCGTCGCGGCAGACACCAAGGCGCCCAATGGCCATTCCGACGTGCTGTTCGGCCATGTTGCCAGCCGCAATGCCGATATCGTCACCGCCGTGACCGGCTGGCGCGAAATCTCGGGCAGCATTCCCGGGCCGTTCGAAGCATGGCTGGTGCATCGTGGTCTGGAAACGCTGGATGTCCGCTTTGACCGCATGTGCTCCTCGGCGGAAGTGATCGCACGGCGGCTGAAGGGCCACCGGGCAATCAGCGGCCTGCGTTTTCCCGGGCTGGAAAGCGACCCGTCACACAATCTTGCCCGCGCCCAGATGGAGCGCTTCGGCTTTCTCATCTCTTTCGAACTCGCCTCGGAAGACAAGGCCGAGGAATTCATCAACAACTGTGCCTTGATGCAGGCCGCGACATCCTTCGGCGGCGTTCACACCTCCGCCGAACGTCGGACAAAGCGAGGCGATGCAGTACCTCCCGGTTTTGTCCGTCTCTCGGTCGGCTGCGAACCGGTGGAAGAGCTCTGGAAGGCGATCGAGGCGTCGCTGGACAAGATCAGCGGCTGACCGGTCGACTGCGAACCGAGGTCATCGGCTTCGATGTTGCGTTTGCCGTGCAGCACGCGGATAATTTCGATCATGTCGTTACCGACGCGGTACAAGGTGAGGTAGTCACCAACGACCAGATGACGGATGCCCGGTTCGATATCGTCGCGCGGCGCCTGAGAACGGATAGGTTGTTAGTTGCTGCTGGCCCATGGCACGACTTAATCGCACCAGCTACAAGCAACCGGCTGGCCTCCCGCTCTAGGGCAATAGCTGAACAAGCTTGAACCAACAGGCGCGCCCGAAAGCGCAACCTGCTGATCTCAAGAGATTTCTCTTCGATATCGCGGAGAAAATTGCCAGCTGGCCTGTAAGCCGGGTTTTGTATGGCCCCCGCCCCTTGCGGTGCGAGAACGTGGCGACCATTCATCTTGGACACATGTTGCCATGCGCCTCACGCAACCTACCCGGACGGTGAGCCGGAAACAGCCCTCGAGGGTTTCCCCTCGCACCGCCCCTATTCGGTCTTGCTCCCGGTGGGGTTTACCGTGCCGCTCCTGTTGCCAGTCGCGCGGTGGGCTCTTACCCCACCCTTTCACCCTTGCCACGGTAGACCATGGCGGTTTGCTTTCTGTGGCACTTTCCCTGGGGTCGCCCCCGCCGGCCATTAACCGGCACCGTGTTTCCATGGAGCCCGGACTTTCCTCACCCGCGGCCTTTCGGCTGTTGCGGGTGCGGCCGCCCGGCCAGCTGGCAAGGCGTATAAAGGGGTTCACGCTCGAAAACGCAAACGAAAAAGCCGGCCGCTCCGGCCGGCTCCACAGACAGTCGGCTACAGCGCCGCCATCTGCACCTTGACCTTGCTGCAATAGGCGGCCGACACCGGGTTCATTCGCGTTGCGGCGTGGCCTGCATTGTATTTCAGGATCGTGCCGCAGGTGGTGCCGCCGCCGAGATCCTGCGCCATGGCAAGGTACTTCATGCCGTATTTGATGTTGGTGTCGGGATCGAAGAGTCCCTTGGCCGAACCGTTGTAGCCCATCATCCGCGCCGTCGCCGGCTTGATTTGCATCAGGCCGATTTCGCCGGCGCCGCCGACCATGTTCGGCCGGTAGTTGCTCTCGACCCGTATGACGGCGTGAGCGAGCGAAACCGGTACACCATAGCTCGCGGCATAGCGCGCGACGATCGCCGAATACTGACTGCCGCCGGCCACCGCAGCCGCCGCAGCCGCTGGCAGCGCAACGCCCCTTGGACCGATCGATGCCGTTGTCATCTTGTCGACGGTCTTGCGGGCGCGCTTCGTCTGCCTTTTGGCGGTGGACTTCTTCGCCTTGGTCAAACTTGCCTTTTCCATTTTCGCGGAAGCCCGCTTCGTCGCCTTGGCGTCGTGGCCTGCCTTGCCGCTTTTGGCGGATACCGTGATGACCCCTTGATCCGCGCGCGGGCTGAGTGGCGCCGCATTTGCGGCACTGAAGGCAAAAGTCATAACGCCGGCAGCAAGAGCTGCCGTTAAAATGGTCAATTTCTGCATGTGATCCTGTTCTGTCTGAACCGCGTGAAGATGTTCACGCAGCAACGCTTAATCAATATCGGAACATCCGGGGGCTTGGGGTCCGACAAACTTGCACGTCAGGCGTTTGACGCTCGAATTGGTGCCAAACAAGGCCAGGCAAGTCACTTTAAGTGACAGCTTGTAACTTAAACATTGGAAAGGACGACTTGGGAGAGGCTTCCCAGGGTTAAGACCTTGCGGAAGCAAGCAGCCTTTGCAGCGTCCGCACTGTCGAGCCATCGGCCACCCCATCGACCAGGCGCGGTCGGAAATGCCGCTGAAACGCCTCGACGACGATCTCCGTCTGCCGGTCGAAAATGCCTGATATCTCGACGCCGTAGCCATAGAGTGCCAGCATCGACTGCAACGCCTCGACATCGGAACCGGTGTCGCCGGCCTTGAGCAGGGCCCCATGCCTGACGGGTGCAGCCGCCACGAAATGGCCGACACCGGCCTCGAACAGCGTCCGCCACGGAAACTTTTCGCCCGGATCGATCTTGCGTCCCGGCGCCACGTCGGAATGGGCCAGCACCCGCTCGGCGGCAATCGAATGCCGACCAGCAATCCCGGCGCACAGGCGGATCACCGCATCGATCTGCCGCCTGGGAAAACCGGGATAGCCCAGCGAGTGTCCCGGATTGACGATCTCGATGCCGATCGAGCAGGAATTGATGTCGGCGCGCCCGAACCACGAACTCTTGCCGGCATGCCAGGCGCGGTCGCTCTCCCGGACCATCTGCACGACGTGGCCATTCTCGTGGACCAGATAGTGCGACGAGACCTCGCTGGCCGGGTCGCACAGCCATGCCTCGGCGCCGGCGCCGGTCGGCATGCCGGTGTAATGCAGCACGATCATATCGGGTTTGAGCGTGTCGCGCCGCGGACCGAAATTCGGCGATACCCTGACCTCGGCGCTAGGCTCGTCGGGCCGGAAGCCGCTCATGCGTGCCGCAGGCCCCGCTCGATCATCTCATAGGCGGCGTTGATCGCCGCCACCCTGGTCGTTGCGATCTTGATGAATTCCTGCGGCAGGCCGCGCGCGATCAGCCGATCCGGATGATTATCGGAGACCAGCTTGCGATAGCGCTTTCTGACCTCTTCGAACGGCTTGCCGCGTTCGATGCCGAGCACGACATAGGGGTCACCGGCGCCAAGATTGACATGCCGCGCCATGATGCTTTCGTAATGCGCCTCGTCGATGCGGAAAATCTCGGCGATACGGTGCAGGAAGACGCCTTCGTGCTCATGCACCAGGCCGTCGGCCTTGGCGATGTGGAACAGACCGTCGAGTATGTCTTCCAGCATCACGCAATTGGAATGCCCCGAGCCGCACAGTTGCGCCATCCGCTCGGCATAGGTCTCGAAACCGGCCACGTCGCGCTGGGCGAGATCGAACAGCCGCGCCACATTGCGCGTCTCTTTCGGCGGCACCTCGAATATCTCCTGGAAGGCACGCACCTCATCTTGGGTCACAATGCCATCGGCCTTGGCCATCTTGGCCGACAGCGCGATCATCGCCACCGAGAAAGCGACCCGCCGGCGCAGATCGGCGTCGCCGGAGAAAACCGTGCGCACGGCTTCGACCACGTCGGCGACACCCGACGAGGCTGAGGATGAAACCCGTGTGATGAACTCGCCAAGGCGATCCCAAATCGACATGGCCTGCTTCTTAGTGCCACCGCCCCCCGCTATCAAGCCGGGACAGTGCCGCAGCCCGGCGCAACCTAGGGTGCCAGACAATATGAGAAAGGCCAGCGCACAGCCGGCCTTCCTCATTCATCACACGAGTACTGTTTTGCTGACTACTGCGCGGGCGCAGGAGCTGGTGTTGCCGGAGCCGGCTCGACAGGCTTCTCGGGTGTGATGCTCTTCGTGGTCGAGTTGTCCGTTGCCGGAGGCGTTGCGGCCGGCGGCGTGGCTTCCGGCGTCGCCGGCTTCATCGGCTCTTCAGCAGCCGGTGGATTGGTGCTCTGGGTGGTGGTGTTGTCCTTGCCGCTATCGCTGCAGGCTGCAACGCCCAGCAAGGCCAAAGCGGAAACGGACGCGAGAATGAGCTTTTTCATAAGATCTCTCCTTCAATACGCGTTCACGTTACGGTGAACGGTCGAACAGGAAATGCATCAGACAGCCATGAGTTTCGTAACGTTGCGTTTCCGCATGTAACATCGTCTGGCCCGTTTGCGATTGCCGGCCAGACAACGGCGAACTAACAGGATGCGTTGAACCGATCGAACTGAAACGTGCCAGGAGCTGCCATGACCGCGAAGTGGGATTTCTGGATCGATCGCGGCGGCACCTTCACCGATGTCATCGGCCGCGACCCGCATGGCGGGCTGCATCCCCGCAAGCTTCTCTCCGAAAATCCGGAAGCCTACGCCGATGCCGCCATCCAGGGCATCCGCGATCTTCTCGGCCTGTCCGCCGGCGGCACGATCCCGTCCGGCCTGATCGGCGACGTCAAGATGGGCACCACGGTCGCCACCAATGCATTGCTGGAGCGCAAGGGCGATCGGGTCCTGCTGCTCATCACCAAGGGCTTTCGCGATGCGCTGAAGATCGCCTACCAGGCGCGCCCGGACATCTTCGCAAAGGAAATCATCCTTCCCGAACAGCTCTACGAGCGCGTCATCGAGATCGACGAGCGCGTGCGCGCCGATGGCCGCGTCGAACGGTTGCTCGACATCGCCGCCTGCCGGCCAGCGATCGAGCAGGCGAAAGCGGATGGCATCGATGCCGTCGCCATCGTCTTCATGCACGCCTGGAAATATCCAGATCACGAGAAGGCGGTGGCAAGAGTTTGCCGGAAACTCGGGTTCAGCCAGGTTTCCGTTAGCCACGAGGTCTCGCCGCTGATCAAGCTGGTCGGCCGCGGCGACACGGCCGTGGTCGACGCTTATCTGTCGCCGATCCTGTCTAGATATGTGCAACGCGTGGCGGGTGAAATGGGCACCGCGCCAATCCCCCCCACAAGGGGGGAGATCGGCCAGTCCCCTCGTCTCATGTTCATGATGTCTTCCGGCGGCCTTACCGCTGCCGATATGTTCCAGGGCAAGGACGCACTGTTGTCAGGGCCGGCCGGCGGCGTTGTCGGCATGGTCGAGACGGCGAAGCTCGCCGGCTTCGACAAGGTCATCGGCTTTGACATGGGCGGCACCTCCACCGATGTCGCCCATTATGACGGCGAATATGAGCGCGCCTTCGACACAGAGGTCGCTGGCGTGCGCATCCGCGCGCCGATGATGCGCATCCACACCGTCGCCGCCGGCGGCGGCTCGATCCTCCACTACGAGGCCGGCCGCTTCCGGGCCGGACCTGACTCGGCCGGAGCCAATCCCGGCCCGGCAGCGTATCGCCGCGGCGGCCCTTTGGCCGTTACCGATGCCAACGTCATGCTGGGCAAGCTGCAGCCCGATTTCTTCCCGGCGATTTTCGGGCCCGGCCAGGACGAACCACTCGATGTCGAGGCCGTGCGAACAAAATTCACCGCACTGGCCGCCGAAATCGGCGATGGCCGCACGCCCGAGGCTGTCGCCGAGGGCTTCGTCACCATCGCCGTGGAAAACATGGCCAACGCCATCAAGAAGATTTCCGTCCAGCGCGGCTATGATGTCACCGAATATCTGCTCAATTGCTTCGGCGGCGCCGGCGGACAGCATGCGTGCCTGGTCGCCGACGCGCTCGGCATGGAGGCGGTGCTGATCCATCCCTTTTCCGGCCTGCTGTCGGCCTACGGCATCGGCCTGTCCTCGGTCTTTGCCTCGCGCCAGCAGGCGCTGCTGAAGCCTCTTGCAGAAGAGTCCAGAACCGAGATCGGCAACCTCATCGCCAGCTTGAGAAAGGCCGTCATCGCCGAGATCGCAGCGCAAGGCATCGCCGAGGATGCGGTTGCCTCGAAACCGGTGCTGCACATTCGCTATGACGGCACCGACACGACTTTGCCCGTGAACTTCGAGGAAGACTCGATTTTTCAGGCCAGGCGCGATTTCGAAATCGCCCACAAGGCGCAATTCGGTTTCGTCTATGACAACAAGCCGATGATCGTCGAGACCGTCGGCGTCGAAGGCACCGACACCGGCGGCTCCGGACGCGACGAGAGTGATTCAGCGCTCGAAGACATCGCCGCAAACCCTTCGGAGATTCGAAAAATCTTTTCCGACGGCATCTGGCGCGACGCCGGCAGCGTCCGCCGTGAAACGCTCAACCCCGGGCACAAAGTCGCCGGCCCTGCGCTGATCATAGAGCCGAACCAGACCATCGTCGTCGAGCCGGGCTGGCAGGCCGAGATCACCGCCAAGAACCACGTGCTCTTGCGCCGTATCGAGGAGAAGCAGCGACAGGCGGCGCTCGGCACCAAAGCCGATCCAGTGATGCTGGAAGTCTTCAACAACCTGTTCATGTCGATCGCCGAGCAGATGGGCGTGACGCTGCAGAACACCGCCTATTCCGTCAACATCAAGGAGCGGCTGGATTTTTCCTGCGCCGTGTTCGACCGCAACGGCGCGCTAGTCGCCAATGCGCCGCACATGCCGGTGCATCTGGGCTCTATGGACCGTTCGGTCGAAACCATCATCCGCCTGAATTCCGGTGATATCCACCCCGGCGACGTCTTTGCCCTCAACGCGCCGTACAATGGCGGCACGCATCTGCCCGATATCACGGTGGTGACGCCGGTTTTCGACGATATCCAGCAGAAGATCCTCTTCTGGGCAGCCTCACGTGGCCATCATGCCGATATCGGCGGCACCGCCCCAGGCTCGATGACACCGCTGGCCACCACCGTCGACGAGGAAGGCGTGCTGTTCGACAATTTCCGCATTGTCGATCGCGGCCGCTTCCGCGAGAAGGAGCTGGAAACGCTGCTCACCGACCACCGCTGGCCGGCCCGCAATCCGCACCAGAACATCGCTGATCTCAAGGCGCAGATCGCCGCCAACGAAAAGGGTGTGGCAGAGCTCCGCAAGATGGTCACGCATTTCGGCCTCGATGTCGTCGAAGCCTATATGGGCCACGTCCAGGATAACGCCGCCGAAAGCGTGCGCCGCGTGCTGGAGCGGCTGACGGACGCTTCCGAATATGAATATCCGACCGACACTGGCCAGGTCATCAAGGTGAAGATCACGGTGGACCGGCAAAAGCGCGAGGCGACGGTCGATTTCACCGGCACCTCGCCTGTCATGAAGAACAATTTCAATGCGCCCGAGCCGGTCGCCCGCGCGGCTGTCCTGTACGCTTTCCGTGTCATGGTCGAGGACATGATCCCGATGAATGCCGGCTGCCTGCGGCCAATCAACATCATCATTCCCGACGGCTGCATGCTCAAACCCGCCTACCCCGCCGCCGTCGTCGCCGGCAATGTCGAGACCTCGCAGCACGTCACCAATGCGCTGTTCGGCGCCATGGGCGCCATGGCCAACGCGCAAGGCACCATGAACAACCTGACCTTCGGCAACAAGACATACCAGTATTACGAGACGATCTGTTCCGGCTCGCCCGCCGGCCAAATGAACTCCGGCCGCGGTTTTGCCGGCACCTCTGGCGTCCACACCCATATGACCAATTCGCGCCTCACCGACCCCGAAGTGCTGGAACTGCGCTTTCCCGTTCTGCTCGAGGACTTCCACATCCGGGAAGGTTCCGGCGGCAAGGGCAGATGGAGCGCCGGCGACGGCACCAAACGCACCATCCGTTTCCTCGAGAAGATGGAATGCGCGATCCTGTCCTCGCATCGCAACCGCCCGCCGCAAGGACTGGACGGCGGCGGCGACGGCGAGGTCGGCTCGACCAAGGTCCGCCGCAAGGATGGCACGATCGAAATGCTGAAAGCCTGCGACCAGACCGTGCTTCAGGCCGGCGATGCCGTCATCCTGACGACGCCGACGCCGGGGGGATTCGGACGGCAATAAGCCGCTCCCGGGGCTGCAAGCCGGCTGCTGTCATCCATCTGTCATCGCCGAGCGCTACCCGCTTGCGGCAAAGCAAATGGGGAATTATCTTGCCATGACGGACGTTTCCGCAGATCTGGTTTTTCGCCGCGGCAAGGAAGTTGGAAAAGCCGTCTACCAGAACCGCCCGCTGTCGAAGGCCGGCATTTCGGAGCGGCTGTTCGCCTTCCTGTTTTCCGGCCTCGTCTATCCGCAGATCTGGGAAGACCCCGATGTCGACATGGAGGCGATGCAGCTTGGCCAGGGCCACCGCGTCGTCACCATCGCCTCGGGCGGCTGCAACATCCTCGCCTACCTGACCCGCTCGCCGGCACAGGTCGACGCCGTCGACCTCAACGCCGCGCACATCGCGCTGAACCGCATGAAGCTGGAGGCCGTGCGCCACCTGCCATCGCAGGGCGACCTGTTCCGCTTCTTCGGCGCCGCCGACACCAGCCACAATTCGCAAGCCTACGACCGTTTCATCGCGCCGCATCTCGATCCGGTCAGCCGTCACTACTGGGAGCGCCGCAACTGGCGCGGCCGCCGGCGCATTGCTGTCTTCGATCGCAATTTCTACCAGACCGGTCTGCTTGGCCTGTTCATCGCCATGGGCCACCGCACGGCCAAATTCTTCGGCGTCAATCCAGCCCGTATGATGGAAGCCAGGAACATCGGCGAACAGCGCCGCTTCTTCGATGAGGAATTGGCGCCGGTTTTCGACAAACCGCTGCTGAAATGGGCGACGTCGCGCAAGGCCTCTTTGTTCGGCCTCGGCATTCCGCCGGCGCAGTATGATTCGCTGATCACCTCCGGTGACGGCACCATGGCCAGTGTGCTCAAGGCCCGGCTGGAAAAGCTGGCTTGCGATTTTCCGCTGAAAAACAACTACTTCGCCTGGCAGGCCTTCGCCCGGCGGTATCCGAACCCCGGCGAAGCCGCCCTGCCCGCCTATCTCGAAAAGCAGAACTACGAGACCATCCGCGGCAATGTCGACCGCGTCGCCATCCACCACGCCAATCTGATCGAATTCCTTGCCGGCAAGGATGCAGGCGCGGTCGACCGCTTCATCCTGCTCGATGCGCAGGACTGGATGACCGATGACCAGCTCAATGCGCTGTGGGCGGAAATAACCCGCACGGCATCCGCCGGCGCCCGCGTCATCTTCCGCACCGCCGCCGAGCCCAGCCTGTTGCCCGGCCGGGTCTCCAGCTCGCTGCTCGACCAGTGGAATTATCAGGACGAGGTTTCGCGCGAATTCTTGGCCCGCGACCGCTCCGCCATCTATGGCGGCTTCCACCTCTATGTGAAGCGTGCCGCATGAGCACGACCGAGCTGCCGGCCGGCCATGCCGAATTGATGGACGGCGTCTACCGCTGGCAGCGCCACATCTACAACCTAACCCGCAAATACTACCTGCTTGCCCGCGACCAGTTGATCGCCGGGCTCGACGTACCGCCCGGCGGCACCGTGCTTGAGCTCGGCTGCGGCACAGGCCGCAACATCATCCTGGCCGCCCGTCGCTATCCCGGCGCACGCTTCTTCGGCCTCGACATTTCAGCCGAAATGCTGGAGACGGCTGGCGCCGCAATTGCCCGCGAAGGCTTGTCCGGTCGTGTCATGCTGGCAAGGGGTGACGCCACCGCTTTCGATGCGGGCGCGCTTTACGGTGTCGAACGGTTCGACCGCATCTTCGTGTCGTACTCGCTGTCGATGATCCCCGGCTGGGAGGAGACGGTTTCGGCGGCACTTGCAGCGCTGGCCCCCAGCGGTTCGCTGCATGTCGTCGATTTCGGCCAGCAGGAAGGCCTGCCGGGCTGGTTCCGGGCGATGCTGCGCGGCTGGCTCAAGAAGTTCCACGTCGCCCCGCGTGAATCACTGCGCGAGATTCTGGAATCGGAATCTCGGCTTACCGGCGCAACCTTCCGTTTCCGCACGCTTTATCGCGGCTATGCCTGGCTGGCCGTGGTCGGGCCGCGTCAAGAGAGCTAATGTAGCGCCGTCACCAGTGCCCCCACCATGGTCTGCGGCCGGTAGCCGAGCTTGGCCGGCGTCAGGCCCAGCCGCACCACCACCAGTTGCTCCGAGGGCATGATGGTGACCGTCTGCCCATCATGGCCTTCCATCCAGTAGGTGTCCCTGGGCAGACCCGCCGCGACGCCGGCGCCGGGGCTGTCCTCGTCGCCCGGTGCCTCGATCCACAACTGGCCCTTGCCGTAGACTTTCGAGGCCGGTGCCGGCTCCCGCATCCAGTCGACGAAGCCCGCCGGAAGCACCTGGTTGCCGTTCCACACCCCGTCTTGCAGCAGGAACTGGCCGAAGCGCGCCCAGTCATGCGCGGTCGCATAGAGGTAGGACGAGCCGACAAAAGTGCCCTGCTCGTCGGTCTCCAGCACCGCGCTGTGCATGCCGAGCGGCTCGAACAACGCCGTTCGTGGCCACATCAGCGCCTTGGCCTTGTCACCGATCGCCTCCTGCCAGAGGCGCGACAGCATCACCGCGGTGCCGCTCGAATAGGAGAACACCTTGCCGACCTCGGCGGTCAGCGGCTTGGATTCGGCGAATCCCGCCATGTCGGGTTCGAGATAGAGCATGCGCGTGACGTCGGCGACGTCGCCATAGTCCTCATTGAACTCCAGCCCGCTCGACATCGCCATCATGTCGGCAAGGCTGATCGCGGCGCGCCCATCCGCCTTCCAAGGCGCAAACAGCCCCTTGTCGGTGATGGCCATCTTGCCGTCCTTGACCAGCGTGCCGATGATCGCGGCGTTCACCGTCTTGGTCATCGACCAGCCGAGCAGCGGCGTCTTTGCCGAGAATCCCGCGCCATAGCGTTCGGCAACGACGCGGCCGTTCTTGACCACCACCACCGCGCGCATGCCGGTGCCGGTCAGTGCCGCGTCGTCGAGCAGCTTGGCAATCACCGGATCCTGTGATGCTTCGACGCGTTCGCCCTCCGGCCACAACGCGTCCGCGCTGATCGCCGACGGCTCGGCGTGGACAGTCGTCCGCCGCGCCTTGCCGACATCGCCATCCGGAACCGACGCGCAGCCCAGACCGTCGCGCGCAACGGCAAGGCTTTTGCCAAGGAACCCAAGTAACCCTGCCGAAACCGTTCCCCTGTTCTTGTCCACGGAGACCCGCATCAAGCGCAGCAGCGGGTGCCCGGGCGCCTGGACGTCGACCGCGAGCACCTCATTGGGATCACGCCCGGCGATGAAGACGTTCGAGCAGACGATCTTGGCCGAATAGCCCGAGCCGACGCGGATCAATTCGGGCGGCGCGACGTAAAGCCAGGCAAACAGCGCGGCGATCGCCAGCACGGCTAGGCCAAGCAGCCATTTGACGATCTTGACGACGATCCGCATTTGTTTCCTCCCAGGCCTCTGCCTGACGCCTTTGTCATCGATTTGCCGCCATTGCTTCCGCAAATCGCTATGCTTGTCGAGCGCCGTCAACCTGATATCAACCATGTTCGGCGATCACAGGCGGAACGGGCGATGCTGTGGGGCGATCGCTCGTAGGGGGCCAACGGCCAGCCATCAGTGCACTGACCCATCAGGGACCGGCTGAATCCGGCTCGGGAGTTGCGATGCGCCGTCTTGCGGCCCTTTTCATGCTGACGCTGCTTGGCGCATGCTCGACCGTGGACGATCTTTCGCCGCTGTCGCCGTCCGTGTCGAGCAGCCCGACTGTTGCCGTGCGCGCGCCGCGCTTTGCCGATTCCAAGCCGCATGAATGGGACAGCGGTGCGCCGTGGAACTATGCTGTTCACGGCACCGACGTCTCGAAATACCAGACCTCGGTCGACTGGCCGGCGGCCAAGGCCAGCGGCATCTCCTTCGCCTTCATCAAGGCGACCGAGGGCGGCGATCGCTTCGATGAATACTTCAACGAGCATTGGGCTCGCACGAAAGCCGCTGGCGTTCCGCGCGCGGCCTATCATTTCTTCTATTTCTGCACGCCCGCCGCCCAGCAGGCGCGCTGGTTCATCCGGAATGTTCCCGCCGACCGCTCGGCGATGCCGCCGGTCCTCGACATGGAGTGGAACCCGAAATCGCCGACCTGCAGGCTGCGTCCCGCTGCGGCCACGGTGCGCGCAGAGATGGCCACCTTCCTCGAAATCGTCGAACGGCACTATGGCAAGAAGCCGATCATCTACACCTCGGTCGACTTCTTCGACGACAACGAGCTGTCGACCTTCCGTGGCTACCCCTACTGGCTGCGCTCCGTCGCCGGCCATCCGCGCGAAAAATACGGCAGCCACCCCTTCACCTTCTGGCAGTACACCGGAACAGGCATCGTTCCCGGCATGACCGGCAAGTCCGACATCAACGTCTTCAACGGCAGTGAAGCCGCATGGAACAAGTGGTTGCGGCAGAACACCCGCTGACACCGGTTCAACGGCACCGAAGCCGCCTGAACGAGTGGCTACGGCAGAACACCCGTTGACACCGGGCTTGCCGCCTGCTTTTCGACACTGCCAGCGGCAAACAGTGCAGCCGCCGGTAATTTAGGGTGTTGGGCTTCCGAGGGGGCACGACAAAGCCCTCATTCGTTTCGAAAGGAAGCCGATGCGACTGCGTTCCCAAGCCCTCGCGGCGCTGTTCTTGTGCGCCACGACCTTGCCGGCGATGGCGCAGGAATGCGGCGGCGACTTCGAAGCCTGGAAGCAGGGCGTGGCGGCGGAAGCCAAGGCGGCCGGTGTCGGCGTCGTGGGTCTCGACGCGCTGGAGGATGCCACCCTTGACGACAAGGTCCTGGCGCGTGACCGCGCCCAGGGCGTCTTCACCCAGACCTTCATCGAATTCTCCACCCGCATGATCTCGGCCTACCGGCTGAAGCAGGGCGCGGCAAACCTGAAGAAATACGCAGACGTCTTCGCCCGTGCCGACCAGCAGTTCGGCGTCCAGGCACCAATCATCGCGGCCTTCTGGGCGCTCGAGACCGATTTCGGCGCCGTGCAGGGCGATTTCCACACGCTGAGCGCCCTGGTGACGCTGTCCCATGATTGCCGCCGCCCGCAACTGTTCCGGCCGCAGCTGGTGCCACTTCTGGAATTGATCGATCGCGGCGTGGTGCCGGCCGATGTCAGGGGGGCCTGGGCCGGCGAGATCGGCCAGACGCAGATCCTGCCTTCCGACTATCTGGCGCGCGGCGTCGACGGCGACGGCGACGGCAAGGTCGACCTGCGCGGCAGCGTGCCGGATGTGATCATGACCACCGCCAACAAGGTGCTGTCGCGTGGCTGGAAACGCGACGAACCCTGGATCGAGGAAGTCCGCGTCCCCGACGACATGCCGTGGGATCAGACCGGGCGCACCAACAAGCTGCCGCTGACGCAATGGGCGCAATGGGGCGTCACCTACCCCAGCGGCGCACCGCTGGTCGACAACGGCCTGAAAGCGGGCCTCGCCCTGCCGATGGGACGCAAGGGACCAGCCTTCCTCGCCTACGACAATTTCGACGTCTATCTCGAATGGAACCAGTCCTTCACCTACGCGCTGACTGCGGCCAACCTCGCCGCCAGGCTGGCGGGCGCGCCACAGTTCGATCCGCGCAATCCCGAGACAGGTCTCAACAACGATCAGCTGAAGGCGCTGCAGACGAAGCTGGAAGCCAGGGGTTATGACGTCGGCACGGTCGACGGCATCCTCGGCACCAACACCCGCGAAGCGATCCGCAAGGAGCAGATGCGCCTTGGCCTGCCGGTGGATGGCTGGCCGACGCCGGACCTTTTGGCGAAGCTTTGAATGAGCGAATAGTAAGTAGTGAGTAGCAGGTAACCTTCGTTCCTGCCGACTCAGCAAATCTTCTCTATTCCCTATTCGCTAGTCTCTAGTCCGCCATCGTCTCCAAGCTCGCAAACCCTTGCGGCGCGTCGCCCTCGTCGAACGGCGTCGTCACCTCGACGAAGGTGTCGGGATAAAAGCCGTTGAAGCGGGTCCGCAGCGACAGCGAATAGGCGCCGATATGGCCGATCTCGATCCAGTCGCCGGTGTCTACTGTTTCCGGCAGCCAGAACGGCCGCGAGAGGATGTCGACGGAATCGCAGGTCGCGCCGCAGACCTTGAACGGTACGATGTTCTTTTCCTCGCCATTGCGCGAGCGGATCGCCGGATCGGGGATGAAGCGCGCCGGCAGCGTGATCTTGCCGGTCCATGAATCCGACAGCGACGCCCAGATGCCGTCATTGATGTAGAGCCGCTTGCCCTTGCGCAGCAGCACCCGCACAATCAGCGACAGGCAGCGCGCCACGATCACCCGGCCGGGCTCCGCCACCAGCGGTATTTGATCGAACTGATATTCTTTCAGGTCACCGGATAGCCGCGACATGATCTGGCCGAGCGACGGCATCTCGATCTGCTTGCGGTTCGGGTCGTGGCCGTACTCGGCTGGAAAGCCGCCGCCGACGTCGAGCCCGGCAATGTCGAAGGTCAGCCGGTTGCGCACCCAGTCGGCCGAGGCCAGCGCTCGCTCATAGGTGTCGGGATCCTCGATCTGGCTGCCGACATGGAAACACAGGCCGACCTTGTAGCCGGTGCGGTTCAGCCGCTCCGCCAGTTCGACCGCATAGGCCGGTCCGGCGCCGAACTTCTTCGACAGTTCGTAGGCGGCAAGCCCCTTGGTCTGCACCCGCACGAACACGGTGATTGCGCCCGGATCGATGTCGAGCGCCCGCACCACCCGCGTCAGCTTGGTGATCTCGTCCTCATGGTCGAGCGAAATGACGCGGATGGCGTACTTCTCCAGCGCCAGCTTGATGTCCGACTGCGCCTTGACCGGATGCATGTAGAGCATCTCGGCATCGGCAGAGACCGCGCGCACGGCGGCGAACTCGCCGGGCGACGCGACGTCGAAAGCGGTGACGCCGGCCTCGACCAATGCCTTGAGCACGATCGGCTCGCCATTGGTCTTGACCGCATAGGCCGTCTTGCCGGGGAACATGCCCATGAACTGTCTGGCATCCGCCATCAGCACCTGTGGGCGGAAACAATAGACCGGATCGTCCGGGCGAAGCGCCAGTGCCGCCTCGCGGGCATTCTCGAATCGCTGCATGGACGAATCCTCACCTCGGCTGCGCACAATTAATCCAAGCTAGCGGCTAATGAAAACAATTCTGTGTCTCGCGGCGCTGACGCAGCGGCGCTAGGTCCTGGCAGTACGTTTGCCATCACTCAGGTTTCGGGTGGCCCTTGTCGATGGACCCGATATGGCTTCTGCCTGACCGGCTGGCATTGAGGCCGTCTGGGAGGACGATTGACATGGCAATGATCGCGACATCAGCACAACGCGGGCCGATGGTGCTCAAGGACTGGGGGCAGCTCCTGCTGCTCGGTGCGATCTGGGGCGGTTCGTTTTTCTTTGCCCGCATCGCGGTGGCGGAACTTCATCCGCTGGTGCTGGTGCTGTTTCGCGTTGCCATCGCGGCGATTGCACTGCAGCTGTATCTCGCCATCCGCGGACCGTCCTTCCGCCTCGCGCTTCCCCATGCCGGCCTGTTCTTCCTGCTGGCGTTCACCAACAACGTCGTCCCTTTCTCGCTGATCTTCGCCGGCCAGACCCAGCTTGGCGCCGGCGTTGCCTCGGTGCTCAACGCGACGACGCCGTTCTGGACGCTGATCCTGGCCAACGCGCTGACCAGCGATGAAAAACTCTCCTGGAACAAGCTCGCCGGAATAGCGCTCGGCATCGCCGGCACGGCGGTGATGATCGGCCCCGGCCTGCTTGCCGGGCTCGGTGGCCCGGTCTGGGCCAAATTCGCGCTGATCGGCGCCTCACTGTCCTATGCCGTGGCGCTGATGGTCGCCCGCCGCTTCAAGGGTGTGCCCTCGCCGGTCATCGCCACCGGACAATTGACCGCCTCGACCGTCATCATGATCCCGATCGTACTCTTCACCTATGGTCCGGCGGGCCTGTTCTCGGCTTCGCCGCCGGTCTGGGCGGCAGTGCTGGCGCTGGCGCTTTTGTCCACCGCCTTCGCCTATATCCTTTACTTCAACCTGGTCGCCTCGGCCGGCGCCACCAATGCCTCGCTGGTCACGCTCATCGTGCCGGCCAGCGCCATGCTGCTCGGCTTCCTGTTTCTCGGCGAACGGCTCGAACTGTTCGAAATCGGTGGCGTGGTGCTGATCGCACTTGGCCTCGTCACCATCGATGGGCGATTGTTCGGAAGGCGTTAGGACGACGCGGTAGCGCTGCCATGACACGGGAATGACACACCGCCGCCATAATTTGTTCACAGGTCTGAAGCGGGTTTTTGCCGAAGAGTTTCAATGCTTAACGGCAAAAGGCGGGTCGCAAATCCCACAATCACGTCGCAATGCAGCATATTTTCCGCTTGCCTGTGGCACAAATGAACCTAGACTCTCAGGCATAGCTCTTTAAGAGGAGGCTATGTCATGGGACTTACAAGGCCAATCAACGCATTGATGATCTGTGCTGCGTTCGCCTTCATCGGAGCCCTCATTATGGGCTTTCTTCCCTGACCCGCCAAGACGGGGAAGACCAGCACCCAATAGTACAACCAATTAAAAGGCCGGGTTTTTGCCCGGCCTTTTTGCATTTCAGACGCTCTTAGGACCTACGCCGCGGCCGACCCGGCCGCCTCGGCTTCGTGTGAGCGGATGCCGATCATGTGGCAGATCGCGAAGACCAGGTCGGCTCGGTTCATCGTGTAGAAATGGAAATCGCCGACCCCGCGCTCGACCAGATCCATGACCTGTTCGGCCGCCACCGCCGACGCCACCAGCGCATGCGTCTGCGGGTCCCGGTCAAGGCCCTCGAACCGCTCCGCCAGCCAGCCGGGCACATGCGCGCCCGCTCTCGCGGAAAAGTTCGCGACCTGCTTGAAACTGTGAACCGGCTGGATGCCCGGCACGATGGGAATGTAGATGCCGGCGCGACGGACGCGCTCGACATAGCGCTCGTAGAGGTCATTGTCGAAGAAGAACTGGGTGATGGCGCGCGTCGCGCCATTGTCGACCTTGCGTTTCAACATCTCGATGTCGGTGGCGAAATCCGGGCTTTGCGGATGCTTTTCCGGATAAGCCGCGACGGAGATGTCGAAATCCGAGATTTTCTTAAGCCCGGCGACCAGTTCCGCGCCATTCTCGTAGCCGCCCGGATGCGGGCGGTAGGGTTCGCCGACACCGGAAGCCGGGTCGCCGCGCAGCGCCACGAATCGGTTGATGCCGATCGACTTGTAATCCTGGATGACCGCGTCGACCTCTTCGCGCGTTGCACCGACGCAGGTCAGATGCGCCGCGGCCGGAATACCGGTTTCCGTCAGGATGCGCTTTACGGTGCGTGCGGTGCGCTCACGCGTCGAGCCGCCGGCGCCATAGGTCACCGAGACGAATTTCGGCTTGAGCGGCTCCAGCCTGGTGACCGTGTCCCACAGCCTTGCCTCCATCTCGTCCGTCTTCGGCGGGAAGAATTCAAAGGAAACCCGGACCTTGTCACCGATGTCGGGGCGGCGGGAAAAGCGGAACTGGTTCATCAGGCAACTTCCCTTATCTGCCTTGTGTCGTTGGAAGGATCGGCGATCAGCAGGCGCCGGTCGCGGCCGAGCCAGAGTTTTACGGTGAGCCTGGCCTCGTTGCCGCCGCGCGGCTCGAACTCCTGGCTGTCTTCGAGATCGAGGCCGGCTTCGGAAAACCAGTCGGCGATCTGCCGGTCTGAAAAGCCGAGCCGCATATGCGCGTGCTCGTCGCGCAGGAATTCCAGCGTGTGCGGTGCGAAGTCGACGATGACCAGTCGCCCGGCCGGGCGCAAAAGTCGCGCCGCCTCGTGGATGGCGCGGGCTGGATCGTCGAGATAGTGCAGCACCTGGTGAATGGTGACGAGATCGAAGGCGTCGCGCTCGACCGGCGGCGCGAAGATGTCGCCCTGCCGCACCTGCGCATTAGACACCCCCGCCTTGTCGAGATTGGCGCGCGCCACGGTCAGCATCTCGCGCGACATGTCGATGCCGACACCGCGCCGGTAGAGCGGCGAGAAGATTTCGAGCAGCCGACCGGTGCCGGTGCCCAGGTCGAGCATCGACTGGAACGGCCGCTTGCCGACCAGCTTGAGCATCGCGGCCTCGACGGCGCGGTCCGGCACATGCAGCGAGCGGATATGGTCCCAGCTTGCCGCATTCACGGAAAAATACTCGGTCGCGCGGTCCTGCCGCTTGCGTTTGACCGAGGCCAGGCGCTCGAGATCGCGCTCGACCTGCGGATCGGCGCCGCGAATGCCGGAAACCAACCCCATGACGAAGTCACGCGCGGAATCCGCGTCCGACAGGCGGAAGAAGGCCCACGACCCTTCCTGGTAGCGGCCGATCAGCCCGGCCTCCAGCAGGAGCTTCAGGTGCCGTGAAACGCGCGGCTGCGACTGGCCGAGAATTTCGGTAAGATCGGAAACGGTGAGGTCGCCGCGCGACAACAGTGCCAATATGCGCAGGCGGCTGGATTCGGCCGCCGCCTTCAATGTGTCCACCATGGTGTCGAGAGAGACATGCATAAGCGTATTCTCTTTGAAAAAGATATAAACATATGTTTATGTCGATTTTCGACACCTTGCAAGCACTATGTCGCTTCCGGACAAGAAAATGCCGCTTGCGTGGCGTTCGGAGAAACCTGGGCCAAATGACCGGACCGCTTGAGATGTTCGAGACGCGCGACGGCGAGCAGAGGTTGGAGAACGATCCGGCGCTGATGCCGCCGCATGGCGGGATCGTCTTCATCGGCCGCATCGCCTCGCCATGGACGACACGAGAGACCTGTCCGAAGAACATGCGCACCGCGCGCGAGACCGGACAACCGGCGGTGCTGACCATCGACGCGCCCTATCGCAGCGGCCTGCAAGGGCTGGAGCGGGCCAGCCACATCATCATCCTGTCGTGGCTGCATCACGCGCCGCGGACTCTGATTGTGCAGAAACCGCGCCATGCGGCTGAAGCCAAAGGCGTATTCGGCCTGCGCTCCCCGGCCCGGCCGAACCCGGTCGGCCTGCATGTGGCCAGGCTCGTCGGGCTCGACAACGGCACCGGTCGCATCGATCTCGATGCCATCGACGTGCTCGACGGCACGCCGGTCATCGACATCAAGCCCTATTTCGCCTCGACCGACGCCTTTGCCGAGGCGACCATCGAAGGGCGCGACGAGCCCAATCGGATTCAGCGATGAAAGCGTCGACCGGACGCCGCCGTGCCATCGCCAAGGCGCTGACAGCACTTCTGCCGCTGGCACCCTATGCCGACATGGAGAAGATCCGTGCGGATGCCGGCTCGGTTCACATGAAAACCCTGCCGCCGACGATTGCCGTGTGGCTGGCGACCATTGCCCACATCCGCCACGTGCACACCGATTACGAAAAGCTGCTGAGCGAAGGCTACGACCGTGACTCGGCGCGTTTCTTCGTCATCGAGCAGACCAACTTGGTGCTCACCCGCTGGCGCGCCACCCGGCTGCTCGACGCCGACGACGAGGAGGAATGAGGCCGTAAGTCCGCTTATTGCCGTATCAGCACGGCGACCGCATTGTAGGGCTGGCCGTCCGCCTGGCCGATCCACGTCCAGGACAGATTTCCCTTGAAAAACCTGACGGTGATATTGCCGCCGTCGATGCACTTGTCCTGACCGTAGGTGATGCTCTCATGGTATTCCGCCGAGGTATCGTCCCTGGACGTCTGCGATAGCGATCCGCCGCAGCCTAGCGACGGATAGTCGATCGACGCGCCGCCATCATTGATCGTCATGGTGATTGACCAGTCGGCGCCAGTGGCTCCGGCCGGGCTTTGATGGCCGCTGCCGACCCAGGTGCCGCTCAACGGCGGCACTTTCACCGCGCAAGGCACGTTCTGGAAGATCGGCGTCAACTCGCTGCCGGTTTTCTCGCAGCGATAGGTCTGGCCGCTCTGGCACAGCTCCTCGCCTTCGCGCGCGCACTGGGCGGCACCGGCTTGGCCGGCGGCGGCGAAAACCATCATGGCTGCGATGACAGTCCCAAACCTGCCCATGTCCCCTCCCGGTCACGCAACATACGGCGATTCCGGTCCAATGTATCGGCCAGATCGTCATCGAGGACGAACAGCGCCGGTCGGCTGGCTCTATACCTTCCGCATCGCGCCGATAGCTTGTTGGTCCCGCCCAGCGCGAGAGGAGGCCTTATGAGCCGGACGATGGCAAGACAGGATGCAAAGCCCCTGCCGACGGTCAGCGAGCGCCACATCGACCCGCATTCCTATCCCGACGGCATCGCCTTCCTCGACGGCCAGTACCTGCCGATGTCGCAAGCGAAGGTCTCGGTGCTGGACTGGGGGTTCCTGCATTCCGACGCCACCTACGACACCGTGCATGTCTGGAATGGCCGCTTCTTCCGCCTCGACCTGCATCTCGACCGCTTTTTCGGCGGGCTGGAAAAGCTGCGCATGACGATCCCCTTCGATCGCGAAGGCGTGACCGAAATCCTGCAGAATTGCGTGGCACTGTCGGGCCATCGCGCCGCCTATGTCGAAATGCTGTGCACGCGTGGTGCCTCGCCAACCTTCAGCCGCGACCCGCGCCAGGCGGTCAACCGCTTCATGGCATTTGCCCTGCCGTTCGGCTCGGTCGCCAATGCAGACCAGTTGCGGCGCGGCCTGCGCGTAGCCGTCAGCGATAAGGTGCGCATTCCACCGGCCTCGATCGACCCGGCGATCAAGAACTACCACTGGCTCGATCTGGTGCGCGGCCTCTACGATGCCTACGACCGCGGCGCTGAAACCGCGCTGATTCTCGATTTCAACGGCAACGTCGCCGAGGGTCCGGGGTTCAACGTCTTCTGCGTCAAGGATGGCGAACTGTCGACGCCGGCCATTGGCGTGCTACCCGGCATCACCCGGCGCACCGTCTTCGATCTCTGCGCCGAATTGGGCCTCGCCGCCGCCCCGACCGATGTCAGCGTCGCCACGCTGCGCGAGGCGGACGAGGTCTTCATCACCTCGACCGCCGGCGGCATCATGCCGGTGACGGAGATCGACGGCGCCCGGATCGCCAACGGCGAGGTCGGTCCGGTCACCAGCCGCCTGATGGCGCTGTATTGGCGAAAGCACGACGACCCGGCATGGTCGAGTCCGGTGCACTATCCCTGATCGGCCGAATTTCTTGTTCTACGGGCGCGGCTTGTTCAAAAAGTTCTTCTCCGCCTCTGGAAAAGCGCAGGATCGTCCGTATATGCCCGAAAGCGGAGAAGCCTCCGCTTTCACCCGAAATCACGCCCGCAGGGGCAAGGACTCCACATCATGACAAACAAGGTTTGGTTCATCACCGGATCGTCTAAGGGCTTTGGCCGCGTCTGGGCCGAGGCGGCACTCGCCCGTGGCGACCACGTCGCGGCGACTGCCCGCGATGCCGGCACACTCGCCGATCTCGTCGAGAAGTACGGCGATAACATTGCCGCGATAAAGCTCGACGTCACCGACAAGAAAGCCGTCGATGCCGCGATCGCCGAGGCGCACAAGCGCTTTGGCCGGCTCGACGTCGTCGTCAACAATGCGGGCTATGGCCATTTCGGCGCCATCGAGGAAGTCAGCGAACAGGAAGCCCGCGACCAGATCGAAACCAATGTGTTCGGCGCTCTCTGGGTCACCCAGGCCGCGCTGCCGATCATGCGGGCGCAGCGTTCCGGCCACATCATCCAGATCTCGTCGATCGGCGGCGTCAATGCCTTTGCTTCGCTCGGCCTCTACCACGCCTCGAAATGGGCGCTGGAGGCATTCAGCCAGTCGCTCGGCATCGAGGTCGCGGAATTCGGCATCCATGTGACGCTGGTCGAGCCGGGCGGTTTCTCAACCGACTGGGCCGGTCCGTCGGCCAAGGTTTCCAAGCCGATCGAGGCTTACGCGCCGGCCCGCGCCAAGATGGCCGAGCGCCGCGCCAATTCGGTCGCCGGCGATCCGGAGGCCACCGGGCCTGCGATGCTGGCCATTGTCGATGCCGCCGAGCCGCCGCTGCGCGTGTTCTTCGGCGATGGCGGCCTGCCGATGATCAAGCAGGAATACGCCAATCGCATCGCCACCTGGGAAAAGTGGGACGACGTTTCCATCATGGCGCAGGGCGCGAAGAAGAACCGCAAGGCTTGAGGCTAGAGCAATTTTAGGAAAAGTGTGAAACGGTTTTCCGTCCGGAATTGCGTCAAAACAAAGAGTTAGAGCGGTTCGCCGTTTCCGTGAAACGGTGAACTGCACTAGTTCGGAAATATCGCTACGCCGCCTCGGCGGCGTAGCCCCTGCGTTCCAATGGGCGAGAGCCTAGCTCTGATAGATCCACTGCTCCGGCACGCGCACGGATATCTCTTCGCCGGCCTTGATCGCTCCGGGCTTTTCAACCCAGGCGACAACGCCGCGCAGCCGCTTCGCGGCTTTCGGGAACAGCAGCGCACCGGCCTCGATGTCGGCCATCCCTGCATGTTCGGCGATCGATCGGCCGGCGATGCGGCAAGGTCCGTTCTGTGCATCGACCTTGATGGTCACACCGTCCTTGAAGAACAGCAGCGTGCCAGCCGGCAGCATGGACAAATGCGGCACCCCTTCGATCACAAGATTGGCGCCGATCCATTCCGGCTTGATCTCGGCCAGGCCCATGCGTTCGGCGACGATGGCCAGTTCATCCGCCGCCACGACGGACAATTGCCGCTCGTTGCGCATTTCGGTGCCGCGCGGATACCAGGGCTCGCGCCCGCCCGAGCGCCGCGTCGCGCCGGCGTGTAAATCGCCTGATATACCGTCGAAGCCCAGCCGCAGCGAGTCGACCGGGCGCGTCTCGAAATGATCCGATGGCGCGACGTAAAGCGCCGCCACCTTGGCGACCAGCTTGCGCGCCGGGATGATTTCGATCGGCTTTTCAGCCTCGGGGAAGAGATCCAACATCGGCTTCATTCCTTGGATGATGCGCCCTGTTTTTGCCCTTCGATCAAGAACGCCGCAAGAGCGGTTTGGGCCAAAGTGCGCAACTCTTCGACCGAAGCGCCGTCCCGCGCCTGGATCGACATGCCGTTCATGACGCCCGCCAGATATTTGGCGAAGGCCTCGACGGAGAGACCTTTCGGCAGGTCGCCCATTGCCCGGCCCTTGGCCAGCCGCTCGGCGATCGCCGCTTCACTTGCCTTGCGATAGGCCTTCAGTTCATCGGCGATGGCTTGCGCCTGCGGCGAGGCTGCCAGCGCACCGCTGACGAACAGGCAGCCACCCGGCTTGCCGGGCCTGGAATAGGCCTCCGCCGCGCCGAGCAGCAACCTCCGGACCGCCTCCCCCGTCGGCACCGGCGCACTCAGCGCGTCCAGCGCAAAGCCGATCTCGGTCTGGTGGTAGCGCGTCAGCGCCTTGCGGAACAAAGTCTCCTTGTCGGTAAAGGCGTTGTAGATCTGAGGCGGCGTCAGCCCCATCGCCTCGCGCAGCATGGCCAGCGATGTCGCCTCATAGCCATGCTCCCAGAACAGATGCATCGCCGCATCCAGTGCCCGGTCGGGATCGAATGCGCGCGGCCGGCCGCCGCGAGGCTTTTCCAAATTATCCATAGTGATCGATACGAAACCTGTTGACTCATCTTCTCCACGTAACGTACCAATCGATACGAAACATGGCAAGCCGGAAGACATAGCCCGCCGGAACACCATGGAAACCAGCGAAAAGGAGAGCCAGATGCCAATCACCGTGACCGCACCCGAAGGCGTACTGACCCCGGCGGGAGAGCACGAGATCGTGCCGCGTCTCAGCGCCGCCCTCATCGAAGCATCCGGTGCCACCGGCAATGCGTTCTTCACCGCGATCGTCGGCGGCACGGTCCACGTCCTGCCGCTGCAGCGCATCTATGCCGGTGGCGCCAATCGACCGGTCGTCATGGTCGAGCTGAAGCTGCCGAACATCGGCCTCGGGTCGATCGAAGCCCGCAATGCCTTCATCACCGCGGCCGCCGGGATTGTCGCCGAGCTCTGCGTGCCGGGCCACCGGCCTGAGAACACTTGGATCAACATCGTCAATGCGCCCGACGGCGGCTGGGGTATCGGTAGCAGGCAATATTCCGGCGAGGCACTTGTCGCCGCAGCAACCGCCGCCGCGCACTGATGTGGCGGTTGCGATGAACATGAGCGAACCGATGCGGCTCTCCCCTTCGCTGTTCTTCACCACCAATTGCGAGCCTGCACTGGCCTTCTACGAACAGTGCGGCCTTGGCCGGGCAACGATCCTGCTGCGCTGGGGCGACAACACCATGCCGGTGCGAACCGAAATCATGCGCGGAAAGGTGTTGCATGCGCGGTTCGAAGGTCCAGGCGTGCTGTTTCATGCCTCGGACAATGATGACGCGGAGCCGATGAAAGGCTCCGCCCTTTGTCTGGAATTCGCGAGCCTGCCGGCGATGCGGCAGCTTTTCACCCGCATGGCCGCAGGCGGCCGGATCACCGTGCCCCTGGCGCGGCAAGTTTGGGGAACCAGCTTTGGCATGCTGGTCGACGCCTTCGGCGTGCAGTGGATGTTCAGCTGCACCAATGAATGAGGGCGCGGATCACGATCTTCTTACCTGAAACGGAGCCCGTCCCACGTCTCACCGGATTGCTGACGCGCCGCGGTGGCGTCATGGTGCATCGGGACCAAGTCTGCGGAGGTTCTCATGCATCCCGGGACGGCAATCGCGAAGCTTTGGTTGATCTGGGCGGTGACCTGGGCCGCCGCAGCCCTGTGGGCCGACCCTGCCCAGAAACGCGCCGGCTTCAGGGTGGAGGCTCGCTATCGGGTTCTCTGGCTGGTCGGCGCGGTGTTGCTGTTCATCCCCGCGCATGGTTATGAAGGCCGCCTCAGGTTGTGGATACCGAACCTCGCCGAGGCATGGATCTGTGTAGCCCTGACCGCCATCGGCATCGCCTTTGCCTGGTGGGCGCGCCTGCATCTCGGCAGGCTGTGGTCGGGCACCATCACCGCCAAGGCCGGGCACCACGTTGTTGACACCGGCCCGTATGGGTTGGTCCGGCATCCGATCTACACCGGACTGCTGCTGGCGATCCTGGCCACCATGGTGGCCAAGGGTACGGTCTGGGGCATTGCCGGAACCGCGGTGCTCATCATCGGCATCGTGACGAAGGCAAGACTGGAAGAAAGCTTCCTGCGCGGCGAACTGGGCAGCGCCTATGACGACTATGCCAGGCGGGTGCCGATGCTGGTGCCGTTCGCGCCAGCCTGACACGGCAGATAAACGCCAGCTTAGTTTGAATTTCTTGCCACACTGCTTTGCTCGAAGTGTTCGACGGCGCCATCGATTTGAACCCAATCATGTTTCGACTGCTCGAAAACCGATCTGACGGGGGGCGGGTATCTAGGGTCTGCCAGCGCGCCAACCGCAACGCCGATCATCGACGGCAGCTTGTCGGCTTTCCAACAGACCGTCGATCCGCAGTTTGGACAAAAGTAGGTGTGGACCTTGCCGCCGCTAGCTGTATCACGGGTGAACTCTTTTGCGGTTCCAGAAATGGCCACCGCATCGACCGGATAAAAAGCGCCGACGCCAAAGGGCGCGCCGGTTCGCCGTTGGCACTCAAGACAATGACAGGCGACCACCAGTTTTGATGGTCCTGGAAGCGTCAGTGCGAAAGCGCCGCAATTGCATCGGGCATCAATCATTGGAAAATCCTCCGTTTTCTGAAGCGAGATCGTTTTCTGAAGCGAGATCGTGTTGATTTCAAACTGAGACGCGCCCCAACACAGGGTGTTGGGTTCAGGTCAGGCTGAGCGGGAATGCGAGACGGGCGCGAAGGACCGGGCTGGGCGGATTTCGAGAACCCGAACGAAAGGCTTGGGTACATGAGTACCGCAGGCGCAGGCCGCCGCTATTTGCAGGCTGGCGTCACCCGAATATCGAATGCCCTACAGCATTCGCAGAAGCGCGCCACCTATGGAATACCCCGCGCCAAACGCGCAGATCAAGCCAAAATCGCCGGGTTTCATGTCGGCATGGTTCTCCGACAGGGCGACGATGGCGCCGGCGCCCGCCGTGTTGCCCAGTCGTTCCAGCACCATCGGCGCGCGGTCGTGGTCGACCTCGTGGCCGAATGACAGTTTCAGGATCATGGCATTCATGCGCGCATTGGCCTGATGCAGCCAGAAGCGCCGCACCGCCTGCGGCGTCAGCCCGTGCTCGGCGAGGAACTCGACGATGAACTTCTGGCCGGCGACTGTGACTTCCTTGAACACCTTGTTGCCGACCTGCTTGATCAGATTGCCCTCCAGGTTGATCATGTAGGGATCGTCCTGGGCGGTGCGGGTGTGGTAGCCTAGGTTGGTGCGGATGTTGTTCGACATTTGCGTCCAGATGCGTGTGTCCAGCACCTCGAAACGCCCCGGCCGTTTGTCGCCCTGGGCAAGCCCCTCCACCACCATCGACACGGAAGCGTCGCCGAAGATGAAATGCGTCTGCCGGTCGCGGAAATTGAGATGGCCGGTGATGATTTCTGGCGTCGTCACCAGAATGCGCTTGTGCGCACCCGAGCGCACCAAATTGACCGCCATATGCAGGGCCGCCGCGGCGGACGAACAACCAAGCCCCATGTCGAAGCCGGCGCCCTTTGTGCCCAGCACCGCCTGCATTTCGATGGCGATCGCCGGGTACGGCCGCTGGTGATGCGAGGCCGAGCAGATCACCAGATCGATGTCGGACGGCTTGAGCCCGGCATGGTCGAGAGCTTTTCGCGCCGAGGCGATGCCGAACTCGGCCTCCAGCGACAGCGCGTCGTCGGGCCGCGCAGGAATGCGCGGCGTCATGCGGGTCGGGTCCAGAATGCCTTCGCGCTCGATCACATGGCGGGTGCGCACGCCCGAGGCGTGGACGATGAAGTCACTGTCTGATTTCGCCAGCGGCGGATCGTCGGTACCCTGGCGGCGGGCATTCTCCATGTCGACCCAGGCATTGAAGCTGGCGACCAGTTCTTCGTTGGTGATCGTGGGTTCGGGGATCTCAACGCCAATGCCGCTGATGATGACGCGATGCATGTCCAGTCCGTCCCATCCGCAGGCGTTGCGGGCTTCATGTGGGCGCCGGAACGCTCCGGCGCAATAACTTTTCTCACCGAGGCGGTTTACGCCGACTTAAGCCCGACTTCACCAGGCGCACAGCTTGGTGTTTGTCTGCGGATTGTTCCAGCAGGCGCCGTCATCACGGCTTCGCACGAACTGCCCCGGCAGCGGCACGTTGCGGCGACCGAGATTGACATAGCCATAGGCAAAGCCCGGTCCGTCGATCTCCAGGACATAGGTCGGATAGCCCGGCGCCGAGATGCGGAAGCTGCCCGCGTCATCGATCGCGCGATAGCCGCACGGGAAATAGCCGTCATCGCTGGTGAAGCAACGTGCCCGCTTGGCCTCCGCCGAGATCGAGAACGCCAGAAGTGCCGCTGCGCTCACGCCGCCGCCGAAAAGCACCTTTTTCAGTGTCATCGTCCACCCCTGCCACGCGGGCCATCGCGATCCAACGTGATGAAATGCGCATGGCGGCGAAACCGGGTCAAGCGGCCGCAATTGGCGTATCGCAACGTGGACAATCAAGCCCGCTTGGCGACGATGAAGATGCGCGGAAAGCGCAAAAGCACCTTGCCGTTCGCCGTCCTGGGATAGGCCTTGGCGACCTTGGCCGTGTAGCTGTCGAGGAACATTTTGCGCTCGTCCGCCTCAAGCGGATCGAGGAACGGTTTCAACCCGGTCGATTTCACCCATTCAACGATCGCCTCGGCGTCGGCAAGCGGGTGGTTGTAGATGGTGTGCCAGATGTCCAGCCGATCGCTGAACGGCGACAGCAGGTCATAGTAGAATGACACCGGCGGCAGCGGCCCGCGCGCCGCGCCCTTGATCTTTTCAGCAAACGGCATTTCGGCCGAGGTCTCTCGCATCAGGCGGTGCGAGTCCTCGCCCATATTGTCGGGCATCTGGATGGCCAGCGCGCCACCTGGGGCGAGAAAACCCATCAGCCGCTGGAAGACCGCCGGATGCTCGGGCAGCCACTGGAACACCGCATTGGCGAAGATCACGTCGACCGGCTCGGCCGGCTGCCATTCGGAGGCATCCGCCAGGTCGAAGTTGAGATCCGGCAGCCGCGCCCTCGCCTTCTCGATCATGTCGGGCGAGGTGTCGAAGCCGCTGACCTCAGCATTCGGCCAGCGCTCGACAAGCAGCTCGGTCGAGTTGCCCGGCCCGCAGCCGATGTCGACGACCCGGCGCGGGAAATCCACCGGCACCTGTGCTGCGAGATCCCGCGCCGGTCGCGTGCGCTCGTCTTCGAATTTCAGATATTGGGCGGCGGACCAATCAGCCATTTGAACTCCTCACACAGTTGAGAATTCGCCGCCCCGGTTAGTCCCTTACCGCGTCAGCCTCTTGTAGGTCATGCGGTGCGGGTTGACGGCATCCGGCCCGAGGCGGCGGATCTTGTCCTGCTCGTAATCCTCGAAATTGCCCTCGAACCATTCGACATGGCTGTCGCCCTCGAAGGCGAGGATGTGCGTCGCCAGGCGATCGAGGAACATACGATCGTGCGAGATGATGACCGCGCAGCCACCAAAATTTTCCAGCGCGTCTTCGAGCGCCGCCAGCGTTTCCGTATCCAGATCGTTGGTCGGCTCGTCAAGCAGCAGCACGTTGCCGCCGGTCTTCAGCATCTTGGCCAGGTGCACGCGGTTGCGCTGGCCGCCGGACAGATTGCCGACTTTCTGCTGCTGGTCGCCGCCACGGAAGTTGAACGAGGCGCAATAGGCACGCGTGTTGGCCTCGAACTTGCCGAGCTTGACCACTTCGGCGCCGCCGGAAATCTCTTCCCACACTGTCTTTGACGGATCGAGCGCATCGCGGCTCTGGTCGACATAGCCGAGCTTGACCGTTTCGCCGACGCGGACAGAGCCCGCATCCGGCTTTTCCTGGCCGGTGATCATGCGGAACAGCGTCGTCTTGCCGGCGCCGTTCGGGCCGATGACGCCGACGATGCCGCCGGGTGGCAGCTTGAATTCCAGGCCGTCGATCAGCAGCGTGTCGCCAAAGCCCTTCGACAGGCCTTCGGCCTCGATCACCACATTGCCGAGCCGCTCGCCATGCGGAATGACGATCTGCGTATCGCTCGGACGCCGCTTGTCGGCGGCATCCAGCAGATCTTGGAACGCCTGGATACGCGCCTTGGACTTGGTCTGGCGGGCTTTCGGGCTGGACTGGATCCACTCGCGCTCGCGGCCGATGGCGCGCTGGCGGGCGTCATCCTCGCGGCCTTCCTGCTTGAGCCGCTTGGCCTTGGCTTCGAGGTATTTGGTGTAGTTGCCCTCATAGGGAATGCCGCGGCCGCGGTCGAGTTCGAGGATCCAGCCGGTGACATTGTCGAGGAAGTAGCGATCGTGGGTGATGATCATCACCGCGCCCGGATAGGCGCGCAGATGCTTTTCCAGCCACGCCGTGGTTTCGGCGTCGAGATGGTTAGTCGGTTCGTCGAGCAGCAGCAAGTCGGGTTGACGCAGCAGCAGTTGGCAAAGCGCCACGCGGCGGCGCTCGCCGCCCGACAGCTTGGTGACGTCGGCTTCCTTGGGCGGGCAGCCCAGCGCTTCCATCGCCATCTCGACCTGCTGTTCGAGGTCCCACAGGTTCAGCCGGTCCATCTCGTCCTGGAGCTTGGCCGACTCGTCGGCCGTCTCGTCGGAATAGTTCATCATCAATTCGTTGTAGCGTTCGATGACGGCGGTCTTGGCGGCAACGCCTTCCATGATGTTCTCGAACACGGTCTTGGCCGGGTCGAGCGCCGGCTCCTGTGCCAGGTAGCCGACGGTAGCGCCTTCGGCCAGCCACGCCTCGCCGTTCCACTCCTTGTCGAGCCCGGCCATGATCTTGAGGATCGTCGACTTGCCCGAACCGTTGGGGCCGAGGATGCCGATCTTGGCATCCGGATAGAAGGACAGATGGATGTTCTCGAGCACCTTCTTGGTGCCATAGGCCTTGTTGAGGCCGGCCATGTGATAGATGAACTGGCGTGCCACGCGCGCTTTCCCTGAAAAACTGACTGGCCCAGAGAAACTGACTGGATTTGTCAAATTGAATGGAGGTTGGCCGCTATGTAGGCGATGCGGCGGCGAACGGCAATCGCTTTTGCCTCATCTAGCCGGCCACACGCGGAAGTGTCCGCCAACCGCTGAAGTTTTCCACCGGCCGCGGGGCGCGATGAAAGCTCCGTTAACCCTTCCGCGTCAAAACAGGATCGGGGTGGAATCGCTGGTTTGTCGCGATTCCACGAGAAGAGATCGGATCGGACGGCGTTGCTGAACAGTTTCCTGCTCCTTGCCGAGGCGGTCGTCTACTTCAGCGTCATGGTGACGCTCTTCCGGATCAGGAAGCGCACTGGCCTCGGCGTCTTCGTCTGTGCGCTCGGCGTCATGCACTTTCTCGAGACCTACCTCGCCAGCGTCTTTTACGTCGCCTTGCCGTTCGGCATGGTCTCGCCCGGCTCGGCCGTGCTGTTTTCGGGCAAGCTGGTGATGCTTTTGCTGCTCTACATGAAAGAGGATGCCGCCACCGTCCGCCAGCCGATCTATGGCCTGCTGCTCGGCAATGCGCTGATGATCGGGCTGGTGCTGCTGTTGCGCCTGCACGCCATCGCGCCGCTTCCCGACGGCAGGCTCCCCGACATCGGCTTCATCGACCAGATGGGCTGGCTGATGGTCTGGGGTACGACGCTGCTGTTCGTCGACGCCATCCTGATCATACTCCTTTATGAAAAGCTCGGGCGTCGTCTGCGCAAGGCACAGTTCGCGCGCATCCTGATTTCGGTCGCCTGCGTGCTCACCTTCGACCAGGTGGGGTTCTTCACCGCGCTGCATTTCGTTGCCGGCGCGCCGATCGCGGTGTTCTTCGGCGGCTGGTTCGCCAAGATGGCCGCCGCGCTGATCTTCAGCACCATGCTCGTGGCCTATCTCAGATGGTTCGAGGAACGCCAGATCGCGGTGCCGCGCGGACTGACCGACATCTTCGACACGCTGACCTATCGCGAACGCTACGAAGCGCTGGTCGAACATGTCGGCCGGGACGGCCTGACCGGTCTGCTGCACAGGGGTCGCTTCGACAGCGATGGAGAAGCCGCGGTTCAGGTCAGCCTGCGCACGGCCAGGCCGCTCAGCCTGCTGATCATCGATGTCGACCATTTCAAGTCGATCAACGACCGGTTCGGCCATGCCGAAGGCGACAAGGTGTTGAAAGCGGTTGCAGCCCTGCTCGGCGATGCGGCAAGCGCCGAAGACCAGGTGTTCCGGATCGGCGGCGAGGAATTCGCCATCCTCAGTTCGCGTCCGCACTCGGTGGCCAGGCTGTTTGGCGAAAGCATCCGCCACGCCGTCAAGGCCTCCGCCAACACCAGCCGCTTCGAGCTGACCGTCAGCGCCGGCGTGTCCAGCGTCAGCGAAACGACGCGCTGCCTTGCCGATCTGTTCGCGCTTGCCGACCAGCGCCTCTACAAGGCGAAGTCGACCGGGCGCGACCGCGTCGTCGGCGAGCCGGGCGGCCACGAGGCCGACACTTCCGTCGCATGGACCCAATCCGCTCGAATCTAGAGCACGGTCCCGAAAGTGGAGCCGGTTTTCGGATAAGATCGTGCTGCTCAAGCTATGTGACGCTTACGGCGACTTCTTCTGCCGCCGAATGCCCGCCACCGTGGAAACCGCCATCAAGGCGATCGCCAGCCATTTCAGCGCGGTGATGATCGGCCCGGCTTCGATGTCGTAGGCAGAGCAGTCGGGTGTCTGCGTTCCGCCAGCGCCTACTGGAATCCGATCGCGTCCACGGTGCCGGTCGGGCAGCCGGCCTTGTTGGTCGGGACCGAAGCCAGCAGCAGGTTCTTGAGCGAGCTGTTGGGGCCGATCGGGCCGGCAAGGCCGAGCGTCAGTTCGCCGATCAGCCGCCTGCCGCTCGACGGATCGATGACGCAGGAGACGCGCACCCGGTCTCCTGCCCCGGCGCCAAAGGCGCTGTCGAAGGCGCCACGGATCTGGTCCGCCGTCAGTTTCCCACCAATGTTCTTGGCAAAGAGATCCCGCACCGGCGAGCCGTTCACCGCACGCATCAGATTGAGCGCATCGGAGAAATAGTCTTGCTGGCTCTTGCCGTAGCAGGTGCCGTGCTTGATCCACTCATGCCGTTCGAGATGGGAGGCTGTCCCTGGCATCACCTGATCAAGTTCCGTGCGGGTGTCGGCATCCAGGTTGACCGGCGGCAGGTCCTTCCAATGGGTCGGATTGTCATTGGCCTTGTCGGCTGCAGTCGCCTGGCAATAGAAATTGCCGTTCGGCTGCGGCCACAGGCCGTGCAAGGTGAAATGCGTGGCGTCGAAATCGCCAGCGCTCTGTGACTTGCATTCGGTCTTGCTCGACTTGGTCTCGCAGAAGGCCGGCTGCCAGCTCAGCGCGAAGACGTATTCGGGTTTTCCCGACGCCGCCGGCTTGCCTTGTCCGCCAGGCGCTGCCGGCACTGTCACGGCGCTGCTGCCGGAGACATGGCCGCAGGTGACCTTCACCCAGCGGCGCTCCGGATCGGCGCCGGGCACCAGGATGAGGTAATGCGTCGGCGCATCCTTGTTGCCAGCAAGCAGCTGATAGCTCTGTCCGGCATCGGTCGAGACATTGCCGGGGTTCTTGCCGTTCTTGATCGCTTGCGTTGCCGGACAGGCCGCATCGGCAACGAAGGTGCCGCTCATCTTGACGTCGGCATGCGCAGCATTGGCCAGCGACGCCGCCAGCATGGCCAATCCGAAAACAACAGCAATGCGCATAGGGAATCCCCGTTGAGGAAGTGGGCGACAGACTGAAGCCGTCTCCATGTCAGAATTGCGATATTTTGCTGGCCAAACGCAAGAAACATCGTCGCCGAAAATCTGCAGGAGCGGATTGACGCAAAACCGACGCCGGCGCAAACAAAGCCGGCGCCACGGTGGCAGCCAGAGCCTGGAGACCGAGCGGCATGTCATTCAGCCAGCAGCGTGTGGTTACCTCGCCGACCGGTGCCGATCTCAATCTTTTCGTCAGGCAGGCCGATGGCCGGGCACGTGCCGTCGTCCAGATCAATCACGGGCTGGCCGAGCATGCCGCGCGCTATGCCCGATTCGCCGATTTTCTCGGGCCACGCGGCTTCCATGTCTATGTCCACGACCATCGTGGCCACGGCGAGACCAAGGCCCCCGATGCGCCGCTCGGGAGATTCGCCGACAGGGACGGCGCAGCCAAGGTGATCGCCGATGTCGACGCCATTCATGATCTCATCGCCAGCGAACAGCCGAACCTGCCGGTCATCCTTTTCGGCCATTCGATGGGTGCGTCCGTGGCGCTGAACTTCCTGTTGACGCACTCGCCACGGGTTCATGGGGCCGCGATCTGGAACGGCAATTTCTCGCAAGGCCTGCTCGGACAACTGGCCCTGGGCATCCTTGGCTGGGAAAGGATGCGGCTGGGCTCGGATGTCCCCTCGCGCCTGTTGCCGAAACTTACCTTCCAGGCCTGGGGCAAGGCGGTGCCCAATCACCGCACGCTTTTCGACTGGCTGTCGCGCGACGCGGCGGAAGTGGCGAAATACATCGCCGATCCGCTCTGCGGCTGGGATGCCTCGGTGTCGATGTGGCGCGACGTCGTCGGCATGGCGCTGAACGGCGGCAAGGATGCTGGCTTTGCCGGCATCAGGCACAACCTCCCCGTCAGCATCGTCGGCGGTGAGAAAGACCCCGCATCGGATTACGGCAAAGGGATCACCCACCTTGCCAATCGCATGCGCAAGATGGGCTTTTCGAATCTCGTTTCAAAGGTTTACGCCGACACCCGCCACGAAAGCCTGAACGAGGTGAACCGCGACATCATCATGGTCGATTTCGCGGCCTGGGCCGAAACCGTGCTGAAGCGATGAAGGCTTGGCCCAGCGCAAGGGCCGTGACAGCAGCGCAAGGTGTTGATAGTGCATGACGCCCCGAAAGTGTGCAGCGGTTTTGGGATAACGACATGCACAACAGAAAATCCGCTGCGGTTCCGACCAATTCTGGTGATTTATGGCCGAACCCCCGCTGAAAGGCGTCCGCGTCGTCGAACTCGCCCGCATCCTTGCCGGGCCTTGGGCCGGGCAATTGCTTGCCGATCTCGGCGCCGACGTCATCAAGGTCGAAAGCCCCGATGGCGGCGACGACACCCGCAAATGGGGCCCGCCCTTCGTCATCGGCAAGGACGGCGAGAACCTGTCGGCCGCCTACTACCATTCCTGCAATCGCGGCAAGCGCTCCATCGCCATCGATTTCTCGACGCCGGAGGGCGCCGGGACCGTGCGCCGGCTGGTCGCGACTTCGGATGTGCTGATCGAGAACTTCAAGCTCGGCGGCCTCAAGAAATACGGCCTCGATTTCGACAGCCTGAAGAAAATCAACCCTCGCCTCGTCTATTGCTCGATCACCGGCTTCGGCCAGGACGGGCCCTACGCGCCACGCGCCGGCTATGATTTCATCATCCAGGCCATGGCCGGCATGATGTCGATCACCGGCGAGGTCGGCCGAGAACCGCAAAAAGCCGGCGTCGCCATCTCCGATATCTTCACCGGCCTTTATTCGGTTATCGCCATCCAGGCGGCGCTGCGCCATGCCGAACAGACCGGCGAAGGTCAGCACATCGACATGGCGCTCTTCGACACCCAGATCTCGGCACTCGGCAACCAGAACCTGAACTATCTCGTCTCCGGCAAGTCACCGGTGCAGATGGGCAATGCGCATATGAACATCGCGCCTTACGAGGTGGTGCCGGTCAGGGATGGCCACATCATCCTGGCGGTCGGCAATGACGGCCAGTTCGCCAAATTCTGTGCCGCAGTCGGATTGGACGAATTGCCCGCAAACCCCGATTTCGCCACCAATCCTGCCCGGGTCGCCAACCGGGTCAAGCTGCGCGAACACATGATCGAGGCCCTGAAGATTTTTGATCGCGACCCGCTGCTGGCAAGGCTGGAAGCGGCCAGCGTGCCGGCGAGCCCGATCAACACGATCGGCCAGATGTTTGCCGACCCGCAGACAATCGCCCGCGGCATGCGGCTCGACCTCGACGACAGCCATGGCAATCTTCTGCCATCGGTGCGCGCGCCGATGGTGATGTCCGGCACGCCACTCGTCTATGGGCGTCCCTCGCCGCGCCTGGGCGAGCACACCGAAGAAATCCTTGCCGAACTGGAGAAGTCTGGACAATGAAGACCGGCGGACAACTGATCGTCGACGCGCTCGAAGCCAACGGCACCGACCGCATCTATTGCGTGCCCGGCGAATCCTACCTCGCGGTGCTCGACGCGCTGCACGATTCAGCGATCCGCACCATCGTCTGCCGCCAGGAAGGCGGCGCCGCCATGATGGCTGATTGCCACGGCCGCCTGACCGGCAAGCCCGGCATCTGCTTCGTCACCCGCGGCCCCGGCGCCACCAACGCCTCGGCCGGCATCCACATCGCCATGCAGGATTCGATACCTGTGATCCTGTTCATCGGCCAGGTCGCCAGCCACGCCAAGGAGCGCGAGGCCTTCCAGGAGGTGGACTACAAGCGGTTTTTCGGCGACATCGCCAAATGGGTGGTCGAGATCGATGACGCCTCGCGCATCCCGGAATTCGTCACCCGCGCCTTCGCGGTGGCGACATCGGGCCGTCCGGGCCCGGTGGTCATCTCGCTGCCGGAAGACATGCTGACCAGTATCGTCGAAGCGCCCGCTGCCTTGCCGCACACAGCGGTCGAAACCCGGCCAGGCGAAGCCGAACTCGACGCGCTGCAGGAATTGCTGGCCAAGGCCAAGCGGCCGTTCGTCATACTCGGCGGCACGCGCTGGGACGCCGGGGCCGTGGCGCGGATGCGCTCGATCGCCGAGGCGTGGTCGCTGCCGGTCGGCTGTTCCTTCCGCCGCCAGATGCTTTTCGACCACCTGCATCCGAACTATGCCGGCGACGTCGGCATTGGCATCAATCCGAAGCTGGCCACAGTGATCAAGCAGGCCGATCTCGTGCTGCTGATCGGCGGCCGCATGGGCGAAATGCCGTCGTCCGACTATACGCTCTTGAAAAGCCCCTACCCCGACCAGACGCTGGTCCATATCCACGCCGACGCCAGCGAGCTCGGCCGCGTCTACCGGCCAACATTGGCGATCAACGCCTCGCCGGTCGCCTTTGTCGAAGCTTTCGCCAAGCGCAAGCCGGCCTCAGCGCCGACCTGGGCAGCAGAGACGCCAAAGCTGCATGCTGCCTATCTCGATTGGTCGACGCCGCCGGAAAGCGGCCCCGGCCCGGTCCAGATGGGGCCGATCATGAACTATCTCGAAAAGATGTTGCCCGACGACGCCATCCTCACCAACGGCGCCGGCAATTACGCCACTTGGGTGCACCGCTTCCACCGCTTCCGCCGCTTCGCCACGCAGGCAGCACCGACGTCAGGCTCGATGGGCTACGGCACCCCTGCCGCGGTCGCCGCCAAAGAGCTGTTTCCGGAGCGCACCGTGGTTGCCTTCGCCGGCGACGGCTGCTTCCTGATGAATGGGCAGGAGTTCGCCACCGCCGTCCAGTACGACCTGCCGATCGTCGTCGTCGTCGTCAACAACGGTATCTACGGCACCATCCGCATGCATCAGGAGCGCGAATATCCTGGCCGCGTCGTCGCCACCGATCTCAAGAACCCCGACTTCGCGGCCTTGGCTCGCGCCTATGGCGGCCACGGCGAGACGGTCGAGAAGACCGCGGACTTCGCCCCGGCCTTCGAACGTGCCCGCGCCAGCGGCAAGCCGGCGATCGTCGAGGTCAGGCTCGACCCGGAAGCAATCACGCCGACCCGGACGATGACCCAGATACGCGACAAGGCATGATCGAACAAAAAAGGGGCAGTCGCCCGCCCCTTTTGTCCGAAACGGCTTGCGCTATTTCGCGGTCTCGATCTGGCCGCGGATTTCGCCGTCCTTGTTGGCCGCCGTGTGGACGTTGACATAGTCCTTGCCGGCGATCAGGTCGGCGGCCTGCGCGTCGGTCAGGACAGCAGAACCCTTGATGGGGCTCTTCAACTTGCCTTTGAACGGGATCGCCACTCCGGCGTTTTCACCAATCGCGGCCGGGCCGTGAATGTGCCCGGCGGTGGCTGGCCCGCTCAGCCCGGAATATTTGACGTTCCAGCTGAGCTTCTTCGTCGCCGTGTCGAAGGTGAGAGCGGCCGTGCCCTTGCCTTTCGTGGTGACCGGCGGGTTCTGCTGGCCCCCGTCGAGCGTCGCTTTCAGCTTCACCGTCTCGGCCAGGGCCGGCGATGCCATGAGGAAGGACGCCGAGATGGCCAGGGCCGAAAGCATTGGTGCCAAGGATTGGATACGCATGAGACTCTCCGTTTGCTGGATGACATCCTCCACGGCTCCCCGGCGCGCGGATGTATCGACAGAACGCTTACAGGCGTGGATGGCTCCACGCGAGTAACGCTTACGTGCAAACAGTCGGACCGCGATGTCCCGGTCGTTCGAAGGGCGGTGTCAGACCGCAGCCAGCGCCTGCGTCAGGTCGGCGATCAGATCGTCTGGATGTTCGACGCCGATCGACAGCCTGACCGTGGTCTCCAACACCCCGATGCGCTGGCGCACGTCGAAGGGAATGCCCGAATGGGTCATGGCCGCCGGATGGCTGGCCAGCGATTCCGTTCCGCCGAGACTCACCGCCAGCTTGAAGATTTGCAGGCCGTTGAGAAAGGCGAAGGCCGCCTTCTCGCCACCCCGTATGTCGAAGGAGAATGTCGACCCGGCGCCAGTGCATTGTGCCCGGTAGGCACGGCCCGCCGGCGTGTCCTCGCCCAGGAACGGCAAATAATGCACCTTCTCGACCTTGGCATGATCGCGCAGGAATTCGGCGACCATGCGCGCATTGTCGTTCGCCCGCTCCATGCGGATCGACAGCGTCTCCAGCGAGCGGCCCAGCATCCAGCAGGAATGCGGGTCGAGCTGCGTGCCGATCGCGCCGCGCAAAGCTTTGATCGGCTTGGTGACTGCCTTGCTCCCCATGGCGGCACCCGCGATCAGGTCGGAATGGCCGCCAACATATTTGGTCAGCGAATAGACGGACACATCGGCGCCATGTTCGATGGGCCTCTGGAATACCGGTCCGAGCAGCGTGTTGTCGCAGACGACAATCGGCGTCGACCCTTGGCCAGTGCCAATCTCGTCGGCGATCCTGCGCATCAGCGCGATGTCGACCAGGCTGTTCGTCGGATTTGACGGCGTCTCGATCAGGATGACCGAGACACGGCCCTTCGCGACTGCGGCGTCGGCCGCTGCGCGCATCGCCGTCTCGTCGACGCCATCCGCGAAGCCGACAGCACCGATGCCGAAGCCGGACAGCGTGCGCGTCAAAAGCGTCTCGGTACCGCCATAGAGTGGCTGCGAATGCAGGATGACGTCGCCCGGCCGGGCATAGGCGAGCAGTGTCGTCGCGATCGCCGACATGCCGGATGAAAACAGGATGCAGGCATCCGTCCCCTCATAGATCGCCAGCCGGTCCTCGACGATTTCGCTGTTGGGATGGTTGAAGCGCGAATAGACCAGACCTGACGCAGTGCCGCTCGGCGGCTCCTTGCGGCCGGAAGTGTAGTCGAAGAAGTCGCGTCCCTCTTCCGCCGACTTGAACACGAAGGTTGAGGTCAGGAACACCGGCGGCTTGACCGCGCCCTCCGAAAGCTGCGGATCGAAGCCATAGCTCAGCATCAGCGTCTCCGGGTGGAGCTTGTGGTTGCCGATATGGGTTTTCGACGGGCGCGGTGCGGGCATGGTTTTTTCCTGCTTTTCGAGGAGTGTTGCGTGGCAATTTATGCGATCCTCTTCGGCCAGTCCTTGCTATTTTTGGGCTTGCATGGCTGCATCTTCGCAACAAATTGCCTGGAGCGACCGAAAGTGCAGCAGAAGATAGCCGATGATTTCGACCGCAGGATCCTGCGTGAACTGCAGGCCGACGCCCGCATCACCAACAACGAACTTGCCGAGCGCATCGGCCTGTCGCCGTCGCCCTGCCTGAGGCGCGTGCGGCGGCTGGAGGAAACCGGCGTTATCAGAGGCTATACCACCCTGGTCGACCCCGCCGCCTTCGGCTGGAGCATGGTCGCCATTGCCACCGTCCGGCTCAGCCGCCAGAACGAGGACGAGATCGTCATGTTCGAGGACGCGATCCGCGGTTGGGAAGAGGTGCTGGAATGCCACCTCGTCACCGGTTCGCGCGACTATGTGCTGAAGGTGGTGACAGGCAGCCTCGAACAGTATGAGCGCTTCATCAAGGAAAAGATCGCGCGGCTCAAATGCGTTGCCTCGATCGAAACCAGCTTCGTCATGAACACCATAAAGGAACGGCGCCTTTGACACATGCCAAAGGCGCCGCGCATGAGATCAAGACGTCACTGACTAGGCTTTACTTGACCGCCTTGTCGGTGATGGCGGTGGTGTAGGCGCCGGTGGGCTCCTTGGTGATGATCTTCTGGTCGAGCAGCGCCTTGGCGGTACGCTCGTAGGTCGCCGGGTCGAGCTTGCCGTCGGCATTGTCGACCAGCTTGGCGACTTCGCTCATCATCCGCTTCTGGTGGTTCTCGTCCTGGCCGCCACCGTCCATGACGATGCCTGCGGCTTCGTCATTGTTGTCGACGGCATACTTCCAGCCCTTCATCGAAGCGCGCACGAAACGCACCATTTTGTCCTCGAAGGCTGGATCCTTGAGCTTGTCTTCCGACGCATAGAGCCCGTCCTCGAGCAGGTCGTTGCCCATCGCCGAATAGTTGAACACGGTCAGCTGTTCCGGCTTGTAGCCGGCGTCGATCAGCTGCCAGTACTCGTTGTAGGTCATGACCGAGATGCAATCCGCCTGCTTCTGGATCAGCGGCTGCACATCGAAGCTCTGCTTGAGCACGGTGACGCCGTCCGGGCCGCCATCGGTCTTCAGGCCGAGCTTGTTCATCCAGGCGTAGAACGGATATTCGTTGCCGAAGAACCAGACGCCGAGCGTGTGGCCCTTGAAGTCGGCCTCGGTCTTGATCGGGCCGTCCTTGGGGCAGACCAGCTCCATGCCGGCCTTCTTGAACGGCTGGGCGATGTTGACCAGCGGGACGCCCTTTTCGCGGGCGGCCAGCGCGCCGCCCATCCAGTCGACGATGACATCGGCGCCGCCGCCGGCGATCACCTGCTCGGGCGCAATGTCGGGACCGCCCGGCTTGATGTCGACGTCGAGACCCTCGGCCTCGTAGAAACCCTTGGCCTTGGCGACATAGTAGCCGGCAAACTGGGCCTGCGTGACCCATTTCAGCTGCAACGTCACCTTGTCGGCTGCCATTGCCTGAAATGCGGCAAGCGACATCGCGCCGGCCAGAACGGGAATAATCAGTCTTTTCATCTTTTTACCCTCTGAAGTTAGTACCCTTAAACCCACCGCCCTATCCACCACGGACAGAGGGATGCCAAAACGTGACGGCTCTTTCGATAAGAGCGACCACGCCATAAAAGACCGAACCCGCAAGTGCTGCAACTGCGATTTCGGCCCAGACCATGTCGATGTTCATCCGCCCGACCTCGGTCGAGATCCGGAAGCCCATGCCGACGACGGGCGTGCCGAAGAACTCGGCGACGATGGCGCCGATCAGCGCCAGCGTCGAGTTGATCTTCAGCGCGTTGAAGATGAAGGGCGCTGCTGCCGGCAGCCTGAGCTTAAGCAGCGTCTGCCAGTAGCCCGACGCATAGGTGCGCATCAGGTCTCGCTCCATATGGCCGGAGGCGGCGAGCCCGGCGACCGTGTTCACCAGCATCGGAAAGAAGGTCATGATGATGACGACGGCCGCCTTGGACTGCCAGTCGAAGCCGAACCACATGACCATGATCGGCGCCACGCCGATGATCGGCAGCGCCGAGACCATGTTGCCGATCGGCAGCAGTCCGCGGCGCAGGAACGGCACGCGATCGGCGAGCACGGCGGTGATGAAGCCGGCGCCGCTGCCCACCACATAGCCGAAAATCACCGCCTTGAAGATGGTCTGCCGGACATCCGCGGCGAGCACCGGCAGCGAACTGGCGATACGGACTCCGATGGCACTCGGCGGCGGCAAAAGGATGAAGGGAATGCCGGCGCCGCGCGTCACCGCCTCCCAGATGATCAGGATCCAGGCACCGAAGATGGCCGGGATGATCAGGCGCAACGCAGTCCGGGCCCAATTTGCCATCGGGCGAAGTCCTGACAGGACAGCGACGCAGCGCCAGCCGAGCAGCCATGCGGCGGCCAGCAGCAGGAAATATGGCGCCAGTGCGGTGCCTTCGAAGCCGGATATGCCTGAAATCAGCAGCCGGGCAACGAAGTGGGCGCCGACAAACAGCACAACCGCTTCCGCAAGGGGTGGAATCCTGGTCATCGAGACCAGCGCCGCCAGCAAAGTCAGGCCGAACATCAGGCCCTTCGTTCCGAGATAGGGGTAGTTGAAGCTGGCCGCCGGCTCGGCAAGCGCTGCCGCTTCCGGCTTCGACATCGCGCCGAGCGCCACCGCGATCAGGCACAGCACGATGGCCAGCACCGCTTGCCAGGAGGGTTTCAGCCAGTTCATGCCGGCCTCCCGCCCATGGCGCGGTCGACGATGCGCCCGGCAATGCCGACCACCATGACCAGAAGTGCTGCCACCACTGAACCGGCAACAAGCGCCGACCAGATGTCGATGGACTGGCTGTAATAGGCGCCTGCCAAAAGCTTGGCGCCGATTCCGGCGACCGCACCTGTCGGCAGTTCGCCGACGATGGCGCCGACGAGGCTTGCCGCCACCGCAACCTTCATCGAGGTGAACAGAAACGGCACCGCGGCCGGTACGCGCAATTTCCAAAAGGTCTGCGAGGCGCTGGCATTGTAGGTGTGCATCAGGTCGAGATGCATGATCTCGGGCGAGCGCAGGCCCTTCACCATGCCGACCGTCACCGGGAAGAACGACAGATAGGTCGAGATCATCGCCTTCGGGATGAGGCCGGTGATGCCGATTGCCGCCAGCACGACGATGATCATCGGCGCCACTGCCAGGATGGGAATGGTCTGCGAGGCGATGATCCACGGCATCAGGCTGCGGTCGAGCGTCGCCACATGCACGATGCCGACAGCGATGATGATGCCAAGCGCCGTGCCGAAAGCAAAGCCGAGCAGCGTCGATGACAGCGTCACCCAGGCGTTGTAGACGAGGCTACGGTTCGAGGTGATGGGGCGCAGAAAAGTGTTTTCGAAGAAGTTCACCGCCACCTGGTGCGGCGCCGGCAGTGTCGGCTTCGGTTGTGACAATGTCTTGCCGATGAACTCGCTCAAGCCGGGCGTTTCCCCAGCGCGGCGGTCGAGATCGCGCTGGAACGGCGTGTTGAGGATGACGGCCATGACATACCAGAGGACGACCAGGCCCGCGAGGATCGAGGTTACCGGAATGAGCTTGTCGCGGAAGCTGTCCATCTAGCGCACCGCCTCAATCTTCATAGCTGTGCCCTGCGTGCAGACCATCGCGGACGCGCGCGGCGATCGCCAGGAATTCCGGCGTCTCGCGGATGTGGAGCGGCCGCTCCTTCGGCAGCGTCGACTCGATGACATCGCTGACGCGACCCGGGCGTGGCGACATGACAACGATGCGCGTCGAAAGATAGACGGCTTCGGGAATGGAGTGGGTGACGAAGCAGATGGTCTTGTTTGTGCGTCCCCACAGTTCCAGCAATTGCTTGTTGAGGTGGTCGCGCACGATCTCGTCCAGCGCGCCGAACGGCTCGTCCATCAACAGCAGGTCGGCGTCGAAAGCCAACGCGCGGGCAATCGAGGCGCGCTGCTGCATGCCACCCGAAAGCTGCCAGGGATATTTCTTCTCGAAGCCGCTGAGGTTGACGAGGTCGAGCGTGCGCTTGATCCGCTCCGCCTGTTCCGCCTTGGACAGCCCCATGATCTCCAGCGGCAGCCCGACATTGCGCTCGATGGTGCGCCACGGAAACAGCGCCGCAGCCTGGAAGACATAGCCATAGGCGCGTTTCTCGCGCGCCTGTTCGGGCGTCATGCCGTTGACCGAAATCGTCCCCGAGGTCGGCTTTTCCAGATCGGCGATGACGCGCAGCAAGGTGGTCTTGCCGCAGCCCGATGGCCCGATGAAGGAAACGAACTCCCCCTTGCCGATGGTCAGGTCGACATTGGTCAGCGCCTGCACCGGTCCGTCATTGGTCTGGAAGGTCAGTTCGAGTTTGCTTGCCGCAACGACGGCTGGCGAAATCCCTGTCATCGGCTGCAGCCTGCCCGTTGCCGCCACCGGGGCACCGGCTGGAATCCGATTGCTTTTATCGCGATGTTGTTTTCCACTCGCCCTGTCCCACTGCCTTTGTCCCACTCAATCGACGCCCGGAGTTTCCCCGATGTCGCCCACTTGTCATCTTATCCGCCCTGAAACCACTTATGAAGGCAAGCAGGGACTGACCTATTTCGCCGGCATCGCCGCAGAAACCGTCGGCTCCTCCGGCATCTGCATGCATATGCTCACCATGCCGCCCGGCGCCCGCGCCAAGGCGCATATGCACGAGAGCCATGAAACGGCGATCTACGTACTCTCCGGCGAAGTCCATACCTGGTACGGTGACCGGCTGGAGCATCATATCGTCGTCAAGGCCGGCGACCTCTTCTACATTCCGGCCGGCGTACCGCATCTGCCGGCCAATCTCAGCGGCGCCCCGTCTTCCGCCGTCATTGCCCGCACGGATCCCAACGAACAGGAAAGCGTCGTCCTGCTGCCGGAACTGGACGCACTTGTCGCTTGAAGCCGACATCGACGGAGGGGCCGTCACCGGCACCGTCATGAACATGATTGCAGCGGCCCCATTTCCTCAAGGCCGGGAATGGTGACGAAGAAACCATCCTCCCCCTTGTTGGTGACCACAACGGTCTCAGTCGTCGTCCCCGCCTCACCCTCGGCGGAACAGGTCGAGGTCAACGATTGTGCACCCAGCACCGACGTCAATTGCTGCGCGAACCGGCAGCCGCTGCCATAGGTCTCTATGCCTTCGGCGGTCAGCACGATGTAGGCGTCACTGTCCTGATAACCGGCCTTGACGCCGGCACAGCCGACATCATTGCCCCAGGAGCCGGCGAGCACGCCGCTCGCTGCTGCCGGACCAGCGACAACTGCCGCCAGGACCAGTGAAATGAACGCGGCCGAGCGCGCCAAGCTCAAACCCCGGTCGCCGGAATGCCGGTGCGCTCGACCTTGCGCGGCGCGGAAATTTCCTTCCACGTCGATAGCGCCCGGTTGACCGCCGCGTTCGGCTCGCGGCCGACGAACTCGCCATGGCCGGGCTTGGCCATGACCTCGGCCTCCTGGATCGACAGTTCGCCACGCGAGAAGACGAAGCGCGGCAGGCCGGTCACCTCGAACCCTTCGAAGACGTTGTAGTCGATGACGGACTGCTGCTTCTTCGAGGAAATCTTCTTCTTGCGTTTCGGATCCCAGACGACGATGTCGGCATCCGCACCTTCGACGATGGCGCCCTTCTTGGGATACATGTTGAGGATCTTTGCGATGTTGGTCGAGGTCACCGCGACGAACTCGTTCATCGTCAGCCGTCCGGTGTTGACGCCCGTCGTCCACAGCACCGGCATGCGGTCTTCCAGCCCACCGGTGCCGTTCGGGATCTTGGTGAAATCGCCGACGCCGTTGCGTTTCTGCTTGGTGGTGAAGGCGCAATGATCGGTCGCCACCACCTGCAGCGATCCCGCCTGCAAGCCGGCCCACAGCGAATCCTGGTGCAATTTGTTGCGGAAGGGCGGGCTCATCACGCGGCGCGCTGCATGGTCCCAGTCCTTGTCGAAATATTCGCTCTCGTCCAGCGTCAGGTGCTGGATCAACGGCTCACCGAACACGCGCATGCCCTTCTGGCGGGCCCGGCGGATCGCCTCGTGACTCTGCTCGCAGGAGACGTGCACGACATAGAGCGGCACGCCCGCCATGTCGGCGATCATGATGGCGCGGTTGGTCGCCTCGCCTTCCACTTCCGGCGGCCTCGAATAGGCGTGCCCCTCGGGGCCGTTGTTGCCGGCGGCCAGGAGCTTCTGTGAAAGCGCAGCAACCACGTCGCCATTCTCGGCATGCACCAGCGGCAGCGCGCCAAGGTCGGCGCAACGCTGGAACGACGCGTACATCTCGTCGTCGTCGACCATCAGCGCGCCCTTGTAGGCCATGAAGTGCTTGAACGAGGTGATGCCCTTGTCGACGACGGTGGCCATCTCGTCGAACACCTGCTTGCCCCACCAGGTGATGGCCATGTGGAAGGAGTAGTCGCAGGACGCTTTCGAGGTCTTGTTGTCCCACATCTGCAAGGCCTCGAGCAGCGACTGCTGCGGCGCCGGCAGGCAGAAATCGACCACCATCGTGGTGCCGCCGGCGAGCGCCGCCCGCGTGCCGGATTCGAAATCATCGGCCGAATAGGTGCCCATGAACGGCATTTCGAGATGGGTGTGCGGATCGATGCCGCCCGGCATCACGTAGCAGCCGGTGGCGTCGAACTCGTGATCGCCATGCAGGTCCGAACCGATGGCGACGATCTTGCCGTGCTTGAACAGCACATCGGCCTTCCACGTGCGGTCGGCGGTGACAACGGTGCCGTTCTTGATGACTTTGGTCATTTTTGTGTTCCCTTGTTCTCTTCGCGCTTCTTTGCGAGCGGCGTTTTGGATGCGGATTGCAAGCTCACTCCACGATGACAGCCGTTTCCACCACTGCGTGGAACAGCACGTCGGCGCCGGCCGACGCCCATTCCTTCGTGATGTCCTCGGCCTCGTTGTGGCTGAGGCCGTCGACGCAGGGGCACATCACCATGGCGGTGGGTGCAACGCGGTTGATCCAGCAGGCATCATGGCCGGCGCCGGAGACGATGTTGCGGTGGGAATAACCGAGGCGTTCGGCGGCATCGCGGATCGCCTTGACGCAGCCGGCGTCGAAGGTGACCGGGTCGAAGGCGCCGACCTGTTCGATCTTGTACTGGATGTCGAGCGCCTCGCAGATCGTGTCTATGCCTTCACGGATGCGACCGTCCATCGCATCCAGCACTTCCTTCTCGGGCGAACGGATGTCGATGGTGAAGACGGTGCGACCGGCGATGATGTTGCGCGAGTTGGGAAACACCTCCATGTGGCCGACCGCGCCAACGGCGTCTGGCTGGTAGTCCATGGCGATCTCGTGCACCAGTTCGATCACCCTGGCCATGCCAAGCCCGGCATTGCGGCGCTTGGGCATCGGCGTCGAACCGGTATGCGCCTCCTTGCCGGTCAGCGTCACCTGCAGCCACTTCAGCCCTTGCCCGTGGGTGACGACACCGATGTCGATGCCCTCGTCCTCTAGGATCGGTCCCTGCTCGATATGCAGTTCGAAGAAGGCATGGATCTTGCGGTCGCCGACCTTCTCGGTGCCCTTCCAGCCGATGCGCTCCAGCTCCTCGCCGAATTTCTTGCCTTGCTTGTCGACATGTTCGTAGACATCGGCCTGGTCGAGCACGCCGGCGAACACGCCGGACGCCATCATCGCCGGGGCAAAGCGCGCGCCTTCCTCGTTGGTCCAGTTGGTGACGACGATCGGATGCCTGGTCTTGATGCCGAGGTCGTTGAGCGAGCGCACCACTTCAAGCCCGCCCAGCACGCCGAGCACGCCGTCGTACTTGCCGCCGGTCGGCTGCGTATCGAGATGACTGCCGACATAGACCGGCGGCAGGCTGGGGTCGGTGCCTTCGCGGCGGGCAAACATCGTGCCCATTTCGTCGACGCCCATTTCGAGCCCGGCCGCATCGCACCAGCGCCTGAAAAGATGCCGGCCCTCGCCATCCTCGTCGGTCACGGTCTGGCGATTGTTGCCACCGGCAATGCCGGGGCCGATCTTCGCCATCTCCATTATCGAATCCCACAAACGGTCTGAATTGATTCGCAGATTCTCGCCGGGTGCGGCCATTCCAAGTCCTCTCATTTCATGTCCTGAGCGGGCGGCGGTTCCCGTCGCCACCCGTCCAGGTCCAGGCAGATCTAGTCTATCGAGCGCAGAACATCCCGCACATGGTCGATCAATTCGTTGATCTGGCCCTTGGTGATGATCAATGGCGGCGACAGCGCGATGATGTCGCCGGTGGTGCGGATCAGCGCGCCGCGCTCGAACGCCTTGACGAAGGCCGAGAAGGCACGCTTGGTCGGCTGGCCAGCGATCGGCGCCAGCTCGATCGCGCCGATCAGGCCGATGTTTCTGATATCGATGACGTTCGGCTCGCCCTTCAGCGAATGCAGCGCGTCTTCCCAGTATTGCGCCAGCTCCTCGCCTCGGGTGAGCAGGCCCTCTTCCTTGTACGTGTCGAGCGTGCCGAGTGCCGCCGCGCAGGCGATCGGATTGCCCGAATAGGTGTAGCCGTGGAAGAACTCGATCATATGCTCGGGGCCGGTCATGAAGGCGTCGTGGATTTCCTTCTTCACGAACACCGCGCCCATCGGGATGACGCCATTGGAGACGCCCTTGGCGGTGGTCATGATGTCGGGCGTGACACCGAAATAGTCGGCGGCGAACGGCGTGCCGAGACGGCCGAAACCGGTGATGACCTCGTCGAAGATCAAAAGGATGCCGTGCTTGGTGCAGATCTCGCGCAGCTTCTGCAGATAACCCTTGGGCGGCAGGATGACGCCGGTGGAACCGGCGACCGGCTCGACGATGACGGCGGCGATGGTCGAGGCGTCATGCAGGGCGACGATGCGCTCCAGCTCGTTGGCGAGTTCCGCGCCATGCTCCGGCACGCCCTTGGTGAAGGCGTTCTTTTCCGGCAGATGCGTGTGCGGCATGTGGTCGACGCCGCCGAGCAGCGTGCCGAACATCTTGCGGTTAGTGACGATGCCGCCGACCGAGATGCCGCCGAAATTGACGCCGTGATAGCCGCGCTCGCGGCCGATCAGACGGGTGCGCGAGCCCTCGCCCTTGGCGCGGTGATAGGCGATCGCCATCTTCAGCGCCGTCTCGACCGATTCCGAACCGGAATTGGTGAAGAACACATGGTCCATGCCCTTGGGCGCGAGGTCGACCAGGCGGTTGGCCAGTTCGAAGACGATCGGATGGCCCATCTGGAACGCCGGCGCATAGTCGAGCTCAGCGGCCTGGTGCTGGATCGCCTCGGTGATCTTCGGCCGGCAGTGGCCGGCGTTGACGCACCAGAGACCCGCGGTGCCGTCCAGCACCTTGCGGCCGTCGCTGGTCGTGTAATGCATGTCCTTGGCGGACACCATCATGCGCGGCGCCTGCTTGAACTGTCGGTTTGCCGTGAACGGCATCCAGAATGCGCTGAGATCGTTCGGCGTGACTTTCAGCCGGTTGGACATGACCAAGACTTCCCCTTGTAACCTGTTTCGGTGCGCCCAACGCTTGGTCTTTGCCGCGTTTTCATGCTACGCAAATTTTTGACCGATTGGACAAACGTTAGCACCGCCCTGTCGGCGGTCAAGGGATTACTAGCGGAAATGCGGCACTTGAAGTGCGTTCCACAGGCCAAGGAAAAACTGGTCCAGAGAATTGGTCCAGATGACCGTCAACGCGAGGGCCCGCAACGGTGAACACCAGCACGGACGCCCCTCGCCGCACCCGCATCCAGCAGGAAAAGCGCGAACTCATTCTCGAGGCGGCGCTGGAGGTTTTCTCCACCAACGGTTTTCGCGGCTCGACCATCGACCAGATCGCCGAAGCCGCCGGCATGTCGAAGCCGAACCTGCTTTATTATTTCCGCCGCAAGGAGGACATCCACGAGACACTGATGCAGCGCCTGCTCGACACTTGGCTGGCTCCGCTGCGGGAACTCGACGACATCGGCGATCCCATGACCGAATTGCGCAACTACATCAGGCGCAAGCTCGAAATGGCCCGCGATTTTCCGCGCGAGAGCCGGCTTTTCGCCAACGAGATCCTGCAAGGCGCGCCGCGCATCATGCCGCTGCTGGCCGGCGAACTGAAGACGCTGGTCGACGAGAAGGCCGCCGTCATCAAGGGCTGGATGCGCGACGGCAAGATCGCCAGGACCGACCCCTGGCATCTGATCTTCTCGATCTGGGCGACGACGCAGCATTATGCCGATTTCGACGTCCAGGTCCGCGCCGTGCTCGGAGCCGACCGCGGCGGCGATGGCCGCTTCGAAGACGCCGCACGCTTTCTGGAGCAATTGTTCCTCGATGGGCTGAAGCCGAAGAGCTGACGGACAGGCGCTTCAGGCGCTGCGCCGCTCGGCCGGCAGCGCGTCCAGCAATGTCTGTAGCTTGGCGATCGAGTTCTGCTCGGCAAGCGGCGTGTAGACGATCAGCTTCATGTCGGAGCCGTCGCCGATCGACAAGCTCATATGCTCGAACGTCATGGCGCCCGCGCTCGGGTGCCTGACATGCTTCACCCCCGACAGTCGGTGCGCGACGTCGCGCTGAGGCCACCAGGCGCGAAACTCGGGGCTCGAGCGCGTCATCAATTCGATCAGCCGTTCGAAATCCGGATCGCCGACATATCTGGCGCTCGCGGCCCGGAACGATGCCAGCACGATCCGCGCCAGCTCCTCCCAGTCGACCAGCAGCCGCCGGTGGTGCGGATTGGTGAAGACCATGTGGACGATGTTGCGGGCGTCCCCCTCCAGCAGACCGTAGTCGCCGAACACGGCGACCGCCGCCGGGTTCCAGGCCAGCACGTCCCAGCGCCGGCCGACGACATAGGCCGGCTGCAGCACCAGGCTTTGCAGCATGTGCAGCAAGGGGCCGTCGACCTTTTCCGGCGCCACGGCGCGACGCTCCGGCTGCTGGCGGCCGGCAAGGATGAACAGATGCTGCTTTTCCGCGGCGTCGAGCCGAAGCGCCTCGCAGAGCGCCGTCAGCACCTCGACCGACGGCCGCACCTCCCGCCCCTGCTCCAGCCATGTGTACCAGGTCGTGCCGACGCCGGCGATCATCGCCACCTCCTCGCGGCGCAGGCCCGGCGTACGTCGCCTGAGGCCAGTGGCAATGCCGGTTGCCGAGGGCGTCAGCCTTTCGCGGCGCGAGCGCAGGAAGGCGCCGAGCTCGCGCCGTCGGCTGTCTTCAGCGGAGTGGGTGGGAGCAGAGTGGGGCTGGGATTCCATGAGGCTAATATAGCAGTATTGATACCAGGATAAAGTTTGAACTGTTTGGCGCGCGGCTGCTGCCCCATCTTTGGTTCGGAGCAACGAAACGGAGGCTCTGAACATGGAACTCAAAGACAAGACAATCCTCGTCACCGGGTCGACCGACGGCGTCGGCCGCGTCGTGGCGCAACGACTCGGCGCCGGCGGCGCCCGCGTGCTGGTACATGGCCGCGATGCGGCGCGCGGCAAGGCGACCGTCACTGAGATCGAAGCCGCCGGCGGCAAGGCCGAACTGCTGGTCGCGGATCTTGCTTCGCTGGCCGAGGTGCGCCGCCTCGCCGAGGCCGTGCGCGCCAGGACGGACCGGCTCGACATCCTCGTCAACAATGCCGGCATCGGCACGGCTGGCCAGGGCGCCAGAAGACAGGTCAACGCTGATGGCTACGAACTGCGCTTCGCGGTCAACTATCTCGCCGGGTTTCTGCTGACATCGGAGCTTCTGCCGTTGATCGCGGCGAGCGCGCCCGCGCGCATCGTCAATGTCGCCTCGGCCGGACAGCAGGCGGTCGACTTCGGCGATGTCATGCTGACCCGCAGCTACGACGGCGTGCGCGCCTACTGCCAGAGCAAGCTGGCGCAGATCCTGTTCACCGTAGACCTTGCGGAGCATCTGAAAGGGAGCGGCGTCACCGTCAACGCCTTGCATCCGGCCAGCTACATGAACACCACCATGGTCCGCCAGGCTGGCGTGACGCCGTGGAGTTCGGTCGAGACAGGTGCCGATGCCATCCTCAACCTCGCGACATCACCGGCGCTGGAAGGACGCAGCGGCCTCTACTTCGACGGCCTGCGGGAATCCCGCGCCGACGCCCAGGCCTACGATGCCAGGGCAAGACAGCAATTGCGCAGCCTGAGCCTGGACCTCGTCGGCCTCGCCTCCCCAACATCGAAGGAACAGCATTCATGACCAAGACGATCGAACATGCCGTCATCATCGGCGGCTCGTCCGGCATCGGCCTGGCGACCGCGCGCAAACTGCTTGGTCCCGGCATGAAGGTGACCATCACCGGACGCAATCAGGACAGGCTCAACAGCGCATGGAAGAGCCTTGGCGGCGCTGTCGACAAGGCAGCATTCGATGCCGCAAAGCCGGACCAGGTCAGCGGATTCTTCGAGCGCCTCGGCCCCTTTGACCATCTGGTCCTGGCGGCCAGCGGCGGCAAGGGCCTTGGCCCCTTCCAGACGCTCGACCTGACCGACATCGGCAGCGGTGTCGACGAGAAAGTAAGGCCGCAACTGTCCTGCCTGCAGGCCGCCCTGCCAACGCTCCGAAAGAGTGGATCGGTCACCTTCATCTCGGCGGTCTCGGCTCAGCTTGCCATGCCGGGCGTCGCCGGCATCGCCGCCATCAACGGCATGCTTCTGACGGTGGTGCCGATCCTGGCCGTGGAGCTGAAGCCGCTGCGCGTCAATGTCGTGGCGCCCGGCGTCATCGACACGCCCTGGTGGGATTTCGTTGCCGAGGAGCAGAGGCAAGCGATCTTTGCCGACTATGCCGACAAGACACCGGTTGGCCGAGTCGGCAAAGCCGAGGACGTCGCCGACGCAATCGCCTTTCTCGTCTCCAACGGCTTCATGACCGGTCAGGTCCTGACCTGCGATGGGGGTCTACGATTTGCGGCGTAGGCCCCGGGGGCGCGCACCTGTCAGAGTGGCAACAGCGCACAACCAAGGATCGTAGCCATCATTGGGCGCCGCCAGGGTTCGGCTTCCTTGGAAGGCGCCCCATACATCTTCTTGTCGGTCGCTTCTTGCCAGCTGGCGCCTGCGGCGGATGGTGATATGTCGGCGGCCACATGGCGGGCGGAGCGAGGAACGAGCCAAGCTGGCGTGATCTCACGCACCAACCGTGCAAAGCGTCCCTTCGAACCGTTCCTTTCCTGGTCGAAATATCCCTCCAAGGTGCGCCAGCGCGGTTGCGCTCCTCGGCTGGTACCCTAAAGTTGCCCCCCCAGCCAGGCGAGCGTTTCGGCAACGCCGGCAAGGCCGTACCGCGCGGTTGTATGCGCGAATGGTTTGACCCGTATCGATATGCCGCCGGCATCGTTGACGGCCTCAAAACCGTTTTCGTCCGGCGTGTCATCGCCCAGGAAGACCGGGCGGCGGCCTGTGAAGGGCGCGATGCCCATGAACCGCCGGATCGCAGCACCCTTGGCCGCCTCGAGCGGCAGCAGTTCCACGCCGGCATTGCCGGCAACCACCCGGTAGCCCTTTGGCAGGCTGGCCAGCGCCTGCTCGACAAGCTGCGTCGCGCGCGGAAGCAGATGCGGGGCAGCGCGCGTGTGGATGGCCAGCACCCGGCCCTTGCGCTCGATATAGGCCTGCCCACGCCCGAGCTCGGCCTCGATCTCGTCGGCAAGAGCCGCAATATCCGCCGGCTCTCCCGCGACTTCGACGTCGTCGTCCGGCAGCAGCCTGTGTTCCAGGCCGTAAAGCCCGGCCGCCCGCAGCTTCAAAGGCTGAAACAGCTGGTCCACGGCCGCAACGGAGCGGCCCGTAATAACGGCCAATGCCCCGTTCAACTTGTGATCCAGGCCCTGCAGCAAAGAGCGAAGCTGGTCGCTGACCGAGACAGCGTCCGGGTGTTCGGCATGTTCCAGCAGGGTGCCGTCAATGTCGAGGAACAGCGCCCATTCGCCGGTCAGCACTGTCTGAGGCTTTTGCAGGGTCTGGCTCATCATATTGCCAGCCGTTTGCGCTCGAACATGGAGACGACATTGTCGACGCTTGGCGGCTGCCGGTCGCCAGTGCCCGTTGCCCGATCGACGTCGCCGCGCTTGCGCAGGCGCGCCGCATCCAGAAGCATGCTGCCGGCCCAGCGATAGACGTTGTTGTCGCGGACTATCTGCCGCATCGGCCGCATGCGCTCGCGCTGCTCGTCCGGCGTCATGGTCAGCGCCTGCAGCAGCGCCTCGCTCATCATGGCGGCGTCATAGGGGTTGACGATCAGCGCCTCCAGCAATTCGCGCGAGGCACCGGCGAATGTGCTGAGCATCAAGACGCCCTGTTCGTCGTCGCGTGCCGCAACGAATTCCTTGGCGACCAGGTTCATGCCGTCATGCAGGCTGGTGACCATGCATATGTCGGCGGCGCGATAGATCTCATAGACCTGTTCCTGGGTGTGATGCTCGGCCACCATGACCACCGGCTTGTAGCCGTCGCTGCCGTAACGCTCGTTGAGCTCTTCGGCATAGCGGTGACATTCATCGTGGAGCAGCTTGTACGCCGGGAGCGTGCCTCGGCTGGGTGCCGCAATCTGCAGGAAAACCAGCTTTCCAATCCATTCCGGGTATCGCTTGAACAATTCGTCCAGCGCCTGAAACCGATCCAGAATGCCCTTGGTGTAGTCGAGACGCTCGACGCCGACGCCAAGTTTCACATCCGCTTTCAGCCCGAACCTGGTCCGCAGGCGGGCGCGGCAGTCATCGACATCAGGCAATCTTGCCAGAAGGTCCGCAGGCCATTCTATCGAGATGGGATAGGCGTGCACCAGCGTCGTCTGCCCGCCATAGGAGATGGCCGCATCGGCTCGCTCGATGCGGCTTTCCAGGAAGCGATCGACGCTTTCGGTGAAATTGTTGGCGTGGAACTGGGTGTGGAAACCGATGATTGAGCTGCCGAGCAGCCCTTCGAGGATACGCTCACGCCATGGACAGATGCTGTACACTTCCGAATTCGGCCATGGAATGTGCCAGAAGGTGATGACGATCGCCTCGGGCAGGCGCTCGCGGATCATCCGCGGCAGCAGCGCGAAATGATAATCCTGGACCAGCACGATCGGCCGCTCGTTGCGCGCCTCGGCAACCACCGTATCGGCGAACTTTCGGTTGACGGCTTCATAGGCTTCCCAGTCCGACTCGCGAAAGATCGGCCGCGTGAAGGCGATATGGCAAAGCGGCCAGAGGCCTTCATTGGCGAAGCCGAGGTAGTAGCCCTGATGTTCTTCCTCCGTCAGCCAGACCCGGCGCAGCGTGTAGGACGGATTGCCGGGCGGCACCTGTACCCGGTCGTCCTTGTCGACCATGAGACGGTCTGCCGTTCCGCCGCCATAGGCAATCCAGGTGCCGGCGCAGGCGCGGGTGATCGGCTCCAGGGCCGAAACCAGCCCGCTGGCCGGCACAAGCAGTTCGACGCCATTGTCCCTGAGGTTGTGGATATACGGTTCGCGATTGGAGACCACGATCACCTGCGCATCGGGCAGATCGTCGGCCAGGATCTTGCGCAATGTTTCGGGCGACCATGTCACCAGGGCGGCATCGACAGATTGGCCGTTCTTTTCGAACTCCCGTATCACCTTGCGCGCCGCTTCCGCGGCCACGTCCTCACCGGCCGGATGTACAACCGCCGGGGGGGGGGACTGCGGCGTTGCCGCGATATGGAAAGGAAAACGGCAAGAGCGGAAAGACCGAGGCTCGCGAGGATCAGAACCCAGAGCAGGTCCGCACCATAATCTGTCATGGGAATGCCAACACCTCCGGCCGTTCGGCGGCCATTTTGTTTGTGTTTCCGATTTGAAATAGTCCGCCGGCGACCTGGTCGCCATTCGGACCTGTATTTTGCAACGCACAAAACCGGGATCGGTTCCAGCCAATCTCGCTCGGATCAGGTTCTGACGATGAGCGGTACCAGGCCTTCATGCCGGTCGGCGAGAAAGGCGACGACCCGGTCGCCGACGCGCTGGAATGTCAGATCGACCACTCTTTCGCCGACGCCCAGGTGTCGCAGCGTGAGTGTGTCGATGCCGATCGGCAGCCTCGGACGGGTGACTCGGATTTCGCCCTCCCAGCCATCGATTTCCAGGCCAAGGCAGGCCTGCATCAGCATGAAAGCGGAACCCGCCGACCATGCTTGCGGCAGGCAGGCGACAGGATAGGCGATCGGCGCTTCGCCTGGCGCGCGGGTAAAACCGCAGAACAGTTCGGGCAACCGCATGTTGAAATGGACCGCGGATTCGAACGTGCCGCTCATCAGCCGGACCACGCTGTCACGCTCGCCATAGCGCGCCAGGCCGGCGCCGCACATGGCGGTGTCATGCGGCCAGATCGAGCCATTGTGGTACGACATCGGATTGAAGAACACGGCATCGTCGGCAAGCGTCCTCAGCCCCCAGCCGGAATGAAAGGAGGCCGAAAGAAGCTGGTCGGCGACCATCTGCGCCCGCTCCGGCCCGGGAAGCCCGACAAGGAGGAGATGGCCCGCATTCGAGGTCCGCACCTTGCAGGGCTCGCCGGCACCATCGATCGCCAGGGCATAGAAGCTGAGATCGTCGAGCCAGAAATCGCGTTCGACCGCCACCCGCATGGCCTCGGCGCGGCTATCCCAGTGATCGGCTCTGTCGTCCTCGCCGCGGCGACGGGCAAGCTTTGCCAGCCCCCGGAAGGCGGCAAAGACATAGCCCTGCACCTCGACCAGCGCGATCGGCCCCTTGGGGATGCGGCCATCGGCATGAAAGACGGAATCGAAGCTGTCCTTCCATCCCTGATTGGCGAGGCCGGACTCGGCAGCCCGCTGGTAGGTCACGAACCCGGTCTCGCGGCCCGCCTCCTCCGTCCATTCGGCCGCGGCGCATAGCGACGGCCACAGGCTGTCGATGAACGCCATGTCGCCGGTGCGGTCGGCGTAGGCACAGGCGAGATGGATGTAGAGGGGCGTCGTATCGACGCCACCATAGTAGCGTCCGAACGGAAGCTCCCGCAGCGCCGCCATTTCGCCCTTGCGCGTCTCGTGCATGATCTTGCCCGGCTGCGAATCGCTGAACGGCGACGTCTCCGTCGCCTGATGCTGGGCCAGGAAGGCCAGCACGCCCCGCGCCAGGCCTGGATTGAGCCAGAGCATCTGCAGCGCAGAGATGACGCCGTCACGACCGAACGCCGTCGAGAACCAGGGGATGCCTGCATAGGGATAGGGTCCGGTCGCAAGCTCGGTGGTCAGCAGCGCGACATCGGCGCGGGCGCGCTCGACCCAGTCGTTGAAGACGCGACCGGAACTGTGCACCGTCGCGCCATGGCGGCGCTTGGCCCGCATGCCAAAGCGGGCCCGGGCGGCGGCGGCGCGGAAACGGTCGCGATCGGGCGTATCGGTCACCTCGGGACCGACCTCGACATAGAGCACCTTGCTGCTGCGCTTGGTCACGGCGAGCAGGAAATCGGCGCGGTCGGCAGTCAGTTGGTCCGGTGCCTGCGAGAATGATATCGCCGAGGCACGCGCCAGCCCGTCCAACCCGTCATAGCGCAGCAGGACGGATGTCGCATCCATCTCGGCCACATGGGCCATGCCGCGCCGCAGCCGCGTTGAGCCGCGCACTTCGAACATGTCGCGGAAATCGGCGGCGAAGTGCAGGGAAACGCCGATTGTCGAGGTTTCCCGGCTGTAGTTGGAAAGTGTGATGCGTTCGAACAACCTGTCCTGCCACAGCAGCCTGACGCGCTCGACATGAATCGCACCCTGCGGAATGTCTCGACCGCTAGCACTCTGGATCGGCAGATTGGTCAGGTTGGTGGTGAACAGCACATTGTCCTGGCTGAGCGAGGCGCCGAGCAACGATGTCTGTCTGCCGCCGACGGTCAGCCGAAATTCGGAGAGCACGCGTGTGTCGTCGCGGAAGAAACCGTCACCGGCGCCGCGTATGTCGCCATAGGCATCGGCAACCACAAAGCAGTCGCCCTGCTTGAGCGCAAACAGCCGGTGTGGTTCACGAGGAGCGGTTGCGTCGAGCGATGCAAGGGCTACCGCGGGATCGAGTTGGCGCTCGTCGAGTTGGGCCATTCGTCACAAATCCCTGTCGTTTCGTTCCCGTCGCTCGAACGCGTCGCCGTTCACGACGCCTTCGCTTCGGCCGGGACGCCGATCAGCCGCGCGTAGGCGGCCAGATAGTCGCCGGCCATTCTCCTGGCGGAAAACCGCTTTTCGAAAACGGCTCTCACCTTTCGCCGGTCGAGCTGCAGCAAGTCCGGCACCGCGGCGACCGCGCCATCCATCGACTCCGCGATAAAGCCGGTCACGCCCTGATCGACGATCTCGGGCAGCGCGCCGCAATTCCAGGCAATCACCGGCGTGCCGCAGGCCATTGCCTCGATGGCGACAAGGCCAAACGGCTCCGGCCAGTCGATAGGGAACAAGAGGCCTGCCGCGTTGCCGAGAAATTCCGCCTTCTGGTGCTCCTCGATCTCGCCGACATAGACGATACGATCACCGTCGATCAAAGGTTCGACCACCTCGTGGAAATAGGCGCGATCGTCGTCGCCGATCTTTGCCGCAAGCTTCAGCCTGAGCCCCGATCGCAAGGCAATCTCGATGGCGCGATCCGGGCGCTTGTCGCGTGAAAACCGGCCGAGGAAGGCAAGGTACGGTTCTTCCCGCGTCGTCTCGAAAGTTGGCTCGTAGATACCGGTCGGCAGCCCGTGGTGGATCGTCGCCAACCAGTTGGCCCTGGCAAGGCCTGCCTTCTGGCTGTGCGAAATGGAAATCATCGGAAAGCGCGGGAAACGCTCATAGGCGGGCGCCAGGTCGACATAGTCCAGCCTGCCATGCGGCGTCGTCACCGTCCGCTCCGCCATGTCCTCGAAAAACGAAAAGTGCAGGAAGTGGCTGAGGTGGAAGTGGATGACGTCAAACTCTCGCGCCCGCTTCCGCACCTCGGCAAGCATCGAAAGATGCGCCGCCGTCTCGGATTTGAGCGGACGCGGATCGAGGCGAAGCGCGCATTCCCGGCCGGCTACCAGCTTTGCGGAAGTCTGGCTGTCGCCACTGGCAAACAGCGTTACCTCATGACCCAGATCGACCAGCGCTTCGGTCAGATACGAGACGATGCGTTCGGTACCGCCATAAAGTCTCGGCGGCACCGATTCATGAAGCGGTGCGACATGGGCAATTTTCATATTTCATCCCGGGATGCTCGGCATACAGGGGCGAAATGCGTCAACGGCTCGATTGGTTCCGATTTAAGATCGACGCCGTCGGGGCGGCAGTGCCGCGGTGTCCCTCGACGAGCCCGCTGCGGGTTAAATGCCATGCCAGGAAGCGGCGGCTGCTATCACATGAAACCAGGATTGCGGGGCAGATACTGAGACCAATTGCCAAGCTCCCGCGTCGACATCAGAACCATGGGAAGCGTGATGCGCATCCCGTGCTCGACGGCGGTGCTTAGAGCCGCTTGCGTTGTGCCAGGGAGAAACGCCGACACCTGCGAAGAACCAATATCCGCGGCCAGGTTCAGTGCCGTCCTGAAGGCAGCATCAAGCTGATCGGGCTGCGCGACTGCAAGTGGTCCAATGTGACCGTTGGTGCCTATATACACGTAGCCTACGCAGTCGTCGCCGGCGTAGAGAACAACACCCCTCGTCGCATCGTCGTTGATCAAATATCGGTGATGCTTTTCTCGTGATACGCCCAAGGCCCGATTGTCAATTCGAGCAAGGCTATACAGGTGCGAAGCTGTTTCCTCCAGAGGCTCGCACCGGAGTTGCCCGGCCGTTAATCGACCTTTCAGGACATCCTGCGCGACGCTGAGATTGTAGATCGGAAATCGCGGGAACAGTCCGTGCCTGATGTAGAGACCTTGCGACACCGTGTTGAAGCTGAAGGTGATCAACGCCTTGCTGGTCGCTCCCGATTGCCGCGCATGCTCCAGCGTTCGTTTCAACAGTTCGTTGCCAATCCCGCTGCCCTGATGTCCGGAAGACACGAATAGTTGCGCCAGAAACCACAAATCGCCGCAGACCCAACTCCAGGCAAAGCCGAGGATTTCACCGGCGTCTTCCGCCACCCACAAGCCAGCGGCGTCGTCCTTCAGGGAAAACAATTGGAAATTGGTCGGGCGCGGGACCGCCATTGGGCCAAAGCCATGACGCTGTGTCAAATCGTTGATGCTGGCAACGACAAGCTCGTCAGCTCGTTTCAGATCTTGCGCGCCGGCAGGTCGATACACGACCGACATGGGCCACTCCTTGACAAGAAGCCGCTGGCCCAGGTTAGAGCGTCCAGTACCGAAGTCAAACAGCACCGCCGCCGTCTGCAATCCTTGTGATCGTTCGATCTTCGGCGGGAAAACCCGATCGGCTCACTCTTTGCCTAGAGCGACTGCGCGATCAGCGTCAGAAACCCACCGCTCAATGCGACATTGCCGACGAAGCCGTTGATGCGCGACGCGCGGTCCGGGCCTTGATGGTCCCAGAAATTGTGGAACATCGGCGTGGCAGCGATCAGGAACACGACCAGCACCGCAGCGGCCATTGTCGTCCAGAGGCCTGCGATCACCAAGGCGCCGGCAACGATCTGCAAGACAATGCCGACCCACAGCGCCAACCGCGCTTGCGGCACTCCGCGCGCGGCCATCAGCTGGGTCAGGAAGGCGGCGTTCTGGATGTTGCGCAGGCCGGCGAAGAGGAACACGCCACCGAGCAACAGGCGGCCGAGAAACAACAGGGTCGAAGGCAAATCGACAGGCATCAAATTCTCCCTTTAAAAACGGTTGGAGCGCCGCCTCCCTCGACGGCGCTCCAAGACACATCGGTTAATCAGGCAGCCTTGGCCGCCGGCATCGGATGGATTGCCTGGAATGGGATGCAAAGCCGGTTCCAGGTGTTGATCATGCCGAGCGCGACGGAGAGCTTGACGAGCTCCTCTTCCGAGAAATGCTCGAGCGACTTCCCATAGAGTTCGTCCGACACGCCATTGTTGGCGATCAGAGTGACGGCCTCGGTCCAGGCGAAGGCGGCGCGTTCGCGCGCGGAAAACAGCGGCGATTCCTTCCACGCCGACACCAGATAGAGCCTTTGCTCGGTCTCGCCATCGCGCCTGGCCTCGCGGCTGTGCATCTCGACGCAGAACGAGCAGCCATTGATCTGCGACGCCCGCAGTTTGATCAGATGCAGCAGGCTTTCCTCAAGCCCGCATTCGTCCACCGCCTTGTTGAGCGCCGACACCGCCTTCATGATTTCCGGCGCCATGGCGAAGAACTGGAGCCTCTGTTTCATCCTCATGTCCTTTCACGTCTGCTTGGTTGAACTGGATTTCTGCGGCCGCTGATGGCGCGCCACGAAGGCGCAGCCGGCGGCGACCGAACGCGGATCGGCATCGGTCATGTATTCCGCGACGATGTCGGATAGCTTTGCCTCGGCGAGCGCGGTGCGGTAGGCTCGCTCGGCCTTCAGCATCGCGGCGTTGATGCCGCATGGCTTCACATAAGCCGAGACATCGAGCCTGACCGGACCGTTGCGGCGGATCTCGCCACAACGAAAGGCCGGCTCGCGCCCCTCGACGGCCAGCACGATATCGAGCAGCGATATGTGCTCGGCCGGCCGCGCCAGCCGGTAGCCGCCCGCCGGTCCCGAGACCGATTCCAGGATGCCCGCCGCGCTCAGCATGTTGAGATGTTTCAGGAGATAGCTAGGCGACAGGCCAAAGGCTTCCGCCATGGCGGCGCCGGGAATGGTCGCTTCGCCCTCCACGCCGGCCAGCATGGCCGCGCAGTGGATCGCTGCCTCGACGCCCTCGCCCAGCTTCATGGTTTCGATCTCCTATTCATGGATAGTTCTTATCGTGGATATCTTCTATCTGCAATAGGAACATGAAAAACGGCGCCCGAAGGCGCCGTTTTTTCGGTGAAGGGCTCCCCTACTCCGCCGCCACCTTGGCCATCGGATTGTTCGGGTGCGTCGTCCAGTTGGCGTAGATCGGCGACACCGGCTTGCCGGTGCGCTCGTCCATCACGCCTGCCGCCAACGGTTCCATGGTGATGCAGTTCTCGACCGGGCAGACATTGACGCACAAATTGCACCCGACGCATTCGGCCTCGATCACCTCGAAGTGCCTGACGCCGTCGACCATGCTGGTGATTGCCTGATGAGAGGTGTCCTCGCAGGCGATGTGGCAGCGGCCGCATTTGATGCAGGCGTCCTGGTCGATACGTGCCTTGGCGATGTAGTTGAGGTTGAGGTACTGCCAGTCAGTGACGTTGGGCGTGGCGCGGCCGACAATGTCGTCGAGCGAGGCATGGCCCTTCTCGTCCATCCAGTTTTCGAGACCGGCAATCATCTCCTGCACGATCTTGAAGCCGTAGGTCATCGCCGCCGTGCAGACCTGCACATTGCCGGCGCCGAGCGCCATGAACTCGGCCGCGTCACGCCAGGTGGTGATGCCGCCGATGCCGGAGATCGGCAGGCCGTGGGTTTCGGGATCGCGCGCGATCTCGGCCACCATGTTCATCGCGATCGGCTTCACCGCCGGGCCGCAATAGCCGCCATGCGAACCCTTGCCGTCGATGGTCGGCTGTGGCGCGAAACTGTCGAGGTCGACGCCGGTGATCGAGTTGATGGTGTTGATCAGCGACACCGCGTCGGTGCCGCCGGCAAGGGCGGCGCGCGCCGGCTTGCGCACATCGGTGATGTTGGGCGTCAGCTTGGTGATGACTGGCATGCGGGTGTTGGCCTTGCACCAGCGCACCACCATTTCGATGTATTCCGGCACCTGGCCGACGGCGGCACCCATGCCGCGCTCCGACATGCCGTGCGGGCAGCCGAAATTGAGCTCGATGCCGTCGGCCTCAGTCTCCTCGACCACCGGCAGGATCGCCTTCCAGCTCTCCTCGACGCACGGGACCATCAGCGAGACGACGATGGCGCGGTCGGGCCAGTCCTTCTTGACCTGCTTGATCTCGCGCAGATTGACCTGCAGGTCGCGGTCGGTGATCAGTTCGATGTTGTTGAGGCCGAGCAGTCGCCGGTCGGCGCCCCAGATCGCGCCGTAACGCGGGCCGTTGACGTTGACCACCGGCGGGCCTTCCTCGCCCAGCGTCTTCCAGACAACGCCGCCCCAGCCGGCCTTGAAGGCGCGGATGACGTTGTAGGCCTTGTCGGTCGGCGGCGCCGAGGCCAGCCAGAACGGATTGGGCGATTTGATGCCGACGAAATTGTTGCGGATGTCTGCCATGACAGGTCCCTTTCAACCGAGACGAAGGAGCAGTTCGACGGGTGCAAGAATGCCGCCTTCAAGCGCGGCGGTGATATTGGCGATCTTGGTGCGGGCGTCCTCGCCCATGATGAGGCCGACGCCGGGCGGCGGCTTGTTGCCTTCCGCTTGCGCGGCTGCCAGGCGCGCACGCATCGTGGCAAAGAACTCGATGGCAAAGGCGCCGCGCGGCCGCTCGGCGATCACAGAGAACCCCGCAGCGACGGCCGCCGAGCGATAGTCGTCCGGGGTGCCAACGAAGGACATGGTTTCATCAGACGCCCAAGGCAGCGGATACGTCAGCGCACCGTACTTCAGCCGCATCACATCGTAGACGGCGAAAACGCTGCCCGGCCGCAGCACGCGGGCAGCCTCATTCATCAGTCTCGGCTTGTCGGGAAGGTTCATGCCGACATGCAGGATCATAGCCGCATCGAAGCTCGCATCCGCGAATGGCATATCCAGCGCGCTGCCTTGCACGAACCGCGTCTTGCCGGCCATCCCGGTTCGCTTCGACAGTCTGGTCGCGATATCGACGTAGCTCTGCGTCAGATCAATGCCGGTAACGTCAGCGCCAACGTTGCTTGCAACAAAGCGGGCCGGCCCGCCAACGCCAGACCCGATGTCGAGAAGCATTGTCCCCGGGTTCAGCCCCATCTGCCCGACGAGTGCCTTGGTGGCGGCCACGCCACCAATGTGAAATTCGTCGACCGCTTCGAGATCGCTTGCACGCAGATTGGCAAGGTCCACGCCGCTATCTGCGAGCGCGGCTATGATCCGCTCCTCCAGGCCCGATATGTCGTAGTGACGGGCGATGCCCGGTTCCACCGTGGCCATGATCCTATCCCTGAGCGAGGCTCCTGTGGATGCTCTCCGCGGCGTCGCGGCCTTGCGCCACCGCCGAGACGGTGAGGTCGTCGCCGCCAAAGATGCAGTCGCCGCCGGCCCAGACCTTGGCGAGCGACGTGCGACCTTCCGCATCGACCTTGATGCGGCCGGCTTCGAGTTCGATCGCAGCACCGCTGCCATTGAGCGCTGCCGGGACAAAACTCTGGCCTATGGCCTTGAACACCTGGTCTGCAATGAGCGTCAGCGTCTCGCCGGTGCCGGCAAGCCTGTCGCCGTTCATGGCGGTGTACTCGACTTCGATAGCCGACACCTTGCCGCCTTCGGCAATCACCCGCTTCGGCTGCAGCCAATGGCGAATGGTGACGCCATTGGCGGCGGCCAGATCCTGCTCGAACTCGGAAGCGTTCATGTGCTCCTGGCCGCGCCGGTAGCAGATCGTCACCTCCTCGGCGCCGAGCAACTTCGACTGCACCGCCGCGTCGATCGCCGTCATGCCGCCGCCGATGACGACGACGCGCCGACCAACCGGCAGACTGGCGAGGTCACTGGCCTGACGCAACTCGGCAATGAACTCGACCGCATTGGTGACGCCGTCGGCATCCTCGCCATCGGCGCGCAGCGCATTGACGCCGCCAAGCCCCATGCCGAGAAACACCGCGTCATAGTTCCGGATCAGATCGGACAGCTGATAGTCGCGGCCAAGTGCTTTGCCGTTCTGGATGTCGATGCCACCGATGGCGGTGACGTAGTCGACTTCCGCCTGGGCGAAATTGTCGACGCTCTTGTAGGCGGCGATGCCGTATTCGTTGAGGCCGCCGGCCTTCGGACGCGCCTCCAGGATGGTCACGTCATGGCCATGGCGGGCGAGCCGGTGCGCCGCGGCAAGGCCGGCCGGCCCTGCCCCGACCACGGCAACCGTCTTGCCGGTGGCAGTGGCGCGTTGGTAAAATTGCTTGCTCTCACTCATCGCGACATCGGTAGCGTAGCGCTGCAGGCGGCCGATCTGCACCGGCTTGCCTTCGGCCACCTCGCGCACGCAGACCTCCTCGCACAGCGTCTCGGTCGGGCAGACGCGGGCGCACATGCCGCCCAGAATGTTCTGGTCGAAGATGGTCTTGGCCGAGCCGATCGGATTGCCGGTCGATATCTGGCGAATGAACAGCGGAATGTCGATCGAGGTCGGGCATGCATTCATGCACGGCGCGTCGTAGCAGAAGTAGCAGCGGTCGGATTCGACCAGCGCCTCGTGATGATCGAGCGGCGGGTGCAGGTCGGAAAAATTATCCGCATACTGGTCGGCGGCAAGCCGGCCACCGGCAATACCTTCCTTGAACTGGCCTTCTGGCATCGTCAGTTCCCCATGTTTTGTTTTGGGGAAGGCTAGCACGTTTTATTTTTTTATCAATTGGTCAATTTTCGCAGCAAGGTGCTGAAAAGGCTGGATAAAACATGATCTTTTTACTCATGTTATGGTGTCTGTAGTGCGAGCGAATGGCTGGGCTCGACAGCATGGCCGTGGATCGCCCGGACCTCGTCCGCCACCAGCTCCTGCAACCGCCACAGGTTGCGGTCGTGGATGCCGAACGCTTCGAGATGACTAACCGTGTTGTAGAGATATTCGGCGCCGGATCCGATGTGCCCGCAGGCTCTGGCCAGCACGCTCGCCACCCTGTCCAGCGGCTGCTTCAGCGACGTTCCCCTGCCCTTCACGCCGACCCAGAAGCCAAGCGCGCGCAGCGACCCTTGTGCCGTATGCACCGGCAGCCACCTGACCGTGTCGATACTTTCGTGGTCGCTGATCTCGCGCCGCAGCAGCCGTTCGATCTGGGCCGGTTTTTCGCCTTCCGGCAAGCGATAGATGACGCCGTTGCACCGTCCACCTCGTTCGAGCGCCATCATCAGCCCCGGCTGTGCGGCGCTGCCGCGCCACCGCACCATGTCGAGGCAGAAGGAGCGGTGCCAGCCAAAGGCCGTGGCGAGCTGCTGCTCGACCGATTCAAACTCCGGCTTCCAGATCAGCGATCCATAGGCGAACACCCATAGCGGCCCCTCGTCGGCTTCATCGGACAGCCGCAAGGCAAGGGGCCGGAAATCCTCGTCCTTCAACTCCGTCCAGCTCGGGTCAGGGCCAGGATCGGCCTCTTCCCGATGGCACAGTGCGACTAGCTCAGGCGTGAGCGACATCCGGCGCATGAAATGACAACCCTCCCCATCGCAGAGAAATCGAAAACCGCCGGGCGCGCAACCCGGGAACGGTTGTCATGGACCGATCTTTTATTTGGGCGTCGTCGGATTTTCGTCGTGAAGATCGTCCTAGGATGGATCGACCGACGATCGATGCAAACCGGTGAGGAGACCGACCATGCCAAAATCCCCGATGCCCTTCTTCTGGTACGAATTGATGACCACCGATCTCGACGCCGCCGAGGCGTTCTACACCAAGGTGGTCGGCTGGACTGCGCAGCCTTTCGAGACGACCCTTGGCATGCCGCGCTATATCGTCATGAATGTCGGCGAGCGTGGCGTCGGCGGGCTGATGACGATCCCCGAGGACGCTGCCAAGATGGGCATGCCTCCCGCTTGGCTCGGCTACATCCATACAAAAGATGTTGATGCCGCGACGGCATCGCTGCAGAAAGCCGGCGGTGCTGTTCACCGCCAGCCCGACGATATTCCGGGCGTTGGCCGCTTTGCCGTCGTCGCCGATCCGCAGGGCGCGACGTTCATGTTCCTGCAGCCGAACGGTCCGGACCAGCCCATCGTGCCGGCCAGCACGCCCGGCCATATCGGCTGGCACGAGCTTTACACATCGGATTGGAAGGCCGCGTTCGATTTCTATTCCGACCAGTTCGGCTGGGCCAATGCCGGCGATTTCGACATGGGCCCGATGGGCACCTACCAGACCTTTACGGCTGGCCCCGAATCCGGCGGCGGCATCATGAACAAGCCGCAGCAGATCCCGGTGCCGGTGTGGCAGTTCTACTTCAATGTACCGGCCATCGACGCCGCGGCCCAGCGGGTGACCGACAATGGCGGCAAGATCCTGATGGGACCGATGGAGGTACCCGGAGGCAGCTGGATCGTCCAGTGCCAGGATACGCAAGGCGCCCATTTCGCCTTGATGGCGCCGGTGCGCTGACAGCGTTCAACACGGCCCAAAGAGTCGGCCTTTCATCGCACGCATCGCCGATGGAAGGCCGTATTCCCAGCTTTTGGCGCCAACCTATTCCGGCGTCAGCACCGCGACCTTCAGCTCTGCCTTTTTCGCGCCGCTGAACTGGACTGTGGCCGGACCGGCGGCAAGCTTGAAGCGCACGCTCTTGCGGATGCCAGGGCAGGTTTTCACGCCGCTATAGCCCACCGACTTGATGGCGTGGCCGTCCTGAATGACATCGATCCAGGCCTCGCCTGACAGACTTATCTGAATGGCCCCCTCGGTCGGCACCTCCAGGCTGGCGACGGCGCCAAATGTGCCTGATGCCGGGGCACGCTCGGGCGGCAGCGTGAAACCGGCTTTCTCCGCCGGCACCAGTGCCAGATCCGCAGCAGCACCCACCGCCAGCGTCGCTCCAGACGGCGTTGCAGGCGCTGCGGCAAAAAGCGCCTGTTCCCGCGTCACCGGCCATTTGAAGGCTTCGCAGCCGGCATCCTCGGCCATGGCGAAGCTGGTCCCTGCAAGGATTGCGAATAGGCTGATGACGATTTTTTTCATAACAAAGGGAACCCACCTGTTTGGAATGTCCATATTAATACAACCATAGCGATAGGAATGCAACCCTTGCGAGAACAATATGAAATGTCAAACTGGGGAACATTTCCAATCACCGATTGTTGATGGCATGCCGTGGGGACGTGAGTGGTCCATTGCCGGGCGATAATCTATGGCCGGTCCGGAAGCTAAATCTAAATGGAGTCATTTATGAAGCTTTTCGAGAGCCTTGCCAGATACCAGCCGCAGGCCCTGGGCGCGCTGCGCATCATGACGGCGCTGCAGTTCATCGAACACGGCAGCCAGAAATTGTTCAATTTTCCCGTCAGCGACCAACCCCATGCTCTCACCGGGCTGACACTCGCTGCCGGCATCCTCGAATTCGCCGGCGGCATCCTGCTGGCGCTGGGCCTGTTCACCCGCCCGGTCGCGTTCCTTCTGGCCGGCGAGATGGCGATCGCCTATTTCATGGCGCACATGCCGCGCGACTTCTTCCCGGTCAACAACGGCGGCGATTCGGCAATCTCGTTCTGCTTCATCTTCCTCTATCTGGTGTTTGCCGGTGCCGGTGCCTTCGCGCTGGACAACCGCCGCAGCGCCTGACGCTCAACCGGCCGTGCCCAATGCATATCGTCCAAAGGTGCCCGGCGGTTTGGGACAACGACATGCACGGAGAGAATCTGAAGCGCATCGGCGAAGCCGAAGCGCACGCTGCATGTCGCCTAAAAGTGCTCTGCGGTTTTGGGACAGCACAGAAAGAATCTGAAGCGTATCGGCGAAGCCGAAGCGCTTCAGGCGCGCATCCGCTCGAAATTGGCATCGAACAGTGCCGCCGCCTGCATGCGCGCCGCATGACGCTTGCCCAAGAGCTCGATCTCGAAACCGTCGCTTTCATCAGCGATCTCCTTCGGCACATAGCCGACAGCGACGGACTTCTTCGAGTGATGCGCGTAGCCGCCCGAAGTCACCCAGCCGCGCACCGCGCCGTCGAACCAGATCGGCTCGTCGCCGATGACATCAGCGTCGTCGGCATCGACGATGAAGGCGCGCAGGCGCAGCCTGCCGCCCTGCTTGCGCTCGGCGAGTGCCGCGGCCTTGCCGATGAAATCCGCATCCTTGCTGTAAGCAACGAAACGGTCGAGGCCGGCTTCCAGCGGCCCGTAGATCGGCCGGTACTCGCGCGCCCATGAGCCGTAATTCTTTTCCAGCCGCAGCGCGTTGAGCGCGCGCGAACCGAAAAGGCCGATGCCGAATTCCTCGCCGGCCGCCATCAGGGCCTGGAATGCGGCGCGCTGATACTCCGGCGCTACCCACATTTCGTAGCCAAGATCGCCGGTGTAGCTGACGCGGCCGACCAGGCACGGCGCCATGCCGATATCCATCCTGCCTATGGCCATGAACGGAACCGCGGCATTAGACACATCCGCACGCGTGGCTTTTGCCAGCACGTCGCGCGCCTTAGGCCCGGCAACCGACAGGCCGGTCAGCTTGGCGCCCAGTGCCTCGATACGGACCGAACCGTCGTCAGGCAGGTGCTTTTCGAACCAGCGCATATGATACTGCTCGGCAATGCCGGAGCCGGCGAGGAACCAGCCTTCGCAGTCGAGATTGGCGAGCGTGAAGTCGCCGATCAGCTTGCCGTCGTCCTTCAGCATCGGCGCCAGCGTCATGCGGCCGGGCTTCGGCAGTTTGCAGGCGAGCATCCGGTCGAGCCAGGCGGCCGCGCCCTCGCCCGTCACCTTGTATTTGGCGAAGCTCGAAATCTCCGACAGGCCGACACCGTCGCGAACGGTTGCGACCTCCTTGGCGACCTGGGTGAAATCGCTCGAGCGGCGCCACGAGAACTCGTCCTTCACGCCTTCCGGCGCATACCACAGCGGCACCTCCAGCCCATAGGCGACGCCCCATTGCGCGCCCTTGGCCGACAGCAGATCATAGACCGGAGTCGTCTTGAGCGGCCGTCCGGCGGGCAGTTCCTCATTGGGGAAGCGGATCGAAAACCGCCTGGAATAGTTCTCGCGCACCTTGGCGTTGGTGTAGGCCATCGTCGCCCAGTCGCCATAGCGCGCAACATCCATCGCCCAGATGTCGGCACCGGGGTCGCCCTCGATCATCCAGTTGGACAACGCCAGCCCGACGCCGCCGCCTTGGCTGAAGCCGGCCATGACGCCGCAAGCCACCCAGAAGCCCGGCAGGCCGCGCACCGGGCCGACCAGCGGGTTGCCGTCGGGCGCGAAGGTGAAGGGTCCATTGATGATCTGCTTGATGCCGGTGTTCTGGAAGGCGGGGAAATGCCGGAACCCGACCTCCAGCGACGGCGCGATGCGGTCGATGTCCGGCGCCAGCAATTCATGGCCAAAATTCCACGGCGTCTGGAACTCTGACCACGGTTTGTTGGCCTTCTCATAGGTGCCCATCAGCATGCCGCCGCGCTCCTGCCGTAGATAGAGCTCACCGTCGAAATCGACCGCGTGGATGATCTCGGTGCCGGTCTTGGCGTTCCAGGCGGCGACCTCGGGCATGTCCTCGGTGATCAGATACATGTGCTCCATCGCCAGCACCGGCAGTTCGAGGCCAACCATGCGGCCGACCTCGCGCGCCCAAAGGCCGCCGGCATTGACGACATGCTCGGCCACCACCTCGCCCTTGTTGGTGATGACGCGCCACATCCCATCGGCGCGCCGCACGATGTCCTCCACCTTGGTGAAGCGCTCGACCTCCGCGCCCAGCTTTCGCGCGGCCTTTGCATAGGCGTGGGTGACGCCGGAGGGATCGAGATGGCCATCCTCCTTGTTTCTGACAGCGCCTACGAACTGCTTGGGATCGAGCAGCGGCATCAGTTCGGCCGCTTCTTTGGGGGAGATCTCCTCAAGCTCGATGCCGAGATAGCGGCCCTTGGCGACGACCCCGCGCAGCCAGTCCAGCCGCGCCTCGGTCGCCGCCAGAAGCACGCCGCCGGTCAGGTGCACGCCGGTTGCCTGGCCGGAAAGCTCCTCGATCTCCTTGTAGAGGTTGATCGTGTATTTCTGCAGCTTGGCGACGTTGGGATCGCCATTGATCGTGTGCATGCCGCCGGCCGCGTGCCAGGTCGAGCCCGACGTGAGTTCGTCGCGCTCCAGAAGCACGACGTCGGTCCAGCCATGCCGGGCAAGATGGAACAGCACCGAGCACCCGACGACACCGCCGCCAATGACCACGACCTTTGCATGCGATTTCATGGATTTTTCTCTGATATCAGTGAGTTGGATGGGGGAGTGGAATCAGGATGGGAGGCATCACGGTTCGCCCTGCCCGATCGCTTGCTTGCGCCTGGCCATGTAAGCCTCGAGTTCTTCGCGCACGGCGATGTCCATCACCGGCTCGACGTAGTCCTCCAGTGCCTTCTTCCACAGCCGCGTCGCGCGCGCCGTGGCGTCGAGCCCGCCGGCCTCCTGCCAGGCTTCGTAATTTTGCCAGTTGGACAGCATCGGCTGGTAGAAGGCGGTCGCGTAGCGTTCGAGCGTGTGCGGTTCGCCGAAGAAATGGCCGCCGGTCGGCACCGCGCCCAAAGCCTCGACGGCAAGCTCGGCCTCATCGACCACGATCGGGCGCAGGAACTCCATCATGTGTTGGATCATCTCGACATCGATGATGAGCTTCTCGAACGACGCCGTCAGCCCGCCCTCCTGCCAGCCGGCAGCGTGATAGACGAGATTGCCATGGCCGAGCACCGCGCCCCACAGCGCCATCAGCGTCTCATACGCACCCTGCGCATCGGCGGCGTTGGAGGCCGAGCCTGGCGTCGTGCGATAGGGCAGATTGTAGCGACGCGCCAATTGCCCGGAAGCGATGTTGGCCTTGGTGTTCTCCGGCGTGCCGAAGGCCGGTGCGCCCGACTTCATGTCGACATTGGAGGTGAAGGCGCCATACATCACCGGCGCGCCCGGTCGCACGAGCTGCGTCAACACCACGCCGAACAGCGCCTCGGCATTCTGCTGCGCCAGCGCGCCGGCCAGCGTCACAGGGCTCATCGCCCCCATCAGCGTGAACGGCGTCACCGCCACCGACTGGCCGAATTCGGCCATCGTCATCAGCCCCTCGGCCATCATCTCGTCGAAGCGGCGCGGCGAGTTGACCGAGATGATGGTGGTGATGCCGGGATCGTCGCGCATCTGGTCCAGTGTCAGCCCACGCGCGATGGCCATCATCTCGATGCCGTCCAGCGCCCTGCCCCGGCCGATCGCCGAGACATGGAAACTCTTGTCGGTGAGTGTCAGATTGGTGAAGTAGGTGTCGAGATGGCGGGAGTTGGCCGGCAGCTCCACCGGCGCGCAGACCTGGTTGCCGAGCATGTGGATGCAGTTGAAATGCTGCGCCAGCCGGGTGAGGTCCGAGTAGTCGCGCAGATTGCCGGCGCGGCGGCCGCGCTCCATGTCGTGCACGTTTGGCGGCCCGGCAACGAGCGTGAAATTGATGGTGTTGCCGCCGAGATGAACGGCATTAGCCGGGTTGCGCGGCGTCAGCGTATAATTGGACTGCGTGGTCTTCAACGCCTCGGCGATCATGCCGCGATCAATGCGGACATTCGCCGTCGCATGATCGACTTTGGCGCCTGCCTTCTCGAACAGCGACAGCGCACGCGGGCTCATCACCTCGATGCCGAAATTCTCCAATATGTGTATCGACGCCTGGTGAATCTGCTCGATCTGCTCAGGCGAGAGCATTGCCATCGGCGGATAGGGATTGGTCACCCGCCTGAGCGGCAATTGCGGGATAGCCGACGGCCCCCTGTTGCTGGTGCGCTCGGCGCCGCGTTTGCGTCTTGGTTCGTTCATGCCTGATATCAAAGCCCCGGCGAACCAGGCAAGCTGTCAGAAATACGCCGTTTGCGGGCGTGATTTTAGCCACGGCGGCATTTCTGCAATATCCATTTAGGAAAAGCGACGAAACATGTCGGATTATTAATATGGTGCTTTCTGAGATGAATGCGCCGATCAAGCGTTAACGAACGCAGCAAGATTCCTTTTATGTTTTCGGCCTATTGCTCCTCCAATGCGTAGCTCGAGTTTTAGTAAAATTGGTGCGGTTTGCGTGCTGCTGGCCCTTTCGGCCTGCGCGACGGCGCCCAGTCATATCAACAATGTCTGCGCCGTCTTCGACCAGAATGACGGCTGGTTCGACAACTGGCAGTCGGCCGCCGAGCGCACGCAGCAGAAATACGGCGTGCCGGTTCCCGTGCTGATGGCGACGGTGCGCAAGGAGTCCGGCTTCAAGAGCAACGCCCGCCCGCCGCGCACCAAGCTGCTCGGCTTCATTCCGTGGAAACACGTCTCGTCGGCCACCGGCTTTTCGCAGGCGCTGGACGGCACCTGGTCGCAATATCAGAGGGAGACCGGCAACTGGGCGGCGCGGCGGACAAAGTTTGCCGACGCTGTCGATTTCGTCGGCTGGTATCACTCCAAGACGGCAGACACGTATGGCGTCGCCCGCAACGACACCTACAATCTCTATCTCGCCTACTATCTCGGCTGGACCGCCTATGGCCGCGGCAACCGCGGCGATGCCGGCGTCCAGGGCTATGCCCGGGCCACCGAAAAGATGGCGCGGGATTATGCGCAGCAGTTGAGCCAGTGCGGCAACTGATCACGCCGCTGCGCTGACTGCGCTTCCGCCGTCAGCTCGGCTTCTTGCCGCGTGGAGGCTTGGGCGTTGCAGTGGACACCCCCGGAACAGGCGGCGCGTCTTCCGGCACGCCCTCATGCGCGGCATGCTCCTTGTCGAACTTGATCACCGGCTCCATCTTGGCCAGCACGTCGTCGGCCAGCCAGCACAGGCTCATATGGCCATCGCCGAGATGCTTGACCGGCGGCACCTTGGTCTCGCACAGATTGTCCGGCACCAGTTTCTTGTAGCCGCAGCGGGTCTGGAACGGACAGCCCGACGGCGGATTCATCGCCGAAGGAATGTCGCCTTCCAGCACGATGTGCCGCTTCACCACACTGGTGTCGGCGATCGGGATCGCCGACAGCAGCGCCTCGGTATAGGGGTGATAGGGTGGCGCGAAGATCTGGTCGGTCGTGCCCTGCTCGACGATATAGCCGAGATACATGACGACGACGCGGTCGGCGATGTAGCGCACGACGGACAGATCGTGGCTGATGAACAGCATCGTCGTCTTGTTCTTGCGCTGGATGTCCATCAGCAGTTCGGTCACCGCCGCCTGTACCGACACGTCGAGTGCCGATACCGGCTCGTCGGCCACCACCACCTTGGCGTCGCCGGCAAAGGCGCGCGCCACGCCGATGCGCTGCTTCTGGCCGCCTGACAGTTGACGCGGCTTGCGGGTCTCGAATGCCCGCGGCAGCTTCACCAGGTCGAGCAGTTCCAGCATGCGCTTGCGGCGGTCGGCGACCGTCTTGCCGACATTGAATTTCTCCAGCGTGCGGATGATCTGCGATCCTACCGAATGGCTGGGGTTGAGCGTGTCGAACGGGTTCTGGAACACCATCTGGATCGACGATACGGTTTCGACACTGCGGTTCTCGATTCCGGTCGACTGGATTTCCTTGTTGCCCAGCGTCACAGTGCCGGCACTTGCCGTCTCCAGCCCGAGCAGCACCTTGGCCAGCGTCGACTTTCCGCAGCCGGATTCGCCGACGATGGCGACCGTCTCGGATTCGCGCGCCATGAATGAGATCGTCTCGTTGGCCTTGACGACGCGGCCTTCGCTCGAGCCGAACACCTCGCTGCCGCCGACCTTGTAGTATTTTCTCAGATCCTCGACCTTGAGCACCGGCGCGCCGGGCACGACGCGTTCATTGACCTTCTTGGCGCCGGGCGGCAGTGCCTCCCAGTCGATCTCGTTGAAGCGCACGCAGCGCGAGAAATGACCTTCATGACCCGCGACCTCGATCATCGGGATTTCGGCGGCGTTGCAGACGCCCTCGACGAAATGGTGGCAACGCGGTCCGAAATTGCAGCCTTTCGGCCGCTCGTGCGGCAGTGGCAATTGCCCGGGGATGGAGATCAGCGGCCGTGAATTCTTGTCGGCGCCGGGGAGCGGGATCGAGCGGAACAGCCCTTGCGTATAGGGATGCCGCATCCGGTCGAACACGTCCTTGATCTTGCCGGTCTCCACCGCCTCGCCCGAATACATCACCGTGATGCGGTCGCAGGTCTCCAGGATCAGGCCGAGATTGTGCGAGACGAAAATCATCGACGTGCCGAACTTCTCGCCGAGCCCCTTGACCAGGTCGACGATGCCCGCCTCCACCGTCACATCAAGCGCAGTCGTCGGCTCGTCGAGCAGAAGCAGCGCCGGCTTCGACAGCAGCGCCATAGCAATGACGATGCGCTGCTGCTGGCCGCCCGACAGCTGATGCGGATAGGAGCGCATCATGCGCTCGGGGTCGGGCAGCTTGACCGAGCGCACCATGTCGAGGGCGCGTTTGTAAGCCTCTTCCTTCGACACCTTGTCGTGGATCAGCGGCACTTCCATCAACTGCTGGCCGACCTTCATCGCCGGATTGAGGCTCGCCATCGGCTCCTGGTAGATCATGGCGATCTTGTTGCCGCGGATGGCGCGCAGTTCCTCGTCGGAGAGCTCGCCCATGTCCTTGCCCTGGAACTTGATCTTGCCGCCGACGATCTTTCCGATGTTGGAGAGGTCGCGCATGATGCCCAGCGACACGGTCGACTTACCGCAGCCGGATTCGCCGACAATGCCCATCGCCTCGCCCGGCATGACCGTGCAGGAAAAATCCATGACAGCCGGGATCTCGCCCTTGCGGGTGAAGAAGGAGATCGACAGGTTCTCGATCTCGATGATCGGCCCAGGGGTCGGTTTGCCGGGATTTCGAACTGCCTCATTCATGGGTCGCTCCAATCCTTGGTTTTTCAGGCACGTGCTATTCGCGTCGGGTCGAAACCCCAGATCAGTCTTTCATCGATTGTTCGCGCAACGAGTCGGCGAGCAAATTGAGCCCCAGCACGAACGACATCAGTGCGATCGTCGGCGGCAGCGCCGGGTGGATGAAGGAGCGCAGCAGGCGGCTGGCGTCCTTGATCGCGGTGCCCCAGTCCGGGCTTTCCGGCGCCAGGCCGAGGCCGAAATAGCCGAGCGTGCCGAGCAGGATGGTGGTGTAGCCGATGCGCAGGCAGGCATCGACGATCAGCGGCCCGCGCGCATTGGGCAGAATCTCCCACAGCATGATGTACCAGGGCGATTCACCGCGCGTCTGCGCCGCCGCCACATAATCGCGCGTCTTGATGTCCATCACCAGGCCGCGCACGATGCGGAACACGCCGGGGCTGGAGGCGAACACCACCGCCACGAAGATGTTGAGCTGGTTGGGGTCGATATGCACGATCTTCAGCGGATCGGCGTCGAACACGAGGCCAAGGTAAATCCAGCCGCCGAGGATCAGGGTGATGCCGAGCAGGATGTAGAGCCGGTCGGGCCGGTTCTTATAGCGTGTCCAGAACAGCACGCTGAAGAAGATGATCGGAAACAGGAAGAACACGCCGGCCATGGCGTAGGGGATCGGCGTGTCCATGATGCCAGGCGTCACCAGCAGGTAGAACAATAGGATCACCGGGAAGGCCAGCACCAGATTGGCGAGGAACGACAGCACGGTGTCGATCTTGCCGCCATAGTAGCCGGCCGGCAGGCCGAGCGTGATGCCGACCATCAGCGCGAAGCCCGTCGCGGCAGGTGCGATGATCAGCACGATCTGGCTGCCATAGACCATGCGCGAAAACACGTCGCGGGCCAGCTTGTCGCCGCCGAAGTAGTAGACGAGCTTCGACGCCGGCTCGATCGCGCCCGGCAGCGTGTCCTTCATGATCGGGATCTGGGCAAGCGGATCGAAGGGCGAGATGGTCGACGCGAAGATCGCCGTGAACAGCCAGAACAGGCAGATGCCGACGCCGACGATGCCGACACCACTGTCGAAGAGCTGGCCGTAAAGGCCAAGCTTCTTCTTGTAGGTGAAGCTCGCCCCCATCACCAGGACGAGAGCGATCCAGACCGGCCAGAAACGCGCAAGCACGCCAAGCACGACATTGAAGGCGCCAATATATTCGACCTGCATCCGCCCGTTCTCCTACTGAACTCTGATACGCGGATTGAGAAACGCGTAGCCGACATCGGAAATAAGCTGGGTGATCAGGACGATGAACACCGAGACCAGCGAACAGCCCAGCAAAAGGTCGATGTCGTTGTTGCCGGCAGCCTCGACCAGCGTGTAGCCGAACCCCTGGTAGCGGAACATCACCTCGACGATGACGACGCCGGTGAGCAGCCAGGGGAATTGCAGCATGATGACCGTGAATGGCGCGATCAGCGCATTGCGCAGTGCGTGCTTGACCACGACGTTGCCGAAGGAAAGGCCCTTCAATCGGGCGGTCCGGATATATTGCTGCGTCATCACCTCGACCATCGAAGCGCGGGTCATGCGGGCGATGTAGCCGATGCCATAGATCGCCAACGTCATGACCGGCAAAGTGAAATTGTAGAAGGTGATGCCCTGGCTGGCCGAGGCCGCCGAGCCGTTCAGCCAACCGAGCCACGAGGCGAAGATGACAGTGAAGATGACGCCCGACACATATTCGGGTGTCGCCGTCGACGCAATCGAGGCGACCGATAGCACCCGGTCGGTTCGTGACCCTTCGCGCATACCGGCAAGGATACCGATCACCAGCGAGACCGGCACCATAACCAGCAGGACGCAGAGCATCAGGATGCCGGTGGCGCTAAGCGCCGGAAACAGCTTCGACGCCACGGTGGTCTTGAACTTAGTCGAGCAGCCGAAATCGCCCTGCAGAATGCCGGAGAAGGTCGGCACGAGCGGATCGTTGCAGAAGGAAAAACGCTGCGCCGGCTTGCCCGTCGCGGGATCGGTCACCGGCTGCTTGGGCATAAGGCCGAGCCATTGACCGTACCTGACAAAGAAATTCTGGCGATAGCCATGTTCGGCCAGCCAGCTTTCCAGCTGCTCGGCGGAGGTATGCATTTCGGTCTGGCTGATCGCCAGCTTCTTCAGGTTCGGATCGAGATTGATCAGGAAGAAGACGACCATCGTCAGGCACAGCATCGTCAATGCCATGGTGCCGAGACGCCTGATAACGAAAGAAAGCATGGCGGTCCCCTGCCGGTCTGGTTGGGGTTGAAGCCTGCTGGAAACCACCTCCGCCGCGACGGCAGAACTGGCTGTCAAACAGGCCCTCGAATGCGATCAACTCTGTTTTATTGCATGACCATGTCCGAAGAGTCCGCAACTTTCTTGCTGCGCCGACTTCCGATTTTGGAACCATGCAAGAGCGCGGGGAAAGGGGCAGATCGCCCCTTTCCCCGATCGCCCGATCAGGCCTGGTCGAGCCAGATCTTGCCGTAGTCGCGCTCGAACGTCGGATGCATCTTGTAGTTCTTAACAGCGGCAACCGAGTGGCTGTAGAGCTTGCGCCAGTAGGGCTGGATGATGATGCCGGAATCCTGCAGAATCTGCTCGATATCCTTCATCATCTCCTTGCGCTTGGTCGCGTCGGCAACCGAAAGCGCGGCGTTGAGCTTGGCGTCCCAGTCAGGGTTCGACCATGCACATTCGTTCCAGGCTTCACCGGTGCGGTAGGCAAGCGCCAGAACCTGGACGCCGAGCGGCCGCATGTTCCAGTTTGTCATCGACAGCGGATACTTCAGCCAGTCGTTCCAGAATGTCGAGCCCGGCAGCACCGTGCGCTTCACCTTGATGCCAGCGTCGCGCAACTGCGCGGCGATGGAATCACCGGTGTTCTTGTGCCAGTCCTCGTCGACCGTGATCAAGTCGTGTTCGAAGTCGGCCTGGCCGGCTTCCGCCATCAAGGCTTTCGCCTTGGCGGGATCGCGGGTGAGCTTCGGCAGCTCGTAATATTCCGGATGGATCGGGCAGACATGGTGGTTCTCGGCGACCGAGCCGGCATTGCCGTAACCGAGCTGGAGGACGACATTGTTGTCGACGCCGAGCTGCAGTGCCTTGCGCACCTTCTCGTTGTCGTAAGGCTTGTTGTTGACGTTGGTGCGGCAGACGATGGTCGAAGCGGTGACGACTTCGGACTTGACCAGGTCCATGCCGTCGAGGATCGACACGTAGTCGGCCGATGTCTCGAAATTGGTGTGAACCTCACCCGCCTCGAAGGCGCTGACCATGGCGGCCGGATCGGTGCCGTAGTCGATGAACTCGACACCGTCGAGATAGACGTCACCGTCCCACCATTTGTTGTCGGCGCGGCGCTTGTAGACCACCTTTTGGCCGACATCGTAGGAGACGAGCTCGAACGGGCCGGTGCCGATCGGGCAGGCTTTGAAATCGCCGCCCTTTTCATCGAAGGTCTTGTGGACGACGAGCGCGACATAGTCGCAAATGCCGGGGATGATCGAGATGTCGGGCTTGGTCAGCGACAGCTTGACGGTCATGTCGTCGACCTTGGTCACCGCGCCTTCACGCAGCTTGCCGGTCTTGTCGTCGAACAGCGTGCCGAGGCGGCCGGGCATGGAATTGCCTTCGGCAGCCTTCTCGCCCCAGCGGTTGAAGTTGTGCACCACATCGTCGGCGGTGAACGCATCGCCGTTGTGCCAGGTAACGCCTTTGCGCACATGCAGCACGTATTCGGTGGCGTCGTCATTCACGTCCCAGCTCTCGAGCAGATAGGGGCGGAACGTATATTCGGTGGTGTATTTGACCAGCGGCTCGAGCGCCTGACGCTCGGCATTGGCGATTTCCGACCAGTCGGACTTGCGCGGATCCTTTGGATCCTTGACCCACTGTGCGACCTTCAGGATGCCACCCTTCTTGGGGGCATCTTCCGCGCGCGCCTCGGTCGGCACGGCAAGACCGAGCATGCCGTAGGCCATCGCCGTCGACGCGCCGAAGACGCTGGCCAGCGCCAGGAATTCACGGCGATCCACCTTGCCGGCCTTGGCTTCTTCAGCCATCGCCAGGATGTGGTCGGGAACGCGATCGCCGTTACTCTTGTAAATTGTCATGACTTAACTCCCATTGTTGGCTTTCCGCCTTTTAACATTCCGCATCCGGGCCATGATGTCAAAGACGGCATGGATTAGGAACATGTACAGGAATGTGCAACTTTGGAGGGGGAGCGGTTCGCGTGATAACGACAGTCTTGGCGCAAAATTGCTACTGCCCGACGGATTCCTCAGGAATCTCGATAGTCCATTAAACTGAGACATTTACTGAAGGGCGGACAGCACCAGCCTGGAGCTACCATGGGGCCAAAAGCCGGGCTTAAGGTGTATTGAGATTCAGGTCAGGCCGAGCCGAAAACGGTGGCTTTCGAGAACCGGAGCGGACATTCGGGTCCGTGAGCACCGGAAGCGCAGAAGGCCGTCGTTTGCAGGCCGGCATCACCTGAATATCAACAAACCTTACGTCAGTATTCCTTCTCGTAGAAAATGCCGCCCTTGGCCTCGCCGGCATCGTTGGCCTCGCCGCGCAATTTGACGCCGCGCCCGACATTGAGGTCGATGGTCGCCTTGCCAGAACCCGGCTTGTCGCCTTTCTGGATCGTCACATAGGTGCGATCGTTGAGATACTTGCCGGCCGAAACCGCCGTACCCCCCTTGTCGTCGGTGGTGACATCCAGATCGTCGACGCCGATGGCGCTGCGCAGGTTTTCAAGCAGCGACGTCGAACCGCCGACGCCGGCCAGTTGCCCGGCCGCTTCGGCAAGCTGGGCGATCTGCAGCGGCGACAGGTTCGACATCGAGCGGCCGAAGATCAGCTGCGCCAGCACCTCGTCCTCGGGCAGCGCCGGCACCGAGGAGAAGGTGAATTTTGGATTGGTCGCCTCGCCCGACACCACGATGGTGACGGTTGTGCTGGTCGTCGTCGTTGTCGCCGTCAAATTGAGGTAAGGCACCAGCGAGCCGGAGAAACCTACCGTGCCTTCGGTGAAGGTCAGGCGCTTGCCCAAGATCGACAGCCGTCCGCGCTGCAGCGTGAAGGTACCGACCGCTTGCGGCGACGATGCCGGCCCGGTCAGCCTGAGCGAGCCGCCGAGTTCGGCATCGACGCCCCTGCCCTGGATGAAGATCTGGTTCGGCGCATTGACCGTGACATCGAGGGTGAGGCCGCTGCCGCCGCCACCGCCGCTGGTCGTCGGCGGACGCAGCGCCTTGTCCTGCGCCCGCACGGCGCCTGGCGCATTCTTGTGCTTGACATCGAGCTCCGAAAGCGAGCCGGGCAGCTTGTCAGGAACCGTGATCACCGTCTTGGCGAGATTGACGGTGCCGGCAATCACCGGTGCGGATGTCAGGGGCCCCTTGATCGTCAGGTCGCCGCCGAGATTGGCCGTCACCACCCGGCCGTCAGTATAACGGCCGTCAACGAGCTTGATCGACAGATCGGCCGGAAAACCTTGCGCCGGATTGATGCCGACGGTGCCGCTGGCCGACAGGCTGCCGCGCGTCGACAGCGTGCCGGTCAGCCGGTTGATCCTGGCAACGCCGCCGCTGATCGACACATCGACGGCGAGATCGTTGACCGCGAGGCCCGAGCGCGCATCGACCAACCGCGCTCCCGAGGCGCTGACGCTGCCGCCGATGACAGGCGATGTCGCGGGACCCCGAACCTGCACGTTGACATTGGCGGTTCCAGACAGCGACAGCCCTTGCGCGGCGAGCTTCTGGCTGAGCAGCCCGAAGGGCACGGCGCCATTGAAGTCGAGCACCAGCGCCGGCGTGCCTGCCGTCGTCACGGTGCCGCCGCCCTTGATGCCAAGGCCGGCTCGATCGCTGACATTGGCGTTGAAGGTCAGCTTGTTGGCGGCGAAGGTGCCGGAAGAAGAAACACCCACCGCGCCGATACCGGCGCCGCGGGTCTGCGACGTCTGCACGCCGGCGGCGTCGATGTTGAAGGCAACAGCGGGGCTCGCCGGCGCACCAGTCACCTTCACCGTGCCCGAGATTGAACCGGCGGCATCGAGCCCCGGCGAGAAACTGTTGGCCAGCGACAACGGCACCCGCGCCAGGGTCGCATTGATGTCGAGTGCCTTGGCGACCTTGCCGGTCACCGTCGCCGTGCCGCCGCCGAGGTTGAGCACCAGACGGTCCAGCGTCGTCGTGCCATTGGCAATGCTGATGGTCGAGGCCTGTGCGATGGCTGCCTTGATGCCCTGGACCGTCGCCTGGCCGGACGCGAGCTCGATGGTGGTCGTACCATTGACCACTTTCACCCGGCCCGTAGCCTTGGCCGGGATGCCCTTGACGGTGGCGCCGCCGGAGAAGCCGGTCCAGTCGCCGTCGCGCTTCAGGTCGACATCGATGCCGCTGATCACGGTGCCGCCGGAGGTGACGGTGTCGGCACGGATCTTTCCGGAGATCACCGGTGCCGCGAGATAGTTTGCGATCAGCGCATCGATGGAAACGGCCTTTGCCTGGAGGTCGCCGCGCGAGATCGATGCCGTCGCAGCCTTGATCGCCACTTGGGGTGCGGTGCCGTTCTTCGAGAAAGCAATGGTGCCGCGCACATCGCCCTCGGCCTTTTCCAGCGCAAGCGCCGCCAGCGGACCGATGTCTGGCAGGTCGAGCGCGATGGTGCCGACCGGCACGAACTTCTCGTCCAACGCCAGGTCGCCGGAAATCCTGTTCTTGCCGAGCGACAGCAGCAAGCCATTGATGGCGCTCTTGCCGTAAGCCGTCGCCAGCACCGCACTGCCTTGCAGCGCCTGGCCGGCGACATTGCCGGTCAGTTGCACGTTCGCCGCCGGATTGGCGGCATCGGCCTTGCCGGTGGCGGTGAGCTTCAGCCCGGTGATCTCGCGCGCTGCCACCAGAAGCCGGTCACTGTCGACCGTCAGCGACAGATCCGGTGCGGTGGCCGGTCCCTGCGCATTCAGGGCGAAGGCAATGGCGCCCTTGGCGTCCTTAGACAGCAATGAAATATCGCTCAGAGCGCCCTTGATGTCGGCGGCGACCTTGTTGTCGGCGAGGCTGGCTTGGCCCTCGGCGGTCAGCGCGCCCGAGGCCAGCTTCAATCCATCGACATTGACATTGCCGGCAGCATCGCGCTTCAGCACCGCGCTCAGTTGCGCGCGTTCGGCAAGCACACCGCGCACCGCGGCCGGCAGTGCCGCGGAAGCGGCGTCGGCTTTCAGATTGAGGTCGATGGCGCCGTCGGCCAACGATACCCGACCGCTAAAACCGCTGTTCAGCGCATCGCTCGTCACCGAGCCGCTGTCGATGGTGACGGCGTCCGTGGCGAGGCTGCCGGCGACCTTGGCCGTCACCTTGCCGGCAATCAGCGGTGCGATGGTAGGATTGTCGAGGCCGATCGTGTCGGCCGAAACGGTGCCGGAAATCGGTCCCGTCCGGGTCTTCAGATCGAAGGCATCGGAATGCAAAGCGACCGCGACGCCCTCGACCTTGGTCAGATTGGTTGCGACCGAGGGCAGCGTCGCCGAAATATCGAGCCGCGGCTGCGTGCCCTGCCCGGCAGCTTTCACCGAAAGCGCCTGCAGTTCGAGCTTGATCGGGCTTTCAGCACTGCCCAGCGTCAGCGGCAGGCTCGGACCGGAGGATGTGAGATCGAGGACGAAATCGCTGGCGCCATTCGGATTGAGGGTGCCCGTCGCCTTGCCGGAAATCTTGTCACCGATAAGCGTCGCATGGTCGAGAGCGACGCCGCCCGCCATGGTGTAGCTGCCGGCCGCGTCGACAGCCAGCGGCCCGAGCCCGGCCTGGCGGGTCTGGCTGGTTTCGACGCCAGCCAATTGCGCGTTGAACCGAACCTCGGGCACAGATGGCGACCCGGTCACTTGCGCAGTACCGCCCAGCGTACCCACGGCATCGAGACCGGGTGAAAAAGCATTGGCAAGGGCTGCCGGCAGTGCCGAGAATTCCGCTGCCAGGTCGAGCGCCTGACCCGCGGTGCCGGACAGCGTCACCGAACCGCCGCCGACATCGAGCGCCAGCTTCTCGATGCTGGTCGTGCCATTGGCGATGGAAACAGTAGAGGGCGCCGCGATCGCGGCCTTGATGCCGCGAACCGTGGCTTCGCCAGAAGCAATTTCGACGCTGGTCTTGCCGTCGGCGATCTTGACCCGGCCGGCAGCTGTTGCCGGGATGCCCGCAATGGTGGCGCCGCCGGTAAAATTGGTCCAGTCGCCGTCGCGCTTCAGGTCGACGCCGATGCCGCCGATTTCGGTGGTTCCGGAGGTGACGCTGTCGGCCTTGATCGAACCGGAGATCGCCGGCGCCTTGAGATAGTTGGCAATCAGCGCATCGACGGTGATGGCCTTGGCCGTCACCTCGCCGCGCGCAATCGACGTGCTCTTCGCGTCGATGGCGACCGAGGGCGCGTCGCCATCCCTAGCGAAGCGGATGGTGCCGTCGATGTCGCCCGTCACCGCTTGGCCGGCGAGCGCGGCCAATTGGTCAATGGCGGGCGCGTCGAGCGTCAGCGTGCCCAAGGGCATGAATTTTTCATCCAGCGCGAGGTCGCCCGAGACCTTGTTGTCGCCCAGCGAGACCAGGAAGCCATCGATCGAACGCTTGCCCTCGCTCGTCACCAGCGCCGCCTTGATGTCGAGCGGCTGGTCGTTGACGGAGCCGGTCAGCGAGACATTGGCGGCGGGACTGGCGATGTCGGCCTTGCCGCTTGCCGTCAGCTTGATGGTCTTCACGGTGCGGCCCGAAGCCGTCAGGCTGTCGCTGTCGGCGGAGACGGTGAAATCCGGCGCCGTCCTGGCCCCGCTTGCCGACAGCGCGAAATCGATGCCGCCGGCAACCGGCACGCCAACCATCGGCGACAACACAGAAACGTCGCCCAGCCTGCCCTTGATGTCGGCCTGGATGTCGCTGCCTTGCGCGCTGGCGGTGCCGCTGGCGCTGAGCGTGCCGGAGGTGAACGAGATCGAGTTGGCGGCGAAAGATCCCTGCGGATCGCGGGTCGCCGCGGCCGAGAACTTCACCCGGGCGCCGAGCACCGAGGCGATCTGCGGCGGCAAGGCCGTCGCCACCGCATCGGCATTCATCTTGAGCTGCATCGACAGATCGGCAAGCGCCACCGTCGCCGTCAGCGAGGCGTTGACCGCGTCGGAGCGCAACGTGCCCTGGTCGATGGCAATGGCGTCCTTGCTGATCGATCCGGCCAGATCGACGTTGACCTTGCCGGTGATCAGTGGCGCCAGTGTCGCCACGTCGGTTTTCAGGCCGCCCGCCTCCAGCTTGACGGTAACCGGCCCGGCGCGATTCTGGATGTCGAAGCCATCGGAATGGATCTGCGCCGCCAGATCGTCCAGCCGCGTTCCGCCGGCGACGATCGAAACGAAGGAGGCGCCGATGTCGATGATCGGCGTCTTGCCGTCACCGAACGCACGGGCGGTGGCGCTGTTGATCGCCAGCGCAATCGGCTGCGCCGTGCTGCCGACGCTGATCACCACAGGCGCGCCTTTGGCGGCGAGTTCAACCGACAGGTCGCTGCCACCTTTCGGATCGACCATGCCGGCGGCTGTTCCGTGCATGGCATCGCTTTCGATGCTGGCATGCTCGATATCGACGCCGCCGGCGGCAATCGCCGTTCCCGCGACATCGAAGCTGGTCTTGCCGGCAAACAGCGGCTTCAGATTTTCGGGCAGGAAACGCTCGAACTCACCGTCGCCCTTGGCCTCGACATGGCTGCCCTTGTCGGTCGACTGGTGGCGGCCCGTCAGTTGGGTGACGATCTTGCCATCGACTGTGAATGTGCCGATGCCGTTCCAGTTGGCGAGCGGTCCCGTGCCCGAGACGGTTATATCGACCGGCGGGGTATCGGGCAGTTTGAGCAAATTGGCGATGATGCCGCCTGCCGGCTCCGAGGCCTTGAGGTCAAGGTCGAGCCTGTTGTCTGCTGGCGCAAAGTGGATGTTGGCGTCGACATTGCCCTGCTTGCCGTCATGGCGGGTGACGTTGAGCGTCGTCTCGACCGCCAGCGGCGCGGCATCGGCCTTGAGCATCCCCTTAGCGGCAAGTTCGGCAATGCCGCTGCCGGCCAGGTCCTGGCCGAGTGCGATTTCGGGCAGGTCTATCTGCTTGATGTCGAGCGAGACCGGCAGCGTCGTAGTGCCGCCGCTCTGCGCTGGTTGCGTGCTCGCCACTGGCAACCGCGCCAGTTCGATGCGCTCGGCCGCGATGCGCTCGGCGCTGAAGCTTTTCGACAGCAGCGCCAGCGGCGACCAGTCGACGGCGACCTTGCGCGCCACCAGCCAGGCGCCCTCGCGGTCCTCCAGCACCACATGGTCGACACTGAGCGCGCCCGACCAGATGCCGTCGATGCCGCTGACGGTGATCTTGCTGTCATCGCTCGATGCCAGCCGCGAAATGATACCGGCGAGATTGTCGCGTCCGCGCTCGGTCTTGGTCAGCACCACCAACGCGCCGATCGCGCCGGCGATCACGATGAGCAACGTGTAGAGGACGATGCGAAGGATGCGCCTGAATGTCTTCATGGCTTAGAACGCCTGTCCGATGCCGGCATAGATGCCGAAATGCGGATCGCCGGGGTCGCGGTTGAGCGGCACGGCGGCGTCGATGCGCAGCGGCCCGAACGGCGTGACATAGCGCAGGCCGACGCCGGCGCCGATCTTGACGTCGGAGAAGTTGGGAACCGACCTGGTCGACACCGTGCCGGCATCGACGAACGGCACGATGCCGATCGTGTCGGTGATGCCAATGCGCATTTCGACCGAGGTCTCGAAGAAGGACAGGCCGCCGATCGGCTGTCCGGTAGGATCCTTCGGGCCGATGCCCTGATAAGCGTAGCCGCGCACCGAGCCGCCGCCGCCGGAATAGAAGCGCCGGTCGGCCGGCACATTCTGAAGACCGGTGCCGACGATAGAGCCAACCGCTACGCGTTCGGCCAGCACGAACTTCGAGGCCGAATCCAGCGACTGATAAGCCGATCCCTCGCCTTTCAGCTTGAGGAACGCCGCGCCGCTCAGAATGTCGTAGCTGGGCTCCGCATAGGCCAGCATCCGGAAGCCGCTGGTCGGATTCAGCCGGTTGTCCCTGTTGTCGTAGACATATTGCAGCGGGATACTGGCGATCAGGTATTTGTGCTTGCCGAAAGCGTCGTGGATCCGCGAATAGTCGAGCGAGACTTCCGCCGACACCGTCTGCTTCTTGGTAAGTTCGTAGGACAGGCCGGTGCTGCCCTTGATCGAGAAATGATCGTAGGCGTCCGGATGCTCGAGCACGGTCTTGACGCTGGCGAAGAATTTCGATGCCGGCCCGATCACGCCGGGCTTTTCGAACATGATGCCGGCATTATAGTTGAGCTGGCTGAGGTCATTGCTGCCGATGCCGCTGATGGCGCCGTCGATGCGTAGTTTTTCGGCGTGGCCAAACAGGTTGCGGTGGCCCCAATAGCCTTCCAGGCCGAGGCCCTCGGTGTTGGAGAACGTGCCGCCGACGCCGAAATAGCGCGGCTTGCGCTCGCTGACCTGGACGCCGATCGGAATGTTGCCGTCGGCATCGAGCTTGTCGGCTTCCTTGAACGTCACGCTGTTGAAGACCTCGAGCGCCAGCAACCGGTCGCGCGCGTCGCTGATCTCTTGCGGCGAGTATTGCCGGCCACGCTTGAGGCCGGTCATGTATTCGGTGAAGTCGCGATCGACCTTCTCGGTGCCTTCCACCGTGGTGTCGCCATAGCCGGCGACCGGCCCGGCGGCGACCGTCAGCGTCACGTCGAGCGTCGAGGTGGCATGGTCGGCGACGATCTGGCGGTCTGTCACCTTGGCCAGCGGCCTGCCCTGCTCTTTCAGTGTCCGCACGACCAGCGCCTCGGCCTTGAGCACGGCGCCGGAACCGGCGTCGCCGCCGGCGATTAGGCCATAATCGGCGCTCATCAGCCCCGCCGCGTCGCCCTCCAGCCGGACATTGCCGAGAGTGAATTTCGGCCCGCTGGCAATATCGATGGCCACCGGAACCGGCTGCGGACCCTTGAATTCCGCATCCGGCGGCAAGTCATCCAGCGGCTTGCCGTCGATAGTGATGGTGACGACGCCTTCGTAGCGGGCATCGGCATAGAGCGAGGCGATCAACTGTTCACGGTCGCTGCGCGCCTTGGCCATCAGCCCGAGCGAGCCGGAAACCGGGCGCTCCTCGTCACTTTTCAGCGTCGAGGCGTTTTCCAGCTTCTTGACGAGATCCTTGTCGGCGTCGGGCGCGGAGATGGTCACGGCATAGCGCATGGGATCGACGATGTCGGCGTCCTCGTCCTTGGACGCCCCCCACAGCTTGATGCCGAAAAGCTCGAAAGCGGTGGCATTTCCGGCCTCGGCGACAAGTGCGGTCGAGCAAAGCATGGCCAAAAGCAGGGCGCGCGGAAGCACACGCCCTGGCGCGGTACCTCCTGACATCTGCTCTTCATGCGCCGGCATTAAGACAACCTAGATTGAAAAACTAAAATTGGAATGAAGTTCTGAAGCGCTCGTAAAGGGGCCACAATCCAATTGTCTGAAATAGGCAGGGCTTGGAATTCACACCTTCTGCGTTGCCGCAAGAAAGCGTGATCCCCTGTCCTATGGAGGTACTACCGGTCATCGGCCGGAAAGGAAACCGTTGGCAGGCGGAACCCTGCCGCGTCCGTGTGTTGACAAGCCTGACTGATGCTTGATCATGCCCTGGACGTCAGCAGTGTCTGGGAGGGTGTTATGGCAATGCGCGCGGCTCGTGGTCTGTCGATCCTGATTCTTCTGTTTCTTGCCTGGGCCAATGTCTTAGCCTGGGGAGGTGTCGCGCAAGCGGCCGAAGCCCGGCGAATCGCGACAACGGACAATTCCGATTATTTCGGCTTTGACCTCAGGTCCGACCAGAATGTCACGCTGGACCAGTGCAAGACGACATGTCTTGGCGATCCGGCCTGCCGCGCCTTCACCTACAACACCAAGGCCAAATGGTGTTTCCTCAAATCCGACTACAACCAGCTGAAAACCTTCAACGGCGCGGTCGCCGGCAAGGTCGTCAACATCGATGGCGACCCCGACATCGGCGCGCCGCCGGAACTCGCCTTCTTCCCGAACTGGATGGCCGATCAGGCCCAGCAATACCGCAACAAACTGCTCGGCCCGGCATATGACAAGCCCACCGAAGGGCTGACGGCGCTGACGAACGCTGCCGAGCAGGCCGTGCTGACCGGCGACCATCGCTCCGCCATGCTGAAATACGAGGCCGCGGTCTCGGTGCTGCCCGACAATGGCCAATTCTGGCTCAACCTGGCGCGTGAAACGCTGGCCGTGCAGCCTGCCGCCAACACGTCCGAAGCCTCCACTTTGCCGGCCAACGGCACTTCGGCCGCTTTCAATGCCTACAAGCTGCTGCGCACCACCAAGACGCGCGCCGAAGTGCTGGCCCTGCTCGGCAACGGCCTCGACAAGCGTGACCTCTACCGCCCGGCGCTGCAGGCCTATGAGGCCAGCCTTGCGCTGGTGCCTTCGCCGGCGGTGCAGGCCGATTATGCCGATCTGAAGGCGCGCAAGGGTTTCCGCGTCATCGACCACACCGTCGATGCCGACACCAGCGCGCCGCGCATCTGCGTGCAATTCTCCGAGGATCTGGTCAAGACCGGCGTCGACTACGCCCAGTTCGTCACCGTCGACAACGCGCCGCCCAAGGGCGTCGAGGCCAAGGACAAGCAGATCTGCGTCGAAGGGCTGGAGCATGGCCAGCATTACGACGTCACCTTCCGCGCCGGCCTGCCGGCCGCCATCGGCGAGGTGACTGCCGCTCCCGTGGTGCTGTCGATCTATGTGCAGGATCGGGCACCCTCGGCCCGCTTCACCGGCGACAGCTTCGTGCTGCCGGCCGGCGCGCGCCGCGGCATTCCGGTCGTCACCGTCAACATGAACGCCGCCGAAATGAAGCTCTACCGCATCGGCGACCGCTCGCTGGCACAGCTGCTGTCGGGCTACCAGTTCCTGCATCAGCTCGACGGCTACGATATCTCCAACATTTCCGAGCAGATGGGCGAGCCGGTCTGGCAAGGTCAGCTCGACATCGCCAATGATCTGAACAAGGAGGTCACCACCTCCTTCCCCGTCGACGAAGCGCTGCCGCAGCGCAAGCCCGGCGTCTATGTGCTGACTGCCCAGGCCGTCAGCGACAAGAGCGATGACTACAACTCGATGGCCACGCAATGGTTCGTCGTCTCCGACATCGGCCTGTCGACCTATACCGGCCAGGACGGGCTCAATGTCTTTGCCCGTTCGCTGGGCAGCGCCAAGCCGATATCGGGTGCCGAACTGACGCTGGTTGCCAGGAACAACGAGGTTCTCGGCACCGCGACCACCGATGCGGACGGCCACGCCGTCTTCAACCCCGGTCTGACGCGTGGCGACGGCGGCATGGTGCCGGCCGTGCTGATGGCCAAACAAGGAGACAATGACTTCGTCTTCCTCGACATGGGCAGGGCCGGCTTCGACCTGTCCGACCGCGGCGTCACCGGACGCCCCGCGCCCGGCGCGCTCGACGTCTATGCCTGGACTGAGCGCGGCATCTACCGCGCCGGCGAGGATGTCCATGTGGCGGCCCTTGCCCGCGATGGCGCCGCCAAGGCGGTCGAGAACCTGCCGCTGACCTTCATCTTCTCGCGCCCCGACGGCGTCGAGGACCGCCGCATCGTCAGTGACGGCGCATCGGCCGGCGGCCATGCCGTCGACCTGCCGCTCGAGCCCAACGCCATGCGCGGCACTTGGTCGGTGTCGATCTACACCGATCCCAAGCAGCCGGCGGTGGCCAGCCAGATGTTCCTGGTCGAGGATTTCGTGCCGGATCGCATCGAATTCGACATGAGCGCCGACAAGCAGGAGATCGCGCAGGGCGAAACCGCCAACATCAACATTGACGGCCGCTTTCTCTATGGCGCGCCGGCGGCGGGCCTCGCGCTCGAAGGCGAATTGACGCTCTCGACGTCCCGCGATTGGGACCGCTTCCAGGGCTTTTCCTTCGGCCTCGCCGACGAGCAGTCGGCCGAACCCACGGTCACCCCCCTCACCGATCTGCCGGTGGTTGGCGACGACGGCAAGGTGACGTTCCCGGTCTCCGTCGAGCAGCTGCCCTCGACCACCAAGCTGGTCGACGCCAAGGTGACGGTGCGCATGCGCGAAACCGGCGGCCGCGCCATCGAGCGTTCGCTCAACATCGGCATCCGCCCGCAAGGCCATATGATCGGCATCCGTCCGGATTTCGCCGACGGTGAAGTGCCGCAGGGCGGCACGGCCAAGTTCAGCCTGATCGCCGTCGATCCGGACGGCAAGCGTGAGGCGCTGAAAGGCGCGCAGTGGACGCTGGTCAAGGTCGAACGCAATTATCAGTGGTACCGCTCCAACAATTCCTGGAACTACGAGCCGGTCACCTTCACCAAGTCGATCGCCAACGGCCAGGTCGACCTCAGTGCCGACGGCGACGCAACGGTCTCCGTACCGGTCGATTGGGGCCAGTACCGGCTCGAGGTCGAGACCTCGGATCCCGAGGGTCCGGCGACCAGCTACGAGTTCGATGCCGGCTGGTATGTCTCATCGACCACCACCGAAACGCCTGACGGCCTCGAGATCGCCCTCGACAAGGACACCTATGCCGCCGGCGAAGTGGCCAAGCTCAAGGTCTCGCCGCATTTTGCCGGCGAGCTTCTGATCAACATCGGCTCCGACAAGCTGCTGAAGACGGTCACGGCAACCGTGCCTGTCGGCGGCAGCACCGTCGACATCCCGGTCGGCGATGACTGGGGCGCCGGCGCCTATGTCACGGCAACCCTGTTCCGGCCGGGCGATGCGCAGGAAACGCGCATGCCGGCCCGCGCCATCGGCGTGAAATGGCTGAAGGTCGACCCGGGCTCGAAGAAGCTCGCCGTCACCCTGACGCCGCCGGACAAGACCATGCCGCGCCAGCAGCTGTCGATCCCGGTTTCCGTGGCCGGCGTGCAACCGGGCAGCAACGCCTATGTCATGGTTGCCGCCGTCGATGTCGGCATCCTCAACCTCACCAACTACAAGGCGCCGGACCCGGAAAACTGGTTCTTCGGCCAGCGCATGCTGGGCATGGAAATCCGCGACCTCTACGGCCGCCTGATCGATGGCTCGCTGGGTAACACCGGCAAGCTCAGGACCGGCGGCGACGGCGCCAACATGCAGACGCAAGGCAGCCCGCCGACCGAAAAGCTGGTCGCCTTCTTCTCCGGCCCGGTGCAGCTCGATGCCGACGGCAAGGCGCGGATCGACTTCGACATTCCGCAGTTCAACGGCACCGTACGCGTCATGGCTGTCGCCTGGACCAAGGAAGCGGTGGGCCATGCCCAGTCCGACGTCATCGTGCGCGATCCGGTGGTGATCACCGCCGGCCTGCCGCGCTTCCTGGCGCCTGGCGACGCCGCCGTCATGCGCCTCGATGTCGCCGACACCGATGGCCCGGCCGGCGACTACGCTCTGTCGATCGAAACGACAGGCGACCTGTCGACGGGCGACAAGCCCCTGCCCCAGAAGCTGACCCTTGCTCAGGGCAAACGCCAAACCCTGACCGTGCCGCTGATCGCTCAGACGGCGGGCAACGCCTCGCTTACCATCAAGCTCGCCCACGCCGATGGCACGAAGGTCGAGCAGACGCTCTATCTACCGGTGCGCCCGGCACAATTGCCGGTCACCACCCGCCTGGTGGTCGACCTCAAGGGCAATGGTGGCGCTCTGCGCGTCGACAAGGAGCTCCTGGCGGCAAGCCTGCTCGACGGCGCTTCCGTCAGCGTCGGCGTTTCGCAGGCCGCGGCCTTCGACGTGCCGTCGCTTTTGATGACGCTCGACCGCTACCCCTACGGTTGCGCCGAGCAGACCACCAGCCGCGCCATGCCGCTTCTCTACGTCAATGAAATGGCGTCCGGCATCGGCATGGCCAGCGATCCTGACCTGCATGGCCGTATCCAGGACGCCATCTACAAGGTCCTGAGCTACCAGGCCTCGGCCGGCAGCTTCGGCCTGTGGGGTCCGGGCTCCGGCGACCTCTGGCTCGATGCCTATGTCACGGACTTTCTAACCAGGGCGCGCGAGCAGAAATACGACGTGCCGAGCCTGGCCATGAACCAGGCGCTGAGCAATCTGCAGAACTCGCTCGGCTACGACCAGAGCGTACAGGACCGTGGCAGCGAGATCGCCTACGCCCTCTACGTTCTGGCCCGCAACAAGAAGGCCTCGATCGGCGATCTGCGCTACTATGCCGACACCCAGCTCGAAGCCTTCTCCAGCCCGATGGCGGTTGCCCAGCTGGCGGCGAGCCTTGCGCTCTACGGCGATACCCCGCGCGCGGAGTCCACGTTCCAGACCGCCCTGCAACTGGCCAGGTCAGCCACCGAGTACGACTACTACCGCTCCGACTATGGCTCGCCGCTGCGTGACGGCGCGGCGATGCTGGCGCTGGCGGCGGAATCGAAGCCGGTGCCGAAGATCGTGCCGGAGCTGATCAAGCTGGTGACCAGGGAACGCGCGCAAGCCCGCTGGACCAGCACCCAGGACGAATCCTGGATGCTGCTGGCGGCCCGCGCGCTGAAGGAAGGCAATGATACGATCACGCTGACCGTCAATGGTGCGCAACATGCCGGCGGCTATTCCGACCAGATCAACGGCAGCGAGCTGGTCGACAGCCCGCTGACCATCGCCAACACCGGCAAGACCCCGCTGCAGGCCGTCGTCACCACCGTGGCGTCGCCGATCCAGCCCTTGCCGGCGAGCGGCGACGGCTTCACCATCGACCGCACCTACTACAAGCTCGATGGCACCGCAGCCAATGTCACCGAGGCGACGCAGAACGAGCGCTATGTCGTCGTGCTCAAGGTCAACGAGCAGAACACCTGGCCTTCGCGCTTGCTGATCACCGACCTGTTGCCGGCCGGCTTCGAGATCGACAATCCGGGCCTGGTCTCCAGCGCCCAGTTGACGAACTTCTCCTGGCTGGCGCAGACCGATGCCGCCCATCTCGAATTCCGCGACGACCGTTTCGTCGCGGCGTTCAATCCGAGCGACGGCGACCACGACCACAATCTGACCCTCGCCTATGTCGTGCGCGCGGTGACGCCGGGCACCTACGCCCATCCGGCGGCGACGGTGGAAGACATGTACCGGCCGCAATATTCGGCCCGCACCGCCACCGGCATGATGGAGATCAAGGCGCCGTAAGGCGGCGATGGTAGCGATCATGAAAATGGCGAATGTGCTTACGAGAGCCTCCTTCTCCCCGTCACTATACGGGGAGAAGGTGCCGGCAGGCGGATGAGGGGCAGCGCCATGCTCTCGAGAAAATTCCTGCGCCGGGCAGCCATCACGGGCGTCTCCCTTGCCGGCCTAGCGTCGCTCTCTGTCGTCAGCCTCTGGGAACTCGATCGCGCCTTCCCGCCCCCACTACCGGCCGAACTCACGGTCTCGACGGAGATCCAGGACCGCGACGGCCAGCTGTTGCGGGCCTTCGCCACGCCGGATGGCTATTGGCGGCTCGAAACCAGGCTCGACCAGGTCGACAGGCAGTTCGTCGACATGCTGGTCACCTATGAAGACAAGCGCTTCTGGGACCATGAGGGTGTCGACGTGCTGGCGCTGGCCCGCGCCGCCGGCCAGTTCGCCACCAGCGGCCACATCGTCTCCGGCGGCTCGACCCTGTCGATGCAGCTCGCCCGGCTGATCGAGCCGCGCGAAAGCCGCAGCCTCGGCTCCAAGCTCAAGCAGATGCTGCGCGCCATCCAGATCGAGCGCCGGCTGTCCAAGCGCGAGATCCTCGAACGCTACCTGACGCTGGCGCCCTATGGCGGCAATCTCGAAGGCGTGCGCGCCGCCTCGCTCGCCTATTTCGGCAAGGAACCGAAGCGGCTCACCGTTTCCGAAGCCGCGCTGCTCGTCGCCTTGCCGCAATTGCCGGAAAAGCGCCGGCCCGACCGCAACCTGCAGATTGCCCACGCCGCCCGCGACCGGGTGCTGACCCGCATGGTGTCAGCCGGCCTGCTCGGCGAGCGCGAGGCCGCGCGCGCGGCACTTGACGACGTCTCGGGCCTGCGCCGCACACTGCCGGCACTCGCCGCGCACGCCGCCTATGCGATGCTGCCCAAGGCCGTGCCTGGCCAGCCCTTGCAGTTGACGATCCGCAAAAGTGTCCAGGAAGGGCTGGAGCAGGTGGCCAGGGACGCCGCCACCAAGCTTGGACCCCGCCTCTCCGTCGCCATGGTGCTCGCCGACGCCCGCACCGGCGATATTCTCGGCGAAGTCGGCTCGGCCAATTTCTTCGACGCCAGCCGCTCCGGCTGGATCGACATGACCAAGATCGTCCGCTCGCCCGGCTCAACGCTGAAGCCATTCATCTACGGGCTTGCCTTCGAGCAGGGGCTGGTGGCGCAGGAAACGCTGATCGACGACAGCCCCGTCGATTTCTCCGGCTACCGGCCGAAGAATTTCGACATGGGCTACCAAGGCGACGTCAGCATCCGCCAGGCGCTGCAGCTGTCGCTCAACGTGCCGGCGATCCGCGTGCTCGATGCGGTCGGGCCAACCCGGCTGATGGCCCGCTTCCGCCAGGCGGGGGTGAACCCGATACTGCCGGTCAATGAGGCACCGGGCCTGGCCATCGGCCTCGGCGGCGTCGGTGTGACGCTGCGCGATCTCGTCCAGCTTTACACAGGGCTCGCCAATGGCGGCAAGACGCACACGCTGCATGACGGCACCGAGCCGGCCAACGCAGAGCGCACCACCGCCACCATCCTCGACAATCAGGCCAACTGGCAGATCATCGACATCCTGTCGGGCGTCAAGCCGCCCGAAGGCGCCTTGCAGCGCGGCATCGGCTACAAGACCGGCACCTCATACGGCTACCGTGACGCCTGGTCAGTCGGCTTCGACGGCCGCTATGTGCTGGGCGTCTGGGTCGGCCGTCCCGATGCCGGCGCGGTGCCTGGCCTGTCCGGCTATGTCTCGGCTGCTCCCATCCTGTTCGAGGGCTTTGTCCGCTCGGGCCTCGCCACCGTGCCATTGCCGGGCAAGCCGCCCGGCGTGTTCAGCCCCAAGCGAGAGGACCTGCCGGTGACGCTCGCCCGCTTTGGCGCCGGTTCGGACGGCCTGGTGCAGGCGGCGCCGACCGAACCCGCACCGACCATCATCTTCCCGCCGGACGGCGCCCGCGTCGATCTCGGCACCAACTCTGCCGATGCCTCGCCGCTGGTGCTGAAGCTGCAAGGTGGCCGGGCGCCGTTCCGCTGGCTGGCCAACGGCAAGCCGCTCACCGGCATCGACCGCCGCCGCACGGCCACCTGGCTGCCGGACGGCGCCGGCTACTCGACGCTGACCGTGATCGACGCCGCCGGGCGTGCGGCCAGCGTAAAGGTGTTCGTCGAGTGAAAGTGTTCCTTGAATAAAATGCGCCAGGTGATTCAGCGCGTTGGCTTTTGCACGCTGATGGTCGTGGCTTTGGCTCTGCCGGCACATGCCGATGCCCTGCCCGCCGGCTTTGTCCGGCTCGCCGATGTCGACCCCTCGATCCGCCAGGACATCCGCTACGCCGGACCTGACGATTTCCTCCATCGCAAAGCCAATGGCTATGACGCGCCGGTGTGCATCCTCACCGAACAGGCGGCCAAGGCGCTCTCCGGTATCCAGAAGGCGATGGCCACAAGCGGCCTGACGCTGGTCGTGTTCGATTGCTACCGCCCTGCGCGTGCCGTCGCTGACATGGGCGAATGGACGCTAGAGGGTGGGCCGCCCGATCCGCAATGGTATCCCCGGGTCAAGCGTGGCGACCTCATCGCCAAGGGCTATGTCGGCGAACTGTCCAGCCATTCTCGCGGCTCGACCGTCGATGTCGCCATCGCGCGAACCGACAGGACATCCGCGCCGAAACCGGCCTGCGGTGCCGTCGATGCCGAGACCCTCGATTTCGGCACCGGCTTCGACTGCTTTGATCCGATGAGCGAAACCGCCCACCGCGGGCTCGCCGGCGAAGCGGCGCCAAACCGCAAGATGCTTGTCGATGCCATGCGCACCGGCGGTTTCAAGAACTATGCCCGCGAATGGTGGCACTTTACGCTGGAACACGAACCCTTCGCCAAGCAGCGTTTCGATTTTCCAATCAGCGCCGAGTGACGCGACCAATCCGGCGGTGGTCGACGATTTGTCGATGCCGCATTCGCCGCGCGTCCATGACGACGCGCTGTGGGTGCTCGATCCGGCCGCGGCTTCCTGGTCCGCATCGATCCCGGCACACAGGAAAGCAGAACATCGCCTTCTGCCCCGGCTTCCTGCGCGGCCTGAGCTTTCATGGCCGCTTTGCCATCGCTGCCGCTCGTCGGTGCCGCTCAACAGCCCGACATCGCCTCGCTGATCAGCATCGACAGCGAAGGCTGAGCGAATCGCCCCTCGCCGGCGACGTCCTTGTCCCGGCCGGTCCAAAGCCTAGATGAAACGTCAGGCAAGCTCGGAATTGGCTCCGCGCGGCCATGAGGAAGAAATTTCTCCATACCACGAAATATCGTCGAAAATTTTCTTCAAGGGGGCAAAAAAGGCAACATTGAATGCATCTAAATTCTATCAATTCGGTAGATTTGGCGCCGGTTCAACGGAGGCAGAAATGACCAAACCTCATTTCAGGAAACTGCTCGGCGCACTGGTCGCCACATCTGTCCAGTTCGGCACGCTCGGTTTCGCGTTTGCCGATACCACCATTCTCAACGTGTCCTATGATCCGACACGCGAGCTCTACAAGGCCTATGACGAAGCTTTCGTGGCACATTGGAAGGCCGAGACCGGCGAGACGGTCACCATCCAGCAGTCGCATGGCGGATCGGGCGCCCAGGCCCGCGCCGTGATCGACGGACTCGACGCCGATGTGGTGACGCTGGCGCTCGAAGGCGACATCAACGCCATCGTCTCGAAATCGAAGAAGATCAATCCCGACTGGCGCACCAAATTCGAAAACAATTCAGCGCCTTACACGTCCACAATCATCTTTCTCGTTCGCAAGGGCAATCCCAAGGGCATTCACGACTGGAACGACCTGGTCAAGGACGGCACCCAGGTGATCACGCCCAATCCCAAGACATCCGGCGGTGCACGCTGGAACTATCTCGCCGCCTGGGCCTACGCCAACGCCAATGATGGCGGCGACGAGGCCAAGACCAAGGAGTTCGTCGGCAAGCTCTACGCCAATGCCCCGGTGCTCGATACCGGCGCGCGCGGCTCGACCGTGACCTTCGCGCAAAAAGGCATCGGCGACGTGCTGATCGGCTGGGAAAACGACGCCTATCTGGCACTCGACGAATTCGGCGCCGACAATTTCGAGATCGTCTACCCGCCAACATCGATCCTGGCCGAGCCGCCGGTGGCGATTGTCGACGCCAATGTCGACGCCAAGGGCACGCGCAAGGTCGCCGAAGCCTATTTGGGCTGGCTCTATTCCAAGGAAGGGCAGACGATCATCGCCAAGAACCACTATCGTCCGGCCAAGCCCGAACTTGTGGCGCCGGAGGACCTCCCCAAAACACCTGAAATCAAGCTGATTTCCATCGACGATCCGCTTTTCGGCGGCTGGAAGAAAGCACAGCCTTATCATTTCGGCGACGGTGGTATATTCGACCAGATCTACAAGCCGGCCCAGTGAGCTAGATCTAGATCAGGACGTTATGACCACAGCACCCGCGCAGGCGGGGTGGCGATTCAGGCAGCCGAGTGTCATTCCGGGTTTCGGACTGACGCTCGGCTTCTCGCTTGCCTACCTCACCCTCATCATCCTCATCCCGCTGTCCGGGCTGCTCTGGCGCTCGGCCGCCCTTGGCTGGCCTGAATTTTGGGCCATCGCCACCGATCGCCGCACCATCAACGCGCTTGAAATCAGCTTCGGCACCGCCTTCATCGCATCTGCGGTCAATGTCGTGTTCGGTACGCTGGTCGCCTGGGTGCTGGTGCGCTACCGCTTTCCCGGCCGCCGCATCGTCGATGCGATGGTCGACCTGCCCTTCGCGCTGCCGACGGCGGTGGCCGGCATCGCCCTGACCACGCTCTACGCGCCGAACGGCTGGATCGGCAAATTGCTGATGCCGCTCGGCATCAAGGTCGCCTATACGCCCCTCGGCATCGTCATTGCACTGGTCTTCATCGGCCTGCCCTTCGTCGTGCGCACCGTGCAGCCGATCATGGAGGAGATCGACAAGGAAGTGGAAGAAGCCGCCGCAACGCTCGGCGCGAGCCGCTTCCAGATCATCACCCGCATCCTGTTTCCGGGGCTGGCGCCGGCCATCATCACAGGCTTTTCGCTGGCCTTCGCGCGCGGCGTCGGCGAATACGGCTCGGTCATCTTCATCGCCGGCAATTTGCCCTATAAATCCGAGATCGCGCCGCTGCTGATCGTCATCCGGCTGGAGGAATACAATTACCCGGCGGCGACCGCGATCGCGGCGATCATGCTCGCTTTGTCGTTCGTCATGCTGCTGGTCGTCAATCTCGTGCAGACATGGAGCCGCAAGCGCTATGGCTGATCCCGAGATCAAATCCTACGAACCGCACCACGAGAGCCAGTCGGCGGCGGTCACGGAAAGCCGCCCGGCACGTGTGGCGTTGATGGCCATTGCGTTCGCCTTCCTCGGCATCTTCCTGCTCCTGCCGCTGATCATCGTCTTCCACGAAGCGCTGGCGAAAGGCGTCGGTGCCTACACCCAATCGCTGAGCGATTCCGACACGCGCTCGGCGATCCGGCTGACGCTGCTTGTCGCAGCGATCTCGGTGCCGCTCAACATCGTCTTCGGCATCTCCGCCGCCTGGGCGATCGCCAAGTTCGAGTTCAAGGGCAAGGCCTTCCTGACCACGCTGATCGACCTGCCCTTCTCGGTCTCGCCGGTCATATCAGGCCTGGTCTATGTGCTTCTGTTCGGCGCCCAGGGGCTGCTCGGCGGCTGGCTGAAGGCACATGGCATCGTCATCCTGTTTGCTGTGCCCGGCATCGTGCTGGCCACCGTCTTCGTCACCTTCCCCTTCGTCGCCCGCGAACTGATCCCGCTGATGCAGGAACAGGGCAATGGCGACGAGGAGGCAGCCCTTTCGCTCGGCGCCAATGGCTGGCAGACCTTCTGGTATGTGACCTTGCCCAACGTCAAATGGGGGCTGCTCTATGGCGTGCTTCTGTGCAACGCACGTGCCATGGGCGAGTTCGGCGCGGTTTCGGTGGTGTCGGGCCATATACGCGGCCTGACCAACACCATGCCGCTGCATGTCGAAATCCTCTATAACGAGTACAACGCCGTCGGCGCCTTTGCCGTCGCTTCATTGCTTGCGGGCCTCGCGCTCGTCACGCTGGTCTTGAAAACACTTCTCGAGATGCGCTACGGCGCCGAGATTGCCGCGACGCGCGGACACTGACAGAGGGATTTGCATGGAAGTTCGCGTTGCCAACGTGCGCAAGGAGTTTGACCGGTTTCCGGCGCTGCACGACGTGTCGCTCGATATCAAGTCGGGCGAACTGATCGCGCTGCTGGGGCCGTCCGGTTCCGGCAAGACGACCCTGCTCAGGCTGATCGCCGGGCTGGAGCGGCCGACACGGGGAAAAATCTTCTTCGGCGACGAGGACGCCTCGCAGAGGTCGATCCAGGAGCGCAATGTCGGCTTCGTCTTCCAGCACTATGCGTTGTTCCGGCACATGACGGTGGCCGACAATATCGGCTTCGGCCTCAAGGTCCGGCACGGGCCGTCGCGACCGCCGGCACAGGAGATCCGCCGCCGTGCCTCCGAGCTTCTCGACCTCGTCCAGCTTTCTGGGCTGGAAAAGCGTTATCCGGCACAGCTCTCCGGCGGCCAGCGCCAGCGCGTGGCGCTGGCGCGCGCCATGGCGATCGAGCCCAAGGTGCTGCTGCTCGACGAACCGTTTGGCGCGCTCGACGCGCAGGTGCGCCGCGAATTGCGCCGCTGGCTGCGCGAAATCCATGACGCCACCGGCCACACCACCGTCTTCGTCACGCACGATCAGGAAGAGGCACTGGAGCTTGCCGACCGCGTCGTGGTGATGAGCCAGGGCCGCATCGAGCAGGTCGGCACCGCCGACGACATCTACGACACGCCGAACTCGCCCTTCGTCTACGGCTTCATCGGTGAATCGAGCTCGCTTCCCGTCAAGGTCGAGAATGGCGAGATCTGGCTCGCCGACCGTCCGATCGGGCTTTCCGCGCCCCACGAGCCCTCGGGCGATGCGACGCTGTTCTTCCGTCCGCACGATGTCGAATTGCTGGACGGCTGCAGCGGCTGCATCGCCGGCACGGTCGCCGCCAGTCGCCGCGTCGCCGGCACCAGGCGCGTCGAACTCGAAATCGGTGGCGAGCGCCAGCGGGTCGAAATCGAACTGCCGGTCGATCACCCCGCGGCGCAGAAAAGCCGGGTGGCCTTCCGCCCCGGTCGCTGGAAGCTCTTCCCGGCCGTCTGATCCACCCGTCTGCCCGTCGGTAAGGGAAGGATTGTGCGCGCACGCGGCGTCATTGTGCCGGCCAGGCGGTCGAAAAGACTGATGCCTGGAAGGAAATCCTAACAGCCGGTCGTTTTGGCGACGTCTTTTCTCGCGGCAAGGGCACGGAGCCACCGTGCGTGCCTCGTCGCGCACCATGCGCCACGGCTATGGTCCGACCATAAACGCATTGCATCGGAGCCCTGTTTTCATGAAGCGATTTTTCCTTGGCGTTGCCACCGTCGCCGGCCTGTTCCTCGCATCCTCCCAAGCCTGGTCGGCCGACAAACTGCTCAACGCTTCCTATGATGTCGGCCGCGAACTGTTCGTCCAGGTCAACAAGGCCTTCATCGCCCAGCATCCGGGCGTGACCGTCGACCAGTCGCACGCCGGCACCTCGGCGCAGGCGCGCGCCATCGCCGAGGGTCTTGCCGCCGATGTCGTGACCTTCAATCAGGTCACCGACATCGAATTCCTCGTCAAGAAGGGCCTCGTGTCGCCCGACTGGCAGAAGGATTTCCCCGACAACGCCTCGCCCTTCTATTCGCTGCCGTCCTTCCTGGTGCGCGCCGGCAATCCCAAGCACATCAAGGACTGGAATGATCTCGTGCGCGACGACGTCCAGGTGATCTTCCCGAACCCGAAAACCTCGGGCAATGCGCGCTACACCTATCTGGCGGCCACCGCCTACGCCAAGGAAGCCTTCAAGGGCGACGACGCCAAGGTGAAGAAATTCATCACCAAGCTGTTCAACAACGTGCCGATCTTCGACACTGGCGGCCGCGCCGCGACGACCACCTTCGTGCAGCGCGAGATCGGCGACGTGCTGATCACCTTCGAGTCCGAGACGCGCGGCATCCGCAAGGAGTATGGCGACGACAAGTTCGAGCAGGTCACGCCTTCGGTCAGCCTGCTCGCCCAATTCCCGGTGGCGATCGTCGACAAGGTCGCCGACGAGCATGGCACGCGCGATCTGGCCAAGACCTATCTCGACTTCCTCTACACGCCCGAAGGTCAGGACATCCTCGCCCAGAACGGCAACCGCGTCCGTGACGCGGCTGTTGCCGCCAAATACAAGGCGCAGTTTCCCGATGTCCGCCTGCTGACGGTGGAAGATGTCTTCGGCGGCTGGGACAAGGTTCAGAAGGAGCATTTCGCCGCCGGCGGCCTGCTCGACCAGACCTACGGCAGCCGCTGACGCAGCAACTTCGAGGTGAACGAGAAAGCCGGCGCTTTGCCGGCTTTTTTTCATTTCATGCACCGGCACCTCGGTTTTCAGCGGACCAAAGCATGATCCCGAAAAGTGGAATCCGGTTTTCGCCATGCAAAACGTTACAAAGAATCAACGCGTTTGTGCCTAACGTGCCATCCGCGCGGCTAGTTTTCGCGAAACATCATCGCGTAGCGAAAACGTCATTATTTGCACACAAACAGTCGCCAGATGCGGGTGGTTGGGGCTTTATGGGTTGACTCGGGCATGCTGACAAAAAAAGGCAAATACGGCCTCAAGGCCCTCGTGCATCTGTCCGGCCTGCCGGCCGGCCAACTGGCCTTCGTCAACGACATCGCGGTCGCCAACAACATTCCGAAGAAATTCCTCGATGCCATCCTGGGCGAATTGCGCAACGCCGGCTTCGTCCAGAGCCGCAAGGGCAAGGAAGGCGGCTATCGCCTCGCCCGGCCGGCCTCCGAAATCAAGATCGGCCATGTCGTTCGCGTGCTTGACGGACCGCTGGCGCCGATCCCCTGCGCCAGCCGCACGCAGTATCAGCGCTGCGAGGACTGCGACGAGGCGACCTGCCAGGTCCGGCATATGATGCTGGAGGTGCGGCAGGCGATTGCCGAGGTTCTGGACAATCGCAGCCTCGCCGCCATGCGCGATGCCGACAATGATGATTTTCCCGTCGAACTGACGTCGCAGATCTAGCTTCGGAAACGCAGGCTCATGACCGGCGTATCCCGCGGGCCGCGGCAGCGACGAGTTCGCCGACCGGGCGCGTCGCGTCGAGCGTCAATGCCCGCTCATCCGCGGCCGGCGGCTCGAGGATGGCGAACTGGCTGTCGACCAGGCTCGCCGGCATGAAATGGCCCTTGCGGCTGCCGACACGCCATCTGGCCGTGGCAGGGTCGATCTCCAGATAGAGGAAGACGATCTCCGGGCAGAAGCCGCTCAGCCGCTCGCGATAGCTGCGCTTCAGCGCCGAGCAGGCGGCAACCACGCCCTGCCCCTCCTCCACCGACACCGCGATGCGCTCGCCGATCGCGTCGAGCCAGCCTTCGCGCAGTTTATCGGTGAGCGGCTCGCCGCTGGCCATGCGCGCGACATTTTCGGGAGGATGCAGCCTGTCGCCCTCGATGAACAGGGCACCCAGCGCCGCCGCCAACGCCATGCCGACGACCGACTTGCCGCAGCCGGCGACGCCCATCACCACGATAGCCGGCACCGAACCGGGAGCGCCCGTTGGCGCCTGTGCTGCCTTTTCGTCCACGGTCAGCGGCTTGCCGGCGCGCGGCCGTAGAGCAAAAGCATGGCGACGATGACGACGCCATAGATGATCTGCCGCCCCGCCTCCGGCATCTGCATGACCGACAGGATGGACTGCAGCAGCGTGATCAGGATGACGCCGGCAACGGTGCCGAGATAGGACCCACGTCCGCCGAGGATCGAGGTGCCGCCGAGCACCACCGCGGCGATCGATGGCAACAGATATGCGTCACCCATCGACTGCGCCGCCTTGGAGGCGTAGCCGGCCAGAAGCACGCCGCCGAAGGCCGAAAGCCCGCCGGAGACGGCGAAGGCGATCATCACCACGCGCCGCGTGTCGATGCCGGAGAGATAGGCCGCGCGCTCGCGGTTGCCGATGCCGTAGACGGCGCGACCGAAGCTGGTGCGGGTCAGCACGAACACCATCGCCGCACCGATCAGCGTCCAGATGATGACCGCGTTGGGCACGCCGGGAATGGCAAAGCCGGTCGCCAGGTAGCGCATGGCGCCGGTCGCCGAATCCTGTGGCGAGAAGCCGCCCGTGTAGACCACCATCAGCCCTTGCGCGACGGCGTTGGTGGCCAGCGTGATGATCATCGAGGGGATGCGCAGGTAGGCGACACCGATGCCGTTGACGATGCCGATTGCGACGCCGCAGAAAATGCCGAACGGGATCGCCAAGGCGACGCCAGCCGGCCCGGAGGCGGCCACCGCACTGGCCATCATGGCGCCCACCGCCACCGACCATGGCACCGACAGGTCGATCTGGCCAAGCAGGATGACCAGCATCATGCCGGTGGCGATGACGCCCAGAAACGACGCCACCTTGAGTTGCTGCAGCAGATATTCCGGCGACAGGAAGCTTCTGGAATAGAGGCTGCCGAGGAACAGCAGCAGCACGATGCAGGCAAAGGCCGTGAGCACTGCCGGATCGGCGCGGCGGATGAATCTCGGCATGCGTCCGGCAATACCACCGATGGTCGTTTCGCTCACAGGAACCACTCCAGCCGGTTGCGGACCCTGAACAGGGCGAAGGCGCCGAGGCTGACCGCGATCAGCAGGATAACGCCCTGGAACAACGGTTGCCACAGCGGATCGAAATCGAAGACGAAGAGCAGGTCACCGATGGTGCGGAAAGCCAGCGCCCCGAAGATCGCGCCGATGACGCTGCCCTTGCCGCCAAACAGCGAGACGCCGCCGAGCACCACGGCGGCAATCGAAAACAGCGTGTAGGCGTTGCCGCTGGCATAGGCCGCGTCGCCCGTATAGGTGAAGAAGGTCAGGAACAGTCCGCCGACCGCTGCAAGCAGTCCGGCCAGTGCGTAGGCGGCGAATTTTCCACGACGGATCGGCACGCCGGACATATAGGCCGCCATCTCCGACGAGCCGGCTGCGTAAGCCGCACGACCGAGTACCGAGCGGCTGAACGGCACCCAGACGATGAGCACCACGGCGAGCAGCACGATCAGGCTGGCCGGCACCACGCCGAACAGGCGCCCGGTCAGCGCGTCGGCGAGGTCCTCGTTGACCGAGCCACCGGGAAACGGCCGAAGCAGCAGAGCGATGCCGAAGTAGACCGCGCCGGTGGCGATGGTGGCGACGATCGGCTGCAGCCGCCCATAAATCACAATGGCACCGTTGATCGCGCCGCACAGCAGCCCGGTGCCGAGCACGGCAATCACCCCGAAGGCGGTCTCGATGCCGGTGCCAATCACCAGCCACGAGGCGAGGCAATTGGTCAGGGTGAAGATCATGCCGACGGAAAGGTCGATGCCAGCGGTGATCACCACCAGAGTCTGCGCCATGGCGACGAAGGCCAGCAGCACGCCCTTGTTCGAGGCGGTCTGCACGACATTGGCAGTGAAGCCCGCCGGATGGTTCGAGGTGTAGATCACGAACATGACGATGAAGATGCCGAGCGCCAGCAGGGTTCCGCGCTGTTCGGCCAGCCAGTAACGCCAATCCTTCACGCGTTTGCTCCCAGGCTCACAGGGCTCTCCTCGCCATGGATGTTGAGCGCGCTGGCGATCAGCGCCCGCTCGGTGATCTCGGCGCCGACCAGCTCGCGCTTGACTGCGCCGTCATAGAGCACCAGCACGCGGTCGCAGCAGCCGATCAGTTCGTCATAGTCGGTCGAATAAAACAGGATCGCCGCACCCGCATCGGCGAGCTTGCGCATCAGTTGATAGAGTTCCTGCTTGGTGCCGACATCGATGCCGCGCGTCGGATCGTTGAGCAGGATGATGCGCGGCTGGCGCATCAGCCATTTGGCGATGACCACCTTCTGCTGGTTGCCGCCCGACAGCGCGCCAACCGGAATGTCGAGGCCGGCCGTCTTGATCGCCAGCAGGCCGACCATGTCGTCGATCAGCCGTTGCTCGGCCGCGCGGTCGATGATGCCGGCTTTTGACAGCCGGTCGAGGGCGGCGAAAGAAAGGTTTTCACGCACCGTCATCGGCAGCATCAACCCTTCCGTCTTGCGATCTTCCGGGATCAGCGCCATGCCGATCCCGTCATGGCGCGCAGCGGCAGGGCTGGCAATCGCGACTGGCTTGCCGTGGATCAGGATCTGACCGGACAGGCCGCGCAGCACGCCGAAGAAGGCAAGCAGCAATTCGCGCTGGCCCTGACCGTCGAGACCGCCAAGACCGACAACCTCGCCTGCCCCAACCGACAGCGAGATATTGTCGAGCCGGTCGGTCCATGAAAGCTGGCGTGCCTCCAACACCGGAGCGGCGGCAGCCGAAGCGCGTACCGGCTTCGGCGGAAAGATGTGGCTGTATTCGCGCCCGATCATCAGTTCGACGACTTCATTGTCGCTCTTTGTGCCCGCCGCGTAACTGGCGACATTGCGACCGTTGCGAAAGACCGTGCACTGGTCGGCCAGTTCGGCAATCTCGTTCATGCGGTGCGAGATATAGAGCAGTGCCAGCCCTTCCGAGCGCAGCCGCTTCAGCACGCCGAAAATCTTGGCGACATCCGTCGCGGTGAGCGCCGAGGTCGCCTCGTCGAGGATCAGGATGCGCGGTTTGCGTGCCAGCGCCTTGGCGATCTCGACCATCTGGCGGCGCGACAGCGGCAGGTCCTTGACCAGCGCCAGCGGATGGATGTCTGCGGCGCCCGCGCGCGCCAACGCTTCCTCCGCGATGCGGCGTTGTGCCTTGCGGTCGATCATGCCGAACCGCGTCGGCGGGTCGGAAATAACGATGTTGTCGGCGACGCTGAGTTCGGGAACCAGCGACAGCTCCTGAAAGATACAGACGATGCCGGCCTGGTTGGCAGCAGCCGGCGAAGCGAACGTCACCTCGCGGCCATCTAGTGTCATGTGGCCTTCGTCGGGCGCGACGACGCCCGCCATCACCTTGATCAGCGTCGATTTGCCGGCGCCGTTTTCGCCGAGGATGGCGTGGATGCTGCCGGATACGACCGACAACTCGGCCTTCTCCAGCGCCCGCACGCCGCCGTAGCGCTTGGATATGCCTTCCATCCGGAAGAGCGGAACCGCACCGTCCATCGACGCTCCGAGACAATTTTGCGATTGAGGTGGAAAGCCATCGGCGCCGCGGGATCTCCCGCGGCGCCGGACATGCAGCCTACTGGTCCGCCTTGGTCTGACCCATGATTTCCTGCGCGGTGAAGTTGATGCCGCAGGTCGGGAAGGAATTGCCGACGAAGAAATTGTCGGACTGATCGGGGAAGAAATCCTGACCTGCCTTGAAGTTCGGATCCTCGACGATCGCAAGCGGCAGCTTGACCGACTGCGGGACGACATTGCCTTCAAGCGCTGAGATCGCCGTCTTGATGGCAACCGCCACCTGGGCCGGGCCGGTACCAGCCGACGAGCATTTCAGCCCGTCCGCTGCATGGGCGGCGCAGAACTTGCGGAAGCCGTTCTCTGTTTCGCCGCCGAACGGTACGAACGGGTGCTTGGCGTCGATCATCGCCTGCACGATGCCGGTGTCGCCACCCTGGCCGGTGATGCCGACGAACGGACCATTGGTGGCGATCGCGTCGGCCGTGACCTTCTGCGCTGTCGGATCGTCCCACTTGCCGGCGACTTCGGTGACGTCCCATTTCTTGCCCGAAGCGTCGAGAGCCTCATGGATGCCATTGTGGCGATCGGTATCGACCGACGTGCCGGCAACGCCGCGCACTTCAAGAATCTTGCCGCCATCGGGTATATGGCTGATCAGCCATTTGCCCCAAAGTTCGCCGAGGCCCTTTTGATCGACATTGACGTTGATGGCATCCTTGGTATCGAGAATGTTGTCGAAGGCGACCAGCACGACCCCGGCTTCCTTGGCGCGCTTGATGACCGGAGCGAAAGCGGTCGGGTTCTGCGCGTTGACGACAATGGCGTCATAGCCGGAATCGATGAAGTTGTTGATCGCCGAAATCTGCGCCGGCACGTCCTCGCCGGTCGACACCACCTTGAATTCTTTCAGCTTGGCGGCGACGTCCTTTTGCGCTGCGTAAGCCTTGGCGGTCTGGATCATCTGGATGCGCCAGGTGTTGGCGATATAGCCATTGGCGAGCGCGATCCGGTATGGACCATCTTTTTTGGGAAACTTGAAGAACTGCGTATCTGCGGCCCAGGGCGCGAAGCAGTCCGCCTCGGCGGCTGGTCCCTGCACGACTTCGGGGCCGGCGGCCATTGCGGCCGAGTTGAGCATGACGAATGCAGTGGCGGCAACGATGCCACCCACGAGTGACTTGATCATCGATATTCCTCCCAGTTGCAGTTCTGATTGTTGTCGGCTGAAGTACAATTCACGCGTCTGGCCAGGCACCTCCCGCCTTTGCCGGTCGCGCTTTCAGGTGGCCGAATGCCGACCCGATCCCCTCCTTTGTCGCCCCTCAAGCGAAGACGAAAACTATCATATTATACATAATAAACAAGTATCAGCTGTCGCTTATGTATAATAAACAAGCTCTGGCTTTCGCCGCGAGTTTCTACAATAGGCAATTGGTAGCGCTACCATGCCGTTGTGTAAACCGGCTTTTACACACTCGCTTCTGTGTGTTTCAACGGGCGGTGCTCTCGCGGCGCTTGAGTTCGAAACCGAGGTCGACGATCCGCTGTTCCGGCCTGTTGCCGGCGATTGCCGCCAGGGCCATGGCGACCGCTCGCCTGCCGATCTCATAGCGGTGGGTGCGGATGCTGGTGATCGAAGGGAACGCCACCTGCATCATGTCGAGGTCGTTGAAGCCGACAATGCCGATCGTCTTCGGCACCGCGATCGAGGCGCGATGGCACTCGAACAACACGCCGAGCGCGATGTCGTCATTGTTGCAGAAGACACCGTCGAGCGTCGGCACCTTGGCCAGCGCGTCGCGCAGCATTTCGCGGCCGAGCGGCACGCTGGACAACTCCGGCGTGGTGGTGACCAAGCGTGGGTCGAACAGGCCGGCGGCCTCCATCGCCGCGCGATAGCCTGCCAGGCGCCGCTGCGAGCGCGGGTCCATGCGCGCGCCGATGAAGCCGATGCGGCGGTAGCCTGCCTCGATCAGATGCTCGGTCGCCGTCCTGCCGCCGTCGAAATGCGAGAAGCCGACCATCATGTCCACCGGATCGGGCCCGGTTTCCATGACCTGCACCACCGGGCAACCGGCGCTTTCCAGCAGCTTTCGCGAGGTTGGTGTCTGGTCGATGCCGGCGACGATCAACGCTGCCGGCCGCTGCGAACCGAACACCTGCAGCAGCCGCTCTTCCTCGAGGCCGGAATAGTGGGTGTTGCCGAGCTGGATGCGGAACGGGCTGGCCGACAGGCTGTCATAGATGCCGCGTACCACCTCGGCAAAGACGTTGTTGGTGAGCGACGGCACCAGCACGCCGAACACCTCGGCACGCGCCGAGGCCAGTGCCCGCGCATTCGGGTCCGGCACGTAACCGAGTTCGTCCACGGCGGCCTGGATCTGGCGGCGTAGCTCTTCCGAGACACGCTCCGGCTCGCGCAAGGCGCGCGACACGGTGATAGCGCCGACGCCAGCCTTGCGCGCGACATCGGCAATGGTCGGGCGGCCGCCGCCCCGGCGCGAGCGCGGTTTGATCAAGGACGCGCTCTCTCGGAAAAGCACCCACCAAAGCGCGGTCGCGATACGATCGTCCTTGCTGTCGTCATCTCACCGGCCCGCTTTGCCGCACCCACTCATCGTCTGGCGTCGCGCAGCCTGTCGTCCTTGTCAAGCAAAGGGAACCGGCCCCACCCGTTCAGGCCATCGCCACAACACGTCGCCTTGCCTTCCACGACAACAACCCGATCGCCAGTATATTCAGCAAATTCCATGCGATACCGTTGAGGAACGCCGCGGCGTAGGAACCGGTCAGGTCGTAGATCCAGCCCGACATCCAGCCGCCGATCGCCATGCCGAAGATCGTCGCCATCATGACGATGCCGATACGCTGCCCAGCCTCCCTGGCCGGCATGTATTCGCGCACGATGATCGCATAGCAAGGCACGATGCCGCCTTGCGACAGGCCGAACACGAGCGAGACGACGTAGAGCGAGGCGAGCCCGTCGAACGGGATGTAGAACAGCAGCGACAGGCACTGCAGCACCGAGCCGATGAGCAGCGTCTTCACGCCGCCGATACGGTCGGCGAGAAAACCGGACGCCAGCCGGCTGACGACGCCAGCCGCCATCATGATCGACAGCATGTCGGCGCCATGCGCCATGCCGTATCCGAGATCCATGCAATAGGCGACGATATGCACCTGCGGCATCGACATCGCGACGCAGCAGCCGAGACCAGCGACGACCAGCAGCACCTGCAAGGCTGCCGGCGACAGCGAAATCGACTGCACCGGCCGGCTTCCGGGCGAACCGGCGGCGGCCGCCGCCGGGGCACCGCGCCGCAGCATCAGCACCAGCGGCACCATGGTCACCAGGCAGAAGATGCCGATTGCCGCATAGGTGAAGCGCCAGCCTTCCGCCTTCATCAGCGTCGGCATGATGGTCGGCCAGATCGCTCCGGCAAGGTAGTTGCCGGCGGCTGCTGCCGTCACCGCGACACCGCGCCGGCGATTGAACCAGTGCGAGATATCGGCGATCAGCGGCCCGAAGATCACCGATGTACCGACACCGATCAGCAACCCTTGAGCAAGGGTGAATTGCAAGATCGAGGTCGACAGCGCCGCGAGCAGCAGGCCGGCGGCGAGCGCAATCGAGGAGATGAGCGCCGGGATCCAGTAGCCCATACGATCGATGGCACGGCCGACCAGCACGTTGCCGGCGGCGAAACCGACCATGGTCGCGGTGTAGGGCATGGACGCCGCGGCGCGATCAACGCCGAACTCGGCCTGCACGGCGGGCAGCACGACGACAACCGCCCACATGCCGACGGCGCCGATCGTCGCCAGCAGCATCGAAATGGCGAGCCGCATCCAGGCATAGGTACTGTCGATGCCGGGGCTCGGCCGGCTCAGGTCGGTTCGGGTCAAGGCGTTTCCTGTCGGCGGTCCCGAAAATCGGCTGCCGTTTGCGCCACTATCGGCGCATTCCCGGCACGCAGCAGCGCCACAGCAAGCAAATCCGTGGCTCCAGACCCAGGACGAATACGGGAACCGATGCCAAGGTGCAGAGTTTCCCGGCAACGCACCCTGCAAAGGAGTTCTGCCATGACCGCAAAGAAGAAATGGTCGGCCGAGGTGACCGAGCACAGCGACGCGATGGATCTCGAGGACCACGTCTTCGAATCCGATGACGCCAGAAAGATCGCCGCCTCGCTCAAACGATCCGCCGATCACAGCGACCGGCGCAAGGCCGAGCCGTTCCAGTCCGCCATGTCGACGCTGAATTTCTACATCAACCGCGCCGGCAAGAACCTGCCTGCCACGCGCAAGAAGGTGCTCGAGGACGCCAAGGACGAACTGCGCGCCGCCTTCGGGCGTGAGACGGACGATTAGCCGCGACCCGGTCGGCCCTTATCGCGATCGGATGACGCTGTCGGTGTTGGCCAACAATTTGCGCACCGCGGCGCGCGCCGCGTCCGGCCGCTGCAGGCGGATGTTCTTCTCGATCGCCTCATGCAGCTTCTGCGCATGATTGAGATCGTCCACGGCCCGGGTGGTGAAGGCGAACAAATGATCGAAAGCGGATTCGATCAGCACGCCGAGCGGCACCAGAAGATCGTTGCCGGAGGCGCGCAGGATGGCGAGGTGAAAGCGGGTGTCGGCGCGGGTGCGCTCCTGCAGGCTGGCTGCCTCACCCATATCGCGGCAGGCCTGGCTGATTTCAGCCATCTGTTCGGCGGTCCGCCGCATGGCGGCAAAGGCGGTTGCTTCCGGCTCAATGATGTGGCGGAATTCCTGCACGGTCTTCAGGAACACTTCGCGATCAGGTGATGTCGCGTACCAGGCCAGCACATCGCGGTCGAGCAGGTTCCAGCGTTCCTTCGGCTCGACCCAGCTGCCGATCTTGGGGCGCGACGCCAGCAGGCTCTTGGCCATCAGCATCTTGATCGCTTCGCGCACCGCCGAACGGCTGACGCTGAAGGTCTCCGACCATTTCGCTTCATTGGGCAGGATGGTGCCGGGCGGGTAGTCGCCACGCACGATCCGCAGGCCAATCTCGCTGGCCAGCGAAGCATGAACGCTCGAGCCTGGAATGCGCGCCGCGTCGGGTCGGCGAACGCCGGCCGGGCGGTCGCTCGAGGCCGCTTTCGCTGGCGATTTTTCCTTGTTCGGCTTCGCGTCCCGCATAGGCTCCAGAAAGTCCGGATTGAAGAGGCTGTCAAGCGCGGCAAGCGGCTTGGGGCGCAAAGCCCGCCGCTGTGCACAGATCAGCCCCGATTGCCTCCGCGGATCAGGCCTGCTTGACGTATTTGCGCCAGCTGTGCTCCGGGCGGAAACCCAGCACGTCCCGCGCCTTGCGGTTCGAGAGCAGCGTCTCATACTCGCCGAGTTCGGCCTTGACCGGTACGCCCGGATAGAACCGCGTCAAGAGTTCGGCCGTCGGCAGATCCGACGACGTGTCGTCATTGGCAGCATTGAACACCTGGTAGCCGAGGCCATCCTTCTCGACGGCGCGCAACGTGATCTGGCCAAGATCGCGCGCGTCGACATAGCTCCAGGCGATGCGCTTGCGAAAACCCGGATCAGCGAACCATTTCGGAAACAGCGAATATTCATGCGGCTCGATGACGTTGCCGATGCGCAAGGCATAGATATCGGTGCCGTTGCGCTGCGCAAAGGCGCGTGCCGTCTTCTCGTTGACGACCTTGGACAGCGCGTAGCTGTCCATCGGATCGACATCATAGTCCTCGTCGAGCGGGAAATACTGGGGATCACGCGGCTCATTGGCGAACACCAGCCCGTAGGTCGTCTCGCTGGAGGCGATCACCACCTTGGGGATGCCGAGCTTCACCGCCGCCTCGATGACATTGTAGGTACCGAGCGCGTTGATGCGGAAAACTTCATTGTCGGTGGTGATCATGATGCGCGGGATGGCCGCGAAATGCACAACGGCATCGACCGGCTGGGGGCGCAGCGACGGGTCGAATTCGTGCAGGCCCATATAGCTCGACAGCGCGTTGAACACCTGCCCGCTGTCGGTGATATCGGTGATCAGGGTGCGCACCCTGGGATTGTCGAGCGGCTTGGTGTCGATGTTGAGCACCTGGCAGCCCTGCTCCACCAGATACTGCACGACATGGCGTCCGGCCTTGCCACTGCCGCCGGTGAACATGATCCGCTTCGTCATTTTGCTCTCCACATCCTCTGGGATTTATGTGTATTGTCAGACAATATCGCAATCCGCAACCACCCTCGCCTGCAAAATGGCAGCGCCTGACCTCAATCATTTCAACAGGACTTGAAGACATGAACACGACTGCCGCGAGCGAAAAGATCGGCTTCATCGGCCTTGGCCTGATGGGACACGGGATCGCCAAGAATATCGTCGACAAGGGCTACAGCCTGACCTTTCTCGGCCGCAAGAACCGCAAACCGGCGGAAGACCTGCTGGGCCGCGGTGCAACGGAAGCGTCGACCTCGCGCGATGTGGCTGCGGCATCCGACATCGTCTTCATCTGCGTCACCGGCTCGCGCGAAGTCGAAGCCATCGTTCGCGGCCCCGGCGGCCTCAAGGAGGGCTTGAAAAAGGGCTCGGTCGTCGTCGACTGTTCGACCTCCGATCCGGTCTCGACCATTGCACTGGCAGCCGAACTCAAGGCGCTTGGCATCGATTATGTCGACGCACCGCTGAGCCGTACGCCGAAGGAGGCCTGGGAAGGCACGCTCGACGCCATGGTCGGCGCGCCGGACGCCGTCTTTGCCCGGCTGAAGCCGGTGCTGGAAACCTGGGCCGGCCGCATCGTCCATATCGGCGACACCGGCGATGGCCACCGCATGAAACTGCTCAACAATTTCATCTCGCTCGGCTATGCCGCGATCTATTCCGAGGCGCTGGCGCTGGCGCAGAAGGTCGGCATCTCGCCGCCGCGCTTCGACAGCGTCATCCGCAATGGTCGCATGGATTGCGGCTTCTACCAGACCTTCATGCGCTGGACGCTGGAAGGCGACCGCGACGCCCACAAATTTTCCATCGCCAACGCTTTCAAGGACCTGACCTATCTGGAATCGATGGCCGGTGCGGCCGGCATCGCCAACCCACTCGGCAACGCCACCAAGAACTCCTTCGCCGGCGCCTTCGCCACCGGCCCGGCCGAGCAATTCGTGCCAATGCTGGCGACGCATATCGGCAAGGTCAACGGCGTCGACCTGATGCCGATGAAGGATGGCAAGAAACAGACGCTTTGAGGCGAGAAGCGGTTCGCGCAGCGGACGAAAAGCCAATTGCTTGGCTTTTTGAGTTCGGACGCCCTGAGCCTGCGAAGGGCGGCTGGAGGTTACGCGCATAAAATGCGCCAGTCACCGCCTTGACCGCCCGATCCCTTCATCGGTGTTTTCAAGCAGCCTGTGCACGGCGTTGCGTGCGGCGGCCGGACGCTGCAGGCGTATGTTCTTCTCGATCGCCTCATGCAGCTTCTGTGCCTGCCGCTGATCACCAACTCGCTGCGTCGTGAAGTCGAAGAGATGGTCGAGTGCCGATTCGATCAGCACTCCGAGCGGCACCAGAAGATCGTTGCCGGAGGCGCGCAGGATGGCGAGATGAAAACGCGTGTCGGCGCGGATACGCTCCTGCAGGCTCAAGGCATCGCCCATCTCACGGCAGGCCTGGCTGATTTCGGCCATCTCCTCGTCGCTGCGCCGCATGGCGGCAAAGGCCGACGCTTCCGGCTCGATGATATGGCGAAACTCCTGCACGGTGCGCAGGAAGGCCTCGCGGTCGGGCGCCGTCGCGTACCACGCCAGCACGTCGCGGTCGAGCAGGTTCCAGCGCTCTTTCGGCTCGACCCAACTGCCGATCTTGGGACGCGAGGCCAGAAGGCTCTTGGCCATCAGCATCTTGATGGCTTCGCGCACCGCTGAACGGCTGACATTGAAGATCTCGGCCCATTTGGCCTCGTTGGGCAGGATGGTGCCAGGCGGATAGTCGCCGCGCACGATCCGCAGACCGATCTCGCTGGCCAGCGAGACATGGACGCTCGCTCCCGGAAAGTGCGCGGCACCAGCCCTGCGCATGACAGCCGGACGGCGGCTGGCTTGTGCCTTGGCCCGGTCGGCTTGCTTCTTTGACTTCTCGTCCGGCATCCACGTTCCAATGCGTCGGCCGTCTGTCGTCCGGACTGGTCCGAACCTGCACGGCGCGCCGATCTCGTTGCCGAAAAATCCAGACCACGGACGCGCCAAAGCCGGAGCCTGTTGCCCCAACCACAGCGTCCCGTTCAGGAATTGACGGGGCGCCCGTTGCCGAGCGCCCCGAAATCAGGACCCTACTTCTGGATGCAGGTGTCGACCGTGTCCTTGGTGCATTCGTCGAGACCGGTGAACACCGGATCGGCGACGGCCTTGCCTTCGATCAGGTCGATCATCACCGATGGCGCCTTGTAGCCCATTTCGAACGGCCGCTGACCGACCAGAGCCGTCACCAGGCCATCCCTGGCGATCGCCACCTCGTCGCCGATCGTGTCGGCGGCACCGATGACGAAGTCGTTGCTGGCGATCCGGTCCTTGAGCGGCCCGAACAGATCGCGATAGGGCTGCGGGGCACCGAACAACGGCCAGCCGCCCATAATGCCGAACGCATCCAGCTTGGGGTTGGCGGCGAGGATGTCGGTCATCGCCTGCACGCCCTTGGCGCCGTCGTCATTGGTGAACACCGGGCAGCCGGCGACTTCGGTCCAGCCACCTTCGCCGGCAAGTGCAGCGAGGCCTTCCTTGCCCGACAATGCGTCACGCATGCCTTGCGCACGACGCAGGATGTTGTCGGCAGCAGGATTGCCCTCGATGGTGCAGATCGTGCCGCCATTCGGCTTGCCCTTCTTGATGTACTCGCCGATCTTCTTGCCCATCAGATAGTTGTCGGTGCCAAGATAGGTCTTGCGCAGCGCCGCATCTTCCTTGCTGAGGTCGGCATCGACCGTCATGATCGGGATCGTCGGATTGGCGGTCTTGATCGTCTGCGCGATCAGCGGCGCGTTGGACGGCGAAATCGCCATCGCCACGGTGTCGGCCTTGCTCAGCATGTCCTGGACAATCTGCGCCTCGCCGGCCTCGTCCGAAGTCGACGCCGGACCGGTGTAGAAGCATTCATATTCCGAGCTGGCGTTTTCCTTGTTCCATTTCTCGCAGCCCTGGTGGATGGCTTCGAAGAACGGATTGTCGAGACCTTTCACGACAATGACGAGCTGTTTCTTGGCCAAAGCCGGTCCGGCGCCAAGCGCCATCATGGCGACGGCGGCGAGCAAAAGTGATTTTTTCATGTCAGTCCTCCCTTGAAACAGACGGACACGGCGTGCCCGCCACACAGATCAACCCGGATGTGCAATGACAGAGGTCGTTTCGCGAACGCTCGTGTCGCCAGACAGGTCGATAAGCATTTCCAGATGCGGCGTTAGACCGGCTCAAACATGCCGAATCCCCGACCGATAAGCCTCCGCCGATTCCACCCGGCGAACCGCCAGCCGGGATCGGCATAATCTCCTCCGACGCTTAGCTAATATCGGCTCGACACCAACGTCAATGCTATTTGTCCTACAAAACGGATTTTTAAAATAATCCGGCGATTGACGCGCGCCGGCTTTTGCGTAAAAGAACGCTAACGCTGTTTCCGGGAGGAGCTGGGGAGAGCGAGGCCAAAGCAGCGCCAGCATTCATGCTGGGAACAGCAGCAGGCCGCAAAAACGGGGAGGCAAGAAGGCTGGTGGCAGTTCTCGAACTCACCAATATCTCGAAGCATTTCGGCGCCATCCAGGCGGTCAACGACGTCTCGTTGTCGATCGAGCCTGGGCAGGTGGTCGGCCTGATGGGCGACAACGGCGCCGGCAAGTCGACGCTGGTCAAGATGATCGCCGGCAATTTCCGCCCGAGCCATGGCACCATGCAGATGGACGGCAAGGACCTGGTGCTGCACAAGCCGGTCGAGGCGCGCCAGCACGGCATCGAGATCGTCCACCAGGATCTGGCGCTCTGCAACAATCTGACGGCAGCGGCGAATGTCTATCTCGGTCGCGAATTGCGCCGCGGCGTCGGCCCGTTCCGCATTCTCGACTACGCCTCGATGTACAAGCGCGCCGGCCAGATCTTCGCCGAGCTCAAATCCGAGACCCGTCCGCGCGACCTCGTCAAGCAGATGTCGGGCGGCCAGCGGCAGGCGGTAGCGATCGCCCGCACCATGCTGTCGCAAGCCAAGATCGTGCTGATGGACGAGCCGACGGCGGCGATCTCGGTGCGGCAGGTCGCCGAAGTGCTGAACCTGATCCGCCATTTGCGCGACCAGGGCATCGCCGTCGTGCTGATCAGCCACCGCATGCCCGACGTCTTCACCGTCGCCGACCGCGTCATCGTCATGCGGCGCGGCCGCAAGGTCGCCGACAAGACGATTGCGTCGAGCTCGCCCGAGGAAGTCACCGGGCTGATCACCGGCGCCATCGAACAGGTATGATTTCAAGCGTTTTCACCATGGCAGCAGATGAAGGCCGACGATGGCACTGACAATTGACCAGCCGATCGAACACAAGCAGCAATCTCTGCCGGCAAGGCTGTTTGCCAGCCAGACCTTCTGGGTGGTGATCGCGGTCATCCTCGCCTGCCTGTTCCTGTCATTTGCCACCGATGCCTTCGCGACATCGAAGAACCTCTACAATATCACCCGCAACATCACCTTCGTCGCCATCATCGCGCTCGGCATGACCTTCGTCATCATCACCGGTGGCATCGACCTGTCGGTCGGCTCGGTGCTGTGCCTGTCGTCGATGGTGCTGGCCGTCACCATGCACGCCGGCTACTCGATCGAGGTCGGCATCCTGGCGTCGATCGCCACCGCGCTCGCCATCGGTGCCTTCAACGGCGTCCTGATCGCCTATCTCGGCTTTCCACCCTTCGTGGTGACGCTTGGCATGCTGTCGATCGCCCGCAGCCTGGCCATGGTCGCTTCCAACAACACCGTCGTCTTCCAGTTCGGGCCGGACCACGCCAAGCTTCTGGCGCTGGGCGGCGGCGCGTGGGTGTTCGGCATCGCCAATCCAGTGCTTTACATGATCCTTTTGGCGCTGATCACCGGCTTCATCCTGCGCTGGACCAAATTCGGCCGCCACATCTTCGCCATTGGCGGCAATGAGCATGCGGCGACGCTGACCGGCGTTCCGGTGCGTCAGATCAAGGTCGCCGTCTACATGATCTCGGCGCTGTCGGCAGGTATTGCCGGCATCATCCAAACTGGCTGGCTGGGCGCCGTGACCACCAATCTCGGCACCGGCATGGAGCTGCAGGTAATCGCCGCCACCGTCATCGGCGGCGCCAATCTGGCCGGCGGCGTCGGCACCGCATTCGGCGCCATAGTCGGCGCGGCATTGATCGAGGTGATCCGCAACAGCCTTGGCCTGCTCGGCATCAATGCCTTCTGGCAAGGCGTGTTCATCGGCGGCGCCATCCTGCTTGCGGTGCTGTTCGATCGCATCCGCAATTTCCGCCGCAGCGACTAGGACCATGGATGCCGAAAGGTGGAAACCCGTGGGGCGTGAAGGCTTCGTTTTCAGGCACCAACGCCGGCGCGGCCATCCAACCGTTGTTCGGTTCACTACCTATCGCCCAGTCTGAAAATCCACAGCCAAGGCACGTCGCAGAAGACCACGGCCGCCCTGCACCTTGACGCGCGCCCGAACTCGGCCGCACAATCCCGCTGCAGGCGAAGGGAGGCCAGTCGTCTGCGGGAGGATTACCATGACGGAAGCGATCAGGCTCTACTGGGGCCGGTTCGGACATGTTTCTGTCCTGAATGTCGCAAGCGACTTCGTCACCCACGCCCATGGCGAGGCACATCTGATCATCTGGCTGGAAGGCACGGCCGGCGAGATGACCATTGGCCGTGAAACGGTACGGCTTGGACCCCGCACCGCCGCCGGCATCAACTCCTTCCAGCCGCACAGCCACGTCCTGTCGCACAACGGCACGCCAGGCCTGTTTCTCGCCTTCTACATAGACCCCGACTGGGCGCGCCGCCGCCGCGACCTGCCTTCGTCTGCGCCACTGTTCTCACAGGCGGCGATCACACTGGAGCCCTGGCTGCACCAGGCCGCCGGCAATCTGCTCGACCACCTCAGCGACAATGAGAGCGTCGACGACGTCGCCAATTACGAGATCGAGCGCTTCATCGACAGCGTGCTCGATGCCGCGGACGCCTCGGCGCCGCTGGAGACGCGCGTCCGCATAAACACCATGCAGGATTTCCGTGTGCGCAAGGCGATCCAGCTGATGAAGGCCAATGTCTGCGAGCGCATCTGCTTCGACGACGTGGCACGCAGCGTCGGCCTGTCGCGGCCGCACTTCTTCGCGCTGTTCAAGGAACAGACCAATCTGACGCCCAATGTCTACTGGAACACGCTGCGCATGGAGGAAGCCGTGCGGCAATTGCAATGGTCGCGGGAACCACTGATCTCGGTCGCCTGCAATCTCGGCTTCACCACGCAGGGCAATTTCTCGCGCTTCTTCCGCGACCATGTCGGCGTGCCGCCGACGCTCTACCGCGAGGCGGCGCGGATGATCGCCTGACCGGCCGCGACCCTTTTCAGACTCCACCCTTTTTCAGACGCATTGATACGTGCTCAAGACGCATTGATAAGCGCCCCTGAAATGGCCGCCCTACCCTTGCCCAACTGTCGCAATCGCAAGGGAACATCTGATATGGCGAACGTCACCATCTCCAGCGTCATCGACGCGCCGGTCGAAAAGGTCTGGGCGCGCATACGCGACTTCAACGGTTTGCCAAGCTGGCACCCGCGCATGGTCGAAAGCCATATCGAGGATGGCAAGGACGCCGCGACGATCGGCTGCGTGCGCAATTTCCAGCTCGCCAGCGGCGCCCGCATCCGTGAAAAGCTGCTCGACTTCTCCGATCCGAATTTCCTCGTCAGCTACTCCATCCTGGAGACGCCGCAGCCGCTGACCAACCACAAGGCGACCCTGCAACTCAGGCGCGTGACCGATGGGGACCGCACCTATGCCGAATGGACCGCCAGCTTCGACGCCGCGCCCGAGGAAGCCGACAAGCTGGCCGAGGGCATGGGCGCCAATGTCTTCCAGGGCGGCTTCAATGCGCTGAAGACCCATTTCGCCGGCCAGAGCTGAAGGAGCCAGATCATGGCGCTAGCACTGCAGACTTTTGCAACGGTGAAGGACGCCAACGCAGCGCTGAAATCCGCCGGGACCCGTTATCTCGGCGGCGGCACGCTTGTGGTGCGCGCAGCGAATGAAGGCGACGTTTCGGTCTCCAGCCTTGTCCGCTCGACCGAGCCGTCGCTTTCAGCAATCACCGTCACCGACGGCAAGGTCCGCATCGGTGCATCGGTCACCATGGCGGCGATCGCCCGTCATCCGGACCTCAGCGCCCTCTCCGGTGCCGCGCGCGCCGTTGGTGGTCCGGCCGTCCGTAACATGGCGACCGTCGGCGGAAATCTGTTCGCACCGGCGCCCTATGGCGATTTCGCCGTTGCCCTGCTGGCGCTCGATGCGACGGTCAACACCGATAATGGCGAGATACCGGTCGAGACCTTTCTGGCAGGGCGCGACAGCAACCGCGCCATCGTCACCTCCGTCGGTTTCACGCTTCCGAAGGCTGACGGCTTTCGCTTCCTGAAAGTGTCGAGGGTCAAGCCGAAAGGCGTCTCGGTGCTCAGCATCGCCGCCGCTGTGGAACAATCGCCGGACGGCACGGTGTCTTCGGCACGGATCGCGCTGGGCTGCATGGCCGACCGGCCGATGCGCGCCAAAGCGGCGGAAAAAGCGCTGATCGGCCAAAGCCTGACCCTAGACGGCATCGCGCCGGCGCTGGCCTTGGCCAACGAGGGCACCTCGCCGGCGACCGATCCCATCGCCAGCGCCTGGTATCGCAACGAAGTGCTGCCGGTCCATCTCGGCCGGCTGCTGCTGGCCTGAAAACACCGGTTGGGGGGCGCGCGTCTGTCCGATCAATCGGGCAGGCGCGCAAGGAGGAAACATGGCAAAGGTCCCGGTCCAGTTCACGCTCAACGGTTCTGAAAAGGCCGAATTCATCGACAGTGGCACGACGTTACTTCACGCCTTGCGCGACAAGATCGGCGACACCTCGCCGAAAGGCGGCTGTCATCAGGGCACCTGCGGTGCCTGCTCGGTGATCATCGACGGCGAGCTCAGGCTGTCTTGCCTGACATTGGCCGAGACCTGCAACGGGGCGGCCATCAACACGACGTCCGGGCTTTCGGAGGGCGGCGTTCTGCACCCGTTGCAGCGTGCCTTCCTCGATGCATTCGCCACGCAATGCGGCTTCTGCACACCAGGGATGATCATGGCCGCCAAGGTGCTGCTCGACCACACGCCCAACCCCAGCCGCGACGAGGTGATCGAGGCGCTGTCGGGCAACATCTGCCGCTGCACCGGCTACGAGCCGATCATCCAGGCGGTTCTGATCGCCGCCCGCGCCAATTCGCAGAGCGCCGCTTGAGGGAAGCAAACATGGAACTGCGCAAGAGCTACTTCGCCGATGTCCGCAAGGATGATCTGCACGAGATCGGCCAGCCGAGACCGCGCTCGGATTCGCCCGGCCACGTCACCGGCAAGACTGCCTTTTTCGCCGACCGCAATTTCCCCGGCATGTTGCACCTGAAGATGGTGCGCAGCCCGCACCACCATGCCCGCATCCGCTCGATCGACACCTCGGAAGCCGAGAAGCACCCCGGCGTGGTAAAAATCCTCACCGCCAAGGACGTACCGCACAATGTGTACACCATCCTGATCCTGATCCAGATCGGCCCGGAGGACGAGACGGTGCTGGCCGACGGCAAGGTGCGCTGGAAAGGTGAAGCCGTCGTCGCGGTGCTCGCCGAAACCGAGCGCGCGGCACAAGAAGCCGCCGCCAAGGTCAAGGTCGACTACGAGGTGCTGCCGGCCGTCTTCGACATGGAGGAGGCGCTGAAGCCGGGCGCTCCGCTGGTCAACGAATATCACGGCCAGAACCACTACCTCTATGACAGCGGCGAATGCCGCAAGGTGCGTTTTGGCGATGTCGAGGCGGGCTTCGCGGCCGCCGACCATGTGCTGGAGCAGAGCTATCAATCCTCACCGATCGAGCATGCGCCGACAGAGACCACCGGCTGCGTAGTGGTCCCCGAAGGCAATGACCGCTTCACCTGCTACACCAACACGCAGGCGATGTTCTTCACCCTCGACAATGCCTCGATCATTCTGCAAATGCCCGGCAACAAGCTCCATTTCGTCGGCGGCACCGTCGGCGGCGGCTTTGGCGGCAAGGTCGACGTCATCGTCGAGCCGATCGCCATCCTTGGCGCCAAGCTCACCGGCCGTCCGGTCTCCTTCATCTACAGCCGCGAGGAGGAGATGCAGATTTCCTCGCCGCGCGCCGCCGAAAAGGTCGTCATCAAGGACGGCGTCATGAAGGATGGCCGCATCGTTGCCCGCAAAGTCACCGGCTACACCGATGCCGGCGCCTATTCCCGCCATTCGCCCTATGGCGCGCAGAAGGGCGCTGGCCACTATCCCGGTCCTTACACCATCCCCAACGTCTGGATCGACACCTACTGCGTCTACACCAACCGCACGCCCTCCTCCGCCATGCGCGGCTTCGGCGTCACCATCGGCGACTTCGCGCTGGAGGTGCAGATGGACAAGCTGGCGCGGCTGATCGGCATGGATCCGCTCGAATTCCGCTTCATCAACGCCTATCGTGACGGCGACATGAAGGCGCATCGCCAGCCGACCGAGGGTGCTGCGCTGATCGAGTGCATGCAGGAAGCCTCGCGCGCCGCCAACTGGCCGGTGGCGGAAAAATTCATGGCGATGTCGTCCTACGTGAAGGGAGCTTGAGATGTCGATCAGGCGCGGACGTGGGGTTGCCGCGATCAACTACCCGACGGGCATGAACCTCGGTGGCGACCCGACGCAGGCGCTGGTGCATTCGACACCGACCGGCAATTTCATGGTGACACTGTCATCGGTCGATCTCGGCCAGGGCATGAAGCAGATCATGGCGCAGATCTGCGCCGAGACGATCGGCGTGCCGACCGACCGCGTCGTCGTCGACACAGCCGACACCGACACCGGCCCGCACTGCATGGGTACCTTCGCCTCGCGCGGCACCCACCGCGCCGGCAACGCCGTCATCCAGGCGGCGAAGGAAGCCCGCCAGGTGATGCTGGAAGTGGCCGCCGAGGAGCTGGAGGTCAACGCCTCCGACCTCGAGACCGACGGCCAGGGTAACATCCTGGTCAAGGGCGCGCCGCAGAAATCGATTTCGATCTTCGATGTCGCGCTGTCGGCGCACTTCAAGCGCGGCCGCTCGATTTCGGGACGCGGCATGTTCCTGATCCCGCGCTCCTATCCCGAGAAAGAGACCGGCGCGATGAAGCCGTCGACCTGCTATGCGCACGCCTGCACGGTGGCCGAGGTCGAGGTCGACGACGAGACCGGTGAGGTCACCGTGCTGACGGTGAAGAACATCTTCGAGATCGGCCGCGCGCTGAATCCGAAAATGGTCGAACAGCAGCTGGTCGGCGGCTCGTGGATGGGCATCAGCCACGCTCTCTATGAGACGACCGAGCCCTATTACCCCAACCGCGACCATGGTGGCACCGACTTCAACCAGTACCTGATGCCGGGGCCGGGCGACCTTGCCGAAACCGAGATCATCGTGCTCGAGCGGCCGTCGGCCGACGGGCCTTATGGCGCCAAGGGGCCGGGCGAAATGTGCGCCAATCCCCAGATACCAGCGGTCGCCAATGCCGTCTTCGACGCCGTCGGCGTGCGCATCGATACGCTGCCGATCACGCCGGAGCGCATCCTGCGCGCGCTCAAGGCGCAAGCGGCGAACTGAGTGATCGAAATGCCTGAGGTGAACGCCCAGACATCGGCAGCCTCGCCGGAGGCGGTGGCGGAGCACCTCGCCGCCTCGCGCTATCTGGCCGATGAAAGCCTGGCGACCGCCATCTTCCTGGCCATTCGGCTGGGCAAGCCGCTGCTGCTCGAAGGCGCGCCGGGCGTCGGCAAGACGGAAGCGGCCAAGGCGATCGCGCAGCTGCTCGGCCGCGATCTGGTGCGGCTGCAATGCTACGAGGGCATCGACGCCGCGCATGCACTGTACGAATGGAACTACCAGCGCCAGCTGCTCGCCATACGCCACGCCGGCGAGCACGAGATCGACATCTATGACGACCGTTTCCTGATCGCCCGGCCGCTGCTGCAGGTGCTGAAGGCGCCGGATCAGCGTGTGCTGCTGGTCGATGAAATCGACCGCTCGGACCATGAGTTCGAAGCGCTGCTTCTGGAATTCCTCTCCGATTTCCAGATCAGCATTCCCGAGCGCGGCACCATCCGCGCAACCGCGCAGCCGGTCGTTATCCTGACCTCGAACCGCACCCGGGAACTCGCCGAGGCCCTGCGCCGGCGCTGCGTCTATCACTGGATCGGCTATCCCGACGCCGAGCGCGAGGCCGCCATCATTATGCTGCGCGCCGGCGATGTTGCCGAGACGACGGCACGCGCGGTGGCGGCAGCCGTGCAGACCATCCGCGCCCGCCCGCTGGCCAAGCCGCCCGGCATCGCCGAGGCTGTCGAATGGGCCAACGCCGCGACCATTCTGGAAAAAGGCGGCAGCCCATGGCCCGAAGCCTTCCGCCGCGCCATCGGCGTGCTGATCAAGGACGAGGAAGACCTCTCCTATATCGCGCCGGAGCTTGGCCGGATTGTCGAGGAGGCACTGGCGTGAGCGCCATGCCCCGCGCGGCCACGCCGTTCCTCGCCTTCGGCCGACTGCTGCGCCACTACGGCTTTGCCGTCGCGCCGGAGCAGGTGTCCGGCTTCATGCAGGCGGTGACATTGCTGGGGCCGCGCTCGATGGCCGACGTCCGCGAGGCAGCCCTTGCCACGCTGGCGCCGCCGCCCGACCGCCGCGAGGAATTCGAGGCGCATTTCCAGAGCCATTTTTATGGCAACGCATCTGCGGTGGTCGAAGGCGATGCGGACGAGGAAACCCGCATCAAGGACGATGGCGGCGCGAGCCAGGAAGAGGTCGAGGTGATCAGCCAGCAGGAAGGCGGCGAGCTGTCCTCCGGCGCGGAACAGTTGAGCACCCGCGATTTCCAGCGCGACATCGATGGCTTGGCAGCCTTTCGCCGCAAGCTCGCTTGCGCCCTGCCCGCCCGCCGCTCCTTCCGCACCGTGCGCACCCACTCGGGCGGCAAGCTTGACCTGCGCCGGTCGCTCAGGGAGATCGTCAGCGCCGATGGCGACGTGCCCTGGCCGCTGCTGCGCCGCCGCCAGACCGTGCCGCGCAAGCGCTGATCCTGATCGACGTTTCCGGCTCGATGAGGCTGCACACATCCGATTATCTGAAACTCGCGCATGCCGCCGTGCAGGGTGCCGACCGCGCCGAAATCTTCACCTTCGGCACGCGGCTGACCCGCATCACCACGGCGCTTCGTGTTCGCGACCGCGACCAGGCGCTGGCCCGCGCAGCAGCCCAGGTCGACGACTGGGATGGCGGCACGCGCATGGGGCCGACGCTGCTCGCCTTCCTCTCGGTGCCGCGCTTTTCCGCCTTCGCCCGCGGGGCTGCCGTCGTCATCCTCTCGGATGCGTTGGAGCGCGGCGACCACGCCGAACTGGAGACGGCGATGCGCCGGCTGAGTGCCCGTGCCTTCCGGCTTTCACTGGCAACGCCGCTGGCCGGCGACCCGCGCTTCCGGCCGGCAACGGCGGCACTCACCGCCATCCTGCCGGTGCTCGACGATCTCATCGACGGTTCTTCGCTCAAGGGCCTCACCGATTTCATCCTGTCGCTCGCCCGCCCAGCCCCCGCGGCGGCGACAATCTGGAAGAGGGTTTCGTGATGCAGAAAGCAATCGACGTGCATTTCCACATCTGGCGCCAGCAAGACCAGCCCTGGCTGGTCGGGCCGATGGTGCCGCGCATCTTCGGCCCCTACGAGCCGATCCGCCGCGACTACCCGATCGAGGAATTCCTCGCCGACCAGAAGGGCGCTGGCGTCGAGAAGGCCGTCTATGTCCAGACCAACTGGGCCAAGGAGGATTTCGAGAAGGAAGTCGCCTTCCTGCAGAAGACCGCAGACGAGACCGGCTGGCCGCACGCCATTGTCGGCTATACCGACATGACCGTGGACGATGTCAGGCCGCAGATCGACAGGTTGAAAAAATATCCGTTGCTGCGCGGCGTGCGCATGCAGTTGCATTGGCACGAGACGCCGGCCTTCCGCTTCGCCGCTTCGGCTGATCAGGTCATCGACCCCAAGGTGCGCGCCAATGTAGCGCGACTCAGGGACTATGGTCTCTCCTTCGACCTGCAGCTCTTCCCCGCCCAGATGAAAGACGGCCTGACGCTGGTTGGCGAAAACCCCGAGACGAATTTCATCCTCACCCACGCCGGCATGCTGACCGGCATGGAGCCGGAAACCACCGCGGCCTGGAAGGAAGGCCTGCGCACGCTGTCGGCCGCGCCCAATTTCTACGCCAAGCTGTCTGGCCTCGGCACCTTCGTCCACCGCAACGACCCGGCGCTGATCGCCTACATAGTCGACAATACGATCGACATCCTGGGCGCGAACCATCTGATGTTCGGCTCGAACTTCCCGGTCGAGAAACTGTGGACCAGCCATGCCGAGCTGATCAAGGCACACCGCGCGGCGGTGGCCAAGCATGGCGCCGCGGCAGAGGCGGATATTTTCTGGAACACGGCAGAGAAGGTGTATCGGCCGGCATAAGCGCACGCCTTCCCTTCTCATTTCAAGAAGGTGGCCGAGCGCATGTGATGAATATGCTCACAACGGCCGGCCTAAAACCTGGACCATATGCCGTTTTGCCCCAATGCTGACTGGTCCCGCCGTCCGCACCAGCTTGAAGCCTTGCCGCCGCCAAAAGCGATGAGCCTGCTCATTTTCTGCGAGCACGCCGAGTTCCACCCACTTGACGTTCTGGGATTTCAGCCACCTGAAAAAGTCGTCGCACAGTGCTCGCCCCAACCCTCTTCCGCGAAGTTCTTTGTCGATCATGAACAATGCGATCCACCAACACTCCACTCGCGGATAGTTGCGGTCGCAGGCCAGCAAGCCCACAAGTTCGCCATCGATTGCCTTCACCCCGAATACGAACTTGTCGGCTTCCGTCCGGTTCGGTGGAAAGTTCTCAAATTCCTCCTTTGCACTGGCAGCGTTGGGCGGCTCGCCTCGTTCCAGCACGACATAGTCCGAGCAGCCCTGATACAGCGGCACCAGTCGTGAAGCATCAATTCCAATCAGGCCTTCAATCTCGTAGCCAGAGAGCGAGGTTGGAAATCTGGTGCTTTTGTCCATGGAAATTCACCCCGGAAAGCAGCCGCCCTCACTTCACCTCGAACTGCGGATCGACCGGAATCTGCATCGCCGTGACCAGATGGTTGGTCTGGCCGGCCAGCCCGATGATCGACACCAGTTCGCCATGCTGTGCATCGGTCATGCCTTTCGCACGAGCGGCGGCGGTGTGCGAGTGGACACAGTAGGAACAGCTATTGGCGGTCGACACCGCGATATAGATCATCTCCTTGGTCAATGGATCGATGGCGCTGTCGGCGACCATCACCACCTTCAACTGTTCCCAGATCCGCTTCAGCGCCGGTGGATCATTGGCCAGCCCGCGCCAGAAATTGTTGACGAAATCGGATTTGCGCGTAGCGCGTATGTCGTCGAATACGGCTTTCACGGCCGGGATTTTCTCCACCTCGGCATCGCTGAGAAGTCTTGTGGTGGCCATGATGTCGTCCTTTCATTTGAATCGCCGTGTGAGCGCATTGAATCAGGCCTTAAGCAATCGCGGCCAATCCATTCGGATGATTCAGCTTTCTAGCGGCAGCGTAACGATTCAGGTCAGGCCGAGTCGAAAATGGTGGATTCCGAGAACCGGAGCGGAGCGTACTTTTCGTACGTGAGCACCGGAAGCGGAGGGAGCCGCCATTTGCAGGCCGGCCTCACCTGAATCTAATGCACCGCCGCATACATAATCTTCTCCTCCGTCGCCTCCGCCGGTGAGAATTCCTCGACGATGCGGCCCTGCCGGCAGACCAGGATGCGATCGGACAGGTTCATGATTTCCGGCAGATAGGACGAGATGACGACGACGGCCAGGCCTTCGTCGGCCAGCCGGTTGATGATCTGGTGGATTTCGGCGATCGCGCCGACATCGACGCCGCGGGTCGGCTCGTCGAAGATGACGATGCGCGGCTGCTGCACCAGTCCCTTGCCGATCACCACCTTCTGCTGGTTGCCGCCGGACAACTCGACGACACGCGCATTGTCGTTGATCGCCTTGATGTTCAGCGTCCTGGTCCATTCGGCCGACAGCGCGCGCATCTCCTGCTGGTTGATCACCCAGGCCTTTTCGCGGCCCGCCGCCAGCAGCCCGCCGAACAGGTTCTCGGCAACGCCCATCGTCTCGAAAATGCCTTCGCTCTTGCGGTCCTCGGTGACGTAGACGATGCCGTCGGCCACCGCCTCGCTCGGCACGAGGTAGCGCACGGGTTTGTCGTCGAGTTCGATGGCACCGCCGCGCAGGAAATCGCGCTTGTAGATGCCGGAAACGATCTTGAACGTCTCAGTGCGGCCCGAGCCGATCAGCCCGAACACGCCGGTGATCTGGCTCTCGAAGATTGAGAACGAATTGTTGCGCACGACATTGCTCATCGAGATGTCCTGCACCGACAGCACCTTTTTGCCGGCCTTGCGCAGCTTCGCTTCGTCGCGTTGCCGATAGATCTGCCCTGACAGCGTACGCCCGACCATGGCGGCGACGATCCGGTCGCGATCGAAGGTCGATGTGTCGTCGGTGATGACCAGTTCGCCATCGCGCAGGATGGTGATGCGGTCGGCGATATCAAGCGCCTCTTCCAGCGCGTGGCTAATGAAGACGATCGACACGCCGCTCGCCTTCAGCCGCCGGATCAGAGCGAAGAAGTGCCGCTTCTCCTCCGGCGTCAGCGTCGCCGTCGGCTCGTCGAAGATGATGATCTCGGCATTGTGGTGGACGGCGCGCGCGATCTCGACCATCTGCCGCTTGGCCGCACCCAGCGTCGCCACCATGGCGTTGGGGTCGACTGGAAAATTCAGCGATTGCAGGAACTGCTGCGCCGAGATGTAGGTGCCGCGCAGCCGGTTGAGGAATTTTTCGGTGCCGAGATAGAGGTTCTGCGCCACAGTCATCGACGGCACCAGGCTGGTCTCCTGGAACACCATGGCGATACCCGCCTCAAGCGCTGCATGCGGCGAGGCGTAGGCGATCTCCTGGCCCTTGTGGAACATCTTGCCGGACGTGGCGTCGACCACCCCGGCAATGATCTTGGTCAGCGTCGACTTACCGGCGCCATTCTCGCCGAGCAACGCGTGGATCTCGCCCTTGCGCAGCTCGAAGTTGACGTTTTTCACCGCCGGCACGCCGCGATAGGTCTTGGTGACGTTCTCCAGACGAACGATCGGTTCCATCAGAAGCCCCCCGTGGCGACGGACAGCACGCAGTCGCCGCCCCTGGAGGCGACGAACAGCAGGCCGTCCTTTTCGGCGACGCTGCAGATGCCGTGGCGCGTGCCGTTGGCGCGGCTGTGCAGGCTGAATTGCGGTTGCATGTTGCGGTTGAGCCTGACCACCAGCCCGTAGGAGCGGCTTGGCGACCACGGTTTGTGGATGCCCATGGTCCGGATGCCGCCGCATTGCAGCGGTTCGAGGAAACTGCGGCTGGAGGCCAGCGCCGGCGCGATCCAATAGGCCGGCGGCACCTGCTCGATCATGTCCTGGCGGTAGTGCGTCTCCTGCAGCACGAACTCGATCAGCCGGTTGCGCGGCGCAAACAAGGTCAGCCACGCCCCGCTATCGGCCGCCGGCGATAGCCGCGCGGGATAGCCGGGCAGATGCGTCAACACCGTCGAACGGTTGCCGGTCACGCCGTCAAACCGCACCAGTTGGTGACGCCAGCTTTCGCTGACCAGCACATCCCGCCCCATCGGATGCAGCCCATAGGGGTAGGCGATGTCGCCGGCCACCTTGTGGAAGTTGCCGCCCGCCGCGTCCAGCTTCCAAAGCGAACCAGACGCGCCCTTCTTCATCAGGTCAGCGGCCCATTGCGACGGCGTATGCTCGGCCGAACCATTGGCTAGCCACAGCGTGCCGTCGTCGGCATAGGCAAGTGCTGTGATGCAACGGACCCCGGCAGGCAGCGAAACCTCCTTGCCGCCAGTCAGCAGCCTGCCGCTCTCCAACCCAACCGTCAGTTCACCCGATGGCGAGAGCGCCAGCGCCGTGACCGGAGACGGAAAAGTCTCGACCACGCTTGGCTCCGCCCCGGCAGCAATCGCGAAGATGGCGTTGCCGCTGGAGGACAACAGCCTGTCGCTGGAAATCAACAGATTGTCCGGCTCGGTCAGCTCAGTGAAAGCCGGCGCGTCATCCAGTCGCGTGTTGGGGCGGAAGGCCCCATCGAGCGGCGGAATGGTCACCGCCTTGCCGCGAAAAAGGTCCAGCACCGGATCGAGGATCATGGCTTTGCTCCCCAATAGGAAGCGGGACTGGTCCAGTTCGGGTTGGCGCCTGCGATTTTGTAGCGGCCGATGCGGTTGTTGAGGATGCCGCCGACGAACAGATAACCCTTGTGCTCGCGCATCGAGGTGACCATCGGGTGTGCGCCGCCGGTGAGGTCGCCCATCGCCTCGATGATGCCGCCCTTTTCGTTGAACTTCACCACGCCACCGGTGTTGATGTTGGGGAACAGCCATTCGTCCTGCGGCAGCCGGCGCGTCATGCGCTTGCGCATGTCGGGGTGGCGTAGCGATAGGTCGAAGCTCGGCGTGCGCATGCCGAGCCACGCCATCCAGTAGTTGCCGTCGGAGGCGCGGTTGATGTTGTCGGGGTAGCCCGGCATGTCGCGGATGACGCATTCGGCGGTGCCCGCCTTCGGCCCTTCCAGCCAGTAGCGATGCACGCGGCAGGCCCAGCTTTCGGCGAAAAACAGCGACGTGCCGTCATGCGCCATGCACACACCGTTGGTGTAGCGGTAGCCGTCGAGCAGCGTCTTCGTCGATCCGTCCTTCGGGTCGTAGACCAAAAGCCGTCCGGTGGCGCGGTTCTCGATCGAGTCCAGCGCCCAGTCATGGGCGTCGTAGCGCTTGGTCGAGTCGGTGAAATAGATGCGGCCGTCGGGTGCGATGTCGCAGTCGTTGGGGTCGCGCAGCCGCGCATCGTCGACGATCGAGGTCCACGAGCGCGACGTCTCGGCCGACAGGCGTTTCACCTCGCGATCCGGCGACACGGAATAGAGCCCCATGGCGCCGACGCAGCTGATCAGACTGCCTGATTTGTCGAAGGCAAGGCCGAGCGGAAAGCCGCCGATGTGGGCAAACACTTCCGATCTGACATAGTCCGGTGCGAAGAAGCGGACGATCTCGCCATGGCGCGTGCCGCAATAGAGATGGTCGTCGCGGTCGAGAATGACATCTTCCGGTCCTTCCAGTTCGCCAAGCCCGATATGGTCGGCGTCAGACAACCGGTTGTCGAGTTCGTAAGGCGTGCCTGAGCCGGGCGCGGCCGATTGGGTCGCGCCCATCTTGAGATAGACCGGCGCGACATAGACCTCGTTCAGCACCTTGTGGCGGTTCTTCAGCCAGCGGATGTCGATGGTCACCGCGACCGCCAGCATGATGCCCAGCACCATCTGGTTGGTACCGGTGCCGTAGCCCAGCCGGATCAGCCCGTTGGTCATGGTCAAGACGATGATCGCGCCCATCAGCCCCTTGATCACCGAGCCGCGGCCGCCGCCGAGGCTCACGCCGCCGACCACCGCCGCCGTCAGCGCCATGATCTCGAGGTTGAGGCCGGTCCCCGGCCCTGCTCCGCTCAGCCGGCAGGCGATGAGAAAACCGCCGATCGAGGCACAGAAACCGGAAAAGACATAGGTCATGAATACTGTGCGGCGCACGCGGATGCCGGCATTGTGCGCCGAGCGCCTGGAGCCGCCGACCGCCAGCACGTGCCAGCCCGGCCGCGAACGCGTCAGCGCGATGTGGGTGACGATAGCCAGGATGATCGCCAGCCACACCGAGACGGACAGGCCCCAGAAAGTGCTGTCGCCGATGAAGTCGAGTACATCCGATGTAGCTGTCGAAAGCTGCACATCGGCGGCGTAGGTGGTGACGAGGATATCGAACAGCGCCCGCCCGAATATGAAGGTGACCAGCGTGGTGAGAAAGGCGCGCAGGCGAAGGTAGCCGACGAGATAGCCATTGATGGCGCCGAACACGAGGCCGGTGGCAAGCGAGGCCGCCAGCGCCAGCCAGATCGACTGTTCGAGGATGAAGAAGACATAGACGGCCGAGAAGCAGGACAGTGCGAAGATCGAGCCGACCGACAGGTCGATGCCGCCGCCCAGCATCACCACCGTCATACCGGTGACGACCATGGAGAACTCGCCAAGCTGGCGGGTCGATTCCTGCAGCGCGGTGAGCTTGAAGAAGCCCGGAATGATCGAGCCGAAGGTCGCCAATGTCACCACCAGCGCCAGGAACGGAATGGCGTTGTCGGTCCAGCGCTTGGTCAGGATCTCGCCGACCAGATGGTCGGGCACGAGATTGTAGCGCCAGGACTGCAGGCGTTCGCGAAAGGACATCAGGTCACTGCTGCAAGAGAAAGAGGTGGCCGGGCAATCCGGCCACCTCGTTGATTGGTGTTGGCAAGGATCGGTCTATTTCGCCGCCGCTTCGGCCTGCAGTGCCTTCAGGTCCCAGCAGCTGTCGGGCTTGAGGTCCGCCTTGGTCGTCGCCTTCTCCAGGGTGTAGATGTAGGTGTGCGAGGTGCCGGCCGGCTGGCCGCTCTGCAGCAGGAACTTGATGATGGCGTTCATGTCGCCCGACTGGCGGGCAAGATCGGTCATCACCACGGCGCCATAGGTGCCATCCTGCAGCTTGTCGCAATCGGCGGTCTTCTCGCCGCCGCCGGTGGTGACCAGGAACACCTTGCCCTCGAGCTTGGCATCGCGGATCGCGGCGGAGGCGCCGGTGGCGTCACCATCCCAGAAGTCGATGATCGAGCAGATATCGGGGTTCTGCTGCAGCATCGTCGTCGTCACGTTGCGCGAGGTCGTTGCATCCCAGTTGGAGTCGGGCTTGGCCACCACCTTGAAGTCGGGATGCTTGTCCAGCACCTTCATGATGCCGGCATACTGGTAGAGGCTGGAGGAGTTCGCCTGGTCGCCCTGCACCAGGCCGATCTTCTTCGACGAGTTTTCGCCACAACCCTTGATCGCCGCTTCCGCCTCGAGCTGGCCAAGCCGGTCCCAGTCGCTGCCGACGAAGGCGTCGGCGGGGAAGTTGGCCGGATTGTCGACCAACAGCACATAGGTGCCCGCGGCCTGCGCCTTCTTCATCAGCTTGGAATAGGAGTTGAGGTCCGGCGCGTGGATGATCAGCACGTCCGGCCTGGTATCCGACGAGATGGCGTCGGTGATCGCCTGCGCGCCGGCATCGACCACCCAGTTCGGGTCGCGCGTCTCGAACACGCCACCCCAGGCCTCGACTTCGGTCTTCAGATAGTGTGACCAGCCCTGTGCCAGGTCAAAGCCCATCGCCAGCGGCACCAGCATGACGCGCTTGCCCTTCAGCGCCTGCGCATAGGCGGCCGGGCCCGGATCGTCGGCGGCAAAGCTGGGCGCCACGAAGGCGGTAACGGCAAGCGCCGTGGCGGCGGCCATGAGTGTCTTGATCAGTTTCATGTCACATCCTCTGTTTGCTGTTGGTCTCCACGGACGGCCCCAACCGCCCGCGTTTGGTTTAGATATCGCCTTGCTGCGCGGTCTGTTCGTCACGTGGGTTGATGATGCCGTCGACGATGATCGCCCCCAGCAGGATCGCCGCCTTGATCAGGTTCTGGTAGAGCAGCGGAATGTCGATGATGGTCATGGCGTTCAAGAGGATGCCGATCAGCGCCGCGCCGACCAGCACATTGCGCACCCCGCCCCGCCCACCGGACAGGCCGATGCCGCCGATCACCGCCACCAGCACGATGTCGTAGAGCAGCGTCGAGTTGACGACGCGGGTGTTGATCGAATGCAGGCTGGCTGCCGTCAGCAGGCCTGCGATCAGCGCGACGAAGGCAGACAGCACGTAGCGCAGCACCAGCATCGGCCGCACCGGAATGCCGATGTTGCGCGCCGCCACCGGATTGTCACCGGCGAAATAGATGTAGCGGCCCCATTTGGTGTAGCGCAGGAACAGGAAGAACAGGAAAGCCAGGCCGGCGAAGACGAACACCTCGATGGGAATGTCGAGGAAGCGCAGGCCGCCGAGAAGCTCGACCCAATGGCCCTGCGGCACCGGCACGGCATCCTGCGTGATCAATTGCGAGCGCACATAGCCGAAGACGAAGGAGCCTGTCGCCAGCGTCACGAAGATCGCCGGCACATCGGCATAGGCGACGAGGAAGCCGTTGAGCAGGCCGATGGCGAGCACGCCGGCCAGCACATAGGCGAAGGCCAGCCCGTCGGCTGTTCCCGAATTCAGAAGTTGCAGATACCAGGCAACCGACATCGCCATGATCGCCACGGCGGACAGGTCGATGCCCCGGCCGATGATGACGACCGCCATGCCGAGCGCCAGTATGCCGAGCACCGATACCGAGCGGACGATGGCGACGAGATTGTTGGGGTCGAGGAAGCCCGGCAGACCGATGGCGGCAGCAACGAACAGCACCACCGCGATGGCAAAGACAATACCTTCCTGATTCAGGCTTCTGAAATTCGGCCAGCCGATCGTGTTCATGTCTGCGTGTGCCCCGATGGCAGCGCTGCCATCCCTGGGAAAGAAAGCTAATCGGCCCACAGCCGGTTCGTCAAATGAATCCGCGTTCAGAAGCCCGCTCGGCGGCGATATCCACCGGGTGGACGCATCGATTGCCAAAACTGGCGCAATGCGCGGAAAAGCCTGCATTTTTGGCAATTGCTTGCGCCATAGCGGCAGCTCGCGAAAGCTCAACACCAAGAAGAAAGGACAGAGCGGAACTTATCTCCGCATCAGGCGGAAAATTCGATTTCAATTCCTCGGCGCGTGGCCTGAAACCTCGGCGCCCGCACCCGGCGGCAGCGCGAGGAAGCGGAACGAAGCCACCAGCCCGATGGCGCCGATCGCCAGGAAGGCGATTCGAAAATCGACGAGGTCGAGCGCCGGCCGGCCCCTGGCGATCTGTGACAGGTTGAGGATCGCCGCCGCCACCGCGACGCCGAACAGCATCGCCACTTGTTGCAACATGCTGGACAGTGTTGCCGCCGAGCTGCGCTGCGCCGCGTCGATGTCGGCGAAGGCCAGCGTGTTGAGGGCAGTGAACTGCATCGAGCGCGACAGGCCGGCGATCAGCATCAGCGCAACCACCATCGCTTGCGGCGTTTGCGGCGAGATAGCCGCGCAAGCCGCGATCGCCGCCGAGGCGATCAGGCCGTTGACGACCAGCACCGAGCGGAAGCCGAAGCGCCGGAGCGTCGGCGTCGTCACCGTCTTCATGCCGAGATTGCCGAGGAAATAGGCAAGGATCATCATGCCGGCATCGACGGGGCTGAGGCCGAAACCGACCTGGAACAGCAGCGGCAGCAGGAACGGCGTGGCGTTGATCGCCACCCGGAAAATGGTGCCGGCGGCAAGCGTCGATATGGCGAAGGTCAGCACCTTGAAAGATGAGAGGTCGAGCAATGGATGCGGCGCACGCCTGAGATGGCGCATTGCCAGCCAGCCGATGACGATGCCGGCGGCGATCAGCAGCACCGTCGGCAGGACACCGTCCTCAGGGTGCGCGATGCGTTCGAGGCCGTAGAGCAACAGGGCGAGCCCGGCCGATGTCACCACGAAGCCCGGCCAGTCAAGCGGCTTGGGATCGGCCTCGCGGTCGCCGGGAATGAAGCGGGCGACCAGCGCCAGCCCGATCACCCCGAGCGGGATGTTGATAAAGAAATTCCAGTGCCATGACAGATAGGTGGTGATGAAGCCGCCGAGGACCGGCCCGACCACCGGCGCGAACAGCGCCGGCCAGGTGATCAGTGCCGTGGCATTGAGCAGCTCGGACTTCGAGGCGTTGCGCAAGACGAGAATGCGGCCGACCGGCGTCATCAGCGCGCTGCCCAGCCCTTGCACGACACGCGCGGCGACGAACTGGGTCAGATTCTGGGAGAACCCGCAGGCGAGCGAGGCCAGCGTGAAGAGGATGATCGCCAGCAGGAAGATGTTGCGCGCGCCGAACCGGTCGGCGAGCCACCCCGACAGCGGCACGAACACCGCCATGGTGAGCATATAGACGGTGATGCCGATGCTCATCGCCACCGCCGGCACGCCGAAGGACGCGCCCATCTGCGGCAGCGAGGTCGAGATGATCGTCGAATCCAGCAACTGCATGAAGAAGGCAATGGCAACGATCAGCGCCACGCGCCGCGCATTGGTGGCCGTTTCGGGTAAAGCTTCAGTCTCGGGAATGGCAGTCATGACGGGACCGGTTTGAACAGCATTTGGCCGGCCGCGTCCAGACACGGCGCAACAAACTTTCGTGTCGCATCGCGGCCTGTTATGGATGAGCGGCGACCGGGGAAAGTGCACGCAGCAGATGAAACCCATCTATATCGACTACCTCAATGCGTTCGACATTGACGCCCTTGCCATGACCGATGGTGAAATCATTGCCGCCGTCGAGGCTGGCCTGGTGGCGCAAGGCAATGGCCAGACGGTGATCGAGCCGCGCGTTCATCTCGAGCCGGATCCGTCCTTCCACGGTCATTTCAATGTGTTGCGCGGCTACGTCGCGCCGCTCGACACCGCCGGCGTCAAGATCGTCGGCGACTATGTCGACAATTACCTGCACGGCCTGCCCTCGGAATTCGGCATCCTCAATCTGTTCGATCCGCGCACCGGCACGCCGCGCGCCATCCTCGACGCCACCGTCATCACCGACATGCGCACCGGCGCCGTCACCGCCATCGGCGCCAAACATCTGGCGCGGAAGAATTCGAAGGTGCTGGCCCATGTCGGCGCGCGCGGCACCGCCTACTGGAATGTGCGCCTGCTCGATCATCTTTTCGACTTCGACGAGATCCGCGTCCATTCGCGACGCCCGGAAAGCCGCGACGGCTTTGCCGCCAAGCTCTCCGCCGATCTTGGCAAGCCGGTGACGGCGGTAGCCGGCTGGAAGAGCTGCATCGAAGGCGCCGACATCGTCGTCGAGGCCTCGCGGCTGCCTGAGCCGCAGCCATTTTTGAAGACCGAATGGATCAAGTCCGGCGCGCTGGTTGTGCCCTATGGCACGATGAGCGCGGTGGAATTGTCGCTGACCGACATCATGCAGAAAATGGTCGTCGACGACTGGGGGCAGTGCAAGGGCGGCAAGTTCGGCTCGCTGCGCCCCCATGTCGAGACCGGGCGGCTGAGCGAAAAGACGCTGCATGCCGAGCTCGGCCAGATCGCCGCCGGCCTCAAGGCAGGGCGCGAAAACGACAGCGAGACGATCCTGTTCTGGCACCGCGGCCTGTCGCTGTCCGACATTGCGTTGGGCAAGGCGATGCTGGCCAAGGCGCAGGCGCAAGGCATCGGCCAGAGACTACGCTTCGCATGAGCGCGCTCGTCCTCACCGGAGCCGGCGTAGGCACTGCGGATGTCGCCGCAGTCGCCCGCGACGCGCGCAAGGTGGAGGTCGCGCCTGATGTCATCGGCAGGCTGGAGAGGGCGCGAAAAGTGCTCGACCAGGCAGCCGCGTCCGGCCAGCAGATCTATGGCCTCAACACCGGACTCGGCGCCAATCTCGGCACCACGGTAGAGGGCGACGCCAGCGCCTTCCAGCGCCAGCTGCTGGAAGGACGCAGCGGCGGCGTCGGCGAAGCGCTGCCGGTCGAAAGCGTGCGGGCAACCATGGTGGCGCGCGCGGCAATGCTTTCAGCCGGCGGCTCCGGCCTTTCGCCTGCCGTATTTGTCGCCCTGGTCGACGCACTCAATGCCGGCGTCCACCCGGTGATGCCGTCGCTCGGCTCAATCGGCGCCGGCGATCTGGTGCTGATGACGGCGCTCGCCCGCCTGCTGACCGGCGAAGGTGAAGCCGACTATCAGGGCCGGCGCATGCCGGCCGTCAAGGCGTTGATGATGGCCCGCCTCGGCCCCATCACCTTGGCGCCCAAGGACGGGCTGTCGCTGATCAACGCTTCGGCGGTGTCTGCCGGCGGCGGCGCGCTGGTGGTGACGGATGCGCTGTCCGCCCTTGCCCAGCAGCAGCAGGCCGGCGCTCTGACCATGGAAGGCATTGGCGCCAACCGCACCATCCTCGACCCGCGCCTGCACATGGCGCGGCCGGCGGCAGGCCAGCAGGAAGCCGCCAAAGCCCTCAACGATCTGCTCGCCCGCGACGAGGTGCCGGAACCGACCACCTTGCAGGACCCGCTGTCGATCCGCTGCATGCCCTCGATCCATGGCGTGCTGATCGAGGCGATCGGTCAGGCCCAGCAAGCCGTCGAGATCGAACTCAATGCCGCCGGCGACAACCCATTGGTGCTAAGCGACGACGAACTGGTGCTGTCGACCGGCAATTTCCACACCGCGTCGCTGTCGCTCGCCTTCGAGACGCTCGGCCTGGCGATCGCTCAATGCGCTGCCGCGAGTGCCGCCCGTTTCATCCAGCTCACCGGCTCCGGCCGCAACGGCCTGCCCAAATATCTGTCGCCGGTCGGCGGCGCCTCGGCGGGTTTCGTGCCGCTGCAGAAGACGGCGACATCGATCCTGGCCGCCATCCGCCACAAGGCCAATCCGGTGATGCTGGATTTTCTGGCCGTTTCGGAAGGCGTCGAGGACCATGCCACGCAGACCCCTTTGGCGGTTGCGAAATGCGCCGGGATGATCGCGCTGTGGCGGAGGCTGATTGCCTTCGAGCTGATGGCGGCCGCACAGGCGATCGACATGCGCGACGGGTTCACGACGGCGCCCCGCACCACCGCTGTTCACGCGGCGATACGCTCGCTCGTCCCGGCCCTGAAAGAGGACCGGCCGCTCGGCATCGACGCCGAAGCGCTCTATGCCGCGCTCGCCAATGGGCCTTGGCAGACGGCCTTACGTCCGGCCGACCTTGTCGAGGAACAGCCGTAGCTCGGCCGGGTCCATGTGTACGACGTGCCTGTCCTCGGGATAGGCCAGGCTGTTGACGTCGGCGACATATTCCGAGAACGCGGCGATACGCTCGGCCTGCAGGCGATCATATTCGGCGGCGAAATTGCGATAGACCTTGGAGTGGCGGGGCATGTGACCGCGGTTCTGGCCGAGAATGTCGTCGGCGAACAGATATTGCGCGTCGCAGCCCGTCCCTGCCCCCATCGACAGCATGATCAGTGACGTACGCTCCGAAATTGCTTTCGCGACCTCGACCGGCACCACTTCGATCTCGGCGCCGATGGCACCGGCGGCCTCCAACTGCTTCACCGCTGCGAAAATCTCCATGGCGGTGTCGGCGGTCTTGCCGACCGCCTTGAAGCCGCCCGTCCAGGTGGCGCGCGATGGAATGAGGCCGACATGGCCGATGACCGGTATGGCTTCGTCGGCCATCCGCTTGATCGTGGCGTAGCCGGCGCTGCAATAGACCGCGTCGGCGCTAGCCTTGTAGAGCCGGAAGGCCCAGCGGACAAAATCGTCTGATGTGCCGATCTCGAAAAAGTTCTCGCCCGGCATGGTGAACAGGCTGGGGGCTGCGTCGCGGTATTGCGGGTTGAGCACCAGTTCGGGCGGCACCGAGACGATGTCGACCCCCGCCCGCTCGGCGGCCTCGGCTTCGTCCATCGTCAGCACACGCAGCATGGTCAGCTGACGCTTGCCCTTCATGGCGCGCAGGTCGGCGACGGTTGGTCTTTTTCGGCTCATCGAAGGGGTTCCCTCTGTCACGTGCTGCGGTGGGTCAGCCGATCTGGATCATCACTTTGCCGGCCTCGACCTTCACCGGATAGGTCGCGAGATTGACGCAAACCGGTGCGCCCTTGGCGGCACCGGTCTTGTAGTTGAAACGGCCATTGTGCTTGGGGCATTCGATGATGTCGTCCATCACCAGCCCGTCGGCCAGATGGGTCTTCTCATGCGTGCAGAACCCGTCGGTGGCGAAGAACTCGTCGTCCGGGCTGCGATAGATGGCGAAGCTGCGTCCGCCATGGTCGAAGCGGATGACGTCCTCTTCCTCGACATCATGGATGCCACACGCTTCAACCCAGTCGGCCATCTGTCTCTCCTGCAACTTTATTCCGCTGCCGCCGGGACGGTCAGGGCGTGGAACTCCTCCCGGTACGGCCGCGCCGTCGGTGGCAGCTCGCGCTTGAGGAAATAGTCCTCGTACTGGAGTTGTTTGATGAGCACTGGCCAGACTTCGCGATAGGCATGCCACATCGAAGGGTTCGGCTCCGGCAGGTCATGCTTGATCAGGTCATGCAGCTTCGGCAACGCGTGATAGGGTACCATCGGAAACATGTGATGTTCGACGTGGTAGTTCATGTTCCAGTAGATGAAGCGGCTGATCGGGTTCATGTGGACGGTGCGCGTGTTCAGCCGGTGGTCAGTGACATTGTCGGCGAGGCCGATATGCTGCAGCAGCCCGGTCAGCACCATGTGCCAGCTGCCGTAGAGGCGCGGCAGGCCGATAAGCACAAGCGGCAGGAATGACCACAAATAGAGCGCCAGCGCGATCGCAGCGACATAGATGGCAACATGCCAGCGCGCGGCGATGACAGCCTTGGGCTGTTCCATCTCGGGTACGAAGCTTTTTTCGTCGGGCGAGAGATTGCCGAACGCGTTGCGCACCAATGTCGGCAGTGAATAACGGAAATCGAGGACACCAGTGAAGGCAAGCGCGGCGCGCAACAGGTCCGGCGGGCGCATCACGGCGATCTCGGCGTCGCGGCCGACGATGATGGTGTCCGTGTGGTGGCGGGCGTGGCTCCAGCGCCAGGTCACCGGATTGCGCATCAGCATGAAGCTGGCGATCTGGTAGACGACGTCGTTCATCCAGCGGGTGCGGAATGCGGTACCATGGCCGCATTCGTGCCAACGCGAGTCGCTGGAGGAGCCGTAGAGCACGCCGTAGACGAACAAGAACGGCAGGCACCACCATGTACCCCAGAACCAGATGCCGCCGGCGGCGGAGCCGAGAATGGCGAAAATCCAGATCACGGTGTCGCGGATTGCAGGCCCGTCGGAACGCTGCATCAGCTCCTTCATCGCCTTGCGCGAGACGTCGGTGTGATACCATTCGGCCGAGGCCAGCCCGGTCTCGATCGCGGTCCGCGTGCTTTCGCCGACCAGGCTGTAGTCGCGCTTTGTCTTGCCAGCCGTCATCATGGCCTCCGGATAGTGAACCGGGCGGGCTGATCGGCCTGCCCTTTCTGGCGGCGCGCGCCCGTCATTGACCTCTGCCCCCGAGCATCGCAAAAACGCCCGACGGCATCGGGTAATCCTCTTGCGGCTGCATGGCGGTCGCCGCGATCCGCTGCTCGCATGCGGCGATCGCGCCGGCGCCGTCGAGAACGCGAAACACCACATCATAGGAGCGGCTGTCGCCATGCTCCAGCCAGATCATCTCGCTGCGTTCGCGCGCGGCGAGATTGCCGAGCACATGATGCGTCGAGGGCTCGATGCCCAGCGCATACTGCCCCGCCTGGAAATTCTGCCATTGATAGGCGCAAGGCAGCTGGTCCTTGCGCGTCACCACTTCAAAGCCAAGCCCGAGCTGATCGTTGACCACAGCCACGGGCACGTCACCATTGGCATCGGCCGCCATCTCGTGCTGCCAGACCTGCTCGCTGAAACCCAATTGCGGCGCCGGCACCGTGCGGTAACCGACTTTCTGCGCACGGTAGCGCTCGCCGCCATGGCCGGCCCAGACGACATCCCGGATCGGCGCCAGATAGCGCGAGCCTTCGTCGAGCAAGGGATGGCTGACATTGACGTGGTAGAAATACATATGCGGCGTGCGGTTGAAGCCGTGATTGACGACACGGTCGAAGAGCCGGATCTCGTTGCCGCCGACATCGGCCTCTATGCGCCGCAGGAGATGCAGATCCTCGCCGAACACCGCCGACTGCTGGACCATGCCTTCGGCCCACAGCACGCAGCGGTCGCCGTCCCAGGTCTCGCCATAGCCGGTCAGCCTGGCCGGAATGGTGCCGACGCGGCCATGCAGCGAGTGGACCACCGTCTTCTTGCCTGGGTAGTTGTAGTTTTCGGCCGACACTTCTTCCTGGCTTAATATGTGGTCGAGACCGCACGTCACCAGCAGACCGGAGAACGACCGAGCCCAGCCCAGCCCCCCTTCCCCCTCATACTCGTGCAGACCGGGGTTGCGAAAACCGCTCGGCGAATGCCAACCGATCGCCTGGCCCTTGAAGTCGCAGTCGGCGATATCGAGTGCCCGGTCGACCAGCGCGGTGAAGCGCAGGCCCGAGCCGGTGCGGAACTCCAGCATGCGTATGCCGCGTTCCACACCGTCGCCGAGTGTCATCAGCCGCACGCCGGCGAATTGCGACAGCATGCCCGAGCGTTCTCGGACCTGCCGTCGCGACAGCGTCTTGCCGTAGAGTTCTACCATGTCACGGCCGCTTCTTCACTTCACTGTCGTCCCTTCAACCGGCGGCGCGCGGTGACCATCACAGGCCGTTGGCGCGGAACTTCCCGTCGAGGAATTTCTTGGCGCGCGGCACGTCGTCTTCGGCCAGATGCTCGATGATGACAGGGATGTTCGGATGCTTTTCGGCCAGCCGCTGGAGATAGAGATCGTAGTTCAGCGAGCCGAGGCCGGGCGCCGGCAGCTCGATCTCGCCAACACCGCGGAATGTGTGGCTTTCCATGGCGTTGTCGTCGCCGATATCGGCGTGCTTTTCGGATTTGTCGCTGCCCGAACGCTTGACGTCCTTGGCGTGGGCAATCTTGATCTTGTCAGTCAGCGTGTCGAACACCTGGTTCAGGATCTGGTCCATCCTGTCGATGTTGTGCGTCTCGAAATAGTTGGTCGGGTCCATCAGCAGGCCAAGGCCGGGATGGTCGACCTGGGCGAACATCCTCACCGTTTCCTCGACCGAGCCGACGACGTTGTTGACGTAGGTTTCGAGCAGGAAGACCGCGCCGTGGTCATAAGCCGTCTGCGCGAGGTCGGCGACCACCTTGCGGCATTCCTCGAAACCTTCCTCGGTCTTGTTCTTCGGGTGATGCACCCAGTCGGATTCGGTGTTGTAGGTGCCGGTTTCCGAGATCACGTAGGGGCTGCCGAAATGGCGGGCGTTGCGGATGATCTCCTTGAGGTAGCCGACACGCTTGTCGCGCTCGGCCTTGTCCGGATGGATGATGTTGGTGTAGCCCGACACGCAGCAGATCGGCAGATTGTGTTCGCGAAACGTGTCGCGGACCTTCTTGGCCTTGTCCTTGGTGATCTGTCCGGCCGACAGGTCGACATCCCTGAAATGCAGGTCGAGCTGCACCGTGTTGAAATCGAGCCCGCGGATCTTCTTCGCCGTCTCTTCGAGACCGTACGGGAAATAGCCCGTGAAAATACCTGCCTGCATCATGGTGTGAATTCCTCCCTGTAAGCGATTCAGTTGACTGGTGATTCGGTTGTGGTGATCAGACGGCGATTTCGGAAAGCCTGACCGTGCGGCCCTCGTCGATCGAGCGGTAGCCCGCCTCGACCAGCGCCATGGTCTTGACGTTGTCGGCGACGGAAAGCGCCGGCGGCGTGCCGGTTTTCACCGCGTGCTGCAGCTGCTCCATCACGCCGATGAAGGCATGCGGAAACCACATCGTGTCCCAACGCGGCGTCACCCACGCGCCGCCGGTCGTCTCGGTCGAGGCATAGGTCAGCGTCGAGGCAGCGCCAGTTGGCCAGCCGATACTGCCCTTGGCGACACCCCTGGTGCCGTCGACGCGCCAGTTGATGTGCTGGTCGTCCTTGTAGCCGTCCTGGCGCGGGCCGGACCAGACATCTTCCAGCGACACGGCGAGCACGCCGGACGGAAAGCGCAGCGTCGACACGGTGATGCCGTCCGAATGGTCGAATTTCGTGCGTGGATCCTTGCGGGTCAGCGTCGTGATCTCATCCGGGTCGCCGAACAGGAAGCGCAGTACGTCGAGATGGTGCACGCTCATATTGGCGAGCGTCAGCCGGTCGTAGTCCTCGAGGAAGCTCTGCCAGTGCGGAATGGCGTGCATGTCGATCTGCGCGAAGACGATGTCGCCCAGCGCGCCGCTCTCGATGATCTGCTTCAACACCCGCATCGACTGGTCATAGCGCATGTTCTGGTTGACCGAGAGAATCTTGCCCGCCTTCGCCGCCTCATCGCGCAGCTTGACAGCTTCCTCGACCGAGAGCGCCAATGGCTTCTGCGCCAGGATCGCCATGATGTGCTTCTGCTTCAGCGCGTGGCGGATCAGAGCCGGTTGCTGGTCGGGTGGAAAGGCAAGATCGATGATCTCGACATTTGTATCCTCGATCAGCTTTTCCGGCGTGTCATGGACGGTCGGGATGCCCCAGCGCTCGGCGACTTTCTCGGCGCTGGCCCTGGTGCGAGAGGCGATCGCCACCACAGGGAAGCCGGCTTCCTTGTAGGCGGCGAGATGGCACTCGGCCATGATCATGCCGGCACCGACGCAGCCGATCCTGTATTCTTTCGTGCGCACCTTCACGTCCGGCTCGAAGCCATTGTCTGCCATCTGATCCTCCCGAAGGTCTTTTCTTGCGGCCGCCGTCATTTTGCCAGCGCTGCCCCGCTTTGCCCGAAATAATGCACGCGGGCCGGCTCGCAGGATATCGCCACCATGGCATCGGGCCTGATGTCAGGCTGGCCGCGCAGCAATGCCTTCAACCGCGCCTGCCCGGCAGCGAGCGTCACCACGGTGTAGCCGCCAAGCGGCTCAACCTCGAACACCCGCGCCGGGCGGCCCGAGCCCCCGCCAGCCCACAGTCCAACCTTGATATCTTCCGGCCTGAGCCCGATCTCGACGGCATCGGCGGGAGCAGCCTTGTCGGCAATGCGGATCGTGCCTTCGGCCGCTTCGACACCGTCCTCGCCGCGCGCCGATCTGAGGATGTTCATCATCGGCGAGCCGAGCAGCCGCGCCACATAGGTGCTGGCCGGGCGGTCGTAGATTTCGGCCGGTGCGCCGATCTGCCTGATGCTGCCGTCCTCGAGGATGGCGATGCGGTCGGCGACCGACATCGCCTCTTCCTGGTCGTGCGTGACATAGATCAGCGTCTTGCCGAGCTCGCGCTGGATCCGCTTCAGCTCGACGCGCGTCTCCTCGCGCAGCCTGGCGTCGAGCGCCGAGATCGGATCGTCCATCAGATAGGCATTTGGATCGCGCACCAGCGCCCGGGCAATCGCCACACGCTGCCGCTCGCCACCCGAAAGCTGCGCCGGCGGCTTGTGCAGGATATGACCGATATGCAGCTTTGCCGCGACGTCGGCGACCCGCCTTTTGATCTCCAGCTCGGCGACCCGGCGTTCGACCAGGGGGAAGCGGACATTGTCGAGCGCGCTCATATGCGGAAACAGGGCCAGGTTCTGGAACACCATCGCCACGTTGCGTTCGGCCGGCGACACCATGTTGACCGGCTTGCCGCCGATCAGGATTTCTCCGGTGTCAGGCGTCTCCAGCCCGAGCACCAGGCGCAGAATTGTCGACTTGCCCGACAGCGGCGGACCGAAGAAGCAGAAGAACTCGTTGTCGTTGACCGTGAACGAGGCGTCATCGACGGCGAGTGTCTTGCCGTAGCGCTTGGTCACATTGCGAAAGACGATATCGGCCATCTCAACCTGCCTTGATCGCAAGGCCGGTAGCGGCGTCGAAGACACGCACCGACGACGCGGCGGGCGCGACGACGGCGGTGTCGCCGATCGCCAGTCCGACATCATTGTCGAACACCGTCTTTACCGCGCTTTCGCCCTCGCCGAGATGGACGATGGTGCGCGCACCGATCCGTTCGACGAAGCTTACCGGCATGGCGAGACCCCGCCCGTTTTGCACCAGGGACGCCTGTTCGGGCCGAAATCCGTAAAGCACCTCGCCGCGCGCGCCGCGCAAGGCCGCCGCGAGCGCGTCCGGCAGCGGCGGCGTGACGCCCAGCGGCCCGAGATCGACGACCAGCCCACGGTCGCTCTCCGTTGGACTGCCCTTGAGCAGGTTCATGCCCGGCGCGCCGATGAAGCGGGCGACGAAGACATTGGCCGGATCGTTATAAACCTCGAGCGGCGTGCCGACCTGCTGCAGCACGCCATGATCCATGACAGCGATGCGGTCGGCCATGGTCATCGCCTCGAGCTGATCGTGAGTGACATACACCATCGTCTGGCGGAACTGTCGCTGCAACTGCTTCAGTTCGGTGCGCATGACGGCCCGGAAAGCGGCGTCGACATTGGAAAGCGGCTCGTCGAGCAGGAAGATCGCCGGCTCCATGATCGCCGAGCGGCCGATCGCCACCCGCTGCAATATGTTGACCGACAGCCGATCGGCCTTGCGGTCGAGCAGCGGCGTCAGCTGCAGCATCTCGGCAATGGCGCCGACGCGGCGATCGATCTCGGCCTTCGCCGCACCACGCATCTTCGGCCCGTAGGCGAGGTTCTGGCGCACCGTCATATGCGTGAAAATGGCATAGTTCTGGAAGACGAAACCGACGCCGCGCCTGCCCATCGGCACGCCGGCCATGTCACGCTCGCCGAACAGGATCTTGCCGCCGGTCGGCTCCTCCATGCCGGCGATCATGTTCATCGTCGTCGACTTGCCGCAGCCCGACGGCCCAAGCAGCGCCATGAACTCGCCGTCCGATATGGCAAGATCCATCGTCTTCAGCGCCGTGAAGTCGCCGAACTTCTTGACCAGGCTCTGCAGGTGGATGGCACTCATACCGGCACCTCGCGCGACCGCGCCATGCGCTTCATGGCCAACACCGCGACGATGGAGAGCACGATCAATATGGCCAGCGCGATCGCCGCCACATAGCCCCAGATCAGGTCCTGCGTGGTGAGCTTGTAGATGTAGACGGAGATGGTTTCGGTGGCGACGCCGGGGCCGCCGCCGGTCATGATGTAGAGCGTATCGAAGATCTTGAAGTTCTCGATCACCCTGATCGCCAGCGCGATAATGATGATCGTCTTCATCTTCGGCAGCACGATGGTGACGAAGCGCTGCCACGGATTGGCGCCGAGCAGCGTCGCCGCCTTGATCTGGTCCTCGGGCACGCCGACCAGGCCGGCAAGCAGGATGAGGAACATCAGCGGCGTCCACTGCCAGATGTCGGCGACCATGACGGCAAACAGCGCCAGCGTCGGATCCGAGAGCCAGGCGATGGTGACGGGAGAGCCGGTAAGCGACGACAATATGTCGTTCACCGGTCCGCCCGACTGGAAGAGCATGAAGAACATGTAGCCGGCCACCGCCGGCACCACCATCATCGGCATCAGCAGGATCGAGTAGAAGATGCGTTTGCCGGGGAAATCGTCGGCAAACAGCGTCGCCAGCGCCAGCCCGAGCAGGAATTCCGCCGGCACGCAGACGATCATGACGATGGCCGTACGCTTCAGGGCGCTCCAGAAGCGCGCATCGGCGGCAAGGTCGGTGTAGTTGGCGAAGCTGTTCCACAGCGACCAGGCGTTCCACCAGCCAAGACCCGACAGCGGCGACCAGTCGGTGACGCTGATGTAGAGCTGCATCAACAGCGGGAAGGCCGAGATGAACAGCACGAGGATCTGCGCCGGCAGCGTCAGCCGGAAGCCGAGCCTTGCCCCTTCGTCGCGCAGGACCGGTCTTGCCTGGACGGTTTTCATCGCGTCCTCTGTAATCGTGGCCATCACCGCGCTCATTGCTTGAGCGCCCCGAAAGTCAGCCCGCGCACCAGATGGCGCTGGATGGCAATGCCCATGATGACGGGCGGCACGGCGGCGATGAGGCCAAGGGCTGCCTTGGCGCCATAGAGCTGCCCGGTCATCGAGGACGACAGCGAAGCCATGTAGACCGGGATCGTCACCCATTCGCGCGTCGTCAGAAGCAGCGCGATCAGATAGTCCGACCAATTGAGGATGAAGACGAACAGTGCGGCGCTGGCGAGCGGCGCGCGCATCATCGGCAGCGTGATGCGGGTGAAGACGCGCAGCCGCGAACAGCCTTCGACAAGTGCGGCCTCCTCGATTTCGCGCGGCATGTCGTCGAAGAAGGTCTTCATCAGCCAGAAGGCGAAAGGCAAGGTGACGATGCCGTAGATCAGCGACAGCCCCCACCAGCTGTCGGTGAAATTGAGGAAGGCCCACATGATCATCACCGGGATCATGACCGCCATCGGCGGAAACAGCCTGAGCTGGATCAGCGCCAGCGGCAAGTTCTGGCCCGAGCCGAAACGTGACAGGCCGTAGGCGGCGGCCGTGCCCGCCGACATCGCGATCACCGTGCCGAACACCGCCGACAAGAGCGACGAGGCGATCGGCTTCAGCGCTGTGCGGTCGAGCGCGACGATCAGATTGTTGGTGGATTCGCCGAAGACGAAACGGAAATTGCCGAGCGTCGGGTTCTTCGGCCACCATGTCAGGTCCGCACCCGTCGCCGACCATTCGGCGATCGGCTTGAAGGCCATCGACACCATCCACAGGATCGGCACCAGCGTCACCGCCATGGCCGCGAAGATCGCGGCGTAGCGGAATATCTCGAAAGGCATGGAACGCTTCATCTGGCGGCTTTGCTGGTGGCGTTGCGGGCGGAGGGGAGAAGCAAGCTCCTCCCCTCCTTCGATGTGATCCTGGGAGAAGGATCAGGCGATTGGATCGAGAACTGTCGGCCAGGCCTCCTTGTTGGACTTGATGGCTTCGAGCAGCTTGTCCTCGCCGGTGCGCCGGGCGATCTTCTTCCACTCGGCTTCGGTGTCGGCCATCGCCTGATCGGCGGTCTTGGCCTTGGTCAGTGCCGCCATGAGGTTCTCGTCCAGCGCATTGTGGAAGGCTGTCGCGCCGGGATAATTGATGGTCGGCACCGTCCGCGCCACCGTCTCGCGCACAATGTCCATGTGGTAGGCATGGTAGGTCTGGCGCACCAGCGGATCGGAGAAATCCGAAAGCCGGAACGGATCCAGATAACCGCCGGGATTGGCGCTCATCCAGGCGTAGATGCGGGCGGAGCCCAGCCATTGCAGCAAGAGATAGGCGACCTCCTGGTTCTTCGACTGTGACGAGACCATGCCGGTCAGCGAGAACCAGAGGACGGAACGGCTGATCAGCTTGCCGTCTATCTCGCGTCCGGGCGGCAGCATTGAACCGATCTTGCCGGTGACAGCTGAATCCTTGTTGCCGGCATTGTCGAGGAATTTCGGCAGGTTGGAGAAGGCGCAGGTCATCGCCGCACCACCCTTGGCGAAATTGCCATACTGCTCAGGCCAGCCCCACGAGATCGCATCCGGCGAATGATGCGACAACGATGCGATATATTCGTTGGTGGCGGCGATGCCTTGCTCCGAATTGATCAGCGGCTTGCCGTCATCGCCAAACAGGAACTGGTTCGGCGAGGCCATCGAGACATAGCGCTGGTACCAGTTGGTGTAGCCCCAGCCCTGGTTGCGCAGGTCGGTCGAGCCAAACAGGCCCTTGTCCGGGCGCTGGAAGAAGGCGGCGATGTCGCCATGCTGCTTCCAGGTCTTCGGCGGCGCCAGATCGTAGCCATACTTGTCCTTGAAGGCCTTCTTCTCGGCTTCGTCGCCGAACAGGTCGGTGCGGTAGACCCAGGTCTGGAAGTCTCCGTCCAGCGACACGCCATAGTTCGAGCCGCGATATTTGTTGAGCAGCGACACGCCCTTGGCGCCGTTGACATAGCCGGTGACCGGATCGTCCCACTCGGGCTTGTACTGCGCGACAAAGTCGTCGAGCTTGGCGATCCCGCCGGTTTCGGCGAGGTCGCCGAGGCGGTTCCATTCCGTCGAGTAGATGTCGTACGCCCCACCCTTGGTGGAGATGTCCTGCATCGTCTTGGTGAATTCCTGGCCATTCGGCAGGCCGACGATTTCGATCGGAATGCCGGTTTCCTTTTCCCAAAGATCCTTGATCGACGGCGCGCCGGCCGGGAACGGCTGCGTTAGCTGGCCGATCGAACCGTCCGACAGGCCAAGCACGATCTTGGCCGGCGCCTTGCCGGAACCCTTCAGCGCCTTCGCCGCCTCGATGGCGCGGCCTTCCGGCGTGTCGGCGCCATACTGGTAGTGCTCGGCTCCATCGAAGCCCGTCGGGCCGCCGATCATGCCTGGCGCCAGCGCGTCGGCCGCATAGGCGCGGCTCGGACGAATGAATTTCGGTGCAATACCAGCGGCGGCCATGATCACGGCCGCTTTTCCTCCGGACGCCAGCAAGCGGCGCCGCGACATGCGGATCAAGTCAGACATTGAACTCCTCCTCAGGGCCACGTTTCCTCCACGACCCGATGAAGGATATTGACGGCAGCATGGCAAGGCTGTCAACATCATAAATACTCAAAACACATCACAATATTGCAAATAGGGCAGAGAGATGCGTCATACCGGGATCCATACATCGCTCCAGGTGCCTCGATTTGAGGGAAAATCAATCTTGCCAGCTCTGCGCAGCCCTGCCCGACGATTTGATTTAGCCCGGCGGCTTGCGCATCGGCCAAGGGCGGATACATCGTTTCCCATCAGAATCGCGGATGACACAGAAGCCGTCGCCAGCCGACCTGACGCATGCAGGAGATGAAAGACAGTGCGGTCCACCTTGACTGACATAGCCCGGGAAGCCGGTGTCTCGGCCGCCACGGTCGACCGAGTGCTCAACAATCGCTCCGGCGTGCGGGCGCGCACGCGTGAAATCGTGCTCGAAATGGCGCAGCGGCTCGGCTACATCGCCGAAAGCCCGAACGGGGCGCCGCCGCGGCATTTGCCCGGCGATGTCATCCGGCTCGACTTCGCGCTTCCGGCCGGCACCAATTCCTTCATCAAGATGCTGCACCGGCAGATCGAGGCGCAGGCGCAGTCACGGCCCGACCTCGATGTGCACATCGCCACCATCGAAGGTTTCAACCCGGACGGCCTCGCCCGCCTGCTGCAGGAATTGCGCGGACACACGCAAGGCGTCGGCGTCATCGCACTCGACCATCCGACGGTGCGCGAGGCGATCCGCTCGCTGTCGGCCAACGACATCAAGGTGGTGACCATCGCCTCCGACATCCTGCATGTGCCGAGGGTTGCCTATATCGGGATAGACAACCGCGCCGCCGGGCGGCTTGCCGGCTATCTGCTCAACCGCTTCATGGGATCGGGGCGTCCGGGCAAGGTGGCGCTGTTCGCCGGCTCGCTGTCCTATCGCGGCCACGAGGAGCGCGAGATGGGATTCCGCCATATCCTGATGGAAGAATCGCCCAATCTGCAGATCGTCGAGATGCGCGAAATGCTCGACGACCGCGAAAAGGCCTATTCGGAGGCGTCGGCGCTGCTGGAACGGCACCCCGACCTTGCCGCGATCTACAATGTCGGCGCCGGCAACACCGGCATCGCGCGCGCGCTCAAGGAACGCGGTCGCGCGCAGTCGATGGTCTTCCTCGGCCATGAGGTGACCGACGGCACCAAGGACCTTCTGCTCGATGGCACGCTCGACGCGGTCATCGACCAGAACCCGCGCGTCGAGGCCCGTGAGGCGCTCAACACCTTGACCCATGCGGTCAGGGGACTGCCCTATGAATTGCACCAGCCAAGGCTGCAGGTGATCTTCAAGGAGAATATCCCGGAAATCTGACGGGTTGGACAAGCGGGGCGGCGCGGCGAAGGCCCGCCCCATCGGAGCTTCTGGTCTACTGGACGGCGGCGACTTCCGCGGCCGCAGCGTCGACAAAGCTCTTGTCGACCCATTTGCCGTAGTCGATCGAGCCCTTCAAAAGCCCGGCACCGGCCATGAATTTTTCCTCGCCCTGCAACGCGGCGATCGCATCGTCGGTGAGTTTCGGATCCTGGTGGAACACGCCGTCGGCATAGGTCTTGCGGACGGATTTTTCCGACGACTTGGTCGCCTCGACAAAAATCTTGATCGTCTCCTCGGGATGTGCGTCGGCCCAGCGCGAAATCTCGTTGTCGACCTTCAGCAGCCGCTTGACGAGATCGGGGTATTTCGCCGCGAAGGCGCCATTGACCGAGATGACGTTAGGCACGTTCCATTCCGGATGGGTGCCGGTGTCGAAGAGCACGCGCGCCTCGCCGGTGTCGACCAGCTTGGCCGCGGTCGAATCGGTCTCGACGATGGCGTCGATGTCGCCGCGCAGCAGCCCCGGGCCGGACGCCTCGAAAGGCAGGTTCAGCCCTTCGACGTCATTGGTGGTCAGGCCGACGCTGTTCAGCGCCTTGCTGAAATTCGAATGCCGCACCGTGCCGGTGAGATAGGCAACCTTCTTGCCCTTGAGATCCTGTAGCGTCTTCAGCGGCGAGTCGGCCTTGACGACGATGTAGGAGCCGCCGGCCTTCACATAGCTCGACAGGCCGATCAGCTTGACGTCGGCGCCGGACGCGGCGACGCGCAGCGCCGGATTGTTGCCGGTATAGGTGAACTCGATCGCACCGGTGGCCAGCGCGGTCGTCGCCTCGGAGCCGCCATTGAAGGTCACCAGTTCGACCTTGATGCCGTCCTTGGCGAATTCCTTCTCCCACCAGCCGCCCTTCTGGGCGAGGACGAACTTGAGATGCCCGGGTGCAGTGCTGCCGATGCGGATGACCTCCGGCTTGTCCTGCGCGAAGGCCGGCATGCCGCCAAGGCCGATGACGACGGCAATGGCGCCCTTCAGGAGAAGCCGGCGGAATCCGTCGAATGAGATGGTGGACATGGGGAAAATCCTTCCTGATTGGATGAATGAATGAGCTAAATGAGCGAGGTCTCGGACTGGCCCTTCCAGGCGGTCGCCCAGCGTTCGAACCAGACGAGCAGGTAGTTGACGGTCAGCCCGATGACGGTCAGCGTCAAAATTCCGGCATACATGTCGGCCGTTTCCATCATCAGCTGCGAGTTCTGGATGAGGAAGCCGAGGCCGGATTTTGCCGCCAGCATCTCGGCGCCGATGACGGCGAACAGTGAGGATTTCACCGCGAGCCGTGCGCCGGCGACAATCGAGGGAATGCTGGCGGGCAGGATGACTTTTCGGAACAGATCGAAGTCGGACGTGTCCATCGAGCGCGCCGCCTTGATCAGCAGTGGATCGACCGACTTGACGCCGCTGATCGTGTTGACGAGGAGAAAAAACACCGACGAGTAGAAGGTGATCGCCACCTTCGATTCCTCGCCGATGCCAAGCAACAGGATAAACACCGGCAGCAATGCGAATTGCGAGGTGTTGCGCAGTGTCTGCACCAGTAGATCACTGACCTTCTCGAACAGCGAATAGCGTCCCATCAGCAGCCCGAGGGGAATGGCGACCATCACGCCAAGCGCGAAGCCGATCGCCGCGCGCTGCAGGCTGATGCCGATGTGTTCGATCAGCACGCCCGAGGCGAGCAGGTCCCACCAGGCGACCAGCACCTCGCTCAGCGGCGGGAAGAAGATGCGGTTCAGCCAGCCGAGCCGTGGCGCGACCTCCCAGAGCAGGAAGAACAGGCCGAGCAGCGGCAGGCCATAGAGGAAAGTGCCGTGGCTCGTTCTCTTGCGCCGAGCCTTGGAACTGTAGGCCTTGATGGCCGGCACTCTCGCGGCGGTCACCGTTTCGCCAGCTCCGGCAAACAGATGAAGAGCTCCGGCGGTGCCAAACTTTTCGGTCAGGTAGGCCATGGATCTAGCTCCTCAATGGCTGAAGGCTGGCGACAGCGTCCAGTCCTTCTGCGCCTTGTTGACCTCGTCGCGCAGCACGTCCCAGACGCGGGCGCGATACCCGTTGAATTCGGCGCTGGCGCGGATGTCGCCGTCGCGCGGCCTTGGCAGGTCGATGTCGATGATCTCCTTCACCGTGCCAGGGCGCGCGGTCATCACCACCACCCGGTCGGCGAGGAAGATCGCCTCGTCGATCGAATGTGTGACGAAGATCACCGTCGTCTTGATCTTGCCCCAGATCCGCAACAACTCGCCTTGCAGGAGCTCGCGCGTCTGCTGGTCGAGTGCCGCGAACGGTTCGTCCATCAGCAGCACTTCCGGATTGCTGGCGAGCGCACGCGCGATCGCCACGCGTTGCTGCATGCCGCCGGAAAGCTGGTTGGGGAAACGGTCCTCGAAGCCGGCAAGGCCGAACAGCGACAACAAATGCCGCGCGGTGGCCGTGCGTTCGGCCTTGGCGACGCCGCGCACTTCCAGCGCATATTCGATGTTGGCCAGCGCCGTGCGCCAGGGAAACAGCGCGTATTGCTGGAAGACATAGCCGGTCTTCGAGTCAGGCCTGGTGATGCGCCTGCCGTCGAGCTGGACGTCGCCGCCGGTCGCTTGCGTCAGCCCGCCGATGATATCGAGCAGCACTGACTTGCCCGAGCCGCTCGGGCCGACCAGCGTGATGAACTCGCCCTTGCGGACGGAAAGATCGACGCCGTCGAGCACGGTGACGCGGTCGGTCGCCTCGCCATCGACGGTGACGAACTGCCCCGGCTTGAGTTGGAAGGTCTTGCTGATGTCGCTGACGACGATGCGGTCCATGTTTGGGCGGTCCATGCCTGTCTCCGATCGGTTCACTGGGCCACGCGGATGCGGTGCGTCGGGTCGAATTCCGAGCCGCCGGCCTTGCCGCGCTTCCAGCCGAGCGCGCGGGCATAGCCGCCGAACAGCTGGCGCGCCTCGGCTTGCGCCTCGGTGATGCCGGTCGGCCCTTCGGCGAATTCGGCCACATAAAGCGCGTCGGTCGGGCAGTAGATCTCGCAGAGAAAGCAGGTCTGGCAGTCGTCCTGGCGGGCGATCACAGGCACGCCGCTCTCAGCCGCGTCGAACACATTGGCCGGGCACACCTTGACGCAGATGTCGCATTCGACACAGCGCGTCGCCGAGACGATCTCGATCATGACGCCAGCTCCGCCAGCCGCTCGGGCGCCCCGGCGATGCGGAACTCATCGACGCCGGTGATGACCAGCCGGTGCGCCAGGGCCGGGCTCTTGCCCGGCAGATCGGTGCGGCGATGCATGCCACGGCTTTCGGTGCGGTGCAGCGCGGCGGCCACCGACCAGCGCCCGGCAGCCGCGATCGATGCCGCCTCGCGCGTGCGGACCCGATCCAGCCCCTCGCCCCGCAGATGGTCGCGCACGTCGCACCAGACGCTCTCCAGCCGCAAGCCGCTTTTCTCCAGGCCCTCGCCGCTGCGGAAGAAATTCTTGTCGAGCGGTGTCACCTCGTTGCGCACCGTCTCGATCACCTCGCCTGCCGAGATGTCGGCGCGCAGCGATGCCGCCGGGCGCAGGCCGGCCTGGCCGAGCGGCTGCACCGTGCCGCGGAAGGCCTTGCCGCTCCGGCGCCTGGCATGCGTCGAGGCGCCCTTGCCGGCCCACCAGCCGCTGGCCAGCGCCCAGGAAGAATTGACGGCGCCGCCGCCGGACACCGCGCCGGTCATGATCTCGCGGCTGGCGGCGTCGCCGGCGACGTAGAGGCCGGGCACGCCGGTGGCGCAGTCGGCGGAGACGATGTCGATGCCGCCGGTGCCGCGTACCGTGCCTTCGGCGCGCAAGGTGATGCGGAACAGCTCGGTGAACGGGTCGATGCCGGCGCGGTCATAGGGCACGAAACAATTCGGCTGGCCCTGGCGCAGCCAGCCCTGCAGCGCCGGTTCGGCCTGATCGAGCCGCGCATAGACCGGGCCGTCGATCAGCGCGCGCGCCACCTCTTCCTCCCGATCGCCGATGCCGTTGCGCAACGGCTCGCCAGTTGGACCGAGGATCGGCGAGCTATCCTCGCGATGGAACGAGGCCCAGCGGAACGGCAGGCCCTTGTTCAGCGAAGAGCCGTATGGCGCCAGCGTATACTTGCCGGTGAACTCCATGCCCGACAGGCTGGCGCCGGCTTCCGCCGCCATCAGGTAGCCGTCGCCGGTCAAGCCGGTCGCGCCGAGGATGCGCTCGCGGAAGGCACAGCCGCCGGTCGCCAGCACCACGGCATTGGCGTCGACGCGCCAGTCCTGGCCAGCCTGCCGGGCGACACCGGCGGCCCCGACGATGGCATCACCATCCGACAACAATTCGAGTGCGGGATGATGGTCGAGCACGGTAACGCCGGCGAGGAGCACGCGGCGGCGCATGAAGCGCATGTAGTCCGGCCCGCGCAGATTGGCGATGTAGAGCCGGCCGTCGTCCTCGCTCGGGAAGGGATAGCCCCATTCGGACAGTTTCAGCAGGTTGCGGTAGGCGGTATCGACGCAGCGCAGCATCCAGCGCGGGTCGGCGAGTTCGCCGGTGCGCTGCCAGCGCCGCTCGACGACCGCATGCCTGTTGTCGCCCGGCGGCACGCACCAGGTGCCGGTGTTCGACGGCGCGGTGGCGCCGCTGGTGCCGAGATAACCCTTGTCGGCCAGCACCACCTTGGCCCCGCTCTCGGCCGCCGCGACAGCCGCCCAGGCCGCCGACGGACCGCCGCCCAGCACCAGCACATCGGCCTGGAGATGCAGCGCGTCGGAAGCGGATCGTTGCGGCTTTGGCATGGATACTCGGTGACTGGGTTCGTGACAGCGCTACGCGGCGCGGGCGGCGCTGGAGAACCACACCGGCTCGTTGCCGGCGCTCCATTTGATGTTGCAGCCGATCGACGGCACTTGGCTGGCGGCCGGTCTGCCGCCCTCCAGCACCGTGTCGACCGCCGCGCGCAGATCAGTGCCGGTTACCGGCTTGCCGTTGCCTGGCCGCGCGTCATCGAACTGGCCGTGATAGGCAAGCCGCCGGTCGGCGCCAAACAGGAAGAAGTCGGGCGTGCAGGCCGCGCCATAGGCCTTTGCCGTCTGCTGTGACGCGTCCTTGAGATAGGGGAAGGAATAGCCGAATTTTTCCACCTCTTCGCCGATGCGCGCCAGCGTCTCCTCCGGGTGCGCCTCATGGTCGTTGGCGTTGATCGCCACAATCTGAAGCCCCTTGGCGGCATAGTCCCTGGCAAAGGTGGCGAGCTCCTCGCGGATCAGCACGACGAACGGGCAGCGGTTGGAGATGAAGGCGACGAGCAAGGCCGGCTTGGCATCGAAATCGGCAAGCCGGTGCAGCACGCCATGGGCGTCGGGCAGCAGGAAATCGGCGGCCCTGGTGCCAAGGTCGATCGGGTTGGACTCTGTCTTCGGCATCGATGCGCTCCCTTTTTCAACCGGTACCACAGGCCAAGATGCGAGTGCTTTGAGCGATCGCAGTTAGTCTATGAATTTAGTAGAATTATAGGCTGGAGAGCACGCTGACGGTCAACCGCGCGGCTTAGAATATCGTGCCAATGTTTCAGGCCGAGCCGGCACGTTTGTTCGGGCGCGGGCTGTCTGGAAAGAAATGCGATTTGCGAAGGAAAGATTTGCTCGCAGTGGCGCCTTCAACGCGCCGGTTGGTGTTTGCGCTTCATCGCCTAACCGAGCCGTCGGTCGAAATGGCGACGCGAAGATGCGGGACGCAGTTCCGGTCCACTCAATCTGGCAATCGGCTGACGATCGCCCGGCCATCCGCGCTGAGGCTGATCGAGATACGGTCACCGGAAGCGATGCCGCCGATATCGCACACCACCAGAGGCATGCGGATGTCGTAGAGGAATTCGGCGACGATGGCGCCCACCGCAAGGATCGGGTCCGGCCGCTCCAAGAGAATGCCGGCCGGCGCCGTTCCCCTGCGGATCGCCTCGGCCAGAACCGATGACGAGGACGACGAGCCGCGCCCGCTCGGCAAGACCAGGATCCTGCCGGCGACATTCTGACCGAGACCAGGATGCGAATGATCCGATATGTCGCCGGTCTCGGCGTTGATGCCGCCCCAGAAGCTGAGCGGCTGCGAAAACACCAGCGCCTGGCCTGAAGCCTCGCCGGCCAGTTGGAAAGTGCCGGTCCGCTCGACGGCCCTGGTTTCCACTGGCTGCGTCATGAGGCGCTCCGCACGACATGCCCGACTGCTGCGGAGCGGATGCAATCCTTCATGTCGGCGAAGGCGACGGACACCCCGATATTGCCCGGCGCATAATGCGCCCATTTGCCGGAATTGGTCATCACCACGCCGTCGAGGCGCTCGAGGATCGAGGTCACATAGGTGCAGGTGTCTGCGACCGGGATCAGGCCGAAAGCCTCCATGCCGGCCAGCGCGCCCTCTTCCTGCAGCCGCGTCAGCGTCGCGCGCCCAGTGTTGACATAGATCGGAATGCGCCTGCGCGGCGCGACCTCGCGCAGCAACGGCAACAGGCGCATCCATTCCTCATGCGAGAAATGCGGCGTGCCCAGCGACACAGCCGCCAGCGGCGCGCCGTCCGGCACGGTCGACAGTCTGGCCAGCGCATGATCGATATCAGCGCGGGTGATGCCGATCGTCTCTTCCGGCGCATGGCCCTGGAACGCCTCGTCAAGCGTTCTTGCTTCCGGCGTGATGCCGACCGCATGGAACAACGCCACCGCGCCGGTGGTTGCCGCGGCAGCGCCCAACGCCTTCAACTGGTCCTCGTCGCGCGGCTGCGGCAGGCCTGCAATGACCGGAATGCGGTCGCCGCTCGCTTGCCCGACGATCAGCCCGACGCCGACGAACAGGCCGTCGCTCGGTTCCGGCTCGGCAACGGCCAGCTCGAACAGGATCCGGCCGCGCCGGTTCTCGCTCAGATGCAGCCCCCAGGCCGGCGCGCGCCCGGTCATGGCGCAGCACAGGTCGATGAAATCACCGTAGCGGTTGGTGCGGGCGCCTATGACCGAATTGGCAAAGACGATGGCGTTGGATTCGCCCCAGGCGATCTGCTCGCCGAAGCCGGGTCGGAACCGCGTTTGATAGGGCGCGCAGGTGAACGTCGCCTGACAGCCAAGCTCCAGATGGGCCTTCATCAGCCGCCGCGCCGGCACCTCTTCCGCCGCTGGCATCTTCACCATGCCGGGATGGATGAGATCGAACGAGCCGACATTCAATGTCGTCGGCACCCGGACACGGCCGCCGCCCTCGACCAGCCGTTCGACGAAATCGAGCCCTGCCTTGCCGTGGTAGAGACAGCCGTCGATATGCGAGCTGGCAATATCGAGCAGGCTGCCCGCCCCGACCGCATTGGAAAACGCGACCAAGATCTTCATCGCGGCGGCTACGGGCGGGCCGCGCTCGCCGTCGAGCATGGATCGGTCCTCGGCCGTCAATTCCAGCGTCATCGATGTGCTCCGGGCTCGTGCCCGGTTATGCTGTCCCTGATTACGAACAGTCTGGCAAGACCCAGCAAGTGTCAGTTTGTAGCGATCAGCACCGTGCTCTCCGGCGACCAGCGCAGCACCACGTCCTGCCCCTCCGCCAGTCGCTCGATGCCGGTGTTCTGCACGATGACCTTGAGCGTTTGGCCGGCACGCTCGACGAAGTAAGTGCTGTTGTTGCCCGCGAAGATGCGTTTCGACACTTGCCCCCGCAGCACATTCGCGTTCGCGGCATCCGAAGCCCCTGCATCGGTGGCGATGCGGATCCGCTCGGGCCGCACGGCGCAGCTGGCCTTGGTGCCGGCGGCAAGCTTGGCGCCAGCGCCCGCGGCGATCGCCGTGCCGTCCGCCAGCCGGATGCCGTCACCGGTCGTGTCGCCGCGAAAGATGTTGGCGTCGCCGAGGAAAGTGGCGGCGAATTCGCTCTTCGGCCGGTCGTAGATCTCCTCGGGCGGGCCTTCCTGCACCAGCCTGCCGTCGCGCAAGATGCCGATGCGGTCGCTCATCGTCAGCGCTTCTTCCTGGTCGTGGGTGACGAAGATGGTGGTGATGCCGATCTCGCGCTGGATGCGCTTCAACTCGATCTGCATGTCGACGCGCAACGCCTTGTCGAGCGCGCCGAGCGGCTCGTCGAGCAACAGCACGCGCGGCTTGGTGACGATGGCCCGCGCCAGCGCCACGCGCTGGCGCTGGCCGCCGGACAATTGATGCGGCCGTCGGCCACCCAGCTTGCCGAGCTGCACGAGGTCGAGTGCGCGCTGCACCTCGTCGGCAATCACCGTCTTGGCCTCGCCGCGCACCGACAGACCGAAGGCGACATTGTCGGCAACGCTCATATTGGGAAACAGCGCATAGTTCTGGAACACCATGCCGATGCGCCGCTTCTCGACCGGCACCCGCTCGACGCTCTCGCCGCCGATTGCAATGCGGCCACTGTCGGGAAAGTCGAACCCGGCGATCTGCCGCAGCAGCGTGGTCTTGCCGCTGCCCGACGGTCCAAGCAGCGCATAGAAGCCGCCATCGGCGAAATCGATGGAGACGTCGTCCAGCGCCTTGTGCGCACCAAAGCTGCGCGACACATTCGATACCTGCACGCCCGCCATTACTTCTCTCCGCCGAATTTGAAGAACCGTGCCGTGAGCAGCATCAGCGCCATCGACACGACAATGATGATCGTCGAGACCGCATTGATCTCGGGGGTGAAACCTTTGCGGATCGCCGCGTAGATTTCGACCGGGAGCGTCGTCTGGCCGGGCGTCGCTAGGAAATAGGACACCACGAACTGGTCGAACGACACCGCGAAGGCGAACAGCCCGCCGGCAATGACGCCGGGCATGATCCACGGCAGCGTGACGCGGCGCGTCACTTGCCACTGGTTGGCGCCGAGCGAGCGCGCCGCCTCTTCCAGTTCCGGCGCAAAGGTCTGCAGCCGGGCCGAGACGACGACGATGACATAGGGCAGCGCCAGCGCGACATGGCCGAGCAGGATCGCATGCAGGCCGCGGCCGATGCCGACGCCGAAGAAGAAGATCAGCATCGCCGTGCCGGTGATCAGCCACGGAATGGCGATCGGGGGAAACAGCAGCGCCTGCAGGAATTTCTTGCCGCGAAATTCATAGCGATAAAGCGCCAGCGACGCCGCCGAGCCGAGCACCGTGCAGATGATGGTGGTGATGATGGCGATCTCGACACTGTTCCAGGTGGCGGCAATCAATTGATCGTTCTGCCACGGCGATGCGTACCATTCTGTCGTCCATTCGAACGGCAGTTGGTAGAAGGGCGAGACGTTGAACGACATCAGGGCCATGATGATGATCGGCAGGTATAGGAAGGCGAGCAACAGCCAGATGTAGAGGCGGCCGAGCCATTCAAGGATGCGGGTCGTCGCCATCAAGCAGCCCTCTTGAGCACCGGCGAGGCCACCGCCAGGATGACCAGCACGACGGCCAGCAGGATGAAGGAGAGCGCCGCGCCCAGCGGCCAGTTGAACACCGCCACGAATTGGTCCTCGATGACCGTGCCGTAGAAGGTGCCAGTGCGGCCGCCGAGGATGCGCGGTTCCATGAATGAGCCGACAACCGGCACAAAAATCAGCGCCGCACCCGCTACCAATCCGGGCAAGGAGAGCGGGATGATCACCCGCTTCAAAACCTGCAGCCGCGAGGCGCCAAGCGAGCGTCCGGCCTCGATCAGCGAGTCGTCGATCGCCTGCAGCGTGAGGTAGCAGGTCAGCACCATGTAAGGCACGTAGGAATGCACCAGTCCGATGATCACGGCCGGATAGGAATACATCAGGTCGATGTTGATCTTGAACGGCAGCACCGCGTTGAGCGCCGTGTCGAGGATGCCGCCCTCGCGCAGCACCATCGCCCAGGAGAAGATGCGCACAAGCCCGTTCGACCAGAACGGCAGGATGACCAGCAGGAAGATCGCCTCGCGGCTGCGGCCCTTCAGCACCTTGGCCAGCACATAGGCAGCCGGGTAGCCGATGACGATGCACCACAGCGTCACCTCGAGGCCGAGGCGCAACGAGGCGAGCAGCAGCGTGAGATAGAGGCTTTGCGAGAAGAAGGCGGCATAGTTGCCGAGCGTGAACGCCCACGGCTTTCCCGACAGCGGCAGTTCGGTCATGAACGAGAAGAAGACCATCGCCGACAGCGGCAGGAAGATTGCCACCGTCAGCCAGAGATAGGCAGGCGCCAGCAGCGGCAATGCCGATCTCAGCCCGCTTCGCGACGCTGTCGCAGCTGCCATGATACCCTCCTCCCCAGGATTGAAAGTGCCAGCCGGCGCGAACCGCCGGCTGGCCCGGACGCGAGCTTACTTCACGTCGACCTTGAGCTGCTGCCAAAGCGCCAGATAGGCCTCGCGCTGTGCGTCGGTGATCGGCGCCTGGAACTGGATGCGCTTGGCCACTTCGGGGTCGCCCATCACCTTGCGGTTGAAGGCATCCTCGGGCAGCGCTTCCACCGCCTTGGTGTTCGCCGACACCGGCGCGCCGACCTTGGTGACCCATTCGACATAGAATTTCGGGTCGATCATGTAGTTGATGAAGGCCTCGGCGCCAGCGACGTTCTTGGCGCCGACCGGAATGGAAAAGGCGTCGAGCCAGGCGACGGCGCCTTCCTGCGGAACAACCAGCGCGACCGGCAGCTTGAAGTGCGTCTTGGCGCGGTCGGCCGAGCCGCTCCAATAGGTACCGATGTCGATCTGGTTGGATGCGACCATCTGGTTCCAGTCGTTCTCCGAGCTCCAGAACGTCTTGATCTGCGGCATCAGCGAGGTGAGCTTCGCCTTGACGGCGTCCATATCCTTGATGTCGTTGATGTTCTGGCCGGTGGCGATGGCGCCGAACTGCACCGCCTCGACGGCATCGTCACGAATGACGACACGTCCCTTGTGGGCGGCATCCCACATCTCGGCGATGCTGGTTGGCGGCTTGTCGAAGGATTTCTCGTTGATGGCGAGCGCCGTCAGACCCCACACCCACGGCACGCCATAGACCTTGCCGTCATGGACAAGCATTGGCGAGCCTGCCTTGTCCTTGCTGATGTCGGCGTAGTTCGGCAACTTGGAAGTGTCGATCGGCTGGATCAGCTTTCCGTCCATCGCCTGGTCGTTGAAGGCGGCATTGATCATGACGACGTCATAGAGGCCGGGATTGGTCCGGATTTTGGTCAGCATTTCCTGTTCGGAGTTGAAGAAGTCGTTGATGACCTTGTTGCCGGTGGCCTTTTCGAAAGCCGCAACGGCCCACGGCTCGTCGGTTCCGTAGCCCTTCCAGTTGAGCACATGCACGTCGTCGGCCTTGGCGGCGAAGGCGAGTGCGGAGGTGAAGACGGCGGTCGCCGTCAGCAGAGCAGTCAAGTGAGGCATGCGCATGGTTGGTTCCTCTCTGTGGGTTTGCCCGCTTTCCCGGGCTTGTCAGGCTTTCTGGCAGTTATGCATTGGCCTCCTGTGTCCGGCCTGCGCGCGACGGGTCGGCGGCATGGCTAAGGAATGTCTGGATTTCGTGATCGGCCGGCGCCGACGAGCCGCCATGGCGGGTGACCGAAATGGCGGCCGCCGCATTGGCGTAGCGCGCTGCCTCGAAGGGCGGGATGCCGCGCGCCAGGGCGCCGACGAAGGCGCCGATATGGGTGTCGCCGGCGCCATTGGTGTCGATGGCGGCAACCTTGAAGCCGGCAATTGTCCGCGCCGAGCCATCGGCCAGCCGCACGAGGCAGCCCTTGGCGCCGGCGCGGATGACCACGCCCGCTGCCTTCGGGCAGTGATCGTCCAGCAGCCGCGCGGCGACCGTTTCAACGTCGCCCGAACCGGCAATCTCGCCCGCTTCCGTCGTGTTGCAGCTCAGCCAGGTGGTGCGGGCGAGTACCCGCGACAGGATGGGGCGCGGAATGTCCGATATCACCGGCGTCGGATCGAAGACGAGGGGAATGTCTGCCGGCAGTGCCTCGATCCAGTCGGTGAGCGCGTCGCGGCTTGCCGGATAGCTCAGCGTATAGCCGGAGGTGAACACCCAATCCCCCGACGCGACACCCACGGGCTCCATCATGTCGAGGCTGAGCACGCTCTCCGCTCCTGGCCACGAGACGAAGGTGCGCTCGGCGTCGGCGCTGATCATGGCGACGCAGTTGCCGCTGTCCATGACAGGTGATGGCGGCGTCAGCGTCTCGATACCTTCGCTGGCGAAGGCGGCGCGCAAAAAATCGCCATTCGGTCCGCTGCCGAGCTGGCCGCCAAATACCACTCTCATGCCGGTGCGGGAGGCCGCGACCATCATGTTGAAGCCGCCGCCGGCGACCTGGGCGAAGCTGGATGCGGTCTTCTCAGCGCCAGGCGCCGGCAAGGCGTCGATACGGTAGACATAGTCGACCACGGCGCTGCCGATATGGACGAGGCGCCCGCTCATGCCGCCGCGTCCTTGCCGGAGCCGGTTTTCGCCAACCTTGCCTCCACGAGATCGGCGGCAAGCGAGCGAACCTCTGACATGTCGATGCCGACGAGCCTGGCGATCTGCTGTTGCGGCAATCGGGAAAAGCCGGCGCAGGCGCCGGCCATGCCCGCCGCGATGGCGCCGATCGTGTCGGTGTCGCCGCCGAGATTGGCGCTGATGACCGCCGCTTGCCATGGATCGCCGCCGGCGACTTCCAGCACAGCGAAGGCGGCCGGAACCGATTCCTGGCTGGCGACGCCGGTGCCGACCAGCTCGGTGATCAGCCGGACCGCATCCTTCAGCGCCTTGCCACGCACGATATCCTGCGCCCATACGATGCGCGCGGCGATGTCGCCGCCGGTCACCCAATTGCCGAGCGTCGCCCCTCGCCTGGCCGCCGCAACGGCGCTGTCGGACGCGCCGCGCCAGCCGCTGCCCGCGACGCCGCGGCTGACGGCGGCAGCGACGGCGGCGGCTGAAGCGATGGCGATCGAAGTGTTGTGCGTCGCCCGGCAGGCCTCCGCCACCTTGGCGACCAGCGCGTCGAGCGGCTCCAGCGGCATCATGATGCCGACAGGGGCAATACGCATGGCCGCACCATTGGTGTCGCCGCCGCGCCCGGCCTCTTCCGCCGGCACGCCATTGTTGATGGCATCGATGGCGCGCTTGGTCGACGGCCCCAGCAGATCGTAGCTGCCGCGTGCCTTGACCTCGCGCTCCCAGTCGAGCAGCGCGTTGACCCAGCGCGCATGGTCGAAGCGGTCGCCGGACTCCACCAGGATGCGGCCAAGCAGAAGCGCCTGTTCGGTGTCGTCGGTGACCGTGCCGGCCAGAAGCCCTTTCGACACCGGGTGGTCGGCCACCGGGGCGACGAAATCGTCGACATGGCCATAGAGCTCGGCGATGCGGGCCGGCGACAGAAGCTGCGTCGGCATGCCCAGCGCATCGCCGATCGCCCCGCCGACAAGTGCGCCCATGGCGCGGTCGATCGCCTTGCTGGTTGCATCCGACATCGCTCAGAACCTCATATGCAGCGCGAAATGCGCCGGGTTGAGCAGGCTGGTGACATATTCGATGGGCCGGTCATCGGCGGCGCGGGTCAACCGGCGGCCGCGCAGGAACGGCGTGCCTTGCGGACAGCCGAGGATGGCGGCGTCCTCGGCATTGAGCATCTCGATCTCCACCCATTCCTCGCCATGGTCCGGAATGAGACCAGCGTCACGCAGAGTCTGGTGCAGCGAACCCTCGCGCAGGCCGCGCAGCGGTACGTCCTCCAGTTCCGGCGACAGCGGCAGCCGACTGCGCTCGATGGAAATCGCATGGCCGTCGCTGGCGTTCGTGCGCACCCGGTCGACGGCAATGAAAAACGGGCTTTCAATGCCGAGCCAGGCGGCCAGGTCGGCGTCCTCGATCACCTCCAGCCGCAGCGTCCGGGTCTCGGCATTGGCGCCTGCATCGGCGAGCGCCCGCGACCAGCCGATCGCATCGTCGACTGGCTTGCCATCGAAGGTGACGAACGAGCCGATGCCGACCTTGGTGGTGATCAGCCCGCGGCTGGACAGTTCCTCGAGGCCCTTGCGAACCGTGTTGCGGCTGACGGAGAAGCGCTGGACCAGCTCGTTCTCGCTTTGCAGGCGGTCGCCGAAACCGAGTACGCCGGAGCGGATTTCGTGCTCCAGGACTGTGGCGATCTGCTCGGGCTTGCCCGTGCCAGGAGACAGTTGAACCGCGCGGCGCTTCATATGCGTACCTGTCTAGTGAACCTGTATAGTCCTGTTCAATATACGGATGAGGATGCCGTGTCAACGGCATGCCGAAGGCAAGCCCTGCCGGTACTGAATGGTGCGGAAACTCCTGCAATTTGGACTTCGAAAAACCGATCCGAACGCAGAAAAGACAACGATCAATCAAGAGGATAGAGCAAAGCCCTGATGCAATTTTGGCCCGACAGTTCTATGGCATCGAAACTTCACGAGGTTCAACGAGGATGTCTGCCTCGATAGCGGCGCTGATGAACGCTGCCCGTGCCGCCGAGGCTTCCTTCTTGCCCTCAAGCACGGCCAGGCAGACCTTGCGGGCAGCCATGTGTCTTTGCCCTGTCGCAACCGGCCAGCGGTTCATCAGAATATCGGCGGCCTGAGCGACCCGCTCCACGTTGAAGATCGAGTTTCGCGATCTGCCGAGCGCGATCCTGACCGGCTCATCGAAACGCTGGTCTCGCACCACGCCACCTCCCGAAATCGAACGTGCCGACCCAATTTCCTGTATTGTGATAGGTTCCGGAAGAAAGGTGCAAGATGTCCGATTCAAATGGCCAGAAAAGTCCCAAACTGATCGTCGTGGTCGCGTTCGATCGCGGTGAGGATGGCGAATTGTTTCCAGCCTTTGGACCCGCCGACCAGCAGAGCGAGGACCGGGCCATCCGCACCGCCAGGGCTCTGGCGGTAAAACATGCCGGCGTTATCGCCTGGAGCCGCGAGGCGGACCCGGCGCTTGGCGAGTACGGCCCGCCGAACACGCTGTTCGTCAGCGGCGACGTGCCTGACATGGAGTAGTCTGTTGGCCCGGGATCCTGGCCCCGAACTCGACGTCGGCGGCCAGGGCGGGAATATCGCCTCCAATTTGGCTCGGCCGCGTCCCAGACAGAGCCCATAGAATAGAACTTCGTTTTAATATTCGTACATCTGAAGGAACTGAGTTCTCTCGATACCGTTAATCAGCAGGTCGTTTATTCCAATGACCTCCACAGAGAGGAATCCCCCAGATGAACTTCAAGATGCTCACGATGGGCGCGATGGCGCTTGCGATGATGACTGGCTCGGCGCTTGCCGCTGGCAATACATCCGCGCTCGACGATCCGGCGAAGATGTCGCCCTTCTTCACCGATGCCGACATGAAGACCATGAAGTCAGAGGCGGAATTCAAGACCGTTTGGATGGCCATGAAGGAAGAAGACCGCGCCGGCATGACGAAGGAATGTGGCGACGAGGCCATTGCCAAGTTGCATGACAACTTCTGCAAGATGACCAAGCAGCTCGGCGGCGCGAACTGACACACCGCGATTTGGGCGCATGCCCGGATAGAACAGCTTGATAAAGGCGGGCCAAATGCCCGCCTTTTTTCAGCGGCGATGTGAGACATCACATCACCGTGCCCGCGGATTCACTTCGCGACAATGGCCGAGCGAATGTGTAATGTCCTTGTTTGGGGTGGCAGAACGCCGCTCATTTGGCTTTGTGCCCATGTTTCAACCCATTGCGAATATCGAGGACGCGCAGACGCTGGCGCAGGCGATCGTCAACACGATCACCGAGCCGTTTCTCGTCCTCGACGAGCAGTTTCGCGTTCTGGCGGCCAGCCGCTCCTTCTACAAGACATTTGAAGTCGACCCCGCGCAGACCCAGGGCTCGCTGCTCTACGCGCTCGGCGACGGTCAGTGGGATATTCCAGCACTTCGCTTGCTGCTGGAAGACGATCATTCCCGAGAAGACCGCCATGGACGGCTTCGAGGTCGAGCATGATTTCCCGCGCATCGGCCGCCGCACCATGCTGCTCAACGCCCGCAAGGTGCTTTACGACCACAGTCCGGCCATCACCATCCTTCTCGCCTTCAACGATATAACCGCCCGTCGGGTCATCGAGCGGGAAAAGGAAGAATTGCTCAGCCGCACCGAGGATCTGCTTCGGCAGAAGGACGTCCTGCTGCGCGAGATGGAGCATCGGGTCGCCAACAGCCTGCAGATCATCGCCAGCATCCTGTTGCTGAAGGCACGCTCGGTCACATCGGAAGAGACGCGCCAGCACCTCAAGGACGCCCATCAACGCGTTCTGTCGGTGGCGGAGGTGCAACGCCATCTCCACACCTCGGCCGGTGTCGACGAGATCGATGTCGGCTCCTACCTGCCGAAACTGTGCAGTAGCCTCGCCTCGTCGATGGTCGGCGAAGCTCAGCCGATCACGGTCACCGTGACGGCCGAAGGCGGCAGGATGGATTCGCAAAGGGCAGTCAGCTTGGGACTGATCGTCACCGAACTCGTCCTCAATGCCATCAAATATGCCTTCCCAAAGGAGAAGGCCGACGCTCGCATCCAGGTCAGCTACGAGACCGCGGGCAGCGACTGGAAACTGACGGTTTCGGATAATGGCGTCGGCAAGATCGCCAACGACGTACCGGCTACCGGGCTTGGAACGGCCATCGTCGAGGCGCTCGTCAAACAGCTGGAGGCCAAGGTGGACATCATCAGCGACGCTGACGGCACCAGCGTGTCGGTGACCCGGGCGACATTCACCTCGCGGGTGCCGCGAGCGGCGTAAAAGCCGCTACCACGATGCCTGCCTTCCGGATATCGCCTCGATCCTGATCTGATAGAAGAGATGGCTGCCCGAAACCGCTGGCGCAGCGCTTGGCTTCAGGGCTCCCGGTTCCCACCAGTTCGGATGCTTTGCAAGAAGCGACCAGGCAAATTTGCGCTCGCTGTCGATCGTGGCAGTCATCCTTTCGGCTCCGGCAGCGCTATCATCCAGGTCCGGCCCTTTCGGCAATTCCTCGAAGAGGCCGTCCACGACGACGCTCCTCCAGCCGTGCGGACCACCGACATCATCGACCTGCAGGCAGACGCGGGGGTTGGCCTGCATCCACTCGACCTTCCTGCCGGGAAGCGAGAAACTGAAAATGGCGTTGTCGCCGAAGGCAAAATGGATCGGCACCACATAGGGTCTGAGGTCGCGCACACAGGCCAGGCGGCCAAGGCGTTGGGTCTTCAGCAGGGCGACGCAGTCCAGCCGCGTCATCTCCTTGACGTTCATCGCGGTCCTTCTTTCTGTTTCAGGCAGCGCGATCGATGCGGCGGATGACCTTGACGGCCTCTGCTTCAGCCACACCAATCAGCGCATCGATTCCCTGGATGGTCTCGATATGGCCGCGAGCCGCCACCATCCGCCGCAGGACGTGAAGATCATCGCGAATTTCGCAGAGTGTCGTCCGGAGCGTCACGGGCATTGGGCAGCCTTCCGTAACTCAACTGTCTCGACGCAAGGCGGTTCCCTCGACCACAACGCAAAAGCCCGCCACGGGCGAAACCGGAGCGGGCCTTGGAGGAGGACAAGGGGTGGGACCCTTTCCTCTTGTTTCCACGGGGGGTGTGGACCGCGGCCATCTTACAAAAGTTTCGAAACAAGCCGCATCACAAGCCAGCTTGCAAACATCACAATCCGGTGCAGGCCGGCATCGGCACGGTCACGAGATTGCGATTGCCCGGCGACGATCGAGCGGCACGGCTAAATGCGCCCGAGCACGACAAGCACGATGATGATGAGCAGCACGAGCCCCAGGCCGCCGCCGCCATAGTAGCCGGTTCCGTAGAACGGACCACCGCCGAAGCCGCTGAAACCTCCAAGCAGCGCAATGACAAGAAGAATGATGAGTATGGTTCCAAGGCTCATGGTTTTCCCGCTCCTGTAGACGCTGACGCGCCGATTTGAACATCGTCGTACGCGATGTTTCGATGACGTGAACGTTCGAGCGGCCTTACCGTTCCGCGAGATTGCCGCGCCGGCGCATGCATGAAGAAGATTCGCCGACAAAATGAAAAAGGCCCACCACCTTGCGACGGCAGGCCCCTGGCGTTTTCCAGCCTTAGCGGCGCCTTGTTGTCAGACGATCCCGTAGAACAGCCTGTAATGGACGCGCTGCATATAGTCCCGGTATTCCGGCGTGGCGGCAAGCAGCGCCTCTTCGCGCAGGATGCGATGCACCTGGAAGAACGTGATGACGGCGTAGACGGCGAGATTGTAGAAGGAAAAGGCCGACAGTAGATACAGGACATGGCCGATCAGATAACCGGCATAGATCGGGTGTCGTACAAGGCGGTAGGCACCGCCGGTCATCACGCCGCGATTGCCCGGCAAGATGGCGAACGAACGCCCCAGCGATATCTTTCCCCAGATCACGAAACTCAACGCCAGGGCTTGCAGCGGCGCCGCGACATAGACCGGGATGATGGCAGCGCCTGGCTCCAGGGTGATGAAGCCGACACCGAAGCTGGCGATGATGGAGACAATCACCGTGAGCGGGTTCCAGTCGCGAACCTGCGGCCGCCGCGACAGAAGCAGCCAGGTGAAGGTAAGAATCTCGGAAGTCGCCACCAGCGCCACATTGAGACGGGTCGGGTCGAGGATAAGGTGATATAGGCCGCGATAGACAAACAGCCCCGCGAAAGCCAGCGCGCAGGCGCGAAAGAAGCCTTCCCGCAAGTCGACCAGGATTTCGCGCTTTCGGGCTGCGGACAAAATTCCATCGTCGTTGACGTGCGAAAGGGCTTCACTTTTTGATATGAGCAACGCAAGCATCCCAATGATCCCTCAGGGCGACCATTGCATGCAACCATTGCCGGGCAGTTAACCGGCAAGGTCGAAACCTCGCTAAATCGCCTCTGCGTCGAGCATGCGATCGGGTTTAGTCACTTTGGGGGCAGGTCTACAATTTATGCTTGCATTTTGGAACAAATAAGGAACAATACGAGGATTACCGCCAAGGCGGACAAGGGTTTCGGGGGGAGGACCAGCGATATATGGCGAGCTGGAAAGGTGTGGGGCTGGCTGCCGCCGCGATTGGATTGAGTGCGCTGATGAAAACTTCGCCCGGCTGGCCGCTGTCGGCTGGGCTTGCCGTCTTTCTCGCTCTGAACGCACCAGCTCTCGCGGCAGAGAAGGACTATGCCGGCTGCATCGGCAAAGACATCGAGCCGGACCAGCGCATCGCGGCCTGCACGCCGATCGCGGAGGACAAGGGGGAATTCTACGACAACCGCATGATCGCCTATTTCAACCGCGGCATCGCGTGGAATGACAAGCGCGACTATGACCGCGCAATCGCCGACTACGACCAGGCCGTCAGCCTCGACCCTAACGAGCCGGCGGCCTACTACAACAGAGGTACAGCGTGGTTCAACAAGGGCGATAGCGACCGCGCCATCATCGACTTCGATCAGGCAATCAACATCAATCCGCAATATACCAAAAGCTATCTCAATCGCGGAACGGCATGGTTCAAGAAGGGTGACGATAAACGCGCCATCGCCGATTTCGACAAGGCGATCAGCCTCGACCCGAGCGCCGCCGACGCCTTTTACAAGCGTGGCCTGGCACTGTTCCGCACAGACAAGGGCGACCGCGCCGTGCTCGATTTCAACCAGGCAATCGTACTCGATCCGAAATTTGCCAAGGCTTACACGGCTCGCGGCTATGCCTGGGCGCAAAAAGGCGACGATCAGCGCGCCATGACCGACTACAACACGGCGCTCGGCCTCGATCCGAAAAACAGCGAGGCCTACCTCGATCGGGGCCTTGTCTGGATGAACCGCGGCGACAATGAACGGGCCATCGACGATTTCCAGCAAGCCATCATCGCCAACCCGAACAACGGCAAGGCACACAACAACCTCGGTTTTATCTGGTCTCGAAAAGGCGACCTGGAGAGGAGCACGGCAGAATATGACGAGGCGATCCGCCTCGATCCGAAGGACGCCGCGCCTCACCTCAACCGCGGTATCAACCTGGCGGCCAAAGGCGACAGTGATGGCGCCATTGCCGATTTCGACCGGGCGATCGAAATCGACCCACGTTTCGCCAACGCCTATTTTGCCCGCGGCACGGTGTGGGCCGACAGAAACGACCATGGCCGGGCAATCGCCGACTATGACAAGGCGATCAGCCTTGATCCCAAAAGCGGCGCTTACTTCAATCGGGCCTTGGCCAAGACGATCGAAGGAGACCTCGTCGGCGCAGCCGCTGATTGCCGAAAAGCCATCGAGCTTGATCCGAAAAAAACCGGCGCATGCAGCACGCAGGCGACGGGCGCAGAATCCCCGGCTGCGCCCAAGGCGGCCAAGCCGGCCGAACCTGTCGTCTTTCCCGAACAGGATAATTCCGGCGTCGTAGCTTCGAGCATCCAGCGCGGGCTGGATCTGCAGATTCGAGGCAACGTCGGCGACGCCATCAGCGAATTCAGCCGGGCAATCGAGCGGGATCCCTACAACGCCGAAGCTTATTATGACCGCGCACTCGCCAAGGCGTCGCAGGGAAACTATGAGAGCGCCGCCGACGACTGCCGGCGCGCGATCGAACTTGATCCAAAACGCGCCGGCACCTGCCGTGAACAGGCACCCGGCGAGGACTTGTAACAGGTTTGGGGAGGGTTGCCTTGTCGCTGCAGGGCGAGCCGGGGCGAACATGTCAAAACCGCCCTGCTCTATTGGATCGCCAGCAACTGGGCTACCACCCGAGTTCCTGGTCTTCCCCTCAGGGGCAGATTGGTCACCTACCCCAGATAGGTATTGCTGAAATACCCCCCGAAATCCGGGCGTGATTTGGTCGGATTGCCGTCGGCATCGCGCAGAATGCCGGACGCGAAGAGGTAGTCGCCGATCGCGTCCATTCGCGCCGGATCCATGGTGCCGATGGCGCCGTTTTGGCTGCGCAGGTAATGGCCGTCGATCAGTGCCTTCAGCGAAGCCTCGATCAGTGCCGGATTGGTCAGCGCGTCCTTGTTGGCGGCGATCAGAATTGCGGCAGCCGCATCGGGATGGTCGACGGCGAACTGGTAGCCGCGCCGCGTCGCCTGGACGAAGGCGGCCGCAGGTTTGGGGTTTGCCTGGAGATAGGCTTCGCTCGAAGAGATCAGTGTCGTGTGCTCGTCAGGCACGCCATGGTCGGCATAGATGAAGCTGCGCTGCCTGACGCCCTTCAACTCGGCTTCGACACCTTCCCAGGTCGAGACCTCCAGCGTGAAATCGACCGAACCGTTGGCCAGCGCCTCATAGGCCGAAGTGCCGAGCGTCACCGTCTCGAATTTGCCCTTGCCACCATCGTGGCGGATGATGGTGCCGATCAGCGCGTTTTCCCAGGCACTGCCGAAGCCGCCATAGGTCAGGCCGTCAAGGTCTCTCGGGCTTTTGATCTCGCTGCGCGACGCGTTGAACACCAGCCGGCCGGTTTCGGATTGCACCACGGCATAGACCCCCTTCAGGTCAGCTCCGGCGGCTTTCTGGGTGAACAGGCTGATGGTGCCGTTGATGCCGAAATCGGCGACGCGGTTGGCAACGAGCGTGCCGGCCCCAGTATCGCTGTAGGGCAGGATGTCGACCTCGAGTCCGGCTTCGGAATAGAAGCCTTTGTCGCGGGCGACGAACAGCCCGATGTGGTTGGTGTTGACCGTCCAGTCTAGTGCGACGGTGACCTTTTGTACCGCCGATTGCGTTTGAGCCCGGCCCGCTCCGGCAATGAGTGGAACACCCGTGGCAAGGGTCAGCAACAAGGCTTGCCGGCGCGTCAAGTCAGTCATGATCGTATCCTTTGGATGGGTGTGGGTTGGGTCCGGGATTGAGGATGATGTCGAGAATCTCGGCTTCAAGCGTGCTTGCCTGCAGCGCGGCCACTCCGGTGGGATCGCGCGGCCGCGGCAGCGGCACCTTGATTTCGCGGACGATGCGGGCCGGGCGTGCCGACAACACATAGATTCGGTCGGACAGGAACACGGCTTCGCGCACATCGTGGGTGATCAGCAGCGCCGTCCAGCGGTGATGCCGCCACATCTGTTCCAGCCAGCGCTGCATGGCGGTGCGGGTCAGTGCGTCGAGCGCGCCGAACGGTTCGTCGAGCAACAGCATGTCGCGCTCCTGCACCACGGTGCGCAAAAGCGCCGCGCGCTGGCGCATGCCGCCCGACAGCTGCGCCGGAAAATGCCGCTCGAAGCCGGCAAGCCCGAATTCGGCAAACAGCGGCGCGACGCGCGCCCGCGCCGCCTTGCGCCTGACGCCTTGCACTTCGAGCCCGAGCGTCGTGTTGTCGAGGATGCGTCGCCACGGCATCAGCGCGTCACGCTGCGGCATGAATGCGAAATGCCTGCCGTAGTCGTCGAGCGGCGCGCCGTCGAAGAACATCTCGCCCTCGCCGTGCTGCGCGCCGGTCAGAAGCTGGAACAGCGTCGATTTGCCGGCGCCCGATGGACCAAGGATGGAGACGAATTCACCGGCGCCGACGCAGAGCGAAATGCCGGCAAGCACGTCGAGCCCGCCGAAGGCCTTGCGCACATGCCGCAGCTCGAGCCTGCTCATGGCCGCGGCCCCATGCCGGCGGGTTGCTTGCCGGCGGCCCGTTCCCAGGGCATGACAAGCCGCTGCAGCAGCACCGTCAACGCGAACAGGACAAGTGTCAGCGCAGCGCTGACACCGACGGCGGCCAGCACCAGATCGGGGCGGAAATTGTTCTTGGCGTTGAGCATGTAGATGCCCAGCCCCTTCGCCGCACCGGCATATTCAGCGAAGATGGCGCCGACCACGGCATAGGTGATGGATATCCTCAGGCCGGCGAAGAAATAGGGCAGCGCCGACGGCAGCCGCGCCAGCACGAAGACGCGCCAGCGCCCTGCCCCCATCGCGCGCAGCATCTGGCCGATCTCGGACTCCGTCGCCTCGTAGCCCTCGACCAGTGCCACTAGCATCGGAAAGAAGGTGACCAGCGCCACCAGCATGATCTTGGGCGTCAGCCCGAAGCCGAACCACAGCACCACCAGCGGCGCGATCGCCACCAGCGGCAAGGTTTGGCTGACGATGAAAACGGGAAACAGCGCACGCCGCAGCGGCTGGAAGAAATCGACCAGCATCGACAGCGCAAAAGCAGCGCCGAGTGAAAAGGCAAAGCCGATCAGCGTGGCGCGAATGGTGGGAATGGCATTGTCGACCAGCACCTCGCGATTGAGCACCGCCTGCTCGAACACGCGCGACGGCGCCGGCAGCGTCGTCGGCTTGATGCCGGAACACGTGGCGTAGAGCTGCCACGCCAGAAGCAGCAGCCCGACCGAGATCACGGCTGGTGCTGTCTTGACAACAAGGCTCGCGATCGGGCGCGAAGCGACTGATGGTGAGGCCACGGACATAACCTTTGACGAGGTCGCGCGAAAGCGCGGCTGGCTCAGACGGCCGACGGGCTGTTGGCCGAGACCGTGACGTCGAGGGTTACGTGGCCGGCGCCGGGCCCGAAGCGGCAAAAGGCCTCGTCGAGCGCCGAAAAGATCGCGCCGGCATCCCCGCGCAATTTCGTGCAGAAATGCTTCGAGCGCTCATAGACGCCGGACTGCTTGAGAAAATCGATGCAGCCGTAGATCTCGTCCATGTGGTCGTCGGTGCCCATCACATAGAGCGAGAACTGCGCTGCCGCCGGCTGGCCGGTGGCGGCCGCGCCGCGCACCGCCGCGATTGCCGCGTCCTTGCGCGGGCCGAGTGGCCTGGCAGGTCCGCCAAGCGCATCGGAGCTGCAGATCGGATCATCCGGCTCGCCGGGGCAGCCGCGCGAGATGGTGGCCGACAGCACGCAATGTTTGCCGCTGCGTGCCGCCGCCACGAACAGGTCCCGGATCGCCGGAAACAGCACTTCGGGCGGCCCGACCAACAAGGTCGAGATGTCGTCGGTCTCGATCCTGAGCCGGTCGCGGTAGGGATCGAGCGCGCCCAGCGCGCCAAGGATGACACCGACGAAATCGTCGGCCATGGGATATAGGGAAATCTGTGCGCCTGAAAACATCGCCCGCCTCGCTCCGCTGGTATTACCCAGATCAGCTTCTAGGGTCTGTGGGCTTGCCGCCCCCGTCTCAGCCCCGACCGTACGGAGCACCCCTGTGGATGCGCGGGTTAAAGCACCATTCGAGCTGAAGCGAAAGCCGTTTTTTCGGTGCTCTGCGCCAAAAGCATTGCGCCAGGCCCAGGCCCTGAGCGCAAACCGTCGGTGCTGCCGGACCGGAGTTTGTCGGCAACCTTCGCTGCCGCAACCGAAACCCGGGCCGTTCGAGCGACAAACGCTCAACCAGCTGGCAGCGTCTGGCGGCCGGCATGCGCATGGCGCATGAAATCGACGAAGGCGCGCACGGCCGGTGGTGTATGACGCTGCTTCTGATAGCAGAGGAACCAGCCGGGAAAGGTCGCGCACCAATCATCCAGCAGCGACACCAGTTGGCCGGCATCGATCAGCGGGCGCACGAGGTCTTCCGCCCAGAAGGCGATGCCGACACCCTGCACAGCGGCGGCAATCGCCATGTCGCGGCTGGAGACGACAAGCGGGCCGTTGACCGCGACCGAGAACCACTGGCCATCCCTGGCGAATTCCCAGGGATAGAGGCCAGCACTGCCCGGCCGGCGCCAATTGATGCAGCGGTGCTGGAGCAGATCGACCGGTGCCGACGGCGATCCGCAACGGGCGATGTAGTCCGGCGAGGCCACGGCGAGCTGGCGCAGCGTGCCGCCAAGCGCCACGGCGACCATGTCGGCTTCGAGAAATTCGCCTAGCCTGGCGCCGACGTCATAGCCGGCCTCGACAATATCGATGGCCGCATCGTCGATCGTCACATCGAGCACGATGTCCGGCCATGCCTGGTGAAAACGGCCGAGCACCGGCTCCAGATAGGTGGCGGCGGCAACGCTTGGCATATGGACGCGCAAGATGCCGGCCGGCGTGTCGCGCAAGGCGGTCGCATCGCCGACCGCCGCCTCCATCTCGGCCATGGCCGGCGCGAAGCGCGCATGCAGGCGCGCGCCGGCTTCAGTCAGCGAGAGGCTGCGGGTCGTGCGGTTGAGCAGGCGCAGGCCAAGCCGCGCTTCGAGCTGACGGATCGTCTGGCTGAGCGTCGACGCCGACATCCGGAGATCTTCAGCCGCACGGGCGAAGCTGCCATGCGCGACGACAGCGGCAAAGGCCTTCAGTTCCGCATACTCGCTACCGCGCATTATACCGGATTCTCCAATGAGTATGATGATATTCTATCATATTCTCCGTAGGGCGTCTGCAGTCCAGATTGAGGATATGGCTCCAACGTGCCGAGCAGGATCGGCACCGAATGCCTTTGAATCTCCTTCTGAGCAGGAGCAACGAACATGCGGAAACTCAATGGAAAAATCGTCCTGGTAACCGGCGCCTCCTCGGGCATTGGCGCGGCAACCGCGCTGGCGCTGGCGGCGCAAGGCGCGATCGTCGCCATCGCGGCGCGGCGCCGGCAGCGGCTCGACGATCTGGCCACACGCATCCGCGACAACGGCGGCGAAGCCTTGGCCATCGAGGCCGACATCACCGATGAATCCCAGGCAGCCGCCATGGTCCGGCGCGTGTTGGAAGACTATGGCCGGCTGGACATGCTGTTCAATGTTGCCGGTGTCGGCGTCGCCGCCCCGTTCCAGAACACCACCACCGGCGAATACCGGGAAATGGTCGATATCAACATTCTGGGTCTGCTCTACGCGATCAACGCGGCGCTGCCGGCGATGAAACGGCAGGGATCGGGGCACATCGTCATCGTCTCGTCCGGCACCGGCCGCTACATCCATCCATCGGTGGTCTATTCCGGCACCAAGCATGCGGCCAGCGCCATGGCGGAATCGCTGCGCCGCGAAATCGGCAAGGACGGTATCCGCGTCACAGTGATCGAACCCGGCGCGGTCAGAACCGAATTCACCGCCAACATGCGCGACGATGTGCGGATGGCGGTCGAGCAAAGATTGGGCGACATGGAGCAGTTGGAGAGCGAGGACATCGCCGCCGCCATGCTCTACGCGGTCTCGCAGCCGCCAAGGGTCAACGTCAACATCCTGACGCTCTATCCGACGCAGCAGGCTTGATCTGCGGCAATCGGCAAGGCGTGGATCGGGGCCTGGCCCCGATCCTGTGAACCCTACGAAACCGCCTTCTCGCGAACCGGCAGCTTCCAGCCCGGCCGGACGAAGTGGCAGGTGTAGCCGCTGGGATATTTCTCCAGATAGTCCTGATGCTCGGGCTCGGCTTCCCAGAAGTCGCCGACCGGTGCGACCTCGGTGACGACCTTGCCCGGCCACAGGCCGGAGGCGTCGACATCGGCGATGGTGTCTCCGGCAACGCGCTTCTGCTCATCGCTGGTGTAGTAGATCGCCGATCGATAGCTCATCCCGACATCGTTGCCCTGGCGGTTGCGGGTCGTCGGATCATGGATCTGGAAAAAGCGCTCCAGTAGCGTGCGATAGCTGATGATGGCAGGATCGAAATTGATCTCGATGGCCTCGGCATGGGAGCCATGGTTGCGGTAGGTGGCGTTTGGTACGTCGCCGCCACTGTAGCCGACACGGGTGGAGATGACGCCGGGATAGCGCCGTATCAAATCCTGCATGCCCCAGAAACAGCCGCCGGCAAGCACTGCACGTTCGGTCGAAGTCGCCATATCACGTCTCCTCAAAAGCAATTCCAGGAAAAGTGTAGCGGTTTTTCCGTCTGGAATTGCGCAAAAGCAAGTTTGGATCTCCCCATAAATGGGCATTGTCGCTTGCTTCGTCCAGCGGACCGGCCGACCTGCTTCAGTTGCTCGTTTGGGCGAGGCTGTCGATCGCACTCGGCAACTGCGGCGCGCCGGGCGGAACGGCGGCAAAACTGATCGCCACCGGCGGCGCCTTGAGCGACCAGTCGAAAAGAACAGTCTTGACCGGGACGTTGCCCACCCACGCCTGCAGCTGAGCTGGCACGTCGCGCCCAGGCCAGACCAGGAGTATGCCGTGGTCGCGCAGCCGCTCCTTGGTGATCCAGGGGGCGTACTGCATGCTCAGGTCGGTGAAGATAGACGGCTTGTCATAGGCATTAAGGCCCGCCAGCGGCGCAAGAAGGCCATGGCCGCCAACGATGTCGAGCCGATCGGGCGTCGCCGCGTGCCAGACGGCCTCGGCCTCATCCGAGATCTTCTGCGCCGGCCAGCAGACGGCGTCCATGCGCCCGCGCAGATTGCATTTCGTCCAGCGGATGCCCGCATAGGCACCGGAGATGCCGACAATGAAGATGAGCGCGCAGATCGCCAGCTTTCGCATCTCGACGTCGCCGAGACGGTGGCCCAGCAGAGCCAGCGCCACAACGCCAGCAAGATTGTACATCGGCGCGCCCCAGGCCTCGCCTACGCCGGCGAACAGGGACGCCACCATGACGAGGATCGCCGGGCCAACCCCCATCCACAGGAGATAGACCAGCGTACCGCGCCCGACGGGCTCTTGCGGCGGGGGCGAGCGCCGCAGCAGCCCTGATATCGCCAGCACCAGGACAAAGCCGCAGAGCCCGGCCATCTGGACGCCGATGTAATAGAAGCGGGAGCGATGGGCCAGCACCCATTGATCGCGCCAGGCGGCATATGTCAGCGGCAGGAAATCGATGCGGTAGAGCTCGACGGCCAGCGGCGCTGCGACAGCGACGAAAACGGCGAGCCCAAGCCATGGCCAAGGCGTGGCAAGCCGGCTGCGTGCCCGTGCGTCGCACAACAGCCAGATGGCGCCGAACAGCAACAGCAGGCCGGTCGAGAACTTGGCGTAGAGCCCGACGCCCGACACCAGTCCGAGTGCCAGCCACCAGCCCGGCCCGCCGCCACGGCCCGCACGCCACAGCAGCCAGCAGATGGCTGCCCAGAAGGGCATCTGCGCGTAGTCATGATTGAACTGCGGGGTCGGCCAACCGAAGAAATAGAGCGACGGCATCAAAAGCACGGCGGCCAGCGCGCGCCTCTGCCCAAGCAGGTCACGGGCCAGCAGATAGACCAGGACGAAAGTCGCCGAGATCGTCAGCTGGGCCACGAGATATTGCGGCCAGCGGAACGATCCGGTCAGAAGATGGCTGGTCTCGAGCAGCCATGCGGGAAGTTGTGGGTGCTTGTAGGTCAACAGCACCCATTCGCGTCCCCACATGAAGCCTTCGACGACATCGTTCGGCGGCGAGACGTTGATAAGTGCGGGCATCGCTGTCCAGCAGACTATCTGCGTCAGGCACAAAATCGCCAGCAGATACCCGGGGCGACCGATCAGACTGGACAAAACCGATGCGGAATCGACACCGGCGGCAGGCAATCCCGCCGGCCCCCATTTGTCCATGGATCCATCTATCCCCGCCATGCGGCGCTTAAATCACATAGTCCGGTTTAACGAACAGCCCCAAACATCGAAGCTTACGAAAAAGTATAGCTGTGTGCCATTGCAGCACCAAGATCGAGCAGGAACATCGGCGCTCCTCTCTCCAGGCAGGACAGCGCTGCACGCCTGGCCCTGTTCGAAAATCCGGATTCCAATGCGCCACCAGCATGCCGTCATACACTACCGCGCGCTCGATTTCTGGATGGCGCGTGCGGCCGTCCTCGTCATCATCTGCCTGCAGCTTCTGGTCATCAACAACCTCTCATTCGGGCCGCGCTGGCTGGCGCCGGGGCTGGAGGCCGCCCTGCTGCTGCCCTTGTCGGTGGCCACGGCCTGGACACAGGCCGCCACCCGAAAGGCGGTCGAGGATCACGAGTGGCATGCGATCGGCCAGTTTCGCGTCATGATCCGCAGAACCGCCCTGACCATGACCGCCATCATCAGCGTCATGAATTGCGGCTCGCTGGTCCTGCTGGTGCGAGCCTTGCTGGAGGGCCATGCCGGCAACAGCGGCACGACGCTGCTGATCGACGCGCTCAACATCTGGGTGACCAACGTAATCGTCTTTGCCCTATGGTTCTGGAGCACCGACCGGGGCGGGCCGCCGACCTGCGGCCTCGTCAAGCTTGCACAGGCCGATTTCCTGTTCGCGCAGATGACGCTGAACGACCGTGAGCTTCGCAACTGGTTACCCGGCTTCGTCGACTATTTCTTCCTCGCCTTCACCAATGCGACGGCCTTCTCTCCGACGGACACGCTGCCACTCAGTCAACGCGCCAAGCTGCTGATGATGGCGGAGGCCATGATCTCGCTGCTGACCATCGCGCTGGTCGCGGCACGCGCCGTCAACATCCTGGCTTGATCGGGCTGGAAACGCAAAAACGCCCGCCACCTTGCGGCAGCGGGCTCGCTCTGCAGTGTCAACCCGTCACAGGGTCCACAAGGGGTTGGTTGCGGCGGATATCGTCGGGCGCACACCTGGACATCGTACCAGTTGCCCGCGAACACACTACGAACTGCCGGCTGCCCGGCATTCAGTACCGGGGCCTCTTGTCGGAGACCACGACCAGCCTCCCCCCAACATTCTGGCACCGTTTGCATACCAGCTTCGACGCCAGCCGCCTTTCGCTGATGAAATCGTAGTGGGTGCCGTAGATCTCGATCAGGCTATCGAGATCCAGCGAACGCAAATGACCGCAGCGCGCATTGCCGCAATAGGCGCTGAGGCCCATGCCTTGTTCGCGAAGCTCGCCAAGCTTTGTCGGCAGGGCGACCGGGAAAACGATTGCTTCGGGCATCGCCGGGTTCGCCACCGCTTCGAGAATGGGTTTTCGAAACTCGGCCCGGTCAATGTTGCCGATCGCGTGGACTGCCTTGTCTTCCGCGACGCCTATGAGGGAATCGATCTCTCCCATTGCTTCGATATGCCCTCGGACAAATAGAGCCCTTCGAAGCACATGCAACGCATCTCTCGTTTCGCAAAGGGTCGTCCGCAGGGTGAGAGGCATTTGGTCGCTCACTTCCTCATGTAGCTGTCGGGAAGACAATCGGCTTCGACAGCCGCGGCAATGAAGGCTCGGTGGACGTCCCTTGTGCTGCAACATCCCACCCTTTCCCCGACCAGGGCAGCAAGTGCTGCTAAAAACAGTGGGCCATCGGAAGGCCAGTCGTTTGCCAGAGCGTCCGCCATCTGGGGAAGTGTACTGAGAATCGAGATGGTGCCGTCACGTCTCTCGATGGGAATTCCGGAAAACATATTAGGTCGATTGACTGTCACCACATAGCTCCCGCTGGGGCGGGAGAATGTTATGCGCTCTCAAGCACCAGCGCCCGCGCAATAGCTGATGACAATTTTATTGAAGCACTTAAACAAATCTCAGTCCATTAACTATGACGTATCGCGCAAATAATATGCAACTTTAGGATGATATTCACAATTTACTTAATCGGATGAACTGTACGCTTCCGACATTTGCTTTGACGCAGGTCCTGGCACGAAACCGACAAACAACAAGCCCGCCACCATGGGCAGCGGCAGTTCTGGGTGCCGCCGGGGCTCAACCCGGCGCAAGGTCAACGAGCGGCGGAAGGATTGGTTGCTGCTGGCGTTTTCACTCCTCCGGCGCAGGCGTGAACCTGCGCACGACAAACTCGAACAGGATATCCGAAATCCACATGGCGCAGACGCCGATCAGGAAGGCGGCGGCAAGCGTGGTAGTGTCGTCGGCCGGATCCGGCATCGGCAGGCCGGTGATCCTGGCGTAGGACACCACCGGCAGCGTCAGGTAGGCCGCGGCGAGCGCGCCGCAGATCGGCGAGGCCAGCATTTCGCGCAGCTTGTAGCGATGCCGCGACAGCGCCCGCAGAACACCGCCGGCAAGGCCGGCGGCGACGACCGGTCCCTTGATGCCGAGCAGGTCGAAAAGATCGTGCATCACGGCCTCCATCCACAAATCGTCTGGCCCTTTTCGTTGTGCGCCAGGATCGCCGCCACCGACGCGTCGGAAAGGGTTTCCACCTCCGACTTTGTCGGCCGGATGGGATGCTCGACCGCGCAGAACGACCCGCCGGCGGTGGTGCAGCCAGCCAGCATCAGCGAAAGGGCTATGATCTTGACCATTTGGCCAGCCTCCCCCTGTTTTTATCAGGCGCCCGGTCCGCGACAGCGTCGTCGATCTTGCGGGCTTCGCTGCGCGCGGCGGCGTCGGCGGCATCCTGCCTGGCCTTCTGGCCAGCCTTGCCCTTGGCATAGGCCGTCCACAGACCGGCGAGCGCGGCACCCGTTGCAAGCAGATACGGCCAGAACTGGCCAAGCAGGGCGAGCGCTCCCATCTCATTTCTCCTCGGCCGGCGGCGGCGCGACCATGCCGCGCGGACCGTCGCGCACCGCGTTGATGATGATCTTGGCAAGGGCGATGGTGCCGCTGATCTGAAGCGCGGTGCGATCGGTGACGCCGAACATCGTCCAGTCGAAACCGGCCAGGGCGCCGCCGCAGATGATCGCGATCAGCGTGTTGAGGAGATTGTGCAGTGCGTTGGTGTTGACCCATTTCATCAGAAGAGGCTCCCGAAAAGATCGCTGACGTGATGCCTGAAGGCCGTGAGCGCTCCAGCGATGAGGACGAGGATGCCGGCCACGGCGGCAGTCTTGCCGGCCGACGGTACAGGCCGGGCCGCAGGCACATCGCCAGCGGCCGTTTCGTCACCGGACGGTTGCAGAGCCGGCACAGGCGCCGGCGCGGCCGCCGGCGCCGCTGGTTGCGCCGACATCAGCAAGGCTTGAGTCCGCACCGATTTGACACGATCGGACCAGCCGCGCCCGAATGTTGACCATGTCGGCAGCCGTTTGAGAAAGGCCAGCCGCGCATCGCAAAGCGCGTCGATGGTGACGCCGACCGGCTTTGCCCTGGCGGCGGCAAGGGTCGCCGGCCCGATCCGGCCGTCCTGGGCAACGCCCAGGGCCGCCTGCAGGGTCTTCGCCGCCCGGCCAGGCCCGCTGTTCACGGCGAAGTCGAACACCGCATGGTCGACACCATCGGGCAATTCGGCGCCGAGCACCGCGTCCCAATAGAAACGGCGGTAGACGGCGGCGACCTGCGCGTCGCTGATCTGCTTGAGGTCCGCCTTGGTGGCGCCGGCCTTCACGTAGCGGCGGAAGTTGGCGAGCGTCACGCCCTTCATGGTGGCGCCACCGGGATCGGCAGCGTTGTCGCTCCAGCCACCTTCGGATTTCAGGACGAGCGCAAGCGCCCGCGCGAAGTTGCGGTCCATGGCAGTTCCTTCCCGCCCTCGCGGGCAAGTTGTTGAGTGTCGGATTCTTGGCTATGTAGTCGGCCTGGGACGAGGGATTCGACTTGCAGAACAACAATGAGCGGATATTTGCGCTCGATGGGCTGCGCGGCATCGCCGCGCTGTCAGTGTTCCTTCAGCATTTCGCGACCGATGCGCCGTGGCATCCCCACACATTTGCCTGGGCCGGTCTGGTCGGCGTGCAATTGTTCTTCGTGCTGTCCGGCTTTCTGATGGGCCGGAACTACTCGACCACCCCGATTTCCGGCGCGGCCGTGCTCGACTTCTGGGTCAAGCGTGTCGCCCGCGTGGTGCCGCTGTTCTACATCTGCATCACTGCGGCCTATGCCTGGCTCTGGCTGACCGGTCAGATCCGCCCCTTCTACGCGCTCGAGTGGAAGATGTGGTGGCAGCATTACCTCTTCTGGAACGGTCAATCGGTGTTCTGGACTATCCCCCCGGAGATGCAGTTCTATCTGGTTTTCCCGCTGATCTGGCTGCTTTGCCAGCGCCTCGGCACTGCCGCCAATTTCCTGTTGATCCTGGCCGTCGCCATTTGCCAGATGGCCGCGATCAGCACGCCTCTTTTCATGGCGTATGCTTCGCTGTTCGTTGCCGGCGTCGTCGCCGGACGCATCACCCTTGCGCCCGAGAAATCATACGATGTTCCGTTCGTGGTGCTGATCGTTTTCTACGTCATCTCATGGCCGGGCATGATCGATGTTCTTGGCCTGCCAGCATCCCTGTACAGCGGCCTTTCGCAAGGACCGCTGTACCTGATTTATCTGCCCGCCCTGGTGCTGGTTGCAACGGCCTCACCACTGGCGCGGCGCCTGTTGGGGCGAGGCGTGCTGCGGCGGTACGGCGACATGTCCTATTCCGTCTATCTGCTGCACGGACCAATTTATTTTGGGCTCAAAATGTGGACGCCGATTGCGCTTCTGCCGGGACCCATCTGGTTCGGGCTGACGCTGGCGGTCGTTACCGTCGTCAGCCACTATTCATTCCGCTACGTCGAGACGCCGCTGCGCAGACGGATTTCGCGCCTGGCACCCAAGCCACTAGCGAATGCACCCCTCCAACCGGTTGCCAACGGTGGTGACGATGTTCGATCCGGCCGGCCAGCAGCGGAGGAAGCCTTGGAGGCGCCGGCCCTCACGTAGCGGCGGAAGTTGGCGAGCGTCACGCCCTTCATGGTGGCGCCACCGGGATCGGCCGGATTTGTCCGACCACCCGCCTTCCGATTTCAAGACGCGCAAGCGCCTGCGCGAAGTTGCGGTCCAAGGCAGTTCCTTTCCGCCCTCTCTGGGCAGTTGTTAAGTCTGGGATTCTGGCTATAGTCGGCCTGGACGGGGGAATTTAGCTTGCAGGATAATAATGCGCGAATGTTCGCGCTCGATGGGCTGCGCGGCATTGCCGCGCTGTCAGTGTTCCTTCAGCATTTCGCGACCGATGCGCCGTGGCATCCCCTCACATTTGCCTGGTGCGGCATCATCGGTGTCGAACTGTTTTTCGTGCTGTCCGGATTTCTGATGGGCAGGAAGTATTCGACTGCCCCGATTTCTGGCTCGGCGGTGATTGACTTCTGGGTCAAACGCGCGGCACGCGTCCTGCCACTGTTTTTCATCTGCGTGACGGCAGCCTATGCCTGGCTGTTGCTGACAGGTGATGGCCAGCCTTTTTACGGACTGCAGTGGGATGGATGGTGGCACCATTACGCTTTCTGGGCCGGCCAATCCGTGTTCTGGACGATCCCGAGAGAGATCCAATTCTATCTGGTTTTCCCCCTGATCTGGTGGATTTGCCAGCGCCTGGGCAATGCTGCCAACTTCTTGCTGCTCGCGGCGGTGGCCATTCTCCAAAGCGCCGCCATCAGCACTCCTGTACTCATGCAGGCCGCCCCTCTGTTTCTCGCCGGCGCCGTCGCCGGGCGCGTCAACCTTGAGCCGGACAAGTCGTACGATGTCCCCTTCGTTGCGCTTCTGATCCTCTACGTCTTGTCGTGGCCAGGAATGATTTACGTCCTTGAATTGCCAAAATCTCTGTTCAGCAGCACGCTCTACCTTGTCTATCTGCCTTCTCTCGTACTGGTTTCGACAGCCTCCCCGGTTGCCCAGCGCCTGTTGGGGCGGGGCGTGCTGAGGTGGTATGGCGACATGTCCTATTCCGTCTATCTGCTCCACTTGCCCATCTATGTTGCGCTCAAGATGTGGACGCCAATTTCGCTTTTGCCGAGACCTATCTGGTTCGGGCTGACGTTGATCGTCGTGACGATCGTCAGCCACTATTCATTCCGCTACGTCGAGACGCCGCTGCGCAGACGCATATCGCGCCTGGCGCCCAAGCCACCAGCGAATGCACCCCTCCAACCGGTTGCCAATGGTGGTGACGGTGTTCGATCCGGCCGGCCAGCACCGGAGGAAGCCTTGGTGGCGCCGGCCCTCACGTAGCGGCGGAAGTTGGCGAGCGTCACGCCCTTCATGGTGGCGCCACCGGGATCGGCCGGATTTGTCCGACTACCCGCCTTCCCTTTTCTCGCCACCCCTTGAGTTTTACGGGGTTGCGACGCCAACCAAATTGCCAACGCCGGAATTGGATACGTTCGTCCTCACTTGGTTGTAAGAGTTGGACGCAACCGTCCAATGACGGGAGCCGGCCTGAAGACCGACACCGAAACCAAGGTTGAAAAATCCATTGCCGATGATCGTTCCGACGTTGGCGGCGCCGTTGGCATTCACCTGAATTCCATCGCCGCCCGTCCTCTTGGTGTTTTCGAAGACATTGCCGAGAATGGTGAACCAGTTTGTGGTAGCGTTGCTGATGTAAATACCATTCCAGGGCGACGCAGGAACCGTAAAAACACTGTTCATGATTTGGCAGCCGAGCAAATCTCCCTTGATCAATATCTGATTGTTGGCGGTGTTGAACTGGCTATCTGACACCGCAAGTTGTGCGGTGCCAATTGAGCCGATAGGGACATTGATGCCTGTTAGACCATTGGTGAAGTTCGACTGCGAAATTGTGACGCCTTGCGCGGCGGTGCCGTACAGAAAGCCGATTTTGTCGTTGATGAAATTCGCATGGGTTACGCTCAACGCGATAGCAACGCAGGTCGGATTGCTTGATTGATACGTCAAACCGGTTGTGTGATTGCCCCTGTTGCCGAAGAAATCAACCTCGGTTGCACTGACGTCCGACAGACCGTTGATAAGCAGATCATTCGTCCAATAAGCGGACGGCAAATAATTTCCCTGCCCGCGAAACGACAGGTCGTTGAAATGCGACGAATATTTTGAACCGGTGCAATCCGAACTGTTGACCGCGAGCGCCGTATTCGTGTTGAAGCTGCCGGTTTCGAAATCCAGCCCGTCAACTTCAACCGTCATTTGTTTGCCGGTGGTCAGGATCATGCCGGCGACGTTGGCATTCCACAAAAGATGCGTGACGCTTTTCCCCATGCCGAAAATTCGGATATGCGCTGTACCGGACGGGGTGGCGGAGGCGGTGTTGCTGAAGACGTAGGTGCCGACTCCAAACTTGATGCAGATGTCCTTGGTGCGGAATGACGACACCGCGGCATTCCAGGCCGCAAGAGTGTCGGTCGAGCCGTTGCCGACGCCACCGAACGCTTCAATCGCAACGCAACCGGACGCGAAATGCTGCCCGTTGGCGTTCATCACGTCGTCGCCAGCGGTGTTGGTGAAGCCAGGAATCGTGCGTGCCGTTGCGGCGCTCGCAAGATCGGCAGGATTGTTTGCCTTGAGTGCGGCGAGCGGATAATCGGCGGCAACCAAGGCCCGCATGGTCGCCGCGCCTCGGCTGCCATCAGGGGCTGCTGCAAGAACAGTGTTGGCGACAGCCGAATTTGCGCCGGCACCGCCGACGGTCGCGATATCGCCGACAACTGGCGAGCCGACAACGGACTGCGCAAGGGCCACGGACGCATGGCAAATGAATGCCAGCGCGGTCATGAAGCGTCGCAACACGATGTACTCCTGTTCAAGGGAATGGCTGGAAGGCCGTTGCCGTTGCGCGCATCCGGATATCATGATCATGGCGCCAACACGGGCGAACACATCAACAATCGGTGACATCCAAACGTACGATGTCTCATGCGACGGCCAATGTGATGAAGAGCGGTGATCGCAACAATGCCGATGTAATTTTCAATGCGCTGCGGGAGGCGAATTAGGCTGTCGGATTAAGTTCAAACAGCGAATGTGATATCAAGCGGCCATGAAACAGATACTTGCCGCCCTGCGAGCTTTAGCCCTTTAGTTTAGCGAAAAAGACGGAGCATGGCACGTTGGCAAAGATCTATGGAGCGGCTACTTCTCACGCCGCTGGTCAAACGGCGCACGGGAGTATCGGACGCCGAGTGACGAAGAACGCGACGATCAGGAATTCGGCATGACGTGGTGAGCCAGGGAAATCGCAGGCGCTGCCCGTTCCCTTTTCTCCGCACCAGCCAGCAAGGCAACCCATTTGGACTTGTTGATGGGACGTTCGATCAAACGGTAACTCGCTACTCCTATGGCAATTGCTATCGGGATTGATACGAGCCTCAAGGGCAGGCCGCCATGAACCCCCAATTTAACCCACATTGCAGCCATCAAGGCGAACAGCATCTGGTGCCATAGGTACAGGGAATAAGAGGCGTCCCCCAGCTTGACCAGCGCCTTGGGAAACGTCCATCTCTCCCGGATTTCCAGAGCAACAAGCCCGTAGGCAATGAAGGCACCCGGCAGCCCTATGCACGTCGCACGCCACATGGGTGGCTGGCCGTATCCTCCATTGCGGCTTAAGACATATGCTCCGACGAGAAGCCAGACCACTCCGACCACTACTGATGAAAGTGCATAGCCAGAAATCTTCCGCTCAGCCAACAAGGCCACGACGATCCCGAAAAAGAACTCCAAAACGATCGGGATAAAAAAGTAGATTGCCGGAACATAGTAGGTCGAATGCCAGCTTAATCCAGCGGCCCACAAGGCGAAAACGGTGGCAAACCAAACACCCAGCACGAGCAGGATGCGACGGGGCAACAGCAAGATAGCCAGAGCGCAGACGCTGTAGAAAACCATCTCGTATTGCAGTGTCCAAGCCGCCAGGATTCGGTTGTTCGGTTGGGCGACGAGCAGCAGCAGTTTCCATGCAGGCTGTTGCGTAATATCAGCCGGAGCGAGTGAAACCGTCGTTGTGGCGAGCACTATCGAGGCCACCGCAAACACGAACCAGTAGATTGGATAGATCCGAAATACCCGCCTCACAGCGAAATTCCGAAAGGCGCGCCACCGGCCCACGTCCTTCTTGCCGAGACTGTCGGCTGACAGGTACATCACGAAGCCCGAGATCACAAAGAACACATCAACCCCACCGGGACCGACCGCATTGATGGCAGGCTGCACCCAAGGCGACACATAGAAGTGGGCACAGAGCACCATCAGAGCCGCGACGGCGCGGAGACCTTGGATGTTTTGATAGAGCATCGCCGCTGGATATCAGCGAATGGCTGAAGCGGCAACGCCCTAGGACGCGCCGATCTCCACGGTGCACTGGTGCGTGGCAACCGCACCTGTTGCTGAGTTCACCACCCGCACGGACAGGCTATCACCCTTCGCCACCGCCACCGAATTGACCACATCGGAGGACAGCAGGACTGCCGCCGTGGTGGTGCTGGTGAGTATCGTCGCCACACCGTTGATGAACAGCGTGTAGGTGTAGGTCTGCGAAGCCCCAGGAACGGCGCTCGCCAGCGTCCGAAGGTTCTTTGCCACGCCCGCATATGGGACGGTAATCGCGGCCACGAGAGCGCTGGCGCCGGCATAGGAGCCGAGATAGGCAGTCGCCGCCGCTGCCACCGTGCCGCTGCCCGAGGTCATCGCGAGCATGGTCTTGATGCCGCTGGTCCGCTTTGGTGTTGACAGGCCATATGAGGCCCTTGCGCACGCATGCGCGATCTTGGTGCGTGCGCTGCGGGTTTCGTGGATGTTGTCTAGGACGTTGGTGTCCACGCGGTTCTGATCGGCGTTCCAGTTCAGGTATCGCGCAATGGTCGGGCCCAGGATCTTGCCGGCATCCACAAGTGCGACCGGGCTTCCCGCATCCCGGTATGTAGCAACGACGCGGCGAATGACTTCCCGGTAAATGGGCACGGACGAACCGCTGCCGGAGTTCTGGCCAAGGCCGCCGTAGAGTGCCGATTCCGTCCTGGTATAGAACGCCGGGGTAAGCAGCACCGTCACCTTTGCCCCGGAGCTGAGGGCCCGATCGAGCATCAGCGCAAGGTTGGTGGCGAATGTGGCCGTTGACGTTCCCGCCTGGGTGTCGTTCGTGCCGAGCCCAATGAACACATCCGTATATCCTGTCATGGTTTCGGCCAGGATAGCCGTGAGCTGCTCGGCAAGCACTGCGCCAGCCAGCGCAATGTTCTTGCTGCTCTCCCATTGCGTGCCCATGGAACCCTGCATGACGCGCGCGATATCACGCGGCCAGCCGATCATGATATCGTCCATCTTGCTATCGCCGACGAACAAGGCGCGGATCGGGCGGGGGGCCAGACGGGTGGGGTTCTTGGTCTTGATGATGTTCTGGAAGTTGCTCACTTCGGCTGCCGCTGCCGGCCTGTAAACGCCAGGGCCGACATACGTTACCGGCTTGGCAAGCTCGCCGTCGGCGATTACCACACCGTTGAGGCCAACCTGATATTTGGTCGGCGTGAGCATATCGACCGTGATGCTCGACTTGGTGAGCGTATAGCCCGGATCGGCGTTCGCGGCTGGCCCGTCGCCAAAGTGGAAGACCGAGACTTCGGTAAAGGTGCTGGCAGCGGTCAGTTTCTTGTGCGTCATGTTGCCATTAACAGCCGCATAGACAGCGTGGTAGCCGCCGTCGTAGGCGATGACAACATAGCCGGTATCGGTGGCATTGTACCCGCACACCCAGGAATACTGACACCCGGCTTCCGGCACGATGCCTGCGAAAATCAATGTGGTCAGGTCCGCCGTAGCCCAATTGATGTTGATCAGGTTGGTGGCCTTGGAAATACCGGTCGAAGTCGCCGATGTGGTGTTGCCGTTCGGCCAGGCAAATTTCGACATCGTGGCCGTGTTCATATCCACCACGGTCGGTTCGTCGTAGGTCACGTCACCATCGGTCAGGAAATCGAACTTATCGACCGGTTCGGCGTGATGCTGAAAGGTGGAGAGAAGGGCTGTGCTGGTGAACAGCAGTTCGCCTGTCCCGACGACGGTCACGGCTGGGGCATTGGCGACTTTCTGGGCCTGCGTCCTGTCATTGTAGACGTTCGGACCTTTGAAGGTAGGATTGCTGGACGCATCGATCTTGTGGCCGGTGAAATCGCCCGTCGTGGCGAAGTAGAAAACGCCCAGCGCCTTCCTGAGCATGACGAGTGTTTCGACGCTGCCCAACGTCGCCTTGGCCAACGCCCATGCGTCGTCGTTGTTCGTCACCCCATCGTCAATGAAACCGAATTCCGTCGAGTAGCGCTCCGTCCCGATATGCCCCAGCGATGCCAGGGAAAAGGTCATGTCGCTAGTCCCAATGACTGGCTCGAAGGCATCGAAGGCGTAGACGAAGCTTTCAGAAGTGGCACCCTGTTGCACACGTACAGTTGTCCCCTTCTGCATGGTCCGTGCAGTGCGTGCGTCAGCCGCCCGGTACCATTGGCCTTCGCTGGCCGTGTAGATACCGTTTTGCGTCGCATCGGCCTGGTTCTTCACCAGCACGCGATCGCCGACTTCCGTCAGCACGCCGTCGATGGTCTTCAGACCTGACAGCGTGATGTTGCCCGTAGTCGCCAGGCGCACGGGTTCTCGCTCGCCGGTCAACAGGCGAACGGCGGCAGTTGCAGGTCGGGCCATAAGGCTTGCTCCATGAAAAAAGCCCCGCGAAAGCGAGGCTGTGAACGTTACGGATTGTGTGGCCGGTTCAGTTGCAGGCTGGCCCTGCCCTGCCGGCCACTCCCAGATAGAATAACATCAGGACGATGACCCCGCGGTGGGCAGCATTGCAAGCTTGGCAACGCGGCCGATGCGGTCGCATTTCGGCGCCACACTGCCTTGCAGCGCTTGCCTGTAGGTCCGCCTCGGCGGTGTCGATCGGTCCGGCCGCAAGCCTGCACCGCACCCAGCATCCCGCAAGGCCGCTCCGGATTCTGGGCTTCGCCGAGCCAGCGCCTTGGCTGCGCCGGGGCACTTCCGCTGCTTGCCGGACGATCTCATTGCCGATCTCGGCAATGAGATCGGGGCCACTCTGCCTGATCGCGTCGAAGTTTACAGTTTCGTTCTCGTCGCTCAATGCCATGGAAATGGCGGAGACCTTGCTCCATTCGGCCTGCTCATCGTCGTCACGGCCCGCCAGCTGCCGCGCAGTCATGCGCGCCGCGCCGGCGGCGGCAGTTTTGATGGCAACCATCCAAGATTAATTTTTGAGGTTTATCGAAGTCCCCGGCGGCAGTCCCTTAACCTTGGCTATGACCTGGCCCATGATGTGCCAATAAACCTCGAGATCCGACAACTCCTGGTTTGAGACGTCATCCTCTCCCCCGAGGAAAAGCGGCTTCTTGTAGCCGATGCACTGGTCGTAAGCCGGCTGCGCCCCGCCGGCCGCCAGCCAGTCTCCATACAGGCTGGCAGCCAGCGCGGCATCCTCGTTTTCGATGATCAGGTCGTCGTGAAAGGTTTCGAGATTGGCAGGTATCTCGAGTGCCTCGCCCGTACCCGGCTCAAACAGGAGCACGCCAGGCTGTCCGTCCTCGAGCCTCTGGCTGTCAACGGCAAACACCGAGCCTTGCCACTCATAGCCAAAGCAAGTGATCCTGCCATTGGCTTCGGGGAACGCTAGGTTAACCCGCGCATTCCAGGCCGGCATGTCCTGCGCCCGGATGATCCGGTAGAGGCCCTGCTTGAAAGACGCGCCGCCGAAACTGGCGACCAGCTCATTCAGGCCGGGAATTCCGGTATCCACGACGGTGCTGCCGGCATCCGCCGCAACCCTGCTCTCTATGGGGAAGTTTTGTCGGAATGCTTCGAACACTACCGCTCTCCAATCGTGACTTCAAATTGGCAATTGGTGAAGGCCACCCAACTGCAAGTCAACTATAAAGCACTGTCCGCGCCCACCGCGTCGCACAGCGTTTCATCCGACAGCCAGCAGGACAGCACAATAGAATCGGCGCCGATCACCGGATCGACTGTTTCGAAGGCATAGACGAGATGGGATGAGGCCGCGCCTTGACGCACGTACACCGTGGTGCCCTTCTGCAAGGTTGGCGCGCTGCGCGCGTCGGCTGGACGATGCCAATGGCCTTCGCTCGCCGTATAGATGCCGTTCTGTGTCGCATTCGTCTGGTTCTTGACAAGCACCCGGTCACCGACCTGGACCTCCACGGCATCGATGGTCTGCAGGCCGTAGAGGGCAACGTTGGCCGTGGTTGCCAGGCGCACGGGTTCCCGTTCGCTGGCCAACGGGCGAACGACGGCAGTTGCAAGTCGGGCCATAAGGCTTGCTCCATGAAAAAGCCCCGCGAAAGCGAGGCTTGAATTTTGGAACTTTTGGAGGTTGTCGCGGATATGCGACAGAGCGGCGAGCGCCAGTAAAATGTATTCATTCAACGGACCTATGCCCGTCAAGAAATCGAAACGTCGTCCACAAAGCGATGGGCAATGATAGCACTGCCTTCTGCACGAACAACTTGCCGTCCTGTTCGGCAGGTGCTTTTATATCCAGACGTGCGGAATAGCCGGGGCGCCATCTGTACGCTTGGAGTTACTGATGGCCGAGATTACGGACCCATCTACTGAACTTTATCGACTCTGCAAAAAACTTTCGGGCGTTGATGCCAAGGATCAGACACGCAAGGCTCTAGCAAGGCAATTTGACTTGCCAGTGGATAGCCCTGAGTTCTTCGCGGTCCTCGCTGCGCTCTCGGGGAGAATCATGCGGCTACGCACCTTGGTTGCGTCGTTGACCGCAACCCCAGAGCCCTTCCGCACAACGTTTGACGATGCCTGCAAACAAGTGTCGACGTTTGTGTCCACGGCCAGTTTACAGAACCCTTGGTCGGGGGTGCGCGACAGCGCCTTTACTTTAGTCGCACTTAATACCCTTTTGATGGCAGGACATACTGTTCAGGGCGCCGCGCCCCTGAGCGTGCCGACGGATGCCGAAAGGGCAGACCTGATTCTGAAGATTGATGAAGCGATCGATGCCATGGATAGCAGGCAGGACGTGTTTGTCACACTACTCGTCACTTCGTTCAGAGCCCTTCGGCTTATGATCGATAAAATGGAGTTTTATGGAGTAGACGGCGTTTTCGAACACCTTCTTAGCACACATGCCATACTTCGGAATGCGGAGTCATCGCAATCGGACCATCCAAATCGACGAAGATTCTCTAAGGCGTGGAGTGTACTAGCAAGTATATACGTTGCGTTCACCATTCCTGATGCCGGCATAACTGCAGTGGAGAATTATTACACGTATGCTCAGGCGGCGTTGCAATATTATTATCAGGAAGTACCAGAACCTGACCTTAAGCTGATAACAGGTCCGACCGACGATGCCAAAGGAGAAGCCCCGGCCGAAGAAGGTGTTGGTATCAGCACACCTGGGGATCATCCCAAAATAGGGTCAACGAGCGGCGGCGGAAAATTATAGTTGGACTGCCGCAATTTCAGCGGAGAACGCCACATAGCTCGTGCAATTTGGGGCAACCCAAGGCGTCTTCGCGACTGCTGATACTTTATCCGAATAATACTTTTGCAATTTAAGCTTTTTATAATCATATGTTTTTCGGAACTCAGCCTTTGCGTCAATCGTAGCTGGTGCAGCGTGTGAATTCTCAGCAGCTAACACCCATGCCTCCGTATGCTGGACTGGCACGGCAAAAGCTATCCTCTGCCTCCGGCCTGCTGGCGAAAGGACACTCTCCAGTGCATCAACCACAAGATTAACGCGATCTGCAATTGCAATAACTCCCGGCGGAACGACAATAGTTGTATGAGGCGCCACGACCTCCAATGCATCACCGTCCAAGTGGACAATGATGACGTCGCAAGGGACATCACCGGCGAAAATTGGTTGGAAGAAGGTGTCAAGTTTTGAACCTGTGTATTTCTTGCACCATCCGAGTACTTTACCCCAACCGCCATCTGTCATGCGCCCAGTTGCATCAGGCGCGGGCTGAAGAGTTCGAACCACAATAGCGTCACCTGTGCGTTTGGCTAGCTCCCCACGTATAAATGGATCTAGCATTATGAAGTCGTGCGTCCCCTCAGCAACCAAACCCACGACTGTCATCTAAAGCGCACCCGAAATACGGTCTTCTAGCAACAGCTCTGACAAATTCTGTCCTTGATGAGCGACGTTCCACTGATCCTTTGTCATACCCGGAGCGGGTTCAAGCGGCCGGAATTCAGTCTTTCCGAGGGGGTTCGATTCCTTTGTGTGCGCTCGTCGGCAAACAAATATCTTCTGCGATGGGTCAAAAATATCGAAGCTGTCCAACGATGACGGATGATGGGAAGTCATGAACGCCTGACGTTTGTTCGAACTCGCCGAGTCCAAAAGCGCTTCAATAACATGATTAGAAAGCTTTCTCACGAGGCGTGGATTCAAAGTTCCATCCACGTTGTCTAATGCGAAAATATTTGGTGTCATTTGATGAGCCAGTAGCACAGCTACAAATATCAAATAGAGGGTGCCTTCGCTAGCATCAAATGCACTGAGCATGTTTCGTTTCGAGTGCATAAATTTGTCGCGAATGTACATAAGTTGGCCCTCGGAACGGACTTGCGAAGGCACCACGTTCGCGTCGAAGCTACCGGCTTTTACTTGATCTGCCCAACCGGGCTCCCAGATCACTTGCATCAACTTCTGAAACTTCGTCCGATCCGTCCTCTCAATGGTGTTGAAGGCGGCAGCCAAGCCTGATCCTGTTAGGCCGAGCGGCTCGACAACACGCTGATCGATAGCCAAGCCCCTCATCACCGCTGTCTGGGGGGCATAGATCGCAAATTTTGAGAATTCGTCGAGTTCCTGGCGCAGGCCTGCGGAAATCTTGACCATCGGTTCAATGACGCTCCAGACGCTTCGCGTTGACGGAACGAGGCCTTTCGAAAATCCTGGAAGGTCCTTTGCGACCGAGTGCAGTTTTGTGCCGTGTCCGCTACGCCCAAAAACCTGGTGTTCACCGTCGTAAAGTGCCTCTGCCGAGAACTCCAGAAAGGGACTGTTGGCACTGGACCTTATGTTGCAGTCGTATCGGCCATGTTCAAAATGGGCCTCCAACCTGAAGCTCTTGGGAAGCTCGTGATTTTTAAAGGCGGATTTGAAAAGGTGGGGGAGCGAAAGGCGAACACCCTTCAGATCAAGTACCGTAGGGTCAAGGCCGCTAGAAAGGGCTGCTGCCAGAACGCCAAGGGCTTCTAGCATGTTAGATTTTCCGGACCCATTGGGACCAATAAGCAGGTTTACTTTGCCGAAGCTAACTTCTTGTTCGTAAATCGATTTGAAGCGTTCGATCTTTAATTTTGTCAGCACGGCAAATCCCTTCGTCAGCGCTGGCACGCATAGTCGCATGATGAGGTCGTGTCGATGCGGTTTGACGTAACATACGGCTCTAAAACGTAACTTATTTGACGGAGAGTCAACTCTGTGTCGCACATCCCGTTCCGCTCCACAAATCCGGCACCCCGAAATACGCGTCAAGCCGGTTAACGGCGGACCCGGACAAACGCTTTTTCCGTATTGCTGCGCCAGGCAGTTTCGGCTGCTTGCCTGGCCACCGGGTTGCCCATTTTGGCGATCAGGTCAAAGCCGCTCTGCCGGATCGCTTCGAACGTTCCCGTGTCGGCAGGGTCGCCCTCGGCGATAGCGCCAAGTGAAGCGTCCTGCACTGCTGTCCACTCGGCCTGCTCATAGTCATCGCGGCGCGCCTGCTGCCGCGCGGCCATGCGCTCCGAGCCTGCCGCGCGCATCGCCTCCTTCTGCCTGGCGAAATCGGCGCGCTGGCTCTCGGGCATGTTCGGCAAGGCATCGTCGAACAGTGTGTCGAACAGGCCTGATTTGACCACCCGGCCGGTGCGCGGATCGACCTGGCCATACATGGCGTCATGCAGGCCGGCACCATCGGCCGGCGCATTCGCCACCACCTCGTCTTCCGCCTGCGCGATCCGGCCGTTGAACCGGCGGCGCGCGATATCGGCGTCGAACGCCTCCTGCCGCTCTTTCATCTGCCGGTAGCGCTCGGCGACGGCGGAAAGCTCGTCGCCAAAACCCTGCATCGCCCGGCCAACCGGCGATCCCTCGGGATAGGAGACGACGTTGCTGGTTTCGAGCCGGCGCCGGGCAAGCTGGAGAGGAATGGTCGCCATCAGTAGAGACCTCCAGTGAAGAGCCCACGCGGCGCCGGCGGGAAGGCGCCTTTGCCGAAGGTCACCGCCTTGGCCGGGTCGTAGAGGCCGGCGAGGCCCGAGCCGAGGCTGCTGCCGGCCTGGAAGAGGCTCGCCGTCGCCGCCTGCCGGCCGGAAAAGCGCGAGATGGCGGCCTGCGGGCCAAGATTGTTCTGGCGCAGCTGCGAGCTGTACTGGATCGCCTTGATGTCGAGCTGGCCCTGCCTGGCGTTTGCCGCCAGCACCTCGGCCGGCGAGCCGGCCATGCCGACGCCCGAGGCGCCGGCCTGGGCGCGCGCCTGCGCCTGCAGGAGGTCCTGCTTGTGGCGCTCCTGGCCCTGCTCGAAGGCCGCACTTTGCGCGTCGGCCCGCGCCTGCTGCTCATAGGCCCTGGCCTGGGCGTCGGCCATCTGCTTCGACTGCTGGCCCTCGGCCAGCGCGCCGCCGACCGAAAGAGCCGTACCGAGAAGAGCGAGTGTGCACATGGTTCAGCCTCGTTCGCCCAAGGGTTTGCTTGCTGTTGCGGGAAGGAATTTGCTTTTGCCCTCGGGGCGCCTGACGTCGGGGCGCCTGGCGTCGGAGCGCTTGACCGGCGCGCCGAGCGCCGGGCGCGGGTCGAGCGCGCCGCCCGGGCTGAGGAAGGACAGCAAAAGCCTGTCGGCCTGGATCGCCGGGCGGCTGAGACGGGCGGGCGCGGCGGCACGCGGCCCGGCCATTGCCGCGCGGCGCGTGGTGGTCAGGTTGACCTTCAGGTCGGCGACCCCTGCGGCGTCGAACAGGCCGTTGGCGGTAGCGATGGCGCGGGCCAGCGCATCGGCCTCGAACAGTTCCTGGCGCAACAGCTCGACCAGCCGCTGCACGCTGCGCCAGCGTTCGCCGAGCAAAGCCGCCCTCGCCTTGATCTCGTCGCCAAGCGCGGCGATGTCGGCCCGGGCTTCGCCGGCGGCGGCCTCTGCGCGGCGCTTGCCGGCGGCGTCGATGGTCCTTTCCAGCAGCGCGACCCTGTCGTTGCAGTCGTCGAGTGCTGCGCGCGCCGCGGCCAGGTCGCCATCGCCGAAGACCGCCCGGTCCTCCGCTTCAGCCAGCTCGCCCCTGCGGGCAATCGCGTCATTGAGGTCGGTGTCGAGCAAGGCGATGACGGCCGCGTATTCGGCAGCCGTCCGTGCCCTGCCGAGTTGCTCGGCATGGGGGGATGTCATGGGTGGGGTCCTTTTTGGGAGAAGGCGAATGATTTGCGCGGGGAAGCGCGGCGCCGGAGCTGCCTAAGGCTCCGCGTCGAACACCGGCGTGAACGCGCGGATGGTGCAGGGCGTCGGGTTGAGGTGGCGTATCCTCACCCTTCCCTGCCCTTCCCAGCTGTCGTCGATCGGCACTTCGACATTGCCGGTGAACAGCGTTGCCCGCCCATCGGGCGCGACGATCGAGGGCATGCGCACCGGCTCCCAGCGGCCGCGCATGAAGGACTGCACTTCGAGCCCCGTCGTGTCGGTCTCGAGCAGCGACAGCATCACTTTCGCCACCTTCTTGCGCCGGCCGATGATGGAGCCGTCGCGGCCGCCGACATCGAGCTCCAGCGTGTCGGCGCCCGCCGCATAGGGCAGGCCGAGCTGCCATTTGGCGGATGCTGCCGACCCCGCCGGCAACGTCACGGTGCCGCTGCCGCTGACGGCGAGGCCGCGATAGACCTTGCTGTCGGCCAGCACATCGACGGATTGGCCGGCGAGATGTGTGGCGCCGCCCACCGTGGTCACGGCAGCACCCGAGTAGGTCAGGCCGCAGTCGACTTCGAAGGCGTCCGCGATCGCGCCATACTCGAACGGCGCCGTCTTGATCTCGATGGTGCGCCTGGTCACGCCGCCCATGGTGCGCTTGACGACCAGCCAGAGATCGTCGTTGCCGTTCTGGCCGGGGGTCGCCGTGGCGCTCTCGACGACCGCCCAGCCGGAGCCGCCGAAGGCGCCGCCCAGCCGATGCCGGTGCATGCCCCTGACCTCCTGGGATGGCTGATGCGTGTAGCCGCCAAGCTCGCCATTTTCGAGCGGGAACCACAGCAACGGGTCGGGGTCGGTCTGGAAGGCGAGTTCGACCACGCCAAGCTTCGGGATATGCTCGGAAATCTGGCCGACATCATCGGAGGTGAAGCGGCTCTGCGCCGTCTGCGTCAGCTCGGCGATCGATTTGCGCGAGCGCGTGACATAGAGGAACGACTGGCCGGCATCGACCGGGCGGATGCGGGCGCAGCCGAAGGTGCGCGAACGCCGGTTCTTGAACGAGGTCGGCGTCAGCGCCTCGTCGATGCCCGAGCCCGACAACGCGCGCACGCCGCCCGACGTGCCGATCAGCAGAGCACCGTCGGACTCGGCGATCCAGACGATGTCGTTGGCCTGGCCGCCGCCGGCCTGGATGAATTCCAGCGCATCGTCGTCCTTCTCGCCCAGCGCGAAATTGTCGAAGTCGCCGGTGGCCGAGGCATAGACGGAGAATTTCCGGCTGAAGGCCAGGCGCTCTTCGTACAGCGAGCCGCCTTCCATGTATTTGCCGGGAACCAGCGTGCCCAGCCGCCAGCGGGATACCGGGTTGAGGTCCGGCAGGGCATGGCCGTACAGGCGGACCGTGACGATGGTCGTGCTGGTGCGCGACACGATCTTGGCCCAGCGCCAGCGGCCGTCGGAGGCGAACAGCCTGACGGCGCGGCCGACGTCGCTGGTCTGGAAGCCGGTGCCGCCATTGATGCCGACGGTCGAGGACGCCGTCAGGTTGAACGGCGTCATCAGGTCGCCGTCCTCGTTCGGCGCCCATTCGGCCAAGCTCATGTTGGTGGAGTCTGGACCGCCGCCGCCTTCCGCGTCCCAGCGCAGGTATTCGAAGGCTGTCTTGTTGAAGAACTCGTAGTACCGGCGCTCTGAAGCAGCCCAGCCGGTCTGACCCTGCCGCGAGTCGATCGTCACCCAAGTGGAACCGTCATTCGATCCCTGCACCTCCCACTGGGTCGGCATGTCCTGCGACTCGGCAGCGGCGCCGTTGGCCTGCACCCAATAGGCGTTGCACACCTTCCGCGCACTGGACGCCAGCCGATACTGAACCCACGCGCCGGTGCCCGATGAAATGACCGATCCGGTCTTGCTGCTCTTGTCGAACAGTTCCCATGCATCGGCGGTCGCGTTTTGGCTGGAAACCGTGCCGCTTGGCGCGGTCAGGCTGGTCATCCTGGGAACGAAGGAACCGTAAGCCGCCGGTGTCAGCGTGGTCGCGGTGTTGTTGATGTCGTCATAGGGGCCGTCGTCGATCGCATGATCATCCAGCGTCCATGCCGTGTGCGCCGTACGCGTCAGCACCTTGGGCGGATAGTCCCGGTGGGTGATCCACATCTGGTCGGCCGACTGCACATAGGCGAGATCGAACAGGTCCGCCTCGAGATAGGGCGAGACGACTTCCACGCTGCCGACGCGGGCGCCATAGGCGTAGACGCGGATGTAGAGGTCGCCGAATTCGAGCGCGTAGGCCTGATCCGCCGAAAAGATGAACGGGATCAGCCGCGTCCTCTTCGCCGAAATCTTTACCTCACCGGCAAAATAGGTGCCGCCGCGCTTGCGGATGCCGCCATGCGGCAGCGTGACGAAGTTCTCGCATCTGGCGAGTGCCGCCCGATAGAAATCGAGCGAGGCGCGTGCGTGCAGGCGTGGCGAGATCTCGCCGCGGGTGAAGACGTCCTGGACCGGATAGAGCGTCGTCATCAGCGCATAATCCTGTTGTCGCCGCGCTGGCTCGACCAGGACGCGGTGTAGGACCTGCCACCGCGCTGGATGGCGTTGGCGTTGAGCGCGGCGTCCAGCGCCCGGTCATAGGCGGCGCGGGCAATGTCGATCATGCCCGACTTGTGGGTCAGCGGATGCGCCACCTTGATGGCAAGTGCGGCCACCAGCACTTCGGTGAACAGCGCGTCCCAGTCGTTCGGATCGGTGAGGTTGGCGACGTAGCGGATCGCCAGAGGCCCGGGCTGATCGCTGTAGATCAGGCCGGCCTCCTGGCGCCACGACACCGGCACGCCGTCCGGTTCGCCATTGCGGCTCAGTGGCAGCGGCCGCAGGCAGTCGGCCGGCAATTCATAGGCGAAGTTCAGGCTGCAATCGCCGCTGCCGGTATCCGAGCCCGCCAGCGTGGCGCGCAGGATCGCGAACACCCAGGCGTATTTGGTCAGCTCCGCCTCCCGCGTCAGGTCGAAATGCAGGTTGAGGAGCCGCGCCGCCTTGATGTCCTGGTCGAGGCTGTCGATCGGCGCCTCGTCGAGCACGGCGAGCGCCATGTTGGCGATATCGAGCGGGGTGATGGCCATGGCTCAGCGCCTCGTCCATGCGGGTCGGGTCATGATTTTCTCCGGACATGAAAAAAGCCGCTGCGAAGCGGCTTGGGATTTGGTGTCGATAGTGAGAGATCGCGCTTCTACCGCGCCCCCTCCGGCCTGCCGGCCATCTCCCCCACGGGTGGGAGATTGGCTGTCTTCGTATTGCCTCAGCTGAGTTCTTGGGCGAGGCCGATGAGAAGCCCTTCAGGCCCACGGATGTAGCAGAGCCGATACGCGTCCTTGTACTGGACCACTTCGCCGACGAGTTGCGCGCCGCGAGTGCGGAGCCTTGCAAGCGTCTCGTCGATGTCGTCCACGGTGAACATGACGCGGAGGTAGCCCAGGGCGTTGACCGGGGCGTTCCGGTGATCTGCGACGACAGGCGGCGCGAGGAAGCGGGAGAGCTCGAGCCGGCTGTGGCCGTCCGGTGTGCGCATCATGGCAATCTCGACATGCTGATCGCCCAGTCCGGTGACGCGTCCGGCCCATTCTCCTTCGATCGTGGCCCGCCCTTCGAGCTCGAGGCCGAGTTCGCGAAAGAAATCAATCGTGGCTCCGAGATCTTCGACGACGATTCCGACGTTGTCCATCCGCTTGAGCGCCATGTTTCCAACCTCCAACGTGTCGTTGCAATCTACAAGGCGTCGCCTGGTCTAACAACGGACGCTGGGCCCCCAAAACCGATAGAGGATGACATGTGGACGTACGGTCGTGTCCACATGTCTACAATTCTGCGAGCCGTGAAGGCGGGGGCAACGCCCCCGCTGCTCGCCTGGCCCGATCAGGCCTCGGTCGTCTTCAGCGCGATGAACGTCATGGCCTTGACGCTCGATGCGGTGCGGTCCCAGTTCGCGGCGAGTGCCAGCTCCGCATCGGTGGCGAATTCGCCGGCCGAGGCGGCGTCGAGGAAGCGTGTGCCGGGAACGTGCGGCACGAAATGCCGGCGGCCGACCATTTCGGTGACGCCGCCGCCATGGCCCTGGCGCGGCTTGCGGTCGAACTCCAGCGGACCGCCTTCGGTGTTGACCGGCAGCTCGTTCCACAGGATCGCCTTGTCCTTGAACATGAAGGCCGTGTAGACGCCCGCCGCCACCGGAATGTCGTCGTCGACGACGGCCCGCAGCCCCATGTAATAGGGGATCAGCGGCCCGCCCTGCTGCGAGGACGGCACATAGTCGATGAGGTCGGCGAGCTTCAGCGCCTTCATCTGCTTGGAGTGCATCCAGATCGTCTTGAACTTGTCGGCGCGGTCGCCCATCAGATAGGCGGCCTCGATGATGTCGGTGTCGACGATGGAGGCGCCGGTGGTGCGCACCAGGTCGGCACCGTCATTGGCGATGTTGTCGGCGACGACGCCCTTCAGCATGCCGAGCAGGGTCAGCTTGTTGGCACGCTGCCAGTACTCGGTCTGCCGCTTGACGATCAGCTTCTGCGGATCGTCACCGGCCAGGATCGAGGTCAGGTCCGGAACGCCCCAGGCCTGGGCGCGGACATTACGGGCGGCGACCTCGCGGCGCGAGCCGATCTTCTTCATCTCGATGGAATCGGCCGGATCGTCATTGACCGGCTCGGACGGGTCGTTGCCGAGATCCTTCCAGCCTGGCATGTCGACCGAGCGGCCGCCCATAGACAGCTTCGAGGCGATGGCCGGGTCGGAAAACAGGATTCCGGCCTGGTAGATCTCGAGCGACTGGACGTGCTCCTCGAACGCATATTGCGCATAGACGGACGGAACGATCGCGTCCGCGATACGGGTGTAGGCATCTGCCATTTTTCTCTTCCTTCTGGTTTGGGTTTGGCGGAGTGTGCTGAGATTCAGGTCAGGCCGAGGAGGCCGGCATCACCTGAATATCGACACAGCTTTAGAGGGGGTTGTTGGGCATCCACTGATCCGGGTTCTCACCGGCCTCGCGTGCCAGCCGGCGGGCACGGGCGGGGTCGCTTTTGACGAGGGCTGAAATCGCCGAAATGTTGCGTTCGCCGGCGGCGTTGCGCTTGAACGGATTGCCTCCGCTCAAGACGGCACCGCCATCGATCGTGTCTTCCGTGAACATCGCCTCGCCGATGGCGTGGAACGCCCTGGCGATCTGCGGATCGGTCAGCGCCCCGTCCGGCAGAAGGATGCCCTTCGCCTTGTAGGCGTCGACTAGGCCGAGCTTCTTCATCGCCCGGTTGGCGACCTCGATCTTCCGGCGAAAGCCGTCGCTGTCGGTCGGCCCCCAGTCGCGGACAAGGTCGTCATGGGTGGCCTCGACCGAACGGGCCAGCGCGATCTCCTGGCGCACGGCCTGCTCGGCCATGTAGCCGACGAACTTGTCGTGATAGGCCTGCGCGGTCCTTGGCGAAGCACCCGCTTCGACCGCCCAGGCCTTGGAAGCATTGGCGAGCTCGTCCGAATAGGCGAAGTTTTCCGGCAACCCTTCCGGGCGCCGGTACTCGACCTTTTCGGAGGAGGTGACCGGACGCATCGCCTCGGGCAGCCGGGCATGAAACCGCTCCCAGTCTTCGCGTGATGCGTCCGCGGCGGGAACGCGCAGGCTCTCACCCTGCTGCCGCTCCAGCTCCGCATAGGATGTGAAAACCCGATCGAGGCTTTCAGCCCTGGTCCAGCCCTTGGTTTCAGCGAGCTTGCGGTTGCCTTCGGAAAGACCGTCAAACCAACTTTGGGCGGCAGGCGCGGCGGACCGGTTGTCCGCACCAGCCGGTGACCGTACCGGGTTGCCCGCCGGCTGCGCACGCGCCGCCACGGACCCGGCGTCTGCCAGATCTGTCATGTGAGATTTCCTTATGTGGGTTTCAGGGAAGTAGCCCGACTTTCAAGTCAGGGCTGTAGAGCTGTCACCCCAGTGGCTTCGGGCGAAAAGGTGACGTGACCGACAAGAACGAACCCACAGATTTCACGTTCGACCGCTCGAACATGTTCGAGCGGCTCCTGCAGGTCGATCCGTCGTTTCACGGCGCATGGGAAAAATTCCGAGAGGGTTGGCGCGATGGCGGGGAGCAACCGCTGTACCTTGCCTTGTCAGAGCTGGCGCTCCACCTCATCCGCAACCTCGAGGCTGGTGAGACAGACCGGTTCGGCGGGATTTTCGGGGTCGTCGAACGCTGGATCATCGAAGGCAATCCCTATGTGCGGGATGCGGCGATCGTCGGATTGCTCGAGGATCTGCAGAACAAGAGCCTGCATCACACTACGAACCCCGACGACTTCAAGCGATGGCTGCAACCACAGTCGAGTATCTGGTGGACGAAAGTCGACGCATTCTGGGCTGACGGAAGGCCGCTGGCCTAAGGCCGGTCAGCTCAAATATTATCCCCCCAGTTCTCCCAGAGCAGCGTGATCGTGCCGGTCATTGCCAGCGTCCCGTCGGCGTCGATGTCGGTGCCGGTGGCGAAGGCAAGGTTGAGATAGAGATCGATCGGCGTCGCGGTGCCGTCCAGCGTCGCTGCCGCCGCGATATCGGCGGTCGAGGCGGTGGAGAGTGCCGCACCGGCGCCGTCCAGCGTGCGGGCGGTGGAGGCGAGCACATTGACCATGGTCGTGGCCAGCGTCGCGCTCGATGCCGGCGCCGAGCCGAGCGACCAGGTCAGTGCGGCATTGTCGTTGATGGTCGAAGCGCGGGGGCTGAGCACAGCGAACTGCAGCCGCGCCGTGCCGCCCTTAATGCGCACCTTGCCGTCGGTGAAGTCGAAGATCTTCTGGCTGGCATAGGCCTGTGCATCGGTGACCGGCACCATCATGGCATTGAACGAAAAGACGGTGCGGAAGGCGCCGCCCTGCCCTGATGTGACGGCCTTCAGGCCGGCTTTCGGTGGGGCAAGGCCGGCCTCGCGGGCGGCGGCGCGGACAAGTGTGCGGGGAAGACCTCGGGTCATTGGCATGTCTCCATTGTTTGAGTGGTGCGCGCAGCGCATGGGAAGCCAATTGCTTGGCTTTCCAAACGACGAACGGTGAAAGTCCGGTCGGCCTTCGGGCGGATTGAAAGGTCCAATGGACCTTTCAAAGGACTTGAACGCCCGAAGGGCTGGGAGCGATAGCGGAAGGCCCGGCGCAGCCAGGCCGAACCGTCAAAGGCTGAATCATTTTGACAAGGAGCCGAGCTAGCGCCTTGTTCGCATGAGGTGTTTTCGGCGCTCGGCCCATCAACGCCCGAGAAACCCTGTCTTATATCGTGAGGCCTGGTGCCCCTGTTCCGCCGCATTGCGGCGGCACGTGGCGAGCCATAGGGATTTCAGGCATTCAAGGGAGACCGCATATGAACTTTCACAAAGCCATTGCCGCCGTGCTGATGACCGCAGCACTTGCAGGCTGCGCACAGACCGAAGGCCAGCAGAGAGCCGGAACCGGCGCGCTTATCGGCGGCGCCGGCGGCGCCCTCGTCGGCCAGGCCATTGGCGGCAACACCAAGAGCACGGTCATCGGCGCGGCCAGCGGCGCCCTGCTCGGCGCGGTTGTCGGCTCGGCCACCACCCCGCAACCGCAACGCCGCGGCGAACAGATGTGCCGCTACCAGGACCGCGACGGCCGCATCTACACCGCGCCCTGCGACGACCGGTATTACAACGGCGATTATTGAGCGTTAGCCCCCTTCTCCCCGTTCAACGGGAGAAGGTCCCGGCAGGGGGATGAGGGGCAACGCAACGTTCTGGAATGCTGTCACCGCCCCTCACCTGCCTGCCGGCATCCTCTCCCCCTAGAACGGGGAGAGGGACGCAGTTCGAACGCCCCTACCTACTCCTCCGCCCGCGCGGCCTTCTCCAGCGCCAGCAGCTGCGCCTCGTCCAGCGTCAGAAACCCCATGATGTGCTGCACCACCTCGGCGCGTGCATTGCTGAGCGCACTGTGCAGTTCGAAGCCGCTGGGCGTGCGGGTCCGCGCCATCCACTCGCCATAGGACGGGCGGCGGTAGTAGCCTGTCGTCGCCGCGAGGTCGGCCAGCACCATCTCGCCGTCCTCGCCTGAAAACACCCTGAGATACGCCCTGGCCAGCGCCTCTCGCGCCTTGGCCGGGCCGCCGGCCTGGCCGGAATGGGCAAAGCGTTTCCGGCTCATGCGCCGCCACCCGCTGGATCCTGACCGGTTGGCAACCCTTGCCCGCCTTGGCCCGGCGCGGCCTGCCCCTGCAGCATGCCTTGCAGCCCGTCGAGCAGGCCGCTGTCGCGCGCCTGCACGGCCGCCGGCACGGCATCCCTGGCCGCCTTGCCGGCGGTGGCGATCGCCGCCATGCCGGCCTGGGCCTGGCTTGCCTTGGCGCGGGCATCGCGCAGGCCGTCGACCTCCGCCTTGCGGCGGAAGATGCGCTGCGGGCTGCGGCCGGCGCCCTGCACGATCTTGATCGCCTCGTCGCCGTCGATATTGTCCATCACGCCGGGGTCGAACTGCGCCATCTGCATGGCCGTCGTCACCACCTGGATGGTGTCGCGCGCTTCGGCCGCGCGGCGCAGCACGTCGAGCGGGCCGGTGAAGGTCGGCCGCACCGCCTTGCCGGCCAGGCTCGCCGGCGGCAGGAAGCGGCTATCCTCGTCATACAGCCCCTTGTCCTCCAAAATGCCGAGTTCGCGGTCGAGATTGGTGGCAAAGCCCGCCTGGATGATCGAGCCCGACGGCCCGAGCAGCGCGCCCTTTTCCTCCTGCCTTATCAGCGCTTCTGTCGCCGTCATCTGCGGGTTCTGCACCAGCGTCTGGAACAGATTGACGAACATCATGTCGCGGATCTCGTCGGCGCGGCTCTGCGCGTAGTTGAAGGCATAGGTCGGGTTCTGCCCTGTCGAGATCGGCGCGATCAGCGGCCTGCCATTGTCGTCGATCAGACCGGGATAGTTCTCGCCCGGGTTGAGCACCGGCACATAGTCGAGCCGGGCCTTCGAGGCGGTGGCCGGATCGGTGATCTGCTGCAGCGCGCGCAGGCCGGAGCGGCGCACGGCATTCTCCTCGCGCACCGTCGTTAGAGCTTCTATGGTCGGCGAGATGCCGTAGGGGTCGCCCTCGTAGCGGCGCCAGTTGAAGGTCGACACCGGGAAGGTGCGAAAGCCGCTCTCCCTGACGATCTCCTCCTCGTCCTCGATGACATGGTAGGAGGCGAACGCCGTGTCGAGATACCGGGTGTGGCCGCCCTGCCGATACATCTTGCGCTCGTCGCGCGGCTGGATGCACTGGACCAGCGAGATCTTGGTCTCGCATTTGGCCGGATCGTCGACCAGCAGCTTGATGCGCGCCGGCAGCTTTTCATAGCCGAGCAGCTGCGCCGCCTGCCGCGCCGTGCGCTCGTAGCGGCGGTGAAAGATGTCGACCTGGCCCCAGCGGTTGCGCGAGAGATAGCCTTCGACCACGGGGATCGAGGCATAGCGGATCAGCGTCGAGCCGAACCCTTCCTCGGCATAGAGATAGGCCGGCCCATAGCGCACGACATTGCGCAGGCAGGCCTGCGTCGCCGGCACAAAGTTCGAATTGGCGGAATAGCGCAGCGCAAACAGGAAATCGCGCAAGCCTTCCGCCCACTCCTTTTCCTCGTCGGTCTCCTCGTCATTCATCTCGGCGGTCGACAGCCCATGCCATTTTTCCGACTGCGGGATGATCAGGCTTTCCAGCCCGGCAGCGAGCCGGTTGGCGGCCGAGTTGATGGTGTTGGCGTAGACGCGGGCACCCCGCCGCTCCTGCCGCTCGGCCTGCGAGTCCTGGCCACCACTGCGGCGGCCACTCCAGATGTCGGGCGCATCGGGGTCGCAGAACTCCGCCACCTGCTCCCACACCGCCTCATACTGGCTGCGCTCGCTCTCGAGCTCGGACTGGCGGGACAGGATATCGCGGGCACGGGAATCGGTCATGTCAGATCTCACTGGTTTGGCGCGACGGCATCGCGACCATTGTCATTCTTTTGCGCGGTTCTCGGTCTAGGAAGGTCTGGCGGCGGGTTTTGGAGGAGGTCGATGTGACGACGACAAGCCTTGCCGGCACCCTGAAAAACCGCGGCAAACAGGTGGCGAAGCGGCTGCTTGGCTATGATTCGCGCAACTGGCTGCGCATCCGCCAGATCGAGGCGTTCACCGTGTTCCTTGAAGCGGGAAATCGCAAAGCCGCCGACGTGATCGAGATCTCGCCCGGCTGGAACCGCTACTGGCGGGCGATGTGCCCGAACTACCGGTCGGTCGATTTCCCCGCCTTCGACATCTGCAACGACCGCACCGACGAGCAATATTCCATCGTCATCGCCGACCAGGTGCTGGAACATGTGCGGCGGCCGCAGGCCGCGGTGCAGAACATCCATGCCATGACCCGGTCCGGCGGCTGGGCGATGGTGGCGACACCCTTCCTGTTTCGGGTCCACGCCAGGCCGCACGACTACAACAGGTGGACCCCCGCCGGCCTCAAGCAATTGATGGTCGAGGGCGGCTTCGCCGAAGCCAACGTCAAGGTCCATGGCTGGGGCAACAAGGCCTGCGCCAAGGCCCACATCGGCGGGCCGGTGCGTGCCTATGGCCTGTGGCGGGATCTCAGCAACGACGAGGAATACCCGCTGATGGTCTGGGCGTTCGCGAAGAAGGCGTGAGAGGTGGAAGCTGCCAATCACCGCCGCTTCGCCAGCCTTGCATGCCTTCGCCAATACCACCATACCAGCACCCGCTTGCGAAAACTGCGCTTCATCGCGGTCATGGTCTAAAGCCCCAGCAGCACGCGGCGCCGGCCGGTGATATCGCCGGGCGCGAGGTCGGTCTTGATGGTGCTCAGCGTTCCCTGCCGCTGCTCGAGCTCAGCCCGCAGCGCTGCTTCCCGCGCCTGCACGTCCTTGTCCTCGGCCGTCGGCGTCGGCGGCAGCGGCTTTAGTTCCGGTGGTTTTTGAAACAGGCACATGGGTCCAGCCTTCTCTTGTCCAGTCGTAGAGGAAAAAATCTTCGCCGTTTTTGCCGTAGCCCGGCAGCAGGCAGCGCTGTGTGGCGCCGAGCCGGACGAGCCAGCGCAGCGCCATTTCATTGGCGGCGAGCGCGCGGGCCTCGACCCGCCAGGCGCCGCGCGCCGCGACCTCGCGGGCGAGCACCGCGTGAAAGAATTCCGTGATCCCAGGCACGCAGCGCTTCATCCGGCGCGTGCCCCAGCTCCAGGCGATCCACAACCCGCTACGCTGTTCGGCAGCACCAAAGCCGGCCTCCGGGTTGCCGTCGAGCTCTGCGACATAGGCAAATCCCTGCAGCGCCGTCAGCGCCAGCACTGCCGGCGACCACTGGTCGAGCTGGCAGTCGATCTCGGCGCGGTCTTCCCCGCGCAGATTGGCGGCGATGTAGGAGAGATCGCGCAAGGTGGCGGGGATGATGCGGACGGTCATGAGCAGGCCAGAGCGATGGGGTGCGCTTGCCGTTTTCGGGCGGAGTCTCGAAGGCCCGCGCACTTGACCGGCCGCCTCGCCAGTGACCTACTTCGGACATCGCGGCCTATCGGTTATCCCTGGAGGAGACGGGCGAATGGACATTCGAGCGACACTGACGGAGCTAAGCGACGCCTTCAACGCCCATGATCTCGATCGCATCATGGCGTTGTTTGCCGACGATTGCGTCCTGGAGATGCCGAGGGGGAGCAAGCCCTGGGGAACGCGTTGCGAGGGCAAGCGCAGCGTACGCGAGGCGCTGGCGACACGTTTTGAAGGCTTGCCCGATGTCCACTACGGCCACGCCGAGCATTTTGTGGATGCGGCTGCCAGTACCGGCATCTCGAAATGGACCCTCACCGGCACCACCCCCGAGGGTGTGAAAAAGGAAGTCCAGGGTTGCGACTTCTACACGTTTCGCGACGGCAAGGTAATCCGCAAGGATTCCTATTGGAAGATCGTGGAGTAACCCACGGCGTCAATTCGAGACATCGCAGCACTTCGGTCTCGACGCGGATACCTGCGAGCTGCGTCAGCACCGGCGAACCACGCGTCGAACTGGCAGTCGATCTCGGCCTGGTCTTCAGGGCGGAGGTTGGCGGAGATGGAGTTGAGGTCGCGCAAGGTGGCGGGGACGATACGGATGGTCATCAGGCGGCCGAGCCATGGCATTGGCCTTCCTTGAGGCATGGAGCAAGGCTGCGCTCGGCTTACATGCGCAGTATCAAGACTCGGCAGCCGCTGCGGATTGTATCGCGAGAGCCGCGTCGATCAGTTGTTTGAACTCACCCAGTTCCATCGGGTAATATTCATAGTTTACGCCAGCTATCGCGGCCAGCACAACGTACTGGCGGCCCTTGCCGTCCCGTTTCAGGCGCAGCGACATCGTGCAAGAGTTGAAAAGATCATTACGCCCCCCGATCCACGAACATTTATAACCCTTTTCGGTTTTGCGGGGATCGATCTTCAACTTATTTCACCTGAACGCCCCCAGCGGATCGCTCTGCCCCGCCGGCCTTCTCGCCGCCCTGAACTCAGCCGGATCGACCACCGCCTCCCGCAGCATCATCACGCCGTAGCGTGTCGCCGCCATCAGATCGTCGCGCAGTTTCACCACCTGGCCATCCCTGCGGTGATAGAGCCGAAACTCCTCGAACCAGGGGGCAAGCGTCGAGAACACCTTGAAGCGGCCGGATTGCATGCGGTCGAGCATCTCCATCAGCCCGGCCTCGACCGAGACCGAACCGTCCGGGAATTGCGCGTGGCGGGCCAGCATGTTCAGCCCGTGTGCCGCATACTGCCTGGCGAGCGCCACGCCCGCCCCTTCCAGCGTTTCGCGGCGGCCGTCGCGCGGCCACGCCCAGGGCAGCCATTCACCCCACGGTTTCAGGGTCAGCGTCTGCATCGCCGGCGTCTGCTGCGAAGCGCGGCAGGCCTTTGCGACATAGACGACATCGGCCTCCGTATCCCAGGCGACCTCGACCGCGGCCGACGGATGGTCCCAGCCGAAATCCAGCGCGCCGATGCGCGGCCAGTAGCGCGGCAGCCGGAACGGCTCGCAGGCAATCAGTTCCTCCGCCACCGGAAAAATGCGCCCGGACCCCAGCACCGGAATGCCGCGCGCACGCGCCTCGCGCTCGTGCGCCGGATAGGCGGCAACGATCGCAGCGCGCTCTTGGCGGGTATAGTGCTCGGCATCGTCGATGGTCATGAAGGTGACGTGACGGCTCATGGCGTGCCTCGGAAAGCGTGGGTTCCTCGCCCCCGTGAAGCGGGGGAGAGGCGGCGCGGCGAAGCCGCGACGGAGAGGGGGATGCGCCGGCTGAACGGAAGATGGGAACTCTATGTCGTAAAACCAGAATGGAAGATCAGAAGGATCAACCAAAGCTGGCCCACTCATCTTTTCCTTCACACTTTTATGCGGTAAGCCTTCCCTGCATCGGCGACATCGATGCGTCTCGGGCTGGTGCATTCTGCGCGGCCTGTACTCTACGCGGGTGGGAAAGCCACTCTTTGCCATGACAGATATATTCGACGCGATGCGCTTGTCCGCCGAGGACAGCGAGGTTGCTCATCTTTTTTTCAGCGAAGGTGGCAAGATCCTGCTGCCGCTCGGCAAATCGACAAATGCCATGCCAGGTCAGGAGATGCTGGAGCGGTTGCTATCGCCCTCCTATGACCACGATGACGGACTTGCCAACGACTTTCTTGGTGAACTTGGCAAGACGGTTCCGCTGGAAAGCCTGCGTCTCCTGCTCACATCCGCCAATGCTCAGACGCGAGCGGCGGGCGCGTTTCTTGCCACGTTCCAAAACCAGAACATCAGTTCGATGGTGGGCGAACTGGCTGCGTTGCTGGTGGATAGCAACCCGCGCACGCGCTTCGATGCCGTAGAGTGCATCTTGCGGTGCAGCACACGCAACGATGGCGACTCCCTGGCGCGAGCGTTGCTTGCTCTCGATGACGAGCATCACGGTGTGCGCACAGGAGCCGTCATGTTCGTGCGCTTTGCAAAGGACTGGCAGTTGAAGCTTGCGCGCCAGCACGCGGCATTGCTCAGGCCGCAAACGCCGTTTTCTGCGATAGCCGATATTTCCGGGCAACGGCGAGACGATGCATCAGGCATGATCCGTGCGATGCTCGACCATTCCGAGCCGGTGGTGCGGCGTTACGGCATTGGGCTGGCCAGCCGGGCCAGGTTGGTGGTCGTTGATGCCTTCGTCAAATGGGCTCAGGCGTCCGCCGATCCTGAAATCAGCAAACTGGCAACGGACTGCATCGAGCACAACCAGATATCGCGCCATGCTGTCTGGCATTCATCACTACCGGCAATCGCCTGAGCTACCGCTGACCGGGCGATAAGTGCGAATGTGACGCCCCATCCCAATGGCTGCGGGATGGGGCGAGGAGCTTCTCACCCCTTCGCCAGTCCCTCCACCTCTTCCGCCGACAAAAACAACAGCACCACATCCGACATGCCGAGTAGCGGTGTAAACGTGACGATGGTGATGCCGGCTGTCGCATTGGTGCGGGTCAGGCCTTCGGAATAGATGTCGAGCGGCGGCTCCTCGTCGAACCAGACGCCGTGCAGCGTCTCGCCCTGCCATTTCTCGCGGCCCTTCTCGAAACTCTTGAACGACAGCACCGATTCATCGGCCTGCACGTCGCCGCCGCCACCCCAGCGCACCACGACGCTGTCGAGCGCGCCCGGCGCGCCGCGCCCCATCGTGGTCTGCAAAATAGCGTCGGCCGGGATCATGCCGGTGCCCCAGGCCGCCTGCTGCTGCGGCGGACCGACCAGCACGCGCTGCGGGTTGTCGCGCGTGCCTTCGCCGGTCACACCTGCCGCCCACAGCCGAACCGCGCTGTCGAAAACCTTGCCTTGCCACCAGGAGGGATAGCGGCCGGTCAGGTGCATGGCCCATTCCGCCCCGCCGGCCCGGGTCTTGCCGAGCTGGTTACCGGCCATGAACAGCCGTTCGCGGTTTTGCGCGCCGGCGGCATGGAATTCCGCTTGCCTGGCATAGGGCCGGTAGGCGGCGAGCAGGTTAGTCCTGCGCCGTCGGTCCAGTTCCGCCAGCAGCGCCAGATATTCGGTCTTCGCTGCCGAGGTCTTCGAGGAACGGCTTGAGGACGGCTTCGAGGCTGCGGATACGGCTGCGGATCTCGTCATCGCTCAAGCCGTCCAGTTGGTTGATCGAAACATGCAAATCCTTGGGCAGCACCGAAAGCACGATCTTCAGATACTGGTCCGGCTTGTCGGCACGCACCTCGGCGATGACGCCGGCGCCATGGGTGCGGAAATCGGCGCGCACCGCAGCCAGGAAATCATCGCCCAGCGTTTTTTTGGTCCGCTTCGGGCGCGGCTTCCGCACGGCGACCGCGCTGGCGGCGGGCTTGGCGGCGGGCGTCGCCGTCCGGCTTTTCCGCGATGGCTGGACCGGCCTGGCCGGCGGCTTCTCAGCCATGCCCGGCCTCCGCTGGCTTCGCTGCGGATTTCACGGTCCTGGATTTCGAGCGGGCGGATTTTTTCGTCCTGGATTTCGCCGCCCTGGATTTCAATTGGGTGGCGCGCTTGCGCGGCTTGCTGGCCGCCCGTGCCGACTTTGCCTCAGCCTTGGCCTCTGTCGCGCCGGCCGGTCTTGCCGCTTCGGAGCGCCCCGCGCCGGAACCCGCCGCACCGGATTGGCCGGCAAGGCGCAGCATCAGCCGTGCCGCCCCTATCCCCCTGTCGCTGCTACCCAGCGATCCCTGGGCAAAACCAAAACCGCCAACCGCATCGACCGGACCGCCACACAGCATGCCGATCAGCACGCCGGGCGCCACCTGCTCGACCCGGCCCAGACGGGCCGGCGGCGCGGCGCCCTCGAATTCGCCAATGGCGCTGACGACCTCGCGGCCGTCATCGTCGGTGATGATGGTGGCGTAGCGGACCATGGGAATTCTCGCGGATTTCGGGGATGGGTCGTCAGGCCGAAAGACAGCGTTCCGTCACGCCGGCATTTCAATGTCGGCACAAGGCCGCTTCGCTTGATGGATCATCAGAAACACAAAACCCGCCTCGGCGGCGGGTCGTTGGCGCAAATCAGCACCATGGACAAATATGTAGCATAGCTGCCCTCACCCAGTCAACGATTTTCTGAGAAAAAATTCCTATCCGTCTTTTTCGGTCACCGCGCCGACGGGGTAAGCGGCATCGCCCAAGGGCTGCGGCAAAAACAAAAAAACCCGCCTGCGCGGCGGGCCTGGAGGTCATTGGCACAAATCAGCACCATGGCCAAATCAATAGCACAGTTGCCCTCACCGGACAACTTAATCGGCACGGATCGGCGGGCTTTTCGGGCCGGCTGGCCATTGGCCGGCATCTGTGAGACCGTTAGCTGAAGCTCATGGAATGATTCCCGTCACGGCCTTTGTGGGAGAGGACGATGGACAGACCAGCCATGGCATCCGTGTTCAGGATGCGGCATGCTCCTGCCTCGGTTTCCGGTGTGCGCAGCACCGGCCAGGGCCAGGCCGATCCGATCATCCGCGTGCGCTCGCTGGGCGAAGCGATCCGCTTCGTCGCCCACGCTTTCCCGCAATACGACATCAGTGCCGTCGCCATCGCCTGCGGCGACCCTTCGATCCCGCGCCTCGGCGGCCTGGAGGTGAAAGCGCTGTGGCGCGAGTATGGCGAGCGCTGGGGCGAGGAGTAGGCCATTTGCCCGTGGCCCAGGCACGGTCCGGCCATCCCGGCCGAAACCGATTCCGGGCCGCCCGCCGGAGCGGAAACGCCGCTCGCGCGTTTCGACAATAGCCACGGGAGCAAATCGCCATGAATGTCGCCAACCTGCAACTCGAAGGCCTGCTGATGGCCGTCGCATCGATCAACCACCTGCTGGTTCAAAAGGGGGTGCTGACGGCAGAGGAAATAGACCTGGCCTTGCGCAAGGCCGAGGCCGGCGAAACCAGCCAGGAGCGATCCGAAGGCATGTCCGCGTCAAGCCGTGACGCCGTCAGCTTTCCAATACGGCTGCTGGAACTCGCCAATCAGTGCCAGCCGGAGGCCGACATGCCCTCCTTTTCGAAGCTCGCCCGCATGGTCGGCCAGATTAAGGAACCCTACAACGACCAGATGTGAGGGTGCCAAAGGGGGCCTTCACATCACATGGATCATCTCAAGCGCCAGCACGAGCATGTCTCCGTCGCGATCGAGATTGAACGTGGCGGTTACATCGCTCCAGTAGCCATCGAGCGGCATGTCGAACCAGACCGAGATGAATGGTTCGCCATCGGGCAGCGTATCGCGGTCGACCTCGTGCCTGGGCCATGGATTGTTGAGCGGTTCAGTGCCGGGATGATAACTGGCCGAAGCCAGTGGCGTCACCCTGTGAACCCGCTCAGCGGGTTCGGGGTGGCCATATCCCGCATCGTCCTTTGCAACAAATCGGCAGTCCAGCCCGGCGCACGGATCATGGTCAGCGCGCCCTCATAGTCCTCGGCGGCCAGCGTGTCGCTCCACCTGCGAACAACCGTGAGGATATCCTCGTCGGAGGCGTCCTGGGCAAAACGCACCATCGCCGTGTTCGTGTCGGACATGGCATCCCCTCCGGTCGGAGCGCAGCGTGCCAGCTTATCTGCCGAATGCAAGGCGGCGAATCTTTCTGACACTATGTCAAAGGTTATAGACGCAAGACTTTAGCTTGCCCTAATGTAGCTTGGTGCTGTCCTGGGGGGTAGTGGGCAGGCAAGCATGGGGCCGTCGTTTGTGGGAAAACGACGGCCTACCTGCGACCGGCCAGCTGGCGTGCTTCCACAGGCCCCTCGCTTACGCCCTGCCCGGCCATCCCAAATTCAGCGAAAGCACCCGGCCCGACCCATGCACCGCCGCGAACAGCAGTCCGGCCATGAACGAAAGATGGTCGACGAAGAAGCCGAACTCGGCCTGGTTGCCGGCCCAGTGGCTGGGCCGTGGAAGGAGAAGCCGAGGAACAGCACATAGGCGGCAGCGATCAGGGCTGCCGGCCTGAAGAAGGCGCCGGTCAGGAAGCACAACACCAGGGCGGCCTCCAACCGCGCCGCGCACCAGGCCAGGAACAGCGGATGGACCAACCATTTTACCTGCATGACCTCTCCAGCATCTTGCCTGTGTCACATAGTTTTGCTTGGCTCCAATGCAGTTGATTTCGGGGGGACACATGAGATTTGAATCGCGCTTTGGCGCCTTGTTGCTTGGCGCCGTAATGCTCGCCGGCTGCACAACCGTCAGCGAGGGCGAGTTCAACAACGCCCAGGCCGTCGTCAGCGGCAGCCCGGCGATCAAGGCCAAAGTCATCAGGGAGTGCATTGCGAGCCAGGCTTCACTGCCGCTGGCCGAGAGAAAAACCGTCGCCGAAGTTGCCAATGTCAGCCTGGAACGCTTGCCGGCAACGTTTTGCAATCGCCTTTGGAATGCCGTCGCCAGAGGACGCATAACCTATGCCGACTACCGCAATCTCTCGTCGTCATCGGCCGACAGCAGCAAGGTGATCAAAATCCTGCAGGGCCGCTAGCCGACCTTCGGCCCGGCCAGAGTGCACTAGCCGCCTGGCTCGGGCCGCATGCCCTTGCCTACGCCCTGCCCGGCCATCCCAAATTCAGCGAAAGCACCTTGCCCGGGCCGTGCACCGCCGCGAACAGCAGTCCGGCCATGAACGAAAAATGGTCGACGAAGAAGCCGAACTCGGCCTGGTTGCCGGCCCAGTGGCTGGGGCCGTGGAAGGAGAAGCCGAGGAACAGCACATAGGCGGCGGCGATCAGGGCTGCCGGCGTGAAGAAGGCTCCGGTCAGGAAGCACAGCACCAGGGCGGCCTCCAGCAGCGCCGCGCACCAGGCCAGGAACAGCGGAAACGGAAAGCCGGCGGCGGCGATGTAGCCGGCGGTGGCGCCCATGCCCATGAACTTGAAACTCACGGCCATCAGGAAGACGCCAGCGAAGATCAGGCGGGCAATGAGAAGGGCCGCGGTCTGCCACGGCGCCTGAATGGTCTGCGACTGAGTGATTTGCGACGACATGTCGTTCTCCAGGGTTGCAATGGGCTCCGACCCAAGGACGCGCGACCCCGGGCAAGTCCGACATCGGGCCCGAAAGTTTTTGCCCGGTTCGCGGCACGCCTCGCAACAGCCGGTTTTCCAAAGCAGGCGCCCGAACCTTGCCGCGGCCCGTCCCGGCGGCTATTTCTCGCAGGCGGGGCTTGATGGAGGAGCCTGCGGATGGCGACATTCCGGTATCTCGTCAGCGACGTCGATCTGTCGATCGCGTTTTATACGAAGCATCTGGGCTTCGCCTTGCAGCAGCAATTCGGCCCGGCGATGGCAATCCTGACGCGCGGCGACCTCACACTCTGGCTCGCCGGTCCAATGGCTTCGGCTGCGAGACCAATGCCGGATGGCCGGACCCCGGAGCCGGGCGGGTGGAACCGCATTGTGCTGGAAGTCAGGGATCTTCCCGCACTGGCTGCAGCCATGCGCGAGGGCGGCGCATCGTTTCGCAACGAGATCGTAGACGGCCCGGGCGGGCAGCAGATTCTTTGCGAAGACCCGTCCGGTAACGTCGTTGAACTCTTTGAACCGCGCGCCTGACCCCGAAACGGCATCGATTTTCAGGATCGATGAGGCGCCGGCGCGGCCGGCGCGGCGTTATTCTCGTGCCGGTGGAACCCGCAGCGCCGATCTGTGTTATGTCCTGTTGATCGTGGACTCGGGCGCCGACGGCTGCGCGTTTCCCCGGCAACAGAAAGCGAGGCCTGAAATGGCTGACGACAAGTCGAAGACAAAGCTGGACCGCAAGCTGGTTTCGAGCGAGGAGCCCTACGAGGTCGCTGCCTTTGCCCGGAAATATGGGCTACCGCCAAGCGAGGCGCAGACCATCATCAAGCGCTATGGACCATCGCGCAAGAAGCTCGATGCCTATATGGCGGCCCGCGGCTAGGGCATCCCGACGGGATCGGGATGGGCTCTGTCCTGGACGAGCCGATGCGGCTCTGTCCTGGACGAGCATCCGTCCCGCCCGGCCCCCAGCGCCAAGGCTGTGCCACAGGCTGACAAGACGGAGGTCGCATCATGTCCGACACCATACGCAGGACCGGCAGCTGCCTGTGCGGCGGCGTGCAGTTCACGGTCAACGGAGCACCGCTCAGAATCGGCCTGTGCCACTGCAAGGACTGCCGCAAGGCCGGCGGCTCGGTCTATTCGGCCTATGCCATCTGGCCGCGCGAGGCGTTCGAGGCGACCGGCATCGTCAGCACCTATGGCACGCGCAGCTTTTGCCCGACCTGCGGCGGCCGCGTCGCCTTCCTCAGTGACGACGAGGCCGAGGTGACGATCGGCAGCCTCGATGTCGCACCAACCGATGATCTCGTACCCGAATATGAGTTGTGGACCAGCAGGCGCGAGACGTGGCTGCATGCCTTGCCCGGCGCCGAGCAGTTCGAGCATGACCGGCCAACGGCGCACAACGCTGAATTGGCCGAACCGAGGCCGTTGTCGGATGCCGTCGCAGGCAGCTGAAATTTGATCGTTCAGGCAGGGAACCCTGCCCTGTTGCCGACGTTGTCGGACGCCCGCTTGTTGCGCTGTCGTCCAAAACCGCTGCGCACTTTTGGGTGACATGCACCATGTCATGGAGACGACCGTTGAACGACAAGATGTTTCCCCGACCGATCCGGCTGAAATTTGCCCCCGAGCGCGAGCGCGTGGTGCGCAGCGCGTGGGAGGGCCTGGAGTGTCTCGGCGACTGGCCGTCGGGCCAGGGCCGCAGGTATCGGGCGGCGTTGCGCAGCTGCCGGGATGCACTGGATGGCTGGACGCCGCCGCAAAAGGCGATGCAGGCGATGATCGACGCCGCGCGCGAAGCGAAATTCCTCCAATAGTCAGGAACCGGGACATGACCGAGCTGATGCTGTCGACGCCGATGCGGATCAGGCCGCATGGCTCGGACACGATCCGCGACCTCACCACGCTGCAGGATGCCAGCGAGATCCTGATCGACTGGCCGCAGGCCAAGCGTGGCGCCTTCTATCAGGCCGCGCGCGAACAGGTCGAGGCCGCGCTGGAAAACAAGGCCGGTGCTGCCCAGGCACAGGAGGCTTTCGCTGCCCTGTGCAACCACGCCGGCGTGCTGGTTCGGTAGATACTCCTCAGACGATAAAGGACAGGCGAGGCATCCCTGCCTCGCCTGTCCTTCATCGTGCGAAATCGTTTCTGATTATTGCCCGGAACCGTCGGCCTGTACGACCGGGTGGGAGGTCTCGAAGCCAAAACTCTTCGGCGCCATCAGCATCAGGGCGATGACAATGGCGATCGAGGCAAGAAACATGGCAGTGCCGGCGATATCTCTCACGGATCTCTTCCTTCGGTTCGAAGTCGTGACAGAAACGTTTCTGACAAAGCGTGGTTCCTGCCTGGCTGCCGCGCCGTCTACTGCGCCGGCGGCTGGGCCGGCACGTCACCCGGTTTGATGACCGGTGTCTTGCCTTCATCCGGAGCCGGCGTCGCCATCTCCTGGTCGCCGGTAGCGGGCGGTTTCAGCACGCCGCCGCAATCAATGAGCGTGTCCGTCAGATTGTCGCCGCCAGGCTGCTGTTTTGCGTCTTGCTCCGTCTGCACCCGGCATTTGTCGGCCTGCGGCGCTTCCTGCTGCTGGTCCGTCTGGGCCGCGGCCGGCACAGCCAGCGTCAGCATCAGACCGAATGGCACGATGGCGAGGGTTCTCATCTCGGCCTCCTTCTTCCCTTCCCTTCACAGGGACAACGCCCGTCGACGGAAAAGGTTGGCCACTTCCGCCGGCCGTGCCGGGCACAGGACCACACGGAAAAGGTTGGCCGCTTCCGCCCGGCCGTGCCGGGTAGCCACCCAGTCATTGTGAGATTTCGAGCCGGCAGACCCTCAAGGGCCGAAAGACGGCTCGGCGGCAGCCATTTCGGTGCCGAGCTGGGGCACGATGATCGAGTCCAGCGGCGCCGTAAGTGACCAGCTGACATGGCCCGGGCTGCGCTCCAGAACCGCCGAGCCGTTCAGCGATTGCGGCGCGACGCGCTGCAGGACCACGGTGCCAAAACCCTTGCGCGTGCTTTCGTCCCGCCGGTCGCCTTCATGCACCGGCATCGTCTCGTCCCAGACGAGATGGATGTCCCGCCTGCCCGAAGCGCCGGTGGCGATCTGCCAGGTGATCTCGAGCCGCCCGGCCTCGCACGCCAGCGCGCCATATTTGGAAGAGTTGGTGCCGAGCTCATGAAATGCCATGCCGAGATTTTGCACGGCGTTCGGCTGCAAGGTCAGCAGCGGTCCGGACAGCGACACCTGTTCCTCGTGGCCGAACGGCTTGAGCTGCTCCTGGATGAGGTCGAAGAGGCTGGCGCCCGCCCATTCCGAGTTCACCAGCAGGTCGTGCGACCGCGACAGCGCCATGATGCGGGAGCGGATGAGGTCTTCGAATTCGCGCGGTTCGGTCGAGCGCTTGCTGGTTTCCCTGACCATCGACAGGATCACCGCGAACTGGTTCTTAACGCGATGGTTCACCTCCCGCAGCAACAGCCTGATCCGGCGCTCGCTCTCCTTGGTCGCGGTGATGTCGCGGGCGATCTTCGAAGCGCCGATGATCTCGCCCACCGCATTTCTGATCGGCGAGACGGTCAGCGACACCGCAATGATCCCGCCATCCTTGCGTCGCCGGATCGTCTCGTAACTGGCCACCATTTCGCCATTGCGAACCCGGCCGATGATATCGGCCTCTTCATCCCTGAGATGATCGGGAATGAGCATCAGCACCGATCGGCCGACAGCCTCCTCTGCAGTGTAGCCGAACATGCGCTGCGCCGCCCCGTTCCAACTGGTGATGACGCTGTTCAGATCCTTGCTGATGATGGCGTCGAAGGACGAATCGACGATCGCCGCCAGCCTGGCGTCGGCAGTGATTCCGATCAGAGCATTGATGCTCGTCAATCCTGTCATGTCCCACCTTCCCCCATCCCGTCGCCTTCAGGGCCGGCGTGACAGATTCCGCCCATGCCCAGCAATGCGTGGTGGCGCATTTGGTTGCAATGGGCGCGCGGCATTCCGCACCTGCGGTCGAGAGGACTTCGAAGAACCCGAACCCGGCTTCAGGATCCGTTCGGTTTGGGAGTGGTCTCGTCCGGGGCGTCAGGCGGAGGATCGGCATCGGGCTCGCGTTGCGGGCAGTCCTCGTAGCGGTGGTCGCGACCGCCGCAATAGGAACAGCACATGGCCTCGCGATCCTCGTTTCCGGGTGGCCATTGCGGAGTCTCGTAGGGCTTCCTGCCGTCCATTCCCAGCAATGCGCGACGCGGCATTTGGTTGCGCCGCAAGAAGACGGCCGGCTGGCTGTTGCAGAACCGCTGGCCGGAATGCGAGTTTCGCGTGACAAGCTCACTCGACATTCGCGAAACACCGAGGTAACCGCCATGCCCATCCGCCGCCTTGCCTTGACGACAACAGCGATCCTGCTCGCCGCGACCGGCCTCGCCAACGCCCGGCCCGACACCCGCACCATGGATTGCCAGCAGCTTCGGCAGCTGATCCTGAGCCGCCACGCCGTGGTGCTGACCACCGGCCCCAACACCTATGACCGCTATGTCAGGCAATTCGGCATCGAATGCGACTGGCCGGAAGTGCCGATGTCGGCCTATGTTCCGACCCGTGACGGCCGCTGCCCGGTCTACCGCTGCGACCAGCCGATCGGCGATCTCCCGGATTGATGGCGGCGGCTTGCCGCCCATGGCCGTCGCCAGTTGCCTGTCGCACGAGGATCGCGCTGTTGCGAACCGCTGGCCGGGATGCGAGTTTCGCCTGACACGTTTGCGTGGTACGTGAAACGCTGAGGTAACCGTCATGCCCATCCGCCGAACTGCCTTGACGACAGCAGCAATGCTGCTTGCCGCGACCGGCCTCACTGAGGCCCGGCCCGACACCCGCACGATGAGCTGCCAGCAGCTCCAGCAACTGATCCAGAGCCGCCGCGCCGTGGTGCTGACCACCGGCCCCAACACCTATGACCGCTATGTCAGGCAATTCGGCAACGAATGCGACTGGCCCCACGTGCCGATGTCGGCCTATGTCCCGACCCGTGACGGCCGCTGCCCGGTCTACAAGTGCGACGAGCCGGTTGGCCGTATCCCGTGACGTCGGCTTGCCGCCAATGGCCGATCGCCGGTTGCCGATCGCAGGAAGATCGCGTTGATCCCGGCGCGCGAACCGGCTAGGGGTGTCGGCGCAGGTAGCATTATCCCGCTTCGTCTAATGGTAGGACAGCGCCCTTTGAAGGCGTGAATCGTGGTTCGAGCCCATGAGCGGGAACCAGCCAAAGCAACCGCCAAGGCATTTCCGGTCGCCTTTGGTCGAATATCCATCGAATAAACGGGCGCGACATGCGGGCTGACGCCGACGGCAATGCCGATCACGTCGGCGGGCGCTTCTGGCCTTCAGGTCCGGACGGCATCGGGCTTCTTTCGCTTCAGGAGAGTTACAAGCACGGTCCGCATTGACGAGTGCTCCGCGCTATCAAGCTCAACAATCCAATCAGCATTGCGCTTGTGCCAAGGGAACTTCGCGTTTCGCAATGCCTGCAGAAATGCCGTCGGATCAACACCAACGGTCCGAGCCATATCGGCAGCGTTTGTCAGCTTGGCCATGATGTCTCCTATGCTTTCCGCTAGCATAGAGGCGTTTGCACAAGTCGGGCAAAGAAATCGGCCGTCTCCGCAAATTTCGCACGACCTGAGATCACTGGGGAAGCGAGATGTGTGGACCATCGCTACTGTGCAGGCGCCACATTCCGGTTTGAGCAATCAGGGTTTGACCATTCCGCACACGGAGAGGGAGCATCGCCAACACTGCCATAACGTTCCACGAGTTTTGCGAATCCGTAGGCGAAGGCGCAAAGAAGTGCCAGGACAATCGCTATTCTGCCGGCCATATCGGACTGTAGCAGGTAGAGGGCGCAGCAGGCATCATCAAAAGCGACGAGATGCAGGCGCGACTGCGGACTGCATCATTTTAATGCAATCCCCAATTGGTAGACTCGCGCGATGCACCGGCAGTTAGTAGCCCCTCCGCGGGCCAGAGGAGGGAAAACGCCTGCGGAACAGGAGGAAGCGATGTCTGGGCAAAAGGAAGACTATCGAACGAACCGAGCCGACTATGCGATCGCTGCGAAGCATGGAGCGGATGGCGCTCGCGAAGAGCTGCTGGCAAGAAAAAAGATGTCCCTGTGGCTGAGAGACCGGCGATCCGCCAGATTGGCCGCAAACCCCACGGAAAGCAGGCCAGGACCGAAAGCCAGACCGCGCGGCGAATAGCGCCGCTGGCGGCCTCGATCGCGGCGTCTATCCTTGGCTCGCGCCGCCAGCCACCCGTTTTTGGCATTTGACGGCACCGGATTTGTGATCTTAGGTCCAAGGACCATGGTCCAGCTTGCGACTGGGCGGCAACAGGCGCACTCTAGGAATGAACCCGACGACAAGGGCCTGGACCGCAAATCTTTAGCGGCCAGGCCCTTTGTCTTGACGAACGCGTTGCCGCCTAATAGCGACGTTGGGGGGAGCACCGATTTGTTCATTGACTACTACGAACTTCTGGAAATCAGCCCGAACGCCAACTCGGAAACGATAGAACGGATATTTCGTTATTTTGCCATGCGCTATCATCCCGACAATCGGGACACCGGCGACGAATCCCGCTTCAGCGAAATCATAGATGCCCACAATACGCTCAAAGATCCGGTCAAGCGCGCGCAGTACGACATTCAGTATAAAGATAATTTGAATATTCGCCGCGAGCTGACCGAGGAAGCCAGCAACACCAAAGGCGTCGAACGGGATGTCGTCATTCAGGCCAAACTGCTCGCGCTGCTTTATGTCAAACGCCGACAAGACGTCAACAATCCTGGTATTGGCGATTCAGAAATCGAACGCCTGGCAGGCTGTCCACGTGAACATCTGGAGTTTCATCTTTGGTATCTGAAAGCAAAAGGCTGGATATCAAGGATCGAAAACGGGATGTACGCGATCACCGTGGAAGGTATCGATCGCGCCAACAACGAACATCGTCGTGATATCACCACCAGACTGCTGGACCATACAAGCTGAAGTTGGCCACTGTACGACGCCGTCGAAGTGCCTCGTGCATCCCAGCGCTTCACTGAGGCCGCGGGCCAACGTCACAAAGGCCCGGCAGGGCGGGCAATGCGAAGCGGTCTTTTAGCGACGGCGAAACCAAGGCCGCTCTTGCGCGTTGAGGCTCATCCAGCATGGGAGCTCAGGGAATGGATCCGGCAACCGCGGCAGTGATGCTTTTGCTTTCGTGCAGCCCGGGACAGGCTGCCATATGCAGACCCGTCGATATGGCGCCGACAATGTACACGTCGCTTGATCAGTGCCAGGCGTCACTGGCGCACAGGCTGGCAAGCTCTCCCAACGGCGAAATCGTCGGAAGGTGCAAGTCGATCGACCCCAACGTCACCGCATCGCTGCCAGCGCAATACACGACGGTCGTGGTCAAGCGAGGCATTGGCCAAGGCACCGTGACGAGCTATCTCGTGCCACGCGCGACGCAATGAAAAGAGCCGGCGCCCGATGCCCGTGGGCAACAGGCCGCGCTGAAAACAATCTTGCAAAGGCAAGACTGGGCAGGCGGCATCATCGATGATGCGGCAGCTCGCCGGGGCAGCCCCAATGCCCTCCCCAGCGAGCCTGTTGCTCCCGAACATGGAGCAACTGCTGCTCTATACGAACTCAAGCGCCAATAAGTTTCAGCTGCAGCCATTCTGAAACCATTTCGCTGACCCTGCGTTGACGACCGGGGCACCCGTCAGACCCAGGAGACATCCATGACCGTCAACTGCCGCATCTCGATCGACAACCGGCCGGAAGCCACCGATGCCGTTTTCCAGGCTGTTCCCCGGATCGGCGAAAGCGTTTCCCTGTCGATCAACGGAAATGCGCAGGACCTGCGGGTATCGCGTGTCGTGCATGTCACGAATGGCGCGCCGGAAGGCGCGGCGATCGTCGTCGAAGTGACGACCAACATCCTGTAAAGCCGGGAACAGCCGGGTTTCACAAAATGGCTTCGCCTCGAGGTAGATCCAGAATGAGCGCAATTGGCCGGGAGCAGACAGTCCGCTCCTAGGTTCTCAGGCCATCGATCCGGCTGCAGTTCTGATCTGCCGATGTTGCTTTTGATCGATCCAGTGACCACCGCGGCCTCTGCCGAATTGCATCAAGTCCGAGCCGGAGATGAAGAAGAACGGAGCCACCGCCGCACCGCTGTCTGCGTCCGTGGGTCTGGACGGATCACTTCATGCGCAATATGGATGGGATGTGGTCTGACGCGGCGCCGCCAAGGCAGTCGATGAAGACGTTGGTTCAATGACGCTGCGCCGAACGGTTTGGCCTTTCGATTTGCCGCCGCACTCGCAAAAGTGTCGATATCGGGGGATTGGTCATGAGCGACAACAGGCCAGACGTTACCAAGGATTGGCAAGCGACGCAGGGCCAGAAGTCTTCCGCGACGCGGCTGCGCCTTTTCGCTGTGCTCTGCTGGATCGTAGCCATTGGCGGCGAGATCGCCGGGATCTACCTGTTCTACCAGCACAAGTTCGACCACGGCAACATGCCGCTGCTGATCGGCTTGCTGGTCGGAATCGCGGTCTTTGCGATCGTCGGCAACTTGCTGTGGAAGGCGGCCAATAGGCACGATCCGGCCCGCGCATCCGACACGGCCAGATTCTTCTTCCAAAACCAGCTCGGCGCGATCATCACGCTGATTGCCTTCCTCCCCCTGGTTTTCCTGATATTGACCGACAAGAACATGGATCCGCAGACGAAGAAGGTTGCCGGCGGTTTGGGCGCAGCCCTTGCCGTGCTCGCGACGCTGATCGGGGTCAGCTACCAACCTCCGTCGGTCGAGCAATACACCCAGGACATGAACGTGTGCGCGACCCAGATTAAGACGGGGCAGCCAACCACAGCCTGTTCGCCCGACGTCGCCGCCCAGGCGCAAGAGATCTCCACGGACTCCGCCGCGGTAACGGCCGCTACGAAGGACGCCAATCACCCCGCCGGTCAGGATGTTGTTTACTGGATCGCGCCGGAAAATGGCGCCAAAAAGTCCACGGAGCCGCATGTTTTTCACCTCTGCGCAGCCGTGAGTCCGCTGAAAGACAAGACCGTGAACAGCGGCTCCGTGACCGAAGCCTATGCGCAGAACGCCATCCGCATTACGAAGCAGATCGAGATGGAACAGAAGCAGTGTGGGTTCACAGTTTCGCAATAGACCTGCCCACGTTCTATTGCGCCCAGCATGGGTAGGAGCCCCTTATCTGGCCTCTATCCTTAGCGCAGTCAGCGTCTCGGGCGTAATCGTGCCGGTTAAACGCTTCAATGTCCGATATGAGGCACAAAGCGTCCGTTCCTTCAGCGCGCGAAACTGAACGGATCCGTCTCAAAAGGCGACCCATTGCCGGCGGACGATCCATGCTGGCGACCGGGCCACCGCCAGCCAGCCATCATTTATTCCTTGCCGCCGTCGGCGATCCCGTTGCCGTCGGTGGGCAGGATTCCAAAATCCTGCGACTTGACCCCCTGCTCCGCCGTCAGGAACCCGTCCGACGCCAGACCGCGCCGCAGCAGTTCCCTCACCGCTGCCGAACGGCTCGGCATGCGCTTGTCGTATCGCCAGTTTTCCAGCGCGGCCAGTTCGTCGGCCGTCAGCATGATCTGCAGTCGTTCGGGGCGTTCCAGTTCAGCCATGGCGCTTCCTCGCTCAGGACTAAGAATACGTCGAGTTAGTATCTCACTCACTCGGCTTATAATTAGGATAACCCCCATAATGCGTCAAGACCCTGCGATGCGTGAACGCCGCATCCCACACATGATGCGGATCAAGCGCCGGCCACACATTTGTGTAACTATTCTAACTAACTGATTTAATTAGATATTTTGCAGATTTTACTTGCCATTGACCGGCCGCCGGTGCATGCTTCCATTTGACTAGAAAACCGATCGCTTAGGGAGGTTTCGATGCGGTACGATTACTCGGCGCAGCTGCGCGATGACGTCAGTTCAGCGGTCCACACAGCATTCGCGACGGCGGGCATCGTCAACATCACGGTGGTGGCGGAGCAGGTCAGGATCAGGAATCTGGCCGAGAATGTCGCTCTTGAGGACATTGAACATCTGGTCCTGCAGGCGGCACAACTCGTTGGCGCGGCAATCGAATTCGACGGCCTGGCCAGTCTGTTCGTGGATGGCCTGGCTGACGATGACGGCGAGCGCGCGATCGCCCCGCTCGATCTGCCTCACCCGGTTTCGATCCAATAGGCAGACAAACGGTGGCTGGCTGTGAGCGCTGGCGCAATTCGACCATGTCCGGGATGGCGGCGCTCACGAAACGGCCGCGACATTAACCACGTCGCCCATGGGCATGGACCCGGAACGGGCGTCGAACGTTTCCCATCCATGGAAAACCACCTGCACAGATTTTATTGTCACGTCCAGACGGGCGGAACCTGGGCGGTCTGGGATCGTACGACCAATGCTCCGGCGAGCCTCGGAGGGCGGGACCTGCTCGGTTGCACAGCCCAGCGAGCCAACGCCGCGGAAGGCGTGCTGACGCGGATCTATGACAACGGATTGGATGCGCTTGCCGTTCGCATCTCAGGGATAGCGAATTCGCGATCCAACTGACGCCACCGAGCCACGGGTTACTGTGGTGGCCAAACGGCACCCCACCTCCCGTGCGATCGTCTCGATCCAGACCCGTGTCGCCGATCTCTTGACGGCGATGCCCGTCGCTATTCCGCGTCGCTCATACCCACAACCTAATCGGTTCCCGATGGTGCGTTGCCGGTCGCCTGCGGCTCGTTCTTTTGGGCAAGTCGCTGTTCCCTTAGCCTGGCCGTCTTGGCTTCCCTGGCTTTGCGCTCACCATCCAATATCAGTTTGCTCTCGCGGTCCGCTCTTTCGATCTTTTCGCGATCGACGCGTCGTCTCATGACAGCCTCCTTGGTCTGACGGCCAAGAAATTACCGGCGTGAGGAAATGTTCCCGAGAAATCTTCGAGCGCTGTTGAGGGAAGCTTGCCGCCGTGCTGGCCGAACTATTAGAGCGTGCTGCGGTACAGAATTTCTCTGCGATGGAAGGCCGGCCGCCCATTTGCGAAGCGACCGTCCTTGCCCCAGCCGCAGCGACACGGCGCGGCCGTCGGGTCGAGTCCAACCCAGGCTCCGCCTAGTTGCTAGAACCGAAGCACGATCCCGGCCCGCCTGCGGTAGCACCGGACGCGCCGGCGACCATGTCGCCAGTACCTACGGCAGACCCTTCTCCAGCCCCGCCGGCGGTGGTGGCGGCGGTAATAGGGGTCGTAATAGGGGTCGTGGTAGCGCCGATGGTAGACCGGCTCCACTTCCGCCTGAGTACCTTCATCATCGAAGGTCGGTGAGTCTGGCGCGTCGAGTTCATCGAGAATGCCGCTGGCCCCTGGAACGCCGGCCACTGCGTTGATAGGCCGAACCGCGCTTGCAAAGGCCGCGGCCCCTGCAATGCCAAACATTGCTGTCAAGAAGGATCGCCGATCCATAGAAAGCCTCCCAGTGTTACACAACTCTAATGTTACCAACTCTTAAGGCGCGCGGCCGGGAAAGGCAGGCTTTGCGCCCGGTACAATTGGGTTCGCCAACCGCCGTGCGGCTCGCGAACCCTATCAGCACAGGAAGGGACGTAGCTGCGCCGATCTGCAAAAATGTCAGCCAAGCACTATTCCGACCACGAGAAAGATGACGGCGGTCCCGAATAGCGGTGCGAGCAACCAGCGTGCCTGGCTAACACTTCTATCCATCTGATTCCTCCGAGCTTTCCGGAGAAACAATAACCGTCAGCGCATGCTGTTCCACTCAAGGGCACGCATAAGACCATTGCGTTTTGCGATCAGACTTAAGCCCTACGCGCTGCCAGACCGAAGCCCCAACCCCGGAACGTTTGAGGTTATCCCAAGTTCGGCTTGGAGGTCGGCTTAGGATGTCGTGGTGCGCCGGCCGCAAGAGGAGAAAGTCATGAAAATGCATCTTACGGGCGCTGCTGCGGCGTTGTTGCTCTTCGCTGGTGTCGGCGCGGTCGCTGCTGAGGAGGTGATCATCACGCCTGAGCAGGATACGGTCATCCATGAGTATGTGAAGAAGCAGCCTTTGGCATCGGTAAAGGTTCCCGGCGTGGAACTCAATATCGGCACAGCGCTGCCCGACACTGTCGAGCTGCATGAAGTGCCCGACGTCAAATACCGCTATGTCGTAATCGACAATCGGACGGTTCTCGTGGAACCCGGCACTCGCAAGATTATCAAGGTCTATGACTGACCACACCTGTGGCTGCAGCCCGCCGCCTATGTGGTGGCGGGCTCCCCGCCGACGCCAGTTCAAGGGTGAAAGCCAGCTAGGCGCGCGCCGGCCATGCTTTCGCCACCCGGTCGAAGTCTAATTGATATCGTCTGACCCATCGAGTGACCCATCGAGGCTCCCGAGCGGAAGAATGAATTTCCCATGACTTCGACCGCAGCGTTGATCTGGTATCTGGTAATCTCCGGTCCGCAAGGCGGAATAGTCGTGCTGCCCAGCACCTTCGACAAGCGTGAACAATGCGCTGCCGCCATCGCCGAATATCAAAAGCAGCCAACACCGCCCGGTTGGTCGCTGCAGTGCATCCCGAGCGCCTCACCCTTTGCCGACAATGGGTCGGCGGAGTAAGGAGCGTCGCGGCCCCTTAGGGTGACCTTGTAGGGATACCCCACCGAGTGGAGTCTCCATCGCTATGTCCCACCCGCAATTCCTCGACCATCGATTGGAATGCCCCTACTGTCTCACAATAAGGCTGAGAATCCCGCACGACGCTCGCCCGGAGACGCCAATCGTTTGCGATGATTGCGGACAGTACCTCGGCACGTGGGATGAACTGCAGACCGACTTCGAGAAGCAAGGCGGTAACTCCGGGGTCTTCCGCCTCGAAAAGGGCCGTATTAGGCGGATCGATTAGTGACCGTTGCCAGCCCATTGCGGTGCGGCTTCTCAAAGACGCTCACGACGTGTCGCGTTCCTTCATTCGATGCTTCACTTTAGATTAGCAGGAGCGCATAAAGTTTCCAGCCGGCTGCGATGTTCGCGAGCATCCGGTCGGTTAGGCCCGGTGCCCCCGCCCCACCCAACAAGGTGCCGGGCCGCTCCGTCGAAACCCTCAAAAGGCCCGCCGCTCCATTTGGGAAGCGACGGGTCCTCGCCCCAGCCCAATCTGTGGCTATTTAAGCTATTCTCATATTAGAGATAGCTCAACTAAGACTGAAGTCCCTAGTCCGGCTACTCAGCCGCAGCGGCAACACCCCCGTGCCACATAGTGAAGGGGGTAGCCGCCACGCAAAAGCCCGCGCTCTCGGCTTAAGCGCGGGCCGATCGGAGACCCGATCTTCAGCAGGCGATGGAGGGCACCACCTGCCGCAAGCGAAAAACCTTTAGAAGTCGCTAATGTTCCATCATCAAGGTCCGATCGAAAGTCGGCTTCCAACCACTGCCAGGTCGAAGGCCCGCCGACCATTTGCGAAGCGACGGCGAGATCGACGGGCGCGCGCAGGGCGGGATTGTACGAAACTTACAGCCTGAACGAGGCGCTTTGCCGCCGATCGGGGCCAGTCATCAGTCCCACAAGCGTCTGTATCAGAAAATCTTGGATTGACGGCTCTTGGCAGTGGCGCTGCTTTGGCGCGATCTGAGGAAAGGACAAGGCTTGCGCTTAGATCGAGGGTGCCAAGCGTAGTGACCCATTGCGGGCACATGGGCCTTATGCGATCGAGAGTCGGCTTAACATTTTTTCAACATGCCTATCTTAGCATCCTCTAATGCGCTTCTCGGTTCTGCTTTTTGGCTGGGCTGCATTCTTCGGTTGGGACTTTGCCACTAATCAAGGCGAGTTCACCATTGGTCTCGGTATGCGAGTTGCCCACCTAATCCACCTGTCCGGGCTTATGTAACGGTAGATCGAGCGGGCGCTGGATGCTCTGAGGTTCTACCAACAAAACCCACCGCTCGGCTTGTCGGTCTCCCCTGGTCAATGAAAGCCCGCGCCTCTGGCGGAGAACGCGGGCCGATCAGGGCAGTGCGTACCTGATCTACGGCAGGGATGGGGTGAAGCACCCTGCCGTAAGCGAGAAACTTTTAGAGGTTGCTTATGTTCCGTTAAGCCCGCTTCCTGGGCGCTAGCTAGTTGGGCGACATGTCGTTGCCGTCCTCATCCAGATCGTCATCCAGATCGAAAGTGAATGGCAGTACCTCTTCGTAAAGACTGTGGTACTCGATCACAGCGTGGTACTTCCGCAGTAGCAAGCGCGTTTCATCGCTGATGCCGGCGCGCTTCAACTCGTCCTGCGCATCGAGATACGCCTGCCTCAAACTCTTGGCCATGCCGCACTCCATGATCGCGCGTCGCACAGGAGATCCCTGCGGGTGAGGTCGGCGCCCCACCTTCCCGTAGAAAGCCCGCGCCACGGAGGGGACCAGATGACGCGGGCCTCTGCTGATGTATGCCCACCAGCCTTGCGACGGAGCCAAGCAGCGGCATCCGCAGCATCAAATCAACTACTCGAGACGGCTAATGTTCCATCAAGCGTGGCCTGCACCGGACCGAACCGAGCATCCTTGCCGGTAATCATCGCTGCTAGGGGATAGAAGCGATTGGACGATGCTCTTGTGAAGCCGTTCCGCCACCCTCAGAAAGCGGCCGATTTTACCTTGTGAAAGCTGCTTGTGAAGTTTGCTTCTGGCCATAGGCGAACTCCGTTGAAGGTCGCCGCAACGAGAGGATCATCTTCCTGGTATCGAGGGACCTGGCAAGGCGCGGTGCTATGGAAAAGCCCGCCGCCAAGGGCGGTGTTCCCCAAGATCTCCTATTGCCCGGCCCGACCGGGCTTTCTCTGCTCTCAGCCACAAGCCTTTACCTAGCTGAGGGCCTGCGATCTAGGCCGCTGAATGGACCAATGTCGCCACGGCAGTGCGACGAGGCTTCCTGCGGTTGAAGTAGTCCATAAAATCGAGGGCAGAAACTGGTTTCGAAAAGAGCCAGCCCTGTCCGAAGCCAACCTGGTGCTCGACCAGATAGTCGAGTTGTTCCTTGGTCTCTATGCCTTCGGCCACAATCAGCAGGTTGAGCGCTTTCGCCATTTCGATAATGTGTAGGGTGACCGCGCTCGTAGCCGTGTCTTTGCCGATCGTATCAACGAACGATTTGTCGATCTTAAGGGCGTCGAGGGGCAGCTTGGCAAGGTACTGGAGGCTCGAATAGCCCGTGCCGAAATCGTCGATCGCGACTGCGTGACCAAGCGCTCTGGCGCGAGTGATCGTCTGAACTGTAGGCTCCAAATCGAGGCATCCCCTCTCGGTTGCCTCAAGCCAAATCTGCTGCGGTTCGATACCGGTTCCATCCAATGCGGACTGCAGCACGTCAAGAACGCGGCCCGTCTTCATGTCCACAGCGGCAAAGTTGATCGCGATATGGAGGTCACGGTTCTCTATCAGTGCGGCGCCAAGATCGGCGATGACATTGGCGATGACCTGATCTGTGATCGGCAGGATCAGGCCTGTTTCTTCGGCGAGTGGAATGAACAGGTCTGGCCGCACCATTGAGCCGTCGGGACGTCGCCACCGCACCAATGCTTCGGCACCGGTGCAGGCACCAGTCTTGAGCTCCAGAATTGGCTGGTATTGGACCACAAATTCCCTATTCGCGACTGCGAGTGCAAGTTCACCTTCAGGGGACAAACGCTTGCGTGAGAAATAGACGACAATCCCCACTATGATCGCCGCCATTCCTGCACCGATGGGCAGCATAAACAGGAGTTCGCGCCAGAGATGCCGGCGGGTCTGTGCGCGGGGCAGCGCCGCTGCAGCCTGCCATTCGCCGTGCTTTGCGTGGGCTACGATAAAGTCATCGCTGAATGAAGATCGGCGCGCCTGATCGAAAAGGGTCCTACCCGCGTCATCATCAGCAACAACAAGGTTTCCGCTCTCATGAGCCACGGCCAGCTTCACCTCTGGGTCGCCGATGACATCGAACATACGCATCGGGTCGACCAGCACGTTGTAGCTGCCGAGTTGGACAGCCATCATCCGTTTGCCACGGGTGACACGTGGACTCATGTCTGTCGTAACCTCGATATCACCTTTGGTTCTGAAGGTTCCTGGCTCCAGGGCGACGTCGACGGTCGTCAGCCCCCAGGACGTGCAGCGAAGTTTGCCCGCTTCGAAATATCCGATTTCGTCGACGGCTCGTGCGTTCATGGTAAGGCGGCGCATCTCGGCGATGTGGTCGGAGGAGCACGGGATGTATCCGGAGGCACTTATGGTACGAAGCACCTGGGTCGCCTGATTGAACATGAAAACTGTTCTATCGATCGCCTGATCGGCGAGTTGGCTCAGCCGTTCCGTGTCATCTGCCACGGCTGCTTGCCACGAGAGGTAGACCGCGCCTGCTATCGGGACCGCGGTACCGAGTAATCCAAGTCCCACGGCGACAAAAATGACGCTTCTTGGGTGCATCGATACCGACCTCCCGCCGTAAGTCTGCGCCAACAAGCTTAAGAATACAGAAAACAAATAGCTAAATTCAGCGAGCCAGCCCCTTTGCGAATGTTCCGTCAAGCCGGTGGCTTCCGCTCGAAAGTCGGTTCCAGTCGCGGTACCGCTCCCGTAGCTGGCCTTCGTAGTCAGGAATGACGGTGAAGAACACGACCGGCTGGCGGTCACGCCCAGCGGTCTTGCAATCCGGGCGAGCAGCCAGCGAGGGCACGGCAAAAATGTAAGGGCGCATGTCTTTTTTAATTGAAAGACCGATTTCGGCGGACTTATAAAATCGACGTTTCCCATTGCTCTTGGAGGAGAATTGCGATGGACAGCGTAACCATGAAAGGCAAGGTCCACCCTTGCGTTGAAGTGGTCGAAGCCTGCGGCGAATGGCACGTCCGCGTGGTGGGGCAAGACCAAGAAAGAACCCTGACATTCGAACTGGAATCCTGCGCCCTGGCCTTTGCGGAAGGCCAGCGGATACGCCTAGGGCTGGAAAAGTTCGTGCGGCTCTAGTGCCTCGGGTTCAACAGTTTGGCCTCACGCACCAGCGATGGCCAGTTGAGCCCCAGGAAGGCGATTAGCTCGATAGCTTGTGCTTCGGTAATGCCAGTTTCGGCCATGAGGCGTTGCACTACTGTAAAGCCTTGAACCGCGCTCGGCGGCGTTGCCACGGTTTGAATCATGTTGGATGTCCCTTCCTATTGACCCAACGGCAACCGACAGGGATTGGTTCCGGCGCTACCCAGGCGTAGGGCCTACCCTTCGTCTGAATTCAAAGTAGCCGGAACCGGGTCGGCTTTGTGACCACGAGGTCCGTAACACGGACCCATCTGCTGCATCGCCGCGCAGGGTTACTCCGTGCCCAAGCGCCTTCTCTGCCGCCTCGAAATGCGTACGTGCCGTGGAGGGAACACGGTACCAAAACGCGCGGCTTTGAATATTAGCCATTTCTGATATAAGGCTTCCCCGTAGAGTGTGGAGTAAGGCGTATGTCTGACAAGTCTGTGTTCCCGGATAAGGAAGTTCAGGACTATCTCAAGAGCCGCCACGCGGCGACGAACGAGCGGTATGGGCCCGTTGCCAAGATCGAATGCATCCATTGCGGCCAGCCATTCGACCCTATGTCGGCAACTGCTAGCCACCTTGGCCTTTGCAACCACTGCTTCGACAATAGGACTACCCTTTCACTGGCCCTGTCCCGTTCCGCCGGATGAATGGCGCATCCTTGCCGGTGATATCCTTGACCGTCTTCAACAGCGCTTCATGCGTGCGTTGCAGCGCCCGGTAATGATCGCTGCTAGGGGATAGAAGCGGTTGGACAATGCTTCTGTGAAGCCGTTCCGCCTCCGTCAGTGCGCCAGCTTTGACTAGGGTCAGCAGCGGTTTGCTTGGCCCGGCCCCGCGCCCCTTAATTGTGGTTGTCCAACAAGAGGGCGAGCTTTCTGGTCGCGGCGCTTTCTACAATCAGCTCCTCCAGCCACCCATCGCCGGGACAAGTTGTGGGCGCCCGACGTCTAACGACGCGTATCGCGTCCGATATCGAAACTGGTGTGGTTTTCGCGTGATCATCCAGGTAACGGCCGACTTCAATCACGGCATCCGCATCGACGTTAGACGGCAATTCTCGCATGGCACCCCTCCCTGCAACGAACCCTCTGTCTCGGCCCTAAATGAAAAAGCCCGCCGCTCCATTTGCGAAGCGGCGAGGCCCCAATTGCCCCCTGCCGAGTGCGCACCTGATTGAGCTACGAGCGCGAACATCTTGGTAGGCTAAGGGAACAAGTGTCGTTTGATCAACTTGGAGATTGGGGGTAAGCGGCACCTGCAATGGAAGTAGGGCCGCGCATGCCGCATCTGCAGCAGCAATGCCTGTCCGGCCTACAGTCCCAACCTGCGGCCAGTTGGTTGATAGGGGAGACCTTCGGCAAATCATTTGGCATGAGAGGCCCGGACACAAACCGCTCGATCTCGGCCCATGAACGCAAAAAGCCCGCCACCTTGGGTTAGAGGGTGACGGGCTTCCAAAGACGCCAGCAGAGGGACATTAGCTGGCCGAGAACTAACTTTCTGCAGAAACATTAGTTTCATCTAAAATGCCAAAAGCCCGCCACCTTTCGGCAGCGGCAAAGATCTGGGAGTGCTGGGATCAACCAGCGCAGGGTCAACGAGCGGTGGAGGGGTCTATCGCGCTCGGTGTTCACTGGCATGTTACTTGGCGAACATATCTCACACCGCAATGGCATGCTAAGCGGGCTTTAAGGACGCGGTGCGGTGCGGACGGGAGATGGGGGCATCACCCGCACGTGCCAGGCTCAGGCGGGCTACCGCGTCCGATCCATTTCTCCGGAGCAGCGACAGGTAGCTCGAATTGAACGCTTGTCCCGCAGCGCCGGCCAAATAGAGGATTGTTGCCCTGCCGGGAGGATGTTCGAAGCCTTAGGACGAAGCTGTCAGGGACTTGGACCGCCGATAACAGGCACCCCACACTGGCTAAACGCGTGGTGACGCTGAGACCCTTCAGAATCACACCCGCAACGGTATCGACCGCACCGCGCGGGCGAGTTGCGCCATGAGGAACGTCAGATGTCAGAGAAGTCACAATGCAGCCTCGCGTTTTCCCGGACGGCTATGAACTTACCCCGAGGCAGACATGGATCGATGCTCGTTATGAGAACCGCGATTGCTCTGCTCTGCTGCCTGGCCATTTCGGGCTGCGGCATGGCCAAAGCTGCGCGGGAAACCGGGCAGACGTTCGACAAGTATGGATGCCTTGCTCGTGACTTCAAAGGCCAGCCGCCTTGCGAACCTGACAATGCCGCGGCGCCCTGACGGGGGAGGCAGAGCACGGGGCACGTGGTGTCCCCGGTAATGTTTGCTGCACGATCAAGCTCGGACGATCAGGCCTTTTTCAGTGCGGTGCCTCGCCCGCCTTCAAGACGGCATGCAAAGGCGGATGATAAGGACGCGATGTGGTCGTACGGGAGGGCCGTTCATCAGACGGCACGGACGGCGAGTAAAGCCCCTGAAAGGATGATGGCCACCCGCACTTAGCCTTAATTGAGTGACTGCTGATGTTGGATGTAAATTCACCAGCGCGGGACCTCCCGCAGTGGCCGGTGCAAGCTTTGAATCCGGCACCCGCCGTCGACTGCGGATGTACCAGCGACGGCGGGAGCAGGCGTTGGCCCTTACGCTTCCCGAAAATCCTGCACCGACGTCTGGCGTAACCTTTGGCTCGCCGCGCAGGAACTTCACACGTGCCTATGGGTTTGAGCGATCCTTCGCCATGGCGTTGAAAAGCAGCATGCACGCCACCATCGACACGACCCCACCTAACAGGTCGTCCCCCGTCAGGCCGAAAAGATAGACCGTCTCAAACGCCAATACTGCCATTGCCGTGCCCATGATGCTTTCTGAAATCGCCAACACATAGAACCGTTAGAGACCCCTAATGTTCCACTGTAGAATGCACCGGCCGGACGCTTTAGAGCGCAAAAAGCCCGCCACCTTGGGTCAAAGGTGGCGGGCTCCCTTGGTTGCCAGCCCGGGGACGTTATGCTGGCCGGAGGGGTAACTTGAGAAGGCAGCATTAGTTTCATCTAACATACAAAAAGCCTGCCGCCGTTGGCAGTGGGCCGGACCTGTGCAGTGGCCACATGCGAAATGGCGCGCCTCAAAGCACGCCACTTCATCGATCCGCATTGAGCGCGGCTAGTTGGCGCCGCCGAGTTGCTTGGTCATTTTGCAGAAATTGTCATGCTCTTTGGCAATGGCTTCGTCGCCGCATTCCTTCATCATGGCTGCGCGGTCTTCTTCCGTCATAGCCATCCAGGCGGTTTTGAATTCAGCCTCGGACTTCATGGTCTTCATACCGGCATCGGTGAAGAAGGGAGACATCTTAGCCGGGTCATCGAGCGCCGATGTGTTGCCAGCAAGAGCCGAGCCAGTCATGATCGCAAGCGCCATCGCGCCCATCGTGAGCGTTTTCAGGTTCATGGAAAATCCTCCGTTTGAGGCTGCCAAAGCGGCAGCTTGTTGAACAAACTTCGCTCTTCTGAAAAAGTTTCCCGGCCAAAACGAAATCGGCCTGCCTGTGGGCGGCCAGGTCAGCCACCCCGCATAGCGCGCTAGACGTCTGACCAATAGGCGGTAACGAGTGATGCTGGGGCGCTGTTCTATTGGTCAAGGCGAGCGCAGTTCGCGCGTCACCGTCCTTGATGTCGCTGATTTCGGTGACGTCCCCCTGGACGCGTTCCATAGCCGCGACGAGGCCGCCTACCATCGTCTCAAGGCTTTTCGTCACGGACGTTGTGGCGAATTCCGTTGAAGGGGTCGCTGATGGCAACTCGCTTAAATGACCGACGCGGTTGCGGTGAAAGCATTGCCTAAAAAACCGCGTCGGTCACTGCGGCTTCTTGAGGGGTTGCCGCGTGCGGGAGCTAGAGCGCGCCAGCTAGCCGACAACGTGCCCGGCCGCTTGGTTAAAAACGTACAATCGAATCCCATTGAACACGTGAGCGAAGGGGATATGAATCACATCGTCACCGGGCGAGTAGTGGGCTGCATCGGTGCTTGAGAGTTCATTGTGCTCCCGCCCTTCATGGGAGTTGGCATCATGGACCAGCCAGGTATTCAGATATCGGCTTTTGACTGCGACATCATTCGCAGCGCCTTCATAAAATCCGTCCTCGAACAGAACATTCCCGACGACCAATGGCGGGCGAAAGCCACGCTTTTGATCACCGAGTTTATGGGTAGCGCCGACATTGAACCCGAGTTGCTCGAATGGATTGTGCGGAAGTAACTGGCGCTACCAAGCCGTTGACCCGCGTAGTTCATACCCAAAAAGTCAGGCTCCGTCCTTGAAGGCCTAAACTTGCGGAGCCTGTCGTCATTTTAATGGGGGTGGGCGACGCGAAATCGGAACGAAAAGCTGTGGGCTATTGACCTTGACGCTCTGCGCAAGGCTTTCAGGAGATCTGTTCAAGAAAACAAAATCGCGGCTGCGGAATGGGGCGAACACGCCGAGCAGTTCCTCGAAAAACAAAAAGCGAGCGCGCGCAACCCGTCTTGATACGATGGCCGGTGCGGCCTTGGGGCTATCTTGGGGATGCGAAAGCCGCACCGGTCACTGCGGGAAGGGGTTGCGTTCCCCGCGCTGCTTAAATTATGGAATATTAGAAACTGCGCAACTAAGCCTATTGGCGGGACTAAGACTGAAGTCCCAACCCTGCCGTCGGGGCTAGTTCACCGGCGATGTCCCGTTCCATCGAATGGGCGCTAGACACCGCTGCCGGCCGTGGGCAGCGGCGACGCAACCGGGAAGGTATCAAGCTGACCAAATGGCGCTACCCAGCCGTAGCGGAATGGCCGGTGCAGTGGGGGCTCCACCGTGGGGGCAACGGACCACACCGGCCACTGCGGGAAGCGTTAGACGTCCCCCGCGCTGCTTGATTATGAGCATATTAGCAATCGCGCAATTGGCCTAAAGGCGCTACCCAGCCATAGGGGACCCGCCTCGGTCCTGTGGTGTTCCACTGGATGAACTCGACGTTGCCTGTCACTACCCGCAAATCCGCATGGCCCGCTAGGGCTCATAGGTGGGAGATACAAACAGGCGGATAAGCTCCAGCGCTTGCGCTGCCACCAAAAAGCGCTCGATTTCTGCCTGTGAAAGCTTGCCTTGAGGGTCGGCCGCGACGAAAAGGAAGCGGTTCTTTCTAACAGTCCTCGTGGCCGGGTTGCCAAGCCTCGACACCGCACCGGCAGCCCATCCAGCTATTGCCCATCATACCCAAGGCAAGGCGAAGACAGCGATCAGCGCGGTGACCGCCACGCAGACAGGCACGGCCAGGAGCAGGCCCGCCTCCAGAAACCTTGTCTCCTTGTCGGTGAACATTAGGCATCCTCATAAAATTGTGAAAATTGTAACGGAGAAATCTCCGAATGCTGTTTGAGTTCCATTTGCTGGCCAGGCGCCCGAATGCTTCTGACGAGCGCGTCGCGCCGCACACGAGGTGGGGCGCGAAAAAGATGTTCCGGCACGGCAACCGGGATCGATCCGTGTGAAAGCCTCGATTTGCCCGCTTCCCGAAACAGATCGGGAAGCGGGCTGGCCTGCCACAGCAGATTACTCGATGATCTGCACGACCTTGCGTGTATCCGGATCCACGAGAACTGCATGATCTCCGACGACCGTATACTTGTATTTGACGTCGGGGACGTCGATTTGGTGAAGCTCGACCGTGTCCGGGAGCGCGGTGCCGACGTTGAGTTCGACACCAAGCAGGCTGACTGATGCGAGCTTCTGTTTGTGGATGTATTCGCGAACCACCGTCTGCTGCTCCGGCTTGAGAATCACGACGTCTCCCGCAAAGGAAGCACCAACTCCAGCGACGAGCGCGAGGCCTGCGACTGTACTGACAAGATATTTCTTCATGGCAAAATCTTTCTCCGTTGCGTCACCTGGCAGCCAGGTTTTGACTGCCCATCACAGGTGAGCAACGACCCCTGCGGCATTGCGTTCCGCGGGTAAGGCCAAGGTCCGAGGGTGGTACGACTGAAGTCCTAACAGGCAACCTATGCCTGGCAAATGCGTTACAACGGCGCCGCCGAGCATGAGTCCTTGGTCGGCACCCAAACGAGTGTCCATCCACCATTCCCCATAGCGGGGCACCAGATCCAGCGTCCCCGCAGCGGCGGCGAGGCGTTCCCGGCAGCGAGGCGAAACCGTGACCTTTATCCAACCGAGCACGCGCGATGGCGAAAACCGACCCGCGAATGACAACAAGGCTCGTGTCCCGGAGGTTTTGTCCGTCCTTGACCTCATCCCTTCCACTGACGACGCCAAGGTCGATGACATTGTCAGGCGCACAGAGCGCCTAGGCATTGCGTTGGTTATCGGAATGGGGATTTGCCTGATCGTTGGACCGGCGGTCTATGTTGCCGTGACCTACTATAACTACTGAGACTTGAGGGTTCGCCCGCCGCACGGGAGCGGCGAGCGAACCCTACCAGCGCAGGAAGGGACATAGCTGCGCCGATGGCAAAACGCGGGGTCGGTCGGGTCAGCCGAGGGTAATCCCAATCACCAGATAGGTGATGGCCACCGCGAAGATCGGCGCGAGCAACCAGCGCGCTTGATCAACACTCCTGTCCACAGCTTTCCTCCAGCAAATCTGCAGCAGACAACGACCGTGAGAGCTGGCCGTTCCCGAGGCGCGCCTTGGCAAGACCAATGCGTTTCATGAGCGGACTTAAGTCGCAGGTCTTTCCCTCCTTGAGTGACACGGTGAGCACGCAAGAGCGGGTTGCGTTCATCCGCCAGACAGGGCCCTGCCCGCCGATCTGCCAAAGCGCGATAACCCGAACGGGTCCTGGAAGCTTATTGCCGATCGTCCGGAACAAAGGCCGCGGACGCAGATTAGCTCCACGGCACATGTGTGCAGAAACAAGGACATCCCCATGAAAACCCGCCTACTAATGGCCTCACTGGCCACCGCTACAGCTATGGCTTTCGCCCTGCCCGCCCTCGCCGCCGACAGCGCACAAGACTTTGTCGACAAGGCAGCAGCCGGCGGAATGTTCGAAGTGAATTCGAGCAAGATTGCCGAAACCAAAGCGCAGGACCAAAGCGTGAAGGATTTCGCGCACAAGATGATCGACGACCACGGCGCGGCCAACGCCAAGCTCGAGTCGATCGCCGGCGAGCAGAAGCTGACAGTCCCCAAGGAACTGGACGCCAAGCACAAGAGTGATGTCGACACGCTGCAGAATGCCACGGACCCGATCGATGGGCCCTATGTCCAGATGCAGCGCGATGCGCATTCCGATGCGGTCAAGCTGTTCGAAAGCTATGCCAGGGACGGCGACAACCCCGAGCTGAAGACCTTCGCCCAGGAAACCGTTCCGACACTGAAGATGCATCAGGAGATGATCGAAAAGATCGCTTCCACGGTGGGTGACAAGTCAGCGGCAACCACCTCCACGACGCCGGCGGTGACCACGACCGACACCGCGAACCCGTCGGCGCCCGTTCCCGGTGCCAACAGCTTCACCGAGGATCAGGCCAAGGACCGCATCCAGGATGCCGGCTTCTCGGATGTGTCCAAGCTGGCCAAGGACGATCAGGGCATCTGGCGAGGCCAGGCAACGAAGGGCGGCAAGGCCATTGCAGTGTCGCTGGACTATCAGGGCAACGTCGTTGCCGGCACCAATTAATCAACCGACATCAAGGAGATCCAACAGATGAAAACCGTAACCGGCCTGTTTGACAACTATGACGACGCTTCCGATGCCGTTGGCGAACTGGAAGCCACCGGCATTCCGCATTCCGATATCAGCATTGTCGCCAACAACGCCGACAACTGGCACGACAACGACGGATCCAAGGCCGCAGACGATGCCGCGGATGGCGCCGGCCTCGGTGCCGTTGTCGGCGGAGCCGGCGGACTGTTGACCGGGCTTGGCCTCATGGCCATTCCGGGCGTCGGCCCCGTAGTCGCCGCTGGTTGGCTGGCTGCCACGGCAGTCGGCGCCGTGGGCGGTGCCGTGGTGGGTGGCGCTGCAGGCGGCATCGTCGGGGCGCTGACCGATTCCGGCGTGCCTGAGAACGACGCCCACGTTTATGCGGAGGGCGTCCGCCGAGGCGGCACTTTGGTCACCGCCAAGGTCGACGACCAGTTCGAGGACGTGGCCGAAAGGATTCTGGGACAGACGAAGTCCGTGAATCTGGAGGAGCGTCGCAGCCAATATCGGGCCGACGGCTGGACCGGGTTTGACGCCGATGCCGAGAACTACACCTCAAATGAAATCGGCCGCGACGGCGTTCGCAACGTGAACCGACTCTAATACGAGACCTCCCGGCGGCACACCTTCGAGCCATGCCGGGAGGTCCCTTTTCTAGATCCAGCGCTTCGACGCCGGACCGGTGCATTTGCTCAGCAGCGACGCGCTCCCGCCGGCACCGTCAGCGTCCTTCATACCCACGCGGGAACAAGTGCGGCCTTTGGAAATTATCCGGTCGGAGGAGCATGTTGTGAAAGACCTGCGCACTCTCCTTGCCGACCTGTCTGCCAGCTGGCTCAAGCGCCGCAAGGCGCAAGCGCCCCAGAGCCCGAATCCCAAGACCGGGAACCCCCAGACCGTGAGCCCCACACCGAGAAGACGGTCAAAGCCGCTCCCCGCGCCGCCGAGCACCCGACAAGGCAGCGTCCGGCCCACAAGCCCAAGCCACTGTCTTCCCGCGACGTCGCCTCGAACATGTGAGGCTCCCCTCTCGAAATCACTGCGAGACTGGACGTGGCGACGTCGGCGGCGAAAGAGCCTGATTTCACCCCACCGCCCTGACCGTGCCCTCGATCGCGATGCGGCAGAACGGGCTGTGGGAATTGAGCGGGCGGCTGCTATAAGTCTGGCATCCCCCCACCGGAGAACGCCAGCCATGACCCTGAAAACACGCAAGCTCGGCAGCCAGGGGCTGCACGTCTCGGCGATCGGCCTCGGCTGCATGGGCATGAGCCAGTCCTACGGCCCGGCCGATGAGGCCGAATCCATCGCAACGCTGCACCGCGCCATCGAACTCGGCTGCACCTTTCTCGACACCGCCGAGGTCTATGGCCCTCATACCAATGAGGCGCTGCTGGGCCGGGCGCTGAAGGGCAAGCGCGACCAGGTGACCATCGCCACCAAATTCGGCTTCCGCATCGAAAACGGCAAACAGCTCGACGGGACCGATAGCCGGCCCGAGCATATCCGCGCGGTTGTGGACGCTTCGCTGAGCCGGCTCGCCACCGACCATATCGACCTGCTCTACCAGCACCGCGTCGACCCGGCCGTGCCGATCGAGGATGTCGCCGGCACGGTCGGCGAGCTGGTCGCGCAAGGCAAGGTTCGCTTCTTCGGCCTGTCCGAGGCGGGTGCGGCCAACATCCGCCGGGCGCATGCCGTCTATCCGGTGTCGGCGGTGCAGAGCGAATATTCGCTGTGGGAGCGAAATCTGGAGCCGGAGATCATCCCGCTGCTCGGCGAACTCGGTATCGGCCTGGTGCCGTTCTCGCCGCTCGGCCGCGGTTTCCTCACCGGTGAGGTCAAGCGCGCGGAGGACTATTCCGAGGGCGATTACCGTCGCAATGACCCGCGCTACCAGGGCGAGAACTACGACGCCAATGTCGAGGCGGCCGCCAAGGTGCGCGACATCGCGGCGAGCAAGGGCGCCAGGCCCGGCCAGATCGCGCTGGCCTGGCTGCTCCACAAGGGCACGGATTTCGCCATCGACATCGTGCCCATCCCCGGCACCAAGCGGAGGAAGTATCTGGAGGAGAACATCGCCGCCGCCGCGACCACGCTCGACGCCGCCGAGATGGCCGCGCTCGACGAGGCGCTCGCGCCGGGAAAAATCTCCGGCCCGCGCTATGGCGAGCGCGGTCTGGCGATGGTCGACCGGTAGAGGGGCTCTGCCATTCAGCGGGGCACGCCAGGTCATTGGGACTCGTTTTTGCGCCGCCTGGCCCAATCGACGCAAATGACGAACCGGATAGCCATTATGGGGAGACTGTTTATAACGGTCGCTGAGATCGTGATGACCAAGGGGAGACGATGCGCTACATACGTCCGCTTTCAATCGAAGATGCCGTCGGCCAGCTGGCCGGGTCGGCCGGTACGGCCGCCATTCTCGCCGGGGGCAGCGACCTGCTGGTGAGAATGAAGGGCGGCTTTGTCGAACCAGACCTGATCGTCGACATCAAGGCGATCGAGGGCTTCAGCGAGATCAGGGAAACGGCCGACGGCTTCAGCATCGGTGCCACGGTCCCCTGCGCCGTCCTGGGAGAGAGCGCTGTCCTGAAGAAGGCATGGCCCGGCGTCGTCGAAGCGGCCAAGCTGATCGGCTCGAAGCAGGTGCAGGGGCGCTGCACAATCACCGGCAATCTCTGCAACGCCTCGCCGGCTGCCGACAGCGTGCCGGCGCTGGTCGCGGCCGGCGCCAGGGCATCGGTCGTCGGCCCGGCGGGCAGGCGCACGATTCCCGTCGAAAGCGTGCCGACCGGGCCGGGCAAGACGTCCTTGGCCAAAGGCGAGATCATCGAGGCGATCCTGCTCGACAAGCGCCCGCCGCGCTCGGGCGATGCCTATCTGCGTTTCATTCCGCGCACCGAGATGGATATCGCGGTGGTCAGCGCCGGCGTGAATTTGACGCTCGATGAGGGCGGGGTCGTCATAGCGGCCCGCGTGGCTATCGGCGCCGCGGCGCCAACGGTGCTTCTGGTTGAGGAGGCCGCGCAGGTTCTCATCGGCTCCAAGCTGGACGAAGCCGCGCTCGAGAGGCTCGCCAAGGTCTGCTCGGGGGCTTGCCGTCCCATCGACGACAAGCGCGGCACCATCGAATTCAGAAGGAAGGTTGCGGGTGTGCTGGCCAAGCGGGCCGCCATTTCCGCCTATGCGCGCGCAGGAGGCAAATGATGGCTGGTGTAGCAGTCTCAACCACAATCAACGGCGACACTGTCGAGTATCTTTGCCAGCCGGACGAGACACTGCTCGATGTCCTGCGCGATCGCCTGGGGCTGACGGGCGCCAAGGAAGGCTGCGGAACCGGCGACTGCGGCGCCTGCAGCATCGTCCTCGACGACCGCCTGGTGTGCTCGTGCCTGGTGCTCGGCGCGGAAGCTGAAGGCCGGCACATCGAGACCGTCGAGGGCATGGCGCATGGCGATCAGTTGCATCCGCTGCAGCAGAAGTTCCTCGAGCACGCGGCACTGCAATGCGGCATCTGCACGCCAGGCTTCCTGATCGCGGCGAAGGACCTTTTGGCCAAGAACCCCGATCCGACCGAGGAGGAAATCCGCTTCGGCCTCGCCGGGAACCTTTGCCGCTGCACCGGCTATGACAAGATCGTGCGCGCCGTCCAGGACGCGGCCACCGTGATGAAGGGAGCCTGAGATGAATTTCGATCCACGTTTTTCGGGGCGCAAATTCACATCCGTTGGCACGCGCCCGATCCGTCCCGACGGCGTCGACAAGGTCACGGGCCGCGCCCGCTACGGCGCCGACTTCAACATGGCCGGCCAACTGGTCGGGCGTGTTCTGCGCAGCCCGCATGCGCACGCGAAAATCAGGAAGATCGACACCTCGAAGGCGGAGAAGCTCCCCGGCGTCAAGGCGGTGATCACCGCTGCCGACCTGCCGGACCTCACCGATGGCGATGCCGCCATGTACGACGTCCTCGACAACTGCATGGCGCGCGGCAAGGCGCTCTATGACGGCCATGCGGTCGCCGCGGTCGCCGCGGTCGACGCCCGCACGGCCAGGCAGGCGCTGAAGCTGATCGAGGTCGACTACGAGCTGTTGCCGCATGTCACCGACGTCGACGAGGCGATGAAGCACTCCGCCCCTCTCATCAACGACGCAATCTTCACCGAAGGCCTTGAGGAAAAGCCGGTAAAACCCTCCAACGTCACCAAGCGCAGCCAGTTTGGCCATGGCGATGTCCATCAGGGTTTCGGCCACGCCGATTTCATCGTCGAGCGCTCCTTCAAGACCGAGCAGACGCACCAGGGCTATATCGAGCCGCATGCCTGCGTGGCGAGCGTCAGCTCCGACGGCACCGCCGACCTCTGGGTCTGCACCCAAGGTCATTTCGTCTACCGCCAGCACTGCGCGCAGCTGCTTGGCATGGAAGCCTCGAAGCTGCGCGTCACCTCCTCGGAGATCGGCGGCGGCTTCGGCGGCAAGACCCATGTCTGGGCCGAGCCGGTGGCGCTGGCGCTGTCGCGCAAGGCCGGCCGACCGGTCAAGCTGGTGATGACCCGCGACGAGGTGTTCCGCGCCTCGGGCCCGACCAGCGCCACCTCGATCGACATCAAGATCGGCGCCCGCAAGGACGGCACCATCACCGCGGCCGAAGCGACGCTGCGCTATAGCTGCGGCCCGTATGCCGGCTCCTGGGCCGAGATCGGCGCCATGACCGCGTTTGCCTGCTACAAGCTCGATAACGTCAAGACGGTCGGCTACGAAGTGCTGGTCAACCGGCCGAAAACCGCGGCCTATCGCGCGCCGTCGGCGCCGATGGCGGCGTTCGCGGTGGAAAGCGCCGTCGACGAGCTGGCCAAGGAGATCGGCATGGATCCGGTCGAGTTCCGGATCCGGAACGCCGCGCAGGAAGGCACCAGATCGTCCTACGGCCCGGTCTATGGCCCCATCGGCATCGGCCCGACGCTCGAAGCGGTGAAGAACCATCCGCACATGAAGGCGCCGCTGGGCAAGAACCAGGGCCGCGGCATGGCTTGCGGCTTCTGGTTCAACTTCGGTGGCCAGACCTGCACCGACCTCAACATCGGCATGGACGGTTCGGTCTCGCTTGCCGTCGGTACCGTCGATGTGGGTGGTTCCCGCGCATCGCTGTCGCTGGTGGCGGCGGAGGAACTCGGCATCGCCTATGAGCAGGTCAAGGCGATCGTCGCCGACACCTCCAGCCTCGGCTACAACGACATGACGGACGGCAGCCGGGGCACCTTCTCGTCCTCCATGGCGACCATCTCGGCCGCGCGCAACGCGATCAAAATCCTGCGCGAACGCGCCGCGCAGATGTGGGACATTTCGGTCGACGACGTCGTCTGGGAAAAAGGCCACGCGATTGCCAAGGGCGAGAAGCACGGCAATCTTGGGCAGCTGTCGCTGAAGGAGATCGCGCTCGCGTCGGGCACGACCGGCGGACCGATCGCCGGCCACAGCGAGCTCGTCGCCGATGGCGCCGGCGTCTCCTTCGCCACCCATATCTGCGATATCGAGGTCGATCCCGAGACCGGCGCCACCAGGGTCATTCGCTACACGGTGGTGCAGGATGCCGGCAAGGCGGTGCACCCGACCTATGTCGAGGGCCAGTACCAGGGCGGTGCCGCGCAAGGCATCGGCTGGGCGCTCAACGAGGAGTATATCTACGGCAAGGACGGGCGGCTGCAGAACCCCGGCTTCCTCGACTACCGCATCCCGGTCTGCTCGGACCTGCCGATGATCGACACGCAGATCCTCGAGATCCCCAACCCCAACCACCCCTACGGGGTGCGCGGCGTCGGCGAGACATCGATCGTGCCGCCGCTGGCGGCGATCGCCAATGCGGTGTCGAACGCCGCCGGCGTGCGGATGACGCATATCCCGATGTCGCCGCCACGCATCCTGGCGGCGATCGAGACGAAACGGGCAGGCTGATGGTCGAAGTGACGCTCTGGGGATCGCTTGGCGCGGCCGCCGGAGGCAAGAACAAGGTCGAGATCGAGGCCAAGGACATAAGGGAGCTGTTCAGGAAGCTGGCTGAACAGTATCCCGGCATAGAGCCCTTGATCGACCGCGGCATCGCCGTAGCCATCGACGGGACGATCTATCGCGACACCTGGTCGAAGGAATTGCCAAAAGGCGCTGAGATTTTCCTGCTGCCGCGTCTTGCCGGGGGGTAATCGGACAAGCGTCTCGCTGCCATCGACGGCAAAGACGTGGCCTGCCAAAATCACCGCTGCTGGGAGAGCAACCGACAGGTGACCGCCGCGTTCATGTCGGTTGAGGCCGCTCGCCCACAGTGGCCGCCACATTTCTCTAGCGTGCGGTAATTACCTTGGCCTGGGGAGAAGCAGAGAGAGCTTGACACGGGGTGCGAAAAAGCAACGCAGATACAGCTGATTGGTTACGACGTAGGTATTCTCGCAGATGTGGAATTGATCATCTTGGGATTCCTGTACACGGTCCCGTGGGATGATGAAATTGTGCGGCAAGTAAATATAGCCGCCATCGATCCTTAACCGCACCGAAGAGCGAGGTATGGCGCGGCAATCAGAGCCACCGCAACACTTGAATTTCGTCTGCGGGTCAATCTTGTCTTCGTACCAATCATGGGCGCTGGCAGCTGTTGCGGCGGCGATACATATTGCCGTGAAGATGAATCTTCGCATGGCATTCCTCAGTATCTGGCAGGCGCTGCTCCTTCGACCGTCTATGTATATTAGCGTTCCATTGAAAATACCATTGGCCTCCCCCGCCGGGTAATTTCCCCTTAAGCCTGAGCCTGTAAGAAGGCGGGATGGATGAGATTTCCAGCAAGCTTCTCCATCTCTACCATCACACGCCGGTGTTGGTGGCGGCGTATGACAGTTTCGATCGCCTACGCTACGCAAATGAAGCATTTCGTTCGGCATTTTTCGTTGACCCCGACGAGACGCCGTTGTGGCCGGATCTCATGCGCCGCAATTTTTATGCGGGCAGAGGAACCGTCATAAAGGAGCGGGATTTCGAAGCCTGGTTGATCCCCACGCTGTCGAGACGTGGCAAGATCGGGTTCAGGGCATTCGAGACGGATCTTGTCGAAGGACGCTGGCTCTGGATGACGGAGACTGTTGACCGTGAAGGCTGGATGCTTTGCATCGCCAACGACATCACCAAATTGCGGGCCAGCGGACGATCGGTTCGGCAAGACCGGGACGTAGCTATAAAGGCCTCTAATACGGATGAGCTCACCGGGGTTGCCAATCGACGCTTTGTGACCGCCCGTTTGGAAGAAATGCTCCGGCGATCGGAATCGCGCGATGAACTTGGCTGCGTCTGCGTGCTCGACCTCGACAACTTCAAATATGTCAACGACAGGTTCGGACATCAGGCGGGTGACACTATCTTGCGGGACTTCGCAACGCGGATCCAGCGGGAAGTAAGACGGAGCGATTGTTTTGGCCGCGTCGGAGGTGAGGAATTTCTGTTGGTGCTGCCGAACACATCAACGGACGCGGCTGAGCTGATCGTGGCGCGCATGCTAGCCGCTATTCGCAGCTCAAGACCCCTCAGAGATCGCCCTGATTTTGGATACACTTTCTCGGCAGGTATCGCGACGGCCCAGGTGAGCGACATCGTTGCCGACGTGCTGGCGCGGGCCGACACTGCCCTCTATTCCGCAAAAATAGCCGGCCGAAATCGCATCCATTTGGCAGCTTGATAGGTCTGTCGCACAGCACCCGATCATCGCCAGAATGGCTTTGCAAGTTCAGACTCCACTTCGTCCTTCGTCAAGCCAATATCGTCGATCATGTGTGGCGCTACGCTGGATAGTCGCGCGAGGTCACGGCGGTAGAAATGCCGCTCCCGCCATCTTGAGACACAGCCAGTTAATTTGATTGCTCGAACCGCCCAGACCGAGTGCTGTAACGTCGACGCCAGAAGATTGTTGCCCACCGTCAGGCCTCCGTGCCAAGCTCGCGCTTGCAGATGACAGCGTAGGCAGGCAGCGTACCGGCTACAAACCAGTCTTTCTCCGGGGTAGGCTCAGAATTCCTGAGGCAGTGACAGTCGATGCGTCTCCCTTCACTCAATGCTCTTCGGGCGTTTGAAGCAGCCGCGCGCCATGAAAGCTTTGCGCGCGCGGCCGAGGAGCTATGCGTGACTGAAGGAGCGATCAGCAGGCACGTCAAGCTCTTGGAAGAAGCATTGCAAGTGGAATTGTTTCGACGATTGCCGCGCCGGTTGGTCTTGACCGATGCGGGCCGCAATTTCCAACCCATCCTGGCGGCCGCGTTCGAGAGCATTGCCGCGGGTGCTCAAGACCTTCAACGCCAGCCTCGGCATCTCAAGGTCATCTGCCCGCCCACCTTCTCCATTCGGTGGTTGCTGCCGCGACTTGACCGTTTCAAGCAGCAATGGCCTGCAATCGGTGTCCGGTTAACGACCGCTGAGTATGACTGGGAAATTTTCTTCGGAGGTGAGTTCGATCTGGCCTTTGACTGCGGTAATCCAAATCGGCCGAAAGATATCGAGGCGGTGCTGGTGTTGCAATCGTTCGGCACCCCAGTTTGCTCTCCAAAGCTACTGGAGAGAGGCGTGCCGCTGACCTCTCCTGCCGACCTGGTTCACCACAATCTGCTGCATGAAACGCCTGACCGGCACGATTGGAAAGTTTGGGCCGGGCGATTTGCGCCGAACCTTCTTGACTTGAACTCGGGTGAGGTCTTGCCCAGTGCCGATATGGCCTATCGCGCCGCGGCCATGGGCCAGGGCGTCGCGATCGGAGACCTCTCGGTGCTCCACGAAGAGATCAGCAAGGGAGAACTGGTCCTGCCGTTCAAGGATATGCAGATCTGTGACGACACGGAGGCCTACTACTTGTGTTGCAGAAGAGATTGCTGGACCGACCCTCGAATCGCCGCGTTCCATAAGTGGGTTTCGGCCGAGGCGACGGGGTCCTGAAGGCCGCCGCACCGGCCACTCACATGCCGACACGCTTGGCGCCCACCATCTCGCCTGCGCCACCTTTGGCCAAAAGGAAGATGGCCAAAGCCGACTTTGTATTGAGCACAGTGGGCCGACTGCAGGCACGACGACCCTTACTTCACCGTGATGGCCATACCGCTGAGATCCGCGTTGACTTGCATGCCTACCTGCTTGCCCGTGAGTTCGAGTTGGGCGCCCTTGTCATTGGTCATGACAATCACCTGGGCCCCTTTGCCCAGCGCACCGCCACCGCCCGCCGCACCGTAGACCCCCGTCACATCCCGGACGCGGCTGATATGGCGCACGGTACCTTTGAAATAGGTCTTGGAGACCCCGAAGGCGAGGCCGCCCGAGATGCCGCCGACAGAGATGGGATAGCGGCGACCATGGAAGGTCAGCGTGCCCTCGCCTCCAGAGCCACCCACAAAGAACGCAGCCTTGTAGACGGCGAAGCGGATCGTACCGCTGTCGGCATGCGCGGCGCTGGCAACGCTGGCTGCCCCTGCGGCGACGACGGCAAACGCGATTGAACGAAATGTGGACGAAATCTTCATGATGAGAACTCCTCAAGAGCGCCGCTTACCCAGCCGGCACGGCGGGTCAGCGTCGTGTCAAAGTTACAACTGAACAGTCTCGCCCGTCATTGGTTCCAAGCACGCGGACTGAATCCGGCTGCGAGAAAGCAGCCACGAAACGTGGCGGAGGCAAACATAGTCCCGGTGCCAGGGCGGCCGGTGGCAGCCAACGCTCGGCTGACCCAGGATCGCCTGCACGCAATCTAGAGCCCCGAAAGCGGGGGGATGCGCAAGCTGTGAACATTCAACAACCCAAACAGTCCCCTGACAGCGAGGTGCTGGCGGGACGTTTGGCGTGGCAAAGTTTTGCGCTCGCAACCAATGCAAATTGGGCGTATCGTCGAAATATCGTCGGCTGCTAATACATGAGCCGGCGACTGAGAGCGCAAGACTCCCGCAGCGGACTGGGCGCGATAGAATCCACAACTACTCGTCGCACCCACGAGACCATCTGCCTCCGCCGAAACCTCTTTTGCTCGGTTCCGGCCAATTGCCCTTTGCGATTCGGAAGAGGAGCGTACGGATGCAGATCATGCAAACCCGCCGCCGATTCCTGGCCGGCGCTGCGATGGCAGGCGCTGCCGGTATCGTCGGTCTTCCCGAGTCACTCCACGCGGAGCCGCCGCTGGAAACAACGACGGTTCGTCTGCCGCTGAAGATTGGTGGTTCCTACTGCTGGGCAGGCGCGTACATCGCCGGAGAACTGATGCGCGCAGAGGGCTTCACCGACATTCGCTATGTGGAAGCCGACAAAAGCGTCGACCAATCGGAATGGATTGCACGCGGTGAGACGGATTTCTCTGTGAACTTTCCGCCCAATCAGATCGTGTCGATCGACGCCGGCGTGCCGATCAAGGTGCTGACCGGGTTGCACTCGGGATGCCTCGAACTGATCGCCAAGGAGAGCATCCGCAGCGTCGCGGAACTGCGGGGCAAGAGGGTGGGCGTGGATGGCTTCAACAACTCGCGACACATGTGGCTGACCCTCATGTCCGCGTATGTCGGGCTCGATCCCGTGAACGATATCCACTGGGTCCTGACCAAGGACGTCACGCCGACGGAACTCTTCATCCAAGGAAAGATCGACGCATTCCTCGGCACGCCGCCCCAGCCGCAGGAGCTGCGCGCCAAGAAGATCGGTCACACGATCCTCAACAATGCCGTCGACCGCCCATGGTCACAGTATTTCTGCTGCATGATCTCCGCCACCACGGACTACGTGAACAGGTACCCGGTGGCGACCAAGCGGGTCTTGCGATCCATCCTCAAAGCCGCCGACCTATGCGTGTCGGATCCGCAACGGGTGGCGCAGCAGATGGTCGATCGCGATTTCGTCCCGTCGTACGACTACGCGCTCCAGACGCTCAAGGACATCCGGTACGACCGCTGGCGGGAATTCGATCCTGAAGACTCCCTGCGGTTCTACGCACTGCGCATGCAGGAGACGGGCATGATCAAATCGAGCCCGCAACAGATCATCGCCAACGGAACGGACTGGCGCGTCCTCGACGAGTTGAAGCGTGAGCTGAAAACCTGATCCCATTTGTCTCAAGGGGAGACGTGGAGATGCAAATCATCCAGAGCCGCCGGCGCTTCCTGGCCGGCCTTTCGGCAACCGGCGCCGCGAGTCTCGTTGGGGTCGGGCAATCGTTCTCCGCAGAGCCACCGCCAGAGACGACGCGGATCCGGCTCATCCGGATTCCCAGCATCTGTCAGGCCCCCCAATATGTAGCCGAAGAACTGCTGCGCAGCGAAGGGTTCACCGAGGTGCACTACCTCCAAAAGAGGGGGACCGCAGACATCGCGCCGGCTCTCGCCTCTGGTGAAGCCGACCTCAGTGCGCATTTCGCCGCCCCGCTCCTTCTCCACCTGGAGGCTGGGGATCCCATCGTCATCCTGGCTGGACTCCACGTCGGCTGCTTTGAGCTGTTCGGCACCGATGGCGTGCAATCGATCCGCGACCTCAAGGGGAAGACCGTGGCTGTGCCGTCGCTGGATTCCAGCCGATACGTCTTTCTCGCCGCTATGACGGCGTATGTGGGCCTGGACCTCCATAAGGACATACACTTCGTCACGCATCCGGGCCCCGAGTCCATCCGGCTCCTCAGTGAGAGGAAGATCGACGCCTACCTGGGCTTTCCCCCCGAACCGCAGGAGATGCGGGAGCAGCAGATCGGCCATGTGGTGATTAGCAGCACCGTGGACCGGCCCTGGTCGCAATACTTCTGCTGCATGCTGGCTGGGAACCGGGAGTTCGTCCGCACGAATCCGGTGGCCACCAAACGTGCCCTCCGCGCCATCTTGAAAGCGGCGGATTTCTGCACCAGCGAGCCCGAGCAGTCCGCCCAGTTCTTGGTGGAGCAGGGCTATACCAGGCGCTATGACCATGCCCTCCAGGTCATAAAGGGGCTCCCCTACGGTTGGCGTGAGTATAGCGCTGAGGACACCCTGCGCCTCTACGCCTTGCGCCTGCACGAGGTCGGGATGCTCAAGAGCACCCCCCAGAAGCTCTTGGCCCAGGGCACCGACTGGCGGTTCCTCAACGAACTGAAGAACGAGTTGAAGACGTAGGCAATCGCCAACACGCCGTGCGCCCTATCGAGGAAGGAGATGCTTATGCAGATCATCCAGAACCGCCGGCGCTTCCTGGCCGGCGCTGCGTCAGTCGGCGCCGCGAGCCTCGTTGGGGTCCAGCAATCGCTCTCCGCAGAGCCACCGCCGGAAACCACCAGCGTCCGCCTTGCAAAGATCAGGGGCATCTGCATCGCGCCTCAATATGTTGCCGAGGAGTTGTTGCATGCGGAGGGCTTCACCGAAGTTCGCTATGTAATGACTGAGTCAGCCGCGGGGACATCTGACGCTGTCGCGAGTGGCGAGGTGGACTTTACTTTGAATTTCGCCGCGCCGCTTGTGGTGGTGATGGATGCAGGGGGGCCGATCTCGGTGCTGGCCGGGGTGCACCCTGGCTGCTTTGAGCTATTCGGAAACGAGAATATCCACGGGATTACGGACCTGAAGGGCAAGAGTGTCGGCGTCCAAGGCTTGGGCTCGAGTCCGCATGTATTTTTGACGGGCATGGCGGCCTATGTCGGGCTGGATCCAGTCAAGGACATAAATTGGGTCACCAGCCCGACCATCAAGCCAATAACGCTCTTCAAGCGAGGGCAAATCGATGCGTTCCTCGGCTTTCCGCCCGAACCTCAGGAACTGCGCGCCCAAAACGTCGGCCACGTAGTCGTCAACAGCGCCGTCGATCGTCCCTGGTCGCAGTATTTTTGCTGCATGCTGGCCGGCAACGCCGACTTCGTTCACACCAACCCGATCGCGACCAAGCGCGTCGTCCGCGCCATTTTGAAAGCCGCCGACCTTTGCGTCTCTGAGCCACAGCGCGTCGCACGACAGATCGTCGATGACGGCTACACGGCCAACTATGACTACGCACTGCAGACGATGACCGACGTGCCTTACAACAAGTGGAGAGAATACGATCCGGAAGACACGATCCGGTTTTACGCGCTGCGACTTCAAGAGGCAGGCATGATCAGGTCGGCCCCCCAGAAGATCATCGCGGACGGTACCGATTGGCGGTTCCTCAACGAGTTGAAACGCGAGTTGAAGACGTGAGGGGCAGGCAGCCTCGTGCCATTTTCAATGGGAGGGAGAACCCCATGCAGATCATCCAGAACCGCCGCCGCTTCCTGGCCGGTGCTGCGGCAGCAGGCGCTGCAGGTCTCATCGGCGCAACGACTGACGCTTGGGCCGAGGCACCCCCTGAAACGACCTCCGTCCGCTTGCCGCGGTGGATCGATGGTGCCTACTGCTGGGCGGGGATGTACCTGGCCGGAGAGCTCCTCAAAGCGGAGGGCTTCACCGACGTCCGCTACGTGCAGGGCGACGAGAAAGTCGATCAGGCGGTGTGGATTGCACGCGGCGACACGGATTTCAGCATGAATTACGCGCCGGTCCATGTCGCCTCGATCGACGCCGGCGTGCCAATCAGGGTGCTTGGCGGTCTGCACTCCGGGTGCCTCGAGCTGATCGCCAACGACAGCATCCAAGGCATCCCGGACCTCAAGGGCAAGCGGGTGGGCATGCACGACATCGATGCGCCGTCGCGCGTGCTGGTCGCCCTGATGGCCGCCTATATCGGACTGGACCCCGTCCAGGACATCGAATGGGTCCAGGAAAGCAAGCCGGTGGAAGCCTTCGCCGACGGGAAGTTCGATGCATATCTCTTCACGCCGCCGGAGACGCAGCAACTGCGCGCCAAGAAAATCGGCCCCACGATCCTCAACACGACCCTCGACCGCCCTTGGTCGCAGCACTTCTGCTGCATGACCTCGGCCGCTGCGGACTACGTGAACAGATACCCGGTGGCGACCAAGCGCGTGCTCAGGGCCATCCTCAAGGGCGCCGACCTATGCATTTCGGATCCCGCATGGAGTGCAGCGCAAATGGTCGACCGAGGTTTCGTCCCCAGCTACGAAATCGCGCTGCAAACGCTGAGCGACACGCGGTACGACGTATGGCGAGACTACGATGCCGAAGCCTCGATGCGCTTCTACGCGCTGCGCATGCAGGAGACGGGCATGATCAAGTCGAGCCCACAGCAGATCATCGCGGACGGTACCGATTGGCGGTTCCTCAACGAGCTGAAGCGAGAGCTGAAGACGTAGACCTATCGCCGACACGCTATGTCTTTTTCAAGGGAGGAGAGGCTCGTGCAGATTATCCAGAACCGTCGCCGGTTCCTCACAGGCCTGTCGGCGCTCGCAGCAGCGGGCCTTGCCAACGGCCGCAATGCGGCAGCAACCGAGGCCCCACCTGAAACCATCACCGCTCGCATGGCGGCGGGACCAGCCATCTGCATCGCTCCGCAATATGTCGCCGAGGAGTTGATCCGGGCGGAGGGCCTATCGGATTTTCGCTATGTCGCAATGGAGCCCGGTATCGCACAGACCGAGATGCTGGCGCGCGGCGATATCGACTTCGCCATCAACTTTGCAACCGCGCTCGTCATTCCGATCGGCACCGGCGCCCCGATCAAGGTGATCTCCGGCGTGCATGTCGGCTGCTACGAATTGTTTGGGCGCGAGGACATCAAAAGCATCACGGATCTCAAGGGCCGCAAGGTCGGCGTCGGCTATAACCTGACATCGGATCCGCACATCTTCGTGAGCGCCATGGCGACTTACGTCGGGCTCGATCCGCAACGCGACATCGAATGGATCGTCGGCGCGGCAAAGCCGGCGGAGCTCTTCGCCGAAGGCAAGGTCGACGCCTTCCTGGCTTTTTCGCCTGAGGCTCAAGACCTCCGCGCCCGCAAAGTCGGCCACGTCATACTCGACAGCGCGAAGGACCGGCCGTGGTCGCAGTATTACTGCTGCATGCTGGCGGTCAACGCTGGCTATGCGGAGAAGAATCCGGCTGCCACCAAGCGGGTCGTCCGTTCCATACTAAAATCGGCCGACATCTGCGCGGCCGAGCCGGAGCAGGTTGCGCGCCTTCTGGTAGATGGCGGACGCACCAAACACTATGACTACGCTGTGCAGTCGCTCCGCGAGCTCCCGTACTCCAGTTGGCGCGACTTCGATCCCGAGGACACGATGAGGTTCTTCTCGTTGCGGCTGCATGAAGCCGGGATTGTCAAGTCGAGCCCAAACGAGATCATCGCGAATGGCACCGATTGGCGCTATTTCAACGAGATCAAGCGCGAGTTGAAAACGTGAGCGAGTGGCCGGCGCGCATCTTGCTGCTGGCGTTGATGGCCGGGCCGGCACACGCGCACGACGCGCCGCACGATCAGCGATTGCCGGCAATCGGACCGGCTCCAGACTTTACGCTGACATCGCAGGACCGGGCGCGCGTCTCGCTGCACGACTTTCGCGGCAAGGTGGTCGCCGTCTCATTCATCTATACGTACTGTACCGACGTCTGCCCCATGCTGACCGCCCATATGGCCAGCGTGCAGGAAAAGTTGGGTAGTGCGTTCGGACCCCAAATCGCCTTTGTTTCGATCACCGTCGACCCGGAGCGCGACACGCCCGACGTTTTGAAGGAATATGCGCAGAATTTTGGTGCCGATCTGAAGGGCTGGTCGTTTCTTACCGGTGATCCGGCGACTGTCCATGAGGTTGGACAGAAATACGGGGTCATCGCGAAGAAGGCGGCGAACGGAGATGTCGATCATACATTGTTGACGTCGCTCGTAGACCCCAATGGCATCTTGCGAGTACAGTATCTCGGCGTCCGGTTCGACTTGGAGGAGTTCCGGGATGACCTTGTCAGCCTCTTGGACGAATCCAAATAGCATAACGAACCGGCTCGTTGGCTGGGTTGCCCGGCTGCCGGCGCGCGTCCAGACCAAGCTCTTGATCGCGTTCCTGTCGATCGTCGGCCTGCTGATCGTGCTCGGGGCCGTCGGGTTGCAGGTGCTGAGTGGGGTCAACGATCAAACCAACGAGCTGATCAAGCTGCAGCGCAGGATCGCGGCCTACCGCCAGGTACAGCACGATACGACCACCCAGCTCTACGGCATCTCCACCGGTCTGTTGCTTCAGGACGACCGGATGCTGGATGCGGCGCTGCGCCAGCTCAATCAGTTCGGCTACGACCTCGACCGCATGGAGTTCGTCGCCAAAGCCGAGGTGGACGTGCTTGGCCAGGTTAGGCAAGAGTACGAACGGCTGACAGCCGGGGTGACGCACGTGGCAGAGCTCGTCCACGCCGGCCGCACTGAGGAGGCGCGCAAGGTTCAGCTTGATGAAATCATACCGTCGGCTGATCGCCTCGAGCGGCTGACAAACCAGCTGGTCAACATGGCCGAAGCCGACATGGTCGCGGCCATCGAAACCACCGAGGGTGCGTACGGCACGTCCAGACTGATCGTGGTCTCGTTTGCGGTGGGCAGTATCCTGCTGGCGTTGGGGCTCGGCTACATCATCTCCTGGTCGTTGATCGAACCGGTCAAGAAGATCGAAGCGCGTCTCAGCCAGATAGCGGCGGGCGACTTCGCCCAACAGGTTGCCGTCGCCAATCGCGACGAGCTTGGAGTGCTTGCCGCCAACGTCAACCAGACCTCCGACCAGCTGGGGCGCCTGTATCAGGAGATTGAGACGCGCACCCAGCAGCTCGACGAAGCCCTTCAGCAGCAGACAGCCACTGCAGACGTTCTCAAGGTCATCAGCCGCTCTACCTTCGATCTGCAGGTCGTGCTCGATACGTTGGTGGAATCGGCTGTCAGGCTCTGCCGTGCCGACAAGGGTGGCATCGTGCAGTTGCTGGATGGCGTGTTCCGCTATGTGTCGACGCATGGCTACCCGCCCAGTTTCCGTGCTTATGTCGACGCCAATCCGGTTCCAGCGCTTGCCGCAGGCCGAGGCTCCGCCGTAGGGCGCGTAATCGAAGAACGGCGGATCGTGCAAATCGAAGACGTGACCGCCGATCCGGACTACCGCGTTGCGTTGATCGCTGAGGCAGGCGGATTCCGCACCGTCCTCGCTGCCCCGCTGTTGCGGGAGGGTGATCTCGTTGGCGTATTCGTCATGACGAGGGTTGAGCCGCAAGCTTTCAATCCCAAGGAGATCGCGCTCGTCGAGACATTCGCCGACCAGGCCGTGATCGCCATCGAGAATGCGCGGCTCTTCGAGGCGGTGCAGTCACGCACGCGCGAGCTTGCCGCGTCTGTTGGTGAGCTCGAGGCGCTTGGTGAGGTGAGCAAGGCGGTCAATTCGACGCTGGATCTCGACACGGTGCTGAAAACGATCGTCGCCAAAGCGGTCCAGTTGTCGGAGACGGATGCTGGAACCATCTACGTGTTCAGCAGCACGCGGCAGCAATTCCGCCCGCGCGCAAACTTCGGTATGAGCGATGAGCTTATCGCCGCCGTCTCAAACCAGACGATCGGCCTGGCCGACATGGGGATCGGCGACGCACCCGGGCGCTGCATGCCGGTGCAGTTTCCCGACCTCAGCGCGGCGACCTCATCCTTCCTTGTAAGAAAGACGATCGTCGACGCGGGATATCGCGGTATCCTGATCGTTCCGCTGCTGAGGCCCAACAAGATCGTCGGTGCGCTGGTCGTCAGGCGCCACAAGCCAGGTGCCTTCCATGAGCAAGTTGTCCACCTGCTGGAGACCTTCGCAGCCCAATCGGTGCTCGCGATCCAGAATGCCAAGCTGTTCCGCGAGATCGAGGAGAAAGGCCTGGAGCTGGAGGCCGCTAGCCGCCACAAGTCCCAGTTCCTCGCGAATATGAGCCACGAGCTCAGGACACCGCTCAATTCGGTCTTGGGCTTCACGGAACTGCTGGTCGACGGCATCTACGGCGAACTCCCGGACAGGGCAAAGACGACCGTCGCGCGCGTGCAGGCAAACGGCCGTCACCTCCTCGGGCTCATCAACGACGTACTCGACCTTTCCAAGATCGAAGCCGGCCAGCTCACGCTGGCGATCGAGGACTACTCGGTCGCGCAGATTGTTCGATCGACCGTTGCGGCCATCGAGCCGCTGGCACGAGCGAAGGGTCTTGAGCTTTCAACGACTGTTGCCGCGAACCTTCCAATCGGCCGCGGGGACGAACGCCGTTTGACGCAGGTCCTGCTCAATCTTGCAGGCAATGCAGTCAAGTTCACCGAAACGGGTGCAGTCGACATTCTTGCCGACGCGGTCGACGGGCACTTCGAGATCACCGTGCGAGACACCGGTCCCGGCATCGCGTCCAAGGATCAGGCTCTCATCTTCGAAGAATTCCAGCAGGTCGACAACAGCAGCACCAGGCAGAAGGGTGGCACAGGTCTTGGCCTGGCGATCTCGAAGCGCATCGTCGAAATGCATGGCGGAACCATAGACGTCGAGTCCGTGATCGGGTCAGGGTCGACATTCCGTTTCAAGGTACCAATCCGGGTGAATAAGGACGTGAGGGCCGCATGAGCAAACGAATCCTGATGGTGGAAGACACCGAGGACAACCGCCAGATCATCCGCGATCTCATTGCCACCACCGAATACGAACTGATCGAGGCGGCGGACGGCGCCGCCGGCATCGCTGCAGCCGCAGCGCACAGGCCAGACCTGATTCTTATGGACATTCAGCTCCCGCTGATCGACGGGTATGAAGCGGCCCGCCGCATCAAGGCCGACCCGGCGCTCCGGCACATTCCGATTATCGCCGTCACCTCCTACGCGTTGTCGGGCGATGAGGCGAAAGCCCTTGCTGCCGGGTGCGATGGTTACATTGCCAAGCCATTCAGTCCGCGCCAGTTGCTTTCCGAGATTCGCGGGTTCCTTTCCTAGGGGAGGCAGCGCCTTGCACGATCCGCCACGCATTCTCGCGGTCGACGATACTCCGGAAAACCTCGAGATCCTGCGCATGCGCCTCGAGGCGAACGGCTACGAAGTTGCAACCGCCGCCGATGGTGAAGAGGGGCTTGCGAAAGCCCGCGAACTCACGCCGGATCTGATCCTGCTCGACATCATGATGCCGAAGCTCGACGGCATCAGTGTGGTACGCATGCTCAAGCAGGACACCTCCCTGCAGGCCATTCCGGTCATCCTCGTCACCGCGAAGGCCGACACGCGCGATGTGGTCGAGGGGCTGGACGCCGGGGGCGACGACTATTTGACAAAGCCCTTCGAGCACCAGGCGCTGTTGGCGCGGGTGCGCTCGATGCTGCGCCAGAAGGCGCTTCACGACACTGTCGCGAGCCAGGCCAAGCGCCTTGAGGACCAAGCCGCGCAACTTTCCGACTGGAACCGCGCGCTCGAGCAAACGGTGGCCGGCCAGGTGACGGAGCTCGAGCGAATGGCGCGGCTCAGGCGGTTCCTGCCCGAACAGGTCGCCGACCTCATTGTTGCGGCGGGCAATGGAGACGCGCTCTTGCAGAGCCACCGTCGCGAGGTGACCGTTGTCTTTTGCGATTTGCGCGGCTTTACGGCCTTCGCGGAGACCGCCGAACCCGAAGAAGTCATGACAGTTCTTGCCGAGTATCATTCCTGTCTTGGTGAACAAATCGTCAGCCACGAGGGAACTCTCGAGCGGTTCGTGGGCGACGGTATCGTCGTGGTTTTCAACGATCCACTGCTATGCGCCGACCACAGCGAGAGAGCCGTCTCGATGGCTGCTGCGATGCGCGACGCAATTGCCGAGCATTCCGAGCGATGGCGCAAGCGGGACTATTTGCTGGGCTTCGGGATCGGCATTGCCAGGGGCCACGCAACCATAGGGCGCATCGGTTTTGATCAGCGCTCGGACTATGCCGTCATCGGCACTGTGTCGAACCATGCCGCCCGATTGTGCGAGGAGGCCAAATCCCGCCAGATTCTCGTTAGCCAACGGGTCCTCGGCGCTGTCGAGTCGATGGTCGAATCCGTTCTTGTCGGCGAACTGACGCTGAAGGGTTTTCGCCGCCCGATGCCGGCCTATGAAATCGTGCGGTGGATCGGTCGGACAAGCTAGCGTTGGGCGCAGGCTGGTTTCTTTCGAACGGCGGCACAAAGCAGCCCAGCCACCGACCGATCTCAAGATCGCCGCACGGGGAGAAAGCGGTCATTTCGCGATTAACAACCAATGACAGCCCCTGGCACCGCGCCTTCTCGCCTGTTCGCTCGGAAGGTCATTCGTTGCGCCAGTATGGGTGGGAACAGCTGAACCGGCGCGAGCCGATCAGCTGGCGTTCGGTCCCCGACATCGTTCCTTGGACATGCAGATCATTCGCGGTCATGTCGGGTAAGACAGTGTAACCCTGATCGACAAGCTGCAGTTTCAGTTCTGCGAGGTGGCGCTTGAATCCGCTTTCGATGTGGCTGCGAGGATACCGCCATCCGTTCCTGCATGCACGCACGAGGATGTCGGAATACAGTAGAGCGCTGGCGGCTTTCACCGCATCTTCGGGAATCAGCTTGCCGTTGGTTTGTGCGCCTTCAGACAAGCATGGCCCCGCCGATACGGACAGCACCAGCATTGCGGCCAAGACAGACAATTTTGTCATGGATCCCTCCGTGTTTCCGAGTCTGCCAAGCGACCAGACCCTGCCGGCCTGCGGAGGCTAGAATGCTGCCCCGTTGGATGGAATCGTGCAAATGCAGTGTTTTCGATGACGCATCTGTAGTATTTTCGCCCTGACGCTGGAGTTCTTGGCCACAGGTCGGCAGCGGATGGGAAATTTGAAACGATGCTTGGCGACGTAGGCAATCGTCTCGCCGGCCTGTCGGATCGGGAGCTGGTGGTCGCGGCAAAGTTCGCCGAGGGGATGACCTATCGCGAAATCGGCGAGACACTCTTCATAGCGCCTACCACCGTTCGGACCCATCTTTCGGCCATCTACCGGAAACTCGATGTTCGCAGCAAAGTGGCACTTGCTGCGTTACTTGCCGATCACGCCCAGCAGGACCTCGGCCAAGCACCACCCGACAGCCTTTCGATGGACGAGTCGGGGCCGCCAGTCGTCGCGGTTCTCCCGTTCGACAATCTAAGCGGAGAAGAACGCTGGACTCGTATCGCTGATGGTTTGTCGGCGGACATCATAGTTGATCTCGCCCGTTATCGCGACCTCGCTGTGATCGCCCGCCAGACAATGCTTTCTTACAAGGGACGGCGCGATGACGTGCGATCCATCGGACGAGAGTTGAATGCCGACTATGTGATAGAGGGAAGTTTTCAAGTGGACGGGCAGCGGGTGCGCATCCGCGTGCAACTCGTCGACGCCCACACAGGGGTTGATGTTTGGACGGTGCGTTACGATCGGTCCGCGAACAACCTGTTTGCGATGCTGGACAGCGTGACCGAAAACGTCATCAATGTCCTCGCAACTTGCCACGGTCAGCTCGCCAACCTGCGACGCGATGCATCGCGTCGGAAGCCTCCAGCAAGTTTGCAGGCCTATGATTGCTACCTGCTTGGCCTTGAGCAGAAGCACCTTTTCACCCGTGCGTCGAACAAGGAGGCGATACGGCTACTGGCGCGTGCAGTCGAACTCGATCCGGGTCTTGCAAGAGCCTGGACCGCGCTGGCTCTTGCGCATGCCGTGGATGCTTGCAACGGGTTTACCAACGACGTTTCTGCCTCGATCGAGAGCTGGAGCACATGTGTCAAGCAAGCGCTGGCGCTCGATCCGGCCGACATTTACGCCCGCATAATGCTTGCTGATCTTCGGGCGTTGCAGGGCGATATCGACGCTGCTGTCGAAGAACATGACCGAGTCTTGGCGGAGGCTCCCAACAACGCTGACTCACTTGCCTTGCTTGCGGGTAGCCTAGCTCTTGTTGGAAGCGACCCGAAGCGGGGCTACGAATTGGCCAAGCGAGCGGTCCGGCTAAATCCCCATGTTCCATGGTATTATGGAATGCTGGCGCGATGCAGCTACGTTCTTGGCCTTCACCGGGAATCGCTGGTCGCGCTACGTCAATCTGCGCCAGACTCACCCGCCGCACTTCTATTTCTGGCAATGGCTCATGCGATGCTCAATGAAACGCCTCAGGTCGCCAGGATCAATGCGCGACTGAAGGACGAATTCCCGGACTTCACGGCCGAAGTGTTCATCAGCACCTATCCGGTAACCAATCCTGTCGCCATTGCTGCGATCAGGGAAGGCGCCCGTCGTGCGGGTTTGGCATAGCTTCAATCCCAGTCGCCCGCGCGCGGCTCTACTGGTCCGAAAACCTCACGCTCACGCCGCGCTGCCGAAAATATGCCTGCATCAACTTCCTGCCCGAGCGGTTGTTCTGTGCCAACTTGGTCGGGTCGAACACCGCCTGTTTTATCCCTTCTCGTGTCAGAGCCGCCTTAAGCGTCGCGATATGTGCGTCGATGTCGGCATTGTCCGCCCGGAGGGAGGCATAGATACTTTCGGTAGCCTGGGCCACGGTCGGTTCGCTCACAGGTGTCGTCCTTTGGTTGGTTGAGCGGCGGCTTACCACAGATTCGCGGCTCCGCCGATACCGATGAGACCGTTAGTCGTCTACCGGCATAGCAGGTTCCTGGCGCGAGCCGACCCCCAGTTGGTCGCTGGAGGTGTCTGCTTTCGGATAACCGCAAAATTGCCGACTTCCGCTCCCACCTGCGATGCGTGGTCGCGAAAGCGAACCGTTTCTTATGGGGCTTCGTAGAGCTCCAGCGGCAATCCATCCGGGTCACTGAAAAAGGTAAACCGTTGGTTTGTATATGGGTCGATCCGGATTGGCTCAACGGCAACGCCGGCGGCTTCCAGGCGCATGATTGCGGGATCAAGATTCGCCACGGCAAATGCCAGATGTCTCAGGCCTGTCGCCTCCGGATAGGACGGCCGCATCACGGGTGCAGGGAAGGAGAACAATTCCAGCTGGACGGAGCCGATCCGCAGATCCGCCTTCCATGACTGCCGCTCCTCCCGATAGACCTCCCGGATCAGATCGAGGCCGAGGAGTTCGACATAGAACCGTCGCGACCGGTCGTAGTCGGTGCAGATGAGCGCGACGTGGTGAATGGCGTTCAGCATGCTACGAACTCTAGCCAAGCTGGGATCTGAGGCCAAGGTCATACGGATTTCATCTGCGCCTGATCGGCGACATGATGTTGCCGCCAGAGCGCAACCAGGCAACACATGTCTTGAGCCTCTCCCATGTTTTAGCTTGATAGGGTAGATTGTTGCACCGGAAGGGGGCGATGCACCACTCATTTGGACAATTCGAACTCGATGAAGCTGCTCGCAAACTGTCGCTGAGAGGCGTTGGGCAGAAAATCCAGCCGCTTGTTTTTGACTTGCTGGTGTACCTGGTCCGCAACGCGGGCAGAGTCGTCCCCAAAGACGAACTGATGGACGCTCTTTGGCCCGATGTCATTGTGACTGAAGCTTCGCTTCAGCGCGTGGTCAGCCTCACCCGCAAGGCGCTTGCAGCAGGCGGGTTGCAGGACGCGATACACAGCTACGTTCGCCACGGTTATCGCTTCGCCATCGATGAGCCGGGGCTGGGATATGCACAGCCTGCCTCGTTCCAAGGGGCCGACGATCTCGCTGAGGCTCGCAGGCTGGCCGCCGCACGCGATTGGAGCGCGGCTGCAAAACTCTTCGCCAATCTTGCAGAGATTGAAGCTCTCTCTTCGGCGGACATCGACCTTTGGGCTCTGGTCGTCGAATGTGGCGGGCGGCCAACCGAGGCGATCCCTGTGCTGGCTCGCGCTGTAGCGGCTCATATCGAAGCTGGCGATTTCGCGCGCGCCGCGAGATCTGCCGTCACGCTCGCCAAGATCCAGGCCGAACGCGGATCGGGTGCCGTTGCGGAGGGATGGCTGGAACGTGCTGCTTCGCTTCTGTCTCAGTCGCCGGACGATAGTACGCAATCATATCTGCTCTGGATGAGATCGCGCCTTGCATCCTCGGGCGGGCGCCCGGAGGAAGCGCTTCAACTGGCATCAGCCGCCCACGCGATAGCTGAAAATTGCGAAGATCCTGGCCTGCGAGCGCTGACCCTGACGTACAAGGGATTTTTCAATCTGGCCCTCGGCAAGATCGATGAGGGCAGCGAGCAGCAAAACCATGCGGCGGCGATCGCGTTGTCGAGCCAAGTCGACCCCATCACCGGTAGCCTGGTTTACTGCAATATCCTCTGGAGTTGCAGGACTTTTGCCGACTGGCCGCGTGCCCGCCAGTGGAGCGAAGGCTTTGAAAGCTGGTGCACCGCAAGTTTTGCGCAAACATCAGGAGCCTGTGACCTTCATCGCGCGGAAGTCGTCGCGGCGCAGCAGATACTGCCTGAGGCCCTCACCTGCATAAACGAGGCGCTTCCCAAACTCTCCGCGGAGGAATCCTGGTCGCTTGGCGAAGGCTTTCGCGTCCGTGGTGATATCTTCGCCATGATCGGCGATCTCGCAGCGGCGCGCGCCGACTACGATCAGGCCTATGCACTTGGCTGGGATGCGGAGCCGGGCAACGCCCAGCTGTTGTTCGAAACCGGCGATCTGGACGGTGCGCTGGCCGCACTTGATCGGGCTTTACAGGGGATGTCGTGGTTCCATCTTCAGCGACGCGGAAACCTGTTGGTGAACGCGGCCTGCATAGCGGCGCGCGGTGGGCGCTCAGCCCAGGCATCAATCTATCTCGCTGAAATCGATGCACAGCCAGAGCGCTGGCGACAGCCGGCTACGCAGGCTTTGATAGCCGAAACCAAGGCTGCGCTTTGCGAGCCCGGCGACCCGAACGGAAATCGGCTTCTGCTACTGGCCCGGCAACTCTGGACCAGCACAGGCGTCGATTATCATGCGGCGAGGGTTCGGCTACAGCTAGCAAAGGCATTGCTGAACTCGGGCGACATCAGTGGGGCGAAGGTGGAAATCACCGCGGCGGAGAGATCGGCTCGCCACCTGGGATCGCAGCGTTTGGCAGAGGAAGCCGCGATGCTTCGCCATAGCCTTTCGCAAGATAGCCAGTCGCCTGGCGACGGCTCTATGCAAGCGCTGACTGCTTGACCCCTGCCCTCCTGCTTGCCTGGATGATCTGCTGATACGGTTGTCAGCCGGCGATCGGAAAGATCAGCCAGAGATCAGCCCTGGATAAGGACGATCAGTCCCCCAAGACGTATTTTTTCCCAGCCATGCAGACACGCGTGGCCATCAGCGGCGCCGGCGAAGGGTCGGCGCGAAAGTGAAAGGGAAAATCATGAACCTCTTTGTCATCCGTCGCCCGAGCGCGTGGGCATCTCTGCAGGAACTCGAAGCCGCCGGCGCGAAATCGGCAAAGGTCGCCAAGGAGCAGATGTCGGGCACGGTCAACTGGATCCGCAGTTACGTTGTGCATGAACCCGATGGGCGCATCGGCACCTTCTGCATCTACGAGGCCAAGGACGGTGAGGCCATCCGGGATCACGCCAAGCGCGTCGGCATGCCTGGCGAGGAATTCTACCCGGTTGCCGACACCGTCATCCTTCGGAACGATCCGATTTCGACGGCGGCCGCCTGACGACCTCCAGTCGCTGCCTCGCGTGGTCAACGTGAGGCAGCGTCATCCAACCAGCAAGCAATGATCAGAACGGCGCCTGGAGCGGCCTGCCCGCATTCTCTGGCGCCACGATTCCTGACCAGTGGAGAAAACGATGTTTCACTACCTAAAGCGCATTTCGATCGGGCTGAGGGCGCGCAGAGCCGAAAGGGCTTTGCGCGAACTACCTGACCATATCCTGAAGGACATTGGCATTCGCCGCGCTGCGATCTCCTACGCCGTTCGAGAGCATCTCAAGGAAGATTGCGTCTGAGTGCTCGCCCTCAAATGGAACCAAAGACATGGAAATTCTCATAAACATGGCGAATATCATGTATGTGGTCGCCTACTTCACCTTGGATATTCTGCGGTTGAGAATCCTCACCACAGCGGCCGCAATCTGCCTCGCCGTGTATTTCTACAGCCAGCCGACGCCGCTCATGAACGTCGTCGGCTGGAATGTCTTCTTTGTGCTGCTGAACCTGGTCCAGATTGGCCGAATCTTGAAGTCTCGCTACAGCTGAAGCAAGGCTCGCCGACACGCTGAATGTCGGGTCGAATGCAGCCGCAGCCTGCTCCAAGTTGCCAGAGCAATTCCAGGAAAGTGTGAACGGTTTCCGCCCGGAATTGCGTCAAAACAAGGGGTAAGGCAGTTTGCCACGGACATTTTGGGGGGCGTAGGCATCGTCGTGACCTGACCCAATCCGAACATTGCTTTGGCGCATGGAAGCGGCGCGCGGACGCAATGCCCTGGGTTCAGAAACAGAACCGCGCGAGGCTGCCTTTCCCATCTAGAGCAAAGAATCTCCTGGAGCGCATTGCCGATTACCCTTTGGTGAAATGACGGAATCCATAGCCCCCGCGCGCCGAATGGAGTAGAGTATCTCATAAATCGGTCTGCGAGCGAACGTCGCCCGGAGGTTTGTCGTGACCGTCACCAAGCGAATACGGTTGCTGATGGCCTCACTGAGGGTCACGCCCCTCGGAATAGGCCCGGATCGGCTTGTCTGCATTGCTGCGCTCGTTGCGTGCATTTCCTGGCTCGGAATTGCTGGTGGTGCGTCGACCGCAGGGCCGCTTCATGACGCTGCGCGGGAGGGCGACGCCGGAAAGGTTGCCGAACTCCTGGCACAAGGCGCCAATGTGAACGATCGCGACGAGAGCCGTCAGACCCCGCTGATCGATGCGGCGCTTGCCGGCAAGACCGAGGTCGCCATTGCGTTGATCGAGGCCAAGGCCGACATCGAAGCCCGCAACGATCGCGGCTTCACGGCGCTACATGCGGCAGCCTACTCAGGAAGCCTGGACATTGCAAAATTGCTGCTCGACCACGGGGCCGAGGTCGACGCGTTGAGCACGCACAAGATCACGCCGCTGCATGTGGCAGCAGAAGAGAACCAGACGGCCATCGCGGAGCTGTTGATCGCGCGCGGCGCACAGGTCGAGGCAATCCAGGAATACGGGTACACGCCTCTCAGCCGCGCGACATTCTATCAGAGCACCGACGTGATGGTTTTGCTCAAGAAGCACGGCGCAAAATGCCAACCCAAGGAAACGATGGGGTCGTCGTACAAGGTGTGCATCGCCCTCGGCAACTGACATCGAGAAAGGTTACTGGAGGAGAACATGACAGAGAACCGTTCCAGAAGGTTTGACAGTTTGCTTTGCGCGGGAGTAGCCGCCGCCTCCCTCCTCCTCTTCGGCACCGGTGGATCCCACGCCGGCGACGGAGTGAACACCGGATACTTCGGCAACGTCGCCATCCTGGGTTATGATCCGGTAGCATACTTCACCGACGGTCGCGCGACGATGGGTTCGCCCAACATCTCGAGGAAGTGGCTCGGAGCGACTTGGTACTTCGCCAGCGTCCAACACCGGGATGCCTTTGTTTCCGAGCCGGTGCGCTATGCCCCTCAGTTCGGCGGCTTCTGCACCGGGGGAATGTCAGTTAAGGAGGCATCCGCGAACCTTGACCCGGAAGCCTTCCGCATCGTCGATGGCAAGCTCTTCCTGTTCTCCGGAAAGGAGGGCCTGGAGGAAGACTTCGATGCCAACCCGGCGCCTGTCATTGCGAAAGCGGAAGCCGAATGGCCCGCAGTGGAGGCCAAGGAACTCGAGGCTAGAGCGGCCGCCAACTAGCTCCGGCGCGATGTCGTGAGCCCGCAAGTTGAATGGCGCCCGTCACGGAGACACCGAGAAATTCCAGACTGTGACGGAGTCCGGCCAAGCGTACTCGTCCTGCGTATCGCTGCTCCCGTTGGGATTGCGGTAGACCGGGCTGCAGAATTTGCGGCCGAGCAAAGTCGCTGAGGATCGCGTGCAGAACAGGTTGTCCTCTAGAGTGAACGCGCCGGCGATCATACTGTTTTGAGAGCTCAGGGCGAAGTCGCCGTTTGCATTCAGCTCCATCACAAACGGCGCACCATTATGTTGATGCCCGATCCATGTGTGGTTGATAGTCAGGGCCTGTATAGCAGAGGCGTCGAGGCGGTCCTCCGCCCGCCCGCGGAAGTCGTAGCTCCACTCCGGCATCCCCGCGGCGCGAAGAGCATCCAGCCGGTGATCGAGATCCTGTTGCCGCCGATGATGGGCGTACACGACGCGAAGGCCGGCGAGGTTCTGCTCGTGGGACCTTTCCAGCATTGCTGCGACCGCGTTGTGCGCTTCCGCCATTCGGCCCAGACGCGCGTTTGTCATGGCCAGCGTTTCAAGGCCGAGGTCGCTCCGCTCTTCCGGCTGGAGTTCGTGCAGCGCCTGGATGGCCTTCTCGTATTGCCGGTTCATGTAGAGCACTAAGGCATAATAATCGAAGACCTGCGCCCGCGGCTTGGGATCGAGTTGCAGCACGCGTTCCATGGCCGCTAGCGCCTCCGGGTTCTGACCGGCGTAGGTCAGTACGATCGCCAGGTTGAGCTCTGCCTCGGCACCATTCGGATCGAGTGCCACCGCCTTCTGGACCGACACGATCGCCTCGTCCATTTCGCCGTCGAGCATCTGCAGGATGCCGAGCACGGCATAGGCGCGCGAAGACTGGGGGTTGAGTTCCAGCGCTCGCCCCGCCGCTTCATAGGCGCGCTGGCGAGCGACGGCGCTCAGCATGATGAGCTGGTAGTCGAAACCCAGCACGTCCACGGTAGCCCGGGCGTAGCCCGAATAGGCGTCTGCGAACCCAGGATCGAGCTTGATCGCGCTTTGATAAAGGGCGAGAGCCTCCCCGAGAGACTTGTAGTCGAGTGCATACACTTTCTGCTCGGCTCGGATATAGAAGTCGTAGGCTTCCAGATTTCGGGTCGGGAGGCGCGCAATCTGGGTTCTCTCGCCCTCCGTCAACCGTACCGAGAGGGCCTCGACGATGCGTCCGATCAGTTCGTCCTGCAGCGCGAATATCTTGGAGTAGTCGCGGTCATACCGCTCTGCCCAAACGTTGCTTCCCGTCGTCACATCGATGAGCTGCACGTTGATGCGAACTGCGTCCCCCTCACGGCGAACGCTGCCCTCGAGCACGTAACGGACGTTCAATTGCTTCGCGATCTGCCGGACGTCCAGGGTTCGATCCTTGAATGAGAATACGGAAGTGCGAGCGATAACGAGCAGCCCGGAAATCTTCGATAGATCAGTGATGAGATCGTCCGTGAGCCCTTCGGCGAAATAGTCCTGCTCGGATTTGTCGCTGATATCACCGAACGGCAATACGGCGATGGAGGGCTTGCCCGCCGCCGCGCCGACAGTGGTGGGACTGTGGTCAGGAAGAAGTGCAGTCGCCTGCGGCCAAAGGAATAACACAACGCGGCCGACCGCTAGGAACACGAACAGTGCCGCGGGGATCATGAACCATCGCCGGGAACGCAGCTTCTTGGGGATTGCGGTCTGCTCCAACAGGACCCGATAGACGCGGACTGGCTCGGCGATGTTCTTGAGGTGCTGTTCGCCCAACGACTTGAAGGCCAAGCCAAGCTTGTTCCTGGCTTGATCGTAAGCAGCTCCCGAGATGACTACGCCGCCTGGATCGCTGAACCCCTCCAGCCGGGCAGCGATGTTGACGCCATCGCCATAGAAGTCATCCCCATCGATGATCACGTCACCCAGATTTATCCCCATTCGGAAAACGATCCGGGAGTCCTCGGGAACATTAAGGTTCTGCTGCGCGGCAATTTGCTGAATTTCGACAGCGCATGCCACGGCATCAACGACGCTGGTGAACTCGACCAACGCCCCGTCGCCCATGAGCTTGACGACGCGGCCGTGGTACCCATTGATCAAAGGTTCGATGAATTCGCGGCGAAATTCTTTGAGCCGAGAAAGGGTGCCTGTCTCGTCCAGGCCCATCAGGCGGCTGTACCCCACCACGTCGGCGGCGAGGATCGCGACCAACTTTCGTTCCAGATGTTGACCCTGTTCCATTTCAGGCAGAACTATAAGGAAAGCGTAGTGGCAAGACCATACGCACTGGCTAGCGAGAGGTAGCAGCAAACAGTCCCTTCTCCGATGCGGTACGTTACAAAATCGGCTGCGAGCGTTCGCCTTGAATTCCGAAAAGGTGATGTTCGACGGAATATCGGCTCCTGACGCAACCGCGACCTCCATCATGGTCACCCGCGATGTCTGCTTCCGGGCGCGGTTTGCCTCTATGGCCGACATAGAGGCGCATTGCTGCCATTCGCAACGCGGACAATGAAGGTCACCGTTGGGTCACATTGCATCATCCGACGCTAGCAACTGAACCTCCGCAACGGGCCGAACCCGGTCGTTGGAGTGACCGGGTTCGGCCCTAGCTCGAAGCCGCTGCCGAGACCTTTTTGGGCACGGCCCGCTGCCGGCGCGGGCGGCGTTTGGCGGTCAGCTTGAGGGCAACCGGCGGCTCTTTTGACAGCGCGCCCAGCACGGCGGCTACCATGTCATGCGCGACGAAATCGGCGTTCATGTCATGGGCCAGCTTGGCGGCCGCTTCCTTGTCGTCATTGCCGGTCTCCGACCAGAACACGATGCCCACCCGCAGCGACGCCTTCGCACGCTTCAGCCGGCGAACCAGAAAACGGGCGTGCTTGACGGAATCCCGGTTGAGGAAGCCGACCACGACGCTGTCGATGGTCTCGAGCTCGAGGCGGCGGATGCTCGCCGGTTCCATCTCGGCGAAGCCTGCCTTCAACGCTGTCGCGCCCTGCACTTCCAGCACCTGCGCCAGCATCGCGGCTGCGGCATCGTCGAGTTCGCCACGCCCGCCGGAGCAAAGCACCGACATGCCGGTGCCATCGGGCAGCTCCGGCTCGTCCTCGCCGGCGGTATCGCCATCGTCGGCCGCTTCCCCCGCTTCGGTCGGGTCATCCTCTTCGGCCGCTTCCTCATGTGCGCTGTCGTCGAGGTTGGCCACCAAGGTCAGGGCACTGGCCGCCACCTGCCGCCTTTGTGCGTCACCCATGACGCCGCGCACCCGGTCCCGCTCGCCCAGCAGAAGTGCCGGAATGGCCACCTTGTCGTAGAATTCGACCAGATATTTCTCTTCCAGCATCTCCTCGGCGTGGTCGGTGGCTTCCTCCGGATCACCGGCCAGCAGCCGCTGGTAGAGGCGTGCGTGCGGTTCGAGCACGGGCTCGTTGCCGAACAGCACGTCAAGGAATTCGAACTGCGGCACGTGCCTGCCCAGCACCACCAGGCAGACGGTGAGCGGCGTTGACAGCACCAGTCCGAGCGGCCCCCACAGCCAGGTCCAGAAGATGGCGGCAACGATGATCGCCAGCGGCGACAGCCCCGTCCGCGACCCGTAGAGCCAGGGTTCGACGACATTGCCGGTGACCAGTTCCATCACCACGAACAGGGCGGCGGTCCACAGGACGAGCGACCAGCCGGGTGCCACGGCCAGCGCCAGGAACAGCGGCAGCAGCATGCCGATGGCCGGGCCGATATAGGGAACGAAACGCAGCGCCAGCGCGAGCAGCCCCCACAGCAGGGCGTTGGGAATGCCGAGGATCCACAGCCCAGCTGTAATCGGTATGGCGTAGACGATGTTGACGACCAATTGCATCAGCAGATAGAGGCCCACCCGCTTGCCGGCATCCCGCAGCGCCTCGGTGGTGCGGTGAAGGTCGCCGTAGCCGACAAGCCGGATGAAGCGGTCGCGCAGATCCTCCCGTTCGAGCAGCATGAAAATGACCACGACGATGATCAGGCCGGCCGATCCGAGCGGGCTTATCAGCGGGCCGACTATGTTCTGCAGGACTTCGAGCGGCCGTTCGCGCGCGACGATCTCGACGGGCACCGGCTCGCGCACCGGCTTGTCCGGCGTGGCGGCCGGCAGCGAAGCGTCCTGCCTGTTGATCTCCTGGCCGACGCGCTCGACCACGCGGCTCAATTTGGCGATGATGCCTCCCCCGACGCCGGTTTCCTTGAGCGAACGGATCTTGGTCAGGATGTTGGTCTGGTAGACCGGGATGTTTTGCGCCAGTTCGCTGACCTGGGTGACGACGATGAAGCTGAACAGGGCAAGTGCAGCGAAAGCGCCGAGCACGCTGGCAATGACAGCCGCAATCCTGGGAATGCCGACCCGTTTGAGCGCCGCGACAAGCGGCGCCAGCGCGAAGGTCAGCAGCAGCGCGATGGCGATCGGCAGGAAAACCTCGCGCCCGAAATACAGCGCCGCCACCGTCGTGACGGTGGTCGCTACGTTGGGCAACGACGTTCGCGGATGGGGCGCCGCGGCCGCAAGAATGTCCTCCAACCCATGAGCCGGAGACGCCGTGCCGTTTCGACGATTGGCCGCCACTTGGTCTCTCCCCCTACCAACCACCATGATCGGGCATATTGAGCCGGCGTGCAACTTTTGCCGCGGCGGGGTAGTGGGTCGGTTTTTAGCGTTTTCCAGCTAGAATGCGGGCTTCCCGCAACAGCGATGCCCAGTTGCGCCCAAGGAAGGCAACAAGCTCTGCGGCTTGTGCTTCGGTGATGCCGGTTTCATCAACCAAACGGCGAACAAGATCGTCCAGCGCACCCGGTGGCCTTCCTTGCTCGTCAGTCATCGGAACCATCCCGTATGCGGCACAACGCAACTTACTGTTACTGGTTCCCCCCGCAGAATGACTCGCTAATCCTGTACGAAAGCGTACAGTTCACTTGTCGCTCGGTCGTCAATGGCAACGAGCGGTTGAAAGAGTCGATCACGCTTTCGCCCTTGAGGGAGACGCGAGATGGCCTTACGTGGCACGGCTGACGAAATACAGTTGGCGGCACTCACCAGACTTCTAGACGATTATTGTGAGCAGGCCGGCATTGAAGGCACGCACCCAGCGCGGGAACATTTGGCACGTCGCCTGATCGCTCTTTTCAGCGGCAACATCGACAGTCCAGACCATATCAAGATGGCTCTGGACAGCGTTGCGAAGGACTGGAAGCCCGATCAGATGCCGAGAAACGGCTAGTCGCAACGCTTATTGCAGGCTCCGCGAACCACCCGTGACGGACTCGGCTAGCGGGTTTTCGCGCCTCGCCGTAAGGTCATCGCCGCGGATACGCTGCCCTACACACGGTCATCACGGTGTCGCGCAGCCAGCGATGCGCCGGGTCGGCATCCATGCGCGGATGCCACATCGCCGATATATTGAACTCCGGCACGGGCAGCGGGATTTTGAAGGTCGCAAGACCCGCCGTGGCGGCATGGTCGCATGCCATGGCGTTGCCAAGACACGACCGCGGCACGGCCGCGACCAGATCCGACTGGCGTGCGATCCGCATCGCATCCGGGTAGCCGGGCACGATAACCCTTATTGCCCGTTTCAGCCCCAGCCTCTGCAGGGCGGCATCGATCGGCTCGATCGGATCGCCTTCCCTGGACGCCACCACATGGTTGCAGGCCGCATAATTTTCGGGCGTCACCACTGGTCCCAGAAGGGGATGCCCAATCCGGGCGACGCCGACGAGCCTGTCCTGGAACAACATCTGGGTGCGTATCTCCGGCGCGGAGGTGCCAAGCACGCCGATCTCCAGATCGATGAGCCCCTCCCGTAGCGGTCGCGCATCCTTGTTGGGTTTGGCGACAAAGCGCAGGCAGATGCGTGGCGCCGCCTGCGTAACGGCGGTCACGACGGGGCCGGACAGAAATTCCAGGAAGGCTTCACTGACACGTATGGTGAATGTCAGGTCGAGCGAGGCGGCGTCCACGTCGGTGATTTGCGGCCGCAGCACCGCTTGCACGTCCCGCGCGAGCTCATGGACGCGGTCGCGCAGCTCGGCGGCGCGCGGTGTCGGCACAAGTCCCCGCCCGGCGCGGACGAGCAGCGGGTCGCCCGTCGCTGCCCGAAGCCTGGTCAGGGTCCGGCTCATGGCCGATGTACTCAAGCTGAGACGACGGGCCGCCCCGGTCACGCTGCCCTCGGCGAGCAACACATCCAGCGCTGTGAGAAGGTTCAGATCCACATCGGCATTGTCCATGCAATGAGCCTACCCCACTCGCTTCGCATGACATAGCGCCCGATGCAACTATACTTTGATTGTGATGCGTCTGGCGCCCGGCGTGTGGTTGCTTATATCCGCGGTCAACCCTCACCACCCGAAAGACATTCACCCATGCCTACAGCCGTTTTGAGCGATAGAGCCCGCACGATCCTCCTCATTGGCGCATCGCGTGGCCTCGGCCATGCCATGGCGGCCGAGTTCCTGAAGAAGGGATGGAACGTCGTCGGCACGGTCCGCGACGGTGGAACCCGGACCCTGTTGCACGATCTGGCGGACGAGTATGGCGGTCGGGTCGAGATCGAGATCCTGGACATTTGCGAGCCCGATCAGCTCGCGGCGCTGCACGGCCGCCTGTCCGGCAGAGTGTTCGACATGCTGTTCGTCAACGCCGGCGTGAGCAACAACCCGGTCGAAACGATCGCGGATGTGACGACCGACGAGTTCGTCAGGGTGATGGTCACCAATTCGCTGAGCCCGATGCGTGTCATCGAAAGCCTGGAGCCGTACGTTCCCGCGACAGGTCTGATCGGCGCTATGTCATCCGGGCAAGGCAGCGTCGCCAACAACGAGACCGGCCAGCGCGAGGTCTATCGCGGCAGCAAGGCGGCCCTGAACATGTTCATGCGAAGCTTCGCCGCCCGCCAGGCCGGCACATCGCGCGCCATGGTGGTGATGGCGCCGGGCTGGGTCCGAACCGATCTGGGCGGCCCGGACGGGCGGCTGAGCATCGAGGAGAGCATTCCCAGCCTGGTGAACGTGCTTCTCGCGAAGCAGGGAAAACCGGGCCTGGAATATCTCGATTATCTCGGCCGTACGGTCCCCTGGTGACATTGTTCGAGATCAAGGCGCTGCTCATCCCGTTACGGTTCGTTGCTCGCGACGCGATCAATGGCGTCGGTCAGCCGTTTCCGCTCCTTGTTGATCCACTGACCCTCCGAGTAGTTTTGGAGAAACGCCTCGGCGAACTCCACAGGATCCTCCCCGACGATCGCGCGGATCGGGGTTCCGATCGCCGCGCTCTGCTCGAAGAGATCCGCGAGATCCTCCAGCATCGATACCAGGGTGTCGCCTTTCGTTATCGCCCCGAAGTACATCAGGTATCGATCCAGCGCATCGATCGCCGCGCGATAGTTCGCGGGAAGCTGTGCCGTCCGCGCCTTGTAGTGCCGGTAACGCTTCTTCTGATCGATCGACCCTGCGATCTGCTCAATCCACCCTGTGGCCATGTCTATTTCCTTTCCGTGTGAAGCTGCTCGAGCCGTTCCGCGAGGAAACTCCACGTCCTCCAGAACTCTTCGAGATATTCCCGTCCCCGAGCGTTGACCGAATACACCTTGCGCGGCGGCCCCTTCTCGGACGGGATCTTCTCCACGTCGACGAGGCCCTTTTGCTCGTTCCTGACGAGCAGGGCGTAGACGGTGCCTTCGGCGATGTCGGAGAAGCCCTGCTCCCGCAACCGTGCCGTGATCTCGTAGCCGTACGCGGGCTGCACGGAGAGGATCGCGAGGATGATGCCCTCCAGCGTGCCCTTCAGCATCTCCGTCATCTGCTTGCCCACGCAAAATCTCCCGTAGCTACTCAGCGTTACTAACTACCAGTATGTAGCAACACTGAATAGTGGCCGTCAACCCCCGTGCCCTCCAGATGCGCTGACCCGGGGCAGACCAGCGCCTGACGCCCTGGCCATCGCCACCTTGGCCATCATCGCCCGGTCCAGTCCGTCGTCTCACAGGGAGGAGCGCAGAGCGTCATTTTCTCGAGGGCTGAGGTTTGCCAAAACGCGTTGCGCGCGGCTCCCCGGCCAGCGCGACAGCGGATGAGCGCCAAAAGGCCGCTCCAGGTGCTTTTGCACGTGGTGCGTCTCCACGGTAAATCGGCCGGCGATAATGTCTGGCAGCCAAAGTGCGTCAGGGTTGGCGTCAAGTCGCGTCGGCAGAAGGTCGTAGCGCGGCGCCAGCGGATGCGTCAGCCTCTGCAGGCGGCCACTCACGCTACAGTGATCGGCAGGGATGAAACCCCACGCTGCCAGCGGCGTTTTAACGCTGCAACGCAGTCGAGGTTTCCAATGCAAACCGCATGGTTCTCCAAACCCGTGGTGGTTTCCGTCGGCGTCACCGGTTCCACCCGCAATCTGTCCAATACCCAACAGGCCATCGAATTGCTCACGACACATTGGCGCGACACAGGCAGCGTGAAGCATCAGTCCGCGCTGCGCGCCTGCCGCCGGGCGACGAGCGGCGACGTGTCCCCCGACATCGCCAGGGAGGCTTTTGTCGATGCCGCGCGCGAGGCGCATATCCTGGTCGAGTAGGCCGGGTCGAGCAAGCCGGCCGCATTCACGGACCGTGGCGGCCGTTCACATTTTCGTGATTGACGGAACCGGTTGAAACGGCAGGCGTTTTTTTGCAGGCGTCTTTTTCTCAGGCAAACACTAGGCGCCTTTTTCTCAGGCAACATCAGGAGGCGTTTATGCGCGTCATGAATCTCGCCACCCTCGCCCTCATCATCCTTGGCGGTCTCAACTTTCTGTCCATGGGTGTTACGGGCTACGACGTAATCGGCACGGTCCTCGGGGGCGCCATGCTGGCCCGCCTGGCCTATCTGGTCATCGGCCTTGCAGCCATATGGCAGCTTATGCCGGGCTTCCAGAGCTTGACGGTTGGAGAAGTCGATGCCGAACGGCATATTCATCATCATCCGTGACCAGTAAGGTGGGGGCGGCGGAAAATCCGCCGCCCCCATCGCATGAAGGCGATCAGGCGGCCGCCATGTGAAGCGCGGGGGCGAATTTCAAGCATTCTTCACGTCCTGCAAAAATCAGGAGCCTCGCTGGCGAGCAAGCGAATCCAGGAACTGGGTGATTTGACGGGCGCCACTCAAATTCACCACTGGCACCAGCGGCCCGCGGATTGCCCGCTCCGCCTCGATGGCAGGCCGACTGTTGCGATCGAAATTCCAGATGTAGCGGAGAAACGACAGGTACTCCGCATCCAGCCGCTCGGTGCATCCGGCAGGCAGATCAGGCCGGGGGCGGTTCAACACGCTGCGCAGGACCACTCGTCTCAGACAGGTGGTGCGAGGCGTGTTCAGCCAGACAACGAGATCGGACTTGGGAAGCCTCAAATCAAAGGTCTGCCGGTAGTAGTTTCCCTCACACACCCAACCGGCACCCGCAACCGCCGCGCCGACGCGTGCCCGGAAAACTTCGGGTTCGGGTTTGCTCCAGCCTGGTCCCCAGAAGAGCTTGTCGAGATGCACGACCGGCAAATGCAGCCGCTCGCCAATATGCCGCGCTAGGGTCGACTTGCCGCTTCCGGCGTTTCCGAGAATTACGATCCGCTGCATCATTTTGGCTTTGCGACTTCCCGGACACAGTAGTCAACCTGGCGACTGAATTTCGGCCGGCCAGACTCAGACTGTTCGCGCCCCATGCCTGGCCAGCGCGTGCTCGATCAGCACGTCGATGGTCTGGCTGTAGCCTATGCCTGACGCCGCCAGCGCCTTGGCATACATCGAGATGTCGGTGAAGCCGGGAAGCGTGTTGACCTCGTTGACCAGCAGCGAACCGTCGGCACGCAGGAAAAAGTCGACGCGCGCCATGGCTTCGCAGCCGAGCGCCTGAAAGGCCTGCCGCGCCATCTCCCTCGCTTTGTCGGCGACCGCGGCCGGGACATCGGCCGGCACCTTGACCACCGCGCCATCGGCATCGAGATATTTGGCCTCGTAGGTGTAGAAGCCGTGCCTGCCGGCCGGAATGATCTCGCCGGGCAGCGAGACCGTCAGCGTGCCGTCGGCCCTCTGCAGGACCGAGCACTCGATCTCGCGGCCTTCGACGAACTCCTCGATCAGCGCCTTGCCGTCATAGCGGAAAGCCGTTTCGATGGCCTGCCGGAAACCGTCCCTGTCATTCACCTTGCTCACCCCGAAGGACGAACCCTGGCGCGCCGGCTTGGCGAAGAATGGCAGGCCGAGCGCCCCTGCAATCTCCTGGAACGAACTGACATCGTTTCGATGCAAGGTGACCGAGCGGGCAACGGCAAGGCCGGCCTCGCGCATCAGCCGCTTGGCGACATCCTTGTCCATGGCGGCGGCCGAGGCGAGGATACCGCAGCCGACATAGGCGACATCGGCGACCTCGGCGTAGCCCTGCACCGAGCCGTCCTCGCCGAACGGCCCGTGCAACACCGGAAAGACGACATCGACGGGGTCAGGTTGCGTTCCATCCCGCGACACGGCGACCAGCCTGCCCTTGCCGCCGGGCAACAGCGCGACCTCCACACCGTCCTCGGATACCGGAGCCCCTGCCCCGTCGCCGGCGGCCGACTGTTGCAGCAGCCACCTGCCATCCCTGGAGATGGCGATCGGCACGATCTCGTAGCGTGTCCGGTCGATCGCCTTCAGCACATTGGCGGCCGAAAGACGCGACACGTCATGTTCAGCCGAACGCCCGCCATAGAGGATGGCCACCCTTGTCTTGTCCGTCATCGAAATCCCTCAACTGTCAAAAATCAAATGGCAACCGCAATGCCCCGATTGGCGAAGAAGCGGTCGAAATCGGCCGGCGCCAACTCTGCGTTTTCCTGTGTGGCGCTGGTATGGCCGGACGGATTGTGGAAGCGGAAACCCTCGTCCGACGCCGCGGTGACCAGCACCAGATGGCCGCCCTTCGAGGGCGGCTGGCGCTCGGGCCAGCGGATCGAGCTGCTGACCGAAGCGATGAAGAAGCGCGACCGCGCCAGGATCGCCGGAATGTCCGATGTCGCGACATTCGTCATCACCTCGGCTTGCAGTCCGAAAACCTCCTGCACGAAGCTGACGAAGGGCGCGTAGATCAGCCCCTTGATCGAACCTTCGGTGACGACATAGCCGCCATATCCAGCGCAGCGCCGGGCCAGTTCGATCGTCGGAACGATCTCGCCGCGCGTCGCCAGGATCATCTTCAGGCACGCCATGCCACAGATGTTGGCGGCCCAGACCGCGTACTCCTCAACTGTCTCAGCCCCCGACCGCTGCCACAGAGGATCGCGCCGGAGCGCGACTTCAGCGCCCTCGGCGAGCACGTCCATGGTCATGTCTGATGTTTCCCACTGGCTGAAGAACGGCACGGTTTCAGGCAGTGGACTCATGCGACTCCTCGATCGGTTTCGGATTCTCGTATACGAGGATACGCGATGGGTGGAAAGCCGCTCAGAAGGCGATTTTCACCGAGGCGGCGCTGCGCTTGGCCGGCCCGTGATGGACGGCCTCGATGTTGTTGCCGTCCGGATCGAGCAGGAAGGCAGCGTAGTAGCCGGGATGATAGGGGCGTTCACCCGGCGCGCCATTGTCCGTGCCGCCGCCGGCGAGCCCGGTCTTGTAGAAGGCATCGACCATCGCATGGTCCCTTGCCTGGAAGGCGAGATGATGGCGCCCGGTGAGCTTTCCCTGCGCCGCCCGGCTATCGGCGCTGGAGACGAACAGCTCGTCGGCCCAGAAATAGTCCTCGCCGACACCACCGATCGGCACATCGAGCACCTGCAAGATCGCCTCGTAGAAACGCCGGCTGGCGGGCAGGTCCCTGACCACCAGCTGGATATGGTCGATGAGCCGGCCGCGATGCAGTTCCATGAAAATTCCTCCTCGCAAGGCTTTCGAATTTAGGTTCGGACGGCGGGCCGTCAATGCAGGGGCTTGCCAACCGCCAGTCCTGCCACACGCCCGGCCATGGCATCTTCGGTCTGTCTCGAACAGAAAAAGCCCGCCGGGAGGGGGATCCGGCGGGCCTTTGGAAAGCTGATACCGAGCTTTCTGATGTCTGACGGGGGATCAGACATGGTGAGAACTTTTATGTGCCGCAGAGGTTCCACCGGAACGAAAAAAACCGCCAGCGAGTTTGTCGGTTCTCGGAAGCCGGACCATGTGTCAGGCGATCAATCCCGTTTCAGCTGGAACCTTTTGTTCGGAGCCAGGTTTCGTCCCGCGGCAGGGAGGAATCCAATTGGATAGTTTTCACAGGCTCGAAGCGCTGATCGACAGCGCCGGTGTCGACGATGTCAAAGAGGCAAACGCTTTGTTGCGTCGCTTCAAGGGCGGGTCGCAGGACGTCACGGCGGCCATCGACGAGTTCATGCTGGACTTCGTGACATTGGTCTTCGTCGTCGAGGTCGGCCAGGACGATTTCGAAAGACCGATCCGCAAGCTCGCCCGCACCAGTCTCTCGACTCTCAACCACCTGGTCAACGTGGCGGCGTAAGGACGCCGCTCCGGGCGCCGGGCTATCCCTTCAATATGGCAGCCAGCCTGGGGATGCCCTCGCTCACCGCGCGCCGGTCGGCGAGCGTGAACGATAGCCGCAGCGTGTTGCGCCCGGTTGCGTCGGCAAAGAACGCGCTGCCGGGCACGAAGGCGACGCGCGCCTCCTTCACCGCCCGCGCCAGCAGTGCGGTGGCGTCGGACCCTTCCGGCAGCGTCGCCCAGACGAACATGCCGCCTTCCGGGCGGCTCCAGGTCACGCCTGCCGGCATGTTGGCCTCGAGCGCAGCAAGCAGGCCGTCGCGGCGCTCGCGGTAGGCACCGATGAGCTTTTCCACCTGGTCGTCGAACACGGCTTCGGCGACGCGATGCATCACCACCTGGTTGATCGACGGGCTGTGCAGGTCGGAGGCCTGTTTCATCAGCACCAGCTTCTCGACGATGTGGCGCGGCGCGCACACCCAGCCGACGCGCATGCCCGGCGACAGGATTTTCGAGAACGAGCCGCAATAGAGCGTGCGCGCCTTGTCGATGCCGCCGGATCGGGCGCAGTCGAGCGCCAGGATCGGCGGCACGCCCTCGCCGTCATAGCGCAGCGCGCGATAGGCGGCGTCCTCGATGACGGCGATGTCGAGCTCGCCGGCGAGGTCGAGCACCGCCTCGCGCTGCTGGCGGTTCAGCGTTTCGCCGGTCGGGTTGGCGAAATCCGGCACCAGATAGGCGAACTTGGCCCGCCCGCCATTCGCGGCGGCGGCGGCGCGATAGGCCGCCGGCGTCATGTTGCCGCCGGCGACCGTCAGCCGCTCATAGCGCGGCTCATAGGCGTTGAACGCCTGCAGCGCGCCGAGATAGGTCGGCCATGTCACCAGCGCGGTGTCGCCCGGCGACAGGAACAGCTTGCCGAGATAATCCAGCGCCTGCTGCGAGCCGGAGGTGATGAAGATGTTGGCCTCGTCGCAGGCGACGCCGAGCTTGCCCATCTGCCCGGCCAGCCAGCGCCGCAACGGCAGATAGCCTTCCGAGACCTGGTACTGCAGCGCCGCCCCCGCCTCGCCGCCACCAAGCACCGAGGCATAGGCATCGCGGATCGCCTCGGCCGGAAACAGCGCCGGATCGGGAATGCCGCCGGCAAAGGAGATGATGTCGGACTGGTCGAGCAGCTTCAGGAGTTCGCGGATTTCGGACGCCTTCATGCGCGACGAGCGCGAAGCCAGCAGGTTCATCAAGGTCAAGGCGCGCCTCCCGCGACAATTTTTTATATAGGTCAACCTGACTGACCTATATCAGCCCTTCCCGGCAATTTGAATAGAGCCTGACAGCCTTCCGGTATACGCCAGTCGGCGCCGGCCCGGACTGGTGACGGGCATCACCAAGGTCTTCTTGTAGCCGAGATGGCTGCCGGTGAAGCCGAGCTCCTCATAGAAGCGGTGCGCGTCCGCTCGTGACCTGTCGGTGGTGAGCTGGACCAGGCTGCAGTTGCGCGCCCGGCATTGCGCGATCGCCCAGTCGATCATCAGCCTGCCGATCCCGCCCGAGCGCCTGTGGCCGGCGACCCTGACGGCCTCGATCTGCCCGCGCCAGGCGCCCTTGCGCGACAGGCCGGCAAGGTAGGTGATTTGCAAGGTGCCGATCACCTCGCCGCCGTCGACTGCCACCGCCAGCAGCTGGTTGGGATCGGCGTCGATGGCGTTGAAGGCATCGACATAGCCCCGCGCCAGCGGCACCGAGGCGTCCTCGCGGCCGGCGCCGAGCGGATCGTCGGCCAGCATCGCGACGATATCTGGCAGATCGGACGCTTGCGCCTTGCGGAAGGTGATCATGCTGTTGAGATACAGCCAGGCACCGGCAGCGGCAAGATGACGGCCTTTGGCCAGGGCTGGCGCCGCAAGCGTTCGAGGCTCAGCCACCCGGCTCTTCGAACCGCAGGGCCTCACCAATCAGTCCGCATCCCCATCCGCGGGCGCCGCCTTGCCACACTGCGCCAGCACCTTGCCTATGGCCCCGCTCGAGCCTTTCAGCGGAAAACTGGTCTGGCCGTATTTGGCGGCACCGACGCTGACATCGCCTTTCCCACGCAACAGGTCGAGCAGCGGATCGGCTTTGGCCAGGTTCACCACGAAGTAGTTGTACATGGCTTCGAGTTGCAGCGTCTTCGTCACTGTCTTGCCGCCGGCCTTGAAGTCGAACGAGCCGCTGATGCCGGGCTCCAGCTGCTGGCCGGTGGCGCCGAGGTCTAAGCTCAGCACCGGCGTGTCGAAACAGGTCAGCATCAGATGCGCATCGCCTTTCGGCCCGCCGCAGACCGAGGCGGTCAGCACGCTGCCGCCCTCGTCTTCCTCCATCTTCGCGTTCCAGCCGCTGCACGACGCGGCAAACGCCGGCAGCGCGGCCTGCAAGACCGCCACCGCGCCCATGACGATGAGATATCTCATGACTTCCCCCTCAGACATTTGCCGCCGTACCCGCCGGCATTCTATAGGAAAAGCCATTCGGTGGCATCGCCCGTTGCGGCGTCCCGTCCTGATTGTTCGGAGAGCGGTGTTGAGAGCCTGTGTTCGTCTGTGTCTGTCGCTGGCCGCCTGGCTGGCCTTGCCGCTCGCCGCCCATGCCGACTGGAAGCCGGTCGAGAAGGTCGAGACCTACGCCATTTCAGGCCAGTCCGGGCCGGAGCTCTATCGCTCGATCGGTGAGAAGGGTCCGAAGCTCGGCGTGGCCCGCGCCATCGCCCACACCAATTTCAAGCTGACCTGGACCAGGGACTATCAGGCGCGGGCCGGAGCCTGCGTGCTCGTCTCGGCACGGCCGAAGCTCATCATCACCTACACCTTGCCCAGCCCCTCCGCACCGCTGCCGCCGGCCATCGAGAGAAACTGGGAGGTTTTCATCGCGGGCGTCAGCGCCCACGAAAGAGTACATGGCGCCGATATCATCGACATGGTGCGCAAGATCGAGGCGGCGACCGTCGGCCTCAGCGTTGCCGACGATCCCAAATGCAGCAAGATCCGCACCGAAATGACGAAACGCCTGTCCGAACTGTCACAGGCGCAGCGGCAGGCGAGCCGCGATTTCGACCGCGTCGAACTCGGCCAGGGAGGCAATCTGCAGAAGCTGATCCTCGCTTTGGTCAATGGCGGCTGACGCCAAAGCAATTCCAGGAAAAATTGTGAAACGGTTTTCCCGGGAAAAGCGCGTAGCGCTTTCCCTTCGGAATTGCGTCAAAACAAAGGGCTCTAGGCTTCGGAAACCAGACCGTCGAGAAGCGCAAGACCTTCCGGCCAGTCGCCCAGGCCGCTGTCAGCATTGATGTGGCCGAACGCGCCGAGGACGGCCATGCGGCTGCCCCACTGCTTCGCAATCGCCTCGGCATAGTCCGGCGCGCCATAGGGATCGTTGGTGCTGGTCACCACCAGCGAGGCAAAGCGCAGCCGGCCTTGCGGAATGTTGGCGAAAGCCATGCCGTATCGGGGGAAGAGCGCCGCCGTCGGATCGGGAACGCCGACCAGCAAGGCCGCCTTGACAGGGCGCCGTGAGATCTTCTGCCAATGGGCGATCAGCAGGCAAGACAGGCTGTGCGCGACCAACACCGGCGGCTCGGGCGCCTCGATCACGGCAGCCTCCAGCGCCGCCAGCCAGTCGGTGAAATCCGGCAGGTCCCAGCTCGACGGCTGGAACCGCCGCATCGCCGGATTGGCGCTTTCCCAGCGCGACTGCCAGTGCGCCGGGCCCGAACCGCCGCTGCCGGGCAGGATGATGAAATGCGTCATGTCGCCTTGCTCCTATCTATCGGAGCAGCATGGTGGCGTCTTGCTTCGCGGCGGAAAATGGGAAACCATCGGAAAAGTCGCTAGACTTCCGATGGATTCAAGGTGGCCATGAAAAACAGCGATGAGCGCGCGCCGCTCGATCCGACCGACATCGCCATTCTCGAAGCCATGCAGGAGAACGGCCGCATCGGCATATCCGAGCTTGGCCGCCGGGTCGGCCTGTCGCAGCCGGCAACGTCCGAGCGGGTGAAACGGCTGGAGGAGCGCGGCATCATTGCCGGCTACACCGCGGTGATCGATCCGGCCGCACTCGGCCTCGGCATGATGGCGATCATCCGGGTGCGCACCACGCATGAGCACATCCGCCCCTGCCTGAAGCAATTCGCCGAGATGCCACAGATCACCGAGGTGCACCGACTGACCGGCGAGGATTGCTTCATCCTGAAAGTGGTCGTCCCCTCGCCGGCGCAGCTTGAAACCATCGTCGACGCCGTGGCCCGCCATGGCGCGGTCACGACGGCGCTGGTGTTGCGCAGCGAGACACCAAAGCCGATCGGCCGCGACCTGATCAGACGGTCAGGCGGCTAGACCAGAGCGGTGTCGCCGCACTGAGATTCAGTCAGCCGCTCTACCGGCTCAGATCGAGCGCAGCGCTCAGGTCGCCCATCGGTGGCTGGTCGTTGTTGCGCAGCGCCTTGTCGCGGGCGGCGATGCCGGACAGCACCGGCAAATCGTAACGCGCGGTGATGAAGCGCAGGATCGACGTCGTGTCGTATTGTGTGTGGTCGACCGTGCCCATCTTCGCATAGGGCGAGATGATGAAGGCCGGGATGCGGTTGCCCGGCCCCCAGCGGTCGGCCTTCGGCGGTGCGACATGGTCCCAGAAGCCGCCATTCTCGTCATAGGTGACGACCACCAGCATGTGGCTCCATTGCGGGCTTTTCTCCAGATGCGCGACGATGTCGGCGAGATGCTGGTCGCCGCTCGTCACATCGGCATAGCCGCTATGCTCGTTGAGATTGCCTTGCGGCTTGTAGAAACTCACCGCCGGCAGCTTGCCGTCGTCGATCGTCTTGATGAATTCGGCGCCGTCGAGACCGCCATCCCTCAGGTGCTCGGCCCGCGCGGCAGTGCCAGGCGCGTAGGCGGCGAAATAGTTGAACGGCTGGTGGTGGAACTGGAAGTTCGGCACCGGCGTCGCGTTCTTGCCGTCGAGCGTGGCCTGCCAGGCGCCGGAATACCAGGCCCAACTGACGCCCTTCAGCGACAACAGGTCGCCGATGGTGATGTCGTGCTGCGGCGGCAGCGTGGTCGGCAGCGCCGGATCGGCCAGTGCCGTGTCGCCGCCTTCTGCCGGCTTGTTGGCGCTCGGCTGGTAGGGCGGCTGCATGGTGTTGACGGCATAGAAGTCGGGCGTGATGGCGCCGTCATTGACGAATTTCGGCACGCCGCCGAGCGCCGAGGCCGGCGAATTGTCGGCGACCTTCAGCGTCGTGCCATCGGCCTCGACGACGGCGATCTGGCCCTTGACCGGGCTGGTGTCGGCGTGGGGATAGACCGGCACGCAGGCGCAGGCGAGCATGATATGGTTGAGGAAGGAGCCGCCGAAGGCGCCCTGGAAGAAATTGTCGGCCAGCACGTATTTCTTCGCCACCGCCCACATCGGCAGGCTGGAGCCGTCATAGTGGCCCATCACCAGGCCGCCGGAATCGGCCCAGGCGACGAACTTGTCGTTCTTCCCGCCATCGATCTGCATCTGCTCCTGGTAGAAGCGGTGCCAGAGGTCGCGCGTGACGACGGAGGTCTTCTCGTTGAAGCCGCCGGCGTCGTCGATGGCGAAGCTGGCATTGCTGAGATGCGCCGATTGCGCCTCGGTCATCGGCGGCGTCACGCCCTTGGCAGTCAGGCCGCCCCAGGCCGGCGGCAGTTCGGTCAGCGGCTTGCCGTCGCGGTCGAGCTGGCGCACCTGGCCGGCCGAGAGGTTGGCCAGCCCATTGGCGCCGGGGAAGCCGCCATAGAGATTATCGAAGCTGCGGTTCTCGGCATAGATGACGACGACGGTGTCGATCTTGTCGTAGCCGGGCGGGGCGGCGTTGGCTGCAAGCGGAATCGAGGTCAGCACGGTGCCGGCCAGGCAAAGCGAGGTGAAAGGCCGCGTCATGGGAATTCCTCATGGCTGGGGTGGTGGCTAGAGGGGCAAATGCATGGCCGCGAGCGACGAGCCATGGGCGAACGCTAGGTCGACGCCTTGTCACCTTTGTGACATTTTCTGGTCCTGCAAACACGGTTGCGTGAGCGAGTGAGCCGGTCATCAATCCGCAGCAGTACGGTCTTAACTCCGGGGCGGAAAAACGGACCGGACGACATGACAGCGGGACAATGGAAGAAATGCGCCATCGCCGCATCGATGCTCGGCATCGCCGCGATCCTTTCCGCAAGCATTGTCAGCGCAGGCAGCGTCCATCCAGGGCCGATGTCGCGGGCGGATGCCTTCGCGCGGGCGCAGGCGCTGACGGCGCTCGGCCGCAAGATGTTCTTCGACCCGTCGCTTTCGGCCTCGGGCAAGCAGGCCTGCTCGTCCTGCCATGATCCGCACCATGCCTTCGGCCCCGGCTCGGCCGCACCGGTCGAGATGGGCGGGCCGCATCTCGACCAGCCCGGACTGCGCGCCGTGCCGTCGCTGCGTTACCTCCAGGCGGTGCCCGCCTTCACCGAGCATTTCTACGATTCCGAGGATGAAGGCGACGAGAGCATCGACAACGGCCCGACCGGCGGCCTGACCTGGGACGGCCGCGTCGACCGCGGCCGCGACCAGGCCAGGATCCCGCTGCTGTCGCCGTTCGAGATGGCCAACAAGGATGCCGCCGCCGTCACCGCCGGATTGCGCAAGTCGGCATACGCCGATGACTTCAAGGCCGCTTTCGGCGACACCGTGTTCGACCACCCGGATGATGCCTTCGACGCCGCCGCAGAGGCGCTTGGCACCTTCGAGCAGAGTGCGCCCGACTTCTATCCCTACTCCAGCCGCTACGATGCCTTCCTCGCCGGCAAGGCGACGCTGTCGGCACAGGAATTGCACGGCCGCGCGCTGTTCGAGGACGAGACCAAGGGCAATTGCGCCTCCTGCCATCTAAGCGAACCCGCCAATGACGGCGAGCCGCCGCAGTTCACCGATTTCGGCCTGATCGCCGTTGCCGTGCCGCGCAATCCGGCCATCCCGGCCAACACCGACCCCGCCTATTTCGATCTCGGCCTGTGCGGGCCGCTGCGCACCGATTTTCACGGCCGGGCGGAGTATTGCGGCCTGTTCAAGACGCCGACGCTGCGCAACGTCGCGCTGCGAAAAAGCTTCTTCCACAATGGATATTTCCACACGCTGCGCGACGCGGTCGCCTTCTACGCCAGCCGCGACAGCGATCCCGGCCACTGGTACCCCAAGAACGCCGACGGCACGATCCGACAAAACGACGATTTGCCAAAGGCTTACTGGCACAACCTCAACCAGGATCCGCCCTTCGGCAAGAAATCCGGCGACAGGCCGGCGCTGACCGATCCCGAGATCGACGACATCGTCGCCTTCCTGCAAACGCTGACCGACGCGGATCAGCAGTGACTCGCGCCTTCCCTTCTCCCCCTGTGGGAGAAGGTGGATCGGCGCGCAGCGCCGAGACGGTTGAGGGGCGCTGGACGGATCGCCGTCGTTGCCAAGCCGGAACACCCCCCATCCGACCTCGCTTCGCGAGGTCGCCTTCTCCCCCTGTGGGAGAAGCGAAGGCGCCGCCAACCACCGGCCCTTGAATCCACCCTCACTGCGTATCCGCGTGTGCCCTCAGCTCCGCCCGCTTCTCGTCCGACACCACGGCGAGGTCGAGCACCTTTTGCAGGCCGGCGGCGTGGCGGAAGCTGGGCTCGGTCTGCACGCCGCTGGTGACGGCATCGACGAAGCGCTGGTAGTTGGTCGGCACCATGCCGGCGTCGAGCTCTTCCCATCTGGCGTTCTCGACATTCTCGCCGACGCAGGCCTTGAGCACCGAGCCGTCGAGATTGTGCACCACTTCGAGGCTGCCCTTGTCGCCATAGATGCGCAGACGCAGCTCGTTGAGATGGCCGGTAGCCCAGCGGCTGGCGTGCACCACGCCGAAGGCGCCATTGGAAAAATCCAGCGTCATGGCGAAGCTGTCATTGGCGTCGAGCCCGTAGTCGCCGATGCGGTTGCCGGGCGCCTTGTCGAAGGCGCGCAGCCGGCAGAAGACATGGTCGACGTCGAGAGCCGCACCATAGCTGGCGAAATCGAGGATGTGGATGCCGACATCGCCGAGCACGCCATTCGAGCCGTGGCCGCGCGACAGGCGCCAGAGCCATTTCGGATCGGTGCGCCAGTCGCCCCAGAATTTCGACACCAGCCAGCTTTGCAGATAGGACGCCTCGACATGCCTGACCGTGCCGATTTCGCCCGCCTGCACCATCTGGCGGGCCTTCTGCAGCGCCGCGACATTGCGATAGGTGAGGTTCACCATGTTGACGAGGCCGGCAGCCTCGGCCGCGTCGGCCATCTCGGTGGCCTTGCCGAAGTTCTCGGCCAGCGGCTTCTCGCACAACACCGGCTTGCCGGCGGCGATCAGCGCCATGGTGGTCGGATGATGGATGCGGTCCGGCGTGACATTGGCCACCGCGTCGAACTCCCCCCATGTCAGCGCCTCCTCCAGCGAAGTGAAACGGTTAGGGATGTTGAAGCCGTCGGCGAATTCGCCGACGCGCGCCGCATCGACATCGACGGCGCCGACGATGTCGACGCCCTCGATGGCGCTGAAGCGCCTTGCATGTTCCTGCGCCATCCAGCCGGTGCCGAGTATCAAAAGCCGCATTTTTTGCTCCTTGGGGATTATTGGAATTCGCCGTCTCAGAGATGCTGCCAGATCGCCTTCAGCGGCGAGCCCATGGCTTGCTCGATCGTCCGCAACTGCTTGCTGGCCAAGGAGGTCACTCCCGGATCGACGACCGTAAGCGCGCAGACTCCGAACGCCGCGGGCCAGATATAGCGCAGATCGTTCAGCGACGCGGGCTTATGGCAACACGGCGTGGTGACGGACAGGTCTTCGAAGCGCGATGCTGCAGCTTGGTCCATCGCGTCGCCCCACCATTCCTCGATGTCACTGCCGCAAAACGGACAATGGATGCTTTCCGTGTTTGCTCCGGCGTCAAAGAACGTCACGCCTTCTTCCAATTCGACGGCGATATGCTCGGCCAGCGGGAACAGTTCACGCGCAACCTTTATGGCTGCGGCGGCCGCCGGCTCGTCGGGGTGCCAGTGCGGGTCATATGGCACGAAACGCAGATAGGTGTCGGACATGGCTCCTCCCCCGGGTCGACGCCTCAGATAGCGCGGATGATGCCGCCGTCGACACGAATATTCTGGCCGGTAATGTAGCCGGCGCCTTCGGACGCCAGGAAGGCGATGGTCGCGGCGATCTCTTCCGAGGTGCCGTAACGCTGCATCGGCACGCTGTCGCGGCGCTCCTCGGTGGCCGGCAGGCTGTCGATCCAGCCGGGCAGCACGTTGTTCATGCGCACATTGTCTGATGCATAAGTGTTGGCGAAGATCTTGGTGTAGGCGGCGAGCCCGGCGCGGAACACGGCGGAAGTCGGGAACATCGGGCTCGGCTCGACCACCCAGGCGGTCGAGATGTTGATGATGGCGCCAGCCTTCTGCTTGACCATCTGCGGTGCGACGATGCGAACCGGCCGGATGACGTTGAGCAGGTAGACATCCATGCCGGTGTGCCACTGCTCGTCCGTGATCTCGAGGATCGGCGCGCGCGGCCCGTGGCCGCCGCTGTTGACCAGCACGTCGATGCGGCCATAGCGCTCGAGCGTCTGGTCGACGAGACGCTGCAGATCCTCGTTCGACTGGTTGGAGCCGGTGACGCCGAGCCCGCCAAGCTCCTTGGCCAGCGCCTCGCCCTTGCCCGACGAGGACAGGATGGCGACCTTGAACCCATCCGCCGCCAGGCGCTTCGCCGCCGCCGCACCCATGCCGCTGCCGCCGGCCACGACAACAGCTGTTTTCTCTGAACTCATTGGATTTCCTCTCGGGTTGGCAGGACTCTGCAAGCAGTGTTTTCAAGCTTCGGGCGGTGATATAGCTGGTTTCCACGGCTGGTTCGAACCAGAATGCCTGAAATCAAGCTGTAGAAAAACTACTGCATGCCCGAAGCCTTCCTGAGCCTGCCGCCGTTGAATGCGCTTCGCGCCTTCGAAGCCTCGGCGCGTCATCTCAACTTCCGCATCGCGGCCGAGGAGTTGAACGTCACGCAAGGTGCGGTGGCCCAGCACATTCGCGGGCTGGAGGCCGATCTCGGCGCAAAACTGTTCGAGCGGCTGCCGCGCGGCCTGGCCCTGACCGATGAGGGCCGCGCCTATGTGCCCAACATCCGCCGCGCCTTCGACCTGATTTCGGAGGCGACGCTGCTGTTGCGCCCCGAGCCGGCGCGGCTGACGATCAGCGTGACACCGAGCTTCGCCACCAAATGGCTGATCCCGCGACTGCAGGATTTCGTGGCGCACAATCCGCTGGTCGATCTGCGTATCCTGGCCAGCGAAAGCCTGTCGAGTTTCCAGGCCGATGGCGTCGACATTGCTGTCCGGCAAGGGCGCCCGCCGTTCGGCGCCGGCCTGATTGTCGACCTGTTGTTTCCCCAGCAGATCATCGCCGTCTGCAGCCCGGCCCTGCTGCCGGCTGGCGCCGGTGAGATCGCGGCGGCTGAAATCCAGTATCATGTCCTGCTGCACGACACGCATAATCTGTGGCCGGAATTCATGGAAAAGGCCGTCGGCCTGAAGATGACGACCGAGCTGAAACGCATGCGTTTCAACCAGACCGGGCTGGCCATAGACGCGGCCGTCGCTGGCCAGGGCATCGCGCTGGCCAGCCGCTTTCTGGTCGCGGCCGATCTCGCCGCCGGCCGGCTGGTTCAGCCGGTCAGTGGCGAGATGCGCGGCACTCAGGATTTCTACATCGTGATGCCGAGAAAACAGCGGCATCCCGAGCCGACGCAAGCCGTGCGGCAATGGCTGCTCGATGCCGGAGCAAGACCACCAGTCTAGTTCAGCGGATGAATTGCAGGTGGCCGCATGGGTTGGGCTTTAGCCTAACCGTACCCAATCTATGGTTTCCAGCACATAGGGAGCGAACAGGAAATCTCGGATCTCGATGATCCGGCTTTCCGACCAGTCGATCAGGACAAAATGCGCAGGTTTTTCCATCAGGCTGGTGCTGTCGAAGACCAGCATGGCCGGTCGTCCTTCAACTGCGCCGAGGGCGAACCGCCATTTCGTCACTTCCGCATAGCGCGTGAAATATAGGCCAATCTTGTCGCGCCCTTCCAGTTGGAGCCGGTTCACCAGATCGAGCTTTACGTCATCGGCGAGCATGGCGCGGATTGCGTCGAAATCGCCGCTCCGAAACAGGTGGACATAAGCGGTGATCTTCCGCCGGTCCGCATCGGACATCAGCGGCAGCCTTATGTCTTCAGGCGCCTGAGCCAGTTGCCGCAGCGCAACGCGCCCGCGCTGAAGCGCCGATTTGGCGGCTGTCGGAGAGCACCCAGCGATGCCTGCGATCTCGTCGACCGAATGACCCAGAACATCCTTGAGGATCACCGCGCAGCGCTGAAGTTCAGGCAGCCGCAGAAACGTCTGAAAGCTGATCGCGACGATGTCGGCCTCGGGTATGGGCGCCGCTTCGACGTCCTCGGTGAGCGGAACGACCATGTTCCGGGACCTGTCGCGTAGGAAATCGAGGCTCGCATTGTGGGCGATGCGAAACAGCCAACCCTCGAGATTGTCCACCGCGGCGCCCTGGGCTCGCGCGTGAAGGGCCTTGACCAGGGTATCCTGCAATACATCCTCGCCATTGACCGCCGATCCCGTCATGCGCGCGCAGTAGCGATGAAGGCGCGGCCGCAGCGCTTTCAGACGATCCTCGAATTCGTTCGTGTTCATGTTTCGAGACCTACAGCGCTTCCGCGCTCTGTTTCGCCAGGGATCGGACACAAATGTCGATGAGAATCTTCGACAGAGCGGCCGGTTGTGACATGAATGGCGAGTGGCTGCTTTCCAATGATTTTTACGATCTTTACGACCTGTATAAGCCGCGGCCAGCCATTTTGTGCCCTCGCCCGCCGAGACGAACGAAGGGGAATGGGTTCAAACTTCCCTGTCGTCGAAAAGGAACATCTGAACGCCCGAGTCGTCAGGCGCAAAAGTCGGCGATCCGCCCCGGTCGCCTGTCCCTCCACGCTGGCAAACGCCTTTTCGATCGCCGCAAGGTCGTCGAAATGCAGGATTGCGATCCGATGAAGGTTGAAGGTTCCCACAGGCGTTGCGATGGGGCCGTCGCTGATCTCGTATTTCCTCAGACCCGGAATCTTCTTGGCGAGGGGCACGTGGATTTCAAAGTAATGTCGGTCAAATGCCTCGACGTCCTTCGGTATCTGGTAAATCACCACCATCCGAGCCATTGCGGTTCTCCTTTGTTACTTGTGTGATGCAAACTTAACTGTGTTTCGCCCTCACCGGATTTCGCTCAACACCGCCGAGCTCACGACACCAAGGACGATCCGAAGGGCGGAAACGGATCGCGACGTAGAAGATTTCTTGGAAAATGCGTGTGCATTGCAACGCCAGTTGCAATGACCCTATGCAGCCAGCTAGATCGGCAACAGGGCGTCGGGCTTCACATTGGCGATCGAGGCGTAGGTGTGCGTTTCCCGGACGCCGGGCAGCGGCAGGATGACCCGCTGCAGGAAATCCTGGAACATCGCCATGTCGGCGATGCGCGCCTTGACCAGATAGTCGAACCCGCCGACCACCATGTGGCACTCGATGATCTCGGGCGCCCGCAAGACCGCCTCGGCGAAGCGGTCGAAGACATGCGGCGCCGTATGGTCGAGCCGCACCTCGATGAAGACGAGCTGTGCCTGCCCGATCCTGGCGGGATCGAGAACGGCTCGCACCGCGCGGATGAACCCTTCGGCGAACAGCCGCTTGACGCGTTGCGCCGCTCCTGTCGGCGACAGGCCGACCCGCCGCGCCAGATCGAGGGTCGTGCGGCGGCCGTCCTCCTGCAACAAGCGCAGCAGCGAGCGATCGATACGGTCGAGATCTTCCATTTCAGGATTCACACTTTTGAACCGGAACAAGCGTGATAGTCACGCCAAAATCGCAGAAACAGCATATTTCATCACGCCATCAGATCGCAATACCGTTGCCGTGCACTCCTGCCGACAGCGAAAGCGAACCTCATGACATCAGCCCTATCGATCTCCCGCAGCGCCCAGACCAAGGGCGATACACCGGTGCTCATTCTGAGCGAAGTCGAGGTGAAAACATGCGTCGACCTTCGCCAACTTCTCGACGCTCTGGCCGGCGGCTTCAAGGCGCTGTCCGGTGGGAAGATCGTCAGTCCGGCCCGGCCGCAGCTCGATATTCCGCAGGCCGGCTATTCGCTGGCGATGCCGGCCTGGGCGGCGGACATGCATCTGACGGTCAAGATCGTCAACGTCTTCGAAGGCAACATCGCCAGGGGCATCCCGAGTCATCTCGCGACGATCCATCTGTTCGACCCGCAGACCGGCATGCCGGTCTGCATCATGGACGGCACCTACATCACCGCCGCCCGCACCTCCGGCTCGGCTGTGTTGTCGGTGCGCGAACTCGCCCGCCGTGACGCCAAGGTCGTGACGGTGGTCGGCGCCGGTGTGCAGGCCAGCCAGCACCTCAAACTTCTGCCGCTGGTGCGCGACTTCGCCGAGATCCGCGTCGTCTCCAAAGAGTTCGCGGATGCGCAGGCCCTTGCCGTGCAGCATCCCGGCGTCGTCGCAGCCAGCGATATCGAGGCCGCGGTGCGCTCGTCGGATGTCGTCTGCCTGGCGACGCATTCCTACCAGCCGGTGATCTCGGCCGACTGGGTGCGGCCCGGCACCCACGTCTCGTCGGTCGGCGTCGCACCGCCCGGCGGCGAACTGCCGGTCGAGCTTGCCGGCCGGGCCGGCCTGTTCGTCGAGACCAGGGATGCCTTTGCCCCGACCCCGGTCGGCTCCTGCGAACTGGCCGGTATCGATCCGCAAACCGGAATGGAACTCGGCGAAATGCTGCTCGGGCTGCGGCCGGGCCGCGTCGGCGCCGACCAGGTCACCGTCTACAAGGCGATGGGCGTTGCCATGGAAGACATGGTGGCGGCCGACCTCGCCTATCGCGAGGCGGTTCGCAGAAGAATCGGGCGCATCGTTGCGCTGTAGGAGGTTGGCCAAGTTCATTGTTCAAGTCGGCGCTGCCAACGTTCGGACCAAGGGCATTGGAACCGAAGCAATGGTCTGCTCGACAACCGGAGCGGAGCGGACATTCGAGCCCGTGGGAAGCACAAAAGGCCGTCGTTTGCAGGCCAGCTGAATTTGCTAACGCACCCTAGGCAAGCCAGGCAGCATCTGGCTCAGTACCCGATCCCGCAGGACGACGTGATGGAAGATGGCCGCGGCGGCGTGCAGGCCGGCGAGCCATAGGATGATATCGCCAAGCGTGCCGTGGATCTCCGCCAGCGGTGCGCCCCAGGTGCCGGAAAACGGCCCGATCGCTCCCAGGCCGTAGACCGTCACCGGGTGGCCGCCGAACCATGCGCCGAGCATGGCGGTCGCCGGGACCGCGAACAGAAGCGCATAGAGCGCCCAATGCGTTGCCTTCGAGGTGACGTCCATCCATGCCGGCATCGGCGGTGTATCGGGAACACGGTCGAACAGGCGCCAGATCAGGCGAATGACCAGGAGCCAGAAAACGGTGAAACCGAGCGATTCGTGAAGCAGCAGCGTCGAGGCGCGGGCGTCGGAATAGACCCGCGTCGGCGGGCCCCCTTCGGAGACCAGGAAGGCAATGAGGACAAGCAGTGCCGTCAGCCAGTGAAATGCCTGGGCGAGGCTTCCGTAGCGGGTTGTCGTACCGGACAGCGACATGCAAAAGCTCCGTTGGACAAAATGCCCCGCGCCTGAACGTGCCCTTATTTCAGTTGGTCCTCAATGGACATCAATCCTCGTCGGTCCAGATCAGCCGCAGCAGGCGCAGCAGCGTTGCCCGCTCCTTTTTTGTCAGCCGCTGCAGGAACCGATCCTCGTGCCGGCGAACCTTTTGCCGCCATCCGGGCATGGCTTCCCTGGCAGCTTGCGTCAGGGCGAGCGTCTGCACGCGTTTGTCTTCGGCATGGTCGTCGCGCTCGACCAGCCCGCGCTCTTCCAGTTCGGCGAGCAGCGGCGCCATGTTGGCGCTCTTCATGCCGAGCAGGCGGCAGAGTTCGGCGGCGCGGATGCCGGGCTTCTCATCGATCAGCGCCAGCATACCGTAGGTGACCGGGCGCAGCTCCGCCTCTGCCAGCTCGACCGCGAAATCGTTGAGCGCAAAGGTCGAGGCGCGTTTGAGATTGTAGCCGACCTGTGCGTCCAGCGCGTCTTCGGGAGCCGTGCCTGGCGCGCTGCGACTGGTATGAACCTCATCCATGTTGCAACCGATCGCCGCGATCAAGGCCCTTGTCAAGCGAAAAAGACTATGCGACATAGCAAACACGATAGCTATGCCACATAGCAATAGCCATCAATGCTGAGGCGAAACGGGAGGACCTGCACATGACCGAAGAGACCGTTGCCTTCGACGTCGAGAACGGCATCGCCTGGGTGCGCTTCAACCGGCCGGACAAGCGCAACTGCATGAACCCGGCGCTCAACCGGCGGATGATGGAGGTTCTCGACCAGCTGGAATTCCGCGACGATGTCGGCGTGCTGGTGCTGTCCGGCGAAGGCAGCGCCTGGTCGGCGGGCATGGACCTCAAGGAATATTTTCGCGAGACCGAAGCCAAGGGTCTTGGCGCCATCCGCAAGGCGCAGTCCGAAGCCTATGGCTGGTGGCGGCGGCTGCGCTGGTACGGCAAGCCGACCATCGCCATGGTCAATGGCTGGTGCTTCGGCGGCGGCTATGGCCCGCTCTTCGCTTGCGACCTCGCCTTCGCCGCCGACGAGGCGCAGTTCGCCCTGTCGGAGATCAACTGGGGCATCCTGCCCGGCGGCGGCGCCACCAAGGTGGTGGTCGACCTCCTGTCGATGCGCGATGCCATGTACCACGCGCTGACTGGCGAACTTATCGACGGCAGGAAGGCCGCCGCCTGGAAGCTGGTCAACGAAAGCCTGCCACTGGCGGATCTCAAGGCGCGTGTCACCGAGGTCGCCACCCTCCTGCTGAAGAAGAACCCGATTGCCCTGAAGGCGACCAAGGACGCCATCCGCCGCGTCGCCGAGATGACCTACGACAACGCCGAGGATTATCTGGTGCGCGCCCAGGAGGCAGCCAACTCCCACGACAATGAGGGCCGCAAGGAAGGCATCCGCCAGTTCATCGACGAAAAGAGCTACAAGCCCGGTCTCGGCAGCTACGACAAGGCCAGGTGACCTGCAAGCATAACGCAACCCTGGGGAGGAGATGCAGATGCCGGCCTGGACGACAACGGACCCCGTGGCCCTGCACGCCAGGGCGCAGCCGGATCGCGTCGCCTGTGTCGACCTGGCCACCGGCCGGCGCTGGACTTACGTCGCACTCGACGCGGCCATCCAGCGCGCTGTCGGCGTTCTCGAAGCCGGCCATGGCATCGGGCCCGGGCAACGGATCGCGACGATCGCCCGCAACAGCGCCGACTTGCTTGTCCTGCAGCAGGCCGCGATGCGGCTCGGCGCCATCTTCGTGCCGCTCAACTGGCGGCTCGCCAGCGCCGAACAGAAGACGATCCTCGAAGATTGCGATCCGGTGCTGCTGCTGCATGACTCGCCCCTCGATATGCCGCCGCCCAAAGGCTGCATGCCGGTCGAAGTCGCTGCCTTCGCGGCGGCGGTCGAGGCGCATGCACCGGCGCCGCACCGCCTGTTGCCAGCGGACGGTACGCCGTCGATCATCCTCTACACGTCAGGCACGTCTGGCCGGCCGAAAGGGGTCATCGTCACCGAGCGCAACGCCTTCGCCACGGCGATCAATTTCGGGGTGCTGGGGCGGGTCGGCAATGCCAGCATCTTCCTCTGCGACACGCCGATGTTCCATGTCATCGGCCTCATCGCCAGCTTGCGTCCACCGCTGCTGCAGGGCGGCACGGTGTTGATCTCGCCCGGCTTCGATGCCCGCCTCACCAACCGTCGCCTCGCCGATCCCGCGCTTGGCGTCACCCACTATTTCTGCGTGCCGCAAATGGCCAGAATGCTGCGCGACGATCCGGGTTTTGCGCCCGCGAACTGGACCTCGCTCACCGCCATCTTCACCGGCGGCGCGCCCAATCCGGCCGCCGACATCCTCTGGTGGCTGGCACAGGGCGTGCGCATGGTCGACGGCTTTGGCATGACGGAAGCCGGCACCGTGCTCGGCATGCCGGTCGAGGCCGACCAGATCGCCCTCAAGGCGGGCTCGGCGGGTCTTGCCGCACCGACGATCGGCCTGCGCATCGTCGGCGGGGATGACCGCGATGTCGCCGCCGGCGAGCCAGGCGAGATATGGCTGTCAGGCCCCAGCATCACATCAGGCTACTGGAACCGGCCGGAGGAGACAGCGCGCGCCTTTACCGCCGATGGCTGGTTCCGCACCGGCGACATCGGGCGGCGGGACGACGAAGGCTTTGTCACCCTCGTCGACCGCCGCAAGGACATGTTCATCTCCGGCGGCGAGAACGTCTACCCGGTCGAAATCGAGATGGCCCTGCTCGACCACCCTGCCATCGCCGAGGCGGCCGTGATCGGCGTCGCCGACCAACGCTGGGGCGAAGTCGGGCGCGCCTTCGTCGTGGTCAAACCCGGCTGCGTCGTCGATCCGGCGGATCTGGCAAGCCACTGCGGCAGCCGCATCGCCCGCTACAAGGTGCCGAAGGAGTTTTTGCTCACGCAAGCGCTGCCGCGCACCGCATCCGGCAAGATCCAGAAACACATTTTGCGCAACTGGACGGCATCGGTCAACGGGCAAGCCTGAGGCAGACAAGCCTGAGGTATGCGGCTGTTCAGCCGGTGGGCACGGCGCGAAAAATCGCGGCGGCGGCCGCAACGATTGCCGCATTGTCCTGCGCCATCTTGCCATCTGCGAGCGTCTTGCCGTCTTCCAGCCCGACCCGCGTCGACCAGCGCTTGCGCCGCGCAAGCGCAACGAACGGCCAGACCGTGGCGTCGGCGCCGTGCAGCAGGATCGGCCGCCGCACCCCGGCGCGCTCGAGCACGGCGGCGATGCCATGCGCCTCGTCAAGTGCTGCGGCCAAGTCCTGGGTGTCGATCTCGATCAGGATGCGCAACACCCGGTCGTGGCCGGCAAGACCGACGAAGCGCTCGGCATCGGCGACGGTGGCAAGCCCCGCCTCGATGCCGACGCCGCGCTGGCGCAGCAATTCCATCACGGCGGGCGCGTCGGCCTCCGACAGATTGACCGAGGCATAGTCGGGCAGTTCCCGCCAATCGGCAATCGCCGCGCGGGTCCGTTCGACATCGTTCTCGATCCAGGCGCCGGTCGACACGCCGATGAGCGTGCCCGGGCAGGCCTGGCGCACCGCCAGCACGGTGGCATCGACGGCCGCCAGGCTTTCGCGCCCGTCGTCGCGCGGGTGGATATGCAGTTCGGCCGCTCCGGCGGCGACGCAGGCCGCGGCGTCGCTGGCCATCGCCTGTGCATCGAGCGGCAGCCTGGGGTGGAAATCGCGCGGACGCGCGCCGTTGATACAGGCCTGGACGATCATCGATCTCACCTCGGACAAGGACGTCACAGTCTAGCCGTGCAGCAAGAGGCGGCAAGGAGTTGGGCGAAGTCTCTGCTGCAGCGCGGGCAAGATTGGCAGCATTTGAATAAAAGCCGCCTGTGGATATTTACCCCGCGTTCCGCCAGGCCCGGCAAGATACATTAGGGCGGGATCATGGAGAGACGATTGACCAGTGATTTTTCAGCCGCCCGCATCCATCTCGAACGCGCCTATCACTATCTGCGTGGCAGTGACGAGACGAGCCGCACGGCATGCGACGCCCTCGATCTGTTGATCGAAATGGTGGCGGAAGCACAGCACAAGCGATCCGAGGCTGGGGTGCTGGAGTTTCCGCAATCGACGGCGCGGCGAACCGCCTAGGATGTGACGAGATTCAGGTCAGGCCGGTCGGCCCGGCCTGGATCTCGACACCCTGGATCACGATGCCTTGCGGGCCGCAACCACTTCGGTGGCGCGCATGACGATCTGGTCCAGCGGTTCCGGCCGGTGCAGCAAGAACCCCTGGCCGAAGGCGACGCCCATGTCGCTCAGCATCATCAACGTGTCCTGCCGTTCGATCTTCTCGCCCACAACATCGCAGCCCAGGCTGCGGGCAATGCTGGTGATGGCCAGCACGATCTCGCGGTCGAAGCGGCTTTGCGTGATGTGCTCGATGAAGGAGCCGTCGATCTTGATCGTGTCGACGGGGAAGCGCCTTAGATATTCGAACGAACTCATGCCGGCGCCGAAATCGTCGAGGCTGACCCGGCAGTGCCGCTCGCGCGCCTTGCGCACAAATTGTTCGGCGGCGTCGAAATTCGTGACCGCGGCGGTCTCGGTGATCTCGAAGCCGATGCCCGAATGCGGCGCCCCGGTCTGCTCGATGACGCTGTCGACGAACTCCCACAGCTGCGGATCGCTCAGCGTCTGCGCCGACAGGTTGAAGCCAAGCGTCAGCGTGCCCGCGCGCAAGGCCGCGCCATGTCGCGACAGCGCGGTGCGGATGATCCAGCGGTCGAGCCTGGAAGCGATGCCGAACCGCTCGGCCACCGGAATGAACTCGCCGGGCGGCACCAGCCGGCCATTGCGCGCGGAGAGCCTCGCCAGCACCTCGACATGGCGGCTTTCTTGCCAGGGTCTGCCCAGCAGATGGATTTCCTGGCCGAACAGTTTCAGCCGTCCGTCTTCCATGGCATCGACGGTGTCGGCGGCGATGCGCGCCGCATTCAGCCCGCCCGACCCCGATTCCGCGGTCGCCGAGAACACCGCGAAACGGTTGCGTCCGGCGGCCTTGGCCGCGTAGCAGGCGTCGTCGGCGCAGGCGAGCGCGTCGGCCACCGTGGTGCTGGCGTCATCGACGAAGGCGATACCGATCGAGGCCGCCAGCTTGCGCGTCGACGCGGCCAGGCCGAGATCGGCTTCGCGCACCGCGCCAAGCACGGCAGTTGCGATCCGCTCGGCCTGCGCGGCATCGCAATGCGGCACCAGCAGCGCGAATTCGTCGCCGCCCAGCCGCGCCGCATGCGCCGATGGCGGCAGGCAGCCGCGAATGCCGGCGGCAACGCTCTTCAGCGCCATGTCGCCGGCGGCGTGGCCGGCGAAATCGTTGAGCGCCTTAAAGTAGTCGAGATCGACATAGAACACCGCCAGCGGCGCACCTGCGGCGATATGGTCGGCGAGTTGCCGGTCGAAGGCGGAGCGGTTCCACAGGCCGGTCAGCGCGTCATGGCGGGCCTGGTAGGCGAGCTCCTGCTCGCGCAGCTTTTCCTCGGTGATGTCTCGTACGGTGCCCAGGATCTGGCCCGCGGCACCCGCGGCGGCGATGAAGCGGACCAGCGATTCGACATGGCGGAGCTCGCCGTCGCGCCTGATGATGCGGTATTGATTGGCGATGACGCCATCCGTTCCGACTGCCGCCTGGTGGGCTCGCTCGGTGACCTCCTTGTCGTCGGGATGCAGATAGGTGTGCCAAAGGTCGGCCGTCACCTCGTCGGTGTCTGCAACGAGGCCGAATATATCCCTGGTTCGGGTATCCCAATAGCTCTTGCTGGTGGCGATGTCGTGGTGCCAGATGCCGGTACCGCTGGCGGCGAGCGCCAGGCGGAAGCGCACATTGACCTGTTCAAGCTCGGCTTCGGTCGCCTTCTGCCTGGTGATGTCGGTCTGCACGCCCATCAGCCGCAGCGGCCGCCCGTCCGCGTCGCGCTCGACGATGCCGCCGCGATCGAGCACCCACACCCAATGGCCCAGCTTGTGCTTCAGCCTGAGTTCGGTCTCGATGGCGTCGGTCTGTCCGGCAATGTGGCGGTCGCCGCTGGCCAGCGCCCGCTCGCGATCGTCGGGATGGGTCAGCTGCAGCCACAGGTCGCTGGCGTTGGCAAGTTCGCTTTCATCATAACCCAGCATCCGCGCCCAAGTCGCGGAATAGAAGCAGTCGCCGGTCGCAAGATCCCAGTCCCAGACGCCAAGATGGGCGCGTTCCAGGGCCTTGGCCCAGAACGTTCCATTGCGACTTTTCTTGTCCTGACGCGTCATCGTCTGTTTCGCTCATCCCCGCCGCGGAGCAATCTGCAGCAAAACCAGAGAAGAAACAGTTACCGTTGGAGGGCCGGCCGAGAGCGGTGATCCGGCATTGCCAAATTATCGGCAGCATTCCCAATTCCTGCAACGACCTTCCCGCCTTTCGATTGGCCGGCAAGAAGCGGAGTTTTGCGCCCGCCGGATCGTCCTAGTGCTTGCCCCAGGACACCGGCCAGTCCGGTGACCCCCAAGACAAAGACAAGCAAACAACAAGAGGACGTCCCAATGACCAAACAGGAAGACAACAAGGCCGTCGTCGTCAGATGGTTCACCGACTTCTGGGGTGAGATCGGCGATCTGTCTGTGGTCGACGACATCGCCGCGCCGGACATGCTGCTCAAATACTCGCTGCATGAGCCGCGCCGTGGCCGCGATGACATCAAGGCCTTCATGACCGACTTCCGCGCCGCCTTCCCGGACCTCAACTTCTGGGCCACCGCCGACCTCATCGCCGAGGGCGACTACGTCGTCGGCCAGTGGGAGGGCGGCGGCACCCACACCGGTCCGGCCTTCAGCGATTTCCTCGTCGGTTCGCTGCCCGCCGCCACCGGCCGCACCATGCGCTTCACCGGCACCACCGTGCTGAAGGTGGTCGACGGCAGGATCATCGAGGAGATCGGCCTCGACGACGGCGTCGCCGCCCTCACCCAACTCGGCCTGATCAAGGCCGCCTGATTGCAGGGCCATCGCCATCCAAGCGATGGCCCTCTTTCAATCCAGCCCAAGCCTGACGACAAGGTAGCCTGCAACAATCGAAAGCCTCGGATGGCGGCGAATGATGCTGGAGCGTCGCGGCGCAACATCTTCGTCAACGAATCCTTGCCAACAAATCGCGCATTATAACTGTATAATTTTTATGATTTTACTTTGGTGAAAGTGTAAACCAGACGGTAATACATTCTCTGCGAAATACTCCATACAGTTTTCTGGGCAGCTGGCGGGATGTCCTTCTATGAATGCGCCCAACGGGCAGAGTAGCGGTAATCGCCGCTCAGTTGCCATTTTTGACCTGGACATCGCGGCAACCAGGAGCGGCTGGCTGCTGACTGCCCTGTGTCTGGCCTATGCCGTGACCGCGCTCTACCTGGAGCCGGATCGCTATCTGCATCTGGCGCATTCCTATGCCAGGCCGTTCGTCTTCTTCCTGCCCGCGCTTCTGGCGGCGGGGCTCGGCCTGGTGGCGCTGACATTTGCCAGGCACAACCCGACCAGATTCATGCTCGACACGCTCAGGCAGCGTTGGCTGGCAGCCGCACCCGTCATCCTTTTGTTCTTTCTCGGCATCACCGCCTTCACTACCTTGAAGGTCGCCATCCCGGACATCGTGCCATTCTACGCCGACCGCGTCCTGGCGGAGCTTGATGTTCGGTTGCACGGCGCCGATCCCTGGACATGGGCGCACAGCGTCGTTCCCGATCCGGCTTCAGCCGTCATCTTCGCCGGCTACGCATATGTCTGGCATGTCCAATGGTTCGGCATTCTGCTGTTCGTTGCTTTCTGGAACGATCCGGTCAGACGCTTGCGCTATCTATGGGCGTTCGCACTGACCACGATCCTGTGCGGCACCGTTCTTGCGACCCTGCTGTCGTCCACCGGCCCGATATTCTATGACCAGTTCTACGGCGGCGACCGGTTTGCCGGACTGCAGATCGCCCTGGCGCGGAACGGCTACTCCGCGTCGATCGATGCCTATGCCAGCTATCTCTTTGCGGCCTACGAAAGTGGCCGCCCGGAACTGGGTACTGGCATCTCCGCCATGCCGAGCGTGCATGTTGCAATCGCCACGCTCAATGCGTTCTTCCTGGCCGGCTTCGGTCGTCGGTGGGCTATCATCGGCTGGTCCTTCGCGGCGCTGATCCTGTTCGGCTCGGTTTACACCGGCTGGCACTATGCCGTGGATGGCTACCTCTCGATCCTTGTCGTGTCGCTGCTCTGGTCCCTGACGGGGCGTTTCGTCCTGCCGCAAGCGAGCCGGGATATCGCCGAGGTGGGATCGGCGATTCCGGATCCGGCGCCACAATGACCGGGCCCGACTAAAGCCGGGCAACCGCGACCCCACAGCTTCGGACGAGTGGCCAGGCGGCATTGGCGCCGCCTGGCTTTGCCGGCTACTGGCTCGGCGCCATCGCGTGTTCGCATGACACGTTCGGGTTCATGTCGGCGAAGGTGCCGGTCGGGTTGCCCTTCCAGGCCCAGACATGCAGTTCGTAGAACGCGCCCAGGCCGTAGCGATTGGGCGCGCTGTTGAAGTTGAACAGCTGTCCGTCCAGCGACGCCGGCCCCTTCGAGGTGATGTATTCGACCGCCACCAGCTTCAGCGTGCCGTCGGCCATCGGCTCGTACATCACGGCTTCGGGACGGGCGATGTCGATCTTGTCGTCCTTCAGATACCGGCCGTTGACGTAGTGGATGCCCATTGCGCCGCCGGTGATGCCGCTGGCGCAGGGAATGGGCGCATAGCCCTCAGCCATAGCTGCCTCGAGGTCGACAAACCGGCTGTTGGCAGCCCGTACCTTGTCGGCCAGCGGATTGGGCTCGGACGCAGGTGCAGCCGCTTCCTGATGCGCCTGCGCGAACGCTGTGCAGACGGCCAGCATGGCCCCCGCAATGAGAAGCCTGTTGCGGAAATTGAGTGTCATCTTCATTCCATTCTTCTTGAAAAAGCACAGATGGCCGGCCGCCGAAAATACGGAGGCCCGACACGCAAGCGCTGTGACTGTTGTTGCTTGGATATCCCGCGATCGATGCGACGAATGCCGGGAACGGTCATCCTTTCGGCAGGTACGGGATCGTTCCGGCCAGATCGGTGTTGTCGATCATCTGGAAACGGCTGTCGCTGCCATCCTGACGGGCCGTGACGAACGGCGCATAGGCCGGATCGCTGGTGAAGGCGCGCGCCGCCGCTTCCGACGGGAACGCCATCAGGGCGATCAGCGTGGTGTCGAGCGGCTTGCCTTCAAGCGTCTTCACATTGCCGCTGCGCGACAGATATCTGCCGCCATGCTTGTGGACGAGATCGTGCACCGACGCCGCGTAGGCCGGTATCCACCGCGGGTCCTTCACCTTGATGTCTGCGATAATGTAGGCGGTCATGGGTCGTCTCCTGGTTTGCTGTGCAAGGGGTATCCCCTGCAACCGGCCAAAGGGCTCGCATGTCAGGGCACTCGCCAGCCAGTCCGCGATCTGTACCGGGGCAGTACAGTTTCCGTACTGGCCGCTTCATTCATGAAGGCCTAATATTCAGCCCAGGTTCGAGGGAGAGGCCGTAATCATGACCCAGCCCGGATACAAGCAGTTCTGCCCGCTATCGATGGCCGCCGAGGTGCTCTGCACCCGCTGGACGATGGTGCTGCTGCGCGAACTGGTGGCGGGCTCGACCCGCTTCAACGACCTGCGCCGCGGCGTGCCGAAAATGTCGCCGACCCTTCTGTCGCAACGGCTGAAGGAGCTCGAACTGGCGGCGATCATCGAGCGCAAGGAAGTGCCGGGCGAGAAAGGCATCTTCGAGTATCGGCTGACGGAGGCTGGCCGGGATTTGCGCCCGGTCGTCGAGGCGATGGGCTTCTGGGGACAGAAGTGGGTCGAGTCCCGCCTGTCGCTGAAAAACCTCGATCCGTCGCTGCTGATGTGGGACATGCGGCGCAATCTGAACCCCTCGCCGCTGCCCGAGGGGCGCACGGTGATACAATTTCTGTATCAGGAGCTACCGGCGTCCAAACGGTCATGGTGGCTGATCGTCGAAAAGCACGGCGAGGTCGATCTGTGCTGGTACGATCCGGGCTTTGACGTCGATCTCTACGTCTCGACCGACCTGCACACGATGACGGCGATCTGGATGGGGTTGATCACGGTCGAGAAGGCCGGGGCGAAGGTCACCTTGACCGGCGATCAGGACATCGCGCGGAAGATGCAGACATGGCTCGGGCTCAGTCCGTTCGCGATCGAACCCAAGCGGGCGGCATAGCAAACGAGGGCTCGGGGGCGACGATCGGCGGCGCTTGGCAGGAAACGGGTGGCGGGGCCGCTTTTTGGCGGCTTCAATGCGGCCATGTTCATCACCCTGGCCAAAAATCTCAAATCCACGCCGCTGCCGGTTGCCGACGATCCGCGCTGGGCGCGCATCGTCGCTCGCGACAAGGCGGCCGACGGGATATTCTGGTATTCGGTGGCGACGACCGGCGTCTATTGCCGGCCTTCCTGCCCGTCGCGGCGCGCCAACCCGAAGAACGTGCAGTTGCACAGCACGCTGGATCAGGCCAAGGCCACCGGCTTTCGCCCGTGCCGGCGCTGCAATCCGAACGGGCTGTCGCTGGAGGCCGGCAACGCGGCGATGGTTGCCGATGCCTGCCGCAGGATCGAGCAGAGCGAGGAAGAGCCGTCGCTCGGTGAACTGGCGGCCGCCGCCGGCCGCAGCGCCGGCTATTTCCACCGCGTCTTCAAGGCGGTCACCGGGCTGACGCCGAAGGACTATGCCGCCGCCCACCGCGCCGCAAGGGTCCGCCAGGGCCTCGAGGACGGCAGCAGCGTGACAGTGGCGATCTACGATGCCGGCTTCAATTCGAGCGGGCGTTTTTACGGGAAATCCACCGGCATGCTCGGCATGACGCCGACGCGCTATCGCGACGGCGGCGCTCATGAAGAGATCCGCTTTGCCGTCGGCGAATCCTCGCTTGGCACCATCCTGGTCGCGTCGAGCCAAAAGGGCGTCGCCTCGATCCTGCTCGGCGACGATCCGGACACGCTGGTGCGCGACCTGCAGGACCGTTTCCCCAAGGCACGCCTGATAGGCGGTGACCGCGACTATGAGGCACTGGTCGCCCGCGTCGTCGGTTTCGTTGAAGCGCCAGCGCTCGGCCTCGACCTGCCGCTCGACGTGCGCGGCACCGCCTTCCAGCAGCGCGTCTGGCAGGCCTTGCAGGATATCCCGGTCGGCAGCACTGTCTCTTACGCTGAAATCGCACAGCAGATCGGAGCGCCAAAAGCGACCCGCGCCATCGCCGCCGCCTGTGCCGCCAACGCACTTGCCGTCGCCATCCCCTGCCACCGCGTGATCCGCAAGGACGGTGCCTTGTCCGGCTATGCCTGGGGCGCGGAGCGCAAGCGCGCCCTGCTCGACCGTGAGATGGGGTCCGGCGGTTCGGGCGGGGTGAAGGCACCCGATACCGACACACACCGGTCTTCGCGGGCCTGACGGCGGGAGACCTGGCGGCAATGCGCGCGATGGCAAGGTCTCCCACCACCGATGCGAAGCCCCGCGGCAACGGCACTGCCGCCACCCCACGCTCCCAGGACGCGAAATCGCTGGTGATGACCGCCATCGGCGAGCTGGTCGATGGCGGCAAAGCCGAGTGGAATTTGACCACGAGCGGCGAGATCGAGCTGCGCTTGTTCACCGGCGAGGTGTTCCTGCTCGGCGAGTTCTCCGTCGCCCGCCTCGCGTGACGAAGGGTGAACGGTTCAAAATCAGCGCCCTACGGCGGGCGCTTCTTCACAGGCTGCGATTTGAATTTGAAAGCAAGCACCGGAGTGAGGACCGGACGCCGTCTCTGTAGGGTTCAGGCACAGACAAAGGAGTGAAGGCAATGACCCTCATGCAAACCCAAATCACCGCTCCGGCGGCGATAGCCCGCAACGCCGCCGTCCTCGACACCATCGCCTATGCCATCGGCCAATCCGCGATCGGCAGGATCCTGCCGGCGCGCAGCCCCATCGGCGTCTGCCATCCTGATCGGCTCGAACGCCGACGCGCTGGAGCGGGACCTCGGCAACCGCTTCCCCGGCGAGATGCTGGTCGAAGACGGGGCCGGATTGCGCGACGATCTCGCGGCCATAGCGCACTTCATTGAAACGCCCAGCGTCGGTCTCGATCTGCCGCTCGACATGCGCCACGGCACGCCATTCCAGCAGAGGGTGTGGGACGTGCTGCGCACCATTCCTTGCGGCGCCACCATCACCTACACCGCACTGGCCCGCCGCCTTGGCCAGCCGAACGGTGCCCGCGCCGTGGCGACGGCCTGTGCCGCCAATGCGATCGCGCTCGGCATTCCCTGCCATCGTGTTGTCCGCGCCGACGGCACGCTGGCCGGCTACCGCTGGGGCGTCGAGCGCAAGCGCGCCTTGCTCGACAAGGAGGCCGCACTATGAACGCCCCTGCCAAGGTTGCCGCATCCGTGGTCGAAGCCGTGGAGGCGCGCGTCGCCGGTTACGACTGGCCAGCCCTTGCCGCCGAACTCGACGGCTTCGGCTGCGCGGTGATCGAGAAATTACTCTCGCCCGAACAATGCCGGCAGATCGCCAGTCTCTATCCCCAGGAACAGCATTTCCGCAGCCACATCCATATGGCCAGGCACGGCTTCGGCAAGGGCGAGTACCGCTATTTCCGCTACCCCTTGCCGGACCTGCTCGGCGGTCTGCGCAGCGCGCTCTATCCCAGGCTGGCCGAGGTCGCCAACCAGTGGAACGAGCGTATGGGGCAAGCCATGCGCTACCCCGCGACGCATGGCGAGTTTCTCGAACAGTGCCACGCCGCCGGCCAGACGCGGCCGACGCCGCTGTTGCTGCAATATGTGCCCGGCGACTTCAACTGCCTGCACCAGGATCTCTATGGCGACCTCGCCTTCCCACTGCAGGTGGCGATCCTGCTTTCCGAACCGGGCAAGGATTTCACCGGCGGCGAGTTCGCGCTGACCGAGCAGCGGCCGCGCATGCAGAGCCGGGTCGAGGTGGTGCCGCTGCGCCAGGGCGACGCGGTTGCCTTCGCCGTCCACAACCGGCCGGTGCGGGGAAGCAAGGGCAATTATCGCGTCAATTTGCGTCACGGCGTCAGCCGTTTGCGCTCAGGCATGCGCCACACGGTCGGCATCATTTTTCACGATGCCAAGTGAGCATGGTCTCCCGGACAAGGAGGAGCACAAAATTCATCCAGCGTCGGCGGATGCCATGTCCAGGACCCACGGGCAGGCATAATAGTCGGTGATGCGGCTGATCGTGCCGCCATCGGCATGGATCCAGATACGCCGGCCGCCAGACATCGCCTTGCAGCCTGTCGACGACCACGATTTCCCCGCCGCATGCGCTGACACCGAGCTTCGAGCAGGACGCTCACAGCGACGGCTCGGTCTTGCCAATGCCGTCCTTTGGTAGCAATCTCAGCTCGGGATCCGGGCGACGACGGCGCTCGGCGCGGGCTCGGCTGAAACAAACGTCACGCCGTTGAGGGGAACCGATCATGACCCGCGACCAGATGCTCGCCCACCTCCGCGCCGCCGACGCCGTCGCGCGCGAAGCGAGGGCGCATGGGCATCATCCGTTCGGGTGCGTGCTGGTCGGGCCCGACGATCGCGTGCTCATGCGGCAGGGCAATCTCGACACCGTGCGCCATGCCGAGACCGAGCTCGCCCGCCGCGCTGCGGCTGCTTACGAGCCGGAGTTCCTCTGGCAATGCACGCTGGTCTCGACCTTCGAACCATGCGCGATGTGCGCCGGAACGATGTATTGGGCGAACATCGGGCGGCTGGTCTACGGGGGCGATGAGACCAAGATCCTGGCGCTGACCGGAGATCACCCGGATAATCCGACGATGAGCCTATCCTCGCGTACCGTGTTCGGCTCCGGCCAGAAAAAGATCGAGGTCTTTGGCCCCTTCCCCGAAATCGAGGACGAGCTGCACGAGCCGCACCGCGATTTCTGGCAGCGCTGACGCGGTGGCTCAGGAAAGGTCGCGTCTGCAACGATCCCGGCACGAGGCGGCAGAATCCATCCGGCCAGTCGATCCGGTACCTAGACCGCCGGCGCGTAGCGGTTGACCACCATGCCGCAGGCATAGGCCTTCGAGCCGAGCAGGCGCAGGGTCTTGAAACCGCCCTGGTCGAAGATCCGCCGTCCCGCGCCCAGAACCGCCGGGTTGACGAACAGCTGGAACTCGTCGACCAGCCCGGCCGCGATCAGGGCGGAGGCGAAACCGGCACCGCCGAAGACGGCCATGTCGCCGCCCTCGCCCGCCTTCAGTGCGTTGACTTCGCGCGGCAGGTCGCCGCTGGCCACCGTCGTGCGCTCCCATCGCGAGGCTTTGAGCCTGTCGCTCAGCACCACTTTCCGCGCATCGACGATGCGCTGCGCGAAGGCATAGAACGGATCGCTCGCAGATTTCTCCGCCGCCTTGCCCCAATGGGTGAGATACCCCTCCTCGGCCATCTTGCGGCTGAGCAGGATGGTGTCGATGCCGGCGAAGACGGTGTTGAAATCCTGCTTCAGCGCCTCGTCCCAGGCGCAGCCGTCGCCCCATTCCCAGAGCTGCCAGTGATGGTCGTCGTCGGCGCCGACAAAGCCGTCGACCGACATCTGCATCTGCAGGATCAGCTTTTTCATCGTCATTCTCCTCGGTTGTCCGGCTCAAGGATTCGGGCGAAAGCCTGCGCCAAGCGCGCTGCCATGGTCAGCATGAAATACTTTACATTTGGAACCATTGACGCAAGATGAAAATGATGTCAATTGTAAAGTGATTTAAAAATGGAACCATAGCGATGTCGACCAAGGGAAAGTCCGGCTGTCCGATCAACCTGTCGCTCGAACTGCTCGGCGACCGCTGGACACTGCTCATCATCCGCGACCTGATCTTCGCTGGAAAAAAGCATTTTCGAGAATTCCTGCAGTCCGACGAAGGCATATCCTCGCGCACGCTGGCCGAGCGGCTGCAGACGCTGCAGGAAGAAGGCATCCTCACCCGCAGTGACGATCCCACACACGGGTTGAAAACGGTCTACCGGCTGACGGAGGCCGGCGTCGACCTTTTGCCCGTGCTGGCGACGCTCGGCGCCTGGGGCAGCAAGCACCGCAAGGCCGACGACAAGCTCGCCCGGACCGCCGACGAACTAGCAGCCGGCGGCGAGGTCGCGCTGGAACAGATGAAAGCGGCGTTGCGGGCGGAGCATAGCGTTTAGGTGGCCGCGCCGGCTTGACAATTATCCCCTTTTGTTCTCTATTTGTTCCCGTCTATCAGCAACTGCGGATGTGCGGACGGATGGAAACGACAGCCACCATCCTGCATGCCGATCTCGACGCCTTCTATGCCTCCGTCGAGCAGTTGCTCGACCCGTCGCTGCGCGGCAAGCCGATCGCGGTGGGCGGTGGCGTCGTCCTCGCCGCCTCCTATGAGGCGCGCGCCTTCGGGGTGCGCGGCGGCATGCCGGGACGCAAGGCGCGCGAGCTCTGCCCACAGCTGATCTTCGTCGGCGGCAATTTCAGCGACTACCAGCGGCTGGGCGACGCGGCGATCAAAGTGCTCGACGATTTTACCCCGCTGGTCGAGCGCATCTCCATCGACGAGGCCTTTGCCGACGTCGCCGGCTGTACGCATCTGTTCGGCTCGCCGCGAGAGATCGCCACGACGATCCGCCGCCGCGTTCGGGCCGAACTCGGCCTGCCGATCTCGATCGGCGTGGCGCGTACCAAGCATCTGGCCAAGATCGCATCGCAGGTCGCCAAGCCAGACGGGCTGGTGGTGGTCGACCCCGGCACCGAGATCGCCTTCCTGCACGACCTGCCGGTCGGGCTGATGTGGGGCGTCGGCCCGGCGACCAAAGCGCGGCTGGCCGAAATCGGCATCGAGACCATCGGCCAGTTGGCCAGGACGCACAGCGGCGCGCTGACGCGGCTGCTCGGTCCCGCCGCCGGCGAAAAGCTGTCGGCGCTGTCGTGGAACCGCGACCCGCGCCGACTGGAGACCAAGCGCCGGGCGCATTCGGCCGGCGCGCAATCGGCGCTTGGGCAGAAACCTGCCGTGGCGCGGGTCATCGTGCCCACTCTGCTGCATCTGGCGGACCGCGTCGCCAGCCGGCTGCGCGCCAAGGCGCGGCCCGGCCGCACGGTCACGGTGCGCGTGCGCTTTGCCGATCTCAGCGCCGTCACACGCTCGATCACGCTCGACCAGCCGATCTCGGCTACCACCATGCTGGCCGAGGTCGCCGGCGACCTGGTGCGCGGCGCGCTTGCCGACCACCCGCACGAGAGGACGATCTCGCTGCTGGCGATCTCGGTGTCGCACCTCGAGGAAAGCGCCGAGCTCCAGCTCGAACTGCCGCTCGGCCTCGCCGACGAGAAGCGGCGACCGGGCACGCGGAAAGGCCTCGCGCGCTTCGGCGCCGACCGCGCCATCGACAAGATCCGCGAGCGCTTCGGCAAACAGGCGGTCGGCTACGGCACGGTGGCGCTGGAGGCGACGCGCTCGGTGCCCGATGAATTCAGGGAGTTGGCGGAGAAGGGGCTGTAAGCGCAGCGGAAGCTATTCGACTCCTGCATGTGACCGCGCAAGTTATAACTGAGGGCGGCAAAGAGTGACTTGATTTCCGCCCTGGCTATTCGAGTAAGGTAGCGGCCACAAGGCATGGAATCCGATGTTCGCAGCCTTCATCGTTTGCGCGTCAGTCACAGCTCTCAGCGCGGTTGTCAGTCTCGGTTTCTCCTTGGCTGCCGCCATGAACGAGACCGGCAACGCCCGGACAATAACATTGTACGGTTGTGCACGCAGCGTGGCTTTGGTGGTCGCAAGCGCCGTGCCATTTTTTACAGGTTCGACGGAATGGCTTGAAGCCATCGCCTGGATAATGATCCTTGTGCAGGCTGGAGATGCGGTCATAGGCACCACGATCGATGATCGGACGAAAACCTTCGGCCCGGCCTGCGCCTCGCTCGCCAACCTTCTGGCTCTCCTATGGCTCATCCAGTCTGTTCAATGAGACCACGACAAACAGCCTCAGCGCACGGTCTCGAATCTCGAGGAAAAATGCCGAGCTGCAACTCGAACTGCCGCTCAGAGCAGAATCCCCAAACAGTCGATCAACCCCTGATCGCCTTGCCGGCTTGCTGCAGCAACTCGAATGCCGCGAAGCGCTTGGCGTGCCAGCCGGCCAACGAAGCGTCGGGATGATAGACTTCGCCAAGTTCCGACATGCCGGCCATGGCTGTCACCAGATCCTGGTAAGCCCCTGCGGCGACGGCGCCCAGCATCGCTGAGCCGAGAAGCACCGGCTCCGGCGAGATCGACGCCACCACCACCATGCCTGTGGTGTCGGCCAGCAGCTGGCGCACCAGCGGGCTTTGCCCGGCGCCGCCGCTGACCACGATGGTGTCGACGGGAATACCCTTATCATGTTCGGCCCGCACGATCTGGCGCGCGCCGTAGCCCAACCCAGAGACGCCGGCGACATAGAGCCCGACCAGGCTGTCGAGGTTGGTGTCGAGATCGAGCCCGGCAATCAGGGCACGCGCATCTGGATCGGCGAACGGCGCGCGGTTGCCGAGAAATTCCGGCACGACATGGATGTTGCCTACCAGCGCCGGCGTCGCTGCAGCACCCCCACGGCCTTGCGCTTGCAACGCCAGCCAGGCACCAAGGCTGAGGCCCTCGGCCTGTGCCTTGGCCGCCGCTTCGCCAGCCGCCGGGTGCATGCGCACCAGATGGTCGATGGCCGCGCCCGCCGCCGATTGGCCGCCCTCGTTCAGCCATAGGCCCGGCACCATGGCCGAGAAATACGGACCCCAGACGCCGTCGACGAAGGCGGGTTCGGCGGTCGACGACATGGTGCAGGCCGAGGTGCCGAAGACATAGGCCATGCGTGACAAAACACTGCCGAAGTCGCCGCGCGCACCGACCGTGCCGACGCCACCGGCATGCGCGTCGATCAGCCCGGCCGCCACCGCCGTACCGGGAACAAGGCCAAGGTCCGCCCCCGCTTGCGCGGTCAGCCCGCCGCCGAGAGCGGCACCCGCCGGCACGATCTCGGTGCCGATGCGCGTGAACGCCTCGTCGGCCAGGCTGCCGAGCCCGATGGTCCGGAAATAGGTCTCGTCCCAACGACTCTCATGCGCCAGATAGGTCCATTTGCAGGTTACGGTGCAGACTGAGCGGGCAAGGCTGCCCGTCACCCGCCAAGTTAGGAAGTCGGCGAGGTCCATGAACTGCCAGGCGGCATTGAAGGTGTCGGGCCTATTTTCGGCCAGCCACAAAAGCTTCGGCGTTTCCATCTCCGGCGAGATGACGCCGCCGACGTAGTTCAGCACCGCCTCGCCGCTGCGGTTGATGCGGCGCGTCTGCTCGACCGCACGATGATCCATCCAGACGATGATGTTGCGTTCGGGATTGTTGGACGGGCCGACCGGCAACGGCACGCCGCCCTCGCCCAGCACCACCAGCGAACAGGTGGCGTCGAAGCCGATGCCGGCGATCGCTTCGGGCGCGATGCCGGCTTCGGCCACGGCGGCGCGAGTGGCACGGCACACCGCCCGCCAGATGTCGTTGCTCGACTGCTCGACGATGTCGCCGGGCTCGCGCCAGACCTCGATGTCCTGCTTGGCCGAGGCAAGCAGGTTTCCCATGTGGTCAAACACCCCGGCCCGCGCGCTGCCGGTGCCGACGTCGATGCCGAGGTAGTGGGGCATAATGGAACCTTCGGTTCAGGGGAGTAGGCAGTAGGCAGTAGGCAGTAGGCAGTAGGCAGTAGAAGATTAGCGAGTCAGGCTAGAACGCAGGAAGTGCTTTTTTCGACCGGAGGTCGGACAGTAAAGGTGTCTACATCTTCCCCTACTGCCTACTGCCTACTGCCTACTGTCTACCTACTGCCCTACCTCCCCTCACAAATCATTGCTCTGCGGCAGGATCACCAGATCCCGGATCGTGACATTGCGCGGCCGGGTCAGCATGAACATCACCGCCTCGGCCACCTCGCGCGGCTGCATCAGGCCGCCGGCGGCGAGCTCTTCCTCGAGCTTGGCCTTCGGCCAGTCGCTGACCAGCGCCGTCACCACCGGGCCGGGCGCCACCGCGCCAACGCGCAGGCCGTGTTTCGCCACCTGCCGGCGCACCGTGTGGACGAAGGCCTGCACGGCGTGCTTGGAGGCGGTGTAGATCGGCTCCCAGACCACCGGAACCAGCCCGGCGATCGAACTGGTGACGATGATGTCGCCGGTCTTGCGTTCGACCATGTGCGGCAGCACCGCGTGGATCGAGCGGAAGACGGCGTTGATGTTGAGGTTCAGCATGCGGTCCCAGGCGTCGGGATCACCGGTCAGCACCTCGCCGCCGACATAGGCACCGGCATTGGCATGGAAGATGTCGAGCTGGCCGGCCTTTTCCAGGATCTGCGGCATCATGGTGGCGACGCTTGCCGGCTGCATCAGGTCGATCACCAGCGGGATCGCCTTGGAGCCGAGTTCGGCGCACAGGCTGTTCAGCGTCGCCTCGGCGCGGTCGACCAGCACCACACTGGCGCCGGCCGCCAACATGTATCTGGCGCATTCGAGGCCGATGCCCGATGCGGCACCGGTGATGGCCGCAACTTTTCCGCTCAGTTCCTGACTCATTTTTCTCTTCCTGTTGATGGGTTCAGGCCCGGCCATGGGAAACACGCGAGCGGCGGGCCAGCGAGTCGACGATGACTGCGATGGCAAGCACGGCGCCGGTGATCATGTACCGAAGCGACGAGGACAGATCGAGCAGCGTCAAGCCGCTGGCGATCGACTGGATGACGATGATGCCGAGCAGTGCCGAATAGGCGCTGCCGCGGCCGCCGAACAGGCTTGTGCCGCCGATGACGGCCGCCGCGATGGCGTTGAGGTTGACGTCGCCCGTACCGGCCTGCTGGCTCGCCGAAGCCAGCCGCGCCGCCGACAGCACGCCGCCAAAGGCGGCCAGCATCGAGCACAGCACGAAGGCGCTGGAATAGATCAGCCGCACATTGATGCCGGCGCGCCGTGCCGCCTCGCGGTTGCCGCCGACCGCCGACATCGAGCGGCCCCATTTCGTCCGCGTCAGCGCGTAGTGCATGGCGATGACCAGGCCGACGAACAGGCCGAACATCCACGGAATACCGCGCGCCTGATTGAGATAGAAGACGATGAGTTCGATCACGATCGTGATCGCCACCGCGCGCGTAACGAGACCGCCGGTCGAGGGCGCCGACAGGTTGGCGGCGCGGCGGCGCGCAACGGTGCGCAGGCCGGTGACCAGCATGACGATGCCCGGCACCGCCGCCAGAGCGAACGACACGAATTTCGGCATCACCAGCAGCTGGCCGAAGTTCACCAGGTTCGAGCCGTAGGGTAGGTTGATCGAGCCGGTCGAGCCGAGGATGTAGAGCTGCAGGCCAAGCACCGCCAGCAGGCCGGCCAGCGTCGAGACGAAGCTCGGCATGCCGAGCCGGTTGAACAGCAGCGCATAGAGCGCGCCGATGAAGCCGCCGACGGCGATCGCAGCGAGGATGGCGAGCGCCACCGGCCAACCCTGGTTGACCCACAGCGTGCCGACCAGGGCCGAGGCAAAGCCGCTGATCGAACCGACCGACAGGTCGATCTCGCCGACCATCAGCACGCAGACGATGCCGAGCGCAATGACGCCGACGGTCGAGGAATCGAACAGCAGGTTGACCAGATTGCTGCTCGATAGGAAGATCGGGTTGATGCTGGCGAACACCGTCCAGATGATGACCAGCCCGACGATGACCGGCAGCGAGCCGAGATCGCCCGAGCGCACCCGGTCGAAGAAGGCGCGGATGGCGCCGCTCAAGCCGGCCTCATGCTTGACGCGCACATCGGCGCGGTCGAGCTGCGGCGGCACCGGCGCCGTCTGTTGCACGTCGCGGCTCATGGGTGTGGCTCCTGGGTTTGATCCTGGCGTGCTTGCCTGCGCTCGGCGCGCCGCGACACCGAATTGTTCGACGCGCCGGTGATGGCGCTGACCAGCTCCTGGTTCGAGGCGTCGGGCGTGAAGATGCCGTTGTTGCGGCCAAGCCGCAGCACGACGATGCGGTCGGCGACGGCGCGCACGTCTTCCATGTTGTGGCTGATGATGACAACGCCGAGGCCGCGGTCGCGCACGCGCTCGATCAGGTTGAGCACTTCCGCGGTCTGCGCAACACCGAGGGCCGCCGTCGGTTCGTCGAGCAGGATGAGCTTGGGTTCGAGCAGGAGCGAGCGGGCTATCGCCACCGTTTGGCGCTGGCCGCCCGACAGCGACGCGACCACTTCGCGCACACTTGGGATGCGTGCCGACAGCTCGTTGAGCAGCGTCCAGGCGCGCACTTCCATCGCCACCTCGTCCAGCCGCAGCGGGTTGAGCTCGCGGCCGAGGAAGATGTTGGCGACGATGTCGAGGTTCTCGCACAGCGCCAGGTCCTGGAACACGGTGGCGATGCCGAGCGTCAGTGCCGCACTGGGGTCGGCAAGCGTCACCTGCTTGCCGCGAAAGCTGATGGTGCCAGTGCTTGGCTGATGCACGCCGGCGAGAATCTTGACCAGCGTCGACTTGCCGGCGCCATTGTCGCCGACCAGCGCCACCACCTCGCCGGCGTGGACATCGAGATCGATGTCGGTCAGCGCCGAGACGGCGCCGAAATTCTTCGAGATGCCGCGCAGGCTGAGCACCAGCTCGCCTGTCGGAACCGGTCCGTCCGGGGTATCGATCATGCCTGGAACACCTTTCAAAAAACCGGTTCAAAAGCGGTGAGCGCTGCCTGGCCGCCGCGTGGGCGGCCAGGCAGCGGAGCGGGCAAGGGTCGCGGTCAGCCCCCGATGCCCAGCTTCTTGCAGCCTTCCGCGTAGCGATCGACGCAGAGTTCGGCCGCGGTGTTGATCTTCTTGTCGATGATCTCGGCCTTCAGGTTTTCCTGCGTCACCACCGCCGGCGTGAACAGCTGCGAGGGCGTGTCGTACAGCGTCATCTCGGCTTTCGGCGTTTCGCCCGAAAGCAGCTTGATGGCGACGTTGGCTGCGGCCGCGGCCACGATCTCGCTCGGCTTGGAGATGGTGTTGTACTGGTCGCCGGCGATGATCAGCTGCAACGCGGCGATCGTCGCGTCGTTGCCGGTCACCGGCGGCACCGGATCGACGCCGGCCGCCTTGAAGGCGGCGATGGCGCCACCACCGGTGCCGTCATTGGCGGCGACGACGCCGAGGATCTTCGGGCCGAAGCGGGTGATCTGGCCGCCGGCCCATTGCTGCGCCTTCGGCGGCGCCCATTCCGGCGTGTCGTATTCGGCCAGGATCTGGTAGCCGCTGTTGTCGAGGCCTGCATGGATGCCCTTCTTGATCAGGCCGGCCGCCGCGTCGGTCGGCGAACCGTTGATCTGCAGCACGCCGCCGGTGGCCGGATCGACCTTCAGCGCCTTCAAGTGCTCGACCAGCGAGTCGGCGATCGCCTTGCCGATGCCTTCATTGTTGAACGAGACATAGAAGTCGGCCGGCGCGGTCGGGATCGGCCGGTCATAGGCGATGACCTTGATGCCCTGGCTCTGCGCCAGTTTGACCAGCGAGGCGGCGGCGGTCGAATCTACGGGATCGAGCACGATCGCCTTGGCGCCCTGCGAGATCACCGAGTTGAACTGCTGCTGCTGGCGCGAGGCGTCGGCATCGGCGTTCTGGTAGAGCACCTTGCAGCCCGGGCACAGCTTCTTCATCTCGGCGGCAAAGCCGGGATAGTCGTGCTGTTCGTAGCGGGTCGAGGCCTGGTCGGGCATCAGGAAGGCGACGGTGGCGTCGGTGACTTCGGCAGCCCTGGCGATCGCGGCGGTGCCGGCCAGCAGCGACAGCGCAAGGGCTGCCATGCCGGCGGACTTCCCAGCGGACTTCATTGAAAATCTGGTCATTCGGTCTTCTCCGTTTCTGGATATGGTTGTAAGAAGGTCGTTGACTGCTGTTGTGAAGACGCGCCTCCGCCCTCGCCCCAACTGCAATTGGGAACCAGGGCCCGGCGCCGGCCTTTCAAGCCGCGCCGACATCCTCCGCTGACGAAGGATTTTCGGGACAAGCGCTCTCCATCGCGGACCGCGTCATGCGGGCCACGTTGTCATGCGAAGAATTGTGTTTCCTCCCTTGGTTCCTCCCTGGCTCCTCCGTTAAGCGGCTTTTCCCGCGTTGATGTTGTCGGCCAGCAGGCGCCTGAAACGCGAGGGCGGCATGCCCTTCTCGGCCAGGAACTGCCGGTTGAAATTGGACAGATTGTTGAAGCCGACCTCGTAGCAGATGTCGGTGATCGAGGCCTGCTCGTCGCTCATCAGGATCTGGCAGGCGAGGTTGATGCGCAGCCGCTTGACATACTGCACCAGCGACATGCCGGTGTGGCGGCGAAACGAGCGCGAGAAGGCGCCGGTCGATTGGCCGGCGATAGCCGCGAGATCCGCCTCGTCGAACAGCTGCGTCAGGTTCTCCCTGATATAGGCGAGCGCCTTGTTCATGCCGGCGGTCATGTAGCCCGACGGATCGGGCCGGTAGCTGGCGCTGGCCAGCAGCTGGAACTCCTGCGCGCGGCTGAGCAGACCGGCAATCATCATGAACAATTCGATGCGGCGCACGCCTTGCGCCTGCATCATCTCTTCCATCAGCGGCGCCAGCTCCTTGCTGGTGCGGTTGGAAAACAAAACGCCGCGCCGCGATGCCTCGAGCAGCGGCCCGAGCCCCGCCAGTTCCGGCAGCACATGCATGGCGTCGCCGATGAAGCTTTCCGAAAACTGGATGATGCGGCCGCGCAGCGGGATGGAGCTGTCCCTCGGGATATCGCTGACCCAGTTGTGCGGCAGGTTCGGCCCGGTCAGCACCAGATTGCCCGGCTCGAACTCGCCGATGAAGTCGCCGACGAAATAGCGCCCGTTGGTGAAGATCACCTGATGCAATTCATATTCGGGATGGAAATGCCAACGTACCGTGTGGAAAGGGTAGCCATGCGACCACGCCTTGAAGGACTCACCGCGTCGTATCTGGACAACTTCCAGGTCCGGTTCCATGTCCGTTTCCTCCCGGGCCGGCACGGATCGTCGCCGCGTTCGGCCCACATTCCCTAAACCGGCCGAATTGGTTTCGGCTCTGCATTTCGAGACCACGGTACCGGCTCATGACAGTAGGCGCCACCACGATTCAGGGCAGCGGATGATACTTTTTTAACCGGGAGAGGATGCGGAGAGGCGATATTCGGGCAGGATGGGGTCAGCGCTTCCGATTGGGCTGGCTGACGCGGATGCGTGGCGGGTGGTGGTCACACGCCCACTCTGCGTCCCCCGCATATCAGAAAGTAGCAATCTTCGTAGCGAGTGCGTTCAGGGCCGGATTCCGGCATCGTCCTGCTGCCGTCATGATAGCTTTGAAGAAGGCGCGAGCATTGCGCCACCTTGATCACCCTGACATTGGGAAACAAGGTAACGGCGGCTTCTGACCGCGCCAGAGAAACGGCCGTGAGGACGAGACATCCGAGCCCGAGACTGGCGGCAAGAAAAAAATCGACGTTGCGCATTGGCGTTCCCGAATACGTTCGGGCGATGTTCCTGACAACGCAGAACCCGCGTCATGATTAACATGTGGATAGCGGCACCCTCCTATCATCGAGTGCGATCTGGCGCTTGGCGAACGAGGCCTCATCATGTGATAACGGCGACCGGCCCTTCTTCTGGCGTTCCGGATGCCAGGTGAACTCGCCGGGCTTGAGATCCCTGATGTCCTGAAGCGTCTCCGCGACGAAGCTTCGCGCCGCTGGCAACAACGCCAGCACATACCCCTTTGGGGTTATGGTCGCCCCGCGCCGGCTAAGTCATGTTTCCCTTCATCTTCAAGAAATGCGAACGGCAGCCCGCGCGGAACGGTTCGATCTCAAGCCCGCCCTGGTCTCCGGAAAAAGCATCGGACACAACCTTCCCGGAGGCGAAACAATGAAAGACACTGTCAAACTCGACCGCGCGCTCGGACTCTGGTCCGTCGTGCTCTTCGGCTTGGCCTACATGCCGCTGACGGGCTGCCGGTCGGCCTGCAGATCGTCGGACGGCGCTTCGCCGACGAACAGGTCCTGTCCATGGCGGCGGCCGTGGAAGCACGGTTGACCGCCGCCGGCCTCAATGCGCCGCCGATGGCCGCAGTGGGCCCGTCGCTGGAACGTTGAAGGAGCGATCAGGTCTCATCCTCACCCGAACCGCGCAGCCGTCCACGTGCCACCCGCCGCATTCGACTCCACCGCCGCCGCGACGAACTTCACGCCACGGGCGCCGTCGACGACATCGGGCACCTGCGCCGCGCGCGCCGGATCGACGGCGCCACCCGAACGATGGGCGCGGATGATGTCGGCGGCGTCGCGGTAGAAATTGGCGAAGGCCTCGATATAGCCTTCGGGATGCGCCGCCGGCATGCGCGATACGCGCCGGCTCTCTTGCGTCGAGCCATGGCCGCCGCGCACCAGCGTGCGGGTTTCCTCGCCGTAGATGGAAAAGCGCAGTTCCTCTGGCCGCGCGCCCGACCATTCGAGCCCGGCTCTGTCGCCATAGATGCGCACCGACAGATCATTATAGTGGCCGGGCGATGTCTGGCTGGCGAGGATCGTGCCGCGTGCCCCGCCTGTCCAGCGCACCAGCACATGCGCGTTGTCGTCGAGCCGCCGCCCCGGCACCGCGGTGAACAGGTCGGCCGAGACAGCCTCGGCCTCGCAGCCAGAGATGTAGCTCGCCAGGTTGAAGGCATGCACGCCGATATCGGCCAGCACCGCCGACTGCCCTGCCCTTGCCGGGTCAGTGCGCCACTCCGCCTGCTTCTGGCCCTCGGCGTCGATCGGTTTGGTCAGCCAGTCCTGGATGTAGGCGCCATGCACGGAAACGATGCGCCCGAGTTCGCCCGCCGCCACCATCTCGCGCGCCTGGCGGACCATGGCGTAGCCGGTGTTGTTGAGGGTGACGACGAAGCGGCGCTTTTTCGCCCGCGCCAGCGCCACCAGCGCCTCGGCGTCGGCCAGCGTCGTCGACAGCGGCTTGTCGCAGATCACGTCGATGCCGGCTTCGAGGAAGGCTGTCGCGATCGGCGCGTGCAGATGGTTGGGGGTGACGATGACGACCGCCTCGATGCCGTCCGGCCGCGCCGCTTCGACCTGCGCCATGGCGCGATAATCGGCATAGCTGCGCTCCGGCGCGATGCCGATCTCGGCGGCCGATGCGGCGGCGTTCTCAGGATCCGAGGACAGCGCGCCGGCGACCAGCGCGATCTGGTCGTCGAGGCGCATGGCCAGCCGATGCACGGCGCCGATGAAGGCATTGCGGCCGCCGCCGACCATGCCGACCCGCAAACGTTGGCGTGTCGATCCATCCGATGTTGCATAGACCATGATTTTTCAAACTCCTCCGGGCGGGCCGTTTCTGAGGACGTGCGAGCCTACGGCGCCGCCAGCGCTTTCGAACACGATTTCCAATTTCCATATTGTAAAACGATCGTGCCGCGCTAGCCTGAAATCATGAGTGGGGCAGGCAAAACATCCGGACGGTCCATTGCCGACGAGGCGGCGACCCGCAAGCGCGGGCGCTCGCTGGCGGCACTCGGCTACATCCAGCCGCAGACCTATGAGGAACTGCGCGCGGTGCTGTCGTCCGGAACCGTGCATTTCCCCAAGCGGCTGCGCCAGGTCGCCATCTTCCTGTGGCAGCATCCGAGCGACGTCGCGCTCGGCACCATCGCGCAGGTGGCGGCACAGGCCGGCGTGCAGCCTTCGACGCTGGTGCGCTTCGCCCAGATCTTCGGCTATGCCGGCTTTTCCGATTTCCAGGGCCTGTTCAAGGACCACGTCAAGGGCTCATGGCCGGAAGGACGCGGCGAGCAGCGGGCCGAGACCGAACCCAACGCCAACCTGCATTTCCTGCATGGCATGGTCGGCGCCTCGCAGGCCTCGCTTGGCCGCATCGAGAGCGGCTTCGACGTCAGGAGTTTCGAGAAGATGGTGGCGCTGCTGGCAGCCGCCGACCTGATCTATGTCATCGGCTCCAAGCGCGCCTTCCCCGTCACCACCTATCTGTCGCTGACGCTGTCGCAGCAAGGCGTGCGCAACGTGCTGGTCGACAATGTCGGCTCCACCGCGCTCGATCAGGTCGGCTGCATTGGCAGGCAGGACGCCGTGCTGGCGGTCTCCTTCAGCCCCTACAATTCGATCACCCCCGACCTCGTCGCGGTGGCGCATGAGCGCAACGCCCGCATCGTCACCATCACCGACAGCACCTTCAGCCCGCTGATCCGGCTGTCGGACGCCTGGCTGGAGGTGGTGGAGTCGGACTTCGCCGGCTTCCGCTCGCTGGCCGCGTCGCTGGCCGTCGGCATGGCGCTGGTCCAAGGCGTCGCCGCGCGCCGCGGCCAATGAAGCGACGCTGGCACAATTGACTATCGGGAATTCACGTTCCATATTTCTAAAAATAGAAACTTTGTTCCGGGAGGAGGAATGGAGCTTCAGCTCAACGGCAAGGTGGCGCTGGTCACCGGTGCGACGCAAGGCATTGGCCGCGCTATCGCCGAAACACTCGCGCGTGCCGGCGCCGGCGGCCTGCTGGTCACCGGCCGCGAGAAGGCACGCGGCGACGCGGTGGCGGCGGAGCTTTCGCAGTTGGGCACGCCGACCGTCTTCGTCGCGGCCGACCTCGCCGACCCCGAAGCCCCCGACCTGTTGGCGAAGGCCTGCATAAATCGCTTCGGCCGCATCGATGCTTTGGTCAACGCCGCCGGCTTGACCGACCGCGCGTCCTTCCTGGATGCCGACCTCGACGACTGGGCGTCACTGTTCGCCGTCAATGCACGTGCGCCGTTCTTCCTGATGCAGGCAGCCATCGCCGACATGAAAAAGCGCGGCCAGGGCGGCGCCATTCTCAACATCCTGTCGATCAACGCGCATTGCGGCTCGCCGGAACTCGCCGTCTACTCCGCCACCAAAGGCGCGCTGGCGACGCTGACCAAGAATGCCGCCAACGCCCATCGCGTCGACCGCATCCGCGTCAATGGCATCAATGTCGGCTGGACCGACACGCCGGCCGAACGCGCCATGCAAGCCGACACGCTGGGCAACGGCCCCGGCTGGCTCGACGCCGCCAACGCCTCGCAGCCTTTCGGCCGCCTGTTCTCGACCAACGATATCGCGAACCTTGCGGTCTTCCTGCTCTCCGATGCGGCGGGACCGATGACCGGCACGCTGGTCGACCAGGAACAGTGGGTGATCGGGGCGAACCGGTGAGCGTTGCCGCCTCCCCCGAGACGCTTGGGCCTGCGCTGCTCGATCGTTTGCCTGTGACTGTCCAGAAGCCGGCCTATGACCGCGCGACGCTTGCGCCCGGCATGGCCCATCTCGGCGTCGGAGCCTTTCACCGCTGCCATCAGGCCGAATACACCGACGATTTGCTGGCCAGTCATTTCGATCGCTGGGGCGTGGTCGGCATCAACATCCGACCACCCGGCCTCGCCGGCACGCTCGGCAGCCAAGGCGGCCTCTACACGCGGCTGATCCGCGAAAACAGCCGCATCGAAGCGCGCGTCATCGGCAGCATCGTCAAGGTTGTCGACAGCCAGGCGAGTGCGGCGCCAGCGCTCGAGGTCTTGTCCTCCCCAGACATCGACCTTGTGACGATGACGGTGACGGAAAAAGGCTATTGCCACATCCCGTCGAGCGGCGTGCTCGATCTCGACAATCCAGACATCGTCCATGACCTTGCCAACCCGGAGAAGCCGCGCAGCGTTCCCGGCATCATGGCGCGGGCATTGGAACTGCGCAGGGCGACGCATGGAAGGCCGCTGACCCTTCTGTCCTGCGACAACATCCCGACCAATGGCACCATTCTGGCCAATGTCGTGCAGGCCTTCGCGCAGCGGCGCGGCAACGCCCTCGCCGACTGGATATCAGCCCACGCCGCTTTCCCCTCGGCCATGGTCGACCGCATCGCGCCGGCAACCACGCAAGCCGACCTCGACACAGTCCAGCGGCGCTATGGCTACCGCGATGCGGCGGTCGTCGTCAGCGAGCCGTTCCGCCAATGGGTGATCGAGAAAAAGTTCGCCGGCCGCGTGCCGCGCTGGGACCGGGTCGGCGCCAGCTTCGTCGACGACGTAACACCGTTCGAGCATCTCAAGATGCGGGTGCTCAACGGTGCGCAGACGACGCTCGCCACGCTCGGCGTGCTGGCCGGCTTCGAGCACACATCAGACGCCATCGCCGACCCGCTACTATCGGCCTTCGTGCGGCGCATGCTGGTCGAGGAGACGCTGCCGACATTGATGCCTGTGCCGGGCATGGAGAAGCTTGCCTATGTCGCCCAATGCCTCGGCCGGCTGAAGAACACCGCGATCCGCCATCGCAACCACCAGATCGCCACCGACGGCTCGCAAAAGATCGTCCAGCGCCTGCTCAACCCAATCCGCGAGCGCTTGCGTCAAGGCGCAAGCATCGCGCTGCTGGCGGTGCCGGTCGCCGGTTGGATGGCCTATCTGATCCAGGCTTCGGAAAAATTCGGCAAACGCTGGCCAGTGTCGGACCCCTATGCCGGCAAGGTCGCGGCGATTGCCGACGCAACCGGCCGCGATGCACAGGCGCTAGCGTCCGGCATCCTTGCCATCGACACGATTTTCGACCCCGGCCTTGCCGTGAACGATGTTTTCCGTAGGGCCGTCACATCGGCGCTCGACGGCTTGCTTTCGGACGATCCGATGGCAACCGTCAGGCGCAATTTGAAACAAGCCGACACCACACGGTTGAAGCGGCCCGCACAATCGGCATTATAGGAGCTGGGAGGCACGATGAAACTTGGACTGCTCACCGCACCCTTCGCGGAGACGCCGCTTGGCGAGGTCGCCGGCTGGGCAAGTTCGGCGGGTTTCGAGGCGCTGGAAATCGCCTGCTGGCCGAAATCCTCCGGCGCCAGCCGCCGTTATGCCGGCACCAGCCACATCGACGCCGCCTCGACCTCATCCTCACAGGCGAGCGAGATCGTCGCCTCGCTGGCGGAAAAGAATATTTCCGTCTCCGGCCTTGGTTACTACCCCAATCCGCTGCATCCCGATCCCGCGCACCGCGAGGCGGTGATCGGCCATCTCAAGAAGGTAATCGTGCTGGCTGCCAATATGGGCGTGCCGCTGGTCAATACCTTCTGCGGCGGCGATGCCTCGAAAACCGTCGACGTCAACTGGCAGGAGGCGCTCACGGTCTGGCCTGATATCGTCGCCCATGCGCGCGACCATGGCGTCAAGCTCGCCTTCGAGAACTGCCCGATGATCTTCAGCTATGACGAGTGGCCGGGTGGGCACAACATCGCCTATTCGCCACAAATCTGGCGCCGAGTCCTCGAGGCTTGGGGCGGCGATGTCGGCATGAATTTCGACCCCTCGCATCTGGTCTGGCAGATGATCGACCAGGCCCGCTTCATCCGGGAATTCGGCCCCTACATGCTGCATGCTCATGCCAAGGACCTGATGATTGACCATGATGGACTTTATGAGCACGGAATCCTTTCGGCTGGGATAGGCTGGCAGGTGCCGCGCATGCCGGGCCTCGGCGATGTCGACTGGAAAATAATCTTCTCGGGCCTCTACCGGGCCGGCTATGACGGCCCCATCATCATCGAGCACGAGGACAGGCGATTTGAAGGCAGCGACGATCAGGTAAAGCGGGGCTTCCTGCTTGCCCGCGACGTGCTGCGACCGTTCGTCAAATGACCGCGGAAATGCATGTCGCCCAAAAGGCGGAGAATTTCTGGGGACAGCGACATGCGAGAACAAGAATTTAAGCCGCGCCGCCTGAATCTCTTTCTACGCGACGCGGTTTAACGACTTGGAATTGAACTGAAAAAACAATGTGGAGGAAGTCTGACATGAAAAAATATCTGACCATGGTCCCGCTGCTTGCCGGCGCGGCCTTCCTGGCCTCGGTGGGCGCCTCGTCCGCTGCGGGCAAATACACCATCGGCATCTCCAACACCGTGCAGGGCAATGGCTGGCGCGAGGAGATGGTCTGCGCCATGAAGGCGCAGGCGTTGGCTTCCGGCGAGGTCGCCAAGCTCAACATCGCCCACCGCAACACGGATGCTGCCGGCCAGCTGGAAGACATCCGCAACCTGATCAGCGCCAAGGTCGACGCCATCGTCGTCAACCCGGCCGATCCGGCCGGCATCAAGGCGGGCCTCGAGGAAGCCACCAAGGCCGGCATCGTCGTCGTCGCCGTCGACCAGGCGGTCACCGAACCGTCCGCCTACATCATCTCCAACAACCAGGAGCAATACGCCTATCTCGGCGCCAAGTGGCTGTTCCAGCAGATGGGCGGCAAGGGCGAGGTGTTCTACATGCGCGGTGCGGCCGGCGCGTCCGCCGACAGCGACCGCGACAAGGGCTTCAAGAAGGCGCTGGCCGAGTTCCCCGACGTGAAGGTCGCGCAGGAAGTCTTCACCGGCTGGCAGCAGGACCAGGCCAAGCAGCAGATGCTGTCCTTCCTCGCCACCGGCACGCCGATCAACGGCATCTGGACGTCCGGCATCGACAACGTCATCGTCGACGCGCTGGTCGAGTCGCAGGCGCCGCTGGTGCCGGTGGTCGGCGCCGACAATGCCGGCTTCGTCGGCCAGCTCAGCTCGGTCAAGGGCCTCGTCGGTGCGGCGGTGACCAACCCCGGCTCGATCGGCGGTGCCGGCGTCACACTCGCGCTGCAGATCCTCGACGGCAAGAAGCCGGCGCAGCAGACGGTGCTGGTCGAGCCGCAGCTGTGGGAGAACGCAACCGAGGAAGGCAAGGCCAAGCTGAAGGCCGCCGCCGACCCGTCGCTCAGCCCCGAATGGCCGGTCTCGATCTCGATCCCGGACTGGACCACCTACACCAAGGACCAGATCGTGGCGTGCAAGGGCCCGGGCGAGTAGGTCTGGGGTTTCGCTGCTGACTATCGGTCGGCGCTGCCCCTCACTGTCCTGCCGGACATCTCTCCCCGCGAACGGGGAGAGAGCAGCAGCTGGCCGCAACGCCAGTGACATCGCCCTCTCCCCGTCTCTATGGGGAGAGGATGCCGGCAGGCAGGTGAGGGGCGGCGTCAACTCGAAATGATTTGAGCCACATGATCGAGAACCAAACAATTTGACCACCAGTCCCCTCCTCGACGCCACCGGCGTCGCCAAGAATTACGGCGCGGTTGCCGCGCTGCGCAACGCATCGCTGTCCGTCCTGCCGGGCGAGGTGCATGCGCTGATGGGCGCCAATGGCGCCGGCAAGTCGACGCTGGTGAAGATCCTGACCGGTGCTATTTCTGCCAACGCGGGCCGCATCCTGATCCGGGGCGAGGCGCGTGACATACGCTCGCCCGCCGCCGCGCGCCGCGCCGGCCTGTTGCCCGTCTACCAGGAGCCGTCGCTGATCCCCGATCTCGACGTGCTGTCCAATCTGCGGCTGACCGGCACGCCGGTCGAGCCGTTCCGCGCCTGGGTGCGCGAACTCGGCATTCCCGACCTCGATATCCGTGACACCGCGCGCGACATTCCGCTGGCCGTGCTGCGCGTGCTCGACCTGGCGCGGGCGCTGGCCGTCGAACCCGACGTGCTGCTGCTCGACGAGATGACCGCGGCCCTGCCCGCCAACCTTGCCGAAAAGGTGCTGGAAGTGGTGCGCCGCCAGGGCGACAGCGGCCGCGCGGTGATCTTCATTTCCCACCGCTTCGTCGAGATCTCGGCGCTCTGCGACCGCGCCACCGTGCTGCGCGACGGCGAGACCGTCGGCGTCGTCGACATCGTGCCCGGCGTCGAGGAACAGATCGTCGAGCTGATGCTCGGCGCCCGCATCGTCAAGACCCATGTCGCGGCGCGCAGCGCTGCCCAGAAGGCTGCGCCCGCCGCTGCCCGCCCGCGCCTCTCGGTGCGCAATCTGCGCGTCGGCACCAAGCTCAACGACGTCTCCTTCGATCTCGCCGATGGCGAGGTCGCCGGCGTCGTGGCACTCGAAGGCCAGGGCCAGGACGAGCTGTTCGCCGCCCTTGCCGGCTCGATCCGGCCGTCTGGCGGCGCAATAGAAGTCGACGGCCAGCCGGTGAAGTTTTCCCACCCGATCGACGCTATCCGCGCCGGCCTCGCCTATGTGCCGGGTGACCGCGCCGAAGCGCTCGCCATGCAGCGCTCGGTGCGCGAGAACATTGCCCTGCCCTTCAGCGCCGCCCTGCACAACTGGGGGCCGATTGCCATGCGCCAGGAGCGCGCCAAGGTGGCCGGCGCCATCGACCGCCTGCAGATTGACACCCGCGCGCAAGGCGAGGTGCAGCGCCTGTCCGGCGGCAACCAGCAGAAAGTGACCATCGCCCGCTGGATCGCCGCCGACACGCGGACCCTTTTGTGCTTCGACCCGACGCGCGGCATCGATGTCGGCACCAAGCAGGAGATCTACAAATTGCTGCGCGAGCTCGCCGGCCACGGCAAGTCGGTGCTGTTCTACACCTCCGAACTGGAAGAGGTGCAGCGCGTCTGCGACCGCGTCGTCGTCATCTTCGGCGGCCGTGTCGTCGATATCTTCCCGGTCGAGGAGGCCGACGAGCCGGCGCTGATGCGCGCCGCCTACGGCCTGCCGCGCGGCGCCAAGGCCGATATCGGCATCCTTGCCGATCCCCACTCCTCCTCTCCGGAGACCTCGCGTTCCCCGGATTCGACCGCGCCAGGGACGACGCCATGAGCCATTTCCTGCGCCGCCAGGGCTGGGTCTTCGGCCTGTTCGTCCTCTTCGTCGTGCTGTTCATCGTCACCAGGCTGATCCAGCCGGCCTATGGCAGCAACGATTTCGGCTCGCTGGTGCGCGCCGTGCTGCCCTACGCCTTTGCCGTCGCCGCACAGACCGTGGTCGTCATTGCCGGTGGCATCGACCTGTCGGTCGCCGCCATGATGGCACTGACCAGCGTCACCGCCGCCTCGATGATGAATGGCGCCTCGGAGGAATACGCGCTGTTCGTGGTGCCCTTCGTGCTCGCCATGGGCCTCGTGCTCGGCGCCGTCAACGGCCTGCTCATCGTCGTCACCCGCGTGCCCGACATCGTCGTCACGCTGGCCACTTTGTTCGTGCTGCAAGGCGCGGCCCTGCTGGTGCTCGACGCACCGGGCGGTGCCGCCGCCGAATGGCTGAAGGGGCTAATCTCAGGCACCGTGCCGATACCGGGCCTGCCCGACGGCATCGATGCCTGGCTGCCGAAGGCGCTGCTGGTGCTCGTCATCTGCCTCTGCATCATCTGGATCCCGCTCCGGCGCTCGCGCCTCGGCCTCTCCATCTACGCCATCGGCTCGAGCGAACTGGCGGCGTTCCGGAGCGGTGTGCCCGTCGCACGCACCCGCATCATCGCCTACGCGCTGTCCGGTCTGTTCGCCGCTTTTGGCGGGCTGGCGCTGACCATGAGCACCGGCATCGGCGCGCCCATCCCCGGCCCCTATCTGCTCGCCAGCGTCGCGGCGGTGGTGCTGGGCGGCGTGGCGCTCGGCGGTGGCAAGGGCGGCCTGCTCGGCCCGATCGTCGCCGTCTTCGTCTTGCGGTTGGTGCGCACCGACCTGACGCTGCTCGCGATCGACCCCAACGTCACCGCCATCATCGAAGGCGCCATCATGGTCGCCGTGGTGATGTTCGGCGCCTTCATCACAATGCGGAGCCGGCAGTCATGAGCAATGCCGCAACCATCCCCCAACCCGTCCCCTTCGGTCGCCGCGTCAAACGCTTCATGGCCGACCGGCCGCTGATCCCGCTGATCATCCTGCTCGTCATCCTGGTGGTGATCCTGCAGATCCTGCGCCCGGGCATCGTCAACGAACGCTGGATCGCCAACACCATCAAATTTGCCATCCCGCTGGCGATCCTCGCCGGCTGCCAGACCATGACCATGCTGACCGGCGGCATCGACCTCTCGGTCGGCACGGTGGCGACGATGAGCGCCTTCATCATGGCGACGCAAGTCGTCAACCAGGACCCGGCGGTGGCTTTCCTGCTGGCGATGATGCCGGCGGTGCTGATCGGTCTCGTCAACGGCATCGGAGTCGGCGTCTTCCGCGTCCACCCGCTGATCATGACGCTCGGCACCAGCCTGATCGGCACCGGCTGCCTGCAGGTCTACCAGCGCACGGTGATTGCGTCGGGCGCCAAGATCCCCGACTTCCTCGCCTGGCTCGGCACCGGCCTGACATACGGCGTGCCCAACGCCCTGCTGCTGTTCGTGCCGCTGGCCGCTCTGATCGTCTTCACTCTGAGCCGCACCGGCTTCGGCCGCCTGCTCTACGCCGTCGGCGACAATGAGCGCGCAACGCGCCTCTCCGGCGTGCGCTACTGGCAGGTGATAACAGCGCTCTACGTCATCTCCAGCGTGCTCGCCGGCATCACCGGCCTGCTCTATATCGGCCTGATCAAGGCGCCTTCGCTGTCGCTCGCCGAACCGCTGGTGCTGCCTTCGGTGGCCGCAGCCGTGATCGGCGGCACCTCGATCTTCGGCGGCCGCGGCGGCTACACCGGCACCATCATCGGCGCGCTGATCCTGACCGTGCTGACGACGCTGCTGACTATCCTGCAGATGCCGGAGGGAGCAAGAAGGATATTGTTCGGGCTGATAGTGCTGTTCGTGACGGCGGCTTATCTGCGGATTGTGGAGGAGCGGTAGGGGGTGGCGATGAAGCGACCGTCAGTTCCTGACCGTAGTGGACAATCCGCATTCACACAGACCCCCAAGCGGTGGCTGATCAGATAGGCCGCTAAAGGACCTTTTTCGCTCGCTGATCGCCTTGGTCCGCCAAGTCCTTGCATCGGCCGACGAAGCGGCGCCAGCCACCGAAGGACGAGATGTCGGAGGCACCGCTGAGGCCAGCGGTCTCAACCAGAAAACCCTTGGCCGAACTGCCGTCCTCAAGCTCGATGGTGCCGATGCCGAGCGGTGGCGGGATGGCCGCGACGAAACGGCCGAAGGCATCGGCGGACAGCCGCCAGACCTCGACCTCGACCGCGGAGCCGCCTTCGGCGACACGGATCAGCCCGGGCTTTGGCACGGACTGACCGGCCAGCGCATAGAGTCTGTAGGCGGCGGAGGTTTTTGCCGCACGCGAGAACCGTGCGCCGAGCTGGCTTAGCTGGCCGTTGAGCGGCATGCCCGAAAGATGCGCGCCAACAACCACCAGATCGATCATCTCATCGGGCGCGCATTCGCCAAGGGGCGCGTGGCGGGGCTGCCAGCCGGTTGCGCCGAGGACAAGGCCGCTGGCGGCATGGATATCGCGGGCCAGGGCCGCTGTGAGGTCATCCCTGCCCGCCGCAGCGAGCAAGGTCACGCTCATCGGCAGCCCGTCATCGCGCTTGCCGGTCGGCACGGCGATGCCGCACATGTCGAGCAGATTGACGAAATTGGTGTAGGTGCCGAGCCGGCTGTTGGTGGTGATTGGATCGGCGAGCACCGCATCGAGCGCATAATGCGTTGGCGCGGTCGGCACGCAGAACAGGTCGACCGAGGCGATGACCGAAGCGAGCTTCGCCTTGTAATCCTGAAGCGCATAGAGGCCCTTGAAGGCATCGGCCGCCGAAAGGCTTCGCGCGCCGCCGATGATCTTGCGCGTCACCGGATGCATGGCCGCTTCGTTGACCTCCATGAAGTCGCGGACCGCCGCGTAACGTTCTGCCACCCAGGCGCCTTCGTAGAGAAGGTTGGCGGTGGCGTAGAAGTCGGCGAACGGGATTTCGACCAGCCGGCAGCCAAGCTTTTCCAGCAAGGCAAGAGCAGTCTCGTATCCGGCCTGCATGGAAGTGTCGCCAAAGAATTTCAGATCGACCTTCGCAGGCACACCGACGCTCAGCATCGGTGGGCGCGCGGTCAGGGCCGGCACCTTGATCGCGCGCGAATAGGCGTCGGCGGCATCCTTGGCAGCGGCGACGCCGAACACCGCATAAGCGTCATCGACGGTCAACGCGAACACCGAGATGCAGTCGAGCGTGCGGCAGGCCGGCACGACCCCGGCGGCTGAAAGCGCACCGACGGTTGGCTTCAGCCCGACGATGTTGTTGAGGCCGGCCGGAATGCGCCCGGACCCGGCCGTATCGGTGCCGAGCGCGAAGGAGACGATGCCACGCGCCGTCGCCACTGCCGACCCCGACGAGGAGCCGCCGGGGACCAGGCTGGCATCGACGGCGTTCCTCGGGATCGCATACGGCGTGCGCACGCCGACAAGGCCGGTGGCGAACTGGTCGAGATTGGTCTTGCCGACCACCAGCGCACCAGCGGCCTTCAGCCGGGCCACGACAGTGGCGTCCCTCTCCGGCATATAGGCATATTCGGCGCAGGCCGCCGTGGTCGGCATGCCGGCGACATCGATGTTGTCCTTCACCGCGAACGGCACGCCCCACAGTGGCTTAGTGACCGGATCGAACGGTCCGAGCTTTTGCGCCTGCGCCAGCAGGTCCGCCTTGCCGGCGAGATGGATGAAGATGCCTGGATCATCGGCTGCCTCGACGCGGGCATGAACGGCATCGATCATGGCGGCGACAGGGACACCGCTGGCATAGGCCGCGTGCAGGCTGCCGATGTCGAAGCGGATATCGCTCATTTCGCCTCCCCCAGAATGATCACCGGCAGGTCCCACTGGATCAGCACGACGCAGCCGTCCTTCGTCCACACCGAATGCTCGGTCCCGACAGGGTTCAGGATGACGCTGCCGGCCGGATAGTCGCCATTTTCGTCGCTCTGCGTGCCCTCGAGCACGACGATGGTTTCAAGCCCGGCATGGCGGTGACGCGGCACGCCGGCGCCGGCCCGGTAGTTGAGGATCGCCACCGAGGGTTCGACAGGTCCGCCCTTCAGCAACCAGTGCACCGTGATGCCCTCGCGAAAAGGCTCGAACGTCATATCGCGCCAGCCACCACCGATGAGGCCAGCAAAACTCAGATTAGCCATTGGCAATTCCCTGCAGCACCTGATCGGTCGTCGCTGTCCAACCGACGATGGCGCCTTGGGCGCGGATCATGGCAAGGGCCGCTGCCTTGAACTCCGGGAAATAGCTTTCCGTTGCGTCTTCGGCCAACAGGCACTCATAGCCGCGATCATTGGCCTCGCGCATTGTCGTCTGTACGCAGACCTCGGTGGTAACGCCGGCGAAAACAAGTTGCCGCGCGCCAAGCCGCCTCAGGTCGTCGCCAAAGCTGGTCGCGTAGAAAGCGCCCTTTCCCGGCTTCTCGATGACTATCTCGCCTGGCAGCGGCGCCAGTTCGTCTAGGATTGCCGTGCCCGGCTCACCGACGATCAGCACGCGGCCCATCGGCCCGACATCGCCGATGCGGATCGACGGATTGCCGCGGTTGCGCTTGGCCGGCGGCAGGTCGGAAAGGTCGGCCCTGTGGCATTCCATCGTGTGGATCACCGGCAGGCCGGCGCCGCGGAACCCCTCGATCAGCTTCTTCACCGTCGGCACGATGGCCGTGACGCGGCTGACATCGTTGCCAAGGCTGGCGCCGAAGCCGCCGGGCTCGGCGAAATCGCGCTGCATGTCGATGACCACCAGCGCCAGCGTGCCCAGCTTGAAGCCGAAGGCAAAAGGCTGCGCATCGATTTCAGCCATCAGTGATGCCCCGCCATATGCTCGCCAATGGTCTGCACGCTCGCCTGCGCTATTGGCGTCTCGTAGACCAGCGCGCCGTCCGACATGACGAAGATCCGGTCCGACAGTTCCAGCAGCTCGTCGAGGTCTTCCGACATCAAAAGCACGGCCGCACCCGCATTGCGTGCCTTCATGATGCGGGCGCGGATCTCGGCCACTGCCGAGAAATCGAGGCCGAAACAGGGATTGGAGACAATGAGCAAGTCGACCTCGCCGGTCAGTTCGCGCGCCAGCACGGCGCGCTGCACATTGCCGCCCGACAGCGAGGCGATGGGCGACGACAGCGATGCGGTCTTGACCTTAAACTGCTCGACCAGCCTGGTGCTGAACGCGCGGATGGCACTGGTGCTGATCCAACTCACCGGCCTGCCGTTGCCGTCCACGTCGAAGGTGCGGAACGAGATGTTCTCGGCGACCGTCATTCTCGGGGCGCAGGCATTCTTCAGCGGCTCCTCCGGAATGAGCCGCACGTTGAGCGCCCGCGCCTCGGCGCGCGTCGCGGCATAGGTCGAGCCGCGCACCAACACCTCCCCCGCCTCGCATGGACGCTGGCCGGCCAGCACTTCCAGAAACTCCTTCTGGCCGTTGCCGGAAATGCCGGCAATGCCGACAATCTCGCCCGAGAGCACGCCGAGATCGACGATGCTGATCGATTTCAGTCCGGTTCTATCGGGCGCCTTCAGGGACCTGATCTTCAGCACAGTCTCGGCATCGGGTTTCGGCGCGGCGCGACTGTCGAGCGCGGCGATCGGCTGGTCGCCGATCATCATCGCCGCCATCGCCTTGTGGTCGAGGTCGGCCACGCGGCCGGTTCCCGTAAGCTTGCCCTTGCGCAGCACGCTGACATCGTCGGCGAAGGCCGTAACCTCATGGAACTTGTGCGAGATCATCAGCACGGTAAGGTCGCCTGCTCTTGTCATGTCGCGGACAAGACCCAGCACCTCCTGCGCCTCGCCAGGCGTCAGCACCGAGGTCGGCTCGTCCAGCACCAGGAAACTGCGGCCGAGATAGAGCTGCTTGATGATTTCGAGCTTCTGCTTCTCGCCGGCCGCAAGCTCCGCCACCTTGACATCGAGTGGCAGCTTGAACGGCATCCGCTCCATGAACGCGGCAAGGTCGGCGCGTTCCTTGCGCCAGTCGATGATACCTGGAACTTTCTCGCGCGAGATGACGAGGTTCTCCGCTCCGGTCAGCGACGGCACCAGCGTGAAATGCTGGTAGACCATGCCGAGCCCGACCGCCGAGGCGTCCCTTGGACTGGCGATCTTGACTTCCCGGTCATCGACCAGGATGTCGCCGGAGGTCGGGTGATAAAAGCCCATCATGCATTTGACGAGGGTCGACTTGCCGGCACCATTCTCGCCGAGCAGCGCGTGGAAGGAGCCTGCCGGCACCTTCACGGAGACGCCGTCCAGCGCCGTGAAGCCGCCGAAGCGCATGGTCATGCCGATGGTTTCGACGCCGACCGCTTTTCTGACGCTGTCACTCATCGTGGCCCCTCATGGCATCCCCTCAGGGCAGCTGCGCGACGAGCGCCTTCGAATTCGACACCGTGCCGAAGACGCCGCCCTGCATCTTGATCATCTTGATGGCCGCCAGGTGGTTGCCGTGGTCGGTCGCCCCACAGCAATCCTCCAGCATCATGCACTCATAGCCGCGGTCATTGGCCTCGCGCATGGTGGTGTGCACGCAGACATCGGTGGTGATGCCGGTCAGCACGATATTCTGGATGCCGCGCTGGTTGAGGATCAGCTCCAGATCGGTGGCGCAGAACGAGCCCTTGCCGGGCTTGTCAATGATCGGCTCGCCCTCGATTGGATAAAGATCGGGGATGATGTCCCAGCCCGGCTCGCCGCGCACCAGGATGCGCCCGCAGGGACCAGCATCGCCGATGCCGGCATTGATGCGGCGCGAGCGCCAGCGCTTGTTGGCAGGCAGGTCGGCGAGATCGGGCCGGTGCCCCTCACGCGTATGGATGATGGTGTAGCCCTTGGCCCGCATCGCCGACAGCACGGCCTTGATCGGTTCGATCGGCGCGCGCACCAGCGACAGGTCATAGCCCATATGGTCGACATAGCCGCCCGGCCCGCAGAAGTCGGTCTGCATGTCGATGATGATCAGCGCCGTGTTGTCGGGCCGCAGATCGCCATTGTAGGGCCACGGATAGGGCTCGGCGTCGATCGTGTGCTGGATGAATTCGGCTCTGGCGTTCATAGGCAAAACTCCAGTCTCATTTGGTTATCGACAGTTCACCCGGCGCACCCGCGAGCGAGCGTGTCGGTGACGAGGTGGCGATCATGATGATGAGGGTGAGGATGTATGGAGCGGCGTAGAACATGTAATAGCCCTGCGTCACGCCGACCGATTGCAGCGCCGGGCCGAGAGCGCCCGCCCCGCCGAACAGAAGTGCGGCGGCAAAGCAGCCGAGCGGGTTCCAGCGTGCGAAGATGACCAGCGCCACTGCCATCAGGCCCTGGCCCGACGAGATGCGCTCGGTCCAGCTGCCGGGATAGTAGAGCGACAGGTAGGCGCCGCCGATGCCGGCCAGCGCGCCGCCGACGCCGGTGGCCAGTAGCCGCACCGTATCGGGGTTGAGACCCATGGCGCGGGCTGCGTCTGAACTGTCGCCGACGACGCGCACGATGAGGCCGGCGCGGGTGTTGCGGAAGGCCCACCACAGGATGACCGAAAGCACCGCCCCGATCAGGAACAGCACGTTGACGTCGAGCGCGGCCTGCACCTGCGGTATGTCGGACCAGCCGCCGAAGGGAATGGCCGGCAAATTGGGCGCCTTCGGCTTGATGAAAGGCTTGCCGAAGAAGAAAGCCAGGCCCGAGCCGAACAGCATCAGCGCGATGCCGATGGCGATGTCGTTTACCTTCGGAAATTTGCAGATCCAGCCATGGAACAGGCCGAAGCACAGGCCGGCGCCGGCTGCGGCGAGCAGGCCGAGCCAGGGCGAGTTGGTCATAACCGCCACCGCATAGGCGGTCATGGCGCCGAAGACGAGCGTGCCTTCGAGCCCCAGATTGATGCGGCCGGAACGCTCGGTGATCGCCTCGCCCAGCGAGACGAAGATGAAAGGCGTCGACACGCGGATGGCGCCGCCCAGAATGGCCAGCGGCACGCCCCAGAGGCCGATCTCGGTCGCGTCCATCAGGCGGCTCCCTTCCAGAGATCGGGATTGAAGGCCTTGAGGCGACCGTAAAAGGTTTCGCTGAACAGGATGACGATGAAGATCATGCCCTGGAGCACAAGCACGGTGGCGTCTGGCAGGTCCATACGGCGCTGGATCAGCCCGCCCGAAGCGTCGATGCCGCCAAGCAGGATGGCGACCGGGATGATGGCCAGCGGGTTGTGGCGAGCGAGGAAGGCGACGAGGATGCCGGTGTAGCCGTAGCCCGCGGCGAGCGAGGCATTGGCGCTGCCCTGGACGGCGGCGACTTCCAGCATGCCGGCGAGCCCGGCAAGGCCGCCCGCCAGCGCGGTGAAGCCGACGATGAGCGGCCCGACGGACAGCCCTTGCACCTGTGCCGCGCGCACATTGCCGCCGGCGATGCGCGCGGCGAAACCCCAGCGGGTCTTTTCGATGAGCACCCAGGACAGAATGCAGGCGAAGATACCGGCGACAAGCCCCCAATGCACGTCCATGCCCGGAATGTTGCCGATGCGATAGATGTCCGCCAGCGGCTGCGTCGACGGCTTGTTGAGCGAGGCCGGATCGCGCAGCGGCCCTTCCACCAGCTGGTTCATCAGCGCGATGGCTATGTAGGCCATCAGCAGGCTGGAGATGGTTTCGTTGACAGCCCGGTAGTGGCGTAGCGCGCCGACGGCACCGATCCAGATGCCGCCGGCGGCCATGCCAGCCACGCCCATGGCAAGAATGACGATGAAGGATGGCGCACCGCTCAGCGCCACGCCGATGGCCGCGGCACCGACGCCGCCGAGCACGATGGCGCCCTCGCCACCGATGACGACGAGGCCAAGCCGTGCTGGCAGCGCCACGCAGAGCGCCGCCAACAGCAGAGGTGCGGCCCGCGACAGCGAGTTCTGGATGGAGAACCAGGAGCCGAAGCCACCCCGCCACATGGTTTCATAGAGCAGGACCGGCGACTTGCCGACAGCCAGGATGAACAGGCTGAACAGGGCCATGCCGACGACCAGCGCCACCAACGGAATGACGAAAGCTTCCGCCCGCCGCGCGATCCATTCCAGCGCCGCCGGATATCCTCTGGCGCCGAACATTACCGGCACGCCGGCCCCTGTCGCCGTATCCGCCATCGCCCCGTTCCCCTCTGATCAGGCGGTCGAGCCGACGACCCCGTCGACCAGATAGTCCATGCTTTCGAGCTCGATCGCGGTCTCCGGGAAGGCCTGGCCTTCGGTGGCGACGACGACGCCCTTGTTGCTCTTCAGCGGACCCTTGATGACGGCGAAGCCGCCCTTCATCATCTCGGCCAGCGTGGCGTCGAACTGCTTGCGCGCCGGCTCGCCGACGGCGGGGCCGAGCGGGCTCATCTTGACGAAGCCGTCGGCCAGGCCGCCGCGGGTGAAGTTCGGCAGCGGCTTGCCGCCCATGAGGTCATCGACGAACATCTTGTAGACCTTGGCCCAATTCCATTCCGCGCCGGTGAGATACTTTTCCGGCGCCAGCGGGCTCTGGTTGGCGTGATAGCCGCAGACGAAGGCGCCGCGGCCGGCCGCGGTCTCGACCACGACCTTCGGGCTGTCGACATGGCAGGTGATGACGTCGGCGCCCTGGTCGACCAGCGCGTTGGTGGCTTCGGCTTCCTTGACCGCCAGCGACCATTCGCCGGTGAAGATGACCTGGCAGGTGATCGTCGGATCGACAGAACGTGCGCCGAGCAGGAAGGAATTGATGTTGAGCAGCACCTGCGGGATGGGCTTGGCCGCAACGAAGCCGAGCTTCTTGCTCTTCGAGGTGTGACCGGCGACGACGCCGTTGAGATACTGGCCCATGCCGATATAGCCGAAATAGGAGCCGGCATTCATCGGATGCTTGTCTTTGTTCCACATGCCGCCGCAATGGCGGAACTGCACGTCGGGGAATTTCGCGCACATGGCCAGCATATGCGGGTCGAAATAGCCGAAGGAGGTCGGAAAGATCAGCGAGGCGCCGTCGAGGTTGATCATCGATTCCATCGTCTTCTGGACATCGACCGTCTCCGGCACGTTCTCCTCCTCGACGACGGTGATGCCCTCGATGCCCTTCAGCGCCGCCGCACCCTCGGCATGCGCCTGGTTGTAGCCATAGTCGTCCTTCGGCCCGACATAGATGAAGCCGACGGTGGCGGCGGCGGCAAAGGCCCGGCTGACGGGAAAGGCCGCGGAGGCAAGTCCGAGTGCCGCTCCGGCGGCGGAGGTCTTGAGCAACTGGCGGCGGTTAAGCATGAATCTGTCGGTCATGTGAATGCTCCCCTGTAGGACCCTTCCGGGTCGGTTAACGCCTTCTCAATAAAGTGCATGCAATCACCATGCCAATTCAGAAATCAAAATTTAATCAATGAAATCAATTGATATGGAAATGATACGTGCACAAGTGAGAGGCAATTGCATGCACTTTTTGCCTTGAAAACAGCCAATTTGACAGGCAGATTAAAACATAGGCATAGAGGGTGCGGCCTGAGTCGGGATCGTGCCGTTTGGCCGCTGGATTTCATGGCTTGAGACGCCGAAGCATGGGAGGCGAAGCGGACGTGTCGGGAAAGCGCAGCTTGATCCGGTCGGGCACGACCGTCGATCAGATGGTGCGGGCGATTGGCGACCGCATCGTCACCGGCTTCCTGCGCCCAGGTGAAAAGCTCGACGAGACTTCGCTTGCCGCCCGCTTCGACGTATCACGCACGCCGGTGCGCGAGGCGCTCGGCCAGCTCAGCGCCATGGGCCTGGTCGAGAGACGACCCAATCGGGGCGCCATCGTCGCCGTCGTCACGCAGGAGCATCTCGCCTCGATGTTCGAAAGCATGGCCGAACTGGAGGCGATCTGCGCCCGCTTTTCCGCCGAGCGCATGACCAGCAGCGAACGCCGCACCTTCGAGATCGAGCATCAGGCCTCGGCCCGGCTGGTGCAGCTGGGCGCCGAGGAGGACTATGAATATTTCAACACCGAGTTCCACAGCCGGCTTTATCGCGGCGCTCACAGCACGCATATCTGCGAAATGACCGTGATGACACGCAGCCGGCTGGCGCCGTTCCGTCGCGCGCAATTCATGCTGCCCGGCCGCCTGGCCAAATCCTGGCAGGAGCACGACGCCATCGTCACCGCAATCATGCGCGGCGACGGCGCTGCCGCCGGCAAGGCTGCGCGAGACCACGTTTCGATCGTCAGCGAGGCAAGCGCCGTCTTTGCCATAGGCGACCAGCCGAAGGCCGCAAGCACGACGCCGGTCACGGCGGGCTGACAATCCAACTGGCGGCGGCACCTGGCGCCGAAGATGCGGCCAGCTTGAGCACCCGTCTTCCCCCACACCCCCCTGCCGCTGGCGGCCCTCATCGTTTTCACTCGGGGCCGCACCGCTTCGGCCGCCTGCTCTACGACACCGGCACCATCATCGGGGCGCTCACCCGCACCGTGCTGACGACGCTGCTGACCATCCTGCAAATGCCGGAGGGGCAAGGCGGATCTTGGTCGGGCTGATCGCGCCGTTCGTGACGGCGGCGTATTTGCGGATTGTGGAGGAGAGGTAGGGGCGCGGACCCGAATGTCCGCTTCGCGCCGCATAGCGGTCATTTCGGCCCCGTCGCGCCCCCCAAAAGCGGAGGTCGGCTACATTGAAACGGTGACAACTCTCGCTGCCACCGTTGCATTGCACAGTGTGTAGACGCGAAATTCAAAGGCACACATTTTCATCTCCTTTTTGTGGATCCTTAGGCCCAGAACTGCAGCACGGCTGCGTCCGCCAGGATCATGAAAGCAAAGCCGATCGCCGGGGCGAGGTGCATGAAGCCCTCGCGTGCCTTGATCAGCGTGCCCAGCGCGGCGAGGATCAAAAGCGTGAGACCGACCAGCGCGATGATTTGCGTGGATGGAAACAGCAAAGCCGCTGCCCCCGCGACCTCCAGACCCGCCGTCAACAAACGCCACCCTTTGGGGTAGCCCCAGTTTTGGAAGTCCGCTTCGGCGTTCCCGGCATTGATGAGGTTGGCCAGGCCTGCGCCGGCGAACGCCAGCGCAACGATGCCGTTCAAAACCAGGGCGATGCTCATCGCGGAGCTCCTTCCGTCGGGTAGGCACCCATCTGGTGTAGAACCTCCTGCAGATTGAGCTCGTCCCAGTGCTCGACGAACCGATCACCTTCGACGCGCCAGATATCGATCGAGCGCATGGTAATTTCGGCGCCCGATGCCGGAACACCAATGAACGGTCCGGTGTGGCGGGCCATGTAGGTGTAACGGCCGACGACGCGGTCGCCGACGGCAAAGGCGTCCTCGACGACGACGTGGGTGTCGGAGAGCGTTTCGAACCAGTGGCCCATGAACTCAACGACACCGGCAAGGCCTGGCCGGACGCCGGGGTTGTGGTTGACGTAGTCTTCAGAAACCAGTTCGGCGAAGCGTTCAGCGTTGTGGCTGTTCATGATGTCGGCGAACAGGTGAGCTAGATCGACGGGGTTGCGCATGTTGACCTCTATGAGTTATAAGGCGATACACAATCGTATCGTATAAAGTCATATAAGACGGAATCGTATCGTATGCAAGAAGGAAGTTCCAGAAAGTGGCGGGACGACGATCCGCGCAGGCTGCGGATGGCCGAGACGAGGGCTTCGATCCTGCGTGCGGCGCGTCCCATTCTGCTGAGGGATGGCCTCGGCGGAACGACGCTGGACCGGGTCGCGGCGGAAGGGGGCATCGCGAAAATGACCCTCTATCGTCACTTCCCAAGTAAGGAGGCGTTGTTTGAGGGATTGGTCACCGCGATGTGTGAGTACATGCGCGAGGGAATCGAGAACGCCGCGACACCCGACATCAACAAGCCCAGGGCGGACAGGCTTGCTGAAGAGTTGCACGCCTTCACGACGGCCCTTCTTGAGCCGGACGCGCTGGCACTCTATCGCTTGATCGTCGCTGACGGATGGCGCTTTCCCGCTCTGTCCAGGGTGTTTGACCTTTCCGGCACGCGCGTTATTCGGCAGCGCATAGCGGGGTTGCTTGAGCCTGGCGCAGTCCCTTCCAACGAGTCACTGACAATCGCTGGCGGGATCGTGGCGCTGGCACTAGGGGATGCCTATCAGCGCGCGATCATGGGCATCGTCGAAGAGGGAGACGCCGAGGTGTTTGAACACCAAATCGAAGCTGCCATTGCTTACGGGCTTAGCCGCCTTAGCCTTTCTTGAACGTCCGCTATCACCATTTGATTGTCAGAAGCTGACGGACCGCTAACGGCCCATTTTGAGACGTTGCGGCCTTGATGCTAAGCGTCCGTCCACGCTGGTTCTCGGCGGAAAAGTTGCCGAAGTGCGAGAGGCCGAAGCGCGAGGCCACGGCCGTAACCGTTTGCTCGCCGGGGTGGCGCGGCGCACGGTGCGGCGCTATGCAGTTGGTGAGTGTAGCTGCTGACCCCAGCGATTGAACGAGGGGACGGTGTCCGTGAGACCGCGTTCTGCGCCGTGCGGTCCCACGGGCAAATCGACAACGCATTCCCGCACACGTCTCGCAGTAAAGTTGGTATGTATATGCGAGGGAGAGGGTAACAGATGAAACACAATCTTGGCTTGCTGTCCGACGCGACGCCGACGCTCCTGTTTCCGAAGACGTGATGCAAAAGCAAGGTCTCATGTCTTCTCCAGATGTGACCGGCTCATCCCGCCCCGCGGGCTGGGGCTTGGCCCCAAAGCTGTTTACAACCCTCGTCCTTCTTGGCGCGATCGCGGTCCTGGTGACCGGGGTGCTCGGGTACTTCCGCGCCCGCGACGCTCTCGAAAAAGCAGTCTTCGACCAACTCACCGCCGCCCGTCAGACCAAGGCGCGCCAGGTTGAAACCTACTTCCGCACGATCCGGGCGGAGCTGCGCCTGCTTGCCACTTCCAAGATGGTGGTCGATGCGACACGCGAGTTCCGGATCGCGGTCGACGAGCTCGACCGGGCAGGCGCGCCGCCTGAACTGCGGCAGAAGGTCGGCGATTGGTACGCTGAGAACGTCATCCCCGGAATGACGCGCACCCTGGGCAGGGAAGCAGCCCTGTCGGACTATCTGCCGGTCGGTGGTGCCCCCTACTATCTGCAGTATCACTACATTGTGGAAAATCCCAACCCGGCGGAGCGGCGCAAGCTTCTCGACGACGCCGGCGACGGAAGCGAATACTCCAGGCTGCATGCCATATATCATCCGTTGATGCGCGCTGCGGCTACCACGGTCGGCTTTTTCGATTTCATGATTGCCGATCCCAAATCAGGTCGCCTGATCTATACGGTCGAGAAGGAGGTGGATTTCACCACGTCCCTTCAGTTGGGTCCGTACCGCCGCACCAATGTCGCGGCCGCCGTCGCCCGCTGCTCGCAGATCGCAGACCCTTCAGCCATCTGCCTCGAAGATTTCGCCTCCTATGCGCCATCAGGCGGCGCACCGATTGCCTTCATGGTAGCACCGGTGATTGCCCAGGGCGTCGTCATCGGCGCGCTGGTCGCGCAACTGTCGAATGATGAGATCGACAACGTTGTCACCGGCAACCGCCGCTGGCGGCAGGAAGGGTTTGGCGACACGGGTGAGGCCTATCTCGTCGGACCCGATTATCTGGCGCGCTCTGGCCCGCGGGCGTTCTACGAGAACCGGGATAACTTCTTCGCCGACCTCAAATCCGCCGGCGCTTCGGGCGAGGAGATCGCCGCCATTCAGCGCTACGGGACACCAGTGCTGCATCAGCGCATCGACACCAAGGCCACCCGTGCCGCGCTCGCCGGTGTCGAGGGCGCAGGCGAGATCATCGGATACCGTGGCGTCCCGACGCTCGCTTCGTGGGGCCCGCTCGCGATTCCCGGCGTCAACTGGGCACTCGTCGCCAAGGTCGACAGCGCCGAGGCCTTCGCACCGATCGCACAGCTCCGCAGGGACCTGCTCGTCGTCGGCGGACTTGCGCTGCTCGTGGTGGCCGCCACCGCCGCCTGGCTTTCGCGCGCGCTGCTCGGACCGCTCCGCGATCTCACTGCCGGGGTGAAACGCTTCTCTGCTGGCGACTATGCGGTCAGCGTGCCGGTCCGCACGCGCGACGAGATTGGCGAGCTCTGCGCAGCCTTCAACGGCATGGTTGAGGATCTGCACCAAAAGAATGTCGTGATCGAGAACAAGAACCGCGAGAACGAGCAGCTGCTGCTCAACGTCCTGCCGGCACCGATCGCCAACCGGCTGCGCGCTGGCGAGGAGAGGATCGCCGACGGCTTCGCCGAGGTCACGGTCGCCTTCGCAGACCTGGTCGGGTTCACGGCACTGACATCGGGGATGCCGCCGCACGATGTCGTGACGTTTCTCAACGGACTCTTCACGCGCTTCGACGTTGCCGCCAATGATCTCGGTATCGAGAAGATCAAGACGGTGGGCGACGCCTATATGGCGGTGTGCGGCCTACCCGTGCCGGTGGCCAACCACGCCGAGCGCATGGTCCGCATGGCCATCCGCATGGTCCACATTACCCGCGAGCACGCGATGGAACACAACGTCTCGATCAAGGTCAGGGTTGGCGTCAACAGCGGGCCGGTGGTCGCCGGCGTCATTGGGAAGAGTAAGTACATCTATGATTTATGGGGTGACACAGTGAACCTGGCGAGCCGCATGGAGTCTGGCGGAATTCCCGATTCTGTTCAGGTGACGCGCCCCGTCTACGAACAGCTCAAGGACCAATTCGTCTTCGAGCCGCGCGGCGCTATCGAAGTCAAGGGCAAAGGAAAAGTGGAAGCCTGGGTATTGAGATTTTAGCCGCGGGGGCACCTCCGATGCCAGCTTGCCCTCGACCTGTCCGCCGCCAATGGTTTTCGCCGCGGCGCGACTGGGCGCCCTGATCCTCACCGTGCTGACGACGCTGTTGACGATCCTGCAAATGCCGGAGGGGGCAAGGCGGATCTTGTTCGGGCTGATCGTGCTGTTCGCGACGGCGGCGCATTTACGGATCGTGGAGGAGCGGGGAGTTGGGGCGGGAGTGGCTGCTTTGGGCCGAGAGAGGACTGGCAGCTTCAAGACTCGAATCGTCAGAAGCGGACATTCAGCTTCTTGGGGGCATCGACGTGATCTCCCCGAAGCCGACATCGCCCCTGGCTCTTCCCGTATTGCTCTCGATCGCGCAATTGCACCTTGCGCGCCTATCCCGATTTTCGGATCGGAATTGAAGCCAGTTGCTAGTCGGGCAATCCTGCCAAGCGCATGCATTCGATGAGGTCGTCAGCCATCTTGGGGTCAACAAACATTGGATTCTTCCGCAGGGCACGCAGCGAGTAGCGCGGAATCAGGCGGAGCAGCTCGTCCACGTAATGCTTGGCTTCCTTGGGGCGACCTTGACGAGCATAGGAACACGCCAATGTCACTAGCGCGCCGAACAGAGCGGGATCTTGTTGAAGCCCCTTCTTCGAAACGTCGATCGCTTTTTCATAATCGCCGAGGAAGAAATAAGCGTGTCCCATCGCGTCATATAGCCAGGTTCCGCGAGAATCGCGTGGGTTGCCGCGTTCCGCTCTTTGGCAAGCAGCCAAGCCACCTTCCAAATCGCCACGAAACACCAGCGCATGCCCCAAGACCGCGTAGGCCTCGGCATAGTTCGAATTGAGCTCTATCGCCCGTTGGGCCACCCTGATGGCCTGCTCTGTCTCTCCGGTCACCGCCAGCATGAACGCCAGAGACTGATTGGCCTGCGGGTTTGTTGGCGCCAGGTGAACCGCCTTCTCCGCCCAGCGCCGGGCCTCTTCGAAGGCCAGGCGCGCCGGACGAATCCATCCGCGCAACCCGATGTGCACGTGGCATTGACCAAGCAGGGCGTGAGCATTGGCGAAATCGGGGTCGATCTCGATCGCTCTTCTGAGATCGGCAATCGCCGCTTCCACATCCTGCTTCGTCATCCTGTGATAGGCGGCGATCGCCCGCAAATAGTGGTCCCATGCACCGAGATCGTCCGGCCGTTTTCCTCGCGCCCGCTCGATCTCAGCCAACGTGATTTCGGGTCCGACTACCGACGCGATGCTGGCCACGATGTCGTCCTGCAACTCGAAGAGATCATCCATCTTGCGGTCGTATCGCTGTGCCCATACGTGGCGATCTGACTCCGCATCGATCAACTGGGCGTTGATTCGCACGCGGTCACCGGCCCGCCGCACACTGCCTTCGAGAATATACCGGACCCCGAGCTCCCGCCTAATCTTCTTCACGTCAACGGCCTTGCCCTTATAGGTAAAGGCGGAGTTGCGCGCGATAACAAACAACCATTCGAAACGCGAAAGTGCCGTCGTCAGATCTTCGGATATGCCATCCGAGAAATACTCTTGGGCATGATCATCGGACATGTTGTCGAACGGCAGGACGGCGATCGACGGTTTGGCCGGCAAGGGAATAGGGCCAGCCGGTTGGCTCGACACGCTCGCCGCAACCACTCGATACGTCCGTACGGGATCTGCGATATTTCTTACCTGGTGAGTTCCGAAGTCCTGGAACCCGGCGTCGAGTTTGCCTTTTACCTGGTCGAAGGCCATGCCGGAGATACAGATGCCGCCTGGGTCAGCCAGCTTTTCAAGTCGCGCCGCGACGTTGACGCCATCGCCATAGATGTCTTCGCCATCGATGATGATATCGCCTACGTTCACACCAATCCGAAAGGAGATCGACGCGCTATCGGGCATTGCGAGATTTCGTTCGGCAACGCGGCGCTGAATGCAGACCGCACAGTCCACCGCATCGACCGCACTGGCGAACTCAATTAATGCTCCATCGCCCATGAGCTTCACCAGACGCCCTCGATACTCGGTGAGGATCGGGCTTATCAAGTTGCGGCGCAGTTCCTTGAGCGCACTCAGTGTTCCTGTCTCGTCCGCTCCCATGAGGCGGCTGTAGCCCACGACGTCAGCCGACATTATAGCAGCAAGACGCCGCTGAACGCGTTGCTTCGTCATTCCCTTCCGCCTCTGGCTAACGCTGGTCGCAAGTGTATCGCCCACTGCCTTGGTGTGTCTACGAAGGTCTCGTTTCCTCAAATTCGACAGGCCACCGCGCGATGCGGCGACTGGCGCGGATCCGTCAATCGGGCATGGTCCGCCGTGGAAGAAGGAGCGCGAGATGATCGCTGAGGTCGCTCATCGCAACCGGCGCCGTGTCTGGAACTGCTTGCCCAAACAGGTACATGCCGGGTGCCTCGACTACGCCGCCGTCGTGACGTGTCCGGGCTTTGCCGAGAAAGGCGCAAAGCTGTCGTTCACGTCGCGGCAGAGGTAGGTCGGTCTTGGGTCAGAAGCGCGGCCGATCATCAAGTGCCGCCGCCACGCGCACGCCGCCCCGCCCCTCACCAAAACCCAACCAGCGACCTCAGCATCGCCTTCGCGCCAACCGCATCTCGACAAGTCTTGCGAAACCCCGACCGTCCTGTTGCATCAAGCACGTCATCGTCGATGTCCCTCAGGATGAGGCGCGCATTGCGCCATCCGAGCCTGGCGAGGGCGGATGCCAACTCCGCACGGGCGGAGTTGAACGGGGTCTGGTCCGCTGTCGGGGTCGCGGCCCGGTCGATGTCATTGCTGGCGCCGAGCGTGTGACGTGGCATGTCCACGCTGCCGCGGACGTCGAACGGCCGGGAACGGCCAAGAAAATGCGAGATTATATGCAGGGACAGAGCCGGTTCTGAAACGAGCTGCTCATAGCTTACGAAATGCACCGGTGCGCCGGCGCGGCGCAGGGAATCCATGGCGAAGTAGAACTGGTTCCAGTAGTCGGCCGGCGACTGGAACCTGTATTCCATTCGCTTTGGCTGCGTGAAATCCTGTCTTACCTCAAACGGCTTGCTGACAAACGAGCCGAGATTCCCGTTCGGCTTGAAGATGGTATCGTTCCTGGCCAGGCGATACCACGACAGGATCTGGCTGACCGGATCCTTGCTCATCACGATGATGGGCAAGTCGCCATAGTCTATGTCGCGCCCGTTCATGAGGGCTGGAAAAATCCCGTGTTTCCAGAACCCCTGATCGAAGACGACCGGCACGCCCAGATAGCGTTCGAGCAGATATTTCGCGAGATTTGTGCCCGATCTCGGCACCCCCATGACTCGCACGGCGGCATCGCCATGCAGAGTCCGCGCCCCGCCGGGGGTCGACGTCTTCACGATCGTTCCCATTCCCGAAAACATCGGCAGCTCACCCATTGATTTGCTCCAGCTGCGGCCTTGCTTGCGCGACCGTGGGGACCCAGGCTCGGCTCGAGCCGAGCGCTGTGACATGGTCGACTATGGTCGCGAAAAATTCGCGCTCGCGGATCGGTCGGTATCGCAACGCGATCGTTGCACGCAGCTCGCCGAGCCACGCCGGATCCGTGCAGGCTTTGGCGACCGCCGCGCACCATGCCTCGACATCGCGCGCCGGAATTGTCGGCATCAGGCCTTGCGTCGCCTCCGTCAGGGATGGCGCATCCGAGATGAGAACCGGCAGTCCGAAATCGAGGCACTCGGCCGCTCCCAGGCCCCAGCCCTCCACCGCGGACGGGTAGACGCTGAACTCGGCGTCGCGATAGAGCTCCGCAAGCTGCCGGTCGCTGAGATTGGAGCGGAACTGAACATGCTCGCCAAGCTCCGGATGCTGCGCCATGAAGGCGACCAGCTCCTCGTACATCCACCCCCATCGGCCGCACAGCACGAGCGTTGGCAACCGCTCACCCAGCAGCGGCAGGAGTCGATGCCAGACCTTGAGCAGCAGGATGTGGTTCTTCCTGATCTCGATCGTCGAGCAGTAGAGAACGAACTTGCGGCCCTGGTTCTGCCGCTCGAAGGACATCTCGCGATCGGCGACGCCTTCCCTGAGAAAGGCGCCCGGCGATGCAACCGCGACCAGCGGAATCCGACGAAAGCTGGAAGCGCTCGCATGGCATCTCACCCGCTCGGCGGTGTATTTCGACACGCAGATGAGCAGGCGCGAATTCTCCAGCTGCCATGCCGTGTTGCGCACGAAGCCGCGGGCGTGATGAGGACCGACGAATTGCGGGAAGTCGATCGGGATGAGGTCGTGCATCAGCGTGAAGATGCCGGACCTGGCTTTGTTCGGGCGCTTGATCGCGGCAAGTTCGTGCACGCTGGCGCTCGAGAGAAAGCACATGGCGTTCTCTTCCTTCAGCGGATCCTTTGTATCCAGCCTGCATGGACACAGGGCTGATTTCATGATCTTGAAAAGGCGGATGGCCGTCTTGGACAGCTGAAACTTCAGCCCCCTTCTCTTCTCGCTGCCCGAGAGGAAGATCGCCGCCACGCGATCGAACTCGCGCCCGGGAGCGAAGGGGGCTGCCCGCATGATCGACAGAACTTTCCAGAGGCGGGCCAGATACGAGCTCCCCTCCCCGCCGACAGGCTGCTCCAGCTCATCGTCAACCAACTGCCTTAGATAGCGAAGTTCCGCGTCATCCAGCATCTGGCCCCGCCCGTGCGCGTCGACGATGAAGAAGCCGATCGGCGAGGCCTTCCATCGCAGCGCCTGACGAATGAGTGCCGTTTCGACGCGCGGGATGCCCACCGGCGGATGAGGCCCCCAGCGGAACGGCAGGCTGGCATCGATATACAGCTTTTTCAATGACTTACCCTTGCTGTTGCGATCGGCTCTATCAGGCAATTCTTCTGCCGGGACAGACCTCACACCGATCAAGCCGCATGGTTGCGGCTGTGCTTGTTCAGATCTGCGCCTCGAGGTGCCGGCTTTCAAAAGGGCGCCCCAAGGGTTGGGTTTCAATACGTGGGAAAATTACCCACGTCAAGCGCACCGCACAAAAACCGTCCCCGTCAGGAAGGACGGTCGCCGCGGTTCGCCAAAGGTCAGATGGGAAAATGAAGCGGCGGGAGTTGATTTGTGGGTAATTTTCCCACAATCTGATCCAGTCAGCGACGCATGCAGATGAGGAGCACGTGACCGGACCTGCCACGCAGGTGTGCCGGCATCAAAGTTCGGCGGATCACTCGCCCCCCGTGTGATCCGCGGAAAGCAGCCGTACCCAAAAAGCTCGAACAAGCCCCCCTTAACGAGCTCGTCGTACGGCCGCGCCGGCCGGTCTGTCTCATCGCAAAGGACAGACCGGCCGGATCGCCGCTTCCTCTGGAGGAAGTTCGCTTCCTCTGGAGGAAGTTCGCTTCCTCCGGAATAACCCGATCGCTAGGGCGCGCCTGGCCCGCCGCCAGGACCACCTGGACCGCCGGGCTGGCCCCCGGGCGGCTCGCCCGGTCCGTTCGGCCCCCCTGGCGGCTGACCGGGCGCACCAGGTTGGTCTGGCGATCGTTGGCCGGCATTCTGCTCACGCGACGCCGATACGATGTTGCCCTCACGATCGAACCCGACAGCGAGAAACACCCGGACATTGGCTGTCGATTTCGAATCGCCGTTCTGGTCATCGACGGCGACGCCCAGCCCCGATTCCAGCCGCTGTCCCCGGCGCTGCAGGAAAGTCTCGTAGAGCACGCTTGCAACCGTGGCCTGCGGGACAGGAGCTTCCGCCTCCAGATGCACCACCTTGTATCCACCCTTGGCCTTGGTCAGGGTCAGCTGAACGCGCCGGTTGGCAAGCGCTGACGATTCCGGTCCGATCTTGAGCCGTCCGACCAGCAATGCGCCCGACTTCACGATTGCCAGGCCGCGAACCGAATAGTGCGACTCATGCGGCCTGGCCTCGACCAGGCTCGCGACGATTGTCCCATCGGGCCGACGGATGCCGTGGACCGCCACGATATCGCCCGTCGCGATCTTCAATCCGCCCGGAATCTGGCTGATGTCGACCTGCTGTCCCAGGACCCGCATCGACCCGGCGCTTGCGCGTTCGACAGGCCCAATCACCTCGCTGGTGACATGGATCGCAGCGGTGACGACGAGCCCTGCCTTTTGCACCACCGCGACCCGCACGACATGCCCCACTTTCAGGCTGCTCGAGTTGACGCGGACGCCATCCACCCAGACCGGCACATCAGGCTGATAGCCGACGCGCACGTCATTGACGAAAATACTGCCAAAGCGCTGTATCGTTCCCACGATACCGGTGCCGCCGATGCCTTGATCGCCGTCCGTCCCCGCCGTCCAGCCGGTGCCGCCAATCCCCTGGTCTTTCGACGGCTCCGTCGCCCTTGCGAACAGGCTGAAAAACACCGCCGGCACGGCAGCGCCGAGCGTGAGGAAATCGCGCCGCGTCGGCCTCCGGTTCCAGCTCATGCCGTCTCTCCGCCAGCGCCCTTGGGCTGGGGCAATTCCTCGGCAACCAGCGAAGTCCCATCGGATCTCAGAATATAGACACCGTAGTTCCACCGGCTGGTCCCGCCGGGATCGGTTTGAATGGCCTGGTTGGCGTATTTGTTCAAACGCAGCAGCGTTTCGACCGCGACCTCGCGGCTGTAGATTTCGAGTGACCTCGCAAGGTCCGCGGACAGGCCGTCATAGTGGACGGCCCGTTCGAGGAAGGGCGGATCGTCAGCCATGACGTTTTCGACCGCGGCGGCCGCATGGTCGCCGAGATTTCGGGCAAAGTAGTAGAGCCGAACCTCGCCGTCTCCGCGCGGCACCATAGCCCCTTCCATCAGGACAATGCGATCCTTCCCGTCGATTTCAACCAGCTGCCGGTCAAGCCAATCGTCCAGAACAGCTCTCGGCCGCAAATCGCGGGTTACCGATTCCACAAGGCCGGCAAATGACGGCCCTCCCGCCTCACTCGTTCGCGCCAGGGGCAACGGCATGCCCTTGGCGTCGACAAACAGCGGATCGGCAAGCCAGCGCGCGACAATCGCACTCGTCCTGGAAACGGACTCGGGCACCACCCGAACCGGCGCGCCGGCGCCTCTCAGCCGGCTGACTTCCTTGCGGTGGACGCCTGTCAGCAAGCTGACCCTGCTGTCCGTCTGTTGCTTGTCGGGCAGCGCAAATTCATGCTCCGCCACATTGACATAGAGCTGACGCAACAGATCGACGAAGGTTGGAAACGTCACCCCGCACTTGATGGCCAGCCGCACCAGGGGGCGAAGAACCCGGTTCAACGCGTTCTGGACCCAATCGGGATCCAATTGTCCCGCCGATCTGCTCATCGCCGTCCCTCACAATTCCGAAAATCGGCCATCCATCCCTCGAAAATTCCGCGCGAAAATAGCGCGTGGGAAATGCTTCCACAATAGGTTGACATGTGTGACATTTTCCCACAATTTGCATCGCCGATACGATCGCCGACGGAGATATCTTTTGAAGAAGCCTTATGCAAAACCAGCCATGATCAAGACGCAAGCAATGGTCGAAGACGTTCCAATTCAATTCGGTGACATCACCGATGCCTATTTCAGCAAGGAGAGGCGCGTCGATTCCATCGTTCCCATAGCCGCTGGTATTGTATCGTCTTACGTCACGAACAACGCCCTGCCCGCGGCTGAACTCCCCGAGTTCATAAACACGATATACGCTTCGCTTAAGGCCATTTCAGACGGGATTCCCGACGTCAGGCCCGATGCGGTCAAAGCTGCTGTGCCTGTGAGAAAATCCGTCACACCCGATTTCATCGTCTGCCTGGAGGACGGCAAGCGTTTCAAGTCGTTGAAGCGGCATATCGAGGCGCACTATGGTCTTACACCGGATCAGTATCGAAAGAAGTGGAGCTTGCCTTCCAACTACCCGATGGTGGCGCCAAATTATTCCGCAACCCGCTCGAAACTAGCCAAATCCATGGGCCTCGGCCGAAAGCCAAAGTAGTTTTTCGGCCGGGTAAGACGGAGGCCATTTGACAATGGTGGTCGGAAACTGGGGCCGCCCGCCTCACACCGCCAGACGCCCCTGCTCCGCCTCTTCGGCGTTGGGGTCGCCCGGTGCCGTTGCCCAGGCCAGCTCAACCAGCGTCACGGTGCGCCGGCCTGTCCCGTCGAGCTGGCAGACGATGAGTCCCTGCTCCTCGATATAGGTCAGCAGGCGCCGGGCGCGGCGCAGCGAGTGGGAGCCATAGGCGCGGGCGATCGCGGCATCGCTCGGGCACGGCCAGCCCTCCTTCGCGGCGCGGGCGATCATCATGAACACGCCTTGCATGTCGTCGGGCAGCAGCGAGGCGCGCACCGAGACGTCCTGCCAGGCGTCATCGCCTGCCGCCATGTCGGAGCCGAGGCCGGCGCGGGCGCGCGTCAGCATGCGGCGGAACTCCGGTAGATCCGGCACGACCGAAGCCAGGCCCTCGATGCGGCAACGCACGACGAACTCCTGATAGAGCACACCGATGACGCGGAAGCCCGCGTCAGGTTGGGCGAGAATGGCGCGCAGCACACGGTCGACGCGCTCGCGGCGCTCGGCCAGATCCTCGGCGCTGATTTGCGGCTCCACCGGATCGGGGCGGATTTCCAGCGCCGCCGACTTCGCCGCCATCAGTTGGTCGAGCAGGTCGGGCGACGCCGTCCGGCGCGGCGCGCGCGCCGTCTCGGGCGGCGGCGCTGCCAGAATGATGGCGCGCGCGTCCTCGAGCGCGGATTCCGGCAGCGGCATCAGCCGCGGCGTGCCATTGCGCGGACTTGTATCGGTCGGGCCGATGCGCAGGCCGAGCGGCCGGCGCGACAGCGCCGGGCCGAGCGCCATGAACTGCCCGCGCTCCAGGTCGCGAAACGCCTCCGCCTGCCGCCGTTCCATGCCCAAAAGGTCGGCGGCGCGCGCCATATCGATGTCGAGGAAGGTGCGGCCCATGAGGAAATTGGACGCCTCGGCGGCGACGTTCTTGGCGAGCTTGGCCAGCCGCTGGGTGGCGATGATGCCGGCAAGCCCGCGTTTGCGGCCACGGCACATCAAATTGGTCATGGCGCCAAGCGAGAGCTTGCGCGCCTCGTCGGAAACCTCGCCGGCCACCGCCGGCGCGAACAGCTGCGCCTCGTCCACCACCACCAGCATCGGGTACCAGTGGTCGCGGGCAACCTCGAACAGCCCGCCGAGGAAGGCGGCGGCGCGCCGCATTTGGTTCTCGGCGTCCAGCCCTTCGAGATTGAGCACGGTGGAGACGCGGTGGATGCGCGCCCGCTCGCCGGCGCTCTGCAGGCCGCGTTCGGTATGCTCCTCGGCATCGATCACCAGGTGGCCGAAACGGTCGCCCAGTGACACGAAGTCACCTTCGGGGTCGATGATGGTCTGCTGCACCCAGGGGGAACTCTGCTCCAGCAGACGCCGCAGCAGATGCGATTTTCCGGAGCCCGAATTGCCCTGCACCAGCAAGCGGGTCGCCAGCAGCTCCTCGAGGTCCAGGGTCGCCGGGGCGCCTGCGGTCGTGTGTCCCATCTCGATCGCAACGGTCATGGTCGACTCAGGCGCTCCTTCGCAGACGGACTTATCAACCGGATCACAGCCCGTCGAGCGCCGATGGCCGGCCGCTGCGCGTTGCGCACAGCTGTGGGACCGTCTCCGGACCGTCGCGGACAGGCGAACCCTGTGGATAGTAACCAGTCGTTCACCATGTGCCCGCGTTCCGTTTGAAGACGTCCTGCATACGCGTAGCCTGACCTTGCATCGCGTCCCCAACGTGGTGCGTCCCAACCGCCCCCTGGCGACCGACGTTTTCAAGTTCCCTCTCTAAGTATATGTCGGTCGCCAACTTCGGCTCACCCCCGCCGGGTTCTGACTTCGTCAGGACTCGCCCGCTGGCGCAAACTTTGGGTTGACCGCCCCTGACGGCGAGGCGACACTTCCCCGACGCTAGAGGTGCGAGGAGGAATTGCGATGGACGAGCCCGAACGGTGGCGCCACATGTCGACGGCGCCGAGGGATGGCAGCCGCATCCTTGTCACGGTTCGCCCGTCCGAACAGGGACCGGCGGAAGTCGACCTCGCCTATTGGTCACGCGCCGACCAGTTCGCCAGCGAAGGCTGGCGCGCGTCGGACTCCTCGCCCGGGCGCGTCGTCGAATATGCCGAACCGGAACTGAAATGCTGGATGCCGCTGCCGACAGCCAATCTCAGCCGCGCCTCCATGCCGGCGCCCTGGGAAGGCGAAGATGCCCAGCAGCTGGATGGCTCGGGGATTTGAGAATGGGTTTCCCTTCTCCCCTCAGAACAAAAACGCAGCCGTGGCGGGGTTCGGGCCGGTGCGGCCGTCGGGCGAATCCATGCCCCTGATCGTCAGCAGGTCCTGCGCGTCCAGCTCGAAATCGAAGACATCGAAATTGGCGGCGATGCGATCCCTGCGGATCGACTTTGGAATGACGATCAGCCCTTCCTGAAGGTGCCAGCGGATGATCGTCTGCGCCGCGGACTTGCCATGCTTCATGGCGATGCCCGCGATGGTCGCGTCGCTCAGCAGCCGGCCGCTGCCCAGCGGGCTCCAGCTTTCGATGCGGATGTCGTGCGTGGCATGAAAGTCCCTGATGCCGCGCTGCTGGAACTGGGGATGCAGCTCGATCTGGTTGACGACGGGGGTCACGCCGGTCTCCGCGATGATCCGCTCCAGATGATCCTGGTTGAAATTCGACACGCCGATCGACTTGATGCGGCCGGCCTGCCTGAGTTCGACCAGCGCCTTCCACGACTCGACATACTTGTCCTGGCCGGGCACCGGCCAGTGGATCAGAAACAGGTCGAGCTGTTCGATGCCGAGCTTCTCCATCGTCTCGTCGAAGGCCTTGAGGGCTGCGTCGCGCTGGTGTGCGCCGTTGCGCAGCTTGGAGGTGATGAACAGCTCGCCTCGCGGCACGCCGGCGGCGCGGATCGCCTCTCCGACGCCTTCCTCGTTCTGATAGCCCTCGGCGGTGTCGATCAGACGGTAGCCGGCCTCGATCCCCCAGCCCACCACATCAGCGGTGATGTCCTGATCGACCTGCCACACGCCAAGGCCAAGCTGGGGAATGGCGGCGCCGTCGTTCAATGGTAGATGTTCAGGCATATCTGATCCTTGCAAAGATGGTCCAGGCGGTCCGCCCGGTGCACGCCCTATCTAGGTTCGACAGGGGGCAACGACCAGTCCGAGCGGACGAATTGCGTAAGGATTTCGGACCCCTCGCCGTCAATGGTTCGGCACAGCGGCCTTACCGGGGACGCCGCACCGCGCGCACCACCCCGGCGGATACGCTGCCGCAGAAGAGGCGGTCGCCGCCATCGGATTCCAGCCCTGAGACGCCCACGCCGGCCGGCATGTCGAGCTTCTCCAGAACCTTGCCGGTTTGCGGATCGACGCGGCGCAGGTCGCTCTGCTCGCCTTCCCAGGTGGCGTGCCACAGCTCGCCGTCGACCCACGTCACGCCGGTGACGAAGCGGTTGGATTCGATGGTGCGCAGGATTGCCCCGGTCTCGGGGTCGATCTGGTGTATCCTGCGCTCGCGATACTGCCCCACCCAGAGCGTCCCTTCGGCCCAGGTCAGGCCTGAGTCGCCGCCGCCGCCGGGCGCCGGAATGGTCGCCAGCACCTGACCGGTATCCGGGTCGATCTTCTGGATGCGATCGTTGGCGAGCTGGAAGAAATGCTGGCCGTCATAGGCCGTGCCGGCATGCGCTGCGACATCGATCGAGCGCAGCGCCTGCCCGCTTTCCGGATCGAAGGCGTTCAGCTTCTCGCCCGAGGCAAACCAGACATTCTGCCCGTCAAAGCTCACCCCGTGCACGGTGTTCACACCCGCAAAGGGTCCATACTCGCGCAGGATTTCGGCCGCTGAATGCTTCATGTCTTATCCTCACCAAGATTGGGCATGCCCGTTTGTTTGAGCATCATCTTTTCCAAACCGGATTCCGCTTTTCGGGATCATGTTCTAGCCGTTCGGCAGCGGTGCCGGGAGTAACAAGGTGGTCGTGAATCCCGCCACCGGCGGTGTCATCCAGCGGCGCGCCCGACCGTGCCCGAACGACTGCACCTTGCCGGCCTCGCCAAGCTGCTCCAATGCCCGCTGCACGCTGCGCTGGCCGGTGCCAAGCGCCAGCGCCAGCGCCGAGCTCGCCCAGGATTCCCCATCGGCAAGGAAGGCCAACACCGCCGCGTGCCGCTCCTCGATCGGCCGCGCCAACACCACCACCTCGCGCGCCTGGCGCGGCACCAGCGCGAACCCTTGGCTCGTCGCGCCGATGTCGGCCAGCGTCCGTAGTTCGGCGCGCAGCCGGCCGATCTCGACCCGCAGCCTGGCGCGGTGCGATTCATCGGCGTGCCTGCCGCCAAAAGCCCGTGCGATAAGCGTCGCACGCGACACATCGCCAGGCCATGCTTCGGCGAGCGTACGCGCCAGCGCAAACAGCACCGGGCGCGTTGCCAGCGAGACCATGGTTTCCTGCTGGCGCACGAGATTGCGCAAGGCATCGACAACCAACGCCGGCGACGCCTGCAGCGCCTCGACGTCCTCGAGCAGCAAAGGGCGCTGCTGACCCTGCGCGATCAGCCGCGCCGCCGGCGTGTCCAGCGCCAGGAAGGCATTGTCGACCTCGGCCATCAGCCCCGGGATGCCGGCCCGGCGGGCGGCGTGGCGTGCCCACTCCAGCGCCGTGCGCGCGGCTCTCGTCTTGAGGCGCCGCATCGCGATGCCGGCGACGGCCAGTTCGTGCGCGGCCCTCGAGGCCGGCGGGAGCGGCGCCGGGTCGAGCCCGGCCAGCACGTCCTCGGCCTCGTCGAGGCGCCCGATCAGCAGCAGGCGCCGCACCTTGAGGTGGCCGGCATGCGCGGCGTTCAGCCGGTCGCCATGCTTTTCCAGCGTCGCCCGTGCCGCATCGAGCGCCTTGGCGGGCCAGGCGAGGTCACGCGACACCAGCGCGATCTCGGCCTCGGCGACAACGCATCTGGCGCGCGCCACCGCCTCTTTCGGGCCGAAGGCGCGCGCGGCGCGCCGCAGCAGCGCCTTGGCGCGGTCGAGGTCGCCGAGCTGCGCCATCGCAATGCCGCGCAGCGCCAGCGCCGGCGCGTCCTCGCGCAAGGCGACGCGATCCAGCGCGCCGAGCGGATCGCCCGCCGCCAGCGCCAGCCCTGCCGCGGTGATCAGCGAGTCCATTCAAATCCCGTCACACTTGTAACTCCCACCCCCTGCGCTGCACGCCCTAACTTAAGTCACCAACGCCGACCCGCAAGCCGTATCGCCCAGCAAGGAGAAACCGCAACGAGCGGAACGCCAAGGGAGACCAGCGATGACCAGGACCTAGCCATCTTGCTGGCTGAAGGCGACGTGGCCGCCGTTGACGCGTATATCGGCATTCGCTAGCCTGAGCATCTCAGGTGTCTATATTAAGCATCTTATAAGGGATAACTGACAATGCCTGACTTCGAAGACCTGCCTCTCTGCGCGACGAACGATACGGTCGTGCGCGCAGGGCGCCACCCCTGCTGCGGAGAGCCTGCCCAATTAAATCCCGTCACACTTGTAACTCCCGCCGCAGCACGTCACCGCCCTATTCTACCGCACGATCCGCAGCCACCCACACGCCGCCACGGCGCGGCGACAGACTGACAAAGGAGACGAGCAATGACCAAACACACCGCAATGAAGACCCCGCCAGTCGTTTCGCAACAGGCGTGGGAAGCCGCGCGCGAAGAGCTGCTGGTGAAGGAGAAGGCAACGCTGCGCGCCAAGGACGCGCTGGCGGCCGAGCGCCGGCGGATGCCATGGATGGAAGTGGACAAGGCCTATGTGTTCGAAGGGCCGAATGGCAAGGCGAGCCTGCTCGATCTGTTCGAAGGCCGCCGCCAGCTGATCGTTTACCGCGCCTTCTTCGAACCGGGGGTTCATGGCTGGCCCGATCACGCCTGCCGCGGCTGTTCGCTCGGCGCCGACCAGGTCGGCCACCTCGCCCATCTCAACGCCCGCAACACCACGCTTGCCTACGCCTCGCGCGCACCGCAGGCCGATATCGCACGGCTGAAGAAGCGGATGGGCTGGGAGATGCCCTGGTACACCATCACAGACAGCTTCGACAAAGACTTCGGCGTCGACGAATGGCACGGCCACAACGTGTTCATCCACGACGGCGATCGTATCTTCCGCACCTATTTCATCAACAGCCGCGGCGACGAGGCGATGGGCACCGTCTGGAGCTACCTCGACGCGACGCCGCTCGGCCGCCAGGAGATCTGGGAGGACTCGCCCGAAGGCTATCCGCAGACGCCGCTCTACAGCTGGTGGAACTGGCACGACAATTACGAGGCCGCACCCGACCAGAAATGGGCCGAAGTATCGGCTGCCGGCGAGGCGGCGTTCCGGGACAAGGGCCAGTAAGGACCAGGCTGAAGCTCCTGGCCGCCTATCCAGCTTGGGTTCCTCGCCCCGCCAAACGCGGGGGCGAGGTGGCCACGAAGCGGGCGGAGAAGGGGCTTTCGTAGGGCGCAGCCCCTCTCCGTCTTGCCTTCGCCGAGCCACCTCTCCCCCACATTGTGGGGGCGAGGAACTCAAGTCCCGCCGGGTCGCGTCGCGCACAGAGATATATCCATCAAGGAAAAGACCATGAGCGATATCCATTCTGGCACCGGCAGTGAGGCTCCTGAAAACATGGTCTCACTTGGCATCGCCGACTGGCTGTGTCTCGCCGCGGCGCCGGCCTTTGCATTGATGGCACTGTTCACCTGCATTCAGGGCGAGTCCTCCGCGCTGTGCATGGGCGCCAGCGCCTCGCCCCTCACCGGCATGCCGGCGATGTATCTGATGATGAGCGCCGTCCATCTGGCGCCCTGGCTGAGGGTGATGTCCGGCCGGCAGGCTCGCCAACAATGAGGCTGGTCAGGCTGAGAGCGCCAGGTGGCTTGGACAAACTCGAACTGGTCGAGGAAGACCATCCCCAGCCAGAGCCGGGTGAAGTGCTGGTCAGGATCCGCGCCTGTTCGTTGAACATGCGTGACGATTTCGCGGTGCAGGGCAAGGTCCCGTTCGCAGATGGCCGCGTTCCACTCTCCGATGGCGCAGGCGAGGTGATTGCGCTCGGCGACGATGTCGATGCGTTCAAGGCTGGAGACAGCGTCATCAGCACTTTCTATCCCTGGTGGCTGGGCGGTGAGATGATGCCGGCCACCCGGCGCGACATACCGGGAGAAAGTTTTGACGGCTTCGCCAGCGAATATGTCTGCATGCCGGCGCACGCCTTCACCAAGGCCCCGGTGGGCTATACGCATGTGGAGGCGGCAACGCTCACCTGTACGGGTGTCACCGCCTGGCGCGGCCTGGTTGTGTGCGGCAAGGTCAAGCCCGGCGACACGGTGCTGCTGCTCGGCACGGGCAGCGTATCGCTGTTTGCGCTGCAGTTCGCCAAAGCCGCCGGCGCCCGGGTCATTGCCACCTCTTCCGACGAGGAGAAGCTGGAAAGGCTCGCGCTCCTCGGGGCTGACGCCGTCATCAACTACAAGGCCGTGCCGGACTGGGGCCGCAAGGCCAGGGATCTGACCGACGGACGCGGCGTCGATCACGTGATCGAGGTTGGCGGGCCCGCCACGCTGGCGCAGTCGATAGCCGCATGCCGGACGGGCGGCCACATCGCCCTGATCGGCGTCCTCACCGGCTTCGCGGCGGAAGTGTCGATTCCGGCCCTGTTTTCGAACCAGATCCGCATCAGCGGCATTTCCATTGGCAGCAGGGCAGACCAGGAGGACATGATCCGAGCGATAGAGGCCAACCGCCTGAAGCCGCTCATCGACCGCCGTTTTTCGCTTGAGGGCATCGCCGCCGCCTTCACGCACTACGAAGCGCAAAAGCATTTCGGCAAGGTCTGCCTCGAACTTTGAGCGCCCCGGACGCGCCCTGCCCGCCGCCAACGCGTCGACCATCCATCAGCAACCGCTAATTGACAGTCCGAAGGAAACGGCGCTGACTGACTGCACAGGTGGATCACGGCAACAGGCGGGCGATATCGACCGCCGCCGTCACCTGGGGAGGATGCCATGCCAACAATCATTGGCCATCACAACATCACGAAAGACAGCAAGCACTGGCTCAGTTCACCCAAGCGCAAGGAGCTTTTCGGCTCCCTCGGGATCACCAACATCCGCACGTTCGTCGATCCGCAGAACCCGAAACAAGTGGCTCTGATGATGGACGTTCCGGACATGGATGCCCTGGCGGCAATGATGCAGAGCCAGGCAGCCGCCGACGCGATGGCCTTCGATGGCGTGGTGCCGGAGTCGCTTGTGATCCTGGTCGAAGCGAAGGGCTAACACCCTGCTTTTCATTCGACCTAATGCAGGTGCCTGAGCTTATCGGGATTGCGCATGACATAGATGGCCGCGATCTTTCCGTCCTCGATGTCGAGTGCGGTCGTCTGCAGTTCGCCATCGGCTTCCAGTGTGACGAAGCCGGGCAATCCGTTGACGAAACCGACACGGACAAGCGTCGAGCCGTTCTTCTGAAGCCAGGCCGCCACACGCTCATATTGCTGCATGACGGCATCGAAGCCCAGCACCACTTCCGTGGCTGCCGGACGCTTTCCGCCGCCGTCGGCATGGGCGCTGACATCGGCCGTCAGCATCGCACCAAGCGCCTTCATGTCGCCGCTGCGCGAGGCCGCGAAAAACGCCTCGGCCAGTTCGAGGCCGCGTTGCTTTTCCACCTTGAAACGCGGTCTCGCCTGGCGGACATGGGTGCGCGCGCGGGCGGCGAGCTGGCGGCAGGCGGCAGGTTCGCGCTGGATGGCGGCGGCGACCTCCTCGAACCCCAGCCCGAACACATCGTGCAGCAGAAACGCCGCCCGCTCGAGCGGAGAAAGGCGTTCCAGCACCAGCATCATCGGCAGGGTGACGTCTTCCACTTCGTCCTCTTCCACGACGGGATCGGGAAGCCAGGGGCCGACATAGGTCTCACGCCGGCGGCGCGCGGATTTGAGCTGGTCGAGACAAAGCCGCGTGACGGTGCGGCGCAGGAATGCCGCGGGCTCACGCACCTCGCTGCGGTCGGCCCGCATCCAGCGGATGAAGGCCTCCTGCACGACATCCTCGGCGTCCGCCACGGAGCCAAGCATGCGGTAGGCGACACGCATCAGCGTCGGACGCAGCGGGTCGAAACCCGCCGCCGCATGCTCGGACCCCGCGTTCGTCATCAGGCGGCCGCCGCCTTGGCCGCGGACCTGATCGCCGCCGGATCAGCCCAGCCGCCGAACCCGACCGCGAGGCGGTTGTAGCCATTGATGACATTGATCATCAGGGTCAGCTTGACTTGCTCCTCCGGCGTGAACTCCGCCGCCAGGGCGTCATAGGCGCTTTCATGCGTATGGCCCTCGCAAATCCGCGTCAGCGCCTCGGTCCAGCCGAGCGCGGCGCGTTCGCGATCGGTATAGCAAGGCGCCTCGCGCCACGCCGACAACAGGTAAATGCGCTGCTCGGTTTCGCCGTCCTCGCGCGCAAACACCGTATGCATGTTGAGGCAATTGGCGCAGCCGTTAATCTGGGATGCACGGATCTTCACAAGCTCGGCCAGGCTGGGTTCGAGGCTCGAGGAAATGGCAAAGGCCGCGCGTTGCCATTCCTTCATCAGCGAAGGGGCGGCGGCGAAGAGATCGAGTTTTGCAGTCATGATTGGCTTCCTTCTGTTGGTGCCGACATCAGGACGAGGCAGGATCCGCCAGTGTGACATGCAGGTTAATTTTCTGGCACGGCCAGATTTTGGTGCGCGTCGTCAGAACGAGCGAGAGGCAACACCACGGTATGCTACGGCTTTCGCGCAAACGGCGCCGCGCAGATTGCTTCATCTCCCGGCCGCCTCGGCCGTAAGCGCCAGCATGACTTCGGCCTCGAAAGCGCCGGGCGCATGGTTAGCCTCGACCAGTTGCCGTTTATCCCATTCACGGGCGATGCGACCTTCCGCCAGAAGCACGGCGCGGTTGCATAGACCGGGAACGGCTTCCACGACATGGGTAGAGATGATGACGGCGTGGCGACCGCTGGCGGCCACGGCGCGGATGATGCGCTTGACCTCCCAGGCGGCGAGCGGATCGAGGCCATTCAGGGATTCGTCGAAGATCAGCAGCGGCGGCGCGCCGAGCAATGCCGCTGCGATGGCAATCTTGGCCCGCGTGCCAAGCGAATACTCCGCAATCGGCCGTTCGATCCAGCGCCTCAGCCCCAGACGCTCGGCGACGTCGACGCAAGGCCAGTCGTCTTCTGCGCAACCGCGGATCGATGCGACGAGCTGGAGATACTGGCGTCCGGTGAGCGCCGTCGGCAGTTCAGGCGGATCGATGGCCAGACCGAAGCCGGCTTTGGCGCGCTTGGGCGCGCTGGCGAGATCGACGCCATCGATCGCCACACTTCCTCCGTCCAGGCGGATCTGACCGGTGATCGCCTTGAGCAAGGTGGACTTGCCGGAACCGTTGGCGCCGAGCAGGCCGAGAATATCGCACCGGTTGAGTGCCACGCCGATGCCGCTGATGACAGAACGGCCGCCATAACCTGCGCTCAGGCCGAGAACGGCGAGAACTTCGGCAAGATCGTCGCTGCTATCCATGGCGATACCTTTGTTGTGCCCTGTGCCACAGCCACAACACCAGTGCGGCAAAGCCGATCAGCACAGTGCGGCCGTATTCGAGCGACTCGTAGCTGGTGTAGGCGATGGCGCTGAGGAAGCTCAGCGCGGCGACGAATGGGGCGGTCATGAAATAGGCGGCAAAGACCGCATAGGCGCCGTTCAGCACGAGAAGCCAGAAACCGCTGGCGAGCGGCATTGCCCAGGCCGAAGGCTCCGCCGCCACCGCAGCGCCAGCCGGCAACAGGAAGAAGGCGACCGACAACTGGAAGGGAAGCCGCGCCAGGCGCAGCCAAGCCTTGGTGAAACCCAGCGGGGCGGTGCGCAGCACGGGCGATCCAAGCGGGTGGAAACGCGCGCTCAGCATGAACACCATGAGGCCGCCGGTCAAACCGGCCATGGCGGCCGGGCCGGCGCTGCGATGGATAAGGCTGGTGGCGGCGGCAAGACCGGCTGCCAGACCGAGCAGGACGACCGCTGCAATCAGACGCCACGACGGCCTCACATGGCCAGCGGGCAACCCCCAGGCCCAGCTGGCGAGCCATGCTGGAGTCGAACGATCGAAGGCGCCGAGCGAGGGGCGGCCTGCGCCCCTTTCGACGGCCAAAGCCGCCGTGCCGACACGGATCCGCCCAGGGTCCCTCCACAGGCGCCAGCCGGCTGCCGTGCCGAAGCCGGCCGCAAACAAGATCGCCGCGCCGAGGGTCCAGACCGGCGCCAGTGGTTTTGCAATTACGGCACAGCCAAGTCCGACCGCTGCCGCGACCGTGACGGCAAGCGGAACACCCAACGCAAAAGCCGCGACGGCGGCCATGCGCCGGAGTTCTCCTGATGACAAAGGCAATGCCTTCAGGAAAGGAGCGAAGGCTCGTGACAGGCAAAGGCCGGCGAGAGCGCTGCCGCTGAGGCCTCCAAGGCCGACAAGTGCTGTCGGCAAGCCAAGCAGCCACAGCGCCTGTGCCCGCCGCAGCGCGGCTGCCGCCGCTTGTAACGCGACAACGATGTCGGCAATGGCATAGGCAAGCAAAGCACTGCCGCCGAGCGCGATCCAGGCAAGGTCGTGGCGGCGCATCGAACGCAAGCCAGCCAGCAACTCGCGCCGGAGCAGGGTCAGGACAAGCCTGTCGTGCCGCATTGTTCCATCCTCGCGATCGCCAGCCAGCTTGGATATCGACATAAGTCGGCGGCGATTGTGCCGCCAGTAGGGCCGCGGCGGTTCAATTTCCGCCACCCCGGAAGGCACCGGCTATGCGGTCTGGCCGGCATCTATGCGGCCGGCACGGCAATCATCGAAATACCCCTGCTGGCGACTCCGCCGCGCCTAGGTGGCGATATCATTGACCGGCAGCAATGGCTTGGGGAGGTCAACCTCCCCAAGCCCGGTGCGCAGCTCGATCTCGATGTCGCGGCAGATTTGTGAGATCGGAACATCGTTGGCGTTGCCCTCGAAAGGGTTGGCGCTGCTCTCGCCGACCTGGTCGAGAGACATGTATGCCCAACCCAGAAGCGTGCTGAACGGGATCGTCAGCCAGATCGCGATCGGGCCGAGCGCGCCGCCCAGTTTGCCCATGTCGGCAAAGACCGGAACCACGCCGAACGGCAACAGCGTGCAGAAGATCATGACGAACATGGAGCTGACGATGGCGTATTGCCGCGGATATGGGTTGTTCTTGATGCGATCGCAGCGCACCTGCTGATCATGGAAGTCGCGGATCAGCTTCGTGAGCTCGACATAGATCTGCGGAGGGATTTTGGCCTCCTTGAACAACCCATTGACCTGGACCGATTGCATTTCAAGCAGGGTTATCGCCGGATGCGGCGACTTCAGGACGTCGTCCGACTGTTCGCCCAGCAGCGCAGGCAGTTCATCGGCAAGCGAGCCTGAATCCTCCTGGATATGGTAGCGCCGCCGGAATTCGACATTGGCGGCCCGCCCCATGGATTCCCATGGCATCGGCCGCCGCAGCGCGAAGCGTAGTGCCGTCAACCAGGCGAGATGGTGGTAGATGAGTTGCCTGGCTGTCGGCACATCGTTGAAGTCCCTGCAGAAATTGGACCACATCCGGCTGCTGGCTGTAATTTGCGCAAAGGCCTGCAGGGCTTCACTGCTGCGGGTGAATACCTGCGAATTCTTGAACCCGGCAACGAGGGACACGGTGGTGCCGAGCACGAGCACCACCGACCATGGCACCGAGAACCCGGCGATGCCCGGAAGACGGTAGGCCGCCACAGCCAGTCCGCTCACCACCATCATGTAGATGACACTGCGCCGCGACCAGAGTGCGAAATCTGTCACCTTGTAGGAACGGCCTACATACATCGGATGCCCCCGAAAGCGTGGACGAAAAGCAAATCAAGTCATCACGCCTAGCATACCGTTTGCTCATCATGAATGGCCGTTCCTGGCATGGACAGAGTCCAACAGGTCACTGAACAAGCCTGCTGTTGCAGGGTCGATATCAAGTCGCCCTCACCGCGCCTTCCCCGCCCCGAACCGCAACCCGTCCATCAGCAGCGACACCAGCCGGCGCGAGCGGTCGCGCCATTCCGGGGTATCGGGGGCCGAGTAGATGCCGGACAGCGCGTGCAGCACATCGGAAGCGTCGACGTCGCCGCGGATGGTGCCGTCGGCCACCGCCGCCTCGACGAGTTGCCGCAGGGCCTGCGACACCCGTCCCGACGTGTCGGAAAACAGCGTCGAATTGGTGGTGAGCAGGATGCGCAGGCTGGTCGCCAGGCCGCGCTTGGTGGCGATATAGTCGACGAAGCGCTGCATCCACTGCTCCAGCGCGACATCGGAGGGATGCTTTCCGGCGAGTTCGCCGGCAGCCGCGCACAACCCTTCCGCCTCGCGCCGGTAGACCACCTCGACCAGATGCTCGCGCGTCGGAAAATGCCGGTAGAGCGTTCCGATGCCGACGCCGGCGCGGCGCGCGATCTCTTCCAGCGATGCGTCGATGCCACGCTCGGCAAAGACGGCGGCCGCCACCTCGACCAGCCGGTCGCGGTTGCGCTGCGCGTCGGCGCGCAGCGGCTTGGTCTCTGCGACCTCTTCAGCGATGGTGGACGGCTCGGCAGCCACTTTTTTTCTCCACGTTGTGTCAGGGGCTTGAACCCGGCCGGGTCAACCCCCACGTAATAAACGGAGGCGCCTCCGCTTTAGTGGAGTGCCTTCATCATATAAGAAGGGGAACCGGTATGTCACGTCTTTCGAACCGCCCCGCCATCTTCTGACGCCCTTGCCCTCGCCTGCCCCGGCACCAAATCATCCCCATCCGCGTCAAGCAACTGGAGCCAGACGCCCATGACCAAAACATCAATTCCCGTCCATCTCGACATCAACGGCCATCGCCACTCCCTGCAACTCGAGCCGCGCGTCACGCTGCTCGATGCCCTGCGCGACCGGCTCGGACTGACCGGCACCAAGAAAGGCTGCGACCACGGCCAGTGCGGTGCCTGCACCGTGCATGTCGACGGTGAGCGCGTGCTCGCCTGCCTGACGCTGGCCGCGCAGGCCGAGGGCCGCACCGTCACCACCATAGAGGGGCTTGCACGGGAGGGTGAACTGCATCCCGTGCAGGCTGCCTTCCTCGAGCAGGACGCCTTCCAGTGCGGCTATTGCACGCCCGGCCAGATCATGTCGGCGGTCGCCTGCATCCGCGAGGGCCATGCCGGCTCCGACGACGAAATCCGCGAATACATGGCCGGCAATCTCTGCCGCTGCGGCGCCTATCCGCACATCGTCGCCGCTGTCCGCCAGGCAGCCCTGGAGGTCGCATCATGAGGGATTTTTCGTACCTGCGCGCCACGTCGGTCGAGGCGGCACGCCAGGCAGCCGCCCTGCCCGGCGCCATGCTGCTTGCCGGCGGCACCACACTCGTCGATCTCGCCAAATGCGGCGTCGCCGAGCCCGACAGCCTGGTCGACATCACCCATCTCAAGGGGCTGGCCACGATCGACGTGAGCGAGCGCGGCGCCACCATCGGCGCACTGGCCAAGATGGGTCATGTCGCCGACCACGCCGACATCAAGCGCCGCTTCCCCGCCGTCTCCGAAGCGCTGTGGCAGGCGGCTTCGGCGCAGATCCGCAACATGGCGACCATCGGCGGCAACCTGATGCAGCGCACGCGCTGTCCCTATTTCCGCGATCCCTCGAATTTCCCTGCCTGCAACAAGCGGGAACCCGGCAGCGGCTGTTCGGCGCTCGGCGGCGTCACAAGAGGACACGCGGTGCTCGGTACCAGCGACGCCTGCATCGCCATGTATCCGGGTGACCTGGCCGTGGCCTTGGTCGCTTTCGACGCGATCGCCCATCTCGGCGAGCGCCGGGTTTCGGTCGACGACTTCTTTCTCTTGCCCGGCACCACGCCCGACAGGGAACACGCGATCGAACCGGGCGAAATGATCACCGCGATCGAGATCCCCGGCTCCGCCGCCGCGCGGCGTTCGACCTATCTGAAGATCCGCGACCGGCAATCCTACGAGTTTGCCGCGGCAAGTGCTGCTGTCGGCATCGAATTCGAGGCCGACGGACGCACCATCCGGGACTTGCGCGTGGCGCTCGGCGGCGTCGCGACCAAACCGTGGCGGGCGCGGGCCGTGGAAGAGGCGCTGAAAGGCAAGGTGCTGGAGCCGGACGCCGTCCGCGCCGCCAGCCTGCTCGCCGTCGAAGGCGCCGTCGACCATGGCGTCAACCACTACAAGATCGAACTGGCGCCGCGCGTCGTCGCCCGCGCCATCCTAAAAATGGGAGAAACGGCATGACCGTTCACAACATGAGACATGGTGATGCGTCCGATGGCGGCGCCGACGCCATTGGCGGCCGGTTGTCGCGCGTCGACGGCCCGGCGAAGATCACGGGCTCGGCGAAATATGCCGTCGAGCAGCAACTCGAAGGGCTCGCTTACGCCGTGCTGGTCGAAAGCACGATTGCATCAGGCAAGGTGCGCTCGATCGATACCGCAGCGGCCGAAGCAGCGCCCGGCATGCTCAAGGTGTTGACGCCGGACACCATCATCAGCCTGAGGACCGCCTCGGACTGGTTCGGCACGCCGCCGCCCGATGCGCCCTATTGCCCGCTGGCGCGCGACATCACCTTCTCGGGCCAGCATGTCGCTGCCGTGGTCGCGGAAACCTTCGAACAGGCGGTCGCCGCCGCGGCACTGGTCAAGGTCAGCTATGACGAGACCCCTTCCATCGTCGACCTCAGCGATGCCAAGGCCGGTGACGGCATTCCGATCGACGCCATGACCAAGGAATGGGGCGACGCCCATGCGGCCTTCGCCTCGGCCTCGGTCAGGATCTGCGCCGCCTACAACACGCCGCGCGAATACCAGGCACCGATGGAGCCGCATGGCCTCATCGCGCACTGGCAAGGCGACAAGCTCACCGTGTGGGAGCCGAGCCAGTGGCTGGACGGCATGGCCCGCACCTATGCCGAATGGTTCGGCGTGCCGTTCGAGAATGTGCGGCTGGTCTCGCCCTATATCGGTGGTGGCTTCGGCTCCAAGGCACTGGCGCTCAGCCATGGCGCGGTGGCAGCGTGTGCAGCGAAAATGCTCGGCCGGCCGGTGAGGCTGGTGATGACCCGGCCACAAACCTTCACCGGCTATGGCGGACGCGCCGCGACACGCCAGACGGTGACGATCGGCGCCGACGCGGACGGAAAAATCCAGTCGATCGTGCATCGCGGCATCAATGAAACGTCGATCGAAGGCATGTGGGTCGAGCCGCTGGGATCGGTCACCTCGATCATGTACGCGACGCCGAATTTCTCGTCGAAGCAGAATGTCGTGCGGGTGAATTCGGTGGTGCCGGGCGCCATGCGCGCGCCGGGCGAAAACCCCTCGGCCTTCGGCATCGAAAGTGCCATCGACGAACTCGCCTACGAGGTCGGCATCGATCCGCTCGAGATCCGCCTGAGAAACTATGCCGAGCAGGATCCGCACGCCAAAAAAGCCTGGTCGACCAGGCAGTTGCGCGAGGCCTTTGCTGCAGGTGCAGAACGCTTCGGCTGGGCCAAGCGCAGGCCCGAACCACGCTCGATGCGTGACGGCAACCAGCTGATCGGCTGGGGTGTCGCCGCCGGCACCTATCCGGTGCGGCGCGCCTATGGCGAGGCGATCGTGCGCATCCTCGCCGATGGCTCGGTCGAGGTCGAAAGCTCCTCGATCGACATGGGCCAGGGCACCTACACGATCCTGGCACAGACCGCCGCCGAGACAGTCGGGGTGCCGGCCGAGAATGTCGTGGTGAAGCTGGGCGACTCCCGCTTCCCCCGCGCCGGCGTCGCCGGCGGGTCGCGGCTCGCCGGCGTCATGACCGGCGCCGTCTACAAGGCGGCAACCGCGGCGCTCGACCAGTTGGTCGGGCTGGCGATCAGCGATCCGCGCTCGCCTTTCCACGCACTGCAGGCCAACACGCTGGTCGTCGCCAACGGCCGTATTTCATCGCCGCGCGGCGACGGTCCCGATCTCTCGATCGCCGAACTGCTGGCGAGCGTCGGCCGCGACCACATCGAGGCCACCGGCGACACCATGCCGGCCAACTCGACGGCGCAGGATCGCTACAAGAACTACACCACCATCGCCATGGCGCTGCCGCACACCGAGGGCGACTATTCCCGCCACAGCTGGTGCGCGCATTTCATCGAGGTGCGCGTCGACGAGGATTTCGGCACGGTGCGCGTGTCCCGCGTGGTATCGGCGCTGGATTCCGGTCGGCTCTACAATCCCAAACTCGCCGAAAGCCAGTGGAAGGGCGGCATCATCATGGGCATCGGCCAGGCGCTGCTCGAAGAAGGCATCATGGACCGCCGCCACGGCCGCATCGTCAACAACAACCTCGCCGACTATCTGGTGCCGACCAATGCCGACATTCCCGATATCGAGGTGATCTCGGTCGGCATCCCCGACCTGCACTCCTCGGTGCTTGGCGGCAAGGGCGTCGGTGAGCTCGCCATTGTCGGCGTCGCACCGGCAATCGCCAACGCGGTCTTCCACGCCACGGGAAAGCGGGTGCGCGACCTGCCGATCACACTGGAGAAACTGATCTAGAAGTGAACCTGCCATCTCCCCTTTGAGGGGGGATGGCCATCACCCCCGCCTCGTCAATCTCCAGCGTCTGCCCCTTCCCTACCACGCCAAGCCGAACACCAGCTTGCCGAAGTGCAGGCCGCCGGCGGCCATGTGGGTGTAGGCTTCGGCCGCTTCGTTCGGTGAAAACACCTTGTCGACAACCGGCTCGATCCCAGCCGCACCGATGGCGCGGGCGGCGTCCTGAAGGTCGGACACCGATCCGGTGTTGTTGCCGACCACCTTCAGCGCCTTGATGATGATCGGCAGCAGATTGACCGTGGCCTCGGCGCCGGTGACGAAGCCGATGGTGAACAGCGTGCCGCCGGGCGCGGTGGCGTTGATGGCGCGGGCGAAGGTGGCGGAGCCGCCGGTCTCGACGACGAGGTCGGCGCCGAGGCCGCCGGTCAGCTCCAGCACCTTGCCGTCCCAGTCGGGCGTCGCGCGGTAGTTGATGAGATGATCGGCACCGAGTGCCTTCGCCCGCTCCAGCTTCTCGTCCGACGACGAGGTGATGATGACGGTGGCGCCGGCGGCTTTCGCAAGCTGCAGGGTGAAGATCGAGACGCCGCCGGTGCCGAGCAGCACGACGACGGAGCCCGGCCCGACATCGGCGGCGCGGATGGCGTTCCAGGCGGTGGTGCCGGCGATTGGCAGTGTCGACGCCGCCTCGAAGGAGAGAGGCGCTGGGACCGGCACGACCGAATTGGCCGGCAGCGCGACATATTCGGCCAGTGACCCCGGCAGCGAGATGCCGCGCATCTGCGTCATCTCGTAAGGCCGCGGCCGGCCACCGATCCAGCGCGGCTTGGCATGGGCGACGACGCGATCACCGACTGCGAATCTCGTAACGCCCTCACCCAGCGCGACGATCTCGCCGGCGCCGTCGGCGACGGGGATGAGCGGAAAGCTCGGTCCGGGATAATTGCCGCTCGCCACCGCGACATCGACGAAATTGAGGCTCGCCGCGCGCTGGCGGATCAGCACCTCGCCACGCTGCGGTTCGGGGGTGGCAATGGTGGCGGCGCGGAAGGCGTCCAGCCTGGGTTGGCTCAGTTCGATGGCTTTCATGGTTTCACTCCGGTGGGACGATTGATGGGTTGAGTGAACCTAGCTGCTGCGCTATCTCTGGATAATCCTTGCCTTTTGCATTTGAGTACTGCGAATCATGCAGCAATCACACGAACTAGCGGCCCTTGCCGAAATGGCGGCCTTCGCGGCCATCGCCGAGGCGCGTTCCTTCACCAGGGCGGCAGCGCGTGTCGGGCGCGACGCGACCATCCTGTCGCGGCGCCTGCAATCGCTGGAGGAGCGGCTGGGCGTCAGGCTGCTCCATCGCACGACGCGCAGCGTGTCGTTGACGGCAGCCGGTGCCGAATTCCTGGTGCGGGTGCGCACCATCCTCGCCTCCGTCGACGAGGCCGAGGCCGCCGCGTCGGCACATGCCGGCGGCGGCCCGCGCGGCCTGCTCAGGCTGGCGCTGCCCGGCACGTTCGGGCGCATGTGGATCGGGCCGCTGCTGCCTCAATTCCTTGCCGAATTTCCCGATGTCCGCATCGAGGCCGAATTCTCCAATCGCTTCGCCGATCTGGTCGCCGAGAATTTCGACGTCGCCGTGCGGCTCGGCGCGCTGGAGGATTCGCGCCTGGTGGCGCGCAAGGTAGCGACGCGGCGCCGCCTGCTCTGCGCCGCCCCCTCCTACCTCGCCCGAAGGGGCAGGCCTCAGACACCGCAGGCGCTGCTCGAACATTCCTGCCTGGGCTTCAGCGGCTTCCAGACCTTTCCGGCCTTGGAGATGATCGACCGCGAGGGCCGGCGCGTGCGCGTCGAGGTTTCCGGACCGTTGGTCTCCGACGATGCCGAGGTGCTGGTCGAGGCCGCCGTGCAAGGCGTCGGCCTGATGATGAGCACCGACTGGCTGGTTGGCCGCGAGCTTGCCGACGGCCGGCTGGTGCCGATCCTGGAGGACTGGACGCTGGCCGACGAAGGCGCGGTCTATGTCGTCACGCCCTCCGCCAAGGGACAAGCCGCCAAGACCCGCGCCTTCGCCGACTGGATCGCCAAGCGCTTCGCGCCGGAGCCGCCCTGGCGGCGGTGAAGCGCCGGTCTCCTCACAAAGGGGGGATTACGCGCTCCTCCGCTACTTCCCCTGCTGCTTCATGAACTGGCTGAGCAGATCCACCGGCAGCGGGAACACCACCGTGGACGAGCGCTCGCCGGCGATGTCGTGCAGGGCCTCGAAATAGCGCAGTTGCATGGCTTGCGGCTCGGCGGCCAGCATCTTGCCCGCCTCGACCAGTTTCGCCGCCGCCTGCTGCTCGCCATCGGCGTTGATCACCTTGGCGCGGCGCAGCCGCTCGGCCTCGGCCTGCTTGGCGATGGCGCGGATCATGCTCTCGTTCAGGTCGACATGCTTGATCTCGACATTGGAGACCTTGATGCCCCAGGCATCGGTGCGCTGGTCGAGGATCTCCTGGATATCGCTGTTGAGCTTGTCGCGCTCGGACAGCATTTCGTCGAGTTCGTGCTTGCCGAGCACCGAACGCAGCGTGGTCTGCGCCAGTTGGTTGGTGGCGGCCATGAAGTCCTCGACCTGGATGATCGCCCGTTCGGCGTCGACGATGCGGAAATAGAGCACCGCGTTGACCTTCACAGAGACGTTGTCGCGCGAAATCACGTCCTGCGGCGGCACATCCTGCACCACCACCCGCAGATCGACCTTGACCATCTGCTGGATGAAGGGGACGAGGATGATGAGACCGGGACCCTTGACCCCGGTGAAGCGGCCGAGCGTGAAGACCACACCGCGCTGATATTCCCTGAGAATGCGAATGGCCGCGGACAGGAACATGACCACCACCAGCGCAAGCAACAGATAGGCCACGTAACCGATGCTCATTTTTTTGCTCCATTCCTTCCGGCGTCGCGCCGCCGCACCGTCAGCACGAGATCGCTGATGTCGGTCACCTCGACGCTGTCGCCGGGTGCGATGGGTTCGTCGGCCTTCGCCCGCCAGCGCTCGCCCTGGGCAAGCACATGGCCCTCGCCGCCCTGCCAGTCGAGAATCTGGGCCGACAGTCCGCGCATGGCCTCACCGCCGACACGCGGCAGGCTCTTGCGCGCCGCCCAGACATAGGTCCCCGTCAGCAGCGCCAGCCCAAGCGTCAGCGCGGCGGCGGGACCGATGACGGCCCATGACACGGCGAAGCCCGGACCTTGGGTCTTGAGCAGCACGGTGGCGCCAAGCAGAAAGGCGGCCACGCCGCCGAGTCCAAGCACCACGGTGGGATTGAACGCCTCGACGACGAGGAAGGCGACGCCGAGCAGCATCAGGGCGAGGCCGGCATAATTGATCGGCAGGAGATTGAGCGCATAGAGCCCAAGCACGAGGCAGATGGTCCCGATGACGCCGGGCGCCACCGCGCCGGGGCTGGTGAACTCGAAGATGATGGCGTAGACGCCGACCAGCATCAGGATGATGGCGACGTTCGGATCGGTGATGACGGAGAGAAGCCGGATGAACCAGCCGGGTTCCAGCGTCTCGACCGGCAGCCCTTTGGTCGCCAGGACCACTTTCCTGCCTGCTACATCGACGGTCCGCCCATCGGCCAGTTGCAACAACTCCGTGGTGTCGTGGGCGACGAAGTCGATCACATGTTCCTGCAGCGCCGCATTGGCCGAAAGGCTCGCCGCTTCGCGCACGGCTTTCTCGCCCCAGTCGCCATTGCGCCCACGCAATTCCGCGAGCGAGCGGATCAAGGCAACCGCGTCATTGGTCACCTTGGCCATCATCGCGTCGCCCGCCGGCCGCCCGGTGGCGTCCTTCTGGTCGCCCTTGTCCTTCTCGCCGCCTGGAAGCGACGGCAGGCCGCCCATCTCGACTGGCGTCGCGGCGCCCAGATTGGTGCCGGGCGCCATTGCCGCGACATGGGTGGCGTAGAGGATATAGGTTCCGGCGCTGGCGGCATGGCCACCGGCCGGCGCGACATAGCCGATGACGGGCACCGGTGAAGCGAGGATATCGGCGATCATCTCGCGCATGGAGGTGACCAGCCCGCCGGGGGTATCGAGCTGAAGGATGAGAACTTCGGCGCCCCGCTTGGCGGCTGCTTCAAGCGCTTCCTCGAGCTGCCTGGTGCTTGCCGGCCCGATGGCGCCGTCAATGGCGACGCTCAGCGCAACCCTCTCGCTCCCGGCCGAAGAGAAGCGAGAAAAGACAGCTGCGGCGACGAAAGCCGCGGCAAGAAGGGCCACCCGCGCGAAGGTCACGCTCAAAGCTCCATGGATTCAATATGGGTTGTATTTTGGCGAAGTCCATGAGGGGAGCTCACGTCGAGGAACGAGGCTGAGCGCGCAATCGCCCTGTCGGGGAGATGGCCGGCAGGCCAGAAGGGCGCAAGAGCAAATACGCGCAGACATGCGCCCGACCTCGCCAGGCCGGCCGGGCTCGTCCGGCAACTGTGGTCTCTGGAAAATCTACTCCGGCGACGGCACCGGCGGCCGCGATGTCAGCGCCGCACCGAAGGCGGCGGCAATCACGGCGGCGATGCCGGCCAGTTGCGGCGCTGTCAGGCTCTCATGCAGGAACAGAAAACCCATCAGCGCGCCCAGCCCCGGCTCCAGGCAGGTCAGCGTGCCGTAGATGCGGGCCGGCATCCTGGTCAGCGCCACCATCTCCAGCCAGAACGGCAGCGCGCTGGAGAACAGCCCGACCAGCAGCGCGCTGGTCAGGATCGATGGCGCGACCAGCGCGGTTCCTGCCTGCGCCACGCCGAAGGGCAGCACCAGGACGGCGGCGATGGCCATGCCGTAGGCGGTGGTGCGCGAGCCGAGTTCGGCGCCCGCCTTCTGGGCGAGCACGATGTAGAGCGCCCAGAAGCCGCCGGCCGCCAGCGCCAGCATCACCCCGGTCGGATCAAGTGGCTGCAGCGAATGAACGAAGGGCGACAACAGCACGATGCCCGCAATGGCGAGCGCGATCCAGGCAAAGTCGCCGGCGCGCCGCGAGGTCAAGGTCGCCACGAGAAGCGGACCGGAAAACTCCAGCGCCACCGCGATGCCGAGCGGAATGGTCGCGAGCGCGGCATAGAACAGAAGGTTGAGCGCGCACAGCGTCACGCCATAGGCGATCAGCCACGGCATGGTGGCGCGCGACGGCCGCATCTGCCACGGCCGCAGCACCGCGATCAGCATCAGCGCGCCGACGACGAGCCTCAGCGTCGTCGTTCCCTGCGCGCCGATCAGCGGGAACAGGCCCTTGGCGAAGGTGGCGCCGATCTGGATCGACACCATGGCGCCCATGAGTGCCGCGATCGGCAAAGGCGCCGCTTCGCGACGGGCAACCGGCGTCGATGTCACTTTGGTCCGTCCTCCCTGCCGCGCGCATTAGGCCGCATTGATGCCGAATACGGGCACCCGGCCCGCCTGTCGTGAGGCAGGGCGGACTGTCGGCTGGGGCAAGGGCCGGCATCAGCGGTTCGAAAGTCAGCCAGGCATCGCTAAGCGGCGGACGCGACCGAACGCTTGAAGACGATGGTGACCCTCGTGCCCTCGCTGGCGCTCGAATTCACCTCGAATTCCGCCTTGGCATTCTCGGTCAGCGAGCGGGCGATCAGCGCGCCGAGCTTGCCGCGCTTGGGCCATGTCTCGCCTTCCGGCAGGCCGATGCCGTCATCGGCGACGACGATGCGGCAGCCATCGCCATCGACGATGCTGTGCAGCGTGATCGTGCCGCCGTCGCGCCCCTGGAAGGCATGCTTGAGCGCATTGGTCAAAAGCTCGTTCACCACCAGCCCGGTCGGCATGGCGACGTTGATCGATACCGGATAGGTGTCGACCTTCATGTCGAGGCGGATGCCCTCGACCGCGTGCGAGTTCATCACCGCCGACGCGATCTGGCTGAGATAGACGCCGAGATCGACTTCATCCTTGTCATCGTCGCCCGACAGCGTCTGGTAGAGGATCGCCAGCGCGTCGACGCGCCCCGCCAGCCTCTCGAAACGCTTCTGGTCCGGCTCGGCCGCGTTGCGGGTTTCGAGGCGGATCAGCGCGGTGATCATCTGCAGATTGTTCTTCACCCGGTGCTGCAGTTCGCGCAACAGCGTGTCCTTCTCGCGGATGCGCTCGTCGATCGAGCGCGCATCCTCCGTCTCGCCATGGGCCGAGACGTCGACCAGCGCCACCAACCGGAAGCAGACCTTGCCATTGTCGTCCTCGATGACGTTGGAATAGACGTCGACGATCGCCGGTTGGTCTTCTGTCCGCTCCAGCCGGAACGTGCCGACGAAATCAGTCTCCTCTACGACCGCCTCGAAGAGCGCCCGATCCTTCTGCTGGTGCAGGCCGGTGCCGGAAAGCGCCGCCCAGTGTTCCCGGGCGAGCTTCGCCGCCTTGAGACCGGACAGTTTCTCGAATTCCGGATTGGCATAGACGACGCGCTCCTTCGAACCCAGGTCCGAAACGGCAATGGCGATCGGTACCTGGTCGAGGAATTTCTTGAACTGTTCGCTTTCCAGCGCGCTGGCAAGGTCCGGCGTTTCGAGCAACTGCTCGACCGCTTCGGCCTTCTGTGTATCGGATGTCATCTGCGGCGCCTGTGCTGTACGTAGGCGCCATCAATATCAGCGATGCGGCCAGCCCGCCATCGCCAAAGCTGGAGGCGGCCTTTCACGCGCCGCGTAGCCGTCTCGAAGTCGAGGCCTCGCGAACCGATCAGGGCACCGCCAGCTTCGACGCCAGCCGCGGGCCGGTCTTGACGTCGATGATCTCCGGCTTCGCACTGTCGACCGTGCCGTCCCAGCCGCCGCCGAGTGCCTTGTTGAGGGCGATGTAATTGGTCGCCAGCAGGACACGGCTTTGCAGCAGCGCGTCCTCCGCCGAATAAAGCGACCGTTGGGCGTCGAGCACATCGAGGAGGCCTGTCTCGCCGGCCTTGTAGAGCGTGCCTTCGAGGCTTGCCGCCTCGCCATAGGATTTCGCCGAAGCGGCAAGCTTGCCGATCCTGATGCGCTCCTGCGCCAACAGCACGAGCGCATTCTCCACATCCTCGAGCGCCGTCAGCACCGACGACCGGTAGGCGATGAAATATTGATCGCGCTGCGCCTTGGCGACCTCGACGGCCGCCTGCAGCTGGCCGGCATTGAACAGCGGCACGCTGAGCGTCGGCCCGAACGACCAGCCGATCGACGAATTCTTGCCGAGATCGCCGAGTTTCAGGGCCGCCGTGCTGATGTCTCCCGTCAGGCTGACCGAGGGATAGCGCGCCGCCTCGGCCTGGCCGATCCTGGCGGTGTATTGCGCGTATTGCCGTTCCGCCATGCGCACGTCGGGGCGCGACAGCAGGATGTCGGCCGGTATCCCGATCGGCATCGGCAGGCGCGGCGTCGGAATCGGCGCGCCGCGCTTCAGCCGCTCGCTGAGCGCGGCCGGCGGGCGGCCCGTCAGCACCGAGATACGATGCACGGCCTCGGCATAGCTTGCTTCCAGCGTCGGAACCGCGGCTTCGGTGCTGCTCGCCTGCCCCATCGCCTTGGCGACATCGGCGGCGGTGGCCGTGCCAGCCAGCGCCATGGTGCGGGTGAGTTCGGCGGTCTGCCTCTGCGATGTGGCCGAGCGCCTGGCGAGCGCGATGCGGGCCTGATAGCCGCGCGCCTGGGCATAATAGGATGCGACATCGCCGACCAGGGTCAGCAGCGTCGAGCGCAGCTCCTCCTCGGAAGCGTCCAGTCCATAGCGTGCGGCCTCGACGCCCCTGTGGTTGGCGCCGAACAGGTCGAGTTCCCAGCTGGCATCGAAGCCGGCCTGGTATTCGCTGTAGATGGCGCTCGAGCCTGACGTCGCCACGGCCGACTTGTTGCGGGTGACCGAGCCGGAGCCGTCCACCGAGGGCAGCAATGTGCCGACGCTCTGGCGATAGCTGGCGCGCGCCTCGCGGATCTTGGCCTTGGCGGTGGCGACGTCGAGATTGCCGGCAACCGCTTCGTCGACAAGCGTGTTCAGCACGGGATCACGCAACCGCTGCCACCATCTCGACAATTGTGCCGGCTGCGCGGGCTTGGCCGGCTTCTGGCCGCTCCAATTTGCCGGCATCGGCAGGATCGGCGTCTGATAATCCGGACCGACGACGCATCCGGCGAGCAAGGCGGCGGAGAGCATAGGCGCAAGGAGGTGCCTCGCGGCCACCGAGCCACGTTCGAAACCTGTCATGTGAAAACCCTTATTGCTGGTTGGCTGTTGCTGGCGTCTCGCCCGTATCCTGCCCAGTATCCAGTTTCGCCGCCTTGCCCTTGAAGATGCGGCGCACCGTGACGAACAGCAGCGGCACCAGGAACACGCCGATCACGGTTGCCGCGATCATGCCGCCCATCACGCCGATGCCGACGGAGTTCTGCGCGCCCGAACCCGCGCCGCTGGCGATCGCCAGCGGCGTCACGCCGAGGATGAAGGCCAGTGATGTCATCAGGATCGGCCGAAGCCTTTGTCGCGCCGCCTCCAGCGTCGCCTCGACAAGACCCATGCCTGCCGCCTGCCGCTCGATGGCGAACTCGACGATGAGGATGGCGTTCTTGGCCGCGAGACCGATCGTGGTCAGCAGCCCGACCTTGAAATAGACGTCGTTGGTCTGGCCGAACAGGCTTGCCGCCAGCAGCGCGCCGAAGATGCCGATCGGCACCGCGAGCATGACCGCGAACGGGATCGACCAGCTTTCATAGAGTGCTGCCAGGCACAGGAACACGACCAGCGCCGAGATCGCGTAGAGCGACAGCGCCTGGTTGCCGGAAAGGCGCTCCTGGTGCGACAGCCCGGTCCATTCGTGGGAATAGCCGACGGGCAGCTGCGCCACCAGCCTGTCGATCTCGTCCATCGCGGCACCCGAGCTGATGCCGGTGGCCGCCGCGCCCTGGATCTCGACCGCCGCCGAACCATTGTAGCGCTCAAGCCTGGGTGAGCCGAATGTCCAGTGGCTGGAGGCGAAGGCCGAGAACGGCACCATGGCGCCGCTGGCATTGCGGACCTGCCATTTGTCCAGGTCTTCCGGCTGCATGCGGAAGTTCGCGTCCGCCTGCAGATACACCGGCTTCACCCGGCCGCGATCGATGAAGTCGTTGACATAATCGCTGCCCCAGGCGGTCGAGAGCGTGTTGTTGATGTCGGCGAGGCTGACGCCCAGCGCGCTGGCCTTTTCCTGGTCGATGTCGATCGAGAATTGCGGCTGGTCTTCCTGGCCGTTGGGCCTTGTGTTGGCGAGCACCTTGCTCTGCGCCGCGAGGCCCAAAAGCTGGTTGCGCGTCTGGATCAGCGCATCATGGCCGGCGCCATTGATGTCCTGCAGGTAGAAATCGAAGCCGTTGGTGTTGCCGAAGCCCTGGATCGCGGGAGGCGCAAGCGCGAAGACCTGCGCATCCCTGATCTTGGAGAACGCCCCCATGGCGCGGCCGGCAACCGCTTGCGCCGCCAGGGCCGGCGATTTGCGTTTGGCGAAATCCTTCAACGGCACGAACGCAATACCGACATTCTGCCCGGCGCCGCCGAAGCCGAAGCCGGAGGCGGTGAAGACCCCTTCGACGGCGTCCTTTTCGTCCTTGAGATAGTGGTCGGTCACTTGCGCCAGCACCCGCTCGGTGCGGTCCTGCGTCGCGCCGACCGGTAGCGACACGCTGGTGATCAGGATGCCCTGATCCTCTTCCGGCAGGAAGGAACTCGGCAGCCGGGCAAACATCCAGCCCATGGCAATGACGATGGCCAGGAAGACGGCGAGGAAGCGCCACGACCGGTTGATGATGCCGTGCGAACCGTCGCGGTAGGCGGTGGTGCCGCGGTCGAAGACACGGTTGAACCAGCCGAACGGACCCGTCTGCGTCGCATGGTCCTTGGCTGGCCGCAGGATGGTGGCGCAAAGTGCGGGCGTCAGCACCAGCGCGACGAGCACCGACAGCACCATCGCCGAGACGATGGTCACCGAGAATTGCCGGTAGATGATGCCGGTCGAACCGCCGAAGAAAGCCATCGGCACGAACACCGCCGAAAGCACGGTGGCGATGCCGACCAGCGCACCGGTGATTTCGGTCATCGATTTGCGCGTCGCCTCTTTCGGCGACAGCTTTTCCTCCTGCATCACGCGCTCGACATTCTCGACGACGACGATGGCGTCGTCGACGAGCAGGCCGATGGCCAGCACCATGGCGAACATGGTCAGTGTGTTCACGGAATAGCCGAACAGCGACAGCACACCGAACGTGCCGAGCAGCACCACCGGCACGGCAATCGTCGGGATCATCGTGGCGCGCAGGTTCTGCAGGAAGATGAACATCACCAGGAACACCAGCACGATCGCTTCGGCCAGCGTCTTGACCACCTCCTCGATCGACAGCCGCACGAAGGGCGAGGTGTCGTAGGGGTAGACGACCTCGACCCCTTGCGGGAAGGTCGAGCTCAGGCGGTTGATCGTCGTGCGCACCGCCTCGGCGGTGCTGATGGCGTTGGCGCCGGTCGCCAGGTTGACGGCGACGCCGGCAGCCGGCTGGCCGTTGTATCTGGCGGCCGTCGTATAGCTTTCGGCGCCGAGCTCTACGGTGGCGACGTCGTTGAGGCGCACCAGCGAGCCGTCCGTCGTGCTCTTCAGGATGATGTTGCGGAACTGTTCGGCGGTCTGCAGCCGGCTCTTGGCCGTCACCGTTGCATTGAGCTGCTGGCCCTTGCGTTGCGGCATGCCGCCGAGCTGGCCGGCCGAAACCTGCGTGTTCTGCGCCTCAATCGCGGCAGCCACGTCGCTCGGCATCAGGGCATATTTGGCGAGCTTGTCCGGATCGAGCCAGACACGCATGGCATAGCTGGAGCCGAACAGCTGCGTCGAGCCGACACCTTCGACGCGCTTCAGCGTGTCGTTGATGGTGCTGTCGACATAGTCGGCAAGATCGCTCGAGTTCATCTTGCCGTCGCTGGAGACGAAGCCGATGACCATCAGGAAGCCGGTCGAGGATTTGGAGACGGTGATGCCGTTGCTCTGCACCACCTGCGGCAGTTGCGACTGCACCAGCTGCAGCTTGTTCTGCGTCTGCACCTGGGCGGTGTCGGGATCGGCTGCGGTGGTAAAGGTCAGCGTGATCGAAGCCGAACCGGTCGAGGTCGAGGTCGCCGTCATATAGTCGAGATTGTCGATGCCGGTCATGCCTTGTTCGATGACCTTGGTGACCGAGTTCTCGACTGTCTGTGCATCGGCGCCGGGATAGGTCGCGCTGATGTTGACCGTGGTCGGCGCAATCTGCGGATACTGCGAAATCGGCAGCGTGTTGAGAGCCAAAAGGCCGCCCAGCATGATCACGATGGCGATCACCCAGGCGAAGATTGGCCGGTTGATGAAGAATGCGGACATCGCCTCAGTTCCCGGTCGAGGCGCCTTGCGCCGGTTTTTGGCCGCTGTCGGCCACCGTGGACGATGGCGCCGGCACTGAGGAGGTCTGAGCGCGGTCCTTGACCTCGCCGGTCGTCTCGTCGATCGTCACTTCGACACCCGTGGCATCGCCACCAGCGCGCACGAGCTGCATGCCCTCGACGATGACGCGGTCGCCGTCGCCAACACCGGAATCGACCAGCCAGTTGTTGCCGACGCTGTTGCGGACCGCGAGCACGCGCGTCTCGACCTTGCCCTGCGCGTTGATGACCATCGCGGTGGCCTCACCCTTGGTGTTGCGGCTGACGGCGCGCTGCGGCACCAGGAAGCTGTTCTGGGCGACACCCTCCTCGACCAGCGCCCGCACATACATGCCGGGCAGAAGCAGGCGGTCGGGATTGGGGAACTCGGCCCGCAGCGCGAAGGTTCCGGTGGACTGGTCGACATTGGCACCGGCGAATTCCAGCTTGCCGGTCTGCGTATAGATGGTGCCGTTCTCGAGCTTCAGCTTGACGCTGACATTGGGGCCGCTGAACTTCAGCCGACCTTCATTGATGGCTTGGCGCAAATTGAGCAAATTGGTGCTCGATTGCGTGACATCGACATTGATCGGATCGAGCGCGCGGATGGTGGTGAGCAAGGTATCTTGGTTGGCGGTGACCAGCGCTCCGGGCGTCAGCGAGGACTTGTCGATGCGGCCGGCGATCGGCGCGGTGATCTTGGTGTAGTCGAGGTTGATGCGCGCCGTCTCGACGCTGGCCTTGGCCGACGCCACATCCGCGTTGGCCTGTGCCAGCGTGGCGGCGGCATCGTCATAATCTTGTTTGGAAACAACGTTCTGCTTCAGCAGGCCGGCATAGCGGTCGAACTTCGCCTGCGCGGTCGGAACCGCCGCTTCCGCCTTCTGCTGGGCCGCTTTCGCACTGTCGTAGGCTGCCTGGTAGCTTGCCGGATCAATGAGGTACAGCGGCTGCCCGACCACCACCTCGCTGCCTTCCTTGAACAGCCGCGCCTGGATGATGCCGTTCACCTGCGGACGCACATCCGCGGTCAGCGAGGCTGTCGTACGCCCCGGCAGTTCGGCGGTGATCGCCACCGATTGCGGATGCAGGGTGACGACGCCGACCTCGGGCTTGCCGGCCGCGCCCATGCCGGCGGGCGCCTTGCTTGCCTCCTGCGAACAGGCCGCCAGAAGAACGGTGGCGGCGAACATTGCCGCCCAGGGCACGAGCCGGCGTTGCTTGGCCGACAAAGCAGGCTGACTAGGCTTGATAGGCATGGCCTTGATGATCTTTCGCTGGAGTTGCGGTCGCCGCCAGGGCATCGGATCGTTCAACCAGGAGCCGGCCGAGATGCCGGCCGAGGAAGCGCTGGATGTCGTCCATGAAGGTGTAGACGACCGGCACGTAGATGAGGCTGAGCACGGTCGAGGAGATCAGGCCGCCGATCACGGCGATCGCCATCGGCGCCCGTGTCTCGGCGTCGGCGCCGATGCCGAGCGCAATCGGCAGCATGCCCGCGCCCATCGCGATCGATGTCATGACGATTGGCCGCGCCCGCTTGCGGGCAGCGTCGAGCAGTGCCTCGAAACGGCTCATGCCGCGCTCCTTCTCCGCCACCAGCGCGTACTCCACCAGCAGGATCGAGTTCTTGGCCGCGATGCCCATCAGCATCAGTATGCCGATCAGCGGCGATATGCCAAGCGCCTTGCCGGTGACCAGCATGAAACCGAGCGCGCCACCGACCGAGAGCGGCAGCGCGACCAGGATGGTCACCGGCTGCACGAAGCTGCGGAACAGCAGGACCAGCGTCAGGTACATCAGCAGGATGCCGGCGGCGATCGCGGTGGCGAAGCCCGAAAACAGTTCCTGCATGCGGGCGGCGTCGCCGCGTGCCAGTTCGTGGACACCTTCTGGCAGATTTTGCATCGCCGGCAGAGCGCGGATGGCCGTGGTTGCTTCACCGAGCGTGATGCCGGAAAGATTTGCTTCGATCGTGGCGCTGCGGCTGCGCTCCACCCGCGCGATGCTGTTGGGCCCGGCGCTGAAGCTGATGTCGGCGACCGCGCCGAGCGGTACCGTGCCCTTGCTGCCGGTCAGCGGCAGGACGGCGAGTTTCGCCGGGTCGTCGATGGCGCCGTCGGGCAGTGTGACGACGATCGAAACCTGGCGGTCGCCAAGGTTGAATTTCGGCAGGCTGGTGTCGGTATCGCCGATGGTGGCGATCTTCACCGTATCGGCGATCTCGGTCGGCGTGATGCCGAGTTGGGCGGCTTTCGCACTGTCCGGGCGCACGATCAACTCCGGCTTGGTCGTTGCCGCTGTCGAGGTCGGATTGCTGAGACCCGGGACCAACTTCATCTGGTCGATCAGTGCATCGCTGGCTTTCTGCAGCGCATCGCCATTGTCGCCGACCAGCGTAATGGACACCTTGGCACCCGAAAAACCATCGGCACCGAACTGGATGCGCGCGCCGGGAATATCGTTGAGCCTGGGTGAGGTTTCGGCCTCGAATTGCTGCTGGCTGACCTTGCGCTCAGCGCGCGGCTTCAGATTGACAGTGACATTGGCGCTGCGCACCTCTGCCGACGTCGAACCGGGGTTCGGTCCGCCGCCGGACGTGGCCGCCGTGCCGATGGTGGCAAAGACGCTGTCGACCGCAGGCTCGCCCTTGAGGCGGCTGGTGATCTGCTGCACCACGGCCGCCGTCTGTTCGATGGTCGATCCCGGCTGCAGTTCGACTGATATCACCGAGCGGCCGCGATCGGCCGCCGCCATGAATTCCGTCGGCAGCTTTGTCGCCAGCGCCATCGAACCGGCGAAGAAGGTGATGCCGGTGACGAGCGTGATCCAGCGGTGGTCGAGCGCCTTGCGCAGCAGCCAGAGATAGGTCGGCACCCAGGCCGGCATGTCGTCCTCGCTGTGGCCGCCGGCGCGCACCAGATAGGCGCCCATCAACGGCGTCAGCATGCGCGCGACCAGCAACGAGAACAGCACCGACACGCAGACGGCAACGGCAAACGAGAAGAAGAATTTTCCAGGAATGCCGGACATGAAGGCGACCGGCAGGAAGACGGCGACGATGGTCGCGGTGGTCGCCACCACGGCCAGCCCGATCTCGTCGGCGGCCTCGATCGCCGCCTGATAGACGCTGCTGCCGGTCTGGCGCATATGGCGCACGATGTTCTCGATCTCGACGATGGCGTCGTCGACCAGAATGCCGACGACCAGCGACAGAGCCAGCAAGGTGATGTTGTTGAGCGAGATGTCGAACGCCGCCATCACCGCGAAGGTCGGGATCAGCGACAGCGGCATGGCGACCGCCGACACCAGTGTGGCCCTGAGGTCTCGCAGGAACAGCCAGACGACGCCGATGGCAAGCAGCGCGCCGAGCCACAGCGCTTCGAACGCGGCATCGTAGCTTTCCTGCACGAAGCCGGAGGACGAAGTGACCTCGGTGAATTTCGCCGCTGCGGTCTTGGCGTCGATGTCGGCGATCGCGGCGCGCGCGGCCTTGACCACGTCGATCTCGCTCGAGCCGACGGACCTGTAGATGTTGAAGGCAACGACCTGCTTGCCATCGAGATAGGCGGCCTGGCGTGGCTTTTCCCAACTGTCGACCACCGTGCCGAGATCGGAAAGCTTGACGTCGCCGGCGCCCGACAGCGCGATGCGGGTGTCGGCCAGCGCCTCGACGGTCGAGGCACTGGCCAGCGTTCTGACCGACTGCTCCTGTCCGCCGATGGCGGTGCGGCCGCCAGGCTGGTTGACGTTGTTGGCAGCGAGCGTCTGGCTGACATCGCCGGCACTGATGCCGAGCGCGGCCAGCCGATCGGGATCGAGCTCGACCCGGATGACCCGGTCGACCCCGCCCGATCGGGTGATCTTGGACACGCCGTCGACACCGAGCATCGCCTTGGCGACGTCGTTGTCGATGTACCAGCTCAGCGTATCGGGAGACATGGTGGGTGCCTCGACCACATAGGTCAGCACCGAATTGCCTGTTGCGTTGACCTTTGCCACGACCGGCGCCTGGGCCGCGGCCGGCAGACTGGATTGCACGCCGGAGACCGCATTGCGGACGTCATTGGCGGCCGTCTCGGGATTGGTGTCGAGCGTGAACTCGACCGATGTGACGGAAGAGCCTTCGCTGATCGAGGTCGAGACATCGTCGACGCCTTCGAGCGTCGCCACGGCGTTCTCGATAACCCGCGCGACCTGCACTTCCATTTCGCTGGGTGCGGCACCCGACTGCGAAACCGTGACGGTGACCATCGGCAGGTCGATGTCGGGCATGTTGTTGGTGCGCAGCTTGGTGAAGCCGTAAAGGCCGGCGATGGTCAGCGACAGGAACAGCACGATGGTCGGCACCGGGTTGCGGATCGACCAGGAGGAAATCGCGTTCATCGGGCGATCTCCCTGGCAGCCGCGGTATCGCCGGCATCCGCCTCGCTGGTGGCGACGCGCACGAGATTGCCATCGTTCAGAAAACCGGCGCCGGCGACGACGACACTGTCGCCTTGCGACAGGCCGCTGGAGACCGCGACCCGCCCATTCTGGCGCGCACCGGTTGCAACCGGGCGCGCATCGACCTTGCCGGCCGCGTCGACCACGAAGACCGCCGGCTTGCCATCCTGCCAGACAAGGGCGGCCTCGGCGACACTCAGCTGCCGCGAAGCCGCGGTCGCTATCTCCACGCGAGCGAACATGCCCGGCCGAAGGCCAGACCCCTCGCGCAACGAGACGTAGACGGTGGCAAGCCGCGTGGTCGAATTGACCGTCTCGGCGATCGACGAAACCTGGCCCTTGCTGCTGCGACCAGCAGCATCGATGACATTTGCCATCTGACCAACCGAAACTGCGGCCAAGTCTTTCTCGGCAACCAGGACGCCGACCTCCAGCCTGCCGTCACGGATGATCTTCATCACTTCCGTGCCGGCCTGAACGATCGAGCCCGCAACGGCAGGCCTGCTTGAGACGATGCCGTCGAAGGGCGCCCGGATGGTGGTTTGATCGAGCTCCGCCTGTAATTTCTGGGCGACGGCCTTCGCCTGCTCGACCTGCGCCTTGTCGGTCTTGACCGCGGTCGCTTTCTCTTCCGCCGTCTCGATGCTGATCGCCTTGCTCACCAGCAATTTGTCGGCGCGGGCGGCGGCGGATTGGGCCGCATCGAGCGTCGCCTGGGCCTGCACAACGGCGGCATTCTGCTCGGCCACTTGCGCATTCAGCAGCAAGGCGTCCAGCCGCGCGACAACATCGCCCGCCCGGACATGGTCGCCTTCAGAGACGAGCACCTCGGTCAATTTCAGGCCCGATGCCTCGGCGCCGATCGTGGCCTCCTGCCAGGCGGCAATGGTACCCGTGGCGCTGATCGATGAGGCAATTGCCTCGGACCGCACCTTTTCGACCGAAACCGTCAAGGTCGCGGCGCGCGGCGCCGCCACCGCCTGCGCGGCGGGATCGACTGTCGCGCGGCCATAGGCGCTCAGCGCCGCCATGGCGCCCAGGGCGATCAGCACCGCCGCCAGGGCAAGATATGTCTTACGCGATCTTGCGGTCATGATTTCCATGGCTGTTGGATCGTTCCGAAAGCGGAAGCGACAGGCGCCAGGCGGCGAAGCTCAGGCGGATCGCGCCCTTCAGCGTGTCGACCGGCAGGGCCGGCGGCATCGCCGCATGATTGACGCGAGCGGCATGGCCGAGCGACAAGTTCGGGCCGACCGATGCGATCAGCCGCAGCATCATGATGGCTTCCCACATTGCTTCCATTCCATGATTTGAACGATCGGATGGCGACCGCCATCGCGCAAAGAAACCGGCCGGCCCGAGAACGGGTAGGATATCGGGCCGGCCGGCGCGCAGCCGGTCAGAGTTGCTCGCCGTTCCCGGGCTGGGGCGGCTGGAGACGTCTGTCATCGTTGGGCAGGCCTCGGGGGCCGGCTGCATCCTCCGGCGGGCCGCCCCAGGGACCGGGGGGTGGTCCGTGGGGGCGATCCGCCGAAGCGAGGATTTCGAGCTGTTCGGGGGTCAGCGTCGCGCGAAGTGCGGCGATCGCGTCCTTCAGCTTGCCGGCCGAGACCGCCCGTTTGGTCACCTCGTCCGCCAGTTTCTCCTGGAAGGCGAAGGGGTCGGGCTTGCCGCCCTCGGGGCCCTTGGCTTCAGGCCCGCCCGGACCATGATCGGGCCGTGGCGGCGCCAGCACGGCCTGCAGGGCGCTGGTGTAGTCGCGCCAGGCATCGAGCTGTTCGGTCCGCACGCCAATGCGGGTCTCGAGCGCCGCCAGCCGGGCCGCCAGCATGAATTCCGGCGGCGGTCCCATGCGGCGGAGACCAAAGCCTTCCGGCCCAAAACCTTGCGGCCCAAAACCTTGCGGCCCAAATCCTTGCGGCCCATGCCGCATCGGCCCATGCGGACCGGGCCAGGGCATCGGGCCATGATCTCGCCCTTGCTCCGGGCCATCCTGCAAGGCCATGACTGGTGGCGCCTCCCCGGGTGCCGTGGCGGGGTCGGGCTGCGCCGCCAGCGCGGGATGGATGGCTGCGGCGGAAAACAGGCCGAGCGCGAGAAGTCTGCTTCGCATGATGTTGTTCCTTTCTCTCATGCTTCGGACGGCCATGAGGATAGGAAGCGTGTTTGTCCGCTTCGCGTCGGCGTGTTGCCGAAGGTTTCCGCAAAAGGGCAATTTGTTTCCGAATGTTTCCCGCGCCCTGCCGGAAACATTCGGTTGCAATTTTCCGTGCCGCTTGGGCGCGGCTCTCCCTATAATCGCGGCCAAGCAAGGGCACGGTCATGCAGTCACAGCCGCATATCCTGGTCGTCGACGACGACCGCGAGATCAGGACGCTTCTTCAACGCTATCTCGACGGCCAGGGCTTTCGCGTCTCGGTGGCAGCGGACCGGCGCGAATGCGAACAGAAGCTCGCCACCGGCCAGTTCGACCTGACCGTGCTCGACGTCATGCTGCCGGACGGCTCCGGCCTCGATATCTGCCGCAGCCTGCGTGACCGCAAGCCGCACATCCCGGTCATCCTGCTGACGGCGCTGAAGGAGGACGTCGACCGCATCATCGGCCTGGAGCTCGGCGCCGACGACTATCTCGGCAAACCCTTCAACCCGCGCGAGCTGACCGCCCGCATCCGCGCCGTGCTCAGGCGTTCGACACCCGAGGAGGCGCCTGCGCCGCCGCGCGCCCGTGTCTACCGCTTCGCCAGCTACAGGCTGGAACCGGACACCCGCAAGGTGACGGATGCGCAAGGCGAGGCCGTCGATCTCACCGGCGCCGAGTTCGACCTGCTGCAGGTGTTTCTCGACCGTCCCGGCCGCTTGCTGTCACGCGACCAGCTTCTCGACCTGACCCAAGGCCGCGAGCGCGACCCCTTCGAACGCTCGGTCGACGTGTTGATGAGCCGGCTGCGCCGCAAATTCGCCGAGACTGGCGACGGGCCGCTGTTCAAGACCGTCCGAAACGGCGGCTACCAGCTCACTGCGCGCGTCGACACCGTGGAGAACCACGCGTGAACTCGCTGCGCCGACGCCTCATCCTGTTGCTGGTCGCCTCGATCGTCGGCGTGGTTGCCCTGGCGACGGCCGCCGTCATCAGCGTCCGCGGTGGCGGGCCGCCGCCGGAATTGACCGTGCCCTGGGTTGCCCAGCAGATGGAACTCGTCGTCCGCCTCCTGCCCGGCCCGATTCCGGACGTTCTGCGGGTGCAATTCAGCGACCATGCGGCAGGCGGTAAGGTGGATCGTCCGGAAACGGCGATGCTCAACGACATCCTGCGCCGCCGCGGCCTCGACGTCCTGGCCGTCGTCAGCGACAAGGCGGATCAGCCCGGCCAGCTTGCATCGGTGCGCCTGCCCGACGATCGCTGGGCGATCATGGAGGTTCCCCACATCACGCCGCCAAGGCGTGAGTGGCTGGTCCTCGCCGGCTGGATCTCGCTGATCGTCGCCGGCGCCACGGCTGTCTCGGTCTATTTCACCGCCGTGCTGATCCGGCCGCTCGAGATGCTGGAAGCCGCGGTTTCCAAGATCGGATCGGATGGCATGCTGGCGGCGGTGCCGGAAGTCGGTTCGGCCGAGGTCAAGGCGACGGCACACGCGCTGAACCAGCTCTCGTCCCGCCTGAAGGCCGCCATGGAAAGCCGCATGCGCCTGGTCGCCGCCGCCGGCCACGACCTGCGCACGCCGATGACGCGCATGCGGCTGCGCGCCGAATTCCTCGATGACGAACGCGACAAATGGCTTCACGATCTCGACGAGCTCGACCGCATCGCCGACAGCGCCATCCGGCTGGTGCGCGAAGAGGTGAACCAGGATGCCGTCGAGCCGGTTGATCTCCAAAAGATGGTGCGCGATATCGAAGCCGAGATGGTCTCGCTCGGCCATGCCGTATCGATCGGGCATCTCGATGCCGTTTCGGTGCAAGCTGGCGCGCTCGGCCTGCGCCGGGCCTTGCGCAACCTGATCGTCAACGCCGCCACCCATGGCAAGGCATGCAGCATCGACCTTGCGGTGGCCGACAGTCGTGCCGTGCTCACCATCTCCGATCATGGACCGGGTATTCCGCCGGAGCTCCTCAACAAGGCGTTCGAACCCTTCTTCCGCGTCGACCCCGGCCGGCTCCAATCCATTCCCGGCGCCGGGCTAGGCCTGGCCATCGCCAAGGAAATCATCGAGCGCTACGGCGGCACCGTGACGCTGGAAAACCGCAAGAGCGGCGGGCTGGCGCAGACGGTGGTGTTCGAGGCGGTGTGATGCGCAAGACGGCGCCGGCACGGCCCGGTTTCACCAGGCAAGCGCGCCCCGTCGCTGACATAGCGGGCGGTCGGGGTCGGCATCCAGGGTCGCCAGCCGCACGACGATCTCGAACGCGCCGCTTCCCCATTCGATGCCCTTGTGGCCGTTGAGGTCGGTGGCGATGTGGCCGGGCGCTGCGCCGTTGACCATGAAAAAGCCGGTGACCATGCTGCATCGCGAAAAACCCCAATGATTCCAATTGATTCGCTACTATGTCGAACCGAGTCCATATAGGCAGAATATAGATTTTCGAATTTTTGTACGTGATTTAAGAAAAATCTGAGCTTTTCTGATTTTTTCGAGCCAGGAATTTTTCAAAACTACCAGAGAGAACAGGCCCGGACGCTTAACAAAAGGCTGAAATGCTGCAGACGCCGCCAAAGAAAATGAAAATTTGGCGGGTTTTGTCAATATTTAGCGCCTGCTCACACAAGTATTTCGGTCTGGTAAATTTTTTGTGTTGCGCTGCACAATGTGGTAGCCGAACCATTTCCCGGGGGACTCGTTTTGCGACTAGACATACGCCGTGAAGGATTCCGCCAGGTTGACCATCTTGAGTTGTTCGTGCGTCGATTTCGAGCCCGGGCTGAGCGGACTCGCAAAGCGCGGGTTTGATGCTGCCGCCGCCATGGCGGGCCGCCTTGGCCTGCCGTTCAGAATGGCAAGCTGGCAGCTTCATCGCGGACATCACGGCGGCGGACGCCCCTGATGGCAAACACCCGCGACATCCAACTGGATGCACTGAGGGCCATCGCCGTGACGATGGTGATGTATTCGCATTTCTTCGCGGCGGGAGGATCTTCGTTCTGGGGCCATATCGGCGTGCGGCTTTTCTTCGTGCTCAGCGGCTTCCTGATCACGCGCGTGCTGCTGGAAGCGCGGGCGGCCGCCGAGTTTCAAACCGGCCCTGCGTTGCGATCCTTCTACATCAGGCGGGCGCTGCGGATATTTCCTCCCTATTTCGCCGTCCTGGGCTTCGTCTGGCTGTTTGACCTGGAACAGTCGAGGGCATCGCTGATCTGGCATGCGCTCTATCTGTCGAATTTCTGGTATGCGCTGCACAATAACTGGACGCCCTGGGTTCTCTGCCATTTCTGGAGCCTGAGCATCGAGGAGCAGTTCTATCTCGCCTGGCCACTGATTGTCCTGCTGGTTCCGCGCCGGCGCTTTGAGCCGGTCTGCATCGCCGTCATCCTGCTGTCGCTGGCCTATCGCTTCTACTGGCCGATCACTGCCACCCCGGCGCTGGCACGCGACCTGCTGCCGCCGGCATCCATGGATGCGCTGGCGTCGGGTGCGCTGCTTGCCTGCTGGCGGTCCAGAGGCGCTGCCCTGCCGCAATGGATGCGGCTGGGCTGGCCTGCCTTGGCGGCCGCATTCCTGATGATCGAGTGGTTTGTCCCTGCGCCTGCAGATCCGGCGCTGGAATGGGCTCGCTGGCTGCTGCTGCAAGTCCTGCCCCTGGTACCGCTGATGGTCATCGTCACCGCCTGTTCCAGCGGCCTTGGCGGCATCATCGGCAAGCTTGCCGAACTGCCGCCGCTGCTGGCTCTCGGCCGCATCAGCTACGGCGTTTATCTCTATCATCCGATATTGCTGTCGCTCGCCGTCAAGTCGCAGCCCTGGATCCCGCTCAATGTCTCGGAGCAAGGGCCCGGGCGGCTGCTGGTTGCGAGCGCCGCCACGATTGTCGTGGCCTCGATCTCCTGGCTGATTTTCGAAAGGCCGCTCAACCGCCTGAAGCGCCACTTCCCCTATGTCGCGCCCGGCCATGCCGCCCGCGCCGGCCATGCCGGCTGGTTGGCGAGGGCGCCCGGCCGATTGCCCGATGGCCGCGCGCCATCGCTCGACCTCCAGCGAACGGACGCCAGACGATGACCGCCGTGCCGCTCGTCTCCGTCCTGCTGCCGGTCTACAATGCCGGGCCCTATCTCGCCGCCGCGCTGGGAAGCATCCTGCGGCAGGACTACGGCCGCCTGGAGATCATCGCCATCAATGACGGATCGACCGACAATTCGCTCGATATCCTCGAGCGATGCCGGCAGGCCGACAGCCGCATCTCGATCATCTCGCGCGAAAACCGTGGCCTCGTCGCGACGCTCAACGAAGGGCTGCGAAAAGCCCAGGGCGAGCTGGTCGCGCGGATGGACGCGGACGACGTCGCCTATCCCTGGCGCTTGTCGCGCCAGGTGGCGCTGTTCGAGCGGCGGCCGGAACTCGGTTTTTGCGGCGCCGGCGTCGATATGTTGATCGGCGGCCGCATCGCCAGGGGCAAGCCAGATCCGGTGTTCCAGCTCGGCCGCATTCCCATACTGGCGATGTTCTTCACGATCTTCATGCACCCGACGGTCGTCTACAACAGGAAGGTCATCGAAGACCACGATCTCCACTACGACAGGACCTACAGGCATGCCGAGGATTTCGATCTTTTCAGGCGGCTGGCCGGCCGCTACCCGGCAGCCATGATGCCCGAAAACCTGGTCGTCTACCGAGTCCATGAGGCAAGCGTGACCAGCCTGCACACCAAGGAGATGCGCAGGACGCATTTGCGGATCGTGGCCGAGAACCTCGAGCGCGAAGGCCTCGCGGAAATCACGCGGGACCTGCGCGACATCGGCGATGCGGTCAGCCTCGACACGGTTGCCCGTGCCGCCAACTTCATCGTCGCGCTGGAGGAGCGGATTGGCTCGCTGCCGTCCGACACGCGGCCGAGCTTCGAAGCCGGGGCGCTGAACCTGTTCTATTTCCTTTACCAGCTTGTCGCCGACGAAATGCAGCCCTCCCTGACGCATGAATTGCTGACGCGGACGGCGAAGTGGAACGTCATCCGGCGCCGCGAGCGATATGCGCTGCGGCCCGGCGCCTGGGCGCCCTGGCTCAGCCGCGCCTCGCTGTCGGCCGGCAGGCACGCGGACGCTATGGCATACTTCTTCAAATCCGCGCCCGCCGCGGCGCTCCTGGCGCCTTATGAGTTGAGCTAGGGGGATGACCGTCAAAACCCACCAACTCCTGCAGCGCGATCGTTCGACGGCGCTTGACGCCGTCCCCGCCGGTCCGCGACCGGAACGATCGGCGCCTGAAGTCAGCTTCATCATCTGTACGCGCAACCGTGTCGCCGTGCTCAAGGCCTGCATCACGTCGGTGCAGGCCGCGTGCCGCGCCCATGCCGGCTTCGCGGCCGAACTCGTGGTCGTCGACAACGGCTCGAGCGACCGCACGGCGGAACACCTGGCCAGCATTGCCGCTACGTCGGACATTCCATTCACGCCCGTTTGCGAGCCACGTCCCGGACTGGCGGCTGCCCGCAACGCCGGTTTGAGGCGCGCGCGGGGCCGTGTGCTGGTCTTCGTCGACGATGATTGCGCGGTCCATTGCGACTACCTGCGCGATCTGGAGCGACACTACGCGTCCGGGGAACACTGGCTCATCCGGGGGGGCCGTGTCGAGCTTGGCGATCAAAGGGATCTGCCTTTCACGATCAAGCGCTCGCGGGTACGCGAGCGGCTGACGCCGGATGTTCACCCCGGCGGTTTCGTGCTGGGCTGCAACATGACGATGCACCGCGATGTCGCGGCCCGTATCGGCTATTTCGACGAACGCTTCGGCGCCGGCGGGTCAATGCGGTCGGCGGAGGATACCGATTACCTCGTGCGGGCGGTGCTGCTCGGCATCGCGGTCGAGTATGTGCCCGACATGACGATATTCCATCATCACGGCCGGCGGGATCGCAAATCCATCGAAAAGCTCCACCGCGACTACAGTCTGGGCAATGGCGGACTCTGCCTGAAACATGTTCGCCATGCGCCCTGGCTGCTTCGTCATTTCTACTGGGCCGCGAGAGCGGCTTTCCGGGAATTGGCGGGCGGGCCTGCGTTCGATCGTGAACTCAACCTGTCGCACTGGCCGATCGTCGGCATGAATTTGCTCGGCGCGGCACGATTTGCGGTTCTCCTGCTGGCGAGACGGCCGCAAGATGCGCCGGTGCGGCAGGATCAACAGGCAAATGCCCAAGTGAGTGAACCGCTGTAATGCCATTGCTGCCGCCAAGCCTGCCGATGCTGTTCCGGGCGCTCGGAAAGAGGCAACTGCGCCTGCTTCCGGCCGTGGTGGTTCTCGGCCTGGCCAGCGCCGTCCTCGAAGGCTTCGGCATCGGCCTGATCATCCCGTTGCTGGGCATTATCATGGGGCACGGGGATGCAGCGGGAATGGCCGGCTTCTCGGCCGTCCTCCAGCATGTCGGAGCGGGCCTGAGCGAGCGCGACCGGCTTGTCGTCATTTCGATCGCCATCCTCGGCTCGATCCTCCTGAAGAACGTTTTCGCCTTCGCCAACACGCTGCTGACGACCTTCATCTATGGCAAGGCAAGTCATTCGATCCGCAGCGCCTTGTCGGAGCGGCTCTTGCGGGTCGGCTACCCGTTCTTCCTGCGGCAGAGTCCGGGCCGGCTGCTCAACATCATCTCCAACGAATCCTGGCGGGCTTCGGATGCGATCCAGATCATGCTGTCGGCCATCGTCAGCGCATCGGCCGCCATCATCCTTTTGGCTTTTCTGCTGCTGCTTTCGTGGCGCATGACGCTGTTGGTCACGCTGGGACTGGCCGCCGTCCAGATCGCGCACGCCATCCTCTCGGCCAATCTGAAAGAGCCCAGCCGCAGCGTCGCCTCGCGCAACTCCCACCTCGCATCGCAGATGCTGCATCTGGTGCATGCCGGACGCCTGATCCGCATCTTCGGACAGGAGAGCCGGGAGAAGGCGATCTTCGATACGGCGTCCGATGCGGTTCGCCGCGCCTCCTTCGTCCTGCTGGTGCGCCAGGGCGCGCTACCGCCGCTGACGGAGGTTCTCCACGCCGTGCTGTTTCTGGCGGTGGTGATCGGCGCCTGGCTGGCGCAGGTGAGTTTCCCGCTGATCATCGCCTTTGTCATCCTGCTCTACCGGCTGCAGCCGCATATGCGGGCCCTGCAAGGGTCGTGGAGCCAGCTGCAGGGCCTGAGCGGATCGCTCGAAGAGGTGACATGGATGCTGGATCCGTCCGGCCAGCCGCAACCGCCGCAAGGTGACGGACCGTTCCACGGCTTGCGCCAGGGCATCGAGTTCGATGACGTGACGTTCACCTATTCCGGCACCGACCAGCGTGAGGTGGTGCTGCATTCGGCGACGTTCGAAATCCGCGGCGGCCGCTCGACGGCGCTGATCGGCCGCTCGGGCGCAGGCAAGACGACGATCGTCAATCTTCTGTGCCGCTTCGTGGAACCGGACACCGGCAGGATCCTCGTCGACGGATCACCGCTCGATGAGATCGACGCCAGCCAGTGGCGGCGGCACATCGCACTGGCCAGCCAGGAGTTGGAACTGGTCGATGGCACCATTTTTGAAAACATAACCTACGGCCAGGACGCGGCCACGCCCGGCGACGCCGAGCGCGCCGCGAGACTGGCCGAGGCGCACGAATTCGTCGAACGGCTTCCGCTGGGTTACGACACGGTCGTTGGCTACAGGGGTGTCAATCTTTCGGCGGGACAGAGGCAGCGGATCGCACTGGCCAGGGCCCTGGTGCGCGATCCCGATCTCCTGATCCTCGACGAAGCCACCAACGCCGTGGACGGACTGTCGGAAGCGGCCATCGTCGAGACCCTGAAGTCGAGAGCCGGCCGCCGCACGACCATCGTCATCAGCCACCATCACAGCACCATCTCGTTCTGCGACGACGTGGTGATCCTCAGCGGCGGCCGGGTGAAGAAGCAGGCCCCTTTCGGCGCTCTGGCGTCGCTCTCCATGGACGAGCTTTACCAGCACGAGCCGCCCGCCACCCCAGGCCGGGCAGGAGCCAGGCGCCGTCGCGCGGAGCCGACGAAGTGAGCTAGAAGCAATTCCAGGAAAAGTGTGAAACGGTTTCCCCGGGAAAAGCGCATAGCGCTTTCCCTCAGGGAATTGCGTCAAGACAAGGAGATAGAGCTGTTCGCCGTTTCCGTGAAACGGTGAACTGCTCTACGGCGTCGCGCGGAGGTTCCTGCGGGCGCGCCGCCTGCCCGCTGCACGTGCTTTCTCCGCCACCACGCCGGTGATCTCGACCACGCTGCCCTCACGCGGTCTGCCGTTGGTGGCCTTGTGCAGCCGCTCGTAGGGCAGCAATTCCTTGATCCGGGCATTGAGGGACACGATTTCGGCCCTGAGGTCCTCGCATTCCTGCCTCTGGACATCGAGCTGTATCTGTTCCGACGCCTGTTGCAGCATAAGCTGTGAAAGATTGGCGTTCACTTTCGAGAGGTTCGCCTTGTCGCTATCGTTCTCTTCGGCGAGCGCGGACAATCTTTCATCGGCGATTTTCTTTTCGGCCAGGGTGTGTTCAATTCAGTCTTGAGCCTGGCGATCTCGCCGGTGGCCTCGCTGTTCTCGTTCGAGGCCGACTCCAGCCGCGATTGCAGCTCCTGGATCTCGGAACGCAACCCGCGCATCTCCGTCTCGCTGCGCGCCAGTTCGGCTTCCCTGTCACCTTCCACCATGCCGGCCGCTTCGGTCATTTCCGACAGCTTCGCCTGTGCGGCCTCGAGCGACTTCTGCAGCCGCATCTCCTCTTTCTCGCTCTTGCCGAGCGCAGCCAGCAGTTCCACAAGCCGCGCTGCTTCGCTGGCATGGATCGCCGAGAGCTCGTCGAGCCTGTGGCGTGCCTGGGATTCCCGCTTCAGCGCCTTGTCGAACTCGATCGACAGGCTGACATGTTTTTCCCGCAGCATCTTGCTCTCGCGCAAGCGCCTGTTGGCCTCGACCGTCCTGGCCGTCAGCCGCTTGGCGATGTCGCCGAAATCCGCGTCGCGTCTTGCGCTCGCATTGGATGTCTCCGCGAGTTCCAGCCTTGTCGCGGCAAGCGCCGCGCGAAGCGCATCCCTGTCCTGAACCAGGCTTGTCTCGCGCTGTTGCAGCACTTCGCAGGTGCTTTCACGCTCGCGCAGCTTTCTGCCCGCGTCGTGCAGCTTTTCCGACAGCGTTCTTTGTTCCGCGATCAGGCCGGCATTCGTCAGCTCCAGCTCGTTGGCGCGAATGATGTCGCCATGGAGGATGTTGAGGTACTCGCGCGTCAAATGGTGTGAGGTCGCGATCTCCGACAGCTTGCCGTTGATATCGTCCAGATAATCCCTGGCGTCATGGAACAGCCCTTCGAAGGCACTCAAGGCAGCCAGTCGGGTCTGGGTGTGGGAGGTCAGTCGCGGCCCGGTTTCAGGACTGTCCGCATCGCCGGGATCGTTTGCATTTGCAGCACTGTCCCCATTTGCCGCAATGGCCTCAGGTGGCGGCTCGTCAGGGCCTGCCGCGGCATCCGCGGCATCGCCGCTCTTGGGCGGCGCCTCGTCCTCGGCGTCGAGAGTCGCATCCAGCGCATCCGCCAGATCGATCTCGAGGTCTTGAATTGCTTTATCTACGTCTTCAGCACGCTTGATCAGGCCCTTGAAGTTCATGGCCGAATACCCCTTACGCCATACCCCAACTTGCTACTTAACGAATTGCTAACATATCCTTACATCCGCTAATTGCGCAGGGGAAGCCCCCCATTGGCGGGAGGCAAGGTCGGCACATTTGGGGTTTGGATGCCGCGAACAACCAATGCCGCGGCCGTGGGAAAGCTTGTTCCTCGCCTCACCAGTGTGGGGGGCCGAAGGACAGGCAAGACCGTGGCGCGCCCCGGCGAGATGGCTCGGCAAAGCCGCGCGGGACCTTCAGGGTGGGGATGTGCCGCCGAGAAACTCGCCGCATCCCGGCTTGCCGGACTGCACGGTGATTGTCGCAGGCGAGACTGAGTGCCTACCTCAAAAGGCGTCTCAGCTGCTTTTGGGGGCCGGCACCAGCTGGATCGGGGGCCGCTCACCGGGCGCGTTGCCCAGTGCGATGGCGACCCGGTCGCGCCCCTTGCCCTTGGCATCGTAGAGCGCGTGATCCGCGGCATTGGTCAATTCGGCCCAGCCGACGTGAACTTCCGGGTGGGGGTGCTGGCGCAGCCCCCCGCCCCGATCCGCTTTGCGGGATCGACCCCCAGGAGTAAAGTCAGCCCGCCATCGCCAGCGGCACGGCGCTCTTGTTGGGGATCTGGATGTCGATTTCCAGCGTCGACATGGTCTCGCCGCGGTCCATCGAGACCTGCAGATAGTCCTGGTCGATCTGCACATGCTTGGCGATGACGGCCATGATCTCCTCGCGCAGGATGGAGACGAGGTCTGGCTGGCTGCGGTTGCGGCGCTCATAGGCGAGCAGCACCTGCAGCCGCTCGCGCGCCACCGGCGCACTGGAGCGCCGCTTGAAGATATCGAGCAGGTTCATGCCGCCCTCCTTCCCAAAAGACGATCGAGGAAACCCTTGCGCTCGAACGGCACGACGACCGGCAGCTGTTCGCCCTCGAGCCGCCTGGCGGCGTCGATATAGGCTCGTGCCGCGGCGTTGAGCGGCTCCGACAGCGTCACCGGCGAACCGAGGTTGGAGGCCCTGAGCACATCCTGGCTCTCGGGAATGATGCCGAGCAGCGGTGTCGACAAGATTTCCAGCACGTCGTCGATGGAGAGCATTTCGCCGCGCGAGGCGCGCGCCGCGTCATAGCGCGTGACCAGCACATGCTTGGCGATCTGCTCGCCCTGCTCTGCCCGCAGCGTACGGGCATCGAGCAGGCCGATGATGCGATCGGAATCGCGCACCGAGCTCACTTCCGGATTGGTGACGATGACCGCCTCGTCGGCAAAGCGCATGGCGAGCTGCGCGCCGCGCTCGATGCCGGCCGGGCTGTCGCAGAAGACGTAGTCGAACACCGAGCGCAGCTTGTCGATGACTTCGCCGACGCCCTCCTCCGTCAGCGCATCCTTGTCGCGCGTCTGCGAGGCCGGCAGCAGGAACAGCGTCTCCACCCGCTTGTCGCGGATCAGCGCCTGCGACAGCTTGGCCGAGCCCTGGATGACGTTGACGAGGTCGAACACCACCCGGCGTTCGGCGCCCATGATCAGGTCGAGGTTGCGCAGGCCGACGTCGAAGTCGACAAGCGCCACCTTCTTGCCGGTCTTGGCGACCGCGGCACCAAGGGCTGCCGTCGAGGTCGTCTTGCCGACGCCCCCCTTGCCCGAAGTGACCACCACTACCTTGCCCATGAAAATGCCTCCGTTGTTGTTGCTTTGTTGTTCCTGGTCGAGCGGCCTGGCCGCCCAATATCGGTCGAAATCAATGTCAACTCAGCGGCGAAACGCGCAGCGCGTCGCCGTCGAGAAACGCCTGCACCGGCTTGCCGCGTGAAACACCTTCCATCTCCTCGGCGGTGACGTACCAGCCGTCGACCGCCAGCAGTTCGGCCTCGTTCCTGCGGCAGAAGATGCGCGCGCCCTTGTTGCCCAGCGCGCCGGCGGAAGCGCGCCCGCGCAGCGTGCCGTAGACATGGATCGAGCCCGCCGCGATGATCTCCGAACCGGACGCGACCGAGCCGAGCACGATGACATCGCCATGCGGATGCACGATCGCCTGGCCGGAGCGGATCGGCGACTTGATCATCAGCGTGCCCGAAGCCTCCTGCGGCGGCGCAACCTGAGGCTCGCTTTCGCCTGTTAGGCTTGCGCCAGCCTTGCCCTTGCCAGCAGCGCCCGCATCCGCGCGCGCCTCAAGCGCCTTGCCCTCGGCCTTGTCGGAAACCTCCGCCCTCGCCTTGCGGCCGGGCAGCAGGCCATCGGTCGTGGCCTCCTTGGCGCCGGTCAGCACCGGCGGCAATTCGGCGCCGAGAGCGGCCCCTTCGAGCTCGATGGCATAGATGCGGATGCCGCGCGTGGCCAGTTCCGCCACCAGCGCCGCGATCTCGCTCGGCTGCGGCTTCATCGTGTTCAGATCGAGCAGCACCGGGCGGCCTGAGAAATAGCCGGGCGAGTTGCCGATCCAGTGGTCCAGCCCCTCTAGCCAGGCCGCCAGGGGCGCCTCCGGCGTCAGCGTGAACGCCACGAAGGAGCGGGCGCGAAAGCGAATGGATTTGGCCTCAAGGGGAGCGGCAAAAGTCACTGGCGGCGAATCCTTACTGATAGGTAAACGCTAGCGAGTGAATGGTTAACGAATGGTTAATGGGCTGGATGACTCCTTGGCAGCCCGCGTGAAATCGGAAGGTTCGCTAGACGCCGGCTTCGGACGCCAACCGGCGACACATTGTACGTCTTGATATTGGCCGAGAGGGGCCTGTCTGCTGATCAGTCGCAATTGCGCCAAGCGGACGTCCATGCCCAGCACTGCGCGAAGCCCTCCGACCTTCTGCCGCGGACTGGACAAGACCATAGCTAGCGGCCAAGGATGAAGCGCATTCTCGCCTCAAGGTCTCCCTGCAGCCTTGCGACGCCTTCACCATTGTTGTGATAGTGAATGTAGCGCAGGTGCCGGAGATCAAACGGAACATCTTCTGCATTCTGGGTGATCAGGATGACTTCACGTCCCAGCGTGTGCGCAATACCGGCCTCATAAAAGACATTTGGGTTCCGGCCGGTGCAGTCCACAGCAATGATGCGCGACCGGTCTATCAAGGACGCGATATCCTGCATGATGGCGTGATGTTCCCAGATGTTGTCCGCTCGGTTACATCGCATACCGACGCTACGAGCCGCTGCTTCGATGCTCGCATAAACTGCTTCGAACCCTCCGGCAAATGGCATCATGGCTGATGCCTGTAGAGGGTCTACCGCCTCACGTTCTGGTAAGTTAAATACAGCCGGCCGCTGCCGAACCGGAGCGCGCAATATCCTCAACAGGACCTGATAAAGATCGACATCCTTCACTGACCAATGGTTGCGTGAGAATTCGAAGTCGTGCGGCATATGGAACTGCGCGCGGTTTTCAAGGATGTAGGCGTTGGTGAGTGCCGGAACTTCCCGCTCGATCGTGTATTCAAACGAAACATCGCGTCCAACAATACGCGCCCTGTTTAGGTGGCCAACGTACGCAAGCTCGCCTCGTACTCCTTCCTGCATGAATAAGGTTGGAAGGCGAATTAGTGCATCAACGTCGATGACGTTGTTCGGTCGGAACAGAGCCGCAATGTGATCGTCGGTATACTCGAAAATCCGCTCGATTGGCATAGTTTCTGCGCCCCCGGCCCAATCGACATTACGCATGATAAGGTTGAACATCAGCCCGGTTCCTCAATAACTATTGCCTTTGATAGACTCTCAGCCTCTGGCTGTCATTAGTTGACGAGACGCAGGTAACGTGGCCGGCGGATATGAATTCTTGGTGAGGTTGGGGATGGACAGGTCACTTTGGCGGGAGAAGTACCCTGAAGACAGTTATCCGGCTTTTCCGTGCCCAAAATGCAAGAATGGGCTTCTCAAAAGGGTGAAGGATAAGGGTGTCACCGTCTGGGAAGAAGGCGACGATCCAATGGTTGCGAGCGGCAAGTTCACCAGTTTCTTTGCCTGTTCCCATGCGTTTTGCCGAACGGTCGCGGTCTTATCCGGTATCGCAAGCTCAGGTCCCTACTATTACATCGATCAGGACGGCGAAGAGCAAATGGACGAGGAAACCAACTTCTATCCAAAGTCGATGATTCCCGGGCCTCGCATCATCGCGATACCGGGGAAGACACCCAAGGCCGTCAGTGACGAGATCACCAAATCCTTCAGACTGTTTTGGACCGACAGGAGTTCGGCGGCAAACAAGCTCCGCAATGCGGTGGAGGAGATTCTCGCCGACTTCGGCATCCCGAAAGCTACACCTGCGGGCAAATTTGTCGCGTTAGGTGTCCGGCTTGATCGGGCCGAGAAATTGGACATCGCGCACCATGGCACAATGGTAGCTTTGAAGGACGTGGGAAACACTGGAAGTCACGAAGGCGGGCTACCCCTAAAGGATCTGCTGGATGCTTACGATATTTTCGAAGACGCGCTGGAGGACATATACGGAGGTCGAAAAGCGCGCCTGGATGCAATTCGTGCGAGGCTGACAAAGCCAAAGCCACCCGCCGCGGCTCCCGTCAGGAAACCGGCAACTCAAGTTTCCAAAGCGAAGATTGGGCCGACCGCCAAACCCTGAGTACTTTTTGGCCGTCGTGCTTGACGGTAGGGAGGCCTTACACAGGATCCATCTTTCGATTGGCGCAATTTCTTACCGTGTCCACTTTTGGGAAGGATCAACGCCTTTCTTGGCGACCGACTAGAGGCGCCTTACCGCCCCGCAGGTCGGGGCCGCTTGCGTACGGTTTGCTCTCGGGCAGAGGAGCCGGATAGTCGCTACACCACTAATGCGTCTCAGCCCAATGCGGGGGTAATCCATGCCCGAGGCACGAGGGCCTGTCCACGCCATTCCTCGATCAATTTGACTCCGGGCAACTTCCCCCAGACGTCCTCATCTGCGTGGTCCAGGACGATGATCTGGAGGCGACCCTTGGCGGCCGTGACCTCAGCGCCTAGGAGCGCAAAGACCTTCCTGACAGCGACCACGTCCTGATCCCTCCACGCGATGAGGTCGGGTCCCTCGTCGCCCGCGGCCCGCTTGGGAAAATAGACTTGGCTAGGTTGGTCGAAGATCAGCTGCCCAGGGACTGGGTGATGAGGCTCGGCCAGGAAGTAGTGCTGCAGCGCAAGCATTAGTGCGACGTGATACGCGAGCCAATTGGCGCCGCTGCCAATCTCCCACAAGTAGTCCTCACGTGTTCCCCTGGTCACCTTGACGGTCAGGTCTTCAATCAACAGCCTGATCGGGGCCTCGGGCCACTCCGCGTCAAGCTGCGGAACCAGCCGATTGGCATGATGGGCGACTTGGTTCAGGGCGTTGAATAGCTTGCGCTGGATGTCGGCCTCGGAGATCGTCTTTTGCAGCGTCGCAATATCGACCTGCAGCGAGGCGACTTCCTGCCGCAAGTCCGACGACTGGTCGGCGCGATCGTAGATGTGCAGCGCTTGCTCCAATCGACCAAGGAAGCGCTCAAGCCGATCGAAGCGATTGACCTCGTCTCGGGCGGCGTCAGAGTCCTGTTCCAGCATCGTTATCTCGCTACGCACCTCGTTCAGCTCAGATAGGACCGCTTCAGCGGCGCCGCGCTGGCGCAGGATCTCCTTGTCGAGCGTGTTGGACATGGCAGGGTGGGTCCGCAGCCGGATCTCCAGACCGCCGAGGTTGTCGCAAAGGGCCAAGATCTTCTCACGGCCGCCGTCCCCGAGTGCGACCAACGGATCGGCCGACTCGTCGGCCATGTCCCTCAGCCACGTGGACAGGCCCAAACGGTCACGTTGGATGCGCATTGCGTCGCCGTACGCCTCGCTGCTCTCCACCAGACGGCGCAGTTCGTTCAGGCGCTGACGATGTTCGGTAAGTCGCGAGGCGAGTTCGGTTTCCAGCGCACGAAGGGTATCCAGACGCGTGAGCACCACATCGATGCCGGCCAGGCTTGGTCGCGCAAGGCTTGAGTTGCTGTTCGACACCCGTCGAAGCAAGTCAATGACGTCACTCCAGTCCTTCGGCACTTGAGTGGAGGAATCGACCAGGCCAAGTTCGACAGCCTGTCGCAGCCACGCCTCCGCCTCCGCCCGCCAAGCGCCAGTCGCTGACACGATCGCGCGTAGCTCAGCCTCCTTTCGGCGGAGGTTGCGCTGGAGCCGATCGATCTCAAACCGCGCCTGGAGAACCTTTGCGGTGACCGCGCCCAGAAGGTACGGGAAGATGGTCTTCAGCTTCTCCCGGTGTTCCGTCGTATCGGCCTTGAAAAACATCACGTCGGGATTGGCGACCACGTTCTGAGGTTGGAACGTGAAGGCCATGAGGTCACGGAAGCTTGGCCTCTGCTTGAATCCGTTCTCCGTACCCGGTTCGAAGTCGAGGTCTGTCAGGCCTGCCAGGCGGTTCATCGCGCGCTTGACCGTGTCGACATTGGTGGTCTTGTCGGTGATCGTCTCTGGGATCTCGACCTCCGCGCCCTCCAGCAGCACCATGTCGCCTGTGCTCTGTTGGTCCCCCGGTTCGCGCCGCGCCAAGAGCTTTTCGCCCTCCAGCGTCTCGATCAGAATGCCGAACCAGCTGCAGTTCTCGCGGATTACGCCCACCGGAATCGCGCATTTGTCCGAGCCCAGACAGTAATCGATAATAGGGATCACGGCGGACTTCCCGGTCTTCGACGCTCCGCTGATGACGTTGACGACGCCGCGCTCGAACTTGACGATCCGCGGCGCTGCGCCATTGCGAGGCCAAAGGATCAGTTTTCGAAGCTGGAAATACATTTAGAACTCCACCCGTAACAGGTTGGCCACCTGAGCAGTCCCCAGTTTCGAAAACCAGAAGCCCAACTTCTCCGAGGCAGGTCCGAGGTGCTTGACGCGCTCTGGAAGGACCAGCCTTTTCGGTTTCGGTTCTGGCACGTTTGCTCTCAAGGCAGCGTCCTTGTAATCCACGGACAGCAGCCGCCCGCTCACGCCGACAGCGACCGACTGCAATGTCAGAGCGCGCAGCAGCAGCGCCCGCTCATGGACGGCGAGGAGTTGTTCCCGTTCCTTTCCGAGCTTGGCCGCGAAGAGCGCCAGCCCGGAGGGTCGGTTTGTCGAGGTCACGATGTCGAGTGTTGCGCGATGCAGGACGATCGGCAGCACGAGAAACGCCAGGGCGAAGGGCGCTGGACGTTCGTCCTCAGCCTGGAAACCTTGGCCAAACCGCCACAAGGCGAAAGCCCCAAGTCCTGGATTCTGGACAATGGCGAGGTCGGTGAGCGGCAGACGCGATCGGCCAGGCTCAATCAAGTCGCTGGCTCCAGCAGAGTCTGGTAGTCGGGATGCCAGCCAAGCCGCAGCACGTGGGCAAGGGCGTTGAACGATCCGTGGACGAAATGGCCGGGGACGACCCGACCGTCGAGTGGAGGCTGCAACTGCGCGCAACGCCTGTAAACGATTCTCCCGCGAACCGTTGCGGGCTGTCCGGCCTGTACGTCGTGCACCTCTGCACTGACGTGCTCGTAGCGACCGACAAGATCATCGTCCCAGTCGCTCAGGTTCTTCTCAAAGATCAGCCCGCTTTCGCCCCAGATCGAGATGTCGGCGCGCGTCCTAAGGTAATCGCTGACGGCCCGGACGCGCGCTTCGTCTCCCACCTCAATCAGTTCGAGCTGGCGGACGAAGGCGGGACGGTCGGCGATCAATTGTTCGATGGCCTCGACCGGCGGTTGCTTGGTGAAAGACGACAGCAGTCCTGGAAGGTTGTTCTTCTGAACAAATGCTCTTTGTTCGGCCTGAAACGCGTCCGCGTCCAAGATGGCGGGCTTGCCAGCTCTGATCAGCCTGTCCGCCGCCTCCTTCGCAGCGCCGATCGCGCGTTCGCACACCAGGTCGATGATGAGCGGAGAGACCGTAGGCTTGAAGATCGCACGTATCGGATCGACGGGATCTGCATCGACGCTGACAACGGCGAGATTCTTGACCAAGGCGGCGCGATGAGCCGCATCAGCGTTCAGGAAAGCTTGGACGTCGGCATCGCACGCCGGGGCGGCTTTCAGCTTGCTGTAGGCCTTGACGAGATTGGCGACCAGCGCCTCGACGTCGGCGTCTGTTTTCGCGTCGTTAAGCGCGGTCGCGAAGGCGCCCGCCTTCACCGGTGTGACATATAGCTGGAAACGGCTGGTCGCCGGGTCGATCTCTCCCGCCGCCATGAAGCTGAGCCAGTTGGCCAACGACTTCCACAGGTCCGCAGCCCAGTCGGATATCGGGTTTTGCTTCAGCGCGCTCTTGCTTTGCTCAAGAACCACTTCGCCGCCGACCAGGTGAATCGCCACATCGTCTAAATGTTCGAGAGAGACCGAGGCGCCGCTAGGCACATTGAGCAGGTGAAAGCAAAGGCGCACGGGTTGAAGCGCATAGCCGAGGTATTGGCCAGCGGCGCCGTGTTTACCCGTTTGTGTTATTGCGTTCATTGCCCATCCCGAGTCGCACAGGAAGAAACCAGTAAAGATATTGGTATAGTTCGTCGTTGTTTACAATCGGCGCCCGGCGAGTTCATTCGAACTCTAGCCGCACTATGCAGGCAACCGGCGATATCGTCATTTGCTCGATCGGGGCAGCCAGGCGCGATACAATTGCGGTCTAGGCAGTTCTCGAAGCCCACTTGCGGGTAGGTGAACGACTGGCAAGGACGACCATTGCGAGGCGCATCGCGGTCGTTGCCCAGCCTGTCGATCAGCGCCTGCGCCTCGTCGCCCGGTATGCCGGTGCGCACCGCGTGCGCCTCTACCTCCAGCTGCGACGCGATTACTAAGCAGGGCTTTCGCCTCACGTGGGCAGCCGATTGCACCCGTGCATAGAGTTTGTTGACACGATGGAACACAGTGGCATTGCCACGAGTGGAACGACGGCCCTACAAACGCCTGACGACGAATTCTCAGGATGGGGCAGGCGCTGCTATGAGTGGCTGGTTGCATACTCTTCCACTCGCTTCGATGGCTCTCGTCGTGTTCGGGGCCACCTATGTCGTCGCGTTCATCTTGCACCAGGGCATCGCCGCTCTTTCCGTGGGCTCCACGGCGCGGTCATTCAAGGCGGTTTCGCCTGGCATGTTGCCGCCGCTGGGTATCATCTTTGGCCTGTTTGTGGCGTTCACCGCGGCTCAGGTCTGGAGCGACAACGATCACGCCAATGCGGCAGTCGATCGCGAGGCCAGTGCATTGCGGTCGGTCGTGGTTCTGGCGAGCAGCTTTCCCGGGGAACCCGAGGCGCGCTTACGGACGCTCGTGCGCAACTATATCGAGGAAACGACGAGCCAGGAGTGGCCGCTGATGGCCGAGAGCGCGGCGACCCTCACCATAAGCCCGGCGCTTAACGAGGCACTACGGACGACGCTGGCTTTGGCGCCAGGCAATCCCGGCCAGGAGATCGCGCAGCGCGAGATTACGAGGTGGCTTGAAGACGCCTTTGAGGCGCGTCGCCAACGGATTCTCGTCAGCTCCGCACAAGTCAACCCCACCAAGTGGGCCTGCCTGATCCTGCAAGCCTTCTGTGCTCTTCTCGCGATCGCGATCGTTCATAGTGATAACCGAATGGCATCGGCGATCGCTCTTGGAACTTTTGCGACCGGCGTGGCGGCATCCGTTCTCTTGATTCTCGCCCACGATCGGCCCTTCACGGGAGAGATCGCAGTATCGCCGCAGCCGTTGCTGCAAGTCATGCCGGAAGCCAAAGCGGGCGGCGGCGAATGATACAAGTGCAGAGACGGGTCAATTCCCACTTCGGTGTGGCGCCGGTGACCATGACTGTTTTCGGGATCATTTCGACAGTCCGCGACGAGATCGCCTCGCGGCACTGAGGAAACTGAATGCCAAAACAGCAGCCCCCTACGACTCGTCCCTCTCATCGCGCAAATTGGACACAACGCGGCGGTTCTGCGACCTGCAGGCGGCGTTGGGGCAGTCGCGGACGAGCCTGTCCTTGCCGTAGCCCTTGGCCCACATGCGGTTGCGGTCTATGCCGCCGGCGGCGAGGTAGTCCATCACCGCATCGGCGCGCTTCTGCGACAGCGCCGTTTCACTTGCGCCGGGATCGTCGGCGAAACCCTGCAGCTTGAGCAGCCAGCGCGGATGCTTTGCCAACCAGGCTATCTGGGTGTCGAGGGTGGCCTTGGCGACAGAATCGAGCGCGGCCGAACCTTGCGTGAAATAAATGCGGCGGCCGACATTGAGGATAAAATCCTCCTCGCTGCCCGGCTGGACGTTCTGGAAGGCGGCAACCTCGGCGTTGGTGACGTCGGGCGTGGAAGGGGTCAGCGTGGTGCTGGTCGAGCAGGATGCGGTCAGCACCAGCAGGCCGGCGGCGAGCAGCCGGCGCGTGTTTTCAATCATGCGGTTCATGAGGCGCGCCAATCATTCGACAGTGGTGGAAGCGGGCGCCTGGTCGGCGATGTGCGGCAGGACCTCCACCGCGGTGCCGATCGGGCAGCGCTGGTAGAGGTCGATGATGTCTTCCGGGAACATGCGGATGCAGCCGCTGGAAGCGTCGGTGCCGATGCTCCATGGCTCCAGCGTGCCATGCAGGCGGTAGCCGATGTCGGCGCCGTCGCGGTACAGATAGAGCGCGCGCGGCCCGAGCGGATTGTTGGACGCACCGCCTTCGATCATGGGCGGCAGCTCCGGCCTGCGCTTACGCATTTCGGGGGGCGGGACCCATTGCGGCCACAGCGCGCGGCGGTCGATTGTCGCGCGGCCGTACCATTTGAAGCCCTCCTTGCCGACGCCGACGCCGTAGCGGATGGCGGTCTTGTTTTCCATGATGAGGTAGAGGAAGTGGTGGCGGGTATCGACCACGACGGTGCCGACCGTCTCGCTGCTGAAATACTTGACGATCTGGCGATGCCATCTCTTGTTGATCTTGGCGAAGTTGGTCTTGCGATAGACAAAATTGTTGTCGCTGGCGGTACCGGCGAAATAGGATTTTGCCGTCGCGGCTTGAACAATATTGCCGGTCGCACCGACCGCGACCAGCGCCAGGCCGCCGAGCACGACATCCCTGCGTGATAAAACCATCGGCAATCCCCCATGCCTTAAGCCTGGTGGACCATAGTAGAGAATGATTTCGCCTCAAAGTGGAAAATGCTGCGTTGCCAGACCAGGGTCGAGACTCAATCAAAGCCAGAACGCTATTATGGTAGCGAGGGTGAGCCGATTTGCTTGGAGAGAGGGTATGATCACGACAGACCGGTTGAAGCTCAGGCCCTGGCGAGAGGCGGATAAGCCCCTGTTGGGCGTTATCCACGCCGATCCGGAGGTGATGCAGTTCCTCGGCGGCACGAAGACCGCCTCTGAGACCAGCGACGTCGTCGAACAACTGATGCGACTTTCCGAAGGCGGCGAGCCGATTTTCTGGGCTGCCGAGCGTATCGGCGACGGGGCGTTGCTCGGCGCGGTCGGCCTGCATCGCCTCGGGACCGATTTTCCTTTCGGCCCGGCACTGGAGGTGGGCTGGCGGCTTGCTCGCGACCATTGGGGCAAGGGCTATGCGACCGAAGCCGCTCGCGCCGCCCTCGACCATGCATTCGGCAGCCTGGATGCGCCGTGCGTGTACGCATTCACCGCATTGGCGAACAAGCGGTCCGAAACCGTCATGCAGCGGTTGGGGATGAAGAAGATCGAGGGCGGCGAATTCGCTCACCCTGACCTGTTGCCGACCGATCCGAGCTCAATGCACATGCTGTATGTCGCCGAAAGGACAGTGTGGCAGTCGGGTACCTAGTGCAATTGCGAACAACTCAGCTCCCCTCAATACTGCCTAATATACCGCACCTCACGCTCGTGCTTCTCGACTGCCTCGCCTTGCTTGGTGTCGGAGCAGGCTAGTCGTGCTAGGATCGCCGGTCGGCACCCTGCTGCCTCTGCGCAACGCGGCTGCAAGTGCCGGTTGGCGGGCTGACGGCAGCAGATTTCCTGGCCGCAAATTTTCTGCAGGAGCAAGGGGGCGGTGATGAGCGCAAGGGACCGATTTTTCCGCAGCCTGATGATGGCTGGCCTGTTTGCCGGTGTCTTCTGGGTGGATGCCGCCCTGGCGCAGGACGCGGGGTGTAGGTTCGAGCCGGTGGCCGCTACGTCCCGACAGGTTCTGAGATGTCGGCAAGGCCTTACCATCATTGTCGAAGGCGGCTCTCGTTTCACGCTGGTGGACCGCGATCGAAACGGCATTGTCGATGCGGTCAGGTTGCGGCGCAAGGCGCTGCTGCTCAATGCTCCGGCCGGCTCGATCCCGGATGGCTTCGCGGTTGTCACCCCGCAGGCGATCGCCGCGGCACGCGGCACCAAATGGGTCGTCGACGTCGGCCAGGGCAAGACGTCAGTTTTCGTCCTCAGGGGCCGCGTCGCCGTAAACCGGCCGGCGTCCAGCGCCGGCGTGGTGCTGGCGCCGGGCGAAGGCGTCGACGTCGCGCCTGGAACAGGCCCACTGACCGTCAAGCGCTGGCCCGCCAAGCGCGTTTCCGCATTGCTGGCCCGTTTCGGCCAGTGAGCTGCCGTGAGCAGGCGAGCGCTTCCGACGCTGATCGCGCTCATCCTGGCGGGTCTTTGGGGCGCCGGCCTGGGGGTCGCGCACTGGCGCGGCAATTTGTGGTTTCTCGACCGCGTCGAAGCAACGATGACCGATCTTCGGACGCTTGTGCGAGGACCAGCGAAGCCACCGGAGCTGCTGACCATCGTCGCGATAGACGATGAAGCGGTGCGGCGCGAGGGTACATATCCCCTCAGCCGCGCCACCCTTGCCCGGCTTGTCGATACGATAGCGCGGCTTGGACCGAAAGCCATTGCGCTCGACCTGCTGCTGGTCGATCCCGGGGCAGAAGACAACGACGAGGCGCTGGCGCGTTCGCTGCGCGGAGGGGCAAGCGTCATCGCTGCCGCGGCGGTCTACCCCGGAGGTGAACAATGGACGGTGGGCGAAGGACCCATCGCCCGCGTGCCGAATGCCGAGCGGTTCCTGTGGCCCTTGAAAGCGTTCTCGGATGTCGCGGCTGTCGGCGTCGTCAACGTGGCCACCGACAAGACGGGAACGCCCCGCTTCGTGCCGTTGCTGTTTCGGGCCGGAGATCGGCTGGAAGCGTCTTTCCCCTTGCGTGTCGCCGCCATGGCGGCAGGACAGGATCCGGAAATCGCAGCCGATCATCTATCGCTGGGCGGACGCTCGATCCGGACGGACATCGGTCACATCCTGCCCCTGACATTCTATGGCCCCCGCGGCACGATCCACACGATCAGCGCGGCGACCGTGCTGGACGGAAAATTCGACCCCGGCACGATCCGCGATCGAATTGTCGTGATCGGAGCAACGGCAACCGGCACCGGCGATGTTTTCCCGACACCGTTCGATCCCATACTGCCGGGCGTCGAAGTCATATCGACGGCGATTGCCCATCTGACGGCCGGCGACGGAATAGTGCGGGACCAGTCTGTCCGGCTTGCGGACGCGGGCTTTGCGGTGGTGCTGCCAATGGTCCTTGTCGGGCTGTTGGCATGGCGGCGAAACGCCGGCGGCCTGGCGGCGATCGCCGGCGTGGTCCTGATCTGGCTGGTGGTCAACATGACCGCTTTCTCGCACCACATCTGGCTGAGCGCCGCGCTGCCGATGACCGCCGCCGTGCCGCCGGCCATCTTGTTCGGGGCCGCGCAGCTTTGGCTGGGCAGGAGCCGAGCGCAATTTTTCGCAACGCAGAGCCAATTGCTTCAACGCGTTGAAGCCCCAGGCATGGGGGAGTGGCTGGCCAGGCATGGCGACTTCCTCTCGGACCCCGTTCGAGGAGACGCCGCCATCCTGTTCATTGACCTGTCCGGCTTCACCGGACTGAGTGAATCCCTGGGACCGGTCGCCACGCGCGAGCTCCTGAACGGTTTTCATGCGTTGGTCGGCGAAGAAGTGACGGGCTGCGGTGGCGTCGTCACGAGTTTCATGGGGGACGGAGCCATGATCCTGTTCGGACTGCCGGAACCAGCGGCGAACGACGCCTTCAATGCCGCCCGCTGTTGTGTGGCGCTCTCCAGCCGCACCAACGATTGGCTCGCCTCGTTGCCGGCAGCGACCGCATCCCGGCTCGGCTTCAAGATTGGAGCCCACCACGGAACAATCGTCGCCTCTCGGCTCGGCGGCGAAGGCCGTCAGCACATCGCGGCCATAGGCGACACAGTCAACGTTGCCAGCCGCTTGATGGAGATCGCGGCCGACCAGAATGCCGAAGTCGCGGTGAGTGACAGAATGCTCGATGTCGCCGGCCGCGACTGCGCGCTGTTCAAATCCGGCACCCTGAAAGGACCCGTGGAAACACAGATCCGTGGGCGATCCGGCTCGCTCGCAATCTGGCTTTGGCAGAGTGCAGGGATGCCGCAGTAGAGGGTTGCCGCCAGGCCTGCGGCTTGCCTGCCCTGCCAACAGCGCCCCTCAATGCCGCTTGAAATACTGCACCTCGCGCTTATGCTTCTCCGCCGCCTCGCGCGTATCGAACGTGCCGAGGTTGCGCCGCTTGCCGGTCTTTTATTCCTTCTTGCGCGCGCCTACCCTCACGCCGCGAGTTGGACCTCGCGGGCGGCCGCGATCATGACACTCGCGAGCAAGCCGTAGGCTGCCTCCCAGGCCTCGCGCACCGCCGGCGTGAAAGCTGGGCCGAGGCCGGCCGCCAGCGTCTCGATCAGCGCCTGGCCGACGATCGGGTAATGATGCTCCTCGACACCGTAGGTGACGTGACGCTTGGCGAGTTCGCGCACGGTGGGCAGGATGGTCTCGGCACGATCCAGACCATGCACGACAAAGCCCAGACTCGCCATCAGCTTGGCGCCTTGCTTGGTCATGTCTCTCACCGGAAACAGCGCCCGAAGATTCCCGTCGATAGCGAACAGGCGTTCATAGAACAGGGCGGCGGCAGCCGCGCGTATCGGGACGACTTCGCGAAAACTATCCTGGACTAGTCGAATCTGGTCGGGTGTCATCGGCGCGCTCCTGGGGTTGTGGGCAAGGCTCAACCATCTCCCCAGGGCGTTTCGCACGCATGTCGCCTGTCGCGTCGACGTGTTTCAGTTATGTCTCAATCTGGTTTCAGGTCGCATTCAGTTGTTTTCAATTTCCCGCGCCCGATGTCGGCAGCCCATCCCCTCAATGCCGCTTGAAATACTGCACCTCGCGCTCGTGCTTCTCGGCCGCCTCGCGCGTATCGAACGTGCCGAGGTTGCGCCGCTTGCCGGTCTTTTCGTCCTTCTTGCGCGAATAGAGGCGGTATTTTCCGTCCTTGAGCTTTCTGATCATCCGGCTCTCCCAGATCAGGACCGCCGCCTGGCCTTGAGGCTGCGGGCGGCTTGCTCGACAGCCGCGCGGTCGTGGCCCAGCCTGTCGATCAGCTCCTGCGCCTCGTCGCCCGATATGCCGGTGCGCACCGCCAGCGCCTCGACCGCCAGGATGTCGGAGCTGGCGATCTCGCTTGTTTCCGGAAGAGCGTCGCCTGCCGTCAGCGGCAGGGCTGCCTCGCGGTCGATCTCGGCCGCTGCCTGATGCCAGTGCCGCTCGGGGTCGCCACCGCCTTCGCGTTCCCAGAGCTCGTATGCGCGCTGCTGGATTTTCTCGTGCCGTTCGTCACCCATGTCGGTTCCTCCGTTGCGTCAGGGAAGAACGCGGCGCCAATCCAAACGATCCAAAAAATTTGCGTGATCCTGCGCGAAGAGCGTGACCCGCACGAAGGTTAGCGCCCTACGGCGCCGCCGGCGTTTTTCTCGTGGCCGGTCATTGGCGCAAATCAGCACCATGGACGAATATGTAGCATCACTGCCCTCACCATGTCAAGAATAAATTCCTATCGAAAGCCACAGGAACAAAAGCCGCCGACCCACCGGTCTGGCTGTCGTCAGGCTTGTTGACCTGAGCTCGCAGCCCCCCAGGCGGACGGTAGGAAAAGCGCTCAGACACACTCCAGAAACAAATCTCAACAGTTGGGAAAAACTGGCGAAAAGATCGGCTGGCATAAGCATCCCGCGGCGGCCGGAAATTGGCCGCGCTACGCGTTGCCCGGCCAGGACGAGAAAGCATGGAAATGGATCACGGTGTCGATATCGCCGAACTGGATGCGGCCGAACTGGACGCGGCAAGACCGGGCAGCCAGCCCGAGACTTACCGCACAAGCGTCGATGCGCTCGTAAGGGTCGCTCACGACCCAGCAACAGTCGCCCGCCGCCAGATCCTGACGGGCGCCGACTTTGCCCGGCAGGGGCAACCCGGTGAGCGGCTCGATACGGTCTTCGAGCAGCTCGCCGAGACCTTTGCCGCGTTGCCGGCGGTGATCTCCGACGGGCGTGTCTGGACGTATCAGGAGCTGGACAGCCGTGCCAACCAGTTCGCCCGCCTGCTGATCAAGCGCGGCGTGCGAAGGGGTGACCGGGTCGGGCTCATCCTCGACCGTTCGGCGGAGACCTATGTTGCGTTGCTGGCGGTGATGAAGGCAGGCGCGGCCTTCGTGCCGCTGGCCACCGCGTTTCCGCAGGAGCGGATGACGCTCATCATCGAAGACGCCAGCGTAAGCCTGATCGTCACCATCGCCGCCTATGCGTCGCGAGCCGATCAACTGCCGGTTCCGCACCTGCTGATCGACAGCGCCGCCGCCGAGATCTCCAAACAGTCCGGCGCGCCGCTGAAGCCGCATGCCAAGACCGCTTCAGCGGACGACACCTGCTACATCCTCTACACCTCTGGCACCACCGGCAAGCCCAAGGGCGTGGTCATCAGGCACCAGAGCTTCGTCAACTTCATCCGGGTCGCCGCCGCATCCTACGGCTACCGGCCGGGCGATCGTGTCTATCAGGGCATGACCATCGCCTTCGACTTTTCCTCCGAAGAGATCTGGGTGCCATTCGTCGCCGGCGCGACGGTCGTGCCGGCACCTGGCCAGATGCCTCTCGTGGGCGAGGAACTGGCGGATTTCCTGCGCCACCACGACATCACCTGCATGGCCTGCAGCCCGACCCTGTTGTCGTCCATGGCCAGCGACGTGCCCAGCCTGCGCACGCTGCTGGTCGGCGGCGAGGCCTGCCCGCACAATCTGGTTGTGCGCTGGTCGAAGCCGGGGCGGCAGATCCTCAACACCTACGGCCCGACCGAAGCGACGGTCACGGCGACGATGGGCGCGCTGACGCCCGACAGTCCGGTGACGATCGGCGCGCCGCTGCCGACCTACTCGATCGTCATTCTCGACGCTTCGCTGCCGCAGCTTGCCGAGCCGGGCGAACTGGGTGAGATCGGCATCGCCGGCATCGGGCTCGCGGTCGGCTATCTCAACCGGCCGGACCTGACGGACCAGAAATTCATCGCCGATTTCCTCGACCTGCCCAACAACCCGTCCAGGCGCATCTACCGGACCGGCGACCTTGGCCGGATCAACGACAAGGGCGAGATCGAGTATAACGGGCGCATCGACACCCAGGTGAAGATCCGCGGCTATCGCATCGAACTCGGCGAGATCGAGGCGGTGCTGCTCGACCAGCCCGAGATCGCACAGGCCGCCGTCACCACCTGGGAGATCGAGCCTGGCCGCGTCGAGCTCGTCGCCTACTACGCACCAAAACCCGGCCTGCCGGCGATCTCCCGCGCCGATCTCGCCCAGACGATGAAGCGGCGCCTGCCCGATTACATGGTGCCCTCCTACCTGGAGGAACTGCCTGTCATCCCGATGACGGTCTCCAACAAGGTGGATCTCCGCCAGCTGCCGAAGCCGACAAGCGTCCGGCTTTCGGCCGATCGCGCGATGGTGCCGCCCGGCAATGACGACGAGCGTTTCCTGGCCGACGCGCTGGCCGCGGTGCTGAAATTCGACGAGGTGTCGGTCGAGGACAATTTCTTCGACGATCTCGGCGCCAACTCGCTGCTGATGGCGCATTTCTGCGCGCGCGTGCGCACCCGCAAGGAATGGGCGACGACGTCCATGCGCGACATCTACCTCTATCCGACCGTGGCGCGCCTCGCCAAACACCTGAGCGTGGCGGAGGAGATGACGACGGCCACCAACGAGCCCGTTCTCACCCGCCAGGCATCGGATCTTGCCTACTGGACCTGCGGCGCCGCGCAGCTCGTGTTTTACGGGCTCTACAGCTATGGGGCGCTGTGGGCGGTCAATGACGGCCTCAACTGGATGTACGACGCGCTCGACGACCCGCTGCAGCTCTATTTGCGCTGCGTGGCGCTTTCGGCCGCCGTGTTCTTCGGCATGTCGGGCTTTGCCGTCGTCGCGAAATGGGTCCTGATCGGCCGCTGGAAGGCCGAGGCGTTTCCCATTTGGGGCCTGCGCTACTTCCGCTTCTGGGTGGTCAAGACCTTGATCCGCACCGCACCCGTGGTGCTGTTCCGCGGCAGCCCGCTCTACAGCTTCTATCTGCAGCTTCTCGGCACCAAGCTCGGGAAAAACGCCGTCATCGAATCGAAATCAGTGCCCGTCTGCACGGATCTCATTTCGATCGGCGCCAACACGATCCTGCGCAAGGAATCGATGATCCTCGGCTATCGGGCCCAGTCCGGCTATATCCACACCGGGCCGCTGACCATCGGCCGCGATGCCTTCGTCGGCGTCGGCTCCACGCTCGACATCGACACGCGGATCGGCGACGGCGCCCAGCTCGGCCATTCGTCCTCGCTGCACCGCGGGCAAAGCATCCCCGACGGCGAACGCTGGCACGGATCGCCGGCCGTGCCGACCACGGCGGACTATTGCAAGGTGCGCAACGTCGATCCTTCCAACATCCGGCGCTTCCTCTTCGAAGCGGTGCAGCTGATTGGGCTGTTTGCCATCGTCACCCCGCTGCCGCTCTTGTTCCACAGCTATTGGGAGAATGTCGGCGACGACTATCAGGAGACCATCGGCATCGTCGCGATCGGCACCACGGTCACGCTTTTTGGCTACATCGCCGCCGCCTTTCTCGCGGCGACACTGGTGCCGCGCCTGCTCAGCCTGCTGTTGAAACCCGGCCGCACCTATACGCTTTACGGCTTCCGCTACTGGTTGCAGACCGTCGCTGAATTCTCGAGCAACTCCCGCGTTCTCGGCCTCCTGTTCGGCGACAGTTCGGCAATCGTGCACTACATGCGCGCCATCGGCTGGAACCTCAACAAGGTGGTGCAGACCGGTTCCAACTTCGGCAGCAACCAGCAGCACGAAAACCCGCTGCTGTGCGAGATCGGCACCGAGACCATGGTTTCGGACGGGCTTTTCATGATCAACATGCACAAATCCGCCTCCGCATTCAGGCTCGAGCCGACGCGGATCGGCGAGCGCAACTATCTCGGCAACAACATCTACTATCCGCCGGATGGACGCACCGGCGACAACGTCCTGCTCGGCACCAAGGTGATGGTCCCCATCGATGGGCCGTTGCGCGAGAATGTCGGCCTTCTCGGTTCGCCTTCCTTTGAAATCCCGCGCATGGTGAACCGCGACAAGGAACTCATCGCCGGTGTCGACGAGGACGACCGGCGCCGGCGCATCCCGCACAAGAACCGGCACAACATGGTGACCATCCTGCTGTTCGTGGCAACGCAGTGGGTCATGCTGTTCGCCACGCTGGCGATCTGGGACCGCGCGCTGAACTACTATACCGAATGGGCGGAGGTCGCCCTCTTCGTCGCCGTGCTTTTGACGTCCGCGATCACCATTCCGTTCTACATCTTCGTGGAACGGGCAAGCCTTGGTTTCGGCAGGCTGAAGCCGCAAATGACGACGATCTACGACGTCGCCTTCTGGCGCCACGAACGCCACTGGAAGCTTGCCGATTCGCCGATCGTGCGCCTGTTCGGCGGCACGCCGTTCCGGCCGATGATCCTGCGCATGCTGGGCGTCAAGGTGGGCAAGCGGGTCTATGACGGCGGCGCGAACCTGACCGAGCGCTCGCTGGTCGAGATCGGCGATGACGTCACGCTCAATGAAGGCTGCGTCATCCAGGCCCATTCTCTGGAAGAAGGCGCGTTCAAGTCCGATTTCATCCGCATCGGCAAGGGCTGCACGCTCGGGCCTTCCGCGTTCGTCCATTACGGCGTCGTGATGGGCGAAGGATCGATGGTCGATGTCGACTCCTTCGTGATGAAGGGTGAAGAGCTGGAGCCCAACTCCATCTGGCGGGGCAACCCAGCCAAGCTGCACCGGTTCGTGACCCCGGTCACGGGCGATGGCGCCAAGGCATCGGCTTGAAGGCCGCAGACATCCGTCTCGTTTCGGTGACCGAGGCCAACCGGGCCCTGGTCGCGTCCCTGGAACTGGCCCCGGAGCAGATGGATTTCGTCGCCAGCAATGCGGAGTCCCTCGACGAGGCCGGATCTGACGACGATGCGCGTCCGCGCGTCGTCGTGGCTGGGGATCGTGTCGTCGGCTTCCTGATGTACGAGGCGCCGCAGGATGACGACGAGGCGCGCATCTACCGCTTCATGATCGACCGCATCTGGCAGGGCAAAGGCTACGGCAAGGCTGCGTTGCGTGAAGTGCTGGACGAAATCAGAAGCCTCGGCCACATCAGGCACATTTCAATCTGCTACGAACCGGACAATGAAGCTGCACGACGGCTCTATCGCGCCGCCGGCTTCGTCGAACAAGGGCTCGACGAAGACGGGGAAATGATCGCCGACCTGGTCCTGCCGGCGGACGATCGTTGACGCCGCCGCCCTCCCCTGAAGTCGCGCTTGCGCAAACATCCCTGCTGCGGGCGATGGTCGCCATTGCGCCCAAAAGTGTCCGCATCGGATGCCGGGTCATACGCGACGGCGACGAGGCCCATCTGCTGTCCGAGGAAGCGCGTTCCATCCTCGCGCGCCAGCCGGCCATGCGGCGCGCCAGCGGAGCGGCCCGCTGGATCGCACACGGGCTGCTGGCGGATATTGGCGTCAACGGCTTCGCCATCCTGCGCGCGCCATCCGGCACGCCGGTCTGGCCCGACGGGATAACCGGTTCGCTCGCCCATGACGACGACATGGCCGTAGCGGCGGTTGCGCATGTTGCCCACATCGCCTCTCTCGGCATCGACGTCGAGCCCGCGCAGCCCTTGCCAGACGACATCCTCGCGCTCGTGGCAACCCCTGCGGACCGGACCAACGCGGCGGAGCGGCATCTTGCCGGCCGCATCCTGTTTTGCGCCAAGGAAGCCGTCTACAAGGCGGTCTATCCGCTCGATCGCGAGGTCCTGGGCTATGAGGATATCACCGTGGACCTCGACGCAGGCCGGGCGATGACGAAGAGCGGCCGCAACGTCAGCCTCGCATACTGCGCTGCTCCGCGCGTGGTCGTCTTGGCGTGGGTTGATCCGCGTTAACGCACCCTATTCCCCAACCACCTCCCGATACCCCCTCACCTCGCCATCCAGCCCGCGCAGCCGCCAGCTCTCCCCGTCCCGTCCCTCGACATAGCAAGGCCCGATCGGCACCTTGCCGCCGCCTTCCGGCAGGTCGAGCACATAGACGGGGTTGCAGATGCCCGACAGGCGGGCGCGCAGCGCGGCGGCCAGCGCCTGTCCCTGCGCAATCGTGGTGCGCCGGTGCGCCATGCCCCGCGCGAGGTCGCCATGGTGCAGGTAGTAGGGTTTGACGCCGAGGCGGTACATCAGCTCGCGGCAGAGCTCCTCCAGCACCTCGACCGTGTCGTTGACGCCCTTGAGCAGGACGCTCTGGTTGAGCAGCACGAAGCCGGCTTGCCGCAGCATGCGGCAGGCGGCTTCCGCAGCGTCGGTGATCTCGCGCGGATGGTTGAAATGGGTGACGACCGTGACCATCAGCCGGCCCTGCAGCGCCGCGACCAGCCCTGACGTGATGCGCGACGGCAGCGCCACCGGCACGCGGGTGTGGATGCGCAGCAGCCGCACATGCGCGATCGCCTCGATGCGGCCACGGATTTCGGCCAGCGCCTTGTCCGGCAGTGACAGCGGGTCGCCGCCGGTCAGGATCACCTCGCGGATTTCGGGGTGACCGGCGATATAGGCCAAGGCCGGCTCCAGCGCCTCGCGCGTATAGCCGCGGCCGATCGACGTCAGCGACTCCTTGCGAAAGCAGAACCGGCAATAGACCGCGCATTGATAGGTCGGGAACAGCAGCACCCGGTCGGCATGGCGATGCGTCAGCCGCGGCACCGGGCTGAACTCGTGGTCGGCGATCGGATCGTCGAGCTCGCCGTCCTGCTCCAGCAATTCGTCGGGCGACGGGATGACCTGCGCCCGGATCGGATCGGCGGGATCGTTCCAGTCGATCAGGTCGAGATAGGTTTTTGGGATGCGCACCTTGTGGTTCGCGGCCGCGGCTTGAGCCGCCGCGCGCTCGCCCGGCGACAGCGGCAGGGAAGCCAGATCGCGCACATGCCGCACGCCGGCGCGGATTTCGGCCTGCCAGGCGGCGTCATCGGTGGGCTCGATTGCGTCTTTGAGGTTGGCGTCTGAAGTCATCGGATATCTCGGGGGCAATTTCTGGCGGAGCTATCGGCCGGATGGCCAGGCGGGTCAACCATCCGCTTGCCGCAGACCCGTCGCATTCCTTCGCATCGGCGGGGCGGAATGCCAGAATGCCGCAGAAAACAAGCGATGATTGCCGCCATCGACCCATCGCCTGCGAGCCCATAGGTATTTAAGCAAAATGGCACTATTCTGCGCAGTCCGGGGTTCAGGGAAAACGGATGGATTTCAGCACAGGCCATGGCTACCTGCTCATCGGCGGCCTCATCCTGGTTGGCGCCGGGCTGCTGATCCTGTCGCTGATCGTCAATCTGCGCGTCGCCCACAGTGTGCGCGACGACGTGCGCCACCGCGAAAAGCTGCTGGAATACTACCGCAACATCTTTTCGCAGCTGGGCGTGATCCTGATCGGCATCGGCGTGTCGCTGTTCATCTTCTTTTTCCAGCAGAATTACCAGGACCAGCGCCGACGCGAAACGGAACTCCAGCAGGTTCTGTCCAAGCTGGCGGCGCGCATCGCCCGCGGCGCTCCCGTCGCCGGGTCGCTTGGCGAATTCGACGCACTGCTGGATGAAGGCGGGGCCTATGTCAGTCCCGAACTTGGTGGAACCAACGCCGCGATCGGCGCGCAGGGAGCGGAGCTCGGCAAGCAGGTCGGCGAGATCCTGTTGGTCGAGCGCGACGTCGACGTCCGGGACTTCGATATCCTCAACCTGTCGCGCGATTTCGAATCGTCGTTCGTCGTCAACGAGCTCGATCCCACGCTGTGGTTCGACATCGTGCGCGACGAGAGCGAGATCAAATATGCCACCACCCAGCTCGCCCTCGACTACAAGGACCTGCAGGATGCGATCGGCGGCGAGCCGGTCGAACTTGCGATCGCCAATCCTGAAAAGGCGCGCAAGATCAAGCACGAGGTGCTCGACATCTTCTACGATGCCGACCTCCTGCGCCAGCGCAGCAGGCGATTTCTCGGCCGAGCATGCTGGCTCCTCAGCCACGGACGCAGCTTCGTCAGCCTTGCACCGGTGGATGCAATCGAAGCCGATGCGAGATCGCATCAGGAATGGATCGACCGGTCGAAACCCTTGCTGACGCAGGCGAAGTCGGGCAACGGCGATTGCTTCAAACTGCTCCAGTACGGCCAGGCGTCCTGAGTCGAGAATGAGCGGGCAAGGCCCGCCGCTCCGAACAGCGCGTCGTGTCTGAACGGGTTCAGGTGATGCGCTTCATGTCATTGTCCAAAACCGCTGCGCACTTTTGGGCCCGGGCCGCATAAATTGAGGTTGATTGATCGATCAAACATCGGGGCTGAGGTGAACAATCGCATCGATCTTTGCGACGATTCCTCATCGGGCAAGTACATCTGGAACGATGAACTGCGGCACAAGACGTGCGATCGGCCGCCGGTTGTTGCCCCTGTCAGCCCTTAGTTACCCACGCGCCGCAGCGTGCCGAGATGATGCCGCTAGCACTCGATCTGAGCGATGGGTAGCCCACGGCGGCCCCGGCCCGGAAGAGCTTATTGTTGATTGTCAACGCGCTGCAGGATCGCGCGGTAACGGCTGCACACGGCGGCATCCCTGTAGAAGTCCACTTCCGTATCGACAATCTCGTCAAGGCTTAGTCCAGGGTAATGTGCCTTGACCTTTGCCAGAACGTCCTGCGCTTGCTCGATTTCGCCCAGTTCGGAATGGCAGACGATAAGACGAACGAGCGACCACGGTGGTACAGTTACCATTTTCGCGTAGCAGGCCGTTGCCTCGCGGTATCGTCCAGCCGTGGTCAGGATGATACCGCGAAAGTCTCCATACCATCCCACAGCGTATGGGTCGCGGCGCTGGGCTTCGTTTATCTCGACGAGCGCCTCATCAGGCCTATCTGTGTAGTTCAGGTGAAGCGCGCGGATACTAAGAATGAACGGATCGTTCGGATTGAGGGCAACTGCCCGGTCAAGGCTGATTTCAGCCTGCCTGAATTGGCGCAGATACAAGTGAGCAAAACCGGTGGCGAGATGCCCATAGGCCTCGTCGGGGTCAAGCTGCAGTGCAGTTCTTGCGATCTTCAGTCCGGAGTGCAAAACGTCTGGATTGTAGTAGATCCAGAAGAACTTGAGGGTCTCGACAAAGCTGAGCAAGGCGTGGGCAGCAGCAAACCGCGGATCGAGCTTTACCGCCTGGCGCAGAAATGGTTCAGCTTCGCGCACCGTGTCATAGTCATAGGTTGCTGCCAGCTGCAGCGCCCGCAGGTAAAAGTCATAGGCGGACATGTTGACGGTCGGCCTGCCCCTGGCACGCGACGCAATCGCGGTTCTGGCCTGCCGTGCCAGACGCGCCGCAATCATCTGGGTGATTTCGTCCTGGATGGCGAAAATGTCGTCGAGTTCCCGGTCGTAGTGTTCGCCCCAGATATGAGCCATTGAGGACGCATCGATCAGTTGCACGGCGATCCGCACCCGGTTGCCGATCTTCCGCACGCTGCCTTCGACGACGTACTGGACGCCAAGTCTCTTTGCCACCTCGGCCAGGTCATTCGCCTTGCCGCGGAACTGGAAGGAGGAGTTCCGCGCAATGACAAGAAACTCCTTGAACTTGCCAAGCTCGGCGATGATGTCTTCGGTAATCCCGTCGCTAAAATAGTCTTGCTCCGGGTCGCCGCTCATGTTGTCGAAGGGTAGTATGACGATGGACGGTCTGGACGGCGCCGTAGCCTCGGCCGTAGCCGCGAAGGGCTTGGGACCAGCATATTTATAGCCGCGACCATGCACGGTTGCGATCATCTCGGCAGACAGCAGCTTTCGCAGCGCCGAAATGTGGACCTGCAGCGTGTTCTCCTCCACCACCACGCCGGGCCAGACCGCATCGAAAAGTTCGGTCTTGCCGATCACCTCGTCCGGCCTCTCGAGCAACATGGCGAGGATGTCGAAGGAACGAGCCGAAAGCTCCACCGGCCCTTTCGGCCCCAGCAGCAGCCGTTCGGCTCGTTTCAAACGATAGTTCCCAAACTCCAGGTCCATCGGCCAAGAACCCATCCCTCGCCGGCAAAGATAATCCAAGATGACCCTGAAGGCGAACTTCAGGGCTGTTCAGGACTCTTCAGCTCCTGACCAAGGACCTGAGTGGGAAGCGGTGTCATTCTCAGTCTCACAGGAGGACACCATGGCTGACATCTCCACCACTGCCCCGACTACCGTCAGACGCCTTAATCTGCCACGGCTAAGCTTTCCGAGGCTTGCAATCGGCGCAACGCTCAACGCCATATGCGCTGTGATGGGCGACGCATTCAAAATGGCCTACCAGGCCCCCTACACCAGTCTTCGTCGCCAACCGCGGATCGTCCCGGACGATGATCTCGAAGGCCGGGATCCCAGTTGGTGACCTGCTCAGCCCCTAGTCGCCCAACCGCCGCAGCGTGCCGAGATGATTGTCGTCGAGAAAACCGATGGTCACGGCCGATGCCTTGCCGTCGGGGCCGACGACAAAGCTCACGCCGGTGGGCCTGTCCGGCGTCTCGGCATCCGGGAAGGTCAGGAACAGGTCGCCGTCGAAATGCGTCAATGAATAGGACCGGGCGCCGGCCGGGCCCACCTTGAGCACAAGGCCGTCTCCCGCTTTCGACACGACCGCGTCGCCGAAAAAGTCGTTGGCGTAGCGGCCGGCATAGGCACTGGCCGGCCCGACCGGCCTTGCTGGAGACGGCGGCGCGGCATAGGTGGCCTTCGCTGCCGGGACCGCCGGGCCGAACAGGCCTGCATAGATCCCATCCCATGCCTTGACCCAATCCTTGCCGACCGTACCGTCGAAGACGAGGTCTGCGAAACTGTCGGACAGCCCCTCCGGCAGGCCTGTCGGAAAGGCGTTGGTGACGATGACGATGCCAAGCTTGTTCTCCGGGAAGATTGTCACCAGCGTACGTGCGCCGACGCTGAAGGCGCCCGCATGGCCCCAGCTCAGGCCATGCCGGCCGAATTCGACATTCCAGCCGAGGCCGTAGAAGGACTCGCCGCCGGAGACGGGGTTCTTGCCCCGCGTCATCAGCGGCACATGCGTCTGACCCAGCGCATCGGCGGCAATCAGTGTCTTGCCGGCATAGACGCCGTTGCCGATGATGAGGCGCACCCATTGCGAGAGATCACGAGCCGTGGAGCTGACACCGCCGGCGGGCGCCTGCGCATCCGGATCGCGCTCTATCTCAGCGGCCCAGGCGCCATCGATCTTGACGTGAAGCGCGGCGCGGTTGGTGTGCTTGATGAAATCCGAATGGCGGGAACTGGTCGAGGCCATGCCAAGCGGACGGTAGAGCTTTTCCTCGGCGACCTCCTCCCACGGCTTGCCTGTCGGCGTCGCGGCCGCCACGGCACCTTCTGTCAGTCCGAAATTGCTGTAGGAGTAGCCGGCGCGAAAGCTCGACGATGGCGGCACGTACCGCAGGCGATGCAGGATCTCGGCGCGGTCGTAGCCAATGTCCTCGAGGTCGTCTCCGGCGGTGCCCGGAAGCCCGCTGCGGTGCGAAAACAGGTCGCGGACGGTAAGCTGACTGGTCGGATAGGGATCGGCCAGCCGGAAGGCCGGATCGAGGTCGGCGATCTTCGAATCCCAGGACACGATCCCGTCGCTGACCAGCGCCGCCACGACGGTGGCGGAGACCGGCTTGGAAAGCGAGGCGATCTGGAACACCGTGTCGGCGTCGACGGCCTCAGGCTTGCCGGCCTCGCGATGCCCGAAACCCTTCAGGAAGATCACCTCGTCATCGTGCACGACGGCGATGGCGAGACCGGGTACGGCACCGTCCGCGACGGCGGCTTCGGCAAGCGCTTCAAGCTTGGACAGGGCCGCAGTGATCCGCTCCGGCGTGATGCCGTCGGCCGGCGCCGCCTGCGGCCAAAGCACCATGGCGGCGGTGAAGGCCCAAATCCACCGATGCCGAATCCACCAATGACAGAGATTCCGATCCAGACGCATGCGCCAGCCTCCTCCCATGCATTCACCTTGCGATCATACAGGCCCGCGCGGGTGAGGCCAGCCCACGCGCCATCCGTCATGGGGCGAGGAAATCCGGCCCTGCCGTCAGCCCTCGGGGCCCATGCGGGCCATGCAGCGGGCCTGGTCGCGCGGGCGGCCGAGTTCCTGATAGCGTGAGGCCGCCTCGTCGAAGGCGGCGAGCGCGCGGATCTCGTGGTTCTGCGCCCGCCGCTGCACACCGCGCGCTTCCCAAAGGGCGGCCGCCCAGGGGCCGCCATGCCACATGCCGGCGATGCGCTCGGCGTCGTTCAGGCGGCGGTCGACCTGGTCCAGTTCGCCCGCCTCGGCGAGCGCGATCGCAGAGGCCGTACGCAGCGCCATCGAACAGGGCTGGCAGGCGCCGTGGGTCAACAGCCGGTCGCCGGCGAGGATCTCCTGCGCCACCATCTTGGGTGTCGCCGCCGCCCGCACGGCCAGCGCCTGCATGCGCATGATCAGGTGCGGCGACAGCCATGAGCGTTCGGCGTCGGTGAGACCGCGCTGGATGAGCCGGCTGGCGCGCCATTTCTGGCCGCGCTCCAGTGCGATCTCGGCCAGCCGCTCTATGGCGAGCACGCGGCCGGCCACCGCGTCCGCCTCAAGCAACAGCCGCTCGCCCTCGGTCAGATGGCGCTCGGCCTCGTCGAGGTCGCCCGAGAACAGCGCCGCCTCGCCCAGAAGCAGGCAGGCAAGCCCGCGGCCGGCATTCGATCCGGCCTCCTCGGCCACAGTGAGCAGCTCGCGGGCAAGGCCTGCAACTTCGGCATGGCCCGAGGCGCTGCACAGGCAGAATTCGGACAGGCAAAGGTGGCCATCGAAGACATGCTGCACAAAGGCCGGCTTGGCGCGAACCCATTCGATGAATTCGGAACGGAACAGTTGCGGCCACTGCGCCCGCATCATCGAGGCGAGGCCGAGCAGCGCGCTCGCCTCGCCGACTTCGCGCGGCAGATCGGCGCCGAGCGCCAGGTCGCGGGTGTGCCTGGCGATCTCGCTTGCCTTGTCGAACTCGCCGCTTTGCAGATGCACCAGACCCCAGGCAAGCGAAGTGCGGATGCGCTCCGACAGGCTGACGGTCTCGGCGCCGGAGAGTGCCAGCGCCTTCTCGTAAAGGGCAATGGTCGCCGCACTCGGCCCGACGCCGAGTTCGGCGTGCAGGTTGTCGCGCAGCTGGTTGAACTGGCGGATGGCCTCGACGCGGTTGCCGGCATCGAGTGCCGCCTGCATCAGCGCGCATTGGGCCTGCTCGTCGGCGGGGTCGAGCGCGATCAGGCGCTGCCACAGGCCGCCGGCGCGCAAGAGGTCGCTGTAGCGCTGCTGCAATTGCGCGCGCGGCGTGTCGAGCCACTCGACGAAAAGATCGTCCGGCAAAAGCCTGCCACCATAGAGGTCGGCGGCGCGCTCATAGGCGCTCCTGTCACTTCCGCGCAGCGCCGCCTTGGCGGCGGCCTCGAAGCTTTCGGCGTCGATCTCGAGCTCGGCATGCGGGGCAAGCGAGACGATATCGTTGCTCACCTCGATCAGGTCGTGGCCCCCAAGCGCGCGGCGCGCGAAATGAATGGCCTTGCGCAGATTGGCGCCGGCCGCCTCGGGATCGGCATCGGGCCAGAAAATTTCCATGGCCTGCTCGCGGTGGATGCGATGGCCAGACCTGAGCGCCAGCAGCTTGACCAGGGCCGACGCACGGTCGCGCCGCCAGTCGGCCGCCGGGATCGGGCGGCCATCGACGCTGACGGCGAAGCGGCCGAGCAGAAGGATCGAAACGCGCATGCAGGCACCATCAGGAAAGCCCGGCCATGGCGGCGCCAGAAGCCGTCACCAGCCAGGGAGCGTTGGGGAACGCTGGCGGAACATAGATTTCCTAATTTGCCCTCGCAATCGAATTCCAACCGGAAAGGAAAGCAACCATGTCACTCCGTATCGCAGACATCGCCCCCGACTTCACCGCCGACACCACCGAAGGCACGATCAGCTTCCACGAATGGCTGGGCAAGGGCTGGGGCATCCTGTTCTCCCACCCCAAGGACTACACGCCGGTGTGCACGACCGAACTCGGCTATATGGCGCGCCTCAAGCCCGAGTTCGACAAGCGCGGCGTCAAGGTCATCGGCCTCTCCGTCGACCCGGCCGAAAAGCACGCCGGCTGGGCCAAGGACATCGCCGAGACGCAAGGCATGGCGCCGAACTTCCCGATGATCGGCGACCCGACGCTCGCCATCTCGCAACTCTACGACATGTTGCCGGCGTCGGCCGGCAACAGCGCCGACGGGCGCACCGCCGCCGACAACCAGACGGTACGCAACGTCTATGTCATTGGCCCGGACAAGAAGATCAAGCTGGTGATATCCTACCCGATGACGACGGGCCGCAACTTCGACGAGGTGCTGCGCGTGGTCGACTCCCTGCAACTGACGGCCAAGCACCGCCTGGCGACGCCGGTCAACTGGAAGCCGGGCGACGACGTCATCATCGCGGGATCGGTGTCGAACGACGAAGCCAAGCAACTCTACCCGCAAGGCTGGAAGGAGCCGAAGCCTTACATCCGCATCGTGCCGCAGCCAGTCCTGACCTGACATCGGCCAAACGACGAGGACTTGGACGGCCAACACTTTGGCGGCGAGGACACGGGAAGTCCCCGCCGCCACGACGGGAATGATCGGTCAACCAGGAAATATTGGTGGGGAACAAAGATGAACACTGCAAGCAAACCGCGTATCGTCGTGCTGGGAGCCGGTTTCGGCGGCCTGGAACTGACGACGCTGCTTTCCGAAGCGATGGGCGACAGCATCGACGTGACGCTGATCGACCGGAGCGATTCCTTCGTGTTCGGCTTTTCAAAGCTGGACGTGATGTTCGGCCTGAAGACGCCGCAGGCCGTGCGCCTGCCCTACAAAAGCTACGCCAAGCCAGGCGTCAGGATGCTGAAGCGCACGATAACCTCGATCGACCCCGAAAGGCGCCGGGTGACCACCAATGACGGCGTGTTCGACGCCGACCACCTCGTCGTCGCGCTGGGTGCCGAATATGATTTCGACGCCACGCCAGGGCTTTCGGGAACCAACGAGTTCTACACCGTGGCGGGGGCGGAGCGGCTGCGCGACGTGCTGCCGACCTTCAGGAAAGGCAAGGCGATGGTCGGCGTCTGCGGGGCGCCCTACAAGTGCCCGCCGGCGCCCAGCGAATGCGTGCTGATGCTGCATGACTATCTCGTCAGGCAGGGCGTGCGCGAGGCCTGCGAGATCGCCCTGGTGCTGCCGCTGGGCAGCCCGGTACCACCCTCGCCCGACACCTCGCGAGCGCTGCTGGCGGCCTTTGCCGAACGCGGCATCAAGTTCGTCCCCACCAGGCGCGTCGCCTCCGTCGACAATGCCCGCAATGTTGCGGTGCTCGACGACGGCACGGAAATGCCGTTCGATCTCTTCCTCGGTGTTCCCAAGCATCGCGTGCCGCCAGTGGTGCTGGAGAGCGGCATGGCCGAGAACGGCTGGATCCCGGTCAACCCACGTACGCTCGAAACAAAATACGAGAACGTCTACGCCGTCGGCGACGGCGCCAACACCGGCACGCCCAAGGCCGGCGTGTTCGCCGAGGGTGCGGCGCGCGCCGTTGCCAGCGGGCTCATCGCAAAACTGCGCCAGAGCGGCAGCGGCTCGCTCTATGACGGCTTCGGCACCTGCTATATCGAGTTCGGCGGCGGCCGCATCGGCAAGGTCGAGGTCGATTTCTTCTCGGGTCCAGCTCCAACCGGCACCTACTACGAACCCTCGGTGGCGCTGCGCGCCGACAAGGAGACTTTTGGATCGAGCCGGCGCTCGCGCTGGTTCGGCCTCTGAGGCCGGAGCATCGAGAGCGCTCGGGGGCCCGGTACCCCCGGCGCGATCCTGCTGCGCGAGGCGCGCAGGCGAGCCCCTACCCTGTTTGTGCCAAGGCCTCGCGGCGATCACCTCGTCGACCGGGACTGCAATCTTGGCTATCCTGTCGGCATGACGGTGGTCCACGAGGACACCGCCACGGAGGGATGCTGCGATGGGTGAAACTTCGGCCGGCTTGCCGCGGTACGTGGATGCCGTTCAGCGCTTTCACATCGAGGATGAAGTCGCGCGCCTTCACGGCGACCCTTCGACCGGCATCAATGCCTATGTCGAATGCTGTGGCCGCTACACAGGCGAGAACCGGCTGGCGCTGCGCGCCATCTCCGCCAGCGGTGAGCTCAAGGAATTCTCCTTCGACGATCTCGCCGACATGTCGGCCCGCGTCGCCACCATGCTGAAGGAAGCCGGCGTCGGCCCCGGCGATGTCGTCGCCGGCATGCTGCCGCGCATTCCCGAACTGGTGGCGCTCATCCTCGGCACCTGGCGCATTGGCGCGGTCTATCAGCCGCTGTTCACCGCCTTCGGCCCAAAGGCCATCGACCATCGGCTGAAGACCAGCGGCGCCAAGCTCGTCGTCACCAACATGGCCAATCGCGGCAAGCTCGACGAGGTCGGGGACTGCCCTCGCGCCGCGACCATCCTTGGCCAGGGCGAAGCCTTGCCGGCCGGCGACATCGATTTCCGCGCTGCGCTGGCTGCCGCCTCGACAATCTGCGAGCCGGTGCTGCGCAGGGGCGACGACCTGTTCATGATGATGTCGACCTCGGGCACGACCGGCCTGCCCAAGGGCGTGCCGGTGCCGCTGCGCGCGCTGCTGGCCTTCGGCGCCTATATGCGCGATGCCATCGGGCTCACCCAAGACGACGTCTTCTGGAACATTGCCGATCCGGGCTGGGCCTACGGCCTCTACTACGCCATCACTGGCCCCTTGCTGCTCGGCATCGCGACGACCTTCAACGAGAGCGCCTTCACCGCCAAAAGCACCTACGACCTCATCGAGCGCCTCGGCGTCACCAGCCTTGCCGGGTCGCCGACCGCCTTCCGCCTGCTGCTGGCCGAAGGGCCGCAGGCCGCTGCCCGCATCAAGGGCCGGCTGCGTGTGGTGAGCAGCGCCGGCGAACCGCTCAACCCGGGAGTGATCCGCTGGTTCGACGCCCATCTCGGCGTGCCGATCCATGACCATTACGGCCAGACCGAGAACGGCATGATGGTCAACAACCATCACGGCCTGTCGCACCCGGTGCGCCCGGGCTCGGCCGGCTTTGCCATGCCGGGCTACCGCATCGTCGTGCTGGACGAGGCGGGCCAGGAGCTTGGCCCCAACCAGCCCGGCATCCTCGCCGTCGACATCGCCAACTCGCCGCTGCGCTGGTTCGACGGCTACCACCAGGCGGAAACCCCCGCGATTTCGGGCGGCTATTACCGCAGCGGCGACACGGTCGAGTTCGAGCCGGACGGCTCGGTCAGCTTCATCGGCCGCGCCGACGACGTCATCACCTCGGCCGGCTATCGCATCGGGCCGTTCGATGTCGAAAGCGCGCTGATCGAGCATCCCGCGGTCAACGAGGCGGCCGTCGTCGGCGTGCCCGATCCGCAGCGCACCGAAATCGTCAAGGCTTTCGTCATCCTGGCATCTTCGTTTCGCGGCAGCCCGGAACTCGCCGAGGAACTGGCGCAGCATGTCAGGAAGCGGCTCTCGGCCCACGCCTATCCGCGCGAAATCGATTTCGTCAGCGAACTGCCGAAAACGCCGAGCGGCAAGATCCAGCGGTTCTTGCTGAGGAAGGCCGAGGTGGAGAAGCGCAAACGGGACTGATGCAGGGAGGACACGGCGCCAAGGCTGCGCCGCGCTCCCTGTGTTTCTCCGAAGCCTGATCTTTTTTTCAACATGCTCGTTGCGCATTGTCTTCCGGATAAGACCGAAATTTGGGGTATGTCATGCGGTTGGTGTGGACCATCATCTTCGCGCTCGCGACCGGCACGGCTTTCGCGGCCTCGCCCGAGGACGACTATATCGCCGCACGCGACAAGGCGATTTCCGCTATCGCGGCAATGGAAAGCGCGAACGAACCTGTTGAAACGCTCGATGCCGCCGGGACGAAGGCGCTGGCCGATCTCGAAAAGCGTCTGTCCGCCATTCTCGGCCCGCTGGCGGTTGCGGGTTTTCCGGCGACCGGCACGATCAATATCGAAAGCCTGAGCGACTCCGATATCGGCTTCGGCATGCTCGACGGATTGCGATATGCCAAAGGTGACGACGGCCCGAGCCTCGTGGCAACGACGCGGGGGCTGCTCGAGCGCTGGCTCCAGTCGAGAGCCGCCGAGATGGACGCGAGCTTCAGACTGCCCGCCGGCATCGATGCGGCGCTGAAGCTCGATGCCTTCTACACCCAGGCCATCAACAGCGACGCCGCGTTCACGGGGACGCTCGACTTTCCGCTGAAGAAACCTGAAGGCGCCGACATCGCCCTTGCACGGCTCGGCGGCTGGGCGCAGGACATCGGACCGAACCCCGACCAGCAGGTCATCGTCACCATCGTCAAGGGCAACAGCGTCATGATCGCCTCGGCGCCCGCGGCACCGCCTGTTCCGAAGATCGCGGCCTGCGACGCCCTGTGGGCCTCGGCGGACGCCGCCGCCCAGAAATTCCAGGAGGCCTACCAGGCCTCGGATCTCAAGGACCAAGAGTCGTATGATGCCGGCAATGCCGCCTGGGAAAAAGGTGATGCCGACTATCGCGCCTGCATGGGCGAGCACCTGCCAGGCGAGGCGGTCTTCCCGGCACTTCTCGCCCAAGCCCAGGAGCTTGCCGACCACATGGCCGGCAAGTAGGCCTCCTCCCGGCGCATCGGCGCCGCGCCTCCTCAGCCGGTTGCTTCCGGCCCAGTGCGCCAGTCGTCGTGCTGCGCCGACCTTGCCTCGGCAGGGTGGCTCGGCGAGGCAAGGCTCGGTCAGGCGCTAGTCCTTGGCGCGATAGGCTTCCGGGACGACGAACACTTCGTCGGCCCGGCCATAGCCGCCGTCGGCGACTTCCTCCACCAGCACCATCGTGTAGGGCCTTGCGGCTTCGCCGAAGAAGTCGACGAACATCGCGGTCGTTCGATGGATGAGGTCTTCCTTCTGCGCCTTGGACAGAGCCGCCTGCGGCATCTTGATGTTGGCGAATGGCATGATCGTTTCCTTTGCTCTCGAAGTTGATGTCAGGCAGTGGGATGGAGCAGGTCGGCAAGGCCGATCCGTTCCATGAGTTGCGCGCGGACGCGATCGGCAACGCCATTGACGATCGTCGCGCCATCGTCCGAGGGGTCGATGTGGACGCGCAGCGGGCGCCTTCCGTGCGGCATCGCGACGAGGTCGACGATGGCCGCCGCGATATCAGCCGGATCGGCGTTAGCCGGCTCAAGCGCGGCCAGTCCCTTCAGCACCCGATCATCGACCCCGGCGTAGGGCCCGGACCAGTAGAGCGCGGCGCGCTCCGCATCCGCGGGCGCCGCGGCATGGTGAAAATGCTCGGTGCCCTTGGTGAAGGCGCCCGGCACGACGATGGTCGTCTCGATGCCGAAGCGGGCAAGTTCCAGCGCATAGCTCTGCGCCAGCGCATCCATGCCGGCCTTGGCCGCGAAATAGGCCGCAAGGAAGGGCGGGGTTCCGCCACGCGTGCTGCTCGAACCGACCCAGATCATCTGGCCCCGGCCAAGAGAGCGCATATGCGGCAAGGCCGCCCGGTTGACACGCTGGGTGCCGACGACGTTGACGTCATAGAGCTGTGCCAGCTGTTCGGGCGCGAATGCCTCGGTCGGTCCAAACCCCATGTGCCCGGCATTGTGGATGAGCACGTCGAGCTGGCCGGCCTCGCTGAGGATCAGCCGGACCGCCGTCTCGGCCGAAGCGTCCGAGGTGACATCGAGCGCGATGGCCTTGAGCGCCACGCCCTCGTCGCGGGCGAACTTCTCGATTTCGGCTGCCGCAACACCGCCGCGCGCCGCCGGGTCGCGCATCGAGGCATAGACCGTGTGGCCAGCTTTCGCCAGCGCCCGCGCCGTCATTGCGCCGAAGCCGCTGGAGGCACCTGTGATCAGAATTGTCTGTTGCATGATTGTCTCCTCAGACCACGCCGCCATTGGCGCGGATGATTTGCCCGTTGACCCAGCCGCTGTCCGGCCCGGCCAGGAACGACACCAGCCCGGCAATGTCGTCGGGCTGGCCGAGCCGGCCGAGCGGGATCATCTTGCCGATGGCCTCGATCTGCGCCTCGCTCTTGCCGTCCGTGAACAGGGCGGTCTCGATCGGCCCCGGCGCCACCGCATTGACGGTGACACGGCGCGCGCCAAGCTCCTTGGCCAGGATGTGCGTCATCGCCTCGACGCCCGCCTTGGTGGCGGCATAGACGCCGTAACCCGGCTGATAGAGCCCGACGACGCTGCTCGAGAAATTGATGATGCGGCCGCCGTCGCGAAGCCGGCGCGCGCCTTCCCGCATGCCGCGGAACACGCCGCCGAGATTGATCGCGATTTGCGTATCGAAAGACGCGTCGTCGGTCTGCACGATCGGCGCCGTCTTCATGATGCCGGCATTGTTGACGAGAATGTCGATGCCGCCAAATGCCTTCTCGCCGGCGTCGAACAGCGCGGCGATGCCGGCCGGATCGGCGATATCGGCCTGCACGGCGATCGCCTTGCCGCCGCCGGCTTCGATCGCACGCACAAGCTCTTCGGCCTCCGCGCGTCCCCTTGCATAGTTGACGACGACGGCGACGCCGTCGCGGGCGAGCCGCTGTGCGATGGCGGCACCGATGCCCTTGGAGGCGCCGGTCACGATCGCGGCTCTGGTTTGATTGCCCGTACTTGTCTGCTGATTTGCCATGGACGTGTCTCCGTGTTGTTGGTGACGCAGATATAGGCCAAGCGATCTTCCGGATAATCAGCCGCCTATTGACATCACTATTCGGAAACTGCGAACAACGAGCATGGATCGTCTGGACACCATGCGGCTCTTCGTTCGCGTCCTGGAGCGGCGCAGCTTCACCGCTGCTGCCGCCGATCTCGCCCTGCCGCGTTCGACCGCGACGGAAGCGATAAGGCGGCTGGAAGAGCATCTCGGGGCGCGCCTGCTCGAGCGAACGACACGGCAGGTGAACGCCACCCAGGACGGCGAAGCCTATTACCGGCGCTGCCTGTCGATCCTTGCCGAAATCGAGGACGCCGAGGCCGCTTTCCGCAATGCCGAGCCCTACGGGCTGCTGCGCATCGACGCCAGCACACTGCTTACCCGCACATTCCTTTTGCCGCGCCTGCCGGAGTTTCTTGCCCGCTATCCCCGCATCGACCTGCAGATCGGCCAGAGCGACCGGCTGGTCGATCTCGTGCGCGAGGGCGTCGACTGCGTGATCCGCGTCGGCGAACCGCCCGACAGCGGCATGATCATGCGGCGGCTGGCGATGGTCCGCGAGATCACCTGCGCCAGCCCCGCCTATCTCGAACGGCACGGCACGCCGGCCTCCCCCGATGCGCTCGATGGCCATGAGGCGGTGGGGTTCGTCTCGTCGCGCACCGGCGAGACCCTTCCGTTCGAATTCACCGTCGGCGCCAAGACTCGCGAGGTCAGGCTGCCGGGCCGCGTGGCGGCCAACAATTCGGACACCGCCGCCGACCTGGCGCGGCTTGGGCTCGGCCTCATCCAGGCGCCGCGCTATCGCTTCGAGAAGGACCTTGCCGACGGGACGCTCGTCGAGGTGCTGGCCGGCTACCCGCCCTCGCCGACGCCGCTGTCGGCACTTTACCCGCAGAACAGGCAGCTCTCGCCGCGGCTTCGCGTCTTTCTCGACTGGGCGTCGCGCATCTTCGCCGAGGCGAACCTGTAGCGCCCGGCCTCGGTTGAGCACAGCCTGAGCCGTTCCAATCCATCCACGCCCGGTATAGAAATTTCTTTTCTGGCATGGAAGGTTAAATTTAAGCGTTTGCTACTACGATCGGCTGGCGGGCTATTGTCCAGGAAAGGTATGCAGGTCGAATTGGCCACAACGGGATTCAGTCTCGGCCGCGTGAGGCAGGCCGTTTTTTCCTCCGCCAACTTGCCGGCGGCGATTGCTTTTGTTGTGCTCATGGTCTGCGCCGTCATTGCCGACCAGCAGAACAGAAGGGTTTCCGATCAGCTGGCGCGCGCTGATGTGCTGGCCAAGGTCAACGTCATCCGCGCCAAGCTGGAAGGCAACATAAACGGCAATCTTCAGCTTGTTCAGGGGCTCGTCTCAGCCATCGTTACAGAGCCCTACATGGGCCAGCAGAGATTTGCATCGCTCGCAGGCAATCTGTTCGAGCAGAAATCGCAGTTGCACAACATCGCCGGCGCACCAGACCTCGTTATCTCGCTGATGTTCCCGATGGAGGGCAACGAGAAGGCAATCGGGCTCGATTACCGCAAGAACGAGGAGCAACGCCTGGCTGCGCTTCGGGCGCGCGATCAGCGCGCGCTGGTATTTGCCGGACCGGTCAAGCTGGCGCAAGGCGGGCGCGGCTTCATCGGCCGCATCCCGGTCTTCGTGCCGACAGCGGGCGGCGGCGACCGCTTCTGGGGCATCGTCTCGGCGGTGGTCGACGTCGACCGGCTCTACGCGGCGAGCGGACTGGCCGACCCCGATCTCGACATCGATGTCGCGCTCACCGGCAAGGATGCGCTGGGCGGCGGCGGCGAACGTTTCTTCGGCAACGGCAATGTCGTCGCCGGCAATCCCGTGTCGGCCGATGTGCAATTGCCTTCAGGCTCCTGGCAGATCTCGGCCATCCCCAAGGGTGGCTGGCCGGCTCCGAAAAATGAGTGGACCTTGCGGGCGCTCATGGCACTTGCCGGCGCGCTGGTGGTGCTGCCGATCCTGGTGGCCGGGCGCCTGTTCGGCGAACGGCAACAGAACTACGCCGAGTTGAGGCGCCTGTCCGGTCGCCTGGAGCTGGCGCTGGAAGCCTCGGGCATCGGCGTCTGGGAGCACGATCTCGCCAGCAACGAACTGCTGTGGGACGACCGCGTCAACGAAATCTACGGCAAGCCGGCCGACGGCAAGCCGCGCGGCTATGCCGACTGGGCGCAGGCGATCCACCCCGAGGACATCGAGCGGGCAAGGCAGGACTTCGATTCGGCCGCGGCGACAAAAGGCCCCTACTTCTCACAATACCGGCTCCTGCGCCCCGACGGCGCTGTCCGTCATGTGCGCACGCGCGCAAGCTTCTTCCAGGACATCAGCGGCACGCCCAAGCTGATCGGCGCCGAATGGGACGTAACCAGCGACGTGCTGCTCAACGAGAACCTCATTCGCGAGCGCCAGCTGTCGGAATCGAAGAACGCCGAACTGAAGCTCGCCAAGGCGCATATCGAGCATGTGGCGCTGCACGATTCGCTGACCGGCCTGCCCAACCGGCGCTATCTCGACGAGATGCTGGCCGAAACCGACCAACACGAGCGCATGGCGCTGCTGCATCTCGACCTCGACCGCTTCAAGCAGATCAACGACACGCTCGGCCACGCAGCGGGCGACGCCATGCTGATGCATGCCTCGAAAGTCATCACGGCCAATGCCGGTTCTGCCGATTTCGTTGCGCGCATCGGTGGCGACGAGTTCGTCGTGGTGAGCCATGGGCGTGACGACGACGAGCTCTCGGCACTCGCCGACCGCATCATCGAGGAGATGCGCCAGCCTGTCGAATATCGGGGCCATCAGTGCCGGTTCGGGGTCAGCATCGGCATTGCCGCCAACAGCGGCGTCGACGCAAAGCAGCTGCTCGTCAACGCCGATCTCGCGCTTTACCGGGCGAAGGGCCGTGGCCGCAACCGCTACGAGTTCTTCAACGAAGAGCTCCAGAGCGAGATCGTGCGGACCAAGCAGATCGCCGATGAGATCCTGGGTGGGCTGGAGCGGAACGAATTCATCGCTTACTTTCAGCCGCAGTTCGACGCCAGGACGCTCGAGATCGTCGGTGTCGAAGCGTTGTCGCGCTGGAAGCATCCGCGCCGCGGCATCCTGGCCCCCGACGCCTATCTCAAGGTGGCCGAAGAGCTCAATGTCGTATCGCTGATCGACCGCATCGTCCTCAAGGAGGCGTTGGAGAATTTCGAGCGCTGGTCGCGCAGCCATCTCAATATCCCCCGCGTCTCGGTCAACGTCTCGGCCAGGCGCCTGGAGGACAAGGACCTCATCAAGGGTCTGCGCCAGCTCGCCATCAAGGAAGGAACCGTGTCGTTCGAGCTGGTGGAGTCCATCTTCCTCGACGAGAACGATGATCTGGTCACCTGGAACATCGAGCACATCAAGGAACTCGGCATCGACATCGAGATCGATGATTTTGGCACCGGCTATGCCTCGATCGTCTCCCTGCTCAAGCTGCGGCCGCGTCGCCTCAAGATCGACCGCCAACTGGTCACGCCCATCACCGGCTCGACAGCGCAGCGACATCTGGTGTCGTCGATCATCGAGATCGGCAAGTCGCTCGGCATCGAAGTGGTTGCCGAGGGCGTGGAGACGATGGAGCACGCGCGCATCCTCAAAGAGCTTGGCTGCGATATCCTGCAAGGCTACTTTTTCGGCCGCCCGATGGAGGCGAAGGCCTTCAAGACCTTCGCCCAGTCGCGCAAATGGCTGGCGGCCGGGTAGCGGCCAGGCGCCCCTACCCTCGCGACATGGCCGCGACATTGGAGTGTTTCGCACCTATTCGGAAGAATTCGGAACAATTGCTGTAGCCTTTGAGACTCCGGCCCGAAGCTCCCCCAGTGTGAGGCCTGCCGTCATGCCGACGGCATGGAACCCCAAGAGGGAGCAATGAACGTCGTCACGTCAATTCCAGACACCGAAAGCGATTTGGCCGTCAGCAAGCAGGCGGCCTATGAACCCCTTTTCAAAAGGCGGGGGCCATCGCGCTTCGAAGACCTCGAACAGGAGCGGCAACACCGAAAGGAAAGGCTTGCCGCCGGCTTCCGCATATTCGCGGCGCTGGGTTTCAGCGAAGGCGTCGCCGGGCATATCACGGCACGTGACCCGGAATTCACCGACACGTTTTGGGTCAATCCGTTCGGCATGCATTTCGCGCACATTACCGTCTCGGACCTCATTCGGGTCGACAGCGCGGGCGACGTGGTCGAGGGCACGATGCCTGTCAATGTGGCCGCGTTCGCCATTCATCATCAGGTCCACGCGGCGCGCCCGGATGTCGTTGCGGCCGCGCACACCCACTCCATCTACGGCAAGGCATGGTCGGCGGTGGGCCGGTTGCTCGACCCCATCACGCAGGACGCCTGCGCGTTCTATGAGGATCACGTCTTCTTCGACGACACGCGGGTGCTGGTCACCGAGGCGAGCGAAGCCGCACGCATCGCCGAGTGCCTTGGTGCTCGCAAGGCGGCGATCCTGCGCAATCACGGTCTGCTCACGGTTGGCCAGACCGTCGACGAAGCCGTCTGGTGGTTCATCTCGATGGAACGCTGCTGTCAGGCGCAGTTCCTCGCCGAAAGCGTCGGGACGCCACTGCAGGTCGACCCGGAAAATGCCCGTGCCACCCGCGCGGTGAACGGCACGCCCCTGGCCGGCTGGTTTCAATGCCAACCGCTCTGCGACCGCATCCTCAGGCAACAGCCGGATCTGCTTGGATAGGTCCGCGCGTGGTCGGCTGTTGGCCAGCGAAGGCTTGACCATCAGCCTCCAGCGGCAGGTCCATTTATGACCAGCCTTTTGGCGGCATCGGCCGCGGCGGTGCAATAGTCGCGGTCGCCATGGATCAGGATCATGACCATCGCACCCTCGACCAGCAGGAACAACTCGCGTGCCCGCTCGCGCGGCGATGCCACCTGCGCTTCGGCGAGAAGGGTTGCCAGATGCTGTTCCATCAAGGCTTTGTGCCGGCGCGCCATCGAGCGTGCCGGATGGCCGGAGAGATCGGCAAGCTCGATTGCCAGCCGGGTAAATCCCGATCCAGCCCAGCGCGGCTTGGCCGACCATTTGGCCAGTCCACCAAAGAGCTTGTCGACCAGTTGCTCCGGGCCGCCCGACAGGTCGATGCCGTAGGTCTGGAACTCGGCGAAGGCCCGCTCATGCTGTGATGCAAGCACCGCGGTCAGCAACGCGTCCTTGCTGTCGAAATGATAGTAGAGTGTGCGCTTGGTGACGCCTGCGGCACTCGAGATCTCATCCATGCCGACGCGAAAGAACCCCCGACGGCGAAAGAGCTTGTAGGCCGCCTGCAATATGTCTGGCCGGGTCTGGTCGGACGATCTGGGCACGGAGCGACGCTCATACCGATGGATGAATGTATACTCGCTAGTGAATTTACATCCGCGCGCGGGCGACATTCAATGGATCGGTCACAATATTCATCAGGGAGCCGACGATGGACAGGCTGGTCTCCGCAGTACCTGATCTTGGACAATCCACCGATGCTGCAACGTTTCGCGCCCAAATCAAGGCTTCAGCGGCGCCCTTGCGCCTGAAAAACATGACCTGCATCGAGGATCTTCGGCAAGCGGCCCGCCGCCGCGTTCCCAAGCCCTTTTTCGACTATGTCGAGGCAGGCGCCTATTCCGAACAGACCTTGCGCGCCAACAGCGCGGATCTGGAGCGCATGACGTTCCGCCAGCGCGTACTGGTCGACGTTTCGCAACGGGACACCGCGACAACGATCCTCGGCGAGAAGGCCTCGCTTCCGATAGCGCTGGCACCGATCGGCATTGGCGGGATGCAGTGGGCCGATGGGGAAATTCTCGCTTGCCGCGCCGCGCAGGCGGCCGGTGTCCCCTACACGCTCGGAACGATGTCGATCTGCTCGATCGAGGACGTTGCCGAGGCGGTCGAGAAGCCGTTCTGGTTCCAGCTCTATGTGATGAAGGACCGCGGCTTCGTGCGCTCGCTTGTCGAGCGTGCCGCGGCGGCCCGCTGCAGCGCGCTGGTGCTCACCGTCGACCTGCAGGTGCTGGGACAGCGCCACGCCGACGTGAAGAACGGGCTCTCGGTTCCGCCGTCGCCGAACCTGCGCAACCTTCTCGCACTCGCCACCAAACCCGCCTGGGCCTGGCGGATGCTCACCGCCAGGCGCTGGACGTTCGGCAATCTCGCCGGCCATGTGAAAGGCGAGCAAGGCGTCAAGGAACTCGCGGACTGGGTGTCGCATCAGTTCGATCCCACGCTCAACTGGAACGACGTCGAGTGGATCAGGAGCATCTGGCCAGGCAAGCTCATCATCAAGGGCATTCTCGACGTGGACGATGCGCGCACCGCCAGCAAGGCCGGCGCAACCGCGATCGTGGTGTCCAATCATGGCGGCCGGCAGCTGGATGGCGCACCATCGACGATCTCCAAGCTGCCGGAAATCGTTGAAGCGGTGGGCTGCGAAACCGAAGTGCTGTTCGATGGCGGCGTGCGGTCCGGTCAGGATGTGATGCGCGCGCTGGCACTTGGCGCGAGAGGCTGCCTGGTCGGCCGGGCATACATATACGGCCTTGGCGCCGGCGGAGAGGCCGGTGTGGCAACGGCCATTGAGATCCTTCGCAAGGAACTGTCCGTCACCATGGCGCTGACCGGCACAAGAAGTGTCGACGAAGTCGGCGTGCGGGTGCTGGACCAGCCGAGACCAACTGGATGACGGCCGTCACGATGTCCGGCGGGTCTGCCTGCCGTCCATGCCGTGGGGCACCTCGATTGCCTCGGCGCGGCGCTTCTGGCGGTCGATGTAATCCGTCATGTAGCGGTCGAGGGCGGCCCGGAATTCTACTTCGCGCGGGCGCGGTCTGCTCGCCGGAACCGCCTGGCTGGTCTCAGTCTCAAACTCGAAACGGTCAAAAACAACAGCGGACATTTTCGGCTCTCCTGTCTCGAAACGCGATGACAGGATGAGCCGGGCGCGCATTGTCGTCCCTGGCGCCTGGCCGAATAGTTCTAAAAAGCCCCGAAAATATGCTAGTTTGCACCATGGTGGGGAAGCGGTTTGCCTTCGGCCCGTTCGAGCTCAATCCGGAGGCGGGAACGCTGCTCCGGCAAGGCATGCCCGTTCCCGTCGGCTATCGCGGCGTGCTGCTGTTGGGAGCACTGGTGGAGCGGCCCGGCGAAGTGCTGTCCAAGGCCGAACTGATGGACGCGGCGTGGCCGCACGCGGCCGTCGAGGAAAGCAACCTCTCGGTCCAGATCGCCTCGCTCCGGAGACTGCTTGGATCGGGGTCGGACGACGCCGAGTGGATCGCCACCATCCCCCGTGTCGGCTACCGCTTCGGTGGCGTGGTGGATTGCCTCGACGCGGCCGCGGCCCCACCCGACAGCGCGGAGGCCGGGCCTTCGATCGCCGTGCTGCCCTTTGCCAATCTCAGCGACGATGCCGAGCAGCAATATTTCGGTGACGGCCTCGCAGAGGACATCATCACCCGCCTGGCGCGGCTGCGCTGGCTGTTCGTGTCGGCGCGCAACTCGTCTTTCACCTATGGCGGCAAGCCGGTCGACGTGAAGCAGATCGGGCGCGAGCTCGGCGTGCGCTATGTGCTCGACGGAAGCGTGCGCCGCTCAGGACAGCGGCTCAGGATCAACGCCAGGGTGAGCGACGCCGACGCCGGGCGCCAGATCTGGGCGGAGCGCTATGATGCGGAGATCGCCGACTTCTTCGCGCTGCAGGACGAGATTGCCGAGAGCGTGATCGGCGCCATCGAGCCCAGGCTCTACGTGGCCGAGCAGGAGCGGTTCCAGAGCCGGTCGCCCGGCAGCCTCGACGCCTGGGGGTTCGTGATGAAGGCGATGCCCTATGTCTGGACCTGGGCCTCCCTGCCGGATTTCGAGATCGCCGAGCGGCTGCTCAAGAAAGCCATCGACATCGACCCCGACTATCCGCGCGCCAACTGCCTGATTGCCTGGGGTCTCGCAGCAAAGGCGATGCTTGGGCTGGCTGATGCCGAAGCGGCCTTGCCGACCGCCCACGACATGGCGCAACGGGCAATCCGCAGCGACCCCGAGGACCCCTGGACGCACTTCGCCACGGGCTTCGTGCATATGGCCTCGCGCCGTTTCGATCCGGCCGTGAAGGCCTTGTCCGAGGCGATCACCCTCAATCCGAGCCTGGCCTATGCGCATATGATCCTTGGATCGACCTATGCCTATGCGGGGATGCCCGACGACGGCCTGCACCATGTCGCGCTGGCCGACAGGCTCAGCCCGCGCGATTTCACCCAGGCGGGCAGCCTTTCCGTCATTGGGCTCTGTCATTTCATGGCCGGGCGCTACGCCGAAGCAGCCGAGTTCGAGCGGCGGGCGGTGGATCTCAGGCAGAATTTCGGCACGGCCTGGCGCACATATGCCGCCTCGGCCGGCATGGCGGGCGATCGCGCCACCGCGGCCCACGCGCTATCGCAGGCACGACGCCTGCAACCAACCGTCTCCGTGGACTGGGTCGAGAAGTACCACCCCATCGTCCACGAAAAGGATCGTGCGCTCTATATCGAGGGGCTGCGCGTCGCCGGGCTCGACTGATCGGAGAGGCCGGCTCCGTCGTTGCGGAGAGATTCAGCAGAATTTCAGAAATTTTCCGGTACGCGCGCTTCCCTTGGCTTCATTGTTCTCACAACGAAACGGAGGAGGTCGAACATGTCACCGAATGAGAGCATGCGCCAAGCCGCCCGGCATGAACTCCTGGAATTTGCGTCCAGCGTCATGGCTGGGTCCCCTTGTGCCCCCATGCCTGGAACAATGTTCGAAATGCTCGAGATCATGGCCGTGGAGAGGCGTATGGCTTCCAGCCAAAGTGAAGGCGGGTCAAATTCTCCTGAACCCTTGACGTCCGCGCCGATTGAGACCCCAATCAGGCAGCGTTTGGTCGAGCTGGTCAGATCGGCATTCAATGTCGCGAGAAAACCCAGGGCACGTGGCACTTGGCAGTTGCGAGCTTGATCTTGCCCGTGGGCTGCTGCTGCGCGATGGGAAACCCGTTGCTCTCCGCTCCAAGGCTTTTGATCTGCTGACCTACCTCAGCAGGAATGTTGGGCGTGTCGCGACAAAGTCGGAACTGATGTCAGCGGTGTGGCCCGATGTCTTTGTGACCGAGGACTCACTGACGCAGGCTGTCAGGGAGTTGCGAAAGGCGCTGCACGACGAAAGCCAAACCATTATCCGCACGGTCGCCAAACGCGGCTACATCCTCTCTGTTCTCGATACGCCGGAGCAAGAGCGCTCCGGACAGCCGAGCGTGGCGGTACTGCGTTTCAGCAATGAAGGTGCGCCGGAAGACACCCCTTTGGTCGACGGTTTCGCCGAGGACATTGTCAATGCGCTGGCTCGCTTCGGAACAGTCGTCGTGCTGGCGCGCAATTCCGGATTTGCATTTGTCTCGGATTCCGCTTCCGATTGGCGTGCCGTTGGCGACAGCCTGGGCGCAACCTATCTGGTTCGCGGTAGGGCGACGACTCGCGCAGACGGCATGCGGGTCACGATCAGTCTCGTCGCTGCTTCGACGGGTGGAGTCCTCTGGAGCGATACTTTTTCCGCGTCCGGCGGCGAGATCTTCGACATTCAGGAAGAAATCGCCCGCCGTGTGGTGAACCGGCTGGTGGCTCGGCTCGACGACGCGGGTGTCAAGCACGCAACGCCAAAACCTCCCGAGAGCCTGGCCGCATACGAGCTTCTCCTGCGTGGGCTGGCCCGGCTGCGCGGTTATGGTGATGGTGACAATGAGGCTGCGCGCGATCTTTTCCAGGCTGCGGTCGAAAAGGACCCGACTTATGCCTTGGCGCATTCCTATATCGCGCTCGCCGATCTCATTATCGGTGGCTATGCCGAGGCATCCCCAGCATCGCTTGGTTCAGTGATCTACCGCGCGGAGTGTGCGGTGACCTTGGCACCGGAAGAGCCACGCTGCCATCGCGTACTCGCCCAGGCTTTGATCTATGCGCGTCGGTTCGACGCGGCTGAACATCACCTTCAACGCGCGCTCGACCTCAATCCATATGACGCCGATACGATTGCGCAAATGGGGTTCTTGCTGACGATGAGAGGCAGGCCTCTTGAAGCACTCGCGGCGCTTGACAGTGCAATACGGATCAACCCGATCCATCCGGACTGGTACCACTATGATCGCGCCATCGCGCTATACTCCGTTGGAGATTACAGGGCCGCGCTTGTCAGCATGTCCAAAGTCCCCTCGAAGACCCCCTGGCGACTTACAAGACTGGCGGGGTGCCACGCTCAACTCGGCGATCTCAAGGAAGCTCAGCGCATTATGGCGGAGGTCAAGCGGATAGCGCCGGATTATTCGCCATTGCAGTTTGCGCAAACCGGGATCGCATTCGAACATGAGAGTGATGTCGAACATCTCGTTGCCGGCGTCGCGAAAGCACTCGCAGCCTATGAAGAGCAACCCTAGGCGGCGCCAACGGTGCAGCCTTCGCCTTGGAAAGGCAGCTTCTCGCCGGGAGCGCTGGCCCAAGCTGCCGATCGATGGTGAACGAACCTGCCTCATCCCAGCAAAATCCGTCGTTCTCCGAGAGGCGGCGCGTTCTATGATCAGCATCTCCTTGGTGGCGATGTCGCGATGGTCGGTCGGCTCGTCCAGCACCAGGCGGCGAGTGCCCCGCAGCGCCTGGCCGGTGCGGGCTGGAACAGGAAAGCCTGAGCGCCGCCAGGCGCCCAGGCCGTCATCTCGGTGATCCGGGTTCAGTTCTTGCTGGTGGCCGCCTGTTCGATGAGCTTGGCAACCGCGCCGGGATTGGAGACGTAGACTGCGTGGCTGCCGGGCACTTCAACGACCGTCGCCTGGGCGCGGCTTGCCATGTTGCGCTGCGCCGGCGGTGGGATCATCCGGTCGTCGGTGGCGACAAGATACCAACTGGGCTTCACTTTCCAGGCCGGAGCGGTGACCTTGCCTTCCAGCGCCGCCACACCCCAAGGCACCTGCGAGTCCGCCATGAAGGCGGCGAGCGAGGGACGGACATCGGCGGCGAACGAGGCGGCGAACTTCTCCTTGTCGAGCATCAGGAAGCCGTCGACGGGCGGCAGGATCGGCGGCACCGACGCTCCGGGCGGCGGGTTGGCAATCAGGGTCGAAACCGACTCGCCGGCATCCGGCGCGAAGGCCGCGATGTAGACGACGCCCGCCACCTTGGGATCGGTGCCGGCCTCGGACACCACGACGCCGCCATAGGAGTGGCCGACCAGGATGACGTTGCCGGGAGCGGCGGCGATGGCGCGTCTGGTGACGGCGACATCGTCGGCGAGCGAGGTCGTCGGGTTCTGGACGATGGTCACGTCATAGCCGTCCTTCTTGAGGATCTGGTAGACCCCGTCCCAGCCGGAGCCATCGACGAAGCCGCCATGCACGAGGACGACGGACTTTGCTGCGGTGTTCGACATATGAGTTCTCCTGTTCAAATCGTTGGTTGCAGGAGGACTATGCGGCAGGGCTGGCGGGCGCGCTTTGAGGCGACTTTCAGGCTCTCTTGATTTTACCTTGAGACCGCTTTGATTTTGCGTCCACGACCCGGCTAAAGTGTCAGGCGTCGCAATTCCCCGCGGTCTGGAGCAGCAATTTGCCGTATCTCTTCGAGGATTTCGCCCTGGATGGCGATCGGCGCGAACTGCGTCGCGGCGACGATCTGATCTCCGTCGAGCCGCAGGTGTTCGACCTGCTGCAATATCTGATCCGCAATCGCGACAGGGTGGTCAGCAAGGACGACCTGATCGATGCGGTGTGGCAGGGGCGCATCGTCTCCGACGCGACGCTCGCCAGCCGCATCAACGCCGCCCGCAATGCGCTCCAGGACAGTGGCGAGGAGCAGCGGCTCATCCGCACCATCCTGCGCAGGGGCCTTCGCTTCGTCGGCTCTGTGCGCGAGGAGGCCGAGGCGGCCGCTCCGGTGGAGCAACCGAAGCCTGCCCTGGGCATTCCCGCCCGTCCGTCCATCGCCGTGCTGCCCTTCGTGAACATGAGCGGCGATCCCGAGCAGGATTATTTCGCCGACGGCATGGTCGAGGACATCATCACCGGCCTGTCGCGCATCCGCTGGCTGTTCGTCATCGCCCGAAATTCCAGCTCCACCTACAAGGGCCGCGCGGTGGACGTGAAGCAGATTGGCCACGAGCTCGGCGTGCGCTACGTGCTGGAAGGCAGCGTGCGCAAGGTGGGAAGCCGCGTCCGCATCACCGGCCAGCTCATTGACGCGGAGGACGGCAGCCATATCTGGGCCGAACGCTACGACCGCGAACTGACCGACGTGTTCGCGCTGCAGGACGAGATCACGGTCAGCGTGGTCGCGGCAATCGAGCCCAATCTGCGCCGGGCCGAGATCGAACGCGTCCGACGCGATCGTCCCGACAGTCTCGACGCATATGATCTTCTGCTGCGCGCGCTGCCCGATGTCTACACCTTCATGCCGCAGGGCGCCGCCAAGGGTCTGCCGATGCTCGACCGGGCGCTCGCCATCGAGCCGACCTATGCGCTTGCCCACGGCTTTGCCGCCTGGGCGCACCAGACGCTGTTTGTGCGCGGCGGCCTGCAGCCGGAGAACCGCGAGAAGTCGATCCGCCATGCCCATGCGGCGATCGAGCACGGCTCGGGCGACGCGATGGCGCTCGCTCTGGCCGGCTTCACCATTGGCCTGGTGGAGCATGACCGCGGGCTGGCCGACGAGGCGTTTGCGCAGGCTTTGACGCTCAGTGCCTCCTGCGCCTTCGTCTATACCTTCGGCTGCGTGCCGGTGGCCTATGGCGGCGACGCGGCGCGGGCAATCGACTGGTGCGAGCAGGCGATGCGGCTCAGCCCCCTCGACGCCATGAGCTGCGTGCCGCAAGGCATCATCGGCTTCGGCAACTTCCTGTCCGGCAGGCACGAGCAAGCCGTCACCGCCGGCCGGCGGGCGGTGGAACTGAACCCCGGCTTCAGCATCCTGCACGGATGGCTGGCGGCGCCGCTTGCCAGGCTCGGGCGGCTCGACGAGGCAAAGGGAGCGGCGACACGGCTCTTGTCGCTCGATCCGCATTTCAGCATCGGCCGCTGGTCCGCGGCCGTAGGACTTGCGCCCGATATCATCGATGACGTGACCGACGCCATGCGGATGGCGGGATTGCCGGCTTAGCTTGGTGAGGAACCAATGGCGGCTATCGACAATAGCCGCCCTGCCCGCTCAGCTCCGCAAGCCCGGCGCCTCATGCCCCGTCCGCTCGACATATTCGGTATAGCCGCCGCCATAGGTGTGGATGCCTTCGGGCGTCAGTTCCAGCACGCGGTTGGAGAGCGCCGCCAGGAAATGCCGGTCGTGCGAGACGAACAGCATGGTGCCTTCATACTGCGAGAGTGCCGTGATCAGCATCTCCTTGGTGGCGATGTCGAGATGGTTGGTCGGCTCGTCCAGCACCAGCAGGTTGGGCGGGTCGAACAGCATCAGCGCCATCACCAGCCGCGCCTTCTCGCCGCCTGACAGCACGCGGCATTTCTTCTCGATCTCGTCGCCGGAAAAGCCGAAGCATCCGGCGAGCGCGCGAAGCGGCGCCTGGCCGGCCTGTGGGAACGCGTCCTCCAGCGTCTGGAACACGGTGCGCTCGCCTTCCAGCAGTTCCATGGCGTGCTGGGCGAAATAGCCCATCTTGACGCTCGGGCCGCGCGCCACCGTGCCGGTGTCCGGTTCCGAGGCGCCGGCGACCAGCTTCAGCAGCGTCGACTTGCCGGCGCCATTGACGCCCATGATGCACCAGCGCTCGCGGCGGCGGACCTGGAAGTCCAGCCCCTCATAGATGCTGCGGCTGCCATAGCCCTTGTGGACGTTCTTCAGCGTCACGACATCCTCGCCGCAGCGCGGCGCCGGCTGGAAATCGAAGGAAACCGTCTGGCGGCGCTTGGGCGGCTCGACGCGATCGATCTTGTCCAGCTTCTTCACCCGGCTCTGCACCTGCGCGGCATGTGACGCCCGCGCCTTGAAGCGCTCGATGAAGGCGATCTCCTTGGCCAGCATCGCCTGCTGGCGCTCGAACTGCGCCTGCTGCTGCTTGTCGGCGATCGCCCGCTGCTGCTGGTAGAATTCGTAATTGCCGGAATAGGCGGTCAGCGAGCCGGCGTCGATCTCGACCACCTTGTTGACGATGCGGTTCATGAACTCGCGGTCGTGCGAGGTCATCAGCAGCGCGCCGTCATAGTTCTTCAGGAAGGATTCCAGCCAGATCAGGCTCTCGAGGTCGAGATGGTTGCTCGGCTCGTCGAGCAGCATGGCGTCGGGGCGCATCAGAAGAATGCGGGCCAGCGCCACGCGCATCTTCCAGCCGCCGGACAGCTTGCCGACATCGCCGTCCATCATCTCCTGGGAAAAGCCGAGACCGTCGAGCACCTCGCGGGCGCGGCCGTCCAGCGCATAGCCATCGAGTTCCTCGAAACGGTGTTGCGCCTCGCCATATTTTTCGATGATCTCGTCCATCTGGTCGGCCTGTTCGGGATCGGCCATGGCCGCCTCGAGCGCGGCCATCTCGGCCGCCACGTCGCTGACCGGCCCGGCGCCGTTCATCACTTCGGCCACCGCGCTGTGGCCTTCCATGTCGCCGACATCCTGGCTGAAATAGCCGATGGTGACGCCGCGATCGACCTGCACCTGGCCTTCGTCGGGCTGCTCCTGCCCGGTGATCATGCGAAACAGCGTCGTCTTGCCGGCGCCGTTGGGGCCGACAAGGCCGACCTTCTCGCCCTTCTGCAGCGCCGCCGACGCCTCGATGAAGACAAGCTGGCGGCCGTTCTGCTTGCTGATGCTTTCCAGTCTGATCATGCGGTGTCCGGGGCTTGGAGCTTGGAGGGATTTTCCCCGGGGCCATACGCGATGGCGAGCGCCAGAGGAAGAGGCGCAAGCGCCGCAGTGGCGGGACGTTTTGCCATCTCCCCCTGCGGGAGAAGGACCGTCCCCAGACACAACCCAGAAACAAGATTCAACAGTTCGGAAAAACTGGCGAAAAGATCGGCTGGCATAACCACCCCGCGGCGGCCGGAAAATGGTTGCGGCACAACGCGAACGGGATGGTTATCGGCAATGCAACGAGGTTCCAACCGATGGATGGGTGCCCTGCTCGGCATGTCGCTCGTCGTCACCGCGATCGGACCGTCGGAAGCCGCGATCACCCGCAGCGAACAATGCGACCGGCTCAGTCTTCAATTGGATCAGGCCATCCAGACCACAGCCGAGACGACCGAGGTCGCCGAGGCAACGACGCTGCAGAAGACGGCCGTCCGCTTCTGTGCCGAGCGCAAGCAGGCGCAAGGCATCAGGACGCTCGCCAACGCTCTGAAGCTGCTTGGGGTGACACCGGACGATCAAGCCCAATGATATCAAACCTTTGAAACCAGTTTTTGAAGCCCAGACTTTCAACATCCAGACCCCAAGGCATGTCAAAAAGGCACACCGGCAAGAAATACGGCGACGAGCACGCCAAGGCTTATTGATCCCCGATCTTCCTGACTTCCTCCCGGGAAAAGGCCGCACTCGCGAAAGCGAGGGCGGCTTTTTCTTGCGCGCAATTCAGGAAAAATGTGCAGCGGCTGTCCGCCCGGAATTGCGTAAAATCAAACAGTTGCAACGGTTCAACGATTCAGGCGTTGAGCCGCCCGAAACTAGGGATGGCTGAACCTGCGCTACGCCGAAGGGCCTTATTTCTTGCCCTGCGGATAGATCGTCTCGCCGCGCGTCAGCATCGCGACGAAGGTCTCGATCTTCTTCCTGCGGCCGGCCTCGGTCTTCATGTTGTGGGTGCGGAAGGCGAGCGCGAAGCGGTTCTGCGCGCTGAGCTTTGCCAGCATCTCCTTCGCCTTGGGTTCCGCGTCGATCGCCGCCTGAAGATCGTCGGGGATCTTCATCTCCTTGCCGCTGCCATAGGCGCGCGCCCAGCGCCCGTCGGCCTTGGCCGCCTCGACCTGCTTGAGCCCATGCTCGGTCATGCGACCTTCCTCGACCAGCCGCGCGACATTGTCGACGTTGATCAGGCTCCAGATGCTCTTCTTGCCGCGCGGCGTGTAGCGCTGCAGGAAGCTGTTGTCGTCCAGCCCCTTGCGCACGGCGTCGATCCAGCCGAAGCACAGCACCACGTCGATGGCCTCCTTGGGCGTGATCGACTTCAGTCCCGACCCCACCTTGTGGACCTTGATCCACACCTCGGTTTCCGTGGCGTGGTGCTTGCCGAGCCAGGCACGGAAGCTGTCCACGTCCGGGAACTCCCTGACCTTGTCGGGGTCGACCTTGACCGGCGCCATCAGCACACCTGCCCGTTCGTTGCTCTTGCCGCTCGCATCACTAACATCTTGCCTTCAGCACCGTGCCTAACATCATCCGTCAACAGCGTGACATGGCCCCCTGTCGGTTTCCGGCAGCAGAGACCCTTGCCGGCGGATGACGATGGAACGCACCACCCATCGCCGCGTTGCGGCTACAGTGCAACCCATCGGATGGAGGTTCGCGATGGCGATCCAGACCATTTTCGCCCATGTCAGCTGCTCCGACCTCGAAGCCAGCATCGACTGGTATGAAAAGCTCTTCGGCAAGGCGCCGCTGCGTCGGCCGATGCCGGGCCTGGCCGAATGGCAGTTCAGCGACAGCGCCGAGGTGCAGCTCTTCGAGGACAAGAACAAGGCCGGCACCAGCACGCTGACGCTGGGCGTGCTGCCGCTGGCGCCCGAAAGGCAGAGGCTGGTGGACGCCGGCCTCGAACCCGGCCCGATCGAGGAAGCCGACGATTTCTACATCATGCGCATGCGCGACCCCGACGGGAACCTGGTGGTGTTTGCGAGTGCGCAACGCCACTAGGCCGGCGTTCCTTCGCGGCCTCGCCCGAATATATTGCTCCGCCCCGCTGTAGAATTCCCGCAGACCTGCCATGGTCCTGTTCCAAACCTCGGAACATGCCATGAAATCTCTGTTGCTCGCTCTTGTTCTCCTGCCCACAGCGGCCCTGGCCGAACCCATCGAAACCCAAAAAATCATCACGGCGGTGACCGGCGACTTCAACGGCGACGGCGCCGTCGACCTTGCCATGGTGGTGGAGACCCAACCCGGCGATCCGATGGACATCCACTTCTTCCTCAGGGACAAGGAGCACAATTACCTCAAGCCCGTTGAAATCGTGCACGAACAGATCGATGCCGAGTGGAACGGCTACGACCGGCCAGGCTACGAGAACTCCGACACCGAGCCGGAGCTGACCATGCTGCCCAACGGCTCGATCAAATTCTATCTGCCGGCGCCGCCGATCGGCAGTGAGCGCACCAACCAGACGCTGACTATCGCCTACCGCAATGGCGCCTTCATCGTTGCCGGCTTCGCCTATGATTCGCAGGATTACCAGCAGGAGAATGTCGCCAGCGCCTGTGACTACAATGTGCTGACCGGCAAGGGCACCAGCTCGAAGACGCAGCCGGACGGCAGCACCAAGCACAAGACGGTGTCGGGCCAAGGCCAGATCGTTGCCTTCAAGGACTGGAACCCAGGCGACGCCTTCTCCGCTTGCCAGGAATAAGCGGCGCGCCCTGTCCCTCCGGCCGGCGTCAGGCCGGCGGCGGTGCCGCCGGTGTCAACCCATGGCGGCGCATGATCTCCATCATCTTGGCCTTGTCCGGCGGGCCACCGGCGGCGGCATAGAACATGGCGAAGATCTCACGGAAATAGTCCGGGCCGATCGCCGCCGGTGTGATGACACACAGTACTGTCGCGTCCGTGGTGCCCTTGTTGTCGAACCGGTGGACGGCGCCGCGTGGAATGCACAGCGCCTCTCCCGGTCCGACCTCGATCGCCTTGCCGTCGACGGTCCAGGTCAGCACCCCGTCGATGCCGTAGATCGTCTCTTCGTAATGATCGTGGCTGTGCGCCGGCGCCAGCAGACGTGATCCGCCGGCCACCTTCAACTCGAAAGCGGCGACGCTGCCGTTCGAACTGTCGCCGGTCACCAGGAAGCGAATGGATAGCCACTTGTCGCCGATGGTTTCGTTGGCTGGATTGATCTGGACGTTCATCACGGACATTGCGCAGAACCCTCCGATAAATTACATTTACTGGCTATCAGTAAACTCAATTTACCGAATCGTCAATGGCCACATCAACGGAAGTTCTCCAGACCAGGACCGAGGATCTGCTGATCGGCGCCCTCCTGCGCGTGCCGGCGCAGGCGATCCAGCGCCGGCTGATCAAGGAACTCAACGCCGCCGGTTTCGATGAATTGCGTTTGCCGCATATGGCCGTGCTGCAGTTTCCCGGACCCGATGGCGCACGTCCGGGCACCATCGCCGAGCGCGCCGGCATGAGCAAGCAGGCCATCAACCAGCTGCTCAGCAGTCTCGAAGGGTACGGCTATCTCGTGCGCTCCGACATTCCGGGCGAAGGCGGCGCGCGCGTGGTGCGGTCCACCGAACGCGGGCATGCCGCCTTCTGGAAAATGGTCGACATCCTGCGCGACATCGAGGAGGAGTGGCGCGCCGAGCTCGGACCGGAACGCTTTGCCCAGCTGAAGGCGCTGTTGTTTGTCGTCTGGGACAGCCCGCTGGCGCGCTGAGAGCAGCCATCGGCATTTCCGATAGCGCCATCGGTTTCTTCCGTTTTCCCTTGCCGCACCGAACTGCCAATCCCCTGCCTTGTCCCACCAAACAAAGGCAGAGCGAAATGAGCATTTCAAACCAGAAAATCCTGATCGTCGGCGGCGGTTCCGGCATGGGTCTGGCGCTTGCACGGCGATGCGTCGAGGCCGGTGCGGAGACCGTCATCGCCGGGCGCGGCGAGGACCGGCTGCGGCAGGCATGTGAGGCGCTGGGCAACCCAGCAAACTTGGAGGTAGCCGCCGTCGACATCACGCGGGAGGACCAGGTGGTTGAACTGTTCGCCCGGATCGGCGGTCTCGACCATATCGTCAGCACCGCCGCCGACATCGACGGCGCCTACCGGCTGTTGCCGGAGCTTGACCTGAAGGCGGCGCAACGGGTGGTGGAGAGCAAGTTCTATGGCCCGCTGCTGCTCGCCAAGCATGGTGCACCACGGCTTGGCGTCGCCGGGTCGATGACCTTCGTCTCCGGCATCGCCGCCTATCGGCCGGCAGCACGCGGCTCCGTCGTTGCCGCCGTCAATGCGGCGCTCGAAGGGCTGGTGCGGGCGCTCGCCGTGGAGCTGGCGCCAATCCGCGTCAACGCCGTGTCACCCGGCTGGGTCGACACCACGATCTGGGCGCAGGTTGCCGGCGACAGGAAGACCGAGACGCTGGCCGCGATGGCGCAACGGCTGCCGGTCGGCAGGATCGGCCAACCCGACGATATCGCCGACGCCATCTTCTTCCTGACCGGCAACGGCTTTACCACGGGAACGACGCTGCATGTCGAGGGCGGGCACCGGCTGATCTAGAATGGCCTGGTGTCGGGAATTGCTTTCAAAGCAAGGCTTTGGAGCGGTTCGCCGATTCAGCCTCTGAACTGGTTGGAAAGCGTTCCGAAACAGGCGCCAGCGTGTCGCGCACGGCGGCAAGAAGCCGCCTGAGCGCCGGCGGTTGAACACGCCGGCGCCGCCAGATCATCACCAGCGGTGCCGTCCGCATCGGGCTGGGCCATGGCAGTTCGGCGAGGTCGCCACGCGCCAGCGCGTCGCTGACGGCAAGGCGCGGAACGAGGCCAAGCCCCGCGCCGGCCGCGACCAGCCGCGCAATGGTGCCGATGCTGCTAACCTCGGCGGCAAGTTTTGGCGCGGCGACACCCGCCTCGGCAAAGGCGGTGTCGAACAGGTGCCGGTAGATGCATCCGGGCTCCGTAGCCACGAAGCGCAGCGTGGCAAGCGCGGCAAGGTCTGATGGCGCGGGTCCCTGCCCCGGAGCCGCGACGAGCACCAGCGGTTCGGCCACGATCGTGCGCCTGGCAAAGCGGTCGGCGACTGCACCCTTGGTGACGTCGCGGCGGTCGAAGCAGAACGCGACGTCGATGTCGCCATCCTCCAGCAGGTGCCGCAGCGCGCCGCTGTCCGCCACCTTCATCCGCACGGTGATGTCGGGATGGCGGGCCTGAAACCCCGGCAGCCAGGGCGCCAGCCGGGCCGAGGCAATCGTCTCCAGCGCACCGATGGTCAGCGATCCGCTCGCCTGCGCGGCGGCCGCCTGCACGGCCGCGCGCGCCTCGCCATCGAGCCGCAGCAGATCTTCGGCGATGGGCTTCAGCGCCAGTCCCGCCGATGTCAGGTCGAGGCCCGTCTTGGAGCGCGTGAACAGGGCAGCGCCAAGCTCCGTCTCGAGCGATTGGATCTGATCGCTGACACTCGATTGCGCCAGGTGAACCGCGTCGGCGGCGCGCGTGATATTGCGGCTCCGCGCCACCGCGAGAAAGGTCTTGAGCAGTCTGGGGTGCAACGAAGTGTCCTGGTCGATGCGCTTACTGCAGCTGCGGCTTCTTGAGAAAGCTGCCGCGGTCGGCGGACTTGACGCGCAGCCAGGTTTCGCGGCCGTCGCGCAGCACCCGCATCGGGATCTCCGCGCCGGCCGAACCGCTCTCCCACAGCTTGCGATAGAAATCAGCCAGCCCATCGACCGCGCCGTCGCGGATGTCGGAGATGATGTCGCCCTGGCGCAGGCCGGCCTTGGCGGCCGGGCCGCCTTCGGTCACGCTCATCACCACGACCTTGCCGTCGCTTTCGGCCGACAAGGCGCCGAGCCACGGGCGCGGTGGCCTGGCCACATGGCCGCGCGTCAGGAGGTCGTCGAGAATCGGCGGCAGCAGATCGATCGGCACCACCATGTTGATGTCGGCAACCTCGCCGTTGCGGCTCATCTGCAGGCGCAGCGAACCGATGCCGAGCAGCGAACCGTCGGCGCCGAACAGCCCGGCACCGCCCCAGGACGGGTGCGCGGGTGCGATGAAGATCGCCTCGTCGAGCAGATACTCCCAATAGCCCGCGAATTCCTGCTTGGTGACGATCTTGGCCTGGACCGAGCGGCCGATGCCGTCGGCAAGCACGACCGCATCGCCGATCCTGGCCTTGCCGGCATCGCCCAGCGCCACCGCCGGCAGCCCGAGCGGCGCCAGCGCCTGCACCAGGCCGAAGCCCGATTCCTGGTCATAGGCCAGCGCATGCGCCGGGATGACGCGGCCGTCATGGCTGGTCAGCCACACTTCCTCCGCTTCGGTGATGAGATAGCCGATGGTCAGCACCAGCCCGTCGTCGCGGATGACGACGCCGCTGCCTTCCCTGAGCGTGCCCAGCGCACCGGCGGTGAAGGCATCCTCGGGAACGGTGGCCCGCACGGCAACGACCGAGCGCAAATTGGGATTGAGGGTCATGCTGTCATTCCTGGGTAGGTGATACTTCTATAGGTATGCCGCGTGGGAGATGGTGCAAGGGGTGAGAAGCTGTTCGCGTAGCGAACGAAAAGACAATTGCTTGGCTTTTCGAGCTTCGAACGCCCCTGGGAAAGCGCCGGCAGGCGGACGCGGGGCAGCGCCGACATGAACAATAGTTCAACGCAAGTTGAACTTCCTCGTCGGCAGCCCTAGGTGTAGAGCGTCTTGCCCATCCTTCCCACGACACGAGGCCCCGAGATGACCGACTACACCCCGCCGAAAGTATGGACCTGGAACAAGGCGAATGGCGGCGCCTTCGCCAGCATCAACCGGCCGATCGCCGGACCGACGCATGACAAGGACCTGCCGGTCGGCAAGCACCCGCTGCAGCTCTATTCGCTGGCGACGCCGAACGGCGTCAAGGTGACCGTCATGCTGGAAGAGCTTCTGGCGCGCGGCCACAAGGGCGCCGAATACGACGCCTGGCTGATCCGCATCAACGATGGCGACCAGTTCGGCAGCGGCTTCGTCGAGGTCAATCCCAACTCCAAGATTCCCGCTCTGATGGACCGCAGCGGCAAGACGCCGGTGCGCATCTTCGAGTCCGGCTCGATCCTGGTCTATCTCGCCGAAAAGTTCGGCGAATTCCTGCCGGCCGAACAGCCGGCCCGCGCCGAAGTCCTGTCCTGGCTGTTCTGGCAGATGGGCTCGGCGCCGTATCTCGGCGGCGGCTTCGGCCATTTCTACGCCTATGCGCCGGAGAAATACGAATATGCCATCGACCGCTTCTCGATGGAGGTGAAGCGCCAGATGGACGTGCTCGACCGCCGGCTGGCCGAAACCGAATATCTCGGCGGCAAGGACTACAGCATCGCCGACATGGCGGTGTGGCCCTGGTATGGCGGGCTGGCGCTCGGCCGCATGTACAATGATTCCGCCGCGTTCCTGTCCGTGCAGGACTACAAGCATGTCCAGCGCTGGGCCCAGGCGATCGACGCACGCCCGGCGGTGAAACGCGGCCGCATGGTCAACCGCGCCTTCGGCGAACCGGCCTTGCAGCTGCATGAGCGCCACGACGCCCGCGACTTCGAAACGAATACGCAGGACAAGCTGGCAGCGGAGTGAGTTGAGCCGATAGCGCGCCGATCTCCCTCCCCGTGGGGGAGGTTGGCGGCTTCAACCCACCAGTCCCTTCTCGACGGCCGACATCCACAGTTGGTCGATGTCGGCCAGAAAGGTCTCGTCGATCTCATCGAGATGGTTCCAGTACATGCCATCCTCGTAGAAATAGCCGAGGTCCTTCTCGATCTCCTCGGCTTTTTCGGCCTTGTCGAGCCGGATGCCGGCAAGAATTTCCGCTTTCATTTCGGCAATCCGCGCCAGCGAAAGGCCGCCAAGCTCATCGAAGGCGAGACTGGGAAAGACCAGCCGGCTGCGCGGCAGGTCGGACAGATTGATGCACAGGCAGCCGTGCTTCAGGGCCTGGACAAGCAGGCGCGCCGACTTGGCCTCGAGGTTGCGCAGGGTGACGTCATCGCGCAATGGATCGGGTTGGCCGATGCCATAGAAATGGGTCTTGTCCGCCCGGTCGTAGATCATGTCGCAGCCCAGGAATGCCAGCACATCGGGCTTCTGGCTGTGAATGGTCCAATAGGCAGCGGTCAGCGCCATTGTGGCGCCGGCATAGACGAAGCCACCGAAGGCGTTCTGCGCCGGAACATAGTGCGCGGCGCTGAATATCTGAGCTCGCCGCGAGGTCGCGTCGTGAGGCAGCCGGTCCGATGGGAAATCACCGGCATGGATCAGGAAATCCCAATCGGGGCGCACCCGCCAGGCATTGTTGATGGCGACGATCCGGCTGAAGGCCTGCTTCGGCCAAGGCTCGCAACGCACTGCGTCGGGCGCACTGCCAAGCAGGAGGAGGATCCGGGGCGCGTCATTGCGAACATTCATCTCGACGGGCTGGATCGTCATCGAAGGACTTTCAGGTCTCCGGTCGAAAGGGCCGGCTTCGCATGCGATGCGTATGCCGGCTTCGTTGCCGGCGCGCGAATGTTTCGTTGCAACCCTGCACCCAGGCGGGCCGCTTTGCCAGCCCAATCCATGCGGCCGATCGCGCAGGCCGAGAGGCCGATCCGATCGATGCGCGCCCCGTGGGTGAGACGGGGCCGCATGGTGAACCGCGCCCTCGGCGAACCGGCCACGCGGCTGCATGAGCCGCCGCGACAGCAGCGATTTGAGACGAAACGCAGGACAAGCTGGCTGTCTGACAGACCACGGCAACGCCAGCCGTAAAAGAAAAGCCCGCCACCGGTGTTGGTGACGGGCTTCTCCCAAGGCTTACGCAGGCAATCCTGTGTCGCGGGCCTCACTCAGTGCAGGACTTCGACGATCTGACGGGTCTCCGGATCGACCAGGACAGTCCGGTCGTTGATCACGGCGACGCGATACTTGACGTCGGGCACCTCACGCAATTCGACCGTGTCCGGCAGCGACGAGCCGAGCTTCAGTTCGACGCCCAGAAGGTTCACCGACGCAAGCGGCTCCTTCTTGATGTATTCGCGAACAACCGTCTCCTGCTGCGGCTGGAGGACGACGACATTTTCCGCCAGCGCCACACCAATGCCACCCATCAGGACGACCGCGGCAGCCACACTCGTAAGATAATGTTTCATGATAGCCTCCATTATATTGATTGGAAAACCGCCCTGGATGAAAACTCCGTCGCCACAGTGGGGTTCCATCGAAATTTCTGAATTGAAGGCATCACAAAATCGAGATGACACTAATTCTTGTTGGCAAAATTCTCTGGAACAGAGGTGAAACAGCTTCCATGTTCGCGGATAAATTGTGCGGATCGATGCTGAATAGCGAACAAGTCTGGAGCGGAGACTGCAGCGGGAGGGTACCCTCCCGAGTCCAAAAGGCCATCAGCAGCGCCGGATCCGCCTCGGTATGGTCATGGCCTAACGTGGAGAGGGAGGTGTCGTTCCAGCCGCCTTTCTCGGGATCACAAAAAGCTCCGGCACGAAAAAGGCCCGCCCTGCCGGGAGCAGAGCGAGCCTTAGACGGCGCCGGCGGAGGTGGCAGCCTCACCGGTCACGCTCAAAAAACGCGAGCGTCAGGGGTTGGTTCCCACCCTTTGCAGCCGCGATGGTGGCAACGGATGCAACCATGTGGCCGGAATGACGTTGTGGCAAAAATCTGCAGCAAGGATGTGCCCGGATGGCTCCCCGACCCTCAGTGACCAAGTATCCGTTCACCTTGTTGTTTGTCGTGATCGCGCTGATGGCGCCGTTCGCCGGGCTCGCCTGGCGCACGCGCGAATGGATCGGCTGGTAGGAGGAATTGGACCCCACGCGCCGGCTTCAAAGCCAGGTACCGTCCCGGTGCAGCGGCGGCACAGCGTCGACCGAATTCTGATCTGTTGCCCCCTCCTGCGCGCTCTTGTAGATCAGCCTTGCGACGAGCACGAAATAGCCGACTTGCAGGACAAACAGAGTCCCTATCGTCCAGGCAAGCGCCTGCCAGAACGAACCGGTGGCCCTATAGGTCCAGACCGCGACGACGATGGTCGTGGCTGACATTCCCACCAGAAACTGCCCAAAATACATCTATGCTCAAATCGCCCGAACCGATTCCGGCTCGAAACGACTCCCCTGCTCAGATTCCCAATACCCGCGCAGAGCGTCCCATTATTTTAGCAACTACGCAACTATGTGATCGCCCCGCTCGGCAACGCCGCTCGAAACCTTAGCGGCCGCAAGACATCTGACGAAGCTGCGATCACCCGCCACCCGACCCGCGAGGGCCGGTTCGACGAGACGTGATGGAACGCTGGAAATTGCCCTCCCTTTCCCACAAGATGCGCAGGCATCGGGGAAGGGCTTGAGATGTGCAACCTCTATAACATCACCACCAGCCAGGAGGCGGTTCGCCAGTGGACGCGTGCGCTACGCGACATTCTCGGCAACCTCGAACCCTCGGTCGACATCTATCCCAACCAGCCCGGCCCGGTGGCGCGCAACGCCCCGGACGGCCAACGCGAGCTGGCCAATCTTTTGTGGGGCATGCCGACGCCGATCGAGCGGGTGAAGGGCAAGGCCGACTACGGCACCACCAACATCCGCAACCCGCAATATGGCCACTGGCAGCAATATGTCGGTATCGAGAACCGCTGCGTGGTGCCGGTGACCAGCTTCGCCGAGCCTTCGCCCACGCCGGGCGACAAGGACCCCGAGACCGGCATCCAGCGCAACGTCTGGTTCGCGCGCAACGAGCACAAGCCGCTGTTCTTCTTCGCCGGCCTGTGGACGCGCTGGCAAGGCGTGCGCAAGGTCAAGGACGGTCCAGGCGACTTCGAACTCTATGGCTTCCTGACCACGAAACCCAACGCGCTGATCGCACCGATCCACGAAAAGGCAATGCCGGTCATCCTGACCACACCCGAGGAAACCGAGACCTGGCTGACCGCGCCGTGGTCGCAGGCCCGCCACCTGCAGCGCACCGCGCCTGACGACGCGCTGGTGATTGTCGGCAAACCCGCCACGCAGATAAAATTTCCGCTGCAGGCTCCGCCGCCACCTGTGCAGGGTTCGCTATTTTAACCCCTCGCCTTCTGCAGCACCCAGATGTAGCCCTTCGGCGGATGGTCCTGGTCGATGAACTGGGTCCTCACCGTCGCATCCTTGCGGCTGCAGCGCTTGCAGCGAAAGCGAATAGTTTCCAAGGGCTTGTTCCAGCCCACCACCTTGGCCACGTCGTTGGCCCGGAAACGGCCGACATGCCAGCAATGTCCGCACTCGACGACCAGCAGCATGTTGGCCTTGGCGGCTCGCCCGACACTGTCCATTGGCCCGGCCATGGCTCATTTCCGGCTGGAATAATCCTCGGGCAGGGGCAGCAGGCCGAGCCATGCCGCGCGGAAATCGGGTTCCTTTTCCGCCACCATTCCCATCACCGCATGCAGTTTGTCCGTCAGCCCCACCAAGTGCCAGAACAGCTCGCCATTGGCCCTGAGGTTCAGCTGCGCCGCCAGCACCGTGGCGCGCAGGCGTAGCGCGTCCCGCAGGATCGCCTCCGCATCGCTCGCAAACAATCTGTCATACCGGCTCTTCCGTCTGCCCATCGCGGCTCTCCCTGACTTGCGAGCAACCGCCCCACCTCCTGACAAATAGGAACGTATTCCTTGCCAAGTCAATTCAAGCTTGACAGTTTTGTTCCGTTTTTGTTCACTATCCCTCATCAGGACATCAGGAGGTGCTGAAATGGCCCACATCGTAACGCTGGACAGCAACCAGGAGGCCGCGCTTCGCGCCGTCGCCGACAAATTCATCGCCCAGCACAAGGGCGACGCGGTAAAAGCTCTGAAGGAAATGATCGTGCTCAACGGGCACTTGCAGGAACGGCTGGATACGATGGAGAGGCGAAGGGTGGGAGGCTAGCCCCTCAAGCCGAAGTTAACCTATGCTAACGCGTTCACCAAGGCGCGCCACTACTCGGCGTGACCGTGATAGATCGCGTCCAACTGTCGAAATGCCTGCCCTAGCCCGCCCGCAACTGCGTGCTGTCGATCGCTTCGGAAATTGCAATCGGCCTCGCCAACGACACCATTTTCGGTTGCCGAGATTGCGGCGAAGACGCTTGTCCAGATAAATTCTTCCCGGTCCCGCCCCCTCGAAACAGCTGCGACATTATATCACGTTTGACTAAAATACCGGAACGTCCAATGGACATTGCCGGAACCGAACAGGGCCCCTCGGACCTTTGCGGCTGGCACCCAAGACCTTGGTCCTATACGAAAACGCAAAGGGCCGATGCGGCCCGGATTGAAGCCCGGACAAGGGAACATCTCACCTTGGCTGTCGTTTGTCGCGAGGTCTCGGCGTCGCCGGACCCCGTCTGGAGGACAAAACGATGCCGCATCGATCCACCATCGTCAAAACAGGCAACGGTCCGGTCACGGCGATTGCCGTGCTGATGGTGGGATTGATGGCGGTGGGCATCGTGTTCCTCGTCCTGGGCGGCTCGCTCTATCTCAGCGAGCCACCGTCGGATCAACGCGCCCTGTCTTCGCCACCCGCCCGATCGATTCAAGCGACCGATCGCAGTGCGACCAACTGATCGAACCCGGCGGAACATTCAGCCGTTTTTTGAATTCACCTCAGCCATAACTAATACTGCTGTCTGGAGTGCAGCGGTCGTCATGCTGGTGTTGATGGCGGCCCGAACGGTCGGCTTCTGACACCCACGCGCACGGCAAGACGGTCTGCGGCGCCGTAGTCAGCATCGATTGCCCTTTTCGGCGTGACGCTGCCGGCCGAGCGCGCGCCTCAAACCATCTTCCCATCTTTCGCCACCGCCCTGCCCCGGCGATACACCGTCCGGCCCTTCGGTACGGCGACCACCGCCTCGGGCACATGTTCGGCCTTCATGGTGACGAAGTCGGCGCCGGCGCCGACAGCGATGCCGTAGCTCTCCAGCCCAAGCGCCCTGGCGCCGGCATGGGTCACCACATCGAAGGCGGCGGCCAGATCATGGTCCTCGTAGAAGCCGGAGCGGTAGCCGATCAGGTTGGCCCGCGAAAGCATGTCACCATCGCCATAGGGCCACCAGGAATCGCGGATGTTGTCGGAGCCGCTGAACACGGTGACGCCGGCCTGCCGCAGGGCCGCCACCGGCGGGAAGGCGTGGTTGCCCGGCGCATTGGTCATGATCGCGACGCCGGCACCGGCGAGCATCTCGCCGGCCTTCAGCAGGGCGTCGGCCGGGATATCGCCCAGCCCATAGGCATGGCTCACGGCGACATGGCCCTGCATGCCCAGTGCCTTTGTCCGCGCCGCGATCTCCTCGACCTGGAACAGGCCAAGCGTGCCGCCATCATGCAGATGGATGTCGACGCCGGCGCCGTGCTTTTGCGCCAAGCCGAACACCACGTCGAGATGGCCCTTCACGTCGCGGTCGAAGCTGGCGGGGTCGAGCCCGCCGATCAGGTCGCAGCCGAGCTTCAGCGCCTCGTCCAGCAACTCAGCTGTGCCCGGCGAGGACAGGATACCGCTTTGCGGAAAGGCGACGAGCTGGATGTCGATGAGGTCGCGATACTCTTCGCGCACCGCCAGGATGGTCTGCAGATGCTTCAGCCCGACCGAGCCGTCGACCATCACATGGCTGCGCATGGCAAGGCTGCCATTGCCGATGCAGAGCTCGAGCTGGTTCTTCGCCCGCTCGCCCATTGGTGCTGCGGCGTCCAGGTTCCTGGCCTGGAAGGCGACCCGCTCGCGCACGTCGAAGCCGTTGCTGCACGGGATGTGCGGGCGCCAGACGTCGCCATAGAACGAGGTGTCGAGATGGATATGCCCTTCGACGAAGGCCGGCACGACGAGTTGGCCGCCAAGATCAACAATGGCAAGGTCGATGCTGGCGAGGCCGACCGAGGGCGTCTTCCCGGCCGGCGCGATGGCGCTGAAGCGCCCGTCGACAACGGTGAGGTCCACCCGCGACCCGTCGGCCAGTTTCGCGTTGAGGAAAATCGTCTGCTCGGTCAACGGCGCCATCCATCGGTTCAAGCGCCAGTCGTCGCCGCTCACCCGCCACAGGTCAATGCGGCAACGCTGAGAAACTGTTTCACGCTGCAATCGACCAGGGCGCCGAATCCGCACTTTGGCCCCGGCCTATTCCGCTTTCGCGGAAGTGTCGGCCGACCGGCGATGTGCAATGGTGGTGATGCGGCGGTACGAGCCGCCCTGGTTGACGCGGGCGCCCAAGCCATCCCAACAATGCGCCCCCCCGTCCGCGTCGACCAGCGCCGCGCGCCGGCAGACGCCGGACAATGCCACCGCGCTAAGCGGCGATCAGCCCTCTCACGAAGTTCGTTCTTCAGCCCCGACCAGCGCCTTCGTCGTCACCAGATTGACGCCGGCCTCGGCGAATTCGCCATTATCCCGGGCGATGATCTGCCGGGCGCTCTCGCTGGCATTGTCCAGCGTGCTGTGCGCATCGGAGACCACGGTGACGCCGAGCCCTCTGGCCATGGCGCCCTTGACGGTCGCCGCCACGCAAAAATCGGTCTGCGCGCCCAGCAGCACGACCCCACCGGCGCCCTGCCCGGCAACCCAGTCGCCGAAGGCGGGATTGCTGAAGGCATCGCGCACGGATTTGGCAAAGGTCGGCTCGTCCTCGGCCTGGCCAAGTGCTGGCCATACCGGCCAGCCCGGCTCACCGGGCGCCAGCGGATCGCCCGCCGGTCCGTCATGCCTGACAAAGGCGACCTTGCGGCCGCTGCGCCGCGCCCAGTCGATGACCGCGCGGGCACGCTCGACAATGGCTGACGCCTCATGGATCGGCGGCTCGTGCACGCCGTCGAACATGCCGGTCTGGAGATCGATGACGATGAGCGGCGCTTTGTCCGCGAGGCTGGGTGCTGACATGGTTTTTTACATAGCACGGCAGGCAAGGTGATCAAGGCTCCATTCACCCCGGCGCGCCGGCAAACAGCACCACGCCGTCGCCGCCCGCGGCCGGCCAGTCGCGGATGGTGCGGTCGTAGCCTCCGGTCAGCACCGTGCCGTCCGCGGCGAAGGCCACCGCGTAGATCGGGCCGGTCTGGCTGTCGAACATGGCGATCTGGTTGCCGCTTTCCATGTCCCACAGGCGCGCCGTGCCGTCGAGCGAACCGGAGACCAGGCGCTTGCCGTCTGCCGACAGCGCCAGCGTGTAGACGGTGCCCTCATGGCCCTCGAAGCGGCGCACTTCGCGGCCGCTGTCGAGGTCCCAGAGCTTGATCGTGTAGTCGCCGCTGCCGGTGATCAGATGGTGGCCATCGGCAGTGAACACGGCGCCATAGGTGCCTTGCTCATGCCCGTGCCAGCTGCGCAGCTGCTTGCCGCTGTCGATGTCCCAGAGCTTTAGCGTGCCGTCGATGCTGCCAGAGACCGCGCGGGTGCCGTCGGGCGAGACGGCCACCGCGCTGACCGACCAGTCGTGCCCGCTCATCACATGCAACACGGTGCCCTTCTCGAGGTCCCAGACGATGACGTTGCCGGTCTCGTGCCCGGTCACGGCGCGCTTGCCGTCCGGACTGATCGCCAGCTTGTTGACGCCGCCATTCGCGCCCGCCGAGTAGACGTGCAGCACCGCGCCATCGGAAAGTCTTCGCTGCACGATCTCGCCGTCGTCGCCGCCCGTCAGCGCACTGACGCCATCGGGCATGAACAGTGCCGTGCGCGCCATGTCCTTGTGGACGCCGAGCGTGCGGATCAGGTGCTTGCCAGCGATGTCCCAGAGCTTGATCGTGTGGTCGGTGCTGGCGCTCATGATCGTGTGCCCGTCGGCCGCCACCGCCAGCCAGACGACCGCGTCGCGGTGGCCCTCGGGCTGCGTCGGCAGCGCCGGCGGCGGTGGCGGCAGCGGCGCGACCGTGGGTGGTGGAATGACCGCGACCTCCGGCGGCGTCGGAGCGACAGGCGTTGGCGGTGTCGGCGGCACGGGCGCAGGCGGGGTCGGCGGTGCCGCGGGCGGGTTGGCCGCTTCCGGTGGTGGAGCCGGTGGGGCGACCGCAGGTGGCGCCGGCGGCGCGGCTGCTGGTGGAGTTACGGGTTCCGGTGCCGGCGGGGCGCTGGCGACGTCCTGCCCCTTGGGCTCGCCGGGTTTGGGTTCGCTTGGTTGTGGTTCATTGGGCTTCGGTTCGCTGGGCTGGCTGTCAACCTCGCCGCCATCATGCGTCCGCCCGGGGCCGAACCGGTCAACGGCCAGCGCCGCGACGACCACCAATGGCAGCACGAGAAAGGCCTTGCGCAGGCCGGGCCTGCCGGTGTCCTGCACGTCCGCCGCGCGGCCGAACAGCGGCGCCCCGGCGGCATGCGCCGGCCGCCCCGGCAGAAGACCGGCCCAGAACAACACCGCACCAATGAGACAAGCGAGTGCGGCCACCAGCAATCCGGCCAGCCGCAAGGTGGCGGGATCCCCGGCGAAAGACGAGACGCCACGCCAGACGACGACCGCATCGCCAGGCGCCAGCCAGGCGCGCCAGGCGCAAACCACGGCCACCACCAGCAGGATGAATGCAATCCGCCTGTCGACGACTCTGTTCATCGGCCCCCCTCGGCGTCATTCCAGGCTTCGCCCGAAATGGCACCCCCGCACAGTTCAGCTCATCAGATTACCCGTGGAAAAGGTGTTCGCAAAATGGCGTTTGCGAAAGGGATGGATGGCGAAGGTCTCCGGCACGTTCGCCCCGCGCTCACCTGACCTCCACCCAGACCGGCGCATGGTCGCTGGCGCCGTCTTGCCCGCGCACCTCGCGGTCGATGCCGGCGGCAGTGAGGCGGCGGGCAAGCGTCTTCGACAGCAGGATGTGGTCGAGCCTCAAGCCGGCGTCGCGCGGCCAGCGATTGCGGCGATAATCCCAGAACGTATAGAGCGTTTCCTTCGGGTGTTTCTTGCGCAGCGCATCCGTCCAGCCCTGCTCGAGCAGAGCGGCGAAGGACGCCCGGCTTTCCGGCTGCACCAGCGCATTGTCGTCATAGGAGCGGGTGGCGTAGATGTCGCGCGGCTCGGGTACGATGTTGTAGTCGCCACCCAGAACCACCGGCAGGCCGGTGTCCAGCAGCTGCTCGGCATGCGCCTCCAGCCGTTTGTGCCAGGCGAGCTTGTACTGGAATTTCGGGCCGGGCTGCGGATTGCCGTTCGGCGCATAAAGGCAAGCGATGACGATGCCGTTCACCGCCGCCTCGATGTAGCGGCTCTGCTTGTCGGCATCGTCGCCAGGCAGGACATCACGGGTCAGGACCGGTTCCGAGCCGAGCGCGAGGATGGCGACGCCGTTCCAGGTCGGCTCGCCCTTCCACACCGCGCCATAGCCGGCCGCCGCGAGAGCCGAACGCGGAAACTGCGTGTCGCGTGCCTTCAGCTCCTGCAGGCACACGACATCGGGCTTTGCCGCCGCCAGCCACACCAGCAAATTGTCCAGCCGGCTGTTGACGTTGTTGATGTTGAAGGAGGCGATTTTCATCGGCTCAGGAGACGATCCGGCCCGCCCACGCCTGCACCGCCTCGGCCAATGTCTTCAGGTGATCGGCGGTGGAGAAACCGGAGATGCTCTTGCGCGGCTTGAGATCATGGTCGCCATCCTCCAGCCAGACAATCTCGATCCGGTCGGAGAGCGCATAAGTCGCGACCTCGCCCTGCGTGCCAAACTCGTCCCGCGTGCCCTGAAAGATCAGCGTTGGCGTCTTGAGGTCGGCGAGATGTTTTGTCCGCAATTGCTCCGGCTTGGCTGGCGGATGGAAGGGATAGCCGAGGCAGACCAGCCCAGCGATCTCGCCCTTGGCGAACATCTCGTCGGCAACCATCGAGGCGACACGCCCGCCCATCGACTTGCCGCCGATGATGAGCGGGCCGCCGACGCCCTTCGCCCTGAGGTCGGCGATCGCCTTGACATACTCCGGGTTCACCGTCTCCGCCCGCGGCGGCGGCTTGCGGTGCCCATAGCGGCGGGCGGCCATATAGTGGAATTCGAAGCGGGCGACGCGGAATCCGGCCGCGGCCAGTGCCGTGGCGGTGGCGGTCATCGAGGCCGAGTCCATCGGCGCACCGGCGCCATGCGCGAGCAGGATGGTGACGGGGGCGGTGTCGGGGCCGTCGAAGAGGAAGGTGGTCATGGAGCGGCCTTCCGAAGCATGAACTTGCCAATCCTTCTTGAATTGCACCACTAGATTATTCGGGCGCTGCACCTGCACCACACACCTGCGACTGCAGATACTCCACCTGTGCGGCCAGATATCCTGGCCAACCAGTCGCATCGATACCGCCTATCCATTTGCAGGCAGCTTCACGCCCATGAACCTGCTCAAGCAAGCAGAAATAGGCGCTGTCTCGCCACGCGCCGCACAATTGCGAATTGCCATCCATCACATCCAGCGCCGACGCCCAGGTGAACCATCGCCTGATCCATGCACCAACCTTGCCGTCGAGATCGCTGACGCTCTGGGCTACAAACGCATCGATATCTGCTTCTTTCGCCACCCAGATAGTGTCACGACTTCGGACGAAATCCCCGTCGACGGCATGGAACCCTGCCCTAAGAAACGGTTGGCTCGACCGCCGAATGCTTTGGGTCCTGAATTGTGTCGCGCTTGGATCCTTGACCTCGTACCAGGCAAAGAAATCCTTGTCTAACTTCGCGAATTTCTTCCACTTGAACACCGCTACAAGTGCGCAGTCATACTCGCCGTAGCGGCGATCGGCGTAGCAATCCAGCTCGATGCTGAAATCGGTCAGGTTGTCCGTGGACGCGATGAGCAACTTGGCGCCGCCAGGCTTGAACCACTTCGCCCCAAGACGAGCTTGAAGTTCTTCCGCCACTTGCTTTCGAATGGTCTTCGCATCGAGCATGCCGTGTGTCACCCCGCTGATTTCTGCGCCAGTTGCAGATCGACGAACTGCACCCCCTTGGCCGCCACGCGCGCCCATTCCGAATCCGTATCGAGTTCGAGATAGCGCGCCCAGTTGCGGCGCGCCTCCAGCAGATTGCCGGCGTCGAATTCCAGCCGCGCGAGGTTGAACACCGGATCGGCATAGGTCCTGTCGAGCGCGATCGCCTTCTGCAGGTGCTTTCGCGCCGAGGCGTCGCGGCCTTGCTCGCTCATCAGCCCGGCAAGGTTGAACCAGGCCTCGACGAAGGCCGCGTCGAGTTTTATCGCTCTGATATAGTCGTGCGCGGCTTCCCGCCCGTGGCCGCCGGCGCGCAGGCAGTTGGCGCGATTGAAGGCGGCAATGGCGTCTGTCGGGTCGATGGCCAGACAGCGCTGGTAGAGTGCGGCCGCCCCGTCATGGTCGCCGCCCTCCTCCGCCTCTTCGGCCTCCGCGAACAATTCTTCCAGCGTGTCGTCGCCGGCAGAACCGGCGTTGCCCAGATCGAACAGCAATTGTCCGTCGAGTTCGCTCTGCCCGCCTTCGAGATAGATCGCATCGGAGCGGCGCCCATGCTGGGAGCCGACATTGAGCGACTTGGCGGTCAGCGATGCCACCGGACCGGAGCGGTGAACGGAGCGCGCGATCGCGCCCCACGTCGCCCCGCCGGCCACCAGCCCGGCATATTTGCGCGCCAGGATCAGGTCGCGGAAGGAATAGGGTTCGCCGTCATGCTCGAAGGCATCGAACAGCGACAACAGGTCGAGGTCGGCGCCCGACAGCCGCGACTGGTCGATCAGGGATTGCCTGGACAGCGAGGACGCCTCCGGCGCCTTCATCAGCCCGAGCAGGCGCAGGAAACCGTTCTCGCTGATCAGCATGCGCCCGGCCGTGCGCTCGGCAACGACGCGGCGCTCGATCTCGGCATCGCCGGATTTTCCCAGATGCGTCCGCCCGAACACGACATGCGTGGTGCGCCTGGTGACACCGCGCCGCAATTGGCCGTGCTGGCGCTCGACCTCGCGCGCCGCGAGCCGCAGCGGAAACGCCGCCAGCGCGCCGATCGTGCCGAAGACAGCCCCAGCGATCAGGACGGCTGGTGCCGTCATTTCTTGCTCTTGCCGACCGCCTTGAGCAGATTGGCCTTGAGCGGATTCTCAGCCGCACCGCCCGCTGCCGCCTTCTTGGCGGCGGGCTTGGCGGCCTCGTCGGCCTTGCTCATCGACTTGGCCGGCGGCTTCGACTGCGACAGGCTGGCCTTCAGCGCATCCATCAAATTGATGACATTGCCGCGCTCGGGGGCGGCCGCGATGATCGGCTTGTGGCCCTTCAGCTTCTCGCGGATCATCGTCATCAGCGCGATCTCGTAGCGATCCTCGTAGTTCTTCGGGTCGAAGGTGGTTTCCTTCTGCTTGATCAGCGCTTCGGCCAGCTGCAGCATTTCCGCGTCAGGTTTGCCGGCCGGGATGTTGCCAAAATATTCAGCTGTGCCACGCACTTCGTTCGGGTTCCTCAAGGTACACACGAACATGCCGTTCTCGCGCGCGCCGATCGTCACCACCCGCTCGCGGCTGGACAGCACAAGGCGCGCGATCGCCAGCTTGCCGGATTTGCGCATCGCTTCGCGCAGCACGGCAAAGGTCTCCTCGGCCATCGCGCCATCCGGCGCCATGTAATAGGGCGCATCCTGGTAGATGACGTCGACCTCGCCCTCGTCGACGAACGCCTCGATGTTCATCGTATGGTTGGATTCGATGCGCACCGCGTCGAGGTCGGCGTCATCGATGATGATGTACTGCTTGTCCTCGTACTCGTAGCCCTTGACCAGATCCGAGCGCTCGACCAGCCCCAGTTCAGGGTCGACCGGCTTCATGTTGATGCGGTTGTGGGTCTTCTTGTGCAGCTGGTTGAAGCTGATGCGCTCGCTGGCGCTGGTGGCGGGGTATAGCCGCACCGGACAGCTGACGAGGCTGAGCTTGAGGTAACCTTTCCAACTTGCCCTGGGCGCCATGAAACACTCCTACGCGGCCATGCACTGTCACACCGGTGCAGCGCTTTTCGTCCGAAGGACGAACGACGCCACGGAAATCCTACACCGACCCCGCACAATACAGGCAAATCCCTGACGAAATCTTCCATGAAGGCGCAGGCGTCACCGCAACAGAATAATTCAAATTGTCCGAACCGTCGATGGCGTGGAATTTGAACGCAGCGCGAAGGATCGCTGCAGTCCTCATTCTGCGACTACTTCCTCGTTCCCGGCATCACCGGCAAATCCCGCGCAAACTCCTCGATTTCAGCCCACGGATCGCCTGATGTCGCCAGCAGCCCCGGCAGCGAGGAATAGTTCAGATCCTGCGGCGCATCGATCGATTCCAGGTCCGCCCAGCTCACCGGTGTCGAGGCCGGCAGATTGGTGCGGGCGCGCAGCGAATAGGGGGCGGCCGAGGTGTGGCCGCGCGCATTGCGGTGAAAGTCGATGAAGATGCGCTTCTTGCGGTTGTCCTTGCCCATGGTGGTGGTGAAGGTATCGGGTGCGGTTGCCGCCAGATGCGTGGAAATCGCGCTGGTCGCCTGGTGCAGTTTCTTCCAGTTCTGCTTGCCCGTCACCGGCACGGTGATGTGGATGCCGCTGCCGCCCGAGGTCTTGGCGAACGGCACCAGCCCGAGCCCCTCCAGCTCACCCTTGATATGCACGGCCGCCTCGACCACCTCGCGCCACAAGATCCCCTCGCCCGGGTCAAGGTCGAAGACGATCTGGTCGGGCTTGTCGAGGCTTGTGCGGTGCGTGCCCCAGGTGTGGAACTCGACGACGCCGAACTGCGCCAGCGCCAGATAGCCCTTGGCGCCTTCGACCGAGAGATAGGACTTGGTCTCGCCTTCGGAATTGGTCGCCTCGAACGTCACCACCGAGGGCGGCATGCCGGTGAAGGCGTGACGCTGGAAGAAACAGTCCTTCGGCAGGCCGGTCGGGCAGCGCACCAGCGACACCGGCCGGCCGAGAATGTGCGGCAGCATGAAGTCGCCGACCAGCGCATAGTAGACGGCAATGTCGAGCTTGGTCGGTCCGGTCTTGCCGAACAGGCGCCGCGTCGGGTTGGTCACCCAGATGGTGGCGAGGTCGGCCTCCGAGATCAGCCGCTTGCGTTTGGCCGACACCGGCGTCGACAGGCCGACATCGCGCAAGCCGCGAAACACCGCGTGGCGCAGCGCATTGTCCGCGGTGCGGTTGGCAAAGTGGATATGGGCCGAAAACAGCGGCCGCACCCAGTGCATCTCGCGCATGACTTCGCGCGGCACGCCTTCGGGCGCCGTTGCGCCTGATGTGAGCGGCTCCAGCCTGGCCAGCAATTCGGCAGCGGTCCCGGCGGCGAAGCCGGTGCCGACCTTGCCGCGATAGTGCAGTTCGCCGTCCTCGAACTCGGCAAGCCCGAGCGCTGCCAGACCTTCGGCGGCGTCCGAAGTGGTGTAGCCGGCAATGACGAAGTCGCCGGTCTGGAGCGCCTTGGTCTTGGTCCAGCTTTTGGTGCGGCCGCTCTGGTAGGTCGCGGTGGCGCGCTTGGAGACGACGCCCTCCAGCCCGAGTTCCGACGCCTGGTCGTAAAGCGCCTGGCCCGAGCCTTCGACATGATCGGAAAACTGGATGGCGGAGTTGGCGCCGAGGCCTGACAGCATTTGCGCCAGCAGCGCCTTGCGCCGGACCAGCGGCACCTTGGTCAGGTCCCAGCCGTCGAGATAAAGCAGGTCGAAGGCGTAGAAATGCAGTTTGTTGCCGGCGCCCGCGGCCAGCGCATCCTGCAGCAGCGCGAAACGGCTGATGCCCTTGGCGTCGAGCACGACGATCTCGCCGTCGATGATCGCGTCGCGGTACGGCAGTTTCGCAAAGGCCTGCGGCAGGTCGCCATAGCGCTTCGTCCAGTCGATGCCGCCACGCGTGATCAGCTTGACCACGCCCTCGTTGAGATGCGCCATGGTGCGGTAGCCGTCGAACTTGATCTCGTGCAGCCAGAGCTCGTTTGTATTTTCCGCAGGACCTTCGCCGCCCGGCGGTTTCGGCACCTGCATCGCCAGTTGCGGCTCGATGCGGCTGAGCGCCGGGGCCTTGAAGGCGCCCGGCAGTGTGCCTGGCTTCAGCGAACCCGGCTTGGGCTTGGGCGCGGGTTTCGCAGGCGCCACCAGCTCTTCGATGCGCTTGCCGGACTTCACGCTCTCCGGCCGCGTCTCCAGGATGTCGAGCGCGGTGTCGGCGGCAAGATCACGCTCCTTGAACAGCAGCCAGTTCTTCTTGTTCTCGTCCTCGCCGGGTTTTGGTTTCAGCCTGGTCAGCATCCAGCCGCCATTGAGCTTCTCGCCGGCCAGCCTGAACTTGAAGGCGCCGGTCCGCAGGCTCTTCTCGACATCGTCCATCGGCGCCCAGCTGCCGGTGTCCCAGACGATCATCGGCCCGCCGCCATACTCGCCCTCGGGAATGACGCCCTCGAAGTCGATATATTCGAGCGGATGATCCTCGGTCTCGACCGCCAGGCGTTTGTCGGCCGGGTTGAGCGACGGCCCGCGCGGCACCGCCCAGCTCTTCAGCACGCCGCCGACCTGCAGCCTGAGATCATAATGATCGGCGGTGGCGTGATGCTTGTGGACGACGAAGCGGTTGCCTTCGTCGGTGACCAACCCGCCGGCCGGTTCCGGCGTTTTCGAGAATTCGCGTTTGGCGCGATAGGTTTTGAGCTTGGGGGGAGTCGTCATGGCATAGGTCGAAGCACGGCAGCCAAGTGCAAGCGTCCCGACAGAGCGCTACCTCCAGGCCTCACGCTCTCAATCGTCTGTGGCCGGTGTCAACTCGAGCTCGGCCGGCGACAGGCCCTGCTGCAACTGGGCGAGCCGGAACTCGTCGACCCAGTAGGCCTCGCCGTCGACCAGCACGCGTGCCTGGTAGGCGCCGGCCGAAAAACTCTGCGCGGTGATGTAGACCTTGTGGCGGTCAAGCGCCTTGCGCACCGCGGCGCGCTTGGAATTCTGGCCGATGACGGGACTGAACATGACACTGCCCTCGGTCGCCTGACACGCAACAAGGCCGCTGTCCGCAGCCTGGCGACTGGGCTCAAGGATGCCGGAGACCCGCCGTCCTGTCAATTTCGCGGGCAAACCGCCCTCAGCCCTTCAATCGCCGCAAGCGTTGCGTCATGCCCCGGACGGCCTTGAGCAACCGCGGACGGGACCGCACCCTGGCCTCGGCCCGGCTGCGAAACAAAATGGCTGCGTTCGCACCCCAGCCCCGCACCGTCAGCGGTTCGCAGATCTCGGCCAGAACCGAACTCGCGGCACCGATATGTTCCTTGTAGCCCTGGCTGCCGACCGACAGGTCGAAATAATCGAATCCCCGCTCGCGCCCCCACATCATCAGCTTGGCGATCGTCGTCAGGCCCGGCGAGGCATTGGAGACAGCATCCTGGTCGATCCCGAGCAGAATGCCGTGAAGCGTGCCTTTTCTGGCCAGCACAAGGATGGCGGCAAGCCAGGCTTGCCCGACGCGCAGTCCGAACAGCCGCACCGACCCGTCGGACAGGCCCTGGAGGGCCGCGTTCCGGTAGAAATCGACGGCCGATTGCCGGGTCAGGAGATCGAAACGCCCAAGCTCGCGAAAGCGCTTCAGCCGCAGCTCCAGCAGCCTCTGGAAGAGCTCCTCCACCAGGGCGGGCGTGTCGGCCTCGACCAGGCTGACGCCGCCCAGCTTCTCGAAGCGCCGGCGGTGCTTGTGGAAGGCCTTGGCGAAGGACGGCTTGCAGATGCGCCTGATGAGACCCTCGGGCTCGCCGTACATGACCAAGCCGGAGGTGATCTGGATGGAATCGCGCGTCGCCGAAAGCAGAGCCAGCGGATTGGCCACGCCGTGGACCTGTCGCGGGATTCCGGCGATGTGGATGCGGTCCGCTTGCGGCAGCACCGAACGGACCGCCGCCCAGGCGGCTTCGGCGCCCTGCGTGGTCCACGGGCTCGCATCCGCCAGCAGCGGCGCGGAATAGTCGCAGACGCCGCAGTTCAGCCATTCGATCACATGGTGGTGGAAGGCCTGGCGCCGCATCAGCGGCACCAGCATTCTGGGCTCGCCTGTCGCGGCGTCGCTCACCTCGACGATGAGCAGTTCCGCACCTTTGGGCATCAGCCGACCGACGATCCCCTCGGCCCATGCATAGTGCTGATGGGCGGTGCAGACGCCGTCCGTCTGGCATTGCAGCCAGAGCGGCTTGACGGTCTCGAGGTTGGTGTGCAGCCGGGCGGTGCAGGCACGCTCGTCGGCACCAGCGCTGGCGGCAGGCGGAGAAGCCTGCGCGCCAGCTATCGGCGCCATTCGCATTGCCCGGCTCGACATGTCTGCCTCCCACCATTGTCCCGCGGCGATCGGATGCGTCGCGGGCGATCCATGCCGGAGCTGTTTTTCCCCCTCAGCCCTTCGACCTCCGCAAGCGGCGCATCACGCCCTGAGCGGTCTTGAGCAGCCGCGGATTGGCGCGCACGAAACGCTCGGCCCGCTCGCGAAGCGAAGCGACGGCTGCCACGCCCCTGCCGAGAGGCGTCAGCGTTTCGTCGATCTTGGCCAGAACGAAACTCTCGGTGCCGAACTGTTCCTTGTAGGGCTGGCTGCCCACCGACAGGTCGAAATAGTCGAACCCCTGCCGAAGTCCCCAGCTCATCAACGTGCCGATGATCGCAATGCCCGGCGAGGCGTTGCTCACCACCTCCTGGTCCATTCCGATCAAGAGGGCATGCAAGGTGCCTTGCCGGGCCAGCATGTACTGGGCAGCGACCCAGTCCTCGCCTGCGCGCAATCCGAAGACCCGCACCGACCCGTCGGACAGGCCCTGAAGAGCTGCGTTCCGGTAGAAATCGACAACCGCCGGCTGCGCCAGGAGATCGAAACGGCCCAGTTGGCGAAAACGCTTGAGCCGCATCTCAACCAGGGCGTCGAAGACGCGCGCTAGCAAGGCCGGGGTGTTGGCGTCGACCAGATCCACGCTGCCGTGCCTTTCGAGCCGGCGCCAGTCCTTGTTGTAGGTCTTGACGAAGGACGGCCTGCCATGGCGCTTGATCAGGGTCTCCGGGTCGCCCTCCAGAGCAAGGCCGGAGGTGATCTGGATGGAATCGCGCGCCACCGAAAGCAACGCCAGCGGATTGGCCACGCCGCGGATCTGTTGCGGGATGCCGGTGATGTGGATGCGGTCCGCAGGCGGCAGCACGGAACGGATCGCCGCCCAGGCGGCTTCAGCGCCCTGCCTGGTCCACGGGCTCGCATCCGCCAAAAGCGGCGCTGAATAATCGCAGACGCCGCAGCTCAGCCATTCGACCACCCGATGTCCGAAGCTCGACCGCCGCATCAGCGGCACCAGCATCTTGAATTCACCGGTCCCCGCATCCGCCACTTCCACGACGAGGAGGTCGGCGCCTGCAGGCATCAGCCGCCTGGTGATCCCTTCGGCCCAAGCATAAAGCTGATGGGCGGTGCACACCCCATTCGCCTGGCATTCAAGCCAGAGCGGCTTGACGGTTTCCAGGCTGGTGTGCAGCCGTGCGGTGTAGGCTCCCCCGGCAGTGCTTCGGGACGCATGGATAGCCTGCCCGGCCGGCACTGGCGCTCCAGCCATCGGCGTATCGGGCGCAGTCGTCAATGTCTGGATCGACACGTCTGTCTCCTACCTTTTTCCGGTGGCAAGCGGGGCGGCGCCTCGCCACGACGTCGACTTGCTTCCATGGCGGCTATCCCCGCTGTCAAGCGTCCCGCTGTCGAGCGTCCCGCTCTCAAGCGCGAGCATGTGGCGGCGTGCGAAATACCATGAGGCCACGAGCACAACGGTCTCGGAGACCGCGGCACCCGCAAGCGACCATGTCGGGGAAGCGATAGCGAGCAGGATTGCGATCAGGACCAGCCCGACGACCGCGCCGGCCGTTGTGATGAACGCCACGACCCGGAACTCGCCGAGTATCTCGAGGATGATGCGCGGCATGATGTAGAGCATGATCGGTACGAAGTTCGCCAAGGCGAGAAGCCCGATGACGCTGACCGAAGCATCCGCGAGAGCCTGGGACCTTATCGTCGGCAGGACAAACAGGATGCCGGCTCCGTAGACCAGGCTCCCGAGCCCCATGACAAGGGACCAGAGCTTGGCGTGCATCCACACGCGCCCGACTTCATTGTTCGCCATCAGCTTCGCAAGCTCGGGCTGCAGCATGTTCACAAAGGCCAGGCTGACGATGCGCAACGGGGCAAACAGGACGAGAACCGCCGCGATAGGCGCGTAGGCCGCCGGACCGGCAATACCCGCGACCAGCAGCGCCAGGCACTGACCCTGAATGTTGGTGGTCGTCGCGCTGAATCCCGACCAGCGCAGTTGACGCCAGAGCCTGGCATAGCGTCGCCGCACAGGCGCTCGGAAACTGAGCCGTAGCGGACGGGGTGCCAGGCGCGCGAGCACGGCTATGCCGATCAGATTGGCAGCTGCAAGGGCGTAGAACACCATCTGCAGCACATTCCCCGCCGTCCAGATTGCCAGCGCTGTCATCGCGGCACCGGCGAGGGTGAAGGTGAAATCGCTTATGCTGACGACCATCTGCTGGCGGCGCGCGAAGAAAGCCGTACGCATATGGCTGCGCAGCGACCAGGCGCCGACGAAGCATCCGGCGGCGATACTGCCCGCGTCACCCCACAGCAGCATCAGCAGCGCGGTCGCCCCGCCCGCGATCGACGCGACGACCACCGCCGCCCCTCCGAACGTCACGTCATGCGCATCGACGCCGGCCCTGTTGGTGCTCTTGCCCATCCATATGCTGGCGGGGACGGCGGTCAGCGATCTGATGTAGGACAGGCCGACACCGCCCATCACCATCGCGATGGCGAAGATGCCGTATCCTTGTGCCGACAGCACGTGCAGCAGCGCGATGTTGAGCGCGAAGTGAAAGCCGCTCTGTATGGCCTCGCCGCCGATCATCAGCACAAGGCGCCGCAGCAGATGGCCAGGAAACGCGAACTTCACGAACTGGTCTCCGCTTCGCGGGCGGCATGCGCCCGGCCAGGCTTCGCCAGCGCCGCCCTCAGCTTGTCGGTGGCGATCGCCGCGATCGCCGCCGCCGCCACCTGCTCGCTGAAAATCTTCTCGTATCGCAACCGGCCAGCGGCGACGAAACCACGCCACGCATCTGGCCGCAGGATGATCTCGCGCAGTTTGTCGGCCAGGGCGGCTGCGTCGCCGGGCGGAACGTGCCAGCCGGTCCCGCCATTGATGACCACTTCCACCAGGCCGCCGATCGCCGACACCAGCGGCGGACGGCCATAGGCCATCGCCTCGATGGCGACGCGCCCCAGCGATTCCGGACGCCGCGACGGCACGGTGACGATGTCGGCCCAGCGGTAATGCGCCGAGGGATCTGCCACGACTGGCAATACGCTGACCCGTTCGGCCAGGCCCATGCTCCGGACCAGTTCGGCCAAAGCGCGTTCGCGCTCGGCGCTTTCGAAGGCGCCACCGACCAGCCGCACCTCGATCCTCGACCGCAATTCCGGCGGCATCGACGCGATCGCTTCGAGCAGGATCTCCTGGCCCTTGATCCTGTTGACGCGGCCGAGCAGCAGCACCCGCAAGGGCCGCTTGCCGTCGTAAGTCATGGGTTCGGCGGCCGCCGGCCCGGCGACACCGTTGTAGACGACATGCGTGCGCGAGATCTTGGGATCGCCGAACGCGGCGCGCGTCGCATTCGAGTTGAAGATGAGGTCCGCATGGCTCCACCGCATCAGGCCGACGAGGACCCTGCGCATGGCGCCTTCGGGGATCTCGTGGATATGCAGGACAGCCTTGTCGGGGAGAAGGCGCGCGGCCAGCGCATAGTCGGCCACGATCGAGGTGTTGACGTAGGTGAGATCGCAATCCCTGAGACGCCGCCAGGCTCTCAGCACCGCTATCGGCAATCGCGCCATCTCGACCGTCGCAAGGCGCGCGATGGCCTGGCGCCTCAACACCCAGAGCGGTTCGAAGACGATCCGGCTGGCATGGCGTTCCAGGATCTGCACGATCGGCCCGCTGCGCGGCAGCACCACCTCGATGTCGGCGGACGGAAACGCGGCGCGCAGCGCAGCAACGCTCTCCGCGAAGCTGCGGTCGGAACCATAGAGTTCATAACCCTGATGAACGCAGGCAATCCGCATCTTTGTATCCCGCCAGGTGCCGCACCATCGCGCCGGGCGGTGGCATGCAGGACCTTGTCGCAAGAACCATGCCTGGTTGAACCGTCCGGCTGCCGGACGCCACATCCTGGCAATGCCTCGTTTCGACACAGATACGCACAGAAGGGTTGACCGATAATGAAACAACCACCAGCTTCAATACAGTTTTTTTACAACCCGGCGCGATGATCATCCGCCCGAGCGCCGAAATCGTGAGATGGCACGGAAGTTGCCCGTCTGCTTCTTGATGATGCAGCAATCGCTAATATATTCAGATCTGAAAGTACTGCCGGCCATGAAACCAGAGAAGCCTGCCATTCTGATCCTGGGGACGCGCGGCATACCCGCGGCCCATGGCGGCTTTGAAACCTTCGCCGAAAGACTGGCACTTTTTCTTGCAGGGCGAGGCTGGAAGGTCGGCGTCTATTGCCAGGACGAGGTCGAGCGGATCGACCAGCGGGTGCGCAGCGAAACCTGGCGCGGCATCGAACTCATCCACGTCCAGGTTGCCTCGAAGGGACCGCGTGCGACCCTGGAATTCGATTGGCAATGCGTGCGCGACGCCGCCAGGCGGCCGGGCGTCTGCCTGGTGCTCGGCTACAACGGCGCGATTTTCCTGACCTGGCTGAGGCTGAAGGGGCGCAAGATCTTCACCAACATGGACGGCATCGAGTGGCGCCGCCCCAAATGGGGTTTGGCGGCCCGCACCTGGTTCTGGCTCAACGAATGGATCGGCGCCTGGGCCTCGCATCGCCTGGTCGCCGATCATCCCGCCATCGCCGACCATCTGGCGACGCGCCGGCCGCGCAGCGCCATCGCCACCATCGCCTATGGCGCCGATCCGGTGACATCGGCGCCGGAAGCACCGGTCCGGGCGCTCGGCCTGGAGCCCGGGCGCTATCTGATCTCGATCGCGCGCATCGAACCCGACAACAACATCCTGCCGATCGTCGAAGCCTTTTGCAGCCGCAAGCGCGACATGAAGCTGGTGGTGCTCGGAACGCTGTCCGACGAAATCCCCTATCATGTCGCCGTCCGCAACGCCGCGAACGGGTCGGTGGTCCTACCGGGTGCCATCTACGACCAGGCGACGGTGAAAGCATTGCGCTATCACGCGCGCGCCTATCTGCATGGCCACACGGTCGGCGGCACCAACCCGTCGCTGGTCGAGGCGCTGGCGGCCGGCAACATGGTGATCGCGCACGACAATCCGTTCAATCGCTGGACCGCGGGTGCTGCGGCGATCTACTTCACCGACACGGACAGTTGCGCCGAACGCATGCAACAGGCGCAGGACGACGATGCCCTGGTCAGCACCTGCGGCATCGCGGCCCGGGTGCGCGCCCGCGAGGCCTTCCGCTGGGAGGATGTCCTGATGGCCTATGAGCGTGAAGCCTATCGGCTTCTCGGTGTCACCGCCGACGAGGCCGTCGCCGTCGATCGCGCATCGCGCCGCACCGCATGACAGGTTGGTCGCGCCGGCGGGTGCTGCGGACGGCGCTGTCGACGGCGGCGGCACTTGGCTCCCTCTCGATCGCGCCGTTCGCCCGCGCCTCCGAGCCGCAGTTTCGGCGCGGCGTCAACGCCTGGCCCTGGTTCTCGCTGACACGCGAATTCCCGGCACCGCGCACCGACTATGGCTGGCCACCCTTCCAGTCGCAGCGGCCGGTTCCGACCGCGGACGACCTGCATCGGTTGCGCGAGACGGGGCTCGATTTCATCCGCCTGCCGGTCGATCCCGGCCCGTTCCTGGCAGCCGACGCCACCACCCGCGCCCTCTTGCTGGACATGCTGGACGCGGCGGTCACCGCCACCCTCGACGCCGGTCTCGGCATCATCGTCAACGTGCAAGCCAATGGCGCCACCCACTATTGGAATCCCGACCGCATGGTCGCCAGCGTCACCGCGCCCGCCTTTGATCTCTATCGCGGGCTGGTCGGCGAGCTTGCCGGCAGGCTGGAGCGCTTCCAGCCCCGCAAGGTAGCGCTTGAGCCGGTCAACGAGCCGCCGCAGGCCTGCGCTTCGGAGGTCTGGTCGCAGGTCCAGCTCGCGCTTCTGACCGCGGCACGGGCGTCGGCTGCAACCTTGCCGCTGGTCGTCACCGGAGGCTGCGGCTCGATGGTCGGCGGGCTGACTGCGCTCGATCCGGCGCCGCTGTCGCCGTTCGAGCCGATCCTGTTCACCTTCCATTTCTACGAACCCTATCTGTTCAGCCATCAGGGCGCGCCGTGGATGCGCGAACCCGTCTACCGTTCGCTCAACAATGTGCCATGGCCGGCATCCGCCGGCTCGTTGGAAGAGACGCTGGCGTCGGTCAGGGCGCGGATGGCGCAGGACACCGAAACCTCGGAGGCGGACAGGCAGGCCGCCTATGCGGAAACAGAGCGTGTGCTGAAGGTCTATTTCGACGCCCAGCCCGATCGGCGCTTTGTCGACAACTATATCCGCCAGGTTCGCGCCTGGGGCGACGGCCACGGCCTTGCGCCGGAGCGCATCATCATGGGCGAGTTCGGCGCGCTGCGCACCGACGCCCGCTATGTGGCGGCGCCCAATCCCGATCGGGCACGCTACATCGCCGACGTGCGCCAGAGCGCCGAGGATCTCGGCTTTGGCTGGGCATTCTGGAATCTCTTCGACGGCATGGGGATGATGGACGACACCACGCGGGCCCTCGACCCGGATATCGTCGACGCGCTTGGCCTGGCCATGCCGGCGGACTAGGCAAGACCCAATCCCTCCGAACGACCGAGTCGACCCAAAGCCGACTTACGTCTTCCCTGATGCGAACGGCAACTTTGCGCCGCTAAGCGGACATTGTCGTATCGACGCGCATCCGCGCGGCTTCCTTCACAGCGACTAGGGGAATATCCGAGGATCCACCACCGGAATTGTGTGCTAGATCGGCAGACCTGCTTTGGCGGCACCTTCAACAATTCGCTCCGGATCGGACGGACTGGCGAACCAGAAGTTCGAAAGGCGTTCCCGAAGTGAATAGGCCGGGTTGATGGCAGTTAGATCGTTCCAGACTCGGCGGGCCTCCTCCACTTGACCCAAATGACCAAGCGCCGAGCACAAGTAGCCGCGCGAAATATCGGTTTCTGGGACCAGCAGGATGCGCGCCCGGAGCAGCGATGCTGCCGTTTCGTAGCGTGCTCCGAAGAGGTATGCCGTTGCAAGGTGGTGCAGGTTCTGGTGAGTCAGCGCCGGGTCGAGCCGGATGGCTTCCTCAAAGTAAGGGATAGCTTCCAGTGGCCGGCCGCCATGCGTGAACGCATTGCCGCGTCCCACTTGAACGAGGGTATGGTTGGGGTTGATTTTGAAGGCCTTGAGGGAGTCGTTCTCGACGCGGGCGCCGTCCTTTTCCATCAAGGCCACAATCGAGGAGATGCCGTAGCCCAGTGCAAAGTCCGGATCGATTTTGACGGCGGCATCGGCGCATCGGCGTGCTTCAGCGACCCCGGCGGTGACGTCCGGTAGCCACCGGTTCACGGCCATGGTCAAGAACGCTATTGAAAGGGCGACGTAGGGCCCGGGCAGGGTGGGATCGACGGCAAGCGCACGGCGCATGAGTTCGATGCCGGCGCGCGCCCGGTCCGGAGATGGACTCTCTGAAAACAGTATCGCTCTGCCTCTAAGGGATAGGTCCAACGCTTCGAGGTTCGCCGACTTCCCTTCGAGCTCGGCTAGAGTGGTGCGCGGAGATATCGAAAGGCGAAGCGCGTCCGCGACTTCGCGAGCAACCTCATCCTGGATCGCGAAGATGTCGGTAAGATCGCGATCGAACCGCGTCGACCAGACCTGCGAGCCATTCGCGGCGTCGGCCAGCTCTACATACATGCGCAGCCTCTGGCCAGAACGCTGCACGCTTCCGGTCAGCACGAACCGGACCTCGAGGTCGGCGCCGACTTTTCTCACGTCAATGTTCCGGTCGCGATAAGCAAAGCTCGAGTTGCGCGCGATGACCGACAGTCCCGGAACCTTGCCCAAGACACCGATGATCTCTTCCGCCAGGCCGTCGGCGAAGTAGGCTTGCTCCTGGTCTTCGCTCAGGTTGAAGAAGGGAAGAACCGCCACCGACGGCCTTTCGCTGAGCGGCGAGGCAGGACGGCCAGAGGCGTCGGGTAATGCAAGGCGATATCCGATGCGGGGCACCGTAACGATGATGTCGCCGTGAGAGCCCTTGCCGAGGATCTTCCTTAGCGAGGCAACCTGTACCGAAAGGTTGCTCTCCTCTACGGCTCGCCCTTCCCATGCAGCATCCATCAGCTCCGATTTGGTAAGAATGTCACCGCGGCGCCTCAACAGGGCTGCAAGGAGACGGGAGCCTCGAGAACCGAGCGACCATGTTTGGCCGTTACGGCGGACCGATTCCGTCGCCGGATCAAATTCCAGATCGCCGATACTCAAGCGCGGGTGCATGTCGCCGGTCGACCTTGCTGGCTCACTTTTCGGAAGTATTTCGGACCCTCTTCGATACTCGATCCACGCCCTCAGGCCAATCTCCCATAATCATCAATCAATACGGGAGGAGGCCTGATGTTTCCCTACGTTTGGCATGACCCCTTCGCCGAGCTTGCACTGCTCCGTGACCCGAGTGCGCTGCAAAGAAGGACAATAGAAGCCCAGCACGAGGCAGCCAGGGGGCCATCGACATGCTTGGTGCTGGCGATCCTCTTCAACTTGGCAACGGTTGCGTTGGTGGTGGCGCACTGGATCTTCCAGCCCGCATCAATCGAGAGGAGCTCATCGGATGGACAAAGCGGATCTCAGCCACATCTACCAGTTCTGGTTCGGAGGACAGCGATGCACTGAGGCCATGGCAGGCGAGCGCGTCCGGGTCTGGATGGAACAATCCGACGAGACCGACAAGGTCATACGTCGAAGGTTCGGTCACTTGATCGCTGCAGCCGCTGGACAAACGTGGGCCCCGGAGCAACTGAGCCCTCAGGAAGCGATAGCGCTGGTCGTTCTTTTCGACCAGTTTCCACGCAATATCCACCGCGCCAGTGCCGAGGCATATGCCTACGATCCGCTCGCCCGAGATCTCGCGAGGATAATGGTTGCGGATGGATGGGAGGCTTATGAGACGCTCGAGCAATTCACGCTGGGCCTTCCTTTCGTGCATCACGAGGACCTAGACGACCAGAACTACATCCTGGGCCTAGCCGAAGGCAGGCTGGTGGCGGCGTCCGTCGAATCTCGGCCCCTCTGGCAGCCGACTGTCGACCAAATCCGGAAGCATCGCGATATTATTGCGCGCTTCGGTCGCTTTCCACATCGGAACGATGTCCTCGGGCGCCAGTCCACGGTCGAAGAAAGGGCTTTCTTGTCGAGGTGGGGGAGAGGCTTCTAACCAGTCGCACGCTAGCTCGCTACGCGGAATCACCAAGCCAGGTTAGGTTCCCATGCCACTCAGGCTGCATTGGGACCCGAAGCAGGCATTTGATTAGCCGGCACGAGATAGCCGCATGGCAGCGTCGGGAAGAAAATCGGCAGCTGACCACTCGAAGTCAGGACATCTCGACTCAGGGAAAGAATCTCCACCCTCCATCGAGAGACATAGGCAGCCGGGCACGGATTCCCCCTTTCGACCTCATCATTTCAAAACCAGATGCAGGATCCAAGGACGGGGGATATATTGCGTCCTTGGACTGACATTCACTAAGGGGGGCATGACATGCAGGCAATGCCGATAGCGCATCAAGCCACGCAACCCGTGGTCGGGCCCCTATCCTCCTTGACCGGCTATCCGGCCGCCGTCCTCTGCTGGCTGCTTTCGGCCGGGGTCTATATCGCGGCCAAATGGGTAGCGCCTGAAATGCCGCCCTGGGGCCTCTGCTTCTGGCGGCTGACGCTCGCTTTCGCCATCCTGCTGCCGATCGTGCACCATCATCACGAGGCGATGATCGGGCTTTTGCGAACTCGCGCCGTGGAGGTCGTCGCGGTGGGGGCGATCGGCCTCACGCTGTGCCAGGGCATGATCTACCATGGCCTCAATGACACCGACGCCACCACGGCCGGCATCATCATGGCGCTGTCGCCTGTCATGACGATGGTGCTCGCCCGTTTCGTGCTTGGCGAGCCGCTCGGGCTGTGGAAGTCGCTAGGCGCGCTGGTTGCGCTCGCCGGGATGATTTTCATCGTTGCCCACGGGAACCTGACGGCGCTGCTGCAACTCAAGTTCAACGCTGGCGAGCTGTGGATCGTCGGCAGCGCGTTCTGCTGGGGCCTGTACACCGTGCTTTTGCGCCGTGCCAAATTCGGCATCGAACTCTTGCCGATGGTCGTGCTGCTGCTCGGCGCCGGTGCGCTGGTCGCGCTGCCTTTCCATCTATGGGAACTGTTCAACGACGAACGCTCCACCATGGACGTCGACAGCATTCTCGCGCTCGCCTATCTGGCAGGCCCCGGCGGCGCCTTGATGTACTATCTCTACAACAAAAGCGTGGAAACGCTTGGTGCGAGCCGGGCGAGCATGCTGCTCTATCTGCAGACGGTGTTCGTCGCCATACTCGCCTATCTGTTGCTCGGCGAGGGCTTGCACGATTACGATCTTGTCGGTGCTGCCTTCATCGTCGCCGGGATCGTGCTCGCCACCGTGCTCAAACCCAGGACGACTCAACCACGCGTCGCGTAGTGGTCCTGCGAGTGACGGGCGAGGAATTGGCCTGAAGCGGAGCTCGATCATGCAGACGCCGCTTGCGGCGAGGCCGCAGGTCGACGCGCCACCACGAGTTAACTACCGCAGCAAATATGCTCCGGTGCGTCACGACGATGGAAGAGGTGACCCGGCATTAGCCGCGCGGCCGGGCGGTCGAGCCGCGGACCAAAAGTTCGACCGGTATGATCACCTGGTTCGGGGCGCCGTTTGCAAACACCGTCGTGGCGGCAAGTCTCCCCTTCCCGACAATGTCTTGAGCCACTGTCGTGAGCGGAGGCGTGGTGCGCGAAGACTCCGCGGTGCCATCGAAGCCGACGACCGACATGTGCTCGGGTATCTTGATATTGCGCCGACGCGCTTCGTCCAGGACGGTGATTGCCTGCCAGTCCGACATAGTCAAGATCGCTGTTGCTTGCGGAGCCCGGTCGAATACGACCGCTCCTGCCGAAGGCTCACCTGGGGTCGTCTCGATGATCGGGACATTGTCAATTGACAGACCGAACTCAGCCAAACCCAGGGCGAAGCCGGAGAGTCTCTCGTGATCGAGTTGAAAACCGGCAGAGATAGCGCGCGGGGCATTGCCCGGCAAATGGACGATGGGCGGCCCCGATGTGCGCCGAATGGACAGGATTGCAAAACGCTGATGTCCAAGAGCAGCCAAGTGCCTGATGGCCGCCAGAGCCCCGCTCCTGCCGTCTATCCGGATCGAATTGACGTCCGGACCGGCATCGCTTTCGAGGATGACGAAGGGCAGCCGCCGGCGCCGTAAAGAAGCGATCAGCTCGATGTCCGCGCTGTGGCCCAGGATGAAGCCGTCAACTAAGGCCTCTCGAATGGTGGAGGTGCGCGTTTCGTCCGTACCATTGACCAAACTCAGCGTCGCTCCAGCCTCGTCACAAGCAAGCGAAACGCCAAGCACCAGCTCCCGCAGATACGGGCTCCTGATCATGTCGGCAATGGCGTATGCACCCGGGGGGATCAGGCCGATGGCGTTGAACTTGCCGTCGCGCAGCACGCGCCCTCTCGGGTCGGGGCCATCGTAACCAAGCTGGCGCGCCGCGGCCTCGACGCGCTGGCGCAGATCGGACCGCACCAGATCCGGATGGTTGAATACGTTGGAGACAGTACCGCGGGAGACTCCCGCGACCCGGCCGACATCGGCGAGCGTAGGCATTTTGGAAGCATTCATTTCCCTCAGTTAGACAATTTTTTGGAGCGCTCCAAGTTTTTTCTTGACGCTAAGGCTTAAATGTTGGAATTTGCATTTGGAGCGCTCCAAAGATTGAAAAATTGCAAGGTTTCGGCATCTGTGCCGAACATCGGCCAAGTGTGCCTGATTTCGCAAATCATCAAGGAGGATTAGGATGGCTACGACCAATGGTGCCCCGACCTCGCTCGTCGGAAAGACTTTTGATTGCTCGTTCGGACAGTTCGTACCGAGGCTGACGGTCCTGTCGCCGACCGAATTGCGGGTGCAGGCGACGATCGGCGCTACCGAGATCGACGAGGTGGTTCAGAGCAATCTGACCGGCGTTCGACCCGGACTTTTCATCATGAATTGGACCGAGCAAGGCGGCAACTTTGTCGTGCAGGTTCAAGATCACGAGAACCAGATCGTTCATAACTATGCGCGACTGGCAGACGGGCAGCAGTTCTGCGCGCAAGGCACAATTCAACCAGTGACGACGGCGTGAGGGCCGCCTGTGTATCTGAGAGGAGATTGTGCCATGACCACCAACATGATCGACCAGACCGACCCTACGCAGTGGGACCCAAAGCTTGACGCCGTGATCGCGGCGCCCGCAAACCACAAGGTATTGTTTGAGAATGACCGGCTACGCGTGCTTGAAGTGATCCTCAAGCCTGACGAGGAAGAGCCGACACATCACCACCGCTGGCCTTCAGTATTCGTGTTCGATCAGGTGGAAGGCCCTATCCACGACTTCGCGCCGGATGGGACAATGATGCCGCCCAATCGAGATGTCATCCAGGCGGTCCAGGCATGGGATGGTCAAGGCTGTCTCGTGGTGCATATGGCCCCCCAACCGGCGGGTCGCGTGCTCAACGCTTCGAGCAAGACCCTGCATGGTATTCGTGTCGAGATGAAGTCATAAAGCAGATGTGATCCTGGCCCCCCGTGGACGACTTCGTAAAGAATAGCGGCAGGCGGAGGTCCGGCGCCTCGGTTTGGGAAAACGCGTCCTGGAGAACCATCAACAGGTGTTCCTCTCCTGCTCTGCGTCAGCGCGCGCGCCGGTAATGCATGGCGACCGCGCCGCTGCGGAGCGGCTTGGCCGAGATCAGCTCGAGCCGTCGCGTGCTGGGCAGCCCGCTCTGGTAGAGGGTCGGGCCGTGGCCCGCGATCCTGGGGTGCACGAGGAGCTTGTACTCGTCGATTAGATCCAGCCGGTCCAGCTCGGTCGCGAGCTTGCCGCTACCGAGGAGCACGCCGGCCGGGGTCGCGTCCTTGAGCCTCTGCACGCCCGTGCGCAGTTCGCCGCCGATGTGGTGGCTGTTGGTCCACGGGAAGGCCTTTCGCGTCGATGACACTACGTACTTCGGCTTGGCATCCAGCTTGACCGCCCACTCGCGTATCGCCGGTGGCGCCTCCTCGTCGCCGCGGGCGACCGCCGGCCAGTAGCTCTCCATCATCTCGTAGGTGACGCGACCCCACAGCATTGCTCCGCGTTCATCCATAAGGCGGGTGAAGAAGGCGTGCGTCTCTTCGTCGGCAATTCCCTCCTGGTGGTCGACGCAGCCGTCCAGGGTGACGTTGATGCTGAAGGTCAATAGTCCCATGCGGCGAGTCTAAGCCATACAATGGAGAACATGAAGGCCGATTGCTCGCGGTTGATGTTGAACTTCCGCAATGGGTCGATTTGAGAAGTTGGCGCCAGGCCAAAAACCCGCCCTTCGCGGCGGACAATCGGCGGCTCCAGGGAGCCTGCCGGATACACTGTCGTACAATGGCGCAGGTGCGCCCGTAGAGATTCGAACTGTCCTCGACTTTTTGGCTTGATCGCAGGCGCGACGGCTGCTTTCGAGAGGTTGCCGTTTAGTAGTGGACAGTCAGCTTTCGGCCCAATCCCGGCCATTGGCGGCAGCCAGTTTGATTGAGCTGGTACCCCACCCGGCACGTCAGTCGCGAGCGACACTTTCGGCTCTCCGTCCGCAATTGCGTTAAAAAGATAGAGAGCGGTTCTGCGTTTCCGCGACAGGACGAACCGCTTTGACCGGCCTGATCACCGAACGCGCCGGCCGGTAAAGGGCAAGGCACAGCACCATGATCTTGGTGAGGAGCGTCGTCTTGGAGGAGATGCTCTCCGAGGTGTTGAGAAGAATGAGCCAGCCCAGCATCGGCAGCCAGACGCCAGGATGGCAGCGGCGCGCCACCTCATGCATGAACAGCCCGAAGCTGGACATCATCAAAAGGGTGAAGAAGGCGCCCTGGTAGACTGTCATGCGGATGAATGGATTTTCGATACCCCATTCGAGGCCGTTGATGCGGCGCAGGCTCTCGACGAGGTCGACGCTCGGCCCGACGATCACATCGCGCAGTTCCAGATAGTTGAAGATCTCGAACATCTCGACGCGGGCATTGGCGCTGCCGCCATCCGAAACGAAGCGGCCGAGCAGCGCATCGAAAAAGCCCTCCGAGGCCAATATGGCGATGGCAGCCGGCAGCAGCGCGACCAGCATCATGGCCAGGGCGGCGCCGAGCAGGTTGACGCGCCCCGTGCGCAGTTTGCGAAAGCCGTGGAAAAGCACATAGCTGCCACCCAGAAGGATGGTCACCACCATCGCCGACCGGCCGCCGAACGCAACGAGCGCCGCGCATTGCAGGCCGATCATCGCCAGCCGCAGCGGAGCCGGCAGCGATCTCGCACCGCTCAAAAGGGCAAGCACGTAGATCGACGTCAGCGTGGCATTGACAAGTGGATGCCCCTGCAGCGCGCTCGAACGCAGGTCGGTGGCAAACACCTCGCCATCGAAACGATAGGGAAACACCAGTGTCTTGGTAGCGAATTCGACAAGGGCGAGCAGCGCATTGACCGTCATGACCGCGTGAATGACGGTGCGCAGCCGGGCGAATGTCCATTCGTCATCCTCGCCGAGCATGAGCACCAGCAGCCCGGACGCCACGAACGTGTCGACCATGCCGGCCATGCCTGGACGTTGCCTGACGATGACGACGACCAGCAACACGACGGCGATGACGATCATCAGCGCGGTGGCGGGCCGCCTGTCGGCGACGTGGACGCAATAGCCGACCGGATTGCCGAACGTGCATGAACGCCAGGCAAACAGCAGAATGATGAGATAGGTGGAGGGATGTATCTTGGTTGCCGCGCTGCCTGACAGGCCGTCGTAATTGTAGCCCAGGAGCCAGAGCATGCCGCCCGACACGCTGAACAGCACCACAACGGCCGCGATCAGTCCAAACTGGGTCACCGCATCGACGGAGGTGCCGGCGCGGGGCGCGGCAGCGCCGAAAGTCGAGGCGGTTCCGCTCCAGCCGGCGGCCATGTCAGGCCACCTCGTCGACCAGCAAGGCGCCTGTCGGCACCCGCCCCATGACGGAAATCGCCTGCACCGCCGCCGTCACATCGCGCATCGGCGTGGCGTTCAACCTGGCGACGAGCACGATCTCGTCGACCATGGCGACAAGCGGCGAGGCATTCAGATTCTCGGCCAGCGCGCCGCCATCGACGACGACGAGTTCGAAACTGCGGCTCGCCTGCGACAGCATGTGCTGCGCGAAGTAGACGCCGTGCGCTTCCTGGAAGATCGCCTTCGGCCGGCCCCTGCCCAGCAGGGCGACGTTGCTGCCCGGGGCGTACCGGCTGACGGCTTCAAACGCATACTCGCCGCGCAACACATCGAGTATGCCGGGCTGCGGATCCTTCTGGCCGCTGCCGGTGTTGGTATCGACGAACAGGACCCGGCTGCCCCTGGCCGCCGCGGCGTTGGCGATGAGCCGTGCGATCCTGTTGCGTTGCTGGCCGTCTTCCGGCGGCGATGTCACCAGGATCGACGGCACCAGCGGCCAATCCGGCGGACGCCGGCCCGAACTGAACATGCGCCGGAGCGCCAGACCGACGACAGCGTCCGTCTTCTGGCTGGACGCGACGGCCGGGCTCGTGCCGAAAGGCCACCAGCGCCATCCTGCCTTTCCTCCCGCCGGCAGGATGCCAAGCACGGGGGCATCGATGGTGAATTGCATCTGGTTGCTGGAAAGCACGGTCGGCGAGGAGTACTCCGCGATCAGCGCGAGGCCAGTGCCCAGCCCCAATCCGCCAAACACGGCGCCAAACAAAAGCAGCCCCAGCGGCGGCCAGCTCTTTTTCTGCGCTGGCATCGCATCCGAAATGACACGCGCGTTGGTGCTGTCGACATTGATCTGCTCGCGCGTTTCCTGGGCCCGCTGCAGGTAGGTTGCGTAGACCGAACGGACCGCCTCGAGATCGCGCTGCAATTCGCGCAGCCGCACGGATGCCTGGTCGGTGTCGAGCGATTTGTTCTTGAGGCCGGCGACCTTCGCTTCCAGCGCCTGCTGGTTGGCGAGCGCCCGCTCGTAATCGGTCTCGGCGGCCGTCCGGATCCGGCCGAGCTCGCGCGCGATCAGCTGCCGCGTGTCACGCAGTTGCTGCTGCGCGGCGATCATCGACGGATGGCGCGGTCCCAGTTCCGTGCCAAGCTGCGAGACCTGGTCGACAAGCGTTGCCTCCTGTGACCGCAGGCTCGAAATCACCGACGAGCGCATCGCTTCCGAGGTTGCGTCCGGCGTGCCGCTCTGCCTGCGCATCTGGTCGACCTGCGCCTTCAGCGTCGCGGTGCGGCTTTGCGCCGCCGACAGTTGCGTGTTGAGCTCGGTCAGTTCCTGGTCGCTGACCAGATTGCCCGCTGTCATCACCATGTTGTTGGCGGACTTGTAGGCCTCGACGGCATTCTCGGCCTGCTGGACGCGCTTGCGCTGTTCGTCCAGCCGCGCGGTGATCGACTCCGAGGCATCGGTGGCGGATTTTGCGCGCGCGCTCGCCTGGTCGGCCAGATAGGCTTGTGCGATGGCGTTGGCCAGAAGGGCTGCCTTGTCGGCGCTCTTGGCGGTGACGATGACGTCGATGACCAGCACCTTGTCCGCCCGCTTCACCGCCAGGCGCCGGCGCAGGCCGTCGAGCGTCTGCACCGTCCTGTCGGTCGCGGCCGGACCCGAACCGAGCAGGCGCGACAGCATGCCCTGCCCGTTGAACTCCGGGTCGTCCGTCAGATTGGTTGCCTTGATCGCCCGCAGCAACACGCCGGTCGACTGGACGACGCTGACCTGGCTTTCAACCTGCGTGATGCCGCCGTCGGGCGCCAGTCCGCTCGGATTGATATCGTTGGTGACGACTTGCAGATCCTGCGGATCGATGATGATTTCCGCCACCGAGCTGTAGAGCGCGGGGGTGAGCAGGCCGTAGAGCAGGGTTGCGAGCGTCAGCAGCACGGCGGTGCCGATGATCCAGACGCGGCGGCGCACCAAAATGCGCTTCAGATCGCCAAGCTCGACAGTCGAAGGTGCGTATGATCCCGCTGATTCCACCGATCCCGCTTCCGGAAAGTATTGCTGAGGCACCACGGGCAGAGATGATAGCATAGCTGCCTCCTACAATACTCCATTTGCCTGCAAGACAAAATTGCGGCGTGAGCCTAGCTATTCCTCCAATTGTTAAAACATTATTAATTATGTTCGGAGCTCGCATGAATTTTGGCACGGAGTTTGCTTAGAACGAAAACGGAGTGTTGAGATTGCAAAACTGAGCAGGAGACGGGCATAGATGAAGCAACACTTCAACCGGGCCGGCCGTGTCGGCGATGACATGCGCCAAACCGTCGGGCCTTCGATATGCGGGTAAGCCTTCGCCTGGACAGCCAATGCGTCCGCGCTTTTCATGTCCTGTTGCTTCAGCGCCTGGCCTCGCATCCGGGGGTGACGCTGGTCGTCGACGCCCGGCCGGCTGGCGGCGGCATCCCGCGCAGCGCCGAGGCCTTGTTCCAGCTTGAAACAGCAATACATGGCTTGTCCCGCGATGGGTTGGCCAGGCACGTGCCACTTTCGCAACTCGCTCCCTACCGCACGGAGCAGCCCTCACCCGACCTGGTGCTCGACCTCTGTGGTGACGTCAGGCTGGAAGGCACGCGAGTCTGGCGCGTCACCTACGATGGCGCCAGTGGAGAAGCGGCGCTGCTGGCCTTGATCCTCAACGGCCAGACGCCGCTTGCCCGGATCGAGGAAGACGGCGTTGCGATTGCCGCCGGGCGCCTGGGAACCGAGTATGGCGGCATCGCGCTGGCTTCCTTCCAGGACATGCTGGCGCGCACGGCGAGCCTGATCGTCGCGGCGATGACACGTGCGGCCAAGGCCGTGCCGGTGCTGCCCGACCTGACGCAGATGGGTGCCCCGCCGCCAATGCCCTCGGCCGGCAAGCTTGCCGTCAGGGCGGGCAAAGCGCTGGCGCGGCGGATCGTCCAGAAGATCTACCATCTTTGCTACAACGCCCCGCACTGGAAGGTCGGCTGGCGGCAAACCGGCGGCCAGGACCTGTACGACCTGCGCGTGCATCCGGCATCGGGCTGGCAGGTGCTGCCGGACGATGGCAGCCGCTTCTACGCCGATCCATTCCCGATCGTTTACCAGGGCCAGGTCACCCTGTTCGTCGAGGACTATATCCACCGGCTCGGCAAGGCCATCATCTCCGCCGTGCCCTTCGGTCCGGCAGGCCCGCTCGGACGCCCCGAGCCCGTGCTCGAACTGCCCTACCATCTCTCCTACCCCTTCGTCTTCGAGCGCGACGGTGAGGTCTGGATGGTGCCGGAAAGCTGCGCCAACGGCACGGTCGATCTCTACCGCGCGACCGCCTTCCCGGGTGGCTGGGTCAAGGAAGCCACACTTCTGTCCGGCGTCGTCGCCAGCGACGCCACGCTGGTCGAACATGGCGGCCGCTGGTGGATGTTCGCCACCGTCAGGGAGGGTGAAGGCACCATCCGGGATGGCGCGGGCGCCTTCTCCGACGCGCTTCATCTGTGGTCGGCGCCGGATTTTCGCGGCCCCTGGACGCCGCATCCGCACAATCCGGTGCTGATCGACATCGCCTCGGCGCGCCCGGCCGGCCGCATGGTGAAACGCGGCGACCAATTGCTGCGACCGGTGCAGGACTGCCGCAGGAGCTATGGCGCGGCTCTCGGCATTGCACGCGTTTCTCACCTTGATTTGATCGGCATGGAGCAGGTCGTTGAGACGATCTTAAATCCAGGTGCGCTATGGGGTGGGCGCAAGCTGCACACCCTCAACGAGGCGGGCGGCTTCGAGTTCATCGACGGTTCGGCGATCGCACCGCGCTGGAAGCAAGGAAGTGGCGGCCGGCATTAACCTAAAGATTGGTTACTACCAGTCGCGCGCGCAGGTTGCTTGAGGTTGATTTGGGTCCGGGCGTATTTTCCACCACAGATTGCAGAGCAGGAACATGACGAGCAGAAAGGGCAGCGAAATGACCATCGCAGGGGCTGGCCCAGCCGAAGTCGACGTGGCGATCGTCGGCGCCGGACTGGCCGGCACGACCTTGGCAATGGTGCTCGGAAGAGCCGGCCGCAAGGTGGCGTTGATCGATCCGCACCACACCCATCCCGATGAGTTCCGGGCCGAGAAGCTTGGCACGGGCCAGTCGCGCCTGTTCGAGAAACTGGGACTCAACTCGATCGTCCTGCCGCTGATGACGGCGATGGACGACATCCATGTCTTCCGCCTTGGCCAATTGTTCTCACGCGATCGGCGTCTGGAACATGGATTCTCCTATGGCGCGCTGATCAATGGCTTGCGAGCCGCCTTGCCGCGCGAGGTGCCGGTGACCGTGGCCAAGGTCGCCGAGATCACCACCGGGCCGGACAAGCAGCGGCTTGTTCTGACCACAGGCGACATCATCGACGCCCGGCTGGTGGTTGTGGCCACTGGCCACAGCGAGGCGGTGCGGCGCGCCGTCGGCGTCCGCCGCATCGAGGACTCCAAGGCTCATTCGCTTTCGATTGGATTCGATCTGGCCACGCCGCCGGGCGAATTCGGCTTCCAGGCCGTCACCTGTTTCGGCAGGCGGGCCGAAGACCGTGTCGCCTATCTCAGCGTTTTTCCCATCGGCGGCGTCATGCGTGGGAACATGTTCGTGTATCGGCAGGCGGGCGAGCCTTGGACTAAGGCGTTCCGCAAGGATCCGCAGAAAATGCTTTGCGAACTCATGCCGGAGATCGCCGCGCAGTGCGGGAACTTCAAGGTCGACGGGGCCGTCGAGATCAGGCCGATCGATCTGACGCGAACGGAAGGACATCGGCGTGACGGGGTTGTCTTCGTCGGCGACGCCTTCTGCACGACCTGTCCAACGCCGGGCGTCGGCATCGAGCGGGTGATGACCGATGTCGATCAGCTCCATTCGGTTCACATTCCGCGCTGGCTCGAAACACCAGGAATGGCGGCCGACAAGATCTGCGCCTTCTACGACGACCCGGTCAAGATCGCTGCCGATGAGCACGGCATGAGGGCCAGCGTCTATGCCAAGGCGATCACCACCGGCACAGGGCTGGAATGGCGCATCCGCCGCCTGCGCAACAACACCGCGCGCCAGCTGATGATCGTCGGCCGCAAGATGCGGCATTTGGGACAGCGGCGGGCGACGGCTGTCGGCGGCGAAGCGTCATAGAACAACCCCGTCGCCTGGGTCACCCCAGCGTCAATCCAGCCTTGCGCGCCTCCTCGCGCAGGAACGGCAGCCCGACGCCGATCACATCGTCCGGATTGTCGGCCACCGGCCGCCATACCGCCAGCCCGCCGGCTATGTCGACATCGACATGGTTCATGCTTTCCAGCGTGATGGCGCCGGTGTAGCCGATGGCGGCGATCGCCTTCATGCAGGCCGCCCAGTTGAGCATGCCGCGGCCCGGCACGCCACGATTGGCTTCCGAGACATGGACGTAGCCGAGATAGGGCGCCGCGGCGCGGAAGCCGGCCTCGAAACTCTCCTCCTCGATATGCATGTGGTAGGTGTCGAGATGGATGAAGATGTTGTCGGCGCCGACGCGCTCGATGATGTTTGCCGCATCGATGCCGCGATTGATCAGGTGCGTTTCGTAGCGGTTGCAGGGCTCGATGCCGAGCTTCAGCCCATGCGTCTTGGCTGCTTTCGCGGCGCGCGTGAGGAAGCTGCACATGCCGTCGATTTCTTCCGCTGTCGGCGCGCGTCCGGACGTCTTGCCGATCGTACCGTAGGTGACGCCGCCGAGCGCTTCACTGCCCACCGCTTCGCAGACGGAAAAGGCCGGTTCCAGGAAAGCCAGCGCCTCGTCCGGCCGCGCCACCACGTCGAGCGAGGCAGGCAGGCCGAGCGACGGGATAAGTTCGACGCCTTGGCGCTCGGCGAAGGCGCGCGTGCGTTTGGTGTCGATCTCCTCGGGGCGCAGCAGCGGGATCTCCAAGAGGCCGATGCCGAGCCCTTTCAGCCGCTCCATCTGCGGCTCGATCAGGTCGAGGTCCCAGACCGGTGCGATGGCGAACGTGTGCAGTCCAAAAACATTCATCAGCTCTAGCCTCTCTGTTCGTGCGCCGCCGCGGCGCTGGTGTCGCCGCCGCCGACGATGCGGCCGACGACTTCGTTCATGTTGGTTTTGGCGGTGACCAGATTGGCCTCGGCGCGGCCATGGCGCAGGACCACGATGCGGTCGGTGACCGCCAGCACGTCGTTCAGCCGGTGCGAGATCAGGATGACGGCGATGCCTTCCGACTTCAGCCGGCGGATGAGATCGAGCACGCTCTGCACCTCACGCACGGCGAGTGCCGCCGTCGGTTCGTCCATGATCACCAACCTCGGGTTGAAGGTCAGCGCCCTGGCGATCGCCACCGTCTGCTGCTGGCCGCCCGAGAACGAGCCGACCGAGCGGTTGATCGATGGCAGATGCGCGCCGAGCCGCTCGATCATCTTGCCCGCCTGACGGTCCATCTCGGCCTTGTCGACGAAACCCGGAATGAGCCCGAACAGCTTCTTCGTCGGCTCGCGGCCGAGGAAGATGTTGGCGGCCACGTCCTGCTGTTTGGCCAGCGACAGGTCCTGGTAGATCATCTCGATGCCGAGCTGGCGCCGCTGGCCGGGGTCGAGCGGCAGGATGTCCTTGCCGCCGAGCTCGATCGAGCCGGCATCGGCGCGGTAGATGCCGGTGATGGTCTTCATCAGCGTCGACTTGCCGGCGCCATTGTCGCCGACGAGGCCGATCACCTCGCCGGCCTCGACACTGAGGTCGACGCCATGCAGCACGTCGACCGCGCCAAAGCTCTTGCGGATGCCGTGCAGGGTGAGAAGGGTCATACGCGTGACTCCTTCCTGACCTGATACTGGTCGATGAACACCGCCAGGATCAGCACCGCGCCGATCGCCATCTGCTGGTAGTAGGATTGCACCGCCAGCAGCGTCAGCCCGTTCTGCAGCACGCCCATGATCAGCGCGCCGATCATGGTGCCGAGGATCGAGGCGCGGCCGCCGAACAGATTGGTGCCGCCGATGATCGCAGCGGTGATCGCGGTAAGCTCATAGTTGATGCCGGCGGTCGGGTCGCCGGCATTGACTCGGGCGGTGAACAGCAGGCCGGCAAGGCCGGCGAGCGCCCCCGACAGCGTGTAGATGATGCGGCGATGGTGTTCGACACGAATGCCCGCGGCGCGCGCCGCGCCCTCGCTGTCGCCGAGCGCCAGCGTGTGGCGGCCAAAGCGCGTGTAGGCCAGCAGGCAGTGCGCGACGATGGCCGTCAGCACCAGCAGGATGACCGGCATCGGAATGCCGAACGGCCGGCCCTGGCCGATATAGACGATCTCGGGCGGCAAGCCGTAGATCGCCCTGCCCTGGGAGATGACCAGCGCCAGCCCGCGCGCCAGGCCCAGCATGCCGAGCGTGACGATGAAGGCCGGCACGAAGGCGCGGGTGACGAGCTGGCCGTTGATGTAGCCGGCAAGGCCGCCAGCGATGATGCAGGCGCAGACCGCGAACACCGACGGCCAGCCGAGATTGACGGCAACAAAGGCCCCGGCGACGCCGGCCAGCCCCATCACCGAACCGAGTGACAGGTCGAGCCCGCCCGAGCCGATGACAAAGGTGGCGGCGATCGCCAGCACGCCGATGGTTGAGGTGGCCAGCAGGATGTTGAGGAAATTGCTGAGCGACAGGAAGTACGGCGACAGCACCGCCATGACGGCGCTCAGCGCCACCAGCACCAGCAGCGATTCGAGCCTTATATGCAGCCGCTCGACGGATGCACGCTGCACCCGGGCCCAGAAACCGGGCTGCGCCATTTCGGAAGCCATGCTTTTACACCTTTGAGAGAGGTGGCCGGCGCGGAAGTCCCGCGCCAGCCTTCGGGGAGTTACCCCCAGTCCTGGGAGGGACTATTTCACATATTCGAGCATCGGCTCCTTGCCGGCGTCGAGCACATCCTTGGTCAGCACCAGTGTCGGCACGGCGATGCTGTCCTCGACCTTGTCGCCGGCCAGTGCCTTCTTGACGTTCTCGACCGCCTGCTTGCCGACGAGGTAGGGCAGCTGTGCCACCGAGGCATTCAGCCGGCCATCCTTGATCGACTTGACCGCATCCGAATTGCCGTCGACGCCGATGATCGTCACCTGCGGGCCTTTGCCGGCGGCGTAGACGGATTCGACCGCACCCAGCGCCATGCCGTCATTGGCACAGAAGATGGCGACGAGATCGGGATGCGCCGTCAGCGTGTCGGTGGCGATCGAGGCCGCCTTGCCGCGATCCCAGTCGCCCGGCAGCGAGGCAACGATCTCCAGCCCCGGCGCCAGTTCCTTGAGCTTGTCGGCAAAGCCCTTGGCGCGCTTCTCGCCGGTGATGTTGCCCGACAGGCCCTCGATCACCAGCACCGGCCCCTTGGCATCCTTGCCGAGCTTGGAGACGAGATAGTCGGCCCCTTGCGCGCCGGCCGCACCATTGTCGGAGCCGATGTGGAAGGTGACCTTGATGCCTTCCTTGTCGAGCACTGCCTGGTCGAGATTGTTGTCGAGGTCGACGATCTTGACGCCGGCCTCCTGCGCCGCCTTCAGGCACGGCAACAAATTGGTCGAGTTGATCGCCGCGGTGATCATCGCCGCCGGCTTGCGCTCCAGCATGGTGTTGCACAGGTTGAGCTGCGGCTCCGCCGCCTGGTCGCTTTCGGCCGCCTGCTGGAAATACTTGACGCCGGCCTCCTTGGCGCCTGCTTCGACGCCCTGGGCCATCGCACCCCAGAACGGGTTGGCCAGCGTCTTCATCAGCACGCCGTATTCGGCTTCGTCGGCCTTGGCCACGGAGATGGCCGAGAGCGCGATTGCCGCACCCAAAGCCAAAGTAAATCGATTTATCTTCGGAACGAACGATGTCATTTTATTTTCCTCCGGTTGATGTCACGTGCCGCGAGCCAAGGCCAGGTGCAGCGCTACTGCCTGTCGACAATGGGGGCTATTGTCGGTTTCCTCCCCCGGAATGCGGGCCGTTGCCTGGCGAGCCAACGGATTCCCGCATCAAAACCTGGCACGGTTCGAGCCGCGCTAGCGGCGGCCCCTCCCCGCCTTCAATCCTGGCAAACAACGCCTCCATGGCGTGGCCGGCGATCTGGCGCACCGGCTGCACCACGGCGGCGATGGCCGGCCATGTCACCTGCATCCATTCGGCATCGTCGAAGCCGACCAGCGAAATGTCATTGGGGCAGTGCCAGCCGCGCCGGCGGAATTCGGACAGCGCCACCAGCGTGCCCTTGAGGAATAGCGAATAGACGGCCGTCGGGCGTTTGCCCCCGGCCTTCCCTTCGCACTTGTCGAAGTAGTCGCGCAATTGTGCCCGCAGCGGTTCGACATTGCTTTCGGCGAGCACGACGTCGATGCGCATGTCCAGCGCCAGCGCCAGCGCGGTGCCGCGAAACCCGTCGAGTCGGGCGCGCACGGTGGCGGCCTGTTCGCCCAGGCCGATAACAAGGATGTGGCGGTGGCCCTTGCCGATCAGTTCGCGCGCCACCTCGGCACTTGCGGCCGCACTGTCGGCCGATACCGTGTCGAAGGCGTCGTCGGACAGCACGCGGTCGATCAGCACGCCGGTCATGCCGTTGGCCTTCATGAATTCGGCCGCCGGGCCATGCTCGTTGCGCACCGGCGCCAGCACCACGCCGGCGACGCGCCAGTCATGCATGCGTTCGAGGATTTCCTTCTCGCGCGCTTCGGATTCACGGCTCGAGGCGGCCACCAGCGTGTAGCCGCGCTGCTCGGCCAGGCTTTCGAGCTGGGTGACCATCTGGCCGAAGAATTCGCTTTCGAACTCCGGCATGATGGCGCCGATGATGCGGCGCTTGGCCCGCCGCATGTCGGAGGCCAGCGGATCGACACGGTAGCCCAAATGCTCGACGGCATCGAAGACACGCTGCGCATTCTCGGGCTTCACCGTGGTGACGCCGGCCATGACTTTCGAGACGGTGGCGGCCGACACGCCGGCACGGCTTGCCACGTCGTGGATCGACGGACGCCGCTGCTGGCCCTGCCTATGCGCCATTGGTCCTCCTCCCGAGGCGCGAACGTCAGCATTTTTCGTCCGCTGCCAAAATGAGTAAATCGATTTTTCGCAGTTGTAAATCGTTTAATCGGAGGTAATTTACACCTCGAAAAAGCGCGATTGGATCGCGTCGGGAGGAATTGCCATGTCCAACAGCGCCTTGCCGCTGGTCATCAGCGCGCCGGAACCACGCACGCTCGACCTCATCTTCACGCCGCCGCAGCTGGCGCGCTTGCGGAAAAAATACCGCATCGTCGAGACCACACCCGACGGCGTGGCGAAGCTGCCGGCCGATGTGCTGGCGGAAGCCCGCTACATCGTCGGCCAGCCGCCGATCCCGCCTGAAACGCTCGATCAGATGAAGGCGCTGCGTTGCGTCTTCAATGTCGAGACCAATTTGATCAACAACATGCCCTACGAGACGCTGTTTGCACGCGGCATCCATGTCGTCACCACCGGCCTGGTCTTCGCCGAGCCGGTGGCCGAGCTTGGCCTGGCCATGGCGCTCAACCTCGCCCGCAACATCGTCGACGCCGACCTCGCCTTCCGCCGCGGCGAGGAGCTGTGGGGCGGCGACGGCAACCAGACGGCCCGGCTGCTGTCGGGCGCCGATGTCGGCATCGTCGGCTTCGGCGATCTCGGCCGCGCGCTGAACCGGCTGCTGTCGGGGTTCCGCACCCGCACCAAAGTCTTCGATCCCTGGCTGCCGCCGTCGATCCTGATCGACAATGGCGTCGAGCCGGCCTCGCTCGACGAGGTGCTGTCGCAAAGCGATTTCGTCTTCGTCGTCGCCTCGGTGACCAGCGAGAACCAGGGGTTTCTCGGTGCTGATGCGTTCGCGACAATGCGCAAGGGCGCCGCTTTCATCCTGCTCAGCCGCGCCGGCGTCGTCGACTTTCCCGCGCTGATGGCGGCTGTGAAAAGCGGCCACATCGTCGCCGCCAGCGATGTCTTCCCGGAAGAGCCGCTGGCGCCGGACCACCCCGTACGTGCCCTGCCCGGCTTCCTGCGCTCGGCCCATCGTGCCGGCGCCCTCGACATCGCCTTCAAGCGCATGGGCGACATGGTGCTGGAGGACATGGACCTGATCGATCGCGGCCTGCCGCCGCTACGCTCGAAGCGCGCCGAGCGCGAGACGGTGTCGCGCATGCGCTCGAAGCCGGTGGACAAGAATTGACGGGAGAGGTTGGAGCCCGCTCATCCCCGAGCACCGGAACCTTTTGCGCGGCGTTTGCGTTCTTCACCCGGATCGTTTCCCATTCGATCCGGAGTTCCTCCAATCAGATGCCCCGTCAGGCTCCAGCCGGCGGGGTTTTTTTATCCGCGCGGCCAGGACCGAACGCACCGATTTCCTGTTTTCGGAACAATCGTCCCGCCGTGAAGTTTTGAAAGCAGCCGGGCGGTGGGAAGCCCGGTCTACTCCAGAAGGCCCGTCACGATTCGCGTCGGTGGCGGGCCTTTTTCGTTCCGTCCCCTCGCGGCGTGCGGAACCTTCCAAACAAGGCGACGTTGGTCCTCGCCGGTCAGGCAACAATCCGCGAAAGGGAAAACTCCATGGGAAGCACCAGCGACAAGGCTTCGGGTCTCGCCAATCAGGCCGTAGGCAAAGCCAAGGAAGGTGTCGGCAAGGCCGTCGGCAATGACCGTCTGCGGGCCGAAGGCGCCGCGCAGGAAGCCAAGGGAAAGGTCCAGAAGGCCGTTGGCGACGCGAAGTCCGCCGTCAAGGACGCGACAAACAAGACGGCAGCCGCGATCAACAAGAACCTGTGAGGGTTCTTTGCCCTTTGTAGGCAACCGAAGGCCGCCCGTGCGAACGGGCGGCCTTCGCCGTTCAACGATCTGAAATCGCAAGGAACGCATTGCCATCCGGGAGATTGAGCCAACAGCGCAGCCCGCGCGTTCAATTCCGAAGGGTTACCGGCATGGCGAAGCAAGCATCAAAATCGGTTGGTATGGCCGCGACGATTCACGATCAGAAACTGCAGCGCGGCGCAGGAGGAGAACTGCACCAGGTCGCATCCGGCTCGACGCCGGTGCTGACAACCGCCCAGGGCGGAGCGGTTTCCGACGACCAGAATTCTCTCAAGATCGGTGCCCGGGGTCCGACGACGCTGGAAGACTTTCACTTCCGCGAAAAAATCTTCCATTTCGATCACGAGCGGATTCCCGAGCGTGTCGTCCATGCCCGTGGCTATGGCGCTCACGGCTATTTCGAAACCTATGAATCGCTGGCGAAATACACGCGTGCAGACATCTTTCAGCGCGCCGGCGAAAAGACGCCGGCTTTCGTCCGCTTCTCCACCGTCGCCGGCAACAAGGGCTCTGCCGATCTTGCCCGTGACGTGCGTGGCTTCGCCGTCAAACTCTATACGCAGGAAGGCAACTGGGACATCGTCGGCAACAACATGCCGGTGTTCTTCATCCAGGATGCGATCAAGTTTCCCGACCTGATCCACGCCGCCAAGGCCGAGCCCAACAGCGACTTCCCGCAGGCGCAGACCGCGCATGACAATTTCTGGGACTTCATCTCCCTCACCCCGGAAAGCATGCACATGATCATGTGGGCGATGTCCGACAGGGCGATCCCGCGTTCCCTGCGCTTCATGGAAGGCTTCGGCGTTCACACGTTCCGGCTGGTCAACGCCAACGATGAATCGACCTTCGTCAAATTCCTCTGGAAGCCGAAGCTCGGTCTCCAGTCGGTCGCCTGGAACGAAGCGGTCAAGATCAACGGCGCCGATCCCGACTTCCATCGCCGCGACCTGTGGGACGCGATTCACGCGGGCAACTTCCCCGAATGGGAACTGCAGCTGCAGCTTTTCGATCAGGCGTTCGCGGACAGCTTCGACTTCGACATCCTCGATCCCACCAAACTCATCCCCGAGGAAGTGCTGCCGCCGATCGCGGTCGGTCGCCTGGTGCTCGATCGCATGCCCGACAATTTCTTTGCCGAGACCGAGCAGGTCGCGTTCATGACGCAGAACGTACCGCCCGGCGTCGACTTTTCGAACGACCCGCTGCTGCAGGGCCGAAATTTCTCCTACCTCGACACGCAGATCAAACGGCTGGGCAGCACCAACTTCACCCACCTGCCGATCAACGCACCCAAATGCCCCTTCCACAATTTCCAGCAGGACGGACACATGGCGATGCGCAACCCGGTTGGGCGTGCCAACTATCAGCCGAATTCATGGGGCGAAGGCCCCCGTGAATCACCGGCCAAGGGGTTCCGGTCGTTTGCCGAGGTCGAAGACGGACCAAAGGCTCGGTTGCGGTCGGAAACCTTTGCCGATCATTACAGCCAGGCACGCCAGTTCTACATCAGCCAGCAGCCCGTGGAGCAAGGACACATCGCCTCGGCGCTGACTTTTGAGCTGAGCAAGGTGCAAACCCCGGTCATTCGCGAGCGTATCGTTTCCCATCTTCTGAACATCGACGATGGGCTGGCCGGCAAGGTGGCGGACGCGCTCGGCTTGAAAACGATGCCCAAGCCCGCCGATGCGGCCGTTGCGACGCGCCGGGATCTCGCTGCGTCGGACGCGCTCAGCATCCTCAAGAACGGCCCTGGCCGTTTTGAGGGTCGCAAGCTCGGAATCCTGGTGACCGATGGAACGGATGCCGGCGTGCTGAATGCCGTCAAGCTGGCGTTGACCAAAGCCGGCGCCAGCTTCGAGATCATCGCGCCAAAGGTCGGCGGAGCCAAGGCCAGCGACGGCAGCTGGATCGAGGCTCAGCAGATGATATCAGGCGCGCCATCGGTTCTCTACGACGCCATTGCGCTGTTGCCGGCAAAGCCGGCGATGGCAGGGCTGTTGAAGGAATCCACCGCCCGCGACTTTGTCGCGGATGCCTTCGCGCATTGCAAGTTCATCGGCTTCGTCGAAGCGGCAGCTCCGCTGTTGTCCAAGGCCGGAATTACCGAGGATGAGGCGGTGATTCCACTGTCATCCGCCAAGGATGTCGCTGGCTTTGTCGCAAGGCTCGGCGAGTTGCGCTGGTGGGCACGTGAGCCGAAGGTGAAGTTGGGGTGAATTCGGCCTGCACCGGTGACGCGCAGGGATCAGGCAGGAGCCGGTGCCGACTGCGCCTCACGCATCCGAAGGATCGCTCCCTGCGGCATCGGCACCCCGACCGGTCGGAAAGATCCGCCTGAGGATGTCGCGCGCGATCTCGGCCCGGTGCTTGTCCTGGCCGCGCAACTCGACGCCGCTGAGTTTTGCCGGAGCGCCGTCCGCATGGTCCCACACCATCCAACTGCCAGGTGTCTCCTGCAGGCACTCGAATCTGTCTCTTGGCATCAGGCGAGTCTGTCTCTCGGCATTAACTGTCCCCCGTTTGCATAACCCGGCGATCGAGGCAGCGTTGGCCGACGCGGGGAATTGGATTGAGCGGGGGCCCGGGTCCCGCGTCGGCCAAGGCGGCTCCTGAGGTCAGCTGCGTTGCTAACCTAGCGAGTTGCCGGCGGCCGAACAATTGCACGGGTTGCTGGGTACGGTTTCGGACAGTTCGCCGGGGACTCGCTATGCGATTGTCGGAAGCGTACAGTCGCTTTGTCGCTGGCCACTCAATGGGCGCTGGCGCTTGAAAGAGCCGATCGCGCTTTCGCCCCGAGGATGGGACAAGCGCAGTGACCTTCAACGGCTCAGCGGATTCAGATCAGCTTTCGATTCTTTCCAAAGTGCTCGATGACTACTGCCGTCAGGCCGGCATTGCCGCGGGTCACCCGGCCAGGGAACGTCTTGGACGCCGCGTCATGGAACTGTTCCAGGGCGGCATGGACAAGGCCGAGGACCTGCCTGCGGCCATGAACGCCAGCTACGACGAATGGCTCGGCGAGGTTGATCTGCCGTCATCATCTTTACAGCAGGCCGCTTTGTGGGCGGATGACGACCAGTCAGCAATCACGGAACCATCCTCTGCCGAGACAGTTGGTTCGGGTGGCGGCGGAGCATCGCGCTTCCCTCAAGCTGATATAGCGGAGCATTCCGCTAATTCGTCGCCACGCCCGCTCCAGGGAAGAGATCCGGAATAGCAGCGCGTTCTGGCCAAGGGCGCTTGCCGTCATCCCAGGCGCGGCTCAGGCAGCGCGGCCAAACTCGCTCTCGACGATATCGAGAAGCAGGCCGTCATTGTCTCGGCCGACGGGCTCCCTCATTCGCCAATCGCACCCCGACCGGTCGAATTCGATGGGCGCCGAATAGAATTCGGCGAAACCGAGAACCAGTCGTTCCGCGTCAGCCACGGACAGACCGCTGTGGCGATCGGCCACCTGCGCCGCCAGAACCGGTATGTTGACGATTCCAAACTCGTAGATTGTCTTGACCAGCGTGTGGTTCAGGTCGTCACGCAGCTCGATCGGGTAGTTGTTCATGGCAAACTCCTGTCCTTTGGACTGGGTTTTCCCTCACTTTCACCATGCGCCGACGGCTTCGTTAAAGCAAGACAATTCGTAAATTTTCATTAACAAAATCAATTAGTTAGTATGTTTAGCCGGTGGCACAACCCAAGCACTGTGAGTACGTGGTGCAACAAAAGCGTTTGACTGTCTCGGAACCAAATCGGCCATTGGCAGATTGTGAGCCACATAAGTCACTTACTCATTCGGCTCACCGGCCCGCACGCCGGCAGAAGGAGGCCCACAATGACCGACAATCTTGAGCGCCCCGAACGACTGCAGGTCATGCTGAACGAGGAAGAATTCGCCGCGCTCGACACTTGGCGCTTCGACAAGCGGATGCCGAGCCGCGCGGCCGCGGTGCGTGAACTGCTTCGTCGCGGCCTGGCCGCGGAGGGCTTTCTGCATGCCAGCAGTGGAACGCGTTCCGCCGACTTCGGTCTACTGAGAGGTGAAGAAGACAAGCTTGCCGGCAAGGCAAAGGTTACAGGCGGATGAAAAAGCGCCTCCGGCTGTCTGGCGCCCTGCGGCTTGATAGGGCCGGCAGGGGTTGAAACGTCTCAGTCTTGGATGCCGAGGATTTGGCCCTGACCCTGGTCAATGGCGTAACCGCCTGAAACTCTCAAGCAATTCGCTTTCATTGCTGCAGCCATTCTCGAACAGCCAGAACACCGTGGCTGCGAGTTGCTGCACGTTCGGCTCCAGAGACATGCGGTCAAGTTTGCGTTCGCAGCAGATCTGATCGAAGACGCGCTGGCACGGTTGCAGATCGGACGGATAGAAGCCGGGATGGCGCTTGTTAAGGCTCGACATGAGAAGCTCCTCGCGGAGCAGCGACCCATTTGCCTGACGCTGTGAATCGAAAAATGAAATCGGCCGCGGGCAGAGTCAATATCCACGCCACCGACCGTAAGAATCGTACAATCCACACCGCCGATGGGGTGATTACGAGGGGTCATTCGCCACGCGTCCGAACGAGCCGCCGGACCAGATGTGACGAAGCGCGTTTGTCATTAGTCGGCGGATATTGTCGATCATCACCGGGATCCGACGCTCCAACGGGATATGTCGGTTTTGTACCAAGAGGCGCTTGGTACGTTTCCGACACTAACGTTCCGATCGATCTTTTCGTATGCGAACGACGTTGGGGGGCGCCGTGCATCGAATTTCAGACCGTATTTCTAGGTTTCTTCGTTCCGAGCCCCCATATACAGGCCATCGTCGGCACGTTGATACGGGCGCGGACGGCTGGGAGATCGAATGGCTCTTGCCCTGCATTGGGCCGCGCCATGACTAATCCCGACAAAAACCCTGATCCCGATAAAGGCCACCAATTCCGAAATGAGCTGTTGAGGCGCATGAGCGCGGACGATCTTGCGCTGCTCAAGCCGCATATGCAGCGCTGCGATCTGCCGTTGCGCATGATGCTGGTCACCCCCAATGTGCCGATCGAGGCGATCTATTTCATCGAACAGGGCATTGGCTCGGTGGTCGCCAGGACGACGAGTGGCCACGAGGCCGAAGTGGGCTTCATCGGCTTCGAAGGCATGACGGGATCTTCGCTGGTGATGGGCGACGACCGTGGGGTGCATGCGTGTTTCGTGCAGCTCGAAGGCGAGGCCATCCGCATCGCAGCCAGCCCTTTCAACGCGGCGCTTGCGGCAAGTGCGACCTTGCGAATGTTCCTGCTGCGCTTCGTCAACGCCCTGCAGACCCAGACCGGCTGCACCGCGCTCGTCAACGCGCGGCTGAAGCTCGAGGAGCGGCTGGCGCGGTGGCTGCTCATGTGCGACGACCGGGTGCCCGGCGAACGCCTCGCCATCACGCACGAATTCCTGGCCATCATGCTTGGTGTGCGGCGGCCCGGCGTCACCGTTGCCCTGCAGCTGCTGGAAGGCCGCGCGCTGATCCGCTCGCGTCGCGGTGAGATCGTCATTCGCGACCGCGCCGGGCTGGAAGAACTCGCCAATGGCAGTTACGGCGAAGCGGAGGCCGAATATGCCAGGCTGATCGGCGCGGTCGACGCCGGCTGACGCATCATGCGTCGTTGTCCGGTCCGCCGGCCTGAAGCACTGCTTGCGACGCAGCGGCGCCGGCGCCGCGGTCGATGTCGTCTTGGACGACAAGCCGCACCGGCGGCGAATAGGGTGGCATGCTGATCTGGTGCCATAGCCCTTCGAACTCGTCCTTTGTGCCCGGATGCTCGAAGAATGGCACGCGGAGATCGAGCGGCGTAACGTCGAAGCGTTGCCCCGTCAGGATGTTCTCGACGATGAAATGCTTGTCGAGAATGCCGCCTGGGGACATCAGCCAGCCTCGGACCACGCGATAGCCGGGGCTTTCCGCGACAAGGTCATCGGCATTCTCATGCGCGTCGTAGCCGCCCGGGAGCCCCGAACGCAACTTGACATATCTGTAGGGGATCAAGACGGCAGACCTGCTGCCGGCGCGAAGCCTTGCAAAAAGACTCAAGACGCGCGCCTGGCGCGCGGCATCGGGCTCCCGGTGGCCGGCTTGCCCGACGGCGTGACGTCACTGTCCCGGGCAATTGGCATACCGGCATGCTCCAGGCTTGCGAGCTTGCATTTCGTCTGTTCGGCCGCCGCCCCGACCAGGCAATCGATGGTGAACATGGCGCCGGCGTGATCGCTCGCGGCGACCGCCTGGCGTATCTTGCTCAATTGCGCTTGCGTATAGTCCAGAAGCTCGACCAGGCCGGTATGATCCAAACCGCCCTCCATCACAGGATGTCGAGTGGCCGATCCAGGTCGCTCTTGGCAATGGATTACGCCTATTTGCATGGCTTGCATAGGCGGATTGTCAAAAACGTACAGTCTTCGTGTCGCCGGCTGCGGTATTGTCCGAAGGTCCCATTCGCGAAATCAATGCAATGTGCGAGATTGCACGAACATAAGCTATCGCTTGAATAACGGTCCGTACGTCCGTCGCGGGGGCGATGTGCCAATTCGCGAGAACCTCGCCGCCAACCTCAGGCGGCTGATCCAACGCCACGCCTCCGTGAGCGCGGTGTGCCGTGAGCTTGGCCGTCGTCCTTGGCCGCCGCGGCAGCGGGCTCACGGTACAACTCATTCTCGTCGATCTTGAAGAAGGCGCAGATCAGCCTGGCGGTGGTCTTGTTGGGAATGGCGTGGCCTTGCAGGTAGCGCTCGAACTGGGTGCGGTTGACGTCCACGCGTCGCTGCGCCAGACGCTTTACGAAACCATGGTGCGCCCGCCTTCGCCCGCCATCGCCGGTGGCACCTATTTCACCTATTTCTCGATCCCCGGCCGCCCCGAACTTCTGATGCGCTCGGTCACCTTCGTGCGGCGTGAGGCCGAGCTGGTCACCTTCAGGCGGGTGACGCGGTGGGCCCCGGGCGATGGCCAGGGCGGAGCACGGGTGCCCGGCGACCACTACGGCGTGGTGATCTCGCGCCTGAACTGGATCTATTTCAGCGGCGTCAACCGCCGCCAGACCAGCGAGCCGACGATCGTTGCCGTGCAGTGGGCCCCGATCTCGGAGCCGGTTCTGGTCGGCAGCGCCTTCGTCCTGACCGGATCGGGACCAGCCTGCGTGTCGGCCATCATGCGGCAGGACGTCACCCGGATCAGCAAAAGGCGAGCGATGCAGATGGCCCATATCGTCAGGCTCGATGACCCCAGCGTCGATCGGCTGGTGGTCAGTCTCGCGCACGAGGCCTGATCCACCGGCGGCGGCCGAGAACGTTCGCGCTCAGCCGAGGCGGAGCGTGTCGCGTGCGATCTGCCATGCGGATTCGACGTGCCGGCGGGCCGCGGCCTCCGCCTGGTCTGGCTTGCGCGACCGGATGGCATCCATGATTTCGGTCATCTCGGCGATCGCCGGCTCGCGCCGGTTCTGCGACGCGATGGTCATCGAGCGGAGCTGGTTGATGCGGACATTCAGACCCGTCACGATTTCCCAGGCAATGCGCTTGTCGGCCGCCTCGAACAGCGTTTCGTAGAATTTGGTCGTCGCCCGCATCACCTCGACCGGCGCGCCTGACGCCCACGCGTCAAGCAGGTTCGTCAAGGCGGCATCGAGCGAAGCGATCTGCGCGTCGGTCGCCGATAGTGCGCAAGTCCGCGCCGCGATGCCCTCCAGCAGAGCCCGCAACTCGTAGATTTCGTCCGTGCGGCCGAGATCCGGCCTGGCGACGGCAGGGCCATGGCCCGGTATCATCTGCACCAGGCCTTCCGCCTCCAGTTGCCGCAGGACCTCGCGCACGACGGAACGGCTCACCCCGAGCTGATCGCAAAGCGGCCGCTCGACCAGCCTTTCACCGGGCTGGAAATGGAAACCCATGATCGCCTCGCGCATGCGCTCCAGCGCCAGCGTCCTCAACGTCTTGGCAGAGCGGTCGATCCGCAGCGTATCGTCTGACATGTCTTCTCCGCCTTCCCCGCCGTCACAAAACAGATTCCGAAGCCGATTGACAAGGTCTTTGGCGCTCCATAGCATGGTATACCATAAGACGATACAGTGATGACGGCGCCGCATAGCGCCCTCGCGACCGAGGACTTTCATGAAACCGGCCATTCGGAAGACCGTCACCTACATCGAGAACACTCTTATCGAGGGCGGCAAGGCGGCGCCGAAACCGTTGCGCCTGATCGGCGTGGCCGCCGTGCTGACCAACCCCTGGGCCGGCCGCGGTTTCACCGACGACCTGTCGCCCGAGATCCGCGCCTTTGCTCCCGTCCTCGGCGAACTGCTGACCCGCGAAATCATCGCCATCGCCGGTTCGGGCGAGGCGATAGAAGGCTACGGCAAGGCTGCGATCTGCGGGACTTCGGGCGAGATCGAGCACGCATCCGCGCTGATCCATACGCTGCACTTCGGCAATCACTACCGTCGCGCGGTCGGCGCCAAGACTTATCTCGCCTTCACCAACCTGCGCGGCGGGCCGAACACGCCGATCATGATCCCGCTGATGGACAAGAACGACGAGGGCCGCCGCTCGCACTATCTGACCGTGCATTTCCAGATCGGCGACGCGCCCGCGCCCGACGAGCTGGTGGTGGCGCTTGGCGCTTCGATCGGCGGCCGCCCGCACCATCGCATCGGCGACCGCTACCAGGACCTCAAGGAGGTCGGAGATCTGCATGGCTGATATCGCCGCCCCCGCATGGGTCCGCAACACGGCTCCGGACGGTACCGGCTTCATCCGCGCCGGCTCCGGCGCGCCGGTTCTGCTCATTCACGGCGTCGGCATGAACGCGACGATCTGGCAGGATCAGATCGCTCAGATGCAGGACCGCCACGACCTGATCGCCATCGACATGCTCGGCCACGGCGTTTCACCGCTGCCACCCGAACATGCCGCCCTGTCGGATTTCGCCGATCAGGCGCTGCGCCTGCTCGACCATCTCGATCTCCCTTCGGTATCGATCGTAGGTCATTCGATGGGCGCGCTGGTCGCCCTGGAAATCGCCCTTCGCTCGCCTTCGCGCGTCGACTCCATCGTCTGCCTCAACGCTGTCTTCCGCCGCCCCCCGGGCCTGGCGCAGGCGGTGCGCGAACGCGCCGCCGCGCTCGGCACGCATGGCGATGCCGCGGCCGTCGCGGCAACGCTTGCCCGCTGGTTCGGCGACCCGCTGCCGGCCAGCCTTGCCGGCGCGGCCGCAACGGCGCGCGCCGCCCTTGAAGGCGTCGACGCTCAAGGCTACGCGCGCACCTATCGCCTCTTTGCCCATGCCGATGCCGCCCACGCCGACGCCCTGGCGGGGCTGGCGGCGCCAGCCTTGTTCATGACCGGGTCGCAGGACAGCAATTCGACCCCGGCCATGTCAGCCGCGATGGCGCGGCTTGCGCCGCGTGGTCAATGCCTGGTGCTCAGCGGAGAAAGGCACATGATGGCAATAGCTTCTCCCGAGAAAGTGACTCAACACATCAGCGCCTTTCTCGACGCCGGGGAAGCCGCGAAGCCGCAGGCCGATGCCACGTTCGACAGCGGCGAATTCCGGCGCGCGCTCGGCTCCTTCCTGACCGGCGTCACCATCGTGACCACGATCGGCGCCGAAGGCGACCCGCGCGGCTTCACCGCCAACTCCTTCACCTCGGTCTCGCTCGAACCGCCGCTGGTGCTTGTTTGCATCGCCAAGCCAGAAGGCCCACTCCGGCATCTTTGCCTCCAAGGCCGCCGACAAGTTCGAGAAGGCGCTGGGACACAGCGCCTTCTCGACATCGAAAGGCTTCGCCATCAACGGAGCTTGTGGTGCCCACCCCGACACAGCGCGGCCCGAAATCATGCTCCTGATGCATACATTCGTCGCCGAGGACGCGGCCGACGCCGACCGCCTCGCGCAGGATCTGTCGCAATTCTACTGCCAGTTCGGCGCCTGGTTCCAGAACAAGAAGCCGGTGCGCCAGGGCATATTGGAAACGCTGACCGATGCCGAGATCGCGGCCATGCCGCAATATGCGCCGGACAAGATCAGGCAGAACCTCGTCATCGGCGAAGCCGACGAGGTGATCGCCAGGCTGAAGGCCTACGAGGCGCTCGGCTACGACCAGTATTCGATCTGGATCGACAGCGGCCTTTCCCATGAGCGCAAGAAGAAGTCGCTGCAGCTCTTCATCGACAGGGTGATGCCGGCCTTCTGCGAGCCGAAAGCGGGATCGCAATGAGCACCGCCGAATTCAGGAACTACATAGACGGCAGCTTCGTCGATGCGGCGGCGACCTTCGACAGCATCGACCCGTCGACCGGCACGGCATGGGCCACGATGCCCGCCGCATCGTCCGATGACGTTGACCGCGCCGTCGAAGCCGCTCACCGGGCGCTGCGCTCCGGCCCGTGGGCGGCGATGACGGCGACGGCGCGTGGCAAGCTTCTGGTGCGGCTCGGCGACCTGGTGGTCGCCAATGCCGATCGGCTGGCCGGACTCGAGACGCGCGATACCGGCAAGATCATCCGCGAGACCCGCGCCCAGATCGCCTATGTCGGCGACTACTACCGCTACTATGGCGGGCTGGCCGACAAGCACGAAGGCTCGTTTGTCCCCATCGACAAGGCGGACATGGAAGTGACGATCCGGCCCGAGCCGATCGGCGTCGTCGCCGCGGTCGTGCCGTGGAATTCGCAACTCTTCCTGTCCGCCGTCAAGCTCGGGCCGGCGCTGGCGGCCGGCTGCACCGTCGTCCTCAAGGCGTCCGAGGACGGCCCTGCCCCGCTGCTGGCTTTCGCCGAGCTCGTCCATGAGGCGGGCTTTCCCGCCGGCAGCGTGAACATCGTGACCGGCTTCGGCCATGATTGCGGTCACCGCCTGACCAGCCATCCGCTCGTCGCCCGTGTCGCCTTCACCGGTGGTCCGGCAACCGCCCGGCAGATCGTCAGGAACACCGCGGAAAACCTTGCCTACACGACGCTCGAACTTGGCGGCAAGAGCCCGGTCGTGGTGTTTGCCGATGCCGATCTCGACAGCGCCGCCAACGCGGTCGTCGCCGGCATCTTCGCCGCCACCGGCCAGAGCTGCGTCGCCGGCTCGCGCCTGCTGGTCGAGCGTTCGGTGAAGGACGAATTCCTCGCCCGGCTCAAGCACAAGGCCGAGGCGATCCGGATCGGCGATCCGCAGGATCCGGCAACCGAAATGGGGCCGCTGGCCACGTCGCGGCAGCGCGAATGGATCGAGAAGATCGTCGCGGCAAGCCTTGCCGCAGGGGGACGGCTGGTCACCGGCGGCGAAAGGCCCGCCGGTCACGCCGGCGGCCTCTACTACGCGCCGACGATCATCGATGCCAATGACAACACCGGCTTGCCGTGCGTGCGCGAGGAGCTGTTCGGTCCCGTGCTCTCCGTGATCGCCTTCGACGCGGAAGCCGAAGCCCTGGCGCTGGCCAACGACACGCCGTTCGGCCTGGCGTCCGGCGTGTTCACCACCAATCTCGCGAAAGCCCATCGCATGGCGCGCGGCATCCATGCCGGCGTAGTCTGGATCAACACCTATCGCGCCGTCTCGCCGCTGGTTCCGTTCGGCGGCTATGGCCAGTCGGGCCTCGGCCGCGAAGGCGGCCTCGATGCGATCCGCGACTACACGCGTTCGAAGTCGGTGTGGATACGCATCTCGGACGACCCGATTCCCGATCCTTTTGTCATGCGGTAGCCGCCGCGGACGGGGATTCGCGATCAAGGCGAAAACGCCGATTGCGAACAGCCAACAACGAAAACAAACAGAGGAGAACGACATGAAACTGATCATCACCGGCGCCCTTGCCCGCCTTCTTGCAACCACACTGCTCGCAACAACCCTTCTGGCAACGACGGCCGCAAAGGCCGAGGACATGGTGTTCACCAGCTGGGGCGGGACGACCCAGGAAGCGCAGACCAAGTCCTGGGCCGAGCCGTTCACGGCCGCCTCAGGCATCAAGGTCATGCAGGACGGCCCGACCGACTACGGCAAGCTGAAGGCGATGGTCGACAGCGGCAGCGTCAACTGGGATGTCGTCGACGTCGAGATGGATTTCGCCATCAAGGCGGCCAAGGACGGCTTGCTCGAGCCGATCGACTTCACTGCTGTGCCGAAGGCCGACCTCGATCCGCGCTTCACCACCGATCATGCCGTCGGCAGTTTCTACTATTCCTTCGTGCTCGCCTGGAACAAGGGCGCCGTTTCGGGCGAACCGGCCGGCTGGGCCGACATGTTCGACCTGAAGAAATTCCCGGGCAAGCGGACCTTCTACAAATGGTCGGCGCCCGGTGTCATCGAGATCGCCTTGCTGGCCGATGGCGTTCCGGCCGACAAGCTCTATCCGCTCGATCTCGATCGCGCCTTCAAGAAGCTCGACACCATCAAGTCGGACATCGTCTGGTGGGGCGGCGGCGCGGAGTCGCAGCAATTGATCGCGTCCGGCGAAGCGACGTTCGGCCAGTTGTGGAACGGCCGCGTCTTCGCGCTGGAGAAGGATGGCGCCGATGTCGGCGTCTCCTGGAACCAGAACCTGACCGCCGCCGACGTCCTGGTGGTGCCGAAGGGTGCCAAGAACAAGGCCACGGCGATGAAGTTCCTCGCCGCGGCGAGCAGCCCCGCCGGCCAGGCGAAATTCGCCGAGGCCAGTGGCTATGCGCCTGTTAACACCAAGGCCAAGGCCGAGATGCCGGCCGATGCCGTCAAATCGCTGCCGGACGCCCATGTCGACGGGCAGATCAATCTCGACATGAACTACTGGGCCGCCAATCGCGACACCATCGCGGCGCGCTGGTATGCCTGGCAGGCGAAGTAAGCCCGCCCTTGAACTGCAAGGAACGAGACGGCGCGCGCCGTCTCGTCCCGTAGCCCGGATCGCTGCCATGTCGGTCGAAACACGTCGGAATTTTGGAACGGTGCGGCTGCCGGCAGGCTTCAATGGCCTGCTGCCGGCCCTGGTTCTGATCGTGCTGTTCTTCGTCGTCCCGGTCCTGGCCCTGCTTTTGCGCAGCGTCACGGAGCCCGAGCCCGGCTTGCAGAACTACGCGGCCCTGCTTGGCGACGGCACTTATGCGCGGGTGTTCTTCAACACCTTCCTGGTCGCGTCGGTGGTCACGATTGTCACGGTCCTCGTCGCCTTTCCGGTTGCCTGGATGCTGGCGATCATGCCCTCGGCGCTGGCCTCGATCGTCTTCGGCGTCATCATCCTGTCGATGTGGACCAATCTCTTGACCCGCACCTATGCCTGGATGGTGCTGCTGCAGCGCACCGGCGTCATCAACCGGACGCTGATGGCCGCCGGGATCATCGACCAGCCGCTGCCGCTCATCAACAATCTCACCGGCGTCACCATCGGCATGGTCTACATCATGCTGCCCTTCATGATCCTGCCGCTGGTCGGCACGCTGCGGGCGATCGATCCGATGACGCTGCGCGCGGCGGCACTGTGCGGCGCCAGCCCTTTCCAGGCATTCCGCCGCATCCTTTTGCCGCTGTCGCTGCCCGGCGTGGCGGCCGGCGGCCTGATGGTCTTCGTCATGTCGCTCGGCTACTTCGTCACGCCGGCACTGCTCGGCGGCACGTCGAACATGATGCTCGCCGAAATGATCGCGCAGATGATCCAGTCGCTGCTCAACTGGGGGCTCGGCAGCGCCGCGGCCTTCATCCTGCTTGTCGTCACCATGGCGCTCTACGCACTGCAGCTGCGCCTCGTCGGCGCCAGGCGCATGAGCGGAGGCATCTGAGATGCTGCTCGACTATGACCGCATGGGATGGCTGAAAATCGCCCTGCTCGGCTTCACCGCGCTGGTCGCCGGCTTCCTCCTGTTGCCGGTCGTCTTCATCGTCCTCCTCTCCTTCGGCTCGTCGCGCTGGCTGGCCTTCCCGCCGCCCGGCTGGACGCTCAAATGGTACCAGGAGCTTTTTGCCGATCCGGCCTGGCTCGATGCGGCGCTGACCAGCGCCAAGATCGCCACCATGACGGCGATGCTGGCGGTCGCGATCGGCCTGCTCGCCTGCTTTGCCCTGGTTCGCGGGCAGTTTGCCGGGCGCGAGATCCTGCGCGGCCTGCTGCTGACGCCGATGGTGCTGCCCGTCGTCGTCTTCGCCATCGCCATCTATGCCTTCTTCCTTCGCCTTGGCCTCGGCGGCACCAGCATCGGCTTCGTCATCGCCCACACCGTTTTGGCACTGCCCTTCGCCATCATCCCGATCGCCACCGCACTCGAAGGCTTCGACAAGTCGATCGAGGACGCGGCGATCGTTTGCGGCGCAAGCCCGCTCGAAGCCAGGCTCAGGATCACCTTGCCGTCGATCCGGATCGGCATCTTCTCCGCCGCGATCTTTTCCTTCCTCGCCTCGTGGGACGAGGTCGTGGTGGCGATCTTCATGGCCAGCCCCAGCCTGCAAACCCTGCCCGTCAAGATCTGGGGCAGTCTGCGCTCGGATTTGAGCCCGGTGATCGCCGCCGCCTCCAGCCTGCTGGTCGGGCTGACGCTTGCCCTGATGGTGGTGACGGCGCTGCTGCAGCGAAAGTTCCGCACATGACCCAGCCCTTCCTCTCCATCCGCAATCTGCGCAAGGCGTTCGGGGCGATCACCGCCGTGCACGACGTCACCCTCGAGATCCCCAAAGGCGAGTTCCTGACCTTCCTCGGGCCTTCGGGTTCGGGAAAATCGACGACGCTCTACGCGATCGCCGGCTTCCAGGATCCGAGTTCAGGCGATGTGCAGCTGGAAGGAAAGTCACTGCTCGCCGTGCCCTCGCACAAGCGCAACATCGGCATGGTCTTCCAGCGCTACACGCTGTTTCCGCATCTGACGGTGGCCGAGAACGTCGCCTTTCCGCTTCGGGTTCGCCGCCGGCCGGAAGCAGAGGTGAAGAAGAAGGTCGCCGACATGCTGGCGCTGGTGCGGCTCGAAAGCTTCGCCGCGCGCTTGCCGGGCGCGCTGTCGGGCGGCCAGCAGCAGCGCGTCGCACTGGCCAGGGCGCTGGCCTACGATCCGCCGATCCTTTTGATGGACGAACCACTGTCGGCGCTCGACAAGAAGTTGCGCGAGGAAATCCAGGGCGAAATCCGCCGCATCCATCGCGAGACCGGCGTCACCATCCTCTACGTCACCCACGACCAGGAGGAAGCGCTGCATCTGTCGGACCGGATCGCCCTGTTCCGGGACGGCCGCATCGAGCAGACCGGCAGCGGCGAGGACCTTTATCTGAGGCCGGCGACCGATTTCGTCGCCGGTTTCATCGGCAATTCGAATTTCCTCGCCGCCGAACATCTCGATACCACCGACGGCACGGCGACGATCCGGCTGGCCGACGGTTCTGTCATCTCCGGCGTCAGGGCCAACGGCACGTTTGGCAACGGCCAGAAGACCAGGCTGATGATCCGGCCGGAGGCGTTTGGCATGGAGCGGAGCCAGGCGAGCGCCGAACTCAACGTCGAAATTGTCGATGTCGCCTTCTATGGCGAACGTCGGCGCATCGTCGCGCGCACCGCCGCCGGCGAGGGGGTCGACATCAGGCCGACCTCCGCCGCCATGCCGTCGCAGGATATGTCGTCCTGCAGCCGGCAGGTCTTTTTCGACCCGGCGGCAGCGTTTCTGTTTCCCGCCTGACGTGCCGCCTCCCTTTTCCTGCCATGTTGCACTGCGATAGATTTGTTGCATTGCGATATCATCCTGCCCGGCCGACCCTGCCAATGGGGCCGGGCCGATGGGGCTGGGCCAAAGGGTGGGCTTGCACGAAGGAGCCAAGGTGGCAGCATCGTTCCGGCCGGACATACAGGGATTGCGCGCACTCGCCGTCGGCGGCGTCGTCGCCTTTCATTTCGGCCTCTCCGGCCTGCCCGGCGGCTTTGCCGGCGTCGACATCTTCTTCGTCATCTCCGGCTGGCTGATCACCACCCACCTCATGCAGGAGATCGGCGACACCGGCGGGCTCGACCTCTGGCGCTTCTATGCCAGGCGCGCCCGGCGCCTGTTGCCGGCGGCACTGTTCGTCATCCTGGCCACGCTGGCGGCCGGTTATTTCATCCTCTCGCCGCAGGAGCAGGCGCTCTATTCGGGCGGTGCGATGTTCGCCTCCGCCTACGCCATCAATCTGTGGCTGCTGCGCTGGTCGTTCGACTATTTCGCCACCGATGCCACCAGCAATCCCTTCATCCACTTCTGGTCGCTGTCGGTGGAGGAGCAGTTCTACCTGGCCTGGCCGGCACTGCTGCTGCTGGCCGCCTGGCTGCGGCCGGGCCGGCGCACGGCCGTGGTTGTGATCGGCGCGGTGGGCGTCGCCTCCTTCGCCGCCTGCGCCTGGCTGACCAGCGCAGCACCGGCCTGGGCCTTCTATTTTTCGCCGCTGCGTGCCTGGGAGTTCGCCGCCGGCGGCCTGGCGACACTGGTCCCGGCGGCTTTCCCCGGGCACCGCGCAGGACTGCGGGCTGCACTTGGCTGGCTCGGCCTGGCGCTGATCGCGGCGGCCTATCTGTGGCTGAGCGAGGACCTGCCCTTCCCCGGCTATTATGCGCTGCTGCCGGTCGCCGGCACGGTGCTGGTGCTGTTGAGCGGCGCCGGCGAGGAGCAGGCTGGCAGGCGGATCAACGGGAGCACCAACTGGCAATCCTTTGGCCCGGCCGCCGCTCTGTCGCTGACGCCGCTGCAATGGATCGGCGCGCTGTCCTATTCGCTCTATCTCTGGCACTGGCCGGTCATCGTCTATGCGCAGATGCTGGTGCCGGATCTCACCGGCCCGCAGCGCCTCGGCTGCGGCGCGGTGGCGCTGGCGCTGTCGGTGCTCACCTATCATCTGATCGAAAACCCGGGCCGGCGCGCCGGCTGGCTGACGGCGGGCGCCCCAGAGCAGTTCATCGTTTCAAGGAAACGTCGAACCGCTCTGGCTCTTTTTCCTGGCGCAATTCCGGACGGAAAACCGCGTCTCACTTTTCCTGGAATTGCGCTGGTGCCCGCGCTGGCATTGACCGGTGCCGGCGTTGCGGTGGCGTATGCCAATGCCCATCTGGCACAGCGCAACATCGACCCTGAGCAGCGCGGCATCGAGCAGGCGGCCGAACAACCCTCCATCGCACGCGCCATCGACAAGAGCTGCCTGCTCGACTTCCACACGGTGACGCCAAAACCCTGCACCTTCGGCGCGGCCGACGCCGCCCACACCATCGTGCTGTTCGGCGATTCGCATGCCGACCACTGGTCGACGCCGCTGATCGAGGCGGCGAAACGCAACGACACCAAAGTGGTCACCTATCTCAAATCATCGTGCCGCGCCTCACGGCTCTCCACCTTCAACACGGTGCTGAAGCGCGACTACACCGAATGCGACGCCTGGCGCGAGCAGGCGATATCGGACATCATCGCCCGCAAGCCGCGCCTGGTGGTGATCTCGGAATTCTCCATCGGCAATCTGACGCGCGACATGCCCGCCGCCAGCCGCACCGCCGAGACCGCGCGCTGGCAGGCCGGCCTGCGCTCGACACTGCAGGCTTTCAGCCGCGCCGGCGTCGAGGCCGCGGTGATCCGCGACACGCCGATCAGCGACAGCTTCGCCGACTCCTGCGTGGCGCGCACGCTGTGGTGGCGCGAGGCGCCGTCGCCGCACTGCGACACGCCAAGGGCCGAGGCCGCCAATGACGGCGCCGCCGCCGCCGAGCGCGCCATCGTGACCAGCGTGCCCGACACGCTCTACGTCGACCTCACCGACCGCTTCTGCGGGGCGACCGCCTGCCACGTCTTCATCGGCGGCAAGCTAGCTTTCCGCGACCGCCACCATCTCGCCACTGCGTTTGCCGAGACGCTGGAGGGGCCGCTGGAGCGGGCGTTGTTTTGAGAGCGGCGAAGCGGTCCGCGCAAAACGGCGATCGGTGCCTCGCGCTCCAGAATCCAGAGATAGGTAATCCTCGCCCAATTGATCTTCGCCAGCTACACCGCTAGCTGAGGACTGTCCTTCTGGAGCCAGGTCATGCGCCATCTCGTTTCCTTCGAGCATTTCCTCTCGACTGGCACGCTGGGGCCGCTTTCCGCCGATCTTAACCTGCAGCAGGTCGCCGCCCTGCTCGGCCCCCCACAGCACTGGATGACCAAGAACGTCGAAGCCTATCCGCTCTACTGGATCTATGGCGACACGACTCGCTGGCTCAAACCGGCATTGGAGGTGGAGTTCTATCCGGACGCGCCGCATGCGATGCATATGTTTCAATTCGAGCATGCAGACATGCTTGAACACGAAGTCCATACTTTCGGCCAGGAGCTTGCGGTTTCAATGGATGGCTTCACCGGCTCGACCAGACCTTCGGAATTTCTGAAGCGCGACATGTGGAAGGGCCGCGACGTCAGGGTCTATTTCACCACGCATCATTTCGAAGTGACGATCGTCGCTGGTCAGGTGATGGTGCACTTCATGATCCACGACGGCGACCAATATGACGAGACGGAAAAGCAGACCTACCTGGAAGCATTCGGCGCCGATAGCCGCTTCGGCGACATCGACCAGCGCTGCGAACTGAACAGCATTGCAGCTGTGCCCAAGGGCGAGAACACCTCCCCTGGGCCCTATTTCGACATGAAGAACTGTTCTGGCCAAGAGTATTTGAAGGCGTTGGCGGGTTGATAACGCACGCTGCACTCTTCTTGCCGCTGGCGGCCAGCGCTGCCGGCCCCGTGCTTGCGGTATATCCGCCCCCTACCGCCACCCACCCGACGCCACAATCCGCTCCCCGGTCACCCAGCCCGCCTCGTCGGAGGCCAGGAACACCGCCACCTTGGCAACGTCCTCGGGCTGGCCGAAGCGGCCGAGCGGGGTGATCGCCACCAGCGCCTTTTCGTGCTCGCTGCCAACGATGCCGACGCGCTGCAGCCCTTCGGTGTCGACGCCGCCCGGCGCGATCGCGTTGACGCGGATGTGGCGGCTGCCAAGCTCGCGCGCCGTCGACAGCGTGATCGAATCCACCGCCGCCTTGGTGGCGGCATAGACCAGCGAGTTGGGCTGTGGGTTGAAGCTGGCGACCGAGCTGATGTTGATGATGCTGCCGCCGTCCGGCCCGAAATGCTTCACGGCTTCCTGGATGGCCAGCACGATGCCCAGTACATTGGTGTCGAATTCGCGGTGGAACTCGGCCTCGGTCACCGCCTCCAGCGGTTCGAACTGGAACACGCCGGCATTGTTGACGAGGATGTCGACGCCGCCGAACGAAACCTTCGCCGCTTCGAACAGGCCGCGCACATCCGCCGCCAGCGCGACATCGCCCTTCACCGCCACCGCCCGGCCGCCGGCAGCCTCGATGGCTCCGACGACGTGCTCGGCGCCTTCCCGCGACGAGGCATAATTGACCACCACAGCTGCGCCTGCCGCCGCCAGCCCCTTGGCAATTGCCGCACCGATGCCCTTCGAGGCGCCGGTGACGATGGCGACCTTGCCGTTCAGACTGCTCATCCATTCTCTCCTTGTGACCGTGACGATGAGCGGTATTTAAGCGCACCGAAAAAGCGTATTAGGCAGACCACCGGCTGTTCTTTCATGCCCAGAATTCCGGAATAAACCCGCTCTCGATAGGCGATGATGCCGCCATGACCACCATCCTCGAAAAAACCGCTGGCCTCGTCGCCTTCGTGCGCACGGTGGATGCCGGCTCCTTCCAGGCCGCCAGCCGGCTGATCGGCTCCAGCCCGTCGGCGGTGTCGAAAAGCGTCGCCAAGCTGGAGCGGCGACTTGGCGCAAAACTGATCCAGCGCTCGACACGCAGGCTGGGGCTGACCAGCGAAGGCATCGCCTATTACGAGCGCGTGGCGCCGCTGCTGCGCGCGCTCGACGATGCGCAGGATATCGTGCAGAGCACCGGCACGGCGCGCGGCCTGTTGCGCGTCACCGCCCCGGTCGAACTCGGCCGCGGCCTGATCGCCTCATGGGCGCAAGCGTTCCTGGCCGAGCAGCCCGAGGTGAAGCTGGAGCTCAGCGTCACCGACCGCCACGCCGACCTGATCCGCGAGAATTATGACGTGGCGGTGCGCATGGGCGCGCTGGCCGATGCCGGCCTCACCGCGCGGCGCATCGCCAGCCTGCCGATCGTGCTGGTGGCCGCCCCCGCCTATCTCCAGCGTCGAGGCCTTCCAGCCTCGATCGCTGACCTGCAGCGCCATGATGTCATCCGCTATGTCTCCGCCGGCCGCCCGCGGCCCATCACCTTCACCGACGGCACGCAAATCGTGCCCGACGGCCGCCTCGACACCGACGACGGCGGCGCCATCCGCAACGCCGCCCTGGCCGGCGCCGGCATCGCCCACCTCATGCAAGTCGCCGTGCAAGACGACCTCGACACCGGCCGCCTCGTGCGCGTCCTGCCTGATGTGCCGATGCCGACCATCCCGGTGCACATCGTGCATGCTTTTGGCCGGCAATTGCCGGTAAGGGCAAGGCTGTTCGTGGAGTTTCTGGCGAGGCAGATGGGGCGGTTGGGAAGGTAGCTCCCTTCTCCCCGTTCTACGGGGAGAAGGTGCCGGCAGGCGGATGAGGGGCAGCGCCACCATCGGAGGGCAGCCAAGGCTCACCCCACCCTCCGCCCCACCATCATCCCATAGTGCACCGCCAACAAATCCAGCCCCACCTTCAACAGCTTCGTCACCACATCCCTGCCCTCGCCGGTCTGCTCGGACAGGCTCTTGATCGAGCCGCCGGCGCAACAGACATTCTGCACCACGGCGGCGACTTCCCAATGGCAGAGCGCCCGGGTGGCGGCGGCGTGCGCGCGGCCGGCGGCCGCCACGCTGTCGGCGATGCCGCCGCCGTGGCGGCCGCCGTCGACGCGCTCGCTCCAGCGCATCGGCTTGACGCTGGCCTGCTGGCTGCAGCGGAAGTCCTCGCGGTAGCGCAGGCCGGCCTCGCGCTGCTGGCGCGACAGCGAGGTGATGCCGATGAGCGGGTCGACAGTGCGCACCCGCACGATGCCGCCGGTGGCGGTGTAGCCGTCGTTCGACACCTCGTAGACGCGGCTGGCCTCGAGCGTCCCGGCGGCCAGCCGCGTGCGGCCGAATTCGTCGTCCTTCAGCGCGAAATCATGGCCGATCTCGCGGCGGATGCGCACCTGCTCGGCCTCGCCCTTCGGCAGTTTTGGCCCCTGCGGCTTGGCGGGTCTGGTCTTCTTGCTCATGGCGTGGCTCCTCGGTTGGGCGGTGGGGTTATTTGGACGGGGCTGGCGGTCCTTCGCGCCGACCTGTCGATCAGAGATCGTCACCCTTTCAGTGGCCGCCCCAGCGTGCCCGCCGCCCTTCTCGCCAGCAGTTCGCGGATGGCGCGGCGTTCGCGCAGCTCGACGCAGAGCTGTGCGCTGGAGGGGCAGAACTGGGCGTTGCCGGTCTTCACCTCGCCGCGCATGAAGCGCTGGATGGCGGCCTGCAGGTCGGCGAGCTCGGCATCCTGCACGGCGCTGAGATAGCCGCGCATCTGCATGTCGACGTCAGTCAGCGCGGATTGCGGGAAGCATGAGAACATCGCGGCCAGCGCCTTGGTCGCCTGCTGCAATTCGGCTGCGGTCATGGTTGCGGATCTCCTCGATGATGGCGTTGGCGGCGTCGGTATGGGTTTTCGGCTGGTGCCAGCCGGTTTTCGGACTGCGCTGCGAAGAACGCTGCGCGTTCTCGCTGGAAAAATGCTGCGCGTTGTCGGGGCAAAAACGCCCCGCGTTTTCCCGGGAAAAGGCGCCAGCCTTTTCCCTATGGTTTCTGGACTCTGGAAGATGCCGCGGCAAAGCGCCGGCATTTGCTGACCCGTGCGCCTTTGTTTTCAAGGCGGTGGCTGCCCCGCCACGTGCGCCGGCGGCGGCCCTCGCCTCGCTCTTGACCTGGGCTTTGAGCAGCTCCCTGGTCAGCCGCTTGTGGCCGATCTCGCCGCCCTCGCGCTCGAAAAAGGTCAACAGATCGGCGCTGATCGCGCGCCACTTCTTCGCCGACAGGCGCGCCACCCGCGCCAGCTTGGCATCGTCGTCGGGCAGGCTGCCGCCGGCGTTCCACATCGCCATCAAAAGCAGCATGTAGGCGCCGATCTGCTCGGTCGAGAACTGCAGCGTGTCGCCGACGAAATCGGAGACGTAGAGCTGCATGAAAGGCCGCTCGCTCATCGCAGCACCTGCGCAGCCATATCCGCATCCGGGCTAAGGGAACCAGTGCGAATTCGCGACGTTATGCGGCGTCGATGAACACGGGAGACGTGCCGATGACCGCCTTCATGCCGATTACCCTGCGCTTTTGCGACAACACGACCATGCTGGTCGGCTCGGTGGCCGAAGCCGCCACGGCGCTCGGCAAGCAGTGGCCCGACAAGACAGCACCTGGCTATGTCGCGGCGGCCCGGCTCGTCGCCCTGGCCGTGGATGGCACCTGCAGCCAGCGCATCGCCTTCGACGCCCTCACCAGGGCGGCCAGGCAACAGAACATATTGCTGGCGAGACCCAAAAGCCGCGCCTATGACTGGCTGGACGCCGTTGCCGGTTCGTGAGCCGGGCGAAAATGTGATGCAACCGCCCGCCAGCATGGCGCGTTGCTCATAGCGAGGTTTCTTGACCCGCGCAGAGTGAAGGTGAACGCCGTGGGTACGATGAAGACCGGAGTGCCGCTCAAGGTGCGGATGGACGGGCAAATCGAAGAGATCGACTGCGTCAGCGAGGCCGCCGACTTCCTGCAGCGCTGGCCGCTCGAGCGGCGCGGCCATGTCTACCGCAGCGCGCTCAACGCCTGCAGTGCGGCCATTGCCGCGCAAATCTCCGAATCCGACGCCATGAAAGTGTTCACCGGCTTTGCCAGGGTGGCCGACATCCTGGAAGCCGAAGGCGGGCCAGCCATGATACTCGAGCCCAGGACCGTGCAAAGCCGCATGCCCAAGCAAGGCCGCCAGGCGCCGAAATAGGCTTGCTGCGCTTTCATTTCGATTGAGCGTCATCTCAAGATCCTCACACTGACGCTGCGATAATTGGCGGTTGAACCACTCGATGTGTCGGCCAGGCTAACAGCGCTGGCGCCGCCCCTCATCCGCCTTCCGGCACCTTCTCCCGTATAGTGACGGGGAGAAGGGATGCTCACCCCTACGTCGTCTCAAAAACGCGGCGGCGGAAGCGGGCCTGGTGGTAGGTGCAATAGCTTTTCAACGCCTTGGTGCGCATGCCGCAGCACAGCATGTCGGCACCCGGCCGGCCGCCTGGCGCATCCCCCTCTTCGGCAATGGAATTGTCAGGATCCTCTTGCAGCGTCAGGTCCAATGGCGCGCGGCAGCGGTCGAACAGGCAGTCGATGAATCGCATCGCCACGCCATGCGGCTGGCGGCCAACGACGGTGCGCTGCGGCACCGGCACCTTGAGGCGATAGGCTTCGCCGTCGGCCACCAACACGCCCACTTCGCGCACGAACAGGCGCGGCGGCAGCCAGGCCGGAGGCGGTTCGCGCCTCGGTCGGGTGACCGGTTTGCGCACGCCAGCGCCATTGGCCGCAAACGCAACGTCAACCCTGCCGGCAACCGCCTCGGCGGTCGTCCCGCCCTTGGCCGGCGTTCCGTTCGCCCGCTTGCTCACCGTGCGTTTGCCCGCAGCCCGCTTGGCTGCTGCCGGCCTGCCATTGGCAAGGCCGATCGCGCCCAGCATGGCGTTGCGGTGTACGATGCCGATGATGGCGTTGCGTGATACGCGCGCGCCGCGCAACGCAGTGAATGCCGCCGCGATCTTCGAGGCGGAAAGCCCATCCTTCAGCCAGCGGGCGATCTCTTGCAGTTCCGCGTCGGTATAGCTTGCCATCTCCAGGCTCCATCCAAGGTTCCGCCTTCGGCCTCGAGCCGTCAGGCAAGCGTCAGGGGTCGGCCCGGTTGGGCGGGCCTGGTCAGGGTTGTCTTGTCCGAGGGTCGGCTGGCGCCGGCTCCGCCTCAGCCGGATCTGGCTAGCTGCCCGGCCGGTTCAACAAGGTGCGAAAGCCGCGCCTCTGCCGTCTTATTGTCGAGGGCGCAAACCGCCCTGCCCGTCAGCGGGTCGAACGTGATGACGGTGCCGTCCTGCGTGCGGACGCAGGAGCGGCCAGAGGAACCGACAGAATCCGCGCCAGCGCCTTGCCGGCCGAATTGGGGGCCGGAGCCGCTGGGAGCGGCGGCTCCGGCCGTTCCGGTCGCCGGTGACAGGCGGACCGGACCCGAGGCTGTCGAGTCTTGAGCCTCGGGCTTCGCCCCGGCCGGGGAGGAGGACGGCCGGGACGGAAGGCTGGCGGTGACAGCCGCTGGATGTGCCTCATGCGAGGCCGGCGCCACGGCGCCATCGAATCTGGACAGGTTTTGCATGGTCATATATAAGCATAACTCAAAAACTTATGCAAGCCATTCTTTCATAGACGAGAGCCGCTTTCATCGCTCACATGGCGCCATGGCAAAAACGCAACTGTCGATCAAGGTCGGGGCAGCGATCCGCCAGGCGCGCAAGCAGCGCGGCCTGGTCATGCGCCACATTGCCGAGCACAACGACACCGATGTCGCCGCCGTCGGCAACTGGGAAACCGGCCGCAACCTGCCCAAGACCGAGAACCTGCTGAAGACCGCCGCCTTCCTGGGCGTCGATCCGGTGGCATTGGGCAAGGGCGAGGTCGTCTTCCTCGACGATGCCGGCCCGATTGCCGATGCGGAGATCGTCACCGATGCCGCTCCCCTGCCCGCCGGGCCGATGGACATCGAGCTGCTCGGTGCGGCGGTCGGCGGCGACGACGGCGATTTCACCTTCAACGGCGAGGTCGCCGGCTACGTCCAGCGCCCGCCCGGCATCGCCCATCTGCGCAAAGTGTTTGCGCTGCACGTGCTGTCCGATTCCATGGTGCCGCGCTACGAGCCGGGCGAGATGCTCTATTGCGGCGGCCGCGACGCCGTGCCCGGCGACCATGTGGTGATCGAGACCTTTCCGGAAGAAAACGAGCGCAACGGCAAGGCCTTCATCAAGAAGTTGGTCAAGCGCACCGCCGCCGAGCTGGTCGTCGAGCAGTACAATCCGCCCAAAACGCTGACCTTCAACCGTTACGCCATAAAACACGTCTGGCGCGTCATTCCGCTCAAGGAACTGCTGGGGTATTGAGGGCGTCTGTCCCTTCTCCCCTTGCGGGAGAAGGGAAACCAGCGCCGCCCCCCTCTCAAGCCCGCCTCGACCCCTCCAGCGGCACGTCGCGGTCGCTCAGCATCTGGGCTTCGCTGCGCACCCGCTGGCGCTCGTCGATGAACGCTGCCTGGATCGAAACCGCCACGCCCGGCAGCCCCTCGGCACGGCAGGCCGAACAGACAATGCGGCCTGAAAGGGCGGCCAGCGGCGTGTTCCCGGTCACCCCGAACCGTTTCAGCTGATCGGGCCGCCACCACCTGTTGCGGCCGCAATCGGCGCACTCGACCGATATCGAGGCGACATGCGCGATCACTGGTTCCTTGCCTGGCAATGCCATCGCCCCTCCTCGCCTTTTGTTCCTGATTTGTTCGTATATTCCTGCGTTTTCAACCCGGAGTCGAGTCGCGCTTTTCAAAGATTCCCAAAAAGTTTCTCTTCTGCATTTATTTGAGTTATGCTTATATCAACTCATAAATGCGAGTCGGGCGCGAACCACCCCGGCGCATCATATCCGGGAGCAACGATGGACGCCCTTGCCGCCGATTTCGCCCGCGCCTGCGGTTATACCGGCGACAGCCCCGCTCTGCTCGAAGCCTTCGAGGCGATCCGCCGCAACGGCATCGAGCGCGCCCGCCAGGATCATCTGAGACGCAAGGCCGTCATCGATGAGTTGAAGCATTCAGAGGCGCTGTTCCTGGCGGCGATCGGCCCGGCGCTGTCGGCGGAGGAAGCCATCGAAGACGCCGCCCGCTTCATCGCCTTCTGGCGCAACATGCCGCGCTGGCGCCAGGAGCGCCGCCTGCCCGACCTCATCAGAGCCAGACAGCAGCGTCTGGTGGCGCGCTACTTCCGCCGCTACGGTCACCTTCTGTGGGCGCTGGCAGCGGCCTGACGCCTCACCGTCGCACTCGCGACTTCAGCCAGCGGTCAAACGCCACCGCCAGGATCAGGATCAGGCCGATGACGATGCTTTGCGTGTAGGACGAGACGTTGTTGAACTGCAGCCCGTTCTGCAGCACGCCGATCAGGGCCGCGCCCACCACCGTGCCGCCGACCGATCCGATGCCGCCGAAAAGCGAGGTGCCGCCGATGACGACGGCCGAGATCACCGTCAGCTCGTAGCCGATGCCGGCCACCGCTTCGGATGAATTCAGCCGCGCCGACAAAACGAAGGCGGCAAGCCCAGCGAAGAAACCGACGATGACATAGACCGAGACCAGGATGCGGTCGACGCGCAGGCCCGACAGCCGTGCCGCCTCGGCATTGCCGCCGACGGCATAGACGGCGCGGCCATAGCGCGTGTAGCGCAGCACGATGTGGCACAGGATCGCGGCTGCCGCGAAGATGAGCGCCGGCACCGGCACCGGGCCGATCAGGCCGGTGCCGAACCAGCGCATCGAGGCGTCGAAGCCCGAGATCGGGCCGCCATTGGAGATGGTCAGCGTCAGCCCGCGAAACACCGTCAGCCCGCCCAGCGTGACGACGAAGGGCGGCACTTTCAGCCTGGTGATGACAAGCCCCTGCATGCCACCGGCAGCCGCTCCCACCACGACGGCGGCGAGCAGCGCTGCAAACCAGCCATAGCCCTGCGTGCCTGAGGTCGACAGCGACAGCGTGTTGGCGGTGCCGCCCTTGGCGACGACGGCAGCGACCATGCCGCAGAAGGCAAGCAGCGAGCCGACCGAAAGGTCGATGCCGGCGGTGAGGATGACGAAGGTCATGCCGAGCGCGATCAGCCCGGTGATCGAGATCTGCCGCGTGATGTTGAACAGGTTGATCGGGTCGATGAAGCTCGGCTTCAGCACGGTGAAGACGACGACCAAGGCGGCCAGGAACAGCAGCGGCCCGAAGCTCATCAAGAGCCGCGTCATGTTGATGCCGCCGCGCTGGTTCTGTTCTCCCGCCACGCTCATCGTGCCTGCCCCTTCGCGTCCTGCCCCCTCGCATCCCGCTTGTCGAGCGCCATCAGTTCCATCAGTTTTTCCTCGTTTGCCTCGACGCCCGGCATCTCGCCGGTGATGCGTCCCCGGCGCATGGTGACGATGCGGTCCGAAACCGCCAGCACCTCGGGCAGTTCGGACGAGATCATCATCACCGCGATGCCGCGCGCCGCCAACTGCACCAGGATCTGGTGCACCTCGGTCTTGGCGCCGACATCGACGCCGCGCGTCGGTTCGTCGACGATCAGCACCTTTGGATCGCGCGCCAGCCAGCGCGCCAGGATCACCTTCTGCTGGTTGCCGCCCGACAGGCCCTCGATCGCCTGCTCGGCCGAGGCCATGCGGATCGACAGCATTTTGCGAAAACCGGCAAGCGCATCGCGCTCGCGCCGCTCGGCCATGAAGCCGAAACCATTGCTGAAGCTGCCGAGCGAAGCGACGGAGAAATTCGGCAGGATGCCCAATGCGGCAAAGATCGCCTGGTGCTTGCGGTCCTCCGGCACCAGGCCGATGCCGAGCGCGATGGCGTCAGCTGGCGACGCCGGCGCGATCGGCTTGCCATCGAGCGTGATGGTACCGGCCGCGATGCGGTCTGCGCCGAAGATGGCGCGCGCCAGTTCGGTGCGGCCGGAGCCGACCAGGCCGGCGACGCCGAGGATCTCGCCGGCCTTGAGGTCGATATCGACACCGTCGAGCACGATCGCGTGCGGCGCCTCGGGGTCGCGCACCGTGCGCAGGCCGCGCACCGAAAGCCTGACATCGCCGGCGACCGCGCGCTGCGCCGGCCGTGCATAGAGTTCGGATGCGGCGCGACCGACCATCTTCTCGATGATTTTCGGCAGCGCGATCGGTCCGCCTTCGCGGTCGAGATGCCCGGCAAGCCTGCCGTCGCGCAACACCGTCATGCGGTCGCAGATGGCTGACGCTTCCTCCAGCCGGTGGGTGACGAACATGATGGCGACCTTGTCCCCGCGCAGCCGGTCCATGATCGACAGCAGCCGCTGCACCTCGGTCTCGGTCAGCGCCGAGGTCGGCTCGTCCATGATGATCAGCCGGCTTTTCAGCGACAGCGCGCGGGCAATTTCGACCAGCTGCTGCTCGGCCACCGACAGTGCCGACACCGGCGTCATCGGGTCGATGGAGAGACCGACGCGGGCGATGATCGCGCGCGAATCTTCCTCCATTCTGCGCCAGCTGACCAGCCCAAGCGGGCCGGTCGGCGCGCGGCCGATAAAGATGTTCTCGGCCACCGTCAGCGTCGGAATCAGGCTCAGTTCCTGGTAGATGGTGACGATGCCGAGCCGCTTGGCGTCCTGCGGGCTGGATGGATGATAGTCGGCGCCGTCGAAAATGATGTGCCCGCTCGACGGCGGCATGACGCCCGACAGGATCTTCAGCAGCGTCGACTTGCCGGCGCCGTTCTCGCCCAGAAGGCCGAGGATTTCGCCGGGCCTTATGTCGAGCGAAACGTCGCTCAGCGCCGTGACGCCGGAGAAATGCTTGGTGACACCCTCGACGGCAAGCAAGATGGGCTCGGGCGATGCGGCTTCAGCTGGTGGCAAGGGTTGCTCCCGGATTGCTGCAGGCGGCGGGACAGCGCCCCCCTCTGTCCTGCCGGACATCTCCCCCATTTGGGGGGAGATTGGCAGTCTTGCCGGCAGCGCCTCTTCTGCAAGGCTGGCGATTGGCGAAAGCCAAAGCGAAGGCCGATCTCGCCCCTCGTGGGAGAGATGTCCGGCAGGACAGGGGGAGGCGCGACAAAGCGCGACCTCCATCCGCCATGCGCCTGACTCTCACGGACTACTTCGTCTCGCCAATCCGCTCCGCCTTGTCGAGATTGTCCTTGCCGATGACGATCGGCGTCAACAGCACCAGCTTCTCCTTCGGCTCGGTCTTGTCCTTGGCATAGGCCACCGCGATGCGCACCGCGGTGCGCGACTGCTCGCCGGGGAATTGCTCGACAGTGCCGGCAAGCTTGCCGTCGCGCACCGCGACCAGCGCTTCCGGTAGCGCGTCGAAGCCGTAGATCTTGACGTCCGTGAAGTTGCGCGCCGCGCACGCCTCCATGGCGCCGAGCGCCATGTCGTCATTGGCGCAGACGATGGCATCCGGCTTGCCGTTGGCGGCAAGGCCGGCCTCGGTCACCGACAGTGCTTCGGCGCGGGCGAAGTTGGCGGTCTGTTCGAAGACGATCTGATACTTGTCCTTCAAGGGATCGAGCACATTGTGGACGCCCTTGTTGCGGTCGATCGCCGGGCCGGCGCCGGGCTGGCCCTGCAGGTGGAAGATCTTGGCGCCATTCGGGAACGCGGCCACCATGGCGCTGGCCTCCGCCTCGCCGCCCTTGACGTTGTCAGCGCCGACATGGGCCAGAATGCCCTCGACACCATCGACGCGGCGGTCGATCGTCACCACCGGAACACCAGCCTTGACCGCCTCCTCGATCGCCGGCGCCAGTGCGTTGACGTCGAGCGGTGAGATGACGATGGCGTTGACCTTCTGCACCAGCGCCGCCTCGATGTCGGCGGTCTGCTTGGTGGCCGAATTCTGGCCGTCGCTCTCGGTCAGGTTGACGCCTTGCGCGGCGGCCTCGGCCTTGATCTCGTTCAGCATGTGCACGAAGAACGGAAAGCCGAGATTGGGCACAGAGCCCAGGATCGTAAGCTTGTCCTCGGCAAACACCGAGGGTGCGGCAAGCATCATGGCGCCAAACGCCGCGGACGACAGCAGGACTTCACGTCTGTTCATAGGATCCTCCTCCACAGAGACGCATCATCCCCAAGGCCGGGATCGGTCTTGGGAAGGGATCATGCGCCGGTTCAAAGTGTTGGAGCATCCTCCGTGCGCCCGAAGACGCGTGCTGCTCCAGCTGGTCGCCGCTGTTGAAAAGTGCCTCCCATCGACGTCAGCGCGGGGATGCTAACCCAGGGGCAACACCTTGCGCAATAATCGATGGAACGGAACTGTCGGGCAAATTATCGGAATTGTCGGATTTTTCGCGCGGGCGCCGCCTTACCGCTCGCAGACCGCTTTCAGAATGTGCAGGGTCGGGCCCCAGTAGAGATCGGCATGCGGGCGGATCGATGGCTCGGCGAAATCGCTCAAGGTCAACGTCAGCAGCGTCCCGCCATCCGCCGGCGTCAGTTCGAAGCTGACCACCGGGTGGTTTTCGGGCGCGTCCGACAGCCGCGAGGCCGACAGCGTGCTCCAGTAACCGTACGCGAAGCTGCTTTCCGGCGCGAACGCCCGGATGGTACCGCGGTTCTCGAACGGCATTCCATGCAGCAGTCCGCGGATCACGATCTCCCCGCCGACGCGGTCCTGCAGGCTGACCGTCAGCTCCTCGTCGGACATCCATTGCGGGATCATCCCAGGCGTCGTCAGCACCTGCCAGACCCTGGCCGGCGCGGCTGCGATGACGACGGTCTTGATGATCGGCGCGGAGGAAAGGCTCATGCCAATTGGCCCTGTCAGGCCGACTCGGGCGCCAGCGTCAGCCCGATTTCTTCGGCCGCCTGCGCGGCGTGGCGTCGGCTCATGGCCGGCGACGTGCACCAGCGGCGTGTGGCTCGCTGACATGCGGGCGCCAGCCATGGACCCGGTCCCGCCCCGCCACCTTGGCGCCATAGAGAGCCTCGTCGGCGCGCCTGAGCAGGTCGGCGATCTCGATCGAGGCGCTGCCCGGATCGAAGGTGCCCACCCCGATGCTGACGGTGACGATGCCTTTTTCGCTGCCGGCGTGTGCGAGCCGCAGGTCGCGCACGCCGCTTCTGAGATTTTCGGCGATCACGAACGCGCCCCGCGCGCCGGTTTCAGGCAAGATGAGGGCGAACTCCTCTCCGCCATAGCGGGCTGCCGCGTCGGCCGGCCGCCGGGCGGTGGCCTTGATGCAGCCGCTGACGGCGCGCAGGCATTCGTCACCGGCGGGATGGCCGTAGTGGTCGTTGAACCGCTTGAACCAGTCGACGTCGATGATGAGCAGGCTCAATGGCGTTGCGTTGCGCATGCCGCGGGCATATTCGCGCGCCAGAGCTTCGTCGAAGGCCCGGCGCGTCAACAACTCGGTCAGGCCGTCACGGTTTGCCAGCAGGTTCAACTTCTCGTTGGCCGCCATCAGCTCCGCCTCGACATGCTTGGCCTCGGTGATGTCGGAATAGACGCTCAGGCTGCCGCCATTGCTGGTCGGCCTGGTCCTGACATCGAGCCAGCGCCCGTCGGCGAGCCTGACCTCCTGGCGGTTGCTGGGAAGCCTTCGCGATGCCACGATGTCGCCGATCCAGTCCTCGACCTTGTCCGGCGGCACCATCTGTTCGCCGCGCGCGGCAGAGGCGCGCAGGATATCGCGATAGTCGGCACCGGGCACCCGGATGTCGGCCGTGTGGGGAAACATGGCAATGTATTGGGCGTTGCTGAGCACCAGTTTGCCGTCCCGGTCGAACATCACCAGGCCGTCGGCCATATGCGTCAGGGCGTCCGCCAGCGTGACACGGCTTTCCGCCAGTTCGGTCTCCAGCTGCTTGCGCGTCGTGATGTCGCGATTGTGCGTGATCAGCCCGACGATGGTTCCGCCATGATCCCGAAAAGGCGCCTTCAATGTCGACAGCCAGCCGTTGGTCCCGTCGTCATGATGAAGGCGCTGTTCGATGGTGGATGGCACGCCCGCCGCGAGAATGGCAAGCTCGTCCTCGCGGAATTTTCGCGCCGTTTCCTGCGGGTAGAAATCGAAATCTGTTTTGCCGATCAGCGCCTTGGCGTTTGTTGCATGCATCAGGTCCGCCGTTGCCGGATTCGCGGCGATGAACCGCCCGTCCAGGTCCTTGACGTTGAGGCAATCCGGCAATGCCTCCACCACCGCCTTGAAGATGCGCCTGGACTGCAGCGCCTCAAGGCGGCGCCTCTCCTGGTAGAGCGCCAGCCCCGACAGCATGATCGAGACGAAGATCAGCAGCGAAGTCGGCAGCGCCACTTGCGGCAGCACCGCCTGCATGATCTCCCGTGGCAAGGCGAGCAGGCTGAGCAGCGAGCCGGCTGCGGCCGTCGCGGCCAGGATCAGGACGTCGACGCGTTCGGGGGCGCGGCCTCTCAGCACGAGATGGCCGGCAATACCGATCAAAGTAGCGATCGAGATTCCCATGGCGCCGGCGAACACGCCGATACCGCCTTCATGGAAGCGGAACGCAACCGCAAGCAGCCCGGCGATGACGCAAGCGACCGGGCCGCCGAAGAAGCCTGCCAATGCGATCATCGTGCCGCGCAGGTCGATGAAGACGCCCGGCTGCAACTGCATTGGCGTCAGCATCAAGGTGACAGCGCCGCCGCCCATCAGCAGGCCGAAGGCCGTCGCTCTCGTCAAGGCAGCCTTGCGATCCAGCCAGACATGCGTGTGGATCCACACCGAGACGAACATCGCAACGACAGCAAGATTGGCCAGCAATTCGGACCAGGGCGAACCCATGCGCGCCTTTCCTTTTTGCATCGGCTTTCGCCGCATCGCCTCCTCGATATGCCTCCAATGACAACAAAGTGTTACGTCAGGCCAATTGGCCGGCGAACAGAAAAGCGGTCAGGCGCGGTCGGCGGGCCGCTCGGCGTCGGTTTGCTGGCTGGACGTGATCCGCCGAGCAGGCAGGCTGACGACCTCCGTCATCGCGGTGACCGGCTGTGTCACGGTCCAGCGGAAACCAGACCTCATCGCTGCGGCAGGCTGCCCTCGAACAACGCACTCTGGTCGCGGATGCGTGCCACCAGATGTTCACGAAACACCCTGACGCGCTTGGTTCGCCGCAGGTCCGGATGGTAGAGCAGCCAGAGTCCGAGATCGTGGATCGGATCCGGTTGGCGAAAGCGCTCCAGTTCCTCGGCGCAGTCGCCCATGAAGCATGGCAGATAGGCCAGGCCGAGCCCTTGTTTCACGGCGGCGAGCGTCAGCAGCGTGTCATCGACAAAGAAACTGTGCCGGTGATCCGGGCATGCCGCATGCGTCCAGGACTGATGGAAGGCGCAACATTCCACGTCGATCCAGAGCGGCCTGGCGCCGCTGGCGCGCAGCCCCTCCAGGTAACGCCGTTCTCCGTAGACGGCCGACGCCACAGTGGCGAGCCGGGTGCCGACCAGCGTGTCGAGCGGCGTGTTGGTCAGCCGGATGGCGACGTCGGCATGGCGTTCCGCCAGGCTGACATATTTGTTGGAGACCTGCACATGCAGCTGGATGTCCGGATAGGCCTCGCTGAAGCCGGCGAAGATCGGCATCAGCACGGATGAAGCCATGTTGTTGATCGCCGATACCCTGAGTTCCCCGGCGACACGGTCTTCCTGACCGCCGAGCGCGCCCTCGACCTCGAGCACCTCCAGCTCCATCTTGCCGGCCGCCATCCTCAGCTCGTCGCCGGCCGGGGTCAGCTCGTATCCGGATTTCTTGCGCTCGATCAGCCGCGTGCCAAGCTGCGTCTCCAGCAGCCGGATGCGGCGCGACACGGTCGAGTGCTGGATGTTCAAGCGTTTTGCGGCGCCGCTGATCGAGCCGTCGCGCGCGACGGCCAGGAAAATCCGCAAGTCATCCCAATGCATCCTGGACCCGATCCGTGCAAATTTGCAAAATGGGCGTCGAGATTTCGAGAATGGTACCAGAACTACGCGATCACTACGGTTTGCGGCAAGGCAATACTGCCTTTGAGGAGCAAGCCATGACCGTCCAGCAACCGATTTTCGATCCGGTCAAGTTCAAGGACACCACCCGAAAGCAATGGGACAGCGCTGCCGAAGCCTGGAACCGCTGGGGTCCGCTGCTGACCCGCTGGCTGGGGCCTGCCACCGAACTCATGCTTGACATGACCGATATCGGCAAGGGCAGCAGGGTCCTCGATGTCGCCGCCGGTGCCGGCGAACAGACGCTGACCGCCGCGCGGCGCGTCGGGCCGACGGGCTATGTGCTGGCCACCGACATTTCGCCGGGCATTCTCGGCTTTGCCGCCAGCAACGCCAGGCTGGCCGGCCATGCCAATGTCGGCACGGTCGTCGCCGACGGCGAAATGCTGGATGCCATATCGGCCGAACCGTTCGACGCCGTTATCTCGCGCGTCGGGCTGATCTATTTTCCCGACCAGAACCGGGCGCTGGGCGGCATGCGCGATCACCTCAAGCCGGGCGGCAAGGTCGGCGCCATCGTCTATTCCACCGCCGACAGGAACCCGTTCTTCTCGATCCCGGTCGGCATCATCCGCCGCCGCGCCGCCCTGCCCGCGCCGCTGCCCGGCCAGCCCGGGCCGTTCAGCCTGGGTGACCCGGCGGTGCTTGCCAAGCGCCTGACAGATGCCGGTTTCCACGACGTGCGCATCGAGAAGGTCGACGCGCCGGTGCGGCTGCAATCGGCCCTCGAATGCCTGCAGTTCGAGCAGGAGTCTTTCGGCGCCCTGCACCAGATGCTGGCCGGCCTGTCGCCCCGCGAACAGGACGACGCCTGGGCGGAGATCGAGACCGCGCTCGGCCAGTTCGAGCATGACGGACAATTCGAGGGGCCGTGCGAAATGCTCGTCGCCGCCGCCACCAGATAGTCGGCCCTGCCAGTGGCTTGAGCCGGACGGGATGCGCGTGATAGCCAAGGCGCGTCGGCAGGTCCGCCGGCGCGTACCTCAACCGGACACATCGTCCGGAATGACAAAGCAGACATGACATCACGCCAGCCACGAACCACAGGCAAGCCAGCCGGCGTCAGCCTCAACCGCGCGCTGTCGAAGCTCGGCCTGTGCTCGCGCACGCAGGCCGAGGCGCTGATCGCGGAAGGGCGCGTGCGCGTCGGCGGCAAGGTGGTGCGCGATGCCTCGCTGCGCGTCGACCTCAACCGCGACCGCATCGTCGTCGACGACAGGCCGGTGGTTGCCGAGCGCAAGGTCTATCTCATCCTCAACAAGCCGCGCGGGCTGGTCACCACGCGCGACGACCCGCAGCAGCGCGACACCGTCTATGCCTGCCTCGAAGGGCTCGACCTGCCCTTCGTCTCGCCGGTCGGCCGCCTCGACAAGGCGAGCGAAGGCTTGCTGCTGATGACCAACGACACCCAGTTCGCCAACCGGCTGATGGACCCGGCCTCGCATCTGCCCAAGACCTACCACGTGCAGGTCGGCACGGTGCCCGACGCTGCGATGCTGGAAAGATTGCGCGCCGGCGTCACCCTCGACGGCGAGACCCTGACCACCAACGCAATCGAGCTTTTGCGCAGCGGCGGCCGCACCGCCTGGCTGGAAATCGTGCTCGACGAGGGCCGCAACCGCCACATCCGCCGCCTGCTCGCCGCCCATGACATCGAAGTGCTGCGCTTGATCCGCATCGCCATCGGCCGCCTGCAGCTCGGCGACCTCGCCAAGGGCACGGCGCGGCACCTGACACCGGAGGAGTTGGCGCTGCTGGGCGGATGAAATGGCGGCCTCCAGGAGCGCTCTATGGCGCCCACGCCGGTCCGGCCTGCGCTCTGACTGTCCTATTCGACAGTTACCTTCACGACCACGCTGCGGGCGTTTCCCGAGAACGTGTGGATCGAGAGACTGACCTGGTCCTGCCCCTTGAAACCTGGGGCTGACTTGTAAAACGCCTGTACTCCGTCATCGCCCTGCAGATTGCATTTGTAGCGCTCGCTGTCCTTGGGGAAGTTAGGATAGACCTTGCCATCCACGATCCGGATCGATCCGTGGCTTGGCCCCGATGTCGCCTGCACGTCGTCCAGGCCTGCACTCGTGCAGTCCGGGTTCAGGTTGGCATCCTCGAAAATATAAATCTCCTGCCCGGAAAGTGCTGTCTTTTCATAGGTTATCGGCCGGCTGCTCCCGGCCATCGCATAGCCAGTAAACCCAACCATTGCAGTCATTGTTATGATACAAGCCATCCGGCGCGTCATTTAGCCTATCCTTCAGATGATAGAGTATTACCTCTAGTTTTTCTATAGAAACCGCAAACAACACGCCTTGAATTGGCGGCGTGATCGTCCGCACTATTTCAGATACCTGAAGCAGAAGCGTCTATTTTAGCATTTTTAGCATTGTATAATCTTTCCGGCTGCCTTTGTACTGATACGCACGATCAAATTTCCGTCAGGGCCAGCGACAAACGCCGTTCACCCGGGAGCGCCCCGCCAAAGTTTCTTTTTGCCCCCACCGATGATTTCCACCCGCCCGCGCTGTCTTCACCTACAGGCGCCGGAATCCTCCGAGCCGGAAGAAGCGAGGTGAGCCATGCATTCGTTGAAAGGTCAAAATGTCGTCGTGATCGGAGGCAGCCGAGGGGTGGGCCGCTCGATCGTGGAAGCTGCGCTCGGCGAGGGAGCAACCGTACTTGCCGTTGCCCGCGGCGCGGCCGATCTGAAAGAACTCGCCTGGGAGGCGTCAGGCGTGAAGACGCTTGCCGCCGACGCCACGCAGGAGGCGGCGCCCGATGCGGTGTTTGCCGCACTTCAGCCGGACGTGCTGGTGATCTGCGCCGGCGCGTTGGCCCCGTCCGCCCCCATCCCGGAACAAAGCTGGGAGGACTTCTCGGCGAACTGGGACATGGACGTCAAGGCGTCGTTCCTGTTCTGCAAGGCAGCACTGCAGGGCCGGCTGAAGCCGGGCAGCCGGGTGGTGCTGATCTCCAGCGGCGCCGCACTCAGCGGCGGGCCGCCGAACTCCGGCGGCTATTCCGGCGCCAAGCGCATGCAGATGTTCCTCGCCGGTCACAGCCAGAAGGAGGCCGACCGGCTTGGCCTTGGCCTGCGCTTCATGGCGCTGGTGCCGATGCGGATCATGCCGGGCACCGGCGTCGGCCAGCGCGGCATAACAGGCATTTCGGCCTATCTCGGCATCAGCCCGGCGGACTTCCTCGCCAGCATGACCGATGTGCAGACGCCGGCCGATGTCGGACGCGCCGTGGTCACGCTCGCCGGCGGCAAGACGCAAGGCATCTCCTTCACGGTCAGCGGCAGCGGACTTGCGGCGGCGGCATGAGGCGCGCACGATGCCAACCGAAATCAGCACCACAGGCTCGATATGACAGACGCTCCTGGCCCGCTTGAGCCGTTGGGCACGCAAGGCCAGCCGATCCTCGATCGGCTGGCCTTCGAGCGCCTGACGGCAGCCCACCGCCGCGCGCTCAAGCTGCACTGCTACCGGATGATGGGCTCGCTGCACGAGGCCGACGACCTTGTCCAGGACACGTTTCTGAAGGCATGGCGCGGCCGGTCGCAATTCGACGGACGCGGCTCGCTGCGCGGCTGGCTCTACACGATCGCCACCAACGCCTGCCTCAACGCCATCAAGGCGAGATCATCGGCGCATCGCCTTGTCGAGCCGCCCGGGCGGCCGCCCACCGAGGGGCGCGCCGTCGGCGGGCCCGCCGCCGAACTCGCCTGGCTGGAGCCCTACCCGGACACCGAGCTGCCGGACATCGTCGACGGCGAGCCCGGCCCGGAAGCGCGCTACGAGACCCGAGAGGCCGTGCAGCTTGCCTTCGTCGCCGCGATCCAGTTGCTGCCGCCCAGGCAGCGCGCCGCGCTTTTGCTGTGCGACGTGCTGGGCTGGTCGGCGCTCGAGACCGCGCAATTGCTGGGCGGCTCGACCGCTTCGATCAACAGCGCCCTGCAGCGCGCCCGCGCAACACTTGGCGAGCGTTATCCCGAAGGGCGCCCCCTGCAGCGCGGGCGGCCGAACCGCGAAGAGAGCCTGCTGCTCGAACGCTACATGCAGGCCTGGCACGCCGCCAATCTCGACAGCTTCATCGAACTGCTCCGCGAGGATGCCACCTACCACATGCCGCCATGGCTGGACTGGTATCAGGGCCGCGAGGCGATCCACGGTTTCTTCAGGACTGTCTGGGGCAATTTCGCCGGCTACCACGCGGTCGCCACCCGCGCCAACGGCCAGCCCGCGGTCGCGGTCTACGCGCGCCGCCATCAGGATCCCGCATGGCGCGCCCAGTCGCTGCATGTCATCGAGCCGGCCGACGACAGGATCGCCTCGCTGACGGTCTATGTCGGCCCGCTCGGCCCAGGCCTGTTCCCTGCGTTCGGCCTGCCGCCTATCTGGCCCCGCTCCTGACAGCAGGCTGTCATTAGGCCTGGTCTATATCTGCTCATGGGCCCGGCCGTGGCTCGAGCAATCAGGGAACAAAACAATGAATTTCGTCTCCGTCCGCATCATCACGTCAGACGTCCAGCGACTCGTGCGCTTCTACGGCGAGATCACCGGCATGCCCGTGACCATGTACACGGAGGACTTCGCGGAACTGGTGACGCCGGCCTGCACGCTGGCGATTGGCAGCACGCGCACCTTGCAGCTGTTCGGCGGCGACGTCGCCCGCCCCGCCGACAACCACACCGCCATCATCGAATTCCGCGTCGGCGACGTCGATGCGGAATTCACCAGGCTGTCGGACACCATCAAGGACGCAACCGTGCAGAAACCGACCACCATGCCCTGGGGCAACCGCTCGCTGCTGTTCCGCGACCCGGATGGCAATCTGGTGAACTTCTTCACGCCCGTGACCGCCGAGGCGATCAAGAAATTCGACAAGCAGGTTGTTGCCTAACCTACTTCTGGTTCCATTTGCGGATGACCGGCTCGGTCAGATCATGCTCGTAGCCGAGCACGCTGATGCTTGCGGTGTCCAGCACAAACAGTGCGCCGCCGTCCGGCGGCAGGCCGATCCAGCGGGCCGCCAGCACGCGCAGGAAATGCGCACTGGAAAACACCAGGATGTCGGCACCGGCCTTGCGCAGCCCGGCGATGATCGTATCGGCGCGCGCGCCGACATCGGCCGCCATCTCGCCCTTCGGGCAACCGTCGCGAAACACGTTCCAGCCCGGCCGCTCGGCCAAGATCTGTTTTGTCGTCAGCCCCTCATAGGCGCCGTAGTCCCATTCCTGCAGATCGTCCTTCTTGACGCTCTCGGCACCAAAGCCGGCCAGCACGCTGGTGTTGTAGGCGCGTTGCGACGGGCTCGACCACACCGCCGAAAACGACAGGCCCTTCAGCCGATCGGCGACACCGCGCGCGGCGGCCTCGCCTGCCGGCGTCAGCGGCATGTCTGTGCGGCCGGTGTGCTGCCCCGAAAGGCTCCACGCCGTCTCGCCATGCCGGACCAGGTGGATCTGCGGAAACGCGTTGCTCATAGGGTGCCCCTCAAAATCGCCGGCACCTTAGATGACGATTTGCCGAAGGGGAATCCGGCTGACGCGAAAGTGTCTGGTCGCCTGGCCTTGATCCGCATCAAGCCGGCCCTGTGATGGGCCCGATGGCGCAACTATATCAAGGTCAGCCCTATCAAGCGGCTCCCGCCACCCAAGGGCTTTGGCCCTTGCACAACAGGTCGCATCATCATGTACACACATTTGCTGATTGCCACGGACGGATCGGAACTCGCCGACAAGGGCGTTGCCCATGGCCTGGCGCTGGCCAGCCGCCTCGGCGCCACCGTTACCTTTGTCAACGTCACCGAGCCATTCCCGATGTTCGCCTGGGGCGGCGCCATGGCCGGCTATGCCGCGGGCGATGAATTGGCTGCCTACAAGGAAGAGGCGGGCCGATTTGCCAAGGACGTGCTCGACAAATGCAAGGCGTCGGCGGACCTGGCCAACGTGCGCGCCGAGGTGGTGCATATCGAGGACAAAAAGCCCGCCGAGGCGATCCTGGAATTGTCGCAGGCCGAAGGCTGCGACCTGATTGTGATGGCCTCGCACGGGCGCCGGGGACTGGGCAGGCTGCTGTTGGGCAGCCAGACCGCCGAGGTGCTGTCCTACACCGAGATCCCGGTTCTGGTGGTGCGCTAGATCGCGGCCTCGCCCGCGAGATAGACCCCCAGCACCAGCAGCCCGACGAAGAACACCGTGCGGAAGGTCTCGACGCTCATCCGCTGGCGCAGCATCTGGCCGATGAACATGCCGGCCAGCGCCGGCACAAGGGCCGCGACCGACCCCGCCAGCTGCGCGGTTGGCGAGGCGAAGGCGCCGGTCCGGAACAGGCCGATGGCAAGGGCTGCCGTCGATACGGTGAAGGACAGGCCGAGCGCCTGGATCAGGTCTTCCTTGTCAAGCCGCAGTGACTGCAGATAGGGCACCGCCGGGATGACGAAGACGCCGGTGGCGCCGGTGACCAGCCCGGTCGCCACGCCGACCAGCGGCGACGCCCACGCCTCGTGGCGCGCCGGCGTGGTGAAGCCGGCTTTGGCGAGGCCGACAAGGGCATAGAGCACCAGCGCCGCGCCCAGCCCTGCGGACGCCAGCGCCGTATGCGCGCCGGTCAACAGACCGGCGCCGGCCACGGTGCCGAGCACGACGCCGGCCATCATCGTCCACAGCCGCTTGCACAGGCCGGCGAAGGACGGGCCGGTGAGCAATTGCCAGAGATTGGTGACCAGCGACGGGATCAGCAGCAAGGCGGCGGCCTGCGCCGGCGGCATCGTCACCGCCAGCAGCCCCATCGCCACGGTCGGCAGCCCCATGCCGACGACACCCTTGACCAGGCCGGCGGCAAGAAAGACGGCGCTGGTCCAGGCGATGACGCCGGCGCTCAGCACGGTGACAGCTTCAAAACAGCGGCCGGGTCAGTCATGCAGCAGCATGTCCGTCGCATCGGTATCCGGGCCGGTGGCATCGGGTACCGGCGCACCATCGCGGCTGACAGGGGTCGCCGTGCATCCCCGCAGGCCGGGTTCCGCCCGCGCCATGGCAAGGCAGGCCACCGCGATGGCCAGCACGATCGCCGTGCTTTCAAGAATGCCAAGTCTGCCTGATGCTCGTTCGCCCATCGCACATCTCCACCCAAAAACGTTTGACGCAGATGCAGGCCGGCCACAATGTGGACGTTACACGGTCAGCCTTCGGCCTGGACGAAGGCTGGAGCTGGACGCCGCCCGGCTTTGCCAGGCTGCCAACCGTTTTGCAGGAGCAAGAAATGCGCTTCGACCTGGTCGATCTCCGGCTGTTCCTGCTGGTGGCCGAACGCGGCAGCATCACCCATGGCGCCGAACTCGCCGGACTGGCCCTGGCTTCCGCCAGCGCCCGCATCAAGGGCATGGAAGAGCGGCTCGGCGCGCCGCTGCTGGAGCGTCGCCGCCGCGGCGTGGTGCCGACGGCGGCCGGGCAGGCGCTGCTGCATCATGCGCGCGCCGTGCAGAACCAGATCGAGGCGATGGCCGGCGACCTCGCCGCCTATGCCGCCGGCCTGCGCGCCCGCGTCCGGCTGCTTGCCAACACCGCCGCCACCGGCGAATTGCTGCGCGACATCCTGCCGGCTTTCCTGGTCGCGCATCCCCGGATCGACATCGATCTCGACGAGCGCCCCAGCCACGAGATCGCCGAGGCGGTGGCCAGCGGTGCCGCCGATCTCGGCATCGCCGCGACCTGGGCCGGCCTTGCGCATCTCGAGCAGAAACCGTTCCTCATCGACCGCCTGGTGGTGATCGCCGCGCGCGACTGGCCGGGGCTCGCCGGCCTGCGTACCGCCGGCCTCGCCGACATTCTCGGCCAATCCTTCGTCGGCCTGAGCACCGGCCATGCGCTGCAGGAGCACATCACGCGCCAGGCCGCGCGCCTTGGCGGCCACCTGCATATCCACATCCGCGTGCCCGGCCTCGACAATGTCTGCCGGCTGGTCGCGCAAGGTGCGGGCATCGCCATCGTGCCGGAAAGTGCCACGCGCCGCTCGGCACGCACGCTGCGCTGCCTGCGGCTGACCGACGACTGGGCGACGCGCCAGCTCAATCTCTGCGCCCGCCGCTTCGACGAGCTGACGCCGCAAGCGAAATTGCTGGCCGCCGCGCTGGTCTGAAGCCACGCCGGCGCCCGCAACCGCACGCCGGCCGGCGCCGACATATCCCATCGACGCGGAATCATTACCTTGCATTTCAAAAATCTGTGACGTAGCTTGTTTGCACATTGGCAAAGAATTTGCCGTCATTTTTTCTTTTTATGAAAGACAAGGCCTTTGCGGGAACATCTCGATCTGACCGATCGGCGGCTCGTCAAACAGCTGTCGCAGGACGCGCAGCCGGGCATCAACCGCCTCGCCGAGATGTTGGCGATTTCGGTGCCGACGGTGCGCACGCGGCTGCGCAACCTGCTCGACCGCAACCTGCTCAAGATCGTCGGGCTCTTGAACCTGACCGAGCGCCCCGAGCTGATTTCGGCCATTGTCGGCATCAACGCCCAGGGCCGCGGCCGGGCCCGCGAGCTGGCGCAGCGCATTTCAGAACTGCCCTTCGTCAACTCGGCCTCGGTGGTCACCGGGCGCTTCGACATCATCGTCGACGTGACGGTGGCCGGTGACGTCGCCGATCTCTACCGCGTCACCAGCGAGTTGATCCCGGGTGCCGGCGAGCCGGGCGAAGTCGTGCGCAGTGAGACCTTCGTCGTCATGGCGTCCTGCAACAAATGGGTCAGCCTGCCGGAAGGCTGCTGGTCTGACGACAGCATCCGCAAGGAGCCGGCATGAGAATAGCGGTTCTCGGCGGCCTCGGCCTGCAAGGCCGGGCGGCGATCGCCGATCTCGTCGCCAGCGGTGTCGAGGACGTGGTTTGCGTCGACACGGCACCGGATGCTGCGGCTCGCCTTGCCGGCCTGACCGATCTTGCTCGCGTGCGCTTCGTGGTACCCGAGGGCGCGATCGGCCCGGCGCTGGCCGGCGTGCTGGCGGACGTCGACGCCGTCATCGACCTGTTGCCGCAGCCGCTGATGCGCGAGGCGATCCAGGCCGCGATCGCAACACGCACGCCGCTGGTCACCACCAATTACGGCAAGGCCATCGCCGACCTGGCGCCGGCAGCCGAACAGGCCGGCGTCTCGATCATGACCGAATGCGGGCTTGATCCCGGCATCGACCTTGTGCTCTACGCCCGCGCCGCAAGGCAGTTCGACAGCATCGCCTCGATCGATTCCTATTGCGGCGGCATCCCCGAACCGAAGGCGATGGCCAAGCCGCTGTGTTACAAGGTGAGCTGGAACTTCGACATGGTTCTGGTCAGCCAGAACCGTGACAGCGTGATGATCGAGGACGGCGAACGCGTCGCGGTGCCGGCCGGCCAGCAGCACGACAATCCTTTCATCCACGAGATCGAGGTCGCCGGCCTCGGCCGGCTTGAAGCCTTCCCCAATGGCGATGCGCTGCACTATGTCGAGATGCTGGACTCCGCCAAGGGGCTGCGCCGCTCCGGCCGCTACACGCTGCGCTGGCCGGGATGGTCGGCGTTCTGGGCGCCGCTGAAGGAGCTCGGTTTCCTCTCCGAAGACAAGGTTTCCGGCACCACGGTGAGCCCGCGCGAATTCCTCGGCCGGCTGCTCGGCCCGCAATTGCAATATGGCCCGGACGAGAAGGACCTGTGCGTGATGCGCAATGTCTTTTCCGGCCTCGAAGGCGGCCGCCGCAAGACGGTGACGTCGGACCTGATCATCGAGCGCGACCTGGCCTCGGGTCTGTTCGGCATGAGCCTCGGCGTCGGCTACCCCGCCAGCATCGTGGCGCAGATGCTGGCGCGCGGCGACATCAGCAAACCCGGCCTCCTCAACCCGCTGCTCGACGTGCCCGACGGTCCCTTCTTCGACGAACTGGCCAGGCGCGGCATCACGGTCGCCGAGACGGTGGCCTGGGACTGAGGATTTTCGAACGGTGGCCGCCGCCGGCAACGGCGCTGCCGCTCAAAAAAGCACCCCGAAGGGTGAAACAACAACGTGGAACGATAAAACAAGGAGGAATGCCAAATGAAGATTGCCAGACTTTTCATCGCCGGACTTGCGCTCGCCGGGCTGACCACTGCGGCCAGCGCCGGGACGCTGGACGAAATCACCAAGCGCGGCGAACTGCGCGTCGCCGTGCAGACACAGGGACCGCCCTTCTCGCTGGTCGGCGCCAATGGCGAACGCACCGGCAGTTCGGTTGAACTGGCCGAGCTGATGGCCAAGGAAATGGGCGTCAAGATCACCTTCCTCGATTTCGACTGGGACGGGCTGATCCCGGCACTGCTGTCGGGCAAGGCCGATCTGCTGGTCGCCGACATGACGCCGACACTGGCGCGCGGCATGAAGGTCGCCTTCACCACACCTTACATGTATACGGGCAGCACCGTCTTCACCAAGGCCGACAGCAAGTTCAAGTCGACCGACGACTGCAAGGCCAAGGGCACCAAGATCGCCGTTCTGCTCGGCGCCACCGGCGAAAAGGAAGCCAAGACCGCCTTCCCCGATGCCGACATCAAGAGCTACAAGGGCGGCGGTCCGCTGCTGCTCGACGCCGTCAACAACGGCCAGGCCGATTGTGGCGTCAACGACGTCTCGGCGGTTAAGGGCCAGTCGACCGCCTATCCGGCCGGCACCTTCACCATCATGCCGGATCTCTTGTCGAAGGAGCCGCTTGCCTTCGCCACTCGCTATGACGAGCCGGACCTGCTGGTCTGGATGAACCTGTTCCTCAACCAGGTCAGCATCGACGGCCGGCTGCAGAAGAACCTCGACTATTGGGTCAATTCCGACGCCTGGAAGAAGGACCACTAAGCAGCACTTCGTTCGGACGAAACCGCGCCAGACTGGATCGGCGCGGTTTCGTCCAACACGCTGCCGTCACGGATAGACTTCGCTCTGGGGACTCACCCAACGATGCTCGAAAATTTCAGTTTCCGCACCATCGTCGAATACCTGCCGCTGTTCGGGCAGGGCCTGGTCACGACCGTCTGGCTGTCGGCGCTGTCCTTTGTCGGCGCGCTTGTCGTCGGCATCGTGCTGTGCGCCATGAACCTGCAGCGCGGCTGGCTGTTTCGTACGCCGGCCAAGGCCTATATCGACGCGGTGCGGGCCACGCCCTTGCTGGCGCAGCTCTATTTCCTCTATTTCGGCCTGCCGCGGCTCGGCTTCGTGCTGCCGGAGCTGGTCGTCGGCATCCTCGCGCTGTCACTCAACAGCGGCGCCTATGTCGCTGAAATCATTCGCGCCGGTATCCTGTCGATCTCGCGCGGCCAGGTCGAAGCCAGCGTCGCCTCGGGCATGACCTATGTCCAGCGCATGCGCCTGGTCATCCTGCCGCAAGCCTTCAAGGTGACCATCCCGCCGCTGCTCGGCCAGGCGATCGTGCTGGTCAAGGATTCCGCACTTCTGTCGCTGATCTCGGTTGCCGAGCTGACGCGCGCGGGCCAGTTGCTCGCCTCCGACCGCTTCATGCCGGCGGAAGGTTTTCTCACCATCGCCGCATTCTACCTCTTGCTCTATTACTGCCTGAAGGGACTGGCTTCCCTGTCCGGCCGCTGGCTCGGCACAGCGGGGGCGCGGACATGATCTGGCAACAGCTGCAAAGCCTCGTCGGCAGCTATCCGCTGGCACTGCGCGGCCTCGGCATGACGGTGGTGCTGTCGCTGATCAGCCTGGTGCTCGGCACCCTGCTCGGCTTCGGCCTCGGCATCCTGCGCACCGGCGGCAACCGGCTGATCGGCAGCGTCATCGGCGCCTGGGTCGACCTGATCCGCGGCACGCCGTTCCTGGTGCAGATCTTCCTGATCTTCTTCATCCTGCCGGAGTTCGGCATCGAGCTCGATGCCTTCACCGCCGGCATCATCGCGCTGACCAATCTTGCCGCCTGCTTCATCTGCGAGATCGTCGCCGCCGGCATCCGTTCGGTGCCGACCGGGCAGGTCGAGGCGGCACTGGCGTCCGGCCTGTCGCGCTGGCAGCGCATGCGCCAGGTGGTGCTGCCGCAGGCGATGCGCATCGTGCTGCCGCCGCTGGTCGGGCAATATGTGCTGCTGATCAAGGATTCTTCGGTCGTCTCGGCGATCGGGCTCACCGACCTCACCCGGGTCGGCTGGCTGGTGGTGCAGCGTGTACCCAACGGCCTGCTGGTCTTCTTCCTCGTCGGCGTCGGCTATTTCGTCGTCTGCTATCCGCTGATCATGCTCGCCCGCCGGCTCGAGCGGCGCATGGGTGCGGCGCATGGCGAGGTACAGCTATGACATCGAACCCCAAAGGTCCGGAAAATATGACCAAAACCGGCATGATCGACTTTCGCGGCGTCAACAAATGGTTCGGCCCGCTCAATGTGCTGAAGGACATCACGCTCAGCGTCGAGCCACGCGAAGTGGTCGTCGTCTGCGGTCCGAGCGGCTCCGGCAAGAGCACGCTGATCCGCTGCGTCAACGGCTTGGAGGCGATCAAGGACGGCGATCTCGTCGTCGACGGCCAGCGCCTTGGCGACCCCGCCACCAACATGACGCAGCTGCGCACCGAGATCGGCTTCGTCTTCCAGTCGTTCAACCTCTATCCGCACAAGACCGCGCTCGAGAACGTCACGCTCGCCCCCATCCATGTCCGCAAGATCCCGCGCACCGAAGCCGAAAAGGCCGGGCGCGAACTGCTGGCCAAGGTCGGTCTCGCCGACAAGGTCAACGCCTATCCCGCGCAGCTCTCCGGTGGCCAGCAGCAGCGCGTGGCGATTGCCCGTTGCCTCGGCATGCGGCCCAAGATCATGCTGTTCGACGAGCCGACCTCGGCACTCGACCCCGAGATGATTTCCGAAGTGCTCGACGTCATGGTGGCGGTCGCCGAGGAAGGCATGACCATGATGGTGGTGACGCACGAGATGGGCTTTGCCCGCAAGGTCGCCCAGCGCGTGGTGTTCATGGACGCAGGCGCCATCGTCGAAAGCGGCACACCGGACGAGTTCTTCTCGCACCCCAAGACCGACCGCAGCCGCGCCTTTCTCAGCAAGATCCTGCGGCACTGAAGCAATACCGCAAGGTTATCGCGGCCCCGGAACCTGCGCATCGGACAAGCGGAGAAACCTGCCGAGACGCGCATGTTCGAGAAGCGCATCACTGTGCCTTGCCCATGGCGCGAAGCGCGTTGGTCGCCGCGGTGTATTCGATGAAACTCCTCGGGCAATCGCGCACCGCAAGCCGGTAAAGGCGCACGGCCTCTTCGTCGCGGTGTTGCAGCCTGTGGAACTCGGCGACGAAGACATTGGCCTCGCAGACTTGCTCATTCTGCGTCATGCTGTCTTGATCTTCGGCGGCGGCCAGCGCCATTTCGGGCGTCTGGTCGCCCAGCAGCATGCGGACCAGCGGCGCCGGCCATTTCGTCATGTCGAGCTTGGCGTCGCGCAGGATACTCGGCTGCCCATTGTGGCGGCGGGTGAGGTCGAGCCACATCGCGTAGTAGGCATTGTCGGCCTGCAGCGCGGTCGCCTGTTCGAAGTCGGCCTGCGCCTTGACGGGCGAACTGGAATAGAAGCTGAGCATTCCCCTGCCACCGTAGAGATCGGCGTCTTTCGGGTCGATGCGTATGGCTTCGTCGTAGTCGCCGAAGGCGCCGTTGTAATCCGCCTTCTGCTCCCGCGCGAGGCCGCGACACTCGAAAGCACTGGCATCTTTCGCACTGAGACTGATGGCCTTGCCGCAATCCGCGATGGCGCGCTCGTGCTCCCCCTTGTAGAGCCAGACAAGGCCGCGACCGCTATAGGCTTCGGCATATTTGGGTTCGAGGCTGATCGCCTCATCGTAATCCGCGATGGCTCTGTCGTACTGAGCCTTGCGGCTGAACACCCAGCCGCGCCTCCGGTAGGCAGCAGCATATTGCGGGTCGAGTTTTATCGCCTGATCGTAGTCGGCGATGGCGCTGTCGTATTGGCCCTTGCGGCTGAACACCCAGCCTCGGTTCCTGAAGGCGTTGGCCATATCAGGCTTGATCATGATGGCGACGTTGTAGTCTGAAATGGCGCGGATGTATTCGCTCTTGGACGCCCAGGCCCTGCCCCTCTCGTTATAGATCCAGGCATCTCCGGGAGTGATGATGATTGCCTGGTCGTAGTCCGCGATTGCACGGTCGAGGTCACCCTTTTCAAACCAGATGAGACCCCGATTGTTGTAAGCCTTGGCGTAATTCGGATCGGCGCCGATCGCCTTGTCGAAATCCGCCATGGCGCGGTCGGGCTCCTTCTTCAACGACCACGTCCAGCCACGATTATTGTACGCTACCGCATCTCTGGGATCGACATCGATAGCTTGCCCGAAATCCGCGATGGCACGGTCGTAATCTTTCTTTCCGAGCCAGACATTGCCACGATCCCTATAGGTCTCGGCATCCCTTGGATCGAGCTTGATGGCCTCGCCATAGTCGGCAATGGCGCGATCGGTGTCGCCCTTCCTGACCCATGCGTCGCCGCGGCGGTGCCAGGCATTTACGTGTTTCGGATCGAGGCTGATCGCCTGGTCATAGTCGGCGATGGCGCGCTCGTCATTGCCCTTGTACGCCCAGGCTAGCCCGAGGTTGAAATACTGATCGGGGTCTTGCGGATCGAGAAAGATCGCCTGGCTGTAGCTGGTGACGGCGCTGTCGTAATCGCCGGTACGCAAAAAGGCATTGCCACGGTTGTTGTAGGCGGTGCTGTTTGACGGATCTAGGCTGATCGCCTTGTCGAGATCGGCGATGGCTTTGATATAATCGTGTTTAATATCATTCCAGATCATGGCCCGGTTGCCGTAGGCAACGGCGAGCTGCGGATTGAGGCTGATCGCCTGGCTGTAGTCGGCCATAGCGCGGTCGTAGTCACTCTTGTGGCCCCGGGCCAGCCCACGGTTGTTGAAGGCATCGGCGTCTTTCGGATCAAGACTGATCGCCTCGCCGTAATCGCCAATGGCGAGGTCGTAAGCACCCAGATCGTCCAATGCGTTGGCGCGGTTGAAATAGGCAAGGGCCCGATCGCTGGAGGTCGTCGCCTTGTCCACGATGGCGCCTGTGCAGGCAGCGATCCGCTTGGCGGTTTCAAGCTTGTCGTTGCCGCAATCTTCCATACCGCCAGCCACGGCGGGAGCGCCGAGCGCAAGCAGGACAAGAAGACTGGCGAGGACCCGCCGCCCCTGCTGCATCAGCCGCTCGACTTGCCACCCATCAAACATCATGTCAGCAGATTCTGGATCACAAATACGGTTGCTGGTCTCGTGCTAGACTTGATCAAACAAATCCTTGGTCTTCGCAAGTCGCCACCGCAAAGAAATGGTCAAATCCATCCCGCTACGCAGGCCTGTTAGCGCGTGCAGGTCGGATCAGCACGTCCTGGACGCGCTTTCTTCGTCGATATGACCGGGCTGGCTTGCAAAAGCCTCTGCCGCGCCCGAACGAGATTCTGTGGTACTCTAGCGCGCCTCTTCCGGCCTGCCGCCAATCGCAAACGCAAACCGGCCGTCGCGCCGTCTCAGCAGCGCGATGGCGAGGAAGGCGATGGCGCCACTCGCGGCGACGACGACCAGCACCCACAGCGAATTGGCGACGGATGTCCGCGCCATCATGAAGGCGAGCGCGAACGGCGCGAAGGCCGAGGTGAACTGGCGGGCAGCGCTCGCCCATCCCAGCCGCGCGCCATAGCGTTCGCGGCCGAAGAGCTCGAGCGGCAAGGTGCCGCCGACAATGCTGGTGAGGCCGGAACCGAGGCCGAACAGCAGCACGAACAGGAAGGCGCCGGGCAGCCATGGTGTGGTCAGCAGCAGCGTGCACAGCCCGGCCGTGAGCAGCGAAGCGGCAATGACGGCGAGATGCGTTTGCTGAAGGCGCCCGCCAAACAGCATGTTGATCAACCGGCTGGCGACCTGCGCCGGCCCGAACAGGGTCGAAACGAAGAGACCGGCCGCGCCGAGCCCCAGTGCCGCCGTCAGGGGCACCATGTGGATGAGGATCGCCGACAGCACGAAGCCCTCGGTGGCGAACCCCGCCAGCATCAACGGGAACGCCGCCCGTCCGCGCCGCGGATCGGGCCGCGCGCCCGCTTCATGGACCGGCCCGCGCTGCTGCGGCGTGGCCGTCGCGTGGCGGCGCGACAGCCGCATCAGCCAGGCGTGGATCGGCAGGCAGAGCCCGAGATTGAGCGCCGCGAACAAAAGATAGACCTCGCGCCATGTCAGTTGCGCATGCAGCGCCGAGGTCAGCGGCCAGAACAGGGTCGAGGCGAACCCGGCGATGAGCGTCAGGTGGGTGATGCTTCGTTGCGGCCGGGGCACCCCGATCTGCACGATCGCCACGAAGGCGGCGCTGTAGAGGACGAAGCTGGAGGCCAGCTCCATCGCCAGCAATGCCAAAACAAACGTCACGCGGCCGGGCGAGACGGCGCACAGCGCCAGCGCGAGGGCCGCCGCGACCGAGCCGACGGTCATGATGCGCCCGGCGCCGAACCGGTCGGCCCAGCGCCCGGCGGTGGGCGCGAACAGGCTGCCGGCAAACAGCGAGGCGGACAAGGCGCCGAACACCCACCCTTCCGCGAGGCCGAACTCCCCAGCCATTGCCGGCGCCAGGATCGAGAAGCTGTAATAGAGCGTGCCGTAGCCGATGATCTGGGTCAGTCCGAGCCCCCAGATCGCCTTGCGCAGGACAGACCGGTCAGGCATCGGCGCCTACGGCCTCCGCCGCCTTGGCGCCAACCGAGGGGCGGCCTGTCGCGCAACCGCAGCCCGACGCGCCTTTTGCCTTGGCGTCCGCATCCCTGGCGCAGCAGGCATCGACATTGGCGGGCGCAGGTCCGCCGCAGCAGCCTTCGCTGTCCAACCCGGTGACGATGTCGGCACTGCACACGCCGGTCTCCGGCAGCACCAGCCGCACCTCGCCGGCCGCGACATGGTCGCCGGCAATGTCGGCGACCACCGAGCGGACCTGCTCGTAGCCGGTCGCCATCAGGAAGGTCGGGGCGCGGCCGTAGGATTTCGAGCCGACGATGGTGAAGCCGGGTTCGGGGTGCGCGAGCTCCCTTATGCCATGCGCGGGAACCGTGCCGCAGGAATGGAAATTCGGATCGATCAGCGGCGCCAGCGCCGGCGGCGCTTCGACGGCGGGATCGAGCGCGATGCGGATTTCGCCGAGGAACGACAGGTCGGGGCGGAAGCCGGTGGTGACGACGATGCGGTCGACGGCAAGGCTGAACGGCCTGCCGGCTAGGCTGGCGTCGACGGCAAGCCCCTCGCCCTGCGTCTCGATGCTATTGACGGCGAAGGCCGCCAGCATGTTCAGCCGTCCGTCCGCCATCGCCTGCTTGGCGGCGAGGCCAAGCGCGCCACGTTCCGGCAACTGGTCGTTCAGCCCGCCGCCAAGCAGCCGATCGACGCTGGCGTGGCGCAGCGCCCAGAAGATCTCGGTGTCCGGCGCCGCGTCCTGCAACTCCATGAGCGCCAGGGCGACGTTGATCGCCGAGTGCCCGCCGCCGACGACGAGGACCCGCTTGCCCGCATAGCTGTCCCTGGCCTTGCCGACCACGTCGGGAATGCCGTAAGCGATGCGCCCGCAGGCCGTGCTTTCGCCGGCAACCGGCAGCCCGTCGACGCCGATGGGGTTCGGCCGCGACCATGTTCCGGACGCGTCGATGACGGCCCGCGCGAGAACGCGATGCTCGCCGCCGGCATCGCGATAGCGGATGACGAAGGGAGCGTCCTTGCGACCGTCATTGGCGACCTTGTCATGTCCCTGACGGGTGATCGCGGTGACCTCGGCGCCGAGCTTCAGGTTGCCGGCGATCCCGGGAAGTGCGGCAAGCGGCGCCAGATAATCGCGCACGATCTCGCCGCCGGTCGGCAGGCCCCGCATGTCCGGCGCCGTCCAGCCGGAGCGGTCGAGCAGCGCCCGCGCGGCCGCGTCGATATTGTATTGCCACGGCGAGAACACCCGCACATGGCCCCATTCGAGCAGTGCAGCACCGGCGCTTTCGCCACGTTCCAGGATGAGCGGACGGAGGCCGCGTTCGACGAGATACGCGGCGGCGGCGAGGCCGACCGGGCCTGCGCCGATCACCGCCACGGGAAGACTTGCCATCATGTCCATATGTTCGATCCTTCCGGTATCTTCGAATTACAAAGCAAAAAAATCAGGCCAGCGCCTTGCCGACTGCAGGCGCGCAGGTGGCATCGGCGCAGCACTCATCGGCGAGATAGCCGATCAGGGCATTCATGCCAGGATAGTTGGCGCGGCAGATCAGCGTCGTCGCCTGCCGCTCCTGCGTCACAAGGCCGGTGTCGACCAGCCGTTTGAGGTGATGCGACAGTGTCGAGGACGGGATGTCGAGCTTGCCCTGGACGCTGCCGACGGCAAGCCCGCCGTCACCGGCGCGCACGAGGATGCGGTAGAGCTGAAGCCGCGTCGGGTTGCCGAGCGCTTCGAGCTGGGCGGCTGCTTTTTCGAGTTTCATGGAAATAAGCTACGCGACGCCCGTCGAGTCGTCAACCCAATTTCGAAAAATTTGGAAATACCGTCAGCCGACCCGCTTGCCCGAGGCGTCGATGACCGCCTCGCCATCCTCCTTGGTGAACGCACCGATGTCCGGGTTGGGCAAGATATCCAGCACCTTTTCCGGCGGCCGTGCCAGCACGACGCCGAGCGGGCTCACCACGATCGGCCGGTTGATCAGGATCGGATGCGCCAGCATGAAATCGAGAATCTCGTCGTCGGACCATTTCGGATCGGCGAGGCCGAGTTCGGCATAGGGCGTGCCCTTCTCGCGCAGCACCTCACGCGGTGTCATGCCCATGGCCGCGATCAACTCGACGAGCTTCTGCCGTGACGGCGGCGTCTTCAGATATTCGATCACCTCCGGCTCCTCGCCCGACTGCCGGATAATGGCCAGCGTGTTGCGCGAGGTGCCGCAGGCTGGATTGTGATAGATGGTGATGGTCATTTCGCGGCTTTCATCTGTCTGGTTGGTTTCGGTTCGGCAAGCAGCCAGCCCGCCAGGGCCATGGCCGGCAGCGCTCCCAGCAATTCGGCGGCGATGAAACCCGGCAGGTCGACCGGGCGGATGCCGAGCGGGCTCGGAGAGAGCCCGCGCCCTGCCATCATGTGACCGCCAGCACCTTTCCCGTATCGTGCTGGCGCACGAAATCGACGCGGGCGCCGTCCCAATGGTAGCTGTAATGCCGGCCCTGGACCGGGATGGCGATCGCGTCCGGCCAGAAGATGCCGATGCAGCCCCCGCCTCGCATGCGCACGCTGCTCCACACCAGCCCGTCGCTGCCGGCGGCCCGTAGCGCCCGCCCTTCCGCCTGCGAGGCGCTGTAGTCGTCCGGATCGAGCACGCCGGGCACCGCGTTCACGTCATCGAGGTCGCGGTCGACGCTGCCGATCAGGACGCGGAAATCCGCCGTCCAACCCGGATCCTCATTGGTGGCGCGCATGAATTTCTGATGGTGGTGGATGGTCTCGGCGAGCGCCACCTCTTCGCTGTCGCCGGCATAGTAGAGTCCGTAGCTGCCATCCGAGAACCGGCCCGGCCGCAGGGTCGAACAATGCACGAAGGGCGCCATCACGAAGCTGGCGCCGGGGCCAGAAATCCGCCGGGCGGCGGACACTTTGCCGAGATCGCCGATCTCGAGCCGGATGCGTGGGTTCGTCTTCTCCTCGACGGCGGCCAGTGCCTCCCAGTCGCGCGGGTCGGCAATGTCCTCGAACAGGTCGATCGGCGGATGGATGGAGCGGATGATGCGGAAGGTCTGGGGCCAGTGGACGCGGCGACGGACCGCAAGCCCACTCACCATGCGCCACGCTCCGCATCAAGCCATTCGCGCATCGCGGCAAGGTCGGCGATCTCTCCGCGCAGCATCAAGTCGAGCGCCGATTGGCCGCCGAAAGTGGCATTGGGCTTGCGGATCCAGGCATAGCCGCGCGCCGGCTCCGTAAAGAGGTAGCGCAGGCCCTTGTGGATGCCCATCAGATGCGCCATGCGGGTGCGCAGGTCGCGATCGATCCTGCCGATGCCGCCCTCCTTCGAGCGTGCCCCAATCTTCCAGCGTGCCCAGGTGCGCGCCGACATGCCGCCGAGCAGGATGCAGGCCTCCAGGTCGGTGAGATTCCAGGCCTTGAACAGGTTGACAGTGGTGCGCGCCAGCGCGCCCGCCTCGTCGTCTGATATGACGCTTCCCACCGTGGCCGGTGTGGTGACTATCGGCTGAAGCTGCATTTTTGCTCCTCACTATTGGCAGATATATAGCACGTATCTGCCAATTGGCAAGGATGGGGATGGCGGGCCGCGCATCATCGGGGCGGCCCTTGGCGAAACTGGATCGTGCCTACTCCGCCGCCTCGTAACCGGCGATGCCCTTGATCTCGAGGAAATCCTCGAGCCCGTATTCGGCATATTCGCGGCCGTTGCCCGACTGCTTGTAGCCGCCGAACGGCAGGCCGGCGTCCCAGGCGGGATAGTTGATGTAGACATTGCCGGTGCGCATCCGCGCCGCCACTTCGCGCGCCTTCTGCATGTCCTTGGCCTGGATGTAGGAGGCAAGGCCGTAGACCGTATCGTTGGCGGTTTCGATCACTTCCTCGACGCTGTCATAGGGCATGATCGCCAGCACCGGTCCGAAGACCTCCTCGCGCGCGATCCGCATGTCGTGGGTGACGTCGGCGAACACGGTCGGCCGGACATAATAGCCGCGGTTGAGTTCGGCGGGACGGCCGGGGCCGCCGGTGACCAGCGTGGCACCTTCTTCGATGCCGCTCTGGATCAGCTCCTGGATCTTGTCGAACTGGACCTGGCTGACGACCGGGCCAAGCTTGGTGCCGGCCGCGTCGGCGGGGCCCACGGTGAACTTTTCCGCGGCCGCCTTGGCATAGCCGGCGGCCTCGTCGTGGCGGTCGCGTGGCACGAACATGCGCGTCGGCGCGTTGCAGGACTGGCCGCTGTTGCCGAAGCAGCCGGCGACGCCCTTGGTGACGGCCTTCGTAAGATCGACATCGGGAAACAGGATGTTGGCCGACTTGCCGCCGAGCTCCTGATGCACGCGCTTGACTGTATCGGCGGCGGCCTTGGCCACCAGGATGCCGGCGCGGGTCGAACCGGTGAACGACATCATGTCGATGTCGGGGTGGCTGGACAGCGCCTGTCCGACGCCCGGTCCATCGCCATTGACGAGGTTGAAGACGCCCTTCGGCACCCCGGCCTCGTCCAGGATTTCGGCGAAGATGATGGCGTCGAGCGGCGCGATCTCGGACGGCTTGAGCACCATGGTGCAGCCGGCGGCAAGGGCCGGACCGACCTTGCAGGTGATCTGGTTGAGCGGCCAGTTCCACGGCGTGATCAGGCCGACGACGCCGATCGGCTCCTTGACCACGAGCGAGCTGCCCTTGACGTGGCGGAACTCGAAGCTCTTGAGCACTTCGGCCATCTTCTGCAGATGCGCGAGACCGACGCCGACCTGGCTGTCCAATGCCATCTGGCGCGGCGCGCCCATCTCGCGCGACACGGCGAGCGCCAGATCCGCGCTGCGCTTCTTGTAGATCTCTATGATGCGGTTCAAGAGCTCGAGCCGCTCGCCGACCTCTGTAAAGCCGAACGTGCTGAAGGCGCGCTTGGCCGCGGCCACCGCCTTGTCGACATCGGCCTTGGAGCCGAGCGAGATCTGCGCGAAGGCATCCTCGTTCGACGGATCGATGACGTCGAACGTGTTGGGCACAACCGGATCGACCCAAGCGCCATCGATATAGAACTGCAGATTGTGTGACATGGTTTTCTCCCTGGGGTGCGCCGCATGGCCGCGCCGGCCGTCATATGTGGCTGGAGATAACGATGCACAAACGGCGCTGTCAAACGCAAGAGCCAAGTGATTGAGCCAGCCTGTGCAATATGCCTTCGTCGTCCTGGGGCGGACCGCTCCGCATCAGCCTGCCAGCCTCTTGCTCATATAGACCGTCATCCCGTTCATGAACGGCTCTTCCCGGTCCACGATATAGCCGCATCTTTTGTAGAGCGACACATTGGCCTCGAAGGCGCCGTTGGTCAGCAGGCGCAGCTCGCGGCGTCCCGCTTCGATCGCCTGGCGCTCGGCCCGCTCCAGCAAAAGTCGGCCGATGCCCCTGCCCTGCGCCCGCGGTACGACGCAGACATTCTCGATCCAGAGGTGATCCTCGGCCAGCATGGTTTCGATCATCCCGACAATGGCGCCATCCTCGACGGCGAGATCGAACGGATGCTCGGCAACGGCCTTGTCGTAGTCGGCGCGCATCGGCAGCGGCTCGCGGCCAATCACCGGCACCCATTTGGCATAGGCGGCGCGAACGATATCCCTGATCGCGGGGGCATCCGCCGGCTCGGCCGGCCGAAGCTGGATGGAAGGATTGATGGTCATCGAAAAATGCTCCAGGTGTGAAAAACCCCGCCGGCGGCTGTCGCGGGCGGGGCTGGAAACGAACGAACCGGGTCTATCGTACCGGTCTTTGTCGTCGCGCAATCAGCTTGCCGCTCCGCACTGTGCGAGGGCGGCGTCGCTTGGTGTTGGTGGGCGCAAGGACGAACATGGCGTCAAGCTGGAGCAGGAAGAGCGGCGCTGTCAAGCCGACCGCTCAATCGATAATGTTCTCATGTCATGGAATCACTGCCTTGCGATAACGGCAATCGATCAATGGACAAAAAATGACCGGGACGCTGAACAAGGCGGTGCGGATGGTCGCCATCCTGAACCTTGGCTATTTCGGAATCGAGTTTGCCGTGGCCGTGTGGATCGGATCGGTCTCGCTGTTCGCGGACAGCATCGATTTTCTGGAGGATGCATCCGTCAACCTGCTGATCATGGTCGCGCTGGGCTGGACTATCCGCAACCGAGCGCGGCTCGGAATGGCGCTGGCGGGGGTCCTTTTGATCCCGGCTTTGGCCACCCTTTGGACGGCCTGGGAGAAATTCAACATCCCGATCCCGCCAGCGCCCGTTCCGCTAACGCTTACCGCGGCCGGCGCGATCCTCGTCAACCTGTCGTGCGCGCTCATGCTCGCTCGCTATCGCCATCACAGCGGCAGTCTTACCCATGCGGCATTCCTGTCGGCTCGCAACGACGTCCTGGCGAATGTCTCAATCATTGCCGCCGGCCTGGTCACGGCATTCGTGTGGAACTCGGCTTGGCCAGATATTGTCGTTGGCCTGGCAATCGCCGCCATGAATGCGGATGCTGCCCGCGAGGTTTTCACCGCCGCAAGACGCGAGTTCGCGCAAAGCCAAATTTCAAGCTGAGGCACTGCCGCCGATCCGGACGCGATCCTTGCGCCCTCAATATTCCTGGGCCGTCGGCCGGAACAGGATTTCGTTGATGTCGACCTCTTCGGGCTGGCTCATGGCGAACAGTTCGGTCGCCACAGCACCCTGCGAGATGATGGTGGTACGGTGTTGCTGACGGCGGCAGCTCTGGCGTTCGAGTGGACGGCTCAGCCGGGCACGTCGACCCGGCCGAGCCAGCCTGTGACCTGATCGAGCGTCTCACGCTCCTGGTCGCACTGCTTGGAAAACCCTTCGATGAGCCGCGCGCCCGGCGCATGGTCGGCGAGGACCTTCAGGCTCTGCCCGAGGCCGTAGCCGCCATGCGTGATGAACGGCACCAATGTCTTGCCCGACAGATCGTGCCGCGACAGGAAGGAGCGGATCACCGAAGGCGCGGTCATGCCCCAGATCGGAAACCCCAGGAAGACTGCCTCGTAGGATGCGATGCCCGGCACCATGTCGGCGAGCGGCGGTTCAAAGCCGGAGTCTCGCTGCTGTTGCGCGACCGCGACCTGTTGCTCGTAGTCTTCCGGATAGGGATCGACGGTCTGGATCTCGAAGATGTCAGCTCCGAGAGCCCGACTGATCTGGTGCGCGATGACGCGCGTATTGCCGGTGCGGGTGTAGTACGCCACCAGAATTTTGGCGCCGTCCGCCCGCCGTGCCTTCGACGCGCTGGCAGGCTGGCTCAATCCAGTGCTCAATCCGGCACCCAGTGGCAATGCAAGTGCGGTCATAAGCGCACCTCGCCTTGAGACTGACTGGCTCATCTCGCTCTCCTCGTGCGCTGGCTCAGCGATCGATCCTTGCCGCCTGTTGCGGGGAGTAGCGCTCTCCCTGCACGGCAATCGCCGAGACCGCGCTCTCGATGTTGCGAAGATCGTCCGCCGCCAGCGCAACGGCGGACGATGCGATGTTCTCCTCGAGACGATTGAGCTTGGTGGTGCCGGGGATCGGAACGATCCAGGGCTTCCGCGCCAGCAACCAGGCGAGCGCGACCTGTGCGGGGGTCACCTTCTTCTCGGCCGCGATCGCGACGATCGCATCGACCAGCGCCTGGTTCGCCTTCCGAGCCTCCTCTGCAAAACGCGGGACGGTGTTGCGGAAGTCGCTGCTGTCGAACGTCGTGTTGGCGTTGATGGCGCCAGTGAGGAAGCCCTTGCCCAGGGGGCTGAAGGGCACGAAGCCGATCCCCAGCTCTTCGAGGACCGGCAGGATCGCCTCCTCGGGCTCCCGCCACCACAGCGAGTATTCGCTTTGCAGCGCGGCGACCGGCTGCACCGCATGCGCGCGCCTGATCGTGCGCACGCCCGCCTCGGAGAGACCGAAATGCTTCACCTTGCCCTGCTGGATCAAGTCCTTCACCGCGCCGGCCACCTCTTCGATCGGTACGACCGGATCGACGCGGTGCTGGTAGAGGAGGTCGATGTGGTCGGTCCGCAGCCGTTTGAGCGAGGCCTCGACGACGTCGCGAATATGCTCCGGCCGGCTGTCCATGCCGTCGTGTCCGGCTGTACCAGCGATGTCGATGCCGAACTTGGTGGCGATCACCACCTGGTCGCGGATTGGCAGCAGCGCCTCACCGACGACCTCCTCGTTCTTGAACGGGCCATAGACCTCCGCGGTGTCGAAGAATGTGACGCCGCGCTCGAACGCCGCCCGGATCAGGCGGACAGCATCCGCCGTCTCCATCGGTTGCCCGTAGGACTGGCTCATGCCCATGCAGCCCAGCCCGATGGCCGAGACTTCGAGACCGCTGTTTCCAAGTGTGCGCTTTTGCATTGTTTTGCTCCTTTGTTCAGGCCTGGTACTGCGCGTCGCTGACATGCTCCATCCAGTCGACGGCCTTGCCGTCGAGCGCCTCCTGGATGGCGATGTGTGTCATGGCGGTGGTGGATGCCGCGCCATGCCAGTGCTTCTCGCCCGGTTCGAAGCGAACCACGTCGCCGGGCCGGATCTCCTCGACCGGGCCGCCCTCGCGCTGCACGCGTCCGCAGCCGGCGGTGACGATCAGCAGCTGACCGAGCGGATGGGTGTGCCATGCAGTGCGCGCGCCGGGCTCGAAGGTCACGGCATTGCCGGCCGCGCGCGCCGGGGCGATGGCTTGAAACAGCGGATCGATGCGCACCGTGCCGGTGAACCAGTCGCCCGGCCCCTTGCCCGAGGCTTGAGAGCCGCTTCGCTTGATGTCCATGATCTTATCCCTTCTTCAAAAGGCGCCCGCCTTCAAACGAGGCAAATCGCTGCCGTCATTTTTCAGGGCCGCCTGATTTTGGGTGCCCGATTGTGATGACGCCTATTTAGGGCCTGCGATTGGCCGCGATTAGCTGCTATATCCGGCATGTACTTATGAGAAGGACTCATGAATGCCGCGCGATAATCTCAACGAGCTGACCGCCTTTCTCGCCGTCGCGCGTGAAGAGAGCTTCACCCGGGCGGCGGCCAAGCTCGGCGTTTCGCAATCGGCGCTCAGCCACACAGTGCGCGCGCTGGAGGAACGGCTGGGCCTGAGGCTGTTGACCCGCACCACGCGCAGCGTCTCGCCGACCGAGGCGGGCGAGCGCCTGTTGCGCACCGTGGGACCAAGGCTCGACGAGATCGAGACTGAGCTGACCGCCTTGAGCGCGTTGCGCGAAAAACCCGCCGGCACCATCCGCATCACCGCCGGCGAGCACGCCGCCGATGCGGTCCTGTGGCCGGCGATCGCCCGACTGCTGCCGGACTATCCCGACATCAGGATAGAGATCATCGTCGACTACGGCCTGACCGACATCGTCGCCGAGCGCTACGACGCCGGCGTGCGGCTTGGCGAACAGGTCGCTCGCGACATGATTGCGGTGCGCATCGGCCCCGACATGCGCATGGCGGTGGTCGGTTCACCTTCCTACTTCGCCACCCGGCCAAAGCCGCGCACGCCGCAGGACCTGACCACCCACAACTGCATCAACTTGCGCCTGCCGACCTATGGCGGGCTCTATGCCTGGGAATTCGAGAAGGCGGGGCGCGAACTGAAGGTGCGCGTCGAAGGTCAGCTGGTGTTCAACACGGCCGCTCTGCGGTTGAATGCCGTGCTTGCCGGCCTGGGTCTTGCCTATCTGCCCGAGGACCAGGTGCATGCGCACCTTGCCGACGGCCGGATGGTGCGGGTGCTGGCCGACTGGTGCCCGCCCTTCCCCGGCTACCACCTCTATTACCCCAGCCGTCGGCAGGCGACGCCCGCCTTCTCGCTGCTTGTCGACGCCTTGCGCTACCGGGACCAAGTTTGAACGATCTGGATCGCATCCGAGGCCGTTCTATCTTCCTGCCTGAACGTGAACTTTGTTAAGAACACCGGAGCCATCGCCATGACCGAAACCGCGCTTGCCGACACGTATCGCGGCTACATCGCTTGCCTCAACGATCAGGACTGGCGAAATCTCCATCGCTTCGTTCACGACGAAGCGCATTACAATGGCGACCGGGTCGGCCTGGCCGGCTATCGCAAGATGCTGGAGCGGGATTTTTCCGAAATCCCTGACCTCTTTTTCGACATCCAGTTGCTGATCTCCGACACGCCTTTCATAGCCAGCCGGCTTCAATTCAACTGCACGCCAAAGGGGAATTTTCTTGGCCTGCCCGTCAACGGCAGGAAAGTCTCCTTCAGCGAGAACGTCTTCTATGAATTTCTCGACGGCAGGATCAGGCACGTCTGGTCGGTGATAGACAAGGCGGCCATCGAAGCTCAGCTCTAGCGGATGTCGCCTGAAAGTCCTGCTGATCCCTGCATCGAGGCGAAACGGCAATCGTTCTGGAAAATCGATCATTCTAACGAAAATAATTCGTTGGAAAGATTGGTCTAGGAATGGCATTCCTCCGGCGTAGTCGCCTGGAGCATTGCATTGTCTTCCCTTACCCACATCGCGAACGATATTCCGAAAAGCCTGATTTCCGCCGAACTCGCCCAGGGGCGAAAGTCGCTCAATTCGGCGTGGAACGGCGTCATTCCCGGCATCGTGCTTGTCGCGATGATCACCGGTGTCGCCTTCTCGGCCCGCAATGTCTCCGGCTTCGCTCTGTTCAGCCCGATGATCCTCGCCGTCGTCGCCGGCATGATCTATTCCAACGTGCTCGGCACGCCCGCCCACGCCAGGGCCGGCATCGCCTTTTCGCAGCGCCGGCTGCTGCGCTTCGCCATCGTGCTGCTCGGCTTCCAGCTGACGCTTGGCCAGGTGGTCTCGATCGGCGCCGGTGGTGTCGGCATCGTCGCGCTGACGCTTGGCGCCACCTTCGTCTTCACCATCACGCTCGGCCGGCTGATCGGCGTCGACGCCAAGCTGGCGCAGCTGATCGCCGCCGGCACCTCGATCTGCGGCGCCTCGGCCATCGTCGCCACCAACATCGTCACCGATGCGCGCGACGAGGACGTCACCTACGCCGTCGCCTCGATCACGCTGTTCGGCACCGTCGCCATGCTCGGCTTCCCGCTGCTGGCACCCGTGCTCGGCCTCGACCAGCACGCTTTTGGCCTGTGGGCCGGCGCCTCGATCCACGAGGTCGCGCAAGTCATCGGCGCCGGCTTCCAGAACGGCACCCAGTCCGGCGAGATCGCCACCGTCGCCAAGCTGACCCGCGTCGCCATGCTGGCGCCGATGGTCATCGCGCTCGGCCTGATGGCGCGCCGCAAGGGCAGCGACCCGTCGGCGGCGCGGCCACCCATGCCGTGGTTCGTCGCCGCATTCGTCGCCGTGGTGGCACTGAACAGCCTCGTCACCGTGCCCGCCGAGGTGAAATCGGCGATGGCGCTTGCCACCACCATCATGCTGACCATGGGGCTGGCCGCCATGGGCCTGCAGGCCGACATTTCGCAGCTGCGCTCGCGCGGCCTGCGCCCGCTGGCGCTCGCCTTCTCGGCCTTCCTGTTCATCGGCTGCTTCAGCCTGATGCTGGTGAAGTTCGCCTGAGCCAGACCAGGGCATGTTGAGATTCAGGTCAGGCCGAGCCGAGAACGATGGCTTTCGAGAACCGGAGCGGAGCGTACTTAAAGTACGTGAGCACCGGAAGCGCAGAGAGCCGCCGTTCGCAGGCCGGCCTCACCTGAATATCAATATGCCCTAGTCCTCGAACGAGCTCGCCGCGGTATAGATCGCCGCCAGCGTCTCGATGCCGGCCTGGTCTGCCTTGTCGAAGCGGCCGGGCAACGGGCTGTCGAGATCGAGCACGCCGAAGACGCCGTCATCGTCTTCGAGCAGCACGACCAGTTCCGAGCGCGAGTCGGCGTCGCAGGCGATGTGGCCCGGGAAATCGTGCACGTCCTTGATCAGCATCGAGGTGCCGAGTTCGACCGCCGTTCCGCAGACGCCCTTGCCGACGGCGATGCGCACGCAGGCCGGCTTGCCCTGGAAGGGGCCGAGCACCATTTCCTCGTCGGATTGCAGGAAATAGAAGCCGGCCCAGTTGAGGTCCGGCACCATCTGGAAGATCAGCGCCGCGGTGTTGGCGGCGTTGGCGATCGAATCGCGCTCGCCGTCGAGCAGCGCTTTCAGTTGCGTGGCGAGGCCGCGGTAGAACGCGGCCTTGTCCGACGTGTCGATGGCCTTGGCCGCAAACATGGCTTGTCTCCGTATCGAGAATCGCGGTTCCGTTTCCGCAAGCTCCTGCACCAAACGACGACCGCGCGATACTAGCGTGAATTCCGGTCGCCGCGAAAGTCGGGGAGAAGATGCCCTGTCCGACACTCCGGCAGCACGGCACGTCCGTCGAACCGTGCTGCCTTGATCAAGAAGGCAAGTCGATCAGCCGGCGGGTTTGTAGGCGCCGGCAGCCTTGTTGGCAGCCGCGAGCACTGCCTTCATGTCGAGTTCTTCCAGGACAACCATCTCGGTCAGCGAGCCGCTCGCTCGCACCGCAAGGGACATGCCAATCCCCGCGGACTGGTCCGGCACCTCGCCATTGACGACGACGTCATAGACGCCGCGCGTGAACATCACGCTGGTCACCTTGCCGCCAACGCTTTCAAAAAGCGCCTTGACCGCAGCTTGCCTGTCCGAGCCTTGCATCAATCCTTTGGCGGCATGAGGCGCATAGTTTGCCAAAATAGTCACTTTCATGGGTATTTCCTCCAAATGTCATTGTCTCGTGGCTGCTCCACAATTCGAGCGGCACGGAGCGATTTATTTTTCGGAACAATTGCAGGCGCCCTTGGACGCCTTGGCGGCCAAGGGCCCACTGCCGGATGAATATGCGCTGAAGCTAATATAATGACAATACCGGGCACGCCGATACCGCCGACAGGAAGGTGTCTGGCTGGACCACCCTCGGCCAGCGCGATCGACCCGCGCCACTGGTGCGATGTGGTACCGACGTTGCGTGGAAGCAGCGGCGGCGCCGCAGACTCACATCGGGCGTTTGGGTTCGCCCTTTGATGGCGTTGCCGTGTCGGAGTCGGATTTCTTGTGCTTGTCGGCGGCAATCCTGCGGATGCGGTCGAAGCGGCTTTCTTCGGTGGCTTCGGTCGTGACGACCGTCTCTGGCTTCTGCACGAACGTGATCATGGATCCGTCTCCTGGGCTAGAGGCCTGTGCGCCGGGAGAGAATCCCCCGGCGGTATTTATCTCGATGTCGAATCCGGCAAGAGCCGGCGATTCAGGTCAGGCCGCGTCGGAGTCGAAGACGGGCGCGAAGCGGCCAAACAAGGTGGTTTCCGAGAACCGGAGCGGAGCGTACTTTTCGTACGTGAGCACCGGAAGCGCAGGAAACCGCCGTTTGACGGCCGCCTGACTCTTTAGTAGCCGCCCATGCCGCCGCCACCACCGCCACCGCCCGCAGGTGCGGCATCCTTGGCCGGGATGTCGGTGATCATCGCTTCTGCGGTGATCAGAAGGGCTGCGATCGAGCCGGCATCCTGCAGGGCGGTGCGCACCACTTTCGCCGGGTCGACGATGCCTGCCTTGATCATGTCGACATAGACCTCGTTCTGGGCGTCAAAGCCCTGATTGTGGTCCTTGCTGTCGGTGAGCTTGCCGACGACGATCGAGCCTTCGATGCCGGAATTCTCGGCGATCTGGCGGATCGGCGCTTCGAGTGCCCTCAGCACGATCGAGATGCCCGCGGTGACATCCTCGTTGGCGCCTGTCAGGCCGGCAAGGGCCGACCTTGCGCGCAGCAGAGCCACGCCGCCGCCGGGCACTATGCCTTCTTCAACCGCCGCGCGCGTCGCGTTCAGCGCGTCGTCGATGCGGTCCTTCTTTTCCTTGACTTCCGAACTCGGTGACGCCGCCGACGCGGATGACGGCAACACCGCCGGAGAGCTTGGCCAGCCGCTCCTGCAGCTTTTCCTTGTCGTAGTCGGACGTCGTCTCCTCGATCTGACCCTTGATCTGGGCGACACGCGCCTGGATGGTCGCCTTGGTGCCGGCGCCGTCGATGATCGTGGTGGTGTCCTTCTCGATCAGCACGCGCTTGGCGCGGCCGAGCATCTCGATGGTGACGTTCTCGAGCTTGATGCCGAGATCCTCGGAGATCATCTGGCCGGCGGTGAGCACGGCGATGTCTTCCAGCATCGCCTTGCGGCGATCGCCGAAGCCCGGCGCCTTGACGGCCGCGACCTTGAGGCCGCCGCGCAGCTTGTTGACGACCAGCGTGGCCAAGGCCTCGCCTTCGACGTCCTCGGAGATGATCAGCAGCGGCCTGCCGCTCTGCACCACCGCTTCGAGGATCGGCAGCATCGCCTGCAGATTGCCGAGCTTCTTCTCGTGGATGAGCACGTAGGGCTCTTCGAGCTCGACGCGCATCTTGTCAGCGTTGGTGACGAAATAGGGTGAGAGGTAGCCGCGGTCGAACTGCATGCCCTCGACGACGTCGAGTTCGGTCTCCGCGGTCTTGGCTTCCTCGACGGTGATGACGCCGTCATTGCCGACCTTGTCCATCGCCTTGGCGATCATCTCGCCGACGCTGGCATCGCCATTGGCGGCGATGGTGCCGACCTGTGCGATCTCGGCCGACGACTTGACCTTCTTGGCCCGCGCCTTGATTTCCCCAACGACGGCGGTGACCGCCTGGTCGATGCCGCGCTTGAGGTCCATCGGGTTCATGCCGGCGGCGACCAGCTTGGCGCCTTCGCGCAGGATCGAGGCGGCCAGCACCGTGGCGGTGGTGGTGCCGTCACCGGCGAGGTCATTGGTCTTCGAGGCCACTTCGCGCACCATCTGCGCGCCCATGTTCTCGAACTTGTCGGCAAGCTCGATTTCCTTGGCGACGGTGACGCCGTCCTTGGTGATGCGCGGCGCGCCATAAGCCTTGTCGATGATGACGTTGCGGCCCTTGGGGCCGAGCGTGACCTTCACCGCATTGGTGAGGATCTCGACGCCGCGCAGCATGCGGTCGCGAGCATCGGTGGAGAATTTGATTTCCTTGGCAGACATTTTTTTAATCCCGTTCGTGTGGTGGAGTGAACCGCTCGCCGGAGCCTGGCAAAGGCCGGCTCCTCATATGGTCAGGCGGCCTTCTTGGCCTCGACGGCCTTGTCGATGACGCCCATGATGTCGGCTTCCTTCATGATCAGCAGGTCCTCGCCGTCGATCTTGACCTCGGTGCCCGACCATTTGCCGAACAGGATGAAGTCGCCGGCCTTGACGTCGAGTGCGATCAGCGCGCCGCTTTCGTCGCGTGCACCCGGGCCGACGGCGATGACTTCGCCTTCCTGCGGCTTTTCCTTGGCATTGTCGGGGATGATGATGCCGCCCTTGGATTTGGTATCGCCTTCAGCGCGACGAATGACGACGCGGTCGTGGAGTGGCCGAAATTTCATGGGAACTTCTTTCTGGGGCCGGCACAGGCGGCCACGCCCGTCCTATATAGACGCGTTGGCACTCGATAGATAGGAGTGCCAAAAATTATTCGCCGCCGGAATTAAATATTCAAAAGTATTATTTTGGTACCCAGTTTCGTGATATCGCGGACTGGTCAAATAATTCAAAAAATTGAATTTTGCCGATTGAGTGCCTATTTATCGGACAAGTTCGTTTTCACGATTTCAGGCACAAGGGAGATTTCTTCGATGGCCGAAGGCAATCAGACGATCATGGAAAAAGCTGAAGCCCGCTTTGTCGACAAGCAGAAGAAAACGGCGGAGCGCAACAAGGCAACCGCCGAGTACATGTCCGAGGCAAGGGCCAGGGAGATCAAGACGGCAAGGCTGCGGGAGCTGCGGCTGGCCAAGGAAGAGGCCGACCGCGTCGCCGAAGCCCTGAATCCGACGCCCAAGAAGAAGCGCGTGGTCAAGAAGGCCGCCGCGACGGAGGTGAAGACATGAGCCTGACATTCCCCAACCGCAGCCGAAGCTATGACGAAGCCGGCAAGCGCATTCGTTTCGTCGGCCATGACGGCATGTTCCAGATTTCGTTCTCCGTCGCCGCCGATGCCATGGCCAAGATGCAGCCGGGCGCCGCGGCCAATGAGGCCGGCTACCTCGCCACATTCGACACCGAGAGCAGTGCCATCCGCGACGTGGCGTCGAGGGCCTACGACCGCACCCGCAAGAGCATGTATGTGCTGACGGCCGCCGACTTCGGCTGATCAGCCCAATGCATGTCGCTCAAAAGCGTCCCGTCTTCGAGACGACGACATGCATGGAAACGACGATTAAGAGTCCATCTTCTCGACCATCGTGCGTATCTTTTCAGCCTTTTCAAAATGGTCGAGGCGGTGGGTTCTGATCCACCATTCGGCGGCTTCCATCAGCAGGTCGGGGTCGTCGTTCCTGTTGGCGAAAAACGCGTAGAACGACACGCCGACGCCGGGCCCTTTTTCGGAAATCTTGCGGTCGCAGACCTCCAGTATCTTCTGCTTCAGGCTGGCTCGCACGGGAATCCTCTGGTTTGTGGTGCGGCAGGCTCGTGCCGGCGGCAGCCGTCGGGCAGTGCCTGCGGCAGTTCAGGCCTTGCGTTCCGCCCTTTCACGGCGCTTGACGTCGCGGATATTCATCTGCACGACCATGTCCTCGGCCTCGCGCGGGCCCATCCCGACCATCACCTTTTGCCGGATTACAGCAGGCTGGCCGGTGAAGACGTCGACGATGGTCCAGCTCTGGGGCAGTTCCATGCGCAGCGTGTAGCGATTGGCCATGCCGGTCAGCCCTGCATCATGAAAAACACCGCGGCCAGGATCAGCACCGTCCAGGCGATGACCGACAGCTTCAGCACCATGCCGCCATGCTCGGCCAGAAGCTCCCGAAGCCGCGACGCGACGCCTGCCGACGAGGCCGGTGCCGTGACAGTGGCGACAGGCGCCTTGACGCCAAGTTTTCCGAACACGGGCAGCAGCGACGGTTCACGCACGAAAATGACCTCGAATGTCGGGAAGGAGCCGGAGCAAGTTTGCTCGCTTGCCTATCATAGCACCCTTTCGCGAACGCCCTGCATGCCAAATGCAGATGGACGCGACGGATTGCATTGGCAAGAGATGCGCAGGCCCCTTCGGCGAGGCCGTACAACAAGCCGCCGTTGGCCCTCAAGCCGCGGCGCTGCGGCCTTTCGCGGCGGCGTCCAGCTTGAAGATGCGGAACGTGTTGCGCCCTGCCGCCTTGGCGGCGTAGAGCGCGGTGTCGGCCTGCATGAACAGGTCGCACGGCATGGTCGCCTTGGCGAAGGCGATGCCGACCGAGGCGCCGAGCCTGAGCGACTGGCCGCATGCCGTGACCGGCTTTCCCATTGCCTCGATGATGCGGCGCGCCACGCTGGAGACCGCGCCGCGGTCGAGATGCGGTCCAAGCAGCACCGCGAACTCGTCGCCGCCGACGCGCGCCACCAGGTCCGCCTCGCCGCAGCCGTCGGCGAGGCGCTTTGCCGCCTCCTTCAGGCATTCGTCGCCGACGACATGACCGAACGTGTCGTTGACGGCCTTGAAGCCGTCGAGATCGATCAGCAGCAGCGCGCCGAGCGGTCGGCCCTCGTCCGCATGTGCAAGCCGCGCCTGGAAGCGGCCGCGGTTGGCCAGCCCCGTCATGACGTCATATTCGGCCAGATAGCGCATCCGGTCCGACAGGATCTTTTCCTCGGTGATGTCCTGTTTCATGCCGAAGATGCGCACGGGAACGCCGCCCTCGCACTCGACGGTGGCGGTGATGCGGATCCAGCGGCTGCGGCCGGCAAAGGTGGTGATCTCGGCGTCGAGATTGAAGCCGTTGCGCTCGGCAATCGCGCGGCCGCGCAGTCTGTCCAGCGCCTTGCGCGACTCCGCCGGGTAGCACTTGACGATCTCTGAGCGATCGAGGCCGAGCCGCGCGGCAGGTCGAACAAATCATAGACCACGTCGGTCCAGGTAAGCCGCTCGTCGGGCAGGCTGCATTCCCAAACGCCGAGGCGCGCGGCGGCCGAGGCGCGGTCGAAGATCTTGCGGCTGTGGGCCAGCGAAAGCTCCTGCCTGGCGATCAGCGCCGCCTGCGCCGCGAGTTCCGCCTTGAGACGGGCGATGGCGGCGGCTTCACGACGCTCGTCGGAGCGGCTGTCGCGCCCTGCCCGCCTGCCGGGCTGCGAGGCCCGCGCCGGGCTTTCGGACTGTAGGGCGTATCGGACATGTCGAGGCTCTGTTGTCTTGGCGGGAGACCACCTTGGCGGGCAAGCGATTAACACTTCGCTGACGGTGGCCCGGCTTGCCCACGATTACCCGAAAATCCCACCGCACGGACGGCCGCAATTTTTCCCTTGAACAAGCCCCGGATGTAGCCTAGCCTTTGATTTGAGAAAAGGTTTTTCCAACAGTTTTGACTGGGTTGGCCGCAAGGCTGGCCGTCTCTTCGGATTGTAAGAGAAAACCTTTTCCCAGCTAAGGATTCTCGGCGCGATGGCATCGGACGATCAGCCTGTCCAGGTCTTTCCCAAGCCCGTCACATTACGTGACGTGGCGGGCGAGGCCGGCGTCAGCGTCGCCACCGCCTCGAAGGCGCTCAACGATCAAGGGCGGATGACCGCCGAGACGCGCGAGCGCATTCGCGAGACGGCCCGGCGTCTCGGCTTCCGGCCCAACAGCCTGGCGCAGAGCCTGCTCAGGCGGCGCAGCTTCACCGTCGGCCTGCTCACCAACGACACCTATGGCCGCTTTTCGCTGCCGCTGATGTCCGGCATTTCGGACGCATTGGTCGACAACGGCGTCTCGGTATTCCTGTGCAATGTCGAAGAGGATCCGCGCCTCGGACAGATGCATGTCGACGCCATGCTCGACAAGCGCGTCGACGGCATCATCGCCACCGGCAAGCGCATCGACCGCCATCTACCCATCGACCTGTCCAATCTGCGCGTCCCGGTGATCTATGCCTTCACGCAGCCCGATCCCGACGCCATCGCCTTCGTCTCGGACGATGCCGGCGGCGCCCGGCTGGCGGTCGAGCATCTGTGCCGGCTCGGACGCAAGCGCATCGCCCATGTGACGGGACCCGCGAGCTTCGCCGTGGTGCACGCGCGGGCACAGGCCTATCGCGACGTGCTGGGCGAAAACGGCTTGCCGATCTCCGAGCCGCTGCTCGGCTCCTGGTCGGAAGCCTGGGGCCACGAGGCGGTGACGCACCTGTTCGATGGCAAGCTCGAAAGGCCGGACGCCGTCTTCTGCGGCAACGACCAGATCGCGCGCGGTGTCATCGATGCCTTGCGCGAGCGCGGCCTCGGCGTTCCCGGCGATGTCGCCGTCATCGGTTTCGACAATTGGGAGATCGTGGCCGAGGCAACGCGCCCGCCGCTGACCTCGGTCGACATGAACCTGGTCGCACTCGGGCGCGAGGCGGGGCTGACCCTGCTGTCGCTGGTCGGCGGCCAGCCCGCCGCGCCGGGCATTCGAAAACTGCCGTGCCGGCTGGTGGTGCGGCAGTCATGCGGTCATCCGCTGGATGGCTGAAAACCAAGCGCCGCGCAATCGGCGCCAAGCCGCGGACCGCGGCCAACCTGGAGGAGGAGAACATGAGGAACCTGATTGCCAAACTGGCCCTGGCCGCTGCCGTTCTGGGTGGCGGCATCAGTGCCGCGGCCGCCGAGACAGCCAACATCTGGGTGCGCGCCGACGGCTCTAATTTCATGCCGAGGATCGTCGACGCCTACAACAAGGCGCACACCAACCAGGTCAAGCTGGACATCATCCCCAATGCCGAGATCATCCCGAAATATGGTGCGGCCGCCGCCGGCGGCACGGCGCCCGACGCGCTCTCGCTCGACCTGATCTACACGCCGTCCTTCGCCGCCGCCGGCCAGCTGGAGGACATCACCGACTGGGCGAAATCGCTGCCCTATTTCTCGAGCCTCTCGCCGGCGCATGTGAAGACCGGCACCTACAAGGACCACATCTATGGCCTGCCCTTCTCGGCCGACGCCTCGGTGCTGATCTGGAACAAGAAGCTGTTCAAGCAGGCCGGACTCGACCCTGAAAAAGGCCCGACCAACTGGGCCGAGATCGCGGCTGACGCCGAGAAGGTCAACGCGCTCGGCGGCAACATCAAGGGCTTCTACTTCTCCGGCAATTGCGGCGGCTGCAACATCTTCACCTTCACGCCGCTGATCTGGGCGTCGGGCGGCGACATCCTCAGCGAGGACGGCTCCAAGGCGACGCTGGACAGCCCGCAGCTGCGTGGCGCCATCGATCTCTACCGGTCGATGGTCAAGAAGGATCTGGTGCCGGCAGGCGCGCAGACCGACACCGGCGCCAACTTCTTTGCCGCCTTCGCCGCCGGCAATATCGGCATCTCGCCGTCCGGCGCCTTCGCCATCGGCGCGCTCAACACCCAGTATCCCGATATCGACTATGGCGTCACCTTCCTGCCGGGCAAGGACAGCGGCTGGTCATCCTTTGCCGGCGGCGACAATTTCGTCGTCACCAAGGGCACCACGAAACTCGCCGTCGTGAAGGAGTTCCTCGATTTCGCCTATTCGCTCGAGGGCCAGACCATCCTGGCGAAGTACGGCAGCCTGCCGGTGCGCGGCGACATCGCCAAGGACGCGCTGAAGGATCTCGATCCGCGCTACCAGATCGCCGCCGAGGCCATGGCCAAGGGCCGCACGCCCTATTCGGTGGTGTTCAACGACCTGATCAACTCCGCCAACGGCCCGTGGACGCAGATGATCAACGAGGTCTTCTTCGGCGACGATGTCGATGGCGCCATCGCCAATGCGCAGGAGACGATGCAGTCGATCATCGACCAGGCGCCGCAGAAATAAGGGCTGGCCGACGGCAGGCGGTGCGCAACGCTTCCTGCCGTCCAAAGTCCTGATCCGGTCGCCCGCCCCTCTCCCTGGTCGGGCGGCCGGAGCGCTCCTTACCCTCCCCCTTGTGGGGAGGGTCGCTGCGGAGCAGCGGGGTGGGGGGGCGCCAAGCCCCCCAACCGGACCTGCGGTCCGACCACCCCACAGCGGGGAGGTAGGGCGCCCACTGGATCCAACGGAAGAACAGCATGACCTCCATCGTAGCAACCCCTGCCCCACCACGCGCCCGAAAGCTCATCGGCGCCGGCCGCCGGCAGTGGATCGGCCTGCTCTATGTCGCGCCGGCCGTCGCGTTGGTCGTCGTCTTCTTCCTCATCCCGCTCGGCATGACGGCGTGGATGTCGCTGCACAACTGGCCGCTGATGGGCGAGCACAGCTATATCGGCCTCGGCAACTATGTCGCCATCCTGCGCGACACCAGGTTCTGGAACGCGCTCAAATTCACAGCCTACTACACTGTGATCGTCACCATCGTGATCTTCGCGGTGGCGTTTCCGCTGGCGCTGTTCGTCGAGCGGCCGCGCCCGCTGACCAATCTCTACCGCACCATGTTCTTCATGCCGGCGGTTGTCGGCTTCGCTTCGGCCAGCCTGCTGTGGTCATGGCTGCTGAATGTCGATTCCGGCCTGTTCAGCCCGGCCGCCTACGACCTCGGCCTGATCGACAAGAAATTCAACCTCCTGGCCACCTTCCAGCCGGCCTTCTGGTCGATCATCGCCATGGTCGTCTGGAAGGTCGCCGGCTTCACCATGATCATCCTGATGGCCGGCCTGCAATCGATCCCGCAGGACCTGCAGGAGGCGGCCGTCATCGACGGCGCCGGGCCGTTCGCCAGGTTCAGGGCGATCACGCTGCCGCTGATGCGCCGCACTTTGGCGCTGGCGCTGATCCTGTCGGTCGCCGGCTCGATCCTCGCCTTCGACCAGTTCTACATCATCCTGCGCGGCGGCCCGCGCAACCAGACGCTGACGGCGGTCTACTGGATCTTCAACCAGTCCTTTGTGTCGTTCAAGCTCGGCTATGGCGCCGCACTCTCCATGGTGCTGCTGGTGGTCCTAGTGGCGCTCAGCCTCGTCCAGCTGTGGCTGCTGCGCAAGCCGGAGGGTCTCGACTGATGGCGCAGGCCGCCTCCCGCAACCGCAAGCTCGCTGCCCGCATCGCCGAGCACTCGACCGGCATCATCGCCTCGGTGCTGTTCGCGGCGCCGATCGTGTGGGCGGTGCTGTCGGCCTTCAAGCCGGCGCAGGAAGCGCGCCTGCCGCCGCTGCCGCCCTGGCCGACGACAGGATTCTCGCTGGAGAACTATGCCACGCTCAACACCTTCGGCGACGGCCTCAGGGTGTCGGCGCAAAACAGCATCTATGTCTCGGTGATGACCGTGGTGCTGTCGGTCGCCGTCAGCGTGCTAGCCGGCTACGGCTTTTCGCGCTTCCGGTTTCCGTTCAAGGACTTGTTCTTCATCCTCATCCTGTCGACGATCATGATTCCGTTCCAGTCGATCCTGACGCCGATCTTCCTGGTGCTGACCAAGCTTGGCCTGCACAACACGCTGACCGGGCTGGTCGGCGTCTATGTGACGCTGCAACTGCCGTTCTCCATCTTCATGATGCGCAACGCCTTCGACGCGGTGCCGCGCGAGATCGAGGAAGCCGCCCGCATGGACGGCGCCAACAACATCACCATGTTGTTGAAGGTGATGCTGCCGCTGGTCTGGCCGGGCGTCGTCACCATCGCGCTGTTTGCCTTTCTCGGCGCCTGGAACGAGTTCCTCGCCGCGCTCGTGCTGATGACCGACCAGTCCAAATTCACGCTGCCGGTGATGATGACGGCGCTGCAGTCGGGCCGCTTCGGCGCCATCGACTGGGGCGCGGTGCAGGCGGGCGTCACCGTGATGATGGTGCCGTGCCTCATCCTGTTCCTGGCTCTGCAGCGCTTCTACATCCGCGGCCTGATGGCCGGGGCCGTCAAGTAAATCGACCGAATGGAGTAAGTTCATGACCGCATCGCCATCCGCCCGAACCGCCCAGACGGGCACGTTGGAAAAGACCGGCAAGCCGAAACTCGCCTTCCGCCCGCTGCCGGTGCCACAGGTCGACGTGCACGGCTTCTGGGGCGACCGCGCCGACGCTGTGGCCGCGCGTACCGCCGACATCCTCTACGACCGCTGCGTCGAGGCGCGCATGCTGGAGCAGATCGACCCGGACCGGCCTTCGCCTGGCCTCGTCATCCCGTTCCACTCGCCCTCTCCCGACGAAGCCGAACGCCAGGGCGCGGAATTCACCGGCTCGACGGTGACCACGCAGATGTTCTGGGATTCCGATCTCGGCAAGACGATAGAGACCGCTGCCTATTCGCTCTACCGGCGCAAGAACCCCGAACTGGAGAAGAAGATCGATGCCGTCATCGACATGTACGGCAGGCTGCAGCAGCCGGATGGCTATCTCTCGAGCTGGTACCAGCGCATCCAGCCCGGCCTGCGCTGGACCAATTTGCGCGACTGTCATGAGCTCTATTGCGCCGGCCATCTGATCGAGGGCGCGGTCGCCTACTACCAGGCGACCGGCAAGCGCAAATTCCTGGATATCATGTGCCGCTATGCCGACCACATCGCGTCGGTGCTGGGGCCCGAGCCCGGTAAGAAGAAGGGCTATTGCGGCCATGAGGAGATCGAGCTGGCGCTGGTCAAGCTGGCGCGGGTGACCGGCGAACAGAAGTACATGGAGCTGGCGAAATACTTCATCGACCAGCGCGGCGTCGAGCCGCATTATTTCGATGAGGAGGCGCGTGCCCGCGGCGCCGACCCGAAGGCCTATCATTTCAAGACCTACGAGTACAATCAGTCGCACAGGCCGGTGCGCGAGCAGGACAAGGTCGTCGGCCATGCGGTGCGGGCGATGTACCTCTATTCGGGCATGGCCGACATCGCCACCGAATATGGCGACGACACGCTGCGGACAGCACTCGACCGGCTGTGGGACGATCTCACCACCAAGAGCCTCTACATCACCGGCGGACTGGGACCGTCGGCGCACAATGAGGGCTTCACCAGCGATTACGACCTGCCCAACGAGAGCGCCTATGCCGAGACCTGCGCTGCGGTCGGGCTGGTGTTCTGGGCCAGCCGCATGCTCGGCATGGGGCCGAACGCCCGCTATGCCGACATGATGGAACGCGCCCTCTACAATGGCTCGATCTCGGGCCTGTCGCTCGACGGCTCGCTGTTCTTCTACGAGAACCCGTTGGAAAGCCGGGGCGCCCACAACCGCTGGAAATGGCACCGCTGCCCCTGCTGCCCGCCCAATATCGGGCGCATGGTCGCCTCGATCGGCAGCTATTTCTACAGCCTGGCCGACGATGCCATTGCCGTGCATCTCTATGGCAACTCGGCCGCCCGCTTCGACATATCCCGCGTGCCGGTGAGCCTGACGCAGGCGAGCCGCTATCCCTGGGACGGCGCCGTCGCGATCACGCTCGAGCCGCAGGCGCCGGTGGAGTTCACGCTCCATCTGCGCATCCCGGCCTGGAGTGCCGGTGCAGGGCTCACGGTGAACGGCGAACCGGTCGGTCTGGAGGATGTCACCAGCGACGGCTATGCCGCGATCCGGCGGACATGGAAAAAGGGCGACCAGGTCCGGCTCGATCTCGAAATGCCGATCGAGCGGCTCTATGCCAACCCGCAGGTGCGGCAGGATGCCGGCCGCGTCGCGCTGTCGCGCGGTCCGCTGATCTACTGCGTCGAGGCGACCGACAATGACAGCCAGCTGCATCGCCTGACGCTGCCGAGGACGGCGAGCGTCGAAGCGCAGCAGCGGCCGGAACTTCTCGGCGGCGTGGTGACGCTTTCGGCCGTCGCCCGATCGGACGCCGGCGACGGTTGGCAAAGCGGGCTCTACCGGCCCGCGCCTCCGGCCACTGCTGAAACGCGCCTGACCGCCATTCCCTATTTCGCCTGGGACAATCGCGAGCCCGGCGAAATGCTGGTGTGGCTCAGGGACGGATGAGAGAGCCTGTAGAGTTTCCAATCAGGCTCTGACCGCTCAGCCGATCTTGTAGATCAGGCTCAGCCGCCCACTTGGCAACTGCTCGACCTTGGTGAGTTCTTCGCGCCTTCAGCCGGCTTGGGCACGGCCAATCGCCTCGGCCACCAGCGCTTGGAGTTGCCACAGATTGCGGTCGCGGATGCCGCAGGCTTCGAGATGGCGGATGGTCTCGAAGAGGTACTCCGCGCCCGAGCCCCAATGGCCAACGGCCGTGGCCAGCGTCGCCGCGATCGCCTGCTTGTCGAGCTTGCCGGCATAGCGCGGGTTGGCGGGATCGACGACGAAGCCGAGCGCGCGGCTCATGCCCTCGCCTGTCCTGACCTGCAGCCAGCGCGGCACATTGACGGCCGGCAGGATGGTCATCTCGCGGCGCAGCAGCGCTTCGAGATTGGCCGCCACCGGCTCGGCGATCTCGAACACCATGCCCTGGCACTGGCCGCCACGGTCGAGCGCCATCATCAGGCCGGGGTTCTCGACCGTGCCCCGGAAGCGCTTGACGGTAAAACAGAACGACCGGTGCCAGCCGCTCGCCACCGCCCGTTCGCCACCCCTCACCTCACCGGCCGGCTTCCACAGCAGCGAGCCGTAGGCGAACAGTTTCAGCGGCCCAGGCGGCGCGGCGGCCAGCACCTCGTCACGGATGCGCGCATAGTCGGCGTCGGTCATATAGGCCATGCCCGGCGTCGGCCCGGCATCCTCGACCACGCGCATGGTGCGCGCGACGAGCTCCTCGGTCAGTGCCATCGGCGCCTTGCGCGATGCGGCAGAAATCGGCTTGTTCATTCTCGTGCCTCAAGCATTGCGCCATGTTGCTGAAGGCATGGAGATTCTCAAGGGGCTGGTCGGCCCGGCGCGGACTCAAAATCTGAACCGCCGCGCCCAACCGCCTGAAAGGATTCGTAAGTATCCACTATCCCTGCCCAGATCTACGACACCAGCGGCATCGGCACCTCAAGCCCTTCGATCAGCGCGTCGCGAAACAGCGCGATGGGACGGCCGAGCCGTCCGGCCGGCGGCCGGTGCAGCAGCCAAGCGCGCACCTGCGGCTTGAAATCCGGGCAGTCGATGACCTCGACCGCATCACGCCACCGGCTGTCGGCAAAGGCGCCCGGCGTGACGATGCCGATGCCGTGGCCGCGCGCCACCAACGACATTCTGAGATCGACGCTGAGCGCCTCCACCCCGACCTGGAACGGCAACCTTGCGGCCTCGAAACTCTGGCGGATGAAGGCGCGGAAGCCGCAGCCGTTCTCATTCATCACCCAAGGAAAGCGCGACAGCGAGGCAAGATCGGCGAGCCTCGGCACGCCAAGGCCGGGTGACGCGACCAGCAGCACCGACTGCGCGCCGAGATCGTCGCTGACCAGTTCGCCCGGCGGCGCCACGCCCTCGGCGAGGCACACCGCCACCGCGTCGAGCTCGCTGCGCGCCACCTGCTCCACCAGCCTCGGCGACCAACCGGAGGTGATGCGCAGCGTCAATTGCGGAAAGGCCGCGCGCAGACTGTCGAGTGGCAGCGCCAGCGCGGCATCGGAGAGATAGGGCATGATGCCCAGCCGGAACTCGCCTTTGACCTCGCCTTGCGGCGACACGCCGGCCTTCAGGTCTTCGAGCGAACGCAGCACCCGGCGGCCATGCTCATAGGCCTCGCGGCCGGTGGCAGTCGGCTTCAGCGGCTTCGACTGGCGGTCGAGCAGCGCCGTCGCCAGCCCGTCTTCCAGATTCTGGATGCGGCGCGTGACGCCCGGTTGGGTGAGGTTGAGCCTGGCCGAGGCGCCGACGATCGAACCGGTCTCCACCACAGCGATAAAGGCTTCGAGATCATGGATGTTCATGCGCTTCTCGCATAATCATTATCGAATTGATTGAATTGTAGCATGATCATGCTTCGGCATAAAGTCCTTCCACGATATGCAATTGGCTGAGGACTCAATGCTCGATACAAATGACGCCCGGCTGGCCGAACGGCCACCAGCCGCGACCATCACCGGCCCGCAGACGCTGCTCTTTGCCGCCGCGGTCGGTATCATCGTCACCAATCTCTTCGCCCCGCAGACGCTGGTCGGCCTCATCGGGCCTTCGCTCGGGGCCGATGCGGCGAGCGTCGGCCTCGTGGCCATGGCGACCCTGCTCGGCTATGCCGCCGGACTGATCTTCCTGGTTCCGCTCGCCGACCTCTTGGAGAACCGCGCCTTGATCCTGCGCATGCTGATCGCCGCGGCTCTTGCGGCGGGCGTCGCCGCATCGACGCCCACCGCCGCCGCGCTGCTGATCGTGCTGTTCATCCTGGGTGCGGCCTGCTCGGCCATCCAGATCCTGGTGCCGATCGCCGCCTCGATGGCGCCACCCGGACAGGATGGTCGCGTCATCGGCGACGTCATGAGCGGGCTGATGGTTGGCATCCTCTTGGCGCGCCCGCTGGCCAGCCTGATCGCCGATGCATGGGGTTGGCGCGCCTTCTACGGCGTCAGCGCCGCAGCCCTTGTCGTGCTCGTATGCGTGCTCGCCTTCACCTTGCCGCAAAGGCGGCCGGCAGCGAAATCGTCCTATGGCGCGCTGATCGCCTCACTGCTCGACCTGCTGCGTGACGAGCCGCTGCTGCGGCGGCGGGCGCTGACAGCGGCCCTGGTGATGGCGGCATTCAGCCTGTTCTGGACGGCGGTGGCGTTGCGCCTTGCGCAGCCGCCTTTCAATCTCGGTCAGCGCGGCATCGCGCTGTTCGCCCTGGTCGGCGCCGGCGGCGCGGTGGTGACGCCGCTGTTCGGTCGGGCGGGCGATCGCGGCTGGACGCGTTCCGCCACCATCGCCTGCCATCTCGTGCTGATCGGCTCGATGGCGCTTGCGGCCTGGGCCGGCTCCTTCCAATTCGCGGCGTCATGGTGGCCATTGGCGCTGATGGGCATCAGCGCCGTGCTGCTCGACATCGGTGTCACCGGCGACCAGACACTTGGCCGCCGCGCCATCAACCTGCTGCAGCCGAAGGCGCGCGGCCGCCTCAACGGCCTTTTCGTCGGCATCTTCTTCATCGGCGGCGCCATCGGCTCGATGCTGGCCGGAATGGCTTGGACATGGGGCGGCTGGCCGGCGGTCTGCGTGATTGGCGCTGCGTTTGGCCTCTTTGCCCTTCTGGTCGATTGGATTGGCGGATCCGAGTGAGCGACAGGGAACCATGTTGCCGGCAAACTGTTCTAGTCTTCGCCGGAGGATGCCATGAACGACGCGTCGGCAAAGCCCGCGGGCCCCGTCCTTTCATCGACGGAGCGCGTGAATACGCTGTCGCATTTTCACCGCGCCGAGATTGCGCGCATGGCGGGATGGCGAGATCGGCTCGACAGGACGACGAACTGGGCGATCACGGTGGTGGCGGCGCTGCTTTCGGTATCGCTGTCCACGGCCAGTGCGCATCACGGCGTGCTGCTGTTCGCCATGCTGCTGATCCTGCTGCTGCTGTGGATCGAGGCGCGCCGCTATCGGTTCTTCGACTTCTACCGGTCTCGCGTGCGCCAGTTCGAGCGTCATTATTTCGCGCAGATCTTTTCGCCGCAGCCCGACTTTGCCTCCGACTGGCTGCTCATCGTCGGCGAAGGCTTGCGCGCGCCGAAGTTTCTGCTGTCGCAGCGCGCTGCGCTGGCGCGCCGCCTGCGGCGCAACTACATCTACCTGTTCCTGATCCTGCTGTTGGCCTGGGTGGTCAAGATATCGACCCCCAGCCTTCAGACCACGGGCCTCAGGACTGGGTTTGTCGGTTCGCTTCGCGAGGCCGTCGACAGCGCCGCCCTTGGCCCCATTCCCGGTGTAGCGATCGTGATCGTCGTGACGGCTTTCTATGCCGCGCTGTTCGCCTTCGCCTTTTTTGCGTCCGACGACGACGGCGAACTTTCCTTCGGTGACGTCCATGTCTGACGTCGACGTCCGACGAAAGGCGGCTGCAGCGGAAAGGGCGACCCGCGCGGTCGTGCTTGCGGCTTGCTTGCCGTTCCGCCGAGGGTCGGTTTTCGGAGTCTAGATGCCGAAGAACTGCCTACCGATCATGTAGCCCAGCGCCGCCACGACCAGCGGAAACAGCGCCGGCGCGACCTTGCCGAGAACGGAGACTTGCTGGACCTGCGCCGGCGTGTGGAGCGCGTTGCCGAGATTCTTGGTCATTGCTTGCCTCAGGTTGGAATGATTCATTAGCGAATACTGAATTAACACCATGACCGCATTAACGGCTTGTAAAGAAATTAGTTCGAATAGCGGACCATTGCCTGTCCGCTACGCGCTGCCCGACGCCTGGCCACCAGTGAAAAATCGATGCGCGGCGGGAACCGAATGGCTCGTCCCGTGTTGTGGCGCTCGGGGGCGTAAATGTTGTTCAAGATCTCATCAAGCGCCGGCAGTCGGTCGGCGCGCTTGTGGCTCGAAGGTCAGGCTCGCGCCGCGACAGCGCTGGTCGACAGAGATGCCCGGTCGTCCCAGGATTCTGACATTCTAGCGGAAACCAATCCAACGTCGAAACAGTGCCGACCGATCCATGAGACGCCATGCCCGTATCCAGTACAAAGACCGTAGGCGATCGCAGGCATGCCTTCCTCGCTGGCGGCGGCCAGCTCGGCTGCCTGATCGCGGCGTTCGACTGGGCGTCAACCTCGATCGGCTCGATTGAAAGCTGGCCGCAGAGCCTGAAGACGGCGGTGTCGCTGATCCTGCGCTCGAAGGTGCCGATCGTCATGCTGTGGGGCGAGGACGGCGTCATGATCTACAATGACGGCTATTCGGAATTCGCCGGCGGCCGCCACCCGCGCTTGCTCGGCTCCAAGGTGCGTGAGGGTTGGCCCGAAGTGGCCGACTTCAACGACAACATCATGAAGGTCTGCCTGGCCGGCGGCACGCTTGCCTATCGCGAGCAGATGCTGACGCTCGACCGCACGGGAAAACCCGAGCAGGTCTGGCTCGATCTCGATTATTCGCCGGTACCAGACGAAAGCGGCGAACCGGCCGGCGTCATCGCCATCGTCATCGAGACGACGCAGAAGGTCGCCGCCGAGCGCTGGCGGGCGAGTGAACGCGACCGGCAGCGGCAGATGTTCGAACAGGCACCGGGTTTCATGGCCATGCTGTCGGGGTCCCAGCATGTCGTTGACCTGACAAACGCGGCCTACATGCAGCTGGTCGGCCACCGCGACATTATCGGCATGCCGATCCGCGAGGCCTTGCCCGAGGTCGAAGGGCAAGGTTTCTTCGAGCTGCTTGACCAGGTTTTCACCTCAGGCGAGGCCTTCGTCGGCTACGCGCTGAAGGCCGAACTGCAGCGCACGCCCGGGGCCGAGACCGAAGAGCGCTTCATCGACCTCGTCTATCAGCCGGTGCGCAATCCGGCGGGGCGAGGTCTTCGGCATCTTCGTGCAAGGTGTCGACGTCACCGACCGGCTGGTTGCCGAACAGGCGCTGCGCCAGAGCGAGATGCAGTTCCGCACCTTCGCCGAAGCGATGCCCAACCATGTCTGGACCGCCTCCCCCGACGGCTTGCTCGATTGGTTCAACCCGCGCGTCTACGACTATTCCGGTGCTTCCGCCGGCGAGCTCGACGGCCAGGCCTGGGCCGCCATCGTCCATCCCGACGATGTCGGTTCGGCCGCGCAAAAATGGCAGCAGGCGCTGGCGGCGGGCATCTTCTACGAGACCGAGTTCCGCTTGCGCCGGCGAGACGGTGCTTATCGCTGGTTCATTGCGCGCGCCGTTCCGATCCGCGATGCCGATGGCGTGATCCTGCGCTGGATCGGCACCAACACCGATATCGACGACCAGAAGCAGGCGGCGCAGGCCCTGCTGCAGAGCGAGCGCCGCCTGCAACTGTCGCAAAATGCCGCCGGCATCGCGGCGCTGGAGCTCGATATCGCCAGTGGAACCGTGGTCGGCTCCGAGGGCTTCTGGGGGCTCTGGGGTTTGTCGCCCCGGGACAGCATTCATATCAGCGTGCTGGAAAACATCGTCATTCCGGAGGACAAGGACGTCCGCTCCAACCCGGAGACGCGCAGGCAGGGGACTGCGGTGCCTGCCGTCGAATACCGCATCCGGAGGCCCGACAATGGCGAATTGCGCTGGCTGTCGCGCCATATCGACTTCGTCCATGACGAGACGGGCAAGCCGATCAAGATGTTCGGCGTCATGCAGGACGTCACCGATCGGCGCGAGGCGCAGACGAGACAAGAGCTGCTGACCCATGAACTGGAGCACCGCATCAAGAACATCCTGGCCATGGTCTCCGCCATCGCCTCGCAGACCTTGCGCAACACCGACATCGAGACCGCCAGCGCCACCTTCAACGAGAGGCTGCGGGCCCTGGCCAACGCCCACGACATTCTCAACAAGACCCGCTGGACCAGTGCCTCCATTCGCGAGGTGGTCGACAACACCATCGCCGCCTTCCCGGTCGCGCAGATCTCGGTTTCAGGCCCGGCCCTGCCGATCAATCCGAAGATGGCGCTGACGCTCGCGCTCGCCGTCAACGAGCTCGCCACCAACGCGCTGAAATATGGCGCGCTGTCGACATCCGACGGCCAGGTGTCGATTGAATGGTCGCTGCAGCCGTCGTCCGAGACAGCCGGCGAAACGCGGCTGATCTGGCGCTGGCGCGAGCGCGGCGGGCCGCCGGTGACACCGCCCAGCCGGCGCGGCTTCGGCCGTTTCCTGATCGAGCGTGTGCTTGGCACCGATTTCGGCGGCGCCGTGCAGATCGACTACCACGTCGACGGAGTCGAATGTGTCCTGAATGCACCTGCGCCCCGGTTGCCGACAGCGCGCTACTGACTACATAGGCTGTGTCATGACACTTCAGAACCCCGCCACCGTCCTTGTCGTCGAAGACGAAGCGTTCCTGCTGTTTGCCATCGCCGATGAGTTGCGCGAGGCGGGGTTCGACGTGCTGGAAGCCACCAACGCCGACCAGGCGATCCGGCTTTTGGAGACACGGCAGGATATCGCCATCCTGTTCACCGATATCGACATGCCGGGTTCGATGGACGGCTTGCGCCTGTCGGCCGCCGTGCGCGACCGCTGGCCGCCGATCAAGATCATCATCACTTCGGGCAAGCGCCGGCCGGCGCAGGATACGATGCCGAGCGGCGGCGTCTTCCTGCCCAAGCCCTATGCCCCGGAGACGGTCGCCGCCACCATCCAGGGACTGCTTGCCTAGAGCCCTGGGGCGCTATCCGCCGAGATAGAGCGGGTGCAGCTCGTCCGGCGACTTCAGCAACTTGATGCAATCGCCGTCATGGACGACCCGATCGCGGCGCATGACATAGGCGCGGTTGCCGATGTCGACCAGCTCATCCTGCAGGTGCCGCGCTCGACCTTCGGCGACGACACGCTCGCCAGCCTTTCGGCGCCGCTGCCGCTGCCCGGCAAGGACGACAGCCTCACCCATATCGTCTCCGGCTTGATGCAGATGGCGATCGGCGAGGCGCACAAGCTCGACGAGGCCGGCAGCCTCGACGGTGGTGTCTAGCCACATTTCGACAGCTGCTCAGACAGCAACCGACGGGCGATCAGGGCCGACGAAAGCTAGGACTATCACCGCCAGACGCGAACAAGCGTGCTCCGTGAATGCCCACTCTGCGGAATAAGCAGGAGTGCGGTGAATCTCCGTGAAATCGCAGGCGATCGCAACGAACTTCTGTTCGACGGCTGCTATTAGGCAGATTGCGCCGAATTCGGCAGGGTATTGTCGGGTTGAGACGCACAGGATGATGTCACATGAACTCTTTTGCGGCGGGTCGGATGGTCGAAAATGAGAGCGAAGCGATATGGGAGCAAGTCCGTGCGGGTTACCCCGTACAGCACCCGTATCTGAACTTGAACAACGCTGCTGTCAGTCCCCCGCCGATCATTGTTGAGGAAGCGGTGATCGACGCGTATCGCTTCATCAGCCGCAACCCGGACTACAATATGTGGAGCGAACTCGACGCCCAACTACCTGGTGTTAAGCGAGACTTGGCGGAACTGATTGATTGTGCCCCCGAAGAAATCGCGCTGAACCGAAACTCATCGGAGGGCCTTTCGACAGCGATCTTCGGAATACCGCTTGTGACTGGCGATGAAGTGCTGATCTCGCCCTGGGACTACCCCAGCGTCCGTTCAGGATGGCTTCAGCGGCAGCAGCGTGAGGGCATCCGGGCCGTAGACTGTGCCTTCGACCTCAAGGACAGCGATGACGATGTCGTCGAAGCCTACGTTGACGCGATGACTCCGCGGACCCGCGTCATGCAGTTGACGCATATGTACCATTGGAATGGGCGTGTTCTTCCCGTGAAGCGGCTTTGCGAGATCGCGCGCGAGCGTAATGTCATCACGATCGTCGATGGCGCTCAAACATTCGCCCAAATGCCAGTCAGTTTTCGCGAACTTGATTGCGATTTCTTTGTTACCAGCCTTCACAAATGGCTTGGCGCGCCGGTAGGCAATGGAATGTTAGTCGTCAATGAGCGTCAGATCGAACCGACATGGCCGTTGCTTGCCCCCTTTGATCAGCCGGCCTTGCACATAGACAAGTTCGACCACTGGAACCTGGGCACATATAATTCCGCAATACAGGCCGGAATCGCTCCTGCCATCAAATTCTACAAGGCGATTGGCGCGGAGAGGATGCACGCGCGATTGCGCGAACTTACCCGATATTGGATTGGTCTCGCTCGTGACATTCCGGGGTTCAGGCTCCATACGGACACCGATACGGACAGACTGGGCGCGATCAGTCTGTTCTCAATCGAGAACCTGGACATGAAGCAGCTCGAGCGGGATCTGCGCGACAAACATCGAACCCACGTAAAATACCGTAAGGTCGAGCAAGTCGAGGGTCTGCGGGTTTCACCCCATATCTACATGCGCAAGGCGGATCTCGATCAATTCGTCGCCGCCTTACGAAGCGCATTGACGTGACAGGTGTCGACCCTTCCAGGCATTCGGCTGAAGGCTGGTCGTTGAACTCCATGACTGGCAACACGCCCCCGCGTGTACAACGGCCCAACGCAGGCTGCCGCCGCGGCGCTGCATCGCCGCGCCCCCACTTTGCCGAAGCCAATACGATCCTCGCTAAATTCGAACGCGCGCTGACGCGCGCCATTGCGACTACTCGCCCTTCGCGGTGATCGAAAAACCAGGGATGCGGTGCGTGATGTAATCAAGCATTTGATCGATGGCGCCTTGCGCATCGATACTTTCCTTGTTGACTGCGCTCCGCAACCATAGGCCGTCGATCAAAGTGGTGATGCCGAGTGTGATCGGTTCGACATCGGCCGGTGCGACAAGGTCGACAAGCGCCGACTTTACATTTGAGCGCATCCTCGCGTGGATCACCTTCTGGAGTCTTGCGAATTGCTCGTCGCTCGAAACCTCCACACACAGTGCCAACCAATTGTGGCATGTAGTCGGCTCGAAAACAGCAGGCGACAGGTTTGTCGCCACGATTGACCACAACCTGTCCGATGGCGTCCTTGCAAGGCGCATCTGCGTGACCACTTCATCGCGAAGTCGTGCATTCGCGTAGAGCATGGTGGCATGGAAAAGCCCCTTCTTGCTGTCAAAATAGTGCAGCACGGTGCTCTTGGATGTGCCCACGCGTTGGGCCACGCGCTCCAATGTCGTCGCGTTAACACCCTCGCTCCTGAGTACATCCATTGCCGCCGAGACCAGTTCGGTGCGCCTGATTTTGCTGAGAGAGGTCAGAGCCATGAACAATCCATTGAGTCGAATTGACCCACCTTGACACGCCTGAACGTGAGTGGCAATTATTGACCAACGGTCAACAAACCGTCCAAAGGTCAAGAAAGGAACCCGAAGATGAGGGGTATTGTCGTATCGTTTGCACTAATTTTGGCAGGAGCGGCGCCGGCTTATGCGCTCGACCCGCAGAGTTGCGCGACTGTGCGCATGGCTGAGCCGGGCTGGAATGACCTCGCCTTCACCACCGGCATCACCGGCGTAGTCCTCGAAGGATTGGGTTACTCGCCAAAGTCCTCGTTGCTGGGTGTGACCGTCATTTTTCAGAGCTTGGCGAACAAGGACCTGGACGCATTCCTGGGCTATTGGGATCCGGCGATGGTAAACGAGTTTGGCAGTTACAAGAACAAAGGCGTCGTTGACACCGTGCGGACCAATCTGACCGGCGCCAAATACACGCTTGCAGTCCCCACCTATGCCTGGGAGGCGGGCGTCAAGGATTTCTCCGATCTAAGCAAGTTCGCCGACAAATTTGCCGATACGATGTATGGCATCGAGCCCGGCTCCAACGCCATCATGTTCAACATTATCGCCGACAAGAATCTAAAGCTGGACGGTTGGAAAGTCGTGGAATCGAGCGAGCAAGGCATGCTGGCGGAAGTCGCTCGCAAGACGCGTCGCAAGGAATGGATTGTGTTTCAGGGCTGGGCGCCACATCCGATGAATACGAAATTCGACTTCAAATACCTCACCGGAGGTGACCAATTCTTTGGCCCCGATTTCGGAGCAGCAACGGTATCGACCCTGGTTCGCCACGGCTACACGGCAGAATGCCCAAACGTCGCGAGGCTTCTGAAGAATCTCGCTTTCGACATAGACTTCGAAAACAAAGGCATGCGCTATTTGATCGATGACAAGATGCAGCCCAAAGACGGGGCGATCAAAGCGCTCAAAGAAGAGCCGCAAAGACTCGATGCCTGGCTCAAGGACGTGACCACCATCGACGGCAAGGACGGACTTTCGGCCGTCAAGGCATATCTGGGCTTGTGAGTGCGCAGAATCGGCGCGCTCCCGGGTAGCGCGCTGAGCCAAATAACCGCAAAGAGGATACAATGTCCGACAAACTGGCGACAACGGTCATGCGCGCGACCGTGTCAGCACCTGTGGTTCCAGCATTTGCCGAATGGGAGAAGGGCAAACAACACGTACGGTTGCCCAATGGCCAGATGCTTGCCTTCATTGACTTGGGAGAGAGCGAGGAAATCCCGCTCCTGCTTCTGCACGGCCTTACCGATAGCAGCGTGAGCTTTGCCGGCATCACCCCCTTTTTCCCTGGACGGCGGCTGATCATCCCGGACCTTCGCGGTCACGGTGCTTCCGGCAGGCCGCAGACAGGCTACTCAGTGACTGATTTCGCCGAGGATGCGAGGCTGTTGCTAACGGAACTTGGCATTCGCCGCGCCGAAGTGGTGGGCCATTCACTCGGTGGCATGGTTGCGCAGTGCCTCACCGGCCTCTACCCCGAGACCACAAGCCGACTGATCCTCATCGGCACCTCCCTGAACCCCACCGGCCCGAGCGGACGCCTGAGTAGTGAACTTGAAAAGCTTGAGACGCTCGAGCCTGACGGCGACTTCCTGAAACGATGGTACGCCAATCCCGGAAATGTTCCCGAGCCATTTCTTGCCAAGCTGCGGCTTGATGCGAGCACTATGCCCATCATCATATTGCGGCAAATCCTGCACGAGTTGGCTCAGGGCCAGACGAATAGACGCCCTTTAATCACAAAACCAGCACTCTTGATCTGGGGCGAAGAGGATCCGTTTTTCGATTTGTCGCATCAAGAAGCACTGCTTTCTGCCATTCCTGGCGCCAGCCTTTCGCGTCTTCCCGGTCACGGCCACAACCCCTTCTGGGAATCGCCCGAGCGGGTGGCGAGCCTGATGCGCGATTTCCTCGTCCCGTAAGCTGCTGCTAGAGTCTTCTTTTTCCCCACGTTAAGGACTGCCGGATGGATCGCTTCGCTGAATGGCTCTCCAGCTACAAGATTCCCATTGGATCGGCGGGTGAGCGTTTTTTCACCTTGGTCACCGACAATTTCTCAGGGTTTTTCGATGGCATCTCCGCCTCGCTCGGATTTCTGATCGATGGTCTTGTCAGCATCCTGCTGTGGATCCCATCGCCGGTCATCATCTTGACGGCCGCGGTCGTTCTTTATCTGACGAAGCGATCCTGGAAACTCTCGGCCGGTGTGGCGGCAGGCCTGCTCATGATCGCCAATCAGGGTTTCTGGGTCGAAACCATGCAGACCCTCGCGCTGGTGGTCTTCGCCACCGCAAGCTCCATGCTGATCGGTGTGCCGATCGGCATCTTTCTTGGCCATCGCAAACGGCTGTATCAACTGGTGCTTCCAGTGCTCGACCTCATGCAGACTCTGCCTACGTTTGTTTATCTCATACCAACGCTCGTTCTGTTCGGTCTGGGCACAGCACCTGGCCTGGTGGCCACAATCGTATTTACCGTGCCAACGGTTATTCGAATGAGCTACCTTGGCTTTAGTTCGGTGCCGCAGCAGATACTTGAAGCCGGTCTCGCGTTTGGCGCATCGCCTTCGCAACTCTTGTGGAAGATCGAAATGCCAAGTGCCCTGCCGGTGATTATGGAAGGGCTGACGCAATGCATCATGCTGGCGCTGTCCATGGTTGTGGTCGCCGCCTTGGTCGGTGCCGACGGCCTTGGCAAGCCGGTGGTGCGAGCCCTTTCGGCCGTCAACATACCGCTCGGACTGGAGGCAGGTTTGTCGATTGTAATGCTCGCCATCATCCTGGACAGAGCGCTCAAAGTCGTTCGCAAGTAGGTTCATGGGCCGTGTACCTTCGAGTGCGAGCTTTCGATCGCGACCTGAGCCGCGCGAATGGCATTATGGCCAGCGGCATATGAAGAGCCGCACCTACGGGTCGGATACATGGACCGCACCAACCAGTAACTGCAGAGCGCTCAAACAGAACCCTTGCCAACGGAGAGCCGTCCATACACGGCCCAAGGCTGTCGGGGTGTATGCGCCTCATGTCGGCCATGGCGGCGAACCTTGCCTCCGCCCGGAACCAGACATTGCAGTTGACCACGCCAGAGGTCGTGGTTGCGCCAGAAGCCGAAGTTGATTTTCATAGCGTTTGAATGCCGTTAACGGCGGCGAACCAGCTGTTCGCAACGCCGGCAAGATGGCCCTGCGGAAATGCCGTCGGCTAGGTTGCCGGCGGCCTTCAAGAACTGCATCGCGACGCCTCTGGCCTAGCACCGGGCTGCGGAACCAACGCCGACAGACACGCAGGGCACCCTTAGCCCGCAAAGGCGCAACTCGGTACACGAGGGACGACCATACCTCTGCGGAAACAACTTGAAGAAACGCTTCGCTACCCATAGCATGCCTTCCCCTGGCGAAATCTGATCAGGAGGTCAATGGGATCGGTCGGGTTTTTAAGCCAGTGCAAAGTAGGGAGGATAATTATGGCTTCCGAAGTACAGGCAAACAATGGCGTTAACGTCGAGGCGCTGCTCGGCGCACGCGAAGCTCTTACCAACGCCCCGGAGGCTGCGCAGTTCAAGTGGCGCGCGGCCTGCGAATGGAAGGATGGCACCCACAGCCACTCGACGGTCGAGAGCTTTTACGGTCTCGGCCAGGACCAGCATCGCAAGACCACCTTCACATTCGATGCCGACCATCCGGAGGTCTTCGCTTCCTTGGATCAGGGCGCCACGCCTGTCGAATACGTGCTTGTCGGGCTCGCGAGTTGCCTGACCGCCGGCATCGCCGCGGTTGCCCAGAACCGGAACATCCAGTTGAAGTCGGTGAAGGCGACCATCGAAGGCGACATGGATATTGCGGGCATACTCGGCATCGACAGCGACGTCCGCAACGGCTTCAGCGGCATCACGGTGAAGTACAACATCGACGCCGACGCCAAGCGTGAGGACATCGAGGCTCTCGTCGCTCAGTCGCAAAAGCGGTCGGCAGTCTATGACATTGTTACCAATCCGACGAACGTCACGGTCGTAGTGAATTGAAAGGCGCTTCGAGCCGTAGACTCTCCTGATGAGAGGGCGTGATTAGTTCCGTCACCACAGTGATCGTCGGTGCAGGGCACGCGGGGCTCGCGATGAGCCGCTGCCTCGCGGAGCGCTCGATCGACCATGTGCTGCTGGAGCGCGGCGAGATTGCCCATACCTGGCGCACGGAGCGATGGGATTCGCTGCGGTTGCTTACCCCGAACTGGCAGAGCCGGCTGCCGGGCTTCCGCTATGAAGGCGACGACCCTGACGGCTACCGCACGATGCCCGAGGTGATCGATTTCCTCGGGAACTATGCCAAGGCGATCTCGGCTCCGGTCAGAACCCACACGACCGTTACCTCGGTTCGCAGCGACGGAGCGGGATATCTGGTGCGCACGGACCGCGGCGAGTGGCGGTGCCGGACCGTGGTGCTGGCGTCGGGCGCTTGCAACATCACGCGCCTGCCCGATTTGGCCGCCCGCGTGCCGCGGTCGGTCACCATGCTGACGGCACAGTCCTACCGCAATCCGGGCCAGGTCGCCGACGGTGGCGTGATGGTGGTGGGCGCGTCGTCGAGCGGCACCCAGATCGCACAGGAGCTGCAGCGTTCGGGGCGTCAAGTGACCTTGTCGGTGGGCGAGCACATCCGGGCGCCCCGCGTCTATCGCGGCAAGGACCTGGAATGGTGGATGGATGCCGCCGGCGTGCTCGACGAGCGCTACGACGAGGTGGACGACATCAGGCGGGCGCGACGCGTTCCTTCGCTGCAGCTTGCCGGCACGCCCGACCGCACCACCCTCGACCTCAATGCGCTCGACGACCTCGGCGTCCGGCTCATCGGTCGTCTCGCCGGCATCACCGAAGACGGCAAGGCCCAGTTTGCGGGGTCGTTGCGCAACATGTGTGCGCTTTCCGATCTCAAGATGGCCCGGCTGCTCGACCTCATCGACGATTGGGCGTGCGCCAACGGCCTCGACGCCACGGTCGGGCCGCCGGATCGCTTGCCGCCGACCCGTGTCGAGGACAACCCGCCGCTCGGCCTCGACCTCGCCACTGGCGCGATCAGGACGATCATCTGGGCCACCGGCTACCGGCCGGACTACTCCTGGCTGGAGCTGCCGGTCCTCGACCGCAAGGGCCACATCCGTCACGACGGCGGTGTAGCGGAACATCCGGGCCTGTACCTGATGGGGACGCAGTTCCTGCGCCGCCGCAAGTCTGCGCTGATCGACGGCGCTGGCGACGACGCGCGTGATCTCAGCGATCATCTGGCATCGTATCTCGGGCAAAATTGAAATCTGCTGGCAGGATCAACGTCGGACCAAAGGAACAGGTTGGTTGCCGCGACAGCGCCGAATTCTATGCCCCTGCAATCATATTCCCAAGTGCAGCTTTGGCTTCCAGAAGGGGCGGAACAACTCAATCTTGGGACAGCGGTTCATCACCACTTTCAAGCCCGCTTCCTCCGCCAACTGGGCGGCAGCTTCATCGCGCACCCCAATCTGACCCCACAGAACCTTGGCATTGATTGCGATGGCCTCCTGTGCAACTTCCAACAGATCTTCGGAGCGGCGAAAAACCTCAACCATATCCACCGGCCGGTCGATGGCCGCCAGTGATGCGTACACCTTGAGCCCTCGAATTTCATCCAGCCCGGGACTGGGGTTGACCGGGATCATGTCATAGCCGATTTCGTGCAGCACCCTGAGAACACCATAGGAAAACTTGGTTTTGTCGGGGCTGGCCCCCACCATCGCGATGGTTTTGACCGATTTCAGAATGTCTTGCAGATAAGCCTCCGAATAGGGCTCATCATGATTCATATGGGTCATTTCTTTGCTTCCAACGGGGTCGCAATATCGGCTTTCAATTCATGAGCGGCCAGCGGGTCAAGGAAGGGGTTGCGGTAGAGCTTGTCGTGACTCTCAACACCGACCTCCAGCGTGCAGTCGCTCATAGGGCGGGCGACGCAAAGGATTATATAGCCATTATTGATCTGGCGGTTGTTCAGCGCCCGCTGCGCCTTTTGATCGACTTTGCCGCTGATTATTTTGGCCGCACAGGTTATGCAGCCGCCATACTTGCACCCATACGGCAGATCCACGCCCTGCTCGCGCAAGCTTTGCAAGAGGGGCTTGCGGTGATCGACGTCAAAGGCCGCACCGCCTTGATTGGCGAGAGTGATGGTGAAGCTGGTCATACCCAGATGTCACTCGTGCAATCACCGCCGGGATAACGGGTTTCGTGGCAGCGGCTTGGTCCGTTTGGTTCCTTGCCAAAATCAACAACGAATAGCGGATCGATTTCCATGCCGCCGTTTTCCGTATCGCAATTGACCATCAGCATGCATCCGCCATTGGTGCGGATTTCCGGATAGAACTGATTATCCCAGGTCGAGAAGAGTGAGGTCGTCACATAGAGGCGCTTGCCGTCGAGGCTGAGCTGTATCATCTGAGGCCCGCCAGTCACTTTCACGCCATTGACCTCAGGCGCTCGGCCGAGAAGACCGCCCATCCACACTTGCCCCGTAAGCTTGGCATTGTGAGGGTCCGAGATGTCATACTGACGGATGTCGCCGTGCAACCAGTTGCACAGATAGAGGTATTGATCGTCCATACTGAGCAGAATGACCGAGATCACGCCCGGTATCGGGATCGGCCATTCGGGGTGCGGCTCATTGTCGACATCGACAATTTTTTCCCACTGCCAATCACCCGCCGCATCCTTCCACCAGTGGATGATATTTGCAGAAAGGGCCGCGCCGACAAAGCCGTGACTGCTGTCGGGGTTATGATGGAAGCGCACTTCCAGTGGGATCAAGCCATCCTCACCGAGATAGAATGTTTGCTTTGGCTCCTTCTTTTCAAAATCCCAGAAATGGATCTCTCGGCCATATTTCAGATGGCCAACCTCTTCCAGGTCAAAACCAGGCATGAAGGTATTGGGCGCGGCCCACTCCGAGCTGACCATCACGTTGTGTCGCGGCTGGTACCAGAAATCATAACCAAACTTGATGCTGCCCATGGAGTTTTCCCAACGGCCGACAATCTCGAACTCCTTGCTGAGCTGTAAATATCCGCCGGGGGCATTGCCTTGAGCGTCGCCAAGCATGGAAATGATGATGTCCGAGCCGAGGCAATGCACCGTGTGTGGTGCCGACAAGTTGGTCCTGGCTTTGATTTCAGCGCCGTCTATGACCTTGAATAGTGTCGGATTGCGGGGATCGGTACCGCAATCGACAATATGCAGGTTGGACGAGCGCACACCCGGCACAATCAGATATTTCCGCTCCATGCGCGCATCGCCATGGCACGACGAACAGGCATTCCAGCCGGAGTGATGAAGCTCATCGCCAATGCCCGGCATTTGCAGACGTGAAATCACCTGGCTGTAGGTCGAACTCTCGGGGTCGACATCAATGGTACACAGATAGTCCGGCTTCTGAATGCCCGTGCCAGTGTAGATGGCAATCGTATAGAGCAGCTTTTCGCGAGGTGCCCTCATCGCCTCGGCTGGAGAAGCATAGCCCGGTCCACAGCAATGATTGGTCATGGGTACTTCCCCAATTTGAACAGATCACTGGCCAGCCCCAACGGGGTCAAGCTGGAATGTTAGTGCATGCTTGGCATTGGCGCTACAGCCGGGGTGGCTCGAAGGTCCGCCTCTGGCCTTCAGAGCCTCGAAGCCGCCCATCCCCCTGTCGGCCCAAATGCTACCGGGCGGCAATGCGCCAATCCCGGTCGTTCGTGGCGCAATCCGAAGCGGACATTCCATTTTACGGGCTCGCAGGCGGGCAAAGCCAAAGCGCCATGTCGCGGAGTACGACCCTGACGAACTTGTACGCCATCCTCGCGCGTGATATCGATACTCATGCGTGGACTGTTGACACTTGTCGTGTTGGCGTTTGCCGCGACCAATGCAGCGGCGGGCGAGGTGCTGTTCGACGCCATAGCTGCCGGCGACAAAGTGGGTGTCGAGCAAGCTCTCGCGAGCGGCGCCGACGTTGACAGCCGGGCACGCGACCAAGCAACCCTCCTCATCGCTGCTGCGCTCGACGACCAGCCCGCAATTGCGGAATTGCTGGTGAGCAAGGGCGCCGACGTCATGGCCCGGAACTCGGGCGGCTTCACCCCGCTTCATGCGGCGGCCTTCTCGGGCAGCCTGCCGATCGCCAAGCTGCTGCTGGAAAAAGGCGCGGTGCTCGAAGATGCTGCCAACAAGGCGGGTGCTACGCCGTTGTTGGTGGCCGCCGAGGAAAACCGCGTTGAAGTGGCCGAATTCCTTATTGCGAAAGGTGCCGATGTAAACCACCCCGAGGGCCATGGCTACATGCCGATAACGCGCGCATTCTGGAAGGGCAACACGGATATCATACGACTGTTCAAACGCCATGGTGCTACCTGCCAAGCCAAAATCCTTGGCGAGGCGAACGCGGCGAAGTGCGCCGAGATCCACGATTGATGGAGGATACAGATGAGCACGATGATCAAGTCACGACTGGTTCGGAATTTGGGGGCGGCTGCCCTGGTCGCGGTAGCTGCGGTCGCCGGCGCGGGATCGGCCTGGGCCGACGATTCGGTAAACACCGGCTATTTCGGCGGTGTGGCGATCATGGGCTACGACACGGTCGCTTACTTCACCGACGGCAAGGCCGTGAAGGGCTCCGAAGAGTTCACTTATGACTGGCTGGGGACACCCTGGCATTTCGCCAGCAAGAAACACCAGGAAATGTTCATGAGCGAGCCGGTCAAGTACGCCCCTCAATATGGCGGCTACTGCGCCGGCGAAGTCGTGGGCGGAGGGGTAACGGTCAACGTCGATCCCGAGGCATTCAAGATTATCGACGGCAAGCTCTACCTGATCTACGACGTCGGCAATGCGGACACTTTCGCCGCCCATGCGGATGAAGAAATACCGAAAGCCGATGCCAACTGGCCGAAGGTCGCGGCCAATTTGGAGCTCGATAAGTATCACTGAGACACGCGCGCGCGTCTACTGAACCACCGTGAAGTGAAACACCTTGCTTGTATTGGCATAGGAGTAGCCTTTGCCGGTTTCGTCATTGCGCCTGTAGACGTGACCGCAGTCGGGGCGCCCGAACAGGTTCTCGCTCTGCTCGCACAAGAGATCGCCATCGACGTAGACGGTCTCGGTGACCAGCCGCGTCGTCGAGCGGAAAGCTGCCCTGCCGTCGCTCCCGATCTGAAGGAAGGCTGGTTGGAGACCGGGTTCGATCTGGCCTTGCAGTGTATGGCCAATGACGAGGGACGCGATCTCAGCACCCTTCAACTGGTCGTGTTCGTCCGGGGTAAAGCCGAAGCGCCATTGGGGTAGGCCTGCTTGGCGCAGTGCGTTGACGAGAATCGCCAGATCCTGCGGGTTCCGGAAATGTGCGTGAGTCATCTGCCACCCAGCCAAGGAGTCCACGTAGCTGGACCCCGCTACGAGGCGGAGCCCATCGGCGATTGCGGCTTTCGCATCCGGTAAACGGCCCCCGCGGACATACGCCGCGGCGAGCGTAAACCGAAAGTTGCCAACCGTGGGCGCATCGTCGCGTGTGCGTTCGAGAGTCGCGATCGCTTTCTCGACATTCCCTTGGAGAAGAAAAACCAGCCCAGCAGCTTCCCGGTTGATGGGTGAAAGATTGGGATCGAGCCTGAGCGCCGTCTCGACCGCGGCGGCTGCGTCGGCATGATTGCCGGCGTATGACTGAACATATCCAAGGGCTGCTTGCGCCTCTGCATCGCCCGGACCGATTGAAACAGCCTTCTTGGCAGAGGCAATCGCATCTTCGTAGCGGCGATTGACGACTTGCATGATACCGAGAATTGCATAGGGCGATGAAAGGTCCGGCTCGAGTTCCAGAGCTCGGCTTGCCTTCTCATAGGCTCTCTTTCGTGCTGGCGCGCTCTGCATGATGTCGTTGAACGCCTCGCGCCAGACATAGACGGTCGTGCGCGCGTCGGCCGCGAAGGCTTCGGCGAAAGCGGGGTCGAGCTCCTCCGCCTTGTCGTAGAGCGTGAGCGCCTCCCGCAGCCCGGCCAGCAGGACGCTGCGTGACGCCGTCTCGGCCTGTAGATAGTAATCGTAGGCCTCGAGATTGTTCGTCGGCGGGCGTGCCATTCGTTCGCTCTCCGCCGCCGAAGCCCGGATGCCCAGCGCCTTGGCGATCTCCCGGCTCATCTCGTCCTGGACACTGAACACGCCAGCCATGCCGCGGTCGAACCGGTTGGCCCACAGATTGTCGCCCGTGGCCGTATCGATGAGCTGGGCATTGAGGCGGATCTGCTCGCCGGTGCGGCGGACGCTCCCCTCGACGACGAAGCGGACGCCAAGGTCGCGCGCGACGTCCGCCAGCGCGGCAGGCTTGTCCTTGTAGGCGAACACCGAGTTGCGCGCGATGACGTCCAGACCGGAAAGCTTGGTGAGGTCGGTGATCAGATCTTCGGTGATGCCGTCAGCGAAATAGTCCTGGCCTGGATCGCCGCCGAGGTTTGCAAACGGCAGCACCGCAACCGATGGCCGCGATGGCACCGAGAACTTCTGCCATCCGAAAATGCCGGCAATCGCGGCAATTGCCAGGGCCGCGGCGCCTGCCAGGATCATGACGCGCGGGCCCGGCCGGTGGGGCGCGGCCGTGACCCTTCCCGAGGCCCCGGGATCGAGCAAGAGGCGATAGGCGCGAACCGGATCGGCGATGTTCTTGAGGCGCTGCTCGCCGAGACTGGCAAAGCCGACATCCACCTTGTGCACCGCGTGGTCGAATGCGGTTCCGGAGATGCAGATTCCGCCTGGCTCGGCCGTTGCCTCCAGGCGCGCGGCAATGTTCACGCCATCGCCATAGATGTCATCGCCCTCAACGATGACGTCGCCGAGATTGACGCCGATGCGAAACCGGATCTGCCGGGCATCAGTTGTGCCCTCGTTGCGCTCCGCCATTCGGCGCTGGATCACGGCAGCGCACTGGACGGCATCGACGACGCTGGCGAACTCGACGAGCGCGCCGTCGCCCATGAGCTTGATAATGCGGCCGTGGTACTCCTTGATCGCCGGGTCGATCAGTTCGCGACGGCAACCCTTCAAGCGTTCGAGCGTGCCTACCTCATCCTCGCCCATGAGGCGGCTGTAGCCAACCACATCGGCAGCAAGTATCGCGGTAAGCCTTCGCTCCATACCTGCCTGCGCCCTCCCCGGTCGATCAAGCGGCTTTGCTGCAGCCTAATCTAGTCCCGCCTCCGACGCGAGCGTGCGCGACCGACGCGTGCATCTACTGAACCACCGCGAAGTGGAAAACCTTGCTTGAGTTGACGAAGGAATAGCCGCCGCCTCCATCGTCGCGGCGTTTATAGACAGGTCCACAGTCGGGGCGCCCGAACATATTCTCGCTCAGCTCGCACAAGAGGTCGCCATCGACGTAGACGGTCTCGGTGACCAGCCGAGTCGTGGAGCGGAAGGCCGCCTTGCCGTCGCTCCCGATCTGAAGGAAGGCTGGTTGGAGACTGGGTTCAACCTGGCCCTGCAACGTATGGCCCAGCACCAGCGAGGCGATCTCCTCGCCCTTCAAGCGGTTGTGCTCGTCGCCGGTGAAGCCGAACGGCCATTCGGGCAAGCCCGCCTGCTGCAACGCGTCGATGATGAGAGCCAAATCCCGGGGATTACGGTATTGGGCACCATTGACCCGGTATGCGGACAATGAATCGAACCCCGGCGTCGACATGGAACCTAGTCCCTCGGCGACCGCCGCCCTCGCATCCTGCAGGCGGCCGGCGCGGGCGTAAGCGGCACCGAGGGTAATTCTGAAATCTCCGACTGACGGAGCATCGTCGCGAATGCGTTCGAGCGCCTCGATCGCCTTGTCGTTGCTACCTTGAATGAGAAAGACCAGACCGGCAATTTGCCGGTTGATGGGTGAAAGGTTGGGGTCGAGCCTGAGCGCCGTCTCGACCGCGGCGGCTGCCTCGGCATGATTGCCGGCGAACAGTTGCACGTATCCTAGAGCTATTTGCGTCTCTGCATCGCCGGGGCCGAGTGCGACGGCTCGCTCGGCCGAAGCGATGGCTTCCTCGTAGCGGCGATCCACGACCTGCATAATGCCGAGAATCGCATAGGGCGACGAAAGGTCGGGGTCGAGTTGCAGCGCACGGCTTGCCTTCTCATAGGCGCGCTTGCGCGCGGGTGCGCTCTGCATGATGTCGTTGAACGATTCGCGCCAGATATAGACCGTCGTGCTTGCATCCGCCGCGAAGGCTTCGGCGAAAGCGGGGTCGAGTTCCTCCGCCTTGTTGTAGAGCGTGAGCGCCTCCCGCAGCCCGTCGCGCCGGCCGGTCCGTGCTGTCTGCTCGGCCCGAAGGTAGAAGTCGTAGGCTTCGAGGTTCTCGGTCGGCGGGCGCGCCATGCGCTCGCTTTCCGCTGCCGAAGCCCGGATGCCCAGCGCCTTGGCGATCTCCCGGCTCATCTCGTCCTGGACACTGAACACGCCAGCCATGCCGCGGTCGAACCGGTTGGCCCACAGATTGTCGCCCGTGGCCGTATCGATGAGCTGGGCATTGAGGCGGATCTGCTCGCCTGTGCGGCGGACGCTCCCCTCGACGACGAAGCGGACGCCAAGGTCGCGCGCGACGTCCGCCAGCGCGGCAGGCTTGTCCTTGTAGGCGAACACCGAGTTGCGCGCGATGACGTCCAGACCGGAAAGCTTGGTGAGGTCGGTGATCAGATCTTCGGTGATGCCGTCAGCGAAATAGTCCTGGCCTGGATCGCCGCCGAGGTTTGCAAACGGCAGCACCGCAACCGATGGCCGCGATGGCACCGAGAACTTCTGCCACGCAAAAATGCCGACAATCGCGGCAATTGCCAGGGCCGCGGCGCCGGCCAGGATCATGACGCGCGGGCCCGGCCGGTGGGGCGCGGCCGTGACCCTTCCCGAGGCCCCGGGATCGAGCAAGAGGCGATAGGCGCGAACCGGATCGGCGATGTTCTTGAGGCGCTGCTCGCCGAGACTGGCAAAGCCGACATCCACCTTGTGCACCGCGTGGTCGAAGGCCGTGCCCGAGATGCAAATACCCCCAGGCTCGGCCATTGCCTCCAGGCGCGCGGCAATGTTCACGCCATCGCCATAGATGTCATCGCCCTCAACGATGACGTCGCCGAGATTGACGCCGATGCGAAACCGGATCTGCCGGGCATCAGTTGTGCCCTCGTTGCGCTCCGCCATTCGGCGCTGGATCACGGCAGCACACTGGACGGCATCGACGACGCTGGCGAACTCGACGAGCGCGCCGTCGCCCATGAGCTTGATAATGCGGCCGTGGTACTCCTTGATCGCCGGGTCGATCAGTTCGCGACGGCAACCCTTCAAGCGTTCGAGCGTGCCTACCTCATCCTCGCCCATGAGGCGGCTGTAGCCAACCACATCGGCAGCAAGTATCGCCGTAAGCCTTCGCTCCATACCTGCCTGCGCCCTCCCCGGTCGATCAAGCGGCTTCGCTGCAGCCTAATCTAGTCCCGCCTCCGACGCGAGCGGGCGCGACCGCAATCCGGAGGATGTCGGCGCCGGCTTGGCCGAGTGTCCGCTTTGGAGACGCCGAAATGCCGTGGGAGCGACCGACTCGCAAAGCCATTCCTGCCCAGCGCCGCTTAGGGACTTCAGCTTGGACCGGCTCCATCACATGTAGCTGCCGCCTTGAGCGCTGCGGCGCGGTGAGCCCTGTCTAACGCTCCGATCCGTCGAACCGACGCGTAGAACCGTGGATAGTCGCCCGAACACAAGTCGAACAAGCGGAGAAACGTCGCCACTTGATCACTGTAAACGGAAGTCGCGGCGAGTTTCGCGTTGTTAATCGGAGCATTGAACCAGACATCATATCCCCGGTATCCACCCCAGCGCCTGTCGCGCATCTCGCGGTAGCGCGTCCGCAGCCGCTCGATCGCAGCTGTCTTTGCGGCCCGCTTCTGGTTCGTGGTACCCGCGTTGACATAGATATGCGCTAGCTCGTCCCGGGTGTGCGACAGCAGCGCAAGAAATTCGGTCTTGCGCTTTCGATCGGCCTCGTAACGGCGCAATCCGGCGGTATCACCAGCCGCGCGCAGCCATTTCCTCACGCCGGTTGTTTCGACGGCAACAGCGAATGCCTCGTTGAATGCGGAATCGTCGTTCACATAGACGCGCTGGTGGGCCAGCTCGTGGAAAACCAGCCCTGCAAGATGCGTTTTATCTTGGCTGAGCATCGTGCTTAGCAGCGGGTCACTTGACCAGCCAAGCGTGGAATATGCAGTGATGCCCGTCACATAGACGTCCAGGCCCTGTCTTTGAAATTCGACAGCGGTTTCAATCGCAGACCTTTTGGAGAAGTATCCTCGGTACGGAACGCATCCGAACACCGGAAAGCACCATGTTCGTGGCGTCAGCGAGAATTCCGGCGCAGCGAAGATGGCCCATGTCACCGAGTCCCGACCAACGTCAACATAGCTGCGGTAGCTATTGTTATCCGGCAGCGCCAGTTCATCTGTCGCAAACTGCCGTATGGCGCTCGCCGATACCATTCGAGCGCGTAGTGCCTCAGGGGTCGAAGGATCGTCGATCAGCTCTCCGACATCCTGGCGCGCCGTCATGATCTCCACATGACCCTCCAAGGATTGCGCGTAGTAGGAAATGCTGGTGCAGCCTGTCACGCCGGACATCACGATCATCGCGGCAGCCGAACGAAAAAATGCACGCATCACGGTTTGCCCACAGCACTGCTCACACGTCCGGATAGGGCAAATGTCGCAACTACGCCCGGTCCCAAACAGTCGCACCAATTTGTTTGAGGTCCGGGATGGGTTTATGTCAGACGTTCGTCCTCGGCAAGGTTGGCACAATCTGGTCACTCGCTGCCAAATTGCCGAATGTCCGTCATAGGCCGACTCGGCGGCACGCGAGCTGTCCGCCTGGGAGGCCTTTTTTCCTCAAGCTTCCGGTCCGCATCCCACCAAAGAGAGGCACTTCCTATCGTTCGTTTTCCTATCGGATTTCCGGGTTTAACCCGGGCTATCGTACGTTGACGTGACCGCTCTATGCCGAGACGGGGGTCTCTGATCGGGCTATGGTGCTCGGCTGGACAGGGAAGGACGGAATGAGCGAGTCCCGAAAGCTTGCTGCAATCCTGGTCGCCGACGTCGTTGGCTACAGCCGGCTCGCCGGCGCGGACGAGGATCGCATTTTGGCGCGGTTGCGGGCACTTCGAAGCGACCTGATCGATCCCACGATCGCCGTTCATCATGGTCGCGTGGTCAAGCGTACCGGGGACGGAGCCCTCGTCGAGTTCCGCAGTGTGGTCGACGCGGTGCGCTGCGCCATCGAGGTGCAGACCGCCATGCTCGAACGCAATGCAGGTGTTACGCTCGAGCGCCGTATTGAGTTTCGCATCGGAATCCACATAGGAGACGTCGTTGAGGAGACCGACGGCGACCTCATGGGTGACGGCGTCAACATCGCGGCGCGCCTGGAAGGCGTCGCTGCCCCCGGCGCCATCTGCCTTTCGGAGGATGCCTATCGGCAGGTCAGGTCGAGGCTCGACCTCCTGGTCAGCGATCTCGGCCAAACCCAACTCAAGAACATCGCCGAGCCGATGCGGATCTATTCGCTCGAGGTCGGCGCCTCGGCGAAGGCGGGCGCTGTCACGCCCCTGGCCGCGCCCGTCCGACCTACCCCCCCGATAGGGCTTCCAGAAAAGCCTTCGATTGCCGTTCTGCCATTCACGAACATGAGCGGCGATCCCGAGCAGGAGTACTTTGCCGATGGGGTCACTGAGGACCTGATCACCGCGCTGTCGCGTATTCGGTGGTTCTTCGTGATCGCCCGCAACTCCTGCTTCGCCTACAAGGGGAAGTCCCCGGACATCCGCGCGGTGGCCCGCGAACTCGGGGTGGCATATGTGCTCGAAGGCAGTGTGCGCAAGGCAGGCAACCGCGTTCGTGTCACCGCGCAATTGATCGAGGGCGCCTCGGGCAATCATGTCTGGGCGCAACGCTACGACCGGGACCTGGAAGACATCTTCACCGTCCAGGACGAGATCACAACGACATTGGCCGGCGCGATTGAGCCGGAACTTGGCCGGGCCGACCGGGAGCGGGCAAGGGCCAAACGCCCGGACGACCTGCGAGCATGGGATCTTTGCCAGCGCGGCTTCTGGCACATCTACAGACGTACCGAAGCGGACCTTGCACAGGCGCAGCATTTTTTCCGCCAGGCGATAGAAGTCGATTCCGGCCTGGCTCGTGCCTATGCCGGTGCCGAGGAAGCCTGTTTCTTTCAGATCATAGGCGGCTACGTCGACACGGTGGATGCGAAAGCCAATGCACTTCGGTTGGCAGGGAGGGCAGTCGAACTCGACGGCCAAGACGCGTTCAACCGCTACGCTCTCGGACGAGCGCTGACGATGGTGCGTCGCCACGAGGCGGCCATTTTTGAGCTTCGCAAGGCGACCGAACTGGATCCAAGCTTTGCACAGGCCCACTACGCGCTCGGCATGGCGCTCTCCACCAGCGGACACCCGGAGCAAGCGTTGCCGCATATAGACATCGCGATGCGACTCAGCCCGCAAGACGCATACTATGGCCAGTTCTTGCTGCGAAAGGCGGAAGCCTGCCTCTTTCTGGGAAGGCTGGATGACGCGGTTGAATGGGCCGAACGGTCACTCCGCGAGCCCAATGTCCAATGGTCGCGGTGGGCCATCTTGTCTGCCGCTCAAGCACACCTCGGGCGCCTGGACGAGGCGCGGCGTAGCGTCGACGGGCTAAGGGCTCTGCGCCCCGATATAGATCTGGCATTCGTCCGCGACTATTGGCCGATCGCGGACATCGGAGCGCTTGATTGCCTGGTCGAGGGTCTACGAAAAGCTGGATTGCCGGACTGAACGCATGATCGCCGATATTGGCGCAAAACCGCTCGCGGTATGCTCGACGCGAAGGTCGGCTTTTCAGCCCAATCACCCCGAAAGGGGATCTTCCGCTGTCGGCCCGTTACTCGCCCGACTTGCCGCGGAATGAGGGGCTCGCGGTAGCTGTCAACCTCCATGTGACGGCGACGGGTGTAACTCGCTGCGCTTCACTCACGGAATATCAAACGTGACAGTGGTGGATGACCGTGACGAGGTCCAGAACGTACCTGCAATTCGGTCGCGCGTCGTAACCCCGATGTCCAACTAGGAAATGGACAGGATCTCGATTTCGCGCTGCCCTAGCTGGACAACGTCGCCAACGGTTTTGCCAATCAGCGCGATGGCAACCGGCGAACCATGCGATATGGAAGCTTGAGACGGGTTGGCCTCATCCTCGCCGACGATGCGGAAGGTCTGAGTGCGGCCATCATCACGCTCGAAGGTAACGGTGTGTCCGAAGGCGATCACTTCATTAGAAGTGGGGACCGACATAAGCCGAGCCGTACGGACGCGTTCCGAATAATAGCGCATATCTCGAACCGGGACCGCCGACTGCCGTCGCCTCTCGTTGACATCTTCCAGCACGTTAGCGGCCTCGAGAGCCTGCTGAGCGCGAGCCAATTCATCCTGCAGCATCTTGAGGCCCGCGTCTGTGACGAGGTTGATCCGATCGGAGATAGGGCGAGCCGGCAGGATCGTTTCCGATGCTGCCTCGGCGCTTTCCTCCTTGGCAAAGGCTACGCTCAATTTGTCGGGACTCCGTGTCGAACACTATTAGTAATCGGATAACCTACAGCCGACAACAAAGTTGCAACAATTTGACGACTGGCTTGGGCAGAAACGGAATGTCCACGAGTGGTCGGTAGCGGCAGCGCTGCTCCCTTGCCTTCAATGCCAGAACCAAACGGTCCTCATTCGGCCTTCAGCGGCGCCAGAAGGGCTTGGCAATTTCCGCATTCACCTCAACCATGGTCAGCCCGATGTCGTCGATCAATTCGGGCGTCTCCCTGGCCATTCTTGCAAGCTGCCAGCGAAAATAGGCGCGCTTGTCCCATGCAGCGATCAGGCTCCTCAAGCCGTATCGGCCCGACGTCCCGGTCGCCACGACCGGCGGTACGCGAAGGTCGAGCTGCACGGCATCGCAAAGCTCGGATACGGTGGTCAGCATAGTTCTCATCCCTTTGCTCCTCGGCATGTGCCCTGTTAGGGGCATGCGAGAAGCTTCCGCCTCAGTCGGCGATCACGCCATCGGCCGGATGCTGTGTTTGGGGTCCTGCATCTGTAGTATTTTGCAGCAGATGCAGTTGAAACCGTGCGGATCCGATGGCAGGAAACCTTTCATGAACCGCATCGCGACGTCTTCACCGGCTGACGCGCTATCGGACCGCGAGCGCGCGGTGGCGGAAAAATTTGCCTCAGGTCTGACCTATCGCGAGATCGGCGAGGTGTTGTTCATCGCCCCTTCAACCGTCCGCACCCATCTCGCCGCGATCTATGACAAGCTTGGCGTCCGTAACAAGATAGCGCTCGCATCGCACTTCAACGGTCCCCAAGCCGCGCAGCCTGACGCATTTCCGTCCTTGTCCGACGAACTGCCGGTGCTCGCGGTGTTCCCGATCGAATGCCTGAATTCCGAAGAACGCTGGCACCGCTTTGCCGCCGGTCTGTCGTCGGATATCACCATCGACCTGGCGCGCTACGCGGATCTGCCGGTCATCGCTTTCCATACCATGCAAGCGCTGGGCAGCAAGCCCGCAGACTTCGCCGCCGACGGCAAGGCGTTGGGCGCCACCTATATGGTGTCGGGCCAGTTGCGCGCCGATGACCGTCGCATCCGCCTAACGATCGAACTGGCCGATGCGCTGAACGGCGTAAGCTTGTGGAGCGATCGCTTCGATCGCCCGATCGAGGACGTGTTCAACTTGCAGGACAGCCTGACCGACAGCGTCATCAATGTGCTGGCCGGCTGTGCTGGGGCTATCGCCACGGTCGGTCGCAACGCCATTCGCCGCAAGCCGCCCGCCAGTCTGCGCGCCTATGACCTCTATCTGCTGGGCGTCGAACAGCACAACACGTTCAGCCGCGCTGGCAATGCCGAGGCAATCAGGCTGTTTTCGCGCGCGCTCGAGCTCGATCCCACCTTGGTAAGGGGTTGGATTGAGCTCGCCTACGCCTATTCGATTCAGTCCTGTCACGGCTTCAGTGGCGATCTGAAGGGAGCGCTCGAGAGGTGGCGGACGGCGGTCGAAAATGCACTTCGGCTTGACCCAATGGATAGCAGCGCCCAGACTTGCCTCGGCGATCTCATGGGGTGCCTGGGCGATTTCGAGGCAGCGGAGCACGCCTACCGGCGCGCTTTCGAATACGGCTCCAATCATGCCGACACGCTTGCGCTGCTGGCTGGCAGCAGGGCGCTGGTCGCCGGCGATCCGGCCGAGGCGATATCGCTCATTGAGCGCGCCATGCGCCTCAACCCGCTGACCCCGCCCTGGTATTTCGGCATGCAGGGCCGAATCCTGTTCGCCGCCGGCAGGCATCGTGCGGCCATCGCATCACTACATAGGGGCACGCCGGATTCCCCAAATATACTGATGTTCCTGGCGCTGGCCCACGCGGCGGTTGGGGAGGGCTTGGAGGCGGCCGGGTTGGCGGCCCGGTTGCATACCGAGTTCCCGGAGTTTTCGGTCGAACGCTTCATCTCCGGCTACCCCGTGACCAACCCGGATGCCGTCAAGGCCATTCGTCAGGCGGCAAAGCTGGCGAAACTCGGATAAGTTGGCGCAGGAGCCGGGTGGTGCGCGCCGAACTGCTTTTCCCCCAACTCGGGCTTAGCGGCGCGGTTGTACCCCAGAAGCGCAGCTGGGACGTCGAGTTCGGACGCCCCAAGGTCGCCGCGTCCGCTTCGTGACGACCTGCCGGCCACAGGAGGGGAAGGCGCCGCGCAATAGCACGGCGCCTGTCGTTCAAGCGCGGCTGGAGGCAGCGACGAACGGATAGTCCGTATATCCCTCGGCGCCGCCGCCGTAGATGGTCTGCTGGTTCACCTCAGCAAGCGGAAAGGCAGTCTTCAGCCGCTCAACGAGATCAGGATTGGCGATATAGGGTCGGCCAAACGAAAAGAGATCCGCCGACCCCTGCGATAGTCGCGACGATGCGCGTTCGACGTCAAAGCCATTGTTCGCGATGTAGGTATTTCCGAATTTTGCTCTAAGGTCTGCGTAGCTGAAGGGAGCGACGCCCTGCAATCCGGCTGTCGCACTTTCAACAACATGGAGATAGGCAATTCCCAACTCGCCCAACTTTTCGGCAATGTAGTTGAATTGTGACTGCGGATCAGTTGAAAAGACCCCGTTAACCGGTGAGATGCGGACACCCGTACGCTCGGCTCCAACCTCCGCAGCCACAGCGGTCGCAACCTCGAGTATCATCCGAGCACGATTTTCGATCGAGCCGCCATAGGCGTCGGAGCGTTCGTTCGAACCGTCCTTGGCAAACTGTTCCAGCAGATAACCGTTGGCACCATGGACTTCGACACCATCGAAGCCTGCAGCAATTGCGTTGGCGGCTGCCCGGCGAAAATCAGCGATGATGCCATGAATTTCATCATGTTCAAGCGCGCGAGGTTCGGACACATCGACGAACGCATTGTTGACGAAGACTTTGGTCGCCGGCTTGATCGCTGAGGGCGCGACAGGCGCTTGTCCATTCGGCTGCAGATCCACATGCGACACACGTCCGACATGCCAGAGCTGCAAAAAGATATGCCCGCCTTTGGAATGCACAGCGTCGGTCACTTTTCGCCAACCGTGGATCTGGGCTTGCGTGTAAATACCCGGCGTATCCTGATAACCCTGCCCCTGCTGGGAAATCTGTGCACCTTCAGTTATGATCAAGCCTGCGGCGGCGCGCTGGGAATAGTATTTGGCGGCAAGGTCACCGGGGACGAATCCGGCGCCGGCTCTGTTACGAGTCAAAGGCGCCATGACGATACGGTTCGCCAAGGTCAGAGTGCCGAGCTTATAGGGTTGAAAAAGGGCGTTATCCGTCATTTTACGTCTTCCGTCTGGAGTTGCAGTCTCTGAGATGTCAGGTTTCGCGCTGGCAGACAGGCAGGCTCTAGCGACACCGGGTGCCTGTCCTCTTGGCGGAACGTTGCCGTCTCGCCACGGCGCTTTCTAAAGGGCAGTGCGGTAGCGTTCTGCGGCAAGGACTTGCGCAAATTCGGGAACCATCGTTTGGCGCGCGGCGTGATACGCATCCCACTGGGTGGCATCGTGCAGCGTTGGGATTGTCACACCCTCGCGCCGGTCGAAGCCGACCATTGCTGCGTCTACGAGTTCGTCTACTTCCATCACGGCCGGGAGCGTGTTGACGTCGATGCCAGCAAGCTCCCAGATTTCCGTTCGTGTCGCCGCAGGCAAGACTGCTTGTACATAAATGCCCTTGGAACCGAGTTCGAGGCTCAGTCCCTGGGAGAGGAACGTCACGAATGCCTTGGTCGCGCCGTAGACGGACATTCCGAATTCCGGGGCAAGCCCGACGACCGAGGAGACGTTGACGATCGCGCCGGAGCCTGCCTTGATGAACCGTGGCGCGACGGCACTGGCGAGGCGCGCAACCGCCGTCGCATTGAGCGCGATAAGCTGGGACAGATCACTGGCAGTTTGATCTACAAATGTCCCTCCTAGGCTCGCACCGGCATTGTTGACCAGGATCCCGATCCGATCATCGTCGCGCAGACGCTTTTCCACAGCTGCAAGATCGTCGGAGTTCGTTACGTCGGCCTGCAGAACATCGACGGCAACGCCATATTCATTGCGGAGCTGTTCCGAGAGAGCCTCCAGTCTTGCCTTGTTGCGGGCGACCAGAACCAGATCATGCCCACGTCGGGCAAAACGTTCTGCATACGCAGCGCCGATACCTGCGGAAGCACCGGTGATGAGGACGGTTTGAGTTTCAGTCATTCTCTTGCTCTCTTTCGATGAGGTGCTATATTGATGATGGCTATCATGATTGTTGCCTTAACATGATGACTATCATGAAAAAGTCAATGCCAAAGGTGGAGAAATCTGAAATGAAGGTTAGCCGCGAACAGATGGCCGAAAACCGCCAAAGAATCCTGGAGGTCGCAAGCCGATTGTTTCGAGAAAAAGGGTTTGAGGCAGTCGGCGTCTCGGAGGTCATGCAGGCCTTGGGACTAACGCATGGCGGCTTCTACGGTCATTTCAGCTCGAAGGATGACCTCATCGTGCAGGCGCTCGCTCACGCGCTTGGCGAACGCAGTGGCGCGACACTTCCCCTTGGAGCATACATCGACGAGTATCTGTCGCCGCGCCACCGCGACAACAGGGCTGGTGGTTGTCCTATCGCCGGGCTTGTCGCCGACACGCTGCGCCAGACACCAGAGGCCCGTGCGGCGGTGACAGATGGCGTGCGGGTACAGCTAGACTGGATGAGTGAGAAGTCTACAGAGGCCGCCGAAGCCGATCGACGACGCCGGGCGATCGGAAGTTGGTCCGCGATGGTCGGGGCAACTATCCTGGCCCGGGCCATTGTCGATCCCGACTTGTCGAGGGAGATCCTAACGGAGACCCTGGCCTGGATCGATGACCGCCCCCGCCGGCCCGCCTCCGCACTTTCAGAACGTCAATGAGGAACTATGGCGCACGGTTTCCGTGTCTCGCCGCCCTGTGACATGGTCATGCCATCGCCGGAGCAGTCGTGCGCTGGCGTCCAAAACCCCTGCCTCCAGCCGCGCAGCCAGCATGGCGTCGCTCCGTTGCATCGCCCGTGAGCAAAGGTGAACACGGGTGCTATCGTTTCATGGTGACGACGACCTTGCCCTTGGCGCGCCCTGTTTCGACGTAAGCCAGAGCCTCATTGGTCGCTTCGAAGGGAAAGACCCGATCGACAACCGGGCGGATCGCTCCGGATTCGACGAGGGAGGTGATTTTGCTCAGCTGATCACCTTGCGCCCGCATGAACAGGAACGAAAACCCCACGCCCCGGCGCTTGGCTTTGCTCCGGATGCCGCGACTCAGCAGGCGCAGCACCAGCCTTAGCACCAGGTTCAGTCCCTGCTTCCTGGCAAATTCCGGATCCGGCGGACCGGAGATGGAGATGAGCTTGCCACCCGGTTTCAGCACAGTCAGGGACTTTTCAAGCGTCTTGGCGTCCTGGCTATTCACCACGACGTCGTAGCCCGACAGGACTTTCTCGAAGTCATCTTTCCTGTAGTCGACGACGACATCGGCGCCGAGACCCTTGACCAGGTCGGCACTCGCCGCGCTCGCTGTTGTCGCAACGGTCGCGCCGAGGTGTTTTGCCAGTTGGATGGCGAATGTCCCGACGCCGCCGGAGCCAGCCTGGATGAAGACCTTTTGGCCTTTCTTCATGTTTGCCCTCTCGATGAGAGCCTGCCAGGCAGTCAGGCCAACCAGAGGAATAGAAGCCGCTTCTTCCATGCTGAGGTTCTTTGGCTTCAGGGCCACGTCGGCTTCATCGATTGCTATGAATTCGGCGAATGTCCCGATCCGGCCATCACGCGGCCGCGCATAGACATCGTCGCCGGGTTTGAACTTGCGGACTTTCGGTCCCACCCGGACAATCGTCCCGGCCACGTCGTGGCCCAGGATGAAGGGCCGGCGATAGGGCAGGATGAGCTTGAACTCTCCGGTCCTGATCTTCGAATCCAGCAGGTTCACCCCCGCGGCATGGATCTCGACCAGGATATCGTTTTCCCCGAGCTGCGGCACCGGCATCTCGGCCAACCGCAGGATGCCTTTCTTGTTATATTTGTCGACGACGAATGCTTTCATGGCAGTTACTTTCTAAAATTGTTTCTTGGGCGCTAGGCCGCGAGGAAAGACTGGGCTTTCGGGACGAAATCGGCGTAGTTCTGGAAGACCCCGCCATGCCCGGCATCCGGGTAGATCACCAGTTGTGCCCCCGGGATTCGCCGGGCGAGATCGTGGGTATTGCTGCTCGGCACCATCCTGTCCTGGTCGCCATTCGCAACCAGGGTAGGAATGTGGATAGCGCTCAGATCTTGCGGCGCCTGCAGTCCATAGGCCTTGATCGCCTTGAGTTGCGCACCGAACGCGCTCAGCGATATCGGCTTGTCCCGGTTGGTCCGGCGCTCCTTCAACCGCTCCAGAAATGCGTTCGCGGCGCGCCGCCCATTCAGCGTCGTTGTGAAGAAGAGATAGTATTTCGGATCCCGAAAAGTCAGCGCGCCCTTGATCATGTCCACGATCGTCAGCGACGTCACCTTGTCGATGCCTTGGCCACCGGCCGGCCCCGTGCCGGCCAGGATGAGTTTGCGCACGAGCCTGGGCTCGGTCAGCACAATCTCCTGCGCCACGAAGCCGCCGAGCGAAAAGCCGAAGAGATCGACTTCTTCGAACCCCAACGCCCGGATAAAAGCGACCGCATCCCGTGCCATCTTGGAAATGGTCGACGGAGTTTTGCCACCCGAAGCACCAATGCCGCGATTGTCGAAGGCAATCACCCTCCGGGCCGCAGCGAGGCCATCGACAATGCGTGGATCAAAGTTGTCCAGCTGGGCGGCCAGATGGTTGAGCAGGATCACCGGCACGCCCGTCCTGGGCCCGAGTTCCCGGTAGACAAATGCGGTTCCGCCGACATCGACAGAGCGAGTTGGCGCGTCTTGGAACAATGCCGGGGAACGGGGCGGCTTATTGAGTGTATGTGTCATGCTTGGCACCTCCGTCTTGTGGGGCCTGGCCAATTGCGTTGTGGTTGCTGGTCGCATGTGCGTGAAATCCTTCTCCTCGCTGACGTTCAGACCGGCAGGCGGAACTGATTGCGCAAGGTCTTGTCGAACATCCCCGCGGGGGCAAAGCGGCGCAGCAGGCTGACCTGCCGCGCAGCCTTGCCCGCGGTGTAGCGCCGTCGCGGACGGGCATCGGTCGCGGCCTTGACGACCACATCCGCCACCACTTCCGGCCGATCGGCCTTGGGCATCACATCGCGAAGGAGAGCGTCGACCCCGGCCCGAGCCTGATCGTATTCCTTCAACAGCGAATCCGGTTCGATGCCGTTCTGGTCGAAGACGGTACGCACGTATGCCGGCTCGATGACCGAGACACGGATATTAAATGCACGAACCTCGTGGTCGAGCGATTCCGAATAGCCCTCGAGCGCGTGCTTGACCGCCGAGTAATGCGCTGAGTATGGGGCGGGTACCAATCCCAGAATCGAGCCGATGTTGATGATGCGCCCTTCGCCGCGCCGCCGCATCGACGGCAACACCGCGTTGGTCATGCGGATGACACCGAACAGGTTGACGTCGAACAGGGCCTGCACCTGTGCGATCGAGGATTCCTCGGCGCCTCCGAGCAGGCCGACGCCGGCATTGTTGACCAGCAGGTCGATCCGGCCGGTCCGCGACAGCACCGTCGAAACGAGTGCAGCGACGGCTTCACCGTCGGTCACGTCGCAAGCCAGCATGGTCACCCCGTCCGGCCCGTCGCTGGCTTGGCGGCGGCTCGTCCCAAAGACAGTAAACCCCGCTCGCGCCAGGGCCTCGGCGCTGGCGTGACCGATGCCCGACGAGGCTCCGGTCACGACAGCGGTTTTTCCGGAATTCATATTCATTTCGTGCTCCAAACGCATGAGGGCTAGCTTTTTCGCCCCGATTAAATTACACTCATAATATCAAATTATGACCATAATGCAATAGCGGAAAGGAAGTGCAGCCATGCGCTACGAAAAGGGCCGAAAGGACGCGTCACGCGGCCGGATCATGGAGGTCGCCGCCGACCGTTTTCGCAGCGACGGCATAGCCGCGTCCGGACTGGCAACCATCATGAGCGACGCCGGGCTTACCAACGGCGCCTTCTATCCCCACTTTCAATCCAAGGCGGAGCTTGTCCGTGAAAGCGTGGCAGCGGCCATGGAGCTTCAGTCGCAGCAACTGGCCGAAGCATTGGCCGCCGGTGGCCCGGAGATGGGCATAGAGGCATATCTGTCAGCCGAGCACCGGGACAATCCGGAAAAAGGCTGCGCGTCTGCCGCGCTGCTGCCGGAGCTCGCGCGTCAGCCATCTGAAACCCGCGAAGTCTATACCGACCACTTGCTGACGTTGGTGCGCCAGCTGGCTGAAGCACTTCCGCAGGCCAGGGATCCGGAAGGCGCGGCGCTGGGTGTCTTTGCAACGCTCATCGGCGCGCTGCAACTGGCCCGCGCGGTGGAAGGAACGGAGTTGTCGGATCGCATCCTCGCGGCGGGGAAAGATGCGGCGCGGTCACTGATTAAGCCGCGTTAGGGGCAGCGGCCCATCCTTGCAAACGCCCCGACCTTGCCGCCCCTCGCAAATCCGCGCGAAGGCCGCGCACGCCACGTCCCAGGCGCTGGCGCAGGAGCGTGCGCGATGTTGCCCCGTCGATGTAGCCGACCTCGGCCGCTATGGCGTCGGGGCGGACACAACGATGCGCGCCAAGCCATCTCCTATCAGTGCGCGGTGCCACGACCGGAAGGACCAGCGTCTCCCACCAGCACCAGTTCCGCATCGTCGGCGACATAGCGGACATAGCGATAGTCGCGAATGAAGCTGATCCGCCCTTCCCGCCACTCCAGCCACGTGAAATAGCCGGGCTTCGGGTCGCTCCGCCGTTCGAACACCGCGATCACCTCGCGGCCCTCGAGCCAGGCCGGCGTCACCCATACGCCATCGTCCTTGGCATAGATTGTGAAGAACATGCCGACATCCGCGGCACCCGAGCGCGGCGGGTGCAGGGACTGATTGAGCTTCACGTCGTCGGCAAGCAGCGCGCGCAAGCCGTCCCAGTCGCGCTGGTTGAACAGGGTGACATAGCGGACCACGGCATCGGATGGGATGCGCGCATCGGGCAGCGGAGTGGCATCGGCATTGATCTCCCGAAGCCGGGCCCGACCACGAGCCAGATGCCCTTTCACGGCATCGACCGTGATATCCAGCAGGCCAGCGATCTCGGCCAGCGGCTCGTCGAGCACGTCTTTCAGGATGATGACGCTGCGCTGGAGGATCGGCAGTTCCGCAAAGCGCGACACCGCGGTTTGGACGGCTTGCCTGCGCATCAGCACCTCCACGGGGTCGGCTTCGGCGTCGTCGACAATTTCGAGGGCCGCCTCGATGGGCTCGGCAACGCGGATCGCGCGACTGCGCAGCAGGTCCAGCGCACGGTTGTGAGCGATCCGGAACAACCAGGGTCGCAGTTGCGGCACCTCGCACAGCTCGTCGAGGGCAATGAAGGCTCGGGCAAAGGTGTCCTGCACGACGTCCTCGCCGTCGATGACCGATCCCATCAGGCGCGAGCAATAGCGGTGCAGCTCGGGCCGCAACGCGACAGCAAGGGCAAGCAGCCCCTCCTGGCGGTCGTGATCCACGGCAGGTCCTCTATCGCTCAAGGCGTCGCGCCCTCCATGACCGTGACTCCCGCGTCGCCGTTGAGGCCGAAGACGACGCCCTCGGCATATTGCGGATCTTCCAGCACGGAAACCACCCTATCGCCAAACGCACGGGGCGGCATCGGCGCACCGAAGCGGGCGACGAATTGTTCCGGCGTGATGCCCATGGAGCCCGCGTAGGCGTTGGCCGCAGCATCGCCGATCCCGGTGCCGAGGATCATCTGGCGCGGCACGATCGCCTGGAAGCGGATTCCGAGGTTCTTCTCCTGCGAGACGCCATTGGCGTATTTGGCCATGAACCACAGCATGCGTTTGGAGCCACCATAACCGCCCGACATCTGCGATCCGGTAACGGCCGCGCCACTCGATCCCACCAGCACGCGGCTCCCCGGCTTCAGCGGCAGGTTGAGCGCTGCCTGCAGCCAGTAGAGTCCCGCCTTGACGTCGGTTTCCCAGGCCACGGAGAAGTCCTCCCACTTCAACTGATCCAACCGGCCCATACGAGGCGTCGCACCGGCATTCAGCGCCAGGATATCCGGACGAACCTCGCCAAGGATACGGTAAGCAGAGTCTTCGTCCGTAACGTCGGCGGCGATGGTGGCGACCCCGAGCCGCGCACTGACCGCTTCCAGCGCTTCGGCACCGCGGGCGACGACCGTCACCCTGGCGCCCTGTTCGACCAGCGCCTCGACCAATCCGAGGCCAAGTCCGCGGCTTCCACCGGTGACCACGACAGTTTTATCCCTGAGGTTCATTGAGCCTGCTCCAATGCTTGACTGAAGCTATGACGTTTGACGTTCGGGAAAAGAGTCAGCCCTGCCGCGCGGCTCGGGCGTCAGAGAGGAGAAATCGCCTGCGGATGTCTTTACCCCATAGGCGCCGTAAAATGATCAAAATCAGAGCAAGATCCGCCGACTCCCCATGGTTTCGGATGCATTTGGAACCCGACCGTTACCGCTGAGCTCAATAGCCAGACCAGTGTGCGAGTGCAGGTCGAGGCATGGCGGGAATGCAAAGCGACGACTCCATCATTGCAGGCTGGGCGAAAGCGCGATGACAATCGGATGGTCACTGAGCGTAATTTCGACCGAACGCACGTTGCTCAGTGTTCCGACAGGCTCAACGCCAAGTGTTGGATCGTAGGTTCGTACCGACGCGCGCGTCTCGCCAAATTGGACCGTCACACGATCTTGACCGCTCAACCGTTCGCCCCACACAATAAGTTGGAACGTGCCGTCGCTGTCCTGCAGGAGTAGATCGTGAACGGTCTCGGGTTGATCTGCGATCGTGAAGTCGAGTTGGCCGGGTCTGGCGAGGATACCTTTGTCCGCCAAAATCGTCGTAAGGTTGTGAAGGTAGATCGCGGCCAAGCGGCGTGAATAATCAGCCTTGTAGAAGCCAAAAGATTGGTTGCCGTCTTCGTCGCTGCGGTCCCGCAACAGATAGACCGATGTATAGGCGTAGCCGCGCTTGAACTGCGCGAGGTACAGGCTCATCAAATTCAAGCCGTGCATTTGCTCCGTGACCGGACCTCCGATCTTGGTCCCGGTCTCGGTCGAGACACGCGGCAGGGTATTGAGTTGCTCCTGGGTATAACCCCGAAACCCTCTCGCCCACGTGACGCCGAAGTTGCCGAATAGCCCGTCCACTCTGGCTGCGGCGGTCGGATCGGCAGCGTGCCACGTCTTGTTGTCCGCCGGATACGGCGAATGTGGGTGGTAGATGTAGTTGTGCACATTGGCGTAGTCGGCATACGTCGTGCCGTCCGGCATCTTGGTTTGTGCGCCGGGCGGGATCGTAAGGAACTGAAGGCCGACATTGTCTCGCTGCGCGCCGGGTTCGGAGATCGACCAGACAGGATACTTCGCAAGGACCGGATCACTTTTGACAGCCTGATAGAGATCGCGCTGAAGCTTTGCGACCGCCATCCACGAAGTCTCCGCACCGCCGCCTTTCTCGCCCTGATAGGTGACACCCCAGGTGTTCGGCTCGTTGTTGCCCTCGAACGCGAGTAGCGCGCCGGCATCAGCGAGCACCTTACCTGTTTCGACCAACTTCTTCACATCCGTCCCACCACTGACCAATCCCCAACTCAGGCGCACGCCGGTTTCGCGATGTAGATCCAGAAAGGTTTGGATGGTTGTGGGACCCTTGTCGCTCAGACCTTCTATTCCCGCCCTTACCCATCGAAAGCCGCAATAGCGGACCATTTCGACAGTCCTGGCCAAAGGCTGGCCTCGATCGGGGAATGTGGTAACGACGCCGATGCTATTGAGAAAGTCGTTCGTCGCAACGGCGGTTTTGGGCGCTGCCAATGAATGGCGAGGTGATATCGACACCACAGCCAGCGCCACCCATGCGCCGACGAGGGAGCGAAGCATTTTGGACGGATTGATCATCACCTGGGACTTCAAGCCTCCTCTAACCCGCATGTCGCCACGGCGCATCGCCCGCCTTGGCGAGCCGATCAATTCTCACCGGCCGCGCGCTCGGAAACCTAAACAGAGTACCGCTGATGATGTCGCTCCCTCGATTTGTCGCCTGTGGGATCTCATACCGGTTCCGGGTGAAGCCGCACATATCGCAATTTGGATGAATCATCGACAAATGGGGCACAACGCGTCGGACTTGACCCGGAGGGGTATGGAGCTTGTTCAATACGTCGCGCGGGGTCTCTCATGGCACGACCGACCGGCCGGTCGAGGTCCTAAAGATCGAGAGTGACCATCATGCCGCGGACTTCGGCCATTTCGAGCAGCAGGTCCTGCAGGCTTTCGTCCAGTGCGGCACCGGTCAGCGCCAAAAGCTCGGCAATGCTCTCTCTCATCGATATGACGGCGGCGCCGGTCTTCTCGGCGAGCAACCGCCCGATGGCCGTGCGGATCAGGTCGTCCTGATCAGACATCGTGTCACCACCCACAGCTCCACGGCCTCCCCCATACTCCCCATGCCTCACCGGCGCTTTCTACGACAGGGCGTGGTTTCCCTTACGGTATGATTTTTGAAGCGGCGTCCGCCGCTGTGCTCACGCCTGCAAATCATCTGAAAGCGGCCGATCGTCTTCAGGATTTCAAAACGACCCATTCCCCACCCTGCACAAAAGTAGCGGCCAACGCCGGTGCTAGCCAATAGCGCACAGCTTGGCTTCTGTCATGCAAACCAGCCAATGCCGCGGCGCAGCACAGGTAAAATCACTGCGCACCATTTTAAAACTTGACGCGTGTCAATTTTTTATAAAACATGCGGAAATGCTGGCAAGTCATCGGCCAGCGCTCTGGGAGGAGCAATGCCTGACACGAAAGAGCGCCCGAACCTGGGCCGCAACCTTCGCATCCGAAGGCCGGCATCGGCTTGTCGGCAACTCGTTACGCCAGGCGTTGGGGTCGCTTGCGTCGTGTCAGCCATTTCAGTCGCCGAACAGCGAACCTTATGCAGGTCGTCGAAATAATCAGGAGGAGGAAACCATGCGCATGTTCAATTGCCCGAAACTCAGCACAGGCCTGCTTGGCGCAGGCATGCTTGCAATCATCATCTCAACGCCCGTCCACGCCGAGGACGCGGCGAAAGTCGCCGCCATCGTCAAAGGCCTCGACAACCCATTCTTCCAGACCATGCAGAAGGGCATCGAAGAGCAGGGCAAGGCCAGCGGCGTCAATGTCAGTGTCCAGGCCGCCGCCAACATGGGTGACGCCACCGGCCAGGCCGACCGCCTGACCGCCATGGCCATGCAGGAATTCGATTGCTACCTGGTCAATCCGATCAGCGTCTCCAACCTCGTCCAGGCGCTGGTGCCTGTCGCCCAGAAGAAAAAGCCGATCGTCAACATCGACAGCACCATCGACGCCGAGCAGGCCAAAGCCGCCGGTTTTGCCGTTTCGACCTATATCGGCACCGACAACGTCGCCGCTGGCGCGCTGGCCGGCGAGGAGATGCTGAAGCTGGTGCCGAAAGGTTCCAAGGTCGCTCTCATTGCCGGCATCGTCGGCGATGTCGGCAGCAACGCCCGCATCAAGGGCTTCAAGCAGGCCGTCGAAGGCAAGCTCGAGGTGGTGGTGATGGTCAGCGCCGACTGGGACCGCGAGAAGGCGCTGACCGCCGCCACCGATATCCTCGCCGCGCATCCCGATCTCGCCGGCTTCTTCGCCGCCAACGACATCATGGCGCTCGGCGTCGAGCGCGCCGTCCAGACCTCCGGCAAGGACGTCAAGGTGATCGGCCTCGACGGCATCGTCGACGCGCTGAAATCGATCGCCGCCGGCGAACTCTCCGCCACCGTCGCCCAGTACCCCTATGTCGTCGGCGCCATGGGCGTCGAAGCCTGCGCGGTGGCCGCCAAGGGCAAGGAACTGCCCGCCAACGTGCCGGCACCGGTGCTGCTGATCAACAAGGACAATGCGGAAGCGTCCTTGAAGAACTTCCCGCGCCCCGGCGGCGACTATCCCGATCCCTTCCGCGAGATGCTGAAGTGAGCTTGCCTTCGGACAACGCACCCGCCGCCCATTCGGCGGGCGCGGCGGAGGAGAGCCGCCCCTCCCTGTCGGCTCTCCTCCTTGATCCCTCCTTCTGGGCCGACTGGGCATCCGTCGTCGGCCTGGTCGGCCTCGTCATCGTCTTCGGCATTGCCCAGCCGGTCTTTCTCAGCGTCGCCAATCTGCAGGCACTGCTGCTGGCGGCGGCGATCCTGGTCGTGCTGTCGATCGGCCAGACCTTCGTCGTCGCGACGTCAGGCATCGACCTGTCGCTGGCGGCCGCCGTCATGCTCGGCGCCATCATTCTCGGCCTCGTCAACGGCGCCGGTTACGGCATCTTCATCGCCTGCGTGCTCGCCGTCGCCGCCACCAGCGCCGTCGGCTTCCTCAACGGCCTGATAATCACCGCCGGAAAAATCCCCGATTTCGTGGTGACGCTCGGCACGCTGTCGGGCATCACCGGCCTTGGCCTCATATTGTCGGGCGGCGAGCCGACCATGGTCGGCTCGACCTTCCTGCTGCGCCTGGCGTCGGGTTCCTTCGGACCGTTCGGCTATCCGGTCTGGGTGGCGATCGCGGCCGTCATCGTGGCCCATATCGCGCTCTACCACACCCGCTTCGGCGTCCATCTGCTGGCGACCGGCGGCCAGACCGAAAGCGCCGGCGCGCTCGGCATCCGCACCGACCGGGTCAAGATCGCCGCCTATACGATTTCCGGTTTTTGCGCCGGCATCGCATCGCTGCTTCTGGTCGCGCGCATCGGTTCGGCCGAGCCGCTGATCAACACCAGCCTGCTCCTGAACTCTGTGGCGGCGGTGGTGCTGGGCGGCGTCAGCCTGTTCGGCGGCCGCGCCAGCATTCTCGGCCCGGCCATCGGCGCGCTGATGCTCACCGCGCTCGTCAACGGCCTGACTCTGCTCAACGTGTCGGCCTTCTACCAACCGCTTGCCGTGGGCGCCATCGTGGTGCTGGCGGCGCTGATCATGCGGTACCAGAAATGAGCGCTGCCAATCACATCCTCGCCGCCGATGCGATCATCGCCTGCGAAGGGCTGAGCAAGCATTTCGGCGGCATCCGCGCCTTCACCGATGTCGCCTTCCAGGCCCGCCGCGGCGAGGTCACCGCCGTCATCGGAGACAATGGCGCCGGCAAGTCGACGCTGATCCGCAGCCTGGTCGGCGTCCATCAGCCGGATGCCGGCAGCCTGTTCTTCGACGGTCGCGCGCGACCCTTCGCCAATCCCGACGAGGCGCGCAAGGCCGGCATCGAGACGGTGCACCAGAACCTGGCGCTGATCGACGAACTGACGGTCGCGCAGAACCTGTTCCTCAACCGCGAGATCGTGCGCCGCATCGGCCCCTTCGCCTTCCTCGACCGCAAGGCGATGAAACGCGAGGCCCGCTCCATGCTGTCGCGGCTGTCGATCAACGTGCCATCGATCAACCAGCGGGTGCGGCGCCTGTCGGGCGGCCAGCGGCAGGCGATTTCGATCTGCCGCGCCGTCGGCTCCGGCGCCAAGCTGGTGGTGATGGACGAGCCGACGGCCGCACTCGGCGTGCAGGAAACGGCCAATGTCGAAGCGCTGATCCGGCGCCTGCGCGATCAGTCGGTCAGCGTCATCCTGGTCAGCCACAATTTTGATCAGGTCCGCCGCCTGTCCGACCAGATCTGGGTGATGCGGGCGGGAAAGATGGTAGCGACCGTGCGCGCCTCGGAAACATCAGGCAACGAACTCGTCGCGCTGGTCACCGGCGCGGTGTGAAGACAAACAAGTTGGCTGAAGTTGAAACAGGAGTGTGCCGTGGCGGTGATCCGTGTCGGGCTTGTCGGTCTTGGAGAAGTCGCGCAGTCGATCCATTTGCCGGTGCTGAGCGATCAGCGCGACCGCTGGGTGATCGCTGGCGTGCACGACGTGTCGCCGAGCCTGGTGGCGCTGTGCACATCGCAGTACCCGTCGGCAAAAGCCTTCGAGACGGCCGAGGCACTGATCGCTTCGCCCGACATCGACGCGGTCTTCGTGCTGTCGTCCGACGACACCCACAGCCGCTTCGTGCGTGCCGCGATCAAGGCCAACAAGCATATCCTGCTGGAAAAGCCCGCCTGCCTGACGGTGCGCGAGATCGACGACTTGCTGGCGTTGATGCCGGGCTACGACAAGACGCTTTTTGTCGGCTACATGCGCCGCTACGCGCCGGCCTATCTGGCGGCAAAAGATGAACTGCCCGCCTTCGCCGACATCACCCATGTCCGCATCTTCGATCTGATCTCGGAAGGCCGGCATTTCCTTAGGAAAAGCCACAACGTCCTTTACCCCCAGGACATCGATCCTGCCCTGCTTTCGCGTGGCGCCAAGGAACGCGATGCGCTGATCCGCGAAGTCGTCGGCGCCGACGCGCCCGCCGATCTGGTGCGCGCCTATCGCGGGCTGACCGCGCTGTCCTCGCACCACATTTCGGCGATGCGCGGGCTGCTTGGCGAGCCGGCCCGCGTGCTTGCCGCGCACCGCACCAATGGCGGCGCCAACACCAGCGTCACCTTCGACTACGGGCATTTCGCCTGTCTGTATGACGCGGTGGTCGACGATCTCGGCCTGTTCGACGCCATGATCGAGGTGCGCTCCAACACCAGGCGGGTGCGCATCATCTACGACACGCCCTATATCCGCAGCCTGCCGACCCGGCTGGAGGTGACCGACGCCGGCCCGCTCGGCCCGGTGACCAGGGCCATCGCCCCGCTCTATGGCGACGCCTTCTCCAACGAGTTGGAGGCTTTCCACCGCCACATCCGCGAAGGCACCAGGCCACTGACCGACCTCGCCGATTCACGCCGCGATCTGGCGCTGATGGCCGATATCATCGAGCGGATGAAGGAGAGCGGCCGGCACTGAGCCTGTTCGAAACTCGCTCTGGTGAGTCATATGGTGGTGGTTTCGAGAACCGGCGCGCAGCGGACATTTGGGTCCGTGAGCACCGGAAGCGCAGAAAACGCCATCACATGGCCGCCAGAGTAGAGTTTCTACTTCCCGCAATGATGATCGTTGATCTTGTTCAATGCATACGCGTCGGGTCCAACGCGATCGTAGGAGCACGCGCCGGCCGCCGTGGTGACCAACTGCTGATCATAGTAACGCGGGCCGCCGAACAGGAAATTGATGAGATCGTCCCCGGCGGGAACATGGCGTTCGGATTGGGGCCGGTGATGCCGGTCGCCCGCGAATGCCGAGGCGCAAAAGCTTGAGCCTGTCGCGAAAGCAAGAGCCAAGATCGCAACGCATTTCGTGGTCATCGGCAACCCTCCCGGCAATTCGGAATCACACCATACATCCAAAATCGCCAGCCGGACAAAAGTTCCCAAAGACCGCGGTTTCGTGAGCCCGGCCAGACGCGATACCGCAGGAATGCCAAGTCCCGCCGAAGACCAACCGCGTTTGGCTCTTGCCGAAGCCGGCGGCCTCGCTCATCCATGACGCTGTGCCGACAGCCTTGGAACCAGCGATGACCGATGCCAGCCTTTATTTAGTCGAAGCGACGATCGACCAATTGCGCCGCGCGCTCGACGAGGGCACGGTGACCAGCGTCGAACTGGTCGGAGCGTATCTCAGGCGCATCGCCCATTTCGACCGCCACGGCATCACGCTGAATGCTGTCCCGGTGCTCAACCCAACGATGTTCGAGGAGGCCGCCGCTTCCGACCGGCGCCGCCGCAACGGCACCGTGCTCGGGCCGCTCGACGGCATCCCCTACACCGCCAAAGACAGCTACAAAGTCGCCGGGCTGACGATGGCTGCCGGCTCGCCGGCTTTCGAACATCTCGTCGCCAACGAGGATGCCTTCACCATCGCCCGGCTGCGCACCGGCGGCGCCGTGCTGATCGGCCTCACCAACATGCCGCCGATGGCCAATGGCGGCATGCAGCGCGGCGTCTATGGTCGCGCCGAAAGCCCCTACAATGCCGACTATCTGACCGCCGCCTTCGCGTCGGGCTCGTCCAACGGTTCCGGCACGGCGACATCAGCCAGCTTCTGCGCTTTCGGGCTTGGCGAGGAAACCTGGTCGTCCGGCCGCACACCGGCTACCAACAACGCGCTGGTCGCCTACACGCCGTCGCGCGGCGTCATTTCGGTGCGCGGCAACTGGCCGCTGGTGCCGACCATGGATGTCGTGGTGCCGCACACGCGCAGCATGCCCGACATGCTCGAACTGCTCGACGTGATCGTCGCCGACGACCCGGAGACGAGAGGCGATTTCTGGCGCGCGCAGCCCTGGGTCGCGCTGCCGAAAAGCTCCGACGTGCGCCCGCCGCGCTACACGGACCTCGCGCTTATGGGGTCGCTGAAAGGCATGCGGCTCGGCGTGCCCAAAATGTATATCGGCCGCGACAGCGGGGCCGATGCGCCCATCGAAACCCGCGCCTCGGTGCTTGCTTTGTGGGAGCAGGCGGCGGCCGATCTGAAGCAGCTTGGCGCCGAGGTGATCGAAGTCGATTTTCCCGTCGTCTCCAACTATGAGCGCGACCGGCCCGGCGCGCGCAGCATGGTCGAGCGAGGGCTGGTGCCGGAAGAATTCGCCGACCGCGAAATCTGGGATCTCTGCATCTGGGCTTGGGATGATTTCCTGCGCGCCAATGCCGACCCGGCGCTGCCCGATCTCGTCTCGGTCGATGGCGGAAAGATCTTTCCGCAGCCGCCGGGCACGCTGCCCGACCGCTATGAGGGCGGCTTTGACCTCTCGGAATATGTCGAGCGGGCGCGGTCCGGCGTCACACCGGTCGCGGAGATCCCAGCGCTCGCAGACGGCCTGAAGGGGCTGGAAGCGACAAGGCGGATCGATTTCGAGGACTGGCTGGACACGCAACGCATCGACGCCGTGGTGCTGCCCGCCGCCGCCGATGTCGGGCCGGCCGATGCCGACATCAACGAGGCGTCCGCCGCCCTTGCCTGGCGCAACGGCACCTGGGTCGCCAACGGCAATCTGGTCTGGCGCCATCTCGGCATCCCGACCGTCACCGTGCCGATGGGAACCATGGCCGACATCGGCATGCCGGTCGGCCTCACCTTCGCCGGCAAGGCCTATGATGACGAAAGGCTCTTGCGCATAGCCGGCGATTTCGAACGCTCCACCCAGCGCCGCCGCCGCCCGCCGCGCACGCCTGAACTGGCCGACGATGTCTTTTCGCACCGTCCCGGCCAAGCCGGGAACAGCACGGCGCCTGCGCTCTCCATCGCGCTTGCCGCCGAGACGCGGCCGTCCGGCGATCAGCACGAGATCGCCATCACGCTCGACCTGCCTGGCGAGGCGAACGAAGCGACCAGCGTCAAGGTGCACGTCAACGGAAAGGCCGTCGCACTGCAGCAAAGCGGTTTGCGCTTCAGCGGATGTGTGCTCGTCCCGGCCGCCGAACATCAGCGCTTCCACAGCGTCTGGCGCGGCTCGTACGGCTCGATCGTGACGGCAGTGGTGCGGCTGGAGGATGGCCGCACCGCCGGTGCCTATGCGGTCACCGGCGGCATCGGCTGAATATCGCCTTGCGGATCACGCGGCGTTCAGAGACCGTTTCGAAACTCGCTCCTGCGAGTCATATGGTGGTGTTTTCGAGAACCGGAGCGGAGCGTGCATTTTGAGTACGTGAGCACCGGAAGCCCAGAAAACGCCGCCAGATGGCCGCAGGAGTAGAGTTTCCAAACGGTCTCTCAATCCGTCCTGATCCAGACCCCCTTGGTGTTGAGATATTCGTCGAGATGCTCGGCACCACCCTCGCGGCCGTAGCCGCTCATCTTGTAGCCGCCGAAGGGTACCGCCGGATCGATCGCGTGATAGGTGTTGACCCAGACGGAGCCGGCGCGCAGGCGGTTTGCCAGTTGGTGCGCCTTGCCGACGTCGCGGGTGAAGACGCCGGCACCCAGCCCATAGGGCGTGTCGTTGCCGCGCCGCACCACCTCGTCCTGCGTATCGAACGGCAGCGCCGAAATCACCGGGCCGAAGATTTCTTCCCGGGCGATGCGCATATCGTCGGTCACGCCCGAGAACACACTCGGCGCGATGAAATTTCCCGCACCGAGCCCGCCTTCGGTGATGCGGTTGCCGCCGGTGACCAGGCGGGCGCCCTGCCTGGTGCCGTCCTCGATGAAGCCGGTGACGCGTTCGAGCTGCCTGGGCGAAATCAGCGGCCCGATCTCGGTTTCGGGGTCGGCGCCGTCGCCGATCCTGAGTTTTGCCGCATAGGCCGAGACCCGCTCGACGAATTCCTCGTAGATCGGCCGCTCGACGAACAGCCGCGAGCCGGCGATGCAGATCTGGCCGGAATTGGCGAACACCGACATCGCCGCTATCGGCACGGCGCGTTCGAGATCGGCGTCGGCGCAGACGATGACCGGCGACTTGCCGCCAAGCTCCAGCGAAACGCGCTTCATGTTGCCGGCCGAGGCGCGCAAAATGCTCTGGCCGGTCACTGTGGAGCCGGTGAACACGATCTTGTCGACGTCCATATGGGCGGCGAGCGGCGCGCCGGCCTCCGTGCCGGTGCCGGTGACGACATTGACGACGCCGGCGGGCACGCCGGCTTCCATCATCAGCGCGCCGATCAACAGCGGCGTCAGCGGCGCTTCCTCGGAAGGCTTCAGCACGATGGTGCAGCCGGCCGCCAGCGCCGGGCCGATCTTCCAGATCGAGGCGGCTGTCGGCGCGTTCCACGGAATGATCGCGCCGACGACGCCGACCGGCTCCTTGCGCGTGTAGGAGACGATGTCGCCCGGCAGCGAATTGCCGATCGTGTGGCCATGGATCGACGTCGCCATGCCGGCATAGAAGCGTAGCATGCCGAGCACGCGGTTCTTGTTGGCGAGCGTGCGCACGATGGGCATGCCCATGTCCGTCGTGTCGGAAAGCGCGATCTCCTCCCAGTGGCGTTCCATCAGGTCGGCGATCCTGAGCAGCAGCACCTGGCGCTCATAGGGCTTGAACCGGCTCCACGGCCCATCGAAGGCGCGCCGGGCAGCGGCCACCGCGAGGTCGATATCGCTGGAATCGGACAATGGCACGGTGCCGATCACGGCGCCGGTAGCGGGGTTTCGGGTCTCGAAAGTCCGGCCACTGCGCGCGTCGCACCAGGCGCCATCGATCAGCATCTTGCGGTGCCGGCCATCGATCGGCGTGTGCAGCGGCAGGCCTTTAACCGACACCGTCATGCTCCTGTCCTCCTTCCGCAACCGACCGACCTAGCGGGCGGCCCAGACAAGGCCACGCTCGACAATCAGCGCCATCTCCGGAACCGCGAACTCGTCGGCATTGTGTCCGAGCGCACTGTAAAAGACCTTTCCAGCCCCGTAGCGACGCTTCCAGACAACCGGCATGACGACACCGCCTATCCCGGGGAAATGTGCGTCGGTGAAGGTGGTCGTGGCCAGCACCTCGTTGCCCGGATCGACATGCATGTAATATTGCTCCGATCGATAGGCGAAATCACTGATGCCGCTGGTGATCGGATCATCCGGTCTGGTGACAGCGACCGTGTAGTCGATGATGTCGCCGGGATGGGCAACCCATTGGCCGCCGGTCATGAACTGATAATCGGTTTCGCTGCGGAAACTGTCACACATCGTGCCGTGAAAGCCGCCGAGCCCGCTGCCTTGGCGAACGGCGAGAACCAGGTTCTGAAGTTCGGCCTTTTCGATCGTCGACATCGTGATCACGGGCACGATGAGATCGAAGGAGGCAAGCGCCGGATCGGCGAACATCGCCGTGCCCTCGCCGAGCGTGACGTCGAATCCGTTGCGCTCAAGCAGCGCACGCACAACTTTCGCGCTCTGCTCCGGTGTGTGTCCTTGCCAGCCGCCCCAGGCAATCAAGGCTTTCTTCGGCATCTTGTCTCTCCCTGCACTATCCGCCCTGATCGATCCGAGGTCAGCGCCAGCCCAGCGCCGGAGCGACATGGGTCAGGATCGCCTCGATGACATGCGCGTTGTAGTCGACGCCGAGCTGGTTGGGCACGGTGAGCAGCAGCGTGTCGGCCTCGGCGATCGCCTCGTCCTGCGCCAATTCCTTGACGAGCACATCCGGCTCGGCCGCATAGCTGCGCCCGAAGATCGCCCTGGTATTTTCCTCGATGAAGCCGATCTGGTCGCTGCTCTGGTTGCCGCGCCCGAAATAGGCGCGGTCGCGGTCGTCGACCAGCGCGAAGATGCTGCGGCTGACCGAGACGCGCGGTTCGCGCTGATGCCCGGCCGCCTTCCAAGCCTCGCGGTAGATGCGGATCTGCTCGGCCTGCTGGACGTGGAACGGCTTGCCGCTCTCGTCGAATTTGAGCGTCGAGCTCTGTAGGTTCATGCCAAGCTTCGCTGCCCATTCCGAAGTGGCGTTGGTGGCCGCACCCCACCAGATACGCTCGCGCAAGCCCTCGGAATGCGGCTCCAGGCGCAGCAGGCCGGGCGGGTTGGGGAACATCGGCCGTGGATTGGGCTGTGCGAATCCCTCGCCCCGCAGCGTGTCGAGGAAGACCTCGGCGTGATGGCGCGCCATATCGGCGTCGCTCTGTCCTTCCGGCGGCACGTAGCCGAAGTAGCGCCAGCCATCGATCACCTGTTCGGGCGAGCCGCGGCTGATGCCAAGCTGCAGCCGGCCGCCGGCAATGATGTCGGCAGCACCGGCGTCCTCGGCCATGTAGAGCGGATTCTCGTAGCGCATGTCGATGACCGCTGTGCCGATCTCCATGCGGCTGGTCCTGGCGCCGACAGCCGCCAGCAGCGGAAACGGCGACGCGAGCTGGCGGGCGAAATGATGGACGCGGAAATAGGCGCCGTCCGCGCCCAGTTGCTCGGCGGCGACGGCGAGGTCGATGGACTGCAGCAGCGCGTCCGATGCCGACCGCGTCTGTGATTGCGATGAGGGCGTCCAGTGCCCGAATGACAGGAAACCGATTTTCTTCATGCCATGCGATATATGGAAGTGGCGGATGGATTGCAAAGCGGTTCGCCCTGGCTGCAGCCTCCCAGCCATCGCGGCGGATCGATGCTTTGCGAAGGGAGAAGCCGATGCTGAAAAGGACCTGCATCGTCGAGATCGAGGCGCTTGTGTCGCGCCCTTCGTCGCCATGTTGCTCGGCGTCGGCCAGCGACGCTGGTCCCATCAAATAATCCTGATCCGCGTGGCGCTCCCGTTGCGAAACCGGCTAGAAGTGGTAGCTACCATTGCATATAATTAAATCAACTTGATTTGTTTTCTGCGGAAAGTTTGTTGGTAACGCACACATGACCCCTAGGAAAGCCATCGCTGGCACCAATCTCGAACAGGCCAAGTCACACAATCGGCGCGTGGTGATCGAAGCGATCAGGACCAACGGCGCATTGTCGCGGGCAGCGATTGCGCGCCTGACGGCGCTGAGCACGCAGACCATCTCCAACATCGTCGAGGAACTCGAGCGGGAAGAGCTGCTTTGCGCGCAAGCCACGCTGAAGGGCGCGCGCGGCCAGCCGGCGGTCCCCTATTCGATCAATCCCGACGGCGGCTATTCGATCGGCCTGCAGCTCGACCACCAGCTGGCGGCGGGCGTCATCACCGATCTCTCCGGCACGGTTCGCGCCCGCATCGAGCGCCGGATCGACCGGCCGACGCCGGCGCAGGCGATGCCCCTGCTTGCCGCGATAGCCGGGGACCTGATGCGCAAGTTTCGTTTCGACCGCAACCGCCTGCTTGGCATCGGCATGGCGATGCCGGGCCCGTTCGACGTCGAGGGCATGACCTCGGTCGGACCGACCGCACTGCCCGGCTGGCAGGATTTCCCCGTCGCCGAGGAATTGCAGCGGCTGACCGGCATTCCAGTGACGGTTGAGAACGACGCCACTGCCGCCGCCATCGGCGAACGGCTCTATGGCGTTGCCCGCAACCTCAGCAGTTTCGTCTATTTGTTCATCGGCACCGGCCTTGGCGCCGGCCTGTTCCTTGACGGCCATCTCTACAAGGGCAGCCGCCACAATGCCGGCGAGATCGGCCACATGATCGTCAAGCCCGGCGGCCTCGAATGCGGCTGCGGCAAGCGTGGCTGCCTCGAACGCTATGTCTCGTTGCGTGCCGCCTATGAATGCCTGGAAATCCCCGACCCCGATCATGCCTCGCCGGAATTGCTCCAGGCATTGCTGGCCAATGGCGACAGCCTGGAAGCATGGGTCGCCCAGGCAATCGATCCGCTGCGCCAGGCCATCAACATGCTCGAACTGGCTCTCGATCCGGAAACCGTGGTCCTTGGCGGCTTCATGCCGGTCGGCGTCATCGAGCTTCTGGCGAGCCGGCTCGACCCATTGTACCTCTCGGTCAGCTCGACCAGCGCCCGCACCGTGCCGCGGGTCCTTGTCGGCGCTGCCGGCAAGGACACTTCGGTCCTTGGTGCCGCCGCGCTGCCGATCTTCTCCGAGACCAATCCGCAATTCGACGTTCTGCAGAAGCCGCATGCCGGCTAGGCTCTCAGGCTGCCCCCGTAGAGCACCGGCATCAGCCCGGCGAGCGCCTTGAACCGTTCCCAGGATTTCCGCTCCGGCCGCGTCCAGCCGGTTTCCGCCAGCGCCGAGATGCGGGGAAACACCAGCCGGTCGAAGACGGCGCGGTCGGTCATCGGCTCCGACCAGATGCAGGCCTGCACGCCGAGCAGTTTGGTCTTCTGATCGTCCGTCCAGCCCTCGACGGGATCGAAGCCATACAGCTTTTCCGGGTCGGACCAGCCGGCCCAGGCCGCACCCGGTTCCGACCAGGCCGGGCTGTTGGCCATGTCGAGGTAGTAGACCTGGCCGGGGCAGACCACCATCGCATAGCCCTCCCCCGCAAGGGCGGCCGAGGCTTCGACCGTTCGCCAGCCGCACAGGTAGCTTTTCTGCTTGTCGATGACGTTGCCGTGCGCCGCCTCCTGCCAGCCGCCGGTGATGCAGCCGCGAGACGCAAGGAACGATTGCATGCGCTTGAGAAACTCCGCCTGCAGCACCGCCGCGCCGGAGCCGTCGATCTCATCGGCGCCATGCGTGTTGGTGACCACGTTGAGACGCTTGGCATGTGCTGCCGCCAGCCCCTCGCCGCCAACCTCCGTGAGCCGCGCCAGCGCCAGCGGCGAGCCCGACCAGGCGCCCAGCGGCACCTCGTCGGCGCCGATATGGATGGTCTTGAACGGAAACAGTTCGATCAGTTCGTCGAGGATTTTTTCCAGCACATGGTAGGTTTCCGGCCGCGCCGGATTGATGCAATTGTTGGGAAACCCCTGCACGGAGAAGTACTCGCCGCTCTCGCCGGGGTCGCGCAGCTCCGGGATCGCCTGCAGCATCGCATAGCAATGCCCCGGTACGTCGATCTCCGGCACGACCTCGATGCCGAACTGGCCGGCCAGTTGAACGACCTCGCGCACGGCAGCCTTTCTGTAGTAGCCGCCGCTCGGCTCCGGGCCGGAGCCCAGCAAGGGCGGCACCGGCAGCCCATGGCCGCGCCATGCGCCGACCTTCGTCAACTCCGGATAGGCCGATATCTCGACCCGCCACGCCTCGTCGTCGGACAGATGCCAGTGGAAGCGGTTGAGCTTGTTCCAGGCAAGGATCCGCAGGAAGGTCTTGATCTCGGCCGTTGCATAGAACTGCCGGGCGACGTCGAGATGCGTGCCGCGCCAGCCGAGCGCCGGCTCATCACGGATTTCGCCCTCGGCCGGGAAGAGAAACGTCTCGGGGTGCGACCGCGCCCCGCGCAGGATCTGGCCGAGCGTGACCAGCCCGTAGACCAGTCCGGTTTTCGTCCCCGCCGAAACCGCGACGCCATCGGCTGAAAAGCGGATCGCATAGGCCTCCGGGCCAAACCCATCCGCGATGCCGAGATCGATCGGCAAGCCTCCTTCGGCCTCGTTGCGCACAATGCCTTCGACAGCAAACAAGCTGTCGACAAGGTCGCCGAACGCGCTGACCGCATCGGCGGCTGCCGCACCGTTCGGCAGAAGTGCCAGGCCTTGCGGAACCACGCGCCGGCCGGAGACCGCAACGGTTTGCGGCCACGGTATGATCGAGACCGGCACGGGCGCCCGCGCGGGAACCGGATAGATTTCGGCGCCGCGCTTCAACACCGCATTGTCGCCGATCGCCTTGGTCGGAACCAATGCAACGGGGGCTACGGTACCATCGGCAAGTACGAGGTAGGCAGCCGTGGCGCCGTCGGTCCAGTGCCGCAGCGGATAGCTCAGCCCATGCGCGGTGACGGTCCATGTCTCGTTCGGCTCCAGCACGAATCCGTCCGGCGGCACGAATTCGGAATGGTTGGACAGCCGCTCCGCCAGCCTGCCGCCTTCGACGGTGACAGCCGGATCGATGCGGGCCGGACCGCTGACGCACAGCGCAAACCCTTCAATCGCCTTCGACGACAAATTGGTGAGCGTCAGTGAATAGGCGAGCTTCTCGGTGGCGGTGGCCGGCGACCAGGTCGTTTCCAGACGAAATGCGGATTTGGATTGAAGTGTCATGATGAGCTTTCGAAATCAGTAATTGGTCTTGAGCAGGCCAGCATAGACCCCGGGCGCGGAATCCGGGATCTGCCTGGCGCCGACGGTGCGCTCGTAGAATTCGGACGGACCGACATCGCCGATGATGCCGTAGCCATAGCCCATGACGCGCATGTCGATCAGCGTGGCCAGCAGCAGCGCGTGGCCGATGCCGGCGCCACGCGCGGCCTCGTCGACGCCGGTCGGGCCGAAGAAGCCGCGCGCGATTGCATCGTAGACGGCAAAACCGACCAGCCTGCCGTCGCGTGTCGCCAGGAAGCACGAGACCGGCTGGCGCGAAAACGCCACCGTCGTCTCGCTCGACCAGCCCGCGCTGAATGTCTGCCGCACCCAGCCGGTCACCAGTTCGAGTTCCGGCGCCAGCGCCCGGCGGATGGTGACGGCGGCGCCCCGAATGCGCGCATCGAGTTCGGGATCGGGAGCAAGCAGCGAAAGATTGACGAGATAGTCCATGGAAACCCTGTGATTCAGTTCAGGAAACGGCGCCCAGCGCGCGGACGAAATGGTTGGGGCCGACCTGATCGACCTTGGCGCAGGATGGCCGGCTCAGCCGTCGCACCTCCTCGGCGTGGCCGAGGAAGCGCGCGCTGTCACCTGCCACGAACGGCCGGTCGGGGTCCGGCACCGCCGAAAGCAGCAGTTGCGTATAGGGATGGCGGGCATTGCCGATCACCGAGAGCGTGTCGCCCCACTCGACCATCTGGCCGGCGAACATGACGATCACCTCCTCGGCGACATGGGCGGCGGTGGCGATGTCATGCGTTATGTAGAGCAACGCCAGCTGCCGCTCCTGCTTGATGCGCGCCAGGAGTTCGAGGATGCCGAGGCGGATCGAGACGTCGAGCATCGAGGTCGGCTCGTCGGCGACCAGCACATCGGGCTGCACGGCGAGCGCACGCGCGATGTTGACGCGCTGGCGCTGGCCTCCCGACAGTTCATGCGGAAACTTGTGCGCGGTCAGCGCCGGCTCCAGCCCGACCCAGTTGAGCAGATCGGCGACGCCTTGCACCTGCTCCGCCTTGCTTTTGGCGTGGCCATGCAGCGCCAGCGGCCGCGCCAGATGATGCTGCACCGAGAACACCGGGTTGAGCGAGGCGAACGGATCCTGGAACACCATCTGCACGGCGCGGCGGTAGGCCTTTTCCTCGGCGGCCGTGCCGATCTGCGTGATGTTGCGGCCGCGGTAGAGCATCTCGCCGCCGGTCGGGGTGTCCATGCGCGAAATGATGCGCGCGCAAGTCGTCTTGCCACAGCCGGATTCGCCAACCAGCGCCAGCGCGCGGCCGCCTTTCAGCGACAGCGAAACACCGCGCAATGCCTGCACCAGACCGAAGCTGCGTTCGATGCCCTCCAGCCTGACGATCGGCTCGGCCGCAATGGCTGCCGGGGGAACAGTCGTCACCGCATTCATGCGATCGCGTCCTTCACCGCGGGGTGGCCGGGCAGTTGCGGGATCGCGCCCCAGAGCTTTCGAGTGTAGTCATGCGCCGGCGCGCGGCTGACCTGCCGGACATCGCCGACCTCGACCAGTTCGCCCTTCAGCATCACCCCGATCCGGTGACAGAGCTGCGCCATCAGATGCAGGTCGTGGGTGATGAACAGCACCGAGAAACCATAGCCGCGCTGCAGGTCGATGACCTGCTCAAGGATTTCGCGCTGCACGACCACGTCGAGCGCCGTCGTTGGCTCGTCCATGATGATCAGCTCCGGCTTCAGCGCCAGGCAGATGGCGATGACGATGCGCTGGCGCATGCCGCCAGAGAACTGATGCGGATAGTCGGTCAGCCGGCTGGCTGGAATGCCGACCAGCTTGAACATCTCTTCGGCGCGCGCCCGCGATTTCTCGCGTGTCGAGCCCGTGTGCCGGCGCAGCACGTCGTGGAACTGCGCCTCGACCCGCATCAGCGGATTGAGCGAGTTCATCGCGCTCTGGAACACCATGCCGATCCCCCGCCAGCGTACCTCCTGCAGCCGGCCTTCCGGCAGCTTCAGGAGATCCTGGCCGTCGAGCAGGATCTCGCCGCCTGCCACCCAGGCAGGCGCCTTGGCGAGCCGGGTGATGGCGTAGGCGATCGTGCTCTTGCCGCAGCCGGATTCGCCGGCAAGCCCGAACAATTCGCCACGGCCGATGTCGAAGGACACATTCTTGACCGCGCGGAAGGCGCCCTTGTCGAGCAGGTAGTCGACGCTGAGGTCACGGATTTGCAACAGCGCCTCGCTCACCGTGCCGCCTCCAGTTCGCGCTTGCGCAGGCGGCTGAGGCGCAGCCAGCGGCTGAGCGCCGGGCCGGAGCGCAGCTGCGGATTGGCGATCTCGTCGAAGGTGAAGTTCAAGAGCGCAAGGCCCAGGCCGACCAGTGCGATGCCGGCCGCCGGCGCGCTGATGTCCCACCACGCACCGACGATGATGGCGGACGAATTCTGCGCATTGTAGAGCATCGTCCCCCAGGTGACGTTGAGCGGGTCGCCGAAGCCGAGATATTCGAGCGTCGTCTGCGCGACGATGGCGTAGATGATCGAGCCGACGATGTTGATGCCGATCAGCGGCACCAGATTGGGCAGGATCTCGACAAAGATGATGCGCCAGGCAGGCTCGCCGACCATGCGCGCCGCGGTCACGAACTCACGGTTTCTGAGTGCCATCGTCTGCGACCGCGTCATACGCGCCCCCCACGGCCATGAGGTCAGCGCGATGATCATCATAATGGCGACCGGCCCGACCGTGCCCGCGAAGGAAGCGAGCAGGATCAAGAGCGGAATGTTGGGGATGACCAGCACCGCATTGGTGATGAGGTCCAGCGTCGCGTCGGTGCGGCCGCCAAAATAGCCGGCGACCAGCCCGATGATCGTACCAAGCGCGGTGATGAACAGGCCGGTGGCAAAGCCGACGGCCAGCGACGGGCGCGCGCCCCAGACGAATTGCGCATAGACGTCGCGGCCCATCTTGGTGGTGCCGAAATAATGCTCGACGGTTGGCGGCTGGTGCGAGCGGCCGACGCGCTCGCCCGGATCGGTCGGCGCCAGGATCGGCGCCAGCAGCGCCATCAGGCACAGCGCCGTGACGATGATCAGCCCGGCGACGGCCTTCTTCTGCCGCCACAGGAGTTGCCAACCGAAGTTCATGCCCGTTCCTCCCGGATGCGCGGATCGACGACACCGTAGAGGATGTCGACCAGCAGATTGGCGCCGAGCGTCGCCATCGTCATCAGCAGCAGCTGGCCTTGGATGACCGGATAGTCGCGCGCGACGCTGGCGGTGAACAGTGTCAGCCCGAGGCCGGGATAGTTGAAGACGATCTCGGTGACGATCGAGCCGCCGAAGACAGCGCCGAGCATAAGCGCCAGATTGGTCAGCACCGGCAGCATGGCGTTTCGCGCCGCATAGGAAAACATCACTGCGGTCTCGCCGAGCCCCTTGGCGCGGCCCATGGTGACATAGTCCTCGCCGAGCACCGATATCATCGAGGAGCGCATCGTCGTCTGAAACTCACCGATCAGATAGGGCGACAGGGTCAGCACCGGCATTACCGCGTGCCAGAAGACACTGCCGAAAAAGGTGAAGTTCAGGCCCGGATCGAGATCGGGATTGTAGGCATAGCCGACCGGAAACCAGCGCAGCGTTACGCCAAAGGTGAACAGGGTCGCCAATCCAATGATGACCGGCGGGATGGCGATCAGCACGACAGAAAACGGCGAGACGAACGCATCGAAGCGTCCGCCTCGCCGCCAGGCTGCCACTGCGCCGAGGGAGACTCCGACGCAGAGGGAAAAGATGATCGCCGTGGTGACCAGGAAGGCGGTCCAGCCGGCCGAACGGGCGAGGACCTGGGTGACGGTCTGCGGATAGTATTTCACCGACACGCCGAGATCGAACCTGGCAAGGCCGGTGATGTAGTCGACGAATTGCCCCAGGATCGGCTGTTCGACGGCGCCGAAGCGGGCCTTGATCGCCTCGATCGCCGCCGGGGTCGCACGCGGCCCGAGCTGCGCGATCATGCCGTCGACCGGGCTTCCCGGCATCAGCCGGGGAACGGTGAAATTCATCACGATGGCAAACAGGAAGGCGACGAAATAGACCCCAAGCCGTCGAAGAGGAATCCGCATCGGCTATTCCTTGTGCTCGGTTTCCTTCTCCGTCCGGCGGAGAAGCTGTCGCCGAAAGCGACGGGCGAAGAAGCGACTGCAGTCGTTTGTCCATGTCCGGCGTCTGGCCCCGCAGCGACCGCCACCGAAGCCAGAGACACTGACCCTTCTCCCCTCATGAGGGGAGAAGGGCGTACCGGTAGGCCTATTGTACCGGCTTCAGGCGCAGCAGATGCATCAACCGCATGCGGTTGTTGTCATGGTCCTCCGGGTTCATCACCGGTTCGTCCTTGGTCACCCAGCCGGTGAAGCGCTTGGTCGAATACTGGTACCAGGTCGGTCCGTTGAACACCGGCACGACCGGGAAATTGTCGGCGATGATCACCTGCACCTGGTCGAACAGCTTCTTGCGCTCCTCGTCGGTGGTCGCCTTGCGGTAGGCGTCGAACACCTTGTCCAGCTCCGGATTGGAGTAGCGCGACGGCGCACTGGTGATGCGCCCGGCAAAGGCCGTCGATAGCGACTGGTAGTAGCCGCGGAACGGCGTCGGTCCGTCGGCACGCGAGTTCATGACCGCATCGAACGAGCCATCGAGAATCTGCTTTTGCCACTGCTCGTATTCCGGCGTCGCCACCGAGGCGTTGATGCCGGCCTTGCGCAGGCCTTCGGTGGCGATCTGCACGGCATCGATCCAGTCGGTCCAGCCATTGGGAACGATGATCGAGAAGGCGATCGGCTGGCCCTTCGGCGTGGTGCGCATGCCGTCGGCGCCCTTCTTGTAGCCGGCGTCGTCAAGCACCTTGTTGGCCTTGTCGACGTCGTAGGTCATCCATACGTCCTTGTCGCCTTCGGCCGCCTTGTTGCGCCAGGCGTCGAAGCGCGGCGGCAGGCCGCTGGCGTGCAGATTGACCACCGGATAGCCGAAGCCGGCAATGTCGACCATCGCCGTCCGGTCCATGACCAGGCTGAAGGCGTGGCGGAAGTTGATGTCATTGAAGGCTTCGGCCAACGCCGGGTTGGCGGTCTTGAAGTTCATCTGGAAGGCGATGGTTTCCGCCGGCGGCTGCCAGTAGCCATTGTGGTCCTTGTCGAGCGCGACATAGGTCTTGTCGATCTCGGGCAGGAACGAGCCGATCCAGTCCATCGAGCCTTCCGGCAGCAATGCCAGCATCTGGTCGTTGCCTGAGATCTGCGGCAGCTTCAGGCAGTCGACATGCAGCGAGGCGGCATCCCAGTAGTTCGGGTTGCGGCACTGCTCGTAGACCTGCGGCGTGAAGCGGCGGATCTCGGTCATCGGACCCGACCCCACAGGCTTCTCGTTCTTGAAGGCGAGCGGATCGGCGACATCCTTCCAGATGTGCTCGGGCACGACAGGGAAATCGGCCATCGATTCGGGAAAGTGCGTGTCGACGTCCCTCAGCGTGATCTTCACCTCGGTCGGCGAAGGCGCTTCGACCGAGGCGACGCTGCCACCGACGCCGACAATGTCGACCGCCGGGTTCTTCAGCATCAGCTCGAGCGTGAATTTCATGTCGGCCGAGGTCAGCGGCTGGCCATCAGACCATTTGACGCCGTCGCGCAGCGTGTAGGTGATCGACTTCAGATCGTCGGAGAATTTGTAGCCCGTCGCCAGCCGGAAGATCGGCTTGCCGCTGTCATAGTCGTTGAAGATGACCAGCGGCTCATAGACGAAATCCATGGTGCTCTGCCGGCGCCCGCCAAGGTCGAACGGGTTGAAGTTCTGCACCCAGCTCGTCTGCTCCTCAATGTGCATGGCGAGCACCGATTCGGCGGACGCGGGCCGCGCGCCGAAGGAGAAAGTCGTGGCAATGGTCGCGGCGACGAACGCCGCGCTCAACAGCCGCCGGCGTGAAATGGCCGTCGACGGGTCTTGCGGATAACGCATGTGCGGGTCTGGCAGCCTGGCAGTCATACTTCGTCTCCCATTGTTGATCGGCATTTCCGCCTCTTCGGGCGAGTAACGTAAATCAATTTGATTTAATCCTAGGAGGTAAAGGGGGCCACCGTCAACGGCCCTGTTTGGCCGTCCCCATAAAGCGCGCTGCCCCGCCCTGTCGGGCTGGCAGCGAAGATGGAAGGATTTTGCCGGCGGAAGGATCGCGATCGCTATGCCGGGGGATTGGCATCGAGCCCTATCCTGGGCGCTCAACGCACCCGGCTTCGCAAGGTCACGACCGACAGGATGGCATTCCGCTCCGCCATCACCCCGTGATGGCGGAAAAAGATCAGGACCTACACATCACTATTTTCGAAGGCACCTATGCCTTGCGCGATGAGATTGGTCGCCATGACCAGGGAAACGATTGCGGCGGAATTGAAGACGACGACCCACCATTTGCCGCCGGTCAGGAAGCCGTAGCCGTCGGCGACAGCCAACCCCCAGTCGGCGGAAGGCGGCTGGATGCCAAGCCCGAGAAAGCTCAGCGTGGCGATCGAAAAGAACGCGTAGCCAAGCCGGGTGACGAGCTCGATCAGGATCGTTTCCCTGATATTGGGCAGGATCTCCAGGAACATGATGGCGAGCGCACCCTCCCCGCCAAGCCGGGCGGCGCTGACATAGTCGCGCTCTTTCTGCTCGCGCACGGCGGCGCGGACGGTGCGCGCCACCAGCGGCGCGTAGGCGATGGCGATCACCAGGATGACAGTCAGGTTCGATGGCCCGATCGCCACGAGCGTCATGGTGACGAGGACTATGAACGGGAACGCCATCAGCGTGTCGAGCAGCCGCGCCCCGATGGCATCGACGAGGCCATCGAAATAGCCGAGCACAAGGCCGATGATGCTGCCGGCGGCAACACCAGCAAGCGTGGCCAGCGGCGCAACCAGCAGGATGTCGCGCGACCCGACGACGATGCGGGACAGCACGTCGCGGCCGAGCTGGTCGGTGCCGAACCAGTGCAGGGCATCGGGCGGCGTCAGCATCGCGAGAAAATCCTCGGCATAGGGATCGTAGGGAACGAAGACATTGCCGAACAGCGCACAGGCGACCCAGAACAGCAGCGCCAGCGAACCGGCCACGACCGACGGGGGCAGTCGGGCAAAAGCACTGCCGATCCTGCGCGCTGCCGGCAGCCCGACCGCAGCGCGCCGCGGCGCGGGAAACTCCGCCAGATCCGTCATCACGATACCCGGCGGCGTTGCCGCGGATCGAGCAAGGCCAGCACGAGGTCGCCTGCCGCTGCCGAAAGCACGAATATTGCTGCCATCACCAGGACGCCGGCCTCAAGCATCGGGAAATCGCGGGCCTTGGCCGCGTTCAGTACCAGATTGCCAAGGCCCTGGATGCCGAACAGCGCTTCGATCACCACCAGCCCGCCAAGCATGTATCCGGTCTGGGTCGCAAGTACCGCGACGGTCGGCGTCAGCGCGTTGCGCAGCACGTGCCGAAAAATGATCTCGCGCCGCTCGAGCCCTTTCAGGACGGCGGTGCGTGTATAGTCGGCGGCCATCGCCTCGATCACGCCCGCCCGCGTCATCCGGGCGATATAGCCGGCAAGGTTCAGCACCAGCGGCAGCGCCGGCAGGATCAAATAATAGCCGTTCGTCCAGAAGCCGGCGCCATCGGGCGCGACACCCGAGATCGGGAACCAGTTCAGCCACAGACCGAAAACGATGAGCAGCATCAGGCCGGACACGAAGTCAGGGACGATGCCGAAGGAAACGCCCGCCATCACGATCAGCCGGTCGATCAAACGGCCGGCGTTGAGACCGGCGATGATTCCGGCGCCGACCCCCAGCGGAACGAGGAAAACCAGGATGATGCCGGCAAGCGCCGCGGAGCGCTTCAGGCTTTCCAGCACCAAGGGCGCCACCGGCGCGCGCATCGACAGCGAGGTACCGAAATCACCCGTGAGCGCGTTGCTGAACCAGTGCCAGTACTGGACGAGAACCGGCTGGTCGGCGCCCAGCCGCTTGTTCAGTTCCGCCACCGCTTGCGCGTCGGCGAAGGGCCCGAGCATGACGCGGCCGACATCGCCGGGCAAAACCTGCCCGGCAAAGAACACCAGGATGCTGACCAGCCACAAGGTCAGCAGAAGCGTGCCAACGCGCGCCGACAGAGTGCGGCCGGTCACCATCGCGTCTTGCCGCCTCGCTTGGACCCTGCCCCATCCCGATGCGATCGGGACAGGGCTCTGTTGCCGTCTTCCGACATCATGCCTGCACGAAGGTAACGCGGTCGAGCAGCAGATGCGAAATTGCGGTGAAGCGCACGCCCTCGACCTTGTTGCTGGTGATGCGGCTGTACTGCGAGAAGTAGCTGATGATCACTGGCGTCTCGTCGAGCAAGAGGTTTTGGATCTTGCCGGCGGCCAGGCGCTGCGCCTGGAGGTCACGTGCCTTGGAATAGTCGAGCAGCAAGGCATCATAGGCCGGGTTGTTGAAATGGGCTGCGTTCCAGGCCCCCGAACTCTTCAGCGTGGCGTTGAGGAAGATGTCGGGCGTGCCGCGATGGCCGAAATCGGTGATGCCGAGAACTGAATCCAGCCAGGGCGAGCTGCCGAACGTCGCCGAACCGTAGTAGGCGTCCTGCGGCAGAACATTGAGCTTGACGTCGATGCCCGCCTTCTTGGCGAAGTTCTGGATCAGCACGGCATAGTCGGGAATGTCATAGGCACGCTCGGTGGTCAGCGTCACCTCGAAGCCGTTCGGCACGCCCGCCTCGCCAAGCAGCCGCTTGGCCTCGGCGATGTCCTGCTTGCGCTGCGGCACCGACGGATCGGCCGAGGGGAAGATCGGCGCAAACGGGGTGTCGTTGCCGGCGATGGCACGGCCTTTCAGCAGCCCCTTTACAATCGCCTCGCGGTCGAGGGTGAGCGCCAGTGCGCGGCGGATGCGCTTGTCGGTGAACGGCGCCTGGTCGGTGCGCAGATGCACCTCGTCATGCGAGCTCGCCTGCACGCTGAGGAGCTTGAAATTGGGATTGCCTTCGATCGCCAGTTCGAGCCGCGTCGTGCTCGGGATGACATCGAGCTGGCCGGCCTGCAGCGCCAGCACCTGGGCCTGCTCGTCGTCGAAGAACTTGATCTCGACGCGGTCAGGCAGCGCCTTGTCGCCCCAATAGTCGGTATTGCGCACGAAGCTTGCGCCTTGCTTGGGACGGAAGGATTCCAGCTTGAACGGGCCGGTGCCGTTGAACGTCTTCTCGAAATCACCGGCATAGTCGGCCGGCAGGATGACGGCATTGTAGACGTCGGAGGAGACATAGAAGGGGAAGTTGCTGTTCGGACCGTCGAGATCGAAGGCGACGGTCTCATCGTCGACCAGCTTGGCGCCACCCTTGGACAGGATGCCCTTGTAGGCCGACAGTGCCGACGAGCCGCTGGCCGGATCGACAAGCCGCTCGAAGCTCGCCACCACGTCCTTTGCGGTCACCGCGCGGCCATCGTGGAATTTCACCCCTTGCCGCAGTTTGAAGGTCCAGCGACTGGCCGTCTCGTTGGCCTCCCAGGACAGAGCAAGCTTCGGTTGCAGCCCGTCCTTCGGATCGTCGAGGATCAGATATTCGCCGACCTGGCTGATCACCCCGATGCTGGCCGGATCTGTCACCGAGACCGGATCGATCGCCTTGGTCGGCTGGCCGAGGCCGACGCGGACCGTGCCGCCGCCGGCAGCTGCGGCGCGTGCGGCTCCAAGCCCCTGCGAGGCGGCAAAGCCGGTGAGGCCGAGCAGCGCGGCATATTTCAGGAGATCCCGGCGCTTGAGAAAACCGCCCTGATATTCGTCGACGGCGACATTCCAGATGTCTCCCGACAGATTGCGAAGTGCGTCGATGTCGTTGCGTCCAGTCATGTTGAAACCCCTGTCTGAAATGAAGATTGAAAGAATGCTCTAGGCGACGGGTTCGCCGTCGAGATGGATGCGGTCCACCGCCTGCGGATAGAAGGCGACGAGACCCTTGATCTTGGGCATCTCGGCGATCGGGTCGCGGTAGCTCCAGGCGATGTCCGGGCGCACCGAGCCGTCGCTCAGCAGGCCCGACCAGTAGGAGGCGATGCCCTTGTAGGGACATCGCGTCGTTGTGGCAGACGCCGTCAGCCGCTGCAGATTGATGTCATCCGGATGCAGGTAGAAGCGCGTCGGCAGATGCGTCTCGAACAGCAGCACCGGGCGGTGGCTGTCGGCGATCGGCGCGCCGTCGAACCAGACCTGCACATGGCTCGAGCTTTGCAGCACGTCGATGCGCGCGTAGGGATCGCGCGCATGGACGAAGACCTCCTCGTCCTCCTCGAACCACTGGTCGACGAGCTTCCAGCTGAAGGCGATGCGCCCGGCCAGCGGCGACAGGTTTTCACCCGGCGGCGACACGAACGACCAGGCCGCGTTGGCGCTCCGCCTGTCGCCGGTATCGATGTCCCAATAGGCGGTCTCGCCACCGACCGCGTGCGGTTCGCGATGCAGCGAGGGCTTCAGCACTGAGGCATCGACCGACGCCACCGGAAAGAAGTAGATCGGCAGGAAATGGTTGGAGCGCAGCACCAACACATTGCGGCTGTCGGCGATGATGCGGCCGCCGAACTTGACGCGCACGCGCTTCGGGCTGTGCAGGACATTGATGAGGTGCGGAGCGGTCGCTTCGCGCGGCTGCAGTCTTGGTGCGGCGGTCATCATCGGTCTCCGGGGTCAGGACACGGCGCGCGCAGTGTCGCGCTGCTCGGCGAAGCGGTTGGCGGGCCGCGCCAGGCCGAAGCGGTCGCGCAGCGTTCCCGGTGCGTATTCGGTCGGGAACACGCCGCGGCGCTGCAGCTCCGGCACCACCTGTTCGGCGAAATTCACCCAGTCCTCCGGCAGCAGCGGGAACATCAGGTTGAAGCCGTCGGCGGCACCCGAGACGAACCAGTCCTGCAACTGGTCGGCGATCTGTTTCGGCGTGCCGGCGAGGGTCGGCACCGAGCCGCTGTTGGCGAGCTTGCGCGCGATCTCGCGCAGGCTGAGATTCTGCTTCGACCACTGCTTGACCCGGTTGAGCGACGTGCGCCCGCCATTGAAGGTGCTTTCGTCCGGCAGCGGCGGCAGCGGTCCGTCCGGCGGATAGACGGAGAGATCGATGCCGCTCCAGCTGGACAGAAGGTCGATGCCGACCTGATCGGGAAGTAAGGTCTGTAGATACTCCTGCTTTTCCCGGCCTTCCGCCTCGGAGGCGGCGACGATCGGCAGAATGCCGGGCAGGATCTTGAAGCTCTCCGGCCGCCTGCCGTGCCGGGCAAGGCGCTCGTTGATATCCTGACGATACTTGATGCCGTCTTCCTTGGTGCTGTAGATGGCGAAGTGCGCATCGGCCTGGGCCGTGGCGAAGTTCTTGCCGTCCTCGGACGAGCCGGCCTGGACGATCAGCGGATGACCCTGCGGCGGCCGCGAGACATTGAGCGGCCCGCGCACCTTGAAATGCTTCCCCTTGTGATCGATGGGATGGACCTTGTCGGGGTCGGCGAAATAGCCCGATGCCTTGTCGATCAGCAGCGCCTCGTCTTCCCAGCTGTCCCACAATGCCTTGACGATATCGAGGAATTCGGCCGCTCGCTCATAGCGGAACGCATGTTCGATATTGCCGTCGCGGCCGAAATTGCGAGCCTCCTCGTCCATGGCCGAGGTGACGACGTTCCACGACGCCCTGCCCTTGCTGATATGGTCGAGTGAGGCGAACATGCGCGCCACATTGTAGGGCTCGCTGTAGGAGCTCGATGCCGTGGTGATCAGGCCGATATGCTTGGTGACGCCGGCCAGCGCAGACAACAGCGTCAGCGGTTCGAGGCGGGCATTGGCGTAGTGAGCGACGCCGCTCTTGACCGAATCCCAGATCGACACGTGGTCGGCGACGAAGATCGTGTCGATCCTGGCGCGCTCGGCCGCCTGCACGAGATCGCGGTAGAAGTCGAAGTCCAGCACCTCCCGGCCAGGTGCTCGCGGGTGGCGCCACGACATGCGGTGATCGCCCTGCGGGTTGAAGAAAAATGCGCTGAGGATCATGTGATCTCGAGCCATGCCGGCCTCCTTCCAAATCCGCTCCGGAGACCGTCGCGCTGCTTCGGCAGGCGGCGACAAATCTCTCCTGAGCGATGAAAGGTAGATTGCGTTCCAGCTTTATTCGAGTAATTTTATAGAGATTATGTATTGCGAAAGCGGAAGCGATTGCCCTCGATGGCGGCGCTCGAAGAAAGTGGTTTCAAGCTCCCAATGTCCTCCTCGGTTCTCAAGGTAGATCAGCTCTCCGTCGCCTATGACGGGCGCAAGGGATCGCATCCCGCCGTCAGCGGCGTGTCGCTGCACATAGGCGAAGGCGAAGCCCTTGGCCTGGTCGGCGAGTCCGGATCGGGCAAAAGCTCGGTGGCGCTCGCCATCCTGCGCTATCTGCCGAAGAACGCCCGCATCGCGGCGTCGGCGCTGGAATTCCAGGGCCGCGAAATCCGCAACCTTTCCGCCGAGCAGTTGCGCCAGCTGCGTGGCAATCATATCGCGGCCGTCTACCAACACCCGGGTGCTGCCCTCAATCCAAGCATGACGATCGGCCGGCAGATCACCGAGACGATCATGCGGCATCGCCCGGTTCGCCACGACGAGGCCCGCGCGCGCGCCGCCGAACTGCTCGGGCGGGTCCGGGTCAGCCATCCGGACCGGGTGCTGGATCTCTATCCGCACGAATTGTCCGGCGGCATGCAGCAGCGCGCCAACATCGCCATTGCCATTGCGCTCGACCCGTCGCTGCTGGTGCTGGACGAGCCGACGACGGCGCTGGACGCCAGCGTCCAGTCCGAGATCATCGCCATCCTCTCCGATCTGCGCAAGGATCACAAAACCAGCGTGCTGTTGATCAGCCACGACATCAACATGATCCGCCGGTCCTGCGACCGGGTGGCGGTGATGCAGTCGGGAGCGGTGGTCGAAAGCGGCGACGCCACTGACGTCTTCGACAACCCAACCCACGCCTACACGAAGGCGCTCATCGCCTCGATCCCGGCCCTCAACTACACCAAACGGGACGGCAGGCTGGCGGAGACGGACGGACCCAGTCTGGCCGCAATCCAGCTTGAAGACGCCGGCGCACGGAAAGAGCGCCGGATCGCGATCGCCTGCAAGGGCATCAGCCACTCCTTCGGCAGCCAGCCAGTGCTCAGCGATATCGACCTCGACATAGGCCAGGGTGAAACCTTCGGGCTGATCGGCGAATCCGGTTCCGGCAAGTCGACCTTAGCGAGGATCGTCACCGGCCTGCAGACACCAGACTCCGGATCGGTCGAGCTGTTCGGCAGGACGGTCGCGCCGCGCGTCGAGAAGAGAAACCTTGCCGAACGGCGCGACGTGCAGATGGTCTTCCAGTCGCCGGATCGCACCCTCAACCCGCGTCAGCGCATCGGCAGGATCCTCGGCCGTCCGCTGCGGCGGCTCGCCGGCCTTCGCCGCAGCGAGGTGAGAGCCCGCGTCAGCGACCTCTTGCAGTCGGTCCGCCTCGCCGGCACCACGGCCGAGCAGAAATCGCGATCGCTGTCCGGCGGCCAGCGGCAACGGGCGGCCATCGCACGGGCCTTCGCCGGCGTGCCGAAGGTCGTCGTGCTCGACGAACCCACCTCGGCGCTCGACGTTTCCGTCCAGGCGACCGTCCTCAACCTGCTTAACGACCTGCAGCGCGACAAGGACACGACCTATCTGTTCATCAGCCACGACCTCAGGGTCGTGCGCTACATGGCCGACAGGATCGGCGTGCTCTATCGCGGCCGTCTGGTCGAAACCGGTTCATCCGACCAGATCTTCCAGGGACCCAATCACCCCTATACGCAACTGCTCCTGGCGGCGTCCTCCGATGAAGCAGCGCCGAAACTATCCGCGCCGGTCGAGATCGAGACCATCGGCATCGCCAGCAAGGGATGCTCCTTCGCCGATCGCTGCCCCCTGGTGCTGCCCGATTGCAGAAAGGCGGAGCCACCCGCCAGGCAGGTCGCGGCCGGCCACCGGATCGCCTGCTGGCGGCAGGGGTCGTAAACGGACCACCCGCGTCGAACACCGCAACGGCGCGTTTCCGGTCAGGCACAGTGCGATGCCGTCATTGGCTCTTGAACGGCCAAGCCGGACACGCGTAACATCGCATCATCTGAACTGAGTCTGCTTCATTCATCCGGGCCAAGTCCCGGATTGGTCTGGATATTTCCCTTGCATACGCAAGCAACCAGCGGCGCCGAGAAGCGCGGCAAATCGTTTGCCCATGTGGCGGAAGCCTCCTGGGGCAAGGGCCTCAGCACCTTGCTCCGTATCGTGCGCATGACGCTGCGCCATCCCTGGCAAGTCGCGATCACCCTGGTCTCGACCTTCATCGCCGCGACGCTGCAGCTTTTCATTCCCCGCCTGCTGGGACGCGCCATCGACCAGGCGCAGGGCGTCATGGCCGCGGGAGCCGGTGCCGCGGCGGAGCACGCGCTGTGGAACACAGCGCTTACACTGCTCGTCGTCAGCATCCTGCGCGGCCTCTTCACCATGGCGCAGAACTATTTTGGCGAGGCCGTTGGCCACCGGACCGGCTATGAACTGCGCCTGGCCTTCTACGAGAAGATCCAGCGCCTGAGCTTCTCCTTCCACGACCGGGTCCACACCGGCGATCTGATCACGCTCGGCCTGCTCGATCTCGACGGCGTGCGCATGTTCTTTTCCACCGGCATCCTGCGCGTCGTCCTGCTCGGCGTGCTGATCGGCGTCGGCGCCTATCTCCTGATCAGCACCGATCTGGTGCTTGGGTTGTTGAGCCTGAGTTTCGTGCCGTTCGTCGCCTGGCGCTCCTCGGTCACCCAACTGGCGCTGCGCAGCACCTGGCTGACTTTGCAGCAGCGACTGTCGGTGCTGAGCCGCGTGATGGATGAGAACCTCGGCGGCATTCGTGTCGTGCGGGCCTTTGCGGCACAGCGGCACGAGCTGGAAAAATTCGACCGCGCCAAGCAGGACGCGCTCGACCTCGCCAACCAGCGCGTCGATATCCGCGTCGGCAACACCAGCGCCATGAACTTCTCGTTCCTGGCCGCCATGGGCCTGGTGCTGTGGTTCGGCGGCCAGAAGGTGATTGCAGGCCAGATCAGCGTCGGCACGCTGGCCCAGTTCCTCACCTTCATGACCATCCTGCAGATGCCGGTGCGCCAGATCGGCCTGATGGTCAACTCGTTCGCGCGCGCCTCGACCTGCGGCACGCGGCTGTTCGAACTGCTCGACGCCGAACTCGACATCGAGGACGCGCCCGGCGCCAGGGACCTCGCCGTCACCGATGGCGTGCTGCGCTTCGACAATGTCGGCTTCCGCTATGCCGGCGCGGGCGGCCGGCCGACGCTGTCGGGCATTTCCTTCGAGGCGAAGTCCGGCGAAACCGTCGGCATCGTCGGCCCGCCGGGCAGCGGCAAGTCGACCATCGCGCATCTGATCCCGCGCTTCTACGATGTCACGTCAGGCACCATCACCATCGACGACCAGGACATCAGCAAGGTCACACTGCAATCGCTGCGCAAGGCCGTCGGCGTGGTGCAGCAGGACGCGTTCCTGTTCACCACCTCGATCGAGAACAACATCGCCTACGGCAATCCCTGGGCGCGCGAGACCCGCATCGGCCAGGCAGCCGAATTCGCCCAGTTGCACAACTACATCATCGGGCTTCCCGCCGGCTACACCACGGTCGTCGGCGAACGCGGCGCGTCGCTTTCCGGCGGCCAGCGGCAGCGCCTGACCATCGCGCGCAGCCTGATGCTGCGGCCATCGGTGCTGGTCTTCGATGATTCGACCGCGGCCATCGACGCCGGCACCGAGCAGCGGATCCGGGCGGCGATGAAGCGCTTCGCCAAGGATCGCGTGACGCTGATCATCTCGCACCGGCTGAGCTCGCTGATGCATGCCGACCAGATCCTGTTCGTGGAGGGTGGCCGGATCGTCGAGCGCGGCACGCATGAGGAGTTGCTGGCGCTCGGTGGACGCTATCGCGCACTCTACGACCTGCAGCTGCGGCCGGACGATGAGCGGCCCGTGGCGGGAGCAATTCTAGGAAAAGTGGAAACCGGTTTTCCGTCCGGAATCGCGTCAAAATCAAAGAGATAGAGCCGCGTGATGTCGACACAGAGCGACGACGAGAAGGAAGACACCAGCAGGCGGCCGACAAAGGCTGTCGTCGGCTCGCACCGCGACGAGGAAGAGGTTTTCGGCAAGGCCTACGACCCGCGCATCGTGCGGCGCATCTGGAGCTTCGTGAAGCCGTATCAGGGCCGGATCTTCATCTCGGTCGCCGCCGTGCTGGTGTTCACGCTGACCCAGCTGGCGATCCCGCTGGTCATCCGCTACGCCATCGACCACGGCATGGCGGCTGGCAGGCTCGACCAGTCGGTTATGATCTCTGCGATCGGCGCTTTCACGCTGATCATTCTCATCAACTATGCCGCCAGCCATGTGCAGGAAAGCGTCGTCGGCAAGGTCGCCGAGAACGTTCTGTCGGACCTGCGCCGCGCCATGTTCAGCCATCTGCAGCGGGTCTCGCTGAGCTTCATGGACAAGACCGAGGTCGGCCGGCTGATGTCGCGCCTGCAGGGCGACGTCAATTCGATGCAGGAATTCCTCGAGACGTCGGTGATGTCGGTGGGCGACATCGTGCTGTTGTTCGGCATCGTCAGCGTGCTGCTCTGGCTCGATTTCCGGCTCGGTCTGCTGACGCTGTCGACCATGCCGGTGCTGTTCATCGTGCGCCTGTTCTGGCTGCCGCGCGCCAAGGTCGCCTTCATGGCCGCGCACGAGACCAACTCGATCGCCAACGGTGCGCTTGCCGAAGGCATCCATGGCGTGCGCACGGTGCAGAGCCTGGAGCGCCAGCACGTCAATTTCGACCTTTATGACGAGAAGGTGCTGGCCAATCTCAATGCCCATTTGACGTCGGCGAAGTACGCGCAGGTGATGGTGCCGATCGTCGACACGCTGACCGGCATCGCCATGGCGACGGTCATCGTCGTCGGCGGTTCGATGGTGCTGTCGCACAGCCTCGACGTCGGCGTCATGGTGGCGTTCCTGTTCTACATCCAGCGCTTCTTCGACCCGATCCGCTCGCTCACCATGCAGTACAGCGTCATGCAGCGCGCCATGGCCTCGGGCCAGCGCATCTCCGAAGTGCTCGATGTGCCGGTGGACGTCAGCGACAAGGATGGAGCAGTCGCCCTGTCGCGCGACATGGACGGCTCGGTCGAGTTCAGGAACGTCACCTTCGGCTACCGGCAGAACCAGCCGGTGCTGAAGAACATCTCCTTCCGCGTCAATCCGGGCGAGACCGTCGCACTTGTCGGGCCGACCGGATCGGGCAAGTCGAGCTCGATGGCGCTGGTGCACCGCTTCTACGATGTCTGGTCAGGCCAGGTCCTGGTCGGCGGACATGATGTGCGTGACCTGACCCAGGACTCGCTCGGCGATCAGGTGGCCATGGTGCTGCAGGAGCCGTTCCTGTTCTCCGGCTCGGTGCTGGAGAACATCCGCTACCACAAGACAGGCGCCAGCCGCGAGGAAGTGGTCCGCGCAGCACAAGCCGTCGGTGCCCACGACTTCATCGAGAACCTGCCCGAAGGCTACGACACCGAACTCGAACAGCGCGGCGGCAATCTCTCGCTTGGCCAGCGCCAGCTGATCAGCTTCGCGCGGGCGCTGGTGGCCGACGCCAAGATCCTGGTGCTCGACGAGGCCACCGCCAGCATCGATTCCTACACCGAGATGCTGATCCAGAAGGCGCTGATAACACTGCTGGAAGGCCGTACCGGGCTGGTCATCGCCCACCGGCTGGCCACCATCCGCGGCGCCGACCGCATCATCGTCCTGCAGAACGGCGAGATCATCGAAGGCGGCAACCACGAACAGTTGATGGCACGAAAAGGCCTCTACGCCCGCCTCTACAACATGAACTATGCCTCGTTCGACGACATCTCGGAAGGCGAGTTGGAGCTGGACGCGGCGGTCGGCAAGGCAACATGACCGTCGACGACGACAGCCGATTTTTTGGCTTCAGGGCTTAACTTTCGCGGCAGCGGTTTTTACATGTTGGACAGCTGGGGACGATCGAGCTTGAGGAGGCTCCCTTGCAGCAACCAGAAGACATCGCCGCCCGCAGATTGGGCATTCTCATCGAGCAATATGTGGAAGCGCGCAAAAAGCGCTACGACTATGTGTCGACAGAGCAGGCCTACCGGGCCATCCGGCAGGTCCTCAAACCTGCCATTTCCGATCGCGAACTCGACGACATGGTCGCCTCGCTTGCCGTCAAGAACGGGCTGGCGGTGGTTTTCGATCGCCAGACCAAAGCCGACGATCGGGCGCCAAGTACATAGACATCAGCAGTGATTTTCAGGTGGCCATGCGAATTCGCTTGCCATGCGGGTTCACTTAATAGCATGTTAAGTGAACCCTGAGATCACCATGAAAATTGCCGAGGATCACATCCCAGACGACAGCGCCACGTCCAGCGCGGAAGCGCGCCGGTCGACGGTGTTGGGCAACCGCATCAAGGCCTATCGCACCGCGCGGCGCCTGACGCTGCGCCAGCTCGGCGACATGATCGGCACCACCGCCAGTTTCCTGAGCCAGCTCGAGCGCGGCCTTTCCGGGGCCAACACCAGCACGCTTATGCTGATCGCCAATGCGCTCGGCATCGGCCTCGCCGATCTTTTCGACGAATGCGAAGTGTCGCCGCACGCGGTGCTGACACGCGCCGAGCGGCCGGCGCTGCCGACCAGCGAAGGCTACCGCAAGACATTGCTGTCGCGCCGGCCAATCCGTGAGATGGAAGTCTATTGCGGCGAATTCGCCGTCGGCGGCTCGACCGGCGACGTGCCCTACACGCATGGCAACGCGCACGAAATGTTCCTCGTGCTGCGCGGCCGGGTGCAACTGACGCTCGGCGACGAGAGCTTCATCCTCGAAGAGGGCGACAGCATCGAATATGCGACCTCGACGCCGCACAGGACCATCAATGTCGGCAACACGGTCGCCGAAGTGCTGTGGATCATCGCACCGCCGACAAGCGGCGCCGTCGATCTCGACCAATATGTAGCCCGGAAACCACTCGCAGCCGGGCTGCCAAAATCAAACAGCGAGTCATCGGAGGGTTAGAAAATGGGAAGCAGATCAATAGTCACCGGATTTCTCGGTGCAGCCGCACTTGCCTTGATTACAGCCGCCGCGGCTCATGCGCAGAGCGCGCCGCCGGCCGGCACCGTGGTGGACGGTTCGTTGAAGGGCAAGACACTGACCTTCGTGTCCTATGGCGGCATCTACCAGGACGGCCAGGTCGCCGCCCTCAAGGAGTTCGTCGACAAGAGCGGCGTCAAGCTGCTGAACGATGGGCCGACCGAAATCGCCAAGCTTCAGGCGCAGGTCGAGTCCGGCAATGTGACCTGGGATGTCGTCGACACCGACGATTTCCCGCCATTCGTGCATTGCGGCAAACTGTTCCAGAAGCTCGACCTGACCAAGCTCGACGTTTCGCACATCCCGGCCGGACAGGTCGGCGAATGCAGCGTGCCGGCGATGAACTACGGCACCGTGCTGATGTACAAGAACGCGACCTATAAGGACAATCCGCCGAAGGACTGGAAGGATTTCTTCGACACCAAGAAATTCCCCGGCACGCGCGCCATCGATGGCAGCGGCAGCCCGATCGGCGGTCTGATCGAACAGGCCATTCTGGCTGACGGCGGCTCGGTCGACAACATGACCCCGGCCGACATCGACAAGGGCATCGCCAAGATCAAGGCCATCGGTCCGGACACGATCTTCTGGAAAACCGGCGCCGAGTCCCAGCAGCTCGCCGAATCCGGCGAAGCCGACATGATCATCATGTGGACCGGCCGCGCCATGACGGCGGTCAAGAACGGCGCTGCCTATACGCCGGTGTGGAAGGACTGGCTGGTCGTCATGGATCAGCTGACCATCCCGGTCGGGGCCAAGGACACCGACGCCTCCTACGCGCTGATCAACGCCTATCTCGGCAAGAAATCGCAGGAGATCCTGACCGAGCAGACGTCCTACTCGCCCATCAACACCGAGGCACAGCCCAAGGTGGACGCTTCCGTCGCCGCCTTCCTGACCAACACGCCGGAACACGCCAAGCAGGGCTACCAGCAGAACATCAAGTTCTGGGTCGCCAACTTCGCCACAGCGTCCGACAAGTGGACGGCGCTGATGGCCGGCAACTGAGCCGGCTGAACGCCAGGGTGAAGGCGTGAGCCAGACATGGCATACGCTGGCGGCCGGGGGTGAAAATCCCCGGCCGGTGGGTGCCCTGCAGGGGCCGCAACGGCGCCTGCGGCTTGCCGCCTATCCTTCGCTGCTGGCGTTGCCGGCCCTGCTCCTGCTCATCGCCGCGATGGGCTATCCGCTGCTGACCGTCACCCTGCGCAGTTTCTCGGATCCCGCCTGGGGCCTGCAGAATTACGTCTGGTTCTTTTCCACGCCGGTGAACGTCACGGTCCTGTGGCGCACCTTTTCCATCGCCGCCTGGGTCACCATCGTCTGCGTCATCGCCGCCTATCCCTATGCCTATCTCATGACGGCGGTCGGGCCGCGCATGCGGCTCGTCCTCATCCTGTGCGTGCTGGTGCCGTTCTGGGTAAGCGGCGTGGTACGCACATTGGCCTGGGTCATCCTGCTGCAGGATTCCGGCATCATCAATTCCATCATCAGGCTGCTCGGCTTTGACTCGGTAAAGCTGATCCGCACGCAGACCGGCGTGGTGATCGGCATGGCGCAGGTGCTGCTGCCGTTCATGATCCTGCCGCTCTATTCGGTCATGCGCGGCATCGACCTGCGCCTCGTCCAGGCGGCGCGCAGCCTCGGTGCGCGGCCTTCGCTCGCCTTCCTGCAGATCTATCTGCCGCTGTCGCTGCCCGGCGTTTTCGCCGGCGCCATCATTGTCTTCATCCTGTCGCTCGGCTTCTACATCACGCCGGCACTGCTTGGCGGACCCCGCAGCACCATGCTGTCGACGCTGGTTCAGAGCCAGGTGCTCAGCCTGCTCAACTGGGGCCGTGGCGGCGCCATGGGCGTCGTGCTGCTGGTCGCGACCTTCGTGCTGCTGGCGCTCGCCGCACCGCTGATGCGCCAGCGCCACAAGCAGGCGTCGAGATCATGAGGCTAGCCCCGTTCCGCATTCTGCTCGGCCTGTTCTGCCTGCTGGTCGCGGTGTGGCTGGTGATGCCGACGCTGGTCATCATCCCGATGTCGTTCAACGAGAAGAAGTCGCTTGCCTTCCCGCCGTCAGGCTTCTCCTGGCAGTGGTACGAGAATTTCTTCACCAACCCCGATTGGCTGTCCAGCTTCTTCAATTCGCTCAAGGTCGCCGGCCTCGTCGCTGTCGCCGCCACGCTCCTCGGCACGCTGGCCGCACTTGGCCTCAGCCGCATGAAGCATTCAGGCGCCGGCCTGCTGCGCGCCATCCTGATCACGCCGATGATCGTGCCTGGCGTGGTGCTGGCGATCGGCATCTATGCCGTCTATCTCGACTACCATCTCGTCGGCACCACCACCGGCTTCGTCATCGCGCACACGATGCTGGCCATACCCTTCGTCATCATCGCCGTATCTGCGAGCCTCGAGGTCTTCGACGTGCGGCTGGAGACGGCGGCGGCAAGCCTTGGTGCGGACCGCTTCACCGCGTTCCGCACCGTGACCTTGCCGTTGATCGCGCCCGGCATCCTGTCGGGACTGCTGTTTGCCTTCGTCACCTCCTTCGATGAAATCATCGTCGCGCTGTTCATCACCAGCCCGTATCTGAAGACCTTGCCGGTGCAGATCTTCACCAGCATCACCCGCGACGCCGACCCGACCGTAACCGCCGTCGGAACGATCATTTTCATTGCCACGACGCTGGTGATCAGTGCCGGGCTGATCATCAGCTCGAAATCGACGAGGGGTTGAGATGGCTGCGTCCAACAGCAAAGAACGTGGCGCGGCCATCGACATCAAGGGCGCAACCAAGCGTTACGGCAATTTCACCGCGCTCGACGATGTCAGCCTGCATATCGAGCCGGGCGAGTTCATGACGTTGCTGGGCCCGAGCGGCTCGGGCAAGACCACCACGCTCAACGTCGTCGCCGGCTTCACCGACCTGACCTCCGGCGACCTCGCTGTCGGCGGCAAAAGCATCGTCGCGTTGCCGGCGCACAAGCGCAACATCGGCGTCGTCTTCCAGCACTACGCGCTGTTTCCGCACATGACCGTCGGCAAGAACGTCGCCTATCCGCTCACCCTGCGCGGCATGGACAAGCAGACGCGTGATCGTCTCGTCGCGCGCGCCCTCGACATGGTCAAGATGGCCGACTTCGCGCATCGCTATCCGGCCGAGCTTTCCGGCGGCCAGCAGCAGCGCGTGGCGCTGGCGCGCGCCATCGTCTTCGATCCGCCGCTGCTGCTGATGGATGAGCCGCTCGGCGCCCTCGACAAGAAACTGCGCGAATGGCTGCAGCTGGAAATCAAGCGCATCCACCGCGAACTCGGCACCACTTTCGTCTATGTGACGCATGATCAGGAAGAGGCGCTGGTGCTCTCCGATCGCATCGCCGTGTTCAACCGGGGGCGCATCGAACAGGTCGGAACCGGGCGCCAGCTCTACGACGAGCCGGCGACCTTGTTCGTGGCGAAATTCATCGGCGAATCGACCAGTTTGCGTGGTGATTCCCAAACGTCGGGCGGCGAGACCAGCCTGACGATTGCCGGCCAGAAGATCGTTGCCGGCGGCAGGCTCGCCGGCGGCCAGAAACCGGTGGTGCTGCTGCGGCCGGAAAAGCTTTCGCTTGCCAGCACGAAGACGCCTCCAGCCGCCGGGCAGAACAGCCTCACCGGTCAGGTCAGCGAAGCGATCTATCTGGGCTCGGGTTCGAAATACCAGGTGACGCTCGGCGATGGTTCGGTAGCCATCGTGCGCTCGTCGCTGGAGGCCACGCCCTTCTCGATTGGTGACGCGGTCGATCTGCGCTGGTCGGTCGTCGATGCAAAACTTCTTGCCGACGACGACCGCGCCGACATGACGATGACCTGACCGCTCCCTCCCCCGCAGGATTTTTAGACATGGACGCCAAAGTCAACGGCAACGTCTCGTTCTGGTATGCCGACATTGGCGGCCTGCCAGCCTATCGCGCGCCGCTTCCGGGCGACCTCGAAGCCGATGTCTGCATCGTCGGCGCCGGCTACACCGGCCTGTGGACGGCCTACTATCTGAAGCAGGCCGATCCTTCGATCCGTATCGCCATCGTCGAAAGGGAATTCGCCGGCTTCGGCGCGTCCGGCCGCAATGGCGGCTGGCTGTCCGGCGGCTTCAGCTGGTCGCGCGAGAAATATCTGCAGACATCGACGCGCGGCGCCGTCATCGACATGGAAACCGCCATGCATGGCACGGTCGACGAAGTGATCGCAGTGACCGAGGCCGAAGGCATCGATGCCGATATCCGCCGCGTCGACAATCTGACGGTTGCCACCAACCCGCCGCAGCTGGAGCGGATCAGGGCCGCCTATGCCGACGCGATCGGCTGGAGCGTGCCACAGGAGCGCGTCAGCCTGATCGGCCAGGCAGAGGCCAAGGCCCGCATCGACATCCGGAACGTGCTTGGCGGTTATATCCACCACGGGACCGCCCGTGTGCAGCCGGCCAAGCTTGTCCGCGGCCTGTCCGAAGCAGCCGAGCGGCTTGGCGTGCCGATCTACGAGCAGACGACCGTGACGAATATCGAGAAGGGCAAGGTCACGACCGATCGCGGCACGGTGCGCGCGCCGATCATCATACGCGCCACGGAAGGGTTCACGGCCGGGATATCAGGCAATGAGCGGCTCTGGCTGCCGCTCAACAGCGCGCAGATCATCACCGAGCCGCTGCCGCAATCGCTGTGGGACGAGATCGGCTGGCAGGGCCACGAGCTTCTGGGCGACGCCGCGCACGCCTATTGCTACGCGCAGCGCACCCGCGAAGGCCGCATCACCATGGGCGGACGCGGCGTGCCCTATCGCTACGGATCGCAAACGGACGTGCGCGGCCAGACGCAGCAGGCGACGATCGAAAGCCTGCACGCAATCCTCACCCGCCTTCTGCCGCAGACGAAAGGGCTTCGCATCGACCATGCCTGGTGCGGCGTGCTTGGCGTGCCGCGCGACTGGTGCACGACCGCCGGCCTCGACCTTGAGACCGGCATTGGCTGGGCCGGCGGCTATGTCGGGCTTGGCGTGTCGAGCTCCAACCTTTCCGGCCGTACGCTGCGCGATCTCATCTTGCGCCGCGACACCGAACTGACCCGCCTGCCCTGGGTCAACCGCCAGGTCAGCAAATGGGAGCCGGAGCCGATGCGCTGGCTCGGCGTCCACTCGATGTATCAGCTTTACCGCGTCGCCGACCAGCGCGAGGAAGCCGGCCTCCGGCACACGTCGAAACTGGCCGCCATCGCCGACCGCATCACCGGGCATTGAGCCCTGCGACGCCACACATCGGATTCAAAAACATTTTCAGTGCCTGCCCGGAGACTGTCATGACCGACTTCCAGACCTTCGCCCATCTCGCCTCGATCGATCTCGGCGAGCCCGAGCCCAAGCCGACCTCGATCAGCGGCGATCAGCTCGAAGCGTCGAGGACACTGTGGACCTCACCGGACGGCACGCTGGAAGTCGGCGTCTGGGAGTGTACGCCCGGCCGGTTCACCGCATCGCGCGACAGCAATTCCGAAACCTGCCACATCGTATCGGGCCGGGTCTCGCTGCATGGTCTCGATGGCCGCAGCAAGGACGTCGGCCCCGGCGAAATGCTGGTGCTGCCGAAAGGCTGGAAGGGCGAATGGACGATCCACGAACCGACGCGCAAGCTTTACATCCTGCACTTCGAGGCGGCGTGAGCTAATCGCCGTTCCCGGCGGCGTTCGGCCTGCCTTCTATTGCCTGCCGCAATGCATCGTTGATCCGATCCTGCCAGCCGGGCCCATCCGCCTGGAAATGGTCCAGCACGGCTCGATCGATCCTGATCGAAACGAGCTCCCTGACACCTGGCGCGGCCGAGGGCTCGCGAACCGGGGCAACCGGCTTCTTGATCGGCTTGAAGGCGGCTTCCGCCGCCGTCATCGGATTTGTCGGTCGGCGCGGGGGATTTGCCATTGGGTGACCCTGACTGGAGACAATTCATGCTCGCCGGGAAGGCTCAAGCTTGCGCCAGCATAGCCCAACTAGTGCCATCGCGCAGGCCCATTCGGCCAGGACCGTCTCGATCCCCGCACGGCGCGGTTCGCGTGCCGCCTTCGCGGCACGCGCGCTGCTGCTCGTCACTCGGCGGCCTGAAGAATTTGTGCGTCGACGATGATCCTGATTTCGGCACGGCAAGAGCCGCAATTCGTGCCGGCATGCAGGGCAGTGCCGATCGCCTCGACGCTGGCGCAGCCGCCGCGCACTGCCTGCGCGATCTGGTTGGCGCCGACGCCGAAACAGGAGCAGACGATGGCGCCGCGGTCGACGTCGACCCCGCCCGGCCGCCCGGCCACGATCGCCAGCCTGCCGCGCCGGTCGGCATGATCGGCAGTCAATTGTTCCGCCGCCCAGCCGCGCGACACCGCGACCGGACCGGGCGCGACGAACAAGGCGCCGGACAGGTGATCGCCGTCGAAAGCCGCGATGCGATGCTGGCCGGCATCGCGGTCATGATAGGCGAGCATTTCGGCGGCCCCCGGCGGCGTGCCGAACAAGGCTCCGGCGAAGCCGGCCCAGTCGATGTCGTCATCTCCAAAGGCAAGTTCGACCCGCCAGCCACCCCTGCACTTGGCCACGGCCCAGTAGCTTGCCGTATCAGGCGCCGGCCTCTGCCGCATCACGGCGAAGCCAAAGGCTTTCGCGGCGAATTTCTCGATGCGGGCGGCGACATGTTTCAACGCCGGCTGGCCGGAGACCGGATCGGTGAGCGGCGCGGTCAGCGCGTCGAGCCGGCCCTTAGCCGAGAACTGATCGGTCCAGTGCATAGGCGCAAACAGGCTGCCCTGGCGCTGGCGTGCCGTCACCAGCGCGCGCACCAGCACGTCGCCGCGTGGGCTGGAAACGCGCACGATGTCGGCGTCGCCGATGCCGAAGCGCAGCGCATCAGCCGGGTGGATTTCGACGAAGGGTTCGGCAATGTGCTGGGACAGCCGCGGGCTTTTGCCGGTCCGCGTCATGGTGTGCCAGTGATCGCGGATGCGGCCTGTGTTGAGGATCAGCGGATAGTCCGGGCTGGTACGGGTCTCGACGCTGGGGCGAATGGCGATGAAGCGCGCCTTGCGGTCGGGCGTGTAGAAATTGCCGTTAGCGAAGAAGCGGCTGCTGGAAGGGCCATGTCCAGCCTGGGCGCCTTCCTCTGGCTGACGTCCGGCTTGAACTGGGCCCGGCGCTGGCCACTGGAACGGCTCAAGTGCTGCGTAGGCCTCTGCATCAACCCCCGCAAAGGCACCAATGTCGAAATCCCGCGCGCCGTCATTCTCGAACCCCGACAGCGCGGCGTGCTCGGCAAACACCTCCGACGGCGTCGCATGCGAAAATGCCTCGTCAAAACCCATCCGCTTGCCGACTTCGGCGACGATCTGCCAGTCGGGCCGCGCCTCGCCGGGCAGGTCCAGGAACGCGCGCTGGCGCGAGATGCGGCGCTCCGAATTGGTGACGGTGCCGTCCTTCTCGCCCCAGGCGGCGGCGGGCAGCCGGACATGGGCGTGGCGGACGGTGTCGGTCCTGGCCAGCACGTCCGACACCACGACGAACGGACAGGCCTTGATCGCCGCTTCGACGGCATCGGCGTCAGGCATCGAATCGACTGGATTGGTGGCCATGATCCACAGCGCCTTGATGCGCCCGTCGGCGACCGCCTGGAACATCTCGACCGCCTTCAGGCCGGGCTTTTCGGCAATGGCCGGCGCAGTCCAGAAGCGCTGCACGCGCTCGCGGTGTTCTGGATTTTCGATCTCCATATGGGCGGCCAGCATGTTGGCCATGCCGCCGACCTCGCGGCCGCCCATGGCGTTGGGCTGGCCGGTCACCGAAAACGGCCCTGCCCCCGGCCTGCCGATACGGCCGGTGGCGAGATGGCAGTTGATGATGGCGTTGACCTTGTCGGTGCCCGACGACGACTGGTTCACCCCCTGGCTGTAGACCGTCACGGTCCTGGAGGTCGCGGCGAACAGGCTGTAGAAACGGCCAAGCTCGTCCTCGCCAAGGCCCGTGGCAGCGGCGACGCCGGCAAGGTCGAGCGCCGATGCCGCGAAAAGCGCCTGCCCGAAACCGGTCGTGTGCGCCGTGATATAGGCACGGTCCAGCGCGTTGTGCTGGCCGAGATAGGCGAGCAGCCCGGTGAACAGCGCGACGTCGCCATCGGGCGCGATCGCCAGGTGCATGTCGGCGATGTCAGCGGTCATCGTGCGGCGCGGATCGACCAGCACGATCTTCATCTCCGGCCGCTTTTCCCGGGCCGCCACGATGCGCTGGTAGAGCACGGGATGGCACCAGGCGAGATTGGAGCCGACCAGCACGATCAGGTCGGCAAGCTCCAGATCCTCGTACGTTCCCGGTACGGTGTCGGAGCCGAAGGCGCGGCGGTGGCCGGCGACCGACGAGGCCATGCACAGGCGCGAATTGGTGTCGATGTTGGCCGAGCCGACAAACCCTTTCATCAGCTTGTTGGCGACGTAATAATCCTCGGTCAGCAACTGGCCGGAGACATAGAAAGCGACGGCATCGGGGCCGTGCTCGGCGATGGTTTGCGAGAAGGTCGAGGCGACAAGGTCGAGCGCCTCGTCCCAGCCGGTGCGGCGGTCGTGGATCTCGGGATAGAGCAGCCTGCCGTCGAGATCGATGGTCTCGGCCAGGGCCGAGCCTTTGGAGCAGAGCCGGCCGAAATTCGCCGGATGGTCGGGGTCGCCGCGGACGGACACTTGCCCGTCCGCGGCGACCTTCGCCAGCACGCCGCAGCCTACCCCGCAATAGGGGCAGGTGGTCCTCACCTCGCGCGCTACGTCAATCTCCATGGTTCAGGCCGCGCGGCTGGCCAGCGCTTCCAGCGCAATGAACAGACGCTCGCCCTCGACCCGCACCGGAATGGTGCGCACCGCGCCCTCGTCCGCGCCCAGTGCCTTGCCCGTCTCCAGCGAAATCACCCAGCTGTGCAAGGGACAGGTCACCGCCGTGCCGTGCACGATGCCCTGGCTGAGCGGCCCGCCCTTGTGCGGGCAATGGTCGTCGATGGCATAGACCTGATCGTCGGCGGTGCGGAAGATGGCGATCTTGCCTTCCGGCGTGTCGACGCAGCGCGCGCCACGGCGGGGGATGTCTGACAGCGAGCCTATCGATACCCAGTTCATCTCCATCACTCCGCCGCCTGCGCAAACCCGACCGAGGCCATCGGCCGGAACTCGTGCTTGTCCTTGCCGGACACGCGTTCCGACCACGGGTCGACCTGAGCGAATTTCTGGCTGAAGACGAAGCGATCGAAATAGGCCTTGCGCTTCTCGCCATCGTCCATGATCTGGCGCTTGATCTCGGGGATCCCGATGCGCTTGGCCCATTTGTAGATGCGCTCGAGATAGCGGCCCTGCTCGCGGTACATCTGCGTCAGCGCCACGATATGCTCCAGCGCCTCGTCCTCGGTCCTGACCAGGCCGAGCACTTCGGTGCCCTTGATGTCGAGACCGGCCGCCCCGGCGAAATGGATCTCGTAGCCACTGTCGACGCAGATGACGCCGACATCCTTGCAGGTCGCCTCAGCGCAGTTCCTCGGGCAACCCGACACCGCCATCTTGACCTTGGCAGGGGTCCACGAGCCCCACATGAATTTTTCGATGCGGATGCCGAGGCCCGTCGAATCCTGCGTGCCGAAGCGGCACCAGTCGGAGCCGACGCAGGTCTTCACGGTGCGCAGGCCCTTGGCATAGGCGTGGCCGGAGACGAAGCCGGCCTGGCCGAGGTCGGCCCACACCGCCGGCAGGTCCTCCTTGCGGATACCGAGCATGTCGATGCGCTGGCCGCCGGTGACCTTGACCATCGGAATCTCGAACTTGTCGACGACATCGGCGATGGCGCGAAGTTCGGCAGCGTTGGTAACGCCGCCCCACATGCGCGGCACCACCGAATAGGTGCCGTCCTTCTGGATGTTTGCATGGACGCGCTCGTTGATGAAGCGCGACTGGTAGTCGTCGGCATAGTCGTCCGGCCAGTCGCAGACGAGATAGTAGTTGAGCGCCGGCCGGCATTTGGCGCAGCCACAGGAAGTCGTCCATTCCAGCTCCTGCATGACGGCTGGAATGGTCTTCAGGCGCTTGGCCATGATCAGGCGGCGCACTTCGTCATGGCCGAGCGTGGTGCAGCCGCACATCGGCTGCACGGCGGCCGGGTTGTATTTGTCGCCGATGGTCAGCACCATCAGCTTCTCGACCAGCCCGGTGCAGGAGCCGCAGGATGCGGATGCCTTGGTGTGGGCGCGCACATCGTCGAGCGAGGTCAGGCCCTTGGCCGTGATCGCGCCAGTGATCTTGCCCTTGCATACGCCGTTGCAGCCGCAGATTTCCGCATCATCCGGCAAGGCTGCAACGGCCGCCATAGGGTCCAGCGGGGCACCCCCCTGGTAGGACTGGCCGAAAATGAGCGTGTCGCGCATCTCCGATATGTCGGTCTGCTTCTTCTTGAGGTCGTTGAACCAGGCGCCATCCGCCGTCTCGCCGTAGAGCACGGTGCCGATGATGCGGTCGTCCTTCAGCACCAGGCGCTTGTAGACGCCGGCCGCCGCATCGCGAAGCACGATCTCCTGGCGGTCCTCGCCCTCGGCGAAGTCGCCGAGCGAGAACAGGTCGATGCCGGTGACCTTGAGCTTGGTGGGCGTGTCCGAATGGACGAAGGCCGCAGCCCCGTCGCCGGCAAGCTGGCTGGCGGCGACGCGCGCCATCTCGTAGAGCGGCGCGACCAGCCCATAGACCTGGCCATTGACCTCGGCGCACTCACCGAGCGCGTAGATATCGGGATCGTTGCTGCGCATGCCGGCGTCGACGACGATGCCGCGATTGACGGCAATGCCGGCCTCCTTCGCCAGCGCCGCGTTCGGCCTGATACCGACAGCCATCACCACCAGCGTCGCCGGGATGACTGTGCCGTCGGCGAGCTCAATTTGCTCGACCTTGCCGTTGCCGGTGATCGCCTGCGTGTTGGCCTTGGTGATGACCTTGATGCCGCGCTGCTCCACCGCGCGCTGCAGGAGGTAGCCGGCGGCTGGATCGAGCTGGCGCTCCATCAGCGTCGGCATGACATGCAGCACGGTGACGTCCATGCCTTGCGAATTCAAACCGGCTGCGGCCTCGAGCCCGAGCAGGCCACCGCCGATGACCACCGCCTTGGCCCGCGACTGGGCCGCCAGCATCATCGCCTGGACGTCGTCCAGGTCGCGATAGGTCAGCACGCCCGGCAGATTGTGGCCGGGCACCGGGATGATGAACGGCACCGAGCCGGTGGCGATGACCAGCTTGTCGTAAGGCTCGGTCACGCCATGATCGGACATGACGGTCTTCGTCGCCCGGTCGATGGCGACGATCTTGTGACCTTTGTAGAGGGTGATGCCATGCTTGATGTACCAGCCGTCGCCATGGATGATGATTTCCTCATAGGCCTTTTCGCCCGACAACACCGGCGACAGCATGATGCGGTCGTAGTTCACCCTGGGCTCGGCATTGAAGATGGTGACCTGGTAGCGGCCGGGCGCCTTTTCCAGGAGATGCTCCAGCATGCGCCCGGGGGCCATGCCGTTGCCGATGATGACGAGTTTTTCGGTCATGGTCCTGATCCGCTCCAGTCTCACTCAGCCGCGTAGGAAAGGGCTGGAGCTTCGGCAGCCGCCACGCGCTCCATCCGCCGGATGCTGAAGTGCATCCAGGCAAAGCCAGCGACGACGATCACGAAGAGCAGCATGAAACAGCTCGACCACAGGCCCGTGAGGTCGTTCAGCGCGCCGAAGGCGATTGGCAGCACAAAGCCACCGAGCCCGCCAATCATGCCGACAAGGCCGCCGACCGCGCCAACGCTGCCCGGATAGTAGGCCGGGATGTGCTTGTAGACGGCAGCCTTGCCGAGGCTCATGAAGAAGCCGAGGATGCTGGCGACGGCGATGAAGGCGACCGGCCCGATGGCGAAGTGGAAGGCGATCGGTCCGCTGGTGCCGTGCACGACATAGTCCGCGGGGGGCAGCGACAGGATCAGCGTGGCCACGGCAGACACCGCGAAGGTCCAATACAGCACTGTGCGAGCGCCGATCCGATCGGAAAGCACGCCGCCATAAGCACGGAAGATGCTTGCCGGGATCGAATAGGCTGCGCCGATCATGCCGGCGGTCGCGAGCCCGAAGCCGTAGACACCGATCAGATAGCGCGGCAACCACAGCGATAGCGCCACGAACGCACCGAAGGCGAAGAAATAGTAGAAGGCGAAGCGCCAGACCTGCAGGTTCTTGAGCGGCGCGAATTCCTGCCAGAAGCTTCTCGGCGGTGCGACCTTGCCCGCGCGGCGCTCACGGATCACCGGATCGTCGCCGGTCGTGAACCAGAAAACGACGGCCATGACGACGAGCGCGGCTGCCCAGATCTGCGCAACCGACTGCCAGCCCCAGGCGAGAAGAACGAACGGTGCCAGGAACTTGGTGACCGCGGCGCCGACATTACCGACGCCGAAAATGCCGAGAGCCGTTCCTTGCTTGCCGGCGGGGAAGAAGCGCGAGACATAGGCGACACCAACGGCGAAGGCGCCGCCGGCGAGCCCGACGCCGAGCGCGGCGATCAGCATCTGCCCATAGGTATGCGCAAAAGCGAGCAGAAAGGTCGCGACCGCCGCTGCAAGCATGGTCGCCGTGTAGACCAGCCGTCCGCCGTACCGGTCGGTCCAGATGCCGAGCACCATACGCACGAGCGAGCCGGTGAGGATCGGCGTGCCGACGAGCAGGCCGAACTCCGTCTCGTTCAGCCCCAGCTCCTGCTTTATGCGCACGCCGATGATTGAAAAGATCGTCCACACCGCGAAGCAGACGGTGAAGGCGATGGTGGACATCGTGAGTGCCTGCCGGGAAGCATTGTCCTGGCTCGGCGCGGCTGGGAGATTTGCGGTCATTGTCAGGCTCCGGATTGCGGCGTGGGAGGCACCGCCCTTGTCTCTTCGTTCGCGAATGTCAGCGGTGCGGTATCGGCGAAATTGTTGAAACCGACCTTTGCGCGAACACGTCGAGACCCTTGCCGTCAGTCTTGGCGCCCGCGGGAAAGAGGAGGAGCGCGGCGGTGAACAGCGCCGCCGTCAGCGCGCTGCTGGCCAGGAAATCGCGGCGCGTGAAGTCCGCGAGGGACGCGCCAGTTCCGATCCGTTTCGTCATCGTCGTCTCCGGTTGGGCGCCGCTTGGGACCAGCGCCGTCGTTTGCGTGTTCGGTCAAAACAAAAAAGCTGCCGGCCAGGCCGCACGCGTCCCTCCATCCGGGATCGCGCATTGACCTGAGCGGCAGCTTTGCCTGTAGCGCCCGCCATTGGACGCCGTGTCACTTGGCCCTACGGACCTACGTTCTCAAAAGCAGGAAGCGTGCCAATTGGACAGCGCTCTGAATTATCGAATGAAATCAACGTGAACCGCAGCCGAACGACGTTCGACCAAGCCCGGCGACGGTTCAAAGATTAATCAGAATGCCTTGCACGGCAGCATAATATTTGTGCAATGCGGTAGACTGCCCATTGCCGATGCAGATTGCCAATTGCCGATGGTGAAGTGTCTGTCGCTCATGATGCTATTCCGCGGCTTCGACGAAGCGGTGGCGTTCGTAGAGGAACTTCAGTACCGCCTCGCGGCAGCGCAGGAAGGTGCGGTCCGAAGAGAGTTCGACGCGCCGGCGCGGGCGGGCGAGCGGCACCGCAAGCACCTCGCCGATGGTCGCCGCCGGACCGTTGGTCATCATGACGATGCGGTCGGAGAGCAGCACCGCCTCGTCGACGTCGTGGGTGATCATGATCGTCGTCGAGCCGAGCCGCGAATGGATGTCCATCACCGCGTCCTGCAGATGGGCGCGCGTTAGCGCGTCGAGCGCGCCGAACGGCTCGTCGAGCAGCAGGATCTTCGGCTCCATGGCCAGCGCCCGGGCAATGCCGACGCGCTGCTTCATGCCGCCCGAGATTTCAGCCGGGCGCTTGTCCCTGGCGTGCGCCATCTGCACGAGGTCGAGATTGCGCATGATCCAGTCATGCCGCTCGGCCTTGCTTTTGCTGCGGCCGAAGACTTTCGACACCGCCAGGTTGATGTTCTCGTAGACGGTCAGCCACGGCAAAAGGCTGTGGTTCTGGAACACCACGGCGCGTTCGGGTCCGGGGCTGTCGACCTCCTTGTCCTCGAGCAGCACGGCGCCGGCGGAAACCTTGGTCAGGCCGGCGATCAAATTGAGCAAGGTCGACTTGCCGCAGCCGGAATGACCGATGATGGAGACGAATTCGCCCTTGTCGATGGTCAGCCTTATGTCTTTCAGCACCTCGCTGACCTGATTGCCGCGGGCAAAGGTTTTGTCGATATGGTCGAGTTTCAGATAGGCCGTCATCGCCCTCTCCTCACTTTGCCGTTGTGCCGCGGGTGACGAAGGCGCCGACCGCCGCGACCAGGCGGTCGAGGCAGAAGCCGGTGACGCCGATATAGGCGAGCGCGACGATGATGTCGGGCAGCCGCGACGAGTTCCACGCGTCCCAGATGAAGAAGCCGATGCCGACGCCGCCGGTCAGCATTTCGGCGGCGACGATGGCGAGCCAGGACAGGCCGATGCCGATCCGCAAGCCGGTGAAGATGTAGGGCGCCGCTGCCGGCACCATGATCCTGGCGAAGAACTCGAACTGGTTGAGCCGCAGGATGCGCGCGACGTTGCGGTAATCCTCCGGGATGTTGCGCACGCCGACGGCGGTGTTGATGATGATCGGCCAGATCGAAGTGATGAAGATGACGAACAGCGCCGACGGGCTGGAATCGCGAAACGCCGCCAGCGACAGCGGCAGCCAGGCCAGCGGCGGCACGGTGCGCAGGATCTGGAACACCGGATCGAGGCCGCGCATCGCCCAGATCGACTGGCCGACCAGCGCGCCGAGCGCGACGCCGACGATCGCCGCCAGGCCAAAGCCGATGGCGACGCGCTGCAGTGAGATCAGCACCCGCCACGCCAGCCCGATATCCTGCGGGCCATTGTTGAAGAACGGATGCGCGATCAAGTCGTAGGCCTCGTTCCACACCTGGCTCGGCGGCGGCAGGCTGGCGGTCGGCGACGAGCAGGCGATCTGCCAGACGATCAGCATGAGGGCAATGACGATGGCCGGCGGCACCAGCGCACTCGCCAGTTTGCCGGCGATCACGATCGGATCGAAGCGGCGCCGCGCCTTGACGGTCAAGGCGATGACCTCCGCTGGCTTGGCCGGAAACGCTTTCACCGTTGTGTCCTCGATTGTCTGGATCGACATGTCTGGGAAAACTCCGTGCGGCAGGTCCTGGATCGGAATTGAAGGCGGCAAGCGGCGCCATGGGCGCCGCTTGCGCCGACTATGCCGAGGCCTTGATTTTCAGGCTGTCGAGATAGGCGGACGGGTTGGCCGGATCGAAGATCTTGCCGTCGAAGAAGGTCTCGGCGCCGCGCGACGAGGACGCCGGAATGTCGGCTGCCGCGACCCCGAGGTCCTTGGCCGCCTCGCGCCAGAGATCCTCGCGGTTGACCTGATCGACCAGCGCCTTGATGTCGGTGGTCGGCGCGAACTTGCCCCAGCGGATGTTCTCGGCAAGGAACCACGAGTCATGGCTCTTGAAGGGGTAGGACACGCCGCCCTTCCAGAACTTCATGTAGAGATCGGTTCCGGTGGCGACGCGGCCATTGCCGTAGTTGATGTCGCCCTTGAGGCGGCCGATGATGTCGGCGACAGGCACGTTCATCCATTGCCGCTTGCCGATGATGGCGGCCATCTCGTCCTTGTTCTCCTTGGCCTCGCACCATTGCTGGGCTTCCATGACGGCCATCAGGATGGCCTTGGTGGCGTTCGGGTATTTGTCGATGAATTCGGCGCGCAGGCCGAGCGCCTTTTCGGGGTGACCCTTCCACACTTCGCCGGTCGTGGCGGCGGTGAAGCCGACGCCCTGGTGTACGAGCTGCTCGTTCCACGGCTCGCCGACGCAGAACACGTCCATGTTGCCGACCTTCATATTGGCCACCATCTGCGGCGGCGGCACGACGATGGTCGAGACATCCTTGTCAGGATCGATGCCGCCGGCGGCCAGCCAGTAGCGCAGCCACAAATCATGGGTGCCGCCCGGGAAGGTCATGGCAGCCTTGACCTCCTTGCCGGCCGCCTTCTTGGCGGCGAAGGCGTCCTTCAGCTTCGAGGCATCGAGACCGACGCCGGTGCCGGCATATTCCTGGGCGACCGAAATGCCCTGGCAGTCGTAGTTGAGCCGCGCCACGATCGCCATCGGCATCGGCTGGTTGTTCTGCGTTACCTTGCCGGTGTGCATCAGGTAGGGCAGCGGCGTCAGGATATGCGCGCCGTCGATGCCGTTTGCAGCACCCCCGAGCATCAGATTGTCGCGCGTCGCGCCCCAGGAAGCCTGCTTGAGCACCTCGACATCGGGCATGCCGTATTTGGCGAACAGGCCCTTCTCCTTGGCGATCATCAGCGGTGCGGCATCGGTCAATGCGATGAAGCCGAGCTTGGCGCCGGTGACTTCCGGCGCGGTCGTGGCGGCGTAGGCGCCAGAGGGGAAGAGCTTGCGGGCCGCCATGAACAGCCCCGCCGTCAGCGCGCTGCTGGCGAGGAAATCGCGACGCGTCATGTCCTTGAGTGTCGTTCCAGTTCCGATCCGTTTCGTCATCATCGTCTCCCGTTGGGCACTGCTTGGGATCAGCGCCGTCGATTGCGTGTTCGGTCAAAACAAAAAAGCCGCCGGCCAGGCCGCGCGCGTCCGTCCATCCGGGATCGCGTGTTGACCTGAGCGGCAGCTTTGCCTGTGGCGCCCGCCATTGGACGCCTGTTCCGTGACCCGAGAAGAGTCTGCTTATTGCAAAGCAGGAACCGTGCCAGTTTCGCAATGGATAACAAAAAACAATGAGATCAACGACATGTCACAATCGTCAGTGCGCCGGCCCGCCGGGTGAGCAAGCCAAAGATTGTTCATTAGCGCAGGTGGACGCACAATTTTTGTGCAATGCACAAGAATGGCGCGGAAATGATCAGGCTTCCGCGCGGACCGATTTCTGGCCGGCAATATAGGCGCCGATCTCGTCGGGATCGAAGATCTGGCCGTCGAAGAAACCATCGGGACCGAGCACCAGGCTTGCCCCCGCCGAACCGACCGGAGTCGCGGCCTTCAGCGCGCCCTCGACCTTGGCATTGGCACCGGGAAGTGCGACGCCAAGCGGCTTCAGCGCCGAACGGTAGAGGTCGGGACGGTAGCAGTCGCGGGCGATGGCGAGATTGTCCGGCGTGTGTTCGACATGCCCCCAGCGGACCATCTGCGTGTAGAACCACAGCGCATGGCTCTTCCAGGGAAAGTTCGCCGCCTTGTCGAAGGGCAGGAAGAAGTCGTCGATGGTCCGCTCGGCGCCACCGCCCAACTCGAGGCGTCCCGTCAAGATCGGCATCTGGACTGCCGGCGGTAGGCCGAGGAAGCCGGGCTGCGCCATCACCGCGGCCAGTTCGCCATGGTTGGCCGGATCCTGGCACCAGCGCGCCGAGTGGTGCAGCGCGCGCAGCAGTGCCGCCAGCGCCTCGGGGTTCTGCTCGGCCCAAGCCTTGCGCACGCCGATCACCTTCTCCGGGCTGTTGCGCCACAACAGTGCCTTCACGGTGACGATATGGCCGGTGCCGGCGGCGACCGAGGCGCTGTTCCAGGGCTCGCCGACGCAGTAGCCGTCGATGCGGCCGGCGGCCAGCGCGTCGGCCATGAAGGGCGGCGGCACGATGACGATCTCGATCTCGCGCTGTGGATCGATGCCGCAGGCGGCGAGCCAGTAGCGCAGTTCGTAATTGTGCCCGGAATGCGGATGCACCACGGCGAAGCGCAGCGGGTCGTGGCCGGCCACCGCACGCTCACGGATGAGCGCGCCAAGTGCGGCACCGGCGCGCGCCGGATCGAGATCGGGCGCAGCACCATGCGCTGCCATGCCGGCCCAGACGGCGTTGGAAATGGTGACGCAATTGCCGCCGAGACCGAGGGAGAACGGCACGATGGTCTCGGAGGCGAGCGGCGTCAGCCCGAGATTGCAGGCGAGCGGCATCGGTCCCAGCATGTGCGCGAGGTGGAAGTGGCCGATGGCGATACGGTCGCGGATGTTGGCCCAGGACGTCTCGCGGTGCAGCGTCAGGTCGATGCCTTCCCGCTCGGCGAAACCGAGTTCGCCGGCCGCGACCAGCACGGCGCTGTCGAACAGCGGCATGAAGCCGGCGGTGATCTGATGCCTGGCGCCCATGCTCATTCGTCCTCCGCCGGTCCCAGCAGCCCGGCGGCGGTCACCAGGCTCTGGGCGATGTCGCTTATCTTGCGGTTCTGGTTCATCGCCGTCTTGCGCAGCAGCGTGTAGGCGGCCTCTTCGCTGAGGCCGCGCGACTTCATCAGGATACCCTTGGCGCGATCGATCACCTTGCGGCTCTCGAGTTCGCTGCGCGCTTCTTCCAGTTCGCGCGCCATGCGTGAAAAGGCGTTGAAACGACTGACCGCCATGTCGAGGATCGGCTTGACGCGCTCCTGCCGCAAGCCGTCGACGACATAGGCTGAAACGCCGGCATCGACCGCCGCCTCGATCGAGGCCTGGTCGGAGCGGTCGACGAACATAGCGATCGGCCGCTTCACCGCGCGCGACAGCTGGAACATGTTTTCCAGCATGTCGCGGTTCGGATTTTCGAGATCGATGACGATGACGTCGGGCTGGATCTCGGCGATGCGCCGCGCAATGCCGGTCACGTCATGGACGACGGTGACCCGCTCATGGCCGGCCTCGCGCAACCCCGCCTCGATGATCGCGGCGCGGATGCGGTTTTCATCGATCACCAGGACGGCGAGTGCGGTTCGAACCATGCCCTGCATTGTCACCAAGCGAACGAATTGTGCAATGCGGGATGATCCAAAGCTCGCAACATTCGCCGAGCATGGCGATGGTTTTGCCGGCCTGCACCTCATGGGCGTTCTGCTTGTTGAACAGGCCTAGCGCGGCATCTGGGGCACCCGCAACTGCTGCAGCGTCAGCCTGAACAGCCGCTCACCTTGGCGCGGTCAGCGCTTTGGGCGGGTGTTGTCGCGCTCTCCGGTGCCAAAATCGCGGCACGGATCGGTTTCACGTCAGCCCATCCGCAACAAAACCTGTGGCTAATCCCCCCTCCCCGCCTTCGCGAATATCCGCATCACCTCAGCATTTGTAGTAGTCTCAGCCTGAAAATCTCGGCTGAGAATCAGCCGGGGTGGCGGGCGGCTGGTTGTGGCGACACTCAACGCGCAGGTTCTGGATTTTTTCGACTGGTGGCTCGATGAGTTGCGAGGCGTCTGGTCGCGGGTCGCGCCCAGGCAAAAGCAATCTTCCACAGGCGATTGGATCGTCAGCCTGGCGGACGACGGCATCCGCGCCCGCGAGGCCAACGGGCCGGAGTTCCAGTCGATCCCGCTGGCGCTCACGGCGTCCTCGGACGAGATCCTGGCACTTCTCCAGGGCGGGCCTCGGCGCAAGCGACCGAGCTTCGACATCGCGATCCAGCCCGGGCTGTTCCTGACCCGGCAACTGGCGGCGCGGCGGCTGCCGCTTCGGCAGGCGCGCGACATGGCCGAGCTCGACCTTCTGGCCTCGACGCCGATCGACCCGGCGCAGGTGCATGTCGTCTTCGCCAGGCAGGTCGAGCAGGACTGCGTCTACCATGTCGTCAAGGCGAAGACGCTTGCCGCGGTCCTTGACACGGTTCGCCGGGCCGGCGGGTCGGTCCGCTGCCTGACGCTGTCGCAACCGGAGAGCAGGCTGCGGGCCGATCCGCTCAGCCTCGCCGCCATCTGGCCACCGACCGCGCGTGACCGGCGCGCCAGGACCGTCTGGGTGACGGCCTGTTCGATGCTGGCCGCGGCAGCGCTCGTCACCTTCGCGCATGCGCATTGGCGCACCTGGCAGGCCGGCGCGGAACTCGACGCGCAGATCGCCGACGCACAAGTATTGGCCAAGGCGGCACGCACCGCGCTGCAGAAGCGCCAGACCGGCATCGAGCAAATTGAAAAGATCCGCACCGAAAAGAAAACGACGGCGTCGCTGGTGCGCGTCTGGGCCGAGCTGACGCACCTGCTTCCCGACTCAGCCTGGCTGACCGATCTGTCGGCCAGGGGCGACGACCTGACCATCACTGGGTTTTCCGCTTCCGCCGCCGAGCTGATCAAGCCGATCGACGCATCGCCGCTGTTTTCGGCGCCCGAATTCGCCTCGCCGGTGGTCAGGGTTCCCGGCCAGGACGGCGAACACTTCACCATTTCGGCAAAGATCGGAGCGCTCTGACCATGCTCTCCGCCATCCTCAACACCAGCCCGCTGGTCCGTCGCCTGATAGCGCTCGCCCTCGCGGCGGTGACGGCCTGGGTCCTGGCCTGGGCGGTGCTCGCGGGGCTCGACAGCGTCGCCTCGGCGCAAGCCGGGATCGAGGAAAAGCGGGAGCTTCTCGGCCAGTTGCAAAGCGTGGCGGCATTGGCAAAGCGCCTCGACAGCGCCGCCAGCCCCGTGGCGGCGGCAAATCCCGAGTTTCTCACCGGCGAAAGCGAAGCGATCATTCGCGGTGGGCTGCAGACCCGACTGAACACGATAGCCACTACCAATGGGGTGAATGTGCTATCAGCCGGCAATGCGCCGCTGTTGAGCGAAGCCGGCGTCGATTACATCGGGCTGCGGGCAAACCTTTCGGGGCCGCTGGAAGGCATTCACAACGCCATTCTCGCCATCGAAACGTCGCTGCCGGTGCTGTTCATTCGCGAGGCCACGCTGCGCACGACCGATGTCGGGCCGGTCGCAGGGCGCAGCGGAGACCCCGAGATTTTTGCCGAGATTCTGTTTTACGGCCCGCTGCAAACGGCGGTGGCGCCGGCGCCCGGCGGGGTCAAACCATGACCGGGAAATTCGCCGGCCTGGCGATTGCGGGCTTGATCGCGGGCCTCGTCCTGGTCAACGTCGCGCTCTACGACACGCCGGTCGACATCTCACCTGTCGCTTCCGGCAAGGGACATGACGGCGGCGTGGCTTCGGCGACAGGATCGCTGCAATTTCCAGAGGGTGGCGATTTCAGCGAGACGTTCCAGCGGCCGCTATTCACGCCGACACGCCGGAAATTCGTGGCCCCGCCGGCCGGGCCGCCGCCGGTCGAGGTTGTCGCGGCCGCCGTCGAACAAGCACCGTCACCCCCCGAGGCCCCGCCCGCCGCCGCGCCTTCGCTTCTGGGCATCAGCATTCACGGCGGGGCGGCAAAGGCCCTGCTGCGCGTCGCCGGCAGCGAAACCGCGATCTGGTACGGCAGTGGCGAGACCGTCGACGGCTGGACGGTGTCGGCGATCGACAAGGATCAGGCCGTGCTGGAGCGCAACGGCAAGGTGGCGCGGGTTCCGCTCTATCCTCCATGGAAGAACGCCCCGCCACCACCCCCAAATGCTCAGCTACCGGCCCTGAATGTCCCGCTGCCAGCCACGAATGAACCGCAGCTATGAGCGACCGCCACGAAACCCCAGACACAGGCGGCGACGGCGCGAGCAGCGGCTTTTCACTGGTCGCCGTGCTGGTGTTCATGCTGATCGTCTCGGCAGTCGTCGTCCCCTTCGCCGTGACCGCGAAAACGCGGCTGATGATCGCCAACAACGAGGTCGAGCAGGAACGCCTGTCGCTGCTTGCCGAAGGCCTGGGCAATGTGGTTGCGAGCGAATTGGTCGGTGGCTCGGGAGCGAAAACATTCCCGCTGGATTCCACACCCGCGGCGTGTCGGGAGGGAGACTTCAGCTTCGATGTCCGCGTCCAGGATCATGACGGGCTGATCGACCTCAATGCCGCGGACGATCAATTGTTGGCGCTTGGTTTCGCATCGCTCGGCTTCGAGCGGGAGAGAGCCCAAGCCTTGGCCAAGGCCGCGATCCGGTTTCGTGACAATGCCACGCTGTTGGCTGGCCAGCCCCAATCCAGAAGCCCTGTCGGACCGCCCGAAGACAAGCTGGCGCCGTTCGAATCGGTTTCCGAACTGCAGGAGTTTTCAGCACTTGCGTCGACCCCCTTGCAGACCCTCCACGCTGTTTTCACGGTCAACTCGGAGCGCGGCACGATCAGCGCCGATCGTGCGCCGAACCGTCTTCGCGCTGCTCTTGCCGGCAGCAGCAGCGCGTCGGTCACTGAAGCGGCGGCCGATGCATCGGCCTACACGGTCGACGTGGTGGTAAGACGCGACGAATCCGGCATCACAGGCGAAGCCGCGTTCATCATCAAGAGGTCTCCGGTCAGCCCCACGGCATTCCAGCGCGTCTCCCGGAGCCCGGTCACCGACCCTGGCACACTGCCAGCCGTCGCCGCCACCGCCGACTGTGAGGTGCTTTTCGGCACTGAGGCGGCGCAGCTCCTGCACGGGTGGAGCTCATGAACGCTTCTTCGCAGCCCCTTGGCCAGACCCAGGGGATCGAAGCGTTTCTTGCCTTTCTCGAGGGTGAGAAAGTGCTGACCGCGCACGCGGCCCAGCGCGCTTTGGGGGCATCGCGAACATCCGGGCACCCGTTCGATACGGTGATGACCGAACTCGGCCTGATCGGCGAGCAGGAGCTTGCCAACAGCCTCAGCCGCTACCTCAACGCACCGACGCCGGTCGAGATTCCCGAACAGGTCAGCCCCGAATTGCTGGCAGGCGTGCCGCTGGCCTATCTGCGCGAAAACGCGATCCTGCCGCTGCAGATGGATGCCGAGCGGCTGGTTGTCGCCGTGGCCGATCCGTTCTCGTCGGCAACCATCGACGCGCTCGCCTTTCACTATGAGCGGACACTGGCGCTGCGCATATTGCCAAGGCGCACGATTGGCGAATGCATCGACCGCATCGAGCAATCGGTCATGGCGGCCGTTTCAAATGGCGGCAACGGCGGCGAAACCCTGGATTTCGGCCCCGACGACCTCGAACGGCTGAAGGATTTTGCCCGCGAGGCGCCGATCGTTCGCTTCGTCGCCGAGACCATCCACAAGGCGGTCGATGCGAGAGCCACCGACATCCACATCGAGCCGCTCGAGGATCACGTCCGCATCCGCTTCAGGCATGACGGCATGCTGTCCACCGTCGACACCGCATCGATTGCGATGCTGTCCGGCATTTCCACCCGCATCAAGATCCTGTCGCGGCTCAACATCGCCGAACGTCGCTTGCCGCAGGATGGACGCATGCGCATTGCCGTGCGCGGCCGCGACATCGACCTGCGCGTCTCGGTCATTCCGTCGATTCACGGCGAAGCCATCGTGCTTCGAATTCTCGACCGCGCCGGGGTCGAATTGCGGTTGGAGAAACTGGGTTTCGACGGCGCCGCGCAAGCGAAAATCCGCAACATGTCGCAAGCCGCCAACGGCATCGTGCTGATCACCGGGCCGACCGGAAGCGGCAAGACGACGACGCTCTACTCCATCCTCGCCGAGCGTTCGCGACCGGATGTCAAGATTTTCACCGTCGAGGACCCGGTCGAATACCGGATGGCCGGCATCACCCAGCTGCAGGTCAATCCGGCGATCGACCTCGACTTTGCCGCTGCCCTGCGTTCTATCCTGCGGCAGGACCCCGATATCATCCTGCTCGGTGAAATTCGCGACCGCGAGACGGCGCAAGTCGCGGTCCAGGCGGCCCTGACCGGCCATCTGGTGTTTTCGACACTCCACACCAACAGTGCGGCGGGGGCGCTCACGCGCCTTCGCGATATGGGCATCGATGGCTATCTGCTCGGCGCGACGATCCGAGGCGTCATCGCACAGAGGCTGTTGCGTCGCATCTGCCCGACCTGCCACGGCGCGGACCAGACCGTTCCAGCCTGCCGCACCTGCAACGGCTCCGGCTACAGCGGGCGCACGGTGACCTACGAAATGCTGCAGGTGTCGCCACGCATCGCCGAGCTCATCGACCAGGGTGCCGGTGAAATGGAGATCGGGAAAATTGCCGCCGAAGACGACCTCGTGCCGATGTCCGTCCACGCAACCGCACTTGCCCGATCGCAGATCACCACGATGGACGAAGTCCGGCGTGTCATCGATCTCGCAGGAGGCGGCTGATGCCGGCCTTTGCCTATCGAGCCTATCTCGTCGACGGTAGCACCGAGACCGGCGTTCTCGATGCTTCGACCAAGCAGGAGGCCGCCCGCAAACTGGCGCAGCAGGGCCGCCGTTCCTATCATCTTGCCCCGGTGAACGGCGAGAGGCAGCAGCTTCGCCTGCCGGGGCGCAGCGCGCTGACTTTTACCCGCAGGGTCGATCTCGGCCGTCTGTTTTCCGAGCTCTCGGTGCTTCTGAACGCCGGTTTCACTGTCGATCGCGCCTTGAGCGCGGTTATTTCGGGCGAACCCAACCACCAGCGGCGCCAACAGCTGCAATCGGTGCTCGATCACACGACAGGCGGCCGGCCGATCGCCGAAGCATTCGCCGGCATGCCGGGCATGACCTCCGACGTTGCCGCCTTGCTCGCCAGCGGCGAGCGCAGCGGCAAGATGGCCTATATATGCCAGCGGCTGGCGGATACGTTTGAGGCGACAGCCAAGCGCCGTGCGGCAATCGTCGAGGCTTTGGCCTATCCGGCTTTCCTGCTGCTGGTCATGAGCGGTGCGCTGGTCATTCTGGCGACGGTTCTGGTGCCGGCACTGGAACCTATCTTCGAAGGCTCATCCGCGCCAAAGCCGTTCACCATGACCATGCTTTCGGCGCTCGGCACGGTATTCAGGGACTATCCGTTCGTCTTCCCGCTGGGGGCGGTCCTGGCCCTGCTTTCCTATCTTTTGCTGTCCCGGTCCGCCGACGCCAGAAAGCGCCTGTCGCATTTGCTGTTGAAGATTCCGCTGATCGGCCCGCTGGTCAAGGATGCGGTGATCGCGCGCTATCTGGAAACGCTTGCGCTGCTGCTCGGCAATGGCGTGGCGATGACCGAGGCGCTTGGCCTGGCCGCCAAGGTTTCCAGGCAGAGCTCACTGGCGGCGAGCTTTGCAACGATCGAAGAAACCGTCGCGAACGGCGCCCGCCTGCATGGCGCGATCGTCAAGGCGGGGATTTTCGACAACGCCACGATGTCGCTGGTCTCGCTGGGCGAAGAGGCGAATGCACTTCCGGTGGTGCTGGATCGCGCCGCGAAAATGCTTCAGCTGACGCTGTCGCGGAGGATCGACACGGTGCTGAAGCTGTTGACGCCGGCGCTGACGATTTCGCTCGGTTTTCTCGTCGGCAGCCTGGTCATTTCAGTGATGACCACGATCCTCAGCATCAACGACCTGGCGCTGCAATGACAGCGCCGGGAGCCACCGCGCCGGCGGACGCAACGGCCGGATTCACACTGGTCGAAATGCTGGTCGTGCTGGCGATCATGGCCCTTGTCGCGGCTATAGCCGCACCGGGGCTCGTCAGCAATTATCGGACCAGGAACGTGGAGACGCTGGCCGGCGAGATCACCATGCGGCTGCGCCTGTCGCGCACATCGGCAATCGCCAGCGCCAGGCCGAAGCAGGTCGTTGTCGATCTCGGCGCTCGTGTCATCCGTTTTGGCGAGCGAGACATCGTCACCCTGCCGGACGACGTCAAAATGACGGTCGTCACCGGCCAGGAGACTGTCGTCGCTGGCCGGCAGACGGTCCTGACCTTCCTTCCTGACGGCAGCGCTTCCGGCATGGATATCTCCCTGCAGAAAAAGGGACGGACTACGCGCATCGCCGTCAACTGGCTGACCGGGCTTCCAACGTGGCGCGCACTGCCATGACAGGACCATCGTCGCGAGCCTCCTCCGAAGACGGGTTCTCGATCCTGGAGATGATCGTCGCCATGACCATTCTGGCGCTTGTGCTGGGCATCGCCAGCCAGTCGATCGTGCTGGCGAGCCGCAGCATCGCCGCCGCCAAGCGCCAGGTCGAAGCCGCCAGGACCGTCCGTATGATGCTGGCCGACTACGAAGCCCACGTCCAACCCATGGCGCAGAACATGACGCAAACCGGCTGGACCCTGAAGACCCGCACGATGGACGTGTCGAAGGCAAAGGTAACCGCTGTTCTCATCGAGAAGACCGGTGGAGCGTTTCCAGGCAGGTCGTTTTTGACCTTCGTGCCCGTGCAGGACCCGGCGCGCCGATGAGCGGCCTGTTCTCTCGCGCTCGCTCGAAGGTCCGCGCCGATCGCGGACGGTGGCGTCTGTCAGGCGCCCCTCCGCTCGGCCGCAAATCGCCGCCGGGACCATCCGCGTCGGTTGAGGGTTTTGCGCTCATCGACGTGTTGGTCGGACTGGCCCTGATCGGCGTGATCACATCGCTGATGATGGTCTTCCTGAGCCAGGCCCGAACGATGGTGCGTATTGAAAAGGCAACCGAATTCCAGATGGAGGTCGACGCCGCATCGCGGTTTCTTGAAACCGCGATCAGCCACGCCGAGCCATTGCCACTGTCCAAGTCGTCGCCGGATATGGTGCTTTATCTCAACGGCGACAGTGCCCGGATCGAATTCAACGCCGTCCAGGCGATCGGCTTCAAATCCTCCGCACTGCGCGAAATAGCTGTTTCGCTTGGCGATGGTGGCCACGCCGGAGGCGCGCTGGCCATTGTCCAGAAGACACGGCGCGGCAGCGGAGCCGGCACGTCGACGCAGAGCCAACCGGTGCGGCTGATCGGCGGTGTGAGTGCCATGAAATTCGAATATTTCGACGGTTCGGCGGCGGCCTCATCGTGGTCGCCGAGCTGGAATGTGCCACGGCGCCTGCCCGCCGCCGTGCGGTTCACCATCTCGGTTCTGCGGGATGGTGCGGCCTATTCGGCGAGAGGTTTTGCACGCCTCGACCTGGCACATGCCCAGGTGCAGCCGCGCACGAAATGAAGACCTCGTTCCTGTCGGAATGAAATCCGGTCAGTTGGTGACGTCCTGGTCTTCGCCGGTTCCATCCGGCTTGCCGTCTTTGCCAAAGGTGCGGATGATCACGCCGCTCGCATCGGCCTTCACTTCGTACGAATAAGGCCTCCCCCACGGATCCTTCAAGCCGGTTGTTCCCTTGAGGTAGGGGCCGTTCCAGCGCGCTTCGCCGGCGGGCGCCGTGACCAAAGCCGAGAGCCCCTCTTCCGCGGTCGGGTATTTCGCGTTGTCGACATAGTAGAGTTCGAGCGCACTTTCGATGTTGCGAATTTGCGCCTTGGCCGCATTGGTCCGGGCCGAGCCGAGATAACGCAGGACCTGTGGCGCGGCGAGCGTCGCGATCAACGCGATGATGGCCAGCACGACCAGGAGCTCGACCAGGGTGAAGCCGCTTTCGCGATCGTCGCGTTCGCCGACAGATTTTCTGGCGCGCCCTTCGGAAGCGTGTTTGTCGGAAGGTTTGATAAAGCGCAGAGTGATCATCAGAGCAGTCCCATGTTCAAACCGGCAAATTGCTCCAGCGCCCAGCTGCAGCCGAGGCCGATGGCGACAAATGGACCGAAGGCGACGCGGGCCCGCGCCGCCGCAGGCCCTGTCGCAAGCACTTGCCCGCCGACGAACAGCAAAGCGCTGGCGCTGGCGATGAACAGCAGCATCGGCAGCAGTAGCGGGCTGATCCAGCACGCGGCGGCGGCGAGCATCTTGACGTCGCCGAGGCCGAGACCGATCCTGCCGGTCATCAGGAAATGACCGCGTCGGATCAGCCAGGCAGTGGCAAGAGTCGCGGCGGCGAACAGTAGCCGCACGGGGACGCCGTCTGCGTCTGTCGCCATCTGGTAGCCAAGGCCGACGCCAGCCAGAGCCAGGTTGAGCCCGTCCGGGATGATCTGCCTGCGGAAATCGGCAATTGAAATGGCGACGAGAATAGCCGCCAGGGCGACCGTCGCAGCCAGCACCAGAGATGGGTGCGTATCCATCGTCAATACGCCAGCCTCTTCAGATCCTGTTGCAGCTTGGTGCCGCCGCGCCGCTTCTGGATCGGTGTCTGCAGGCTGATCTTGCCGCGGAATTCGTCCGTCACTTCACGGGCTTCGTTGATGTCACGGACCACATGCGGCCTGATAAAGATGATCAGTTCGGTGCGTCCGATGCTGTCCGTCTTTTGCTTGAACGCGTTGCCGATAATCGGGATATCGCCGAGGATAGGCACTTGCGTGCGGTCGACATTGTTGCGCGACTGGATGAGACCGCCCAGCGCCAGACTCTCGCCATCGTTGACCAGGACGCGGGTCTGGATCTTGCGCTGCTGGATGGTCGGCGAATCGATGCCGGAGCTTGTCGTCTTGGTCACATTGCTGACCTCCTGCTCGATGTCGAGCATGACCCTGCCGGCATTGTTGATGCGTGGCGTTACCGTCAGGATGACGCCGGTGTCCTTCATCTCGACCGAAACGACCGGCGAGCTGCCGAGCGTCTGGTCCACCACTTGCCGTGTGGCGATCGGCACCTGGTCGCCGACCTGTAATATCGCTTTCTGGTTGTTCAGGGCCATGATGGTTGGCGCCGAGATGACATTGACGTCTGTGATGCTGGACAAAGCGTTCAGCGTCACCTGGATATTGTCGGTTGCGTAGCTCCAGTTGAAGCCAGGCAGTGCTGCCGCGGCAACTCCCTTTGCCACATCGGACACCGAGATCTTCATGCCACCATTCTCGAAGAACCAGCGCAGGCCGTATTTCAGGTCGTCGTTGAGCGTGACTTCGGCGATGACGGCTTCCAGCATGACTTGCGTCGGCAGCACGTCGACCTTGGTCAGGATCTGCTCGATGCGTTCATAGTCGCGCGCCGTGGTCTGGATCAGCAGCGCATTGTTTTCGATATCGGCGACGACCGTGGCGTGGGCGGGAGGCTGTCCGTCCTGCGCGGGCAGCGAAGGCGAAGGCCCAGTCAACGGCACCGGCGTGACGCCGTCCGACTGCATGGCGATCGGTGTCTGGTCGGGCGACACGCTCGAGCCGCCCGAGTCTCCTTCGGTCTTCACCGTGGTGCCGAGGACGGAGCTCAGCACCGCGGCCAGCTCCTTGGCCGGACGGTTCTGGATCTGGTAGACGAAGAGCTGGTTTTCATTGGTCTCGGCCAGTCTGTCGAGCTTGTTGATCCACGTCGCGGCACGGGCGAGATAGGCCGGGCGCGACGTGATCACCAGCACCGAATTCAGCCTGTCGTTGGGAATGAACTGGATGAGCTTGGCGCCCGGCCCATCCTTGGTGCCGAAGATCGAATCGAGTTCGGCGGCAACCGCTTCCGGCTTGGAGGTCTTCAGCGGATGAAGCGCCACGGACATGCCGCGCATCCAGTCGACGTCGAACACCGAAACCGCTTCGCGAATGGCATTGAGGTCGCTGTCGTTGCCGGCGACGGTGATCAGGTTGCGGGTGGAATCGACCCGCAGCACCGAGCCCTGGCGGGTAATCGGTTCGAGAATGGTCTTCATTTCGTCAGCGGCGATGAATTGCAGCTGCAGCACCTGCACCTTGACGCCGGGGCCCGACGGCGAAACCGACGGCACGCTGACCGGCGGCGTGCTCGACATGATTTCGGAAAGCGGCACGACTTGGTAGGTGCCGGCGCGGTTGGTGATGCCGGCACCGTTCACCGCGAGCGCCGATTGCAGGATGTCGACCAGCGCATCCTTCGACACCGGCTGCGAGGTCTGCAGCGTCACCGTGCCTTGCACGCGCGGGTCGACGATGTAGTTGAGGTGCAGCGCGTCGCCAAGCACAGCCTTGGCCGCCTCGGTAATCGGCGCATTGACCAGATTGAGCTCGAACTGGCCCGAGCCGTCGGTCGTCACCTTGGTGACAGGGGCGCCGGAGGAGACGAATTGACCCGAGCCCTGATACTGCGCACCGTTGAAGCGCCGCGCCTGGCCGGCGGCCGACGTGACGGCGCCAGGCCCGGTATATCCCGCCCGCAAGGGCGAGTTCTTGGCGTGCAGGCTGTCGATGGTTTCGGTGAAGAAGTCCTTGCCCGGCGCCGACGTGCAGCCAGCAATCGCCAGCAGCGTGCACAACACGACGCGATGACACGGCTTGATCGACATTCACCCGATTCCCCTAGGTTTTTAGTCTAGGGCTTCTTGCAAGCGGATGTTTGGAATGATGGGGGTATTCGGGGTCTATCCACAGGGATGGTGGCGAAGGGCGGGGACAGTAGAACTGCGGAACTTGACCACTTCTGGCGGGTTTATCCAGTTGACCATCGGGCGCCAGAAATGCCGTCGACCGTGATCCGAAACACCAGATACGATCCGGCAACCCGAACGCTCTCCGTCTGGTTTGTACCGAGCGGCAATCGCTATGACTATGAGGATGTTGCCCCGGCGACTTATGCCGCTTTCAGAAAAGCCTCCTCAAAGGGCCGTTTCTTCAACGAATTCATTCGGAATCGCCACAGATATCGTCGTTTGGGGAAAAGCAGGAAGCCGGGGGATCGAGTGTTTTAGGGCTACAGTCCCGACAGCTTCCAAGCAGAGGTCGGGTGAGGACACGTGCCGATCCTCACCTCGACCAACTCAGAACATGATCCTTTGCCTCAACCACGCAAGGAAACCGTTTCCTTCAACTGTTGCGCGAACTCGTTTGGCAGCCCAATGCGCTTTCATGGTAGCGCCGACATGGCAATCGCAGACGATCTCGTGCAGTTGCCAGTCGCTCAGTTTGAAGAAACGCCTGGCCTCGCCATACGTGTCATCTTTCAGGCCCGACGCGCGCAATACCGGGTCGTCGAAGGCAACGGCAATTGCTGATCCGTCCCCACGCAAGCTGGCACGTTCTTCCATGTGCAAATATTCGGTACCTGTAAACGCGGCAACGCATCGCTCGGGGTTTTGCTCGAGAAGTTCGGCCCAGCGCTCGATACGCTGGTTCCGTGTCATTGCCGAATACGCCGCCGAAGATTCAATCTTGGCGACCGCATGCAGTTCATCGAGTGTCTGGTGTTTCATGGCCGGCTCCTGTTCGAGAGGGAAACGCCCACGCCTTCAAGCAAATTATCGCGCGCTGATGCTTCGACAAGAGCCGGAAGCCGCAGCAAGAAACCTATATTCGACACCGTTCAGGCCGGGTCGGCTGCGATCATGAACACCTACCCGGCGGTCATGGCAGAGCCGGTAGCGCAGCCCCGGGTCAGTTGCCAGGTCGTCGCCGCAACACCGATGGCACCCTGACATTGGTCATCCAGACAACAAGCTGGATTGATTGGCCATCGTCGGTGCGCCGATCAAGATCTTTGTGTTCTTGATTCTCGAATGAAGCCCACCGGCGCAAAGCGCCGCTGCGCGCCCGCGCCTCTCACGAGGAGACCGAGCGCCGGCAAACTGGAGAGTCTGGTGAGCGCGAGTTTGCCGACGCTCGGTGGTCGCAGCGCCCGGGGGGGTTGGGGTGTTTTTGGGGCTGCGGCCACAGTACGTTAGCACAAGCTAATATAGAGGTATATGGCCATTTTGCTGGCTAACCCCGACATCGCCGGTTTGATGAAGGCGCGTTTTGCTGCGCTTCAGATCACCGGGCCAGAGTATTCGCAGGCGCGCCGGCGTTCGATCACCGAAATGAAGACAAGGAAGGAAATAGCATCGGCGTCCTACGCCTGTAGGCCTCGTATTCGGGGAAGGCCGATTGCAGGACCTTTTCCTCATTGACCAGCCGCCGATATTGGAAGGTGAGAGCAATCGCGCAAATTGCAACTGATTGCCATGTCGGAATGCGCAGGACAATGCCGAGCATGACGATCGCCTCGCAGGCATAGAGAGGGTGCCGCACGATCCGGTAGGGGCCTGCTGTGACAAGCCGCCTGGCCTGGGCGACGATGCTGAACGATCTGCCGAGCCACCACAGGCACAAGATGCAAAGCGCGAAACCGCCGAGGATGATGAAGTCCGCAACCAATTCAAGCTGCGGCGGGATCTGGACACGAGGCACAAGCACCAACGTCCCAATGGCGAAGCATCCAATCAGCGCCGAGATTCGGGGTTCAATTCCCTGCGCTGTCTTCACCGGCGGAAGACGCGTCACGGTTGAAACACCCATGAGCACCATGAAGCCGAGAGCGGCAACATCCGCCGCAAAGTCGACGCTGGATGCTGTCGTCCACACAATATCGCGCAGAACCAAGATCAGAGCTGCCACCTTGATGACCGCGCCGAATGTGAAGTAAAATGTCAGCGTTGCGCGACCGATAAAGTCACGCGTCGCTGGTGGCGGGAGCAAGCGCATGGATCGCTGAAGAATGCCTTCCTGAACACCTTCCGGCGACGTCTCAGAGCAAACGGATATGCGATCCCTTTCAGAATTGGAAATGTTCATTTGGAGCCCCACCAACAAGATGCAATCCAAGCATTTTGCCGGCTCCACGGCAAGTTAATGGTTCCCAAAGGGTTAATCTGGTTATCAAAACTTCGGCGAAATCCACCGAGTGATTTTGTAAATTAGCCCCGTTAGGCAAATAGACTGCCAGGGGCGATAAAGCTGCTTACGATCTGGAATGCGATCGTACATATCGACGCCAGGGCAATCGGCACTCCAAACGGCACAACACCTTTGCGATCCAAATGCTGAATGTATACGCGGAAGGCGCCTTCCGGCAGCAGCGTTGGGTTTTTCACGACCAGCGCCGTGACGAGAGCAAAAAGCAGCATCAGAAAGGAAAAGACGACGAGCGCGCTGCCACCGATCAGAAAAGGCACGGTCGCCATCAGCTTGATATCGCCGGCGCCAACCTTGCGCAGCACCCAGAAAGGCAAGAGCGCGACAAACAACAGAAGCCCGGCAGCGGCACACAACCCCATGTCCAACCAGGATCCGGACTGCAGCGACAGCAGCAACTGCGACCCTGCCCCCAGGCAGAGCAGCAGCAGAACGTCGCGATTGGCTATCTCCTGGGTGGTGAAGTCGAGCCACGCAATCCTTGCCAGCAGGGGAATGGCGAGCGCCATCAGCAGCAGCGATTCGACAAGCAGCATGCTAGCGCTCGATATTCTGCACGCTCGACGACAAAAGCTTCAGATTGTTGGTCACCGTCGGATCGTTGGGCGCCAGTTCATACGCCTTGAGGAAATTCGCGCGCGCATCCTGCAGCTTGCCGCGCAGCAGGTAGGAATAGCCGACGTTGTTGTAGTATTCCGGCGTCGCGCCAAGCAGCTTGAAGGCTCGGGCATAGGCCCGATCGGCGAGGTCGAAGCGGTGAATGCGGTCGCTGCAGGCAGCCAGCCCCATCCACGCGTTACCGTCATTGGGCGACAGTTGCGTCGCCTTGAAGAACAAGGCGCCGGCATTGCCGTAGTTTTCCGCGCGGAACTGGTTCTTGGCTTCGGCCACGGCCTGGTCCGAGGCGTGATATTCGACGTCGCTGACCGTCTTCAGCCCGTCGAAAGCATCGCCAAAGGACGTTACGTCGCCTTTCGACGGCTCGTTGGTGCGAACGACACCATCGAGGGTGTCGTTCGTTTGACAGCCCGCAAGGACCATCAACAGACTGGCTACGGCTGCGAGGCGCATTGGCCCTGTCATTTTATCCCCCAAGAGCGCTCCGACTCAGCTCATTTTAGGACCAAAGCATATATACAACTAGAAGAAAACGCCTTTCATTCGGATGACGACCGGCAGCATAACAATCATCATCACGACTGGAAAGATGCAAAGACCGAGCGGAATCATCATCTTGACCGGAAGAGCGTTAGCGATCTCCTCCGCACGCAGGATTCTCTGACTGCGCATTTCGTCGCTGTAGACCCGCAAGGCGTCTGTCAGGCTGGTGCCGAGCTCTTCCGATTGCCGGAACAGCACCGCCAGGGATCTCGCCTCTTCGAGACCGATTCGGTCCGCGAGCTCGCGCAGAGCTTCCCGCAACGGCTTGCCGGCGCGCAACTGCAAATTCATGATCGTCAGCTGAATGCCGAGCCATTTGTGGGTGGCGGCAAGTTCTGTTCCGACGCGCTCGACCGCCGCCTCGAGGCTCATGCCGGCATCGGCGCAGGTGATCATCATGTCCATGAAATCGGGAAAGCCACGGCGGTAGACCTTCTTTTGTGCGCTCTCGAACCGATCCAGAGCAATGCTTGGTATGACTATGCAGGCCAGCCCGAACACGGCAGCGATGGCAAAGGCTACGACTCCTGGTACCTGAGACGGCAGTATACGCGACAGAACAGCGTACATCACGGAGAAGCCTATCAAGACCGCACCCAGGCGCGACAGGGTGTAAACCGCCGGCGCGGTTGATTGATAGAAGCCGGCACGGAAAAGCTTCGCGTCCAGGGCGCTGGGTTCGTCCCGTTCCTTTTCTATCGACCGGAAATATGCGTCGACCGGAAGCTGCGCCGAAATCTTGGCCAAATGGTCCTGGCCCATCAGCGAGCGACGGCTGGCAATTCCCTCGGCCAGCAGGCTTTGCGCAACCAGCTTCCGCGTCTGCATGGCCGGAAGGATTATCAATGCGCCGAACAAGAAAATCGCCATCGCCGCCATGAAAACGGCGAGCGAGATGAGCAGTCCCGAATTCTGAAGGCTTGCAAAAACGGTCATGGCGCCCTCCTCAGAAATCGAAATTGATCATTCGAAACATGATGAAATCGCCCAAAAGCGCCAATATTCCAAATATCACGAATACCGGCGTTATCAGCGGGCTACCCCAAATATCTCCATAATAGCTGGGGGCAACTAAAAAAAGTATTCCAAACATAACGAAGGGAAATAGAGATATTATCCATGCCGATGCTCGGCCCTCGGCGGAAAGCGCCTTGATCTTCAGCCTCAATTTCTGCCGCTCGCGGAGCGAAGATGAAAGATTCGATAGCATCTCGGTCAGGTTGCCGCCGGTCTTGGCCTGAATGGAGAGTGATATGGTAAGGAGATGGAGACCTTCGAAGCCGACGCGTTGCGAGAGTTTGCGCACGGCCTGTTCAAGGCTGAGTCCAAAGGTGATTTCGTCGGAGACGATGCCGAATTCGGTGCCGAGCGGGTCGGGCATCTCGCGTGCCACAAGCCCGATTGCCACCGATGTCGGATGACCGGCACGCAACGAACGCACGATCATGTCGAGTGCGTTGGGAAGTTGGGCGGCAAATTTCTGGATTCGCTTGTTCCGCGCACGGCGCAAGACGAGAAGCGGCAGGATAAGGCCGACGACAAAAAACGCGATGATCCCGACAACAGTCGAAAAGCCCAGAACCAACGGCAAAACCAGTGCCGACACCAGACCGGCCAACAGGAATACCGCTGCAAAGGCCAGCGGGTTGCCGGTTATGCCGGATTGCGTGTAAAGTCGGTTGAGCGCGACTGCACCGAAGATGTAGTCGCCACTCGCCGTCAGGCCACGTTCCTGCAACAGCCCCTGCAATGTCTGTTCGGCCGGGGCCTCCTCTTGCAACCGCTTGATACGCCTGTTGACGGTGGTGATGCGCGCGCGCCGCCCTGAAAATGACACGTAGAACGATTCCGCGGCGAGAATGACCGAGGCCGCTGCCAGCACGTAGATGAAGTAGAGCAAGGTCTGTCCGGTCGGCATCAGAGCGGAACCTGAGGATTGAAGGCATCCTTGGCGAACTGATGGCCAAGCGTCGCCGCCTCCTGGGCGAAGCGCGGTCGAACACCGGTGGCGCGAAAGTCACCGATAATGGAGCCGTCGGCGCCGACATCGCGGCGCACGAAATGGTAGATTTCCTGAAGCTGGATAACATTGCCTTCCATGCCGGTGATCTCCGATATGGACGTTACGCGCCTGCCGCCATCCGAAAGACGCTGCGTCTGCACGACAATATCGATGGCCGAGGCAATCTGCGCCCGGATGGAATCGTTGCTCATCGGCATGCCGGCCATGCCGACCATCTGCTCCAGCCGCGAGATCGCGTCGCGTGGCGTGTTGGCGTGGATTGTGGTCATCGACCCCTCGTGGCCGGTGTTCATCGCTTGCAGCATGTCGAAGGCTTCCTCGCCGCGCACCTCGCCCACGATGATCCGATCGGGCCGCATGCGCAACGCGTTCTTCAGCAACTCGCGCTGGCGCACCTCGCCCTTGCCCTCGACATTGGGCGGACGCGTCTCCAGCCTGCCGACATGCGGCTGTTGCAGTTGCAGTTCGGCCGCATCCTCGATGGTGATCAGTCGCTCTCTCGAGGGGATGTAACTCGACAGAGCGTTGAGCAAAGTCGTCTTGCCGCTGCCGGTGCCGCCCGAAACCAGGATCGACTTGCGCGACTGCACGGCGATGCGCAGGAGATCGACCATCGGCGGGCGGATGGAATTGAATGCCATCAGGCGCTCGAGCGAATAGGGATTCTTTGAGAATTTGCGGATCGACACCAGCGGCCCATCCACCGAGATCGGCCGCACCGCGATGTTCACGCGCGAGCCGTCGGCCAGCCGCGCATCGACCATCGGCGCCGATTCATCCACGCGCCGCCCGATTGCCGAGACGATCTTGTTGATGATACGCAGCAGATGCGCCTCGTCGCGAAAGCGTATCCCTGTCTCCTCGATCACACCATATCGCTCGATGAAGACGCGCTTGTGGGTGTTGATCAGGATGTCGGCAATCGAATCGTCCTTGAGCAACGGCTCGATCGGCCCCAGCCCGAGCATCTCGTCGGCGGTGTCGCTGGTCAGTTGGTCGAGTTCGCGGGCATTCAGCGGCACGTTGCGGGCACGAACGAACTCACGCACGATCGGGCGGATTTCGTTCAGGATCTCGTCCTTCGACGCTGTATCAAGCGCCGCGAGGTTGAACCGGTCGATCAGATGTCGATGGAGTTCCACTTTCAAGGCCAGGAATTCATCGCCATGCGGCGCAAGATCGGGGATTGCTGGCGTTGGCGTCACAACGGGCAGCGGCGCAGCTTGCGCCAGCGGCTCGGCTGCCCCCTTGATGAAACGGCCTAACATTTTGTGCTGCCCCCGAATTCTGGTTCCCTGAGATTATTTGTTGACCGCGAGCTGCGCGCACCGCCGGCCTGGCCCATCTGGGTCATGCCGCATGCACGATCCTGAGCCGGTCTCGCGAACCGCTCCCCGCTCCCCGCCTGCCCCTTTTCCGATCGCCTCGTCACAACGATTAGCCCCCGCTAAATTCGTAAGGCATAAACTAACCATTAACCACGGGAGGGGGCAAGCGTCTGGCGGCGAACCGCAAGTCAATACTTGCAACATAGTTAAGCAGGCTCTGCCGAAAATATCGTTTTGATTTTGCCTGAAGCGCCCACTCACCCAACCTCACGGAACCTTACAAAATCGCAACAGGTGGCGCGGAGCCATGAACAAGGCGTAACCCCTTAGATATAAAGGAATATGCGATACACCTAATGTATTAGCGGCATACCCCGAACTGGGACTGAATTATGAACGAATGGTTAAGAACTCTCGAAAGATTAGTCGAATCAAGCTCTTGATAAAATCAGAATCGGCTTGTGACGCGATAGATCAGGTATTCAATCGTTAACGAACCCTTAATCCGATTTGACTCTGCTTTTTCGCGAGACCTAGGATCGAGATGACGGGGGATGCTTGGGTATGGGATTTCATCTCTGGCTCGTCTCGTCGGGTTCAAACCTCCAAAGGGAGAAATTGACATGAAGAAGCTCATGACGATGACCCGGCAGTTCCGCGACGACGAAACCGGCGCTGCCATGGTCGAATACTCGATCCTGATCGGTCTGATCAGCGCCGCGGCAATTGCGGCGATTGTTGTGGTCGGTACTTATGTGTCCACGTCGTGGAACACGCTGACCAACGTGCTCAACTCCGCGGCCTAACGACATTTTGGGCTAAGGCCCGGTCCCGGCTCCACGGGCCCAGCATCTCGTCGGCGGTGCCGCTGTCAATTGGTCGAGTTCTCGAGCATTCAGCGGCACGTTGCGGCAACGAACGAACTCACGCACGATCGGGCGGATCTCGTTCGGGATCTCATCCGTGGACGCTGTTTCAAAGCGCCGATTGGCGATGAATTCCTTGCCTTGAAAGTGGATTTCCATCGACATCTGATTGACCGATTTAACCTCGCGGCGCAAGATCGGGGATGCTGGCAATGGCGTCACAACGGGTAGCGGCGCGGGTTGCGCCAGCGGCTCGGCTGGCCCTCAAAGAAACGGCCTAGCATCCCCGAATTCCCTTGTCCTGAAATTATCTGTTGGCCGCGCGGGCGGATGCTCGATGAAGAACGGTTTCAGTGTTCTCAGTGCATGGAATTGCTCCAGGACGCCGGAATTGGCTGCACCGTGGAACACCACATAGTCGACGCCATCGGGCAGTTGATCACCCTTGACCGCGTCCCAATGTTGCCATCTCGCGGGAAGGTTGCGAGATCTCTATGCGAGGAGCGCTGCTGTCCCCTAGTCGGAAACCATCCGCTTGCGTCAGGGACGCCCGAGTGGTTCAATTGATGGGCTTTGGGGGAACTATCCGATGAAGAAGACTTGGCGCAAAACGTATAGCGAATTGATCCCGCCAAGCACAGATCGCCTGATCCCGATAATCATCGTGCTCGTCGGCTTGATCTTCTACTTTTCCAACAGAGACCCGCATTTCCGCGAGGCTGCCACCCGTTTCTGGGATGGCTTATGGCGCTAGATTATTCTTCGCCTTCAACGCGACGAATTGGCATGTGTGCGATCGCAATCGCAGGGTTTGCAGTTAGGCTGGTCTTTCGTGATCACGTCACGAACGACACTACCGTCTATCTCCTGCCATGGTACGATCAGGCGTTGAATGGGGGCGTCACGGCACTCGGCAGGGGCCTTACAAATTATGCACCGTTCTACAGTTACCTGCTGCTGGTTGCGACTGCATTCGACGGCCTCCTGTCGCCGCTCTTGCTCGTCAAGAGCATCTCCTTTGTCTTCGAGTTGGGCTGTGCAGTCGTCGTCTACATGATGGTCGCGGCTATTACCGGCTCACGCTTTCGTGCGGCGATCGCCTTTGCCGCGATATTGCTGGCACCAAGCGTCCTTTACAATGGAGCCATGTGGGGCCAGGCCGATTCCATCTGGACGTTCTTCGTCCTGCTCAGCATCTATTGGATCGCTGGTGAGCGTTACCGCCTCGGCGTTTTGGCTTTTGCGTTCGCCGTCAGTGTAAAGCTGCAGGCCGTATTCCTGGGGCCGTTGATCTTCGCCCTTGTCCTGAGACGCAGGTTACATTGGGCATGGCTGGCCTCAATCCCGGTCGCCTATCTATTGCTCGCACTACCCGCATTGATCGCCGGACGCCCGGCGATGGATATCCTTCTGATCTATTTCAGGCAGGCAGAATTTTTCCACGAACTATCGATGAGCGCCCCGAACCTCTGGCTGTTCGTCCCAACGGAATTCTATGCCCTCGGCGTAGGTGTCGGGTTGATCGCCGGTGCGGTCGCTGGCCTCCTGCTCTCCGTCGCAATTTCGCGGCGCGAGTGGTCGGCCGAGACCGTCGTCATTTCGGCGGCGACATCTTTGATCCTGATGCCATGGATACTGCCGAAGATGCATGACCGATATTTCTACGCCTTCGAGCTTGCGTCGATCGCGTTGGCATTCATAACGCCGCGACTGGCCATCGTCGCCATCATTTCGCAGATGGTGGCGGTGCTTACCTATCTCACCTTCGATGTCCAGAGAGGGATGGCCCTGCTCGGCCTCCCGCTCGCTGCTATCCTGAACACCGCGACGGTCATGTTCGTTGCCGCAGCTTTTTTCTCAGGCCGTATCAATCTCAGAGCCTACGCCTGCGCGGTTGCCGCAAGTCTGACAGTGTACGTCATATGGGTTGTCGGGATCACCGCATTTATTGACACCCCGCAGTTGTTCAAATGGTGGCCAGCTTACCGGTTCGATGTAGCTGGTCTGCTTGGCTATCTTGCAGTGACTATACCGACAACCGCCCTAGTGTACGGTTCGGTCGGGCGCACTAGAATGCGGCTGAAATGATCCGCCTCTAAAGCCGGGATCGCGCCACGCCCCACAGGCCCCTTGTGGCGGGCTCCAGCCAATTGCCGGTATGAGCCCAAGCGGTCGGCGAACGAGAAGCCAATACTTACAACATAGTTAAGGCCCCGCCCCCCGAAAATATCGTTTTATTTTGGCTGAGGCGCCCTTCCACCCAGCCTCACGGAACCTTACAAACCGCAACAGATGGTGCGGTGCCATGAACAAGGCGTAACCCCTTAGATATAAAGGAATATGCGATACACCTAATGTATGAGCGGCGTACCCCCAACTGGGATCGAATTGTGAACGAATGGTTAAGAGCGCTTGAAAAATTAGTCGAATCAAGCTCTTGCTTAAATCTAAATCGGCTTATAGCGCGATAGATCAGGTATTCAAACGTTAACGAACCCTTAATCCCATTTGACTCTGCTTTTTTGTGGGACCTAGGATTGAGATGACGGGGGATGCTTGGGTATGGGGTTCATTCCTAGCTCTGTCTCGTCGGGTTCAAACCTCCAAAGGGAGAAATTGACATGAAGAAGCTCATGACGATGACCCGGCAGTTCCGCGACGATGAAAACGGCGCTGCCATGGTCGAATACTCGATCCTGATCGGTCTGATCAGCGCCGCGGCAATTGCGGCGATTGTTATAGTCGGTACTTATGTGTCCACGTCGTGGAACAAGCTGACCCTCGCGCTCAACTCCGCGGCCTAACGACAATTTGGGCCCGGGCTTGTCCCGGGCCCAAAATTCTACAAGGGGCGACGAGTGTTTGCCCGGGGAATCTAAGGGGCTAGGGCCATGCGCGCAAATACAGTTATCATGATTGTTCTCGCCGGCGTGTTCGGCGTTCTTGCGGTCGTGCTCGCCAACTTCTGGTTGGCAAATCAACGCAGCGCGATGGCGCAAACAGGTAATATCCCCCACGATACGGTCGTCGTGGCGGCGGAGGCGCTGAAGTTCGGTGACATTCTGACCGCCGAGAAATTGCGCGAAGTCGAATGGCCGTCGGGCGCGGTTCCGGCCGGCGCTTTCAAGACCACACAAGAACTTCTCACCAAAGACCTTCCGGCCGGCGGAGGCAACAAGCAGGCATTGCAGGCGATCGGCGTCAACGAGCCTGTCCTCGCCACCAAGATCACCGGCCCCGGCCAGCGCGCCACGCTTTCGGCAGTGCTCGGCGAAGGCATGAAGGCGGTTTCCATTCGCGTCAACGACGTGCTTGGCGTTGCCGGCTTTGTCTACCCCGGCGACCGGGTCGACATTTTGCTGACGCGCACGGTGCGCGTCAATGATGGCCCGGACCAGAGTTTTGTCGACGTGCTGCTGCAGAGCATGAAGGTGCTCGCCGTCGACCAGGTTGCGGACGAAAGCAAGGACAGCCCAACGGTCGTCAAATCGGTGACGCTCGAGGTCAGCACCAAGGACGCGCAGAAGCTGACCTTGGCCGCCGGCGCCGGCCAGTTGTCCCTGGCGCTTCGCCAGGCAGCGGCCAGCAAGGGCGAGACGACCGAGCGCGTGACCCTTTCCGACTTGACCGGGGAAATGCCGGCTGACGTGGCCAAAAGGCAAGCCGACCTCGCCAAACAGGCTGCAGCCGACGCTGCTGCCGCGGCCGATCGCCAGCTCGCGGAGGACGCGCGCAAGCGTGCCGACGACAAGATCGCAGGATTGGCACAGGCAGTCGACAGAGTCGGAAACAAGCTCGACGATCTGAGCAAGATCAAGCCGGCTCCGGCCGTGGCAACGGCCCCGGAAGTCCACGAAGTTGTTAAGGAAGTAGTCAAATATGTCACACCCGAGCCGCCGTCGCGTGCTAGTGTGGGCGTTTTCCGGGGCGTGAAGCTTGAGACGTATGACGTGCCGAGACAACCATGATAAGGTGCAGTGAATAAAGTGGCTGCCACCGGCGAATAAAGTGGGGCTGCCACCGGCAGCGAGTGGGGAGTTGGGGATGCAGGGGTCTTGGTTGAGGATGGCGGTGGCCGCGTTGTCGTGTCTGGCAGCGCTGTCGCTTTCGAGCCTGGCGGCCGATGCCGCAGACCGTTTCATCGACGTGTCGAACCCCAGCGTCCATAAGGTCTTCCTGCCGATGTCGCAATCGGTCACGATCCAGGTGAATGCCAATCTGGGCGACATCGTCGTCGGCGACGAGAAGATCGCCGATGCCCAGCCGATGACCGACCGCACGCTCTATGTCATCGGCAAGGGCGCCGGCACCACCACGGTCAATCTGTTTTCCACGGACAAGCGTTCGCTCGGCGTTATCCAGATCGAGGTCGGCGTCGACGTCAGCGACATGGCGCAGGCGATCCGCCAGGTGGCGCCCAAGTCGCGCATCGAAGTGGGCTCGGTCAACGGCAGGGTCAGGCTCGGCGGTCACGTCAAGGACGGCGCCACGCTGGCGGCGATCATGGCCGTTGCTCAGCAATATGGTCCCGACGCCATCATCAATTCCGTCATCGTCGACGACAGCCAGCAGGTCAATTTGGAAGTGCGCGTGCTGGAAGCCAAGCGCAACACCGGCCGCGATCTCGGCGTGTCGATCAGGAGCAGGAACGGCGATGGCACGACCCGTACCGGTACTGGTGTTGCTGCTGTCGACGAGGACAATGTCGTGCTCGGGCCGGGCGCCCTGCTCAGCGGCCTCCTGTCCAACTCCTCTCCCTTCGGAGCGCTGATCACTCGCGTTATCGACAGCAACATCAAGGTCGATCTGATCATCGAGGCGCTCGAGTCCAAGGGTGCGGTGCGCACGCTCGCCAACCCCAACCTCACCACGCTATCCGGCGAGCAGGCCAGCTTCAACGCCGGCGGCGAAGTGCCTATTCGCACCCTCGACAAGGACGGCGAGATAAGCATCGTCTACAAGCAATTCGGCGTCAATCTGCTGTTCACGCCGGTCGTACTCGACGACGGTAAGATCCATATGAGCCTGTCGCCGGAGGTCAGCGACCTGACCGGCTTCACCACCGCCGGCGATCCGATCTTCACCAACCGCAAGCTGTCGACAGTCGTCGAATTGCGCGACGGCCAGAGCTTCGCCGTCGGCGGGCTTTTGTCGAGCAAGACCACCAAGCTGCAGGACCAGGTGCCGTGGCTCGGCCAGGTGCCCGTTATCGGGACGCTGTTCCGCAATTCGAGCAACCAGAAAGAAGAGACCGAGCTGGTCGTCATCGTCACGCCGCACATCGTGCGGCCGGTGAAACCCGGCGAGCAGCTGGCAACGCCATTCGACAAGACGCGGCCGGCCAACGACCCGGAGTTCTTCGTGCTTGGCCAGCTCGAGGTGAACAAGGACATGATCCGAAAATATGAATCGGGCGACGGCGTTACCGGCCCCTATGGCCACATGCTGGATTTCAAATCGAAGGACAAGATGCTCTATGTCAAGAAATAGCGCCTTGATCCTCGTGCTGAGCACCGGTCTGCTGTCAGGCTGCGCCGCGGACTATTTGAACAACTACGATACGGTCACTTTGGCCGCCGGCGACACGCAGAAATACAATTCGCTGCTGCAGACGGTCGACCCGTTCAATCCGGCCTCCAAAAACACCAGGATCGAAGGCGACGGCACGCGCGCCGCCGCTGTTGCAACCCTCTACAAATTTCCGCCGCCGCCGCCGCCACCGCCAGCGATCACGGTCAATGTCGGCGGGGCGGGTGTGACGACGAACCAGTGAATTGAGATGCCGTGAACTGAACAGAAGGATGCGGTTTTAGTGCGCCAGGCCATACGAGGGAACCTGGCGACAGGGGAGCAAAGAGTAAGGCCATGCTGCGGACCATTCGCGCGTTCTGGCACGATCAGAGAGGAATAGCGCTGATCCTCGTCAGCGTCACGCTGCCGGCGATCATCGGCTTTTCCCTGCTTGCGATCGACATGAGCCGGGTCAACAACCTACACAACGATTTACAGAAGGCGGCAGACGCGTTTTCGTTGGCTGGGGCGGCGGAACTTGACGGCTTGCCCGGTTCATGGGCTAGAGCCGAGCGCGCCATGGCAAATCTGGTTATCAACGAGGCCACTTTCACAACCGTTGGCGTTACTGGCCGGTTCAATTTGACTTCCGGGCCACCAGTCGGCACCGCACGATGCAACAGCGCCGGCAACATTTCGTGGTGTTTCCTCAAGAGTTTGCCAACGTCTGACGGCACGGCGATCACCAGCGCAAACTATGCCGATGCAATTCAAACTGTTGGGGAAGACGAGACGCGATTCATTGAAGTGAAGGTGATACCGACTGGTTTCGCCGCGATTTTCCCCGCGTCGTTTCTGACGGGCAACTCGGCAAGCAACGCCTTCAACGTTGCTGCCGCGTCGGTCGCCGGTTTCACGTCGGGCGTTTGCGATTACACGCCCGTTTTCATGTGCAACCCGTATGAGGATACAAGCCTCACCGGGGGTGTCACACTGGAACAGGCGGCGCAAACCAGGCAATACCGTCGCCGCCAGATCAAGCTGCGCGGAGACGGGGCTTACGCTCCCGGCAACTTCGCTTTCCTGGCTTCGCCGTTTGGCAACGGCGCACAGCAGCTCGAAAAGATGCTCGCTGACTCCAAGCCGCAGAATTGCTACTCGCGCGACGGCGTCGACACTGAGCCGGGACAGAATTCCGGTCCGGTGCTAGATGGCATCAACTCGCGCTTCGGCATCGATTCATCCTCGTTCTCGGACGGACCTGCGGTCAATGTGCGCAAGGGTGCCAAGAACTGGGACCAGTACGTCAAGAACAACAAGGTCGACTACGAAACGGACCCGACCAGAGGCATCGGGCTTGAACGCGACTCGTGCCAGATCTCAGGCACATGCACCATGATGGGCACCCGCATGGGTGCCGGCGATTGGAACTTCGCGCGCTACTGGGCTGCCAATCATCCGTTACGAGCCGTGCCTTCGGCTCTATCTGGAACCGGAAACGATCTCCCGACGCGGTATGAGGTCTATCGCTATGAGATCGACAACAACATTGTTTCGGACGCGTCCGTCGGCGGCGAACAAGGCACCCCGCCGGCTGGAGCCCTCACGCCGATCGCAAACCCCGATCGCCGGTTGCTTTACGGTGCAGTCCTGGACTGCAATGCAATTCAGGCTGGGGGCCTGAGTTTCAATGGCCGCGTAAATGTTCCGGCCAGGAGATTTGCCAGTTTCTTCATCACGGAGCCCATCATCGACGGCAAAGACATCATGGTGGAACTCGTCGACATCACAGGCAAGGGCGGCAGTGGCACGCTCGACAACTTCCTGCGCGACGAACCGCAGCTTTACCGGTGACCGCGATGTTCAAGATGCTGTCCCGATATCTCAGTCGATTTCGCCACGACCAACGCGGCGCGGTGCTGGTCGAGATGACCCTGATCACGCCGCTGATGCTGTTCCTGTCGGCCGGGGTGTTCGAGTTCGGCAATCTGATCCATGACAAACTACTGATGGAGGCCGGGCTTACGGACGGCGCGCGCTATGCAGCGCGCTGCAACAGCAAGCTGTATACAGACGCGGGGCTGACGATCGACTGTGCGGCCGTGGCCAAAAATATTGCGGTGTACGGCAAGCCGACGGTGACACTGGCGGACAGCCCGCGCGTCAGCGGCTGGACGACATCGGATGTCACGGTGACCTTGAACAACTCCTGCCAGGACGCCGTGTCGTCGACTGGCGTTACCCAATATCGCTCCACCACGGCACAAGTCTGCGCCGTCCGCGCGGCCGGCACCTACGCATACACCGGGGTCGGGATGCTGTCGATCATCGGCATCGGCCCACTCACGCTTCATGGCGCCCACGACGAGCGGTTGATCCGGTTCTGACCATGATCCAGCGTTTTGCAAAATCGGAAGACGGCGCGGCGATGGTGGAAATGACCATCGTCTCGTCGCTGCTGTTTGCGCTTGTCCTCGGCTTCGTCGATTTCGGTTACGCGTTCTATCAATGGAACGAGGCGACCAAGGCCGTGCAGGTCGGCGCCCGGCTGGCGTCGATCTCCGATCCGGTTGTCAGCAATCTGACGGCCGCCGCCCCCATCTCAGCGCCGGGCGCCCCAGTCGCGGCTGGCGCCTACGGGCCGTTTGTCTGCAAGTACACCGGAGCCACCGGTGCATGCAGCAATGGCGGCACATTCGATGCTGTCGCCTTCAGCCGTATCTTCCGCGGCGACACCGCAAACACCGCCAATGACGTCTGTCCGGCGCTGGCCGCCAACCAGCGGCCAGGCATGTGTCACTTCTTCGCGGGACTGCACCGCGACAACGTCGTCGTCACCTACTCGGCCACCGGCCTCGGCTACCAGACCCGTCTGGGCGGACCCGTGCCGACGATCACCGTCAACCTGCAGAACCTGACCTTCCAGTTCTTCTTTCTGAAAGGACTTATGGGTTTTAATGACATCTCCATGCCCTCCATGCTGAGCACGGTCACGGGCGAAGATCTGAAGAGCGCAGCGCCAACATGAACGCCATCAACACCAAGGTTACGCCGACCAAGCGAAAGCAAGTGGCGTTATTTTCGTCGGATCCGAACTTCAAGCGCGACGTGGCGACACGGCTCGATGCGCTGGCCATCTACGATGTCCGGATTTCCGAGACGGGTGACTTTCTCAAGGGTCCGCCCGCGGAATCGCGCCCGGGGATCGTCATCCTCGATCTCGGCAATGGCGAGTTGCTCGGCAGGCCCGGCATCGTCGAGGCGCGCGCCCTGTGGGCGACCGTGCCGCTGATCGCCGTTTCCGGAGAGCTGACCTCGGAACAGACGCGCGTGCTGGTGCGCATGAACGCCTCGGACTGGCTGCACAAGCCGCTCGACGGCAAGGAGTTGCTCAACGCGGTGACCTTCCACGACACCGGCAACCAGGGAACGAAAAGCCGGATCATCACCTTCATCGGCGCCAGCGGTGGCGCCGGCGCCACGACGCTCGCGCTGTCGGCGGCCGAATTCCTGGCCTCGAAATCGACCGAACGCGCGGCGTCCACCTGCCTGGTCGATCTCGATTTCCAGAGCGCCAATTGCGGCGCCTACCTCAACCTGTTCAACCAGTTCGACCTTGCCGGCATCATCGGCCAGCCGGAACGGCTCGATGTCGAACTGATGGATGTCATCAAGCTGTCGCGCCCGTCCGGCCTCACCCTCTACGCGTTCGAGAGGCCGCAACTGCCATTCGAGCCGCACGGCAGCGATTTCGTCTTCCGGCTTCTGGACCTCGTCGCCTACCGCTTCGACGACATCGTCATCGACCTGCCCAATCTCGAAACGCCCTGGCACAATTCCGTGCTGTCGACGAGCGACGAGATCTTCATCGTCTTCGAACTCAATGTCGCTTCGCTGCGGCAAGGCAAGCGGCTCTACAGGAAGATCCGCGAGCTGCGCGGCAATGCGGTCAGCATCACGCTGGTTGCCAACAAGCACAAGCGCAAATGGTTCGGGAACCATTTCTCGCGCAGCGAGCTCGAGAAGATCTTCAAGGCGCCGCACATCAAGTCGGTCGCACTGGACAACGCCCTTCTGACCGACGCGCTGAACAGGGCCATCACGCCTTCCGAAGTGGATGGGCGGGCGCGCTTCAACAAGGATCTCAGTCGGATGTTCAAAGAGCGGCTCGATGAAGCTGCCCGATAGACATCGGGTCGCCACGAGGCTGGCCGGCGCCTGCGTGCTCGGCATGGCGCTGGCGCTGTCCGTCCAGGACTTCGCCGGCGCGCGTTCGGCGCTTTCGGATCGTCCGCCGCTGCCGGCGATGGGGCCCAGCCTGCGCAAGACGGTTGCCTTCGCAACCACCGAGCAGCCCGGAACGATCATCATCCGCAAGAACGAGAAGGCGCTTTACCTGGTGACCCGCCAGGGCCAGGCGCTCCGCTACCAGATCAGCGTCGGACGCGACGGGTTTGGCTGGACGGGCGTCGTCAAGGTGGGAGCCAAGACCGAATGGCCGGAGTGGCGCCCGCCGCAGGAAATGCGCGCCCGCCAGCCGGAGCTGCCGAAAATGGTGCCCGCCGGCCCCTACAACCCTCTCGGCGCAAGGGCGCTCTATTTGCTGCGTGACGGTCGCGACACGCTCTACCGGATACACGGCACCAACGATCCGTCTGGTGTCGGTTTTGACGGGACATCGGGATGTTTTCGGCTTACCAACACCGATGTGATCGATCTTTTCAAGCGCGTCGCGGTCGGCGCAAAGGTGGTTGTTCAATGACGACGATCAGCGAACCGGAGATGCCGACGATCATTGCCGAGCAGCATGAACCGCCACTGCTCGACCGGACCACTAGCCGCTCCCGGCTGGCAATCGCGGTCGGCGTCGGACTGACGCTGTTTGCCGTCCTCAATGCCACGGCCGCCGTCTATCTCTTCCGGGGGATCTCCGACCTGCGCGTCGTCGAGGCGCGGCTCGAGGAACTCGGAGCGTTCGAGCAACGGATCTCAGCACGGCTCGACACGGTCAACAACGGCTTCCAGAGCCGGTTCGAGAAACTGGACCGCCAACTGCAAGGCAGCTTCAACGAGATCAACAGCAACGTTGCCCAACTGGCACTGACTAGGCCGATCGCCGGCGGCGAGGCCACGCCGGGTGCGGTGGAGCCGCCGCAGATGACCACCAGCACGCTGGCGGAAGCGCCCGAAGCTCTCGAAGGCGAAAGCGCGAGCGAACCCGGTGTCATCGAAGCGCCGCGTGCGCCCAGGAAAAGGGCCGCACCGGCAGCGCCCCCTCCCCCAAGCTCCAACTACCAGCGCATCCAGCAGGCTGACGGCAAGGTCACTTACCGCAGGATCAATTAGACCTTGTAGGGCATAGACTTGGCGGGGACGCAGGCGGCGAATGCTGCCTGGAATGGTTTAGATATCCCGCTGCAGGGCCAGGATGCGGACGGTCCGGGCTTCGGACCGCGCCCGCGCTTCGGCGAGGAAGGCGACGTGGCAGTATGCACACGCCGCGGTGCCCAGAAGCAGCACCAGGCTGCTCTTCAAGGTGAAATCAACCGTCAGCGAGAACGGAAGACCGCTGGGCGACGTGAACGCGGCGATCGTGCTCGCCGTTTCCGAGTTGCCGCCGACCGCGATCATCAGCCCGGCGAAAATCAAGGCGACGTGGTTGGCGAGGAAGAAGAAAGCCGACTTTCTGGTGTGGCACGCCATCCAGCAGGCGATCGCTGCGGCAGCAAGGACGGCCGCGTCGACAGTCATCGATTCACCCAGATTGAAATCGATCTGCTGCCAAAGCATCGTCGACCAAGGGCGCAGTTCAAGCCATATCCACCATGCGGTGGGGCTGGCTGGATAGGTTCCCAGCAAGACGGTCGCCATGCGCTCCGCTGCCAGGATCGCAAGAATGAGAAACGGGAAGGCAAAAAGCAGAAGCGGCTTGCGTTTCATGTTCCCCTCGACAATCTGCCAGTCAAGATAGACTGCATAGATTGCTCAAGGCTTAACGGCCCTCACCGCCACTGGCAGTAAAGCCGATCGTTGTCGTCGCAATGAGCGAAGTCTTTGCGGCCCGGACAACGGCCCCACCGAGACCAGTGTCTCGATGTGACAGTCAAATCCGGATCCGATTATGGACTTTCCCAAGAACTGATATGGAAGGTCGAATCGCAGAGCAGTTGGCTGTCGAACCTGGTACGGACGCGTCCGCTTACTCAATTGGGCGATGCAACTACGCTCTATTTGGTACTCATCACTGCTGATCGATCTTGCTAGGCTCACGCCGTGAGCTTTGTGCTGCGCGTGGTCCGTGAGCCTTTGTGCTGCGCGTGGTCAGTGAGTCATGGAGGTCCAGTGATGGATCATGTCCACAGGTCCAAGCCGGATTGCCACAGCCCTGCATTCCACGGCGGTAACCGGCGATTCTCAACCACGGCAGCCTCGTTTCACGACACCCGCAAGAGGTCGCGCGGCGCCACGATAAGCCTCATCCCGTTCTGCCTCATCCTGTTATTTGGTGCCCCAGCAAGGGGTCAATCGGAGACTGACGACAGGCTCGTCCCCCAAGACACTGTCGAGCTGAAGGTCTCGGGGTGGGATGCCTTGCGCGGCGGTGTTACGGAGGGCGTGGAGCTCAACGGTGCTTTTACGATCGGTACAGCCGGGGCGCTGGACCTTCCGGTCATTGGGCACGTTCCGGCTGCGGGTCTGCGTGAGAGTGAATTGGCAAAGCTGATCACCGATCGCCTACAGGCCAGAAGTGGGTTCGACGTGCGTCCCGTCACGACCGTCCAACGCAGGCAATCGGCAGCGTCTTCGGGCGACGCCAAGGTCGAAGGACACCCGCTCGGGGCGCCACCAGACGTGAACGGTTCTCGCACATTGGTGGCGGCTGCCGCGACCGGGCTAGAACGGGAACGATCCAAGACGGATGCGTCACCGGATGAACTATCGGCCGTTCGCAAGGAGCTTGAGGCGGCTCGCCAGCAGGCGTCTGCAGATCGTCAGTCCGCAGACAAGGTGGAGCAAGTTCTCCGCAGCGAGCTGGAAGCGGCGCGAGAACAACTTGATATGATGCGGCGCGTCACAGCCGACGCAGGCGTGCGGGCGCGTGCGATTGCAGACGCGACGGCTCTTCAAGGGCAAGCCCTTGACGAGCAGAAGCAAAGAGCCGAACGGCTCGCGCAGGATCTGGCGACGGTGCAGCGCGAAGTCGAAACCTTGCAGGCCAAAGCCGCTCTCGCCATCCACGAAAAGGCCGAAGCACTCGGAGCTCACCAGGCTGCGGAGGCATCCTTGTCTGGAGCGAGGCGCGCGCTTGACGAGGAGCGGCAGAAGGTTGAGCGCTTCGAACGCGATCTTGCCGCGGCACACCAATCTCTTGATGTTCTGGAGGCAAGCGGAAAACTGGCCGCGGCTGCACAAGTGGCCAGCATTCAGGGCCGCCAGGTTGCCGAGGCCGCTGCAAAGCGAGCCGGCGAAGAGCTCGCATTGGAACGCGGGAGAGCAGATGCTCTCGAGCGCGATCTCGATGTCGCTCGCCAGGATCGCGACGCGGCAAAAGACGAAGTCGCCCGGCTCTCTGCTGCTTTGGAGCAACAGCGCGAAAGCGCCATTGTCCTAGCCCGCGACCTCGCTGCGGCGCAAAACGAAACCGACATCCTGAAAGCGCGCGATGCGCCTCGCGATCAGCGCATCGAGCCCGCTCCCAAAGCACCCGCCGGTGATCGCGCAGGCCCTCGTACCAGTGCACTCACAGGGAAACGGGCCCGCGAGCCCGAACGGCGTGAAATCCGCAAAGTGGTGGTCCGCAAGTCACCGCGACCTGTTCGGCTGACGACGATTAGTCTTCCCGCCGCGTTGCTCCCGACGAGGGCGCCATTGCGCCCAGCACAAGGAATATGGTGATGCGCAAGTTTCTGGCTGCCGCATTGGCGATCGCAGTTGCGATCGGGCCTGCTTCGGCTCTTGATGCAGGCCTTGGAGGCAAAGTCGGTGGTATCGGGGTCGGCGCCGGCCTGGGCGTTGGCTCGGGCGGCGCCTCCGTTGGCGTTGGTGCGAGCGTCGGCGGAATCGGGGGAGCAACCGTTGGAGGATCGGTCGGCACGAGCGGGGGATCGGCGAGCCTTGGCGGCAACGTCGGTGGCGTCGGGGTCGGCGCCGGTCTGGGCGCCGGCTCGAACGGCGCCTCCGTCGGTGTAGGCGCGAGCGTCGACGGAATCGGGGGAGCAACCGTTGGAGGGTCGGTCGGCACGAGCGAGGGATCGCTTGGCGCCAACGTGGGAGCCGGCACCAGCCTCGGCGGCGTAAGCGGCGGCGTTTCGGCGCCCGCTGCGGGAGACCAATCAGCCGGTGCTGGCGCAGCTCCGCCCGGCACGGTAAGTGGTCGAGCGGACGCTGCGTTGGGGGGCGCCACAGGGCCAGCGAGTGTCGGTGCCGGCAAGAAGGCGGCTGCCATAGTCGTGGCCAGGGGCGTGCGACACGCAATCGCCCTACCACGCAGCCTCTGGCCTTCCAAAGGTGGTCGCGACACGTTCGGGTCGAGCACCACAGCCTATCCCATGCGACGGCTTCCGGTGCCGTCAAAGGCGATACCTGGCACTCCGCCTGCCGTGGTTCGCGTCTGCCGTCAGGCGATCATGGCGGCTGCGAAGCCCCTTGGCGCCGTGCGTGTGCACGCAGCCAGCGCAGGTGCCCTGCGCCGGCATCGTCGCGGCGCCCTCACCGCACCGATTGAGGTGCGGATAGACTATGCAAGACAAGGCGGCATCGAGGTTCGGCAGGCGCGGGTCGGATGTCGCCTCGACGCGGCGGGCTGGGTCGTCGCGGTGATATAGGTTTGATGAATCTGGCTGGTGTCCGACGTCTCACTGGCAGCCACCTCACCTGCGCCGGCGGGCAGAATGTCGCGGCCGATCGCGCAGTATCGGCCACCAGCTCTCCGGCTGCGAGCGCCTGATCAGGCGCTCGGCCGGGACGCCGCGCGTGCCCTACAAGGCGACCCGCCGTCACTACGCTGCGATCTACGCCAGGCCGGCGCGATGCATTCCGCATTCGCCTAGTTCCTTGCGATCGACCAGAAGGACGTGGCCGACAACCTCAAGCCGATGGAGACGAAGCTGACGATGCCTGTGCTCCGCATCGGCGCCGAGAAGGTCTTCGGCGCCAACGTGGCGGTGCAGATGCGCGACGCAGCGACGAACGTGCAGGAAGTCACCGTGCGGAACGCCGGCCACTGGCTGATGGAGCGCCTGCGGCGACGATCGCCGCGGTGAAGGGCTTCCTCGCAGCGCAGTGAGTCCGGCGGCCGCTCCTTCGCCCAAGCCACCTCGATGCCCGTGGATCGCAGGAGCGAATGCAGGGCCATCAGCGGACCGTGGCATCAGTGATAGGGATCTCAAGCCGTGCGAGGCAGCCCGCCCGCGTGACGCTGGCAACAGGGAAGTTAGAACGGCAGAACCACTGAAGTTGGTAACCTAGCTTGAAACTGCCGGAGCCGCCGGTGTCCAACGCCAAAAGTTACAAAACGGCCGCAGAACCCTCCGGGCGCGGTGCGCTCAATCCTTGGCGAGATTGCGTCTCATGCCGCATGAGAAAACGCTCTGACAAGCGAATGATCGCAATCAACAACAGATTGATGACCAGATAGAGTATTCCGGCAATGGCGAAAATCTCGAAGATTGCGAAGGTCTGACTCATGAGCCGCTTCGCATAACCAGTGATTTCGAGCACAGTAATCGTGGATGCCAAGCTTGTGCCTTTGACGACAAGAATAAGCTCATTTCCATAAGCTGGCAGCGCTTGGCGGATCGCAAGTGGGAACTCGATGCGACGGAAACGCAGCATACGCGACATGCCGCAGGCCTGGGCCGCCTCGACAAGACCTGCCGGGACGGACATCAATCCTCCGCGCAGAATCTCGGACGTATATGCGGCGGTGTTGAGCGCAAGTGCCAGTACAGCGCAGCGCGAACCATCGCTGATGATCCACCATAAGAGAGCATTATCCCTGATCAGGGAGACTTCCCCAAGCCCATAGTAGAACAGGAAAATCTGCACCAGCAGCGGCGTTCCGCGAAAGATATTGCTGTAATATTTGGCGAAGCCTGACAGGAAGCGATTCGCAGATAACCTCATCAGGGCCAATCCCAGACCAAGATTGAAGCCTATCAGAACCGAAATCAGTGTTAGCGCGGCCGTAACCCATAGGCCTTTGAGCAGAACTGGAACCGCGAGCTGGATGAGGTCCATCGTGTTACTTTCTTGTCCGGAGCCTGAGCACGCGTTCGATCCCGTCGAACCCGGCTTGGCTTACAAGCGTGACGACAAGGTAGACGACGGCCGCGATCAGATAAAAGATGAACGGATGGCGGGTGGAGTTTGCACCTACGTATGAAATACGCATCAACTCCTGAAGGCCAACCACCGAGACCAAGGCCGTATCCTTGATGGTGGTCTGCCAGACGTTGTTTATACCGGGAACTGCGATGCGCAGCATCTGCGGCGCGATAATTCGGCGAAAGATACGGCTACCTGGCAGCCCGAGAGCGCGCGCAGCCTCGATGTGCCCGTTGGGAATCGCTCCCAATGCCCCACGCACGACCTCGGTCGAATATGCGCCAGAGATAGCGCCGATGGCGATCACTGCGATGACGAAGGCGTAGCCGCTCTCCGCTACCCCTGCGTAGCCGAAAGCGGTGACGACCTTCGTCACGAATTCAACCGAACTGAAAAACAGCAGGTAAATAATGAGCAGTTCAGGAACGCCGCGCACCACCGATGTGTAACCGTCGACTAGAACTGAAAGGGGAAATATTCTGGCCCACTTGATGAGACCGCAAACGATGCCGATCATCAGCCCGGCCGCCATACTGACCACGCCTACGGCAATCGTTATCGCAGCACCTCGCAAGATGGCGGTCACCCAACCAGCTTCCCAAACCTGCCAGAGACCGAATTCCATCTGAGTTGCCCTAGTCTGCCGCGCTAAAGAGACAAATTTGGATGTGAACCGCGCTGGCCGAGATTGTCAGCCCCGAGGCCGGCGCCATCAGACGAGCGGTAAGCCCGACTTTCGCATGCGCCTGGCTTGGCCAGGCGCACGCGGTGTCGTTTTTGAACGCTGTTATTTGCAGGGCCGGGAAATGTCCGATTTGAACCATTTCTGGCTGGCCTTGCCGATCGAGCCGTCAGCGATCAGCTCGCAAAGTGCCTTGTCGATATTGGCCTTGAGCTCGGTGTTCTCCTGCGCGATGCCAACGCCTATTCCCTCGCCAAGCGTGGGATCGAACGTGCTCTGGATCTTGACGCCGACCAGCTGGAAGTTTTTGCCATCCGGTTTGTCCAGGAAGTCCTGCAGCGCGGATTGATCAGCAAAAGCAGTGTCGATACGACCACTCGCAAGGTCGATCTGCATTTGGTCGAGCGTATCGTATGTTTTCAGGTCGGCATTCGGCGCACGCTTCTCAAGAAAATGGGCGTGTTCAGGTCATTGATGGCGTATATGTAGGAGCTTAACCGCTCCTCGGCCGAAGGCTGGGGAACCATGAATTCGAGCGCGATGAACCCAAAGGTGTCCGCGGTGACGACACCGGTGTAGTTGCCTTGACTGTCTTTCTCAAACTCCATGCCCGGCAGCGCAGGGAACTTGTCGGTTCCCACGCCGAAAGCCTTCATGGCAAGCTCATTCAAGAAGGCGCGGTTGTATGCATACTGGACAATAAAGGGACGGTTGGGGACGGCTTGTCTGAGCTCGTCTGGCGTGGGGAGGCGGTTCTCTTCGAACTGATAAGGCGACCACCCCCCGATCACTTTGACCCACTGGCCATCTGGTGTTCGTTTGGCTTGTTCGCTCAGCATTTCCAGCGCCCGCTGTAACGTAGGCACCCCGTCCCACCTTACGGTGTAGTTGTAGCTGAACTCATTGAGCACATGGATGTGTGCGTCATGCAAACCGGGTACGAGACGCTTGAGACCGGCATCGATCACCTGGGTGTTGGGCCCCTTGAGGCTCAGGATCTCGGAATCAGTTCCGACCGAGTAGATTTTGCCGTCTTTGACGGCAAGCGCCGATGCTGAAGGCTGAGAGGGTGCCGGTGCTGATCTTCGCGTTGAATACAATCAGATCAGCACCGGCTGGTGTCTCTGCAGGTTGAGCGTACGCAACGGCAATCCACATCGTTGCGGCCAGTAGGGTGATTAGCCATTTCATAGGGATGGTCTCCAGTGGGCGGTTAGGGCGCGAGCAGGAAGGGCCTCGAATTGGGCTCGCGTCCGGCGGCAGAACCTCGGCGGGAAATCGAAGATTTGCCGGCGATGTCTCGCGATGCCGTCAGCAATGTCAAACTTGCTCGGGGCCGAATAGCCTGTTTTATTTGATGAAAAACATCGGACTGACCGATGGATCGCGGAGAGCGCGCTTCTGGATGGTCTCGCCAAGTTCGTGACCTGTAATTTCTATTATCTTCAACCTTAGCGTATCAGGCAGGCCGCCGGCCCGAAACTCTACCCGTCGATAACCGCCGATCGAAATCGGCGTGATTTATATTTATTTTCGGTTACTTAGGTCGCATTCTAGCGCAAATTCGGCGGCTTCCGGATGGGGTTCCAAATCACTTCGCTTCGGTTTCGCGATCAGGGCCGACGAAAGCTAGGCCTATGCCCGCCAGATGCGAACCAGCGTGCTCCGTGAGTGCCCGCGACACTGCACTTCGCGCGCGATAAGGGATTTCTGTTCAAACGCCGTCCAGAAAGCCGCCAGTAAAGCCGGCCCGACGGAGTCCACTAATTATGTGGGGAGAGCGCGACACGATCTCCCAGAGGAAGCCGGATCTGTAGTTTTCGATCATTAGGGCGATTGGCCCCTGATTGATGCCTATATGCTCGGGGGCGACCCAGCCTCGTTGCGAACCGTCGTCGCAGAGTGTCGGGTTGAAACTGGCCGTGAAGCCGTAAGGATGGTCGTCACGCAGTCCGATCTTGTGGAAGTGACGAAGTGCCGGCATGACGATCTCAGGGGCAAAAGGCAGAGACGCTGCCGTAGCCCATGGCGATAGCGTACCATCGTCGGGTCCACTGGGCGCACCTCGCGCCATGTAGCCATGGAACATGCGCCGTTTGCCATTGATCGTTCGGCGCAGAGGCCCCGGACCGTCGCTCGCCGTTATGCCCCAACTGTTTTCGTGATAACCGCTGAAACCTCGAGGATTTTCGCAGGCGTAACTACGCTGAGCATAGGTTGCGCGGCGGCTATTCTCGAAATAGTCGATGCCGACTTGACGCATCGGTGCGTCCTGCATGCCACGGAAATCGATCCAGATGTGCGACATTTGGTGAATGAAGAGTGGTCCGGCGTGAAAATGCTCTTCGCCCCCGACTTCTGCCCAATGGTATCCGCTGGAGCGGGCTTGAGGGCAGGTGTCCTGGGGGATCGGATGGGTCGGCGACCCCAGCGCTAGAACGTACAGGATCAGGCTTTCGTCGAAGCCGGTCCACCGATGCCGCAGAAATCCCTGGTGCGGCTTCCAGCCATGGGTGAGCGTGGCCCCGCCGTTCAGCGCCCAGGCCCAGTCGACACGGCGATAGAGCCGGTCAGCATAGTTGCGGATCAAGACCTCGGTCTCGCTATCCTCCTGGTAGTATGCGGCTGCGGTGACGATACCCGCCATGAGAAGCGCGGTGTCGATTGTCGAAAGTTCGCAATTCCAAACCCGGCGACCCGTATCGATATCGAGAAAGTGGTAGAAAAAGCCTTTATATCCTGAGGCATCAGGCTCGCGCCCCTGAGGCAGTTCGTAGAGGAATCGGAGGGCGTTCAGCGTATAGTCCGCCGCTTCCTCGCGCGTAACTACTGAGCGAGCGATGCCTAGCGGGAGAGCACTTAGGCCCATACCAGTTGCTGCTATCGAGGCTGGCGCGCCGTCTCGATTTCGGTCGCGAACGAGACCGTTCTTTGAATTGACGACCTCAATGAAGTACTGGAACGAGGCATCCTGCAGATCGGCCAGCAAGGCTTCGTCCGACCACTCAGCCTGCTTGTCCGGCTCGACACCAACCTTGGGCAATTTTTACAACCTATCGATCCTGCTCATGCCAAACTCTCGCGTCCGGAGGGGAAGTCGAAATCGCAGTCGGGTCCAACGGGAACGATGCCGCTTGGATTAAGCCAGAGATGGCTGCCATAATAGTGACCCTTAATGTGCTCGAAATCGACGGTCGGGCGAATAGCAGGATGCCTGAAGAGATCTCGCGTGTAAGCCCAGAGCGCCGGATAATCGACCAATGCCTGTCGGTTGCATTTGAAGTGCCCGTGATAAACCGGATCAAAACGCACCAGTGTCGTAAACAGCCGGATATCCGCTTCAGTCAGAATCCCGCCGACGAGGTAGCGTTGCTGCGCTAGTCGCTCTTCGAGCCAGTCGAGCGTCTCAAAAACTTCGCCGACGGCTGTCTCATAGGCCGTTTGTGTCGTGGCAAACCCGGACCTGTAAACGCCGTTGTTGAGACATGCGTAGACACGTGCGTTGACGGCATCGATCTCGTCGCGATGGTCTGCGGGGTAATAGTCGCCGTCCGCAGCGCCCACGCCGTCAAAAGCGGTGTTGAACATACGCAGGATATCGGAGGATTCGTTCGAAACGATCCGGCGATGGACTTTGTCCCATAGCACAGGCACGGAGACGCGCGACGTGCAATCCGGATCCGAAATCGTGTAGATCTCGTGCAGGAATCTTGCGGCGTTCACCGCGTCGGAACTGACGCCGTCACCGGGATCGAAGGTCCAACCATCTTCGCCCATCAGCCAGTGAACGACGGAGACGTCGATCAAATCGGTGAGGCCCTTGAGGTTGCGCATGATCAGGGTTCTATGCGCCCAGGGGCAGGCGAGCGAGACATAGAGGTGGTAGCGGCCGGGCTGTGCCTTGAACGGGCCGCCTCCTGCAGCGGTGATCCACTCGCGAAAGAGAGACGGCGGACGGCGCAGTTCGCCGTCAGTCAGTACGGTCTCCATTCCGCTGCGCCGCCATGCACCAGAGACCAGCTCACCCATGATAAGGCGCCTTCCCGAGCGCTGCTCTGACCGCCGGAGCGACCTCGGTGCCAAGCAACTCGATGGAGCGTTGCATCGCCTCGGTCTCCAGCATGGCGGAACTCATCTGGAAGGTGAGGCGGGAAATGCCGCCGAGCGCCTTGTCTGCAGCGATGATCTTGTCTCGCACCGTTTGTGGGCTTCCGATCAGGAAGGCACCATGCGGACCACGCATGGCATCGAACTGGGCGCGGGTTGCGGTCGACCAGCCGCGCTCGCGGCCGATCTCGGTGAACATATACGCCCAGCCCGGGAAGAATGCATCACCGGCGCCCTTGTCCGTATCGCCGACGAAGCCCATTGCGTGAATCCCGACCTTCAGCGCCTCAGGTGCATGGCCTGCGCGATGCCCGGCCTCCCGGTAAAGGTCGATAAGCGGACGAAACCGATCGAAACTGCCGCCGATGATCGCGACCATCAGCGGAAGACCGAGGCTTCCTGCGCGCGCGAAGGACTGCGGTGTACCGCCGACGCCGACCCAGACCGGCATTTTGGCCTGATGCGGGCGCGGGAAGACGCCCTGACCGGTGAGGGCCGGCCGAAAACGGCCCTTCCACGTCACGTTCGTCTCTTCGCGCAGTTTGAGAAGGAGATCCAGCTTCTCGACAAAAAGCGCGTCATAGTCGTTCATGGCAAAGCCGTACAAAGGATAGGCTTCGCCGAAGGAGCCGCGTCCGACAACGATCTCGGCGCGACCTTTGGAAATCAGGTCGATTGTCGCGAAATCCTGAAAAACCCGTACCGGATCGGCGGCACTCAGTACTGTCACGGCACTGGTGAGCCGGATGCGTTTGGTGCGCGCCGCAGCGGCAGCCAGAATGATGGCGGGCGCGGAATCAAGAAATTCCACGCGGTGATGTTCGCCGATGCCGAAGACATCGAGACCTGCTCGATCTGCGGTTTCCACCTCTGCAAGCAACGCCTCCAATCGGTCTGCAGGCGGCACGGTCTGGCCGGCTGCAGGGTTGGGAATGGTTGCTGCAAAACTGTCGATACCAATTTCCATGTTCATTCCAGTGTCGTGTTCGATCGGGACCAGGGGGGCCGGTCAGTGATGACCGGCCCATCTTCGTTTTACGCCGTGCGAAGACGGCGGGCATCGAGGCTGAGGGCACCTGCTCCAAATGCTGCGACCTGTAGAAGCCCGCCGGTGATGGAGATGTTTTTCAGGAAGTGGATCATCTGGTTCTGGTCGGCAAAGTTACTGTGGAAGAGCACAGCCGCCGTCAACGTAAAGGCCGCCAGTGCAAGGCTGGCGATACGGGTCTGGTAACCGACGAGAAGCAGAAAGCCGCCACACACTTCGACGACGATGGCAATCAGATAGGAGAGCATCGGCAGGGGTAGCCCGACCGACGCAATATACCCTTGCATGGCTTCCGGCGCGCCGACTTTGCCGAGCCCGCTGAGGATAAAGAGAATGGCGAGCAGCAAACGGCCGACGGCCGCGAACAGGTTGGTCTGGGACATGATGTATCGAGCCTCGGTCTCTGGGATGGTTGGGAAGCAGATGGGGGATCAGGCGGCGAGCGCCTGGATCTGCGTCTTGGCGCCAGCGATGGCTGCGGTCTTGGCATCTTCGCCGAGCGCCAGGCCTTCTGCGCGGATGATTGTCACGTCGGTGAGGCCGATGAAGGCGAGGACGCCGAGCAGGTATGTTTCCTGGTGATCGAGACCTGCAGCAGGGCTTTCACCGGTGTAGACGCCGCCGCGCGCCGATGCCACGAAGACCTTTTTGCCCTTGACGAGCCCTTCTGGGCCATTGGCGCCGTATTGGAACGTGCGGCCGGCAACGCAGACCCGATCGATCCAGCCCTTCAGCTGCGTCGGGATCGTAAAATTGTACATCGGTGCGCCAATGACGATGATGTCGGCGGCAAACAGATCGTCGATATAGGCGCTGCCGGTGGCCAGGTCCTGGCCAAGCGCGGCATTGCCGACCTCGCCGCCCTGGAAGACGGCCATGTGCGCATCCGAGAGATGCAAGGCCGCGTCAACGACGAGATCCCGCCGAATGACACGGGCGTCGGGGTGCAGCGCCTGTTGCTTGGCGACGATTTCCGCCGTGAGCGTGCGGCTCACCGAGTAGCCGCCGAGAATGCTGGAATCGATATGAAGAATGGTTGTCATAGGATGATTCTCCGGCCGCCCGGTCAGGGAAGCTGTGAAAGTGCGGGACAGGAATTTCTTGATGGCGTTGAGCATAGAGCAATCACATGCCATGGCTTCCTATCCCACGAGAAGCCGGTATATCTTGATGCTATCCATCGGTAAAAATGATGGATGGTGTCAATGGCATTTGAAGCTGCGCCGAGCGCAACAGGCCCCGACTGCATCGGCTGACTGTCTCGGAGGGTGCCGCACATCGACATAGACGAAATTCGCTGCCGCCCGCGCGTTCGAATGCAATAGCGGTGCCGATCCCGTCGCCGGTGTGTCAAATGCGACGTGTGCATGAACAAGGTCGGCATGTATTGTGCGACGAGATCTATCGGTTGGGCCGATAAGAGGAGAAAAACATGCTTGATGGCGTATCTCTTGATCAACTGCGCACCTTTGTCGCCGCCGCTGATGAAGGAAGCTTTTCAGCCGCCGCCCGCCGCTTGAGGCGAACCCAGTCCGCTGTCAGTGAGAGTATCGCGAATCTCGAGGCCCAGCTTGCCGTGACGCTGTTTGATCGCTCATCTCGCTATCCGCGACTGACGACGCAGGGAGATGTGCTGCTTGCCGATGCGCGATCCGTTGTCGGTGCTGTGGATGGCATGAAGGCCCGTGCGAAGGGCATCGCCGGGGGGCTGGAGTCTGAGCTCACTGCAGTGATTGACGTCTTCTTTCCGATCGCGGCGATTGCCGATGTTTCACACGCGTTTCGGGCAGAATTCCCGGCCACCCCGTTGCGGCTCTATGTCGAAGCACTGGGGGGCGCGGTCCAGCCGGTTATGGATGGCCGGGCGAGTTTTGGTCTGGTTGGGTCATTGCCAACATTGCCTCCCGGCCTGCTGGTCGAGCGTATCACAAGTGTCGAGTTCGTTATGGTCGCCGCGGCACGACATCCGCTGGCGTCGCATGAGGGTTTGATCCCACGGGAAGAGCTGGCACATCACGTTCAGCTTATATTGACGGATCGATCTGAACTCTCAGCCGGCCGTGAGTTCGGCGTCATGTCGCCCTCGACCTGGCGCTTGGCCGACCTCTTCGCCAAGCATGCTTTTCTTGTCAGTGGTCTTGGCTGGGGAGGGATGCCCCTACACGCCGTTGAAAAAGACATTGCCGAAGGCCGGCTGATCAAACTCTCGATCGAGGATATACCGCCAGATGGATTGAAGCTGCCAATGTCGGCGGTTTATAGAGTAGACGCTCCACCTGGACCCGCCGGGCGTTGGATGATCGACCGTCTCAAACAGCACTCACAGTAAAATCGGGTAAATATTGAATCCACGACAATTCGACTGTGGAATGGTGATGATTGCATACCAGTGGCGACCCGTTTGGTCACTGTGTCTTGCGCGTGCGACAGTGTTTGGGTTTGTCCATTCAATATTCTCCGATAAGGATTTTTCTCCTCCGTAGCTCGCCGACACCGTAACTTATGATGGAGCATTACGGTTGAACACCAAAACCAGTTCTTACTGCTAGGCTGACGGTATCTGCCTTTCACTCGGCCTTGGGCGTCACCGAGGTAGCCATGCCGCTTAGTCGCGCAAGAAGCCAGCGGCCGGCCGGCCCCAAGGGTTCATCCCGCCGATGTGCTACAACCAGCCGTAGACTTACAAGCCGCTGAAAGCCGTCGCTTTTAATCGGCAGCTTTACGAGGCGACCGGCAGCCAAGTCGTCCTCGACCAGCGCTTCAGGCAGGCTTCCCCATCCGATACCAGCGAGAATGAGAGAATGTCGGACCGATTGCTCGGTGACGCGCCAGGTGTTCAGTGCCGCCACCTGGACGTCCTCACCTGCCATCGCCGACGAGGTGATGACGGGCTGGGGACGAACAGGAACCATGTTCGCCTGCGAGCAGGCGTCCGTCTCGCCGGATATCCTTTGCACCTCGAAAGGCCTGACCGGCGGTGCCATCCCGCTGGCCGCCACGCTTGCGACCGATGCCATCTTCCAGGCCCATTATTCCGTGAATCGGCAGAAGACCTTTTTCCACTCGAGCTCCTACACCGCCAATCCGATTGCCTGCGCGGCAGCACTCGCCAATGTCGAGATCTGGCGTGACGAGCCGGTGACCGAGCGGATCGCGGCCTTGAGCGCGAGGCAGGCCGCCGGACTTCGACGCTTCCGCAACAACCCCTTCTTCAGCGACAGCCGGGCGACCGGCACGATCGCGGCGCTCGATCTGCGCGCCGGCTCGGCCGGCTATCTGGCTGAGATCGGCCCGAAGCTGCGGACTTTCTTCCTCGACCAGGGGCTGCTTGTGCGCCCGCTCGGCAACGTCCTCTATCTCCTGCCGCCCTATTGCATCACCGGCGAAGAATTGGACGGGCTCTATGACGCCATCGAGGAGGCCGGCGAACGCTTCGGTTCGAGACCATGAGCAGGTCGTCGCGCATTCTCGGATTTGGCCATCACGCGCCTGGGCGCAAAGTGGCGAATGCCGAGATCGAGAGCCGTCTCGGCCTCGAACCGGGCTGGATCGAAAGGCGTACCGGAATCCGCTCCCGTTTCTGGGCAACGGACGAAGACACGCTGTCTGGTCTTGCCACGCAGGCCGGCGACATGGCCCTGACGAATGCCGGCATCGACCGCAGCGACATCGGTCTGCTGCTGCTTGCCACCTCGACCCCCGACCACCTTCTGCCGCCCAGTGCACCCTTGGTCGCCCACAGGCTCGGCTTTGGCCGCGCAGGCGCGGTCGATCTAACCGGCGCCTGCGCCGGTTTCATCTATGCGCTGATGTTCGCCGACGGCTTCACCCGCCTGCACGGCAAAGCGAGCCTTGTCATCGCCGCCAACATCCTCAGCCGCCGCATCAATCCAGCCGAGCGCGCAAGCTCGGTTCTTTTCGCCGATGCCGCCGGCGCCCTGGTGATCGGCCCGTGCGAGGACCCCGATCGCGGCATTCTCGGCGCTTCGGTGGATTCCGACGGCTCGCGCTACGGGCTGATCCAGATTCCGGCAGGCGGAAGTAACATCCCGTTCCATGGCGACCTCGATCTCGGGCAGACCCGTATGACGATGACCGACGGCCGCGAAGTGTTCGCCAAGGCTGTCGAGATAATGACCGATTGCTCGACAAGCGCGCTTGCCGCTGCCGGAGTGCGACCACAGGATGTCGGCCGGTTCGTGCCGCATCAGGCGAATGCCCGCATTTTCGATGCGGTCGGGAGGAACCTTGGCATAGCGGATCATGTAATCGTCAAGACGATCGCCGACTACGGCAATTCTTCCGCAGCAACGATCCCGCTCTCGCTCTCGCTGGTCCATCAGACGGAGCCATTTCGGTCGGGTGAAAAAATACTCCTTGCAGCGGCAGGTGCCGGCCTCAGCGGCGGTGCACTCGTCGTCGGAATTTAGCGGGCAACCCGGCCCCCAATGGGACGGCAAGACTGACCTTGTACGATCGATAGGGACAACGGAACCAATGCGAAAAATAGTCGCCGGCAAGCTGCACGGTATCCACGTCACCGAAGCGAACCTCAACTACCATGGTTCGATAACGCTCGACCCTGTCCACTGCGAGGCAGCCGGGATCCTGCCCATGGAATTCGTGGAGATATGGAACAAGGATTCCGGTGCGCGGATTTCGACCTATGTCATTCTTGGCGAGCGAAGCTCGCGGTGCTGCATCCTCAACGGTGCTGCCGCCCGCACCTGCCAGCCTGGCGACCAGATCATAATCTGCAATTCCATCTATCTGGATGAAGAGCAAATCACTTCGCTGAAGCCGCGGATCGTCACGTTCGACCAGGACAACCACATACGCGACCGCCTGAGTTACTCCGTCGATCTGGACGCAGATGGCCGATACAGTTTCTCCATCCTTGACGAGGCTAATGCGGCTTTGGCCATTCCTGCCTTGGTCTCCGGTGCCTGACTTGCACCGACTTAGCTCGAGCTTTTCCGTAGCGGTCGTGTGAGCCCGCTCGCCGGTTGCATGAAATAGCTGCGCATTCATCCAACCGAGCAGCAAACGACGCACTACAGGGGGAAGGCGCAACGACGCCGGATGGCTGGAGAGGCTAGGCTGCCATCTCCTGGTTATCCCGGAACAAAATCTGGACGGATTTGTCCGATCGAAAAAGTCGGTGGCGAAAAGTGGGACAAAAAAGCAGGAAGAACTCCGGCAAATCAATACCTGCTTAGAGGTGGTGGTGCCCATAGCCGTGGCGGCTACTTTGTGGCGCAGCAGCGACCGTTTGCATGGTATCCGGGAGGTCTGCTCTTGCGGCGCCGCACCCGACTTTAATGGCCGAGTTGCGGCGCATTGCTGCCATTCGGTAGAAGATCCATGCGGTCAGCGAGTGGCTGGATCAGCTTCTTGAATCAATTTGGGCGAACCGCTTCGTAACCTATTGACAAATAACGATTATGTTAGTCGCAGAGGGACGTCGTCTTTTCAACAAAATCAAACAGTTAGCGAGTGGTTCGCTACACCATATCCTCCGTATGTTCTCGTATGGTCTGGCGAACCGAACAAGGAGCCCGACTAATGCAGACCACGAATCCGCGAGCCGGATTGAAGAGACCGACACGCCGCAGCCCGGAGTATCTCGCAAGCCTCCCCAGTGCCAATGGCGACCGCGAGCCCGGTTTCAGACGATGGCGTCGATCACTTCTGTCTGTTCATCGATCAAAAAGCGGGTCCGGGCGTTGACCTGCAGCGGATTCGAGTGGCGTTCGCCGTCTGCCAGTGCCACAGTCCGCCAGCAATCGGCGGGGCGAAAATGGCACGCGTAGTGATCATTGGCGGCAGCGGGCATGTCGGCACGTACCTCGTGCCGCGGCTGGTCGAGGCCGGATATGAAGTGGTCAATGTCAGCCGCGGCCAGCGCGCGGCCTATACGCTGAATGCGGCGTGGAAATCGGTCAAGCCAGTGATGATCGACCGCGACGCGGAGGAAAAGGCTGGCACCTTCGGCGAGAAGGTCCGCGCTCTGAAGGCCGATATCGTGGTGGACATGATTTCCTTCACCCTCGACAGCACCATGCAGATCGTCGGCGCGCTGCGAGGCGAGGTGCAGCACTTCCTCCATTGCGGCACCATCTGGGTCTATGGGCATAACACCGCGATCCCGGCGAGAGAGGACCAGCCGAAAAATCCGTTCGGCAGCTATGGCACGCAAAAGGCCGAGATTGAGACCTGGCTGCTCAACGAAGCCAGGCGAAACGGGTTTCCAGCCACGGTGTTTAGGCCCGGCCATATCGTGGGGCCTGGCTGGGAGCCGCTCAATCCGGCCGGGCACTTCGACGTCGGCGTGTTCTCCCAGATCGCCCGTGGCGAGCCGCTGGTGCTGCCCAATCTTGGCAATGAGACAGTGCACCACGTGCATGCCGACGACGTAGCACAGATGGTGATGCGAGCCATCGCGAACTGGAGCAACGCGGTGGGCGAGGCCTTCAACACCGTCTCGCCACAGGCGATCAATCTGCGCGGCTACGCCGAGGCCTTGTACAACTGGTTCGGCCACGCCCCGCAGCTGAGCTACGAGCCGTTCGATACGTGGAAGGGCAAGCAGACCGAAGAAAACTGGCGCGCCACCTGGGAGCACATTGCACGCAGCCCGAGCCATTCAATCGCCAAAGCGCGGAACCTCCTGGGATACGACCCGCGGTATTCGTCGCTGCAGGCGGTGTATGAGTCCGTCGAGTGGCTGGTGGCGAATGGGAAACTCAGCCGGTAGTAGTGCCCGGATACTTCACGCGGCCGATCGGCCCCAGCTTGACCCACTGCGTCTCCGCCGCAAAGCTGGGCGTGACCCATCGCCTGGTAATAGCCACCCATCACGCCGAAAGGCATTTCGGTCCGACCGTTCTTGACAAGCATGCCGGGGATAATGGTGTGCATCCGTAACAACTACGCATTCCGGCTCGCGGAGGGGAAGGCAGGAAGCTCATCGGGCGATTGACATAAGCGGCAAGAGAAAGGCCGACCTGCTGGCTCGCGCCGCGGGCATGAAAACGGCTCGCATCGCGGCAAAACGGCCCTGCAGACCAAGACCATTTCGCGCAATAGGCGGCGTTACGGACTTGCGATCGCCACAGTCAGTTAGCAGCCTACTTCGGCTGGACAAAAACGTCGTTCGGAAAGGTCGTGTAGTTCACGATTAGTCGAATGTTTTTCACATCCGACACACACACGGTGTTGTCCTCGGCGGTCAACTGCTTGGTGGATGTAAAGGGTGACCCGAGGGTGAAACCGAAACCAGGATTCCCACCGATTGGCATACCCGAATCGGCTTGCCATCGGAAGGCTTCTGTCACGTCCCACTCGCCGCGGCGAATCTGGGTCGTTCCCGGCTTGGTGTTGAACGGCATCAGACCTTTGGGCCCTCCCCGGTTCTGCCAATCGATATTGGGGACACGGACCGTGACACACCCTGTAGGCTTGTCGACCGCCGCACCGCTCCCGCCCTGCCAACAATTACTGTAGGGAGAGCCAACAAACACTGTGCAGGCCGCGAACGGAGCCTCGTCATATGTCAGGACGACCCGATCAAGTCGTTTGCTGGGGATTTGCCTGTATGGCCCTGTATCGAACCCCACCGTGTGCTCAACGATGAACGACATGCAAGGGTCGTTGCCCCATTCGCCTTGACCGAATCCCACTTTCCCCTGAATGGGGCCTGGGAACGCGTTATACTTAACGCAGGTAACCCCATGGCCCGTAAAAGAGCCGATAACTGGCGTATCATGAAAAAGTCGGTCCTGCCACGAATCCCACGCCGAGTTTGGGGTAATCGTGAGCGTATGGTGCTCCTCAGCTGGGGCAGCGAGCACTTGGTGACTGGTCACGCCGAACCCGCAAATTGCCACGATTAAGAGGTACCGTCTGATCTGCTCCATTGCTTCCTGCTCCGCTCGCGAAAATCTTTCTGCTTGGATAGAAGTGCAAGGGGATCCCTATGGAGTTCCTGGTCCTCCCCCGCCACTTGAGCCAGCTGGGAGCACCTCTCCAGTAGCTCCCGGGATTTGGCTAATCGGGATTGTTCCCGTTCGAACCGGCATTAGCGCATAATTTTTTTGGTCGCCGCCTCTGCCGCACCATACCCAGCCCTTTCCCCCGGGCACTGCGTCCCCTTCGACCTGGCACCAATGGTCCTTCCGCTTGACCAAGAGGTTGACGGTGCTGTTGGCCCGCAAGTGCTCCTTCCGAGGCTTCCCTTCGCCGCCCGGATGGTCGTACACGTCCACGTCGAGCGGAACTGAGACCATTTCCGCCGCGGTACTGATCGCGGGTAAACTTACGAGGTGTAGCGCTGCCACTGCTGCGCCGCACACAAGACCCCAAAGCAATCGGCTCTTCATTCAAGGATACTCCCTTGTACCGGATCAGGGTAATATGGACCTGACAAGAGTCTGTCTCAGTCCGCACGCACTGCGACCTAATCTAAATAGCAGGCTGTTAAAAAACTGTTTTGCTCACGGAACGCGTCAGAATCAGACCGAGCACGCTGCCGATCTCTCGGACCTATCGAACCAAGGAGCGCGTGGTCGGTCTGCCTGCACCTGATCAGCCCGGGTTCAAGGAGGCTTATCACGCTGCCGTTGAAGGCCGAAAAATCCCTAAGGCGTCCGTCGCCAGGATGCCGGGTGCTGCCCTGCCAGGCACATTCGGCGCGGCCACCCAGAGGCTAAAAGTATCGGTCAAATGGCTGGCCCACGACGAAGCCACAAGACGAAAGAACACTCGTCTAATCGATGAGTTCCTGGACCTGCGGGTTGTGCCTGACCATTCGCTTACCTGGCGCGACGTGCCGGTCAAGAATCTCAGGCGTGCCCATGTCGAAGAACTTCTGGGCCGTTTCATTGCCACGCCTCACAAGGCCAAGCACCTGTTGGTCGCAATTCGCAAATTGGTCTATGTCGGGCTGCGCCAGGATTGGATCGAGACAGACCCTACCGCTTCGGTTGAATGGCGGCCTGCCTATACCGGTTGGAAGGCGTGGCCTCGCGAAGCAATGGAACAATTTGAACGGCGCTGGCCAGTCGGTACTTCCGCGCGCACGTGCTACGGGCTTGCTCTTTGGCTTGGCAATCGTCGAGGCGATGTCGCAGGCTTGCGATGGGACCAGCGCGTAACCCACCGCGTCCTGATCGATGGTGTCGAGCGCCAATTCGACGGATTTGATATTGTTCAGTCCAAGAACAAGGGACGGACCGGCGGCAAGCGGCTTTTCGTTCCAGTAACTCCCATGCTCGCTGAGATCCTAGACTCCGCGGACCGGCGTGGCGAAACAGTCCTAGTCACGGGATATGGCCGGCCTTTCTCGGCTAAATCTCTGACCGGTGCCATGGCACACTGGTGCGCTCTCGCCGGCTTGCCGAAGGGCCTTACGCTGCACGGCCTGAGGAAGTCACTCGGGGTCTATCTCGCCGAAGCAGAGGCATCCACCAGGCAGATGATGGACGTTCTCGGCCACGACGACATCCACCATGCAGAGCTCTATTCCCGGGAAGCATCGCAGGTGCGTCTGGCTGTGCAGGGCATGGACCGAGTCGTACGGCTGGTGACGCGGAAGCCGCTGCTTGGCGAACCTGTTGGCGAACCTCGTGGCGAACCCGTCAATAAGTCATTGATAAATAACGATAATGGTGGGCCCGGAGGGACTCGAACCCCCAACCAAGCGGTTATGAGCCGCCGGCTCTAACCATTGAGCTACAGGCCCCACGCGGGCTGGATTAATGTTTTTCGCATCGCGGCACAAGGCTTTCCCGTCAGGCTTCCGCAGATCGCCCAAATCAACCCATAATCGCGCTCTACGCGACCTTTGCGACTTGATCGCAGACCAAGGAGATTTTCATGACCAGACACCTTTTGCCGCTCGCGCTCGCCGCTGCAATCGCTTTTCCGGCGATGGCTGGAGCCACCGATTTGCCGACGCCGCCCCGCATCATTGTGTCAGGCGAAGGCGAAGCAACCGTAGCCCCCGATCTGGCGGTCCTGACGCTCAGCGTCATGCGCGAGGCCAAGACCGCGCGCGCAGCGCTCGACGCCAACAACGACGCCATGGCCGCCGTGATCGCGGCGATGAAGTCGGCCGGCATCAAGGATCGCGACCTGCAGACCGCGGGCATCCAGATCAATCCGCGCTACAACTACACCAACAAGCCGGACGGCAGTCAGGAAGCCGAACTCGTCGCCTATCAGGTGACCAACACGCTGTCGGTGCGGGTGCGCGATGTCGACAAGACGGGCGAGATTCTGGACAAGGCGGTGTCGCTCGGCGTCAACCAGGGCGGCGGCATCGCCTTCACCAACGACAACCCGGCGGCGACCGTCACCGAGGCCCGCAAGAAGGCGGTCGCCAACGCCATGGCCAAGGCCAAGACGCTGGCCGAAGCCGCCGGCGTCAGCATCGGCCGGGTGCTCGAGATCACCGACCAGAACATCGCGCCGATGCCAATGCCGATCAACGCCAAGGCGTTCGATGCCGCAGCCGGTGCCGCGGCTCCGGTGCAGGCTGGCGAGAACTCCTACAACGTCCAGGTCACCGTCACCTTCGAGTTGAAGTAAGCGGCGTTGACGATCCTGGACCGAGCCTTGCTCGGCCCAGGATATACCGTGCATGAAAAACCCCGCGGGATTGCTCCCGCGGGTTTTTTTCGAGCCACACCCTTCAGACGGAATGGGGCTCAGCTACCTGCCGACCTTCGAGAAGGTCGTGTCTTCGAGCTGATCTCAGCGATAAATCACCGGGCAGCCGCGATCATTTGCGAACACGACGACAACACGGTCGCCGTACTGGCGGCCCGCCACCTTTACCGTACGACGGTTGACGTCGACGATGCGGACACGGTGGAGACCCATGCGCTCGGCCTTGTCGAGGGCACGGTCCGGCGAACAGCCACGGCGCCACTCGCCACGGCGTTCATCGCGGCGATGACGATAGCCGTCGTCACCCGCATAGACGCCGAAACGCGTGTCGTTGTTGTTGCCGAAGCCGAGATACAGGCTGTCGGCGTGAGCGGGGATGGCCGCCAGCGTGCCGAGGCCGACCAGTGCCGAAAGGGCTGCCGTCTTCATGGTGTTGAACATCGTCTTCTCTCCTTGTTGCGGGCTCTCGCCCGTCCTCGTGAACCGATGGGGGGAGAATGCACTTGTCTGTCTGAACTTATTGCGAACCGGCTGTTCATCTCCGGTTCATGTGGCGAAAAGGCATTCGCCGGGCATTTACCATCGACCCTTGCCGAGGTGAATGTTCCAAAACGCCTCAGCCAGGGCCCGGTTCCCAATCCAGCAGATCAGCTTGAAGATCAGGGCTCGTCGTCGCTGCGCGAGCTGCCGTTCGTCGTCCCTGCGCGAGCCTAGGGCTCGTCGTCCAGCATGTAGTCAAAATAGTCTTCCGGCTCGGCCAGGTCGGTCTCGCTCGCCTTGACCCGGCCGCGCATTGAGATTCCGGCTTCATGCACGGTCTCGGCGCTGCCCGACACCAGCCGGTGCCACCAGTAGAGATCATGGCCCTCGGCCACCAGCCGGTAGGCGCAGGTGCTGGGCAGCCAGCTGATCGTGCGAACATTCTGCGGCGTCAGCCCGACGCAGTCGGGAACGCGCGCCAGCCGGTTGGCGTAGTCCGAACAGCGGCAGCTCTGCGCATCGAACAGCCGGCAGCCGACGCTGGTCCAGTAGATCTCGCCGGTATCCTCGTCCTCTAGCTTTGACAGGCAGCATTTGCCACAGCCGTCGCACAACGATTCCCACTCGGCCGGGCTCATCGCCTCCAGCGCCTTGGTTTTCCAGAATGGCGTTTCCATTCCCGGGATGTGGCCCCAGCCGCCGGCAAGGTCAAGCACGACGAAGGCCCAAAATGCGGCGGTCACCAGGAGGAATGACACGAAGTTGCCTTCAAAAGGTCGGCCATTCGCCCCGTACGGCCTCTATCCCAACCAAACTGGAACCAATCGGCCCGAGATCGGTTTCGGCAAGGATGGGACCCCACAAGGAGAATTTTCGATGAAACGCCAACCACGGATTCTGGCAGGCACCGCACTTGGCCTGCTGATGGCATCCGCGCCGTTGGGCGCGTTCCCGCTTCAGGGAAGCGGCCCCGCCCAGCACACGTCAGCCGCGTTCATCTTGGCGCAGGCAGCGTGCGCCGAGGGCGAATCGGCCGAGGCCTGCGCGCAGAAGCAGCAAGCGGAGCCGAAACAAAAGCACGAACGCAAAAAGGCCGAGCCGGAGCAGCAGGCGGCGCCCGCCCAGAGCGAGCAGCCCGCAGAGCAGGCGCAGCCGCGCAAGAAGCGTGAGCAGCAACAGCAGACGGAGTCCGCCCCTGCCGAGCAGGCCGCTCCAGCCGTCGAGGAGCAGCAGCCGCGCAAGAAGAAGCGCGATCAGCAGCAGCAGACCGAGCAGGCGCCGGCGGAGCAAGCCGCTCCAGCCGCCGAACAACAGCAGCCCCGCAAGAAGAAGCGCGACCAGCAGCAGCAGACTGAGCAGGCGCCGGCGCAAGCGGCACCCGCGGAGCAGGCAGCACCGGCTGCTGACGAACAGCAACCGAAACCGCGCAAGAAGAAGCGCGATCAGCAACAGCAGACCGAAGCCCCGGCCGGAGAGGCACCCGCCGGCCAGGCCGAACCGGCCAACGACAACCAGCAGGTCGAGCAGCCCAAGCCGCGCAACAAGCAAAAGCAGGATCAGCAGGCCGCGCCGACGGAGGTAGCGCCAGCCGTCGAGCCCGCGCAGAAGCCTGAGAAGCAGAAGAAGCCTGTCGAGGTAGCCAAACCGGCCGTCGTGCCGGAAGCCGCGCCGACGCCGACCGAGAAGGCAGCTCCTGCCGGCGAACAGCCGGCCGCCCAGGGCGAGCAACCGCAGGACAAGACCAAGAAGCGCAAGAAACCGGTTGGCGAGCAGCCTGTCACCGGCGAGCAGCCTACGACGGCCGAACAACCGGCCAGTGGCGAAAAGCCTGCCACCGCCGAACAGCCAGCCAATGGCGAGACGGCCGCGCCTGTCCAGGGCGAGAATCCTGTGCAGGGCGAAGCGCCTGCCGATCCGAACGCCGCTCCGGTTCTGGACAGCCAGAAGGATGCCGAGCGCAAGGGAGGCAGGAAGCAGGGCAACAAGAATGCCCAGCAGAATGGTGGGCAGAATGCCCAGCAAGGTGCCGATCAGAGCGAGAAGCCCGTGGTCGCTCCTGTCGATCAGGGGCCGCCGCCCACCGACGACAAGGCCGCCCAGCAGGAGATCAAGCCCGAAAAAATGGTCCCGGTGACGGAGGAAAAAGGCACGCGTGTCGATCGTGCGCCCGACGAGAACATCCGTGACCGCCGCCGGCCCAAGGGCGTCGACGTGCTCAAGGAGATCGGCGACCGCGTCATCATCCAGCTCAACAACCAGACGATCGTCCAGAGCAATGACGGTCCGCGTATGAACCGCGGCGCCAAGGACGTCTACTACGAGGATCTGCCGCAAGGCCGTACACGCGAGACGGTCGAGCGCGCCAATGGCGTCCAGATCGTCACCATCCGCAACCGCTACGGTGATGTCATCCAGCGTTCGCGCATCACGCCTGATGGGCGCGAATATGTGCTGAGCTATGTCGACGAGCAGGACTATCAGGACGAGGGCGACTGGCGCGATCCCGGCGACGACCTGCCGCCGATGCGGCTGACCATCCCGCGGCGGGAGTACATCCTCGATTCCGAGGACGTCGAGAGCCCGGACGACTACTACACCTTCCTCGAACAGCCGCCGGTGGAAAAGGTCCAGCGCCTCTATTCGATCGATGAGGTCAAGCGTTCGGCCCGCGTGCGCGACATTGCACGCCGCGTCGACCTCGACACGCTGAACTTCGAATTCGGCTCGGCCTCCATCTCCGACACTGAGGTGCAGAAGCTCGAAGGCGTCGCCGGCGCCATGGAGAAGCTGTTGAAGAAGAACCCGGCCGAGACCTTCCTGATCGAAGGTCATACCGACGCCGTCGGCAAACCGGAGGCGAACCTTGCCCTATCCGATCGCCGCGCCGAATCGGTGGCGGAGGCCCTCACCAATGCCTTCGGCATCCCGCCGGAGAACCTGACGACGCAGGGCTATGGCGAGGAGTATCTGAAGGTCAACACGGCCGCGCCCAACCGTGAGAACCGGCGTGTCGCCATTCGCCGCATCACCTCGCTGGTGGCGCCGGTCGCCAGCAACAATTGATCTGCTTTTCCAGAGGCTTGAGAAGACTTCTGGAATCAGATCGGCAAGAAAGGATCCATCCCGGCCTACCGGGATGGGTCGGACCGCGGACAGCATCCCGGTTCAACAAGAATTGTACCGGCATTAGAGCCGGCTCATTGAATCGAAGGCTTGCCCACCCCAGATTCTGACCAGGGCATCCCTGCCCCGTCCCGACTCCAGCGGGACGCATTGAGCCCCGCCGGTCCCTCACCGGCGGGGCTTTTTGTCTTGCAAACGGGGGCGACCTGATCGAAATACGACCCACTGCCGTACGGCCACTATCCAAAGAGAACCAACCGGAACCACTGCATGAAGCGTCTCGAACTCGCCATCGAATCGATCATCCTTGCCTCGCGCTGGCTGCTGGTCGTCTTCTATCTCGGGCTGGGCGTGGCGCTTGCCATCTATGCGCTGTCCTTCGGCAAGAAGCTCTACGAGTTCGTCACCGTGGCCTTCACGCTCGACGACACCGACACCATCCTGAAGATGCTCGGACTGATCGATGCCGCACTGGTCGCCTCGCTGGTGGTGATGGTCATCATCTCGGGCTACGAGAACTTCGTCAGCCGCTTCGACGATGAAGACGGCGGCGTGCATTGGCTGGGCACGATCGACGTCGGTTCTCTGAAGGTCAAGGTCGCCTCGACCATCGTCGCCATCTCCTCCATCCACCTCTTGCAGGTGTTCCTCAACTCGTCCTCCTACTCGACCGACCAGCTGATGTGGCTGACCATCATCCACCTCGCCTTCGTCGTCTCGGCGTTCATGCTCGCCTATATCGACCGGCTGATGGGTCTGAGCAAAGGCAAGAAGGGCGAGGAGTGAGGCTGGCGCCTGCCCGGGCGTTGAATCACTCCGGCAGGATCGTCACCCTATCGCCTTGCAAGAGCAGGATTTTCCGGTGATCGAGGATTGGCTGTTTGGCTGCCTCGAGTCTCTAATAAATCCCCTTGATCTTCGTATCCGTCCGCGCAAACACCTCGTCCGGCACAAAGAAATCCCCGGCCAGCGGCCCGGTCGCACCTGGCGCATAGACCGAAAAGTCGCTGACGCCCTCGGCGCGCAGCACCTCTTCGTCGATGTAGAAATTGCCGGTCGCCTCGCGTGATGGCCGCATGAAGATCGCGTGCGCGGCATCGGCCATGATGTCGGGCGAACGGCTCATCGCCGCCACCGTCGCGCCGCCAAGCAGATTGCGCACTGCGGCCGTGTCGATGGTCGAGATGGGCCACAGCGAATTGACCGCAATGCCGTCCCTGGCGAACTCGACACTCATGCCCAGCGTGCACATCGACATGCCGAACTTGGCCATGGTGTAGGCAACGTGGTTCTTGAACCATTTGGCCTTCATGTCGAGCGGCGGCGCCAGATTCAGGATGTGAGCATTGCCGGCCAACTTCAGGTGCGGAATGCACATTTTGGAGACGAGGAAGGTGCCGCGCGTGTTGATCTGGTGCATCAGATCGTAGCGCTTCATGTCGGTTTCCAGCGTGCCGGTGAGCTGGATGGCGCTGGCATTGTTGACGCAGATGTCGATGCCGCCGAACTTTTCCACGGTCCTTGCGACCGCCTCTGCAACCTGCGCCTCCTCACGGATGTCGCACAGCACAGGCAGTGCCTTGCCGCCGGCCTGCTCGATCTCTTCAGCCGCCGTGTAGATCGTGCCCGGCAGCTTCGGATGCGGCTCGGCGGTCTTGGCGGCGATCGTCACATTGGCGCCGTCACGCGCGGCGCGCAGCGCGATCGCCAGCCCGATGCCGCGCGACCCGCCGGAGATGAACAGCGTCTTTCCCTTCAGCGACATTTCCTTGCGCCTCCCTTGCAACATGGCAGGCGCAAACCTTTGCGCGGCAGGGGACCGCAGCGCAAGGCCCGAGGCGCTGGATGCCGAGTTACGCTGCGTAGGGTTTGTTACTAGACCAGCACCAGCCCCTGGCGCATCGCAATGGCAATGGCGTCGGTGCGGTTGGCGGCACCGAGCTTGATCAGGATCGCGGCGACATGGAACTTCGCCGTGTGCACGGAAATGTTCAGCCGCCGCGCGATCACCTTGTTGGGCGCGCCCTCGGCCAGCAGCGCCAGCACTTCAGCCTCGCGTGGTGACAGCGAAGGCCGGGCAGCGTGCTCGTCGGAGGCTACATCCTCGAACGGCTCACCATCGCCGGCATGGAAATCCTCATTGCGCCCGCGACTACCATCGCCCGATACGCAATAGCCGGCCGCCGCCAGCCGCGCCGCGGCGGCGATCAACAAATCGTCCACACCCGCGGGCAGTATCGCCAACACCTCGCCGGCAGGCCGCTCGCGGCTGCCCGACAGCAGCACCCTTGGCGTGGAGGCTGGCACGGCGTCACCACTGCTGTCGTCAACGATGGCGACATCAGCGGTACCGCCGCCAGCCACGACCGGCAGCAGGTCGTCGCTCGCGGCGAGCGAGGCAGCCAGGCGCTCGGCGCGCCCCGCATCGCCAAGCGCAACCAGTACCACCAGCCGCCGCGAGGCGGCGCCGTCATGCATGATCCGGTCGCTGGTGGGCGTGTCCATCACTCCTCTCAGGAAAGCGGCTTTTCGCCGATGGTCAGCACGACGTCGCGCTGTTCGCCGCCGCGCACGACGCCGAGCGTCACCGAAGCGCCGGCGCTGTCCGGTCCGAGCCTGCGGATCAGGTCGCGTGGGCCATGCACGGCCTCGCCGTTCCACGCAACGATGATGTCACCCAGCGAAAGACCGGCGGCCTTGGCCGGGCCTTCGTCGTCGAGGCTCATCACCATCGCGCCATGCGCGTCGCGGTCGCGCACCGGATGCAGGCCGGCGCCGAGATAGCCGCGCGCGACATGGCCCTTCTCGCGCAAGGTCGCAACCGCCCGCTCGATCGTCTCGTACGGCATGACCAGCGCCCGGTGGCGCGGCCCGAACAACAGCATGCCGATCAGCGCGCCCTTGGCGTCGAGCACCGGGCCGCCCTCGAAACGGCCGCCGGCACCGACGGCAAGATTGATGCGCTGGTCGATGGTGCCACCACGCATCGAGCGCCAAGCCGGGCCGACCTCGCCGACCGAGCCCGACACGACCAGCGCCGATCCCTGGCTGTTGCCGATGGCGATGGCGATGTTGCCGGGCCGCACCGCATCGGCCTTGGCAAGCGTAGGCGTCGTGGCCGCATTTGCCGGCTTCAGCAGGGCGACGCCGGTGGAAGGATCGCGGCCGACCAGTTCAGCCTTCACCGTCTCGCCCGACGCCAGCGTCAGCTCGATCTCCTCGCCAGCCTCGACGGCTTCCTCGGCGGTGACAAAATAGCCGTCGCGCCAATGGAAGGCGCTTGCCGTGCGATGATGATGCGCGGCGAAACTCGCCGTTGCCGGCGCCGCCTTGGCGGCGAGATCGGCAATGGCCTGGGAAAATGCGCTGAGATTGAAATCGCTCATAGTGGTCTCCTGGGTTTCTTGCATAGCCCAGATATCGCTCGGCAGCGCGCTTGAAGGTACTCGCCTGACGGCTAGTTGCTGGTTTGACTGGCCATCTGGTCAGGTCGCGGTGGTTCCACCCGCTCCGCACATATAGTCATCGTTACGACTGAAAACACGGAGCCCGCCATGGCCCTCGCCGCCGCCCAATCCGACGACACGCTGCTCGATGCCTATTCGACGACAGTTGCCGACGCCGTCGACCGCATCGGCCCCGCTGTCTGCCGCATCGAGCGCATTGGCGGTCAGGGCGGCCAGGGTTCCGGCTTCGTCATCGCGCCGGACGGGCTGGTCGTCACCAATTTCCATGTCGTCGGCGATGCGAAGACGGTGCGCGTCTCGATGCCGGACGGCGCCTCCCGCGACGGCCGCGTACTTGGCCGCGATCCCGACACCGACATCGCGCTGGTGCGCGCCGACGGCAGCTTTGCCGATGTCGCCCCCCTTGGCGATTCCAAGCGGCTGCGGCGCGGCCAGATCGCCATTGCCATCGGCAATCCTCTCGGCTTCGAATGGACCGTCACTTCGGGCGTCGTCTCGGCACTCGGCCGCTCGATGCGCGCCTCCACCGGTCGCCTGATCGACGACGTCATCCAGACCGACGCAGCGCTCAATCCCGGCAATTCCGGCGGGCCGCTGGTGTCGTCGGCCGGCGAGGTCATCGGCGTCAACACCGCCATGATCCACGGCGCGCAAGGCATCGCCTTCGCGGTCGCCTCCAACACCGCCAACTTCGTCATTTCGGAGATCATCCGCTTCGGCCGCGTGCGCCGCGCCTTCATCGGTGTTTCCGCCGACACGACGAACCTGCCACGCCGCGCAGCCCTCCTGTCGCAAGTCTCGACCAGCACGGCGGTGCGCCTGCGTAGCGTCGAGAAGAATGGCCCGGCGGCCAAGGCCGGCCTGAAGGAAGGCGACATCATCGCCGCCATCGACGGCCGCCCGGTCACCGGCGTCGACGATTTGGTGCGCCTGCTCGACGCCGAGCGAATCGGCCACGACACGCTGTGCACCGTCGTGCGCCGCACCGGCGTCAGCCAGGTAAGTGTGACGCCGGTGGCGCGTAGCTGAGGTCTCGCTGCTCGAGCACCCGCCCAAGCAGCGACACCAATAACGCCGCCAGTTCGCCGGTCGGGTCGAGGTCGGGATCGAAGATCGTCATGTCCATGCCGATGCAGGCAGGACCGGCAACCAGTGCGGACAGGATAGCGACGAGATCGTCGGGATCGATGCCGGGACTGCCGGGCGAATCCACCGCCGGCATCACCGCCTGGTCGAGCACGTCAATGTCGAGATGCAGCCAGTAGGAAGACTGCGCCAGCGTTGCCCGGGTCTTTCCCAACACCCTCGCCACGCCAAGCTCGCGCGCCGCAAAGACGTCGATCAGCGTCATGGCGGTGGAGCTGATGTCCGGCCAGGCGAAGTCGGCATCACGGCTCTCCCGTTCGCCGATCTGGATCACCCGTTCGTCGGCCACCAACGGCCCGGCAATGCCTGGCCACTCGGTCAGCAGCGGTTCGCCGCGCCCGGTGGCGAGCGCGAGATCAATGCCGGCGGCCGAGCCGAGCGCGGCATCGGCATCGTAGTTGCCGGGATGACGGAAATCGCTGTGACCGTCGACATGCACCAGGGCCAGTGGACCGGACCGCCGTGCGGCCGCCAGCGCGCCAAGCAGGATCGAACAATCGCCGCCGATTCGCCCTGTCCGATCGCGCCGGCGACAAACTCGGCGAGCTCCAGATTAAACCGGCGGATCGCAGGGCCATTGCGCAGTCGGGTGCCCGGCTGCGGTTCGGTGCCGTAGGCGGGCCGTTCGAGATCGACCACCTTGGCGGGCGCAACCACCTCGACCAGGCCGGCCTCGCTCAGCGCCTGCGGCGCCCGCCATGTCCCCGGCACATGGCCGGGCCGCAGCGGACGAAGACCAAGGTTGGACGGGGCGCGGATAAGGCAGATTTCACGCATGGAAGAGCCTGGGTTTGCCAAGCCCACCATAGACCGCGAATGCCCGCCAGGTCACGCAGCCGGAGCCGCCGCACATCTCTGCCGACAGTTGCTGCCAGATTCAGGCACCCCCGGTAAATTGCGCCTGAAACTCCGGGCTCGGCGGGATCGGCTTGATCACGTCGATCAACACGCCATTGGGGTCCTTGGTGATGAAATGGCGCTGGCCAAAGGGCTCGTCGCGCAGGCTGCACAAGATCGGTAAGCCGGCGGCGGTGATCCGTTCGTAGACAGCATCTGGGTTCCTGACCTCGAAATTGATCAGCAGGCCGGACGTGCGACCCCGCCCCTCTTCGGGAATCGTTTCATGATCGCCATGGACGATGCCGAGATTGACGCGGCGATCCTCGGCCGATTGCAAATGCACGTACCAGTCGCTCTCAAACAGCGGCTTGAAGCCGAAATGCTTGATATAGAAGGCTTTTGTGCTGGCAACATCGCCTGTCATCAGCACCGGGTAATAGCTCGTGGTCTTCATCTTTCCTTCTCCCGTCAAACAACATACAGTCTGCATGTAAGTCGAAATAACATACAGGCTGCATGCATGCAACAGGATTCCACGCGCCGCTCCAACCGCGACCGCACCGAGGCGACCCGCGCCGACCTGATCGCCGCGGCGCGCAAACTGTTCACCGAAAAATCCTATGCCGAGACCGGGACGCCCGAGATCGTCGCCGCGGCGGGCGTCACGCGCGGCGCGCTCTATCACCATTTTGCCGACAAGCAGGCGCTTTTTGCCGCCGTGGTCGAGCAGGAAGCGGCAGCTGTCGCCGAAGAGATCGAGCGCGCCTCGCCGCCCTCGTTGTTTGCCCGCGACGCGCTGATTGCGGGGTCGGATGCCTATCTCGCCGCCATGCGCGCGCCCGGCCGCACGCGGCTGTTGCTGCTCGATGGTCCGGCCGTGCTCGGCCGCGCCGCCATGGACGCGATCGACGACCGCCATGGCAACCGCTCGCTGCGCGAGGGGCTGGTCGCGGCAATGCGGGCGCAGGCGATGACGAGATTGCCGGCCGAGGCGCTGACCGCGCTGCTTGCTTCCGCCTTCGACCGCGCGGCGCTGGCTATCGAGGCCGGCGCGTCAGCCGAGGATTACCGCGCCGTTCTCATGGCGCTGATCGATGGATTGTCTCCGGCTCCTCATCCGGCACCTCGCCCGGCTCGAACTCGTTGAAGCAGCCGAGCTGGCGCTTGAACTGCTCGATCAGCCAGGCCGCCGCCGGCTTCGGGCTGCTGTCGCTGCGATGCATGGCAAACAGTGGCGAGTTCACCTCCCTGAAAGGCTCGAGGTCGATTTCCACCAGCCGGCCACTGGCCAGATCGTCAGCGATCAGCCAGCGCGGCAGCCCGCCCCAGCCCAGCCCCTCGCGCATCAGCATATGCTTGGTGCGCATATCCGTAAGCCGCCAGGTTCGGTAGGCGAAGACACCGAAGTCGCGTCCCTTCGTGCGTTCGGACTGGTCGGTGACGACAAGCTGGATGTGTTCGCGCGCATCCTCGATCGCCACCGGCTTCGGCAGCAGCGCCAGTGGGTGGCTGGGCGCAGCAGCCAGCACGATCGACATGAAGCCGATGCGCACAAGATGGACATCATCGACCTCGCCCAGCAGGCCGCCAATGCCGAGATCGGCCTGTCCATTGACGACGTGATCCGGGATTAACCCAAGCGAGCCGATATGCAGGCGCAGCATCACGGTCGGAAACTGCGCCTCGAATGCCTTCAGCACCCGAACCAGCACTGGCGAAGGCAGCGCAGCATCGACCGACAGCGCGACTTCGGCCTCCAGTCCCTGATGGTGGCCATCGGCACGCGAGCGGATCCGCTGCAGCACGCCGACCATGCGCCGTGCATCTTCCAGCATCGCCCGGCCGATCTCGGTCAGCTGCGGCTCGCGCGTGCCCTCGCGCTCGAACAGTTTCAGCCCAAGCTGCGCCTCTAGGTTGGCGATGCCATAGCTGATGACCGATTGCGCCCGGTTGAGCTTGCGGCCGGCGGCCGAGAAACTGCCGGTTTCGGCGACAGACAAGAAGATTTGCAGTTGGTCGAGCGTCGGGTTGGGCTGCATGGCCATATCCACTTTATGGATGGATTGTATAGAAAATATACCAGTTTCTCAAATGGGTCGATGGCCCCATATCAGCCGGGACAAATTATTCCAACCCTGGAGAGCCAACATGTCCATCCTTCTCGTCACATCGAGCCCGCGCGGCGCTGCTTCGCACTCGACCCGCATCGCCACGGAATTCGCTGAAAAGCTTGTCGCCGCCGACCCGTCGAACACGCTGGTCGTGCGCGACCTCGTCGCCAACCCGCTGCCGCATATCGATGCCGACTATTCGACCGGCATCTACACACCGGCCGAAGCGCGCACCCCGCGCCAGGCTGAAGTGGTCGGCGTTTCCGACGTCGTGCTCGACGAGCTTTTCGCCGCCGACACGGTGATCCTCGCCACCGGCTTCATCAACTTCAACATCTCCTCGACGTTGAAGTCATGGGTCGATCACGTCGCCCGCTCCGGCAAGAGCTTTGCCTATGGCGAGAACGGCCCCAAGGGCCTCGTCACCGGCAAGAAGGTCTATATCGTGCTGGCCTCGGGCGGCATCTACTCCGAAGGTGCCGCCGTGCAGATGGACCACGCCATTCCCTACCTGCGCAGCGTGCTCGGCTTCATCGGCATGACCGATGTCGACGTCATCCGCATCGAAGGCGTCGGCATGGGTCCTGACGCGGTCATCGCCGCGCTCGCCAAGGCGACCGCCAAGGTCGATGCCGTGGTGGCAGCCAGCAGGGATGTTGAGGCAGCCGCGTAAAGCACTGATCGTCATCCGCATCGAAAAGGCAGGCGCCCTCGCCTGCCTTTTTCGTTCTAGCCGATGAGGTGTCTCAAAAGGCCCGCCGAAGCGACCCCTACCAACACAGTCGGCAACATCGAAAGCCGCGTTGCAGCGACAAAGGTAATGGCCAGCGCCAGAAGGTCGGCCGGGTTCCTCGACACGAAGGCCGGCGCGATCACCGAGATCAGCACGCAGCCGGGTGCTGCTTCCATCACCGCCGTCGCGCGGGCGCTGAGCGTGCGGTTGCGCAGCACCACATAGCCGCCGATCCGGGTCAGATAGGTGACACCGGCCATCAGCACGATGGTAAGCAGGGTCGCCGCGTCGATCATGTTTCTCTCCAGAGGAACCAGGCCGAGACCAGCCCTGACACAGCGCCCGCGGCGACATACCAGGCGCCGGGAGCAAAGAGGTAGACCAATGCCGCGACGACCAGGCTGACCAGCCAGGGCCGCGCGGCGGCCACGCCCTTCCACATGCCGCGCATCAACACCAGGAAAACGGCCGGGAAAGCCATGTCGAAACCATAGGTCTCGACATGGCCCAGCATCGGGCCGAGCAAGGCGCCCGTCGTGGTGAAGACCACCCAGGTGAGATACATCGCCAGCGCCGCGCCCATATAATAGCGCGGGCTGAAAGCCGGCGTGACACCGGCCGCGGCACGCTGTCTGGCATCGGCAAGGCCCAGCGCCCAGCTTTCGTCGCATAGGAAGAACAGCGCAGGAAACATCTTGCGCCGCGGCAGGTGGCGCAGGAACGGCGCCAGTGCCGCCCCCATCAGCAGATGCCGGCTGTTGACCAGGAAGGTGATGGCGACGATGAGCACGATGTGCGGCGGCGACGTCCACAGCTGGATCGCAGCGAATTCCGAGCCGCCAGCAAAATTCAGCCCTGTCATGGCCGACAGTTCGACAACGCTCAAACCTTTCTGGGTGGCCTGGGCGCCAAGCACCAGCGCATAGGGGATGGTGCCGAACAGCACCGGCGCGCACGACGCCACGCCACGGCGGAACTCGGACCTCGAACCATCGCCTGCCGTCTCGACTGCCTGTGAAATGCTCATGGTTTTCCACGGGCTGGCCTCGCGGCCGCCGCTTTCGGTTGCGTTTGAAATCACGTGATGTCGGCAGCAACCATACTGATAACGTCTCGCAATTTGGTTGCGAAGATTGTTGTACTTCATCGAATTTTGGCATTGACTGCCGCAAATTGCCAAACGAATGGAATCCATAGCCATGAAGCTGGACGAGATCGACAAGCGGATCCTGCGGGCGCTGCAGCGTGATGGCCGCATGGCCAACAACGATCTGGCCAACGAAGTCGGGCTGTCGCCATCGCCTTGCTTGCGGCGCGTGAAGCTGCTGGAGGAAGCCGGCGTCATCGACCGTTATGTCGCCGTGCTCAACCCGGCCAGTATCGGCAAGGGCCTGACCTTCTTCACCCGCATCTGGCTGAAAGCGCAGGACGAGGACACGATCGAGCATTTCGCCACTGAAGTGGCCAAGCTTCCGCAGGTGATGGAATGCTACCTGATGCTCGGCGATTGCGATGCCATGGTGCGCGTGGTGGCGGCCGGCATCGATGACTACCGCCGCTTCCAGTCCGAGCATCTGAGCCGCATCAAGGGCGTGCAGAACGTCAAGACCGACGTTCCCAGCCAGACGATCAAATACACGTCGGAACTGCCGATCTGACGCATGCCGCTCAAAGCATATCCTTCGGGCTCGACTCGGGGTGTGAAGCGGCTTTGGGACAACGCCCGTCATCCAAATTGAAAAGCCAGACGCTTCGGCGCCCGCCTTTCTGCTTCAGGGTGAACCATCCTGGCGTGAGATTTTCGGGCCAAGCGAGCCAATCAATGGAGTGGCCCCGACAGACGGAGTGGCCCTTGTGCAGAAATAGATCGCACTGGTGGTTGCCATGCTCGACAGCGTAGCGAAGACATAAGCAAAAGGCAGCCAGTGGTCGGACAGCGCCAAAGCCACGACCGTGAAGAAGGCCGCGAAAGAGAACGACCCGACGATAACGCCACGCAACAGATTAGCGGCGGCGGGCGCTCGGCCGCTGATGATGGGTGAACATCGCCAGGACAAGAACGAATACGGGAAACGGTGCCACAAGCCCACTGAGCTCCGGCCCAAGGTATCTGGTCGATAGGGTGATCAGAAAGACGAAGCCAGTCGAAACGGCCATCCGGGCGGGAAGGTCCCATCTGGGCGCTATCCTGGCCAGTGCTTCCATATTCACCGGTTTGGTGAGGAAGGACAGGAAGAACAACGTCACCAGAAGCAGCCCAATAGCCTGCGCGAATGTCCAGGCGGACAGGTTCCAGATAAAAGTGGCGAGAAAGAAGGCGCCGACTCCGGTGATCATGCTGACCCAGCAGTTGAAGCGCCTGGCGGCGCGGGCATAGACGAAGCAGAAGATGCACGTTGACACCTGGCCCACCAGATTGCCCACTGCCGCGTGCTGAGCGAACGCCGCACCATTTTCCAATGCGGTGAAGACCGATACGGGGCCGGTCACCAATGGAATCCCCATCAGCAGCCCGCCCACCGCCGGCCCGAAACGCCGGCTCAGCAATGTGAGACAGAGGATAAGGAGCGGCGTGCTGAGCAGCTTGAAGACCAAGATCATGAAACGGATGTCTTGGCCTTGTCCGACCGCCCTGAAGAAAGATCGCCCATCAATACCGCAGCAAGTCAGCCGATGCCACACCGATCATGAATAGCGCCGGCGGAATGCGGCCCGGCCGACGGGAAAACACCGTCACGTCAAACTGGATAAAAAATGCAACCGGATTGTAGGATCGGCCTCTGCGTCAGCGTCCTTCGGGATGCAAGCAGCGCGTAGCGCTGCCCTCTGGCATGGGAGAAAAACATGAACCTTTCCTATCGTTGGGTCATCGTCGCGGCTGGCGCGCTGATGTCCTGTGTCGCCATCGGCACGATGTTTTCGCTGGCGATCTTCCTCGAGCCGATGGCGATCGACACCGGCTGGTCGCGCGCCGGCATTTCGAGCGCCATGACGCTCAACTTCCTGGTGATGGGCCTCGGCGGCTTCGCCTGGGGCGCCCTGTCCGACCGTTTTGGCGCCCGCATCGTCGTGATGATCGGCGCGGTGCTGCTCGGGCTGGCGCTGGTGTTGGCCAGCCGCACCGGCTCGCTGCTGACCTTCCAGGTCACCTATGGCGTGCTGGTCGGCCTCGCGGCCAGTGCCTTTTTCGCGCCGATGATCGCGCTGACATCAGGCTGGTTCGACACCAACCGCAGCCTTGCGGTTTCGCTGGTCTCGGCCGGCATGGGCGTCGCTCCAATGACGATCTCACCCTTCGCCCGCTGGCTGATCTCGGCCTATGACTGGCGCACCGCCATGTTCGACATCGGCATCACCGCATGGGTGCTGCTGTTGCCGGCCGTGCTGCTGGTCCGTCAGCCGCCGAAGCCGGCCGTGGCCGATATCGGTTCCGCGCCGGTTGCCGAGGGCGCCGGCCTGACGGTTGGCCAGGCGCTGCGCTCGCCGCAGTTCATCGTGCTGGGGCTGACCTTCTTTGCCTGCTGTGCCGCGCATTCCGGGCCAATCTTCCACATGGTGAGCTATGCCATGCTGTGCGGCGTGGCGCCGATGGCGGCGGTCTCGATCTACAGCGTCGAGGGCCTTGCTGGCCTGGGCGGCCGGCTTCTCTACGGCGTGCTTGCCGACCGGTTGGGCGTCAAGCCGGTGCTGATCGCCGGCCTGGCGATCCAGGCGATCGTCATTGCCGCCTATCTCAGCATCAGCCAGCTCGGGCAGTTCTATATGCTCGCCGTCATCTTCGGCGCCACCTATGGCGGCGTCATGCCGCTCTATGCGGTGCTGGCGCGAGAATATTTCGGCCAGCGCATCCTCGGCACCGTGTTCGGCGCTGCAACCATGCTGTCCAGCCTCGGCATGGCGCTCGGACCGTTGGCCGGCGGCATGGTGTTCGATGCCTATGCCAACTATTCCTGGCTGTTCATCGGCTCCGCCATCATCGGGCTCGGCGCGGTCGGCATCGCCATCGCCTTCCCGCCACTGCCGCGCCGGGAACTGCAGACCGCGTAATCTCGGGGTTACGTGAGATTGTTTGTTCGTGAGAAATGGGCTTTCAGCACGGCCCTAAATTTTTGCATGGTCTTTTCGGTTGTCTGCGCATCGGCAGCCGCAAAGCCCATGACAAGACCGTTCTGTTTTGTGCCGTGACGATACTGGATCGATAGAGCCGAGACGTTGATCCCTTGCTGGAGCAACGCCTCGGCAATGGCCGCGTCGTTACATTTCTCGCGGAAAATGCCGACAACCTGAATGCCGGATTCGGTGGCATGGAAATCCAGCCATTCTCCTATATGCCTTTGAGCGCTTTCCAGGAAGAACTGGCGCCTTTCCGCATAGAGACGCCGCATGCGCCGGAGATGGCGGGTAAAGTGGCCCTCGTTCATGAAGTCCGCCAGCGCAGCCTGGGCAAGCAATGGGGCGAACTGGCCGGTCACGCTCAGCGCCGAGACGATTGTATGGTCTATTGCCTTGGGCGCCACCAGAAAGCCGAGGCGCATGGCCGGAAACAGGATCTTCGCGAAGGTTCCGACATAGACCACCCGGTTTGATGCACCGATGCCCTGCAGCGCCGGAATTGGCTGCCCTTGAAAACGGTATTCGCCGTCGTAGTCGTCCTCGATGATCCATGAACGCCAGGTCTCGGCCATGTGCAGGAGATTGAGCCGCTGTTCCATCGGCATGGTTATGCCCAGCGGGTGATGGCAGGAGGGCGTCACGAAAATCATGCGCGGAATGACGGGAGGCGGATCGAGGTTCCAGCCAGCATTGCCCACGCGCAGCGGTGCCAGTTTCGCCCTCGCCGAGACGAAAGCCGAACCCGCTCCGTAATATCCTGGCTCCTCCATCCACACCGTGTCGCCTTCATCGATCAGCAGGCGGGCCAGGAGATCGAACGCCGACTGGGCACCGTTGGTCACGACGATCTGCTCGGCGGTGCACCGAACGCCCCGCGAAGCGGTGAGATAGCGGGCTATCGCCTCGCAAAGCGGTGGATAGCCTTTGACGTGATAGGTCCCGAAAAGGTCGATATGCGCGAATTTTGCCCGGCGGCTGAGCAGTTTCGACCAGGTGTTGAACGGGAAATTATCCGGGTCCGGCATGCCGGGATGAAAGGCAAGCATGCCGGGCCGGCCGTGATGATATGGCTGGGCGAGCATGGTCTGCCCGCGCAGAGATATCGGGTTCTCGTCCTCGGCCGACACATGCTCCGCCGCGGTCGAACGGGTCGGCAGATCCATGACCAGCGAGGGCCTGCGTGGCCGGATGGCCAGATAACCTTCCAGCGCCAGCTGGTCGCAAGCGGCAATCACCGTGTTGCGGCCCACCTGCAGATCCCGTGCCATGACCCGTGTCGAGGGCAGCGCGTGGCCGCTCGGCAGCAAGCGCCGTTCGATCAGGCTGCGCAACTGGGCATAGAGCTGCCGGTGCAGGTTGGCGGAACTGCCGCGATCCAGTGCGATGCCGTCGATCGGAAAACTGGTCTTCATCCTGGTTCCGAAAAATCAATGCAATCTGGTTCTAACAATGGAACCAAAGCAGTCCTAGGCTCAAGAAAAATGCGTTCGGGTTCAGATGGGGCTGACCGATGCAGTGCATAAAGGTGGGAGTGATCGGTGCGGGTGGCGTCGCCCAGGTCGAGCACATTCCGAATCTGCTCAGATTGCACCGGCAGTTCGAGATCCTCGGCGTCTATGATCCTTCGCGCAAAGTCCGCGCCTTTGTTGGAGAGGAATTCGGACTTACGACATTCGCCGATCTAGACCAGCTTCTTGCCATGCCGCTTGACGCTGTGGTCATAGCCTCGCCCGATGCCTTGCACTGGGAACAGGCTCTCGCCGCCTTCGCCAGGGGGCTGCACATCTTCTGTGAAAAGCCGCTTTGCTATAGCGCCGAGGATATCGACGACTTGATCGCCGCCAGGGATCGCGCCGGCAAGGTGCTTCAAGTCGGCTACATGAAGCGTTTCGATCCGAGCTACGAGGCGGCGCTGAAAATGCTGCCAGGCACGGCGCGGACGCTTCGCTACATCTCGGTCGAGGTCAATGATCCCGACGCGTGGCCGTTCGTGCGGCATCACTCCACATGCCGGGGCGACGACGTGGCGGCGGGGTTGGTTGCCTCGACCGAAGCCAGGCAGCGCGAGCAGGTGGACCGCGCGGTGTCCGGTTTGGACGATCCCGACGCCTTTCGCGGCTTTGTCGGCGCCTATTGTTCGGCGATCGTGCACGACGTGAACGCGGTCCACGGCTTGCTCGATGCACTGGGGATCGCGGAGGGTGACATTGTCGGCGCCTCGCTTTTTGCCAGGGGCGAAGGCGCCCAGGGTGCCGTGCGGCTGCTCGGCGGCCAGGCGCTGTGGAACATGGTTCATCTGGCCGTACCTGGGCTCGCCGACTACCGCGAGCGCATAACCCTCTACTTCGACCACGCCTCGCTCGAACTGGAATTTCCCTCGCCCTACCTCAATCACCAGGCGACGCGGCTGACCATCCGCACCAGCGACGGCCACACCCTGTCCAGCCGCGACATCCGCAGCGGCTACGAAGAGGCGTTTGTCGAGGAGTTGAAAGGTTTCTGGTCGGCGATCGTCGAAGGCACGCCGGTGCGCAACACCGCCGAGCACGCCCGTCGCGACATGACGCTGCTGGCCGGGCTCACGCGGCATCACCTTGCCCAACTCAAGCAGCCAGGAGTTCGCCCGTGACGGTTCGCATCGGCATCAATCCGATCACCTGGAGCAACGATGACGTGCCCGAACTCGGCGGCGACACGCCGCTTGAGGTCTGTCTTAGCGAAACCAGACAGGCCGGCTATTCCGGCACTGAACTTGGCGGCAAGTTTCCGCGCCGGTCGGCTGACCTGAAGCTGATCATGGAACGCTATGGCCTTGCCGTGATTTCCGGCTGGTATGATGGCCGCTGCGACGAGAAGGATGTCAGCGCGGAAATGGATGCGATCATGCCGCATCTCCAACTGTTGAAGGATATGGGCTCGACCCATGTTGTCTATGCCGACACCTCGCGCGGGCGTCATAACGCCATCTGGGGGCCGATCTCGCAGCGCCCGGCCCTGAGCCCGCAGGAGTGGCCGGCCTACGGCCGCAAGCTGACCGCGCTGGCCGAGCGGATGGCGGATTTCGGCGTGCGCATGGCCTTTCACCACCATATGGGAACCATCGTCGAGACCGATGCCGAGGTGGGCCTGCTGATGCGGCACACCGGCGAGGCGGTTGGCCTGCTCTACGACACCGGCCATTCGATATTTTCGGGCGGCGACCCGCTGGCTTTGATCAAGGCGCACGTCAAACGCGTCGTGCATGTGCATTGCAAGGACGCGCGCAAAGCCGTCCTTGATCGTGCCCGCGCGCAAGACATGAGTTTCATGGGCGCGGTCATGGAAGGGATATTCACCGTTCCCGGCGACGGGTTCATCGACTATCCGGCCATTTTGCGCGTGCTTGCCGACAACGGCTACAGCGGCTGGCTGGTCGTCGAGGCCGAGCAGGATCCCAGCAAGGCCAACCCGCTGACCTTTGCGACAATGGGATTCCAGAACCTGTCGCGCATGGCCAGCGAAGCCGGATTTACCATCATGGAATGATCGGGGCCGCCATGCGGCCTCTGGGGAACCAGTGCTGATGAATGAAACTGGACAAAGGTGTGCGAAGATCGAGGTCAGGTAATAACAACACACCTTGAAGGGGCAACTGGACTGCCGACCGTAACTGCGGCGGCGGAAAACAAACAGGAGGTTGTTATGTTTTCACTTGCGAAATTGATAAAGCCTGCGCTCGGCCTGCTGGCCGGCGTCACAATGATGGCGGCGGCCACCAGCCTTGCGGCCGCCGACGAGACGCACGTGGTGTTTGTAACCCATGGCCAGAGCGGCGACCCCTACTGGTCGGTGGTGAAGAACGGCATGGACGACGCGGCCAAGACTCTGGGCGTCAAGGCCGAATATCTGGCGCCGGAAACCTTCGACATGGCCAAGATGGCGCAGATGATCGACGCCATTGCAGCCTCGAAGCCAGATGGGATGGTTGTTTCGATCCCTGACGCCGCGGCCCTTTCAACTCCGGTCAAGAATGCCATTGCTGCCGGCATCCCGGTCATCGTCATCGATTCCGGCGGCTCGAAGCTGACCCATGATCTTGGCGGCCTGCTGTTCATGGGACAGGACGAATTTCAGGCCGGCGTCATGGCCGGCGAGCGCATCAAGGCGCTCGGCCTCACCAAGGCGGTCTGCGCCAACCACGAGGTGGGCAATTCCAGCCTTGACGATCGCTGCGCGGGCTTTGCCAAGGGCCTGGGCGTCGACGTTCCGGTGATGAATGGCGTCATCGACCCGACGGAAATGAAGAACCGCATGATCGCCTACATGACCGCCCATGCCGATACGCAGTTTATTCTCGCTGTCGGCGCCAGCGGTGCCGAACCGACACTGGCCGCGCTCGATGAAATGGGCCTCGGGGGCAAGGTGAAAACCGGCACGTTCGATCTGTCTCCCACGATCCTGCAGGCCGTTGTTGACGGCAAGATGGAGTGGGGCATCGACGCCCAGCAATATGCCATGGGCTATATCCCGGTCGCGATGTTCGACCTTTGGAAGAAGTACAAGATCATGCCGATCTCCGACTATCCGACCGGTCCCGGTTTCGTCACCAAGGACACTGCCGCCTCGGTCATCGACCTGGCAAAACTGGGGAAGCGTTGACTGCTCGCGGCCGGGCCTCGGCCCGGCCGCTTTCACCGATGAAGGTAACGCATCCATGGCTGCAGAGATTCGCGACGAGCGGGTCCGGTCCGTCTCCCGCCTGAGCCGTCTGCTGAGCAGGCCGGAACTCGGTGCGGCGGCCGGGACCGTTCTGGTCTTTGTGTTCTTCGCCATCACGGCGGGAAATACGGGACTTTTCAGTGCCAAGGGGATCATCAATTTCCTCGAGGTCTCGGCCCAGCTTGGCATTCTCGCCGCACCCGTGGCCCTGTTAATGATCGCCGGCGAGTTCGACCTGTCGGTTGGCTCGATGATTGGCTTTGCCGGAATCCTGATCGCCATCCCCTCCGTGTTCTGGGGCTGGCCGATCTGGCTTTCACTGCTGTTTTGCTTCGCAGTTTGCGGCGGTATCGGCGCGCTCAACGGGCTTGCCGTTGTCAGGACCGGACTGCCCTCCTTCATCGTCACGCTCGGAAGCCTGTTCATGCTGCGCGGCCTGACGCTCGGCCTGACGCGCGGCATATCCGGGCGAACCCAGGTGTCGGGCGTGCATGAACTGGCGTTGCACGATCCTCTCAACAGCCTGTTTTCGGGACAGGTGTTTTCCGGCCTCATCGCGTGGCTTTCGGACATCGGCCTGGTCGGCAAGCGGGCCGACGGCTTGCCGTCGATCTCCGGCATTCCAGTGTCGATCGTCTGGTGGATCGTACTGACCCTGCTCTGCACCTGGTTGCTGACGCGTAGCCGCTTCGGCAACTGGATCTTCGCCGCCGGTGGTGAAGCCAATGCCGCGCGCAATCTCGGTGTGCCGGTGGCGCGCACCAAGATCACGCTGTTCGTCATGACGGCCATGGCGGCCGCGCTTTTTGCGGCGATCCAGGTCCTGGTCACCGGCTCGGCCGACACGTTGCGCGGCACCCAGAAGGAGTTCGAGGCCATCATTGCCGTCGTCATCGGCGGCACGCTGCTCACCGGCGGCTACGGATCGGCAATCGGCGCCATGTTCGGCGCGTTGATCTTCGGCGTGGTGCAGATGGGCATCTTCTACACCGGCATAGACACGGACTGGTTCAAGCTGTTCATGGGCGCCATGATGGTCATCGCGGTGCTGTTCAACAGCTATGTGCGCAACCGCGCCATGAGGAGCCGGTGATGACCGAGCCCTATGTCGAACTGAAGTCGGTCAGCAAGTATTTCGGGTCGGTCGTTGCACTGAAGGATGTGTCCTTCGACGTATGCCCCGGCGAGGTCCATTGCCTGCTCGGCGACAATGGTGCGGGCAAGTCGACGCTGATCAAGACGCTGTCCGGCGTCTACGCGCCCGACGAGGGTGAGATCCGCGTCCAGGGCAAGCCGACACGATTTGCGTCGCCGGCCGATACGCGCAACAGCGGCATCGCAACGGTCTACCAGGACCTGGCTCTGGTGCCGCTGATGAGCGTGGCGCGAAACTTCTTTCTCGGGCGCGAGCCGATGCGCAAGTTCGGCCCGATCAGCCAGTTTGACGCCGAGTTCGCCAACCGCACCGCGTATGACGAATTGTCGGCGATGGGCATCCAGCTGCGCGATCCGGAACAGCCCGTCGGCACGCTTTCGGGCGGGGAACGGCAGTGCCTGGCCATCGCCCGCGCCGTTTATTTCGGCGCCAAGGTGCTGATCCTGGATGAGCCGACGTCGGCGCTGGGGGTGCATCAGGCGTCCGTGGTCCTGAAGCTCATCGTCCAGTCCAAGGCGCGCGGCATCGGCGTCATCTTCATTTCCCACAACGTTCATCACGCTTATGTGGTCGGCGACCGCTTTACCCTGTTGAAGCGGGGCAGATGCACGGGCACCTACGCGAAAAGCGAAATCGATCGCGATCAGCTGCTCAATCTGATGGCCGGCGGCAAGGAGCTGGTGGATCTGGAACAGGAGCTGAGCAAGGTCGCCAAAAGCAGTCCCGCGTAGGCTAAGCAGATGGTCAAGCGTTGAAGCGGAGCTACCCGAATATCCGCTCGCCCTGCTCGTCGACCAGCTGGATGCCCTTCTTGATCGAGATGTCGACGGCGTCGTCGAGCCCGGCGAAGCGGTCGGCGCGGATGAATTTGTGCTCCTTGATGACGCCATCGATCTCCTTGGAGACGATGCCGCAGGTCTGGTACTGGCCCTCGGCCTTGTAAGGCGTGGCGCTGATCAGGAAACCCTTGTGCTCAACCTGCTTGGCTGGCGCGGCACTTTTTGGTTCACCAGCCTCAGCACCGCCACCGCCGCCGAAAAGACGTTTTAGAAAAGACATCGCTCAAATCTCCCTGTTCGCCTTGCAAATCGCGGCCTGCCCTGTTCGCGATTCACGGCGTTGTTGTCCCAGCATGCGCGAATGTGCCGCCGCGTTCCAGCCCCCTGATGAAGACGTCGACCAGCAGGTCGATCTGCTGGCCGATCTCGTCCGCCTGCCGGCGGACCGATTTGGCCGCATAGCCGCTGGTGACGATGCCATGCACGCTTGACCAAAGGGTCCGGGCAGCGATCCGGCGCGTCTCATCGTCAAGGTCGAAGTCGCCGCCGGCAAGCACGCCGGCAATGATCTCGAACAGCTGGTCGAGGCGCGCTTCATAGGCATCCGGCTCGGTGCGCACGGCGCGCCGGCGGTTGAAGGCGAGCAGCGCCGGCCAGCTGCCGGGATGCACTTCCACGAAGCGCACATAGGCGCCGGCGAGCGCCAGCAGGCGTTGGCGAACATCCGTCACTCCGCGCCGACCGAGATCGGCCATCGCCGCCGCACCCGCTACGCCCAGCCGGTCGAGCAGCCGCATGTTGACGGCACGGTGCACCTCATCGAGATCGGCGAACAGATTGTAGACCGACCCGACCGAGATACCCGCCTGCTCGGCGATGGTCCTCGCCTTCAGATTATCCATGCCGCCGTCGTTGATCAGCGTCTCGGCAATGGCGAGCACCCGCTCGCTCATCTCTTCCTTGTCCAGTGCCATATCGATCCTTCTTGCCTGCGCGTCCACTGTGACGCGCCACGCTCTCACAGCCTCGTTCTTTCCTTTGTTTACCATATCCTGGAATTCGTGAACAGCGTTCAAAAACCTCTTGAACAATGTTCATTTCCTGTTATGTTGGGTTCGTGAACACGTTTCAACCACTTGGAACGAAGGGAGAAGAAAATGCTTAGCCTGATCAGAACATTGCTCGACGGCGCCAGTGCGCGGGCCGAGGACGGCCTCAAGGACCGCTTCGCCATCGACCTTCTGGCGCAGCGGATCCGCGACGCCGAGACGGGTCTCACCGCCGCCAAGCAGACGCTTGCCTCATTGATTGTCCGTCAGCGTGCCGAACAGGCCAATCTCGACCAGCTCGATCGCCGACACGCCGATCTGGAAAGACGCACAATCAGCGCGCTGGCCGCGGGCAACGACGCGCTTGCCGAAAGTGGCGCGGCAGCCGTTGCCGAGCTGGAGAACGAACGCGAGGTCCGCCGCGCCACCGTGCATAGCCTTGGCGAGAAGACATTGCGGATGCGCGTTTCGGTGGAGCGGGCGCATCGCCGGATCATCGACCTCAACCAGGGCATGATCTCGGCCCGCGCCATCGATGCCGAGCGCAAGGCGCAGTCACGCCTCGTCAGGTCGATCGGTCAGTCGGCAAGTCTCAACGAGGCCGAAGACCTTTTGGCCCGCATCAAGGCAGGCAGCGACCCATTCGAGGAGGCCGGCATCCTCGACGAGATCGATGGCGAGCTGCGGCATGAGGCTATCCGCGACCGCCTCGCCGACGCCGGGCATGGCCCAGCGGTGAGAGTGCGCGCCAAGGACGTGCTCGAGCGCCTGAAGACCATCAACTGAAAACGCATTTCCAGACCTGATTTCCATCAACCCAAATCCATCAAAGCCACGTTTCGTCAAACCAACGGAGAACTTCAATGAACGCCAACCAGACCTACATCATGTTCAACACCATTTCGGTCGGTGCCGCCTATTTCATGCTCGGCTTGTCGCTGTGGCTGGCGCCGGTCGACCTGTCGACCAAGGGCTATTGGGCCATGGGCATCCTGCTGCTCACCGGCAGCCTGGTGAACCTGGTCAAGTACCGCACCGACGAGCGCCTGTCGGCCGAGATGACCGCCAAGATCGAGAAGGCCCGCAACGAGAAGCTGATCAGCGAGTATGTCGGTAAGGAATGATCCAGCACGCCTGGAGATGAAAAAGCCCGGGTCTCCCGGGCTTTTTTGTCTGTGCTGGATTAGACGGCCTCAGCTGCGCGACAGTGCCTCCAGCGCCTCGGCGGCGCCTTCGAGAATGGCGATCGCTTCGGCCTGCTTGTCGGCCGGGGCATCGACGAAGTCGCCGAGGGCCGCGCGCAGCCGGTGCCGCACGGCGCGGAACTCGTCACGCGCTTCCGAGCGGCCGCCACGACGTCCGCCCTCTTCGCTCTCGTCGTTCCAGCCGAACCAGTCGCGCGCCTTGGCCATCTTGCGGCCGAAGCGCTCGAGATGCTCGAGCACCCCGTCGATCATCTCGCGGTTGTCGTTGAGATGCGCCTGTCCGGCTTCGGTGATCGAAAACACCTTCTTGTTGCCGTCGGCGGCGGAGGCGGCATAGCCGGCCTCTTCCAGGAAGGTCAGCGTCGGGTAGACCACGCCCGGGCTCGGGCTGTAGATGCCGCTGGTGCGCTCTTCGAGGGCCTTGATGATGTCGTAGCCATGGCGCGGCGCCTCGGCCAGCAGCGACAGCGTGATCAGCTTGAGGTCGCCGTCGGCCAGCATGCGCCCGGCGCGGAACATGTCGCCGGGGCCACCGCGTCCGCCGCCACGACCGCCATGGCCGAATGGACCGAAACCGCCGCCACGGCCGCCGAGCTTGCCGGCCATGTGCATGAAAGCGCGCAACGGGTGCTCGCCAGAATGATGATGTCTGTGCATTGATTGCTCCTTGAGTTCTATCTTACGATATATCTTAATTAGGCGCACCAGACGCTGGAGTCAAGATATATCTTACGATGTATCTGACTGCCGCGCCAGAGGCTTGATTTTGCCGAAACGTGCCGCTAGAAGGCCCACGGGCAGCTCGGCTGCTCCGTAAGCGTCTGACGTCAAGCAACGCATCCAACCCCGGTCTTTCCGGGCAATTGCGCCGATCACCGGCGAATGGATGCCAAATGCGAGCGACCGGACACTTCAGGGAACCTCCCAAAATGACTGCAAGAAATCGGCGCAGGAAGCTGCCTGCGCGCTATGCTGCCATCCTCAGCCCGCTGGTGCTGTCGCTGTTGATGACCTTCATCGTCTCGCTCATCTCGACGCTGAAAAGCCTTGGTTTCCACCCCAACCTGCCGTCCATCTGGATGACCGCATGGGGCCTGTCCTGGCTGGTGGCGTTTCCGACGCTGCTGCTGGTGCTGCCGGTGGTGCGCCGCATCGTCGGCGCGCTCTGCGAGCCGGCCGGCCGATAAGGCACGGCGACTGGAGGTCCGCCAATGTTTTCCTCCATTCGCCCTGGTCACCGATGACGAGCCGCTACCAGCGGCCCCTGCGGCGGTTCCAGGCGTAGAGCAGGTCGGCGAAACGATCATAGGCAAAACGCGTCAGCGGCAAGACAACCGGATTGCCGAACAGCATGGCCAGCCAGCCCTCGCCCGGCGTTATCAGCCACACGGCAATCGCGACATCGGCGCCGACCAGCAGCCGGCCGTCCGCGTCGGTGGCGTGCAGCCGGCGGCGGATATCCGCGAGCGACGCGCCAGATCCGGCAAGTGCTGCCGGTTCAAGGTTGATGTCGCGAAACTCGATCCGCCCGGCCCTGACCGCTTCGAGCAGGCGCCGCTTTTGCCGGCTGATGCCGGCATCGCAAACCGGACAGCGCGTGTTGTACCAGACGGTCAGCAAAGGCTTGGTTCGTTGTTCGGGCATGATGCTTCCAAAAACCCGCACCTGTTTTTTGGGATCATGCTCAGCCGTGGCCATGCCTGTGGTGCAGGTCGGGATAGTGCGGGTGCCGGTGACGCATGGGCGCATGCCGGTGCCAGTGCGAATGCGGCTCGCTCACCGGTCCGTCATGATCGTGCTGGTGGTGCTCGTCATGCACATGGCTGTGTTCGTGCTCCATTTCCTCGTGCTCGTGCTCGTGCTCATGGCGTTCCGACAGATGCAGCCAGAGGCCGACGCCCATCAGAAGCCCGGCGACCGCCAGCCTGAGCGTGACGGCGTCACCCAGGATGGCGATTGCCAGCAGCGCGCCGATAAAGGGGGCGAGCGAGTAATAGGCCCCTGTCCGTGCAGTGCCGAGATGGCGCAGCGCCACGATGAACATCACCAGGCTGACCCCGATGGCAAGGAAGCCGACGGCCGCGGTGACAGCGACGATTGACATCGGGGGAAACGAAGTCCCGCCGGCAAGCGCCAGCCCGACATTGACGACACCCGCCACCAGCCCTTTGAGCATGGCGATCATCACCGGGTCGGTGGCCGAGATCCTGCGTGTGAAATTGTTGTCCAGCCCCCATGCCAGGCACGCCGCGGCGACCAGCACGGCGCCAAGGTTGAAGGTGACGCCTTGACCTTGCCACGACAGCAGAACGGCACCGGCAAGGATGGAGAAGGCGCCCAGGAGCAGGCGCCGGTCGACATTCTCACGGTAGACGAGCCAGGCGATCGCCATCGTCGCCAACCCTTCGAGGTTGAGCAGCAGCGCGGAACTGGACGCGGTGTTGAGGCTGAGGCCGAACATCAGCAGCACCGGCGCAACGATACCACCCATGCCGATTGCCAGGGCCAGCCAGGGAATATCCCCAGCGGTCAGCTGCGCCTCGCCGGCTGCAGCCTGCTTGCCTCGAAGCAAGCGATACAAGGCCAGCCCGGCACCGGCGCCGAGATAGAGCAGGCCAGCCAGTATGAAGGGGTTGACGCTGTCGAGCAGCAGCTTGCAGAGCGGCGGCGCCGCGCCGAACAGGATGGCTGAGCCAAGAGCAAGCGGCACGCCGGGCCACAGATGCGCATGTGAATTCGGTTCGGACATGGCCGCATTCTAGTGCATGTCGCCCAAACCGCGCAGCGGTTTTGGGACAACGATATGCATGAAACAGAGACTTGAAGCGCGTCGGCTGAACGATCAGGCGCCGTCAACACTGCGCCTGATCGTCAAACTGTCCATCCCGCTTTTCAGGGCTCTATCCGAGCGAGGTGATGATCTCGCGGTAGGCGAATTCGGGGAAGGCTTTCAGCGTCCGCGTCCTGATGTTGCCACTCGCCGCCAGCATCAGCGAGAATCGAGCCAGCACCGCGTCGTCGGGCGCTTCGAGCACCGCCACCATGTCGTATTCACCCATGGTCAGATAGAACGCCTTGAACGATCCGCCCATGTCTCCCAGCTGTTTCCTGGCGGCGTCGAGTCGTTTCGGTGAATCGCGCACATTTCTGGCGCCCTGTTCCGTCCAGTTCATCAGCACGATGTAGCTTGTCATGCACACCTCCCTCCGGGCCACGGAGCACGGCGGCTTCGCCGGGGCGGGCATCCGGGTTTGTCGCCCAGAAAATGCATCCGATGCGAAACTATCCTCCCGCGGCGAACGTCCTGCAAGGACTACCGCGCCGGCGCCCTATTGCCGGGTGAAGGCGAGCCTCGCGCCAAGCGCCTTGAAGGCTGCGGCAAAGCGACCGTAAGACAGTCGGTGCCGACCAGCGAAAGTCGGTTCAAAAACCCGCCTGGTTGCGGCAATCTCCGTCGTGGCCGTCGATCTGGCGAAAATCCCCGGCCGACGTCCGAAACCGATCCAGCTGCCGGAGAGCTTCATGCGCGAGACCATCGATCTGCCGCCGGAATCGATCGAAAGTCCTGCTGCATGGACCGGCGAGGAGATGGCGAGGCATCCCCAGCATTGGCTGATCGAACTGGATGCGCGGGACGTCGCGGAACTGGAATTGGCGGCAACCGGCTTTCTCGCTGGTTCGCAGGACATCGGTAACCTGACAAAGGCCGATTTTCCGCTGCCCCGGCTTGCCGGTCATCTTGCCGCCCTTCGCGAAAAACTGATCGTAGGCATTGGGTTCGAGGTGCTTCGCGGTCTCCCGGTGGAGAGATACTCCGCGCAAATGGCGGCAACGATCTTCTGCGGGATTGGCGCGCATCTGGGAAGCGCACGATCCCAGAATGCCCAGGGCCATATCCTCGGCCATGTCCGCGACATCGGCGCCGACGCCAAGGACGCCACGACACGCATATACCAGACCTCGGAACGCCAGACATTTCACACAGACTCGGCCGATGTCGTCGGATTGCTCTGCCTGCGCGATGCCATGCAAGGCGGCGAATCTTTGCTGGTAAGCACTGTGACGATCTACAACGCGATGCGCAAAAGGCGACCCGATCTGGTCCGCCTGCTGTTTGATCCGATTGCGACCGACCGGCGCGGCGAGATACCGGAAGGGGAAAAGCCCTATTTCGAAATCCCGATCCTCAACTGGCATGCGGGATTGCTGACCGGAATCTATCAGCGCCAATACGTCGACAGCGCGCAGCGATTCCCGGATGCGATGCGGTTGAGCGCCGCCCATGTCGAAGCGCTGGATCTCTTCGACAGCCTTGCCAACGACCCGAAGCTAAACCTGTCGATGCGGCTGCGGCCCGGCGACATGCAGTTTGTCTACAATCACTCGCTGCTTCATGACCGCATGGGCTTTCGGGATTGGCCAGACCAGGACAAACGACGCCATATGCTGCGCCTGTGGCTGTCGGTCCCGGGCGACCGTCCGCTGCCTGAGTGCTTCAGGCAACGCTATGGCTCGATAGAGATCGGCAATCGAGGCGGCATCATCGTCAAGGGGGCGCGGCTGAACATGCCGTTGTAGGAGCAATTCGAGGACAAGTGTGAAACGCCCTCCGCCCCTGAATTATAGAGCGGTCCGGCGTTTCCTTGATGAACCACTTGAAACGAAAAAGGGCGCCAATCGGCGCCCTCAACTCTTCGCAACAGACAAATCCCAACTCAGCTATCCAGGAAGCTCCGCAGCTTGCGGCTCCGGCTCGGATGCTTGAGCTTGCGCAGCGCCTTGGCCTCGATCTGGCGGATGCGCTCGCGGGTGACCGAGAACTGCTGGCCGACTTCTTCCAGCGTATGGTCGGTGTTCATGCCGATGCCGAAGCGCATGCGCAGAACGCGCTCCTCGCGCGGCGTCAGCGAGGCCAGCACGCGCGTCGTGGTCTCGCGCAGATTGGCCTGGATCGCTGCGTCGATCGGCAGGATCGCCATCTTGTCCTCGATGAAATCGCCCAGATGCGAATCCTCCTCGTCGCCGACAGGCGTTTCGAGCGAGATCGGCTCCTTGGCGATCTTCAGCACCTTGCGCACTTTTTCGAGCGGCATGGCGAGCTTTTCGGCCAGCTCTTCCGGTGTCGGCTCGCGGCCGATCTCGTGCAGCATCTGGCGCGAGGTGCGCACGATCTTGTTGATCGTCTCGATCATGTGCACCGGAATGCGGATCGTGCGCGCCTGGTCGGCGATCGAACGCGTGATCGCCTGCCGGATCCACCATGTCGCGTAGGTCGAGAACTTGTAGCCGCGGCGGTATTCGAATTTGTCGACCGCCTTCATCAGGCCGATATTGCCTTCCTGGATCAGGTCGAGGAACTGCAGGCCGCGATTGGTGTATTTCTTGGCGATGGAGATGACGAGGCGCAGATTGGCCTCGACCATTTCCTTCTTGGCGATCGCGGCTTCGCGCTCGCCCTTCTGCACCTGGTTGACGATCTTGCGGAATTCCAGGATCGAGATCGCCGTTTCGGTGGCCAGATGCTGGATCTCGGCACGCAGGTCGCGGATGGCGTCCTTCTCGTTCTTGGTGAATTCCTTCCAGCCGCGCGAGGTCAGGTTGCCGATCGCGCGCGTCCAGTTCGGGTCGAGCTCCGAGCCCTGATATTCCTTCAGGAACTCCTCGCGGCGCACGCCGTAGCTTTCGGCTAGCCTGAGCAGCTTGCCCTCGTTCTGCACCAGGCGCTTGTTGATGTCGTAGAGCTGCTCGACCAGCGCCTCGATGCGCGCCGTGTTGAGCGACAGCGACTTCACCGCCTTGATCAGCTGGTCCTTCAGCTCCTTCAGCCGGCGGTCCTGGCTGGGCGACAGCGTGCCGGCCGCGGCCAGCCGGTTCTCGACCTGCTGGTCCTGCAGCTTGCGCAGCTTCTTGTAGGTGTCGGCGATGACGTCGAGCGTCTCCATCACCTGCGGGCGCAGTTCCGCTTCCATCGCCGCCAGCGACAGGCTGGCCTCGTCCTCGTCTTCCTCGTCGTCATCGACCAGCCCGCGCGTGTCGGCGCCGACATTGGTGACGTCTTCTTCCTCGTCGCGCGAACGGCGCGGCTTTTCCTCGACCTTGGCTTCCTCGATGCGCTCGACCACCGGCGCCTGCTTGGCCTCGGGACCGGCATAGGTGGCTTCGAGATCGATGATCTCGCGCAGCAGGATCTTGGATTCGTTGAGCTCGTCGCGCCAGATGATGATGGCCTGGAAGGTCAGCGGGCTTTCGCACAGACCCGCGATCATCGTCTCGCGGCCGGCCTCGATGCGCTTGGCAATGGCGATTTCGCCCTCGCGCGACAGAAGCTCGACCGAGCCCATCTCGCGCAGATACATGCGCACCGGGTCGTCGGTGCGGTCGGTCGGCTCTTTCTTGGTGGTGGTGGCGGCAACGGCGGTGCCGGTCTGCTCGGCCAGCTCGTTGGCGTCTTCCTCGGCGTCGGCAGCGGTATCGCCGGCCTCCGGCTCCTCGCCCTGCTCGTCGTCCTCGACCACGTTGATGCCCATGTCGGACAGCATCGCCATCGTGTCCTCGATCTGCTCCGAGGTCACTTCCTCGGAGGGCAGCACCGAGTTCAGCTCGTCCATGGTGACATAGCCGCGCTTCTTGGCGGCCTTGATCATCTTCTTGACAGCATCATCGGAAAGGTCGAGCAAAGGCCCATCGGTGGCGCCTTCGCGTTCGGTTTCGACCTCTTCCTTTTCCTTTGTCGCCATAGTCTTTATCTTCTCCTAGCGGCCGGACATCTAAGCCGCGTAAGCTGTCGGACCAGTCAAATCGGATGCGCTCGCTTATGAAACGCGCTTCACCGGGCCAGTAACTGCATCTATCGTTAAGTCCAGATTAACCCTGATATCTGTGGCAGGCAGCCTGCCTGTCCAGTGGACCAGTACCTCACATCGCCTATTTCCCGTCGACGCGGGTGCGGGTTAACGTTTCGAATCGTCCTGATTCCGCCATTCTGCCGGAAGGTCAAGCGCCTCTCGCATGATTCGCATGAAAAAAGCGAATCAATTACCCGACTTAGCCCGCCACGCGCCATTTGGACGCGCAACAACGCCTTCACATTTCACTCTCTTACCAACCCCGTCCCGCCGCTGGGCCGGCAAGGGCTCTGTCTTCATGTGGTGGAAGCCACGACCTTGTCCGAAAACCGGTCCCACTTTTCGGGATCATGCTTTTGGTGGAAGCATGACCTTGTCCGAAAACCGGTTCCCACTTTTCGGGATCATGCTCTAAGCCCGCCCGGCCCTGCCCGAGGACACGCCGAATCCTTCGATCAGCGCTTCCGTCGCTTGTACATCCTGGAATTGCGCCTGAATTTCGATCAGGTGCCGGTAGTTTTCGTCTGTGGGATCGGTGGCGAGCGCCGCTTCCGCCTGTTTCAGCTCCTTATGTAAGGTGCGCGCGCTGCGCTGCAAGTGCAGTGCCTGGCTGAAAGCGTCGCGGGCATCCTCGAGCGCGGCGGTCTCCAGCGCCGGCCATTGCCGCGCCCGCCGGATCAGTCCGACCGCCCGCTCCCAGATCTCGGCGCAGCCGGCGCGCTCGATGGTGGAGATAACGGCCTGGCGGTCATTGGCCATGTCATGCGCCATCGCATCGAGGATGGCGCCGTGCAGCCGCCTCAGATCGGAGTTGGCGAGATCGAGAAACTCGATATGAGCGAAATTCTCGTCGATCAGCGCCGGATGGTTGACCAGCGCGACGATGATCGTCGCCTCGCGCATCGACATTCCCTCGTTGCCGCGCTTGACCAGTGCCGATTGGCCAAGGCTTTCGGTGATCGCGATGCGGCCGCCACCAGCCTTGGCGAACTGTCCGCCGGGCGCGGCCTTGCCCTGGCCGCGCTCGCCTGGCCTGCCCCCATCTTGCCGACCTTGGCGCGCACTGCGCTGGTTGCCGAAGAAGCTCAGCACGCGCTCGCGCATCTCCTGTTGATAGTGGTAGCGCAGGCTTTCGTCGCGAATGCGGCTGGTCAGCTCGCGCAGCGTCTTCTCCAACTCCGCCCGCCGCTCCGGCGTATCGAAGACGCCGCCCGCGGTCTCGCGCATCCACAGAAGATCCGCCAGCGGCCGCGCCTCGGCCAGTACGATGCGGAACGCATCCGGCCCTTCGGCCTTGACCAGGTCGTCGGGGTCCTTGCCTTCCGGCAGCAGCGCGAAGCGTGCCGAGCGCCCGGCCTGCACCGAGGGCAGCGCCATGTCGGCGGCGCGCCACGCCGCCTTAAGCCCGGCCTTGTCGCCGTCGAAACACAACATCGGCTCCGGCGCCATGCGCCACAGCAGTTCGAGCTGGTTTTCTGTGAGTGCCGTGCCGAGCGGCGCCACGACGTTCTCGAAGCCGGCCTGCGCCAGCGCGATCACGTCCATATAGCCTTCGACGGCAATCACGGTGCCGCCCTTGGCCAGCGCCTTGCGCGCGCGGGCGAAATTGTAGAGCACATTGCCCTTGTGGAAGAGCTCCGTATCGGGCGAGTTCATGTATTTGGCCAGCGCATCGGGCGCCAGCGCGCGTCCGCCAAAGGCAATGATCTTGCCGCGCGAATCCGGGATCGGAAACATGATGCGGTCGCGGAACCAGTCATAAGAGACCGGGATGTCGTCGCCGTGGCGCACCAGTCCGCAGGCCTCGATATCGGCCTTGGGAACACCCCTGGCGGCGAGATGCTCCTTGAGCGCATTGCGGCTGTCGGGCGCAAAGCCAAGCCGGAACGATTGCTGCGTCGCCGGTGTCAGCCCACGGTCGCGCAGATAGGCGCGGGCTTTCGCGCCTTCCGGTCCCTGCAGCCGCTCCTGGAAGAAGGCGGTCGCCATCTCCATGACATCGGTCAGGCTGGCGCGTTCCTTCTCGCGCCGTTCCTCCTGCGCATCGCGAACCGGCATCGGCACGCCGGCCATGTCGGCGATCTTCTCGACCGCCTCGGGAAAGCTCATGCCGTCGAGTTCGGTCAGGAACTTGAAATGATCGCCCGACACCGAGCAGCCGAAACAATGATAGCGGCCCTTCTTGTCCTCGCAGTGGAAGGACGGGCTCTTCTCGCCATGGAACGGGCAGCAGGCCCAGTAGTCGCCGCGCGGCGCATTGGTCTTCTTCCTGTCCCACGCGACGCGCTGGCCGATGACCGATGAAATCGGCACGCGGTCGCGGATCTCGTCGAGGAAGGCGGGCGGAAAGCGCATCGGGAAACTCGTTTCGCCTCCATATAATCATGCCTGCGAAGTCCGACGACCCCTAATGCGGGCCATACCCGGTTTCCACAGGGCAAAAAGAAAGGCGGCCTTTGCGGGCCGCCTCCTTTCAAGTTCCAGCCTTGTGCCGGCTCCGCCAGGTCTACTGCGCGGCAAGCGCGCCGAAGATGACGCCGGAGAGGACGCCGACCAGCACATAGTCATTGCCGACGCGGATCCATTCCTGGCCGCGGCCGGGGCGATGCAGGCCATAGCGGCCATAGTCGCGGATCGGCTGGTGACGCTTCCAGCTGGAATATTTCTGGCCATTGCGCCAGTTGTTCCGCTTCACGACGACCTTCTTCTTGAAGACGCGCTTCTTCACATCTTGGTGGCCGGGCTTCTGCCAGTCGACCTGGCTGTAGTTCGACTGCGGAGCGTTCGGTGCATTCATCGGTGCGGCCTGGCCGGTGAGCGACGTGGCGGCCAGCATCGAGAAAGCGAGGGCGGAAAGGACAATGCGTTTCATGGGAGGTCTCCTTGGTTGTCGATGTCCGAGGGATAGCCACCCACCGATGAACCGAAACTGAACGCCTGCATTACAATTGTGTAATGAATTCCTCCATTTACCCCAGAAAATTGAACATCATCGCAAAGGCAGCAGCCGCCGTGCCACAGCAACCATTTGCGTGTCCGTCCATTTTCCGACACCGCCTGTCGCGCGGCAACGGCCCCTCGAAATCGACAAGATTTTATTATCCGGCTAAAATAGTCGGGTTATTGTCGGTCACTGCCATGAATATGATTCGCAACTTCGCTTTTGCCCCCGATCGCCGCGCCGTCCGCGTTGCGGGCCCCGTCCGCACATGGGCGGTGAAATGAGCGGTTCCGTCGTCCTTCTGCATCTGGCCGGCGCCGTGGCGCTGATGCTATTTGCCACACGCATGGTGAAGACCGGCGTCGAACGCGCCTATGGCGATGTGCTGCGCCACAAATTGCGCGCCACCATGCGCAATCCGATCATGGCGGTGCTGGCCGGCACCGGCCTCGCCATCGCCCTGCAGAGCTCCACCGCCGTCACGCTGCTGGTCGGTTCCTTCGCCGGCTCCGGCATCGTCTCAGGCGCCGCCGGCCAGCTTGCCGTGCGCGGCGCCGAGATCGGCTCGGCGCTGGTGGTCAAGCTGCTGACCTTCGATCTCACCCTGCTGGTGCCGCTCTGCCTGATCACCGGCACGGTGATGTTCATGGCCACCGAGCGGCGCGACTGGCGCCAGTCCGGCCGCATCCTGGTCGGCATCGGCCTGCTGATCCTGTCGCTTGAAATGATCGGCCAGGCATCGGAGCCGCTGCGCAACAGCCAGCTCATGCCGGTGATCATCAACTACTTCTCCAGCGATTCCATCACCGCCTATCTGCTGGCGGCGCTGATCACCTGGCTGTTCCAGTCGAGCATCGCGGCGGTTCTCCTCATGGCGACGCTGGCCGGCCGTGGCGTGATCAGTCCGGAACTCGGCGTCGTTCTCATCCTCGGCGTCAATCTGGGCTCTTCCATCATCGCGCCGATGCTGACCCGTTCGGCCGGGCCTGCCGTGCGCGTCGTGCCGATCGGCAACCTCTTGATGCGCGGACTTGGCTCGCTGGTCATGCTGGTGCTGTTCATGACCTTCAGGCCGCAGGTCGCCTTCCTCGGCGCGACGGCGGCGGACCAGATCGTCAACGCCCACATCCTGTTCAATGTGCTGATCCTGCTCGCCGGCCTGCCGCTGGCCGGGTTCGTCTACCGCGCCTCGGAGAAGATCGTGGCACTTGGCACCAAGGCCGTGCCGGCCGCCACGCTCGACGTCGTCGAGCTTTCAGCGCTCAACGAAAGCGCGCTCGACGTGCCGAGCCAGGCATTGGCCAACGCCACGCGCGAAGTGGTGCGGGTCTGCGAGACGGTCGAGATCATGCTCAAGCGCATCATCGAGCTCTATGAGAGCGCCGACGCCGACAAGATCAAGGCACTGGCAGCCCTTGACGACCGCGTCGACCGCAAGCACGCAGCGATCAAGCTCTATCTGGCCAAGCTTACCAGGAATCCGCTGACCGAGGATGAGGCCCTGCGCTGCCAGGAACTGATCGGCGCGTGCGTCAAGCTGGAGCAGGTCGGCGACATCATCGTGCGCAATATGCTGGTGCATGTGAAGAAGAAGTTCGAGCGCGGGCTGGAATTCACCGACGAGGGCTGGAGCGAATTGTCCGCTTTCCATGGCTCGGTACTCGCCAATGCGCGGCTTGCCTTCAACGTGCTGGTATCGCGTGATCCCGAGACCGCCCGCCAGCTGGTGTTGGAAAAGGACCGGCTGCGCGACCGCGAGAAGGAAACCAGCGCCAGCCATTTCGTACGGCTGCGCGACGGCACCGCCAAGAGCGTCGAGACCAGCTCGATCCACCTCGACACCATCCGCGACCTGAAGCAGATCAACTCGCTGCTGGCGTCGATGGCCTATCCCGTGCTCGAAGAGCGTGGCCTGCTCACCGGGTCGAGGTTGAAGGCGAGCTGATTTTTGCGACGCCTTCACCGTCCTCGTCTCGGCGGCAAAATACCTTTGCTCTGTTTCCACCAGTCGGGATATGGGTCGGCTGGCCCAACCTTTCGGAGGAAATCGATGGACACCCATTCGCGCAGTTTCGCCAAGGCGCTTTCCTGGCGCGTGACCGGCACCATCGACACGATGATCATCTCGCTGGTCGTGACCGGAAGCATCAAGCTCGCTGCAGCCATTGGCCTGACCGAGGTCTTCACCAAATCGCTGCTCTATTATTTCCACGAGCGGGCGTGGCTCAAGATACCATACGGACGCAAGGCCCCGGCTTAGCCACCCCGGGGCGCGACTCGGTAACGCGAGAGTTCGATCAAGAAAACCTAAACCGGCGTCCACAATTTCTGGATTGCCCGCGACGCCCATCCGTGGTTTGAGGCCGTTCCAGCTAGGGCCTTCCCCATGTCGCTTCCGCTCATCGCCCTGTTCATTGCCGCCTTCGCTTTCGGCACCACCGAATTCGTCATCGCCGGCGTGCTGCCGCAAGTGGCCGAAGGGCTTGGCGTTTCGGTTCCCTCCGCTGGCTATCTCGTTTCCGGCTACGCCTGCGGCATCGCCATCGGCGGGCCGCTGCTGGCGCTCGCCACCAAGGCGCTGTCGCGCAAGACCTTGCTGCTCGGGCTCGCCGTCGCCTTCACCATCGGCCAGGCGGCCTGTGCGCTGGCGCCCGACTTCACCTCGATGCTGCTTCTGCGCATTGCCGTGGCGATAGCGCATGGCGCCTATTTCGGCGTCGCCATGGTGGTCGCCGTTGGCCTCGTGCGCGAGGACCAGCGCGGCATGGCGGTTGCGGTGATCCTGTCCGGCCTCACCGTTTCCAATGTCATCGGTGTGCCGGCCGGCACCGCGATCGGCAACATCTGGGGCTGGCGCGCGACCTTCTGGGTGATGTGCGCGCTGGGCGTGGTGGCAACGCTTGCCATGGCGGCCCTTTTGCCGCGCACCACCGGGTCGTCGACCAAGCCCGCCGGCCTGGCGCGCGAGGTTCGCGTGCTGGCGCGCCAGCAGGTCTGGACCTCGCTGATCCTCATGCTGATGCTGATGATCGGCCAGTTCGGCCTGTTCACCTACATCACGCCGACACTGCTCGAAATCACAGGTCTTGATGAAGGCCTGGTGCCGTGGGTGCTGCTGCTGAACGGCGTCGGCGCCACGCTCGGCGTCTTCCTCGGCGGCAAGCTCTCCGACTGGAAGCTGATGCCGTCACTGATCACAATGCTGGCCCTGCAGGCAGTAACGCTGGCGGTGATCTATGCCGTCAGCCCCTATCCCGTGCCGATGGTTGTCGCGATCGTCATCTGGGGCGGTCTCAACTTTGCCATCGGCACGCCGATCCAGACCCGCATCCTGGCCTGGACCGCGGATGCGTCCAACCTCGCCTCCTCGCTCATTCCATCCGGCTTCAATGTCGGCATCGCGCTTGCAGCATCGCTGGGCGCGGCCATGCTGAATGGCGGCTATGGCTACCGCAGCCTGCCGTTGCTTGGCGCCATCGCCATGCTGGTCGCCGTCGCGGTGGCGCTCGCTTCTTATGTCTGGGAGGGACGCAGCGACGCCACGCCGCCGCTGACGGCCCCAGCCGAGTAGAGCACGCGGCAAAGGCGCTCATCCGCGCCAGCGCAGCAGGCGCATGGCGTTGGCGGTGACCAGCACGGTGGCACCGGTGTCGGCCAGGATCGCCGGCCACAGGCCGGTGATGCCGGCAATGGTGGTGACCAGGAACACCGCCTTCAGCCCCAGCGCCACGGTGATGTTCTGGCCGATGTTGGCCATCACCGCGCGCGACAGCCGCACCATGCGCGCGACATCCATGACCCGGCCATGCAGGATCGCAGCATTCGCCGTTTCCAGCGCCACATCGGTGCCGCCACCCATGGCGATGCCGATATCGGCTGCGGCCAGCGCCGGTGCATCGTTGATGCCATCGCCGACCTTGGCCACCTTCAGCCCCTCGCGCTGCAGCTCTCCGACGATGCGCTGCTTGTCCTCAGGCAAGAGCTCTGCCCGCGCCTCGATGCCGAGCGAAGCGGCAATGGCTTCGGCGGTGCGGCGGTTGTCGCCGGTCAGCATCACCGTGCGGATGCCCTCGGCCTTGAGCGCCGCAATGCCGGCCGCCGCATCCGGCCTCGGCTCATCACGCATGGCGATCAGCCCCGCCACCACGCCATCGGCCACCAGCACCGAGACAGTCTTGCCCTGGCCGTTGAGGCTGTCAACGGCAACGCGCTGCGCCTCGGTCATCACGGCCCGTTCCGCCGCTGCCGAGCCGGAGCCGAGGAAGACCGCGACGCCGCCGACGCTGCCCTCGACGCCCTTGCCTGAGATTGCCTTGGCGGCCAAGGCAGGCGGCACCGGCGCCCGGTGGGCCTTGGCTCTGCCGAGGATCGCCATTGCCAGCGGATGGCTGGAGACCTGCTCGAGTGCTGCCGCCAGCGCCAGCACGGTGCGTTCGTCGCGCCCATACGCCACGATGTCGGTGACCACCGGTTTGCCGGTGGTCAGCGTGCCGGTCTTGTCGAAAGCGATCGCGGTGATCTGGCGAAAGCCTTCCAGCACAGCACCGCCCTTCATCAACAGGCCGCGCCGCGCGCCGGTCGCCAGGCCCGCGGCGATCGCCGCCGGGGTCGAGATGACCAGCGCGCAGGGGCAGCCTATCAACAGGATCGCCAGGCCCTTGTAGATCCATTCGCTCCAGTCGCCGCCGATAAGCAGCGGCGGCAGCAGCGCCACCAGCGCGCCGACCGCCAGCACGGCAGGCGTATAGATGCGCGAGAAGCGGTCGATGAAGCGCTCGGTCGGCGCCTTGGCCTCCTGCGCCGCCTCCACCAGCCGCACAACGCGGGCTATGGTGTTGTCCGACGCGGCAGCCGTCACCCGCACCTTGAGCACGCCGTCGGTGCTGATCGTGCCGGCGAAGACAGTTTCCGCGATCCCCTTGCGCCTCGGCGTGCTCTCGCCGGTCACCGGCGCCTCATCGATATCACTCGACCCCTCGACGATCTCGCCATCGGCCGGGATGCGATCACCCGGCCGCACCACGATCACGTCGCCGACCGCAAGGTTTTCGGCTGGAACTTCGGCCGTGCCGCCGGCCCGCTCGACAAGTGCCGTCTTCGGCACCAGGTCGGCAAGACCCTGGATGCTGGCCCGCGCGCGGCCGGCGGCGACGCCTTCCAGGAGTTCTCCGATCAGGAACAGCACCACCACGGCGGCGGCTTCCTCTGTGGCGCCGATCATCACGGCGCCGGCGGCGGCGATGGTCATCAGCATCTCGATCGAGAACGGCGTACCGGCCAGCGCGGCCATCAACGCGCGTCGGGCGATCGGCACCAGGCCGACCAGCAGCGCGGCCAGGAAAACCCAGCGTTCGGCCGCCGGAAACAGATGGCCGATGCCGTAGGCGGCAACAAGTGCCGCGGCACAAGCCAGCGTCAGCATAGCGCGTCGGGTGCGCCACCACGGCTGCCCCGGCTGGGCATCGCCGTGGAGATGGGCGGCTTCGGCTGTCGGCCTGGCCGGTTGCTTGCCAGCGTCATGGTTGTGGCTCGCATGATCGTGGCCCTCGTGATCACGGCCTTCATGGTCATGGCCTTCATGGTCATCGTGGCCGTGATCAGCGCGCGCCTTGCCCGACACCGGCACTGTGCGCGCCTCCGCCCTGACGATGCCGTAGCCGAGCCGCGCCACCTGCTGCAGCACCTTGTCTTCCGGCAGTGCGCCGCCGTGACTGACCGTCATGCTGGCGCCGGTCACCGAAACCGAGACATCGGCGACACCGTCGAGGCGGCGCACCGCCGTATCGATCTTGGCCGCGCAGGAGGCGCAGTCCATGCCGCCGATCCTGAACCGTGTCTGCCTGATACTTGCCTGCTTGAGGGGCGCCGTCATCGCATCACCTGTCTGCCTTGCCCGCGCGGCGTGCCGCCGCATGGGCCTTGAACCCTGATGCCAGGCACTGTAATTGCTCTAGTCACTAGAGCTTCAAGAGGCAAAATTCATGTTTTCGATCGGTGATCTTTCGCGCAGCACCGGGGTCAAGGTGCCAACCATCCGCTACTACGAGCAGATGGGCCTGGTTGCCGCACCCGAGCGTTCGGAAGGCAACCAGCGCCGCTATGGCAGGCAGGAGCTGGAGCGGCTGGCCTTCATCCGCCACGCCCGCGACCTCGGCTTCGCCGTCGAAGACATCCGCTCGCTGATCGAATTGAGCGGTCATCCCGAACAGCCTTGCGGCCACGCCGATCGGATCGCCGGCGAGCAACTGATATCCGTCCGGGAGAAGATTGCCCAGCTCAAGCGGCTGGAGTCCGAACTCGAACGCATCGCCTCCTGCTGCGACGGCAAGACGGTCGGCGACTGCTACGTCATCCGCGCCCTGTCCGACCACGCGCTGTGCGCCGACGAGCACGGGTGAGGACGGGTCGGGCTACAACTCGATCCGGAACCGCAGGCTTTCCACCCCACCATAGGCTGCATCCTCGAAGAAGCGCTCGACGAGCTTGCCGCCATTGGCAAGGATCACCTTGTGCGAGGCCGGATTGCCCGGCTTGGCGGTGATCTCGACATAGGGCAGGCCGACTGCCCTCGCCTCGCCCAGCATCAGCCGCAGCGCCTCGGTGGCGTAGCCGCGTCGCCGCTTCCACGGTACCACCGCATAGCCGATATGGCCGAGCACGTGCGGCGGCAGCGCTGCCGTACCCTGCTGCCAGCGGAAGCCGATCGAACCGGATGCCTCGCCATCCCAGATCCAGCGGCGGAACCCCGGCAGGCGCGGCACCTTTCTGCCGTCGGGCAAGGTGATCGGGCCGCCCTTGGCCTGGGGATCATCGAGGTCGGCGAGAAAAGCCACCGGATCCCTTTCGATCGCGGCAAGCTGCTCGCGAGTCGCTTGCTCGAGCCGCACATTGTCCGGCGACCACCCACGTTCGAGCGCCGCCTTGTAGGACGGCAAATGTTCAAGCGCGGGTTTGACGATTTCGACCATGTTGCACCGGCGGAGAAGTTACGCCGATAAATAGCAGCATTGCCCGGGAGGACACGGTCCACCAAGGCGCGGTCTCTTGCGACAAGGCCGCGTTCCCATCGCTGGAAACGCGGCCCTGGTCTTTTGCCCTTGGGAGGAACCGACGCTCCGGCCCAGCCATTTCCAGGCCGTGCCGGACTGTCGTTATGTGGGCTCAGGCGATGTCGAAACGGTCGGCGTTCATCACCTTGGCCCAAGCCGCCACGAAATCCCTGGTGAATTTCGCCTTGGCGTCCGCCGTCGCATAGACTTCGGCCAGCGCGCGCAGCTGCGAGTGCGAGCCGAAGATGAGGTCGGCGCGGGTGCCGGTCCACTTGACTTCACCGGTCTTGCGGTCGCGGCCTTCGAACACGTCCTTGGCGTCCGAGGCGGCCTTCCACTCCGTGCCCATGTCGAGCAGGTTGACGAAGAAATCGTTGCTCAGCGTTTCCGGCTGCATGGTGAAGACGCCGTGCTTGGACTGCCCGGCATTGGCCCCGAGAACGCGCAGGCCACCGACGAGAACCGTCATCTCCGGCGCCGTCAGCGTCAGCAACTGCGCGCGGTCGACCAGCGCCTCCTCGACGGTCAGCCGCTGCTTGCCGCTGACATAGTTACGGAAGCCGTCAACGGTCGGTTCCAGCGGCGCGAAGGAGTGGATGTCCGTCTGCTCCTGCGAGGCATCCATGCGTCCCGGCGTGAAGGGAACCGTCACACCGTGCCCGGCGGCCTTCTCGATGGCCGCTCCGCCGCCGAGAACGATCAGGTCGGCAAGCGAGACCTTCTTGCTGCCGGTCTGCGAAGCATTGAACTCCTTGCCGATCGCTTCGAGCTTGTCGAGCACCTTGGCGAGTTCAGCCGGCTGGTTGACGGCCCAGTCCTTCTGCGGCGCAAGGCGAATGCGCGCGCCATTGGCACCGCCGCGCTTGTCGGAGCCACGGAAGGTCGAGGCCGACGCCCACGCCGCCGAGACCAGCTGCGACACCGACAGGCCCGACGCCAGGATCCTGGCCTTCAGCGCCGCAGCGTCCTCTTCGTCGATCAGCACATGATCGACTGCCGGAATGACGTCCTGCCAGGGCAGTTCCTCCTTTGGAACCAACGGACCGAGATAGCGCACGAGAGGGCCCATGTCGCGGTGCGTCAGCTTGTACCAGGCGCGTGCGAACGCGTCGGCGAACTGATCCGGATTCTCGTGGAACCGCCGCGAGATCGTCTCGTAGGAGGGATCGAACCGCAGGGCGAGATCGCTGGTCAGCATCGAGGGCGCGTGGCGCTTGGCCGAATTGTGCGCATCGGGCACTGTGCCGGCGCCGGCACCACCCTTCGGCGTCCACTGGTGGGCGCCGGCCGGGCTCTTGGTCAATTCCCAATCGAAGCCGAACAGATTGTCGAAGAAGTCGTTGCTCCACTTGGTCGGCGTCGTCGTCCAGGTCACTTCCAGGCCGCTGCCGATGGCGTCGCCACCCTTGCCGGTGCCGAACTTGCTCGCCCAGCCGAGGCCTTGCTGCTCGATGTCGGCGCCTTCCGGCTCCACGCCCACCAGCGTCGCATCGCCCGCACCATGGGTCTTGCCGAAGGTGTGGCCGCCGGCGATGAGCGCGACGGTCTCCTCGTCGTTCATGGCCATGCGCGCGAAGGTGTCGCGAATGTCACGCGCCGAGGCGAGCGGATCGGGCTTGCCGTTCGGCCCTTCCGGGTTGACATAGATCAGGCCCATCTGCACCGCGCCGAGCGGATCCTGGAGATCGCGGTCGCCGCTGTAGCGCTCGTCGGCCAGCCACTTGCCTTCCGGACCCCAATAAATGTCTTCCTCGGGCTCCCATACGTCGGCGCGGCCGCCGGCAAAACCGAAGGTCTTGAAGCCCATCGATTCCAGCGCGACGTTGCCCGTCAGGATCAGAAGGTCGGCCCAGGAAATCTTGCGGCCGTATTTCTGCTTGATCGGCCACAACAGCCGCCGGGCCTTGTCGAGGTTGACGTTGTCCGGCCAGCTGTTCAGCGGCGCGAAGCGCTGCTGGCCGGCCCCGGCGCCGCCACGGCCGTCGGCGATGCGATAGGTGCCGGCGCTGTGCCAGGCCATGCGGATGAACAGCGGCCCGTAATGGCCGAAGTCGGCCGGCCACCACTCCTGCGAGTCCGTCATCAGCGCATGCAGGTCCTTGATCACAGCGTCGAGGTCGAGACTCTTGAATTCCTCGGCGTAGTCGAAGGCCTCACCCATCGGATCGGACAGCGGCGACTGCTGATGGAGAATCTGGACATTGAGCTGATTCGGCCACCAGTCGCGGTTGACCCTGCCAACGGCGGTGTGCACGACCGGGCATTTGCCCGTGCTGGGATCGTCAGTTTGTGCGTCCATGTTTTTCTCCGATCGTGGCTGTGTTGAGCTGTTTTCAACTGCTGCGTGAACAAGGACAATGGATGTCCCTGGAAGCGGTCCGTTTCATGGCTGGCGCAATGACCATATGCCCGATACGCGACCGAATATCTTGGATGTCCTGTTGCTGGGGGACCCTGGACGAAGCCGTCCCGGCTGCTCCTCATCTCCCTTGCAGATCCTATAGCAAAGCTGCGCGATTAATTTAAGTTGGATTTCCTGATTGCAGCGATAAGATCACATTATGACAAATCTGACATTGAAGCAGCTGCGCTATTTCGAGGCGCTGGCGCGGCACAACCACTTCGGACGCGCGGCGGACGCCTGCGCGATCTCCCAGCCCGCCATCTCGGTGCAGATCAGGGAGTTGGAGGAAACGCTGGGCACGGAGCTTTTCGAAAGAGGTCCGCGGCAGGTTCGGCTGACCAATTTCGGCGAAGAATTTGCCTTGCGCGTCCGCGACATCCTGCGTTCGGTGGACGAACTCGCCGACCTCGCACGCTCTTCGCGCGACAGGTTGGTCGGTCGGCTGCGCATTGGCGTCATCCCGACGATCGCGCCCTACCTCCTGCCGACCATCATTGGCAACCTCTCAAGCATGCATGATGGCCTCGATATCCATGTGCGCGAGACGCAGACGCAGAAGCTGATCCAGGAACTGGCGGACGGTCGGCTGGACGCCGCCATCGTTGCCTTGCCGGTGTCCGAACCGTCGCTGACGGAAATCGTGTTGTTTGCCGAGAACTTCGTGCTGGTCCGGCCCGGCGAAGACGAGGGAAAGCCGGTGCCCAATCGCGAGATGCTGCGTGAAATGCGGCTGCTTCTGCTGGAAGAGGGTCATTGTTTCCGCGACCAGGCACTGTCCTTCTGCAACATGCATTCGACACGGCCACGCGAGTTGCTGGACGGCAGTTCGCTGTCGACCCTGGTCCAGATGGTCAGCGCCGGCATCGGCGTTACCTTGATCCCGGAAATGGCCGTGCCGGTGGAGACACGCTCTGCATCGGTCTCCATCGCACGCTTCAGGAGTCCCCAGCCGTCGCGGACGATCGGCATGGTCTGGCGCAAGACCAGCCCGATCGCCAAACAGCTGCTGCGGATTTCCGAAGTCGTTCGTCAGTCGGCCGACACGCTGCGCGCACAGCACAATCCGACGCCGATTGCGCACCTGCTGAACCTGACGGCTGCCGCCCAATGAAGGCAGCAGCGGCGGCCGGATCGTCAACTCGACGCCTGGAACCGGATTTCGCCCTTGTTCAGGAAGCAGGTCTTGTTGAAGAGCGACAGATCCAGCGGGTTCGGCAACCGCACATCGCTGAGATCGGGAACCGGCTTGGTCGCCGGATCGTATGACCGATCGATCTGCGAGATGAAGACGAGGATCAATCCCTTCTCTCGGGCAAAGTCTTTCAGTGTCCGAACCTGCGCCATCAGGTCGGGATTTTCCCGCCTCTGATCGAGCAGCTGCAGATAGTCGATGACCACCAGCGTACCGCGTGGCGCCTGGCCCATCGTCTTGACGATGTGGTCGGCGCTGATGGCATCGGAATTGTCGAACACGAACCGGTCGTTGAACTGCGCCGGCTCCGCCCCGATGGCGCGAAACCGGTCGAGCACATCCCTTTCCGTATACTCCAGTGTGAAGAACACGCCGCGATTGCCGGACTTCATGGCTTCGATCGCGAGTTCGAGGCTCATCAGCGTCTTGCCGTGGCCCGGTCGTGCGCCGACCAGAACCAGGTCGCCGGGCTCCAGTTGCGCAAACAGTCTGCCGGCGGGCCCCGCCGCCTCGGCTGCCTTGGCCGCAAGCAGGCTCCAGCTGGCGAAACCTTCCCGTGCCGCAACACGGTCAAGCGCTTCGTGCAGCGCAATCCCGCCCTCGCGCGACAACAGCCTGGCTTGACGCTTCAGATGGTAGATGGGTGCGGACAGCTTCATCGCAAAACCTCCTGGTGCGAGCAGTTTTCGCAACCCCTCCTTATGCCTGGTGCTCGAACAGTCGGTTCAGTGATCGGATGACCCCGCATGCATAATGCTTCCCCGGCGGAGGGAGGAGGAGTGGGCCGCGCCAGAATCAAAATGATAGCGCAATCCCCGCGGATCGAAAATCGCCTGTGTCCGACACAAGTGAACCCTGTCCGGCGGCAGAATCAACGCCACCGCCCTGCCCAGCCAGGCGATCGCCAATGTCACCCCCGGCTGCCATGCTGCATATTTCGTAACGTGCAAGCTTCCTTGCGAGGGCGCTAAACAAGATGTGTTTCGCCGATTGGCGCGAGGCGATTTATGATTGCTTCCGGTGACAACACCGCGATGATTCGCAAGATGGCTTTGGCGGGAGAAGTGATCCGATGCGATTGAGATCTGTCCCTCTGGGTGTCGTCGCCAGCCTCCTCCTCGTCGTCGTCGCCTTGACGGTATCGGCGCGGTCGTTTGCCGCGCTGCAGCCAGCGGATGTTCCCGCCTGGCTGCAGGCCCATGTCGGCGACGGCGACGGGCAAATCTCAAAGATTGTCCTGGAGCGGGCGCGGGCGCTTTACCTGAAAAAAGTAGCGCAAGGTGCCGTCGAGAACCCTTGTTACTTCGCCATGGATGCCACACGTCCCGGCGATCTGGGCAATGGCGTGCCCGGGCGCCGGTATTATGTCATCTGCGAAGCCAGCCAGTCGTTCCGCGCGATCTCATCGGGTCACGGCGGCGGCCGGAATCTGAAAGGCACTGTCGATTTTTCAAATGGCAGGCGGTGCTCGAAGAACTTCGGCAATGCCATGGATTCGGAACTCACTGCCGGCGGGGCCTATATGACCCGTGAGTCGAAAACGTCGTTCAAGGGCTTCTATCGCACCGGCGCGAAACAAGACGCGGCTTTCCTGCGCACCTTCATACAGTTTGACGGCGAAGGTGAAGCCGCCAACGCCAGGCAGCGTGTGATCGGCGGCCACGCAGCGCAGGTGCTGCGCGGCATGTGCCTGCGCAAAAGCCCGAACAGCTCATACGCCGACCATGACGGTTACGTGCCGTTTGGCAAGCTGGTGGATTACGCCGGCGGCCGCAGCAATGGCTGCACCAGCTGGTCGCCGGCGGACGCGCAGCAGATCATCTCAATGGTGAAGGACAACCCGACGACGCTCTACATCTACCCTGAATCACGCGATATCGCCGCAGTGGCGGCCAACCGTTCGCAGTCGGGCGGTAGACCCTACTGGAACGCGTCCTGTTTGAAAGAAATCGGCGCTCCAAAATTCTGGCCGCGAAAAACCCTCGAGCCGATGATTGCTCAATACAAAAAGGATCATCCGGCACCGCCATCGCAGCCGCTGCCAATTTGCAGGGGGTCTTGAAGTCCCGCACCCGAAGAGGCTGCGAACTTCACTGGTGGTTTCGCGCGCCCGTTCACCGCAGAAAATCGAGCACGGCCTGCATGAAATCGGCATGGTATTCGACATTGGACAAGTGAACAGCGGGCAGGACAACCAGCTTCGCGCCAGGCACCGTCGCCGTGATCAGCTCGCTGTGGCCGGCAGCCGTCACAGTGTCATGCTGGCCGGCGATCACCAGCGTCGGCCGGGAGATTAGCGCCACCGTACGGCGAAGGTCCGCATCGCGAACCGCCGCGAACAGGCCCGCCAGGCCTTGCCGTGGGATCATATCCAGCAGGAGGCGCCAGCGTTGCGCCGTGCGCTCGAGCCGCGGAAACGGCCCGGTAGGGTCACCAGCCAACCAGCTAGCCAAGGGCGCAAACCGACGACTGCAGGCAGCCGGGCTACGGCACCTGCGTGATTCTGCCGCTGCCCCTTACCTCCGAACGCCGCATGGTCGGGTGCCCATACAGCTCTACGTCACCGCTGCCGGAAATCGAAACGTCCGCATCCGCTTGCGCGGTTATCTGCGCATCGCCGCTGCCACGAATCTCGATCTGTGCGGATTGGGCAATCAGGTTTTTGAGCCGCCCCGAGCCCGACCCGGAAATCTCCAGACCGACCGTCTGGGCGGTTCCGGTGGCAGCGACGCTGCCGCTGCCGCGGATGCTCAAGCGCAGTTCAGGCTGATTGATCTGCGACAAGGTAACGTCGCCGCTGCCGAGCACCTTCCAGTCTGAAATCGGCGGCCCCGACAGGTTGACATCGAACCGGGGCGCGAACCAGCCCGGCTCGCAGTCCAGACTGAGCCTGCTGCCTTCCATCCGCACATGGTCGAGCAGCGCTGGGTCGCCGGTTACGACGGCCTCGGCCTTGTCCCCCGGCTGGTAGTGAACCGAAGCCGGCAACTCGATCGTCAGACTGTCGCCGGCGCTGAAGGGCAATGTGATCTCTTTTCTGGTGGATGTGGCCGCTCCGCAGGTGGATTGCCCGCCAATCCACGCCCCCCCGGCATGGACCCAATCCGGTCCGGAAAGGCCAATGCCCAGAGCCAGAAAGACGACGGCGCCGATCAGTCCGGCAGTGGCGACGAATGCCAATTTTCCAGTCATTGTCGGTTTCCTTCAACGTAATGACAAACAACGCTCAAACGCGGTTGCGGTCCGATTGAGTGAGACGGGAATGCAGCCGCGCATAGCGCCCGAGGACCCGTATGCCCGCACTCGAGCCTAGTAACAGCAAGGCGCCGCCACCGAGCAGGCTGCTGACCAGTCCGGCGCCGATGAGCAGGCGACCCAGCGTAGCTGTGAGCGTCCCGCCGCTGGAGAACACCAGTGCGGTGAGAATGATCTTGACGCCGAGCGCACCGATGGCGACGAGCGTGATGCCAAGGCCGAGCGCAAGGACGGCCGCGATGATGAGCAGCGGCAGCAGGAAGACGATGTCGACGAAGGCAAGACCGGCCAGGGCGAGCGTCGCCGCCAACATGTTCGACACGCTCCAGTGGGCTTCGAAGCGGCGCAGCCCGGCCTCGGCCTGCAACTCGCGGGCAAGCCTGGCCGGATCACCCAAGGCAGAAGCGACCTCAGCTTCGCTGCGGCCCGAGGCATCGGCGAAATGAGCGCTGTAGTCGCCAACAATATCCTCGATCTCCTGAGGCGGCAGGCCGGCGAGCCCCACTCTCAGCGTGCGCAAGAAGGCATCCCTGGTCATGGCAAATCCTCGAGAAGTTTATCGACCGCGCCCGCGAACGAGCGCCAGTCACGGCTATGAGCTTCGAAAGCCTTCTGACCCAGCGGCGTGAGCCGGTAATATTTGCGCGGCGGCCCGCTGCTCGACTCGACGATGCGGGTCGCGACCAGGCCGTCATTCTGCATCCGCCGCATCAGGGGATAGATCGTGCCTTCCCCCATGCTGACCGCGGCGACCAGCGTGCTGGCGATTTCATAGCCATAGCTTTCGCCCCGCGACAGCACGGCCAGGACGCACAGATCAAGCGCGCCTTTTCGCAACTGCACCTGGATCGAGTCGGTCATGGCAGATCTCGGTTTCCAGAGGTGTATATAACACGCTACCTGTTTATGCAAGGTAGTGAATGGGCGTTCCTCGGCGGCTCGCGCAATCGGGAGGCGGGAGCTGTGCTCGGCGAAAAAATCCGATCAATGCGCGAGGTCGCGTGCCGCCGCGACGTCAGCTACCTGTTTCATGGAAAGAGTTCAGGACTTCCGTGCGCCTTTGCGGGGACCCTTACTGCAACAGGCCCTTGACGATGCCGCTCGCCTTGCCGAAATCCATCTGGCCGGCATATTTCTGCTTCAGTGCGGCGATCACCTTGCCCATGTCCTTCTGGCTGGCCGCACCCGTCGCCACGATCGCCTCGCGCGCCGCCGCGGTCACCGCGGCATCGTCCAGCTGCATTGGCAGGAAAGCGCGGATTATCTCCATCTCGCCACGCTCCTGCGCGGCCAGTTCCGGCCTTTTGCCGTCGTCGAACGCCTTGGCCAATTCCTCGCGCTGCTTCACCATCTTGGCCAGGATCTGCAGGATCTCCTCATCGCTGGCCGGCTCCTTGGCGGAACCGCGATTGGCGATGTCGCGGTCGTGGATGGCCGCCTGGATCAGCCGCAGCGTCGGCAGCCGGTGCTTGTCCTGCGCCTTCATCGCACTCTTCAGGGATTCGGCGATTTTGCCACGCATGGTGCTTTCTCCTTCGATCGGCGCGGACAATAGCGCCGCGAGCAGGCCAAGGCAAACTCTGATATTGTCAGGCAAGCTACTGATATTGCTTGACGAAATAATTCGGATCTCGATTTCGCATGATCATTGACCGCTCTGTCCCCTTCCCCTATGTACTGGGCCTTGCATGAACTGAAGCCTGAGTGCGTGAAAGCTGCGAAATCGCCGCTTTGCGCCGTTTGCTGCGCAGATGGCCCGCCGGGCCGGTTGAAGCGCGCAGCCTCATAGGAGTGCCGCATGGCCGAGATGACCGCCCCCTGGGCAACCGAAAAGCCGACTGCCCTTCTGGTGCTGGCCGACGGCACCGTCATTGAGGGTCGCGGCCTGGGCGCCACCGGCTCCGCCGTCGCCGAGGTCTGCTTCAACACCGCGCTGACCGGCTACCAGGAGATCCTTACCGACCCGTCCTATGCCGGCCAGATCGTCACCTTCACCTTCCCGCATATCGGCAACATCGGCACCAATGACGAGGACATCGAGGACCTCAATCCGGTTGCCCGCGCCGGCGCCGTCGGTGCCGTGTTCAAGGCCGAGGTCACCAACCCGTCGAACTACCGTGCCGGCACCGGTCTCGACCAGTGGCTGAAGAAGCGCGGTATCGTCGCCCTGTCGGGCATCGACACCCGCGCGCTGACCGCGCTGATCCGCGAAAAGGGCATGCCCAACGCCGTCATCGCGCACGCACCCGACGGCGTCTTCGACCTCGACGATCTGAAGCAGCGCGCCGCCGCATGGTCGGGCCTGATCGGGCTCGATCTCGCCAAGGAGGTCACCTCAGGCCAGTCATCGGTCTGGCGCGAGACGCCATGGGTCTGGAACGAAGGTTTTGGCGAACAGGCGGAGCCCTCGATGCATGTCGTTGCCATCGACTACGGCGTCAAGCGCAACATCCTGCGCCTGCTCGCCGGCCTCGGCGCCAAGGTCACCGTGGTGCCGGCCAACACGGGCGCTGAAGAAATCCTTGCCATGCAGCCCGACGGCATCTTCCTCTCTAACGGCCCCGGCGATCCGGAAGCCACCGGCGACTATGCCGTGCCGGTGATCCAGGACCTGCTGAAGACCGACATCCCGGTGTTCGGCATCTGCCTTGGCCACCAGATGCTGGCGCTGGCGCTGGGCGGCAAGACCGCCAAGATGCATCAGGGCCATCACGGCGCCAACCATCCGGTCAAGGACCACACCACCGGCAAGGTCGAGATCGTCTCGATGAACCACGGCTTTGCGGTCGATGCCGACTCGCTGCCCGCCGGCGTCGAGGAAACCCATGTCTCGCTGTTCGACGGTTCCAACTGCGGCATCACGCTGACCGGCCGGCCGGTGTTCTCGGTCCAGCATCACCCCGAAGCCTCGCCGGGCCCACAGGATTCGCACTATCTGTTCCGCCGCTTCGTCAATCTTATCCGCGAAAAGCGCGGCGAAGAATTGCTGGCCGAGCGGGCTTAACTCGAGCCGTTAGCGCTGCCCCTCGTCTGGTTGCCGTCATCTTCTCCCCTTCAACGGGGAGAAGGGGCTGGCCGCAACCTTGGCACTTTCTTGCAACGTCGAAAACTGGCGAAAGCCACGGCGCGGCTTCTTTCTCCCCCGTTCTACGGGGAGAAATCCCGGCAATGAGCGGCAGCGCAAACCTCTGCCCCAAGGGACATGTCACAATCACGTCGCGCCTTCGGAAGGTCTACGCCACCGGCCGGCCTTCGCTGGCTTCCAGGATGGCGAACCATTGCTGGCGGTCGAGGCTGATCTCCAGCGCGTTGACCATGGCGGCCAGCCGCTGCGGCTTCATCGTGCCCAGCACCGGCACCAGCTGCGCCGGATGGCGCAGCAGCCAGGCGATGGCGACGGCGGCGAGGTCGCCGGCACCGATCTCGGCGGCTACAGCCGCAAGCGCTGCACGCACCCGCGCTTCTCGCCCTTCCTTGCCGGTGAACAGCGAGCCGCCGCCGAGCGGTGACCAGATCATCGGCGCATAGGAAAGCCGCTGTGCGTGATCGAGGCTGCCATCGGTCAGCGGCGACGTCTTCAGCACCGACATTTCGATCTGATTGGTGGCGAGCGCGAAGGGCAGCCGCGAGGCCAGGAGATCGAACTGCGACGGCGTAAAATTGGAGACGCCGACCGCCCTCACCTTGCCGGATTTGACCAGCCCGGCCAATGCCGCCGCCGTGTCGTCGGCATCCATCAGCGGATCCGGCCGGTGCAGCAGCAACAGGTCGAGATAATCGGTGCCGAGATTGGCGAGCGAGCGGTCGACCGAGGCCGCGATATGGGCGGCACTGGTGTCGTAGTGCTTCAACCGGTTCTGAGGCCGGTTGTCCGACGCCAGCATGATGTCACATTTCGAGATCAGCTCGATGTCTTCGCGCTTGCCTTTCCAGCGCGCCAGCCCGGCACCGAAGGCCGCCTCGACCTCGTAGTTTCCATAGATGTCGGCATGGTCGAAGCTGGTCACGCCAAGATCGACGGCGGTGCCGATCAGCCGGGCCACCGCTTCGGCATCCGGGCTGACGGCGCTGTCGAGCAGGCGCCAGGCGCCGAAAACCAGCCGCGACAGCGATAGCCCGTCCTCGGTCAGGGCAATGCGGCTATCGTGGCTCATATCTGCGCTCCATCTTCCGCGACGCCGGCAGTGACGTTTCTGAGCGGCGCCGGTCTGGCCACTTTGGTGACGAAGACGATGAGCGCCAGCGTCAGGAAAAACGCGCCAACCAGATAGGGCGCGCCGCCGAAGGTCACAGGCGCATTCGGCCCCGTGAACCAGGAAAAGATCGCCGTATAGAGCAGCGGCGTGATGATCGAGGTGATCGAGAAGATCGAGGTCATCGCACCTTGCAGTTCGCCTTGCGCCGAAGGCGGCACCTTGGCGGCGGCGAGGCTCCTCAGCGGCGGATCGGCCAGCGCTTCCAGACAGCCGACGACGATCACCGCATAGATCATCCAGCCTTGCGACGCGAAGGCGTAACCGAACGCGCTGAGCGCCGTGAAGGCAAGGCCGATGACCGCCGTCTTCCACTCGCCAAGCATGGGAATGACGCGCGGCAGCACCGTCGCCATGACGATCGCGCCGCACAGACCGAAGGCGCCAAGCGAGAAGCCGATCTGCTGCTCGCTCCAGCCATAGCGGTAATTGGAGACGAACGACCACACCGCCGGATACATCATGTGCCCGAGCGTCATCAGAAAGAAGACAAGCCCGACCCAGCCGATGCCTTTGTACTGGCGCATCTGCAGAAGCGTCCCGACCGGGTTCGCGCGTTTCCAGTCGAAGCGGCGGCGGTGCTTGTCATCGAGCGTTTCCGGCAACAGGAACAGCGCGATCAGGAAGTTCACGAAAGCCAGCCCGGCAGCGAAATAGAACGGCACGCGCGGCCCGAACGTGCCGAGCAGCCCGCCCAGAACCGGTCCGATGACGAAACCGACGCCAAAGGCGATGCCGAGCAGTCCGAAATTCTTCGCCCGGTTCTCATCATTCGAGATGTCGGCGATGAAGGCGGATGTCGTCGAATAGCTGGCACCCGAAATGCCGGCCAGCACGCGGCCGATGAACAGCATGGGATAAGACCAGGCGACGGCGCAGATCAGATTGTCGATGGAAAAGGTCAGCACCGAGGCGAGCAGGATCGGCCGCCGTCCGAACCGGTCGCTCAAGCCGCCCATGATGGGCGCGAAAAAGAACTGCATCGCCGCATAGACGAAGAACAGCCAACCACCCTCGATCGCCGCGCCGCTGATGCTGACGCCGGTCAACTCCCTGAGATAGGCCGGCAGCACCGGCATGATCATGCCGAAGCCGATGATGTCGAGCAGCAGCGTGGTGAAGACGAGCGCAAGGCCCCGTCTGGCGGTTTTGGGGTCGATCATGAAGGGTCAAGCTCCTCTGCTCGCCCTGGGGCGCAGGCGGACGCACCTTATAGGCGAGCCCGCCGCAAGGAACAATGAGGGAACAGGCCGAAGTTCTTCATCCTGACATCCCCTGACGGTGCCTTCGCCGTCAGATCAGCCTCGAGAAACAGTCTCTCAGATTGGGCCGCTCAGCGTGTTGCAGTCCGAAAGCTTGCCGCTCTTGTAGCCACGCGTCAGCCAGGTCTGGCGCTGCTGCGACGTGCCATGGTTGAAGCTTTCCGGCACGACATAGCCCTGCATCTTCTTCTGCAGCGTGTCGTCGCCGATCTGCTTGGCGGCATTCAGCGCGCTTTCGAAATCGCCTTGCTCCAGTATGCCTTTCTGCCCCGTGTAATGCGCCCACACCCCGGCGAAGCAGTCGGCCTGGAGTTCGATGCGGACCGACAGCTGGTTGGCATCGGCTTCGCTCATGCCTTGCCGCATCTGGTTGAACTTGGACATGATGCCGGTCAGGTTCTGGACGTGGTGGCCGACCTCATGCGCGATCACATAGGCGCGGGCGAATTCACCCGAGGCGCCGAACTGCTGGTCCAGTTGCTGGAAGAAGGTCATGTCGAGATAGACCTTGTGGTCGCCGGGACAATAGAAGGGCCCGGCCGACGACGAGGCCGAGCCGCAAGCCGAGCGGATCTGGCCGCTGAACAGAACCAGCTTCGGGTCCTCGTAGGTCAACCCCTGAGACTTGAAGATGCCAGTCCAGGTGTCTTCGGTCTCGGCCAGCACGGTGGCGACGAACTGCTTCATCTCGTCATTGGCGGGCGCACCCGCGCCGCTGTCCTGGCCGCCGCTGTCGTCGGTGATCTGGCCGCCGCCGCCCGGCAGCAGTCCGCCATCGCCACCGCCGAGGATCGTCGACGGATCGAAGCCGAAATACCATCCGGCGAGAACAACCAGGATGACCAGAAAGATGCTGCCGCCGCCGCCGGCACGGCCGCCGATCGGGATGCGGAACTGGCCGGGGCTGCCGCCGCCGAGACCGCCGCCGCTGTCGCTGCGGTCGTCCTCGATATTGTCACTCTGACGACGGCCTCTCCAGAGCATGGCAACTCCTCGTGCTGCAAACTTCCCCGTTGTTCCGGCAAGGCCGGTTCAACCCAACAAACAATTATCCCAATGGTTGCACCAAGTCACAGCATTTTTCGAGGCTGATATGGCGGCCTCGCCACTCTGGCCGAGACCAGGGAAGGCCTGTAGCATCGCCGCAAACGGAGGGGTACGCGAGGCTTGAAGACCATCGGTGAATTCCTGTCGCTGCTCGCGGCACTGCTCTGCCTTGGTCTCACAAGTGCCGGCGCGGTGACGCTCGATTCCGGCGTTGCCGTCACCGATCCCGCCACCTTGCAGGCGCTGGAGCGTGGCGGCCTGTCGATCAGCCGCCTGCTAGGCCCGGCACTCGGCCTCACCCGCGACGTCGACAATCGCGGCCTGTTTTCGGTGCCGGCGCTGGCGACGGTGCGCGACACCGTAAAGCAGCAGATCGCCGACGAGCCGAAGACCAGCCCCGACCCCTATGTCGCGGCCATGGCGAAGTCGACGGACACCAGTCCGAAATTCAATCCGAAATACATCGATGACGACGGCTCGACGCTCGACCTGACCGGCGTCGTCAACCGCATGGACCGGGGCTATCTCGGTCATACCGAATGCGGCGAGGTCCGGCTGATCTACCGCTTCCACTATTCGGTCGCGGAAAAGCCGGTGAAGGGAAAGGTCAGCCAGCGCATTTCCTCGCGCCTGCCGCTGACCATGAGCCTGGTGTTCAACGCCAAGCCGACGCGAGCGCAGGCCCGCGCTTCAAAGGACCTGCCGAGCGCGACGGACGCGTCCTGTGCCGACGTCGCCGGGCGCTGGCTTGCCGCCGGGCGGAAGGACCTTGCGCCGGATCAGCTCGCTGCCTGGCTGCGCTCCGACGAAGGCCCACTCTCCGGCGCCATGCTGAATTCGTCGCAGATCATGCGGCTCGAACTCAACATGCAAGTGCTCAGGCTATCGGCCTCGACGCGGCGCGATTTCGGCGGCCATGCCGAGTATCTGCTGAAGATCTTCAAATGGGATCCAGCCGCCTCGAGCTTCTACGAATCGAAGATGGAGAACCAGATCGACCGGGCGACGGTTCTGGCCGACAAGCCGGCCTTCGCCAAATGGCTGCTCACCGACCGCAACATCTACGACCTCGACCATGGCCGGCTGGTCATCGACGAAAAATTCCTGGCCAAAAGCGCCGTCTCCGTCGCGCCCGGCGGGCTGAGCCGGTCGCAGAACAACATCGCCTACGGGCTGGTCGAAGACGCCGATATCGACCAAGCGCTGAAGGACTATGTCGCCAGGGGCAACACGCTCGCCACCATAAAGTCGGTGGCCGGCTTCGAACTGCGGCTCAACGAGATGACCTGCACCGGCTGCCACCAGACGCATGGCATTGCCGGCTTCCACTACACCGGCGCCGACCCGGCCAGCGAGCCGCGCCGCAATGCCGTCTTCGTGCCGGGCTCGGCCGTGTTCTTCGCCGACCTGCCACGCCGCCGCGCCATCGTCGAGCAGTTTGCCGCAGGTGGCCATCCGGATTTCACGCGCGGCTTCGCCGCCCGCCCGGACCAGAAATATGCCGAGGCGCTGAAAGGCACCGACCTCTACGATGGCTGGGGCTCGATCTGCTATCGCGGCGAGGATCCAAGCTTCAAGGACTGGAGCTGCGGCGAAGGCCTGCGCTGCGCCGGCGTCCACGAAAGCGCCATCCATCCGGGCTTCGGCACCTGCGTCAGCGAGGCTGGCACGGCAGTCGGCGATCCCGTCGAGTTTGGCGAGATAAGAATGTCGGCATGGGGCAGCGACCAGTATTGCCGCCTGTCGCCGGCCACCGCCAAGGCATGCGCCATCGATCCGGCGCGGGACAAGAAGCCGCTGGTCAAGCTCGCCGGCTATGGCGCCGCGCGCCAGCGCTATGACAATCCCGAACAGAAGACCGGCGGCTTTCCCGGCGGCATGCTGCGCAAGGCGAGCTGCGACAAGCTTCCCGACGAGGCGACGTGCGGCCGGTTGGCCAAGACCGGTTTCAACGACTGCATCGCGTCGGGCAAGGACCACAAATTCTGCACTAAGGAATTCACCAAGACCGCCGGCCTGCGCGCCTGCGACAAGGCGCACCCCTGCCGCGAGGACTATATCTGCACCGCAGGCTATGACGATCTGCCCCAGGCCAAGCCTGGCACAGGCACATGCATCCCGCCCTATTTCATCTTCCAGTTCCGCGTTGACGGCCACCCGCGCAGCTGGGTCCAAGATGTCAAGGAGTGAGCCACATCCCAACAGGCGGCATTCGCCTACAACCGCTCACATCGGTCTGACAACGTCAGCATAACAGGTGCCGTTGTTTATTTCTGCTTGGTGCCGGCGCTCTTGCCATCAGAACTTTTCGAGCGCTCCTCGAACCGCGCGGCGCCCTTCTTCAGCGGGTGGCCGGTCTCGGCCTCGGTCTTGCGCTCGTCCTTCGCCGCCGCCTGTTTCAATCCCTTGGCCGCCTGCTTGCCCTTTGCGGTCGGTGCCTGTTCAACGCCCATCGCTTCCTCCCTTGGCGCGCGCCAATCGCGCGGTGTCAGGAGCAACGTGTATAAGATCAGGCGGTTCCGGCGGCTCGTCGCTGGTCGGGAGCTGACGTGGCTCAGCGTGCCGCCGTCATCGCCTTGCGGAACGCTTCCAGCGTCTCGGCGCTGACATGGTGCTCGATGCCCTCCGCATCGATGCGCGCGGTCTCGGCACTGACGCCGAGCGAACGCAAAAAGGCTTCCACCGTCTGGTGGCGGATGCGGCTCTCCACCGCGACCTTGCGGCCTGCATCGGTCAGGAACACGCCGCGATAGGGCTTTCTCGACACCAGCCCATCGGCGCACAGCCTGGTCAGCATCTTGGCCACCGTCGGCTGGGCGACGCCGAGCCGTGCGGCGATATCGACCTGGCGGGCCTCATTGCCGTCCTCGATCAGGTCGGCGATCAGCTCGACATAGTCCTCGACCAGCGCGCTGCGGCGCGCTTCGCGCGTCTGCCGGAACCCTTCCGAATGGACGTCGGCGTCAGGCAGCGGCTTCTCGCGCGGGACCGGTCTGTTCTTCAGCGCCAATGCGCGCTCCTCCTGAGACTTTTGCCGTCCATGCATTCATAGCACGGGCTCTGATTCTTCAGGCCGTTTATTTGCATTCCCCCGCAGGTGCAACCGGTGTCTGCGGTTGCTCCTGTTGTGCCATCACCAGGAGCTCGAATAAAAAGCACCGACAATGAAATATAGCATATTGCATAATGTTGAGCCATAGCATACGTTAAGACAACATCAGCACGTCTCGCGGAAAGCCCCCCTTATGTCTGAAGTCGAAGCCACAGCCTCCCGATCCACGTGGCGGTTCGCCAGGCCCGAGGACGACGATCAGCCCAGCCTGCGCGAGGTCAATTCCTCCATCAGCGTGCCGAGTTCGGGCGTCTGGTTCCGCCGGCTGTTCGCCTTCATGGGCCCCGGCTACATGGTCTCCGTCGGCTATATGGACCCGGGCAACTGGGCGACCGACCTCGCTGGTGGCGCGCAGTTCGGCTACACGCTGCTGTTCATTATCATGCTGTCCAACCTGATGGCGATCCTTCTGCAGGCGCTCGCCGCCCGCCTCGGCATCGCCACCGGCCGCGACCTCGCCCAGGCCTGTCGCGCCTACTATCCCCGCCCCGTCAATTTCATGCTGTGGATCGCCTGCGAGCTGGCCATCATTGCTTGCGACCTGGCCGAAGTCATCGGCACGGCGATCGCGCTGCAGCTTCTGTTCGGCATTCCGCTGATCGGCGGCGCCATGCTCACTGCACTCGACGCCTTCCTGGTGCTTCTCTTGATGAACAAGGGTTTTCGCTACCTCGAGGCCTTCGTCATAGCGCTTTTGATCATCATTTTCAGCTGCTTTGCCATCCAGATCTTCGTCGCCGCCCCGCCGGCCGGCTCGATCCTGCATGCCATGTTCGTGCCGTCATCCGAGATCATCACCAACCCGGCGATGCTCTACATCGCCATCGGCATCATCGGCGCCACCGTCATGCCGCACAATCTCTATCTGCACTCCTCGATCGTGCAGACACGCGCCTATGAACGCACCGACAAGGGCAAGCGCGACGCCATCAAATGGGCAACGACGGACTCGACCATCGCCCTGATGCTGGCCTTGTTCGTCAACGCCTCGATCCTGATTGTGTCGGCGGTCGCCTTCCATGACACCGGCCATCAGGACGTCGCCGAGATCGGCCAGGCCTTCGAGCTGCTGTCGCCGCTGCTGGGTCTCAGCATTGCCTCGATCCTGTTTGCGGTGGCGCTGCTCGCCTCGGGCCTCAACTCGACCGTGACGGCGACGCTTGCCGGCCAGATCGTCATGGAAGGCTTTCTGCGCCTGCGCATCCCCAACTGGGCACGCCGGCTTCTGACACGCGGCCTCGCCATCATCCCGGTGGTGATCGTCACCGCGCTCTATGGCGAAAAAGGCACCGGTCAGTTGCTGGTGTTCAGTCAGGTCATCCTGTCGATGCAGTTGCCCTTCGCGGTCGTCCCGCTGGTGCAGTTCGTCTCCGACAAGAAGAAGATGGGCAACCTCGCCATTCCGCGCGGCGTCGCCGTACTGGCCTGGGTGGTCGCCGCGGTCATCCTGGTGCTTAACTTCAAGCTGCTCTACGATACCATGTTCGGGATCGGCTGAGTCCCGAAAATCGACTGCCCCGGCCAGAGATAGTCCCGCGACAAATCGGCAATCCGCACTATCTTGTCCCGCGTGACCGGGATCGAAGACATCAGGAAGTTCTACGCGCGGCTGATGGCCGCCAATTCCGGCTCGCCTGATCCGCGCCTGGAGGCGGCGTTCGCCGAGGTGCCGCGCGAAGCGTTCCTCGGCCCCGGGCCGTGGACGGTCATCGCCGGCAACGGCAGGATAACAACGCCGAGTGCCGATCCGGCCCACGTCTACCAGAACGTGCTGGTGGCGCTCGACGACGCCAAGGGCATCAACAATGGCGAACCGTTCCTGCACGCCATGTGGATCGGGAAGCTTGCGCCGAAACCTGGCGAGGCCGTTTGCCACATCGGCGGCGGCACCGGCTACTACACCGCGGTGCTGGCCAGGCTGGTTTCGCCCGGCGGTACCGTCACCGCTTTCGAACTGGACAAGCACCTGGCCGTGCTCGCGCGACAAAATCTCGAAGCCTATGGCAATGCAACCGTCGTCCACGGCGATGCCGTGACGACGCCCCTGCCGCCGTCCGACATCATTTATGTCAATGCCGGCGTCGCCGCGCCGCCGGCGGGATGGCTGAAGGCGCTGCGGCCAGGCGGCCGCATGATCTTCCCGTGGCGCCCGGCCGAGCGCGTCCCGCTGGCGGTGATCGTGACCCGGACCGAAAGAGGCTTTGCCTGCGATCCCTTCATGCGCTCGTGGTTCATTCCATGTGTCGGCGCCTCGGTTGCAGACCATGCGGCGAAGATCCCGACGCGCGAGCAGGCCGCGCGCAGCCGGTCGATCTGGCTGACATCCGACAAGGCACCGGACCGCACCGCCACCGCCATCTTCGGCGAGGTCTGGTTCTCATCGCGCAGCCTCGATGCCAGGCCTCGCGGTTGACGCATCGAGCGTGGGCTTGCCAAAATTTTGCAAGCGATGTCGGACGGACTGCGGGTCACCCGTCCTTGGGCTGAAGTCCGGCCGCGACGGCGTGGATTGAAAGAAACGGGAGCATGGACAATGAGAAAGATCATCGCCGCGACATTCGTCAGCCTCGACGGGGTCATGCAGGCGCCCGGCGGTCCGGAAGAGGATCCGGTCGGCGGCTTCAAGTTCGGCGGCTGGACATTCCACTACTGGGACGATGCCATGGGCGCCTTCATGGGTGAGACCTTCGGCAAGCCCTTCGACCTGCTGCTCGGCCGCAAGACCTACGACATCTTCGCCGCGCACTGGCCGTATCGGGACAACGACCCGATCGCCGAAAGCTTCAACGCCGTCACCAAATATGTGGCGACGCACCGGCACGACACGCTGACCTGGAACAACAGCCAGTCGCTGGGCGACGATGTCGTGACGACACTGCGCCAACTCAAGCAGCAAGACGGCCCCGACCTGCTCATCCAGGGGTCGAGCGACCTGATCCAGACCTTGCTGGCCAATGATCTGATCGACGAGGTCAGCCTGCTGATCTTCCCGCTGGTTCTGGGCAAGGGCAAGCGGCTGTTCGGCAACGGCACGCTGCCTTCCGCCCTCAAGCTGACCCGCTCGCAGGCTTCGAGCACCGGTGTCATCATGGCGACCTACGAGCGCGGCGGCGAGATCAAGGTTGGGTCGTTTGCGCCGGAGAAGCCATCCGAGGCAGAGATCGAACGGCGCAAGAACTGGAAATAGCAGAACCCCAGTTCTATCCTCAAGCCGCCTGCGGCCGCCGCGCCAGCCCATCGCGGATATGGCGCGCGAACTCCTGCGCCGCAGGCCCGACGCCGTGCATGGGCAGGTGCAGGTTGATGGCAAAATTCGGCAGCGGCGGCAGTCCGGAATCCAGGGGCACTATGTCGAGATCGGGCGGCACTGTCGACGCTAGCCAGGTGGTGACGGCAAGATCCGAGCGCACCGTCGCTGTCGTCGCGTCGATGTTGCCGTTCTCGAACACGGTGCGCCATTCCAGCCCATGCTCGCTCAGCGCCGACAGCACCGCTGGCCGGAAGGCGCAGGTGTCGGCGACGATCGAGACCGGCAGCGGCCGCTTGGCGAGGGCGACGCCGCCTTTCGCGCCGACCCAGACCAGCCGGTCGATAGCAAGGCACTCGCCCGCCGTCGGGCCGACCCGTTCCTCGATCACCGCAAGGTCGATGGTTCCACCTGCAAGGGCAGCTGCCAATTCCGGCGACGAGGCGCAGACCAGCGATATCTCGACCTGCGGATAGGTCTCGGCATAGGTCTTCAGCACCGGCGCCAGCAAGGTGCCGACAAGGTCGTAGGGCACGCCGAGCCGCACCTGGCCGGCCACCGGGGTGCCCGCCATTTCGGTCCAGATCTCGTCATTGAGGCCAAGCAGCCGCTTGCCCTTGCCGAACAGCCGCTCGCCGGCGCGCGTCAGCCGCAGGCCGCGCCGGTCGCGCTCGAACAGGCTCGAGCCGAGCGCCTCCTCCAGCCGCTTGACCTGCTGGCTGACCGCACCTTGCGTCAGATGCAGGGCATTGGCTGCCGCCGTCATGCTGGCCTTGTCGGCGACGGTGACGAACGTGCGGATCAGCGCCATGTCGAGATTTCGGATCATGGTTGCATTATACTTGCTAATGCAAACTATGGCAAACATTGCATTTACTGAAGTCGGCGCGTGGCTAGGATAGCCGCATGCTCGAGCCCATCATCCCCCTCATCCTGTTTGCAATCGTCGCCACCACCACGCCCGGCATCGCCACGACCCTGTCGACGGCGTCCGGCGCGCAGTTCGGCTTTCGCCGCTCCGTGCCTTTGCTGGTCGGCAGCGCCGCTGGCCTCGCCACCGTGACCGGCGCTGCCGCCGCCGGGCTCGCCGGCCTGCTGCTTGCGGTGCCCTCGCTGCAACTGGCGATGAAGGTCATCGGCTCGCTCTATCTCGTCTGGCTGGCGATGAAGATCGGCCGCAGCGGACCGCCCAACCTGGATGTGACCATGGCCAGACCGAACAGCTTCCTCGGCGGCGCCGGCATTCAATGGATGAACCCAAAGGGCTGGGCCATGGGGCTGGGCGCCGCGGCCTCTTTCGCGGCCTTGGCCACCGGCCCGATGCAACTCGCACTGCTGCTCGGCGCCACCTTTGGCCTGGCGGCGGCTGCCTCGCTGTCGCTGTGGTGCGTGGCCGGTATGCTGCTTGCCCGGCTGCTCAAGACCGAGTGGCAATGGCGCGCGCTCAACATCGTGCTGGCGCTGGTGCTCGCCGCCTCGATCATTCCGATGTGGCGGTCGGCCTAGAGCCAACCGCCACGCTCTCATCAAGCCGCGTAGCGGGTCGCCGGCTTGTCGGCATGCAGGCTGCCGAAGAAGGCTTGCCGCGCACCGAGGAAAGTGTCCAGCTTGGCGGCGTCGGCAAGCCCCGGCACGGTGACGGCTTCGCCCTTGGCCAGGCCGACAAGTGCGGCATCGACCAGATCGTCGGCCGTCATGACGATCTCCTGCGGAAGGGTGTCGATATCGCTGCCGGCGAGCTCCCAGAAATCGGTCCGGGTCGCGCCCGGCAGCACGACCTGCACCTTCACCCCGGTATCAGCGACTTCGCGCTGCAGGGGTTCGGTGAAGTTGACGACATAGGCCTTGGTGCCGCTGTAGATGCCGCCGAACGAAGTGTCGAAGGCAAGCACCGAGGCGATGTTGACGATGGCGCCACGGTTGCGCGCCACCAGCCCCGGCAGCACGGCACGGGTCAGCCGCGTCAAGGCAATGACATTGACCTTGATCATGCGCTCGGCCGCATCGGCATCGGCGGTCGCCACCACCTGCTGGCCGCCTATGCCGGCATTGTTGACCAGCAGCGTCACGCTGTCGTCGGCGGCGATCGCCTGCTCGACGCGGCGGATGTCATTGTCGTCGGCGAGATCGGCGCTGATCACGCTGACCTTGCGGCCATAGGCATAGCGCAGCTTCTCCGCCAGTTCCTCCAGGCGGTCGGCGCGCCGCGCCACCAGCACCAGATCATAACCCTGCCCTGCCAGCCGGTCGGCATAGACCGCGCCGATGCCTGCCGAAGCACCGGTGACGACCGCCGTACCCTTGTTGCTCTGTCCACTCATTGTCCTGTTCCTTCTTCGACCGATTTGCTGCGCTTCAATCTGGCCGCCGGCAACCGTGGGCAACCGCCCTCGCCTTGCGGCAAAGCCATCCGATTTCATTTAGTGGTATATACCACCATTAATGAAATAGGTATATGCCACTATCTTGTCAATGATCGGAACGGGGATTATTTGAGGGGCAGCGGTCGGGCGTGATGCAGCCGTCGCCGAGAGAAAAAATGTCAAAAGACACCTTGCCCGGCCTGACTCTCTGCAACAACGCCATGCTGCGTCGCGCGGCGCGCAAGCTTGGCCAGTTCTATGATGATGTGATGGCGCCCTCGGGCCTGAAAGCCACGCAGCAAGGCCTGCTCTATCAGATCCATATCGGCAACGAGCCGGCGATGGGCGCCATTGCGGCGTCGCTGATCATGGATCTGTCGGCGCTCGGCCATACGCTGAAGCCGCTGATCCGCGACGGCTATGTCGAGACCTTTTCCGATCCCGACGACCGCCGCATCAAGCGCGTGCGGCTGACGCCGCGGGGTCTGGTCAAGCTCGATGAGGCGATGAAACTGTGGCACGTCGCCCAGCAGCGCTTCGAGGACGTGGTCGGCAAGGAACAGGCGGCAAAGCTGCGCGCGGTGCTGGATGACATCGCCGCGCTGGATTTTGATTTGCCGCCGGCCACCTAGGGCAATTCCAGGAAAAGTGTGAAACGGTTTCCGTCCGGAATTGCGTCAAAGAAATAGCCGGCCGACGATTCTAGACAGACTCTACTCGGCAGGCATGGCGATCGGCCGCGCCGCCCAGCGGCCGGCCAGCACGATGCCAAGCCCGATCAGCGGGAAGGCTGCGGCGACCAGGCCGAGATCGGCCGGCGCGCCGTAGCGCAGCACGGCACCACCGACCACGGCGCCCAACGCCACGCCGAGATAGAGCGCCGAACCGTTGAGCGACAGCACGATCGGAGCGGCATCGGGCGCCAGCTTGATGATGCGGCTGGCCTGCGCCGGCGGGAACGCCCAGCCGACTATGCCCCACGGCACCATCATCGCCATCAGCGCCGGCCCGGCAATATGTGGCGGCAGGAAGGTCGGGATGACCGACAGCATGACCAGCATGGCGGCGCTCAGCGCCAGCGACCAGCCGACGGTGCGGGTCGCGCCGAAACGGTCGGCGGCCTGGCCGCCGGCAATGTTGCCGATCACAGCGCCGACACCGAAGGCGAGCAGCATGCCGGGCAGCGCGATCTGGCTGAGCCCGCCGCCCTCGATGGCCAGCGGCGCGACATAGGCAAAGACGGTGAAGGCGCCGGTCAGCGCCAGCAATGTCGTCAGAAGGATCGGCATCACTCCGGGACGCATGGCTGCCGCCAGCCTGCGCTTCAGCGGCAGCCTGGTGCCGACGATGCCGCGCGGCAGCCGGTACCACAAGATGGCGCCGGCAAGCGCGCCGAGGCCGGCAATAGCGTAGAAGGTGCCGCGCCAGCCGGCGAAGGCCGCCACCAGCGCGCCGAGCGGCGCACCGACGGCGACGGCCACCGTGGTGCCGCCGACGACGACGGCGATGGCGCGGGCCCGGTGGTGGTCATCGACCAGCGCCACGGCGGTTCCCTGCGCGGTCGCCGCGAACAGCCCCGACGACAGCGCCATGACGATGCGCGCGATCAGCAGAAGCTCGAAGGAGGAGCTGAGGGCGGCGGCGATGTTGCCGATGACGAAGAACACCAGCGTCCACAGGATGACGCGGCGCCGGTCCCATTCGCCGGTCAGCGTCGCCAGGATCGGCGTGCCGATTGCATAGGCGAGCGCGAAGGCGGTGATCAGCGTGCCGGCGAGTGGAATGGAGATGCCGGCATCCGCCGCGATGTCGGGCAGAAGACTGGAGATGACGAAGCCTTCGGTCGAGATCGTGAACGATCCGAGCGCAAGCCAGAAGAGGCGCTTGTCCATGGGGCGGTGTCCTTAGTTCAAAAGTTATTGAACAATTGGACATAACAGGGCATGATGTCAATGAAGCCAGGGAAAAATAGCTGAACCCTCCTGACAGCCCTGTGTCAGCACGGTCGGTCGGCACGGATCATGAAACGGAGACCAGTGTGCGGGGCCACGGCGGGATGGATGCGTTGAAATCGGCCCGAACTGTGCTTAGGTTCCAGCCATGACCTTGCCCCACCCCAATACCGACCAGATCAGCCTGCCGATCGTGCTCGGCGTACTCGGCGACCCGACCCGGCTCGCCATCGTGCGCTATCTCGCAAGCAAGGAAGGCGTGCCGCTGAACTGCAGCCAGTTCCTCGATCTCGGCTCGAAGACCAATCTCAGCTACCACCTCGCCAAACTGCGCGAGGCCGGCGTCACCCGCGCCGAAGTGGTCGGCACCAACCGGATGATCACTCTCCGCCGCGCCGACCTCGACGCCCGCTTCCCCGGCCTGCTCGACAGCGTTATCGCCGCGGCCGGCGCTGAGCCGGCGCTGCCGGCGGTCGGTGGCCACGACCTCGAAATCCCCGCCTGAGGCTGTTTCCCCGCCCTCGCTTGAGAAACGTTGCCTCACCACCGGAGCCACAAAAATGCGCATTGCCGTCCTCGCCGATATCCACGGCAATGTGCTGGCGCTGGACGCCGTGCTTGACGATCTTCGGCAGCGCGGCGGCGCCGACCTGACCGTCAATCTCGGCGACAGCGTTTCCGGTCCGCTGTGGCCGCGCGAGACGATGGAACGGCTGCAAGCCCTCAACCTGCCGACGGTGCGCGGCAATCACGACCGCCGTGTCGCCCGTGATCCGGCCGACGAGACCATGTGGGCTTCCGACGTCTACGCGCAGGAACGGCTGACGCAGCCGCAGCTCGAGGTGCTGTTCGCCCAGCCGCTGACGCTCAAGATCGCACCCGGCGTGATCGCCTTCCACGCCCGCCCCGACCATGACGAGAAATATCTGCTCGATGCGATCGTCGATGGCCAATTGGTGCGCGCGCCGCTGGCGGCGATCCGGCGGCGGCTGAAGGCGCTCGACCCGGCCTGCCGCATCGCGCTGTGCGGCCACAGCCATCGGGCAGAGCTGATCCGCATCCCCGATGGTCCCGTCATCTTCAATCCCGGCAGCATCGGCTGCCCCGCCTATGACGATTCGACGCCGTCGGCGCATGTCTCCGAGCAGGGCTCGCCGCATGCGCGCTATGGCATCGTCACCCTGGGCAGTGCGGAACAGCCCGACCGTTTCGAGGCTATCGCCGTCGACTACGACCATGAGGCGGCGGCCAGACAGGCCGAACAGGCGGGCCGACCGGAATGGGCCCACGCGCTCAGGACGGGGTTCATGCCGGCCGGCTGAACTGGCTCACAGACGAAACGGCGGTCGAATTTTCGGGCTTACATGGCAGCGCGTCGTCCCCTATAAAACCGGCCGGGCATGCGGCGGGCTCGACCCGCAGCGTGCACGGTGTCTTTGAGTATCAGGGCACGGCCAAACGATGAGGCGCACAGTCACGCTCCGAACAACCCTGCATGCGCTGATTGCCGTTCCGCTGTTGATGGCGGAATGGCCAGCCGTTGCCGAAGAGGCGCCGGATCTCGTCATTTCCATCGTCACCGGCCTGGCGCCGGACGATCTTCTCAATGTCCGCACGACCGCATCGCCGACCGGCAAGGTCGAAGCGCGCCTGGCCGGCGGCGCCAGCGTCACCAATCTCGGCTGCAATGACATCAACGGCCACAAATGGTGCATGGTCGAGAGCACTGGCAAGGAGAAGTTGAGCGGATGGGCGCCGGCGCGCTACCTCACCCCCCTCAATCCGGCCCCCTATGTCGAAGGCCAGGCAAGACCGGCCGACGGACCGGGGGTCGCCTCCAGTGGCAACGGCAACGAGGCCGAGCAGGCATCGGCGCCGAGCGCACCGCCGTCCGACCTGGCGGCGCGTCTGGGTGGCGCCGGTCCGGTGGCTGGAGCAGAACGCACGCAGAAATCAGCCGCCGAAATCGGCCGGACGGCCATGCAGGATGCCTACGGCCTGGCCTTCGCTGCGCAGGAAAACCCGACGACCGGCGAGATCGAAGAGCCGGTCGCGGCCTGGGCATCCACTGCCCCGCCACCTGACTCCCAGACCGTCGCGCGGCTGGAACCGCCGTCCGGCCATGCCGCCAATGAAATTCCGTGCGCCCGTTATGTCGGCGAACCGATGACGCGTTGCGAGGTCAGCGTCGTGCACAAGGGCAGCGACAATGCAGACGTCACGGTCACCTGGCCCGACGGCGGCACCCGCGTCATCTCCTTCGTCGCCGGCCAGCCCGCCGGCTCCGACGCGCGCAGCGACTTCCGCTTCACCCGCGAAGGCAGCCTGAACATGATCCGTGTCGGCGTCTCCGAACGCTTCGAGATCACCGATCGGCTGGCGCTGGGGGATTAGGTTTCAGGCAGCAGGCAGTAGGGAATAGGCATTGGGCGCTGAAACCTCCCCCAACTGCCCATTGCCTACTGCCTACTCCCCTCATTTTCGGGGTTACATCGGGCAAACTCTTCCCTATAAGGCCCTCCTAGCCTGATACCAGAATCGCGAGCACAACCGGCCGGGTCTTCCCGTCCCGGTTTTTTGTGCAAGCCGCCCGCCGAACGGAACTTCGCCATGCCAAGACGCACCGACATCAAGTCGATCCTGATCATCGGGGCCGGCCCCATTGTCATCGGCCAGGCCTGCGAGTTCGATTATTCCGGCACCCAGGCCTGCAAGGCGCTGAAGGAAGAGGGCTTCCGCGTCATCCTGGTCAATTCCAATCCGGCCACCATCATGACCGACCCGGAACTGGCCGACGCCACCTACATCGAGCCGATCACGCCTGAAGTCGTCGCCAAGATCATCGCCAAGGAGCGACCCGACGCGCTGCTGCCGACCATGGGCGGCCAGACCGCGCTCAACACCGCTTTGTCGCTGCGCCGCATGGGCGTGCTCGACCGCTACAATGTCGAGATGATCGGCGCCGATGCGCATGCGATCGACAAGGCCGAGGACCGCGCGCTGTTTCGCGAGGCGATGAAGAAGATCGGGCTCGAAACGCCGAAGTCGATGCTGGCCAACGCCACCGACGTCAAGAACACCGACCGCAAGACGCATGAGGCCGAGCGCGCCGCCGTCAAGGCCGAGGCCCCGGCCGATCTCGACGCCGCGCTCGACGCGCTGGAAACCCGCTGGAACCTCGGCGAAGGCGATCGCAAGCAGCGCTACATCAGCCATGCGATGGCGATCGCCGCCCAGGCGCTCGACCATGTCGGCCTGCCAGCCATCATCCGCCCGTCCTTCACCATGGGCGGCACCGGCGGCGGCATCGCCTACAACCGCGCCGAATTCTACGAGATCGTCCAGTCCGGCCTCGACGCCTCGCCGACCACCGAAGTGCTGATCGAGGAAAGCGTGCTCGGCTGGAAGGAGTATGAGATGGAGGTTGTCCGCGACAAGGCGGACAATTGCATCATCGTCTGCTCGATCGAGAACATCGACCCGATGGGCGTGCACACCGGCGACTCGATCACCGTCGCCCCTGCCCTGACGCTGACCGACAAAGAATACCAGATGATGCGCAACGCCTCGATCGCGGTGCTGCGCGAGATCGGCGTCGAGACCGGCGGCTCCAACGTGCAGTTCGCCGTCAACCCGGCCGATGGCCGCCTCGTCGTCATCGAGATGAACCCGCGCGTCTCGCGCTCCTCCGCCCTGGCCTCCAAGGCGACCGGTTTCCCCATAGCCAAGATCGCAGCCAAACTCGCCGTCGGCTACACGCTGGACGAGCTGGAGAACGACATCACCGGCGGCGCCACGCCGGCGTCCTTCGAGCCGTCGATCGATTACGTCGTCACCAAGATCCCGCGTTTTGCCTTCGAGAAATTCCCCGGCGCCGAGCCGGTGCTGACCACCGCCATGAAGTCGGTCGGCGAAGTCATGGCCATCGGCCGCACTTTCCAGGAATCCTTGCAGAAGGCTTTGCGTGGACTTGAAACCGGCCTCACCGGATTGGACGAGATCGAGATCCCCGGCCTTGGCCATGGGACTGCGCCCGCCAACCATGCCGACGACCGCAACGCCATCCGCGCAGCATTGGGCACGCCGACTCCCGACCGGCTCCGCATGGTCGCGCAGGCGATCCGCATGGGCACCTCGCTGGAAGACGTGCACGCCATGTGCAAGATCGACCCGTGGTTCCTCGAGCAGATCGCCGGCATCGTCGCCATGGAAGCCCGCATCCGCGAGCACGGCATCCCTGAGGACGCGGTCAATCTGCGCACGCTGAAGGCGATGGGCTTTTCTGACGCCCGCCTCGCTTCGCTGACCAAGAGCGACACCGAGGTGATCCAGAAGGTCCGCGAAAAGCTCGACGTTCACCCGGTCTACAAACGCATCGACACCTGTGCGGCCGAGTTCGCCTCGCCCACCGCCTACATGTACTCGACCTATGAAGTGCCGTTCGCCGGTGCGCTGGCCAACGAGGCGCAGGTCTCGTCGCGCAAAAAAGTCGTCATCCTCGGCGGCGGCCCGAACCGCATCGGCCAGGGCATCGAGTTCGACTATTGCTGCTGCCACGCCGCCTTCGCGCTGCGCGACGCCGGCTACGAAGCGATCATGATCAACTGCAACCCGGAGACCGTGTCGACCGACTACGACACCTCGGATCGGCTCTATTTCGAGCCGCTGACGGCGGAAGACGTGCTGGAGATCCTGCGCGCCGAGCAGGCCTCGGGCGAACTGGTCGGCGTCATCGTCCAGTTCGGCGGCCAGACGCCGCTGAAGCTGGCCGATGCACTGGAGAAGGCCGGCATCCCGATCCTCGGCACTTCGCCCGACATGATCGATCTGGCCGAAGACCGCGACCGCTTCCAGAAGCTGTTGCACAAGCTCGGCCTGACCCAGCCGAAGAACGGCATCGCCTACTCAGTCGAGCAGGCGCGCCTCGTCGCTGGCGAGCTCGGCTTCCCGCTGGTGGTGCGCCCGTCCTATGTGCTGGGCGGCCGCGCCATGCAGATCATCCACGACGAGGGCATGCTGCAATCCTACCTGCTCGACACCGTGCCGGGCCTGGTGCCGGAGGACATCAAGCAGAAATACCCCAACGACAAAACCGGCCAGATCAACACGCTGCTGGGCAAGAACCCGCTGCTGTTCGACACCTATCTCTCGGGCGCCATCGAGGTCGATGTCGATTGCCTGTGTGACGGCAAGGCGACCTTCGTCTCCGGCATATTGGAGCACATCGAGGAGGCCGGCATCCATTCGGGCGACAGTGCCTGCTCGCTGCCGGTGCATTCGCTGCCTTCGGAGTTGGTCGACGAGCTGGAACGCCAGACAGCGGCACTCGCCCGCGCGCTCAATGTCGGCGGCCTGATGAACGTGCAGTACGCGATCAAGGACGGGACGGTCTATGTGCTTGAGGTCAATCCGCGTGCGTCGCGTACCGTGCCGTTCGTCGCCAAGACCATCGGGCGGCCGATAGCGAAGATCGCCGCCCGCATCATGGCCGGCGAGACGCTGGAAGACGCCTTCGCCCATTACGGCGCCATGCCCGACCCCAGGAACCCCGGCCACATCGCGGTCAAGGAAGCGGTGTTCCCCTTTGCCCGTTTCCCCGGCGTCGACATCTTGCTCGGCCCGGAAATGCGCTCGACCGGCGAGGTCATGGGCCTCGACCGCGACTTCGCGCTCGCCTTCGCCAAGAGCCAGTTGGGCGCCGGCGTCGACCTGCCGCGCTCCGGCACGCTGTTCGTCTCGGTGCGCGACGAAGACAAGAAAGGCATATTGCCGGCCGTCAAGCGCCTGGCCGGCCTCGGCTTCAAGGTGATGGCAACCTCGGGTACAGCCCGCTTCCTCGCCGAAAACGACGTCGTCGCCGAGAAGATCAACAAGGTGCTGGAAGGCCGCCCCCACATCGAGGACGCCATCCGCAACCGCCAGGTCCAGATCGTCTTCAACACCACGGACGGCCAGAAGGCGGTTTCGGACTCGAAATCACTGCGCCGCGCCACCCTGATGCAGAAGGTGCCGTATTACACGACGCTGTCGGGTGCGGCTGCGGTGGCGGAGGCGATTGCGGCGCTGAAGGCGGGGAGCCTCGAGGTCAGGCCTCTGCAAGAGTATTTTGCTTAACTTTGTGCCCGCTACTTTTGGGAGAATATCAAGCGACTAAGTTCTGGGCTTGTAACGGCGGGAGGGCACAGCCGGCCCCTGTCTAACCCGTAAATGTGTGGCGCTGGCTCACGCCACCGCCACACACTCGATCTCGATATCGAACTCCATCGGCCATGACGCCACCGGCACGAAGCTGCGCGCCGGCGGGTTGACGCTGAAGTACTTGGCGTAAACCCGGTTGATCGCGCGTTGTAGAAGCCGGAATTGACTGCGTAGATGCGCACCATCACCACGTTGTCCAGCGAGGTACCGGCCGCCTCCAGGCAATGTTTCAGCGCCTTCAGCGAGGCATCGGTCTGCGTTTCGATGTCGCCGCGCACCATCTCGCCGGTCACCATGTCCACCGGCGGCGTCGCCGAGATGAACACGAAGCCGTTGGCCTTCACCGCTGTCGAACAGGGCAGGCCAAGCGCCCGCACCTTGGCCGACATGACCGGCACTTCGATGACTTCCTTCTTCATTGGCAATCCTCCCTTTGTTTACAGGGAGCTTATCGCGCCGCCGGCCGAACGCCAGAGCCGAGCCATGGTCCAGGCCGGCTCAGCTCACGCCACCGCGACACACTCGATCTCGATATCGAACTCCATCGGCCATGACGCCACCGGCACGAAGGTCCGCGACGGCGGATTCTCGGGAAAATGCCTGGCATAGACGCGGTTGATGGCGTTGTAGAAGCCGGAATTGACGGCATAGATGCGCACCATCACCACATTGTCGAGCGAGGTGCCGGCCGCCTCCAGGCAATGTTTCAGCGCCGTCAGCGACGCCTCGGTCTGCGTTTCGATGTCGCCCTTGACCAGTCTGCCGGTCAAGATATCGAGCGGCGGCGTGCCGGACACGAAGACCAGCCCGGCGGCCTTGGTCACCAGCGACAGCGGCACGCCCAAGGCACGCACAGCCGCCGACAGCACCGGCACTTCGACGATTTCCTTCTTCATGGCAACCTCCCTCTCCTGCATTTTGCAGGGAGCTTATCCGCCTGCCTTGGGAAGGCCAGTGCCGATGCTCGGTTTAACCAGACCATGATCCCGAAAAGTGGGAGCCGGATTTCGGATGAGATCATGGTCAAACAAGGACATAGAGCCCCATCCCGATTCCATCGGGATGGAACGGGCTCTAGAGAAAACCGATGAACCGTCCGGCGAAAAGCACCGAGGTCCACAGCAGCATCGAGAACACAGCCAGGATGGCGGCGGTCTCGCCTGTCGGCTCGTCACCGCCTGTTGCGCGGCAGACGCGCAGGAAGGCGAGGAAGTTGACGCCGGCAAGAAGGATGAGTGCCATCTTGGCGAGGAAAATCGGCATCGCCGCATATGTACTCGCCTTGACTGAAAAGAGCAGCGAGCCTGTGACAAGCGCACCTGCGAACACACCCAATGCGGTACGGCGCAGCAGCGCAACGAACGCCGCGTGCGGCAGCGAGCGGAAGGCGCCGCAGATCCTGAGGTCCATGAGAACGACGCTGGTCAGCAACGCGCCGATCGACATGATGTGGAGCCCATTGACTATGGGATAGGCGACGAAGGAGGCCTTCAGCCACCGCGCGAAGGTGAGTTGCTCGATGCCGGCGAGGAACTCAGCCATTCAGGCCGGTGGCACACGGTCGGGATAGACATCATACGTCTTCCCCTTGACGATGACACGGACCGCTTTCATGCGCTTTTCGGTCGCGTCGAGCGAACGGTTGCCGATCGCGGTCACCTCGTCGCCGACCTTGGCAACCTCCTCGGTGAAGCCGGCGGCGATCGTGCGGGGCGGCGGCGCCATCTCTACCCGCCAGGCCTCTCCCTCCGCATCGACATCCAGCGTGGCGTGCGGATTGCCGATATAGATGGCCGTGATCTTGCCCCTGAGTTCGAAAAACCCGTCCTGCGTCCACGACCAGCCATGATGGGCATAGGCTGCGGTGCCGGCGGCTAGCATCACGGCCGCTGCCAGCGCGACGCTGCGAATCCCGTTGAAAGGTGACTGCATCACTCGTCTCCTCGGTTCATCCAGCAGGCATCCGAGACTAGGACACGGCGCGGCAACGTCAAATCACATCGGACGAAAGACCGGCACCGCAGGCGCCCGCTCGATCACCGGCATGAACGATCCGGCCTTGCTAATGACATCCATGCGCGCCACTCTCGCCTCCGCTGGCCGCTCTTCTCCCAGGCTGAAGACCGGACTCCCATCTGAACGAGGCAAACCATGAGCAGCATGAGAGACCGTCAGGAAGGCTTCGAAAAGAAGTTTGCGATGGACGAGGAAACGAAGTTCAGGGCGATGGCGCGGCGTAACAAGCTGCTCGGCCTGTGGGCCGCCGAAAAGCTCGGCAGATCCGGTGCGGACGCCGACGCCTATGCGAAAGAAGTGGTGCACGCGGACTTCGAAGAGGCAGGCGACAACGACGTGTTCCGCAAGGTACGCGCCGATTTCGATGCGGCAGGCGTCGACCAGTCAGATTCTCAGATACGCGCCGCTATGGAAGAACTGCTGGTGACCGCGGTCGAGCAGATCAGGACGACCTGAGCACGCTCAGCTTTGATCTGGATAGGGCGTGCCATCCTTGTGCAGGAAACGACCGTCGGCGCTCGGGCTCGTCATGTCGATGTCGGAGCATGTGATGACATCGTCGGGGTTGCGCGAGCCGACCTCCAGATAGAGCGCCGTCGTGGACGACCGGTTGATCAGGTGATGGCCGTTGCCGCTGTTTTTGGCGAAGGTCGCGCAGTCGCCTGCCTTGAGCAGCGTCTCGCCGCCGTCCTCGACCAGCGTCAGTTCGCCTTCCAGCACGGTGACGAACTCGTCCTCACGGCTGTGCCAGTGGCGCTGGCTGGACCAGCCGCCGGGCGGCAAGGTCATCAAATTGACGCCGAAATCGGTGAGCCCGCCAGCATCGCCCAGCCGCCGCCGCGTGCGGCCGGCGCAGGGTTGATCGAAAGGCGCGGGGTAGCCGGAGCCCTTGCGGACGGGCACGGCTGACAGATCGATCTTGGGCATCGGTGCTTCCTCGGGTTGTGCCGACATTGTAGTTCATCGCGGAGCGATGAAGCGCCTGCCGTGGTGCTCTACGGCGCTGTAGAGCGCTGATCTTCGGGTAAGGCGTGCTCCAACTCGGCGACGCCTGAAGGCAAGCCCTCCTAGTGACAGCACGCCTCGCCATATTGCAGCTGCTCGTGCCAGTTCGGCCGGCCCTCGGGTGTGAAATCCATCAGGTTCCACAGCGTCTCGCAGGTGCCGACGCCACGCGGATCCTGGCCTGGGTCCGTTGGCGCGAAATCCAGTTCGGAACTCCAGAAATGGCGGATGCCGTCGGCGTCGCGATGGAACACCGACAGCAGCGGCGACTGTGCGCCGTCGGCCGTCTCGGCATTGTAGTCGCGCTTGAAGCCGTTGTTGGCCGACGACACCAGCCGCATGTTGCGCCAGCCGCGGTCGCGGCCGAGCGTGACCAGGTTCTCGAGCGCGGTTTTCGCCACCACGGCGAAATTGAAGCCCGCGGCTTCGAGATGGCCGACCGCGCTGTCGAATTGGTCGAGCAGCGCCGTGCAGGATGGACATGGCTGGTCCGGCCGTGCGAGCTTCGCCGTGCCGCCGCTGGTCGCCACGTCGCGCGTCTCCCGCGGGTGGCGGGGAAACATCATGTTGTAGAGGATGAGGGTATCCCTGCCCGGCGCAAACAGCTCCGACAGCTTTGCCTTCGCCGGCTTGCCGTCCGGTCCCAGCGCGTCGAACTCATAGTCCTGCGGCACCAGCCCGCCGGGCGGCAGCGCGCGGCGCGCAACCGCAACCTCTTCCATGGCGCGGCGCAGCCCTATTTCCTTCTGCAGCAGTTTTTCGCGGGCGGTGCGGTATTTGGCGGATTCGTTGGGAAAGGTGATCATGATCGGCTCCTTCGGTCGCGGCGCCGGCGTCCCGGCGCGGTTGCTCTGCGACCCAAGGACGTTTGGCGGCGATCGGCTCCGACATTTCTGCGAACGGCCAAACGACTTTCTCGCAGCGGAACCTCCCTGACTTTCCAGCATTCTCACCACAGGATAAGCCGGCGGATCTGGGGGGACCAAATGCACGACGACGATGGCGACGAGATCAACCTGCGCTGCCCGCAAGTGGTGGCCGACAATGCCGCCAAGGGCCTCAGGCTGCGCACAGAATTCGGCCGTGGCGGCACCGAGATCGGCGTGGCCCGCGCCACCGAACTGAAGAACCGGCACAAGCTCTCACCCTCCACCATCCGCCGCATGGTCAGCTATTTCGCCCGCCACGAGGTCGACAAGCGCGGCAGGAATTACGGCAACGAGCAAAACCCGTCGGCCGGCTATATCGCCTGGCTGCTGTGGGGCGGCGACGAAGGCCGCGCCTGGGCGCTGGACCTCAAGCGGAAGATCGGCAACGCGCCGGACATCTGAGTGATCGGCTCGGCCTCCGCTATGGCTCCCTGCCCTTCCGGCGTTCAAAGCCTTTGAAACGTCCACTGGACGTTTCAATCCGCCCGAAGGGCAGATCGGGGTTTCATCGTTCGTCGCTTCAATCGACAAATCGTTGTCGATTGATCGGCTTCGTCCTCACCCCTTGACCCCGCCGGCGGTGAGGCCGGAGACGATCTTGCGCTGGAAGATCAGGACCAGCACCACCAACGGCACCGTGACGATCACCGATGCGGCCATTATGTTGCCCCATGGTATCTCGAACTGCGAGTTGCCGGAGAGCAGCGCGATTGCCACCGGCACGGTCCGCTGTGCGTTGTTGGAGGTGAATGTCAAGGCAAAGAGGAACTCGTTCCACGCACCGATGAAGGCCAGCAGCCCGGTGGTCACCAGCGCCGGCCACATCAGCGGCAGGAAGACCCGCGTTATGATGATCCACGGCGTCGCGCCGTCGAGGATCGCCGCCTCCTCGACCTCGATCGGCAGGTCGCGGACGAAGGTGGTGAGCACCCAGACGGTGAATGGCAAAGTGAAAATCATGTAGGAAAAGATCAGCGCGAAGAGCGAATTGTAGAGGCCGAACGTCCGGATCAGTTCGAACAGCCCGGCCAGCACCGCCACTTGCGGGAACATCGACACCGACAGGATGGTGAACAGCAGGGCCGAGCGGCCGCGAAAGCGAATGCGTGCGAGCGCATAGGCGGCGGTGACGCCGAGAAACAGCGAGAGGACGACGACCGCGCCCGAGACGAACAGCGAATTCATCAGGTTGCGCACGAAGGTGCCTTCGGTCAGCACGTTCCTGTAGTTGGCGAGACTGACCGTCGTCGGCCAGAGATCGGTCCGGAAGAGGTCGGTTCCTGATTTCAGGCTGGTGACAATGGCGTAGTAGAACGGGAACACCGCGACGAAGACGATCCCCCCGACCAGCAGGTAAAAGGCCGTGCGCTTCAGGATCCACATGTCAGCGGCCTCCGTCCAGGCTTATCCGGCCGATCCGGATGGTGACAATGGTGAGCAAAGCGAGGATCAGGAAGAGCAAGGTCGAGGCGGCGGAGCCATAAGCGAACTTGTCGAACTCGAACAGGTTCTCGCGGGCGAACACCGACATCGATTTGGTGTGCACATTGTTGGGCGTCAGCACATAGATCAGGTCGAAGATGCGCAGGGCATCGAGGGCGCGGAAGATCACCGCCACCATCACCGCCGGGCGGATGAGCGGCAAGGTCACCCTCCAGAAAATCTGCCTCGGGTTGGCGCCGTCGAGCTTCGCCACCTCGATGATCTCGCCCGGCAGCATCTGCAGCGCGGCGAGGATGAGCAGCGCCATGAACGGTGTCGTCTTCCAGATATCGACGATGAGGACGGCCGCCATCGCGGTGTCGGCGCTGGCCGTCCAGGCGATCTTGCCGCTGATCAGGCCGAGGTTGAGCAACACGACATTGATGATGCCGAACTGGTCGTTGAGCATCCACTGCCACATCTTCGCCGAGACGATCGTCGGGATGGCCCAAGGGATGAGGATTGCCGCCCTGACGATGCCGCGGCCAGCGAACTCGGCATTGAGAACCAGGGCAACGATCATGCCGAGGATCGTCTCGCAGGTCACCGAAATCACCGTGAAACGCACCGTGTTCCAGACGGCGCGCCACCAGACAGGGTCGACGAGCAGTCCGTCATAGAGGGTCCGGCCGCTCGGCATGCGCAGCACCGAGAAATAATTGGCGAAGCCGACCCATTGGCGCGTGTCGAGGTCGGCCAGCGAGGCGTCGGTGAAGCTGAAATAGACCGTGCGGGCGAGCGGCCAACCGGCGACGGCAGCGAGCACCAGCAGCATCGGCGCCAGGAACAGCCATGCCGAGCGCACACGCTGGCGCATCAGCCGCGAGGGCGGGCGCCGGACCGCGGCAGTGTCAAGCGCCGGTTCCGCTCTTGCCATCGCAGACCCGCTGGCTCTTGCCTCCTGCTGGCTTGGATGGCTCGGCCGGCTTGGCCGCTGTAGAGTCACCAGGCGCTGCCCTTCAGCTTGGTCAGCGAAACTTCGAGATCGGCCAGATTGTCGGCGGCGCTGCCTTCCCCCGACATGGTCTTGTGGACGGCGTTCCAGAACTGGCTCGACGCCTCGTTGTACTTGATCTTGACCGCGGCCGACGGGCGCGGCACCGCGTTGAGGAAGACCTGCTTCCAGCGCGGAATGATCGGCTGTTCCCGGGCGATGTCGGCATCGTCATAGAGCGCCTGGATGGTCGGCAGGTTGGACGTCTTCAGCGTCCGGTACTTCTGCATCTCGGGCGAGGCGATGAACTTGACCAACTCGATCGCCGCTTCCGGGTTCTTCGAATATTTAGACACCGCAAGGTTCCAGCCGCCCAGTGTCGCGGTCGGCCGGGCGCCTTCGCCCATGCCCGCAGGCAGAGGCGCCACGTCGAACTTGCCCTTGATCGGCGAGCCTTCGCCGTTGCCGAGCGCATAGGCATAGGGCCAGTTGCGCATAAAGACCGCGTTGCCGGTCTGCCAGACTCCGCGCGATTCCTCTTCCTGGTAAGCGAGTACGCCGGGAGGCGAAATGGTTCCAACCCATCCCTTGGCCATGTCGAGCGCGGCCGCCGCTTGCGGATTGTTGATGGAGATGGTGCCGTCCGGTTCGATGATCTGGCCGCCGCCATTCGACACCACCCATTCGAGCGCGTCGCAGGTCAGTCCCTCATAGGCGTTGCCCTGAAAGACGAAGCCCCAGATATCCTGGTTGCCCGCCGCACGCTCCTTGTCCATCACCAGCTTGGCGGTGTCGGCCAGCTCCTTCCAGGTGGCTGGCACCTTGGCGCCGTATTTGTCGAGGAGATCCTTGCGGTAATAGAGCGCCGGCGCATCGGTGAAGATCGGCAAGGCGACGAGCTTGCCGTTGACGGTCTGCGACTGGATGATCGACGGGAAATGCGCGCCGACGATGTCCTTGGTTGCTGCGGTCAGGTCGACGAGTTGGCTGGCGAGCTGCGGCGCCCATATGACATCGGTCTGGTAGACGTCGATGTCGCTGTTTCCGGCGGCAAGCCACAGCCTGTACTGGCCGAACTGGTCCGTCGTCGACGGCGGCATGACGACGATGGTGACCTTGTTGCCGCTCTCCTTCTCGTAGCGGTCGAGGATCTCGCGAAGCACCTTGATGCCGTTGCCGGTGTCCCCCGACACGATCGACAGGTCGGCAGCCCGCGCCTGCGTGCCAGCCAGCATGGCGGCAACCGAAAGCGCCAGGAATGCGTGAAAAAGCTTCATGGCGGTGGATCTCCCTTTGCAACTGGCAACGGGAGACTTCCCACGCGCCGGCAGCTTGTCAGACCCCACCCTGCATTGAATGCGGAGCGGCGCTTTGGGTTCCCAACGCAAGCCATTCCATTCCTGATGATCGGCATGACCGGCGATCAGCCGACCCACGCAGCCTAGCCTTCCCAGGCCACAGGCTTCATCCCCAGCCGCTCGTAGAGCCGGACGGCGGCAGGGTTCTCGACCGTGTTGGTCTTGAGGTCGACATAATCAGCGCCGCGATCGCGAAAGGCGCTGAAGGCGTGCCACATCAGCGCCTCGGCAATGCCCTTGCCCCGCGCCTCGGGGTGGACCGCGAGGTCCTTGACGAAGGCCGAGGTCCAGCACAGCGCCGCTGCGGCAAGCCGGCCCTTGACGTCGATGACGAGGAAACAGAGCGCCGGATCGAATTCAGGATCGCCTGATATACGCGGCCACCAGTCCTCGAACGGGCCATCGGCGCCGTCGTCGAACACTTCGGTCAAAAGCGCATGCAGCGCCGACGCGTCACCGGGCTCGAAGCAGCGCATGACAAACCCCTCCGGCCAGTGCGGAAGAACCAAGGTCTCGTCGAGGATCTTGCGCAGCCGGATGTCGTTCAGAGCCGGCGGGCGCGGTTCAGGCATCGCGCTCAGGCGTCGGGCTGCAGGCGGCGCTGGCGGTCGTGGCCGAGGCCGGTCGCTTCGAGCAGGCCCTTGCGCTTGGCGTCGAAATAATAGCCGGTCTGATAGAGCCAGTCGGCGCGCTTGGCGTTGCCGCCGGCCACAAGCCATGCGCCGCGCAGATATTTGACCGCGTATTTCAAATTGGTCTCGGCGTCGAACAGGCCCCTGGCCGGTCCGTCATAGCCCATGCCGCGCGCCGTCGCGTGCTTGATCTGCATCAGGCCCCAGTGGCCGTTGTTGTAGGCTTTCGGGTTGAAGGTGCTCTCGCGTTGACGACATGACGTACCAGGTCGACCGGCACCTGGTAGAGTGCGGCATATTTCTCGATCAGCCGCTCGACATCGCCGCGCACGCCCGGCGCGTGCTCTTCTTGCACGGGCGCCATGGGGAACTGGACAAGGGCAGCCGGATTCTGCGGCACGACATAGGCGACCTGCTGCACATCGGGCACGACTTTCCGGTCGCCCTTGGCGGTCGCCGGCATGATGAGCCTGGCGGTCGTATAGGTCTCGGCCGCCTTGATCGGCTCACTCGCATTCGCCGGCGGGGGCGCCTGCCAGGCATTGGCGGTCATGACGGCGGGCACTGCCGGCGCTGCCGGGGTCGATCCGGCAAAGGCCGCGGTCGCTGCAGCCGGCTGGACGGCGGGATCGAGTGCCGGCGTGGTCGGGCCGGGCGTCAATTCAGCCGTCTGAGCAGGTGCGATCCCCGACGATTCTGGTAGCACCGAAACCGTCTCAGGCAGCGGTATGGTGAAGCCGGCATCAGCGCCGGCGGCGGTCGCGGTTTCGGTCAGGGCAGGCGCGGACTTCATCTGCGAGGTCGACGTGCAACCACTGACGCTGGCGGCGGCCAGGATCACGCCGATCGCGATAAGAGTGTGTTTTGCTGGCAAGCCGCGCTCGGGTCCGATTTGTCCGGTTGTTAAGAAATCCCTTACACCAGCGATTCATGACCGGCAATCGGGGCCATCAGGTGGTTTTCGGGTGGCGGGACTTGAGGCCTGATGCCATATTGTTCTGGATATGTACCGGGTCGAGTCCCGGTTTTCGCCACTTTGCGGAAAGGAGCGCATCATGGAAACGACACCTTCGATCACAGCCGGCCACACAGTGTTAGAAACAGTGATCGGTTTCATGGGCATCGCCTGGAGTGAAAAGGGCCTGATCCGGCTCTGCCTGCCCGAAAGCAGCCGCGATGCGGTCGAGCGGCGCCTGCTGCGCCATGGCGGCGTTTCCGCCTCCACAGCGCAGCCGCCATGGGTCGTCGAGCTGATCGCCGCGATCAAGGCCTATACGGCCGGCGAGGACGTCGACTTCACCGGCGTGCCGGTCGATCTCGACGGCGTCGACGACTTCCGCCTCGCCATCTACGACGCGGCGCGAAAGCTGGGCTATGGCGAAACCACCACCTATGGCGAGTTGGCCAAACGCGCCGGCCATGGCGGTCTGCCGCGCGAAACCGGTGCTGCCCTTGGCGCCAATCCGGTGCCGCTGGTCATCCCTTGCCATCGCATTCTTGCCGCCGGCGGCAAGATCGGCGGCTTCTCGGCACCCGGCGGCTCGAACACCAAGGAGAAGATGCTGGCCATGGAAGGGGTGCGCGTCGGTCCGCCACCGCCGGCGCAGGTTTCCTTCGGGTTTTGAACGAGGCGCACCGGACGGAAACCCGCTTCACACTTTTCCTGGAATGGCTCTAGTTGTTGTGGAAGAACCGCCGGCGGAAATGCCGATCATTGTCCGGCCGCTTGCAGTTGTAGACCGGACAGGACTTCGTGTCGGCGCTCGGCACGTAGGCGCGTGTCCTCACCTCGCCCATGGTACAGAATTGCTGGCTTTGCACATAGCGGTCGTAAAGCGGCAGGCCCGGCACCCGGGTCGACTGGTAGCGCAGGATGACGGCGCCATGGCGCGCGATCGTCGACTGGACCTTGCCGCAGCTCATATGCGTCGGATCGTAGCGCGAGATCGCCTGCGCCTCGGCGGCCACCAGCGTCAGGCAGGCGGCAAGTAGAATGGTTTTCATGATCCTCTCCCCTCTCCCAAGCGAGCGGATGGAGCGCGCGAGGGCCCGATCCTGTTGCGACGCTCTCACGCGATTGGGGCGGCCATTGGGCGGCCTTTTGATCACGGCTTTCTCACGCAGTCTTGTTTTTCGTGCGAAAGCAGACTATATGCGTCCCATTGATATTTCGGCCGATCGATCCGGGCCTCGCGATATTCGCGTTTGCTGACGTCTATCTCCAAAATCTCGATACACACCGGCTGGACCTCGGTCCGGTCAATCTAAAGCAAATGTGAAGGACTATCTAAATGGCAACTGGAACGGTCAAGTGGTTCAACGCCACCAAGGGCTTCGGCTTCATCCAGCCTGACGCGGGCGGCGCGGACGTTTTCGTCCACATCTCCGCTGTCGAGCGTGCTGGACTGTCGACCCTGGTCGAAGGCCAGAAGATCAACTTCGAGATCGAGCAGGACCGCCGCACTGGCAAGTCGTCCGCTGGATCTCTGAGCAAGGCAGCCTGATTTTGCGAATGGCGCGCGCCGGGCGAGAGCCCGGGGCGCGCGGCAAGTCACGGATGTACTGACAGTCGCGCGAGAAGCGCGCCGGAGCGGAAAGACCCGACAAGCTGGATCAGCAGATAGCTGCCAGCCCGGACCAGACGCTCCCGATCAGGCTACCGAAAATGGGAAGGCGGGATTTATCCCGCCTTTTTGTTTGTCTGGGGTGAGGAGTGGTCCGCGCAGCGGACGAAAAGCCAATTGCTTGGCTTTCGAACGACGAACGCCCGGCAGGGCGATGACGGGCAGTGCGGCCTCAAGGCTGCCCGCCGCCAAACCCAATTGTGAAAAAGGCTGGCGCTGCCCCTGATCTGGCTGCCGCCATCTTCTCCCCATAGGGACGGGAGAAGGATGCTTTCGCCGAAGTTTTTTGGCCAATCGCCGAGTTAGCCCAGCCATTCCATCGGCACGTGCCCCGGATCCGCCTCAACCCTCTTCAGCCAGCCCGCGACCGCTGGATAGGCGTCGAGTTGGAAGCCGCCCTGCTCCGCCGTGTGCGTATAGGCATAGAGCGCGATGTCAGCGACGCTGAGCGCGTCGCCGGCAAAGAAGGCACTGTTTTCCAGATGCTTGTTCATCACGCCGAGCGCCTTGTTGCCGCGCTCCAGCGTCACCGCCAGCCGCTCCGGCGTCGCATCCCTGGCGCGTTCGGGAAAGGTCAGCAGCGCCTTGCGCACGGCGATGTAGGGCTCGTGGCTATATTGCTCGAAGAACAGCCATTGATAGGCCAGCCCCCGCTCATATTTGTCCGCCGGCAGGAAGCGCGTGCCTTCGGCGAGATAGAGCAGGATGGCGTTGGATTCGGCCAGCCGCCGGCCATCGTCGAGTTCGAGCAGCGGCACCATGGCGTTCGGGTTCTTGGCGACATAGTCGGGCTTGCGGGTGTCGCCGGTGTGCGAACTCACCTCGACATTGGTGAAGGTGAGCCCAAGCTTGGCCATCAGCAGGCGCGGCTTGTAGCAATTGCCGCTGTCGATCATGCCGTAAAGGATCATTGTCAGTCCTCGAAGCGCTGCCTCTGCCGGCGCGATTATCGCAGCGACTCCAGCCGCAACCAATGATTTGTTTTGGCACGACCATCAGCGCCGCTGATGTGATGAACTTTGCAGGCCGCTCAAGGGCGTGTTGAGATTCAGGTCAGGCCGGAGCCGAGAATTGTGGATTCCGAGAACCGGAGCGGAGCGTACTTAAAGTACGTGAGCACCGGAAGCGCAGGAATCCGCCATTCGCAGGCCTCATCTGAATATCGACGCGCCCTAGCCGAACAGCGGCACCACCTTGCTATCCCTGCCCAGCAGCGTGTCGATGGCGAGCGGCTTTTCGTCGAAGATGGTGCCAGCAAGTGCCGGCCGGGCGAGAAGAAAACCCTGCAGCAGGTCGACGCCGCCTTCGAGCGCAACGCGCAGATGGGTGGGCTGCTCGATGCCTTCGACCAGCACCTTGGCACCGCGGTCGTGCAAGGTCGAAACCAGCGGGCGGAAGAACCGCTCGGCGGCGGCATGGCGGCAGAACTCGGCGAACCAGGTGCCGTCGATCTTGACGATGTCGGGATGGAGCAGGCTGACCCGCTCCGCGGTCGAGTGGCCGGTGCCGAAATCGTCGATGGCAACGCGCATGCCGTCGCGGCGCATTTCGCGCACCAGCCTGGTGAGAAGCGCGTCGTCGGCCGCCTGTTCGGTGATTTCGCAGACCAGCATGGCTGGCGCGAGGCCGAACTCGCCGAGATGCCGGGTCATCAGCCGGATCTCGGCCAGCGCCCGCCCGGGATGGTCGTTGATCAGCGGATTGTAATTGAAGAACAGATCGAGCCCGTCGACGCCGATGTTGTGAAAATTCCTGAGGTGCAGCGCCCGGCACATTGTCTCGACAAACAGCCGGTCGGAGGCGGCAATGCTTTCGAAAAACACCTTCGGCGCACTGGGGCGGCCGGCACGGTGCGGCTCGATCAGCGCTTCGACCGCGACGGCGTGAAGGAAGCGGCCTTGCGGTGCAAAAATCGGCTGATAGGCGCTGCGCAGCCGGAACTCGCCATGGATGCCATACTCGATGCCGACCTCGTCGGCAAAGATCGCATCGCCGACATTGCGCCGCCGCTCGGGCCTCATGGCGTCACCCTGCGCCCGAAGGCTTTCGCCCCCCGCCGCGTTGCTTGCGGTGGAGCCGGTTGGACAGGCGCGGCTCCAACGACCGCGGCGGTGGGGTGCTGCGTGGTTTTGCCGAAGACGCGAAAGCTGGTCGGCGCCAGCTCGGGCCGCGCCAGCACGAAACCCTGCACCATCGACGCTCCCGATTTCTCGGCGAGTTCCAGTTGCCAGCCCTCCTCGATGCCCTCGAACACCGTGCGGATGCCTTGCTCCTCGAAGCTTTTGACCATGGTGGTCAGCAGCGCGAAACCGGCCCCGGACTCCATCAGCTGCGTGATCCAGTAGGCGTCGAACTTGACGATGTCGGGCTTCAGCTCCCTGATGCGGTTGATGTCGGAATCGTCGGCGCCGTAATCGTCGACGGCGATGCGAAAGCCGTTGCCCCTCAGCGCGGCGACGAAGCTGTGCAGGGTTTCCTGCGACGCCGACCGCTGCTCGGTCACTTCGCAGACCACCCGGCCTGGATCGATACCAGCCTCATGCAGCACCAGCCGCATTTCGCGCAAGGCATTGTCGGCAACGATCCGCTCGGTGAACACCGACGGGTCGAAATTGACGAAGATCGCCGCCTCCTGCGGCAGGCAGGCGCCGGCGTTCAGAAGGTGCAGCGTCCTTGTCAGCGCCTCGATATGCAGGCGATCGGCGGCCGGGCAGGTGCTGAAAAAGCTCATCGGCGATTGCGGCTCGCCATCGCGGAACGGCCGGATCAGCCCTTCGAACGCGGCCACCGACAGCTTGCCTTCGTTGAAGGCAAAGATCGGCTGGAAGGCGCTTTGCAGCGTGTAGATGCCCCAGACACCGGTGGAGGTGCCGTCGTCCTGGCGGATGATGTGGGCAAGCCCGATGCTGCGCGACACGGTTCCTCGCTCCGCGAAACTGGCGGATTGGTGTGCGATCCTGCCACGCAAGCGTCTACCGCTCGTTAATGAATTTATTGTTGCCGATCACGGGTCCTTGAGATCTGGATCAGCCGACAATGCTTGCACTGCGCGACATCATGCGACATGAGAAGCGCCGCGGCCGTTCCTGGCCGTGCCGATCCTCTATGGAGAGTTCAAGGTCATGGCCTTTCTTGCCGACACCCTTTCCCGCGTAAAGCCTTCCGCCACCATCGCGGTGACGCAGAAAGCGCGCGAGTTGAAAAATGCCGGCCGTGACATCATCGGCCTCGGCGCCGGCGAGCCTGATTTCGACACGCCCGACAACATCAAGAATGCGGCGATCGAGGCGATCCGCCGTGGCGAAACCAAGTATCCACCGGTTTCGGGCATCGTGCCGCTGCGCGAGGCAATCGCGAAAAAGTTCAAGCGCGAGAACAACCTCGACTACAAGCCCGAGCAGACCATTGTCGGCACCGGCGGAAAGCAGATCCTGTTCAACGCCTTCATGGCGACACTGAACCCCGGCGACGAGGTCATCATCCCGCGTCCCTACTGGGTCAGTTATCCCGAGATGGTGGCGATTTGCGGCGGCACGTCGGTGTTTGCCGATACGTCCATCGACAACGGCTTTAAGCTGACCGCCGCTGTGCTGGAAAAGGCGATCACGCCGCGCACAAAATGGCTGCTGATGAACTCGCCGTCGAACCCGTCGGGTGCTGCCTACACCGAGGCCGAACTGCGCGCGCTGGCCGACGTGCTGTTGAAGCACCCTCATGTCTGGACGCTGACCGACGACATGTATGAGCACCTGACCTATGGCGACTTCGTCTTCAAGACCATCGCCGAGGTCGAACCGAAGCTCTACGAGCGCACGCTGACCATGAACGGCGTGTCGAAAGCCTATGCCATGACCGGCTGGCGCATTGGCTATGCTGCAGGCCCCGTCCAGCTGATCAAGGCGATGGACATGATCCAGGGCCAGCAGACATCGGGCGCCTGCACCATCGCCCAATGGGCGTCGGTCGAGGCGCTCAATGGCCCGCAGGACTTTATCGCCAGGAACAAGGCGATCTTCCAGGGCCGGCGTGACCTCGTCGTGTCGATGCTCAACCAGGCGCGCGGTATAACCTGCCCATCGCCGGAAGGCGCCTTCTATGTCTATCCGTCCTGCGCCCAGCTGATCGGCAAGAAGACCAAGGCCGGCAAGGTGATCGACACCGACGAAACCTTCTGCTCGGAACTGCTCGAGGCCGAAGGAGTCGCGGTGGTGTTCGGCTCGGCTTTCGGCCTTGGTCCGAACTTCCGCATCTCCTACGCCACTTCGGAGACGCTGCTTGAGGAAGCCTGCACCCGCATCCAGCGCTTTGCGGCATCGCTGACCTGATCAGCCAGTCTTGAAAGTGAAAACCCGGCTTCACCGCCGGGTTTTTTGTTGCCAGCGACTTCTGCTTCGCCTCGCTGGCCGAAAGCGCCTCGGGCTTGACTAGAATTCCCGAATTCCTCACCGGCTTGGCACTCAGCCGCCATATTGCGCTGGCGTCACCTCCTCCAGCCAGTCGGCGTGGACGCCGTCCAGCGCCTCTTGCATGGCAATATGCGTCATCGTCGATTTCGGCGCCGCGCCGTGCCAGTGCTTTTCGCCAGGCGCAAAGGAAATGACATCGCCGGCCCTGATTTCTTGGACCGGCTCGCCCCATGTCTGGGCAAGGCCGGCGCCTGAGGTGACATAGAGTGTTTGGCCGAGCGGATGCGTGTGCCAGTGGGTGCGCGCGCCCGGCTCGAAGCTGACCAGCGTGGCCCGCAGCCGCGCCGGCGCCTCCTTCTCGATGATCGGCGTCTGCAGCACGCGGCCGGTGAAGTACTTTTCCGGCGCTGCGATGGTCGGCACGCTGCCGCAGGCAATGATCTTCATGGTGGTGATCCTGGAACTGGTGAAGCGATCGGCAACAAACACCGCCCGACCTTGAGGCAAAACCGCATTTGAGGCGAAACGCATTCTCGGCCGATATCACCCCTGGCGCAACCGGCCGTTTCGCCCGCCGCCGCAAGACCCGTTTTCTCACCCTGGCCATGGCCGCTGGCGGCAATCGGTTCCAGGTTTTTTCCGGCCGCCCGCGGCGTAACGCCAGGCTCTATTTTTCTTGCTCTGCCGGCAAACAAGTGGGACGATGGCTTTGGGCAGGTGGCGAAACCAAAAGAACCCCGCCCGCGACGGTCGAACAGGCCGGCCGCCGCTCAGGACCGATCGACCACGCCTGAACCATGCATGCCAGTCGGTCCTACGGGAAACGCCTGAGTGGAGGTCAGTCATGGGTACTCGCGCCGGAGGACGACGCACGGGACCGAAATGCATTGCCATAGTCGGTCCCTTCGCAAGCGGTAAGACGACACTTCTCGAAGCCATATTGGCCCGCACGGGCTCCATCCCCCGACAAAATCCCGTCTCATCGGGCAACACCGTTTCAGATTATTCGCCGGAGGCGCGCGCCCACGCCATGAGCGTCGAGGCGACGATCGCCACCACCGAATTCATGGGCGAGCAGATTACCTTCGTCGATTGTCCCGGCTCCATCGAATTCTCCTTCGAGGCCGAACCGGTGCTGGCCGCATGCGACCTCGCGGTGGTCGTTGCCGAGGCCGACGAAAAGAAGATCCCTGCCCTGCAGCTGATCATGCGCAAGCTCGACGATCTCGGCGTGCCGCGTATCCTGTTCCTCAACAAGGTCGACAAGGCAATCGCCGGCGTGCGCGACACGCTGAAGATGCTGCAGCCGGCAAGCTCGGTGCCGTTGCTGCTGCGCCAGATTCCGCTGCGCAAGGACGGCGTCGTCATCGGCTCGATCGATCTCGCGCTGGAGCGCGCCTACATCTATCGCGAATATGCCGAGAGCGAGGTGGCTGAGATACCCGGCGACGACAAGGCGCGCGAACTGGAGGCGCGCTTCTCGATGCTGGAGACGCTGGCCGACCATGATGACCAGCTGATGGAACAGCTGCTCGAGGAGATCGAGCCGCCCAAGGACGCCGTCTTCGACGACCTCGCCGCCGATCTGCGCGATGGCGCGGTAACGCCGGTGCTGATCGGCACCGCCGAGAAAGGCAACGGCGTGCTGCGCCTCTTGAAGGCGATCCGTCACGACGCACCCGACATCGAGGCGACCCGCAAACGACTCGGCGCGCCTGATGGCGCGGCAACGGTGGCTCAGGTGATGAAGACAATCCATACGCCGCATGGCGGCAAGCTGTCGGTGTCGCGCATCCTATCCGGCCAGGTCGTCGACGGCTCCGAACTCTGGCTGCCCGGCGGCGACACGGCGAAAGTTTCCGGCATCTACCGAATGCTCGGCAAAGACCAGGTCAAGCTTACCATCGCCAAGGCCGGCGACACCGTGGCGCTGGGCAAGCTGGACGAGGTCAAGACCGGTCAGACTCTGACCTCGGCCAAGGGCGGTACCAAACAGCTGTTCGAATTCGAGCCGCCGCAGCCGGTCTTCGCATTCGCCCTGCGCCCCAAGGAGCGCAAGGACGAGGTGAAGATGTCGGCCGCCATCCAGCGGCTGGCGGAGGAAGACCCCTCGCTCAGCCTGCGCCACAATCAGGACTCGGCCGAGACCGTGCTGTCAGGCCATGGCGAAATGCATCTGCGCGTCGTGCGCGAGCGGCTGGAGGGCAAGAACCAGATCCCGGTCGAAGGCCATGCTCCGGCGGTGCCCTATCGCGAGACGATCCGCAAATCGGCGCAGCAGCGTGGCCGTCACAAGAAACAGTCCGGTGGCCATGGCCAGTTCGGCGACGTGGTGATCGAGATCAAGCCGCTGCCGCGCGGCACGGGCTTCCAGTTCACCGACACCATTACCGGCGGCGTCGTGCCGAAGACCTACATCCAGTCGGTCGAGACTGGCGTGCGCGACTATCTGAAGTCCGGCCCGCTCGGCTTTCCCGTCGTCGATGTCGCGGTCAATCTTTCGGACGGCTCCTACCACGCGGTCGATTCCTCCGACATGGCCTTCCAGATGGCGGCCAGGCTGGCGATGAAGGAAGGCATGGCCGCCTGCTCGCCGGTGCTTCTGGAACCGGTGATGAAGGTCGAGATCGTCACGCCGTCCGACGCGACCTCGAAGATCATCGCGCTCATCCCGCAGCGGCGCGGCCAGATCCTCGGCTACGACGCGCGGCCTGACTGGCCGGGATGGGATGTCGTCGAGGCAACCATGCCGCAGGCCGAGATCGGCGATCTGATCATCGAATTGCGCTCAGCGACCGCGGGCGTCGCCAGCTATCGCGCCGTCTTCGACCACATGGCCGAACTCACCGGCCGTCTCGCTGATGAGGCGATGAACGCCAACGGCAAGGCTGCTTGATTCCGTCGCGGTGCCAACGCCCCTCGAACCTCGGTTCGAGGGGCCAAAATGAAAACGACGCCCGGCGGGACCGGACGTCGTTTTATTGCGGACCGTTTCCTTGGGAGGTAAAAACGGCAGGTCCGCCGCATCTGGCGCCGCCGAGCTTCGGCGGCAGAAATGGTTCGGACGCGGTAGCCGCCTGAGCCCGGGCCGTCCGAGTGATGCCCCCATCTCCCGCACGACCACACCGCGTCCTATGGTCTGCATAGCAGGTGTTGGGCGTCCGTGTCATGTTACCTGAGGTTACATGACACTGTTACGCGGCAATTCTGACAAATTTTTGAGTTGCCCAGGCAGGGCTCCGGCAACAAAAAAGCCGGATCAACGAAGATCCGGCTGAGTTTGATTGGAAGTGCCTGTTAAGGCTAACCTCCAGAGGGGAACACTCGAGGGCGCTAATGGGAGGAGAACGCGCCCAGGAGATGATCTATATATGTGCTCATCATGCCCAAGAAACAAGCATCTATTTTGCAACACACGCATGCAAAAAGACGCAGGCTGTGGTCTAACCCGTATCCGAGACCAATAGGACCAGCAAAATCACCGAAAACGAGCGCTAGGTGCCCCGATTCACACTACAGAATCGCCAATCACGATCGGTTTCTGGTCTGAAATGTCAAAATCGCGTGATGACTTGGAAGCAGGCAGCACGCGTTCATTTCTCAGGCAGTCAAGGGGAAGCATCCAATGCGTACGGTTTCGGCGATTGCCGGCAGCGCGGCATTCTTCGTCGCCGCACCCGGCGTGGTTGCCGGGCTCGTGCCCTGGCTGTTGACCGATCGTTGGGGCTTGCCATGGTCGAGTCTGCCGGGCTTTGTCCCTGTCGGCGGCCTCCTGATCGTTGCCGCGATCGCTGCGCTGCTGCATGCCTTCGCCTGCTTTGCGCTCGAGGGCCTGGGCACGCCCGCTCCGGTCGCGCCGACCGAGAGACTGGTGATCGGCGGCATTTACCGCCATGTCCGCAACCCGATGTATGTCGCGGTGCTGTCGATCATCCTCGGTCAGGCGCTGCTGTTCTCGAGCTGGACGCTTGCCGCCTACGCCGTCATCGGCGCGATCGCCATGGTGTCGTTCGTCAGGGTCTACGAGGAGCCGACATTGGCCCGACGCTACGGCGCGCAATACGAGACCTACCGCCAAAACGTGCCCGGCTGGCTGCCGCGGCTGACACGCTGGCGTGGCTGAGCCGAAGAAACGAGCGGCCTCAGGATACGTTGAGATTGAGGTCAGGCCGAGCCGATCGACATGACCTCAGAAGGACCAGCTACGGGCCTTGGCAATGATGAAATCGCGGAACACATGCAGCTTGGCCTGGTTCTTCATCGCATCGGGATAGGCGAAATAGGTGTCGAAGGACGGCACCTCGGTCTCGGGCAGCAATTGCACCAGGTCGGAGTCCTTGCTGATCACATAGTCGGGCAGCATGGCGATGCCGGCACCACCTTGCACCGCACGCTTGATCGACAATATGTCGTTGATCTGCAGCGTCGGCACCCTTTGTCCGCCTTCGAAATCGCCAACCGTTTCCAGCCAGTTCAGCTCCGACAGATGCGACGGCACCGGCACGCCGAAGGTGACGATGCGATGGCTCTTCAGCTCGGCCACCGAAGCCGGCTTGCCGTGCTTGGCGACGTAGGTGGGTGAGGCATAGAGGTGGAAGTGCACGGTGAACAGGCGGCGCTGGATCAGGTCCGGCTGCTGCGGCTGGCGCAGCCGGATGGCGCAATCGGCTTGGCGCATGGTGAGGTCGAGCTCCTCGTTGGCGAGGATCAGCTGCAGGCTGATTTCGGGGTAGAGCTCGATGAACTCCTGCACGCGCTCGGTCAGCCAGCCGGCGCCCAGCCCGACGGTGGTCGTCACACGGAGCACGCCGGAGGGGCGATCCTTGGTCTCGGTCAGCCGCGACTTGATGGTCTCGAGCTTCATCAGCACGTCATGCGCCGTGCGGAACAGCATTTCGCCCTGCTCGGTCAGCACGAGACCGCGGGCGTGGCGGTTGAACAGCGGCACGCCGACATCATGCTCGAGCGCGCTGACCTGCCGCGAGATCGCCGATTGCGACAGATGCAATGTCTCGGCCGCGTGGGTAAACGACCCCGCCTCTGCCGCAGCGTGAAACACGCGTAGCTTGTCCCAGTCCAACGCCATGATACCCCTCGTTCTGTTTTTGGCGTCTGAATGAAAAATCAGGCTTTTACACGGCGTTTCTAAGCCGCTTTCTGAACTCTTTACTCCGCCGCTTCGCGGTGCACTTCGATACCGGCCAGATACTTTTCCGCCTCGAGCGCTGCCATGCAGCCGAGCCCCGCCGCCGTCACCGCCTGGCGGTAGATGTCGTCGGTCACGTCGCCCGCCGCGAACACGCCGGGCACGTCGGTGCGGGTCGAATCGGGCGCCGTCCACAGATAGCCGTTCGGCTTCTGCTTTAGCTTGCCGGCAAACAGCTCGACCGCCGGCGCGTGGCCGATCGCCACGAACACGCCGTCGACCTTGAGATGCGTTTCCTGGCCGGTCACCGCATTGCGCAGCTTCAGCCCCTCGACCGAAGGCGGCAGTGGCGTCTTGCCGGGACGACCGGTGATCTCGTCCACGATCGTGTCCCAGATGACGCGGACATTGTCCTTCTTCAGCAGCCGCTCGCGGAGGATGCGCTCGGCGCGGAAATCGTTGCGCCTGTGGATGACTGTCACGCTCTTGGCGAGGTTCGACAGATAGAGCGCCTCTTCCACCGCCGAATTGCCGCCGCCGATCACCGCGACATCCTTGCCGCGATAGAAGAAACCGTCGCAGGTGGCGCAGGCCGACACGCCGAAGCCCATGAATGTCTGTTCAGTCGGAATGCCCAGCCATTTGGCTTGCGCACCGGTTGCGATGATCAGCGCGTCGGCGGTGTAGGTGGTGCCGGAATCGCCCTTGGCGCGGAACGGCCTCACATTGAGGTCGACCTCGGTGATGATGTCGTTGATGATGTCGGTGCCGACATGTTCGGCCTGCTTCAGCATCTGCTCCATCAGCCACGGACCCTGGATCGGATCGGCAAAGCCGGGATAGTTCTCGACGTCGGTGGTGATCATCAGCTGGCCACCCTGCTGCAGGCCGGCGACCAGCATCGGCTTCAGCATGGCGCGGGCGGCGTAGATCGCCGCCGTGTAGCCGGCGGGGCCGGAACCGATGATGAGAACGGGCGCGTGCTTGGTGGTCATATGGAAGCCTCTGCGGAGGGCTGCCGGCAATTGCGGCATGGAAAACTCGTCGATATCGCGCGTAATGTAAGTGTTGCCCACGACGCCAGCAAGGCAGGTTGGCGTTCGTCCCCGGAAAGCTTTGTCGCACCCTGTCCCTGCTTTGCCCCTCCGAAATATTTCGAGCAAGGGATGGAATGGACAGCGAAGTCGTTTAATTACAAAATCACGCAAGATTCTTGCGTATTGCCCCTGACTTATCGAGAGCCCTCATGCCGCTCAAGGCCGATCTCGACGCCATCGACTGGAAGATCCTGCGCGAACTTCAGGCCGATGGGCGCATGACCAATGTCGAACTGTCGAACCGCGTCGGCATTTCGGCGCCGCCTTGTCTGCGCCGCGTCAAGCGGTTGGAGGAAGCCGGCATCATCCGCGGCTACCGCGCCCTGCTCAACGCGCCGGCGCTTGGCCTCGATGTCGTCGCCTTCTGCCTGATCGGCCTGCATCACCAGGCCGACGCCGAGCTGCGCACCTTTGCCGAACGCACCCGCAGCTGGCCGATCGTGCGCGACGCCTGGATGGTGTCGGGAGAATCCGATTTCCTGCTGCATTGCGTGGCGAGCGACCTCGGCGCCTTCCAGACCTTCGTCATCGAGGAGCTGACGTCGACCCCGAACGTCGACACGGTGCGCACCGCGCTCACCATCCGCCGGGTCAAGGACGAAGGGCTGGTCTCGTTTGCACAGCCTTGAGGCCGGTCGACGGCAGCCCCACATCGTGCCTGGCCGATGCGGGCTGCGGGCTTTGCCATATCAGAGCCGCTTTGGCATTCGATGGGCTCTGGTGTAGAAAGCCTGATCGTTCTGCCGTGGCCGTCCGGAATTGCGTAAAAGCAGATGGCGCAAGCAGCTTAAATTCCGAGAGCAGTGTGCCGTGGATGGGACTATGACTCGATTTTCTAGCCCGGTTTCGGCGCTTGTCATCTGCATGAACGAAGCCAAGATGATCGGGCCGTGCCTGGAAAGCGTCGACTTCTGCGCCGAGATCGTCGTCGTCGATTCGGGTTCGACCGATAACACCCTGGACATCATTCAGGAGTTCATCGCCAAGGGCTACCCGATCAGGCTATTCCACAACGACTGGCCGGGGTTTCCACGTCAGCGGAAATTCGCGCTCGATCAGGCTACGCAGCCATGGTGTCTTTCGATCGAAGCCGATGAGGCCGTCGACGACCTGCTCAGGCAGTCGATCATGACCGTGACGCAGCCCCAAAATGACGTCTTCGACGGATGGTACGTAAGGCGTCGCGACAAGTTGAAGGGCTATGGCTATGCACACCGCTGGGTGCTGCACAACCGCCTGCTGCGTCTTTTCCGCCGTGACAAGGCCACCATGGACATCAACTTGCGGGTCCATGAATCGTTCGAGGTGCCGGGCGAAACCAACACGCTTGAAAGTGGCGTGCTGTTGCATCGTCGCGAAGTGACTGTCGCGGAGGACCTGGCAAGGGCCAACACCTACTCCAGCCTCAAGGTTGCCACGCTGGTCGAGAGAGGCCAGAAGCCTGGCCTGATAAGGCTGGTCCTGTCACCGCTCGGCAACTTCCTGAAGTTCTACGTGGCCAAGCGCTACTTCCTGTGCGGCCGGCATGGCTTCGTCTATTCGATGATGGTGATGGTGTATTCGTTCGCCACCGAGGCCAAGCTTTATGAAGCTTCGCGAGACAACGATCCGGACTTGAGCGGTCACGACTCGCCTGACACGGCGCCCAGTGCCGCTATTGCGGCGAGCAGGCCGCCGAAATCCTCGCGGTAGCACCAGGGCCTGACCGCGAAGCCGGATTGAACGGCCGCTTCGCCGTCGACCAGCCAGCCCTGCGAGAGGCCGGCGCGCTGTCCCGCCTCCATGTCCGCCTGCTTGTCGCCGACGATCAGCGAACGTCGTAGATCGAGCCCGAGACGTCTGCCCGCCTCCAGCAGCATGCCTGGATTGGGCTTGCGCATCGGATGGTCGGCGATCGCAAGCGGCCCCTCGCCCGCCTCGTGATAGGCGCAGGCCAGGACCATGTCGACGGACGCGTTGTCGGCGGCGAGCAGGTCGAGCACGCGGCCGTTGACCGCGGCGAACTCGCTCCAGCCGAAATAGCCGCGCGCGATGCCCGATTGGTTGGTGACGATGATGACGGGAATGTTGGCCTGATTGGCGACACCGATCGCCGCGGCGATATCCTCGCGCAGCACAATTTCGGCCGGATCATCGGGATAGTCGGTATCGACATTGATGGTGCCGTCGCGATCGAGGAACAGCGCCGGAGTGCCGGCCGGAAAAATCCTGGCGCCGATCCGCTCGACCCACAGTCCGGGCTCCTGGAGCGGATAGGGTCCGGACTTCACGACAGCGTCCGGTCAGCCATTGCTGAGACGCGCTTCGACCACTTCGCACAGATGATGATAGAGGCACAGATGCCCCTGCTGGATGATCGGCGTCGAGGTCGAGGGCACGTTGAGCAGGATGTCGGACAGCGGCTTGAGCTTGCCGCCGGTGTCGCCGGTCAGGCTGATCACCGTCATGTCCATCATCCGCGCCTGTGCGGCGGCGGCGAGGATGCTCGGCGAATTGCCACTGGTCGAGATTGCCAGCAGGACGCCGCCCGCCGAGCCATGCGCCTCGACCTGGCGCGAAAACACCGTGTCGAAGCCGTAATCATTGCCCCAGGCGGTCAGCACCGCGGCATTGGCCGGCAGCGCGATGACATTGTAGGCCTTGCGCTCCTTCAGGAAGCGGCCGACCAGCTCGCCGGCGATGTGAATGGCATCGCTGGCGGAACCGCCATTGCCGCAGATCAGCAAGGCCTTGCCCGACGAAAGTGCCGTCACGACGGCGCTCGCCGCCCGCTCCATCTCGCTGGTCAGGTCGCGCTCGACCATGGCGGAAATCGCGGCCGCCGAGCGGACCAGGTAGTCGTTCAAGTCAGACATGAATTCCTCAGCTTGTGGTGCCGCCGGCACGCAATTTGCCAATGGTGCTGGTGGTGCTTTTGCCGGCGACGAGATCGACCAGCACGACGCGCCCGCCCGCCTTCTGCACCACATCGGCACCGACCACGGTGTCGATCGTGTAGTCGGCGCCCTTGACCAGTATGTCGGGCAGCAGCGCTCCGATCAGCGCCAGCGGCGTATCCTCCTCGAACACCACGACCGCATCGACCGAGGCAAGGGCGGCGAGCACGCAGGCGCGGTCATGCTGGTCGTTGACCGGCCGCCCGGCACCCTTCAGCCGCCGCACCGAGGCATCGCTGTTGAGGCCGAGCACCAGCCGGTCGCACTGGCTGCGCGCCGCGTGCAGCAGACTGACATGACCGGCATGCAGTATGTCGAAACAGCCATTGGTGAAGCCGACGCTCAGTCCTTCTTCCTTCCACGCCGCCACCATGCGCGCGGCCGACGTCGCATCGAGGATGGCGTCCTTGTGGGCGGTCGGTCCATGCGAACGGAACAGCGCGCCGGTGAGCTCCTCGACCGTCAGCCGCGCGGTGCCGCGCTTGCCCACCACGACGCCGCCGGCGGCGTTGGCGATCGAGGCCGCGGCAACAGGATCGGCACCGGCGGCCAGCGCCAGCGCGAAGCTCGCGATCACTGTGTCGCCGGCGCCCGAAACGTCGAACACTTCGCGCGCCTGGGTGGCGATGTGGCGCGCCTCGGTCGGGCCGACCACGCTCATGCCCTTTTCGCTGCGCGTTGCCACGACGAAGTCGAAGCCATGCGCCGAAATCAACTGGCGTGCCGCCGCCACGATCTCCTCATCGGCGAACACCGCATGGCCGACAGCTTCGCCAAGCTCCTTGCGGTTGGGGGTGATGGCGGTCGCTCCGGCATAGCGCGCATAGTCGCGGCCCTTCGGGTCGACCAGCACCGGCTTTCCCGCCTCGCGGCAGATGGCGATCAGGTCGCCGGCGACGCCGTCGAGCAATGTGCCCTTGCCGTAGTCGGACAGTATGACGATGTCGGCGCGCGTCAGCGCGTCGCGGAAATGCCGGATCAGGCTCGCCCGCTCCGCGACGCCGAGCGGCTTGATCTCCTCCTCGTCGAAGCGCAGCACCTGCTGGTTGAGAGCGCTGAAGCGGCTCTTCGACGAGGTCAAGCGGCCACGCTCCTGCGCCAGGCCCGCCGTGTCGGCGCCGAGTTCGTGCAGCATGCGCACGAGATTGTCGCCGGCGGCGTCGGTGCCGATCACCGACACTGGAATGGCAGATGCGCCGAGCGAGACGATGTTGGCGACGACATTGCCGGCACCACCCATCGTCGAGGTCTCACCGCGCCCGTGCAGCACCGGGATCGGCGCTTCCGGCGAGATCCGCTCGATGACACCATTGACGAAACGGTCGAGGATGAAGTCGCCGACCACCAGCACGGTGGCCTGGCCGAATCGCGCAATGGCGCGGTGCAGGGGTTCGGGAGAAGGCGGATTGTGCTTGATCATGTCACTGGCAACGCGTGGAAAGGCCGATTTCAATCTTGCTGGGTATCATCAATTGACGGGCCCGATCGTTCATGGCGAAGCCGATATACCGCAATTCCGCGCAGCGCAACGGCAGGCCATGGCCGCGATGGCCCGGGCGGTCAGCTCTTCTGCAAGGCGACATGGACACCCAACCCGACCAGAACCGCGCCGCCGGCCCTCTGCATCAGGCGCTGTGCGCGGCTCGAGCGCCGCAAACGGCCGATCACGGCACCCGCCAGGAACACGCCGACGACGTCGGCCGAAGAGAACATCAGATTGACGATAGTGCCCAACACCACGAATTGCAGCCAGACCGGGAATGCCGCCGAGGCGTCGATGAACTGCGGCAGGAACGCCATGAAGAAGATCGCAGTCTTGGGATTGAGCACCTCGACGGTGATGCTCTCGAAAAAGGCACGGCGGGCGGACTTCCGCTCGATCGAGGGCAGCGCCGCATCGCCCTCCACGCGCTTGCGGAACAGCGAAACGCCGAGCCAGATCAGGTAGAGCGCGCCGACCAGCTTGACCGCCATGTAGAGCGTCGGCACCGCGTGAAACAGCACCGACAGGCCGGCGGCGGCGGCGAAGACATGCACATAGCCGCCCAGATGAATGCCAAGTGCCGCCGTCAGGCCGGACCAGCGGCCGCGCGCCATCGTCTGCGCGGCTGCGTAGAGCATGGCCGGGCCGGGAATGTAGGCGAAGATCGCCGTGGTGGCGAAAAACGCGATGAGCAGTTCGGTCGATGGCATTCTTTTGTCCTCACGATCATGCCAGGCGGCACATACCGACAGAAGCGGAAGCTTTGCGGCGCCACTGTGACATCCGCTCCACTGCCTGCTTTATCGACAGCCCACCCTGCCTCCCTTATAAGGGCCGGAATCGGCAAGCGAAACGCGTATCAGGGCCAACAATATGATCATCGTCACAGGCGGCGCCGGCATGATCGGCTCCAACATCGTCGCCGCGCTCAACGCCGAAGGCCATGACGACATCCTGGTCGTCGATGACCTGACCGACGGGCACAAGATTTCCAATCTCGCCGATTTGCAGATAGCCGACTATCTCGACAAGGATGATTTCCTGCCCCGCATGGAGGCAGGCTCGCTCGGTCGCATCGAAGCCGTCTTCCACCAAGGCGCCTGCTCGACCACCACCGAATGGAACGGCAAGTTCATGATGGAGGTGAACTACGCCTTCTCGAAACGGCTGCTGCATGCCAGCCAGACGCTGCGCGTGCCGTTCCTCTACGCTTCCTCGGCGTCCGTCTATGGCGGTGGCGCCGAGTTTCGCGAGGATCCGGCGTTGGAGCGGCCGCTCAACGTCTATGCCTATTCCAAGAAGCTGTTCGACGACTATGTCAGGCGCACCGTCTTCGATGCCGACCATTCGCAGGTTGCCGGCCTGCGCTACTTCAACGTCTATGGCCCGCGCGAGGCGCACAAGGGCGCCATGGCCTCAGTCGCCTTCCACCTGTTCAACCAGGTCGAACGCGGCGAGAATCCGAAACTGTTCGGCGCCTATGACGGATTCGGACCGGGTGAACAAAGCCGCGACTTCATCCATGTCGGCGACGTCGCCGACGTCAATCTGTGGCTGTGGAAGCGGGGCGAAAGCGGCATCTTCAATTGCGGCACCGGCCGCGCCCAGCCGTTCCGCGCCATCGCCGAAACGGTGATCGACACGCTTGGCAAGGGCGAGATCGAGTTCATCGAATTTCCCGACCACCTCAAGGGCAGCTACCAGAGCTTCACGCAAGCTGATATGTCCCGTTTGCGCGCGATCGGTTACAATGGCCAATTCCGGACAGTGGAAACCGGTGTCAGAGACTATGTCGAATGGCTGAAAGCCCAACGATCCTCGTGATCGGCCCACGCTGGGTGGGCGACATGGTGATGGCGCAGTGCCTGTTTTCGGCGCTGAAAGAGCTGCATCCCAACGCCGCGATCGATGTGCTTGCGCCGGCCTGGGCCGCACCGCTGGTCAAGCGCATGCCCGAAATCCGCCAGCAGATCGACTTTCCGCTCAAACCCGGCGCGCTCGAATTCACCCATCGCCGCCGTTTCGGCCGCCTGCTTCGCGGCCGCTACGACATGGCTTATGTCCTGCCGGGCAGCTGGAAATCGGCACTGATCCCATTCTTTGCCCACATTCCGCGCCGTTTCGGTCATCTGCGCGAAATGCGCTATGGCCTGCTGACCGACATCGTGCCGCTGCCCGATGCCGTCAAACGACGCACCGCGCAGGCCTATTTCGGCCTCGCACAGGGCGGCAGCTTCCGGGCGCCACGTCTGACCGTGGACATCAAAAGCCAGGTCACCCTACTCGACCGTTTCGGGCTGGCGCCGCAGAAATTCGTTGCCCTGATGCCTGGTGCCGAATTCGGCCCGGCCAAGCGCTGGCCGAGTGAAAGCTATGCCGGGCTTGCCCGTGACCTTATGGCGAAGGGCTTGAAGGTGGCGCTGTTCGGATCGAAGAACGACCGCGACGTGACGGCGGAGATCGTAGCCCTTGCCCCTGGCGTTGTCGACCTCGCCGGCCAGACGCGGCTGGAAGACGCCATCGACCTGATATCGGCGGCAAGACTGGCGGTGTCCAATGACAGCGGACTGATGCATGTCGCCGCCGCCGTCGGCACGCCGATCGTCGCCGTCTACGGCTCGACCTCGCCGCAAAATACGCCGCCGCTGGCCGAGCGCCGGGAACTGGTCTGGCTCGGCCTGTCCTGTTCGCCCTGCCACCAGAAGGTCTGCCCGCTCGGCCACCTCAACTGCCTGAAGACGCTCGAAGTCGGGCAGGTAGCGGCGGCGGCGGAGCGCCTGCTGGAACTGCCGGCGGCCGCATGAAGGTCCTCATCGTCAAGACGTCGTCGATGGGCGATGTCATCCACACCTTTCCGGCGGTCGAGGATGCCCGCCTCAACCGGCCGGACGTATCCTTCGACTGGTGCGTCGAAGAGGCATTCGCCGGCATCGTGGCTTTGCATCCGGCGATCGACAGGATCCACACGGTGGCGATCCGGCGCTGGCGCAAGGCACTGCTCGACGGCGACACCTGGCGCGAGGCGGCCGCGTTGCGCCGCGCCTTGCGCGAATGCCGCTACGACCTCGTCATCGATGCGCAAGGTCTGCTGAAATCGGCTCTGGTGGCACGACAGGCCGGCGCACCAATCGCCGGCTTCGACCGCTCGAGCGCGCGCGAACCGTCTGCGACGCTGTTCTACGACGCCACCAACACCGTGCCGCGCGACCTGCACGCCATCGAACGGACGCGGCGGCTGTTCGGGCTGGCGCTCGGTTACCAGCCCGATCTTTCGGCACTGGATTCCGGCATCGTGCCGCCAGTTAGCGATATCGCGGGCATCGGTGGCAGAACCGCCTTCCTGCTGCACGGCACCAGCCGCGAAGACAAGAAATGGCCGGCCGAAGACTGGATCGAAACCGCCCGCCTGCTGGTTGAAAGGGAAATGACGCCGGTCACCACCTGGTCGAACGAACGTGAGAAGGGCGTGGCCGAAGCAATAGCCGGAGCCGTTCCATCCACGATCCTGGTGCCCAAATCGCCGCTTGCCGACATCGCCGCGATCATCGGCCGCTCGACCTTGGTCGTCGGCGCCGACACCGGTCTCACCCATCTCGCCAGTGCCTTCGGCCTGCCGACGGTTGCGGTGTTCCTAGCGACCGAGCCCGGTCTCACCGGCCCGCGCGGGCCATATGCGTCGACGCTTCTGGCGGCGCCTGGGGAACGAGTGACGCCGGCGAAGGTGATGGCGGAGACCGAAAAGCTATTGGCACTCAAATTACGAGCGCCGGCTTAGGACCTTTCAGAAGCTCTGGCGAATAGCGCGGTTCTTCGGCGTCGCCCCGCGACGAGAGGAGCGTACTTTTAAGTACGTGAGCACCGGAAGCGAAGAAACCGCGCTAGTCGGCCTCCAGAGTAGAATTATCAAAGGTCCTAGATGAACTGCACCTGGACGATCTCATAACCCCTTGCACCGCCGGGCGCGTTGACCTCGATGGCGTCGCCGACTTCCTTGCCGATGAGCGCGCGCGCGATCGGGGAGGAGATCGAGATGCGGCCGGACTTCACGTCGGCTTCCTGGTCGCCGACGATCCGGTAGGTCTTCTTTTCCTCGGTGTCCTCGTCAACCAGCACCACGGTGGCGCCGAACTTGATCTTGTCGCCGGTGAGCTTGCTGACATCGATCACTTCGGCGCGCGCGATATAATCTTCGAGCTCGTTGACCCGGCCCTCATTGAGGCTCTGTGCCTCTTTGGCGGCATGGTATTCGGCATTTTCGGAAAGGTCGCCATGCGAGCGCGCCTCGGAGATGGCCTCGATGATGCGCGGCCGCTCTTCCTGCTGACGCCAGCGCAGCTCTTCCTTCAATGACGCGAACCCCTCGCCTGTCATCGGGACCTTGTTCATGATGCCTGACCTTTCCTGCCGCCACCCCCGCGTTTCGGGGAAAGCCTTGTCGATGGGTACAAAAAGAAAACGGTCCGACAGCCTCGGGCTAACGGAACCGTTTCACCGCAATTTCCTTGAATATAGCAATCTTCGCGGGTTTTTCACGCCAAAAAATCGGTTTTGCAAAAATCATCTACCGCTTTCACAAATGCCGTTGCTGCTTTTGCAAATGCGGTCGGGGTCAAATGCCAATTGCGGATGGCCGGCAACAAAAATCCGGCCGCGATCGCTCGCGGCCGGATTGAGAAGCATAGGGGGCCGAATCAGCTCCGCATGAAATGATCGATCTGCTCCGACAGCATGCCGTATTCGCGCGACCCCTTGCCGGTCCGCTTCTCGATCTCCATCAACTGCTGCTGGGCGCCGGCCAGATCGCCGATCTGCAGATGCGCCTCGCCGAGATACTCGCGCACCAGTGTATAGTTGGGATCGATGCGCAGCGCTTCCTCATAATAGCCGAGGCCGACGGTGACGCGGCCGGAATGGCGGTGCGAGTAACCGAGATAGTTGAGGATGCGCGGATCCTGCTTGTTGGCGGCGAGGCTGAGCACGGCGATCGCCTCGTCATAGCGCCCGGCCAGCGCCAGCGCATGGCCTGCATCATAGATGCTGTCGTCGTCCAGCATGCCTTCCTGGGGTGCGACGCACTTTTTCTTCTTCTTGTCCCAGACTTCGCCCTTCTTGCACTGGGTGACAGTCTGATCGCTGCCACCACTGCTGCCGGCGGTGAACGCCGGAACGGCAAGGAACTGCAGCGCGACAAGGGCAGTCGCCGCCTGGATCAGCATTCTTTTATGCATCGAAGCCTCCTTGAGGGGTGAGAATGCAACACTAACGCCGGATGGCCTGGGTTTCATCCCGGAAAAAAGCATACGGCAGAACATCAGGTGACGGATGCTGTAAATCCGCTATCATCCAAGCAAACGACCTGACGGAGACGGCCCGTGCAGCGGCGGCTTGAAAAGGACTGGGAGCTTTCGATCGGCCCCGACACCGTGCGCCTGTTTATCCTCAAGGCCAAGGCACTGAGTGCCGCCGTCAACGAGGATTATGCCGATGGCGCCGAGCATGAGGTCGAACTCGATGGCGAAGCGCATGCCAACCACCATCATGACGGCCTCGCCGAGGAGAGTTCCGAAAACCTCACCGAGGAAGAGCTGCGTGAGCTGATCAACGATCTCAATGTCGATGAGGCAGCCGAACTGGTCGCGCTGGCCTGGGTCGGTCGCGGCGACTACGACGCCGCCGAATGGGTGGACGCGCTTGCCGCGGCGCGCGAACGCGCCAACAAACGCACGGCGAAGTATCTGCTTGGCATGCCGCTGCTTGCCGACTGGCTGGAGGAAGGGCTGGAAGCGATCGGCGCGTAACGCCGTGGTTACCGTTCGTGATGGGGCGCAGGCAACCTCCTTGCGTTGGCGCCGTTGACGGCGATGGCGTCGTTTATCTTTTCCCAAACCTGCAGGGTAGCATTGGTCGTGGCCGTCACGGCTATGCTGGTTGCGCCAGCCGACGCCAGGCATCGCCACCGGCACCACAAGCTGCGTGCGCCGCATGTGGAGCAGCCGCTGACACCGCGGGTCGACCAGCCGCTGAAACGGCGGGCCGAGCGACCGCCGAAACGGCGGAGCGAGCTGCAGGTCAAGCCGAGCCAGACACAGCAGAAAACGCTGGAGCCGCTGCCATCGCTTGCCGTTGTTCCCGTGCCTGAGCCACGCCCGCCGGACGCGCCGAAGGCCGACGCTTCGAAGACCGAGGGCAGCCAGAAGACGGAAGCTCCAGGGAGCGGCGCAGCGGGCCGGTTTAATGAAGGAAAATCCCATCAAAAAAAGCAGGCGCGCCCCGAACCGTCTGCCGACGCGGAAAGCGAGCCGGAGCCGCCGCCTGTAGCACCGACGCCGCCACAAAAGCCCGACACCGCAGAACCTGAGGTTCAGCCGCCGGCCATCGCCCCGCAACCGCCACAAAAGCCGGCCGATGCAGGCGACAAGAAAATGCTCCCCGACCCGCGCTCGGCCGATCTTCCCGACGCGAAAATGCCGGAAGAGGAAGTCGCTTGCCGCGAGCGGCTGAAGACGCTCGGCGTCGAGTTCGAGGAGCACAAGGCGGAAAGCAATCCCGAAATCGGCTGCTCGATCCCTTACCCGATCGTGCTGAAGTCACTTGGCAAGTCGATCGCCATCGCTCCCGGCACCGAGCTCAATTGCCCGATGGCCGAGGTTGCCGCGCGTTTTGCCGCAAATGTCATCCAGCCAGCCGCGAAAGCCGATTTCGGCGCCGATCTGAAATCGATCAACCAGGCATCGGCCTTTGTCTGCCGGCCGCGCAACGGCACAAGAAAACTGTCGGAACACGCCTTCGGCAACGCACTCGACATCGCCAGCTTCACGTTGTCGGACGGCAAGAGGATCGACGTTGGCCCGACGCCGCCGGAAAAGGACGCGAAATTCCTCAACGCCGTGCGCAAGGCCGCCTGCGGGCCGTTCAAGACCGTGCTCGGGCCAGGCGCCGACCCCGACCATGCCTTGCATTTCCATCTCGATCTCGAACCGCGCCGGCATGGCGGCACATTCTGCCAGTGAGCGTTGGCCAGTGCCGCAATTCAGCCGCAGGCGTGAACGCAGGCGCTGAGTTTTCCTTTACCCTTGATCGTTAAAATGCCGGATATCTGGAAACAGGATTCCGCCGATGGCCGGCAAATTTCGTGCTGTGTTTTTCGCCGCCGCGCGCCAATCGAAGCCTGCAGCGATGCTGGTTGCCGGCCTTGCCCTGGCGGCCGTTTCGGCCTGCAACACCGGCAGCGTGCTGTCACTTGAACCGGCTGTCGATGTCGGCTCGCAAACGGCTGCCGTGCCGCAGTACACGGGCATGCAGAAGCTTGTCCCCTCCAATCCCTACATGACGAGCGCCGCCTATCCGCGCATGGATGAGCCGATGTCGCCGGTCGAACAGATGCCGGCCAGCGAAACCGACTGCCGCCAGCAGCTGAAGCGCCTCGATGTCGCCTACACCGATCTGGCGCCGATCCACGAAGGCCAGTGCGGCATCGATTATCCGGTCAAGGTCTCGGCCATCGGCAACATCCAGATGAAGCCCGCCGCGACACTGACCTGCGACATGGCCGCCACCTTCGCCGGCTGGACGAAGAACGAACTCGTTCCCTCCGCCCGCTGGCGCTATTTCTCCGGCGTCAAGACGATCCACCAGGGCTCCAGCTATTCCTGCCGCACCATTGCCGGCGAAGGCGTGCTGTCGGAGCATGGCAAGGGCAACGCGCTCGACGTCATGAGCATCGAGCTCAACAATGGCGACGACATCGATGTGCGCAAGCCCGGCCTGTTCGCCTTCCGCACCCGTGGCTTCCTCAACAACGTGCGCGCCGACGGCTGCCAGTATTTCACCACCGTGCTCGGCCCCGGCTACAATTACGACCACCGCAACCATTTCCATTTCGACATCAAGAACCGCAGGAACGGTTATCGCGCCTGCCGCTAGAGCAATTCCAGGAAAAGTGTGAAACGGTTTTCCGTCCGGAATTGCGTCAAAACAAAGAGATAGCGTGGTTCGCCGTTTCCGTGAAACGGTGAATCGCTCTAGAACATCGACCAGCGTGCCGGTACCCTTTGCCGGCGGGTCAAGACACCGCGTAAAGTGATGCCGGAACGTTCGGGCGGCGGTGATGAGCCAGCGAAGTTTTCGGCGACGCGTTGCAATCTGGGTGGCGGCCTTCCTGGCCGCCTATCTGGCGCTCGCCTATTTTGCCGCGCCGGAATTCTGGACATTCCGGGATCGCGGCTTTCGCACCCAGCGCTTCGAGATGGTGACGCACACCCCGCAGGGCATTCCGGGCGACCCGATCAATGTCGGTCTGGTCGGCACGCAGAAGGAGGTGGTCCACGCCTTCGCTGTCGCCGGCTGGGACACCGCCGACGCCATTACACTGAAGACGGCGATCGAGATCGGTGAGAGCGTGCTGTTTGACCATCCCTATCCCGATGCGCCGGTCAGCCGGCTGTTGTTCGACGGCCGCGCGCAGGATCTCGCTTTCGAAAAGCCGGTCGGAGCCAGCGCCGACCGGCGCCATCATGTCCGCTTCTGGCAGACCAGCGCGACCGGCGATGACGGCCGGCCGCTATGGCTGGGCTCGGCCAGCTTCGATCGCGGCGTTGGCCTGAGCCACGACACCGGCGCCATCACCCATCACATCGGCCCCGACATCGATGCCGAACGCGATTTCCTCATGCGCGACCTGGCCACCGCCGGCATGCTGATATCGACCAGCGACATTGCAGGCGTCGGCGCCACCAAGACCGGGCGCAATGGCGGCGGCGATCCCTATGTCACCGACGGCGAGGCCGTTGTCGGCGTGTTGAAGCAACTGCCATGAGATCATGTGTTCTGGGACCAGATGGTCCGGGATCGAACTGAAATTGCTCGTGAGCTTTCCGATGCCGCGAGGCGATGTCGGTTGAGAGCTGCAACTGTCATTTTCTAAAAATCATGGCGGACTATTTTCGAAAACCGCGCCGCAATGCTATGGACCGCTCATGCTATACGTCGAAATCGCTATCGTGGTCGTCCTCATCTGTGTGAACGGCCTTTTGTCGATGTCCGAACTCGCCATCGTCTCGTCGCGCCCGGCCAGGCTCAAGGCGATGATCGACCGCGGCGTCAATGGCGCCGGCCGTGCTCTTGAGCTTGGCTCCAATCCCGGCAAGTTCCTGTCTTCGGTGCAGATCGGCATCACTTTGGTCGGCGTGCTCTCCGGCGCGTTTTCGGGCGCCACGCTGGGCGACCGGCTGGCCACCTTCCTGGCCTCGAACGGCATGCGCGAAACCGTCGCCGATCCGCTCGGCGTCGGCATCGTCGTCGCCATCATCACCTATTTCTCGCTGATCATCGGCGAGCTGGTGCCCAAGCAGATCGCCTTGCGCGATCCCGAGCGCGTTGCCGCGCGGGCGGCGCCGGCAATGACCATCCTCGCCACCGTCTCGGCCCCCCTGGTCTTCCTGCTCGACATTTCCGGCCGCGCCATATTGTGGCTGCTCGGCCAGCGCGGCGAAAGCGAGGAGAAGGTCACCGACGAGGAGATCAAGATGCTGGTCGCCGAGGCCGAGCACCACGGCACCATCGAGTCCGACGAACGGCGCATGATCGCCGGCGTCATGCGGCTTGGCGACCGCGCCGTGCGCGCCGTGATGACGCCGCGCACCGAGGTTGACTGGATCAATTTGCAGTCAGACGAGAGCACCATTCGCAAGCTTTTGATGGAAACCCAGCATTCCCGCCTGCCGGCGGGCGACGGCGGCGTCGATGTCATGGTCGGCGTCGTCCAGACGCGCGACGTGCTCGCCGCACTGCTTGCCGGTCGCGTGCTCGACCCGCGCAGGCATGTGCGTGCCGCTCCCATCGTCTATGACCAGGCCGACGCGCTGGATGTGCTGCAGAAGCTCAAGGAATCCGACGTGCCGATGGCGCTGGTGCATGACGAATACGGCCATTTCGAAGGCATCGTCACCCCGGCCGACATTCTCGAAGCCATCACCGGCGTCTTCCGGGCGGATACCGACGCCGGCGACGAGGAGAATGCCGTCAAGCGCGAGGACGGCTCGTGGCTGCTCGCCGGCTACATGCAGGCCGACGAGATGGCCGAGGTTCTCGGCTTCGACCTGCCGGAAAACCGCGACTACGAGACCGTCGCCGGCTACGTGCTGTCGCACATGCACCATCTCCCGGCGACCGGCGAATGCGTCGACGCGCAGGGCTGGCGCTTCGAAGTGGTCGACCTCGACGGCCGCCGCATCGACAAGCTCATCGCCACCCGCCTGCCCGGCGCGCACCGCGAGGTGGTGCGGTGACGATCAGCGCAATGTAGACCATTCGAGGGTTGGCTTTTCGGCCCACCCCGGCTTGGGATTTTTCCCCTAGGTATTTGCGGTACCCGGAGCTAGCATGGGCCCACTGGGAGGTGGGCGATGACAAACGTCTCGATCCGCCGGGCGGACTTCATGATGGTCCTCGCCTACGCTTCGGACCTTGCCACCGGCCATTCTCGCGACTTCGCGCTGAAATCCTGCGTGCTTGCAATGCGGATCGCCGAGCTTGCGGGCGTTTCCGATGAGGTTCGGCGCAATGCCTACCACCAGTCGATGCTGCGCTATGTCGGCTGCAATGCCGACACGGACCTTCTGTCGGCCACCTTCGGCGACGAAATCGCGCTCCGCCAGGATCTCGTCGGTCTCGACATGGGCAATCGTGCCGAACTGGGCAGGGTTTTCGTGCAGGCCTTCAAGCGGTTATACTACGATCTCGATCCTGACGCCCAGGCCAGGGCGGTCGAGGCCGCGATGTCGCAGGCGCTCGCGGTGGCCCGCCCGGTGCTCACAGCGCATTGCGAGGTCGCGCAGCGGATCGGCGAGCGGCTCGGCCTGTCCGACGAGATCCGGCGCAATCTTGGACAGATCTACGAACGCTGGGACGGCAAAGGCCTGCCGCGTGGGCTGAGTGGCGAGGATGTCCTGCCCGCCGTGCGCCTGATCACATTGGCGCAGGATGCGATTGCGCTCAGCGATGCCCTCGGCATCGACGAGATGGCCGAAACCATCGCCAGTCGCGGCGATGGCCCATACGAAGCGGGTCTGGCCCGGCTCGTCTCGGCTAACGCGGCGGGCCTGATGGAGGGCATCGGCGCGACGGTCGACCGCGAGACCATTTTGGCGCTTGAGCCCGATCCGCCGGTGACGCTGGATGAGGGGGCTTGCGATGAGGCGTTCCTGGCCATAGCCGACATGATCGACATGCGCATGCCGTTTACCCAGGGCCATTCGCGGATGGTGTCGGAACTGGCCACGGGTGCGGGGAAACGGATCGGGCTGCCCGACCCTGACGTTCGCGCGCTGCGCTGGTCGGGCTGCATCCATGATATCGGCGAACTGGTGGTACCGGTGGCGACCTGGATGCGCAACGGCCCGCTGTCTGTCCGCGAGCGCGACGCGGCACAACTGCACGCCTATTACGGCGAACGGGCGCTGGCCTCGTTCGGCCGCGAGGGCGATGCGGTGGCCGCCCTCGTGCTTCGCCATCACGAACGCCTGGATGGCTCGGGCTATCACCGCAAGGTCGGCGCCTCCGATCTGTCCCCGGCGGCAAGGATCCTGGCCGCTGCCGAAGCCTTCCAGACGTGGCGCGAGGAACGTCCGCACCGCAAGGCGCTGTCCAGCGAGGCGGCGGCGACACAGCTGCGCGCCGCGGTACGTGACGGTTGTATCTGCCCCGACGCCGCGGAGGCCGTGTTGTCTTTCGCGGGCCAGCAGTCGCGCCGGGCTTTGCCGCGGGCGCTGGCCGGCATGACGCCGCGCGAAATCGAGGTGCTGCGCCTGATCGCCGCCGGACTGACGGCGAAGGAAGCGGCACGCAAACTCGATATCTCGCCCAAGACCGCGGACCACCATATCCAGAGCGTCTATTCCAAGATCGGCGTGACCACCCGCGCCGCGGCCGCTCTCTACGCGGTCGAGCATGGCCTTATCCGACCGGGCGAAACGCAGGCATAGGGAATCCACCCCATGTGCGCCTGATCCGAGACGCGCATCGTGATCCTGTCGACGGACCAATGGTGGCCGCGACCGACAGGAGGAAATCAGATGCTTCTCGCAACGACCAAGGTGGCTGATGTCGACCACTTCATCCGTATCTTTTCAACCAAGGGCGCCGACAAGCGCCGGCTGCACGGCTCGAACGGCGCAACCGTCTTCCGCGACCCCAGCGAGCCCGACCGCGTCTGGGCGATCTTCGACTGGGACGCCGAGGGCTGGAAGAATTTCGTGTCGGATCCGGAAGTGCCCGCGATCCTGCAGGAAGCCGGCCATGTCGGAAAGCCGCAGGCGGCACTGCTGCTCGGCCACTACGAGGCCTGAGGTCCCGCACTGCGTGCCGCCTGCCACCCGGCGGCGGCGCGCCCGACGAACCCCCATATTTGGAGAAATGAAATGGATCCGAAACCCATCAAGATCGGCCTTATCGCCGAACTCACCGGCCCGTTGTCATTCATGGGCATCGCAAATGCGAACCTCACCACCATGCTCGTCGACGATATCAACGCCAAGGGCGGCTTGCTCGGCCGGCCGCTGGAGCTTGTCATCGAGGATGGCGAAACCATCGACGGCGTCGCCAAGGCAAGGACCGCAAAACTGATCGACGTCGACAAGGTCGATGTGGTCGTCGGCGGCATCTACAGCTCGACCCGCCAGGCCATCAAGAGCGAGGCGGTTACGCGGGGCAGGACGCTCTACATCTACACCGAGCAGTACGAGGGACAGGAAAACGATCCCCTGATCTTCTGCACGGGGCCTGTGCCCGCGCAGCAGGTTGAACCGCTGATACCATGGCTCATGAACAGCACCGGCGCGAAGAGGTTTTATTTGCCGTCGGCCGACTACATCTGGCCCCATTTGCTGAACAAGGCCGCGAGCCGGGTGGTGCGCGCCAATGGCGGCGAGATCGTCGGCGAGGAGTATTTTCCGCTGGACACCGTCGATTTCCGGCGGACGGTGCAGCAGATCATGGCGAGCGGCACCGACGTGGTTTTCAACACGATCGTTCCGCCGGGTCTGACGCCGTTCCTCGAAGAACTGCACAAGGCCGGTTTCGGCAAGCGCGGCGGCAAGATCGTCTGCACCTACTTCGATGAGAACTTCTTCAATCTGGTGCCGTTCGAGCAGATCGAGGGCCTCTACAGCTGCCTCGACTATTACCAGGAACTCGACGATCCGTTCGGTCGCGCGCTCTTGCGCCGCTACGGCGACCGGTTCTCCGGCAGTGCTATGTTGACCGCCGGCAGCGGGTGCACAGGCCACTACCGGGCGATCAGGATGTGGGAAGCGGCGGTGGAGGAGGCCGGCACGGTGGAGCGCGACGCGGTCATCCGGGCGCTCGATCACGCCCGCATAATCGAGGGACCGGGCGGCCCGGCCGAAATGGTTCCCGGCCAGCACCATGTTCGCATGAACATGTACATCGCGCAGGCGCAGGCAGGTCGATTCCGGGTTGTGAAGAACTTGGGTCTGATCGATCCCAATGAGCGTGCGCTTGGCGACGAACTGCAACCAAGCAACGCAGGCTGACTCGGGCGTTGATCACTGTTCTTCCAGGTGGCGGGGCGGATAGATGGTTGCCCTCGCCACCGGCGATCCGCTTGTGAGCACAAGTCGAGCAGGATCCTAAGGTATCATCACAACACTCAAGCCATCAGCACGACCTTGCCCGTCGAGCGGCGCTCGTCCAGCAGCCGGTGCGCTTCTCCCGCTTGGTCGAGCGGGAAGCGGCCGCCGATCGCAACGTGCAGCCGGCCGCTCGCCGCCAGCTGGAACAGCTCGGACAGGCTGGCTTTCAGCACGTCGGGGGAGAGCAGCGGCAGCAGCGCGAAACCTCTCAGCGACTGGTTGCGGCCGATCATCGCTTCCAGGTCTGAAGCCCCGAGTGCATAGCAGCCGAGCGCCGCGAACACCAGCTCACCGCCAGGTGACAGCGCCTGCAGCGACGCAGCCGTCAGCTTGCCGCCGACCGTGTCGTAGATGATGTCGGCGCCCTGCCCGCCCGTGATGTCGCGGACACGGGCGGACCAATCCGGCTTGATATAGTCGACGGCGGCATCGGCGCCGAGCGACAAAGCGAGATCGAGTTTTGGATTGCCGCCGGCGGCCGCGACCACCTGGCGTGCGCCCTTTAGCCGGGCCAGTTGGATAAGCAACGAACCGACGCCACCCGACGCGGCCAGCACCAACACCGACTTGCCGCCGGGCGGACTTTGCCGAACCAGGTGAAGGGCTGTAAGGCCTTGCACCATCACCGCCGTCGCATCCTCGAACGACAGGGTGTCCGGCAGAGGCACGACCAGATCGGCGTCGATCGTCACCTGCTGCGCATAGCCACTGTGAGGACGCTGTGACACGAACAGCGGCGCGGCGACGCGGCTTCCCAACAGCGCGACATCCACCCCTTGCCCAACGGCCTCGACGACGCCTGCCGCCTCGACACCCAAAATCATCGGCAGCTGAGGCGTCACCGCGTAGCCATCCCTGCGCATCAGCACTTCGAAGAAGTTGATCCCAGCGGCGTGGACGCGAACCAGCACCTCGCCGGCCAGCGGCGCCGGCGATGGCAGGTCGATCACCTCGAGCACGTCCGGGCCGCCGAAGCGGCTGAGTTGAATGGCTTTCATGGCAAACTCCTATTGCGCTGGCATCGGCCACGGTTTGCCACTATCTGCGGAGCCTCGACTACACACTCATTTGTCCCCTGCTGACCGGGAGGTGACCATGGCCAATCCGAGCAAGAAAATGCCCGTCAAGAGATTGCCGATGCTGCCGGCGGAACGCGCGCTGAAAGTGATCGCCGGGCGCTGGAAGGCGGTCATCCTCTACCACCTCTTCGATGGCCCGCGGCGGCTGTCGGCACTGAAGGCACTGATGCCCGGCATCACCCAGAAAGTGCTGATCCAGCAGCTTCGGGAGATGGAAGAGCACGGCGTCGTCCGTCGCGAAATCTTTGCCGAAGTGCCTTCGCGCGTCGAGTATTCGGCAACAGGCCTCGGCCTCAGCCTCGAGCCGATCCTGCTGGCGCTCTGCCAATGGGGCCAGCACCACGCCGACGAACTCAACGAGATGGATCGCCTCGCCGATTGCATCATCCGCCCAAGGCCGGCGCGGGAGACGCACGCCTCCCACAATTGAAAAAGGGCGGCGCAAGCGCCGCCCCGGATCCTTGGGAGGATAATTCGAACCCGCGCTCAGGCCGCCTTGACTTCCTCGGCGACGGCGTCGGCCTGACGCGCGGCCTTGAGCACCTTGGCCCACCAGGCGACGTCGTTGACCAGTGCCGTGGCGGCCTGGTTCAGGTGCTCGAGATCCTCCAGCTTCTTCTCGCCCTGTCGGACGGCGAGGAAATCGCCCCAGGCGATATGGACAGCCGACTTGACCGGCGCCATCTGCAATTCGACCGCATGCAGGCGGAGCTGCTCGACGGCGCGGGCGCCGCCGACACTGCCATAGCCGACGAAGCCGGCCGGCTTCTTGTTCCATTCGTTGGCGGCGTAGTCGATGGCGTTCTTCAGCACGGCCGTCGGACCATGATTGTATTCGGCGGCGGTGAAGATGAAGCCGTCATATTCGGCGACCTTCTTCTGCCAGCGCTTGGCCACTTCGTTCTGCGACGGCGCCCAAGCGGAGGATGCGACCTCGTCGAAGAACGGCAGCGGGAAGTCGCGCAGGTCGACGACATCGACGTCGATGTCGGCATGCGATTTGGCGATCTTGGCGATCCACTGGGTTGGCACGTCGGCGAAGCGCGCGGCGCGCGTCGAACCGACAATGATGGCGATCTTGGGTTTTGACATGGGGGGCTCTCCTTGCAAGTAAAGCTGGTATCGTTTGGATACCGGCGCTATATGAGATACTGTCAACTCGATGCGCAAGGAGGCACCTTTTTGTTACTGAGGAACCCGCTCAACACCGAAGATTGCCGCGCCGTTTCGGAAATCCTGCAGCGCGTCGGCGACAAATGGACTGTTCTGGTGGTCGGCAAGCTCGGCCAGGGACCGTTGCGATTCAATGAGTTGCGTGCGGCTGTCGGCGGCATTTCGCAGAAGATGCTGACCACCACCTTGCGCGGATTGGAGCGCGACGGCTTCGTCACCCGCACCGTATTCCCGACCATACCGCCGCGCGTCGATTACGAGCTGACCGAACTCGGCCATGAGTTGCTGATCCCGGTCAGCGCACTCGGCGAATGGGCGCGCATCAACACCACGCGTGTGCGGGCAGCGCGTGAGAAATTCGACGAGATGCACACCTGAAACCCTTGCGTTGCAAGGTTTTTCGCCGACGGCTGCGCCGGCGGAATTTCCATTCCGTCGGGGGCTGTTGATCCGGTTTCGGGTCTGGCTTTCAGACGAACGCCGTCAGCGGACAAGGTCAAGGCCACGGCGGTACCTCCCAGCGGCGTTCAGCAATCGTTGACTGATTGTCTTCGTTCATCAAAAGACCGTGCGGCGGCTCGTTTCGCATCTGCCGCGCGATCACCCCGGCATGGTCAGCTTTCCGCCGGAACCGCCTTTGGCTTGCCCTCGCCATCCAATGCCACCATGACGAAATCGGCATGGGTGACCTTCTCCATCAGGTCGGAGAGGTAGCGCTGCGCCCAGGCCTCGACCTTGAGCGTCATCGAGGTGCGGCCGACGCGCTCGACATGTGTGTAGATGCAAAGCGTGTCACCGATTTTCATCGGCTTGGCGAACGACATTTCCTTGACCGCCGCCGTCACCACGCGGCCCTTGGCGCGCTCTGCCGCACGGATGCCGCAGGCCAGATCCATCTGCGCCATCACCCAGCCGCCGAAGATGTCGCCGGCCGCATTGGCGTCCGAAGGCATGGCCAGCGTGCGCAGCGTCAAATCGCCGAGCGGCCGTCCTTCAGCGTACTGCACCATGGGGAAATCCTTCGAGGTCAATTGCCCTCGATCCCGTAGCGTCAAGGCGCCGACAGGTCAACGCGCCGATGGACAATGTCGCGTCCTACCGCCGCCCGCATTGCCCAGCGAAGCTCACCTGGCCGCTAGAAGTAACGCTCGAGGTTCGAACGAATGCGATCCAGGACGTTGGCCCCGGACAGGTCAGGAGAGAATTCTCTGCCGGTGATCGCCTCATAGGCCTGCGCATAGACCCTGGAGGCCTGTTCGACGATCTCCTCGGGTATGTCGGGAATCGGATCGCTGTAAGGATCGCACCTTGCCGAGACCCACGACCGGATGAAATCCTTGTCGAAGCTCTCCGGCCGGCTGCCACTTGCGAGTGCCTGTTCGTAACTCTTTGCGATCCAGTACCGGCTGCTGTCCGGCGTATGGATCTCGTCGGCAAGGATTATGGTCCCATCCTTGTCCGTGCCGAATTCATATTTCGTGTCGGCGAGGATGAGACCGCGTTCGGCGGCGCGCTGCTGGCCGCGGGCGAACAACTGCAAGGCGTAGCCTGACACGGTATCCCACTGCGCCGGCGTGAGAAGGCCCTGTTCAAGGATCTCGGCCTTGGACAGGGGCTCGTCATGGCCACCATGCGAAGCCTTGCTCGTCGGCGTGATGATCGGCTCGGCCAATTTTTCATTGTCGCGCAGGGCGTCCGGCAGGCTCAATCCATACATGTCCCGATCACCGCGCCGGTACCTTGTCAGGATCGAGGTGCTGGTGGTTCCCGCCAGATAGCCACGCACGACGATCTCGACCGGCAGGATGTCGAGCCTTGTGCCGACGACGACGTTCGGGTCGGGGTATTCGAGAACATGGTTCGGGCAGATATCGGCGGTTTCCTCGAACCAGTACCGGGCCGTCTGGGTTAGGATCTCGCCCTTGAACGGGATCGAGGCCAGGATGATGTCAAAGGCGCTGATGCGGTCGGTGGCGATGATGATGCGCCTGCCGTCCGGCAAGTCGTAATTTTCGCGGACCTTGCCGCTGTAATGGCCCGGCAGTTCCGGAATGAAAGCGTCAGGAAGGGTCCGCATATGATGTTCCGCCTTCCCGAAGTTGATGGATGTCATCGCATAAGCCCTCGACCCCAGGCATATCAAGCAGGATTGTCAGCCTCTCAATCCAAACCTTGTATCGGCAGTCGCTTTTTTCACAACGCATGCCGGATGGCGCGGCGTCGTTGCGCGCCCGCCGCGTCTAGGCTGCAGCCGGATTTCCGGAGCCGCCCACCAATCATGCAGACCTATGACTTCATCATCGTCGGCTCCGGCTCGGCCGGCTCGGTCCTGGCGGACAAACTGTCGGCCTCGGGGCGATTTTCCGTGCTGGTGCTGGAAGCCGGCGGCACCGACCGCCGCTTCTACGTGCAGATGCCGCTCGGCTACGGCAAGACCTTCTTCGATCCCGCGGTCAACTGGAACTACAAGGCCGAGCCGGACCCGGGCCTAGCCGGCAATGCCGACCACTGGCCGCGCGGCAAGCTGCTCGGCGGCTCGAGCTCGATCAACGCTATGGTCTGGATCCGGGGCGCGCGCGAGGATTTCGATGCCTGGGCAGCCGCTGGCAATCCCGGCTGGGGCTATGACGACCTGTTGCCCGCCTTCAAGGCGCTGGAGGACAATCAGGCCGGTGCCGACGCATGGCGCGGGGTCGGCGGCCCACTGCATGTCACCGACTGTTCGGACGCCGTCCATCCGCTGACCAAGCGCTATCTCGCCGCCGGCCAGCAGGCCGGCCTGCCGCTCAACCCGGATTTCAACGGCGCCGCCCAGGAGGGCGTCGGCGTCTACCAGATCTCGACCCGCAACGGCCGTCGCATGTCGGCGGCGCGCGCCTTCCTGCGCCCGGCGATGAAGCGCGCCAACGTCCGCGTCGAGATGAATGCGCTGGCGACCCGGGTCCTGTTCGAAGGCAAGCGCGCCGTCGGCGTCGAATATCTGCAGAACGGCGAGACCAGGACGGCGCGCGCCGGCCGCGAGGTCATTCTGTCCGGCGGCTCGGTCAACTCGCCGCAGCTTCTGCAGCTGTCCGGCGTCGGACCGTCTGCTCTGCTGGGCGGTCTCGGCATTCCCATCGTCCACGCCAACGAAAACGTCGGCGCGCATCTGCAGGACCATGTCGGCATCAACTACACTTTCAAGGGCAGGCTGCCGACGCTCAACCAGACGCTGCGGCCATGGTGGGGCAAACTGCTGGTCGGCATGCAATACATCCTGACGCGTTCGGGGCCGCTGTCGTTGTCGATGAACAATGCCGGCGGCTTCTTCCGCACCGATCCGGCCGCGACCCGCCCCAACATGCAGCTCTATTTCCAGGCCTTCTCGACCGTCATTCCAAAGAGCGGCGAGCGCCCGATCCTGACGCCCGATCCGTGGCCGGGCTTTTCCATCGGCCTGTCCAACTGCCGCCCGTCGAGCCGTGGCGAGATCATGATCCGCTCCAGCAACCCGCGCGACTATCCCAGGATATCGGCTAACGCCTATTCGACTGAGGCCGACGTCGCCGAGATGCTCGACGCGGTAAAATTCGTGCGCAGGATCGCCTCGATGCCGGCAATGGCCGAGATCATCGAGGAAGAGGTTCTGCCCGGCCCGTCGATCACCTCCGACGCCGACCTGATCCAGGATTTCCGGAAGCGCTCGGGCACCGTCTATCACCCGGTGTCGACCTGCCGCATGGGGCCTGATCCCTCGCGCGCCGTCGTCGATCCACGCCTCAAGGCGCACGGGATCGAGGGCCTGCGCGTCATCGACGCCTCGATCTTTCCCGACAACATCACCGGCAACACCAACGCCGCCTCGATCATGACCGGTTGGAAGGGCGCCGAACTGGTTCTGGAGGACCAAGAATGAAAATCACCGACGTCAAGACCTGGGTTGTCAGCAACCCGCCGCCCGGCATCGGCGGCAAGTATTTCATCTTCGTCAAGCTGACCACCGATGGCGGCGTGGTCGGTTATGGCGAGGCCTACAACGCCACCTTCTCCGCCCATGTCACGGCGAAAATGGTCGAGGACATGGCCGAGCGTTATCTGATCGGCCGCGATCCGCACGACATCGAGAACTTCTTCCGCCGCGCCTATTCGTCCGGCTTCACCCAGCGGCCGGATGTGTCCGGCATGGGCTGCTTCTCGGCGCTGGAAATGGCCTGCTGGGACATCATCGGCAAGGAGGCCAACAAGCCGGTCTACAAACTGCTCGGCGGCCAGGTGCACGAGACGCTGCGCTCCTACACCTACCTCTACCCGCACACCGGCAGCGTTCACTCCGAGGATGCGCGCGGCAAGAACGTCTACAACGACCCCGATCTCGCCGCTGCCTGTGCGCTCGAATATGTCGAGCAGGGTTTCAACGCCGTCAAGCTCGACCCGGCCGGCCCCTACACCGCCTTCGATGGCCACCAGCCGCGCCTTGTCGACATCGACCTGTCCACCCGCATGATCAAGGCCATCCGCGAGGCGGTCGGCACCAGGGCCGACATCCTGTTCGGCACCCACGGCCAGTTCACCGCATCGGGCGCGCTGCGCATGGCGCGCGCCATCGAACCCTACGACCCACTGTGGTTCGAGGAGCCGGTGCCGCCCGACATGCCCGAAGTGATGGCGCAGGTGGCTCGTGGCACATCGATCCCGATCGCCACCGGCGAGCGGCTGACGACCAAGTTCGAGTTCGCCCGGGTGATTGAGAACCGTGCCGCGACCATCCTGCAGCCGGACCTCGGCCGTTCCGGCGGCATTCTCGAAACCAAGAAGATCGCCGCCATGGCCGAGGCCTACCACATCCAGGTCGCGCCGCATTGCTATTGCGGACCGATCGTGGGTGCCGCCAACATCCAGCTGGCGGTGACGCTGCCCAACTTCCTCATCCTGGAATCGCTGAAACAGTGGGATGGTTTTCACGCGACGCTGCTCACGAAGAAGATCGAATGGCAGGACGGCAACGTCATCCCGTCGAAGGAGCCCGGCCTTGGCGTCGAGCTCAACGAAGCGGTCTGCGACGCGCATCCCTACACCGGCAAGGAGCTGCACCTGCAGATGATGCAGACGCCGCTGATGCCGTGAGCGAAAGCTACGCCTTCATCGGCCTCGGCCATCTCGGCGGCAACCTTGCCGCCAGCCTGATCCGCAACGGTTTTGCCGTCACCGTCTTCGACCGCGATCCCGCCGCCGTCGAGCGCCTCGTCGCGCTCGGCGCCACAGCCGCCATCAGTCCCGCCGAGGCTGCCGCCAGAGCCGGCAACGCCATCACATGCCTGCCCTCGCCCAAAGTCAGCGAAGCGGTGCTAGCTGGCCCCGGCGGATTGCTCGAAGGACTGCCCGAGGGCGGCAGCTGGATCGAGATGTCGACCAATGGCCGCGACGAGATCGTGCGCCTTGCAGCCCTCGCCTCAGCCAACGGCATCGACACATTGGAATGCCCGGTCACCGGCGGCGTGCACCTGGCGGCGGTTGGGAAAATCACCGCTTTGGTCGGCGGCGACGCGGCGCTCTATGCGCGCCACCGCGCGGCCATCGAAGCGATGTGCGCGAAGTCGTTCCTGATGGGTCCGGTCGGCTCGGCGGCGGTGATCAAGGTGATCACCAACATGCTCGCCTTCATCCATCTCGTTGCCGCCGGCGAGGCATTGATGCTGGCCAGGCAGGGCGGGCTCGACCTCGCCCAATCCTACCACGCCATCGTTGCCTCCTCCGGCAACAGCTTCGTCCACGAGACCGAAAGCCAGCTCATTCTCAACGGCTCCTACGACATCGGCTTCACCATGGACCTGGCGCTGAAGGACCTCGGCTTCGCGCTCGCCATGGCTGAACAATCCGGTGTGCCGCTCGACCTGGCATCGCGCGTCAACGCGATTTTTGAACAAGGCAAGGCGGCCTATGGCGGCGGCGCCTGGTCGACCCAGATCGTCAAGCTGCTGGAAGATGCCGTTGGCACCGACCTGCGCGCGCCCGGTTTTCCGGCCAAGCTCGAAGTCTGACGCCAGCAGGAAATCAAGCGATTTCAGGGTGTTGGGCCCATCACCGGATTCACCTGAATCGATCTGTTAACGACTTGAATCAGTACCTGAGTGTCAGCGCGCCGGGCAGGATCTCGAAAGTCGCGGGTATGCGTCCCGGCGACTCGCCGTCTATGTCGACCATCGCGCCGTTCTTCTCGACATCGCCGAGCGGCTCGACCACCACTTTCCTGCCGCGCAGGATTGTGATCGCCGGATGGTTGCGGTGGCGTCCGCCATAGAGCAGCCGGATATCCCAGATCAGCTTCAGCTTGCCGGCAGCGCGCAGGATGACGATGTCGAACTGCCCGTCTGTCAACTCGGCATCCGGCGCGATCATCATGCCGCCGCCGAAGAACTTGCCATTGGCCACAGCCACCAGCGCCATGCGCGCTTCGACCGGCGCGCCGTCGTCCACCGTGATCCTGACATCCTGGAACCGATAGCGGACGAACTCGACCACGGTGCGCCACAGGAACAGCGCCTTGGCCGACATCTTGCCCTTGCGCTTGTCGGCATTGACGGCGCGGTCGGTGGCGCCCGACAGCCCGAGGCTGGCGATGTTGATGAAGTGGCGGCTGGCCAGCGCGCCATGGTCGTCGATGTAGCAGATGCGTCCGGCGTCGACCTTCCGAGCCTTGGCCTCGGCTAGCCGCTTCAGCACCGCATCCACCTCTTTCGGCAGGCCCAGCCCGCGCGCGAAATCGATGCCGGTGCCGCACGGCAGCAGGCCGAGCTCGGTCGTCCTGCCGCTTTCCTTGGACGCCTGCAGCAGCCCGTCGGCCACTTCGCTGGCGGTGCCGTCGCCGCCCGCCGCGATCACCAGGTCGAAACCGCTCGCCGCGAGATCGAGCGCCAGCCGCTCAGCGTCGCCTTCGGCCTGCGTTTCGCGCAGTTCGAAATCGCCGAAATGCTTTTTCAGCGATGCGGCGACCTCAGGCCAATGCCGTTTCAACCGGCCGCCACCGGCAATCGGATTGAGAACCACCCCGACTTTCAAGCACATCCTCCCGCAGGGACATCACGGCGCCCGGCGCCTCGAGAATCCTTTGCCGGCATTGAAGACCGCGCCCGCCGGCAGGGCAAGGCCGAATGTCCGCGGATACCGCTCACCATGACGGATCAGGAAGTCGCGTTATCCCTGGTTGATCCCCGATAACCCCGTTATCCACAGGGCCGCGGCCATTCCCCACGACCCTTACCCGGCGTAAGTTCAACCCATCTCAGGCGGCTACCGATCGCCCAGCCGAAAGGCGAAGTGAAAGGCGGATTTCCTGAGGCCCGTACGGCCCAGATCGAAGAGCAGGCTCGCCTGTTCGAGGGGCGGATGCCGAGACCTACGGGGCCGCGGAAAGCGTGCCAACGCCGACGGCGGACCGATGCTGCCATGAAGGACGGCAAAAACCTTCGATGGTGCGCAGGGCAAAGCCCGCAAGGGTGTAGACCGGCGTGGTCCCGAACGGACGCTGCTCTCGGGCGGCGGACTGGCAGGACCGTCAAAATCAAGGCCGGCATGGCGCGACGACTTTGCGGAAGTTGCTGCCGCGACCGTGTCCTGATCTGACAGGGAGGCGCTGGGAGAAATCCCGGCGCCGACTGTCTTTTTCTCCCCTCCATGTCCTTGCCGGTGATCTTGCCGGCGCCGCTTCACCGCGCGCCAAAATCGGTTAGTATTGCTGCGTCGTCAGAGTCTGTTTGCAAAACAGGCTCGCAGAAGGGGGATACTTCATGACGTTGATCCAGAAGCTTGCCGTTGCCTATGCTTTCCTGTTCTTCAGCGTCGTCGCCATCGGCTACATACCGGCGTTCAACGATGCCAACGGCAATCTGTTCGGCCTGTTCTCGCTGCAATGGTATGACGACCTGCTGCACGCCTTCTCCGGCGTCTGGGCGCTGGCCGCTGCCTTCATCTCGCACCGCCAGGCCGTGTTCTATTTCAAGCTGTTCGGCTCGGTCTATCTGTTCGATGGCGTCCTCGGCCTGGTCACCGGTTCCGGCTGCCTCGATGCCGGCATCTTCATCAACGGCTTCCGCTCCCTCAACGATATCGAATTCCCGGCCCGCTTCTTCGCCAACCTGCCGCACATCGTCATCGGCGGCTTCGCCGTCTATGTCGGCTTCTGGCTGTCGAAGCGCATACACGACCACTTCGCCACGGCCTGATCGGGCATGTTCCTGTTCCGCTGGCTGAAGCGCATCATCAAGGCGATCCTGTGGTTGATCGTCATCGTCATCCTGATCCCGATCGTCGGGCTGAGCTATGGCTTCCTGACCACGTCGTCACTCGACAAGGCGCCGCTGCCCGGTATTGCCGACGGCGCTCCGCCAAAGGCCTTGGCCGACAAGGTTCGCACCGAAATCCCCGGCTACCAGAGGCCGGAGGAATCGACCTTCCTCACCTACCCGGAATGGGCGATCGTCTACGCCGCGCGCGAATATGCCGGCTTCGTCGACAAGAACCAGCCGAGCGGCTTTCCCTACTGGTCCTATGTTGGCCGCTTCTGGCAGGACTACGCCATGGTGATCCGCGCCAGCTCTCCCTACAAGTTCAACTTCGCCAACCACCAGATGCTGGTCATCATCGGCACCAGCCACAGCATCGAACATATCTTGCAATGGGCCTATGAGAACACCGTCGGCCGCATCACCGAGGCAACCGCCGGCAAACGCACCGCCGCCGACATCTATCAGGCCAAGGTGGCGGCCGACTATGCCGCTTTCCTCGACCAGGTGCCGTGGTATCAATTTCCCTATGCCGAGAAGCGCGCCGGCCTGTTTGCCGTGCAGCCAGCGCCGGGCGACAGCTCCATCCGCACCAGCGAACGCAAGCTTGCGTTCGGCCTCGCCGATACCATCAAGCAGGGCTACGCCGACCTGATCAAGCAGGCACTCGCAGCCACATCCCCACCAGCCTTCCTCGATATCCACGTCTGGGCCAAGGGGCCGGTCGGCGAAGCGACGCACAACGAGCCCGACACCTTGCTCGAGCGCGACTTCGGCGCAGACGGCACCGTCTTCGTCACCAAACGCTATCAGGTGTTTACGCAGATGATCCCGCGCCTGATCGACAAGGGCGTCTCCTTCGTCGAGATCGGCGGCAATGACGAGATCATGGTCACCGTGCTCTCCACCGACTCGATCGCTGTCCCCGATGGCATCCGCATCCTGTTCAGCTATCCGCTGCCGGCCGATCCAGCCACACGCCGCACCGGGCTGACCGTCGCGGTGCGCAAGCTGCATCTCGTGCTGCCGGCTCTGATCAAGTCAGGCGCCAGGCTCGAACACGTCTATGATTATTGAGACGATAGTCTGGCCATGCGTCGGTTGATCCGCATCGTCGGCTGGCTCGCGCTCACGCTGGTCGTGCTCATTGTGGTCGTGCTTGTCGGTTTTCGTGGCGCCGCGGCGCTGCGCGAGAACCTGTCACCCGAGGAAGCAGCCCCGGCGGGAGCGCTGTTCGTGACGGTCGACGGCCTGAAGATTCACTATCAGGTCTGGGGGCCCCAGGATGGGCCGCCGCTGCTCCTGTTCCACGGCACGGCCTCCTGGGCCGAGACATACCGCGATATCGCCGCGCCATTGGGAGAACAGGGCTTTCGCGTCATAGCGCCCGACATGCCTCCCTTTGGTTATTCGGAGAGACCCGCCGACCAGGATTATTCGCGCGCCGCCCACGCAAGACGCGTCCTCGGTTTCGCCGACGCGCTCGGCCTTCGCCATTTCAGTGTCGGTGTCCACTCCTATGGCGGCGGTGGCGTGATCGAAGCGGCCTTCTCGGCCCCGGCTCGCATCGACGCGCTGATCCTGCTCGACGTGGCACTTGGCCTCGGCCGGACCGAGGCACCGGCCCTGCCGTTCGCATCCTTCCTGAACAGCGACTGGCCACGCCAGTTGCTGACCGCCTCGACCTTCACCAACCCGCTTATGGTCGGACCGGGCCTGCGCTCCTTCATTGAGAACGACGACGTGGTCACCGCCGAACGTATCGCGATCTACGCAAGGCCTCTCAATGTTGAAGGCACCACCAATGCGGTTGGCCACTGGCTGTTTACCGGCCTGTTCAACGACGAGCGAAAATCCCTGGCCGCCAACCCCGCGAACTATCGTACCTTCACGCCGCCCGTTCTCGTCATCTGGGGACGACAGGATACGACCACGCCTCTCCAACAGGGTGAAGAGATTGCCTCGCTGTTTCCGCATGCCGAACTGGCGGTTCTCGATGGCGTCAACCACATCCCGCAGGTCGAACGACCGCACGACGTGGTGCGGCTGATCGCGAATTTCCTCAAGCGAATCTTGCCGGCCACGCGATAGTTCGACTGTTCGGCGCTCCGCCACGCTCATTCCACAATCGCGGCCAAATCCCGCCTTGTTCGCGCGCGATTGATGGTTGCATGTCACCCAAGAGTGGATACCGGTTCAGGGACAACGACATGCGCTGAAGTGGGCTGCCAAGGGGCATCTCGAAGGGACAAGACCGTGATCAAGACCGCCCTTGTCGCCATGACCATCGTCGGCTGCGACTGCGACGCCAAGCTTTGCGAATATATCGGCGAGACACCGGCCAAGTGGTCGACCGTCGCCGAGTGCGAAGCGGCGATGAAGAGCCAGATGCTGCACGAGCGCAATTTCAACTATCCGCTCATCTCCGGCATTTGCCGCGCGAAGGGCTCCTCGTCCTCTTCGCAGCTGGCTGCGACCGCGTCCCGACCTGAACTGAAGCCCGCCAGCCGGGCGGTTGAGCCCGAAAGCCCGCTGCCGCCGGAATTGAGCCATCGGCCGAGCGTTCCCGTCGGCTCGCCGACGACGGCCATGGAAGCGGCCGCCGCCCGGCCCGTCGCCTATGAACAAGTGGTCGATGGCGGAACCGGCGTGCTCTATCGCACGAAGAACGGCTACGCCGTGGTCAAGACCGATCTTGGCCGCGCCGCCTCAGCGACCGCCGACATGGCGAAACGTTCGGCGAACTGGCTGGCTGGCTTGGTGCCGAAGGGCCTCTGATCCCTATAGCTTGACCTTCAAGCTCTGCCAGAATTTGTCGATCAACGGCTTTTCGGTCGCCGCGTCCTCGCCGGCAACACGGGTGATGAACAGCAGCCCCCGATCGGCAAGGCCGAAGCCGACGATCTCGAAATCGGCGGTGCCGGTGCGTGTCTTCACCTTGGCGAGAATGCCGGTCAGTTGCTTGCCGTCGGCAAGCTTGCGCGTCGTCGGCTCCTGCGTCAGCGTCGCACCAGCCTGCACCGATTCCTTGGTCATCTCCTGCAGCATCAGCTGGTTGAGCGACACCGGATTCATCTTGCCGTATTCCTGCACGACGACGATCGTGCCCAGCGCCGAGGCCATCAGATACTGCGTGATGTTCTCGCCGAGATCGGTCTTGGTCACCGAAATGTCGCTCGGATGGACGAAGGAAAAACTGTCGCCGGAAAAGGTGGCGAAGTCGTTGCGCTCCAGCGTCACCTTGCTCTGTTTGCCACCCGGCAGCGTCACATCAGTGCTTTCGCCGGGATCGATGTCGACCGTCACGCCGTCGATGGTCAGCTTGAAAGCCTTGAGATCCTCGGCGTGGACCGGTCCAGCGCACAGCGCGATGAGGGTGAGTGCCGCCGCCGATACCATCCGCATTGGTTGTTCTCCTGACGTCTACGCCACCCCGCTCAGTGCCTTGATGGCACGGTAGAAGGTCGAGGAAAACAGTTCCGTCGGGTCATATTGCCGTTTCGAGGCGAGGAAGGCCGGCAGCTCGGGATAGGAGACCAGCAATTCCCTGGCGGTGTAGTGCAGCTGGTAGGGCAGGAAGAACCGCCCGCCATGCTTGATCGTCACGTCGATCAGCGCCCGTGTCAGCGTCCGCATTTTCGCATTGCCGTCGGCATCGGTCGGCTGGTTGATGTAGAGCACAAGCGAATAGGCCGGCTCCGGCGCGTAGGTCAGCGCGACATCCTCCTTGTGGACGATGCGCACCGAGGCATTGAGCACCGGCAACGGCTGGTTGCGCAGGATCTCGCGGGCCTCGGTGATGAACTCGATATAGGCGGCGCGCGGGATGAAATACTCGTGCAGGATGTCGGTCTCATCCATCTGATCGTTGAACAGATAGGGCACCGAATCGTGCATCGGGTTGTTGCGGGTGACAAGACAGGCCTCGCCTTCGGCCATGGCTGAGGTGCGCGCCACCGTGCAGCTTTCGAATTTCGGCTCCAGCGTCTTTTCGGTGAACCATTTCAGCTCCTGGAACAGGCTGCCCCATTTCGCCAGATTGATGATCACCCGCTTCAGCCCGACCGAACCTGGCTCGCCGATCTCAGGCTGATCGGCCGGCGGCTGGTCGGCGACCTTGTCGTAGCGGTAGACGATCATGTCCTCGAGGAAATTGCCCGGCGCGGTCGACAGGTGGCCGTAGAACAGGCCGATCTCCTTGTTCGGCTCCAGCACATCGGCGAAGAATTTCGGGAAATCGTCCGATTTGATGATTTCGCGCGAGGTGCGGTAGACCACGTTGTCGACGATATCGAGCGTCGCCTCGAGCACCACGCCGAACAGGCCATAGCCACCGACGACGTGGCGGAACAGGTCGGTATTCTCGCTCGGCGAGCAGGTCGTCACCGAACCGTCGGCCAGCATCACCCGCATCGAGCGGATCGAGCCGGCAACCGAACCGGCCTGGTGGTCCATGCCATGCGCGTTGACCGAGATCGAGCCGCCGACCGAGAAGATGTCGGTCGACTGCATCGCCTTCACCGCGAAGCGGGGATGCAAAAGGTTCTGGATATCATGCCAGCGCGCGCCCGGCTGCAAGGCCATGGTCTTAGTCGCGGCGTCGACCGTCACCTTGTTGAACTTTCTGAGGTCGAGCACCAGCGCGTTGTCGTCGAAGGCATGGCCGCCCATCGAGTGGCGGATGGCGGCCAGCGACACTTTCAAGCCGTTGGCGCGCGCGAAGGCGAGCGCCTGGGCGATGTGGTCCTCCTCGGTGACCTCGACCACGCCATAGACCGGTGTCATCGACAGGCCGCTGGCATCGTTGATGTCGCCACCCTTGGCCGACCACGGCAGCGAAGCATCGAAGGCCGGCGGGCTGGCAATTGGCTTCAGCGGCAGCGCGATGCCGTCGATATCGGCGATGCGGCCTGCGTTCTTCGGTCCCGAAGGCCCGCGCGCCAGCCGCGCCACCGTGGTGCCGCCCCACAGCACCGCGCCGCCGACGACAGCCGCACCCAGCAGCAATCGCCGCGACAGGCGAAACCCTTTTTGTTCCTCGGCCATGACTATCCCCCGACGGCCAAGGGATAGCGCGGCTCTTTGGCAAAAACCATAGCGGCGCTGTCGGGGCAGCGCTCCGCCTGGTTGCCTGGCGTTGAGTGGCGAAGACCATGAAAGTGGCCGATCCCCGAAGGAACCGGCCAGGTAGTGTGGAACAGGGTCTGAAAAGTTCAGTCAGCAGGTCTGCTGACGCACGCGCGTCTACGAAGCCTTCTTGATCGACGTCACCATGCCGGTCTTGTCATCGACAGTCACCGCCACCTTTGCGCCAACCTTCAGCTTTCCGACCGCCGCGTCCGGCGACAGCTGGTAGATCTTGCCGTCGTCGAGGGTGATCGACTTGGTCGTCGGGTCGACGGACTGGATGGTACCCTGAACGGTTGCGGCATAGGCCGTGCCGAGGAAGGCGAGCATAGCGACGGTGGTTGCGAGGGTCTTCTTCATCGTTGGCACTCCGTGTCTGTTTCGGTTTTCCGGGCTGCCATCTTGGGAAACGACAGCACCGAACAACCCGAAACTGGACCGGAAAGCTCGGCCCGAGCAAATCACGTTGAGTGAATTTTTGCAAACAATATCATAGGCTTAATTCCGACACATTGCTGATGGCGGACGCGATTTCCAATCGCTTCAGTCTCCCCTAAGCGCACTTCTTGCCACGGAAAGAGTCATTTAGCGATTGCGGCGGGCGGCTTTCGACCACCATGCAGCCGCCGCAATCCACCTCGGGCGGCATCACGGAACAGACTGCTGACCGGTCATCGGCACAAATTTTGTTTCATGGATCAGTTGAAACCGGCCGCAAAGCGAATGAAACTCGCGCTCTGGTTGCAAACCAGGAATGGATGCCGGATGGTGTCAACCGTTGCGATGAAGGGGGCCCTCGATGAAGTTTGCAGTCCGGACCATGATAGGACTTATGCTGGCGTTTGCTCCCGGATTGGCCGGCGCACAAGCCACGGATCCGGACGACGACAAGACGGTGATCTTTACTCCCGGCGACCCCGAGATGGCGGCAGCGACCGCGAAGGCGCTCGCCAGCCTTGATGAATTCCTGGCTTTGTCCGAGGCTCCTCCCTCCGGCACGGACAGGTTCAAATTGAAGGTCAAGGTGCGGGAGGGGAGCGTCACCGAACACTTCTGGGTCATACCGTTCCGCCGCACCGATGCCGGATTTGCCGGCCTATTGGCAAACCAGCCGGAGAAAGTGCACAACGTCGTCCTCGGCCAGAATATAGAATTCACCAGGGGCGATATTTCCGACTGGGGATACACGCGCGACGGGCGTCAGGTCGGCAGCTTCACTGTCTGTGTGATGTTCAAGAAAATGTCGAAAGAAGAAGCAGACTACATGCGCGACAAATACGGCTTCGACTGCTGACGCGATTAACCGATCTCGTCTTTCGCGCCGATCTTGCGCACAAGTGCTGCCGTCGCCAGCATGGCGCCCATGTCCGCGATCATCGGTGCGACATGCCTGGTGTAGTCGAGCGGCACAGAGATAGCCGGCAGCTCGAAGAAATTCTTCGTCTGCGGCAACAGCAGGAAACCGTCGCTGCCGTTGAGCGCGACCCGGGCCGGATCGTCCGGCCAGGTTTCGCCAAGCCATTTCAGTGCCTGCGCCAGGCGGCCGGTCACCAGCGGCCGTGCGGCCTCGATGTTGTCGGTGCGGAATTCATAGGCGGCGTCGAGCTCCGGCACACCGGACGACAGGTCCTGCATCTTGCTGGCGAACATGCCGCGGAAGAAGCCGACGACCGCATTGGTCCGCCGCGTCGCCACCAATATTCCCGGGAACGGCTCGATCGCCTCGAAAGCGACGATGACACCCTTGAAGGCCGTCGAAGAACCCTTGCCCGACCCTTCCCGCAATTCTGCTTCGTAAAGCTCGAACGGAAACTCCTCGTAGCGGCCCGAAACGACATCGTCGAACGACTGCCGGTTGAAGGCCCCGACCGCCTCGCGCGGCAGCCGGTCGAAAGAGTTCGGCCGCCCTCCATGCTGGTAACGCATATCCGCGATGAAGCCGAAGATGATCGGCAGCAGCGTTTCGCGGAACGATTGCTGCAGCCGCCTCGCCGGTTTCATGGCCTGGAAGTAGAGCAGGATCGATGCCGCGAAGCCAATGACATAGAGAAACACATGCGGCGTCGAGAACCATTGCTCGTTGGGATCGGCGACCTTGTTGAACAGCCAGGCGACCAGCACCAAGAACACCAGCACCAGGCCGACGAACAGCGGCACCCGCCAGCGGACCCGCCGAACCGCCGAAGCCCTCGCCGCCTCATAGGTCTCGATGTCTTTCCGGATGCCGGCCGTGATCGCCTCGCTCGGCATGAAATCCGCTGTTTCCATCGCCACCCCCGCAAGCCTGACTATGCCAATGCATGATAGTCGGTTTTGCAGGGGCCGCCAGACGGTTAGGCGGTGACACCGTCCTGGCTTGGGGGAGAAGGAAAGATAGCCCGCAGCCGACCCTCCACCTTGCCGCGCACTCGCCCCTTCAACCCTTCCACCAGGACCAGTCGCTCATGATCGCCGGAGCGCAGCCGCACAAAGGGATGTAGCCGGTAAGACGCAACGGCGCCGCGTGTATCGGCATCGGCACTGACATCGACGACGAAGATCCCGCCGATGCGGCCCGGCCATGGCTGGCGGGCAAGGGCGGTGCCGAGGAAATCGCCGAGCCCATAGGCGACGATCGTCCGACCGATCCGCTCCACCGGCTGCACGACATGGGCGTGATGGCCGGCGATCAGCCCGACGCCCTGCCCGGCCAGCCGCCTGGCCAGCGCCTGCGTTTCGGCGCGTGGAAAATGCCGGAACTCCCAGTCCCAGTGCGGTACCGCACAGAGAAGGTCGAGACCATGGCGCGGCCACTGCGCTGCATCGCACTCCATCGACACGCGGCCGGCGAACAGGTTTTCATTGGCGTTGCGCCAAAGCGTGAAGGCGGCGAAGCCCAATGTCAGGGGCCCGACGGGGACGGCGTCCACGGGACCGCCGGCGACCAGGCCGACGGTACGGATGCCGAGCCGCTTCAGCGCTGCCAGCGTGTCGTCGAAACCGGCGACGCCCTGGTCGAGCACGTGATTGTTGGCCAGCGACAGCACGAGTTTTTCGCGTGGGATGCCGGCGGCCGCCAGCGCCTGGCTTAGAAAGCGCTCGCTCATGGCATGGTGCGTGCCGAGCTTTGTCCCCAGCACGGAGCTTGGTCTGTCCACGATCGGGCTTTCGCAATTGCCGATCACCAGGTCGGCAGCGCCGAGCAACGCCTTGATTGCCGGGTCGCAGTCAGGCGCACTCCGGTTGGCCACCGCCGAGATGTCGCCGATGAAGGCGAGCCGCACCGCCTGCTTCGGCGGTGGATCGAGCATGGTTGCCGCGGCTGACGCAAAGCCGTGGACGTCGCCGCCGAGCGACGGCTTCAGGAAACGGGGCAGCCACGACAGTTTGTAGGAAAGCGGATAGTTCGACACGCCCATGCCCAATCGTTTGCCCTGTGTAGACTGTCCATCTCAAGGGTTGAAGCGCAACCGTCGACAATCGTGCAACGATGGCGATCTGCGCCGACAGGCGCGGCGCTGCAAATACGTGTATGGTCGCATGGCGCGACCAACGCATGGGAGGAAAAGATGACACGAACAGCAAGCCTGCTGGCATCCGCCTTCATCCTGCTTGTGCCTTTGTCTTCCGCGCGCGCCGCAATGCCCGAAGCGGCAACCGCTTTGTTCGAGGCCAAGACCGTGGCCGCGCGCGACACTGCCCTGTCGACGCTGGAGGCGGCCGCGCCAAAAGATCCGGCATCTGCCTATGCGGCCGGCGCAGGCGAGTTCTTCACCGCGCTGGAGCTGCTGGCCAATGGCCTGCACCGCCACGGTTTCGAGAGCCCGCAATCCTTCATGCTACCCTTGATGCGGCTGCCGGTGCCGGACAACCCCAACCCCGAGCCGCTGACCTACGAGCAGTTCCGCGCCATTCTGGTCGCCTTCCGCGAGCGGCTGGAGAAATCCGCCGCAACGCTGGGCTCGGTGCCCGCCGATGCCGATATCGGCATGGCCATCGACCTCACCCGTGTCGGCATCGACCTCAACGAGGACAGCACGATCACGCCGGATGAGAGCATGGCCGCCATCATGGCCTCGCTATCGCGCGGCGGCAGCGTGCCCGACGACGCAGTCCCTTCTCTGACCTTCCGCTTCGATCGCGCCGACGGCTATTGGCTGCAGGGCTATGCCGAGTTCCTGATGGCGCAGGCCGATTTCTGGCTGGCGCATGATTTCAGGAGCACCTTCGACGGCTCGTTCCACATGCTGTTCCCGCGCGCCAAACTGCCGTTGCAGGACATTCTCGTGCCGCCGAGCGGCGACATGGGCAGCACCATCTTCTCGTCGGAATGGCGCATTGCCGATTTCATCTCGCTGGTGCATCTCGTCAACTGGCCGGTGGCCGAACCGGAACGCCGGCAGGCGGCGCGACGCCACCTGCTCGAAATGATCCGGCTGTCGCGCGAGGACTGGAAAGCGATCCGCGCCGAGACCGACAATGATCGCGAATGGCTGCCCGGACCGCAGCAGAAGGGCGAAAACCCACTCACCGGCCTTGAAGTCGGCGAGGAGCAGGTCGAGGCCTGGCTCGCCACCTTGACCATGGCCGAGGATCTCCTGGAAGGCCGTCTGCTGCTGCCGCATTTCCGCATCACCGGCAAGGGCATCAACATGAAGCGCTTCTTCGACGAACCAAAACCCTTCGACCTGGTGCTGTCGATCACCGGCCCGGCCATCGCGCCCTATCTCGAAAGCGGCAAGATCCTGACCAGCGACGATTTCGACCAGATCCAGCGCCAGTTCGGCGGCGCAGGGTTCCTGACCTTCGCCCTGTGGTTCAACTAGGTCGCTGGAAGGAACCTAGAAAATAGCGCCCTGATAGAGCACTGCTTCCGCCTCCTCCGGCGCAAAGCGGCGGCCCAGCGTGCGAAACGCGCTGTGCACACGCCGTCGCGGTCGATGTTGCAGCTTCTGAGATGCCGCACCGCCAGCGTCGGGCGAAGGCGCTGCGACCATGCATGACACGCTGGTGACCTTTGCCAAAACCAAGCACTTCAATCCGATTGCACTGCCTCCCAAAACAAGTCATGGCCGTCGAGAGCCGACCGTGCGGACGGATAAATTGTGGCAAGGAGGGCAACAGTTTTGCCGGTCACGACGGCCTCTTCGGCAATGCTCAATGGCGCGCGCTGTTGTCGCAGGACTCGCTGAACGGCCTTTTGGATAAATTAGCAAGAGCTGTTTTGCTTGACTTGGGCGGCAAAAACAGGCAGCAAAACAGCATTGGAGGGGCTCCAATACCGCGTTCATGGTCGTGGACAGGCCTTCTAGGGCACAAAGTCCACGTCTTCTCGTTAGGTTTTGAGAGGGATTGGTTAACCAACTTTGTCCATATTTTGAAGCAATCGGCAACTAACGACAGGCGCGGCAAACGCGTCGGGGACCACCTGGGATCACTCACAGAATGGTCGTCGCGGCTATCACAGCCGCGGACGTGGGAGCCGATTGGAGCAAGATTGGTGCATGGCGTTCTTGAGTAAAAAAATTGTCGGGGATGTGCGTTGGGACGGCGAGACCGCCTGTGACGCGCCACGTTCCCCTTCCCTCACCCCTGAACGGATCGTCCGCTGGGTCGCGGTGCCCGGCGTCAGCGCGGCCATTGGCCTGTGGCTGGTCGGCACCATGGCTGGCCTCAGTTCCGTCGGCGCTTCGCTGTCGGCGACATCAGGTGGCCTGCCACAGACGCTTTCGATGCCGAGGTCGCTCGCCTTGGCCGATCCGCTGAAACAACGTTTCCTGACATCTTCGGCGCCGTTCGTGCTGGCCAATGCCCATGGCGGCACAGAGGCGCTGCATGACCATGCCGTGCAATGCGGCGCCCACTGCTTCAAGCTGGCGGGGGTCAGCCCGCCGGCGGAGAAATCCGCTCGCCTCGTGGTCCAGGCAAAGCCAGCCCCGATGGCCGTAAAATCGAAATCGCAGGAGCGTTTCGAACGCATGGAGGCGTCGCTGTCGCCGACCAGGCTTGCCGCTGCCTTCGCTAGCGTGGGAAAACCTGTCGTCGCAGCCAACGCACCCTCGCGCCCCGTCATTTCCACTGTCGCGCCGCAAATTGCCGAGGCATCCCTGGTGCCATCCGTCAAGGTCATGGCCAGCTTGGCGGATGACATGCCGGCTCCGGCGGCGGAACGCTTCGCCCGGATGGATGCCGGCTCCGTCGTCGTGCAGACGGCGCCGCAGCCGATGGGCTTTGCCCAGCCGGATGGGGAGACGCCAGACAACGCGCAGTTGGCGCTTGCCCTCGCCCAATCGCTGCCGGTCGACGACGAGGTCGCCTCACTACAGCCGATTGAGGAATCCTCGGCCGATGTCGCGGTTTCGCCTGTCGAAACCCAACAGGAACAGCCCGGCGATACCCCCTCGCTGTCGGATGCGCTGATCGACGACGTGCCGTTGCCGACCCGACGCCCTCAGTTCGACGCGCTGCAGCAGCCCAAGGTCATGCAGCCGTCGAAGCCCGTCGTCGTGCAGCAGTCGAAGCCCGCCCAGCAGCAGAAACCGGTTCGTGAGACGGTGCAGCAAGCCCAGCCGTCCAAGCCGGCGCGGCAAGGTCGGCCGGCCGATGGCGGCGACGTGCTGGCCTATGCCAAGCCGGACACACCTTCGGGCGGCCTCGGCAAGGCATTCAAGAATCTGTTCAACGCGCCCGGCGGCTCCAGCAGCGGAGCCAGCAATGGCGTCGCCGTCTACGACATCAGCGCCGGCACCGTCTACATGCCTGACGGCTCGAGGCTCGAGGCGCATTCGGGCATCGGCGCCATGGCGGACCAGCCGCGCTATGCCAACCAGAAGAATCGCGGCCCGACACCGCCCAACACCTACAATCTGTCGCTGCGCGAGTCGCGCTTTCATGGTGTGGAGGCCTTGCGCTTGACACCGGTCGATGGCCGCAACAAATACAATCGCGACGGCCTGCTGGCCCATACCTACCTGCTTCGGGGCCGCTACGCCCAGTCGAGCGGTTGCGTCGCCTTCAAGGACTATGCGCGCTTCCTCGCCGCATTCAAGAAGGGCAAAATCAAACGCCTCGTTGTGGTGCCGCGCCTGTCGTCTTCGCCGACGCGGGTCGCATCCGCCGCTAGGGGCGCGTAGTGCGAAAAGGCATTCGGTAACACCCTATCGCCGGCTCCTGACAGCCTACTGTCAGGAGCCGCGTCGTCTGATAGGCCTGTCCCCACCGCACTCTTTCCATTTTGGCCAAGACCTCCCATATTCGGGACATGGCCAAATCCCCCGATAAGAAAACGCCGCCGACGGCGAATGACGACCGCGCCGCACCGAAGCGGCGCAGCCCGCTGACTGATTTCCTCGACGCCTCGGAGCCGCTGCACAGAGGCGGCTTCGCCGAGATGCCGCAGCCTGAGTTGTCGGGCACCCCGCTGACCGGTTCGATCGCCGATTGGGCCGAGCAGATCGAGCAGGAGGCCGAGAAAGAAGGGCGTCTCGTCGGCAAGGGCGATGGCGGCAAGTCGCCGAAGCCATCGAAGAAGATCCCCGAGCGCTCAACCTCGCCGGGTCGCAGTTCGCGCGGCACCTCGATGGGTGGCGCGGCGACCGCCAGGGAACGTACCGCCGCCGGTCTCAACCCGGTCGCCGGCCTCGACATTTCGCTGGAAGACGCCGAGACGATGGCCTCGGGCAGCGTCACCGCAACGGTCGCCGCGCTGTCAGCGCTGATCGAATCCGGCAATCCCCTGCACAAGGACGGCGTGCTGTGGACGCCGCACCGCCCTGCCCGCCCGGAAAAATCCGAAGGCGGCATCGCCATCAAGATGGTGTCGGATTTCGAACCGGCCGGCGACCAGCCGACGGCGATCAAGGACCTGGTCGAAGGCGTCGACAACAGCGACCGCACCCAGGTGCTACTCGGCGTCACCGGCTCTGGAAAGACCTTCACCATGGCCAAGGTGATCGAGCAGACGCAGCGCCCTGCCCTGATCCTGGCGCCGAACAAGACGCTGGCCGCGCAGCTCTATTCCGAGTTCAAGAAATTCTTCCCGGAAAACGCCGTCGAGTATTTCGTCTCCTACTACGATTACTACCAGCCTGAAGCCTACGTGCCGCGCACCGACACCTTCATCGAGAAAGAATCCTCGATCAACGAACAGATCGACCGCATGCGCCATTCGGCGACGCGCTCTTTGCTCGAGCGCGACGACGTCATCATCGTTGCCTCGGTGTCCTGCATCTACGGTATCGGCTCGGTCGAAACCTACACGGCGATGACCTTCCAGATGCAGATCGGCGACCGGCTCGACCAGCGCGCGCTGCTCGCCGACCTCGTCGCCCAGCAATACAAGCGACAGGACATCAACTTCGTCCGCGGCTCGTTCCGCGTGCGCGGCGACACGATCGAGATCTTCCCTGCCCACCTTGAGGATCGCGCCTGGCGCATCTCGATGTTCGGTGACGAGATCGAGCAGATCACCGAGTTCGACCCGCTGACCGGCCAGAAAACCGGCGAGCTGAAAAGCGTCAAGATCTACGCCAATTCGCACTATGTGACGCCGCGCCCGACCCTCAACCAGGCGATCAAGTCGATCAAGGAAGAGCTCAAGCACCGGCTGGTGGAACTCGAGCGCGCCGGCCGGCTGCTGGAGGCGCAGCGGCTGGAACAGCGCTGCCGCTTCGACCTTGAGATGCTCGAAGCCACGGGCTCCTGCGCCGGCATCGAGAACTATTCGCGCTATCTGACCGGCCGCCAGCCGGGCGATCCGCCGCCGACCCTGTTCGAATACATTCCCGACAATGCGCTGGTCTTCATCGACGAAAGCCACGTCACCATTCCGCAGATCGGCGGCATGTATCGCGGCGACTTCAGGCGCAAGGCGACGCTGGCCGAATACGGCTTCCGCCTGCCGTCCTGCATGGACAACCGGCCGCTGCGCTTTGAGGAATGGGATGCCATGCGACCACTTTCCGTCGCCGTCTCGGCGACACCAGGCGGCTGGGAAATGGAGCAGGCCGGCGGCGTCTTCGCCGAGCAGGTCATCCGCCCGACCGGGCTGATCGACCCGCCAGTTGAAGTGCGCCCGGCGAAAAGCCAGGTCGACGATGTCGTCGGCGAGATCCGCGAGACCACCAAGGCCGGCTACCGTACACTGGTGACGGTGCTGACCAAGCGGATGGCCGAGGATCTGACCGAATATTTGCACGAGCAGGGCGTGCGCGTGCGCTACATGCACTCCGACATCGACACGTTGGAGCGCATCGAGATCCTGCGTGACCTGCGGCTCGGCGCCTTCGACGTGCTGGTCGGCATCAACCTGCTGCGCGAGGGCCTCGACATTCCCGAATGCGGCTTCGTCGCCATTCTCGATGCCGACAAGGAAGGTTTTTTGCGTTCGGAAACCTCGCTGATCCAGACCATCGGCCGCGCGGCCAGAAACGTCGACGGCAAGGTCATCCTCTATGCCGATCAGGTCACCGGCTCGATGGAGCGGGCGATGGCCGAAACCAGCCGCCGCCGCGAAAAGCAGATGGAGTGGAACGCGGCCAACGGCATCACGCCGGAATCGGTCAAGTCGCGCATCTCGGACATTCTGGATTCGGTCTACGAGAAGGACCATGTCCGCGCCGACATCTCGCAGTTCACCGACAGCGCAGGCGCCATGATGGGCAACAATCTCAAGGCCCATCTCGACGCCATGGACAAGCAGATGCGCGACGCCGCCGCCAATCTCGATTTCGAGAAGGCGGCCCGCATCCGCGACGAGATCAAGCGGCTGCGCGAGATGGAACTGTCTATCTCCGAAGACCCGCTGGCCAAATATGCCGATATGGAGAGCCCTGTCTCGGGCCGCGAGAAGGGCAAGCACAACAAGGGCCGCGCCATCCACCGGACGGCCGACGACCAGGGAAACATCCCTGTTTTCGCAGTCAACAAGCCGGAGGGGACCGCAAACGATCGCGTCAAATCGGCCCTGTTCCGCAAGCCGGCGCTCGACGAGATGGGCGCCGATGGCGCGGTACCGGTGAAGAAGACGCTATTTTCGAAACCGTCGCTCGACGCCATGGGGCCAGGCACCGACATGCCTACGCCTGCCGGCGCCGTGTCGCGCTCACTGTTCAAGAAACAGTCGGCCGAGGAAGCGCACGGCTCCGACTTCGGCATTCCCGGTGAGCCGACCAAGCCGCTGTTCAAGAAGAACTCGCTCGACGAGATGACCGTGCGGCGCACGGAAACGCCGATCGAAGGCGACAAGCCGGTCAAGCGCGAGCGCGCCGGCATCGGCTCCTATGAGGACCCCGGCGACGCGCGCCGCGAGAAACGCCGGCCAGGCAAGACCGGCAGGCCGGGGAGGTAGCACACCTCTCCCGTCTCCCCTTGCGGGAGAAGGTGGATCGGCGCGGAGCGCCGAGACCGATGAGGGGTGCTGGAAGGAATAATGCGTTGGTGTTTTCTGGAACGCCCCTCATCCGACCTCGCTTCGCGAGGCCACCTTCTCCCACAAGGGGAAGGCAGGCGCGTCCTTCGGTGCAATGACGTTCCCGCTTTGCGACACCTGGACCATGCGTCTGCCCTTGTCAGTTGCATGTCGAAACGATACGGGCCGTGCAGCCTCTCCGCTTCCAGCCGCAAGAAACTCCCACGATCCACGAACCATGAAACCCAAGGACATCGCCGCCTACGTCTTCTTGGCCGTCACCTGGGGCCTGTCGTTCCTGGTCCTGCTCAAGGTGGTGCATGCCTTTGGCTGGATCGGTGCGGTCACTTTGCGGTCGCTGATCGCCGGCATCACGCTGTTGCTGCTGGCGGGGGCAACGAGGCGCCGGCTCGACTTCAGCGCCGGCTGGCGGCCTTTCGCGGTGGTTGGCGCGACGACGGTCGCGGCACAGCTGATCGGCCTGTCCTATGCCACGCCGCGCATCGGCACGGCGATGGCGGCCATCCTCGTTGCCGCGATCCCGCTGTTCTCGATGATCATCGGCCAGTTGTGGGGGCTCGAGCGCATCACCGTTCGCGGGCTGGCCGGGCTGCTGCTCGGTGCCGCCGGCATCATCGTCCTGGTCGGCTTCCCCGCCGTGCCCGTCACGGCATCTTTCGCGTTCGGCTGTGCCGCCTCGCTGTTCAGTTCCTTTTCGGCGGCGTTCGGCAGCAACTACGCCAACCGCCATCTGCGCTCGGCCGGCTCGCTCGAACTCACCAGCGCCGCCTTCCTGTTCGGCGGGCTGATGACGCTGCCTCTGCTGCTGGCCGTGCCAGTTCCGGCGATGCCGCGCGCCATCGACTTTCTCTATCTGGCCCTGCTCGCCTGCGTGATGAGCGCGCTGACCTACGTCGTCTATTTCCGGTTGGTCGCCAGCATCGGCGCCACCAGGACGATCAGCGTCGAGTTCGCCGTGACCGTTGTCGCGATCCTCGTCGGCACGGTCATGCTTGGTGAGTCGCTGACCATCATCCAGGGCCTCGGTGCCGTGGCGATCATCGCCGGCTGCGTGCTGGTGCTGGACCCATTCCCGCGCCGGGTGAAGGCGGTAGCCTTGCCATCGGCCCCGCCTTTGATGTAGTCAATCACCACACTCGAACGTTTTGAAAGGAGGGCTCACGTGTTTACGTTTTTTCGTCACCATCGTCAGCGTGGCCCGATTTCTGCCCTGCGAGCTAGCTTGCAGGGCTGACCAGGGACGGTCCGGGTTTTTCCCGCTTCGATTTTTTGGTCTGCCCTTCGTGGTGCCGCAACGCCTGTTCTGATGGCCAGCACGCGCACCGTCAAAGTGCATTGGACCGGAGTTGTCTCCGGCAAGACCAGAGAAATCAAGATGGCCCTGATCAGCCTCAAATCCCTCGGCGTCACCATGAGTGCGCCGCTCTTTGCCAATCTCGACCTCACCATCGGCGCCGGCGACCGGCTCGGCATCGTTGCCGCCAACGGCCGCGGCAAGTCGACCTTGCTCAAATGCCTGACCGGCGAGATGGAACCGACCTCCGGCGACATCACCCGCACGCGCGGCCTGCGCGTCGGCCATGTCGAACAGTCCGTTGCATCAGCCCTTCTGAGCCGCACGTTCCATCAGGTGGTGGCCGACGCCTTGCCGCCGGAGCAGGCCGAAAGCGAGCTGTGGCGGGTCGACGTGGTTCTCGATTCGCTCGACGTGCCGGAGCCGATGCGCGAGCGAGAAATGCAGGCGCTGAGCGGCGGCTGGCAGAGGCTGGCGCTGATCGCCCGCGTCTGGGTCACGGATCCGGATGTGCTGCTGCTCGACGAGCCGACCAACCATCTCGACCTGGCCAGGATCAGCCAGCTCGAGACCTGGCTGAACACGCTGCCGCGCGAGGTGCCGGTGGTGATCGCCAGCCATGACCGCGCCTTCCTCGACGCCACCACCAACCGGACGCTGTTCCTGCGCCCGGAACAGTCGCCCGTGTTTGCGCTGCCCTACTCCCGGGCAAGGCAGGCGCTCGACGACGTCGACGCCTCGACCGAGCGAAAATTCCAGCGCGACATGAAGGTGGCGCAGCAATTGCGCCGGCAGGCCGCCAAGCTCAACAACATCGGCATCAATTCGGGCAGCGACCTTTTGACGGTCAAGACCAAGCAGCTCAACCAGCGCGCGGAGCGCCTGGAAGAGGCGGCGGCTCCGGCGCATCGCGAGAAATCGGCCGGAGCGATCCGGCTTGCCAATCGCGGCACCCATGCCAAGGTGCTGATCACGCTCGACGACGCGGCGGTGGAGACACCCGACGGCACGCTGCTGTTCAGGACCGGCAAGCGCCACATCTGCCAAGGCGACCGTATCGTCCTGCTCGGCCGCAACGGCGTCGGCAAGTCGCGCTTTGTCACCCTGATCCGCAACGCCATCCTTGAGCCTGAAACCGTGCAGAACGTGAAGGTGACGCCGTCGACGGTGCTCGGCTACAGCGACCAGGCGCTGTCCGGCATCAGCGGCGACGACACGCCGCTGGCGATGGTCTCGCGCCGCTACGATGTCGGCGAACAGCGCGCCCGCTCGCTGCTCGCCGGTGCCGGCGTCGGCATCGACATGCAGGAGCGGAGGATCGGCGTGCTGTCGGGAGGCCAAAAGGCGCGACTGATGATGCTGGCGCTTAGGCTCGCCAACCCCAACTTCTATCTGCTCGACGAGCCGACCAACCATCTCGACATCGATGGCCAGGAAGCGCTGGAAGCCGAACTGCTGGCGCATCAGGCAAGCTGCGTGCTCGCCTCGCACGACCGCTCCTTCATCCGCGCCATCGGCAACCGCTTCTGGCTGATCGAGAAGCGGCGGCTGACCGAAGTCGAGGACCCGGAAGATTTCTTCCGCTCGGTGGCCGAAGCGGGCGGCTGAGGAACCAGAGACATGGGCCGCATGGCGATGCGGCCCATGTTTTCGCATTGTCCCTGCAAAATTTTCGACGCTCTGTCGGATCGCCTGAACTTGCCGCGTCCTTGGGATGCCGACAAGATGATGCCGGCTTCAATCGAGGAGAAAGCATCATGTCCATTCTGTCATCCATAGGCCGCATCGCTACCAGCTACGCCGCCACCCGCGCCCGTCACCGCAGCCAGCGCGAGCTGCTTTCCCTGCCGATCGAACTGCGGAAGGATATCGGCTGGCCGGAAATCGTCATCGACGCGGAGAACGGTCCGCGGATCTGCAGGGCGCCTTAACGCATGAGGGTCGGGAGTGGCGTCGTTGGCGCCGGCTGCCCAAAGGCGACCGCTGGTCAATCATGCGTATCGCCCGAAAGCGGCGTCGCCTGCATCGATGCCCGCTTTTCGAAAGCCTCGAACCAGTGCGTGAGCACCGCCCGCGAGCGAAAAGGCGGAAGGTGACGAAACGCCATCCAGGACAGCGTGGTGGCCAAGGCGATATGGCCGACATGAAGCAGCGCTTCGTCGTCCAGCACGCTTTCGAGCCAGTCGTAACTTGCCTCGATCTTTTCCCGGTATCCTTCGGCAAGTGCACCATAACGCAGCTGTTCGGGTCTCCTTTCCGTCTCCCAGCGCAAGGCAATGCCCGTCTGCGCCAGACCCTGAGCGACCGATTGCAGCCGCAACGCCTGCCAGCGCGCCTCGCCGTCTTGCGGCAGCAAGTTGCGGCCGCCGTGCAGCGTGTCGAAGTAGGCGCAGATGACATCGGAATCGAAGATCGGCGACGCGCCGGGCCGCAACAGCACCGGCACCTTGCCGAGCGGATTTTCGGCGTAGACGCTGGCATTGCGCAATGTCGGGCTGGTCTCGTGATGAATGACCTCGAGCCGATCGGCAATGCCGACCTCGTGCGCGAAAACGAGCGCCTTGCGCGCGAAGGGCGAATGGGTCTGGTAATAGAGGATCATGGTCGTCTCGAGGGCGTGAGGAAGCGACGTAGCCCACCTGTTCTATCCTGCGAGCCGCGAGGATTGCGCTCTGATTGAGGCCCGCCGACGCAAGTTCATTTCACGGCTCCCGCTGAAGACCAACGGCTACCAGGTCTGTGCGGGCGGCTTGCGAAAAATTTCCACGGCCATGTAGGATTGCCGTCACCTCATGCGTCCTATGGTTCGCAAGGCCAGCCAAACGCAAAGAGGAGCAAGACATGACTGACCAGACCCCCGTTCAGCCCGCGGCGAAAGTGCTCGGCGGATTGACCCCTTATCTGCAGGTGGACGGCGCCTTCAAGGCCGCCGAATTCTACAAGAAGGCCTTCGGCGCCGAGCAGGTATTTGCCTATCCGGCCGACGAACAAGGCCGCACCATGCACATCCATCTTCACATCAACGGCTCGACGCTGATGCTTTGCGACGCCTATCCCGAGCACGGCCATCCGCATCAAAAGGCGCAGGGCTACACCATGCAGCTCCATCTCGATGATGGCGACATCGATGCCTGGTGGCAGCGCGCCGTCGATGCCGGCTGCGAGGTGGTCACGCCATTGCAGGTGATGTTCTGGGGCGACCGCTGGGGTCAACTGAACGATCCGTTCGGCGTGGCCTGGGCGATGAACGCACCGGCGAAGTAGGTTTTCTCATCGAGCAGCAACGCCCTTGCCGCCGGCGAGGATGATGCGCTCACCTGCGCCGGGTTGCACCCCTGCCGGCCCGGCGTTCTATTTCAGCAAAGGAGACCCACCATGTCCTATGTCGATGGCTTCGTGCTTGCCGTGCCCAAGGCAAAACTCGACGACTACAAGAAGCTCGCCAACACCGGCGGCGCCGTCTGGATGGAACACGGCGCTCTCGCCTATGTCGAATGTGTCGGCGACGACGTGCCTTATGGCGAGACCACCTCGTTCCCGCGCGCCGTGCAGGCCAAGGAGGACGAGATCGTCGTCTTTTCCTGGATCGTCTATGAATCGCGAGAAAGCCGCGATGCCGTCATGGCCAAGGTGATGGCCGACCCGCGCCTGACGGCCGACTGGGCGACGATGCCGTTCGACGGCAAGCGCATGATCTTCGGCGGCTTCAAGCCGTTCATGGAGCTGTAGGCGTCCGCGTCAGTCCAACTTGTCCAGCAGCGGCTTGAGCCGATCGCCATAGCGCTTCCACAAATCGACCGAGCCCTGATACATCGGCTGGCGCACCTGCGCAGCGGAAGCCGTGCGCACCGGCCGGTCGGTTTCGTGGAACGACAGGACAGCATCGTTCCATGGCAGGCCGAGATGGGCGATCAGCGCCCGCGTCTGCCCTTCCTGGTCGGCGACGAAATCCTCATAGCGCACATCATGCACCACCCCAGGCAGCACGGTATGCCAATGCGCCATGATGTCGGTGTAGAGGTTATGGAAATCGGCGAGCTCGCCGAGGTCGTAACCGTAGCGGTGGCTGTCGCCGCGGAAATGCACCTTGTAGATCGACAGGCACGTCGCCGCCGCATCGCGCGCGCAATGGACGATCTTCGCCTTCGGCAGCATCAGATGGAGGAAGCCGACGAGCAGGAAGTTGCCCGGCATCTTGTCGGTGACATGCTTGAAGCCGGGATAGCGGGCGCGCAGCATATCGAGATACGCCTCGCCAGCCTCGGCAAAAGCCTTGTCGGGCATGTCGGCGATCCCTGCAGGAAAGCCGCCCTTCATGGACAACGGAAACTGCTTGCCGACCGCCGTTTTCAGGATGCTGAGCTCGCCAGCGCCATAGACCTGGGGATGGCTGGCGATGATCTGCTCAATCAGCGTCGTGCCGGAGCGCGGCATGCCGACGACGAAGATCGGCGTGTCGTCACTGATCGTGCTCGGCCGGTGTTTCTCGAAGAAGCCGGCATCGAAGGTGGCCTTCATCGCCTCAAATTCGGCCCGCGTCCTGGCCGGATCGTAGTCGATGCCCTTGCGGCGGATCGCATTGCCTTCGGCGAAATAGTCGAAGGCCCTGCCATAGTCTTTCAGATCGTCATTGGCCTTGCCGAGGCCGAAGGACAACTGCATGCGCGCCAGACTGTCCTGCGGCGCCTTGGCATGCTGGGCCTCCATGCTGGTCAGCTCGACATCACGCTCCTTCTGGCGCTTGACCTGCGTCAGCAGCAGCCAGGCTCTCGCCATGCCGGGGTTGATCGCCAGCGCCTGCCGGAAATGATCGGCCGCTTCATCGAGCTTGCCCTTTTCCATCAGCCCGACGCCCAACCCGTGCAGCAGGTCGGCATCTTTCGGGCGGATGGTCAGGGCCTCGCGAAAGACGGCCAGCGCCTCGTCCAGCCGACCGGCCTCCTGCAGCGTTTCGGCAAGTCCGATGCGGGCGCGAGCATGGAACGGATTGCGCCCGATCGTGCCGCGGTAGATCTCTTCGGCCTCCTCGAACTGGCCGAGCTGCTTCAGTGACGAACCAAGATTGTCGCGCGCCGCGAGCTGGTCCGGCCGGATATCCACCGCACCGCGAAAGAAATCGATTGCCGCTGCGATGCGGCCGAGATCGCGCATCACCGTGCCGAAATTGTTGAGGAAATCGGGATTCGTCGGCTGCAGGCTCACCGACTGTTCGATGAGATCCAGTCCCTCTTCGCTGCGCCCGGTCTGGTGGAGCAGCAGGCCCAGGAAATGCGCCGCAGCCGCGTGATTGGGCTTGCGCGCCAGCACCTGACGGTAAAGCGCCTCGGCTTCCTGCCGGCGCCCGGCCTGGTGCAGCTGCAGTGCCTGCTGCACATACTGGTCCAGCCCCAGCGGCGGCTGTCCTCCAGCGCCAGATCTGGCTCCTGCACCCGCCGCTCTTCTCTGATCTCTGTTGATGGGAAACCTGCCGTGTTTGTCTGCCTGCCGCGATCTAGGCCATTGGCGCGACAGGTTCAAGTCTTCACGTGGTTTTGCGCCCCCCCTCAGCCGGTGTGGACGATCAGATCAGCCGGTTGGTCTCGGCAACCTGTCTGGCCCGCCTCACGGTGCCGTCGGTATCAGCGATCGTTCGCCTTGCCGCCTCATCGCTTCTGATGGTCAGCCGTGCTGTCTTGACGATCATCGGCTTGCCATTCGGGCCAACGGCATGGGCGTGCAGGATGGCTGGCTTGATGATCGGGTTGATCGCTACGGTCGTGCCTCTCGGGGTTCTGACGGAAACCATGGCTTTTGTCCTTTCGAAAATAAATAAAATACAAGTGCCGGGACAATCGTCCCAGCATAATCCTAAGCATTTTTTTAGAAGCGCCTGATCCATATCAGAATTTTTCAAATGGTTACAGCGATCTATTTTTTAGATAAGCCGAGTGTTTTTTAGAAATCTTCTTGAACAATTGGGTCTGACGAGCTATGTAAGCAGGATCGCTTTGGGCCAGAATTGACATATCGCGGCGTCAGAGGTTCTCGACCCGCCAATCTCATTCCAATCATCGATACCGGGCGCGCGGCAGATTCGCTCCGCGACCATTTCTCATTCTTCGAAAGACCCACATGAACACCGGAACCGTGAAGTTCTACAATGGCCAGAAGGGCTTCGGCTTCATTCAGCCGACCGATGGCGGCAAGGACGTTTTCGTCCATGTCAGCGCGCTGGAGCGCGCCGGTTTCCCTGGCCTCGCCGAAGGCCAGAAGCTGCAGTTCGACCTGGAGCGTGACACCAAGGGCCGCGAGTCGGCCGCCAATTTGCAACTGATCTGATCCGGCCGAATTCGATGAACGCTGACCACGGATGTACTGGCAGCTCTCGAAAGAGGCTTATTTCCAGCGATTGCCGGAAATAGGAAAGCGGGGCTCGTCCCCGCTTTTTTGCTTTCAGGCGGCTGTTTACGTCGCGCCGCGAGGCGCAATGCTTTCCGGTTGATGCCGGGAAACATCAAGGCCGGAAACATCAAGGTAAGACAATGCCGGACCGCACCACCCACTCCATTGTCCATTTCGCTGCACCCTTCGTGCTCGGCGGACTGGAGGGACAGCTGCCGGCCGGTGACTACGACGTCGATCACGACGAAGAGGTGATCGAGGGTATGTCGCGGCTTGCCTGGCGCCGCGTCGCCACCTTCATCCATCTGCCGGCAAGGGCAGTGAAGAACCCGACAACCAGCCAGCTTGTCGCCATCGACTACCTCGAGCTCGAAACAGCGCTGAAGCGCGACCGGGAGAATGCAGCATGATCCGTTTCCAGCAGAATGCGCGCCCGCGCACCGACACGCCCTCGCACCAGTTTGCGATCGGTCAGACTGTCCGCATGAAGAGCCGCACTGGTCTCGTCCAGAAGACCGCGGAACTGTTCCAGATCAAGAGCAGGCTGCCGGTCAAGGATGGCTCGCCGCAATACCGCATCCGCAGCGAGCAGGAGACCCATGAGCGGGTCACCACCGAAGACAATCTCGAACCGGCAGACAATCCGGTTGCTACTGGCAACCCGGTTGTCACCGACAACCCGGTTGTGGCCAGCAACTCGGTCGTCTGAGACCTATGTCGCCCAAAAGTGCGCAGCGGTTTTGGGACAACGACATGTACAAAACAATGACCCTAAGGCGCGTCGGATAAGACGCGCTTTGGCAAAGCCAACCCAGCACGCACCAGGAGCAGGACATGTCCAAAGGTCAACAGCGAAGCAATCGCGAAACGCGCAAGCCGAAGAAGGACAAGGTCGTGGCCAAACCCGCCTCCCCGTTCGGCTCGTCGGTCAAGCAGGCCGAGAGCAGCCTGAAGCCGAAGTCGAAGGGCTGACAGCCCAGGGGCGCCTCGTGCGCCCCCCGTCGCCCACTATGTAAGGCGGCGGACTGACGCAACAGGCCTGCGCAACACACCCCCGCACGGAGGCGCGCTTGAACTTCGTCATCGAGTTCTACCGGTCGCGCGACGCCGACGAAGCCACGCTCGACAAGGTGTCGCTGGAAGCGCCGAATCTGCGCGCCGTCCTCCAGGGTGCCACCGCGCTGTTCCATACGCTGGCCATGCCGCAAATCCCCGATCGCCTGCGCATTTCCGACGACAACGGCAGCGAGCTCTACGCCGGCCCGGCCGATGGAGCCTATCCGTCGGAGGTGTGAGCGAACGCCTCGGTTTTCCCTACTCCCCTTGTGAGAAGGCAAGACACGCCCAGCCCCCTCAGCACGGTCCGTCGCCAACGACGCGATAGTCCGCGGCGCGGGCTTCGCAGGAATTGGGGAAGGTCCGCAGTTCGCCATGCCGGCGCGCGCACACGGGAGCGTATTCGCGGGTGCAGAATGTCTGCTCTTCACCGCCGCCGCCGCCACCGCCGTCGCGGCACGGGCCGTCGCGCACGATGCGATAGCCGGCACGGTCGGCAAGGCAGGCATTGGCGAAGGTCTGGCGGTCGCCACCGCGCCGGGCGCAGACCGGCTCGTATTGCCTGCTGCAATATTGCGGTTCGGGCCGGGGCGGACGCGGACCTGGTCCCTCGTCGACGACGACGGTGCAGGCGGCAAGAATTGCCGACAGGAACAGGACGGCAAAACCTTGCCGCGAAAAGGTTGCCGCCAGAAACTTCATGTTGATCTCTCCCTCGATCCCGTCCCGGGAAGACGATCCTCGCCATTCCCTTGCCAAATGCAACCCCTGTTCGCACCCCCACGGCAACGCCGCCAGGGGCTGCGGCAGCTATCATCCCATCTCGCAGGCACCATCGCACCTGGCCCATTCGTGGCCCGGTTCTGGCCGATGACCCAGCCTGCAACCAAGCCTATGTCCAGCCGCATCGATGCTCAGGTCAGTCGATCCATGCGTCGGGATGCGCCCAGTGTGGCGGCCCGCGGCGCTATCTTGCAACCATCACGTTTCCGTGCGATAAATTCCGTGTTCGGGCATTTGCGACCCGGAGAGCGGAACGTTTTGGACGACCTTTCCCCGATACTGTGAATCTCTGACGGCCCCGTTTTCGGCGGGGGGTTTGACCATGCGCCAATGCATGACTGCCGAAGCAACCACCGGGACTTGCCCATTGCGCCAGGCGGCGGGCAGGACCACCAGACTGAACGGGTGAAGGAGTTTCCCCAATGGCCCAGACCGGCACCGTTAAATTCTTCAACGCGACCAAAGGCTTCGGTTTCATCACGCCCGATGGCGGCGCCAAGGATGTGTTCGTCCATATTTCCGCGATCGAGGCCTCCGGCCTGCGCACGCTCGTCGACGGCCAGAAGGTCACCTTCGACGTCGAGCCGGATCGCATGGGCAAGGGCCCCAAGGCCGTCAACCTCCGCGCTGCCTGAGCCATCGGCACGCCGCACGTCTCTCGGACGTGCGACGGAGGCTCCAATGCCTGGACCTGGCTTGGAGAGGGATTTGAATTTTGAAAGGCGCGGCGGTTATCGTCGCGCCTTTTTCGTGTTGCGAGTTCAGCCCAATGCATGTCGCTCAAAAGCGCACAGCAGCTTTGAGACAACGACATGCATAAAAACAAAGGTTTAAAGTGGGTCGCGCCCGAATCCCTTACAAGCGCGGCGCGCTTCAGGGCCCGCAAAACTTTCTCTTGCCGATAGCGCTAAAATAAAGGACAAATTTCCACTCGGGCATTTGCCGGCCCGAGACTGGACTTTATGGGATCAAAGGAGCTTCCCATGCCGCAGACCGGCACCGTCAAATTCTTCAACCATGCCAAGGGCTTCGGCTTCATCACGCCCGATGATGGCGCGAAGGATGTTTTCGTCCATATTTCAGCCGTGCAGGCGTCAGGTCTTCCTGGTCTCGAGGATGGCCAGAAAGTGTCCTTCGACACGGAGCCGGACAAGCGTGGCAAGGGCCCCAAAGCCGTCAATCTGTCGGTCGGCTGAGCCGGCTTCAGACAGGCGATGGCTCCGGCTGGACAGCCCCGCTCCCTTGAGGGGTCTTTTACGCTTGTTTTGACATGGATGCGTCGAAATCCGTTCAGCCCCGGTTCAGCCATGGTCGCATATTAGTCTTTGGTAAAGCCGGCCCGCATCCCCCCGAAACTGCACGGGCCGGTACGAAGGAGACAGACATGAACCGAATTTTCAAGACCGCCGTCCTGTCCGCTGCCGTGGTCGCCACCACGCTCGCGACCTTACCCGCTGCCAACGCGGGTGACTGGCGCCGTCACGGCCATCACGACAACGGCGACGCGATCGCCGCCGGCGTCCTCGGCCTTGCGGCCGGCGCGCTGATCGGTGGCGCGTTGGCCAATGACCAGCCCCCGGCCTACGCTGACCGCTACTACGATGACGGTTACTACGATCGTGACGTGGTGGTACGGCCGGCGCCGGTCCGCCGCTACTATGCAGAGCCGAGGGTTGTCTACAATGAAGGCTACGCCGAGCCGTGGACCCGTGGCTGGTATGACTATTGCTCGGATCGCTACCGTACCTTCAACTCCCGCACCGGCACGTTCACCGGCAATGACGGCGAACAGCATTTCTGCACGGCCAACTAAGATCAAGGGCTTCCCTGCCCCAAACAAAAAAGCGATGACCGCGAGGCCAGCGCTTTTTTGTTGTTGGGCTCGACGTCCCAGATTTCTCTTGAGTTCGGCGCTGCCCCTTAAAGCGCGTCGCATGGATCCGTTTCGACGCGACCGGCTTTAAGTCAGAAAAGGGTTGGTCCGGCGCTCCTCGCCGAAGCGTCCGCCGGGACCATGGCCGCATATGAAGCCGGTGTCGTCGCCGAGCGGCAGGAGCTTGTCCTTGATCGAGGCGATCAGCGCCGCATGGTCGCCGCCCGGCAGGTCCGTGCGGCCGACCGAGCCGCGAAACAGCACGTCGCCGACATGGGCGAACTTGGCCGCGCGGTTGTAGTAGACGACATGGCCGGGCGCATGGCCGGGACAATGCAACACCTCGAACACATGCGAGCCGAACGACACAGTCTCGCCTTCGGTCAGGAACCGGTCGGGCACGCAGTTGCGCGCACCGGCGATGCCGTAACGCCTGCCCTGGTTTTCCAGATTGTCGAGCAAAGACTTGTCGGCTTCATGCGGGCCGATGATGTCGACGCCGAGCGCCTCCTTCAACTCCATGGCGCCACCGGCATGGTCGATATGGCCATGCGTGATCCAGATGGCCCCGGCTGATATCGCATTGTCCTTCAGCACCGCCAGCACCTTGTCGATGTCGCCGCCCGGATCGACGACCACCCCATGCTTGTCGTCCATGTCGAACAGGATGGTGCAATTCTGCTGGAACGGTGTGACCGGCACGATGCCGGCATTGAGCTGACCCATGATCGTCCTTTCGCTATTCCAGCGTGATGTAGAGGCGCGGGCGAAGGGCGTCCACCCCTCGCAAGACCAACAATCAGTCGCTCTGAAAACGAAAATGGGCGGCCGAAGCCGCCCATTTAGAACACCTAGACCGAATAGCTTACTTCTTCATGGCGCCCATGACCGCGCCGAGAATGCCGGTCAGGATCGCGCCGCCGCCGGCACCGCCGATGATGTTGTTGAGGTTCAGCGCGCTGCCAAGACCGCTCGTTGCCGCTGCCGCAGCCGCCGGATCGACCGCGCCGCCACCAAGCAGGCTGCCGAGGATCGCCGCACCGCCGACGCCACCAATGGCTCCACCCAGGATTTTGGGAAGCTGACCCATCGCCGCCGTCTTGAGCGCCGCACCGACCGCCTGACCACCGATGATACCCGTAATCACCTGTATAATGATCGGAAGAAGCGTGTTCATGTCCATATGATTAGTCCCTCCATAGCTGCCAGCCTCCCGGGCCGACAGCTTCATGAGACGCCGAATTGGGTGAAAGTCAAATGCAGAAACGCTTAAATAAAAGGGGCGGCCCCAAAACCGCCCCTGCTTGCTCGAAAAGCTGTGACTATCGTTATTCTGCTGCGATCGCGTGCTTGGGCTGAACCGCAGCAGAATAGTCATTCATGAGATTCTTGGCAATTTCACCGACCTCGAATCGGTATGGTCCGATCTCCGAAACCGGTGTCACTTCCGCTGCCGTCCCGGTCAGGAAGCATTGCTCGAAGCCTTCGAGCTCTTCCGGCATGATGGCGCGTTCGATCACCTCCAGGCCGCGATCCTTGGCCAGGCCAATGACCGTGCGGCGGGTGATGCCGTCGAGGAAGCAATCCGGCTTGGGCGTATGGATCTTGCCCTCCTTGACGAAGAAGATGTTGGCGCCGGTTGCTTCCGCGACCTGACCGCGCCAATCGAGCATCATGGCATCGGCATAGCCCTTGGCCTCGGCAGCGTGCTTGGACATGGTGCAGATCATGTAGAGACCGGCGGCCTTCGACTTGGACGGCGCCGTGCGCGGGTCGGGCCGGCGCCATTCTGCGACGTCGAGGCGGATGCCTTTCAGCTTCTGCGCCGGATCGAAATAGCTCGGCCACTGCCAGATGGCGATAGCGCAGTTGATGCGGTTGTTCTGCGCCGAGACGCCCATCTGTTCGCTGCCGCGCCAGGCGATCGGCCGGACATAGGCGTCCTGGAAACCCTGCTTCTTCAAAAGCGTGGTGGAAGCGTCGTTGAGCTCTGCCACCGAATAGGGAATCTTGAAGCCGAGCAGGCGCGCCGATTCATGCAGGCGCTCGGTGTGTTCGTTGAGCTTGAAGATCTCGCCGCCATAGGCGCGCTCGCCCTCGAAGACGGCGCTGGCGTAGTGCAGGCCATGGGTCAGCACGTGGATCTTGGCGTCACCCCATTGGACGAACGCGCCATTCATCCAGATGAAACCGTCCAGTTGATCGAAAGGAACGGATGCCATGGTAACCTCCCGCGGGCGGCAGCCCGCATAGTGTTGTATCATTGTTGTTTCGTGTCGGGCCGCGCAAAGCGGCTTTTATGCTGGAGCGTAAGCGGATAATGGCGCTCTGGCAAACTCAGGAAGTTCCGGAAAAACCGGCTTCGCTTGCCTTTTCGTTCGCAATCCGCCCAAAAGCTTGTCAAAAATTACCATTGCAGGGAAATTACGTCAATAGTACTGACATAATCTCTCTTTCAAGCGGAGAAAAGATGACGGATCGAAGCCACGCAGCCGGGAAACCGATCAGGACGGCAATCACCGACGAGGACGGCATCGACTTCGCCATCATCGAACTCTTCTTCTTCGCCTATCGTGACTTCACCTCCGATCCGGATCAGATCCTGGCCGATTACGGCTTCGGCCGCGCCCACCACCGGGTGCTGCATTTCGTCAACCGCAGGCCGGGCCTGACGGTCGCCGAACTGCTCGACGTGCTGAAGATCACCAAGCAGAGCCTGGCGCGGGTGCTCAAGCAATTGATCGACACCGACCATGTCGTGCAGTTGCAAGGTCCGCGCGACCGCCGCCAGCGCGAGCTGTATCCGACAGCCAAGGGCCGCGCGCTGGCGCTGGCGCTGGCGCGGCCACAGTCGCGCCGCATCCATGCTGCATTGGGAGATTCCGGAGTCACCGAACGGACCTTGGTGGAACGGTTCCTCGAAGCGATGGTCAATCCGGAACTGAGAGCGCAGATCGACGTTGGGTCCGCAAAAATGTCAGGGAAAAGCCATGGAGAGCACTGAACGCGTCGATCACGCGGCCGCACCGGACGACGATGCGCCGCATTTGCTTGTCGTCGACGACGACACCCGCATCCGTAATCTTCTCAAGCAGTATCTGACCGAAAACGGCTTTCGCGTCACCGTCGCCGGCAATGCCGGCGAAGCCAGGCGCAAGCTTGCCGGCCTGGACTTCGATCTTCTGATCCTCGACGTGATGATGCCCGGCGAAACGGGCGTCGACCTGACCAAGTCGCTGCGGGCCGAAAAGAACGTGCCGATCCTGATGCTGACGGCGCTGTCGGAAACCGACAGCCGCATCACCGGGCTCGAAGCCGGTGCCGACGACTATCTGCCAAAACCCTTCGATCCGCGCGAGCTGATCCTGCGCATCAACAACATCCTGCGCCGCGGCGGCCCGGCGACCACGCCGAAGGTCGAGCAACTGGTCTTCGGCCCCTACACCTTCCAGATCGCCAGACGCGAACTGAAGCGCGGCGGCGAGGCTCTGAAGCTGACCGACCGCGAGCAGGAGATCCTGGCGATCTTCGCGGCTCGCGCCGGCGAAACCATCCCGCGCCACGAGCTGGTCGGCGACGATTCGGAGGTTGGCGAGCGCACCATCGACGTCCAGATCAACCGCCTGCGCCGCAAGATCGAGCGCGATCCGTCCAATCCGGTCTGGCTGCAGACCGTGCGCGGTATTGGGTATCGGCTCAGCGTGGAATAGAATGCCGCCCGCGGCCGGCTGAACGGTCGCGGGCAAGCGAAAAGAGCGAATGGCAACCACGGAATTGCAACAGCCGGATAATGGCGGCTTGAGCGCACGCGCCGCGCGGACGCTGAAGGCGGTGCCGCGCGCCTGGAACCGGTTCTGGCGCCTCGTTTCGCTGTACATGCCGAAGCGGCTCTATGCCCGCTCGCTGATCATCGTCATCGCGCCGATGATCCTGCTGCAATCGGTCGTCGCTTTCGTCTTCATGGAACGCCATTGGGCGACCGTGACGCAGCGCCTGTCGCAGGCCACCGTGCGCGACATCGCCGCCATCATCGACTTGATCGAGACCTACCCGCACGACACCGACTACGCCAACGTCATCCGCATCGCCCAGGACCGCATGCAGCTGAAGGTCGACCTCCTGCCGCCCGACCCGTTGCCCGCACCTGGTCCAAAGCCGTTTTTCTCAATTTTGGATGATGTTCTCTCGGCCGAAATCACCCGCCAGATCAACCGCCCGTTCTGGATCGACACGGTCGGCAATTCCAACATCGTCGAGGTGCGCATCCAGCTTGAGAACAGGGTGCTGCGCGTCTTCGTGCGCCGCAGCCAGGCCTATGCCTCGAACACCCACATCTTCCTGATCTGGATGGTCGGCACCTCGCTGGTGCTGTTGATGATCGCCATCCCCTTCCTGCGCAACCAGATCCGGCCGATCCTGACGCTCGCCGAAGCCGCGGAAAGCTTCGGCAAGGGCCGGCCGATGCCACGCGATTTCCGGCCGCGCGGCGCCGAGGAGGTTCGCCGCGCCGGCTTTGCCTTCATCCAGATGCGCGAGCGCATCGAACGCCAGATCGAGCAACGCACCGCCATGCTGACCGGCGTCAGCCATGACCTGCGGACCATCCTCACCCGCTTCAAGCTGCAGCTGGCGCTGGCCGGCGGCAAGGCCGACACCAAGGCAGCGCTCGACCAGGACATCGACGACATGCAGTCGATGCTCGAAGGCTATCTCGCCTTTGCCCGTGGCGAGGCTTCGGAAGACGCCGGACGGTTCGATCTCGAGGCCTATTTCCGGAAGCTCGACGAGGAAGCCAGGCTACGCAAGCGCAAGCTGTCGACGACGCTGACCGGCGACCGCGATGTGCATGTGCGGCCGAACGCCTTTGCGCGGCTGATGTCCAACGTCATCGGCAACGCCTTCCGCTATGCCAAGACGGTGGAGGTCAACGCCAACCATGGCCGCGGCTCGTTGCTGGTCACCATTGACGATGACGGCCCGGGCATCCCTGCCGACCGGCGCGAAGACGTGTTCAAGCCCTTCGTGCGGCTCGACGAGGCGCGCAACCTCGATGCCAGCGGCACCGGGCTCGGCCTGTCGATTGCACGCGACATTGCCCGCAGCCATGGTGGCGACATCACCCTCGACGACAGCCCGCTCGGCGGCCTTCGCGCCGTGATCAAGGTTCCCGCTTAGGCTGGCCAGATACAGGGCTTCATCCGCCCGTCATGAAACCATGGTCAAGAGCGCGCATGAAGCGCGCGACCTCCATTGATTCGGCCCCGCCGCCTCACTTCGATCCCGTGCCCGCCCGGGTGCGTTGGAGCGAAGCGAGAGCCACGGGCTGGTCGCCGTTCCGTCATCGTCTCAAGGCAACCGTCGACCTTTCGAGCAAAGGGCCGCCATGCGCATATTGATGGTCACCGACGCCTGGCGCCCACAGGTCAATGGCGTCGTCCACACGCTGGAGCGGCTCACCGAAACGCTGAAATCCTTCGATGTCGCGCTGGATTTCCTGACGCCCAACATCTTTCGCACGCTGCCCCTGCCGACCTACCCCGACATCCGCCTGGCGCTGACCACGCCCGGCCATGTCGCGCGGCTGATCGAAGCCGGCAAGGCGGACCACATCCACATCGTCACCGAGGGACCACTGGGCATCATGGCGCGGCGCTATTGCCGCAATGCCGGCCGGCCGTTCACCACCAGTTATCACACCCGCTTTCCCGAATATCTGAGCGCGCGCCTGCCGGTCCCGGAAAGCTGGGCCTATCGCTGGCTGCGCGATTTCCACAATTCCGGCCAGGGCACGCTGGTTGCCACCCAGTCGCTCGCCGACGACCTTGCGGCACGTGGCTTCAACAAGCTGCGGCCCTGGACGCGTGGCGTCGACACCGACCATTTCCGGCCGGACAAGAAGAAGGAACTCGGCTTCCCCGGCCCGGTCTTCCTTTGCGTCGGCCGGGTCGCCATCGAAAAGAACCTCTCGGCCTTCCTCGACCTAGACCTGCCCGGCAGCAAGGTGATTGTCGGCGAAGGTCCCGAGCTTGCCAGGCTCAAGGCGAAATACCCGCAAGCGCATTTCCTCGGTCACCGCCCCAATGACGAACTGGCTGAGATCTATGCGTCGGCCGACGTCTTCGTCTTCCCCAGCCGCACCGACACGTTCGGCAATGTCATCATCGAGGCACTGGCCAGCGGCACGCCGGTCGCCGCCTATCCGGTGACCGGTCCGATCGACATCGTCGGCGACGGTTTTGGCGGCGCGGTGTCGACCGACCTGCGCGAGGCGGCGCTCGCCGCCCTCGACGTCGACCGCGCCGAGGCGCGCGAACGCGCCATGCGCTACAGCTGGAAAGCCTGCGCCGAAATGTTTCTCGACACGGTCGAGGATGCACTCGGCACGACCCGGAAGCTGGCCGCCTGAGAAACGTCGCGGCTTAGGATGTGTTGGGATTCAGGTCAGGCCTGAGAATGGTGGGCTCCGAGAACCGGAACGGAGCGTGCGTTTGGGTACGTGAGCACCGGAAGCGGAGGTATCAGCCGTTCGCAAGCCGGCCTCACCTCTGACCATCGACGCATCCTAGAACAGCCGACCGCCATTCGGCACCTTGCGCTCGATGGCGCCGAGCACCACGGCGCCCTCCTCGTCGGGAAAGCCAAGCGTCAGCACTTCCGACATGAACGGGCCGATCTGGCGCGGCGGGAAATTGACCACCGCGAACACCTGCCGGCCGATCAGCGTTTCCAGCGCATAGTATTTGGTGATCTGCGCCGACGATTTCTTGATGCCGATGTCGGCTCCGAAATCGATCTTCAGCTTGAACGCCGGCTTGCGCGCCTCCGGAAATGGCTCTGCTTCGACGATCGTGCCGGCACGGATGTCGACACGATCGAAATCGGCGAAACTGATCTCGGGCTTACGCTCGTTGCTCGAACTCATCTCGGTCTTGTTTGCCTTGGCTCAGGCGTTGCCGTAGGTCTCGAACAGCACGCCGGCCAGCGCGTCCTTGGCCGAGGTCCCCGACCAGACGACGAACTGGAAGGCCTGGAAATAGCATTCGCAAGCTTCCAGCGCCGACGACAGCAACACCTCGACCTGCTGGCTCGACGGCTCGACCCCGCCGGCCAGGAGCAGCGACTGGCGGAACATGATCGCGCCCTCCTGCTCCCAGAGGTCGAAATGACCGAACAGCATCTGCTCGTTGATCAGCGAAAGCAGCCGCATCACTTCGAGCGCGCGAGCCTCCGGCACCTTGATATCGAAGGCGCAGGCCAGGTGCAGCGCCTCGAAATCCTCCATCCACGAGAAGGATACGTGATAGTCGGTCCAGCTGCCGGCAACCGAGATCGAGATCTCGTCATCGCCTGCCCGCTCAAAGGACCAGTCGTTGTTGTGGGCCACCTGCTCGATAACATCCACCGGATGGATTTCGCGGGAGAATTCGAGTTCGAGAAGTTCCATGGAATGCTTCCTGTCGTTCTGAGGAGCGCCGCCACACGCTCCGCGGGAGGGCACACACAACGAACAATCTTGTCTAGAACTCGGACGGCCAGGACTTCACGACGCAAAGACCCCAGACCGGACCCCACCGCCCGGCCACATGACCCGGCTCCGAATCATGCAACAAATTCAGTCTATTGATCGGGAGTCGCGTGAACAGCCCAATTTTTCGCACTGCGTCATTCGCATGTGGAAAGCCGCTGTCACAAAGATTCACGCAATGCCGTTAAGCGATTCACGGCAAAGCGCTTTTCAGGATCGGGCTATGTGGAAAAGTTTAATGATTATTTTTTTGCGCGGGGCTTTGCCGCCGCCGCCGGTGTGGCTTGTCCGGTCAATTCGGCAAGTTTCGCCTCGAGCACCTCGATGCGCTCGGCAAGTCGGGCGTTTTCTTCCCGAGCCTTGGCAGCCATCTCGCGCGCGGCCTCGAACTCTTCGCGCTGCACCACGTCCATCGTGTTGAGGATGCGTTCCGCCTGGCCCTTGAAGGCGGTCTCGACCTCGCGGCGCACGCCTTGAGCAGCGCCGGCGGCATCGGTCATCAGCTTGGCGAATTCATCGAGAATGCGGTTCGGTCCGGTCGACATGGCAAATCCTCGCTTACCACAATTGAGTTAGTAGCGCGGCACTTGGAATGCAAGCATGTTGCGCCCTGGTGCGGCATCAAGTCGAGAGCGTCCGGCTTGCCTTGACCCTGCCAAAACCCTGCCGCATGGTCCGCGCCCAAACGCGATCGCAACCGAGAGTTCCCCGTTGAACGACTATTTCCTGCTGCCGTTGGCCTCCCTGCCCTTTCCCAACATCAACCCGATCCTCATCCAGATCGGGCCGCTGGCGGTGCACTGGTACGGCATTGGCTACATCGTCGGCATCCTGTTTGCCTGGTGGTACGCCAAGCGGCTCGCCGCCAATGCGAAGCTGTGGCCGAACGGCGTCCTGCCGATGAAGCCGGAGGATCTTGATGATTTCATCGTCTGGGCGGCCATCGGCGTGGTGCTGGGTGGACGCACCGGCTATGTGCTGTTCTACGATCTGCCACGCTACATCGCCCACCCGCTCGATATCTTCGCGGTCTGGCAAGGCGGCATGTCGTTCCATGGCGGCCTGCTCGGCGTCATCCTGGCCATGATGCTGTTTTCCATCAAGCGCGGCATCCGCACCTGGTCGCTGTTCGATGTCGTGGCCGCCGGCGTGCCGGTCGGCCTCGGCCTGGTGCGCGTCGCCAACTTCATCAATTCCGAACTCTGGGGCCGGCCCACCGACGTTCCGTGGGCGATCGAATTCCCCAATGGCGGGCCGTTCGCCCGCCACCCGAGCCAGCTCTACGAGGCCCTGCTCGAAGGTTTGGTGCTGTTCCTCGTCCTGCGCATCCTCACCCATTCGCGCCTCAAGCTGAAGACGCCGCGCTTCGTCGGCGGCGCCTTCATCTGCGGCTATGGCCTGTCGCGCATCTTCGTCGAGTTCTTCCGCGAACCCGACCAGCAGCTGGGCTATCTCCTTGGCACCAACTGGCTGACCATGGGCATGATCTTGTCGTCGCCGATGGTGCTGGTCGGCATCTGGGCGATGCTGACCGCCAAACCGGTGACGAAGACGCAGCCGGCATGACAAGGCTGAAAACCCGCATCGTCGACCTGATCGAGGCGTTGGGGCCGCTTCCCGTCAACGAATACATGGCGCTGTGCCTGTTCGATCCCGAGGATGGCTACTACACGACGCGCGAGCCTTTCGGCGCGGCTGGCGACTTCATCACGGCGCCCGAGATCAGCCAGATGTTCGGCGAACTCGTCGCCGTCTGGCTTTACCAGGCCTGGCAGGCCAGCGGCCGGCCGCTCCCTCTGACCATCGCCGAGATTGGCCCTGGCCGCGGCACGCTGATGAAGGACATGCTGCGCACCCTGTCGCGGCTCGATCCGGCCCTCACCAACGGCGCCACCTTTGCCATGATCGAGACCAGCCCGCGCCTGACAGAGGTGCAGAAACAGACGCTTGGCGCGACACCCTTCGCGATCGGCTGGCACGAGACCATCGACACGCTGCCACGGCAGCCGATTTTCCTCGTCGGCAACGAACTGTTCGACGCCGTGCCCATCCGCCAGTTCGTCCGCGCCGGCGCCGGCTGGCGCGAGCGCATGGTCGGCCTCGACGAGACCAACGAGCTGCGCTTCTTCGCCGGCGCCGGCTCGGTCGACCCGACGCTGCTGCCTGACGACGCCGCTGACGCGCCGCACGGCGCGATCGCCGAGGTCGCGCCAGCCCGCGCAGCCCTGATGACGGCGATTGCCGAACGCATATCCAGGCATGGCGGCGTCGGCCTGTTCCTTGACTATGGCCACCTCCAGCCGGGTCTCGGCGACACGCTGCAGGCCTTGCGCAACCACAATCACGAAGATGTGCTGGCCAATCCCGGCGAGGCCGACCTGACGACCCATGTCGATTTCGCCGCCCTTGCCGCAATCATCCGCGCGCATGGCCTCGACGCCCATCTGTCGACGCAAGGCGACTTCCTGCTCGGCATGGGCATTCTCGAGCGTGCCGGCCGGCTCGGCGCCGATGCCGACCAGGCGGCGCGCGACAAGATCGCCGACGATGTCGAGCGCCTCGCCGGTCCGCAGGCGATGGGCGAGCTGTTCAAGGTGCTTGCCATCCTGCCGCGCGACGTGGCCGTCCGGCCCTTTGCCACGGCGGATTGACTTTTCACTGCTGCCCCTCCCAATCTCGCGTCCGGCAAAGAACGGTCGAACCGCCGGCCAAGCTCTGCCCCGCCTTCTTTTCGACGAAGCACTTTTTCTTGACGAAACCGCCCACACGGACAACAACGCCCGCATGCTGAATCAGACCAAACCGGATCCCGTTCGGTCGCCCCTGCTGGACAAGGCGCAGGCGCAAGGCATCCGCCACGGCTATTTCACCCGCGTCGGCGGTGTTTCCAGCGGCATCTACCAGGGCCTCAACATCGGCACCGGATCGAATGACGACCAGGCGCTGGTGGCCGAAAACCGCAGCCGCGTCGCCGCCTGGATGGGCGTGCCGGCAAGCCATCTGCTGACCGCCTGGCAGATCCATTCGCCCGACGTCATCATCGTCAGCGAGCCCTTTGCCGGCCAGCGCCCCAAGGCCGACGCCATCGTCACCGACCGGCCGGGCATCGCCGTCGGCGCCTCGACCGCCGATTGCGGCCCGGTGCTGTTCGCGGATGCTGAGGCGCGCATCATCGGCGCGGCACATGCCGGCTGGAAAGGCGCCTTGACCGGCGTCCTCGAAAACACCATCGCGGCGATGGAAAGCCTCGGCGCCCGCCGCGAAAACATCGTTGCCGTGCTCGGCCCCTCGATCGGCCCCGAGAACTATGAGGTCGGGCCGGAATTCGTCGCCCGCTTCGTCGAGGCCGACGCTGGAAATGACAACTATTTCGCGCCCTCGGCAAATCCCGGCCATGCGATGTTCGACCTCAACCGCTACACGGTCGACCGGCTGGTCAGGGCCGGCGTGGCCGCTGAAGGCCTCGGCCGCTGCACCTATGCCGAGGAAGAGCTGTTTTACTCCTACCGGCGCACCACGCACCGCAAGGAGCCTGATTATGGCCGGCAGGTTTCGGCAATCGTTTTGGAGGGGAAATAATGGCGCTGCATTTTGAACGATCGGAATTTGACGCGCGGCGTGACCGGCTGATGATCGAGATGGCCGAAAAGAAGCTCGACGCCATCCTGCTGTTCGCGCAGGAAAGCATGTACTGGCTGACCGGTTACGACACGTTCGGCTTCTGCTTCTTCCAGTGCCTGGTGGTGAAGGCCGACGGTTCGATGGTGCTTTTGACCCGCTCGGCCGACCTGCGCCAGGCGCGCCAGACCTCGATCATCGACAACATCGTTCTGTGGACCGACCGCAATGGCGCCAATCCGGCGGTCGACCTGCGCAATCTGCTCAACGAGCTCGACCTGCTCGGCGCCCGCATCGGTGTCGAATACGACACCCATGGGCTTACTGCCTTCAATGGCCGTCGGCTGGACGAGCAGTTGCAGACCTTCGGCCAGATCGCCGACGCGTCCGGCATTGTCAGCCGGCTGCGCCTGTTCAAGAGCCCGGCCGAGATCGCCAAGGCCGAGAAGGCCGCCAACCTCTCCGACGACGCGCTGGACGCTGCCTTGCCGCTGATCAAGCAGGGCGGCGACGAAGCGCTGATCCTGGCCGCCATGCAGGGCGCGATCTTTGCCGGCGGCGGCGACTATCCGGCCAACGAATTCATCATCGGCTCCGGCGTCGACGCGCTGCTTTGCCGCTACAAGTCCGGCCGCCGCAAGCTCACCAAGAACGACCAGCTGACGCTCGAATGGGCCGGCGTCTTCAACCACTATCATGCGCCGATGATGCGCACGGTGCTGACCGGCAAGGTCTCGAAGCGCCATCAGGAGCTGTTCGACGCCGCCCGCGCGGCCCTTCTGGCCGTCGAAAAGGCGATGACGCCTGGAAACAGCTTCGGCGACGTGTTCGACGCCCACGCCCGCACCATGGAGGCGCACGGCCTGACCAAGCACCGGCTGAATGCCTGCGGCTACTCGGTCGGCGCCCGCTTCACGCCATCCTGGATGGACATGCCGATGTTCTATCAGGGCAACCCCGAGCCGATCGCGCCGCACATGACGCTGTTCGCCCATATGATCATCATGGATTCCGACACCGAGACGGCAATGACGCTAGGCCGCACCTACCTGACCACCGAATCCCAGCCGAAGCCGCTCTCCCGCCATGATCTCGACTTGATCGTACAGTGAATCCATAATGGGAGGCGTTCTTCGCCAAGGAGTTAGAAGGCAAATGAGACGATCGCATGTGACGACCGTGTCATTGCTTGTGGCATTGGCTCTTGGCGCCTGCACCAACGCAAAGGACGTTCTCGAACCCTCTGCCATCACCCCGCCGGCGACCTCGACGCCAGCCCCCCAGGGCAGCGCCGCCGCCGTCCCCGCCCCGTCGCCCGCCGACCCTGCCACGACCACGTCGGGCGCTCCTGCAACCGCCGCCACACCGGTCACGCCAGCCCAAAGCGCTGCCGTCCTGTCGAAGACCCGCCTGCAGATCGCGCCGATCGTCGGCGCTTCGGTGGAAGCCGCGACGCCGCTAACAGCGGAGCTGCAGACACGTGCCAGGCAGCGCGGCATCACGCTGGCCGGCAGCAGCGACCAGACCGCGACCCATGTGCTCAAAGGTTATTTCTCGGCGATTTCGGAAGGCAAGGACACCACCGTCATCTATGTCTGGGACGTCTACGACCCGGCCGGCAACCGCCTGCACCGCATCAACGGCCAGATGAAGGCGCCTTCGGTCAATGGCGCTGACAGCTGGAAGGCGGTCTCGCCGGCCACCATGCAGACGATCGCCGACCAGACCATCGACCAGTTCGCGGCGTTTCTTGGCGGCAAGGCGGGCTGAGGTGTTGCCGGCCCGCGATGGCGCGAAGCTTTCTTAGGATTAGCCGGCGGATTCCCGATCTCGGCGCTTGCAATACCGGCGCGGGCCGCTAAAAGCCCGGTTAAAGGGCGCAGGCGAGTCCGTCAGGTCTCGCCATCCTCCACCAGGAACCGTGCATGAAACTCTTCGCGGGCAATTCCAACAGGGTGCTGGCCGAGGCGGTCGCCCGCTATCTCAACATCCCGTTGGGCAAGGCCAGTGTCAGGCGCTTCGCCGACCAGGAAATCTTCGTCGAAATCCAGGAAAACGTGCGTGGCGAGGATGTCTTCATCCTGCAGTCGACCTCGTTTCCAACCAACGATCACCTGATGGAACTGCTCATCATGATCGATGCCTTCATGCGTTCGTCGGCCAAGCGCATCACGGCGGTGATTCCCTATTTCGGCTACGCCAGGCAGGACCGCCGCGCCTCCGGCCGCACGCCGATCTCGGCCAAGCTGGTCGCCAACATGATCACCCGCGCCGGCGTCGACCGCGTCTTGACGCTCGACCTGCATGCTGGCCAGATCCAGGGCTTTTTCGACATCCCGACCGACAATCTGTTCTCGGTGCCGGTGATGGCCCGCGACGTGAAGGCGAAATACAAGCAGCTCGGCAATGTCGTGGTGGTATCGCCCGATATCGGCGGCGTGGTGCGTGCCCGCGCGCTGGCCAAGCGCTTCGATGCCCAACTGGCCATCGTCGACAAGCGCCGCGAACGTCCCGGTGAATCGGAAGTCATGAACATCATCGGCGCTGTCGCCGGCAAGGATTGCCTGCTGATCGACGACATCGTCGATTCCGGCGGCACGCTGTGCAATGCCGCCGATGCGCTGCTGGCCAACGGCGCCACCAGCGTCACCGCCTATATCACCCATGGTGTGTTGTCGGGCGGCGCCGTCGCCCGCATCAGCGGCTCGAAGCTGCAGGAACTGGTGATCACCGATTCCATCCAGCCGACGCAAGGCGTGCTCGACGCGCCCAACATCCGCGTCATCTCGATCGCCGACCTGATGGGCGAAGCCATCTCGCGCACGGCGACCGAGGAATCGGTTTCGAGCCTGTTCGACTAGACTCGTCCCGAAACAGCCTCAACCTTCGAAATAGCTGGGACGATCGAGGTCGGCAATCAACCTAGGCTGTGTCGGCTGCCATCCCAGCACATTGCGGGTCTGCTCGCTGGACGCAGGCCAATCCATGCCGAAGAAGTGGCCGAGGAAGCCGAAATGGTCGGCTGCTTCCTCGCGGGTTTTGGACACCACCGGCAGGTTCAGGCGCCGGCCGATGATGTCGGCGATCTCCCGTGTCGGCACGCCCTGGTCGGCGACGCCGTGATACCGGGCTCCGCCGGCCCCCTTCTCGAGCGCCAGCCTGAAGAGCGTGGCGGCGTCGAGCCGGTGCACCGCCGGCCAGCGGTTCATTCCGTCGCCGATATAGGCCGAAACACCCTTTTGACGCGCGATGTCGATCAGCATCGCAACGAAGCCGTGATCGCCGTCACCGTGGACCGACGGTGACAAGCGCACCGCCGAGGCGCGCACACCGCGCGCCGCCAGTGCTTCGGCCGTAACTTCCGAAGCACGGGGATAGGAGGCGGACGGAGGAACAGGCGCGTCGTCCTCGCTCGCCATGCGGCCGGCCGGCGTCAGCAGCGCCAGCCCGGAGGTGACGAGCAAGGGCCGCTCGGAGCCTTCGAGCTCCGTCCCGAGCGTCTCGATGGCGCGCCGGTCCGCCTCGCAGCTTGCCGCGAATTTCGAGAAGTCATGATTGAAGGCGGTGTGGATGACGCCATCCGAAAGGGCCGCCCCGCTGCGCAGGCTCTCCAGGTCCTCGATATCGCCGCGATGCGCCTTGGCGCCAGCGGCGACGATCGACCTGGCGCCTGCATCCGAACGGGCAAGACCGAGCACCTGATGGCCCGCTCCAACGAGCTCCCTAACAACCGCGGAACCGACAAAACCAGTGGCACCGGTTACAAAAACACGCATCGCGATTTCTCCTTTGTTTTAGTCAAGGGCCGTATGGGCAGCCCGTTGCCGAAGGAGATACGGGATTGAGGAAATACGATCTATGCTGTAAAGTCCGTATTATCTTCGCAATCGTCCGGAACACCCATGGATCCGCTCTCAGACGTGCTGTCGCTGCTGAAGCCGCGCAATTATTTGTCCGCCGGCCTGGAGGCCGGTGGCGACTGGTCGATCCAGTTCCCCGACCAGCAGGCGGCCATCAAATGCGGTGCCGTGGTGTCAGGCGAATGCTGGCTGTCCGTGGAGGGCGTCTCGGATGCAGTCCGGCTGGAGGCGGGTGACTGCTTCCTGCTGCCGCGCGGCCGGCCCTTCCGCCTTGCCAGCGACATGGAGCTGCCGGCGGTCGACGCCCGCACGATCTTTTCCCCTGCCCGCACCGGCGGCGTCACCTCGCACAATGGCGGCGGCGATTTCCTTCTGGTCAGCAGCCGCTTCGCCCTGTCAGGCGACCATGCAGGCGTCCTGTTGCGGATACTGCCGCCCATCGTCCACATCCGCAGCGACTCGGACCACTCGGCGCTGCGCTGGCCGGTGGAGCGGATGATGCAGGAATTGCGCGAACGGCGGCCCGGTGGCTTTCTCATCGTCGAGCATCTCGCCCACATGATCCTGATCGAGGCCTTGCGCCTGCATATGGCGGAGGGCATCCGAGGCGGCGTCGGCTGGCTGTTTGCCCTGGCCGACAGGCAGATCGGCGCGGCGATCGGTGCCATGCACGACGATCCGGCGCATGGCTGGACGTTGCAGGCGCTGGCCGAGCGGTCCGGCATGTCGCGATCGACCTTTGCGCTGAAATTCAAGGCCATGGTCGGCGCCTCGCCGATGGACTACCTGACGCGTTGGCGCATGCTGCTGGCCGGCGACAGGCTGGCGAGTTCCAGCGATCCCGTTTCCGTCATTGCGCTGTCGCTCGGCTATGAATCCGAAAGCGCCTTCAGCACCGCCTTCAAGCGGGTCATGGGTTGTTCGCCACGCCAACATGGCCGTGGCCGGGAACCGGCTTCCGCCTCACATGGCGGGGAGACCGTCCACACCAGCCTGCCCGAGCCGGTCGCGGGTTGAACCGCCGGGCATCACGACGAAATCATGGGCTTTCGGGTCGAAGCGAACCGCTTGGCCGACGAATGCCATCGCCGCTGTCGCGTGCGCCGCGCATATAGCCGCGCGGCGCGGCACCCAGCATGCGCTTGAACATGGTGATGAAGGCCGGCACGCTGTCATAGCCGAGATCGAGTGCCACCCTGGTGATCGGCTCGCCGTCGGCCAGCCGCGGCAGCGCCGCGAACAGACAGGCCTGCTGGCGCCATGTCGACAGCGACAGGCCGGTCTGGCGTTGGAAGGCGCGGGTGAAGGAGCGGCGGCTCATGCCGGCGGCATCGGCCCACTCGTCGATCGTCGCATGCGGCGAAGGTGCCGCCACGAAGCGCCGGCAGAGCGTCGCCAGCCTGGGATCGGACGGGAACGGCAGGCCGAGCGGCCGTTCCGGCAGGGTCGGGATTTCGTGCAGCAGGAGGTTCATGATCAGCCCGCTACGTCCTTCCAGCACGCCGCCCTGCGGCAACTTCTCGGATTCCACGATCAGGCTGTGCATCAGGTCGGTGACGCCGACGACGCGCAAGCCTTCCGGCAGCCCGGGAATAGCCTTCGGCATGACATAGACCGAACGCATCGAGACATCGCCCAGCATCTCGACGGAATGTTCGGTACCGGCCGGAATCCACATCGCGTGATCGGGCGGCACCATCCAGCGCCCATGCCGTGTCGTCACCAGCACGACGCCGACCAGCGCATGCAACAGCTGGCTGCGGCTGTGGCGGTGTTGCGGCACATGGTAGCCGTCGGGGTATTCGGTCGGCAGGGCCACCGCCGGTCCGACCACTTGCTCCAGCCACTGCCAGCGACTTTCGTGCAATTGCCCGAGATCGGCATTGCCGGCGTGAAAGATTTCCCTGCCATGAGGCATTGGGTATGGCCCACTTGCGAAACTATTGGACCAAACCACGAAAGAAGTCGTCTCGCAAGCAGCTTATAAGGCAACCGTCCTCCAAGGCGGGCCGCGAGAGCGTCCGCCATGTTGCCCTGCGGGCATGCCCGCCAAAAAGACCACGGAGCCTGCTTTGACCGATACGACAGCCGCCAGTGTCGCGCCACCCGCGACAGCCAGTCACGCTTCAGCCCAGGCGACGGCCTTCACCGTCATCCTGGCGGTGAGCTTCTGCCATTGCATCAACGACATCATGCAGTCGCTGCTATCGGCCATCTATCCCTTGCTGAAAGAGAATTACGGCCTCGACTTCTGGCAGATCGGCCTCCTGACCTTCACCTTCCAGGTGACCGCGTCGCTGCTGCAGCCGGTGATCGGCATGATCACCGACAAGCGGCCGATGCCCTATTCGCTGCCCTACGGCATGGCGTCGTCGCTGATCGGCCTGGTCGTGCTGGCCTATGCCGGGCATTACACGCTGCTTCTGATCGGCGCCTCGCTGATCGGCATCGGCTCGGCGATCTTCCACCCGGAATCCTCGCGCATCGCCCGCTTCGCCTCCGGCGGCCGGTTTGGCCTGGCGCAGTCGCTGTTCCAGGTCGGCGGCAATTTCGGCCAGTCCATGGGGCCGCTGCTGGCCGCCTTCATCGTCGTGCCCTTCGGCCAGGAAAGCATCGCCTGGTTTGCCGTCGGCTCGCTGATCGGCATCGTCGTGCTGTGGCAGGTCGGCGGCTGGTACAGCCGTCTGCGCGCCGCGCAAGGCAACCGCAAGACAGCAAGCTTCGTCTCGCCCTTCCCGCGCCGCAAGGTGATGTCGGCATTGGCGGTGCTGACGCTGCTGGTGCTGAGCAAGAACGCTTACATCGCCAGCCTTGCCAGCTACTACACCTTCTACTCCATCCATAAGTTCGGCGTTTCGGTGCAGATGTCGCAGGTCATGCTGTTCCTGTTCCTCGGCGCCTCGGCACTGGGCATCCTGCTCGGTGGTCCGTTTGGCGACCGCTATGGGCAGAAGGCGATGATCTGGTTCTCGATCGTCGGCGTGCTGCCCTTCACGCTGGCCCTGCCCTACGCCAACCTCGAATGGACGATGGTGCTGACGGTGCTGATCGGCCTGATCCTGTCGTCGGCCTTCTCCAACATCGTCGTCTTTGCGCAGGAGTTGGTACCGGGACGTGTCGGCATGATCGCCGGCATCTTCTTCGGCTTCGCCTTCGGCATGGGCGGCATCGCCGCCGCCGTGCTCGGCGTCGTCGCCGACATGAAGGGCATCGAGTTCGTCTTCCAGATCTGCTCGTATTTGCCGTTTCTTGGACTGCTGACCGTGTTCCTGCCGAACATGAAGGAAGCCAGGAAGCTGGAGGCGGCGATCAGATAATATCAGCTGGTGTTCGGGACATTGACGTGAGGGCGTGGCAGCTGCCATGCCCTCAATTGTTCTTCGTCATGCGCCGGGTGAAAAGCCTGCTATTGTTCGAAAACGCACAAATGGCGCTGCTAGGCTGGTCAGCGAACGCCTTCAAGTTGAACATAAGGCACCGGGCTCTGCGCGACTGATCGATGCGCAGCGCTCCGAGTGAGGAAAGGCATCTGTTATGTCCAGACTCAAAGGCAAGGCCGCGCTGATTACCGGCGGCACCAGCGGCATCGGCCTGGTGACGGCGCGGCGTTTCATCGAGGAAGGCGCGCGCGTCGCCATCACCGGCACCAATGCGGGCCGTCTCGAGGAGGCGCGCAACTTCTTGGGCGGCGATGTGCTTGTCATCGCCGCCGACGCCGGAGATGCCGCCGCCCAAAGCGACATTGCAGGGCGGATCGGGGAAACCTTCGGCAAGCTCGACGCTCTCTTCCTCAACGCCGGCATCGCCGATCTGCGCCCGCTTGGCGACTGGACCGAGGCAGCGTTCGACAGGAGCATCGATGTCGACCTCAAGGGGCCGTACTTCCTGGTCAAGGCGCTCCTTCCCCTGTTTTCGAACCCGTCGTCGATCATCCTCAGCGGCTCGGTCAACGCGCATATGGGAATGGCAGGAACGCACGTCTATTCGCTGGCCAAAGCAGGCATGATTTCGCTGGCGCGAACGCTGTCTGGCGAACTGATAGGGCGCGGCATCCGCGCCAACGTAATCAGCCCGGGCCCGATCGACACACCGCTCAACGACAAACTTGGGCTGGATCCGGCAGCGGCGAAGGCACGCGCGAAAGCGGTGGTCGGCCTGGTGCCCGCGGGCCGTTTCGGAACCGCCGAGGAAATTGCCAATGCGGTGGTGTTTCTGGCTTCGGACGAATGCCCGTTCATGGTCGGTGCGGAAATGCTGATCGACGGCGGCCTGAGCATTGCCTGAATCGGCAGGGCCTTACACGGATGCACCCGCCACATGGCGGGTGCATCTTTCTGTCTAGCGAAATCCTAGGCCTTGAAGAAGGCCAGCAGGTCGGCGTTGATGATATCGGCATGGGTCGTGGCCATGCCATGCGGGAAACCCTTGTAGACCTTGAGTTCGCCCTTCTTGAGCAGCTTGATCGCCAGCAGCGCCGAGTCGGCGATGGGGACGATCTGGTCGTCGTCACCGTGCATGACCAGCACCGGCACGTCGATTGCCTTCAGGTCCTCGGTAAAGTCGGTCTCGGAGAAGGCTTTGATGCAATCATAGTGTGCCTTGGTGCCACCCATCATGCCCTGGCGCCACCAATTGTCGATGATCCCCTGCGAGACTTCCGCGCCCGGGCGGTTGAAACCATAGAACGGGCCGGCCGGAACATCGCGAAAGAACTGCGCGCGGTTGGCTGCCTGTGCGGCACGGAACCCGTCGAAGACCTCGATCGGCAGGCCGCCGGGATTGGCCGGGGTCTTGAGCATGATCGGCGGCACCGCGCCGATCAGCACCGCCTTAGCGACACGACCACCCGCGCCATACTGGGCGACATAGCGCGCCACCTCACCACCGCCGGTTGAATGGCCGACATGGATGGCGTCCTTGAGGTCCAGATGCGCCGCCAGTGCCGCGACATCGGCGGCATAGGTGTCCATCTCGTTGCCGATATCCGTCTGGGTTGAGCGGCCGTGGCCGCGGCGATCGTGGGCAATGACCCGGTAGCCCTTGGACAGGAAGAACAGCATCTGGGCATCCCAGTCATCGCTGCTCAATGGCCAGCCGTGATGGAAGACAATCGGCTGACCGGTTCCCCAGTCCTTGTAATAGATCTGCGTTCCGTCCTTGGTTGTGATCGTGCCGCTGCCGGAGCCGGGCTTGGATTGCGAGGTCATCTCAATCTCCCTTTGATTGCTGTCGCGATAAACAGTATCGCGATATCTATACGCCTAGCGCAGCTCGCTCCCCTTGTCCATGGGAAATATTATCGCGATATCATTTTTCGTGGTACCGAGTTGAAGGCCATATCGGCAAGAAGGAATGCGTCGTGCCTCTCCCGTTGGACAATCAGCTCTGTTTCACCCTCTACGCCACCAGCATGGCGATCAATCGCACCTACAAGCCGATGCTGGACGAGATGGGGATCACCTATCCGCAATATCTCGTGCTGAACGCGTTGGGCGAGACCGACGGCATGTCGGTCGGCTCGATCGCCCACCGGCTCGCTTTGGAATCGAGCACGGTCACGCCGCTGGTGAAGCGGATGGAACAAGCCGGGCTGGTGACCCGCCAACGCAGCCAGGTCGACGAGCGCCAGGTGCAGGTCGACCTGACCGCAACCGGACGCGCGCTGCTGGTCCAGTGCAACTGCCTGAATGAGACCCTGATCGAGCGCTCGGGCATGACGCGGGCACAACTCGATACCCTGAACCGGCAGATCCAGGCGTTGCGCGACGCGTTGACCGGGGCCCGATAAGCCCGGATGCTGGAAGGAGGCGCGGCCGCAATGCCGCCGCCCGCGCCGCTATCATGCGGACTTGAGGACGGTAAATGGGCGTTTGCGAATGGTCCGCTTGGCCTGGAAACTGACGGCGGGAGCGGGACGGCCGACATGAAAGCCCTGGACCTTGTCTATGCCGAATTCGCTCATAAGGGCCATCTGCTCGTCGGTTTCCACGCCTTCGACCAGGATTTTGTGGCCGCGATTTCGGACCAGGGTAATGATGTCCTGGAGCATTGCCCTGCCGTTCGGGGTGCTGCAGTCGTGAAGGAACGAGCGGTCGATCTTCACCGTATCGAAATCGATCAGACGAAGCCACGAAAGGCCTGCGAAGCCCGTTCCAAAGTCATCAAGCCATATCTTGATCCCGAGCAGCTTCAGGTCGCTGATGCAGCGAAGAATGTCCGAGTGCATCTCCATCTCCAGCCCTTCGGTGATTTCGAAGGCCAGCCTGCTGCCGGCGACGCCGGTCTCGCCCAAAATCGCGACAGACGTTGCGAAGCCAGGTGTCTTGAGCTGAATTGGAGAGACGTTGACACTCACGACACGGACATGGTCGTCCGCCAGAAGCTCGGCACACACTGTCCTGATTGCCCAGCGCCCGAGTGCCAGGATCGCGCCGGTTCGTTCCGCGACGGGAATGAACAGGCTCGGCGGAACCGATGTTCCGTCCAGCATCTTGAGGCGCATCAGAGCCTCTACGGCCTCAACCCGGCCTGATTTGACATCCTGGATCGGTTGATAAACGAGCGAAACCAGATTCTGGCCAACCGCGATCTTCAGCAGAGCTGCAATATTCTCACTCTCGTCGCTGCTCTGGGGATCGGTCGGGTCAAACAGCCGGGCACAATTCCGACCACCGGCTTTTGCCAGATAGAGCGCGCGATCGGCTTCGTGGATGATCTTCTCCAGCTTGGCGCCTGTCTGCGTCCTGGTGAAGGCAGCGCCAACGCTCACTGTCACAATGGAGACCCCGTCCCGCGCCGCAGCTCGTGGGTAAGCGCCAGGTTCTCCACCGTGCTGCAAATGGCTTCCGCGAGATCCATGATCTGCTCTTTTTTCTCCACGCGAGCCAGGACAATGAATTCTTCACCGCCGTAGCGGCCGATAGAGCCATTGTACTGCTTGATCATCTCGCTAAGGGCATTGGCGACATGGATCAGGCAACGGTCGCCTTCCTGATGGCCGTAGCAGTCATTGAACTTTTTGAAGAAGTCCACGTCGATGAGGATCGCTCCAAAACTGGTGCCAACCCGCTGCCAGTCGCTCCAGTAATCCCGCAGCTTTTCGTCGATCGCCCGCCGGTTCTCCAGACCCGTGAGTGGATCGGTCCGCGACAGTCTCAGCAGGGCCTTGCCGCGTTCGGTCGCCTCGTTGTGCTGAATTTTGGCTTCCAGGGCATTCAGGAAGACGTTGAAGCGCTCCTCATTCAGTTTCCAATTCACGTATGAGGTAAACGTGAAGCAAGAGATGTAGAATGTCCCAAACACCATTTTGTAAGTTAGCGTAGAAGGCACAAAGTAGTTTACGATGTACAATATACATAATATTATAGTTGAGGTTATAATAGAAACCTTAAATCTAAATGTGAAGAATAGATTGGCACTCATCATGAAGATGGTGCCGAAGACCATATAGTAGGAGACACTTTCCTTTTCCGCCCCCATGACTGCTGGGGACAACCAGCCGACATAGCCAAAGATAATGGCCCCGGCGCAAGTTATGTCGAGCCATTCCGTCCCGACGCCCCGGCGAAGCTGCTCTTCCAGGATCAAAAGCGCGGTCAGTCCGACCGCGAAGCGCGCCGTGATCGTGTAGGCGGCCACATCTGGAATGAGCAGGAGGTCCGTTGCCGAAAACAGCACATAGATGGCAACGGCCATCCAAAGCCCGGGCCTGGCTTCCCCTCTTCGCGTCGTTTGGGCTTCCGTGCGGTAAAGGGCGCGTAGCTCGTCGGACGCCAGTTCGTAGCGCGGTTCGTACGGTTCCGCATCAACAGCTTCGGCCAATACGGATGCCACGCGTTCGTCCATCACACCAAACCCCGGTTGAAGAGGATCTTGTATTCCGAACTCATCTCTAGCTTCTGCCCCCACGCAGGCCGGCTCCTCGGGACGTGACAGCGATTGCGACGCCGGACAAACAAATGCAATCGCGCAAGACAAGTTTCCGTTAACTCGAACGCGGAATCCGACCCGGAATCTGACTAACGATCGAACATGGTTTGCGGGAAATTAATCATACCGATAAAATGCGTTCGACCCGGCATTGGCAAATGGAGCATTCTACGCAATAAGTTAACTGACTGTTAACTATGGAGTGATGCGTTGCAAACCGTGTTTGATGGCAAAAGCCTGATTACTGCCAAGATGATCGCCAACAGTCTCCGTCGAGGAACGCTTGAGCATCACGGCGAAGCATTCGAAAACGCTCGCGTCGAACTCGCCCTCATTCTCCACGCGACACACCAGCAAATCGAACAGCGAAAGGACCCCGCCGAGATCATTCGCCGTCTGATGTCGTACCTCAACGCGACGCGTTCCAAGGTTCATCCCGACGTTTGGCAAGCATTGATACCGGTGGTGCAGAACCACCCGATCCTGGAGTACTTTCTCGAGGATCCACTGACGCGCTGGTCCTTCAGCAAGCCCAGAGGGTATTCTGGCGACGCGGAGTTGCTCGACTACATCTATTGCGATCCGCACGTGGCCGAGAGCGTGGCAAACGCCTCGGAGATCGGCAAGGCGCTTTATACCCATACCCAGGACGTGCCGTCATGCGTCGCGGCCCGGGAACGACGCGATCTCTTGACCCGGTACGTCGATGAGAGTGCGGCCAAGAACGGAGCGCAAACCGAGGTTCTGGCGATCGCGGCCGGCCATCTGCGGGAGGCCAATCGTTCGACCGCCTTGGCGGAGGGCCGCCTCAAGCGTTGGGTTGCGCTCGATCAGGATCCTCAGAGCGTTGGATTGATCGCGCGCGACTTCCAGGGCACCGCGGTCGAGGCCATCGACGGCTCGGTGCGAACCGTGCTCACCAGGGGCCACAAGCTGGGCAAGTTCGACTTGATCTACGCTTCCGGCCTTTACGACTACCTCGCGCACAACGTCGCCGTGAAGCTCACGAAAACCTGCCTGCAGATGTTGAAGCCGAACGGGACATTCCTGTTCGCGAACTACGCGGAGGGCAATCCTGACGCCGGATACCGCGAAACGTTCATGGACTGGGTGTTGCTGCTGCGATCGGAGGTCGACATGTGGAACATCGTCAATGCCAGCGTCGACCGCAACGCCGTCAACGCTCAGGTGTTCTTTGGCGAGAACCGCAACGTGCTGTACGCCGTGATCGAAAAGCGCGGCTAGCCTTTGGCTTGCACCTCCGGCCGCCTTCCGCTATAGAGCCGCCACCCGCGTAGACACCCTTGGAGGCAACGCGGCGGAAAGCCGCCTCACCCGGCGGCTTTCGACGTTTACGGCCAAGCACGTTGCCGGCCGCGAACGCTCCAGAACAAACCGAAAGGAAATGCCATGAGCCACGACACTTACGAGCTCAAGGCCGAAGCACGCGAACAGGTCGGTAAGGGGTCCGCCCGTGCAGTTCGCCGCAACGGTAAAGTGCCTGCAGTAATTTATGGTGACAAGCAGCCTCCCCTGGCCATCGCGCTCACCTACAAGGACATCTACTACAAGATCCATGGCGGCGGGTTTCTGACCACGATCGCCACGATCGATGTCGACGGCAAGAAGATCCAGGTCCTGCCGAAGGACTTCCAGCTCGACCCGGTCAAGGATTTCCCTGTCCATGTCGACTTCCTGCGCATCGGCAAGGACACCCAGGTCAATGTCGACGTGCCTGTCCACTTCATCAACGAGGACAAGTCGCCCGGCATCAAGCGCGGCGGCGTGCTCAACATCGTGCGTCACGAAGTCGAGTTCCACTGCCCGGCCAATGCGATCCCGGAATTCATCACCGTCGATCTCACCGGCACCGACATCGGCGATTCGATCCACATCTCGGCGGTCAAGCTGCCGGCCGGTGTGAAGCCTGTCATCTCCGACCGCGACTTCACCATCGCGACGATTGCCGGTTCTTCGGCGATGAAGCCGGAGACGGAAGTCACGGCTGAAGTAGCGACCCCTGAAGCGGCGCCTGCCGCCGAAGAGAAGTAACTCTTTCACGCCCGGAGCAGACGATGCTGCTGTTTGCAGGTCTCGGCAATCCGGGCGCGAAATACGCCGATAACAGGCACAATGTCGGTTTCATGGCGGCGGACGCAATCGCCCGCCGCCATTCCTTTTCGCCCTGGTCGAAGAAGTTCCAGGGCCTGATCGCCGAAGGCACGCTTGCCGGCGAGAAGATTATCCTGATCAAGCCGCAGACCTTTATGAACCTGTCCGGCCAATCCGTTGGCGAAGCGCTGCGCTTCTACAAGCTCGGCCCTTCGGCGCTGACTGTCTTCTATGACGAGATCGACCTTGCCGCCGGCAAGCTGCGGGTCAAGGTCGGCGGTGGTTCCGGCGGCCACAACGGCATCCGCTCGCTCGACCAGCATGTCGGCAAGGACTATCGCCGCGTGCGCATCGGCGTCGGCCATCCCGGCGTCAAGGAAATGGTGCATGGCCATGTGCTTGGCGATTTTGCCAAGGCGGACCACGAATGGCTGGACGTGCTGCTCGACTCGATCGCCGACGACGCCGGATTGCTGGCCAAGGGCGACGACAATTCCTTCATGAACCGCGTGACTCTGGCTTTGCGCGACAAGCTCGTGCCGACCGGCGACGATGACCGCCCGCCGCCCAAGGTGCCGAAGGCCCAGAGCCCAAAAGGCCAAAGCCACGTCCGCCAGGCGCGCCCGCAGCAGCCGGCGGTCAAGCTGCCGGAAAGCGGCCCGATGGCCGCGATGCTGAAGAAACTCTTCGGCAACAAGGACTGAGTGCAGGAGCATGCGGCGTTACAGGGCTTGACGATCATCCGCCCTATCGCCCATAGCCCTGATCAAATTTCGATTTCCCGATAGGACCGGACAAAAATGGGTTTCAAATGCGGCATCGTTGGCTTGCCCAATGTCGGCAAGTCGACGCTTTTCAACGCGCTGACCAGGACGGCGGCGGCGCAGGCCGCCAACTATCCGTTCTGTACCATCGAACCGAACACCGGCGAAGTGGCGGTGCCCGATCCGCGCCTGCAGAAGATTGCGGCCATCGCCAAGTCGAAGGAGATCATCCCGACCCGCATCTCCTTCGTCGACATCGCCGGCCTGGTGCGCGGCGCCTCGAAGGGCGAAGGGCTGGGCAACCAGTTCCTCGCCAACATCCGCGAAGTCGACGCCATCGTGCATGTGCTGCGCTGCTTCGAGGATGACGACATCACCCATGTCGAGGGCCGCATCGATCCCGTTGCCGACGCCGAGACGGTCGAGACCGAGCTGATGCTCGCCGACCTCGACAGCCTCGAGCGCCGCATCGTGCAGATCCGCAAGCGCGCCGGCAGCAAGGACAAGGAAGCGACCACCGTGCTGCCGCTGATGGAAGCAGCCCTTGAGTTGCTGCAAGCCGGCAAGCCGACCCGCATCCTGCTCAAGGGCATTGCCGCCGAGGACCTGCGCATCCTGCAGGGACTGAACCTCCTGACCTCGCATCCCGTGCTCTATGTCTGCAACGTGGCCGAGGCCGACGCCGCCACCGGCAACGAGCACACCCGAGCCGTGGAGACGATGGCCGCGGCGCAAGGCGCCAGCACCGTGGTGATCTCGGCCGCGATCGAGGCGGAAGTGGCCCAGCTCTCGGACGAGGAGGAGATGGAATTCCTCTCCTCGCTCGGCCTCGACGAACCCGGCCTGAACAAGGTCATCCGCGCCGGCTACGAGCTGTTGCAACTGATCACCTATTTCACCGCCGGACCGAAGGAAACGCGCGCCTGGACCGTGCACAAGGGTGCCAAGGCGCCGCAGGCGGCCGGTGTCATCCACACCGATTTCGAGCGCGGCTTCATCCGCGCCCAGACCATCGCCTACAACGACTTCATCACGCTCGGCGGCGAAGTGGCGGCCAAGGAAGCCGGCAAGGCGCGCGACGAAGGCAAGGAATATGTCGTCCAGGACGGCGACGTCCTGCTGTTCAAGTTCAACACCTGAACCAGCCAACAGCCTTGGTATCGGCCTCGTGGTCGATCGCGGTCGCGCACGCCGGGCATGTGGCAACGCTGGCATGCTGACGAAGGTTGCCGTCCCACCCCCCTTCGCACACGAGGAAGGAGCCTTGGCCTTCGCTGCTTTGGCCTGCCTTGACCTTGTCACATCGCAGGTCTAATCGGCTGGGGCACACGGTCGGCGCTTTCGGCGAAAGTGCCCGTCTCGTGCAATCCGACATGACGCGTCCGTTCAGAACGCACCCTTTGGCCCCAGCAAGGGAGACCCGGCGATGATCAAGGCCTTCGTCGTGGACAATGACCGCCTGCGCGCCGTCGATGATCTCCTGGCAAACAGCGACACTGTCGTCTGGGCCGACCTGCTCAACCCGACAAAGGAAGAGGAAGCAACCATCGAGAGCTGGCTCGGCGTCGCCATTCCGACGCGCGAGGAGATGGAAGAGATCGAAATTTCGAGCCGCCTCTATGTCGAGGACGGCGCCTACTTCATGACCGCCACCCTGCCTGCCCAGACCGAGATCGACGACCCACTGATGTCGCCGGTCACCTTCGTGCTGGCCGGCGCCAGGCTGATCACCGTGCGCTACCACGAACCGAAGGCGTTCAAGACCTTTCCGCAGCGCGCCGAAAAGGTGGCGACGGGTTGCACCAGCGGCGACACCATCCTGATCGGCTTGCTGGAGGCGATCGTCGATCGCCTGGCCGATATTCTGGAGCGCGCCGGCCGTGACATCGAGGCAATCTCGCGCGATATCTTCGAGGCGAGATCGACCAAGGTTTCCAAGCGCAATCGCGACTTTCAGGAGCTCCTGAAAGCCATCGGCCGCAAGGAGGACATCGCCTCCTCGATCCGCGACAGCCTGATCTCGCTGCAACGCCTCGCCGGCTTTTTCGCTCATGCCTCGACCCGGACCAAGATGAGCAAGGACACCAAGGCGCGCATCAAGACGCTGTCGCGCGACGTGCTGTCGCTCGCCGACCACGCCACCTTCCTGTCGCAGAAGATCAGCTTCCTGCTCGATGCCACGCTCGGCATGATCTCGATCGAGCAGAACGCCATCATCAAGATTTTCTCTGTCGCCGCCGTCATCTTCCTGCCGCCGACGCTGGTCGCTTCGATCTACGGCATGAATTTCGACGTCATCCCCGAGCTGAAATGGGAACTGGGCTACCCCTTCGCCATTGCCATGATGGTGCTGTCGGCGATCCTGCCCTTCTGGTATTTCCGCCGCCGCGGCTGGCTCTGACTGGTCCGCCAAAGGCCGTGCAGCCACGACGTGGCGCCATAGAAATCTCTTGACCAAACGGCGCCCTGCCTGCATCCGGAAACCCCGATCCGAAATCGTGGGTCTATGAACCGGATACCAGACATGACCGCAAAAACCTGGGCCTATGAGGATTTCGTCGAGGGCACATCGCTCGATCTCGGCAGCAAGCTGGTCAGCGCCGCCGAGATCATCGAATTCGCCGGGGAGTTCGACCCGCAACCAATGCATCTTGATGAAGAGGCCGGGAAGGCCAGTATCCTTGGCGGGCTGGCGGCGTCGGGCTGGCACACCTGCGCCATGTTCATGCGCATGCTGTGCGATGCCTTCCTGCTGGACTCCACTTGCCAGGGCGCGCCCGGCGTCGATCAGGTCAAATGGAAGAAGCCGGTCCTGGCCGGCGACATGCTCACCGGCAGCCTGGTGGTCGTTGCCAAGCGCCTGTCGAAATCGAAGCCGCAACTCGGCTTCGTGACGATGCGCAGTGAACTCCTCAACCAGCGTGGCGAAAGCGTCTTCGAGCTCGAGAACTCCGTCATGTTCCTGCTGCGTGATGCCGCCGGGAGCCGTTCATGACCCTCGACGAATTCTTCCGCATCGGCACCACCGTTACCCTGGGCTCGCATACATTCGAGCCCGAAGCGATCAAGGCGTTCGCCCGCAAATACGACCCGCAGATCTTCCATATAGACGAGGAGGCCGCGAAGAAAAGCGTGCTCGGCGGGCTCTGCGCGTCCGGCTGGCACACCGCCGCGACCTGGATGAAACTCAATCTGGAAAACCGCATGGACGCCGAGGTCGCGGCGTGGAGCGGCCCCGGCCCGGTGCCGGAATTCGGCCCCTCGCCCGGCTTCAAGAACCTGAAGTGGCTGAAGCCGGTCTATGCCGGGCAAACCATCACCTTCACGCGCACGGCGCTTTCCCACCGCCCGATCGCATCGCGCCCCGGCTGGCGGCTGCTGGCGCTGCGTTCCGAGGCCTTCGATTCGGCCGGCGACAAAGTGCTGGAGTTCGAAAGCGCCGTATTGGTGAAGGTGGAGTAGCCGGTTCGCGTAAGCGAATTCATCGTGCCAGTGGCACGATGAAGGGCCGACGAACGCCGGGACGCTGCGAAGCAGCGGGGAACCCGGCCGGGCGGTTGAAATCGGTCATCTGCCCTTCGCATAGCTCAGGGCGTTCTAAGCCCAGGGGAGAAGGTAAGAAGCGCCACTCAGTGGCCTTCAAACCCGATCAGCGTCCTCACCGGCACACCGAGCGCTTCGAGCTTGGCGCGGCCGCCAAGGTCCGGCAGGTCGATGACGAAGCAGGCGGCAAGGATGTCGGCGCCGATCTGGCGCAGCAGCTTGACCGCCGCTTCCGCGGTGCCGCCGGTGGCGATCAGATCGTCGACCAGGATCACCTTCTCGCCGGGTGAGACGCCGTCCTTGTGCATCTCCATCTCGTCCAGCCCGTATTCCAGGCTGTAGGCGACGCGCACCGTCTCGAAAGGCAGCTTGCCCTTCTTGCGGATCGGCACGAAGCCGGCCGAGAGCTGATGGGCGACGGCGCCGCCTAGGATGAAGCCACGCGCTTCGATGCCGGCGATCTTGTCGATCTTCTGGCCGGCATAGGGATGCACCAGCTCGTCGATGGCGCGGCGGAAGGCGCGAGCATTGCCGAGCAGCGTGGTGATGTCGCGAAACAGGATGCCGGGCTTGGGATAGTCCGGGATGGTGCGGATCGCGGCAAGCAGTGTGTCTTCGAGGGAGGATTTCATGGTTCGAGATTACCTGAAACGGAGGTTCTTGCGCGACAATTGTTCGATCGAACTGCAGCCCATCAGCTTCATTCCGCGTTCGATCTCGACCCGCATCTGTTCGAGCGCCCGTTCGACGCCTGGCTGGCCGGCCGCCGCCAGCGGAAACAAATAGTAGCGGCCGACGCCGACCGCCTTGGCGCCGAGCGACAGCGCCTTCAGCACATGCGTGCCGCGCTGCACACCGCCATCCATGATGACGTCGATCCGGTCGCCGACCGCATCGACGATCTCGGCAAGCTGGTCGAAAGCCGCTCGCGAGCCATCCAGTTGGCGGCCGCCGTGGTTCGACAGCACGATGCCGCTGCAGCCGATCTCGACGGCGCGCCTGGCATCCTCCACCGACATGATGCCCTTGAGGCAGAACGGGCCCGACCATAGCCTGACCATCTCGGCGACATCATCCCACGTTATCGACGGATCGAGCATCTCGGTGAAATAGCGGCTGATCGACATGGTGCCGCCCCCCATATCGACATGCTCGTCGAGCTGCGGCAGCTTGAAGCCCTCATGCGTGAAATAGTTTAGCGCCCAGCCCGGCTTGAGCGCGAACTGCGTCATCCCGGCCAGGTTGAGCTTGAAGGGAATGGCAAAGCCGGTGCGTTTGTCGCGCTCACGGTTGCCGCCGGTGATGCTGTCGACGGTCAGCATCATCACTTCGACGCCAACCTCCTTTGCCCGCTGCATCATCGCCCGGTTGAGGCCGCGATCCCGGTGGAAGTAGAACTGATAGACCTGCGGGCCGCTGCTGATCCTGCGCACCTCCTCGAGGCTGATGGTGCCAAGAGAGGACACGCCAAACATCGTCCCGTATTTGGCGGCGGCCTTGGCGACCGCCCGCTCACCCTGATGATGGAACAGCCGTTGCAAGGCGGTCGGCGAGCAGTAGACCGGCATCGCCAGCTTCTGGCCCATCACCGTCACCGACATGTCGATCTCGCTGACCCCGCGCAGGACGTTGGGAACCAGGTCGCAGGTCTCGAAGCTTTCGGTGTTGCGGCGATAGGTGACCTCGTCGTCCGCCGCGCCGTCGATGTAGTTGAAGATCGGCCCCGGCAGCCGTTGCTGCGCCATGCGGCGGAAGTCGGAAAAATTGTGACAGTCGCTGAGCCGCATCATCGATTCCAAATGCCATGGTGAGGCGAGCCGTCGCCATCGTTTCCTGCGTCGAATATCAACCGGAAGTCATCGTGCCAACGGCCTAATTGCCAAGCTGCCGCCCGAGCCCTGGCCGCGAGCACAAAAAGGGGCGCCCGAAGCGCCCCTTTCATCGAAAATCGACTGCCGGCGAAGATCACATGCCGAGATCGGAACGAAGCTCGGCCTTGGCCACCTCGTATTCGGCTTTGAAGTCATCCCGGTTGAGCAGGACCGCGGCAATGACGTTGCCCGAAATCTTGCCCATCTCGATATCGGAGGCGTAATGGATGCCGCCGACCTCACGATTGTGGGCGTATTCAGCCGCACGCGCCATGATCGCGGCGCGCTTTTCCGGAACCATGTCGGACAGGATGATGCCCATCATCGTGCCGACGGTCGCGTGGCCCGAAGGCCACGAACCGGAGCTCGACAGCTTGACCGCGGGCTTGACGAGGTCGCTGAGCTGGTGCGGACGCGGACGCTTCCAGACATCCTTGGCCGGATCAACGACAGCGCCTTCTGTGGCCACCACGCGATCGAAGAAAGCGCTGAATTTCGGCAGTGTCTCCTTGTTGAATCTCGGCCCCATGACGTTGGCGAAGCGCCAGACATTCTCCTCGGCATCGGCAACGGCGCTGGCCACCATCTCGGGCGTGCGCGTCACCTGCAGCGTCAGCACCTCGCCGAGTTCGGCCTTGGTCTGCGCCGAATCGTTTGCCGGCGGCGGCGGCAGGATCATCGTCAGGTCGATATCCTTGCTGGTGACGAAGGGCTGGGCGTCTTCCGCTTGCGCGGCCGAGCCGACGATGAGCAGCAGCAGGCCTGCCGCGAGCGATGCGTATCTTTTCATGGGTGCGATCCTTTGATGAGAGCGGCACAGGATCGCCAGACGCAAGTGACGGCCATGTGACACCACCGCTCTCCACAAATGCAAAAGGGCGCCTTTCGGCGCCCCTTGCGATCACATGGCTGTGTGCGGCTTAGTGCGCCACGCCTTCCCACACCTTGCGCTTGGTGAGATAGACCAGCGCGCCGAACAGGAGCAGAAACACCAGCACGCGGAACCCGGTCTTCTTGCGGTCTTCCATGTGCGGCTCGGCCGCCCACATCAGGAAGGCCGACACGTCACGGGAATACTGGTCAACGGTCTGCGGCGCGCCGTCGTCATAGGTCACCTGGCCGTCGGAGAGCGGCTTGGGCATTTTCAGCGACACGCCGGACATGAAGTACGGGTTGTAGTGGGTGCCTTCCGGTATCACCATGCCGGCAGGCGGCGTCTCGTCGTAGCCGGTCAGCAGCGAGTGGATGTAGTCGGGCCCGCCCGCGGCATACTGGGTGAAGATGTCAAAGACGAATTGCGGAAAGCCGCGCTCGACGCCGCGTGCCTTGGCCAGCAGCGACATGTCGGGCGGAGCGGCGCCGCCATTGGAGGCAGCGGCGGCTTCCTCGTTGGCGAAGGGCGCCGGGAAATGGTCGGACGGCTTGCCGGGGCGGTCGAACATGTCGCCGGCATCGTTGGGGCCGTCATGGATCGTGTACTCGGCCGCCAGCGTCTTGATCTGGGCGTCCGAATAGCCGAGGTCCGAAAGCGTGCGGAATGCCACCAGATTCATCGAATGGCAGGCCGAGCAGACTTCCTTGTAGACCTTCAGGCCGCGCTGCAGTTGCGCCTTGTCATAGGTGCCGAACGGGCCGGTAAAGCTCCAGTTCATCTCCTTCGGCTCGTCGATCGGGAAATGCGTCGGCGCGGCCGCGTTGTGTGCCTCTTCGGCGGCGATCGCCCAAGTGGCTGCGGCCCCAGTGCCGGCGGCCACAAGGCCGATCAGCGCCAGCGAGGTGAGAATCTTCTTCATGCCAAATCCCCTTAGATTCTCTACCGCTCAGCCCTTGGTCTCTGGTGCGGCCGCTGCACCCGCCGGATGCCCGCTGCCGCCCTTGTTCTTCTCGAGCACAGCCTCGGTGATCGAGTTCGGCAGCCTTCGCGGCGTCTCGATCAGGCCGAGCACCGGCAGCGCAACCAGGAAGAAGGCGAAGTAGAACAACGTCGCCATCTGCGCCATAAACACATAGCTGCCTTCGGCAGGCTGCGAGCCCAGCCAGCCAAGCAGGATGGCATCAGCCACGAACAACCAGAAGAACAGCTTGTACCAGGGCCTGTAGACCGCCGAACGCACCTTGGAAGTGTCGAGCCATGGCACCAGGAAAAGCATGACGATGGCGCCGAACATGCACAGCACGCCGCCGAGCTTGGAGTTGATCGGCCCGACATTGAAGGTGATGGCGCGCAGGATCGCGTAGAACGGCAGGAAGTACCATTCCGGCACGATATGGGCCGGCGTCTTCAGCGGGTTGGCGACCGTGTAGTTGTCGGGATGGCCGAGATAGTTCGGCAGGTAGAAAACGAAATAGGCGAAGAAGAACAGGAACACGATCATGCCGAACGCGTCCTTGATGGTCGCGTAAGGGGTGAAGGCGACGGTGTCGGTCTTCGACTTGACCTCGATGCCGGTCGGGTTCGACTGGCCGACGACATGCAGTGCCCAGACGTGCAGGACGACGACACCGGCGATCATGAACGGCAGCAGGTAGTGCAGCGCAAAGAAGCGGTTCAGCGTCGGATTGTCGACGGCAAAGCCACCGAGCAGCAGCTGCTGGATCCATTCGCCGACCAGCGGGATGGCGCTGAAGAAGCCGGTGATGACGGTGGCGCCCCAAAACGACATCTGGCCCCAAGGCAGCACGTAGCCCATGAAGCCGGTCGCCATCATCAGCAGGTAGATGATGCAGCCGAGGATCCACAGCAGCTCGCGCGGCGCCTTGTAGGAGCCGTAATAGAGGCCACGGAAGATGTGGATGTAGACGGCGATGAAGAAGAACGACGCGCCGTTCGAATGCATGTAGCGCAGCAGCCAGCCCGAATTCACGTCGCGCATGATCTTTTCGACCGAGCCGAAGGCGAGATTGGTGTCAGCCGTGTAGTGCATGGCAAGCACGATGCCGGTCAGGATCTGCGCCACCAGCATGATCGCCAGGATGCCGCCGAAGGTCCACGCATAGTTCAGGTTGCGTGGCACCGGATAGGCGATGAAGCTGTCATAGACCATCCGCGGCAGCGGCATACGGGCGTCGAACCAGCGTTCGATACCGGTCTTGGGCGTATAGGTCGAGTGTCCCTCGCTCATCGAAATATCCCCTGCCTCAACCGATAAGGATCTTGGTATCGGAAATGAATTTGAATACCGGCACCGCCATGTTCTCGGGCGCCGGGCCTTTGCGGATGCGGCCGGCCGTATCGTAAACCGAGCCGTGGCACGGGCAGAACCAGCCGCCGAAATCGCCTTCCTGGCCGAGCGGAATGCAGCCCAGATGGGTGCAGACCTGAACCATGACCATCCAGGCTTCCTTGCCGGGCGTGGTGCGGTTGGCGTCGGTCGCCGGCGCATCGGCTGGAAGGTTCGCGTTGCGCGCGATCGGATCCTTGAGGTCTGCCAGCTTGACCGCCTCGCCGTCCTTCATCTCCTGCTCTGTGCGGTTGCGCACCACGACAGGCTTACCACGCCATTTGACGATCAGCGACATGCCCGGCGTCAGCGAGGCGACGTCGACCTCGACGGAGGCCAACGCCAGCGTCGAGGCGTCGGGGCGCATCTGGTCGATGAACGGCCAAGCGAAGGCACCCGCGCCGACCACTGCGGCCATGCCGGTGGCGACGTAGAGAAAATCACGACGGTTGGGATCCTGGATGTCGGTTGCGCTCACGGGTGCCTGATCCTTTCGCCTCTTCCGCGCCGGTGGCTGAGCCTTGTTCCCCGCTCAATTGCGCCAACCCGACTGCGCATGGCGAACAGGCTTGCGAATTCCTCCGGCATTTGGACTTCGGTTTATGCGTGAAGCCCGTTTTTGTCCAGACGGGTGAAGGCACAAGGGCAGATTGTCGCGGGGACAAAATCCGCCGCCTGGCACCGCGATGCCGAATGGCCGCCGAAGATCGCTAAACAACAGGGAAACAACCGCAATTCCGGGCTTCGCCGCCACCTCGACACCCGACACGGGCCTGGTCTATCCTCGCCGCCATGGCACACGTCATAGACCGCGACACTTGGGCTGTTCGCTCCGACCGCTGGAAGGGCGAGCTGCAATGCGGCGCCTACGGTTCGAACTCCTGCCTGATCTTCAACTATCTGCCTGATGTCGGCGGCGGTCCGCGGCTGCACGCGCATCCCTACGCAGAGATCTTCATCATCCGCCAGGGCACCGGCCTGTTCACGGTCGGCGACAAGGAGATCGAGGCATCCGCAGGCCAGATCGTGATCGTTCCGCCCAACATGCCGCACAAATTCACCAATCTCGGCCCAGGTCCGCTGGAAACGACCGACATTCACGAGAACGGCAGTTTCATCACCGAATGGCTTGAGTGACCATGATCCCGAAAAGTGGAAACCGGTTTTCGCTGGAGATCATGGTCGAACAAACAGACAGATAGAGCTATTTCGCGCCAAGCCTGACCAGTACCGCCTTCGGGATGTTGTATTCGCGGATGACGGCGTCGTGCTTGCGCAAGCCGCACAGTTCGCGCTGGATGAAATAGCCGTGCACCGCTTCGGCGGCATCCTTGAGAAGCCTGGGGCGCAGCTGCTCGTCGCCATTGTCGCGCAGCCTGGCCAGCGTTTCCTCGACCCGCTGGCCGGCGCGGCCGAGTGCGGCCGCCTTCTCGGCGAGGATCTCATGGCCGAGCGCATCAAAGGCGGCTTCGGCGGCAGAGGCGCCGGCGAGATGAGATGGCGGACGCAGCGACATTTCAGCCCCCTTTCCCAAAAATCATGCGGTGTGTGACGAATTCTTCGCCCGCCACCGGCAGAAAGCCAAGCCGCTCATAGAAAACGAAGGCTTCTTGCGGTGCGCGGGTGTTCAGCACGGCGAAATAGGAACGGGCCCTGTCGATGACGGTCTCGACCAGCATACGGCCAAGGCCGGTTCGGCGGTGACGCGCACTGACGAACAGGTGCCGGACCCGGCCCTGGTCCCCGCCCTCGAAATAAGGATCGATGTTCAGCCCGCACACGCCGGCGAGTTCCCGGCCATGCCATGCCCCGTACAGCGCCTCGCCCCGCTTCAGGAACTTGTTGCGGCCGGCTGCCCAGCCATCTGCCAGGCGCACCAGCATCCAGTAGCCTTCCAGCCGGCTTTCTTCCTTCAGCGCGTCGAACGCCGGCGTGGTTGGCCGGAGCCGCTTGAGCACGTAGCTGCCCTCCGCCGATCCAGCCATATCCTCACTCCGCCGGCCGCGTCTCTTCGAGCACGCTGTCCTCATGGTAGAGGAAGCCGCCGGACTGCCGCTTCCACAGCCGCGCATAGAGCCCGTCGAGCGCCACCAGTTCGTCATGCGTGCCTTGCTCGACGATACGTCCGCCGTCGAGCACCACGAGCCGGTCGAGTGCCGCGATGGTCGACAGCCGGTGGGCGATGGCGATGACCGTCTTGTTCTCCATCAGCCGCGTCAAATTCTCCTGGATCGCCGCCTCGATGTCGGAATCCAGCGCCGACGTTGCCTCGTCGAGGATCAGGATCGGCGCGTCCTTAAGGAAGACGCGGGCGATCGCCACGCGCTGGCGCTGGCCGCCCGACAGTTTGACGCCGCGCTCGCCGACAAAGGCCTCGTAGCCGGTACGGTCCCTGTTGTCGCGCAAGGTCTGGATGAACTCGTGCGCTTCGGCCTTCCTGGCCGCCGCGATGACTTCGGCGTCGGTCGCGTCAGGCATGCCGAGCTTGATGTTGTCGCGCAGCGAACGGTGGAACAGTGCCGTGTCCTGACTGACGACGCCGATATTGGCGCGCAGCGAATTCTGCGTCACATCGGAAACGTCCTGACCATCGATGGTGATCGACCCGCTTTCCAGATCGTAGAGCCGCAGGATCAAATTGGCGAGCGTGGTCTTGCCGGCGCCGGATGGTCCGACCAGCCCGACCTTCTCGCCCGGCCGCACGACGAGGTCGATGCCGTTGAGCACGCCGAACCCCTTGCCGTAATGGAATTCGACATTTTTCACCTCGATGCGGCCACCGGTAACCACGAGCTCTTTGGCGTCGGGCGCATCGGTGAGGCCGAGCGGCTGCGAGATCAGCGCCTTGGAGTTTTCCAGCACGCCGAGATTCCGCAATATGCCGTTGAGCTGCATCATCAGCCGGCCGAGCAGCATGTTGAGCCGAAGCACCAGCGACAGCGTGAAGGCGACCGCGCCCACGGTGATCGAGCCTTCGAGCCAGAGATAGACGGCAAAGCAGCCGATCGTCGTGATCATGATGCCCGACAGCGTTGTCAGCGCCATGCGCACGCCGGTCAGCCGGCGGGTGAACGGGCGCAGCGCGTCGAGATAGATGTCGAAACCGTTCTTGATGTAGCGGTCGTCGCCGTCGGCCGAGAACAGTTTCAGCGTCTGCACGTTGGAATAGGAATCGACGATGCGGCCGTTGATCATCGAGCCGGCCTCAGCGGTTTCCTCGGCATGCTTGCGGATTGCCGGCACATAGAGCTTGGCCAGCCAGCCGAAGGCGGAGATCCAGATCACCACCAGCCCCGCCAGCCTGAGATCCAGCCCGGCGACCAGCGCCAGCGTCGTCACCGTATAGACGATCATGAACCAGACGACCTCGATGAAGCTTTCCATCAGGTCGCCGGTGGCTTGCCCCGCCTGCCAGACCTTGGTGGCGATGCGACCGGCGAAATCATTCTGGAAGAAGGCGTAGGACTGGCGCGACACGTGGCGGTGCGCCTGCCAACGCACCAGATTGTAGAAGCCGGGCGTGATCGTCTGTTCGTCGACCAGCGCCGACAGGCCGACGACGACGGTGCGGATGACCAGCACCACCGCGATCATGAACACCAGTTCAGGACCGGCGGCGGTCCACAGCGCGTGCCAGCTGCGCTCACTGGGAAGCTGGTCGAGAATATCGACCAGCCGCCCGACGAAGTAGAACAGGCCGGCCTCGACCAGCGGCGCGATGCCGCCGATGACCAGCATGGCGAAAAAGGCGAACTTCGCCTGGCCGACATAGTGCCAGAGAAAACCGCCGACGCTGGTCGGTGGCCGAAGATTCGCGGGCTCCCTGAACGGATAGACCCAGTTCTCGAACCAGCGATAGACGGCAGTCATCATTCGGCAGCTTGGCCCTTTGCAAGTGCGTCATTGGCGACGTCGGCCGGGCCATCCTCGAGCAGGAAGCCGCCCGACTGGCGCTGCCAGAGCTGCGCATAGAGCCCGCCGCTGGCAACGAGCTCGTCATGAGAGCCTTCCTCGATGACCCTGCCCTTGTCCATCACCACCAGCCTGTCCATCGCCGCGATGGTCGACAGCCGGTGCGCGATGGCGATGACGGTCTTGCCTTGCATGAGCTTGTAGAGATTCTCCTGGATCGCCGCCTCAGCCTCGGAATCGAGCGCCGACGTCGCCTCGTCAAGGATAAGTATCGGTGCGTCCTTCAACATAACGCGAGCAATGGCGATGCGTTGCCGCTGGCCGCCGGACAATTTGACGCCGCGGTCGCCGACATGGGCGTCGAACCCTTTGCGGTCATTGGCATCCGAAAGCCCGACGATGAAGTCCAGCGCCTCGGCGCGCCGTGCTGCCTCGACAAGCAGTTCGTCGCTGGCATCTGGCCGGCCATAAAGGATGTTCTCGCGCACGGAGCGATGCAGCAGTGAGGTGTCCTGCGTCACCATGCCGATCTGGGCGCGCAGCGAATCCTGTGTCACCGCGGCGATCTCCTGACCGTCGATCAGGATCTTGCCGCTCTCCAAGTCGTAGAAACGCAGCAGAAGGTTGACCAGCGTCGACTTGCCGGCGCCCGAGCGGCCGACGATACCGACCTTCTCGCCGGGCTTCACCGTCAGCGACAGGCTCTCGATGACACCCTTCTGCTTGCCATAGTGGAAGCGGATGTCGTCGAAGCGGATCTCACCCCTGGAGACGGCAATGTCCTTTGCACCCGGCCGGTCCTCGACCAGGCGTGGCAGCGAGATCGAGGCGATGCCGTCCTGCACCGTGCCGATGTTCTCGAACAGGCCCGACATCTCCCACATGATCCACTGCGACATGCCCCACAGCCTGAGCACCAGCCCGATGACCACGGCGACCGCGCCGATCGTCACCGACTGGCCGAGCCACAGCCACAACGACAGCGCGGTGACCGAAAACAGCAGCAGCGAATTCATGATGTAGAGCAGGCCGTAGAGCACCGTCACCAGCCGCATCGACCGGTAGACAGTGTCGAGGAAGCCGGCCATGCCCTCCTTGGCGAAGGACGCCTCGCGGCGAGCATGGCTGAACAGCTTGACCGTCTGGATGTTGCTGTAGCTGTCGACGACGCGGCCGGTCATGGTCGAGCGCGCATTGGCCTGTGCCTCGCCGACCTTGCCCAGCCGCGGGATGAAATAGCGCAGCAACAGGATGTAGCTGATGAGCCAGACAACAAGCGGCGTCGCCAGCCGCCAGTCGGCCGAGCCGACGATGAACAGCATGCCAAGAAAATAGACGATGACGTAATTCAGTACATCGATCAGCTTGATGACGCATTCGCGCACGGCGAGCGCCGTCTGCATCAGCTTGGTGGCGATGCGGCCTGCGAACTCGTCCTGGTAGAAGCTCATCGATTGTTTGAGCAGGTAGCGGTGCACCTGCCAGCGGATGCGCATGGGATAGTTGCCCATCAGCGTCTGCTGGTTGAGCAGCGAATGGAGCCACACCGTGCCCGGCAGCGCGAACAGCACGATGAAAGCCATGCCGGCGAGTTTCCAGGCTTCGGTCTGAAGGAAAGTCTCGCGATTCTGGCCCGACAGCCAGTCGACGATGCGGCCGAGGAAGCCGAACATCCACACTTCCGCGATGGCGATCGCCGTCACCAGCACCGCGTCGATAAGGATATAGGGCCAGGCGCCGCGTGTGTAATGCACGCAGAAGGCCACCAGCGTCTTGGGCGGCTCGACCGGTTCCGCTGCCGGGAACGGATCGAGCCTTTTTTCAAACCAGCCAAACAACATAGATCATGCTCACAAATCTGTTTCCGCTTACGCGGCACGCGAACGTACGATGTCCCCGGAACGCATGGCGTCGCTGGCCGACGGACCGGAATCATCCGGGCCGTCGGCCTTGCTTTGCGCAATATAGGGGCTCGCGGGCATTTCGCCGACAGGCTCTTTTGCTGATCCTGACGGCGTACTGTCCACGATCCGGAGCTTCGGCCCGGGCCGCATCAGTCGGATCAGCCGGCGCACCAGCGACGGCCGGCTGTGGTCGGGAACCGCGCTCGAGAAATCGACATCCGGCAGCATGCCGCGATGCGGCCGGCGGCGGACTTCGGCATGAACCGCCGACGAATAGGTTTCTCCGATCAGCAGCGCCCAGGTCGCCATTTTCCGGTCGTGCAGGCTCCTGGAGCCAGGTATTCTGTAGGGATCGAACATCGGCCCGTCCTCCGTGTGAAAATAGAGATAAAAGGGCGAATCCATATCGTCCGCCGGCATTCGGCCGGAGGCATGGATTGCGTCGGTCGAGACATGACGGCGAGCGTCGGTCCGGACTCGTTCAGGTTGGGCGGTCAGCCCCTTTGACAGTTTGAAAAACATCGCAGGATTCCTTCGAGAGCCGAAAAAGCGTTTCGGCGGGAATCGGTGCGATCAAGTCTTAGAGCGTCAGGAGAATCGTCGTACCGAAACCGCCGTGGGGCGTACAAGCCCACAAGAGGGGCGCTGGATGTGCATGGTCATCATGAATTTCCCCTCCATCGGTTCGGGTTGACAATGGTCGGCATATACAAGACTTCGCAGAAAATGGCCACCCGCAGGTCCAGCAATTTCCAAAACCGCGAGCCCGCTGTGGCCGATCTGCCACTTATTAGAAGGACGCGGAAATGAACGATCGTCTTCGCATCGCGCTCTATCAGCCTGACATCGCCGGCAACACCGGAACAATCCTGCGCTTCGCCGCGTGCCTCGGACTTGACGTCGACATCATCGAACCGGCCGGCTTCCCGCTCTCCGACCGAGCGCTCAAGCGAGCCGGCATGGATTACCTCGAAATGGCTGATCTGACCCGGCATGTCGACTGGCACGCCTTCGAGAACTGGCGCAAGGCCGGCGCGCGCCGGCTGGTGCTCCTGTCGACCAAGGCCGCGATTCCCTATACGAGCTTCCGTTTCGCCAGTGGCGACATCCTTTTGTTCGGCCGCGAATCCGCAGGCGTGCCGGATCCCGTCCATCAGGCGGCGGATGCGCGCCTGACCATCCCCATGCAGGGGGCGGCGCGCAGCATCAACGTCGCGCTTTCCGTCGCTATGGTGGCGGGCGAAGCCCTCCGGCAGCTTGGCTAGGAGTTCGCTGTCAACTCCCGTCATCTTGACCCAGGCGCACGTCGCCGTCTCCTTCGTTTGCACATCCAGGCCTTCTTCGCTACAAGCTCAACTTAACTTGAGGTCAAGCGGAAAAATTGGAGCGGAAAAGTAGCGATGGCGCCGGTAACGGAATTGACGGTCGGCCAGGTGGCTATGCGCAGCGGGGTGGCAGTGTCGGCGCTGCATTTCTATGAAGCCCGTGGCCTGATCAGCAGCCACCGCACATCGGGCAACCAGCGCCGCTACGGCCGCGACGTGCTGCGCCGGGTGGCGATCATCAAGGTCGCGCAGGAGGTCGGCATCTCACTGGCCGAGATCGGCGCGGCCTTGGCATCCCTGCCCGAAGGCCGCACGCCGACGCGCGACGACTGGAACCTTTTGTCGACCGCCTGGCGCGACGGGCTCGATCACAAGATCGCCCAACTCAAGAAACTGCGCGACGGGCTGACCGACTGCATCGGCTGTGGCTGCATGTCGATCGACAAATGCCCGCTGCGCAACAAAGGCGACCGGCTGGCAAGGCAAGGCACCGGCGCGAGGCGGCTTATGGCTGGCTGAGCCCCCTTTGTCGGGGAGCATGCGCACTTCAGTCTGCCGCCGGCAACCGCCTGATGGTGAACTCGATCAGGTCGCCCGGCCGCTCGAACCAGCTTTCGATCTCGGTCCAGTAGGCCTGCTTGGGAAACCGTTCGAACCATTCCTTGGCCTTGAGACGCGCATCTGAACGCGGCAGGACGAAGGTCTCGCGCAGAAAACCGTCCCGCGGCATGCGCACGCGCTCAGCCCGGCTTTGATCGAGCCTCTTCTTCAGGCCATCCAGCGGCGGTCTTGCCGGGGTGCGCACGAAACAACTCCCTTGCACCTTAATGACACTTGACCCTTGCCCCTAAGAGATTAGGGATCGCGCCGGCAAAAGACGAGTCATTTGTAGGGACTAGCTGCCCACAACCGGAGACGGCACTTGGAACGACCTGAAATACCGGCAGGACTGCCCGCCGACATCGAACAGAAGAAGATGAAGGCGCGCCTGTGGTTCGAGGCGCTGCGCGAACGCATCTGCGGCGCCTTCGAGCAGATCGAGGAGGATCTTGGCGGTCCGCTGGCCTCGTGGTCGCCGGGCCGTTTCGAAAAGACGCCGTGGGAACGCGATCAAGGCAAGGGCGGCGGCGGCACCATGTCGATGATGCATGGCCGCGTCTTCGAGAAGGTCGGCGTCCACACTTCGACGGTCTTTGGTGAGTTCTCACCCGAATTCAGGAAGCAGATGCCCGGCGCCGAGGAAGACCCGCGCTTCTGGGCATCCGGCATTTCGCTGATCGCACACCCCTGGAATCCCAATGTTCCGGCTGTGCACATGAACACGCGCATGGTCGTCACGTCTAGCCAATGGTTCGGCGGCGGCGCCGATTTGACGCCGGTGCTCGACCGCCGCCGCACCCAGGACGATCCCGATACCATCGCCTTCCACCGGGCCATGCAGTTCGCTTGCGAGAAGAGCCCCGAGGTCGCCGACTATCCGAAATTCAAAGCATGGTGCGACGAGTATTTCTATCTGCCGCACCGCAACGAGCCACGCGGCACCGGCGGCATCTTCTTCGACTGGCTGCATTCGGGCGAGGACAAGGGCGGCTGGAATGCCGATTTCAACTTCGTCCAGGATGTCGGCCGCTCCTTTCTCGTCGTCTACGGCCACCTCGTGCGCGCCAACTTCAACGAGAACTGGACCGACGGCGACCGTGACGAACAACTCATCCGCCGTGGCCGCTACGTTGAATTCAACCTGCTTCACGATCGCGGCACCATCTTCGGCCTGAAGACCGGCGGCAATGTCGCGTCGATCCTCTCCAGCCTGCCGCCCGAGGTCCGCTGGCCGTAACAAAATGGTGAGCGCGATGTGAGCCGCATTGATGTCCCATTTGCTCGAAATGGGCAGGGAATGTGGCACGCAGCACCCCGAAAAATTTCTTTTTCGTCTAATAGGCGATTGAAAAGACTGGCCTATTTGTTGCGCCGGGTCGGGAAGCGCCGGCGGTTCGCCCGAGCGCAATTCCAGGAAACGAAACCGGTTTCCGTCCTGAATTGCGTCAAGACGAAAGCGAACCGCGACCCGACGCGACCGGACGGCCCAAGACGATGCGGGACATCTTCGTTAAGAGGATGCCCGCCTTCCCAGGAGTACTTCGCAATGCGCAAGATCATTGTTTCGGCTGCCGCCGCTGCCCTTCTCGCCTCCGGTTCGGTGGCATTCGCCGCCGTCAAGCACACCACCGGAACGATCAAGACCTTTGACGCGACGGCCATGAGCCTGGTCCTCGATGACGGATCGTCTTTTACGCTTTCCAAGACCTTCAAGGATCCTGGCCTGCAGGTCGGTGAAAAGGTCCGCGTCTCATGGGAGATGAGCGGCAAGAACAAGGTTGCCGAGGCCGTCAAGGTCGCAAAGTGACGGCCTGACTGCCACGGCAGGACGAGACGATGTCTGGTCCTGTCTCGGGGTAGCGCTAAAAGGCGGAGCAGCTGCTCCGCCTTTTTGCCGTTGACCGCAACCAATACCACCCCATCTGTGTTATGGTTTTCACCCTGCTCCCGGTCCGAAGATTCAACCTTGGACCATGAGCCAAAAAAGTATCGGAGCCTCAGGCTCCACGGAGGAAAAGGAGAAATCCCATGAAGCAATTTCACTGCGGGTCGCTGGTTCCCGGCTGTGACTGGCACACGCGTGCCGACGAGGAGGCCGAGGTCATGCGCCGCGCCGTCGAGCACATGCGCGAGACGCATGGTGAGACGGTCATCCGCGAGACGATGATCGAGGCGATCCGCTCCCGCATCGAGAAGGCCCGCGACGCGGCGTGATCCCACCAATTCCCGGAAAAGTGTCCCGCGGTCTTTCTGTCCGGAATTGCGTTTGACAGATACTCTACCCGGCTTTCAAGGCTTCTGCGGCGCGTTCAAGCAACGCGCCGCGATCGGGCGAAAATCCCGCTTCGACCCATTCCGCCTCAAGGTTCTTGAGGATTTCGCCAAGCTTCGGCCCTGGAACTGCCCCGAGCGCGGTCAGATCGGCGCCCTTTAGCGGAAACAACGGTTTTTCCCATTTCAGGGTGAAGGCAAGCAGGCGCGAAAAACCACCGGCTTCAAGCAGCGCGTCATTGTCCTCGACAGCGCGCACCCGCGCCGCCGCAAGCGACAGCCGCAGGCGGTCGGCAAACCCTTGCCGGTCGCCACGATAGAGCCGCTTCGCCAGTTCGCCCTCGGTCGTCTTCGGCTCGACGGCAGTGGCCAGCGCCCAGTGGCGCAGGCGATCCGCTTCGGCAGTCGAAAACTTAAGTCGCTCGGCGAGCGTCTTCACGCGCGCCGCATCCGGCGGCACGATCGCTTCCAGCCTGAGCAGAGGGTCTGGTGCCCAGCCCAGATCCTTCTCGGCCTTGGTCAGCCCATGGATCGCATCGATGCCCCATTTCTCGCTTTCCGGCAGCGCGGCGGTCAAGACGCTGGCCTGCCGCATCCACAGCAGCGCCCTCGAGGGATCAGGCGCCGACAACAGCTTCTTCAGCTCCGACCAGATGCGCTCGGCCGAAAGCTGGGCCAGCCCTTGCTTCAGCCGGGCACAGGCTTTCAGCCCCTCGGCATCCGGCCGGCCATCGCCATACCAGGCGAAGAAACGGAAGAAGCGCAGGATGCGCAAATAGTCCTCGCGGATGCGCGCTTCCGCATCGCCGATGAAGCGCAGCCGGCGCGCCTCGATATCGGCGATGCCGCCGACCAGGTCGATGACAGCGCCGTCGGCCCCGGCATAGAGCGCGTTGATGGTGAAGTCGCGCCGCTCGGCGTCAAGCTTCCAGTCGCGCCCGAACGACACCTTGGCGCGACGGCCATCGGTCTCGACATCGGCGCGCAAGGTGGTGATTTCATAGGGCTTGCCGCCGGCGACAACGGTGATCGTCCCATGCTCGATGCCGGTCGGCACCGCCTTGAAGCCTTCCGCCTCGGCGCGGCGGATGGTCTCCTGCGGCAGACACGTGGTGGCGATGTCGATGTCGGCGACCGGCTGGCCCATCAGCGTGTTGCGCACGGCACCGCCGGCGATACGTGCCTCTTCACCACCTTCCGTCAGCGCGGCCAGCAGGCGCTGCAGATGCTTGTCGCCGAGCCAGTCGGCCCTGCCCGCGATCGAGACACTCACGCATAAAGCCTTTCGTAAAGCGCACGGATGATGCCGGCGGTGACGCCCCAGATGCGCCGGTCGCCATAAGGCATGTCGTAGAAGAACCATTCGAGATCGTTCCACATGCGGCTGTCGCGCTTGTGGTTGGCAGGGTCCATCAGGAAATGCAGCGGCACTTCGAAGGCGGCATCGACCTCGTCGGCATTCAGGGCGAGCTGGAAACCGGGCCGCACGATGCCCAGCACCGGCGCGATGCGGTAGCCGCTACCGGCGACATAATCGGGCATGCGGCCGATGATCTCGATGCGATCCGGGGCAAGGCCGATCTCCTCGAAGGTTTCGCGCAGCGCCGCCGCTTCCGGACTGGCATCGGTCGGATCGATGGTGCCGCCGGGAAAAGCCACCTGCCCCGAATGGTCGCGCAGCCTTTCGGCCCGTTTGGTCAAGAGAACCGTCGCATCGCCCTCATGATCGACCACCGGGATCAGCACCGCGGCATTGCGCAGCGGCTTGCCCTGGTTGAGGCGCGGATGGCCGGGATTGAAACGATGATCGCCATAGTCGTCGCCGGCATGCGCATCCGGCTGCGCGGCAAAGCGCGCGCGAAAATCCGCTGACGAAAATGGCGCTGGCGGCACCTGGTCCATCACGTGCTCAGCCGCTTCAACTGGTCCGCCGGCATGATCGGAAAGACCGCGCCTTTCGAGCGCACGGCAAACATGGACTTGCCGCCGATTTCGATCTCCTCGCCATGCCCGACCAGCTCGTACATCACCGGCCGCGCCACCAGCGCCTCCAGCCGCCCCCGAACCAGCACATAGGGCTTCAGGCCGCCGGTCTCGTTCTCGTCGACGAAGCGCAGCGGCCGCTCCGGTCCGGCTTCGACCACGTCGCCGACATTGGTGCGGAAGGTGATGATCTGTGCCTCGCCGCTGCCCGAAACATCCATCTCGACGGCGATGAACGGGGCATCGGCGACGCGGATGCCGACCCGTTCCACCGGTGTCACCAGATAAGTCCTGCCGTCAGGGTCCTTTCGCAGCACCGAGGAGAAAAGCTGCACCAGCGGCATGCGCCCGATCGGCGTGCCCAGATAGAACCAGGTGCCGTCGGCCTTGATTTCCATGTCTAGATCGCCGCAGAAGTCGGGATTCCAGCGCTCGACCGGCGCCGCGCCCTTGCCGGCGCGGGCCGCGCGCGAGATCAGTGCCTCGAGGCCGCGCGCCTCAGTGGCGGTCGTAAGGCTTTGTTCGCGATGTTCGGAGTGTTCCGTCATGGTCACGAAATAGTCACTGTTGTTCCGCTTGTCAGCCTAAGTCTGTGATTTAAGTTCGAACATAGGCGCCACGCGAGGCCGAATCGCGGCAACCTGTGCTATGGTGCGGGCCGGTATTTCCAACCACAAGGATCGATGCTGCATGAGCGTGATGGTCAAGGAAAGCCCGATCAGCGAAAAGGACATGATCGCCGAGGCCGAGAAGGCGCTGGCCGACATCTCCAGGATCCGCGACGGGGTCGGCCGGGTCATCTTCGGCCAGGAAAGTGTCGTCGAGCGCACGCTCGTGGCGCTGCTGGCCGGCGGCCATGCGCTGCTGGTCGGCGTACCGGGCCTAGCCAAGACCAAGCTGGTCGAGACGCTGGGCGTCGTGCTCGGCCTCGATTCGCGCCGCATCCAGTTCACGCCCGACCTGATGCCGTCCGATATCCTCGGCTCCGAGGTCATGGAGCAGGACGAATTCGGCAAGCGTTCCTTCCGTTTCATCTCCGGGCCGATCTTCGCCCAGCTTCTGATGGCTGACGAGATCAACCGCGCCTCGCCGCGCACCCAGTCGGCACTGCTGCAGGCGATGCAGGAGTACCACGTCACCATTGCCGGCGCCCGCCACGACCTGCCGGCGCCCTTCCATGTGCTGGCGACGCAGAATCCGTTGGAGCAGGAAGGCACCTATCCTTTACCCGAGGCCCAGCTCGACCGCTTCCTGATGCAGGTCGACATCCTCTATCCCGAAATCGAGGCAGAGCGCCGCATCCTTCTGGAAACCACCGGCATCGAGGACGCGAAGGCGCAGAACGTGCTGCAACCGGTTCGGTTGAAGGAAATCCAGACGTTGATCCGCCGCATGCCGGTGCCGGAAAGCGTCGTCGAGGCGATCCTGACGCTGGTGCGCTCGGCACGTCCTGGCCAGGGCAATGCCGAGACCGACAAGCATGTCGCCTGGGGCCCCGGCCCGCGCGCTAGCCAGGCGCTAATGCTATGCACAAGGGCGCGCGCGCTCTACGATGGACGGCTGGCGCCCTCCATCGACGATGTCCGTGCGCTGGCCGAGCCGGTGCTGCAGCACCGCATGGCGCTGACCTTCGCCGCCCGCGCCGAAGGCACCAGCGTTCGCGACGTGGTGGCGAAGCTTGTGAAAGGGATTTGATGGCGCGCATCGGCGAGGTCCAGGCTCCGGCAGCGACGCGCGACGCGCTCGCCCGTGGCCGGTTGCGGGCCTCGCTTGTGCCCGACCTGCTGGTCGAGGCGCGCCGCATCGTCAACACGGTGATCGCCGGCTGGCATGGCCGCCGCAAGCGCGGCATCGGCGAGAATTTCTGGCAGTTCCGGCCCTATGTCGAAGGCGATTCCTCGCGCATCGACTGGCGCCGCTCGGCCCGCGACGACCATACCTATGTGCGCGACCGCGAATGGGAGGCTGCCCATACGGTCTGGCTGTGGGCCGACCCCTCGCCGTCGATGCTCTACAAGTCGACCGGCGCCAGCGTCTCCAAGCAATCGCGCGCGCTGGTGCTGACATTGGCGATGGCCGAGTTGCTGTCGCGCAGCGGCGAGCGCATCGCCTGGCCGGGCCTCACCGATCCGTTCACCGCCCGCAACGGCGCCGAGCGCATCGCCGCCCAGCTCATGCACGCCGGCGAACTGCCGGCAAAACCCGATTTGTCCGACATCCGCCGCTTCTGCGACATCGTCATCGCCAGCGACTTCCTCGACCCGGTCGAGGAAACGATGGCCTGGCTCGACGTGCTGGCCCGCCACGGTGTGCGTGCCCACCTGATCGAGGTCGCCGACCCGGCCGAGGAAACCTTCCCCTATGCCGGCCGCACCGAGTTCACCGATCCCGAGACCGGCGACAAGCTGACCGCCGGCCGCGCCGAGATGCTCGGCAATGAATACCGCCTGCTCTACACCGCCCGCCGCCACGAACTGGCTGCCTGGTGCAAGCGGCTCGGCTGGAGCTTTACCGTCAACCACACCGATCGGCTGGCTTCCGACGCACTGGTGCGCCTGCACCTGGCGATGACCGCCGACGGCGGCCATGCCGGGCTGACCTCTGGTCATGCCGGGCTGAGCGGTGGCGGTCAGCCCGGAAAGGCCGTCGCATGAGCTGGCTGCCGCTCTCCTTTGGCGCCCCCATGGTGCTGTGGGGCCTGCTGGCGCTGCCGGTGATCTGGTGGCTGCTGCGGCTGACGCCGCCCAAGCCGCAGATGGAAATCTTCCCGCCGCTGAAGATCCTGGCGCGCGTGCTGAAGCGCGAGGAGACGCCGCAGCAAAGCCCGTGGTGGCTGACGCTGCTCAGGCTCCTGATGGCCGCCCTCATCGTCGCAGCACTTGCCGAACCGGTGTTCAACCCGCGCGAGAAACTGCCGGCCGAGGGTGCGGCCCTGGCGCTGGTCATCGACAATGACTGGGCAAGTGCCGCCGACTGGAACAAGCGCGTCGCCACCGCCGAACGGCTGATCAACGACGCCGGTTCGAACGGCGTGCCTGTCATCATCGCCTTCACCGCAGAAAAGCCCAATTCGGAAATCGGACCGTTCGATGCCGCCGCCGCCCTCGACCGGCTGCGCGCCGCCAAGCCGCGACCGATCCCGACCGACCGGCCCGGCGTCTATGCCCGCGTCGCCGGCGTGCTGGACAGCTTGCCCGGCGCCAGCGTCGCCGTGCTTGCCGACGGCCTGGCGGCAAAAGGCGACCAGGCCGCCTTCAACACGCTGTTGTCGAAAAATGCCGCCCGCGTCGTCTGGGCCAGTTCCGACCGGCTGTCGCTGACTGGCCTGACCACCGCCGACAATCAGGTCGATGGCTTTGCCTTGACCGCCATCCGCGCGCCGGGCGACCCGGCCCCGGCGCAAGTCACGGCCGGCGCCTTCGACGACAAGGGCCGCCGCATCGCCGACGCGACGCTGACCTTTTCGCCTGGCGAAACCACCGCCACCGGCACCATGGCGGTGCCGTTCGAGTTGCGCAACGACTTCGCCTCGATCGCGCTCGACGGTGAACGCCAGGCCGGCGCCGTGCGCGTCCTAGACGAAAGCTCCAAGCGCCGTCGCGTCGGGCTGCTATCGCAGGCCGAGGCTGACCAGGCGCAGCCGCTTTTGTCACCGCTCTACTACATCAGGCGCGCGCTGCAGCCCTTCGCCGATCTTGTCGAACCCTCCAGCGCCGACCTCGCCGACGCAATCCCGCAGATACTCGACCAGAAGCCGGCGATGATCATCATGGCCGACATCGGCACCATTCCCGCACAGGTCCGGCAAAGGCTGGTCGACTGGGTCGACAATGGCGGCACGCTGGTGCGTTTTGCCGGGTCACGGCTGGCCGCCGCCGGCAATGACGACGACCTGCTGCCGGTCCGCCTGCGTACCGGAGAGCGTTCGCTCGGCGGCGCGCTGTCCTGGACGTCGCCGCAGCCGGTCACCGAATTCCCCAAGGCCGGCCCGTTCGCCGACCTCGCCCCGCCCACCGAGGTAACTGTCAGCAGGCAGGTGCTGGCGGAACCGACACCCGACATCGTCGAGCGCACCTGGGCGGCGCTCGCCGATGGCACGCCGCTGGTCACCGGACTGAAGAAGGGCAAGGGCACGCTGGTGCTGTTCCATGTCACACCCGAGGCGACCTGGTCGAACCTGCCGATCTCGGGCAGCTTCGTCGAAATGCTGCGCCGCATCGTGCAGCTGTCGCGCAACCAGGGTGCGGCGATCGCCAATGCCGAAGCCGCCGCCACCTCGCTGGCGCCCTACCGCATGATCTCAGCCGACGGCTCGCTGGTGCCGCCGACACCGGACGCACGGCCGCTGGTGCCGGGTCCCGCGCTGGCGGTGACCTTCGAGAACCCGCCCGGCCTCTATGGCTCCGAGACCGGCGTCTTCGCCCACAATTTGCTCGATGCCGCGAGCACGTTCGCGCCGCTGGCGCGCCCGCAAATCACTGTCTCCGTCACATCGATCCAGTATGCCTTTGACGAATCACGCAACCTGAAGGGTGCGCTGGTCGCGGCCGCCCTGTTGCTGATGCTGCTCGACACGCTGGCGGTTTTCTGGATCGGCGGCCTGTTTACACGCCGGCCGCGCCGTGCCGGTGCCGTGGCCACCACCGCCGCGATCCTGATTGGCCTCGGCGCACTGTTTAGCCATGCCGACCTTGCCCGCGCCGACGACGCCAAGCCGGGCGACGAGGTTGCCATCGAGGCCATATCGAAGACCCGCATCGCCTATGTGCTGACCGGCGTGCCGGGCGACGATTCGATCAGCCGCGCCGGGCTCGAAGGCCTGACCCGTTTCCTGGTCGAGAAGACAGCACTTGAACCGGGTGCGCCGGCCGGCATCGACATTGCGAAGGACGAGCTGTCTTTCTACCCGCTGATCTACTGGCCGATTGATCCGGCCGCACCCATGCCGAGCCAGGCCGCGATCGCCCGCATCGACGCCTATATGCAGCAGGGCGGCACTGTGCTGTTCGACACCCGCGACCAGTTCGCCAACGGCATCGGCGCCGATTCGACCAGCCCGGCGACGGAGCGGCTGCGCGACATTCTCGGCAATCTCAACGTGCCGCCTCTGGAACCGGTGCCGTCAGACCACGTGCTGACCAAATCCTTCTTCATCCTGCCCGAATTTCCCGGCCGCTTCAGTGGCAGCCCGCTCTGGGTCGAGGCCTCGCTCGACGCCAGCAATGCCGAGAACCGGCCGGTGCGCACCGGCGACGGCGTCTCGCCGATCATGATCACCGCCAATGATTTCGCCGGCGCCTGGGCGGTCGACGAGAATGGCGATCCGTTGCTGCCGACCGTGCCGGCGGACCCGATGCAGCGCATCTACGCGCTGCGCGCCGGCGTCAACATCATGATGTACATGCTGACCGGCAACTACAAATCCGACCAGGTGCACGTGCCCATACTGCTTGAACGGCTGGGGCAGTAGGATGACGTTCCTCGTAGCGCTCCCTATGCGGATCGACCCTCCCCACACGGGCGAGGGTAACGCATGAACTGGTCGATCTCGCTCGAACCGCTGATCTCCTGGCCATTGCTGGCCTTGGTGCTGGTGCCGCTGGCGCTGCTGGCGCTCGTCGGCCTGTGGTTTCGCCAGCGTGGCGCCATCTTCCGTTTCGTCGCCCTGCTCGCGCTCGCCGCCGCCCTGTTCAACCCGGTGTTCCTCAACGAGGAGCGCGAGCCGCTGAAAAGCGTTGTCGCGCTCATCGTCGATCGCAGTCAGAGCCAGGATATCGGCGACCGCACCGAACAGACCGACGAGGCGCTCGCCGGGCTGCAGCAGCGTCTTGGCCGCTTCAAGCAGTTCGACGTGCGTGTTGTCGAGGCCGGCAAATCGCAGGCCGCCGAGGAGCGCACCGAGACACGGCTGTTCGGCGCGCTCGAAGGCGCCTTCCGCGACGTGCCGCCGTCACGCATTGGCGGCGCCATCATGATCACCGATGGCGAGGTGCATGACGCGCCCGCGGGCGCACCCGATTTCAACGCCCCGCTGCATGCCCTGATCACCGGCAACGACCACGAAAAGGATCGCCGCATCCGCTTCGAGAACGCGCCGCGCTTCGGCCTTGTCGGCAAGCCGCTCGACATGACCTACCGCGTCATCTCGACGGAAAACGAGACCGGCCCGGTTGATGTCCGTGTCTCGGTCAATGGCGAGCAGGTCGCGGTCGAGCATGCCACCGTCGGCCAGGCCATGCCGCTGCAGGTGACCATTCCTGGCGCCGGCCGCAACATCGTCGAGCTCGCCATCGACCGCCAACCGGGCGAACTGACCGACACCAACAACCGCGCCATCGCGCTGATCGACGGCATTCGCGAAAACCTGCGCGTGCTGCTCGTCTCCGGCGAGCCACATGCGGGCGAGCGCACCTGGCGCAACCTGTTGAAATCCGACGCCTCGGTCGATCTCGTCCATTTCACCATTCTGCGGCCGCCGGAAAAGCAGGACGGCACGCCGATCAACGAATTGTCGCTGATCGCCTTCCCGACCCGCGAGCTGTTCGTCGAGAAGATAAAGGATTTCGACCTCATCATCTTCGACCGCTACCAGCACCGCGACGTGCTGCCGATCCTCTATTACGACTACATCTCCGAATATGTTGAAAAGGGCGGCGCCTTGCTGATCGCGGCCGGCCCCGAATATGCCGGCGAAAGCTCGATCGCGCGCACGCCGCTGATGTCGGCCCTGCCGGCAATGCCGACCGGCGAGGTGGTCGACAAGGCCTTTTATCCGCGCCTCACCGATCTCGGCCAGCGCCATCCGGTAACGCGCGGGCTCGACGGTTCGGCCACCGAGCCGCCGCACTGGAGCCGCTGGTTCCGCACCATCGGCGTGCAGAATCCCGAAGGCGAGATCGTGATGAAGGGCGCCGACAACCGGCCGCTGCTGCTGCTCGACCGCAAGGGAGAAGGCCGCGTCGGCATGCTTCTGTCCGACCAGGGCTGGCTGTGGGCGCGCGGCTTCGAGGGTGGCGGCCCGCATGTCCAGCTCTACCGGCGCATCGCCCACTGGCTGATGAAGGAGCCTGAGCTCGAGGAAGAGCGGCTGACCGCCGACGGCCGCGGCATGGTGTTGGAAATCCGCCGCCAGACGATGGCCGATGATCCAGGCCCGGCGCAGATCATCACACCTTCCGGCAAGACACTGACGGTCAAGCTCGAGAAATCGGAGCCCGGCGTCTTCCTCGGCAGCGCCGAAACCAGCGAGATCGGCCTTTACCAGGTGGCCAATGGCGACCTTACTGCGCTCGCCCATGTCGGGCCGGTCAACGCGCCGGAATTCGCCGACGTCATTTCCACCGAAAACCGGCTGAAGGCGCCGGCGGAAGCCACCGGCGGCAGCGTGCGGCGGCTGGCGTCATCCTCGGCCCTTGGCAGCGACGTGACGCTGCCTTCGATCGTGCCGGTGCGCTCGGCCGGTGATGCATCCGGCAGCGACTGGATCGGCCTGCGCACGACGGACGACAGCGTGCTCAAGGCCGTCTCGCGCGTGCCGCTGTTCGGCGGCTTCCTCGGCCTTGGCCTGCTGCTTCTGGCTATGGGTTCGATGTGGTACCGCGAGGGGCGGTAGGACTACTCTTCGGGCTCGGTCGTGAACAGCAGCGGATAGCCCTTGGCCTTGCCGGCATCGGTGGCCCGCGTCGCCTTGGTCTCGGCCACATCCTTGGTGAAGACGGCAACGACGCAGACCCCACGCCGATGCGCCGTGATCATCACCCGGTGCGCCTGGTCCTCGCTCAGCTTGAACTCGCCCTTCAGCACCGTCACCACGAATTCGCGCGGCGTGAAATCGTCATTGATGAGGATGACCTTGTAGAGCTTTGGCCGCTCGGTCTGCGGCTTGACCTGGGTACGCGGTTTTGTGGTGATTTCAGGCATTCGAACCGACAATTTGCGTAAGCGACCTGGCTCGCATTCTGGCATCGGCGAGAGCGGCCGTCTATTTTGATTGGCGCGCAAAAACCGGTGTCCGACGGGTGCGGCCACTCACAACTATGTGGGAAAGTGTCGGTTGCCGTTCAACGGTCCTGACGGCCGAACATCCGACGCCCCGGAATCAGCCGCGCGGCCGTGACGGACGGCATATCGGACCGAAGGCGGTTTCCGCCCGCATCCGCCCGGCGTTCCAGCCATGCCGCGATCGGCCAAGCGGCGACGCAGATCAGCGTTGTGCCGGTGAGCACGATCAGCAGCCAGGTCTGTGCCGGCGTGATGTAGTCCCAGTTGGTGGAAATCGCCGGCGCGAACAGCGAAGGCTCGGTGCGTCCGCTGGCCGGGTCCGGCACCGGGCTGGCAGTGAACAGGATCACCACCCTGGCGGCGCCAGTGGCAACCAGGCCGCCGAACACAATCGAGCGCAAAATGGACGAAAGCCGCTTTTTCATGCGGACTGCCCTACACGGCCGGCATTGCAAACGGGTTAAAGTCGGTCAAGGCGGAAGCTGCCGGCGCCGGGCTTCAGCCAAACATCCGGACCCATCCGTCCGCTTCATCGCCGATACGGGGGCTTTCAGCGGTTCGGACAGGAAGAAGGCCGCTCCAGCCGAAACCAGCTGGAGCGGCCTTGTCACTAGGCAGGCATGTTATGCCGGACCTGGATCAAGCCTTCGGGGCGTCCTTCTTGACGGCCTTCTTGGCAGCCTTCTTGTGCTTCTTGACCGTCTTCTTGACGACCTTCTTCGGAGCAGTCGTGGCCGGAGCGGCGGTAGCCGGAGCGGTGGTCGTGGTGGCAGCCGGAGCAGCGGTCGTGGTGGCAGCGGCGTTGCCGAGAGCCGGCATCGAGAAGGCGAGAGCGACGGCAAGACCGGTGGCGGAGAGGAGGGACTTTTTCATGGCTTCATTTCCTTTTTATGCGGGTCGAATTTTCGAGCGTCACTGAACCGGGTCGTTCGGTGTCACTCCAAGCAGCTTCAAAGCGTTGGCGAGCATCCGGATGCCCTGTGCCTGTTTCTTGGCGGCGCAGTACCGGTTACCCTTTCTCTGAAGTGCCTTTGCCGCGGTGACCTGCGTTGCCGTGGCGTGGGTTTCGAGGGCTTCATCAAATTGGTGGCTGAGATTGGCGCACCGTTCGCTCCGGGTGGTGGGCGTCACCTTTGCGTCCGATTGTCCGACAGCGGCAGTAACCAGGCAAATGCCCAGCAACGCACCCAACAAACTGATCGACAACCTTGGCATCGGTTTTTCCGTAAACCCGGAGACTAGCGTCGCAGCCGATGACCTGACCGCCACGAGATCAGTTATGCCGTTGAATTTTTTCAGGAGTTTTTCTGAACTGTAGAATTTTGTTTCTGGATTGTGTCTGAGAAAGCCGGTGTGAACCCATCATCACCACTGGCCAACATATGGCCTGAATTCTATCGTGTGGGTTGCGACAGAAGGGCTTGGCAATCAACAATGACAGGGCTGCTGTGAAATCCGACGCACACATACTGATCGTCGACGACGACAAGGGCATCCGCGACCTGCTGCAGGAATTCTTCCAGAAGCGGGGCCTGCACACCTCGGTTGCCGCCGACGGCACCGAGATGGAGACCATCCTGCGCCGGGCGCAGGTGGACCTCATCGTCCTCGACGTGATGCTGCCCGGCAAGAGCGGGCTGGAGCTGTGCCGCGACCTTCGCGCCCAGTATTCGACACCGATCATCATGCTGACCGCCGTCACCGAGACCACTGACCGCGTCGTCGGGCTGGAGATGGGCGCCGACGACTATGTGCCCAAACCGTTCGACCCGCGCGAGCTGCTGGCGCGTATCCGCGCTGTGCTGCGGCGCAACGGCGCCGCCGAACCCAAGCGCGCCACCAGCAAGCAGATCTACCGTTTCGCCGGCTGGACGATGGACTGTTCGCGGCGCCGGCTGATCGCGCCTGACGATGTCAGGGTCGAGCTGACCATGGCGGAATTCAACCTGCTGCAGACCTTCGTCAAGAGCGCGCAGCGTGTGCTGACCCGCGACCAGCTCATCGAACTGTCCGGCGGCGACAGCGACTACTCCTTCGACCGCAGCATCGATATCCTGGTCAGCCGGTTGCGGCGCAAGATGGAAGACGACCCGAAAACGCCCAAGCTGATCCTGACCGTGCGCAGCGGCGGCTACCAGTTCCTGCCCGAGACGACCTCCGAATGAGACGTTTCCTGCCGCAGACCCTGCCTGTCTGGGTGCTGCTGATCGTCATTGCCGGCCTGCTGATCAGCCAGGTCGCGACCCTCTACATCGTGTCGCGCGACCGCGCCGCCGCCAACGACGTCGTCGACCTCTATCGCCTCAACGACCGTGCCTTCTCGCTGGTGCAGCTCATGCACGACGCCAGTCCGGAGCAACGCAAGGCGACGGCGACCGGTCTGTTCAATGCCACCTACGCGCTCACCGTCACGGACACGCCGGCGGTGACCTCGTCGATTGCCGGCGACGACGAACTGGCGGAACTCGAAGACATCCTCGTCGGCCGGCTGTCGAAGTTCGGCATCACCGATGCGCGCGTGCGGCGCGATCCGGCGACGCGCGAGGCCGACGATGCCACCGGCATGGCGCCGGGACCCGATATCGGCCAGGTCGAACGCGACCTCCTGGTGCTGGCCGCCGACTTCGCCCAGAGCGACAAGCTGACGGCGTCGCTGCGCTTCGCCGACGGCCAATGGCTGAACTTCACCGAGCCGATCACACCCGTCGGCCCGATCCTGAGCTTCGACAGCCTGCCGCTCTATTCGCTGATCGCAGGCCTGGTGGTGATCATGTCGATCTGGTCGCTGCGCCGGCTGACGGCGCCCTACCGGATGATGGAAACCGCCGTGAACCGGATCGGCAAGGATTTGAAGAGCCCGCCGATCGCCGAGAGCGGCAGCCGCGAGGTCCGTGCCGCCGCCAAGGCGATCAACGCCATGCAGACCCGGTTGCGCGAATATGTCGAGGACCGCGAGCATCTTGCGGCGGCGCTGGCGCATGATCTGCGCACGCCGATGACACGGATGCGCCTGCGCCTGGAGCTCTTGCGCAAATCGGCGGTTCGCGAGGCGCTGGCGCACGATCTCGCCGATGTCGAGAGCATCGCCAGCTCGGTGATCGACTTCGCCACCTTCGAGGTAACCGAGGAAAAGAACGAACGCATCGACTTCTGGTCGCTCGTGGAGTCGATCGCCGACAGCTATGATGAGGTCTCGTTCGACGACGACACCCGCTCGCGTGGCCTGATCTGCATGGCGCGGCCGGTCGCGCTCAGGCGCTGCGTCACCAATCTGATGCAGAACGCGATCACCTACGGCAAGAAGGCGCATCTCTCGCTGCGTCGGTCGGAAAACATGATCCTGCTTACCATCCGCGACGAGGGGCCAGGCATACCGCAGGCGCAGATCGATGCCGTGTTCGGCTCTTTCGTGCGCCTCGAACAGTCCCGCAACCGCCAGACCGGCGGTCTCGGCCTCGGCCTGACCATCGCCCGCAACATCGCCCGCGCCGCCGGCGGCGAGGTCCGCCTGTCCAACAACCCGGGCGGTGGCCTGCTGACCGAACTGCGCCTGCCGCTGGCGGCCTGACGCCGCTCGCCCCCAAAGACCCTCGCAAGCGGATCTTTACCGCCGCAGCACCGCGCTCAGCACGTCGCGGATGCCGATGGCGCCGACAAAGCGCGACTGGTCGTCGAACAGCGCCACCGGTGCGGTCTGCGAACGATGCATGGCCAGCATGACGGTTTTCAGCGAGGTGCCTGGATTGGCCCAGAACACTTGCGCCGCTTCCTCCGACTGGGCCTCGACATCGGCGCACGACACCCAGACCGCCGGCTTGCCGTCGCGTTCGGCGGCCGCCACCAGCCCGTGCTCGTCGATCTTGAAGCGCGTCGTCTTGCGCCGGTCGAGCCATACCCAGCCATTGTCGCCGTGCTCCAGGTCACGACGGTCGCGCATGACGTTCCAGGCGGTCAGCACCGACAGCGGATTCACATTGGCGATGAAGTCGCGGACGTAGTCGTTGGCGGGCCGCAGCACGATGTCCTCCGGCGCGCCGGTCTGCACGATGCGTCCGCCTTCCATGATGGTAATGTGGGTGCCGATCTTCAGCGCCTCCTCGAGGTCGTGGCTGACGAAGATGATGGTCTTCTTCAGCTCGGCCTGCAGCTGCAGCAATTCATCCTGCAGCTTGGTGCGGATCAGCGGATCGAGCGCCGAGAACGGCTCGTCCATCAACAGGATCGGCGCCTCGGTGGCAAAGGCGCGCGCCAGGCCGACGCGCTGCTGCATGCCGCCCGAAAGCTCATGCGCGTATTTCTTCGACCATTGGTCGAGATTGACCAGCTTGAGCTGGCGTTGCACGCGCTCCTTGCGCTCAGCCTCCGGCACGCCGGCAAGCTCAAGGCCGAGGCCGACATTCTCCTCCACCGTGCGCCACGGCAGCAGGCCGAATTGCTGAAACACCATGGCGACCTGCTTCTGCCGCAGCCTTCTCAGCGTCGCCTCATCGCAGGTGACGACGTCGACCGTGCCGTCGCCGTCCTTGACCAGCACCTGGCCGCGCGAAACGACGTTCAACCGGTTGACGGCCCTGAGCAGCGTCGATTTGCCGGAGCCGGACAGGCCCATCAGCACGGAAATCTCGCCCTCATGCACGGTCAGGCTGGCGCCGGCACAGCCGAGCACATTGCCGGTCTTTTCGAGGATCTCGGCGCGGGTGGCGCCGGCGTCGACCATCGCCAGAGCGCCGGCCTGATCCTGGCCGAACATGATGTCGACATTCCTGAAGTCAACGGCGACGGTCATTTCTTGCCTCCCACGCCGATGCGCGTCATCCGGTCTAGCACGATGGCGAGCACGACGATGGCGAGGCCGGCTTCAAGCCCGAGGTCGATCTTGCGCGAACCCAGCGCCCGGTTGATTTCGGTGCCGAGGCCGCCGGCGCCGATCAGTGCGGCAAACACCACCATCGACAGCGACAGCATGATCGACTGTGTCAAGCCCGCCATGATGGTCGGCAGCGCCGAGGGCAGCTCCACCTTCCAGAGCAGCTGGCTCTTGGTGGCGCCGAACGCCTCGCCCGCCTCGACGATCGACTTCGGCACCGAGACGACGCCGAGATGCGTGAGACGAACCGAGGTCGGAATGACGAAGATGATGGTGACGATGAGGCCGGGAGCATTGCCGAGGCCGAACAGCGTCAGCACCGGGATCAGGTAAACGAAGGTCGGCAGCGTCTGCATCAAGTCGAGCACCGGCAGCATGATGCGGTAGACCTTCGGCTTGTGCGCGGCCCAGATACCGAGTGGCACACCGATGGCCATCGAGGCGGCGGCAGCTGCAACGACCAGCACCAGCGTCTCCACCGTCTGCTTCCAGAGGTTCTGGTTGAGGATGAACAGCAATCCGAGAAAGACGGCCACCGCCAGGCCTCGCGATCGCTGCAGATAATAGGCAAGCAGCGCAATCAGAGCGATGAGAAGGACGGGCGGTACCAGCAGCAGCGTGTCGACCACTCCGTCGAGCAGGAAATTCAGGCCGCCGGAGAGGCCGCGGAAGAAAGTGTTGAAATTGTCGGTGAGGAAGGTGAAGAACGCTTTGCCCCACTCGCCTATGGGGATCTTATAACTGACAAAGAATTTTGAAATCGGATCCATCTTGCCCCTCTTTGGCAGTCGCCGTCCTTGCCGGACGGTCATCTTGTCACAGGATATGAAAAAGGGCAGCCCTTTCTACAGTGACTGCCCTTCTTGATCGGTCACGCCGAACGCAAGGCCGGCTCAGCTTCCGAGCGCAGTCTTCACGGCTGCAGCCGAGTTGCCGCCATCGAAAGTGGTCACGCCGGCAATCCACGGAGCAACCGCGTCCGGATGCTTCTTCAGCCAGTCGGTCGCGGCCGTGTTGGCGTCGGCGCCCTTGAGGATCGCGTCCATCATCTCGCCTTCCATGTCGAGATTGAACTTCAGGTTGGCGATGAACTTGCCGGCATTCGGGCACTCGGTGGTGTAGCCCTTGCGCACATTGGTATGCACGGTGGCGGCGCCGAAGCCGCTGTCGCCCATGCCATCGAGATAGGTGATCTTCATGGCACCCATCACCGGATGCGGCGTCCAGCCGAGGAAGGCGATCCACTCGTTGTTCTTGATCGACTGCTCGGCCTGGGTGAGCATGCCGGCCTCCGAGGATTCGACCAGCTCGAAGCCTTCGAGATTGTCCTTCGGGTTCTTGATCATGTCGAGGATGATGCGGTTGCCGTCATTGCCGGCCTCGATGCCATAGATCTTGCCGTCGAACTTGTCCTTGAACTTACCGAGGTCGGTCAGCGTCTTGACTCCGGCGTCCGCCACATAGGTCGGCACGACGATGCCGTAGCCGGCGCCACTGAGGTTTTCGCTGATTGTCTCGACCGAACCGTCGGCGGTGTAGTCCTTGATGTCGTTGGTCATCGACGGCATCCAGTTGCCGAGGAAGACATCGAGATCCTTGTTCTTCAGCGACGCCATGGTCACCGGCACCGACAGCTGGATCGTCTGCGGCTCGTAGCCGAGCGCGGTCAGCAGCACCGAAGCAACGCCGGTCGTCGCCTGGATATCGGTCCAGCCGACATCCGAAAGACGCACCGCCTTGCAGCTTGCCGGATCACCGGCGAAGGCAGCGCTCGTGGACAGCAAAGCCGCCAGGCCGAGGCCGGCGACAAAGGAATTCATACGCGACATAGATATTCTCCCATTGCGATTCTTTGGCGAAGCGAAGTTACGGTTTCTCTGCCCGCCTTGTTTCGTCAACCAAACACCATTCTGGTGTGGTTTCAAGCATCAAGGCAATCACGATCAACGGCGCGGGCTGGCCAATCAGCGACACGCTTCCTGCTTTTGCACTTCGCGGCCGTCGTTTTTTGGGGGCGGGGGTCGTTTCTTGGGGGAATGCGGCCCGCGCCCCCTCCCCGCGCGGCAGCAAGTCGGCTTAAAAGGGCGGCATGGCCAAGCTGTATTTCCACTATGCGACGATGAACGCCGGCAAGACGACAATGCTGTTGCAGGCGTCGTACAATTATCGCGAGCGCGGCATGCGTACCATGCTGTTCGTCGCCGGCCACTACCGAAAGGGCGACAGCGGCCTGATCTCGTCGCGCATCGGCCTGGAGACGGAGGCCGAGATGTTCCGCGACGGCGATGATTTGTTCGCCCGCGCCGCCGATCACCATGAGCATACGACCGTGCATTGCGTTTTCGTCGACGAGGCGCAGTTCCTCGAGGAGGAGCAGGTCTGGCAGCTCGCCCGCATCGCCGACCGGCTGAACATCCCGGTCATGTGCTATGGCCTGCGCACCGACTTCCAGGGCAAGCTGTTTTCCGGCTCGCGCGCGCTGCTGGCCATCGCCGATGACCTGCGCGAGGTGCGCACCATCTGCCGTTGCGGCCGCAAGGCGACGATGGTGGTGCGCCTGGGCCCCGACGGCAAGGTGGCACGTCAGGGCGAGCAGGTGGCGATCGGCAAGGATGTCTATGTCTCGCTCTGCCGCCGCCACTGGGAGGAAGAGATGGGCCGCGCCGCGCCCGACGATTTCATCGGTTTCACCCAGGGCTGACGGGCCAGCGGCCAAATGCATGTCGCCCAAAAGTGCCCAGCGGTTTTGGGATAACGATAGGCATAGGCAGAAAACAAAGGCCCTGCCCGGTGCGGCCGATCTGGCATCCCTCCCCATCCCGCCGCGATGCAGCGTTTGTTAAGGCCTCGGTCCTATAAGACCGCCAGCCAGAGCCCTCCGGGGTCAGCCATGTTTCGAGCCGCTTCGTGCGCCAGCACTCTTCTCCTTGCCACCTCGCTTGCCGCTCATGCCGGCGGTGATCCGGCACTGGGCAAGCATGTTTTCAACCGGTGCATCGCCTGCCATGAAGCGACCACCGACCGCGACAAGGTCGGCCCGCATCTGCTGGGCGTCGTCGGCCGCACCGCTGGCAGCGCGGAGAGCTTCCTTGGCCACTATTCGGAAGGCATGAAAAGCGCCGGTGCCGCCGGACTGGTCTGGGACGAAGCCAACCTCGCCGAATATCTCAAGGCGCCCCGCCTCAAGGTGCCCGGCAACAAGATGATGTTTGCCGGCCTGACCAACGACGACGACATCGTCAATGTCATCGCCTATCTGAAGGCCGATCCCAAGCCGTGAGCAATCGCCAGTGCGTTGCATGACGACGCCGGCTTCGCCGGATATGTTGCACCGGCAACTGGATCAGTTCCATGTCGAATTTCAGGGCATCCGCGCCGGCGGAAATTGACTGCTTTGCCGGCACAGAAGTTCAATGGCAGTTGAACTACGCTTGACCTGCAAGCTAATCACGCCATGATCCCGCCTTCACTATCTTTCAAGACCGTGGCGGATTTTTTTGTTTTCGGGCCGGGTCTTGTCTTGCGTCTTTCAATCCCCGGATGCCCCACATATATTCGCCGCTGTTCGCGACCAGCGACGTGATGCCGAAGCGGGAGGCCCCAATGGCGACATTGCAGAATTTCGATGCCGAAATTGCCAAGACCAAGCAGGTCGTGCAGGACATGCGCACCAAGATCGAGCAGTCCGGCACCGTGCTTGATACGCTCGCCACCGCCGACAAGAAGATCGGCGACGCCAATTTCGACATCGAGAACGCCCGCATCGAGGACGTGCTGAAGCAGCAGAAGGTGATGGAAGGCAACATCGCCGACCTGATCATCGGGCTGGAGGACGCCACCAACGTCTTCGGCGCCGAGTTCGAGAGCATGAAGAACTACACCGGCTGGGAAAATTTCATCGGCGTCTTCTCCAGCCAGAGCAAGCAGCGCATGCGCACCGATCGCGTCCGCAACATGTCGCTGGCCGGCAATCTGCAGGAATTGCTGGCCAAGTCCGACACCATTGTCGGCATCCTGAAGGCGCAAAAAGAGGTCCTCGACCAGCGCTACAAGACCTCCGAGGCCAGCCTGTCTCAGGTCATCGAACGTCGCAAGACCACCATGTCCAACCTCGAAGCCGTGCAGAAGCGCATCGAGGAACTCAACCCGATGCTGCTCGACATCGAAAACAAGATCGCCGCGTCCACCAGCCAGAAGGACCGCACGCAGCTCGAAGGCGAGCGCTCCAAGCTGGCCACGGAATACAACGAAAAGCAGGCCAAGGAGCAGGAGCTGCTGGCCGAGAGCCAGACGCTGGAGCGCTACACCTCGATGTTCCAGACCTTCGTCGATTCGCTCAACAACCAGATCGCCGCGCAGTCGACGCTGATCAACAAGCTGACCATCGATACCGAACAGCGCATCGTGCTTTACAAGGCGCTGGAAGATTCGCTGAAGACCGCCGCCCAGCAGGACGTCGCCCACAAGATCAACACGCTGGGCAGCCAGGTCGACAACACCGCCGAGGAAACCATGGCCGGCATCGGCGCCGCGTCGCAGAAGCACATCGGCGATCTGCTCGAAATGCACGAGAAGAACATGGTCGCCAGCGCCGATATCCAGCGCCGCAAGAAGTTGGCCGACGATGCCTTTGCCCGCCGCTTCGACGAGGTGCTGAAGAAGCACAACTCGGCAAACTACGTGCAGTCTTAGGGGTGACAGGACTGCCCGCGAGCGCACAGGCATGACCCCCGAAAACGAAGCGGCCGCACGGTATTTCTCCGCCATCACGGCCGCATTGAGCGGCCTTGAAGTGTTCATGCGCGACGACCGCTCGCCGCTCTACCGGCATGGCATCGTCGCCAAGATCGTCGCCGAATACATCGCCCGGCTCGACAAGTCCTTTTCCTGCTGGCGCAACCGGCTGGGGTTCATGGACACGTTCCGCATTTCGCGCGCCGAAAGCGGCTTTCCGGTCTTCCAGAACCTGCTCGAACTGGAAAACGACCGTCGCCAGGCCGACGCGCGGCTTGCCAACATTCCGCTGGCCGGCGAGTTGCGCGAGGAAATGGCCGACTTCATCCTGCGCCACAAGGAATTCCCCGAGGCGCTGCAGAAGTCGATGGCCGAACGGCTCTATCTCGAGGACGTGAAAAGCGAGAACACGTTCGGTCCGTTCACGCTGGCGCAGACGGCCAAGGTCTCGGTCAATCCGAAGACGGCGCGGCCCTATTATCTCGTCCACTGGGCGACGTTCGACGGCAGCGCCAACCTGCCGCTTGTCTACATGGTGACGGTGGAGGATTCTTCCGAAGCCATGGTGCGCCAGCTCGTCGACAGCAACGGCAAGCTCAATGACAAGGTCGACATTCCGCTGCCGGTCGACGGCTTGCTCAATCCCGAGCTTGCCCACCGTTTCGACGATTTCACCGAGAAGAACTCGGCCTACACGCTGTCGCCGGCGACCATCGCCGTCAACCTCGACAAGGATTTCGAGCCGCTGCATCCCAAGCAGCTGCGCCGCGTCGTGCTCGGCCCCTTCTATTCGGCGGGGATCACCGACAACAATTCGACGGTGACCGAGGTGCTGGCCAAGGTGCGCAAGCCGGAAAATGCCTGGCTGCTGACCTGGACCATCCAGGAGGTCTATTCCAAGGGTGAGAAACCCGGCCGCAAAGGGCTGTTTTCGAGCGAGAAGACGACCCAGGAATTCTTCATCAACACCGACGACCTGGAAGCTGCGCGCCAGGGCGTGTCGAGCTACGAGAACCATGCGCTGATCCCGCACGAGGCCTACCAGGCACTCTACGCCGCCGGCGAAGCGCAGAAGATCTTCGCCGGCTACAAGGTTCACATCCTGTCCAACGGACAGGTCATCTCAGACGTCTGACCGTCACACCACGGAGCACACTTCATGGATACCGGCCTGACCACCATCCCGGAAGCGTCGATCGAGAAGCACCGCGCCACCGCGCAGAGCTTCATCACCCGCATCGTCGTGCTGGAGGATCCGTCGCGCGAATCCGGCACGGCACTGGCCGGCACCAACCGCCGCTTCGTCTCAACCGTTTCGGTGGGCTCGGTGCGCCGCACACGTGAGGTCGAGCTGTCGAAGACCGTCGGCGCCGTCCATCCCGACGACCAGTTGTTGACCATCCCGCAGCACACGCTGTTGTTCCGCGCCCGGCGCGGCACGGCGATCGCACTGGCCATCTCGGACGTGTTTGCCGAAGGCTCCGACCTCGAAAGCCTGCAGGCAAGGAACACCCGTGCCCCGCTCGAAGGCGACGAGGCGTCGACCTTCAAGAAGCTCTTGTCGGCCTCGGCCTACATCTCGGCTTTCAGCCTCGCCTCGTACCTGTTCCAGCTGATCGACAGCGACGGCGAGGCGCCCAACGACATCCCCGAACCGGACTTCCTGTTCGACACGCGGCAGGATGCGGTGAAGTCGATCCTGGCCGGCCTCGACAAGGCGATATCGGGTTCGTCCGACGACACCGACCTGATGACCAGGGCTCGTGCCTTCGCCCGCGTTGCCGTCGATGGACTTCTGGCGCGCAAGGGCCGCTTCGACGGCATCGGGCCGTTCGAGAACGCCCATATCCACATCGATGCCGACGATTTCACCCTCGACGGTTTCGACGTCGCGCCCGGCAAGCGGTCGAAGCCGCTGGTGATGACCTTCAAGAAACCGGAAGAGGTGGTCGGCAACCACATCGCCAAGTACCAGTCGGTCAAGCTCGCCAGGATGCTGATGGCCTACGACTTCGAGCGGGAGCTGAACCCGTTCGTCGAGCTCGGCGGCTTCCTGTTCACCTTCATCGGCGATGGCGCGCCCGGCACCGGCAAGACGACGCTGATCCAGATGATCGCCGGCCTCGTCAACGGCTACTGCCAAGTCGCCGGCTATCCCTTCGCCTATGAGAATTTCGGCGTCGACCAGATCTCCTCCTACCAGGGCAAATCAGGCCAGAACTGCCGGCAGTTCATCAACAATGTGCTGAACCCGCGGGTCATCGGCTTCGGCACCATCGACGACATCGACCAAGTGGCGGCGCGCCGCTCCGACGACCGCGCGTCCGCCGGCCAGCAGGAGATCACCGGCGTGTTGATGGATGCCTTCGCCGGTGCCGGCACCGTGGTGCGCGGCAACTGCTCGTTCGGCATGTTTTCCAACTATCCCGAAAATGTCGACGATGCGCTGCGCCAGCGCGCCGGCGCCCGCTGGCTGGTCGACGGACCGCAGACGCGCGACGACTATATCGACATCTTCGTGCTGCTCGCCGGCAAGAACCACGAGATCCCGCTCGGCGACCACGATCTCTACGCTGCGCAGGAGATCCAGCGCGCCGTGACAGAAGCCTATGAGGAGCATGAGAAGCCGCAGGAAGACGGCCTGATGAAGGTCTACGAGCGCCACATGAAAGAGAACGGCGCGCCGAAATCGATGGCCGACATCGGCACCTATCTGCACCTGATCAAGGATGCCGAACCGCGCTTCACCGGCCGCGCCATCAAGAACGTCACCGACGCCATCAAGATGCGCGCCATGGACATCGAGCTTCCCGACGACTGGTTCGAGAAGCCGGAAGCCTTCATGCACAAGGGCTATGACGAGAAGAAAGCGATGATCGAGGAACTCCGCGGCCCGTTCTCGATGGACATGGTCATGCAGGAAATCAACCGCTACGCCGATTCCGAGTTCCGCTATTCCGACAAGTCCGACGACTCCGCCGTGGAAAAACTGCTGCGCGACGCCCGCCTGCGCGAACGCGCTGCGCGCGAGATGGAGGAAATGAAGAAGAAGGGGCTGTGGAATGCGTGATCTTCCTTCTCCCCGTTCACGGGGAGAAGGTGCCCGAAGGGCGGATGAGGGGCAGCGCGATGCGAGGCGGTAATGAGCCAAAGGTGGCGAGAGCTCGTCAGCTACGGAAATTCGAAAACGAGGCCGAGGAAAAACTGTGGAGCGAATTGCGCGGACGGCGATTGAATGGCCACAAATTTCTTCGTCAACTGCCAATCGGTCCATATTTCGCAGACTTTGCCTGCCGTGAAGCCAACCTGGTTGTGGAAGTCGATGGAAGCCAGCACGCAAATCAATCTCATGATCGATACAGGGACGAGACCATGAACAGGAATGGCTGGTCGGTATTGAGGGTGTGGCACGCTGATGTCCTAGCGGATCGCAAAAGCGTGCTGGAGACGATTGTTGCGGCCTTGGACGGTCGGCTCGATAACAAAATGATTGCCGTCGACGCTAAATTTTTGCCCTCTTCAACGTCAGAGGAAAGATGATGAGCGTTTGCGTCGCCCCTCATCCGCCCGTCGGGCACCTTCTCCCCGTGAACGGGGAGAAGGAAGGATGACCACCAAGAAACCCGATCTTCTGCGCGACAATGAGCTGATCTATGGCCGGCTGCTGACGGTCGACGAGCCGCATCTGGTCCAGCGTTACAACAAGGCGCTGGCCGCGTTCGGCTTGAAGCCGACGAAACTCAAGAGTTTTCAGATCGACCGCACCGGCTTCTCGCCCGAAGTGGCCGAGGAATGCGGCGACTATGATTATCTCGACCCCAACGAGGTCAATCGCCGTTTCATCATCCTGACGCCGTCACAGATCGACCTGCCGGTGGTGCACACCGCCTTCTCCAACACTTCGCAGCTGATGTTCGAGTTCATGTCCAAGAACCAGCGCGCCATCGACGCGCTGACCATCAAGGACGTCATCTACGGCGAGATCGAGGATTCCGTTCCCAAGGTCAACGACATCGAGGACCTGTTGTCGATCAGCCAGGTCGAGTTCAAGGTGCTGTCGGCCGAGGACGTGCTGGGCAAGGCCGCCGAACTCGGCAAGCTCGTCGACCGGCTGAAGCAGGAGCCCGACGCCTGGCGCGACAACGCCATGCTGACCCGCATGGTGGAGCTCGCCAAGGTCTGCGGCGACATCCGCGAGAACGCGCTGGTGCCCGACCAGGTGATTTTCCGCCACAATGCCTACTGGACCAGCCATTTCGGCGGTCTCTACGTGTTCGTCGATCCAGACATGACGACGGTGATCGGCGATCCGGCCGCACCCGGTTTCCGCCGCTCGCGGCCATGGCAGGTCAGCTATCTCTCGATCAAGGACGCCGACAAGGTGTTCAAGTTCCTCGCCACCACCGGCCGCATCGAGCTGCCGCGCGCCTCCTGGATCGAGGCCTCGGGCTATCTCGAGCACCGCGCTGAAATGGTGGTGCGCGCGCTGATCCGCGACGCCGAGCCCGACCGCAACCTGACCGACGTCGACAAGGTCTGGCTGCAGACCTGGATCCAGAGCCATGCCGACCTGATCACCCGGGACGGCAACTTTCCCTTCCTCAACGCCGCCAAGCGCGAGATCGCCCAGCTCGGCCACCTCAAGATAGAGGATGTGTTCCCGCAGCAGCGCTTCCTGGTGATCCGCGCCAAATCAGACCATCCCGACGCCTGGCTGACCAACCGGCTGATCTCGGATTTCGTGCCGTCGGACTTCGTCTCGCGCTACATCTTCAACAAACAGGGCTTCTACAAGGACTATGACGGCTTCAGCGACGCCTGGCGATCGCATGTTGTGGACGTTCTCAAAACCACATATTTGAAGGACAAGGTGGCGTTTCGCACACGCCTCTACGGCCTGACTGACTAGAACGAAATGAACCGTCATTTCGTTCTAACTTGTTGTTTTGGCGCATGATGTTATCCAAAAAGTCTGCAACTTTTTGGCATCATGCTTTGAGGGGGTGACATCGCCATGCTCGATCCGATCGTGAACTTCTTCACCCGGATTTTCCAGTGGATCGGCCGTGGCATCGGCCTCTTGGTCGGCGTCATCCTGTGGCCGTTCCTATGGGCCGGACGCTGGTACACGCAGCGCGGCTGGATCCTGAAGGCGGTGGTCGGCGTCGCCCTGCTGGTGCTGATCGGCCTCTATGCCAACTTCTTCTACGCCACCCAGTGGTGGAACAATTTCAACCCGAACTATCCCGACACCTACACTTTCGAGAAGCGCAACGTGTCCGCCGGCGAACAGGTTGCCGCTGGCGCCGGCACGGATACAGCCAAGACCTGCGGCAACTCCGGCATTGCCCAGATCGCCGCCGACCTGACCGACTTCAACGTCAACCAGAATGCCTGGATCTCGTCGATGATCCTCTACAAGCTCGGCCTGTTCGGCATTGACTGGGACCACACGCCGTGGATGGACAACAAGGCCTCGTTCCAGCGCGGCATCAACCAGGCGGTGCGGCGCACCGCGACCGAACTCGCCGACAATCTCGGCCGCGTTCGCACCACCTCGCAGATCGACAGCGATCTGCAGAATGCCCGCGGCAATCTGCAGTTCGACGAGGAGACCTGGTATTTCGGCCTGAACCCGTTCGGCCCCAAGACGCCGACGCCAAGCTATTACCGCGACGCCGTGCGCATGCTGCGTTCCTTCAACGCTCGCCTCGCCACCTGCCAGGCGACCTTCGACGCCCGCGCCGACAATCTGAAGCAGTATATCGACCGCATCTCATCCGACATCGGCTCGACCTCGGCGATCCTCAAGGAGCGCGCCGAGAACCACAACAATGGCTGGTTCGACTTCCGCGCCGACGACCGTTTCTGGTTCGCCTATGGCCAGCTCTACGGCTATTACGGCCTGATGAAGGGTGCCCAGGCCGACTTCGAGGACGTCATCAAGGAAAAGCATCTGCAGAACCTGTGGGACACGATGGACTCGCAATTCGTCTCGGCGCTGCGCATCCAGCCCTTCATCATCGCCAATGGCCGCGAGGACGGCTGGATCATGCCGACGCATCTGACGACAATGGGCTTCTATGTGCTCCGGGTGCGCTCCAACATGGTCGAAATCAGCAACGTGCTGACACAGTAACGCTGCTCCGCCACGGCCATCGCGATGGCGAATTTGCGCCGTCGCTTCTGTCGCATTCCGTGCATTGTGCGGCTGTTTTGAGACGGCGGAGCGCCGCGTCCTCTGGCTTCTATACGGCGCGGTAACGGAGCCAGGAAGAACCGATGACAGGTCGGCCGATCCGCAGAGGAATTTTCTTCATAGGAAACATAGTTGCATGCAAGTTGACGCCGCGGCAGCGACAGGGTTAGAACATGCCCGCGCCCGGTTCCAACCTGTTTGCGAGTGAGATCAAACCCGTCCCCTCCACCGTTCAATCCAGAGGAAAGCCGTCATGGCCGAAGTGAAGTCCGACATCGAAATCGCGCGCGGCGCCAAAAAGAAGCAGATCCAGGAGATCGGCCAGAAAATCGGCATTCCGACTGAACACCTTTTGCCCTACGGCCACGACAAGGCCAAGATTTCGGCCGAGTTCATCAAGTCGGTGAAGGGCAACAAGGACGGCAGGCTGATCCTCGTCACCGCCATCAACCCAACGCCCGCGGGCGAAGGCAAGACGACGACCACGGTCGGTCTCGGCGATGGCCTGAACCGCATCGGCAAGAAAGCGATCGTCTGCATCCGCGAGGCTTCGCTCGGCCCGAATTTCGGCGTCAAGGGCGGTGCCGCCGGCGGCGGCTACGCACAGGTCGTGCCGATGGAGGACATGAACCTCCACTTCACCGGCGACTTCCACGCCATCACCACGGCGCACAACCTTCTGTCGGCACTGATCGACAACCACATCTACTGGGGCAACGAGCTCGGCATCGACACCCGACGCGTCGTCTGGCGCCGCGTCATGGACATGAACGACCGGGCGCTGCGCGAGATGATCTGTTCGCTCGGCGGCGTCGCCAACGGCTTTCCGCGCGAGGGCGGCTTCGACATCACCGTCGCCTCGGAAGTGATGGCCATCCTGTGCCTGTCCACCGACCTGAAGGACCTTGAAAAGCGCCTCGGCGACATCATTGTCGCCTATCGCCGCGACAAGTCGGCCGTCTATGCCCGCGACCTCAAGGCCGACGGCGCCATGGCCGTGCTGCTCAAGGACGCCATGCAGCCCAACCTGGTGCAGACGCTGGAGAACAACCCGGCCTTCGTGCATGGCGGCCCGTTCGCCAACATCGCGCATGGCTGCAACTCGGTGGTCGCCACCACGACGGCACTGAAACTGGCAGATTATGTCGTCACCGAAGCCGGCTTCGGCGCAGACCTTGGCGCAGAAAAGTTCTTCGACATCAAGTGCCGCAAGGCCGGCCTGAAGCCGGCAGCAGCGGTCATCGTCGCCACCGTGCGCGCCATGAAAATGAATGGCGGCGTCAAGAAGGAAGATCTCGGCAAGGAAAACGTCGAGGCGGTGAAGAAGGGCTGCGCCAACCTCGGCCGCCATATCGAGAACATCAGGCAGTTCGGCGTGCCGGCGGTGGTGGCCATCAACCATTTCTATTCCGACACCGACGCCGAGATCCAGGCGATGAAGGACTATGTCGCCTCGATGGGCGAAGAGGCGATCCTGTGCAAGCACTGGGCCAAGGGCTCGGCCGGCATCGAGGAACTCGCCAACAAGGTGGTGGCGCTGGCCGAATCCGGTGCCTCGCAGTTCGCGCCGCTCTATCCCGACGCCATGCCGCTGTTCGAGAAGATCAACACCATCGTCCAGCGCATCTATCGCGGCTCGGAAGCGATCGCCGACAAGTCGGTGCGCGACCAGCTGCACGCCTGGGAGCAAGCCGGCTACGGCCACCTGCCGGTCTGCATGGCCAAGACGCAGTACTCGTTCTCGACCGACCCGAACCTGCGCGGCGCGCCGACCGGCCACACCGTGCCGGTGCGCGAGGTCAGGCTGTCGGCCGGTGCGGGCTTCGTCGTCATCATCTGCGGCGAGGTCATGACCATGCCAGGCCTGCCCAAGGCGCCGTCCTCGGAGAAGATCTTCCTCAACGAGATGGGCCAGATCGAGGGCCTGTTCTAGAGCAATTCCAGAAAAAGTGTGAAACGGTCTTCCGTCCGGAATTGCGTCAAACACAGGATCCTTCAATTCCAAACCGCAAAGGGCGCCGCATCGCTGCGGCGCCCTTTTTTGTTTCCGGATATTGCTATGCGGCGTTGCGCGACAGCGCCCGCTGGTTGGAACCGAAGATCGTGTCGCGCTCCGGCAGTGTCCCGGTCTTCAGGCACTCGACCCATTCGCCGGTCTTGAGCACCGCCGCGAAGCGCGACTGCAGGATGATCGTGACCACGCGGTGGATCTCCTCGGCCGAAGCGTAGCCGGCGCTGTTGGCATAGGGCACCGAGCCGGTCGCGTCGGACAGGAACTCGACGGCAAAGCCCATATGGACGGCGTGGATGATGGTCGACAGGTCGCAATTGTGCGTCATGTAGCCGACCACCGTGATCGTATCGATGGCCTGGGCGCGCAGCCAGTCCTCCAGATCGGTGCCGGTGAAGGCGGAAGGCAGGTTCTTTTCGACATGGTGGTCGCGGCTGCGCCTGGCGATCTCGGGGTGCAGTTCGCCGCCATGGCTGCCCTTGGCGAAGATCGGCGATGTCGCGGGCGCCATCTGCTTGACGACCACCACCTTGATGCCGGCTGACGCCGCCGCATCCATGGCGCGTGCCACATTGACGACACTGTCGCGGAACGGCGGATGCTGGATGGCGAGATTACCGCCATCGTAGTCGTTCTGGACGTCGACGACGATCAGCGCGCGGCGCGGCGTGGTGTTGGCTGGGTCAGTCATGGTGTTTTCCTTTCCGGCTTGAATGCGAATGGGGCCGAAAATAGGTGGGTCGCCAAGCAGTCGAAAGTGTCCCAATTGACATCATTCGAAAGAATTGGGACAATCCCATCTTAGCCGCTGGAAGCATCATGACCGACCCGATCATCGCCGTCCTTGCCTTCGACGGCATCAGCCCTTTCCATCTCTCGGTGCCATGCCTGGTGTTCGGCGAGGACAGGACGGCGCTTGGGCTGCCGCGCTTCGAGTTCCGTATCTGCGCGGTCAGGGCAGGTCCGATCCACACCGAAGCCGGACTGACCGTTGCCGCACCGCATGGGCTCGAGGGCCTCGACGGCGCAGACATCGTCATCATCCCGAGCTGGCATCATCTCGGCGAGGCTCCAGCGCCAGTGTTGATGGAGGCGCTACGCAGAGCGCACGAGCATGGCGCATTGATTGTCGGCCTCTGCCTGGGAACTTTCGCCATTGCCGCGGCCGGGCTGCTGTCAGGCCGCCGTGCCGCGACGCACTGGGCCTATTCCGAGCGGCTGCAGAAACTCCATCCCGACATCGCGGTCGATGCCTCGGTGCTGTATGTCGACAATGGCGATGTCGTGACATCGGCCGGCGTCGCCGCCGGCCTCGACTGCTGTCTCCACATCGTGCGCGCCCGCTATGGCGCCGAAGCGGCACTGCGGCTCGCCCGCCAGATCGTCCTTTCCCCGCATCGCCAAGGCGGGCAGGCGCAGTTCATCGAGCACCCGGTGGCGAGGGGTGCGAATGCCGACCGTTTCACCCAGGCGCTCGACGCGGTTCGCGCCACACTTGGCGAGACGCACAGCCTGGACCGCGTCGCCGAAGCCGCCGGCCTGACCCGGCGCACCTTCACCCGCCGCTTTCAGAAATCGATCGGCACCAGTTTCGGCGAATGGCTGACCAGCCAGCGGATCGAACTGGCGCAACGGTTGCTGGAGGCCACGGAGAAATCGATGGACATGGTGGCCTTCGAGGCCGGCTTCGGCAGCGCCACCTCACTGCGGCAGCATTTTTCGGCACGGCTCAAGACGTCCCCGGCGCAATACCGGCGCGAATTTTCCAGGCGGTCCGATCAGAAGGACGAACGCACGGCGCTTTTGTCCTGATCTGTTCAATCCCGCTTGACCGCCCGTGCCGGATTGCCGACCGCCGTGGTGTTCGCAGCCACGTCGCCGGTCACCACCGCGCCGGCACCGATGATGGCGCCATCGCCGATGCTGACGCCGCCAAGGATGATCGCGCTGCCGCCGATCCAGGCATTGCTGCCGATCTCGACCGGCCTGGCGATCTCCAGCCCCGCTTGCCGCCCGGCGGCCTCCTTGTGGTGCTCGGCGCAATAGATCTGCACGTTGGGGCCGAGCAGCGTTCCCTTGCCGATGCGCACGCATGCCGTGTCGAGGATGGTGCAGCCGGCATTGAGAAAGACGCCGTCCCCAAGAAAGATGTTGAAGGCGTAGGCGCAGTGAAACGGCGCCTCGATGCGGGCGCCCTCGCCCGCTTTGCCGAGCAGTGCCTTCAAGCCCGGCCCGAGGTTTCCACGCTGCCGTGGCGGCAGCGAATTGTGCTCGAAAACCGCGTCGCGCGCGCTGACGCGCAGTGCCTCGAGTTCGTCATCGAGGCAAGTGTACCATTCGCCGGCCACCATCTTTGCGCGCTCGCTTTCAGCCATGACGATGTCTCCCTGTGACGCCCTTGCCAAAGCACAATTGCAGTGAACGGGAAAGTGCCAGCGTCCCGCAACACCGGGCGCAAATCCATTCGAATTTTTCGAAGTCATGTGCTGGTCAAATGCCCGGCCTATGCTAGCCTGTTCTTGCAAGGCTGTCCTGGCCGGCGATGAGGGGATCGACCATGTTGTATATTCTTGCACTTCTGATCGGCGTCATTGCCGGCCTTCGTGCCATGACCGCGCCGGCTGCCGTCGCCTGGGGCGCCTATCTCGGCTGGCTGCCGGTCGCCGGCACCTGGGCCAGCTTCATGAGCCACTGGGCCGCTGTCGGCATCTTCACCATCCTTGCCATCGTCGAGTTGGTCACCGATCAGCTGCCGTCGACGCCGAGCCGGAAGGTGCCGCAGCAGTTCGGCGCCCGCATCATCATGGGCGCCTTCACCGGCGCCGTCATCGGCGCCACCGGTGGTTCCACCATCGGCGGCCTGATCGCCGGCGCCATCGGCGCTGTCATCGGCACGCTGGGCGGGGCCGAAGCACGCGGCCGGCTGGCGGCCGCCTTCGGCAAGGATCCGCCCGCCGCCTTCATCGAGGACGCCGTGGCGATCATCGGCGGCCTGCTGATCGTAGCGGCGGTGGCATGACGGCCAAGACTTTCGACGCCATCATCATCGGTGCCGGACAGGCCGGCCCGTCCCTGGCCGGCCGGCTGAACGCTGCCGGCATGAGCGTTGCGCTGATCGAGCGCAAGCTGGTCGGCGGCACCTGCGTCAACACCGGCTGCATGCCGACCAAGACCATGGTCGCCAGCGCCTATGCCGCGCACCTTGCCCGCCGCGCCGCCGATTATGGCGTGACGCTCGGTGGCCCCGTCGGCGTCGACTACAAGGCGATCAAGGCGCGCAAGGACAAGGTATCCAACGACGCCCGAACCGGGCTCGAAACCTGGATCGCCGGCATGGACAAATGCACGCTCTATCGCGGCCATGCGCGGTTCGAATCCGCCAACACGGTGCGCGTCGGCGACGACCTTTTGACCGCCGAAAAAATCTTCCTCAACACCGGCGGCCGCGCCTCGGTGCCGGACCTGCCCGGCATCAACGACATCGACTACCTGACCAACTCCTCGATGATGGATCTCGACGTGCTGCCGCGCCATCTCATCGTCGTCGGCGGCAGCTATATCTCGCTCGAGTTCGCGCAGATGTTCCGCCGCTTCGGCGCCGAAGTCACCGTCATCGAAAAGAGCCCGCGCCTGACCGGCCGCGAGGACGAGGACGTCTCTGCCGCCATCCTGTCGATCCTCGAAAACGAAGGCATTGCGGTTCATGTCGGTGCCGACGACATCGGCTTTGCCAGGCAAGGCAAGGACATTGCCGTCACCTTCTCCGCGGGCAAGCCGCCTGCGGTCGGCTCGCATGTGCTGCTGGCTCTAGGGCGCACACCCAACACCGACGATCTCGGCCTCGACAAGGCCGGCGTCGAGGTCGACAAGCGCGGCTTCGTTGCCGTCGACGACCAGCTGCGCACCAGCGTGCCCGGCATCTGGGCGATGGGCGACTGCAACGGCAAGGGCGCCTTCACCCACACCTCCTACAACGACTACGAGATCGTCGCCGCCAACCTGCTCGACAACGATCCACGCAAGGTCAGCGACCGCATCGAGGCCTACGCGCTCTACATCGACCCGCCGCTCGGCCGCTGCGGCATGACCGAGGCCGTGGTGAAGAAATCCGGCCGCCGGGCGCTGATTGGCCAACGGCCGATGACCCGCGTCGGCCGTGCCATCGAAAAGGGCGAGACGCAAGGCTTCATGAAGATCCTGGTCGACGCCGACACCAGGGAAATCCTCGGCTGTTCGGTGCTGGGACCCGGTGGCGACGAAGCGGTGCACTGCGTGCTCGACCTGATGTACGCCAAGGCGCCCGTCGACACGCTGGCGCGTGCCGTGCACATCCATCCGAATGTCTCGGAGCTGCTGCCCACCATCGCCCAGGCGCTGAAGCCGCTGGCCTGACGTACCGGCCATCAAGCTCTCGACTTTATGCATTGCTGCATTGCAGCAATGCATGTTGCGCGTGGAAAGAGTCTACGCGCATTCTCGGATTGAACCGATTCAGTCTGGACGCTCCATGCCCTTGCCGATCCTTGCGCTTGCCATTGCGTCCTTCTGCATCGGCACCACCGAATTCGTCATCATGGGCCTGTTGCCGGAGGTCGCCGCCGACCTCGGCGTGTCCATCCCTTCGGCGGGCCTGCTGGTCACCGGCTATGCGCTCGGCGTCGTCTTCGGCGCACCGATCGTTGCGATGGCCACCGCGCATCTGCCGCGCAAGCCGGTGCTGGTTGGCCTCGCCACGCTGTTCGTCGTCGGCAATCTGTTCTGCGCCATCGCACCAAACTACTGGATGCTGATGGCCGCACGCGTGTTCACCGCCTTTGGCCATGGCGCCTTCTTCGGCATCGGCTCGGTCGTTGCCGCCAGCCTGGTGCCGCGCAACAAGCGCGCCAGCGCCATCGCGCTGATGTTCGCCGGGCTGACGCTGGCCAACATCCTTGGCGTGCCCGCCGGCACCGCCCTTGGCGAAGCCTTCGGCTGGCGCGCCACCTTTTTGGCCGTGGTCGGCATCGGCCTGATCTCGGTCGCTTGCATCGCCTGGCTGGTGCCATCCGACGTCACTGAACCGAGCGGTGGCGGCCTGCGCGGCGAGCTGCGCGTGCTGGGCAAGCTGCAGGTGTGGCTGGCGATGCTGATCGCGGCGCTGACCTCCGCCAGCCTGTTCACGGTCTTCACCTACATCAAGCCCTATCTGACCGACGTCTCTGGCTTGTCCACCTCGGCGGTCACCTGGGTGCTGTTGCTGTTCGGTGCCGGCATGACCATCGGCAACATCATCGGTGGCAGGCTGGCCGATTGGAAGCTGATGCCGACAGTCATCGGCACGCTGCTGCTGATGACGCTGCTGCTGCTCGGCTTCACGCAGTTCGGCGCCATAGCCAGCGTCGCCATCGGCATCGTCTTCCTGTGGGGCCTGCTCATCTTCGTCGTCGTGCCGCCGCTGCAGATCCGCGTCGTCGAGGCGGCTTCCGAAGGACCCAACCTCGCCGCCACGCTGAATCAGGGCGCCTTCAATGTCGGCAATGCCAGCGGCGCCTGGATCGGCGGCGTGGCACTTTCGGCGGGCGTTTCCTATGCCAATCTGCCGCTGGTCGGCGCCGCATTGGCACTGCTTGCGGTCACCGTCGCGGTGCTGTCGCAGGCGCTGGATCGGCGCACACCTGTCCCTCTGCAGGCACCGGCTGAATAACCGCTTGCGCCCATAGCGCGGCCGGCTGGACCAATCGACATCGGCACCTTCAACTGGGCATGTCTTGTCGCTCTTGATGGAGGAAAATCATGCAGAAATCGATCGAACGCATCGCCGGCGAAAGCGAGGGTGTTTCCTACGAATTTCCGCTGTTCCGCTTTGCCGGAACCGACAAGGCCGCTCCGTCGGCCTATCTGCAGGCGGCGCTCCACGCCGGCGAGTTGCCGGGCGTCGTCGCCATCGACGCGCTGATGCCTATGCTGGCCAAGGCCGAGACCGAAGGCCGCATCAAGGGCGACATCGCTATCGTGCCCTGGGCCAACCCGATCGGCCGGGCGCAATATCATTTCGGCGAACATCAGGGACGCTTCCATCTCGGCACCCGCACCAACTTCAATCGCGGCTTTCCGTTGCTTGCCGCGCCCGATGCGGCACTCCTGCCTGACACCACCCTTGGCTCAGTCGACCAGCGGCTGAAGACCCGGCTGGTGCAGCTGTCGCTCGGCCACGACATCGTGCTCGACCTGCATTGCGACGATGAGGGCCTCGCCTATCTCTATGTCCATACCAGCCTGTGGCCGGCAATGGCCGATTGCGCCGCCGCCATGGACGTCGACGCGGTGATGCTGTGGAGCGAAGACACCGACGGCACGTTCGAGGGCGCCTCGATCATGCCCTACCAGAACGTTCCCGGTGACGTGGCGAATCTCGATCGCCGCGTCGCCACGACGGTCGAATACCGCGGCATCCTCGATGTCGACGGCGCCTTGGCCGCCTCCGACGCCGAAGGCCTCTACCGGCTGCTGGTGGCGCGCGGCGTGATCACCGATACCGCCCTGCCGGTACCTGGTTCTTTCACCGGTGTCGTGGCCCCGTTGGAAAACATCGACATGATGCCGGCGCCTCGGGCGGGTGCCGTGCTTTACGACGTGAAGCCCGGTGACCGCGTCGCCAAGGGCGCTCGCCTCGCCACCATCGTCCATGCACCGGGTGAAACCGATGGCCGCACCGAAGTCTTCGCGCCGCAGGACGGCATCATCCTGACCCGCCGCTCGCGCCGCATCATCCGCGCCGGCGAGGATCTTTTGAAACTCGTCGGCGACAGCAGGAGCGCCGACGCCAGATCAGGCACGCTTGAGGACTGAACTAACCCGAAATGGCCAGCCGCGCTTTTGGGTACGGGAGCACCGGAAGCACAGGAAACCGCCATTTGCAGGCTGGCATCACCTGAATATCAGCATGCCCTAGCCTGAAATAGCCAGCCGCGCCTTGCCCTCCAGCCATTCGGCCATCTGCCGGTATGGCACCGGGCCGTGGCTGATGCGGGCAACGCCGAGTTCCGCCAGCCGCTGGCGCGGCGGCACATGCGCCAGCGCAATGATGTTGACCGGCAGCGCAATTGCCTTGCACAGCGCCTCGATCAAGCCCTCATCGCCAAGGCCCGGCGCAAAGAAACCGTTCGCTCCAGCCTTTTCAAAGGCATGCGCCCGCTCGATCGCCTGGTCGAGCAGCGCCTTGTCGTGGGTATCCGGCTTCGCCTTGAGGAAGATGTCGGTTCGGGCGTTGACGAAGGCCGGGACACCCGAGGCCTTGACCGCTGCTGCGGCGGCTTCGATCCGCTTCACCTGGACGGCGATGTCGTGCAGGCCCGTGCCGCCGACAATCTGATCCTCGAAATTGAAGCCGATGGCGCCGGCCTGTATGGCATGCGTCACGGTGCGGGCGACGGTTTCCGGATCGACGCCATAGCCACCCTCGAGATCCATGGTCACCGGCAGGTCGACGGCGGCAACGATGCGCCTGATGTTGTCGAGCGCCAACTCCAGCGGGATTTTCTCGCCGTCGGCGTATCCAAAGGCCGCAGCCACCGGCCAGCTCCCCGTGGCGATCGCCTTGGCCCCTGCTTTCTCGACGATCTTGGCCGAGCCCGGATCCCAGGCATTGTAGAGAACGATCGGGTTTCCCTTGACGTGGAGGGAATGGAACGTCCGTGCGCGGTCGATCTGCTCGGTCATTGGTGTTTTTCCCATGTTTCTGCTGTTGGACATCCAGCCTAAGCAGGACCGCCGGCTGTGGCGATGTGCCATGAGCTGCAGAAGGGGCAGCCACCGGACAGATTTTCAAACCTGTTGCGCATCCTGGTTTTCGCAGCTATGGATTTCGCCATGAACATGCGTTCGACCAAGACCATTTGGTGGTGGGCCTGCTGACAGCGGCCTGTTCGAACGCGTGCGCGTGAAAATAGAGGGTGGCCGCAGCGGAATGTCCGGGCGGCCATTTGTTTTTTCAAGCCATTCCCGGGTCCGTTGCCCCAAGAAGCTGATGGAGACGGCAATGACGATGAAGGTTCTGGAAAACGGGGCAGAGAGTTTCGTGACGGCGGGTGGCATCACCATCACCCGCGAACGCCACGACCGGCCCTATGCGGGCGCCATCGACGCTTATGTCGACGGGCTGAATGCGCGCCGGGGCGCCGTGTTTTCCTCGAATTACGAATATCCCGGCCGCTACACGCGCTGGGACACCGCCATCATCGATCCGCCACTGGTGATCTCGGCGCATGGCCGCGCCATGCGCATCGAGGCGCTGAATGGCCGTGGCGAGGCGCTGTTGCCGGTCATCGGCAAGGCGCTCGGCAGCCTGGCCGATGTCACCATCGCCGAGAACTCGAAGAAACTGATCCGCCTCGACGTCGCCAAGCCGGGCCGGGTCTTCACCGAGGAGGAGCGCAGCCGCGTTCCCTCTGTCTTCACAGTGCTGCGCGCCATCACCGCTCTGTTCAAGACCGAGGAAGACGCCAATCTCGGCCTCTACGGCGCCTTCGGCTACGACCTCGCCTTCCAGTTCGACCCGGTCGACTACACGCTCGAGCGCAAGCCAAGCCAGCGTGATCTTGTGTTGTTCCTGCCCGACGAGATCCTCGTCGTCGACCACTATTCGGCCAAGGCCTGGACCGATCGCTACGACTATGCCGGCGACGGGTTTTCGACCGAAGGCCTGCCGCGCGATGAAATCGCCGAGCCGTTCAAAAGCCCCGACCGCATCCCGCCGCGCGGCGACCACGAGCCCGGCGAATACGCCAATCTGGTTCGCAAGGCGATGGATTCGTTCAAGCGCGGCGATCTGTTCGAGGTCGTGCCCGGCCAGATGTTCTATGAGCGCTGCGAGACGCAGCCGTCCGAGATTTCGCGCAAGCTGAAGGCCATCAACCCCTCGCCCTATTCCTTCTTCATCAATCTCGGCGAAGGCGAATATCTGATCGGTGCCTCGCCGGAAATGTTCGTGCGCGTCAACGGCCGCCGCGTCGAGACCTGCCCGATCTCCGGCACCATCAAGCGCGGCGACGACGCCATTTCGGACTCCGAGCAGATCCTGAAGCTGCTCAATTCGAAGAAGGACGAATCCGAGCTCACCATGTGCTCGGACGTCGACCGCAATGACAAGTCGCGGGTCTGCGAACCGGGCTCGGTGCGCGTCATTGGCCGTCGCCAGATCGAGATGTATTCGCGCCTGATCCACACCGTCGATCACATCGAGGGGCGGCTGCGCGAAGGCATGGATGCATTCGACGCCTTCCTGTCGCATGCCTGGGCGGTCACCGTCACCGGCGCGCCGAAACTATGGGCCATGCGCTTCATCGAGCAGAACGAGAAGAGCCCGCGCGCCTGGTATGGCGGCGCGATCGGCATGGTCAATTTCAACGGCGACATGAACACCGGCCTCACCCTGCGCACCATCCGCATCAAGGACGGCATTGCCGAAGTGCGCGCCGGCGCCACATTGCTCTTCGACAGCATTCCCGAGGAAGAAGAAGCCGAAACCGAACTGAAGGCATCCGCCATGCTCTCCGCCATCCGCGACGCCAAGACGGGCAACTCCGCCAGCACAGAGCGCACCACCGCCCGCGTCGGCGACGGCGTCAACATCCTGCTCGTCGACCACGAGGACAGCTTCGTCCACACGCTGGCCAACTATTTCCGTCAGACCGGCGCCAACGTCTCGACCGTGCGCACGCCGGTGCCTGAGGAGGTCTTCGACAGGCTGAAGCCCGACCTTGTCGTGCTGTCGCCCGGCCCCGGCACGCCGAAGGATTTTGATTGCGCCGCCACCATCAGACGAGCCCGCGCCCGTGACCTGCCGATCTTCGGCGTCTGCCTTGGATTGCAGGCGCTGGCCGAAGCCTATGGCGGCGAACTGCGGCAACTGCATGTGCCGATGCACGGCAAGCCGTCGCGCATCCGCGTCTCGAAGCCGGGCATCATCTTCTCCGGCCTGCCCAAGGAAGTCACCGTCGGCCGCTATCACTCGATCTTTGCCGATCCGGTGCGACTGCCCGATGATTTCATCGTCACCGCCGAGACCGAGGACGGCGTCATCATGGCGTTCGAGCACCGCAAGGAGCCGATCGCCGCGGTGCAGTTCCACCCGGAATCGATCATGACGCTCGGCCACAATGCCGGCATGCGCATCATCGAGAACATCGTCGCCCACCTGCCGCGCAAGGCCAAGGAAAAGGCCGCCTGACGAACATGGCCGAAACCGGGAACACGATGGCGATCGCGGCCAAGGCCGCGGCGAAGCGCAAGGTCGCCAACCTTGCCTTCTGGTCGATCATCATTGCCGCCATCGTGCTCGGCCTGAAGCTCGTCGCCTGGTACATCACCGGCTCGGTGGCGCTCTATTCGGATGCCCTGGAATCGATCGTCAACGTCATTGCCTCGATCGCGGCCTTCTGGGCGATCCAGGTCAGCTACAAGCCGGCCGACCAGGACCATCCATTCGGCCACCACAAGGCGGAGTATTTCTCGGCCGTGCTCGAAGGCGTGCTGATCGTGCTCGCGGCACTGCTGATCCTCAACGAGGTCTGGCGCTCCTGGCAAACCCCGGCGCCGCTTGAACAGCCTTGGGAAGGTCTTGCCGTCAACGGCGTCGCCACGGTCATCAATGCCTTCTGGGCGTGGACGCTGATCCGCGCCGGCAGGGCCGAGAAATCGCCGGCGCTGGTTGCCGACGGCAAACACATCATGACCGACGTGGTGACTTCGATCGGTGTGTTCGGCGGCCTGGTCGGGGCGATCCTGACCGGCTGGCAGATCCTCGACCCGGCGCTTGCCGTCCTCGTGGCACTCAACATCCTGTGGCAGGGCTGGCATGTCATCGGCTCGTCGATGAACGGCCTGATGGACCGCGCTGTCGACACGGCAGAGCACATGCACATCCGCGACGTCATCTCGGCCAATTGCAAGGGCGCGCTCGAGGTGCATGACCTCAAGACGCGCATCGCCGGCCGCGCCACCTTCATCGAGTTCCATCTGGTCGTCGATGCCGACATGTCGGTGGGCGCCAGCCATGTCATCTGCGACCGCATCGAGGACGCGCTGAAGGCCGAAATCCCCTCGGTGCGCGTCACCATCCATGTCGAGCCCGACGACGAAGCCAAACTGCCGAAAGGCACGACCGCCGTGCCGTTCGCCTGAGGTCAGCTCACGGCGCGCAGGCCGATTGCGGCATCGGCTGCAGCCGGTAGATCTTGTCGTCGGACTTCGTCTTGCCATCGGCGGCCTTCGAGCACAGGTCGACGATCGCCAGGCTGCTGTTGGGATTGGCCAGCATCATCATGCCGTTGGCGCCGCGCTTGAGAAAAATCTCCTTCTGCGCGATGTCGCAGGAAAAATCGCTCATCTTCGAGCTCGCCGCGCAACGCCACTGGTCGGCCTCGCCCTGGCAGGAATAGGTCTGCGTGACCTTGGCCGATTTCTGCCGCGTCGTGACGGTGACGGCAATGTCGGCGCCATCGGGCCAGTTGGCTGCGTCGCCTCCTGAAGCAAAAGACGCCAGTTCCACCGAGCCGCGGAAAACCCGGATCGACTGCGTCAACTGGTCGGGGTGGGAAGCCATATGCGCTGCATCGTAGTCGCGTCCATAGCAGAAGGCCTGGTCCGGCTTCAGCCGTTGGCGCAGCGGCGGCCCGAGCGCCGGGTCGATCGGATCGATGCGCGCGAACTCCGCCTTGCAGGTCGCTGCCGGCATCGGGTCGAGGCGGAAATTGTCATCCTCCTTGCCCAGCGCCTGCCTGTCATATTCCGCCGCGCCGAGTTCCTCTTCCGATCCGGCATCGAGATAGAGATCTGGCTGTACGTCGGTGAGGATCAGGCGTCCTTTGTCATCGACTTTCAGTGACGCCAGGGTGCGGTCGCAATCCATGCCGCAATGGATCGGGCCTGTCTTGCCGTCCTCCGACTCGTGGTTGCACCAGCCGCCGGCCCATTCCGGTGCCTTGGCGCCGCGCACGGTGGTGGCGACGAAGGCATTGTAGGACGAGTCGGAATTCGCGGCCGGCTCCTCATTCGGCCGGCTGACAGGATCATGGCCGTAGTAGAAGAAGATCCGCGCCACCTTCTGCTTCGGATGTGCCTTGAGGTGCGCGGCGTCATAGACGCGGCCGAAACAGGCGTCGGCGCCGTTAGGGCTGAGTTCGGTGAGCTTGAGCGCATCATCGGCTCCGGCCTTGCCAGCCAGCAGACCGAGCAGTGCAACACCCCAGGCGACGCGCGCCAATACCTTGCCTAACGCCATGTGACCCTCCTCCGCATCGACAGGACGCGACGTCAATTTATGCTAGTATTGCGGCCGGAGCCACGCATTTTGCGGTGAGCCGCCAAGCGGAGGAGGATGCGATGCGCCGGCGCGATATGTTCCGCACGGTTCTTGCCGGAACCGGAACGCTTTTTGGCCTGCGGATGGTGCAGGCAGCCGCGACGGAGCCCGCCAGGCTGAAGGTCGCCTACCACCTCAGCGATCTCGACAAGGTCAATTTCGTGCTCGGCAACATCAAGAACCACTATGATGGCACCGGCGGCAATATCGACATCGTGCTGGTCGTGCATGGTCCAGCCCTCGCCGCCTTCAAGTCGAAAGGCATTTCGGCCGCGATTTCCGGCCGCTTCGCCAGCCTCGTGCAGCAGGGGCTCAACCCGCATGCCTGCGCCAACACCATGCAAGGCATGGATGTTTCGCTGACCGACCTGCTCGACGGTTTCCATGCCGCCGACAAGGGTGGCGTCGTCAAACTCGCCGAACTGCAAGGCCAGGGCTACGCCTATCTGCGCCCGTAAGGCTTGAACATCCGGGTGGCAACGGCTTACGAAGGACGGGCGGACATCCGGAGGAACAGCAGTGCCAGCCACCACCTCACTCAACATTCCCGATCTCGCCGGCAAGGCGGTGCTGGTCACCGGTGCATCGACCGGCATCGGGGCGGCCCTGGCATCGGCCTACGCCGCGCAGAAATGCAAAGTGGCGCTGCACTACAATTCGAGCCGCGACGCCGCCGAGAAGCTGGCCAAGACCATTGCCGACGCAGGCGGCGAGGTATTCCTTGTCCAGGGGGATTTCTCCGTTCCCGCCGATGTCGAACGCGTCGTCGAGGACAGCGCGCAGCATTTCGGCCGTCTCGATGGGCTGGTCAACAATGCCGGCGGCATGCTTGGCCGCGTGCCCTATGCCGAGCAGACCGAGGCGCATTACGACGCGGTGATGGACCTCAATGCGCGTTCGGTGCTGACCGGCTCGCGCAAGGCGATCCCGTGGCTCAAGAAACAGGGCGGCTTCATCGTCAACACCTCGTCGATCGCCGCGCGCAACGGCGCCGGCGGCGGCGCTGGCCTGTACGGTTCGGCCAAGGCCTTCGTCTCCAACGTGACCCGCGGCATGGCCAAGGAGCTGATCGGCTTCGGCATCCGCGTCAACGCGGTGGCGCCGGGCACAATCCTGACGCCGTTCCACGAGCGCTATTCGACCGACGAGCAGATGAAGGGCATGGTCGTCACCATTCCACAGGGACGTGCCGGCACCGCGCAGGATTGCGTTGGCGCCTATCTGTTCCTCTCTTCCGATCTCCTGAGCGGCTACATCACCGGCCAGGTGATCGAGGTGAATGGCGGCCAGTTGATGCCTTGAGCGGCTATCTGCATACTGGCGATCTGCATACTCTTGTCGAAGACTTCAAAGGGAGACAAAGGAATGTACGGACTGATCGGCAAGATGCGGGCGTCGCGCGGCCAGCGCGACGCGGTCATGGACGTCCTGCGCGCCAGCACCGGCGCCCTGCCGGGTTGCCTGAGCTATATCATCGCGCGCGATCCCGCGGATGCCGATGCGATCTGGGTCACCGAGGTGTGGACCGACGCCGAAAGCCACAAGGCCTCGCTGCAGCTTCCCGAAGTCCAGGCGGCGATCGCCAAGGCGCGGCCGTTCATCGCCGGCTTTGAATTCCAGGTCGAGACCCACCCTGTCGGCGGCTTCGGCCTGGCCGATGGCAAGACCGGCTGAGGGCAGGCATCCTTTTTCGGCGCAGCGGGGTTCGCATCGCCCCGCTTCGGGTCTAAGAGCGAACCATGGATTCCTCGGCCGAGCCGCCACCCCCGGATCTGCCCACCATTGAGCGCATGGCGCGGATGCGCAAGCTCTGGCAATGGCTGGCGATCCTTACCGTCTCCGCCCTGTTTGCCGGCGCGCTGGAACTCGCCGCCCTGCCCGCGGCGCTGCTGATCGGCCCGATGCTCGCGGCCATCGTCGCCGGCACCAATGGCGCCACGGTGCGGGTGCCACGTCTTCTGTTCGGCGCCGCCCAGGCGATTGTCGGCTGCCTCGTCGCCAGCTCGATCTCGGCCGATATCTTTCCGGTCTTCTACCAGGAGTGGCCGCTGTTTCTCGGCGTCGTTGTGGCCACAGTGACGGCCTCCAGCCTGCTCGGCTGGCTGATCAGCCGCTGGCGCATCCTGCCCGGCACCACCGCCGTCTGGGGCTCGTCGCCGGGTGCCGCCACCGCCATGGTGCTGATGGCCGGTGCCTTCGGCGCCGACCAGCGCCTCGTCGCCTTCATGCAATACCTGCGCGTCATCTTCGTTTCGATGACGGCGGCCCTGGTGGCAAAGATGTGGGTCGACACGTCGGGCGTCGAAATCCCGCCCATCATCTGGTTTCCGCCGATCGATCCACAAGCCCTCGCCGCCACCATCGGGGTAGCGCTTGTCGGCGGCCTCCTGGGAAAGCTGCTCAGGCTGCCCTCGCCGTTCTTCCTTGGCACCTTCATCTTCGGCACCGTCATCCATCTCGGCCTTGGCGTGGAAATGCAATTGCCGCCATGGCTGCTGGCGGTGAGCTACGCGATGGTCGGCTGGTCGATCGGCCTGAATTTCACCCGGCCGATCCTGCGCCATGCGACGCGCGCCTTGCCGCAGATCATTGCGTCGATCGTGGCGCTGATCGCCTTTTGCGGCGGCCTTGCCTTCATGATCAGCCATCTGCTCGGCATCGACCCGCTGACCGCCTATCTGGCGACAAGCCCCGGTGGCATGGACAGCATCGCCATCATCGCCGCTGCCGCCCAGAACGTCGACATCTCCTTCGTCATGGCGTTGCAATCGGCGCGCTTCCTGATCGTGCTGCTGATCGGGCCAAGCGTCGCGCGGCTGGTGGCCAGAAGCGTCAGGCAATAGGCAAAGCCGCCTCCCCTGAGCCCACAACCCGACTGTCATTCGACGACCCGGTTGGTCGAATCCCCGTCAGCGGTGCCGCTGTGCAAGAACCCAGCGACAGCTTGGGTAGCAGCGGCAAAAAATACTTGACTAACACACTCATATTTGAGAGCGCGGGAGCGCAATCCTGCATGAGACAGTGGAGACGAGTTGATGCGAACGCGGCCGACGACATGGCGCCTGGGTATATCATTGCTGGGTGGCGCGGCGATGCTCGCCCAACCCGGCGCAGCACTCGCCCAGGACAGCGAGACCGCCCCCGTCCTTGGCAAGATCGAGGTGACCGCGCAGAGCAACGAGATCCTGGTCCAGGATGGTTACGTCGCCAAGAAGGATCGCATCGGCACCAAGATCGATACGCCGATTGCCAGGATTCCGCAGGCCATTTCGGTGGTGACGCAGAAGCAGATCGAGGATCAGAAGCCGCGCACGTTGAACGAAACGCTCGGCTACACGGCCAGCGCCAATCCCAACAGCTTCGGCTTCGACACCCGCTACGACGCGTTCTTCCTGCGCGGCTTCCAAGCCTTCTACAACGGCATGTTCCGCGACGGGCTGCGCCAGTACAACGGCCCCTCGGCCTGGTTCAAGACCGAGCCCTACGGCATCGAGGGCGTCACCGTCCTGAAGGGGCCGGCATCGTCGCTGTACGGCGTCAGCGGCCCGGGTGGCATCGTCAATGTCGTCACCAAGCGTCCCAAGGATGAGCCCTTCCGCGAAATCGAACTGCTCGCCGGCGAGCACAACCGGTTTCAAGCCGCGCTTGACGCTTCCGGACCGGTGACCGAGGACGGCAGCATCCTCTATCGCTTCACCAGCCTCGGCCGCAAAAGCGAGACCGAATTGCCTGCCTATCCCGACGACAAGATCTATCTGGCGCCGGCTGTCACCTTCAAGCCGGACGAGGATACGAAGCTGACAATCCTCGGCGAATATTCGAAATCGGTAACCGGCGGCACGGCGGCCTTCTACAATTCGAGCTATGGCGTGCTGTCCAACGTCTATGAGGGCGATCCCGCCTGGAACGATTTCACCCAGAGTCAGGGCCGTATCGGCTACGAGTTCGAGCACCGTTTCAACGACCTGCTGACGGTGCGGCAGAACCTGCGCTACAACGCCGTCGACAGCGACATCGAGTACAGCGGCCATTACTCGATCGGCGCCGACCAGCCACTGCAGCGCTACTGGGGCCACTACACCGAGGCGATGAGGAACTTCGTCGTCGACAACATGGCGCAGTTCGAGTTCGACACCGGCCCGATCAAGCACACCGCTGTCGGCGGCATCGACTATGCCTGGTCGGACTATGATGCCGGCAGCGGTCTGTCCTATGTCTCGGTCGACGACATCAAGGCGGCAGCTGTTCCCCATTCCGGCGGACAGCAGATGAACCAGCTCGGCGTCTACCTGCACGACCAGATGGAGTGGAACGACTTCACCCTGTTCACCAGCGGTCGCTACGACTGGGTCGACACGACCTCCACCGCCGCCGACTTCAGCACATCCAGGCAGAAGGACAGCGCCTTTTCCGGCCGGGTCGGCCTGTCCTATCAGACCGAATGGGGCATCACGCCCTATGTCAACTATTCGACCTCGTTCTCGCCGAACATCGGCTTCGTCTATGACGACGTCGCCAGCACCGTCGGCCGCGTCGCTCGACCGACCATCGCCACGCAGAAGGAGATCGGCGTCAAATACGAGATGTCAGAACATAATGCCACCGTCAGCGCCGCGCTGTTCGACATCGACCAGAAGGACGGCGTCGTCTTCGACGCCTCGACCGGCATCAACAAGCAGCGCCAGCTCGACCTGAATTCGCGCGGCGTCGAACTGGAAGCCAATGCCTCGCTCGACAACGGCTTCAGCTTCATCGCCTCCTACACTTATCTGCGCGTCAGGATCGAGCGGGGCGCCGAGGAAACCGCAGGAAAGGAGCTGTCGGCGACCCCAAATCATATCCTGTCGCTGTGGGGCCACCACCAGTTCGAGAACGGCACGCTGGAAGGCCTGGGGCTCGGCGCGGGCGTCCGCGTCGCCGGCTCGAGCTATGGCAACGACACCAACACCTTCAAGAACGACGCACGCGCCTTCGTCGACGCTTCGCTCTCCTACGATTTCGGCACCCGCAATCCGAAGCTCGAAGGCGTCAAGCTGCAGCTCAACGCCAAGAACCTGTTCGACAACCGGCAGACCATCTGCTCTGCCGGCTATTGCTACCGCGACGAGGGCCGCTCGCTGTTCGCCAGCCTGCGCTATCGCTTCTGAAGGAAGGCTGGAGCCGGTTTCCATCCCGATGGACTCGGGATGGGGCTCTATCTTATTGTTTGAGCCTGATCTTTTCCGAAAACTGGACTCCCCTTTTCGGGATCGTGCTTTTAGCTCGCCCTCGGATGGTGACAGGCGACGAAGTGGTTCTTGTCGACGAGCGAAAGCACGGGGCGTTCGTGGCGGCACACCGAAGTCGCCGCCACGCAGCGTGTATGGAAACGGCAGCCTGACGGCGGATCGAGCGGGCTCGGCAAATCGCCCTTGAGCATGATCCGCTGGGCCGGCCGGTTGTCGACGTCGGGAACCGGCACCGCCGAGCGAAGCGCCATGGTGTAGTGATGTCGCGGCGCCGAAAAGACGGCGTCGACCGGTCCGGTTTCGACGATCGAGCCCATATACATCACCGCCACTCGCGACGAGAACTGCCTGACCACCGAGAGGTCGTGGGCAATGAACACATAGGTCAGGTTGAACTCGTCGCGCAGATCGGAAAGCAGGTTGATGATCTGCGCCTGGATCGATACGTCCAGCGCCGATACCGGTTCGTCGGCAACGATCAACCGCGGCCGCAGCGCCAGGGCGCGCGCGATGCCGATGCGCTGGCGCTGTCCACCCGAGAATTCATGCGGAAAACGCTGGGCATGATCGGGAAGCAGTTCGACGCGGACCAGCAGATCCTCGACGCGATCCGCCATTTCCGATCGCGACAGCTTTTCGTGCACGCGGAACGGGTCCGCCAGGAGATCGCCGACGCGGCGGCGTGGGTTGAGCGAGGCGGCGGGATCCTGGAACACCATCTGCATCTGGCGGCGTATCGGCCGGAGCTGCCGTTGCGAGGCCCTGGTGATGTCCCGGCCCTCGAATTCCAGCGACCCGGAGGTGATTTCGGTGAGCCGGACCAGGCAGCGTCCCAGCGTCGATTTTCCGCACCCCGACTCGCCGACGATGCCGAGCGTCTCGCCCGGGAAGATGTCGAGCGAGATCTGCTCCACGGCATGGACGATCCGCCGTTGGAAGGGTGAGCGCCCCACCGGATAGTGTTTCGATAGATCGTTGGTCCGCACCAGCGGTTGGGGCCTGGTCTCGGTCATGCCGGCACGGCCCTGGCGGCAAGCGTCCGGCGCAGATCCTGACGGCTATCCTGCGGAAGAAAACAAGCCGAGCGGTGTCCTGCCACGCCGCCAAGCGAAGGCTGCTCGGCACAGGCCTCGTGCCGGAACGTGCAGCGCGGTCCGAAGGCGCAGCCCTGCGGCATCTGGCTAAGTTTCGGCGGACTGCCGGGGATGGCTGTCAGCCGCGCGGGACGCGGACCGTGCATCGGCGGAATCGAGCCGAACAGGCCCCATGCATAGGGGTGAAGCGGTTCGCGGAAAAGCTGGCCCTTGCCGCCCTCCTCGACAACGCGCCCGGCATACATCACCAGCACGCGATCGGCGACTTCGGCGACCACGCCGAGGTCATGGGTGACCAGGATCACGGCGGATCCGAAATCATCGCGCAATCGAGCGATCAGCTCCAGGATCTGCGCCTGCACCGTCACGTCGAGCGCCGTCGTCGGCTCATCGGCGATCAGCAGCGCCGGATTGCAGGACAGCGCCATGGCGATCACGGCGCGCTGGCGCATGCCGCCGGACAGCTGGTGCGGGTAGCGGTCGACGGCACTGTCGGGGTTCGGCAATCCAACCGCGTCGAGCAAGTCCACCGCCCGCTTGCGCCCGGCGGTGCGCGAAACCCGCTCGTGCGCGCAGATCTGCTCGATGATCTGGTCGCCGATCGTATGAACCGGCGTCAGAGCCGTCATCGGATCCTGGAAGATCATCGCGATCTGCCGGCCGCGAATGGCGTCGAGCGCACGGCGCTTGAGCCCCAGCAACTCCTGGCCGAGAAAACGCACCGACCCGGTGACGACGGCATTAGGACTGCTGATCAGCCCCAGGATGGCAAGAAGGGTCTGGCTCTTGCCCGAGCCGCTTTCACCGACGACACCGATGATCTCGCGCGGCGCGAGCGAAAACGAGACGCCGCTGACGGCAGGCACCACGCCACCCTCCGTGCGGAATGAGACGCAAAGGTTCTCGACGACCAGCAGCGGCCTGTCAGTGGGCGTCTTGTCAGTGGGCATCTCTAACCCTTGGATCGATGAAGACAAAGGCGACGTCGACGATGAAATTGGCCATGACCACGAAGAACGAGGCATAGATGACTGTCGCCAGGATCATCGGCAGATCGAGCGTCTGCAAGGCCCCGTAGGTGAGCTTGCCGACCCCTTGCAGGCCGAAGACCACCTCCGTCAGCAAGGCACCGCCGCCGACCAGGGCGCCGAAATCAAGCCCGAACATAGTGACGAAGGCGACGAGCGAGGTTCTGAGCCCGTGATGCAGCAGCACCCGCCGCTCGCCGATGCCCTTGGCGCGCGCGGTTCGGATGAAATCCTCCTGCATGGTCTCGATGATCGAGGCCCGCAGCACGCGGCCGTAAAGTCCGATGTAGAGCGTGGCGAGCGTGAACCAGGGAATGACCAGCGCCTTGAACCAGCCCCAGGGATCTTCGGTAAAGGGGATATAGCCGAGCGGCGGCACCCACGAGAACAGCCAGCTGTCGTGCCAGCGGCTCTGTGTGACCAGATTGGCGACTTCGCCCAGCCAGAAGACCGGGATCGATACGCCGATCAGGCTGAGGATCATCAGCGTCCGGTCGAGCCAAGTGCCGCGCGTCGCCCCGGCGACCACGCCGACGATCAACCCGCCGAGAACCCAGAACACAGCAGCGCCGAACACCAGCGACAAGGTGACCGGGATCGCCTCGAGCACCGTGGGAACGACCTTCTGGCCGCGATTGACGAAGGAGGTCAGGTCACGGCTGATGAACAGCCGCTTCATCATCAGCGCATATTGGACCGGCAGCGGCCGGTCGAGCCCGAAATCGTGCCGCACCTGGACCAGCGTCTCCTGCGAGGCGTTGCGCCCGGCAATACGCGCCGACGGGTCGGCGCCAGGGGTGGCGAAAAAGATCAGGAAGGCAACGACGCTGATGCCGAACATCACCAGCACCATCTGGCCGAGTCTGGAAACGAGCGCCGTCAGCATCAGGCGACCCTGATCGAGGATTTCGGGTCGAGTGCGTCGCGCACCCCGTCGCCCAATATGTTCAGCGCCAGTACTGAGATGACGATTGCCAGCCCCGGCGCCAGCGCGACGATCGGGCGCGAATAGAGAAGCCCCTGGCCGTCCTGGATGATGGTGCCCCAGCTGGCGTCGGGCGGCTGCACGCCTATGGACAGGAAGGACAGTGAGGATTCCGTCATCATGTTCAGCGCCAGGATGAGCGGCACGAAGACGATCACCCGGGTGATCACATTGGGTAGGATGTCATACAACAGGATGCGCCAGGGCGACGCGCCGATGCCGATCGCCGCCGTGACGAACTCGGCCTGCATCAGCGACAGGACATGGCCACGGATGGGCCTGGCGACATAGGGGACGTAGACGATGCCGATGATGAAGATCGGCAGCCAGAGACTGCCGGAGCGGATTTCGATCGGCCCGATGGTGATGCTCTGCGTGATCAGCACGATCGATAGAGAAATCGCCAGCAGGAAGATGGGAAACGCCCATAGCACGTCGAGAATGCGCGACAGCAAGGTATCGACCAGCCCGCCGAAGAAGCCGGAGACGACACCGAGCATTGTCGCCAGGCCAAGACATATCAGCGCCGCGGCGCCGGCGATCAGCAGCGAATTGCGTCCGCCGTAGAGCAGGCGCGCGGCGACATCGCGGCCCTGATTGTCTGCGCCCAGCATATAGGGCCCGAAATCCCAGGTCGGTCCGAGCGGTGTGAACCCCAGGCCAAGGCCTTCGGTCGAAGGCTCCAGCACCTGCCTGGTTTCGCCGTTTATGACGATCTCGCCATTGAGATTGGTGGCGAAAGGATCGGTCCGCGCCACATGGCGGGCGTAAAGGGGGGCTGCCAGGCAAGCAGCGGTGATCAGCACCAGCACACCGAACGCCATGATGGCTGCTCGATCGGCCTTGAGCTTGCGCCAGGCGGTACGCCATGGCCCCTCGGCGCCCCGGCGGTTCCGAACCAGCGCTTGCCCGACACTCGTATTGTCCATGATGGATATGAATTTCAGATCGGCGGGAAAAGCAACCGCGGCGGAAGATTGCGCATCGTTCCGCCGCGGATCGGACTGGGCCTGATCACTCAACCCCCGATCACTCGACCCATGACTGGCTCATGATCCAGTAGAATTGCGGGCTGAAGACGAAATTCTTCAGCCGCGGTGAGATCAGGTCGACGCGCTTGGGTGTGAAGAGCACGGCCACCGGCGCTGCGTCGGTCACCGCCTTGTCGACGGCAGTCCACAGCTGCGCACCCTTGGCCGGGTCGGCGATCGTGGCGGTCTGCGCCTCGCTCATCTTCTGGTCGATCGACTTGTCGCAGAAGCCGGAGATGTTGACCGAGGCGTCCGAGCCGGGGGTAAACGAGGCGCAGCTGAACAGCACCTGCAGGAAATCCGAAGGCGCGGGATAGTCCTGGAACCACTGCGAGATGGAGATCTGCACCTTGTTGTTGGTGTTCTGGATGTAGGTGAACTGGATGTTCTGGGAGATCGGCTTGACCGAGGTCTTGTAGCCCAGGCCGTTCAGCACATCCTGCAGATACACGCCGATCGATTTCGACACTTCGGTGTCCTCGGTGATGATCGTCACCTCCTGGCCGGCCGTGCCGGAGGCGGCGACCAGCGCCTTGGCTTTCTCCAGGTCAGGTGCGGACCATTTCTCGCCGGGATTGGCAGAGAATGGGCAATAGGGCGCGTAGGACGGGAAATCCGGCGGCAGGATCTGGCAGGACGGCTGCGCCAGATTGCTGCCACCGAACAGCTTGACGATCGCCGCGCGGTCGATGGCGTAGTTGACGGCCTGCCGCACGCGGATGTCGTTGAAGGGCGCCAGATTGGTGTTCATCGGCGCGTACCACATCGCGGTCAGCGGATGCAGGGATACCTGTTTGGCGTATTTGGTGCCCAGTTCCGCCAACCGGTCCGCTGGTGGCGGATCGAACATCCAGTCGGCCTGGCCGTTCTCCACGGCAGTGACCGCCGCCTCGTCCGTGAGACCGAAGCCATAGTCTATCTCGTCGGGATACCCGGCCGGCTGCGCCTCCTTGCTCCATTCCTTGAAGTGCGGATTGCGCACCATCTTGAGCAGGCTGTTGGGATCGTAGCTGGCGATCATGTAGGGCCCGGTGCCGGGAATGGGCACGGTCCCCGAATCCTTGAGAGGCGCCTCGGTGGGCAGGATCGCCGCATGCGGGATCGAGATCTTCTGCAGGAAGTCGGGATCTGGCGCCACCAGGTTGAAGGTGACGGTGCTTGCCGCCTCATCGGCAACGACGCCGCCCTCGAGCGTGCAGGTCGCCGGCGTCTTGAGGCATAGGTCGGCGCCGACGATGCCGTTGTAGAGCGTGCCCGTCGTCGGACCGCTGATCTTGAACATGCGCTGGAACGAGGCCACGACATCGGCCGTCGTCAGGTCCGACCCGTCAGAGAACTTGATGCCCTTGCGCAGCTTGAAGACGTATTTCTTGCCGCCGTCTTCCGGCTTGGGCAGGCTTTCGGCAAGGTCTGCCACCACCTCGAAACCGGTCTTGTCGCCGGTCTTGCGGAAGGTCACCAGCCCGTCATAGAGGATGTAGTTGATCTGGAAATATTGCAGCGTGTAGTTGATGTGCGGATCGATCGTGCCGGCTGCGGCATTGGCGAGAAGCTTGAGCGTTCCGCCGACCTTGCCTTCCTGTGCTACTGCACCGGTGATGGGCGCCATCAGCATGAGGCCAGCCAGGCCGGCACCGGCCATCATTGCGCTAAAAACCTTCCGGGATCGCATCGTCTTGCTCCTCTAGGGAAAGTGGGTGATCCGCAACGTGCGCCAGGCACACGCCGGACCGTGATCCATCGCACACAGCCTATGGCGCTCGAAACCCGCCGGGATAGCTGTGAATTAAGATAGTTTTGACCCTCCGGACGCGTCGCGGTCGACAAGCTGTGATCGCATATTGCTCATTTGTTGGGCATTTGGCGAACATGCCCGTTTGACAAACATTGGCCGGCGAGTAAGCTTTTGCTCATGCAGGGTGTGTCCGGCGATTTCGAAAGTGAATTTCACATAGGGATGGATGTCGACGCCGCGATGGCGGCAGCGATGCGCGTGCTTGCGCCCGCAGGCTTCACCTCGCTGATCTACGACTATACGCCGGTCCCGGTAAGCCATGACGGCGAATTGATCACGCCTTCGCTGATGGCGCTCGCCAACGTGCCGACCGGCATGCAGGATCTCTGGTGCAAGGGTGGCTACTATCAGATCGATCCGGTGCAGGAGGCGGCACTCGCGGTGTCACGGCCGTTCCTGTGGTCGCACAAGGGGTCGCAGAGCCCGGTCATGCGGCGCATCCTCCAGCGCAAGCATGATCCGGTGGTAGGCTACCTCCTGGACACCAAGATGACTTGCGGCGTGACGGTGCCGATCCGCTTCGACGGCGGCGATCTCGCCACCTTCACCGCAATCCGCCTCGATCCGGAACCGCATTTCGAAGCCGAGGCACAGATGATGTTGCCCGGCATTGGCGACCTTGGCCACCTGTTCCATGATTGCGTCTATGCCGGTTTCGATCAGCGCACCAGGACAAGCCAGTATTTCCACCTGACATCGCGGGAACGCCAGTGCCTGAGCCTCGCGGCTTGCGGGTTGACGGCCAAGCAGATCGCCCATGAGATCTGCCGCAGCGTGCCGACAGCGACACTGCATCTCAACGCCGCCAGCCGCAAGCTCGGCGCCCGCAACCGCTTCCACGCCATCGCCCTGGCGGCCCATTACCGGTTGCTCGGACCGATCAGCCAGGGCCAGAACCTCTCCCGCCGGATCAGTCAAAACTAACGTTATTGCTAGCTGGTCGGCTGCCGGTCCGCCTCTGTACCCTTTGCCGCGAACAACTCGGAGACCGCTGATCGGCGGTCGCCGCCGAGCCAGCAGGGCGGAGGAACACGATGGATAATCTTGCAGTATCGGAAGGTTTCAGCGTCTACGGACCATACAAGACTTGGTACCGTGTGACAGGCGACCTGGGTTCCGCCAGGCTGCCGCTGGTCGTTGCCCATGGCGGGCCCGGCTGCACCCACGACTATGTCGACAGCTTCAAGGATATTGCCGGCTTCGGCCGTGCCGTGATCCATTACGACCAGATCGGCAACGGCCGATCCACCCATCTGCCGGACAAGGGCGGCGACTTCTGGACTGTTGAATTCTTCCTTGGCGAACTGGATGCGCTGCTCACCCATCTGGGCATCCAGCAGCGCTATGCCCTGCTTGGCCAATCCTGGGGCGGCATGCTCGCCGCCGAGCATGCGGTGCGCCGACCATCGGGCCTCAAGGCGCTGGTGCTCGCCAACTCGCTTGCCTCGATGAAGCTGTGGGTCGAAGGCGCGAGGCAATTGCGCGCCGAGCTGCCGGCCGAGGTGCGGCAGGCGCTCGATCGCCACGAGGCGGACGAGACGACTGACCATGCCGACTACCTCGCGGCGACCCGGGCGTTCTACGACCGGCACGTCTGCCGCGTGGTGCCCTGGCCGGCCGAGGTGGCGCGCACCTTCGCCGCCATCGACGCCGATCCCACCGTCTATCACACGATGAATGGTCCCAACGAATTCCACGTCATCGGCACTATGCGCGACTGGACGATCATCGACCGGTTGCCACTGATCGAGGCGCCGACATTGGCCTTTCGCGGCTTTTTCGATGAAGCCACGCCAGCCTGTGTCCAGCCCTTCCTCGACCATATTCCCACGGTCGAAGGCCATGTCTTCCCGCTCTCCAGCCACATGCCGCATGTCGAGGAAAGGCAGGATTGCATGGCCGTCACCGAGGCCTTCCTGGCCCGCCATGACTGACTGCCGTTTCGCGCGGTGACTGGAGATCGATTACTCTTCGCCGCCGTCACCCTCGCCGCCACCGTTCGCGTCTTGCACGCCGCGGCGCCAATAGGCGGTGACCAGATGCCTGTCGCGCGCCAAGCCCCACTCCTTGCGCACGATCTTGCGAATCTCGCGGAAATCACCGAATTCGCAACCGGCCCAGACAAAGAGGCCGTCGGCAAGCGCCATGTGGCTGCGCTCGCGCAAGGCGGCCGGCAACAGGCCGGCGGTGCCGGCCTCGCGGTCGTGCCGGTAAAGCCAGGTGACGTCGATATTGTCTCCTTGCGCCAGCGCGATCCGGTCTTCCGGACCGTCGACCTCGATGAGTGCCTCGGCGCGGCTTGACGGCGGCATATGCTCGAGGATCCTGGCAATGGCGGGCAGTGCGGTATCGTCGCCGACCAGCAGCAGGGTCCCCACCACGGGGGCTTCGCCGCCACCGGGTCCGATCATGCCGAGGACGTCTCCAGGCTCTGCGTTCTGCGCGAAGGTGGCGGCCGGCGTGTCCTGGCCGGGGTGCAGCACGAAATCGACATCGAGCCAGCCGCTTGCCGCATCCACCGCGCGGATCGTGTAGACCCGCACGGTGAGCGCGTCCTCGTCCGAGGGCCAGACAAGCAGGCCGTCGGCGCCGATCGACGGCCAGACCGGCTGCCGGCCACGCGGCGGCAACAGCAGCCGCATGTGCAGGCCGCCATGGGTAAACCGGCCGAGATCCGTGCCGGCAAAGCGCAGCCGCTGCAGGTGCGGCGAAATCCGCGTCGACGATATCACCGTGATCTCGCGGAAAAACACCGGCGTGCCGGCATCGCTGCCGTCGCCTTGCCAGCGCAATCCGCTGGCCGTGCCGAGATGCTCGGCAACGTGGCCGGCCACCGTCATCTTCATGTAGGACAGGCAGGTTTCATCGATCGCCGCGACACGGACCAGCATGCCGCCATCCTCGAGCGTGGCGATCAGCGACCCATAGTGCAGGCGAAGCTCCCAACGATCGGCAGCGCCGGTATCGACCTCGAACTCGACGTGCTCGGCGCGCAGCCGCTCCATCGCCGACCGGGTTGCCTTATCGCTGATGCGGGTTTGCGCGCTCAGTTGGTCCATCGCCCAGCCTTTCGATAGCGGTTGAAACGAAGCTGCCAAGAGATTTCAGCGTCGCCATCATCGGGCATGCCACAGCGTCATCGGCGTTTCCACAAGAAACTTGATGAACATAATCATATTTTATTTGTTGATTGGGAGGCACCAGGGAATGAGGCCGGGACTATGCCGGCGCAGGCTCGCTATCGTCGAGGTCGAAGCGCAGACGCCCGGCATCGATACGCAGGCGCAGGTGGCGATACTTCACGAAGTAGCGAATCCCGACGAGCGCCGCCGCGAACCCGGTAACAGCGCCCACACCAAGCGCCCAGCGTGGACCGAAATCATCGGCTACCCAGCCGACCATCGGCGCGCCAATAGGAGTGCCGCCCAGCGCAATAGCCAGCAGGATCGCCATCACCCGCCCACGCATGGCAGGCTCGGTGGAGAGCTGCACCAGGCCGATCGTGGAGGTTGTCACTGTCTGCGCGGAGACGCCGATGATGACGAGCGCGAGGCCGAACAGCCAGTAGTTGGGCATCGCCGCAGCCAGCGCGAAACCGAAGCCAAAGATCGCAGCACCCGCCAGAAGAAATGCTAGGCGGGGTTGCTCGCGCCGCGCGGCCAGCAGCGCGCCGATAACCGATCCGATCGCCATAATCGACGTCAACAGCCCGTACTGGCTGGCGCCCGCGTGAAAGACCGAGACCGACATGGTTGAGATGAAGATCGGGAAGTTGAGCCCGAATGTGCCGATAAGGAAAAGCATGAGCAGGATAGCTTTGAGATCGGGACGCTTCCAGACATAGCGGAAACCTTCCACAAGGCTCCCCCGGCTTCGCTGTGCCTTGTCCTTCAGGTGAAGTTCGCCGACGCGCAGCAGGCAAAGCGAGGCAAGGACGGCGGCAAACGAACCCGCGTTGATCAGGAAGACCCAGCCAGAGCCGACCGAAGCGATGAGAACCCCGGCGACAGCCGGGCCAATCATCCGCGCGGCGTTGAACGAGGTGGAATTCAGCGCCACCGCGTTCGACAGATCGGCCTCACCGACCAGATCGGAGACGAATGTCTGGCGCGCCGGCGCGTCGAAAGCCGTTGCGCAGCCAAGCAGGAACGCGAACACGTAGACGTGCCACAACTGGACGAGCCCGGCGACGGTAAGCAGACTGAGGCCCAGAGCAAGCAGGCCCATGGTGCCTTGCGTGGCGAGCAACAGCTTGCGCCGGTCGAGATGATCGGCGGCAAAACCCGTCCATGGCAGCAGCAGGACCTGCGGCGCGAACTGCAGCGCCATCACCACGCCCATGGCGATCGCGTTGTTGTGGGTCAGCTGGGTCAGCACCAGCCAGTCCTGCGCGGTACGCTGCATCCACGTTCCCACATTGGACACGATCGCGCCGCCAGCCCAGACCCGATAGTTGAAATTGGCCAGCGAACGAAAAGTGCCTTTTGCCGGACCGCTCATCCGTCCACCGTGGAATTGCCACCGTTGAAGCGGCCGAAGTGGCGCGCCGAAAACAATCCTATCAGGAGGGCGCCCAGTCCCAGTGCGACGGCATCAGCCGTGGATCGCAGGTCGAAATCTCCGACGCGGATCACCAGGAGATAGCTGATCGCCAGGTTCAGAAACCCCCAGAGCATGTTGACGGTCGAAGAGGAATGCCCCTCGCCGCGCGGCTTGGCGAACGGGCTTTGAAAAGATCGCCCCATCACGCCGCTGACATAATGCGGCACGGCATTCGCCAGAAAGGCGCCACCAAACAGATAGGACACAAAGTCGATCCATTGCATTTTCAGGCACTCCTCTTCGCCAAGAGATCAAGGATGTCCCGTGTCGTGCCGGTTTCGCCCAGCCTTGGGAAAACATTCGCGATGCTGCTGGCGTGGGCATCGAGGCTCATGTCGGTCATGGCGTCGAGCGCCAGCGTGACGTTGAACCCGAGATCGCGGGCATGACGCGCTGTCGCCTCGACACCCATGCTGGTGGCGACGCCGGCGATCACCACCTGGGTAACGCCTTTGCCCTTCAGCCAGGCTTCGAGATCGGTGTTGACGAAGGCGCCCGCCGTGCGTTTGGTCACGATGTGGTCCCCCGGCTGCTGCTGCAATTCGGCGACAAGATCGGCCCAGCCAGAGGGAAATTCCGGCAGGCGAGGCGCTTGCTCGTTACGGCCCGGAGGCGCGCCGGTAACGTTGACGAGCACGACCGGCAAGCCGTAACCGCGGAACGCTTCGGCGAGCGTGCAGGCCTGCTTCACGACTTCAGCCATCGGATGGACAGCGGGCAAGGAGACGATGCCTTTCTGCAGGTCGATGATGATGAGTGCCGTTTTCTGGTCAAGCGTGGTGACGGCCATCCGTGTTTTCCTTCCGATGATTGGAACAGCGGCGCGTTGGACGCCTGACGATTGGTCAGAAGTCGGCGAGGCGTCTGAGCAGTTTGACGGCGCCTGCGAGTTGCTCCTGCTCCTCGCGGTCAAGCTTCGACTGAATGGCGCGGAACAGCCAATCCTGCCTAGCCGCCCGTCCGGTCGCGATCATGTCCCGGCAGGCCGGTGTGAGCGACAGGAGGGTCTGCCGGCCATCGGCCGGATCCGGCGCACCTTCCACCAGACCGGCCAATTGCAGCGCTGAAACAATAGCGCCCATCGATTGCGGGCGCATGTCCTGGGAGCGCGCCAGCGTCGTGACCGTCGCCGGACCCTCTCGGTCCAAATGCAGCACCACTGACTTCTGCGACGAGGTCAGATCGCCGGCGCCCGCCTGTTCACGCAGGCGACGGATCAGCCTGCCGGCGACGACCCGAAGTTCGGCCGCCAAAGCCATCGCATACATAGTTTCGGGGTCGTTCTGCGGAGGCACTTGATCCTTCATGCTGCTTTGTAGCAGATATGAAGGTAAGCTTCAAAGTTTGACTTCACATTCGGCAATCACAAGGCCGTGACCTCAGGCCGGCCAAAGGCCGTGCCCCTGCCGGCTATCGAGGCGCCGCAAGGCGTTCGGGAAGGAATCGACGAAAACGCGCACCTTCGGCGACAGATGGCGATTGGAGGGCCACAGCATCCGGAACTGGCCACGGTCGTCGACACGCAGTTGCTGGTGACCGGCAAAGTCGGTGAAACGGTGCAACATTTGCCGACGGCCAGCACAGCCGTTCTGGTCGGGGCCTACGAGACGGCGTTCGACAGGCTGCTGATCGTGCTGGCGGCAATCACCATCGTTACCGCCCTTGTCGTCTTCCTTGGCCTGCGTCGCGGATCGGCGGCGGAACACGAGACCGTCCCGCTGCCGGCGTGCCAGGAAGGGTAATGTCAGTTAATGACAAGGCTCGCTATGCGGTCGCCATCCAGCGTGAAGGTCATGTCGCCCTCGCCGTTGAAGCCCTTGCCCCTGACGGCAATGCGGACGCGATAAGTGCCTTCCGCCGGCGTGATGCTGACGATGCTGAGATGGGACTTCACGCCGATATTGTCCGACTGGTTCCAGCGCGCGATCTGCTCGCGGCCCTGGAAAGACCGGCCCCAATCGCTCAGGAATGCGTCGTCGGCAAAGGTGCCAAGAAAGGCCACCGTGTCGCCTTCATTCGTGACCTCGACGAAGCGGCGGATGGGGTCGGGCGTGGTCATCAATCCAGCCTATGCATAAGATCATCATCCAGCCAGCGGCCGAAGAAATAGACCAGTTGCTTGTGCCACCATGGCCAGTCATGGCTGACGTCGCCGCCCCAATAGTCGACCCAGGCCGGAATGGACTTGTCGCGCAGGATCTGTTCCAGCTTGCGCGTCTCGACCAGCATGCGTTCTTCCCAGGCGCCCTGCCCGCAGCAGAAGATCAGCCTGAGCGCCTTCAGGCGGGCTAGCAGTTTGGGGTCGACGATGCCCGGCAGATAGTCGAGCGGCGAGTTGTAGAAGATGTCGCCTTCAAGCGCCTTGCCGAAGAAGTCGCGAGCCGAGTAGACGCCCGACAGCGCGATGACGCCGCTGGCGAGTTCGGGAAAGCGGAAGACGAAATTCGACGAGTGGTAGCCGCCCATCGAACAGCCCGAGAACAGCGGCTTAAGCTTGCGCCCGCCATTGGCTGCTGCTGCCGTGGACAGGAATTCCGGCAGCGCCTCTTCGCGCATATAGCGGAAATAGGCCTCGTGGCGAGCGATCCGGTGGGCCGCATCGGCATGCTTGTCGAAGAACGATTCCGAATCGATGCCATCGACCGTGAACAGCTGGATACGGCCGGTGTCGATGAACTCGGCCAGTGCCCCCACCCCGCCGGAATCCTCGAACTGGTAGAACCGCCCTTGCGAAGTCGGAAACACCACCACCGGCCGGCCGGCATGGCCGTAGCGCTTGTATTCCATGTCGCGGTCGAGATTGCGGGCGAAATTCTTGTGGTAGGAGATGTCCATCGCCTCACGCCTTTTCCGCGTGGATGTAGGCGACCGCTTCGCGCAGCGCCGCCGCGTCCTTCGAGCGCATCTGGTAGGCGTAATTTCCCATGGCGCGGCTGAAAACCTCTTCGATGGCCTGATGGTGGACGATCTTGTCGCGATGGGCGGCTAGCACGTCCTCATGGCTGTGCAAATAGCTGAGCCGCCGCTTGCGGCTGGCATAGGCGGTGAAATACTTGCCTTCGTAGGGGCCGCCGGCGGCATCTTTCACCACCATGTCGGCCCATGCCGCGTAGACGTCGATGTCGAACGTGTAGTTGATCGCATCGGTCATCCAGGCGCCCGGCGGACGCATGTTGACTTCCAGTGCGATGACGCGGTCGTCCCTGGTCTCGAAAAGCTCGATGTGGAAGAAGCGTTCGCGCACGTCGAACGCCTTCAGGATCTTGCGGCCGGCCTCCTCGACCGCCGGGCTGATCTGGGGAAAGCAGGTGTAGCTCATGTGGCGATCCTTGTTGACCACCTCCATGACGCTCTGGTCGTAGCGGTGGCTGGCGGCCAGCACCACCTCGCCATCGCGGTTGACCAGCCCGTCGAAAGTCACCACCAGCCCCTCGATGAACTGCTCCATGACGAAGGTCACATCTTCGGGCTTGTCCCGGAAGAACTGGTCGAGCTCCCTGGGGTTGGAAATCTTGAAGGTGTTCGAGGCGCCCGAGCCGCTGTCGGGCTTGACCACCACCGGATAGCCGACGCGGCGGATGAAGGTCATGGCGCCGGCGCGGTCGGAGCATTTGCGCTGCGCGATAGTGTCGACGCCGCTCTTGCGGAAGAAGGCGCGCATGCGGCTCTTGCGCTTCAAATTCTTCACGAAGTCGAGCTTGGTGCCATAGATGTTGAAGTCGGTGCGGATGTTGGCTTCCAGCTCCAGCCAGTGCTCGTTGAGCGATTCAAAGCGATCGATGCGGCCCCATTTGTGGATGAAATGCCCTATCGCCCGGAACACCGGATCGTAATCCTCCATGTCGGCGACACGGTAATATTCGCTGAGCGCCGCCTTCAGCTTGCCGTCGAGCACGTCATAAGGTGCGTCGCCGATGCCGAGCACCCTGGCCCCGGCCTTCTTCAAGCGGTCGCAGAAATCCGCGCCATTGGCGGGAAAATGCGGCGAGAAGAACACGAAATTCATGGATGATCCCCCTCCCGGAAACAGGACATCGCCGCCCCGTCGACGCCCAAGTCTGGCGCATTTGCGGCGTGTGGGGAAGAGCACTCGCGTTAGGGATATTATCCAACGGTTTCCGGCCCGCTATGCCGGCCCACTTGCCTCCCACAAGCCGCTCCTGTATGAGAACCGCCATGAACACGCGCGCCACCAAAGCTTCCCGTCCGACCGGTTTTTCCGGCGAGACCGTGCGCGCGCTGGCTTCGACCCTGCTTCTTCTCGGCCTTATCGGCGATCGCCGGGTTCGCTGAAGGAGCGCCCGGCGGTCGAACCGCCGCGCAAGCGCATGCTCCTTGGCCAGTCACAAAATTGGCAAGTCACATCAAGCGAACGAAAATCTGGTAAAGGCGCCGCTCGCCATCAATCCACCCCGAGGGTGGACCTGTGAGCCGCCGGGAGAAACGACGATGAACGCACGAGAAGAGATCCGCTCCGATGTCGCGGCAACGCGGGGCATGCCGGATGCAGCCCGCAAGTACCAACCCTACCCCACAGTAGGCCTCACCGACCGCACCTGGCCCTCGAAGGTCATCGACAAGGCGCCGATCTGGTGCTCGGTCGACCTCCGCGACGGCAACCAGGCGCTGATCGATCCGATGGGTCACGAGCGCAAGGCGCGCATGTTCGCGCTGCTGCTCGACATGGGCTTCAAGGAGATCGAGATTGGCTTCCCGTCGGCCTCGCAGACCGATTTCGACTTTGCCCGCTGGTGCATCGAGGAAGGCAACGTATCCGCCGACGTCTCGCTGCAGGTGCTGGTGCAGTGCCGGCCCGAATTGATCACCCGCACCTTCGAGGCGCTCAAGGGCGCCACCAACCCGATCGTCCATTTCTACAACTCGACCAGTGAGTTGCAGCGCCGCGTCGTCTTCGAGAAGGACGTCGGCGGCATCAAGCGCATCGCCACCGACGCCGCCAAGATGATCACCGACATGGCGGCCAAGGCCGGCGGCGGCTTTCGCTTCGAATATTCGCCGGAGAGCTTTACCGGCACCGAGCTCGAAGTCGCGCTGGAAATCTGCAACGCCGTCACCGAGATCGTCAGGCCGACGCCCGACAACAAGCTGATCATCAACCTGCCGTCGACGGTCGAGATGTCGACGCCCAACATCTATGCCGACCGCATCGAATGGATGTGCCGCAACCTCGACAACCGCGAGAACCTGCTGGTCTCGCTGCATCCGCACAATGATCGTGGCACCGGCATAGCCACCACCGAACTCGGCCTGATGGCAGGCGCCGACCGCGTCGAAGGCACGCTGTTCGGCAATGGCGAGCGCACCGGCAATGTCGACATCGTCACGCTGGCGCTCAACATGTACACGCAAGGTGTCGATCCGGGGATCGACTGCTCCGACATCAACCGGATGAAGGATGTCTACGAATATTCGAACCAGTTGAAGATCCCCGAACGCCACCCCTATGTCGGCGAGCTTGTCTACACCGCCTTTTCCGGCTCGCACCAGGATGCCATCAACAAGGGCATGAAGGCGCTGAAGAAGGCCAACACGAGCCTGTGGGAAGTGCCCTATCTGCCGATCGATCCGGCCGATGTTGGCCGCAGCTACGAAGCCATCATCCGCATCAACTCGCAGTCGGGCAAGGGCGGCATCGCCTATGTGCTGCAGGCCGACTACGGCCTCAACCTGCCGCGCAATCTGCAGATCGAGTTCAGCCAGGAGATCCAGGCGATCACCGACGCCGAGGGCAAGGAGGTGCCGGCCAGACGCATCCACGATCGCTTCCTCGAGACTTATGTCGACCAGCCGGGCTTGCGGGTGAAATTCCTCGATCACCACACTTATCCCAGCACCGAGACCAAGGGCCGGCGCGTCGTCGAGGCGGTCATCCTCGACAACGGCAAGGAGGTGACGATATCCGGCACCGGCACCGGCCCGATCGACGGCTTCGTCGATGCGCTGTCGCGCCATCTCGGCGTCGAGATGTCGGTGCTCGACTATTCCGAGCACTCAATGCAGCGCGGCTCGAACGCCTCGGCCATCTCCTATGTCGAGATGGAATATCCCGATGGCAAGCTGTTCGGCGCCGGCATCAACACCAACATCGTCGCCGCCTCGCTGGAAGCTGTGGTGTCCGCCGCCAACCGGATCGTTGGCCGCAAGGCAGGCTGAGGTGCGTGGCCCAAAAGTGCTTAACGGTTTGGGCGACATGCAGAAAACAAGGACCTAAAGCGCGTCGTTCAACGCGACGCGCTTTAGGCCCATCGGCACGAAGACCGGAACCCGGTTTTCTGGCCGATTCTTCGGGTGCCCGTTCAAGTCACCGGGTGTGACGCGCGTCTCGTCGGACGCCCGGCGTTGCGGACCAGGCCGCCGTTTTTGCGACTGTTCTCAGGACCATTAACCACCGATGAATAATCCGGTGGGGTACGTGATCGCATAATGGGGTGTATACTTGTATGGCGGTGCGGGAACTATATGATCGCACCTCAACCTGTGCCGACTTCGAGAGGATCGACACTTGCAGCATGCCACGCCTGCCGCCCCCGCAGTGCGCGAGACACTGGAGCGACTGCTTGCCAGCCAAACGTTCGGACGGTCCGAACGCGCGCGCAAGCTATTGCGGTATCTTGTCGAACGCGAACAAGCCGGCGAAGCCGACAGGCTAAAGGGCTTCTCCATCGCCATGGATGTTTTCGGCAAGGACGGCGATTTCGATCCGTCCACCGACGCAGTGGTGCGGGTTCAGGCGGGCAGGCTGCGCGAACTTCTGCAGCATTATTTTGCCAATGAGGGCGTTGCCGAACCTGTCCGCATCGCCATTCCGCGCGGCGGCTATGTCCCTGCCTACGAATTGAACGCGATCCGGCTGCCGGCTATCCCCGAACTCGCGCTGAATGGCGCCGCCACCGATCAGGCCACCGACGCCGGCACGGGCATGCCGGATGCGTCGCCGGCTTCCGCGACGCCTGCCCCCTCGGTGGTGCGCCATCTCCGCTTCTTCTGGATGGCGATCACTCTGGTCATCGCGATGCTGGGTGTGCTGATCCTTCGTCAGGGCAGCAGTGCCTTGCTGGCTGGCGGCGACATGTCGGCGCCGCTCGAGGCCGCCGGCGCAACCGGCAGCATCGTGCCATCGGCAATGGCTGACGCCCTGCCGCTGGTCCATATCGACCTCAAGGCCGAAGGCGCCGATGCCGGCCGTGTCGCCGCGTCGCTGCGCGCCGGCCTGAGCGGCTTCGATACGATCGACTTCATCGGTCGCGACACCGCCACCGATCCGGCCGACGATGCCACCAGCTTCATATTCGACATCCTGCCTGGACCGAACGCAGGTGATATCACGATCGAACTGCAAAGCATGGCGTCCGGACGGGTGCTTCTTTCACGCAACCTGACCCCTGCCGACAGCGCACCCGCCGCGGTCGAAGACCGTATCGCCGACATGCTAAGCTCGGCCCTTCCCGCCTCGGGCACGATTTACAACTATATCGAGCAGACCGGCGCGCCAAACGGTCTGACGCAATGCCTGCTGCTCAACGACAAATATTATCTCGACCAGAACGCCAGGACCCATGAGGCTGCCTATCGCTGCCTCGAGACCTTGGTCAATGGCGGAACGAAATCCTCGCTCGTCTATTCGGAACTTGCCTCCCTGCATCTCGAAGCGGTCTCCGATCATTATGCCTATCCGCCCAATGCGACGATTGAAAAGGCCGTGGAGTTCGCCCATCGCGGCGTGCAGATGGGGCCGACCAGTCCATACGCGCATCGCTCCTACGGCTACGTCAGTTCTCGCCTTGGCAATACGGACGAAGCGATCCGCTGGATGCGCAAGGCCTACGAACTCAATCCCTACGATCTCGGCATGGCTGCCGCTTACGGCTACGGGCTGATCTTCGCCGGCCGATACGCCGAGGGAACGCCGATCCTTGCCCATGCGGCGGAGACCTTCAGCGGCCACTCGACATGGTGGGACTACGGGCTGTTCGTCGGTGAGTTCATGCTCGGCGACATGAACAAGGCCATCGCGGCCAGCATGGCACTGAGAACCACGGCAACGAAATCACACTATCTGGCGGCGCGGTTGATCGGCGCCAAGGCTGCCGGACAGGACCATCTGGTGAGCACGCTGCTGGGCGAACTGAACGCCGAGTTCCCTAAATTTGCCGCCGATCCGCGCGCCACCTTCGTCGAGCGGAAATATCCAGCCGACCTGACCGACCGGCTGGTCCAGGCCCTGCGCGCCGCCGGGCTCGGCAACGCAAGCTGACCGCAGTCGACGTTCACGGATCGGGCGCGCCGCGTCCCAATGTATTTCCTGCGCTCCGGTCGCCGAATGCCGGTTGGTCGCCGAGTTCCGTCCATAACCGTACAAATCGCGAAGATTTTACTGGTCATCACGCCAGACTAGGAGCAATTCAGCCAAAGTTGGTGTCGCGCATCCCGCAATAACAAAAATCAGCTTCATGACCGCATCGCTTTTTGCCGCCGAACAGGGTGTTGGCTCGAAGGCCATCGTCCTGTTGCATGGTTTCGGCGGCTGTCACGATGTCTGGCGCGAGGTGATTTCCTCCCTGGCGCCTTCCACGCGCACGCTGGCCTACGATCTGCCGGGGCATGGGCTGTCGCTCGATTTTCCCGCGGCCGGTCCGGCCAAGGTGGCGGCAAGAGCCGTGCTCGCCGATCTCTCGCAACGTGCGCTGAAGCGCGTTCATCTCGTGGGTCACTCGATGGGCGGTGCGGTGGCGATGCTGATGGCGTTGGCCGAGCCGGGGAAAGTAGCCTCGCTGACGCTTCTGGCGCCGGGCGGCCTTGGCCCCGAGATCAATGGACCGTTGTTGCGCCGCTATGGCGGTGCCGCGGACCGGTCCGCGATCCGCGCCTGCCTTGCCGCCATGTCCGGGCCCCACAGCCCGCCCCAGAAGCGTATCATTGACGTGCTTTGCCGAATGCGCGGACGTCCAGGCCAAGTGCCGAAGCTGGTCGAGATCGCAGCCGCCATGACCATGGACGATCGGCAAGGCGTCATCCCGCGCGATCGTCTCGACGCGCTGAACATGCCGGTGATGGTGGCGTGGGGAACCGACGACGCGGTGCTGCCTTTCACCCAGGCGGATGATCTGCCGGCGCATTTTCATGTGCACCATGTGCTGGAGGCTGGCCATATGCTGGCCGAGGAAGCGCCCGACCTCGTCGCCGAGATCATTCGCCGCAACACCAACCGGCGCGCCAGGCCGCGTCGCCAGAAATTCGCCGCAGCGGCCGGCTGACCTTTTCGCGCACAACACTGTGCCGAACACGCCTCGATCCCATCGATCTCGCCAGTGCATTTTGCCGGAGCCTGTGTTAACCCCGTGTTAACCAAACCCGCGAGGCAAACGCCGATGAAGGAAGCAGGCGAGAAGACCATCGATCAGTCGAACAAACTGTCCGAAGCCGTCCGTGACGTGAAGAATGCTTTCGCCGACCGCGACGACGTCGTCGTCGATATGCGCGAGGCCCACCGCATGCGCCTCGATCTGCTTGCCGCCGAACTGGCGCCGGTTTTTGCCGACGTTCCCACCGACATGGACAATTTCGACTTTGTCGTCTCGTCCGGCTTGCAACCGCGCCTGTGGATCGACGCCGTCAGCCATGTCGCCATGGGACGCGATCGCCGCACCTATCGCTTCCTCAAGGATACCCGCATCGGCCGCGTGGTGCTTGCCGAGTCGACCGACATGAAGCCCGTTGCCGACCAGGTGACGCGCTATGTCGCCGAGCGGATCGTCGAGCGTCAGAGGATGATGGAAGGCGGGGTCGAACTGGCTGTCGCCGGCATGAAACGCGCCGATGTGTTGGAAGCCGAACCGCCACTGCGGTCGACGACGCGCAGCAAGCGCTGGTCGGCCTTTCTGTCCGGGCTTGGCATGACCGCCGCCGGCGCGCTGGTCGGACTGGCGGTGTCGGTCGTCCTGTTCTGGGACCGCGTCGTCGCCATGGTTCTCAGCTTGCGGCCATAGCCGCGCCAGCTTCCGCGCCAAGCTCCAGCGTCTGCAGATCGGATGGCGGTATGGCAGGCCCAGTCAGGCCGCGCCGCGTCAGCCGAATCCGCCAATTGCCCTTTTCGCCATCGATGTCGAACAGATTGTACTGCGCCGCCGGGTGTTTGCTGCCTGGCGCCTGGCCGGCGGCAGCGACGCCGACCACCGGAACCCTGGCGCTTCGGGTGCCGATGAAGAAGAGCGACGGCAGATGCGAATGGCCGTGCAGGACAAGTTCGGCGCCATGGCCGCGGATGATCTTGTGGAAGCGGGCAATGCCGAACAGCCGCTTGTACTGCGGGACGGCGCCGCGCACCGGCGGATGATGGATCATGATCGCGCGAAACAGCCCTTGTCGGGCCGTCGTGTCGAGCAGCTTGCCAAGCCGCTTCGCCTGACCCTCCATGAAGAAGCCATTGGCCATGAACGGCGCCGTGGCACGCGCCGTCGAGACGCCGATCAGCGCGAGATCGCCGCGCACGCGTAGATAAGGAAAGGCGTTGCGGTCGACCGCCGTGTTGACGCCGTCGCCGCTCATCCACGCCGCCCAGGACCGGCAGACCTTGTCGAAGGCGCCGGGCACATAGGCGTCGTGGTTCCCGGGAACGACCGAAACATCATGCGGCGATCCCAGCGTCTCCAGCCAGTGCCTGGCCATCTCGATTTCGCCGTCGAGCGCCAGGTTGACCAGATCGCCGGTGATGGCGAGGTGGTCAGGCGTGTTCGCCTTGATGTCGGCGACGATCGTGTCGATGACGGCATCATGCATGTGGCGGCGGCGGTTGCGCTGCCAGTTGACGTAGCCGAGCACGCGCTTGGAGGCGAGATCGCGATAGGATACATCGGGGAGCGGCCCCAGATGGACATCGGAAATATGCGCGAGCCTGAACATCCATCCTTCATAGGCGACGGGCGCCCCGCTTTCCACTCAAGGTTTCCTTTCCACCCACGGTTTCGCACCTGATGGCGACGAACCCGGAAGATGCCTTCCGCCAGACCGGCTGGGCGGGCCTCAGGGCCCGGCTGTTCCATCTCTATTTCGTGCTGCGTCGGCCGATGACGCTTGGCGTGCGTGCTCTCGTCCACGACACCGCGTCCAATTCCATCTTCCTCATTCGCCACACTTACGTGCCGGGCTGGCAGCTTCCCGGCGGCGGCGTCGAGGTCGGCGAGACGCTTGCCGAGGCGCTGGCACGCGAACTGGCCGAAGAAGGCAACATCGCACTGACGTCGCCGCCAGCGCTGAAGTCGATGCATTTCAACCGTCGCGCCAGCCGGCGCGATCATGTCGGTTTCTATCTGATCGAGCATTTCAGCCAGAGCGCCCCGAAGCTGCCGGACCACGAAATCGCCGAGTCGGGCTTCTTTCCCCTGGATCGTTTGCCAGGCGGCACCACGCCGGCAACGCTGCGCCGGATCGCCGAGGTTTTTGGCGGCGAGCCATCGTCGCCCTACTGGTAGGTCACGCCGCCTTCTTGAACCGCATCCGGTCATGCGGCGCGCCATAGTCGAGTTCCGGGCCAGCCGGCACGATCCGCGTCGGATTGATGGTCTCGTGGCTGCCGTAATAATGCGCCTTGATGTGGTTGAGGTTCACGGTCCCGGCGACGCCAGGCACCTGGTAGAGGTCGCGCAGATAGTTGGGCAGGTTCGGGTAGTCGGCGATGCGACGCAGATTGCACTTGAAATGGCCGACATAGACCGGGTCGAACCGCACCAGCGTCGTGAACAGCCGCCAGTCGGCCTCGGTGATGCGATCGCCCACCAGATAACGTTGCCTTGAGAGGCGGTCGTCCAACGTGTCGAGTGCCGAGAACAGCTCGCCGAACGCTTCCTCATAGGCGCCTTGCGTGGTGGCGAAGCCGGCGCGATAGACGCCGTTGTTGACCGCGGGATAAACCAGCGCGTTGATTGCATCGATCTCGCCGCGCAGCGGCCGCGGATAGAAATCGAGGCTGGCATCGCCCCATTCGTCGAAGGCCGAATTCAGCATGCGGATGATCTCGGAGGATTCGTTGGAGACGATGGTCTGCTCCTTTTTGTCCCACAGCACCGGCACCGTCACCCGGCCGGAATAGGCAGGGTCGGCCCTGGTGTAGATCTGGTGCAGAAAGTCGAGGCCGTAGAGCGTGTCGCCGGTTGCGCCGTCCTGCACCAGGAACGTCCAGCCATTGGCACCCATGAAATGATGCACCACCGACACCGAAATGATGCCTTCCAGCTTCTTGAGCGCGCGAAAGATCAGCGTCCGGTGCGCCCACGGGCAAGCGAGCGAGACATAGAGGTGATAGCGGCCGGGCTCCGCCTTGAAGCCGCGGCTGCGGCCCTCGGCCGGCGTACCGTCGCGGGTGATCCAGTCGCGCCACCGCGATTGCGTCCGCACGAACTTGCCGCCGCTGTCCTTGGTGTCGTACCAGCGGTCCTGCCATTTGCCGTCGACCAGCAATCCCATCGCATGTCCTTTCCTGCTTGCGTTCCATGTAGGGCGCGAAGCCACGCCGTGAAAATCATCTGGCGATGAACAGACCGTCAAGCGGTCGGGTGGACCATCAAGCCGCCGATTGCAGCGGCAAGAAATTGGTGCTAGCGGACAATCCGCATGTTCGACTTTGCTTTGATCCGGTTTGACCGACGACGAAAGGGCGCCCGCGCTTGATGAAGCGCTGACTGGCGAATGCTGCCGTTTGCAGCAAACCTTTCCTCCCTATCGGAACGCAAAGACCATGAGCCTTGCCGACGTGAAATACCTGCCGGAAGCCCCGGCGCATGACCTCCAGATCGAAGCCATCAACGACGAAGCCTTCGGGCCTGGCCGCTTCGTGCTGGCCGCCTACAAGATCCGCGAGGCCGGCGGGCACGAGCGCTCGCTGTCCTTTGTCGCCGTCGACGGCGACCTCGTCGTCGCCTCGGTGCGCATGACCCGCGTCGCCGCCGGTGCCGGCCGCGCATTGATGCTCGGGCCGCTTGCGGTGCGGCCTGCCTTCAAGAACCTCGGCATCGGCCGCCGGCTGGTGGCGATCGCGCTGGAAGCGGCCGCCAAGGCCGGCGCGCCGGCCGTGATGCTGGTCGGTGACGAGCCCTATTACGGGCCGCTCGGCTTCAAGCGGATCCCGCGCGGCCAGATTTCGATGCCGCGTCCTGTCGATCTCGACCGATTGCTGTCGCATGAGATCGCGCCGGGCGCGGTCGCCAGGCTGTCGGGCGAGGTCGGCCACGCCGATCAGGCCAGGATAGCCGAGCCCCTCGCAGCGATGGCTTGACCTTCGCCGCCGATCTGGCGCCTGATCGGTCCCACTGTCCCAGAGATCAAAGGATGCCAGCATGAACCCGAATGGCCAGATCGCGATCGTTACAGGCGGCGGCTCCGGTCTTGGCGAGGCAACGGCGCGCGCGCTGGCCGCCAAGGGCGCCCGCGTCGCCATCTTCGATGTCGGTATTGACCGCGCGGTCAAGGTCGCGGCCGAGATCGGCGGTATTGCCGTTCAATGCGACGTCAGCAGCGCCGACAGTGGAACCGCCGCTCTCACCGAGGTCACGGCCAAGCTTGGCGAGCCGCGTATCCTGGTCAATTGCGCCGGCATCGCCATCGGCGTGAAGACTATTGGCAAGGACGGCCCGCATCCGCTCGATCAGTACCGCAAGGTGATCGAGGTCAATCTGATCGGCACGTTCAACATGATCCGCCTCGTCGCCGAGCACGCGTCAAAGCTCGAGCCACTCCAGGGCGGCGAGCGTGGCGTCATCGTCAACACCGCGTCGGTCGCCGCCTATGACGGCCAGATCGGTCAAGCCGCCTATGCAGCCTCCAAGGGCGGCGTCGTCGGCATGACTTTGCCGGTGGCGCGCGATCTCGCCCGCTCCGGCATCCGCGTCTGCACCATCGCGCCCGGCATCTTCAAGACGCCGATGATGGCCGGCATGCCGCAGGAGGTGCAGGATTCGCTGGGCGCCGCCGTGCCCTTCCCGTCTCGCCTAGGCGAGCCATCCGAATATGCAGCACTTGCGCTGCACATCATCGAAAACCAGATGTTGAACGGCGAGACCATCCGCCTCGACGGCGCCATTCGCATGGCGCCGAAATAGCCGGCATGAGCGCCGGCCTGTCCGCTGCCGGGAAGACCGGTCCGCTTGCCGGACTGAAGGTGATCGAGATGGCCGGGCTTGGCCCCGTGCCCCTGGCCGGCCTGATGCTGTCGGAGATGGGCGCCGAAGTCCTGCTCGTCGAGCGAGCAGGATCGAACCGGGCTCTCCCGTCGCTGCCGAATGACTACAACATCGACCGACACGGCCGATCCATCCTGCGCCTCGACCTGAAGCGCCGGGAAGGCGTCGAGCTGGTGCTGCGCCTTGCCGAAAAGGCGGACATGTTGCTCGAAGGGTTTCGCCCCGGTGCCATGGAGCGGCTGTCGCTCGGCCCGGAAGCGGTGCTGGCCCGCAATCCGGCGCTGATCTACGGCCGCATGACCGGTTTCGGCCAGGATGGACCGCTCGCGGGCCGCGCCGGCCACGACATCACCTATCTCGCCTATTCCGGCCTGCTGCATTCGATTGGTCATGCCGACGGCCGCCCCGTCCCGCCGCTCAACCTCGTCGCCGACTATGGTGGCGGCGCCATGATGCTGGTTGCCGGCGTGCTGGCCGCCCTGTTCCAACGCTCGCGCACGGGCAAGGGCGAGGTAATCGACGCGGCGATGGTCGAAGGCGCCTCGATGCTGGCGGCGCCTGTGCACGCCCTCATGGCCGCCGGATTGTGGAGCGACAGGCGCGGCGCGAACCTGCTCGATTCCGGCGCCCCCTTCTACGACACCTATGAGACATCAGACGGACGCCATGTCGCCATCGGTTGCCTCGAGCCGCAATTCTTCGCCGAATTCGCCAGTCTGCTGCCGCTCGACGAGCGCTTTGCACGCGGCCAGTACGACAAGGCCCTGTGGCCGTCGATGCGTGCAGCCATTGCCGATCGGGTCCGGCAGAAATCTCGCGACGACTGGGACCGGCTGTTTGCCGAAACCGATGCCTGCGTTGCCCCCGTTCTGTCGCTGCACGAGGCAAAGCACCACCCACACAATCGGGCGCGCGACGCCTTTGTGATGGCCGGCGGACTTGAGCGCCCTGCGCCGGCGCCGCGTTTCTCCGGCTCGCGGCCGACACTGGCGGCCAGGCCCGCCGATAACGATCTCGTCCCGTCGACAGTGCTGGCGCGTTTCGGGTTCTCGAAAAACGAGATTGACGGCCTTGTCAAATCCGGTTTGTTTGACAGATAAGCGGAGAAGGTAAATCAACTTATTGCGGTGGTATCTTGGACGAACCGAAGAAGGACGTGATCCGCGAGACCGACGTCGAGGCGATCCGACTGGCCAAGACGCTTCTGCGCAACGCCCGCTTTGGCGCGCTGGCGGTGATCGAGCCGCAAACAGGTTCGCCGCTGGCCAGCAGGGTCGGTGTGGCCACCGACATCGATGGCGCGCCGCTGATCCTGGTGTCGATGCTCTCGGCGCACACCGGCGCCTTGCTCGCCGATGCACACTGTTCCCTTTTGCTTGGCGAACCCGGCAAGGGCGACCCGCTGGCGTACCCGCGCGTGACACTGGTCTGCCAGGCAGCACGGCTTGAGCGCGGATCGAGCGAACACACCCGCGCCGAGCGCCGTTATCTCAACCACAATCCCAAGGCGAAACTCTACGCCGGTCTCGGCGACTTTTCGATCTTCCGCCTCGAGCCCAATCGCGCCAGCCTCAACGGCGGCTTCGGCAGGGCCTATCAGCTCGATCGATCCGATCTGCTTACCAGCGGACCGATCGTCGAGGACCTGGCGGCGAGTGAACAATCCGCCATCGACCATATGAATGCCGACCACCTCGATGCGATTGCCGTTTATGCACAGCATTTCGCGAAAGTGTCCGGAAACGGCTGGACCATTGCCGGATTCGACGCCGATGGCATGGATCTGGTGTCGGGTGACGATGTTTGCCGGGTCTTCTTCCCGCAATCCTTGGCAGCAGAGCCCAAATTACGTCCCATTCTGGTCGAAATGGCTAGGGCCGGCCGGGCCGCGGCCGACGCCAAAATTGAACTAAATCATGCTGAATAAAAAGCAACACTTGAGATTTGAAGGAAATGTTCTACCTTTTAGCGGTGACGCTGAATCGCAGCGCCCATTCACGACTGAGGTTATGGAATCAGATGCCATTGCCCCCATGGCGTCAGGATGAACAAGAAGCATGGGGGATCGATGGTCTCGACTAAGCTAATCGCCAATGCCGGATCGGCAGCCGAATTTCTCATGCTGATGGGCAATGAGAAACGGCTGTTGATCATGAGCTATCTGATCGACGGTGAAATGTCGGTCGGCGCCATCGCCGAGAAGGTGATGCTCAGCCAATCCGCCCTGTCGCAGCATCTGGCCAAGTTGCGGGCGCTCGACCTCGTCGACACCCGCCGCGACCGGCAGATGATCTACTATTCGTGCAAATCCGATGCCGTACACGAACTGCTCGGCATGCTGGACGGCATTTTCGGCAGCGGCAAGGAAGACCTCTCCCAGATGGCGCATCGTTTGCGCCGCGCCGGAACCTGACCCGCCCTATAACCACCTGCCTCGCGACGCTTTCAGGGCGATGTGCGTCCAACCGGGCGCACAGAGGTGGCTGATCATCATGAATTGTCGCATCGTGCTTTCCGAACCAAAGTGAGCCTCGGCAATCGGCCCGGATTTTCCGCCGATGCGGTGGCCGCGAGGAACGCATGGATCCCATTCGCATCGACGACCCGCAAGACCCGCGCGTTGCCGCCTATCTCGATATCCGCGAGCGTGACCTCGCCGGCCGGCAAGGCCGCTTTATCGCCGAAGGCAAGGTGGTGCTCGACCTGCTGCTCTCGACGGGGCGCTTTGGCGCCGAATCGGTGCTGATCCTGGAAAACCGTCTGGCCGGCCTCGACGGCATCCTGCGCAAGGCGCCGGCGGACCTCCCGGTCTATGTCGCCACCGGCGCGGTGATGGATGCAATCGCGGGGTTTCATATGCATCGCGGCATCCTGGCCATAGGCCGCAAGGGGACACCGCAGCCGGCCGAAACGCTGATCGATGCCTTGCCGGCCCGGGCGCTGGTCGTGGTGCTCGTCGGCATCGCCAACCATGACAACATGGGTTCGATCTTTCGCAACGCCGCCGCCTTTGGCGCCGATGCGGTGCTCATGGATGCGACCTGCTGCGATCCGCTCTATCGCAAGGCGATCCGCGTTTCAGTCGGCGCCGCGCTCAAGATCCCCTTTTCGTCGTTCACCGACGCCGACGGCTTCACGGCAATGCTCGCACAACGGGGCTTCGAACAATTCGCGCTGTCGCCACGCGGGCAGACCGACATACGCGATGCGCAGCCGAGCGAGCGCCTGGCGCTCTATCTCGGCACCGAGGGCGACGGCTTGCCGGACAGCCTGCTTGCACGCCTGCACACCGTGCGGATCTCTATGTCGGAAGGCTTCGACAGCCTGAACGTCGCCGCGGCGTCAGCCATCGCGCTGCATCATTTCTCGGCAAACAGGAACTGAAGTTCAGCTTGTTGCAGCCTTCTGCAGCGCCCGCACTCGATCTGCAAGACTGCGGTCACCGTTGCCGGAGCGTGCATCCGACGGTGCCGCCAATGCCTTGGCGATCGGCGAATCAGGCCCCTCGAGCTTGGCCGTGAGGTGAACGACCTCCGCTGCCAGTTCGTTCATCTGCTCGCGCAAGGCGGAGCTGCCATCCGCCGGATTGGACGCGGCCAGCGCGGTGAGATCCGCCTTCAACCGCTTGTTCTCGAGCGCCAGCGCCGTCAGCCTCGCCTCGAGCCGTTCACGATCGCTGTCGAGCTTGGCGATTGCCTTGTCGACGTCATCGCTCGTGGCGACGTCACCGCCCTTGCCGACCAGCCGCAAGGCCGGCGTGCCATCCTCGGCTTTCGACTTTTCGCGCAGCCGCGCCAGTTCCTTTTCGCGACGGTCGAGCTTGTCCTCGCGATCGGCCAGCGTCGCCATCAGCCGTTCGAACTTCTTGTCGAGTTCGGCGGTCCTCTTTTTCTCAGCTTTCAGGGCGTCGCGCGCGGCCTTGCTTTCGGCTGCGATTTCCTGGCCGCGCCGGTCCGCTTCCTTGCGCTGGCCACGCAGCAGCGCAATGTCACTGGCGAGCTTCTGCATCTCGGATTCGCGCGCCACGAGTTCGATCTGCCGGCTGCTGGAGGAGAAGCTGGCGTCGTCATACATGCGCCCCAGCTTTTCGAGCTCGAGCGCGCGCTTCTCCAGCTTGCGTTCGGTTTCCTTGAGCCGGTCCGACAGGCGGTGCAGCTCTTCCTCGCGCTGCCGCAGCATTTCGCTCTTGGCACCCAGTTCGCTCAGCGCCTGGTTCTTGTTCATGCGTTCGATCGCCAGGCCCTTCATCGCCTCGTGGCCGCGACTGATCTCGACGAGCTGTTCTGCCGCCTTCTCGCGCAACGCCTTAACGTTGATTTCGAGGCGGCGCGTCGACATGGCGTATTCGGCGCGGACGCGATCCTTGTCCGCCAGGATCTCGGTTTGCGTCAGAGGTATCGAGGCTTCGATGCGTTTGCGCGTCAGGGCGACGGCACGGCGCCATATCGCCGGAGCAACCATAAGCGCCAGAAAGCCGGCGCAGAGAAAGCCGAGGACGAAGAACAGGACCGACTGAACCAAGTGACTACCCGTTTGTGGACGGCAACCGCCAATGCTGGATTGTGCCACGTTGGCATGACGGAAATCCAGCGTTGCGGCAAGCGTTTGCCGCAACGGAACGGGTTTAGCTCAGAACGGATTCCACGTCGCGCGTTCGGTAAGCTTCAGATAGCCGAGATTGACGCCGAGCCGGGCACCAACGCCGGTGCGTATCGGCACCAAAATCACATTGTTGTTCTTCAGCACGTTGAAGCCGACGCCTGCCACCACATAGGCCGAACCGGCGACGCCGCCGTAGCGGTTGTAGAGGTTGCCCACATCGTCGAGATTGTAGACCAGCATCATCACCCGCGACCCCTCGCCGCCGAAATCCCAGCCGAGTGAGGGGCCTTGCCAGAACACTTTGTGATCGCCGGCATTCTTGGTGTAGAGCGTGCCTTCGCCATAGGTCAGGCCGCCGATCAGCGCGCCCGAGCCCTCTTCGCCCAGCAGATAGCCATTGGGCAGGCCGTAGGAAGCAAAAATCTTCTCGACGACCGTGGCGAGCCCGCCCGATGTCGCGCCGAAGAACTTGTGACCGGAATCGACAATCTCTTGAGCGGTGTATTCCTGGGCCCGCAAGGCCGAAGTCGAGAACACGAGAACGCCCATGAGCGCGATCGCCATTGACACGACACGGACAAGAGTCCGGTCTGGGATGACGCGGAAAAAAGTCCGGTCGTAGAATCGGGAAAACATGCTTCCAATCTCCGTCAGGGAGCACTTTCGCCGACGCCTCACACCCTGTACGGCTCTTTTAGCCGGCCGTTAAGGGTAACTGTTACGGGCAAACTATGCCGTAATCCTTTTTCAACCATTAAGCTCCCACATGAACATGGCGGTTCAAAGGCTGTCGGGATCGCTCAAACGGGCAAATGGGTGGCCGCCGGCCTCGTGAACACGCCATTTGTCACAACCACAATTTTGGATTTGTTGCTGCACGCACGGGCGCTGTGTATTCAGAAAGCCCAAGGGAGAGAGTGCGTGATTCGTGTGGGCAGGCGACGATCGATCGCGCGGCCATGAGCTAAGAAATTTTGCAGGGATTTTCGCCGATGGCCGATCTGTTCACCCTTTCCGCACCCGATTTGGCAGCGCTGTTGTGCAGCCGGGTCTGCCACGACATCATCTCGCCGGTCGGCGCGATCAACAATGGACTCGAACTGCTCGACGAAGGCGGCGCCGACGAGGACGCCATGAAGCTGATCCGCCAGAGCGCCCGCAACGCTTCGGCCCGCCTGCAGTTCGCCCGCATCGCATTCGGCGCTGCCGGATCGGCCGGCATGTTGATCGATACCGGCGACGCCGAAGCGGTCGCCATCGCCTTCCTCAAGAACGAAAAGCCGGAACTGAGCTGGAACGGGACCCGTGCGCTGCTGCCCAAGAACAAGGTCAAGCTGCTGCTCAACCTGATTCTCGTCGCCAACGCCGCCATTCCGCGCGGCGGCAAGCTTTCCGTGACGCTGGAAAACCTCGAAACCGAGCCGCGTTTCTCGCTTGCGGCGAGCGGCCCGATGCTGCGCGTGCCGCCGAAATTCCTCGAACTGCATTCCGGCCACAAGCCGGAGGAACCGATCGACGCTCATTCCGTGCAGCCCTATTACACGCTGCTTCTGGCGCGCGAAGCCAACATGACGATCTCGATCCACGCGACGCCGGAAGAAATCGTGCTTTCAGCGGCCTGAAATTCGCGCCAATTCCTCAGGGAAGCGAAGTATTTCAATCCGCAATACCTGCGGCAGCGTCTCGATCGAGGCGAGATGAGCTTCACCGGGCTGGTTGGGTCGAAGCATTGCGAAGAACAGTCCGCGCACGGCATCTTTGCAAAAATTTTACCTAAACGCTTTTCGGCTTCTTTACCAGATCGGTCTATGGTGCACTTCGGATGCCCCGACGCTACCGGATTGCCACAAGGCAAAAGGACCCGGAAATGAAACGCTGTATGTTCGTCGACGATTCAAGCGTCATCAGGAAGGTTGCAAAACGCATCCTGGGTGGTTCCGACATGGTTGTCATCGAGGCAGCCAGCGGACTTGACGCGCTCGAGATGTGCGCTGCCGATATGCCCGACATCATCGTCATCGACGGCGCCTTGCCGGATGTGGCGGCGGTCGATCTCATCCGCCGCGTGCGCGCCATGGAGAGCCCGGTAAGGCCGCAGATCCTGATTTCGCTGGTCGAGCTCGATATCGCTTCGATCATGCGGGCCAAGCGCGCCGGCGCTCAGGGCTATCTCCTGAAGCCATTCAACCGGCCGCAACTGCTCGAGCGTTTTCGCGCCTTGAAGATCGCCGCCTGATGCGGCTGGCCTGGAGCAATTCCAGGAAAGCATGTAACGGTTTTCTCGGGAAAAGCGCGTAGCGCTTTCCTCAGGGAATTGCGTAAAAACAAATAGTTATCAGCCCATCGCGCAAAAAACCCGGCCGGAGCCGGGTTTTTTGTCGAAGAAAAGTTCGGACGGTGTTCGCCGCTCAGGCGCTGACGCGGATGTCTTCCGGTTCGCGCAGCACATAGCCGCGACCCCAGACCGTCTCGATGTAATTCTGGCCGCCTGATGCCGCGTCGAGCTTCTTGCGTAGCTTGCAGATGAAGACGTCGATGATCTTCAACTCGGGCTCGTCCATGCCGCCATAGAGGTGGTTGAGGAACATTTCCTTGGTCAGCGTGGTGCCCTTGCGTAGCGAGAGCAGCTCCAGCATCTGATATTCCTTGCCGGTGAGGTGCACGCGCTGGCCGCCGACTTCAACGGTCTTGGCATCGAGGTTGACCACCAGGTCGCCGGTGGTGATGACCGACTGGGCATGGCCCTTGGAGCGCCGTACGATGGCATGGATGCGGGCGACCAGCTCATCCTTGTGGAACGGCTTGGTCATGTAGTCGTCGGCGCCGAAGCCGAGGCCGCGTACCTTGTCCTCGATACCGGCCATGCCGGAGAGGATGAGGATCGGCGTCTTCACCTTGGACAGGCGAAGCGTTCTCAGGACTTCATAGCCCGACATGTCCGGCAGGTTGAGGTCGAGAAGGATGATGTCGTAATCGTAGAGCTTGCCTAGATCGACACCCTCTTCGCCGAGATCGGTCGTGTAGACATTGAAACTTTCCGATTTCAGCATCAGTTCGATGCTTTGTGCGGTTGCACTGTCATCTTCTATCAGCAGAACACGCATTTCATTCCCCTTTTCTGCTGCCGGACCATTTCACGACCCGTCCAGGCCCGGAGCAGTGGTTGCCTTGTGCAGAGGCTGCCATCAAATGGTTAACAAAACCTAATTTCCCGTCCATCACGGTACCAGATTTTTTAACCTCTTTCTACACCCTCTTGAATCTAATAACGAATCCAGACCCAAATTCCTAATGCAACACATTAACAACCTGGACTAAGTGACTCCAGGGACTCATTGACGCGGCTCCCACATCGGCGGCCGGAATTTTTACCCGGCCTTAAGTCCTGACCCGTATGATTAACAATGCCCGTAAACGAATGGTTACCGCCGGCAAAAAACTTTAGGGTTTTGTTTCCCATAGTTCGGGGAAAGCCGGTGGACACGGGTGACGCTTGGGCCTTTCCAAGAGGTTTGGACGATATGTGCGGGTGTGCGTTTCTGGGAGTACCGAATCATGAAGTCACGTGAAAACCTCGTTCGGCTGAAACAGTTTCAGGTGAATGAGAAGCGGCGGCAGCTGCTGCAGCTCGACATGATGATCGCCGAGTTCGAGCGCATGGCCGTCGAACTGGAGCTTCAGATCACCGCCGAAGAAAAGAAAGCCGGCATCACCGACATCAACCATTTTGCCTACCCGACCTTTGCCAAGGCAGCGCGCTTGCGTCGCGACAACCTCAGAAATTCGCAAAGTGACCTCGCCCAGCAGCGAAGCACTGCCGAATCATTACTCGGCGAAGCTGAAGCGGAGCTTTCCAAGGCTGAGATGCTCGAATCACGCGACACCAAGATTCGCGAATCCGAGGTCGGCGGCCGCAGCGCCATGATCGGCTGAAGCCCGGCCTGTCTGTAAAGTTGGCGCTTGTCCCTCGGGCGGGCGCAGCATCCAGGTTTTCAGTTAAGCCGACTGAAAGCTGCCCTAGGCGGCCAAACCGCCTTCGTTTTCGCCAGTCGCCCGCGCCCTCGCCTCCTTGATGTCCGGCGCATGCTGTTCCGACCACGACCTGATCTGGTTGAGCAGTCCCGCCAGGTTCTGGCCAAGCTCGGTCAATTCATATTCGACACGCGGCGGAATGACCGGGAAGATCTCGCGCCGAACAAGGCCGTCGCGCTCAAGCACCCGCAGCGTCTGCGTCAGCATCTTCGGCGTGATGCCTTCAAGCTTGCGGGCGAGCTCGCCATTGCGCAGCCGGCCTTTGCGCAGCGCGCAAACCACCAGATACACCCATTTGCTGGCCAGCATCTCGAGCACCGTGTGCGAAGCACATGTCCGCCGGTACGCATCATAGCCGAAAGGGGAATCGTCTTCACTATCCATGAAGTACCTATGTATCAGAAAGGTACATACTAGACAAGAGGATATTACTATCCAAATGATAGTGGCACCAACCAGCAGGAGACATCCCATGCGTGCCGTTATCCAGAATTCCGTCGGCGGACCCGACGTCCTTGTCATCGCCAATCGGCCCGACCCCACACCACAGGCCGGCGAGGTGCTGGTCCGCGTCAAGGCAGCCGGCATCAATCCGGTCGATGGCTCCGTCCGCGCCGGCAATTATTCCCTGCTCGGCGAGCCGCCCTTCATCCTGGGCTGGGATATCTCAGGAACCGTCGAGGCGCTGGGCGCCGGCGTCTCTGGCTTCAAGGTCGGCGACGAGGTGTTCGGCATGCCGCGCTTCCCCAAGCAAGCCGCCGCTTATGCCGAACTTGCGGCTGTGCCTACCGATGAAATCGCACTGAAGCCGAACGGCGCCGACCACATCCAGGCAGGCGCATTGCCGCTGGCGGGCCTCACCGCCTGGCAAGGCCTCGTCCGCCATGGCGGGCTGAAATCAGGCCAGCGCGTGCTGATCCACGCCGCAGCCGGCGGCGTTGGCCACCTGGCGGTGCAGATCGCCAAGGCGCGCGGCGCTTACGTCATCGCCACCGCCAGCCCGCAGAAGCTCGATTTCGCCCGGTCGCTCGGCGCCGATGAGGTTCTCGACTACACCAAGAGCGATTTCGCCGACAAGGTTCGCGACATCGATCTCGTACTGGAGCCTATCGGCGGCGACCATGCCGAACATTCGCTGAAGGTGCTTAAGCGCGGCGGCGTGCTGGTGTCATTGCTCAATGTCAGCGACGCGACGAAGGTGCAGGCCAGCGCGCAGGGCATCCGGGTCGAGCGCATGTCAGTCGTGCCAGACCGTGAAGGCCTGCTGGAACTCGCCCGGTTGATCGATGCGAAAAAGCTCGTCGTCCACGTGGCGAAAAGCTTCCCGCTTGAGCAGGCAGGTGCTGCTCACGCCTTTCTCGCCACCAGGCCGATCGGCAAAGTGGCGCTGACGGCCTGAGCGCCAAAAGAATCGCTTCGAAAACAAAAGGGCGCGGAGTGCCGCGCCCTTTGATCGTGTTTAGACCGACTCTAATGCCGGTATTGCTGGATGCGCGTCGTGCGCAGCCCGGCAAGGCCATACTCGTCGATCGACGCCTGCCAGGACAGGAATTCCTCGGTGGTGAGCTTATAGCGCTGGCATGCTTCGTCAAGGCTCAAGAGCCCGCCGCGCACCGCAGCAACCACTTCCGCCTTACGCCGGATAACCCAGCGACGTGTATTCGTCGGCGGCAGATCGGCAATCGTAAGAGGGCTGCCGTCAGGCCCGATAACATACTTGACTCTCGGTCTAACCAGATCGGTCATCGTACTCTCTACAAAAAACTCAAAGACCCAATCCCCGCCACGTTACCGCCACAGCTTTAAAAATTGCCTAAGCAGACCCTAATGACTAGGTAAGGATCATGAACGCCGCGTTAGTCTTTTCGTCGGCATTTGAAACATCCGCCCGGAAGCGCCGGCGCCGCGCGGAAAAATCTTTCCATTCGCCGGACCGGTCGCTAGTCGATCGGCCAAGCTGGCGTAGCCGGAGAGCTTGACCTATATTCCCGTCATTGGCATTCAGGCGCCGCGCAGAACGAAAGAACCATGAACAGCCTCGATCTTCCCGGACGTCCCGAAAACACCCGCATCGTCGTCGCCATGTCGGGCGGCGTCGACTCGTCCGTCGTCGCCGGCCTGTTGAAGCGCGAGGGCTATGATGTCGTCGGCGTCACATTGCAGCTCTACGACCATGGCGCGGCGACGCACCGCGCCGGCTCATGTTGCGCCGGGCAGGACATCGACGATGCCCGCCGCGTCTCCGAGACGCTCGGCATTCCCCATTATGTGCTCGACTACGAGGAACGCTTCCGCAAGGCGGTCATCGATCCCTTCGCCGAAAGCTACGTCGCCGGCGAGACGCCGATCCCCTGTGTTTCCTGCAACCAGACGGTCAAGTTCGCCGATCTTCTGGCCACAGCCAAGGAGCTTGGTGCGGACGCTTTGGCCACCGGTCACTACATCCGCTCCGGTGCCAATGGCGCCCACCGCGCGCTCTACCGGCCGGTCGACGCCGACCGCGACCAGAGCTATTTCCTGTTCGCCACCACGCAGGCGCAGATCGATTATCTGCGCTTCCCCCTCGGCGGCCTGTCGAAGCCGCAGGTTCGCGCCATCGCCGAGGAGATGGGGCTGACGGTTGCCGCCAAGCAGGACAGCCAGGACATCTGCTTTGTGCCGCAGGGCAAATATTCCGACATCATCGCCAAGCTGAAGCCGGCTGCTGCCAATCCGGGTGACATCGTCCACATCGACGGCCGCTTGCTCGGCCGCCACGAGGGCATCCTGCGCTACACGATCGGCCAGCGCCGCGGCATCGGCATCGCTTCCGGCGAGCCACTTTACGTCGTCCATCTCGACGCCGACCGCGCCCGCGTCGTGGTCGGCCCGCGCGAGGCGCTGGAGACGCACAAGATCTATCTGCGCAACATGAACTGGCTGGGCGACGGGCCGCTTGCCGATGTTCCCACCGGTGGCCTGGAGCTGTTCGCCAAAGTCCGCTCGACGCGCCCGCCGCGCCCGGCCGTGCTGCATCACCGCGCTGGCGCCACTTGGGTGGAACTGGTCGACGGCGAGTCCGGCATCGCACCCGGACAGGCCTGCGTGCTCTATTCCGATGACGGCAACCAGGCGCGCGTGTTCGGCGGCGGCTTCATCGAGCGTTCGGAGCGTGGCGCGGAGGCAGAGGCAATGCTGACCCGGCTTGCCGCCAGGCCGGCGCAGATCCCCGCCGAGTAATCCACTACCCGCTCAGCAACTGTTTCGAAATTCGCTCGATAGAGTCCAAACGGTCTCTCAGGAATTGGGCGTGGTATGCGTGACCGTCCCCGCGGTCAGGATGCGCAGCACCCTGATCGCTTCCTCGCCGCTGGTGCGCGGCTCGGCTCGCGTCTCGATGCAATGGATGAAATGCTCCAGCTCACGCGTCAGCGGCATGCCTTGTGCAACCGCGACATAGGATGGCTCATTGGTGGTGAAGGCCCATTGGCCGCTGTCCTGCCACACAGCGTGGCGGTAGACGGCAAGCTTGCGTTCCCATGGTTCGACGTCGTCGAACACCGCCATCGCCTTGGTGCCGACCACGGTCAGCCGTCGCTCGCGATAGGGGTTTAGCCGCGAGGTGAAGAGATGGCTGCGCAGGCCGTTTGGAAAACGCATGTGCAGATGCGCGAAGTCGCTGAGATTGTCGAGCAGGGCGGCGCCCTCGCCGCGCACCTCGATCGGCTCGGTGCCGGTGATTGCCAGGATCATAGACAAATCGTGCGGCGCCAGGTCCCACAGCGCGTCGTTCTCGGTGTGGAACTTGCCGAGCCCGAGCCGGTGCGAATGGATGTAGCGGACTTCGCCGAGCTCGCCCTTGTCGATCAGCCCTTTCAGCGTCTCGAAGGCGGGATGGAACCGCAAGACATGGCCGACCATGAAGACGCGGCCATTGTCCTTGGCCGCCTGCACCGCGCGCTCGGCGTCCTCGACGGTCAGCGCGATCGGCTTTTCCACCAGCACGTCCTTGCCGCCTTCGACGGCGCGCACGGCAAGGTCGGCATGGAATTGCGGCGGCAACGCCATGACGATGGCGTCGATATCGTCCCGGACGAACAACTGGTCGGGCTCGATCGCCAGGCAGTCCTGCTCGCTGGCGAAGCCTTCGGCGCGAGCCGGGTTGACGTCGGAGACCGCGTGCAGCGCGCCGAGCGCCTTGAGGGTGCGGATGTGGTTGCTGCCCCAGTATCCGCAACCGAGGACTGCAATGCGCGGTTTCATCTGTTTCAAACTCTAAGAACTCGTGGCCGAGACATAGCGACGTGCCCCCACGAACTCAACCCGGCGGCGGCAACCAAATGTCTGCGCGGCAAAGCTTTTCGACAATGACAATAAGCCGGCAAGCCGGTTGCTTCGAAGCTTGACAGGCTCACCCTCCCAACCTTATATCCGCGCGACCTTGGCGAACGCCCCCGACATGCCTTTCGATTTGAGGCGGATTTCGGGCCTTTCGCCGCCCTGGCGGGGTAGCTCAGTTGGTTAGAGCACGGGAATCATAATCCTGGGGTCGGGGGTTCAAGTCCCTCTCCCGCTACCACTCTCAAAGTCCAAACAATTCTCCGGTGCGGGATGTGCGGCCGAAAACTAGCGAGAGCGGAAACAACGTTCCCGCCCAAACTGTTCTCCGAATGCCCGTCATTCTCCGAAGCTGGGGAGTGGCCCCAAAAATCCCCAGGTTTTGAAAGCAGCAATATCAATGCCTTAGCGCCGGCCTTGCTGAGGGCAGTTTTGCGGTTCGCTCGCCTGTCAAAAAACCACAACTAGGCCATCGTTCGCTAGGTCCGGCTTGCACCACTACGGACTTCGCCAAGCCACTACTCGGACGTCGCGTTTTGGGCCGACATCGGACGTGCGGTTACGAGGCTCGGAATGTCCGAAGCGGACCTTCGGTGCCCTGCGTATATCGAGGTGAACTGACCCGTTGCGAACGTCAGGGGCAAAAAGGGCGTGAAACGTGGCCGGCCGTGTGTCGCCTTCTCCTGAGGCTAGGAGGGAAAGGCACCAAGCTGTATCAACAGGCCGAGCAGGTCTGGCTGGCCGTATTCCTTGACGATCTGGCCATTCTCCAAGTGATAGATGTTCAGAGCCTGGACGCTGATTGTCTTTTGAGTTGGCGGCACGCCCATGAACGTTCCGGTGTGGGTGCCGTTCATTGTGAGGCGGGCGGCGACCTTATCTTCCTCGGCAATCGTTTCTTCCAACGTCCATTGGATGTCGGAAAAGCCTCCTCGCATCATTGCGACGATCGCCATATAGCCCGCAGGCCCGATCATCGGCTCTGGCCTTCCGGGGACATGGAAAATGGCATTCGGCGAGACGAGTTCGTTCGCCAGCTTTTCATCCGCCGCGTTGATGAACTCGACGAATTTGGCCATGAAGGAGGTGGCGGTGCTGCTCATAACAAATGTCCCATTTGGCTGAAGCCGCGTTAGCAGCGATCGAGGGGCGTCTACGCTCTGCATAGAGCGGGATCAATCGCTGCAACCGCTGTTGACCTACAACAAATTTGCTCGAATGCACTCCGCGCGGGACTGGAGATGATCCGGCAATCGCGCCGCTACCGTCCGAATTTGGCAACGGCGAAATCCAAGAAGCTCCTGAGTTTAGCCGTTACGCGGCGGTCGTGAGCGTAGATCACATTGAGTGGCCGCGTCGGCGGATGATAGGCCGGCAAGATCCCAACCAATTCGCCGCTTGCCAGTGCCTTAGTCACCACTTCGCTCGGCTGCAGCAAGACGCCCACCCCAGCTACCGCCGCACTAAGCAGGGGCTCGCCATGATCGGCCATCACGCGGCCCGATATCGGAACCACAATCCGTCCATCCGGGCCGTCGAACGTCCAGTGCGTTCGCAACTCAGTGTGGGAAAAGCCAAGACATTCGTGCTGTTGAAGATCAAGCGGGTGCGTGATGGCTGAATGTGCCTGCAGGTATGCAGGGGCGGCGCATAGGACCAGCCTATAGGGAGCCAAGGCTCTGGCGATGAGGCCGCTGTCGGCAAGTTCGCCGGTTCGAAAGACCGCATCATATCCCTCGTCAACAACGTCGACCGCTCGATTGGAAAGCGTCAATTCGATTGAAATCTGCGGATGGGCCTTCAGATATTCCGGCAGACAAGGACTTAGGCTGTGCATGCCGAAGCTGACCGGAGCGTTGATTCTCAGCCTGCCGGTCGGAACCGACTTTGTCTCTTCAGCTAGCCCCTCTGCCGTTTCAACTTGGGCGAGGATGTGCTTGGCCCGCTCATAATAGCCACGTCCGAAGTCAGTCATACTCTGCCGACGTGTGGTGCGGTTTAGAAGGCGCACCCCAAGATGGTCCTCCAGCGCGCGAACGTGCTTCCCGACCAGCTGCGGCGAGGTCGACAGGGCTTCCGCCGCCGCTGAAAAGGACCCGAGTTCCACAGCCTTCACGAATAGGGTCATGCTGGCGAAACGGTCCATTTTAGCCAATTCGTTTCAAGTGTTGTTCGCTGATGCCGATTTATCTCGATTGCGTTTCATATGGAAGTGCCATCGCCGGCCCGATAGGAAATCCCCTATGGCCGTTCGCGCGGGACAAATGCTGCTTTAAGGAAGCGAAATGCCAATGTTTAAGAGCAATTTCGACAAGGTTCCCGAGCACATCTACGCCTCGGCAGCATCTTGTTTGAACGGTCGGCTGGATCGTCGCGAATTCCTGGCATTGGCAAGTGCGTTCGGCGCATCGGCGCCTCTGGCCTACGGGCTGATCGGTGCATCGTTGACGCCGGCACTGGCGGCGGAGCCCAAGCGCGGTGGGACCCTAAAGGTAGCGATGTTCGTCAAAGACCCGAAGGACCCGCGGACAGCGGACTGGTCGGAGATTGCCAATGCTGAACGCCAGACGCTCGAGCCGCTCGTCAAGTATACCACCGACTACACTTTCGAAGGCCGCCTGCTCGAATCCTGGGAGGTCAACGACAATGCGACGCAGTTTGTCCTCCATTGCAGGCACGGCGCCACCTGGAACAATGGCGACCCGTTTACGGTCGATGATGTTGTCTTCAATCTGCGACGTTGGTGTGAGCGGGATGCTGCCGGCAACTCCATGGCCGGGCGGATGGGCACGCTCATCGATCAATCAACCGGCAAGTTGCGCGAGACGGCCATCGAACGCCTCGATGACATGACCCTGCGGATCACACTTCCACAGCCGGACATTACGTTCATTCCTACTCTGGCCGACTATCCGGCCCTGCTGGTTCACAAAAGCTTCGACGAAAAAGGCGCGACCTTTAGCGCATGCCCAATCGGAACCGGACCGTTCGAGTTGGTTTCCTACGATGTTGGCGTCCGCGTCGTTTTGAAACGTCGCACAAATGGAAAATGGTGGGGCGGCGAACCGCACCTCGATGGCATCGAGTTCATTGATTACGGGTCCGACCCGAACGCAACCTTGGGAGCGTTCGAAGCCAACGAGATCCACACGAATTACGAATCGCCGGTAGACCAGGTGGCAGCCTTAAATGGACTTGGGCTGGTAAAAGGTGAGGCGGCGACCGCGGGCACGTTGTTGGCCCGGATGAATGTCACCAACAAACCCTTTGACGATCAGCGGGTGCGCAACGCGCTGCAGTTGGCCGTGGATAACAAGGTTGTGCTTGATCTTGGCTATAGCGGCGCCGGCGATGTGGCGCACAACCACCATGTCTCTCCAATTCATCCCGAGTACGTCGAGCTGCCCGTGGTCGGGCGTGACATCGACAAGGCCGGCCGGTTGCTTCAGGAGGCCGGCCGCGCGGACTTCGAGTTCGAGCTCATCACGGCCGACGAGGACTTTCACCGGAATTCGGGCGACGCTATCGCCGCTCAGTTGCGTGAAGCGAAGATCAAGATCAAGCGCACCGTCCTGCCGGGATCAACCTTTTGGAATGATTGGACGAAGTACCCGTTTTCGATGACGACCTGGAACATGCGGCCACTCGGCGTCCAGGTCCTTGCCGTCGCATATCGGACGGGCGAGGCCTGGAACGAATCGGCGTGGTCAAATCCCGAATTCGACGCCAAGCTCAATGCCGCACTTGCCATTCCCGATGCCGAGAAGCGCAAGGCTCTGATGAAGGACATCGAGGCTATGCTGCAGGATGCCGGGATTCTCATCCAGCCCTACTGGCGAAAGCTGTACAAGCACTGGGTCCCAGCCGTCAAGGGTGTCCGGGTCCATCCGACGCAGGAACACGAATACTTCGATGCCTGGCTGGATGAAGGCTGAACCCGGAACCAGCTGTCATGCAAAGCGGAATGCGATCGATCGTCATCAGCCGCTACGGCGGTCCGGAGGTCCTTGAGTGGAAGACCGTTCCGGTCGTTTCGCTACGCGCCTCGGAGATCAGGATCAGGACCATCGCCGCCGCAGTCAATCACACCGACCTCGAGATAAGGGCGGGCAACTGGCCTATCCGCAAGCCAGCGCCTTTTCCATACGTGCCCGGCGTGGAAGTCGTAGGCGAGGTGGTTGAGGCGGGGTCTTCCGCGGGTCGTGCACTTGTTGGCCAGCAGGTCATCACGATGATGCAGGGCCTCGGCGGGGTCCGGGCCGATCGGCCAGGGGGTTATGCCGAGTTCGTGACGGTCGATGCCAGTGCGGCAGCTCAACTACCCGCCGGCACGGATCCGCTGGCTATTGCGGCGATTGGGCTAGCCGGCGTCACCGCCCACGAGGGCTTGCAACGCCTCGGACCGCTCGATGGACGGCACGTCATGGTCACCGGCGCGGCAGGCGGCGTGGGCTCGGCGGCGGTTTCGCTTGCCAGTGCGCTCGGCGCACATGTGCTGGGCCTCGTCTCGCGGCCGGAGCAGGCCGATTACGTTCGCGCGCTGGGAGCCGAACGGGTCTTGGCTTCGAAGGCCGGTGAACTGTCTCTGGTCGAGCCGCAAAGCCTCGACGGCGTTTTCGATACGGTGGGCGCAGCCGTGTTTGAAACATCGGTCTCCGCCCTGAAACCTGGCGGGACGATGTCCCTTGTTGGCGCGGTAGGGGGTAGTGATGTCCGGTTCGATCTCTGGAACCTGATCCGGCCGGTATCGCTGACTGGCTATTCAACAGAGAACCTTGACGGGACGGCACTTGAAGCCGCCATCGCAACGCTGGCGCACCTTCTCGCCCAACGAGCTATGCGGACACCAGAATGGACAACGATGCGGATCTCTGAGGCTTCCCTTGCACATGCCGCGCTCGAACAGGGGGGAGGCAAGGGGCGTATCCTGCTGGTGCCTTAGACCCTGCCGATACCGACGCGGCGATTGGCAGCTTTTGGCGCATCCATGACCTCCCGGCACTGTCGCCGGCGTGTCGGCTTTAAGGTAAGTGGCAGAGCCAGCTTCAATGGCCAATTTGAGGCGCATTGCTGCCATTCCATGGTCGCAAATGAAGGTCTCCAACGGCTCAAAACTTTGCCGTAGCACTGGCAGTTCCAAAGTGGATCACCGGTCGTAAGCTACGCGACCGGATTGTGCATCGCCAGGAAGACAGCCGTTTCCTCGAAAAACTGGTCGTAGGCTGACGTGCCTTCAATGAGCACGTGGTTATTTCCCGGCAGTTCGACGAACATCGCCCCCGGAATGAGTTTTGCCATCAGGCGGCCCTCCTCGATCGGCACGACGCGATCGCCCACGCAATGCAGCACGAGCGTTGGCACACGGACCCTCTTTGCCAGCTCTGTCACCTCAACTTTGCTGTTCATTTGCCAAAGTCGCATCGCCGCCTTGGGGCTCGTGGCAATGCGCTGTAGTTCGTCAAAGCTCGCCATAATCTCATGTGGGGCGTCGGGGATGAACGTCGAAGTGAAGAAATGCCTGAAAACAGGATTCGGCGAGCCCCAGCCGTCGCGGATCATCATCGCCCCGGCTTCATATAGCTTCCTTTGGTCGAGACCCGGTCGCTTTAGCCGACCTCGGACAAAACCACCCAGCAGGACGAGACATGTCACTTGCTTCGGATGCTCTACAGCATAGCGCACGGAAAAGGCGCAGGCTTGCGAGATGCCGAGAAGCGCGAACCGATCCACCTGTGCAGCGGTCGCGACTGTGGACATGTCATCGGCCATTGCATTTTCCGATATAGTCTCAACCTCCCAGTCGGAGAGGCCGTTTCCGCGTTGATCGAACCGCACGAGATGGCAAAACTTGGCGAGCTTCGCGAGCATCGGACGCCAAATTGGACTGTGCCATTCATACTCAAGATGGTTCAGCCAGTTCGGACCCTTCAGCACCGGCGCTCCCTGGCCAATGCTGGCCCAAGCCAGTTGCACACCGTCCGACGCCGTCGCGAACTGCACCCTCTGATGCAGCGCCGCCTCGACAGGTCGAGTCGTCTGCAGCGCCGCGTCGGGCGTCCACTGCCAGACACGGATGGGTCGGGAGATGTTCTTTACCCGCTGGTTGCCCATGTCACGGAAGGGGACTTGGATCCGGTCCTCGACTGCCTGATGCACAATGTCCGAGACGCACACGCCGCCCGGCTTGGCGAGCCCCTCTAGCCGCGAGGCCACGTTTACGCCGTCGCCGAAGACATCTCCGTCCTCGAAGAGGACGTCACCGAGATTGATCCCGACGCGGTAAAGGATTTGGGTGTTCTCGGGCTCACCGCTGTTCCGCTCCGCCATCGATCGTTGGATTTCGACAGCGCTCTCAACCGCCTCGACGACGCTCGCAAACTCGACGAGCAGGCCGTCCCCCGTGGTCTTGACGATATTGCCCCGATGCGCCGCGATGCTGGGCCTGACGACCTCACCAATATGTGCCTTCATGCGCGCAAGCGTGCCGGCTTCGTCCACCTCCATCATCCGGCTATAGCCGGAAACATCCGCGGCAAGGATCGCCGCAAGCTTCCGCTCGAAAGGGTCGGCCACGTCAACCATCCCGCAGCGTACGGGTCGAGCAGCCCTTTTGTCGAGCTGCATTCCTAGCCACGGGCCTCGATGTGCTGCAGCGTTCAGATGCAAAGACCGTACGAGATCGATCGAGCTTCAAACTCATGGCGAGATGTCCGTTCATGGGCACGACCAAGACATTGTCACCCGCTATGTCGCTTTCGGCGCCAGCGATCTATCGATATGACCGAGATGCGGCGCATTGCTGCCATCCGCAACGCGGACGATGAAGGTCACCGCAGGTCAGACCTCACAACCAGCAGGCATTGCGCCGTTGGCGCTCCCACTCAACGGGAAAGCCGCGCACCAGCGGCTGCAATTGCATCTTCGGAGGCTGTAGCCCGTCGAGGACTGCCTCAACGTTGCGGTTCGGCTCGGATCGCGCGTTGCGACGCTGCAAACACGAGCGGTACGGGATACAATTACCGGAGCGAATGCGTCCCCGGGATGGCTCAAATGTCCTCTGTCGATTCTCTCGCCGCGAGATTATTGTCGGCGACATTGATGTTCGATCGGGCGTCGTTACTGGCGCTCGAGGCTTTGGCTGCCGAATCCGACCGTCGGGTCCTGAGGCGCGGTGAGGTCCTGGTTCGCGAAGGCGATCCATCGGACAGGTTCTTCGTCGTGCTGTCCGGTCGCTTTACGGTACACAAAGGAGATCCGATTGGCACGGTCGCCGAGATCGCACAGGGCGAACTAGTCGGCGAAATTGGTTTCTTTGCAGGGCTGCCCCGTACGGCTACTGTCCTTGCAGCGCGCGATTCGATCGTCCTTGAAATCAGTCGTAATCATTTCGAGAAGGCGGCCGAGGCTTTGCCGAACCTGAGAGAGGCGGTCACAATATCTCTGGCGCGCCGGTTCGCCACGCAATCTCCGATTTTGTCACGTCTCCAGAACCCTGCCAAGATCCGAACGCTTGCCGTCATTGCAGCCGGCGGAAGTCGCATCTCACCGGTTTTCATCGGGCGCCTACAGCAAGAGTTCGGCGCGGTCACGCGCGCTCAGTTCGTTTCCCGGCTAGACGTCCACGCGAAGTTCGCAGGTCGTCCGATCGACGGCCAGCCGGTCCTTAACTGGTTGAACGAACTGGAGGCGCAAGCTGAATTCGTTGTCTACGTCGCCGATGAAGAACCTAATGAATGGACACGAGTCTGCATTCGCCAGGCCGATACCGTCCTGTTGCTGGCGAACGCGTCCTCCTCGCCTCGCTTGAACGCGTCCGAGGAATTGGCGCTATCGGTCCATCCACCATCGACCGGTCGGCTTGTCCTAATTCACGACAATCGCTCGGCTGCGGTCTCCGGCACCTCTGCGTGGCTCGATGAGCGTCCCTATGTCGGCCAGCATCATCATGTTGCGCTGGAGGACGAGGCTGATATCCAGCGCCTGGTTCGATTTATTTCCTGCAAGGCACGTGGCTTCGTGGCGGCGGGGGGTGGGTCCCTGGGCAGCGCCCATCTGGGCGTCTACAAGGCCTTCGTCGAGGCGGGCGGGCGCTTCGACTATCTCGGCGGGACGAGTTCCGGAGCGGCGATGATGGCCGGCTTCGCAAGAGGGTTGGACGCGGAGCAGATCGACCGCGGCACGCACAACGTATTTGTCAAGAGTCGGGCGTTTCGGCGCCCCACCTTGCCGCGTTTCGCGCTTCTAGATCACAAAACCTTCGATCGAGCCCTTCGGGAGGAATACGGCGACGTTCTGATCGAAGATCTTTGGCTTCCGTTCTTTGCGCTTTCGACCAATCTGAGCAGCCGTCAGCCCCATGTCCACCGTCGTGGAAAACTCTGGCAAGCCGTTCGGGCATCCGGCTCGATCCCGGGTGTCCTGCCGCCGTTCTTTACGGCTGACGGCGATATGCTAGTGGACGGCGCCATCATGAACAATTTGCCGCTGGAACAGATGAGGAAACTCAAGACCGGCCCCAACGTCATCGTGAGCTTTGGGTCCAGTGGACCGCAAAAATACCACATCGACTATGACCACATCCCCGGAAGATCGGAACTGGCGGTCGCGCTGCTGAACCCTTTCGGCCGTGCCCGCTTGCCGCAGGTTCCGAGCATGCTTCAGGTTATTGCCGCGAGTATGCTGGCACACGGGCCGCAGGACCTTGCCGTCGGCGACGAGGATGTCTTGGTCTGTCCGCAGGTTTCGAGCACGATCGGGTTCATGGATTGGAGGCGGCATTCCGAGTTGTTTTCGGACGCCTACGACCGCACGGCGCAATGGATCGAGGAACGGCTGCTCCAGAACGACTCAGGGCTCCGGGCGGTGCTGGGTAACGCACATACTTAGGACTGGCGCCAGCCACGCTGATTCCGCCGCGTTCGTCGACTGGATCAGGTCGGAGGTCGAAGCTTAACCGGATCCGTCATGGGGTTGGTGGAACTCCAGCACGTGCGATGCCTGCGCGCGCGTGAGGTCTCAAGTCCCCCTTATCTCATGAACCCAGCCATGCGGATCGGGAGCTTGACCGCGCTGGATGCCGACCAGCCGTTCGCGAAGCCTTCTGGTGGTGTGGCCTGTCTGGCCTCCGGTGATCTGAAGCTCCCCGCCGCCAAACTTGACCGTGCCGATGCCAGCAATGACGGCAGCGGTGCCGCAGGCGAATGCCTCCTTCAACCTGCCGCTCGCGGTATCGGCTTTCAACTCTTCGAACGAGTAGGGCCGCTCATGCACGGTCATGCCGGATTCAGCGGCAAGCTGGATCACGGCATCTCGGGTAATGCCGGGGAGAATCGTGCCCAGCGCAGGCGTGACGAGTGAACCGTCCTCCATCACGAAGAACACATTCATGCCACCAAGCTCTTCAATCCAGTGGCGCTCGGATGCGTCGAGGTAGATAACCTGAGCGCATCCATTGCTTGTCGCTTCAGCTTGCGCGGCAAGGCCGCTCGCGTAGTTTCCGCCACATTTCACATCTCCGGTTCCACCGGGCGCGGCGCGCGTATACTGCTCTGAAACCCATATGCTCACCGCCCTCTCGCCGCCCTTGAAATAGGGGCCGACGGGCGAGGTGATGACGCAGAAAATATATTCCTTCGCGGGCCGCACACCCAGGAACACTTCGGTCGCGAACATGAAGGGGCGGATATAGAGGCTGCCGTCGCCATCGGGAATCCATTTCGCGTCGGTGGCAACCAGGGTCTCCACGGCCGCGATGAAGTCGCTCACCGGCAGTTCCGGCATAGCCAGCCGACGCGCAGAGTTGTTGAACCGCTTTGCGTTTTCCTCGGGTCGGAAGAGCACAGGCCGTCCATCGGTGTTTCGATAGGCCTTCATGCCCTCGAAGATCTCCTGCCCATAATGCAGGACGGCGCTGGCGGGATCGAGGGCAAAGGGCTGCCGCGCCTTTATCGTCGAGGCGTGCCAGCCGGCATCGGGGTTCCAGCGGGCAACAGCCATGTGGTCACTGAACAGCGTACCGAATCCGGGCGCTTCAAGGGCCTTGAGACGGTCAGCCTCGGGATATGGACTCGCACTCGGCGTAACCTCGAAAACCAGCGGAGAAATTTGGTCGGACATCGTTCTTTTCCCTTTTAACGGATTTTACTTTGAGCCGTGCGATTGTCGACCTGGCTGCAGGACTTTCCCGGCCTTTCGGTGGAGATGACGAACGGACGGCAAAAGGCGAAGCAGGCTGATGCCGCCACCCAGCACAGCCAGCGCGGCGCCAAGCCAGATGGCGACCTCGACGCCGTTTTCCGGCCACGTCGAAAGACAGAACGCCACCGCCGCTGCTCCGATGGACTGTCCCAGCAATCGCGACGTAGCCAGTATCCCACCCGCGCCGCCGCTGCGGTCGCGTGGGGCGCTGCTCATCAGCGCGACCATGTTGGGTGACTGGAAGAACCCGAAGCCCACGCCGCACAGGAACAAGCGCCAGCCGACGTCGAACACGCCGGCAGAGCCCGGCATGGTCACCAGAAGCCCGAGACCGACAGCGAGGATGACCAATCCCGCAAATCCCAGGATGCCGGGGGCGATGCGATCGGCAAGCGGTGCGGCAACCAGCGTCATGAACGCCAACGCCGCCGGCCAGGGCGCGATCAGAAAACCGGCTTCGACCTGCGTGAAACCCATCTCGAACGTAAACAGGAAGGGCAGCACCACGAAGACCAGGCCCTGAACGGCAAAAGCGCAGATCGAGGTCGCTGCCGAAAGGGTAAAGAGTGGGATCCTGAACAGATCGACGGCGAGGATCGGCGCGGTCCGTCCTGTTTCGCGCCGGCGAAGCCAATATCCGCAGATGAGACCACCAGCGAAGGCGAGCACGACCGGCTGCCAGCCGAGATGCGCCATGCCGGCGATGGCGAACAGAAAGCACGCGAACATCGCCGCGCAGAGGAGTGCCGAAGCCGGATCGAACGGACGGATGTTGCGATCGGTGGCAGGCAGGCTGATGATGCCAAAACCAAAGGCCATCAGGGCGATCGGAACGCTCAGAAGGAACAGCCAGGGCCATTCCGCTACCGAGAGAACGGTCGAGGTCGCGGTAGGCCCGACCGTGAAGGCGATGCCCACGATCATCGCATAGAGGCCGAGCCCACGCCCGAGCCTTTCCGGCGGATAGAGCGTTCGGATCAGCGCCGGGGTCGTGGCCGAAATAGCGGCCGAGCCCAGCCCCAGCAAGGCGCGGCCCGTCATCAGGGCCAACAAGGAATCCGCGAGACCCGCGGCGAGAGAGCCGAGCGCGAATACCAGAAGGCCAACAAGAAAGATCCGCCGATGACCGTGGATCTCGCCAAGCGCCGCAAGGGGCAACAGGGCGGCGATCACCGCGAGGTAGTAGACGTTGATGATCCAGATCGTCGTGGCGGCGGGTACGCCGAGCCCAAGCGCGATCGCCGGAACGGCCGTGCTGGTGAGCGAGATGTCCAGCGTGATGATGGCGACCCCGAGCATCACGGCGACGAGGGCCATCACATTCATCCGGGGCCGGACAAGCGGAACGTCAATCGCCATACTAGCCGACCCGATCACCGGAGCAGGTGTCAGGCCTTGCAGGGCCTTGGCGCAAGAAGACCGAGTCCGGGCTCTCGCCGACAATCTTCTCGTAGATTTCCGGATCGGTCGCGCCCTCGCAACCAAACAGAACGACCCTGCTGTTCCCGTCCAGCGAAAGTGCCTTGCGCAGGCGCTCGTCACCCGCGGCCTGGATAAGCACGCCCATACCACCCGCGGCAGATTCTCCGCAGACGATCGGAATGTCGCCGTTGCCTGCCGCCAGCGCCCGCATCGCATCCTCGACCCAGCCGTCGGGAATCCGCAGATAGTCGCTGCCAAGCCATTCCATGATCGCCCACGCCGCCGGCGAGACCTCGCGGCAGGCAAGCCCGGCCATGATCGTTCTCAGCGACCCGGACGATGGGGTCGGACGATTGTTCACCGCACTCTGGAACAGGCAATCCGCCTCATTCGGCTCGACCATGACGAACCGCGGAGTAGCGCCCTTCAGGCGCGTCTGGAATCCGAGAAACACCGCGGCGGCGATGCTGCCGACGCCGCCTTGCATGACGACATGCGTGACCTTTTCGAGTTCGGGGATCTGTTCAAGTGCTTCCTCGACCATCACCATATAGGCCGCCATCACATTGCGCGGGATGGGCGACTGGAAATTGTCCCAGGATGTGCTGCTGACGAAATGCCAGCCATTCATCCGGGCGTCTTCCTTGGCGCGGGCGACCGAAGCTTCATATTCGCCGTCGATACGGATGACGATCGCTCCATAGCGCTCCATCGCTTGCTTGCGGCCCGGGCTGACATGCCCGTGAATGTAATCGACGCAGCGGCATCCGAAGGTCTTCGCGCCATAGGCCAGTCCGCGCCCCTGGTTGCCATCTGTCGCCACGCAGACCGTGACCCGCTCGGTGATCGCCCGGAACTCGCCGGACCGGAGCTGCTCGTGCGTCGGACGTGTCCCGGTCGCGCGCTCGACCTCGTCAGCCAGAATGCAGGCGACCGTATAGGGAGCCCCAAGCGCCTTGAAGCTGCCCAGATCGCGGCCAAAGCGCTGGCTTTCATCCTTGTAGAATATCTTCGCCACGCCAAGGCGCGATGCCGCCGCGTCCAGCATATGCAAGGGCTGCGGCTCGTATTCGGGCCAGCTGTGGATCTCGTCGACCGCCTTGCCCCAGCCCTGGAGGTTGCGGACCGGCTCCCCGGCCCGCGCCTCTGTCTGCGGCGCAAAATGAAGCGCGTTGAAGTGATGTGCGAAACTCTCGTTCATTTGGGCGCTCCGACAGACAATGGGCAGGGTCATGGATTTTCCAGTGAAACTCGGGGGCGCCCTTCAGGGGACAGCGATCGACCGGGGAGACAGCCGCCATCCCAGCTTCACGCCAAGGGTGCCGATCACGATCAAAACCATCCCGATGGCCTGCGGCAGACCGAGAAGACGATCGAAGAACAGCCAGTCCGTCGTGATTGCCGTCAGCGGGTTTACGAAACTGAGGACGGCGATGACAGGTGTCGAGACGCGAGGATAGGCCGAATAGATAAGGACCCAGGCGATGCCCGTATGCACCACGCCGATCACAGCTAGCCAGCCCCAGGACGGCAACGCGATGTCCTGATGGAAATTGACAAAGGGGGCGAAGATGATGACGCCGACAGTTGTTTGACAGAGCGCGGTGATCTCGCCGCGTTGCCCCGCCAGCCCCTTTCCGGCAATCGCCGTTATCGCATAGAGGAAAGCCCCACCCAGCGTTATCAATATGCCCAGCAGCCAGTTCGGGTTGACCTGTGCGGAGGACAGCGAAAGGCCGCTGGCGAGGGCTACGCCAAAGAAGGCGACGACCAGCCAGATCATCTGATCGCGCGTCACCCTCTCCTTCCAGATCACTGCACCGATCAGCAGGATCAGGAACGGCTGAATATGAAAGAGGATGGTGGCGGTGCTGATCGAGGTCAGCATGAGCCCGCCGAAGAAAGCCGCCCAGCTCAGGACGAGACTGGTCCCGGCAACCGCCCCGAGAGCCAGATTCCTGGCGGTTAGCGTGCGGTCCGGCAGAATCCCGGTCGCGAAACACCAGACCAGCAGGAACAGCGCCCCGATCGCGCTGCGCCAGAACACGATCGTCATCACGTCGAGGCCCGTCGCCAATACGGCCGCGCCCACGGTGCCGATCAGCACCAGGCCAAGGGTCAGCCTCATGATATCACGGTTCGAATTTACCGAGTCACCCACACTTCAGTCCTGTTCGCTTGCGATAGGTGGAAGTGCGCTATGGACGTCTATCGGTCAAACGAATAGAATATATAGACCCTATTCGTTTATCTGATAGTGATATGGCAAAACCTCTCGATCTTGACCTTTTGCGAACGCTGGTCGCCGTCGCCGAAACCGGCAGTTTCTCGAATGCCGCAATCCGCGTTGGGCGCAGTCAATCGGCCGTCAGTATGCAAATCCAGAAGCTGGAGGGCATTCTCGGAAAAGACCTTTTGGTGCGCGGCGGACGAACGATTGTTCCCAATCGCGCGGGAAACGACCTGCTGGCCTATGCACGGCGGCTGTTGAAGCTCTCGGATGAGGCATGGGCCAGCCTGACGCGGCCCGGCGTCTCAGGCACGGTACGACTTGGCGTGCCAGAGGATTATGCGTCCCTGTTGTCCGGCACACTTGAGAAGTTCGGACGAGACTTCCCCGGCGTGACCATAGAGCTGGTCTGCGAGCCGTCATACGTGCTGACCGAAGCGGTCGAGAACAAGGCGATCGACATTGCGGTTGTCACACGCTTTGCCGAGCAGCCCGCAGAAGTCTTGCGACGAGAGCCGATGGTATGGGTCGCATCGTCTACCCACGCCGTCTGGGAAAACAACCCGCTTCCCGTGGCGCTCTTCCAGACATGCGCGGCCCGCGCCAACATCCTGAAAGCCTTGACGGACGCAGAGAGAAGCTACCATTGCACCTATTCAAGCGCGAGTCTGTCCGGCCTGGTAACGATTGTTCAGGCGGGCCTTGCCGTCGCCGGTCTTGCCCAATGCAGCGTGCCGCCATCATTGACCATCATCGGCGAGAGCGAAGGACTGCCTCCCTTGCAGGAGCTGGAGATCGGCATCCTGCGGAGTGCGACTGACGAGAGCGCGGCGGTGCAGCGCTTTCACGACGCTCTTCGCCGAGATTTGGCCCATGCAGGACATGCCGCGACCCTGCAGTTTCATCCGGCGCATGCCAGAGCCTGACATGGCTGTCGTTCTCATCCCCGGCTTCATGCTCAACCGCGACCTTTGGTCGGACATTGCGCCGGCGCTTGTTCCCTTCGGACCGTTGATCCATTCCGATCCCGGAGCCGGAAATTCCATCGAAGACGTGGCGAGACTTACGCTGCAAGCAGCGTTCTCTTAGATTTCATGCGCGGACACGAGAGTTCGGACACACGCGTCGACAGACACTAAGTCCGCCGCAAGGCAGCCTTGTAGGAGCCAGCTCCACTCTCACGCCCTGTTCACAGCGCCCGTTCCAAAATCCGGCGATAGCCTTCTTGTGAAAGCATTTGCGGGCCGGTGGCCAATTCAACTGGTCAACGTTCGACCAAGGCCTCCATTTCATCGGGGACAAAAAAGGAGCGCGTCGCGCGGTGCGGCACGATGCCGAAAGCTCGCGCCAGAGCACGGATGACTGCCATACGGTAGTCAATCGTGACGGCTGCTCCCGGCGCGGCACCGTCAAACCCATGGTAGACACCGGGAACAACATGAAGCTCGACCGGGACCCCCGCATTGACCAGTCGCCGTGCATATTCCAGGTTCTCTTCGACGAAAAGATCGATCGAGCCAACCCAAATAAAGGCCGCGGGAAGCCCGGCAAGATCGCCGACGCGGCCTGGCACCGCCCCCGCCGGAGTTGAGGGACCTCCAGCCGGCATTCCGAGAAATGCAGACCAGCCCATGCGGTTGTACTTGGCTGTCCAGCAGAATGTGCCGATATGCCCCGGAACGTTTCGGCTGCTGCCGGTGCGGTCATCCAACATAGGGTAGGTCAGGCACTGGAAGAGGATCGGCACCTCGGCGCGATCGCGGGCCGCGATGGCAAGCATGGCGGCAAGGCCGCCGCCGGCGCTTTCGCCCTGGACCGCGATGCGGGTGGGATCGATGCCGAGTTGGTCGCAATGGGCATGGAGCCATTTCAGCGCCGCGTAACCATCCTCCAGCGCGCCGGGATAGGGCGTCTCCGGGGCAAGTCGGTAATCGACTGAAGCGATGACGCAATCGAGCGCCATGGCTTGGGCCTGCAGGACCGGCACATATTCCTCCGCGGTGCCCACGATGAATCCTCCGCCATGCATGTGGAGAATCGCCGGGCGGCGTCCATCCGAGTGGGAGTGGATCAAGAGAATTCGGACATCCGGTGCGCCTTCGTGACCCGGAACCATGTACTCGCTGACTTCGGGCTTCCGAGCGCGGGCGGGCACGTGTGACGTGTCCGCGGCCCAGGCCGACCGCAGGTCAGGAAGAACCTTTGCCAACACTTCGGGACTGATGCTCTCTTCGGCACCCGTCAGAAAATCCGGGTCCCGCGCCGTGAGCGCGCCAAGGGCCTCGCGGAGTTCCGGACGGACGAGAGTGAACGGATCCGGGCATGACGGCGCATGAATTCGGGAAGGCATTCCTGACACGTCCTGTCTGGCATGCTGTAAGAGGTATCGGGGCGGCAACGGTCTGCCGCCGCCCCGACCCGGCGCGGGAGTGGCAGTCGTCAATTTTTGCCAGCATAGTCAGCCATATTGGCCGGCGTCACGAGCTCGAACGGAATATAGGTCAGGCGCGGTACCTTTTCGCCTTTCGCCAGTTTCAGCGCGGTATCGAGTGCAGTCGTCCCGATGGCGCCACCGTTCTGAAATACGGTGACATCCAGATCGCCAGCTTCCATCGCGGACAATGCGTCCCTCGTCGCATCCACACCGACAACGACAACGTCCTTCATGTCGATGCCCACGGCCTTCATTGCCTGGATCGCGCCAATGGCCATCTCGTCATTGTTGCCGAAGACGAAATCGGGCTTCTCGCCGGTCGACAGCCAGTTCGTCATCAGATCCTGACCCTTGTCACGCGACCAGCTTCCCGTCTGCTCGTCGATGATGGTCATGAATTTGCACATGTCCATGGCGATGACGTCCTTGACATCCTTGGTGCGCTGCACGGCGGCGGCATGGGACAGATCGCCCATTAGAATGTAGCCCTTGGCGCCTTTGCTTTTGCCCTGCGCGCGCAAGATCTTGCAGGCCTCGAATGCGCCAAGGGTGCCGGACTCGATCTCGTTGGCCCCGACATAGGCTTCGCTATCAGGTAGCGCTTCAAGGTTGATCGGCTGGAGGTTCATGAATACCAGCGGAACATGCGCCGCAGCCGCGGCGTCCGTCAGAGATTGCGCAGCCGACGTGTCCACCAGCGTGACCATGATCCCGTCGACGCCGGAGGCGATGAAGTTGTTGATCTGGTCAAGCTGCTTGGCCACGTCGTTTTGTGCGTCCTCGAACTGCACATCCACACCACCAAGCGTCTCGGCATATGCCTGGATCTTGTTGCGCATGACCGTCTGGTAGTTGTCGTCGAATTTCGCGAGGCTCACACCAATCGTCTTTGCCCAAGCGGCCGTGGACATGAATGCGAGTACACTTGCGGCAATTGCGAGCCTTCTCATGGAAATTCCTCCCATTGGGGTGTCAGTCGACCTTTTGCTCCTGACCTGAGCGAAGCCGTGGTCCCGATACGAATCGTTGGCTGGTGCGACTGCTTTACGTTTGAATGACAACACGGCTTCCGCGTCGACAGCTGATGTATTTTCCATCAGGATGCCAGGCCTTTGCGTTGTGGGGCACCGTTGGGAGTGGTGAGGCGAGATGAATGAGGAATTGGTCTCGGCCAAGAAAATCAGGCGCGGACCCTCAGTGAGCGAGATCGCCAAGATTGCCGGGGTTGGAACCGCTACCGTCGATCGGGTGCTCAATGCGCGAGGACAGGTCGCACTCGGGACCCGCACCAGGATCCTGGAAGCGCTGGCTACTCTTCAGCAGCCGCACAGCGACAAGCGCAAGAGAATTGCGTTCATCTGCGAGTCCGGCGACAGCTTCAACCGGTCCCTAAGCGAGGCGATCGCGGCGGTGGCTTGGCGACGCCAGGACCTCGAATTGACGGTGTGCACCTTTTCGTCTTTTGACGTGCAGCTCATCCCATTCGCGCAGCGTATCGAGCGAGAGGCCGACTTGTCCGACGGGATCGTGATCGTGGCGCGCGAGGATCCGATCGTGACGCGTGCTGCCCGGGCGGTCATGCGGCGCAAAAAGCCCGTGGTGTGTCTGGCCACCGACCTTGCGCGCTCGTCCAGGCACGGTTTCGTCGGCAGCGACGAACGCAGCGCCGGCGCCGCGGCGGCTGGACTGATCGGACGACTGATAGTGAAGAGCGACGGGCGGGTCCTGTTCATCGCTTGCGGCACCTATCATGCCGCCAAGGACCGCGAGGAAGGATTCCGTTCCACGTTGGAGCAGGAGTTCCCAGATCTCAGGATCGTCCATAGGATCGACGTTAGAAACGAACCCGAACTGACCTATCAGGCGATCAGGAGGTTTGTTGCGGAACACGGGGTGCCGGATGGGATCTACAGTGTCGCAGGAGGAAACTCAGGTGTCGGCAAAGCCCTCGTCGAACTTGGGATCGGAAGCCTGGTCGTCTTCATCGGTCACGAGCTCAATGCAAATTCGCGTGCCCTCCTGCGGTCCGGCGTCATGGATTTTCTGATCGGGCGCGATCAGGAGCGCGAGGTGATGCTCAGCCTGGCGATGATCGAGGCGATCCTCGATGAGAGGCCGCATCACAATCGCGACGAGAACCAGGTGCGCATCATCTGCAAACACACCTGCGACTGAAATCGCACCCGCTCCTGCGGCTGTCCCGTTCACCGCCACGACGGGGGGCGAATTTCCTTCATTCCCGAACGCGAAGCTTGTCCAACGTTGCGGACGCGCGCGGACGCCAGCTTCGTAAGAAACAGCTCAAGCAGCGGGAGGACTCAGCCGCAAAGGCTGATAAAGATCATTGCAGCCTTGGGGACTGCCGTCAGCTATGTTTGCTTTCGGGAAGATCATAGTTCGCTTCGGACGGCGTGATTGAGGCGCGAAGCTGTCGTCCGCGTCGTGGAAAACGTTCGTCGGCTTCGGGTCAGACTTTGCCGTTCACCACCGGTCTTTGCAGCACCAAGACAGGTCCATCACGCCCAACACCGTAGAAAATACCGCAAGTCTTCTGAATGGAGGGAAAGGCGGTAGCGCCCTCCCGCTACCACTCTCAAAGTCCAACAATTCTCCGGTCCCTCATGACTTCCCGCAAGCCCGGCAGGGCCGGATGCCCTGGGGCAGCGACACGACTGGCAAGCGGTTCGGCAAGCGTTTCCATCCGCTCTCCCGTGAGTGCCAAAGGCCGCTCAGGAAATCGTTGCCTCGGAGTCAGACTTGGCGATGTCGACATCTTCGCGCAGGCCCATGGCTATACTCTTCTGCTTGTCAAGATCGATGCGGCGACGTGCGATCTCTTCAGCCGACAGGCGCGCGATGTTGCAATAGTCGAGCTTCCAGTCGGGATTGGAACTCCACGCGAGCGGCGACTGCACGGTGGTGCGCGAGGTCGGCGCTGTCTCCAGCACCTTGAGAGCAAGCTCCAAAGTGAAAGCCTGCGAGTTGGAATCCCTTGGCCGACCAGCCCCATTCCCGAGCGGGAAATCGGAGAACAATAGGCGCGGCACGCCGACGTATTCGACGATGTCCTTAGCGCAGCCCATCACCAGCGTAGCAATCCCGTTCTGCTCCAACATGCGGGCGGCGAGGCTGACACTCTGATGACACACCGGGCAGTTGGCCACCAATATGGCGACGTCCACACGATCTGCCTTGCAGCGAGTTAGAATGTCCGGGCAGTCGACTTCAAGTGTCACACGATGACTACGGTTTGTCGGCAGCCCGTGGAAGTGTGGGGCTATTGAGCCGATGCGGCCACGCAATGCCGCGTGTCGCAGTTCCGGCAGCGGAAAATACGTACCAGGGTCCTCGGCCGTCGTGTGCTTGCGGTCAATGGCGACGTGGGAGATGCGCAGGTCGTAGTCTTGTGAACTGTCGCCAGAGTATGCGCTGTAGAACTTCGCGGCAGCGTTGTATGGTGCGCCAGGGCCTTGATCCCCCTTGGCGGGTTGAAAGGGCGCCGCAGTCGTGATGATGGTAACCCGACATTGCGCGAGCGGCTTGACAAGCGGCTGGAATGGCACCTGCGCGTAGTGCGCCCACTCGTAGGGCGCACCGTACCCTAGCGCCACGTAGTATTCACGGGTCCTTTGCATGTAGGGGATCGGCGCATCATGAGCGGGTGCGAAGTCGAACCTATCGGCACGCTCGCGGGTCATCGCTGCTGACTCCTTTGGTGCTGGTCCGGCACACAACTGTATAGACACGGGCCGCAACAGCAACACCTTCAAGAGTTAGTGGCCGGCCCGGAAGTCCGCCATGTCCCGTGGCCCTATTCACAATGTCCGGAATTGGGCGCAAGGCTGCCTGTGGCCTTGGCAATTGCGATGTCTGCTTTTGGGATGCGGCTAAGTTGGTCCCTACGACCGAGATGCCGCGCGAAGCAGTCGTTCAAGATGGGTGGCCAGGAAAGGATTGGTACGGACTACCTGTCGCTCCAGTCTTGTCATGGCTAGCCGAGGCGTGCGACCAGGCGCCCACTTCCGAGCGGCTCACGATCACACTACCCGCCTTGATTTCGCGCTGCATGCGCTGTCCCAAAGTTTCAATATCGACCTCAGCGGCCGTCGCAACTCCCCGGCTCTGGATTTCCGGCAGCATCGTGACAATGAGTTCGGCGGTCTGGTGTGACCATTCGAATCCGCCCTTGGTTCCCCCAACAACCGCCTCCATGTGCATTGAGGGCGCGGGCAATCCAGCCGCACGGAATGCCGCATCGAGCTTGATACCCATATTCGTCTCGATACCGCTGCGCCGAAAGGTGTCGACGATCCAACGACAGAGAGGTCGTAGGTCGGCGCCGGCGGGCTGGATCGACAGCCATCCCAATCCGGCTCGTGGAAGACGATGGTCCCTCCAGGCCGGACATGACGAGCGACGCCACGCAGCATGGTGACAGGATCGGCTTGAAACATCAGAACGTAGCGGCCGATCACGGCGTCGAACGGTCGGTCGAACGAGAGTGCCGCGGGATCGCCTTCACGAAAGCTGACATTCTGGATCGGATGCTCCGCCGCGCGCCGCTCTGCCGCCGCAAGGGCCGCTGGGGCCCGATCTGCGCCGACGACCTGACCTTCGCTGCCAACCATCTCGGAAACCAGGAATGTAACGTCGCCCGCGCCACAGCCGACGTCGAGCACGCGCATCCCGGGACTCATGCCCGCAGAGAGCAAGATTCTTCGCGTGATCGGGTTAATGATGCCGGCCTGATGGCTGAGACGCCTAATCTCGCGATCGGAATGGACGAGAATATACGGGACGCGAACGTCGGCACGACCACCTGCGACTTCCATCGCCTGCCTCCCCTCATAAGATCGTTCCCCAAATAGGGACATCGCGTTCGTCAACGACTATGCGCCGATGCGGCAGCCAGTCAACGAGACTGGCTGCCGGGTAGTGTCTCAGTTTGAAATTTGACGCCGACCCGGTTGCGGTGGTCGGCCAAAGCCATCACATTGGCTCCAGAATGACGACCGTTGAAAACCTTGCGAATCTGGAACGCGAGTTCACGTCTGTGGATGGCTTTTTCATGAAGCTCCACCAGCGCGAATTTGATCCTCAAGCGGCAACGCGTTTTGTATCTCTGATGAAAACCCTAAGCCTCTCCAGTAACCACGAGGCCAACTATGGACTTCTCTGGTTTTTATGGGGAGCGCAGATTGATCTTGAAAACGCCGTCGCACACGGTATCGGCGGCGCGAAACTCACAGAACTGCGGGAGGGCCTGTTTCCAGAGTTCGCCCGCATATTTGACGCAGAGCTTCACGGTCTAGTGGAGCGGTTAAGGATGATAAATGCCAACCGGTCCTAAAGGCCAGGCGCCCCGCCGACGTAATCGGCAATGCTGTCCGCGTCATGCGCATTGCTACCGGCGATGAAGCCGACGACGTGCAGGACGACGGCAAGAACGCCGCCGCCAAAGAGCTTGGCTCTAAGGGTGGAAAGAAGCGCGCCGAGAACATGACGCCAGAGCGGCGCGCCGAGATCGCCAAGAAGGCGGCGGAAAAGCGGTGGGCGAAAGACTAGTTCAGTGTGTCTGCTGAGCCTGTTTGGAGGCCACAAGCCGCTTGCGCTGCCGCTTCACGAAATCTTCCAAGGCCTCAAGCAGAACATCGTCAACCTCCCCGCTGGCGACAAGCTTGAGATACGAGACACTACCGGCTGCCGACCTCATTGCGAATGTCGCTTCAGGGTCAAATCGCGTCTTGCGACGCTCGCAACTGAACGGCGGCAAAAGGGTTGAACTCGGTCGTGTAGAGATTTGGGTTGGAGGCGAGAGCGCCTGGCCATGAGGTCCCGAACTGTGAACCAGGTGTCGGGTCGGGCGCGCCTCATAGGGGCCCATAGCCCGCCACCGACAATCCCGGGGGGCGGAGTGACCGCCACGATCAGAGGGACGACAACGACGCCGCTGGGCGGTCAAAGAATCATGGTGCAGCGCAACAAAGATGTTGCGTTGCACACAAACTTCCGTTAGGTAATGCTAATACAAATGCGAAGGCTTCTAAAAAGTCGCCCCCAAACGAAGGATGGAACGATGTCCAAGACCACTGAAAAGACCGCTGAACTTATCGAAAACGCGTACCCCGCTTTTGATGCCTCCAAGGCCATCGAGCAGGTTAGCGCTTTCACGGAAAAGGGCGTCGAGCAGTCGAAAGAAGTTCTCGCCAAATTCAAGGCGGATTCGGAGATGACCCAGAAGGCTCTCGAGACGAGCTTCGCATCCGCCAAAGCCGCTTCCAGCAACTTGTCGCTGAAGACAATTGCCGTTCTGCGCGCCAACACCGAAGCCGCCTTCTCGCATTTCGAAGCCCTAATTGCCGTAAAGTCGCCTTCCGAATTCGTTGAACTGCAGACCGCGTTCGTCCGTAAGCAGGTTGAAAGTGCCGTCGAGCAGACCAGGGAACTTCAGGCCGTCACGACCAAAGCCGTCGAGGACGTATCCAAGCCGATCAAGTCCGCCTTCGAGAAGGCGGTCAAGGACCTCAAGGTCGCCTAGCTTTTTCTGGGGCGGATAGAGCGGGGCGGGTGTCACGGCTCTCCACTGGGAGAGCCGTGACTACTTATGCACTTGCCAGTCCTCTTCCTTCAATTCGGCTTCGTCCTTCAACTTCGGCCAGTCCGCGCCGTGCTTGCGGAGAAGGCGGCGCGCCTGATTGGGCGACAAGGCCGCAACTTCAATGAGGTGCTGAACCTCTAGTTGCTGGCCCTTTGCTGCCGGGCTCGCGCCGCTTGATTTCTTGACGGCCATTTCTGCGTCCTTCCCCGGTGTATCAACCAGATGAACGAGCACCGGTCCCAAAACGGTGATGGCCTTCGTTGCCGAAACTGTCGTCGGCGCGACGGCGGGCGCGGTGCCGCCGGTGGCCGACTACTTCCGCCGGATCCGCGACATCTGCGACCGCTACGGTGTTCTTCTGATCCTCGATGAGGTGATGTGCGGCATGGGCCGCACCGGAACGCTTCATGCCTGCGAGCCGGAGGGCATTGCTCCCGACCTGATGACGATCGCCAAAGGGCTCGGCGGCGGCTACCCAGCCAATCGGCGCGGTTCTGCTCAACCAGAAAATATTCGATGCGTTTTCAGGCGGCTCGGGTCTTTTCCAGCATGGTCACACCTATATCTGCCACCTGATGGCCTGCGCGGCGGCGCTTGCTGTTCAGGAGGTCATCGCCCGCGACAGGCTTCTCGACAATGTCAGAGCCATGGGCGTGCATCTGTCGCGTCGGCTTGGTGAGCGTTTCGACAACCATCCCAATGTCGGCGACATTCGCGGGCTCGGCCTGTTCATGGGCGTGGAACCGGTGGAGGATCGCTCGACCAAGGTGCCCTTCGACCCCAAACGGAAGCTGCATGCGCGGATCAAGAAGGAAGCCATGGCGCGCGGCCTCCTGATCTATCCAATGGGCGGCACGATCGATGGGATCAATGGTGACCACGTGCTTCTGGCTCCGCCGTTCATTTGCGACGTACCGGCTATTGACGCGATCGTGGAACGGCTCGGCGATGCCATCGAGGCGTATTGCGAACATCACCAAACTAGACCGGAACTGCGTGAAGGCAGCGAGTCAGATCATCACCGTCAGGCGAAGTTCGCGCACCCCGTGGCCAAGGTCCACTTGGGGCCAGTTCACAACTATGCAGGCGGGGTGCCTTAACGTCCGCTTCCGACTATTTGGGCCTTAAAAGGTGCCGGTCCGACGACCTCGCGTCGATGATCAGCTGGTGGCTTAGCTCGTCACCGAGATGACAGCCTTCGTCGACTCGATAGGAAGCTGGCGATGGCGCCATTTGGCAGCGTGAGGCATCGTCTCGCGGTGCTGAAGTCAAAAGCCAATTGTGAACCACGGATTGGCGTCGTCGTATCCGAGACGCGGCTTTGCCGTGCCATTGTCCGGCGACGTGGCAGTTCCGGTCGAACTGCAGTCCAGCTCTGGAACAGGCTTCTTGGCCGAATGTTTGGAAGAGCATAAGGAAGCAGCGTCACTGACCGCCACCTTCTTCTCCTTGGCAACAGCGACACTGGTCGCGGCAAACACGATAGCCGCGCAAAATATAGCCACTCTCATAGGATTCCCCTTCGTCACGCGTTGCAGACGCGAGCACATGACGCTACGTCATTTTAATATTAGCAACAACAAATATAGGACGGTCCCATCTCATTCAAAAGTGGTAGCTTGCAACTCGCTGGCGGCCCCGCAATCAGTTTGGGCAAGACGCGCAGCGGCGCACGTCGACCGGGAATTTAGACCTGGTGACGGTCAGGTCCATGGCCGGGTATGGTCGACAAGGGCACGGCAGAACTGGTGAGCAAACACCGTGCGCCGCGAGGCGCCAAACCACTTGTGTGAGGGCCCGAGGCAATTGCGCTCGTCATCGGAGTTAGGCTTCGGCGGTAGCGGACGGGATTTCACATTGATTTGATTGGCTTTTTCGTGGGCCAAAATCATCAATATTCCCGCGATGTTCCGCACGGTCTCACGGCCTATGCCGACCATGGTGCCGGATTCTTTCACCCAAAGGCCTGGCTGGCCAATGCGTAGGTGACGACTGGCAACTTTCCGGGATCTTGCCCTCCCGCGACCGCCCATGGCTGGCCAAGCCACATGCTGGTCACCGTGTCATAGACCGGCAAGCCTGACCGCGCTACGAACTCCGGGAACGGGCCCGTCTCCTGCCGCGTGTCGAGGCGCAGAAACCGCCCGGCATGCTCCGCGATATGCGGCGCCGTGACGGCAATCGCATCGTCGTCCGTCTCAGCCACCACCGGCCCGACAACATGCCCGCGTCCGAAAGGACGACAAAGAGCGAAAGCCTGGATGCGGCCTTCGCGCAGGAGCGCCACGCCCTTCGAAACATCCAACAGCCGCGCCAGCAGCGCGGAACGATCAGCGCCGTAGGCGCTGCGATCGAGTTCGACGAGCCGGGCCAGATCGGAATGCTCGACGTTGCGCAGGATCGCTCCGTCGGGCAGCGATGCGATCGCGGGCATCAGCGCTTCGCCCTGGCACTGGTAGACGAGCCGCGCGGGAGCAAAACCAAGAGACAGATAGAGCCGGCGCGCGGCTCTCGTGGCGTTGAGCCCAAGGCTGCGAGAGCCGATCCGCGCCAATACGTTGTTCATGATCCAACCGCCGGCACCATGAGCCTGCAGGCGGGGCGAGGTGATCATCATGCCGACAGTGGCGAAACCAGCGCCGAAGGGAAACCACATGGCCGTGCCGACGACGCGCCCGATTTCGTCCTGGGCAGCGATCCCCTCGCCCGCTTCCAGCAACATCTGCCAGTCCTCGGCCCGATGCGGCCAGCCGACGCTGATCGATAGCGCATGCAGCTTTTCGAGCTCAACGCCGGCGATGTCGCCGACCTTCAACTCGAAGGAACTGAGCCGAATGGATTCCGCTGCCTTCAATGACGCCTCTCGGGGCAAATTTGATGGACCTGACTTCCTCTCGTCAAGCATAGCCATCTAAATCACAGAATCCGCTTCAGATGAGGCTGTATTCGAAACTTTTCACTGTAGATCAACGGCTTTCCGCATCCAGGGCCTCGAGCGCGTCCCTATGGTGAGCGGAAGGCTCCCGGAAAGCGCCGACACCCCGCCAGTTTGCAGCACGAGGATCCGCAATGTCTCCCTTCGTCCGACACCGCGAGATAGCGACATGACGGCCGAGGAAATCCTTGCCCGGCTTGTTGCCTTTGCCTCGGTCGTCGGCCAGCCCAACCAAGCGATCGTCGAGTGGATCGCCAACTATGCCGAAGGCTGCGGCGCGAAGGTCACGATCCTCCCCGGGCCGGAGGGCGACCGGGCGAACCTGTTCGCCACGATCGGCCCGGCAGAGGTGCCGGGGTTCATCTTGTCCGGTCACATGGATGTGGTCCCGGCCGGCGAGCCGGGCTGGACAACCAATCCGTTCACGCTGCGCACCGAGGGCGAGCGGCTCTACGGACGCGGTACAAGCGACATGAAAGGCTTCCTGGCCTGCGTGCTGGCCGCCCTGCCGGCGCTGGCCGCCCGTCCTCTTGTCCGACCCATCCACCTCGCTTTCTCCTATGACGAGGAAGCTGGCTGTCGCGGCGTGCGCCATCTGATCGACGCCCTGCCTCAGCTCTGCACGAAGCCGCAAGGCTGCATCGTCGGCGAGCCGAGTGGCATGCGCGCAATCCGTGCCCACAAGGGCAAGGCTGCGGCTCGGATCGAAATTCGCGGCCGTTCGGGCCACTCCTCGAGGCCCGATCAGGGGCTGAACGCGATCCACGCCATGGCTGCGGTCCTGACCGAAGCCGTGCAGAGCGCCGAGGCGCTCAAGGCCGGACCTTTGGACGCGAGCTTCGCGCCTCCCTATTCCTCGCTCCAGATCGGCGTAATTGGCGGCGGACAGGCGCTGAACATCATTCCGGACTTCTGCGTCGCCGAAATCGAGGCGCGGGCCATTGCCGGTGTCTCGCCCGCCGCATTGCTGGCTCCCATTCAAGCAGCCGCGGCAGCGCTCACCGCCCAAGGGTTTGATGTCAGCTGGGACCTTCTGAGCGAATATCCGGCGCTCTCGCTCGCCACCGGAGCGCCGCTTGCCAGCCTGCTGCGGGACCTGACCGGGCACGAGCCGCTTGCCGCGGTCAGCTATGGCACCGAGGCGGGGCTGTATCAGGCTGCGGGAGTCGAGGCGATCATCTGCGGGCCGGGCGACATCGCACGCGCGCACCGCCCGGACGAATATATCGAGATCGGCGAGATGGCTGCCTGCCTGCGGATGATCGAAGATCTGGGCGAGCAGCTTCGCTCCTGAAACCTGCTGCCCGGCCGCGGTGAATTTCGGCGTGATCTGCCGTCAGGCCAAGCGGCTTCAACGCATCCTGCGGCGCGCGGCGGGCCAAGCTCAATCATTGCCTTGCCTTGGAGACCTGAATGGCCTTCCTGATCAATTCCGATCCCGAGCGGGTCCGGATCTTCGCCGACGAATTCGCCCGGGAATTGCCGGCGCTGCGTTTTGCCGCCGACCCTGCGGCGATCGACAAGACCGAGGTGCGCTATCTCCTGACCTGGTCGGCGCCAGAGAATCTCGGCAGTTTTCCCAATCTGGAAGTGCTGTTCTCGATGGGTGCCGGCGTGGATCAGTTCCGCGCCGACCTCCTGCGCGCGAAAGTTAGGCTGGTGCGGATGGTCGAGGAAGGCATCATCCGCATGATGCAGGAATACGCCGCCCTCGCCGTGCTGGCGCTCCATCGCGACTTGCCGGTCTATCTTGCCCAGCAGGCACGCAGCGACTGGCAGCCTCGCCCGGCCGTGCAGGCAACGGAGCGGCGTGTGGGTGTCCTCGGCCTTGGCATGCTGGCATCGGCCGTGCTCGATCGGCTGCGGCCCTTCGGCTTTGCCCTGTCGGGCTGGAGCCGGTCGGCGCGCGACATCCCCGGCGTGCGCTGCCATAGCGGCCAATCGGGGCTGAAAACGTTCCTCTCGCAGACCGACATTCTGATCTGCCTGCTGCCGCTGACCTCGGAGACACGCGGCTTCCTCGATGCCGGCCTGTTCGCCAGCCTGCCCGCCGGGGCGAGTCTCGTGCATGTCGGGCGCGGGCCGCAGCTCGACCACGCAGCGCTGCTGGCCGCGCTGGACAGCGATCATCTTGCCGGCGCAGTGATCGACGTGACCGATCCCGAGCCGCTGCCGGCGGACCATCCGTTCTGGCGCCATCCCAAGATCCTGCTCACCCCGCATGTGGCCAGTGTCACGCAACCTCAGACGGCGGCGAAAGCGGTGGTCGCCAACATTCGCCGGCATGAAGCCGGACTTGACCCCGTCGGTCTCGTCGACCGCAACCGGGGCTACTGACCCTCGCGCCAGAAAGGCAATCCATGTCCCTGCTCAAGACCATCGATCCGAAGCCGCAAGGCGCGCCCCGGGAATCGAAAGCCCTGCCCGATCGCCTGATCTCCGGCGATCCCTCTTTCAAGACCTGGGCACAGGACACCGCACGCGACGGCACGATCCACACCGGCATCTGGGAGGCGACCCCGGGCGAGACGCGTTCCATCAAGGGAACGAGCTTCGAATTTTGCCACATCCTCGAAGGCGTGATCGAGCTGACCGATGACGGCGGCGAGACCGTCACCTACCGTGCTGGCGACAGCTTCGTCATGAAACCGGGTTTTACCGGGATATGGCGGACGATCGAGACCGTGCGCAAGATCTACGTCACCGTGACGGACTGATCTCTCGGATCGCCCCGCGAACCTGCCTCGAGAGTGGTCCGAACCTCCGAAGATTGCGCTGAAAATCGGCATCAAACAGGATATTCCATTGCAGGCCTCGTCGCAGTCGATGCAAACTGTGGGTCGATGCCGGCTAGAGTTGCCCTGTCCTCACGACAAGGCGCCACCATGTCCCTCAGCTTCGATCCCGACGTACTTGCGCTGCCGCAGGGCCACTTCATCGGCGGACGGTTCATCCCCGCCGCCGGCGTCCTGCCGATGCATCGCCCGTCGGACGGCGCGGCCTATGCGGACTGTCCGGTGGCCGATGTTGAATTGGTCGACCAGGCCGTCAACGCAGCCAAGCACGCACTCAAGGACAGCGGCTGGGCAGGCCTGCGCCCGCGCGAACGCACCCGCGCCCTGCAGCGCTGGGCCGACCTGATCGAGGCAGAGGCGGAGACGCTGGCCCGGCTGGAGGCCGTCGCCTCCACCCGGCCCGTCGGCCAGTTGATCGACGGCGATATCGCGATCACGGCCGAGCAGATCCGCTTTTTCGCCGAGTTCGCCGACAAGGAAGGCGGCGACCTGGTGCCGACCGCCGACGCCAGCCTGGGAATGATCCTTACCGAGCCCTACGGCGTCGTCGGCGCGATCACGCCGTGGAACTTCCCGCTTTCGATGGCCGGCTGGAAGCTGGCGCCGGCACTGGCCGCGGGCAATGCCGTGGTGCTGAAGCCCTCGGAGATGACCCCATTCTCGGCGCTCTACATAGCCGAACTCTCGGTCCGGGCCGGCCTGCCGGTTGGGCTCATCAACATCGTTCTGGGAGACGGCCCGACCACCGGCAACGCGATCACCGGCCATCCGGAGATCGGCAAGATCAGCTTTACCGGATCGACCGCCGCCGGCGCCGCGATCATGCAGAACATAGCCCGTACTGGCATCAAGCCGATGACCCTGGAATTAGGCGGCAAGAGCCCGCAGCTGGTCTTTGCCGATGCCGACCTTGATCTCGCGGCGGCGGCCGTCGCGCAAGGCATTCTGTCGAACGCCGGCCAGGCCTGTGTCGCAGGTTCGCGGTTGATCGTGGCCGAGGCAATAGCGGAGCCGCTGGCAAAGGCCATCGCCGCGCACATGGCGGCGATCCGCCCCGGCCCGACCTGGGACGAGGCGACGCGCTATTCGCCCATCATCTCGGAGCGCCAGCTCGGCCGGATCGACGCCATCGTCCAGGCCGCCATCAATGCCGGCGCCGAATGTCTGGTTGGCGGCAAGCGGCTCGACCGCGAGGGCTATTTCTACGCGCCGACGCTGATTAGCGGTGTCAGCCAGTCCTCACCGGCGGTGATCGAAGAGATATTCGGGCCGGTGTTGACCATGCAAACCTTCGTCGAGGAAGAGGAGGCGCTGGCGCTGGCCGACCACGAGACCTATGGGCTCGCAGCCGGTGTCTTCACCCGCGATCTATCCCGCGCCATCCGGGTGACTAAGCGTCTCCAGGCCGGCACCATCTGGGTCAACCGCTACAACCGATCCCGCGACCACATCCTGCCGACCGGCGGCTACAAACGGTCCGGCATCGGCAAGGACCTTGGCCGCGAGGCCTATCTGGCGAACCGCAAAAGCAAAAGCGTGCTGATCGACCTTTGAGATCGAGGGACGGGATATGAAGAGCTATTCCATTGCGCTGATCCCCGGTGACGGCATCGGCAAGAGCGTCACCGAAGCGGCGTGGCAGGTGCTGGAGGCCGCGGCCGGCAGCTCCGGCTTCGCGCTACAGGGCCAGCACTTCCCCTGGTCCTGCGCCTACTACAAGGAAACCGGCCGGATGATGCCGGAAGACGCGATCGAGACCTTGCGCGGCTTCGACGCAATCCTGCTCGGCGCGGTCGGCTGGCCGGCGGAAGTACCGGACGCGGTGTCGCTGCACGGACTGCTTCTGCCGATCCGCAAGGCGTTCGTGCAATACGCCAACATCCGGCCGCACCGGTTGCTGCCCGGGGTCGAGGGGCCGCTGAAGGCCGCCAGCTTCGACATACTCTGCGTCCGTGAAAACACCGAGGGCGAATATTCCGGCGCCGGCGGCCGCGTGCACCAGGGAACCGGCGACGAAGTCGCGGTCGAGACCTCGATCTTCACACGCAAGGGCGTCGAGCGGATCCTGCGCTTTGGCTTCGAGCAGGCGCGGTTGAGGAAAGGAAAACTCGCTTCGGTCACCAAGTCGAACGCACAGAAATACTCGATGGTGTTCTGGGACGAGGTGACGGCGCGCCTTGCCCCTGAATATCCCGACGTCCACGTCACCAGCTACCATATCGATGCCATGGCCGCGCGGATGGTGATGGCGCCCGACAGCCTCGATGTCGTTGTCGCTTCCAACCTGTTCGGCGACATCCTCACCGATCTGGGCGCGGCGATCCAGGGTGGCCTCGGCTTCGCCGCCTCCGCAAACATCAACCCGGATCGCAGCGCGCCTTCGATGTTCGAACCGGTTCACGGCTCGGCCCCCGATATCGCCCATCTCGGCATCGCCAACCCGATCGCGGCAATCTGGTCTGGGGCGATGATGCTCGGCCATCTGGGCGAACACGGCGCGGCGGCAAAGGTCATGGCTGCGATCGAAGCCGCGACTGCGCGCGGCATCGGCACGCGGCCGGGCCAGGACCGGACGGAGACGATCACCACGGCCGTGCTGGCCGCGCTTGCCTGAGCCGGGAGGGAACGACATGAAGGAATTGAAGGACAAGGGGCTGTTCCGGCAGCAATGCCTGATCGCCGGGGCGTGGCAAGACGCGGCCTCGGGCGCCAGCGTCGACGTGAGCGATCCCGCCACCCAGGCAGTGATCGGCTCGGTCCCTGATGTCAGTGGGGCTGAAACCCGTGCGGCGATCGAAGCAGCGCAGGCGGCCTTCGGTCCCTGGCGTGCGAAGACCCATGCCGAACGCGCCGCGCTGTTGGAAGCATGGCACGGTCTTATGATCGAGCATGTGCAGGATCTCGCCCGCATCCTGACGCTGGAGCAAGGCAAGCCGCTGGCCGAGGCAGCAGGCGAAATCCGTTACGGCGCTTCCTTCGTCAAATGGTTCGCTGAGGAGGCGCGGCGGATCGGCGGCACCACCATTCCCTCGCCGACGCCGGATCGGCGCATCGTGGTGCTGAAGGAGCCGGTCGGCGTCTGCGCCATCATCACGCCATGGAACTTCCCCAATGCCATGATCACCCGCAAGGTTGCCCCTGCCCTGGCAGCGGGCTGCACCGTGGTGGTCAAGCCATCGGAATTCACTCCGTTCTCGGCGCTGGCGCTCGGCGTCCTGGCGGAGCGCGCCGGCATTCCCGCCGGCGTCATCAACATCGTCACCGGCATGCCGGCGGACATCGGCACCGAACTGATGGCCAACGAAACGGTGCGCAAGATCTCCTTCACCGGCTCGACCCGCGTCGGATCGTTGCTGATGCGCGGCGCAGCCGACAGCATCAAGCGCCTCAGCCTCGAACTCGGCGGCAACGCGCCGTTCATCGTCTTCGACGACGCCGATCTCGACCTCGCCATCGAGGGTGCCATCGTGTCGAAGTTCCGTAATGGCGGGCAGACCTGCGTCTGCTCCAACCGCATCCTCGTGCAGGCTGGCGTCTACGACGCCTTCTCCGACAAGCTCGCCGCGCGGGTATCGGCGATGAGGGTGGGGCCAGGCACCGAACCCGGCGTCGAGATCGGACCGATGATCAACGCCGCGGCAATCGACAAGATCGACCGGCATGTCAGCGACGCGCTGGCCAAAGGCGCCCGCGTGCTGTCGACGACCCCCGCGATGCCTGAGGGCAGGCAATATGCGACGCCGATGGTGCTGGGCGATGCGACGCCAGACATGCTTCTGGCCGGCGAGGAAACGTTTGGCCCGGTCGCGCCGCTGTTCCGCTTCCAAACCGAGGCCGAGGCCATCACGCTTGCCAACGGCACTCCCTACGGTCTCGCCGCCTATTTCTACACTGAGAGCCTGAAGCGGTCATGGCGGGTGGCGGAGGCGCTGGAATTTGGAATGGTGGGGCTGAACACCGGCGCGATTTCCACCGAGGTCGCACCCTTTGGCGGCGTCAAGCAGTCGGGGCTCGGGCGCGAAGGCGCACAATGCGGCATCGAGGAATATCTGGAAATGAAGACCTTCCACATCGGCGGGCTGGGCTAGAGCAATTCCAGGAAAAGTGTGAAACGGTTTTCCGTGCGGAATTGCGTCAAGACGAAGAGATAGAGCGGTTCGCTGTTTCCGTGAAACGGCGAACGCTCTAGGTCGGCTGCCGACCGCTACTGTAAGCGGTCGAGGGCCTTGTAGTAGAGCCCGACGATCGGCAGGAACCAGGGCTTGCCGAAGTGACCGGGGACCGCAGGCCAGGCAAGACCCGCCACCGGGTTGCGATCGGCCTTTCCCAGGATGGCGTCGGCCATGATGATCCCCATATGGGTAGACATCTGCGCGCCATGGCCGGAATAGCCCATGGCAAACCAGAGACCATCGGCGAAGCCGGCGCGCGGGAACCGGTCCTTTGTCAGGTCGACCAGCCCACCCCAGCAATAATCGATCTCAATCTTGGCCAGATGCGGGAAGATCTGCGCCAGGCTGGCGCGCAGGATCGCGCCGCTCTTCTCGTCCGACCTATGGTCGGAAGTGGCTGAAAATCGCGCCCGCCCACCGAAGATCAGGCGGTTGTCCGGCGACAGGCGAAAGTAGTTGCCGATATTCATCGAGGTGACGAAAGTCCGGTTGCCCGGCACCGTTGCCGCGATCTCAGCCGGAGAAAGCGGCCTTGTGGCGATAATGAAACTGCCGACCGGCACGATGCGGCGACGGAAATAGCCAAAGGCACTGGTGGTATAGGCGCCGGTCGCCAACAGCACATTGTCGGCGCTGATGATGCCGGCGGGCGTCGTCAGTTCATGCCCGCCCGCGCCCGATCGGTGACCGGTGACCGGCGTGTTCTCGAAGATCGTTGCGCCATGCCGCACCGCGGCTCCAGCGATGCCCGAGACGAACCGCCCCATATGCATCATCGCACTCTTCTTCGACAGCATCGCGCCATGGAAGGCCGTAGAGCCGATCTCGCTTTTCAGGTCCGCCGCCGTCAGCAGTTCGGTGTCAGGATCGACCTCGCGGTTGACGGCCTCGAAATTGCGGGCGATCGCCTCGAAATGCGCCGGCTTGGAGGCGAGCTTCAGCTTGCCCGCGCGGCGGAAGTCGCAATCGATCCCCTCCTCCGCGACGATGCGCTCGATCGTATCGACGGAATCGTCGAAGGCGCGGTAGAGCGCCACGGCGCGCTCGGTTCCGAGTTCGGACTTCGCGGCGAGGAAACTATGGGCGAGGCCGTTGTTGAGATGACCGCCGTTGCGGCCCGAGGCACCGCAGCCGACACGGCCCGCCTCCAGCACGACCACCTTGGCGCCTGCCTTGGCCAGATGCCGCGCTGCCGCCAGGCCGGTGAAGCCGCCGCCGATGACGGCCACGTCATAGCGGCCCTCGGCCGATTCTTCGGCCGCTCCACCGAAGACCGGGGCGGTGTCGTGCCAGTAGGACTCGAACTTCATCCTGGAAACCCCGTCAGAGCCCGACAACGCCGGGCAGGCCCGAAATGTCCTTGATCTCGGTATATTCATAGTAGGGGTTGGCGGGCTCGTGGCCGCGATTGACCCAGACCTTGTGCTTGATGCCCAGATCATAAGCCGACATCAGGTCGTAGCGGAACGAAGAGGAGCAGTGCAGCACGTCCTGCGGACCGCAGCCCAGCATGTCGAACATGTATTCGAAGGCCTGGAAGCGTGGCTTGTAGGCATTGGCCTGCTGGGCGGTGTAGACGGCGTGGAAGGGCGCACCGAGCTTTTCCACATTCGACATGATCTGCTCGTTCATCGCGTTTGACAGGATGACCAGCGGGATTTCCTTGGCGACCTTTGCCAGACCGGCCGGCACGTCCGGATGCGGGCCCCAGCTGGGCACCGTGTCGTAGATGGCGCGCGCGTCCTCGGCGCGGAAGGTGACGCCATTCCGGCGGCAGGTGCGCTCGACGGCGTTGTGAAGGACTTCGTTGTAGGGCTTCCAGTCGCCCAAGATTTCGTCGAGCCGGAAGGCGGCGAAATTCTTGATGAACTGCGCCATTCCCGGCGCGTCGAGCTGAGCTCCGTAGATCTTCTGAGCGGCCTCGGCCATCTGGAAATGGGTGAGCGTGCCATAGCAGTCGAAGGTGATGTATTTGGGCCGGAACTGTGACATGTCGCGATAAGTCCTTCCGTATTGCCGTGCGGGCCAGATTGCCGTGCGGGCCTGTGCGTCATCATAGGCAGAGACATCCCCGTTCGATCACCGCAATTGCAGCCATTGAAAGCAGAAAGTTCCGTATCGTTGCCGCCATGGCGGAAAGTTGTGCCGTCTTCACCACCCCTGGGGATCGGACAAGCGTTGCGGTCGTCGACCTGCGGCAGAAGATGCGGCGAACACCGTAACGGACGGCGGAAGATACCGCGCCCTCCACGTCGTCGGGACGATCTTCTTTGCCGTCGGGTCTATCACAGGGGCAACGAACCATCGGGAATGAGGCCATGCAGACAGACGAAATCACACTGGTGGCTTTTGCCCCTGAGCATCTCGACAGCGCGGTGGCCCTGTCGTCCCAGGCGGGCTGGCCGCACAGGCGGGAGGATTGGGCGATGATGCTGGCGCTCAGCACCGGCATCGTCGCGCTGGAAGGTGAGCGGGTCGTGGGAACCACGCTGGTCACGCGCTATGGCGATGCGGCCGCCACCATCAACATGGTGATTGTCGACGCGGCGATGCGCGGCCGGGGGATCGGGCGCAAGCTGATGGATTTCGCCCTGCAGCAGAGTGAAGGCCGCGAATGCCGGCTGATGGCGACACGGGAAGGCCTGCCGCTTTACGAAAAGCTCGGCTTCCGGGCGACGGGCCAGATCGTGCAGCATCAGGGCATGCCCGGCGAAGCCCTCGCCGGCAAAGATGTCGAGTGGGCGACGGCGGACGATGTCGCCGCGCTCGTGGAGCTGGACCACTCTGCCTGCGGTATGGATCGCGGCGGTCTGATCAGGTTGCTGTTCGAACAGGCGCGCCTCGCCGTTCTGCGCCAGGGTGGAAAGCCAGTCGGGTTTGCGGCGCTGCGCGTCTTCGGCCGGGGCAAGGTCGCGGGGCCGGTGGTAGCCGAGACGACCGACGACGCCCGAAGCCTGCTCTCGTTCCTCTTTGAGGCCAGCCCCGGCGCCCTGGTGCGCGTCGATACATCAGAGAGTTCGGGCCTGTCGCCGTGGCTTGCCGCCCAGGGCCTGGCCAGTGTCGGCGGCGGCGTCGCCATGCGCAGGGGCGGCAGCACCGCCGCCCGCCCGGCGCCGCGCGTCCAGACCTTTGCCCTGGCCAGTCAGGCCCTTGGCTGAACCCGGAGGAAGACATGCTGAGCAATTCCCTGATCGAACTCGACCGCGCCCATCTGGTGCATCCGGTCGCCTCCTATCGCTGCCATGAAAGGGCCGGCGTGCGTGTGCTGAAATCCGCCACCGGCGCCACCGTCACCGATGCGACCGGTCATCAGATGATCGACGGTTTTGCCGGCCTGTGGTGCGTCAACGCCGGCTATGGCCAGGAAAGCATCGTCGAAGCGGCGACCCGGCAGCTGCGCGAACTGCCTTACGCTACCGGCTATTTCGGCCTCGGCTCCGAACCCGCCATCCGGCTGGCGGCGGAACTTGCCGAGCGAGCGCCGGGCGACCTCAATCACGTCTACTTCACGCTAGGCGGCTCCGATGCCGTCGATAGCACGATCCGTTTCATCCATTACTACCAGAATGCCCGGGGCATGCCGGGGAAGAACCAGTTCATATCGATCGAACAGGGCTACCATGGCTCGTCGACGGTGGGTGCCGGTCTCACCGCCCTGCCCGCCTTCCATGCCGGCTTCGGCGTGCCGCTGGACTGGCAGCACAAAATTCCGTCGCACTATGCCTATCGCAATCCGGCGGGAAACGATCCGCAGGCGATCATCGCCGCCTCGGTCGCCGCACTGCGCAACAAGGTGGAAGAGCTCGGCCAGGATCGCGTGGCCGCCTTCTATGCCGAGCCGATCCAGGGATCGGGCGGCGTGCTGGTGCCGCCGCCGGGCTGGATGAAGGCGATGCGCGACCTGTGCAGCAAACTGGACATCCTGTTCGTCGCCGACGAGGTCATCACCGGCTTCGGCCGCACCGGTCCGTTGTTTGCCTGTTCCGAGGACGACATCGTCCCGGACCTGATGACCACCGCCAAGGGCCTGACCTCGGGCTATGCGCCGATGGGCGCGGTTTTCATGTCCGACCATGTCTATGACACGATCGCGGACGGCGCGGGCGAAACCGCCGTCGGCCACGGCTATACCTATTCCGCGCACCCGGTCAGTGCAGCTGTCGGCCTCGAGGTTCTGCGGCTCTATGAAGGCGGCCTGCTGGACAACGGCCGCAAGGCGGGAGCCCAGCTGATTTCTGGCCTCGAAAGCCTCGCCGATCATCCACTAGTCGGCGACGTACGCGGCCGCGGCATGCTGGCGGCGATCGAGCTGGTCGTCGACAAGCAACGCAAGACCCCGCTGCCGCCGGCGGCCAGTCCGTCGCGCCGGATATTCGACCGCGCCTGGGACAACGGGCTTATCATCCGGGCTTTCGGCAATGGCGTGCTGGGCTTTGCCCCTCCGCTCTGCTGCACGGAGGCCGAGATCGATGCCATCGTCGAGCGCACGCGGATGACTCTCGACCAGACGTTGGAAGACCCGGACGTCCGCGCCGCCATGGCGTAAACCCGAGAGGTACGCGCTATAGCGGGAACAGGCTCTTGAGCGGCATGTAATTCTTGACGATCGGCGACTTCAGCACGACGAAGCTGAAGTATTTGTCGATGCCGATATCCATGTCGGTAAGCCGTTCCATGATCGCCTGATATTCGGCGATTCCCGCAGTGACGAATTTCAAGAGATAGTCATAGCCGCCGGAAACGAGGTGGCATTCGACCACCGAATCCACCTTTTCAACGGCGGCGAGGAACCGCGCGAAGTCGATCTGGCGATGGTTCCTCAGCGTGACTTCGGTGAAGACGGTGAGTGTCTGTCCCAGTTTGGCGATGTCTATCTGGGCGGAATAGCGGACGATATAGCCTTCGGCCTGCAGCTTCTTCACCCGCATCAGGCAGGGGCTGGGCGAGAGATTGACCAGCTCCGCCAGTTCCACATTGGTGATGCGGCCGTTCTTCTGCAGTTCGTAGAGGATCTTGATGTCGATCCGGTCGAGTTTCATGCAGGGTCCAAGGCAAAGGCTCGGCACAGCGCCGGCGGATCTGATCGAAGCATATTATGCCGAAGCCAAGCAGGAGCAAGGACAAACGGCTGCCGCCGCTTCCGGCAATTCCAGGAAACCTGCACCCAAACGCACGTTTGAACAGTTCGTACGGTGTCCTGAGGTCTTCATTCTATGCATTTTGTCGGGCTGCCGCGTGCTATTGCTCGATATGCGCTAGCAGAATCCCCCGTCGGCAGAGCCCCTGGCCAAAGGAAATGCTGCTGCCTGCCGATCTGTGGCAATCGTACTCCGGCGCGGAGCGGTAGAGTGGTCGCCGCTGCCGGAGATTTCACATGCCTGCCCCGCTTCTGCATATCGAAACGACGCCTGCCTTGCCGGCAACGGCCGATGTGGTGGTGATCGGCGGCGGCATCGTCGGCGCCTTCGCGGCATATTACCTGGCCCGGCGCGGCATGCGGGTGGCCTTGCTGGAAAAGGGCCGGATCGGCGCCGAACAGTCCAGCCGCAACTGGGGTTGGTGCCGGCAGCAGAACCGCGACGCCCGGGAACTGCCGATGGCCACGGCAAGCCTGGCGCTCTGGGATCGGCTCGCCGCCGAAACCGGCGAGGAGGCGGGTTTTCGCCGCTGCGGACTGCTCTATCTCAGCAACAACGAGGCCGAGATCGAAGGCTGGGCCCGCTGGCGCGACTTCGCACGTGGCGCCGGCGTGACCACTTGTATGCTCAGCCCCAACGAGGCGAACGAGCACGGAAAAGCCACCGGCCAACGCTGGAAGGGCGGTGTCTTTTCGCCCTCCGACGGAACAGCCGACCCGTCCCGCGCAGCACCCGTGGTGGCGCGCGGCATCCTGAAGGCCGGCGGCAGCGTCCACCAGATGTGCGCCGCGCGCGGCATCGAGACCGAAGCGGGCCGCGTCAGCGCCGTGGTCACCGAAGCGGGCACGATCCGTACCGGAACCGTGGTGCTGTCGGCGGGCGCGTGGGCCTCTTCGTTCTGCCGCCAGCTCGGCATACGCTTTCCACAGGCGTCCGTCCGTTCCTCTATCCTCTCACTTGCGCCTGGACCGTCGGGGCTGCCGGATGCGCTGCACACCGCCGATATCTCCGTAACCCGGCGCGGGGACGGCGGCCATACCTTGGCCATCAGCGGCCGCGGCAGCCTCGATCCGACGCCGCAGCAGCTGCGTTTCGCCCGTGAATTCATGCCCATGTTCGCCCGCCGCTGGCGCAGCCTCGCACCCGGTACCTTGCAGGCATGGCGGGCCGCACATGAGACGCTGGCGCGCTGGCGGCTCGACGCGCCGACGCCGATGGAGCGCAACCGCATTCTCGACCCGAGCCCGAACCAGCGGCTGATCCAGGAGACCTACCGGCGCGCCTGCCAGTTGCTGCCGGCGCTGCAAAATGTGCCAGTCGCGGCCAGTTGGGCCGGCTATATCGACAGCACGCCGGACGGCGTTCCTGCCATCGGTGAGGTCGAGGGGCTTCCTGGCTTCATCCTGGCAGCAGGCTTCAGCGGCCACGGCTTCGGCATAGGCCCTGGCGCGGGCCACCTGATCGCCGATCTCGTAACCGGCGCGCCCCCTCTGGTGGATCCCATACCCTATCGTCCGGAACGGTTCGAAGCATCCGCCTGGGGCAAGGTGGCTGAGTTCTAGGGCGGTTCATCGTTTCAGGGAAACGCAGAACCGCTCTATCTCCTCGTTTTGACGCAATTCCGGACGGACGGACCGTTTCGCATTTCTTGAAATTGCCCTAGGCGCCAACGCCCATGGCGAGCAATTCCCGCTCCTCCAGATGGCAAAGGATCTCGCTTCCCTTCGACAGATGGCGGATGGGCGGCGCCAGCACGTCGCAAACACCGAGCTTCCTCACCGGACAGCGTGGCACGAAGGGACAGCAGTTGGATTGCGCCAACAAGGCCGCCACGCCCCCATCCGCCTCGGCAGCCTTTTTGCCGAGCCCGTCCAGCCAGCCTGTCCGCAGTTCTGGGATCGAGGACACCAGCAGGTCCGAGTAGGGATGAAGCGGCATCGCGCGCATTGCCGATCGGCTGCCGGCTTCCACCTTGCGCCCGGCATAGAGCACCATCACATCGTCGCAGATCGCGCGCACCGTCGACAGGTCATGGCTGATGAACAGATAGGATAGTTTCAATTCCTTGCGCAGCTCGGCCAGCAGATCGAGGATGGCGGCGGCCACGACCGTGTCGAGGGCCGATGTCACCTCGTCGCAGAGGATCAGCGCCGGCTCCGCCGCCAGGGCGCGGGCGAGGTTGACGCGCTGCTTCTGGCCGCCGGAAAGTTCGCCGGGGTATCGGTCGGCGATGTTGGCCGGCAATTGCACCAGATCGAGGAGCCGGCGCACCCTCCGGGTCCGTTCCGCGCCTTTCACCTCATGATAGAAGGTCAGCGGCCGTCCGAGGATCTGTGCGACCGAGCGGGTTGGGTTGAGGGCCGTGTCGGCCATCTGGAAGACGATCTGGATATTGCGCAACTGATCCTTGGAGCGCTGCGCCACGGATCCGGCCAAGGTTTCGCCGCGGAACTTCACCGTTCCGCCGGCGGCGGGAAGCAGTCCGGCGATGACGCGAGCCAGCGTGCTCTTGCCGCAGCCGGACTCGCCGATGACACCGAGATTCGTGCCCGGCTGTAGGCTGAGCGCGACATCGTTGAGCACCGTCACATTGGGCAGGCCGTTCGGACCGGATCTGCCATAACCCGCGACCAGCCCTTCGACCTCGAGCAGGGGCAGTTCCTGTTGCTTCTCGGCGGGCGGAGCGGCCTGGGCGTGCACGGCGGGATTGGCCGCCGCGAGCAGGCTGCGGGTGTAGGGGCTTTGAGCGTCCGTCAGAATCTGCCCGGTCGGGGCGCTTTCTTGAATGGAGCCATCGCGCAGGACGATGATGTGGTCGGCGATCTGCGCCACCACCGCCAGGTCGTGGGACACATAGACGCCGGTGGTGTTACGCTCGCGGATCACCGACTTGAACGAGCGCAGCACTTCGATCTGGGTGGTGACATCGAGTGCCGTCGTCGGTTCGTCGAAGATCACCAGCTCCGGTTCCGATATCAGAGCCATCGCCGCCGCCAGGCGCTGGAGCTGGCCGCCGGAAACCTGATGCGGGTAACGCAATCCGACCCCTTCGGGATCCGGCAGCGCCAGCGCGCGAAACAGCTCCACCGCCTTCGCTTCCGCTTCGGCCCGCGGCGCCAGCCTGTGGATCATCGCGCTTTCCACGACCTGCGACATGATCGTCCTGGCCGGGTTGAAGGCGGCAGCCGCACTTTGCGCGATGTAGCTGACATTGCGGCCGCGGATCTTTGCCTTTTCTGCTTCCGACAGGGACAGGATCTCGCGGTCGCCGATCCGGATCGTGCCGCCTGTGATGCGGCAGCCGCTGCGGGCATAACCCATCAGGGAAAGCGCAATCGTCGTTTTGCCGGAACCGGACTCACCGATCAGCGCGACGACCTTTCCGCGCGGAACCGTGAAGCTGATATCATGCACGATCGACGTCTCTCGGCCGCTGTCGCTACGGGCGATGACGCGCAGGTTCTTGACTTCGACGAGCTCGCTCATGGCAGACGATCCCGCAGCCGGCGCGGAAGATTGTCGATCGCCAGATTGACGCTGATCGTCAGCGAGGCAATGGCGAGCGACGGCATGATGACGGCAGGCGCGCCATAGGCCAGCCCGGAGACGTTCTCGCGCACCAGCGCGCCCCAGTCGGCGTTGGGCGGCTGCACCCCAAGACCGAGGAAGCTGAGGCCGCTGAGCAACAGCACGATGAAGACGAAGCGCAGGCCGAAATCGGCCAAAACCGGTCCGATCATGTTGGGCAGGATCTCTTCGCGCACGGTGTAGAAGAAGCCTTCTCCGCGCGCCTTGGCAACCTGCACGAAGTCGAGTTCATTGATGTTGACGGCGAGCGCGCGCGCTATGCGGAAAGAGCCGGGAAAATAGAGAAAGGCGAGCGTCCCAACCAGCACCGGGAGCGAACTGCCGATCGCCGCGATGATGACGAGACCGAACATCAAATGCGGGATCGCAATCAGCGCATCTATGCCGCGGCTGACGATGGTATCGAACCAGCCACCCAGCACCGCGCTAATCATGCCGAGCGCGACGCCGATGGTGCAGGCGATGAGGGCGGCCGCGATCGAGACGCCGACCGTGTATCGCGCGCCGAGAATGATGCGGCTCATCATGTCGCGACCAAGGTAGTCGGTGCCGAGGAGGTAGTCGCGGCTCGACGAGGTGAACACGTCCATGCTGACGATCTTGCCGATCGGGTACGGCGCAAGCCAGGGACCGACGAGTGCAATCACGACCCAAAACAGGATGATGCAGAAGCAGACCGCGCCGACCACGGAGATGGTCAGGCCGCCTGCGCCAAGCATCGTTCGCCGGGCCTCGGGAATGGTATCGGTGTGCTTGGTCATTTGTATCGCAGACGCGGGTTGGCGAGGATCGCGCATATGTCGGCTACGGTGACGAGGGCGAGATAGCCGAAGCAGAAGATCATCGCGCAGGTTTGAATGAGAGGCATGTCGCGGGTGGCAACCCCGTCCACCATCAGCTTGGCGATGCCCGGGTAGTTGAAGATGGTCTCGACGATGATGACGCCGCCAAGCAGGTACGACAGGCTGAGCGCGACGGCATTGGCGATCGGGCCGATCGCATTGGGCAGCGCGTGCGTCAGCACCGCACGAACCCGGCCGGCGCCCTTGAGTGTCGCCATCTCGACGAATGGCTGGCCGAGCGTGTCGATCAAGGCGGCGCGGGTCATGCGGATCATCTGCGCAGAGACAACGAAGCTCAGGCTGATGACCGGCATTGCGAAGACACGCAGCAATTCGCCGAGCGAGTGGACGTCGTTGGCGAAGGAAAGTGCCGGAAACCAGTGCAAGCGCACGGCAAAGATCAGCACGGCAATGGTTGCGACCATGAATTCCGGCACCGAGACGACCGCAATCGTGGCAAAGCTGACGAGCCGGTCGTAGAGCGTGTTTCGCCACATCGCCGCGGTGATCCCCAGGGCAAGGGCGATCGGAACGGAGAAGGCTGCGGTGACGCCGGCAAGCAGCAGCGTATTGTGAAGGCGGCCGCCGATCAGCGTGACGATCGGAATGTCGTTGACCAGCGACGTGCCGGGGTTCCCCGTCATCATCCCGCCCAGCCAGATAATGTAGCGAAGCACGGCAGGCTGATCGAGATGCATGGCTTTGCGCAGGCCAGCGACCGCTTCAGGCGTAGCAGCCTGACCCAGGACGATCTGCGCCACGTCGCCTGGCAGCATGTTGGTCGCCACGAAGACGACCACCGAAACGATCAGCAGCGTCAGCAGGGCCACGCCGAGGCGGGTCAGGATCATGCGCGTTATCATGCCGTGCAACTCCAGCGGAATGCGGGCGAAGCGCGGGTGGCGAGCCACCCGCGCCAGGTCGGCGGCGTCAGCCTTCGAGCCAGACGTTTTCCGAAAACGCAAAGCCCATCATACCACCGGTGGCCATCGGCTTCAGCCCCTTGAGCTTGGAGCTGTGAGCGTCGATGTTGCTGATAAAGACCGGGATCGCGACGCCGCTCTCCTCGTGCGCCATCTTCTGCAGTTCGCCGTACATCTCCTTGCGCTTGGCGTCGTCGCGTTCCTTGCGGGCCTCGACGAGGATCTTGTCGAAACGCTCGCTCTTCCAATGCGATTCGTTCCAGGGCGCGTTCGATGTGTAGAGCAGCGAGAACAGGATATCGGCGGTCGGTCGGGGATTGATGTTGCCGAAACAGATGGGCGCCTTCAGCCAGTAGTTCGACCAGTAGCCATCCGCAGGGACCTTCTGGATATCGAGATCAAGGCCGATCTGGGCCGCGGACTGCTGCAGCAGCACCGCCATGTCGATGGACTGGTCGGCGGCCGTCGAAGCAACGACCGGGATCCTGGTGCCTGCCAGCGACGACTTGGCAAGCAGCGACTTGGCCTTATCGGGGTCGTAGGCACGCTGCGGCAGATCGGCATTGTAGAAGCGGTTCGTCGGCGGCACCGGCTGGTCGTTGGCGACCTCGGCGTAGCCGCGGTAGATCGCCGTCTTGATCTGCTCGCGGTCGAGCAGCAGCTTGATCGCCTCGACGAAATTCGGATCGCTGCCCGGCGCGGTGTCGAGCCGCATGTTGAGATCGGTATAGTTGCCCGCCGTCGTCGTCAGGAGGTCGAAACTGCCGGCCTGCTTGATCAACTGCGTCGAGCGCGGATTGATCGACCCGATCAGCGCGACGTCGCCCGACAGCAAGGCGTTGACGCGGGCGTTCTCGTCGGGAATGGCGAAGAACTCGACCTGGTCGAGATAGGGTCCGGTGCCCTTCCAATAGTTCTCGTTGCGCACGGCGACGGAATGCACGCCGGGCTGGAACTCCTTGCACTTGAAGGCGCCGGTACCGTTGGCGGTGGTGAAGTCGGTCGTGCCCGCCTTGACGATCAGGAAGTGGAACGTGCCGAGAATGACGGGAAGATCGGCGTTCGGCCCGGTCAGGACGATGCTGACCTCGTTGTCTCCGCTCTTCTTGACCTCGCCGATCTGGTCGGCAAGCGACTTGGCCTTCGACCCTACTGCCGGGTCCTTGTGCCGGCTGAGCGAATAGACGACGTCGTCCGGACCGAAGGTCGAACCGTCGTGGAAAGTCACGCCTTTGCGCAGCTTGACGGTCCAGGTGACGGAATCCTTGGTGTCGAAGCTCTCTGCCAGGTCCATTTGCGGCGACAGCTTGTCATCGAGGCTGGTAAGCCCGTTGTAGAAGCTGGTGCAGCGCACATAGTCGGTGGACAGGGATTGTTTGGCCGGATCGAGCGTGTCGGTCGTGCCGCTCGAGTAGCCTGCAGCACGGATGCTGCCGCCTTTCTTCGGCGTGTCGGCATAGGCCTTGGTGGCAGAGCCCAGCACCGTGCCGGCAAGTGCGGCTCCCATGCCGCCAGCCAGAAGCATGCCGAGGAGCTCGCGCCGCGTGGCGCCGTGGCGGATGGCGCTTTCGATCCGGGCGGTGTCGGCCGGGCGCAAAATCTTGTCAAAATCGGGTTTCATCGTGTCAGCCTTTCGTTGAGCCGGCCGGCCAGGCTTGGCACGCACCGGAGACCATTCTGGTTCATTTCAAGCGCCCGAAGGCACCTCAGGCGATGACATTCAGTGTGGCTGTCTTCCCATCATTCCCATTCCTTTTCCCCTTTTGGTTTCTTTGGTCTTGTTATGATCTTGGCGCCGCCGTTTGAGCGGACGCGGGTATCGCAGGCGTGTTCAGGCGACGCGATCCAGGCGGTCCTCATCGACCGCGTCGGCCAGTTCGGCAAGTGTCGAGAAATGGTGGTCGGGCACCGTCAGCCTGGCGGGTTCGAGCGTGCCGCCAAACCCCTTCAGTCCCTTGCGCCGCTCGATCCAGCAGACGGTGTAGCCAAGCTCGCGGGCCACGCCGATATCGTGATACTGGCTCTGCGCCACATGCAGGATGTCCTTCAGGCCGAAGCCCCAGGCGCTGATCCGGCCGCGGGCAAAGGCGAAGAATTGCGGGTTGGGCTTTTCCAGGCCGACATCATCTACTGTGACCGTGAGATCGAACGGATTGCCAAGTGTTTGCGAAAAATGCGCCAATGCCCAGTTCTGAGCGTTGGTCATGGCGACCAGCTTGAACCGCTTGTGCAAGCGGGCAAGCGCCTCGACCGAATCTGCGAAGGCCGGCCAGTCCTTCACGGATTGGCGCAGGCCTTGCGCCGCCTCATCCGTGGCCGGCAGGCCGAGCGCCCGAGCGATTTCGAGGTAGCAGCGGGCGAGATCGTCCGGAAACAGGCCGGCACCAGGCATGGCACGCGCCTTGCGATAAGCGGTCAGAACCGTTTCGCCATCGACGGACAGTCCCGCCTTTTCGGCGACGCCGCGCACATAGCGGGCGATACCCGTTTCGAAATCGATCAAGGTTCCGACGACATCGAAGGTCAGCACTTTGAAGTCTTTTTTCACGTGCATGCGCCTTTTTCCGAGGGGCTGCTATTTTTCCGAGCTTATGGCATCCGGACGGTTTGAATGGCTGAACAGACGGGCTTTCACGGCAGAGAATTCTGAACTGGCCGCGAAGTCGCAATATTGCGCGGCGCTGGCTTGCTCCGTTGCCGTCCAGCGATCACCGCCGAAACGGCAAGGATGTTCTCAGCCAATTTGTCGTCGTCGATCGAGCCAGGACCGTTGTGGAAACCCGATGGTCTTGACATTTTGTCTCCAATTTTTTTGTAAGATTGAGCAATCGTCAGTACGATTTAAGCTTAAATTTCCGCGCACAATCGATAAGCGTCATAAATAGAGGAATATATATCCCGACTGGAGACCGCATCACCAATACGATATAGATTGAACTTTCCACGCAGCTGACGTTCTTCTACAAAATCATCCTGATTGCCATTGACAAGGAACGCAGTCGATACCCCATCGTTTGCAGACCTGGACCTCAGATCCTGGTAAATTTCTTCCGCCGGAATGGTCCCGTTTTCGATGACCACCTGTGAGGCGGCAAAGGTCGTTTCCGTGTCCGTCAACTCGTTGCGGAAGATTGCCGTCAAGCCGTTGCCCTGGCGGGCAACCTTGATCAGCCTGACGTCCACCAGTGTCCTAATGCCGAGTTCCGAGATGCGTTTACGGAAGCTGGCCTTTTCGGGATAAGGCATCTCCACCGCCACGGCGTCATCGGGGGTCGCGAGACTGACCGACTTGCCCTGTCTGGCAAGCTGGAGGGCACAGGACGGTGCCGCCTGGCGCCCGGTCCCGTCATAGATGAGGATATCGTCCTTGCTGGATACCGTTCCGGTCAGCAGGTCCCAGGCACTGTCGCAGAGTTCGGCCCCTTCCAGCCATTCCAGGTCGGGAACACCACCGGTTGCCACCACAATGACGTCCGGGCCTTCAGCAACCACGGTATCGGCGTCGGCATATGTATTCAGGCGAACATCGACACCGAGGCGTTCAAGCTCATTTGACCGCCAGTCGACGATACCGAGCAGATCCCTTCGCTCGGTCGCCGACGCCGCGACCAGGATTTGCCCGCCAAGTTTCGCGCCCGCCTCGAACAGGACGACAAGATGTCCCCGCTCGGCGGATACTCTGGCTGCCTCCAGGCCGGCTGGCCCACCACCCACGACAACGACCCTTTTGAGGCTGGCGGCGCGATCGATCGTGGAACTCAGCGTGGTCTCTCGACCGCTCACCGGATTGTGGATGCAGTTCACCTTTTTGTAGAGGCAGTAGGTGGCGCCAACGCATGGACGGATCCGCTCTTCTTCACCCCGCAGGATCTTGTTGACGATATCCGGGTCGGCGATGTGCGCCCGCGTCATGCCGATCAGGTCGACGATATTCTCCCGGATCGCATGGCGCGCGGTCGCCACGTCCCTGATGCCCGCCGCATGAAGCAGGGGAAGTCTCGTCTCTCTCCGGAAGTTTGCGACTTGCGACAGGAACGGGGCACTGCGCTGGAACATGCCCGGCATGTTGTGCTCGGCCAACACCAGATCCGTATCCATGCGCCCGTAGATGCAGTTGAAGAAATCAACGTGCCCTTCCGTCTCGAACAGGCGGGCAAGCTGGAGACAGTCCTCGAAGTCCGAGCCTTCGTCGGTGCCTTCATCGATCGCGAAACGAATGCCGACAATCATATCGTCGCCGACAGCCTTGCGGATCGCCTCGTGAACCATCAGGCCAAATCGCGCCCTGTTCCGGACAGAACCGCCATAGGCGTCGGTGCGCTTGTTCGTCCTCGGCGAGAGGAACTGACCGATCAGATGGCCACCCGTTACGGTCTCGACCCCATCGAGGCCGCCTTCACGGCACCGGACAGCGGCAGAGGCGTAATCCCTGATGATGCGCCGGATATCCGCCTCGTCCATTTCCTTTGGAAAGTTCCGGTTGCGCGTCTCGCGGATCCGCGACGGGGCAACCGCGGGCAGCCAGTTCCCCGCATAGGCCGTTGCCCGCCTGCCCAGATGCGAGACCTGCGACATCACGGCCGCACCATGCTGGTGGATGCGTCGCGCCAGCGACTGCAGATGCGGAATGATCTCGTCGCTGGACAGATTGAGCTGCCCGCCGCCCCAGCTCGAGTCCGCAGAGGTCATGGCCGAGCCGCCGATCATCGTCATGGCGAGACCGCCGCGCGCCTTCTCTTCGTGGTAGCGTTGATATCGCTCCAGCGGCATCCCGCCTTCATCCAGCATCGAGGCGTGGCTGGTGCTGATCACGCGGTTGCGGAACTCCAGCTGCTTGATCCGGAACGGGTTGAGAAGCGGGTCGGCGCTTGTCCCCGGGGTCTGGCCTTCCGTGAGGTGGTTCATTCGCGTTGTCCTGAAACCACGGCTTGGCCCGCCCGGGCCGGCACGTCACGTACCGGGCCGTTCGAGCGCGGGCTGCGAGCCGCTCGAACACCGCCGCTTCAGTCATCTTGTACATTTCCGAGCGGTTCAGAAGCTTGAAAAAGCACATGGCCACATACGCTGTGGTTATGACCATGGTTCTGCGGTCACCTCTTGCGCGTCGTGGCGGTTCGCAAACAGTACCAGGTTTCTCGCAACGGATCGCCGGACGGCGCTGTTCTGTTTCAATTTTCGGTTATATGATTTGCGTCAGGGCATATGAAAAACGTATGCCCCTCACCTCCAAAGACGCTCGCGCGGTGTGATAGCCTGAAGACGTTTTCAATGCGGGACAACAGGGATCCATGGTGGCATTGTCCAAGCTCATCCCCTCGGCGAGAGGCCTGTTTGTTTTCGAGGCCGCGGCACGAACCGGCAGCTTCACCATCACTGCCCGTGAGTTCAATGTTACCCAGCCTTCCATCAGCCGAACCATCGCCCAGTTCGAAGCCGAATTGGGGATGCGGCTGTTCGATCGCGGCCCGACAGGGCTTGCTCTCACCGATGACGGCCGGGTCCTCCACGCGGCCGTCCGTGAGGGGCTCAGCCAGGTTCGCGACACCATTTTGATGATCCAAGACCAGAAGAAAGCCAGCAAACCACTGGTGACCCTGTCACTCTCAAGCTCATTCGTCACGCATTGGCTGGTGTCGAGGTTAGGAGCTTTCAACGCCACGTTTCCGAACGTTGATCTGCGCTTTGATTTGATTGCGGGCGTCATGCGCGGCATGCCGGACAATGTCGACCTGGGAACGCGGATCGTTGGCGATGACGATACTCAGTATCACCGGTGGGACTTTTCACCGGAAATCATCCTTCCGGTATGCAGTCCTTCCTACCTTCGCGCGCATGGCAAGCTTGATCACGATGGCGACGGTGACGGCCACGTCTTCTTGCATCTTACCGATCACCATTCGCAGCAATGGGCCGACATCTGGGGAAACGTGGCGAACCGCAAGACCACCAGGGGGACGTGGCTGGAGTTCTCCGACTACGCGGTCATCCTCCAGGCCGCTCTCAACGGCGAAGGCGTTGCGTTTGGCTGGCTTAGTGTCACCTCGACCGCACTGCTGAAGGGGATGTTGGTTCCTGCATCGGATCGCCTCATCAACACGGGGCGCCATCACCGCCTGATCGCTCCCCGTTCAAGGCCCCTTCGGCCTGTTGTGGCGGAAATCGCCGACTGGTTGAGATCGCAAATGATGGCAGACGTCCACGCGCTCCAACCTCTGCTTCAATCGGCAGCCACGCACGACTGACACCGCCCGCCGCCATGTCGCGTCGTCCCGCGCTGGCAGGCTTGTCCCGGATCATCCACAGAAGTGGCGAAAGGTCTTCAGCCAGTTGCCGCCCATGATCGCCGCTGTCTGTTCGCGACCGTAGCCGCGGTCGAGAAGGCCCTGCGTCAGGTTCGGCAGTTTGGTGACCGTCTCGATGCCGACCGGATAGGACTGCCGGCCAAAGCTCGAAAGCGGGCCGAAAATGTCCGGGCGGCGGGTGCGCCAGGTGACGACGCTCGGAGGCGCGACGACCGACGCCTGCTCCTGGTATTTCTCGACATAATCGACGCCGATGCCGACATGTTCGGGGCCGACCAGCCGGACCAGGTGATCGACATGGTCGAGGAAGTCTTCCAGCGTCGGGGTGCCGTCAGCCAGCGATTGCGGCAGACCGCAGACGCCGATCATGCCGCCCTTCTCGGCCATCGCCTTGACCGTGGCGTCTTCGGTGTTGCGCCCGTTCGACCGCAGCCCGTCGGCATTGGAATGCGTGCAGACCGGCGCCCGGGCCAATGCGGTGGTTTCGGCGCGCGTACGATGGCCACAATGCGACAGGTCGATCATCAACGGCAAGGAGTTGGCCAGCGCCACCAGTTCCTCGCCAAGATAGCTGAGGCCGGCATCGCGCCGTTCACCGCATCCGTCGCCAAAGATGTTGGCTGTCGTGTAGGCAAGGCCGAGCACGCGCAGCCCCATTCTGGTCAGCAATTCCAGCCGCCAAAGCTGGTCGTCCAGCATGGTCGCGCCCTGGGTGCCGAAAACGACGCCAAGCTTGCCGGCCTGTTTTGCCGCCAGCATGTCGTCGGCCGTCAGGCACAGTTTCAGGTAGGCGCTCTTCTCGATCATCGACAGATAGCGCTCCGCATTGCGCATCACGACATCCCAATTCTCCTCCAGGGCGAAGGTGACATTGGTTGCATTGACGCCGCCGGCCAGCGTTCGTTCGGCATATTTGTCCTCGAGCACATAGGCGATGGACAGCGCGTCGAAGACGAATATCTCGTCGTGGAAGCGCCGCGTCTCGTCGCTGGCTTGCCCGGTGGCCGGGCGGACGGCCGATACAACTGACATCTCTATTTTCTCCTTGATCAATTCAGGCTGAAACCGAGCGGGCGGCCTCGACCGCAAACCGCTTGATGTGGAATGGCTCGATCGGCGTCGTGGTGGAGCCTCGGTCGATCAGCTCGGCCATCACGTCGCCGACCCCTGGGCCGAGCTGGAAACCATGGCCGCAAAACCCGAAGGCGTAATAGAGCCCGGACACCCGAGCGCTAGGCCCCATGATGGGAATATCGTCGGGCAGGTAGCTCTCGATGCCGCTCCAGGTGCGGATCACCCGCATGTTGGTGAGCGCCGGCACCAGGCGACGGATCTGCCGAAGCTGGTTGCCAAGATGACCCGGCACCGCATAGGCGCGTCTTATGTCGGCAAAGGCCGGACCGCGCGTGCCGCCACCGAAGACGACATTGCCGCGCTCGACCTGGCGCAGATAGACGACCTCTTGCGGAATCGCAGTCGATACGCCGATCACCGGTTTGAGGCGATATGGCAGCGGCTCCGTCACCGCCATTTGCGGTCCGTGCACGGCAAGGGGAACCGGCTCTTCGAACTGCCGGGACAGAGCCCCACCCCAGGCTCCGGCGGCAACCAGCGCGATTGGTGCGCTGAACATCCTGCCGTCCGACGCGATCGCTTGGAAATCATCCCCTGGCTTGGCGATCGAGATGATCTCGGTGTTCTCGAACACGGCTACGCCGGCTCGAGCGGCAGCGCGCCCGAAGGCGGGTGCCGCAAGCCGTGGATTGGCATGGCCGTCATTCGGCGAATAGGAGCCTGCGATCGCCTCCGGTCCGAAAAAGCCGAAGCGCGCCTTGAGGGAATTGGCGTTCAACAGCTCCAGCTCGAGGCCGTAGTCGCGGGCCTTTTGCGCATAGGCTTCGATCACGCCGATCTGCCCGGGATCGTAACAGACGCGGATATGGCCGGTCGCCAGAAACTCGGCATCTTCGCCAAGCAGTTCCTTCAGCTTGCCCCAGATTTCGCGTGAACGATTGGCGAGCGGAAGTTGGGGCAGGAAGCGTCCCTGCCGCCGCACATTGCCGAAATTGACGCCGCTTGCCTGCTGGCCGACCAGCCCCTGTTCGAGCAGGATGACCGAACGTGCGCGCCGGCGCAGGAAGAACGCTGCGGCCGTTCCCATCAGGCCGCCGCCAATGACAATCACATCGGCCTGCAACGGCTTCATGCTGCCTGCTCCGTGTCGCTTTCGGCACCGATGACAAGGGGCTTGACTGGCGCCTGGGCGCGGATGCGGCCCACCGCTTCAACCGGAATACCGGCGCAAGCGGCGATCACTTCGGCAGCGGCATGCCCGCAATAACGTCCCTGGCATCGGCCCATGCCGACACGGCTGAAGGCCTTCGCGCGATTGACCTCGACGGCGTCATTGCCGGAAACGACGGCACGCAGTTCACCCGCTGTGATGTTTTCGCAGCGGCACACCACCGTATCGTCGCTGAGCGTTGCGGCGGCGCTTGCCGGCCATGGAAAGGCCGCTGCGATGCCACGCCGAAACCGCTCAAACAGGCGCAGACGGCGGCGAAGTCGCGCAACGTGGCCCGGCGCCACCTGACGTCCGAGATCGGACAGCACGGCCAGTGCAACGAGCCGCCCTGCAGCCTCGGCAGCGTCGGCGCCGAGCGTTACGGCGCCATCGCCGGCCAGATAGACACCCGCCACGCTGCTGCGGCCGTCGGCGTCCTTTACCGGGAAGAACTGGCGCGTCTGCGCATCGAAACGGAACTCGCAGCGGGCAAGGTCCGCCAGTTGCGCGTCCGGGCGCAAATGATAGCCGAGCGCGACGGCATCGCAGACGATCGTCCGGACTTGCCCCTTGCTGGTGCGGAAGCGGATCGTCTCGACGCCGATCTCAGGCCGGCCTTCGATCTCGACCGGTGTGATGCCGGTTTGGATCTCGATGCCGGCGTGGCGAAGCTTCAAGGTGAGGGCCAGCCCCTTCAGCAGGACATCCGGGCGGGCGATCAGCGTGGACAGTGCCTTGACCCGCAGGTGGAAAGGCGAGGTATCGAGCACCGCGGCCACCTCGGCGCCCGCTTTCGAATATTGCGCCGCAACGAGATAGAGCAGCGGTCCGCTTCCCATGAACACGACGCGCTTGCCGATCGCGGTGGCCTGCGATTTCAACGCAATCTGCGCAGCACCCAGGCTGTAGACACCGGCCCGGTTCCAGCCCCGCACCGGCATCAGGCGGTCCGTTGCTCCCGAGGCGACGATCAGCGCATCGAAATCGACCTCGCTGGTTCGGGACCCCTGAAGGAGATGCAGCTGCTTTTCCCATATTCCCCAGGCGAGGGTCTCAGGCCGATAATCGATGCGAGCACGCAAGGCATCGAAACTGCGATGCAGATCCTCGGCACGGCCGGCTTCCGACCCATAGAGTGCGGCGTAGGAGCGGTGAAACCCTTCCGGCTGGCGGCGGTAGATCTGGCCGCCGTCACGGCGGCCCTCGTCGATCACGATCGGCCGAAGCCCGGCCGCAACCAGCGTCTCGGCCGCACGCACACCCGCCGGACCGGCGCCGACAATCACTATGCGAGGCTCGGCCATGCCTGCTCCGGAGCTTTGGTGGCAATGCGCATGCCTGCGGCAAGCGGCGTGGTGCAGGCGCGCAAGCGCTCGCCTGTGTCGGTCCATACCCAGCAATCCTGGCAGGCACCCATCAGACAGAAGCCGGCACGATCGCCGTCGCCGAATTCGGAACTCCTGAGGTGGCGGATCTGCATGAGCATCGCCACCAGCAGCGTATCGCCCTTGCAGCCTTCTGCCGGCCGGCCGTCGATCGAGAAGACGAGCCTCGGCCTGCCTTCCTCGCCAAGGCGTCGGAAACGGCCGCTTTCGTTTGAGATCACGGGCGATCCTCCTTTGGATCTGGCTGTTGCCACCCCACGATCTTTTCAGTCCGCCACGCCCGGCGCCAATACTATGTGTTTTGTCATCCAGAACTTTTGGTTATGATGAGTCATGAACGCCAGGCATCTCGAAGTTTTCCGCGCCATCATGCGCCACAGCTCGCTCACCGCGGCGGCGGCGGCCTTGAATGTCTCCCAACCCGCCGTAAGCAAGGTGCTGCGCCATTTCGAAACTCTGATCGGCTACAAGCTGTTCGAACGCATAGGCGGCCGCCTCGTGGCCACGCCGGAGGCGCATCTGCTGTTTCGCGACGCCGACCGGATTTTCCGCGAGATCGAAACGCTGAAGATCTATTCGGATCGAATTCGCGACAAGCAGTTGAGCCTGCTTCGCGTCGCTGCCAGCGCGCCTCCCACCTTCGCGCTGCTGCCGGCCGCCACCCGCCGCTTCCGCCGGCGCAATCCCGGGGCTCGCCTAGTCCTTCAGACGCTTCCCGCGGAAGAGATTGCCGAGCGCATCCTGATCGGCGACATCGATCTTGGCCTGACCATGACCACCCTGCGCGAGCCGCAGATACGCAGCGAGGTTGTTGGCGCGGCCGATATCGTCGCCCTGGTGCTGCCGGAATCGCCGCTAGCGACGCTCAATGCCGTTACACCGGCCGATCTGTCGGACCAGACCTTGATCAGCTACGGCATGAACACACCTGCCGGCCAGATGCTTGCACGCGTGTTTCAGGAGCAGGGTTGCGTCTGCGACCCGCAGATTGAAATTAGCCTGTCGATCGCGGCTGCACCTCTGGTGTCGGCTGGACTGGGGGTCGCGCTGGTGGACGGGCTGGTTCCCTGGGCAAAACTCGGCAACCTGAAGGTGCTGCCGTTCCAGCCTCGCTCGGCGCTCGATATCGTGCTGGTGACGAGCACCACTCTGCCGCAATCGCGCTTTGGGCGCGAATTTGCCCGCGACATCCAAGCCGCGATCCACGATCTGGGCCGCGGCAAGCCGCCTCACGCCTAGTCGGCGAACCGCGCCGCTGCGGCCGTCCTGACTTGAACAACCTGCCACGCGCGATAGCAATGCGTGTCCAGTCCAGTGATCGGCAGCAATGAAGCTTGGGAGGGGGTCATTGTCCTCACCAGCACATTACCCTCGAGAGCGGGGAAATCGCGGGTTGACATTCCTTATAGTTTTTGGATACTTTTTGGCATCTGAGTTAGTTTCCTAGCCCTGCATTCTGCCCCCTGAAAGCCGCACAGGCCTGGACTGGATCCAGCCAGCTTGGATGACGCTCATCGGGAGGATTTTTGGCTTTCTCGCACGGACTCTTACCACGCAAAGCGAGCGTCGTCCTGGCGCCGTGACGGATGGTTGCGTCGGACGCCGCTGCAGGAGGGCGGACGAGGCATTGTTCTCTCGTGGACTTGCCGAAGCCCACGGCGGTTTGCCGGAAGCAAGTGACAAAGAAAGACAAATGGAGGAACCGATATGGCAACGACGAATGACGCACCGAAGAGCCTTGAGAGCATCCTGACAGCGGCGGGAGGACCGGTAAATCTGCTCCGCGGCTCCAACCTCGGGCCCTACCGCTTCCCCGTCATTCCGCCCGAGTTCACCAACTGGCGCGACGAAGTGCGTGCGTGGAAGGATAGCTGCGCACTGCTTGAGCAGTCCTACCACATGACTGAACTGCATCTGCGCGGGTCGCAGGTCATTCCTTTCCTTTCGGAGATCGCGGTCAACAAGTTCGACCCGTTCCCTGTCCTGCGCGCCAAACAGCTCGTGCTGGCAGGCCACGACGGATTCTACATTGCCGACGCCATCATCTTCCGGGAGGCCGAGGACTTCTTCCGCATCGTCGGCGCTCCCTTTGCCAGCGATTGGGTGCTCTACAACGCGGAGAAAAGCAATTACGACGTAGAGGCGAAAAAGGATGACAATTTCTCGATCCGCTCCGGAACGCGCGAGGTGTTCCGCGTCCAGATCCAGGGACCGCACGCCCTTGCGCTGATGCGCGAGGTGAGCGGCGGCGGCCTGCCAGAGATCAAGTTCTTCAACATCGGCGAGTTCAAGATCGCCGGAAAATCTGTCCGCGCCCTGCGCCACGGCATGGCCGGCGAACCCGGATTCGAAATCTACGGCGCCTGGGACGACCAGCAGGCGGTGCGCGAAGCGCTGGAGAAGACCGGCGAGAAATATGGGCTGCGCAAGATCGGCGCCCTTGCCTACTCGACCACCGCGCAGGAATCCGGCTGGGTGCCGATGCCGCTGCCGGCCATCTACCACAGCGAGGACATGAAGCCGTACCGCGAGTGGCTGAACAGCCACTTCCTGGAATCGGTCGCTTCGCTCGGCGGCAGTTTCGTGTCCGACGACATCACGGACTACTACGTCGATCCGATCGAACTCGGCTACAGGAACGTGATCGACTTCGGCCGCGATTTCATCGGCCGCGATGCCTTGCTCGAGAGGGCCAACCATCAGCGCCGCACGAAGGTGACGCTTGAGTGGGACGACAAGGATGCGGCCGCTGTGATGCAGGACTCCATCTTCCCGGCCAACGGCACCCCCGCCAAATTTCTCAACATGCCGATGCCCATGTACGCGACATTCCAGGTCGATGCCGTCATGATGAAGGACAAGGTTGCGGGCATCTCGACCTGGCCGTCTTTCACGGCGAACGCCAACCGCTTCATCTCGCTGGGACTTGTCGACCTCGAGCATGCACAACCGGGAACCGAGGTGACGCTTGTATGGGGCGAGCCGGAGTCGCGCCGCAATACGGTGGAGAAGCACCAGCTCCGCGAGATCCGGGCGAAGGTCGCGCCGGCACCCTACTTCGAAAAGGTCATCAAGACCGGCATGCACTGACCGGCACGGCATGGGTGAGCCGCCGACTACCGGCCTGCCAGCCATATCCAGATTCCCTTGATCCGCGGCCTCGATATCGAGGCTGCGGAAGCGATGTCGTGTCCCGAGCTCCCGCGAGCCCCCCGGGCATAGTCGCCCCCAGCCCCTGAACACGCCCGATTGCTGTCGTAGCTCGCGACGTCGAATGACGAGGCAAAGCCAACGGTCGATCACATATGACCGCCAGTGGTCAGGCAGCGCCTTCCAGATAGCGCCTGTCGAAGACGCCTTCAGCCGCGTCGCGCTTCGACTTGTCGAGCAGGTTCGCCCTGACCATCAGGTCGATCGTCGTCTTCAGCGCCTTGTCTGGCACGGCCAGCCCTTGCGGCCACATGCCCATGCCGCGCATGTATTCCAACCCCCGTCGCGCCAGGGATTCACTGTCGGGCGTGGTGATGCGCTGGAAGATCGGCAGGGTGATGCCATGGTTGGCCGCATCATTGGTGACCGCATGCGCCTCGATCAGCGCCTTGAGGAAGCTGGTCACCACATCGCGGTTCGCGCCGAGCCAGGAAGCCTTTCCGATGATGGCGGTGAAAACGATCTCGGGGATAGCGGCGCAGACCTCGCCCAGCAAGTTGTAGCCCATGTCCTGCGCGAGGAAGTTCCACGGCGCAGGCTGCGGAGCGCAGTCGATTTCGCCTGCCTGCAGCGCCTCCCACCTCTTGGTGTGAATGCCGGCCAAGGCAAACTCGTAGTCGCCGGGATAGTGCAGCCCTTCCGCGGCCAGCATGATCTGCGTGTAGATAGCAGTGCCCTCCGTCAGCGAGGACGTGCCGATCGTCTTGCCCCTAAGCCCTGCGAGCGAACCAATGCCTGGGTGCGCCACAATGGACATCGGCAGGCGCACGGCGTTGGCTGCCACGATACGCAGCTCTCCTCCCCTGACGAAGTCGGCGACGGCGCCTTCCGGCGGTGTGATCGCCAGGTCCGCTTCGCCCTCGAGAACGGCTGCGGTGGCCTTTTCGACGCTGCCCATCCGCTTGTAGACGATGCGGACGCCGTGCTTGTCGAAAAGGCCCTGTTCGTCTGCAACGAAGACAGGAAGCCAGTTGAACCCCTGCGCGCCGCCCGCGAGCCGAAGGTCGATGAGGCCGGCAGGCTCCAAATCGGTCATGACGATATCCTCCCTTGAAACGTCCGGTGCAGGCACCATCCACATTGACAGGCATATAAGATTCAGATACGCATTGGTATCTAAAGAACAATCGGTATGTCAACACATCGATCGGTGAATCGGCTGGTGCAACATCAAGCCGGGAGGGAGGACGTATGCCTATTGCTCGGAGTATCGCCGGCATCCGCGGCCGGCAGTTCGAAGCACTGACGGACTGCTGATATGAGTGGCCTGGCGCGATCGCCACAAGAAGCGCTGATCCTGGGCATAGTTGCGGCGGGTTTGCTGGCGCTTGTCGCTGCTGGGCTGCTGCGCTGGCTCCGCGCCGGCCGGGTCTGGACGGATCTCCTGGTGCCGGCCGCTTTCCTGGTAGCCTATTGGCTCGCCTACAACAAGGTGCCGTCGTCCTTTCCGCCAGCAGGCGCGGTCAACAAGATCTTCTACGTGGCCCTGATCGGAACGGCGCTCGGTGTCCTGGCCGAGGCCGCCGGCCGTCGCCGGCTCGGTCGCGCACTCGTCCTTGCCCAGCCGATCGTGTCCGCAGCGTATATCGGAACAGCTCGCCTGCCCGATGCGCTCCTGGACGTGGCGGCGGCCGCGCTATGGGGCCTGCTGGTGATGTATGGCCTTTCCCGTGGGGCGGGCAACGCCGAGGACGAATCCGGCACAAGACGCTCCGCCTTGCTCGGCGCGGCATGCGTCGGGTTTGCGCCGATCGCGCTGCTGGGAGCATCGTCCACCAGCTTCCAGCTCAGCCTGTTTTTTGCAGCCGCCATCGCGGCCATTGTCGCCGCCAATATCTCAAATCCGAATTTCGGATTTCGCTCCGCATCCCTCCTGGGAGGAGCAGGAGGCATGATCGCGGTCGCACAAACCGTCACGCTCATCACACGCAAGACCGACTTGCTGGCGCTGACCGTGCTCACTTTGGTCTTTGTCACGCCTTTCGTCGTCGATCCGGTTCTGCGCCGGGTCCGCGCCACGAACAAAGTCGTCCGAATCGCCGCATTTGCCGGGATGTGCCTGCTGCCTGTCGGCGCATCCCTGGCGACTGTGATCGCGCGGTACGGCTCAAGCTTCCCGGTATGACCCGGGAGGACTGTCGGAACCATCAACAGGGAGGAAATCACAACCATGTCGAAGTTATTGCGCACCACCTTGCTTGCCGCCGCCATCGCCTGGCTGCCGCTGACCGCCGAAAGGGCAGCGGCCGGGACGTTCGATATCGATCCCGTGCATTCAGGGATCGCTTTCTTCATCGACCATCTCGGCTTCTCGCAGGTGATCGGAATCGCGAAGGAATTCTCGGGCTCGTTCCAGTTCGACGCGACGAAGCCGACGGAAAGCAGCCTGGAGGTTGCGGTGAAAGTTGCCGGCATCTCGACCAACAATACGCAGCGAGACAGCGACATCCAGGGCGCGGACTGGTTCAATGCGACGGAGTTCCCGCAGATCACTTTTGTCGGGCATGAATTCAAGGCGGCCGACGCGAAGACCGGAACGATCTCGGGCGATCTGACGATCGCCGGTGTCACGAAACCCGTCACGCTGGACGTCACCTTCAACAAGGAAGGCCAAAACCCGTGGGACAAGAGCCACGTTGTCGGCTTCAGCGCGCGCACTTCGATTAAACGCAGCGACTTCGGCATGAAAGCCGCGCTCGGAATGATCGGCGACGATGTGAGTCTCGTTGTTCAGGTTGAAGGGCGTGCCCGTTCCTGAACCAGCGGTGAGCTTCCGGCAGGCAACAGGGCTGCCGGGTACCTCGGTTCCGCGCAACGGCCGGGAGCGGAGCGCGCATCGGCGCGGTCCGCCTCCTTCCGGCCAATTGAGAAACTCTCGTCGGCGGATTGCGCCGGTGAGACTTGCCGTGACCTATTCCGCCGCCACGGGATCCTTGCGCCTGAAAGAATCGCCCATACCGCCTTGCGCAAAAAGGTGGCTTGCATGAGCGATGACATTCTCGGTCGTCTCGCGGATATGCCGCTCGATCAGATCCTGGGCCGCGGCCGTGTCACGGGCGATGACCCGATCCATGATCATCTTGTGCTCGACGTCCTTGGCGCGCCATTGAGGGCGAAACTGCGAGGACATCCTGCGGTAGCGGTGGGCGCGCTCGAAGAGCTTCTGCCGGATTTCGAGCAGGTTGGGCGAGCCGCATGCAACGACCAGGGAAAGGTGGAAGGCACTGTGCAACGCGGCCCAGTCGTCGGAGAGATAGTAGCTCGCGCCGAGCCGGCTTTGCAGGCGATCCATCCGATGGAAGTTGGCCATGATGTCCGCCTCCCAGCGATCGTCACCACGATCGATCGCCAACCCGATGCACTGCCTTTCGATGAGCACTCGGACATCCGTCAGATCGTTGAGATCAAACAGCGAGACCGGTGCGACCAGGAAACCGCGCTGCCCCTCCGCGACAACCAGGCCCTCGGCCACCAACCGCGAGAGGGCCTCGCGCAAGGTGGAGAAGCTTACTTCATACAGCTCCTTAAGCGTTTCGAAGCGCAGCTTGGTTCCCGGCTTCAAGGCGCAGCTGATGATGTCGCTCCGCATGCGCGCCAACACATCCCCGGCGCGCGTCTCTCCGGCAGGCCTGACGGTGTTAGCCATGCATACGACTCCGCATTGAATTAGCGCGGAGATTACTGTGGATTTTCGAAATAATCAAACCTGTCGCCCTGAGCGTGCGGGTACCCGCCGTCCGACGAGTGAAAAACAGGGCGTATGGTCTTAGCCGTCGGGCAGCAGCCTCTCGGCATGCCAGCGCAGATGGTCGTCCATGAAGGTCGAAATGAAGAAGTAGGAATGATCGTAGCCCTCCTGCATGCGCAGGACGAGCCTGATGCCTGCCCGGTCGCACGCCTCCTGGAACAGCCACGGCCGCAGACCGTCCTGCAGAAATCCATCGGCCGTGCCCTGGTCGACCAGGAATTCCGGGAAGCGCGCACCGTCCTCTACGAGCGCGCAGGCGTCATACCCGCGCCATGCCACTTCGTCGCCGCCGAGATACTTTTTGAACGCCGGCCGCGACCAGCCGGCAGTGGTCGGCTGCACGATCGGCGCGAACGCCGAGCAGCTTCGGAAGCGGGCGGGATTTCTGAGCGCAATCGTCAGCGCGCCATGCCCGCCCATCGAATGGCCGAAGATCGCCTGGCGCGTCATGTCGGCGGGAAATTCCCGTGCGATCAACGCCGGCAATTCCTCGGTGACATAGGAATACATGCGATAGTTTCCGGCGTAGGGCTTTTGCGTCGCATCGACATAGAAACCTGCGCCGCAGCCGAACTGCCAGTTGTCTTTTTCATCCGGAACATCGGCCCCGCGCGGGCTGGTATCAGGGCAAACGACGATCAGGCCGAGTTCGACGGCCATACGCCTGTACTCGCCCTTGTCCATCACGTTGGCATGCGTGCAGGTCAATCCTGACAGGTACCAGACGACCGGCAGCGGACCTTGCGCCGCCTGAGGCGGCACGAAAACGGCAAACGTCATTTCGCAGCCGCAGGCATCCGAAGCGTGGGAATAGACACTTTGGACACCGCCGTGTGATTTGGCTGCGGAAATCAGTTTCATCTGTTCTGGCATGTGTTCCTTCTCCGCCAAACGCCAACCATGCCGGTGTATCTACCGCAGCGGTTGTGATCGCAGCAAGCTTGGTGGACCGACCAACGGGTGTTCCGAATGCCGCGCGGCTTCCGCCGATCCTGGAGAAGCACCGCATTTTTTCAGCACAGGGCTTTCAGCGCGGCGTCTGGCTCATACCGATCAGTAAACGACGACGCTTCGGATCGATTTGCCCTCATGCATGAGGTCGAAGCCCTTGTTGATGTCCTCGAGCTTCAGCGTGTGGGTGATCATCGGGTCGATCTGGATCTTGCCGTCCATGTACCAGTCGACGATCTTCGGCACGTCGGTGCGGCCGCGTGCGCCGCCGAAGGCGGTGCCCATCCAGGTGCGGCCGGTGACCAGTTGGAACGGCCGTGTCGAGATCTCCTGGCCGGCGCCGGCGACGCCGATGACGACCGACTTGCCCCAGCCGCGATGCGACGCTTCCAGCGCCTGGCGCATCACCTTGGTGCTGCCGGTGCAGTCGAAGGTGTAGTCGGCGCCGCCGATCTGGTCGGCGCCGCGCTTGGTCATGTTGACGAGGTGAGGCACGACATCGCCGTCGATCTCCTTCGGATTGACGAAATGCGTCATGCCGAATTTTTCGCCCCAGGCCTTCTTGTCGTTGTTCAAGTCGACGCCGATGATCATGTCGGCGCCGGCAAGCTTCAGGCCCTGGATGACATTGAGGCCGATGCCGCCGAGGCCGAAGACGACGGCGGTCGCGCCTTGCTCGACCTTGGCCGTGTTGATGACCGCACCGATGCCGGTGGTGACGCCGCAGCCGATGTAGCAGATCTTGTCGAAGGGCGCGTCGGGATTGACCTTGGCCAGCGCGATCTCGGGCAGCACGGTGAAGTTGGAGAAGGTCGAACAGCCCATATAGTGAAAGATCTTGTCCTTGCCGATCGCGAAGCGCGACGAACCGTCGGGCATCAGGCCCTGGCCCTGCGTGGCGCGGATCGCCGTGCACAGGTTGGTCTTCCGCGACAGGCAGGACGGGCACTGCCGGCATTCCGGCGTATAGAGCGGGATGACATGGTCGCCCTTCTTGACGCTCGTGACGCCCTTGCCGACATCGACGACGATGCCGGCGCCCTCATGGCCGAGGATGGCCGGAAACAGGCCTTCTGGATCGGCGCCCGACAGCGTGAACTCGTCGGTGTGGCAGATGCCGGTCGCCTTGATCTCGACCAGCACCTCGCCGTCGCGGGGGCCGTCGAGGTCGACCTCCATGATCTCCAGCGGCTTTCCGGCGGCGACAGCGACTGCGGCGCGGGTTTTCATGCGTGTTCTCCAATTTCGATCGACACCGGCCTGCGACGTCAGGCCGGTTCTACGGTGGCCGCTAGACGGTCGGCTTTGCGAGCTTCACCTTGTGCCAGGCGATGATGTCCATCAGCTCCGGCGAGAATGCGTCATAGGCGGGAATCCCCGCTTGGGCCAGCGTGCCGCGCACGCTGGCCATGCTGGTCGCCGGCATCCCGGTCTCTACGAGCGAAGACACAAAGGCCACGAACTCGATCTTCGGCTGGTGCCCATCCGTCGCCAGTTCGGGATGCACGAATTCGAGGCCGTAGAAATGGTGATCCGGATCGGACACCTTGCCGACCATATGTGTCCCGCAGGATCTGCAACGGTGGCGTTCGATCTTCTGCGTGGCGTCCACGGCCTCGAGTTTATCACCCTGCGCCATGACGGAGATGCTGCCGGCCGGGACAACGGCAATCTGCGCAAAGACGGCACCGGCAGGCTTCCAGCATTTCGAACAGCCGCACAAATGGTTGTGCGCCACGGCCTGATCCGCCGCGATCTCCACCGGTGCGCTGGCACATTTGCAGCGCGCGCTGAACGCGCCGACCGGCGAAGCCGACATGTCCCGCCCGACGGCCGGGTGCAGCACGGCCGTCTGGTCGCGCAGCGCCTCCGCCCGCGCCTTCAGCGCGCGGTTCAAGTCGAGATAGGCCGATCGCAAATTGGTATCGATGCTGGGCCAACGCTCATCGGCCATCGGGCCATCGAAGACCTCGTTGTGGCGCACCCGAGTGCCGCCATTCCTGGTCGGCTCCAGGATGAAAATGTGTTCCGCGCTGAACACGCCGCCGGGCGCCTGGCTCAGCCAGCGAAGTTCCCGCGCGCCCACGATGCGGGTGATGGTCGGTGTGACCTCGCGCTCGGGAACATTAGGCTGACGCAGCGTACCGACGACGCGCTGACCAACGATCGTGCGTCCGCGTAACGCCGGCAAGGCCGGATTCCATTCGGGGTAACGCTCGAGGTCGTCCAGCACGGCCCACACGGTCTGCGGCGGCGCGTCGATGACGATCTCGGTTTCAAGCAAGCGCATGGAGCATCCTCTTTCCTGGGTCGGATTCGTGCTTGGCGAGCGGCGGCGAGCTAGTGCGCGGCCATCGTGGTGGAGGCGCCGAGATAGGCGCTCATGACCTTTGCGTCGTTGAGCAGGTTCGACGCAGTGTCCTCCCCGACGATCCTGCCGGTCTCGATCAGGTAGCCGCGATCGGCGGTCTTGAGGCTCAGCCGCGCGTTCTGCTCGACAAGCAGGATGCCGAAGCCTTCGCCGGCAATGGTGGCCAGTGACTTGAACAGCTCCTTGGACAGCAGCGGCGACAGCCCGAGGGAGGGCTCATCCAGCATCAGGATGTCCGGCTTGGACATCAGCGCCCTGCCGATCGCGACCATCTGCTGTTCGCCGCCGGACATGGTCTGCGCCAGTTGGCGAGGACGTTCGGCAAGCCGGGGAAACAACCCGTAGACGAAGTCGAGCGTCCTGCGCGCATCGGCCTTCGCGCGCCTGGCATGACTTCCAAGCCGCAGGTTCTCCGCCACGGTGAGTTCGCCAAAGATGCCTCGGCCCTCCGGAACGAGCGCGATCCCCTCTTCCACCATCAGATGGGCATCGAGTTTCGTGACATCCTTGCCGTTCATGACAATCCTGGTGCCGGGCTCCGTCCCGACAAGCCCTGCGACGGCGCCGAGGAAGCTGGACTTTCCAGCGCCGTTGGCGCCGAGGATAACGCAGATCTCGCCCTTGGAAACGCGTGCGGAAACACCTTCCAGTGCGACGTGCCGTCCGTAACGGACGCCGAGATTGGAAACCTCAAGCATCGTCGTCTCCCAGATAGGCACGGACGACCTCCGGGTCGGCCAGGACATCGGCCGAGCTGCCATCGGCGATCTTGATGCCGGAATTCATGACCACGCAGCGTGAACAAAGCGAACGGATGGCATCCATCACGTGCTCGACCATGATGATCGTCCGGCCCTGCGCGCTGATCTCGCGGATAAGCTCGATGCCGACCCCCAACTCGCTCGGGTTGAGGCCGGCGAGCCATTCGTCGAGCAGCAGGACATGAGGGTTTCCCGCAAGGGCACGAGCGAGCTCGATCCGCTTCTGGTCGATGTAGGTCATCGCCGCGACGGGAACCTCCTCGCGACCTTTCAACCCCACCCGCTCCAGCAACTCGCGGGCGAGCGCCAGCGCCTCGTCGCCCCAGAGCCTGTTGTGCCCGAAGACGGCGCCGGCGACGACATTCTCCAGCGCGCTCATCGATGGCAGGACGCGCACCAGCTGGAAGGTTCGGGCGACCCCGATGCGGGCGATCTTGTGAGCCGCCAGCCCGGCGATGGGCTTGCCGGACAGCAGGATGGCGCCCGATGTCAGCGACAGCGCCCCCGATATCAGGTTGAGCATCGTGGTCTTGCCCGAGCCGTTCGGGCCGATCAGCCCGAGCAACTCGCCCTTGGCGACCTCGAAGCTCACGTCGTTGACGGCGACAAGGCCACCGAAGGCCTTGCGCGCCCGATCTACGGTCAACAGCGGAACGCTCATCTGCCCTCCTCGGCGGTCGTTGCCAGCGGACTTTTGTCGATGGAGCGGCGGCGGCGGAACAGGGTTTCCAGTTGTCCGGTTACCCCGTCGGGAAGCACATAGACGATCGCCAGAAATGCGAGTCCCATGATCACCGCCGTCTGGTTCGGGAAATGGCCCGAGATAAAGTCCATCACCACGGTGAAGGGGACGACGCCGACCAGGGGTCCCCAAAGGCGGCGAGTCCCGCCGAGCAGCGCCATGATGACCACGAGGAAGGACGTCATCGGATTGAACGCTGCGTCCGGCGTTATGTAGGCGTAGCGAGGCGCCATGATCGCTCCGGCTACGGCAATGAAGGCCCCGGAGACCGCGAACAGGATGACCCTAGTGCGAGCGGTATCCACGCCGACATGTCGCGCCACGGCTTCGTCATTGCCGATGATGCGCAAGGCCAAGCCCAGTCTCGACCTGTTGACGAGCCATCCGGTCACGAACACGACCACCGTCAGCGCGAGCAGCATCCAGTAGAGATGCGTCTCAGTGAAATCGGTAAAGACGTAGAGGCCGATCGTGCCGCCGAAATTGGTCTGCACCCAGGTCACGATCTGGCCGAGGAGTTCGGCAAGGCCGAGAGTGAAGATCACGAAATAGACCCCCGAGAGCCTGAGGGTCGCCAATCCGACCAGTGTGGCCAGCAAGGCGCCGGCGACGATCGCGATGAGGATAAGCGCGGGGAAAGGCAGGACGTCGATGAAGATCGCGACCGAATAGGTTCCGACTCCGAAGAAGGCAGCGCTCGCCAGCGAGACAAGGTGCGTCGGCCCGGAAAAGAGCGCCCAGGCCGTGCATATGGCGGCATAGAGCATGATGTTCACGCTGAGCGACAGCCAGAACCCTTCGGTGACCAAAGGGAGGAAGGCCAGCACAGCCGCGCCGGCAAGGCCGGCACCAAGAGCCAGGAGTTCATTGCGCGGGATGTTCATCACGCCGGCCGCTTTCCGAAGATGCCCTGCGGCCGGAACAGCAGAACGATGATGAAGAGGGCGTAGTTGGCAGCCAGCGTCAATCCGGGATCCAGCAGGCTGGCGACGAGCGTCTCGGTCACGCCCAGGACGAGAGCGGCAAGAACCGCGCCGCGAACGTCGCCGACGCCGCCCATGATCACGATGATCAACGCCTTCATGGTGAAGATCACGCCCATCGACGTATTGAACGTGTAGAAAGTCGACAGCAGCGTGCCGGCGCAGGCCGTGATCGCTCCTCCGAGCGCAAAGCCGAACGCCGCGGTCTTGCGCACGTCGATCGCCACGAGACTTGCCGCGCGCGGATCGACGGCGACGGCGCGAACCGCCGTGCCGCGGTCGGTGTGGTAGAGGAAGACGTAGAGAGCCACGGCAATCACGGCGGCGGCGACGAAGGCCACGACGCGGTTCAGGCCGAACGAGTTGCCCATGATCGTGAATGGCTGGGCGAGGAACTCGTAATTGAAATAGGACCCGCCGAAGGCCAGCAGCATCAGCCCCTGGAACAGAAACAGCAGTCCGAAGGTCGCCAGTATGGAGTCGACCTCGAGCATGCCGCGATTCTTGGCCCGCTTCACCAGAGGCTGCATCAGCCAGGCATAGATCAGCCAGTTGACGACGAAGGCGCCGGGGCCGATCACCAGCAGGCCCAGGAGCGGATTGATCCCGAAGCCTGTATACAGCCAGAATGTGACGAAGCATGCGGCAACGAGCGTCTCGCCATTGGCGAGGTTCATGATCCGCGCCACGCCGTACTGGAGCGTGAGCCCGAGCGCGATGAGCGTATAGGTGCCCCCAAGGAGCAGGCCTGTCAGCAGGATGAGCATTGTACTCTCGCAGTCACGGGCCTGGCGTCACGAGGACGCCAGGCCGCCGGGAGGATCGGATCAGTTGCTGGGCCAGACGGGCTTGAGCACCGGCTGCTGCGCGCCCTGGAGGTTCCCGGTCGCCCTGACGCCATGCACGACGCCATCGCTCCACTGGCCCACCGTCCAGTTGTTGTTGTTGATGTTGTTCTCGAAGTGGATATCGCCAATGACGGTCTTGAAGGTGCCCGACTGGATTTCCTTGTTGAGCGCTTGCTTGTCCAGGCTTCCGACCCGCTCGACGGCCTGCTGCAGAATCTCCAGGCTGGCATAGGCCACAGGGCTCGCCCACCAGTCCGCCTCCTGGCCGGTCACCGCGAGGTGCTCCTTGCGGTAGGCCTGGAAGACGGGGTCGCTCGCATTGACGCCGCCCATGATCAGGATGCCGTTGGCAGCGGCGCCAAAGCGCTTTCCGTATCCGTCGAGATTACCGCCGACACTGACGAAGAACGCCTTGACGTCGAACTTCTGCAATTGCGCTTGCTCGGTGAGAGCAAAGCTGTCCGGCGGATAGGAATAGGCGATGAAGGCGTCGGGATTGGCCGCCTTGGCGCTGGCGATCACCGGAGCGACGTCCTGATTGCCGAGTGGATAGGAGGTCTCGTAGACGACATCGAAGCCGGCCTGCTTGAGCGCGGGCTTGCCGGTCTTGATCATTTCGAGGCCGAAAGCATCGGAAACGTTGACCACCGCGACCCGGTTGCCGATCTTGCCAGCGTCGCGCAGATCCTTGAGCGTGCCGACGATGCCGTCGGCGATGCCCTGGGCCGGGCCGAGCAGCCAGAAGGTGTTCGGCCAGCGCTTGACGAATTGATCGAGATCGTTGGCATTGCCGGTGGAGACGATTTGCGGGTAGCCATATTTCGCGATCAGCGGGGCGGTCGCGAGATTGAGGCCTGTCGAATATGGCGGGATGATCAGGTCGACCTGGTCCTGGGTGGCAAGACGCTGGATGTTCTTGACCGCCTCTTCGGGCGACGACTTGTCGTCATATTCGACGATCTCGATCGGCCGCATCTGATCGCCGACCTTGAGGCCACCGGCCTTGTTCACCTTCTCGGCCCACAGCTTGATGTTCGGCCAAAGCACACCTGACGCGCCGCCCGCAAGCGGCCCGGTCTTGGATGCGCTGACGCCGATTCTGACCGGGTCCTGCGCGAACGCGGCGCCGAACGTGCCAGCCGCCAAGGCCGCCGAAAGCATGAGTAAATTGAAACTGCGTCGCAACATCGAAATTCCTCCCAGTTCTGGTTGCGGTGGGCGCTGCACTCGCCTCGCAGCTGCGAAGAACGAGTTGATCGACCTCCCCCTAGCGGAAATTGCTTAGGCCATTTTCCTCTGATGATCCAGCAAATTTCGTAAACTTACATATTTTCGTTATTTTCTCTGAGTGACGATATTCCCTGTCAGCCCCTTGTGCTTCATGGCCCCGAAGGTTGCTGATTTGGCCGCACTGCGGAAAACCGGTTCCGCACCGCATCATTTAAGATACTTTCTAGTATGCAGATACGCTTTAGAATGTCAATGCCGACAACTCTGCGGTGAGCCCTACTTCCTGCTTGTCCGCCCGAGGCGACATGGAACGCCGCCTTACTCGGGCGCAGCCTCATTTCGAGGCACTCGCCAAGGCCTCAAGTGCCAGCACCGGATCCGCCACCTGAGCGGGATCGGGGCTGGCCGACGCGGCAAGGAGGCGCTTGCCGATCAGATAGTCGCGTGGCGCATTCAGCCCATCGACGGCGACAAGCTGCCCTTCTCGGTAGTACCAGTGCGACCGTCCCGGCCCCGCTCCCTGCCTGACAACCACCGTATCGCCCGGCCTGGAAAGGCCCGCGATCTGCAGCTTGAGATCGAACTGATCCGACCAGAACCACGGCTTCGGTCTGTAGGGTTGGCGCGCGCCCATGATGTTGCGGGCGACCACGTCGGCGCTGTCGATCGCGTTGCCGACGCTCTCCATCCGCAGCCCGCCTTCGGGCAAGGAGAAATTAGCGCAATCGCCGGCGGCCCAGATGAACGGGTCGTCGGTGAGCCCGTATGCGTCGGCGGTGATGCCGTTGTCGATGGCGAGGCCCGCCTCTGCCGCCAGCGCCGTTTCCGGCATGCCACCGATCCCTGCCACGATAACGTCGGCCGTGACGATCGTGCCGTCGCCCAGCCTGGCGCCGGCAACCCGGTCCGCCCCAAGCAACTCACTCACCGCCTTGCCGAGATGAAACGTCACGCCTCGGGAGCGGTGGAGCGCCTCGACCGCTGTCGCGGTTTGCGCCGAGGCTACCCTCGCGAGCGGGCGATCGGCGGCTTCCACAACATCCACGGCCATGCCAAGCCCACGTGCGACGGCGGCGATCTCAAGCCCGATATATCCGCCGCCGATGACAAGGAGCCTGCCTTGCTTTTCAAGTGCCGGCCGCAACCCATCGATGTCGGCGAGCGTGCGGATCGTGAAGATGCCGCCAAGGCCTCGCGAGATCGCCTGCGGCAACTTTCGGGCGGTCGCCCCGGTTGCGAGCACCAGACGATCGTAATTAAGCATGGCGCCATCGGCCAGACACATGCGCCGCCGCGCACGGTCGATGGATGCGACGCGCACTCCCAGTCGCAACGCGATCCGGTTCTTTGCGTACCAGTCCTCCGCTTTCAGCTTCAGCCGGTCCCGCTCGAGTTCGCCGAGAAGATAGGCCTTAGACAGCGGGGGACGCTGGTAAGGAGCATCCGGCTCCTCCCCGATCAGCGTGAGTGATCCCGCAAAGCCGTTTGCCCGCAGCTTTTCGGCGGTGGACAGGCCCGCCTGTCCCGCTCCGACGATCACGATGCTGCTTTCGTTGCCAGGCTGGGGCGCGGCGCGATGATCGGCGTCAAGGGACATGGTGGGCCTCAACCGCTAGGCGGCCGGAACGCGGACGGAAATATTGTCCAGCGCGTCGCTGACCTTGATCTGGCAGCTCAGCCGGCTTCCGGATTCGCGCGGCGCTTCGGCGAAGTCCAGCATGTCGTTTTCATGCTCGCTGATCGGTCCGAGCGCCAACAGGATTTCTGCGGGAAGCACAACATGGCATGTGGCGCAGGCCGCCGAGCCGTTGCATTCGGCGATGATGCCCGGAACGCTGTTTTCAAGCGCGGTTTCCATCAAGCTGCGGCCGTTCTGGGCCTCAACGGCGAGTTCCGCGCCGTCCGCGAGCAGGAATCTGATCGTTGGCATGTCTCTCTCCCTCAAGCGTCCCAGATGACGGGCATGTGCGTGGGGCCACGAAACACCCAGCCCCGGACGCGAACGAGTTCCGTATCCTTGAGCCGAAGATTGCGCAGCCGTTCGAACACCATCGGCACGGCGATCTGGCTCACCAGCGCGCGCGACACCCACGTACCGGCGCAGAAATGCGACCCGGCGCCGAACGCCAGATGGGACTTCTTCTCCCGAAAGACGTCGAACTTTTCCGGATCGCTGAAACGACGGTCGTCATGGTTGGCGGCGCCGACGCACAGACCCACCTGCTCGCCCTTGCGGACCAGCGTGCCCGAAATCTCGACGTCGCGGGTCAGGCGGCGAGGATACATTCCGATCGGCGAAATCCAGCGCACCGCTTCTTCGAAAGCCTGCCCCCACAGCGAAGGCTCGGCGCGAACGCGCGCGAGTTGGTCCGGGTTCTGCAGCAGACCCAGGATCAGCGTCAGGATCGAGTCGCGGGTCTCGTTCAGCCCGCCGCCGATCGCCACCTTGATGTTGGCGTAGATCTGCTCGACCGTCTGGGGAGGATCGGCTTGAAGCATCGATGACAGCATCGAAGGATTTGGATTGTCCCGGTGATGGGGTAGCATCCTGTCGACGGCGCTCTCGACGCCACCGGCTGCGTCCTTCGCCTTCCGCGCGATCTCAGGGTCGTGCGAATAGTTGCCGGAACCGTCGATGAGCGACTGCGACCACAGTGCCATCGTTCGCCAGTCGACGCCGTCGAAACCCAGGATGTCGGCCAGCGCGCGCGCCGCGATCGGCGCGGCGAGTTCTTCGAAAAGCTCGGCCTCACCCTTGTGCTCGATCTGCGAAATGACGTCATCGCAGATGGTACGCATCGGGTCGGCCCAGCACCGCTTGACGACCCCGGGACGCAGACTCGGATCTATCGCCGCCCTTTCGCGGGCATGGTCTTCGCCGTCCTTGCGCATCAGGTTCGGCCCGATCACGGTGTTCAGCAGCGACTGCGGATTGATGGAGGAAAACGTCTCGGGATCGCGTTCGATGGCCATGACGTCATCGAAGCGCGTGACCATCATGATGTTCGCCGCCTCGACCTTGACGACCGGCCCGAGGTCGCGGACGCGTTTGAAGATTGGATACGGATTGGCAAGCAGGTCTGCGAACGGGACGTCGTCAATCACTTTCACGGCTTCGGACATGGTTTCCTCCCTGTCGGGAAACGAGGTACGAGATCCGCGTGCATGCAGCAATGCGATGGGTTAGATAGAGGTCATCGAAAATTTACATGGAGGAGAAATGTCGTGCTGTCCGACGACCTTGCCAGTGTAGACCTCGCGGCCCTGCAGACGCTTGTCGCCGTCAAGGACCGCGCCTCGTTTTCCGACGCTTCCCAGCTTCTCGGCGTCAACCAGTCAACCATAAGCTACGCCATCAAGCGGTTGCGAAAGGCCTTCAACGATCCGCTGTTCGTCCGCCAGGGCAATTCGATCGTCGCAACCGACAAAGGTGAACAGCTCGCCCAGCAGGCGCGCGGAATCCTTGAGCAGATGGCCGCGCTGTCTTCACCGTCGGGTTTTCACCCGGCCACGGCCGAGGGCAGCGTGACGGTGTCCTGCAACCACCACGAGCGCATGTTCGTCATTCCCGACTTCGTGCGCAGGGCGCAGAAGGAGGCGCCGAAAGCGACGATCCACATCTTCGAATCCGCTGTCGACGGCAAGCAGCAGTTGAAGCAGAACACGTGCGACATCGTGCTTGGACCGGTTGCGATCCTCGGTGACATCTACTACCGCAGGAAACTGTTCACCGATCACTACGCTTGCGTCATGGACCCGGCGCACCCGCTGGCGCGGGGAACGCTGACACTCGACCGCTACTGCGCCTCGCGGCATGTCGCGGTCACGCATAACGGACGCTGGGAAGCCCTCTATTTCGCCGCGCTGCGCGCAACTGGCGTAGAGATGCAGCCGGAGGTCACCGTGTCGAGCCACGACATCTTGGAACGGCTTATACCCGGCTCGGAGTTGGTCGCGACCATTCCGTATCGGCTGGCGCGTCGCCTGTCGGACAGGCTTGCCCTGCGCCGTTTCCCGATGGACGTCTTCATCCAGGTCGACATCTACTGGACCGAGCGTACGCACCACTCCGGCCTGCACCGCTGGGCCCGCCAGATACTGGCCGAGGTCGCCGAGAAGAATCTCGGCAGCGATGACTCGGACAAAGGTGTGACCGCCTGACGGGCGGACGGCAAGCACCGGGCGGGAGTGACCGGTGGCGCGCAAAGGGGAGCACGGCAACGCCTTGCCCGCCACAGACCGCGCCGCATGGCTGGCCTGCTCGAGAACCGCCTATGCCGTCTTCGCACCAAGCATGACGACCGAGACCGTCACCGGCTCGTTGAAGGGATTGCGCCAGGCGTGACGCGCGCCCTGCTGCACGATTGTATCGCCCTGCTTCAGCTCAACGGTCTCGCCGTCGTCGAGTTCGAGGACAAGCCGGCCCTTGACGACGGTCACGTAGTCGACCGTCGGCGTCTGGTGCATGCCGGGATTGTCCATCTCGAAGCGTTCGGCGATGCCGGGCGCGGCCTTCAGATGCTCCGGACCCGCCAATTCGGGCTTCCAGTCGGGCGACATCATCACGCTGTCCGGCGGAAAGGTGATCATCCAGAACACCGAGCCCCCGACCGAAGCGAGCATCGTGCCCTCGCTCGCCATCGGATCGGCACCGTCCCGTTTGGCCAGATCCGGCGTCCCGTCGATCCTCCACTGCGGGGAAGAAATGAAACCGGGCGTGTGCTGGAACGCCATCTCGCGTGGCGAGGCGCCATCGCTGATGAATAGAGATTTTCCTGCGGCGTTCTTTCCGGTGACGACGCGGCGAGTGCTCATGTCTTATCCTCCCGAGGAATAATTCAGATACCAGCTGGTATCAGCATACCATTACGTATACAACTATGGATGGATTACAAAATTCGAGAAGCCGCCATGACGCACGGCGATGCCCGAAATGGCCTCGTTGACCTTCTCCATTGGCGTCGCATGGGTTTCCAGGAGACCCAGGTCGACCTTCCCGATCCCGACGAGGTCAGCCATTTCCTGGCCCTCCGAGGTCGTCAGCCATGCCGAACCGATGAGCCGCTGATTGCGGTCCATCATCATGTGCACGTCGATGGAAACAGCGCCCATGACGGCGCCGATGTCGACGGCGACACCGCCGCGGCGCAGCGCCTTGAGCCCTGCCAGGAAGGGCTCGTGCGACGTGCCGGGGCCGTTGCAATCGATGAAGGCGTCGACCCCCTCGCCCTGCGCCGTCTTGGAGCGGGCCCATTCGTCGGGCATTCCGTCCTCCAGCGAATGCGTCTCGATGATGCCGGGGGCAAGCGCTTCGATCTCCTTCAGCAGCTTCCTGTCGCGACCGGTGCCGAGAATCTTCTTGACCCCGAAGGACGGCCCGAAGACCGCGATCGCGATGCCGAGCGTGCCGGAAATGCCGTTGACAAGAACCGTGTCGCCGGGGCCGACCTGCGCCTTCTTCAGAGCGGAATAGCCGGTGCCCATGTAGCCGAGCCGTGCCGCTTGGTCGAAGGTCATGTTGTCGGGAAGCGTCACGATCGCCGATGCCGGCGCGGCCATGTATTCGGAAATGCCGCCGACCGGGTAGTCTTCGAATGTCTGCAGGGCGTCGTGACTGAAGCCGAAATAGCCCTGGAAGGCGTAGTGGCGGCAGGAGATCGTGTCGCCGCGCCGGCAATGGCGGCAGCTGCCGCAGGAGCGCCCCGGATTGACATAGACGCGATCGCCGGGCTTCAGATTGTGGACCTGGCTGCCCACCGCCGCGATCTCACCGGCCGGATCGAGGCCGAAGATCGCTGGCAGCGGCGGCTGCGGCATGTGGGGAAACCAGGTCGGCCACATCGCCAGGATGTTGGCCAGGTTAGGAACGATGCCGCACGAGCGGACCCGCACCAGCACGTCCATCGAGCCAAGTCTGGGGAGCGGCACCTCTTCGATCTTGAGCTGGCCGCCCACCTCATGCATGCGCGCAGCCTTCATCGTCGCCGGAATTGTGGTCACGTGGATACCTCCCTTTCGTTCAACCCGGTGCGCACGCCGAGCTTTTCAGCGCGCGAATGAGCCTCCTCCCGAGTTCAGATCGGTGGTCGCACAGTTTTTTCGAAATATCAAGCTTATTTCGTAACTTTATCCGAAACGCGATCGTTGCCGTCGCGCGAAAGCTGCCAACCGGCGCTGGACGGCGCAAACAAATGGCCGGCATGTTCGATCACGTTTTCGGTCGTTTCCCGGATATGCCGGTCGATGAGAACGAGTGCCTCACCTTCGTCGCGCGCGACCACAGTCTCCATGATCGCCTTGTGCTCGACGTCCTTCTCGCGCCATCTCGTCCGGAACTGGGAGGACATACGCCGGTAGCGATGGGCACGCGCGAACAGTTTTTCGCGGATCTGCAGAAGATTGGGCGACTGGCATGCGCTCACAAGCGACAAGTGGAAGGCACCGTGGATCGTCGACCATTCCTCGTCGAGATAATACTGGTTGCCGACGCGCAGCTGAAATCGTTCCATGCGATGAAAGGTCCCGATGATGGCCGCCTCCCAGGCATCGTCACCGCGTAGCATGGCGCGCCTGAGCGCCTCCCGTTCGACGAGAACCCGGACATTGGTGAGGTCATTGAGATCATCGATGGATATGGGAGCGACGATGAAGCCACGCTGGCCCTGCGCCAGCACCAGATCTTCCGCCACGAGGCAGGACAAGGCTTCGCGCAAGGTCGAGAAGCTCACCGTGTAGCGCTCCCGCAACGCCTCGAACCGCAGCCTCTCTCCCGGCCCGAGCACGCACCCAACTATGTCCTGCCGCATGCGGTGAAGGACATCGCCAGCGCGGGTTTCGCCTCTCCGTCTGCTCGTCTCTGTCACGTGGTTGTTCCGCGTCTCATTGCATCCGCCTCGGCAGCCCGGGCGGCGACGCGATCGAGCCGCACCGTAACAACTATTTCGAAATTATCAATTCTTTCGATGAAAATCCCGTGCGCCGCATCGCTGAGGCCAGAAAGCCATCTTATGGTGATGATCCTACGCAAAAGCCCGGAATAACGGAAGAATTGCTACTGCGATTCCGATATTGGCCACATCGCCACGATTCCCCGACCGCTTCCATACTCCTGTCGACTTGCATATTTTCGAAAATATTGTTTACTTCGGGCCCCCAACCGCCCACTTTCCGGGCATTCCAGGGATCGGGTGAGCCATTGAAATTCGCTTCGTTCGTTGATCACTCCGGTGCCGGCTATGGACTCGTCGAAGGTGAAACGATCCTGCGCCTGGATTCCGTTCCTGGCGCGCCGCCGGATCTCAAAGCCTATCTCGGCTGCCGGTTTCCCGACCTCGCGCCCAGTCAGCGCGATCTCGAAGCCCTGCAGCTCGCCGAAGTCAGCCTGCTCCCTCCGATACCCAACCCGGGCAAGATCTTCTGCGTCGCCACCAACTTCCACGAGGATGGCAAGCCGGCACCGCAGTTCCCGCTGCTGTTCATGCGCCATGCGGAAGCACAGATCGGCCACGGAGGCGCGATCTTGAAGCCGGCGGCTTCCGAAAAGCTGGATTTCGAGGGCGAGCTGGCGGTGATCATCGGCCGCCGCGCGCACAAGATCGCACCCGCAGAAGCGATGGCGTACGTCGCCGGCTATGCGTGCTTCAACGAAGGGAGCGTGCGCGACTGGCAAAAACACTCGAGCCAGTTCACGCCCGGGAAGAACTTCTACCACAGCGGTGCGTTCGGCCCCTGGATGGTCTGCACGAGCGAAATCCCGGACCCGGCGCGGCTTCTTCTGGAGAGCAGGGTCAACGGCGTGACCAAGCAGTCGATCGCGATCGACCGCATGATCTTCGACATCCCCTGGCTGATCTCCTACATCTCGACTTTCGCTCCGCTCGACCCTGGCGACGTCATCGTTTCGGGCACGCCATCCGGCTTCGGCGCAAGCCGCAATCCACCGGAGTTCCTTTTCCCTGGCGATGAGGTCGAGATCGAGATCGAGGGCATTGGAACGCTGCGAAACACGGTGGTCTCCGACAATTGCCCAAGGATTTCGTAATAATTTCTCTTTTTCGAAAATTCCTTGCCGTCGGGCCGCGTTTGATCTAAGGAGGTCGCCAGGGCCATGCTGCGACCGCGAGAGGAGAATAGTGATGCATCTGGTGTTTGGGGTCGGTCACATAAAGCTGAATGTCCGCGACGTCGGGGCTGTGCTCCATGACTCGACGGAGATTCTCGGGCTGCGCGTCACCAGGCAGGCGGCGGGCGAGACATGGCTGAGTTCGAACGGCCGCAAGGCCGAACTCGTGCTTCTCCAATCCGAAGAGAATTCCTGCCACACAATCGGGCTCGAAGCCCTGACCGCCGAGGCTGTCGCGGAAGCCGCCTCGCGCGTGGACGGTGCCGGCTGCCGAATCCTCTCGCGCGAACCCAGTCTGGCTTGCTGCGATGCCGGCGTGACCTTCGCAACGCCGGATGGACTGCGGTTCGAGGTTCACACCCCGGCACGCGACGACATGTACAATCCACGTTATCCGACCAACGGAATCAAGCCGCGTCGGCTCGACCACATCAATCTCATCACGCCCGACCCGGTCGTCACCAGGCGGCAGCTCTCTGAAATCTGCGGCATGCAGCTCACCGAGCGCATGGTCAACGAAGCACTGAGCTGGATGCATGGCGGCAACCGCCAGCATCACATTCTCGGTCTGGCGAAGGGCCCGGCCGGGCTTCACCACTACTCCTTCGAATTCAGCCACTTCAGCGACTACTGCAGGCTCGGCGACATTCTCGACGGGCTCGACCGCCAGCTGCTGTGGGGGCCGGGCCGCCATCGTCCGGGCGACAACACCTACGCCTACTACCTGGATGCCAGCGGAGCGATGGTCGAGTGCTCCGGCGCCATGCACACGGTGGCCGACGACGCCCACTTCGTGCCGAACGTCATCACCAATCTGGAGCGGCCAGGAAACGTCCGCCAGATGAATGTCTGGGGTTCTCCCGCCCCGCAGGAATGGCGCGAGCATCATTTTCCATTCGCCAGGGTCGACTGATCCTGAAGGGGCAGCGGTCGGCCGCGCCCCGGCACACCGTACAAGGAATCAGGCAAAGCGGCTCGACTTGGGTGCGGCGCTGCTTTCGATAGGAGATTGCCATGCAGGAAAAACTGACGTTCGAATCCGACGGCCTGAAACTGTCGGCGATTCTGCACATTCCAGACAGCCACCGTCCGGGACAGAAGCTGCCGGCGTTCATCGTCTGCCACGGCTTTGTCGGTTCCAAGGACGAGTCGCACGCCCAGATCCAGGCGGAGATGATGGAAGCGTTCGGCTATGCCGCGCTGCGCTTCGACTTCCGCTGCTGCGGCGAGAGCGAGGGCGAGCGCGCGCAGGTGCGCTGCTTCGATCAAGTCGCTGACGCGAAGAACGCATTGACCTTCCTTGCCATGCGACCCGAGATCGACCCGAAGCGAATTGGCATCACCGGCCACAGCTTCGGTGCCGCGGTGTCAGTCTATACGGCCGGGGTCGACGAGCGGTTCGCCTGCGTCATCTCCTCATGCGGCTGGGGCCACGGCGAGCGGAAGTTCCGCGGCCAGCATCCCACGCCGGAGGCCTGGGAGCGTTTCATGGGTCTCCTCGAGAAAGGACGCGAGCACAAGCGCGCGACCGGCGAGAGCATGTGGATCTCGCGCTTCGACGCCGTGCCGATCCCGGAGAAATTGCGCAAGAACCTGTCGCCCAAGGCGATCATGGAAATCCCGACCGAGACGGCATGGAGCATGATGAACTTCAGGGCGGATGACGTGGTGGCCAACATCGCGCCGCGACCAGCCCTGTTCTTCCACACCGCCGACGACATCATCACGCCGACCGAGCAATCCATCCGCCTGTTCGAGAAGGCCGGGCAGCCGGCCGAGCTGATGCTGATCACCGGCACCGCCCATTTCCCGCTCGCCCCAGAGGACGCACCGCGCACCAAGGTGATGATGAAGGGCTGGCTCGACAAATTCTTCCCGGCAACGCCGGTCGTTTGAGGTCAGCACAGCCAGACCAGGAGACATCAGGCATGCCCGTCGCCCAGGAAACCGAACTGACCGTTTTTGCCACTGCGCTCCTGCATGCTGCCGGCTATACGCCGGACGAGGCGGCACAGACCGCGCGGCTGTTGGTGTGGGCCAATCTGCGCGGCGCGGATTCGCACGGCGTTCTCAGGATCCCGCGCTACATCGAGATGATCAGGACCGCGGTCGTCCGCGCCGGTCAACAGCCGACGCTGATCCGGGAATTCGGAGCGACATGCGTCTTCGACTACGCAAAGGCACCGGGCGCGGTCGCCATGATGCACGCGGCCGGCAAGGCCGGCGACCTGGCGGAAAAGTTCGGCATCGGCTGGTGCGGCGCCCGCGCCATTTCGCATGCCGGCGCAATCGGTTACTTCACGAACCAACTGGCCGGCCGCGGCCTCATCGGCATCGCCATGACGGCGTCGAGGCCGCTCATGAGCTACTTCGGCGCAAAGGGCGAGGCCCTGTCGACAAACCCCCTGTCGATCGCCGTTCCGCGACCTGGTGGCGCCGATCCGATCGTGCTCGACATGTCCACGGCCGCCGTCGCGCTCGGCAAGATCATGGCGGCGAAGGATTCGGGCAACCCGATCCCCAAGGGCTGGGCCATCGACGCCGACGGCGTCGAAACCCAGGACCCGCACGCGGTGGCCGCCATACTTCCCATGGCCGGCCCAAAGGGATCCGGACTGTCGTTGATGATCGAAGTTCTGTCGAGCGTGCTGGTGGGCAACGCCATCATCGCGCCGTTCCTGTGCGGCGAGAAGAAGGGCGGTTTCAATGGCCTCATGCTTGCCATCAATCCAGCGGCCTTCGGCGACACATCCTCTTTTCTCGCCTCGATGGAAAGCCTCGCCGGCGCGATCCATGCGCTCGATCCGGCAGCCGGCTCCGATGGCGTGAAGCTACCCGGCGAACGCGGCTTTCAGACCGGGCGGGAGCGCATGGCCAACGGCATCCCGCTGGCGAAGGGTACCGCCAGCAACCTCGCCGATGCAGCCGTTGGGCTGGGGCTCGCGGTGCCGGCTTTCCTGCAGTGATGCAGCGCGACAGCGCCCACGCCTGAGCGAACCGAAATCAAAGGGGAGTTCCACGAGATGACGCAAGATGAGGCGGACGTCGTGGTGGTCGGGCTCGGCCCGGTCGGCATCGCGTTGTGCAATCTTCTTGCCGCAGCCGGAGTCCGGGTGGAAGGCATCGATGCCGCTGACGACGTTTACGCACTGCCTCGCGCGATCGGCATGGATCACGAGGTGATGCGGATCTTCCAGAACATCGGCGCGGCCGACCAAGTCGCCGCGGCGACAGGCCAGTATCGTGCGTCCGAATACAGGTCCGCCGACGGGGTCTTGTTGCGTCGCTTCGAGTCCCCTGCCGAGCCCTACCCACTTGCATGGCCGCCCTATCTGACCTTCCTCCAGCCGGAGCTTGAAAGGGCTCTGCGCGCCAATGGCAAGAGATTCCCCAACCTGACATTGCGCACGGCAACGGAGCTTGTCAGCCTTGAGAACCCGGATAGCCCGGTCCTGACTTTGCGCGACAAGGTGAGCGGCAAACGCACCAAGCGGACCCCGCGCTATGTCGTCGGGTGCGACGGCGCAGCCAGCTTCATCCGGCGGAGGCTCGACGTCGCGCTGGAGGACCTCGACTTCGACGAACCCTGGCTCGTAGTGGACATGATACTGGAGGACGGGCACGTGCCGTTGCCTGAGACCAACGTCCAGTTCTGCGATCCCGCGCGCCCGCACACATATGTTTTCGGGCCCGATCGGCTGCGACGTTGGGAGTTCATGATCCTGCCCGGGGAAGATCCGGTTGAGATCAACCGCCCGGAACGGATCTGGCAGTTGCTTGCACCTTGGCTTCGGCCGGACCAGGCCAGGCTTTGGCGCTCGGCGACCTACAACTTCCACGCTCTTGTTGCGGAGCCGTGGCGCGTGGGCAGCGTGTTTCTTGCTGGCGACGCCTGCCACATGACACCACCGTTTCTCGCGCAGGGAATGGTGCAGGGCATCAAGGATGCAGCCAATCTTGCATGGAAACTGGCCTATGTGATGGGCGGCGGATCAGAGCACCTCCTCAACACCTACGAGACGGAGCGCCGGCCGTTCATACGCGAAGTCATCGGGATCACGAAGCGGCTGGGAAAAGTCATCTGCGAGTTGGATCCCGGCAAGGCCCGCGCCCGTGATGCCGAGATGGTAGCCGCCATGCAAGCGGGCCAGGGTGTCCAGGTCCGGCAGAATCTCTTTCCGCCCATCCGTCATGGACTTGTCTCCGGTGGCGTTGACGGGTCGTCGACACCCGGAGCCGGCGAGCCCTGTCCACAGCCGTGGGTCGTCGGCCCTTTCGGCCGGGTGCGGCTCGACGAAGCTTTGCCGCCCGGGTTCCAGCTTCTCATCACCGGCGACATGGACGTCTCACTCAACCTTTTGGAGAGGTCGCGTGAGGCTGGCGTTGCCGTGCATCGCGTGGCGCAGGATAGGTCCTATCCTGCGCTGTTGGTGGAAGAAGACCACGTTCTGGCGGACTGGTTGACGTCGAAGGGTGCACGCGCCGTCCTGGTACGGCCCGACCATGTGGTTTTCGGTACGGCCACGGACGCAGGGGAGGCTGAGCAGCTCGTCCGTCAATTGCAGACGATGCTGGCAGCAACCGACCAATGACGGTTCATGCTTCGTGTGCGGCGGGACGACCTCGGGCGCAAGTCAGGACCGGCCAGTGCGCCGCGGAAGCTGCGTGCGCTTACACGCGGGCGGCCGGCTGCTTCATGTGCCTGTAGAGATGGGCCTCATGCATCGAGGTGAGCGTTGCCCTCACCATTTCGCCCGGCGAATCGTCCTTCATGAAGCTGGAGAGGCCGCCGTAAATGAGTTCGAGAACGACGCCGCCCACATAGAGCGGTTCGATATCGGAACCGCCGTAGGGAAAGAGTTTGCCGGACAGCAATTTGCCCAGCCCCACCCACTGGTCCTTGAACAGGCGCAGATGCCGTTCTTCCAGTGTGTTGTCGCGGCGGGCGATCCGCAGCAGGTCGATGGCAAGCGTTCCCCACCGCTTGTCCTTCGCCCGCTGGTTGGCCCAGTCGCACATCGCGTCGATGATCTCTTTTGGGTCATCGTAACCGTCGAGCAGGCCGGTGAGCTCGACCACGTCGCCGCCGGCATGACGCTCGAGCAGTTGAAGGAATATCTCTTCCTTGGTGGCGAAGTTCGAATAGAAAGCGCCCTTCGAATATCCCGCCTCTTCAGCGATGCGTTCGATGGTCGCGCCGGAGTAGCCGTCGCGCGCCACGACCTCGCTCGCCGACAGCAAAAGCTTCTCGCGGGTCAGAGCCTGGCTCTGTTCGCGTGTCAGTCGTGCCATCTTCTGTCCTTCCAACCCACTATCTGGATACCTTTGGTATCCGAATCGGCCGAAGGTTAGAAGGCCGAAACAACACAGGCAAGCGCCCAGAAAATCGGATATTCGGGACCCATTAGCTGCCAGCGCCAGCGCGGGCCATTGATACGCACCACCGCATAGGCCGCCCCCAGCAAGACAACCACGGCGCATGCTGCGGCCCAGCGTGGGTGGATGTTGAACACCATTCCGACGGCGGCAAGAAACTCCAGTGCTATCGTCAACACGATGACGGGCTTTCCAGGCTTCAGTCCAGCGGCCTCGAACGTTTTGGTCGCCTTTTCGAAGTTCCTGATCTTTCCGACGAGATGCGGAAGAAACCAGACCCCGCACAGAATTCGCAGCAGGTCGATTTGCGTTAGCATGAACTCCGGCACTGATCCCTCCGTGGGACGCTGAAAGGCTTTCGGTGCCCTTCATCCGTCCTAGTTCCCTCGATGGCGCGACGTTCTCTCTTTCAGCGAGCGACGGTTCCGCGCGGCGAAAGCGTCCGTCGTCGGGCCGCAAACCGGCACGGCGAATGGACCAGATCTCCCGCAGTTGCGTCGTCAGTGGAAATCGGCTCTTGCGTCACCCAATCCAGATACTGTACGGTATCTGCAGTCCAATGGGAATGTCAATCAGACATCTCCACAAACCGACATATTGGGAGGAACAGACGATGACGATCATGATGCGGGCGGCACGGCTGCATGCCGTGAACGAGCCGATGCGTGTCGAGGACGTGGCGAAGCCTGTGGCGTCCGGCACGGATGTGGTCGTCGAGGTCAAGGCCTGCGGGATGGTCCCCAACCTCGCGAACGTATTGAACAACTGGGAAACTTGGTACCCACACCAGCCGCTGCCGACGAAGCCGGCAATCTTCGGCCTCGATCCCGCGGGTATCGTGCATCAGGTCGGCGACCAGGTTGTGGCGATCAAGCCAGGCGACCGCGTGTACGTTAATCCGCTACGCTCCTGTGGTGCCTGCCATGCCTGCGTCAGCGGGCATCAGGCGAAGTGCGAGTACTTCACCTTCAATGGCTATTTCGGCTTCAACAGGAACAGCCTCGAGATCTACAAGCGCTATCCGGAAGGCGGCTTCGCCCAGTTCATGCGCGCGCCCCAGAATGCGATCGTCAAGATCCCCGACAACATGACCTTTCCACAGGCGGCCCGCATGGGTTACCTCGGTACCTCCTATTCCGCGATCAGGAAGTTTGGCACACCGACCGGCAAGTCGCTGATCATCAATGGCGCGACGGGCACGCTGGGCGTCGGCGCGACGCTCTTCGCGCTCGCCATGGGTGTCTCGACGATCTACGCGGTGGCCCGCGGCAAGCCATTGCTCGAGCGGCTGAAGCAGCTTGCCCCAAGTCGGATCCAGACCTTCTCCAACCAGGACGGCAAGGTCGCCGACTGGGTCCGCTCACAGAGCGGCGGTCTTGGCGCCGACTTCATGCTCGACTGCCTCGGCGCCGTCGCCGACGTCAATGCGATGAAGGACGCCATGATGGGCGTCAGGCGCGGCGGCCGCATCGTCAACATTGGCGGCACCGGCAGCGACATGCTGTTCAACACCAAGTGGTGGATGGACAATTCGATGGAGCTGATCGGCTCCGCCTGGCTGACCACGGCCGAGGGCATGGAGATCGCCGACATGGTCCGCTCCGGCACGATCGACCTCTCGGTGCTGGAGGCCAGGACGTATCCGCTCGAGCGGATCAACGAAGCCATCAACGGTGTCGCTTCCGGCGACGGCGGTTTCACCAACTACGTGCTCGAACCGTAGGCGGAACCATCGGCGTTGGCGGGCTTCACCGTCCGCCGCTTGCCGGATCGCGGAACGACGTGCCGGATCGGCAATGCGCAACCTTTTGTGCGAAGAGAAACGAAATGATCATCGACTGCCACGGCCACTACACGAGCGAACCGGCGGCGCATCATGCCTATCGCAAGACGCAGGTCGAGTTCATCGAGGGCAGTCGCGACGCCAGACCCGCCTATCCCGGTATCGCCGACGACATACTCAGGGCGACGATCGAGCAGAACCAACTGCGCCTGCAGCGCGAGCGAGGCTCGGACCTGACCATCCTGTCCCCGCGGGCTTCGGGCATGGGCCATCATATCGGCAGCGCCGACACCAATGCCGAATGGGCGCGCATCTCCAACGACTTGATCGCACGCATCGTCGACATGTTCCCAGCCAACTTCGCCGGCGCATGCCAGCTGCCGCAATCGATGAGCGGCGATCTGAAGCCGGTCCTTGCCGAGTTAGAGCGCTGCGTCGCCGAACTCGGCTTCGTCGGCTGCAACCTCAATCCCGATCCGTCTGGTGGCTTCTGGTCGGCGCCGCCGATCCACGACCGCTACTGGTACCCGCTCTTCGAAAAGCTGGTCGAGCTGCAGGTACCGGCCATGATCCATGTCTCCGGCTCCTGCAGCGCATGCCTGCATACGACCGGCGCGCATTACATCAACGCGGACACCGCCGTGTTCATGCAGCTGATCCAGGGCGACCTGTTCAGCGCGTTTCCCGACCTCAAGCTGATCATTCCGCACGGCGGTGGCGCCGCGCCCTATCACTGGGGACGCTATCGCGGCCTGGCGATGATGCTGGACAGGCCTGCACTGAGCGAGCACCTGATGCGCAACGTCTTCTTCGACAGCTGCGTCTACCACAAGGCAGGCATCGACACGCTGTTCCGCGTCGTTGGTCCGGCCAACATCCTGTTCGGGTCCGAATTGCTCGGAGCGGTCAAGGCCATCGACCCCGAGACCGGCTTCGACTTCGACGACACGCGGCGCTACATCGACGCACTTTCGCTTGGCGATGCCGAGCGGCGGGCCGTGTTCGAAGGCAATGCTCGAAAAGTGTATCCGAGGCTTGATGCGAGGCTGAAGGCGCAAGGGCGCTAGGCCACCCAATGAGCACCCTTCAGGCGCGGGCCAGACGCCACGCCTCGTTTTCCCGGAGAACAACTATGGCCAGAGTCGTCACGAAGACTGAGCGCACGCCGATCGAGACCTGCGAGGCTCTTGGCCAGCTTGGCGTGGCAACGGTTCACGAAGCGCAGGGACGGACGGGCCTGCTCGCCACGCGCCTGCGGCCCATCTTTGATGGCGCCAGGGTTGGCGGCAACGCGCTGACTTGCGAAGTCGCACCGGGCGACAACTGGATGATCCATGTCGCGCTGGAACAGGCGCGGCCAGGAGACGTCCTTGTCGTCACCCCGACCTCGCCCTGTGAGGACGGCTATTTCGGCGACCTGCTGGCCGAGTCGGCCAAGGCGCAAGGCATCAGGGGCCTGATCATCGACGCGGGCGTGCGCGATGTCTCGACGCTGCGCTCCATGGCCTTTCCGGTCTGGTCGAAGGCAATCAGTGCGCAGGGGACCGTCAAGGAGACGCTCGGCAACGTCCAGGTGCCGATCGTCTGCGGCGGGGCCCACATCCGGCCAGGCGACGTGATCGTGGCCGACGACGACGGCGTGTGCGTGGTGCCGCGCGAAGCCGCTGCAAAGGTCCTCGAAATCGCCCGCAAGCGCGAGGCGATGGAAGAAGAAAAGCGAGGTCTTTACGCCGCGGGCAAACTAAGCCTCGATGTCAACGACATGCGCGATCGCCTGCGGCGCAAAGGCCTCGTCTACGAATAGGCAACCGCATTGCCGGTTCCGCGGCCCGCGGGGAGAACTTGATCCCGGCGGGCACGCTCGACCCCGGCTGTTTCAGGACGCCTGAGGCCTCGCGCATTGCTGTGCAAGGCCACGGCTAGCGGCCGCGGGAATGGCATCGCAAACCATGCAAACTGCCCACATGCGCGCGGCGAATTGCCACCTCAGCTTGGGCGGGCGGCATGTGGCGCCAAGGAATTGTGCTGCTTGCTGGCGATGAATCCGCTGAGTTTGGCGCATCGGGAGGTCACATTTCCACCGGATGGGCGCTGGGCTGGTGCTTGGTGAAGCGCGGCAGCAGCCCGGTGCACAGCACCAGCACCAGGATGATTGCGAGTTGGATACCAATGACGGTGCCGAAGGCCCGCGCAATGCCTCTCGGCTCCACCGCCAGATAGAGCGTGCCGAGCGTTGCGACCCCCAGTGCCAGACCGGACTGCTGCAGCGTGATGAGAACGCCGCTGCCAACGCCCGCGAGGTGAGCCGGAACATCGGCGAGCACGGCGCGGAACAATCCTGAAAACAGCATCGACTGTCCGGCGCCGATCAAGACCAGCGGCGGGGCCAATTCGATCAGGCTCACATCCGGCCAGCTGGACACGGTTATGGCGACCAGCAAGGCCAGCCCCAGCGCCTGCGTGATGCCGCCCGCGGCAAGTGCGCCGCGGCCAAAGCGGTTGATCATGTGCGGACTGACCACTGAGCCGATGAAGAACATGACCGCCATCGGCAGGATGGCGAGGCCGCTTTCGAGCGGGTTGGCGCCGAGGCCGTTCTGGACGGTAAGCGCGAAGACGAACATGAAGGCGCCGAAGCCGACGCTGAACAGCGTGATCATGGCCAGCCCCCTCGACATCGAGGGTAGCTTGAGCAGCGATGGCGGCAGCAAAGGCACCTCGCCGCGCGCCTCGGCAGCCCGTTCGACGATCACGGTGGCGATGGCCAGCACCAAAGCGGCGGCCAGCATCGCCCGGGTCCATGCCGGCCAGCCGAGCGAATGGCCTTCGGTCAGCGGCAACAGGAGGGTGGTCAGCGTCGCGGCAAACAGCACGGTGCCGGGCAGGTCGATGCCCGTGGGGTGCGGCGAGCGGTTGGCCGGCACGACAGCCCGCGAGGCGAAAAAGACGATGATGCCAAGCGGGATGTTGACGAGAAAGATCGGCCGCCACGACGTGCCGAACAGATTGGCGCTGACCAACAATCCGCCGGCGAGCTGACCGACAACTGCGGCGATGCCCGAAGTCGCGCCGTAAAGCGCGATGGCCCGGGTCTTGCGCTCGCCTTCCAGGGTCGCCTGGAAGGTCGCCAGCACCTGCGGCACCAGCATCGCCGCCGTTGCGCCCTGGACCAGCCGGGCAGCGATCAATGCGTCGATGGTCGGCGCCAGGCCGCAGGCAAGCGACGCCAGGATGAAGCCTGCCAGCCCGACCAGAAACAGCGTGTGACGGCCGAACCGATCGCCAAGCCTGCCGCCCAGGACGAGCATGGCGGCATAGGCCACACCATAGACGGAAACCACCAGTTCAAGTGCGGCCGGTGTGGCATTGAGCGAGGTGGCAATCGTCGGCAGTGCCACGTTGACGATGAAGAAGTCGGCGACCGGCAGGAAGGCGCCGGCGAGCAATACATAGACGCCGACCCCGTGCAGCCCGCCGGCGAGCGCCATGGAGCGGGGAGAGTGCCAGGCCACGTTTGGTGAATTGGTGGGCGTCATCCGAGCCTCGATATGGTTATTGGAAGATAGTTATGCAAACATAATCATTATGAGCATATACACATCTGATTGGAAGCTGTAAACTCCGTTCATGGAAATCGATCGCGAAACGTCCACACGCAAAACTCCACCCCCGGCGGTCCGGTGGGCAGATCTAGCCGACCTGATCCTCATCATTGCCCGAGAGATCCAGTTCCAGGGATACCGGGATGAGCGGGCAATATCCCTCACGCAGTCGGAAGGCATGGTCATGCGTCACCTGGTTGCACATGTCTCGGCGACACCCAGCCAGATCGCGGCGGCGACCGGGCTGCAGCGCACCAACGTTTCGACTGTGCTGCGCGACCTCGAAGGCAAGGGTCTTATCGAGCGGCATGTCGATCCGGAAGACCGCCGCGGCGTCAGCGTCCACCGCACGCGGCGAGGAGCCGACAACTACGCGCTGGTGCGCAAGGAATGGGGCTCTGCCGTCTCCGACGCCGCCGGCGGCGACACCAGCAAGCTCGATGATGCGCTCGCGCTTCTCAGGGCCATTGAAGCCGGCCTCACCGCGACGCGGCCGAAAGGCGGCGATGGTCCGGTGCGAGGTTCCGCCCGCCAGCAAAACATCTAGCCCCGTGGCTTTGCGCCGAGATCAAAGAACGTCCTCGATGACTGCAATGAATTCGCATTGCACCAGAGATGGGCTATCTGGCGGCAATGGCCGAACGTGCCGGGCCGGGCGCGACTCCGGATCGGGAAACATCCGCAGCCATTCTTCATTCACGGCATTCCTGTTGCTGCTGTCGCGGAGATAGATCTCCACCTTGACGATGTCCCCCACACTGCCGCCCGCGGCCTCGATGATGGCAAGCATATTGGCAAACACATTGGCTGACTGATCCGCCATCTCGGCCGGCAACTCGTGATTGGTCGGGTTCACGCCGTGAACCGCTCCCGAGAACACCATGTTGCCAATCCGACAGGCATTGGGAACTGGATGCCTGTGGCTCAGTCCCTTGACCGAAATGCTCCTGCGCATGGTTCTGCTGATCCTCCGTGAGATCTGATCCGTGGGATAATTCGCAAACTGCCGGTGCCGGGGCGCTTGGAGTGAGGCTGCACCCGAATGCACCTGGGCCGGCTATTGTCTTGCGCGCAAAACCGAGGCCTCGGCGGGAGGCGAGGAAACGACCGCATCAGGACGCGGCGCAGGCGGCTCATAGCCGGAAGTCAGTTGAATTCCGCGCGTCTCGGGCAGCAAAAGGGTCGCGGCGAAAGCGATGCCGTAGCCCAACAGCGCAACCAGGCCGATCGCCTCCGCCAGGCCGATATATTGCGCCAGTATCCCGATAATGGATACGGCTGCCGCGCCCGCCGCCTTGCCGGAGTTGTAGGCGAAACTCTGGCCGCTGGCGCGAATGGCAGAGGGGAAAAGCTCGGTGAAGAACGGTCCCAACGCCGCATAGTTTCCGATGGTGAAGAAGCCGAACGGCGCACCCAGGACAACGAGCAGCCAGCCGGATAGCGGCAAGAACATGTAAGCGACGGTCACCAGCCAGGAACACACCAGAAAGAGCTGGAATGTCCGCCGCCGCCCGAGATAGTCGGCCAGGTATGCGCTTGCCAGAAATCCGAAAAACGAGCCGCCAGTCACCACGAAAACGTAGTAACCCGTAGTGCCCGGCGACAGTTCGCGCACAGTCTTCAGAAATGTCGGCAGCCAGTTGACGATGGCGCCGCCAACGCCAATCACACCGAATGCAAGCAACGAGGACAGCACGGTTATTCGCAGCGTTTCCGGCTGAAATATCGCCCCCAATCCCGGACGGGTGCCGCTCCTCTCGACAAGCTCGCGCGTTTTGACAAAAACCTCGGGCTCCTCGATCTTGCGGCGCAAATAGAGAACCAGAAGGCCGGGAAGAACGCCGATCATCAACAGCACGCGCCAGCCATACTCCTGGGGCAAGTGCGCCAGAACCACGCCTGCCAGAATGGCGGCCGCGCTCCATCCGATGCCGAATCCGCTCTGGACGGTGCCCACGGCCTTGCCGCGATGTTCGGCGCGAATGATCTCGCCCATGAGGACCGCGCCGGCGGCCCATTCGCCGCCAAAGCCCAGCCCTTGCAGGATGCGCAAGAACATCAGTTGCTGGAAGTCCTGCGCAAAACCGGCAAGGAAGGTGAAGACGCAGAACCACAGGATTGTAAACTGCATGATGCGGGCACGGCCGAAACGGTCAGCGAGATACCCGCAGGCCCATCCTCCGATCGCCGCGGAGAGCAGCGTCGCCGTGGCCAGGTAGCCGGCCTGCGCCGTCGTCATTCCCCAGGCCACAATGAGAATTGGCAATACGAAGCTGAAGAGTTGCGCGTCCATCGCATCCACTGCCCAGCCAGCGAAGCAACCCCAGAAGGTGTTCCGCTCCCGCTCCGTCAACTGCTTGTACCAACTGAACATTTTTTCCTCCCATCGCTTCTTTTGGTTGTCGGGCCGGCTAGACAACCAGTGGAGTGAGACCTCCGTCCATGGTCAGCGAAGCCCCGGTCACATAGGAGGATCTTGCGCTGGCGAGGAAAAGTGCGGCGTCGGCTACTTCTTCCGGCTTGGCGTAGCGCCGTAGCGGAATGCGCTGCTCATTGAGTCGCAGCAATTCCTCCGGCGCCTTGCCGGTCATTTTGGATTCAACTTCAAGCGACATCTGCAGACGCTCGGTCATGGTGGCGGCGGGATTGATGACGTTGACCCTTATGCCGGCGGGTCCCCAGGCGGCCGCCAGTCCCGCCGAGGCGAGCATCAGCGCCGCGTTGGCGGCCCCTCCCGGCAAATGCATGGGCGATGCGATTTTGCCGCCGGTCCCGACTATGTTGACGATCGTGCCGGCGCGCCGTGCCACCATCATCGGCAGGACGTAGTCCATGACGTTCATGTAGGTGAAGAATTTCGCGTCCATCGCAACACGCCATTTGTCTGGCGTCAGTTCGTCGGGTGGAACTCTCCTTGCGCCGCCGGCCGAATTGACCAGGGACGCAATCGGACCCACCTGATCCTCCAGCGCGGCGACCATTTCCTTTGCCGCAAGCCCGTCAGAGAGGTCGGCGGCGAAGGTCGCTGCCGACAGGCCCTCGGCAGCCAGAGCTGCCTTCGCGTTGTCAAGGTTCTCCTGACTGCGTGATACAATCGCCACGCGGGCCCCTTCCCTGCCGAAGGCGCGCGCGCAGGCCAGCCCTATTCCCTTGCTGCCCCCGGTAATCAGGACAACTTTGCCGTCGAGTTCGAGATCCATCTCAGTGATCCTGTTTTGGGCCATGGGCATTGTGGACGTTGATCGGGATTCCCGCCGCGAACGCCACGATCTGATCGAATGCGTTGCCGTAGGCGAACTCGTAATTGTCACGTTCGACGTAGCCGAGATGCGGTGTGCACAGTGCGTTGGGAAGCCTGAGCAAGGCGTCGTCGGGATCGGTAATCGGCTCGCGTTCGAACACGTCGATGGCCGCTTTCCCGGGGCGGCCATTGGTCAGCGCCGCCACCAGGGCCCCTGCTTCAATCAACTCGGCACGGCTGGTGTTCACAAGCAGAGCGGTTGGCTTCATCGAGGCGAGGTCGCCAAACGTGATCAAACCGGTGGTCTCGGCATTCAGCCGCAGGTGCAAACTGAGGACATCCGACAGCCGGAACAGCGTGTCCTTGTCCGGCGCGGTGTTGAATCCCTCGGCTCTGGCACGGGCCAGCGAGCCCTCGCGGCCCCACACCAGCACCTCCATGCCGAAGGCCATGCCGACCCGTGCGACCATCGAGCCCAACCGGCCGAAACCATAGATGCCCAGAACACGACCCCTCAAGCCCAAGCCAATGGTCGTCTGCCAATGGCCTTGCCGCAGCGATGCGCTCTCGAACGGAATGTTGCGCATCGCCGCAAGGATCAACCCCCAGGTAAATTCCACCGTCGAATAGGACGGACGCGATGTGAGAGCAGACGAAACGACGACGCCATGCCGGTCGCAAGCCGCCAGATCGATGTGCGGGATGTGACCGTTCTGGCTGATGAGCTTCAAGTTGGGCAGGCGGCTGAGCAGGCCTTCATCGATCCTGGTGCGCTCACGCATCAGCACGAGGACATCTGCCTCGAACAGACGATTTGCCAGGACGTCGATGTCCTCAACGATATCGGTCCAGATGGTGACGTCATGGCCTTCCAGCTTGGAAAAGCAGTCCAGCGTGCGGACGACGTCCTGGTAGTCGTTGATGATGGCGACGCGGAGCTTCTTCACGGGATGACCTATCGCTCTATGCATTGCCCGGCAGATCCGCAACGGAGGTACCGGCTTCGATCGCTTCGCACTTCGCCTCTTCGAAAGCCGACTTCTTCAGCGCCTTTGCGAGAATTTCGGCGGCCCGGCCGATCGGGATGAAGCAGACACCGGTTTCGTCCGCGACAACAAGATCGCCGGGGGCAACCCGCACCCCGGCGATCTGGATATCGCCATTGATCTCCACGGTCTCGATCCGCCATTTGCCGGTGACAGGCGTGATCTCGGTGGCCCACAGGGGATATCCGACCCGCCGCGAATGTCCGAGGTCGCGAATGCCCCCGGAGACGATCGCACCGGCCTCCCCCTGCCTTTTTCCGGTCTGGGCCGAAATCCCGCCCATGTTCGAAACGCCAGCAACACCGTCGATGACCACCACGTCGCCCGGCAATGCCAGGTTATGAGCTTCGAACTCTGCCATCCGGTTGACGTGCTCGCGCGCCGTCTCGTAGACATGCTCGCGCTGCAGGATGTTGCGCACCGTAAGCGCGGGACCGACAATCGACGTCGAAGGCAGGGTCGGCTTCAGGGTTGATGCGCCAATCGCGCCGGTGATACCGAGCTCATCCATAATATCCGAAATAACGCTTGTTGCATCGCCGATCCGCTTGAACCCGTCGATCAGCCCCTGCGGCGGACGCGGCGTTCGCATCAATCGAATGCGGTCGGGGCTGATCTTGCCGGTAAGTTTCGGCAGCACGTCCGCGAAAGCGAGATCATTCATGGCGTATCCTCTATTTTTGTACGGAGCTTTATCACCGGTTGCGAGGTGCGCGTATTCACTCGCATGTGTTCGGCTGCTCGTTCGAAACAGGATTGCTTGCCGGGTTCAGTGCGTCCAATTTAGAATCAGACACAAGCGTCATTTCCTGGGTGAATAACGTGCGCCTCGATCTGAACCTGATCGCAGTCCTTGAGGCCATCATGCTGGAAAGGAACGTAACGCGAGCGGCCATAAGCCTGTCGATGAGTCAGCCGGCGGTCAGCAATGCCTTGCGCCGCGCCCGCAATCTGACGAAAGATCAGCTCTTTCTCAAGACAGCAACGGGCGTCCAGCCAACGTCACGCATGGTCGCGATGTGGCCCGACCTTCATCACTCGCTTACCGTAATCCGAGCGTCTTTCGCCCCCGACGACTTTGATCCGCGATCAGATGCGACCAGTTTCCGAATTGCGGTCACAGACAGTCTTGCGATGGAAGGTGTCAGCGCAATCACGCTGAAGTTGCAGGCAACATCCCCGCGTGCCCGTGTTTCTTTTGCCATTCATACCCATGAGGGCTCGCTGGAAGGGATCGACCGCGGCACGCTTGACTGCGCCGTTGGCATGTTTGCCTCGCTGCCAAGAGACGTACATGTGCAAAGTCTACGCACCGATCGCTATGTCTGCGTCATGCGCAGCGGGCACGAACTGGCGCAATCGCTGACCCTCGATCAGTTCACCGCTGCGGCGCACGTGCTGGCAACCCCATCCGGTTTGGAACTTGGGCTCGTGGACGGCTGGCTTGGCCTGAAGGGGCGGACAAGGACGATCGTTGCCGTCGTCAATCATTTTGCCGATGCACTGAGGATTGTCTCGCGGAGCGACCTTCTCACCTGTGTCCCGCTTGGCTTCTTCAACGGACCATGGCGCACCATTGCTGCCGAGCATCCGCTGGTGGTGCGCGACCTGCCGTTCGAGACGGAGAAATTGCTGTACAAGCTGATCTGGCACGAACGACTGCAGACGCACCCTGCCCACCAATGGTTTCGATCGCTGGTGGGCGACGTTTGCGGATCGCCATTCGACGGCTCATCGATTGAAGACGCCGCCCCAGCCACGCAACCATAGTCTGTCTTATGGCGCCAGAGCGACGTTCAGCCTGTCCTCTTGCGCGGACAGATGCGCTCCGCGCCGGGGCAAGGGCCTATCCCTGTCCGTAATCCAGCGGCACATAGGTGTAGGCGTTCCCGGCGTCGCGGCGCACGTGGCCCAAGCCGGGAAACGATATGTGCGCACCGCCCACGATATAGCCATTCTCTGCAGCATCTGCGAATGCGAGCTCGTGCACTCGTTCGGCGTCCGATGCGTTCTCATCGTACTGGATTGTGACCGAAGGGGCTTTGAACTGCACAGCGGCGACATGCACGACATCGCCCCACAGCACGATCTTCTGGCCCCTGCTCTCGACCACGTACATGGTGTGTCCCGGGGTGTGCCCATAGGCTGTCTGCGCGCGCATGCCAGGCACGAGGTCGGTGTTGCCTTCGAAAACGGCGAACTTGCCGGCTCGCATGTATGGCGTGATCGATGCCATAGCGGCCTGAAAGAACCGCTTCGCTTCAGCGGGAGCAGCGCGCATGTTTGCCTCGCTTAGCCAATAGTCGGTGTCCCGCTTGTCGGCACGTACAATCGCGTTGGGAAAAGCCCTCTGGCCCTCGGTCATGAGACCGCCAACGTGATCCGCATGCAGATGTGTGAGGTAAAGCTCATCGATCTGCTCCGGCCGATACCCCGACGCGCGCAGATTGCTCAGCAGATGGCCTGTGCTAGGCCCCAACAGTGAGCCTGCCCCAGCGTCGATCAAGACCAGCTTGGCTCCGGTATTCACGAGAAAGGAATTGTGCGAGGTCTCGACGACGTCGCCGAGGTAATTGCGTTTCAGCGCTTCTTTGATCCGAGCCGGGTCGCCCTGCAGTAACTTCGTAGCAGGCAGCATATTGCTGCCGTCGGACAGTGCCGTTACCTCAAAATCGCCGACCGCCAGGCGATAAAACCCGGGTGCCTGGCTTTTCACCATGGGCGCATCTGCGAACACAGGCATCGCAAAACTGCCGGCCAGGCAAAAACAGCCAGCGGCCAGAAAAGCGCGACGGGTAGGATTGACGGCGTCGCTGCTGGTCGGCGGGGGCTGGACAGAGCCTTCTGTGTCGTCGAACAAACGATCAAGCGTTTTTCGGGGGGTAACCATTTTCGGACCTCTGTTTGCGTTCTGTCGGGGCACTACGGATGGACGTAAGTCCTCCTGCCTCGCTCCTCGTGCGCGTACCGTTCCCGAGATGGCCAACTCCGTCCAATTCAGAGTCTGGGGCAGCATCATAACTCCGTTGAATAACGGCTGTCTTGCTGTGCGGGGAAAGGCGGTAGCGCGCTCCCGCCAGGTGTTGCGCCTAAAGCGCGTCACGTTGAAACGGACTCAGGCGACGCGCTTTAGGCTCGTGTTTTATGCATGTCGTTGCCCCAAAAACCGCGGCCACTTTTGGGCGACATGCATTAGATAACCCAATCTTTCAGGGCGTAGGCGTGAATGTAGTCGATCTGCATTTCCGCGGGCGTCGCAAGCCCGTCGGCGGGCGCTCCTGCGATGCCGCCCACTGCCAGATCGACCAGCATATACATCGGCTCGTGCATGTCGGCAGGTGTCGCGGCATGGGCAACTTCGACGTTGTCGAAATACCAGACGAGTTCATCTTCCGTCCACAACACCCCGTACGTATGGAACCCTCCGGTATCCGAGACAAAGGGCGTCGAGGACACCGTTGTATGAGTTCCCGTCTCATTCGTGTGGCTTGTCAGAAGGAGCTTGTTTGGATCCTGGCCGGTCATCTCTATGGCGTCCAGTTCCGGTGGCCAGGAGCCGTCCTCCGGCAGTAGCCAGAAGGCCGGCCATGCGCCTTGTTTTTCGGGCATGTCGGCCCGAATTTCGAAATAGCCGTAGGTCTGTGCGAAGGATTCGTGAGTGGTCAGCAGACCTGACGTGTATTGGTAGTTGTTGATGTAGGGCTTGATAGCCTCAGGGGTTCGGGCGGCGGTAATTGTGAGAACACCGTCCTCGACGCTGAACGGGTTGACGGACTTCGTCGGGGCGTAGCTGGTGTCGATATACCATTGAAGCTCGCCGTTGCCCGTGAGCGAGCTGCCGTTCGCGCCTCCCCACCAGAAGTTCGAGTCCCAGGTGCCGCTCGAGCCATTCCACAGGTTCAGTGTGTTGAACTCGTCCGAGAAGGTGAGTGCCAGATGCGACCTGTCCAAGGCCAGATCGAACTGGCTTGCGGTGAACTGGTCGATTGTCTTGTTGGCGAAGACGAGGAACTCGGTGCCTGATAGATTAAGTCGGACGTTCGCTCCCGACTGGACCATGTGGGTGTGCACCTGCTCGAAGGAGGTGAAGCCATAGCTTCCAACGCGCACTGTATCCTCGGCGCTAAAGTCCAGGATCAGGTCACTGCCGTTGCCGGGGGCCACGACGAAAATGTCTGCCCCCGATCCGCCCTTGAGGACGTCGTCGCCCTTCAGCCCGTCGAGCGTCTGTTGGCCAGAGCCGCCGGTAATGATGTTGTTTAGCTCGTTGCCGAAAGCATACTGTTTGTCGTTCGTGACTGTCAGGTTCTCGAAATGCGCCGGGAGCCTGTAGCTCATCCAGGTCGAGATGGTGTCGACGCCCTCGTTGGCCAGTTCGACCGCCTTGTTCTTCGCGGAATACAGATAGTAAATGTCATCGCCCTTGCCGCCATACATCGTGACGCTGACGCTGCCGTCGCCGTAGAGCGAGTCGTTGTAGATGCTGCCGTAAAGTGCCGGGCCGGAATTCGTCGCCGAGTACCACTTGGTCGAAGACCCGCTGTAGGGGAGTGGAACGCCCTTGGCGTTCAGGACGGTGGCCATGCTGGTCTCTGCTCCTCGGACTCGCCTCGAGCCCTAGCATCTATGGAGGGCACGAGAAGCCAATGCCTTTTTTGGTCTTCGGTTCGTGTTCGGCTTGTGAGAGTTACCAGGAACTTAACACGCAGGCGGTCCGGGCCGCCCCCATTGCCTCGAATGCACCAAGGTTGGGCTGGCAGCACTTTTTTTGGTCACAAGCCGCCGCATCTGTGGGGCGACATGACTTCGCCGTCACCGAACCTGCTGCCCTGCGGGTGCCCGCGCCGGCCGGTCCAAAAGCCTAGCATTGCTATTATAGCCGAATGTATATTAGCACTTTCTTGACAAACTGCCTAAGTTCTGGTTTCCTGATTCAACGGGTGTTTAGACAAGTTCGTTGCGTTTTTTACGGACGGTGTTCGCATGTCGACGCTGGTTGTCGCGGACCCGCGGGGGGTGTATCTCGCCGGTCTGGAGTGGGTTCTGCGGAAGGCTGGCCACGATGTTGTCGCCCAGTGCCGCCGCCCTGTCGACGTTGTCCCTCATGTGGAGCGCCATCGGCCTGATATTGTCATCGTCGGTCTGGACATCGCGGACCCGCAGGCGGCCGGTCTTTCCTCACGGCTGAGGGCCTGCAACAGTGCTCTCGGCATCATCTTCATCGTGCAGCCCAACGGCAGGCTCAACTTCAAGGAAATACAGGGGCTCGACGGCGACGGTCTGCTTTTGGACGGCATCAGCCACCGCTACCTCGTCGAATGCGTGAATGCGGTGGCGGCAGGCAAGAAGTGGATCGACAACAAGATCGTCCAGCAGCTGCTGACGCCAGAACCGCAGCACCAGTCGACATCCAGGCTGACCGGGCGGGAGACCGAGATCGCCGACCTCGTCTCGCGCGGGCTGCGCAACAAGACCATCGCGCAACGGCTGCATGTATCCGAGGGCACCGTGAAGATGCACCTGCATCACGTCTACGAGAAGCTGCACCTCGGCAGCCGGGCAGAACTGGCCTGGGTAGCGCATGGCAAAGGCGCCGAGCGTCCAGGGGCCGGCCTGCTCTGACCAACCGCTTTCCACTGACATCGACGTCGTGCGGCAACAGCACCGAAAGCCGCTGATGGCATCGGCCTATGCCGGCGCGACCGCCCAGCCCCGCGACGCCTGCCTGATCTATCGAAGGATATATATCGTTCGATCAGGTATGGGCATTCACCCCAATACTATCGAACCGGGAATGGACGCGTCTTCTGCGTCGGCGGCACATTGAAGGGATAAAAGGCCGCAATTCAGCGCGCCAGCGGATGCACTCGGGTAGGGGCGTCCGGCGTCTGGGGGTGATCCCTTTTCTTGACGCGTTTTGGACAGGGGAGAATCTCCGTGGCACTCGACATCACAGCTCAAGACATCGTCGTCGACGGTTCGGGCGTGCTGACCTCACCAGACGGTGGGGTATTTCAGCGGCGCATCACGCGATAGGGGAGCACAGCAATGACCATCAGCTTTAGTCTCAACGGCCAAGCCGTCAACGACCAGACGACCGGGCTGCAAACCGGCGACAACATCGACGATGTCTTTACGGACACCGATGTTTTGTACTCCAGCTTGCCGGCCACGTTCCGGACCTATCTCGAGTCGACTCTCGGGCTGAATTCCGCGTTCCCGACCAGCATCGGCGTCGCGACCAAGACGAACTCGGTCACTGTCAACGCCACCGCCGGCTCCCAGCTCGTTGGCACTACGTTCACCGACGGCAGCGGCGGCACCCTCGACGGCGATGATAGCGGGCTCAACACCCTCGGCGGCAAGGATATCCTGCTCTTCGCCGGCGCAAGCGACACCGTGATCGGGCGCTATGACAGCGATGGCAACGGCACTGCCGACGCGATCGCTTTCGTCGTCTTCAAGCAGGACACGATCAACGCTGGCGCGACCAGCGACCAGGTGACCTTCAACATCGTCACCTATGTTCCGATCTTCCATGGCGGCAGCACCAACCCGGATGACGCGGTCGATCTCGGCAACACCCTCAAGCTCGCGGCGAGCGAGACGCTCAACTTCGGCTTTGCCGGAGCACCCTCCGGCAGCAACCTGTTCATGATGTTCGGCAGTCCGGCCTCCACCCAGATCGTGGTGATCGGGAAGGACCCCTTGAATCAGTCCGAGGGCGGGAACTTCAATACAAAGGACGTGCTCAATATCAGTCAGGCCGGCGGCACCACCTCGTTCGGCGTCAACGGCAACGCGATCAACCCCACTGAGGGCGCGTTCATCACCTACGTCTCGGGGGCGAATACGAACTTCCTCGTGCCGAATCTGGACCAGAACGAGGCCGATGTCGAAGCCAACATCGACTTCCAGAACGTCGTCGATGCGACCGCGGCGTCCTTTACCGTCAATCAGACCAATCCCGGCAAAGGACCCGTCACCGTCAAGATCACGGCCTTCAGCACCGCCGCGGAACCGGGGGTGAACTTCGTCGACGGACTTACCAACGATACCCAGGTCAACATCACGTCGGGCTCGGTCGTCAACTTCGTCGTCAGTGGCGAATCAACTCCGGTCGCCACCGTCAACGCCGACGGCACCTTGACGATCACCGGGCTTACCAGCGGCGACAAGGTGCAGTGGACGACGAGTGGAACCCACGACCGCGTCCTAATCGAAAACATCAGCAACGCGGACGGCATTGCCGGCAACGACAACAACACTCTCGACATCGGCGGCTTCGGCATAGTGACATCCAGCGCCGCATCGGCGGTCGTCGGCCAGCAGATCGTGATCGAAGACGACGGACCGACAGCAGGCATTGTGCAAGGTGCTCCGACGGTGGCGCATGACGAGACCGCGGGCATTCAGGCAGATGCCGATGACACCACGGCACCAGCGGTTGTCGCGTTGTTCGCGGGCGTCAGCAATGTCAGCACCGACCTCAGCCCGGCCGGCTTCGCGCAGGATGCAAGCGCGGTGGTGAGCTCGACGGGAAGCGCTACGGGTACAGATGGCGGCACGACGGCATTCTCGCTGGCAGTGTCCGCCGCAGGCGTGGATTCCGGCCTCGACACGACCGCCGGCACCAGCATCTTCCTGTTCAAGGAAGGCGACCTGGTGGTCGGCCGCATCGGCGGGGCCGCTGGGGCGGCGGCGTTCGCCGTCGCGATCAACAGCACGAGCGGCGTCGTCAGCGTGGCGCAGTACGCTTCGTTGAAGCACCCGGGCACCGCCAACCCAGATGATTCGGTGTCGATCACCGACGGCGCCTTGCTGGCGGTGGTGACGGTCACCGACGGCGACGGCGACACCGCGACCAACTCGACCGGTATCGGCGATGCCGTGCAGTTCCAGGACGACGGCCCGACGGCGGGCATCGTCCAGGGCGCTCCGACGGTGGCGCATGACGAGACCACGGGCATCCAGGCAGATGCCGATGACACCACTGCGGCAGGGGTTGTCGCCCTGTTCGCGGGCGTCGGCAATGTCAGCTCCGATCTGAGCCCGACCGGCTACGCACAGGACCCAGGCGCGGTGGTGAGTTCCACCGGAAGCTCGTTCGGCGCCGACCAGGAAGGCGGCACGACGGCATTCTCGCTGGCGGTGTCCGCCGCAGGCGTGGATTCCGGCCTCGACACGACCGCCGGCACCAGCATCTTCCTGTTCAAGGAAGGCGACCTGGTGGTCGGCCGCATCGGCGGGGCCGCTGGGGCGGCAGCATTCGCCGTCGCGATCAACAGCACGAGCGGCGTCGTCAGCGTGGCGCAGTACGCTTCGTTGAAGCACCCGGGCACCGCCAACCCAGATGATTCGGTGTCGATCACCGACGGCGCGTTGCTGGCGGTGGTGACGGTCACCGACGGCGACGGCGACACCGCGACCAACTCGACCGGTATCGGCGATGCCGTGCAGTTCCAGGACGACGGCCCGACGGCGGGCATCGTCCAGGGCGCTCCGACGGTGGCGCATGACGAGACCACGGGCATCCAGGCAGATGCCGATGACACCACTGCGGCAGGGGTTGTCGCCCTGTTCGCGGGCGTCGGCAATGTCAGCTCCGATCTGAGCCCGACCGGCTACGCACAGGACCCAGGCGCGGTGGTGAGTTCCACCGGAAGCTCGTTCGGCGCCGACCAGGAAGGCGGCACGACGGCATTCTCGCTGGCGGTGTCCGCCGCAGGCGTGGATTCCGGCCTCGACACGACCGCCGGCACCAGCATCTTCCTGTTCAAGGAAGGCGACCTGGTGGTCGGCCGCATCGGCGGGGCCGCTGGGGCGGCAGCATTCGCCGTCGCGATCAACAGCACGAGCGGCGTCGTCAGCGTGGCGCAGTACGCTTCGTTGAAGCACCCAGGCGCCGCCAATCCAGATGATTCGGTGTCGATCACCGACAGCGCGTTGCTGGCGGTGGTGACGGTCACCGACGGCGACGGCGACACCGCGACCAACTCGACCGGTATCGGCGATGCCGTGCAGTTCCAGGACGACGGCCCGACGGCGGGCATCGTCCAGGGCGCTCCCACGGTGGCGCATGACGAGACCACGGGCATCCAGGGCGATGCCGATGACACCACTGCGGCAGGGGTTGTCGCCCTGTTCGCGGGCGTCAGCAATGTCAGCTCCGATCTGAGCCCGACCGGCTACGCGCAGGATGCAAGCGCGGTGGTGAGTTCGACGGGGAGCTCGTTCGGCGCCGACCAGGAAGGCGGCACGACGGCGTTCTCGCTGGCGGTGTCCGCCGCAGGCGTGGATTCCGGCCTCGACACGACCGCCGGCACCAGCATCTTCCTGTTCAAGGAAGGCGACCTGGTGGTCGGCCGCATCGGCGGGGCCGCTGGGGCGGCAGCATTCGCCGTCGCGATCAACAGCACGAGCGGCGTCGTCAGCGTGGCGCAGTACGCTTCGATCCTTCATCCGACCCCGGGCGCCAGCCACGACGAGTCGGTGAACATCACCGACGGCGCGTTGCTGGCGGTGGTGACGGTCACCGACGGCGACGGCGACACCGCAACCAGTTCGACAGGTATCGGCGATGCCGTGCAGTTCCAGGACGAAGGACCGGCCATCGGGCTTATCAGCGATGGGCTGGTGGACTTCGCTTCTGGCAGCACCGTGACCAAGACGCTCAGCGGGGTGGTCGGGGCGGATGACCCGGCAACCTATAGCATCACGAGTTCGCCGGCGACCCTGACGATACTGGACGGCACGTCCTCGCAGGTGACGCTGCTCAGGGACCTTACCAACAGCAATACTGTCGCTACCTACTTCAAGGATGTTGATGGCAGCGGCACACATAACACCGGAGACATCGATTTCTTCAAGCTGACCTTATCGGGCGGTAACTACACCTTCGATGTCCTCCAGAACCCTCCACCCGCGGATTTGAATTTCAGCTTCGCCGGGGCACCCTCCGGCAGCAACCTGTTCATGACGTTCGGCGACCCAAACTCCGCCCAGATCGTGGTGATCGGGGAAGACCCGCTCAATCAGTCCAACGGCGGAAACATCACGACCAAGGATGTGCTCAATATCAGCCAGGCCGGCAGCACCACCTCGTTCGGCGTCAACGGCAACCAGATCAACCCCAATGAGGGCGCGTTCATCACCTACGTCACCGGCGCGAACACGAACTTCCTGGTGCCCAATCTGGACCAGAACGAGGCCGACGTCGAAGCCAACATCGCCTTCACGAACGTGTTCAATGCAAACACGGCATCCTTCAGCGTCAACCAGACCAATCCCGGCGTCGGACCCGTCACCGTCAAGATTTCGGCCTTTACAACCACTAACCAGTCGGGGACGAGTTTCGTCGATGGGCTCACCGACGACACGCACGTCGCCATCACCTCGTTCTCGATCACCGACTTCGTCGTCAAGACAGGCAATACGCAATTTGCCCCACTCGCCTCGATCGACGGCGATGGCAATTTGATCATCACCGGCCTGAGCACCGGCGACAAGGTGCAGTGGACGACGAGCGGAACCCATGACCGCGTGCTGATCGAAAACATCAGCAACGCGGATGGCATTTCCGGCAACGACAACAACACCTTCGACATCGGCGGCTTCAGCCTCGTCCAGACGCAGCCGGCGCCCGACGAGAAGCTCGACTTCACCGTGCAGATCGCCGACGCCGACGGCGATACGGCGATCGACAGCTTCTCCATCGGCATCGACGGGACCGGCATCTTCGACGACAACCACGTCGACGGGATAGCCTGACGCGATACCGGCCGGGCGCCAACCTTGGCGCCCGGCCGTGCCCAATCCAAAGCATCGCAACGGGGGGCAAACCGTGACGCAGCCAAGACCGCAGTTTCAGGAGGTGATGCATCTGGCCCGGCGCCAGCTGCCCGCCCTCCTCCTCTTCAGCCTTCTTGCCAACCTCCTCCTGCTCGCCAGCACCGTCTACATGCTGCAGATCTACGACAGGGTGCTGTCGAGCGGGTCGATCGATACGCTGATGTGGCTCACCCTCGCGGTGATCGGCGCGATCGCCGTCTACGGCCTGCTGGAGCAAGCGCGCCGCATGATCCTCGGGCATATCAGCCAATGGCTCGACGACCAGCTGAGTGTCCCGGTGATCGAACGAGCCATCGAGGCTCGTCTGGCCGGCAGCAACCTCGAGGCCGGCCTGAAGGACGTGGCGGACCTGCGCAGTTTCGTTGCCGCTGACGGCATGCTGACCTTTCTCGATGCGCCGTGGACGCCCGTCTTCCTGGCGTTCATGTGGCTTCTGCACCCGGCATTGGGCCTGGTCGGAATAGCTGGGGCGGTGCTTTTGTTCTGCGGCGCGCTGGCCAACGACTTTCTCACTCGCCGCAAGAGCCAGGAAGCGTCACTGGGGCTGCGCCGCAACCAGGCTGCGGCTGGTCAATATGTCGATGGCGCCGAGACGCTCCGCTCGCTCGGCATGTCCGAGCCGGCGCTGCAGCGCTGGGAAGAAAAGCAGCAGTCGTTGATGACCATCCAGTCGCAGCTTCTCGCGCGCACAACCAGCATCGGCAGCCTGTCGCGCTCGCTGCGCCTGGCCCTTCAAGTGGCCGTGCTGGGGCTTGGCGCCTATTTTGTCCTGCGTGGCGAACTGACGGCAGGATCGATGATCGCGGGATCGATCCTGCTGAGCCGCGCGCTCGCGCCGATAGAACGCTCGATCGGAGCCTGGCGCAGCCTGGTTACTGCTCGCACTGCGCGCCGTAACCTCATGCGCCTCTTCGCCGACACCGGACCTAGGCAGAGCGGTGGCGTGACCTTGCCGCGCCCACAAGGGCGGCTGAAGCTCGAGGACGTGTGCTACTACGCGCCGGGTACACAGCAGGCGCTGATGAACAAAGTATCCTTGAACATCGTGGCCGGTGAGACCTGTGGCGTGATCGGACCGTCGGGCTCCGGCAAGACTACTCTCTGCCGCCTCATGGTGGGAACCCTGCCCCCGTCGCTCGGCCATGTCAGGCTGGACGGTGCGGAGGTCGCCAGCTGGCCGTCGGACCAGTTGGGGATCCACATCGGCTATTTGCCGCAGCAGGTCGACCTGTTTCCCGGGACGATCGCCGAGAACATTGCGCGCCTGCGCGATGTCGACAGTGTCGCTGTCATCGCCGCGGCGCAGCTTGCCGGCATTCACGAGATGATATTGCGGATGCCAAACGGCTATCAAACCGAGGTAGGGCCGCACGGGGCGCGAATATCGCGCGGCCAACGTCAGCGCATCGCCCTCGCCCGGGCCCTGTTCGGCAATCCCGCACTCATCGTACTCGACGAACCGAACACCGGCCTCGACAGCGAAGGTGAGATGGCGCTGTTCAATGCGCTTCGCCGCCTGAAGGGACGAGGCCAGACCGTTATTCTCGTCAGCCACCAGATCAGCCTTTTGCGCACGGCGGACCATGTTGCTTTGATGCTCGATGGCACTGTCAAGGCGTTCGGCACGCGCGACGAGGTGTTGGGCGCGCTAGGCGGTCAGCACAAACCGACTGCCGTGCCGATGCCAGGGCAAGACAAGACTGTCGTTAGTGTGCCGGCAAAATTGAAGGCCGCGGAGTGAACCATGAACGACCGATTTGGCGACCTGTCGAAGATGCTCGATCTGCTGATTGCCAGCCTACGCGACGTGCTGGACAGGCTGGTCGTCGCTGCTGGAGATCTGGCAGCCACGGCATCGAACTGGTTCGAAGGGTTGGATATGCCGGCGCGCATCGGATTGGCGGCACTGGCAACCGCACTGCTTCTGCCCATCCTTGCAGGGCTCGTCCGGCGGCAGTCGCGCGCATTTCGCGACAGCGGCCGCGACCTGAAGCTCCGCACGCGACCGGCACGGATGCTCGGCTATTTCTCGGCGATAATCTTTGTCGGCGGCGTCGCGGCCTGGTCGAGTGTGGCGCTTCTGGCAAGCGCCGTCGTCGCCAATGGCGTCGTCAGCCCGGAAGGCTACCGCAAGACGGTCCAGCATCTGGAGGGCGGCATCATCGGGGCTATCCATGTGCGGGAAGGCGACAAGGTCAGCGCCGGCCAGATACTGATCAGCTTGCAGACGACCGATGCGCAAGGGCGCTACGACGAGCTGCATGAACGTTACATTCGCCTGCTGGCCGTCGAAGCGCGCCTTAGTGCGGAGCTGGCCGGGGATGATCAGATCACCTTTCCCAAGGAGCTGACGTCGGTTGGCAGCGAGGCCACGCGGAAAATCGCCGCCGAGGAGGAAGCGTTGTTGCGCAGCCGCCTTGCGACCCGTGAAGGGCGCGAGCAGATCCTCCACAAGCGTATCCAGCAAATAGAGGAGCAGAGCAGCGGATCCAGGGAAGTTATCGCAGCCGAGGAGGAGCAGCTGGGGCTGATCGACCGCGAGATCGCTTCGGCACAGGAAATGTACAAAAAGGGATTGGAGCGCCTGCCGCGGATCCTGGCGCTGCAGCGTGCCCAGGCCGACATCCGAGCGAACCAGGCGTCGAACCGGTCGCAGGTCGCGCGCAACGAACAGCAGATCGGCGAGACCGAGCTGCAGATCCTCAACCTGCACCAGCAGGACAGCGAGAAAGCCAATGAGGACCTTGCCAAGGCGCGCGGCGATCTGGCCGAACTGCGCAGCCTGTTGCCGTCACGCCAGGATGTGCTGACCAGGACCGACATCGTCGCGCCGATTTCCGGAACGGTGATGAACCTGCGTGTCAGGACCGAATCGGGCGTGATTTCCAGCGGCCAGCCGCTTCTCGATATCGTTCCGAACGAGCCCAACCTGGTCATCGATTCGCGTATCAAGCCAGACGATATCGACATGGTGCATCCGGACATGCCGGCTCGCGTGGTGCTGTCGGCCTTTCCGACGCGGCACCTGCCGCAGATCCATGGCTTGCTGACATCGGTGTCGGCAGACCGGCTGACGGACGAGAGGACCGGAGAGCCCTATTTCCTCGCCAAGGTCAAAGTCGATACAGCCGATCTCGGAAAACTCCATGATGTCAGATTGTCACCTGGCATGCCTGCGGAAGTCATGATCCTGACTGGCGAGCACACGCTGCTGGACTATATGCTGGCGCCAGTCCGCGACTCGCTCAATCGCGGGTTCAGGGAGCATTAGAGTCTTCCACTGTCCCGTGTCCCGACGCCATCCGATCCACCCGGCCTTCGCCCGCTACAACCTGCCGCCACTCGACGGCGTGGTGGAGATCGTGTCGGCTGACCTTATGGTGGAGGAGCGCAGCGGGGCACCGTATTTCACCGCGACGGTGTTGATCGACAAGAGCGAACTCGTCAAGCTGGAGGGCCGCAAGCTGCTGCCCGGCATGTCGAGCGAGGCGATGATCCGGACAGGTGCCCGCACCGTGCTTTCCTACCTCGCCGAGCCGATCACGCAGAACTTCCGCCGGGCGCTACGGAAAAATAGCCGTAGGCCGCCCGGAGGGGTGTCAGCTGTGGAGATGCTTCAATTCAAACCCGGAGTCATCCTGGGCGCCAGAGATGCGCTGTTCGGCGGACTGGAACAAGTCCGCAAACTCCACCTCGTTTTCAAACACCACGCCACCGACTTTGATAGCCAGGGCATCCTCGGTCCCTTTTGGTGCGAAATAGACTTGCGCGACACGCGCCCGGATACGCTCGCCGATTTCCTTCGCTTCCGCTTCGGTTGCGCCCGAGAGGAAAATCCCGAACATCGAAGTCCCTATGCGCCCAACCAGGTCCTCCGCGCGCACCGATGATTGTATGGTTGAGGCTATGAGCCGCAAGGCCTCGTCGCCCCATTCAAGACCAAAGCGCAGGTTGATGGAGCGCAGATGCTCCGAATGAATGACCAGGAAGGCGCCCGAGCGTGGCCCCGGCGCCGATGGCCTTGTTGTTCTTCGGTCGACCATCGACGTGAAGACCGGCCCATTCAGACAGCCTGTCAGCCTGTCAAAAGTTCCAGACCTGTTGAGTTCTTGCCGGCAGGCGCGGATCTGGACCTGCTGCCAGCCGATCAGCGCGAAAACCGGCAGGGCAATGATCACCGGCAGCAGCACGGCGGTCATCATGCTGCGTCCGAACGGCGTGAACACGTCGCTGAACAAAAGCAGGTAGTTGAGGCCGAGGGAAAGACCAAGGCTCCCGGCTGTCCCCAGAAAGGTCAGCCATGCGACGCTTCTCCATGCCCGCGCAGAGGCGGTCGCTACTGTTTGTGCCATTGGCCAATCTCCTGTCAGATCAGCCAGCATAGAGCCGGCGTACAGCATTTTCAGTTTCCGAGAACCATACAATTTGATCGATGAGACCCAATGACTGTTCGCGAACCGGCTTGTTCAGGAAATCTGCGCCGCAATGGTTAATGAATGGAAAGCCCACGACCGTTGAACAATCAACGGTCGTTCACCCCCTATCAATCATTCAACCATGGGTTCCGCAACCGGGACTTTCCGGTTCTTGAGCCCAGCCTATCGCGGCGGGCCGAAAATGCCCATCTCCGCGCCCCTGGCCGTCGCCTCCGCCTTGCCATAGATGCCGCCCGGCAGGGCCGTCGCCCAGCCGTTGGACACAAGCCAGGCGCCGACATCCTGCTTGCCCAGCCTGCACGGTGCGGCAATGGCAAAACGCTCCGGGTCCGGCGGCACGAAACATGTCAGCGCACGCCCCCGCAGCCAGGAATTGAAAGCGGCACGTGCGCGCTGGCCGCAAGGCCAGGTGACCTCTTGAAACAAGCAGGATCCGTCGAGGTCGATGCCTTGCACCCCGCTGATGATCACCTCCCGGCCCATGGATTCGAAGATCGCGGACGATGTGGCAACCGGGCGGTAAAGCAGGACCTCCCGCCAATCTTCCGGCATCGGTGCCCTCGGGGGCTCGGCCAGACCAAGATCGGTGAGCGGCGGACGGGGCTCCACCCGTTCCAGCTCCACAGGATCAAGCTGTGGCGGAGCGATGAGGTTCTGAGCAATCTTGCGTGCCGATTCTCGTCGATGTGCTTCGACGAAGGGCACAGCCCGTCGGGCTGGCTGCGTGCCGCTGTTTTGCGAAGGGGCAAGGACAGGCCGATCGACCGAAAGCAAAGCCTCGGCCTGAATGATCAGCAGAACCCCGGCCAGAAGCAGGAGGCTTCCGAGCGCGATCGCCAGGCGGCTGCTGCCCTGCCTACTCATCAGCCAGTCTACCCAGCAGCCAGCCTGTCCAGCAGATTGAGCGGGTTCCCAAGCCCCTCCCCCGATCAGAAACCCGACGTCGATTTCGCAACCAGTTTGAGAGCACCCTTTTGAATCTGGTAAAACGGCATCGACCGTTCACTGGATCCGTCAGCCCGAAACCGGAACAGACCTGTCGATCCACGAAAGCCGCTTGGATTTTCGAGCACCTTTTTGCTGAAGCCATCGGGCCCGACCGCACTGGCAATCCCTGCTGTCAGGGCAACCATATCATAAGCATAGGCCACATTGACGTCGGCCGGGTAGTTGTATGTCGTCCTGAAGCGGTCGGCGATCGGTCCGGTTTCGCGCGAATCGAGCGTGGCGATATATGCCCCCTCAAACAGCGGATCCATGGGGTGCTCCAGCCAACGGTTGGTTCCGACGACAGAAATTGCCTTTCCCGGAATGCCCTTTGATTTGAGGGCGGCAAGGATAGGCGATGGACTGCCATCGCCGCTGGCAACGATCACGGCGTCGGGCGTGTCGACGAGCGAGCCCATTTCGTCGACTGCCTTCGCACCACCGTCGCCGGCCGAATAAGGGACAGTGACCGCCAGAGTCGCGCCATAGATGCTGAGGCCGTTCGCGACCCGCTTCTCCACGGCGCTGGCGTTCGAGCCTTCCGCGACGAGCAGGACGAACTTCTTTTTGCCTTTGGCGGCGAGTCCCGCGGCGCCCGCCGCGGCACTGTCCGCTTCGCTGAGCAGCACGGCATAAACCCCGGCGCCGCCTGCGAAATTGTCGGCGAGCGCCAGAACCGGCGGACGCGTCGATCCCGACAGCGTGGCAATATGCTGGGCTGCCGGCAGTTCGGTCGGGCCGATGACGACTTTCGACCCCGTCGTTATCGCACTTACCGCCAATTTGCTGGCCTGTGCGCTGTCGCCCTTCGTGTCCTCCACCGTCAGCGTGAGCAATCCATTGCCGATATCCGTCATCGCCAGTTTGGCGGCGTCGAACATCTTCCTGCCGTTTTCCCCCGCCGTTCCGGGAGCGGACAACGGCAGCAACATCGTGATTTTTGTCGAACCGGTGCCCAGCGACTGGGTCGCCTGGGCCGGACCGGCACCAACGCCGCCTTTCTGACCGGCAGGCGCGGCAATCGCCGCCGGATCGAGCACTTCGGAAACGCCGCCCTTCGACTGGCAGCCTGACAATGTAACGGCGAGCGCAAGGGCGATTGCCCACGTCCGCGGACAGTGGACCTGTCGGCCAGCTTCCATGATTGCTCCAACCCAATGTGCCGCCGGGTATTCTTCCCGGTCTGGTCTTCAACCCATGTTACGGCGGACTTGCCGTGCCGTCTGTAGTTTCTTTAGCCATCGAACAGCCTGGCTCTGAGCGCCTTGATCTGTCTTGCTTGCCCCGCCGTCCGATAGTCGGCGCATTTCATGTATCGTGGCCCGGGCACGAACACGCGGCGCACGCAAACGCCTTTTCCCTGGGCTGGAGACCCATCCCCTACGCCTGTCGAAAAAGCAGCAAAGCCGAATGTCGCCACCGGCAACGGCCCGGTCACGTCAATCCCCTGCCTTGCCAGGATTGCCCGCGCGCGCTGGCAGTAGCGGACCGAAAGTGCCGAGAACCGGCTTTCATTGTGCCCGGCGCGATACTTCATGACGGTAGTGCACAGATCGCCCGCAGCCAGCTTGTTGGCCTGGGCAAGATATTTGACCCCAAGCGCGATGTTGGTCGCCGGTGCGCTCAGATCGTCGAGGGAGCCTCGAAAGCCAAGCATTCGCGCCGTCGCCGGCATCACCTGCATCAGGCCGACTTCGCCGTCGGCGCCCTGCACGTCAGGATCGAAACCGCTTTCGATCTCCATCACGGCATGTGCCAGCACCGGCTCGAGGCCATAGATAGATGCCTGACAGCTCGCAAACGCCTTCAAGGTCTGCCGGGTCCACTCAGTAGCCGCGTCGCAGTGCGTCGGCCGCGTCAAGTCGGATGCCTGCCGTCGTTCCACGGCAGGTCGTTCCAGCCAGTTGGCACAGGCCAACATGACAGTCTGGCCAAAGCCAACCAACGCGATCGCTCCGGCGATCGCCCTCAGAAAAGATCCGTCGGCTATCATGATGGCCAACAGGCGTGGGATACGCTTATCCCCTCAGTGCATGTACTCGACCATGCGATCGTGAAAACACTCGCATTTGTTGAGGGTATCTTCGTCGCGATAGTTCGTCTTCAGGTAGCCATAGGCCATGCCGCAGGCGACCTTGGCTTCCGATGCCCAGACGAAAACCGGCCGGGACGAGTTGATCCACTCCGAGCTGTTGGCGGCGGCAACCGATTCGTCCATCAGCTTGACCACCTGCTCCTTGAGGTCGACGATGTTGTCGGTCAGCACCAGGTTGGACGTCCCCACGACGCGACAATAGTCGGCCGAAGGGCCTTCGATGATGTCGGCGGCGTAGCCCGTCGACCCGACTGCCAGCAACAGCGTCGCAGCGGAAACCAGCAGTCTTGCAGAACGTTTCATAGTGAGCTCCCCTCGATATTAGCGATGTATAACATAGTCCTGTGACAGAGCGCCATGCCGTTAAACAAGGTTTGCCGTTGTCGTATGCTGGGTTACGCCGTCGTCGTAGAGCAGGGTGATGGTGTTGGCGACGGGGTGGTTCGTCAGCTGGGCCACTTCGACGAAATTGGCCGGATTTCCCGAACCACTGGTATCGACACTGAGCGTGCCCGTCCCCGCGTCGTAGTTCACGAAGTTGCCGACATTCGCAGGAGTCGAGTCGAACAGCGACGTCAGATCGATCTTGTCGCCCTGACCGCCATTGTAGTCGGTGATGAGATCCTTGATGTCCAGACTGTCGAGCTTGAACGTATCGGCTCCAGTGCCGCCGGTCATCGTATCCTGGCCTGCACCGCCGATCAGGATGTCGTTGCCCGCGCCGCCGATCAGCGTGTCATTACCTGCGCCACCATTGAGGGTGTCGTTGCCACCGCCGCCGGCAAGATAGTTTGCTCCCAGGTTTCCGAACAAATAGTCATCGCCAGAGCCGCCGATCAGGCCCTCGATGCCTGTAAGGATATCGCCAGTGGCATCGCCGCCGCCGATGGTGCCAAGTGCCGGGTCGATGAATGTCCCCGGTGCCCCGGCTGCATGTCCGTCATCGGCCAGATGGATCGAAACGGCTGCCACGCTGCCGGTGTAGTCGACTATGTCGGTTCCTGCGCCGCCTGAGATCGTGTCGGTGTGCGTGCTCCCTGCGATCACATCGTTGGCAGCCGTCCCGGCAAGAGCGAAGTTGCCCGATCCATCTCCCGCGACGACGTGAATGGCGAGCGGCTGCGTGCCGGTGGTATCGCCATCCTTGTCAGTCGCCGAGACTGTAAAGGCCAAGTTCTGATCGTGAGGCAAAACGTTATGCGTGAGCGAGACGTTCGAGAACTGAGCGCCTTGCCCTGAGACGTTGACCGCGCTGACCTGCAATTGGTTGAAGCTGATAGACGGATCGATGACGAATGTTCCGGTTGCCGTGATGAATATGTTACCGGACGTGGATGTATTGGTGAGAGTGTTGGTCGCAACCCAGTGGTAGGTTCCCCCCGCACCGTTCAGCGAATTGACCACCAAACTCACGGAGTCGTTCAACTCGGCATTGGTGCTGGCCGGATTATCAGTGCCGACTCCAGTTCCGGAAGTGTGGAACTCCATTGTGAAGCTTTCATTCCCGCCTACGAAGGTGTTTGAGACGCCAAATCCGTTATTGTTGGAGTTGATTCCGCCGGGGCTTGAAAACTCGATATGGCCATCGGTGGTTTCGCGCCAGTTCGGTCCGCCAGCGGGAAGGTTCTGAAGCGAATAGGTTATTGTCGTGCCAGCATCGGGCTGCAGGAGGTCGAACTGGTACGTTCCATCCGGCCTTACCGTGAGATCAAACACCTCGGTTGCACCGGCATTCGCATGGAGGGTCGTAGCGCCATCCGCCGCGGTCGTTGTGCTGTAGACGATGCCCGCGATCGCGGGACCCGTGATGCTGAAATGGTCGATGCCGTCAGCACCCGGCACCAGCGAGAACAAGCCAGCGACAGATCCCACCTCGTTCGGGATCGTGCCCGAGGTAAAGGAGCCTAGCGAGGGCCCGTCGTCATGGAAGGAGGCCTTGGAGCCGAGGTCGATCGACTGCGAGGCCGTGTCACCGTCACTGTCCGTCACCGTTGCCGTCAGCGTTACCAGGCCCGAGGTCAGGTTGATGCCTTCCGAGCTGTCGGTCGGGTTGTCGACGGTGTTCTGGTGCACCGCACGGTCCTGTGTCAGCGTTACCGCGCCGGTCGCCGTGTTGGTGCTCAGCGTGAACACCAGGAAGGCCACATCACCGCTGTGCCCGGATACATAGCCGGACACGGTGTTGCCGCTCTGCGTCAGCACCACCGCCGTGTTGGTGGCGCTGTCGATCAAGTTGGTGGCCACGCCCGGAGCCGAGATGCTCAGGCCATAGCTGGTGGTGGCACCGTCAGCGCCCTGCACAACCGTGAACACACCGGCAAAGTTCTGCGTGTCCGTGGTCGATCCCGCCGGGCCGACGCCCGAACCGGCAATGCCGTTGGTCCCCGCGGCCAGATAGCTCTCGTCGACGTTTAGCGCCGGCGCCGTGCCCGTGATCGTGATCGACGGGCCGTCATCCAGGAAGGTCACTGCGCCGCCGACGTTGATCACGCCCGTGCTCGCCGTGTCGCCGTCCGCGTCCGTCACCGTCGCCGTCACGCCGATCTTGCCGGCAAGGGTCAGCGCATCGTTGTAGGCCGCCGCCGTCGAACCGTCGACCAGGTGCTCAAGCGCGACATTCTGCACAACCGTCAGCTTGCCGTCCGAGCCGATCGACACCGTGAACGCCGTGTGCGTCGCGCCGTCGTTGTACTGGCCCTCGATCGTGCTTCCGACCTGCACCAGCGTGATCGCATGATCGCCCTGTGCCGTCGCAAGTCCGGAGTTCGCCTGTGTCACCGACAGGGCGTAGGTCGTCGTTCCGGCGCCGTCGGCGCCATAGCTCGACGAAACCGTCACGATCGCCGCAGCGCTCGTTGCCGTCATCAGCGCCGGGGTCAGCACGCCGTCCGTCGTCGGGCCGTTGTTCGTCTCGTCAAGCGTCACCGAACTGCCGACCACCGCGTTGGTGATCGACGGGCCGTCATCCAGGAAGGTCACCGCGCCACCGACGTTGATCACGCCCGTGCTCGCCGTGTCGCCGTCCGCGTCCGTCACCGTCGCCGTCACGCCGATCTTGCCGGCAAGGGTCAGCGCATCGTTGTAGGCCGCCGCCGTCGAACCATCGACCAGGTGCTCAAGCGCGACATTCTGCACAACCGTCAGCTTGCCGTCCGAGCCGATCGACACCGTGAACGCCGTGTGCGTCGCGCCGTCGTTGTACTGGCCCTCGATCGTGCTTCCGACCTGCACCAGCGTGATCGCATGATCGCCCTGTGCCGTCGCAAGTCCGGAGTTCGCCTGTGTCACCGACAGGGCATAGGTCGTCGTTCCGGCGCCGTCGGCGCCATAGCTCGACGAAACCGTCACGATCGCCGCAGCGCTCGTTGCCGTCATCAGCGCCGGGGTCAGCACGCCGTCCGTCGTCGGGCCGTTGTTCGTCTCGTCAAGCGTCACCGAACTGCCGACCACCACGTTGGTGATCGACGGGCCGTCATCCAGGAAGGTCACCGCGCCACCGACGTTGATCACGCCCGTGCTCGCCGTGTCGCCGTCCGCGTCCGTCACCGTCGCCGTCACGCCGATCTTGCCGGCAAGGGTCAGCGCATCGTTGTAGGCCGCCGCCGTCGAACCATCGACCAGGTGCTCAAGCGCGACATTCTGCACAACCGTCAGCTTGCCGTCCGAGCCGATCGACACCGTGAACGCCGTGTGCGTCGCGCCGTCGTTGTACTGGCCCTCGATCGTGCTTCCGACCTGCACCAGCGTGATCGCATGATCGCCCTGTGCCGTCGCAAGTCCGGAGTTCGCCTGTGTCACCGACAGGGCATAGGTCGTCGTTCCGGCGCCGTCGGCGCCATAGCTCGACGAAACCGTCACGATCGCCGCAGCGCTCGTTGCCGTCATCAGCGCCGGGGTCAGCACGCCGTCCGTCGTCGGGCCGTTGTTCGTCTCGTCAAGCGTCACCGAACTGCCGACCACCGCGTTGGTGATCGACGGGCCGTCATCCAGGAAGGTCACCGCGCCACCGACGTTGATCACGCCCGTGCTCGCCGTGTCGCCGTCCGCGTCCGTCACCGTCGCCGTCACGCCGATCTTGCCGGCAAGGGTCAGCGCATCGTTGTAGGCCGCCGCCGTCGAACCATCGACCAGGTGCTCAAGCGCGACATTCTGCACAACCGTCAGCTTGCCGTCCGAGCCGATCGACACCGTGAACGCCGTGTGCGTCGCGCCGTCGTTGTACTGGCCCTCGATCGTGCTTCCGACCTGCACCAGCGTGATCGCATGATCGCCCTGTGCCGTCGCAAGTCCGGAGTTCGCCTGTGTCACCGACAGGGCGTAGGTCGTCGTTCCGGCGCCGTCGGCGCCATAGCTCGACGAAACCGTCACGATCGCCGCAGCGCTCGTTGCCGTCATCAGCGCCGGGGTCAGCACGCCGTCCGTCGTCGGGCCGTTGTTCGTCTCGTCAAGCGTCACCGAACTGCCGACCACCGCGTTGGTGATCGACGGGCCGTCATCCAGGAAGGTCACCGCGCCACCGACGTTGATCACGCCCGTGCTCGCCGTGTCGCCGTCCGCGTCCGTCACCGTCGCCGTCACGCCGATCTTGCCGGCAAGGGTCAGCGCATCGTTGTAGGCCGCCGCCGTCGAACCGTCGACCAGGTGCTCAAGCGCGACATTCTGCACAACCGTCAGCTTGCCGTCCGAGCCGATCGACACCGTGAACGCCGTGTGCGTCGCGCCGTCGTTGTACTGGCCCTCGATCGTGCTTCCGACCTGCACCAGCGTGATCGCATGATCGCCCTGTGCCGTCGCAAGTCCGGAGTTCGCCTGTGTCACCGACAGGGCATAGGTCGTCGTTCCGGCGCCGTCGGCGCCATAGCTCGACGAAACCGTCACGATCGCCGCAGCGCTCGTTGCCGTCATCAGCGCCGGGGTCAGCACGCCGTCCGTCGTCGGGCCGTTGTTCGTCTCGTCAAGCGTCACCGAACTGCCGACCACCACGTTGGTGATCGACGGGCCGTCATCCAGGAAGGTCACCGCGCCACCGACGTTGATCACGCCCGTGCTCGCCGTGTCGCCGTCCGCGTCCGTCACCGTCGCCGTCACGCCGATCTTGCCGGCAAGGGTCAGCGCATCGTTGTAGGCCGCCGCCGTCGAACCATCGACCAGGTGCTCAAGCGCGACATTCTGCACAACCGTCAGCTTGCCGTCCGAGCCGATCGACACCGTGAACGCCGTGTGCGTCGCGCCGTCGTTGTACTGGCCCTCGATCGTGCTTCCGACCTGCACCAGCGTGATCGCATGATCGCCCTGTGCCGTCGCAAGTCCGGAGTTCGCCTGTGTCACCGACAGGGCATAGGTCGTCGTTCCGGCGCCGTCGGCGCCATAGCTCGACGAAACCGTCACGATCGCCGCAGCGCTCGTTGCCGTCATCAGCGCCGGGGTCAGCACGCCGTCCGTCGTCGGGCCGTTGTTCGTCTCGTCAAGCGTCACCGAACTGCCGACCACCACGTTGGTGATCGACGGGCCGTCATCCAGGAAGGTCACCGCGCCACCGACGTTGATCACGCCCGTGCTCGCCGTGTCGCCGTCCGCGTCCGTCACCGTCGCCGTCACGCCGATCTTGCCGGCAAGGGTCAGCGCATCGTTGTAGGCCGCCGCCGTCGAACCATCGACCAGGTGCTCAAGCGCGACATTCTGCACAACCGTCAGCTTGCCGTCCGAGCCGATCGACACCGTGAACGCCGTGTGCGTCGCGCCGTCGTTGTACTGGCCCTCGATCGTGCTTCCGACCTGCACCAGCGTGATCGCATGATCGCCCTGTGCCGTCGCAAGTCCGGAGTTCGCCTGTGTCACCGACAGGGCATAGGTCGTCGTTCCGGCGCCGTCGGCGCCATAGCTCGACGAAACCGTCACGATCGCCGCAGCGCTCGTTGCCGTCATCAGCGCCGGGGTCAGCACGCCGTCCGTCGTCGGGCCGTTGTTCGTCTCGTCAAGCGTCACCGAACTGCCGACCACCGCGTTGGTGATCGACGGGCCGTCATCCAGGAAGGTCACCGCGCCACCGACGTTGATCACGCCCGTGCTCGCCGTGTCGCCGTCCGCGTCCGTCACCGTCGCCGTCACGCCGATCTTGCCGGCAAGGGTCAGCGCATCGTTGTAGGCCGCCGCCGTCGAACCATCGACCAGGTGCTCAAGCGCGACATTCTGCACAACCGTCAGCTTGCCGTCCGAGCCGATCGACACCGTGAACGCCGTGTGCGTCGCGCCGTCGTTGTACTGGCCCTCGATCGTGCTTCCGACCTGCACCAGCGTGATCGCATGATCGCCCTGTGCCGTCGCAAGTCCGGAGTTCGCCTGTGTCACCGACAGGGCGTAGGTCGTCGTTCCGGCGCCGTCGGCGCCATAGCTCGACGAAACCGTCACGATCGCCGCAGCGCTCGTTGCCGTCATCAGCGCCGGGGTCAGCACGCCGTCCGTCGTCGGGCCGTTGTTCGTCTCGTCAAGCGTCACCGAACTGCCGACCACCGCGTTGGTGATCGACGGGCCGTCATCCAGGAAGGTCACCGCGCCACCGACGTTGATCACGCCCGTGCTCGCCGTGTCGCCGTCCGCGTCCGTCACCGTCGCCGTCACGCCGATCTTGCCGGCAAGGGTCAGCGCATCGTTGTAGGCCGCCGCCGTCGAACCGTCGACCAGGTGCTCAAGCGCGACATTCTGCACAACCGTCAGCTTGCCGTCCGAGCCGATCGACACCGTGAACGCCGTGTGCGTCGCGCCGTCGTTGTACTGGCCCTCGATCGTGCTTCCGACCTGCACCAGCGTGATCGCATGATCGCCCTGTGCCGTCGCAAGTCCGGAGTTCGCCTGTGTCACCGACAGGGCATAGGTCGTCGTTCCGGCGCCGTCGGCGCCATAGCTCGACGAAACCGTCACGATCGCCGCAGCGCTCGTTGCCGTCATCAGCGCCGGGGTCAGCACGCCGTCCGTCGTCGGGCCGTTGTTCGTCTCGTCAAGCGTCACCGAACTGCCGACCACCGCGTTGGTGATCGACGGGCCGTCATCCAGGAAGGTCACCGCGCCACCGACGTTGATCACGCCCGTGCTCGCCGTGTCGCCGTCCGCGTCCGTCACCGTCGCCGTCACGCCGATCTTGCCGGCAAGGGTCAGCGCATCGTTGTAGGCCGCCGCCGTCGAACCATCGACCAGGTGCTCAAGCGCGACATTCTGCACAACCGTCAGCTTGCCGTCCGAGCCGATCGACACCGTGAACGCCGTGTGCGTCGCGCCGTCGTTGTACTGGCCCTCGATCGTGCTTCCGACCTGCACCAGCGTGATCGCATGATCGCCCTGTGCCGTCGCAAGTCCGGAGTTCGCCTGTGTCACCGACAGGGCATAGGTCGTCGTTCCGGCGCCGTCGGCGCCATAGCTCGACGAAACCGTCACGATCGCCGCAGCGCTCGTTGCCGTCATCAGCGCCGGGGTCAGCACGCCGTCCGTCGTCGGACCATTGTTCGTCTCGTCAAGCGTCACCGAGCTGCCGACCACCGCGTTGGTGATCGACGGAGCATCATCGTTGAAGGTTATGGTCAGCGTGCCCGGTGCCGTCGAGCCGTCGGCATCGGTGATCACATAGCCGAGGTTGACGGTCGCATTGTTCTCGTCGTTCGGACCCTGGGCCTGAAGCACGTTTTCGAGCAGCGTCACCGTGTAGGCGCCAGTGGCCGGATCGGTCACATGCACCGTGAACAGTTCGCCGCGTGGACCCGTCGCCGTCAGCGTGTCGTTGCCGGCGTTCCAGCTGTAGGTGACGTTCTCCTGGCCGACCGTCCCGTTGGTGCCGTCCAGCGCCGCGAACGAGAAGCCGTTGGAACCGGCGCCGTCGCCGCCGACGCTGCCGCCCAGCGTGCCGTTGTAGGTCGCTTCGCTGGCGCTGAGCGGAACTTCGCCCGCGTTGGCGTCGATGTCGCCCGCCGTGCTTGCCGCATTGCCGCCAGCAAGCCCGTCGTCATCGACCGCCGCCGCCGCCGTGCCGGCCGTCGGATGGTTGGCATCCGTCACCGCAAAGCTGATGCCGGCCGTCGCCTTGTCGCCATCGCCGTCCGTCACAGTATAGGTCGCCGAGGCCGCACCGGCCCCAATGACCGGACTGTTGGCCGTAAATGAATAGCTGCCGTCAGCCTTGACCTTGATGAAGCCGTCGCCGATGTCGATCGCCTGCGAGTAGCCGTCTTGGCCGAACACCAGCGCCGTGGCGCCGATATGCGTCACCGTGGCGCCGTCGGCGCCGGCAGCGAAGTCCAGCGTGCCGGTGATCGTCGCACCCTCAAGAACATTCTGCGAAGCCTCGGCCGTAGCCGTCGGCACGTCGTCGACGATGTTGACCGACAGCGTGCCGTTGACGCTCTGCGCGTCCTGGTCGGTGAGCGTGACGGTGAAGTTCTCGAACAGGCTGTTGGTGCCCTGAACGGGCGCATGCGCCTCGTTGTCGACGAGTGTGTAGGTATAGCTCACCACACCGGTGCCGGCATTGTAGCCGGTCACCGTCAGTGTGTTGCCGAGCGCGGTGGTGAAGGAGCCGGCCGTGAACACGCCATTGGTGATGAAGGCATGATTCTCGATCGCCAGCGAGGCGATGCCGTCGGGCGACGAGATGGTGAACGTGCCGCCCTGGGTGGTGCTCTCCTTTGAACTGTCCGATCCAGCCGATTCGCCCTGTCCGCGGCTGGCCAGGAGATCGTCCTCGTTGACGGTCACGTCGCCGCCACCGGCTGCCGGCGACAAGTCACCGATCGTCGGTGTCGAATTACCGATCGAAATCGTCAATGTCGTGTGCGACAGATCTCCGTCGCCGTCCTTGATCGTGTAGGTGAACACATCCTTGACGCCGCCGGGCGTCCCGGCATCGCGCACATAGCTGTAGGAGCCATCCGCCTGCAGTGTCAGCGTGCCGTAGGTGCCGTGGATCGGCGCGTTCAGTGTGACGCCGCTGTCCAGATCCGCATTCGTCGTGCCGGCGGCCACGCCCGCAACCGTCGCGTCATCGGCACCCTTGGTGTCGGCGCCCGCCGCATTGCCGTCGCTGCCGGCGCCGCTGATCACATTGCCGTCGACCGGCGCGTGCGAACCCGCCGCCACCGCATCGGTGTCGGCAACTGCCGTCGGTGCGTCGTCGATGATATTGATGACAAGATTGCCGTTCGGTGCCGGGTCGCCATTTGCATCCGTAACCGCAACCGGGAAGCTCACATTGGTGGCGTTGCCAGCAGTGTTGTCGAGAAGCGTGTAGGTGTAGTGGATGGTGCCGATGCCGGTCGCCGCATCGTAGACATAACTCGCCGTCAGCGAGCCGGTCGCATCGGTGAAGGTCTGATCCACACCACTCAACGCATGACCGCCGAGCGAAACCACCTGCACGCCGTCCGGCGAGGTGAAGCCGATGTTGCCCGAGGTCGTCTCCGAAGACGCAGCCTCGTTCGAGCCGGCAGGCTCGCCGCCACGCGCCGGCAAGCCGGCCTCGCTGACTGTTGCCGAGCCTATGAGGTCGATCGAGGGGGTGGAATTTTCTTCTTTTTCCGCAACGCCGATTGTCAGTTCGCGCCGTTCCAACAACCCGAACTGCAAGTCTGTCGGGGGCAACAAGGCCGAAAGGCCAAACCCGTCGCCGATACCGCCGGCGGGGATTTCGAAATTCCCGCCTGCGCTGGGGGGCGAACCGCCTGGGCCGGCCGACATGGAACCGTCGGCGCCGAAAGCAACGTCGACATGGCTTGCCTCGAGAGCTGCCAGCAAGGCAACGCGGGGCACCTCGACGTCGCCAATGACGAAGGTCGGCACGTTCAAGGCGCCATCCTTGATCACGATCACCGAGCCGTCGGCCTGTTCGAGCACAAGGTTGTGGCCGTCGACCTTGATGTTGTCGATGGAAACGTTGGACGGTAGCTTTACGATGTTGCTGGCGTCAGCCACATATTCATGCGGTGCCGTCGCTGCCGGTGCGTTTGCTGTCGCCGGCGCTGCCGGCTTGACAGGCGCTCCGCTGCCAACATCGACCGGCACCGGTTCGGCCGCTGCCGGTGCGGGCTGCTGCGCCGAAGTTGCCTGTGCAACCAGGATCTCTCCCGGCGATGCCTGACCGTTATGTTCGCTGGACGCGGAATGCTCGTCCAAGGAACCCGAAAAACTGTCCAACTCGTTATTGTTGATCATTGCTGAAACCCCTCCGGCATTTCCCGGAAGAGACATTGGCCGCTTCTGCTTTGCAACAGTCCCGCAATCCATTTCATATATTCTGATATGCTTAGTTTGGCATTTTTTACACGTGGTAAACTGTGACAATATAACCTGATATATGTCGGCTTCGGTGCGACTTGCTTGGCTGAGGCAAGTCGAAGTTTCTTGGTGAATAGAAGTATAAAATTGAATAAAATTTTATAGAAAATAGACAAAGCCATTTGCGACTAAGTTATCCACCTTCATTTCCAATAATTTGAGACAAGATTGGTAGCGTCCACAGTCAAAAGGTGGGCGTTATGAAAAAAGAAAAATCAGCCCCGGGAAAAACCGGGTTCAAGGTGCTCTTGCTGGCAATCGGTCTCGTCGGCCTGGCAGGACCCTCATTCGCGAATGCCGTTTCCGGGGAGGTCGCCGCTGCCGGCACGCCCCTGGAAAAGCTCCAGGCGCCGCCCTGTCTCGGTGGAGTTTCGCTGTCGAGGCCTCAGCCCTGGCAGCCTGCGGCCCCGTACCGGGTCGGTATGGTTTTCGGCAGTTATGGCCCGGCAGTCCCGGCGGTTGCTGATCGCGGGGATGGCTCGTCAGTGGCGCGAAGCGATGCCGGGATAGATCCGCTGCAGACGGCGTCGATTCTTCCCGGCGTATTCGGGTCGGTAGCCTTGTCGATGCGCAATTTTCCCGTCTCGGCTCGCTGGGCACCCGTCTACCGGGCAATCACCAGCTGCTCGGCAGGCAGCGCCTGCGAGCGCAAGAGTGCACCGTTTGCCAGCATGGTCTCAGCCGCTCAGGGCAAGGGGTTCAGCGAGAAGCTATCCTTCGTCAACAGCAGCGTAAACCGCCTGATCGCCTACCGGAAAGACAGTGTTGTCTACGGCAAACTCGACTATTGGGCAAAGCCGTCGGAAATTCTCGAACGGCGAGCCGGCGACTGCGAGGATTTTGCCATTCTCAAGATGACGGCTCTGCTGAGGGCTGGCATTCCAGCGCAAAGCATGGCGCTCGTTGTTCTTCAGGACCGCAAGAGAGGCTTCTTTCACGCAGTGCTGTCGGTGAGCACAGGCAGCGGCACCTTCATTCTCGACAGCCTCAGCAACACCGTCGTGCGCGATAGCGATCTTCCGGACTACGTTCCGCTCTATTCGTTCAGCACGGACCGCGCCTGGATCCACGGCTCAAGACCGGGCGCAGCCCAGATGGCTGACATCAAAGGCGGCTTCGCGACCGTCGCACCGGGCGAAGGTTTTCAGCCATAGGCCTTCCGGCACGATCGTGCGGTGCGTTCAGGTGAAGGGTGGGACGTCTACCCGTGAATGCTGACGCCAAAAGTGCGCAGCGGCTTTGGGACAACGACCTGCATAAAACAAAAGGCGTGAAGCCGTCGATTGGATCCGTTTCAGCGCGACACGCCTTAGCCGCCGAAGACGAACGCCATCAGCAGCTCCGGCTCGAGTACCGGGGCCCGCACCGCATTCAACTGACCTCGGTATCGACGTTCACCGGCGCCGATGACAAAGCCGGTAGCCACCGGCGCTTCGCCATTGGCGTCAAGCCGCGCGAATATGTCGGCAACATTGAGGTCGAGCGCCAGCTTGAGGTCATGGCGCGCTTCGTCGTTTGGGGCTATTGGCAATTGACGCTTGACCAGTTGCTGGAACGGCGCGTTGAACGTCAGGATCTTCTTCGACGATGCCAGGGCAAAGGCTGGTGACGGACAGGCGACCAGTATGGCGTTGATGGTGTTGATCGACGCTAGCCTTCGCAGGGTCAGGTTTTCGTTCCCCAATCCACGCATGCAGGCCACCCTGATCGCAGATGTCAGGTTACCTGTCTGTGCCTGACTTTCGGCGATCTCATCGATGAGCATGCCGATCGTGCACTTCCGGCTTTCGGCCATCTGCTTCAGTGACGCCCAGAAAGCCCGTTCCAAACGGATGCCGCGTCGTATGCCGCCACGCGCCACAACCCGGAATTCCAGCCCAAAATCCTCGGGCGCTACCGGAGGCAGCAACCGCCCGTGACCGGCAGAGTCAGCGCTAGCGCTCACTCATTGCCTCCTGACGCGCCTTGTTGATCGGCTTCAAGAGATAGTTCAGGATCGTCTTGCGTCCGGTCTTGATGTCGACTGAACAGATCATGCCCGGAATGATCGAATAGGCCTTGCCGTCTCTCTCAAGTGTCGATTTATCCGTCGACACGCGCACTTGGTAATAGGGCTCCCCTGTCTTCTGATCGACCAGGCTGTCGGCTGTAATATTGGAGACCTTGCCTTCGATGCCGCCAAAGATCGAGAAATCATAGGCAGTGACTTTGATAAGCGCGTCCTGGTCGGGGCGGATGAACGCGACATCCCGGGGAGACACCCGCGCCTCGACGAGCAACGTTTCCGAGGTTGGCACGATGCCGGCCACGACGGCGCCGGGTTGGACGAAGGCACCGACCGTGTTCAGCTCCAGCGTGTTGACAATCCCGTCCACCGGCGACCGGATATCAGTGCGTGCGACCTTGTCGGTCGCCCCCCTTATGGTTTCGTCCACCACCGAGAGATCGGCCAGCGCCTCCGTCAGGTCGCTCAACGCCTCCTGCTGCAACTGCAGGCCGAGTTCGTTGACCTGAAGCTGGGCTTCCGTGATAGCCCCCTTGGTTTTCTTGATGGTTTCGCCGGCGAGGTTCAACTGCCCCTGCAGTTCGGTCTGCTCGCGCTCGACGCGGATCTGCTCGGTCCTCGCCATCAGCCCCTTCTTGACCATGGAATCGACCAGCGCCTTTTCCTGGTCGCTAACGGCCAGATTCTTGGTCAGGCGATCGAGATTGGCGGTGGCTTCGTCCAATTCATTCTCGCGCTGATCGAGGCGCGACTTGAGAACCGACAGCTTGACTTCGAAGTTTTCGCGGCGCGCAACGAGCAGCTTCTGCTCGTTTTCGCAGATTTCCGGCGCCGTCTTCTGGATCTCGGGGGGACAGGGAAATGACCCTTCGAGATTGCCGCTCTGCTCGAATTGCAGCCGCGCAATGCGCGCCTGCAAGGCCCGCGCCTTGGCCTGCTGCTCGCCAAGGCTGGACGTGTTGAGCGTGTTGTCGAGGCGAATGATGAGATCATTCTTCTTCACGACCTGGCCAATCGTCACTGCGATTTCCTGGACGACACCAGCTTCACTGGCCTGAATGATCTGGGTCTTGGAAGCGGGTATCACCTTGCCGTCGCCCCGTGCGATCTCATCGACTTCGGCAAAGGACGCCCAGGCGACAAAAACGACGAAGAGCGCTCCTATTATGAATATGGACGCCGACGCAAAGAGCGGCGGTCGATCTTCCCTGGCAAGCATTTCCCACGCCCCAACGCATTGGATGCATCAACATTTGTTTTATCAGGCGCTTGTTTTCTGCAACGCCTGTATAACTTGTTCCTTCGGTCCGTCAGCAACGATCTTGCCCTGTTCGATAACGATCAGGCGGTCGGCCAGTTCAAGCATGCTGAAGCGATGTGTGGAGACGATCAGCGTGGTGTCGCGGTCGAAAGCGACCTTGAGCTGCTTTATCAACTGGCGTTCCGATGCGAGATCCATCGAGCCCGATGGTTCATCCAGAAAGACGATTTTCGGTTTGGTCAGCAGCAGGCGTGCGATCGCCACCGTCTGCCTCTGGCCGCCCGAAAGATTGGTACCACGCTCGCCGACATTCATGTCGTAGCCGCGCGGGTGTCGTGAGACGAAATCGTCGACGCCAGCCGCCTTTGCCGCTTCGATGATTTGCTCGTCGGTAGCCTCCGGACAGGCCATCAGGAGATTTTCCTTGATGGTGCCCGAGAACAGGTCGCCAGCCTGCGCAACGATGCCGACGGCGGCGCGAACCTCTGACGGGTGATACTGGCGAACATCAATCCCATCCAGCAGCAGCTCACCGGAGGTCGGCAGGAAAAGCCTGCCGATCAGCCGACCCATCGTCGTCTTTCCCGATCCGATGCGACCGATGATGCCGATCCGCTCTCCCGGCTTCACCGTGAAATTCAGACCGGTCAAGACCTCGTTTTCCGAACCGGGATAGACAAACCCGACATTCCTGAACACCATCGCTCCGTTGCGAATGGGACGGTTGACGAAACCCACCGTGTCCGGTCGATCCTCCGGTTGAGCCATGATCGAGTTCACCATCCTCAACGAGAGCATGGCCTGGCGAAACCGGGACAGCGTGATGGCGATCTGGCCGAGTGGAGCCACGGCCCTGCTCGCCAGCATGACCGTTCCTATGATTGCGCCTGTCGAAACATGCCCTTCCGAGAAGGCGTAAGCGCCGGCCACGACCAGAGCGACGGTCACCAGCTGCTGTATGGACTGGGTTATGTTGCCCGCAGCCGCCGAAAGTTGCTTGATCTTCTCGGACGTGTTGGCAGCGTTCTTGGAGTGCTCCCCCCATTTTCGCAGCAGATACGCCTCGGCGCGCAGCGACTTGATCGTCTCCAGCGTGGAGATGGATTCGACCAGCAGCGCCTGGCGCTGCGAAGCTTCGTTCATTGACGCGGCGACGCGCTTGCCGATACGGCGCTGGGTAATCAAGCCGACGATGACGGACATCACAAAGGCCAACGCTGGTATGATCACCAGCCAGCCGCCTATCGCATAGATGACAAGAAGAAAGACGAAGACGAATGCCGTGTCGATGAACACACTGATGGTGTTCGAGGTGAAGAACTCCCTGACGAACTCATATTGCGTGATCCTGTTTGCATATTCACCGGTCGAGCCGGGACGCGCCGACAGTGACGAGTTCAGCACTTTTTCGAACAGAAGATACGATATCCGAATATCCGCCTTGCGCCCGGCATAGTCGATCAGGGAGGCCCTGGCCGTCTTCAAAAGCAGATCGAACAGGATGACGGCACCAATGCCAATTGCCAGAACCCACAGTGTGGATATTGCCTTGTTCGGCAGAATCCTGTCGTAGACGTTCATCGTGAAGATGGGCGAGGCAATGGCCAGCACATTGATGAAGGTCGCCGCAAGGACGACTTTCGAATAGGTGCGCCAGAAGGCGCCCATCGTCCCCGTCAGCCAATGGCGCCTTTCGATCTTCTGCGCCGAGCCGACCTTCATCCCCTCGGTGGCATTGGCATAGGTGATCGAGAAGGAAGCGCCGCCGCTGATATAGCTGGCGGCCAGCTCGGATCTGCTGATCGCGGTGCGGCCGTTCTCCTGGGGCGCAGTCAGGTATTCGCCCGGCTCAATCTCCGCGAGCAGGGCAACAGGCAGCTGGCTGGCGCGAAACAGAATGGCGGGAAGATCGACGCGTCCGCGCAGGAAATCGCGATGACTGACTTCCTTGACCTCGAGGCCGATACGCTCGGCAAGGTGCCGAATATCCTCTACCTCAATTCGCGTCTCTGAGATCGGCACCCCGGCAAACAGCACTGTCTCAGCGCTCGGCCTGCCGAGATAGCCGGCAACCGCTGAAAAGCAGGCCTTGAATGCCTCCTTGGGGGAGAGGATGTTGGGTTGCTGGTTCACGATATGCCCGTAAGGACCCTCGCTGGACCCTATGCCGTCTTACTTTTTCCTCACTGGCGCGAGGATATCGAAAGGCAGGTCGTTCTTCTGCTCCGATGGCGTCCGCGCATAGGTTTCAGTGTCTGCGGTTTCTGGTGCGTTGAACTCGGCGCGTGCATATGCCGTCGCCTGCTTTGCCGGCTGAAGGTTCATCGTCTTCAGCAACTCGCCTGTCGCCGCGAGCAACCGGTACTGGGCGAAAAGCGATGCGTAGGATGCTGTGTCCGCCAGTGTTGCCGTGTTGAACCGCGTATTCTGTGCGTCAAGCACATCGAGCAGCGAGCGCTGTCCGACTTTGAACTGCTCGCGATAAGACGAAACCAGCTTTTCACTGGAAGCAGCCTGCTGCCTCAGCGTCTTTGCAAGGTCGGCCTGCCTGAAACGGCGATCCCATGACGTGCGAACGGCTTCCTCGATTTCGCGCAGCACCTGGTGATAGGCAAGCCGCTGCTCGCTGGCACGACGGATCTGTTCCTGCTCATTGGCCTTGTCTATGCCGCCTCGATACAGGTTCCAACGCAGCACCAGACGCGCCTGAAGGTCACTGGCGTCCCCGTTGTCGCCGTCAATGTCATACCCACCCCTGGCGCGGCCTTCAGCCAGGACTTCGGGGCCATATTTCGCCCGGGCCGCATCCACCATGGAAGCAGCAGCGGCGATATCGCTGGTGGCCATGTGAACGCGCGGATTGTTCTGCCGCGCCAGGCCCAGCGCGTCATCAAGTGACCTCGGAAGTGCGGCGGCGACGTCTGCGGGCCGCGAAGCGTTGACCAGCGGTTTCCCGACGGTCTTGAAGAAGCGGATCTTGGAGGCTTCCAGTTCTTCGGTCGCCTCCTGCATGCGTGCCTTGGCTGCGAACAGACGCTCCTCGGCCTGCTGCCGATCGGCCTCGTTCAGCGCCCCGCCTGAGATGCCTTGCCGGATGTCGCCAAGTATCGCCTGATGGAAACCCAGATTCTTCTTGGCTTCGGCGACGATCGAAGCCTGCAGCATGTATTCAAGGTAGTCCTGGACGACCGACAGCCCAATGAATTCCGAGCGCTCCAGGACCCGGAAGGACGCTCCGTCGACTCGCGACGCCTGGCGGTTCAATTCCGCTCGCCGCGCTCCGCTGTCAAATAGCTTCTGTGTAACCACCAGATCCGCTTCTGCCGGATAGAGCGAATCGTCCTCTATGGACAGTGCGCGCCGGGACGAATTGTCGAGGCGACGAACTCCAGCCGATGCCTCGACATCGACGCTGGGAAGATAAAGGCCTTTGGCCTGCCGCAGTTCGAACTCGATTGCTTCGCGGTTTTCGATTGCCTGTCCAATCTCGGGATTGGATTCCACCGCAACGGCCATCGCCTCCTTGAGCGTGAGCGCATGAGCACTTCCGCAGGTCAGCATGGTAGCCGTCATCAAAAGACCAAGGCGCTTGCCAATGGTCGAGATGCTTGTCGTATTCATTTAACCCACCCTAACGTTTCCCCAGCACCCTTATCCGCGAGCGCTACAACCAAGCCAAGGCCTGCCCATCGAGAATTACCCACAGTTTCACGAAATGTGTGAGAAATTATTGAATTAGCCTCTGCTAAAAGGGGGATTCAGGCCACAAGGTTGTGAAATGTAGCAAAAATGGCACATAAGCATCGACCCCGCTACGATGGTAATCCAGACCTGCCAAGCGGAGAAAAGGACAAAAAACAGCGGGCAGTGGCCAATGCGGGCAGAATCGCCCGCTATTTGCGACTGAATCCTGAGTTGGCCGCTATAACGGCAGACTTTTCGGAAGATAGATCGGCGCCGAGAACTAGTAGATTTTCATAAACCAAGATGCGCAAATTAACCCGTGGGGACCTTGCCTTGGCGTCCTGAAGCTCGCGTTTCCCACGCAATCCATCATTTCCAACCCGCTTTGCCCACCCGCATGCCGAGATGGCTTTGGCGCCAGGCTTCATGTGCAGACCCACTCGCGGATCTTGCATTTGCCACCTGTCGCCTCGCAGGCCTGCAAGGCGAGGTCTTCCGCTTCCCGGCGGGTCTGAGCAGACTTTGCGCCCCGGGGCGTGAGCCGGTTGGTTGCCTTCTCGGCCACGGCCAGGGCACCACAGTGATTGTAAGGAAAGCCGGTCTGGTCGTCGTCGTCCCAATGACGATGGTTGCGGAACACGGCTACGACGGTGCAGGTCTGTCCGCCCGCGTTCTCACAATACTTGAGAGCGATATCCGATGCCTCTTGCCGCTTGTCGGCGCCCCAGAAGAAGCCGTATTTGACATCGGCAGTGGAATAGGCGATCGCCGCCCAGATGCCTTTTTCCTCCTGAGGCGGAGCCGGCGGCTCCGGTGGTCCTTCCACCAGATCGGCCGAGATGACTTGCCCGGCCCAGAGCAAGGCAATGCCAAGAACAACAGCCAAAGGTCCATATCTCATAGTCAGCAATCCTCTGCGGGAGCCGTCGCCATCAGCTTCGCGTGCTCATTTCGCCGCCGAAGCAACGGAGATCACCACACAGCTGTTGCCCGTCGGCAGGAGAAGGGCCTCCCCCGCGTTTTCGCCAAGCTCGTAGACCTCGACCTGCCCGAGGTGGTCGGTGATCTTGCTGCCCCGCGGAAGAACGGACGGGATGTCGGAACACGGGCTGGCGAACGGCGCCACCCGCACCATTGCCCCCTCGCAACCTGAAGCGGTGGGCGATGCAAAAACGACGCCGGCTGCGGGCCCGCTATATCGTTCCGTCGCATAGTCCATGCCGACAAAGGCCTGAACGGCATGTTTGTCGGCAGCCTGGTCGTTCCATAACGATTTGACGCTGTATTTCGTGCCAGTCGTCAAAATCTGTCCGAGCACCGGAAAGACGGTCGAACAGGCCTGAACACCGGCTTGCTTGACATGCTGGAGGAAAGGCGTGTCCGGAAGCGCCAGCGACGCCGTCGAAGCCTGTGCGGCCGTCGCGCCGCCGACGAGATTGGCGATCGCGGCATAGTTCCCGGCGGCGAAGCCAAGGCCTGCCACCACCAGTCCCAACAGCGAAAATCCGGCGACGCGTGGCCAGCGCCGGCGCGCGGGCTCGACGAGCCTCTGCCGATCCGCCTCGACGGTCGGGCTGCTGCGTTTTGCGGACATGAACTGGTCCTGTTGGCTCATGATGCTGCCCCGGTTATTTGACTGGCGAAAGGGCGTCTGTCAGCCCCTTGAGCGTTGCGGTCACGGTGATCGTCCCACCGTCGACGGTCGAGTAGGAGATCGCCGGCGTCGCATTCTGCGAGATCTGTTGGCGCATGACGGGCCCCACCGGCAACATGCCGACGCAGACCATTTCGTTGCAGCCGTTCAGGTGAACGTCGATCGCCTGGCTTCGCCCCTCGAACTTGAGCGACACCAGGCCGTCGCTCCTGGCGTTCGGCGCGGTGCGCAGGATCATGTACGGCTTGCCGGCCTGCGTGGCGGCGAGCGACCAGCTGAAGGCCATCTTGCCGGATGTGTCCTCGATCACCTGCGAGACATTGCAAACCTTCTTGCGGGCTTTGAGGTTCTCGTCGCAGATCAATGTCCAGTTTTCGAAGGGACGGATGGTGCGCTGGTAGTCCCCCAGTTTTACCTCGGGAGGGACCACCACGTCCGAGGGCTTGATCCTGTATTGCGAGGCAACCTGCCCGACAGCCGGCATGAGGCCGCCGCAGAGCGCCAGGCAAGTCAGTGCGGCAAGGCGGGCATGGCTGGTTTGCCTGTTCATTCCAGCCTCAATTCAAGGTGAAGCTGAGGCCGGCGCCGACACCGACATGTCCACCCGCGGCCGTGCCGGACAGATTGCCGCGGATGCGGCCGTCTTCGCTGGTGTAGCCCGCGCCAAACGCGAAAGCGCCGGCATCCCGCCAGAAGCCGCCACCCGCCGCGACACTCAACTTTCCGGGACGGTCGTCGTAGCGCAGCGAGGCGGCGGCGAGCCCGATTGCGGCCGCTTGCCGCGCTTCGTCGCGTACGCCGCTGATGTCAGAATTGAGCTGGCTGAGCTTCTGGTCCGTGTAATCGTTGGCCTGCTGTAAGGTCGTGACGGCCACTTTGTCGGTGTAGTCGTTGGCCGTGTCGATAGCGTAGGCCACACGGTTGTCGGTATAGCTCTTGGTCTCGGTTATGCCCTGGTTCAACTGGTTGACGTTGACCGCATCGGTGCCGGCAACACCGGGTCCGACATTCGAGATGACCACCGGCGCGTTGACGTCTCCGCCCTGCAGCGTGATGCTGTTCTTTTTGCTGCCATCCGGATTGGTGTCGTAAACCGCGGCATTCTGGGTAAGGTTTCCGACGCCGTCTTTCAGATCCTCGATCGCCGTGTTCGTGGCGAAAAGCTGGGAACCGTTTATCGCGTCGGTGCTGCCGGCGGAAACGCGTCCGGCGGCGACATTCGTGATCGTCCTCTCGGCGCCGGCATCGCCGACGCTGACGGTTCCGACCGGAGCGGTCCCGGCATAGGCGTAGGTCTTGCCGTTGATGGTGGTGCTCGAGGTGCCGACCGCGGCCTGCGTCACCGAGCCGGAACCGAGAGCGACATCGTTGGCATTGTTGGCCTTGGCACCCTCGCCGAGCGCCACGGCGCCTTGCGCACTGGCCGCCGCACCATGCCCGGCGGCCAGGCTGTCGGTGCCACTGGCCACGCTCTCCGGCCCGATCGCGACGCTGTTGGCGCCGCTGGCGGCGGAGTCGGCGAGCGTCGAATTGGCGTGGAAATACTTGATGCCGCCGCCATTGCTGATGTTGGTCAGGGCATTGTCGACGGCCGTGAAACCGTCAGAGACGGTCGAGTAATTGTTGCCCTGGATGGTGTAGGTCGGCCCGGTGATCGAGCCGTCCGGATTGATCGTTGTGCTGCCTCCGAACAGATTGGCAACGTTCTGCGACACGCCGCGAAGCTGAGAGACGTTGACGGCGTCGGTATCGGCCGAGCCGGCGGCGACATTGGTCAGCTTGCGTTCGGCGCCGACGGCGCCGACCGACACCTCGCCGGCCGAGGTTTGCGGGCCTGCCAGCGCATAGGCCGTGTAATTCGCCTGCGCGCCGACAGTTGTGACCGATTGGGCGCCCAGCGCGACGCTGTTGGCGAAGGTGCTTTGGGCGCCGGCGCCGAGCGCCACCGACTGGATACCGGAGGCGGTCGAATTGGTGCCGAGCGCCAGGCCGTCGGCCAGCATCACATGGGCGTTCTGGCCGATGGCCGTGCCACCGGCTGCGGTCTGGTCGACGATCGCGCCATTGCCGATGCCGACGCCATTGTCACCGTTGACGACCGTCGTCGGACCGACAGCGACCGACTCGGCCCCGACCGCGAGCGAGTCGCCAGCCGCCGAATTGGCATGGAAGTATTTCGTCGAGGTGACCGAGACCGCCGCGATCGCGCCCTGCAACTGACGGATCGTCACGGCATCCTGAGCCTGGGTGCCGTCGGCCACGTTGGTGATCTGCCGATAGGCGGTGGAAGTGCCGACCGACACGGCGCCAAGCAAAGTCTTGTCGGTCGTATTGTATTGGATGAAGTTGGAGGGACCGGCGGCAATCTGGCCCGTGGCCGGAGCCAGGGCGCGATCGGAGACCGAACTGGACCCAAGCGCCACGCCGCCGTCAATGCTGGCCTGGCTGTCGCGGCCGAGCGCGAGCCCGCTGACGCCTGTCGCGGTCGCCTGGTAACCGACGGCCGTCGAGCCAACGCCTTGAGCGAAGGAATCGGTCTGCGCCAGTCCGGCCTCGTTGGTGCGGGCGTAGCGGATGCCGACGCCATTGGCGTCGGTATAGGCGGTCGAGGTGTCGCCGGCGATGTTGTTGATCGTGTCGCCGAGATCGGTCACCGAGCCGCCGATGTTGGCAATCGCCGTGGTGTTGGCCGTGACCTGCTGGTTGGTGGCAAAAAGCTGCGAGCCGTTGACCGCATCGGTCGAGCTTCCGTTCAACTGTCCGGCCGCGACATTCTGGACCTGGCGTTCGGCGCCCAGCGAGCCAACCGAGAACGCGCCGGCCGGCGTGGTGCCGGCGAAGGCATAGTTGACGCCTCCGATCGTTGTTCCACCGACGGCGGTCGTTGCGCCCGACGTCGAATTCAACCCAATCGCCACGTCGCCAGCATTGTTGGCCACGGCATTTGGCCCAACCGCGACGGAATCCGTTCCAAGGGCCAGGGAATCCGGCAAGGTCGAGTTGGCGTGGAAATATTTGATGCCACCGCCGACATTGATGTTGTTGACGACGGCGCCGATGGCGTCGACTGCCTGGTTGGTGGCGAAGAGCTGTGAGCCGTTGACCGCGTCGGTCGACAGCGCGCTGATCCGCCCCGCCGCCAAGTTGGTGAGCGTGCGCTCCGCACCGGGCGCGCCGATGCTGACCGTCGAGGTCGGGGTGGTGCCCTGGAAGGCGTAAGTCGTGCCGTTGATCACAGCGCTGGGCGTGCCGACCGCCACGGCGGTCACCGAGCCCGAGCCGAGCGCCACGTCGCCTGAGCTCGCCGCCGCGGTCGCGCCATTGCCGAACGCGACATTGCCCGCAAGGCCGGCAGCGCCCGCGGTCGAGCCGTTGCCCAGCGCCACGGAGCCTTGCCCGATGGCCTTGTTGCTGTTGCCGATGGCGACGGCACCAGCGGCCTGGTTGGCGGCGGTGGCAGTCGCCGTGCCGTCGCTGTTGGCGATGTTGTTGGCGCCGCCGGTGAAGGCGCCGGTGCCACTGGCATAGCTCGGATCGCCGATGGCCACCGCGCCGTCGCCGTAGGCGGTGTTGCCGGCGCCAATGGCCACGGACTTGCCGCCATCGGCAGTCGCGCCCGTACCGATAGCGACGGAGTCGGCGGAGAGCGCAGCGGACTGTAGACCGACCGCGATGGCGTTGGTTGCCGTCGCCTGGCTGTCGCGCCCCATTGCAATGGCGTCGTCCTCAGATGCCGTCACGTCCGTGCCGATGCCGATGGCGTTGTCTCCACTGGCGCTCGTTGCAAAAGTGCTTGAGCCGACATAGACGGCGCCTATCCCGGACGCCCTCGTCCCAGCGCCGAGAGAGATGGAGTTCAGGGCGCTGCTTTGGGCGCCGCGGCCGAGCGCGGTACTGTTGAGTCCGGTGGCGCGGGATTCACGTCCGACGGCAGTGGAATTGTCGGCGCTGGCAACGGTGCCGATGCCGAGAGCAGTGCTGGCGCTTCCGCCGGCGTTGGCGCTGACGCCGGCGGCGAGAGAATTGTCTCCTATCGCGTTCGCTCCGGACCCGAACGAGGAGGCGTTTGCGCCGCTGGCAACGGCCGTGTTGCCAACCGCTGTGCTGGCGGTGCCACTTGCCTTTGAGGTAGTACCCATGGCGATGGCGTCTTGCGCGCTCGCATTGGCTTGCTTGCCGACCGCCGTGCTGTTTGTCGCGCTCGCAGTAGCGCCCAATCCCAGCGCGCTCGCGCTTGCGGCGGTCGCTATGGCGTTGTTGCCGAGTGCGGTAGCGGAGACATCCGTAGCCTGGGCTCCAGAGCCGGCCGCGACCGAGCCGATACCGCTCGACACAGCCGAATTGCCGAGCGCCAGCGCGAATTGGCCCGAGGCCGTAGCGACGTTGCCAAGCGCCGCCGAGTTTGCCGCCGATGCATTTGCCTGGGGACCAACGGCGACAGCATTGGTGCCGGCGGCCTGGGCTTGGAAGCCTACAGCAGCCGAACTGGCGCCGCCGGCCGAGGTACCGATGCCGAGCGCGGTGCTGCCGACCCCGCCGGCGTTGGCGCTGACGCCGGCCGCGAGAGAATTGTCCCCTATCGCATTCGCTCCAGTCCCGAATGAGGAGGCGTTTATGCCGCTGGCAACGGCCTCACGTCCTACAGCAGTGGAATTGGCTCCGCTGGCCTTGGTCCCCCAGCCTGCGGCTGTCGCATAATTGTTGCTGGCCGCAGAGCTGGTGCCGAGGGCAGTGGAGTTCCCTCCCGAAGCAACGGAGAAAGTGCCCAAGGCGTTGGCGCCGGCCCCGGTGGCACTGGCCTGAACGCCGAGCGCGACCGAATTGACGCCGCTTGATATCGTGCCTTGGCCCAACGCCATCGCGCCGCCAGTGCCCGTGGCCTGCGCGTTCAGGCCCAGAGCCACCGAGTATTGTGCCGACGCAACGGATGAACGTCCTATCCCGATGGCGTCGGCCTGAGAGGCTGTAACATCCGTGCCGATGCCGATGGCGCTTGTGGCAGTGGCACCTGTTCCAGCGGCGGTGCGCGCGCCAAGATAGACGGAATTGATCTGGGTCGCGAGCGACTGGAAGCCGATTGCGACGGCATTCTGGCTGCCCGCATTGGCATTGGTGCCTTGGGCGATGGAATCAGCTCCGTTTTGCACCGCTCCAGATCCAATCGCGATACCACGCACCCCGTTCGCCGTCCCGCCGCCGCCGACAAACTGTGCTAATGCCGGCGTGGCGACGCCCGCGAAAGCGATCGCACCCAGCGCCGCCGCCAGAATCCTGCCATTGCCGAGCGCACCAAGCCCATGTCCCTTGCGGCGCATGCCGAGCACGCGATGAGCCATGCGCAGCACCGCCATCAGGCGACGACGAACCGAGCGGGAGCCATGATCGGCACCCGCGATCCAGTGCCCGGCGAAATGCGCCGCACGACGCTGAACAAACGAGCCGCTCGAAATCTGATTGTCGGTCATGGTTCCCTCTCCGCTGGCCGGCATGAAATCGTCAGACAATTCCAGTCCACGGCAGGAAGACATGATTCCTGCACGTAGTATTTCACGAAATTGCTGCCGCGAGAGAAAAAAGCGAAGCAAACTGACGCAGGTTAACGGCTCGTTACCTTAGCCAACGCTTTAACACCAAGTAATCAAATAATGCCGCAACCGGCTTCTCATCTAATCTTCGAGTTAAGCTTGCTCGCTCTCGCCTGCGATGGCGTCACCTGGCGGTATTTTTTCATCACCGTGGTAAAATGGCTCTGGCTTGAAAAGCCGGCCAAATGGGCGATTTCCGCGATCGTCATGCGGCTGTCGGCAAGCAGTCTTTCGGCGAAGTCGAGCCGCAGATCGAGAACGTATTGATGTGGCGGCGCCCCGAACGTCTTGGAGAAAGCCCGCACGAAATGATAGGGCGACAGCCCGCACACAGCAGCCATCTCGCCAAGCACCAGCTTGCGCGAAAAGTTCTCGTTCAGGAATTCCTGCACCTTGCGTGCACTGCGGACGGAAAGCCCACCTTTTACGTTGAGCTGCGGCTGTCGCGCTGTCTCTGTCCCGGAAATCCATCTTGCGGGATCATCATCGCGCCGCATGTCTCGGCCTCCTGATACCTCCCCGATGGACATCAACCTGAGGGTACATTCTCAGTTCCCTCAAGCAAACAATTCGTGATTGATCGAACTGACGAGCAGCTTTCCGCCAGGTCGATTCGCAGATTGATCAGATAACGATGCGGCGGCATCCTGAATGTCCTGGCGAACCTTGCTATGAAATGATTGGGGTGAAACTTCCGCGACCGACGCGAGTTCGGCGACCAGTATCTTTCGAAGGAAATTCGGGCGGCAGCTCTTCTGGGACCAGCACTTTCGGGAATGATGTCCAAGACGTATCGAGCTGTACGCTCTTGATCGACGATCCGGGAAACGCCGCTTTCCCGAGCCTCGTCCGCATTTTTCATTTGCGTCGCCTCAGCCGCCTTGCCGCCGCTTGAAATCCCCCTTGGCCAACCCGAAATCAACCTAACGCACAGGCCTTGGATAGGGAAGAACACCCACGCGCAAGGAAAAATCTTTGTTCGAGATAAAAAAGAAAAAAATGGCCGACGAAGGACGTTTCAAGAACAACTTTTCCACCGACGGCGAGGTATCCCATCAATGCGTTTTTGTTTCATCGGCCATAGTATGAATTGGCCACGCATTTCGGCTCAGTGCTAACGCTCATATGAAGGGCGCATCTGGCCCGGGCGGGCCTGAATCTGGTTTTTGCCGCCGGGATCGGCAGCCATGCAATGACGCGGCACAGAGCCAGCCGGTTCACCGCGGATTGCTAGGAATCACCGCGACGCCTCTCGTACAGATCCCATGCAAGTTCAACAAAGCCCAGCAGTACATCCTCCTCGCTCCACCCGGCCGCGACCGCCGCCTGGACGATTTCACGGAGGATAGGTAGCAACTGGCGCTGACATTCGGCCGACATGTCGACGGCGTCACCCACAGGAGGCCCATCGAAGTTGAATTTCACCATCCGGCGCTCCCCTCGCCATCAGTCGAAGTGTTATATCGTTAAATTCATTTCGCCTGATATACAATGGTTCCGGAACCAAGCACAGGAAGCCTTGAAGGACCGAAGCGGGACAGGATGACGCCAGATCACGCCGTCTCTATGCTTCGCCAAGGGTCAGGGTGGGCCATTGTACATGAATTCCCTCGGGGTTCGACCATAGCCCCAGGAATTTGGAATTCTTCAGCTGAGCCGCGTGCCGCCGATAATGGAGGAAGAATACCTCTTCGATTGTTGCGATATAGCGGCCTCGCTCCGCTTCCCACAGTCCCTTGGCTTCGTTCGGATCGGCCTTCTCCTTCTCCGGAGCAACTCGTACTTGCCGCATGCCAGCCGTTGCGCGGCGCTGCGACCTAGATGTTCTCGCGGGTGTAGATCTCGAAGGGCAGGATCGTGGTGAAGTTGCCCCCCTCGTTCGGGGCCGACACGGCGCGGACCATGCCAGCCAGAGCCTCCTGCGCGATGCGGGCGAGCGGGTGTGAAATGACAAAGGTCAGCGTTCCGTCGAGCAGCGCCGGGCGGGTCGAATCCATAAGCTCATAGCCGACGACGACGAGGCTGCCGGCTCGCCCGGTGGAGCGCAGTGCCGCAATGGCGCCAGTGATGCCGCCGCCGGCGACATAGAGGCCGGACAGATCCGGATTTTCGTTCAGCAGCTTTTCTGTCATCTCCTGCGCGATGGCGCTCGATTCGAAGGTCAGCAGCGGCTCCAGCAGCGTGAAGCCAGGCGCATGCTCGCGGAAATAGGAGCGAAAACCGCTTTCGTTCATTTCCTGGCAGCGGTAGCGATGATTGCCGACGAGGATGCCGAGCTTGCCGGGCGCCCGGCAGACATGTTCGAACACCCAGGCCGCGGTGCGCCCGACTTTCCAGTTGTCGAGCCCGATATAGCGCACGTGCCCCGTCGCCGAAATCTGCGAGATCAGCGCAAACACCGGCACGTTGCGGGCATTGAGTGTATCGACCGCTTGCGTCACGAGCGGATGGACCGCGGCGACGACGCCGACGGCGTCGCATTCGGCGCCCAAGGCCAGCATGCGCGAGGCGACGTTCTGCGGCGACAGATCGTCGAGAAACTCGGTGCGCAGGTCTATCTCGCAGTCAGGCATCGTCGGCGCCACCGCACGTATCGCCTCGGCAATGTTGCGGTAGAAGGCGCGGCCGGGCTGATGCAGCAGGAAGCCGAACCGGTAGCGCGGCCGGGCGGCCGCTATGCGGCTGCGCAGCGCGCCCATGCCGTAGAAACCGATCTGTTCCGCCGCCAGCCTGACACGCTCGCGTGTGCTCTGGCGCACGGCACCAGAGCCGCTCAGCACCCGGTTGACGGTGGCCACCGAGACATTTGCCTCGGCGGCTACATCCTTGATCGTCGGCCGCTTGTCCTGATCCATTTCGTCTCATCAGCCTGTAGCAATTGATACGAAGATATCATTCGCCGGGCAATCCTGAGACGAATGATACAATCCATTTGGAACAAACATTCTATTCTTGATTCATTTTGGATCAAGATGTTTATCTCGGGGCAGAAGCAAAGAAGGCGCAAGCACCGCCGGCCCAGGATAGAAGCAGCACAGCGCAGACAAGGTTCTGACCCTCCGTCCAACGGCGGTGTGAGGCAGCGTGCGCGTGCGGGCCATCCCAGGCACTGCGGGTGGAGGATTGCATGGACGATCTCAAATACGGCGTGCGCGACAAGCGGGGCGACTGGAAGCCGAACGGACGCATCGAGGCCGTGCCGTTCTGGAACTGGCCACCCAAGCTGCCGAAGATCCTGGCGTGGCTGCCCGGCTATATCTGGCCTTGGAACGCCTTCCACATGGCCACGGCGCTTGTCTACTGGTTCTATATCGTCCCCAGCGTTGAGACGATGAAGACCATCAGCTGGGGCTGGGCGCTGTGGCTCTACGCGGTCAACGCAGCGGCGATCCTGGTCTTCTACGGCATCTTCGAGCTGCGCTATTACATCAGGCGCGTCCAGGCGACGCGGTTCAAATACAACCACAAATTCCCCGGCGATGCGCCGTCGGATGTCTTCTGGTTCCAGAGTCAGAACCTCGACAATTTCCTACGTTCCTTCTTCATCACCATCCCGTTGTGGACCGTGGTCGAAGTCATTTTCCTGTGGTGCTTTGCCAAGGGCTATGTGCCGTGGGTCGGCTGGCAGGATCACCCGGTCTATCTCGCGGCACTGGTGCTGATCGCGCCGGCCATCCACGAGGTGCATTTCTTCTTCATCCACCGCCTGATCCACTGGGGGCCGCTCTATCGCTGGATCCACTCGGTCCACCACAACTCGATCAATCCCTCGCCGTGGTCGTCGCTGTCGATGCATCCGGTGGAAGGGTTCCTCTATCACGCGGTCGCCTTCTGGCACCTGGTCATCCCGTCCAATCCGATCGTCGCGTTGTTCCAGCTGCATGTCGCCAGCTTCGGCGCCGTCAATGGTCATCTCGGCTTCGACAAGCTGGAAGTGACCGAGGACAAGGCCGTCGATAGCCACGCCTACGCCCACTACCTGCACCACAAATATTTCGAGGTGAACTACGGTGGCGACGGGCTGATCCCGCTCGATAAGTGGTTCGGCACCTTGCACGACGGCACCAGAGAGGGCGACGCCCTGATGGATGCCCGGTTTCAGAAAAAGAAAGAACGCATGAACGCCAGGGCGTAATCCCGGCAAGCCATCGATCACGTGACACAGCGCGCAACCGGGAGAGAGGCGCGCAGGAGAGGTCAAAGTTTTTCTAAACCCGTCTGAAGACGGCAAATGGGAGGAGACGAAAATGAAGCGTATCACAAAACTCTTGGCGGCGATCATGCTCGCGGGCGTGGCGGCGACGTCAGCCACATCGGCAATGGCCGAGTCGAAAGGGGCAAAGATCTTCGTCATCGGCGGCAAGGCGGACGACCCGTTCTGGTCGAAGGTCAAGAAAGGCGCCGACGATGCCGGCAAGGTCGCCGAACTGACCGGCGGCTCGGTCACCTGGCTCGGTCCGCAGAACTACGACAATCTCGGCCCCGACGCGGCCAAGCTGATCCGCACCGCGCTCAGCCAGAATCCCAGCGCCATCGTCGGTCCCGACTGGGTGCCCGAGGCCATGGATGACGCGTTCAAGGAAGTCGTCGCTGCCGGCGTGCCGCTCATCATCTACAATTCCGGCGGCATGGATGCAGCCAAGCGGCTGGGCGCCATGAACTATGTCGGTAACGAAGAATACGCCGCGGGTCTTGGTGGCGGCGCCTATTTCGGCAACCATGGCGCCAAGAACGTGCTGTGCGTCAACACCTTGCCGGGCTCCACCAACACGGAAGACCGCTGCAAGGGCATAGCCGATGCCATCGTCAAGAGCGGCGGCAAATCCACCCAGCTGCCGCTGCCTTCATCCAGCTTCGGCAACCCGACTGCGGTCGCCGAGGCGATCAAGGCCGCCGTGCTGAAAGACAACACCCTCGACGGCCTGATCACCATCAGCGCCGGCGACGCCAACAGTGCGGCCAATGCGATCAGCCAGGCCAATGTCGGCGAAAAGGTCAAGCTCGCTTCGTTCGACATGGACGAAACCGGCCTGCAGCGCATCAAGGACGGCACGCAGTTGTTCTCGATCGACCAGCAGCCTTACCTGCAGGGCTATCTTGCGGTGTCTCTGCTCAACGGCTTCGTCAACTATGGGCTCGACCTCCCGACGAAACCGGTGCTGACCGGACCGGGCATTGTCGACGCCGCCAATGTCGACGCGACAATGGGGGGCGCGGCGGCCGGCGCCCGCTAGCGCGCCAATCGCTGCGTGTCTGGCCCGAGGATGCATCCGAGGGCCGGACATCGCCGGCCGGCTCGCCCCAACGTAGTCCGCGCCAGGCTCTCCATTGCTCAAGCCAGGGACACTTCGATGACATCCCAAGCCCATGACCAACCCGCCGTGGTAGCGACTGCGCCACCCGCCCCGCATTCTTCGATGCCCTCGATCGGCAGCCTCGTACGGCGCCCCGAGGTCGGCTCGCTGATCGGCATGATCGCCGTGCTGGTCTTCTTCTCGGTCTTCGGCGGCGCCAATTTCATGTCGGCCGGCGGCGCCGCCAGCTGGCTCAACGTCGCCTCGGAACTCGGCATCATCGCACTCCCGGTCGGGCTGCTGATGATCGCCGGACATCTCGATCTCTCCGTCGGCTCGATGATCCCCGCCAGCTCGATGACCATTGCCATCATATCGGGCCACTACGATCTGCCGATCATCGTCGGCATCCTCGCGGCGCTCGGTCTTGGCCTCGCCGTCGGCTTCATCAACGGCGTTCTGGTGATCCGCACCAAAGTGCCGTCCTTCGTCGTCACCCTGGCAACGCTGTTCGCGCTGGCCGGCCTCACGCTCGGCCTTTCGATCATCCTGTCCGGCAGCACCAGTGTCGCGCTGAAGAGCGGACCGATCGCCAAGCTTGTGTTTGGCGACTATCTCGGCGGCAAATTCCAGGTGACCCTGTTCTGGTGGATCGCCATCGTCCTGATCGTCGGTTTCATCCTGAATTTTTCGCGCTTCGGCAATTGGATCCTGGCCATGGGCGGTGACGCGGTCAGCGCCCGCAATGCCGGCATCCCGACGGACCGGGTCACCATCGCCCTGTTCATGAGCAGCGGCCTGTGCGCAGCCTTCGTCGGCATGTCGCAGGCCATCCTCTACAACAGCGCCCAGGTGGCCGCCGGGCAGTCGTTCATCTTCAACTCGATCATCGCGGTGGTCATTGGCGGCGTGCTGCTCACCGGTGGTTACGGTTCGGTGGTCGGCATCGTTTTGGGCACGCTGACCTTCTCCATCGTCAACCAGGGCATTTTCTACACCGGCTTCGACGCCAACTGGGCGAGCCTGATCATCGGCGTCCTGCTGCTCGCCGCCGTGCTGATGAACAACACTTTCCGCAACATGGCGTTGACCTACGCGCCGCGCAGCAAATCGAGGGTCCGCTCATGACCACGCCCTTGCTCAGACTGGCCGGAATCAACAAGTCGTTCGGACCGATCGACGTGCTCCACGACATTTCGCTGGAGGTAAACGGAGGCGAGGTGTTGTGCCTGCTCGGCGACAATGGTGCCGGCAAGTCGACGCTGATCAAGATCCTTTCCGGCGTCCACAAACCGACGTCGGGCAGGATGGAAATGGATGGCAAATCAGTCGAATTCGGCAGCCCGCGCGACGCCAGCGACCATGGCATCGCGACAGTCCACCAATTCGGCGGGACGTTCCCACTGATGAGCATCGGCCGCTCCTTCTTCGTCGGCGCCGAGCCGACACGCCGCTGGGGGCCACTCACCATCTACGACCGCAAGCGAGCCAACGAGATCGCCGTCACCGAGATGCGCCAGCTCGGCATCACCCGCATCGACGACGGCGATCGCCTGGTTGGTGGATTGTCCGGAGGTGAGCGTCAGGCGCTGGCCATCGCGCGCGCCGTCCACTTCGGCGCCAGTGTGCTAATCCTCGACGAGCCGACCGCGGCCCTTGGCGTCAAGGAGGCGGCGCATGTCCTGCGCATCGTCCTGCAAGCGCGCCGCAAGGGCATCGCGGTCATCTTCATCACCCACAATGTCGTCCATGCGCTGACCGTCGGCGACCACTTCGCCGTCCTCATCAGAGGCTCCAAGGCCGCCGACTTCCGCAAGGGTGAGAAAAGCCGCGAGGCGATCACCGACCTGATGGCAGGCGGCGAGCAGATGGCCGAACTCGAAGCCGAGATCGAGAGCTTCTCGGCGAGTGACGACAGGCCTGCGCCGCACGACGCGGGCCATGCATGAACCCAGTGAAGACGCCCATCTCCTCCTCCCGGGCATCTTCCTGTGCGGCCGGCGGAACGCGTGGTTCCGCCGGCTGTCTTTTCGACCAACCGAAGAACAGAGTGCAGGGCGACGATGGCAAAGTGGATTGATGCGTGTGCGACCGATGATATCGAGGAAGAGGACCTTATCCGCTTCGATCACGAGGGCCGGACATTCGCTATCTACCGCAGCCCCGATGATGCGTTCTTCTGTACCGACGGCCTGTGCACGCATGAGAAGGTGCATCTGAGCGACGGGCTGGTTATGGAGTACAGGATCGAATGCCCGAAGCATAACGGCGTGTTCGATTACCGGACCGGCGAAGCGCTGCGCGCACCGGTTTGCGTGAACCTTAAAACCTACAACACGAAGGTCGAGGACGGCCGCGTGTACATCGAGGTCTGACATGTCCGATACCTTCACCCTTGCGGCTTGCGCCGAGATGCTCTGGCGCGACCGGCCGATGGAATGGCGCGTGCGGCGCCTCACGGAAATGGGCTTCCAGGTTGGCCTCTGGAACTGGCCCGATCACGACCTCGCAATGCTCGAGAAATCCGGCGCGACCTTCTCGATCATGAACGGCTATTTGCGCGGCCGTCTCTCCGATGACGAGGGCGCCGTCGAATTGCTCAAGACGGCCAAGGAGACGGCGGCGGTCGGCAAGCGCCTCGGCGTCGCGCGGCTCAACCTGCACGGTACTGGGCTTGGCGATGGCGGCCTGCCGGTTACACCTTGCGAGACCGTCACCGGCGCCATGTGGCTCAAGGCGCGCGACACGCTGGACCGCATCGCGGACCTCGCCGAGGCGCAAAGCGTGACCTTCACGCTGGAGAATTTGAACCTTCCCGTCGACCATCCGGGCGTGCCGTTTGGGCGCGCCGAGGACACGCTTGCGCTCGTGTCGAGCGTCAACCGGCCCGGCCTGCGCCTCAATCTCGACCTCTACCATGCGCAGATCGGTGAAGGGAATCTGATCGCCGCGCCTGCCTGCCGTGGATCGGCGAGGTCCAGGTGGCCGATGTGCCGGGCCGCATGGAGCCTGGCACGGGCGAGATCAACTATCGCGGCATCGCCCGTGCGCTGAAGGATATGGGCTACCGCGGGCCGGTGGGCATGGAGGCGTTTGCCTCCGGAGATCCCGAGGCAGCACTGCAGGCCTTCCGCGAAGCTTTCACCGTCTGAGGAACGAAATGGTCACCAAGAACAGCCGTCCCACCGTCGCCGACATCCGCGCCATGAAGGGCCGCGGACAAAAGATTTCCATGCTTTACGTCACCTCTCTCGAAGAGGCGGCGGCAGCGGATGCAGCCGGCGTCGACATGCTTTCGATCGAGGGTCGCTTCTTCTCGCCCGAGATGCGCGAGGCGGCCGGCCGCTGCTTCGTGCAGGTTGGACTGCCTTACGGCCCCGCCGGCAATCTGGTCACCTCGAAGGATTATCTGAAAACCGCCTACCACTTCATGCGCATCGGCGGCGACTGCTTCTACTGTGCCGCCTCGCTCGATATCCAGAAGGCGCTCTGCGACAATGCCGTGCCGGTCGTCGCCCATGTCGGCCTGATCCCCTCGCAATGCACCTGGACCGGCGGCTTCAAGGCCGTCGGCAGGACGGCCGAAAGCGCGCGTGCGGTGTGGGATCACGTCAAGCGGCTGGAGGCTATCGGCTGCTTCGGCGCCGAGTTGGAGGTGGTGCCGGACCGGGTTGCCGAACTGATCACCCGCAATACGCCCTTGATCATGCTCGGCATGGGCGCCGGGCCGCATGCCGACGCGCAGTATCTTTTCAGCGAGGACGTGCTCGGCCACACCGCCGGCCACAGGCCACGCCACGCCAAGACCTACCGCAACTTCGCCGCCGAATATGAACGGCTGCAGCGCGAGCGCATCGCCGCCTATCGCGAGTTCATATCCGACGTGCAGACTGGCGCCTACCCAGAGCCGCAGCACGTGGTTCCCGTCACCGACGGGGAGCTTTCTGCTTTCAAGGTTGCCCTTGGCCTCTAATGATTTGCCTGGAGGCAGGCAGCCCGCTCAATGCTGGGGCATGATCGGCTGCATTGCCTTCTGCAACCGCTCGCCGGATAGTCCCGGCAATGTTCGAAACTCTGGCGACTCATGCCCCACATCGTCGCGATCATCTCAGCGCAAAGATGGAGCGGATAGTCATCCGTCCTTCGGGCTGCAATCACGCAAATCCCAGTAGGGCGGATCACCGATTGCACTGATCAGACATGCCGCGAACGCCTTGAGCTTGGCCGATGGAGGTGGCCCTTCAGGATACGCGATGTAGATAAATTCGCCTTCGGCCTCGACGCCGATATCGATGATCTTGAGTTCACCGGTTCTGACGGCCGCTCCGACGATGAATGTGGGCAGCAAGGCTATCCCGAGACCCGCGATCGCAGCCTCACGCATGATGTCGCCATTGTTGACGAGCAGCCCGATTCGACCCCGGACGATCGCCGCGCCGTCCGGGCTTGGAAAACGCCAGTCGGCGACCCCCCGATTGGTGTAGAAAATGCCCCGGTGTCCGGCGAGATCAGCCATCGACGCAGGCGCACCATTCCGGGCGAGGTACTCGGAAGACGCAACGAGCACGCGTCTGCTCGCCGAGAGGCGCCATGCTATCAGCCTCGAATCCTGTATCGCACCATGCCGCACAACCGCATCGTACCCATCGGCAGCAGCATCGGCGCGCCGGTCGTCGAGATCGAGCGTCAGTTCGATCCCCGGATGACGCGCCAGAAATGGGTAAAGCGCCGGTCCGAGATCCATGCGTCCAAATGTGACTGGCGCGGAGATGCGCAGCGGCCCGACCAGTTCGCCACGTCGTTCCGCCATGTCGGCGCCGGCGTCCTCCACTTCCCTGACGATGCGCCGCGCTCGTGCGAGGAAGGCTACCCCATCCTCCGTCAGGGTAAGTCTGCGCGTCGTACGATGCAGCAGGGTCGCGCTCAGGCTTCTTTCGAGTTCAGCCAAACGTTCGCTCACCACCGACTTGGACAATCGTTGACGCCGCGCGGCTTCGCTGATCGAACCGGCTTCCACCACGGTCACGAACGTGCTGATGCCCTCAAGCTTCATGATTGTCCGTATTTTCCGAAATCGAGTTCCCGAATTATACGGCTAATCAGAACGAAAATCCTGCGCCATAGTCAATCATGCCCAATGTGAAAATGACGGCCACGCGGCCGCGGCAAATTGGCGGAGGTGAGATGTCAGGTTCCTGCTCGGCCTGTTTGGCATGCTTGTGATTTCACTTCCTGCCGCGGCGCAGGTTCAATCGCTGCCCCCCGGTTTCCAGACGCAAGAGATCAAGTCCGATGATGTGACATTGTATGTCCGTGTGGGCGGACAGGGCCCGGCGGTGGTCCTGATCCATGGTTTCGGCGACACTGGTGACATGTGGGTGCCGCTGGCCGCCGAACTGGCCCGCGATCACCGGGTCGTCATCCCTGATCTGCGCGGCATGGGCCTGTCGTCCCATCCAACCGATGGCTACGACAAGCGTACACAGGCGGCCGACATCCGCGCGATCCTGGCCGCGCTTGGAATCGATCGCGCCGTCATCGTCGGCCACGACATTGGAACGATGGTCGCCTATGCCTATGCGGCGCGTTATCCCGACAAGACAGAGAAACTGGTGGTGATGGACGCCCCGGTTCCCGGCATCCCACCCTGGGATGAAATCGTGCGCTGGCCCGCACTTTGGCATTTCGACTTTGGCGGCCCGGATGCCGAGCGGCTGGTGGCGGAACGCGAACGCATCTATCTTGATCGCTTCTGGAATGAATTCGCTGCCGATCCATCCAGGATCAACGAAGCAACACGCGAACACTACACCAAGTTCTACGCCTTGCCGGGCGCGATGCGCTCAGCCTTCGCGCAGTTCCGCTCTATCCGCCAAGACGCCGAAGACAACAAGGCATCGATGGTGATGAAACTCGGTATGCCAGTGCTGGCGATCGGCGGCGAAAAATCCTTTGGAGCATATGAGGCGATCGTCATGCGGAATGCCGCGACCGACGTGACCGAAGTCGTGATACCCAACGCGGGACATTGGCTCATGGATGAGCAGCCGGAGGCCACGATCGCAGCCGTTAGGACATTTCTCGACCGGAAGTGAGGCGCACAAGTCTTCCACCGGCGAGGGTTCCTTGGCTTAATATTCAATCATATCGCCCTGCCGGACAAAGGATTCCGAAGCAGTGAGAAGCAGATGGAGATGCCAGCCTGCTGTTCCGTGCTGAGATGATTCGGCCGATGCCTCGGCTGCGACACCCCGCATAACGGTTGCAGACGCTCGCCCGGTAGCGCCCGTCGGTGGCTTCGCCTCATGCCCGGGCCGCATTGCGTTCTGCAAGCGCTCGCTGGATAGTCCCGGCAATGTTCGAGACTTTGGCGACTCACTGGCCCCAAATCCTTGCGATCATCTCGGTGGTGATGGCGACCGTCGGCATCATCCACGTCGTCATGACCAAGGAGGATGTCCGCGCCGCGACCGGCTGGGTCGGCGTGATGGTGCTGTCGCCCATCATCGGCGTGCTGATCTATGCCGTCGCCGGCATCAACCGCATCCGCCGCGCCTCGATCAGCGCCCAGCGCCCGTTTGCCGGCGACGCGGTGTCCGCCAAGCATGAACGCGACGTCGCCGCCGAAGAGGCCCTGATCGTCGAGCGATACGGGCAGCGGTTCATGGGCCTGCGGACACTGGGCGACAGGGTGGCGCGGCGCGCGCTCAACCCTGGAAACGCCATCGATGTGCTGGAGACCGGCGACGAGGCCTATGCCGCCATGTGCGCGGCGATCGATGGCGCCGAGCGCAGCATCCTGCTCGAGACCTATATTCTCGACAATGATGCCGTCGGCCTGCACTTTGTCGAAGCGCTGGCCAACGCCGTCCGGCGCGGCGTCACCGTCCGCGTGCTGATCGATGCCGTCGGCGCCCGCTACTCCGTGCCCAGCATCCTGGGGCATCTGCGCAGCGCCAACATCACCGCCGATGTCTTCAACGGCAACATCGTGATCGGCTTGCGCCTGCCCTATGCCAACCTGAGGACCCACAGGAAAATCCTGGTCGTCGACGGCACGGTTGCCTTTACCGGCGGCATGAACATCCGCAAGGGCTTCTCCGCCGAGTTCGCCGGCTCCAACAGCGCCAGGGACACGCATTTTCGGGTCACCGGTCCGGTCGTCGCCGACCTCTTCTCGGTTGCCGCCGAGGACTGGCGCTTCGCCACCAACGAGGCGCTGAAGGGCGATGCCTGGCGAATTGCGCCGCTGTCGCCGGCGCCCGGCCTGCCGATGCTGGTGCGAGCGGTGGCGTCCGGTCCGGACGCCAGCATCGAGACCAATCACAAGCTGCTGATCGGCGCATTCTCCGTCGCCCGCAAATCGATCCGCCTGATGTCGCCCTATTTCCTGCCGGACCGCGAACTGATCAGCGCCCTGACCACCGCCGCAAGGCGCGGCGTGGAAATCGACATCGTGGTGCCGGCGGTGAACAATCTTTTCCTTGTCGACCGTGCGATGACGGCGCAGTTCGATCAGGTGCTGAAACATTTTTGCCGCGTCTGGCGCACGGAGGGACCTTTCGACCATTCGAAGCTGCTTTCGATCGACGGCGTGTGGGCCTATGTCGGCTCTTCCAACCTTGACGCCCGGTCGCTGCGGCTGAATTTCGAGATCGACCTCGAGATCCTCGACGCCGGCTTCGCCAGCGAGATCGAGGCGCGGATCGGGTCGGCGCTTGCCTCCGCCGTGCCGGTGACGCTCGACGCCTTGCGGGCCCGCCCGTTTCTTATCAGGCTGTTCGACCGGGTCCTTTGGCTCGGCTCGCCCTATCTTTAGGCAAAGGTTGGCTTGGGAACTCACTTGTCATGGAACATATGCCGAAGATGCCTATTTTGACTGTAGCCCGGTTCTGAATTGAAGCCAGCGAGGACGAGCAGCACGGATATGCACAGAACTGGACGCAGCCTCCCTGCAAGCATGCTTCTATCCATTCGCGACCGCAGGATGCAGAAGGCAAACGCCGGTGCGCCCAAGCGGACAGGCACGACCGGAACGCTGGTTGCCTCCTACAACGTCCACAAATGTATCGGCATCGACAGGCGGTTCGATCCCGAACGGACCAGCCGCGTCATCCGCGAAATCGATCCGGATGTCATTGCCCTGCAGGAAGCCGACAACCGCTTCGGCGACCGTGACGGGCTCCTCGACCTGTCTCGTCTGGAACATGAAACCGGCCTGGTGCCGGTGCCGATTGCCGCCAACGGCAAGGGACATGGCTGGCACGGCAATGTCCTGCTGTTCAAGAAGGGCGTCGTCCGCGACGTGCATCAGATCAGGCTCCCGGGGCTCGAACCGCGCGGTGCCGTGGTGGCGGAAATCGATCTCGACGGAAACCGGACGCTGCGCGTCATCGCAGCCCATCTCGGTCTGCTGCGCCGGTCCCGCTCGCAACAGGCTCGCGTCGTGCTGGATATCATGAACAGCCCCGACGAGAAGCCGACGCTCCTGCTCGGTGATCTCAACGAATGGCGGCTCGGCAACCGCTCCGCGCTGAACACGCTGCATGTCACCTTTGGCCCGCTGCCGCCGGCGGTTCCGACGTTCCCGTCGAACCTGCCGCTGCTCGCGCTCGATCGCATCATGGCCAACCGGCACGGAATGATCTCGGCCGTGGAGGCGCATGACACGCCGCTTTCGCGGGTGGCGTCAGACCATCTGCCACTGACGGCCTTTGTACGCTTGTAGTGCATGCTGCAGCGGATAACGCCTTGATATCCTCGGCGTCGCAAAGCGTGTAGATTTACAGTGGAACGTCTGGTTCTCCCGCGTGTTATGTGTCTTGAACTCGCAGGAGGACGAAATGAAAAAGTTGATTTTAGCTTCCATAATGGCATTGGCGGCAACGGCCGCAGTCATTGCGCCAACGCAAGCCGCAAGCTTGACTATCCAGTCCGACGACAACAGCCAGTATTCACCGGACGATCAGTCGGACGACGGCCAGGTCATCGTCCGCCGCCATCGTGACCGGTATAACAATGACAACCAATACGGTGACGATCAGAACGGCGTGCAGTTTGGTGATTACCAAGGTGGCGAGTATCGCCGCCACCATCGGCGCGATTACGACGATCAGAACGGCGGCGTGCAATTGCAATTCGGTGACTACGACGGAGGCGAGTATCGCCGCCACCATCGGCATCATCGCTGCCATATCGAACTGGTCAAGCATTGGCGTCACCACCACAGAGTGATCGAGGAAGTCCGCGTCTGCGGCTGATCTCGCTCGGAACAAACCGGCCGGCAGAAGCCGGCCGGTTTTAGTTTGTCGCATCGACCGATGGTTAGCTGCTGACGAAATACCGCTGCCATTCGAAGCCGGTGATGTGCGACGCCTGCCAGGCATCGAACGCTGCCTGGCAGGCCCGTCGGCTTTCGGCGTAATTCTGCCGAGCGCGCATTGGCGGCAGCACATGAGGGGTTCAGATGATCGCTTACGATTTCATGGGCAGGCATGCGGTCGTCGCCGGCGCCGGCGGCGGCATGGGCGAGGCGATCGCGTTGGCGCTACTCGATGCCGGCGCCTCCGTCACCGCCATCGACGTCAAGCCGCGCCCAGCGTCCCTCGCCACCTATGACGACAGGCTCACCTTCGCCCAGGGCGATCTCACCGACGCCGAGTTCGTTGAACAGACGGTTGGCACGGCGGGCCGCGAACGCGGCGGCATCGACTATCTGGCCAATGTCGCCGGCGTGCTCTGGTTCGGCCGTGACAAGTCCGCTCTCGAGATGGATCTCGACGTCTGGGACGAGGTGTTCAGGATCAATTTGAAATCCTTCGTGCACACCGCGCGCTCGGTCGTGCCGCATATGCGCTCGGGCGGCCGTGGCGGCGCCATGGTGCATTTCTCGACCATCCAGTGGTATCGCGGCGACGCCAATCCGCAAGACGCCTATCAGGCATCGAAGGCCGGCGTCTGCGCGCTCTCCAAGTCGCTGGCCATGCAGCTTGCCGGCGAGCGCATCCGCTCCAACGCCATCTGTCCCGGCATGGCGCTGACCCCGCTGCAGGCGCGCTGGGACACCGAGGAAAAGCGCTCGGCCGTGGCGAGCTACGCACCGCTCGGCCGCATCGGCACGCCGCAGGACATGGCCAATGCGGCGCTGTTCCTGCTCTCCGACGCCGCGAGCTACATCACCGGCATCGAACTCGCCGTCGACGGCGGCCTCTTGATGCGCATGTAGCCGGCGTCCGCTGCCGGGCTGCGATAGCGGCAACCGAGGCAAATGACCGGCCGGCAAGGCCTGTCAAACCTGTCCAACTGTTAATTCGACTTGGGCCGGTTTCGGCCATATGGGTTGATGGGGGTGAAAGATGCCACCATGGACCAGCAACTGGAAATGCCTCTGCAGACGATTGTCGCACGACGCCGTTCGCGCGGCTGGATTCCGTGGCTGATCTTTCTTGCCGTCGCCGCCGCCACCTGCGCGTACCTGTACCAGCGCCCTGAGGTCGCCGCCAGACAGCCGGGCAACAGGAGAGGCGCGCAGCCGATGTCGATTGGCGCCGCGACCATCGAGAAGGGTACGATAGACGTCACCCTCAACGCGCTTGGCACGGTGACCTCGCTCTCCACCGTCACGGTCAAGCCGCAGGTCACGGGCCCGCTCGTCCAGGTGAATTTCAAGGAGGGCCAGGACGTCAGCAAGGGCGACCTGCTGGCTGAGATCGATCCGCGCCCCTACCAGGCGGCGCTGGCCCAGGCCCAGGGCCAACTGGCACGCGACCAGGCCCTGCTGAAGGACGCCCAGCTCGACCTTGCTCGGGACCAGACACTGGTGAACCAGGGTGCTGCGACACATCAGACGCTCGACGCCCAGGTTGCCCTCGTCGCGCAGGACGCCGGCTCCATCCAGGTCGACCAGGCCATGGTTCAGACCGCCACGCTCAATCTCGACAATTGCCGCATCCTGGCTCCGGTCGACGGACGGGCCGGCCTGCGCCAGGTGGATGAGGGCAATTACGTGACGCCGAGCGATGCCAATGGCATCGTCGTCATCACCCGGGTGCAGCCGATCAGTGTCCTGTTCACCGTGCCCGAGGACGAGTTGCCGGAGATCGCGCAGCGCATGCAGCAGGGCGCCACGCTGCCCACCACCGCCTTCGACCGCGCCGGAGAGAAGAAGCTCGCCGACGGCCAGCTTGAAACCTTCGACAGCCAGATCGATCCAAGCACCGGCACCATCAAGCTGAGGGCGGGCTTCGCCAACGAAACGCGCATTCTCTATCCGAACCAGTTCGTCAACGTCGAGCTTCTGGTGGACGAGCACAAGGACGTGGCGATCGCCCCGGTCGCCTCGATACAGCGCGGCCAGCCCGGCACCTTCGTCTACCTGGTCAATCCCGACAGCACGGTCTCCGTGCGCAAGGTCACGCCTGGCGTCACCAATGGCGAGCACGTCGAGATCCTGTCGGGCCTCAACCCCGGCGACCGCGTCGTCGTCGATGGCGCCGACAAGCTTCGTGACGGAGCGCATATCAACCTGCAACAGGACGGCCAAACACAGGCTCCGACACAGTCACCCCCGCAGACATCAACGCCTGCGCCGGCAGGGACAGCACCTCAACCACAGGCGCAGCCACCCGATCAGCCAGCATCCGAGACGCCGAAGCCCGACGACACCGGCAGGCACAAGGGCCAGGGCCGCAAGCATCGCCATGCGGAGTCCGGGCAACAGCAATGAGCCCGTCGCGAGCCTTCATTCTCCGGCCGGTGGCAACATCGCTGTTCATGGTAGCGATCATGTTGTCCGGCCTGCTGGCGTACCGCTATTTGCCGGTCTCGGCGCTGCCCGAGGTCGACTATCCGACCATCCAGGTGCAGACCTTCTATCCGGGCGCAAGCCCGGACGTCATGACGTCCTCGGTCACAGCACCCCTGGAAGTCCAGCTCGGGCAGATCGCCAACCTGAACCAGATGAACTCGGTGAGTTCGGCCGGCTCCTCCGTCATCACCCTGCAGTTCAGCCTGGCGATCTCGCTCGATGTCGCCGAGCAGGAGGTGCAGGCGGCCATCAACGCCGCCGGCAATCTGCTGCCGGCCGATCTGCCGGCGCCGCCGATCTACGCTAAGGTCAATCCGGCCGACGCGCCGGTGCTGACGCTCGGCCTGACATCGGACACGATGCCGTTGCGCGATGTGCAGCAGCTAGCCGACACAAGGCTGGCACAGAAGATCTCGCAACTGGCGGGCGTCGGTCTCGTCAGCCTCAGCGGCGGTCAGCGCCCCGCCGTGCGCGTTCAGGCCGATCCGCGTAAGCTCGCCGCCTATGGCCTCAATCTCGACGATCTGCGCACCACGCTGGGCAGCGCCAACGTCAACACGCCGAAGGGCAATTTCGACGGGCCGTCGCGGGCCTACACCATCAACGCCAACGACCAGTTGAAGAGCGCCGACGAATACCGTTCGCTGATCGTCGCCTACAAGGACGGCGCCCCGGTGCGGCTGAGCGATGTGGCCACGGTGGTCGACGCCACCGAGAACAACAGGCTGGCGGCCTGGATGAACAGCACGCCGGCGGTCATCGTCAACATCCAGCGCCAGCCCGGCGCCAACGTCATCGAGGTGGTCGACCGCATCAAGGCGCTGCTGCCGCAATTGCAGGCGTCGCTGCCGAGCGCCGTCAACGTCAAGGTGTTGACCGACCGCACCACGACCATCCGCGCGTCCGTGCGCGATGTCGAATACGAACTCACACTGGCGATCATCCTCGTCGTGCTGGTCATTTTCGTCTTTCTGCGCAGCGCCCGCGCGACGCTCATCCCGAGCCTCTCGGTGCCCCTGTCGTTGGTCGGCACGCTGGGGGTGATGTATCTGTTCGGCTTCAGCCTGGACAATCTTTCGCTGATGGCACTGACCATCGCCACCGGCTTCGTCGTCGATGACGCCATCGTCGTCATCGAGAACATCGCGCGCTATGTCGAGGAGGGTGCGACGCCGCTGCAGGCGGCGTTGAAGGGATCCCAGCAGATCGGCTTCACCATCATATCGCTGACCGTTTCACTGATCGCGGTGCTGATCCCGCTGCTGTTCATGAGCGATGTCGTCGGCAGGCTGTTTCGCGAGTTTTCGATCACCCTCGCCACCACCATCCTGATTTCCGCGGTGGTGTCGCTGACGCTGGTGCCGATGGCATGCGCCAAGCTGCTCAAGCCGTTGTCGGCGGTACGCGAGAACGCCCTGCAGCGCGCCAGCCGCGCCTTCTTCGACTGGGTGATCCGAGGATACGGCCACGCACTGAGCTGGGTGCTCGACCGGCAGACGCTGATGCTGCTGGTGGCGGCGGCCACGCTGGTGCTGACGGTGGCACTCTATGTGATCATCCCCAAGGGGTTCTTCCCCGTACAGGATACCGGCGTCATCCAGGCGATCACCGAGGCGCCCCAATCGGTGTCCTACGCCTCGATGGCCGAGCGGCAGCAGGCGCTGGCGGCGATCATCCTGAAAGACTCCGATGTCGACAGCCTGTCGTCCTTCATCGGCGTCGACGGCACCAACACCACGCTCAATGTCGGCCGCATCCTGATCAACCTCAAGCCGCATGAGGAGCGCACCGCCGACATCACTGAGGTCGTCGCGCGGCTGAAACAGGAGGCCGCTTCGGTACCGGGCGTCACGCTCTACATGCAGCCGGTGCAGGACCTGACCATCGACGGCACGGTCAGCCGCACGCAGTATCAATTCGTGCTGCAGGACGCCAATCCGGACGAACTGGCGCAATGGACACCGAAGCTGCTTGCCAGGCTGAACACGCTGCCGCAGCTCGCTGATGTCGCCAGCGACCTGTCAAACAGCGGCCTTGCCGTCTTTGTCGACATCGACCGCGACCAGGCCGCCCGCTTCGGCATCACACCGGCAACCGTCGACAACGCGCTCTACGATGCTTTCGGCCAACGCATGGTCTCGACCATCTACACCACGTCCAGCCAGTACCGCGTCATTCTCGAGGCCGCCGCCTCCCAGAATTCGCTCAAGGCGCTCTCGTCCGTCTATCTGCCGTCGTCGACAGGTGGCGCACCGGTGCCGCTGTCGGTAGTGGCAAGCACCCATGTCGCCACCACGCCGCTGCAGATCACCCATATGGGGCAATTCCCCGCCACCACCGTCTCGTTCAACCTGGCGCCCGGAGTGTCGCTGGGCGAAGCGGTCGGCGCGATCCAGCAGGCGCAAAGCGAGATCGGCATGCCGCTCAGCGTTATCACCAGTTTCCAGGGCGCGGCGCGCGCCTTCCAGGCTTCGCTCGACAACACGCTGTTCCTGATCCTGGCGGCGGTGATCACCGTCTACATCGTGCTCGGCGTGCTCTATGAGAGCTTCATCCACCCGATCACCATCCTGTCGACATTGCCTTCTGCCGGCATCGGCGCGTTGCTGGCGCTGATGATCGCGGGCGAGGACCTGACCATCATATCGATCATCGGCATCATCCTCCTGATCGGTGTCGTCAAGAAGAACGCCATCATGATGATCGACTTCGCGCTCGACGCGCAGCGCAACGAAGGCAAGGCGCCGCGCGAGGCCATCTACCAGGCCTGCCTGCTGCGCTTCCGACCAATCCTGATGACCACACTGGCGGCGATGCTGGGCGCGCTGCCGCTGATGCTCGGCACCGGCGTCGGCTCGGAACTGCGCCATCCCCTCGGCGTCACCATCGTCGGCGGCCTGCTCGTCAGCCAGTTGCTGACTTTGTTCACCACTCCGGTCATCTACCTTTGGTTCGATCGCCTTGCCGCCCGGCTGCAAGGCATCCAGCCCGACCTTCCCCGTGCGTATGGTGCGGACACCACCCCATGAACCTGTCGGTTCCCTTCATCCGGCGCCCGGTCGCAACGACCTTGCTGACCCTCGGGCTGCTGGCGGCCGGGCTGGTGGCGTTTCCGCAATTGCCGGTGGCGCCGCTGCCGGCGGTCGACTACCCCGTTATTTCAGTGCAGGCCTCGCTGCCGGGCGCCAGCCCCCAGGTCGTGGCCAACACCGTCGCCAGCCCGCTCGAGCGGCATCTCGGCGAGATCGCCGACGTCAATGAGATGACCTCGTCGAGCAGCGTCGGCAGCGCGCGCATCACCTTGCAGTTCGGGCTGGACCGCGACATCGACGGCGCCGCGCGTGACGTGCAGGCGGCGATCAACGCCGCGCGCGCCGACCTGCCGTCGAGCCTGCGCTCCAACCCAACCTATCGCAAGGTCAATCCGGCCGACGCCCCGATCCTCACCCTGTCGATGACATCGGACACCCTGTCTAAGGGCCAGCTCTTCGATGCCGCCAGCACAGTGCTGGCGCAGAAACTCTCGCAGGTCGACGGCATAGGCGAGGTGTCGGTGGGCGGCAGTTCGCTGCCGGCGGTGCGCGTCGAGCTCAATCCGCAGGCGCTCTACAATTACGGCATCGGGCTGGAGGATGTGCGCGCCGCCCTCGCCTCGGCCAACGCCCACAGCCCCAAGGGCGCCATCGATGTCGGCCAGCAACGTTATCAGATCTACGCCAATGACCAGGCCAACCAGGCGGATGCCTACCGTTCGCTGATCGTCGCCTACCGCAACGGCGCGCCGGTCAGGCTTTCGGACGTCGGCCAGGTCAATGATTCCGTCGAGAACATCCGCAATGCCGGTCTCGCCAACGGCAAGCCGGGGGTGCTGATCATCCTCAACCGATCGCCCAACGCCAACATCATCGCGACGGTGGACCGGGTGAAGGCGCTGCTGCCGACGCTGCGGGCCTCGATCTCGCCGGCCATCGACCTGTCTCTGGCGGTCGACCGTTCGACCACCATCCGCGCTTCGCTGAGCGAGGTCGCACAGACACTGATGATCGCCATAGGCCTGGTGATCCTCGTCGTCTTCGCCTTCCTGCGCGACGTTCGCTCGGCACTGGTGCCGATCGTGGCCGTACCCGTATCCCTGGTCGGCACGCTGGGAGCCATGTACCTGCTCGGCTTCAGCATCGACAATCTGTCGCTGATGGCGATGACGGTGGCCACCGGCTTCGTCGTCGACGACGCCATCGTGGTGCTGGAGAACATCGCCCGCCACACCGCTTCCGGCATGGGCCGCATGGAGGCGGCGATCAAGGGCTCACAGGAGGTCGGCTTCACCGTGCTGTCGATGAGCCTGTCGCTGATCGCCGTCTTCATCCCCATCCTGCTCATGGGCGGCATCGTCGGCCGGCTGTTTCGTGAATTCGCCATCACGCTGTCGGCCGCGATCCTGGTCTCGCTCGCCATTTCGCTGACCACCACCCCGATGATGTGCTCGATCCTGCTGCGCGGGGAACGGAGCCGCACCCATGGCCGGCTCTACCGCTGCAGCGAGCGCGTTTTCGACGGCATGCTGGCCGGCTACCGCCGGTCGCTGTCCTGCGCGCTCGACCATTCGCTGCTGGTCATGGCCGTGCTGGCGGCAACTCTTTGTCTCAATGGCTACCTCTATGTCACCATCCCCAAGGGTTTCTTTCCGCAGCAGGACACCGGACGACTGACCGGCTCGATCCAGGCCGACCAGGCGACGTCCTTCCAGTCGATGTCGCAGAAGCTCAGCCAGTTCGCGGGCATCGTCAGCAAGGATCCGGCCGTCGACACTGCGGTCGGCGCCACCGGCGGTGGCCAGACCAATTCCGGCTACATGTTCGTGTCGCTGAAGCCGCTGGCAGAACGCAAGATCTCCGCCGACCAGGTCATCGCCAGGCTGCGGCCCAAACTGGCGGTAGTGCCGGGCGCAACCCTCTTCCTGCAGGCGGTGCAGGATATCCGCGTCGGCGGGCGCCAGTCGAATGCCCAGTACCAATACACCTTGCAGGGCGACAGTTTCGACGAACTCGCCGAATGGGCGCCGAAGCTCGCCGCCGCGCTGCAAACGGAACCCAAGCTCACCGACGTCAACAGCGACCAGCAGAACAAAGGCCTGGAAGCCGACGTCACCATCGACCGCGATACGGCGACACGTCTCGGCATCACCGTCAGCCAGATCGACAACACGCTCTATGACGCCTTCGGCCAGCGCCAGGTGTCCACCATCTATGTGGCCCGCAACCAGTACCACGTCATCATGGAGGTGGCACCGCAATACTGGCAGAACCCGGACGCGCTGCAAAAGGTCTATGTCAGCACGTCGGGCGGCTCGGTGCATGGTTCGCAGGCAAGCAATGCGGTGGCCGGCACATTCCTCGCGCCGGGGCAGTCCGGCAGCGCTACGGCGGCAGCGACGGACGCCGCGCGCAACCTGGCCAACAATTCCATCACCAGCACCGGCAGGACGGCGGCCTCGACCGGCTCGGCGGTCAGCACCGGAGCCGAGACCATGGTGCCGCTCTCGGCCGTCGCGCACTACGGTCCCGGCAGCACGCCGCTGTCGGTTAACCACCAGGGTCTGTTCGTCGCCACCACGCTGTCGTTCAACCTGGCGCCCGGCGTCGCCCTCAGCGACGGGGTCGCGGCCATCAACGCGGCGGCGGACCGCATCGGCATGCCGGCGACCATCCATGGCAGTTTCCAGGGCACGGCCCGGGTGTTCCAGGATTCGCTGTCCGACCAGCCGCTGCTGATCCTTGCCGCGCTCATCGCCGTCTACGTCGTGCTTGGCATTCTCTACGAGAGCTACGCCCACCCGCTGACCATCCTCTCCACTCTGCCCTCGGCCGGCGTCGGCGCGCTGCTGGCACTGTCGGCCTTCGGCATCGAGTTCAGCATCATGGCGCTGATCGGCATCATCCTCCTGATCGGCATCGTCAAGAAGAATGCGATCATGATGATCGACTTCGCGCTGGCCGCCGAGCGCAACGAGAATAAGTCGGCACACGACGCCATCTACCAGGCGTGCCTGCTGCGCTTTCGCCCGATCATGATGACGACCATGGCAGCGCTGTTTGGCGCCGTGCCGCTTGCCATCGGCCTTGGCGAAGGCAGCGAGCTGCGCCAGCCGCTCGGCATCGCCATCGTCGGCGGCTTGATCCTGAGCCAGATCCTGACCCTCTACACGACCCCGGTCATCTACATCTATGTCGACCGCTTCGGCCGCTGGTGCCAGAGGCTGCGGTCGCGGGCATGGCACCCTTGGCAGCCAAGTGCACAACCGGGAGAATGAGGTGGCATCGGACGCTGGCGAATCCGCATTGGCGCTCAGCTGATTGGGGCGACCGGCCGAAGCAGAGAGTCCGAATCTTCTGCTTCGCGATCACAACCTGTCAACTTTCCGTTCCTTGCCATGCCTTGGCTCGGGACGCCTCTATATCGATACCGCGGGCTACGAACCGCCGGCGATGACAGGATCATCGCGACGCGACGGGAGCAGATTGTCCGTGTTCGAAAAAGCGATATCCACACCGCTTTTCCCGTTGAAGGGAGGCGCGACCATGCGCAATTTTACACCAAGGATCATAGCAATCGCATCGCTTCTGGCGGCGGTGCCATTTTCGAGTGCTTACGCAGTGCACCGCCACAGGGTCGAACCACAGGCCATGTCCGTTGAGGCGAGAGCGGTCCTGGATCAGTTGCAGGGCGTCAAGCAAGGGATTGTCGAGGCAAGGGATGCAAAGGCGATTACCCCCGAGCAGGAGCACGATCTGATGATGAGGGCCAACGCCATCCATCGCTCGGCGACAGGAGACGGCTCATACCAGGGTTTGCTCAGCCAGATTGAGGACCTGGATCAGCGGCTGCAAGACGATTCAGGCGGCGGCTTCTACATCGGCGACGGCGCCGATGGCGGCTATTATCCCAACGGCTGACGCAGGCTGACAATAATCGCATGGCGCCTTCCGGCGATTTCGGAGGCGCCGGCTTTTTCCGATACGAGCCTCGCTTGCGCGCTCGGCGTGATCACCCAAATCTTCAGCGGAATGCCCGGCGCCGTCGTCTAGGTCATTGCAAATACTTGGCGGCATGCTGGCCCGACTTTTGCTTGGTCTCTTCGGGTAGTGAGCCGGGATGGAACGTCTGGACACAAGCGGCGAAGGCTGAAAATGTGGTCACGTCGTCTGGGTTGCAGAGGCTCGCTCGGAACACAAGGAGGATATGCTGAATCTGGAAGACATTGCCGGCCATCCGGCCCTGCATCGCTATGTTCAGGCACAGTCGCTGGCGCTGATCCGCATCTATGAAGAGAGCCCGCGGCTGGCTTCCATTTTCGCCACGCAGCAGCGTTGGCTGATGGGCCATGTCGGCCTTGCCATGCATTTCAGGCGTGACCCGCTCGACCGCAGCAAGCAGCTGACGGTGTCGCGCTTCATCGAGGTCGTGCACCAGCATGCGGTGGCCAGCCGCAACACGGCCGACGCTTTCATCAAGGAGATGCTGCACTACCACATCGCCGAGTATGTGTCGGGCGGCGACGGCCGCACGCACCCCCTGCAGCCGACGGCAGTCACGGTACAGACTTTCACCGGTTGGGTCCTTGCCCATCTGCAGACGCTGGATCAGCTCGACGGTGCCGATCGGCTGGCCAGGTTCCTGGAACGGCCCGACATGGTTGCCAGGCTGCAGCCTCTGGTGGCGGACGGGCTGCTTTCCTCCAAGCCGGTGCGCGAACCCAACCAGACCTTTTCCCTGTTCATCTGGCTCAACAATGGCGGCATCGTCATGGACTGGCTGATGTCGGGCATCGACCCCGATCATGCCGGTCTCGACCGGATTCCGACCAGCGTGGTTTCGATCGGAGACTTCGCCAGATGGCTCAAGCTGTCGCGGACCCACCTTGCCCGCAAGCTGCGCGCGGCCGAGAATCTCGGCAGCATCGGATGGCTCGGCCAGCGCGGCCATTCGGTGATGTGGGTGTCGAAGACGTTCTACCAGGAGTACATGACTGTCCAGGCCGCCAAGCTGGCCATTGTGGCCGCCGCATTCGACGCCTGTTTTTCGCAATCAGGGGCCTGCTGAACCCTGGCCTTGATCTAAAGCATGTTGCCTAAAAGTGACCCTGGTTTTGGGGCAACGAGAGCGGCATCCCCCGTGCGGGGGATGCCGCAAGCGGATTCCCTCAGTCGATGTCGAACGAAACGCCCTGCGCCAGCGGCAGCGCCTTGGAATAGTTCACTGTGTTGGTGGCGCGCCGCATATAGGCCTTCCAGGCATCGGAGCCGCTCTCGCGGCCCCCCCCGGTTTCCTTTTCGCCGCCGAAGGCGCCGCCGATCTCGGCACCCGACGTGCCGATGTTGACATTGGCAATGCCGCAGTCCGAACCGTCGACACCGAGGAAGCGCTCGGATTCCTGCAGGTCGCGTGTGAAGATCGACGACGACAGGCCGGCGCCGACCGCATTGTGCTCCTCGAGCACGGCGTCGAAATCCGAATATTTCATCACATAGAGGATCGGCGCGAAGGTTTCTTCCGTGACAGGGGCCACCTGCTTGGGCATTTCGACCAGCGCCGGATGCACGTAATAGGCATCGGGATGGCCGTTCTCGACCCGGGTGCCACCGGTCACCTTGCCGCCGTGTGAACCCGCTTCCTTCAGCGCTTTCTGCATGGCGTCGAAGGCAGCCTTGTCGATCAACGGCCCGACCAGCGAAGAGGTCTCCAGCGGATTGCCGACCGAGACACTCTCATAGGCCTTCTTCAGCCGCGGCAGCAAAGCATCATAGACGCTGTCATGCACGAACAGGCGCCGCAGCGTCGTGCAGCGCTGGCCGGCCGTGCCCATCGCGCCGAAGGCAATGGCGCGCAGCGCCATGTCGAGATCGGCGGTCGGGCAGACGATGCCGGCATTGTTGCCGCCGAGTTCGAGCACCGCGCGGGCAAAGCGCTTGGCCAGGCGCGGGCCAACATCGCGGCCCATGCGGGTCGAGCCGGTGGCCGATACCAGAGGCACCTTGGGGTGGTCGACCAGGATCTCGCCGACGGCGCGGTCGCCGATCAGCACCGGCGCCAGGCCTTGCGGCGCGTCCGTACCGAAACGCTTTACCGCGCGGGCAAAGATCGCTTCGCAGGCGAGCGCCGTCAGCGGCGTCTTCTCAGATGGCTTCCACACCACCGCATCGCCGCAGACCAGCGCCAAGGCGGCATTCCACGACCACACCGCGACCGGGAAGTTGAAGGCGGAAATGACGCCGACGACGCCAAGCGGATGCCAGGTTTCCATCATGCGATGACCCGGGCGTTCAGTGGCGATGGTCAGGCCGTACAATTGCCGGGAGAGGCCGACGGCGAAATCGCAGATGTCGATCATCTCCTGCACTTCGCCGAGCCCCTCGGACGGGATCTTGCCGACCTCGATCGAGACGAGCCGGCCAAGCTCGGCCTTGTGTATACGCAGTTCCTCGCCGAGCAGGCGGACCAGTTCGCCACGCCTCGGGCCCGGCACCATGCGCCAAGCCTGGAACGCCTGGTGCGCGGCATCGATGGTCTTGGCCGCGTCAGCCGGCGAGATCGTCTTCAGCGCCGCGATCTGCTCGCCCGTCACAGGGCTGCGCACGATGAGGTCGCCGCCGACAAGCGCGTCCTTGGCCACACCCAGTTTCGCCAGAAGTTCGGCCGTTTCCTTCGCTATCGTCATTTTTGTCCCTTTCAGATCCCGTCGCCATCATTGGGCACCGGGTCCAGCCTGCGCCATGTCGCCCGCGTGCCGAAAGGCACTTCAGGCATTGTCATGGCGTGGCATTACTCGTTTCAGGGGAAAATCGCCACCCCGGCATGGTCCAAGCCGTGCGCAGACCGTTGAACCAGACCGCGATCAGTCATTTCGCCGTGCGGACAGGTCCTCGTACAGCACCGTCTTTCATCAGCCGGTCGATATGCATGCGGATATGGGCGGCTTCCGCCGCCGTGTTGGCCAGCGCGATGGCACGGTCGAAGGCGACACGCGCCTCCTCGCCGCGGTCAAGCTGCATCAAAAGGCCACCCTTGAGGCCGAAGAAATGGAAATAGCCGGACAGCCTCTGTTCGAGCGGCTCGATCAAGGCAAGCGCCTCTGCCGGTCCGCGCACCTTCGAGACCGCGACGGCGCGGTTGAGCGTGACCACCGGCGACGGCTGCATCTGTTCGAGCAGGCCATAGAGCAGGTCGATCTCCACCCAGTCGGTGTCCTCGGCCTTCTCGGCCCGCGCATGCAGCGCGGCAATCGCCGCTTGCACCTGATAGGGGCCGGGTTTGCGATGGCGCAGCGCCTTGTCGACCAGTGCCAGCCCCTCGTCGATCATCTTGCGGCTCCACAGGCCGCGATCCTGATCCTCGAGCAGCACGATCTCACCGTCTCCGTCGAAGCGGGCCGGCGCGCGCGCATGCTGCAACAGCAACAGCGCCGCCAGCCCCATGATCTCCGGCTCTGTCTGAAACAGCCGCAGCAACAGCCGCGCTAGCCGGATCGCCTCCTCGCACAGCGGCGCGCGGGCCGGCGCCTCGCCGCTGTTGGTCGAATAGCCCTCGTTGAAGATCAGGTAGACCATGGCGGCGACAGCGGCGAGCCGTTCCGACCGCTCGACCGCGCCCGGCGTCTCGAACGGCACGCCGGCTTCAGCGATGCGCCCCTTGGCGCGGGTGATGCGCTGTTCCATGGCGCTTTCGCCGACCAGGAAGGCGCGCGCGATCTGCTTGACGGTGAGGCCCGAGACGATGCGCAGCGCTACTGCGATCTGCTGCGTCGGTGGCAGATCGGGATGACAACAGATGAACAGCAGCCGCAAAATATCGTCGCGGTAATGTGCCCCGTCCAGCCGGTCGGCGATATCGCTCTCGGCATCTTCCAGGTCGGAGATCTGGTCTTCCTCCGGCATCGGCGCCTGCTTGGCGCGCTTGCGCACCGCATCGATTCCGCTGTTGCGGCCGACAAAGATCAGCCAGGCCGCCGGGTCGCGCGGCGGCCCGTTCTGCGGCCAGTTCTTCAAGGCCCTGAGACACGCATCCTGGAAAGCTTCCTCCGCCGTATCGAGATCGCGGAAATAGCGCAGCAGCGCGCCCATTGCCTGCGGGCGGGCGCCGCTGATGGCCGAGCTGATCCAGGCGAGGTCGGTCATACGGCAACCTTGGTGGGATTGAAGACCGAGACCGGCCGAATCTCATAGGAACCGCCGCTCGGATTGACTTCGGAAAGCTCGCGGGCGAACTCGACGGCCTCATCGAGATCGGCGCATTCGAGCGTGTAGAAGCCGAGGAACTGTTCCTTGGTCTCGGCGAACGGCCCGTCGATGACGACCGCTTCGCCCTTGACCTTTCTCAGCGTCGTTGCCGCCGTGGTCGGCAACAGCCGCGCTACCGGACCAAGCCGGCCGGCCTTGGCATATTTGTCCTGGACGTCGAGAAGGTTGGCCATGACTTCGTCATCCTGCGCCTTGCTCCACGAGCTGACGACGTCTTCGGAAGCATAGCAGAGGATCGCGTAGAGCATGGTTGGTCCTTTTCTCTGTCAAAGGACGAAACAGTAAGACCGATCCCGACACGACGTCGATAAAAAAATCCCCATGCCGCGGATTTGGCGACCGCCTCTTGGCGCCAGTCAGCCCTCGCGCGTCTTCAGCCATCTCAGCACGAGGGCTTCCTCGTCGTCGAGACCGTCTATCGAGCGCTTGCGCTTGTTGGCGTCGGCCATTTCGTCGAGCAGTTGGCCTTGCAACCACGCCTCGAAGACCTGCGGATGGATGTAGCATTTGCGGCAGACGGCGCGCGTGTTGCCCAGCCGCTCGGCGACTTTGTCGATGACGCCGTTCATCACCCGCTTTTGCTGCGCCTGGCTTTCCGGCAATTCCATATGCGCAAACAACGACGCAGCGTGGATGGTGCCGCCCCAGGTGCGGAAATGCTTGGAGCTGAACGCATCGCCAACGGCCTCGCGAATATAGCGGTTGACGTCCTCGGAACGAACCGGCCGCCTGTTGCCGTCTTCATCGAGATACTGGAACAGCTTCTGGCCCGGCAAATCCTGGGCACCCCGCACAATGCCGGCGATGCGGCGATCGACCAGCTTCAGTTTCCATTCCTTGCCGGACTTGCCCTTGAAGGCAAAACGCAGGCTCGAGCCCGAAATATCGACATGGCGATCGCGCAGCGTGGTCAGTCCGAAACTCTTGTTGTCGCGGGCGTAGGCGGCATTGCCGACGCGGATCATCGTGTTGTCGAGCAGCCAGACGACGGCGGCGACGACGCGCTCGAGCGGCAGGCCGTGACGGCGCAGATCACCGTCGATCCTGCGCCGCAGGTCAGGCAGGCTTTCGGCAAAGGCCACAAGGCTCGAATATTTGGCGCCGTCGCGTTCTTCGGCCCATTGCGGATGGTAGCGGTATTGCTTGCGGCCACGCTGGTCCCTGCCGGTCGCCTGGATATGGCCATCGGCGTCGGGCGAAATCCACACATCCGTCCAGGCCGGCGGAATGACGATCGCCTCGATGCGCGCCCTCACGGCGACCGGAACTGCCCGTCCGTCCGGCCCCTTGTAGGAAAACCCGTTGGCTGTCTTCAGCCGCCGGATGCCGGGCTCGGCATCGCTGACATAGCTAAGCGAGGCATGATCGGCCGAGCTTTGCGCCCCGTTCTTCGGCACCGCGTTCTTCGGCACAGCGTCTTCGTCAGCCGATCGGCTGTGCGACAATCCGGATTTTTGCAGCATGTCTGCTCCGCGCAATATCCGTAGATAAGCTGCGGGCCGATTGCTGGTTCCACATCCCGTCCGAAAAGCCTGCGGCGACGATCACGCCCGGCCTGCCTTCACGCCTTTTCGAGCACGACCGGAATGACGTCGACAGCCTGCTCGCCGACCTGTCCGCCGGTGGTCTTGAGCACGCCGACGATCGGCGCCACGTCCGAATAGTCGCGGCCGTGGCCGACGGTGATGTGGTCGTTGCTTGCCCGCATGCCGTTGGTCGGATCGAATTCCTGCCAGCCGGCATCGCGCCCGCACCAGACCTTGACCCAGGCATGCATGGCATCGGCGCCTTCCAGCCGAGGCTTGCCCTTCGGCGGAATGGTGCGCAGGAAGCCGCTGACATAGCCGGCCGGGATGCCGAGCCCGCGCAGGCCGGCGATCATGATGTGCGAAAAATCCTGGCAGACGCCGCGCCTCAGCTTGAAGGCATCGCTGGCCCGGGTTCGCACCGTGGTCGCCTCGCCGTCATAGGTGAAATCGCGATGGATGCGATTGCACAGGTCCATCGCCGTGCCGGCGGCCGAGCCGCCGACACTGTCGTGCGCATAGAGGGTGATCGCATCATCGAGGCCGGCATGAGTGCTGCCGGTCAGGAAATGGTGCGGTGTATCAGGCGCCAGCGACCGCACCGCAGTGAGTTCCTGCCTGAGCCGGCCGATATCCGGTGACACGTCGAGCCCGGGCTCGGGCCGCGACACCGATACGCGCGCGCTCATCCTTATGTCGAGCGCGTCATGCGCGTCGCGAAAGGCGATCGAGGTGACGTTGTTGCCGAAGAAGTCCGAAAAGTCCGAACGTTCGTTGGGCGCCGGTGCAAAGGACAATGACGCGGCGATGACGCGCTGCACCCCGGAAATCGTCGATGGCAGCACGCGGATCTGATGGCGGCCGCCGCCGGCCGCCGCGGCGTAGTCGTAATGCAGATGGAGCCGGATGTCGTAAAGCATGCTCTACTTTTCTTGTCTTGGCGCAGGTCCTTAGCCGAAATAGGCTTTGGCGAGGCTGTTGTAGAGGCCGCCGATTTCATAGGCGAGATCGTCCAGTGCCTTTGCCGTCATGTCCGAAGGCTCCTTGATGGCGATCTGGGTGTTGAGCTGCAGGATCTCCTTGGCCGCCGGCGACATATGCCCTTCGCCGCCGAGCGACGGCAACAGGCCGATCTCGGCCTTCAGCCTTTCGAGCTGGAACAGGATCGAGCGCGGATTGAGCGGGTCGAGCGCCAGAAGATCGATCACCGTGCGCCGGCCGGCCTGCACCGGATATTGCCGGCGGTGGGTCATGACGCTGTCGCCGATCTCCAGCATCATGTCGAGTGCACCATCAGGTGCCTTGGCACTGGTCAGCCGGGACAACGTGCGGGCGATCTGGATACCGCGCTCCAGCCGCCGGCCGATCTCGAGGAAACGCCAGCCGGCGAAGCGGTACATATTCTCGTGCAGCAGGCCGGAGAAGCCGGCGAGCTTGCGCAGGATGACCGTCATGGCCCGTGTCGCGTCGTCGCCCGGCGCCACCGTGGTTGCGAACTGATGGATGGTCTTCGACAGGTCCTTGAGCGCCAGCCAGCCATCGGGTGAGAAGCGGTCGCGGATCTGCCCGGCGCTGTAGACGGCGCTGTCCAGCGTACCGATCAGCCCGGACGGGATCGCCGTCTCGACATCGATGCCGAACGGTTCGAGATAATCCCTGATGTCGGCGAGCAGCGGCATGTCCGGGTCGGACGTCTCGGCCAGCCGCACATGATAGGCGCGCAGGATGCGCACCGTGTCTTCCGAACGTTCGATGTAGCGGCCGAGCCAGGTCAGGTTCTCCGCCGCGCGGCTGGGCAGGCTGCCCGGCCTGGTGCGGATGAAGCTGTCGCCCTCTTGCGGCAGCAGCGTCTCGCGCTCCACCGGCTTGTCGCTGACCACCCAGACATCAGCCGCCTGGCCGCCGCGCTGCATGGCGATAGCCGTCGGATCGAGTGACAGGCCGACGCGGGCAAACCCGCCCGGCATCACCGTCCAGCCCTGGGGCGTTCGCGCCAGATAGACGCGCAGGCTCGCCGGCCGCGGCTCCAGCCAGCCGCCGACATAGACCGGTGTCGTCGAAAGCGTCACCGCTTCCTGACCGACGAAGGCGCCGCCGTCGCCTTCGATGCGCGCCACCAACTCCGCCCGCTCCCCGGCGGACAGCGCCGAGCCGAGCTTCGTCGAATCGTCATCCTCGAAGGCAAGTCGTGTCGACAGCGCCGGGCCAATCACCATGCGGTCGATGTTGGCCAACACATGCGCGCGCTCCGTCGCCTGGCCGCACCACCACGTCGCGACGCTTGGCAAGAGAAGCTCCTCGCCCCGCAAGGCGCGTGCGATCTTGGGCAGGAAGGCGAGCAGCGCGCGTGTTTCCATCAGGCCGGACCCAAGCGCATTGACGGTCGCAACGGCGCCTTGGCGGATCGCCTCGACCAGCCCCGGCGTGCCGATCTGCGAATCCGAGCGCAGTTCGAGCGGATCGGCGAAGGCCGCGTCGAGCCGCCGCCACAACACGCTGATCGGCATCAGGCCGGAAACCGTTCGCACCATCAGCCTGCCGCCGGAAACGGTCAGGTCCTCGCCTTCGAGCAGCATGATTCCGAGATAGCGGGCGATATAGGCGTGTTCGTAATAGGTTTCATTGAGCGGGCCCGGCGTCAGGATGGCGACGCGGCCGTCGGTTTCCTTGGCCATGCCGATCAGCGCATCGCGAAAACGGCGGAAGAAGCCGGCAAGGCGGTGCACATGCATCTCGCCATAGATGTCGGACAGCGCGCGCGTGGTCGCGACGCGGTTCTCCAGCGCAAAGCCGGCACCGGACGGCGCCTGGGTGCGGTCGCCCAGCACCCACCACTGGCCGTCGGGCCCGCGGCCGAGTTCGAAGGCGCAGAAATGCAGGAAATGGCCGCCGGCCGGCCTGGTGCCGACCACGGGCCGCAAATATTCCGGGCTGGCCGCAATCAATCCCGCCGGCAGGATGCCCTTTTCGACCAGCCGGTTGGGGCCGTAGATATCGGCGATGGTTTCCTCGAACAGTTCGGCGCGCTGGACGAGGCCGGCGCTGATCGCGGCCCACTCGCTCTCTTCGATCAGAACCGGAACATGCGCCAGCGGCCATTCGCGCTCGTTGGCACCGGCTTTGTCATAGACGCGGTAGTAGACGCCGGCGTCGCGCAGATACTGGTCGGCGCGGGCGAAGCGCTGGCCGAGCTTCTCAGCCCCCAGTTCGTCGAGTGCCTCGATGAAGTGCTTCCAGACAGGACGGGGACTGCCTGACGCATCGACCATTTCGTCGACGACGCCATCGATCGGCTGGTAGTGCTCCAGCAGGCTGTGGATCTGCGGCTTGCCGCGTACCCTCTTGTGATTCCCCTTCGCCATGTCCGATCACAGTCTTGGTGGACGTCGAAGGTCAAGGGTCATCGGGAAATCTTCCGCCGGTTGTTCCTCGCGCAGCACATAGCCGGACGGCGTATGACCGCGCGGTTCGAAGCGGGCGAGCCGCCGTGCCTCCGCCTCGTTGCCGTTGACAGGGAAAGTGTCGTAGTTGCGTCCGCCCGGATGGGCGACATGGTAGACGCAACCGCCGACCGCGCGGCCCGACCAGCGGTCATAGATGTCGAAGACCAGCGGCGTGTTGACCGGCAGTGCCGGATGCAGGCCCGACGCCGGCTGCCATGCCTTGAAGCGGACGCCCGCCACCGCCACTTCGCGGTTATCGGTCACCTTCATCGGCACGATGCGGCCGTTGCAGACGATCGCATGGCGTTCGGGGTTGAGGCCCTCTGTCTTGACCTGCAGCCGTTCGACCGAGGAATCGACGAAACGGACGGTACCGCCGATCGCGCCTTGTTCGCCCATGACGTGCCACGGCTCCAGCGCCTGCCGCAGTTCCAGCTTGATGCCGGCGTGCTGGACCTCGCCACAGAACGGGAAGCGAAATTCGAGCTGGGCGTCGAACCATTCAGGACGAAACTCGAAGCCGTTGAGCTTGAGGTCGTCGAGAACATCGAGAAAATCCGCCCAGACATGATGCGGCAGCATGAAACGGTCATGCAGCGAGGTGCCCCAGCGCACGAATCGGCCGTCGAGCGGGGTCTTCCAGGCACGCGCGATGATGGCGCGCACCAGCAATTGCTGCGCCAGCGACATGCGCGCATTGGGCGGCATCTCGAAACCGCGGAACTCGACCAGGCCAAGCCGGCCGGTCGGGCCATCCGGCGAGAAAAGCTTGTCGATGCAGATTTCCGAACGGTGCGTATTCCCGGTGACATCGGTCAACAGGTTGCGGAACAGCCGGTCGACCAGCCACGGCAAGGGTGCCGCGCCCTGGTCCGGATGCGGCACTTGCGCCATCGCGATTTCGAGCTCGTAGAGCGAGTCGTGACGCGCCTCGTCGAAGCGCGGCGCCTGGCTGGTCGGGCCGATGAACAGGCCGGAGAACAGGTAGGACAGCGACGGATGCCGCTGCCACTGCAGCACCAGGCTCTTCAACAGATCGGGCCGGCGCAGGAACGGGCTGTCATTGGGCGTCGCGCCGCCGACGACGACGTGATTGCCACCGCCGGTGCCGGTGTGACGGCCATCGATCATGAACTTGTCGGCGCCAAGCCGCGTCTGCCGCGCCTCCTCGTAGATCGCAGTCGTCGTCGCGACGCAGTCCTGCCAGTTGGAAGCGGGGTGGATGTTGACCTCGATGACGCCGGGGTCGGGCGCGACGCGGATGACGTTGAGGCGCGGATCGTGCGGCGGGCCGTAGCCTTCGATATGCACCGGCAGGCCGATCGCCTTTGCCGCATTCTCGGCGGCGGCGACCAGTTCGAGATAGTCTTCCAGCGCCTCGACCGGCGGCATGAACACGCAGAGCCGTCCGTCGCGCGGCTCGACCGAAAGTGCTGTGCGCACCGCACCGCCGATCTCGGTGATTTCCTGCTCGACCCGGTCCTGTTGGCCGCTTGCCGCGGTGAACGACACCGCCTGCTGGCGGCGCGCCATTTCATCGGCGCCTTCGAGTTCGGCCGGAGCCGCTATGGGCAGGATCGCCGCGCGCGCCGGCAGCGGCCCGCGCGGCAGCGAGGGATCGACCGGCACGATATAGGGGAACTGCGCCGGCGGTACGTAAGGAAGCGTGCCGAGCGGCAAGCGATAGCCGACGGGTGAATCGCCCGGCACCAGGAACAGCCTGCCGCGTCGCGTCTTCCACTTTTCCGAGCGCCAGCGCGGACCCGACGCCTGGCTGTTCCAGCGCTGGACGGGCAGCACGTAGCCGGACGGCTTGGTCAGCCCACGTTCGAACACCTTCGCCATGCGGCTGCGCTCTTCCGGATCCTCCAGCTTGGAGTTGGACGGATCGACATTGTCCGGCAGCTTGCCTTCCTTGAGCAGCCACTCCGCCGGATCCTCATAGGCCTCGCTGACCATGGATTTTTCGATGCCGAGCTCACCGGCAATCGCCGTCAGCAGGCTTTCGGCCTGTTTCGGCCCGACATCGGCCGCGCTCTTTTCGCGCGCGATCAGCGACGGGTCGCTCCACACCGGCTGGCCATCGGCGCGCCAGTAGAGCGAGAAGGTCCAGCGCGGCAGGCTTTCGCCCGGGTACCATTTGCCCTGGCCGTAGTGCAGGAAGCCGCCGGGCGCAAACCGCTCGCGCAGCTTCCGGATCAGCGCATCGGCCTTTTCGCGTTTGGTCGGCCCGACGGCGGCGGTGTTCCACTCGGCGGACTCGAAATCGTCGATCGACACGAAAGTCGGCTCGCCGCCCATGGTCAGCCGCACGTCGCCTTCCGCGAGTTCGGCATCGACCTTGTTGCCGAGCGCATCGAGCGCCTGCCAGCTTTCATCCGAGAACGGCTTGGTGATGCGCGGATGCTCGGCGATGCGGTTGACCCGCATCTCGAAGCCGAACTCGACGTTGGCAAAGCTCGCCATGCCGGAAATCGGTGCGGCATTGCGGAAATGCGGCGTGGCGGCGAGCGGCACATGGCTCTCGCCGGTGAGCAGGCCGGAGGTCGGATCGAAGCCGATCCAGCCGGCGCCCGGAAGATAGACCTCGCACCAGGCATGCAAATCGGTGAAGTCGACGGCCGTTCCCGGCGGTCCGTCGAGCGCGACGAGGTCGGGCTTGAGCTGAATCAGGTAGCCGGAGACGAAGCGGGCGGCGATGCCGAGGTTGCGCAGGATCTGCACCAGCAGCCAGCTCGAATCCCGGCACGAACCTTTTTTCGCGGCCAGCGTCTCTTCCGGCGAGAACACGCCGGTCTCCATGCGCACGATGTAGGCGATTTCGCGCTGCAGCCGGGCATTGAGGTCGACGAGGAAATTGACGGTGTTCTTTGCGCTGCGGTCGATGGTCCCAAGCAAGGCCGAAAGCAGCGGACCGGCCGGCTCCGGCGTGCGGTAGATGGCGAGATCGTCGCGGATCTCTTCCGGATACTCGAACGGAAACGCCTCGGCTGACGGCTCGACGAAGAAATCGAACGGATTGTAGACCGTCATGTCGGCGACGAGATCGACCTCGATCTTCAGTTCTGTCACCGGCTCGGGAAAAACGAACCGGGCGAGGAAGTTGCCGTACGGGTCCTGCTGCAGATTGACGAAGTGGTTTGCCGGCTCGACCTTCAGCGAATGGCTCAACACCTTGGTGCGGGAATGCGGCGCCGGCTGCAGCCGGATGATCTGCGGCCCGAGAACCACCGGCCGGTCGTACTTGTAGTGGGTCAGATGGTAGACAGCTGCCAGAATTGCCATGGGGCCCCGGGATTCAGCGTTTCAAACGAATTCGCTGAACCCTGACACAAATGGCGGCCATTCTCCAAGCAGAGATGTTGCGGTGCACCTAATTTAAGCAGGTGTGCCGGCTTAGAAAAACGCCTGCAGGCCCGTCTGCGCCCGCCCCAGGATCAGCGCATGCACGTCATGCGTGCCCTCATAGGTGTTGACGGTCTCCAGGTTCTGCGCATGGCGCATGACGTGGTAGCCGATCTGGATGCCGTTGCCGCCATGCATGTCGCGAGCCTGGCGGGCGATGTCGAGCGCCTTGCCGCAATTGTTGCGCTTGACGATCGAGATCATCTCCGGCGCCATCTTGCCTTCATCCAGCAACCGCCCTACCCGCAGGCTCGCCTGCAATCCCAGCGCGATCTCGGTCTGCATGTCGGCGAGCTTCTTCTGGTAAAGCTGCGTGCCGGCCAGCGGCTTGCCGAACTGCTTGCGGTCGAGACCGTACTGGCGGGCGCGGTGCCAGCAATCTTCCGCGGCCCCCATCGAGCCCCAGGAAATGCCGAAACGGGCCCGGTTGAGGCAGCCGAACGGGCCTTTCAGTCCGGAGACATTCGGCAGCAGCGCGTCTTCACCAACCTCGACGCTTTCCATCACCACTTCGCCGGTGATCGAAGCCCGCAGCGACAGCTTGCCGCCGATCTTCGGCGCCGACAGCCCCTTCATGCCCTTTTCCAGCACGAAGCCGCGGATCTCGTCCTTGCCATTCTCGCCCTTCAACTTCGCCCAGACGACGAAAACATCGGCGACCGGCGAATTGGAAATCCACATCTTCGAGCCGGAGAGCTTGTAGCCGTTGGCGGTCTTTTCCGCACGCGTCTTCATGCCGCCCGGGTCGGAGCCGGCATCCGGCTCGGTCAGGCCGAAGCAGCCGATCCATTCGCCACTGGCAAGTTTCGGCAGATACTTCTTGCGCTGTTCGTCCGAGCCATAGGCGTAGATCGGGTACATCACCAGCGACGACTGCACGCTCATCATCGAGCGATAGCCGGAATCGACGCGCTCCACTTCACGCGCCACCAGCCCGTAGGTCACGTAGTTGGCGCCGAGGCCGCCAAACTCTTCCGGGATGTTGATGCCGAGCAGGCCGGCCTCGCCCATTTCGCGAAAGATCGCCGTGTCGAACGTCTCGTTGAGATAGGCGTCCTCGATCCGCGGCGCCAGCTTGTCGGCGGCAAAGGCCGCGGCACCATCGCGCACCATACGCTCGTCTTCGGAAAGCTGGTTCTCGATCAGGAACGGGTCTTCCCAGACGAAGGTATTCTTGTCGGCGGCCATAGCTCTCTCCCAACTGATGCAGATCGCCCAAAAGTCTCAGCGGTTTTGGGATGGCGACATGCATGAAGCAAAATCTTGGCCCGGCTTATCGACCTGCGGCCCGAAAAAATCAAACGAAATTGCTTCACCGATCAATGAGCGTTAGTAATGGATCATGAGTGTCCAACGCCGCCTCCTACCGAACATCAGCGCTCTTGCCGCCTTCGAGGCGGTGGCTCGCCTGGGTAGCTTCACCGCCGCCGCCCAGGAACTCGATCTGACCCAGGGCGCGGTCAGCCGGCAGATCAGATTGCTGGAGGATCAGTTCGGCCGCCGGCTGTTCGAACGCGACAGCCGCAACGTCAGGCTGTCAACGGCAGGCGAAATCTACGCCGATGCGGTGCGGTCGGCGCTTGGCCAATTGCGTGACGGCGCCCTTGGATTGATGAGCAATCGGCATAGTGGCATCCTGAACCTTGCCATCTTGCCAACCTTCGGCACGCGCTGGCTGATGCCGATGATCCCCGATTTCGTCGAAAGCAACCCCGATATCACCATCAACTTCGTCACCCGCGTCGGCCGATTCGACTTCGCCCGCGAGCGGCTGGATGCCGCCATCCACTACGGCCTGCCGGACTGGCCGGAGGCCGACTCGACGCTCCTGGTGCGCGAAACGGTGGCGCCGGTTGTGTCACCCGAATTCCTCGCCGGCCGCGCCATCGCCGCACCGGCCGACATCGGCCGCTTGCCGCTGCTGCACATGGCGACGCGCCCTGGCGCCTGGACCGAATGGTTCGAGCACCAGGGCCTGAGCGCGCCGACAGGACCGGGCATGCAGTTCGAACAGTTCGGCACCGCCGCCCAGGCCTGCATGGCGGGGCTCGGCGTGGCGCTTTTGCCGCTGATTCTCATCGCTGGCGAATTGCAGCGCGGCCAACTGGTGCCTGCGCCCGGCCAGCCGATGCAAAGCCGCAGCGCCTATTATCTCGTCGTCCCGCACGACAAGCGCGGCCACCCGCCGGTCGCCAGCTTTCGCGACTGGCTGCTGGAGCAGCTTGAGAAGGAGCCGGCTGTTCTGGCTTGGTAGCTACTTCCGCTTCAGCGCATCGGCCAGTGCCGCGCCGAACGCACCTTGCTGCGCCGGCCGTTCCGGCTGGCGCTGCGGCGCTGGCGAACGCGGCGCTGGCTTGCCACCCGTGGTGTCACGTGGCCCGCCTCTCGATGCACTTCCCTCGCCGCCATCCCTGCGCATCGACAGCGCGATGCGCTTGCGCTTGATGTCGACATCGACGACGCGCACCTTGACCACATCACCCGCCTTGACCACCTCATGCGCGTCCTTGATGAAACGGTCGGCCAGTTGCGAGACATGCACCAGCCCGTCCTGGTGCACGCCGATATCGACAAAGGCGCCGAAGGCGGCGACATTGGTGACTGTGCCTTCCAGCAGCATGCCGGGCTTCAAATCCTTGATGTCGTCGATGCCGTCGGCGAAGGTCGCCGTCTTGAAACCGGGGCGCGGATCGCGGCCGGGCTTTTCCAGCTCAGCCAGGATGTCGCGCACCGTCGGCAAGCCGAAACGCTCATCGACGAAGACGCGCGGATCGAGTGCCTTGAGCACTGCACTGTCGCCCATCAGCGCGCGCACGTCGCGGCCGCAGGCGGCGACGATCTTCTTCGCCACGCCATAGGCTTCCGGATGCACCGACGAGGCGTCGAGCGGCTCGCTGCCATTGGCAATGCGCAGGAAGCCGGCGGATTGTTCGAACGCGCGAGGTCCAAGGCGGGGCACCTTGAGCAGATCTTTCCGGCTGGCAAAAGGTCCGGTCGCATCGCGATGCGCGACGATGGCGTCGGCCAGCGATGCGCCAAGGCCCGAAACCCGGGCCAGCAGCGGCGCCGAGGCGGTGTTGAGATCGACGCCGACAGCATTGACCGCATCCTCGACCACCGCTTCCAGCGAGCGGCCGAGCCGGTACTGGTCGACATCGTGCTGGTACTGGCCGACGCCGATCGACTTCGGCTCGATCTTGACCAGTTCGGCCAGCGGATCCTGCAGTCGCCGGGCGATCGACACCGCGCCACGCAGCGACACGTCGAGGCCGGGGAATTCCGCCGCCGCCGTCGCTGAAGCCGAATAGACCGAGGCGCCGGCCTCGCTGACGATCACCTTCAGCGGCTTCGGCCCACCATCCGCCGGCATGTCGGACAGCATGTCCGCCACCAGCTTTTCGGTTTCACGGCTGCCGGTGCCGTTGCCGATCGAGATCAGCTCGACCTTGTGCAGGCGAATAAGCTTGGCCAGTTCCGCCTGTGTGCCGCGTGCGTCATTCCTGGGCGGAAACGGATAGACCGTCGTTGTCGTCAGCACCTTGCCGGTGCCGTCGACCACCGCCACCTTGACGCCGGTGCGGATACCGGGGTCGAGCCCCATGGTGGCGCGCGAGCCGGCGGGCGCGGCAAGCAGCAGATCCTTCAGGTTGCGGGCAAAGACATGGATCGCTTCCTCTTCTGCCCGCTCGCGCAGGTCCCGCATCAGGTCGAGTGTCAGGTGCAGCGAAAGCTTGATGCGCCACGTCCAGCCCGCCACCTCCATCAGCCAGCGGTCACCCGGCAGGCTGCCGCCGACGGCATAGGCATTGGCGATCATCCGTTCGACCGGCTTCACCGGTGACGTGTCGTCGGCATCGACCTCGATGTCGAGCGACAGCACTTCCTCGTTGCGGCCGCGCAGCATGGCCAACGCGCGATGGCTCGGCACATTTGCCCAGCGCTCGACATGATCGAAATAGTCGGAGAATTTCGCGCCGGCCTCCTGCTTGCCGTCGACCACCCGCGCGCGCATGAAGGCGCGTTCCTTCATGTAGGTGCGCAATTTGCCGACCAGGTCGGCATTCTCGGCGAATTGTTCCGACAGGATGTCACGCGCGCCCTCGAGCGCTGCCTTGGCGTCAGCCACCTCTTCGCTGACATAGGCCAGCGCCAATTCGACCGGGACCAGCGACCGGTCGGCAAGGATGGCCTCGGCCAGCGGCCCCAGCCCGCGCTCCCTGGCGATCTCGGCCTTGGTGCGCCGCTTCGGCTTGTAGGGCAGATAGATATCTTCCAGTTCGGCCTTGGTGGTGGCGGCGGCGATCTTGCCTTCAAGCTCCTCGGTCAGCTTGCCCTGATCACGGATGGAGCCAAGAATGGTGTCGCGACGCGCATCGAGCTCGCGCAGATAGACAAGACGCTCCGAAAGCAGCCGCAGCTGCGTGTCGTCCAGCCCGCCGGTCACTTCCTTGCGGTAGCGCGCCACGAACGGCACCGTCGCGCCCTCGTCGAGCAGTTCGATCGCCGCCGCGGCCTGTTCGGGCCGCGCGGTGATCTCGGCCGCGATGATGGCGGCAATGCGCTTGATGTCGGATGCCATGTCGTTCCTGCTCTCGTCGAAAAGAGCGGCGACCATAGGCGCAGACGCTCAGTCCGCCAACCGCCGCGTTTTCATCGGCCCAGCGGGTCCACAGGAAAGCGTGCGCTAATGTGGCGCTCTTGGCGCGGATCAGACCATCCGGCTCAGCGCCTCGAAGAAGGCGACGATCTCGATATCGAGTGGGTCGTCGACCGGCTCCGGCTGCGACGACATTTTGGCGATCACCACTTCGGTCCTGGGATCGACATAGAGCCACTGGCCGTGGATGCCGATGCCGCAATAGGCGCCGTTTTCGGCACCGGTCTGGTACCATTTGTTGCGATAGCGGCCCTTGGGGAACAGCGGCAGCATTGCGCCGCGCTGCCAGGCATCCGTGCTGCCGCCGGTGCTGGTGGTGTCGCGCACCCAGGCCTCCGGCACGATGCGCCGGCCATTGACCGTGCCGCCTTGCCGCATCATCTCGCCGACACGCGCCAGGTCGCGTGGTGTCACCGAAATACCGCCGGCGGTGCGCGCCGTGCCCTCCATGTCGACCCCGATCGAGGCGTCGCTGACGGCGCCAAGCGGCAGCCACAGTTTCTCGCGCATCAGGTCGCTGAACCGCTGACCTGAAGCGCGCTCGAGCAGGATGCCGAGCAGGTCGGAATTGGGCGAGCGGTAGCGGAAGGTCTGGCCATGCGGCTCGGCAAGCTGCTGCAAGGTCAGGATGAAGTCGCGCAGGCTTTCGGTGCCACCGCCCGGGTTCCATAGGGTGGCGCGGCGATAGCGGGCAAAGGCGCTTTCCGGATCGAGATAGGCCTCCTCGAAATCGAGGCTGACGCTCATGTCGAGCACATGCCGCACGCTGGCATCGCCATAGGCCGAGCCGGCGGCTTCCGGGATGTAGGCCGTCACCGGCGCTTCCGGATCGAACATCCCCTCGCCTTCCAGTATGCCGGCGACAATCGCTGTCACCGACTTGCTGATCGAAAAGATGATGTGGCGGGCACCGAAATCCATATGCGGCGCAAACCAGTCGCCGATGACCTTGCCGCTCTTCATCACCGTCAGCGCGTCGCTGCTCGAGCGTGCGAGAAATTCAGCCACTGTCTCCGGCGCGCTGGCGATCGTAATTTTGTCGCCGAGCAGGCCGCTGATATCCCGCACCGGCGCCTCGACACTATCAGGCGCAACCGCCACACGTGCTGTCGGCACCAGTTCGCCGAGATTCTGGAACGACCACCGGTTGAACGGGTTTTCGCGCCAGTTGGCGAGCAGCACCTCATTGCGGCGGAAGCCGTATCGGGTCTCGAACGCGGTCTTGCCGGTCATGGCGGTTCCTTGCAGGTCGTTTCTTGTGGGGTTCAGCCCAGTGCAGCAGCGATGGCGTGCACGGCCTTCACCGTCGCCACCGAATAGGCGACATTGCTGAAATCCGGATAGGTCGAAAGCTTCACCACGACCATGCGGCTGTTCCAGTCGATGTGGATCATCTGTCCGAACACGCCCCGGCACATCAGCGCGCGTGAGCGCGGATCCTCGATCCAGAACTGGTTGCGGTAGCTGCCCTCAGGCAGGCTCGGGTTGAAGTCCGGCCCGTGCCTACCGTTGCGCGTCGCCTCGATCCAGTCGGCCGGCACCACGCCGCCGCCTTTGTCGAGGATCAACTGGCCGAAGCGGCCATAGTCGCGCAGCGTCGCGTTGAAGCCGCCATCGGCCACTGCATAGCCGGCACTGTCGACGGTGAAACAGGCGCTTTCGTCAGCACCAAGCTTTTGCCAGAGCTCTTCCGAAACCAGCTGCGGCAGACGTTTTCCAGTCACCCGCTCCATGATGAAGGCGAGCACATCGGTCTCGATCGAGCGGTATTCGAAGGCTGCGCCATGCGGACGGATCGTTTCCGTGAGGCCGAGGATCAGCTCGAACATGTGCGAGGGCCAGCGAAAGGCCGGATCGCTGTCCGGCGGTACCGGCTTCCAGCCGGTAGCGACGTCGACCTGACCGATGTCGGAATAGCGGTCGGTATATTCCTCGGAAAAGCGCACCCCGCTCGTCATGTCGAGCACGTGCTGGACGCTGGCGCCCGCCCAGCCGGTGACGGCGAGCTCCGGCAGGTAGTCCGTCACTGGCCTGGCCGGATCGATCAGGCCGCGACCGACCAAAATGCCGAACACCGAGCCGGTGACCGATTTCGCCATCGATTGCGACAAATGCAGCGACCGCTCGCCCATCCCGTTGAAAAAGCGCTCATAGGCTATCTTGCCGTCCTTGAGCACCAGGAAACCGTCCGTATAGGTCTCGTCGAGAAGGCCGGCGAGTGTCGTCTGCGCCCCCGTGCTGTCCTCGACTGGCAGCCCATCGAGATCGACCTCGGCGCGGTCGAACCGATGGCGATGGCCATTGCCGCGCCAGACTTCGGCGGTCGGCAGGAACTCCCTGATATGCTGGAACGCCCAGCGGTTCCACGGCGGCCGGTCCCAGTCGAGCTTGGGCAGCACCATGGCGGGCGGCGAGCCCCGCATGATCGGCGGCATCGGATCGGAATTGCGGTAAGACGTCATCGAACCTCCCCGTATGCGCGAAGAAGGGGGGCCGAAGCCCCCCTTCCGAAGGATTTGGGACGAAAGCTACTTGCGCAGGTTGGTCCAGATCTTGTTGTAGATTTCGACCACCTCAGGCGGGCAAGGCGGAACGAATTCCGCTGCCGGCGCACCGGCCGGCGGGTTGAGTTCCGGCGACGCCGCGAAATCCGCCGGCAGGAACTTGTGGCTGCCTGCAATGCCGTTGTCGTAGCCTGCGAACTCCGAAATCAGCGCCGCGTTTTCCGGAGCCATGATGAAGTCCTGGAACAGCTTCGCATTGTCGAGGTTCTTGGCGCCCTTCAGAACCGCGACATTGTCCATCCAGCCTTCAATGCCTTCCTTCGGATAGGAATATTTGATTGCCGGGATTTTCTGGCGAGCGCGATAGGTCGCGCCGTTCCACGCTTGTGTGACGATCACGTCGCCGGAGGTGATCTTGGTGATCGTGTCGTAGCTGAAGGTCTTCCATGACGGCTTGGCGGCCACTAGGATGTCGTTGACTTTCTTGAGGTCGGCCTTTTCAGCGCCGCATCGCGGCACGCCCGCATAGCGTTCGGCCGCATGCATGACGGTGTTGACGTCGTCGAGCATGTTGATCTGGCCCTTCAACTCGTCCGGCGGGTTGAAGAGGATTGCCAGCGTGTCGATGTTGCCCTTGTACTTGTCAGTGTTGACTTCGAACGTTGTGGTGCCGAACTGCCACGGCGCGGTGTAGTGGCGGCCGCTGTCCCAATAGATGTCCAGGAAACGCGGATCGATGTTCTTGCCGTTCGGCATTGACGCGGGCTCGGTCTTTTCGAGCAGACCCTCGTCGACCATGATCTTCACTGTGTAGTCCGATGGCACCACGATGTCATAGCCCGAATTGCCGGCGCGCACTTTCGACAGCATGGTTTCGTTGGAATCATAATCGTCCAGCGTGACCTTGATGTTGTACTGTTTTTCGAACTTTTCGATCAGCTTGGGATTGGTGTAGTCACCCCAATTGTAGATATGCAGCTCGCCATCGGCGAGCGCCGGCACTGCCCATAAAAGCGCTGCGGTCGAAACGGCAGCCATCAGTTTCCGAGACATTCTTGTTCTCCTTTGCCTTCCCATTAATTCAATTGGCGCGTCGGCGCGCGATGAGGAACGATACCGAGACGAAGAGGATCGAGACCAGCAGCAGGATGGTGGAGATGGCATTGATCTCCGGCGTCATCGGCCGCCTGATCTGGTTCCAGATATAGAGAGGCAGCGTCGTCTGCCCAGGCCCCGCGACGAGCTGCGTGATGGTGAAATCGTCAAAGGATACGATGAAGGCGAGTGCCGCACCTGACAGAATGCCGGGAATGAGCAAGGGCAGCGTGATGCGCCGGAACGCATGCCAGGGGGTGGCATAGAGATCGGCCGCGGCAGATTCGAGCGTCAGATCCATGTCCTCGAGACGCGCCCGGATCGGCATATAAGCAAAAGGAATGCAAAACACCGAATGAGCGAGGATCAGATTGCCGATGCCGAAATTCAGTCCGAAAGCCCCGGCGATCAAGGCGAAGAAGGACAAGGTCGCCACCGCCGTGATGATCTCGGGGACCATCAGCGGCAGATTGATCACCATGAAAGCCGCCGAAAGCCCGCGCCACGGCTTTACCTGGGTCATGCCGATCGCCGCCAGCGTAGCGCATATCGTCGAAATGATCGTCGCGCTCACCGAGATGATCAGCGTGTTCGCGGCGGCTCTGTGGAATTCCTCGTTGAGCAGCGCACTGCCGTACCAGGTCAGGCCGATACCTTCCCAATGGGTAACGAGCGACCCCGTGTTGAATGAAAACACCATTAGGATCAGGATCGGTACGTAAAGCACGCCAACGCATATGATGGCGATCGTGCGAAATCCCGGCTGGTCCTTGATGTCGAGGTTGCGGGGGTCAGCCATGCTGGATTTTCCCCGACGTGTTGCGAACGTAGAAGTAGAGAGCCACCAGCACCGCCGCCATCAGGATCAGCGCCTGGGCGCAGCCGAGCGGCCAGTTGCGACCGGAGCCGAATTGCTGGGCGATGAGATCGCCGATCATCAGGTGGATGCCGCCGCCGAGGATCAGCGGCGTCACATAGGCCCCGAGCGCCGGAATGAAAACGAGCAGGCAGCCCGCTATGATGCCGGGCAGCGACAGCGGGATGATCACCCGCCAAAGAACTTGCCGGCGTGTTGCATAGAGGTCGTTGGCAGCCTCGACCAGCCGGAAATCCAGCTTCTCCAGGCTGGCATAGAGCGGCAGGATCATAAACGGCAAAAACGAGTAAAGCAGGCCGAGCTGAATGGCGAAATTTGTGTAGAGCATGGTGATCGGCTTCTCGATCACGCCAAGCCCCATCAGCAGATTGTTGATGAGGCCTTCATCGCGAATGATGAACATGATCGCCAGCGTGCGCACCAACAGGTTCGACCAGAACGGAATGGTGATCAGCAGCACCCACCAGTTACGCTGCGCCGGGGTCCGCGTCGCCATGAAATAGGCGGTCGGAAAACCAAGCAGCAGGCAGATGACCGTCGTCACCACGGCAAAGAGAAACGAGCGCAGATAAATGATCAGGAAATCCGGCGTGAACTGCAGCGTGTCGTCGAAAATATCTCGTTGAAACAGGAAGTTCAGATAGGCATCCGTCGAAAACTTCCACTTCACGCCGCCATAGGGCGCGGCCTCGAGAAACGAATAGACGCAGATGATCAGCAGCGGCAGCACGCCAAACACACCGATGATGATCAGCGCCGGCGTCGACAGCAGGCGATTGCGGCGGCTCGCGGCCCGTGCCGCTTTGGCTTCGAACAGTGCGGCTTGCGGAACTGCGTTTGTCATCAGTCCCTCAATATCCGCGCGCCGCCATCCTCGAACACGATGCCGACTTTGGCGCCCGGCTCGAATGCCACCGCACTCGAGCGGCTGTTCTGATGGCGCACGATGAAATTGTCACCGCCGTCGAGGTTCACGTGGTAGTGGGTGTCGGTGCCGAAGTAGACGACATTCGCCAAGGTCCCGGCGACAGTACCCTTGGCCGCATCGGCAATCAGATCCGCATGTTCGGGCCGCACCACGACCGTCACTTCCCCGGAAGGATCGAAGCTGTCGGGAAACCCCGCCGCCACCATTGCGTCGGAAGCGATCCTTACAGTGGCGACGCCGGACTTCTTCGACACGACGGTGCCCTTCAGGAAATTTGTTTCGCCGATGAAGTCGGCGACGAAGCGCTCCGCCGGACGGTCATAGATGTCGCGCGGCGAGCCGACCTGCAGGATCTTGCCGGCTGACATCACCGCGATGCGGTCCGACATGGTCAGCGCTTCTTCCTGATCATGGGTGACGAAGATGAAAGTGATGCCGGTCTCGTGCTGCAGCCGCTTCAATTCGATCTGCATTTCCTTGCGCAGCTTGTAGTCGAGCGCCGACAAGGGCTCATCGAGCAACAGTACTTTCGGCTGTGGTGCGAGTGCCCGTGCCAGCGCCACGCGCTGTTGCTGGCCGCCTGAAATCTGGCTGGTGCGGCGGCCCGCCAGCGCCTCCATCTTCACCAGCTTCAGCATCTGGGCCACGCGGGCCTTGATCTCGGCCTTCGGCTTGCCCAGCATCTCCAGACCAAAGCCGATATTCTCGGCGACCGTCATGTGCGGGAACAGCGCATAGGACTGGAAGACGGTATTGACCGGCCGCTTGAACGGCGGCAGCGGCGCGATGTCCTGGCCATAGAGCAGGATTTCGCCGGCGCTCGGAAAATCGAAGCCGGCTATTAGCCGTAAAAGCGTTGTCTTGCCGCAGCCGGACGGGCCGAGCAGCGTGAAGAACTCATTTTCGCGGATGGAGACGGAAACGGTATCCAGCGCGGCGACTTGCGCCTCCCCCGTACCGAAAACCTTGCGCACACCACGGACTTCGATCGCATTCTTACCCGGTTGTTCCGGCACGATTACCCCATTGAGAAAGCCTGCTCTTTGCGGCAGGTTTCGTTCCTGTTTGATTGTCATCACATGGCAGCCGGCTTGGCAACTGCGTAACTGAATCTTGATTCAAAAGGCAATTCCCATGCCACCGTCAGGCTTGATAAGTCACCTTGCCACCGCAAATCGTTGTCACCGGCCGCACCGTGTCCAGCGCTTCCGGCGCGGTCTTCTCGATATCGGCCGAGAGCACCACGAGATCCGCCAGATAGCCGGGCTTCAGACGGCCTTTGCGGTGCTCGGCGAATTCGGCATAGGCACCCTCTACCGTGTAGGCTGCAAGCGACTCTTGCAGCGAAAAGCTCTGGTCGGGATCGCCTTCTGCCCACGGTTTGCGCAGCATTGCCGCCTGAATGCCCAGGATTGGATCGACCGGCGATACCGGCCAGTCCGAAGCGAACACGACGCGCGCGCCAGCGGTCTTCAGCGTTCGCCAAGCGTAGCTCAGCGGCCATTTCTTGCGGCCGATGCGCGAGAGTGTCGGTTCGAGCGGAAAATTCAGCGCCCCTGGCGGATGCGGCGGCTGCATCGACGCAATGACACCGAGCTCGGCGAAGCGCGGCACATCGGCGTCGGTGGTGACTTCGATGTGCTCGATCCGATGCCGGCTGTCGCGTTTGCCGTTTGCCTTCCGCGCCGCCTCGTAGCCGTCCAGCACGGCGCGCACCGCGCCGTCGCCAATCGAATGCACCGCGATCTGCAGGCCGCGTCGGTCGGCCTCCACCGCCACTCGCGCGAAATGTTCTGGCGAAAATAGCGGCTCGCCGACCCAGTCCGGACGATCCGCATAGGGTTCGACCATCACCGCCGTCCATGAATCGAGCACACCGTCGTAGAATACCTTGACCATGCCCGACGACAGCCACTCCGATTTGTAGGTCGAAGCCATCGTCGATGCTTTTTCAAGCATGTCGAGGTCCATGAAGTTCTTGAAGTGGAAAGGAATTTGCGTGCGGCACAACAGCCGCCCTTCCTGTTCGAGGCCGGCAAGCAGTTCGAGCTGGTAGAGGTTGCCATCCATGTTCTGGATCGAGGTGATGCCGTGGCGGGCACACCATTCCAGCCCGCGATGCATCAGGTCACGGTCAGCCGCGAGTTCTTCGGCGGATGGATAAGGGTGCGGCTCCTCGCCCGTCAGCCCGAGCCGCGTTCGGTTCTGACCGTAGAACTCCAGGATCGGACCGAACGCTTCACCCTCACGCAATTCGCCGGACGCCAGTCCATCCGCGCCCATGACGATTTCGTTGCCCGGCCCCACTCGCTTGCCGTGAAGCAGGCCAGCCTCCTCCAGTGCCTTGGTGTTGGCCCACATGGTGTGATGGTCGGAAGCCGACATGGCGAAGGGACGGTCGGGAATGATCCTGTCGAGATGATGGCGCGTGACCGGCTCGGGCAGTATCGCATAGTCGACGCCGGCGCCAACCAGCAGCTTTACGTTCGGCCGTTTCGCTGCAAAGGCCTGGATCGAATCGCGCAGGGCATCGAAGCCATGCACGCCTGCCAGATACAGATTGTCGAGTTCCGCGGCGCCGCCGAAAAGATGCATATGGGCTTCGATAAAGCCCGGGATCACTGAACCGCCCTTGGCGTCGATGACCTTGGTGGCCGGTCCCTTGAGCTCTTCGATGGAGGCGCGGCTGCCAATGGCGATGATGGCGCCGTCCTTGACGGCAACAGCCTCGGTAGCGGGATTGTCAACGTCCATGGTCAGCACACGACCGTTGATGACGATCAGATCAGTACTATGACCCGCACCCGTGACAGACATCGCGACTCCGCGCTTTTGACGACTGACTGATACCGACAACCCGTGCCCACGACCGGCCACTCCACTGGAGCGGCGCTATGGGAAAAAAATGATGCCGGCACGCTGTCTTCGAAATTCCCCTTGTTATCCCTGAAGACAGCGTGGATAAAGAATGCGACTAATTATTCGCGTTTGTCAACATGCGGAATTTGTATTGCGGACAGCACCCTCCGCGTGCGTTGGGACCGGGCGGGGAACGAGGACATCAGGCAGTGAAGCGCAGTCTCGACCGCATAACCAGGATAGCGCTCGAGCCGCGCAAGCAGCCGCGGCAACAACGGTCGAGCAAGGTGGTCGACAGGATTCTCGACGCGGCTCTGATCTTGACGCGGGAGCAAGGAACCAAGACGCCGACGACGCTTGCCATTGCGCAGCGCGCGGGCCTGTCGGTCGGTTCGGTCTACCAATATTTTCCCAACAAGGAGGCAATTCTTCTGGACCTCGCCCGGCGCTGGCTGTCATCCTTTCCCGAGGTGATCGCGAAACGAATCAAGGTCGCACCGCCCACCAACCGCGAAGAGTTTCGGCGGGAAGTGCGCAAGCTCTTCATCGACACGTCCAGGCTCTATCTCGAAAACGCCAGCCTGATGCCGGTGATCGAGGCTATTTCAGGCAACGCCGACCTCAGGCCGATCCAGAACGAATATGACGACCAGATCATCGCCCTCTACGCGGCTTGGCTGCGGCATGTGAACCCGGCTCTTGAAGACAAGATCGCCAGCCGGCTCGGCGTGGTGATGATGGAGGTCGGGCACGTCTGCCGGCTTGTGGGGCTGAAGAAGGATCGCAAGACGTTCGACCTCATCGAGGACGATGTGGAAACCATGTGGCTCGCTCTGGTGAGCCCCTATCTCGATCTTGACTGATTTCGCACTTCGAGAGGAATTCTATGAAAACTGTCTATTCGCCGCTTCATGCTGGCCATACCGGCCAGATGGAACTTGTCACCGCTGCCATCGTGCCGGGTTTCGAAAAGCCTTCGCGGGCCGAATTCATCAGGGCGCGGGTCGAAAGCGAAAAGCTGGGTCCGATCGTCCTGCCGCTTGAGCACGACCTTGCCGCCGCCAAGCGGATCCACAAGGCCGACTACATCGACTTCCTGCCGACGGTCTGGCCGCAATGGGTAGAAGCCGGTTTCAAGGGCTCGGCAATGCCCTTCACCTGGCCGACGCGCGGCCTGCGCGGCGACGTACCGCCAAAGCGTATCGAAGGCCTGCTCGGCTACTATTCCTTCGATGCCGGCGCCACCTTCGTCGAAGGCACATGGGCCGCGATCAAATCGTCCTATGACGTGGCGCTGACCGCCGCCGGCCTGATCAAGGGCGGCGAGGCATCCGCCTTCGCGCTTTGCCGTCCGCCCGGCCATCACGCAGGGGCCGGATTCATGGGCGGCTATTGCTTCATCAACAACGCCGCAGTCGCCGCGCAATGGTTCCGCGACCAGGGCGCCAGCCGCGTCTCCATCCTCGATGTCGACTACCACCATGGCAACGGCACGCAGGAAATCTTCTATGACCGCGCCGACGTGCAGGTCCTAAATCTGCACGGCGATCCGATGGTCGAGTATCCGTTCTTCCTCGGCCATGCCGATGAACGCGGCGCCGGCGCCGGCGAGGGCTTCAACATCAACTATCCGATGCCCTTCGGCACCGGCTGGGACGCCTGGAACGCCTCGCTCGAGGATGCCTGCGCCAAGCTTACTGCTTACGCGCCGGATGTCGTCGTCGTCTCGCTCGGCGTCGACACCTTCGAGAAGGACCCGATCAGCCAGTTCAAGCTGAAGATATCAGACTATCCCAAGATCGGCCGCCGCATCGCCAGGCTCGGCCTGCCGACGCTGTTCGTCATGGAAGGCGGTTATGCCGTCGAGGAGATCGGCGTCAACGCCGTTGGCGTGCTGACCGGATTTGAAGACAGGTAGATGCCTGTCGCCCAAAGTGTGCAGCGGTTTGGGGCAACGACAGGCATATGCAAAAACCAGGACCGGGCAGCAACGCCGCCCGGCTCTCGCGATCAGGTGCCGGTGCTCGGCACGACCGCTGGTGCGGCTGCCTTGCGCGAGCGCCCGAGATAGTAGACCACCGCCGCCGCGATGATGCCGGCGACCAGGATACCCGCCGCAAGCAGCGGCCGATACCAGAACCAGGCGATGGCGATCGTCGTCGTGCCGACCAGGATCGCCAGGAAGAAGGCGATGATGCCGGTTCCCATCCGGGCCATGCTGCCGAGGAACGGTATGACGTCGAGGATGACGCCGATCGGGCTGAGGAACAGCGCAAAGCCGATCGTCAGCAACAGCAGGCCAGCGGCACGCAGCAGCCAGGTAGTCAGCGTGTTTGCGCTGACCGCTTCGGCAAACATCTTGTCGGCCGGGACAGTGCCGGTGTCGACCATCAGCAATTGGTCGCCGGCCACCGTCTGGTAAGGCTCGAACCGGCTGCCGGCCTGGCGCCCCACGATGCTGACCACGCCGAGCGGCGCCAACTCGTAGCCGATGCGGTAGTCGCCCAGCGCCGGCGTTGTCGTGTCGACGCCGAGATAGATCTTGCCGTCGACGATGTTGAGCGGCCGGGCGCCCGTGTACGCGGCCTTGATCGCAGCCGACTGGTTGGCCGACAGCGAATAGTCCTTGTCGCCCTCGATGCGATCAAGCACCGGCGTGTCGAGCGTGAATGCGCCAAGCTTGCCTTCCGGGATCTGGAAGGTCCGGCTGTGGATCGCCATCGACGGATTCTGGTGGCCATCCGGCTTCTTGAAATCCGACGAGTCGATCTGGCTGTCGTCCCAAACCTTCGAATAGCTGTAGGTGGTCACCGTCTCTTCGCCGCCGCCAAGCTTCTTGGTGGTCTCGGATTTGGACTCTTCCTTCCACTGGTACATCTCGACATCGCGCGACAGACGCAGCCCTTGCGCCGCAATGCCGAAGTCCGGATCTGACAGGCCACTATCCGTCGTCACCGGCCCACTGACATGCACCAGTTTGCCGTCATTGGCGGCATCGACGTTGTCGGCGCTGGCCGAAACCACGGCGCCGGCCCCTTCGGCCAGCGAGCGTGCCGTCTGCACCGCGCGGCCCTCGTTCCAGAACAGCCCGATCACCATCAGCACGATCAAGAGCAGGCCGAAGATGACCCCACCGACCGCGCGCTTGATCCGCCCGAACCACGAGACGGATGTTACTTCCCGAAATGAATCGCTCATCGTTTCCCCCGAAACCAACAGTGCCAAGATTTGCGCGCGGCCGGCGGCCGCGCATGTAACCGATCAATCGGCGTGGATCTGCGCGCCGCAATCCTTTGCTACAGTGCAGGAATGCACCGCGCGCGTCGTGCCGCCGTCGCCGACCCGCCATGGCGAGGCGGACAGCGGCGCCTGCTGCTTGCCACCGAGAAGATCAAGCGCCCGCATCGCCGTCTGCTCGCCTTCATCGCCGCGCTTGACGATCTCGACATCCCTGAGGCCGATCGCGGCAAGTTGCGGCATCACCACGTCCGGATCGCCTGCCACCACGATCAGTGACGGATCGAGCGACGACAGTGCCAGCGCCTGTTTCTGCACCGCGTCGAGCGTCAGCTGGGTGCGCACTGTCATCCGGCTCTGCTGGTCCGCCAGCGTCGAACCGGAGCCGACGGCGCCTATCAGCGAACCAAACAGGCCGGCCGAGGTCTCCCGCTTCATGATCATCCCCATGCCGATGGCCGCGAACAAGCGCTGGCCGTCTCGCCCAGTCCGACCGACGGGACGCCCATCCCTGCCGGTCGGCGAAACCTATCGGAATCGATCGGCCCTCGATACCGCAGCTTCGCAATATCGTCCGGCTTTTTCGTGTCGGCGTATCAGTGACCCCCAGAGTCGCGAAAAGGCTTGCGAGCCCGCCTCTGAGTCGCACACGAGTCCACCAGATTCGTTTTTGTCAAATCGCGTTTGATGTCGGATTCATCTGCGGGTAGATTAGACCCGAATCAGCCGGTCCTTGGGGGGCGCGGCGACCACCCAAAGTCTCACGTTCCGGAGATTTTCCGGCACCAGACGCGGACGGCTTCGCGTTCCCTGAATGGATTCGGATCTGGTTGGCGCAGCTCTGCGCCATGAGTGTGTCTTCGTCAAAGTAATGCGTATTCGGGTTCGGCGGCTGGCACCCAGCATCCGGACGGCAGAAACGATTCCGGCCAAAAGCAACAAGAATGAGCAGTCCCGCCGCGCTTCTTCAATCCGACACATTGGGCTCGCGCCTGACGTCGCGCGGTGATCTCACCAGCTTTTTCATGCAACTGACCGCCGAGATCGGCGCCGACAGCTACATGCTGGTTGCAATTGTCCACGACCAGGACCGCAACGATGCGCGCATCGTTTCGTCAAACTGGATTTTCGACGCCATCGAGCTGACCGGCAAGCGGCTGATCGCCGGGCTTGCGCAAGGTGCGCTCACCGTCGCGCCCGGCATCCGCCCGAGACCGCTTGTAGCCTCCCAGGCACCCGAGGCAGACGGATTGGTCACCGGCGAGGAGGCGCGGCTTCTCGACGTGCTCGGCCATGCCGAGATCTATTCGCTCCGGCTGAATGTCGGCCGCCAGCGCCTGTTCGCGCTGTTTTCGGCCGCAACCGCCGGCAAGATCGACCAGCCGGCGCTGATGCGGGCGCAGTTGAAGTGCTGCTACGCGCTCTCGCACATCCCGCAATTGATTGCCGCCGCCGCCATGCAGGACCCGCTGTCGGATCGTGAGCGCGAATGCCTGTTCTGGGTCTCCGAAGGCAAGACCACCGACGAGGTTGCCGTCATCCTTGGCGTCTCCTCCAACACCGTCAACAGCTACATCACCCACGCCATCCAGAAATTCGCGGCCAGCAACCGCGCGATGGCCATCGCCACGGCGATCAGGAGCGGCATCATTTGAAACACGCCGATATCAAGGAGGCTGCCGAAGCCCTTTTCAACGAGCAGCGCAATCCGTTCGGCGCCTTCTCGCTCGGCTCCGAAACCCATCACGCCGTCACCATTCCCGACGCCGTGCGCCGCTGCCGCTGGATCGCTGTCGACATCAACGCCTCGGCCTTCGGCCTGTTCTTCGTCAGCCCCTCGCCCGAACGGGCACGGCTCGTCCCTTGTCTTGATTCCGACTATCCCGGCATTGCGGTGGCAACGAAGTTCATTTCAGGCGCCAATGGCGAGGAGATCGTGCGCCACACCCGGAACTCGACGGAGCCGCGCTGGTGGACGGACGACGGGGTCGCCGCCATCGCGGAGGCGTTCGGCAATCTCGCCTGGACCGAACAGATGGCGCCGCTGGCGCCCGGCACCAGCGGCATCGCCTTCCCTGTCCATGCCGATCGCGGGCAATGCGGCCTCGTCGTATTCCTGGGGTCCGAGATCGCCCTGCCGCAGGACGCCCTCTACGAAATCCACGCCCGCTGCTTTTCATTGTTCGCCGCCGTCGCCCGCATCCGCCCGATCGAAGCCGGCCGCATGCGCGCGATCTCCAAGCGTGAGCTCGAATGCCTGAAGCTGACCGCCAATGGCAACACAAGCGAGGAGATCGCACGGCTTCTGAAGCTTTCGGTGCACACCGCCAACCAGTACCTGACTCAGTCGACCCAGAAGCTCAACGCCGTCAACCGCAACCAGGCCGTTGCCAAGGCGTTGCGGCTGGGCCTGATCGAATAGGGCAATTCCAATGCATGTCGCCAAAAAGTGGACCCGGTTCTGGGAAAACGACATGCATGAAAACAACGGCGTGTAGCGGCTCGGAAGCGACTGATGGTCAGCGAAAGGCCAGCGGCTCGACCTTGCGGATACGCGCCTGTTCGATCACCGCCTCGAGCAGGGCCGTGTTGTGCTCGGGATCCTCGCCCGGCTTCTCGAACGACACGTAGTTGACCATCACCGAGGCGCCAAGTTCGCTCAGCGTCAGCTGGAAATAGACGGTGACACCCGGCGGCCTCAGCTCCAGATCGAGCACGATGCGCGGGCTGCCGCTCCAGTCGACATGCGCCTCGGCGCCATGGCCGAGCCGCAGCGTGCCCGGCATGAAGAACAGCTCCACAGCCGAGTCGACCAGATCCGACAGGCACGCGAAATGCTCCAGCCGGATGAAGGCGATGTAGTCGGCGACATCGATCAGCCTGAGTTCCGCCACCACTTGCTCGATGGCGCTGGCGACGATGATCTCGCGGGATTTTGCGTGCGGTTGCCGGTTCATGAAATCTGTCTGCGCTCAGCCTTTTTCGAGTAGACGATCCGCACCAGTTCGGCGACGGCCTGATAGAATTGCGATGGGATCACACTATCGACCGAAACTTGCTTGTACATGGAGCGGGCGAGCGCCACGTCCTCGAAGATCGGGATGTTGTGTTCCCGCGCGATCTCGCGGATCTTCAGCGCCACCAGGTCCTGCCCCTTGGCCAGCACGATCGGTGCCGAATCCTCGTCGCGCACATATTTCAGCGCGATCGAGAAGTGCGTCGGGTTGGCGATGATCAGTGTCGCGCGCGGCACCGCCGTCATCATCCGTTTGCGTGCCCGGTCGCGCGCCAGCGAGCGCAGCCGCGACTTGACGATCGGATCGCCCTCGGACTGCTTGAACTCGTCCTTGACCTCCTGCTTGCTCATGCGCAGGTCCTGCTTCCAGTGGAAGCGCGACCAGACGAGGTCGACCGCCGCGATCAGTCCCATGACGAAGACGATCGCCACCAGGATGTCGACGGCAATGCCACGGATCACGAGGCCGAAGGCAACCGGATTGGTGATCATGCCGGCGAGCAGCTTGCGGTGGTCTTCCGACAGCGTGAAGCTCAGCACGACGATGGCAAAACCGACCTTGCCGAGTGCCTTGAGGAACTCGACCCAACCCTGAATGCCGAACAGCCTGCTCCAGCCCTTGGCAATCGAGATGCGCGAGAGTTGCGGCCGTACCCGCTCGCCGACGAATTGCGGCATGTTCTGGAACACCGAGGCGCCAACACCGGCAACGGTCAACAGCACCAGCAGGCTGACCACGGCGCGGCCCACCTCGAGGAGGACGATCTTGTAGAGCGCGATGACATCGGTTTCGGTGTCCATCGGCCAGGCTTCCGGCTTCTCCAGGAACATCGACAGGAACATGCCGAGATCGATGACCGCGTCCTTGGCGTAGAAGACGGTGAACACCAGTATGGCGACGAAGGATGCCAGCAGCGCCGTTTCCCGCGAATGGGGCAGCTTGCCCTGTTCGATGGTGTCGCGGATCTTCTTTTCCGTCGCCTCTTCGGTTTTCGAATCCTTGTCGACCGCGTCAGCCATGTCGCGGTCTTAGGCGGCGTTCCGGGTCGAGGGGAGCTCGAAGGCGCCTTCGCGCGACAACCGGATCGTCGTCGTCACGATCGTCTTGCGCGCCGCGGTGATGTCGGCAAGGGCAACGCCCTCCGACCCTTGTCCGAGCTCGGCTTCGATCATCCGCCGCGACCGCGCGCCGATCGCCGACAGCACGGATTCGGCAAGTCCCGCCTGCGCGCCGCGCAAGGCCAGCGTGACCAGTTCGGTCGACAGCCCGTCGAACAGCAGCACCCGCGCTTTCTGGGTCAGCAGCGGAAGGTCGTCGAAGGCGAACAGGCGGGCCCGGACGCCGTCGAGATCGGGCGTGCCGGCGGCCTCCAGATCCTGCATGACCTCCTCGAGCAGCGGCTTGTCCAGTTCATTGAGCACGCTGGCGACACGCGCCTGGCCGGCCGACGTGTCCTTGGTCGAGGTTTCCGTCAGCACGCTGCTGCGCAGTCGGTTTTCGACGATCCTGCTGGCGGCGTCGGGAACGTTGGCGATCGTCACCATGCGCTTGATGATCTCGCCGCGCGTTGCCTTGGTCAGCGTCAGGAGCACGCCCGCTGCCGTTTGCGGCGCCAGCTTCGACAACACCATGGCCGCGGTCTGCGGATGTTCGCCGGCGAGGAACGCGCCAAGCCGCGCCGGTTCGAGCTTTTCGAGCTCGGGCCAGATCGGCGGCGGGCCTTCCGGCGCGGCCTCGAATTTCTTGTCGCCCATGATCGCGCTCATCTCTTCGGGCGAGAGCGATTCATTGAGGATGGTGTCCATCCTGTCGGCGGAATCGAGCAATCCCGCCCCTTCGGTGAACTCGGCCTCGAACTCGGCGACGATGCGCTCGAGATCACTTTGCGGAATGGTCCGCAGCAGCCGGGCGCCCTCGATCAGCGCCTTCAATTCTTCCTGCTTGAAGAATTTCAAAAGACGGCTGGCCGATGGCTTGCCCATCGCCACCAATATGGCGGCCGCCTTCTGCGCGCGGGTCAGGGTCACTGGCGTCGTCATGCCTCTCGCCTCCGCTGCCACCGGCAAGCCCCGCAATCCATGTCTAGGCGCCCTTCGTGCCGGCGATGATTTCGGTCAGCCTGATGCCGAAGCGCGACGGATCGCTTTCCAGCACGGTGATCTCGCCGCGCGCGATCTTGCGGCCGTTGACCACGACGTCGACAGGTTCGCCGATGCGGCGGTTGAGCGCCACCGTCGACCCCTTCTGCAGCGCCATCAGGTCGGAGACCGGCATCTCGGTGCTGCCGAGGATGATCTGGACATCCACCGGGATGTTCATGATGACGCTCGAATTGGCACCGGAAGCGGCCCTCAACGCCGCATCGGGGCGCCTTTCCTCTTCATGCAGGACCCCGCGCAATTCTTCGATGGCACGGTCGAGCTGCTCGTCCGGCTGGTCGAGGTCGGCTTCCGCCTTGGTGTTGGCCATGCGTCGTCTCCAAATGCTCAGGCGCGTCCGGCGGAAGCCGGCATCAGCCCGTCGATAAAATCCTGCCCGGCATCGTAGGGATGCCTGATCCGGACGGTGTAATTCTGCCCCAGTTTACCGAACTCGCACACGAACAGCGTTTGGCCGCGCGCGCTGAGACGCGCCTGCGACTGCGCCGTTTCCTCGAATTCGATGATCTGGCCGATTTCGAAACCGGCGAGGTCGCCGAGCGTCAGCCGCGCCAGCGGCATGGTGGCCTCGAGCGCCACGGCGGAGCGCATCACCTCTTCCGAAAAGCGCGCGCGCCAGCTGGAGCTGTGATCGTCGTCGCTGACAGCGGCGGCACCGTCGCGGCTGGCCAGCACGACACGCTGCGGCATCGTCACCGTGACGGTGCCGCTGTCGGCCGGCGTCGAGATGCCAAGGACGATGCGGACTGCCGCACCATCGCGCAGCACGTGCCGTTTCGCCTCGGTGCCCGACATCGCCCGCGGCGCCGGCAGGCGCAGGTCGAGCGAGCGCCGTCCCGATCCGTTGAGGGCCTGCGCGACCTGCTGGAACACCATGGTCGAGACATCGACTTCGATCTGCGACAGATCGCGCTCTATCGGAGATGCAGGCATATCCGGGTCGCCGCCGAACAGCGTGCAGATCATGATCGCGATCGCCGGCGCATCGATCACCAGGGTCATCGCATCGGAGGACGTGGATGATGCGACGATGGTCATGGCAAACGTATCGCCGGCACGCGAGCGCGCCTCCGCGACGCGGCTGACCTCGACCGCCCTGAGATCGACGGTGACCGGAACGCCAAGTTCACTGGTGAGGCTCTTCTGCAGCAGCGGTGCGGCTCGCTCGGCCATGGCCCGGCCGGTGCCGATGACCTGGGCGGCCTCGCCGCTGTCGCCGACGAGACGCTCGATGATCAGCGAGCGCGCTTCCGCTGGGCTGCCCGGACTGGTCATGACAGTGCAGGGACCGATCTGTCGCGCATCGTTCAGGCGGCCTTCCTATCGACGGTGCCGGTGTTCATCGTGCTCTGCTCGACGGCGTCGATCGTCGGCCGTTCATAGGACGAGATGGTCTTGCGGCCGAACTCGATCGCCACCTGCGGCAGTGCGCCGTTCATGTAGGCCAGCAGCGTCTGCTTGACAATGATGTAGAGGCGGTTCTTCTTCTCGCGCACCGTCTTGATCTTGGTGGCGACCGGTCCGACCACAGAATAGGACAGGAAGATGCCGAGGAACGTTCCGACAAGTGCTGCACCAATCAGGCCGCCGAGGATTTCCGGCGACTGGTCGAGCGCGCCCATCGCCTTGACCACGCCAAGCACGGCGGCGACGATGCCGAGCGCTGGCAGGCCGTCACCGACCGCCACCATTGCGTGATAGGCCTTCATCTTGTCCGACTTGATGGTCTGGATTTCCTCGTCCATCAGCGCCTCGATCTCGTGCGAGCGGGCATTGCCGATGATGATGATGCGGCAGTAGTCGCAGATGAAATGCGTCAGGTCATGGTTATGCAGCACGGTCGGAAAGGCCTGGAAGATCGCCGATTCCTCGGGATTGTCGATATGCGCCTCGACCTCGCTCCGGGATTTTGACCGCAACTCTCGCATCAGTGAGTGCAGCACGCCGAGCGTTTCGAGATAGTCCTGTTCCTTCGGCACCGCCTGCTTGAAGGCTTCGAGAATGCCTTTGCCGGTGTCCTTGACTGTCTTCATTGGATTGGCGACGAGGAAGGTGCCAAAAGCTGCGCCACAGATGATCACTGCTTCCCATGGCTGTATCAGCACGTGAAGATGACCGCCCATGGCCATAAAGCCGCCGAGGACGCAGCCGAGCGTTACCACCAGTCCAATCAGAATGCCCACGAGAGGTCCTTCCGCATTTCACAACAGGAGCAAGGGATAGCCCCCGTGCCTTGTGTGAGGCTTGAATCGAAGCCCGCGGATCCGATTCAGTTTCGCGCAAGGAAGTGGGGCTATTGTGCTGACATAGCTTCGGCCGGAGGCACGTTTTTGCTTAATACCTTTACCAGCTACCAGCTCATCACCAAGGACATCTCGCAGTCGCTCGACAGGATCGAGCAGCAGCCCGTGGTTGACCGCGATACCAAATATTATCTCGCCAACATCACCAAGGTGAAATCGATCGACGATTTCGTCAACAATGACCGGCTGTTCAAATATGCCATGAAGGCCTACGGGCTCGAGGACATGGACTACGCCAAGGCCTTCATGGTCAAGGCATTGAAGGAAGGTGTCTCCGACCCCGACAGTTTCGCCAACAAGCTGACCGACAAGCGCTACGCCGATTTTGTCAGCGCCTTCAACTTCGCCGCCAACGGCGCCGATGCGACCATCTACAACAAGGCGCAGCAGATGGTGACCAAGAACTACGCCACGCAGGCGGAGATCGCTGGCCTCGATCCGGACTCCGACTACGTGAAGGGCGAGACGACATACTATCTCGCCAACATCACGAAGGTGAAGTCGATCGACGATCTGATGTCGAACAACCGGCTCTACACATACGCCCTCGCCTCATTCGGTCTCGATTCGGCGACCGAGGACAAGGATCTCATCAAGCAGGTTCTGCAGGGCGGGGTCCGCGACCCCGACAGCGTCGCCAACAAGATGACGGACAAGACCTACGCCGCACTCGCCTCCACCTTCAACTTCGAAGCCTATGGCGAAAACGCCACCACCATCAATCCGGCGCAGCAACCGACGGTCGACAAGTACATGCGCCAGACCCTCGAAGAGAGTGCCGGCCAGACCAACCAGGGTGTGCGGCTGGCGCTTTACTTCGACCGCAAGGCGCCAACCATCACCAGCTGGTACGACGTGCTGGCCGACACCGCCCTTGCCAGCGTGGTGCGCACCGCGCTCGGCCTCCCCGATTCCTTCGCCTCCGCGAATATCGACAAGCAGGCGCAGCTGTTCGAGCAGAAACTCGACATCTCGGATTTCTCCGACCCCGAGAAGCTCGGCAAGTTCCTGACACGCTTCACCAGCATGTACGAGATCAACAATCCGACCTCATCGGCCGTCACCTCGGTCAGCGTGCTGTTTGCCCAGCCGATCACGGTCGGCATTTCCACCGACCTGATGATGGCCATGCAGAAACTGAGGTCCTGAGAGCATCATGCGGGACAGCCTCTACGTCGCCCTTTCCTCGCAGATCGCGCTCGAGCGCCGCCTCGACACGATCGCCGACAATGTCGCCAACGCCTCGACGATCGGCTTTCGCGCCACCGGCGTGAAATTCGAGGACGTCGTGTCAGGCACCGGATCGAAATCGGTGTCCTTCGCATCCTCGGGCAAGACCTATCTTTCCGGCGCAAACGGCGCGTTGACCGAGACCGGGAATCCGTTCGACTTCGCCATCCAGGGCGATGCCTGGTTCGCCATCGATACGCCGGTCGGCACCGTCATGACCCGCGACGGGCGCTTTTCGATGAACGAGAATGGCGAGCTTATGTCGATCGAGGGCCACCCGGTGCTCGATGCCGGTGGTGCGCCGATCCAGCTCGACCCCCGCAACGGTCCGCCCAAGGCCGGTGCCGACGGCTCGCTGCGCCAGAACGATCAGCTTGTCGGTTCCATCGGCGTCTACACTTTCGACCCAGGTGAGAATTTCGTCCGCTACGGCAATTCAGGCATCGTTCCGGCGCGTACGCCAGAGCCGGTCACGGATCGCTCCGATACCGGGATCGCCCAGGGTTTTCTCGAGGAATCCAATGTCAATCCGGTGCTGGAGATCACCCGGCTGATCATGTTGCAGCGCGCGTTCGAGAACACCGCCGCGCTGATGCGGCAGACGGACTCCTCCACCGACGAGGCGATCAAGACGCTCGGCTCGAAATAGTCCATGTCGCTCGACCAGCCATCCCTGCGCGCACCCGAAAGACAGCTCCAGCCGGCGCCGGAAGACCGGCTTGCCGCGCTGGAACGGGTATGGCGGCGTTTCGCCGACACCGAGGCGCTGCTCAAGCGCGGCGGCCGCGTCACCGAGGTCACGTCCACGCACTACAAGGTGCACGGCCTTTCCGACTTCGCCAGGCTGGGCGACATCGTCGAGCAGCGCGGCCATGCCGGCACGCGTCGCGGCGAGATCGTCAAGATCGGCCGCGACGAGATTGTCGTAGCACCCTTCGAACGCAGCGCCGATGCCGGCATCGGTGACGCCGTGTTCCGCCGCGGTCCGCTCGCGGTGGCGCCGCATGCCTCGTGGCGAGGTCGCACCATCGACGCGCTCACCAGGGCGATCGACGGCGGCTCGCCACTGGTCAGGGGTGACGATACCTCGAGGGGGGCCCAGACGACGCCCGGCGCCATGGCACGGCAGCGCGTCGGCACCGCCTTCATGACCGGCGTCAAGGTCATCGACATCTTCACGCCGCTTTGCCTCGGCCAGCGTCTCGGCATCTTTGCCGGCTCCGGCGTCGGCAAGTCGACGCTGCTCGCCATGCTCGCCGGCGCCGATGCATTCGACACCGTCGTCGTGGCGCTGATCGGCGAACGCGGCCGCGAAGTCCGCGAATTCCTCGAGGACACCATCGGCGACAGCATGGCCAAGACCGTTGCAGTCGTCGCCACCAGCGACGAGAGCGCCATGATGCGCCGGCGTGCGCCGGACACTGCCATGCGCGTCGCCGAGCATTTTCGCGACCAGGGCCACCGCGTGCTTTTGGTGCTGGATTCGATCACCCGCTTCGCCCATGCCTTGCGCGAGGTGGCGACGGGAACTGGCGAGCCGCCGGTCGCCCGCGGCTATCCGGCCTCGGTGTTCACCGAACTGCCCAAGCTGCTCGAGCGCGCCGGGCCCGGCGCGGAGGGCCCCGGGGTTGAAGGTCGGGGGTCGATCACCGCCGTCATTTCCGTGCTGGTCGACGGCGACGACCACAACGACCCGGTCGCCGATTCCGTGCGCGGCATTCTCGATGGACATGTCGTGCTCGACCGCGCGATCGCCGAACAGGGCCGCTATCCGCCGGTCAACCCGCTGTCGTCCATATCGCGGCTGGCCGGCAAGGCCTGGAGCGCCGAACAGCGTGCGCTGGTGACAAGGCTGAAGTCGATGATCGCCCGCTTCGAGGACACACGCGATATCCGTCTGCTGGGTGCCTATCAGGGCGGGGTCGACGCCGAACTCGATATCGCCGTGCGTCAGGTGCCGCTGATCTATGAGGCGCTGACGCAATCGCCCAAGGACCGCCCGTCAGCCGAACCGTTCTCCGATCTCGCCCGCCACCTCAAGGGTAAGCTGAATGCCGATGCAGGAGACTGAACGCCAGTACACCGAGCGTATCTTGCGCGAGATGATCGCCGAGGCCAACGCTGCGGAGGAAGCAAGAGCTGCCGAAGCCAGAGTCGCCAGGGCAACGGCTGCCCGCGCCATAGCTGCGAAAGCCGAGGCTGTTCTAGCCAGGGCTGCCAAGCCAATCCTGCCCAGGGCTGCCAAGCCAATCCTGCCCAGGGTTGCCAAAGCCGAGCCTGTTCTGTCGAGAGCTGCCGAGCCCGCTTTGCCCAGGGTTCCCCAGGCAGCGGCTGCCGAGAGGACGCAGGCCAGCCGCGACTCGCTGATCGACGGCCTGTTCCCGGTCACCGAATGGCCGCAGCCGCCAAAGGCGCAGTTTCCCAGGTTGAAAAAAAAGTCCGACCGACGCAGCGATTTCGTCGTTGCCGCGCTCGGCCTCACGCTCGGGCTGATCTGCGCCCTGTTTCCCTGGTACATCTTCTTCAACCAGGAACAATTCGGCGTCCAGGCGATCAAGTTCGGCGGCACCGGCAGCAACTCGGGACGGGCGGGTGGTGGTGTGGTCGCCCAACGCAGCGCGCCGTTGACGGCAAAAGACGTTCCGGCGGCCAATCTCGATCTGCTTGCCACGGGAACCGTGCAGGATGATGCCAATCCCGCGCCGGCGCCCAATGAGCAACCGTTTCCGGCGGACGCCGCGAAATTCCGCATGGTTCATGTCGCCAATGGCCGCGCCATGATCGAGGACGACGCCGGACTGTGGATCGTCCAGCGTGGCTCGATACTGCCCGACTCGAGCCTGGTGTCCTCCATCGAGCAGCGCAACGGCAAATGGGTCATGGTCACCAGCACCGACCAGGTGATCGAACTCTCCAGGTAAAACGCCCCGTCTCGGGCGTCCGGCCATCCGCAAGGTCCGCGCAAGACTGGCGGCCTAGTCTTCGGGAACCCGCCCGGAGATTCCCATGGAGCCCGTTTCCCTTTTCGACCTCGCCGCGAAGCAAGCGCAATGGCTGGCCGTGCGCCAGTCCGCCATCGCCGGCAACATCGCCAACGCGAACACGCCGGGCTACACGGCCAACGATGTCGAGCCGTTCGAAAAGGTGCTCGACCGCACCGCGGTATCGCTGCAGGCCACGCAGGCCGGCCATCTCGGCAACGCCGCGACCAATGCCGGCTTCACCATCAGGCCGCAGGAAGGCGACGGCGTTGTCATGCCGTCCAAGAACTCGGTGGTGCTGGAAGACCAGCTGATGAAAGCCGGCGAGGTGCGCCGCTCCTTCGAGCTCAACACGGCGATCGTCAAGGCGTTCCATTCGATGATGATGATGGCGGTGAAAACCTGACCATGGACGCGCTCACAGCAGCCCTCAAAGTCGCAGCATCCGGCCTCGGCGCCCAATCGGAGCGCCTGCGCGTGGTTTCGGAAAACCTGGCCAACGCTCAGTCGACCGGCACCACACCCGGCTCCGATCCCTATCGCCGCAAGACCATCAGCTTCGTCTCCGAGCTCGACCGGACCTCCGGCAGCTCGACGGTCGCGGTGAATTCCATCGATCGTGATCCGAGCGACTTTCCGGTCGAGTTCCAGCCCGGCAACGAGGCCGCCGACGATAAGGGCTACGTCAAGATGCCCAACGTCAACGTGCTGATCGAAATGGCCGACATGACCGAGGCCAACCGCTCCTACGAAGCCAATCTTCAGGTCGTCAAGCAGGCACGCGACCTGATTTCCATGACCATCGACCTGATGAGGAACCAGTAATGATCAGCGGCATCGGAGCCCTTCAGTTCAAGTCATCGATTGGCGGCGACGACGCGGTAACGAGCCTGCTCCAGGGCGGCGCGACACCCTCGGCCGGCGGCAACATCGGCAGCTCCTTCGCCGAGGCGCTGAGCCAGGCGGCCTCCAAGACCGTCAACACCATGCAGAATGCCGAGCAGGTGTCGATGCAGGCGCTCAAGGGCGACGCCGACACCCGCCAGGTGGTCGACGCCGTGATGAGCGCGCAGCAGGCGCTTCAGACCGCCGTCGCCATCCGCGACAAGGTGGTTTCCGCCTATCTCGAAGTCAGTCGAATGGGCATCTGAGGAATTCCGCCATGAAAGCACTCGCCATCGCCGCCACCGGCATGAATGCCCAGCAGACAAATCTGGAAGTCATCGCCAACAACATCGCCAACATCAACACCACCGGCTACAAGCGCGCCCGCGCCGAATTCTCCGACCTGCTCTATCAGGTCGACCGCACGCAGGGCGTGCCCAACCGCTCCAACGCCTCGCTGGTGCCGGAGGGCGTCTCGATCGGCCTCGGCGTCAAGACGACGGCCGTGCGCAACGTCCACACCCAGGGCGAACTGACCAGCACCGGCAACAGTTTCGATATGGCGCTGACCGGCAGGGGCTGGTTCCAGATCGAGGGCGCCGACGGCGGCACGCTGTACAGCCGCGCCGGCGCCTTCAACACCAACGCCACCGGCCAGTTGGTTACGGTCGACGGCGCCACCGTCATTCCCGCCATCACCGTTCCCACCGACGCCGTCGAGGTCATCGTCAACAAGACCGGACAGGTCTTCGCCCGTATCGACGGCCAGACCGACCTGCAGACCCTCGGCCAGCTCCAGATCGCCAATTTCGCCAACGAGGCGGGCCTGGCGCCGCTCGGCGACAACCTGTTCCAGGAAACCACGGCTTCCGGCCCGGCGAATGTCGGCGTGCCCGGCGATCCCGGCTTTGCCACCATCGAGCAGGGCTATCTCGAGGCCTCCAACGTCGACCCGGTCAAGGAAATCACCGAACTGATCTCGGCGCAGCGCGCCTATGAGATGAATTCCAAGGTCATCCAGGCCGCCGACGACATGGCCTCCGTCGTTTCCAAGAACATCAGGTAGGGATGATGGCCATGCCGATCCCCTGTTCCGCGCTCCGCCGCACCGCGCTCGTCCTTGCGCTGGTGGCCGGCGGCATGCCGGCTTTCGCCCAGGAATCGGCAAACCAGTCGACAGACCAATCGGCCACTCAGATCGCCAGCAATCAACCTGTAGGCGAGGTTATCTTGATCCCCAACCGGGTCATCTATCCCGGCGAGACCATCGAGCTCGCCGCCCTGAAACAGGTGACCCTCATTGCCGGCAAACACAAGCCGGACGCGGTCGCCACGCGGGCCGAGGAACTCGACGGCAAGGTCGCCAAGCGCACGCTGCTGCCCGGCCGCTACATCCCCTCCGCCGCCATCCGTGAAGCGTGGCTGGTCGAACAGGGCGCGTCCGTGCAGGTCTTCTTCATCGCCGGCGGACTGACGATCTCGGCCACCGCGGTGACTTTGCAGCCGGGTGCTGCCGGCGACCTCGTCAAGGTCCGCAACATCGACAGCGGCAAGATCCTGTCCGGCACGGTGATGGCGGATGGGACCATCCAGGTCAGCGCTTCATGATGCGCGGACTTGCCCTGATACTGGCAGCCGTGCTCGGCTTGCAGCCGGCGCTGGCCGACGGCCTGACGCTCAAGGCCAAGCGCGAGCTCGCCGCCAAGAATGGCGGGGTCTACGACGATCCCGAATACAATCCGGCCACCACCAGCCGCATGTTCCGGGTCTCGTCCGGACCGAGTTCGCTGCCGCCGGGCCAGGTCGCCTCGCGCATCAAGGACATCGCCCAGCTGCAGAGTTCGCGCGACAACCAGCTGGTCGGCTACGGCCTGGTCATCGGGCTTGCCGGATCGGGCGACAGCCTGCGCAACTCGCCGTTCACCGAACAGTCGATCCGCGCCATGCTCGAAAATCTCGGCATCGCCACCGAAGGCGGCAGCGCGCGCGCCAAGAATGTCGCCGCCGTCATCGTCACCGCCAACATGCCGCCCTACGTGCAGTCGGGCGCCCGCATCGACATCGACGTCTCCTCGATGGGCGACGCGACCTCGCTCGCCGGCGGCACGCTGATCATGACGCCCTTGAAGGCGGCGGACGGCGAGATCTATGCCGTCGGCCAGGGCTCGGTCATCGTTTCCGGCTTCACCGCCAAGGGTCAGGCCGAGCAGCTGACGCAAGGCGTGCCGACCTCCGGTCGCGTGCCGAACGGTGCCATCGTCGAGCGCGCGGTGCAGGCCGAGTTCGATGATCAGGCGACGCTGACGCTGCAATTGCGCAATCCCGACTTCTCGACCGCCATTCGCATCGCCGACGCCATCAACGACTATACCAGCCAGCGCTTCGGCATGCGGGTGGCGGCTGAGCGCGATTCCCGCACGGTGCAGATCAGAAGGCCGAAGGGTGTTTCGGCGGCCCGCTTCTATGCCGAGATCGAAAACCTGGTGGTCGAATCCGATACGCCGGCCCGTGTCGTCATCGACGAGCGCACCGGCACCATCGTCATCGGCAACGACGTCAAGATCTCACGGGTCGCCATCAGCCACGGCACGCTCACCGTGCGCATCACCGAGGCGCCACGCGTCGTGCAGCCCGAGCCCTTCTCCAAGGGTGAGACCGCCGTCGAGCCGTTCACCGCCATCGAAGCCAACCGGCCCGATGCCCGCGTCGCCGTGCTTGATGGACCCGATCTCGAAACGCTCGTTTCCGGCCTCAACCGTCTCGGCGTCAAGCCGGACGGTATCATTGCCATTCTGCAGGGCATCAAGTCGGCCGGCGCCCTGCAGGCCGACCTGGTTCTGCAATAGGCGATGCCGATGACGCGCTCCCTCTCACATCATGCAAGACGCCGCCCCGCTGCAATCCTGTTCGCGGTTGTCGCCGCCATGTCCTTTCCCGGCAGCGCCGCACACGGCGAGGAGACGGTTCGGCAGGTCCTGCCGGGCGCACCGGTCGCCGAGGCCCCACAGCAATTGACGCGGGAAAAGGCACCGGACCAAAGCGAGATCGAGCGCTTCTGCTCCAACATCGCCGACGCGGCCCGGGACCGCCGCTATGCCTTGCAGGCGGAAGAGATGAAGCAGCTCCAGGCCGGCATCGACCAGCGCATGAAGGCGCTGGAGGAGAAGCGGGCCGAATACGAGACCTGGCTGAAACGGCGCGAGGTTTTCCTGGCCCGGGCCGAGGACGGCGTCGTCCAGATCTATGCCGGCATGAAGCCCGACGCTGCCGCCGAACGGCTGGCCATCGTCAACGCCGATCTGGCGGCGGCGATCTTGATGAAGCTCGATTCACGCAAGGCGAGCGTCATCCTCAACGAAATGGACCAGAAGGCGGCGGCAACGCTCACCGGCATCATGGCCAGCGCAGCCCGAAGGGTAGATCCGTCATGATCCGCAAAATGCTCCTCCTGTGCGCGGTCGCCGGGCTGTCTGGCTGCGGAACCAATCTGAAGGAGGTCGGCAAGGAGCCGGCCCTGTCCCCGGTCGGCTCCGGCATCGATGGCGGCAACACCTCGTCCCTCTATCGCTATCCCGAAACGCCGCCCGCGCCGGTCCGGAAATTCTCGTTATGGGATGACCGCCAGAGCAGGCTGTTCACCGACCCCCGGGCGCTGTCGCAGGGTGACATCCTGACCGTCAAGATCAAGATCAACGACAGGGCCAACTTCAAGAACCAGAACGACCGGAGCCGCACCGCCAACCGCAAGCTCGGCTACGACCTCAGCGCGCAGTGGGACAAGTGGAGCACCGCTGGCAAGGGCGCTGGCGCTCTCACCTCCACCACGGACACGACCGCCGACGGCGAGATCAAGCGCTCGGAAACCCTGGAGCTCAATGTCGCTGCCATCGTCATCGATGTCCTGCCGAACGGCAATTTGATGATCAAGGGATCGCAGGAAGTGCGCGTCAACGCCGAGCTCAGGGTGCTGACCATCGCCGGCATCGTGCGGCCGGCCGACATCGGCGCCGAGAACACCATCCCCTACGAACGCATCGCCGAAGCACGCATCTCCTACGGCGGACGCGGCCGCATCACCGAGGTCCAGCAACCTGCCTACGGCCAGCAGGTTCTCGACCAGGTTCTTCCGTTCTAGGATTGGGGAACACGGCACCGTGGCAAATGTCGAACAGGTTCAGCCGCGCAAGGGTCCCTCCCTTGCCATCCAGGCTGGCATGCTGCTGATTGTGACGGCGGCGGCCATCGGCATGGGCTGGATGTCCGGCGGCTATCTCAAGGGCGTCGGGTCACCGGCGTCGGTGCCGGTCGCGCCCGAGAACGAAGGCAAGAGCGCACAGCCCGCCACCGCCGAGCAGCCAGGCGCGGGGCCGACGCTCGTCCTGCTGGCGCCGATCACCACCAACATCGCCTCGCCTGCTGATACCTGGATCCGAATGGAGGTGTCCGTCGTCTACGACGGGCCGCAGCCACAGGCAATGTCGGATGACATTCATCAGGATCTGCTGGCCCTGGTGCGCACCTTGAAGATGCATCAGATCGAGGGCGCCAGCGGCTACCAGCACCTGAAGGCCGATCTCGAGGAACGCGCCTCGATCCGCAGCCAGGGCCACGCCAAGCAGATTCTTATCAGGACATTGCTGCTCGAATGAGAAAGTTCCTTCTCGCCACGGCGATGATCGCCGCCGCCACGTCCGTCGCGGCGGCCCAGCAACTCGATCTCGGCGGCATCGGCAAGGCCGACGGCACCACCGTTGGCTACATCATTCAGATGTTCGGCCTGCTGACCGTGCTGTCGGTGGCGCCGGGCCTGCTGATCATGGTGACGAGCTTCACCCGCTTCGTCATCGCCTTCTCGATCCTGCGCGCCGGCATCGGTCTGCAATCGACGCCGGCAAACCTCATTCTCATTTCGCTGTCGCTGTTCATGACCTTCTATGTCATGGCGCCGACCTTCGATCAGGCCTGGAACACCGGCGTCAAGCCGCTGATGGACAACCAGATCACCCAGACCGAAGCCTTCGACAAGATTTCGGATCCCTTCCGCACCTTCATGCTGCGCAATGTGCGCGACAAGGACTTCGACCTCTTCGCCGATCTCGCACGCGAGCGCGGCCAGACTGTTTCGCGCGACACCGTCGACCTACGCATCCTGGTGCCCGCCTTCATGATCTCGGAGATCCGGCGCGGCTTCGAGATCGGCTTCCTGATCGTTTTGCCATTCCTGGTCATCGACCTGATCGTCGCCACCATCACCATGGCGATGGGCATGATGATGCTGCCGCCGACGGTGGTATCGCTGCCATTCAAGATCCTGTTCTTCGTCCTGATCGACGGCTGGAACCTGCTTGTCGGCAGCCTGGTGCGCTCCTTCAACTGATCCCCGGCAACGGATGCTGGCAACGGGTCGCTGCCGCGCCGCTATAGTGCAGAATTTCAAGCAATATATTTTCGATTAACCGTCCGGTTTAGCCCTTTGGTAGGGACTAGCCCGCATATTCGCTCGCAGATGGCGGGTGATCGATTTCGAAGATCATTGGCATGATGCCGCACCGTCATACCGGAAGAGCCGGTATGTCAAAAAAACACGTGTAAGAACAAGGTACGAGTAGCCATGTCCAGCATCATGACGAACAGCGCAGCTTTGACCGCGCTGCAGAGCCTCAACGCCACCAACAAATCCCTCCAGGACACCCAGGCCCGCATTTCGACCGGCTACCGGGTCTCGCAAGCTTCGGACAACGCCGCCTACTGGTCGATCGCCACCACGATGCGCTCCGACAACCAGGCAATGTCCACCGTTTCGGACGCGCTCGGCCTCGGCGCCTCGAAGGTCGATACTGCCTACACCGGCATGAACGCCGCGATCACCACCATCAACTCGATCAAGCAGAAGCTGGTCGCGTCCTACGGCCAGACGGATGCCTCCAAGGAAAAGACCCAGACCGAAATCACCGCTCTTCAGGCGCAGTTGAAGTCCTACGCCGATGGCGCCACCTTCTCCGGCACCAACATGCTTTCGGTGTCCACCGCCACGGGCACGGCCGCCGACGTGAAGATCGTTTCGGCTTTCAACCGTGACTCCGCCGGCGCGGCTTCGATCTCGACGATCGACGTCAACGTGGAAAGCATCAAGCTCTATGACTCCGGTGCCACACCGACCGCGAAGGGCATTCTCGACACGGCCCGCCTCGGCCTCACCGGCGCTGCGGTCGCCACGGCCTCGACTCCGACCCTGGGCGCCGCTGCAGCGGCCACCGACACCTATTCTGTCGCTTCGCTGACCATCTTCTCGGGCGGCACGGCTGCCAGCGATACCCAGATCCAGCAGCAGATGAACGTTGTCGACGCCGCGCTCAAGGACATGACCAACGCCGCCACCACGCTCGGCGCCGCCAAGAGCAGTATCGACCTGCAGAAGACCTTCACCTCGGACTTGATGGACTCCATCGATCGCGGTGTCGGACAGCTCGTCGATGCCGACATGAACAAGGAATCGACCCGTCTGCAGGCCCTGCAGGTCCAGCAGCAGCTCGGCATCCAGGCGCTGTCGATCGCCAATGGCTCGTCGCAGTCGATCCTGTCGCTCTTCCGCGGCTGATCACCTTCGCCTAACCTTAGTTCGCACTAAAACATCGGGCCGCGCCAAAAGCGCGGCCCGATTTGCGTTTGCATGATTTTGCGTTTGCTTGATGCGCGTTTGCAAGGCTCGCGCAACCCTCGTTCCTTAGCTCTCAAAGGCCAGCTTTTAACAGGCTGTTAACCATGCCGCGCTAGTTATGGTTAACCAATAGCTTACGACAGTGGGGAATCGGTCCGACCGGCACGACGCCACCCGTTGAACAGGCCTGTCCGGCATGTCTGAAGCATGTCGGTTTTTGAGAAGGAGCGACTCTCTTGGCGAGCATCATGACAAACGCCGCGGCGTTAACCGCACTTCAGAGCCTCAGCGCCACCAACAAGTCACTCGAACAGACGCAGGCTCGCATATCGACCGGCTACCGGGTCTCGCAGGCCTCGGACAATGCCGCCTACTGGTCGATCGCCACCACGATGCGCTCGGACAACTCGGCCCTGTCGACTGTTCAGGATGCGCTCGGCCTCGGTGCCTCGAAAGTCGATACCGCCTACACCGGCATGAACAACGTGCTGACAACCATCGGCCAGATCAAGACCAAGGTGCTTTCGACCGTAGGCCAGACCGATGCAGCCAAGGCAAAGACCCAGACCGAGATCAAGGCGCTACAGGCGCAGATGAAGTCCTTTGCCGATGCGGCAACCTTCTCCGGCTCGAATTTCCTTGCGGTGACTTCGAAGCAAACTGCCGTCGCCAATGATGGTGTCCAGCCCGACTCCCAGATCGTGTCCTCCTTCAATCGCTCATCGTCCGGCGCGGTCTCGATCGGAACGATCGACATCGATGTCGAGGGCACCAAGCTTTTCGACTACGGCCTTGCCACCGAGGTCAAGAATTACGGCACCCTCGATCGCCAGACTTCCATTTACGCCACGGGAGCCGCCCAGACTCTGTATGACAACGCCTACCAGGCCGCGATCGCCGGCGGATCAACGGACATCGCCGCAAACGCCGCTGGCCAGACGGCGGCGGGAGCGGTCGCCAAGGTCGACAACATTTCGGCCTACAACCTCGACATCACCGCGACCGGCGTAACCGACGACATCATCACGCAGATGGTCACCAGGATGGACAAGGTCATGGCGCAGTTGACCGATTCCGCCACCATCCTCGGTTCGGCCAAGAGCAGTATCGACCTGCAGAAGACCTTCACCCAGAGCCTGATGGACTCCATCGACCGTGGTGTCGGCCAGCTCGTCGATGCCGACATGAACAAGGAATCGACCCGCCTCCAGGCGCTGCAGGTTCAGCAGCAGCTCGGCATCCAGGCGCTGTCGATCGCCAACAGCTCTTCGCAAAGCATCCTGGCGCTGTTCAAGAGCTAATCGCGGGCGCCACCGGCGCGATCCCTACCGCATCCTGATTGACGGGCCGCGCCGCAAGCGCGGCCCGATTTCATTTTCGCACAAGCTTCGAGGACTACTGTTCCGGCGGACAATCATGCTGGGAGTCGTTGAACCGTGCCGGAACAGATCCAGAGCATCATCTCGAATCTCCGCGGGTTTGGCGTGAAGCGCCTCGCCATGCTGGCGGGCATCGCCGTTCTGGTGATGGGCGTTATCGGCATCGCCTCGGTCTATCTCAACCGCCCCGCCTACGACACGCTCTATGTCGGGCTCGACCGCTCCGACGTGAACCAGATCGGCCTGGTGCTGGGCGAAGCCGGCATCGGCTTCGATGTCGGCGCCGACGGAACCTCGGTGCTCGTGCCGGCCGGCACCACGGCGCAGGCCCGCATGCTGCTTGCCGAAAAGGGCCTGCCGACCAGCGCCAATGCCGGCTACGAACTGTTCGACAACGTCGGCTCGCTCGGCCTCACCTCCTTCATGCAGCAGATCACCCGCGTGCGTGCGCTGGAAGGCGAGATCGCCCGCACCATCCAGTCGATAGCCGGCATCAAGGCAGCGCGCGTCCACATCGTCATGTCCGAACGCGCCAATTTTCGCCGCGACGAACAGCAGCCTTCGGCATCGGTGGTCATCCGCTACACCGGCATCGACGCCGAGAAGAGCGCCATGTCGATCCGCCATCTCGTCGCCGCCGCCGTGCCGGGCCTGTCGGCAGACAAGGTGACGGTGCTTGATTCCAACGGCAATCTCCTTGCCGCGGGCGATGATCCTTCCAACACCAGCGCCGCCCGCACGCTCGGCGTCGAGCAAACCGTCGAGGCGCAGATCGGCGACAACATCCGCCGTGCGCTGACAGCCTATCTCGGCCCCGACAACTTCCGCGCCAGCGTCAAGGCCGAGGTCAACACCGACACCCGCCAGACCGAAGAAACCATTTTCGATCCGAATTCCCGCGTCGAGCGCTCGGTGCAGTCGGTGCGGGCAAACGAAAACAACAACCAGAAACAGGCCTCCACCCCGGCCAGCGTCGAGCAGAACCTGCCCGAAGCCCAGGCAACCACCACCGACGGTCCGCAATCCTCTTCGCAAAACGACCGCAAGGAAGAGATCACCAACTACGAGATCAATTCCAAGAAGATCGCCACCGTCTCCAACGGCTACACCGTCACCAAGATGTCGATTGCCGTCGTCGTCAACCAGCAACGCCTGATGACCATCCTCGGCAAGGACGCCACGCCCGAGCAGATTGCCAAGCGCGTCGCCGAAATCCAGAAGGTGGTGACCTCGGCCACCGGCTTCGACGACAAGCGCGGCGACGTCATCGATGTCTCGGCGGTGGAGTTTATCGACGGGCTGGATGGCGAGGCGATCCCGCAGGCCGGCATGCTCGATTCCATCGGCCAGCATGCCGGCACCTTGATCAATGCCGGCGCCTTCATCGTCGTGGTGTTCCTGGTCGCCTTCTTCGGCCTGAGGCCGATGGCGGCAGCGCTGACGGCAAAGGCGACGCCTGCCCTGTCGGGTCCCAGCTACGATGAAGTCCAGCGCTCGCTGCCGACGCCGGAAGCAACCGCAAACACCGAAAGCGCCGTCGGCGCCCTGCCCGGTTCTCGCCCAAGTCCCACACCTCTCGACGATCTTCGCCAGAAGATCAGGCCGGCGCCACAGGATCGGCTTGCCCGGATGGTCGACCTCAACGAGGAGCGCACCGCGCAGATCCTGCGCAAATGGGCCGCCCAGGAAGTCGCGGTGTAAACCATGGCCTCCGCAGCCCTTTTCGACCTTCTGCCTGATTTCGGCACGCGCGCGCAACGCGCCGGCCAGCCCCGCGCCACGGCCGATCCCGAACACACGCCCGAGGCACCGGTGCCGCAAGCCGATATCGGCACGCTGATCGCGGAGGCAGTTGCCCAGGCTGAAGCGGCGCTCGAGGCGCGCCTGTCGGTCGCGCATGAAGCAGCGCTCGAAGCCGAACGCCAGGCCAATGCCGAGGAAGCAAGGGTATTTCTCGAAAGCCTTGGCGACGATGTCGGCAAGGCCGTCTCGTCGCGCATCGATGCCATGGAGGCGCGCGTGACCGGGCTGGTCGCGGCCACCGTCGCCCGCATGATCGGCGGCATCGTCAGCGACGACTTGCAGAAACGCTCAATCGAAGCGCTCGCCAGCGCGATACGCGAAGCGGTCGGCGATGCCGAGGCAGTGCGCATCGCCGTGCGCGGGCCTCTCTCGCTGTTCGAAACACTGAAGGCATCGCTCGGGCCCCGCGCCGCCAATCTCGACTTCATCGAGACGCCAGGCTTCGATCTCACGGTCGCCATCGACGAGGCGGTGTTCGAGACGCGCATGGCCGAATGGTCGACGACACTCTCGGAGGTCCTGGCATGAGCGTCGCCGACGCAGGACAAGTTCATCAGGAGATCATCATCGTTCGCCGTGGTCACGACGACCACGACGAGGGTCACCATGGCGGCGTCTGGAAGATCGCCTTCGCCGACTTCATGACGGCGATGATGTGCTTCTTCCTGGTCATGTGGCTGATCAATGCCGCCAACGAGCAGACCAAGGCTGCCGTCGCCAGCTATTTCAACCCGGTCAAGCTGGTCGACCGCAATTCGAGCCGCAAGGGTCTGGAGGATCTCGGCGACGGTCCGCGCGCGATCGGGACGACGGCCGACAACCCGCAGAAGGCGACCAACAAGGCCGGCCAGGACGGCGATGGCTCGGCGGACCGCAAACAGGAAAAGCAGGAACTCCCGCAGGCGGAACACTCCGACGAGCATCTGTTCGCCGATCCTTACGCGGTGCTTTCTGAAATCGCCACCGACACCGGCGTCATGCAGAACGTCAGCCAGAAGGGCGATGGCGGCGCGCAGGCTGCCGGCCCGGCGACGGGCGCCTCGGGCGGCACGTCCTATCGCGATCCCTTCGAGCCCGATTTCTGGTCGCAGCAGGTGGCGGCGCCCGGGGCCGAAGCCAGTGCCCAGCGTGCCAAAATCGAGGGCGATCCGGTCAAGCCCGGTGACAAGGCCGCCGAAACGCAGGTGCTGAAGGTCGAGGCCGTGCCACCCGTCGCGGCTGCACCGCTCGAGCCGCTAGCAAAGGATGCGACCGGCAAGCAAGCCGCGAACCCCGCCGAGGCAACGGCAAAGGCCGGCGACACCAAGCCAAGCCAGATCAAACCGGGCGAGACCAAACCGGGCGACACCAAAGCCGCGGACGCAGCCGAGTCTGAGGCCGGTGCGCAAGAGGCCGCCAAGCCCGACACCGAAGAAAAGGCGCCAACCGCGGCCGCCGTCAAGGCCGCGGCCGACGTTAAGCGGCAGTTGGCCGATGCTTTCAAGCCCGGCGACAAGCTGCATGACGGCGTCTCGGTGGAAGCCACCGACAAGGGCGTCGTCATCTCGATCACCGACCAGTTCGACTTCGGCATGTTCGAGGTCGGCTCGGCACTGCCCCGCCGCGAACTGGTGCTGGCGATGGAGAAGATCGGCCGCATCGTCAACAGCCAGAAGGGCACCATCAGCATCAACGGCCACACCGATGCTCGGCCCTTCCGCAGCGACAGCTACGACAATTGGCGGCTGTCGACGGCGCGCGCGCATTCCGCCTACTACATGCTCGTGCGCGGTGGCGTCGACGAACGCCGCATCACCGAGGTCGCCGGCTTCGCCGACCGCCAGCCGAAGGACCCGGCCGATCCATTGGCGGCCGTGAACCGCCGCATCGAAATCCTGATGGCGACCGGCGGATGAGGCGGGCGGCCGTCACCAGCCGCTTGATTGGCTTGTTGCTGCTGGCCGGCGGACTTCCGTCGGCCGGCTTCGCCCAGGACGCGCTGCAGCCGTATCAGCTGGTGCGCTCGCTGCAGCTCGTTCAGGACCGCATCGCCGCCGGCGACCATGCCGCCCTGCCGATGCAGGCCAAGCTGCTCGAGATGGCGGATGCGCGCCTGCGCGCGGCAGACGCAGAGGATTTCAAGGATCCCAAGAACTTTCGCGCCCTGCTTGTCTATGGCATGAGCGGCGGCAACCCGGTGACTGTCGAGGCCGCCACGTCGCGCGCCACGACGGACCCGCAAAGCCTTGCCATAGCCAAGGGCGTGATCGACTATCTCAGCGGCCGGCCCGGCGAGGCGATCGAAGCGCTGAAGCCGATCGATCCGATGACGCTGCCTCCCGATCTCGGCGCTTTCCTTGCCCTGGTCAAAGGCTCGCTGCTTGCCGGCGACCAACCGGCAGCGGCGCTCGGTTTGCTCGACGAGGCGAGATTGCTCAGCCCCGGCACGCTGGTCGAGGAAGCAGCACTTCGCCGTTCGGTCGGCATTGCCGTCGCGCAAGGCGATGCGGCACGCTTCGCGCGTGCCTCCACCCAGTATGTCGAGCGCTATCTCTATTCGCCCTATGCCAGCCAGTTCGCCGACTCCTTCGTCTCCGGCGTCATCGCGCTGCATATGTCGATCAGCCAGGACAAGCTGGCCGACATCACCTCGATGATGGATCCAGAGCGCGAGAAGGTCATCTACCTGCGCATCGCCCGCCGCGCCGCGATTGACGGCCTGAACGAACTGTCGGCCTTCGCTTCAGCACGGGCCGAGCAGGGCCGCGACGGCAACACCAACCAGGACGATCCACGCGCCCAGCTCTACGCCAGCCTTTCCACCGTTACCTCGGGCACCATCGAGGACGTGCGCGCCAAGCTCGGCAAGATCGACCGCAGCAAGCTGTCGGAAGGCGACCGCGACTTGCTCGACGCCGCTCAGGCCATTGCCGGCGAGGTCGTCGCGCCGCCCGCCGCCCTTGCTGAGCAAAAGCCCGCCCCGGTTGCAGCCGAGCAACCTCCCCTGCCTCAGACCGCCGCGGCGCAAGGCGTCGACGCGAGCGGGCTGCCACCGGTCGAAGGCGCAATCGCCGAGCAACCGGCGGTCACCGCGGCCGCCGGCGGTCCAGCCCCGAATGCGCCGGACACGCCGGTAGTTGCGGCCGCGGCTGCCGATGCGGCGACTGTTGTGCCGGCGTCGGCACCGTTGCCCGCGGCCAGTCCCGAGCCCGCCGACCCGACCGATGCCGCCATGACCAGAACACGTCGACAGCTCGACCTGATCGACCAAATGCTTGGAGCCGCCCCCAAATGACCACCAGCCTAGGCTCGGCCTTACCAGGATTTGCCGCCACGCGCGCGTCGCCGGAGCAACCGGCTGCGAACGGCAAGAAAGATCACGCCGGCTTCGGCAAGATGCTGCGCGGCCAGGCCAGTCCTGCCCACCCGGAACGGCAAACGACAACAGAAACGGGATCGCGCGAGCAGCGCTGGGCCAAACTCGCAGCTAGCCTTGCCGGGCATGATGGCAAGGCCGAGCCGACATCGGCCGCTCCCGGAAAAGTCGTCTCGGCCAAAATACCGACTGTGAAAATCAGCAAGGACGACCTGGAAGCAAAGTCGCACGAGGACGAGGACGACGCCAAAGAGACGGCGCCGGATGTGGATGCGGTGCCGCTTGACGACCATCTGCCGCTGCTGATCGCGTTTCATGACCTGCGCCATTTCTCGACATCGGCCAAGGCAACCGGACGCGACGCGGCTAGTGGCGAGAGCCCGCCGGAGCCGGCGCTTGAAGCGCAGGCGCCGCTGCCAAGGACCTATCGGTCGAAGTCCACGGCCGGAAACGAAGTCCTCGAAACCCTGTCGAAGCCGGAGCAGGCGTCGATCGTCGACGGGCCTTTGACTGAGCTTGACGGCCCGCCGCCCAGCGCTGCCGGCGTTGCCTCGAGCGCCCCCAAACGCGACAACATCGTGGCGGCCCAGAAGCTGCCGGACGGCACAACCGCCGATGTGCCCGGCGTGCAGTCGAAGCACCCCGCACCGGCGCTGAAAAGCATCGAGGATGTGCAGTCCTCGCTACGACCGGAAGCGGGAAAACAGTCCCTGTCCGCCGTCCGCATCGACGTCGTGGCCGAACAGAGCTTCCCCGCGCCGCCGCAGAGCCTCATCAGCCAGGCAGCCCTCAATGTGATCAGCGCCATAGCCACCGATGGCGGCCCGCAAAAGGCGCTTTCTGCCCCATCCGCGGCCGCCCAGCTGGCCAACTCTGTTGCCGTTCCGACACATGTGCTGAAGATCGAACTTCACCCCGCCGAACTCGGCATGGTGACGGCCCACCTTCGCCTCTCCGGAGAACAACTTTCGATTGAATTGAAGCCAGAAACACACGACGCTTATCGCCGGCTGTCCGCCGACAGCGAGGCCATCGTCAAGTCGCTGCGCGGGCTCGGTTTCGAGGTTGATAAGGTCACGATCATACAACCTTCGGTAGCGGTTCCTGCCGCAATCCGCGCCGATGCGGCCGCCCCTTTGCCAACGGCGTCAGGCCGCGACCCGTCATCCTTCCAACCTGGAAACCCGGGCGCCGGCAATGGTGGAGCGGGTGGTCAGCAACCGGGTCAGCAATCCGCAGGAAACCGCAATGATGACGCGCAGGACTACGGCCGCGGTACTCAGCCTTCTCGCGAGCGCGCTAGCGGCGATATGTTCATCTAGCGTCGCGACTGCCGCCGCTGCCGCCACCAACCCTTGCGAGCCGGAGATCCTGCGCGCCGCCGACCGCTATGGCGTGCCGGCCGGCATCCTTTATGCCGTTGGTTTGACAGAGACCGGCAACAAGGGCAGCCTTCAACCCAACGCCTTGAATATAGAGGGAAAAGTGGTCTTTCCGAGAAGCCGGACCGAGGCCCTTGCTGCGTTCGCCAATGCCCGGCGCGAGGGCAAGACGCTCATCGATCTGGGTTGCATGCAGATCAACCATCACTACCACGCGTCGCATTTTCGCAGCGTCGAGGACATGCTCGATCCGCGTCAGAACGTCGACTATGCGGCGCGCTTCCTGGCCAGCCTCCATGCCCGTCACGAGACATGGTCGATGGCCGTCGCCCGCTATCACGCCGGTCCCGACAACGATCCGGCGCAGAAGATCTATGTCTGCCGTGTCATTGCCAACATGGTCGCCACCGGCTTCGGAAAATGGACCGCGAACGCCCGCGGTTTCTGCAACCCATAGACGCATTACGGTTTTTCGAGCATCCGAGACGTGCCACCCTGGAGTTGCGGCTTCAGGTGGCCGATAGCTGCCACGCCGACATATCTGGACGCGCGCTAATGCAACCGGCGCGATTCCCGACTCCCAAGAAACTAGCTACAAGAAATGACGGTTGTTCAGGATTCTCACCACCGGATACCCCTTTTCTCACGGGGCAAATGATTTGATTCGGAGGCGGGCCGATGATTGTAATCGTTGACGAGCGAGAGCTCGTAACAGAGGGATACAATTCACTTTTCGATCGTGAGGGTGTCGCCTGTGCAGGCTTCGCGCCAGGCGAGTTCGGCGAGTGGGTAAGCTCGGCGGCCGACACCGACCTGAGGTCGGTCCGAGCCTTCCTCATCGGCGACTGCCGCGAAGGCTCGATCTCTCCCCGGCAGATCCGCGACCGCACCGGCGCACCGGTCATCGCCCTGAGCGAACAGCACTCGCTGGAGAACACGCTGCGGTTGTTCGAGAGCGGCGTCGACGACGTCATACGCAAGCCCGTCCATATCCGCGAGATCCTGGCCCGCATCACCGCCATCCGCCGCCGCGCCCTGGAAGACGTCGCCTACACCGAGATCGGCGCCATGCGCATCTTCATGGACGGCCGCGACCCCGAGATCGACGGCCAGCCTTTGCCCTTGCCGCGCCGTGAGCGCCGCATCCTCGAATATCTGGCGAGCAATCGCGGGCGCCGAGTCACCAAGACCCAGGTTTTCAACGCCATCTACGGCATCTTCGACGAAGAGGTCGAGGAGAACGTGGTTGAAAGCCACATAAGCAAATTGCGCAAGAAGCTGCGAGAGAAACTGGGCACCGACCCGATCGATTCCAAGCGCTTCCTTGGCTACCGGCTCGTCTTCTGATGCCGCGCCGCGCCAGCTTCGCGCAAGACAACACACGTAGCCTTGTAGCCAGTGGCATGCACATTGGGGAGACGTTTCGATGAGCCTCTACGGAATGATGCGGACCGGCGTTTCCGGCATGAATGCACAGGCAAACCGGCTGTCCGCCGTGGCCGACAACATCGCCAACTCCGACACCACCGGCTACAAACGCTCCTCCGCCGAGTTTTCGACGCTGGTCATGCCAAGCACCGGCGGCGCCTACAATTCCGGCGGCATCACCACGACGATCCGGCAGGCAGTCAGCGATCCGGGCGTGCTTCAGTACACGACCTCGGTCTCCGACCTTGCCGTCAACGGCGACGGTTTCTTCGTCGTCCAGGATCCGAGCGGAACACCTTTCCTGACACGAGCCGGCGCCTTCGTTCCCGATGCGGAAGGCAGGCTGGTCAACGCGGCCGGCTTCCAGCTGATGGCCTACAGCTATGCCAACGGCGTGCCGGCGGCGACAGTGAACGGCTTCGAGGGACTGACCCCGGTCGTCATCTCTGACCAGGGGATGACGGCAACGCCGAGCACCGAGGGTAGTTACAGCGGCAACCTGCCGGCTGGCGCGACGCCGGTCGCCGCCGGCAGTCTGCCCACCACCAACGCCGCGGGCGCTCAGTACACCTCGAAATCCTCGATGGTCGCCTACGACAATCTCGGCAACAAGAAGCTGCTTGACGTCTATTACACCAACACCGGCACCGGCACCTGGCAGGTGTCGGTCTTCGATCAGTCGAAGGCCACCGCCGGGACGTCGTTCCCCTACACCGGCGGCGCATTGGGCTCGGCCAACCTGACCTTCGACACCACCACGGGCAAGCTCACCGGCGCCGTCACCAGCGTCGGCCTGACGGTACCCAATGGCGCGGCCTTTTCGCTGGATCTGTCGGCATTGACCCAGCTCGGCACCGGCTTCACCGTTTCCGATGCCCAGGTCAACGGCAACGCGCCGAGCACCATCGACAAGATCCAGATCAGCAAGGACGGCACCATCTCGGCGCAGTACAAGGACGGCTCCACCAAGCCGCTCTACAAGATTCCGCTGGCCGATGTGCAGAGCCCGGACCAGCTCACCGCGCTGCCCGGCAACGTCTACGCACAGGGCACCGAATCCGGCGCGGTCCGGATCGGCTTTGCCAATGAAGGCAAGGCCGGCTCGATCATCTCCGGCGCACTCGAGAATTCCAATGTCGATATCGCCGAAGAACTGACCAACATGATCGCGGCGCAGCGCAGCTACACCGCCAATTCGAAAGTCTTCCAGACCGGTTCCGATCTGATGGACGTCCTTGTCAACCTGAAGAGATAAAACGGGCTCCGCCCGTGAAAGACCCGCATGTCGCTGTCCACTGCACTGAGCATCGCCCAGTCGGCGCTTATGAACACCGCGCGGCAGACCAGCGTTGTCTCGCGCAACGTCGCCGACGCCTCCAATCCGGACTATTCGCGTCGCCAGGCCGTTGTCACCAGCACGGCGCCGGGCGCGCGTTCGGTTGATATCCAGCGCGCCACCAACGACCTGCTGTTCCGCCAGAACCTCAGCGCGCTGTCGGCCTGGAGCGGCCAGAGCGCGCTGTACAGCGGCATGGATCAGCTGGGCGTTGCGGTCAATGGCGTCGACAATGCGTCCTCGCCCTCGACCGCGATCGGCAATCTGCAGCAGGCGCTGCAGCTCTACGCCACCTCGCCGTCCAACCAGAACCTCGGCGCCAGCGTCATCGACGCCGCCAAGCAGGTTGTGCGCTCGCTGAATGAGGGCTCCAAGGCGGTCCAGGATTTCCGCACCCAGACCGACGGCCAGATCGCCACGGCGGTCGACGACCTCAACTCGCTGCTCAGCCAGTTCCAGGATGCCAACACGGCGGTCATATCCGGAACCCGTTCCGGCACCGATGTTTCCGATGCGCTCGACCAGCGCGACGCGCTCTTGAAGAAGATTTCGGACTATGTGCCGGTCTCGACCTTTACGCGTGGCGACAATGACATGGTCATCACCACCGGCGACGGCACGACGCTGTTCGAAACCATACCGCGCACGGTCACCTTCGCGGCGTCGTCCGGCTACACCGCCGGTGCCGCCGGCAATGCGGTCTATATCGACAATGTGCCGATTTCGGCGGGAGCCGGTGGCAACACCAGCGCCAGCGGCAAGCTTGCCGGCCTGCTGCAATTGCGCGACGGCGTCGCCTCGACCATGCAGAGCCAGCTCGACGAGACCGCGCGCGGCCTGATCACCGCCTTTGCCGAAACCGCGCCCGCGATGCCCAATGCCGCCGGCCTGTTCACCTGGTCGGGCGCGCCAGCCGTGCCGGCAGCGGGCACGCTGGTCAACGGCCTTGCCGCTTCCATCAGCGTCAATGCGGCGATGGACCCGAGCACCGGAGGCAATCCGACGCTGCTGCGCGATGGCGGCGCCAATGGTGCTGCCTATGTCGCCAACACCGGCGGCGGCGCGTCCTACTCCAGCCTTCTGGTTGCCTATGGCGACCGGCTCGACCAGCCACTGACCTTCGACCCTGCCGCCGGGATCTCGGCGACGTCCAGCGTTTCCGACTACGCGGCCAATTCGATAGGCTGGTTCGAGGGCGTGCGCCAGCAAGCTTCGACCGCCTCCGACGCCAAGGAAGCATTGGCATCGCGCAGTGCCGAGGCGCTGTCGAACGCGACCGGCGTCAATGTCGACCAGGAGATGTCGCTGCTCCTCGACCTCGAACACACCTATCAGGCATCGGCCCGGATGATGAAAACCGTCGACGACATGATGACGGCCTTGCTCAGCGCGGTGGGATAATCCATGACTTCAGTCTCCTCAGCCGCCATGTCGAACGCCATGCGCTACCAGCAGATGCGCATGCAGGCGGATCTCGTCAAAGCCCAGAAGGAGGCCTCGACCGGCAAGGTCGCCGACACCGGCCTGGCCCTCGGCGGGCGCACCGCTCAGTCCGTCACCTTCTCGCGCGATCTCGACCGGCTCAACGTCATCATCGATTCCAACGGTCTGGTCGGCGCCCGGCTGTCCTCGACGCAGACCTCGCTTGGCCAGCTCTCCACCGCCGCGCAGACCTTTCTGTCCGCCCTGACCACCGCGACCTCGAGCGATTCTTCCAACAATCTCACCCAATCCTCGGGCAAGGCGACCATCCAGCAGCTGACCTCGATCCTCAACACCAGCGTCAACGGCGAATATCTGTTCGCCGGCACCAACACCGACGTCAAGCCGATCAACGACTTCACCGCCGCCGGCTCCACCGCCAAGGCGGCGTTCGACGCCGCCTTCGTCGCCAATTTCGGTTTCACCCAGGACGACCCGGCCGCGGCCAACATCACCGCTGCCCAGATGGACGACTTCATCACCAACGATGTCACGCCGCAGTTCATGGGCCCAGGCTGGCAAGGCACCTGGTCGAACGCTACCGACCAGCAGATCGTCAGCCGCATCGCCCTCAACGAGACCACGCCGACCTCGACCAGTGCCAACAGCGCTGGCATCCAGAAGCTTGCCATGGCGGCAGCCTTGGTCACCGGCCTGATGTCCAGCAACATCAGCCAGGCCGCGAAGAATACGGTCGTCAGCCGCTCGACGTCGCTGGTCGGCGAAGCGCTGAGCGGCATTGGCCAGATTCAATCCGAGACCGGCATCGTCCAGAAGCGGGTTTCCGATGCGAACGACCGCATGAAAACGCAGGTCGATCTTTTCGAACGGCACATTCTCGATCTGGAAGGCGTCGATCCGGCCGAAGCCGCGACCCGCGTCGCCGACCTGACACAGCACATCGAAACGTCCTTCGCGCTGACCGCACGCCTGCAGCAGCTCAGCCTGTTGAATTACCTGACCTGACAACGCTTAACGGAACGGTAGAGCCCCAAAGATGTACCAATTCTCCTACGCCGACATCCAGAGCACCTCCGTTGCCGACGCCAAGGACCGCGAGCGGGAGCTCCTGACCCGCTCGATCGACATGCTGTCGGCAGCGGCCACCGCCGGCCACAACTCGATGGAGGCGGTCGAGGCGCTGCATTTCACCAACCGCGTCTGGACCACCTTCGTCGAGGATCTCGGCTCCAGCGACAACGCCCTGCCCAAGGAATTGCGCGCCAACCTCATTTCCATCGGCCTGTGGCTGCTGCGCGAGGCGGAGGACATTCGCCAGGGCCGCACCAACAATTTCGAAGGGCTGATCGAGGTGTCCCAGATCATCAGGGACGGCATTCAATGACCAACACGCTGAAGATATCGCTGAAGCCGAACGAGAAGATCTACATCAACGGCGCCGTCATCCGCGTCGACCGCAAGGTCACCGTCGAATTGATGAACGACGTGCAGTTCCTGCTCGAAAGCCATGTGATCCAGGCCGACGATGCCTCGACGCCGCTCAAGCAGCTGTATTTCATCCTGCAGGTCATGCTGGTCAACCCGGCCGGCGCGGCCGAGGCACGCGACATGTTCCGGCGTTCGCTGCCGTTGCTGCTGGCAAGCTTCGAGGACACCCAGATCTGCGCTGCGCTGAAACAGATCGACCGCATGGTCGGTGAGGATCACATCTACGAGGCGCTGAAGGCGATCCGCGCGCTCTATCCGCTCGAACGCCGCGCGCTTGGCGGCAATGACGATGTTCCGGGTGACACGCGCCCGCTGGCTGTGGGAGCACGATACTGATGAACGTGGACATGACGACGACGATACCGACTGGCGCCAACCAGGCCACAACGTCGACTTCGAAGACTGCGGTCGACTACCAGTCGTTCCTGAAGCTTCTGATCGCCGAGATGAAGAACCAGGACCCGACCAAGCCGATGGACTCGACACAGTATGTCGCCCAGCTCGCCACCTTTTCGCAGGTCGAGCAGTCGGTGCAGACAAACACCAAGCTCGACCAGATCATGCAGTCCTCGGCGCTGTCGCAGGCCGACGCGCTGATCGGACGCTCGATAACCTCCGCCGACGGCAACACGACCGGCACGGTGGCGTCGGTGCGCCTCGCCAGCAGCGGCCTCATCGCCGTGCTGCAGAACGGCACCGAAGTCGCGGTCGGCCCGGGGGTCTCGGTCAAGGCGGCGAGCTGACGCTTCCGGCAGGGCCAGTCCCATGAACGAGGCCGACGCTCTCGACATCGTCCAGTACGCGGTGTGGACGGTGCTCACCGCGTCTGCACCGGTGGTGTTGGTCGCCATGGTGGTCGGCATCGGCATCGCCCTCATCCAGGCGCTGACGCAGGTTCAGGAGATCACCTTGACCTTCGTGCCGAAGATCGTCGCAATCATGCTGGTGGTGGCGCTGACCGGCCCCTTCATCGGCAGCCAGATATCGGCCTTCACCAACGTTATCTTCGAGCGCATCCAGAACGGATTCTGAGCAGCTTCTATCCATCTGGCTTGCGGTTGTGCCTTCCAGCAGTGCGGCAGCCGGCCAGACCTCGCGCGAAACCAGGCGTGGACCGCAGCTATCCCATTGTTGGACCGTGACCTTTTTCGAAAGACATTCGCCCTTTGCGCCGCCATGCCCTACTTTCGGCAAATGATCTGAGCAAACGGATCATCTGACGAATCGGCACGACATGGCAGGGACCCCCGATGATTGACGAAAAGCCGGAAAGCGAGAGCGTTTCGGCGCTGGCGCCCTTCCGGCACGGCATTTTCCGCGCCGTATGGGCGGCAAGTCTGGTCTCGAATTTCGGTGGCCTGATCCAGGGCGTCGGCGCGGCCTGGATGATGACCACGATCGCCACCTCGCCCTATCAGGTGGCCCTGGTCCAGGCTTCGACCACCTTGCCGATCATGCTGTTTGCGCTCGTCGCCGGCGCCATCGCCGACAGTTTCGACCGGCGCAAGGTGATGCTGGTCGCCCAGACCTTCATGCTGGTCGTCTCGGTGCTTCTGACCCTGTTCACCTATTCCGGCCTCATCACGCCGTGGACGCTGCTGGCCTTCACCTTCCTGATCGACAGCGGCACGGCGCTCAACAGCCCGTCATGGCAGGCCTCCGTCGGCGACATCGTTCCCCGCAACAAGGTGCCGGCCGCCGTCGCGCTCAACTCGATGGGCTTCAACCTGACCCGCAGCGTCGGCCCGGCGATCGGCGGCATCATCGTCGCCGCGGCCGGTGCGGCCGCCGCCTTCGCGGCGAACGCGGTGAGCTATATCGGCCTCATCGTCGTGCTGGCGCGCTGGAAGCCGGACCTGCCGGTTTCGACCTTGCCGCGCGAGTCGCTGGGTGCGGCCATGGCCGCCGGCCTGCGCTATGTCGCCATGTCGCCCAACATCGGCAAGGTGCTGGTCAGGGGCGCGGCTTTCGGCTTCAGCGCCGGTGCCGTGCTGGCGCTGCTGCCGCTGGTGGCGCGCGATGTCGTCAAGGGCGATGCCCTGACCTACGGCATCATGCTCGGCGCCTTCGGCATCGGCGCGGTCGGTGGCGCGCTGATCAGCGTCAGGCTACGGCAGCTGCTGTCCAGCGAGACGATGGTGCGCTGCGCCTTTGCCGGCTTTGCTGTCTGCGCATTCAATGCCGCCGTCAGCCATCATGCATGGCAGACGTCGCTCGGCCTGCTGGTCGGCGGTGCCTGCTGGGTAATCGCCCTTTCGCATTTCAACGTCACGGTGCAGATGGCGACACCGCGCTGGGTGGTCGGCCGGGTGCTGTCGGTTTACCAGACCGCGACCTTCGGCGGTATCGCGCTCGGCAGCTGGATCTGGGGTGTCGTCGCCGATGCGCATGGCGCCGAAACCGCGCTGATCGCGGCCAGCATCGCCATGCTGGTCGGCGGCGCCATCGGCATGCTGCTGCCGCTGCCGCAGCAGCAGGTGCTCAACCTCGACCCGCTCAATCGCTTCAGGGAACCGCACCTTGCGCTCGACCTGAAGCCGCGCAGCGGCCCCATCGCCATCATGATCGAGTACATCATCCGCGACGAGGACGTGCCGGAGTTCCTCGCCACCATGGCCGAACGCGGCCGCATCCGCCGCCGTGACGGCGCCCGTAACTGGACATTGGCACGCGACCTCGAAAATCCGGCGATCTGGATCGAGCACTATCATACTCCGACCTGGATCGAATATGTGCGCCACAATGGACGCATCACCCATGCCGACGCCGTCGTCGGCGAGCGCTTGCGGGCGCTGCACAGTGGCGACGAGCCGCCGCGCGTGCGGCGCATGATCGAGCGCCCGACGACCGCCGGTACGGCCCTCGTGATGGCCAAGGGTCCGATCGAGCATTAGAGCAATTCCACGAAAAGTGTGAAACGGTTTTCCGTCCGGAACTGCGTCAGAACAAAAAGAGGGAGCCTTCGTGGCCGGATGAGTCGCTCTCCCCAGCATCGCCACCAATTTTAGAGGAACCTGATATAAAGATTCTTGGCGTATTCGTGACCTTGACGGGAAGCCGCCCTGCAAGAGCCAACGAGAAAGCCTTATGTCAGCATTGCGTAAATCGGATGCACCGACGGATCGCGAATCGAACGAACCAGCAAAGATCGGCTCGCCAGAGCAGTCTCTGCGGGAGAGGGTTCGGCTCCTGGAGGCGGTCGTCGACAACTTCCCCGGTGGCATATCCCTGTTTGACGACGACCTGCGGATGGTCCTCTGCAACGACCAGCAAAAATCCATGCTGGATTATCCTCCGGAACTTTTCCGCAATGGCTATCCGAACATGGAGGATTTGTTCCGGTTCAATGCCGAACGGGGCGAGTATGGCCCTGGGTCGGCCGACGAACATGTGAGAAGGCGCCTTGAGCTGGTCAGACAGCGAACACCTCACAGTTACCACCGTACCCGGCCCAACGGCACGGTACTTGAAATACGAGGCGTTCCCCTCAGCGGAGGAGGATTTGTGACAACGTACCTGGATGTGACGGAACAACGCCGCAACCAGGAACTCGTTGCCCATATGGCGCACCACGATCACTTGACCGATCTTCCCAACCGCGCGTTGTTCAATGACCGTTTGCAGCAGGCAATCGCAAAGACCAAGCGCAACGGAACCATAGCCGTCCTGTGCCTGGATCTTGATCGGTTCAAGCCGGTCAACGACCAGCTTGGCCATCAGGCAGGTGATGAGCTTTTGAAGCAGGTTGCCGGACGATTAAGTGCCTCGGTTCGCGATCACGATACGGTCGCACGTCTTGGAGGCGACGAGTTCGCGATCGTGCAGACCGATATCCACCAGCGCTCCGACGCCAGCGTCCTTGCACGTCGTCTGGTTGCCGCGATGCATCAACCGTTCGCTGTTTGTGGGCATTCAATCTCAATCGGCACCAGCATCGGAATCTCCGTGGCCCCCGACGACGGATTGTCATTGGACGACCTGTTGCGGAAAGCCGACCTTGCGCTCTACCGGAGCAAGCGCAGCGGTCGGGGCACATTCAGTTTCTATGAGGGAAGTGACGAACAACGACAGGTCACCTCCGAACCGCGCTCGGCCTGAAGCGGCCGACTGCTCGCACTCTCCACGTTTTGGCGCAATTCCGGACGGAAAACCGTTTCACACTTTTCCCGGAATTGCTCTAACCTTCGCCCGACAGGTCCCTGCGCGCCTTGTCCAGTTCCTCGGCATAGCGCCGCATCAAATGGCCTTCGGTCAAAAGCCCCAGCACGATGCGGTCGGTGAAATCCTCCACCACGGCGAGCTCTTCAGCGCCGGCGCGCTGGAAGGTTTCGGCGGCGGCCTGCACGTTCATGCTGGGCACCAGCACCGCGTCCTCGTACTTGGCAAAATCGCGCACCGCCACCTCGCCGTCGGAAGGATCGCTATGCAGTTCGGCCACGATCAGCACGCCAACATAATGATCCCCAGGGTCGACGGCGATGACGCGCTGGGCTGAGCCGAGCGGCACCTCGTTGCGGAAGGCCGCCAGCGTCGTCGAGGCATCGATGGTCTTGATGTCCTTGCGCATCATCGAGCCGACGGTGAGGCTGCGCATCCAGCCGACATCGTGGGCGCTGCGGATGGTCTCGCCGCGCAGATGGAAGCGCCATGTCGAGAACGAGTAGCCGAAGGTCTCCCGCACCAGGATGGCAGACATGATCGAGGCCGCCAGCACGACACCGGTCAGCGTCAGGTCGCGGGTCGATTCCAGCGCCAGGAACGTCATCGTCAGCGGGCCGCCGACGACGCCGACGGCGAGCGACGTCATGCCGACGACGGCGGCAACGGCGGGGTCGATGCCGGTTGCCGGCGAGACGATCGCCATCACACCGGCAAACGCCTTGCCGAGCAGCGCACCGAGGAACAGCGAGGCGAAGAACAATCCGCCGCGAAAGCCCGACCCCAGCGATATCGCCGATGCCGCCAGCTTGAGCACGAAGACGCTGGCCACCACGGCCAACCCGTAGTTCATCGCGAATTCGCGGTGCAGCGCGCCATGGCCGCTGGACAGGACTTGCGGCGTGACCAGTCCGAGCAAACCGACGATGACCCCACCGATGACAGGACGCAGCGACGCATCGATCGACAGCCTGGCAAAACCGCGTTCGATCAGCGTCACCAGATGCATGATGGCGATCGAGGCCGCCCCGCCGACCAGGCCGAGCAGCAGGAACGGCACGTACTGGCCGGCGGTCAGCGCCGGCAGGCCCGAAAGCTCGAGCGGAAACGGCACGCCGCCAAACATTTCGGCAGTCAGCGAGGCGGAGATCGCGGCGGTCATGACAGGCGCTACATTGGCGACGGAGTAGATGCCGATGACCAGTTCGAAACCGTAGAAGGCGCCAGTCAGCGGCGCGTCGAAGGCGGCAGCGATGGCGCCGGCGGCACCGCAGCCGACCAGGATTCGAACATCGTTGCGGCGCAGCCGGAAGATACGCGCCAGCCGCGACGCCAGGCCGGATCCGACTTGCGTGTAGCCCGCTTCCAGCCCGACGGAAGCGCCAAAACCGCTGGAGATCATCGTCTGGCCGGCAATGATGAAGGTGTCGGTCAGCGACATGCGCCCGCCATAGAGCGCGTTGGCTTCGATCGGGTCTATCGGCGTGCGGAATTTACGCAGTCTGAGCCAAATCACCGTAAGCCCAAGCAGGATGCCGCCAATCGCCGGTATCAGCGCCTGCATCGGATTGGCGAGCGAGAACATGCCGGAAAGCCGGCCGCCGGGCTGAACGCCGAACAACAGCCCGTGCAGGTCCTGCACGATCTGGCTCATCGCCGTGACCAATATGCCCGCCATCACCCCGACCACGCCGGCCAGAATGACCACCGCGATGCCGCGAGCCTCAAGCAGCGGCACAGACCTGATCAGCACCGCGCGCAGCCGGCGGGCGTAGACTTCGCTGTGGTTTCTGGAAAGCACCGGGGCGGCTCGCCGACATCAGAAAAGGCAGTGGAAAGCCCGCCTGATACGCCCGGCGACACGGCATGGCAACCACAATGGCGATAGACAAGGCGCCATTGTGGCATGGGCGGCTGGTTGCGACCGTTGCTGCCTCTGCTGGAACGCAAACGGCGCCGCCGGCGGCTGGCACCAGATCCTTAGCGCTCGTCGCCGGCGGTCGAGCAGTCGGGCTGGCAGGCCGATCAGGTCGGCTTGGGGCCGCCTGCCTCATAGAGCACGAGATTGCGCTCGCCGATGCCAAGCGCCGGCCAGCTCGCACGCCAGTCCGCAAGGTGCGGCGACCGGAAATGCGCGTCCAGTGCTGTCCTGTCGCTCCACACTTCCGTGACCCGGATGAGCCCGGCGTCGAACACGTCCTGCGCGTAGGAGTATTCGACGCAGCCGGGCTCGGCGCGGCTGGCGGAAACCATGCGCTCCATGGCGGGCTTTGCCTCCCCAAGCTTTTCCGGCGGCAAGCGGATGGTGCCGATGATCAGAAGCATGGAATTTCCTTTTTGGAAGCGGCGATCCGAGCCCAGTAGCCAGTCTCCCACCCTCGCGCAAGCTTGGCCGGTTACGGTTTGACACCTGTCGCGCGCTCGGCAGGCTTGGCATTGGGGACGACATGGCGATCAGCGAAAGCATCCAGCCCGGCGCAGTGGCCAAGAACGGCCGCGACGTCTTCTTCGCCATCGGCATCGTCATCATCCTGGCCGTGCTGTTCCTGCCGATCCCGGCCTTTCTGATCGACATCGGCCTCGCCTTCTCGATCGCGCTTTCGGTGCTGATCCTGATGGTGGCGCTGTGGATCCAGCGGCCGCTCGATTTCTCGTCATTCCCGACCGTGCTGCTCATCGCCACCATGCTGCGGTTGTCGCTCAATATCGCCACCACGCGCATGATCCTGTCGCATGGCAATGAAGGCACGCACGCCGCCGGCTATGTCATCGCCGGCTTCTCCAAGCTGGTGATGGCCAGCGATTTCGTCATCGGCCTCATCGTCTTCATGATCCTGATCGTGGTCAACTTCATCGTCATCACCAAGGGCGCCACCCGTATCGCCGAGGTCGGCGCCCGCTTCACCCTCGACGCCATCCCCGGCAAGCAGATGTCGATCGACGCCGACCTCTCCGCCGGCATGATCGACGACAAGACGGCGCAGCTGCGCCGCCGCGAGCTCGAAGAGGAATCCTCCTTCTTCGGCTCAATGGACGGCGCCTCGAAATTCGTCCGCGGCGACGCCATCGCCGGCCTCATCATCACCGCCATCAACATCGTCGGCGGCATCGCCATCGGCTATATCAGGCACGGCATGGGCATGGGCGAAGCCGCCGACGTGTTCATCAAGCTCTCGGTCGGCGACGGCCTCGTCACCCAGATCCCGGCGCTGATCGTTTCATTGGCCGCCGGCCTATTGGTGTCCAAGGGCGGCACGCGCGGTTCGACAAACCAGGCGGTGTTCGGCCAGCTCGGCGCCCATCCGCGCGCCCTCTACGTCGCGGCATCGCTGCTGGTGCTGCTCGGCCTGATGCCCGGCCTGCCGCTGTTTCCGTTCTTTGCGCTGGCCGGTGGCATGGCCGGCCTCGGCTACGTCATTCCGATGCGCCACAACCGCGCCGTCGCCGCCGCCGCCGCGATCAAGGACCAGGAGAAGGCGACCAAGGTCGAAGAGGAAAAGAACTCGGTCAAGGCGTCGCTCGCCACCGCCGAGATCGAGCTCCTCATCGGCAAGCAGCTTTCGACGCGGCTGCTGGTGTCGCATCAGGAACTGGTTTTCCGCATGTCCAAGATGCGCAAGAAATTCGCCACCCAGTACGGCTTCGTCGTGCCGGAGGTACGGGTCGCCGACGATTTCGCCATTCCGCCGAAGAGCTACCAGATCAAGGTGCACGGCACCGTGGTGGCCGAATACCAGATGCGCGTCGGCGAGATCATGGTGCTGCTCGGCAACCGCGACATACCCGAAATACCGGGCGAGGAAATCCGCGAGCCAGCCTTCGGCATGCGCGCCTATTCCGTCGTCGAAACCTTCGCCGAAGATTTGAAGCGCGAGAACTACACCTTCGCCGACAACATGTCGGTGCTGCTCACCCATCTCTCCGAGGTCATCCGCAACAACCTGCCGCAGCTTCTGTCCTACAAGGACATGAAGGCGCTGCTCGAGCGGCAGGACCAGGAATACCGCAAACTCGCCGACGAGATCTGCACCACGCACATCTCCTATCCCGGCCTGCAGGCGGTGCTGAAGCTGCTGCTCGCCGAGCGGGTCTCGATCCGCAATCTGCATCTGATCATCGAGGCGATCGCCGAGATCGCACCGCATGTGCGCCGCACCGAGCAGATCGTCGAACATGTCCGTATCCGCATGGCCCAGCAGATCTGCGGCGACCTCTCCGAGGGCGGCGTGCTGAAGGTGCTGCGGCTCGGCAATCGCTGGGACCTGGCCTTTCACCAGAGCCTCAAGCGCGACGCCAAGGGCGAGGTGCGCGAGTTCGACATCGATCCGCGCCAGCTGGAAGAATTCGGCCAGGACGCGACCAAGGCGATCAAGAAGTATCTGGAAGCCGGCGAGCGTTTCGTGCTGGTTACCGCACCCGATGCCCGCCCCTATGTGCGCATGATCATCGAGCGGCTGTTCACCACGCTGCCGGTGCTCAGCCATGTCGAAATCGCCAAGGGCGTCGAGATCAGGGTGCTCGGGACCATATCGTGAGCGTTCTCTCGCAAGGCGTCGTCATCGCGGCGTTCCTCGCCTTTTGCCGCATCGGCGCCTGCTTCATGCTGATGCCCGGCCTTTCCAGCGCCCGCGTCCCGGTCCAGGTCAGGCTGTTCGTGGCGGTCGCCGCCACCGGCGGCCTGCTCGCCTTCCTGTGGGACCGCATCTTTCCCTTCGTCGACCCGCGCCCGCAAATCCTGGTGCCGATGATCATCTCGGAACTTCTGGTCGGCGGCCTGATCGGCGCCATGACCAGGCTTTACATGGAAGCCTTGCGCTTCATGGGCTCGGCCATCGCCATGCTGATCGGCTATGGCGGCACCGGCGGACCGGCGATCGAGGAGCCGGAGCCGCAGGCAGCCCTTGCCGCCATCATCTCGTTCTCGGCGCTGCTGATGCTGTTCGTCTTCGATTTCGACCATGAGATCATACGCGCGCTGGTGGCTTCCTACACGGTCGCGCCGGTCAACATCTTCTTCAACCCGCAGGCCGCACTCGTCGATGTCACCGACACGGTGTCGGACACGTTCTTCCTGGTCATCCGCCTCGGCAGCCCGTTTGTCGCCTATGCCATTCTGGTCAATCTGACGATCGGCTTCGTCAACAAGCTGACCCCGCAGATCCCGATCTATTTCATCTCCCAGCCCTTCATCATCGCCGGCGGCATGATCATCTTCTATTTCGCCGTCGGCACCATGCTGTCGCTGTTCGTCGCCGGCTTTGTCGACCTGACATTGGCTAGATAGCCATGAGCACCCGCAGGGACCGCCTGAAGAAACTGGTCAAGGTGCAGGAACAGCTGAAGGCGCTGCACGAAACCCGTCATGCCACGTTCCTCGCCGCGGCCAGCGCCGCCGAGGCCGAAGCTCGGGATCTGGTCGGGCATTTCGACCAGGCCGATTCCCTCTCCGGCCTGTTTCCCGATCTCTACCATCGCCGCATCGCCAGCGCGGTCGGGCGCCAGGAAGCGAGCCTCGAAAGCGCCAGGCAGGAGGCCAGCCTCATCGCCGCGGCAACCGCGCGCACCAACATGGTCGAGCGCGCCTACAAGGATGTACGCAACCGCGACGAACGCGAACGCTCCGACCGCGAACGCCTCGACCTGATCGCGCAGAAGCGGAAGGAAGAGTAGCCAAGGAAATTCTGCTATTGAGCCGATCCCGCCATGGAGGATAGCCGGCGAGATCGTCGCGAGAGGGTGGCAGAGCGGCCAGAGGGGTTACTGACCCAACATCAGTCAGTAGGCTTCGATTGTCAGAATTGCGTTCTGGAATCGCTTGGCCGCAAGGTCCTCGGGCGTAATCCAATATTGAAGCGGCCCCATCTCCCCGACGGTCCAATTGAGCGCCATATCCGGCCCAAGTTGGAGCAGCAGCAGATAGCGGTCCTTCATCTCGTCGGCTGCGACCTGGACGACTTCACCCTTGCCAAGCATCTGATGGCTACGCGACAAGTGACGGTGAGACAGGGCGGCTACGACGTCGGGGCCTATGAGCGCAGCGCCGCCCGGATCTGTCAGTCCCCCCTCGGCGCCTTGGATCGCCGCGATTGAAAGCCAATCATTCATCACCAGCGGAAGTTGACGGTGATGCGGCCGCCGCGCCGAAGGTGACGGCATGCCGTTGACGCGCAAGTCTTCCAGAAAGGCAAGGATTTGCTGCTTCACCTCGGGAGGCGGTGCGTCATAGTCCTTCAGTCCGGCATTGACCGTCGGAAAGAATGCGTTGAACATCTTCGAGCCGAATGCCGACAGTTCGCGCTGCACCACCCGTAGCCGCTTGGCCTCCGGATCATCTTCGGTAACATCGCCAAGCGCCTTCAGTTTTGCCGTGACATCGGCCGTCTCCTCGCGGTGAAATGCCTCCACAAGCTTCCGAACGATCCGCGCGGAATGCCAATTGGCCGGAAATCCCGGATACGGCGTCCAAAGCGTGTCTTTCGGCGCATGATGAGCGGAAAGCCGCGGATCGGGGGCGATTGGCGGACCGTAGAAAGCCTCGACCCTTTCGGTCCGAATTTTGTCCGCAACCTTGAAAGCATGACCTTCGTCCGCACGCGCCGCGACTTCGGCGTCGGTCGGCTCCTCGATCCAGGCAAACGCGACCTCGACCCGATCATAGTGAGTTCGCTTGCCTCGCAAGATTTCGTCCATCGGTTCCGATCCCAGAATCTTGGCGGTGAACGGCATGTCGAGTGGCGCCCACTTCTGCGTCACCTGACGCGGTTCATACCGCGTCACGAAGTGCATGGCGTCCGCGCCAAACGTGTCGGACATCGGCGCGAAGAAATAGAGATAGCCCTTTTCGGGCAGCAGATCTCGCCCAGGTCCCGGTGGCAGGTCCGAACAGTCGATTTGCGCCATGAAATTGAGGCGCTCGAGCAATCCCTTCCGATTGTGAACGGTCGGCCAGTCGAATTCGTCGGGCACAATCGGCAGCCCGCCAAAATAGCTCATGCTGCGTTGGGGGAGCCGCGGCGGAAAGATGTGTTTGATCGCAATGCGCGCGGCTTGCCCACGTTCGATCGCTTCGCGGCCATCGACGGAAATCGGCGGGATCTTGCGCTCGACATGCGCTTTGAAAGTCGCCTTGCGCTGGTCGTCGCTGTTCTTCGCCTGCTGCTGCATTTCGGCGATCAGCTTTTCGGCTGCAGAGGTAGGCTTGGGTGAGGGAGCCTGGGCAGCATCAGACGATGCCAGCGTGCGCTGACGAGCCTTGCCGACCGGCAAGGCGGAACTGTCCCGAGCGTCGTTTGACTTGCCTTTTGAAGACGAACCGGAAAACAGCCCGGCAATGCCTTTTGCTCCGCGATAAATCAGGCTGCCAACGATCAAGACCATCGCCCCGACCACAAGCAGCGGCATCAGCATTTCCATGACGCTTACCCCCCAACCCGATCGTCAGCCACGTCGCCCCCACCCGCAACCAAATTATTGCCGTCATATGAGGCGTTGCGCAAGCAAGGGGCCGTACCGATCCTCGATCCGCGGTGATACCGGCGCAGTTAACGGCGCCAACCCCACTCGACTGGCGGAGGTACTCCCTGCTAGCCTCTCGACCACCAGTGCAGGACGCCACATTACGCGCGAAAACCGGTTCGGAGGTTTGGATATGCCCGCGTCCGGATCAACTGATCTCGCCCTCTTTGTGCCATCCTGGTCAATCTGGTGATTTGCGCGCGGCTGCCTCACGAATAGGCATAAGTCAAGACGATTCCGGCTTGCGGGTCGGGTATTTTGCTGACATGTTTGCCTGTTTATGAATTCTGCACTGTGGCAGGCGTTCAAATAGAGGGGCATAAGGATGGCTAAGGAATCTTCGAATACCGCGTCTTCAGCAGGTAAGGCGGAGGGAAATCCGATAGGTAATGCAGAGGGAAACGGGCTGAACTTCATGGCGGCGGCCCAGGCTCGCGAGGCCGGGATCCCGGGTGACGCTGTAGGTGTCGACAAGATACGTGACCTGCTGTTCGGCAACCAGATGCAGGACTATGACCGCCGTTTTTCCAAGCTTGAAGAACGGTTCTTGCAGCGCTTCAAGGATGTTGAATCCGAGGCCAAGCGCAATCTTGAAATGTACGAGTCAAATGCAAAGAAGCAGGTCGAATCGCTCGCGGCGCAATTGCGGAGCGAAAAAGATGCACGAGCCGAGGCCGACAAGGAGATTGACCGGAATCTTCGCGAGCAAAATCAGGCACTTGAAAAGCAGGTGCGCGCGCTGTCGGATCAATTGAGCGAGCTTGAGCGCGACGTTGCGGATCGGATAAATCGAAGCGATCATTTGCTGCGTGAGGAAATCAAGCAAAAGAATGAAAGCATTCAGATGCTAATGGAGAAAATGTTCTCCGATCTCAGCAACGTCAAGACCGACAGAAATCTTTTGGCCGGCCTGTTTATCGAGGTTGCAAAATGTATAAATCAGGATTCCGGCGGCAACAAGAGTAACTCGGAACGTAGCTGGAAAGTGAGTTGATCGGAACTTGACGTCGACCGTCGACCCAATCAACCTTCCTAAAAGAGCCCCGTCGAGCGATACCGAGATTGATCGCGAGGCTCTGGCTATTCTTTTGGTCGAAATTGCCCGGAACGTTGATCCGGACCATCATGCGCGTTTCGACGGACTTCCAACCGCCGATCCTCGCATGGAAACGCTGCGCCAGTTGCTGGTCGGCCGCGAAATTTCCGAGCTTTCAAGAGTTACGCATCTGCTGGGCGAACCGGAGCAGCTTGCGGCAGCAGTGGGCGACGTTCTTCCCGGTGCGGCCGCACGGGCGCCTCATGCGCAACTCGGCGAGGCCCTTGCGCCAGCTGTCGAGAGGGCTGTGCAACGGTCGATCCAGAAGAGCCCGCGCACGCTGACGGATATCTTATACCCGGTGTTTCTGCCGGCAATTCGCAAGTCGATCGGGGAAAAGATCGACCAGACCTTTCAGTCGCTGAATGAAACTTTACGACATATATTTACCTGGCATGGGCTCAAGTGGAGATTTGAATCCTGGAGAACTGGCGCCAGCTTCTCGGAAGTTGTTCTGAAGCATTCTCTTGTCTATCGTGTAGAACATGCCTTTCTCATTAGCCGCAATTCGGGGCTTTTGATAGCGCATGTGACCGCCGACAATGTAACGAGCGAGGATCCTCAACTAATTTCTTCGATGCTTAGTGCAATCCAAGATTTTGTGAAAGACTCATTTAACGAGAAAGAACAGAGTAGCCTTGATACTATCCGTTTTGGCGACCTTCGTCTCTGGTCGGAAGTTGGACAGTTTGCGACCCTGGTTTCGGTGATCCGAGGAAATCCGCCAGAGGAATTACATGAAATAGTTCGCGATGTATTGCTTCGTATCCATGAGGAATACTCCCAGGTTTTAGAGGAGTTTGACGGCGACAGTTCGCAGTTGGCCGGCGTAGAGGCGCAGTTACAGACGTGCGTTGAGCTGAAGCAGGAGGAATCAAACCAGGGATTTCCGTGGCTGGTAGTGGCTGCAGTCCTGCTGCTTTTGATTCCGGCAGGCGGTTGGTTCTTTCTTTCCTGGCAATCCGGGCAGCGCTGGCAGGCCTATGTGTCGCGACTGGAGACCCAGCCGGGCATCATCGTTGCCGAACAAAAGACACGCTCCGGTCAATTCTATATTGCCGGCCTGAGAGACCCGCTTGGCGCCGACCCGCAGTCGCTGTTGTCCGGAACGCAGGTCGATCCCGCCCGCGTTCATTCGCAGTGGCAATTCTATCAGAGCCTTGAACCGACGTTCGTGTTGAAGCGGCTGACGGCGTCGCTGGCTCCGCCGGATACAGTACGACTTTCGATCGTCAAGGATCGCATCATTGCCGAGGGTGAGGCTCCCGACACCTGGATCAATCGGGCGCAGGCCGCCGCCCAGCAGCTTTCGGCAGGCGGACCGGAATTCGACATCTCCAAGGTTCGTGATGTGAGCCCCGATGCACGCGCGGCGGAGCGCTGGCAGGCCTATGTGTCGCGACTGGAGACCCAGCCGGGCATCATCGTTGCCGAACAGAAGATACGCGATGGTCAATTCTATATTGCCGGCCTGAGAGACCCGCTTGGCGCCGACCCGCAGTCGCTGTTGTCCGGAACGCAGGTCGATCCCGCCCGCGTTCATTCGCAGTGGCAATTCTATCAGAGTCTTGAACCGGCGTTCGTATTGAAGCGGCTGACGGCGTCGCTGGCTCCGCCGGATACAGTACGACTTTCGATCGTCAAGGATCGCATCATTGCCGAGGGTGAGGCTCCCGATACCTGGATCAATCGGGCGCAGTCCGCCGCCCAGCAGCTTTCGGCCGGCGGACCGGAATTCGACATCTCCAAGGTTCGTGATGTGAGCCCCGATGCACGCGCGGCGGAGCGCTGGCAGGCCTATGTGTCGCGACTGGAGACCCAGCCGGGCATCATCGTTGCCGAACAAAAGATACGCGATGGCCAATTCTATATTGCCGGCCTGAGAGACCCGCTTGGCGCCGACCCGCAGTCGCTGTTGTCCGGAACGCAGGTCGATCCCGCCCGCGTTCATTCGCAGTGGCAATCCTATCAGAGCCTGGAGCCGGCGTTCGTGCTGAAGCGACTGACGGCGTCGCTGTATCCGCCGGATACAGTACGACTTTCGATCGTCAAGGATCGCATCGTTGCCGAGGGTGAGGCTCCCGACACCTGGATAGATCGGGCGCGCGCAGCGGCCCGACAGCTTTCGGCAGGCGGACCGGAATTCGACATCTCCAAGGTTCGTGATGTGAGCCCCGATGCACGCGCGACGGAGCACTGGCAATATTATGTGTCGCGACTTGAGGCCCAATCGGGAATCATCGTCGCCCAACAAACGGCGAAGGGCGGACATTTCTACATTTCCGGTCTGAGAGACCCGCTTGCCGCCGACCCGCAAGCTCTGCTGTCCGGAACGGGGGTTGATCCTGCCCGCGTTCATTCACAGTGGCAATTCTATCAGAGCCTTGATCCGAAGTTCGTGGTGAAGCGGCTGACGGCGACGCTGACCCCGCCGGATTCAGTACGACTTTCGATCGTCAAGGATCGCATCGTTGCCGAGGGTGAGGCTCCCGCCGGCTGGATCAACCGGGCGCGGGCCGCCGCCGAACAACTTTCGGCGGACGGAGTGGTTCTGGATGTCTCACAGCTGCGAGAGCTGAACCTTGCAGAACTCAATCAGTTGAGAGAGGCCATCCAGGCAACCGATATTTTCTTCTATTCCGGCAAAGCTGTGCCAGGACCAGAGCAGACGCCGGTTCTCGACAGATTGGCGGATCAATTAAAGGAATTCGCCCAAAGTGCCCGCAAGTCAGGCGTAACAGCGCGGTTCATGTTGACCGGCCATTCGGACGGCACGGGCCGTGAGACGGCCAACGTGTCGATCAGCGCTGCCCGCGCCGAGACGGTTCGTGCGCTTCTCAACAGGCGCGGCGTCGCCCCGGAGCTGCTGCTGGTTCGGGGCGCGGGCACCTTTGAGCCGGTGGTGCCTGAAAATAGTCAAACTGGTAGCTCCACCAATCGCCGGGTTTCGGTTACGGTAAACCTGGAATAGGGCGGAGCCCAAGATGTTGCAAAAAAAGATCTGCATGTTGGGCGGGTTCTCTGTCGGAAAGACGAGTCTGGTTCGCAGGTTTGTGCAAAGCATCTTTTCAGAAACCTACTTGACCACGGTGGGAGTGAAAATCGACAAGAAGAGTGTCGCACTCCCGGACAAAACCGTGGATCTGATTTTGTGGGATTTGGCCGGCGAAGACGATATCGGCTCATTCCGCGTCAGCCATGTGCGAGGTGCGACCGGACTTGTGCTTGTCGTCGATGGAACCCGCGCCGCTACTCTTGCCGCGGCACTCACACTGCGCGAGCGGGTCGAGGCCGAATTCGGCGCTATGCCGTTTGTATTGCTGTTCAACAAATCCGACTTGGCCGATCGGTGGGAAATATCGGATAGTGAGATTGACGGACTGCGGCAACTTGGATGGCAAATCTATCTAACAAGTGCGCTTTCCGGTGAATCTGTTGATGACGCGTTCCGTCAGCTTGCTTCGATGGTTACCAAATAGACCATGCATAGATTGCCGAAAGAAGTCGGAAGCTGGATTTATGATTTCTTCTACAATGAGCACTCTATCGCATATCTGAAAATTGACGCCCTGCTTTGCATAACTGCAAAGGGCGGGAACGTTGAACATTACGGACTCTCATCGCTTCGCATTGGTCAGCCTGTTGCCGATCAGCTTGAATTCATGGAAGGTTTGCTGCCTTCCCCGGAGCTTCCATATCATATGGCCATGGTCGAACTGCCCAACGGGCGTGTCGCGGACCTTCATCTTTTTGCTGACAATGACTGCGTGTGGCTGCTCTTTCTTGACACCACTGCTGAACGCGACAATAGGCAGCGGCTTCAACAGAAGGCTTATGAAATGACCCTCCTGCAAGAGAGGGAGCGCCAACTCAACGAGAAACTACAATCGATGAACGAGGCGTTGAGGGAGAGCCAAGAGGGATTGTCGCGTGAATACCAGCGCGCCGAGACCCTACTCCTCAACATTCTTCCGGCGTCGATCGCGGAGCGGTTGAAAGCACACGAACAAATTGCAGACAACCACGCAGAGGTGAGTGTGCTTTTTGCCGACATCGTCGGCTTTACCGAAAGAGCGCGGAGCGTCGGAGCCGTGACGACGCTCGCTATTCTAAACTACTTCTTCAAGGCGGCGGATCAACTCTCGGAACGATACGGCTGCGAAAAGATCAAGACCATCGGCGATTGTGTGATGGTGGTCGCTGGCCTGCCCACCGCGCGATCCGATCATGCAGAAGCCCTTGCCCACTATGCACTTGAACTGCGGGAGGCGGTAAAGCGCGAACGCTTCGCAGGAGAACGGCTGAGACTTAGAATTGGAATTCACTCAGGACCAATCGTCGCGGGCGTCATAGGCAACAGGCGGTTTGCCTATGACCTGTGGGGCGAGACCGTTAATCTCGCCGCACGTATTCAAACGTCAGCGGAGCCCGACGAAATCCGTATTTCGGATGCAACTCACAAACTGCTTGGACCAAAATTTGCTTGCGACCCACTCGCAGAAACGGAATTGCGCGGTACAGGTCGTGTGCGAATGTGGCGGCTCTCGGCCTGACTCGCCGCTTGGCTGTGCCGTCCTGGAGCGCATTGCATCTCAAGCTAGTCAAACATCATGGTTTCGAATGTCCGCAGTGGTGCCGAAGCAGAGCGACCACCGAGCGACCGCCAAAGGTCTGTCCTGGATCAACTCAGACATCGGATCCTGAGTTTAACGTCGCGATCGTTCTTCCCGGCACCACAAGCGGACCTGCTGTTTCCGGCCCAAACGCGACGTCCGAGTAGCAACTTGGCGATGGCCATAGTCAGCGCCTGGCAAACCAACGACACACGCCTGCATTCTGCCTCTCCCGCCGCGCAAGCCTGCCACAAGCTTGTTGAGGCATGGTCTGGCTAAGGAAACCCGATAAAAGGCGGACTTTCTTGGCGATTTCTCCACCCAGCGACATCGTTATGGATGTGGCCCGAGCCGTCGACGCGACGGATATCGAGGCCGCCCGCGCCGCGCTGACAAAACGGGCCGGTGGTGCTGCCGGGGCGTTTTCGGTCGACACCGGCGCTTCGGTCGATGCCGGCTCGATCCTGTCGCGCGCCACCGCCGACAAGGCCGCAGCGGCAACCGACCCGGCCAAGAAGTTCAAGAAGTTCGAGGCCATGGTGCTGCAGACCTTCATCCAGAACATGCTGCCCAAGGACACCGAAGGCGTCTACGGCAAGGGCCTGGCCGGCGACATGTGGAAATCGCAGCTAGCCGAGCGGGTGGCCGACGTCATGGCCGAACGCGGCGGCATTGGCATCGCCAAGTCGATGCTCGCCGACCACTACCTCGAGGGCAAGCGCGTCGTGCCGGTCGGTCCGGTTTCGGGGGGGCCTGAAAAGACCGAGATCGATCAACAGAACAGCCTGTCGACCTCGCTGGTCCACGAATTGCAGCGCAAGGCGGCTCGGTCGATCACCGGTGACGAGACCGCCATCAAGACAGACATCAAGATCTAGGGCAGACCCCAAACCGGGAGCCGGCTTGGGAAAGATCATGCTTAAACACTGAGATAGTGCGTATCCGAGTTCAATCTAACCAGACCGGGATTTTCATGGCCGACTTTTCGGAATTCACCGCCAACCTGCCAGCACGCACGACCGCGTCCGAAGCGCCGATCCCGTTCGCGCGGCCTGGCAACCTCGCCGCCATCATCGGCCGCATCGAGGAGGTGGTCGAGGAAGAGACGGCGGGCATCCGCAACGCCACCAACTATGATCTCAAGGCGTCGAACGCCCGCAAGAGCCGCTATCTCTACGAGTTGACCCGCGCCATGAAGGGCGGCAGCGAAGCCGAATTCCTCGAACAGCACCGCGAGGGCCTGACCCGGCTGCGCCAGAAGCTGGCCAAGAACGAGGCAGCGATCCTGGCGCACCTCAGCGCGGTCAACGAAGTCGCCACCCTGCTGCGCCACGCCATCCAGCGCTCGCAAACCGACGGCACGTACTCCGCCGGCGAGTTCGGCTGGGCGAAGACATGATGCCGAGCACAATGTTCAGGCAAATTGGCAGCGCCGCGTTCGCATCGCAAGGGAATGACAAGGCCCGATGATCAAGGTCATCGCCATCGCCGTCTGGATCTGCGCCGCCACGCTCGGCGCCGTGTTCTATTCGTTCCAGGCGGCCGGCGAGGCTGGTGTCGGCGAGACGCCGAAACCGATGCTGGGCGGCCTCGACTATGTCAAGACCGACATCATTTCGGTACCGCTGATCCGCGACTCCCAGATCGGCGGCTATTTCCTGACCAAGCTTGTCTACACGGTCGAACCCGAGCAGATAAAGAAGCTGTCCATTCCGGCGGAAGCGCTCATCACCGACCAGGTCTATAGCTACCTCTATTCCAATCCGCAGATCGACTTCACCAAGAAGGCGACGATCGATCTCGATGCCTTCCGCGCCGCGATCCGCGATACCGTCAACACCCGCGTCGGCGCCACCTTGGTGCATGAGGTTCTGATCGATCAGGTCAATTTCCTGAGCAAGGACGAAATCCGCGACAACTGGCTGCGCCGCAAGAAAAGCGAGACGGCTGCGGAAATGACCAAGGCATTCAAGGAACATTGAGCTGTCCGGCGCGCCGCTGCCCTGGTCATTCCGGGATGTCATCCGCTGCGGCGATAGGAACCAACCACCCGAATTCGCGTTGACGTAAACGTCAACTCAAAGCTATATGCGGCAGCGGCCGTGATCGCGAAAAAGGCGGCATGGCGACTTAAGCCGTATTTAAGCGCCTTTGCGCGACCAACCAGACAAGGAGAACAGCGTGAGCGTTCAGGAGATTGCCGAGAAGATCAAGTCGCGCGTGGCGAACAGCGGGTTCGATCGTTCCGTGAAATTCGACACCGGCGGCGATGGCGTCATCGTCATCGACGGCGCAACCATCTCGACGACAGACGCGCCCGCCGATTGCACCATCAAGCTCTCGCTCGACGATCTGGATTCGCTGATATCTGGCGACCTGAACCCGACCATGGCCTTCATGACCGGCAAGATAAAGGTCGAAGGCGACATGACTGTCGCCATGGCGCTCAGCCAGTTGATCGGCTGACCGCTTTCAGACGCACAAAACGCCGCCCGATGGGCGGCGTTTTTGTTTGGGCGACGACGATGTGTCCGCTCCAGGCGCTCTTGCAGCCTCAGGCCGCCGACGCCTGCTCCTGCGCCTTCAGCTTGCGTCCCGCGGCCTTCAGCGTACCCCTGGCGCTGTCGAGCGCGCCCTCCACCAACTCCAGCGCCAGCAGGCGGTGCCGCTCGTACGGGCCGGGCATGGCGAGCGATCCGGTCCTGGCGGCCGAGAAACCGAAGCGTCCGTAATAGGGCGCGTCGCCGACCAGCAGGATCGCCGCGTGGCCAAGCCGCGCCGCCTCGGTAATTGCATGGCGCATCAGCGCCGAGCCGATGCCGGCACTCTTGAGTGACGGATCGACGGCAAGCGGGCCAAGCAGCAGCGCGGCCGGGCCGCCCTCGCCCAGCGTGACATCCCACAGCCGCACCGTGCCGGCCACGCTACCCGACGCATCGCGGGCGATGAAGGCCATGCCTTCCGAAGGCCGGCGGCCGCGCCGCAGCTTCTCCGACGACTTGGTCCTGCGCTTCGGCCCCATGGCATCGTCGAGCAGCGCTTCACGCGCTGCAACGTCGGCCGTGGTTTCGGCAACGATGACAACAGCACTGGCAATCTCCTCCCTTGAGGGGGAGATGTCGCCGAAGGCGACAGAGGAGGTCGCCGCGGGTGAAGCGCCGCCCTCAACAATGAAATTTGCAATGTCCATTTCCGCAATCCCTGGCGAGCGGAGAACTGTTCCACAGGCGAGCCCGGGTGGACGACAGGCGCCCACCTGGGATGATCTGAGCGGCTCTTGCGAGCCGATCAGATCACGTAGGATCGGAGAGGCTCGAAGCCGTTGAAGGCGACCGCCGAGTAGGTGGTGGTGTAGGCGCCGGTGCCCTCGATCAGCACTTCGTCGCCGATGGTCAGCGACAAAGGCAGCGGGTACGGCGTCTTCTCGTACATCACGTCGGCCGAATCGCAGGTCGGGCCGGCGAGCACGCAAGGCGCGGTCTCCGTGCCGTCATGCGCGGTGACGATCGGGTAGCGGATCGCCTCGTCCATCGTCTCGGCCAGGCCGCCGAACTTGCCGATGTCGAGGAACACCCAGCGCACATTGTCGTTGGCGGCCTTCTTCGAGATCAGCACGACTTCCGACTTGATGACGCCGGCATTGCCGACCATGCCGCGGCCCGGCTCGATGATGGTTTCCGGGATGGCGTTGCCGAAATGCTTGCGCAGCGCCGAGAAGATCGCCTGGCCATAGGCCTGCGCCGCCGGGACATCACGCAGGTAGCGCGTTGGGAAACCGCCGCCCATGTTGACCATCTTGAGCACGATGCCTTCCTCGGCGAGCGTCGCGAACACCGTCTTGGCGTCGGCCAGCGCGCGGTCCCACGCGGTCAGGTCGGTCTGCTGCGAGCCGACATGGAACGACACGCCATAGGCGTCGAGGCCGAGCCCCTTGGCATGGCGCAGCACGTCGACGGCCATCGCCGGCACGCAGCCGAACTTGCGCGACAGCGGCCACTCGGCACCCTCGCCATCGGTCAGCACGCGGCAGAACACGCGCGCGCCCGGAGCGACGCGGGCGATCTTGTCAACCTCTTCGACGCAGTCCACCGCGAACAGGCGGATGCCGAGCTGGTAGGCGCGTGCGATGTCACGCTCCTTCTTGATGGTGTTGCCGAAGGAGATGCGGTCCGCCGGCGCACCGGCGTCCATCGCCATCTCGACTTCGGCAACGGAAGCGGTGTCGAAGGACGAGCCCATCGCAGCAAGCAGGCGCAGGATTTCCGGCGCCGGGTTTGCTTTCACCGCATAGTAGATCTTCGAATCGGGAAGCGCCTTCTCGAAGGCGCGGAAATTGTCGCGCACGACATCGAGGTCGACGACGAGGCAGGGGCCGGTCGGGCGTCGGGTGGCGAGGAAGTCAAGGATGCGCTGGGTAGCCATCGGGGTCTCCATCAGCGCCTTTCGGCGCGCAATAAGGCTGCGGAACGCGGGCTGTCAGCCTCGCGAACACGCGGTGGACAAAGGCGGGACGGAAATCCATGGAACCAGCCGGTGGAGACCCCGGAACCATGAAACGCCGTCTCGCGGCGGTGAACCTTGGCCTTGCCCGGCCTCGGTTCGCTTTGTCTGCCTTGGCTTGGATGGGAGACCCGTCCGCACTGCCGGCAATGAAGGTGTGCCTCTTCAGTAACCCCGGTCTTTGGACAACCGGCAGAACACCAGAAAGGCCCGCACCGTCGTTGCTTCAAGGTGTCCTCGGTCTGGCGGTTGGCCGCTAAACCGACTGGAGGGGTTGGCTCCAGTTACCTTACCGATTTCCCTCACCATTCGAGGATCGGCGGACACCCACAGGCACGTGCGACTTTGGGCAAACGCGATATAAGGGCGAAGGCTTTCACAATCAATAAAAATCGCATCCCAGGTTGTAAAATTTCTGGCACCGAACAATGTTGGTGCACTCGTATGCGGATATCGAACGATGACAGGCACGCACGGCCCCCTCAACGCCTTTCTCGATGTTCGCCAGATGCCGGCGGTGGCACATGCCGAGCTCGGACCGCTGGCCGGCCTGCGGCTGGCCGTCAAGGACATCTACGACGTCTCCGGCTACCGCACCGGTTGCGGCAATTTGCAGAAATTCGCCGAAAGCAATGCCGCCACGCGCACCGCGCCGGCCGTACAGATGATTCTCGATGCCGGCGCGCGCTTCGTCGGCAAGACCCAGACCGACGAGCTTGCCTTCGCGCTGTTCGGCCAGAATGCACATTTCTCGTTTCCGGTGAACCCGGCCGCGCCCGACCGAGTCACCGGCGGTTCGTCATCGGGGTCGGCGGCGGCGGTGGCGGGCAGGCTGGCCGACATCGCCACCGGCTCCGACACCGGCGGCTCGATCCGCGCGCCGGCGAGCTTTTGCGGATTGATCGGGCTGCGCACCACGCATGGCCGCATTTCGCTCGACGGCGCGATGAAGCTGGCGCCGAGCTTCGACACATTCGGCTGGTTCGCCGACGACATCGAGACCTACGAGACCGTCGGCAAGCTGCTGCTCGGCCGCGACCCGCACCAACATGCATTGGAACGCCCCCTTGGGCTGGACTGGCTGAACGAGCTGGTCGCCCGCCCGGCGCTTGCCGAATATGCTGAGATGAAGTCGCTGGCGAGCGCGGTTTTCGGCGCGCCGGCGACGCCAGCCACACACTTCTCCTCGTCTCCGGACGAACTCTACTGGTGCTTTCGCCGGCTGCAGGCCAAGGAGGCCTGGACTGTGCATGGCGACTGGATCACCAGCGGCGAGCGCGACCTCGGCCCCGGCGTCGACGAGCGTTTCGGCTTCGGCCGTGCCGTCGACGACCGCACAGCGCAGGCTGAGACGGTGCGCCGGCTGACTTTTCGCGGCGAACTGAGCGAACTGCTCGGCAGGGACGGCTTCCTTGTCCTGCCGACGGTGCCGGGCCCGGCGCCCTATGTGGACAGCACGCCGGAGCAGTTCCAGGCCTATCGGGAACGGGCGCTTCAGCTTCTGTGCCTCGCCGGCCTGTCGGGTTTTCCGCAAATCACCTTGCCCATCGGCTCGGTCGCCGGTGCCCCGTTCGGCCTGTCGCTGCTTGGCCCTTCCGGCAGCGACATTGCCCTGATACGGCTCGGCCGGAAACTTCTCGACGCGGCACGAAAGGCCTGACCATGGACACACTGACCCGCATGCGTGCCTTCATCGATGTGGTCGAGGCCGAGGGCTTTTCGGCGGCCGCACGCAAGATCGGCCGCTCCAAGGCATTGCTGTCGAAATATGTGCGCGAGCTGGAGGACGAGCTCGGCGCGCTGCTGCTCAACCGCACCACCAGGCAGTTCTCGATGACTGAGGCCGGCCACACCTATTACAGGCGCGCCTCGGAGATCGTGCGCGAGGTCGACAGCCTGGCCGATGCCGTGCGTGAATCGTCCGGCGACGTGCGCGGCCGGATCAAGCTGTCGGCGCCACGCACCTTCGCCGATGCGCCGATCGGCCAGTCGCTGATCGACTTCGCCAAGCAATATCCCGACATTGTGCTCGACATCCAGCTCGACGACCGCTTCGTCGACCTTGTCGAGGAAGGCTTCGATCTCGCCGTGCGCATCTCGCGGCTGGAGAACTCGTCGCTGATCGCTAGGCGGCTGGCGCCGTTTTCGATAAAGCTCTGCGCCTCTCCCGAACTGATCGCCAAGCATGGCATGCCGACGCGGCCGCAGGACCTTGGCCGCATGCCCTGCATCGTCGACACCAATGGCCGCGGACTGAACAACTGGCCGTTCAAGGGCGACAATGGCGATCCGGTGAGCGTTGCGGTCTCGGGTCCGATCGAGGTCAACAGCCCGATGACGGCGAGAGCCGCGGCCGTGGCGGGGCTCGGATTTTCCGTGCTGCCGGATTTCATCGCCGCGCCCGACCTCGCGAGCGGCCGGCTGGTGACGGTGATGGATGACCGCATCCTGTCGGGCGGCGGCATTTTTGCCGTCTACCCGCATCGCCGCTATCTGCCGGCGAAAGTCCGCGTCTTCGTCGACTTCCTGGTGCAGTGGTTCAAGACGCGTGAGGCCGCCTGAGCGGCCTGGAGCATGAGTGGAAGCCGGTTTTCTCGGACAAGCGGAAACTGTTTGTCCGGAGATCATGCGCAAACAAACAGACAGAGCCCCATCCCGATCCAATCGGGATGGGACAGGCTATGGTCGCGCCTCGCGGTCCCAATTTCGCCCCCTTTCTGGTAACTCTCGACATCTCTCTCCGAGGCCGATGGAATCGCGACCGAGAATGCACCTGAAACGGCACGCAATCATGCTGGCTTCGGCCTTGGCGGCGACCTTTGCCGCCACCGGACCGGCTTATGTGCATCCACACGTCTTCGCCGAGGCTCGCCTCGACGTGATTCTTTCTCCGGATCACCAAAGTGTGAAGGCGCTGCGTCATCTCTGGCGCTTCGACGATCTGTTTTCCAGCACGGTGATGATGGAATTCGACAAGAACTCCGACCTGAAGCTCGACGACAAGGAGCTGAAGGAAGTCGCCGATACCGTCCACGCCTCGCTGGCCGAGTTCAACTACTTCCAGCTCGTCACTGTCGACGGCAAGGACGTGGCGATGACGCCGCCGCCGCATCTGATGGCCAATTTCGACAATGACCAGTTGATCATCCTGTTCGAGTCCGAGCCGAAGGTGCCGATCAAGCTGGCCGGCAAGATCGACATCGGCGTCTACGATCCGACCTTCTACACGGCGATCGACTTCACCGAGGACTCCAACATCACGGTTGAAGGCCTGCCGTCGAATTGCACCAGCAAGGTGATTCGTCCGGATCCGGACGAAGCGATCAAAGAAAACCAGAAGACCCTGACGGATGCCTTCTTCAACGATCCGACGGGCACCGACATGAGCAAGATCTTCGCCACCAAGCTCGAACTGACCTGTCAGCCAGAAGGATGAACCCGGTGACGAAACCATCCCTGCGATTGGCATTCGGCCTGTTGGCCCTAACCTTTGTCACGATGCATCTCGCCAGCTCCGCGCATGCCCAGAGTTCGCTCGGCATCGGCGTCAATGACGGCATGGCGCCCACCACCGGCCCCTTCGCCCACATCCTGATGTGGATCAATCTCAGGCAGCAGGAATTTTATCGCGCGCTGGCAACAGCGATGAAGGCGATGCGCCAGGACGGCAGCAAGTTGTGGGTGCTCATCGGCCTGTCTTTCGCCTACGGCATTTTCCACGCCGCCGGCCCAGGCCACGGCAAGGCGGTGATCTCGTCCTACATGGTGGCCAATGAAGTGGCGCTGCGGCGCGGCATCCTGTTGTCCTTTGTCTCGGCATTGCTGCAGGGCCTGACTGCGATCGCGGTGATGCTGCTCGCCTATTTCGTCCTGCGCGGCACCACCATCTCGATGACCGACGCGGCCTGGTTCATGGAAATCATGAGCTATGTCTTCGTCACCCTGTTCGGCGCCTGGCTGCTGTGGCGCAAGCTCGGCCCCTCCATCCTGCGCCTGTTTGGACGAGGCCCCGCCTACAGCCTGTCGGCGGCTCACGCCGGCCACTCCCATGCGGGACATGGTCATTCCCATGCCGGCCATTCGCACACCGGTCATTCCCATGCCGCTCACAGCCATTCGGCGCATGCCCATTCGCACGCCCTGCACGTGCATGACGATCACGACCATGCGCATGACCATTCGCACGATCATCACGGCCACGGCGCGCACGGTCATGACCATGGCGCACACGATCACGATCATACGCATCACGATCACGCGGCGGGTGAGGTCTGCGACACCTGCGGCCATTCGCATGCGCCCGATCCGGCGCTGCTGTCGGGCGACCGCTTCGACTGGCGCACGGCCTGGTCGGCGGTGGCGGCCGTCGGCATCCGTCCGTGTTCAGGCGCGTTGATCGTGCTCAGCTTCGCACTTCTCAACGGGCTCTGGCTCGGCGGCCTGTTGTCGGTGCTGGCGATGTCGCTCGGAACCGCCATCACCGTCTCGGCCTTGGCGACGCTGGCAGTGACCGCCAAGAACTGGGCGGTGTATTTCGCCGGCGATGGCCGCATGGGCAACCGCATCCACTCGATCGTCGAGATCGGCGGCGCCGCGTTCGTCTTCCTGTTCGGGCTGCTCCTGCTGTCGGCGAGCCTCGCGACCGGCGGATGATGCTTTTGCGCGCCCGCGGCGCTGCGGGTTTAACCGGCGACCTTGCCGCCGAGCTCATCCTCGATATGCACGCGGATGATTTCATCAAAACTCTTTTCGGCGCTGAAGCCGAGTTCCCTTGACCGTCGCGCCTCGAACCGGGTCGGCCAACCCTTGACGATTGCCCAGATCGTCTCGTTAGGCTCCTCGCGGATCAGCTTCACCGCCTTCGACCCGCCGATGCGCTCGAGCGCCTCGATCTGCTCGCCGACGGTGACGGCGACACCGGGCATCGTCAAATTGCGGCGCGGTCCGACAGCGTTGCCGTCGATCTCCGCCGCATGGATCAGGAAATTGGCCGCCGAACGCGGGCTGGCATGGGTGTGCACGACGGAACGCGGCACCGGCAGGATCGCCTCGTGGCCGCTCAACGGCTCGCGGATGATGCCGGAGAAGAAGCCGGACGCCGCCTTGTTCGGCTTGCCCGGCCGCACGCAGATGGTCGGCAGCCGGATGCCGATACCGTCGAAGAAGCCGCGCCTGGAATAGTCGGCGAGCAGCGCTTCGCTCATCTGCTTCTGGGTACCGTAGGAGGTCAGCGGCGTCGGATGGAATTCATCCGGTATGACATCCGGAAACGGCGCGCCGAACACCGCGATCGACGAGGTGAAGACGACGCGCGGTGCAAAGCCCGCCAGCCGAATGGCGTCGAACAGCGCCCGGGTGCCGTCGAGATTGACGCGGTAACCGAGATCGAAATTCGCCTCCGCCTCGCCGGACACGATGCCGGCGAGGTGGAAGACGACATCGGGGCGCGATGCGACCAGGCGTTCGGCCGCGCCCGCCTCGGCGAGATCGCCGGTGTGGAGGGTGACGCTGACGCTGTCCATGCTAGGTGCATGCGGCGGCACGATGTCGTGCAGGTCGAGTGCTGCGATCTTGCGGCCGCGCAGTGTGCCGTCCTTGGCCAGCCGGGCGATGAGCTTCCGGCCGACCATGCCTGCCGCGCCAGTGATCAGAATGCGCATGTCAAAGACCTCTACTTACCCTGGTTTTTGCGCTGGTTGCGGGCCCGCAGCCAGAACACGGAGAAAAACGCCAGCACGAAGACGATGCCAAAGGCACCGGCCAGCACGGTCGAGAAACGGCCAAGTGCCAGCATCACGGTCGGCAGGTAGAATGCGACGATGCCGAACAGAAGCATGATCCACGCTGCCGCGATGGCCGCATTCCTGGTATCGCGATCCATCATGCTGCGCCCGGGCAGTGAGCGTTCGTCAAGCTGGTTTTCAAGGCTTTGGGACTCCTGAGACAGGACCAATCGATATCAATCGATCAGGCCTGGTGATGGTGGTCGTGATGCGAAGCCGCATCGTGCTCGCGCTCGTGCTCATGGTCGTGGTCGTGGTCGTCGCTATCGTCGGCGCACTGTCCGAATTCCGGTTCCACGGTGGCATGGCTGATGCCATGCTCGCTGGCAAGCCGCTTCTTGATGGAGCTGACCGCCTGATAGGCATCGACACCCTCGTTGAGGCAGGCATGCAGCGTCGCCATGTTGCTTGTCCCGTCAAGCGACCAGACATGCATGTGGTGCACTTCGCGCACCCCCTGGACTGTCGCCTCGATATCCCTGGCAATCATATCGCGGTCGAGGCTGGGCGGCACGCCCTCGAGCAGGACTTGAGCGGCGGCGCGCATCAGCGACCATGCCGTCGACAGGATCAGCAGCGAGACCAGGACCGACAGGATCGGGTCGATCGGCGTCCAGCCGGTCGCCAGGATGACCAGCGCGGCAACGATGGCCGCGGCCGAACCGAGCAGGTCGCCGAGCACATGCAGGATGGCGCCTCGCATGTTCAGGCTGTCGCGGTCGCCGCCATGCAGCACGAAGAAGGAACCGATATTGACCAGCAGGCCGAGGATCGCCACCACCAGCATCGGTCCGCCAAGCACCGGCACCGGCGCCAGCATGCGCCCCCATGCCTCGTAGACGATCCATAGCGCGATGACGAAGATGGCGATGCCGTTGGTATAGGCCACCAGCGTCTTGACCCGGCCGAAGCCATAGGTGAGACGGCCGGTCGCCGGACGCCCCGCAAGATGAAACGCATACCAGGCAAGGCCGAGTGCGATCGAATCGGCCAGCATGTGTCCGGCATCGGCCAGCAAGGCCAGCGATCCGGTCAGGAGGCCGCCGAGTGCTTCGGCGACCATGAAGCCGGCGGTCAGGCAGGCAGCGATCAACACGCGTTTCTTGTCGGTCGAGCCATGTACATGACCGGCGCCGTGGTCATGCCCGCTGTGATCGTGGGTATGCGCCAATGGCAAACTCCCGTTGCGCGCCGAATTCAGCTCACGCGCCGAACTCGGCGCGAAAATCCTCAAGCCGTCGCTTCTGCTGGCCGTCGCCATCGAAATTGGCCGGGTCGAGCCACGCTTCATAGGCTTGGCGCAGATCAGGCCATTCCTTGTCGATGATCGAATACCATGCCGTATCGCGGTTTTCACCCTTGACGATGAGATGCTGGCGGAAAATGCCCTCGAACTTGAAGCCGAAGCGTTCGGCTGCCCGCTTCGATGGCTCGTTGCGGTTGTTGCATTTCCATTCGTAACGGCGATAGCCGAGCCCGTCGAAGATGTATTTCATGAACAGGAACTGCGCTTCGGTCGCTCCGGGCTTGCGCGAGATGAGCGGTCCCCAATAGATGTTGCCGATCTCGACGACGCCATAAGCAGGATCGATGCGCATAAGCGTCTGGCGCCCGGCGACCTTGCCGCTGGCCTTGTCGATGACCGTGAAGAACAGCGGATCCTCGCTGGCCTCGACCTTGTCCAGCCATGGCTGGAAGGCGGCGCGGGTCTCCGGCGGATAATCAGGCAGCCAGGCGAAGCGGCCGTCGACGTCGGATACCGAGGACGCTTCGTAGAGGCCGTCCCCGTGTTTTGCAGCGCTCAGCGGTTCGAGCCGGACGGTGCGGCCGTCGATCGCCTTGCGCTCGGGCCGCGGACGCGGTTGCCAATCTTTGAGATTTTCCGACACCGAAAGCTCCAATCCGTTTGACTTTTGCGGGCCGAAGCTCACAAAAACGCACGCCAACAGCAAGAACCACACGGACGGGAAAAATGCTCCACACGATTTCGGCCTTCGACCGTCTCGGCGAGGAAAACGCCTTTGCCGTGCTGGCGCGGGCGACGGCGCTGGCAAGCCAAGGCCGCGACATCGTCAATCTCGGCATCGGCCAGCCCGACTTCAAGACGCCGCAACACATCGTCGAGGCGGCGATCAAGGCGCTGCGCGACGGCCACCATGGCTACACGCCGGCCAATGGCTTGCTGGCAACGCGCGAGGCGGTGGTGCGCCGCACGCTGACCACCACCGGCGTCGAGGTTTCGCCCGAAGCGGTGCTGATCCTGCCCGGCGGCAAGCCGACCATGTTCGCCGCGATCCTGATGTTCGGCGAGCCGGGCGCCGAGATCCTCTATCCAGACCCCGGCTTTCCCATCTACCGCTCGATGATCGAGTTCACCGGCGCCGCCCCGATCCCGGTGCCGATGCGCGAGGAGAACGGCTTTGCCTTCTCCGCCGAGGAGACGCTGTCGCTGATCACGTCGAAGACCAGGCTCCTGATCCTCAACTCGCCGGCCAACCCGACCGGCGGCGTCACGCCACGTGCCGAGATCGAGAAGCTGGTCAAGGGGCTGGAGAAGCACCCCGACGTCGCCATCCTCTCCGACGAGATCTACGACGTCATGACCTATGACGGCGAGACGCATTGCTCGCTGCTCGACTTTCCCGAGATCCGCGACCGGCTGATCGTGCTCAACGGCTGGTCGAAGACCTGGGCGATGACCGGCTGGCGCATGGGCTGGTCGATCTGGCCGAATGGCGACAAGGGCGCCCACCTCTACGACAAGGTGCGCAAGCTGGCGGTCAATTGTTGGTCCTGCGTCAACGCACCCAGCCAGTTCGCCGGCATCGCGGCAATAGACGGCCCGCAGGACGACGTCGACAAGATGATGCGCGCCTTCGATCGCCGCCGGAAGATCGTGGTCGAGGGGCTGAATGGCTTGCCCAACATTTCCTGCATCACGCCCAAGGGCGCGTTCTATGCCTTCCCCAACGTGTCGAACACCGGCTGGAAAGCGAAGAAGCTCGCGTCAGCCCTGCTTGACGAGGCCGGCGTGGCGCTGATCGGCGGTCCCGATTTCGGCATTCTCGGCGAAGGCTACATCAGGCTCTCCTACGCCAATTCCGAGGAGAACATCTTGCGGGCGCTGGAGCGGATCGGAACGTTCCTGGCGAAGTGAGGCTCAGCTCGCTCTGGGCTTCTCCAGATAGGCTCTTGCAATCGATCGCAGCTCGCGCCGGTCAATTGTTTCGCCATGCCCGCAATAGGCCTGGCTGAAATCTATCTGTAAGAGCCGCTCCATTGTCTTTCGGTAGACCGGCATGTCCGACCCAGGAAGGTCGTCGACCAGTCGCCCGCGATAGATCGCGTCGCCGGCCAGGAAGTCGCCGTTGCGTTCATCGAGCAGCCCGATCGACCCCGGCGAATGACCGGGCAGATGGATGACGCGAAACGACCTGTCGCCTGTCTCGATCAGGTCACCATCATCCAGAATCCGGGCCAGCGGCGCCGGGCTGATACGGTAACGCTGTAGCGACCATGCCTCATTCGGCGATCTGCCAACTGCTTCCGGCTGCGCACGAAATAGATGAGCCAATGTGTGCTCATCCGCCATCTCTTCAAAGAAGGCTGCCTCCGCGCGATGGCCAGCCCTCGCCTCGAACTCCCTCAATGCACCGACATGATCGACATGGATATGCGTTGCAACGGCCATCACCGGCTTGCCTTGCGGCAGGTCCAGCACCGGCCGGAGCGGCACAAGTCCCATGCCGGCATCGATGACGAGATCGACATCGCGCCCGCGAACGTGAAAAATATTGCTCCTGAAATAGGGATGGACGTGCGGCTCCCATATCCGCGTGATGGCCTGCCCCAGGGTCTCGCGTGAAAACCAGTCGAAAGCCTCACCGGGCACGGTTGACGACATCAACGATGTCCCCGCGACAGCATGCGCTCGACCTTCATCTGGAAGGCGGTCAGAACCGAAACCATCGACATGTAGTAGATCAGCGCGGCGCCATACCATTCCAGGAAACGAAAGCTGGTGGAGATGGCGAACTGGGTAACGGTCATGAGCTCCTTCAGGGAGATGACGGTGGCCAGCGAGGTTGCCTTCAGCAGCGAAATGAACTCGTTGACCAGGGCCGGCAGCGCGACGCGAAGCGCCTGAGGCAAGACGATCAGGAAGAATATCTGGCCCCGGTGCAAGCCAAGGGCCGCCGCCCCCTCCGATTGCCCCTTGCCGATGGATGCGTAGGAGCTGCGAAGGATCTCGGTCAGGTAGGCGATCTGGATCAGCGTCAGGGCGAGAAACGCCGCGATGAACGGCGTGAACCAGCTCGATCGGAAGACCGCCGAGATCTGCGGCAGCCCGTTCCAGATGAACAGCAGCACAAGCAGTGCCGGCGCACCGCGAAAGAGCCAGACAAACGCGGCGATCAACAGGCGGATCCAGCGCCGCTTCGACGTGGCCAGCGCCGCCGTTGCCAGGGATACCGCCAGGGCGACGGCCATGACGAGAACCGAAAGGACCAAGGTCAGCAAAGCGCCCTTGGCGAGGGGCCAGCCGAACAGCGCCGACAGGAAGAGCTTGTAGTCGAACACGGCAGCGCTTCCCTCAATTGGTCGTATGCTTGACGTCGGTGGCGGTCGCGGGGAGGTTCCATTTTTTCAGCAGCGTCGCCATCTCGCCGCTCGCCTGCAGCGCCTCGATCGCCTTGACCAGCCGCTGGCGCTCGTCGCCGCTTTTTCTCAGGTAGAGCCCGTAGGTTTCACCGTCCCCATAGCTGTATGGAATTTGCAGCTGGCCCGGCATCTGCTGGATACGAAACGCGGCAGTCGTATCCTGCGTGATCGTTGCTGCAGCGCGGCCGATCAGGATCTGCTGGATGACGGCGGAAGCGGACGGATAGGTCTGTATTTCGGCTGGCGCCTTGCCGGCCTTGGTTAGTTCGGCATTCAGGTCGGAAGCCATCTTCTCGTAGTTGGTGCCGGCCTCGATCGCCAGCACCTTGCCGCTCAGATCCTCCGGGGTCTTGGTTGCTTCGTCGGCGACAGCCGTCACCATCACGACGTTGGAAACGAAGTAGGGAACCGCATCGTAGGCCTTGAGCCGCTCGGCGGTCACCAGAATGCCGGAAGCCACCAGATCGCAGCGCTCGGCGCCGAGCGACGGCAGCAATCCCTTGAAATCACCAACGACGTATTTCGTGGTGTCATTCCACTGCTTGGCGATCGCATCGACGACATCGACCTCGAAACCGACGAGCTTTTCGTCCCCGGGATTGGCGTAGTACTGCATCGGTGGAAAGTCGCCACCCGTGCAGACACTCAGCACACCGTCGCGCACGAGACTTGTGTCGGCAGCCTGCGCCGTCGGCGTCGTGGCGGAAAGCAAGGTGACGATCATCCCTCCCAGGGTCAGTCTGGCTGCGGCAGAAATCGGTGTGTGAAACATATCGCGGTCCCCATTTGTTTTGTCATGGCTGGCCCGGAACGGGCAGCGCGGGGGACGGTATGTTGCAAGTTTTCTGCAAACAAGCTAAATCTTTAAAGGAAAATTTGAGCAGTTTTTCTAAACTATTGGTGTCAAATGGCGCTTCCGTCCCTTCATTCGCTTCGTGCCTTCGAAAGCGTATCGCGGCTGGGCAACATTGCGGCGGCTGCCGCCGAACTGCATGTGACGTCGGGCGCCATCAGCCAGCAATTGCGCGCGTTGCAACTGTCGCTCGGCCTCGACCTGTTCGAGAAGCGCGGTCGCCGCCTGGTGCTGACGGAGCGCGGGGCCGCGCTGCAGAAGAGCGTGGGCATTGCCATGCAGCAGATATCGGAATCGATCCGCGAAATATCGGCGGATGCCTACAGCACAGCCGCCAAGGCGACCCTCACCGTGTCGGTGCCTTCGGTTTTCGGCACGACGTGGCTGGCAGCGCGGATTTTTCGGTTTCTCGATGCGAACCCCGACATTCGCATGCGCATGCGCACGGCGGTGGGTTTCGAGGAGGTGGACTGGCGGGACATCGATGTCGCCATCGTCTATGGCAAGCCACCCTGGGCCGGGTTCTGGTGGCGGATGCTGCACAGCATATACGCGTCACCAGTATGCAGCCCGCAATTGCTGCGCGGTCCGAACGGTATTCGCGAGCCGCGCGACGTCCTGCGTCACCGCCTGCTCCATGAAGACGATGGCGACCAGTGGAGACGTTGGCTAACGGAGGCGCGTGTGCCACATTCGGTGGAGTCCGATATCTATTTCGATAATTTCGCCATGGTGCTTCAGGCTGCGCGTGACGGTCATGGTGTGGCGCTGACAAACGATATCATTTCCTTCAGGGACCTCGATGAGGGTCGGCTCGTTCAGCCCTTGATGCTCGGCGTCGCGTCCAGCCGAAGCTATTACTGCATTTGCCATGAGGAGGGTCTGGCAAATCCGGCTATCGGCCGGTTTGTCGACTGGTTGGTCGATCAGGCGTCGAGGCCCTCTAGCTGACGACGAAATAGCTGCGGTCGGACCAAGGTTCTGTTCAATTCCGGAGAAAAGGAGAACGCTCGATGTTCTATGCAATCCTCGCCTACCATGTGGAAGGAGCCATCACGGCGCTGACCCCGGAGCAGGACGCGGCCCTGATGGCCGACCTGCTCCGGATCAACGAAAGGCTCTACGCCGAAGGCAGCCTCGGGCCGTCGGCGCGGCTCGGTGAGACACAATCGGCCTGCACCTTGCGCGGGCCAGGCGACGGGACCGTCATTGACGGGCCGTTCGCCGAGACCAAGGAACAACTTCTTGGCCTCTACGTCGTCGACTGCGCGACGCGGGACGGTGCCATCGCCATCGCGCGCGATCTGCGCCGCGTCAATCCAACCGCGGTCTACGAGATCCGTCCGATCGCGCTCTTCCGTCCCGGCGTACCGTTGACGGGGAAATAACTAGCCACGCCCGACAAACGGCATCTTGGTGGCCATCACCGTCATGAACAGCACATTGGCGTCTAGCGGCAGGCTGGCCATATGGACGACGGCGTCCGCAACGCGCTGGACGTCCATCACCGCTTCGGCGGCGATCGAACCGTTGGCCTGCGGCACGCCGACCGTCATCGCCTGCGCCATGTCGGTCAGCGCGTTGCCGATGTCGATCTGGCCGCAAGCGATGTCATACGGCCTACCGTCAAGCGCCAGCGTTTTCGTCAGTCCGGTGATGGCATGCTTGGTCGCCGTGTAAGGCACCGAGCCCGGACGCGGCGCGTAGGCCGACACCGAACCATTGTTGATGATGCGGCCACCCATGGGCCGCTGCTTGCGCATGGCACCGAATGCGGCGCGGGCGCATAGGAACGAACCGGTGAGATTGACGCCGACGATATCGTTCCACACCTCGACCGGGATCTCGTCAATCGGCGTCGATTTGTAGCCCATGCCGGCATTGTTGAAGAGCAGGTCGACCCGGCCGAAAGCCTCGGCCACCGTCTCGAACAGATCATCGACCTCGCCGGCCTTGCTGATGTCGCAGGCAACCGCCAGTGCCTTGGCATCCGTGGGACCGGCCTCGGCGATCGCGGCATCCAGCACGGGTTTGCGGCGTCCGCAGAACACCGTGTTCCAGCCGGCCTTGAGCAGCGCCGTGGCGACGCTCTTGCCGATGCCCGTGCCGGCGCCGGTGACGATGGCGGTTCTTTGCTCGGTCATAACTGTTGTCCTCCGGCAGCGCTGCGCGTGCTCGACTGATTTTGGGGATTTGGCTCAAGAAGGGAAGGCATCGCAAATGACGGCTGCGATGGCAAGCGAGACCACCAGAGCTTGGTCCGAAAGTGGAATCCGATTTTCGGAAAAGCTCAAGAACTGATAGGTCTCGACAAAAAGGGCGGTCATTGGCGACCGCCCTGATCTGAACCGGGCTTGGGAGGAGGAAAAGCCGGTCCGACTGTATAGAATCATGCGCTTCCTGAGTTAACGGACGGTTAACCCCGCAAAGGGCGCCTGTGCCGATTTGGGTTACCAGCGCGGATTGGGCGAGGTCCCCGCCTTGGCCGGCACCTTCGCGGCCGAAACCGTCGCCTCGACATGATCGACCAGCGCATCCGGCAGGCCAAGCCGGCCGGCAAGCAGGTCGAGATAGCCGCGTTCGGCGCGGGTGTCGGGATCGATGGTGAGGCGCGACGCGGTGTACAGTTCGAGCTTCTGCGCATCGGTCTTGGCGCCAGCCACCAGCGTGTCGAGATTGAGCGGGCTCTCCAGCTCCGCCATCAGGAATTTTTCGGCGTCGGGACCAATCCCGGCAAGGCTCAGCTTGCCGGCGATCTTCTGGCGTTCGTCATCATCGATGTGGCCGTCGGCCTTCGCCGCCGAGATCATCGCCTGAACCAGGGTCAGCGTGAATTCGTCCTCGCCTTGCGGCGCCTGCGACGGGTGGAAGGCGGTATCTTTGGGCGGCGGCAGCAATTCCTGTTCGCCGGCCGCGGGCGCTTCCGCGGGTGCGTTGCCGGCCTTGTAGTTCTGGTAGGCCTTGTAGGCGAGACCGCCGATCGCGGCCAGTCCGCCAAGCTTCACCGCGGCGCCTGTCACCTCGCGGCCGGCACCCGTTCCAAGCAGCACGGCAGCCAGCGCGCCAGCCGCCAGCGGATTGTCCTTGGCGATCTGCACGGCCTGGCCAGCCTTGTCGCGGACGGTGCCGCTGGTGCCAGGGATTTGCGAGCCGAGCAGATCGTCGAGAAGCTTCTTGGGATCGAACATTCAGTGCCTCCAGGATTTGCCCGGCCGAACGGCAGGTTTCCAACGCCGAAGAGGTAGGTCCCACAGCTTGACATTACAATGACGGATCCTTGGGACACATCCGCGGCGGCGAGCGGTCGATGCCGGGATCAGGAGCCGATATGCCGGCCCCTGCCCCGCACTTGCGCGAGTTCAACCTGACGCTGGCGCTCGGCATATCGCTGACGGTCGTCATCGGAACGGGCATCGAAACAATGCGGGCAAGATACGCCGGCGGCAAACTTCGGTGACGTCAATTCGCTCGGCGTCAGCGGATGGCGGCAGGCGCGGCAGAGTTCGGCTTCGCCCTCGGCGAGACCGTGCGACACCGAAACCCGCTCATCGAAGACGAAGCACTCGCCTTGCCACAGGCTCTGTTCCGCCGGAACTTCCTCCAGGTATTTGAGGATGCCACCCTTGAGGTGGAAGACATCCCTGAAACCGAGGGACTTGACGTAGGCGGTCGCCTTTTCGCAGCGTATGCCGCCGGTACAGAACATCGCCACCTTGCGGCCCGCGAGCTCTTCCCGGTGCGCGAGCACCCAGGCCGGAAACTCGCGAAAACTTGCGGTGGCTGGGTCGACCGCGCCCTTGAAGGTGCCGATCGACACCTCATAGGCGTTGCGCGTGTCGATGACGATCGTGTCAGGCTCCGAAATCAGCGCGTTCCAGTCGGCTGGCGCGACATAGGTGCCGGCACTCTTCGCCGGGTCGATATCCCCGACGCCCATGGTGACAATCTCGCGCTTCAATCGCACCTTCATGCGGTGGAACGGCATGTCTGCTGCACTGCTGTATTTGATCTCGAGGCCGGCGAGCCCTTCGATGGCTTGGAGATAATCGATCAGTTCGGCGATCGCCGTCTCGCTGCCGGCGACGGTGCCGTTGATCCCCTCATGCGCCAGAAGCAAGGTGCCCTTGATGCCACGCCCGCAACAGAAAGCAGCGAGCGGTGCGCGCAGTTCGTCGAAGGCGTCGAGCCGGGCAAACCGGTAGAGCGCTGCGACGCGGATGGGGTCTGTTGGCGTGGACAATGTCATTGCCAAAGCACCTAGAGCAATTCCAGGAAAAGTGTGAATCGGCTTTCCGTCCGGAATTGCGTCAAGACAAAGTTAGAGCGGTTCGCCGTTTCCGTGAAACGTGAGCTGCTCTAGACGCTCGCCGCAGCCGATTCAAGGCGCAGCCGGTTCATCGGCCCGTCATCGTGTTTGATGGCAATGGCCGGCATGACCGCCCCACGGCGCGTGACATCGCGACACGCTTCGTTTCATGGACAGAGAAACACCCGTCTGCTAATCGGTTGAATTGTCCCACGATACGGAGAGACAGATGCCCAGCAAGACCGAGAAACTCCTGTCGCTCCTCAACGGCCAGCCGGTCATCCCGGTGCTGAAGATCGCCAATGTCGCCGACGCCGTGCCGCTGGCCCGTGCTCTGGCGCGTGGCGGCCTGCCGGCGATCGAGATCACGCTCAGAACCGCCGATGCGCTGGAAGCGATCCGGCGGGTGGCGGCTGAAGTCGAGGAAGCCATCGTCGGCGCCGGCACCATTCTCGATGCGCATCAGTTCGAAGAGGCCGCGGCCGCGGGCTCGCGATTCATCGTCAGCCCCGGCATCACGCGCGAACTTCTGGCGGCAGCCGCCGGCAGCAATGTTCCGCTTCTGCCCGGCGCCATCACGCCTGGCGAGATCATGGCCGCACGGGAAGCCGGCTTGCGCTTCCTGAAATTCTTCCCGGCCGAGCAGTCGGGCGGCATCGCTTCGCTGAAGGCCTTCGCCTCGCCGCTCGCCGATGTGAAATTCTGCCCGACCGGCGGCATCACCGGCAAGAACGCGGCCGATTATCTCAGCCTGCCAAACGTCGTCTGCGTCGGCGGCTCCTGGGTGGCGCCGGACGACCTGGTCAAGGCCGGCAAATGGGATGAGATCGAGGCTCTCGCACGCGCGGCGAGCAAGCTCGGTCGATAACGCATCCACTGCTTCGGGCTTACGGCGAGGCTATGGAAAGACCCGGCCGGCTTTCGCCAACCGGGTCAAGATTTTCCTGCATGAACAGGATCAGTTGCAGACCCTGACCTTTTCCACAACCTTGCGGTGGTGAGCCCAATGCGTGACCACCTTGGTCCTGCAGTGATGCTTGCCAGCCTTGATGATCACGGTTTCGGCTTGTGATGGAGCGATAGTGGCCGATGCCGCCGCCAGCGCCAGAACTGATGCCAGTAGAATTGTCTTCATGAATATCCCCAAGGGTTGGAACGCACTCATACTAACCCCGAAACGGGCAGGCTGTTCCGGGTTCACGAGAAGTTCAGCCGCCCGTGATCCCGAGGTGGAGACCCGGTCTCAGCTGATGATTGTCGGCTCGTTGCCGGTCGTCAGTTCGAACCACGTTTCACACCTTCAAGCCCGACCCGATGGCCATCCGGCAATCGCTTCAATGCACCGCATGGGACTATTGAACAGCAAAAAAGCCGCGCAGGTTGCCCGGCGCGGCCTTGTCGTCTGGCTGGTCCGTTACTTGGTCTGGAAGCGGGCGACCGACAGGAACTTAACGGCGTTGCCGGTGAAGCGGTTGGCATCGGCCATCTGGTCGCCCGACTGGAAGCCGGCCGTATAGACCTCGCTCGGCGGCGTATGCACGATGCTGTAGGCGTAGCCCGGCGCTGTCGTGGCGCTTGAAACAGTGGCGACATTCTCGCCGCTGGTCAGCGCCCAGCGGGCGGCCTGCGGTGCGGCGGCAACCACCATGGCCTTGGGGCCGGGCTTCAGGTCGCGGGCGGTGGCCCTCGATTCCTTGCGGGTCGTCTTCACGCCGGCGCCGATCGCGGCGGCCGGGTCGGAGCCGGCCGGCCGGGCAACGACTGCCTGGCGAGGCGATGCGGCATCGGCGCCCGACGGATCGTTGAAGGCCGAACGCGGCTCGGACGCGGGCACGGAAGCGACCTGGTACGCATCGGCGGCGCCGACCTGGGCGTTGGCCTCGTCGAGCACGGCCTTGACCGCATCCGGCCTGGCCATCTCGGGCCGTGCCGTCGGCAGCACCGAGAACGCATCGGTCGCGGTACTGCCGCGCTCAGCCGTATCCGCCAGCGCCATCAGCACATCCTTGCTGGGCGGCGGAGCCAAAGCGGCCGGCAGCGAATTGTCGGGACGCCATGTCGGCAGCGGTACGTTGTTGACCGCGACCTGGGCCGCATCCTGGACCTGGGCCGCATCCGGGGCGGCCGACGGATCGGCCATGCCGAACGGCACGTTCACCGGTGCATGCGCGGTCGCCACGGCCTGTTCGGTGGTGGCTGTCGCATCGGCCATGGCAAAAGGAACGTTCTCGGGCTGCTGGGCGCCGACATCGGCCTTCGGCCGGGGTGCGAAATCAGGCAGTGGAATGCTGCGGGCAGGCAGCGCCGCGATGATCGTCTCCGGCGTGTCCTTTTCCGGCTCCGGAGCCTGCTCCTCGGCAACTTGCGGGATCTCGGCGCGCTGCGCATTCTCCGGCGCCACGATGGCGATGCCCGGGAGGTTGCTGGTCTTGGCTGCCGCGGCAGGCTTCAGGTTTCTAGCCTTGGGCGGAGGTGCAGCCGAAGCGGTCTCGACATCGGCGCTGTCGTCGGCCTCGTCGTCGCCGCCGCCAAAGAAAGCCGACAGGAACCCACCTGATTTCTTGCTGCTGCCGCCGGCACTGGCCAGTTCGATGGCCGGCGCGCCTGAACCCTTGCGCGCCTTGTAGGAGGCGAGCGCCTGCTCAAAGCCGGGCAGCGGCCTGCCGTCGCTCGGCACATGCAGCGTCTTGCCGTTGGGGAACAGGCTGACCAGTTCCTGGCGGCTGATGCCGGGCCAATGGCGCACATTGCCGACATCCATATGGACGAACGGCGAACCGGATGACGGATAGTAGCCGACGCCGCCGCCCTGCATCTTGAGACCGATGTTGCGCAACTTCTTCAGCGGCACGCCGGGAATGTAGAAGTCCATCGCCTTGCCGAGCATGTGCTGGCTCTTCTCGGCCACGCCCCTGCTGCGGCTGCGCAGCATCGAGTTCGTCGACGGCGAGCGATAGCCGCAGACAACCTGGATGTAATCCGTGGCACCGCTTTCCCGATACGCTTCCCAGACCAGATCCAGCAGGCGCGGATCCATCTTGGTCGGCTCGTTGCGGCGCCAGTCGCGCAGAATGATGTTGATCTTCCTCAGACCCTCCGGAACGTAGCGGCCATTGCGCTTGTAGACGATCTCGGCCTTCTCGTGGGTGTGGAGGTGATAAAGCTTGAGCGAACGTGTTTCGGCGCTGGCGCCGGTTGCGGCCGCGGCAACAAAACCAAAAGCGACAATCAACGCTGCCAGCCATTTCGGCCAGACGCTCACGTGATGGTGCCGCCCGTTTGTGTGTCGTTCGATTCTGTTCAAATCAAAAGGCCCTGCAGGCTGCCGTTTGTCCCCGGATTTGCCCAAACGGATGTGTCGTTATCACATCCGAATATCGATCCTAATGGTTAATCATCGCTTATTGAAGCCGAAATGCGGTAACACCGTGGCGATATCCCGTCAAAAATCGTTCACAGGCTTTCTTGGTAAACCGCTGGTTTAGATCATGTTTCCGCCTTTGGCCGAAACACGATCTGTTACCGTTAGCCTTAATGCGTGAACAGGCCTGTCCATAGCCCCGCCACATTCCCGCCGAAACCCGATACAGAGAGCATACTGGCATTGCAAGCTGGCTCCGGCCTTGCGTCCGAAGCATGGATCCCGAACCGAAGGCCGCCAAAGCAATGGTGGAAAGTGGTTTCCGGAAGGGATTATGCGCTCCAAGCGGTGTTGAGAATCAGGTCAACACGCTACGAGGCGAGCCGGTCGACACGGCCGGTCTCCGGGTCGATGCCATACTCCTTGAGCTTGCGGTACAACGTCGAGCGGCCGATGCCGAGGCGGCGGGCGACTTCACTCATCTGGCCGTTGTAGTGATCGATGGCGAGCTTGATCATCTCGAGTTCGACATCGGCCAGCGCACGCACATTGCCGCGTTCGTCGAGCGCCCGCAACGTGCCGAAGCGAGGCTGCAGCCTGGCCGGCGGATCGGGCTCGGTCGCCAGGGCACCCTCGCCGGGCAGCGCTTCCTCGTCGCCCGGCTGGACGTCCAGGGGAAACGGCTCAGACCGCGAAGCGTCATCGACGTCGAGATTGACTGTCCCTTCCACCTGCGCCCGGATCTGCGGGAAGTCCTCCGTGGTCAGCACATCGCCTTCGCAAAGCACCGAGGCCCGGAAGACGGCATTTTCGAGCTGCCGGATGTTTCCCGGCCAGTCATAGGCCTGCAGCACGGCGAGCGCTGCGGCCGAAATGCCCTGCAGGCGACGGCGCGGGTCGGCCGGCGCCACCTTGTCCATGAAATGTGTGACCAGATAGGGGATGTCGTCGCGGCGGTCGCGCAGCGGCGGCACGAAGATCGGGTAGACGTTCAGCCGATAGAACAGATCCTCGCGGAACTTGCCGTCCTTGACCTGCTGCAGGAGGTTGCGGTGCGTCGCCGAAATCAGTCTGATATCGACCCTGACGGTCGAGCGTCCGCCGACCGGGTCGACCTCGCCGTCCTGGACGGCGCGCAGCAGCTTGACCTGCACGTCGAGCGGCAGGTCGCCGATTTCGTCGAGAAACAGCGTTCCCGAATGCGCCTCGACGAACTTGCCGGTGTGCTTGTCGGTGGCGCCGGTGAACGAACCCTTCTCGTGGCCGAACAGGATCGATTCGACCAGATTGTCGGGAATGGCACCGCAATTGACGGTGACGAAGGGCTTCGAGCGTCGGTCGCCACTGCCCTGGATGGCGCGCGCCACCAGTTCCTTGCCGACGCCGGACTCGCCCTCGATCAGGATCGGGATGTTGGACGCCGCCGCCTTCTGGCCGAGGCGGATCACCTTGTCCATGGCCGGGCTGTGCGTGATCATGTCCTTGAAGGTCAGAAGCCCGCCGCGCCGGCGCGACGTCCGCTTGACCTCGCCCTCGACGGCCTCGACCTTGAGCGCATTGCCGATCGACGCCTGCAGCCTGTCGGGCGAGGCCGGCTTGACGACGAAATCGAAGGCGCCGTGGCGCATCGCCGAGACCACGGTCTCGATGCCGCCCTGGGCGGTCTGCACGATTGTCGGGACATTTATGTCGCGCTCGCGCATCGCCTTCAGCACGCCGATGCCGTCGAGACCGGGCATGACCAGATCGAGGATGACCACCGAAACCTCGCGGGCGCTTGGCCCGTCGAGGACATCGAGAGCGGCCGCGCCGCCGTCGACGACGACGGCGTTGTAGCCGAACCGCGTCACCGCCGCCTCGAGCAGCCGGCGCTGCACGGGATCGTCATCGACTATGAGTATGGAACCTGTCATGACTGATACGACTGCCCGCCCGAGGAAATCTGCCCTGTGGACCATCTTGGCACAGGGTTCTAAATAAGGTTTCAAAAAACCCGGTGAATGAATTCCTTAGCATTTGACCGGCTTCTCGTTTCCCCTTGAACCTTGGCCACGGAAGGTATCGGCGATGCACATGGTTTCTGGCCACATGGTTTCTGCTCGGCCGCAGGCGGGGCCGGCGTCCGGTCAGGGCGCGGCCGAGCTTGGCGACCTGCCGGAGTGGAACCTGGCCGATCTCTATGCCGGCATGGATGCGCCGGAACTGAAGCGCGACATCGCCAAGGCCGCCACCGACGCGATCAGCTTCGAGAGCCGCTGGAAGGGCACGCTGGCCGCCGAGGCCGAGCGCGGCAGCGCCGGCAGGCTGGGCGAGGCGCTTGTCGCCTACGAGGCACTCGAGGAGCTGATCGGCCGCATCGTCTCCTATGCGGGGCTGGTTTATGCCGGAAACACCGCCGATCCGCAGCGCGCCAAGCTCTATGGCGACATCCAGGAGAAGATGACCGACGCCAGCGCACACCTTCTGTTCTTCGCGCTCGAACTCAACCTGATCGACGACGGCGCGATCGAAGGCGCGCTTGCCACCGATCCCGCGTTCGGTCACTACCGGCCCTGGGTGCTCGATCTGCGCAAGGACAAGCCGTACCAGCTCGAGGACCGCGTCGAGCAGCTGTTCCATGAAAAATCGATCACCGGACGCGGCGCGTGGAACCGGTTGTTCGACGAGACGATGACCGACCTTCGCTTCGACATCGACGGCGAGGAGCTGACGCTGGAACCGGCGCTGAATCGTTTGCAGGATGCCGACGGCGAGGTTCGCCGGCGGGCGTCCGAGGCGCTGGCCGCGACCTTCCGCAAGAATTTGCGCACCTTCACGCTGATCACCAACACGCTGACCAAGGACAAGGAGATTTCCGACCGCTGGCGCGGCTTCGAGGACATCGCCGATTCACGCCATCTGGCCAACCGCGTCGAGCGCGGTGTGGTCGATGCCCTGGCGTCCGCCGTTCGCGACGCCTATCCGCGCCTGTCGCACCGCTATTATGCGATGAAGGCCCGCTGGCTGGGCATGGAGGTGATGAACCACTGGGACCGCAACGCGCCATTGCCGGATACGCCGCAGGCGATCATCGGCTGGGACGAGGCCAGGAACACCGTACTGTCAGCCTACCAGCGCTTTTCACCCGACATGGCGGAGATCGCGCGAACCTTCTTCGACCGCAACTGGATCGACGCGCCGGTGCGTCCGGGCAAGTCGCCCGGCGCCTTCGCGCATCCGACCGTGCCGTCGGCGCATCCCTATGTCCTGCTCAACTACATGGGCAAGCCACGCGATGTGATGACGCTGGCGCATGAGCTTGGCCACGGCGTGCATCAGGTGCTGGCCAGCGGCCAGGGCGCGCTGATGGCCTCGACGCCGCTGACACTGGCAGAGACTGCATCCGTCTTCGGCGAGATGCTGACCTTCCGCTCGCTGCTCGACCAGACCACCGACAGGCGCGAGCGCAAGGCCATGCTCGCCCAGAAGGTCGAGGACATGATCAACACGGTCGTGCGCCAGATCGCCTTCTATGAATTCGAGCGCAAAGTGCATGCGGAGCGCAAGAATGGCGAACTGACCTCCGACAGGCTCGGCCAGTTCTGGCTGGAAGTGCAGGCCGAAAGCCTCGGGCCGGCGATCAAGTTGCGCGAAGGCTACGAGGTGTTCTGGACCTACATTCCGCACTTCATCCATTCGCCGTTCTATGTCTACGCCTATGCTTTCGGCGACTGCCTGGTGAACTCGCTTTACGCGGTCTACCAGAACGCCGAGCGCGGCTTCCAGGACAAGTATTTCGAAATGCTCCGCGCCGGCGGCACCAAACATCATTCCGAACTCCTGGCACCCTTCGGCCTTGATGCCACCGACCCCACCTTCTGGCAGATCGGGCTTGGCGTCATAAGCGGCCTGATCGACGAGCTGGAAACACTCGACGCTTGAAACGCGCCTCCAGGTCTCATCTGTCCGCAGAACAGTCTAGCCGGAATGCATGTCGGAGACGGCTGTTTTTGGCCTAAATATTTGTTCTTGAAGTACTCTGCGCGGAAGTTTTCCGATAGCTTTCCACAAGCTCTATGATAGCCTTCCCTCCAAGCTCAGCCGGAGTGGATGCGGATCGGCGAGGGAAAGTCTCGGCCTACCGTGGCGCCTTGGCGAACGCGACAACGGCCGTTGGCCATGGGCAAGCAAAGCCGATCGCCGACAGCTCCATCGAAGCCGGCTGTTCTGCGCACCGCGGAACCACCATCGAGTAGTCCTTTCGCCGAAGGTCATGGACCCATGCCTCGGCAGACGGATCTGACTGGAGAGAGACAATGGGCACTTTTTTCTACATGCTCCTGGCGTTCCTGGTAGGCGTGTTGGTGGGCTGGTTCCTCTGGGGACGCCTGCGCGGCGAGCTCGACAGCTTGCGCGGCGACCTAGACCGCACACGCAGCGAGCGCGACAAGCTGCGCGCCGACAGCGACCGCCTGACCGGTGAACTCGATGCATGCGGCAAGACCCGTGCCGACCTCGAGCGCCGGCTGCGCGAAGCACAGACGTCCGCTGCCGGAACCGGTGCGGCAAAGCCGGCAGGCCTGGCGCCCGCGGCCCTGATGTCGACACCACCGACGGCCAAATCTGCCCCCGCAAAGCCTGCACCGGCCAAACCGGCGGCCGCGAAGACCGCCCCTGCCAAGGCCACCACAGCCAAATCGGCGGCACCAAAGCCGGCAGCAACGAAACCTGCAGCCAAAGCCACGGCTCCAGCCAAACCCGCAGCTGCAACCTCGGCAGCCAAGAGTTCGAAAGCAGCCAAACCAGCAGCGGCCAAGCCCGACAATTTGCGCCGGCTGATCGGCATTGGCCCGGTCAACGAGAAGCTGCTCAAGGCACAAGGCGTCACCAGCTTCGCCCAGATCGCCGCCTGGACAGCCGCCGATATCAAGCGGATCGAGGATGTCATGAACTTCGACGGCCGCATCGCCCGCGAACGCTGGATCGAGCAGGCCAAGCTGCTGGCCGCCGGTGACGAGGCGGAGTTCGCCAAGCAGTTTCCGACAGCGGGAACCGCCAGCAACACCTGAGCGGCGGAAGCAAGATGGTTATAAACGGCGGTGCCAAGGCGCCGCCGTTTGTTGTTTGCCCGCAACGTCGGCCCAGGTTGGCCCCAAGGTTGGCCAAGAGGTCGGCTTTGAGTGGCAGCGTGCCGTTCCCTCGATTGCGCGCGAGCGGCCCCCCATATAGAGCGGTCGACGGCTTCATTGACCGCAACATCAGAGTCCCATGTCCTTGCCCGCCGCAATTTTCCGCAACGACGAAAGCGCGCGCCAGCTCGTTTTCGACCGGCCGGCCGACATCATCGTGGCGCATGAGGCAAAAGATTTCCTGCCAGCGCTGGCGGCGGCGCAAGCCGCGCACGACGCCGGCAAATGGCTGGCCGGCTATTTCTCCTATGAGGCGGGCTATCTGCTCGAACCGAAGCTAGTTCCCTTGCTGCCGAAGGGGCGTCGTGCTCCGCTCCTGTGCCTTGGGGTTTTCGAAGCGCCGGTCGAAGAGGCGGTGCCGCCCCGCAATGCAGCGGCGACCAATGGCCCGATTTTCGACGCCCGCGCGACGTGGTCGCTCGAAGACTACGAGAAGCGGTTCTCGCGGCTGCACCAGCACATCAGGCAAGGCGATTGCTACCAGGGCAACCTGACCTTTCCGGTGCATGCGCAATGGTCGGGCGACCCGCTTGCCGCCTTCGATGCGCTGACCGAACGCCAGCCGGTGAAATATGGCGCACTGATCGCACTCGGCGATCCCATCGTGCTGTCGCGCTCGCCCGAACTGTTCTTCGAGATCGACACTGCCGGCATGATCGAGACGCATCCGATGAAGGGCACGGCGCCGCGCGGCGCCACCAAGGCCGAGGATGAGCGGCAGAAGATCTTCCTGCGCAACGACGAGAAGAACCAGGCCGAAAACCGGATGATCGTCGACCTGCTGCGCAACGATATCTCGCTGATCAGCGAGGTCGGCACGCTGGACGTGCCGGCGCTGTTCCGCATCGAGACCTATCCGACCGTCCACCAGATGGTGAGCGACGTCAGGGCAAAATTGCTGCCGGGTCTGGGCATCCGCCAGATCTTCGCGGCGCTGTTTCCGTGCGGCTCAATCACCGGCGCGCCAAAAATCCGTGCCATGGAAATCCTGCACGATCTGGAAGGCACGCCGCGCGACGCCTATTGTGGCGCCATCGGCTGGATCGCGCCCGGTGGCACGATGCGCTTTTCCGTGGCGATCCGCACCATCTCGCTCTTTTCCGGCGGCGAGGCCGTCTACAATGTCGGTGGCGGCGTCGTCTTCGATTCGACGGCGCAGGAGGAGTACCAGGAGTGTCTGCTGAAAGCGCGCTTCGCGACGGGAACACCGCCGATTTCCAGCTGATCGAGACCATGCGCTGGGAACCCGGCGCAGGCCTCCTGCGCTTCGATCGCCACCTTGCCCGCCTCTATGGCTCGGCGGCGGAGCTGGGCTTTGCCTGCGATCCGCAAAAGGTCGGCGAGGTGCTGGGCGATGCGGTCAGCGGATCCGGCATGGCGCTGCGCACGCGCCTTGCTTTGTCACGCGACGGCTCGGTGACCGCCTCGGCGCAGCCCTATGAACCGCTCGTCGCCGACAAGGTCTGGGTTCTGCAGCTGGCGCGGACGAGACTCGATTCGCACGACACGTTGCTGCACCACAAGACCAGCCGGCGACAGCTCTACACGCATGCCCGCGCCGAATATCTCATCACCCAGGCCGACGAGGTGTTGTTGGCCAATGAGCGTGGCGAGATCTGCGAAGGCACCATCACCAATGTCTTCGCCGATCTTGGCGACGGCGTGCTGTCGACGCCACGGCTCGACTGCGGCCTGCTGCCTGGCGTATTGCGCGCCGAGCTTCTGGATGAAGGCCGCGCCCGCGAAGCGATCTACAGCTACGCCGATCTGCAGTCGGCCAAGGCGCTCTTTGTCGGCAATTCGCTGCGCGGCTTGATTCCCGCAAGGCTGGTGTGATCGGAGAATGCCATGTTCGTCGTTTCGCTGAACTACAAGGTGCCGCTGACCGAGATCGACCGCTTGCAGGCGGCGCATGTCGAATGGCTGAAGGCCTGCTATGCCGACGGCATCTTCGTCGCTTCCGGGCCGAAGAAACCGAGAACCGGCGGCATCATCATCGCGCAATGTCCGCGCGAGGTGCTCGACGCCAGGCTGGCGCAAGATCCATTCGCCAGGGCAGGCGCCGCCGACTATGAAGTCACCGAATTCCTGGCGAGGATGACCGGCGCCGGCCTGGACACGTTCAGGGAAGCATGAGCTTGCTCCACGCCCTGCCCACCCATACGCCCTATGACGGCTCGTCAAAACTCTTCAGCATCGGGCTGAAGCCGCTCAGTCCGGCAGACTGGATTGAGCTCGACGGCCATTTGCTGCCATATCTCGCAGAGAAACGCCGGCTCTATACTGAAATCCCCGAGCGGGTTTTCGTTGAGGAGGACGGCACCCGGGAGGCCCAGCAGGAAGTCCTCGAATTGCTCGGCATGCATCTGCTGCAGAAGTTTCCCGGCACCTATCGACGCACCGGTTCAGGCCTCGAGGTCGTGGGCGCAGCGAACCATCCCGCACTCCCGTCCGGTCTCGCCGACGCCCCGCTTGTCGCGGCCTCGCTGCTCATCCAGGAAGACCTGATTCTGATGCGCCGCAATGACAGCGGCTGGCGGCTCGTTGCCGGCTCGCTGTGCTTTCCCTCATCCTGGCTGCTGGTCGAGAAATTCGGCCGGCCGCTGCAGGAGATCCACGCGCCGGTGCCGGGTTTCGGGCCGGGCACCCGCCCGGCCGAACTGATCAACCGCATGTTCGACGGTCTCCAGGGCCAGGCGGTCGAGCGCTACAACTGGTCGATCCAGTCTGACAACGCGCTCTACCATCCGCTCTCCGACCTGCAGCGCATCGACCGCGCCACCAGCCGCCCGTCACGGTTTTCGGATGGCGACGTCAGCGCCCATGCCTTCATCCGTGTCGAGCGGCAGACGCTGCGCAAACTGCCGGCCTCAGGCGATATCCTGTTCACTATCCGCATCCATCTCGACCCACTCGCCGTGCTGGCGCGGCACCCGGATCGGGCGAAGCTCGCAGTGTCTTTCGCCGCCCAGCTCGAAGCGCTCGATCTCTCCCAGCTCGACTACAAGGGCCTGACATCAGACCGCGACCGGCTGATCGCCGTCCTTAACCACATGGCCAATGACGCGTAGCCCCTGGTTGGCGCTTTTCGCTGGTTTGTGACAATGATCTGTGATGTAGCGCATGGCCGCCGGGCAAAAAATGCCCGGTTTTGCGCGTGTTTTCCCAGTTTCCTGGGTTTTGAAGGAGTGTCCGATAAAATGGCGAATGAAACCTGGCCCGTTTACGGTGAGATCACCGGCCCTGTCGTGATGATCGGCTTCGGCTCGATCGGCCGGGGAACGCTGCCGCTGATCGAACGCCATTTCAAATTCGACAAGTCGCGCATGACGGTCGTCGACCCGCGCGACACCGATCGCAAGCTGCTCGACGAGCGCGGCATCGCCTTCGTCCAGGAAGCGGTGACCGAGAAGAACTACAAGAAGCTGCTGTCGCCGCTTCTGACCAATGGCGGCGGGCAGGGCTTTTGCATCAACCTGTCGGTCGACACTGGTTCGGTGGACCTGATGCGGCTTTGCCGCAAGCTCGGCGTGCTCTACATCGACACCGTCGTCGAGCCATGGCTCGGCTTCTATTTCGATGCCAAGGCCGACAATGCCAGCCGCACAAATTATGCGCTGCGCGAAGCGATGATCAAGGAAAAGCACGACAGGCCCGGCGGCGCGACGGCGGTCTCCACCTGCGGTGCCAATCCCGGCATGGTCTCGTGGTTCGTCAAGCAGGCGCTGGTCAACCTCGCCACCGATCTTGGCCTTGAGTTTTCAGAGCCCACGCAGGACGACCGCGACGGCTGGGCCAAGCTGATGAGGAAGGCCGGCGTCAAGGGCATCCACATCGCCGAGCGCGACACCCAGCGCACCAAGAAACCCAAGCCGATGGATGTGTTCTGGAACACCTGGTCGGTCGAAGGCTTCATCTCAGAGGGCCTGCAGCCGGCCGAGCTCGGCTGGGGCACGCATGAGACGTGGATGCCGAAGAACGCCAGGAAGCACAAGCACGGCTCCAAGGCCGCCATCTATCTTGAGCAGCCCGGCGCCAACACGCGCGTGCGCTCATGGTGCCCGACGCCAGGGCCGCAATACGGCTTCCTGGTCACGCACAACGAGGCGATCTCGATCGCCGACTTCTTCACCGTGCGCTCCAGGAAGGGCAAGGTTCAATACCGCCCGACCTGCCACTATGCCTACCATCCCTGCAATGACGCGGTGCTGTCCCTGGACGAGATGTTCGGCGCTGCCGGCAAGCCTCAGCCGGTGCACCACGTGCTTGACGAGAACGAACTGGTCGACGGCGTCGACGAACTTGGCGTGCTGCTGTACGGCCACGACAAGAACGCCTATTGGTACGGCTCGCAGCTGTCGCTCGCCGAGGCGCGCAAGCTGGCGCCCTACCAGAACGCCACCGGCATGCAGGTCACCTCGGCGGTTCTCGCCGGCATGGTCTGGGCGCTGGAAAACCCGGAGGCCGGCATCGTCGAAGCCGACGAGATGGACTACAAGCGCTGTCTGGACGTGCAGTCGCAATATCTCGGACCGGTCAAGGGCTACTACACCGACTGGACGCCGCTCGACAACCGTCCCGGCCTGTTCCCGGAAGACCTCGACCGGAGCGACCCGTGGCAGTTCCGCAACATCCTCGTCCGATAGCGGCCTGCTCGGGATACTGCATTACCTTGCAATCGCCCGGAAATCGGGCGATTGAAGGGATGCGGACTGAGGAGAGGATTTTCAAATGAACATTGCGCGCAAGATTCTTTCGATGAGCTTTGCAGCTGCTGCTGTAGTGGGGCTTGCTGCTTGTGCGACCAGCGGCCCCGATGAACCGCCAATGGCGACTTCGCCGAAAGGCGTCGAAGGCTCCTGGATCGACGCCAAGGGCACCGGCCTTTCGACCTTCGCCAGCGGCACCTTCACGACCGTCGCGACCGACACCGGCCAGAAGCTTGCCGATGGCAGCTACACCATGACCGGCGCCACGTCGGTGCAGATCAACGGCACGTCGCTGATCCGCCAGACCGCGGTCAGCTTCAACTGCCTGATGGTGTCGACCAGCCAGCTCAACTGCACGAGCTCCAGCGGCCAGAACTTCGTGCTGACACGGCGCACCTGAACCAGCGGGCATTCACCTCCCTGAGGACGGCGGCCAATTGGCCGCCGTCTTTTTTATGCCGGCAAAAGTCCCCCGATTTCCGCTTGCGTCATCCGGAACGCGATGGGAACATAGCCAAAACGCCGACTGTTATGTTCCAGTCAAGCAAGAGCGTTAAACGCCTCTGATCAGCTTTCCGGGAGACGAAGATGAAGAAGCTTGCCGCCATTGCCGCCCTGTCCGCCTCAGCACTTGGCCTGTCGGCCGGCGCATCCTTTGCCGACTACACGTTGAACATCCTGCACATCAACGACTGGCACAGCCGCATCGAAGGCAACAACAAATATGAGTCGACCTGCTCCGCCGAGGAGGAGACCAAGGGCGAGTGCATAGGCGGCGCGGGTAGGCTGATCACCGCGATCGCTCAGGAACGCAAGAAGCTGGAAGGCCAGAACGTGCTGCTGCTCAGCGCCGGCGATAATTTCCAGGGATCGCTGTTCTACACGACCTACAAGGGCAAGGTCGAAGGCGAGTTCCTCAACGAAATGAAGTTCGACGCCATGGCGCTCGGCAACCATGAATTCGACGATGGTGAGACGGCGTTGGCGCCGTTCCTCGACATGATCAAGTTCCCGGTGCTTGGCGCCAATGTGAAGGCCAATGCGCAATCCAAGCTCGGCGACCGCGTCAAGCCATCGATCGTCGTCGAGGTCGGCGGCCAGAAGATCGGCATCATCGGCGCGGTGACCAATGACACGCCCGAACTCGCCTCCCCCGGCCCCAACATCACCATCGAGGACGACGTCAAGTCGATCACCGCGGAGGTCGAGAAGCTGAAGGGCGAAGGCGTCAACAAGATCATCGCCGTGACCCATATCGGCTACAGGCGCGAGCGCGACGTCATTGCAAAGATCCCGGGCATCGACATCGTCGTCGGCGGCCATAGCCATTCGCTGCTGTCGAACACCGACCCGAAGGCGGAAGGCCCCTATCCGACGATGGTCGACAATCCCGACGGCTATAAGGTGCCGGTGGTGCAGGCCGCGTCCTATTCGAAATATCTCGGCGAGTTCAAGGTGGTGTTCGACGACAATGGCGTCGTCAAATCGGCCAGCGGCGACCCGATCTATCTCGACAAGTCGATCACCCCCGACCCGGCAGTGCTCGCCCGCATCAAGGAGCTTGGCGCGCCGATCGAGGCTCTGAAGAACAAGGAAGTGGCCGAGACCACCGACGTCATCGACGGCAGCCGCGAGAGCTGCCGCACCCGCGAATGCGCGATGGGCAACCTCGTCTCCGACGCCATACTCGACCGCGTCAAGGGTCAGGGCGTCGAGATCGTCATCTCCAATGGCGGCGGCCTGCGTGCCTCGATCGACAAGGGCACTGTCACCATGGGTGAGGTGCTGACCGTGCTGCCGTTCCAGAACACGCTGGCGACCTTCCAGATTTCCGGCAAGGACCTGGTGGCCGGCCTCGAGAGCGGCCTCAGCCAGATCGAGGACGGCGCAGGTCGCTTCCCGCAGGTCGCCGGCCTGAAATATTCCTTCGACAAATCCGTCGCCCCCAACGCCGGCCGCGTCAAGTCGGTGGAAGTGATGGAAGGCGGCGCCTGGGCGCCGATCAATCCGGACAAGGACTACCTGGTTGCCACCAACAACTACGTCCGCCAGGGCGGCGACGGTTACAAGATCTTCGCCGACAAGGCCAAGAATGCCTATGACTACGGTCCGGGCCTCGAACAGGTGGTTGCCGACTATCTCGGCGCGCACCGGCCCTACACGCCGAAACTCGACGGCCGCATCACTGAGATCGCCGCGACCGTCGCGGCGGCGCCAGCCGCGCCGGCCGCTGAACCAGCCAAGCCTGCAGAAGCAGCACCGGCAACCCCGGCGCCCGCACCCGCGGAACCGGCAAAGCCCGCGGAGGCGGCGCCTATGCCCGAACTGCCCGCCAACTCGGGCGATATCGCCAACACACCACCTGCCATATCGACAGAGACAGCGCCCACGCCGCCCGCTGCACCTGCCGCGCCAGCGAAACCGGCCGAAGCAGCACCAGCTCCTGCCGAACCGACAAAGCCCGCCGAGGCCGCACCGGCCGAAAGCAGCCATGTCATCGTTGCCGGCGATACCTATTGGGATCTGGCAAAGAAGGCCTATGGCGACGCGACCAAGTGGAAACTGATCTATGAGGCAAACAAGGGTCAAAGGCCTCACCGCCTTGCGCTTGGCGCGACGCTCACCATCCCAGCGAAATAGCCTCGCTTCACCCCTTTCGACGACAGCACCCGCCCGGGAAACCGGGCGGGTTTTCTGCTTTCAGGCTAAGGTGCGGCCAGACGCTGCATTGAAAGCGCGCGCAAGATGGTTAGGTTCGCGTCTCCTGGAGAACCCTTATGACGCTTTCGACCCCTGTCGATCCCAAAGCCGCGAAGGCCGTCGGCCCGTTGCCGGCCGGCCATCCGCCGGTTAAGGCTGGCAAGATCGGCGTCATGCTGGTCAACCTCGGCACGCCGGACGGCACCGATTTCAAGCCAATGTGGCGCTATCTCCGGGAATTCCTGTCCGATCCACGCGTGATCGAGCTCAACAAGGCAATCTGGTATCCGATCCTCTACGGCGTGGTGCTCACCACCCGGCCGAAGAAGTCAGGCGCCAACTACGCCAGGATCTGGAACCGGGAAAGGAACGAGTCGCCGCTGCGCACCTACACCCGCGCACAGGGCGAAAAGCTGGCCGAGGCGCTACGCGATCTGCCCGATGTCGTCGTCGACTGGGCGATGCGCTACGGCAATCCTTCGACCGCGAGCGTGGCCCAGGCGCTGGTCGACAAAGGCTGCGACCGCATTCTGTCCTTCCCGCTCTATCCGCAGTATTCGGCGACGACCACGGCAACCGCCAACGACCAGCTGTTTCGTGCCCTGATGAAGATGCGCCGCGCACCGGCCATCCGCAGCGTGCCCCCTTACTACGACGAACCGGTCTATATCGAAGCGCTGGCGCGTTCGATCGAGCGGCATCTGACCACGCTGGATTTCGAACCGGAAGTTGTCGTTGCCTCCTTTCACGGCATCCCAAAACCCTATTTCGAGAAGGGCGACCCCTATCATTGCCACTGCCAGAAAACGACGCGGCTGTTGCGAGAACGGCTCGGCTGGGATGACAAGAAACTGATCATCACCTTCCAGTCGCGCTTCGGCGCGCAGGAATGGCTGCAGCCCTACACCGACAAGACCGTCGAGAAGCTGGCCAGGGACGGCGTCAAGTCGATCGCCATCGTCAATCCCGGTTTTTCGGTCGACTGTATCGAGACGCTGGACGAGATCGGCCGCGAGGCGGCCGAGACCTTCCATCATGCCGGTGGCAAGAACTTTGCCCATATCCCTTGCCTCAACGACAGCGCCGAGGGCATGGCGGTGATCGAGGCGATGGTGCGGCGTGAACTGTCCGGCTGGGCCTGAGGCCGGAACAACACAAGCTCCGGGGCGTTGAGCAGCACCTCCGGAGAACTTGATGCCTCGCAAACTCGACCTCAGAACTGGCCGGCCCGTCTGGTCCGCCTATCGCGCGCCTGCGGTGCACACAATCACGCTCACCCGTGACGCAAAGGCCGACGTGCTGATCATCGGCATGGGCATCAGCGGCGCCATGATGGCCGAGGCGCTCACGGCCGATGGCCATGCGGTGATCTGCATCGACCGCCGCGGCCCGTTGAAAGGCTCGACCTCGGCAACCACCGCACTGGTGCAGTTCGAAATCGACCAGCCGCTATCGATGCTCTCGAAGATGGTCGGCAGAGCCTCGGCGGAGCAGGCATGGCGACGCTCGCGGCTGGCCGTTTCCAACCTCTCTGCCCGCATTCCCGAACTCGGCATCAATTGCGCCCTGAGCCGCACCCCATCGCTCTATTTGGCCGGCACAGCGCTGGGCCCATCGGAACTCCGGGACGAGGTCGACGCGCGTCGGCAAGCAGGCATCGCCGCGACCTATCTCACATCAGCACCGCTGGCAGAGACATTCGGCATCGACCGCGACGGCGCCATCCTCAGCCATGGCAACATCGCGCTCGACCCGCGTAAGCTGACGGCTGGCTTGTTGCTGAAGGCCCTGGGGCGCAAGGCCCGGTTTTACACGCCTGCCGAAGCGACGGCGATCGAGGACAGTGCCGACGAGGTGGTCGTCGCGACCAGGGATGGTCCGACCATCACCGCACGGCATGTTGTTCTGGCCACCGGCTACGAGCTGGTCGACATCGTGCCGGCCGCGGCCCACCGGATCATCTCGACATGGGCGATCGCGACACGCCCACAATCGCGAAAGATCTGGCCCGATGCTGCCTTCATCTGGGAAGCCTCCGATCCCTACCTCTATATGCGCGCGACGGCCGACGGCCGGGTCGTCTGCGGCGGCGAGGACGAGGATTTCGTCGACGAGACGCGGCGCGACAACTTGATCGCCGACAAGAGTGCACGCATTGCCGAAAAACTTGGCCGGCTGTTTCCGCATCTCGACGTCAGGCCCGAATTCGCCTGGACCGGATCGTTCGGCACCACGACAACCGGCCTGCCCTATATCGGCGCGCTTCCCAGGCATCCGCGCATCCATGCAGTCATGGGTTACGGCGGCAATGGCATCACATTCTCCCAAATCGCTTCCGAGATGATTTCGGCCTCGATCTGCGGACTTCACGATTCGGATGCAGAGTTGTTTGCCTTCAACCGCTGAGTGCAAACCCACAAACAATCCATCATCACCTGATTGTAACGCTACTGAAACACACTTAAGTCTTTGGTGAAGCCGGCTGCGCGAGAATGGCTTTCGCGGCCTGCCTCTGAGGGAGAGCCAAATGGATTTCAGTGGTTTCGATATTGCGGTCATTGTTCTGGTCGCGCTTGTCGTGCTGGTGCTGTTCAAAGGCATCAAGACAATTCCACAAGGCTATAACTATACGGTCGAACGTTTTGGCCGTTACACCAAGACACTGAGCCCCGGCCTCAATCTCATCATGCCTTTCGTCGACCGCATCGGCGCCAAGATGAACATGATGGAGCAGGTGCTCGACGTTCCGAGCCAGGAGATCATCACCCGCGACAACGCCATTGTCGGTGTCGACGGCATCGCATTTTTCCAGATCCTCAATGCGGCGCAGGCCGCCTACCAGGTTTCCGGCTTGCAGAACGCCATCCTCAACCTGACGATGACCAACATCCGTACCGTCATGGGCTCGATGGACCTCGACGAACTGTTGTCGAACCGCGACGCCATCAACGAGCGCCTGTTGCGTGTCGTCGACGAAGCGGCCCATCCGTGGGGTATCAAGATCACCCGCGTCGAGATCAAGGACATCAACCCGCCGGCCAACCTCATCGAATCGATGGGCCGGCAGATGACCGCAGAGCGCAACAAGCGTGCCCAGATCCTCGCCGCCGAGGGCCTCAAGCAGTCGCAGATCCTCGAAGCCGAAGGCCGCAAGGAAGCCGCTTTCCGCGACGCCGAGGCGCGCGAGCGTTCGGCTGAAGCCGAAGCGCGCGCCACGCAAGTGGTGTCGGAAGCGATCTCCAAGGGCGACGTGCAGGCGCTGAACTACTTCGTGGCGCTGAAGTACACCGAAGCACTTGGCAAGATCGGCACGGCCACCAACAGCAAGATCGTGCTGATGCCGATGGAAGCCTCGTCGCTGATCGGCACGCTTGGCGGTATCGGCGAGATCGCCAAGGAAGTCTTCCGCAGCGAAGGCACGACAGGCGCGCAGAGGCAGGCCGCGCGTCCGCCGGTCGTACGGCCAACCGACAACTGAGATAATAACCATGATCGACCGCATCGTTTCCGAACTCGGCCCTTGGAGCTGGATGGTTCTGGGCTTCGTGCTGCTGGTGATGGAAGTCATCGCCCCCGGCATTTTCATGCTGTGGATAGGCATCGCCGCATTGATCATCGGCGCGGTATCGCTGCTGATCTGGGACGCCGGTTTCTGGACCTGGCAGATCCAGGTCCTTGCCTTTCTGGCATTGTCTGTTGTGTCGGCCTATGCCGGTAAGAAACTGGTCGGCGGGCGCAATGATCCGACCGATCAGCCGCTGCTCAACCGGCGCGGCGCGCAGATGGTCGGCAGGATGGCGACACTTGCCGAACCGATCCGGGACGGGCGTGGCCGCATCAAGCTGGGCGATACGTTGTGGCGTGTCTCCGGCCCGGACCTGCCGGCCGGCACGCAAGTGCGGGTGACGGCCGCTGCCGACACGGATCTGGAATTGACCGTGGAGCCTGTCTGAACGCTCAGGCCGCGCCGATACGCAGCAGATCGTGGAAATGAACCACGCCCAACGGCATGTTGTTTTTGGTCACCACCAGCGCGCCGATATTGTACTCATTGAGAAGCGCGATCGCCGTACCGGCAAGCGTCTGTGGATCGATCGTCTTGGGCGTGCGGGTCATAATGTCGTCGACGATGACGTTGGCTAGGTTGCGGTGGAGGTTGCGGGCCACATCGCCGTCGGTGATGATGCCGACCAGTTCGCCGTTTGTGTCGACGATCAAGACGCAGCCGACCTTCTTCTGCGACAGCGTCATGACCGCTTCCGGCATCTTGGTGCCCAGCGCGGCTAGCGGCATCTGATCGCCAACCCTCATGATCTCGGAAACCAGGGTCAGGTTGGCGCCGAGCTGGCCACCCGGGTGGAAGGTGCGGAAATGGTCCGGCGTGAAACCCCGCGCTTCGAGCAGGGCGATCGCCAGCGCATCGCCGATGACCAGTTGCAGCAGCGTCGAGGTCGTCGGCGCCAGCCCGTGCGGGCAGGCCTCCGCTGCGCGCGGCAGCAGCAGCACGACGTCAGCCGCGCGCGCCAGTGCCGATGTCTCTCCGGCAGTGATGGCGATAAGCGGAATGGAAAAGCGCCTGGAATAGGCGACGATCCCCATCATCTCCTTGCTCTCGCCCGACCACGACATGGCGATGATGGCGTCATCCCTGGCAATCATGCCGAGATCGCCGTGATTGGCCTCGACGGGATGCACGAAAAAGGCAGGCGTGCCGGTCGAGGCCAGCGTCGCCGCGATCTTCGAACCGATATGGCCGCTTTTGCCGACGCCGGTGACGATGAGCCGGCCTTCGATCTTCGAGATCATGTCGACGGCATGGGCAAAAGGCCCGGCCAGTCCGTTCTCGAGCGCCTCGGCAAGGGCCGCGATACCGGCCTGCTCGGTTACCACCGTTCTCAGCGCCGAAGCGATCGACGCTTGCCTGTTCAAAGGCTTCTTATCCAAGGATCCCGCATGCATGGCTGATGCGATTAGCGTGTTGCCGCCCGCCTGTCCAACAGAAATGGCCCCACGCACGTCGCCCAACTGTCCGCGGTGGTTCGGGACAGCGACAAGCAAGAGGACAAAAAGCTTGCCGCACGCGGTATGAACCCCCTTGGAAATTGGCGCTTGGGGCCCCTGACGTGACCGCCCGCCTCAACCCTCCGTTAACCATCCCCGTTTACGGTTCGGTAAGTATGGCGCGCGTGCGCCGCGCGAGCAGTGGTGGCGATGTCCGGGGTTCAGCCAAGAAAATCAAGAGGACGAAAGAGCAAGGCCGCGTGGGCCCTGCTGCTGGCGACCAGCATGCTTGCCTTGCTGCGCCCGCAGGCGCTCCGTGCCCAGGAAACGGAACTGCGTGGCGAGGTCTCCGAATCGGCGATCCTGTCCGATCAGCAGCGCAAGGCGCGACAGCTCGCCCTGGCAGCCCAAGGCCAGCAGGCGCCGGCCGATGCCGCGCAGGACAATGCGCCGGCACGAACCTACCTGCCGGCCAGCGCCGGCGCCGTGCCTGACGACACGGACACCAACGACGCGGCGGCGACCGGCAGCGTGTTTGATCCGCCGGCTGCCACCGACGATACCTCCGCCGACACCCCGGCACCGCCAAAGCCCCGCCGCCGGCCATCAACTGCCAGCCGAAATGCGGCGGATCAGGCCAAGGACAAAGCCGCCGACAAGTCGAAGAAGAAAAAGTCGACAACCGCAACGACGGGCCCTTCTGCGACCACGGACACCGCCGCGTCTACGACGGAAGATGCCGACGGCAATGACGCGGATCAGGGCGCAGCCAACCGCCGTGCCGTCACCATCGACAGCGTTGACCGGCAGAAGCTCGACCCGGGCGCCGAACGCACCGCCTCCATCGAAGGCCAGAAGACGAAGGTCGAGGACGATCCCTTTGCCGCCACCGGCGTCAAATGGGGTTCGTTCGTCATCCGGCCGACCATCGAACAGGGCCTCACCGCAACGTCGAACGGCGATTCGAGCAATGCCGGCAAGTCGGCGCTGCTGTCCGAGACGGCACTGCGCTTTTCCGCCGCCTCCGACTGGAGCGAGAACTCGGCGACGATCGATGGCTATGGCCTTTTCCGCGAGACCGTGTCGGGCTATTCGGTTCACAATGAGCAGGGCCGCATCGAGGGCCAGCTCAACGTCGACCTCGACAACGAGTTGCGCGCCATCGCCAAGCTCGGCTACGAGGCCGTACCGGAATCGGCCTCCTCGCCGGACGCCATTGCCGGCGTCGACACGCAGCCCCTGCGGCAGACCGTCAATGGCAGCCTCGGCATCGAAAAGGACGCCGGCAAGATGCGCTATGCGTTGACCGGCGCGGTGACGCACGACTTCTATGGCGACGCCAAGCTTTCGGACGGCACCTCGCTGTCGCAGAAGGATCGCGACTCCACGCTCTACACAGCGACCTTGCGCACCGGCTACGAAATCTCGCCGGCCATCACCCCTTTCACTGAAATCGAGGTCGGTCGCCGGGCCTATGATCAACGCGTCGACGACGAGGGTTTCGAGCGCTCCTCGACGCGGCTCGGTGCCCGCGCAGGCCTTGAACTCGACATGGGCGAGAAGCTCTCCGGCGAGTTCTCCGCCGGCTGGCTAAGGGAGGCGATCGACGACAGCAGTCTGGAGGCGATTTCAGGCGCCACCGTCAACGCCGATCTCAAATGGTCGCCCGAACGCGGCACCACGATCGGCCTGACCGGCCAGACCACCGTCGAGCCCACGACCACCGCCGATGAAAGCGGCGATATCCTCTACTCAGGCCGCTTGACGGGCGAACGGCAGATTCGCGCCAACCTCACCGGAAATGCTGCTCTGGGCCTCGACTGGCGCGACTACATCGGCGTCGACGGCCACGACATGACTCTAAGCGCCGAGGCTGGCCTGACGTGGTGGCTGAACCGCTATGCCGGCTTGACCACCCGGGTCAGGACCGAGAAACTGACCAGCAATCTGCCGGGCCGCGACTACACAGCCAACAGCATCTTCCTGGGCGTGAAGGTGCAGCGCTGATCCACGCCTATCCTAGAAGGCGGCGCCGCGACGCTCCGACGGCTTCAGTTCGTCGAGAAGCGTGCGGATGACGCCGGCCATGTTCTCGTTCATGTCGCTGCGCCACAGCGCGAAGGCGACATTGGCCTCGACAAAGCCTTCCGGCGATCCGCAATCGAAAGTGCGGCCCTGATAGTGGTAGCCAAAGAAGGGCTGCAGCTTTTCCAGCTTCAGCATCGCGTCGGTGAGCTGGATCTCGTTGCCGGCGCCCTTTTCCTGGCCTTCGAGGATCTTGAAGATCTCAGGCTGCAGGATGTAGCGGCCGTTGATGTAAAGATTGGACGGTGCGGTGCCGGTCTTCGGCTTTTCCACCATCTCGGTGATGCGGAAACCATGATGCGTGTCCTCGCCACGGCCGACGATGCCATACTTGTGGGCTTCAGCCGGGTCGCATTCCTGCACCGCGATGATGTTGTTGCCGGTTTCCTGGTAAAGCTCGACCATCTCCCTCATGCAGCTCTTTTCCGACTGCATGATCATGTCGGGCAACAAAAGGGCGAAGGGTTCGTCGCCGACCAGTTCGCGCGCGCACCAGACGGCATGGCCGAGCCCCATCGGCACCTGCTGGCGGGTGAAACTGGTCTGCCCCGGCGCCGGCTGCAGCCGTTGCAGGCGTGCAAGCTGGTCGTCCTTGCCGCGCTGGGCCAGCGTGTCATAGAGCTCGAACTGGACGTCGAAATGGTCCTCGATGACGGCCTTGTTGCGGCCGGTGACGAAGATGAAATGCTCGATGCCGGCCTCGCGCGCTTCATCCACCACATACTGGATCACTGGCCGGTCGACGACGGTCAGCATTTCCTTGGGGATGGCCTTGGTGGCCGGGAGAAACCGCGTGCCAAGACCGGCGACCGGGAAGACTGCCTTGCGAACTCTCTTCATACTGTCAATTATCCGTTTGATGGCCTGCTCCGCAATCCCCGTTTCAAGACATTTTCACGCCGAAATTGAGGATTACTGGACGACTGAAGGGGGGAACGTTCACCGGTAAAGCTTTGAGGCGTCTTTTCGTTCCCGGCGGCACCTATGGTAAACTAATTCCTAACCTGGTTCGGCGATGAATGGTCTTTCCTGACACAGAGAAGGAGGAAAAGATGTCCGTTCGCAATGCCGCAAAACGTTTTACCAGCGTCATCGCGGCAGCCAGCCTCTCGCTCGCTCTGCTGATGCCTTCCGGCCCGGCGTTCGCAGATGCCGGTTTCCGGCAATGGGTCGCCGGCTTCCGCGCCACCGCCGTGCAGAGCGGCGTTTCCGGAGCGCTCTACGATCAGGCCTTCAGAGATATCAAGGATATTGACCCGGTGGTGCTGGAAAAGGCACGCACGCAGCCTGAATTCACCGCGCCTGCATGGGACTATTTCGACAACCGCGTCCATGACCAGTCTGTCGCCGTCGGCCAGCAAATGGCCAAGAAATGGAAGCCATGGCTGGACAGGATCGAAGCCAGGTTCGGCGTCGACCGCTACATTCTGCTCGCCATCTGGTCGATGGAATCGAACTATGGCGAAATCCTCAAACGCGACGACATAATGCGCAATGTCGTGCGCTCGCTGGCGACCTTGGCCTATGCCGATCCGAAGCGGGCGAAATTCGCCCGCACCCAGCTGATCGCCGCGCTGAAGATCCTGCAGACGGGTGATATCGACGAAAGCCATCTGAGCGGATCCTGGGCCGGCGCCATGGGCCACACCCAGTTCATCCCGACCAGCTATCTGCACTATGCCGTCGACATGGACGGCAACGGCAAGCGCGACATCTGGAATTCGATCCCCGACGCGCTGGGAACGGCCGCCAATTTGCTGAAGAAGAATGGCTGGCAGGCAGGCAAGACCTGGGGCTATGAGGTCACCTTGCCTGCCGGCAAACTTCCCGGCGGCTCCAAGACGCTGTCGCAATGGCAGGCGCTCGGCGTCGTCAGGGCCAACGGCAAGCCGTTCAAGAACGGTGGCGACAAGGCGACGCTGAAGGTGCCGGACGGCCGCAGCGGGCCAGCCTTCCTGATGATCAAGAATTTCTCGGTCATCAAAGCCTACAACAATGCCGACAAATATGCCCTTGCCGTCGGCCTTCTCGCTGACGAAATCGCCGGCTCCAGCGGACTCGTGCAGGACTGGAAGCGGCCTTTCACCAAGCTCACTTTCGAGGAAAGGCAGGAACTGCAGAAACGGCTTTCGCAGCACGGCCTTTACGACGGCAAGTTCGACGGCAAGATCGGCGACGGCTCGAAAACCGCCATCATGGCCTTCCAGGCCCAGGCCGGCTTGACCCAGGACGGCTATCCGAGCATGGAAGTGCTGAAGTGGCTCCGGCAGAAATAGAGCCACCTGCGGTGCCGCGCGGCCTTTCGGACGCGCATCGGACACTGTAGCAATCTGGTTTGGTGCAATGTCCTTTCGAAAAGTCGATGCGACTTTTCGAAAGAAGCGCCAAGGGATGGAGGAAAAGATTGGCTTCGGCTGCGCGCATCGCAGGGCTTGTTCGTCGCATGCCGGTGCTCGTTCTGGCTGTCGTCGTGCTCGCAGTCGGTTTGGCCGGCGCCTTTCATGCCCCCGCCATGGCGCAGGAACAGCAAAACCGCGGCTGGTCGTTGCGCGACCTTTTGTTCCCGCGCCGCAGCGAGCGGATCGAGCCGCCGATGAACATCCAGAAGGCGAAGCCAAAGCCGCGCAAACCCCGCGTCCCGCGTGCGCCGGCCGAACCGCAAACACCGATCGCCGAGAAAGTCCCGGATGCCCGCACCGTCCTGGTGGTCGGCGACTTCATGGCGTCCGGGCTTGCCGAAGGCCTCGACACCGCCTTTGCGGAAAACCCAGGCATCAGGATCGTGGTTCGCAGCAATGGTTCATCCGGCTTCGTGCGCGACGACTTCTACAACTGGCCCGAGCAGATCAAGACGCTGATCGAGACCGAGAAACCCGCCGCCGTGGTCGTCATGTTGGGGTCCAACGACCGTCAGCAGATGAGGGTGGGGGATGTGCGCGAGCAGCCTCGGTCCGAGAACTGGACCAAGGAATATGAGCGCCGCACCGATGCACTCGGCAAGGCCATCGCCGACGCCAAGGTGCCCTTCGTGTGGGTTGGCATGCCGGCGTTCCGGGTACCGAAGATGACCTCCGACATGCTGGCCTTCAACGACATCTACCATCAGACGGCGGAAAGCCATGGCGGCGAATTCGTCGACGTCTGGGATGGCTTCGTCGACGAGAACGGCGCCTTCGTCACCAGCGGCCCCGACATGAACGGCCAGCCGGTTCGGCTGCGTGCCGACGACGGCATCAACGTCTCGAAGGCAGGCAAGCGCAAGCTCGCCTTCTATACCGAAAAGCCGCTGATGAAGATCCTCGGCCTCGCCGCGCCCGGAGGCGTGGTCCCGGCGACCGCACCGGCAGGCGCGCCCGTCGAAGCGCCCGGGCCGGCCGCGGCTCCGATTGTGATCGACCGCACCGTGCCGATGCTGCTCAGCGATCCGGCACTCGATGGCGGCTCCGAACTTCTGGGCGCGGCACCGCCGCCGGCAAAGGCCAACCCGAACCTGCCCGGCGAAAGGCTGGTGGTCGAGGGCAAGGCACCGCAGGCTTCGCCCGGCCGCGCCGACGATTTCTCCTGGCCACCCCGGGCGCAGCCTGCTGCGGCGGCAGCCACGACCGACACGACGACGGCGATCAACCCTTAACGCGGCAGGACGCTCGAGCCCATCAACGCCTCATCGATCGAACGCGCTGCCTGGCGGCCCTCGCGGATCGCCCAGACGACCAGCGACTGGCCGCGGCGCACGTCGCCCGCCGCGTAGAGCCTGTCGACGCTGGTCCTGTAGTCGCGGTCATTGGCCTCGACATTCCTGGAACGGCGGCTGTCGGTGACGATTTTCATCTGGCCGTCCAGTTCAGAGACCAGGCCGGCGGTGGTCGGACCGGCAAAGCCGATGGCGATGAAGGCAAGATCGGCGCGGATGACGAATTCGGTGCCGGCGATCGGCTTGCGCTTGTCGTCGACCTCGCAGCACTTGACGCCGGTCAGCTGGCCTTCCTCGCCGATAAATTCGAGCGTCGCCACCTGGAATTCGCGCTCCGCCCCTTCGGCCTGCGAGGACGAGGTACGCATCTTGGTCGCCCAGTAGGGCCAGACCGAAAGCTTGTCTTCCTTCTCCGGCGGCTGTGGGCGGATGTCGAGCTGGGTGACGCGCACCGCACCCTGGCGGAAAGCAGTGCCGACGCAGTCGGAGGCGGTGTCGCCGCCGCCGACAACGACGACATGCTGGCCGCCCGCGATGATCGGATGCGACGGCCACGCCACCGACTGGATCGGCTCGCCACCGACCCGCCGGTTCTGCTGCACCAGATAGGGCATCGCGTCATGCACGCCGCCGAGATCGTCACCCGGAATACCGGCCGCGCGGGGTGTTTCCGACCCGCCGCAATAGAGCACCGCATCGTACTCGGCCAGCAGCTCGTTCACCGTCTTGTCGACGCCGACATTGACGCCGCAATAAAAAGTCACGCCCTCGCCCTGCATCTGCTCGATGCGCCGGTCGATATAGTGCTTCTCGATCTTGAAGTCGGGAATGCCGTAGCGCATCAGCCCGCCCGGCCGGCTTTCGCGCTCATAGACATGGACGTCGTGGCCGGCGCGGCCAAGCTGCTGGGCAGCCGCCATGCCGGCCGGGCCGGAGCCGATGACGGCGACGCGCTTGCCTGTCTTCTTCTCCGGCGGATAGGGCCTGATATGGCCGGTCTCATAGGCCTTGTCGGCAATCGCCTGCTCGACCGTCTTGATGGCGACAGGAATGTCCTCGAGGTTCAGCGTGCAGGCTTCCTCGCAGGGCGCCGGGCAGATGCGGCCGGTGAACTCCGGGAAGTTGTTGGTCGAATGCAGGTTGCGGATCGCGTTGTCCCAGTCGCCATTGTAGACGAGGTCGTTCCAGTCGGGGATCTGGTTGTGGATCGGGCAGCCCGTCGGTCCATGGCAGAACGGAATGCCGCAATCCATGCAGCGCGCGGCCTGTTTCTCGACCTCCTTGTCCGACATCGGCAGCGTGAATTCGCGGAAATGCCGGATGCGGTCGGAGGCCGGCTGGTACTTGTGCACCTGCCGGTCGATTTCAAGAAAGCCTGTTACCTTGCCCATAGTCCAGTTCCTGCTGTCCAGATGGTGCGGTTTTCGCCGCACCCGTTAACCTCTTGAGGCAGCCATGGCAACCTTGCCCTCGAGGTCAAACTGTCGATGAAAGTGGGCCGGGAAGCCAGCGCCTCCCGGCAACGCATAAGTCTATTCCGCCGCCACGCCCATGCGCATGCGTTCCATCTCGATCAGGGCGCGGCGGTATTCGACCGGCATGATCTTGCGGAATTTCGGCCGGAAAGTCGTCCAGTCGTCGAGGATCTCGCGGCCGCGCACCGAACCGGTGTAGTGCACATGGTTCGAGATCAGCTGGTAAAGCCGCTCCTCGTCATGGCTGGTCATGTCGCCGGACACGTCGACGCGACCCTTGTGGTCAAGGTCGCCGCCATGATGCAACAGCCTTTCCATCAGGTCGTCCTCTTCGGGAACCGGCTCCAGCTCGACCATCGCCATGTTGCAGCGCTCGGCGAAATCACCCGCCTCGTCCAGCACATAGGCGACGCCGCCTGACATGCCGGCGGCGAAGTTGCGGCCAGTCTTGCCGATGACGACGACAATGCCGCCGGTCATGTACTCGCAGCCATGGTCGCCGACGCCTTCGACGACGGCCGCAACACCCGAGTTGCGCACCGCGAAGCGCTCGCCGGCGACGCCGGCGAAGTAAGCCTCGCCCTCGGTCGCGCCATAAAGCACGGTATTGCCGACGATGATGGACTCGGCCGCGACAATCTTGGCCTCTTCAGGCGGCCGGATGACGATGCGGCCGCCCGACAGGCCCTTGCCGACATAGTCGTTGCCTGCGCCGACAAGCTCGAACGAGATGCCGCGCGCCAGGAAGGCGCCGAAGGACTGGCCGGCGGTGCCGGTCAGCTTCACCGAGATCGTGTCCTCGCGCAGGCCCTTGTGCTTGAAGCGCTTGGCCACTTCGCCCGACAGCATGGCGCCCGCCGAGCGGTCGACATTGCGGATGTCGACCTCGATCTTGACCGGCTGCTTGCTCTCGAGCGCCGGCTTGGCCAGTTCGATCAGCTTGCGGTCGAGCACGTCGTCGATCGGGTGCTTCTGCCGCTCGGTCCAGTGCACCGCTTCATGCGGCGCGTCCGGCTTGAAGAACATCTTCGAGAAATCGAGCCCCCGCGCCTTCCAGTGCACGATCAAGTCGCGCTTTTCCAGGAGGTCGGTGTCGCCGATGATCTGGTCGATATGGGTGTAGCCCATCTCGGCGAGCAGCTCGCGCACTTCTTCCGCCACGTAGAAGAAGAAGTTGATGACATGTTCGGGCGTGCCCTTGAAGCGCTTGCGCAGCACCGGATCCTGCGTCGCCACGCCGACCGGGCAGGTGTTGAGATGGCACTTGCGCATCATGATGCAGCCGGCCGCGATCAGCGGCGCGGTCGAGAAGCCGAACTCGTCGGCGCCGAGCAGCGCGCCGATGATGACGTCGCGGCCGGTGCGCAAGCCGCCATCGACCTGCAGCGCCACGCGCGAGCGCAAGCCGTTAAGCACCAGCGTCTGGTGCGTCTCGGCAAGGCCCATTTCCCACGGGCTGCCGGCATGCTTGAGCGATGTCAGCGGCGACGCACCGGTGCCGCCATCATAGCCCGAGATGGTGATGTGGTCGGCACGCGCCTTGGCGACGCCCGCCGCAACCGTGCCGACGCCGACTTCCGACACCAGCTTGACCGACACGTCGGCCGCCGGATTGACGTTCTTCAGATCGTAGATCAGCTGCGCCAGATCCTCGATCGAATAGATGTCGTGATGCGGCGGCGGCGAGATCAGGCCGACGCCCGGCGTCGAATGCCGGACCTTGGCGATGGTCGCGTCGACCTTGTGGCCGGGCAACTGGCCGCCCTCGCCGGGCTTGGCGCCCTGCGCCACCTTGATCTGCATCATGTCGGAGTTGACGAGATATTCGGCCGTCACGCCGAAACGGCCCGAGGCGATCTGCTTGATCGCCGAGCGTTCGGGGTTCTTGCCGCCGCCGGGCAGCGGCAGGTAGCGGTCGGCCTCTTCGCCACCCTCTCCGGTGTTCGACTTGCCACCGATAGCGTTCATCGCACGCGCCAGCGTGGTGTGCGCTTCGCGCGATATCGAGCCGAAGGACATCGCCCCGGTCGAGAACCGCTTGACGATGTCGGCCGCCGACATGACGTCGTCGAGCGCGACCTTCTTGCGGCCGCTCTCCTCGGCCAGCTTGATCCTGAACAGGCCGCGAATGGTCTGGGCGCGAGCCGTCTCGCTGTCGATCTGCGCGGAATAGTCCTTGAACGTCTCCCACGAGCCCTGGCGCACGGCGTGCTGCAAGGTGGCGACCGCGTCGGGCGACCACATATGCGCCTCGCCGCGCATGCGGAACATGTATTCGCCGCCCACTTCGAGGCTGTTGCGCAGCACCGGATCGTTGCCGAATCCGTCATTGTGGCGGCTGAGCGTCTCGCTTGCGATCTCGTCCAGCCCGACGCCTTCAATCAGCGTCGCGGTGCCGGTGAAATACTGCTGCACGAAATCGGTTTTCAATCCGATGGCGTCGAAGATCTGCGCGCCGCAATAGGACTGGTAGGTCGAGATGCCCATCTTGGACATCACCTTGAGGATGCCCTTGCCGATCGACTTGATGTAGCGCGTGACGACTTCGTAGGCGTCGACCTCTTTCGGCAGTTCGCCGCGCTTGTGCATGTCGAGCAGCGTATCGAAGGCAAGGTACGGGTTGATCGCCTCGGCGCCATAGCCGGCAAGGCAGCAGAAATGATGCACTTCGCGCGGCTCGCCGGATTCGACGACAAGGCCGACCGAGGTGCGCAGCCCCTTGCGGATCAGGTGATGATGCACCGCGGCCGTCGCCAGAAGCGCCGGGATGGCGATGCGGTCCGGCCCCACCTGGCGGTCGGACAGGATGATGATGTTGTAGCCGCCGGCGACCGCCGCCTCCGCCCGCTCGCACAAGCGGTCGATGGCGCCCTGCATGCCCGCGGCCCCTTCATTGGAGCCGTAGGTGATGTCGATCGTCTTGGTGTCGAAGCGGTCCTCGGTGTGGCCGATGGAGCGGATCTTTTCCAGATCGCCATTGGTCAGGATCGGCTGGCGCACCTCGAGCCGCTTGCGGCGCGAATTGCCGACCAGGTCGAAGATGTTCGGCCGCGGCCCGATGAAGGACACCAGGCTCATCACCAGCTCCTCGCGGATCGGATCGATCGGCGGGTTGGTGACCTGGGCGAAGTTCTGCTTGAAATAGGTGTAGAGCAGCTTCGACTTGTCCGACATCGCCGAGATCGGCGTGTCGGTGCCCATCGAACCCACCGCTTCCTGGCCAGTCGTCGCCATCGGCGACATCAACAGCTTTGTGTCTTCCTGCGTGTAGCCGAACGCCTGCTGGCGATCGAGCAGGCTGACATCCTTGCGCAGCGCGCGCGGTTCGACCGGCTTCAGGTCTTCGAGGATGAGCTGCGTGTTGGCGAGCCAGGTCTTGTAAGGATGCTTGGTCGCGATCTCCGACTTGAGCTCCTCGTCGGAAACGATGCGCCCTTTCTCCAGGTCGATCAGCAGCATGCGGCCGGGCTGCAGACGCCACTTCTTGACGATCTTCTCTTCCGGCACCGGCAGCACGCCGGCTTCCGAGGCCATGATGACGCGGTCGTCGTCGGTGACGATGTAGCGCGCCGGGCGCAGTCCGTTGCGGTCCAGCGTGGCGCCAATCTGGCGGCCATCGGTGAAGACGACTGCCGCCGGTCCGTCCCACGGCTCCATCAGCGCTGCATGGTACTCGTAGAAAGCCTTGCGGTCGGCATCCATGAGCTTGTTGCCGGCCCAGGCTTCCGGGATCAGCATCATCATCGCATGGCTGAGGCTGTAGCCGCCTTGGAACAGGAACTCGAGCGCATTGTCGAAGCAGGCGGTGTCGGACTGGCCTTCGTAGGAAATCGGCCAAAGCTTCGAGATGTTGTTGCCGAACAGTTCGGAATCGACGGACGCCTGTCGCGCCGCCATCCAGTTGTTGTTGCCGCGCACGGTGTTGATCTCGCCATTGTGGGCGACCATGCGGTACGGATGCGCCAGCTTCCATGACGGGAAAGTGTTGGTCGAGAACCGCTGGTGGACGAGGATCAGCGCGGTTTCGAAGCGCGGGTCGGTCAGGTCCTTGTAGTAGGCACCGACCTGATAGGCCAGGAACATACCCTTGTAGACAATGGTCCGTGCCGACAGCGACACGCAGTAGGAGCCGATGTCCTTGTTGTCGTTCTCGGCGTAGATGCGGCCCGATATGACCTTGCGCAGCAGATAGAGCCTGGCCTCGTACTCCTCGTCGTCGGGGATGTCTGATGTGCGGCCGATGAAGACCTGCCGATGGAACGGCTCGGACGCCACGATGTCAGGCGCCTTCGACAGGGACGAATTGTCGACGGGCACGTCACGGAACCCGATGAGCGGAAGCCCCTCGGACTGCGCCGATTCGGCGATGATGTCCTCGATATGGGCGCGCAAGGCAGCGTCCTGCGGCATGAACCAGTGTCCGACGCCGTACTGACCCGCCGGCGGCAGGTCGATGCCCTGGGCTGCCATCTCCTCGCGGAAGAAACGATCCGGGAGCTGCACCAGCACGCCGGCGCCATCGCCGACCAGCGGATCGGCGCCGACGGCGCCGCGATGCGTCAGGTTTTCGAGCACGGCAAGGCCGTCCTTGACGATCTGATGCGACTTCACGCCCTTCATGTTGACGATGAAGCCGACGCCGCACGCATCATGCTCGTTGCGCGGATCGTAGAGGCCGTGGGCGGAAAAGCCCGTGCTGGTTCGGAACGTATTTTTGACGGTTGCCGCTTTCGTCTGCGCGGCCTGGCCGTTCGTCGCAGAGTGCGTCATGTCCGTCATCTCCTGTCCTCCATTCCCAGCCCTTCGGGCGCCGGTTTGCCTCGGCAAGCGCCTGGCTCACCCTGATCCTTGCGGCACGTCTTGCGAAATCCTTGCCGAACCAGGCGGCGTTCCGCATGGTTCCTATTCGTACAGGCCAAAGTCTGGCTGTCCAACCTGTCGCTCGCAGCAACAGCCGGAGAGGCCCAAATGATACGCCAATCCAGCTCGTTTTGTGCGACAAAATAAGACAGCACTACTGTCCTAAATTTTTATGACAGAAATCCTGAACGCGCACAAGACCGATTCACAAAAAACTTGGGCCGCTGGCGACAGAAAATTACGTGAAGTTGAGGAGAAACGTAAGCTTCGGTCGCCAGCTGCTGCCCTGCCCGGTTGACTGGCTTTAATGGTTTTCCGGCGTCTGGCCCTTGCGGTCAGCACGCGAAACCGGTCAACGTCCGACCGATTTCCCCAAAACACTGATTTCCACAACACACGGGCAGATGCATGTTCTTCGCTTCCGACAATTGGGCAGGCGCCCATCCCAATATCGTGGCCGGCCTGTCGGCCAATGCCGGTGGTTTTTCCCCCGCCTATGGCGACGGTGCGCTTGACCAGGCCGTCTACCGGCACTTCAGCGAGATTTTCGAGCGCGAAGTCGCGGTGTTCTTCGTGGCGACCGGCACAGCCGCCAACTCGCTGTCGCTGACCGCCTATAACAAGCCTGGCGGCATTTCCTTCGCCCACCGCGAATCGCATGTGATCGAAGATGAATGCGGTGCGCCGGAATATTTTTGCGGCTCGCGACTGCATGCGATTGATGGCGCGCTCGGCAAGATAGATCCGCACAATCTGGAGAGGACCATCGGCCGCTTCGCGCCCGAAATCGTCCATTGGGGAAGGCCGATGGCTGTTTCGATCACCCAGTCGACCGAGGTTGGCACCATCTACGGGCTGAACGACATCGCCGCGATCTCGGCCATCGCCAAGAAACATTCCGTGCCGTTGCACATGGACGGCGCCCGCTTTGCCAACGCGCTGGTCGCGCTGGACACGACGCCGGCCGAAATGACCTGGAAACGCGGCGTCGATATCCTCTCTTTCGGCGGCACCAAGAACGGCTGCTGGTGCGCCGAGGCGATCGTCCTGTTCGATCTCGACCGTGCCAGGGAATTGGCCTTCCTGCGCAAGCGCGCTGCCCAGCTGTTTTCGAAATCGCGCTTCGTCGCGGCGCAGTTCGCGGCCTATTTCAAGGATGGATTGTGGCTGGACACCGCCCGCCACGCCAACGCCATGGCCGCGCGTCTCGCGGCGGCGATCGAGGATTCGGCCACGGCGAAGTTGGCCTGGCTGCCGCAGGCCAACGAGGTGTTCGCGGTGATCAAGAAAGCCGAGGCCGAAAAGCTGCAGGCAGCGGGTGCTGCCTTCTACGACTGGCACAAGCCGCATGGCTTTGACGGCCATATAGGCGAGGACGAGTTGCTCTATCGCTTCGTCACCAGCTTTGCGACGACGGCCGATGAAGTCGACCGCTTTGGCCAGCTGATCGCTGGCTAGAGCATGATCCCGAAAAGTGGATACCGGTTTTCGAAAAAGATCATGCCTCGTACAAGCAGATAGAGCCCCATCCCGTTCAATCGGCATGGAACAAACAGGCTCTGGCGGTATCACGGACAACAAAAAAGGCGGCACCTTTCGGCGCCGCCTTGCCTTGGGAGGCTATTGGTTCAGTTGGCGGTCTTGGCCTCGATCTGCTTGGCCTTGGCCGAAGACGCCGTAATGGCAATCTTGCGCGGCTTCAATTCCTCGGGAATGTTGCGCTTGAGGTCGACGAACAGCAGGCCGTTCTTCAGCGAAGCACCGACGACTTCGACGTGATCGGCAAGCTGGAAGCGGCGCTCGAAAGCCCTCGAGGCAATGCCGCGATAAAGCAGTTCGGAACCTTCGCCAGTGCCCTCTTCCTTGCGCTCGCCCTTCACGGTGAGCACATTGCGGTGGGCTTCGATCGAGATCTCCTCGTCCGAGAAACCGGCAACCGCCATCGAGATCCGGTAGGAATCCTCGCCGGTGCGCTCGATGTTGTAGGGCGGATAGGTCTGCGCGCCATCCGGCTGCGCAAGCGAATCGAGCATGGTGAAGAGACGGTCGAAGCCGACCGTCGAGCGATAAAGCGGGGAAAAATCAACGTGACGCATGAGGTGTTCTCCTGTTGAGCAACATGGTTTGCGTATGGCCGTTGCGAAACCCTTGAGCGGCGTTTCGGCTGGACCAGCGGCCCCAGTATTGGCGACCGCATCCGACATTTGGGGAGCGCTCGAATGCATTTCAAGATTTCGCCTGCTGGCAAAAAGCCCGTGCGGCTGGTCGTTGATGAACGGCAGATGAACCAGCGCTTCGGCGCGCGTTCAGACAGCCCGCGTTAGAGTGAGCCTAAGATCAAGGATTGGCGGCGCTGGATTGAGCAATTCCAGGAAAAGTGTGAAGCGGTTTTCCCGGGAAAAGCGCGTAGCGCTTTTCCTCAGGAATTGCGTCAAAACAAAGAGATAGAGCGGGTCTGCGTTTCTGTGAAACGATGAACCGCTCTCAAGGCGCCGCAACGAGGCCGAACCGGGTGTAACGTCCCTTCCTCCCGGATCGACAGAGGCCGGAAGCACGCATTCAAGCGGCTTCCGGCCTTTCCATTTGCAGCTTCTCATCACCGGGAATTCCTTTGCTTTTGGCGCATGGGCGTCTATCACCTTAGCGGAGCCAGCCAGCATGGACGGGCACGCCAGACGCCGAGCACGAAGCGCCGAATGACGGATCTCTTCCCCGACACCCCCCTTTTTCACGAAATCGAGGGCAATCCACGACCGGAAAACGCCACCGGCGGCTTCTTCACCACCCGCGATCGCAAGAAGATCCGCTACGGTCTGTTCGGCGCGGCCGCTCGCCCGCTGAAGGGCACCGTGGTCGTGCTCACCGGCCGCAACGAGTGCATCGAGAAATATTTCGAAACCATCCGCAACCTCGCCGACCGCGGCTTTGGCGTCGCCACCCTCGACTGGCGCGGCCAGGGCGATTCCTCCCGCCTGATCCGCGATCGCCAGCGCGGCTATGTCCGCAGCTTCCGCGACTATACCGCCGACCTGGAACAATTCTTCGAGGAGATCGTGCTGCCCGACTGCCGCGGTCCGTATTACATCCTTGCCCATTCGGCGGGTGCGGTGATCACGCTGCTTGCCACGCCATCGATGGTCAACCGCGTGCGGCGCATGGTGCTGATCGCGCCGTTCCTCACCGTGCCCGATCTGCCGGTCTCGATAAGGACGGTTCGCCGCGTCTGTTCGCTGTTCTGCGCTCTCGGCCTTGGCCGGCTCTATGCCGCCTGGGGTCCGCGGCCGAAGGTGCCGGCGCCTTTCGAGACCAACAAGCTGACGAGTGACCCGGAGCGCTATCGGCGCAACACGCGGATCTATGAAGAGTATCCGCAACTGGCGCTTGGCGGCCCGACGATCCGCTGGCTGCAGGCGGCCGCGAAGGCATCCGAAGCCGTCAGCGACCCCGACTTCATGGCCCGCATTCAGGTGCCTATGCTGATAATTGCCGCCGGCGCCGACCAGGTCGTCTCGACCAAGGCCGTGGAAGCCTATGCCAGGCGGCTGCGGCTTGGTTCGTTGCTGATGATCGACGGCTCCCGTCACGAAATCCTGCAGGAAGCCGACATCTACCGCGAGCAACTCCTAGCCGCCTTCGACGCCTTCATTCCTGGTAGCGACGACCCCACGGCCTGACAGACGCCGATCACCGGCTCATGCCTGGCGGGGCGAACTCCATGACCCAGTTAGTCTCCCAGCTCGTACCGCCGTCCGCAGAGAAGGCCTGCTCCCAGCGTGCCGAATTCTCCATGATCGCTGACCAGAGGAAACGAACCTGGATCGGCCGGCCGTCGAAGACATCGTCGCACAGGAACGTGCCGACACCGTCGGTGAACGCGCCGCGCACCGGCACATCGATGGTCAGCGGGTTGCGGCCATCGCGCCGCGTTCAGGCAGGTTTACGGCCGCACGCCGGCGGAATTCCAGCGCTCGATCAAGCCGCGCTGAAGCAATTCCCGGAAAAGTGTGAAGCGCTTTCCCCTCAGGGATTTGCGTCAAAACAAAGAAAGCATGAAGATATCAGCCGCGCAGCGCGGCCATCGCGGCCGCATGCAGTTCCGGCGTCGCCGCCGCCAGCACATCACCACCCTTTTCCGCCGGCCCGCCGTCGAATGTGGTGACGATGCCACCGGCCTTTTCGATGATCGGGATCAGCGCCACGATGTCGTAAGGCTTCAGCCCGGGATCGGTAACAATGTCGACGCTTCCCGACGCGATCATGGCGAAGGCATAGCAATCGGCGCCATAACGAGCGAGCTGGACCTGCGTCTCTAGCTGGTCGTAACGCTCGCGCGCCGCGCCCTTGAACAGCGCCGGCGTGGTGGTGAACAGGGTCGCCTCGGAGAGCTTCGTCGTTTTGCGGGTTGTCAGCTTGCGCGGCCCGCCCGGCCCCTCATAGTGGGAGCCCGAGGCATTGGCGTAGTAAAGCTCACCGGTGAAGGGTTGCGACATCATGCCCGCGACAGCGTCGCCGTCGACCGTCAGCCCGACAAGCGTCCCCCACACCGGCAGGCCGGAGATGAAGGCGCGCGTGCCGTCGATGGGGTCAATCACCCAGACATGCCGGCTAGAAATGTTTTCGCTGCCATGCTCCTCGCCGAGAATGCCATGGTCGGGATACTCAGCCGATATCAGCGTCCGGATGGCGCGTTCGGCCTCGCGATCGGCTTCGGTGACAGGGTCGAAACTGCCCTTTTCCTTGTTGGCGACCGCGCCCTGGCTGCGAAAGCGCGGCAAGGTTTCCGCCGCCGCCGCCTGCGCGATGCGGCGCATGAAATCGATGCTGATATCCAACTGATTCTCCCGCACTGCAGCATGCCCGAGCCGGGCTCTGCCGCCAATTTCCCACCAAAACAAGAGTGTCCGACGAATTTTCCGCAACGACACCTGTTGCCTGGATGTCACACAAGCATCATCGAAACGCAATTTCCACATCAGAGTGAATTAAAAAAGCCTGAAGGTCGCTTGACATTTGTGCAGCGCACCATACCCTCGACCTCGGACAGGTTTTCCTGTCCATGCCCTCCTTGGGCGTTTCCTCCCTAGACTTCGACCGTATCGTGCAAACGATGCGGTCTTTTTTTACGCCGATTATCCCGGACTAGAGTTTCACTCCGCAGCCAGCGGCAGGTCGATGAAATGATGGTCGGGCATTGCCATCAGATCCGCCGAAAATCGTGTCAAATCGTCGGCCAGCGCGTCGAAGCCGGCGACTTTCTCGAATGTCCGCTCGTTCATGTAGAGCCCGCGATTGACCTCGATCTGCAGCGCGTGCAGGTGGCGCGCCGGTCGGCCATAATGCTCGGTGATGAAGCCGCCGGCATAGGGCTTGTTGTGGGCGACGGTATAGCCCATGGCGGTGAGCAGGCCGATCGCCGTCTCGGTCAAGGCAGCGGTGGCCGAGATGCCGAACCGGTCACCGATGATGAAATCGGGTCGCAGGCCGTTGTCTCCGACACGGATGCTCGCCGGCATCGAATGACAGTCGATCAGCACGGCAAAGCCGAACCGCGCATGGGTTCTGGTCAAAAGCCGTTTCAGCGTTTCGTGATAGGGCTTGTAGACGGCCTCGATGCGGGCGACCGCTTCGGCCAGCGGCAGGCGGCCGGAATAGATGTCGAGCCCCTCGCCGACCAGCTTCGGCACCGTTCCAAGCCCACCGGCCACCCGCGCCGAGCGGATGTTGCAGAAGGACGGCACCGGCTCGGCGAACATGCGCGGATCGAGTTCCCACGGCTCACGATTGACGTCGAGATAGGCGCGCGGGAAATTCGCCGCCAGCATCGGCGCACCGAGCGCGACGGCACCGCCGAACAGCTCGTCGACGTAACAGTCTTCCGACCGGCGGATGGCGTTGCGGTCCAGCCTTGCCATGGCAAGGAAGCGCTCCGGATAGTAGCGGCCGCTATGCGGTGAGTTGAAGAGGAAGGGAACGCGCTGCTCGGCGCCCGACCGGATTTCGAAGGGTGGAAAGACCGAAAAATCCTCGGCTGCCGTCTTCAATTTGAACGAACCCGAAAACACCAGTGCATCATGATGTGAAAGTGCCACCTTGCTGGCCGCGTGTCCAGCATTTCAGCGGCAGCACACGCCGGGCAAATATGGGTCATCCCCGCTCTCGTTCACTTGATGTTTACCCTCACCTCCTCATATACAGGATGGTTAACGGGCTTGCCCAACGGCAATCTCGGGCGGGTGATTCGGACGGGACAAGATGGCACGCATTCTTCTGGCAGAAGACGACGACGATATGCGTCGGTTCCTCGTCAAGGCGCTGGAGCGCGCCGGCTACCAGGTCAGCGATTTCGACAATGGCGCCAGTGCCTATGAACGGCTGCGCGAGGAACCGTTCTCGCTGCTGTTGACCGACATCGTCATGCCGGAGATGGACGGCATCGAGCTTGCGCGCCGCGCCACCGAGATCGATCCCGACCTCAAGGTCATGTTCATCACCGGTTTCGCCGCCGTTGCGCTGAACCCGGATTCCAAGGCGCCAAAAGACGCCAAGGTGTTGTCGAAGCCGTTCCACCTGCGCGACCTCGTCAACGAGGTCGAGAAGATGCTGCACGCGGCCTGAGCCGCTCTCTCAGCAAGGCTTCTGCGCCCTTATCGCCGCTGCGGCGAGACGACGCCTTCTTTCCTTTTTCCTGCTATTGACGCGCTGGATCAAAAATGGTGTATGCGCGGCTTCGGATGGGCGTGTAGCTCAGCGGGAGAGCACTGCATTGACATTGCAGGGGTCACAGGTTCAATCCCTGTCACGCCCACCATCCTTTCAAACACTTAGCTAATACCTCTCCCTCCTGGCACAGAAACGGCACAGAGGCCGGCTCTAAACCTGGGCCGCGTTCCTCTGGAAATCGACGTGGTGGTGACCATAGACCTTGTCGAGCGTTTTGGCGGACATGCCGAGCGCGCCGGCCGCTTCGCAGATATCCACGCCCTTGAACACATCCGCGCGCGTGTGGCGCACAACGTGCGGCGTGATAGCCGATTGCCCGGTGATGGCCGGATCGAGCCATCCTTTGTCGATCGCCATTTCCTATGCCGTCCGGGCAGAAGCGTTCCCAGCGCACCAGGCACGCCGACCCGCCTGCCAAGCCGCACCGGTGGCTGGCGCTTGTTCGTCTCTGTTACGGCCTCCCCTCGCCGATGCCTGACGACGCGCTGGCTGTCGATCCAGCCGCCCGTTGTGTTCGCCATGGCGCGTGCCACGAGGCGGTTGATCAAGTCGAGTGGCCCAACCGTGGGGCTAGCCTAATCGCCCCCCGGCTGGGCTGCCTGAAGGCGATGGGCCCTGGAGAGGGAACATTAGCGGTTTTGAGTTCATGCTTCGGATGCCGCTGCTCTTGGCTCCGTCGCAGGCTGGTGGGTACGTCGGCCGGCCCGCGTCATCGGTCCCTCCGTGGCGCGGGCTTTCAAGGCTAGTTCGTCAACGGCGTTGTGCTTTCAGCCGCGGGACCTGTGCCGGCGGCGCGCTGGACGACGCTCAAAACGGTGGAAGATACCACCAGAAAGCCTTGGCTTCCTCTTCGGGCGTCATCGGACGAACCTCCCATGAGTCCGTTCTCGCGATGTAACGTGTCCAAATGGGCGTGCCTTCTTCGCTGACGCCTTCGTGCCAGTCGGTAAACCCCATCAGCGGCAATAACACTTCTCGGATCGATCGAAGCCGCAATGCTGCCGTGTGCATGGGAATGACCTCCCTTCGCTGGTTGCGGTGAGGAATTCCGACCTATCCGTCAGCGCTCCGCCACCGATTCTTTGCGCAGCCTCACCCGCCACCGCCGTCGTAGCGTTGCCGATCGTTTTTCCAGCGGTCCGGCGGCCATGGCGGGGGGCTCGGGGTTTGACCGCCGGGCCTGACCGGCAAACGGGGTGGTTTTGCCGGCTGGCAAATTATAGGCCGTTTATTCGAATATTCAATTTCTCTAAAATGATCCGTGTGAGCCGCAACCGACCGTGCTGCCGCTCGCGGATCGGGACGGCCGGTGCGGCCTACGGCCGGTTACAAAACCTCGGTTGACCAATGCATTGATCAGCGTCGAAGCGGTCGAGGTCCTACATAAAACCATAGGAAGAAGTCCGCCACAGGAGCGACCTGCGGCGGTTCTTCAAGCGTTAGCTAATGCAGATCTTTCAGCGATAGCTAATATAGATGAGCCAGCGTCATCCAATCGAGGGATGGCGCGACTTAACCCCTGCTCCACCTAATGGCAAGGCAGGGCGGCAACCCGGTTTTGCTGCCCAGGGGGCCTGCTGGCTCTAGGGGGGGGCTAAATATGAGCAAAACGACTCTCATGCTCGCTATCCTCGCGATCAGCATCGGCTGTGCCGATGCCAAGGACCGTAAGGTGAACTTGCCGGTTTGCACCGCGTCAAGCTCACTCGCCGACGTCCTGGGTGGCAAGTGCTACCTCGTCAAAGGTTCGATGATCTACGGCGACATCGCCGATCTTTCCCAGATAGTCAGTTAGGCTGGTGGCGGAGCTGGCGGTCTGTGAAGGATGCCCTTGGGCTATAAGCCGGCAATGACCTACATGGTGAGCGTGTTCGAGAAGCCGCACTGGCGCGCTGAGCTGACCACCAAGGACAAGGAAAAGGCGCTCGCGCTCGCTAAGGAGATCGGCGACAAGGTGCGGATCGAGGAAATCACGCCAAAGCCGAGGAAGCGCCAGAGGTCCGGCAGGCATTTCGACTGTACGATTTTAACCAAGGCGCATAGGGCCGCTTCAATACGTCAAAGTTGAAATGCGTCGCAGTTGCATAACTGCTAATATCACGATGGCAGGGCTGCCTTCGCGGAATGGCCGGCGCCTGTTGTATGGGCTTTGTGATAAAGGCGCCGCCTGACAGGGGGGTGAGAGCTCGCCGCTTCGCAAATGGAGCGACGGGCCGTCGACGAGCACTGCATCGACATTGCAGGGGTCACAGGTTCAATCCTGTCACTCCCACCATCCCATCCAGACAATCAATACATGGCGCCCAGTTTCCGCTGCTCAGCCATCCAAGGGTCGGCTATCCCTGCTTTTCCTTGTAGATCAGCAATTCAGGCCGATATTCGAAATGCATGGTGTCGTAGTGATACCAGCGCCCACCCCAGATAAACCCCTGTCCTTCAAACAGCGTGACGATTGAAAGGGGAATGCGGTTCTTGAACGGGATACGGCCCTTGCCATTGGGCTTGTTCCAGAACCAATAGTCGGAATAACCGACATTGATGTCGAATGCGGCCCCGAAGGAATGGACGCTGAGTTGATCCGTACCGGCGATGACCCGCCAATTGAAACCGCCGCCCGGCTTGAGGCCGAAGCGGCTTGTGTCGACGGGCATGTCTTGCAAGGCATTCGAGATTTTGGAGAGGCGCGCGTCAATGCCGAAGAGCGAGGTTATCCGAACCGGATACTTGCCCAGTTTGGGCAGCCATTTGACGCTTGTTAAATGATGGCCGACCGCTGCGGCACTGGCCCCATAAAGTTTCTTGAAAAAAGCCTCGTTGCCAATACGCCCGGGATCGAAATCCACGTCAGGGATTAGGTCTCCGGCACTGGCCGTCGGATAGACGTAGTGAAACATGTCCTCGATATCGGGGGACTTGATCAGCTCCTCAGGGGTGCGGGTCTTGCCATCATCCCACACCATTGTGGCACCATCCGACCACGTCACTGTGTTGCCCGAGATGGTAAAAAGGCCGGGATAGGCTTCAAGCAGGGCAGCCTTGGCGCCAGCCTGATCGACGCCATCACCGCCTTGCGCAGATGATAGGGGAATCGCCGCCAGCAAAACCACGAAAACGATGGAAATCCTTAGCTTCATTGCCGTATGGCCTCAGCGCACGAGCCCCCATTATTCCGAAATGCCCGCTACGGCGCAAAGACCTTTCATCCTGGCGACCGCCAGATCCGGATCGGCCAGCAATCCTGCCTGGTCGGCAAGGCAGAAGACATCGGCGTAGTGACGGATGCCGCGCGCCGACTGCATGCCGCCGACCATCGCGAAATGATCCTGGTGGCCGTTCAGCCAGGCCATGAAGACGATGCCGGCCTTGTAATATTCGGTCGGCGCTTCGAAGATTTTTCGTGACAGCGGCACGGTCGGCGCCATCAGTGCGTCGTAGCCGGCGCGGTCGCCGTTCGCCAGCTTGGCCAGCGCCGCATTGGCGACCGGCGCGATCGCGTCGAAAATGCCGAGCAGCGCATGCGAGTGTTTCCTGCCGTCACCCGCGATCAGTTCGGGATAGTTGAAGTCGTCGCCGGTGAACATGACGACGCCGTCCGGCAGCCGGTTCCTGAGCGCGACCTCCTTGCTGGCATCGAGCAGCGAGATTTTTATCCCTTCCACCTTGCCGGCGTGACGTTCGATGATGGCGACGACGGTATCGAGCGCTGCCTCGAAATCGCTGCTGCCCCAATAGCCCATCAGTGCCGGATCGAACATGTCACCCAGCCAGTGCAGGATGACCTTGCCGGACGCCTGGCTCAGAATGCGGTCGTACACACGCGCATAGTCGTCCGGGCCCCTGGCGATAGCCGCCAGCGCGCGGCTGGCCATCATGATCGCCTTGCCACCCTGCCCTTCGATGAAAGCGAATTGCTCTTCATAGGCGGCGATGACATCGTCGAGAGTCCTGGCGGCGCTTGCCACCAGATGGTCGGTCCCGGCACCCGAAGCGAGATCGGCGCCTTCGACGGTGCGCGCTTCCGCGATCGAGCGGCGGATCAATTCCTGGGCATTTGTCCAGTCGAAACCCATGCCGCGCTGCGACGTGTCCATCGCCTCGGCGATGCGGAACCCCAGCCGCCACAGATGATGCCGGAAAGCCATGGTCCTGTCCCAGTCGACCACGGGCCGCGACCATGGATCGGTCATATCAAGCGGATCGGCAACGACATGGGCGGCGGCATAGGCGATGCGGGAAAACCGCGCGCCGATCACCGGCTGCACCGGCTGGCCGACCAGCGCGTAGCGGCTGTTGCGGCCACCCTCACCAGGCAAGACAATGTCCATAGTTCTCTCCCCTTTTGCAGCGCCTATAAATGGAACGTTCCAATAAATCAAGAACCTTTAGGAGTCAGGACCCATTCACTGGCAAATGCTGCGCCGCAGCACAAAAAGCCTTGTAAAATGGGCTGTCCGGCCTTTCCTGATCAATTTTTCAAATTCAGAACGAACCCCGATTGACTCCGGGCGGGAGCAGTGATTAGAACGTTCCAATAGATTGACCTAGAAAACCGGGGAGGATGCATCTGGATGGCCAGCCGGGCCAAGGCGACGATATTCGACATCGCCCGCGAAGCAGGCGTGTCCAAATCGACGGTATCGCTCGTGCTCCAGGGCAGCGGGCTGATCCGGCCTGAGACCGCGGTCAAGGTTCGCAAGGCGATCGAGGATGTCGGTTACGTCTACAACCGCGGCGCCGCCAATCTGCGCAAGGCTCACTCCAACGTCATCGGCATGGTCATCAACGATCTCACCAATCCTTTCTTCGCCGAACTGGCGGTCGGCATGGAGCGCGTCTTCCAGTCGGCAGGCATCGTGCCTTTCATCGCCAACACGGCGGAAAATCCGGTGCGCCAGGAAGAAGTGCTGAAATCGCTGATGGAACAAGGTGTCGCCGGCCTCATCGTGTCGCCGGCGCGCGGCACGACGCCGGGCGCCTTCCGGCGGCTGGAGACGGCGGGTGTTCCGGTCGTTTTCGCCATGCGCCGCCTGCCGGAAAGCCGCATCCCGGTGATCGCGCCCGACAATCATCGCGGCGCCTACCTTGCCGCCGCCCATCTCATCGGCAAGGGCCACCGCCGGCTGGCCTTCTTTGGCGGCTCGTCCGACCTCGTGGTCTATCACGAGCGGCTGGGCGGCTTTCGCGAAGCCTGCGAAACGCTTGGCATCGCCGCCCGCGACATGACTGTCGTCGAAGGAGAGACCAGCCGCAGGGGCGGCATTGCTTGCCTGGAAAACGCTCTGTCGCTGCCCGAGCCACCGACCGCGGCCTTGTGCTTCAATGACGCGGTCGCATTTGGCGCCATGCTGGCGCTGCGCAAGCGCGGGCTTGAGCCGGGAGCGGATTTCGCCGTCGTCGGCTTCGACGATGTGGTCGAGGCCGAACACTACACGCCGGCTTTGACCAGCGTTTCGGTGGACACCGCCGGCCTTGGCGAGCGTGCCGCCCATGTCATGCTGAAAATGATCCAGTCGCGCACCACGCGGGCCGAGGATCATATTGGTGCGGTCAATCTGGTGGTCAGGGAAAGCTGCGGTCCAGACCGCCGCACCCGAAACAGGCCCACAGGAATGGGAGACGCGGCATGAGCGTCAGATGGGGCTTGATCGGCGCCAGCACGATCGCCAGACAGTTCATGATCAACGCCATCCGCGCGCAGGGCGATGGCGAGATCGCAGCCGTGATGAGTTCCAACCCCGAGCGCGCCACCGCCTATGCCGGGGAAAACAGCATTCCGCTGGCTGTCTCGACGCTTGATGCTCTGCTCGGTGCCGATATCGACGCCGTCTACATCTCGACCACCAACGAACTGCATCTCGAACAGGCACTCGCTGCCATCAAGGCGGGAAAGCATGTGCTGTGCGAAAAGCCGCTGGCGCTGACCAGCGCCGACGCCCGCACAATGGTTGCCGCGGCAAAAGCCGCCGGCATCGTGCTCGGCACCAATCACCATCTGCGCAACGCCGGCGCGCACCGCGCCATGCGTGACGCGATCGCCGCCGGCCATATCGGCAAGCCGATCGCCGCGCGCGTCTTTCATTCCGTCTATCTGCCGGAAAATCTGCAGGGCTGGCGCATCACCAGGCCGGAGGCCGGCGGCGGCGTGGTGCTCGACATCACCGTGCACGATGCCGACACGCTGCGCTTCGTGCTCGGCGACGATCCGGTCGAGGTCTCGGCCTTCACGCAGTCGGCCGGCATGGCCGGCAGCGGGCTGGAAGACGGCGCCATGTGCATCTGGCGTTTCAGATCCGGCCTCATCGCGCAGTCGCATGAAGGCTTCACCACCAAATTCGCCGGCACCGGCTTCGAGGTGCATGGCTCGGAAGGCTCGCTGATCGCCAGCAACGTGATGACGCAGAAGCCGGTCGGCTCGGTGTTGCTGCGCACAGCCAACGGCGAGGAGGAGCTGGGCTTCGACCGCGAGGACCTCTATTCCCGCTCGTTGCGCCAGTTCCACGCCGCGATCCGCGGCGACGGCCAGCCTTCCGCCACCGGCGAGGACGGCATCTGGTCGCTCACCGCTGCCGAGGCCGCACTGCAATCGGCCAGCTCCGGCACAGCCGTCAAGATCGACCCGAAACTCGGGAGCAAGAATTGAGCAAGGTCGTTTCCGCAGCCCAGGCAGCAGGCCTGATCAGGGATGGCATGGTCGTGTCCGTGTCGTCGTCGAGCGGTCTCGGCTGTCCGGATGCAGTGCTGGCCGCCATCGGCGAGCGCTTCGACAGCGAAGGCCATCCGAAGGACATCACCACGCTGCACCCAATCGCCGCCGGCGACATGTATGGCATCAAGGGCATCGACCATCTGGCCAAGCCCGGCCTGCTGAAGCGCACACTGTGCGGCTCCTATCCGTCAGGCCCCTCCTCGTCCGAGCCGCCGCAGATCTGGAAGATGATCGGCGACAATTCGGTCGCCGCCTACAACGTGCCGTCTGGTATCCTGTTCGACATGCACCGCGAGGCCGCGGCCAAACGGCCGGGCGTGCTGACCAAGGTCGGCCTCGACACCTTCGCTGACCCGCGCCACCAGGGCTGCGCCATGAACGCGGCCGCCAGCGAGCCGATCGTTTCGGTTCAGCAGTTCGACGGCGAGGAATGGCTCTATTTCCGCTCGATCGTGCCGCATGTCTCGATCATCCGCGCCACCACGGCCGACGAGCGCGGCAACCTCACTTACGAGCATGAGGGCGCCTATCTCGGCGGGCTGGAGCAGGCGCTGGCCGCCCGTAACAATGGCGGCGTCGTCATTGCGCAGGTCAAGCGCGTCGTCGAGAACGGCACGTTGAAGCCGCATGACGTGCGCGTGCCCGGCGTGCTGGTCGACCACATCGTCGTCGCGCCCGACCAGTTGCAGACGACGCTGACGCCCTATGATCCGGCAATCTCCGGCGAGATCTTCCGGCCGCTGTCAAGCTTCCGCAACGCCGAAATGAACGTCCAGAAGGTGATCGCGCGCCGCGTCGCCATGGAGCTTCGCGACGGCATGGCCGTCAACATCGGCTTCGGCATCTCCGCCAATGTGCCGCGCATCCTTCTCGAGGAAGGCCAGCACGGCAAGGTCACCTGGGTGATCGAACAGGGTGCTGTCGGCGGCGTGCCGCTGCTCGACTTCAAATTCGGCTGCGCCTCGAACGCCGAGGCGATCATGCCCTCGCCGCACCAGTTCATCTATTTCCAGGCCGGCGGCTTCGACGCTTCGCTGTTGTCCTTCCTGCAGATCGACCGCCACGGCTCTGTCAACGTGTCGAAGCTGTCTGCACGGCCGCATGTCACCGCCGGGGCCGGCGGCTTCGTCGACATCACGGCGCGGGCGAAGAAGATCGTCTTCTCCGGCTTCTTCAATGCTGGGGCAAAACTCTCATTGGCCGATGGCGGCATCCGCATCGACCAGGAGGGCAAGGTCAAGAAAATCGTCAGCGAGGTCGAGCACATCTCCTTCTCGGGCAAGCGCGCGGTCGCGCAGGGGCAGGACATCACCTACGTCACCGAGCGCTGCGTGATGAAGCTGACGCCGGACGGTTTGGTCGTCACCGAACTCGCACCCGGCATCGACCTGCAGCGCGATGTGCTGGCCCAGGCCGAGATTCCGCTCGGTATCGCCAAGGACCTCAAGACGACACCGGGAGCTCTCTACCAGGATCGGTTGATCGGCCTGACGCTGAATGGCGGCGCCTCGCTTGGAGGCGCGCATGACTGATCGCCTCGTCACCTTTGAAACTGAAGGCGCCATCGGCATCGTCACTTTGCGGCGGCCGGAAAAGTTCAACGCGCTTGATATTCCGATGCTGCGGGCGCTGGAGATAGCGCTCGACGAGGCGGAGGCGGCCAACGATGTGCGCGTCGTATTGCTGCGCGGCGAAGGCAAGGGCTTTTGCGCCGGTGGCGATGTCGAGGCGTGGGCGCAGATGAGCGCCGCCGATTTCCAGGTGCAATGGGTACGCTACGGCCACCGCGTCTTCGACCGGCTGGCGCGGCTGCGGCAGCCGACCATCGCCGTGCTGTCCGGCCATGCGCTGGGCGGCGGGCTGGAACTGGCGGTCGCCTGCGACTTCCGCGTTGCGGAGACACACGTCAAGCTCGGATTTCCGGAAACCTCGATCGGCGTCGTCCCGGGCTGGTCCGGCACGCAGCGTGCCGTACGCCGCTTCGGCGCGCAAACAGTGCGGCGCATGGCATTGGGCGGCGAGATTCTGCTTGCTCCCGAAGCGCTGGCCCTTGGCGTGGTCGACCGGGTGGTCGAAACCGGCAGCGGCCTGACCGAAGCCAGGGCCTGGGCCGGAAAGATCGCCGAGCGCGGCCCGCTGGCGACAGAGGCCGCCAAATTGATGATCGCCGTGGCCGAAGGCGAGGAAAGTGCCGCCGCGACCGAAGCGCTGGCCAGCGGCTTCATCGCCCTGACCGGCGATCTCAAGGCCGGCGTCGGTGCTTTCAAGACCAAGCAGAAACCCGCATTTTCAAGATCCTGAGGATTCCGAACTAGATGAACGCCCCCCTCAACATCATCATGCCCGCCGAGGCATCCGCAGCGCCAGGAACCTATCGGCTGCTGATCGACGGCAAGCATGTCGATGCCCGCGACGGCCGCACGCTGGAGCGCAAGAGCCCAGGCCACGGCTTCACCGTCTCGCATTATGCACAGGCCGGCGAAGCCGAAGTCGAAGCCGCGGTGCAGGCCGCGCACAAGGCGTTCGACACCGGTCCGTGGCCGCGCATGAAAGCGTCCGAGCGCGCCGCGATCCTGCTCAAAACGGCCGATCTGATCGAGGCACGGCTGGAAGATATCGCACGGCTCGATGCGCTGGAATCGGGCAAGCCGATCGCCCAGGCGCGCGGCGAGATCGGCGGCGCCGTCGACATCTGGCGCTATGCCGCCTCGCTCGCCCGCACGCTGCACGGCGAATCCTACGCCAATCTCGGCGACACCATGCTGGGTGTCGTGCTGCGCGAGCCGATCGGCGTCGTCTCGATCATCACGCCGTGGAACTTCCCGTTCCTCATCGTCAGCCAGAAACTGCCCTTCGCGCTGGCCGCCGGCTGCACGGCGGTGGTCAAGCCGAGCGAAATGACCTCGGCCTCGACCTTCGTGCTCGGTGATATCCTGATGCAGGCCGGCCTGCCCGCCGGCGTCGTCAACATCCTCGCCGGCGTGGGCGCCGATGTCGGCGCACCGATGGTCAGCCATCCGCTGGTCGAGATGGTCTCGTTCACCGGCTCAACCCGCGTCGGCAAGACGACCATGGCATCGGCCGCGCACTCGCTGAAGAAAGTCTCGATGGAACTCGGCGGCAAGAACGGTCAGATCGTCTTCCCCGATGCGGACCTCGAAGCGGCCGCCGACGCGGCGGTGTTCGGCGGCTTCTTCAATGCCGGCGAATGCTGCAATGCCGGCAGCCGGCTGATCGTGCACGAGGCGATCGCCGACGATTTTCTCAGCACGGTCAAGGCGCTCACCGCCAGGGTGACCGTCGGCGATCCGCTTGATGACAGCACCAAGGTCGGCGCGATGATCTCTTCAGACCATCTGGCCAAGGTGACAGACTACGTCGCGGCAGCGGCAAGCAACGGCAGCAGCGTCTACAGCGGCGGCAAGCAGTTGGCCTCGAATGCCGGCCAGTACCTCGATCCCACCATCATCCGCGGCGTCACCGAGGACATGGCCATAGCGCGCGAGGAAGTGTTCGGGCCAGTGCTCTCGGTGCTGACTTTTGAATCGATTGAAAAGGCGTTGCACATCGCCAACAACACGCCTTATGGTTTATCTGCGGGCGTATGGAGCGCCAGCATCGACACCTGTATGTCGGTGGCGCGGAATGTGCGTTCGGGAACCGTCTGGGTAAACACGTTCATGGAAGGTTATCCCGAGCTGCCATTCGGAGGCTACAAGCAGTCCGGTCTCGGACGCGAACTCGGCAAACGCGCTGTCGAGGATTATACCGAAGAAAAGACAATCCAGTTTCATCGCGGCCAGCGCACCGGATGGTGGGTCGGCTGAGTTGAGAAGAACCCGGCGGGCATCCGCCGGTCGTGTAGATGCAACAAGGGAGGAAGTACATGTTGCGCAAACTTCTTATTGGAACGGCTCTCGCATCGGGCCTTGCTTTCGCGGCCCATGCCGAGGACGTCAAGGAAGTGCAGATGCTGCATTGGTGGACGTCGGGCGGCGAAGCGGCTGCTCTCAACGTCCTCAAGCAGGACCTGGCCAAGGAAGGCTATGCCTGGAAGGACGTGCCGGTGTCCGGCGGTGGCGGCGACCCCGCAATGGTCGCGCTGAAGGCAATGGTGGCAGCCGGCAATCCGCCGACGGCTTCCCAGATGCTCGGCTACACCGTGCTCGACTATGCGGCAGCCGGCAAGATGGGAGACCTCACCGCCATCGCCGTCAAGGAAGGTTGGGACAAGGCTGTTCCCGCGGCGCTGCAAAAGTTTACCATCTATGAAGGCAAATGGGTCGCGGTGCCCGTCAACGTCCATTCGGTCAACTGGCTGTGGATCAACAAGGCGGTGATGGACAAGATCGGCGGCACCGAGCCGAAGACCTTCGACGACCTCATTGCCCTGCTCGACAAGGCCAAGGCGGCGGGCGTCATCCCGCTCGCTCTCGGCGGCCAGAACTGGCAGGAAGCCACCATGTTCGACTCGGTCGTGCTGTCGACCGGAGGACCTGAGTTCTACAAGAAGGCCTTCAACGACCTCGACGACGCTTCGCTCAAGTCCGACACGATGAAGAAGTCGTTCGACAACCTGGCCAAGCTCGTCACCTATGTCGACCCGAACTTCTCGGGCCGCGACTGGAACCTGGCCACCGCCATGGTCATCAAGGGCGATGCCCTGGTGCAGGTCATGGGCGACTGGGCCAAGGGCGAGTTCCATGCCGCCAAGAAGACCCCGGGCACCGACTTCCTGTGCTATCGCTTCCCGGGAACCGACGGCAGTGTCGTTTATAACTCCGACATGTTCGGCATGTTCGATGTTGCGGACGATCGCAAGGCCGCCCAGGCCGCACTTGCGACCGCCACCCTGTCGAAGAGCTTCCAGTCGGCCTTCAACGTCGTCAAGGGTTCGGTTCCGGCCCGTACCGACGTGCCTGACACCGACTTCGACGCTTGCGGCAAGAAAGGCATTGCCGACCTGAAAGCCGCTAACGAGAAGGGCACGCTGTTCGGCTCGCTTGCGCAGGGTTACGGCGCGCCTCCGGCGATCGCCAACGCCTACAAGGATGTCGTGACCAAGTTCGTCCACGGCCAGATCAAGACCTCGGACGAAGCCGTGACCGAACTGGTCAAGGCGATCGACGACGCCAGGTAAGCGTCACACACCCAAAACGCCTTCCCCGCTCCGGCGGGGAAGGCTCCGATCCGCGAACCTGGTTGGCCTCGCGTCGACGGGAGGAGCCCTATGAGCACGGTAGCGACAAGCCAGATCAAGCTGACGCCGGAGCACGCCCGTCCGCGCGCCTCTGTGCGCTCGCGCCTGCAGGACGCGCTACCGAAGATCGTGCTGGCGCCGAGCTTCGCCATCACCATCGTCTTCGTCTACGGCTTCATCCTGTGGACGATCTATCTGTCCTTCACCAATTCAAAGACCTTCCCGTCCTATGTCATCACCGGTCCCCGCGCCTACCGGCGGCTGTGGGGCTGGACCTTCGACACCGACCCGCCATCGAGCTGGTACACGTCGATCACCAACATGGGCATTTTCGGCTTTCTCTACATCTTCATCTGCCTGGCGCTCGGCCTGTTCCTGGCCATCCTGCTCGACCAGAAGATCCGCGGCGAAGGCGTGCTGAGGCCGATCTATCTCTACCCGATGGCGCTGTCCTTCATCGTCACTGGCGTTGCCTGGAAATGGTTCCTCGATCCCGGCCTCGGCCTCGAGCAGACATTGCATCAATGGGGCTGGACGAGTTTCCATTTCGACTGGATCAAGAACAAGGATTTCGTCATCTACACCGTGGTCATCGCCGGCGTCTGGCAGGCCTCCGGCTTCATCATGGCCATGTTCCTGGCCGGACTGCGCGGCATTGACGGCGAGATCATGAAGGCGGCGCAGATCGACGGCGCCACCACCTTCCAGCTCTATCGCCGCATCGTCATTCCGCTGCTGCGGCCGATCTTCCTGTCGGCCTTCATCGTGCTCGCACACCTCGCCATCAAGTCGTATGACCTTGTCGTGGCGCTGACCAGCGGCGGCCCCGGCGGCTCGGCCTGGCTGCCGTCGAACTTCATGTATGAATACACTTTCAAGCGCAACGAGATGGCCGTCGGCTCGGCCAGCGCCGTGATCATGCTGATGACCATCGTCGCCATCATCGTGCCGTACCTCTATTCCGAACTGCGGGAGAAGCCGCGATGAGCGCTGTTACCACTCCCGCCCGCCAGGCCTCCGGCGGCGTCAACGTCAAGCTCATCAACCGCATCATCATTTACGGGCTGCTGGCGCTGTTCGCGCTGTTCTACCTGATGCCGCTGTTCGTCATGCTGGTCACCTCGTTCAAGACCATGGACGAGATCCAAAACGGCAACATGCTGGCGCTGCCGCAAGCGCCGACCTTCGACCCGTGGCTGAAGGCCTGGGGCGAGACCTGCGTCGGCCTCACCTGCGCCGGCATCAAGGGTTATTTCTGGAACTCCATCAAGATGGTGGTTCCGGCGGTGCTAATTTCGACCATGCTCGGCGCGCTCAACGGCTACGTGCTGACCAAATGGCGTTTTCGTGGCGCGACACTGGTGTTCGGGCTGATGCTGTTCGCCTGCTTCATCCCGTTCCAGTCGGTGCTGTTGCCGATGGCGACGATCCTAGGCAGCATCGGCCGTTTCGGCGTGACGCTGCAGAATGCGACCGGAACCAGCTTCGGCCTCGGCAACCCGACGGTCAATCTGGTCTTCGTCCACGTCGTCTACGGCATCGGCTTCACCACGCTGTTCTTCCGCAACTATTACGAGGCGTTCCCGACCGAGCTGGTCAAGGCGGCGCAGGTCGACGGCGCCTCCTTCTTCCAGATCTTCCGCCGCATCATGCTGCCGAACTCGATGCCGATCTTCGTCGTCACCGTGATCTACCAGTTCACCAACATCTGGAACGATTTCCTGTTCGCCTCGGCCTACGCCGGAACCGGCGACGCGATGCCGATGACGGTGGCGCTCAACAACGTCGTCAACACCTCGACAGGCGTCGTCGAATACAACGTCAACATGGCGGCCGCGATGATTGCGGCGTTGCCCACCCTTCTCGTCTATGTGCTCGCCGGCCGCTATTTCGTGCGCGGTCTGATGGCGGGCGCCGTCAAAGGATAATCTGATGGCTTTTCTGGAAATTGATGGCCTGAGAAAGCGCTTCGGCCAGGTCGAGATCCTCAAGGGGATCGACGTCGAACTCGATAAGGGCGGCTTCCTGGTGCTGGTCGGCCCGTCCGGCTGCGGCAAGTCCACTTTGCTCAACACCATCGCCGGCCTCGAAACGATCACTTCGGGCGAAATCCGCGTCGAAGGGCGCGCCATCAACGATCTGCATCCGTCGAAGCGCGACATTGCCATGGTGTTCCAGAGCTATGCGCTCTACCCGAACATGACGGTGGCCGGGAACATCTCCTTCGGCATGGAGATGCGCGGCGTGCCGGCGGCAGAGCGTCAGAAGGCGATCGACAAGGTGGCCAAGGTGCTGCAGATCGGCCACCTGCTGCAGCGCAAGCCGAGCCAGCTTTCCGGCGGCCAGCGCCAGCGCGTCGCCATGGGCCGGGCGCTGGTGCGCGACCCCAAGCTGTTCCTGTTCGACGAACCTTTGTCCAACCTCGACGCCAAGCTGCGCGTCGACATGCGCATCGAGATAAAGCGCCTGCACGCCACCACCGGCACCACCATCGTCTATGTCACCCACGACCAGATCGAGGCGATGACGCTGGCGACCAAGATCGCCGTCATGCGCGACGGCGAGGTGCAGCAGTTCGGCACCCCGGCCGAGATCTACAACAACCCGACCAATCTCTTCGTTGCCGACTTCATGGGTTCGCCGGCGATGAACCTGATCCCCGCGACGATCGGCACCAACGGCAACGCGCTGTCCGTCGTGCTGCAGCGCGAGGCGCGCGACCCGATCTCGCTGCCTATGGCCAACGCACCGGCAGGCCTGTCGGCATTCCAGGGCAAGCCGATCATCTTCGGCGTCCGCCCCGAAGCCCTGACCGATCCGGAAGGCGCGGAGCGCAACGCCTCCAACATCGCCACCGCCGACTGCCATATCGAGGTGGTGGAACCGGCAGGCTCGGACACCTTCGCCGTCACCAATCTTGGCGGCAAGGGCGTGGTGGCGCGGCTGCGCGCCGACGCCAACATTCAGCCCGGCACCAGCACGCCGCTCGCCTTCAACCTGACCAAGGCGGTGTTCTTCGACCCGGCGACCGAGAACCGCATTCGCTGACGGCCATGGCAAATCCGGACATCGTCATCATCGGCTCCGGCATCGGCGGCGCCACGATCGCCTCCGGTCTGGCTGGTTGCGGTGCGTCGATGCTGATGCTGGAGCGTGGCGAGCCGTTGCCAGCAACGCCGCATGCGCGCGACACGCGGTCCATCTTCGTCGACGGCCACTACCGGCCGAAGGAGATGTGGCGCGAAGCCGGCGGCGCGGCCTTCAACCCTGGCAACTACTACTATGTCGGCGGCAATTCGAAATTCTACGGCGCGGTGCTGATCCGCTACCGTAAAGAGGATTTCTCCGCCATGGAGCACTTTGGCGGGGTCTCGCCGGCATGGCCGTTTTCCTATGAGCAATTCGAGCCCTGGTACTCGAAGGCCGAGCAGCTGTTTCGTGTGCGCGGCACGCTGGGCGAAGATCCGACCGAGCCCTTCCATTCGACGCCCTATGCCTTCAAGCCGGTGCCCGACGAGGCGCCGATCGCGCGCGCCCGCGCCGAGCTCAAGGGCCTTGGCCTGCATCCGGCCTCGCTGCCGCTCGGCGTCGACATTGACACCTGGCTGAAAGACGGCAAGACCGGCTGGGACGCTTTCCCCAACACCGGGCAAGGCAAGGTCGACGCGCAAACGGGACCGCTGACGGCGGCGCTGACCGACCCGAACATCAAGCTCGAGACCGGCGCTTATGTCGAATATCTCGAAGCCTCGGCCGACGGCAAAACCATCGCCGCCATTCACTACCGGCAGAACGGCGAATTGAAAAAGCTGACGCCGAAGCTGGTCATCCTCTGTGCCGGCGCGATCAATTCCGCCGTCATCCTGCTGCGCTCGCCCTCACCCGCCAACGGCAAGGGAAGTGGCAAGGGCCTCGCCAACCGCTCCGACCAGGTCGGCCGCAACTTCATGAACCACAATTCCAGTGCCATGCTGGCGATCGATCCGCGCCACAGGAACGACGCCGTCTACCAGAAAACGCTGATGCTGAACGACTACTACCTGTCCGACGGCAAGGGGGGCAAGCCACTCGGCAACGTCCAGCTTCTCGGCAAGATCGACGGCAACATTCTCAGCGCCAATGTAAAGTTCGCGCCGAAATTCGCGCTCGATTTCATCGCCGGTCACGCCGTCGACTGGTACCTGATGTGCGAGGACCTTCCCGACCCCGAAAGCCGCATCATGGTCGACGGCAAGGACATCGTCATGCAGTGGCGGCGCTCCAACATGCAGTCGCTCGACGGGCTGACCAAGGTGATGCGTGAAAACTTCCGCGCCTGCGGCTATCCGATCGTGCTGTCGCGCCCCTTCGACAAGCGCACGCCCTCGCACCAGTGCGGCACGGTGAAGATGGGCGACGATCCGGCGACCTCGCCGCTCGATCCGTTCTGCCAATCCTTCGATCACCGGAACCTGTTCGTCGTCGATGGCGGCTTCCTGCCGAACTCGGCCGCCGTCAACCCGGCATTGTCGATCGCCGCACAAGCGCTGCGCGTCGCCGACCACATCCGCAAGACGGAATTAGCAGCATGACCCGTCCCGCAGCCATCGTCACCGGCGGCGCGCGCGGCATCGGACTTGCCTGCGCCCAGGCGCTGGCGGAGTCCGGCTTCGATATTCTGGTCGCCGACCTTGCCGAAAAACCCGCCGATGGACTTGCCGACGTCATCACCACGCGGGGCGCAAAATTCGCCTATATCAGCTGCGACATTGCCGATCTCGACAGTCACATAGCACTGGTCGACGCAGCGATGCGCGCCTTCGGCCGCATCGATTGTCTGGTCAACAATGCCGGCGTCGGCGCCGTCGTGCGCGGCGACCTCCTGGCCCTCAAGCCGGAGAACTTCGACCGGGCGCTCGGCGTCAATCTGCGCGGCACCGTGTTTCTCAGCCAGGCCGTCGCCAGAGCGATGCTGGCTACACCGGGCGATCACCCGAAATCGATCATCACCATCACCTCGGTCAGCGCCGAAATGGCGTCGCCGGAACGGCCGGACTACTGCATCTCGAAAGCCGGGCTGTCGATGTGGGTGAAGAACCTGGCGCTCAGGCTCGCCGCCGAAAACATCGCTGTGTTCGAGGTGCGACCAGGCATCATCCGCACCGACATGACGTCAGGCGTAACCGCCAAATACGGCGCCTTGATCGACGGTGGGTTGGTGCCGGCAAAGCGCTGGGGCGAAGCGTCGGACATCGGCGCGGTGGTAGCGACCTTGGCCGGCGGCAAGCTCGGCTTTTCGACTGGCTCGATCATCAATGTCGACGGCGCGCTCTCCGTGCCGCGACTGTAAGTGGACAGTGTCATGACCGACTACATCATCGTGGGTGCCGGACCCGCCGGTTGCGTTCTGGCCAACCGGCTGAGCGAGGATCCGGCGAATTCGGTGCTGCTGCTGGAGGCTGGCGGCAAGGATTGGCATCCTTATATCCATATGCCGGCGGGCTTCGCCAAGATGACCAAGGGCATCGCCTCCTGGGGCTGGTCTACCGTGCCTCAGAAGCACATGAAGGACCGCGTGTTTTGGTACACGCAGGCCAAGGTGGTTGGCGGCGGCTCATCCATCAACGCCCAGATCTACACGCGCGGCAATGCCCGCGACTACGACGCCTGGGAGAAGGAAGAGGGTCTCGCCGGCTGGGGCTACCGCGATGTGCTGCCCTATTTCAAACGCGCCGAGAACAACCAGCGCTACGCCAACGACTTTCATGGCGACCAGGGTCCGCTCGGTGTGTCGAACCCGATTTCGCCGCTGCCGATCTGCGAGGCCTATTTCCGCGCCGGCCAGGAGATGGGCATTCCCTTCAATCCGGATTTCAACGGCGCCAGCCAGGAAGGCGTCGGTTATTACCAGCTGACCCAGAAGGATGCACGCCGTTCATCCGCCTCGGTCGCCTACCTCAGACCGATCCGCGCCCGCAAGAACCTCACCGTCAGGACCGACGTGCTGGTGACGCGCATTGTCGTAGAGAAAGGCCGCGCCATCGGTGTCGAGACCGTGGACAGGCCGGGCGGCGAGAAGAAAATCCTCCGCGCCGGGCGCGAGGTGATCGTCTCCTCCGGCGCCATCGGCTCGCCGAAGCTGTTGATGCAGTCGGGCATCGGTCCTGCCGACCACCTGAAGGCGGTTGGCGTCACGCCGGTGCATGATCTGCCCGGCGTCGGCTCCAACATGCAGGACCATCTCGATCTGTTCGTCATCGCCGAATGCACCGGCGACCACACCTATGACAATTACGCCAAGCTGCACCGCACGGCCTGGGCCGGCCTGCAATATCTGCTGCTGAAAAAGGGACCGGTGGCCTCCAGCCTGTTCGAGACCGGCGGCTTCTGGTACGCCGACCCGACCGCCGCCTCGCCCGACATCCAGTTCCATCTCGGCCTCGGCTCCGGCATCGAGGCCGGTGTCGAGAAACTGAACAACCCGGGCGTCACCTTGAATTCGGCCTTCCTGCGGCCGCGCTCGCGCGGCACGGTGCGCCTGAAGAGCGCCGACCCGGCCGACCATCCGCTGATCGATCCGAACTACTGGTCCGATCCCTACGATCGCGCCATGTCGATCAAGGGACTGAGGCTGGCGCGCGAGATCATGCGGCAGAAGGCGCTTCAGCCCTACGTACTGCGCGAAGTGCTGCCCGGCCCGTCGCTCGCCAGCGACGACGAGCTGTTCGACTATGCTTGCCGCAGCTCCAAGACCGACCACCATCCCGTCGGCACCTGCCGTATGGGCCACGACGACATGGCGGTGGTGACGCCCGATCTGCGGCTGCGCGGTATCGAAGGCCTGCGGGTCTGCGACGCCTCGGTGATGCCGCGCGTGCCCTCCTCCAACACCAATGCGCCGACCATCATGGTCGGCGAGAAGGGCGCCGACCTGGTCCTTGGCCGCGAGCCGCTTCCGCCGGCGGTGTTTTCCGGAAACCGTGCAGCTTGAAGGAACCCTGACGATGATCCGGCACTGTGTTTTTGCTAGGTTTCGCAATGAAATTTCCGCCGCCGAGCGTGCGGCGATCCGTGCTGACCTCGAGGCGCTGCGACAAGTGATCGACGGGATGGACACCGTCGAATTCAGCGCCAATGTCAGCCCTGAGCCGTTCGCGCGCAGCTTCACGCACGGCTTCACCATCGATTTCCGCGATGCCGCCGCCCGCGACGCCTATCTGGTGCATGAAGCCCATCAGCGCGCTGGCGCCCGGCTGGTTGCAGCCCTCGAAGGCGGCACCGACGGGTTGATGGTCTTCGATCTCGACCTTACGAAAAAGTGACCGCCGGCTTTTCGAAAGCCGGCTGATGGCTGTTCTCTTTTGCGAACCGGGCGACATATCGTTGCCCGGGGGATGGCAAAGGAGCACGTCTTGAACCTCAACGCCCAACAGAAGAAAACCGTCCTGGCCTCATTCCTGGGGTGGACGCTCGATGCCTTTGATTTCTTCCTTCTGACATTCCTGCTCACGGATATTGCGACAGAATTCCAGACCGATGTCCCGGCAGTCTCGAAGGCGCTGTTCCTGACCTTGGCGACGCGCTTCATCGGCGCATTCTTCTTCGGCATGCTTGCCGACAAATACGGGCGCAAGCCCATCCTCATGCTCAACATCGTCAGCTATTCTGTGATCGGGGCATTGGCCGCCTTCTCGCCCAATCTTGGCATCTTCCTGGCGCTTCGTGCCCTGTTCGGTATCGCCATGGGCGGCGAATGGGGGCTTGGCAGTTCGCTCGCCATGGAATCCATCCCGCCCAGCGCCCGCGGAATGGTTTCGGGCATCCTGCAATGCGGTTACCCGACCGGCTACCTCCTGGCAGCGGTGGTCTATGGCCTGCTCTATCAACAAACGATCGGCGGCTACACGATCGGCTGGCGCGCCATGTTCCTGCTCAGCTTCCTGCCCGCACTGATCGTGCTCTTCATCCGCTCGCATGTGCCGGAATCGCCGGCTTTCGTCGAAGCGCAGAAGACCGCCAGACCGGGTCTTTTGGAGACGTTGCAGAAGCATTGGGGTGTTGCGCTTTATGCCGTCGTGCTGATGATGTTCTTCAATTTCTTCAGCCATGGTACGCAGGACCTCTACCCGACCTTCCTCAAGAAGCAGCATGGTTTCGATCCGCACACGGTGAGCTGGATCACCATCGTTGCCAATATCGGCGCCATCGTCGGTGGCCTGGCGTTCGGTGCGCTGTCGGAGAAGATCGGCCGCGTCAACGCCATCACCCTGGCGTGCCTGATCGCCTTGCCATCGATTCCGCTGTGGGCCTACAGCACCACGCCTTTCATGCTCGCCATCGGCGCCTTCGTCATGCAGGTCGCGGTCCAGGGCGCCTGGGGTGTCATCCCGGTGCACCTCAACGAGCTTTCGCCCGGGTCGGTTCGCGCAACCTTGCCCGGCTTCATCTATCAGGCCGGAAATCTCGCCGCCTCCTACGGCGGCCCTTACCAGGCAGGCATCGCGGAAAGGGTCGGGGGCAGCTATGGCTATGCGCTGGCGCTTTTTGCCGGCGTGGTCGCCGTCTGCATCATCGTCGTCATCCGCTTCAGCCCGGAACGGCGCGGCCAGGTAATGACGGTGCTGGGCTGAAAGATCTGGCTGGTTTTTCACGCATGATCTTTTCCGAAAAGTCTGCAACTTTTCGGGATCATGCTCAGCCCAGCCTGAGCGCAACGACACCGGCAACGATGCTGAGCGCGGCGGCACCGCGCCAGCCCGTCATCTTCTCGCCGAGCGCGAACACCGAGATCATCATGGCGAACAGGATCGAGGTTTCGCGCAGCGACGCCACCGAGGCGATCGGCGCCTTGGTCATCGCCCACATCACGATCCAGTAGGCCGCGCCGCTGAGCACACCGGTGAACAGGCCCACCTTCCAGTCGCGCGCCAGCACCGGCAGCGCCCTGGGCCCGCGTAGGATGAGGCACAGCACCAGCGCGCCAATGGCATCGCAGATGAACAGCCAGGCGGCATAGCTCTGCGCGGTGGCGGCCAGCCGCGCGCCGCTGCCGTCGGACAGCGTATAGCTGGCGATGAAAATCGAGGTGCCCAGCGCAAAGCCGACCGCACGCAGGTTCAGCTTCTCCAGATGCGCGCCGCCGCGAAACGACATCACCAGCGTGCCGGTCGACAGCAGAAAAATGCCGAGAATGGCAAGCGGCGCCGGCACCTCGGCGACCACGAACATGCCTCCAAGGGCCGCCAGCAGGGGTGCTGTGCCGCGCGCCAGCGGATAGGTCTGGGCAAAATCGCCCGCCCGGTAGGCGCCGATCAGGAAGGTCCGGTAGCCCATGTGGAAGAGCACCGAGGCCATGATGTAGGGCCACACTTCGGCTTTCGGCACCTCGACGAAGGGCAGCACCACGAGGGCAGCAGCGCCCATCCCGAGCGTCATCAGTGTGATCGACAGGAAGCGGTCGAGATGGACCTTGACCAGCGCGTTCCAGATCGCGTGCATGGCCGCGGCGGCAAGCACCGCGAAGAAGACGAAGAGCGTCATATCAGGCTCATCCGCCGCGCTCCATCGCGAGCGGCGTCTCGAGATCGATGTCGATCCGCAGCGGAAAATGGTCCGACGCGACCTCACCCATGTCGGCGCTCACCGAGCGCACGCGCCCCGCAAACATGCCGCCGACGAAGCAATGGTCGAGCCGGCGCTTTGCCACCTTGCCGTCGATGGTCTTCACGTGGGTGTGGAAATCCGCTGGCGGCTCGCTGGCAACGGCAGCGGCATCGACAAAGCCATCGAGGTAGGCAGCGCCTCGATGATAGGGCGTGCTGCCGACGATGCGGCTGTATTCGGCGCTGCCCGGCTCCATGTTGAAATCGCCCAGCCAGATCGCCGCCATTGGGTTCTCAGGCTCCGGCTCGCCATTACTCCAGTGGCGGGCAGGCTCGTCATCGGCGCCGCTCCACGGCCCGCCGTCGGAGGGCGCACGGCGATGCTCGGCAAGCAGATAGTCGATCTGCTCCAGCCGCTCTTCGACCGCGATATGGGCGAGATGCAACGACAGCACCCGGACCGGGCCGGCCGGAGTGCGGATCATGCATTCGAGCGCCGCATTGCGGGTGTTGAGCGGCCGCAGCGTGCGGCGCATCGGCAGCGCATGCAGCCGCGACCAGACGATCGGCAGTCTCGACAGCACCATGGTGCCGAACTGACGGCGTCGGTTGACCAGGTGGCCATCACGCCGCTCGCTGGCATCCATATCGAAGGCCGGGGCATAGACCCAGTGATAGTCCGGCAGCAGGCGGGAAAGCAGCTCCGGCTGGTCGTCGTGGTTGCTGCGCTGCCAGTGCCGCTCCACCTCTTGCAGCGCAATCATATCCGCGCCGGCCACGATGCGGGCGGCACGCGAAAGATCATAGCGGCCGTCGCTGCCGAACCCGTACTGGATGTTGTAGCTGACCAGCTTCATTGCTTATCCGGCTCAATTTCGCTGATGGCAGTAACGGTTCGGTGCCACGGTTGCAATGTACCGGGCGGATGGCGGAACTGGGCCAGCAGCTAGGTCGTCAGCGGCTGGAACCGGCCAGCCGGCGAAGCTGCCAGCTCCGTCCAGTCGATCTCCTCCTCCAGTCGGTGATAGGCCTCATCGCCGATCGTGCCATTGCGGCGCAGTTCCTCCAGCGCGTCGCGCTGGCTGTTGATGGCATAGAGGCGCAGCCGGTCATACTCCGTCGCCGCCTGAGCGTTTTCCGGGTTTTCGGCGATCGTGCGCTGGGCCGTATATTGTTCCCGCACGGCGGCAGCCGCATTCGAAGTCTTGCCGCTCAACACGTTGAGCGCCGCCTGCATGACGGCGACACGTGCCTGCGCCACTTCGCGGTCGACTGTCGTGTCCGGGTCGAAGTTGAGCAGGCGCAGCAGCGGCTTCAGCGTCATCCCTTGCAGCACCAGCGTGCCAAGGACGACCGCGAAGGCGGCAAGCACGATCGGATCGCGACCGGGAAAGTTGGCCGGCAAGGCAATGGCGGCCACCAGCGTCACCAGCCCGCGCATCCCGCACCAGCCGACAAGCACACCGCCACGAACCGACGGCGCTTCTCGCCTTTGGTCCTCGCTGCCGAAGCGGGCAAGCGATCGTATGATGACGCCGTAACCCAGCACCCAGACGAGGCGCGACACGATGACGACGGCAAGCACCGTTGCGGCGAAGACGAACGCCTCGCCCTGCCCTTCCCCGGCAAGCCGGCCGACGATCGACCGGGCCTGCAGGCCCATCAGAACAAAGGCCAGCACGTTGAGCACGAAGACCGCCGACTCCCAGACCGAATAGGTGCTGACGCGCCGCCTTGCCGACATACGGCGCGGCGCCCTGCGTGCGATGGTCATGGCATAGACGACGATGGTGATGATGGCCGAAAGGCCCAGCCTGTCGGCCAGGATCCAGACGCCGAAAGTTCCGGCGAATTGCACCACCGTGCTGCTCGCCGCATCCTCGATCCTGGTGAGCGTCAGCAGCGAGAAGCGGCCAAGCAGATAACCCGCGACCAGGCTGCCGATCGTCGACAACAGGATCGTCGGTATGGCGTTGCTCAGCATGATCGTGCCGAGCGTCGCCGAAACCGCCAACCGGTAGATCAGGAGCGCGGTGGCATCGTTGAGCAGGCTCTCACCCTGCAGGATGGCGGTGATGCGGTGCGGCACCTTGAACTGCCCGAGCACGGCCGACGCCGCGACCGCGTCGGGCGGCGCCACGATGGCGCCGAGCGCTATCGCCGCGGCAATCGGCAGTCCGGCCATTTTCCAGCCGACGAAAGCAACGATCGCCGTGGTGAAGGTGACGGCGCCGAGCGCCAGAGCCACGAGCGGCAGCCGATAGCGGTTGAGGTCCCGCAACGATGTGTCGTAGGCGGCATCCAGAAGCACGGGCGCGATGAACAGCGCCAGCGCCAGCTCCGGGTCGATCTCGATCGTCGGCGCGCCCGGTACGAAAGCGAGACCGACGCCGGCCAGAGCCAGCAGTGAAGGATAGGGTATCTCCAGCCGCCGCGACAGCGCCGTCAGCGCGACTGCGGTCAAAAGCAGGACAAGGGTCAGTTCGAAAAGAGCCATGACATCATCTTAGCGGCTGGCAGGTTGATCAGCAGGGACAAGGTGACAGCATGGTGTTGATTGTCCAGCAGGTCCAGCCCGGGTGGCCGTATGCAGGCCGCCGATCGGCCTGTAAGCATCGGTCATGATCCTGATTGGCCAATATGACTCGCCTTTCGTTCGCCGCGTCGGCATTGCGCTGACCCTGTATGGCATGGCTTACGAGCACCGTCCGTGGTCGGCCTTCGGCGATGCCGACAAGATCCGCTCCTACAATCCGCTGACGCGGGTGCCGACCCTGGTGCTGGACAATGGCGAGGTGCTGATCGAAAGCCACCTCATGCTCGACTATCTCGACAGCCTTGTTCCATCAGACCGAAGGATGTTTCCGACAGATGAGCCCGCGCGCCATCAGGCGCTGAAGATATCAGCTCTGGCGACCGGCCTCGGCGACAAGGCGGTCAGCCTGTTCTACGAGACGCGACTGCACGACAAAGTCTCCGACCTCTGGGCCGGGCGTTGCCGCACGCAGATCGGGGCCGTCCTTGCCGTGCTGGAGGCCGATCGTCAGGGCAGGTCGACACCCTATTGGTTCGGCGACCGCATCGGTCACGCCGACATCGCGGTTGCCGCCGTGCTCCGTTTCATCGGCGAGGCGCATCCGGGGCTCGTGTCGCTTGCGACCTTCCCTTCATTGAAAGCTCACTCCGCACGGATGGAAGCGCTGCCAGTCTTTCAAGCAGTCTCACAGCCGTTCATTGCGCCGGCTTGAGAACGCCTGATTTGGCCAGACCCAGGGTGTGTCGAGATTGAGGTAAGGCCGAGTCCGACAATGCCGGGTTCCGGGAACCGGAGCGGAGCGTACTTCTGAGGACGTGAGCACGCAGCCTAGTGCAGCACCAGCATGTCGCTCGACGAAAACGAGATCTCGGCCTTTTCACCAACAGCAGGTGGCGGCGTTGCCGGGCTGTTGAACGTGTCGAGCGAGACCGTGCTGCCGCCGATGCCGACGCGAACCCGGATGACCGAGCCGAGAAAATGCACCTCGGAGATTTCGCCGGACAGGCTGGAGTCGCGGCCCGGCTGGCGGCCGAGCGATATGGCCTCGGGACGCAGCGCCAGCGACAGCGTGTCGCCGGACTTGGAACCGTTGAGCTTGCCCTTGAGCGAAACTTCCTGCGTGTTGACCTGCACCGTGCCGGTCGAGGCATCGGTGACGGTGCCTTCGAGAACGTTCAGCGTGCCGACGAAATTGGCGACGAACTTGGTTGCCGGCCGGTTGTAGATCTCGAACGGCGTGCCGACCTGCTCGGCCTTGCCGCCATACATCACGGCGATGCGGTCCGAGATCGACAGCGCCTCTTCCTGGTCATGCGTGACGAAAATGGTGGTGATGCCGAGCTTCTTCTGGATCGAACGGATTTCCTCGCGCAGCGAAACGCGCACCTTGGCGTCGAGCGCCGAAAGCGGTTCGTCGAGCAGCAGCAGCTTCGGCTTCGGCGCGATGGCGCGGGCCAGTGCTATGCGCTGCTGCTGGCCGCCCGAGAGCTGGTAGGGATAGCGGTCCGCCATCTGCGGCAGCTTGATGATGCCGAGCATCTCGGCGACACGCGCATCGATGTCCGCCCTGGGCATGCCGGCGACCTTCAGGCCGAAGCCTATGTTCTGCGCCACCGTCAGGTTCGGGAACAGCGCGTAGGCCTGGAACACCATGCCGACATTGCGCTGGTTGGGCTTCAGCCTCGTGATGTCCTTGCCACCGACGACGATCTTGCCGGCGGTCGGCTCCTCGAAGCCCGCCACCATGCGCAGCACGGTGGTCTTGCCGCAGCCGGACGGACCAAGGAACGAGACGAATTCGCCACGCTCGACATCGAGATTGAAATCCTCCACCACCGTGGTGGCACCGAAGGATTTTCGCACGTGCTGGATAGAGAGAAACGGGTCGGCCATGGTGTTGTTCTTTCGATCAGTACTTTTCGATCAATTGGGGCGGTTCGCCGATCGCGGCGCGAAGCGGGACAGGATCTGGATCAGCGACATGCAGCCCCAGGTGATGGCAAAGGCGATGATGGCAAGGGCTGCCGGCTCATAGGCGCGGTTGGCGCCGATGTTCTGTAGATACGGACCGAAAGCGGGCCGGTTGAGCAGGCTGGCCATGGTGAACTCGCCGATGACGATGGCGAAGGTCAGGAACGCACCCGACAACACCGCGATCAGCACATTGGGCAGGATAACTCGCGTGATGATCGTCGACCAGCCGGCGCCAAGGATCTGCGCCGCCTCCGTCAGCGTGCGCACATCGATGGTTCTAAGTCCAGTGTCGACCGCACGGTACATATACGGCAGCGACAGCGTGGCATAGCCGATGACCAGCAGGGCGTTCGTACCGGTGTCGCTGGCCAGGAACGGCAGCGGCGAGTTCGAACCGTACATTCTGATATAGCCGAAGACGATGACGATGGCCGGAATGACCAGCGGCAACAATGTGATGAACTCGACGACGGGACGCAGCTGCGGCAGGCGCAGCCGGATCCAGTAGGCGGCGGGCACCACGATCAGCACGCCGAGAATGATGGTGAAAACGGCGGCCAGCACCGAATAGCCGAAGGTCGCCTGGAAGCGGGCGTCGCCCAGCACGACCTTGTAGGCGTCGAAGGAATAGACGCCCCGCCGCATGCGCATGGAGAACTCCACGGTCGCGATCAGCGGGATGAAGAAATAGGCCGCGCCCAGCGCGAAGACGACCCAGGCCCAGAACCTTCCCGACTTCATTTCAGCCACCTCTCGGAACGGGTCCGGAACCAGATGTAGAAGACATTGGCAAGGCCGGTGATGAAGATCATGCCGAAGGCGATCGCGTAGCCGAGATGGGCATTGTGCAGCACGTCGCCGCGGATCTGCGCATAGAGCAGGATCGGTACGATGTTGAGCGACGAGCCGGTCAGCGCATAGGCGGTGGCGATGGCGCCGAAGGCGTTGGCGAACAAAAGGATGACCGTGCCGAGGAAACTCGGCCAGATCACCGGGATGACCACCATGCGCCAGTATTGCGCCATGGTTGCACCGAGCGTCGCGGCCGCCTCGCCCCATTCCTTCTTCAAGCCGTCGATTGCCGGCACGATGATCACCACCATCAGCGGGATCTGGAAGTAGACATAGGTCAGCGTCAGCCCCCAGAACGACAGGATGTTGAAGCCGTGAGCGTAGATATTGAGGCCGAACACGGTGTTGAGGATCACCGTGGCAAGGCCAAGCCGGCCGAGCGTGGCGATAAAGGCGAAAGCCAGCGGCACGCCGGCGAAATTGGAAGCGACACCGGAGAAGGTCAGCGTCGCCGAGCGTATCCACTCCGGCAGGCCGCCGCGCACGATGGCTATGGCGATGGCGAGACCGGCGAAGGCACCAATCAACGATGAGGCAAGGCTGACCTTGATCGAGATCCAGTAGGCGGCAACGATCGACGGCTGCGCCAGTGCTGCGATATTTTCGAAGGTGAACTCACCCGCATCATTCTGGAATGCGCCCAGCATCAGATAGAGCGTGGGCAGGATCAGGAACATGATGGCGAAGATGAAGAATGGGGCGACGCCGAGCCACTGCGTCGGCAGCCTCATGCTGCGTGCCTCGGCGGGAGGCGCGGTCTTCCCGGTAACAGCGTGGTCGGACATTGAGATATCGGTCATGCGCCGGCTACCGTCTTCGAGAAAAGGACCGGGCGGCCCGAGGCCGCCCGGCATGGTGTGGATTACTTGACGTTGGCGCCGACGACGGCATCCCAGTTCTTGGTGATGGCTTCCTTGGACTTGGCCTGCTCCTCGAGCGTCGGGAACACGGCCGCGGCATAGGATTCGGCCGGCGGCAGCTTGGCCAGCACGTCCGCCGGAATCTTGCCGTTCTTGGCAAGATCGTTGAAGCGGATCGGGTGGCAATAGCCCTTCAGCCAGCCGATCTGGCCTTCGTCGGAGTAGAGGTATTCCAGCCAGAGCTTGGCAGCGTTCGGATGCGGCGCGTAGGCGCTGATCGCCTGCACGTAGACACCAGCGACGACACCGGTCTTCGGCACGACGACGTCGACGGGCGGGTTGCCCTTCAGCGTGTCGCGGCCGGCGAGCGCGTTGTAGTCCCAGGTGATCAGGATCGGGGTCTGGCCCTGGGCGAGCGTCGCCGCCTTGCCGATGACCGGAACGAAATTGCCGGCGGCGTTGAGCTTCTTGAAGAAGTCGAGGCCGGCGGTACCGGCGGCTTCACCAGCGGCGGCGCCCGACGACAGGCCAGCGGCATAAACGCCCTGGATAGCCTGGTTCGAAGCACGCGGATCACCGGCGAGCGCGACGGCGTTGGCGAATTCCGGCTTCAGCAGGTCGGCCCAGTCAGCCGGAGCTTCCTTGACGATGTCCTTGTTCACCTGGAAGGACAGCACGCCGTAATAGTCGCCGGTCCAGAAGCCGTCAGCATCCTTGGCGCTGTCGGGGATCGAGTCCCAGGTCGACACCTTGTAAGGCTGGATCAGACCATCCTTCTTGGCGGACGGGCCGAAGGACAGGCCGACGTCGATGACGTCAGGCGCCTGCGGACCCTTGTTGTCCTTGTTCGCCTTGATCGCCTCGACCTCGTCGCCGGAGCCGGCATCGGGGTTGAGTTCGTTGACAGTGATTTCCGGATATTTCGCCTTGAAGCCGGCGATGACGTCGCCGTAGCCGCACCAGTCATGCGGCAAGGCTATGGTGGTGAGCTGGCCTTCGGCCTTGGCCGCCTTGACGAGATCGTCCAGCGAAGCCGCGGACGAAATCACCGACGACACCATAAGGGTCGCGGCCGAAAGGGAAAGCAGTTTCCCCGTGAATTTGAACATGTGTTCTCTCCGTTGAACTGACGCCGTTGGACGCCTGCGATCCGGTATCGTTTTCATGTGACAGCCAGATGAAAGCTTTGTGAAACCGGCGGCTCGCAGTGTGAAAAAGTAAACTCTTTTTAACCGGTTGTAGCAATCGCCTCGCGATTCTTTTTCCGGCTAACTAGTTTCTGCCTTGCCCGTTATCCTCCCCCTTGTTTTTGTAGCCCCTTTTCAGATCAATTTCCTGCGCGGAAAACGCCTCAGACCGTGCCGGCGATGGCGTTTTCGAGCAAGGTCAGCGCGGCCTTCTTGGTCAGCTTGACCGGGTTGCCGCCGGCGGTCGGATCGACCACCGCCATGTCGGCGATCAGGGCCTTGCGCTTCTTGTCCATGTCGAGCCCCTTGATCAGGCCAGGCAGCGCATGCGGCACCTTCAACTCCTTGCGCAGCTTGATGATCGCCTTGGCGAAGCCGTCGAAGCCGCCCTTGATGCCACAATAGGCGGCGAGGCGGCCGATGCGCTCCTCGATGGAGTCCCGGTTGAAGGCCAGCACATAAGGCATGAAGACCGCATTGGTCATGCCGTGATGGGTATCGTAGAGCGCGCCGACCGGATGCGACAGCGAGTGGATGGCGCCAAGCCCCTTCTGGAAGGCGGTGGCGCCCATGGCGGCAGCGCTCATCATATGGGCGCGCGCGACGAGATCCTTGCCGTTGGCATAGGCCTTCGGCAGGTTCTCGAAGACCAGCCTGACACCTTCGACGGCGATGCCGTCAGCCATCGGGTGATAGCCCGGCGCGCAATAGGCCTCGAGGCAGTGGGCCAGCGCGTCCATGCCGGTGCCTGCGGTGATGAAGCCGGGCATGCCGACCGACAGTTCCGGATCGGCAATGACGATGGCCGGCAACAATTTGGGATGGAAGATGACCTTCTTGGTGTGCGTCGCCTCGTTGGTGATGACGCCGGCGCGGCCGACCTCCGATCCGGTGCCGGCGGTGGTCGGCACGGCGATGATGGGCGCGATCGCATCGGAATTGGCGCGCGTCCACCAGTCGTCCACATCCTCGAAATCCCACACCGGCCGCGTCTGGCCGGCCTGGAAGGCGATCAGCTTGCCGAGATCGAGCGCCGAGCCGCCGCCGAAGGCGATGACACCGTCATGCTTGCCCTTCTTGAACACCGCGATGCCGGCGGTCAGGTTGGACTCGACCGGGTTCGGCCTCACCTCGGAAAAGACGCCATAGGGGACCTTGGCGTCATCGAGGATCTGCAGGGTCGAAGCGACGACCGGCAATTTCGCCAGGCCGGGATCGGTGACGAACAGCGGCCGCTTGATGCCGGTGGCCGCCAGAACCTCCGGCAATTCCTTGATGCGCCCGGCGCCGAAGCGGACGGTGGTGGGGTAGTTCCATTTGGAGATCAGCTTGGACATTTTTATCTTTCGAAAAATCAGATGGCTTCGCGCAGGTGGAAGGACTTCGGCCTGGTCAGATTGTCGTAGCCGATGGCGGACAGACCGGCGCCCTTGCCGGTGTCTTTGACGCCGGTCCAGACGAGGGCCGGATCGAGGTAATCGCAGCGGTTCATGAACACCGTGCCGGTCTCGACGCGGTTGCCGATCGCCACCGCATGCTCTGTGTCGCGCGTCCAGATCGAAGCCGTCAGCCCGTAGGGGCTATCGTTCATCAGCGCGATCGCCTCTTCGTCGTTGCGCACCTTCATGATGCCGACGATCGGGCCGAAGCTTTCCTCGCGCATGACGCTCATCTGGTGGTCGACATCAGTTAGCACTTCCGGTGCCAGATAGGGCGAGCCGGCCTTGTCGTTAGCCACCTTCATGTTGATGTGCGCCACCGCACCCTTGCGCAGCGCCTCGGCTTTCTGCTCGCGGATCAGGTCGGCGAAACGCGCCTGCGCCATCGGCCCCAATGTCGTCGCCTGGTCGAGCGGATTGCCGACGACATAGTTCTTGGTCTCGGCGATGAAGCCCTCGACGAACTCGTCATATACCTTTTCATGCACATAGACGCGTTCGATGCCGCAGCAGCACTGGCCGGAATTGTAGAAGGCGCCGTCGACCAGATTGGCGACCGCATGGTCCATCTTGGCGTCGGGCAGCACATAGGCCGGATCCTTGCCGCCAAGCTCGAGACCGAGCGTCATGAAGGTGCCGGCCGCTGCCTTCTCGATGGCGCGGCCGCCGCCGACAGAACCGGTGAAGTTGACATGGTCGATCTTGCCCGATCCGAGCAGTTTCTCGGTCTGGGCGTGATTGAGCACGACATTCTGGAACACACCCTTGGGCAGGCCGACCTTGTCGAAAGCCTGCTGAAAACGCTCGCCGACCAGCAGCGTCTGCGCCGCATGTTTCAGGATGACGGCGTTGCCGGCCATCAGCGCCGGCACGATGGTGTTGACGGCGGTGAGATAGGGATAGTTCCACGGCGCGATCACCATGACCACGCCGAGCGGGTCTTTCTTCACATAGCGGCGGAAGCCATCCTTCGGGTTGGAAGCCGGCACGGCCTTGAGCGCCGCCTCGGCGATCTCGACCATGTAGTTGGTGCGTTCCTTGACGCCGCCGAACTCGCCGCCATAGCGCACGGGCCGCCCCATCTGCCAGGCGATCTCCGGCACGATCTCGTCGGTCATCGCGACCAGGGCTTCGAGCATCGCCAGCATGTACTTGCCGCGCTCGACGATCGGCGTCTCAGCCCATTTCTCTTGCGCCGCCTTGGCGCGCTCGACCGCGGCGTTGATCGCCTGGTCCGTTGCCACGGACCGCTCGGCATAGATCGAGCCATCGACGGGGGATATGAGTTTGACCGTTTCGGTCATCTTGTAAGTCCTCGCATTCTACAAAAAATCTTTTGGCTTGGCGCTGCCCTCATCCGCCTGCCGGCACCTTCTGCCCGCATGGTGACGGTGAGGGAACCACTCTGGCACTGACATCCCCCTCTCCCCCGTTCTTCGCGGGAGAGGGTAAGGGCGAGGGGCGGCGCCAAGGTTCGCAGGTTGGTTTAATACCGCTCGAACCCCCTGTGCAGTTCCCAATCCGTAATGCGGCGGTCGTATTCGAACTGCTCCCACTTTGCGGTGTGGACATAGTGTTCGAGCACATCCTCGCCGAGTGCGTGCTTGAGCATCTTCGATTTCGCCAGCGTCTCGGTTGCGTCGCGCAGCGTCTTTGGAATCTCCGGTAGGCGCGACGCCTGATAGGCATCGCCGACGAAGGGTTTCTGCAGTTCGAGCTTCTCATCGATGCCGGCAAGGCCGGCGGCGATCAGTGCCGCAAAGGCGAGATAGGGGTTAAGGTCGGCGCCACCGATGCGGCATTCCATGCGGATGCCCTTGGTGCCCTCGCCGCACAGGCGGAAGCCGGCGGTGCGGTTGTCCTCGCTCCACATGATCTTGGTCGGCGCGAAGGTGCCGGCCTGGAAGCGCTTGTAGGAGTTGATGTAGGGCGCCAGGAACCAGGTAAATTCCTTGGCGTACTTCAGCTGTCCGGCCGCCCATTGCTGGCCAAGCGTCGACAGTGTCCAGTCGGCCTTTTTGTCGAAGAACAGCGGCGTCTTGCCGTCGGCGCTCCACAGCGAATTGTGGATGTGGCTGGAATTGCCGGCGAGCCCGTAATTGTACTTGGACATGAAGGAGATCGCCTTGCCTTCCGACTCGGCAATCTCCTTGGCGCCGTTCTTGAGGATGACGTGGCGGTCGGCCATGTCGAGCGCCTCGGCGTAGCGCACATTGATCTCTTCCTGACCCGGACCCCACTCGCCCTTGGAGTTCTCGATCGGGATGCCGGCCGCGTCCATCTCGTTGCGAAGCCGGCGCATGACGCCTTCTTCCTTGGTGGTGATGCCGATCTGGTAGTCGCCGATATAGGGCGACGCGGTGTCGAGGCCCTGCCAGTGTTTCTTGCGGGCGGAATCGTAGGTCTCGTTGAACAGGTAGAATTCGAGCTCGGAGGCGAAATAGCCGATATAGCCGCGCTCGCTCAGCCGTTTGACCTGCTTCCTGAGGATCGCGCGCGGCGAATGCGGCAGGTCGTCATGGGTGTGGTGGTCGAGCACGTCGCAAATCACCAGCGCCGTTTTTTCCAGCCATGGAATGCGCCGCAGCGTCGCCAGATCAGGCTTCATGACGAAGTCGCCATAGCCTTTCGACCAGCTTGCCGCCTTGTAGCCGGGCACCGGCTCCATATCGATGTCGGCGGCCAGCAGATAGTTGCAGCCATGCGTCTCGTCGTGGGCAGAGTCGACGAAATACTGGGCCAGGAACCGCTTTCCCGCGAGCCGGCCCTGTAGATCGACGATGCAGGCCAGCACCGTGTCGATCTCGCCGCTGGAGACCGCTTTCTTCAACTGATCGAACGACAAATTTCCGGCCATTCTTTTGGCACTCCAGCGCTTGGTCTTTGAACGGGGTAAACGAAACCATGGCCGGCAAACAGCCGGCCATGGTGATGGTAGGGAGCCTCAGTGGCCGGTCTCGCCTATGGCCACCTCGGCGGCCGCGATTGCGGCCTGGCGCTTGGCAATCTGGTCGCCGATCGGCGGGCCCTGGAAGCGGCGGTTCTCGAAACCGAACCAAAGCACGGCAGTCAGCACAATGAAGCCTATGGTGATGTAAAGCACCTTGTCGTTCGGCGGCTGGATGGCGATGTAGAAGATGATCACCATGCCGATAATCGACAGCGCGCAGAACAGCTTGAACAGTCCGGCGCCCAGGTTCCAGGGGCCAGGATTGGGCCACTTGGCCGTGCCGAATGTGATCATGCCGAGCGCGATCGGGATGGTGAACGACAGGAACAGGAACACCAGCGTCGAGTTGACGACGATGGTGTAGATGTTGGTGCCGCCGATCGAAATAAACTGGGCGAGGAACACATACAGGATCTCAAGGATCGCGGCCGTCCAGATCGCGTTGACCGGCGTACGCCAGGCTTGGCTGACCTTGGCGAGAGCCGCCGAGCCAACGGGCATGCCGCCGTCGCGAGAGAAGGCAAACAGCATGCGCGAAGCCGAGGTCACGGTGGCGAGACCGCAGAGGAACTGCGAGATCAGGATTGCAAAATAGAGCAGTTCCTTCAGCCACACCGGCAGGATCGCGTCCATGGTCGAGAAGAACACGCTCCAGCCCTGCTTGGCGCCGGCCGCCAGGTCCGGAATGGCCAGAACGATTGCGCACAGCATGACCCAACCGATCAGCGACGACCAAAGCACCGACGAAACGATCGCCCGCGGAACCGAGTGCGCGGCCTTCACCGTTTCTTCCGATGTGTGCGCCGACGCGTCATAGCCAGTGATGGTGTAGACGGGCAGGAGCAGGCAGAGCAGGAACAGGTAGCTCATGGAATCGGTCTGCGGGAAAACGCCACCGCCCGCATCACCCGAATAGTTGGTGAAGGTCCAAAGCCGCGTGATGTCGATTGCTGGCGCAAACACCAGGCAAGCCACGATCAGCACCGCTGTCGCGCCCAGGATAAGGAATCCCGAAGCATCCGTGAGCATTGCGGTCAGTTTGATGCCGAAATGGTTGAACAGCGCCTGCAGCACGGTGATGAAGGCGACGAAACCGACGATTTCCCCCGGCGTTCCGGTAATGCCAAACCAGCTTCCGAACGTTCCAACAAAGAAGAAAGCGGTACCGATGTTGATGGCGCCGAGCACGGTGATCAAGCCAAACAGGTTGAGCCAGGCCGTCAGCCACCCGGTGAAGCGGTTGCCGAGGATCGAAGACCAGTGATAGAGGCCACCGGCTGTCGGGAATGCCGAGGCGATCTGCGCCATGGCAAGAGCGAAAAACCCTGAAACGCAACAGCCGACGATCCAGCCGATACCCGCGCCCGCGCCACCGATCGACGATGTCGCCTGCGCGAAGGAGTTGATGCCGCCTGAAAGGATGCAGATGATCGAGAACGAGATCGCGAAATTCGAGAAGCGGCTCATGCTTCGCGACAGTTCCTGGGCATAGCCCATACCGTGGAGAACCTTCAGGTCCTCCTTTTTGTCTACTTCAGTATAACCCGGTGCTGCCATTGGAAGTCCCCTGTTGGTTCTTAGCTAGCCGATTGAACTGACTTTCCGACTGGATGCGATCTGGTTTGTCCGGCCTCCTCTGGCTCCAGATCCGAAAAAATGCCCGTGAGCAGATCCGCCCATTTCCGCTGCCCGGTCTCGCCGGCTATTTCGTCGTTGCGGATTTCGATCATCGCGCAGGGCAGGCCGCGCGAACGTGCGTGGCGTTCCAGCGTGAAATAGACGCGGTCGGCCGGCGAATAGGGCTCGTTGACGCCGACGGTGACGCCGGCAAGCCGCTTCAGCGCGCCAATCAGCGGTGACGCCAGCCGGCGGTCCTCGTCATGGATGATGCCGATATGCCAGGGCCGGTTGCGGCCCTTGTATACCGGCGTGAAGGAATGCACGGAAACCAGGCGGGTCGCCTGCCCGCGCGCCAGCCTGTCGTCGACGATCTGCTCGATGGCGGCATGAAACGGCTGCCACGACAGGGCGACACGCGCCGCCCGCTGCTTGTCCGACAGGCCGGTATTGCCGGGTATCGCCGTGGTCTCGCTGACCGGCGGCACCAGATCGGGCGCGTCGAGGGGACGGTTGCAGTCGATGACGAGGCGGGAAATGCGGGTTTCCACCAGCGTCGCGTCGAGCGCCTCGGCCATGCGCCGGGCAACCGGCAGCGCGCCGGGATCCCAGGCGATGTGGCGGGAAAGGTCCTCGGCGGCAAGGCCGAGCGTGCCGAATTCGGCCGGCAGGAAATTCGAGGCGTGATCGCAGGTCAGCACGAAAGGGCTCGATCCGCCGGGGTTGGTCACCCCCACGGTATCAGACGATGCAAGGCTGGCGGGCCGTGCTTTCTCCATAGTCTGCCGTCCCCGGGGAGCGCTGTATCGTATGTTACGTATTTTGCCTCATTGCGTCCCTGTGGATGATTTCATACAGTTTGTCCGGCTTTGTCAAATGCGATTTCGGAAAAGACCGTGGGACAGGCAAAGGATGGGGACAAGATGATTTCCAGCATTGCCGAACTGATCGCCGACCGCATCGGCACGATGCCGGCCAGCGAACGCCGCGCGGCCCAGACTCTGATCGCCAGCTATCCGATGATCGGCCTCAAGACGGTCGCCGAATTCTCGGCCGCGGCCGGCGTCTCCTCGCCGACGATCCTGCGCTTCGTTGCCCGGCTTGGCTTCCAGAATTATCCCGAATTCCAGTCGAGCCTGCAGGACGAGTTGGCGGCGCAATTGCAATCGCCCGCCACAAGGACGCTTAACCCGCCCTCGCCCGGCGGCGGCACCGTGTCACCGATGCTGGAAGCGACGCTCGACAACATGCGCGAGACGTTCAGGCACCTGTCCGACAAACAGCTAGACGACATCGCGACCCGCCTCGCCGACCGGCGCGGCAAGACCTTCCTGATCGGCGGCCGCTTCACCGATCCGCTGGCGCGCTACATGGCCGCCCACCTCGCCGTCATCCAGCCTGATGTCTTTCACCTCGCCGGCCAGGAAAGCATGTGGCGCGACCGGCTGATCGACATGGGAAAACGCGACGTGCTGGTGATCTTCGACATCAGGCGCTACCAGGACAGCCTCCTCCGCTTCGCCGAGAAGGCACATCAGCGCGGCGTGCAGATCGTGCTGTTCACCGACCAGTGGCTGTCGCCGATCGCCCGCTTCGCCCGCCATGTCATTGCCGGACGCACGGCGGTGCCGTCGGCATGGGACTCTTCGGCTGCGCTTTTCGTCGTTGCCGAAACGCTGATCGGTGCCGTGACAAGGCAGCTTGAGGCGGACGGCGCCCGGCGTATCCGCGAGATGGAAGGTCTGCGTTAGCCGTCAACGTTACGTATATTTAATGTGCGCAGTGACTGGAGAGTTGTCATAAAGACGCGATATCGGGGCGAGCTGTTGCCTTACAATAGCCTCGCTGCGTCTGCTTCATTTCGGGGAACCGGTGGACGGAAGGATCGTTTTGCCAACCGGAGTGCCGATGGCCGCCTGGAAACAGATACTTTTCGCGCTCGTGGTGCTGGTGGTGGCGGCAGCCGCATGGCTGCGCTTTTTTCCGGGCGCACCGGACATGCTGGCACGCTGGGGGATAGACTGGGTTTATGCGGCAACGCCCCCGGCTGAAACAGGTGCCGCCAACGCGAAGCAGGCGAACGGCGGCAATGGCGGCAACCGGCGTGTGAACGTGGTCGCCCTGGCCGCCACTTCGGCCACCATCAACGACCGCTTGCAGGCGATCGGCACCGGTCGTGCCAATGCCTCGGTGACCGTCAATCCCTACAGCTCCGGCCGCCTTGCCGAACTGCTGGTCGAATCCGGCACCCGGGTCGAAAAGGGACAGATCATTGCCACCCTCGATTCCGAGACCGAGGTGATCGCGCAGGATCGTGCCAAGCTCGTTTTACAGGACTCGCAGAACAAGCTCGACCGGGTGAAATCGCTGCGAGCGTCCAACGCCGCGACACCGGTCGCCGTCGCCGATGCCGAAGTGGTGCTGGCGGTCGCCAAACTGGTCCTTCGCGATGCCGAACTTGCCCTGCAGCGCCGCTCCATCATCGCGCCAATCGCCGGCACCGTCGGCATCCTGCCGATCGCCGCCGGCAACTATGTGACCAACCAGTCGGCGATCGCCACACTCGACGACCGTTCCAGCATCCTGGTTGATTTCCTCGTGCCCGAGCGCTTCGCCGCCGCCGTCAAGGTCGGCGCACAATTGACGGCGACGCCGATCGCCAATCCCAGCAATGCCTACACCGGCACGGTTTCGGCCATCGACAATCACATCGATGAAAAGAGCCGCACCTTGCTGGTCAAGGCCAAGATCGCCAACCCGGCCGATTCGCTGCGTGCCGGTATGTCGTTCGGCATCACCATGAAGTTTCCGGGGCAAACCTACCCGGCCGTCAGCCCGCTGGCGATCCTCTGGGGCTCGGACGGTGCCTATGTCTGGCAGATCGAGGACGGCAAGGCCAGGCGGGTCCCGGTGCGCATCATTCAGCGCAACACCGAAACCGTGCTGATCGACGCGGAGATCGACAGTGGCGACATGGTGGTGACCGAAGGTACCCAGAGCGTCAGCGAGGGCGGTGCGGTGCGCATCGCCGGCGAAGAGCAGCGCGCCGCGGACGCCGCCGAAGGCTCATGACCAGTCCCGTCAACGATGCCAGCGACACCGGCTTTACCGCCCTGTTCATCCGCAGGCCGGTAATGGCCTTCGTGCTGAACACGCTGATCGCAGTCGCCGGCCTCGCCGCCTTCTATGGCGTCGAAATCCGCGAACTGCCTGACGTCGACCGCGCGGTCGTCACGGTCACGACCGCCTTCGAAGGCGCTGCGGCCGAAACCGTCGACCGTGAACTGACCGACACCATCGAGGGCGCTGTCGCCCGCGTCTCCGGCGTCAAGTCGATCTCGTCTTCCTCCTCCTTCGGTTCGAGCCGAGTCACCATCGAGTTCAACGACGGCGTCGACCTCAACGTCGCCGCCTCGGACGTGCGCGATGCCGTCGGCCGCGTCGCCAACCAGATGCCGGACACGGCCGATCCGCCCCGCATCGTCAAGGCCGACGCCAATTCCGACCCGGTGATGCGACTGGCGGTGACTTCGGACAACATGTCGATCCAGGACATGACGGTGGTGGTCCAGGACCAGATCGAGGACGAACTGGCCGCCGTGCCCGGCGTTGCCGACGTCCAGGTCTACGGCGGTCGCGACAAGATCTTCCGCATCGACGTCGACCAGAACAAGCTCGCCAGCCTCGGCTTCACGGTTGCCGACCTCAGGGCGGCGCTTGCCTCCGTCGCCTTCGATTCACCCGCCGGTTCGATCACCACGACAAACCAGGACCTGATCGTGCGCACGACGGCGGACGTGACCACGCCCGAGGAATTCGAAAACATCATCGTCGGCGGCACGACACGCATTCGCGATGTCGCCACCGTCACGCTCGGCCCCGATGTCGGCCAGACCACGCTGCGTTCGGATGGCAAGACCGGCATCGGCATCGGCATCATCCGCCAGGCGGAATCGAACACGCTGGACATCTCGACCGGTGTCCAGGCCGCCGTCGCCAAGTTGCAGGAGAACCTGCCCAAGGGCATGTCGATCAAGATCACCAGCGACGACGCGGTCTTCGTCAACGGCGCGGTGCACGAGGTCGAGATCGCGCTTGGCCTGTCCGTGACCATGGTGCTGATCGTCATCTATGTCTTTCTGCTCGACTGGCGCGCAACGCTAATCCCGGGACTGTCGATGCCGGTCGCCATGATCGGCACCATCGCCGCCATCTATCTGGCCGGCTTCTCGGTCAACATCCTGACCTTGCTCGCCCTGGTGCTGGCGACGGGACTGGTCGTCGACGACGCCATCGTCGTGCTCGAAAACATCGTGCGACGACGCAACGAAGGCATGGGACCGCGCGCCGCCGCAGTCCTCGGCGCCCAGGAAGTGTTCTTCGCCGTCATTGCCACCACGCTGACCCTGGTCGCCGTCTTCGTGCCGATCTCGTTCCTGCCCGGCCAGACCGGTGGCCTGTTTCGCGAATTCGGCTTCGTGCTCGCCATGTCGGTGCTTTTGTCCTGCGTGGTGGCGCTGACGCTATGCCCGATGCTTGCCTCTCGCATGCTGTCGAGCGCCCCACTGCACCATGAAGGCGGCCACGGCATCGGCGCTCGCATCGGCGGCGCGCTGAATGCAGCCTACCGGCGCGCCCTGCACGCCTGCCTCGACGCGCCGTGGATCGTGCTTCTGGTTGCGGTGCTTTTTGCCGGCACCGCCTTCGCGCTGTTCGGCACCATCCGCCAGGAACTGACGCCGACCGAGGACCGCGCGGCCGTGCTGTTGCGCATCAGTGCCCCGCAGGGCGTCAGCCTCGACTACACGACCCAGCAGATGCAGAAGATCGAAAAACTGATCCAGCCGATGCGCGATTCCGGCGAAATCCGGGCCACGTTCGAGAATGCCGGCCAGAACGGCTCCTACAACTCAGGCTTCATGGTCATGACGCTGGCGCCGTGGAACGAGCGCAGCCGCAGCCAGCAGGAGATCATGGCCGAGATCAGCCAGTTGACCAGGCAGGTGCCGAGTGTGCGCATCTTCCCGGTGCAGCCCAACAGCCTTGGCATTCGCGGTGCCGGCAACGGCCTTCAGTTCGCACTGGTCGGCAATGACCGCAAGGCACTCGGCGACGCGGCCGTAAAGATCATCGCCGAGATGCAGAAGGACCCGCGCTACCAGACACCGCGCCTGTCCATCGACCCGACGCAGCCGCAGCTTGCCGTGGCCATCGACCGCGAGCGTGCCTCCGACCTCGGCATCGACATCACCGGGCTGGCCAACACCTTGCAGGCCATGCTCGACGGCAATGACGTCGTCGACGTCTACATCGCCGACCGCAGCTATGGCGTGAAGCTGGTCTCGACCACCAACCCGATCAACGATCCGACCGACCTGGAAAACATCTTCCTGAAGACCGCAGATGGTCGCTTCGTGCCGATGTCGACCATCGCCACACTGACCGAGCGTGCCGTGCCGCCGTCGCTGTCGCGCGAGCAGCAGCAACCGTCGGTGGCCATCACCTCCAACCTCAATGGCGACTTCGCGCTTGGCGATGCGCTCACCCGCGCCGAGGAGATCGCCACGCCACTGCTGCCCGCGGGCAGCCGCATCCTGCCATTGGCCGAGGCGGCGACACTGGGCGAGACCAACAGCGCCATGGTGACCATCTTCGGTTTCGCGCTGGTCATCATCCTTTTGGTGCTTGCCGCCCAGTTCGAAAGTTTCGTCAGCGCCGTCATCATCATGGCAACGGTGCCGCTCGGCCTCGCCTGCGCCATCTTTGCCTTGCTGCTCTCGGGTACCAGCCTCAACGCCTACAGCCAGATCGGCCTGGTGCTGCTGGTCGGCGTCATGGCCAAGAACGGCATCCTGATCGTCGAATTCGCCAACCAGCTGCGCGATCGCGGGCTTGGCGTGCGCGAGGCGATAGAGCAGGCCTCGATCATCCGCGTGCGGCCGGTGATGATGACGATGATCTGCACCGTGCTCGGCGGCGTGCCGCTGGTGCTGGCGAGCGGCGCCGGCGCCGAGGCGCGCGTCGCGCTCGGCTGGGTCATCGTCGGCGGGCTGGGCCTTGCCACCGTCTCGACGCTGTTCCTGACGCCGGTTGCCTATCTCCTGCTTGGCCGCTTCGTCACGCCGACGACCCATGAGGAGGCCCGGCTGAAGCGCGAACTCGAGGAAGCCGCCTACACCAATGTGGAGCCGGCGGAGTAGAGAGAAATTCCAGGAAAAGTGTGAGCGGTTTTCCGTCCGGAATTTCGTAAGAGCATCTACGGCCTATTTCAGCAAGCGGCCTTCGATCGACCAGCGTGCGGCGAGGAAATTCAGCACCGCAGCCACCACGACACCGCCGATCTTTGCCGGCCACACCCCGACGATACCGGCGAACAGCGCGATCGAAAGGCTGGAGACGCCGAGCGAAATCAGCCCCCCGAGCGAGGCGAAACGAAGGAACGCATCACGCAGCCGGATGGCTTGATTGCGTTCGAACGACCAGAAGCCGTTCGCCACGAAAGAGAAGGTGACGGCGATGAACCAGGCGGCGATGTTGGCGGGCAGCGGCGGCATCTGCAGCTTGAGCAGCAGGAAGAAGCTGGCAAGGTCGATGGCTGTGTTGGCAAGTCCGACAATGGCAAAGCGGACGATCTTGTTGCCCGTCGAACGCCGGGGTTGGTCCGCGCCGCTCATCCCTTGCCATCCATGATTGCGACACCGGCGCGGACCAGGCTGGCGCCGAAATCATCCGATGCGAGGACCGCGAATTCGACCTCGCGCACGGTTTGCATCGGGTCACGCGCGCGCAGCGTCTCGTCGACATGGCCGGGGTGGCACATGAACAGCCCTCGTTCCGGCAATGCCTCGACGGCGGCCTGCAGAACCGAAGCGAACTTCTCGGGTTGCCGCCAGTCGTAGATGCCGGCGAGCGGCTCGAAAATGGTGAAGCCGGCATGCTGCATCGACCGGTTGAAGCCGGCGGCGAGCGCAGCGATCGCGGCAACTTTTGGCGCCGACGCGAATGTGCCCGCCAGTGCCGGAGCGCCGCGCAGCGCCGGCCTGTCGGCTCCTTCATGCAGACGTGCGCGCAGCCATCTGCGCACGACGGGAAGGAAATGCACATGCTGATGCCCGTCGACGAAGTCGGGGCGGCGCCCCAGTGCTTCGACGAAGCGGCCGTACTGAGCGTCGAGTTCTGCATGGACATCGCGATCGTCGACGCGGCCGCGCAGAACAGGCAAGGCCAGCGAGCGGAGCGGCGGCAGCCGGCCTTCCGGCGCCAGGCTCGACCGGCCGGTGATGGCTGGCTGGTCGGTCAAGGTTAGATGCAGCCCGACCGCGACACGGCCGCACAGAGGCTTTATGCGCGCCGCTGCCTCCGCCCATTCCGGAAAGCCGGTCATGCAGCCGGTGCCGGTCAGGCGTCCGTGATCGAGCAGGTCGAGGATCGCGGCGGAAACGCCGGGCGCCAAGCCGTAGTCGTCGGCGATCAGGCGGATGCGCCGCGTCATGCGTCGGGGGCGCCCGGTGCCGGGCTTTCGGAAGCGGTGTCGCTGCGCACGACATCGCGCACGATATAGACCGGCCGATCCTTGCTTTCGCTGAGCGTGACCCAGACATATTCGCCGATCAGGCCGAGAAGGGTCAGGTTGAGGCCGCCGAGCAGGACGACGGCGACCAGGAGGCTGGGATAGCCGGGGACGGCAATGCCGTAGAAGATCACCTCGAAGAACACCTTGGCGCCGTAGACCGCGCCGGCAAACGCGGCAAGCAGCCCGCTGAGGCTGATGAGACGCAGGGGAATGACGGAAAACGAGGTGAAACCTTCCAGCGAGAAGGCGATCAGGTTGAGCCGGCTCCATTTCGATGTGCCGCTGGCGCGACCCTCGGGCGAATAGGGCAACGCCTTCTGGCGGAAGCCGGCCCAGGCAAACAGGCCCTTGTTGAAGCGACGCTTGTCACGCAGGCTGGTCAGCGCGCGCGCCACGGCACCGCGCATGACACGAAAGTCGCCGGCATTTTCGGGAATGTCGAAACGCTGGCTGCTGTTGATCAGGCTGTAGAAAAGCCGAGCCAGCTGGCTGCGCCGCCAGCTGGCCTCGCGCCGGTCGTTCTGTGCGTAGACGACGTCGATGTCCGGATGTTCCACCAGCTCGGCGATCAGCTTCAGGCTGATGTCCATCGAATGCTGGAGGTCGGCGTCCATGATCAGCACCATGTCGCCGCGCGACTGATCGAGGCCGGCGAGCACGGCGACCTCCTTGCCGAAATTGCGGCTGAGGCGGACGATCTGCCACGACCCCGTCAGCACCTGCGAAAACCGTTTGGCGCCATCGTCGCGGCTGCCGTCATCGACCAGGATCTTGTGCACGGTCATGCCGAAGCGCTGTGCCACCGCCGCCTCGAGCGCGGCTAGCAATTCGGCGAACGCCGATGCCGATGGCGCCTCGTTGAAGAACGGCGCGACGATATCGAGTGTCGGCCGCGACTCAGCCATTTGCGACCCCCGCATTCACCACCTTTTCCCGTGCCTTGGCCCAGAACCACCAGATCAGCGAACTAGCGATGAAAGCAACCGCTATCGGCCGGAACCAAGGGTAGAGGAAATCGTGGACATGCTGCTCGACGCCGCTCAGCCCGGTCAGAAACAGCGCCGTCGACAGCACAGAGGCCAGCACGCCGCCTCGTTCCTCGCGCCACAGCAGGGCGATGGCGAGACCGGCAGGCACGGCGATCATCGCATAGGTGTTGGGCTCGACGCGCGGGTTGAAGACGCACATGTAGAAAGCGGCCGTCAGGAAGATCGCCAGCCCCGCCGTCCCCCGCTCGAGCTTGCGGTCGAACCAGAGCACGATCGAGAGCGTCAACAGGCCGACCACGAAGCGCACCACAGTGGCGCCGGATTCCGCGATGGGTATCCCTGCCGTCGCAAAAGGCGCTGTGAAATCGGCGGCAACAAAGTGGGTTGTCTTGTCGACCGCCATCGAGGTCAGCATGCCGGCGAAATCACGATACTGGTCGTTCAGATAACCGGCTGGCGCGAAAGCGTAGGGTAAAGCGAGCACGAACAGCACCGCCAGCACCAGCATCGGGATCAGCCGCGGTCGCAGCGCTCCTGCCAGGAGCAGCATGATGATCGCGGTCGGCTTGGCAATGATGGCAAGCGAAGCCCAGAAGAAAGTTTCGGCACGCCGCCCTTCCAGCGCCGACAAAGTGAGAAGCCAGCAGGCGCCGGTCAGCAAGATGGTCGACTGGCCGTTGCGGATCGCGCCGAGCGCAATGGGCAGTGCGAGGAAGAGACCGAACGAAAGCAGCCAGGTCAGTTCCTGACCGCCGAGTTTGCGCACCTGCCGCATTGCAGCGAAGGTCAACACCGCGAAGCCGAGGACATGCCACACCAGGCCGCCGAGATGCGGGCCAAGCTTCAGCAACGGAACATAGAGCGCGGCAAAGGCGGGTGCGTAGAGATAACCCATCTCGGACTGAAGGTCGTAGAGCGGCCGTCCAGCCAGAAGGTTCTCGCTGCCAAATCTATAGGCCAGCAACACAGTACGCGTGTCGGGCGACCACAGGACCAAGGCAAGAACGACCAGGAACGCTCCGATCCACAGGCCAAACCCCAAACGGTCGAAAACCGGCTTGGAAATCGTCATCTAGTCATCCTACACCCACCCGGAACGGCCCTTGCCTGGACCGCCCGGCATTCGATGGCGGCGGCATATCACGGACGAAGCGGCGTGGCATAGGGGGCTGAAAGACGCGGATGTCCGCCCGACGGGCTGGCGGCAGTCGGACACCAGGATCTTTTTTGGCATCGAGAGCCTGTGATTGCGCATTCGAACGTCTGGCACCTTCATGCTACGGCCGAATGAACACCTTGCCGTTGGGCCTGGCCAGTTCCGTCGGCACCCGCGCCATTGCCTCGGCGAGCGGCACCACCGCCGTCACATCGGTCGACCAGCGCCCATCGGAAAAACGCTTCTGCGCTTCCATGATCGCCGGGCCGCGGCGGTCGCGAAACTGGCGCATCCACTCGCTCAGCCAAAAACCTTCGATATGCTTGTGCTGGAAGATCAGTTGGCCGGGTTCACGGATGATCGTGGCTTCGGGATCGAGCCGCCCGTAGATGATCCAGCGCGAGCGCTTCGGCATGGCGTCGAAGGTGGCGGAAGCCAGCGGCCCGGTGACCGCGTCGAGGAAGATGCGCGGCTGTTCGGCCCTCATCGCCTCGCGCAGCGTCGCCTTGAAATCCGGCGCCTTTTCGTTGAGGACATGCGCCGCGCCAAGCGCTTTGAGCAGCGCGATCTGATCGTCGCGGCGCACGGTGACGATGGGTCGGAAACCCTCTTCCTTAGCCAGGCCGATGATCAGTTTGCACAGCTGGCTGGCGCCGGCGGTCATGACGAACGCCTTTTCGCCTTCCTGTTTGACGATGTCGAACATGGCGAGCGCGGTGAGCGGGTTGACGATCATCGCCGCACCATCCTCGTCGCGGACAGTGTCGAGCAATGGGATGCAGACCACCGCCTCGGCGACGGCATATTCGGCCCATGAGCCCCAGTTGGTGACGCCGGTGGCGAAAGCTACACGCTTGCCGGTCAGGCTTTTGGGATAGGGCTCGTCGCCACTGGCGACGACGGTGCCGACCCCCTCGAAACCGGCCGGCTGACCTTTGGCGCGCGGCTGGCCGTACTGGCCTTTGACGAACATGACATCGGACGGATTGATCGAGGCCAGGCTGACCTTGATCAGCACCTGCGTTGGCCCGGGTGTCGGCACCGCGATGCTGCCCTCCTCGAGATAGGGCTCCATCGCCTCCAGCACGCTGCCGCTCGGCGTCCTGGTGTAGCCGTCGCCGACAAGCAGCAGCGCCTTCATTTTGGAGGGGACGGTCATCGGAACACTCCCTGCTTGGACCGGTCGGCGTCGCCGGATGACGAATGCCGGCGCTCAGACCTTATCCTGCGTGTATTTCTTCAGCTCCGTCCGCGCCACCTGGCGGCGATGCACGGCGTCCGGTCCGTCGGCAAGGCGCAATGTCCGTAGATGCGTCCATGAGCGCGCCAGCGGCGTGTCCTGGCTGATGCCTTGCGCGCCGAACATCTGCACCGCCTCGTCGGTGACCTTGAGCGCGACGCGCGGCGCGATCACCTTGATCTGGCTGATCCAGGGGGCTGCGGCGCGCGGGTCGCCCTGGTCGATCATCCACGCCGCCTTGAGGCAGAGCAGCCGGGCCATCTCGATCTCCATGCGGCATTCGGCGATGATGTCGAAGTTGGCGCCGAGCTTGGCCAGGGGCTGACCGAAGGCCTCGCGGCGCACGGAACGCTGGCACAGCATCTCCAGCGCCATTTCGGCCTGGCCGATGGCGCGCATGCAGTGGTGGATGCGGCCGGGGCCGAGCCGCCCTTGCGCGATCTCGAAACCCCTGCCCTCGCCGAGGATCAGGTTCGCTGCGGGCACACGCACATTGTCGAAGCGAAGATGCATGTGGCCATGCGGGGCGTCGTCCTCGCCATAGACCTGCATGGCCCGGACCTTGGTCACGCCTTTTGTGTCGGAAGGCACCAGGATCATCGAATGCCGCCGATGTGTCGGCTCTTCATCGCGACCGGTCCTGACCATGACGATGTAGATGGCGCAGCGCGGATCGCCGGCGCCGGACGCCCACCATTTCTCGCCGTTGAGCACATAGTCGTCGTCCTGGCGCTCACAGCGCATCGCAATGTTGGTGGCGTCGGACGAGGCGACATCCGGCTCGGTCATCAGATAGGCCGAGCGGATCTTGCCGTCGAGCAGCGGCTCGAGCCACGCCTGCTTGTGGTCAGCCGAACCGTAGCGCTCCAGCACCTCCATGTTGCCGGTGTCGGGCGCCGAGCAGTTGAAGGTCTCGGCGCCGAGATGCGCCTTGCCCATCTCCTCGGCCAGATAGGCGTATTCGACGGTGGAAAGGCCGTAGCCGCGCTCCGAGCCGGTCAGCCAGAAATTCCACAGGCCGCGCTCCCATGCGGTCCTCTTCAGCCCTTCGAGGATCTCGCTCTGGCGCGCGCTATAGACCCAGCGGTCGCCTTGCTTGCCCACTTCGCCCAGGAATTCCCTGTCGAGCGGCATGATCTCGTCGCGCACCATGGCGGCGACGCGCGCATGGATCGGCTTCAGCCGCTCGGTCATGCCGAGATTCATCTCCGTCATCGGTCGCTAACCCTTCATGCACGCCAGGCATTTTACCCGTGGCAAGGATGACCGTACTTCGGATAGCCTTGTCAACGCGAACTGTTTTGCCCTGATGCCGAGGCAAGGCGCGGAGGGTTGTGATGAGCTATCTGGACGAGCTGTTTTCGGTGACCGGCAAGACCGCGCTGGTGACGGGAGCGGCGACCGGCATCGGCCGCATGGCGGCCACCGCGCTGGTGAAGGCGGGCGCCAGCGTGATGATCGCCTCGCGCAAGGGCGAGGATTGCATCAAGGTCGCAGCTGAACTGAACGGGCTTGGTGTACCAGGCCGAGCCGAGGGCTTTGCTGGCGATGTCTCCAGCGAAGCCGGCATTGCGGCACTCGTCGCCGAGGTCAAGGCGCGTACCGACCACCTGAACATCCTGATCAACAACGCAGGCGTGTCCTGGGGCGCGCCGCTGGAGAGCTTCCCCTATTCGGCATGGGCCAAGGTGCTTGGCGTCAATGTCACCGCGGTCTTCCATCTGACGCGCGAATTGCTGCCGTTGCTCGATGCCGGCGCCAGCGATGCCGATCCGGCCCGGGTGATCAATCTGGGTTCGGTGATGGGCACGCAGCCGCTGGCCGACGACGCCTATTCCTACACGGCGTCGAAGGCCGCGGTCCATCATCTGACGCGCACCTTGGCGCTCGAGTTCGCCGCCCGCCGCATCACCGTCAACGCCTTCGCTCCCGGCCCCTTCCAGAGCCGCATGACGGCATTTGCCACCGGCACGCAGGAACAGGCCAGACATGTCGGCAGCCATGTTCCGATCGGCCGTATCGGCGCACCGGATGACATTGCCGGCGCAACACTCTATTTGTGCAGCCGTGCAGGCAGCTATGTCACCGGCGCCATCCTGCCGATCGACGGCGGGCAGTCGGTGCAGCATGGACTGACCTTGTTCAAGGAATGACATTTTCCGGCCAGAGAAGCCGGGGGTGAACTGGAGGACATCCGCGTGGAACCGATCAGTCTCGATTTGCTTCTGGCCAGTGTCGGCAAGGAGGTTGGCGTGTCGCCGTGGCGTGTGGTCACGCAGCGTATGATCGACCAGTTCGCCGACGCCACCGACGACCACCAGTTCATCCACTGCGACCCGGAGCGGGCCATGCGCGAGACGCCGTTCGGCGGCACCATCGCACACGGCTTCCTGTCGCTGTCGCTGTTGTCGGCGATGACCTTCGAGACCATGCCGCCGCTGGAAAACGGCAAGATGGGCGTCAACCACGGCTTCGATTCGCTGCGCTTCCTGGCGCCGGTGAAGACCGGCGCGCGCATCCGCACCCGTTTCGTGCTGGCCGACGTCAAGGTCAGGCCGTCGGGCTGGGTGCAGACCGCGCATGACGTGACGATCGAGATCGAAGGCTCCAAGAAACCGGCGCTGACCGCGCGCTGGCTGACGCTGACCTTGATCGAACGCCAGCCCGAGACGGCATGAGCGATCCGAACGTTCTCGACCAGGCAGCGCTTGCGCCTTACCTCGAGGCGAACATATCAGGCTTTTCCGGGCTCCTCTCCATCGAGAAATTCAAATCCGGGCAATCGAACCCGACATATCTGCTAACGGCGGCAAGCGGCCGCTACGTGCTGCGCGCCAAGCCGCCCGGGCAATTGCTGAAATCGGCGCATCAGGTCGACCGTGAATTCACCGTGATGAAGGCACTTGCCGGCAGCGCCGTGCCCGTGCCGCGGATGCTGCATCTGTCGATGGAGTTTTCGCCGATCGGCCGCATGTTCTACGTCATGGATTTCCTCGACGGCCGCATCTTCTGGGATCCGGCGCTGCCGGAATCTCGCGACAATGAAGAACGCGCCGCCATCTACGATGCCATGAATGCGACGCTTGTGGCCCTGCACGATATCGATGTCGCGGCCGCGGGTCTCGGCGATTTCGGCCGACCGGGCAACTATTTCGAGCGCCAGCTGGCGCGCTGGACCAGCCAGTACCGTGCCTCGGAGACCGGCACCGTTGCCGACATGGACCGGCTGATTGCCTGGCTGGAGACGCACGGGCCTGCCGATGACGGCCGCGTCTCGCTGGTGCATGGCGACTACCGGCTGGACAATCTGATCTTCGCGCCTGATCGGCCTCAAGTGCTGGCGGTGCTCGACTGGGAACTCTCGACGCTCGGCCACCCCTTTGCCGACATCGCCTATCAGTGCATGCAGTGGCGCCTGCCGCACGCCTCGGGCTTTCGCGGCCTGGGTGGCGTCGATCGTCGCGCGCTCGGCCTGCCCTCGGAAGCGGATTATGTCGCCGCCTACTGCCGGCGGCGCGGACTGGACGGCATAGGCAACTGGAGCTTCTTCCTGGCCTTCTCCTTCTTCCGGCTGGCGGCGATCTGCCAGGGCGTCTTCAGGCGGGCGCTGGACGGCAACGCCTCCAATCCGGAAAAGGCCAAAACCTATGGCGAGGCAGTGAAACTGCTTTCGCATCTTGCCGTGAAACTGATCGACAAGGAGACATGATGGGCCGCTTTGAGGGGGCAACCGTGTTGATCACCGGTGCTGCCGGTGGGCTTGGCCGGGGTGCGGCGAAAGGCTTTGCCACCGAGGGCGCGCGGCTGGTTCTGTCGGACATCGATGAAAAGGCGCTGGCCGGTCTCGCAGACACGCTGCAGGCCGAAACGGCGATCCTCGCCGGCAACATCGCCGACGAAAAACTGTCCGAGGACCTGGTCCGGCTGGCGGTCGAGAAATTCGGCCGCCTGGATGTCGCCATCAACAATGCCGGCATCGTCCAGAGCTTCGTGCGCTTGCCGCAAGTCCCCTCGGACGAGGCGCGCCGCGTGCTGGAGGTCGATCTGCTCGGTGTGTTCTATGCCATGAAGCATCAGATCCCGCAGATGGAGCGGCAGTTCAAGGCGACCGGCAAGGGCGGCGCCATCGTCAACATCGCCTCGGCCGCCGGCCTGTCGGGCGCGCCGAAACTTTCGGTCTATGCCGCCGCCAAGCACGGCGTAATCGGCCTGACCCGCTCGGCGGCGGTCGAATACGCCACCAAGGGCCTGCGCATCAACGCCATCTGCCCAGCCCACACGAGGACGGCCATGGTCGACGGCTTCGTGCGCGTCTCCGGCGCGCCGGAAACAGAGGCTTTGGCCGAACTGACGCGTGGCGTGCCGATGAAGCGGGTGGCCGAAGTCGACGAAATCACCACAGCCATCCTGTTCGCCGCCGACCCGGCCAATTCCTTCATGACCGGCCATGCGCTGGCCATAGACGGCGGCGTCGGCGCGATCTGATGCATGCCGTTTGGGAACCTGTCGCGCCCTTGTTCGTTTTCGTACAGCGTATATAATTTAGCCAGGCACCAACCCAACGAAGGCACGAGATCTTGCCGCCGAGCGTCCAGAAACGCCGCGAGAAACAGAAAGCCGAACTGCGCTCCGAACTGGTCGAGGCCGCGCACAAGCTCGTCCAGGAAGAAGGCTATGAAGGCCTGACCATCCGCAAATTGGCCAAGCGGGTCGGCTACGCGCCGATGTCGGTCTATTCGTACTTCGCCGACAAGCAGGACATCCTGTTCGCGCTGGCCGAGGATGCGTTCGAGACGCTTGCCCGCCGCATAGAAGAGCATACCTCCGACGATCCGATCGAGGCATTGCAGGCGGTCATGACCGAATATGCCGCTTTCGGGCTCGGCAATCCCAACGAATACCGCACCGTGTTCATGACCGAGAAGACCAAGCTGCCGGAAGGCAGGAGGTACGAGGACATGGAAGCGAGCAACCCGGCAATGAATGCGCTGATCAGCAGGGTCGAGGCCTGCGTCGCCGCCGGCAAGTTGCAGGGCGACCCGCGCGCCATCGCCACCATGCTGTGGGCGGTCGGCCACGGCACGATCTCGCTGCTGATCACCTTTCCGTTCTATCCCTTCGGCGACGCGCAGGCCTTCGTGAAGCGGATGTGCGATTTCACGCTTGCCACGCTGAGTACGCAGAATGTGCCGCCTCTGACCGAGACGCCAGTCAACTGCTGAGCGACACACTCACGGGCTCTTATCACCACGACCAACGACCGATTGGAGCGCTCGGCTGTGCCAGAACGTCGCGATTTTCGGCGTTCAATAAAAGTTCAATAAAATTTATTGTACATGTACGTTTTCTGACTTGAACGCCGGCATCTCCGCTCGTATATGTACACCGTATCGTACATGTACGAAGAAAATTCAACCGTCGAAATCGGAGACTGACGATGAAAAAGACGCTCCTCACCATCGCCGCCGTGCTGACGCTTTCGGGCTCGGCCTTCGCCGCCAGTGCCACCCAGCCGGTCAAGCAGGCCCCGGCCGCGACCTGCGTCGACACCAGGACCCATGTGAAGCTCGATTGCACTTCGACCGGCTCGGTCGAAAAGAAGGGCTCCACGGAAAACACCGCTGAAGGCAAAGGCCCGCGCCTCGGCATCAGCATCAATCCGTGGATCGTGCCCAGCACATTCTGAGACCGGATAACACGCGCCCGGGGTTTCCCCGGGCACGGATGGGTGTCTACCCCCGACTTCGAGCGGCATATTGGGTTGGCGCACAGCCGACTTTGCCGCTGAAGGCAGTGCTGAAGGCACTGGCCGATTGATAGCCGACATCGGCCGCGATCTGGCTGAGCGGCTTCTGGCTGTGCACAAGCGCGTCCTTGGCAAGCGCCATGCGCCATGCCAGCAGATATTCCACAGGTGCCGCCCCGACGATGTCGACGAAGCGCCGAGCAAATCGCGACCGCGACATGCCAGCACTCTTTGCCAGTTCGCCAATCGTCCACGCCCTGCCGACATCGGAATGAATATGCGCCAAGGCCCTGGCCAATTGCGGGTCGGCAAGGCCGCCAAGCAGGCCTCGGGGCTGTGACGCGCGCCGCGCTCCGTCGCGACGCAGCGTTTCGATCAGCATCACCTCGATCAGCCGCGACAGCACCATGTCCCTTGCCGGCCTGGCGGCACGCGTTTCGTCGACGATGATCCGCATCAGGCTTCCGAGCCTTTCCCCGACATCTTCCGCTGCCCGGATATGCGTGAAGCGTGGCAGCAGGCCGAACAGCAGGTCGGCATTTGCCGGATCGCAGATGATCAGACCGCCGAGAATGCGCGTCGTCGGACCACCTTCGATGCCGTCGCCGACCCTGAGTTCGTTATTGACTGTATTACGTTCCTTGAATGCGGCGTCGGACAGGACGAGCCTGGCGCCGGGGCTGCTGACGAAGCACGGCGAAGATGGCTGCGCGGCCAGAAGGTAGTCCCCCGTGCACAGCCGCACCGCATCGCCGTCATCGGGCTGAAACCAGCATTCGCCCTCGGTCACCAGATAGAAGGTGGGATCGCTCTGATGGGGCGAACGGATGCCCCACGCGCCGGTCGCGGCAAGGTTGCCGAGCAGGAGCGTCCTCGGGCGCAACAGGGTGATGATGTCGGTCAAAGGGTCCAAATGAGACGATCCGTAATCAATTTGGTAGTTTTCATTATAGATCAGACCAATCGTTTTGCCTAGATCAGTCACCTGACCCTCAAGGAGTTATGTGAATGACCAAGACCGTCCTCATCACCGGCTGTTCGTCCGGGCTCGGCAAGACCACGGCAAGGCATTTCGCCGCCGAGGGCTGGAATGTCGTCGCGACGATGCGAAAGCCGGATCCAAGCCTCGCCTCCGACTATGCCGATCAAATGCTTGTCCTGCCTCTCGACGTCACCGACCCCGCAAGCATCGAGACCGCGATTGCCGCCGGCGTCGAGCGCTTCGGCCGCATAGACACCGTCGTCAACAATGCCGGCATCAGTGTGGTCTCGATCTTCGAAGCCACCGCTAAGGAGACGATCCGCGGAATTTTCGAAACCAATGTCTTCGGCATCATGAATGTCGTGCAGGCGATCATTCCGCATTTGCGCAATCACGGTGGCGGAACGATCGTCAACATCAGCTCCGGCGTCGGGCTGGCCGCCGTACCGCTTCTGGCGCTGTACACCGCGACCAAGCATGCCGTCGAAGGCCTCGCGGAATCGCTGTCCTACGAGCTCGAATCGCAAAATATCCTCGTCAAGCTTGTGGAGCCCGGCGCCATGCGCACCACCAACTTCACCTCCAACACCATGGCGGCGTCACAGGCCGTTTCCGTTCCGGGATCGTACAGGCCGTACTTCGATCACATGATGCAGTCGATGATGAATTATCCATTCCCTGATGCCGACGAAGATCAGGTCGTCGCGACGATCTATGCGGCGGCGACCGATCCGTCGCACAGGCTGCGTTACCTCGCCGGCCCTGATACGGAGGAAATGGCAAGGCTGCGCTGGTCGACTTCGGAAGACGAATACCTGACCACCATGAACCGCCTGATGGGTCAAACCGCTTGGCGTGACAGGTGGTCCAACTGATCTCAGGCCCCCATTGAACCAGGCCCCATTAGCTCAAACCCTTGTCGCCATCGGCATGCAGGCGCAGCCCTTTCTGGACGATCTTCTCTTTGGCGGCATCCGTCGGCACGTTCGGCGCATTGGTGATGCCGGACCAGGCCGGCGCCGGGTTGTGCGCCCAGTGCACGGCGTTGCGCAGCACCTGCTGCACGCCCTCATTGTGGTAGATCGGATAGGTCTCGTGGCCGGGCGAAAAGTAGAAGATCCTGCCGGCGCCGCGCTGATAGGTCAGCCCCGACCGGAACACCTCGCCGCCCTCGTACCAGGAGACGAACACCGTCTCGAGCGGTTCCGGCACGGCGAACGGCTCGCCATACATTTCCGTCTCGCCGATCTCCAGGCACTCGCCGATGCCTTGAGCGATCGGGTGGCTGCGGTTGATCGCCCAGACACGCTCGCGCTCGCCCGCCTCACGCCATTTCAACGAACAGGGCGTGCCCATCAGCCGCTTGAAAATCTTCGAGTAGTGGCCGGAATGGAGCACGATCAGCCCCATGCCTTCCCACACCCGCTTCTGCACCCGCTCGACGATCTCGTCCTTGACCTCGCCATGCGCCGCATGGCCCCACCACAGCAGCACGTCGGTGGCGGCCAGACGCTTCTCGCTCAAGCCATGATCGCGCTCTTGCAAGGTGGCGGTGGTCGCCTCGATAGCCTTGTCCTGGTTGAGCGCAGCGGCAATGGTGCCATGCATGCCCTTGGGGTAAAGGCCGCGAACGGCGGCATTGGTCTGCTCGTGGACGTTCTCGCCCCAAACGATGGCTTTTGTCGGCATTTTTCTCTCCCAAAGCGCTTTAAATAGCATGCCCCATGAGATTGAGAAGATCCGATCCGGCCTGGTCCGATGGAAACTACGTCGTGCGCTTCTTGCGCCCTTGCACGGTCTTGGCCTTGCCCGGCTTCGCGGGACCGCCGGAGATGGACGTTCCGGTTATCGACACCGGATCGCTGGCCGGAAAGGTATCCTCGAGGCCTTCCTCGAGTTCCTCTTCGGCGCTCGACTCTTCGTGTTGCTCGTGTTCGAGCGAGCGAACGGCAGCGCTCTTTTTGACCGGCGACTTCGGCGCGGAATTCGACGGCATCGGCATTCTCCCTCGGCGTGCGAATGCAGAACGAGCGCGCCCTGCAAATCGTTCCAAGTTCAGACCGCTGCGTCCCGCGATCCCTCGGACAGGAAAGTAAAGACATAGTCCGAGAAGGAACGCCAGCACTCGACCCGGAAGGCGTCAGGGCCGTTGCGCAGCAGCACGATCTCGGCCTTGCCCAGGATGGTGCGCGAAGCCGCCCCGACCGGGAAGACTTCGAGCGACAGATCCTGCGGGCAGCCCGAATTGATCGTCGCCGCCGCCCCAGCACCCGTAACGGCAATCGCGATGTTGCGATGCGAAATGCCGACCGCCGAATGCAGCAAAGTAACCTTGGTGCAATCGGCGAGCGGATCGCTGCCGGCTTCATCGATGACCAGCCATTCGTCGGGGCCGAGCCACAATGCGGTGCGGCCTGCCTTCGTGGCCGAGGTCTTCGGCTTTGTCGGCAAGGTCACGCCGAGCGCCTTCGACAGTGCTGCCACCGAAGCCTCCGGCGCGCGCAGCGAGATGCGATCGGCAGGCGGCAGAACCTCGACCTTGACGCCGGTGGCGATGGTGGTGCGCCCGGCCAGCGCCGGGCGGCGCTCGACCGATGGCGCGGCAACAGCAGTTTTCTTCGCAGCAGCCTTAGCCATTGAGGCGCCCTCCCGTCTCGTCGAAGAACACCATGCCGGTAACCTCCACTTCGATCACCCCGTTCGGCATCGGCACATAGAGGGTGTCGCCCATCCGGTCGCGACCGCCGGCAACCAGCGCCAGCGCGATCGACCGGCCGCAATTTTCCGACCAGTAGCTGGAAGTGACGTGGCCGATCATCTTCATCGGGATCGCCTGCTTGGGGTCCTCGACGATCTGTGCGCCCTCTTCCAGAACCACCTTCGGGTCCTTGGTCTTGAGACCGACCAGCTGCTTGCGGCCCTTGGCGACCAGATCCGGCCGCGCCATGCCGCGAATGCCGACGAAGTCGGCCTTCTTCTTGCCGACCGCCCAGTCGAGACCGGCGTCGTTCGGCGTCACCGTGCCGTCGGTGTCCTGGCCGACGATGATGTAGCCCTTTTCGGCGCGCAGCACATGCATCGCCTCGGTGCCGTAGGCGGCGGCACCGTGCTTCTGGCCCTCGGCCCAAAGCGCTTCCCAGACGGCCTGGCCGTAGTCGGCCGGCACGTTGACCTCGAAGCCACGTTCGCCGGTGAACGACATGCGGAACAGTCGGGTCGGCACGCCGCAGATCTTGCCTTCGCGCACAGACATATGCGGCAGCGCCTCGTCGGACATGTCGATGCCTTCGACCAGGGGCGCGATGATGTCGCGCGACTTCGGTCCCTGCACGGCGATGACCGCCCACTGCTCGGTGATTGAGGTCAGCCAGACATTGAGATGCGGGAACTCGGTCTGGAGATAATCCTCCATGTGGTTCATGACGCGCGGCGCGCCGCCTGTCGTCGTCGTCACATGGAAGCGGTCGGGCGCCAGCCGGCCCACGACGCCGTCATCATAGATGAAACCATCCTCGCGCAGCATGATGCCATAGCGGCAGCGGCCCGGCTCCAGCTTCTCCCACGGGTTGGTGTAGAGCAGCTCCATGAACTTGGCCGCATCCGGCCCGACCACTTCGATCTTGCCCAGCGTCGAGGCATCGAACAGGCCGGCCGTCTTGCGCACCGCGACGCATTCGCGGTCGACCGCGGCGTGCATGTCTTCGCCGGCCTTGGGGAAATACCAGGCGCGCTTCCACTGCCCGACATCCTCGAACACGGCACCCTGGGCTTCGGCCCACGGATGGATCGCCGTCTTGCGAGTCGGGTCGAACAGCGGACCGCGCGCATGACTGACGATCGCGCCGAAGGTCACCGGCGTATAGGGCGCCCGGAACGTGGTCAGGCCGACCTCCGGGATCGGCTTTCCAAGCGTCTCGGCGGCAATCGCCAGGCCGTGCATGTTGGAGGTCTTGCCCTGGTCGGTCGCCATGCCGTTGGTGGTGAAGCGCTTGACGTGTTCGATCGAGCGCATGCCTTCATGCACCGCCTGGCGGATATCCTTGGCAGTGACATCGTTCTGGAAATCGACGAAGGCCTTGACCGTCGTGTCCGGCCCGGCGCCGGGGGCAGCGCCCAGCATGCCGCGCGACCAGCTCTCCGAGGCGTCGACCTTCGGCTTGTTGCCCTTGGCGGTTTTCGCGCCGGCATCCTTGGCCGCCTTGGCGCCCGCCGCATAGGCTTCGTCGATCGTCGCCGACAGTCCGTCGGTGCCGTTGCAGGCGCCGACCGAGACGCAATCCTGCGCATAGGTGCCCGGCACGAAGCGCTTGGTCTCGTCGTTGAAGGCGACCTTGCCGCGCGACTGCGAGAACAGATGCACGGACGGCGTCCAGCCGGCCGACATCAGGATCGCATCGACCGGGATGGTGCGTTCGCCGCCGCCATTCTTCGGCTGCACGGTCATCGACGACACCCTGAGCTTGCCCCCGGCGCGGATCACCGCGCGGCCGAAATTGACCTCGATGCCGAGCGCCCTCGCCTCATCGATCACCGGCCCTGTCGGATGGTCGCGCAGGTCGACGATCGCCGCCACGTCGACGCCGGCCTTCTTCAGGTCGATCGCCGCCGCATAGGCGGAATCATTGGCGGTGTAGACGCCGACATTTTTGCCGACCGCAACGCCATAGTGGTTGAGATAGGTCCGCGCAGCGCCTGCGAGCATGATGCCCGGCCGGTCATTGTCGGCGAACACCATGTGGCGCTCGATGGCGCCGGAGGCCAGCACCACGCGCTTGGCGCGAACCTGCCACAGCCGCTCACGCGCCAGATCGTGGCCGGGGGTTGCGAGATGATCGCTGACACGTTCGACCAGGCCGACGAAATTCTGTGCGTAATAGCCGAAGGCCGTCGTGCGCGAGAGCACGCGGACATTGTCCATGCCTTGCAGCCTGGCAATCGCCGCCTGTGCCCAGGCAAAGCCGTCCTGGCCATCGATCCCAGCTCCGGTCTCGAAACGTAGGCTGCCGCCGAATTCGGCCTGTTCATCGGCGAGGATGACGCGCACCCCGCTCTCGGCCGCGGCAAGTGCGGCCGCAATGCCGGCCGCACCGCCGCCCAGCACCAGCACGTCGCAATGCGCATAGCGCGACGAATAATGGTCGGGATCCGGCTGATCGGGGGAAACGCCAAGCCCGGCCGCAGCGCGGATCTTCGGCTCGTAGAGGCTCTTCCACGCCGCCTTCGGCCACATGAAGGTCTTGTAGTAGAAGCCGGCCGAAAACATCGGCGAAGCGATGTCGTTGACCGCGCCGACGTCAAACGACAGCGACGGCCAGCGGTTCTGCGACTGCGCGGCAAGCCCGTCATAGAGCTCCTGCACGGTGGCCCGCACATTCGGCGTCTTGCGCGCCGCGTCGCGCCTGATCTCAACCAGCGCGTTCGGCTCTTCCGCGCCCGCCGACAGAATGCCGCGCGGACGGTGATACTTGAACGAGCGGCCGACGAGATGAACGCCATTGGCAAGCAGTGCCGAGGCCAGCGTATCGCCCTCGATGCCGGCGTAGGACTGGCCATCGAAGCTGAACCGCGCGGTTTTCGCCTGTTTGAGGCGACCGGCGCCGGGAATGCGGAACGCGCCGCTCATTTGGCAACTCCAGGCAGCTTAGACGGCTTCGGTTCGCCGGCCTTGTAGGTCATGACGAACTTGTCGGTGACGGTGTCGCGCACCGCATTGAAGAAGCGGGCGCAGCCATGCATGTGCCGCCAGCGCTCATGGATGATCCCTTTGGGATTCGAGCGGATGAAGAAGAACTTTTCGAAATCGTCGTCGGTCTCGCCAGCGATGTTGGCCGAGCGTGCGATATGCGCCTCGCCGGCATTGCGGAACTCGAGCTCCGGGCGCTCTTCCTCGCAATAGGGGCAGCGGATGAGAAGCATCTGGTTCGTTCCTACAATTCGCCGTGGCCGACGTGAGCGCCGGCGGGTTGGTCGCAAAGCTTTTGGCCCATGGTTGCAAAAGGCGCGACGAGCCTGATGCGCTCCTCCACGCTTGCAGCCGGACGAAACAGGTCGCGATACGCCATGTTGCCGATCGTGAGTTGCATCGGATCGGTCGTGACGATGACGCGGCGCGGCTCGAAAATGTCGTCCTCGTCAAGATCGGAAGGCCTGTTCTCGAGGAACATGACCACCTTCTGGCCGCCGCTCCACACGCAGGCCAGCGTGCCGTCGTCGACGGAAAACGGCCATCCGGCCTCGTTCCCGGCGCGGCTGATCGGCTGCGTGCGCACTTCGTCCGCCGAGGGAAAATGGAACATGCCCTGTTCCCCCGCCAGCATCAGCGGCATGGCGACAGCCATCTGCGCCATCATCAGTGCGCCACCGCCGCCGCTGCCGCCTCGTCGATGAGCCGGCCGGTGCGGAAGCGTTCGATGGTGAAGGGCGCGTTGATCGGATGCGGATCGTCCCTGGCGATGGTGTGGGCAAAGACATGGCCCGAGCCCGGCGTCGCCTTGAAGCCGCCCGTGCCCCAGCCGCAATTGACATAGAGGCCGGGCACCGGCGTCTTGGCCAGGATCGGCGAGCGATCCGGCGTGACGTCGACGATGCCGCCCCACGAGCGCAGCATCTTCATGCGCGTGAAGATCGGGAACATCTCGCAGATGGCGTCGAGCGTGTGCTGCAGGATGTGCAGGCCGCCGGTCTGCGAATAGGAGACATACTGGTCGGTGCCGGCGCCGATCACCAGTTCGCCCTTGTCGGACTGCGAGATGTAGGCGTGCACCGTGTTCGACATCACCACGCACGGCACCACCGGCTTGACCGGCTCCGACACCAGCGCCTGCAACGGATAGCTTTCCAGCGGCATGCGCACGCCGGCCATGTTCATGATGACCGAGGAATGGCCGGCGGCAACGACACCGACCTTCTTGGCGCCGATGAAGCCGCGCGTCGTGTCGACGCCCATGACCGCGCCGTTCGGCGCCCGCTTGACGCCCGTGACCTCGCAGTTCTGGATGATGTGGACGCCGCGCGCCGAAGCGCCGCGCGCATAGCCCCAGGCGACGGCATCGTGGCGCGCCGTGCCGCCGCGGCGCTGCAAGGCAGCGCCGACCACCGGATAGCGCGCATCCCTGGAGATGTTGAGCGGCGGGCAGAACTCCTTCGCCTGCTCCGGCGTCAGCCATTCATTGTCGATGCCGTTCAGCCGGTTGGCGTGGACATGGCGCTTCAGCACCTGGATGTCGTGCACATTGTGGGCCAGCATCATGACGCCGCGCGCCGAATACATGACGTTGTAGTTGAGTTCCTGGCTCAGCCCGTCCCACAGCTTCAGCGCATGGTCGTAGATGCCGGCGCTCTCGTCATAGAGATAGTTGGAGCGGATGATGGTGGTGTTGCGGCCGGTGTTGCCACCGCCGAGCCAGCCCTTTTCCAGCACCGCGACATTGGTGATGCCGTGCACCGTGGCGAGATAATAGGCGGTGGCCAGACCATGGCCGCCGGCGCCGACGATGATGACGTCGTACTCCTTCTTCGGCGCAGGCGAGGACCATTGCTCCTCCCAGCCCTTATGGCCGCGCATTGCCTCGCGGGCGATGGCGAATACCGAATATTTCTTCAACGTTCCAGCCTCGCAAATGGCGGCAGGGCGTTCACTCGGCCCCGGCGCGCGAGGTGTATCACTAGCGAAACGCAGCTTCCACCCTTGCGCTGTTTGCGACGGCGCTTGCCGTTTTGCGCCGCGCCGAAAAAGACGCATGCGATCTGGCCGCCATGGCCGCCTTCGGTCACATTGCCCGTCGCGGGATTCAAGGAGCCGACCATGGGCAAAGCCTGGTGGAATTTGACATTGCGGTTCCTGCTGGAGCTTGCCGCCTTGCTTGGCCTCGGTCTGGCGGGATGGGGTCTCTCCGACGGATGGTGGCGTTGGATCCTGGCTCCGGCCCTGCCGCTCATTGCGGCCGTCTTGTGGGGAACCTTTGCCGTGCTCAACGATCCAAGCCGGTCGGGCCGTGCCCCCGTGCCAGTTCAGGGCGCGGTGCGGCTGGTGCTGGAATTGGCGATCCTGTTTGGTGGGCCGCCGGATTCTACGTGGCCGGCTACACGACCACGGGCATCATCGTCGCTCTGCTGATCGTCATCAGCTACGCATTTTCGCTCGACCGCCTGGGATGGCTGTTGCGGCAATAATTCGCCCAACCGCCTCGCTGTTTCGCGAGTGGCGAGCTGGCTCGCCTCGACCGGCGGCAAGATCCAACTGCGCAGGTATCGGGTGTCGGCGGAAGGCATGGCCTGCGATCAAGGGGCCTCGTTGCCGGCACCAGTCGGCCAGACAGGACCGACAGAAGGACGACATCCATGCTCGCACTCGCCAACAAGATCGCCATCGTCACCGGCGCCAGTTCCGGCATCGGCCGCGCCACCGCGAAACTTTTTGCAGAGCAAGGCGCCAAGGTCGTCGTCGCGGCCCGCCGCCAGGCCGAGCTTGATGCGCTTGTCGCCGAAATCGAGGATGCCGACGGAACGGCCGTCGCCCTTGCCGGCGATGTCCGCGACGAAGCCTATGCAAAAGCCCTTGTCGATCTGGCGGTCGAAGAATTCGGCGGCCTCGACATCGCCTTCAACAATGCCGGCGCCGTCGGCCAGATGGGGCCGATTTCGGACCTGTCGCTGGAGGGATGGCGAGAGACGCTGGACACCAACCTGACCAGCGCGTTTCTCGGCGCGAAATACCAGGTGCCGGCCATGATCGAGCGGGGCGGCGGATCGCTGATCTTCACCTCCACCTTCGTCGGTCACACCGTCGGCATGCCCGGCATGACCAGCTATGCCGCGAGCAAGGCCGGGCTGATCGGGCTGACGCAGGTGCTTGCGGCCGAATATGGCCCGAAAGGCGTGCGGGTCAACGCGCTGCTGCCCGGCGGCACCGACACGCCGGCGGCGACCTTCAAGACCCCTGAATCGCGGGCTTTCGTGGAAAACCTGCACGCCTTGAAGCGTGTCGCGGGTCCGGAGGAGATCGCCCGCTCGGCGCTCTACCTCGCCTCCGACGCCTCGAGTTTCACCACCGGAGCGGCATTGCTTGCCGATGGCGGCGTGTCGATCAACCGGACGTGATGGGTTTTCGCGGCCAGGACGCATGTTCATGGCCGCAACATGGGCGTCCGGTCTTGCTTTTTCGCCGCGATTTGGCGATGCCGTTTCGTGTCGAAACGCCAAAACGGGTCCTGGAACCATGATGCTGATCAGAACCTATGTGGCTGCGAGCGCAATCGAGGGCGTTGGCGTGTTCGCCGCCGAGCCGATCAGGAAGGGCGCCTCGATCTGGCGGCTGGATCCGGATTTCGACCGGTTGATCCCGATGGAGAAGTACAAGGCAGCATCGCCGCATCTCAGGGAATTGCTCGACCGCTACGCCTATCCAAGCCCGGACCGGCCAGGCTTCATGGTCTATGAAGTCGACAATGGGCGCTTCATGAATCACGCAGAACGGCCAAATACGGATTTTTCGCAGTATGGCGGCGCGACCGCGACGCGCGACATAGCGGCCGGCGAGGAGATCACCTGCGACTACGGCGAGTTCTTCGAGGATTTCGAGCGGCTGCACCTCGCCACAGCGTAGTCGGCTCCTTGCCTTGCGGCAAACCGGCTGCGGTTTGGCCGCTGATCTTCATTTCGGCTGTGGACAGCGCGGCCTGATTCTGCTATCAGCCGCCACAATTCGTGGTGTAAATCGCCGCGGAGGCTTGTGGCTATGGCCGCTTGCCTGTTGATATCAAACCCGAAAGACAGGATTGCCCGTGCAGGTACTCGTCCGCGACAATAACGTTGATCAGGCGCTTCGCGCTCTCAAGAAGAAGATGCAGCGCGAAGGCATTTTCCGCGAAATGAAGATGCGCGGACATTACGAGAAGCCTTCCGAGAAGCGCGCCCGTGAAAAGGCCGAAGCCGTCCGCCGCGCCCGCAAGCTGGCCCGCAAGCGTGCCCAGCGCGAAGGCCTGCTGCCGATGACGCCGCGTCCGGTTGCTGCTGGCGCCGCCGGCGGTGCAGGTGGTGCTCCGCGTCCGCCGCGGTTCTAACGCCAATTTTTCGTCCTTTTCGAAGGATACTAGAGGTGGCGCGATGCGGAATCGCCGCCACCTTTTTGTTTAGAGCAGCGTGCGCCCACCCGGATGCACAAAGGGCGCTCTAACAATTTGCGACAATTTTTGACCCGGCCCGGAGGGGGGACCCGGACCTGAGTGACGCGGCTGAAGTGAGGACAGGGCAGACATGAACGCAATCAGCGTGGAGCGCAGAACCCCATTGCGCGGTTTCGCCCTGACGGCCGCCCTGCTTTCCGGGCTGGCGCTTGCCGGCTGCCAGACGGCCGGCCCTACAGGCGAATTCAACAACATCGACAAGGCGCAGGGGTCGACCGAGAACATTTCCTCGCTGTCGGCAGTGATCCAGCGCAATCCCCAGGATCCCGAAGGCTACAATGTGCGCGGCTCCGCTTATGGCCGGGGCGGCCAGTACCAGGCGGCGCTCAAGGATTTCAACACCGCCATCGAGCTCAACCCGAATTTCTTCCAGGCCTATTCGAACCGCGCGCTCATCCAGCGCTTCCTCGGCAATCAGAAGGCCGCGCTCGACGACTACAACCGTTCGATCCAGATCAATACCAATTATGACGCCGCCTATATCGGCCGCGGCAATCTCTACCGCAAGGCGGGTCGCACCCAGGACGCCTTCAACGACTTCCAGAAGGCAATCCAGCTCGACACGACCGATGCTCGCGCTTACCACAATCGCGGCCTGATCTATCAGAGCCAGGGCCAGCACAAGTTCGCCATCGAGGATTTCTCGACCGCCATCTCGCTGGCGCCGGACGCCGCCGAGCCCTACAACGGCCGCGGCCTTTCCTATCTGGCTACCAACGACGAAGACAACGCCTTCGCCGACTTCAACATGGCGATCAAGCTCGACGGCAAGAACGCCGAGGCCTGGGCCAATCAGGCGCTGATCTACGAGCGGCGCGGCGACAAGGTCAAGGCCGGGAAATCCTACCGCGAAGCCGTGCATCTTGATCCGACCTACCAGCCGGCCAAGGATGGCCTCGCCCGCGTCAGCGGTGCGACTTAAAGCGCCGCGTCGAAGCGGATTCATGCGACGCGCTTTGAGTCTATGGTTCTATGCATGTCATAGCCTCAAAACCGGGGCCACTTTTGAGTGACGTGCATTAGGCGCGACTCAAAGCGCTGCCCGTTGTGCGCCCAAAAGGGCGCACGGCGCCTCAAACCCGTCAATCCAGCAACCGTGCGTTAACCCCTGCAGCAAGGTTCTGACCCGTGCCTTGTTCGCGCCAAGTTTTCGGGGGAACGGTCTGGCCACCCAAGCCGTTACCCCAGGCAATTTGCGAAAGGACCTCCCATGATCAAGAAACTCGCCTGCGCCGCTGCCCTCGCAACGACGGTGTTCGCCGTCGCCCCTGCCAGCGCCGGCAAGCTGCAGCTCGGCACGCTCGACTGCACCATCGACGGCGGCACCGCTTACATCGTCGCCTCCAACAAGGGCGTCGACTGCACCTTCCGTCCCTATCATCACGGGCCTTCTGAGCACTATACTGGCGTCATCTCCAAGATCGGCGTCGATCTCGGCCAGACGCATCAGGGCCAGCTGGTCTGGGCCGTGCTGGCGGCGACGCGCGACCGTGAGGCTGGCGATCTCGCCGGCGGCTATTACGGCGTCAACGCAGAGGCCAGCGTGGTGACCGGCGGCGGCGCCAATCTGCTGGTCGGTGGCTTCGGCAGCGCCTTCATGCTGGAGCCGCTCAGCGTGCAGGCACAGACCGGCGTCAACCTCGCGGTCGCCGTGACCTCGCTCGAGCTTATTCACTCGTTCAAGTGAGTGCAGGAGCCTTTCAGCTCCGGGCTGAAGGCTCCGTTTCAACGTGACAGCGAGCTTTGTACGTCCGAATCGACGTACGTCGCTCCAAGGTCTCTCTACCTGCGGCGCGGAACCGGATAGGGTGTTCCGCGCCGTATGATTTTGCATCAAACAAAAGAGACAGAGCGGTTCTGCGTTTCCGTGAAATGATGAGCCGTTCGGGGGGACCGCCATGCTCAAGACAGCCATCGCTGCTGCCATCCTCGCCACCGCGCTTGCCGGGACGGCGCATGCGCAGGACAGGGGCGTCGAACTCGGCGTGCTGGATTGCGCCATCGGCGGCGGCACCGGCTTCATCTTCGGCTCGAGCAAGGATCTGAGCTGCACCTTCAACCCCGCCGACAAGAGCTTCGCGCCGGAAGCCTATTTTGGCGCCGTCAACAAATACGGCCTCGACATCGGCACCACCAAGCAGACGGTGATGCAATGGATCGTGCTGTCGCCACTGAAGAACATCTACGCGCCGGGTGCGCTGGCCGGAGACTATCTCGGCGCCAGCGCGGAGGTGACCGCCACTGTCGGCGCCGGTGCCAATCTGCTGGTCGGCGGCTCCTCGCAGGCCTTCACGTTGCAACCGCTCAGCCTGCAGACGCAGACCGGCATCAACCTCGCGATCGGCGTCAGCCAGTTCCAGTTGCGCAGCACCGAGAATTGATCGCTCGGGCACCTGCCGTAATATCCCGAAAAAATTCGCTTGAGCTCAACCCCGGTTGAGGTTTTACAAGCCTGCCCCGGCTGCAGCAGCGCCATCGATGTGGCGCAATGCACGCTCCTGCCTGCGCATGGTCCTGCCGGAAACCCACACTGGCTTCTGGCGCCATGCGCTGGCATCGAGATATGGAAGGCAAGGGGTGGAAATGACCGAAATCAGCACAAACAGGGTCGACTGGCGAGCTTTGTGGGCGAGCGGCGACCTGGCGCGTTTCTGCTTCATCAGCCTCGGCATCCTGCTGCACGCCACCAACGAGACGATGGTGGCGACGGTGATGCCGGCCATGGTCGGCGAACTGGCCGGGGTGCAGCTCGTCGGCTGGTCGCTGGCGATCTATGAACTCGGCGCCATCGTTGCCGGCGCGGCGGCCGGACGGCTGGTGAGTTATGTCCCGCTGCGCACCAACATGGTGGTTGCGGCCCTCCTCTATGCCGCCGGGGCGCTGATCTGCGCCGCCTCGCCTTCCATGCAATTGTTCCTTGCCGGCCGCCTGATCGAGGGGCTTGGCGGCGGCGCCCTGGTGTCGCTGGCCTTCGTCTCGGTCGAGCGGCTGTTCTCGCGCGCCATCTGGCCGCAGCTTTTCGGCATCATGTCGGCGATCTGGGGCGTTGCCGCCTTCAGCGGCCCGATGCTCGGCGCGATCATGACCGAGCTTTTTTCGTGGCGCTGGGCCTTCGGCATCTTCACCTTCGGCGGCACCGCCATGGCGCTGGCAAGCTTCATCGTGCTCAACACACCGGAGGCGACGCAACCCGTCACCAGCGCGGGCAAGCCACCGCCCTTCCCGTTCACGGCACTGGGCTGCCTAGCCGTCGCCGTGGTGCTGATCGCCTCGGCCGGCGTCGACATCGCCTTGCTGCGTTCCTCGCTGCTGATGGTCCTCGGCCTTATCGGCCTGGTGCTGTTCTTCTACATCGACGCGCTGAAGCCGCGCTCCCGGCTTTTTCCGGCACGGCTGTTCTCGTGGCGCACGCCGGTCGGCGCCGGCATGACCATGGTCGCCGCCTTTTCGGTGGCGACCTGTTCCTTCGGCGTCTATGGACCCCTGCTGCTGACCAGCCTGCACGACATCCCGCTGCTCACCACCGGCTACATCATCGCTGCCGAATCGATCGCCTGGTCGATCCTGTCGATCCTGGTCGCCAATGCGCCACCGCAACGCGAGCGGCTAATCATCATTGGCGGCGCGGTGATGATCGCGGCAGGCATCGCCGGCTTTGCCTACACGATACCGCTGGGCTCCATTCCGCTGATCCTGATCTGCGCCCTGTTGCAAGGCGGCGGCTTCGGCATCGCCTGGCCGTTTTTGACGCGCGTCATCGTCGCCTCCGCCCCGGAAGGCGAGCAGACCATCGCCTCGGCGGCGGTGCCGACTATGCAGCGCATTGGTTATGCCGTGGGTGCCGCTCTTGCCGGCATCGTTGCCAATGCCAGCGGCTTTTCGGAAGGATTGAACCATGACGCGGCGGCGAATGTCGCGTCCTGGCTGTTCCTCGCCTTCGTGCCGCTCGGCGTTGTCGGCTGTCTGGCTGCCTTGTGGGCATCGTCGACGGCTAACCGTCTGCAGGAGGCTGTTGGTTAGAGCGTCAAGTCGAACGGCCCTCGCTCTACTCGACCTCGCGCAGGCGATAGCCGACACCCGTCTCGGTGGTGATGTAGCGCGGCTGGTCCGGGGTCTTCTCGATCTTCTGCCTGAGCTGCCGGACATAGACCCTGAGATACTGCACGTCGGTCGAATCGCCCCAGACCTGCTTCAAAAGGAAATGATGGGTCAGCACCTTGCCGGCGTGCTGCACCAGGATGCGCAGGATGTCGTATTCCTTCGGCGACAGTTTTACGTCCTTGCCTTCGACCTTGACGATGCGTTTGACCAGATCGACGGACAGGTCGCCGGTGTGGAACACCGGCTTCTCGCCCTGCTGCTGGAACTTGTGGCGCAGCGCCACGCGGATGCGTGCCACCAGCTCGTTCATGCCGAACGGCTTGGTGACATAGTCATCGGCACCAAGTTCCAGAGCCTGGACGATGCCGGCCTCGTCGGTGCGGCTGGAAAGGATGACCACCGGAATGTCGAGACCGTCGTCACGCCATTTGCGCAACAGTTCATGGCCGCTCATGCCGGGCAGGCCGAGGTCGAGCAGGACGAGGTCCGGCTTCTCCGCCTCCATCAGCTCGATCGCCACCCTGGCGTTCGGCGCCTCGCTGATCGCGTAGCCCTGGCTGCCGAGACCGACGCGCAGCAGCTTGCGGATCGGCGGCTCGTCATCGACAACCAGTATCCTGACGTTCGAGTTTGTCATGCCAAGTCACTCACATCGTCGTCGTCCGTCGAGGCGTCGAGGTCGGGCGGATTCGCCGGCTTCGGCATCTTGATGGTGAAAACCGCGCCCGAATGGTCGGTTCGGTTTGCCGCCGAGATCGTGCCACCCATCGCCTCGATGAAGCCACGGCAGATCGACAGCCCAAGCCCGGTGCCGGCGCGGACCTGATCGCGCTTGCGCACCCGATAGAACGTGTCGAAAATCCGTTCCAGATCGCCGGGGGGAATCCCCGGCCCCTCATCCATGATCTGCAGGATGACGGACCCATTGTCGGTCCAGCCCTGCACCCGGATTGTCGAGCCGGGCGGCGCGTATTTCGCGGCATTGTCGAGAAGATTGAACAGCGCCTGCTCGAACAGGACCGGGTCGACCTTCAACATCGGCAGATCCCGGGGGATGTCGATCTCGGTCTTGTGCTCGCTGATGATTTTCCTGGCTCTCTGCAGCGCGGAGCCGACGACGTCGCCGACATAGTGGAAAGCGTAGTTCGGCTCCATCGCGCCGGACTCGATTTTGGTCATGTCGAGCAGATTGGCGATGAAGCGGTTCAGGCGCTCGGATTCGTCGAGCACGGTCGTCAAGAGCTCCGCCCGGTCCTGTTCGGGAAGTGCCGGCGCGAATTCCCTCAGCGTGCCGGCGGCACCCATGATGGCGGCGAGCGGCGTCTTCAGATCATGCGAGATGGAGGTGAGAAGGGCCGAGCGCAGCCTGTCCGCCTCGGCGGCGAGCTTGGCGCGGTCGACGTCGGCGACAAGCTGGATGCGCTCGATGGCGACCGCCGCCTGGTCGACCAGCGCATCGAGCAGGCGCTGCTGCTCGGGCGTCAGCAGCGGGCCCTGCTTGTCGTTGTCGAGGCCGACGACGCCGATGGCCGTGCGCCCGGTCCGCAAGGGAAGATAAAGGCGCTTGGCGCCCGGAAGCGTGTCGGCGCCGCGCCCCGCGGCTCGGTTGTGCTCCCAGGCCCAACGGGCGGCTGCGATGTCGGCCTCGGCCAGCGTGTCGTCGGGCGGATAGCCGGCCTTGACGGTGATCGTTCCGTCTTCCGGCAGCAGCAGCACGACCCGCAGCTTCAGCATTGAGGCGATCTGGAAAGCGGTGGCCCAGAGAACGTCGTCGAGCGTGCCGGCACCGGCGAGCTTCTTTGAGAAGAGGTAGATGTCCTCCGTAGCCCGCGCCCGTGAGCGGGCGGCGATCGCCTGACGCTGCACGCGCACCGTCAGATTGCTGGCAATGACGGCGACCACCAGGAAGACGCCGAGCGCAACAATGCTCTCCGGATCCCGGATCGTCAGCGTGTAGCGCGGCTCCAGGAAAAAATAGTTGAACGCAAGGGCGCTGAGCAGACAGGCGTACAGAGCCGGCCACAGACCGCCGGTCACCGCCGATGCCAGCACCCCGATGAGAAAGATGATGGCGAGGTTGCGAACGTCGAGAAACTGGTCGAGCAGGACGGCGAAGGCGAGCGAGCCCATGACATAGGCCGTGGCCTTGAGATAGGGCCAGATCTGGAACTGCCACTGCTCGTCAGCCGCCCTGACGTTCCTCGACGCCGTCTCGGTGTTGCGTTCGTTTCCCGAAATGACATGGACGCTGATGTCACCGGCATTGCGGATGAGATCATAGGTGAGCGAGCCTTCGATCAATTCGCGCCAGCGCGACCGGGTCGGCCTGCCGACCACGATATGGGTAAAATTGTTCGCCGTCGCGTAACGCACGATGTCCTGCGCCACGTTCTGACCCGGAATGGTCGTCACCTCGGCACCAAGTTGTTGGGCGAGGCGCAGGTTCGTCGCGAGCCGGTCCTTGTCCTCTTCGGGCATGCTGGCCGAGCGGGTGCTGTCGACATGCAGCGCTGTCCACGGGGCGCGGAGCCGGTCGGCCAGCCTGCGTGCATAGCGCACGCGGGCCGATCCTCCCGGGCGCGCGTCGAGGCAGACGAGGACCCTTTCCCCGGCGGCCCACGGTCCAGGAATTGCATGGGCCTGCATATGGATCAGCAACTGGTCGTCGACGCGCTGGGCGGTGCGGCGCAGTGCCAGTTCCCTCAGCGCCGTCAGATTGCCCGGCGAGAAATAGTTCTCGATCGCCCGCTGTGCGGTGTTGGGGAAATAGACTTTGCCTTCCTCGAGCCGCTTGATCAGGTCGTCGGGGGTGAGATCGATGATCTCGACATCGTCGGCCTGGTCGATGATGGAATCGGGAACCGTCTCGCGGACCCTGACCTTGGTGATCTGGGCGACGACATCGTTCAGGCTTTCGACATGCTGGATGTTGAGCGTCGTGTAGACGTCGATGCCTTGCGTCAGGATCTCCTGGACGTCGAGATAGCGCTTGGGGTGGCGGCTGCCGGGCGCGTTGGTATGGGCGAGTTCGTCGACGAGAATCAACGCTGGGCGCCGGGCGAGGATGGCGTCGATATCCATCTCGTCGAGAATGCGGCCCTTGTAGTCGACCTTGCGGCGGGGAATGACCTCATAGCCCTCGACCAGGGCCAGTGTTTCCTTGCGGCCATGCGTCTCGACGACGCCGATCACCACGTCCACGCCGTCGGCCAGCCTGGCGCGGCCCGACATCAGCATCTCGTAGGTCTTGCCGACGCCGGGCGCCGCACCCAGGAATATCCTCAGGCGGCCGCGCGCCTCCCGCTCGGCATGATCCAGCAGCGCGTCGGGAGAAGGTCTGGTTTCGTTGCGGCTGTCGTCCGGCATCTGCATCGATCATGGATGGCGCCGGGGACCCTGTCGATCCCCGGACCCCACCATTCACTATTTCGTGGCGTCGAGAGCAAGGTTGAGGCCGAGCACGTTGACCACCGGTTCTCCCATGAAGCCGAGTTCCCTGTCCTCGACCTGGCCTTCGACAAGCGCCTTGACCTTGGCTTCATCGATTCCCCTGGCCTTGGCCACACGGGCAACCTGGAAATAAGCTGCTTCGGGGCTGATATCAGGATCGAGGCCGCTGCCGGACGTCGTCACCAGGTCCATCGGCACGGGCTGGTTCGGATTCTCCGCCTTCAGCTTCTCCGCATCGCCCTTGATGCGGTCGATCAGCTTGGGGTTGGTCGGGCCGAGATTCGAGCCGCCGGAGGCGGCTGCGTTATAGCCGTCGCCGGCAGCCGAGGGGCGGCCGTGGAAGTAACGGTCGCTGGCGAAGCCCTGGCCGATCAGTTCGGAGCCGATGACCTTGCCGTCCTTTTCGATCAGGCTGCCATTGGCCTGACGCGGGAACAGCGCCTGCGCGACGCCGGTCATGCCGATCGGATAGATCAGGCCGGTCAGCACCGTGAAGAAGACGATCATGATGATCGCGGGTCTTATCTGGGTGAGCATGGGCATATTCCTCAGAGCAATTCCAGGAAAAGTGTGAAACGGTTTTCCGTCCGGAATTGCGTTAAAACAAAGAGTTAAGCGAGGCCGAGGGCGGTGACGATCATGTCGATCGCCTTGATGCCGACGAAGGGGACGATGATGCCGCCGAGGCCGTAGACGAGCAGGTTGCGGCTGAGCAGCGCGCCGGCGCCGATGGCACGATATTTGACGCCTTTCAGCGACAGCGGGATCAGCGCGATGATGATCAGCGCGTTGAAGATGATGGCCGACAGGATGGCGCTCTGCGGCGTCGCCAGATGCATGACGTTTAATGCCTGCAACGGGCCGGTGGTTTGCCCTGGCGCGATGTAGAAGGCAGCGAACATCGCCGGGATGATGGCGAAATACTTGGCCACGTCGTTGGCGATGGAGAACGTCGTCAGCGAGCCGCGCGTCATCAGCAGCGCCTTGCCGATCTCGACGATCTCGATCAGCTTGGTCGGATCGCTGTCGAGGTCGACCATGTTGCCGGCCTCGCGCGCGGCGACCGTGCCGGTGTTCATGGCGACACCGACATCGGCCTGGGCCAGGGCCGGCGCATCGTTGGTGCCGTCGCCGCACATGGCGACCAGCTTGCCCTTGGCCTGTTCGTCGCGGATCAGCTTGAGCTTGTCCTCGGGCGTCGCCTGGGCGAGGAAGTCGTCGACGCCGGCTTCCGCGGCGATGGCCGCCGCCGTCATCGGGTTGTCGCCGGTGATCATCACCGTACGGATGCCCATCTTGCGCAGTTCGGCGAAGCGCTCCCTGATGCCGCCCTTGACGATATCCTTGAGGTGGACGACGCCAAGCAGGCGACCGTCGCGCTCGACCGCCAGCGGCGTGCCGCCCGACTTGGCGATCTCGTCGGCGATCGCCTGGAGGTCCCTGACGGTATCGCTGCCGGGCCGCGTGGCGTGGGCTGCGACCGTCGACTGGCTGACATGGGCAAGCACGGAATCTACCGCGCCCTTGCGCACCGAGGAGCCGTCGATATCGACGCCGCTCATGCGGGTCTGCGCGGTGAACGGTACGAAGGTGGCGTGCAACGTTGCCATGTCGCGGGCGCGGATGGCGTATTTCTCCTTGGCCAGCACGACGATCGAACGGCCTTCCGGCGTTTCGTCGGCGAGCGAGGCCAGTTGCGCCGCGTCGGCCAGCTCCTGCTCGGTGACGCCCTTGACCGGGCGGAACTCGGTCGCCTGTCGGTTGCCGAGCGTGATCGTGCCGGTCTTGTCGAGCAGCAGCGTGTCGACGTCGCCCGCGGCCTCGACGGCGCGGCCCGACATCGCCAGCACGTTGAAGCGCACCAGGCGGTCCATGCCGGCGATGCCGATGGCCGACAGCAGCGCACCGATCGTCGTCGGGATCAGGGTCACGAACAGGGCGACCAGAACGGTCACCGGGATGTAGCCACCCGAATAGGAGGCGAAGCTCGGGATCGTCGCCGTGGCCAGAACGAAGATCAGCGTCATGCCGACGAGCAGGATGTTGAGCGCGATCTCGTTTGGCGTCTTCTGGCGTTCCGCGCCTTCGACCAGTGAGATCATGCGGTCGAGGAAGGTGTGGCCGGAGGCGGCGGTGATGCGCACGCGGATCCAGTCGGACAGCACCTGCGTGCCGCCGGTGACCGCCGACCGGTCGCCGCCGGATTCGCGGATGACCGGTGCGGATTCGCCCGTTATCGCCGCTTCGTTGACGGAAGCGACGCCTTCGACCACCTCGCCGTCGGACGGGATGATGTCGCCGGCCTCGACCAGCACGGCATCGCCGACCTTGAGGCTGGTGCCGGGCACGAGTTTGTATTTCGTGCGGTCTTCACCGGTTAAAAGCTTGGCCTGGGTTTCGGTGCGCGCCTTGCGCAGCGAATCGGCCTGCGCCTTGCCTCGGCCTTCGGCAACGGCTTCGGCGAAATTGGCGAACAGCACGGTGAACCACAGCCAGATGATGATCTGCAGCGCGAAACCGAGATTGCCGCCGCCGGTCACCAGGTCCTTGACGAACAGCACGGTGGTGAGCGCCGAGACGACGGCGACGACGAACATCACCGGGTTCCTGGCCAGGGTACGCGGGTCAAGCTTGCGGAACGCGCCGCCGATGGCGGGCAAGAGGATGCGGGCATCCATGATGCTCGCTGATTTTGAGTGGCTCATTTTGAAGCTCCGGCTTCGGTGTTGTTGGATGGCACCGAGCGATCGGATGCCGAAAAAGGTGGCCCGTAGACCAGCAGCCAGATCACGATCATGACTGCCGCAATGCCCAGGAATGTGGAGACGCTCGGGAAGGGAGGGGGAGATGCCTCCCCCTCATTGTCGGCTTTGGGCCGAGCCTTGCGACGCGTGGTGTTGAACCAGGACAATGCTTTGATCCAGGCCGTATCAGAATGTTTGCCCGTGGATCATCGCCAGGTGCTCGATGATCGGCCCGACGGCGAGCGCCGGGAAGAAGGTGAGACCGCCGACGATCAGGATGACGCCGACCAGCAGCCCGACGAACAGCGGGCCATCGGTCGGGAAGGTGCCGGCGGAGGCCGGCACCGTTTTCTTCGCCACCAGCGAGCCGGCGATGGCCAGCGCCGGGATGATGACCAGGAAGCGGCCCATCAGCATGCCGATGCCGATGGTGATGTTGTACCAGGGCGTGTCGCCGCTGAGGCCGCCGAAGGCCGAACCGTTGTTCGCCGCAGCCGAAGTATAGGCGTAGAGAACCTCCGAGAACCCGTGCGGGCCGGCATTGCCCATCGACGCCACGCCGGTCGGCAGCACGACCGCGATGGCCGTGAAGATCAGCATCGCCAGCGGCAGGCAAAGGATGGCCAGCATCGCCATCTTGACCTCCTTGGCCTCGATCTTCTTGCCGAGATACTCGGGTGTGCGGCCGACCATCAGGCCGGCGACGAAGACGGCGACGACGATATACATCAGGATGCCGTAGAGGCCGGCGCCGACACCGCCGACGATGACTTCGCCAAGCTGCATGTTGATGATCGGGATCATGCCGCCGAGCGCGGTGAAGGAACCGTGCATGGCGTTGACGGCGCCGCAGGAAGCGGCCGTCGTGATGACGGCGAACAAGGCCGACAAGGCGATGCCGAAGCGCGATTCCTTGCCTTCCATATTGCCGCCGTCGATGCCCAGTGCATGCACCAGCGGATTGCCGGCGGCTTCCGCCCAATAGCAGACGATGACGCCGGCGATGAACATGACGCCCATGGCGGACAGGATCGCCCAGCCCTGGCGCTGGTTGCCGATCATGCGGCCGAAGACATTGGTCAACGCAGCGCCGATGGCGAAGATCGTCACCATCTGGATCAGGTTGGAGATGGCGTCGGGGTTCTCGAAGGGATGTGCCGCATTGGCGTTGAAGAAGCCGCCGCCATTGGTGCCGAGCATCTTGATGGCAACCTGCGACGCGACCGGGCCGACGGCGATGGTCTGCTGCGCGCCTTCGAGCGTCGTGGCGTTGACATAGGCGCCAAGCGTCTGCGGCATGCCGAGCCAGACATAGACCAGCGTCAGCACGATGCAGAGCGGCAACAGCAGATAAAGCGTCGAGCGGGTCATATCGACCCAGAAATTGCCGATCGACTTGCCGGAGGCACGGGCAAAGCCGCGGATCAAGGCAATGGCGATGGCGATGCCGGTGGCCGCCGAAACAAAATTCTGCACCGTCAGGCCGGCCATCTGCACGAGATAGGACATCGTGCTCTCGCCGCCGTAGTTCTGCCAGTTGGTGTTGCTCATGAAGCTGGCAGCGGTGTTGAAGGCCAGCCCCGGCTCGACCGCGGTCATGCCGGCCGGATTGTAGGGCAAGCTGCCTTGCAGGCGCTGGAGGACGTAAAGCACCAAGAAGCCGGCAAAGTTGAACAGCAGCAGAGCCACAGCATAGGTGGTCCAGTGCTGTTCCTCGCGTTCGCTGGTTCCGGAAATGCGATAGAGCCCACGCTCGAGCGGGCCGAAGACTGGCGAAAGCAGCGTGCGGTCGCCGTTGAAGACGCGGTGCATGTAGCCGCCGAGCGGCTTCACCAGCAAAACGACGATCCCGCAGAAGACCAGGATCTGTATCCAACCGTTAAGTGTCATGGCTTTGGCTTTCCGTGCCTTCAGAAGCGTTCTGGACGAACGAGCGCGTAGGTCAGGTAGGCGAGCAGGAACAATGTCACGCCACCACCGAGGATGTAATCGACAAGCATGGTTCGACCCTTCGGCTCAAATTCTGTCGCAGGCTTTGACGTAGACGAAGAACAGGGCAAAAAACAAAACCCCTGTCCCGAGAACAATGATGTCCATTGTGCTTGTTCCTTGTATCCGCTTAGTACTTTGCGCCTTCGAACGGGTCGCAATACCCTGAAAACGGCCCGTCGCATTTTTGGCGGCACCGGATGTGTTTTCTTGAGGGGAATATGGACCCGATCGCCATAAAGGTTCGAGACGGGGCGGAATGGAAAGAAATAGGAATTTTATAAAGATTTTGGGCCCGGCTCGTCGCCTCCCCTGGGCCAATTCTCGGGATGAGAATCTGGTCTCTGGCATTCCGGAAACGCGTAGGGACGCTCCTTGCAGAAAGGGCGGAACAAATCCTTCAACACGAGATTGTCGACCTGAGGGCCCACCAAAGGAGATGACAATGGCAAAGCAAAAAATGCTCGACGATCTGTTTCACGATACGCTGAAGGACATCTATTTCGCCGAAAAGAAGATCCTGGCGACGTTGCCGAAAATGGCCAAGGCCGCGCAAAGCGCCGATCTGAAAGCCGCCTTCGAAAAGCACCGCACCGAGACCGAAGACCATGTCGCGAGGCTGGAGAAGGTCTTTGGCGTCATCGGCAAGAAGCCGGTTGGCAAGACGTGTGCGGCCATCATGGGCATCACCGAGGAAGGCGCCGAGATCATGGAGGAGTATAAGGGATCTCCCGCGCTCGACGCCGGCCTGCTGGCCGCCGCGCAGGCTGTCGAACACTACGAGATCTCGCGCTACGGCACGCTGCGTACCTGGGCCGGTGAACTCGGCCTGAACGAAGCCGTGACCCTTCTCGAAGCGACGCTGAAGGAAGAGAAGGCCACCGACGAAACGCTGACGCAGATTGCGGAATCGACGGTGAACGTCACAGCGGAAGCAGCGTAGATCCAAGGAAACGAGCGAGGGCCGCGCTGAACCGTCATTGCGCGGTTCCCGCATCATGCAGTTTGGCGCGGTGCCCATGGCGATGATCCGCTCGCGACGGGCGCATGGCTCCCTGTGATTTCCTAGAGGTTACAGAAAAGCGAAAGCCCGGCTGGGGAGGACCAAGCCGGGCTTTTCGTTGTGGCTGGTGCAGCTTAGCCACCACAATGGAAGATGGCGTCGGTTAGGCGGCGTAGCCGCCGTAACCACGGGCAACGGCGTGTACGCCCGCGGCTGGCTCGAGGTCCGGCCACAGGATACCGGCAGCCTGCGCGAATTCGACCAGCGCACGGCGCGCCTGCTCGATGGTCACATAACCCGGAACGGCGAGATCACATGCCTTCACCGCGTTGCGATAAAGCGGGCCCCGGCGGGACGTCGTCCAGTCGGTCAGGAAATCGTGCATTTCGGCCAGCGAGACAATTTCGCGCTTGAAGCCTAGGCCGACGGTCAGTGCGACCGGTGAATGAAACAGCTTGTCGTGCATGAAACGGGCTCCTGATTTATCGCAGCGCCGGGAGAGATATCCGGGCTGGTCCACGGACGGGACGCCGTGAAACGCACCGCGAGGCAGGAGGTTCCGAGCCGCGAGCTTTTATATGAAATGCGGCGGTCATCCGTTGATCGCGATGCCCGCACTATCCATCGTTCGCGTCAGCCCTGCCCACGCGCCTCTCTCCCCGACGGGCAGAATGCTTCCAAGGTGCGTGAGAGTCCAGATATTCTCAGCCAGGCTCGTTGATCAGCGGCGTTGTATCTTTCGGTCGCCTGAACGTCTTCACCAGTTCGACGGTGCTGGTATCGACGGTGACGCGGCCGAGCACCTGCACCGTGACGCGGCCCAGATCCTCGTCGACATGCACGACTTCGCCTTCGAACCTCATCCTGTCGCCTGGCTTGGCTTTCGGATCGATGATCGAATAGGGAAAATTGGCCGTCAGAATGTGCAGTGCGACGCGATCCCCGACGCGTTCGCCCACCGTGGCGCTGAGCGCCACCCTGTCACCGATATTGATTTCCCGCGCCATGCATAGGATTCTGGAGCGGCGGAACTGATTGTCAAGAGATTGCTAATATTCCCTCGTTGGCGCCCCATCAGTTCGTAATTTCGTACGTGACGTTGTCGAATTTGCCTTTCGCCAGTTCATTTCGGTTTATGAACAGGACGATCGAATACGTGTCGCCCCACATCCATCCAACCATACTGCTTGTCCGAAGTTCCAGCAAAACCACGTTCGGTGTCGCCGGCCCGTGAGGCGTGTAGACATGGCCAGCCGGGGCATTTCCCATGGCGCCCCGCTCGTGCAGGGCATCGAATTGCCAGATCACTTCCATGCGAGAGCGCAATTCGGGATGAAGCGACTCGGGAGCGTATGTGTAAGCGCAGAGGGCATGCCGATAAAGCAGGTCAGCATAGGTATACCACCATTGCCCGACCGGCTTGTCGCACAGTCTCAAGGTCGAAGAACTGAAGACGGCATAGCCATCTTCGTCATTTTTCAAATAGCGCAAATAGCAGAAAGGGATGTCCGCGATCTGCGCCACCAGGTCTTGGATCGGTGCGCGCTGAAAGTCCTTTGTGAAAGGTATGAGCAAATCCCTGATGTGTGAAAACCGCGCAATCGATCGGGACGCTTCCAGCTGAATGCTCTCCAGTTCCGTTCTATCCCCGTCGCGGTGTTTCCTTTTGAGCATTTCGTCTATGTGCGTCTTTCCTAAGCTGACCTGATCCTCGATGGCATTGAGAAGCGCCGCCAGCGTCGCCTCGTTGAACGGCTGAAAGGCCGCGTTGGATAGGTCCGGGACCTGAGCCTGGCGGGGATCGGGAAAGCCGGGCGCCTCACCCTTGCGCCAACCCGCGGGCGGAGGAGGTTGGCCGACGTGCCCGGTGATCATGATAGGCCACCTCGGCGAATGGGCTTGCACCGGCGGTCTGCGTTCGGTTGACAGCGGCCGGAACCAGGCCGCATCCGCTTGCCCAGGTCCGTCGCGCCCCTTCAGGTCTCCATCGACGTGGAGCACCTTGGGAGCCGTTTCCTTGGCATGAGCCGTTTCGTCGGCATGAAGGAAAACAGCAAGCCAGCCTTTCCTGGGGCCGAGGCCAGACCAGATATTCTGGGGCAAGGCGGACAAGTCTATCTGACATACGAAGCGAAGGGGTTCGCCGTCGATCTCTGGCCACGCAACATCGTCGGGCAAGCAAGGCATGCCGCCAAACCAGCCGGCGCTCTGCTGTGCCGGGAGCGGTACGACGGGAGTGAGCAGGACATAGGGTTCACTGCTGTTTCTCGCTTCAGCCAGCATCTCGAAGGTCGCGATTTCGTTCTCCAAGATGCGCCCAACAAGGTCGGCAGAACCGGCCGGCGATTTATTTCTGTTTTTTTTCTTGAATAGGGCTCCGAACAGCCGGTGAACCATGAGAAAGACAGTTCCCGTCACCTTTATCATTCGAACCAATCTCCGCCCCCTTTTTAACCCGCTGTTCAGCGCGCTCATCTTAAGCCGCTTCCTCTCGCGGGCCGTTTTGCTTCACCATTCCGGTACACCCAAGATAGAAGTGAAGGACTCCCAGCAAGCCCAGAATGGACCACAGGACATAAGCGAGCCCCCGGGACTTCGCTTCATTGGCAACGCGCTGCTCGATTGGAATTTGTTGTTGTGTCGAAAATCTCATCGAAATCTCCCCCCGAGATCTGTCGAAGATTCCTCAAGATTTGACAATCGCGCAATCGATACCCGCATGCAAGCTTCGCCATCGCAAGGGTGTACTTGATAAAAAGTCCGCCACCGCGAGGCAGCGGGCTTCATTATTCTCGTCGGCAAGAATGATCAGGGCCGGGACGACTTGGTTTCCTCAGCAAGGTCGCGGTTCAGCATCTCCCGAGGCTTGAGAATTATCCATCGTAAAGATCAGGTCGTAGCCGACCGCGTCCATATCCTCTTCGAGCCGTTCGACGGGTCGGGCTGGTAAGCGCAGACTCGCTGCCTGGCCGAAGCCGTCGAGCGCATGCGCGACAACCGGAGTTCCTTGTCGAGCACGAGGCCGCGCTCGCTGCCCGGGGACATAGTTGCCGCAGCGGGGAATTGTGGAGGGGTGGCCGGAAGGCCGCGACGAATGACCGGGATGGAGAGGGTCACAATCTCAGCCACCGCGGCGTCGCCGACCGTGGCGTGCGGCCCTACGACTGATGCCGCATGAGCGCGTTTGCTTCAGCCAACGTGGCCAGCGCTTGCTCGACTTTCTGCGCCGAGGCGTCCGTGCGCTCGATGTGCCGCAGCGTTTGCTGCGTCAGCATCGCAAGCCTTGCGGCGCGATAGACGTTGCCGTTTCTCGCAGTTTCAAGGTCGAAGGTCGCGATCATCTTGGACAGCAATCCCAAAAATCATGGTGCATTGGAATTGGAACGTGCTGACGGATCGATCGTCGCCAGGCGCTCCCTGGCCTCGATCACACGCCGCTGAGCGGCTCTTATCCTCCCGCAGAGCGCGATATTGATCCCGACTCCGCAGTCTTCGTCCAGCATTTCCTTGGCGCGCGTGAGGGCGAGTTCCGCCCGCTTGACGCGCTGTCTGGCCTTGGCCAGTTCCAAAATCACGAGATCGGCCATCGCGCCGCGTCCGTTGTGCTCCAGGGTGTACATCATGCAGTGCTAACTCATGACGGAGCGGTTCGTTCCCCTGAGGCCGGGCACCGAGATCACGAATATGATCCTTCGTTGCGACGAACCCCTCAACGGAGATCGCCTTTCCCCATGACCATGAGATCACGCTGGCGGGCTTTCTATTGCGCTGCAGTCAGGACGAGCGTGCGCTCTCTCGCCTCAGTTCGTTTCAGGCAGTGTTCTGGAATATCTGGCCACGTCGCTTGGCGCACTCTTTCTCAGTGCCGAAACAGTTTCGCCGGGCTGCTCGCGGCTTGGGTAGTGGTGGATAACGTGAAGAGCACTGTCTGAGTTATGAGAGCCGCAACGGCGGCGACTTGGATTAGGACTTCTACTCGGCCTCGCGGCAGAACCACCGCTCGCGTTTCAACATGTCGATCAGGGTCTGACCTGGGACACGGTAGAATCGTGGAGTGGAGTTGTGGCTAACACTGCAGTCCAAGAACGCCACAACTTGGCGGGATAAGAGACCACCGATCACTGCAATCGCAGCAACAATCTTCACCCAGGGTTTGGGTGCGAAGGGCGGGAGGGTGCCACGCGAGAATTGCCATTCGACATCGATGCAGATGCCGTGATTGCAGTCGGCCGGTATCTTGATGATCACGCGAAGACCACCGCAGTTTCGATATCAGAAGCGCTCCGTGTAATCAGGCGTCGCATCACCACAGCTCGGGTCGGCGATATGTGGCTGGAGGAACTGATTGTAGAAAGCGCCGCAGCCAGAAAGCTTGCCCTCTTGTTGGACAACCACAATTAAGGGGCGTCGGCAAGCTTCGTATTCCTAGCAAGAACACAGGCTGGCGCCAGGGCGCGCGGGACGCTTCCCCGGTGTTAGGACAGCGGCCGGCGGAAACGCGCGCTGGCGAGGCTCTTGGGGTCGCGCTAATATAAGCTCCATCGGGAGGACTAGGGACCTATGTAATGGTCTGGACATTGAAGGGGCGAAGCGCTCTCGGGTTGGGCGCTGTCATCGCCGCGGCTTGCGATTTCGGACTGCCCTCGGCATCGGCACATGATGACTGGTACGAAAAACAGTGCTGCCATGACGAGCATTGCGAGCCGATCGCAAATGGCACCGTTCAGGAAACAAGCAAGGGCTTCAAGGTGCCGTCCGGCGAGTTGCTGCCTTACGCCGACGGCAGGGTGCGTCAGTCACACGACATGCGTTTCCATTGGTGCCATGCCCCAAAAGCAACGGCTGCAAACCGGTATCATAACCGCTTACCACACGGCCTTGACATTACGATCTGCCTGTACGTGCCGCGGAAGTCATTCTGACACTAACCTCTATGCCGCTCTCGCCTGCCGTAAACCCAACCCTCACGCCACGGCCCCATGCAGCCAGCTTATGAATTCCGGGACATTCGCCTCTGTTAGGCGAGAAATCTGGCGGAGAGAGCGGGAAACGCAGATTGCATAATAACGACAATTATTTCAATGGCTTATGTCGTGCCCGTGCCGGAAGTTTGTAGCAGACAATGGGTCCAATTTTGTAGCGGATACACGACCACCTACCGTTGGATTGATGTGCTGGCGCCCCTGTGGAAAACTCAACGAGTTATCCCCAGCTTGCGCGGGAAACAGCATCGCTTTGCGCCTGGGCAGCAACCGACTGCTATGTAGCGGCACTAGAGATCCGTGTGCGGCCTTCCGACATGCAAGTTCTAAGTCGGGCCGCTGCGAGACGTGGACGACCACGAAAAAATAAAATCCACGCGCGATTTTTCGCCTCTCAAATCAGACCGATCTCTTTTTCGACAACGCTGCCGAGCTATTGGCCGGACCTTACAAGATCGCTTTGACCTTCGCGCGGCATACAGGCTCCGACTACGAATATGCGATCTCGACCGATGGCGGCACGGCGGCGACGGCGACGGCGACGGTCACCTATGCGCCATTCTCGGCAGTGGACACGATCACGCTGTTCCATGATGGCGATGACAACGTCTACGTGCTCGACAATTCGCACGTTCGATCGATTACGCTCTATCCAGCCAAGCTGCCGGCGCTGACGGCCTAGCCTCGGTCACTATGACTTTTTTGATAGACCCGAGTGCCAGGATCGATCATTGTTGACATAGCAGCATCGCCTCTAACGGTGCTGCATGTTGGGGGTGACCCAATCGGCCCGCGCCCCGCTAGCCTTTGAGGGCGCGGCAGCGATCCACGTCAACTTCTTTCTGGATGCCGAACGCTCGTGACGAGCAAGCAGCAGCGGGATAACATCGGCATACGGAGGGCGCGGCATGGGGATACTTCGATCTCAACCGAAGCCAAAGCGGGCTTACCCAAATAGTGACCGCTTCGAGGAAGACGGCCGGCGCGCTTACAGCGTCTACGATGCCGCCAAAGCCGCGAAGGTCGCCAAAGCCGTGAAGTTTGCCAAGGCTATCGACGCTGCCCATGCTGAGGCTACCAAGGGGAGCAAGCCGATCCTCCGCGTTAAACGGCGCCGCCGCGCAATGCTCATAGGTGGTGCCTCACTGGCTGCTGTTTTGGGCCTCTTAATGTATTTGATCGGGGCGGGCTAAACCCGGCCCAAGCAAGGCCAGACGGGCCGCCCACGCGACAGCGCAGTGAGGTCCAGGCATCATCCAAACTAGGCGGTTGAGTTCATTCGCCGAGTGATTATGCTTCGGTGCCGGATATCCAGGCGCAACGGAAATGCGTTTAGTGTCAGCCGCATTCATTGTCTTGGCTAGTAGCCAGATGGCTACTGCGGCCGATGAAGCCCTTCTTGTTCCCAACGCCGAGGGTGGGCAACCTTGGATCGAGTTTGGGGGCCAGACCGGCCCCGTCCTTGGGACATTTTCAGATCAACCCGCTTCTTGCTGGAATGGCGCGTACTGGCGCACCAATCAAGGTACTTTTGTTAGTTGTGAGTATGGGGTCACGTTCCGCATTGCAGGAGACGTACGCCCCCCAGACAAAGGGATCAAAAGACTCTCGATCATCGGCGTGCGTAAACCAGCTGACTCGCGAGAAAAAGAAACAGATGAACCTCCGCCGATGAGATGGATTCCGCAGGGTAAGGAGGGGATATGACCCAAGAGCCGAAGACCGAAGCAAGCCCCCCGATTTTCGATGAAAAGCTCGAGGATCGAAGGGAGCGCCTTCATGGTTTCAAGACAGACGTTACCGCAAAACTAAGTGACATTGTTCGATTCATAGGCCTCGGCCTGATTGCTGTCTTCTACACCATCAAGACCGGGCCCACCTACGGCTCATTTGTCCATTGGCAGATCGCACTTCTATATTTCGTAGCTCTATGTGGCGTAGGTTCCATTCTGCTGGACTATGTCCAGTATGCGAGCAACTACGTCAGCGTTGATGCGGCTTTGAAACGGTCGTCCCTGCGCTACGATCGAGAGTCCGCATCCTATCGACGGGCCGAACTTGCGTTCGCCTGGAAGCAGCGTCTTACCTTAGCCGGGGCTCTAGCGCTGATCGCCTTAGTGGTGCTGACGTAAGGGTGCGGCCCCCCTTGGGAGCGCGTCCGGGAACACGCCGGACCGCCACCCAAGGGCATGAAGCGGCCAGCGACACAGTGGGTCAAGCCGGGTCTCATTGGCCGGGTAAAGCACTTGCGAGGCGAAGAAGATCTGCGCCACGCCTCACTGCAGGATTTCAGGGAAGAGTAAGGTCGGCGCGCGTGCCGCTGCTCCCGCCGTCGCTGTTACATCCGCAGTCGACGGCGGGACTTATCCCCGCTGGCTCCGGCCGGCGGGCTTTTTTGTTTCGGGCGATCGCCGATGGCGCCCTAGAATAGTCCGGTGGTAAGCCGCTTGTGGGTGCACTAGTTTCGCGGTTCAAACATTAGCACATTCCTCGGTGCTCGTCCGTGACCGTTGACCCAACCCATCCGCCGGTCGCTGCTGGTTGATCCCAGCACTCTGCCTGACTTGGCCCGCTGCCGAAAGGTGGCGGGTTTTTCAGCACTTTGATTTAGATATTAGAGATGTCTGATATAAACCAGAAGGCCTCTTTCGAGGAATGCTCTGCCGTTGAGGACCCAAGAAGCTCGGCCTGTCGTTATTGTAGTCGCACAGCCAATTCGTGGCTGTCGAGGCAACGCAACAGGAGTGTATCATGAAGAATTTCGTGAAGACCTTCGCCAGGACGCTGGCTAGCGGCGCATTCGTTATTGCATTGTCGCTTCCAGTGACAGCGGATGGCATTGGCGTCGGCGCCGGTGCCTCTGTGGGTGGAAGCGGCGGTGTGAACGCTGGTGTTGGTGCATCGATCGGTGGATCAGGTGGTATCGGGGTCGGCGCAGGAGCTTCCGTCGGTGGCAGCGGCGGCATTAACGCCGGAGCCGGCGCCAACGTCGGCGGATCAAGCGGCGTCAGCGCAGGGCTCGGCGCTTCGGTCGGAGGCAGCGAGGGCATCAATGCCGGGGCCGGCGCAAATGTTGGTGGGGCCGGTGGCGTCACTGCTGGGCTTGGCGCCAATGTTGGCGGGACGGGCGGCGTCACCGCCGGTGTCGGTGCGACTATCGGAGGCGCCGGTGGCGTCGGCGCGGGGGTAGGCACCGGCGTTGGCACCGATCCAACCAATCCCACGAACCAAAGCAACGCGCCCAACGCCAGCACCGCAAGGCTGACAAGTGTCGTCGCCGACATGTCGGACAGCCAGGTGGCGCGGATGAAGAAGCGCTGTGTGGACGTGCTGAACAGCTCCGGTTCTTATGACCGCGACCTCCGGCAGCTTTGCCTGATGATCGCGCGCCGTTAGCTGGTCGATCATATGTCAGAACAGCCCGCCCCGGCTTCATCCGTGGCGGGCTTTTCTATTGGATCAACCAACCTCCAGCCGCGCCGTTTGTGTCGGGCGCTGCCGGAAACTTGCACACAGGTCCTTCCGGCCCTGCATTTGCCCGCTGCTTCCCCCCGAGGCAGCGGGCTTTGCTTTTGGCCGCGACCGTGGCAAGGCTGCATTTCGCGAGCTACTAGCGGCCCAGCGGTCAGGGCGGGGGTTGGGATGATTTGACCACTGGGCCTAACCGGCAAAGGAGAGGGTGCCGGCTGGCGAATTTGTACGCCGTTCTCGCCTCATTGGTAATTTGGCTAAAAGGGCACCCCCATCCGGCCATCAGTAGGCAGATATCCCCGAAGTTATGCACAGGTAGTCCCCATTAGTGAAGCGGAAGGAGTCCGCTCAACGACAAGCGCACCTTTTGCGTCTAATATTATCGCGGGCTTAATTGCCCCTCCAACGTTAGCCCGTTGCCATGATCCTTCAGGCAGCGGGCTTTTTGCGGATTGGAGGCGCTTCTCGTTTGCGCGCTATCTTTACGGGAGAACGTGATGCGCGCTCTGCCACGCAATATTGATGCTGATGCGGTGCTGGCTATTGGGCGAATGCTCGATGATCACTCGAAGATGGCTTCCGTCTCTCTCGCGGATGCTCTGAAAGAGATCCGAAAAGACCATCACACACAGCTCAGCGATTGCGACCTGGAAGAGTTGGTGATCGAAATGGCCAAGTCTCGCGGCCTCGCAGTCCTGCTCGATCGGCGGGCGGTATAATCGCCGCTTCGCTCGCGCGCTTTTGGCAAAACGAAAATGGCCCCGGCGCTGGGTCGATGCGCTAGCCGCTTCTATCGCCAAGCAGCGACCATTACAGAGCGCTCCAGCGTACCCACGAAGCGCTCTTGAAGACGGTCGGGACATCACCCGGAAGGATGCGCCGTTCATTCAATGGTTCGGGACAGGACCGGTGCGGCCCCCTACGGCTGGGTAGCGCAGGACTTCAGTCTTGGTCCCGCCAATAGGATTAGTTGCGCAGTTACTAATATGCCCATAATTTAATCAGCGCAGGGGACAGTCAAACCTTTGCGGTCCGCCACCCCAAAGAGCCCAACCGCACCGGCCATTACTCTATGGCGCGCTGGCTACTTGCGCACGATCCACTCCAGCAAGCCGGATCAATGTCATCGCTGCCGGTAAAGTCGGCGATCAAAAGCGCGGCGTGCGCCCGCCATTGGTCTTCATCGTCGGGCGTCTTCGAGACGCCGCATTGGCGCACCTTCGGCGAGATCTCCTCGACCCGCACCTTGTCGCCGATCTGTTTGGCCATCGCGAAGGCCTTTGCTTTGTCTTTTGGTGGTCAGCACCGTGAAGCGGTCGAGGCCTGCCGGGCGACGCAATGGAACATTAGAGGCTTCTAATAGTTCTTTAATCAGCAGGGGCAAACCAACACCCCAAGCAAGACGACGCTTTTAGCGGTTGTGCTCAATTGCGCTTAATCGCACCCAAACCGGGAGAAATATCATGCAACGGCTTATTTTCACATCAGTTGTAATCGCTTTGTCGGCTGGCCTGTCGTTGTCACAAGCCGCCACACCCGTTCAATATAAACACGGTATCAGAACGAATTATGGTGCGGCCGGCGGCATGAAGCTTGACCCCACCATAACGGGCGACACATCGAAACCGAATGCGGCAAAAGATTGTGCCACCGGCCAGCAGACTGGCAGTGCACAGTCCTCCGCGCCTGGTCAGGCGCCAGTCGACGCGAAGGGCGCCGCCCCTGGCCAGATGGAAAAGACAGCTGCGCCCTGTTGAAACCATCGCCGCGCAAAGCCGTCGGCCGTGACCGCCGGCCGGTGTTCTTCACGGTCATTCCCGAATACGAAGGGATACAGGCGAAGCGCAACCTCGACTGGAAGCTGACGTTCGACAAGCGCTAGCGCAACAGGAGATAGCCGCCCATGCCAGCGAGGCGGTGATGGCGGTGATGTAGAGGAGGGCGATGCTCAACCCTTCTTGCCCAGCTTTTCCGTTAGATCCCTCCCATGGCTGGCACGGACGCGATTGCGCCGAAAAAAATGGCGACGGGAGAATCTGCCGATGATCTGGCTTTCGGTCTGGTCAGAAAAGCGGTGCATAATCCAAGTCTCCTTCGGTTGCATTTTCCTTGGGAAAGGCATTGGGAAGGAGGGGAGGCAATTGGAGTCGACAAATACCTACAAAATCAGCCTGTTATTCGAGAAATCTGGCGGAGAGAGCGGGATTCGAACCCGCGTTACGGTCTCCCGTAAACACACTTTCCAGGCGTGCGCCTTCAACCACTCGGCCACCTCTCCGTCCATGCATGTCGCGCCGGCCGGTTTCGCCGCACGGGTTGGGGAGATGCACCTCCCTTGGGGCTGCGGTGCGGAATCTCCACGCCATCGGCGCCGCCAACCAGCGAACGCCCTTCCCCTGCACCTGAGCCGTCGAAGCAACAGGCGCGGGGCTCATCTAGTCGATCCGGCGCCGAATGCCAAGCCATAACGGCAGTCTATTCGCTTTGCCGGCCACACAGCGTTTCGCGAGGCTGCCGGCGCCCCGTTTTGAGGCGCCGCCATCCGAATGATGTGCACAGGCAAGGCCGCAAGGCCGGCAGCGCTTGACTTCGCCCGGGGTCGCCTGTCGAGTGGCGGAAAGGCTTTGCGGGGGCATCGTCCGGACATGACATCGAGCAATGGACAGACGCCAGCCAGACGGCCGGACAGCGGCCTGTCCTTCGTGCCGCCGGGCTGGCTCGTCTTCGTCATGGCGTGGTCGGTCTACGGCCTGATATCCGCCTGGCGGCTGGTCGGCGACTACGACCTGCCGGGCAGCGTCTTCTATCTCATCTATGGCGGGCTCGCCGTCGACATCATCACCATCCTGTGGGGGCTTTATCTGCTCGGCCTCGCCTTCGGCCGCTCGGCACGGTTTCCGCGCCATTTCACCATCTGGCAGATCGCCACCATCATCTGGCTGCTGGCCAGGCAGGCCTATGTGCTCACGGTGCCCGACTTCGTCTTCTCAGGGCAAGGGCTTGTCGTCACCGGCGCGGAAATCGCCATCGGCCTTCTCTGCATCTATCTGCTGCGCCGTGGTTCCGAAGCCGAGACCGCCTATGCCAATCCGGCGACCGAAAGCCCGCCCGTCCTGGTTTCGGTCATCGCCGCCCTGCTCGGCATCGTCCTCGGCGCGGTCATCGGCGCCGCGGGCGGGTTCTTCGCCGGCTCGGTGATTGCGGATGCCACCGATATGAGCTGCTTCGAGGGTGCCTGCGGCTATTTTGCCCTGTTCATCGGGCTTGCCGGTCTGGTCGTCGGCGCCATCGCCGGCGGCCTTTTCGCCGTCTGGCGCGTCCATCGGCGCAAACGCAAGCCGGTCGCGTAGGCCAGGCTTCAAATTCGCGCAGGGGCAACGAACCCGGGTTAGGGAGTTCCTTCGGAGCCTTCGCCGACGCTTTGGTTGACGAAGCATCAAACGAAAAACCCGCCTGTGCGGCGGGTCACTGGCGCAGGTCAGCACCGTGGACGAATATATAGCATAGCTGCCCTCACCCTGTCAAGAATAAATTCCTATCGAACGGACCAGCGGAACAAAGCTGCCGACGCCGCTGGACTGGCCGTCATCAGGCCTTTTTTGTTCACCTGAGTTCGGAGCCCTGCAAATTCGCGTATGGCGATTGCGAACCAGGCATGCGCATTCTATCTCTCATGCTGGAACCGGAAGGCCCTCGGGAGGAGCTTGAGGACTGGCCGGAGGAAGGTCCCCTAATGTTTCGCTTGGTCTTTCGTCTTGCCGCGATGGTCTCGCTGTCGATTTCCGTCATCATGGCGGTGCTCGACGCGACGCGCACCGTGGCGGCTTCGGCGTTGGTGCTGACCCCGCTCAACACCAGCTGGCTGGCCGTCTCGCCGGACACGCGGGCCGCCTTCGAAAGCTTCGTGCGAATCAAGGCCAGCCCGTTGCTGTGGGACATCGCCATCGCCTGGGTGCTCAACCAGCCGGGCTTCGCCGTGTTCGCGGTGCTGGCCTTCCTGCTTTATGCGATCGGCTACAGGCGGCAACGACGCACGGGCCAGTTCGCCGCGACCTAGAGCACTTCCAGGAAAAGTGTGAAGCGGTTTTTCTGGAATTGCGTCAAAACAGAGAGATAGAGCAGAGGGAAGACCGCGCATGTTCTTTCTCAGCGACATGCTGAACAAGAAGCTCAATCTGCCGAAGCCATCCGAGGCGTTGCCGGGCCGCGCCCGGGCAATCCCGACGACATCCAGGCACCATGTGCTGAAAAAGCCGCTCAAGGGTCCCTATCCCGAGGGGCTGGAGACGGCGATGTTCGGACTCGGCTGCTTCTGGGGCGCGGAGCGGCTGTTCTGGCAGCTCGATGGCGTCTGGGTCACCGCGGTCGGCTATGCCGGCGGCTTAACGCCCAACCCGACCTATCAGGAAACCTGCACCGGCCTCACCGGCCATGCCGAAGTGGTGCTGGTCGTCCACGACCCCAAGATCGTCTCCTATCCAGCACTTCTGAAGCTGTTTTGGGAAAGCCACGATCCGACGCAAGGCATGCGCCAGGGCAATGATGTCGGCACCACCTACCGCTCCGCGATCTACACGCTCAGCGATGCGCAATTGCAGGCGGCGCGCGCCTCGCGCGATGTCTATCAGGCCGCCCTGCGCGGTGCCGGCCATGGCAAGATCACCACCGAGATCGCGCCGGCATCCGAATTCTACTTCGCCGAAGGCGACCACCAGCAATATCTGGCGAAGAACCCTTACGGCTACTGCAACCTCAAAGGCACCGGCATCGCTTGCGTCATCCCGGCTGCCGCCGCCTGAAGCCTTTGGCGCAACGATCAAGCCGCGGCGCGGCTTGCCCGCGCCATGCTTTTCCAAAAGGTCAAAATTCCGCGTGAATTTTGTTTCGGGTCGTGCCAGATTGCCGCCGAGCGGGAGGGGAGTACACTCCTGGCTGACGTCGCATGCCTGCCGGAGAACCGGGCCGGCAGGCGGTGCGTAACGGAAAAAATAACCGACAGGGTGTGGATCACATGAAACGTATCGTTCTCGGCCTCCTGGCCGCAACCGCAATGGTTCTTCCGGCTTTCGCCGCGGATGTCCAGCCGGCCATCCTCTATGATCTCGGCGGCAAGTTCGACAAATCCTTCAACGAGGCTGCCTATCATGGCGCCGAGAAGTTCAAGACCGAGACCGGCACGGCCTACGTCGAATTCGAGGTCTCCAACGCCTCGCAGCGCGAGCAGGCGCTGCGCCGTTTCGCCGAGGACGGCCGCAACCCGATCGTCATGGCCGGTTTCGCCTGGGAGGATGCGCTGAAGAAGGTCGCGGCCGAATATCCTGACCTCAACTTCGCCATCATCGACGACGCCGTCGATTTGCCCAATGTCCGCTCGCTGGTATTCAAGGAGAATGAAGGCTCCTACCTCGTCGGCATCCTGGCGGCGATGGCGTCCAAGTCGAAGAAGGTCTCCTTCATCGGCGGCATGGACATCCCGCTGATCCGCAAGTTCGAATGCGGCTATGTCGGCGGCGCCAAGTCGGCCGGTGCGACCGACGTGATCCAGAACATGACCGGCGACACGCCGGCTGCCTGGAACGACCCGGCCAAGGGCGGCGAGATCGCCAAGACACAGATCGATCAGGGCTCCGACGTGGTCTACGCCGCGGCCGGCGGCACCGGCGTCGGTGTGCTGCAGGCGGCGGCGGATGCCGGCAAGCTTGGCATCGGCGTCGATTCCAACCAGAACGGCCTGCAGCCCGGCAAAGTGCTGACCTCGATGATGAAGCGCGTCGACGTTGCCGTCTACAACGCCTTCATGGACGGCAAGAACGGTACCTTCAAGGGCGGCCTGCAAAATCTCGGCCTCAAGGAGGGCGGCGTCGACTACGCCATGGACGACAACAACAAGGCGCTGGTCACCGACGAGATGAAAGCCGCCGTCGAAAAGGCCAAGGCAGACATCATCTCCGGCAAGATCGAGGTGCACGACTACACCACCGACAACGCTTGCCCCTATTGAGCGGCACGGACATTCAACCATATCTGCAAACCGCCGGGCGCAAGCCCGGCGGTTTTGCGTTGGCCTATGATTTGCCCGCCAGATAGCCCAACACGAAGGCCATGATCAGCCCGACGGCAACGGCAAATCCACGCCGGCCGCCAAGCGTATGCAGGCCGACGCCGTGCGGTCGCTGCGTCAGGCTTCGGATCACCGTCGGCGATTTGCCATCGTTGCCGGCCAGGCCAGAGCTGCGCATCTGCGGCAGCTCGGCAATGCGCTGGGTGATCTCCGTCCAACGCTCTTCGCCGCCCGCCGGCTCAGTGCGGTCGAACATGTGCATGCGTTCGGCAAGTTGCACCACCGCGTCGCGGAAGGCAGGGTCGATCTCCAGGTCGCGCTCGGCCCGTTCGCGCTCCATATCGTTCATCAGGCCGAGCACATAGTCGCCGGCGCGCGCGATGCGATCGCTTTCACTGGCCATGGCTTGCGCCCTCCCCCTCTTTCCCTCACCAGTGCGGCGGCTTGGTTACAGGCACGTCAGGTGCTGCTTGCTCCTCCAGCGCCAGGAAGCGATCGGTCAGCGCGTCGAGCTTGCGCTGCATGCGCTCGATTACCTTCCACTGCTCGGCGATCTGGCCGGACAGTTCCTCGATGGTCTTCTCCTGTTCGGCGGCGCGGATCTCCAGCGTCGTCAGCCGGTCGGCGGGCATGATCATGTAAAAATCCCCAGTCTTGCACCGCAATGCCTTGCGCCGCGATACCAATTTCGGCTTCGCCAGTTTAGCGAATGTGAAGGCCCCGGCCACGTTGGAAATTGACAAGCGCACCGGGATTTGTCGAGAGTGACCAATGCTCCGCCAATTGGCACGGACGGAGTGTCATGCTAGGCGTTTTGACCAAGCGATAAAAAAATAAGAGTGGGACAGGCTGCATGGCGCAAGCCGCAATCGAGCTGATCGGCATCAACAAGAGTTTTGGCGCCGTGCGCGCCAACCGCGACATCAATCTGGAGATAGCACGCGGCACCATCCATGGCATTGTCGGCGAGAACGGCGCCGGCAAGTCGACGCTGATGTCGATCCTCTACGGCTTCTACCAGGCCGACAGCGGCGAAATCCGTGTTGGCGGCCAGCCGGCATCGATCAAGACGCCCAATGACGCCATCGCGCTCGGCATCGGCATGGTGCATCAGCATTTCATGCTGGTCGACAATTTCACGGTGCTGGAAAACATCATTCTCGGCGCCGAAAGCGATGCACTGCTGAAGCGCAGCATCGCCAAGGCGCGCTCCGAGCTCGAGCGTCTCGAACGCGAATACGGGCTGGAGGTGGATCCCGATGCGATCATCGAGGAACTGCCGGTCGGCCTGCAACAGCGGGTCGAGATCCTCAAGGCTCTCTATCGCGGCGCCGAGATCCTGATCCTCGACGAGCCGACCGGCGTGCTTACCCCGGCCGAGGCCGACCATCTGTTCCGCATCCTCAAGCAGTTGAAGGAACAGGGCAAGACGGTGGTTCTGATCACCCATAAATTGCGCGAGATCATGGCCATCACCGACACGGTGTCGGTGATGCGCCAGGGCACGATGGTGGCGACGCGCGAGACAGCCAAGACCACCGTCGAGGAACTGGCCGAGCTGATGGTCGGGCGACGCGTGCTGCTCAGGGTTGAAAAGGGCGAGGCGGAAGCCGGCGCAGTCAAGCTCGCGGTCAAGAACCTGACGGTGAGGGACACCCGCGGCGTCACCATGGTCGACGACATCTCCTTCGACATTCGCGCCGGCGAGATCGTCGGCATCGCCGGCGTCGCCGGCAACGGACAATCGGAACTGCTCGAGGCGATTTCCGGCATCAGGCGCGCCGTGTCCGGCTCGGTCATGCTCGACGGCAAGCCGATCGACCTGACGGGTGCCGCCGACCCGGGCGAGTTGCGCGACCGCGGCCTGGCGCACGTGCCGGAGGATCGCCACCATGTCGGGCTGGTGCTGGCCTTCGAGGAGAACGAGAACTCGATCCTCGGCTATCACGACGACCCCCGCTATTTGAAAGGGCCGTTCCTCAACATCGATGCCATCCGCAACGATGCCAAGGACAAGATCGGCAAATACGACATCCGCCCCGCCGACTGCCGGCTGAAGACCGCCAATTTCTCCGGCGGCAATCAGCAGAAGATCGTGCTGGCGCGGGAAATGGAACAAGACCCGGGTGTTCTCATCGTCGGCCAGCCGACGCGCGGCGTCGATGTCGGCGCCATCGAATTCATCCATAAGCGCCTGATCGCCATGCGCGACCAGGGCAAGGCAGTGCTGGTGGTTTCCGTCGAGCTGGACGAGATCCGTTCGCTCTCCGACCGCATCCTGGTGATGTTTGCCGGCCGCATCGTCGGCGAGCGCGGCCCGGAAGCGACCGAGGGCGAACTCGGGCTGCTGATGGCAGGCGTCGAGCATCAGGAGGCCGCACAATGAGCACGCCTTACGCCAAACTGCCGGCCTGGGCAGACTACGGCCTGATCCCGGTGATCAACCTCTTCGTTGCTTTCGTCGTCGCCGGTTTCGTCGTGGTTCTGGTTGGCGAGAACCCGTTCCGCGCCGCGGTCATCCTGGTCGAGGGCGCCTTCGGCAAGGGGACAGGCATTGCCTTCACCCTGTTCTATGCCACGACTTTCATCTTCACCGGCCTGTCCGTGGCGGTGGCAGCGCATTGCGGCCTGTTCAACATCGGCACCGAGGGGCAGGCCTACATTGCCGGCCTCGGTATCGCTATCGTCTGCCTTTCCTTCGACAGCGTGCTGCCATGGTGGCTGACGTTCCCGCTGGCCATCGTCGCTTCGGCGGTCGTTGGCGCCATGTGGGCACTAATCCCCGCCTATCTGCAGGCCAAGCGCGGCTCGCATATCGTCATCACCACCATCATGTTCAACTTCATCGCCGCCTCGATCATGGTTTACCTGCTGGTCGGCCCCCTGAAGCCGGCAGCCTCGCAAGCGCCGCAGACGCGCAACTTCCTCGCCGGCGCGGAATTGCCGAAGCTCAACTGGATCATCGAGCTGTTCGGCGCCAAGATCCGTTCGGCACCGCTCAACATTTCCTTCCTGCTGGCGCTGATCATGGCCTTCCTGGTCTGGCTGCTGATCTGGCGCACCAAGCTCGGCTACGAGATGCGCACCTACGGCCACAGCCCGAAGGCGGCGCGCTATGCCGGCATTTCGGAAACCCGCATCATCATCACCGCGATGATGATCTCGGGCGCGCTGGCCGGCATGATGGCGCTCAATCCGGTGATGGGCGACCAGCACAATGTCGCGATCGACTTCGTTTCCGGCGCCGGTTTCGTCGGCATCGCCGTGGCGCTGATGGGCCGCCTGCATCCTGTCGGCATCGTTCTGGCGGCGATCCTGTTCGGCATGCTCTACCAAGGCGGCGCCGAGCTTGCCTTCGAGATGCCGGCGATCAGCCGCGACATGATCGTCATCATCCAGGGTCTGGTGATCCTGTTCGCCGGCGCGCTCGAGCACATGTTCCGGCCTTACATCCAGGCGTTGTTCGCCTCTTTCAGTCCGCGATCGGTCGGCATGGAAGCGGTCAAGGGGAAGGGTGCCTGAAATGGATGTGTTCAACGCCATCGTCCAGACACTGGACTCGACCATCCGCCTCTCGGTGCCGCTGCTGCTCGCATGCCTCGCCGGCCTCTATTCGGAACGCGCCGGCATCTTCGACATCGGTCTCGAAGGCAAGATGCTGGTCGGCGCCTTCGCCGGTGCGGCGGCCGCTTCCGTGTTCCATTCGGCCTTTCTCGGCCTCGGCATGGCCATCCTGATCTCTGTCGCGTTTGCCCTTGTCCACGGCTTTGCCTCGATCACCCATCGCGGCAACCAGATCGTCTCCGGCGTGGCGATCAATTTCATCGCCGCCGGATCGACCATCATCCTCGGCCAGGCCTGGTTCGAGCAAGGTGGCCGCACGCCGGCACTACAGCCGGGCGAACGCTTCGAGGCCATCACCTGGCCCGGCGCCGATGCCATCCACAATGTGCCGATCATCGGACCGATCTATGCCGAGCTCCTGTCGGGCCACTCGATCCTGGTCTATCTCGCCTTCCTGATGGTGCCGTTCACCTGGTGGGTGCTGTTTCGCACCCGCTTCGGCCTGCGCCTGCGCGCCGTCGGCGAGAACCCGGCCGCCGTCGACACCGCCGGCATTTCCGTCGCCTGGCTGCGCTACCGGGCGCTGATCTGCACCGGCGTGCTGACTGGCATCGCCGGCGCCTATCTGTCGATGGTGCAGAATGGTGGCTTCGTGAAGGACATGACCGCCGGCAAGGGCTACATTGCGCTGGCCGCGCTGATCTTCGCCAAGTGGAAGCCGGTCAACGCCATGTTCGCGTGCCTGTTGTTCGGCTTCCTCGACGCGCTGTCGATCCGCCTGCAGGGCTCGCCGCTGCCCATCATCGGCAAGGTACCGGTGCAGTTCATGCAGGCGCTGCCTTACATCCTCACCGTCATCCTGCTCGCCGGCTTCATCGGCAAGGCGATCCCGCCGCGCGCCGGCGGCGTGCCTTACGTCAAGGAACGCTGAACTCGGCTCAGGCCAAGGCATGTCGCTCAAAAGTGGTCCCGGTTTTGAGACAACGGAATGCATAGAAAATAGACTTAAAGCGCGTCGCATCACTCCATTTCGACGCGACGCGCTTTAAGCGGGAGTGCCGGGTTTTGGACACGATCATCGGAGAGAACAACTGAATGTCGCATGATCTGTTCGAGGCCGCCAAGGCTGCCATGGCCAAGGCCTATGCGCCCTATTCGAAGTTTCCCGTGGGCGCCGCCTTGCGCACAGAGGACGGGCGCGTCTTTGCCGGCGCCAACATAGAGATCGCCTCCTATCCGGAAGGCTGGTGCGCCGAGACCACAGCGCTTGGCCACTACATCATGGGCGGCGGCGGCAAGATCGTGGAGATTGCCGTCCTTGCCGAACGCATGGCGAAATGCTCGCCCTGTGGCGGCTGCCGGCAGCGGCTGGCCGAATTCTGCCGGCCGGAAGCAAAACTCTATCTCTGCGACAATACCGGTGTTGCGGAGACCGTGACCATGGGCGAGATGCTGCCCTACGGCTTCCGCGGCGACATTTTGAAATGAAGACCTGGTTGAAATGAAAGAACTGGCTGCAATGAAGAGTTGGCTGCGATGACGGAAAAGGCGCTCGACCATCTCGTCGAAAGGCTGGACGGCCTGGCGCCGTCGACCGCACTGGTGCTGGGTTCGGGCCTGGGCGGGCTGGTCGACCAGATCGAGGATCCGATCCGCATTTCCTATGCCGCCCTGCCTGGTTTTCCCAGAAGCGGCGTCACCGGCCATGCCGGCGAAGTGGTGGCGGGGTTGTTTGCCGGCGTGCCGGTGCTGATGCTGTCCGGCCGCGCCCACTACTACGAGCACGGCAACGCGGCTGCGATGCGGCCGGTGCTGGAAGTGCTTGCCGGCATCGGCATCACGAAACTGATCCTCACCAATGCTGCCGGCTCGGTCGATCCGGACATGCCGCCGGGCTCGGTGATGCTGATATCGGACCACATCAATTTTTCGGGCACCAATCCGCTGATCGGCGAGCCCAGCGACCGCCGCTTCGTCGGCCTGACCGAAGCCTATGATGCAGGCATCCGCAAGGCGCTCGAGCGGGCGGCGGAGGCGACCGGCACCGCGCTTCACAAGGGCGTCTACATGTGGTTCTCCGGCCCCTGCTTCGAAACGCCCGCCGAAATCCGCATGGCGCGCATCATGGGCGCCAACGCGGTCGGCATGTCGACCGTGCCGGAGGTCATTCTTGCCCGCTTCCTCGGACTTCGGGTCGCCGCCTGCTCGGTCATCACCAATTTGGCCGCCGGCATGACCGGGGCCGAGCTTTCGCACCAGGAGACCAAGGACATGGCGCCGGTCGGGGGCGCGCGGCTGGCAACGATCCTGCAGCGTGTGTTCCGCGACGGGCTGCTGGAGAGCTGATGCTTCCCCAGGAACTCATCCGACGCAAGCGCGATGGCCTGAAACTGTCGGCGCAGGAGATCGCCGGCTTCGTCGAGGGCGTGACTGACGGGGCCGTTTCTGACGGCCAGGTCGGCGCCTTCGCGATGGCGGTGTTCTTCAACGGCATGAGCCGCGACGAGGCGGTTGCGCTGACGCTGGCGATGCGCGATTCGGGTGACGTGCTCGACTGGTCGGACCTGCCCGGCCCGGTCACCGACAAGCATTCGACAGGTGGCGTCGGCGACAATGTCTCGCTGATGCTGGCGCCGATCGTTGCCGCTTGCGGCGCCTATGTGCCGATGATTTCCGGCCGCGGCCTTGGCCATACCGGCGGCACGCTGGACAAGATGGATGCGATCCCGGGCTATGCCAGCCAGCCCGATATCGCGCTGTTTCGCAAGGCGGTGCTCGAAACCGGTTGCGCCATCATCGGCCAGACCGCCAATCTCGCGCCCGCCGATCGCCGGCTCTACGCGATCCGCGATGTCACCGGCACGGTCGAATCGGTGCCGCTGATCACCGCTTCGATCCTGTCGAAGAAGCTGGCGGCCGGGCTGCAGTCGCTGGTGCTCGACGTCAAGGTCGGCAATGGCGCCTTCATGGAAAAGTCGCGTGACGCGACCGCGCTCGCCAACAGCCTGGTCGAGATCGCCAATGGTGCCGGGTTGAAGGCCTCGGCGTTGATCACCGGCATGAACGAGCCGCTGGCGTCGGCCGCCGGCAATGCGGTCGAGGTGCGCAATGCCGTCGATTTCCTGACCGGGCGTCTTCGTGATCATCGGCTGGAGGACGTGACGCTGGCGCTCGCCGCCGAGATGCTGCAATCGGCGGGGCTGGTGTCGTCCAACCAGGATGGCATGCGGCGCGCCACTGAGACGCTTGCCAGCGGCCGCGCCGCCGCCACTTTCGCGCGCATGGTCGCCGCACTCGGCGGCCCCGTCGATTTCATCGAGAAGCCGGAAAAATACCTGCCGAAAGCGGCGATCGAATTTGCCGTCAAGGCAGCCGCAAACGGCTTCGTCACCGGCATGGCGACCCGCGACATCGGGCTCGCCGTGGTTGGCCTGGGAGGCGGACGCACGCGGCCGGATGACAAGGTCGATCCCGCGGTCGGCATCACCAGGCTGTTGCCGGTCGGTGCGGAAGTGAGGATCGGCGAGCCGCTGGCGCTGGTCCATGCCCGTTCATTGGCCGATGCCGAGGTGGCCGCCGACGCCGTGCTTTCGGCCTATGCGACCGGAGCTTCGAAGCCGGCCGCCGACAAGTCGGTCATCCGGCGGATTCTTCCGCGCGGCTGATTGCGGATTTTCCGCGCGGCTGATTATTGAACGAGCAGCAGCGTGCCATTCTCGGCCTGGAATTTGCCAAGCCGATTGAGGAAGCTCATGCCGATCAGATTGGTGTGCAGCGCCCTGTCGTCGAGCACGATGGTCTGGACGTCATTGACCGTGATGCTGCCGATCTGCAGGCGGTCGATCATTGCCACGGCAGCCTTGATCGAGCCATTGGCGGTGCTGACCTCGTGACTGAAGTCGGAAGGGTTCAGCGACAGGCCAATCCTGCGTGCTGTCGAGGTGTTGATGGCGACCAGCGTGGCACCGGTGTCGATCATGCCGTCGACCTGACGTCCGTTGAGCTTGAAGGCCGACGAGAAGTGTCCGCGCTCGTCTGCCGTAACGACGACCTTTCGGCCAAGCGGCAGCGGCGCCGCCGGCCTGTCGGGCACCGAGGCCAGATTGACATCCGGCTGGGCTTCGACAGCGGCCTTGCCCGTCATCGGCGATCTCAGCAGGTTTTCGATGATTTGCGGATTCGACTGATACACAATCGGTATCGATGCCGATGTACCGGCAAAAACGCCAAGGATAAGAAGTTTGCGCAGCATGGATCGGCCTTCGTGAAAGGCGATCCTTAAGCCCGGATGGTGTTTGCCGCTTTAACGCACGCCAAAACCACGCCTTTGCGTAAACATTTGGTAAATTATTTGGTCCCGTACATGCGGTCGCCGGCGTCGCCGAGGCCGGGCATGATGTAGCCCTTCTCGTTGAGCTGGCGGTCGATCGAAGCGGTGAAGACGGGAACGTCCGGGTGCGCCTTGGTGAAGCGCTCGATACCTTCGGGCGCCGCCAGCAGGCAGAGGAAGCGGATGTTGGTGGCGCCGCGCTCTTTTAGCTTGTCGATCGCCGCGATCGCCGAATTGGCGGTTGCCAGCATCGGATCGACGACGATCACCAACCGGTCGGCGAGGTCGCTCGGCGCCTTGAAGAAATACTCGACCGCCTCCAGAGTTTCATGATCGCGGTAGAGACCGACATGGGCGACGCGGGCCGCCGGCACCAGGTCGAGCAGGCCTTCGAGCAGGCCGTTGCCGGCGCGCAGCACCGAGGCGAAGACCAGCTTCTTGCCCTCCAGCGTCGGCGCTTCCATGGTCTCCATCGGAGTCTCGATCGTTGTCGTCGTCAGTTCAAGGTTGCGGGTGACCTCGTAGCCGAGCAGCAGCGAGATCTCGCGCAGCAGCCGCCGGAAGCCGGCTGTCGAGGTCTCCTTCTTGCGCATGATGGTCAGCTTGTGCTGGACAAGCGGATGGTCGACGACGGTGACGCCCTGCATGATGTTCTCCTGATGTCTGCGCCCGAAAGTGCGCGCATGGTCCTTTCGGACGCGCCGCGCTTCAAGCTGCTTGAGCGAACCCTAGCGACAATGCGCCGGCCAAGGAACCGCTTGGCCAGCACCGACCACAGTTTTGTCGGAAGAAATCAGCGAGAGGCGCCGTTGAGGCGGGCAAGAAGCGCGGTCTTGGTCTTTCTGTCGACGAAAGCGGCCTCGATGGCCGTTCTGGTGACGGCGGTCAGCGCCTTTTCGTTCATCGAGAAATGCTCGGCGGCAATGTCGTATTCGCGCTTCAGCGAGGTCCAGAAATAGGGCGGATCGTCGGAATTGAGCGTTACCTTGCAGCCGGCCGCCTGCAGGGCCGGAAAGGGGTGGCCGGCAAAACTGTCGAACACCTTGAGCGCGATGTTGGAGCCCGGGCAGCATTCCAGCACGACGCCCTCATCGGCGATGCGCCGGACAAGGTCCGGATTCTCGATGGCACGCACGCCGTGGCCGATGCGGGAGGGACGGATGTGATCGAGTGCCGCCTTGACGGTCTCCCAGCCTGTCAGTTCGCCGGCATGGATGGTGATGCCGAGCCCGGCCTCGCGGGCGATCTCGAAGGCCCTGACATAGTCCTCCATGTCACCTATGCGTTCGTCGCCGGCGACGCCGAAGCCGGTGACCAGCGGATGACCGCAGCGCGCCGCGAAGCGCGCCGCCTTTTCGATCGACTCGACGCCGACATGGCGCACGCCGGTGACGATCATGCGGCCCTCGATGCCGGTCTTGGCCTTGGCCCGGGCCATGCCTTCGCCAAGTGCGTCGGTATAGGCCTTGGGCGACAGCCCGGCCTTCGTGGCATGGTCGGGCGACGTGAACACCTCGGAATAGATGGCGCCGTCGCGAGCGAGGCTGGTCAAATAATGGTCGGCCAGCCGCGCATAATCCTCTTCGGTCCGGAACAGATCGGAGGAGAAATCGTAGGCCGCGAGGAAAGAGGTGAAATCGTGCCAGACGAAGGAACCGTTCTGGATATAGGGCGAGGTATCCTTGCCGTATTTCTGCGCCTGGCGAATGACGAGTTCGGGCGCCGCTGCCCCTTCAATGTGGCAGTGCAGTTCCGCTTTCAAAAGCATTCACACATCCCGTCGGTCGTCCAGGTCTTGAAACCACCACCTGGAAGCGCGGCTGAACACCGCGCCTTAAACAATAGCGCCCGCACCATCGATCGGCTATGGTCCCGCCGGTTTTATGACGGATCAAAAAAATGTCAGTTGAGAGAACCACGGCCGCGGGCGGCATGGAAACCTCCTATGGTTTCAAGCGTGTAGGGGCTGGCGACAAGCAGTCCCTGGTCAACGATGTTTTCCACAAGGTCGCCAACCGCTACGACCTGATGAATGATCTGATGTCGGCCGGCCTGCACCGGCTGTGGAAGGATGCCATGGTCACCTGGCTCAATCCTCCAAAAAGGATGGGCTGGCGGGTGCTCGACGTTGCCGGCGGCACCGGCGACATCGCCTTCCGCATCGTCGCTGCCAGCCAAGGCAATGCCCATGCCACCGTGCTCGATATCAATGGCTCGATGCTCGCCGTCGGCCGCGATAGGGCACAGAAGAAAGGCCTCTCCGGCAACACCGACTTCGTCGAGGCCAATGCCGAGGAACTGCCCTTTGCCGACGCCACGTTCGACGCCTACACCATCGCTTTCGGCATTCGCAACGTGCCGCGCATTGATGTCGCGCTCAGCGAAGCGTTCCGCGTGCTGAAGCCGGGCGGGCGCTTCCTGTGCCTCGAATTTTCCGAAGTCGAGATGCCGCTGCTCGACACTGTCTACGAAGCCTGGTCGTTCAACGCCATTCCAAAGATCGGCAAGATGGTCACCGGCGACGGTGAACCCTATTCCTACCTGGTCGAATCGATCGCCAGGTTCCCCAACCAGCAGAATTTCGCGACGATGATTTCCCGCGCCGGCTTCGATCGCGTCTCCTTCCGCAACTATTCCGGCGGCATCGCGGCACTTCATTCGGGCTGGAAGCTTTGAGGCTGGACCGCATTTCTCACAGTCGATATGCGCTGAGCCGGTTCGAAGAGCCGGCAGGACGGCCGCTCCCATGAGCACGGCCAGCGCAGGATTTCGGCTCGTACGGGCCGGCTGGGTGCTGGTGCGCGAGGGCGTCGTCGCCGCCTTGCCGGGCGAGGAACTGTCCGGCCTGCCGAAGTTCGGCTGGCGGCTGGCGCGACTGTTCACCCGCCGCCGCGCGCTGGCCTATGAGCGCAGCGACCGGCTTGCCAAGGCGGTGGTCCGGCTCGGGCCTTCCTATGTCAAGCTCGGCCAGTTCCTGGCGACACGGCCCGACGTCGTCGGCAACGACATGGCGCTCGATCTCGCCATGTTGCAGGACAAGATGCACACCTTTCCGAAGGCCGAGGCGATCGCGGCTATCGAGGCTTCGCTCGGGCGCAAGGTCGACGATCTCTACGCGCAATTTGGCGATCCGGTCGCCGCTGCCTCGATAGCCCAGGTCCATGCCGCCGACGCCGTCCATGACGGCATAGCCACCAAGGTGGCGGTGAAGGTGATCCGGCCGGGCGTACGCCGCCGCTTCTTCCATGATCTCGAAAGCTATTTCCTCGCCGCCCGCCTGCAGGAGAAATACATCCCGTCGTCGCGCCGGCTGCGGCCGGTCGAGGTGACCGAGACGCTGGCGCAAACCACCAAGATCGAGATGGACCTCCGCCTCGAGGCGGCCGCGCTCTCGGAACTCGGTGAGAACACCAAGGACGATCCGGGCTTTCGCGTGCCTTCCGTGGACTGGGAACGCACCGGCCGTGACGTGCTGACCATGGAATGGGTCGACGGCGTCAAGATGAACGACATTGCCGGCCTTGCCGCTGCCGGCCATGACCTGAAAATCATCGCCGCCAACCTGATCCAGTCGTTTCTGCGCCACACGCTGCGCGACGGCTTCTTCCACGCCGACATGCATCCGGGCAACCTGTTCGTCGAGGCGGATGGCACCATCGTTGCCGTCGATCTCGGCATTGCCGGCAGGCTCGGCAAGAAGGAGCGCCGCTTCCTCGCCGAAATCCTCTACGGCTTCATCACCCGCGACTATCTGCGTGTCGCCGAAGTGCATTTCGAGGCCGGCTACGTGCCGCGCCAGCACAATGTCGCGGCCTTCGCGCAAGCGATCCGGGCGATCGGCGAGCCGATCCACGGCCAGCCGGCCGAGACCATTTCGATGGCCAAGCTTTTGACGCTGCTGTTCGAAGTGACCGAACTCTTCGACATGGCAACGCGGCCCGAACTGATCCTGCTGCAGAAGACCATGGTGGTGGTCGAGGGCGTGGCGCGCACGCTCGACCCGGCCTTCAACATGTGGAAGACGGCCGAACCGGTTGTCGGCGGCTGGATCGCCGGCAATCTTGGACCGCGTGGCATGCTGATCGATGCGCGCGATGGCGCCAAGGCGCTGCTGACGCTGGCCCGCCAGGCGCCCGAGCTTGCGGCGCGCACCGATCGGCTGTCGCGCGAGATCGACCTGATGGCAGAGCACGGCCTGCGCTTCGACGAGACCACCGCCCGCGCTATCGGCAAGGCCGAGGCGCGCTACAGCCGCTCCGGCCGCCTGGCGCTGTGGGTAATCGCGTTGACGCTGGTCTATATCGCCTGGAAGCTCATGTAGCGTCGGATCCACACCAGGGTTCGTTTCCGCAACTTGCACCCGATTGATTGCATTGCTATCATTGCCATCGGCAAACTGCGGCAGAGTGCAATCAAATGGCCAGCATCACCATCCGCAACCTTGACGATGAGGTCAAGGAACTGCTGCGCCGCCTGGCGGCGGAAAACGACCGCTCCATGGAAGAGCAGGCGCGGGTGATGATCCGGGCCGCTGTTGACGGGCAGATCGGTCCTGTGGGCCGCATCGACCAGATCGAGAGAACCCTCCGCGACCTGACCAGCTCGCACACCGCAGCCGCCACAGTCGCAGCTCCGGCACGCAAGGTCTTGCCGCGCGGCAGCCTTTCCAGCAAGCGCATCCTGCTCATCATCGGCGGCGGCATTGCCGCCTACAAGGCGCTGGATCTGATCCGCCGGCTGCGCGAGCGCGGTGCCTCGGTGCGGGTGGTCATGACATCAGCCGCGCAGGAATTCGTCACCACGCTGTCGGTGGGCGCGCTCTCCGCCGACCATGTCTTCACCGAGCTGTTCGACCGCCAGGACGAGCACGATGTCGGCCACATCAGGTTGTCGCGCGAGGCCGACCTTCTGGTGGTGGCGCCCGCCACCGCCGACCTGATGGCCAAGCTTGCCAACGGCCACGCCAACGATCTTGCCTCCACCGTGCTCCTCGCCACCGACAAGCCGGTTCTGATGGCGCCGGCCATGAACCCCAGAATGTGGGCGCATCCGGCCACCCGCCGCAACCGCGCGATGCTGCAAAAAGATGGCATTGCCTTCATCGGTCCGGCCAAGGGCGAGATGGCCGAAAGCAATGAGGCGGGCGAAGGCCGCATGGCGGAGCCGCTGGAGATCGCCGCGGCCATCGAAGCGTTGCTCGATGTCAGCCCAAGGCCGCTGTCGGGGCGCAAGATCATCGTCACCTCCGGCCCGACGCATGAGCCGATCGACCCGGTGCGCTACATCGCCAACCGTTCGTCCGGCAAGCAGGGACACGCCATTGCGGCAGCACTGGCCAGGCTTGGCGCCGATGTGCGCCTCGTCTCCGGCCCCGTCGGCATCGCCGATCCCACCGGCGTGAAGACCATCCATGTCGAACGGGCTGAAGAGATGCGCGATGCGGTGGAACAGCTTCTGCCTGCCGACGCGGCGGTGTTCGTCGCCGCCGTTGCCGACTGGCGCAGCGAGAATTCAGCCGGCGAGAAGATCAAGAAGGTCGCAGGCGAAGGACCGCCGGTGCTGCGCATGGTCGAGAATCCCGACATTCTCGCCGGGGTTGGCCATCACAGCCAGCGACCCGGCCTTGTGATTGGCTTCGCCGCCGAGACACAGGATCTCCTGCGCAACGCCGAGGCCAAGCTCAGGAAGAAGGGCGCCGATCTCATCGTTGCCAACGACGTGTCGCACGAAAGCGGCATCGGTCCTGCGGGCGTGATGGGCGGCGATCGCAATCGGGTGCGCATCGTGTCGAAGGCCGGCGTCGACGAATGGCCCGAGATGAGCAAGGACGAGGTGGCGGCGCGGCTCGCCGCCCTGATCGCCGAACGGCTGAAATCGATCGTCGTTTGAACGGTGGCGCCGGAACGAAATCCGGCCGCCAACATCCTGCTGTTTGCTACATGCCTGCCGCTAAAACGACATTGAGGCGGCGCGCGCCTCCGGTCCTACACTGCGCGGTCAATTGGCCAAAAGCGCCGCGGTTCGGGCAAGCGCGCCGGCGAAGCCGTTGAGCGGAATGGAAAAGCTCACCGCTTGTCCGGTGTCGGCGGCGAAGGCGTCGATCTTCAGGGTGGTGCCTGATTTCAGCAGCGGCGTGACGGTCGCATCGAACGCCACAGGCACCAGGCAGCCGACGACCTGGCAGGTGTTGAATGGCAGGCTGCCATCCAGCTTCTGATCGTCGATGGTCAGGCTGACGCCCTTGGCCAGCGCCAGGCCGAACGGCAGAGCCAGCGTACCCGTGGCATCCTCGCCGGTCTTGCCCGACAACTCGATAGCCAGCAGGCGCTGGTTGCTTTGCTTGTTGAATTGCTGATGCGACAGGCTGCAGGCTTTGGTCGCGCCTGATATCTGGCAATTGACCGTCCAGTCGCCATGGGTTTCGGACAGCGCCGAGGCGCCGCCAGGCAGTTGCGGCGCATCGGCGGCGGGCGGCGCTGCCGCCTTGTCGGTCTTGGTTTGCGCAGCCACGGCCGGCATACCGACGACGCAGGCAACACCCAGCAGGGCCACGAAATACGCGTGCTTCCTCATCAAGACCCTCCCGCCCGGCTCCGCCTTAGGCCAGCTGGTAGCTGACCTTGAAAGACGCGCCGATGGCGTTCTGTTTAACCGTTTCGCCGAAGGCACCGTCATCCCTGACAGACATGCCGGCACCGTTGACGCCATTCCGCTCAAGGCCGGCACCGACCCGATAGAGCGGCGAATCGACGGCTTCCGTCAAGTGCAATGCGGGGTTGCGAGGCAGGTTCTCCGCCACCGCAAAGCAACCTTCGGTGATCGATGACCCCGATTTCGCTTCGATCTGCTCCGAGATATGGCACGGCCGGTCAGACGCCCTATATTAAGGTCAGGATTTCTTTCATGCGGGAATGAGCGGATGTCGGCGCTTCGGCCATCTACGGTTTTCACATCGGCAATACTGGTCGCAGCAATGCTGGTCGGCGCTTGCCTGCCCGCTTCGGCGCAAGCGCTCAATTCCGCCGCCGGCAACAACGCACTGATCCGGCAGAACGACCTGCAAATCCTGCAGAACAGGGTGCAGCGGCAGCAATACCAGCAGCAACAGCAGCAGTATCGCGCCCAGGACCGCCAGAGTGTCCAGCAGCCGCGGCCGGTGGTGCCGCAACTCAAGCCAAGCTGCTCGACGCAGATAATCGGCGCCACCGCCGTGAGCAATTGCCGCTGACAAGCCGGCGTTTTTCGTTTATTTAGCCGACTTATGTATTCGGGTGCCTTTCAGCACACGCGGAAGTTTTGGTTTTGCAACGATGCCTTGTCGCGCTATGCGGCATTGCATCGACTGGATTCACGAATGGCAGCCACCAAGAAAAAGGCCGTACGCAAGGCAAAGAAGGGCGAGAGCATCCGTCAGGTGGCGGCGATTCCATTTCGGCTGAACGCGGGCGGTGATATCGAGGTGATGCTGGTCACGTCGCGAACCACAAGACGCTTCATCGTCCCCAAGGGTTGGCCGATGAAGGGCAAGAGCGGACGCAAGGCGGCCACCATCGAGGCGCAGGAGGAAGCCGGCGTGCTCGGCAAGACGCTGAAGGAACCGGCGGGCACCTATTCCTACTGGAAGCGTCTGGCCAACCGCTTCGTTCGCGTCGACGTCATCGTCTATCTGATGGAGGTGACCGAGGAACTCGCCGACTGGCAGGAAGCGAAACGACGACAGCGGGCCTGGCTGCCACCGGCCGATGCGGCCTTGCTCATCGATGAGCCCGACCTCTCGACGCTGGTGAAAACCTTGACGATTGCCCGGCCTGCGCCGGTCGACCTCACCTGAGATCAGGCCTCACTCACTCGTGTCGTCCCCTTGGGGAAAGCGGCGCATAGGTGTGCCGGTATAGGCCCACAACCATTCGCGCGGCAGCGGCCCCTTGTTTCGCTCGGCTTGCTGCGACTGTTCCCAGGCATGCGCCAGGATGCCGACCGAGCGCGACAACACGAAAAGCCCGCGCGTCAGCGGAGGCGGAAAGCCGAGTTCGCCATAGATGACGGCGGTGGCGCCATCGATGTTGAGCGGTATCTTTTTCCCCTTGCGCCGCGCGACTTCCGCCTCGATCGCCTCGGCGATATCGGCGAAGCGTCCATTGACGACACCCCGCGCGGCAAACTCACGCGTCAGTCCCAGCAGGCGTGGCGCGCGCGGATCGACGGGATGGAAGCGATGTCCGAGCCCCGGCACATAACCCTTCTCCTCGGCGAAGAACCGGTCGAGCCGTGCCGAGACGGCTGTATCCAGAGTCATGCCACCATCGAGCGCCACGGCGATGTCCCCGTAGAAGGACAGCGCCTGTTCGCCGGCGCCGCCATGGACGTCGCCGAGCACATTGATGGCCGAGGCCATGGCGCTGTTGATGCCGACGCCGCAGGTTGCAGCCATCCGCGCGATGGCGATCGACGGCGCCTGCGGCCCATGGTCGACGGCGGCACCCAGCGCAATGCCGAGCAGCGCTGCCTGGTCCTTGCTGGGCAATTCGCCACGCAGCATCAGCCAGATCATCGCCGGAAAGCTGACGCGGCCGATCAGATCCTGGATCTCATAGCCGCGCAGCCGGATGATACCGGGCCGCATCTCGATGATATCGGTCTGCCACCATTCCTCGCCGCGCTCACGGCCGGTGTTTTTCTCCGTGCCGCTCATGCCCGTGCCTTCGTCTTGGCGCGCGGCGGCAGGCTGGCGAAGACCTCGTCCATATGCTCGCCAAGCATCGGCGGCGGCTTCGTCGGCAGCGGCGCCGTGCCATCGACCATGAACCCGCCGCGCAGAACCGTCAGTGGCCTGTCCATACCCGGCACGTCCTCAAAACTTGCTGTCACCTGGCGCTCGAGCACTTGCGGCTCGTCCAGCACTTGCGGGATCGTCAGCACCCTGCCCGCCGGCACGCCGGCACGATTGAGCGTCTCTTCCCAGACCGCCGCCGGCGCCCCCGCCAGGGTGTCCTCGATCTCAATTTTAAGCGCTGCCCGGTTGCGCTTGCGCGTCTCGCGCTCGGCAAAGCGAGGATCCAACGCCAGCTCCGGCCGCCCGATCAGCCGGCACAGCGTCACGAACTGCTCCTGCTTGTTGGCGGCGATGTTGAGCAGTCCGTCGCCGGTGCGAAAGGCGCCGGACGGCGCAGCGGTCATGTTCTCATTGCCCATTGGCTGCGGATCGACGGCGGCGGTCAGGTAGTTGGAGACCGGCCAGCCGAGCGCCGACAGCGTGCATTCGAGCATCGAAACGTCGAGAAAGGCGCCCTCGCCGCTTGTCTTCTGCCGCACCAGCGCGGCGGCAATGGCGAACGCCCCGACCAGTCCGCCAAGCGTGTCGGCAACGGGGTAGCCGACCCGCAGCGGCGCCGTTTCCGGCGTGCCGGTGATGCTCATGATCCCCGACAGGCCCTGGATGATCTGGTCATAAGCCGGGTTGTCGCGCATCGGCCCGGTCTGGCCGAAGCCGGATATCGCACAATAGACAAGGCCGGGACGGACCGCCTTCAGCGCCTCGTAGCCAAGGCCGAGCCGATCCATCACGCCGGGACGGAAATTCTCCACCAGTGCATCGGCGCTGGCGGCCAGATCGAGGAAGCGCTCGCGATCGGCCGGCTTTTTGAGGTCGAGCACCACCGATCGTTTGCCAGCGTTCTGCGCCAGGAACGAGGCGCCCATGCCGGCGCTGTTGAGCTGTGGCGAGCCACCGAGCTGGCGTGCCAGGTCACCGCCTTGCGGGACCTCGACCTTGATCACGTCGGCCCCGAGCAGCGCCAGCTGATAGGCACAATAGGGGCCGGCCAGGACGTTGGTCAGGTCGAGGACGCGGATACCGGAAAGCAGTTCTGTCATGACATCAGGGATCGATCAGGCATCGCCGGGCACATGCTCCGGTCCGCGCCGCCGGCGGTGCTCGACATAGGCCCAGATATGCGGCCCGACCAGGCCGATGAAGGCGAGCGTCAGCAGCGTCAGCGACAGCGGATGCTTGTAGAACACCGACCAGTCGCCATTCGAGATGGTCATCGCCCGGCGGAACTGGGTTTCGGCGAGTGGCCCCAGGATCATGCCGATGATGACCGGCGCGGTCGGGAAATCGAAACGCCGCATCAGGAAGCCGGCCCCTCCCAGGAGATAGAGGATGACGAGGTCAATAGGCGATTGCGAGATGCCATAGGTGCCGACGGTGGCGAACACCAGGATGCCGGCATAGAGCTGCGGCGCCGGGATTTTCAGCAGCCGCACCCAAAGACCGATCAGCGGCAGGTTGAGGATGACGAGGATGACATTGGCGATGAACAGGCTGGCGATCAGCCCCCAGACGAGGTCGCCCTGCGTTGTCAAAAGCAGCGGACCGGGGTTGATGCCATAGCTCTGGAACGCCGACAGCATGATCGCCGCCGTTGCCGAGGTCGGCAGGCCGAGCGTCAGCATCGGCACCAGCACGCCGGCGGCGGACGCATTGTTGGCGGCTTCGGGGCCGGCAACGCCCTCGATCGCGCCGACCGTGCCGAACTCCTCCTTGTGCTTCGACAGCTTCTTTTCGATGGCGTAGGACAGGAAGGTCGGGATTTCGGCGCCGCCGGCCGGCATGGCGCCGATCGGAAAGCCGATCGCCGCACCGCGCAGCCAGGGTTTCCACGAGCGCCCCCACTCGGCAGCGGTCATGTAGAGCGAGCCCTTGAGCGGCACGATCTCATCCTTGCCGGCATAGCGGCGCGAAGCCATGTAGAGCGTCTCGCCGACGGCGAACAGGCCAACAGCGGCGATGATGACGTCGACGCCATCGAGCAGTTCGGTCATGCCGAAGGTGAAGCGCGGCTGGCCGGTCTGCAGGTCGACGCCGATCATGCCTATGACGAAGCCGGCGAACAGGCTGGTCAGGCCGCGCACCGAGGACGAGCCGAGCACCGCCGAAACCGTGATGAAGGCCAGCACCATCAGCGAGAAATATTCGGCCGGACCGAAGGCGAGTGCGAATTTGACCACCACCGGCGCCAGGAAGGCGACGCCCAGCGTGCCTATGGTGCCGGCGACGAAGGAGCCGATCGCCGAGGTGGCAAGCGCCGCACCGCCACGGCCGGATCGCGCCATCTTGTTGCCTTCGAGCGCGGTGACGATGGTGGCGCTTTCGCCGGGCGTGTTGAGCAGGATCGACGTCGTCGAGCCACCATACATGGCGCCGTAGTAGATGCCGGCGAACAGGATGAAGGAGGCTTCCGGCGCCACCTGATAGGTGATCGGCAAAAGCAGCGCGATGGTCAGCGCCGGCCCGAGACCGGGCAGCACGCCGATAGCGGTGCCGAGCGTGGTGCCGAGCAGGCACCACAGAAGGTTGACCGGGGTGAAGGCAACCGAGAAGCCGTGAGCGAGATGGCCGAGCGTTTCCATGGCGTCAGGCTCCAAACGTGCCGATGATCGCATCGATCACCGTGTTCAGCTGGTTCTCGATGAAGCCGGCGCCGATGTTGACGCCGAGCGCCCTGGCGAAGCCGAAATAGGCGGCCAGCGCCAGGATCAGGCCGAGCCCTGTGTCGCGCAGCGTACGCTTGCTGCCGAAGCCGTAGCAGACGAGAACGAACATGATGACGGATGCCGCCGTGAAGCCCAGCGGCTGGATGAGCAGCAGATTGGCGAGCAGGCCGATAACGACGAAACCCATCGCCTTCCAGTCGGTCGGCGTTTCCCTTTCCTCTTCAGGCTGCCAGCCGCCGCGCAGCGCCGCGAGGATGAGCAACAGGGAAAGCACCACCAGACCAACCATGGTGAGGTAGGGAAAGACGGTCGGGCCGACCTTGGAGTAGAGCGGCGACACCGGGATCGCCAGCGTCTGCCAGGCCACGGCGCCGGCGCAGGCCAGAAGCCCGACGCCGATCAACAATTCCGGCACGGCAAGGCGCGACGGCGCCGCCTGCTGGTCGCTGCTGCTCATGATTGTCCTCCCCAGGATAGCTGGCCAAGATGCCGGCGCCGCACGGCCGGATCCTCACCGCAGTTTCACGCCGGCTTTGCATTCCATGCGAGAAGGGGCGGCATGCGCCGCCCCTTTAGGGAAGATCAGGCAAGCCCGAGATCCTTGAGGATCGCCTCGATGCGGGCCGTATCCTCGGTGACGAATTTTGCATAATCGTCGCCGGTGAGCAGGATCGGCGTCCAGTTGCGGTTCTTGCATTCGGTCGCCCAGGCCTCGCTCTTGGCCATGCTCTCGACCATCGTGATCATCGCCGCCTTGTCGGCATCGGAAACGCCGGGAGGTGCGAAGACCCCACGCCAGTTGAACAGCTCGACATCGATCCCGGCTTCCTTCAGCGTCGGCGCGTCGATGCCGTCCTGGCGCTTGTCGGCCGAGATGGCAAGCAGCCGCAGCGCGCCCGCCTTGACCTGTTCGGAGAACTCGCCAAAGCCGGAGATACCGGCCGCGACCTGGTTGCCGAGCAGCGCCGACAGGGCCTCGCCACCACCGGCGAACGGGACGTAGGACAGGTTTGTCGCCGGCACGCCGACGGTCTTGGCGATCAGTCCGAACAGGATGTGGTCCGAACCGCCGGCCGAGCCGCCAGCCACAGGAACCTTTGTCGGATCGGCCTTGAGTGCGGCGACGAAATCGGCGGCCGTCTTGAACGGCGATTCCGCCGGGACCACCAAGGCCTCGAACTCGCCGGTGAGGCGGGCGATCGGGGTGACCTGCGTCAAATTGTTGGCAGCCTTGTTGGCGATGATGGCGCCAACCATGACCATGCCGGCAACCATCAGCGAGTTGCCCTTGCCGTTCCATTGGTTGATGAACTGCGGCAGTCCGACCGTGCCGCCGGCGCCGCCGACATTGGTGATCTGCGAGCCGGAGATGAGCTTCTCACTGCGCAGCACCTGGTCCATCGTGCGCCCTGTCTGATCCCAGCCGCCGCCAGGTGCTGCCGGCACGAAAATCTGGATCTGCGGTGCGCCTTCGGCGAAAGCGGGTGAAAGATGAAGTCCTGCAAGGCCAGCAGCGCCAGCCGCCGCCGCGCTCATCAAAAATCTGCGTCTGTTCAGCATGGGGATTCCTCCAGATCACGACACCTCCTCCGGTGCCTGCCAAAACGCGCCTGAATCCAGACCCGTAATCGAGTTCAAGCAGATGTTACCAAGTTCTGTCAACGGGAACGATATTCTACTAGACAGAACGCGTCGGCGGCGCGACACATTGGCTCCGCTGAGCAGGTTCCGCAAAAGTGTCCGCGGTTTTGCGACAAGAACCTGCGGCAAACAAAAAACCTAAGCAGACGACGCGTTGGCGAAGCCAGCGGAGTCTGCTTAGGGCCTTCTCCGAGTTGGGAACCGCAATGGACTCACCAGGCAAATCGGCTGATCCAGACATCCGGCCCGCGACCGAGGGGGTTGCCGCGCTTGATCGGGCGATCACCATCCTCGATGCCTTCACCACGGCGGACAGGTCGCTCAGCCTGGCCGAAATCGCGGCGCGGACCGGCCTCTACAAGAGCACCATCCTGCGGCTTGCGAATTCCCTTCTACGCGGGCAGTTGCTCGAGCGTCTGGACGATGGCCGTTATCGCGTCGGACCCGCGACCTTCCGGCTCGGCGCACTCTATCAGCGTTCGGTGGTGGCGGTCGACATCCTGCTGCCGATCATGCGCGACCTTTCCGAGCGAAGCTGGGAGAGCGTTGCCTTCTATGTTCGTTCGGGCGACGTCCGCACCTGTCTCTACCGCGTCGAATCCAAGCACCCGATCCGCTACACGATACGCGAAGGCGACGTGCTGCCGCTGCTGGTCGGCTCGGGCGGCCGCGTGCTTGCGGCGTTTTCCGGCCAGCAGGGCGAGCCGTACGAGACCATCCGCAAGACCTGCAACTGTCTCGCCGTCGGCGACCGCGACCCCGAGACGGCGGGCGTGTCGGCGCCGGTGTTCGGGCCGGGCCGCGCCCTGCTCGGCGCCTTGACGCTGGCCGGCCCCAGCACGCGCGTCGACGCGGCATTTCTCCAGCGCATGAAACGCCCACTACTCGAGGCGGCTGCACGCGCCACCCGCGCCTTCGGCGAGGACGCCTCCATGCTCGAGCAGGCGAGCCTCGCGGCGGACGTTGCGTCGTAGCGTCGATCGGCCAGTCGGCCGAAGCAAAGCGCGATGCGTGTCCACGCAACACTGCCCGCGCATGCAATTCCGGGAAGAAGCTCCAGAGAGACGAATACAATCTGATTCAACTTTAAGTAGTTGCATGGCGCAGCGTAATATTCGGTCACCCGAAACAAGAATCGCTCATATAAATAGTTGAAGTCTTTATTCGCTGTTAAGCCCCCTCGTGATACCCGGACTGTTGTCGCCAGATGAGCGACACTAGGGAAGAACGTCGTCTCCACCGACGGATGAAACAGTCGGACAGACGGCCTGACAAGGATCATGGCAAGTCCATGGATATTCGATGAAGCTGTCATCGATGGACCCGAAACCCCGTCTTCTCGGGCTCGTCTGGCCTTTCATCGCCGTCGTTCTTGTTCAGGCGCTGGTTGCCAGCCTCAGCCTCCACACGCTGTCGGCGGTCCGCGCCTATGTCGGCGGCGAGAGCCAGTGGTCCAAGGGTCAGAAGCACGCCATCTATTTTCTCAGCCTCTATGCCGACACAGGCAAAGTGGAATTCTTCCGCGAATACAGCGGGGCAATCGCCGTTCCGCTGGCTGATCGTTCGGCCCGCCTCGCACTTGAGCAGCCCGAGCCCGACACCAATGCCGCACGTACCGGCTTCCTGCAGGGCAGGAATCACGCCGACGACGTAGCCGGGATGGTCTGGCTGTTCCAGAATTTCCGCGGCTTCAGCTATCTCGATGCCGCCATCCGGCACTGGATGGCCGCCGACACGATGATCCTCGCCATCCAGCGGCTCGGTGACGCCATGCACGAGAGGCTGGGCAAGGGGCCGGCATCGGCGGCTGAGATCAGCGCCTGGAAAGCGGAGATCCATCGGCTCGATCATCAGGTCAGCCCACTTTCCAAAGCCTTCTCGGACAGCCTCGGCGAGGGATCGCGCTTCATCAAGATATTGCTCACATCAGCCAATCTGGTCACCGCCGCCTTGCTGATCCTGCTTGCCGTATGGCGCACGCGCAAACTCCTGGCGCAGCGTCAGGCATTCCAGATGGCGCTCAATGCCGAGCGTGAGCGCGCCCAGATCACCCTGGCTTCGATCGGACAGGCCGTGATCAGCACCGGCGCAGACGGGCGGCTGGATTACATGAATGCCGTCGCCGAAAGATTGCTGGCATGTCCGCTCAGTGCCGCCAGGGGCAAGCCGATCGCGTCGCTGTTTCGCCTTGTGGACAAGGACACCAGCGCCGAAGACATCGGCCTGGTCGAGCGCCTGCTGGCCGGTGAGCCGCACCTTTCGAGCGCGCGTCCGCAATTGCTGCAGCGGCCGGATGGCTCCGTTGTGCCCGTCGCGCTGACCGGCGCCCCGCTGCTCGTTTCCGGTCACGTCGCCGGCGCGGTGCTGGCGTTCCACGACATGACGCGCGAAGAGGACTATATCGAGCGGCTGTCGTGGCAAGCATCGCATGATGCGTTGACCGGACTGGCCAACCGACGCGACTTCGAGAGCCGGCTGGAAAGAACGATCGCGGACCTCCAGGACCGGCCTCGCCAGCTCGCACTCATGTATCTCGACCTCGATCAGTTTAAGCTGGTCAACGATACCTGTGGTCATGCCGCGGGCGACCAGCTGCTGCGCCGGATTTCGGCGCTGCTGACCCACGAATTGCGACCGGGCGATGTGCTGGCCCGGCTGGGCGGCGACGAGTTCGGCGTGCTGCTCGTCGATTGCGATGGCGACAGCGCGGCCGACATCGCCGAACGGCTGCGCGCGGCGGTGCAGGATCTGCATTTCGCCTGGGATGACAGGCCTTTCAACTCCAGTGTCAGCATCGGCATGGTGCAGATCGCCAATGCCGAAGTGACGATCGAGGAAACGCTCAGGGCCGCCGACGTCGCCTGTTACTTGGCCAAGGAAAAAGGCCGCAACCGCGTCCAGATCCACAGCGATGGCGATGTGTTCATGCGGGAGCGCTTCGGCGAGATGGCCTGGGTGCAGCGCCTGCACGTCGCCCTCGAAGAAAACCGCTTCAGGCTTCATGCCCAGGAAATCTGGCCGCTCAACGACGACATCGCCGAGGCGGGCGCGCATATCGAGATCCTGTTGCGGCTGACCGACGAAGACGGCAGCTTCGTCACCCCGCAGAGCTTCATTCCCGCGGCCGAACGCTACGGCCTGATGCCGTCGATCGATCGCTGGGTGGTCCGCAACACCTTCGCCATTCTGGCGGCGCGGCAAGCCGATCCGCGCTCGGCTCCGATTGCCACATGCGCCATCAATCTTTCCGGAGCGAGTTTCGGCGACGAGACATTCCTCGACTTCCTGCGCGAGCAATTCCTCGTCCATGGCATTTCGCCCGCCATGATCTGCCTGGAGATCACCGAAACCAGCGCCATCGCCAATCTGACCAGTGCCATGCGCTTCATTGCCGACCTGCGCGGGCTGGGCTGCCGCTTCGCGCTCGACGATTTCGGCTCCGGCATGTCGTCCTTCGCCTATCTGAAGCACCTGCCGGTCGACTACCTCAAGATCGACGGCAGCTTCGTCAAGGACATGCTGGAAGATCGCATCGACCACGCCATGGTCGAGATGATCCATCACATCGGCAAGGTCATGGGCAAGCGCACCATCGCCGAGTTCGTCGAAAGCGACGGCATCATCGCCGCCTTGAAAAAAATCGGCGTCGACTATGCCCAGGGCTATGCGATCGCCAAGCCGCAGCCTTTCGATGTTTCGACGGTGCTGCTCAGCCGGAAATTCGCACCGGCTGCCAAAAACGCTGCCGATCCATGGGTCGATCTGGCGCGGAAGCTCAGCCGCAAGGCCGGCTAGAACCGTTTCAGGCGAGCCGTTCCAGCAGGATGGTCGGAGCGTCGTGGTAGGTGGTCCGCACCACTTCCCGGTAACCGCATTTCGTCGCAACGTTCAGCGAGGCGGCGTTTTCAGGGTCGATGATGCAGACGGTCTTCGCCGGCCCGAACGTCTCTTCGCCCCATGCCAGGATGCGGCCAACCACCTCGGTGGCAAAGCCTGCGCCATGAACGGCCGGAGCGAGCGCCCACCCGGCCTCGGGAATGCCTTCAATCGACGGCTCCATATCGCGCTTCAGATCGTGAAAACCGGCCTCGCCGATGAAACGGCCCGTCGCCTTCTCCTCGATCGCCCAAAAACCGTAGCCGAGCAGCGACCACAGGCCGGCATGACGCAGGAAGCGCATCCAGCTTTCTTCGCGCGTGCGCGGCTTGCCACCGATAAAGCGGGTGACGACGGGATCGGTCCACATCGTCGCATAGGCGTCGAAATCTCCCAGCCGGTGTGCCCGCAGGATGGTTCGCTGCGTCTCGATGACAGGGGCGCTGGTTGCTTGCGGATTGTTCATGGGATCTGCCTTGCTTGTCTCCCGGCGCGTAGCAAATTGCCCGGGCCTGGCAAGGGCCAAGGCAGGGCATGTCATCTTCCAGACGAGAAATTGTTCTCAGCCGCGCCAGGCCATGTTCATGGAGACGCCGCCTGCAGCTCGTCCAGCATCTGGTCGAGTCACTTCCTGCCTGGTACCCGGCCTTTGGCGCGGCCGATCCAGCCGAGATTCTTCTGGTAATCCGGCCGTGCCTGATAAGCCGTCATCAAACCGCGCTTTGTCAGGACAGCGCGGCCATCATCGGGCATCGGGTTTAGGGCGCGTTTCAATGCGGTCATCCGCGGAACTTTCAGGTTGTCAGGAACTGTCGTCAATGACGCTCACGGCCAGGTCGAAAGCGAGCTCGCGAGTGGGAATTTTGCGGAACGATGCTACCCTTCGCAAGGTGACTGGTTCAGCTTGGCCGGTCTCAGTGCCTGCCAACAAGGAAAATGCATGGACACCACCGATCTCGTGCTTGCCATCATCCACCATCTGCTGGTGTTTTCCCTGGCAGGGATCATCGGCGCCGAATTCGTGCTGATCCGCGGCGATCTGGCCGCCGCCACGCTCAAGCGGCTCGCCGGCATCGACCGTCACTATGGCATCATCGCAACGCTGATCATCATCGTCGGCATCGGCCGTGTCTTCTATGGCCTCAAGGGTTGGGAATTCTACGTCTACAACTGGGTGTTCTGGGCCAAGATGGCGGCGTTTGGCATCGTTGGCCTGCTGTCGATCATCCCGACCATACGTTTCATTTCCTGGAACCGGCAGGCAGGCGCCGACCCCTCGTTCCTGGTGCCGGCGGCTGAGCTTGCTTCGGTGAAGACCTATATCCGTGCCGAGGCGTTCATCTTCCTGCTGATCCCGGTCTTCGCGGCGGCGATGGCAAGGGGCTACGGCTACCTAGAATAGAGCGGAGGAACGGCAGAGAATCGCAGTTTGCCATTCGAGGCCGATTGCAATCTGCTAGCTTGCGCTAGTTGTTGCTCTATCCGCAGCCGGTGTTGGGAGAACGCCGCGCGCGGTTGGAGATTATGCCCTGGGAGGAGATCACGATGAGAAAACTAGTCGCCGCTCTGGCTGCCGCTGCGGCCATCACGCTTTATCCGTTCGCAGCGGGCGCACAGACCTATCCTGAACGAACCATCACCGTTGTGGTACCGTTTGCCGCCGGCGGCCCGACCGACACCGTCACGCGCCTTGTCGCGGAAGCCATGTCGAAGGATCTCGGTCAGCAGGTCATCGTCGAGAATGTCGGCGGCGCCGGCGGCACGCTTGGCGCGGGCCGCGTCGCCAACGCCGAGCCGGACGGCTACACGCTGCTCCTCCACCACATCGGCATGGCGACAAGCGCAACGCTATACAGAAAGCTCGCCTACGACACGCTGAACGCCTTCGACTATGTCGGCCTCGTCACCGAGGTGCCGATGACCATCGTCGGCCGCAAGGACCTCGAGCCGACCGATTTGAAGGGGCTGGTCGACTATGCCAAGGCCAACAAGGATAGCCTCACCGTCGCCAATGCCGGGATAGGTGCGGCCTCGCATCTGTGCGGCATGCTGTTCATGAGCGCCATCGGCACACCGCTGGTCACCGTGCCCTACAAGGGCACCGGCCCGGCCATGACCGATCTTCTTGGCGGTCAGGTCGACATCATGTGCGACCAGACGACCAACACCACCAAGCAGATCCAGGGCGGCACGATCAAGGCCTATGCCGTCACCTCGCCGGAACGCCTCGATGTCCTGAAGGACGTCCCGACGGCGACGGAAGCGGGCCTTCCTCAGGTGCAGGTCGGCATCTGGCACGGCGTCTATGCACCCAAGGGCACACCGACCGAGATCACCGAACGCCTGTCGAAATCGCTTCAGGTCGCGCTGAAGGACCAGAACGTCGTGGCCCGCTTCGCCGAACTTGGCACCAAGCCGTCACCCGAAGCCGACGCGACGCCAGCGGCGCTGAAGGCCAAGCTGGAAGGTGAGATCACGCGTTGGAAGCCGATCATCGAAGCCGCCGGTCAGTACGCCGATTGAGGGCTTCAAACGGGGCGCTGCCAGCGCTCCGTTGTTGCTTCGGCGCCCGTTTTCGCATGCAACGGCGCGCCCGCGGCGCGGGCCTGGGAGGATGTCATGAAACCGTTCGCAATCGACAGGACCAACGCCACATGCGCCGCACTGTTCATCGGCTTCGGCGCGTGTTTCGCGCTGCAGTCGCTCGGCCTCGAAATCGGCACCGCCTTTCGCATGGGACCAGGATATTTTCCCCTGGTCCTGGCGATCGTGCTGATCCTGCTGGGCGCCATCATCCTCATCCAGGCAGTTCGCTTCGATAGCAGCGAGCCAATCGGGCACATTGCGTGGCGCGGCATGCTGCTCATCCTCCCTGCTCCGATCTTCTTCGGCCTGACGGTGCGCGGCCTCGGCTTTATTCCGTCGATCTTCCTGACGGCGCTGATCGCGTCGTTTGCCAGCAGTCGCATGAAGCCGCTGACCGCGCTCGCGCTGTCGGCCGGCCTGACGTTGTTTGCATTCCTCGTCTTCAGCTACGCGCTCGGCCTGCCGTTCCGGCGCTTCGGGCCATGGTTGCCATTATGAGGAGATGAACATGGAACTCCTCGGCAACCTCGCGCTCGGCTTTTCGACGGCCACATCGTTGGCAAACCTCGGTTTCTGCCTGATCGGCGTCCTTCTCGGCACGCTGATCGGCGTCTTGCCCGGCATCGGCGCCACCGCAACCATCGCCATGCTGTTGCCGATAACCTTCCAGATTGGCGACCCGGTTTCCTCCCTCATAATGCTCGCCGGCATCTATTACGGCGCGCAATATGGCGGCTCGACCACCGCCATTCTCATCAACATGCCCGGCGAATCCTCGTCGGCCGTCACCGCAATCGACGGCTACCAGATGGCTAAGAACGGCCGCGCCGGGGCGGCACTCGCGATCGCGGCCATCGGCTCGTTCTTTGCCGGCACGGTGTCTACCTTCCTCGTCGCCATCTTTGCCCCGCCACTGACGGCGATGGCGCTGAAATTCGGTGCGGCCGAATATTTTTCGCTGATGATCGTCGGCCTCGTCTCGTCCGTCGCGCTCGCCCACGGCTCGATTGTCAAGGCGCTGGCGATGGTCGTGCTCGGCCTGCTGCTCGGCATTGTCGGCACCGACATCTACACCGGCACGCCGCGCTTCACGCTCGGCATCCGCGAGTATGCCGACGGGCTGAATTTCGTTGCGGTGGCGGTCGGCGTCTTTGGCGTGGCCGAGATACTGCGCAACCTCGAAAACGAGGACGAGCGCTCGGTGCTGATCCGAAAGGTCACCGGCCTTATGCCGACCCGCGAGGACTTTCGGCGCATGGCAGCGCCCATCGTGCGCGGAACGATCATCGGTTCGGCGCTCGGCATCCTGCCGGGAGGCGGTGCGATCCTTGCAGCCTTTGCCTCCTACACAGTCGAAAAGCGCATCTCGAAAAATCCGGGGGAGTTCGGCAAGGGCGCCATCGAAGGCGTCGCCGGACCGGAATCGGCCAACAATGCCGGCGCGCAGACCTCTTTCATCCCGATGCTGACGCTCGGCATTCCGGCCAACCCGGTGATGGCGCTGATGATCGGCGCGATGATCATCCAGGGCATCGTGCCCGGCCCCAATGTCGCGACCGAACAGCGGGCGCTGTTTTGGGGCATTATCGCCTCAATGTGGATCGGCAATCTGATGCTGATCATCCTGAACCTGCCGCTGATCGGGCTTTGGGTGAAGCTGCTGACGATCCCCTATTACGTGCTCTTCCCGATCATCATGGCGTTCTGCTCGATCGGCGTCTACAGCGTCAACAGCAACGTCTACGACCTCTACGCCGTCGCCTTCTTCGGTTTCCTCGGCTACCTCCTGACCAAGTTGCGCTGCGAACCGGCCCCGCTGCTGCTCGGCTTCGTGCTCGGCCCGCTGCTCGAGGAAAACCTCCGCCGCGCCATGATCCTCGCGCGCGGCGACCCGAGCACCTTCGTGACGAGACCGATCAGCGCCAGCCTGCTGCTCATCGCGCTCGCCGTGCTCGTCATCGTCTTCCTGCCCGCGGTCAAGAAGAAGCGCGAGGAGGTGTTTGTGGAGGAGAATTAAGGTGTTGAATCGAGCGGCGCGAGCGCAACCAGCGGTGCCGGCACATCGATCGTCTTCTCCTCGGCCTTGCAGATATCGGCGATGACGCAGGCCGGGCAATCCGGCTTGCGCGCCTTGCAGACATAGCGGCCATGCAGGATCAGCCAGTGATGCGCGTGGCGCATGTATTCGTCCGGGATGATCTTCAACAACCCTTGCTCGACCTGCTCCGGCGTCTTGCCGGGCGCCAGCCCGAGCCGGTTGCCGATGCGGAAAATGTGGGTGTCGACCGCCATCGTGTGCTGGCCGAAGGCCATGTTGAGCACGACATTGGCGGTCTTGCGCCCGACACCCGGCAGCTTGACCAACTGATCGCGGTCGTCGGGCACGTCGCCGCCGTGGTCGCGGATCAGCGCCTCCGACAGCGCAATGACGTTCTTGGCCTTGTTGCGCCAGAGCCCGATGGTTCTGATATGGTCGCCGACCTTGGCTTCACCCAGCGCCAGCATCTTTTGCGGCGTGTCGGCCACCTTGAACAGCGCTCGCGTCGCCTTGTTGACGCCGGCATCGGTCGCTTGCGCCGACAGCACCACCGCCACCAGCAGCGTGAAGGCGTTGACATGTTCGAGCTCGCCCTTCGGTTCGGGCCGCTGGACGGAAAAGCGCCGGAATATCTCGTGCACTTCGGCAGCACTGTAGCGCGAACCGGACCTCACCGGCCGCGGGCGCGGCTTGGCGTTCGAGCCGTCGCGCCGGCCAGGCAAAAGTTCATTTTTGGGTGCGCTGGATTTTTTTGACTTGGGGCTCGCCATTCCCTTCCTATAATATCCCGCCATGAGCGACACAAACGCCTCATTTCAGGCCGACGAGCCATTTTTTCACGCATTGCTGACCCCGCACCGGTCGCTGGGCAGGACAGGCTTCTTCATCCTGATGGGCGCGCTGCTGTTCGGCTGGCTGGTGACGGGCGCATTTTTCCTGTCGCGCGGCGCCTGGCCGGTGTTCGGCTTCTTCGGCCTTGACGTGATCGCCGTCTACATAGCCTTCCGCGCCAACTACCGTGCCGCCCGCGCCCGCGAGGAAGTGTCGGTTTCGCGCACCTGCCTCGACATTCGCAAGACTGCCCCCTCGGGAAAATCGGAAGCGCATCGCTTCAACCCGTTCTGGGCACGGTTTTCGGTCGCCCGTCATGCCGAGATCGGCATCACCAAGATGACGGTGGAAGGACAGGGCCAGAACGTGCCGATCGGCGGCTTCCTCAATCCCGACGACCGCGAGAGTTTTGCGACAGCCTTTTCGCACGCTTTGGCGACCGCCAAGGCGCGCTGAACCAGCGCTTCAGAAGCGGTAGCGCAACAGCCTGCCAACCTTGCGCAGCGCCGGAATGTGTATCCACAGGCGGATGAACAGTTTTGCGAACCAGCCCATGCGGGCGGCATGCTCGGGCTTGTAGGCCGAGATGTCCTCGATGAACCGCAACTTCGGAACAGCCAACTCCAAATCGTGCGGATCCTCGATGTTCCAGTAGACCTTCGCGCCCGTCGCCTTGAAGGACGGGTTGAGGCGCAGCAGCTTCAGGCCGAAACGGCTGTAGGCGTCGAACATCAACTCGCCGCTGGCAAGATGCGAGACAAGCCGCGCAAACAGGCGCGGCCCCTCGTTGGCGGGGAGATAGGGCGTCAGTCCCTCCGCCACCACTATGGCCGGGCGATTGCGGGGCACTTCAGCCAGCCAATCCGGCTGGATCACCGACGAAGCGACCAGATGGTAACTGTCGCGGGACGGGTAAAGCTTGCGCCTGAGTTCGATGACTTCCGGGTAGTCGACATCGAACCAGTCAACGCCTTGTGGCGGGTCGACACGGAAGATGCGCGTATCGAGCCCGCAACCCAGATGCAGCACGATGGCGTCGGGATTTCTGGCGAGAAAGTCCTGAACGCGGACGTCCAGCGTCTTTGCCCTGATCGCCAGGCCGACGCCGAGATTGTCGTCGACCTTGAGCCTGGAGAAATCATAGTCGATGTTGCGAACCGCCTCGGCGGCGAAGTGATCCCTGAGCAGCGAGTCCGGCAACTTGCTCTCCAACGCCTTGCCGTAGAGCGCCAACAGCAAGGTCTCCTTTTCGCCGGTCAGATGCACTTTCTCGCCAGCCATGCGCGACACCTTGCTCAAACACCGAGGTAGAGCCCCATCCCGATCGCATCGGGATGGGACAGGCTCTCGAAATCCCGAGTCTATCTGGGTATGCGCCGCAAGAAGGCAAGTTTCGGGTGGCGATCGACGCCCCATGGGGCGATATTCCAGCTCAAGGAGACAATTCCATGAGCACACAGACAGCGGTCCTCAAGAAGGACATCACGCCCGAAGGCAGTGACTACGAAATCGTGCGCCGCGCCATCGAGAAGATCAGCCTCGACTATCGCGACCAGCCATCGCTGGAAGAACTGGCCGAGGAGGTCGGCGAGACGCCGACGGGCCTGCAGAAGCTTTTCACCCGCTGGGCTGGCCTGTCGCCAAAGGCCTTCCTGCAGGCGGTGACACTGGACCATGCCCGCAGACTGCTCGATTCCGGCATGCCGCTGCTCGAAACCTCGTTCGAGCTGGGCATGTCCGGCCCGGGCCGGCTGCATGATCTCTTCGTCACCCATGAGGCGATGTCGCCGGGCGACTACAAGACCCGCGGCGCCGGGCTGACCATCCGTTACGGCTACCATCCCTCGCCGTTCGGCACCGCCCTAATCATGGTCACCGACCGCGGGCTTGCCGGCCTCGCCTTCAATGATCCGGGCGAGGAACCTGCCGCCTTCGCCGACATGTCCAGCCGCTGGCCGAACGCCATCTATGTCGAGGACATGGCCGCGACGGGGCCCTATGCCGCGCGCATCTTCGACCCGACGCTGTGGCGCCCGGACCAGCCGCTGCATGTCGTCATGATCGGCACCGACTTCCAGGTTCGCGTCTGGGAGGCGCTGCTCAAGATTCCGATGGGCAAGGCCAGCACCTATTCATCGATCGCCGCCAGCATCGGCGCACCGAGCGCCAGCCGCGCCGTTGGTGCCGCCAACGGCGCCAACCCGCTCTCTTTCGTGGTTCCCTGCCACCGCGCCATCGGCAAGTCGGGCGACCTCACAGGCTATCACTGGGGCCTGACCCGCAAGCGGGCCATCCTGGGCTGGGAGGCAGGGCAAGTGTCGTCGTGAATGTCGATTTTCCAGTTGTCCCTGGAAGAATCTATGAATATCAGACTTACTAAGTATAAGTGCGATTATTGTATCGTATTTTCTTAATTGCAACCAAAGGCAACCTCTGGTTTGTCCAATTGTTATTTTCATCAATTATTTAAGTTAACCCTAAATTAACTACGATAAAGTGATGATGACCCATATTAATTCGGGCGATCCGACTTGATAGGAGGTCTCGATGATGTTGTTTCGCGCCACCTTTGGCGCAGCTCTGCTGGTCACCTGTCTTGACCAGACCGCATTGGCCACAACGCAAAATGTCATTTTCAATGGCACGATCACCGCAACCTGCACGCTTTTGATCGCCACCAACGGCACGATGACGGTGAGCCCCGATCTCCAGTCGCTAAGCTCACACAACAGTGGTGGCTTGGCCGGAACGGTCACGCTGACGACGACCGGAGGTGTGTCGCTCAGCGTAGATCCGGTCACCACCACCACGGCGCCGGCTGCCGATGTGACGGCCACCACCTGGACGCCGACCTATTCCGCCAGCGGCGCCCACACGGTCGCCGAGACGGGCTCAGCCACAAGCCTGACCGCTCCCGGCGCGTCGCTTATCTCGGTCAACCTCGCCGGCACCAAGGGGGGCAGCAACCGCTTCGCCTCCGGAAACTATCAGGCAACGGTGACGGTGCGCTGCGAATAGCTCTCGGAAGGAGGGGTCCTTGACACATGCTCGAACCTTGGCGACGGCGCTGGCCGTCGGCCTGATGCCTATAGCCGCCGTGGCCCAGTCGATGTCGCCGATGCGAGGCGAGGTCAACAGCTTCACCGACGTCTTCGCGGTCCGTGTTTTTCCGGCCAATCCCTACGACCAGAAGATCAGGGTCGAAATCCACGTCTACGATCAGGATTTTCAGCCCGTGGAAGCCAGGATTTCTCCGAGTGTCTTCCAACTGGCTTCCCAGGCCTCCCGTCCTGTCCTTGTGGTCGTGCCGTTTGCCGGCGCCGCCGAGCGTAAAGTGCGTATCTGTACCGAAAGCATCCCCTTTCCCAATCAGCAGACCCAGATAAAGGCACAGATATGCGGAAAGTTTTTTGGGCACCGCAAGTCCTGACAGTCGCGCTCGCGGCGATGTCGACGGGGATCTCGCCGGTTCTGGCCGAGGATGTCTACAATCTCAATCAAAATGAGAGCGGCTTCAACCTGCCCGGCGTGACCTTGCCGCAGGGGCAGGATGAGGTCCACGCTTCCGACGGCACCACCTGCCGTTCCGCCGTATCGGGCACCGGCGCCTATGTCGACCTCGGCGTCATCAGAGGCAACAACCAGTCGAACAATGACGTCGCCACCTACGGCCGCGTGGTGATTCCGATCGGGCGTTCGCCGAAACGCGTCGACTGCAGCCGCCTCTACGAGCTTGAGGTCGAGCGCCTGCAGCTGGAGCTGAAACTCCTCAAAATGGGGCTCGGTGCCGACGGCCAGACGGCGAGCGTGGCCGCCAGCACTCCCGCTCCTGCGGCCGCATCACCCGGATGGGCCAACGAAGGCTGGAGCATCAGGACCGGAAATGGCAATGGCAAGAAAAAGAAGAAATAACCGCGCGCTGCTTGCGACGGCAGCACTTGCCGGGTTCTGCCTTCCGGTGCAAGCGGCGATCATCGGCACCTGCACCATCATGGTGGGAGCGTCGGGAACGATGAAGGCAAATCCCGCCATCAGCATACTGGGCTCCAAACAGGCAGGCGGATCGAGCGCCAGCGCCACCATCGTGGCAAGCTCCCTGCTGTGCTCCGTGCTCAACTTGCTGGACTGCTATTCCGTTTCGGCGCCAGCGCCTGCCGCGTTCTCGTCCGCGCCGAGCGGCGGCGGCACCAACGTGACCTTCGCCTCGGTCTTCCGTCTCGATGGCTCGGGAGTCGACATCAACGGAAGTGTGCCGCAGAGGGTTATCAATGGTACCCATCCCATGCAAGTCGACCTGACCGCCACCAAGTCGAGCGGTCTCTTTCCCGCCGGCAACTATCAAGGCACGGTCACCGTGCGCTGTGAATAAGCACAAATCGATCTGGACCATTCGCGTGGTCTGGCAAGCCGCGGCCTTACGGGTTAGCTTCCCGCGCGATTGGAACGACCCGCGTTCGCCCGGACGCTTAGAGGACGCTCCAACATTTGGATCTGTCCTAGCAGGAGGCCTTGCTTGATTATTGTTGTCGGCTCGATCAACCTCGATCTGATCGCCAATGTCGATCGCTTGCCGAGCCCCGGCGAAACGGTAGGCGGCTCGAGCTTTGTCACGGCGCCCGGCGGCAAAGGCGCCAACCAAGCGCTGGCGGCGGCACGCGCCGGCGCCCCGGTGCGCATGGTCGGCGCCGTTGGCAAGGACAGCTTCGCGGCCGAAGCGCTGGCATTGTTGCGCGACGGCATGGTCGACCTGTCCGGGGTCGCCGAAACTTTTGCGTCGACGGGGACGGCGCTGATCATGGTTGGCGACGACGGCGAGAACATCATCGCGGTGGTGCCGGGCGCCAACGCTTCCGTGTTGCCCGGCGATCTCTCGAAAGCCTTCCTGAAAAAGGGCGATGTCGTACTCCTGCAGCATGAGATTCCGCTGGCGACCGTCGAAGCCGCACTCGACCAGGCAAGAGGGGCCGGCGCCATCACGGTGCTCAACACCGCTCCTTTCCAGGGCGAAGCAGCGGCCTTTCTCGGCAAGGCCGACTATGCCGTCGCCAACGAAACCGAGTTCGACCTCTATGGCGAGGCGCTGTCGCTGAAAGGCCGCGACCGGGCGGCGCGCATGCGCGACTATGCCGGGAAAACCGGCCGAACCATCGTCGTCACGCTCGGCGGCGACGGCGTTATGGCGGCGACCCCAAGCGATTTCCTGACCGTTCCGGCAATGAAGATCACCCCTGTCGACACAGTCGGCGCCGGCGACACGTTCTGCGGTTATTTCGCCGCCGGCTTGTCGTCAGGCCTCGCGCTCGACAAGGCGCTGGCACGCGCCGGCGCGGCCGGCTCGCTCGCCTGCCTGAAGCCGGGCGCCCAGCCGGCGATTCCGCTGGCCAAGGATGTCGACCAGGCGTTGCAGGAAATCCGTTGAGATGCAGCGCCCCCGGACGAAACATGCCGTGGCGCCGGCCGGCGACATCTGCCGCCTGTCCGCGGTCGCACTGGCCGACGCGATTCGCCAAAAGAAACTTTCCGTCCGCGAGGTGGTGACGGCATTCCTCGACCGCATCGAGGCGGTCAACCCGCTGGTCAATGCCATCGTCTCCTTGCGCGACCGCGGCGACATCCTGCGTGAGGCCGACGCTGCCGATGCCCGGCGGCAGGCAGGTGTCGAAACCGGTCCGCTCTTCGGCCTGCCGATCGCCATCAAGGACCTCGCCTCGACGAAGGGTCTCAGGACCTCGCTAGGCTCGCCGATCTTCGCCGATTTCGTGCCGCAGGACGACGATTTCTTCGTCGAGCGTATCCGCGACGCCGGCGCCATCATCATCGGCAAGACCAATGTCCCCGAATTCGGTCTTGGTTCCAACACCTACAACACCGTGTTCGGACCGACGCTGAACGCCTTCGACCCGGCCCTCACCGCAGGCGGCTCGAGCGGCGGCGCGGCGGTGGCGCTGGCGCTCGACATGCTGCCTGTCGCCGATGGCAGCGACTTCGGCGGCTCGCTGCGCAATCCGGCAGCCTGGAACAATGTTTTTGGCTTCCGCCCGTCGCAAGGGCTTGTCCCCGGCGGACCGGACGTTGAAGTCTTTCATGCACAGATGGGCGTCGACGGGCCGATGGGCCGCAACGTCCGCGACATGGCATTGCTGCTCGATGTGCAGGCGGGCTATCACCCGCACGCGCCATTGTCCTATGAGAAACCGGGCTCGTTCCTCGAAGGGCTTGCAACAGCAGCGGCTGGCGGCCGCATCGCCTGGTTCGGCGATCTCGGCGGTCATCTGCCGGTCGAAGCCGGTATCCTCGACCTCTGCGAGGCCGCGCTCGGCCGGTTCGCGGATGCATCCTTCCCCAGCGAACCGCTGTTGCCAGATTTCGATTTCGAAGCGCTGTGGCAAGCTTTCGTGACGCTGCGCCAGGCCAGCAGCGGCTGTGCGCTAAAGATCCACTACGACGATCCCTCGAGGCGCGGCCTGCTGAAGCCGGAAGCCATCTGGGAAGTGGAGAACGCGATGCTGCTGACGGCACCGCAGATCCGTGCGGCTTCGGTCATCCGCACGTCCTGGCATCGCGCGCTGCTGTCAATCTTCGACCGCTTCGACCTCATCGCGCTGCCGACCGCGCAGGTCTTCCCTTTCGATGTCGGCACCCACTGGCCGCGCGAGGTCGCGGGACGCGCGATGGACAGCTATCACCGCTGGATGCAGGTTTCCGCATTTGCCACTCTGGGCGGCTGTCCGGCGGTCAACGTCCCGGTTGGCTTCGACGACAAGGGCCGACCAATGGGCATGCAGCTGATCGGGAGGCCGCGCGACGACCTCGCCGTGGTGAAGGCGGCGGCAGCCTATGAGGCGACGCTACCCTGGCAGGCCGGCGCCTAGACCGGATGCATTGGCGTATCGAGACGCTTCGCGTACCGGCTTGCACCGGCGGCGCTGCCATGCATTGATTATCGCCAGTTGCGCCGCATCGACGGCATTCCAAGGGAAAAATCATGTCGCTGGAACTCTACGCCGCCTATGTCCTCGCTTGCATCGTCATCATCCTGGTGCCGGGCCCAACGGTCACGCTGATCATCGCCAACAGCATCCGCCATGGCTCCCGCGCCGGTCTTGCCAATGTCGCCGGTACGCAGGCCGGACTCGCCGTCATGATCGCCATCGTCGGCATCGGCCTCAACACGCTGATCTCGGGCATGGGCCACTGGTTCGAGTGGGTGCGGCTGATCGGCGCCGCCTATCTGATCTGGATGGGCGTGCAGATGTTCCGTTCCAAGGGAACGCTGAACGCCGACGGAACGGCCAGGAAACCGCGCGGCGGCTTCTTCCTCCAGGGCCTGCTGGTGGCGCTCAGCAATCCCAAGACGCTGGTGTTCTTCGGCGCCTTCTTCCCGCAGTTCATCGCGCCTCAAGGCAACTACTCGCTGCAGATCGTGGTCATGGGCCTCACCGCCATGATCTTCGCGGCCATCTCGGATTCGACCTATGCACTCGCCGCCGGCCGGGCCGGGCGTCTGTTGTCGGCCAGCCGTATCAAGCTCATGTCCAGGATCAGCGGCAGCTTCCTGGTTGGCGGCGGCCTGTGGCTGGCATTTTCGCGGTCGAAGTAGGACCCCTTCCCTCGCCCCGTTTACGGGGAGAGGGTGGTCGCGAAGCGATCGGGTGAGGGGCGGCGCCGGAGCTGCAAGCAGAATGTCAACGCCTGCGCCGCCCCTCATCCGCCTGCCGGCACCTTCTCCCCGTAAACGGGGAGAAGGAAGCTTTAAAGCCGCCCCAACCTCTCCACCAGCAGCGCGAAGAAGCCATCATGGTCGATGTCGCGCATCACCATGGCGTTCTTCGGCCGCTTGGTCACGCCCCACCAGTCGATCACGGTCATTCCCATGGTCAGTTCCGAGGTGGTTTCCACGCTGACATTGCAGTTGCGGCCCTGGAACAGGTCCGGCTTCAACAGATAGGCGATGACACAGGGGTCATGCAGCGGTCCGCCATCGGTGCCGTACTTCTCCTCGTCGAAGCGCTCGAAGAATTCCAGCATGTCGGCGGTCGCGGTGCCGACCTTGGTGCCGAGCTCGCGGAAGGCCTGCGTGCGCTTGGCGGTGGTCAGCGCCTTGTGGGTGACGTCGAGCGGCATCATCACGATCGGAATGCCGGATTTGAGCACGACATCGGCCGCTTGCGGATCGACATAGATGTTGAACTCGGCTGACGGCGTGACATTGCCGCCTTCGAAGAAGCCGCCGCCCATCAGCACGATTTCCTTGATGCGCGGGGCGATGCGCGGTTCGCGGATCAGCGCCAGCGCAATGTTGGTGAGGGGCCCGAGCGGGCAAAGCGTGATGGTGCCGCTGTCTTCCGTCATCAGCGTCTCGACGATGAAATCGACCGCGTACTGGTCCTGCAACTTCATCGTCGGCTCCGGCAGTTGCGGTCCGTTGAGACCGGTCTTGCCATGCACTTCCTCGGCGGTGACCAGTTCGCGCATCAACGGCCGGATGGCGCCGGCATAGACCTTGATGTCCGGCCGGCCGGCCAGCTCGCAGATCTTGCGGGCGTTCTTTTCGGTAAGCTTCAGCGGCACGTTGCCGGCAACGGCGGTAATGCCGACGATCTCCAGTTCGGAGCTGCCGAGCGCCAGCAAAATGGCGACGGCGTCATCCTGGCCGGGATCCGTGTCGATGATGATCTTGCGTGATTGAGGCATTTCAATTCCTTGTTTGGCGAGGCCATGGACTTGGATGAATCATCCGAGGGCGCCGAAACGGCGGCGAGCTGCCATGTCGAACCGCTCCGCCAGGGAAGACAATCCCGACCTGCGCGCTTCTCCTTGCATCCGCTCGCCGTTTCAAGCGCCATGTCGATCATTCCTGTGAGTCCACGACCTGGTCTTTTTGGGCGGGTCTTTTGACGGCTTGAACTTGGTCGCGGGGCGGACCATATCAAGACCACCGGGAAAAATGCCATCTGGGTTTTTCCACTTTATGTCGCTCTTGAGAGGACAGTGTAACATGAGCCGAATGACGCCCTTTTCCAGCCCGCTTCTCCTTGGTTTCGACGCCATGGAAAAGACCCTGGAACGCCTGGCGAAGTCCGGTGACAGCTACCCTCCCTACAACATCGAACGCCTCAGCGGCGCCGACGGCAAGACCGAAAGGTTGCGCATAACATTGGCGGTCGCCGGTTTCGCCGAAAGCGATCTCGATGTCACCACGGAGGAAAACCAGCTGGTCGTGCGCGGCCGTCAGACCGACGATACCGAGCGCGAATTTCTTCATCGCGGCATCGCCGCGCGCCAGTTCCAGCGCTGTTTCGTGCTGGCCGACGGCATGCGGGTGATCGCCGCGGAACTGAAGAATGGCCTTTTGTCGATCGATCTCGATCGGCCGGAGTCCGAACGGCTGGTACGGAAAATAAACATATCGGTGAAAGACTGATCTTTACTGATGGCTCTCATGCGGGATGGCCTTGAGCGGCGTCCTCGCGCCAAGGAGGCTTTGAAATGACCAGAACTGACGAAAATCTCACCATGACCAGCGGCGAATTCGCCCATCTCGGCGAGGGCTCGGTCGCCTATCTGCGCAAGGTCTCGAGCGACGAATTGCTCGGCCGTTTCCCGAACCTCGGTGAAATCGCTCCCGGTATGGAACTGTGGGCGCTGTTTGCTGCCAATGGCCAGCCGATCCTGCTTTCGGATGCGCGCGACCGCGCGCTGGCCGGCGCCATGGAAAACGACCTGACCACGGTCGCCATTCACTGAGCCCGGCACCGCCCGGCGAACGGCTGGGCTCAAACGCACAGGGCCGCCCACGGCGGCCCTTGAGTGTCGTCCAATCCAGAAAATGTCAGGCCGCGTGCGAGGCTTGCGTATCCGACAAAAGCGCGTGGATTGCCGCGGCGTCGCGCGTACCCCTGATCTTGGCCACCGTGTCGGCGTCGCGCAGCACCCGCGCGATGCGCGACAAGGCCTTGAGATGGTCGGCGCCCGCCCCTTCCGGCGCCAGCAGCAGAAACACCAGATCGACCGGCTGATCGTCCAGCGACTCGAAATCGACCGGCGTCTCCAGCCGCGCGAAAACCCCGGCGATGCGTTTCACGCCGGCCAGCTTGCCATGCGGAATGGCGATGCCGTTGCCGACGCCGGTCGAGCCCAGCCGTTCACGCTGCAGGATGGTGTCGAACACTTCCCGTTCCGGAATGCCGGAAATCGCCGCTGCCCGTTCGGACAGCAATTGCAACAGCTGCTTCTTGGAGTTCGCCTTCAACGCCGGCAGTATCGCCGGAACGTTGATAAGATCGCTCAGATCCATGCTTGAAAATCCCTTGTTCGCCTGCCGTCACCAGCCCTCACCCCTCGTGCGGCCGGCTTTTATCCCTGTGCGACCTTGGTCGTGGACGGGTCGATCCAGCCGATGTTTCCATCGGGCCGGCGATAGACGATGTTGAGATGGTCGTTTCCGGCGTTGCGGAAGACGAAGACCGGGCTGTCCTTGGTGTCGAGCTCGATGACCGCCGACGCCACCGACATGGTCTTCAGCGTCATGGTTGATTCGGCGACGATGGCCGGAGCGAAATTCTCCGGAATGTCCTCGTCGTCATCGGCCAGCGGCGCCATCACCGTGTAGGCGATGTCGGTCAGATCGCCGTTGGCGCTGCCCGAATTGTGCGATTTCAGCCGGCGCTTGTAGCGCCTCAGCCGGGTTTCCAGACGATCCGCCGCGGCCTCGAAGGCCAATGTCGGATCCTGGGCATCGCCGGTGGCCTGCAGCGAAGCGCCGGAATCGAGCCGGATCATGCAATCCGCCGAATAGCGCGAACCTGATTTGATGACCGTGACGTGTCCGGCAAAGCCGCGATCGAAATATTTGCCGATCGCTTCGCCGACGCGATCGTTGATGCGTGTGCGGAACGCATCGCCGATATCCATGTGTTTTCCCGATATGCGCAGATTCATCTGAAAACTGACCTTCCTTGCTCAGGCTTCAAACTGGCCCGAGTTTATACTCGTGGTCCGTGCGCACAAGCTTTGCGGCGTCACTCGCGCCGATTTTAAATCCGAACTTTCCGGTTGATCACAAGCCGCCCTTTGACCGTCCCGAGGCCAACGTCGTGACGGACCATCCGCATGCAGGCATCTAGCCCGTCTCATGCGGGCGGGCTTCTAGCCACTTCACCGCGGCTTGTCAATGAAGTGCTGGCCTGTGGAAAATCGAACCGTGTCAGCGCCCGGCGCTGGCCAGTGCCCGTTTCTCGCGCCGGCGCTGCACCGAGGAGGGAATATTCATGCCTTCCCGGTACTTGGCGACGGTGCGCCTGGCAATGTCGACGCCACTCTCCCGCAGCATGTCGACGATCGCATCGTCGGAAAGCACGTCGGCTGGCTTTTCCTCGTCGATCAGCTGCTTGATGCGGTCACGCACGGATTCCGAGGAATGCGCATCGCCGCCACCCGACGCGGCGATCGAGGCGGTAAAAAAGTAACGCAGCTCGAACACGCCGCGCGGCGTAAGCATGTATTTGTTCGCTGTGACCCGGCTGACCGTCGATTCGTGCATGCCGATGGCGTCGGCGACCGTGCGCAGGTTGAGCGGCTTCAGCTGGCGCACGCCATGGACGAGGAAGGCATCCTGCTGGCGAACGATTTCCGAGGCGACCTTGAGGATGGTCTTTGCCCGCTGGTCGAGGCTGCGCGTCAGCCAGTTGGCGTTTTGCAGGCATTCGGCCAGGAAATCCTTTTCCGCCTGGTTCTTCGCCTGCGGCGAGACCTGGGCGAAATAGATATGGTCGACCAGCACGCGCGGCAGCGTTTCGGCGTTGAGCTCGACTGTCCAGCTGCCGTCATTGGCGGCACGCACCTCGACATCGGCAACGATCGCGTCGCTGGCGCCGCCTGAAAACGCCATGCCGGGCCGAGGATCGAGTGCCCGGATCTCGGCCAGCATGTCGAGCAGATCCTCCTCGTCGACACCGCAGATCCGTTTCAGCGCATGGAAATCACGCCGTGCCAGCAGTTCGAGATTGGCGACCAGCGCCTTCATCGCCGGATCGAGCCGATCCCGCACGGCGAGCTGCAGCGACAGGCATTCGGCAAGGTCGCGCGCAAACAGGCCGGCCGGCTCGAAAGTCTGGCACACCGCCAGCGCCTTTCGTACCGCGGCAACCTCCGTGCCGAGACGGGCGGCGATCTCGGCCAGGTCGGCGCGCAAATAGCCGGCCTCGTCGAGGCCGTCGGCCAGGTCGGCGGCGATCAGCCGTGCCGCCGGATCGGCGAAGGCGAGCGCAACCTGTTCACCGACATGGTCGCGCAGCGTGATCGCCGCGGCCGCCATGTCGCCGGCGTCAAAACCCTCGGATGAGGAACTCGCGCCATTGCCGGACGCCGACTTCCATTGCGCCGTCAGGTCGGGACCGAGACGCTCGCTGGTCCCCGGATCGTCGGGAAACAGGTTTTCCAGCGACGTATCGAGCTTGTCCGAGATCGCCTCGGCGCTCCACTGCGTCTCGTTTTCGAACCAGTCGCCGTCGGCGGCGGCTTGCGGCTCCGCCTCGATCTTCTGCGCCTGGTCGCTGGCGGCATCCTCCTGCGGTTCGGCACGCTCCAGCAGCGGGTTGCGCTCGATCTCCTCGTCGATGAAATGCTCGAGCTCGCCATGGGTGAACTGCAGCAGCCGAATCGACTGCATCAGCTGCGGCGTCATCACCAGCGACTGCGATTGTCGTAGCTGTAGTTTCGCCGCCAACGCCATTGTCTGGTTTCAAACGCCTCGTCTACGCATCCGGGCTTCCGGACAGGAATTTTTGCAGCCGGTCATAGAAACTGGCCCAGCTTTTGCTTGTCAAGGCAAAAGCTAGCAAAACTCGCTTACCGGAGCGTTATCGGGCAACAAAATCGGAGAAATGGGTGGGCCGAGCCCCAAAAATCGTGTCAGGAAACAAATTTCACGCTCAGAGCGTAAAACCCTCGCCGAGGTAGAGCCGCCGGACATCCGGATTTGCCACCACTTCGTCGGCCCGGCCATGGGTCAGCACCTGACCGGCATGGATGATGTAGGCGCGGTCGATCAGGCCGAGCGTTTCGCGCACATTGTGATCGGTGATGAGGACGCCGATGCCGCGCGCCGTCAGATGGCGCACCAATTGCTGGATATCGGCGACCGCGATCGGATCGATGCCGGCAAAAGGCTCGTCGAGCAGCATGTAGGCCGGACGCGTCGCCAGCGCACGCGCGATTTCCAGGCGCCGCCGCTCGCCGCCGGAAAGCGACATGGACGGCGCCTTGCGCAGATGGCTGATGTGGAATTCCTCGAGCAGTTCGTCGAGATTGCGCTCGCGCTCCTTGCGGCTCTTTTCGACCACTTCGAGCACGGCGCGGATGTTCTGCTCGACGCTCAGGCCGCGAAAGATCGAGGCCTCCTGCGGCAGGTAGCCGATGCCGAGACGCGCACGGCGGTACATCGGCATCGAGGTGACGTCGAAGCCGTCGATCTCGATCGTGCCCTCATCCACCGGCACCAGGCCGGTGACCATGTAGAAGCAGGTCGTCTTGCCGGCGCCGTTGGGGCCGAGCAGCCCGACGGCCTCGCCGGCGCGCACGCCGATGGTGACGCCGCTGACGACCTTGCGGCCCTTGTAGCTCTTGGTCAGACCCTTGGCGATCAGGGTCCCCTTGAACTTTCCCTTATCGGCGGTCACCGTGGCCGGCGCCGAAAGCTTGCCGGCGGCCCGTCCCGGAAGACGCGCCGTCAGCGACGACAGGCTGACCATCAGGGGTTCGCCGCTCCCGATTTCGGCGGCGGGGTGATCGACATCTGGACACGTTGCCCAGCGCATGGATCAACCTGGGCCAACCCGGTTTTCATCTGCACGACGAGCTTGCAGCCGACCAGGACGTTGTCGTTTTGCGACAGAACGACCTTTTTGCCTGACAGCACCAGAACCTGGCTCTTCATGTCGAAGCTGCCTTGATCGCCGGTCGCGACCTGCGCATCCGACTTGATGTAAACCTTGTCGGAGATTTCCAAATGATCGATGTTGGCCGAGCCGGTCATTGCCGCACCCGCGGCTTCCGTGCCTTTGGCGGCGGCGTTTGGATCCTTGACATAATAGACCGTCATCTTGCCGGCCTTCATCAACGTCGGCCCCTGGACGACGCTGACATTGCCGGTGAAGATGGCGACATTGTCGGCCTGGCGGACCTCCAACTTGTCGCTTTCGATCTGGATCGGCTTGTCGCCCGACAGTTTGAGACCTGACTGGCTGGTCGACTGCGCCAATGACGGCACCAGTCCGAGCAGCAGCAACGCCGAAGTTGCAGCCGCGAGCCGCGTCGAACTACTGAGCCGCATTGGTTTCTCCGCTGTTTCCCTCTGCCGTTTTCAAGGCGGCGGAATCGATGTTGACGCGCACTTTGTTCTCGAAAACCAGAACCCTGCCATTGTCCTGGACCGACATCGAATCCGCCGTGATCCGCGACCCTTCACGGCTGACATCGACGGGATCTCCCGTCTTCATAGTGCCTTTGCCCATGTCGAGGAAGACCGATTTGAACTTGGCCTGCATGCCGTCGGTTGTGGTGATGGTAACGTCGCTGGTCAGGTTCATCGTGTTGCCGTTGCGATCGTAGGTGCCGCGCGAGGCCTTGATCGCCGCCACATTGTCGGGCCCGACCGGAACCTTGGCGTCGATGCCTTCCAGTTCGATGATCCCTTGCGTGCTGACATCCTGGATGGCGCGCAGCGCCGTCATCGAATAGGGCTGCTTCTGCTTGGTGAACCCGTTGAGCTTGGGATTGGCCATCACCAGCTTGCCGTTGGAAAAGGCAGTGCCTTCCGCCTGAACCGTCACGGAGACGGGCGCGGCGAGATAGGAATAGACCGGGAAAGCAATGGCGATCAGTGCCGCAGCCAGCGGCACGGCAAACTTGAGAACGCGCACGCGGCGCGAGTGACGTTGCGCGCGGTCGAAAGCATCGCCACGCATACGGCCGTCCGCCGGTGGGACCAACTCCGTCTCGTCGTTGGTCGATTCAATCGGTCGCGCTAACATTCACTGCTTTCTTCTAAACCCCTACCCACCCTGGAAACACCGCCTATAGGTGGGACGCCCGCGCCTTCAAGCAAGCACAAGCCCATGAAAACTGCAAAAATGTGACGGCCGCTTTTGTACAGATGAAAACGAGATCTGCACAACTGCACGTTCTTCATTAGCAGAAACAGCCATGCGGCGTAAGATTTGTCATCTGTCGATCCCGCCGCCGAACCTCGTGGCGATTGCACAAATGCGTGAAGAGACCTGTGCCTGGAGAGGGGCGGATGTCCGCCGGGGCCCCCATCAACCGTGGATCCGGCACGGCCATTTCGATCCGCCGCGCGGATTGTCTCGTCGCGCCGGAAAGAGAATTGCTTCCAGATGGGCGGATCATGGTCTAGAAGCGTGTCTTCCCGCCGACTGAAAGGCTGACCATGGCACTGAGAGCCGACGACCTGATCGACCGCCGCCGACTGCGGCGCAAGCTGACGTTCTGGCGCGTTGCCGCCATCGGCATCGTGGCACTCGGGGTGATTGCGCTTTCAGCCTGGTTCTACGGCGACGACTTCACCGGCTCGGCCGTCGACCACATCGCCAAGGTCAGGATCGAAGGCACCATCACCGAGGACGAGGAACTGATCAAGCGGCTGGAAACCATTCGCCAGTCGTCGAAGGTGAAAGGCGTGATCCTGTCGATCGATTCGCCAGGCGGCACCACGGTCGGCGGTGAATCGATCTATGAAGAGGTGCGCAAGCTGGCCGCCGACAAGCCGGTGGTCGCCGAAGTCGGCACGCTCGCCGCGTCGGCGGGCTACATGATCGCCAGTGCCGCCGATCACATCGTTGCCCGCAAGACCTCGATCGTCGGTTCGATCGGCGTGCTGATCCAGTATCCGGATGTCAGCGGCCTCATGGACAAGCTCGGAGTCAAGCTGGAGGAAGTGAAATCCTCGCCGCTGAAAGCCTCGCCGTCTCCTTTCAAGCCGACCAATGACGACGAACGCGCCATGGTCCGCAAGCTCATCCTCGACAGCTACGACTGGTTCGTCGGCATCGTTGCCGAACGCCGCAAGATGACCCGCGAGCAAGCGCTGGCGCTCGCCGACGGCTCGATCTTCACCGGCCGCCAGGGCGTCGCCAACGGGCTGATCGACGCTGTCGGCGGCGAGACCGAAGCGGTCGGCTGGCTGGCGACCAAGGGGGTCGATGCCAAGCTCAAGGTGATCGAATGGAAAGACACGGAACGGCGCGGCGGCTTCTTGTTCTCGAAAGCGATGGCGCAAACGATCGGCAGCGCCCTCGGCCTGCCGGCCTACAGTGGCGATGTAATTCATGAACTGGGCGCCGACCGCTTGTTTCTTGACGGTCTCGTTTCCGTCTGGCACCCTTGAGATGCCGTTTGGGGCAAGTGAAAAAAGCAAATAAAATCATCCTCATAATTTTGACCACACTGCTTTCACGGGGACCCGTCTCATGATCAAGTCCGAACTTGTGCAGATTATTGCCACGCGTAATCCGCATCTTTTCCTGCGCGACGTCGAAAACATCGTCGGCGCGATCTTCGATGAGATCACCGACGCACTTGCCGAAGGCAATCGGGTCGAGCTGCGTGGCTTCGGCGCTTTTTCGGTGAAAAACCGTCCCGCCCGCACCGGCCGCAATCCGCGCACCGGTGAATCCGTCGAGGTCGAGGAAAAATGGGTGCCGTTCTTCAAGACCGGCAAGGAGCTGCGTGAAAGGCTGAACGGCGGCAAGTAGGCGCGGCGTCAGCGCCAGACGGCCTTTCGGCCAGCTTCCGACGGAAAACATCATGTTCAATCGCTTCATGCTCATCGTGGTCTTCGTGCCCCTGGCGGTCATCCTGATCGCGCTCGCCGTCGCCAACCGCGAACTGGTCGCCTTCACGCTGGACCCGTTCAATCCCGGCAATCCAAAGCTGACGCTGACCTTGCCGCTGTTCATCTTCCTGTTCCTGGCTCTCGCCGTCGGCATGGTCGTCGGCAGCCTGGCAACCTGGGTCAAGCAGGCCCGCTACCGCAAGCTGGCGCGCCAGCGCGGCGTCGAGGCCGAGAACCTGCGCCAGGCGGTCAGCCGCGCGCCGGCGGCGCCGCAAGGCACGGTCCCAGGGTCGGCCCAAGGATCAGCCTTGCCGAAACCGACCACTTGAACCGCCGGTCGGCGGTTTTTGCTCCACGGAGTTTTCCATGCTGACCATTTCGGCCGCCGAGGTCGATCATGCGCTGACCTTTCCCGGACTGGTCGAGACACTGCGCACGGCGTTTCGTGACGGTGCGGTACAGCCGGTAAGGCATCACCATACGGTCGAACGGCCCGACGGCGCCGCCTCGACACTGCTTTTGATGCCGGCCTGGACCGACTTCAACGCCGCCGGCACGTCGGCCAGCGGTCACATCGGCGTCAAGATCGTCACCGTCTCGCCCGACAACAACACCATCGGCAAGCCCGCGGTGATGGGGCTCTATCTCCTGCTCAACGGCGCCACCGGAGAACCTGAAGCCTTGATCGACGGCCAGCGGCTGACGCAATGGCGCACCGCCTGCGCTTCGGCGCTGGCGGCCTCCTACCTCGCCCGCGACGATGCCGCGCGGCTGCTGGTGGTCGGCGCCGGCGCGCTGTCGCCGTTCCTCGCCAAGGCGCACTGCGCCGTGCGGCCGATCAAGACCATCCGCATCTGGAACCGCACAGCCGCCAATGCCGAGAAGGTTGCGGCCGATCTGCGCGCCGAAGGCTTCGCGGCCAGCGCCGCAAGTGATCTCGATGCCGAACTCGGGCAGGCCGACATCGTTTCCTCGGCGACAATCACCACAACGCCACTGATCAAGGGCGCACTGCTGCGGCCGGGAACCCATGTCGACCTGGTCGGCGGCTTCACCCCGACGATGCGCGAAAGCGACGATGACGCGATCGCGATTGCCCGCGTCTATGTCGACACCCGCGCCGGCGCCACCAAGGAGGCTGGCGACATCGTCCAGCCGCTGACCTCCGGCGTGCTGAAGCCAGACGCCATCGTCGCCGATCTGCACGAACTGTCGCGCGGTGAGAAAAAGGGCCGCGAGAGCGCCGGTGAGATAACACTGTTCAAGTCGGTCGGCGCGGCACTCGAGGATCTTGCCGCCGGCATTGCCGTCTACAAAGCGCTCGTGGCTTAGTTTTCTGCCAGGGCCATTTTTGCGCCCATCGCCCCGGCGATCAGCGAAAAATCATGCGCGCTGAGTTCGAAAAGGCCAAAGCGAAGCTGATAACCCCAGTTCGACTTGCCGGCTGTGAAGTCCAGCCTGTCGAGCAGCGGTTTGATCGCTGCTTCCTCGGCCATTGCCCACGCGACGTCGCGCCGGAACGGCGTGAAGCCGCCACCCATGTCACCCTGATAGGGTTCGCCTTGCCGCACCGTGCCGATCGCCGTGAAGGCCTGCAGGCCGTCCTTTTCGCCGAGTATGGTGGTCGGCGAATAATAGACGATGCCATCACCGGGCTTGATGCGGCGCAACGGTGCCGCCTTGCCGTGATTGACCTGCATGAAGCCGCCCTGCCGCCCGCGCCGGACATGTTCGGCCGACGCCACTGCGATCCAATGCGCGCTCATTTGTGTTCCCCTGTGGCCTGTTCCCCGTCGGATAGCCAGTAGACGCGCAGGCGATGGTTGTCGGGATCGAGCGCAACGAAGGTACGGCCGAAATCCATGTCGGTCGGCGTCTGCAGGATTTTCAGCCCGCGCCCAGCCCAATCGGCGTGGGTAGCGTCGACCGCGTCCGGCGTATCCAGCGCAAAGACGATTTCGGCGCCGCCGCCTGCCGCGGCCGCGGCCGGCTCCACCGTATGGCGCGACCAGAGGCCGAGCTTGAAGCCCGCATCGAGCACGAACAGCACGAAGGTCGGCGAACTTTCGACCGGCTCGCGACCGAGCAGCGCACTGTAGAAGGCGCCGCTCTGCTGGGGCTGGTCGACATAGAGGATGACGAAGTTCGGGGCGGCCATGTCTGCTCTCCAAGGTTCAGCGTTTCGACTTGCCGACCATAGGATGAGCTGCTGTCAGATTCTGGCAGTGGGTCAGTTACCCACTGCCAAGCATCGACAGGCCGGTCTCGTCCAGCGTGACATCGTCGCCGACGACGCCGAACGGCACGGCCAGCGAGCCGTCCGGCTCCTGCGCCCCGAGCCCCGAAAATCAAGGCCCGGTCGCCGCGCACATTCACCCAGGAAAAGGGCAGCACCATGCCAGGCGGCAGCTTCAGCGGCCCGGGCAGGACGATACCAAGCTCCGCGAGCCGACGACCGGCGCCGCGTTGGCCCCCGCAACCTCCCGCCGAGCTTTCCTGCTTGCCGCCGCCTCATCAAGCGGGCAATCGCTCCAAGGTCGGCGCCGACCCCCCCGTGGCGCGGAGGTCGTCGACCCCCGCGCCGGCAAGCAACGACCTACTGGAAATTGAAATACAGTGCCGGCGGGTACTGCGACCCGTCGGTGGCCGGCACATTTGCCTGCGCCGCGGGCTTGACCCCGCCTGTGGCCATGTTGTCCAGCGGCGGCTTGGCCTGCTCGGCCTTGGCGGCAACGTCCTGCGTCACCGGGACTTTCTTCTGGGCCTCCGCCGTCTGCGACAGGGCAAGCACGACGAACAGCCCTGACATAACGAATTTCTTGACGGTTTTGCTCTCCTGGCTCTGTGGCCTCATGGCTTGAAACCAGACTCGTCGAGCACGGCGACCTGGTTGCCGTCGATGTAGAAGCGGATCGCGTGCGCCTCGTTGTCGATGTCTATGCGCGTCGGTTGCGCGGCCAGCCCCGCCGGGGCGGTCCTGGCATATTTCGAGGGAAAATCCCCAGCCGGTGCGTAATGGAAGAGTAAAGCCAATGCGATGCATCCGGCGGTAAATACAATGAAGGTAAGTCTGGAAGAGATGGTCGACGTCATCTAGTCGTTCCTTCAGGTTGAAGTTGCATCTACGGTTCGGTTGCTCCAGGATTTCCGATCCTGGCACAATCGAGCCGGCGCTGGCGTGGTCTAGCAGGCAATCGTTTGATCAGTATTTGAAGATCGCAAAAAAGCTCTTGTCGGAGCTGGTTGTGAGCCAAGTCACCGGAGATGAGAGCGCTGCGAATTAATTATCTCGATGACGTGCTGCTGTCTTGTGCTATGTTTTGTTCAGCCTGCTGCAAAAATTGCAGCGGTGGTGCCAGAGGCCGCCGATGCGTTACCTGAACTCCGCTCACTATATCAATGTGGTGGCCAAGACCGGTTCGATCCGCGCCGCCGCGGAATTGCTCGCCATAACCTCGACGGCGCTCAACCGGCGTATATTGGCGATGGAGGCCGAACTCGGCGTTGCGATTTTCGAGCGACTGCCTCACGGCGTGCGATTGTCCAGCGCCGGCGAGCTTCTAGTGCAGCACATGCGCAACCAGTTATCCGATATGGAGCACGTGAAATCGCAGATTGCAGACCTTGCTGGCGCCCGGCGCGGCCATGTGGCGATCGCCTGCAGCCAGGCGCTATTGCCCTACCACCTGCCGACGCAAATCTCACTCTACCGCAAGGAACATCCGAATGTGACCTTCGGAGTGCACCTGCGCGACCGGGAGGAGGCCGAGCGTGCCTTGGTCGATCACACGGCCGACATCGCCATCGTCTACGAGCCAACCCGGCTGGCTGCTTTCATGACGCTGATGCGGGTGCACCAGCCAGTGCATGCGGTTATGCGGCCCGATCATCCGCTGGCTTCTCACGAGACGGTGCGCTTGCGCGCTTGCCTCGACTATCCAATCGCGCTTCCCACATCAAGTTACGGCGTGCGCTACCTGCTCGACATCGGGGCGCAATCGTCATCGCTGCAGCTGGAGCCGGTGATTCAATCGGACAGCTTCGAATTCCTGCGCAACCACGCTATCTCGGAGGATATCATCACTTTCCATTTCCCAATTGGCCTGTCCCACCAGACGATGACTGGTGACATGATCTCCCGGCCGCTCGACCCGCGCGACGTGCCCGCTGGCATGCTCTATGTCGGCCAACTCAAGGGCCGCACCCTACCGGTGGCCGCTGCCCGTTTCGCCGACCAGCTTTCCGCCTCGCTGGCGCAGCAGTATGACGTGTCGTGATGGCACCTGCCACTCAGCTTGATACACCTGGATAAGGCTGTCGGGGTTGCTGTCAAGCGTTGCTGGTGTATGCGCACCCGTCAGGTGCGCAGCGACACTGTCCGGGCCTTTGTCCTAGGCCCGCGAAGCGCCGGCTGTGCACGATGAAGCTGGTCGGCGTCTTGATGGGTGAACGCAGGAGCGCGTCGAGCACTCGTTATAGCAGGCTCGGACATATGCGAAAGGGTGCGACGCCGGCGGCGAGCAATCGATTCTGGCGATTTATAGGGGCCCTATGCATCGTGTAGGTCTCCCCGTGCATTGGCGGCGATCAGAGGCAAGTCCTTGGCGCTCATTCTTTCCGCCATGTTGCAAATTCCGGTAGCGGGTCAGTTTGGATTTCAAACTGACCCACTACCCAGAATCTGGCAGTAGCCATCACGAACCACGTGGCTTGTCGAGTGTCGCCCGCCATTCCTTCAGCAGCGCCTGGCGACGGCGCGGATAGCGCGTGTCTGTTGCTTGGAGCGCTGCGATGCGATCGGCGCGAAAATGCCGGAAGTCCTCGCGCATCTCGCACCACGCCACCACGACCCGCACCTTGTCGAAGAACCCCAGCGCAAACGGCCAGACCACGCGTTCGGAGGCGGCGCCGCCGGCATCGCGGTACAAGAAGCCGAGCTTGCGCTCGTTGCGGATGGCCAGCCGCACCAGGCCGAGGTCGATGCCCTCGACGGCCGCGGCGGGAGGCCCGACGAGCAGCGGGCTCGCGTCGAGATCGTCGCGCAGATCGTCCGGCAGCACGGCAGCGACCTTGGCCAGCGCGTTGGCGGCAGCAGCCGAGAGACGCTGGTCCGGCTGCTTGGCGACCCAGCGCGAGCCGAGCACGATGGCCTCGATCTCCTCGTCGCTGAACATCAACGGCGGCAGCATGAAGCCGGGCTTGAGCACATAGCCCAGTCCCGCCTCACCCTCGATCGGCGCGCCCTGGCCCTGCAGCGTGGCGATGTCGCGGTAGAGCGTGCGTATCGAAATCCCGAGCTCATCGGCCAGCGCCTGCCCGCTCACCGGCCGGCGGTGCCGGCGCAGCGTCTGGATCAGGTCGAGCAGGCGTTCCGAGCGGGACATATCGAAGATTTGCCCGTTTCTTTGACATTGGTCCACCGCCGGCCGACACAAACCGGAGAGGCTTGCGCAGCGGACTTGGTTGCGAAGCAGGTTGGCCTATGCCAAAAGCGGCCACGCCGCTCGGAGATGCTCCTGCTTGAAGTCATTTCGCGACAAACGCCGCGACAACCGCCCGCCCGCGAAGGGCGGAACCGCAGAGGCGCGCCCGCATGAGGGGCGCGGCGTGGCAAGGCCGGACGCCAGGCCGCGCGAGCGGCCTGAGACGAAAGCGGATGACCGCTCCGAGCCGAAATCGGCGCCGCGCATCCTTGCCCGCCGCGACGGCGCCCTGCCCACCGAACATCTTCCTATGATCCTCGAAGTGGCGCCGAATGCCGATTATGCGCTGCTCGACAGCGGCGCCGGGCAGAAGCTCGAACAATACGGGCCCTACCGCATCGTGCGGCCCGAGGGCCAGGCGATCTGGCAAAAGGCCTTGCCGGCAAAAGACTGGGAGCGCGCCGACGCCATCTTCACCGGCGATACCGACGAGGAAGGCATCGGCCGCTGGCGCTTCCCGAAGACGCCGCTCGGCGAGACCTGGCCGATGAAGCATGACGGCATCGACTATCTCGGCCGTTTCACCTCGTTTCGCCATGTCGGCGTCTTTCCCGAACAAGCCTCGCACTGGGACCACATGGCCGGGTTGATTGCGGCCGCGAAACGGCCGATCAAGGTCCTGAATCTGTTCGGCTATACCGGTCTCGCCTCGCTGGTGGCGGCCCGCGCCGGTGCCGAGGTCACCCATGTCGATGCCTCGAAGAAGGCTATCGGCTGGGCTCGCGAAAACCAGGAAATGGCCGGGCTCGGCAGCAAGCCGATCCGCTGGATCGTCGACGACGCGGTGAAATTCGCCGAGCGTGAGGAACGCCGCGGCAGCCGCTACGACATCGTCCTGTTCGACCCACCGGCCTATGGCCGCGGCCCCAAGGGCGAGGTCTGGCAATTGTTCGAGGACTTGCCTGCATTGACCGACCTTTGTCGCGCGATCCTGACGCCGAAGCCGCTTGCCGTGGTGTTGACCGCCTATTCGATCCGCGCCTCGTTCTTCGCCATTCATGCCTTGATGCGCGACACCTTCGCCGGCATGGGCGGCACGGTCGAATCGGGTGAGTTGATCATCCGCGAAAAGTCCGCCGGCCGGGCGCTATCGACCTCATTGTTTTCGCGCTGGGTGGCCTGAGTGAACGAGCGGCATGCAGGCGCACCCGGACTGGTGAAGGAAGTCACCAGCCTCGCCAACCCGCTGGTCAAGGACATCAAGGCGCTCGCCCAGAAGAAATTCCGCGATCAGCAGAACGCCTTCATGGCCGAGGGATTGAAACTGGTCATCGACGCGCTCGATCTTGGCTGGCAGATCAGGACACTGGTTTTCGCCAAGGCCGGACGCGGCAACGCCGCGGTGGAGAAAGTCGCCGCACGCACGGTTGCCGCCGGCGGCACGGTGCTCGAAGTGTCGGAAAAGGTGCTTGTCGCCATCACCCGCCGTGACAACCCGCAAATGGTGGTCGGCGTCTTTTCGCAGAGATTCCTGCCCTTGAAGGATGTCCGCGCCGACAATGGCGACGTTTGGGTGGCGCTCGACCGGGTGCGCGATCCCGGCAATCTCGGCACCGTCATCCGCACCATCGATGCGGTCGGCGCCAAGGGCGTCATCCTGGTCGGCGACACCACCGATCCTTTTTCCGTCGAGACGGTGCGTGCCACCATGGGTTCGATCTTTGCCGTGCCGGTGGCCAGGGCGACGACCGAGGCTTTCCTTGCCTGGCGGGGCGGATTTTCAGGCCTTGTCGCCGGCACCCACCTGAAGGGCGCCGTCGACTACCGCTCGGTCGATTTTTCCCGCGGCCCGGTGCTGCTGATGATGGGCAACGAGCAGCAGGGGCTGCCCGAAAGCCTGGCCGCGAGCTGCGACAGGCTGCTCAGAATCCCGCAGGCAGGCCGCGCCGATTCGCTCAATCTTGCGGTCGCCACCGGCATCATGCTGTTCGAGATCCGGCGCGGCGCGCTGAAGCTCGAAGCAATCGTGGACCAGCAATGAAGGTTGCCCGCCCGTGAAATCATGGTCCCCCTACGCGCTGCTCGTCGTCGCGGCCATAGCGCTCGACCAGTGGATAAAACATCTGGTCGAGACCGGACTGCCGTTTCAGGAAAAGCTCGATCTCGTGCCTTTCCTGGCGCTGTTTCGCACCTACAACACCGGCATCGCCTTCTCGATGTTCTCGTCCTTCGGCGACACCGGGCTGATCGTCATTTCGCTGGCGGTCGTTGCCTTCGTGCTGTTCCTGGCGACGCGGATCGCGCCGTCCCAGATCCTTGCCCGCACCGGCTTTGCGCTGATCGTCGGCGGCGCGCTCGGCAATCTGATCGACCGCGCCGTCTACGGCCATGTCATCGACTACATCCTGTTCCACACGCCGGTCTGGTCCTTCGCCGTCTTCAACCTTGCCGACGCCTTCATCTCCGTCGGCGCGGCACTGGTCGTCTTCGACGAACTGTTCGGTTGGCGGCGCGAGCCCAGACCTTCGAACGATTGACCCCGTGCGGCCATCGCCGCACAGTCCACGTCGCCAAACAAGATCGCGGAGAAAGAGATGTCCGAAACCTTCAAAGCCATCCTCGTTTCGCGTGACGCCGAGAAAAAGCAATCGGTAGCCGTGACCGATCTCACCGAAGCCGACCTGATGGAAGGCGACGTCACCATCGCGGTCGAGGCGACAACGGTGAACTACAAGGACGGCTTGGCGATATCAGGCAAGGCGCCGGTGATCCGCCGCTGGCCGCTGGTGCCGGGCATCGATTTCGCCGGCACCGTCACCTCGTCTTCCCATCCTGACTGGCGCGCCGGCGACAAGGTCATCCTGAACGGCTGGGGCGTCGGCGAGACCCATTTCGGTGCCTATGCCGGCCGCGCCCGCGTCAAGGGCGACTGGCTGGTGCCGCTGCCGCAAGGCATGAGCCCGCATGATGCGATGGCGGTCGGTACCGCCGGCTATACCGCCATGCTTTGCGTGATGGCGCTGGAGCGGCACGGCATCCTGCCCGATCGCGGCCCGGTGGTGGTAACGGGGGCAGCCGGCGGCGTCGGCTCGGTCGCGGTCTCGATCCTGTCCAGCCTCGGCTACCATGTCATCGCGTCGACCGGCCGCAACGCCGAAAGCCCCTATTTGATCAACCTTGGCGCCGCCGAAGTGATATCGCGCGACGAGCTTGCCCAGCCGGCCAAACCGCTGGCCAAGGAGCGCTGGGCCGGCGGCATCGACGCTGTCGGCAGCCACACACTGGCCAACGTCCTGTCGATGACCTCCTATGGCGGTGCGGTTGCTGCTTGCGGCCTGGCCGGCGGCATGGACCTGCCGGCGAGCGTCGCCCCCTTCATCCTGCGTGGCGTCTCGCTGCTCGGCATCGATTCGGTGATGGCACCGAGGGCAGTCCGCCTCGAAGCATGGCGGCGCATCGGCACCGACCTCGATCTGCAGAAGCTCGCCAGCCTGTCGACGACCATAGGTTTCGACGGCATCATCGATGCGGCGCACGACATCGTCGACGGCAAGATCCGCGGCCGCGTCGTCGTGGATATGTAAGCCTGTGCGGCCTCGAAGCAGGCGGATGGAAATGCCCCGCCTGCCGGCAAATCCGTGGCTGCCGGGGCAGAAAACGCTGATCCGCTAAAATTCGAACGATCCGCCGCAATCTTCCATAATCTCTGTCTGGCAAGGGTTTCGCATGATCGCGGAATCCGGCAGCCAACAGGCGGACACAGGCGAAGACGTCGGTGCGGCGACCCCGCCGTCGTCGACGCGGCGCTTTGTCACCGCGCCGCCGCTGGTGCCAGAGTCGCAGTTCTCCACGCGCGAAGGCCTGCCCCTCCTGACGTTTGTCGCCATCGTCGTGCTGGCCGGCCTGGCGCATCTGACCGGGGCGCCGATCTTCATCAGCGTCGGATTGCTGGTAACCGGCCTCGCCGGCCTTGCCACGCATCTGCACGCCAGGCGAAGCGTACACCGTACCGCGGTCCTGCTTGACGAGACCACTGCCCGCAGCCGCGCCGAGATCGAGACGCTGGCCGACCGCATGTGGGAAATGCAGGAGAGCGAGGAACGCTTTCGTGGCCTGATCGACGCACTTGGCGACCTCGTCATTCATCGCGACCGCGATGGCTACATCGTCTATGCCAACAAGGTCTTCGCGGACCTCGTCGAAACCGATCAGCGCGACCTTGCCGGCAAGACCCTGGCGGACCTTGGCATCGATGTCGGCATCGTTCCGGATGCCGCCTTTTCCGACCATGAGTGCCTGAGTTCCACCGACGTCTCCATCCGTACGCCGAGCGGTCCGCGCTGGTTCTCATGGATTGAACTGTCGGTGCGCGACAAGGACAGCGGCGCCGCTTCGCATCGCGCCATCGCCCGCGACATCACCGCCCGCAAACGAGCCGAATCCTCACTGATCACCGCTCGCGAGCGGGCCGAATATGCCAGCCAGGCCAAATCGCGCTTCCTTGCCACCGTCAGCCATGAAATTCGCACGCCGATGAACGGCATCATGGGCATGGCCAGATTGCTGGCCGACACCAGCCTGTCACCGGAACAGCAGACCTATGTCGGCGCCGTCTCGACCTCGGCCAGCGCATTGCTGGCCCTGATCGAGGATCTGCTGGACTACTCCAAGATCGAGGCTGGACGCTTCGACCCGGAGCCGCAGCCGATGTCGGTGCGCGAGATCGCCGACAACATCATCGAACTGCTCGCCGCCCGCGCCTTCGCCAAGGATATCGGGCTCGGCTGCCACGTCGAGCCCGACGTGCCGCAATTGATCACTGCCGATCCGGGCAAGGTCAGGCAGGTGCTGCTCAACCTCATCGGCAATGCCATCAAGTTCACCGACAGCGGCGGCGTTTTGGTGAGCATCGCACGCGCACGCACCGAAACCACCGACCGCATCTGCTTCACCATCGCCGATACCGGTCCGGGTCTGCATGACGAGGACCTGGAGCGCATTTTCGAAGAGTTCGAACAGGCCGACGGCACGTCGACGCGCACGCATGGCGGGGCCGGCCTTGGCCTTGCCATCTCCAAACGCCTGGTGGCGGCCATGGGCGGCACGATTTCAGTATCCAGCCGGCTCGGCCAGGGATCCGAATTCGTCTTCGAAATCCCGGCAATATCGGCCACCGAAGCACCGCAGAGCCGGCAAAACGCGCTCTCGGGCAAACACGCGGTGATCCTGTCGAAAAACGCCGTCGAAGCCGATGCCATCGCCCGCACCATCCGCGCCAATGGCGGCGCGGTCGGCATCGCCACCACCGTCGCGCAGGCGGCGCCCTTCGCCGACGGCTGCGATGTGCTCCTGGTCGACGCGGCCATGGAAGAGAGCGACGGAAGGTTGCTCAAGCGCCTGCGCCAGAGCGGTTTCGCCGACTGCGAGGCCATCACGCTGATCGCGCCGACCGACCGCGGCATGCTCGGCGAGTTCCGCGCCAGCGGCTACGCAACCTTCCTTGCCAGGCCGGTACGGGGCGGAACGCTTCTGCGTGTGCTGTTGAGCAGCCATGCTCCCACCCTAGCCCAGCCGCAGCCGGAAAAGGGTGGCGCCCCCGCGCTTCGTGCCATCGGCAGCCGCCAGCGGGGACTGTCGGTGCTGATCGCCGAGGACAATGACATCAACGCCATGCTTGCCCGCGCCACGCTGCTGAAGGCCGGGCACCGCGTCAAAGTGGTCGGCAACGGCAAGGCCGCCGTCGAGGCTGTCACCGGTGCCGGACACAAGAACCGGTTCGACGTGGTTCTGATGGATCTGCACATGCCGGTCATGGACGGGCTGGACGCGATCGCCGCCATCCGCCGCCACGAGGAGGAAACCGCCGTGCCGCCGGTGCCGATCATGGTGCTGTCGGCCGACAGCCAGGAAAAGACCCGCCATGCGGTGCTGGCTCATGGCGCCAGCGGCTTCGTCACCAAGCCACTCGACCCTGACGCGCTGGTCAATGCCGTCGAGGGACAGGTCGCGGCCTGAGCCGCTTTTCTTCCTCTGCGCCGGTCCGTTTCCTCCTGCAAGGTAGCCGGTTGACCGTATTCGCCAGCCGACGAAGTATTGCCCACGACGTCGTATCACGGTACTGTCACAATCCTGTTGCACCTACACCGTATCCCCGTGCCAAGAGGGATGGCTCGAAGGAGAATCACTCGTGCATACAGTTATGCCGGAATGTGACACTCGGCCGAACGCCAGCAGCGCCTTGCTTGCCGGGCGTAACGTCGATTCCGTCATAAAGGGCGCAGCACTCGCCCGAATCGGTAATCTCGAAGTGCGGCTCGCCCGCAACGAGGCCGAGATCGCGGCCGCACAGGAAGTCCGCTACCGGGTGTTTTACGATGAACTTGGCGCCAGGAAAGATTTGTTCCAGGCGCAGGATCGCCGCGACGCCGACCGGTTCGATCCGCTCTGCGACCATCTGCTTGTCTTCGATACCTCGCTCTCCGGTCCCGAACATCGCCGCATCGTCGGCACCTATCGCCTGCTGCGGCAAGAAATCGCGGCCGCCGCTGGCGGGTTCTACTCGGAAGGCGAATTCGAGCTGACCAAGCTCATCGCCCGTCACCCCGGCCAGCGTTTTCTGGAACTCGGCCGCTCTTGCGTTTTGCCGGAATACCGCTCGAAGCGCACCATCGAGGCGCTGTGGCAAGGTATCTGGGCCTACATCAACCACTATGAAATCGGTGTGATGACCGGCTGCGCTTCCTTCCACGGCACCGTGCCGGCAGCGCATGCCGAGGCGCTCACCTATCTCGCCCACCACTGCCGGACGAATTCCGCCTGGGACGTGCGCGCGGTGTCCGGACGCTACTGTTCGATGGATCTGATGCCGATCGAGGCGGTCAACGCCAAGGCTGCGATCGCGGCGATGCCGCCGCTGGTCAAGGGCTACCTGCGCGTCGGCGCCCGCATCGGCGATGGCTGCGTCATCGACCGCGAATTCTCGACTGTCGACGTGTTCGTCGTGATGCCGGTCAAGGAAATCGGCGCCCGCTACGTCAACTACTATGGCGGGGAAGCCCAGCGTTTCGCGGCGTGAATAGCGAATAGCGAATAGCGAATAGGAAGTAGTGGCGGGAGTTGCGCGGCAACAGCCACTATCCGCTACTCCCTATTCGCTATTCCCTTCTTTTCACGGGATGTCTTCCGGCCGCCGGCCGGGCCGGCTCTTGTAGGGGGGAAACGCCCAGCCGAAACGAAGCGCGCCGCCGCGCACGGCGAATGCCGCGGCGAAGCCGGCCCATCCTGAAACAATCTGTGGCAAGCCGGCGACATCGCCTGCTGTGAAGATGGCGGCACCCGCGAGGGCGGCCGTGACATAGATTTCCGGCTTCAGCAGCACCGAAGGCTCCCCGGCCAGAAGATCACGCAGGATACCGCCGAATGTGGCGGTCAGCATGCCGGTGATCACCGACACCGCCGGCGAGCCGGTGATGGCAAGTCCCTTGGCCGCGCCCATCACGGAAAACGCGGCAAGCCCGATGGCGTCGAGCCAGAGCAGCAGCTTGTAGCGAGATTCGACGCGGTGCGCGGTGAAGAACACCACAACGGCCACCACCGCGCAGATCAGCACATAGTCGCGGTTTCCCACCCAGAACACCGGCACGTTGAGGATCAGGTCGCGAAATGTGCCGCCACCGATGCCGGTGACGCTGGCCAGGAACAGGAAACCGATAATGTCGAGCTGCTTGCGTGAAGCGGCAAGCGCCCCGGTCGCGGCAAAGACGGCGACACCGGCATAGTCGAGAAGCGCGATCGGGTTCATGAAGCGAACGATGAAAAGAGTGAGTAGCGAGTAGGCAATAGCACGAAGCCGCTATTGCGTATTTCCTTATTGCTACTCGCTATTCGCTATTCGCTTGTCCGTTCAGGCATCCTTCTCGGCCTGCTCATTGACAGGCCCCGGCTCGACCGGCTTTTCGCCGGCGGCAAGCTTGGGACCGCCCTTGGCGACGCCGACCATGGCCGGGCGCAGCACCCGCTCACCGATCGAATAGCCCGGTTGCACGACCTGGACCACGGTGTTTGCCGGGACATCCGGATTGGGCACCTCAAACATCGCCTGGTGGAAATTGGGATCGAACTTCTCGCCTTCCGGCGTGAGCTTCTTGACCCCGTGCCGCTCAAGCGCCGACAGCATGGCGCGCTCGGTGAGGTCGACGCCTTCGATCAGCGCCTTGAAGCCGGCATCGCCCGATGCCTTGGCCTCGGCCGGGATGGCGTCAAGCGCGCGGCGCAGATTGTCCGACACCGACAGCATGTCGCGCGCGAAATTCGCCACCGCGTAAGTGCGCGCGTCGTGCACGTCGCGCGCGGTGCGGCGGCGCAGGTTTTCCATCTCGGCCGCAACGCGCAGCGCGCGGTCCTTCAGTTCTTCATTTTCCTTCAGCAGCCGCACAAGGGCTTCATAGTCGCCATCGATGCTGCCTTCCGTGCGCTCGGCATTGGCCTCGGTTGCCTCGACTTCATCGGGCGCGCGTTCGTCTTTTGCCTGGTCGCTCATCGCCGTTTCCCGTCAATCTCGAATGATGTGGATTTTGAGCCCGATATCGAGGTTTGGCGGCCAAAAATCAAGGGGTAAGCGATAGTGGAGGCTCTCGGCCGGGGCAGGACTAGGAATGGCAAGGTCCTTCGATTTTAATTCAAATTTTACCCTAACCGCCGGCTTTGCTTGCCACGTGATGCGGGAACCATTCCCTTGCTGGAGGAGTTTCGAAGCCGACACAGGATTTAAGATGATGACCCGCAACAAAGGCGAAAAGGGAGAAGGGCTGGCCGCCGAGGTCAGGAGGCAGTTCGGCGCCGAGACGGTGACGCGCTTTCTGCGCACCTTGCCGGCCTTCCGCACCGAGGCCGACATTCCCGACCGGTTCAGGGAGCTGCTCGACCGCCTCGACGGCGCGGAGGACGGTGACGCCGGCTGGCGCCGACAGTAACCCAACGACCAATCTTGTCAGCAAACCTCTATCGGCAATAGCCTGACAGAACCGAACCATCTAATGACAGATGCGGTGTGGTTCACATGGAGGACTTAATGCGCAAGGTTTCGATCACCTCATTGCTGTCGGCGCTTGTCGGCCTCGGTGCCGTCACATTGGTGGCCTTTCCGTCACAGGCGGACAGTCTGCAGCTGGAACTGGGCAAACACGGCCCGCGGCTGAAACTCCTGGAAGATTGCGATCCCAACTACAACGATTGCGAAGACATCCGCCGTGACGATCGCCGAGAGCGCCACGACCGCCGTCAGTGGCGAGGCTGCACGGAAGACCGGGCTCTCGACAAAGCGGAGCGAATGGGCATCCGTCGGGCAAGGATAGAGTCCGTCGGCCGCCGTGAGATCACGGTCCGCGGCAGACAGGACGGCGACCGCGTGCGCGTCACTTTTGGAACCGAGCGTGGCTGTCCCATCCTCGACCGCGAGTAGAGACCGGCCGCCAATTGAAAACCCGATGCTCAAGCGACAGAGAGAGCAGCGGGCCTCAGCGACGCTTCAAAGCTCACCGCTCGGGGGTGAACCAACACGCTGATCAAGCTCCGATTGGCTGGCTCGACCGCTGAGCCACGCGACAATTACGCACAGTAATTTTGCGTGAGCTTGCCTTGCGGTGGCGGGGCGCCCCGCCTATGCTTCCTGATGAACATGATTTCCCCTGAGGCGGCCGCAAACAGCAAGCGCGCCTGGCTTAAGATTCTGGCGCGCTACAAGAAGCCTGACAGGCGCCGCAGCGCCGTCGAACTCGCCATCACCCTCATTCCGTTCGCCGTGCTCTGGGGACTGTCCTCGGCTGCCTATGCCTATGGCCATTGGTGGGGCCTGGTCCTGATCCTGCCCGCCGCCGGGTTTTTGGTGCGCATTTTCATGATCCAGCACGATTGCGGCCATGGGTCCTTCTTCGCCAACCGCTATGCCGACGACTGGATTGGCCGCGCGCTCGGCATCCTGACGCTGACGCCCTACGACTGCTGGCGGCGCGCGCACGCGACGCATCATGCCAGCGCCGGCAATCTTGACGAGCGCGGCATGGGCGACATCAGGACGCTGACCGTTGCCGAATACCGGCAAATGTCATGGCGAGGCCGCCTTGCATACCGTCTCTATCGCCACCCGCTGGTGATGTTCGGGTTGGGGCCGATCTGGCTGTTCATCTTCGAGCAAAGGCTGCCCATCGGCATGATGCGGGGCGGCCTGACGCCCTGGGTATCGTCAATGACCACAAATCTGGGCATTGCGGTTGCTGCAGCTATCCTCATCTGGTTCGTCGGCCCCGGCGCATTCCTGGTTGTCCATCTGCCGATCGTCATCCTCGCCGGTTCGGCCGGTATCTGGCTGTTTTACGTCCAACACCAGTTCGAGGAGACGGAATGGGCAAACGATGCCGACTGGGAGTTCCAGCATGCCGCCCTGCACGGATCGTCCTACTACGACCTGCCGCCGGTCCTGAACTGGTTCACCGGCAACATCGGCGTTCATCATGTCCACCACCTCTCCGCCAAGGTGCCGGGCTATCGGTTGCAGGAAGTGCTGCGGGATTATCCCGAACTGCGCGGCATCGGCCGCGTGACGCTGCTCGACAGCCTGCGTTGCGTCAAACTGGCGTTGTGGGACGAAAACCGCCGCAAGCTGGTGTCGTTCCGCGAGGCCCGGGCAGCGGCATAAAGAGCCGCCGCACCATGGGCGCGGCGGCATTGGCAACTCCTGGATGTCTTTTCGACGCAATTCCGGGCGGAAAACCGTACACTTTTCCGGGAATTGGATCAGGCCGCCTGGCGCTCGTCGCGCATCAGGATCTCGCCGTGGCGGATTTCCGTGCCCAGCACCTTCAGGCATTCGCGGATGAAATTGGACAGGCCCGGCCATCCCTTGGCTGAGACGAGATTGCCATCGACATGGGCGCCGGTCGGCGCCACGTCGATATAGATGCCGCCGGCGAGCGTCACCTCCGGCTCGCAATAGTGCAGCGCCGCCACTTCCCGGCCCCGCACCACGCCGTCGACGGCGATCAGGATCTGCACGCCATGGCAGATGGTGAAGATCGGCTTGCCGGCTTCGTGGAAATGCCGCACCAGCGCCTGCACCCGCTTGTCGATGCGGATATATTCCGGCCCGCGCCCCCCCGCCGCATAGACGGCATCATACTCGTCCGGCTTCACCTCGGCGAAGGTCTTGTTGAGGATGTAGTCGTGGCCCGGCTTTTCCGTATAGGTCTGGTGGCCTTCGAAGTCGTGCAGCGACGTCTTCAGGATGTCGCCGGCCTTCTTGTCCGGGCAGACGACATGCACCGTGTGGCCAACCGCATGCATGGCCTGTTCAAAGACGAAAATCTCGTACTCCTCGCTGAACTCGCCAACGAGCATCAATATCTTCTTGCCAGCCATCCCGGTTCCTCCCTTGTGGCCATATTTATTTCGGATCGCGAAATAATAGACTTATCCTAAGGGCAGGACGGCAAAAGAGAAAGCACAAATCGCACCATTGGTAAGACCAGTTCATCCGCATTGCGACTTGAATCGTCGCCGGACGTTTCACAGCAGGCGAAAACTGCACTACTGGTTCGACCACACTTCCGATCAGATAGCCTCCCTGATCATGTCCGCCGCCTTTTCGGCGATCATGATCGTCGGCGCATTGGTGTTGCCGCCGATCAGAGTCGGCATCACCGAGGCGTCGACGACGCGCAAGGCCTGCATGCCGCGCACCTTGAGTTGTGGATCGACCACCGCCAGATCATCGATACCCATCTTGCAGGTGCCCGCCGGGTGATAGATCGTATCGGCGCGGGCTCGGATATGGGTCATCAGCTCTGCATCGCTCGAAATGCCGGCGGTGTAGATTTCCCTGGCGCGGTATTTGGCCAGCGCCGGCGCCTCCAGTATGCCGCGCATCATTCTGACACCCTTGAGCAACAGCTTGGCGTCGCGTTCGTCGGACAGAAAGCGCGGATCGATGCGCGGTGGCGCCAGCGGATCCGGCGTCGACAGCCCGACCTCGCCGCGCGAATGTGGCCGCAGCACGCAAACGTGGCAGGAAAAGCCATAACCCATATGCAGCTTGCGGCCATGATCATCGACGATGGCGATGCAGAAGTGCAGTTGCAGGTCGGGCCGGCCGATCGCCGGGTCGGATTTGAGGAAGGCGCCGCCTTCCGCGTAGGGCGTGGCGATCATACCGCCGCCATCCTTGCGCCAGCGCCGCAGATGCCGCAACAGGCCAGGCAGACCGCGCAGGCCGATGCCCATCATGTCGGCATCCCTCGATGTCCAGCCCATGATGAAATCGAGATGATCCTGCAGGTTCTTGCCGACACCTGGCAGTTCATGGACGACCGGAATTCCGTGCGCTGCAAGCTCGACAGCTGGGCCGATCCCGGACAGCAACAAGAGCTGCGGCGAGCCGAACGCACCGCCGCAGACGATGACCTCGCGCCTGGCTTTCGCGACGGCTTCACCCTTGCCCGCGCGGTAACGCACGCCGGTGGCCCGCTTGCCGTCCAGGACGATGCCCGTGGCATGCGCTCCGGTGACAACGGTAAGGTTTGGCCTGCTCATCGCCGGATGCAGATAGGCGGCGGCCGCCGAGCAGCGCTCGCCATTGCGGCGTTCGCCCCAGAATTGCGTCACCTGATACAGTCCGGCGCCTTCCTGTTCGACCCCGTTGAAATCATCGTTGCGCCTGATCTGGCTTTCGCCACAGGCCTCGATGAAGGCACGGGAGAGCGCACGCGGCTCCTGCTGCTCGGCGACCCGCAACGGTCCGTCACCGCCATGCAGGGCATCGCTGCCACGCTGATTGCCTTCCGCACGCCGGAAATAGGGCAGCACCTCGTCCCATGACCAGCCGTCGCAGCCGAGATCGGCCCATTCGTCATAGTCGCCGCGGTGTCCGCGTGTGTAGAGCATGGCATTAATGGCGCTCGAGCCACCCAGCGCCTTGCCGCGCGGTTGGTACCCCTTGCGGCCGCCAAGCCCCGGCTGCGGCACCGTCTCGAAGGCCCAGTTGTTGAGCTTCGGCCGGCCCGGCAACAGCGCGATGACGCCTGCCGGCGCGCGGATGAGCAGATTTCTGCCCTCGCCGCCGGCTTCGATCAGGCAAACCTTTTTCGATGGATCTTCGGAGAGTCGCGCGGCAAGCGTGCAGCCGGCGGAGCCGCCACCGGCAATGACATAGTCGAAAACCATGGTCTCCTCCAGCATCCGGCGGATGTTTCCGTCCGGATGGCCGAGAGAAGGCCCGATCAGGGGCGTTGTAAAGGCGCGCGGAATTACCGCTGCGTCAACCTGGCACTAACTGGCCCGCACCCGCCGCCATGAATAGCCGGGCCCCTTTGGCTCCGGCACGGCGGTTGGCTGGTAGTAGAGCCCCAACCCGCCGGTGCGGCCCTGTTCGAGGCGCTTCAACAGCACCGGATTCGAGATCTCGAACTCGTCGAAGCCGAGCCGCAGCATATGCGGCAGCTGGTCGACCAGCACCTGGCCGGTGGCGCGCACCGCACCCACGAAATGATAGCGGCTGCGCAGCAGTTCGCCCTTGGAGAAAGATCGGCCGTCGCTGAAGGCCGGAAAGGCCAGCGCCACCAGCGACAATTGCTCGAGCAGGTCAGCTATCTTCTCGAGCTGATCGCCCGGCTGCAGCACGACACCGAGCCGTTCGCTGGCGGACCGGCGAACCTCCGGATCGAGATCGAGGAACGCCTGCAGCGGCAGGATGAAGCGGCCATTGCCGGATAGTGCATCCGCGCTTTCGGCATGAGCCCACTCATCCTCGCGAAACCCCGTCGGGGTCCAGAGGCGGGTCTCCGGTGTCGTCGGTTCGGTCATCAAAATTCCTAAGTCCAAAAGAATCCCAAGATGTTGAAACTTGGCTCGGGCCAAGCCGGAGATGGTGGCTTCCGGGAACCGAAGCGGCGTGTACTTTTAGGCACGCCAGCACTGGAAGCCCAGGAAACCGCTATTTGCAGGCCGGCATCACCTGATCAACATAGCTTAAAGCGATGCGTCGGTCAGCGACTTCTCCAACCCCGACAGGTGAATGCCGCACTCGGTCTTGGCATGACCGGCCCAGCGGCCGCTGCGCGCGTCCTCCCCCGGTTGCACCGGCTGCGTGCACGGAAAGCAGCCGATCGACAGATAGCCGTAGGCGACCAGCGGATTTTCGCGCAGCGCATGCGCGCGCATGTAGTCCGCCTGGTCCGACGTCGTCCAGTGCGCCAGCGGATTGATGCGGATGCGCGGGCCGACCGCTTCGAACACCGGTAGCCCTGCCCGGGTCGAGGCCTGGAAGCGCTTGCGGCCTGTGAACCAGGCGCGGAAGGGCGCGACGCCGCGCGCCAGCGGCTCGACCTTGCGCACGTCGCAGCAGGCGTCGGTATTACTCTGGTGCAGATTGCCCGTCGGATCGATCCGTTCGAGCGCCGCTGCCTCCGGCTTGATTACCCGGATATTGGTCAGCCCGAAATCGGCGACGAGCGCATCGCGATAGCCGAGCGTCTCCTCGAAATGCTTGCCGGTGTCGAGGAAGATGACCGGCAGCGTCCGATCGATCTTGGAGATCATGTGCAGCAGCACAGCCGAATCCGCGCCGAACGACGACACGGCGGCGATCTCGTCATGGAACAGTTCGCGGGCCGAGCGTTCGATGATCTCGAGCGGGTTCAGATGACCGTAAAGCGCATCGAGCCCCGCCGCTTCGGCGGCGATGCCGTCATCGACATCGACGATACGGTCAAGCGGCCTTGGCTTCGCCAGCATAGAGCGCCTCCTTGAACGGCGCGGGACCGACACGGCGGTAGGCGTCGATGAATTTCTCTTGTGGGTTGAGCCGAAGGCCGAGATAGGTCTCGACGATCTGCTCGATGGCGTCGGTGATCTCTTCCGAGCTGAAGCCGCGGCCGATGATCTCGCCGACCGAGGTATTCTCGTCGGCCGAGCCGCCCAGCGTCACCTGATAAAGCTCGGAGCCCTTCTTCTCGACGCCGAGGATACCGATATGGCCGACATGGTGGTGGCCGCAGGCATTGATGCAGCCGGAGATCTTCAGCTTCAGTTCGCCGATCTCGCGCTGCCGCTCCAGCGATGCGAAGCGAAGCGAGATTTCCTGCGCGATCGGAATCGAGCGCGCCGTCGCCAGCGCGCAATAATCGAGGCCGGGGCAAGCGATGATGTCGGATATCAAATTGGAATTGGCCGTCGCCAGCCCGATGTCGACCAGCGCGTCATAGACCGCCTTCAGGTCGGCGCGCGCCACATGCGGCAGGATCAGGTTCTGCTCATGGCTGACACGCAGCTCGTCGAAGGCGTATTTTTCGGCGATGTCGGCGACCGCTTCCATCTGGCTGTCAGAGGCGTCGCCCGGCACCTCGCCAATGCCTTTCAGCGAAATGGTCACCGCCGCATAGTCGGGGTGGCGGTGTGTCACCACGTTCTGGTCGAGCCAATCCGAAAAGCTCTTCGAATCGAGGCGCGAAAGCTTCACCGCCGCGTCGCCTTCCGGCCGGTCGGCTAGCGCCGGCGGCGCGAAATATGCCTGGATGGCGCGGATATCGGCATCCGGCAGCTTCAGCTCGGCATCCTTCAATTCCTGCCATTCGGCCTCGACCTGGCGGGTGATTTCCTCGACGCCGGTCTCGTGGACGAGGATCTTGATGCGCGCCTTGTACTTGTTGTCGCGGCGGCCATAGAGGTTGTAAACGCGCAGGATCGCGGTGCAGTACGAGAGAAGATCGGCTTCCGGCAGGAAGTCGCGGATCTTCCGGGCGACCATCGGCGTGCGGCCCTGGCCGCCGCCGATATAGACGGCGAAGCCGAGCTCGCCGGCGGCGTTCTTCTTCAGGTGCAGGCCGATGTCATGCGTCTGGATGGCGGCGCGGTCGCGCTCGGCACCCGTCACCGCGATCTTGAACTTGCGCGGCAGGAACGAGAATTCCGGATGCACCGACGACCACTGGCGCAGGATTTCCGCATAGGGGCGCGGGTCGGCGACCTCGTCGGCGGCGGCACCGGCAAAATGGTCGGCGGTGACATTGCGGATGCAATTGCCGCTGGTCTGGATGGCGTGCATCTCGACGCTTGCCAGATCGGCCAGGATCGCTGGGATGTCCGACAGCGCCGGCCAGTTGAACTGGATGTTCTGGCGCGTGGTGAAATGGCCGTAGCCCTTGTCGTATTTGCGGGCGATGTGGCCGAGCATGCGCAACTGCTTGCCGTTCAGCGTGCCATAGGGCACCGCGATGCGCAGCATGTAGGCATGCAACTGAAGATAGACGCCGTTCATCAGCCTCAGCGGCCGGAACTGGTCCTCGGTGATCTCGCCGGCAAGACGGCGCTGGACCTGGTCGCTGAACTCGGCGACGCGGGCCTGGACAAAATCGTGGTCGAACTCATCGTAACGGTACATGCTTCGTCTTTCAGGGCGCCTCCGCCCATGCCTGGTGTCCTGTTAAGCTGCCCGGGCAGCCTGCTTGCCGAGGTCGTTGCGGATGGTCGGGCCGGCGGCGCGGATCTTCTCGCGCAACCGCACCGGCTCGACGATGCCGTTGACGACATCCGCGTCGATCAAATTAACGTCGACCACTTCATTGGCGGCATAGGCCCTGGTGCCGATCGCTTCCAGGCGATCCTCGGCAGCCTTGTCATGGGCGAGATCGGCATGGTCCACCGTCTCGGCCCAGCCGCCATCGGCATACCAGACGGCGATGCCGTCGGTCAGGCGGTTGGCGGTCAGTATCTTCATTGCTGGACTCCTTCGGCGGCAGTTGCGGACACGCCTTCATGCCTGTGTGCCGCGAGCGGCTCAGACCGTTCAAAGTTGGCGCCGGCAACCGCATCGCCGATGATGGTCATCACCGGGCCGGAAAGATCGGCGCGCGCTTCCAGCGACGGCAGGTCGGCAAGCGTGCCATGGAAGCGGCGGCGGTTGGCAAGGCTGGCATTCTCGACCACGGCCACCGCCGTGTCCGGCGACAGACCGGCCTCGATCAGCCGGCCGGCAACCTCGGCCGCCACCGAGCGGCCCATATAGACAGCGACCGTGGCGCCCGAAATGGCAAGCTTGGCCCAATCGGGCAGCGAATTGCCCTTGAGGTCGTGGCCTGTGGTGAACACCATCGACGACGACACGCCGCGCAAGGTCAGCGGCAATTCGAAATCGGCGGCGGCGGCGAAGGCCGCGGTGACGCCCGGAACCACCTCATAGGCGATGCCGGCGTCGCGCAATGCGGCCATCTCCTCGCCGGCCCGGCCGAACACCAGCGGATCGCCCGACTTCAGCCGCACGACGCGCTTGCCTTGGCGGCCGAGTTCGACCAGCAGCGCATTGATCTCGGCCTGGCTCTTGGTGTGGCAGCCCTTGCGCTTGCCGACCGGCAGGCGCTCGGCATCACGGCGGCCCATGGCAACCACCGACTCCGGCACCAACGCGTCATGGACGATGACATCGGCCTCCATCAGCAGGCGGTGCGCGCGCAAGGTCAAAAGATCCTCGGCGCCAGGACCTGCGCCGACGAGCGCGATGTGACCCGAGGCCGCCGTGTTCGAAAGCAGAAGATCGACGGCGGCGTCATGCGCCTGCGAAAGCTGGCCAGCTTCCACGGCATGGGCAGGCGCACCGCCGAAAAAGTCGCTCCAGAAGCGGCGGCGGGCATTGCCCTTCGGCAGCAGCTTCTCGGCAGCACCGCGAAACGACGCGGCAAGCGTTGCCAGCGGCCCGAGCGACGGCGACAGCATGCGGTCGATGCGGCTGCGCAGCATCTGGGCAAGCACCGGGCCTGCGCCTTCGGTGCCGATGGCGATGGCGACCGGCGCGCGGTTGACCAGCGCCGGGGTGAAGAAATCGCAGAGTTCCGGCCGGTCGACGGCATTGACCGGGATACCCATCCGGCGCGCATCCGTGGCCACGCGGCGGTCGAGTTCCTCGTCGCCGCTGGCGGCAAACACCATGACCGCGCCTTCGAGCTGAGACGCGTCGTAGGCCGTGGCAAAATGGCTCGCGCCGGCCTGAGCGATGAAGGCCAACAGGTCGGGCTCGGCGTGTTCCGCAACAATGCGCAAGACCGCGCTCGACTGTCCGATCAGCCGCGCCTTGGCCAGCGCCTCTTCGCCACCGCCAACGATGGCCACAGCTTCGCCCTCGACCCGCATGAAGACGGGAAAGGCGTTGAGCTTGGGAGCAGTGTGCGGCATGACGCGGAGCGGAATCCTGAACAGGCTTGCAGTTCTACGCGTGGGCGCGGAAAACCTGAAGGAACGCACTCGCGCATCGTTTGTCGGGATGCAATCGCTTTTCTGAAAGCTTCCCGGCCAAGAGAAAAATATTCCTCATTGGCGCATGGCGCGGATTCAAGCTGCTGCCGCAGGCCTTGATTTGCGCCTCTTTTGGCGCCCAGCGCGAAATGTCGCAAAACAGTTTTTTCTAAATTCTACCAATTTAGTAGATTAAAGTCATATGCATCGGATGACGCCGTTCCGCGTGTGATGACGAACGTCGGCTCGGCCCTTTGGCGGAACATTACCGGTTCCGGACGCGTTGCCCATACGTCCATCACGTCACATCGAAACCCGGCTGCGCAGGGCTCACGAAATGCCGCGGCAGTCGAACAAGGAACAAGTCATCCATGAACACGATCAACATGAAGCACGGCATCTGGGTCATGGTAGCCGATGGCGAGAAGGCGCTTTTCCTGAGAAATGCGGGCGACAACAAATTTCCGAACCTGGAGGTGGTGCATGAGATGAAACAGGACAACCCGCCCACACGTGAGCAAGGCACCGACAGCCCCGGTCGATACAATGATGGTCCATCAGTGCATCGCAGCGCGGTCGAGGACACGGACTGGCACAAGGTCGGCAAGGAGCGCTTCGCCGATGAGATTGCCGCCCGGCTCTACAAGCTCGCGCACAGCGGTGAGTTCAACGAGATCGTGCTTGTCGCACCGCCCATGGTGCTCGGAACCATGCGCAAGAAACTGCACAAGGAAGTTGAGGACAAAGTGACCGCCGAAATTCCCAAGACACTGACCAACCACGCCATATTCGAGATCGAGGCCCTGCTCCAGGCAGCCTGATCGTTGGCCATTTCGGAACTCCGGGCTGACTGGCGGCTTCCTCGGCCGCCGGTGGAGTATTTGCGGAATCGTCGTCGATTTCGCGCCCCTGCGGGTTGCATCGCCGACACCCCTTCCACCATATTGCAAACAGGCGGCGGCTTCGGGCGGCGCACATCCGACATCCCTGGTTTGAAAGGCGCTCCATAGACAATGCCGCATGACACGCCCCTTATCGCCACCATCGTCGCCGGTCTGGGGCTGGCTTTCGTCTTCGGGGCTCTCGCCAATCGCTTCCGAATTCCGCCGCTGGTCGGCTATCTCGTAGCCGGCGTCCTGGTCGGGCCGAACACGCCGGGCTTTGTCGCCGACGCCGGCCTCGCCAATGAACTGGCCGAAATCGGCGTCATTCTCCTGATGTTCGGCGTCGGCCTGCACTTCTCGCTGAAGGATCTTCTGTCGGTCCGCGCCATCGCCGTGCCCGGCGCCATCGTCCAGATCGGCTTTGCCACCGCACTCGGTGCCGGCCTGTCCTGGATGCTCGGCTGGTCGATGGGCGCGGGCCTGGTCTTCGGCCTGGCGCTCTCGGTCGCCTCGACCGTCGTGCTGCTGCGCGCCTTGCAGGAGCGGCGGATGATCGAGACGGAACGCGGCCGCATCGCCGTCGGCTGGCTGATCGTCGAGGATCTGGCCATGGTGCTGGCGCTGGTGCTGCTGCCGGCTCTTGCCGGCGTGCTCGGCGGCCAGGAGCAGGCGGATGCCCACGCGAGCAGCTTGCTGTCTCTGCCGGCCAGCTACGGCATCTGGGGCGTCGTCGGTATCACGCTGGCCAAGGTCGCCGCGTTCGTCGTCGTCATGCTTGTGGTCGGCCGCCGGGTCATTCCCTGGATCCTGCACTACGTCGCCCACACCGGCTCGCGCGAGCTGTTCCGGCTGGCCGTGCTGGCCATAGCGCTCGGCGTCGCCTTCGGCGCGGCGAAACTGTTCGGTGTCTCGCTGGCGCTGGGCGCCTTCTTCGCCGGCATGATCATGAGCGAGTCCGAGCTCAGCCATCGCGCCGCCGAGGAATCGCTGCCGCTGCGCGATGCCTTCTCCGTCTTGTTCTTCGTCTCGGTCGGCATGCTGTTCGACCCGTTCAGCCTGATCAGCAATGGCTGGCCGATCCTGGCGACGCTGGCCATCATCGTCATCGGCAAATCGTTGGCGGCATTCGTCATCGTCATTGCCTTCGGCTATCCCCTGGCCACTGCGCTGATGATTTCGGCAAGCCTGGCCCAGATTGGCGAATTCTCCTTCATCCTGGCCGAGCTCGGTGTTGGGCTGAAGCTGTTGCCCGAACAGGGCCGCGACCTGATCCTGGCTGGCGCCATCCTGTCGATCGTCCTCAACCCGCTGATGTTCCTGGCCATCGACTGGATGAAGCCGTGGCTGGAGCGGCGTGCCGCCAGGACGGCGCCGCCGGTCGAGGCAAAGCCGGTCGGCCCGGCGACGGAACCTGGCCAGGTGGCCTCAGTTGCGGCGACCAACAAGCAGGACGGGCCACCGCCGAGGACAACCCTCGCCAACCACGCCATCCTGATCGGCTATGGCCGTGTCGGCAGCCTCGTCGGCGCGGCGCTGAAAGAGGCCGCCCTGCCCTTCCTCGTCATCGAGGACGCCGACAAGACACTGGCCAGACTGAAGGCTGACGGCATCGAGACCGTATCCGGCAATGCGGCGAATGCCGAAGTGTTCGCCGCCGCCAATCCTGAAGGTGCCGTGCGGCTGATCCTGGCCATCCCCAACGCCTTCGAGGCCGGTCAGATCGTCCTGCGGGCGCGGGCCGCCAATCCCGGCATCAACGTCATCGCCCGCGCCCATTCCGACGCCGAGGTCGATCACCTCAAAGGGCTCGGCGCCGACACGGTGATCATGGGCGAGCGCGAGATCGCCCGCGGCATTGTCGAAGAGGTCCTCGGTCACAAGCCGCAGGCCGCGGCCTGAGCTTCCGCATGCCAAGGGATGGGTCGGTGACCGGCGACATTTTGGCCTGTCGAACTCGACAACCTACCCTCAATCGAATTGATCACGCAACGAATGCAGAGCCGCCATTCTGCGCGACGCTGCTGAGATACTGCGCAGGCGGCTTGCCCAGCGCCTTCTTGAACATGGTGATGAAGGCCGTGACGGACTCGTAGCCGAGATCTGCCGAAACCTGCTGCACGCTCGCGCCCGAGGCCAACTCCCGTATCGCGACGATCAGATGCAATTGCTGGCGCCAGCGTCCGAAACTCAGGCCTGTCTCTCTCACCACCAGGCGTGCCAGGCTGCTCTCGCTGAGAGCGACACGCTGGGCCCATTCTGCCAGATTGCTGCGGTCGGCAGGATTTTCAGCCAAGGCATCGACGATCCGCCTCAAGCGCGGCTCTGACGATATCGGCATATGCAGTTGCTGGACAGGCATGCGCGGCAGTTCGCTGAGCAGAACCCTGGCCAGCACAGCCATGCGCGAATCGTCGTCCTGGCCATGGTCGGCCAGTTCGACGATCAGTTCGCGCAGCAGAGGCGAGATCGACAGCGTGCAGCACCGGTCCGGCAGATCGGCGGATCCCGGCTCGATGTACACGAAGAAAATCCGGGCATTGGCGGTGGCGATATTGCTGTGCTCCATACCGCCGGGAACCCACACGCCGCAATGCGGCGGAACCATCCATAGACCGCTGGGGACGCGGCAGGTGACGCCACCACCGAGCGCGAACACAAGTTGGCCTTTGCGGTGCCAATGGGAGGGAACCTCAGCCCTGGTCTCGGTGACGTCGACGCGCACGGCAATCACCGGCTCGGAAAGCTCATCCACATCGAAATCGGGCCAGGGGAAGCGGAGGGGTTGTCTCATGATTGACGATTTTTAGCGATCGATTGCTTTGATATCTAAATTATTCAGGAGGGAAAGTCGATAGGTTCCGGCTCTTCGATCACCGGCCGCCTGCGAACCGGAAAGACCCGCCGCCGCGACGCGTCCACCACGCAGCAATGAGGTATGAACCATGCTCGCCCTAGTCATCTCTCCCGATAGCCCCACCGGGCTACAGCTAGCGGAGTTCGACGAGCCTCAGCCGGCATCGAACGAAGCGCTGATCTCGGTCCACGCGACCTCTTTGAACCGTGGCGAATTGCGCTTGCTCGCCATACGTCCGAATGGCTGGATACCCGGCCAGGACATTGTTGGGATTGTCGAACGCGCAGCAACCGATGGCTCTGGACCAGTTGCAGGCGCCCGGGTCGTGGCTTTGGTCGACCAGGCCGGCTGGGCCGAACGTGTGGCCGTTCCAACCGACCGTCTCGCCGTCCTCCCGGATGACGTCAGCTTCGTCTCCGCCGCCACGCTTCCGGTCGCGGGAACGACCGCGCTGCGCACCCTGCGCCTCGGCGGTGACCTTGCCGGCCAGCGGGTCCTGATCACCGGTGCAAGTGGCGCGGTCGGTCGCTTCCAGGTCCAGATCGCCCGCGAGCAGGGCGCGTCGGTGACTGCGATCGCCGCAGCCCGGCATGCCGAGGATCTCCGCGGCCTGGGCGCTGAGCGGGTTGTCGAAGCGATCGAAATGGCCGGGGGGCCGTTTGCGCTGATCACCGAGTCGGTCGGCGGCGCAAGCCTCGCACGCGCGATCGAACGGGTGGCGCCGGGCGGCACCATTGTCATGTTCGGCTCGAGCAGCGGCGAACTCACGCCCATTGGATTTCGCCAGTTCGTTCCGGGTCACGAGGGGGCGAGGCTTCACACCTTTGCCTGCTACACTTCCGGCTCAGGCATTGGCGCGGACATCGCCTCGCTGCTCGCCCTGGTCGCGGTCGGCAGGCTTGAAACACGCGTGGCCTTGACCGTGCCGTGGACAGACATCGCCCAAGCCCTGGAAGCCCTCCGGCAGCGCAGCTTCAGCGGCAAGGCCGTTCTCACCATGGTCGCACCTACTCAGATCAGGAGCGCGCGATGACGATAAGAGAGATCGTTCGGACTTCCAGCGGCCATGGCCTTCTCGTGGTCGGCATCATGTTGATCGCCGCGACGCTCCGCGCGCCCTTCACTGGCGTGGCACCCATGCTGGGAATGATCCGCGAGACCAACGGGATCAGCGCGGCCGAGGCCGGGCTCCTGACGACCCTGCCATTGCTCGCATTCGCCGCGATTTCACCGTTCGCGCCCATCCTGGCGCGCCGACACGGTATGGAACGATCGCTGTTCGGCGCTTTGCTTGTGATCACGACCGGGATCGTCGTGCGTTCGACCGGTTCGATCTGGGCGTTATTCCTCGGCACGGCCATCCTCGGAGGCGGAATTGCCGTCGCCAACGTTCTGCTTCCGAGCCTGCTCAAACGGGATTTTCCGGACCGGATCACCAGCTTGACGGGGGCTTACGCCATCACCTCCGGACTGGCCCAGGCGCTCGCATCGACAGCAGCGATCCCCCTTGCCGCGCTGCCGGGGTCGAACTGGCATCTTGCCCTCGCCGGCACGTTGATCTTTCCGGCAATGGCGCTGATGGCCTGGCTTCCTCAACTGCGGCTCAGCTCGGTTTCAACCGCGGAGAATACTTCTGCGTCCAGTGCCGGCCACATCTGGCAGTCATCGCTCGCCTGGCAGGTGACTGCCTATCTCGGCCTGACCTCGCTGGTGTTCTACGTCGTCGTTGGATGGCTGCCGGCCATTCTTATGGAGGCGGGCTATTCCGCGGCTGGTGCTGGCTCTATGCATGGGCTGCTGCAATTGGCGACCGCGGTTCCCGGTTTGATCCTCGGTCCGGCCGTCCGCCGCATGAAGAACCAGCAGGCCCTCGCCATCGGCGTATCGGTTCTCACATGCCTTTCGCTGCTCGGTCTATGGCAGCTTCCAGACCTGGCACCGCTATGGGTCGCGCTGTTCGGATTCGGCGCGGCTGCCGCCTTCGTCCTCGGCCTGGCATTTGTGAGCCTGCGAGCCTCGAACAGCCATCAAGCGGCCGCGCTTTCTGGAATGGCACAAAGTCTGGGCTATTCGCTGGCGGCAGCGGGTCCGCCGCTTGTCGGCCTTGCGCGTGATGCGACCGGGGGTTGGAGCGCGGCCCTGGCATTTTGCGCCGTCGCATCCTTGCTGATGGCGGCTTTCGGTGCTCTTGCCGGACGGGCAAGAACGATCTGACCGCCAACCGGCTCAGACGTGCTGGCCGCCATTGATGTGGATTTCGGAACCGGTCACGTAGGATGCCTGCTGCGAGCACAGGAAGAAGATGATGTCGGCGACCTCCGCCGTGGTGCCGAGGCGCCGCAGCGGTATCGTCTCGACGATCTTGTCCGTGCCCGGCGACAGGATCGCGGTGTCGATCTCGCCCGGCGCAATGGCGTTGACGCGAATGCCGTGCGGGCCGAAATCATGCGCCATCTCGCGCGTCAGCGAGCCGAGTGCCGCCTTCGAAGTCGCATAGGCGGTGCCGGCGAAGGGATGTACGCGGGTGCCGGCGATCGAGGTAACGTTGACGATCGAGCCCTTGGCCGCCGCCAATTCCTTGAACAGCCCGCGCGCCAGCATGATCGGCGCGAAGAAATTGACCTGGAACACGTCGCGCCAGACATGCATCGGCGTTTCGATCGAGTCCATCCGGCTGTTGCCGTCCTTGAGCTTCGGCGAGATGCCGGCATTGTTAACCAGCGCGTGCAGCTGGCCGCCATGCGCTTCCAGCCTGTGGCGGATTTCCGACACGGCGATGCCGACATCCTCCTGATCAGCGAGATCGACCTTGATGTGGTCTTCCGGCCCGGCAGGCCATGGGCAATCCTCGGCAAAGGCCTGGCGCGAACAGGTGATGACGCGCCAGCCTTCGCGCGAAAACCGCTTGACCGTGGCGTGGCCGATGCCGCGGCTGGCGCCGGTCAGCACGATGGTTTTTCTGGTGTCGAGTTCAGCCATGTCGGATCTCCGGGCCGGAGATGTAGCTGAACCACGTCGAGGTGGCGAGAGGCGAGTTGCCGCTCAGCCCCCACCGAGTATGTCGAGGATCGAGGTCTGCTTCTTCTTCAGCGGGCCGCCGACATTGCCGGGCGGCACCGGGTGCTTGATCGACGCGGTGGCGCCCTCGTCCTCCGGCATGGCAAGGCCATCGGCATCGACCGTCTGGGCGGGACGGACCGTGCGGACCGGTGCTGGCGCCTGGGCAACCGGGGCCGCTGCCTGCGCATCAGGCGCCTGCCGGCCAACGGACGCGGACGGAACCGGCGCCGGCTGGCTGTTGTTTGCCGAGGGTATCTCGTCGGGCACGATGGTGTCGGCCGGTGTCGATTTCCAGGTGCCGGGCAGCGGCCGCACCGGCACGCCCTCATGCGCGGCGACCATGAACTCGTGCCAGGCCTGCGCCGGCAGCGCGCCGCCGGTGACCTTCTTCATCGGGCTGCCATCATCATTGCCGAACCAGACGCCGGTGGTGAGATTGGCGGTGTAGCCGACGAACCAGGCATCGCGCGAATTCTGGCTGGTGCCGGTCTTGCCGGCGGATGGCCAGGCGAAAGCCGCTTTCCTGGCGGTGCCGATCTCGACCGTACCCGTCATCATCGAGTTCATCATGCCAACGATCTCAGGCTTGACGACACGCGGCGCATTGCCGCCACCGCTGTCGTAAAGCACCTTGCCGTCGGTGGTCGTCACGCGGCGGATGAAATGGATGTCCGGCTTGTAGCCGCCATTGGCAAACGGCACATAGGCCGATGTCAGCTCCAGCGGCGTCACCTCCGAGGTACCGAGCGCGATCGAGGTGTTGGACTGCAGGTCGGACTGGATGCCCATGCGGTGCGCCGCCTCGACAACCGCGTTCGGCCCAACCTCCATGGTCAACTGGGCGGCGACCGAATTCAGCGATTTCGCCAGCGCCGTGGCCAGCGTCACCTTGCCGAAATACTTGCCGCCGTAATTGTCGGGCGTCCAGTTGCCGATCTTGATCGGCGCATCGTTGCGCACGCTGTCGGGCGTGCGGCCGGCCTCAAGTGCCGCCATGTAGACGAACGGCTTGAACGCCGAACCCGGCTGGCGGCGTGCCTCCGAGGCACGATCGAACTGGCTGGTCGAATAGTCGTAGCCGCCGACCATGGCGCGAACCGCGCCGGAATCGTCGATCGACACCAGGGCGCCCTGGGTGACGTTGAGCTTCTTGCCGCTGTCGTCGATCAGCTTGCGGATCGACTGTTCGGCGAGTTTCTGCAGCGTCAGATCGACGGTGCTGTCGACGATGATGTCGCCGCGCACGTCGCCGATCAGGTCAGGCAGTTCTTCCATGATGGTGTCGGCGACGTAGTTCTCCGAGCCGGTCCAGTAGGACGGCGCGCGCGTTGCCGGCGCGCTCATCGCCGAAGCCAGCTCCTTGCCGCTGATTTTGCCCTCGTCGCGCATGGCGGCAAGCACCAGCTGCGAGCGTTCCTCGGCGGCCTTCGGATCGCGCGCCGGCGACAGCCGCGACGGCGCCTTCAGAAGGCCGGCGAGCAGTGCCGCTTCAGACAAGGTGACGTCGCGCGCACTCTTGCCGAAATAGCGGCGCGAAGCCGCCTCGACGCCATAGGCGCCGGAGCCGAAATAGACCCGGTTGAGGTACATTTCGAGGATCTGGTCCTTGGTGTGCTTGTGCTCCAGCCACAACGCCAGCAGCACCTCCTGCACCTTGCGTTCCAGCGTGCGGTCGGGCGTCAGGAACAGGTTCTTGGCCAATTGCTGGGTCAGCGTCGAGCCACCCTGCGAGAAATGCCCGCCAAGCAAGTTGGTCACCATCGCACGCGACAGGCCGATCGGATCGATGCCGAAATGCGAGTAGAAGCGGCGGTCCTCGATGGCGATGACGGCTTCGGGGATATAGGGCGACATTTCGTGCAGGCCAACGGCCTCGCCGCCGCTCATGCCGCGATTGGCGAGCAGTTGGTTATCGGCTGAGACGATCTTGATGTTGGGAGCGCGGTCGGGGATGGACCAGGTCGTCGCCGCCGGCATCTTGGCGCCGTAGTAGACGACGATGCCGGCCACCGCGATGCCGCCCCAGATGGCGAGCACGAAGCACCAGTAGAACAGCCGGCCGAACACCCCGAACAGGCCGCGCCGGCTTCTGCCACGTCCACCGCGTGACGATTTCGCTTTCGATGATTTGCGTTTTGCGGAGGCTTTGCGATTGCTCGGCACGACGCGATCCTCTTCGTTCGCCGAAAGACCCGCCGAGGATCTCGCCTGCGGCGGTGCCTCGAAACTGGGTTCGATGCGGCTGTCTCTGCGGTTCGCCATGCGCTGTGCTTGATATCCCCGATGCCTATGGCGTTCGGGTTGAAGAGTAGATGCGGCGATTTAAGGGCGGGTTAAGTCGGGAAAAATCAAAGCAATGTGGATTCAATTGCTGGCGGATCGGCCCGGACGGCGCATCAGCGCGCCGCCCGCATGCCCGACACGACGATCGGCGGCGCCGGTCCGATGCTATCAATTCTGCTGGATCGAGATGCCCTTGTCGTCGATCTTGAGCTCGACGCCCTTCGGCTTGGTCTGCTCCCGATAGACATAGATACCGAGCGCAATGACCACGACGACGAGCGCGCCAATGACGAGATAGAGCGTATTCTGTTTCATGGCGCGCTCTTTCGGTTATCGAGCTAAGCTCGCTTCAGGACCTTGACCAGCACCAGCAGGATGATGGCGCCGATAGTGGCATGGATGATCGAGGCGAGAACGCCGCCGCCTATGGAGAAGCCGATCCGCGGGAACAGCCAGCCGGCGATGAACGCGCCGACGATGCCGACGATGATGTTGCCGATCAGGCCGAACCCAAAACCCGAGACGATGAGGCCGGCGAGCCAGCCGGCGATGGCACCAATGATGATGAAGACGATCAGGCTTTCGACACCCATAGCGATTTCCTCCGAGCAAGAGGGCGACGGCGGAACGGAAAGCTCCGAATCGGCCTCGATATCAACGAGTTCAGGCTATTCGAAAGCCGCCAGCCTCGCCAGCGGCGCGCTCACTGATCGTCATCGTCGCTTGCGGCAGGCCGCCAGCTGGTCGGTTCGACCTTCTTTTGTGTGTGGCTATCGGTGTAGACCCACCAGCCGTCGTCCCGATATTGCGCGATGGATTCGTTGACGACTCCGTCGCTGTCCTTCCAGGTGACGGAGACCTTTGAGCCGTCCCTCGGCGCAGTCGATATCGGCTTTCTGTCCGCCACGTCATCCCCCCTTGAACCGACAAACTGAGCCGACAGAACGCGTCGGCCTGCATCTGGTTCCAACTGGCCGCCGGAGCCGATCCTCGCGCGGGCTTCAGCTGTGGGCGAAGATATCCTCTTCGCCCCAGCCCATCAGATCGAGTTTGGCACGCGTCGGCAGGAAGCGGAAGCAGGCATCGGCCTCCTTGGTCCGCCCCTCTCGCGCCAGCCGTCCGGCCAAGACATCGCGCAATCGGTGCAAATAGAGCACATCGGAAGCGGCATATTCGAGCTGTTCGGGCGACAGCGTTTCGGCCGCCCAGTCCGACGATTGCTGCGCCTTGGACAGGCCGACGCCGAGAAGCTCGAAGCAGATATCCTTCAGCCCGTGCCGGTCGGTGTAGGTGCGGGTCAGCCGCGAGGCGATCTTGGTGCAGAACACCGGCTCGGGCATCACCCCGAACGCATTGTAGAGCACGGCAAGATCGAAGCGCCCGTAGTGGAACAGCTTGGTCACGCTGCGATTTCTCAGCAGGCTGACGAGGTTCGGCGCCTTCTTCTGGCCGGGCGCAATCTGGATCACGTCGGCGGTGCCGTCGCCCGGCGAAATCTGCACCACGCACAGCCGGTCGCGATGCGGGTTCAGCCCCAGCGTCTCGGTGTCGATGGCCACCGCCCCGACATCGTAGTGCGAAAGATCGGGCAGGTCATTCTTGTGGAAACGGATGTCGGCCATTGTCTTCTCCGGTCGAACCTTGGCGTCCCTTGACCGGCAAGGGACGCCGCGGCGCTTTATCTCGTGGCCCGTCCTCGCCGCGATCCGCTGAAAAATCAACAGGAAAACTTGGGTGCCACTGCTCAGAGCGTCAACGCTTCGAGAATCCGCGCCCAGGAGCGCTGGCCCTTGTGGAAGGAGCTCAGCTCGTATTTCTCGTTGGGCGAGTGGATGCGGTCGTCGTCGAGGCCGAAGCCGACCAGCAGCGATTCCATGCCGAGATAGGTCTGGAAATCGCCGACCACCGGGATCGAGCCGCCGCTGCCCGTCGTCACCGCCGGCTTCGGCCATTCGTCGGACAGCGCGTTCTTGGCCTTGGCCAGGAACGGCGAGTCGTAGGAAAGCTGGATTGCCGGCGAGCCGCCATGCCGGTGGAATTCGACCGAACAGTCGGCCGGAATGCGCTCCTTGACGAATTTCTGGAACGCGGCGCGGATCTTGGCCGGGTCCTGCTTGTGGACGAGGCGGAAAGAGACCTTCGCCGAGGCTTCCGCCGCGATTACCGTCTTGAAACCCTTGCCGGTATAGCCGCCGATAATGCCGTTGAACTCGGCCGTCGGCCGCGCCCAGGTCAATTCCAGCACCGAGCGGCCCTTCTCACCCGACGGGATCGACAGGCCGACGGGACCCAGGAATGTCTCGGCCGTTTCGCCAAGCGTTTCCCATGATTTCAGGATCTGCGACGGCGTTTCCTCGACGCCGTCATAGAAACCGGGGATGGTGATATGGCCATCCTTGTCGTGGATATCGGCCAAAACCTTGGCCAAGATGCGGATCGGGTTGGCGGCGGCACCGCCATAGAGGCCGGAATGCAGGTCGCGATCTGCGGCCTTCACCGTGATCTCTTCACCGACCAATCCACGCAATCCGACGCAGATCGACGGCGTATCGCGGTCCCACATGCCGGTATCGCAGACCAGCGCGAAATCGGCCTTGAGTTCGTCGGCATTGGCCTCGAGGAACGGCTTCAGCGACGGTGAGCCGGATTCCTCCTCGCCCTCGAACAGGATGGTGATGCGGCACGGCAAATTGCCATGCGCCTGCTTCCAGGCGCGGCAAGCCTCGACGAATGTCATCAACTGGCCCTTGTCGTCGGCCGAACCACGCCCGGTGATCACCTTGCGACCGGGCTCGACCTCCTTGACCGCGGGCGCGAACGGGTCGCTTTCCCACAATTCGATCGGATCGACCGGCTGCACGTCGTAGTGGCCGTAGAACAGCACATGCGGCGAACCGGCTGGTCCGTCATGATGCGCAACGACCATCGGGTGTCCGGGCGTGTCGCGAACGCCGGCGTCGAAGCCGATCACCTTGAGCTCGGCCACCAGCCATTCCGCAGCCTTGCGGCAGTCGGTGGCATAGGCCGGATCGGTGGAGATCGACTTGATCCTGAGCAGGCCGAACAGGCGCTCGAGGCTCTGGTCGAGATTCGTGTCGAGACGGTCGAGGACGGGAGAAACTGCGGACATTTTTTGCAAGCCTTTCGATTCAGAACCGCGACCGTAAAGGCAGGACAGGAAAACGAAAAGCCCGCGATCATTGGACCACGGGACTGTGAACGCCTGTCGAACGACAAAAAAAGACCGCCGTGGTGGAGGGGGAACCACGGCGGCCTTCTACTCGAAACGATGCGGCAGCCCGGAGAGGGGGGATAGGCTGCCGCAGGTGTCCGGGATAGGCGGGGGACGGGCCTTACTCCGGACTCGGCGAAAACTGCCGATGACCTTTATTTGTGTCTTTGAACGTGGCGATTCAAGGGCACGAAAATTACACTTTTGTAACATGGCCGTGAGCCGGCCGGCCCGCGGCCGTTCTGTCAGGGTGTTGCCGGAACCAATATTTGAGGCTGCCTTTGGCATGGACCGCAGCATCGAGCCGCGCTATCCCTGCCGACATGAAAAAAGGCGATCATCTCTTCCTTATCGACGGCTCCGGCTACATCTTCCGTGCCTACCACGCACTGCCTCCGCTGACCCGCAAATCCGACGGTCTGCCGGTCGGGGCCGTTTCCGGCTTCTGCAACATGCTGTGGAAGCTGATGCTGGATGCCCGCAACACCGATGTAGGCATTGTGCCCACGCATTTCGCCGTCATCTTCGACTATTCGTCAAAAACCTTCCGCAACGATCTCTACCCCGAATACAAGGCCAACCGCTCGGCGCCGCCGGAAGACCTGATCCCGCAATTCGGCCTGATCCGCCAGGCGACCAGGGCGTTCAACCTGCCTTGCATCGAGATCGAAGGCTATGAGGCCGACGATCTCATCGCCACCTATGCAAGGCTCGCCTGCGAGGCGGGCGGTGACACCACCATCATCTCCTCCGACAAGGACCTGATGCAACTGGTTGGCGCCACGGTCGGCATGTACGACCCGATGAAGGACCGCCAGATCGGCATTCCGGAAGTCATCGAGAAATGGGGCGTGCCGCCGGAAAAGATGGTCGATCTGCAGGCGCTGACCGGCGACTCCGTCGACAATGTGCCTGGCGTGCCCGGCATCGGCCCGAAGACGGCGGCGCAGTTGCTGGAGCAGTTCGGCGACCTCGACGGCCTGCTTGCCCGCGCCAGCGAGATCAAGCAGGACAAAAGGCGCGAATCGATTATCGCCAATGCCGATAAGGCGCGCATTTCACGCCAGCTGGTGACGCTGAAGAACGATGTGCCGGTGTCCGAAGGACTGGACGACTTCGTCCTGCACGCGCCGGACGGGCCGAAGCTGATCGGCTTCCTCAAGACCATGGAGTTCACCTCGCTGACCCGCCGCGTGGCGGAGGCGACCGGCACCGAGGCCGGCGACGTCCAGGCCGTCGCGGTGACCGTCGAGCGTGCCGACGCCGCGCATGGCCCGGATGTCGGATCTGGTGCGCCCGCCGTTGCCCGAAGCGCGGCCGGCACCGAACTGGGGCAGGCCGGCGGAGCTGCTACCACACCGGCGACGGAAACGCCAAAGCAGGGCGACACCCCTTCCCTGCTCGCCGCGCTCCGGTTGGAGAGCGCGGCCACTCGCAAGATCGATACGTCGGCCTATCACCGCATCCGCGATGTCGCGACCTTGAAAGCCTGGGTCGCCGAGGCAACCGAGACCGGCCTTGCTGCTTTCGACGTGAGGGCGACGTCGGCCGATCCGATGCAAGCCGAGTTGATCGGCATGTCCATCGCCACAGCGCCTGGTCGCGCCGCCTACATTCCTTTTGCCCACAAGAGCGGCAACGGTGACCTGCTCGGTGGCGGCGTAGTCGAAAACCAGATCCAGCTTCGGGAGGCGCTGGCCGTGCTGAAACCGCTGCTGGAAGACAAGTCGGTTCTCAAGATCGCGCAGAACCTGAAATACGATCTTGTCGTCATGAGCCGCTATGGCATCGATGTAGCGCCCTTTGACGACACCATGCTGATCTCCTATGTGCTCGATGCCGGCACCCCTCATGGTCACGGCATGGACTCGCTTGCCGAGAAATGGCTTGGCCACACCCCTCTCCAGCTCAAGGACGTGACCGGCTCCGGCAAAAGCTCCGTTGGTTTCGATCAGGTCGACATCAACAGGGCGACCGCTCACGCCGCCGAAGACGCCGATGTGACGCTGCGGCTCTGGCTGGTGCTGAAGCCACGGCTCGCCGCCAAGGGCCTGGTGTCGGTCTACGAGCGGCTGGAGCGGCCGCTGGTGCCTGTCCTGGCGCGCATGGAACAGCGCGGCATTTCGGTCGACCGGCAGATCCTATCGCGGCTCTCGGGTGAGCTGGCGCAGGGCGCCGCCCGGCTGGAAGAGGAAATCTACCAACTCGTCGGCGAGCGCATCAACATCGGCTCGCCCAAGCAGCTCGGCGACATCCTGTTCGGGCGCATGGGCCTGCCCGGCGGTTCGAAAACCAAGACCGGGCAGTGGTCGACCTCGGCGCAGCTTCTCGAAGACCTCGCCGCCGAAGGCCATGAACTGCCGCGCAAGATCGTCGACTGGCGCCAGCTGACCAAGCTGAAATCGACCTACACCGATGCGCTGCCGGGCTTCATCCATCCGGACACCAGGCGCGTCCACACCTCCTATGCGCTGGCGGCGACGACGACGGGCCGGCTGTCATCCTCGGATCCGAACTTGCAGAACATTCCGGTGCGCACCGCCGAAGGCCGCAAGATCAGGACCGCCTTCATAGCCGACAAGGGCAACCGGCTGGTCTCGGCCGACTACAGCCAGATCGAGCTGCGGGTGCTCGCCCATGTCGCCGACATCCCGCAATTGCGGCAAGCCTTCGCCGATGGCGCCGACATCCACGCCATCACCGCGTCGGAAATGTTCAACGTGCCCGTGGAAGGCATGCCCTCGGAAATCCGCCGCCGCGCCAAGGCGATCAATTTTGGCATCATCTACGGCATTTCCGCCTTCGGCCTCGCCAACCAGCTGTCGATCCCACGCGAGGAAGCAGGCAACTACATCAAGAAATACTTCGAGCGCTTCCCCGGCATCCGCGACTACATCGAGGAGACCAAGGCCTATGCCCGCGAGCACGGCTTCGTCGAAACGATCTTCGGCCGCCGCATCCACTATCCTGATATCCGCTCGTCGAACCCTTCACTGCGAGCCTTCAACGAGCGCGCCTCGATCAATGCCCGCCTGCAAGGCACCGCCGCCGACATCATCCGCCGCGCCATGGTGCGCATGGACGAGGCGCTGGAGAATGCGAAGCTCTCCGCCCGCATGCTGCTGCAGGTGCATGACGAGCTGATCTTCGAGACGGTCGAGGCGGAGGTCGAGGCGACGATCCCGGTCGTGCGTCACGTCATGGAAAACGCGGCGATGCCGGCGGTATCGATGTCGGTGCCGCTGCATGTCGACGCCCGAGCCGCCAACAACTGGGACGAAGCGCACTGAAAATCCGATGATTGTCTTTGTCGAGGGGGATTTGCTGGCAGCAAAAGAAAATTATATCGCTCAGGGCGTCGCGGAGGGCAATCAGGAGGGGCTTGGCACCGGCCTCGCACTGAAGATTTCGAGAAAATGGCCCAATGTACAGGCCGCTTTCAAGAAACACGCGCGGGCAGATAAATTTACGGGAGGGCAAGTCTGGGTCCTGAAGCCGGATGGCGAGCAGCCAGGCTTTGTCTATCTGGCGACCCAGCCCGACATGTATCACGCCACACTTCCCTATCTACGCAAAGCGGTTCGTGGGCTTGCCAAGTGGGCTGACAGGAACCTGATAGAATCCGTTGCTTTGCCAAAAATCGGGTCTGGGTTGGGCAAGCTGTCGTGGCAGGACGAGGTTAAGCCCCTGCTTTTGGAGCAACTCACCCCCGGAGCCACGCGATATGTTATTTATGAGACATTCTTGAACGAGTTCGAGACGTAGCTTAGGCGGCCTCAGCCAGGCACTTGGCACACGTCCCGCGAAATTCGATCACCGCCTTCTTGGCGGCAAAGCCTGTCGAGCGCACCCATTCGTCCAGCCGATGGTCGACATCGTGGTCGGACATTTCGGTCACCTGCCCGCATGTGTCGCAGATGGCGAAAGCGGTCATCGAATGGCTGTGGTCATGCGGCTCGGCACAAGCGACGAAGGAGTTGATGCTTTCCAGGCGATGCACGAAGCCGGACTTCACCAGCGTGTCGAGCGCCCGGTAAACCTGCAGCGGCGCGCGAAAACCACGCTCGCGCAGCTGGTCGAGCAAGGTATAGGCGCTGAGCGGCCCGCTGGCGGCCTCGAGTTTCTCGAGCACGCACAGCTGGTTCTTCGTCAGCACATCCCTTGCCGCCATGATCCTGTTCCAACCTGTCTTCCGTCGCTTGCGCATCATTTCCGCGCGCAAACGATCCCTGTCCCAACCAGATAGCGACGAACAGGCATTTTTGCTACTGTTTCCAACATCTCCGCCCGGAAGGCTGTCGACAACCAACCGTCGTCGACCGGAGCGGAGGTAACAGGCGGGTTGCTCTCCGACGCAACATTCAAAATACTGACAAAATCCTCGGCAACAGTTGCCGCGCTTGGAAATTCGATCGGGCTTGGGGAAGCAATCATGATCAAATTGACGCGGCGGACGCTGCTGGTCGGCACGTCCGCGCTCACGATGGCCGGCATGGTGTCGTTCAGGACCATGGCCGCATCGCGCACCTATCATGCGCTGCTGATCGCTTGCACCGAATATCCGAACCTGCCGCAGAGGAACTGGCTGATCGGGCCGAAGAACGATGCCGGCCTCGTCCACGAATATCTGTTGAAGAACGTGCCCGATCCGGTGCGGTTCGCACCGGAGAACGTAACGCTGCTGGCCAAGGATGTCCCGGGCGCCAGCGGCTTGCCGACCCATGCGGCGATCAAGGCTGCATTGGCCGACCTCGCCGCCAAGGTGCAGCACGACGATTTCGTCTATCTGCATTTGTCCGGCCACGGCGCCCAGCAGCCGGAGATGGTCAAGGGCGACGAGACCGACGGGCTCGACGAGATTTTCCTGCCCGTCGACATTGACAAGTGGATCAACCGCGATGCCGGCGTGCCGAATGCGCTGGTCGACAACGAAATTGGTGCTGCGCTCGACGCCATCCGCAACAAAGGCGCCTTCGTCTGGGTGGTGTTCGACTGCTGCCATTCCGGCACCGCGACACGCGCCGTCGAGGTCGACGACGAAATGGAGCGCAAGGTCGAGTTCGCCGAACTGGTCGGCGGCAACGAGGCCGAGCGGGCCGCCGCGATCCAGGCCTACGACGAGGTCACATCGGCCGCCGGCTCGCGCGGCGTCGACGAGAACGGCAAGCGCAAGCCCGCCTTCAACCTGACCCCGACCGGCGGCGAACCGATCACCAAGGGCAAGCTGGTCGCCTTCTATGCCGCGCAGACGGTGGAGACGACGCCGGAGATGCCGCTGCCCAAAGGCGCGACGGATGCACCACGGTTCGGTCTGTTCACCTTCACCATCCTGTCGAAGCTGGCCGAGAACCCCAACATCACCTATCGCCAGCTCGGCCAGGCCGTGCTGCAGCAATATTCGGCCGACAGCCGCACGCGACCGACACCGCTGTTCGAGGGCGAACTCGACGCACGCGTGTTCGGCACCGACAAGACGGACGCGGTCATGCAGTGGCCTGTTGTCATCAAGGACGGTGACGCGACGATCGGCGCCGGCCTGTTGCATCGCCTCACCCCCGGCAGCAAGCTCGCCATCCTGCCTTCGGCGCTGTCGCCGCTTTCCGACGCGGTCGGCTATCTCGAAGTGCAGTCTGCCAAGAACCTGGAAAGCCGCGTCAAGCCGGTCGAGTTCAACAACAAGCCGGTGCTCAAGCTCGCCGACATTCCCGCCGATGCCTATGCGAGGGTGGCCGAGATCGCCGTCGACTACAAGCTCGTCGTCGCGCGGCCGGCCGCGACCAAGGGACTTGAGAAGGAAACTGCTCTCGTCAATTCGGTTCTCGACGAACTGGCCACGGCCAAGGAGACCGGCTTCAACATCGAACTGGTCGACCCCGGCAACAGCGCCGAGCTTCGCTTCGCGGTGATGCGCGAGAATGCCATTGCAGGTGCGGCCAAGGACGCGACCGACAAGCCCGCACTGTGGTTCCTGCCGGCGTCGGGCGACGTGACCCTGAAGGACGGCAGCAAGCCACCGCTGATCATCATCCACATGGATGACCGGCAGAAGCTGGTCGAGGCGACGACCCGAAATCTGCGCACCATCTTCCGCGCCACCGGGCTGTCGCGGCTGGCGGCCGCCTCCGATTACAAGCCCGAGGACGTCGACGTCCAGTTCCAGGTCAAGCGTCGCGACAAGGATGGCCTCGAACCGTTGCAGGCTTCGGTGGTGCCTCGCGTCTCGCCGGGCGACGAAGTGCATGTGCTGGCCAGGAACGGCTCTGATCTTCTGGTCGACATCAACGTGCTCTATGTCGGCAGCGACTATTCGATCACCCACATCGTCGCCGAACGCCTCGCGCCGCAAGCCACGCTCGAGGAGGGACTGCTGGCCTTCACGGACACCAGCTTCGGCATGGAAAGGATGATCGCGGTTTTGACCGAGGCGCCGCCGGAGAGCGAGAAGGAGGATTTGAGCTTCCTGGCGCAGGATGGCGTCGCATCGATGACGCGCGGCTTGGGGCCTGCCAGCTTCTCGGACATGTTGACCGATCTCGGCATGGCGCCGGCAACCCGCTCGGTGATGCGGCTTGCCGACAAGAGCGGCCCGAAGGGCGCGGTGATGATCTTCCCGATGGAGACGGTGCCACGCGCCTGAAGACTCTTGCGCGATCGGCGCGATATGAGAACATTCCGGCCGCGGCCATGGCGCAGGCGGCCGAATGAAGCGGATAGGATCGATTGTGAAGAACTCTGTGTTTTCCTGGCGTGGAACGATTGCCGGCCTTGCCGGCAGCCTGATGCTGATCGCCAATGCTTCGGCCGACGAGGCCTGTGGCCTGTGTGCCAAGCAGATCGTCACCAACTCGGAACTGGCCACCTGTTTTCTCGATCAGTACGACCAGATCGCCAAAAGCAGCAGCGGCGCCGTTGTCGTCGATCTCAGCAACTGCGCCTCGCGCGGCGTGGTCGAGGCGTTGCCGTCACCGAACAAGGGGCCGGCGGAGCCCGATGTTCAGTTCATGATTTCGCGCCTGCAGCTGGAATGCCTGAAAAAGAAGCTGGAGGCGCCCGGTATCGTGCTGGACCCCTCCGCCGTCATCGAACTGGACAGCTGCGGATGAAGAAGCCGACGGGCAACGCCAGAACAGTAGCTGCCGCGCCTGCAAAGGCGCCAGCCACGAAACCGGCGCTGCCGGAAACCACCGAAGGTTTTCCGTGGCCGAGCAGCCACGAGATCAAGAAGGAAGCGAACCCCTTCACCGACCGCGACTGGCGCATGCTGGTCTATGCCTGGTCGGGCCTTCTGGTGCGTCTGGCCATCATCTTCACCTTGATGTTCTCGGTTTACCAGTTCCTGGCCAACCAGGAGCAGAAGCGCGTCGAGCAGACCATGTCGCTGGTTGAGCTCTGGGAAACCAAGGACTACCAGCAGGCGCAGCGCGCCCTGAAAGATCGTCTTGCAGCCCTCAACGCCAAATACGACAATCTGCTCAGCGCCAACCCGTCGCCGACCGAAGAACAGGTGTTCCGGCAGCGGATCGGCATCGAGGCGATGACCGCCACTGGTGGCGACATGCCACTTGCCGATTTCAGCGAAAATTTCGACCGCATTGTCTATTTCCTCAACCGCCTGTCCTTCTGCGTCGACGGCGATCTGTGTTCGCGCAAAGTGACCGATGCTTATTTCCGCGACTATGCCGTCTCGTTCTGGAGTTATTTTGCCGGCTATGTCGACAAGCAGCGCAGGGCGGGTTCGCCCACTTTCGCCTCGGCGATCGAGGCCTATGTGCGCAATGGGCCGCCTGCTGCCGAAGCCAAGTAGCGATGGGAAAATTCGCCATGAGCGTCCGCCTCATGCGCGCCTGCCGCTGGCTGGCAATGGCCGGTGCGCTTGTTGTCTCATCGGCTGCTCGCGCCGAAGAGGCGCCTGACTTCCACCTCGATCTCGACACCGGCGGCCACAGTGCGCAGGTCACCGACCTCGCCTTCACGCCCGACGGCGAGGACATCGTCTCGGCATCGAACGACAAGACCATCCGCATCTGGGACTGGCAGAGCGGGGTGACGCTGCGCACCATTCGCGGCTATCTCGGCAACGGCAGCGACGGCAAGATCTTCGCGGTCGCGGTCTCGCCGGATGGCAAGACGATCGCCGCCGGCGGCTATTTCGGCGCCAGCCTCGGGGACAAGCCGCCTTATGGCGACATCAGGCTTTTCGACTTCGCCACCGGCAAGATGAAGGCGGTGCTCACGGCCGCCGACTACGCGACCTACGACCTCAGCTTCTCTCCCGATGGCAAAACCCTGGCCGCCGGTGGCGCCGATGGCGTGGTCTATCTCTGGCGGCTGGACGACAAGTCCGCGACCGGCTGGGCGCTGGACAAGAAGCTCGATGCCGATTCCTGGCACATCGACAAGCTCGCCTTCGCAGCGGCGGGAACCCGGCTGGTGGCGACCACCACCGACAACGGCATCCGGCTCTGGGACGTCGCGAAGGGCGAGGAGATCGTCTTGCCGGCCGACGCCGAGCCGCTGCGGGACATCAGTGTCATGGCGCTGGCTGTGTCGCAGGACGGCAGCCTGTTTGCCACCGGCAGCAAGGGCGGGCAGGTGCAGCTCTGGCACGCCGCCGACGGCACGCTGATGCGCGCAATGCCGAAGCAGGATTTCCTTATCGGCTCGCTGACCTTTGCCAAGGGGGCGCGGCTGGTCGCCTCCTGCGGCTATCGCTGCGCCGACAAGCACCGCTCCTTCGTCTGGAACACCGACACCGGCGAGAAGGTGCTCGACTACACCGGTCATGACGGCACCGTCTATGCCAGCACTACCAATACCGACGGCTCGCTGGTGGCGACCGCCGGCGGCACCCGCAACGCCATCCAGGTCTGGGACCCCGCGACCGGCGAGCGCAAGGCGCTGCTGCAGGGAGTGGGCGAACCGGTGACCGCCGTCGGCATCGACGTGGCAAACGAAGTCATCGCCTGGAGCAACGCCAACCCATGCCCCGAGCGCGTTTCCTGTCCGGAAGAACAGGGCGCGCTGGACAACAGGCTGGTGCTACCAACCACCGAGCGTTTCTTCGAGGACCCGCAGCCGCTGACGGAGCCGGGCTCATTTGCCCGCGCCGCTCTGGCCGACGGCCAGTGGTCGCTGCGCACAGCGCCAGGCGGCAAGGACGCGCTGGAAAACGCCATGCTGGAGATCGCCAATGGCGGCAAGATGGTGCACAGCATCGAGAACGATGCCACCAACGGCTTTGTCCATTCGGCCTATACGCTGATCGACAATGGCCTTGGGGTGATCACCGGCGGCAGTGATGGCACGCTGATCGAATACCGGACCGCGACCGCGAAAGTGTCTGGCGAGTTCACCGGCCATACCGGCGAGATCAACGCCATGGTTGCTTCCGATAAAGCTGGTCTTCTGATTACCGGCAGTGCCGACCAGACGCTCCGGCTGTGGAACCTGAAGACGCATGAGCTGATCGTCTCGATGTTCTTTGCCGGCTCGCAATGGATCGCCTGGATGCCGCAGGGCTTCTACTATTCCTCCGACGAGGGCGACAAGCTGATCGGCTGGCAGGTCAACCAGGGCCGCGACCATGAGGGCCGCTTCATCCGCGCCGGCCAGTTGAAGAAATATCTCTGGAGCCCGGAAATGGTACGCCGGGCCATCATCCTGCGCAGCGCCAAACAGGCGGTCAGAGAGATGCGTCCGGGCGTCGACAACGAGCTGCAAAAGCTGCTGCAGCGCAAGCCGCCGGAATTCTACATCCGCCTCGCTGACGACCAGAGCAAGGTGCGTGACGGCTATGTCGCCGTCGAGATCACGGGTGCCAGGGAGGGCGGGACCGATGTCGCTGGCTTCTCGATCCTGTCGAACAGCCGCAATGTCGGCGACGTCACCGCCCGCTCGGTGGTGGATGGCAACAGCACCACCGTCGAGATACCGGTCGAGAATGGCGAAAACACCATCCGCATCACCGGCACCAACGAATTCGGTTATCTGACCGAACGCAGCGTAATAGCGCTGGCAAGAAAGACCGAGAAGGCCGAGGCCAGGGGCAAGCTCTATGTCGCGGTCATTGGCGTCGACAAATATCCGTTCCTGACCGACGCCTGTTCGGGCCACGCCTGCGACCTGCGCTATCCCGTCGATGATGCCACCGAGTTTCTCAAGGTGATTTCGCAGAAATCGGCACCGCTGTTCTCATCCATGGAGACGCTGGTTCTGGTCAACCGTGAAGCGCTCGACGAGGCCCCCGACAAGGCCAGGCAGACCTATACAATCGCCAGCGCCGACACCGTCATGGAGCCCGACTCCGACACGATCGACGATCAGCTCGCCGATTTCCTCGACAGACCGGGCGAGCACGACACCACCATCATTTTCGTCGCCGGCCACGGCATCAACATCGACGAGGATTACTATTTCATCCCGACCGACGGCCGCAAACAGGATGCCGAGCGCTGGAAGCGCTCGTCGCTTGTCGACTGGTCGGACATCCAGAAATCGGTTGAGCGGGCCAAGGGCATGCGCTTCATGCTGCTCGACACCTGCCATGCCGCCAACGCCTTCAATCCGCGCCTGGAGAAGGACGCGCAGGACGCACGCATCGTCGTGTTTTCGGCCACCGCCGCCAACAACACCGCCGCCGAACTGCCGGAACTCGGCCACGGCGTCTTCACCTATTCGATCCTCGAAGGGCTGCGCGGCAAGGCGAGGACGTCCGATGGCGGCGTCACGCTGTTCGGCCTTGCCGACTACATTTCGCGCGAAGTGGTGCGGCTGACATCGTCCAAGCAAAAGCCGTTCTATTATGTCGGCGGCGTGGAGAACATCGTCCTGGCCGAACCATGATGGTCCGCCTGCTGACGATCATCGTCTTTTTCTTTATCGCCAGCGGCGCGACACGGGCCGCCCCTGTCGTCTGCCAGCCAGGCACCAAAAACTTCCCGCCCTTCTATGACGACGCCACGCTGTTCAAGGATGCCATCGCCAGCGTCGCCAATGTCGAGCCTTCCAACCAGCGGCTCACCGGCATCACCGTTCCGCATCATCTCTTGGCCGCAGACCTCGTGGCGCTCGGGTTCCGGGCGGCCTCCGGCTTCCGTTACAAGCGCATCATCATCCTGTCGCCGGACCATTTCCACAAGACGCACAAACTGTACGCCACCACGCTGCGCGGCTTCGATACCGTGCTTGGCCCGGTCCCCGCCGACGTACAGGCGGTGCGCCGCCTTGAGACGAACAGCGACATGGTCGAGGAGTCCTGCATGTTCGACAAGGAGCATGGCGTGCGCGCCATGCTGCCTTTCCTGCATCATTATTTTCCCGAGGCGGAAATCGTCCCCGTGGCGATGTCGGTGAAGGCGCGCCGTGGCGACTGGGACAGGCTGGCCGAGGCCCTGAAGCCCATCGTCGACCAGGACACGCTGATTGTCGAATCCACCGACTTCTCGCACTATCTGCCCCAGCACGACGCACGACGCTTCGACCAGCAGACGCTCAACATGCTGGCCGCCGGATCGCTGGACGGCATAGCGGCGCTTCGCCAGCCGGATCACGCCGATTCCGTCGGTGCGCTCTACATCCAGACCAGGCTGCAGCGCGAACTGTTCGGCGCCCAGCCACTGGTTGTCGCCAACGAGAACTCGCAGGAACACACCTCGGACTATGTCGAGCGGACCACCAGCTATGTGGTGGCGCTGTTCGGCGCCTTCGGTCCCGGCTTCAACAACCCGGCACGGCCAAAGGACAGGATCTACTATCTGGCCGGCGACGTGAATTTCGGCCGCGCTATGAAGAAGATTCTGGTTCGCGACGGCGTCGCCGACCGGATCGTCGACAGCGTTCTGGCCCTCACCGGTTCACGGCCGCTGATCGTCAACCTCGAAGGCGTCATCCTGCCCAACGTGCCGGAAGCGATCGACGACATGACCCTGGCGATGCCGCAAGGTCTGGCTTCCGACATGCTGAAAAGGCTGCATGTCGCCGGCGTCGGGCTCGCCAACAATCACGCCTATGATCTCGGCCCGTCAGGCTATGCCGAGACACTGCGCGCCCTGGACGAGGCCGGCATCCCGCATTTCGGGCAGGGTGAGACGCTGGCGCTTGCCGATCTCGACCTTGTCGGCCTGACCGACATCGACACCAACGGCTCGAAGAACACCGACCTGCTGACGCCTGCCCTGCTCGACCGGCTGCTGCACCAGAATGCCGGGCGGCCGGTGGTCGCCTTCGTCCACTGGGGCCGCGAATACAGGACCGAAGCGTCGGTGCGCGAGGACATGCTTGCAGACCAGATGCGGCTGCGTGGCGTCTCGGCCATCGTCGGCGGCCATCCGCATGTCTCGAGCGAGGCGATCGTTCCGCTAGCCGGCGGCGACGTGGCCGAGGTCTATTCGCTCGGCAATTTCCTCTTCGACCAGAGCGCCGAGCGGTCATCGGGATCGATGCTGGAATTGCACGTCTTCGCCCAGGGCACGATCTATACCCGGCTTTTGCCGCTGCCCAACTATTTTGAGATGGGCCGCAAATAGCTAACCGCAACCGACCATGTCGCGTGGCAGATAGCAGGCCGCCGGCTCGGTTTTGGTCTCGAACAGCGATTGCTTCGGCCGGAAATAGAAGAAGGTCACCGGCTTGCTCTCGCGCACGCTGCCATCGGCGAAGTGCGCGGCGATGCTGAAGCTATGGATCGACGACATCGACGACCACATCTTCAGCCGCGCCGTGTAGGCGCTGATCTTTTTGTTGCCACGCACCGGCATGGCGATGGTGTAGTCATGCTTGCCGATCGGGAACTCGATGTTCTGGTAGCGCATCGCTTCCGGTGTGCCACCGCCGCCATCGCCGCATTCGGCCATCGATTCCGGGGTCTCGAAAACCGCCATGGTGATGGAGGTGCGGAACGGCTCGCTCTGCTGGTAGACATGACCTTCATCATCCGCCCAGGAATAATCGAACTTGCCGATCGCATTCAGCGTCATCGCCTGTTGCATGTTGCCGAGATAGTCGGCGACCTCGCCGAACTTGATCTTGTTGGTCAGCTGGCTGCGGCAGACATTGAGACTGTCCACCGAAGGACAGGGAAACCGGCCCGTCTCCAGGCTCGCCGTGTCGACACCGGCTTCCGTGAGCACGCTCTTGATCGACACATCGACGCCCTCGCCGAAACTGCCGACCTCCTTGCTGAACATGCGGCTGGGGTCACCGGTCGGGTTGCCTTCGTCATCGACCGTGGTGAACTGGATCGACATCTTCATGTCCTTGGCGTCACCCCAGCCATTGTTGACGATCGAGAAATCCGGCCGGAAGCCGACGCATCCGAAATGCTCAGAGATCGACAGCATCGGCTTGCGATAGGCGTCGCTGGCGGCGACCTTCATTTCCAGACTGTCGAGCTTGACCCTGGACTGGTCTGACGTCTTCAGGTCGACCTCGGCAAAGGCCGGCGCATCCTCCCACTCCATGCCTTCATAGACATTGCTGGTGGTGACCGGGCCGGTGCCGTTCCAGCTGTCATTGTACTGGTCCGCCTGCGGATAGATCGCGATATCTTCGTCGCGCACCAGATGCTGGTACTGCATGTCGGATTGCTGGGTCATGCGCTGGTCGACCGCCACGCCGATCTCGACCTTGTCGGCATCGCCGCCGCCGGTCTGCGCCTTGAGCAATCCGCCGACCCTGGCATCGGCCAGCACGTCGGGTCGCGAGCCGCCGACCTCCTTGCCCATCGCCCATTGCGACTCGTAGACGGTGCCTCCGGCCAGCCGGGTACGGCCCTTGCCGTTCCTCAACCCGTCGACAAATGAGCCGGCAAACATCTCGCCGGTCTTCGACAGCAATCGGCCTTGACCATTCGGCACGCCGGCGACGAACTGCCCCTCGTAGCGGTTACCGTCGGCATCGACATGGATGCCCTTTCCGTTGAGTTCCCCGGCAAGCCAATGCCCGTCGAAAACCTCGCCCGAGCGCAGCTCGAGCCGGCCTTGCCCGTCGGGCCGGCCATTCCGGACGTCACCGAAATAGCTGGAATAAATGGTCTTGGGATCATAGCTCGCCGAGCCGCGCACCCGCCACACCAGCCTGCCCTTGCCGTTGATGGTACCGTCTTCGGCGATCGTCCGGTCGGGCGACTGACCGGCCGCCGGCTCCCAGACGAAGTCGAGATTTTGTTCCGGATGGAAGTCCCACACACGGACCATCCTGCGCAGCACCGAGCGCGTGTCTGCCTGGTACAGGATCTGCACCCGTTCCGCCCAGGCACCGCTGGCAGCCGCGGCGGCCGGATCGGCGAAAGCCGGTGAGACCATCAATGCGGCCAGCAGCGATGCGGCCGCGATCCCCAACACTGCCCTTGCCCGCGCCATCCCTTGAACCCCCTCGGATGCCAACCCCTTGGCCGGATCGAGCGTAGTCGGCGAGCCGGTCGCGTGCAAGAGAAGCCGCATTTGAACCGCGGCACGAAAAAGGCGGCGGGGTTGCCCCGCCGCCTTTTGTTTCAACGCGAATTCCGCAGCGTTATTTATACAGGCTGTTGATCCACTGGACGTTGGCGGCGTTAAGGCGCACGGCGGTGTTCGCGTCGGGGCTTTCCGCCACGTTGACGCCGGTGATGATGCGCTGCTTGGAGTTGTTGTCGTAGGCATAGACCGAACTGCCGCTCGACCCCGGGAACGTGTCGCAGTCATACTGGAAATATTCCGGGGCGATGTTCTCGGCATGCACTTCGCAGCTTGCCTTCCACATCGTGCCCATCGGCTTGTCGCCGGGATAGCCGACGAGGTTGGCGGTGAAGTCGCCCAGATCGTCATAATTGGCGTAGCCCAGCCAGCCGAGGTTGGTGCCGACATCCTGCTTCAGGGTTACGATGCCGAGATCCCACAGAAGGACCGAACCATAATAGCCCTGGTAGTTGTCGATGAAGCCTTGCAGCACATAGGCGCTTTCAAAGGTGAAGGCGCCGAACGGTGCGTCGTCGGCAGTGCTGCCGTTGAGACCTGGCACGAACAGATAATCGGAGAGCCAGTCCTTGTCTTCATGGCTGTAGAGGCAGTGCGCCGCGGTGAGCACCGTGCGCGGGCCGATCAGCGTCGCCGAGCAGCTGCCAAAGCTGCCCGTCTTCGGCGATTTCGCTTCCAGATAACCAATTGCCGAGAACGGATAGGTCTTGGTGTTCTTGACCTGCTCGCGATCGTCGGGCCCGAAAACCTGACGGCCAGCCTCGCCTTCGCCCAGATCGGGATCTTCGGTCTTCCGCGGACCCGCGTCCTTTCCATTGGCCGGCGCATTCAGTTCCTTGATGATAAGGTCCCGCAGCGCTTCGCTTGGCTCGATCTTGATCTCCTTGCCATCGGCGGAACGTCCGACGATGCCATAGGATTTGACAGCCGTTGCCTCGTCAGCAAGCGGCGCGGCGCGGCTGTCTTCGTCAGTCAGCGTCGGCGGCGCAATTGGTTTGGCCCGCCCGGGCTTGTAGTCGCCTGAAGTCACGTCCCGCATGCTTTCGCCATTGCCGGTACTGGCGGAGCCAGGATCGGCGGCGAAACCCGGGGCCGTCCACATCGCAGTGGAAAGCAATGCGGACGCAATGATAGCGTTTGTCAGTTTTGTCATGGTGAGACTCTCCCAAAAGTCAGCAAGGACTTGATCAAAATACAGAAATATTGTCGAGATCGTGGTGAAGCCGAAAAATGAGTTTGGTTACCGGCGCCTGAACCTGATCATCACCCCATGCGGTCTGTCTAAGGCCCCCGCCAAAGATACCCGCGCAGATATACTGCCTAAATTAATACAACATTGGAATGACAATTCGCTTCCACGTAGCCCGTGGGGGGCTATAGGGTTTTGAACGGGTTCCGCACGGGAACGCACTCCGCGAAGCAACGCCTGACTTGCCGGGACTGTTTCGTTGATCATGCGCCGGGGGCTGGCTCGTTCGGGAACGTGTCTCAGGAGGATTCAGGTGCACATCATCCATCGGTTCAGGCCGATCGCCGCCGCGTCGCTGCTCGGCATCGCTGCCGCCCTTGCGGCCGCCAATTCCACCCAGGCGGACGAAGGTGCCGCCCGACCGGAGGCGGCGGTCTCGCCGATCAACCGTGTCGCCGATGCCAGGGCGAAAGCCGCGGCGGAAAATCCCGACGGCGCCGATCGCGTCTATGGCGGCAACCAGGCCGAAAAGGGCGCCTATCCTTTCCAGGTCGCGCTGCTTACCACCGACAGGCTGGACGAGAACCCGGCCTCGCAGGCCAATGCGCAATTCTGCGGCGGCAGCCTGATCGCGCCGCAATGGGTGCTGACGGCGGCGCACTGCCTCAACGACAAGGGCCGGCCGATCTCGCCGGATGCCGTCACCGTGCTGACCGGCGCCACCGATCTCAGCGAGGGCAAGCGCCACAAGGTGGTGGAGGTCATCGTCAACGAAGGCTACAGCGAGCAGACGCTCGACAGCGACCTCGGCCTGCTCCGGCTTGCCGAGCCGGCCGATGCGCCGACCATCAAGCTTACCCATGACGCGACCCCCGACACCGGCAAGACGACCGTCACCGGCTGGGGCAAGATGCAGGATGGCACCTTTCCAACCACGCTGATGGTTGCCGATCTCGACCTGCAGCCGAACCAGGCCTGCAACAGCGGCATCAAAGCCATCTACGCGCATGATCTGAAGGCAGCGTTGGGCGATCTGTCCCACCGCATGCGCTATTCGGAAAAGGGCATCGATGCGGCCGCCAATGCGATCGCCGCCGACATGACCGACCCGCTGACCAGCAACATGATCTGCGCCGGTACCACCAGCGGCGTGCGCGATGCCTGCAATGGCGACAGTGGCGGCCCACTGTTCATGACCGGCGCCGACGGCCCGGTCCAGGTCGGCGTCGTCAGCTGGGGCGAAGGCCCGGCGGACGGGAGTGCGGCCTGTGGCCACAAGGACGCCTACGGCATCTACACACGGCTGGCCAACTACACGAGCTGGATCGATGCGAAGATGAAGACCTCGGCACCGGCACCGGAAAAGCCCAAGGCTGGGCTAGGCACTGCACAGAAGCCGAAGACGCCCTGAGGCCCGGCCATCAGCTTTTGCATGAAAAACGGCGGGAGAGGTTCCCGCCGTTTTGTTTTGCCGGCTTGTCAGGAGCAGTTCCAGGAAAGTCTGTGACGGTTTTCCGTCCGGAATTGCGCAAAACAAATAACAAGAGCGTGGCTTATTTCCTCGGCGGGCCTTTGCGTTCGGCCGAAGCCGCCCACAGATTGATGTCGGACTCGCGCGCGTAGGTATCGATCTCGGCGAGTTCGGCATCGCTGAAGTCGGGCACCTTGAGCGCGCCAACGCAGTCCTCGACCTGCTCCGACCGGCTGGCTCCGATCAGCGCCGAGGTCACCTTGCCCTTGCGCAGCACCCAGGCCAGCGCCATCTGCGCCAGCGTCTGCCCGCGCTTGCCGGCAATGGCGTCAAGCGCCTTGATGTTGGCGATGGTCTTGTCGTTGATGAAGGCTGTTCTCAGCGACTTGCCTTGCGAGGCACGACTGCCGTCGGGAATGCCGCCGAGATATTTGTCGGTCAGCATGCCTTGCGCCAGTGGCGAGAACACGATGGAGCCGACGCCGAGCCCTTCGAGCGTGTCGAGCAGGCCGTCTTCCTCCACCCAGCGGTTGAGCATCGAATAGCTCGGCTGGTGAATGACACAGGGCGTGCCGAGCTGCTTCAAGATGTCGGCGGCCTCACGCGTGCGCTGCGAATTGTAGGACGAGATGCCGGCGTAGAGCGCCTTGCCCGAGCGCACGGCATGGTCGAGCGCGCCCATCGTTTCTTCAAGCGGCGTATCGGGGTCGAAGCGGTGCGAATAGAAGATATCGACATAGTCGAGCCCCATCCGCTTCAGGCTCTGGTCGAGGCTGGCCAGCATGTATTTGCGCCCGCCCCATTCACCGTAAGGTCCGGCCCACATCTCGTAGCCGGCCTTGGTCGAGATGATCAGCTCGTCGCGGTAGCCGGCGAAATCGGTGCGCAGGATTTCGCCGAAAGCGGTTTCTGCCGAGCCGGGCGGCGGACCGTAGTTGTTGGCGAGGTCGAAATGCGTGATGCCGAGATCGAACGCCTTGCGCGCGATCGCCTGCTTGGTTTTGTGCGGCGTGTCATTGCCGAAATTGTGCCACAGCCCCAGCGAGATCGCTGGCAGCTTCAGGCCAGAGCGGCCACAGCGGTTGTAGACCATTTTTTCGTAGCGGTTTTCGGCGGGGATGTAGGGCATCGGAAAATCCTCAAATGGAAGCGAGCCAGTCGGCTGCCATCGCGACAACGCGGCGAGTCGGGCTCTGCCCCCCACCCTTATCCTCTCCCCGTCGGAACGGGGAGAGGGTTGAGGCACGTGGCCTACTTCTTCTTCGCCAGCAGCTCCTTGGCTTCCTTGACGCCAAGTGCGGCCGGCCGTTCGCAACTGGTTTGCATGGCGACGAACTTGCCGGTTTCACCGGAGCGCAGCAGGCCGGTCATGACGTCGACGGCATGCAGCGCCAGTTCCATCGAGCAGCGGTGCGGCCGGCCTTCCGCGATCGCCACCGCCATGTCGGCGAGACCGGCGGTGCGGTAGTTGGCCATCATGCCTTGCGAATGCATCTCGTTGGGAACGCCGAACGGGTGCTGCCATTTCGGCAGCTTCTTGACCGGCTTGCTGTCTTCGGTGAAGCGCACGTCGCCACCGAAGAAATTCGGATCAGGCACGAACACCGTACCCGTCTCGCCATAGAGTTCCATCGGCGCGTGACCATGGGCCCAGACGTCCCAGCTGGTGTTAAGCGTGATCACGGCGCCGTTCTTGAACTCCAGCAGGCCATGGATCGTCGTCGGCGTGTTGACCGGGATCTTTTCGCCCGCGCGCGGCTTTGAACTGATGGTGCGTTCCTTGGCCGGCGTCGACGCGAAGGCGGCGACCTGTTTCACCGGTCCAATCAGCTGGATCAGATTGGTGATATAGTACGGGCCGATGTCGAGCACCGGTCCCGCGCCCGGCTGGAAGAAGAAGTCGGGATTGGGGTGCCAGTGCTCCATGCCGTGGCCCATGACGTGGCACGTGCCGCTGGTGATCTTGCCGAGCTTTCCGGTGTCGATGAGCTCTCGCACCAGTTGATGGGCACCGCCGAGGAAGGTATCGGGCGCCGAGCCGATGCGCAGCCCTTTCGCCCCGGCGCGTTTCTTCAGGTCGAGCCCTTCCTTGACCGACAGCACGAACGGCTTTTCCGAATAGACATGCTTGCCGGCGTCGAGCACCTGCTTCGACACCTCAAAATGCACCGCCGGGATGGTCAGGTTGACGATGATGTCGATGTCGTCGGCCTTCAACAGATCGTCGACGGTTTCAGCGCGCAGCTTGAACTCCTTCGCGCGTGCCTTCGCCGCATCCATGTTGATGTCGGCACAGGCGCGCATCTCGATGCCGCGAAACAGCGGCGCCAGCGAAAAATACGCCTTCGAGATGTTGCCGCAGCCGATGACGCCGATGCCAAGTTTCTTTGCCATGCTGATTGCTCCTAGTAGGTCTTGACGGCTGCGATCGAGCGGCGCGCGAAGCGCTCGATGTCGTTCGGGTTGTCCTGTTCCATGACGTAGTATTGGGCCGCACTCTTGGCGCGCAACACCTTGATCAGGCCGGCCCAGTCGATGGTGCCATGGCCGACATCCGACCAGCCATCCTCGTCCAGCCCTTCACCGGGCTTGGCCATGTCCTTGACATGGACGGCGCTGATTCGCTGGCCGTGTTTGTCGATCCACTTCAGCGGATCGTCGCCGCCCCGCACCACCCAGGCGACGTCCATCTCCCAGCCGATGTCGGGCGCCGCCGTGAGGATGAGATCCTGCGGCACCGAGCCATCGGCGAGCTTCTTGAACTCGAAATCATGGTTGTGCCAGGCAAAGCCGTAGCCTGCCTTTTTCGCGGCGCCGCCGACCTTGGCCAGGCGCTCGCCGAATCCGCGCCAGCCGGCCGCATCGGACGGCCGCTGGTCGGGCATCAGATAAGGACAGATGAGCAGCGTGATGCCGAGTGCGTCGGCGGTTTTGCGCACGCCGTCGAAATCGTTCTCGAGCGCGTCGATCGAGAAATGCCCGGTCGGCATGGCGAGCCCGTTCTTGTCGAGTTCGGCGCGGAAGGCCTTGGGATCGTCATAGACGCCACCGAAGCCTTCGACCTGGGTGTAGCCGAGCTTGCCGAGCGTCGCGAGGACGCCTTCCCAGGGCTGGAAATTGCGGGCGCTGTAAAGTTGGAATGACCAATTCATCGTCTCTGTCCGTTCTGCTTGGGGATGGGGTAGTAGGGCTTGGGAGCTACATGCGGTTGCCGGATTGGCTGTCGAACAGCGAGGCGCGGGCAGGATCAAAGCCGATCCGGATCGGCTCGCCATTGCGCAGCGTCTTTTCCGCCTCGACGCGGAAAGAGAAATTCTGGCCGCCGAGCTTCGTCCACACCAGCGTGTCGGAGCCCATCGGCTCGACGATCTCGACGGCGGCATCGATGGCAAAGGGCATGGCATTCGCCGCCTCGCCGAACGCGACGTGCTCAGGCCGGATACCGAACACGCAAGGTCCGCTGCTGTTGCCCGCCGCATCGAAAGCGTAGCGGTCGAGCGGTATGGATACATTTCCGGCCTTGAAGGCCGCAGACGCGCCGGCCTCCGTTTGCCCATCGATGAAATTCATCGCGGGTGAGCCGAGGAAGCCGGCGACGAAGCGGTTGACCGGACGGTTGTAGATGGTCTGCGGCGCATCGAGCTGCTGGATGACGCCACCTTTCATCACTGCGATACGATCGGCCAGCGTCATCGCTTCGATCTGGTCGTGCGTGACATAGATCATGGTGTTCTGCAGCCTGCGATGCAGAAGCTTGATCTCGACGCGCAGCTCGGCGCGCAGCTTGGCATCGAGATTGGAGAGCGGCTCGTCGAACAGGAACACGTCGACATCGCGCACCAGCGCCCGCCCGATCGCCACGCGCTGGCGCTGGCCGCCAGAGAGCGCCGCAGGTTTACGCTGCAGCAGCGGCTCGATCTGCAGGATTTCGGCTGCCCGTGCGATCCGCTTGGCAATCTCGTCCTTCGGCGTGCCGGCGACACGCAGGCCGAAGGACAGGTTCTTCTCCACCGTCATTTGCGGGTACAGCGCATAGGACTGGAAGACCATGCCGATGCCGCGGTCCTTGGGCTCTTCCCAGGTGACGTTCTTGCCCTTGATGAAGATGCTGCCTTCGGAGACGTCGAGCAGGCCGGCAATGCAGTTGAGCAAGGTCGACTTGCCGCAGCCGGAGGGACCGAGCAGCACGATGAACTCGCCCTCGGCGACATCGAGATTGAGCGTCTGCAGGACTGTCACCACGCCGAAACTCAGCGACAGGTCCTGGATCGAAACGCTGGTACCGTTCTGCGCCATATCCACTAGCCTTTCACCGCGCCAGCGGCGATGCCGCGCACGAACCATCTTCCGGAGATGAAGTAGATGAGCAGAGGCACCGCAGCCGTCAGAATGGTCGCCGCCATGTTGACATTGTACTCCCTCACGCCGGTGGTGGTGTTGACGATGTTGTTGAGCTGCACCGTCATCGGCCAGTTGGCCCGCCCGGCAAACACGACGCCGAACAGGAAGTCGTTCCAGATGCCGGTAACCTGCAGGATGACGGCGACGACAGTGATCGGTACCGACATCGGCAGCATGATGTAGAAAAAGATGCGCCAGAAACCCGCACCGTCGACGCGCGCCGCCTTGAACAGCTCGACCGGTATTGCCGCGTAGAAATTGCGGAACAGCAGCGTCAGGATGGGCATTCCGAAGATCGTATGCACGATGATGATGCCAGGAAGGGACGCGAACAACCCGACCGAGCTCAGTCCGATGATCAATGGATAGATCACGACCTGATAGGGCACGAAGGCACCAAACACGAGCAACCCGAACAGCAAGTTGGCACCCTTGTATGGCCAGAAGGTCAGCGCGTAGCCGTTGATCGACGCGCAGATGATCGAGATGACCACGCTCGGCAGGGTGATCTTCACCGAATTGTAAAAGCCTGGACTGAGGCCGTTGCAGTCGCGGCCGGTGCAAGCATGGAGCCAGGCGTCGGCCCAGGGCTGAAATGTCGGCTCGCCCGGAAGGTTGAAAAGATGTCCAAGCCTGATCTCGGGCATCCCCTTCAGCGAGGTGACGATCATGATGTAGACCGGGATGAGGAAGAAGAGCGCCGCAACGACCAGGAAAGCATAAATGCCGATGCGGCCGGCCGACAACCGTCGCGGTTTCGGCCCGAAGGGCGCCACGCCAGCCTGGTCCGGCGCTTGCTGGACAGGCTGAATTGCTGTGATCTGGCCGGCGGTCATGCGCCCGCTTCCCGCTGACGATTTCGCCGCCATAGTAGAATTCCGCTGAGAGCCAGCACGATCAGGACCGGCAGCAGCATCATCGTTGCCGCAGCCATGCCTTGGCCGACGTTCTGGCGAACCGTAATGAGCTGGATGACGTAGACTGCCGGCATGGACGTGGCGATGCCGGGACCACCGCCGGTCATGGCAATAACCAGATCGTAGACGCGCACCACGCTTACGCACTGGAGAACGAAGGCGGTGGCGAAGGCTCCCTTCATCATTGGCGCCACGATGGACAAGTGCGTGCGCCAAGTTGGGATGCCGTCGACCCTCGCCGCTTTCCAGATATCCTCGTCAACGCCGCGCAGGCCGGCAAGCAGGATCGCCATCGTCACGCCCGAGCCCTGCCAGATGCCCGCCACGACCAGCGCGTAGAGCGCGGTCTCGGCATCGACCAGCGGGGCGAAGCTGAAGCTCGACCAGCCCCAGTTGCGGAGCGCCTCCTGCAGGCCGAGGTTGGGGTCGAGCGCCCATTGCCACACCAGACCGGTGACGATCAGCGACATGGCGAAAGGATACAGGAAGATCGAGCGGAACAGGTCCTCCTGGCGGATGCGCTGGTCCATGAAAACGGCGAGCAGGTAGCCGAACACCATGTTGCAGGTGATGGACATCAGGCCGAAGAACCAGATGTTGTTGACCGAGACGAGCCAGCGGTTATCGGCCCAAAGGCGCCGATACTGCGCCAGACCGACGAAATCGTAGGTCGGGAAGAGCTTCGAACTGGTGAAAGACCACAACACCGAGAAGCCGATGCCGATCACGAACACGCCGACGGCAACGAGAATCATCGGTATCGTTCCGATGACGGCGGGCAGGTGAAATCTGTGCCTCCAGCTTTTCTGCATCGTCCGTCTTTCTCGCTTCCACCGGCACCTTGGGGTAGTGGCCGGCGTGAAAGTCAGCGTTGTCCGAACCACAGGGCCCCGGGCCGCCGCAGCTTCCCGTCCCGCGATTGTCAGCCCGTCGCCGAGAAAAGGGAGCTTCCTGTCGGGTCGGGACGCGACCGGGGCGCCGCCTCAAGGGCGACGCCTCGGGGTAATGATCGGCTCCTAATCGGAATTGCCGATGATCGTAGCAAACTTCGCAGTGGCGTCGTCAGCAGTCACGGAGTCGTCTGCGAAGAATTGCGCGACGAGCTCATTGATCTGCTGATTGGTGTTCTCGGTGATGAACCGGTTCGTCGCGGTGACGATGTTGGACGGGTCTTCCACCGCTTTCAGCGACTTCTGCATGCACGGATCGGCCGTCGACATGTCGACGTCGCCACGCACGGGCATGGAACCCTTGGCGTTGTTGAAGGCGACCTGAACCTCCGGGCTGATGAGCAGCGCCGCAAGCCGCTTCTGCGCTGCCTCGACATCCGCATTGCCCTGCTTGAAGAACACGATGATGTCGCCGTCGGTGCTGACCACCGGCTTGGCCTCGTTCAGACCGATCATGCAGCCGAAATCCTTGACACCGGTCATGCCGGCCGCCGCGAACTCGCCACGCGCCCAGTCGCCCATCACCTGAAGCCCCGCCTTGCCGGTGATCACCAGGTTGGTGGTGTCGTTCCAGTTGCGGTTGGCGTAGCCGTTGTCGGTGAATTGCTTCAGGGCCCGCAATTCCGTGAAGACGCCTTTCATCTCCGGGCCGCCGGCAATTTCGGCGCTCTTCTTGGTATACATCTCATCGCGTTTGGCGACACCGAGAGCTTCGGTCACCATATCCTGGAAGAGCAACTGGATCTGCCAGCCGTTTCCGTCGCCGCCGATGGCGAAGGGAATGAGGCCTGCCTCCTTGATCTTCGGCGCGGCTGCAATGAAATCGGCCAGGCTCTTCGGCTCCGGCACGCCCGCTTTCTCGAACACTGGCTTGGAGTACCAGGCCCAGTAGTTGGAATGAATGTTGACCGGAACACACCACCAGTGGCCGTCGACGAGGCAGGCGCTGCCGATCGCCTTCGGTCGAATGACCTCATCCCACTTGCCGGCGGTGGCGACGTCCGTGAGGTCGAGCAGCTTCCCGCCTGAAATCAGTTCCTCGTATTGCCGGCCGGGGTTGAACTGAGCGGCACCGGGCGGATCGCCGCCGAGCACGCGCTGCATGACGGTCGAGCGGGCGGTTTCGCCGAGAGCGATGGCGCTGTCCACCCAGCGGTCACCGTGGCCGTCATTGTCGAAGGCCTTTGCGAACTGTGAGACCGCCGCCGACTCGCCCTTCGACGTCCACCAGTGAATCACTTCCAGATCGGTCGCCGCGGCCGGACCGGCAAATTGCAGCGCAGCCGTCGCTGCCAGCGCAGCGGTCAAAAGTTTGTATCGCATTTCGGTTCCTCCCAGAATCTGAAACGTTACAGATTTTGGATACGGGAATTGCGCGGACTGCGCAACCCCATGAACGAAGCGAGTTCGACATTTTTTCGAGCCGCGAACAAATTCGCACGCGCAACCGCCCTCATGTGCGCTGCAACATGGCCGCTGCAGTGCAAAACACCGGAATTACGCGTGAAAACCGGCAAAAGGTGGTGGCGAGGGCGATTTCTTCTGGAATCCCAATGGGTTTCGCAACGAGCGCTGCATCTCGCCAAGAGCGGTCGCGCATCTCGACATTGGCAATCTGTAACGTTTCAGTATATTGAAGCCTCGACGGGGCTGGAGCGCATATCGTATCGCTATGGCGGCGATTGCCGACCCGGCCTGCGGCTGCTATGCGCCTGACGGGCGGGACGAATGGACAGACGGCGTACGGAAAAGAACGAGGAGGCGTTGGCGCAGGGCCGGCCGACGTTGAAGACGCTTGCCTTCATGACCGGGCTCGGCGTCACCACCGTATCGCGCGCCTTGAAGGACGCCCCGGAAATCGGCGCCGAAACCAGGCGCCGTGTTCAGCTCGTCGCCAAGCAGATCGGCTACCGGCCGAACCGTGCCGGCGTGCGCCTGCGCACCGGCAGGACCAATGTCATCAGCCTCGTGCTTAACACCGATCGCGAGATCATGAGCTTCGTCTCGGACATCATCTACGGCGTTTCGGAAGTGCTCGCCGAAACGCCCTATCACCTGATCGTCACGCCCTATTCCCGCTCGCAGGATCCACTCGACCCCATACGCTATCTGGTCGAGACCGGCTCCGCCGACGGCGTCATAATCTCGCGCACCCAACCGAACGACCCGCGCGCCCGCTACATGCTGGAGCATGGCATGCCTTTTGCCACGCATGGCCGCACCGACATGGGCCTCGTCCATCCCTACCATGACTTCGACAACCATGCTTTCGCGGTGGCAGCCGTGCGCCGCTTGGCGAGCAGGGGTCGGCACAAGCTGGCGCTTCTGTCGCCGCCGCCCGGGCTGACCTACTATGGCCACACGCTGAACGGCTTTGCCGATGCGCTGAGCGAGGTTGGCGCCAGCGAAATTCCGTTCAACACTGTTTCCATCGACCATACGATCGAGCAGATCAGGAGCCGGACCGCACAGGTGATGCGCCGCGAAAACCGGCCGGACGGCTTCGTCAGCAGCGCTGCAGCCGCGACACTCGCTATCGTCGCCGGCATCGAGGATGCCGGCCTCAAGCTAGGCCGCGACGTCGATGTGGTTTCCAAGCAGTCGTCGGACCTGCTGCACCTGTTCCGGCCGGAATTGCTGGTTGTCAACGAGAACTTCCGGCTGGCAGGCTCCGAGCTTGCCCGTTCCGTGCTGGGCTGGATCGGCGGCGCCGCGCCCGGCTCGTTGCAGAGCCTGAGCGCAGCCAGTGACGTTCTTTCGCTCAGCCAGGCAATATCCTAGCCAGCCGCACCACTTCCCCACGGCCCGTGGAACGCACCCGGTCCGTCGATGCGCTCGAAACCGTGCGCGCCGAAGAAGTCGCGTTGCGCCTGGATCAGGTTGGAAGTGCCACGGCCCTGGCGGTAGCTGTCGAAATAGGCAAGTGCCGAAGACAGCGCAGGCACCGGCGAGCCGGCCTCCGATGCCCTTGCCACGACGCGCCGCAACGACGGGTGCGCCTCCTGCATCAACGAAATAAAGGCCGGCGCCATCAGAAGGTTGGTCGAGGCACCGCCCTTGCTGAAGGCTTCCGCCATGGTGTCGAGCATCTGCGAGCGGATGATGCAGCCGGCCCGCCAGATCCTGGCGATGGTCGGCATCGGCAGGTTCCAGTTGAACTCCTTCGAGGCACCGCTCATCACCGCGAAACCTTGCGCATAGGCGGCGATCTTGCCGGCGAACAGCGCCAGCTCGAGGTCTTTGAGCAATGCGTCCGTGTCACCGGAAATCTTCGTCACGCCGATGTTGCCATAGGCTTTTTCCGCCGCCTGCCGCTCGTCCTTGATCGACGACAGGACGCGCGCCGCCACCGCCGCCTCGATCGCGGTCGCCGGAATGCCGAGTTGCTGCGCCTCGATGACCGACCATTTGCCGGTGCCTTTCTGGCCGGCGCGGTCGAGGATGATGTCGACCACCGGCTTGCCGGTCTTCGGGTCGTCTGATGCCAGCACCTTGGCGGTGATCTCGATCAGGTAGGAATTGAGCCTGCCCTCGTTCCAGTTGGAAAACACCGTGCCGATGTCCTTGGGCCCCATGCCGAGGCCGTCGCGCAGGATGCCGTAGATTTCGGCGATCATCTGCATGTCGGCATATTCGATGCCGTTGTGGATGGTCTTGACGAAATGGCCGGCGCCGTCGGTTCCGAGCCATGCAGCGCAGGGCTCGTCGTTGAATTTGGCGGAGATCGCGGTCAGCACATTTTCGACACGCTTCCACGAGTCCTCGGTGCCGCCGACCATGATCGACGGCCCGTGGCGCGCGCCCTCCTCGCCGCCGGACACGCCCATGCCGATGAAAGTCAGGCCCGAGCCCGACAGTTCGGAGAAGCGCCGCATCGTGTCGCGGAAATTGGCGTTGCCGGCATCGATGACGATATCGTTGGCCGACAGCACGCCGCGCAAGGCTTCGATCTGTTCGTCGACCGGCTTGCCGGCCAGCACCATGATGATGATCGGGCGTGGCGGCCGGATCGCCGCGGCGAGTTCCTCCAGGCTGTAGCACGGTACCACCATGTCCTTCAGCGCGCCGGCATTTTCGACGAAAGCGTCGGTGCGTGCCCTGGTGCGGTTGAAGACAGCGATCCGGTGCCCATGCTCGGCGATGTTGAGCGCCAGGTTGGAGCCCATCGTGCCAAGGCCGATCAGGCCGATTTCGGCTTTTTCCATCGTTTCTTCCCTGCTTTCGGATCTTGTTGGTTCGAGCTCGCGGTTTACCGGGATGCCCATTCTTCGGCGAGATGATTGACGGGCCTTTCGGGCCGCGTCAACCGCCTCGCCGAATTGTGTTGCATCGATTCTCGGTCGAGTTCGTACGAGGCGCTTGGCGGTCCTGCATTACGGCCTGATGTCTACGGGTGCTTCGATCTTCACCATCTCGAAGTCCGAGACCAGGATGTCGATGCGCACCGTCCAGCGGCCAGGCACCGGAATGACGAGATTGTCGACGCGCCAGCTGCCATCGCCGGGCTTGGTCGCGGCACGCTTGAGCGGCTCGATACCGGAATCGGGCTTCGACAGCACCAGAGTCACCTCCCTGGCGTCGAGCGGTCCAAAGTCGCCGGTCATGATGATCATCGAGGCGACGACCGGCCCGGCATGACCGGGCGTGATGCTCAGATCCGCCATTGCTTGCAGCGCGTGGATGTGGACCGAGACCGGTTGCGCCGCCGCGATCGCCAGTGCCCGTGGCGGCGGCGTGAAGCGCCAGCCCGCGGCAACGCCGAAGATGGCGAGCACGATCAGCATTTCAACGCCGATCGAGCGGGCGAGCCTGCGCTGCACTTCCGTCGCTCCGGCCTCGGCCGATGCGGTGAGTTTCCAGCGATTGACGGCGGCGAGCGTGAAGAGAAAGACCAGCAGCCCGAGCTTGATCAACAACAGTCTGCCATAGGCAGTGTTGACCAGTGCCGCCGGCGTCTGCACCTGGATGATCGCCAGCACAATGCCGGCCACGGCAAGCACGGCCACTACAGGCAGGATCATGCGTGAAAACCGCCGCAGGAATGGCGCGGCCTCCGCCGACTGACCTTTCAGCGCCAGGCCGAGCGGCATCAATGCACCGGCCCAGAAGGCGATGCCGACGCCGTGCAGGAACACCATCGGCCGCGTCAGCCATTGCGGTTCGGCGGCACTGGCGTGGCCGCTGGCGGCCAGCGCGACCCCCACCCCGGCCAACCCGGCCAGCGCAAATGGCTTGGCAGCCGGGCGCGGTCCGGCCAGCGACAGCAGGCCGAGTCCCAGCGCGATCAGGGCGACCAGCACCGTCCAGCCGAAGCTGGTGCCGAGCCCGGTCCGCCAGATGACCGGCTGCGCCACATGGGAGAGCGGCGCCCCGAGCGCATCCAGTCCCTGCAAGCCGAGCGACAGCGGTGCCGCTATCAGGCCGCCCAGGATTGCAGTCGTAACGAAGCGCTGTCCGGCGCGGCCACCCTGGGTCAGCCAGGCGAGGGCGAAGGCTCCGCCAACACCGATGAAAAGACCGATGTAGAGAAAGACCTTGCCGATCCAGATCGCCGACCGTTGCGGCCAGTCGACAGCCTCGGACACGACCGGCGGCTCGCTTGGCGCGCCGATGGAAAACAGCAGCGAGCCGCCGACCGGATGACCGTCGGCGGAAATGACGCGCCAGCTCAGCACATGCGTGCCGGACTTGAGTATCTGGGGATTGTCGATTTCGACCGTCTGGTCGGTGAGGCGGAAGGCGGTCAGCGGAACCGGCGTGCCGTCGGGCTTCACCAGTGTCAGCACCAGCGGCGAGACCGGCTCGCTGAAGGTCAATGAGAATTGTGCCGGCGCTTGCGCCAGCACCGCGCCGTCGGCCGGGTCGGTCTTGATCAGCGCGGCATGGGCAAAGGCCGGACTTGTCGAGGCCAGGACGACGAGCAGCATGACCACGGCCAACAGGCCGCCGGCAACCCGGCTCACGAACTTGCCGGCCATATGAATCATCCGCCGTGAGGACATCGCGTTCTTGCCATTGCCATGAAATGGCGGCGCATTCCGCGAACGGAGCGCGCCGCCGAAAGACATTACTATTTCTTCGGCAACAGCTTGATGCCGGGCGCCGGGTTCTCCAGTGCGTCTTCATCCTGCCCCGCTGCCGGGATCTCGATCCAGCGATCCGCGGCACCGTCGCATTCCTGCACCACCGGGAAGTAGAGCTTCTGGCCAACGGGGAGATCCGCCGTCAACGTCGCGCGGAAGACGAACTCGTCGTAGAATTCATCCGGCAGGCTGCCGCCGCTCCAGTCGACTTCCTTGACCCCATCGGTCACCGCCTGACCGTAGAGCTGGTAGGATTTGTCGTATTTTCCCTTCTTGGTCTGCAGCGTCCAGCCGGGCTTCGGCATCGGCTTCACCGCGATCACCCCCTCCGGAATCTGCACGCGCACGGCGGTCGTCGCCTTGCCATCGCAACCGTGCGGCACGCGCAGAACAGCCTTGTAGGTCGAGCCGACGGCGGCCTCCTGGGTTTCGAGCGTGATGTGCGCGAAGGCGGCACTTGTCCCAAGGACGAGAAGCGCGCCGGCCGACAGAAGATACTTGTTCATGATGGTCCCTCTGATTTCAGGAATTGCTGGCCGGATCAATTGGCATGGTCGTCCATGCCGCCACCCATGCCTTCGACAGCGAAGTCGACGCGGACGGCGCCGGCCTTTTCGAAGGTCAGCGTGGCGGAGAATTTTTCGCCCTGCTTGGGTTGCCGCTTGAGGCCGATGAACATCAAATGATAGCCGCCAGGCGCCAGTGCCACCTTCCCGCCAGCAGGGATTTCCAGGCCGCCGGCAACCGGCCGCATGGTCATGACACCGTCCTTGACGCCCATCTCGTGCAGCTCGGCTTTTTCCGAGACATCGGAGGAAATCGACAGCAGCCGGTCCGGTGCGCTGCCCTTGTTGGTGATGGTGAAATAGCCGCCGGCGACTTTGGCCCCGGCCGGTGTGGCGCGCGACCAGGGGTGGCCGATCTCGAGATCGCCGACTTTGAACTCATGCGCGAAGCCAGTCTGGGCGCCGGCCAACAGCAGCGCAAACGCCAACACGGCAATGCCGAGTCGCATCTCGAAGCTGCGGAAAATGCCGCCGAGCGTAGGACGCGCGGCGATGCGGAAAAGTTGGGACATGGTTGCTCCATGAAGTGATGGTCGCGCCGTTGCCGGTCGCGAGCCGTTCTGTTCCTTGGATGGGGACGCCCGGGAAAGGTTCCGTCGGGCAAACAGGCTCAGGCCGTTCGCGGCGGCGCGCGCGGGTTCGACGGCGAGCGCTCGCGCGCGAAGTCGAGATGGATGGCCGCCGGAAAGACGAAGGCGAGTGTTTCAAAGGAAAGGCTGCCAAGTGCGAGCCCCGCCTCGGGCGGCGGCGCAAAGGCTGCCGAAAACATGCCACACCCAAGCACGCAGCATGCCGGCAGATGTGACGGCTGCGGGTTGCCGCTAGGAAGCTGGGTCGCACCCTCACGGGTACAGATGACGTTGCCGAAGGCATCGAGTTGCGATGCATCCGGTCCGGTGCCGAAGGCGAACGCACCGAGCGTCGACTGGAGCAACAGCAGATAGGCCGCGACAAGCGCGACCGGCATGCTCCACCGACTCCCCTTCTTGTTCAAATGCCTCGCCTGTTCAAACGATCTGCCTCGTCAAGCAATCAACGACAGATACCTACCACGGCAGCCGGAGGGCGAAAATCGCCAAATCGACGCTGCGGCAACGCGGCATATCAAGGTTTTTGTGACGCCCGGCTTTCAGGGATCGAGGTCAGCAACGTCTGGCGCGCCGACTTCAGGTGCTTGCGGCAGGCGGCATCCACCTTGCCGAGATCGCGCGATTTGAGTGCCTCGATGTAGGCGAGATGCTCACCGATGGCGACCTCGTTGCGCTCCCGTTCCTGTGCCTTGTTCCACTGGTAGTGGTAGTGGAAGATCATGGCGATGACGTCGTAGAAATCGACGATGAAGCGGTTGCGCGACGCCCGGTGGATGAGCCGGTGGAAGCGCTCGTCCAGCTCGGAGAATTCGTTGAAGCGGGCGGCGATCTCGCTTGCCAGCAGGCGATGCTCGCCTTCGAGACGGTCGAGATCGGCCCAGACCGCGCTGTCCAGCGGCAGGGCGGCAAAGGCAGCCGCCGAGCGCAGTTCGAACATTTCGCGGATTTCAGTCAGTTCGAGCGCGAAGGCGCGCGTAAAACCCTTCAGCACCCAATGGCTGTTGCGGCGCTTCTCGATCAGGCCGAAGCGGGAGAAGCGGATCAGGAACTCGCGCACGCTGGTGGTGCCGACGCCGATCTCGCGCGCCAGTTCGAGCTCGTTGATCTGCATACCGGCCTCGGCACCGCCGGCGAGCAGCCGGCGCATGAACGACCGCTCGATGATCTCGGCCAATGTGTCGGTCTCTTCCTCGGGGAAGAAATCCTCGGGACGCGGTTCGCGCAGCACAGTCTTGGCGCGCTTGTTCCAGGCGATCAGCCCGGTCTCTTCCATGCGCGCCAGGATGGTGCGTACTGTGGTGCGGCTGACGCCTAGCAATGTACCCAATTCCGGCTCCGAAGGCAGGCTGCGTGTTTCATCGAGCAGCCTGAGGCACCTGTTGTAGGCATCCTTGTAGACGTTGTTGCTCTTCGACATTCCTGACCCGTTGCACGCCGTCGCTTGCGGCTGCTGGCTTGAAGCGCAATATGACGTTCCCATGACCTCTGAAAAGCGAAATCGCTTTTCGGAACACCTACGGACATGCGGAACTCCCCGGCGAAAAAACAATTGACGCAAAACTGTTTTTTCACGATAAAAGACATTATCTTTTAACAGGCGCGTGTCAATCCGCCCGCGCCTCCCAGGATCACCCAGGAAACCGCCCGTGAACGCCTCCAACAGCATTCTTCTGTCCCCCGCGGACAATGTCGCCGTCGCCAACGGCCGCATCGAGATCGGCACCACACTGCCGGGCGGCGCCGTCGCCACCGCTCTGATCGAGCCTGGCCACAAGGTCGCGATCAAGCCGATCGCCGCCGGCGAGGCCGTGGTGAAATACGCCCAGGCAATCGGTCGCGCGACGCAGGACATCGCACCGGGCGAGCACGTTCATTCGCACAATCTGGTTTTCGAATCCGGCCGCTTGCCGGTCGTGCCGCCGAGCGAGGCCGAGCACGCGACGGAAGCCGACCGCGCCCGCACCTTCATGGGCTATCGCCGCGCCGATGGCCGTGCGGGGACGCGCAATTTCATCGGCATCGTCGCCAGCGTCAACTGCTCGGCCACCGTCTGCCATGCCATTGCCGACCAGGCCAACCGCACGCTGCTGCCCAAATATCCCGGCATCGACGGCTTCGTCCCGATCGTCCACGGCCAGGGCTGCGGCATGAGCGGCACCGGCGACGGCATGATGGTTCTGCACCGCACGCTCGCCGGCTATGCCCGCCATCCGAATTTCGGCGGCGTGCTGATGGTCGGGCTCGGCTGCGAGGTCAACCAGCTCACCCTCTATGGCCAGAAGGGTGTCGCTGCCGGCAAACGTCATTTCAACATCCAGGATGCCGGCGGTTCGCGCAAATCGGTGGAAAAGGCGATGCTGGTGCTGGCGGAAATCGCCGAGGAAGTCGGCCAGCTGCAGCGTGAGCCGATCCCGGTCAGCGAGATCGTCGTCGGCCTGCAATGCGGCGGCTCCGACGGCATGTCGGGCATTACGGCCAATCCGGCGCTCGGCGCCGCCGTCGATATCCTGGCCGGCGTCGGCGGCATCGGCATCCTTTCCGAAACGACGGAAATCTATGGCGCCGAACACCTGCTCGCCTATCGCGCGGCAACGCCGGAGATCGCCCAGAAGCTCGACGGTTTCGTCAAGTGGTGGGAGGATCATGTCGCCAAGCATGGCGCTTCGATCGACAACAACCCGTCGCCCGGCAACAAGCGCGGCGGCCTCACCACCATCCTGGAGAAGTCGCTGGGCGCGGTCGCCAAGGGCGGCCAGACGCCGCTTAACGGCGTCTTCGGCTATGCAGAAAAAGTCACCGGCAGCGGATTGGTGTTCATGGACACCCCCGGCTACGACCCGGTCTCTGCCACCGGCCAGGTGGCGGGCGGCGCCAATGTCATCGTCTTCACAACCGGCCGCGGCTCATGCTTCGGCTGCCGGCCGACGCCGTCAATCAAGGTCGCCAGCAACTCGACCATGTATCACACCATGGAAGAGGATATGGACGTCAACTGCGGCGTCATCGCCTCTGGCGAGAAAACCATCGCCGGCATGGGCCGCGAGATCTTCGAACTGATCGTCGAGACGGCTTCCGGCCGCAAGACCAAGAGCGAGGATTTTGGCTACGGCGACAACGAGTTCGTGCCCTGGCATCTTGGTGCAACGCTCTAACTCTTTGTTTTTACGCAATTCCCGGGGAAAAGCGCTATGCGCTTTCCCTTGGAATTGCTCTAGATTGAACTGATATCTGGTAGACGGCCGGGCCGGACAAGGGTCGGCAACGGGGAGGTTTTCGCATGAACAAGCGCCGCATCGGTCAGACCGCGCTCGAGGTCACCGAGATCAGCTTTGGCGGCGCCGCGATCGGGGGGCTCTATCGCGCCTGTTCGCGCGAGGCGGCGATGGAGACGCTGCAAGGCGCCTGGGAGGCCGGCTTGCGTTATTTCGACACCGCGCCCTTCTACGGCTTCGGCCTGTCGGAACGCCGTTTCGGCGACTTCCTGCGCTACAAGCCGCGCGATTCCTATGTGCTGTCGACCAAGGTCGGCCGCCTGTTCCGCCCGGTGCCGGACGACCAGGTTCCCGATCACTCCTATGTCGATCCGCTGCCCTTCGCGCTGGACTATGATTATTCCTATGACGGGATCATGCGTTCGGTCGAATTCAGCTATGCGCGGCTTGGCCTGAACAAGATCGACATCCTGTTCGTCCATGACATCGGCGCCTACACGCACGGTGTCGAGAGGACCAAGCTGCATTTTCGCGAGTTGATGGATGGCGGCCTCAAGGCACTCGAGGAGCTGAAGCGAGCCGGCGTCATTTCCGCCTACGGACTTGGCGTCAACGAGGTCCAGATCTGCCTCGACGTGATGCGCCGGGCACCACTCGATTGCATCCTTCTCGCCAGCCGCTATTCCTTGCTCGACCGCAGTGCCGAAGCGGAACTGCTGCCGCTGTGCCGGGCGCAACAGACGTCGCTGGTCATCGGCGGCGTGTTCAACTCCGGCATCCTCGCGACCGGCCCGGTGCAAGGCGCGCATTTCGACTACCTGCCCGCCAGCCACGATGTGCTCGACCGCGTCGGTGCGATGGAAAGGATCGCCACTGAGGCCGGCTATCCCCTGGCCGCTGCCGCATTCCAGTTTCCCTTGCATGAGCCGGCGGTCGCCACTGTGCTGACCGGCACCGCCAAGCTGGCAAACCTGACCCGCAATCTCGAACTGCTCGACGTCGACGTGCTGGAGGCGGAATACGCCAGATATCGCCCCTATACGCTGGTGCAGGAGCTGGCGTGAACCCGCAACCACCGGCGGAGTACGGGTGACCCGGGCTTCACATTCTTGCGATCCCATGAAAGAATGAACATTCCATATTGACGAATTAATGGAATTAATATTCCATGCGTTGACGGGACGGAGACGGGAGCGTTTGACGGCGGCAAGGGAAGAGCAGCGCGGTGGATCTGGCTTTGCCAAGCCCGCGAGGACTGGTCAAACACCGCTTGCATCGGCCGGGTCGATGCACTATCAAAACATGGCAACTGTTTTTTATTGATAAAGTTCTGTTTGGGCCACGCCTATCCGGACGGAGCTTCCGTAACGTTCACCGGGCGACTTAGGGAGGATTCCTAATGAAATTCGTGACCAGCATTCTCAACCGCCGCGCCGTCATGGCACTGGCAGCAGCGTCGATGCTCGCCGGCGTCATGCATTCGGCGCCGGTTTCGGCGGCGGACGTGACCATTCCGATCATCGTCAAGGACACCACGTCCTTCTACTGGCAGATCGTTCTGGCCGGCGCCCGCAAGGCCGGCAAGGATCTCGGCGTCAACGTGCCGGAGCTCGGCGCCCAGGCTGAAACCGACGTCAATGGCCAGGTCTCGATCCTCGAGAACGCTGTTGCCAGCAACCCGGCGGCCATCGTGATCGCCCCCACCGAGTTCAAGGCACTTGGCAAGCCGATCGATGAAGCCGCTGCCAAGGTCAAGGTTATCGGCATCGACTCCGGCGCCGACTCCAAGGCCTTCACCTCGTTCCTGACCACCGACAACGTGCAGGGCGGCCGCGTCGCCGCCGACGGTCTCGCAGCCGCCATTGGCGCCGCCAACGGCGGCAAGGTCGAGGGCGACGTCGCCTTGATCACAAACGCACCGGGCGCCGGCTCGCTCGAACAGCGCAAGCAGGGCTTCACCGAACAGCTCAAGGCAAAATATCCGGGCCTCAAGCTGGTCGCCGACAAGTATGCCGACGGCCAGGCCACCACCGGCCTCAACATCGCCACCGACCTGATCACCGCCAACCCGAACCTCAAGGGTATCTTCGCCTCCAACCTGATCATGGCGCAGGGCGTCGGTCAGGCTGTCGCCGAAAACAACCTTGGCGGCAAGCTGGCGCTGGTCGGTTTCGACAGCGACGAGAAGCTGATCAAGTTCCTCAATGACGGCGTCATTTCCGCCCTCGTCGTCCAGGACCCGTACCGGATGGGCTATGACGGCATCAAGACCGCGCTCGCCGCCTCGAAGGGCGAGAAGGTCGAGGCCAATGTCGACACCGGCGCCAATCTGGTGACCAAGGACAACATGAAAGACCCGAAGATCGACGCACTGCTCAACCCGAAGCTCTGAGCCGTCATATTCAAATCGTTTCCGGGGCCTCGCGCCCCGGAAACATCCATTGCCGGCACAAACGGCTTGGCAATCCACAAGCTTAAGCTAGGCTGTTTTCCGGGGCATATCCTTGCCTCGCCGCGTGCCAATCGTGAGACCAATCTGGGAGGATTGTCATGACGTCGACGGCGCAGGAACTGCATCCGGCTCCCGTGCTGGAGCCAGGGCGGACCATCCTCGAATTGCGCGGGCTGGAGAAGCGCTATCCCGGCACCCACGCGCTGAAGCCTGTCAACCTCGCCTTCAAATCCGGCGAGATCCACGCCATCGTCGGCGAGAACGGCGCCGGCAAATCGACACTCATCAAGCTTCTGACCGGCGTCATGCCGCGCACCTCCGGAGAGGTGATCTGGGAGGGCCAGCCGGCAGCCTTGGCAACGCCGCATGAGGCAATGGCGCTCGGCATCAATGCCGTGCACCAGGAGGTCGTGCTCTGCCGTCATCTGACGGTCGCCGCCAATATGTTCCTCGGCGAGGAGAATTCGCGCTTCGGCATCCTGCAGCAGCGGGCCATGGTCAAGGAGGCGCAGAAGATCATCGATGATCTCGGCTTCGACCTGCCGGCGCACGTCACGCTGGGTGATCTCACCATCGGCCAGCAGCAGCTGATTGCAGCGGCCCGCGCCACCGTGCGCGGCACCAAATTCCTGATCTTCGACGAGCCGACCGCCTACCTGACTCGCAAGGAGGCCGACCAGCTTTTCACCCTGATCCGCCGGCTGAAGACCGAGGGCGTGACGATCATCTACATCAGCCACCGCATGGAGGAAGTCTTCGAGCTTGCCGACCGTGTATCCGTGCTGCGCGACGGCACGCTGGTCGGCACCCGCAACATTGCCGAGACCAACGACGCCGAGTTGGTCAAGATGATGATCAACCGCTCCATCGAGCAGGTCTACCACAAGGAGCATTTCACCCCAGGTGCGCCGATCATCGAAGCACGGAACCTGTCCGGCAAGGGGTTTGAAAATGTCTCGATGACGGTTCGCGCCGGCGAGATCGTCGGACTCTACGGCCTCATCGGCGCCGGGCGCAGCGAATTCGTCACCACGCTCTACGGCCGCCACCGCAAATCGGCCGGCCAGGTCCTTTGGGAAGGCAAGGACGTCCAGATCAATTCCGAGCACGACGCGATCAAGCTCGGCATGGCATTGGCGCCGGAAAGCCGCCGCGACCAGGGTCTCTGCCTCAACCTGCCGGTCGGCCTCAATCTCAACCTGCCGATCTACAAGCGCATCTCGAACAATCTGCTGATTTCGAGCGCGCAGGAGAAGACGCAAGCCGACCGCCAGATCGCCGACCTCCGCATCAAGACGCCAACGCGGAACGCACTGGCTTCCAGCCTGTCGGGCGGCAACCAGCAAAAGATCGTCATCGGCAAATGGCTGGCGCACGGCGCCAAGCTATTCATCTTCGACGAGCCGACGGTTGGCGTCGATGTCGGCACCAAGGCCGAGATCTACCGCCTTTTCGGTGCGCTGTTGTCGAAGGGCGCCGGCATCATCCTGATCTCGTCCTATCTGCCGGAAGTCTATGAGCTCGCCGACACGCTGCATGTGTTCCGGCGCGGCAAACTGGTGGCAAGCCATGGCTTTCGCGCCGCCAGCCACGAAGACGTGCTGACGCAGGCGCTCGCCGAGAAACAAGAAAAGCTGGGAGGACAGATATGAGCACCGAGGCGATTGCTGTCGAAAAACCGAAGCGCAACTACAACGTCCTGTTTGGACTGACGCTTCTGGCGCTGCTGGTTCTGCTGTGGATCGTGCTTTCCGTGGCGACGCCGAGTTTCGCCTCGGGCAACAACATCGCCAATCTTTTGCGCCAGGGTTCGATGATCGCCATCATGGCGGTCGGCCAGACATTCGTCATCATCACCGGCGGCATCGACCTGTCGGTCGGCGCCGTGGTCGGCTTCGCCACCGTCGTCGTCGCCATGATGATCAATGCCGGCTTCCCTATCTGGCTCGCGATTCTGGTGACGCTGCTGGTCGGTGTTGCCATCGGCATGTTCCACGGCTTCGGCATCGTCAAGATGGGCTTGCCGCCCTTCATCATCACGCTGGCGACGCTGACCTCGCTGCGCGGCATCGGCCTTTTGATGACCAACGGCAACTCGATCAACATCAACAGCGACACCTTCACGGCGTTCTCACGCAATTCCTTTATCGGCGTGCCCAACCTGTTCTGGATGGTCATCCTGGTCGGTATTCCGGCCTATATTTTCCTGCATCACAGCCGCTGGGGCCGGTATTTGTTCTCGGTCGGCTCCAACGCCGAGGCCTCGCGCCTGTCCGGCGTCAACGTCCAGCGCACCATCTACATGGCCTACACGCTGTCCGGATTGTGCGCGGCTTTCGTCGGCGTGCTGCTCGCCGCCCGCATCGGCATCGGCAACCCGACCCAGGCCGAGGGCTGGGAGCTGCAGGCGATCGCCTCCTCGGTGATCGGCGGCACCTCGCTGTTCGGCGCCGTCGGCTCGGTGCACGGGCCGCTGCTTGGCGCCTTCATCCTGGCCACCATCAACAACGGCGCCAATCTGCTCAACGTCAACTCGTTCTGGCAGCGCATCATCACCGGCGCGCTGATCATCATCATCGTCTACTTCGACGGGCTGCGCCGCCGGGGCAAGTAAGTCGACCTCAACTGACCGCCGGCCCTCCACACATGACGGGCCGGCGATTTCATGACAGATGGATTGAAGCATGAAAGCCGTCGTCTGCCGCTCGCCCGACGATCTTGTCCTGGAAGACCGGCCCGCGCCGGACGCGCCCGCTCCCGGCTGGGCGCTGGTGGCTGTCAGCCATGTCGGCATCTGCGGCACCGACTATCATATCTTCGAAGGCAAGCACCCGTTCCTCGCCTATCCCCGCATCATGGGCCATGAAGTGTCGGGAACCGTGATCGAGACTGGCGACGGCGTCGATCTTGCCATCGGCGAACCGGTCGTCATCAACCCCTATCTGTCTTGCGGCAAATGCATTGCCTGCCGGCACGGCAAACCGAATTGCTGCGTCAGGATCGAGGTGCTCGGCGTCCATCGCGACGGAGCAATGTGCGAACGGATCCTGGTGCCGGCACAGAATCTCTATCCGGCAAACGGCCTGTCGCTGGCTGACGCCGCCGCCGTCGAGTTCCTGGCAATCGGCGCGCACGCCGTGCGGCGCGCGCAGGGTCGGCCCGGCGCCCGCACACTGGTCATCGGCGCCGGCCCGATCGGGCTCGGCACCGCCATCTTCGCCCGCATCGCCGGGCTTGACGTGACGTTGCTCGACATGAGCAGCGAAAGGCTCGACTTTGCCGTGAACGAACTTGGTTTCCAGACCCTCGACGGTTCGCGTGGCGCGGTGCCCGATCTGGTCAAGCAAGCAACCGCCGGCGAAGGCTTCGATGTGGTTTTCGATGCGACCGGCAACACCCAGTCGGTGCAGGCGGCCTTCGCCCATGTCGCGCATGGCGGGACACTGGTGCTGGTCAGCGTCGTCAAGGACGACATCGCTTTTTCCGATCCGGAATTTCACAAGCGCGAGATGACACTGATTGGCAGCCGCAATGCCTTGCGCGCCGACTTCGACCACGTCGCCGCCTCGATCCGCAACGGCGCCGTGCCATTGGCCAAGCTCGTCACCCACCGCACCACGCTGGCCGGCACGCCGCGCGATCTCGCCCGCTGGGCGCACGAGAAATCCGGCCTGATCAAGGCGGTGATTGAGGTCGGATAGGAGCAATTCCAGGAAAAGTGTGAAGCGGTTTTCCCGGGAAAAGCGCGTGGCGCTTTCCCTTGGGGACGTCAGACAATTTAGCCAAGCGGCGGTGTCGGCTCACAGTGCCGATAGTTTGAGCTCGACCCGCTCGGCCGGGAAGCGCGACTCCGAAAACTGGATCGGCTGGCCGTCGGGCGTGACGTTGACGGCGACCGTGACCAGCACGATGGCACCGGGCTGCAGGTCGAGGTCGGCAAGGTCGGCGCCATCGGCATGGCGCGCCGACAGGATGGTCGATTGCCTGAGATAATCGTCGATGCCGAAACGTGCCAGCGATGCGGTGATCGAGCCGGTTTCCACCATGGCGGCATCGATGCCGGCAAAGCGCCTGGCCTCGAACCAGCCGGCAGCCCGCGACACCGGGCGGCCATCGGCTTCGCCGCGCGTTTCCAGCCGGATCACGTCAGTCCCCCTGGCAAGGCCAAGCCCCTCGGCGACGCGCTGGCTGGCCGGCTCGACCGACGAGGCAAGCAGCACTGTATGCCGTTCCGACGCCTGCCCTTGCAGGCCTGCCGAAAAGCGTGTGCGCGCGCCGATCGGATAGGACAGCCGTTTGCGCGACAAGACGAAAGTGCCCCGCCCTTGCTCGGCCCGCAGCACTCCTTCCTGTACGAGGGCTGATATGGCGCTGCGCACTGTATGGCGGTTGACACCATAACGTTCGGCCAGCGCAACCTCCGGCGGCAGCGCTGCGTTCTCGGCGAAATCTCCGATCGCGATCGCATGCAGGATCTTGTCGGCAATCTGCCGCCACACCGAGACACCACTACGCCGCTCGATGCTGTCAGCCGCCCGCTGCCCGACCATCAATTGCCCCCAGCCTTCTATCCCTGTCATCCACACGTCATGGACTCGCGATAGATAAAAGGTATAATTTGTATAGTTGTCTATATCAATAGACAAATTTTAGACAAGTGGAATGTTGCTCATGCGAGGACAGGAAGCTCATGACCAGGCCGAGCGCAAGGCCGCCATGGCAACGCTGGCGCAATCCAGCGGCGATGACATTGTCCGGCTCTGGAATGAAGCCGGATTGCCTTCCGAAGCCGAACTGCTGCGTGGTCCCGAGACCGGCCTGATCACCGTGCGGGGCCGCATCGGCGGTGGCGGCTCGCCCTTCAATGTCGGTGAGGCGACCGTTACCCGCGCCACAGTTCGTTTGCCGTCCGGACAGGTCGGCCATTGCTATGCGCTTGGCCGCGACAAGCAAAAGGCGAGGCTGGCGGCCATCGCCGACGCGCTGTGGCAGGACCCGGCCCGCCGCACCGAGGTCGAGACCGGGATCATAGCGCCGCTGCGGTCGGCCCTGATCGCGGCGCATGAACGGCGCCGCGCCGAGACGGCGGCAACGAAGGTGGATTTCTTCACCATGGTTCGCGGAGAAGACTGATGGACATCGCAGCGCAATCGATCGAGGGCGGCTTTGCCGATCCGGTCTTCAACGCGCAGACCGTGTTCCGCGCGGTCATGGACGCGATGGCGCGGCCGGGCAGCGTGCAGCCCCTGCCCGCCTTCGCCCGCCCGCCGGCGCCGCTCTCGGCAACCGCCGGCGCCGTGGCACTGGCACTTTGCGACAACGACACGCCGCTCTGGCTCGACCCGGCTTTGCAAGCCTCTACCGCGATCAAATCCTGGCTTGGGTTTCACACCGGCGCACCGCTGGCCAACACGCCGGCCGATGCGCATTTCGCTTTGATCGCCACGCCGGCAGAGATGATGGCTCTGGACGGCTTTTCGCAAGGCACGCAGGACTATCCCGACCGCTCCACCACGCTGATCCTGCTGGTGAGTGATCTCGTCTCCGGCGCCCCGCTGCTGCTCGAAGGTCCCGGCATCGAAACCAGTGCCACGATCGCGCCGGCGCAGATGCCGCGTCATTTCGTCGAGCAGTGGAAGCAGAACAACCAGCGCTTTCCGCGCGGCGTCGACATCATCCTCGCCACATCAGACGGCGTCGCCTGCCTGCCGCGCACCACGCGCATCAAGACGATGGAGGCCTAGGATGTATGTCGCGGTAAAAGGTGGCGAGGCGGCCATTGCCAACGCCCACAGCCTGCTTGCCGACCGCCGGCGCGGCGACCGTTCGGTGCCGGCGCTTCGCCTCGACCAGATCGTCGAGCAGCTGGCGCTCGGCGTCGACCGGGTGATGAGCGAAGGTTCGCTCTATGACCGGGAGTTGGCCGCCCTTGCCATCGTCCAGGCGCGCGGCGACCTGATCGAAGCGATCTTCCTGGTGCGCGCCTATCGCACCACGTTGCCGCGCTTCGGCTACTCCAAGGCGATCGACACCGCCACCATGCTGGTCGAGCGGCGCGTTTCAGCGACCTACAAGGACCTGCCCGGCGGCCAGTTGCTCGGCCCGACCTTCGACTACACGCACCGGCTGCTCGATCCCGAGCTTGCCGCTGGCGGCGATGTCGCCGAGCCGCTGCGGCGTGAGACGGAAGCGCAAGCCATGCCGCGCGTCTCCGCCATCCTCTCCCGCGAAGGCCTGATCGAGCCGGATGGGGAGATGCCGCAGGACCATGTCCCCGGCGACATCACCCGCGAGCCGCTGGAATTCCCGATGGCGCGCGACATCCGCCTGCAGGCGCTGTCACGCGGCGACGAGGGTTTTCTGCTGGCGCTCGGCTATTCCACGCAGCGCGGCTATGCCCGCAACCATCCCTTCGTGGGCGAGATCCGCATCGGCGAGGTCGAGTTGGAGCTCGACGTGCCCGAACTACCCTTCGCTGTCCCGCTCGGCAGCGTGCGGGTCACCGAATGCCAGATGGTCAACCAGTTCAAGGGGTCTGCCAAGGCGCCGCCGCAGTTCACCCGCGGCTACGGGCTCGTTTTTGGCCAGAGCGAGCGCAAGGCGATGGCGATGGCGCTCTGCGACCGGGCGCTGCGCGCCAGCGAGTTGGGCGAGGATGTCGTCGCCGCAGCGCAGGACGAGGAGTTCGTCATCTCGCATTCCGACAATGTTCAGGCGACCGGCTTCGTCGAGCATCTGAAGCTGCCGCACTATGTCGACTTCCAGGCCGAACTCGACCTCGTGCGCCGCATGCGCGCCGAGTACGATGCCCGCGAGAATCCCGCGAAGGTCGAAGAGAAGCGGGAGGCCGCGGAATGATTCTAGGCCTGTCCCACATGACCTTCATCGTCCGCGATCTCGACCGGATGACCGCGATCCTGACCGGGATTTTCGACGCGCGCGAGGTCTATGACAGCGGCGCCAGGCGATTGTCGCTGTCGCGTGAAAAATTCTTTCTGATCGGCGACATCTGGATCGCCATCATGGAGGGCGAGAAGCTGCCGGAGCGCAGCTACAATCACATCGCATTCAAAATCGATGACGCCGATTTCGACCGCTACGCCGAGCGCATCGGCAAGCTAGGGCTCGACATGCGTCCGCCGCGCCCACGCGTCGAGGGCGAAGGCCGCTCGATCTATTTCTACGACGACGACAACCACATGTTCGAATTGCACACCGGCACGCTCACTGAGCGGCTGGCACGCTACGCCAAAGAATTGGAAGTCGCGCCATGACCGACATCGCCACCTACAACTTCGCCTATCTCGACGAGCAGACCAAGCGAATGATCCGCCGCGCGATCCTCAAGGGCATCGCCATCCCCGGCTATCAGGTGCCGTTCGCCTCGCGCGAGATGCCGATGCCCTATGGCTGGGGCACTGGCGGCGTCCAGGTCACCGCTTCGATCATCGGCCCCGACGATGTCTTGAAGGTCATCGACCAGGGCGCCGACGACACCACCAACGCGGTCTCGATCCGCGCCTTCTTCAAGAAGGTCGCCAATGTCGCCGTCACCACCGAGACGGCGAAGGCTACCATCATCCAGACCCGCCACCGCATTCCCGAGCATCCGCTGACGGAGGGCCAGGTGCTGGTCTACCAGGTGCCGATACCGGAACCCCTGCGCTTCCTCGAACCGCGCGAGACCGAGACGCGCAAGATGCACGCGCTGGAGGAATACGGCCTGATGCATGTGAAGCTCTATGAGGACATCGCCAGGCACGGCCGCATCGCCACCACCTACGCCTATCCGGTCAAGGTCGAGGGCCACTACGTGATGGACCCGTCGCCGACGCCGAAATTCGACAATCCCAAGATGCACCGCTCGCCGGCCTTGCAGCTGTTCGGCGCCGGCCGCGAAAAGCGCATCTATGCGGTGCCGCCGTTCACCGAAGTCGTCAGCCTCGACTTCGACGATCATCCGTTCGAGGTGCAGACCTTCGACCAGCCTTGCGCGCTCTGCGCGGCCGATAACGTCTATCTCGACGAAGTCATCCTCGACGACCATGGCGGCCACATGTTCGTCTGCTCCGACACCGATCACTGCGAGAATCGGCGTGAAGAGGGTCATCGCGGCCATCTTGCCCCCGATACCCATCTTGCCCGAGGAAACAGGGAGCCGGCGCAATGACCGACGAACCGCTACTGCGCGTTTCGGCGCTGTCCAAATTCTATGGCTCGCGCGTCGGCTGCGACAATGTCTCCTTCGACCTGTGGCCGGGCGAAGTTCTGGCGGTCGTCGGCGAGTCGGGCTCCGGCAAGACGACGCTGCTCAACTGCCTGTCGACCCGGCTGCTGCCGAGCTCCGGCACCGCCAGTTATCGCATGCGCGACGGCCAGTTTCGCGAGCTCTACCGCATGAGCGAGGCCGAGCGCCGCTTCCTCATGCGCACCGACTGGGGTTTTGTTCACCAGAACCCGGCGGATGGGCTGCGCATGACTGTCTCGGCCGGCGCCAATGTCGGCGAGCGGCTGATGGCGGTTGGCGACCGTCACTACGGCAAGATCCGCGCCACGGCCGTCGACTGGCTGTCGCGCGTCGAGATCGACGAGGATCGCATCGACGACGAGCCGCGCGCCTTTTCCGGCGGCATGCGCCAGCGCCTGCAGATCGCCCGCAACCTCGTTACCGGGCCACGGCTGGTGTTCATGGATGAGCCGACAGGCGGCCTCGACGTCTCGGTCCAGGCCCGCCTGCTCGACCTGTTGCGCGGCCTGGTTACGGACCTTGGCCTCGCGGCCATCGTCGTCACCCACGACCTAGCTGTCGCGCGGCTTTTGTCGCAGCGCATGATGGTGATGAAGGACGGCCGCGTCGTCGAAAGCGGTCTCACCGACCGCGTGCTCGACGACCCCCGTGCGCCCTACACGCAGCTCCTCGTTTCCTCGATATTGCAGGTCTAGCTGCATGATCCCGAAAAGTGGAAGCCGGTTTTCGGACCGGATCATGCGGCAAAACAAGGGACACTGACATGCCGACGCCTCTCGTTGTTTCCGACGTCGCCAAGAGCTTCACCATGCATCTGCGCGACGGCATCAAACTGCCTGTCGTCACCGGTGTCTCGTTCTCGATCAGGGCCGGTGAGTGCACCGTGCTCGGCGGCCCGTCCGGTGTCGGCAAGAGCTCGATCCTTAAGATGCTCTACGGCAACTATGCCGTCGACGAAGGCCAGATCATCGTCAAGCACGATGACGAACTGATCGACCTCGCTACCGCCAGCCCGCGCACCGTGCTTGCCATACGCCGCCAGACCATCGGCTATGTCAGCCAGTTCCTGCGCACCGTGCCGCGCGTCTCGGCGCTGGATGTCGTCGCCGAACCGCTGGTCGAGCGCGGCGAGGACCGCGAGAGCGCGCGCGGCAAGGCACGCGCCTTGCTGGCGCAACTCAACCTGCCGGAAAAACTCTGGGCATTGCCGCCGGCAACCTTCTCTGGTGGCGAGCAACAGCGCGTCAACATCGCGCGCGGCTTCATCACCGAGCACCCGATCCTTCTGCTCGACGAGCCGACCGCATCGCTCGATGCCAGAAACCGCGACGTGGTGATCGACCTCATCGCTGCCAAGAAGGCGGCGGGCGTCGCCCTGCTCGGCATCTTCCACGACCACGATGTGCGCGAGGCGGTCGCCGACCGCATCATCGACGTCACCGCTTTCGCTCCCGGAAAAATCGCCGCATGACCAGGAAATTGTCGGAGACGCCGCTGGTCCACCAGACGGCGGACGTGCAGAACTCGACGCTCGGCCGCTGGACCGAGATCGCCGACCGCAGCCGGGTTTCCGAAAGCACCCTCGGTGACTATTCCTACATGATGCAGGACTGCGCCGTCTGGTGCGCGACGATCGGCAAGTTTTCCAACATTGCAGCAAGCGTGCGCATCAACGCCACCAACCACCCGACATGGCGGCCGACGCTGCACCATTTCACCTATCGCGCTTCAGACTATTGGGACGACGCCGAGCACGAGAGCGAGTTCTTCGCCCAGCGCCGCGCCAAGCGCGTCACCATCGGCCACGACACCTGGCTCGGCCACGGCTCGACCATCCTGCCCGGCGTCACCGTCGGCGATGGTGCCGCGGTCGGTGCCGGGGCCGTCGTGTCGAAGGATGTTGCGCCCTACACCGTCGTCGGCGGCGTGCCGGCCAGACCGATCCGCGAGCGCTTCGACCGCCGCACCGCGGAACGCTACCAGGCGCTCGCCTGGTGGGACTGGGACCATGCCAAGCTGCGGACAGCGCTAGATGATTTCCGGGAACTGTCGGCCGAGGCCTTTCTGGAAAAATATGGCGGATAAGCCATCACATCATTGTCATGGGTGAGCCTGTTTCATATCCCTGACACATCGCCGGGGCAGGACGCGCCATCAAGGTGATCGAGATCGTGCCGACCGGCCTCACCGTTGCCGGCGCAACGGACGACGACGTGCGCATCATGCGCGCCTGGCGCGATGCACTGGCAGTGCCGTTGGGTTGCCGCCACCCCGACCACGACAGCTATGTCTTCCACATCACCTTCGCCTATCAGATCCAGCGTCTTGCGGATGACAGGGCAGCAGCATGGCAGGACCTGTTCGATGACTCTCTCGCGCTTTTCGAGCAGCAGGCCTCCGTGATCGAGATCCGGGCTCCGGCCTTCTGCAGCTTCAAGGACATGGAGCATTTCGAGGAATTGCTGGTGCTCGGCTGATCGACGGCAACAGGCGCCTGACGCAGCGCCTGTAGGCGGTAACAAAACTGACATCAATCCGACACCGCAGGTTCATGGCGCTGCGCTAGCCAAGGCTGACAGACCTTCAACCGCGACTGGACTGGAAACCATCATGTCAGCCACGCTCGAAATCCGCGGCGTCACCCGACGATTTGGCAAGAACACTGCCGTAAGCGACATCAACATCTCGATCCCGCAGGGTGAGATGGTCGGCATTATCGGCCGTTCGGGTGCTGGCAAGTCGACCCTTCTACGCATGATCAACCGTCTCATCGATCCCAGCCAGGGGTCGATTTTTTTTGACGGCGCCGAGGTCTCCCAATTGCGCGGTTCACCGCTGCGGCGCTGGCAGCGCGATTGCGCCATGATCTTCCAACAGTTCAACCTGGTGCCGCGCCTCGACGTGCTGACCAATGTGCTGCTCGGCAAGCTGAACCACCGTTCGACCCTCACCAATATGTTCGGAATGTTCTCCCGCGCCGAATGCGCCGAGGCAGTCGCCGCACTGGAGCGGCTCGACATCGCCCGCACCGCATTGCAGCCCGCCGGCACCTTGTCGGGTGGCCAGCAACAGCGCGTCGCCATTGCTCGCGCCATGATGCAGCAGCCCAAGGTGATCCTCGCCGACGAGCCGATCGCCTCGCTCGACCCGCTCAATGCCAAGGTGGTGATGGATTCACTGCAGGACATCAATCTGCGCGAAGGCATCACCGTCGTCACCAATCTTCACACGCTGGACACCGCCCGCACCTACTGCAACCGCATTATTGGCATGGCTGCCGGCAAGGTCGTCTTCGACGGCACGCCGGAAGAGCTCAACCGCGAGGCCGTGCGTCTCGTCTATGGCGCCGACAGCAATGGCGGCGAAATCTCCGAGGCCATCACCTCGACCAGCGTTGCCTTCAAGCAAAAGATCGCCGCATCCGCCGGACCGCTCGAGCCCGCTTTCCCGGGATATTGAGAGCGGCCTGGATCGCCAGCCCGCGTCAAGGGCACCTGTCAAAATTACGAACGCTGCCGGCGCGGGGCTGGAACCTACAGGAGAGATATCCATGTTCAGGAAGAAGGTTTTCAGCGCCGTTTCGGTGCTCGCCATGGCGACCAGCATGGCTCACGCCGCCGATATGAAGGAATTCCGCGTCGGCATTCTCGGCGGTGAAAACGAGACCGACCGGCTGCGCAACTACCAGTGCCTCGCCGACCATCTGAAGGCCGAATTCGGCTTCGAAAAGGTCTCGCTGTTCCCCGCCGCCGACTATGACGGCGTCATCCAGGGCCTGCTCGGCGGTACGCTCGACTTCGCCGAACTCGGCGCTTCCGGCTACGCCAGCGTCGTTCTCAAGGACCCGAAGGCGGTCACCCCGATCCTCACCACCCAGCAGACCGACGGCGCGACCGGCTACTATTCGATCGGCCTGGCGCTGAAGTCCTCCGGCATCACCGACATCAAGTCGGCCAAGGGCAAGAAACTCGGCTACGCCGATCCGGATTCGACCTCCGGCTATCTGATCCCGCTGACCCAGATCCCGAAGGACACCGGCGCTTCGAACGAAAAATTCTTCGCTTCGACCCAGTTCAACGGCGGCCACGAGAACAATGTTCTGGCCGTGCGTGACGGCAAGGTTGACGTGGCGGTGGACGATTCCTCCGGCATCGGCGACTTCAAGGACGGCTACACCTCCGGCACCTTCCACAAGGAAGTCGCCAAGGGCGCCGTCGACGCCAACGACTTCATCGAAGTCTGGCGCTCGGGCCTGATCCCGAACGGCCCGCTGGTCGTGCGCACCGCGCTCGGCGACGAAATGACTGCCAAGCTTGCCGACTTCTTCACGCAACTGCCCAAGAAGGACAAGGCTTGCTTCGAAGGCGTCGAAGGCGGCGATTTTACCGGCTACGTCCCGGTGAAGCCGGACTTCTACAACGTCATCGTCGAAGCCCGTAAGGCAGCCATCGGCGGCTAACGGCAAATCAGCAAGGGCGGCGTTGAGAAAACGCCGCCCTTTCTGCATGCCCGATCATGACCCTTTCCGTGACAGTCCATTCAGACGCGACGCACCGGGCAGCCGACGCCTGGCGTCGCCAGACGTCCTTGCGCCGGCTCTACACCGCCATCGGTGTCGGCCTGCTGCTTGTCGCGCTCGGCAGCACCATGTGGTTCGCCGACGAGGCCAATGCCGGGCATTTCTTCGACCGCCTGCCGCACATACTGGATTTCCTGAGCTGGCTCGTCCCCAAGGACTGGAACGATGTCTGGCGGGCGATGTTCGACATCGCCTCCCCCCATGACACCGGCACCCAGGAATTCAACTTTCCGCTCGGCCGGTCCTACATCTGGGGCAGCTTCTACATTCCCGAGTATTTCGAACTGATGCTGACCACGCTGAACGTGGCGCTGGTCTCGACCTTCATCGGCTTCGTCTTTGCCGTACCGTTTTCCTTCATCGCGGCGCGCAATCTGACGCCGCATCCGGTGTTGAGGCTTGTCGTCAAGCGCTTCATGGAACTGCTGCGCGCCTTTCCCGAGATCGTCATCGCCGGGCTGTTCGCGGCCATCGTCTCGATCGGCCCGATTGCCGCCATCATCGCCATCGGCCTGCATTCGATCGGCGCATTGGGCAAGCTCTTCTACGAGATCAACGAGAACATCGACATGCGCGCCGAGGAAGGCCTGAGGGCCGTCGGCGCCAACTGGTTCGAGCGGGTGCGCTTTGCCGGCCTGCCGCAGGTGCTGCCCAATTTCATGTCCTACACGCTGCTCCGCGTCGAGATAAACGTCCGCATCTCCACCATCATGGGCGCGGTCGGCGGCGGCGGCATAGGCGAGGAGTTGAAGCTGTCCATTTCGCGCGGCTTCGGCGCCAAGACGCTGGCGCTGGTGCTGCTCCTGTTCACGACGATCTTCATCGTCGATCAGTTCTCCGCCTGGCTGCGCCGCAAGCTGGTCGGCGAGCAGGCATTCGTGATGGGAGCTTAACCAATGGCTGCCATGACTGCCGATGAAATCCAGTCGATCGAGGAGCGCTTCCCGCAAGTGTTCCGGCGACCGTTCTACAAGCGCTTCGGGCCGCTGCTGCTGCTTGGCGGCACCTTTCTCTACCTGCTCTATGCCCTGTGGTTCTTCAATCTGCCGCAGGTGATGCGGGAATCGCACTGGGAGCGCCTGCCGCTGTTCCTGACCCAGTGGATCAGTTACGACGTACAGCCGATCTTCCGCCTCGACGAGCCGCAGATCACCGCCAAATATCCGCGCTTCTCCGCGCTTGGCGACAATCCGCATCCGGACTGGGAGAAGACCAATGCCGACGGTTCCGTGACGATCTTGATCGACGGTGCCGCCAATTCGGTCACCTTCGACAAGATGCAAGCCACTGTCATTGCCAATGGTGAGACCTTGGCGGTCTCGCTGGGTACCGGCAAGCCGCTGATCTCGGGCCCGGTTCCCGACTGGATCACCGCGCATGAGGACGAGGTCGTCGCCGACATGGGCTTTGCCGGCGAGGTCCGCGTCGCCGTCGACCGCGTCAAGATACGCAAGCGCTTTCTCGGCTGGGCGAATTTCGTCTTCGACACGCGCTCGCCCTTCTTCGGCAAGTCGGCGAGCGAAGTCGCCTCGCTGATCGTGTCCGGGCCCGAGCTCAAGTCGGGCACATCCAATCTGGCGCTGGCCGGCGACAACATCTGGAACAACGCCCAGTGGCAGCATGGCGACGTCTGGACCAAGCTTTTGCAGACCATCGTCATGGCCTTTCTCGGTACCATGCTCGGCGGCATCGTCGCCTTCCCGCTGGCCTTCTTCGCCGCCCGCAACATCACGCCGAGCCGCCTGGTCAACCAGGTGCTCAAGCGCTTCTTCGACTTCATGCGCTCCATAGACATGCTGATCTGGGCGCTGTTCTTCACCCGCGCCTTCGGCCCGGGACCGCTGGCGGGCAGTGCCGCTATCTTCTTCACCGAGATCGGCACGCTCGGCAAAACCTATTCCGAGGCGCTGGAGAACATCGACGACAAGCCGCGCGAGGGTGTCATCTCGACCGGTGCCAACGGCCTTCTGGTGCAGCGCTACGGCGTGTTGCCAGAAGTGGTGCCGGTGTTGATCAGCCAGACGCTCTACCAGTGGGAATCCAACACAAGGGGTGCGACCATCATCGGTGCCGTCGGCGCCGGCGGCATCGGCCTGAAATTGTGGGAAGCAATGCGCACCAACTCCAACTGGGCCAATGTCTTCTACATGGTGCTGCTGATCCTGGTCGTGGTCTTCATCTTCGACAGCATTTCCAATTTCCTGCGCCGCCGCCTGAGCCAGACCATCCACGACTACAACAGGATCCAGGCCGAGCAGGGTTAGCCATCCCGGCGCTTCAGGGCGCGTTGAGATTCAGGTCAGGCCGAGTCGAAAATGCTGGTTCCGAGAACCGGAACGGAGCGTACTTTTGGGTACGTAAGTACCGGAAGCGCACGAACCCGGCATTTACAGACCGGCTCACCTGAATATCGACACGCCCTATGCCGCTTTCTTCCACCCGTCCCTGATATGCTTGTAGCCGTCGCGGTAGACGGCTTCGGGACTCTCGGAAAAATCGCGCCACACCTTGGTTGCCGCTGCCAGGTCCTTCAGCGAGCGGCCGAAGGCCTCGATCGTCAGCCAGTCGTCATAGCCGCTCTTGCGGATGGCGGAGAAGGTTTCCTTCCACGGGATGTTGCCGCGCCCCGGCACGCCGCGGTCGTTCTCCGAGATGTGGATATGCACGACATTCCTGCGGTGTTTTGTATAGGCGCCGATCGGGTCGGCCTCCTCGATGTTGGCGTGGAAAGTGTCATACATCGCCTTGATGTGCGGCCGGTCGATGGCATCGATATGCTCCGACAGATCCGCCATCGTGTTGAGAAGATAGCATTCGAAGCGGTTCAGCGCCTCGAGCCCGATGGTGACGTTCCTGTTGCCGGCATGGTCGCCGATGGCACGTTGCGAGGCGACCGAGCGCTTCTTCTCGGCGGCTGTCGGCCCGGAGCCGGAAAAGCCGCCGAGGGTCGAATGCAGCGGCCCGCTCAGCGTCCTGGCGCCGAGCGCATCGGCACAGTCGATTGCCCATTTCATGTAGTCGATGCCGGCCTTGCGCGTCGCAGCGTCGGCCGCGATCAGGTTCATCGCCGGATCGCCCATCGCCGAGACAGCGGTGCGCCCGAGCCCGATGCGATCAAGCAGATCACCCAACTTCTTGTAGTCGTCGGGGGTGCCGGCGAAGATCGGTATCTCGACGCCATCGAAACCGGTAGCCTTGATATCGCGGAGCAACGGCTCGTGTTTCTTCGATACCGCCGTCGTCCACAAGAACATGCACATGCCGATTTTCATCGACGCCCTCCCCTTGATCCCCCCAGATCCATTCAGCCTAAAGCTTCGTCCAGGCTCCATTCTTCTTCGACGACTTCACGCAGGCCTCGATGAAGGCCATGCCCTCGACGCCGTCCTGAATGGTCGGGAAGACGACATCCTTTGCCGGCTTGCCGCCCTTCTTGCGGGCTGCGCGGATGGCACGCGCGGCCTCCTGGTAGATGTTGGCGAAACCTTCGAGATAGCCTTCGGGATGGCCCGACGGCACGCGGCTGACACGCCCCGCCACCGGCAGCGCGCCGGCGCCATTGCGGGTGATCAACTGCTTCGGTTGGCCGAACGGCGTGTACCAGAGATAGTTCGGGTCGGCCTGCACCCATTCCAGCCCGCCCTTCGAGCCATAGATGCGCAGCTTCAGCCCGTTCTCATGGCCCGGCGCCACCTGGCTTGCCCAGATCATGCCCTTGGCCGGGTGCGTCTTGCCGGCTGGCTTGAAGCGCAGCATGACGTTGACATTGTCGTCGAGCAAACGACCCGGCACGAAGGCGTCGAGATCGGCCGACAGGGAGTCGAGCTCCAGACCCGAGACGAAGCGCGCCAGATTGTAGGCATGCGTGCCGATGTCGCCCAGCGCGCCGCCGGCGCCTGCCTGTTTGGGATCGCCGCGCCATGACGCCTGCTTCTGGCCGGTGGCGGCGAGGTCCTCGGTCAGCCAGTCCTGCGGATACTCCGACTGCACGATGCGGATGTCGCCGAGCACGCCCTTGGCCACCATCTCGCGCGCCTGCCGGATCATCGGATAGGCGGTGTAGTTATGGGTGAGCACGAACACCTTGCCGGTCTTCTCGACCACAGCGGCGAGCTTCTTGGCCTCGGCTAGCGTCGTTGCCAGCGGCTTGTCGCAAATGACGTGGATGCCGGCCTCCAGGAAAGCCTTTGCCGCCGGCACATGGACATTGTTGGGGGTGACGATGGCTACTGCCTCGATACCGTCGGGGCGTTTCGCTTCGGCCTTGGCCATCTCCGCGTAGGAAGCGTAGCTGCGGTCCGGGTCGAGGCCGAGTTCGGCGGCCGATGCCTTGGCGCGTGCCGGATCGGAGGACAGCGCACCGGCGACCAGCACGAAGTCATTGTCAATGCGCGCCGCGATCCGGTGCACCGCACCGATGAAGGCGCCTTGCCCGCCGCCTACCATGCCGTAGCGGATCGGGCCGCCTCCCGTTTCCGACTTCGATGCGCCGACCATGTTTCTTCTCCTCGTGTCTGAGATAGCCCTCCGCCTTGAAGGAGGGGCGATCCGCGCAGCGGATCGGGGTGGGTCGTAGAGGTACCCTTCGGGCCAGCCTCCCTCGAGGGGAGGAAAGCTGCATTAAATTCCCATCATGCCGCGCAGCACTTTCTTGTCTGTGGCGCCGCCGGCGAAGTCGTCGAATGCCTTTTCCGTGACCCGGATGATATGATGCTGGATGAACGGCGCGCCCTCTGCCGCACCGTCTTCAGGATGTTTCAGGCAGCATTCCCATTCCAGCACCGCCCAGGAATCATAATCGTACTGCGTCAGCTTGGAAAAGATGCCGCCGAAATCCACCTGTCCGTCGCCGAGCGAGCGGAAGCGGCCGGCCCGGTTGGTCCAGCTCTGATAGCCGGAATAAACGCCCTGTCGGCCGGTTGGATTGAACTCGGCGTCCTTGACGTGGAACGCCTTGATGCGCTCGTGATAGATGTCGATGAATTCGAGATAGTCGAGCTGCTGCAGCAGGAAGTGCGACGGATCGTAGTTGATGTTGCAGCGTCTGTGGCCACCGACCGCGTCGAGGAACATCTCGAAGGTGGCGCCGTCGAACACGTCCTCGCCGGGATGGATTTCGTAGCCGACGTCGACGCCATTGTCCTCATAGACGTCGAGGATCGGCTTCCAGCGCTTGCCGAGCTCGGCGAATGCCTCCTCGATCAGTCCGGCCGGCCGCTGTGGCCAGGGATAGAGGTAAGGGAAGGCCAGCGCTCCGGAGAAGCTCACCGAGGCCTTGAGGCCAAGGTTCTTCGAGGCCTTGGCGCCGAACTTCATCTGTTCGACCGCCCATTTCTGCCGCGCCTTGGGATTGTTGTGCACCGAAGCCGGCGCAAAGCCGTCGAACTGCGCATCATAGGCCGGATGCACCGCCACCAATTGCCCCTGCAGGTGCGTCGACAATTCGGTGATCTCGACACCGGCGTCAGCGCAGATGCCCTTCACCTCGTCGCAATAGGTCTTTGACGACGCCGCCTTCTTGAGATCGAACAGCCGCGCGTCCCAGGTCGGGATCTGCACGCCCTTGTAGCCGAGACCGGCCGCCCATTTGGTGATCGACGCCAGTGAATTGAACGGCGCGGCATCGCCCGCGAACTGCGCCAGAAACAGTCCAGGGCCCTTCATTGTCGTCGGCATCGGCATCCTCCTCATTTTTTCTCGCGACCGAGCATAGCGCCGATTGGAAGCAGGGCCAGCCACTTTGGTCTTTTCGCACCGGACGCTTGTGCGCGTCGCCATTCTGGTATTACCAAATGCGAGGATTTGGTCAAGCCTCGCCATGCACTAGCTGAGCCCTCCAGGTTTGCGAAAGAAGGATATATATCTCAATATAATCAATGGAATGATCCGGGCGAAAAGTAGCATTACCGCACTTCTTGCCGTTCAGAACAAATTGCTGTAGACCTCGCTTCAGGCCCAATTGGTCGAACCAGTTTGCGAGGAAAAGGCTGGGGATGCCTTGGGGAGGAACCCTTGCGTCGCCTTTTGGCGATGCATGTCGCAGGCGAACCATAAAGGCGAATTTGGGAAGGACAGACCATGCATCTTTCGACGCACAACTGGATGCGCGCGGAGCCGTTGGAGACGACGCTCAAGCGCATCAAGAAATTCGGCTATGAGTCGATCGAGATCTCCGGCGAGCCCGAGCAGTACAAGACCAAGGAGACCCGAGCCCTGCTGAAGGAGCATGGCATCCGCTGCTGGGGCGCGGTGACCTTGATGTTGGGCGAGCGCAACCTCGCCGCCAAGGACCAGGGCCAGCGCGAGCGTTCGGTACAGTATGTCAAGGACGTGCTGACCATGATCAGCGAACTCGATGGCGAGATCATCACGCTGGTTCCGGCAACCGTCGGCAAGGTGGTGCCCGATGGCACCGAGGAAGAGGAATGGAAGTGGGTTGTCGACGCAACCCGTGAATGCTTCACCCACGCCAAGAAGGTTGGCGTGAAGATTGCCGTTGAGCCGCTCAATCGCTTCGAAACCTATCTTTTCAATCGCGGCGCCCAGGCCCTGGCGCTGGCTGACGCTGTCAGCCCCGAATGCGGCGTCTGCCTCGACGCCTATCATATCCACATGGAGGAATTTAACGTCCATGACGCGATCCGGCAGGTCGGCAAGCGCCTGTTCGACTTCCATGTCGCCGACAACAACCGCTTCGCCGCCGGCCTCGGCCAGATCGACTGGCCGAAGATCGTCGCCACGCTGAAGGAGGTCGGCTACGACGGCGCGCTGACCAACGAGTTCGTGGCACCCGTCGACCGCACGCCGGCCGCACCCTATCCCGACATGGTCGAGCGCCACCCGGTCGACATCTCGCCCGAACAGCTGAAGTTCATCCAGGATCACGGCTCCAGCGTGCTGACGGAGAAATTCTACACCGACCAGATGCGCATCACCGCCGAAACGTTGCTGCCGCTGATCAAGTAGTCGACCGCCTGTTGGGAATTTGCCCTTCCGCCCTGACCGGCGGCGGGGCTGGGGAAGACCATGCGCATCAAGACCATCCAAGCCTGGTGGGTCCGCATCCCGATCGAAGCCGCTCGGCAACACCGCAGCGACTTTGGTCAGGTGACGACCTTTGACGCCGCCATCCTGCGCATCGAGACGGATGACGGGCTGGTCGGCTGGGGTGAAGGCAAGAACGCCGCCGGCAGCGCCGGCACCTACGGGGCGCTTGTCCACATGCTGAACCACGAGGTCGGGCCGCAACTGATCGGCCGCGATCCGGCCGACATCGGCGTCATCTGGGAGATGCTCTACAACGGCGTGCGCCACGACAGCGCCGCCCGCGCCGGCCACGCCATGCCGCAGCTGGCACGGCGCGGCATGAGCATAGCTGCCATCAGCGCTGTCGACATCGCGCTCTGGGATATTTTGGGCAAATCGCTTGGGGTTCCGGTGTGGCGGCTCCTCGGCGGCCGCAAGCTCGACCGCATGCCGGCCTATGCGTCCGGCGGCTGGGCAGCCGCCGACGCCATCGGCGAGCAGTTGAAGTCCTATATCGCCAAGGGCGGCTTCAAAGCGCTGAAGATGCGGATTGGCGCCATGGATGGCGCCGCGCATGTTTCCGCTGCCCGCGTCCGTGCTGCACGGCAGGCGCTTGGCCCCGATGTCGAATTGATGGTCGACGCCCATGGCACCTACACGGTGGCCGAAGCCAAGCGCTTCATCCACCTCGTCAACGATCTGGACCTCGCCTGGTTCGAGGAGCCGATCGTCGCCGACGACAAGCCGGGCATGGCCGAGGTGCGGGCAAGCGGCGCCGTCCCGATCGCCACCGGCGAAAGCGAGGCGACGCGCTATGCCTTCCGCGACCTCGCCGTGCTCAAGGCCGCCGATATCTTCCAGCCCGATCCGGCCTTCTGCGGCGGTATCAGCGAGGCGATGAAGATCGGCACCATCGCCAGCGCCTTCAACCTGCGCTTTGCGCCCCATCTATGGGCCGGCGCGCCCTGCTTCTTCGCCGGGCTGCATGTCTGCGCTGCTTCGCCGGCTAGTTTCACCGTCGAATATTCGCTCGGCGCCAACCCGATGATCCATGATCTGATCGAAGAGACTGTCGAAGCCGAGGACGGTATGATAGCGATCCCGGAAAAGCCGGGTCTGGGATTCACCATTTCGGAGCGGTTCCTGGAGGCGCACGCGCAACGCGGTTGACGATGAAAGAAAAGAACCTTCTCGCGGAACTCGCCGCCTACCTGTTCTCCCATTCGGACAAGGAGACCGGCCGAACGCCGTCGGAACGCGAGTTGGCCGAGCATTTCGGCGTCAGCCGCGGCCAGATCCGCGAAGCGCTCGCCATCCTCGAAGCCATGCGCATCGTCGAGCGCCGGGCCAAGTCCGGCATCTACATCGACACCAAGCAGGCCAGCGTCGAGGCAATGGCGCTGTTCGCGCGCGCCGGTCTGCCGCTCGACCCGATCCAGATCTACGAGACGGTCGAGTTGCGCAAGATCCACGAGATCAAGGCGGCCGAGCTCGCCTGTTCGCGCGCCACCGAGGAGAATTTCGAGCGGCTGCGCGAAATCCTGAAAGCGTCGGAAGAGCGCATCGCCGCAGGCGAAGGCCTTGCCAGGGAGGATCGCGAATTCCACCTCGAGATCGTACGCGCGACCAAGAACAGCGTCTTCCACAATGTCTGCAGCGTCTACTACATGATGGGCGAGCAGCGCCTGCCGATCTATTTCAACGACCCCGAGCGCAGCGTGCGTTCGCATGCTGAGCACATCCAGATCTATGAGGCGCTGCTGCGCCGCGACGGCAATCTCGCCCAGGCGCTGATGAGCGCTCATCTGCAGGGCGCCGAGAGCTACTGGAAGGGCCTGATCGAGGGCCATGGAGAGGAATCCCAAAGCCCGACGCTCGAAAGAGCATGAACGAGATGGCCCGCATCCTCACCACACACCCGCTGCATCCGCGCGCCTCGGCCATGCTCGCCGGCGCCGGTGAGCTTGTCGTCGCCTCCGCCCTCGATCCGGCAACGCTGACAGCCGAGGCAAAGAACGCCGATGTCGTCATCGTGCGTGCGCCTCTGCCGCCGCAGCTTTTCGAGGGTGCGGCGAAGCTGAGGGCAGCGATCCGCCATGGCGCCGGGCTCGACATGATCCCGATGGAAGCAGCTTTCGACGCCGGTGTGCTGGTGGCGAATGTGCCGGCGGTCAATGCCCGCTCGGTTGCCGAACATGTCATGTTTGCAGCCCTTGCCCTGCTTCGCAGCTTCCGCATCGTCGACCGTGACCTGCGCGCGAAGGGCTGGCTCGCCGGCCGCGAGCACGCCAACTCCAACAGCGAACTGGCCGGCAAGACCATCGGCATCGTCGGCCTCGGTGCCGTTGGCCAGGCCGTCGGCCACATTGCGGCGCATGGCTTCGATCTGAACGTGGTGGCAACGACGCGCAGCATGCAGCCGGCACCGGAGAAGGTCGGTTTCCTGTCGATCGACGCCTTGGTCGAGCAGAGCGACGTCATCGTTCTGTGCTGTCCGTTGACGCCCGAGACGCGCGGCCTGATCAACCGTGAGCGCATCGCCCGCATGAAGCCCAACGCGCTGCTGATCAACGTATCGCGCGGACCGGTCGTCGATGACGACGCGCTGATCGAGGCTTTGCAGAAACGCCGAATCGGCGGAGCAGCGCTCGATGTGTTTTCGACGCAGCCGCTGCCGCCAAATCATCCCTATTTCAGCTTCGACAACGTCATCATCACCCCGCACATGGCCGGCATCACCGAGGAATCGATGATGCGCATGGGCGTCGGCGCGGCGGGGGAAGCCTTGCTGGTTCTGGCCAACAAACTGCCGGTCAACCTGCGCAACCCTGAAGTGGTCGATCACTACCGGCGACGGTTTTCGGGCGATCTCTGACAATCGCGCTTTCGCCCCAATTCGCCGCGAAGTTGAACCATGTCCGGTCTTCGCCTCACCTTCCTCGCTATCGCCACGTCTTCAATCGCGGCATCGCCGTCGCTCGCGGCGGCCGAGAGCAGCAGTTATGTCTACTGCCACAATGGGATAGCCTGCTTTATGCAGCCCTGCCCGTCGGGCGACGTGCTCGACCTCGTTACCGGGAAGGTCGTCGAGGGCGTGGAACTCAACACCACCCCATTGCCGCTGCAAGACAGAGCCTCACCCGATGTCTCGGAAAAACTTGTCACGGGAAAGATCGTCGTCAGAGGGTCGATCCAGCATCGCGGCGACGAACATGATCCGCCCATGCTGGTCGTCACCAGCATCGAACGCGCCGCGAAGCAGAGTGAGCGCAGGCACTGTTCGGCGCACTGATTGCCGATCTGCGATTCTGCCTCTCAGAGCAAGCGCTCGACTTCAGCCGCGATGCGCAGCAGATGGTGGTCATGGCCGTTGCGCGCCACCAGCATCAGCCCGGCAGGCAATTTCATATCAGGCATCGGCAGCGAAATCGCACAGAGGTCGAACTGGTTGGCAACTTGCGTGTTGCGCAGCAGCAGGCCCTCGGTGCGGTCGCGCAACTCGGCATCCTCGATCATCGAAACGATGGTCGGCGCCGTCACCGGTGTGGTTGGCAGGGCCAGCACATCGACCGATGCAAGCCGCTCGTCCATGGCGGCGGCAAGTGCTGCGCGACGACGCATTGCCCTGATGTAGACCGGGGTCGGCAGCATTGCCGCCCGCGACAAAGGCCCGCTGACATGTGGGTCGACCGGCACCGGTGCCCCTGTCGCCAGCCAGTCGGCATGGATTTCCGCCCCTTCCATCGCAGCGATCGAGCCACGCTTGGTGGCCGCGCGCATATCGGCAAGCAGGTCGTCGATCGATATGTCAGCCAGGCGCGCGCCTGTCTGTTCGATCTTGCGGAGGCTGCGATCGAACGCTGCCGCGACCGCATTTTCGGTGTCTTCGAAAAGCAGGCCGCGCGGAATAAAGACGCGAAGCCCGGCAAGCGGGAGCGGCTGGTGCAGTGCCGGCAGCTCCTCGCCGGCCATCGCGGCGTCGGCGACCGCGCAAGCAGCGACGCTCAGCGCCAGCGGTCCGATCGAATCCAGAGTCGCGGACAATGGATAGGCACCCGCCAAGGGCACACGCCGCGCCGTCGGCTTGAAGCCGACGACCCCGTTGAGCGATGCCGGTATGCGCACCGAGCCGCCAGTGTCCGAGCCGATAGCAATGTCGCAGGTGCCTTCACGGACGGAAACGCCGGCACCCGAAGACGAGCCGCCTGGGATGCGGCTGGCATCCGTCGCATTGCCGGGGGTGCCATAGTGTTGGTTGTCGCCGATCGCGGTGAAGGCGAATTCGGTCATGTTGGTCTTGCCGATGATCACCGCACCGGCCTGCCGCAACCGGTAGACAATGGCGGCGTCGCGCAGGGCCGGTGCAGCGGTCTTGAGCATCAGCGAGCCGGCCGTGGTCGCCTCGCCGGCGACATTGAACAGGTCCTTGATCGAGACAATGGTGCCATCGAGCGGCCCAAGGGTCACGCCCGCGCGTTTGCGGGCATCGCTGGCGTCAGCCGCGGCCCGTGCGGCTTCGGCATAGAGCTTCGTAAACACGCGTTCTTCGCCGGCACGGGCGGCAAGCCGCGCGAGGATGGTTTCGAGATGATCGCGGACTGATTGCATTTCGGTGTCGGACTCCGGACGCCTTGAACGTCTTATTGGATAGCGGCCAGCGCATGGCCTGCCGAGACTTAACCCGGCACAGTCGGTTTTGCACCCTGCCGAACACGAGGAAGAACCCGATGCTCTACAAAGGCAGCTGTCACTGCGGCAAGGTCGCCTTCGAGTTCGAAGCCGAACTGACCGGCGCCGTGCGATGCAACTGCTCGATCTGCTCGCGCAAGGGTGCCCTGCTGTGTGCCATCCCGCACGAGACCTTGCAGGTTCTGGCCTGGGGCGATGATCTCGGCACCTACACATTCGGCAACCATGGCATCGCGCACCGCTTTTGCCGAGCCTGCGGGATCCACCCCTTCGCGGAGGATGTCAGCGATGACAGCAAGCGTAGCGCCTACATCAACATGCATTGCGTTGCGGATTTTGACCCATCCACCTTGCCGGTCTTCGAGTTCGACGGGCGCTCGGTCTGAGCCTGTCGGTACCCCACCGTATCAGCTGCGTTGGCAAGGTTTGTTTGTCACCGCCATCACATGGCATCGGCTCGAAAACCATGATGGTTCTCGGGCCGGGCCTGGCGTCAGGAAGCTATCGGGAGATGGTGAGTACGACGACTAATCGGCCTGCTTCGGGCCGCGCAGGAACACCACGATAGCCGCCAGCAATGTCGCCGTGCCGCAATAGGCGAAGGCGCTGGCCACGCCAGCATGGTCGACCAGCAGGCCACCGAAGACGGCACCAAGGGCGATCGCCACCTGGAACGTCGACACCATCAGCCCGCCGGCGCTTTCGGCCTGATCGGGCGCGGCGCGCACCAGCCAGCTCTGCAGCCCAACCGGCACGGCGCCGAAGGCAAAGCCCCAGACCGCAACTGCGGCGGCGGCGATCGTGGGCGAGGCGCCGAAGACCAGCATCGAGGCGGCCGCCGCCGCGATCAGCAAGGGAGCCAGCGCAACGGCTGCCTTGAGGTTGCGTTCGGCCAGGATGCCGCCGGCGACATTGCCGAAGAAGCCGCCTACGCCATAGGCCAACAGCACCAGCGAAATCGTCTCGATGTCGAGCACGGGGACCTTCTCGAGGAAGGGGCGGACATAGGTGAAGCCGGCAAAGTGGCCCGAAGCGACGAGCAGCACGACCAGCAGCGCCACCCTGATAGAGGGACGCTCCAGCACATCGAGCAAGGTGCGGAAGCTTGCCACACCCACCGGAGGCAATTTCGGGATGGTGGCCACCTGCACCAGCAGCGCCAGGGCGCCGACGACGGTGGCGATCATGAAAGCCGTGCGCCAGCCCCAGATGTCGCCGACATAGGCGCCGACCGGTGCGGCGCAGACGGTCGCCAGTGAAACGCCGGTAAGGATGATCGACATGGCGCGCGGCATCAGCCGCATCGGCACCAGCCTCAGCGCCATGGCCGCCGACATCGCCCAGAAGCCGCCGAGCGCGACGCCGAGCACGACGCGGGCAAGCAGAAGCACGGTAAGCGATGAGGCAAACGTGGCCAAAAGGTTGGAGAGGATCAGGAACATTGTCAGCATCCACATCACCAGCCTGCGGTCCATGCGCCTGGTGATGATGGCCATGGTGGGCGCGGCAACGGCGCCGACGATAGCGGTCGCCGTCACCGCTTGTCCGGCCACGCCTTCGGTGACGCCGAGGTCGCGAGCCATCGGCGTCAGCAGGCTGGCAGGAAGGAACTCGGCGGTAACGAGGCCAAAAACACCGAGTGCAAGCGAGACCACGGCACCCCATGCCGGCTCGGTTCGTTCATCGGAGCCTGCAGGGTTCAGAAGAGTGGCGTCGATGACGCCTGTCGCGGGTTCCGCCATGGTCAGTCTCCGATCTGTTTGCAGCGCCACATAGGGAATGACCGACCGGGGCTCCACCCGTTACATGCCTTGCCATCGGGGCTTGACTATGTGGCCGGTCTCCGACTTTGTTTGCAGCGCAGCATTTGCCTGCAACGCAACATAGGCAGTGACCACTTGGAGTTTCCATGCTAGAAACCCCATTATGCTTGACCATTCGTCCAAAATCCCGATTACGGGCGATCCGCTCACCGACATATTGCGCGGGCTGCGCCTTGATGGCGTCGAATACGGCCGCTGCGAAATGAAGGAGCCCTGGGGTGTCCAGTTCCCCGCCCAACCCGGGGCGCGGTTTCATTTCATCGGCCGCAAAGGCTGCTGGCTGAAGCAGCCATCTGGCGAATGGGTGGAACTGAATGCGGGCGATGCGGTGCTGCTGCCGCGCGGTGCCGCCCATGTGCTGGCCAGCGAGCCCGGCGCCCAGGCCTGGCCGATCCACGGCTACGAGCTCGAAGAGGTCTGCAAGGACGTCTACTGCACGTCGAACGAAGAGATGTGCGGCAAAGACTGCCAGCCGGGAACGCTGCTGTTTTGCGCCAGCATGTACTTCAACCTCGATGGCCTGCATCCCTTGCTCGGCATGATGCCGGACGTGATGCGCACGCATGAGCTGGAGGCCTACGAACCGGGCATTCCGCATCTGCTGGACTCGATGGCGCGCGAAGTGACGATGGAACGCGTCGGCTCCGGCGGCATCCTGGCGCGGCTGGCTGACGTGCTGGCCGCCACCGTCATCCGCTCCTGGGTCGAACGCGGCTGCGGTGACTCGTCCGGCTGGATCGCGGCGGTCAGGGACCGCGAGATCGGGCGCGTGCTGGCCGCCATCCATCTCGAGCCGAACCACGACTGGACGGTCGAGTCGCTGGCCAGGATGATGGGCGCCTCGCGGTCAGGATTTGCCGAACGGTTCGCCACCATCGTTGGCGAAACGCCGGCAAAATATGTCACCCAGGTTAGAATGCACCAGGCACGGCAGTGGCTGGTCCGCGACCGGATGAAGATCTCCGTTGTTGCCGCGCGTCTCGGCTATGAATCGGATGCCGCCTTCAGCCGAGCCTTCAAGCGAGTCATCGGCTCGGCGCCCAGCCACCTTCGCGCCGAGGAACAGGCTGATATCCGCCAGGCCGGCTGAGCAATTCCGGGAAAAGCGTGAAACGGTTCCCGGGAAAAGCGCATAGCCCTTTCCCTTGGGAATTGCGTGTGCGTTCCGTGAAACGAAGGTGCCCTGGGCTGCCGGATTTGGATGAATTGCCAAGCCTTCCGGACGCAGCGTCATTGCCGCGCTGACTGCATGCAATAGCTTGCCATTGCACAGCAATTGAGGGTCGGCGGCAAGTCGACGCAGGAGGAGAGCCGATGCCAAATCATCTGAAGGTCCTGGCGCTCGCCGCCATGCTCGTGGCCTCCGGGCACGCCTTTGCCCTTGAAGACAGTTACGTGCCGACCGACAAGATTCCCTATGTCGCCGAGGCACCGGACCAGCCGCAGCGCCTCGGTGCGCTTTGGGGCGAGCGCGCCAAGGGCCCGTCGGGAACCTTGCTGAAAGTCCCGGGCAACTGGCGTGCCCCTGTTCACGCGCACACCGCCGACTATCGCGCGGTGGTGATCCAGGGTCTGTGGGCGCACTGGCAGATGGATGGTGGTGAAGCGACCAAGGTCGAGCTGCCTCCCGGATCCTACTGGACCCAGAAGGCCAATGAGATGCATGACGACGCCTGCCTCTCCGACACAGAATGCGTGATCCTGCTGATCAACGACACGCCCTATGAGACCTACCTGCCTAAATAGACGAGGTTGCGGCCTATGACGCGTGGCGCAAATTGACGCCGCTGCCCTTGTCGAACAGCACCACCTTGTCGGGATTCCAGGCAAAGCGCACCGGCTGCTCGATGGCGACATCGGTCCTCGCAGGCACGGTAGCGCGCAACATGGCGTCGCCGACGCGCAGCGTCAGGATCTTTTCGACGCCATGGTTCTCGACATCGTGGACACGCGCCTCGACCGGCGCGCCGCTCTCCAGATAGACGTCCTCGGGACGAATGCCGAAGACGAGCGGGCGACCATCGGTCGCCGCGCCCGCCTTTAGCACCCCAAAAGCCTTGGCTCCCCCTGAAAAAGGCAATTCGAAGTTCAGCGGCGCCATCACAGCGCGGCCATTCACCAGTTTGCCATCGATGAGGTTCATCGGCGGCGAGCCGACGAAGCTTGCCACATAGGTGTCGCGCGGATTGTTGTAGATCTCGTACGGCGTGCCGGTCTGGACGATGCGGCCGTGGTTGAGCACGCCAACCTTGTCGCCCATCGACATCGCCTCGATCTGGTCGTGGGTGACGAACAGGAAGGTGGCGCCAAGCTGCATCTGCAGGTTCTTGAGTTCGGTGCGTAGCGCCTCGCGCAATTTCGCATCGAGTGCCGACAGCGGTTCGTCCATCAGGAACACGCGCGGCTTGCGCACAATGGCGCGGCCGATCGAAACGCGCTGCATCTCGCCACCTGACAGCTTGTCAGTCTTGCGATCAAGCAGATGCTCAATCCTGAGCGTGCGGGCGGCGCGGTCCACGCGGTCCTTGATCTCGGCGTCAGGCAGCCGGCGGATCTTCGGCTTCAGCGGGAATTCGAGATTCTCCCGCACGGTGTAGCGCGGATAGAGCGAGTATTGCTGCAGCACCAGCGCCACGTCGCGCTCGGCCGCACCCCAGTCGGCAACGTCGACTCCGTCGATGAAAACCTGGCCTTCGCTGGGTTTCTCCAGACCGGCAATCAGCCGCAGCGTCGTCGTCTTGCCGGCGCCCGTCTCGCCGAGCAGCACGAAGAACTCGCCATCGGCGATGTCAAGATCGAGCCCGGTCAACGCAGTATGATTGCCGAATGTCTTCGAGATGTTTTTCAGCTGGATATGGGCCATCAGAGTCTCACCCCCAGCGACTTGCCGCTTGCCGTGTCGAAGAAATGCGCCTGGGCCGGATCGATCCTGGCAAACACCTTCTCGCCGGGACCGGCGACGAAGCCGCTCTTGGTGCGTGCGCGCAGCATTTTCGAGCCGACCTTGAGGTCGACGATGTCGAAGGAACCGAGTGGCTCGACGATCTGCGTCTCGACCGGCAGGAACCCATCCGCCGCATCGCGGCGGATGAGGACGCCTTCCGGCCGGATGCCGAGCACCAGCTGCCCACCTGCATGGCCGTTGAGCTTAGACAGCAGCGCCCGTGGGAATTCAAAACCGGCGGCAGCCCCGCCGACCGTCACCGAGACCGCGGACGCCGTCTCGGTGACCGCCGCGTCGGCGACATTCATCACCGGACTGCCGACGAATTGCGCCACGAACAGATTGGCCGGGTGCGAATAGACCTCGTCCGGCGTTCCCACCTGCTGAAGCACGCCTTCATGCATGATGACGATGCGGTCGGCGAGGCTCATCGCCTCGATCTGATCGTGCGTGACATAGATGGTGGTCGAACCCTGCTTGATGTGCAGCCGCTTGATCTCTGCCCGCATCTCCTCGCGCAGCTTGGCGTCGAGCGCGCCGATCGGCTCGTCCATCAGCATCGCCTTCGGCCGTCGCACCAGCGCCCGGCCGATGGCCACGCGCTGCATGTCGCCGCCCGAAAGTGCCGACGGTTTCTTGTCGAGCAGGTCTGATATCTGCAGCGTCTTGGCGACCGAGCGCACCTCGCCGTCGATCTCGCTCTTGCTCTTGCGCGTGGCGCGCAGGGGAAAGGCGATGTTCTCGTAGACGCTCATATGCGGATAGAGCGAGAACGACTGGAAGACCATGGCGATGTCGCGGTCGGCGGCCTTCAAATGCTGGATGGGTTTGCCGTCGATGAGGATGTCGCCCTCGTCGATGGTTTCCAGCCCGGCGACGGCACGCAAGGTCGTCGTCTTGCCGCAACCCGACTGACCGAGCAGAACGATGAACTCGTTGTCGTTGATCTTCAGGTTCAGGTCCTTGATGACCTGGACGGCGCCGAAGAATTTCTGGACGCCGCGAAGCTCGATCTGGGTCAATGCTGTGCTCCCGGATTTCGCACCTGGCCGGTGCCGGTCTTCTCCTCTGGCGCGATCTTCGAGGTGATGTTGAAGCCGATCAGCCCGATCAGGATGATGGTCAGGCCATATGTGTGCAGCAGCATGTTCCAGGGCTGGCAGAGCGCGACGATGCCGAGCACCATCAGCACCTGGCTGCCCGGCTCCAGATATTTCTGATTGATGGCGCGAAAGCTCATTTGCGGATCGCTCCGAAGGACATGCCACGCAGCAGATGATTGCGGAGCAGGAAGGTGAAGATCGCGACCGGCAGCAGGAACAGGAAGGTCCCCGCGGCGATCACCGACCAGTCCGGCAGGCCGGAGCCGACCTGGCTCGGGATGAAGGGCGGTGCCGTCTGGGCACGGCGGCTGGTCATGATCAGCGCGAAGGCATATTCGTTCCACGCCGTGATGAAGCAGAACACGGCGGTGGCGGCGATGCCGGTTGCGGCCTCGGGCAGCACGATCTTGAAGAAGGCCTCCATGCGCGTGTAGCCGTCGACGAGGGCTGCCTCTTCATACTCTTTCGGGATCTCGTCCATGAAACCCTTCATCAGCCACACCGAGAAGGACAGGTTGAAGGCGGTGTAGAGGATGATTAGGCCGACATGGGAATCGTTGAGCCCGACCGCCCGGTACATCAGGAACATCGGGATGGCGACGACCACCGGCGGCAGCATGCGCGTCGACAGGATGAAGAACAGCAGATCCGCCTCTCCCTTCACCTTGAAACGCGAAAAGCCGTAAGCGGTGAAGGTGCCCATGCCGACCGCCAGTACTGTCGAGGTTATGGCCACGATCAGCGAGTTCAGGAAGCGGCTCGGATATCCCGACCATTGCACCTGGCCCTTGCCGTCACGCACGATCTTTTCGCCGCCGTCGAAGACGACGCGCTCCCACCACGGAGCGGCTGCATACTCCTCCGGCGACGCTGGGTTGCGCATCTGCGAGCGCTTGGCGAACAGCTTGACGAAGGGCGATATTTCCGGCTGGAAGACGATCGTCGGCGGGATGGTGGTGGCGAGATTGCGCGGCTTGAACGCCGTCGAGGCAATCCAGTAGATCGGCGCCAGGAAGATGATCGTCACCAACAGGACGGCGACGATGGCGACACGGTTGAAGCCGATTTCGGAAGAAGTGCGCACGGCAGCCATCTCAGCGCTCCTTCACCTTGTTGAGGTATTTGACGTAGATGTTGGTGATCGCCAGCACCATGATCAGGACGATGTAGGCGAGTGCGCAGGAGCGCCCGGTTTGCCATTCCTGGAACGCCATCTTGTAGAGCCGGATCGAGATCAGTTCGGCCGTCGGCTGGCTGGTCAGGATGTAGGCGAGGTCGAAGGTCTTGAACGCCTCCATGGTGCGGAAAATGACCGCGATCATGAGGATCGGCGCGACCAGCGGCAGCGTGATGCGGAAGAAGGTGTAGAACGGCCCGGCCCGGTCGATCGCCGCCGCCTCATAGAGATGCTTCGGCACCGCCGAGAGGCCGGCCAGCGACAACAGCATGACGAAGGGCGACCACATCCAGATGTCGGTCAGCGCGACGGCATAGAGCGCCATCTTCGGATCCGACAGCCATTCGAAGGTGCCGAGGCCGAGCGCATAGTTGATGATGCCGAAAGACGGATCGTAGAGCAGCTTCCAGAACAGGCCGACGACCGCCATCGACAGCATCATCGGCAAAAGCAGCAGCGTCGTCAGCAACCCCTTCAGCGGGATGTCACGGTTGAGCAGCATCGCCACGCCGAAGCCGACCAGCAACTGGCCGGCGACCGAGATGATAACGTATTTCGCGGTGATGGCGAAGTTGGACCAGACATAGGGGTCGTTGAGCAGGTCGCGATAGTTCTGCAGTCCGACGAAATTCGCCGGCGCGTTGGTCGACGCGCGAAAGTCGGTGAAGGAATAGCCGAGCGAATAGATCAGCGGAAAGATGTTGAAGACGATCAGGAAAAGGACCGTCGGGATGATGAAGAGGTTGCGGATCGAAATGTCGCTGAGGCCGCGCGCGGCCGCTCTTGAAGACCTGTCCAGTGTGGTGATCATCGTGGTCGCCAAGACCCTGCTCCCGTTTGCAGAAAAAGAAACGGAGGAGGCGCCAACGCCCCCTCCGTGAAGCATGAATTTTACTGACCGCGCCCGTACTTCTTGAAGGTCGCGTTCCAGTCAGCCGCCAATGCGTCAAGCGTTTCCTTTGCGGTGCCTTCGCCGCCGATCATGTAGGGGTAGACGCGCTGGTTGAGCTGCTGCAGCAGTTCGGCATATTCCGGCACCGCCCAGAAATCCTTCACCTTGAACATGGTCTCGTAGAAGGCCTTGTTGTACGGCGTTGCGTTCTGGAATTCAGGCGACTTGAGCACGGCGGCACTGCAGGTGTAGCCGCCAAGCGCTGCCCACTTCTTCTGGGTCTCGTCCTTGATGAACCATTCAAGGAACTTGATCGACTCGTCCTGCTTCTGCGAGTAGGACACGATCGAGATGCCTTGCCCACCGAGCGCTGCGAACTGGTCTCCGTTCGGGCCGGGAGGATTGGCGAAGAAGCCGGTGTTCTTGGCGTTCGGGTTCGACGCTTCGTTGATCAGCGACGGGAAGAACGCAAAGTAGTTCATGCTCATCGCGGCCAGGTTCTCGGTGATCGCCTGGTTGTCTTCGACGAAGAACGCCTTGGCCCAGCCTGGAGGCGTGAACTTGTACAGCTCCTTGTAGGCGTCGAGAGCCGCGACCGCCTTGTCGGAGTTGATGAAGCCATCGACCTTGTAGGTCGAATAATCACCCAGTTCGCCACCGTAGGAGAACAGCGCGTTCTCGAAGCCCATCGCCATCGCGTCATAGGAATTGTCTGTGTAGATGGCGATGCCGTATTTTTTCTGGTCCGGACGGTAGAAGAATTCGGCGATGTCGCGCAGCGCCTTGAAATCCTTCGGCACGTCGAGATCGTAACCGTACTTGGCCTTGAAGGCTTCCTTTTCCTTTGGATCCTCGAACCAGTCCTTGCGATAGGACCAGCCGACGGCGTCGCCTTCAAGCGGGATGGCCCAGTACTTGCTGCTGCCGCCCGGATATTCGGCGTAGTACTTCACCGTCGCCGGTGCCATCACGTCGCCGACCTTGTGCTTGTTGAAGAAGTCAGTCAGGTCGACATAGTGGCCACCGGTCGAACCGGCACCGAGCCATTGCGAGTCGCCGACGACCATATCGTAGGCATCGCCATGGGCATTGAACTCGGTGAAGGCCTTGGTCTGGAAGTCGGGCCAGGGCGTGGTCTCCACAGTGATCTTGACGCCGGTTTCCTTCTCGTACTCGTTGCCGAGTTCCTGCAGATAGTTGGCCGGATCCCATTCCGCCCAGAAGATGGTGAGTGACTTTTCCTGCGCGTAGACGGACGTTCCGCAGGCAAGCGTTAAGCCGATACCAGCAAGCACGCTGGTCACAAACTTGCGCATAATGATTTCCTCCCTTGTGCGCATTCTACCTTGTCATGCGAGCCGGCAACGGGGCCGGCCCTGGTAGTTCCTCCCGTGATCGCACTTTTCCGGTTTCGGGCCTCCTCGCCCTGCCGGAAAATGGATCGCAGCCCTCACTTTCGATCCGCTTTTCTGATCCAATCTGGTATTACCAATCCTGGCTGTACGTCAAGCCCTATCTTGGCAGCTCGACTTGGCCATTGCTATCGGATTTCGGCTTTATCTGCCTGTTTTACCAAGATTTTCCTACTCAGTGATACGTGCAGGTGTTGTCCAGCACCCCGCACTGCGGTTAATATCGGTAGTCGGCATGCAAATCTGGTCGAACCAGATGAGCGCTATTTCACCACCGCCGCCGGACTTATGCTGTCTCCTTCACCGATCGATTCCGCGACTGCCGCGCGCACCAGCGCCCCGGCCGCCCACTGCGCGACCGACATCGTCCTGCGGCTGTCCAGCCCCCATATATCCTTGAGCACGATCAGCACCTCGACGCCAAAGATCAGCGACAACGCCTGGGCCAGCCGCTTGAGGTCGCGCGGCCGCAAGCGGCCCTTGAGCGGCGCGATCGCCGCCTGCAGCAAGTCGATGCGGTGGCCGCGCGTGAAGGCCGGCTCGCCGCCCAGCGTGCCGGCCTGACGCCGCGCCCACTGATCGAGCGACAGTTTCAGTGCCGCCTTGAACGTTGCCTCGAAGGCCTCGATGCGCGGCATGGCGGTGCCGATCAATTCGACGACCCGGCGCTCTGCATCGACGGAGGTCGACTGCCAGGTGAGGATTGGTCCGAGCCCCTCGTCGACGACAGCCTGCACCAGCGCGGCCTGGCTCGGGAAATAACGATAGGCGGTGGCACGGGAAACCTGTGCCGCCTCAGCGACCTCACTGACCGACGGCGTGACGCCCGCCTGCATCAGCCTTGTCGCTGTCTCCAGCATCAGCCGTTTCGTGCGCGCGCGCGGCCCACGCTCCAGCGCCGGGCCGCCTCCCCGCTCGGCGTCGTCGCTCGCCGTGGATTGTTGACGTGAGACATTCATGTCAATACGATACGCGCGTCTCAAAAATTTGCAATGACCTTCGCATCGTCGAGCGGCCGGGCAATGAGCGGTGGAGCGCAGCATTGCGCCCACCTGGATTGGGGAACGCAATGAAGCGCATCTATGTGGTGGGCACCGCTGACACCAAGGGCGAGGAACTCGCCTTCCTGGCCGATGCCATCGCCACTGCGGGCGCCGCCGTTTGCCGCGTCGATGTTGGAACGCGCGACGCAACCATCGCCGTGGACATCACCGCGGAGGAAATTGCCGGCCATCACCCCGGCGGCCGTGACGCCGCGCTCGGTGGCAACGACCGCGGCGCCGCGGTCGCCGCCATGGGCGTCGCCTTCACCCGCTTTGCGCAATCGCGAAACGACATCGCCGCCATGATCGGCATTGGTGGCGGCGGTGGCACTTCGATCATCACATCGGCCATGCGTGCGCTGCCGCTGGGCTTGCCCAAGATCATGGTCTCGACGCTCGCCTCCGGTGACACAGCACCCTATGTCGATGTCTCCGACATCGTCATGATGCCATCGGTGACCGACATGGCCGGGCTCAACCGTCTGTCCCGTGTCGTCTTGCACAATGCCGCCCAGGCGATATCAGGCATGGCAGCCAGGCCGGCACCGCCGCCCGACGGCAAGCCGTCAATCGGCCTCACCATGTTCGGCGTCACCACGCCTTGCGTGACCGCCATCGCCGACCAGCTCCGTTCGATCTATGACTGCATGGTCTTCCACGCCACCGGCACCGGCGGCCGCAGCATGGAAAAGCTGGCCGACAGCGGCCTGCTGTCCGGCGTCATCGACATCACCACGACGGAAGTCTGCGACCTCTTGTTCGGCGGCGTGCTGCCGGCGACGGAGGACCGTTTCGGCGCATTCGCCCGCACCAGGCTGCCCTATGTCGGCTCGGTCGGCGCCCTCGACATGGTCAACTTCTGGGCGCCTTCGACCATCCCGGAACATTATCGCGGCCGGCTGTTCTACGAACACAATCCGAACGTCACGCTGATGCGCACCACGGCGCAGGAATGCCGTGCGATCGGCGAATGGATCGGCGCCAGGCTCGCTCTCTGCGAGGGACCGGTGCATGTCCTCATCCCGGAAAAAGGTGTCTCGGCGCTCGACATTGAAGGTGGTGCCTTTTTTGACCCGGAGGCCGATGCCGTTCTGTTCGAAGCCATCGAGCGCACAATCAAGCCGAATGACACGCGCCGCGTGACGCGCCTGCCGCTCCACATCAACGACACCGAATTCGCCAAGGCCGCGGTTGCGGCTTTTCTCGACATCGCCAGACAGTGAGGTCCAAGAACATGCCCGCCATACCGCGCAAGGAGATACTGAAGAAATTCAGGGGAATGATCGACAAGGGCGTGCCGATCGTCGGCGGCGGCGCCGGCACTGGCCTGTCGGCCAAGGCCGAGGAAGCCGGCGGCATCGACCTCATCATCATCTACAATTCCGGCCGCTATCGCATGGCCGGGCGTGGCTCGGCCGCCGGACTGCTCGCCTATGGCAATGCCAACGAGATCGTCAAGGAGATGGCCTACGAGGTGCTGCCTGTGGTCAAGAAGACGCCGGTGCTGGCCGGCGTCAACGGCACCGACCCGTTCGTCATCATGCCGCTGCTTCTGGCCGAGCTGAAGACGATGGGTTTTTCCGGCGTGCAGAACTTTCCCACCATCGGACTGTTCGACGGCAACATGCGGCGCAGTTTCGAGGAGACCGGCATGGGCTTCGGGCTCGAGGTCGACATGATCGCCGAGGCGCACAAGCTCGACCTTTTGACCACGCCCTATGTGTTCAACACCGATGAGGCCCGCGCCATGACAAAAGCCGGCGCCGACATCGTCGTCGCCCATATGGGGGTGACGACCGGCGGCTCGATCGGCGCCACCTCGGCCAAGTCGCTCGACGACTGCGTGCTGGAGATCGACGCCATCGCCGATGCGGCGCGTTCGGTGCGCAAGGATGTCATCCTGCTTTGCCATGGCGGGCCGATCTCGATGCCGGACGACGCCCGCTATATCCTTGACCGCTGCAAGGGTCTGCACGGTTTCTATGGCGCCAGCTCGATGGAGCGACTGCCGGCCGAGGCGGCGATCGCCCGGCAGACGGCGGATTTCAAGGCAGTGACACTTGGTGGCGAGAAGACCACGCCGAAGAAAAAGAAGGGATGAAAGATGACCGACAAGAGCAAGGTGTTTGTCTACCCGAAGGACGTCAGCGCCTTCGGTTTCGACTGGGGCAGGCTGGCGCTGACCGTGGCGCCCGAAGTGAACGGTGCGACGCGCTTTTCCGGCGGCGTCGTCGACCTGCCCTCAGGCAAGGGCCATACGCGCCACAATCATCCCGGTGCCGAGGAAATCATCTTCGTCATCTCGGGCAACGGCGAGCAGATGGTCGAGGACGAGAAGGGCAATCCAGTGGTCGAGAAGGTCGGCCCCGGCTGCACCATCTATGTGCCGGAAAGCCGTTTTCATTCGACGCTCAACACCGGTGATGGGCCAATGCAGCTTTTCGTCGTCTATTCGCCGGCCGGGCCGGAACTGGTGCTGCGCGAACTGCCGGATTTCAGGCTGCTGCCGCCGGGCGACAAATAGCATTTCCGGGGCAGCGCCTGCCATCACTTATGACGCCCCACCCCGGTTCCACCCCCTGCCCCGATCGCCGAACATCACATAACCCGCGTCGGTGACCGCCAGAGTGTCCTCCAGTTTGATAAACCCCCGTGTCGGGTGAAGCATGGTCGTCTCCACCGACAGCACCATGTTCTTTTCCAGCGGCTTGGCCGCATAAGTGCCTTCATAGGTGACCGGATGGTTGGTCATCAGGAACGGCGCCTCATGCGTGATCAGGCCCATGCCGTGGGCGAAGAAATCCGTATAGGCCGCCACCTTCGAGGCCTTCAGTACACCCTCGGCGTGGGAAATCATGTCGCCGCCCAGCGTGCCTGCCTTGACCTTGGAAAACGCCGCCTGCTGCACCGTCTCGACCTCGGCCAGCAGGTCTTCGAGTTCGGCATCCGGCTCGCCAAGAATGCCCATCCGGCACAGGTCGCCAATATAGCCATGATAATTGCCACCGGAATCGATCGACAGCACCTCGCCCTTCTTCCACGCTTGCAGTGAGGCGGCGCGGTTGTGGCTGGAGCCCAGCGTCAGCAGGCAATATTCGAAATGCGCGCCTCGATTGGTTTCCTCGCGCCGAAGCTGCTCGATCATCTCGGTCTTGGTCGTTCCTTCGCCTGCCCAGGCAATGGTTGCCAGCATGGAATCGGTGATCAGTTCGGAGGCGGTGCGCAGCTTCTCCAGTTCGGCATCGGTCTTGATGGCGCGCATGCTCTCCAGCATGGCAGTCGCATCGATGAGCTTGGCATCCGGCAGCGCCTTGCGGATCAGCGTGTAGGCGTCCGACGGCAGGAAGCCGGGCTCGATGCCGATGCGGGCGCCGGCCTTGCCGATTGTCTGCAGATGTTCGACCGCGAGGTTGGCCGCGTCGAGCGTGCCCCAGCAGGCGGCGTGCAGCGTCGGTGTCCAGAACGGGTTGTTCTGATGCTCGCCGCCTTCCATCCGGTTGCAGATATAGGCGGCGTGGTCCGGTCCGCCCTTCTCATAGATGACCACAGGCAGATAGCGGCTGTGGCCGATCGCATCCATGGCGGCGAAGAAGATGAATTTGTAGCCGCCCAGCAAATACTGCGTGTTGTGCTTGGAGGTCGCGAGCAGCACATCGATGCCGGCCTCCTCCATCAGCCGGTCGACCCTTGCCTGGTCGAACGGGATATTGCTGACGGCATTCTTGCCCGGAGCAATGTTCATCTCTCTCTCCCTGAATTGCCTGGCCGGTCTGCCTGATCGCTGTCGGGCCAGGCTCTGATCCGTTGGCGGCGATCAAATCTGCACCATTTTGCCCACTCTGGTCTAGCCAGAAACAGGCGAAATAGCACCACTCGACAGTCACCAAGTCGTCATCCGCCACATACTCATCAATCTGGTCCTACCAGATCGATCAAACTGAACCGCTTCCTCCAAACTGGTCCAGCGGACGAAAATTTCAAAGCCAAGCAAGGATGCGCCAATTCCGTCTCTGGCGAAACCCTCTGCAAAGCTCATAATCGTCTGCGAGGATGTTGGCGGCTCGCCAGCGTTCGAGGGTACTGGCGCACCCGGCCGGGCCGCGGAGAGGACGGAGTTCGATCATGTCAGGTTTCACGATTTCCAGACGCACGATGCTTGCCGGCTCGGCAATGCTGCTCGCTTCCACTGCCATGCCGACATTCGGCTGGGCGCAGACACCGAAGAAGGGCGGGCGCCTGGTGCTGGCTGCCGATTCCGAGCCGCGCAACCTCAACCCGGCGATTGTCGCCTCCAATGGCGTCTTCTTCATCTCCAGCAAGATCGTCGAAACGCTGGCCGAAGCCTCCTTCGACGGCAAGGACGGGCTTGCGCCACGATTGGCTTTGAGCTGGGAAGGCGCTGCCGACGGGCTCTCCGTGACGTTCAAACTGCGCGACGGCGCCAAATGGCATGATGGCAAGCCGTTCACCTCGGCCGATGTCGCCTTCTCGGCGCTGCAGATCTGGAAGCCGTTGCAGAATCTCGGCCGCACCGTGTTCAAGGATCTCGCCGCCGTCGACACCCCCGACGATCTCACTGCCGTGTTCAAATTCGCCAAGCCGACCCCATTCCAGCTGATCCGCAACGCGCTACCGGCGCTAAGCAGCGTGGTGCCGAAGCACATCTACGAGGTGGGCAAGATCGAGGACAATCCGGCCAACAACGCGCCCATCGGCACCGGGCCGTTCAAGTTCGGCGAGTACAAGGCCGGCCAATATTACCGGCTGACGAAGAACACGGATTACTGGGGCAAGGACCAGCCCTATCTCGACGAGATCATCTACCAGGTGCTGCCGGACCGCACATCGGCCGCGAGCGCGCTCGAAGCCGAGGAGATCCAGCTCGCCGCCTTCTCCGCCGTGCCGCTGGCCGACCTCGACCGCATTTCCAAGGTGCCGGGCCTGAAAGTGATCTCCAAGGGCTATGAAGGGCTGACATATCAACTCGTCGTCGAGATCAACCATCGCCGCAAGGAGCTTGCGGACCTCAAGGTGCGCCAAGCGATCGCGCATGCCATCGACAAGGATTTCGTCGTCAAGACGGTGTTCCTCGGCTATGCCGCGACCGCCACCGGTCCGGTGCCGAAGAATGATCCGCAGTTCTACACCGCCGACGTGCCGACCTATGCCTTCGACGTCGCCAAGGCCAATGCACTGCTCGACGAGGCCGGCTACAGACGAGGCGCCGACGGCAACCGCTTCTCGCTGAAGCTGTTGCCGGCGCCCTATTTCAACGAGACCAAGCAGTTCGGCGACTATCTGCGCCAGGCGCTCGCCGCCATCGGCATCGACGCCCAACTGGTCAACAACGACTCGGCCGCGCACATCAAGGCGGTCTACACCGATCACGCCTTCGACCTCGCCGTCGGCCCGCCGGTGTTCCGCGGCGACCCGGCGATCTCCACCACCATCCTGGTGCAGAGCGGCATTCCCGACGGCGTACCGTTCTCCAACCAGGGCGGCTACAAGAACGACGCGCTCGACGCGCTGATCGCCAAAGCCTCCGAGACACTCGACACCGCTGCCCGCACCGACCTCTACAAGGAATTCCAGAAACAGGTGGCCGCCGACCTGCCGCTGATCAACGTCGCCGAATGGAGCTTCATCAGCGTCGCCCGCGACACTGTCGGCAACATCGCCAACAATCCGCGCTGGGCGGTATCGAACTGGGCGGACACTTATTTGGCGGGTTAGCAAGATCCACACGGGATGCTTGCGCATCGTTTGGGCGAATGCTCATCATCGGCCATGAGCGTTCTTTCACGCCTCCCTCTGTCTTGCCGGACATCTCCCCCACGAGGGGGGAGATTGGCTGTCATCGCGGCTTTCGCCAATCTCCAACACCGCGGGAGCGATCGAAGTGTCGAAGCTGCCAATCTCGTCCGTCGTGGGGGAGATGTCCGGCAGGACAGCGAGGGGCGCCGTAGAACGCCACGCCGGGAGCGTGGCCTTCCCGGCGATGCCGCCCGCACATGATCCGCGCCGTCATCCTCCTCCGTCGTCGCCTCGTCGGCAGCATCTTCGTGCTGCTGATCGTTGTCATCGGCACCTTCCTGCTGCTCGAAGCAGCACCCGGCGATGCGGTCGACGCCTACATCGTCTCGACCGGCGGCGACGCCGGCATGATCGAGCTGTTGCGCCATCGCTGGGGCCTCGACCAGTCGGAGCTGACGCGGCTGGCCAACTATCTCTGGGCGCTGCTGCATCTCGATCTCGGCCAGTCGGTGACATTCTCCAGGCCGATCCGCGACGTGATCCTCGAGCGGCTGCCCAACACGCTGCTGTTGATGGTCAGCGCCACCGCGCTCTCCTTCGGACTGGGCTCGGCTCTCGGCATCTATGCCGGCGCCAGACCCGGCAGCGTCCGCGACCGCTTCCTGTCGATCGGCTCGCTGGCGCTCTATGCCGTGCCGGGTTTCTGGCTTGGCCTGGTGCTGATCGTCCTCTTTGCCGTCGACCTGCGCTGGTTGCCGATTGGCGGCATCGAGACCCTGGCCTCCAACAAGACCGGCTTCGATCGCGCCGCCGACATCGCCATCCACCTCGTCCTGCCGGTTTCTGCCCTCGGCTTCATCTATCTGGCGCTTTATCTGCGCATGATGCGCGCCGGCATGGCCGAGGTCTGGCGGCTGGATTTTGTCCTTGCCGCCCGCGCCAAGGGGCTGTCGCGCCGTCGCATCGTGCTCGCCCATGTCGCCCGCAACGCGCTGCTGCCTCTGGTCACCATGCTCGGGCTGCAGTCGGCGCAGATGCTCGGCGGCAGCGTCGTCATCGAGAGCGTCTTTTCGGTTCCAGGTCTCGGCCGGCTGGCGCAGGAGGCGGTGGCCGCGCGGGATACTCCATTGCTGCTCGGCATCATCCTCGTCAGCGCCGTGCTGGTGATCGTCATCAACCTGCTCGTCGACATCGCCTATGCCTTTCTGGATCCGCGCGTCGGTGCCAGCGAGGCGGGCGCATGAGCCCCGTCAGACGTTTCCTGCGCACCCCCGAGGCAGTTGCCGGCGCCATTCTCCTGGCGGCGCTGTTTGCCATGGCGCTGTCGGCGCCGCTGCTGTTTCCCGGCGACCCGCAAGCCATTGCCGGGCCAGCGCTGCTGCCGCCATTTCAGGACTGGTCGCTGCCGCTCGGCACCGACCGGCTCGGCCGCAACGTGCTGGCCGAGCTTTTCCACGGCGCCCGCACATCGCTGGCCGTCGGACTGGCGGCAGCGGCGGCGGCGCTCGCCATCGGCGCGGTGGTCGGCACGCTCGCCGGCTTTGCAGGCGGCCTCATCGACGAGGTGCTGATGCGCATCACCGACGCCTTCCAAACCGTACCGAGCTTCCTGCTGGCGCTGGCCTTCGTCAGCGTCGTCGGGCCGTCGCTTGGCATCGTCGTCATTGCCATCGCGCTCGGCACCTGGACCGGCCCTGCACGTGTGGCGCGCGCCGAAGTTCTCTCCATCCGCGAACGCGATTATGTTGCCGGGGCCAGGGTCATCGGCATGCATCCGCTGGCGATTGCCTTTCGCGAAGTGCTACCCAACGCCTTGCCGCCGGTGCTGGCGATGTCATCGGTCATCGTCGCCGCCGCGATCCTCACCGAAGCGGCCTTGTCCTTCCTCGGCCTCGGAGACCCGAACCGGGTGACCTGGGGCGGTATGATCGCCGAAGGCCGCGCCGTGCTGCGCACCGCACCCTTCCTGTCGATCGTCCCGGGCATTGCACTGGTGCTGACCGTGCTCGGTGTCTATCTCGCCGGCGAAGGCATCGCCGAAACGACAGCCGTAAGAAGAGGCCTGTCGTGACCGCCCTGGCTTCGATCCGCGACCTGACGGTGACCTACCGCCGCAATGGCAGTGAGGTGGCGGCGCTGAAACATGTCAGCCTAGACATCGTCGCCGGCGAACGCCTGGCTATCATCGGCGAAAGCGGTTCTGGCAAGAGCACGCTGGCATTGGCGACTGCCGGGCTGTTGCCGGCATCGTCCAGGGTTGAAGGCCGCATCGATTGGTTTTTGCCCTCGTTGCGCGCGAGGGATCGCCAACCATCCACCATTGCTGGAGACTACAAGCCACTAGGCGGCCGTGACATCGGCTTCGTCTTCCAGGATCCGTCCGCCAGCCTCGATCCGGTGATGGCGGTCGGCAAACAGATCGCCGAAGTGGCATACACCCATCTCGGCCTCACTTGGCCGCAGGCGTATGCGAAGGCGAAAACCCTGCTCGAACGCGTTCGCCTGCCAGACCCAGACTCGGCACTGCGGGCTTTCCCGCATCAACTCTCCGGCGGCCAGAAGCAGCGCGTGGCGATCGCCGCCGCGATTGCGGCCGGTCCGAAATTGCTGATCGCCGACGAGGCCACCAGCGCGCTCGACACCATCGTGCAGGCCGATATCGTCGCCTTGATCCGTCGGTTGGTGGCCGAGGACGGTATGGCGCTGCTGTTCATCAGCCACGACATCGCGCTGGCGGCCGCGCTTGCCGAGCGCATCGCCGTGTTCCGGCACGGCAAGTTGGTCGAGCTTGGCAAGACGGCCCAGATTGTCGGCGCGCCAGCCCAGGCCTATACGCGCGCGCTGCTCGACGCCCATATCGGCCTCGACGCCGCGCCGCTGCTCAGCCGACCCAGGCTCAACGCATGAGCTTGCTCACCGTTTCCAACCTCACCAAACGCTACCGTCGCGGCGGCAAGACCATCGCCGCCGTCGACGATGTCTCCTTTCACATCGACCCCGGCGAGACGTTGGCGCTGGCCGGTCCCTCCGGCAGCGGCAAGTCGACGATCGCGCGGCTGGTGCTACGGCTGATCGAGCCGGACGCTGGGCACATCGAATTCGAAGGCAATGATTTCCTGGCTTTGAGTGGTGCCGCCCTGCGTACGCGCCGCGCACGCCTGCAGATGGTGTTCCAGGACCCGCTTGCCGCCTTCAATCCGCGCGCTACGGTGGCGCGTGTGCTCGACGACCCCTTGCGCATCCATGGCATCGCCTCCCGCCCCGAGCGCCCGCGCCGGATCGCCGCCTTGCTGGAGCGCGTCGGGCTGACGGCCGATCTCGCCCCGCGCGCCATTCATGAAATCTCCGGCGGCCAGCGCCAGCGCGTCGCCATCGCTCGCGCCATCGCGACAAAACCGTCGCTGATTGTGCTCGACGAGGCGGTGTCGGCGCTCGATGTCTCGGTGCGCGGGCAGATCCTTGAACTGTTGCTTGACCTGCAACGCCAGGAAGGGATCGCCTATCTCTTCATTTCACATGATCTCGGCGTGGTCCGGGCGATTGCACACCGTGTCGTCCTTCTCGATGCCGGCCAGGTTGCCGAAAGCGGTGATGCCCGCGCCGTCGTCGACGCGCCTCAATCGGCCATGGGCAAGGCACTGGTAGCGGCAACACCGAGATTGAACCGGAACAGACCATGATCCCGAACCGAAGGGCCGCGTTAGCGAACGTGGAACCCGGTTTTTCGGACAAGATCATGGTCAAGCAACAAGCCAGGGCGCATCAATGACCGACCCCGAAGCCAGAGCAGAAAAACTGTCGCGCGAACTCGATTCCGCCTTTCGCAACCGTGCCGATCTCTACCGTCTGTTCCTCGACGAACTGACCGGAGCGTTGGGCGCCGACCGGGCGGGAGGCGATCATGATCCGTGCCATCGAGCAGCGCGGCAAGGAAGTGGCAGCAGTCGCCTTCGCCAACTTCGGCGCCAATGACGCACGCGCGATCGGCGAGGCCTTCCTGGCAGTCAGTCCGGACAGCGGCCGCATGTATCCGACCGAAGTCGAACGCAGTGATGACCGTATCGCCTTCAAGGTGAAGCGCTGTCCGCTGAAGGACGCTTGGGTCGAAGCCGGTGTCGGCGGCGAAAAGCTGGCCACGCTCTGCCGCATTGCCGGCGCCTTCGACCGCGCCCTGTTCGAAGCGACCGGCGTGCGTTTCGACAACGTCACCTGGACACCGGGCCACGGCTCCGGCTGCTGCCACATCGCTCTGACAAACAGGACCAGCGGCCAGGAAGCAGACGAGGCCGAACGCGCCTCACCCCAGTTGATGGGCATCAGCGACGCCGCCGCTGTTGGGAGAGAAGCCGGGCAAGGATGACAGTCAGGCCCTTCCTTGCTCTGATCGAGTGCACGAATCGGCCGGCGGCGCCTGATTGAGGGGAGACAACAATGCATGTCGTGACATTGCTGAAAGCTGAGATGTTCGATGTCGAGATCGACGGCAGGCCGGCTTCGATCGCCGAGGCTTTGCCGAACTGGAACTCGCATGACCGGTTCGGCCTGGTGATCGACGACGCGCTTGGCGGTATCGGCGCGACCCATCTGCTGCAGATCGCGATCACCTCGTTCTATGACGTCAAGCCGAGCCGCCGCACTGAACTGGCGGTCTACCCGGAAATCTATGCCTTCCACATCGGCAAGGGCTACGGCGCCCACGCTCCCTATGATTTCTGGCCGGCCCGGCGGGAGGTCATCACCTCGCGCGATCACCGCGAGGTTCTCGATGCCATCAACGATCGCGGCATCACAAGGCTTGCCGTTCCCGATCGCCAGCCGCGCGAGGTCATGCATCGGCCGAAGGAAGTCGACGCGGCGCTCGACCGCATCGCTTCGGCATTCGTCTATAGCCCGTCCGGCCGTGTGGAGGCCCCGGATCTCATCATCGCTGGCAATGACCGACGAACCGAATTCAATCCCAACAGCGCCTTGCGACCTCGCTACACCGACAGCCGGCCGGCTTCGGTTTCGACAGCGGCCAAACCGGTCAAGGAGGTTGATTCGTCCTACCAGGAATGGCTGCGCGAGCGAGAGCACGACCTGACCAGCGACGAACGCACCTTCGTCGAACGCCGCCGCGAAGCGCTGAGAAAGGACGGTCTCGTCAGTGAGTCGTATCGACGTGTCGGCGTCCGTGAAGCCTTGATGCGCCTGGCATCGGCCGGGCTCGGTTGAGCCTCGGCCGTCCGACACGTTCGATCAATAGCCGACGGTGAAGCGCTGCCTGACATGCGCCGGCTTCTCGATCTCGTCGACCATGACGATGGCGTAGTCCTCGAAGGAAATGCTGCTGCCCTTGTCCGAGGCGAGAAGCGTGTCCTTGCCGAGGCGGAATGTGCCGGTGCGCTCGCCGGGGCTGAACACCGCAGATGGCGACAGGAAGGTCCAGTCGAGATCGCCGACCGTCTTCAACCTGTCCAGGAAGTCGGCACCCTTTTGCGCTTCGGCCTTGTAGACCGCCGGGAATTCCGGCGTGTCGACCAGCCGCTTGCCGGGTGCGACTTCAAGACTGCCGGCGCCACCGACGACGAGATAGCGCTTCACGCCTGAGGCGCGCACCGCGGCGATCAGCGTGTCGGCATCGCTGTCCAGAAAATGCACTGCGCTGATCACCACATCATGGCCGCGGACCAGGTCGGCGAGACCGTCCTTGTCGAAGACATCGCCCTTCCTGGCCGTCACACCCGGCAGCGCAGCGATCTTCTCCAGATTGCGGGCGATACCGGTGACCGTGTGGCCACGATCGGAGAGTTCCCTGAGGATGCGCGAGCCGGCGGCGCCTGATGCGCCGATGAGAGCGACTTTTGCCATGTCTTTTTCCATTTCCTGGTTGGAGGTTGTTGATGGATGGGATCACGCCGCGGCGATGTGGGCGACGAGATTGTCGAAACTGCCGAACAGCGCGTTCGAACCGATAAGCCGGAGCGTATCGTTGCGGACGACCGCCAGCGAAGGCACGCCATCGGCATGCAGGCTCTGGAACAGCGCACGGCCGCGGCCGACCAGCTCGCGATGGGCCGTCATCAGCCCTTCCGTCGGCGCCTTCAGCATGGTGCCGGCATCAGCCATGCCGGCGGCGGCGAGCACGTCGGCAACGCCGTCGATGGTCACCACGTCACGGCCGTCAACATAGCGCGCCCGCTGGATCGCCTTCAGCGCGGTCAGCCTGCGGCTGGGATCTTCCAGGCCGGCAGCACTGATGCCGAGAGCGGCGGCATGGGAGTCCAGCAAGGTGCCGCGGACATTGAGGACATTGTGCTGATAGGCCTGCGTGAACTTCTGTCCGGTGAGCCGCTCGATGCGTTGGTCGTTCGCCCAGGCGTGGGCGGCAAAACCTTCATCCATCGGACGCGCGCCGGCATCCGAGAACAGGCCGGTCGGCAACAGCTCGACACGCAGACCGCTGCCCGACAACCTGTCCAGCATCGGGGTCGCGCCATAGCACCAGCCGCAGAGCGGATCGAAAAGATAGGTCACTTCTGAATTGCTCATGATCGCTGCCATCCTGGTGCGGAAAGACCGGCCGCCGACCGGTCGAATGTGTTGGCGCATCCATGACAGACGGTGGACTTGCGATAAACAGCGCCCAATAATACAAACTGTCTGATCCAATCAGACAAAGGCTGTCGCCTTGGCCGAACTTCTGAACCTCAATCGGCTCGCTTACTTCACCACCGTGATGGAAACCGGCTCGTTCACCGCGGCGGCTGACCGGCTTGGTGTCGCCAAGGCTGTGGTCAGCCACCAGATCGGCAAGCTCGAGGAGGAACTCGGCGCAACGCTGCTGCAGCGCACGACGCGGCGTGTCACACCGACCGAAGAGGGCCGCCTCTTCTATGACCGCGCGATGATCATCCTGCGGGAAGCGGAGGCGGCCTATGGCGAAATCTCGCACGGAGCGGTGGAGCCGAGCGGAACGCTGCGGCTGACCGCGCCGCTCGACTATGGCACCAAGATCGTGGCCCCGGTCATGGCCGCCTATCTGAAGGCCTATCCGCATATGCGCGTCGAGGCGATCTTCGACGACGCGGTGAGCAATCTGGTGGACGAGCAGATCGATCTCGGCATCCGTGTCGGCTGGCTCGCCGATTCGTCCAACCAGGCGCGCCGCCTGGGTACGATACGGCAGATCGTGGTGGCGAGCCCCGCCTTCGCGGCAAGCCTGCTGCCCGACGTCAGCCCGCGCCAGGCAAGATCGCTGGCCTGGGTCGGCAACGCCCAGCTGCGCGGCATTGGCCAATGGCTGTTTACCAGGGAGGGTGAAACAGTGCTGACCGAACTCAATCCGATCATCATGTGCGACAAGAGCCCGGCTGCCCACGCCTGCGTGCTCGCCGGCATCGGACTGGGCGTATTTCCCGATTACAGCGTCAGCGGCGATATCGCCGAGGGACGGCTGGTGCCGGTGTTTGCCGACTGGAGCTTGCCCACCGGCGGCATCCATGCCGTCTTTCCGCCGGCCCGGTTCCGGCCCGCCAAAGTGCGCGCCTTCGTCGAATTGCTCGCGGCTGCCGAGAAAAAGCGATCGCGCGGCCTCGCAAATGGCGTGAGTCTATCCGTCGCGCAGGATCGTTAGTAACGACTTACGCTTAATGAACCGCCAGCCTTTGAGGCCATCGAATCGGTGGCGAGGGTGGCCCGGATACAAAAACAGCCCGGGCTTGGCCGGGCTGTTTTCAGATTTGGTTGCGGGGACAGGATTTGAACCTGTGACCTTCAGGTTATGAGCCTGACGAGCTACCGGGCTGCTCCACCCCGCGTCACCTTTGGATGTAAGCCCAAGCCTACAATAGGATGGCCTACAGATAGGTAGAAGTCTCACCAAATGAAAGGGCCGCTTTCGCGGCCCGTGTTCCCGTTGGCGGGCCTGTTCGTAAGGAGAAGATTTCCTCTCCATCCGGTATCGTTTTCGATACTGGATGTGAGATCAACGTGCGTTTAGCAGACCTGGCAGCGACCTACTCTCCCGCGTCTTGAGACGAAGTACCATCAGCGCTGGAGCGTTTCACGGCCGAGTTCGGAATGGGATCGGGTGCAGCCGCTCCGCCATAACCACCAGGTCGGCAAAACGCACGTTGTTCGAGAAGCTTTTTGAGCGAAGAGCTCTGCGCGAGTAGCCAATAGGGGTTACCCTATCATGCTTTCTCGGAGCTGTTCGCTGGTCTTTGTTGTGCTTTCACATCTTCTGGCGGCAATCCTTCGGATTGCGCCGAGATGGGCATAAGGAATGAGAACGATCAAGCCGATCGAACTATTAGTACCGGTAAGCTTCAAGCGTTGCCGCTCTTCCACACCCGGCCTATCAACGTGGTCGTCTTCCACGGTTCTCAGGGAATACTCGTTTTAAGGTGGGTTTCCCGCTTAGATGCCTTCAGCGGTTATCCCGTCCGGATATAGCTACCCTGCTATGCGGCTGGCGCCACAACAGGTCCACCAGAGATCCGTCCATCCCGGTCCTCTCGTACTAGGGACAGATCCTTTCAATATTCCTACACCCACGGCAGATAGGGACCGAACTGTCTCACGACGTTCTGAACCCAACTCACGTACCGCTTTAAATGGCGAACAGCCATACCCTTGGGACCTGCTCCAGCCCCAGGATGCGATGAGTCGACATCGAGGTGCCAAACAACCCCGTCGATATGGACTCTTGGGGGTCATCAGCCTGTTATCCCCGGCGTACCTTTTATTCGTTGAGCGATGGCCCTTCCACGCGGGACCACCGGATCACTATGACCGACTTTCGTCTCTGCTCGACTTGTCAGTCTCGCAGTCAGGCAGGCTTATGCCATTGCACTCAGCGAACGATTTCCGACCGTTCTGAGCCCACCATCGCGCGCCTCCGTTACTCTTTAGGAGGCGACCGCCCCAGTCAAACTACCCACCATACATTGTCCCGGACCCGGATAACGGGCCGCGGTTAGACATCCATAGTAATAAGGGTGGTATTTCAAGGGTGGCTCCACCTGAGCTGGCGCCCAGGTTTCAAAGCCTACCACCTATCCTACACATGCCACTACGAATGCCAATGTAAAGCTATAGTAAAGGTGCACGGGGTCTTTCCGTCTAACCGCAGGAACCCCGCATCTTCACGGGGAATTCAATTTCACTGAGTCTATGCTGGAGACAGCGGGGAAGTCGTTACGCCATTCGTGCAGGTCGGAACTTACCCGACAAGGAATTTCGCTACCTTAGGACCGTTATAGTTACGGCCGCCGTTTACTGGGGCTTCGATTCAGAGCTTGCACCCCTCCTCTTAACCTTCCAGCACCGGGCAGGCGTCAGACCCTATACGTCGTCTTGCGACTTCGCAGAGCCCTGTGTTTTTGATAAACAGTCGCTACCCCCTGGTCTGTGCCACCCTCCTCTACTTGCGTAGAAAAGGGTCACGCTTCTTCCGAAGTTACGCGTGCAATTTGCCGAGTTCCTTCAGCATAGTTCTCTCAAGCGCCTTGGTATACTCTACCAGACCACCAGTGTCGGTTTCGGGTACGGTTTATAAGGAGGAGCTATTTCCTGGAACCACGCAGCAGCCCGTTCAATCCGATAAGATTGGACTACCTCAATGATCCGTCACTACCTCCAAGCCCACGAATATTAACGTGGTTCCCATCGACTACGCGTTTCCGCCTCGTCTTAGGGGCCGGCTAACCCTGCTCAGATTAGCTTTAAGCAGGAACCCTTGGTCTTTCGGCGGGGGAGTCTCTCACTCCCCTTACGTTACTCATGTCAGCATTCGCACTTCTGATACCTCCACCACCCCTCACGGGTATGGCTTCATCAGCTTACAGAACGCTCCGCTACCGCTCGTATTGCTACGAACCCTAAGCTTCGGTGTATGGCTTTAGCCCCGTTACATTTTCGGCGCAAAGACCCTTATTTAGACCAGTGAGCTGTTACGCTTTCTTTAAATGATGGCTGCTTCTAAGCCAACATCCTGGTTGTTTTGGGATCCTCACATCCTTTCCCACTTAGCCATAACTTGGGGACCTTAGCTGTAGGTCAGGGTTGTTTCCCTTTTCACGACGGACGTTAGCACCCGCCGTGTGTCTGCCGACTAGTACTCCCAGGTATTCGGAGTTTGGTTAGGTTTGGTAATCCGGTGAGGACCCCTAGCCCATCCAGTGCTCTACCCCCTGGGGTATTCGGTCGACGCTCTACCTAAATAGATTTCGCGGAGAACCAGCTATTTCCGAGTTTGATTGGCCTTTCACCCCTAGCCACAAGTCATCCCGAACTATTGCAACAGTTATGGGTTCGGTCCTCCAGTAAGTGTTACCTTACCTTCAACCTGCTCATGGCTAGATCACTCGGTTTCGGGTCTAATGCGACGAACTGAACGCCCTGTTCAGACTCGCTTTCGCTGCGCCTACACCTAGCGGTTTAAGCTTGCTCGTCACACTAAGTCGCTGACCCATTATACAAAAGGTACGTGGTCACCCAGGACGAACCTTGGGCTTCCACTGTTTGTAGGCAATCGGTTTCAGGTACTCTTTCACTCCCCTTGTCGGGGTGCTTTTCACCTTTCCCTCACGGTACTAGTTCGCTATCGGTCATGCACGAGTACTTAGGCTTGGAGGGTGGTCCCCCCAATTTCAGACAGGATTTCACGTGTCCCGCCTTACTCGAGGACGATGATTTGCATTACGCGTACGGGGCTGTCACCCACTATGGCCCTACTTTCCAGAAGGTTCCGCTTGTCTCATCATCGCCACTGGCCTGGTCCGGGTTCGCTCGCCGCTACTTCCGGAGTCTCGGTTGATGTCCTTTCCTACGGGTACTTAGATGTTTCAGTTCCCCGCGTTCGCCACTTTACCCCTATGTATTCAGGGTAAGTTA